>CAVTJS010000003.1:0-2907987 GCA_963735145.1 Bryobacterales bacterium | reverse complement strand
CTAGCCTGCATCGTTCACAGAGTCTCTTGATCCTTGGTGTGCCGCAGCAAAATCGGGGTGGTTCGGCAGGTTTTCTAAAATGAGCAGGGGCACTCCGGGCAAAGGCATCTGCCCCGGGTCAAAACCGCTGCTTTTCGGCCAATTCTGAAGACACTTCCGGCGCGGCGCTTGGTACACCATGCGGTTTTGAAATTCGGCGGCTGCGCTTCAGCCACTGGCGGGCGCCAGACTCGTCAGCCGCCGATGACAGAGACGAAACAATTCCTGAAGGGGATAGGCGCTGCTCAGTTGCACGTACACCCGGCGCGCACTCACCCGCACTTGCGCCGCCACCTTGAGCAGCTTCAAACGCACACTGCCCACCGTCGCCCGCGCCAAGTCCGTCCCGCCCAAACCTAGCGTGCGCACTCGCTCCAGCAACAGATAGGCGAAGGTGGCCAGCCACAACCGCAGTTGGTTGCTGGCCAGGTAATGCGTGCTCAGCCGGTCCGCCTGCAAATCCAGCACCTGCTGCTTGAGTTGGTTCTCCATGTCACCCCGCGCGCAGTACAGCTCCTCATACAATCGCTGGGGCACAAAACGCTCCCGGTCCTCTTCGCCTTTGAACCCCTCGGCGGGCAGGTTAGTCACCACGAAACGCGGATTGTCTCCCGCCGCCATCACTTCGGCCTTGCCGATCACTCGCCGGCAGCGGCTCCAACTGGTTTGGGTCCGATATTCAAACTCGCTAAACACCCGCACACTGGCCGCACCACTCAGACACCGACGCGCCCGTGCATCGGCCAAGGCGAGGGCCAGCTTCTCGATTAACACGCGGTTCTTGGCCAATCCCAAACAGTAATAGACCACCGGCTGCTGACGCTCGCACCACGCCATGATCTCCTCCCGACCAAAACCACTGTCGCCCCGCACAAGGATGCGGGCCTGCCGGCACCGCTTCCGAATAGCCGCCACGATCTTCTCCAAGGCCGGAACAACCCCCTCAGCCGCACTGTGATCGCTGGTGCGCAGTTGCGCCCACAAGGGAATATCCCCCACAAACGCATACAAGGGCAGATAACAATAATCCCCGTAATACGCGTTAAAGTGCCGCCCCTCCTGCCTCCCGTACACCAAATGGCCCATCGCGTCCAAATCCACCACCACCTCCTCCGCGTGCTTGGGCAAACAGCGCACTCCCATCTTGAGCAGACAGGCTTCCACCTTCTGCGGATCATGGGGCAACTTGTGACAGCGGCTCTGCTTGTTGTTGGACAACTCCAGCCGGTTGAGCGTACAGGGCGCTGCCAGCGCGATACCCCGATCCGCCGGGTTCAACCGATCCAGCCCCAAGGGATCGTCCTTACCGCACGCCGTGGCCAACAGCGGGTCCAAACGCAACCGCTCCTGATCGTTGAGGTCTTCGTAGCCCAAACTCTGACTGTACATCCGTTGGGCCAACATCTCCTCCAAGGCGTGATCCACAAACCGCGCATCCCGCCGGTCCTCAAAACAGCGCGCCAACTCCAACGTTAACCCCAAGTTGTTATCCACTTGGCGCAGGAATAAGGCGCCGCCGTCACTCGAAAGCGTGCCGCCAGAAAAATCGGCAACCACCTGGCGTGTTCCCAGGTCTTGAAAGAGCATCGCCTGCGCGTTACAGTCTGTCCTCGAAGAAGCGGTGAGTCGCGGTTTCATTTGGCTCAATGTTTACAAGCCTTCTGACGCGCTCGCCGCTTCTTTGTTCAATCCCTCCGTGAAATATTAGGGCTAGCGATCACCCAAAACGACGCCAAAGCCCCCTAATTGGCTTGGATTGAAGAAGTTAGACCGCCGGGTGTCAGGTTGGCCCTCCATTAGCTGGAGAAGAAAGAAGATATTACGAAAACAAGAACATCGACTTTATGGAACTCAATTACGGTCGGCCCTTGAAAGGAAATTTATGTTAGGAACTGTCTTAGTGATTCTGCTCGTTCTGATGTTAGTTGGCGCACTCCCTGCCTGGCCGCACAGCCGGAATTGGGGTTATTACCCGACCGGCGGATTCGGTGTGCTTCTGGCCATTCTGGTCGTCCTGCTTCTGTTGGGCAGGATTTGATATGAACACCCGGACCATTGCCAGGAACTGGGCCGAAGAAGCCCCGCACAGCCTGAGCGAACGCATCGCGAGATTTGCGATGGCCATTAACGGCTGTACCGCGCAGAAGGTGTCGCAATCCTATTGGAAACAGGCCAAACGGGAATTGGCGAGTGAGCCGGACACGGACCCGAAAGAGGCAGTGCTGGAATCAGCGCCCGACTCCGAACGCTGGCACCCGGCGCCCGGCTCAAGCGGACAGGGGAGCAAGGCGGTAAACCGCACAACCCACGAGACACAAACATTCCTGATGAATCTATGAAACATTTGAATCTTATCTAGAGCTGGTCCCAAGACCTCCGATTTTCGGATGTAGATTAGAAAATGTTAACCGGGGTGTAAACAGATGAAACGGGGTAATTCGCTACAAAGAGCAGGGTGTTAAATCGCTGTTTGGGTACACACCGAGTCTGTGGTTTTATTGGCGAGGAAGTCTTGCTGCGGCGCTCAGGCCGCCAGAGCTTTGGTCAGCGCCGCCTGGGCGCGTAATTGCATCCGTGCTAACACCCACAGATTATGCACCAGCACGGTCCAGGTGACCGTCAAGGCTCGGTGTGTGAAACCTTTGCTGCGCACCTGCCCGTCGAGGAATACGTTTTTGACAATGCTGATGCGTCCCTCAGTTTGGCCGCGCCGCCGCTGCAGTCGTTTGAACTTCCACGAACCGCTTCGTTGGCGCAGTTGTTGGGGTGAGCGCGGGCAGACGGCATTGTAAATGCCCTCCTGGGCCAAACCGAACCGGTTGATTTCGTTGTCGAATCCGCGGTCGGCTGCCACGGCTTTGAGCCGCGGACCATAGGCGGCTTCCAGGCGCCCCACGCTCCAGGGCAACAGTGCCGAGTCGGCCGGCGCGCGCTCTTGGAACAACTCCCAATCCAGGATGAGCCCTTGAGGATTCTCGGCCAACAGTAACGTGTTGCCGAACTCCACTTCGGCGCCGGCCTTGTTGCGGACAATCACGTGAACGTCTGGTTCGTAGAGGCTCAAGAGCTTGTCCGCATTGGCCACCGGCTGGTCTTGCAGAATGCGCTGGCGCGCTTGCTTGCGGGCCTGCGGCAATTGCTCCAGCACCCCGTCCATGCGCCGGAGCACCTGTTGGGCTTGAGCCTCGGTCCAGTTGGTCTTGGGCCATTGTTGAGCCAGCAGCTCGCGGTAGCGCCGGGCGTGATTACGCACCGTGCCGACCAACCGGTCCATCTGGCGAAGGGTTTTCTTGCGGTGACGCTGGCGGTCCGTCTTGCGGCTGGCGTGAGTCATTTGGATGCAGAGCCGGTTGATGCGGCTCAGAAACGTTTGCGGTTCTTCCATCCGGTGCTTGAGTCCCTGGCCGCGAATGAGTTGCACGGCTTTCATCAGGGTGCGGGTGGCATCGCGCAACAAGACCCAATTGACGGGGTAATGAATGTTGGCGCTCAGGCAGGTGGTGTCCAGGAACGCGCTCTCCAAATCCACCGGCTCGGGCAGGAACAACTTCTGCGGAGCGGCGGCGCCCACGCCCAGCAGTTCCTGAACCCCTTGCCGGATGTCGGCTTGGGGCCACCACTTGTCGTAACGTTCGAGCGTGCTCTTGCTGGGCACGGTGATGCAGGGCAGTTCACTGACACCGCAGAACCATTGGAGCAAGGGGCTGTCGGCCAGGCGCGCGGCAAACCCGCGATAGTCCTCCGCCAGCAGCGCGCGGGCGAGGTTACAACGCAACGCGCGGCGGCAGTGACGCTGACGGTTTTGTTGCGCCTTGGCCCCGACCTGTTTGCGCTGGCCCAGCCAACGCGTCAGGTCCTGTTCCATCAGGCGAGTTTCCAGCCCGCTGGTGAGCAGTAAGGCATCGAGGCGCAGCAACTGATCGCGCAACTGGCGATAATCAACATTGCCCTCGATGGTGGGCAGGACTTGCGGCAGGGGCAGTTCAAAGGGGATAATGATGGCGTTCGGCATGAGGCTAGAGTATCATCTAGCTTACAAAGGCCAAGTCCTTTTTGTAAACCAATGCAAACAACCTATCCGCTCAAAGTTCAAGTCATGCGCTCCAAGGGCCAACAGCCTCGCTTTTACGTCAGCTTTCCTCTGGCTTTAGCTGCCGCCATTGGTTTGGAGGGTGGCGAAACCGTCCAGTGGGAACTGTTGGATCGGAGCGAGCTTCACCTGCTGCGACCACAGACTCCGCCACCGACCACCAAGCGTCGAGCGCTCAAAACATGACCGGCGCCAGCCCTTATAATCATCGATTTTGGCCTCCTCGCGGCCAAACAAGCGCACATCAGTTGATGGAAAGCTGGGGAAGACTGCGTGTTCGCGCGCCCCCCGAGCTTTGGGACGAGCGCTAATTAAGGACCTACGTGCGAAGATTCTGAGGCTGAGCGGACGAGCTGCGCCTGGGGAAAGTCCAAGAGTGCGCTGGGGTTTCATCTTTCTAAACGATAAAGGAGATCGCATCTTCTCGATCTACCTTGACAGTACCGGACGCAAAGCTGTGATCAATGGCCATGTTGGGCAGTTGGATTCCGTTGACCTTTTCGGAGTGGGCCGAAACAACCTTCATGGATGTGTTCGAGGATATGTCAAGAAGCGTTATCAAGTCGGTTGTGGGTGGGCAGGAGATGGATTTGAAAGGCGCGCAACCATACCTGTTTCCACCCAAGAAACCCGACCCCGCCCGTTTGAGGCAGCAACGGGAAGCCGAGGAGCACTACCAATACGGGATGGCTTTATGGCGGCAAAACCTCACCAACCAGGCGATCCAGGAACTCCAGAAAGCGTTGATACTGCGGCCGGACCATGCCGACACCCGCAAGACCCTGGCAGCCGTGCTCGACGCGATAACCCGTTCTTCGTCGCCGCCCGGCGGCGGCACGAACAATCCTTAACCTTAAGAGCGTTATGCTGCCCCATTGGAAAGGAATTGAATTCGCCAGCCATAAGCCCGGTCCTTTGCAACCAAGCAAGCCAAGCAACACGATGGCACACGTGCAAAGGCGATGCGTGTGTAAAATGAACTCGGTGTTTCCCTGATGAAATTCTCAGGAGCAGGTGTACGGGGCGGCACCGTGGTTCCGGGCGGACGGGACGGTGGAGTATCATCCCAAAATGGGGAGATAGACAGGTCTGTCTAATCACTCGTTGGCTGCGAAGAACAAACATTATGAAAGACATCCTCACCTTAGCCGCAGGATTGCTTCTGGCGAGCAGTCACTGTCCCGCGGCGGAAACTGGCGCCGTATTCATTTGGACCAATGCGACAGCGAATGTGGGTCAATATTGTCTGAATCCCTGGACAACGGCATTGATGAATCAGGCTATGGCTAAACTAGAGAGATTCCGGAAGATGGCCAGGCCAGTGACCTTGGAGGATTTTCTCGGCAGCAAACCTCGGCAGGTGAGGCTCATTTCCTGGGAAGAGGATGTCAACCAAGCCTCGGCATTAGTCCGCGATCTGCTTCACTCCATTATCCTGCGGCCAGGTCGGCAGGGGCCGACTTGCGGCGGAATAACTTGGGCCGAAGGGACCCGGCGTCACTGTCCGGGCTTTTCTCGAATACGAAGGCGGTCGAATGGGGATTCTCGAAAGCGATGGCAACCACCTATTCTTTGGGGATGGCGAGGGCACGTATTGGTGGCATCGCTGGGATGTGTCTTTCCCGCGAGAGGTGCGGGGGGAGGGTAGCCAACCAGGCGGTCCAGCGAACGGGAGCCTTCCATTTGTTCATTAGACACCGCTTGATTATTTCCCCCGTCCAAAGCCCCCTTCTTAGCCCCTCTCGCCAGCTTCGCCATATCGCCGCCGGGAGCGGTTGCGAGCCACAGCTTGACGGCTGGCCTTACTTCTTTTTTTTGGCGGTTGCCCGTTCCCGTCGCAAATCCTCAGCGTCTTTGACCAAACGCCAAAGCGGGATGCCCAATCCCATTGCCACCGAATGAGCCACATTGACGCTCGGGTTTCGCTCGGCTCGTTCAATCAGGGAAATCATCTTGGAAGCCAAGTCGGCACGCTCCGCCAGCTCCTCTTGCGTGAGTTTCTTTGCTTTCCGATGCTGCCGCACCGCCTCTGCAAAGAATCTGGCAAAATCGCTTGAAACCATCCTGCCACTTTGCCAATCGCAGGAACGATAGTTCTAGGAACAGGTGTTCCAATTTTGCGTGTTGACACGCCCCGAGGAAACTGAAACAATGGAGAAGGATGGAAGAAATGTCTAACAATAAACATAAGGATTACAAATGAAGTCAACAAACTTTGCATATACGGTTTCATTGCTCATTGTCGGGTTCGGGCTTGCGATGAATTCACAAGCTGCAACCATTCTGGTGCCCCAAAACCAACCAACCATCACCGCCGGAATTGCGGCGGCAAACAATGGCGACACCGTTGCCGTAAGTTCGGGAACGTACAACGAGTACAACATTCAAATCACGAACAACATCACCGTCACGTCCATAAACGGTCCAACGAACACGATAATTGACAACCAGCACAACGGTCGGGGATTCATTGTTACGGGTGCGACACTGACCAGTGTAAACATTATTGGTTTCACCATTCAGAATGGTCAAATCCCCGAGGCTCAAGGTGGTGGGGGAATCGAAATTGTTTCCGGAAAGTGCAAGATTAGTAACTGCATCATCCAAGGCGTATCAGGTGCGGGCGATTACGGCGGCGGACCTATATCGAATCAGACTACGAATGTGGATGATGTGGTTGTTGACAATAGTATTGTTCGCAATAGTTTTGGTGCCAATGGTGCTGGAATATCTGGTTGCGCTGTCACTAGGTCTTTGCTTTACGGTAATTCGGCAGGAAATAACCCGGGGGTGCTGTGGGCGTGCCATGCAACCAACTGCACCGTTTATGGGAATACGGGCGGTGCTCTTTTCAATCCTTGGACAGCGGGTGGAATGAATGCTGGAACTGCTGTGAACTGCATCTTCTGGGGAAACGCTGGATACAATGGACAACAAGTTTACCAGCCAGTATCACTCACTTACAGTATTGTTCAAGGTGGATACCCCGGGACTGGGAACCTTACGTCTGACCCTCTGTTTGTGAACGCCGCTGCTGGTAACTTCCAGCTACAAGCAAATTCGCCTGCGAAAAATAGCGGCGACCCCACAACCTTTAATGCTGACGGCTCTCGTGCTGATATGGGGGCGTATGGCGGTGGCTTCACTGGACAGCCCTGCGTTCCCAGCCGTGCGACAGCCACCGCAACCGTAGTGGACGGGTTTGTTGTGGCTGCTACCGTTACCGCTGGCGGCAGTTGCTACACCAATACCCCGCTGGTTTTAATCCAAGGGGGCGGCGGTACTGGCGCAACTGCTACGGCTGTTGTCAGCAATGGCGTAGTGGTCAACATCATTATCACGGATGCCGGAGTCGGCTACACAAGCACCCCGAGCATTTACATCTATTCTCCAGTTGGTTTGCAAATCGGCTTAATCGAGGCGGTTGCACCCTCATTTTCAGACCTCTCCATTGGAGCCAATTATCAATTGCAGGTGTCGGCGGATTTGGTCAATTGGACCAATCAAGGGGCAGTATTCACGGCTACCAACCCTACCAGCATTTATCCGCAATATTTTAACGTGGCAAATTGGAACAGCCTTTTCTTCCGCTTGCAGCCGTCACCCTGATACCCGTCGGCGCAATCCCTAATCTTCGGGGATGAACTTTTTGGTCTGGTCCCCGTAACCCGCTTGTTTGCCAGTACGGTCAAACGTGCGGTCTGTGTTGCGGTCGTACCATGCAAGCAGCCCGTTTGACTTTGAGCGCAGTTCACGGCGGTTAGGATTTGGCTCGTTTTCGTATCCGACAACGTTCCCGTCAGCATCTCGAATTGGTTTCATTTTGGTATCCTTTCTCCATCACTCTGCTTGTTTGAGCACCTTGAACACGCTGGCCACGGGCATTTTCAACTCTCGGGAGATTTGCCGAATGCCCTTGCCTTGCTCCCGCAGTTCCAACACGTCAGCCCGCCGCCGTTGAAGCGTGGCAGGTCTGCCGAGTACCACGCCCTTGGCTTTAGCCGCCGCAAGGCCCGAGTTGACCCGCTCCCTAATCAGGTTGCGCTCGAATTCGCAGACCGCCTTCAAAACGTCGAGTTGGAATTTGGCGCACGGATTATTCTCGCTGGTGTCAATGCCTTGCGAGACGCATATCAGCGGGACGCCAAGGTTGTTCATTTCGTCAATCAAAAGGCAAAGGTGGGTTAGCGACCTGCCGCAACGGTCAAGTTTGTAAACTACCACCCGGGCAACCTTCCCCGCTCGCATGTCCTGAACCATGCGGTCAAGTTCTGGGCGGGACGCCTTGCCGCCCGACATTCTGTCCGTGTAGATTTCCAAATCCTTCCAACCCCGTGCCGAGCAATACCGCTTGATTTCGTACTCTTGCGAGTCGGTCTTTTGTGCGCCCTTGCCCGTCGAGATTCTGAGGTAAACTGCCGTTTTAGTGTTCACAATACAAATGTATAATGAACATCCGTAGATGTCAACAAAAACCTTGTAAAATCATCGTCTTTTTCAGGTCTTGGAGGGGGGGTATTTGTGAACAGGGGTGGGTCTGCGGTCTGGGGTAAGGTTTGGGGATGGACGTACCGGAACGGGTTTCTTGAAGTTTGGCGGGGTGCCGGAGGCGTTTTGGGGTGTCCAGTGCCCTTGATATGCCTCCGTGTCACCCCGCTTGAAGGTAGAGCGCCCGGGAGAGGCGGTGTAACGATATGGCATTCCGCTGAATGAACGCTTCCGCCTTGCCGGGAGCAAAGTCATCTTCGCATCGGGCGGCAGAAATGCCTTTTCACAACAAATGGGGAGTTTTGAACCCGAATTGCCCTGAGTTTTATCCCCTTATCTGGGTATCCTTCAACGAGCACGTTTTGACTGCCATCTTGAAGGGGGGAGCGGTTTGTCTTGGAACCAGTACGGAAGCACTTCCGCAAACTGCGATTTTGGGTAAATGACGCCCCCGACAGTGAAGGTGTTTGGTGGAAGCGTGTACTGGGTAACATCGAAGGTGCCTTGTATGAAGGGTTTCTGCTTCGCTTGTATCTTATGGGGTTGTTGTTTCATTCTGATGCCTTTCGTTTTGCGAGTTCTAAAATCCGTGAATGGAGCAAGGTGGACATTTTCCATCGGCAGTTGTCGCCGTGGAAATAGCGGGAGTACGAGACGGGGTACGGTTCCATCTGGGTCAGATACCACACGCCAAGGGGAGTTTTCGTTTGGTTCCACGGGTCAATCTGACAAACGGACTTGCCAATCTTGCCCCATTGCTTGCAGAGGTATCGGCAAACCACTTCGGGGGAAGTGCGTTCAAGTCCGTCGCTGGTGAGAGAAAAATGGAAGTGAAACCTCTTGTGTTCGCCGTTGCCCTCTTCCCGTAAGAACCAACCGAGAGCATTCAAGTCCCGACTGCCCGTAAACCGCTTTGCGGTATCCCGCATTAGAAGATGAAACTTTTTCAACCGCTGGATTTCCGAACCTTGAAGTTTCTCCGCAAGCGACAAGTGACCGTAAACAAACCAATCGGGCACCATGTCAAGGGAGTGATAAATCGGGTCGTGTTGGTCTTGATAGCGTACATCCCGAATGGATGGTTTCTCGTTCATACCCGATGGTCCTTTCTTGTTCCTGATTCTGTACATGTTTCATTCAAGGGCACCCTGAGTGCCCCGAGGACGAACCCGCCACAGCGTAACGAAGTTTTCACTCCTACCGTAGTCGAGTGAACAGCGTTGAAAATCATGCCACGGCAAGTTCTGCTTGCCGTTTTGCCCTGTACCTTGCGAAGCGAGTTTTCACGGATTGGCGAATCTCAATCGCCAAATCTGGGGGCAGGTAGAACTGAACCATTTTCCATCCCTGCGCTTGCCGACGCTGCCTGTAACTGCGTCTTGCATTTCGCCTATTCTGCATTTGCCGTGGTGTGAAGTTCATGGGGATACATATTCGCTCGGGCGAGAAAAAACGCAGGAAAAGTGAGGCGGCGAGTTTTTTTATCGGCAGACGCCTCCCGATACGTTTGTAAGTACTCGGCCCCAACTTTTTTGGCTCTTCGTATTTGGAAAGGTCATCGGGCCAAGAGCCTTTCGCTGGGGGGCGGCATTGTGCAGACACACACCGCACACGGGCGTAGTGGGGGGGAGTGTTCGCCCGACGTGAAGGATGGAATCAGGTGACGGATTTCTAAATCCCCATTTCTTCCGCTTGTGCATCCGTTATGAAATCCCCTAACCAAGCATCGTTCATAAGTTGAATCCGAACGGTATCCGTTGCCAATTCAATCTCAATCCGCTTGATGGTTGTGGGGACAAGGTTCTTTAGTTGCTGGCGGATGGCATCGTCTTTCAAGTCCTTTGCTATCAGTTGAAGGAAGGAAGCCAAGTTCTTTGGGGCTGTCTTTTCTTGGAGTTGCTTAGCCTGTGCTTCATGTAGTTCTTGCTGGGTTGCTTGTTCCCTTGTCTTGAGGTCTGCAAGTATGGGCTTCAAGTCATCTGTTGAAGTGGTTTCATCGTCAATTAGGGCTAATGCCTTTTTCCGCTTACTACGGATTGAAGCCAGTTCAGTTTCAAGGCGGGATACGTTCTTTGCTGTCGTTGTATCCTGCTCCGCAACCAAAATGGACGGGGCTTGTTTCAGTAATGCCCCAAACACCCATTGTTCCACGTCATCCGCTGGCAAGTAGGTCGTATCCTTGCATCCGTAGTCCCTGCCCTTGAGGCAGAAGAAATAATTCTTGGTGCTGGATTTATGGCATCCCAAAGGACTGCCACACTTGCAGAAGATATGCCGATTGAAAAGGTTGTTTGCCCGTCCATCGTGTTTGCCGTGCCTACCGTCTATCAGTATTCGCTTGCCCGATTTGCTCAATACAGGTTTGCCGTGTTCATCCAATTTGATTGTCCCGCTATTCTTATCCAGCATCAATTGAACCTTGTTGAAGTCCGCTTCGGGTACAATGGCTTTGAGGTAATTGGGATACTCAACTCCGCCAAGTTTCAAGGTGCCTATCACTTGTTTGTTCTGGAGCATTGAACGAATACCGCCAGCACGCCAAGGGGCTTTGCGGTCTTTGGTATCATTCCACTTGGGGACTTTACCCTTTACCAAGGCCTTGACGATTGCGGTTGTACCCTTGCCTGAAAGATAAGCATCAAAAACACCCTTGACGATTGCCGCCTTGTCATCATTCAGAATGAACCGATTCTTGTCTTTATCGTACTTGAACCAAGGCGGGAGGTATCCCCCGAGGTTGAGCGGCTTGCCTTGCTTCACTTGTTCAATGGCACGCTTCACAAAGTCATTCGTTCGGCTCGCCTTCATTCTGCTTTCATCGTGGCCACGAATGAGGTAGGCAACGGCAACGTATAACTTGGTTGGCTCCTTGTTCACCTTTTCAAGTGTTAGAATTTCGTCATCCGATACCAAGCCGATTTGAACGCCAAGCAAAAGCAGTTCAGTGAACAAATGAACGGCTTGCGTGATTTCTTGGCGTGTAATTCTATCGAGTGCCTCTACACAGAGGACAATCGGGACTTCAATCTTTCCCGCCTTGACTGCCTTTATGAACGTGCCCAAATTGCCTTGTGCGGTATTGGCACCACGAAAACCACTCAAGGCTGGGTCAAGGATGCTGCGGCTTTCGTCTAGGTTCAACTTGTGGCGCTGGCAGAAATCCCGGGTCAACTCGGTTTGACGTACCACCGATAGTCCCGGGGCTTGCTTTCGACTCGAAAACCTCACATACGATATTGCCGTTCTGTCCCCGTCTTTATTGGGTGTTTCAACTGCTTTTGTATTCACATTCCCCCAAAATACGCCAGCGGTGTCTAAATATCAAATGGTTCCAGCCGATTCGCTCGGAGACAAATCGAACGCCATCGGCGGCTGGCTCCCGTCGCTGACCTTTGCGCTGTGCCTGACGTCGCGTAGATTGAATATGTTGACTAAAGCTTCCACAGGAGCAGATTGGGTTGTGGCCTCGCCCGAGGTCCGCAGCGAGTATGTAGCCAAAGCATGTCTTGGTTGCTCAGAGCAAGGCATAGGCGATTCATTTCCTGCTTTGGTCGTCGAGGGGATTGATGCCTTTTTCGCCATCCCCAGTCTTCGGCGGTATCCGGTTTCGTTCGTCTTCGGGCAGATCCACACCGCCCTCGTCAAACTAGGCGACTATCATCGCTTGGTGGATAGCTTCTGCACAGGGGAGCAGGAGACCGGGCGTCTGTGATTTTACATTTTCAAGTGTCCTACCAGTCGTCGCCCAGCCAGACGGTGCGGCGAATGAACGCCGCGCTCGTGAGGGGCAATTCGGGGGTCTTGCTTGGCGCTCATCGCCGACCTTTCTCGTTAGGAGTTTTATATGACTGATGAACAACTTTCCGGTCTCGCCGAGTTGACTCTTTTGAACGCCTCGGTTCTCGGCTCCCTTGCGGGCACCGTTGCCACGCTTACTGAGAAGCTCTTGCCTTTGTTGCCCGACCAATCGGCCTCAGATGGTCTCTTGTCCGATCTACAGCAGTTGCAAAGCATCGTGGCTGATTTGTCACCGGTCTAGAGCGCGCACGGAAGGACCTTGGCCTCTCGTGATTCTGCGCCAAACTAACCGGAATAGGCATGGGATGAATCTCCACCAATCACCGAATTCATGACGGACGAGATCGAGGAGTGCTATCGCCTTTTTGAGCTTGAGCCCGGAGCCGGGGCTGAGGCCGTGAAGCAAGCGTACCGCGAGTTGCTCAAGGTCTGGCACCCTGATCGGTTTCCAGACGCGAAATTCCAAAAGAGAGCCACGGAAAAAACAAAGGCACTCAACGAGGGTTACCAGAAGATCACGGCTTATCTGTCCGGTACCTACACCGAATCGCGCGCCAGTGCCGAAGCCAGAGCGGCAACTGAAGATGATACGCAGGCAAGGAAAGCGGAAGATGATGTTGAAGAGGAAGAGGATCTTATAGAGGCAGAGGATCTTGCAGAGGAAGAGGACTTTGCTTCGACCTTAAAATCTGCCCAAGACGGTTCTCGGTGGGATCAAGTCAGGTTGGCTGAGATGTATCTTGAGGGCACAAAGATTCCCAAGAATGAAGCGGAGGCATTTCGCTGGTATTTGGCGGCTGCTGCACAAGGAGACAGTAAGGGAATGTTTAATGTCGGCGCGAGTTACGTTAATGGTCTCGGTGTTGAGCCAGACAAGAATGAAGCCATTAGATGGCTCTCCAGATTAGCTTACCCGGAGACCACGGAAGATGACTTCCAGATGTCCTACGCCCAAGCGCTATTGGTAAGGGTCTATTCCAGTCCGGGGGAGCTTCTTGATCCCGCAACGGCTTACGGTTGGTTGCTTTTGGCAATCTGCTATGGCCAGCCATACACCGTCAAAGTCACACAGTTCAATGCCCGGATAGTAAGTAACGAGGTAAAGCATGCGGCCATGCTTGAACAATGGAAGGCGAAACTTGAACCAGAGTTGACTGCCGAACAGCGTGCCAAAGGCCAAAAAATGGCTGCGGAGTTGTTTCGTCCTAAAGACTGTTTGAACGCTATGCGCGAGCGGAGGTACAAGGAGTGGGAGGCACAGACCGACCGGAGTCTCGCTGAGTCCGAGCGGTTGCTGAAGGAGCAGGAAGAATAAAGGAACTCGGTTCGGCCAAGCGGGCAAGCGTCAGTCCTCGCGGTCTATGCTTTAGCAAGCTGGCGAAACCGCCGTGAAGGAGTCTAATGGGGTCACCCGGAGGGTTGCCCCTCCGGGCTCCCACATCATCCACCTCCGCTGGAGCTATGGCGGGAGTCGTAAGTTGATAGTTTGGGGGAGTTGATGGTTGATAATGGGGAGAAGTCAGGGCTCGCGGGGACGCTCGCCCTCCCCTGAGTTATGAACCTCAACTGACCGGGTGTCGGCTGGGCGCTATCCAAGGGTGGCGGCCTCGGCGGCTTGGCTATTTTCATGAATAGCATGCAATCGAGGCTTGCAAGACTGCGGATTTCCATCATAACCATCGCCTATGCCCACGCGGCGAACCTTCCTGATGCAAGTGGCGGCCACAGGCGCCGCGCTCACGACGGGAGTTGCCGCAACGTCCAGGTCGCCAAGTTTAATCTCGACTCTATCATGAATTCGCCTCTGTCCGGCGCCGCCGGTGTCAGCCGTCGCGCTTTTCTGAAAGCCAGCCTGGCCCACGGTGCAGTGGCGATGTTCGCCGGTCCGGCCTTGATCCATGTTGCAAGGGCGGCTGATCCGGCGGCGGGGCTTTGCGTCACGATCTGTAACCATTGGAGCTATATCGGCATCGGCTGGCAGTTGGGGATTGAGTCGTGCGTACTGTCGGCAACCGACGCCATGGAGTTGGCTGACCGGCCGCCGCACGCCAAGACCTGCCTCAACCTCGACGCCCGCGCCTATGAGTTCATGGCGGAGAAGTTTCCGGAGGTCGCCACCCGGTTGCGCCAGCAACTGGCGGCCGGGAAGGTGGAACTCATCGGCGGCACGTACGGGCAACCAATGGGCACGACCCTCAGCGGGGAGTCCAACATACGGCAGATGGTGATCGGGCGGGAGGTCATTCGCAAAGCCCTCGGCTACGAGATGGTCACCTTCCTCGAAGAGGAGGAGTTCACCCACCCGCAGGTGCCGCAGTTGGCGGCTCTGGCGGGCTTCCGCTACGCCAGCCTGGCTCAACTCGATACGTGGGGGCGGGCGGGCTGCCCGCGCCAGGAATTCAACGTCGTCATCTGGAAGGGGATGGATGGCACCATGATTCGATGTGTGCCGAAGAATTCTCTCTTCGGCTATGCCCCCGACTTGAAGAAGCTCGTGGACTCGCGGGCGTTCAAGAAGCTGCAGGCCCTAGCCCGCATATTTCATACGGCTTCGAGTTTTAGCGTCCGGCGAGGAATTGGGGAACAAAACTTGGGCGGGGAGAGGTCCTTTTGCCGTCCGGCTGCTGAGCTGAGCGCGAAAACTGGATAAGTCAACCAAAATGACCACCTCTGCGCACACTGCTTCCCTGAGTCGATCCCACGGGCGAGGCTTTTGGCGTTGCGGCTCAGCCCGTCGGGGCTGCCAGTCGCATCAGCCGCCGATGGCAAAGCCCAAAGAGCTCTTGCAGCGGAAAGGCGCTGCTCATCTGCACATAGACCCGGCGCACACTCACCCGCACCTGGGCCGCTATCTTCAAAAGCTTCAAACGCAGGCTCCCGGCCGTTGCTCGCTCCAACTCGGTTCCCGACAAGCCCTGGGTGCGCAAGCGCTCCAGCAGCAGGTAAGCAAACATGGCCTCCCACAACCGGAACTGGTTGCTGGCCAGATACTGCGTGCTCATCCGGTCGGCGTGTAAATCCAGCACCTGCTGCTTGAGCTTGTTCTCCATGTCGCCGCGAGCGCAATACAGCTCTTCATAGAGCCGGGCCGGGCTGAAACGACTCTCATCCTCGTCATGCTTGAACCCTTCGGCCGGCAGATTGGTCACCACAAACCGCGGATTTTCTCCTTCCTTCATCACCTCGGCCTTGCCGATCCCCCGGCGTTCCCGGCTCCAACTATCCTTAGTCCGATACATAAACTCGGCGAACTCGCGCACGCTGGCCGCGCCAGTCAGACAGTGGCGCGCACGGGCCGCAGCCAGCGCCGGCCCCAGCTTCTCAATCAAGACGCTGTTCTTGGCCAAACCCAGGCAGTAGTAAACTTCCCGCTGGCGCTCACACCAGGCCATGATTTCCTCCCGGCCAAAGCCGCTGTCGCCACGCACGATAATGCGCGCCCGGCGGCAACGCCGGCGAAGGGCAGCCACGATCTTCTCCAGCGCGGCCACCGCTCCGTAAGCCGCCTCGTGTTCGGCGGTGCGCAACTGCGCCCACAAGGGAAAGTCTCCCACAAAGGCGTAGAGCGGCAGGTAACAATAATCGTCATAGTAGGCGTTGAAGTGCCGCCCCTCCTGAAAGCCGTGCAGCCGATGGCCCATCGCGTCCAAGTCCAGCACGATCTCCTTGGCGTGCTTGGGCAGACAACGCGCCCCCATTTTCAGCAGGCAGGCCTCCACCTTGGCCGGGTCGTGCGGCACTTTATGGCAGCGGGTGGCTTTGTTATTCGACAACTCCAAGCGGTTGAGCGTGGAGGGGGCCGCCAAGGCGATGCCCCGATGCTGTGGCAGCACCCGTTGCTCTCCCAAAGGATCGGTCTTGCCGCAGGCCACCGCCAGCAGCGGGTCCAACCGCAAGCGCTGGTGATCATTGACGTCCTCGTAGCCCAGCGCCGTGCCGAAGAGGCGCTGGCACAGCAGTTCCTGCACGGAATGGTCCACCCAAGCGGGGTCGCGCTGGTCGCAAAAACATTGTGCCAGTCCCGCCGTTAGTCCCAGATGGATATCCACCTGGCGGAGCAGCAATGCGCCAGCATCGGTCGAGAGGGTGCCGCCAGAAAAATCGGCCACGACTTTGCGTGAACCCAGGTCTTGAAACAGGAATGACTGTTGCTTACAGTCTGTCATAGAAGAAGCGGCGAGTGGTGTTTTCATTTGGCTCAATGTTATCAAGCCTTCTGACGCCTTCGCCGCTTCTTTGTTCAATTCAGTTATGAAATATGCGGGCTAGGCAAGCCGCTCCTGTTCACGTGGGAGGAGTTCGGTTGGGAGTCACCCGAACAGCCAGCCTACTTGAGCGCGCCGGCCCGGTACAAGGGCCTGGCCAATCAGCAGTCGGTGGAATTCGTCACGCTCAAGGAATACCTGGACAGGTACGGCGCAGGCCCCCAGGAGATCGTGACACTGCGGATGGACGACTGGAACAAATCGTTGACGTGGGGGTTGGGTGGCGACCAGGTGCGGATCATGGATCGCAAGGTGGAAGGACTGCTCCTGGCGGCGGAGATGTTTGACGCGCTGGCATTGACGCTGGGGGCCCGCTCGCAGGCCGAGCCGTTGACCGAAGCGTGGAAACATCTGCTGGCCGCGCAGAGCCACGACGTGGGCTTGTGCGAATACTCGCGCTGGCAGGGCGATCGCATGGCGCCAGCAGACCGGCTGGAAGATCACCACAACTTCAACTGGGGCGCAATCGGCTACAACCACCTCGACGCCGCTCAGCAACAGGCCCGGCCGCTACTGGATGCGTCGCTGAAGCACATTGCGGCGCGGATCAACTCGCGGGCGGACCGGCGCGGGCCCCAGGCGATCACGGTCTTCAATCCGCTCGGTTGGCCCCGCACCGATGTGGCCACGACCGGTCGCATTTACCCCATCCCCGCCGCGACTCGGGGCCTGGTAGTGCGCAATCGTTCGGGCGAGGCGGTCGCTTCTCAGATGATCACGCACACCGAAGACGCCGACGGCAACCTGGTGGTGGCCGAGTTGGCGTTTTTGGGCACCGACCTGCCGTCCGCCGGATACGACACTTACTACCTGGATTTCCTGCCGCAAGCCGCGCCGCCCGCGGCGACGGCTCTTAAGATCGAGGAATCGTCCCTGGTCATGGAGAACGAGCATCTCCGCGTCCGCCTCGACCCGGCGACGGGCGGCGTAGCGGCGCTGACGGAGAAGCGCACCGCGCGAAATGCTGGACACCGCTGACGGCGCATTTCCACGCTTCACAGGCAAGCCGAACCCGAATCTATCACGCAAGCCCAATCCGCCGGCCTTCTTTGACACCGCCAAGTCCAAGGCGCAGATTGACTGGCTCGCCAAAGGTCCACTTCAGGCGGAATTGCGCGCGCGGCACAGTATGCCCTACCTCCAGTTCGAGACCCGAGTAAGCCTGGCTGCAGGAGCGCCTTACGTGGAAGTGTATGTACGGGTGCTTTGCCAGGTGCCGCCGCACTCGGACGCCGCACCGGCGAACATCAAGGAGGGTTACTGGCTGTCGCTGCGCCCGGCGTTTCCGGTGACGGAGGTGCTGCGGGATTTCCCTTTTGGTGTGGAGGAGACGGAGAAAGCGACCTTCCACGCCCTGACCTTTGTGGACTTGCTGGGCCAGGACGGCGGGCTACTCGTGCTGCATCCAGGAACGCAGTTCTTCCGGCGCGACGAGCAAGGGGTTGTGGGCAATCTAGTGATGCGCGAGTGGGAATTCGCATTTTACGCGCGAGTATGGCTGGCCCATTTATGCGGAGTACCGTTACCGCCTGATGCCGCATGGGGGCGGGATAACTCACAGCGAGCGACTACGAGCCGCGCGCGCGTTCAGCCGGCCTGCGTTCTGCGTGGTAGCCCCGGCCCGGCACGGCGCCTTGCCCCCGCGGAAGAGTTTTCTCGAGGTGGCTCCAGGCGGCGTCCAACTCTCCGCACTCCGCCGCAAGACCGACGGCAGCGTCGAATTGCGCGTCGTAGAAGTGGAAGGACAGCGCCACGAGACGGCGCTCACGCTCGGCTTTCGGGCGGCTGCCGCGACCGAGACCAATTTACTCGGCAGCAAAGTGGCCGACGCGGCGCTCAAACACAGCACCCTCCGGACCACTGTGGAACCGTGGAAGATCCACACATTCGCACTCAGGTAAGGGTGAAAGATGTGGTGGGAGAAACGCCGGATCGATGACCCGGCGGTTGAGGGAGTAGGCTGGGCCAATTCAAAAGGCTCAGTCGTCTCGGGGCTGTTTTTTTGGCTGCTGGGGTGGTATCCAGGAAATCACTACACCATGGGCGCTTCCGAGAAGGATGAGGAGGAGGCGATCCGCAAGGCGGTGGACTTCTCCACAACCGCAAGGCGTCAGACCGTAGATTGGTCCGGCCTACCCTGCGAGGCGCGCTTCTGGGAATGGAAATTGGGACCAGCCACAGCCACACTACCTGTAGGGGTTGGCCGCTTTCGAAGGACCCCACATATAGCGCTTTCTGGAGCGTTTTTGGCGTTAAGTGCCTCAGATTGCAACGGTTGGCCTCGTCGATGGGCTTCGGGACAACGGCGCGATTGGGACCCAGGAAGAATCTGCCGTATTCCGGCGTAAGCTGAGTCGGCACTTCGTTTGTGGTTGATGGCTGGTGTATAGTTAGGGCAGGATTAAATGCGTCCGTTCGCGCCAATAGGCGGCGAGGCGGGTCAGAGGGATTTGCACTATGAGAATACGCTCAGTGATACACGCTGGCATCAACTCCGGAAGCTCCGGCAGGCATTGGCGCTGGTTGCCGGCGGTGGCTGTGGCGGCTGTCCTGGCCGGCTGCGCCAGCACGGACACGGTCCGCAAAGAGCGCACGCCGCGGGATGACTTCCGGGAGTATCGCCAGAATGTGGTGGAGGCCATGGGACTGGTGGATGCGACGATGCGCGCCGTGGACGAGATTGCCGCGCAGGCGAATCGGGACCCGCGCCCCGCTTACCAGGCGTTCGCGAAGGCGGTGCACCGGCTGGAGGTGGACTCCATTGCAATCCGCGCCCGCACGCAAGCCATGCGCGCCCGGGGAGACGCGTACTTTGAGCATTGGGAGAAATACCTGGCCGGCGTGGACAATGAGCAGGTCCGCCAGCTCGCCGAGCAGCATCGTTCGGAGTTGAAGCAGAGCTTCGAGGAGGCGCAACAGGCGTCCCAGCAGGTGCGCGAAGCGTTCCGGCCGTTTCTTTCCGACATGCAGAAGCTGCGGGCCGTGCTGGAGGCCGACCCCAGCCTCGCACGCATTGATGCTGAGAAGAGCCTCATCCTGGCGGCCAAGGACAAAGAGCGGCAGGTGCAGCAAGGTCTCGACCGCCTGCTGGCCGAGATGAACTCAATGACGGCGATGCTGAGGCCGCACGGGACCACCCCCAAACGGTGAGATGGCCCGCTCGCCTGTCCGATGCGGGTTGCCCAGTTTGTGCTATTGTTCTTTAACACGACGCCAGTTAAACCCGAAACTGAATGGTGCTGATATGAAACCCTTGACTAAGAAACTCGTTCTCCCGGCCTCGCTGGGGCTATTGGTCTGTCTGGCGCTGCTGGGGGCGAACCTGGCCTATGCGCAGGCTCCGTGGCCATTCGCACCGCCGACCACGCCGATGGCCCAGCGCAACGCGATGAACCTGGTCATCAACCAGGTGAGCTGGTTCCAGAACGCGACCCGGACGGCGTCATCCTACGCCGCCGGCGGCGGCTACGGGCTGCTCGTGCAGCAGTTTCAGGTGGTGCGGGACCAATACGCCGGGTTCAAGAGCACGTTGAACCCACAGCAGGTAAACTCCGGCGCCAACCAGTTGGCTGAACTGGACGCGGGCCTGGGCATCATCCAGGAGGCGTTTGCCGACTACCAGGCCGCGGTGGCCAACGGCCATGGCCTTCAGTTCAAAGCTTCGCCTTGCGGCTAACCTCTCCCTTTAACCTTCCAGCACCGGGCACGCGTCAGCCCCTATACGTCGTTTTCGACTTAGCAGAGACCTGTGTTTTTGTTAAACAGTCGCCTGACACCATTCACTGCGGCCTCCATTGCTGAGGGCACTCCTTATCCCGAAGTTACGGAGCTATATTGCCTAGTTCCTGAACAATCCATCACCCGAGCGCCTGAGTATATTCTACTCGTCCACATGTGTCTGTTTGTGGTACGGGTACCTAACTCTCCCACGAGGATTTTCCCGGCAGACGACCTGGCGGGTTTACCTGTCCAGATCTCGCTTCACCTAGGTTTGAAACCATTGCGCCCCCAGGCTTACGCGCTGCGTCCCCCTCGCTTTCGATCGAATTTTGGTAGTTACGGAATGTTAACCGTATGTCCATCAGCTACGCCTTTCGGCCTCGCCTTAGGCCCCGACTAACCCTGAGCGGATTAACCTTTCTCAGGAAACCTTAGACTTGCGGCGACCAGGGTTCTCACCTGGTTTCTCGCTACTTATGCTGGCAGAGTCACTTCCTAACCGTCGAACGCTCCTCTCGGTACGTCTTCAGTCCAGTTAAGAATGCTCTCCTACCACCCAGATGCTTGCGCATCGGATCCATAACTTCGGTATCATGCTTGAGCCCCGTTGGATTGTCGGCACCGGGTTCCTCGACCAGTGAGCTATTACGCTTTCTTTAAAGGATGGCTGCTTCTAAGCCAACCTCCTGGCTGTCTGAGGCGCCCGACTTCCTTTCCCACTTAGCATGAATTTAGGGACCTTAGTTGATGGTCTGGGCTCTTCCCCTTTTGACAACGAAGCTTAGCCCCCGCTGTCTGACTCCCGTGTTACTCATTAACGGCATTCGAAGTTTGGTTGAATTCGGTAACCTGGGAAGGCCCCTAGTTCATCCAGATCTCTACCACCGTTACGGACCACACGAGGCTAGCCCTAAAGCTATTTCGGAGAGAACGAGCTATCACGGAATTTGATTAGCCTTTCACCCCTACCCTCAGCTCATCCAAGCTGTTTTCAACCAACACTGGTTCGGACCTCCAGTCGCTGTTACACGACCTTCATCCTGGCCAAGGGTAGATCATCCCGCTTCGCGTCTAATCCCAGCGACTGAACGCCCTATTCAGACTCGCTTTCGCTGCGGCTCGCTTTCGCTTAACCTTGCCACTGAGATTAACTAGCCAGCTCATTATTCAATAGGCACGATGTCAGGCATTCCGGCAATGCCCGGCATAGCCCTCCAACTGCTTGTAAGCATGCGGTTTCAGGTACTATTTCACTCCCCTCGCAGGGGTTCTTTTCACCTTTCCCTCACGGTACTAGTTCACTATCGGTCGCAAGTGAGTATTTAGCCTTACCGGATGGTCCCGGTAGATTCCCGCAGGGTTTCACGTGCCCCGCGGTACTTAGGAGCCACTTGAAGCTAGGATTGCATTTTCATATACGGGGCTGTCACCCTCTATGGCCGGCCTTTCCAGACCGTTCTATTAACACTTCCCTATAACCTCTTTACACTAAGTGACCTATGAACCGGTTTCCCGGTCCAGCCTGCCACTTAATGTTTGTGGTCCTGCAACCCCAGGCTCTCCTTTCGAATTACCTGGTTTAGGCTGTTCCGAGTTCGCTCGCCACTACTATCGGAATCACGGTTGTTTTCTCTTCCTCTGGGTACTGAGATGGTTCACTTCCCCAGGTTCGCCTCGCACCCCTATGTATTCAGAATGCGATAACTGTTGTTCGCAACAGTTGGGTTTCCCCATTCGGACATCTCCGGATCACAGATTGCTTGCATCTCCCCGAAGCTTATCGCAGCTGGTCACGTCCTTCATCGCCTACTTGCGCCAAGGCATCCACACGCATGCTCTTAGTAGCTTGACCATAAAACTTACTCTAGACACAAACTAACTAATTGCACTTACATTTTTACTAGCGCTCCACGCCGTATATTGGCTGCACGGCGTGATTGCAACTTGTGTTGCCCATCAATATTCAATTGTCAAAGATCGCTGACTACCTTTCAGCAGCCAAAACTCGGAACCCGCTTTCGCCGGATTCCGACTTCTGGATTCTGAATGTGTGGTGGGCCTGGGTAGAGTCGAACTACCGACCTCACCCTTATCAGGGGTGCGCTCTAGCCAGCTGAGCTACAGGCCCGGCTTGTCAAACTGGTGGAGCTGGTCGGGATCGAACCGGCGACCTCCTGAATGCAAATCAGGCGCTCTCCCAGCTGAGCTACAGCCCCTGGTTTGTAGCTGGTGGCTAGTGGTTGGTGATCAGTTCCGAAAATTCCGAAACCAGCCACCAATCACCAGCCACCAACCACGATTTTTGTATCGAGGCCGATTGGACGCTGCCAGCCGGCGCCTGGCCGAACTGACAAAGTAAGTCGCAGAACTCTAAGTGGAGATTCCGAGCCGGATTTGGACTGGAAAGGCTATTACTTACTGACCGCCGAGCGCCCTGCTTGTTGCTCAACGGCTCGACTTACATCGATTCGGTAACTCCAGCCACTTTCTCTCTTAGAAAGGAGGTGATCCAGCCGCAGGTTCTCCTACGGCTACCTTGTTACGACTTCACCCCAATCATGAGTCATACCTTGGGCCGCTGCCTCCCTTGCGGGTTAGCATACAGACTTCTAGTACAACCCACTTTCGTGATGTGACGGGCGGTGTGTACAAGGCCCGGGAACGTATTCACGCTATCGTTCTGATATAGCATTACTAGCGATTCCAGCTTCATGCAGGCGAGTTGCAGCCTGCAATCCGAACTGAGGACGGTTTTTGGCGATTAGCTCCCCCTCGCGGGTTGGCAGCGCTTTGTACCGCCCATTGTAGCACGTGTGTGGCCCTGGACATAAAGGCCATGATGACTTGACGTCATCCCCACCTTCCTCCAACTTATCGCTGGCGGTCTCCTGAGAGTTGCGCCTTGCGGCATGCCAACACAGGACAAGGGTTGCGCTCGTTGCGGGACTTAACCCAACATCTCACGACACGAGCTGACGACAGCCATGCAGCACCTCGACTCCAGTCTCTTGCGAGAAGTCCCTGTTTCCAAGGATTGTCCGAAGCCGTTCGAGCCCAGGTAAGGTTCTTCGCGTTGCGTCGAATTAAACCACATGCTCCACCGCTTGTGCGGGCCCCCGTCAATTCCTTTGAGTTTCAGCCTTGCGACCGTACTCCCCAGGCGGCATACTTAACGCGTTAGCTCCGGCACGAACCGAATGAACGGCTCACACCAAGTATGCATCGTTTAGGGCGTGGACTACCAGGGTATCTAATCCTGTTTGCTACCCACGCTTTCGTGTCTCAGCGTCAGTGATGGTCCAGAAAGCCGTCTACACCGCAGGTGTTCCTCCTGATATCTACGCATTTCACCGCTACACCAGGAATTCCGCTTTCCTCTCCCATACTCAAGCCCTCCAGTTTTCGGCGCACCCTCCCAGTTAAGCCGGGAGATTTCACACCGAACATAGAGAACCGCCTACACACTCTTTACGCCCAGTAATTCCGAACAACGCTTGCTGCCTACGTATTACCGCGGCTGCTGGCACGTAGTTAGCCGCAGCTTCTTCTCCGGGTACCGTCATTATCGTTCCCGTCGAAAGAGCTTTACACCCCGAAGGGCTTCATCGCTCACGCGGCGTCGCTGCATCAGAGTTTCCTCCATTGTGCAAGATTCCCCACTGCTGCCTCCCGTAGGAGTCTGGCCCGTGTTTCAGTGCCAGTGTGGCCGTGTGCCCTCTCAGGCCGGCTACCGATCATTGCCTTGGTAGGCCATTACCCTACCAACTAGCTAATCGGCCGCGGACTCCTCTCTCAGCGCATTGCTGCTTTCCCTTTGCAGGCTTATGCGGTATTAGCCCCGGTTTCCCAGGGTTATTCCCCACTAAGAGGTAGATGATCCACGTGTTACTCACCCGTACGCCACTTTACTCATGGATTGCTCCACTTTCTCGTGCGACTTGCATGTGTTAAGCGCGCCGCCAGCGTTGATTCTGAGCCGGGATCAAACTCTCGTTTGATCTTGTGAGACTCCCGACCTGATCCATCCCACCCCTGTTGGGAGCGAAACAGACTCGACCGGTTATATCGACTCGGTTTTACTCAAAGTTCTGACGAACATTACTTCTGCGTCCAACCAGATTGTCAAAGATCTGCGTAGCCAGCCCGAGCGATCCCCGTTTGCACGGAAAAGACCCAACCAACTACCGGCCTCGAAAGCCGTTTGGCCCGAGCGGCATTTTTGACAATGCACTGCCCGAACCGAAATTCGTGGGAACTGAAAGAACTGCCTGACAGGAGATGAGGCGTTACTGCTTCTGCTACCTGCCGAAACTGTATCCGTCGCTTTAAACTTCAGCAACGATACTCGCCCGGTGGCCTTTGCCACCCCAGACTTTCGTCTTGCTAACTGCTCACGACGACCTTGTTCAGAATAACAAAGCTGAACGCGCTTGGCAACACCAAATTTGAAAAAAATTCGATCGCGTGACAACTTCTTGCAAACGACACAAAACACAAACGATTGTTGCTGATTGGGCGCCTCAAGAAAATCCCTCCAACTGCCGATAGATACTTCAGAAGCCCCTTCCCATGTCTTCCTCCACCACCAAGGTTCTCGTCGCCGACGATCACGGCGTCGTCCGTAAAGGTCTTCAATTCCTGCTTCAAACCGATCCTTCCATCGAAGTGGTCGGTGAAGCTTGCGACGGCCGCGAAGCGGTTCGCCTCACCGAGCAACTCTCGCCCGACGTCGTCGTCATGGATATTACCATGCCGCAGCTGAACGGAATCGACGCCGCTTCCCAAATCGTCAAGCGCGATCCCAATGTCGGCGTCATTATGTTGAGCATGCACTGTGACGAGACCTTCCTGGTGCGCGCCCTGGCGGCCGGCGCTCAAGGCTATCTCCTCAAAGACTGCGCCGAAGCGGACTTGCTGCAGGCCGTCCGCTCGGTGGCGAACAAAAAGCTCTTCTTTAGCCCCTCCATCACTCAGACATTGCTTGAAGACTACATGCGCCAGATGCAAAGTGAAGGGCTGGAGGATTCCTACGATCTTCTAACGGACCGCGAAAAAGAGGTCCTGCAGCTTCTCGCCGAAGGCAAGTCGAATAAAGAAGCCGCTTCGCTGCTGAGCGTCAGCCTCTACACCATTGAAACCCACCGCAGCCGCCTCATGCAGAAACTGAATCTGCACTCAACCGCCGACATCGTGCTCTACGCCGTCCGCAAGCGAATCATTCAGTAGCGAATAGCGGCGGATCACCGGCCGAGAATCACATCGATTCCAGCCAGAATCAGTTCCAATTTGCCACGAGCGAGCTTCCCAACACGCTCTGTTAGAAGATCCCGATCCAGCGTCACTAACTGAGAGACATTGGCCACCGAATCTTTCTCAAGCCCCGTGAGCCGGGCAGACAGGGCCACATTGCCGGGCGCGCTTGCCCACCGCAGATTGCTGGTCAGCGGCACGCATACCACAGTAGCGATCCGACTCCTGTTCAGCGCATCACCCTGCACAACCACCACCGGCCGCCGGAACCCGGGGCCCGAGCCAGTGGGAACTGGCACGTCAGCCCACCAGACCTCGGCTTGCGAAATTACCACTCTGTTCGCTCTAAAACGCGCCGGGCGGCGGACGAAACGAACCGATCCGTGGAGCGCTCCAAATCGGCGCAAACGCGATCCATGGACTCGGTGACTTCATCGGGCGCATGCCTCGCGATGTACTCCCGGACTGCGTCGCTGAATAACTGGCTGCGCGATTTCTTGGTCCGCCGCGCAAGCCGCTCCGCCCCCTGGAATACCTCGTCCGGAATCGAAACCGCCGTCTTCATACCCTGAGTATAACCGAGAGCCAGGACAATACGTGGCCGAGCATTCAGGAACCGGAGATGAAGCATCGCCCGCACGGTGATACTATGAGATCGCGATCACCCCAAGCGCGCCCGTAGCTCAGCTGGATAGAGCGATTGGCTTCGAACCAATAGGCCGGGGGTTCGAGTCCCTCCGGGCGCGCCAGCGCTTACCTCGGGCTTTACCTCGATGCGGCGCGCTTCGCTGCCGCGCGCTTCCCGAAAACCCTGCCGACAATCCCACAGCGGGAGTCCTCCAGCAGCGCCTCGCCCGATCGTTCAAACAGATGCTGCACCTGCGCCCGTGCACGAAATAGGCCTTCCCCGATTTTGCGGCAGCCATCGATCACCGCGAACACGAACACCGACCCGCTCACGATCGCGATCGGTTGGCCTGCCTCCACAGGCAATGGCAATTCGAGTCCCAGGCCCTCGCCTGAGATCTCGACAATCGTAACTTCTACAGGCTCGGCATGCGCCGCAAACATTTGCGCGGCCAGTCGTACAGGAAAGCATCGCACCCTGCGTAAACCCGTGTCTTCAACGTCGTCGATCGTAATGTGAGCCTCGTACCGGCCCTGCTTCGGTTGGCAATAGAGGGTCTCCCCATCGAAAACGAACGAATTCCAATGCACCTCGACCGTCCGCTGTTCGGACACCATCTCTGGGAGCGATACCGTCACTTCCCCCGGCGTAAAACCCTCCAGGATTCCCGAGACCGTATAGCCGGAGAGAAAATCCACCACCTGCACCCCAAGGCCGAGGGACCATGCGCGAGAGCGCTCCAAAAGCACTTCGGTATCAAGAAGCTGCTGATCGTGCAAGACGTCTCCTATGCGCAGTGCATAAGCAAGCTGGCTGCCGGAAGATGCGAGCACTCGATGGTCTTCAGAAATCGGTGATTTCTGTGATGCAGTGGCGCCAGCGCGATTGTCACAACAAACTAACCGGCGCAATGGTTCCAGAAATATTTTTCTAAGTAATGTGCTTTGTTCCGATTCAAAGAGTGAAACACTTCGTTGCCGATTCCTTCCTATATATAGCGTCTACGATCATGCAAAACGAGCGCCAGATCACTAATCATTAGGAGAATTCATGTATCACCACGTTAAGAAACTGATGTACACAGTCTCGATCGGCACACCCGATCCGCGATTTGGAAACATGTTACTGGAGCAATTTGGCGGCGCCAACGGCGAGCTCGCCGCTGCTATGCAGTATTCAGTGCAGGGGCTGAACTGCGACGACCCCGAACGCAAGGACCTGTTGATGGACATCGGGACCGAGGAATTGAGCCACCTGGAAGTAGTCGGGACGCTCGCTCGCATGCACCTCAAGCCGCTAAAGAGCGATCGCGACGCCGCCCACGCCGATCCTTTAATCGCCATCGCCGGTGGTGGCGGAGTGAACCTCTACAACTCCATGGGCGACGCCTGGACCGCAGACTACTTGAAGATCACCGGCGAGTTGGATGTGGATCTCCGAAGTAATATCGCAGCCGAAGCGCGCGCCAAAATCGTCTACGAGCGTTTGATTAATTTCACCGATGACGCTGGCACCATCGATGCCCTTCAATTCCTGATGACGCGCGAAATCACCCACATGAAGGCCTTTACCCTGGCCCTCGAAAGTCTGGGCAAACCCGCCTTTTCCATCGGGCGCATTCCGCCCACGCCCGTTCTTGTCGATCAATATTTCAACGACTCTACCGGCACTGGCGATAACGGCGAGCAGGACGTGCTCGGACCTTGGAACGAGGGCGGCGATTGGCAAAGGGTGGACGCTCCCGCATTCAAAGAGTTCGCAAATCAAGAGGCCGGCACCAGGTCGCAGCAATCCAACGGAGCCGGCGAGAGCCGAGTGAAAGTGGGCAACGGCAGCCGCGAGAGGACACGCTAACTTACAACCAGGAAAAACATGCCACAACTCAAAGAACTACTCGTCGAAGAATTGCAGGACCTCCTGCACGCCGAAACGCAACTCACCGGAGCTCTTCCCAAGATGGCCGAAGCGGCGCATGACGCCAAATTAAAGGAAGCTTTCGAAAAGCATCTGGAACAAACCAAACAACACGTAGAAAGGCTAAAGCAGGCGTTCGAACTGCTTGGCGAAAAGGCCCAACCTAAGCCGTGTAAAGCGATGATGGGCCTGGTGGACGAGGGCAAGGAGACTATCGAGGAAGGCGAAGAAAAAGAACCGCTGGCGGCCGACCTGGCCCTGATCACCGCCGCGCAAAAAGTGGAGCATTATGAGATTTCAGGCTACGGCACGGTCAGAACTCTGGCGCGGCAGCTCGGAATGCTAGAGGTTGCGGACTTGCTGGCCCACACGCTCGGAGAAGAGGAAAGCGCGGATTACCTGCTCAGCTCCATCGCCAAGCCCCTCATCCAACAAGCCACGCTCGACGACATGGGCGGGGATGTCGATCTGGAAGGCACGCACCCACCCGAAGGCGCGCACCAAGCTCGCGATACCAAGCGCCGGAGAACGGTAACCCGCTAACGTTTAGCTCTTCACCTCATATAAACCGCAGCGCGGCCATTTCCCGTGTGATGTCGCGCTGCGGACCCCGTCACTTTGAACGATGGTCGGCTACTTGTCCGGCAGCGCCTTAACGCCCGGCAACTCGATCCCGGCGAGAAACTCCAACGACGCGCCGCCGCCGGTGGAGATATGCGAAATCTTGTCCGCGACGCCGGCCGACTTAATGGCTTTTTCCGAATCTCCCCCGCCCACAACGGAAACTGCTCCCGATGCCGCTACGGCTTTCGCCAGCGCCACCGTTCCACGGTCGAAGGGCGGCTTCTCAAAAACTCCCATGGGACCGTTCCAGATAATGGTCCTGGCTTTTGCAATTACCGCGGAGTAAGCGTCCACAGTTTTCGGACCGATATCCACGCCCATCTTTCCATCCGGAACGTCGGGAACCACTTCGAACGGCGCGCCCTCTTTCAACTCATCCACCACAATGTGATCCGACGGAAGAAGAATTTTGCCGCCGGAACGCGCGAGCAACTCCTTGGCTAATTCCACCTTGTCGTCCTCCACCAGCGACTTACCCACCGGCTTTCCCTGAGCCTTCAAGAAGGTATAAGCCATCGCGCCTCCGATAAGCAATTGATCGACAACCTTCATCAGATTTTCGATTACTTCGATCTTGTCGGAAACCTTCGCTCCGCCGAGGATGGCGATGCACGGCCGGTCGGGATGCTGGGTAGCTTTCGTCAGATACTCCAGCTCTTTGTCCATCAGGAGCCCCGAAGCGGCCTCCTTCACGTACTGAATCATTCCTACCGTGGAGGCATGCGCCCGGTGCGCGGATCCGAACGCGTCGTTGACATAGACATCGCACAGCGCGGCCAGCTGTTTCGAAAAGCCGGGATCGTTCTTTTCCTCCTCCGGATGAAAGCGCAGGTTTTCGAGAAGCAGCACTTCGCCGGGAGCGGGCCGCATCCGTTCCACCTCCGGTCCCACGCAATCCGGGGCCATCTTCACCGGACGCCCCAGCAACTGCGCCAGCCGCACTGCTACCGGCCGGAGACTCATTTCCGGATTCGGCTTGCCTTTGGGGCGCCCCAGGTGGCTTGCTAGAATCAGACCCGCGCCCTGGCCGAGGGCGTACTGAATGGTGGGGAGCGACGCCCGCACTCTCTTATCGCTGGTGATCTCCTGTCCACCCGGGGCTAGCGGGACATTGAAGTCCACCCGGATGAAAACGGTTTTACCCTTCAGATCCAAATCTCGAACTGAAATCTTCGGCATATATCTAAGGTTCCTTAAAACGGATGCTAACAGGCTAGCAAACTACCGGCAGGTCTCCACTCACGGTTATAGTCTCCACGTTTTTTTGAAACCTACAGGCGCTCACCACTGTCCTACCTCCGTGTGCAGCCACGCGACCGCGTCCCGCAGAACTGCCCCTGTAGTAAATCTCATTTTACCTGGAGTAAGTCGTGAAAATTACTGGACCCTTGTCGCTCTCGTTCGGACTAATTGCCGCGGCACTGTGTTGTTTTGACACAGCGGACGCTCAGACCAACACCATAGTCGCCACGCCGTCCCAGCTCACGTTCAATACCGAGACAGGCGTCACCACGCCGGTCCAGACTATTCTGCTCACATCCAGCAGCGGATCGGTGACCGTATCGGCCACGGCTTATTCTCAACAAGGCTGGCTTACTGTTACGCCCCAATCGGGCACCACCCCCCTCGTTCTTACGGTATCTATCGCAGCCGGCGCGCCTACGTCGGGGGTCAACGTCGGCTTTATCAATGTCCTTTCGGCGGCCACAAATCTATCCATTCCCGTTACGCTGAACGCGAACGCCGGCGGGGTCTCCAGTCCAATATCAGCCAATCCGAACTCACTGAGCTTCGTTTTCGCGGCCAACAGCACAGCGGCGATCACGCAGACTGTTTCCCTATCCAGTTCCAGCTCCAGCGTCACCAGCTTCACGGCTACGCCGACTACCAATAGCGGCACCCAGTGGCTGACGGTTAACCCCACCGCGGGAAGCTTGCCGGGTGGTCTGCAGGTCACCGTGAATCCCGTTTCCTTGCTCAACAGTCCGGGAACATTCGACGCGGCGGTGGCGATCAACGCTCCCGGCACAAACGGCATCAGCATTCCCGTTCTGGTGACTATTCAGGGAGTGCCCACGCTCGATTTTAGTCCAGCGCAGCTTTCATTTGGCTATCAACTCGGAACGGCTGTCCCGGCGGCGGAGGCCCTTACACTCAGCAGCAGCACTGGCGCCAACGTCAGCTTTACCGCGGCCGCCGAACCTGCAAACTGCGGTGATTGGATCGTTCTGAATCAAAACAGCGGAGCAACGCCCAGTACGTTAAGCGTATCGGTGAACACCTCCGGTTTGACGGCCGGGACATGTACGGGCCAAATCGCCATTTCAGCGTCGAACGCGTCCAACCCCAGTGTCGTGGTGCCAGTCAGTCTGCTGGTGAGCACGCTGCCCCTCATTCAGGCGCCTACCACAGGTCCCACGTTTACTTATCAAATCGGCGGCACGCCTCCCGCCTCTCAAAGTGTGCAAATCACCAGCACCACGTCCGGTCTGAACGTTGAGGCCGCCGCATCGGCCAATAACAATGGACCCAACTTCCTGGAAATAACTCCCGCCAGCGGCGCAACGCCACAATCGTTCACGCTCAGTGTCAATCCAACCGTCCTGTCTAGTCTCGGCCCGGGAACTTACACTGACACAGTAACTCTTAGCGGATCTGGAGCCGGCAATTCGCCGCAGAGCTTCCAAGTCACGCTCACCGTCAGCAGCAATCCCATTCTGATTGGCAGCGTGCAGTCGCTCAATTTCAATTACCAGGTAAATCAAACCGCGCCATCCAACCAGACCATCAAGGTGACCAGCAGCGGCGCGCCACTGAACTATCAAGTAGCGGTGAATACCACGAGCTGTCCGGGATTCCTGACGGCGACTCCAGCCACCGGCAGCACCTACGGCAATCAGAATCAGGTGGTGGTCTCGGTGAATCCGCAAGTAATTACTTCGACGCAGGTTTGCAGCGGAAACGTCACACTGACGGTACCCAACTCAACGGCCGCCCCGCTCGTAATTCCGGTTACGTTCAATGTGAGCGATAACGCTCTTCTCAACGTGAGCCAGCCCGCCATCAACATCACCGCCCTGGCCGGTGCGGCCGCCACCATGCAGACAGTCTCGGTGACCAGCACCAACAGCGCGGCGCTCGCTTTCACCGCCACGGCCACCACCAGTCCGGTGGGTTTGACGTGGCTTTCGGTGACGCCGAATGGGGGCAATACACCCAATAATCTAGTGGTGACGGTGAACCCCGCGAATCTGGGCGTGGGTGTTTACAGTGGATCGATCATCGTCTCCAGCACCGCGCCCAACGTCCCGGCGCAGACCATTCCGGTTACCCTCGCCGTGGTTTCTTCCACCGCGGTCGCCGGGACCAGCATGCTCACTTTCACGCAGGCTTTTGGAGGCGCCGCGCCGGACAGCCAATCCGTTCAAATTTCCGGCGTGCCCACTGACGCCATCATCGGCGTGATCCCAACGGTGCTGAGCGGCTCCGGATGGCTTACTGCCACCGCCTCCGGAAATACAGTAACTGTCACCTCGAACGGATCTCAGCTTGCGCAGGGAACTTACTCGGGCGTAGTAACCGTGATCGTTCCAGGCGCGGCTGGCAGTCCGCTCTATATCCCGGTGACGCTCGACGTAACCGCGGCAACGTCCGCCATTACGCTCTCCGCCAACAGGGCTTCGTTCAATGTGCTGGCGGGCTCCATGTCGGTTCCCACAGCGACCACCATCCAAGTGACCAGCACCACGAGTGGAACCAGCGCTCCCTTCATGGCTTCTTTTGTGCCCAGCACCGGCGGCAACTTCCTGATGGTGACGCCGTCTAGCGGGAACACCCCCGCAACACTTACTTTATCCGTGAATGCGGCGGTCGCAAGCACGCTCGCGGCCGGCACCTATACCGGAGCCGTACAGGTTTCCTCCGGCACGGGAGCGGTTCAAACTGTCCAGGTAACGCTGATTGTCAGCCCCACCGGAACGCCCGTGGTCCTCAGCATTGTCAGCGGGGCAAGCCTGCAACCCGGAGCTGTGTCGCCCGGAGAGATCGTGACCATTTTCGGCAATGGCATCGGACCGGCAACGCCCGCCACCGGTACGTCCTTCGCGCCCACCGCGAGCAACACTGTTCCCACTACGCTGGCCAACGTCACGGTGACCTTCAACAATGTACCCGCTCCCCTGATCTTCGTGGCGCAAGGCCAGATCAACGCGATTGTGCCTTATGAAGTTGCGGGACAAACCAGCGTGCCAGTCGTAATACAAAACAACGGCACGCCATCGGCGACCTTTACCGTGCCCGTCACCGCAGTTACTCCGTCTATATTCTCCTTGGGCGAGAACGGCAGCGGACAAGGCGCGATCCTGAATGCCAACGCGAGCGTCAACGGCACCGGTAATCCGGCGGCGCCTGGCAGCATTATTTCGATCTACGCCACGGGCGAAGGCCAGCTTGTGCCGGCCGGGACCACGGGCTGCATCACTGGCGGAACGTTGCCGCTTCCCAAGCCGGTGGCCAATGTATCGGTAACGGTTGGCGGCCAAAGCGCAACCATCGATTATGCGGGTGAAGCGCCCGATGAAGTGTGCGGCGTGATCCAAGTTAATGCCACGCTCCCGTCCGGTCTAAGCGCTGGTCCGCAACCCGTGGTATTGGCCATTGGGACAAGCACTAACTCCAACCAGTCGATAACTGTTGCGGTGAATTAAGCTTGCAGTTCTGAAATCCGCGGAGCCCGGGCAGCCATGCTCGGGCTCATTCTTTTTCACGCACACAGGAGCGCATGGTTGGCTTTTCGAGATTGTGTGATTCTCAGCGGCGGCCCGCGAGCACGATTTCTCCATTCCTAGAAGGAAGGACGGCGTGGTAGGATTTGCCTGCGGGCGCCCGGAGGCCCTGGCCTCGCCCCGCGCTGATGATCCGGGAAGCTAGTTCTCCTGTGGCAGGTCTATGTCAACATAGCTGCCCGGTGTTGCCACATTCACTGCGGCGGCAATCTTTTCGAGGTGCAGCTTCACAACCGGCCATTGCGGAGTGCTCAACACCACAAGGGCTATACTCTTCAAGGTTCTGCTGATGGCGAACATCCTTGTCGGCGGTCAAGCACATCGAAACCGGCGTCCTCAGCAGCGGTCAGCAAAGTCGCCGTTGCCGAGCCGGTCCCACCCTCGGTCCTTCGCCTTCGTGACCGCGTGCCCGGAAAGGAAACGCGCGATGCCGGCCGGAGTCGTATGGTCAAAGAGAATGAGCATTCACCGGAAATTCCGTAGGCGCAGGAGCGGGTGCTTCCAGGCTTCGGGCGGCGAACTTAAGTACGGTCTTGATCTGTTCCCGCGTGATATCGAACTGCTCGACAATTTCGTCGATAGTGGCTCCGGCTTCGAGATTTTCGAATACAGCGGAGACCGGCATGCGGGTGTCTTTAACACCCACGCACCGCTGAGTCTGCCCGGCACGCTTTCTACGGCGGGGCATTGCGACCAGTCGAGACTTGCCATGTTGTTACCCTTTCTCAATCGTATCACCCGCTGCATCACGCCCTCTAGCTGGATACCCATTGGATTTTGTGGATTTGTTATATTAACGTATAACTTAGGAGAACGCCATGCATACCACCAATCTCCGCAAGGTCGGCGGATCCATCATGCTGGCCGTTCCGCCCGCGCTGCTCGATATCCTGCACCTGCGGCCCGGAGCGAAGGTGGGCCTGGCCGTACGCGGGGGTCGGCTGGTTGTGGAGCCGCAGCAACGGCCGCGCTATTCCCTTGGCGAGTTGCTGGCTCAATGTAATCCTAAGGCACGGCGCAGCAAGGAAGAGCGCGAATGCAAGCCCACCGGTGGCGAGTTGCTCTGATGAAGCGCGGCGAAATCTGGCTGGTCGGCCGCCATCGCCCGGTCCTGGTGGTGTCGCCGGAGGCGTTCAATCGCATAACGACAGTGCCGGTGGTTCTCCCGATCACGAGCCGCGGGAATTCCGCCCGCACGACTGGTTTTGCCGTGACGCTGGAAAGCGCTGGAACCAAAACGACAGGCATTGTTCGCTGCGACCAGCCGCGGGCACTCGATCTCGGTGCGCGCGGCGGCAGGAAACTGGAGCGTGTTCCCGATGCGATCATGGATGAGGTGCTGGCGAGAGTCGCGCCGATTTTCGAATGAAGTGAGCGAGTGCATGCAACACCTTATCCAACGGCGCGACTTTCTTAAAATCGCTGGCCTGGCGGCCGCGACCACTAGGCTGAGCGCACAACAATCGACATCCTTTCTCGCGCCAGCCGGCTCCGAAGACGTCGCCAAAACCGATTTCGCGCTTGAAATCGCGCCCATCACGGTGGAGTTGGCGCCTAATCGAATCCTCAGCACCGTCGGATACAACGGCACTTCGCCCGGGCCGCTGCTGCGGATGAAGGAGGGCGTTCCGGTGACGGTGAACGTCACTAATAACACCGACGTTCCGGAGTACGTGCACTTTCACGGACTGCTCATTCCTTCCGACGTCGACGGGTCGGAGGAAGAAGGCACGCCGGTGGTGCCGCCACACGGAAGCCGCCGTTATCAGTTCACGCCCACGCCGGCCGGCACCCGCTGGTATCACACCCACACCATGTCGATGGACGATCTGCATCGCGGCAGTTATACCGGAATGTTCGGCTTTCTGATCATCGAGGGCGCGAATAATCCCGGCCGCTACGATCAGGAACATTACCTGGCGCTGCGGGACTGGGAGCCATATTTCACCAACCAGTCGATGGATAACGACGATCTGGATCCCGTGGGCGCTCAGCCGGAAAAGCCGGCGGTGCTGGATACGCGCCAACCCGGCATGGAAGTAGCGGCCGATATTTTTTCAATCAACGACAAGGCGCTGGGCGCGGGCGAGCCCATCCGCGTGAATCCCGGCGAACGAGTGCTGTTTCATTTTCTGAACGCGAGCGCCATCGAGAACCGGCACCTGGCGCTGCCCGGTCACAAATTCAACGTGATCGCGCTGGATGGAAATCCGGTGCCCACGCCGGCGGCCGTGGACGTTTTGATGCTGGGTCCGGGTGAGCGCATCGACGCGATCGTGGAGATGAACCAGCCCGGCGTTTGGATCCTGGGCGCGCCGGAGGATCCGGTTCGCGAGGGCGGCCTGGGCATTGTGATCGAATACGCCAATCAACACCGCACGCCGCAGTGGATGCCGCGCTCCAAAATCCACGTGGGACTACACGATCTTTGGCAAAACGCCGGCGCAACCCGCACCTTCCGAGCGATTGGACATGATATTCGAGAAAATCCCGCGTGGCGCCGGAAAATTCAACAGCTTTACCGTAAACGGCAAATCATATCCGCACGACCAGGAATTTCTGCTCAAACAAGGCGCGCGCTACCGGCTGACGTTTCACAATCGCACCGACGATGCGCATCCCTTGCACGTGCACCGGCATCAATTGGAGATCGCCGAGATTTACGGCAAGCCCACAGCGGGCGTGATCAAGGACACCGTGGTGGTGCCCACCTATGGCCGCGCCAGCGTGGATTTTACCGCCGACCAGCCGGGACCGACGCTGTTTCACTGCCATATTCAACAGCACATGGATTACGGCTTCAAGGCGCTGCTGCGCTACTCGTAACGGAAGACCCCCTTGAATATCATGCCCCGGAAAGGCATGATATACAAACAAGACCGGAGGCGGCGCGTGAAACCAAAGCTATCGAAGTGGTGCCTGATGGCGGGGCTATTCGCACTCACCAACCAGGCGTTCGCGCATCACGGATCGCGCGTGTCTTACGATTTGACGAAAACTGTCACGCTCAAAGGCACCGTCAAGGAATTTGTGTACGTCAATCCGCACGTCTACATCACCTTCGAGGTGAAGAACGACCAGGGTCTGGTCACAGAGTGGGCGGCCGAAACTGACCCGCCGATCATGATGGCCGCGCGCTATGGATGGTCCAGAAAATACCTGAGACCGGGCGATGAAGTGACCATCACCGTGTGGCCCTCCAAAGTGGGCGCGCCTCGTGGCTTCCTGGCTAAATTAGTGACTGCCGATGGCAGGATCACAGACCATACCGAACAACCCCAGCAATGAATAAGACGCGAGTTCAATTGAATATAACGGCGATCGCCGCGGTGCTTCTATGTGTGTCCGCCGTAGCCGCACAAACTGCGACGCCATCGCGCCGTCCCGAGGTTCCCGATTCGCAAAAGGATCAACCGTTCGATCCACACAGCCTGGCCGGGATCTGGTGGGGACACCCGGTTCGTGGCGCCAGAAATTCTCTCAGCGCAACAGCTCCTTCGATGACTGCCTGGGCGCAGCAAAGATATAACGCCGCGAAGCCGGGGTTGGGTCCAAGAGGCCAACCGCTGGGCAACGATCCCATGATGATCTGCGATCCAATGGGCTTCCCTCGTATCCTGTTTTGGGACAATTATCCGTACGAAATGATTCAACTGCCGGATCGAATGATCATGTTCTTCGATTGGTTTTACACCTATCGCACCATCTGGACCGACGGCCGCGAGCTTCCGACGGATCCCGATCCCCGCTGGTATGGATATTCAGTGGGTAAATGGGAAGGAGATACTTTCGTGGTGCAATCGAATGGGTTCGACGATAGAACCTGGCTGGACGCGGACGGACACCCGCACAGCGATGAGATGCGCCTGGAAGAGCGCTATCGTCGCACGGACCACAACAGCATCGAACTCCGCATGACGTTGACCGATCCCAAGGCCTATCTGCAGCCCTGGGTGAGCGAGAAATTCACTTTCAAGATGGCGGACGCCAAAACAGAAATGCGCGAGGATGTCTGCGTGCCTTCGGTGGAAGCGAAATACAAGGAAGTGATCCGGGAACCGGCGGGCGGCGCGACAGTTCTGAAAAAGTGACATATGGACAGCGAATACACAGATCGATTTCTGCGGACGACGAGCAGCGCCGCGATCAAGGACACAAGCGCCCCGCCGGCCGTTCTTCATGCGGCCTTCGACGCCATCATCCAGGGCGACTTCGACGCGTTCGGGGCATCGGTCACCGACGACGTTGAACTGAACATCAGTGGATTTGGCGTTATGGATGGAACTTGGCGGGGCCGCGATGAGGTTGTGGCCGTCACGCGGAAAAACTTCGCCCTGGTCGCGGAGCAGAAGCCCGAGATTGAAAGCATCGTGGCCGATGGCGATCGCATCGCCGTTCTGTTGCGCGAGCGCGGGGTCTTCAAAGCGGACGGACAAGCCTATGACGTTCGCGGCGTTCAGTGGTTCACATTCGCGAACGGGAAGATCAGCAGGATCGACGAGATCATCGCAAACAACCGGCGCGCCGGTTGATCGACGGGTCAATCTCCCTGGCGCAAATACTTCACCGTGTGCACGTATCTCCTGGCCAGCTCTTCAATCCAGTCTGCCTCGCGAATGGCGATAGCGCGCGGCGGGATCAGGTCCGCCCCAATACCCACAGCCGTGGCTCCGGCGGCCAGGTATTTCCCCGCCGTTTGCTGGTTGACGCCTCCGGCGGCGATGAACGAGACCTTGGGAAAGGGACCTTTCAAGGCGTGGAGATAATCCACTCCGCCCACGTGGGAACAGGGAAATATCTTGACGAAGTCGGCACCGGCTTTCACCGCCGCGATGATTTCGCTCGGGGTCAGAACTCCCGGCATCACGATGACGCCCGCCTTCACGGCGAATTCGACGATCTCCAGATCCAGTCCAGGACTGGTGATGAATTTGGCCCCGGCCGCCAGACATGCGCGCGCTGTTCCCAAGTCCAACACCGTCCCCGCTCCTACTACCATGCGCGGATGTTTCTTTACCAGGCGAGCGATCAACTCCGTGGCGTTGGGAACCGTCATGGTGAGTTCCACGATGGGCAGGCCGCCCCGCGAGACCGCCTCCGCGGCGAACAGCGCGTCTTCGGGATTCGCGGCGCGAACCGCGGGCACAATCGCGAGTTCCACAATTCGCGCGCGAACCCCTTCCTTCGTCATCAATCCTTTTTTATCCTCCGAATTTTAGTGGACCACTAACCGACGTGAACGAGCAAACGGGCAGGCGCGTTCGGGATGTGCGTTAGTGAGCTTCTCCCAAGGACGTTTCCGGGGCCGGAAGCAGTCCCAGGGTGGCCACCAGGCTGGTGACCATGATGGGCCGGAGCCGAAGAACCGCGCCCTCCACGGCCGCTTCCTCGATGGGAATGGCCACGCGCGCGGCGCTGATTGAGGTACTCCAGCATGATCACTCCGGTCTGCGCCGAGACGCCGAACAGTAGCGCCAGCAGGTCGCCGAGCAGCGTCATCATGACATTGACGATGATGAGCGAGGCCCGTTTCATCGACTTGAACCTGCTAAACAGGATGACGAAAATGATCAGGACCGTAAGTGGCACGATCATGGCCAAGCGTGCCGCCGCGCGCTTTCCTCCACCGTGCTTCCAGGGTCGCGGGCCCGCGACGCTGTACTTGCCCGAAGGCGAAAGCAAGCAGAGGCAACGCGCACCTAGCAGGCGCTTATCTTCCTCGGGTTCGTACCTGCACCCGTGAATCGGTTAGTTCCTTTACGTCTAGCTCCCCATCCTTGTTAACGTCCATCCTCTCGAACTCGGCCTCCATAAAGCTCATGAACTCCTGCTTGGAGACCTTGCCGCTCTTGTCCGTGTCCATGAGCAGCAGCATTTTCTTGGCCTCCTTCTCGCCTTCCGCCAGTTTTTTGGCTTTTAGAGCTTCTGCCTTTTGATCTGGTTCCTGGGCCGTCACGGGAGTGCCAATAAACGTGGTGCCGATGAACGCGCTCACGCCAATAGCGCCAGCGCCTATGAGTACCGCGGATGCAACCTTCGTTCTGACAGAGGGAATGCTTCTTGGCCTGGTCATGTCGAAAAGTCTCCTGAACTGATCCTACTTCCTTGAGGTTGTTTAAGCTAATGCGAGTAGTGTTCAATAGAACCAGATAAGGTCCCCGGCGACCATCGCTTGGTTTTGCTTGGTGCCGCTATCGAACGCCGGACGGTCGTAGGAGCGCAGAAAACTGATCTCGGGCCGGATGAGAATGGTACTACCAATCCAATGTCCCCAGCCGACCAAGTGCTCCGAGTAGGTGGTCTTATAGCCGGTGCGCTGCCCTTTGATGTCGTCGAAAACCTCGTTTCGGATGGAGAGATAATCTTTTTTGCCGAACTGCCGCTCCACGTAGTTCACCATGGCCCACTCGGGAGCGAAACAAGTTACCTGCCCTGGATTGCACCAGGCGCCGTTGGAGCCGCGCTCCGGCGCCAAGGGGCCGAAGATATTCGGTACGTCTTTCATATACTGATACCAAGTCTCGGTATCGGTGTGCCACTTATCGTTGATCTTGTGGTACCAGGTGAGATAGTAAGCGGCGAGGTTGTTATAGGCGTACTTGGAGTCGTTCAGTGAATTGGCGCAGCCATAAATGGTGTTCCCGCCCTTGCTCCAGGTGTACATCAAGCACGCGTTGCCGGTAACCTTGGCGTCCGATGTCCACGGCGCGGCGTCGCATCCGGCCGACAATCCGGCCTGCAACATCCAGTGGTTGCCGAATTTGAAGGTGGTATTCACACCGTCCTGCGTGTAGCAATCGTAGGTATATGTAAGGGAGTGCGTGTAAGTGTAGTTATTTGGCGCTAACTGGGCCTCGATATCGGGAAGTGAGATGTAACGCCCGATTCGCACGTCCAAGCCGCTGGCGACGTGGGGGAAATAGAGATCGATGTAAGCCATTACCGGATCGAAGCCATAAGCGTTGTTCTCGCCTATCAATTGATTACTGAGGATGCCTTTAGAAGTAGTAAAGCGATAATCCAGTCCGTAGAGGGCGGTGAAGCGGAAGCCCCAATCGAAATGATCGGTCTGGATGGTGTCGGGAACTCGCTCGACATACATCGTCAGCTGATCCAGGTCGATGGAGTCGGGAATCTGCGCGTAAGCCGCGGGAGCATTCGCGAACTTTCCGTAGTCAGACGTGCTTACGTTGAAACCGGTGTCAGTCCAGCCATAAATCTGAATTCTGCTGGCCTTCCAGGCATCGCCATTGGGTCCGCTATAAAGTGCTTGCATGAGCGGCGGCGGAGTTTGATTGGGCTGGCCGAGCACCGGTGAACCGCCGTAGGGCCAAACGGTGAATGGATAGGGCGGATCGGATTCAGGGGCGGGATAGCCGCGATATCCGGGGTCCGGGTACGCCGGCGTTCGATCGTGCCAATCGTCCACGTAGGCCTTGGCCAGCCGGCTCCAAAAGCCCTGCGGGACCGCATTCGTCTTCGAGGTTGAGTTACTTGCGCTCTCAACCAGCGGCATCTCCACTTTCGCCACACCGCCCGGTTCCAGATTAACCACTTCGGCATTGGGACTTACGAATTTTCCGGTGGTGGCTGTAAGTTGATACATTCCCGGTTTGAGATGCTCAACCGAAAACGATCCGTCGCCGCCACAAGTTACCGTCCGGTCCGACTGTTCGGAGACGCTATGGATGGTTACAGTGGCGTTCGCTACGGGCGCTCCGGTAGGGTTTCGCGCCACTCCCTGGATATCTCCCGGCGCGTCGGGATCGGATGCGGCAGCAGACACACAAAGGCCCAGCATCGCTGCCGCAAGCCAAAGGTACGACTTTTGCATTAGAATCTTTCGTCCTCCGGAGATCGAATTTCTAGAGTTCGAGTTTCCCCTGGAATTGCATCTCCTCGACGTTGAAGGTCTGCGACACTTGTAACCGGCCGATCAGTGCAACGAATTCCACCGTGCTATCTTTTTTGCTGATTTCCGCCTCGTACGGAAACAGGTAAACCACCACCGAGCTGTGTTCCAGTTCGAAAGCTTCCACCAGCAGTGGCTTGACGTCTTTCTTTCCGGGACGCCTCAAAAATGCGGACTCTTTGAAATCCCGCGCCAGACTCAACGGGTCTCCCTTCGCGTCGGTAAACGGAACGCCATAAACGGCGATGCTGTATCCGTTGTCGGACAGCGTCGGCGGCTGGGCCTCTGCGTTCTTTAGCTCCGCCGCGCGCACCGGAAGCGCGCTCTCCCAGCGAACCAGCAATCGAATCAACTGGGCCTTGGAAGGAGCTGTCGGCGCCGGCAAAAATACATTTTGCGGCAGCACGGGACGAACTCGGCGGTCATCGATTCCATCGAAACCGACGCCGGTGGGCTGGCCCATGTTGCCGCCTGCTCTGCGTTCGTCCTCAGACTGCCGACGGGCGACACCGGCAACCGTGGTCTTGGCCCAGGGAGATCTTTCGAGAACCTGCCGTGCGTCGGCTTCGGTCCAATTTGCGATCTGTTTATTCCTCCAGGTTTCTACCGGAGCAGGCTTGGCCGGTGGAGTAGTCTGCGCATGCGTGATTTGAGCGATGGGTATTAAAGCCGCAAGCGCTGCCATCGCTAGCAGCGCCGCATTCTTTCCAGAACTCATCTCTTTGTGATTGCCGATCATCTAAAGCTCCGGTTTTCCCTGAAACTGCATTTCCTTGGGATAGAAGTATTGCGCCACGTACATGCGTCCGATTTGCGCCGCGAACGCCACGCGTTTCTCTTCTGCTGTTATGGCCGCCGAACGCGGGAACAGATAAAGCACCGTGGCCAATCCGTTCGCGGTGGGGGTGATTTCGACCTTTGCCGCCCTTACATCTTTCATGCCGTCCCGCTTCAGAACGCCGAGCCTCTTCATCTCGCCAGCCCGCCCAGGCTCGTCCAGGCGTCCAGCGTCGACAGGCACACCGTAGATCGCGACTGCGTAATACTCGCCATCCCAGCCGGGGGCATTGGTATCCTCTAATTTCGACTCTGCTTGCCGCACGGGCGAAGCGCTTTCCCATCGAACCACCAGGTAGCCGGGCTTCTTGGCGATCGAGTTAGAATGGCGGGGGCCTCCGCCCACCAGGTTGGTTAGTTCCAGGCTCTCCAGGCCAACGCCTTTGCCTCCGCCCATGTTCCCGCCGGCGCGTAGTTGATCTTCACTGGGCTGGAAGAGGAGACTCACAGAGGCATGCTTCACCCACGGAGAGCCGCGCAGCACCTGCTTGGCGTCGTTTTCGTTCCACTGCGCAACCGGCTTGGTTTGCCAAGCGGGGCTCCCCGCCAGCAGTAACACGGTGGAAGAAAGGAACATGAAAACCGTCTTCGTTCGATACATGGTAAGTGCTTCCTTGGTTAGTGCTTCCTTCACGAATAAGTGGCAAGGCGCTCGGGGACGAACACCTTGCCTAAGTTGTTATTACGCTCGCTTAGAGTTTCACCATCAGGGCGAAAATCCAGCGGCGCTCTTGTTTCGTCAGGTCGGGCGTGAATCCGGGAACATACGATCCTGGGGCGCCCGTATTTACATAAGTTCCAGGAACCACATCTGGAGTTATACCGCCGGGTCCGACAAAGTACGGAACGTTGGCGCCGCGCTGGGTGAATTCAACGTGCCACGTAACCCACTGGCTGGGCATATAGTCAGCGCCGATCTGGAAGTCATAGGCCCGGAACGGAAGCCCCGGACTCTCGGGGAAGTAGGGCGTGCCGGAGGTGGCGTTCGCGCCATTGATCGGCGGCAGAAGCACCAGGTAGCGGCCGGGATTGGTCATGACGCCGCCACCGACTTCCGCGGCGTACCTGTCTTTATCGAACCACCAGCGATGGTAAGCCATGATTCCCATGAAGTTTTGCGAGGGGCCGCGGCCGTTCACATAACCGTGCGTACAAACTACGCCTTGACCCTGCTGGTTGGTACCACCCGATTCGCACCCGACGTCTTCGGTGACCGTGAACGCCATGCGGTGCATGAACTTCGCGGGATTCTCGTAGTATTTCCATTCCTGGCTGTCGTCTTCGTGATAGCGAGAACGGTTATTGTTGCCCAGCGTGTCGCGGCCCAGCGTGTAAGTGTTCCAGACGAAATCGAGATTGCCGGTGGGCCTCCAAAGAATCTGTCCGCCGACGCCTTCCCGGCCGTTGTATTTGGCATAAGTCTGCCAGCCGTTGATCAGCCATGGCTCGATCTTCAGTTTGTTGGTTGGGAACCATTGGGCTCGCATACCGGTAAAGAACCACGGCGTATTGGACGACACATAGGACGGTTGATACATCCAGTTATCGAAACTGTAGTAACTGAACAGGCCGATGAACGATAGGAAGTCGCCCACCTGGAGGTTGAGACCGTGCTGCACGTTGATGTGGTAGCCGGCGTACATTTCGGTGAGGTATCGGTAGGCGTCGGCCAAATCCCACTGGCCTTGGCTGTAACTGGCATCATTGCGGGGCACGGCCGTGGAAACAGCGCCGAACTGCGTCAGGATGCGGCCTTGCATGTTGCCGGCGTGAAAGTCGCCGCCAATATTCAGAGCCTGGATGACAAATTCTCCAGTGCGCTCGCCCTCGGTGGTTCCATCCAACGTATGGTCGATGGGATGGTTCAGGTCATACATGTAGTTTGTGTCGACTCGGAATTCACCCGAGAAATACTTGCCATCCAGAACCTCGTCGTGATTGCGCGGATTGGAGAGCATCCAGGTGAAGTCGGCGTACGCGAACGGCGTGTCCAAGTCCACAGCAGGAGCGGGTGGAGCAGCCGCGGCTGGAGCTTCCGGTTGCGATGAGCTCTGGTCCGCGGGCGATCCAGCCGCGTCCGGATTCGGGTTCGCGGAGGCTACAGCCTGAGAGGGATCGAGCGTTCCTGGCGCAAGGACTGTGCGTGAGGCAGGCGCTGGTACTGCCGGAGCCGTCGAGCCCGTGGTTTCACCGCGCGCGTTCTTCAGTTCTTGTTCTAATTTCTCAATGCGCCTCTTCATGGCGTCGAGTTCGTCAATCATCGATGAACCGGGCGGCGTGGTAGCGCCCGTCGTGGGACTGGCGGATTGGGTGGTGGTCTCTGGCGGCGCTTCCGGCGGCGCTTCCGCGGCGGCGATAATCTTTGGCTGCGATGAGGCGCTTTGCGCGTTTAAGAACTGCCCCATCAATAACCCCGCCACTCCCGCCGTAAAGACCGCGTGTCTTAGCATGCGCACACGTATCATGCGATTTTGCATGTCTCCATGCTCCTTTGTTATTCAGAATTGAAGCGAGTTACTAAACCGTCTTGAGAGACGGATGGTAGACACGAGACTGGATGTGCCAACCCGCCTAGCCTGACATGGGCGGCGTGCTACTAGATCTATTACGCGGCGAAGCTTACTACCTCAAAGCGCCTGGCGCGCGAACCTCACAGATCCTTTAACTGATCACTTGTTGGACTAGTATGCGACCATCGATATAAAAAAGTCATAAAGGCCATGAAAGTTTCATGAGGATTCCATGAAGAAATTACGGATTGATCCAATCAAAATAACTTATGATCTGTAAGCGGATATGCTTCTGCCACTTACCCCAGCAAGACACACGTTTCGGGTAAGCTCGAAAGGAAGGATTTGAACCGTCGCGCTATTGGACTAACTTACCCAGCTGTCCCGACGGCATGGCCGGCGGGATTTCCTGGATGTACCCCATCTGGATAGCACGCCGCTTCCAGGTGGACAGTATCTGCTGAATGCGCTGGCGCAGAACGCCGTAGCGTTGCGCGATCCGGCTGCAGCTCCAACCAAAAAGAAAATAAAGCTGCACGGTTTTGCGCTGTAGATCGGGACGGTCGTGCTTGGCGAAAGTGGGCACCTGCGATGGGAAGCTGACCCGGTTCCTGCGAATTTTCCCTCTGAGTTCGCACAAGGAAAGTTCTTCCATCTTGCTGGCGCTCTCGGGCCGGGGCCGCACGCGATACACGGGCAGCGCGTTGGCCGACACTACGGGAGGCGTAGCTTGGAGCGGAATACGAACGCCTTGTGCAGCCATGGTACTGCTTTATTCTGAGACCAAGGTCATAAAAAAGGCATAAAAGCCCGCAAGAGAAAGCCCGGGCGGGACTTAGCTGAAACTCGAAGATATTACTCGGCTTCGAGCGATTGCGGCGAAGGAGAACCCGATTCGGCGGGATTATTAAAGCGGTATCCCACCCAAGGCTCAGTCATCAGATAGAAGGGTTGGGCCGGGTCGTCTTCGATTTTCTTGCGGAGCATGCGGACGTAAGAGCGCAGGTACTCCAATTCGCCCCCGTATTCAGGGCCCCAAACCGCCCCCAAGAGCTTGGCGTGAGTCATGGGAGCGCCCTGGTTCTTCATCAGGAACGCCAGCAGATCGAACTCTTTGGGCGAAAGATGGATCTCTTCGGCTCGCTTCCACAGCTTGCGCCGCCGGAAATCCACTTTTAAGTCGCCCGCTTCCACGGAATTCTGCTCGCCCAAGCTATGCCTGCGGGTCCGCCTCAGTACGGCTCCGATGCGTGCCACTAACTCCCGAAACCGGAAAGGCTTGGTGACGTAATCGTCCGCCCCGGCCTCGAGCGCTCGCACTTTGTCTTCCTCGGCGTCGCGCACCGTGACCATTACAATGCCAGTCTGCGGAGCGATGGACCGGATTTTGCGGCAGGCTTCCAGCCCGTTCAGCCCGGGCATGTTGATATCCAGCAAAACCAGATCGAACGATCGTCGTTGCAGGAGCCCCACCGCGTCGGTGCCTGTTCCAACTTCTTCCACCACATAGCCGCCGGCCGCGAGCGAAGCGCGAATCACTTTCCTTAGTGAAGGCTCGTCATCGACCACCAGGATGCTAAAACTAACCGGGGATGTCATCAAGCTCGCTTTCCGGAACTGGTAAAGTCATTCGAAAGGCCACACTTTCTTCGCCGCTGGGCTCGCTGTCGAGTTCGAGGTTACCACCATGAGCGATGGCGATCTTGCGCGCGACGTACAGGCCCAGCCCCGTGCCGGCCGTCGTCCGGCGTGCATCCACGCCCCGATAGAAGCGGGTGAAAATGTGCGCTCTTTCGCTGGATAAGATGGGTGTTCCGGTGCTGAGGACGCGCAGCGATATATAGCCGCCCTGTTTGGCGATGATCAAATCCACCGGCGATCCAGCCTCCGAGTACTTACAGGCATTATCCAGGAGTTGGCTGATCGCGAGGCGCAGTAATTCCGGATCCGCCAGAACATCGGCGGAAGGACTTCGCTCCAGCACGTTGATGCGCCGGTCGCCGGAACTTCGGGAATGCTGATTCACAGCGTCGGCCACCACGGAGGTGAAGTGCGTGAGCTCCATCCAGGGCCTGATTTCCTCCTGCTCCAACCGCGCGGTGCGAATCAGTCGAGTAGTCAGGCGTCCCAGGCGCGCCGCCTCAACCTCCACCGTTTCGGCCATCTCCAGGTGCTCGGAGCCTAAGGAGGCCGCTTCCCGGAGAGCCCCGGCCGCGGCCAGAATGGTGGACAGCGGGGTTTTGAATTCGTGGGCCAGCGCATCCAGGATTACCGAACGATAGGCTTCCGCCTGGGCCGCCGCCGCAGCCTGGCTGGCGTTCCTGATGGCATGGGTTCTCTCGAGCAGGGCTGCGGCCAGCGCGGTTAACGGACCGGCCGTGAGGGATGCATCCTCCAACCCTTCAAACCCGACTGCGCCGGTGGTCCTTCCAGACACGCGAATGCACCGCACCACAATTCCGCAGCGCTCATCGTCGTCGTTTTGGCCGCGTATAAAGGCGTCCCGCGTTCTCTCCTGAAGATTGAATTCCGAACTTCCGGCGGCATGCAATTCGCTACTCTCGGCGTCGAACAGGCACGCCGCTCTCACTCCAAAAGCGCCGCGAAATGGTTCCAGGAAAGCTCCGGACGCCTCGCGCGGGTCGGCAGCCAGCAGATGCTGCGCCACTTCATAAAGCTCCTGCGTCTTGGCGTGCTGGGCGGAAGACAACTCGGCCTTATCTCTTACTTTCGAGACCAGCCGCGTAATCACCAGTGCGGTAGCCAGGAAGCAGAACAACGCCAAAATGTTGATCGGATGTCCCACTCGGAAGGAAAGGATGGGGCTGGTGAAGAAATAGTCCAGGCTCCCGAGCGCCACCAGCGAAACGAAACAGCAGGCCGGGAAGTCGCCCGTCAGGGACTGCAGAACGATCAGCAACAGGCAGCACAAACTGGCGGCGGCGAAATTGAACTGTAACTGAAATCCGGCAAAAGTGATGATTGCCACGCCCAGGCTGCCCAGCGCACACCACCGAACGGTATGCCGCCAATGGGGGATGACCTGCCGCTCGTAACTCTCCTGTCTCTTCGGAAGGAGAACTTCACGGATCGAAATTTCGGGACGCGATTGCGCCTCGGACGCGGGCGCGGATCCCGCGTGCTGCATGCTCACAGGCACAGAGCGCAGTTCTTTCCGACACCGCTCCCAACGGAACAATAGCGGGGAATCGAGCGTCCTATTTTACGCTTCGCAACTTGAAAAGCGATGCAGAGTGACGGGGCTGCAGCACATCCGAGGTTGCCCTGAACGCATGGCGTGAAACACGTCGCACCTTTCAGAGACATCACGTAGCACTTACTCTCCTTAACACCAGTACATGTTGAAGTATGATCGAAGAGTTATAAAAAACGCATAAAGACGACATGAGAAACACTTAAAGATTGTTCCCAGTACTTATTTGCAAAGCTGAGAATGATCACCGGCAGGGTGCTGCCCTGCGCCCGCTTCGTCCTGTGATACAGTTGAAAACAGGACTGTTACGCTGTTTAAAAAGAATAACGCCGGCCCCGCCACCTCCAGGCCATCCCTCGGCAGCTTTCCCCGGCTCTCGATTTCCCTGGTGGTTGTTGCAATCTGCACGTTCCTCGCCTTTCATTTCCGGCTGAACTTAGCCACGATGGGTTTTCTATACCTGATCCTGGTGATTGCGGCTGCAATCCGGGGTGGATTCTGGTTCGCTACAGTCACTTCGGTGGCCTCCGCGCTCTGCCTCAATTACCTTTTCACTCCTCCGGTGTTTAGCTTTTCGGTCAGCGATCCGGCGAATTGGGTTGCACTGGGCGCTTTCGAGCTGACCGCTTTGGTAATCAGCCGTTTATCCAACACAGCCACCGATCGTGCAGCGGAAGCGATCCGCGAGCGGCGCGACGCCGAGAGACTTTATCAGGTATCGCTGCGAATGTTCCTGCTGAATCGATCGCTCGATCCCGGCTCCATCCTGGCGTCTGTAATTCGCGAATCCTTCGACCTGAAAACGGTAGTCCTGTTTGATGCGGTCTCGGGCAACACTTACTCCGCGAAAGCCTCGGCCGGAGAAGACAACTCCTTCGCCGAGGAACGAGCTCGACGGGCTTTTCTTCAGGACTCCAACGATTTCGATGCGGTGCTGGAAAGCTGGTTCTGCGTGCTGCGCGTGGATCGCCGGCCGGCGGGTGGACTGGCGTTATGCGGGAGCGCATTGCGGCCTCTGATCGCCACCGCTCTGGCTTCCCTGTGCGCGACTTCCTTCGAGCGATTCCGCTCCTTCGAGAGAGAATATCGCGCTGAAGCCTCCCGGCAGGCCGAACAATTAAGAGCCGCAGTGCTGGATGCACTGGCTCATCAGATCAAGACCCCGGTTGCGACAATTTCGGCGGCAAGTTCGGGCCTGATCGCCCTAGGTGGCTTATCGGAGACGCAGTTGATGCTCATGAGCGTACTGGACGAGCAATCCAAGAAGCTCGCCGGAATCGCACCGCAGCTTCTCAAAACGGCTAAGCTCGACAGTTCCACGCTGGCGCCCCGGCGCGAACTCGTGCAACTCTCCGACGTCGTGGACGAGACCATCCACACTCTGGACCGCCGGCGATCGAGCAAACGTTTGCGCGTTCACTGCCCCGGCGTTGAAATGCCGGTATTGGGAGATCGCAAGCTCATCTCCGATGCGCTGGTCCAGATTATCGATAACGCGTTCAAGTACTCCGCTCCCGGCACGCCCATCGACATTCGGGTGGAACCGGGCGCCGAGTCGGCCACCATTACCGTGCGAAACGAAGGCCCTGCGATTCAGGCCTCGGATCGCGAGCGCATCTTTCAGCGCTTCTATCGCGGGAATTCGGCTGCGGAGGGCGCCCCGGCTCAGGCTTGGGATTGTCTATTGTGAGAAGAATCATGGAAGCCCACGAAGGCCGGGTGTGGTTCGAGAGCCAAGCCGGAACCACCGTTTTTTTCCTTGCACTGCCACTCGCCGCGCGGGAAGATTTGACCGCGCCGCTCGCGCCGGGTACCCAGCAGGTTACGGGCTAACGGGTATGAACGAGGATCGACCCAGCGATGGACGGTAGCGGCAGAATGGTGTCTACGGCGCCGCGCTTGATGGCCTCGTTCGGCATTCCGAATACCACCGATGTGGCTTCATCCTGCGCGATGGTGGCGGCGCCGGCTTCTTTCATTTCGAGCATCCCTCGGGCGCCATCGTCGCCCATTCCGGTCATGATTACAGCTACCGCATTCGCTCCCGCGTAGCGCGCCGCCGAACGAAACAGCACGTCCACCGAAGGGCGGTGCCGGGAAACCAGAGGGCCGTCCTTGATTTCGACGAAGTAGCGCGCCCCGCTACGCTTGAGAAGCGTGTGATGATTGCCGGGAGCGATCAGTGCTCGCCCGCGCAGAACCGTATCGTTGGTTTCGGCCTCTTTGACGGAGATGCGGCACAAACTGTCCAGGCGGTTGGCGAAAGCGCGGGTGAAGACTTCCGGCATGTGCTGCACGATTACGATGCCGGGAGCGTCGGCTGGCAGCGCCTCCAGCAGCGACCGCAATGCTTCGGTCCCACCGGTGGAGGCCCCAATGACCACCACTTTTTCCGTGGTTTCGAGCATGGCGCCGGTGGCGCGCGACAATATCGCGTCCGCGGTAAGCTTCGGTTCTATGACGCGGCTGGGCGAGTAAGGGCGGAGCCGCGCCACCGCTGCCGCTTTGACGGCTTCACACAGCATCACCGACGATTCCTCGAGAAACCTCTCGCTGCCCAGCCGGGGCTTGGCGATAATATCGACGGCTCCATACTCGAGCGCCCGCAGCGTGCTCTGAGCTCCCTGTTCCGCCAGGCTGGAACAGATGATCACCGGGATGGGGTGCTGGCTCATGATTTTCTGCAGGAACGTCAAACCATCCATGCCCGGCATCTCGATATCCAGCGTGATTACATCCGGCACTTGCTCGCTGATGCGGTCGGCGGCGACAAAGGGATCGCTGGCGGTGCCAATCACCTGGATGCCGGGGTCCGACGATAGAATTTCGCTGAGCGTGCGGCGAACCACCGCGGAATCGTCGACGATCAGGACGCGAATTCTTGGCGCACTCATGCCGTTGCTCCCGAGCCTGGATTGCCTGACACGCCGGCTGAAGCGCCCCAAGTGCCGAGGCGGGACACCAGCACAACTCCGGTGCCGGTGTGAAAATGAATTCTTCGGCCGCGCACTCCCCCCAGATCGGAAGCCGTGACTGTGAACCCCTCCTCGGCGAGCACCTCTAAAGCCACCTGACAGTTCTGGGCGCCGACTGTGGGCCTATCGGCGCGTTCATTGAGAAAAGGAAGCACATCGGCGCCCCCGAACAATTTCACTTCCAGCTCGTCTCTTCCTACCCGCAGAGCGTCGAACTGTTGGGCCAGGTGGCGGATGCTGAAATCCACATACCGATAGCCCTCGGACAGGCTGGAGCCGGGAGCCCAAACCTGCGGACAGCGGGGCAGCACACCATGACACAGAGCCCCGGCGCCCAAACATCTGCTCCAGAACGTGACGCTCACGCAGGATCCTAGAATGGTTCTCAATATGGCGGGACTGCGGGCCAGGTACAGTTCTCCAGGCTGGAGATTCAAATCCGGCAGAACTGGCGCGGGCATCATTCCGGCTTCCTGTAGGTGGATGGCGCGACGGGGATCAGAGGCAGGTCCATGCCTTGCAAGGATTCCGAATGGCCCGCAAAGAAGTATCCGCCGGGCGCCAGTTGCCGAGTAAGCTTTTTGAGGAGGCTTTCCTGGGTCGTGCGGTCGAAGTAAATAATGACGTTCCGGCAAAAGATGATTTCCGGCGCCTGCGCGAGGTTAAAGGCGGAATCCATAAAATTGAGGCGGCGAAAATCAACCAGCGCGCGCAGCTCCGGGACCACTCGAACCATATCCGATTCCGGATCGCGACTGCGCATGAAGTACTTTCGTTGCAGGCTGCGCGGAACGGGTCTCACCAGTTCGGACTTGAATATGCCCATACGCGCTTTCGCTAACACTTCAGTCGATATGTCGGTGGCCAGCACGCTAAAGCGAAATCCCGGGCAACCGAGGGCATGCTCGCTCAGCACGATCGCCAGAGTGTATGGCTCCTCGCCGGTGGAGCAGCCGGCGCTCCAAACCAAGGAATTCCGGATCGCCCCATAGCGCGCGGCCAGATCGGGCAGCGCTTTCGCCACCAGGTAATCGAAATGACCGGCCTCGCGGAAGAAGTCCGTCTTATTCGTGGTAACGACGTCGATCAGGTGGACCAGTTCGTCTTCAATGCCCGCGGGCCCAAACACGTGTTCGCAGTAAGCGGCCAGCGACGGAACATCCAGGCTCCGCAGCCGGCGCTTGAGCCGTATCTCGAGCATGGTCTTTTTGTCCGGACCGAGGCTGATGCCGGATTCGGCGTAGATCAGCTCGCGCAGCCGCTCGAAATCGGCATTGCACAATCCGTCGTTTCGTGTACTCACCGGGTAGACTCGCCGATCTAGTTTCTCGCCCGTCACGCTGCATTTCAAAAGGCGCTCCCAAGCCCAGCCGCGCTCAGGCGTGTATTTCAGCCAGAGGCTTATTCAGCTCTACGCCCCGGACCGCCAATAACTCCTCGGCGGAGAAAATGCGGTCGATGTCCAGGATCATGATGAACTGCGAATCGCGCTTCCCCATGCCCTTGATAAAGTCGGTCCGGATCTGGGTGCCGATTTTGGGCGCCGGCTCAATCTGCTCCGGCTCCAGGTCGATCACTTCCTCCACCGAATCGGCCAGCGCCCCGATCACGGTGGCCTCGCCATCCAGCAGCATCTCCACCACCACCACGCAAGTGTTGACCGTTTTCTCGGTCTTCGACATCTCGAAACAAAGCCTGAGATCCACCACCGGCACCACGTTACCCCTCAGATTGATCACCCCGCTCATGAAATCGGGCGTGCGGGGAATCTTGGTGATGGTGGTGAAATCGAGGACTTCCCGCACCTTGGCGACGTCGGTTGCAAACACCTCCTCCCCCAGTTTGAAGGTCAGGTATTGCCGCGTCTCGGTAATTTCTGTAGCGCTCATAATTCCATTCCTTTCGCATTTCCAGGGTTGTGGCGCGAGCGGGCGGCCGCCCAGGCCACAACATTGCCAGCTAGTAGCGTTCGAATTCCTTATCCACGTGGTCGCCGGTCTCTCTCATCTTGAGAGCGACTCCGGCCTTCGGGCCCTTCTTTGAACCAGGAACGGGAGCGTGAGTAACCGCCTCCTTCAGCTTTCCCAAGTTCGCGCCCGGCCTAGGGGCCGCCATTCGCGCCGCCGGAGCTGACGCGGCATCGCCAGTGCGGAAGAACCCGAGCGCGCTCACCAGCTGGTCCGACTGGCCGGTCAGCTCCTCGGTGGTCGAAGCCATCTCTTCGGCCGCCGAAGCATTGGCCTGAATCACCTTCTCCAGTTGCTGCAGCGCCTTGTTGATCTGATCGGAACCGGCATCCTGCTCCTTGCTGGCCGCCGTGATCTCCTGCACCAGTTCGGCCGTCTTCTGGATGTCGGGCACCAGTTTGTCGAGCATTTCGCCGGCTCTTTCGGAGACCTTGACCGTGGTTCCGGAAAGTTGGTTGATCTCTCCCGCCGCCTTCTGGCTGCGTTCGGCCAGTTTGCGAACCTCCGCCGCCACCACCGCGAAGCCCTTGCCGTGCTCGCCCGCCCGCGCCGCCTCAATGGCCGCGTTCAGGGCCAGCAGGTTGGTCTGCCGCGCAATCTCCTCGATGATCGAAATTTTGCTCGCGATCTCCTTCATCGCCGCCACCGCCTCCACCACCGATTTGCCGCTCTCCTGGGCGTCCTTGGCGGATTTGGTCGCGATCTTGTCGGTCTGCTGCGCGTTGTCGGCGTTCTGCTTGATGTTGGAACCCATTTCCTCCATCGATGAAGAGGCTTCCTCGGCCGATGCCGCCTGGGCGCTGGCGCCGTTCGATACCTCCACCGACGCCGCGCTGATGGACTGGCTGGCCGCCGCCACTTCGCCCGCGATGCTTCGGATATCGGTCACTGTGCGGATGAGGCCGGATACCATGGAGGCCAGCGCCTGCATCAGCTTGTCCTGGGCGGATCGCTCCCGCACCGTTATTGTGAGATTGCCCTGCGCGATCTCTTCGGCGGCGTGCGTAACCTCATCCATCGCGCTGATGAGCGTGTTCAGGTTGTTCTTGATGGTGTTGAACTCGCCGTGATAGGTGTCGGTGATCTGGGGCGGCAGATCGCCCTTGCTGATGCGCTCCACGTAATTGGCGGCGACATTGAGCGGCGTAATGACAGCGTCCAGAATGGCATTGACGCCGCGTACAATGTTCGAGTAAGCGCCCTCGAACTGGTCCTGGTCGCCACGCTCGGTTAACTTTCCGTCTTTGGAGGCCTGAGTCAAGCGTCCCAGCTCCTTTTGAAGACTCTGCAGAACCATCGCGACGTTGTTCACCGCCTGTTTCATCTTTTCGTGATCGCCCTTGTAGCTCTGCGCGATCAACTCGTCGATCTTTCCGGCGGAAATTTGCGCCAGAATACGGTTGCCTTCCCCGATCGGCAGCAGGATGGCGTCCAACATGGTGTTAACGCCCCGCACGATGTCGGCATAGGCGCCCTGGAAATTCTCCGGCTTGCCGCGCTCAGAGAGCTGTCCGTCTTTGGAGGCGTCGATCAGCCGCGCCAGTTCCTTTTGCAGAACCTGCAGGATGACCGCCACACTATTCACCGCCTGTTTCATCTTTTCGTGATCGCCTTTGTAGGTCTGCGCGATCAGCTCGTCGATCTTGCCGGCGGAAATCTGCGCCAGAATGCGGTTGCCTTCCCCGATCGGCAGCAGAATCGCATCCAGCATGGTGTTGACGCCCCGTACGATATCGGCATAGGCGCCCTGGAAATTCTCCGGCTTGCCGCGCTCCGAGAGCTGTCCGTCTTTCGACGCCTCGATCAGCCGCGCCAGTTCCTTTTGGAGCGTCTGCAGGACCACGCCGACATTGTTCACGGCCTGCTTCATCTTTTCGTGATCGCCTTTGTAGGTCTGCGCGATCAGCTCGTCGATCTTGCCGGCGGAAATTTGCCCCAGAATGCGATTCCCTTCCCCGATCGGCAGCAGAATGGCATCCAGCGTGGTGTTGACGCCGCGCACGATCTCGGCATACGCGCCCTGGAAATTCTCCGCCTTGCCGCGCTCGCTGAGCTGTCCGTCTTTAGAGGCCTCGATCAGCCGCGCCAATTCTTTCTGTAAAGTCTGTAACACCACCCCGACATTGTTGACGGCCTGCTTCATCTTTTCGTGATCGCCGTGGTAGGTTTGGGTGATCAGCTCGTCGATTTTGCCTGAGGAAATCTGCGCCAGAATGCGATTTCCTTCCCCGATCGGCAGCAGAATGGCGTCCAGCATATCGTTGATGCCGGACAGCATTTCGCGATGGACCCCCTCAAACTGGTCCAGCCTGCCGCGCTCGTTCAAACGGCCTTGCCGGGAAGCTTCCACCAGCCGGGCGATCTCTTCCGATACCCGCCGCGTCTGGGAGCCATCGGCGGGAGGCGCGCCCGCCGCACCCGGCCTCCCCAGGTTCGGCTCAAAATCCAGGACGGCTGCGCCGCCGTTGCCGGCCGCGTGCGGTTTTGTCTTTCCATTCGCTCTGCGTAACATGTGTCCTATTCCTCTCCCTTGAAGTTTTTCGGTCTGGGCCTCTGGCGCAGGCTACGTCCCGGCCATGTCTAATAACGCTCGAATTCCTTATCGACGCGATCGCCGTTATCTCGCAGCTTAAGCGCCACTCCGGACTTGACGGCCTTCCTCGCCCCCACTCCGGCGCTCTGGGTGACCGCGTCCTGAAGCTTGGCGAGCGACCCAGCGGGCTTGGCTCCCGCGCTGCGAACCGCGCCCGCGTGTCCGGCATCGCCGGTGCGGAAGAAGCCCAATGCGCTCACCAGTTGGTCGGACTGCCCGGTCAGCTCCTCGGTTGTCGAAGCCATCTCTTCGGCCGCCGAAGCATTGGCCTGAATTACCTTCTCCAGCTGCTGCAGCGCCTTGTTAATCTGCTCGGAGCCGGCGTCCTGCTCCTTGCTGGCCGCCGTGATCTCCTGCACCAGCTCGGCCGTCTTCTGGATGTCGGGCACCAGTTTGGCCAGCATCTCTCCGGCCTGCTCGGATACTTTCACCGTGGTGCCGGAAAGCTGGTTGATCTCCCCCGCCGCCTTCTGGCTGCGCTCGGCCAGTTTGCGGACCTCCGCCGCCACCACCGCGAAGCCCTTGCCGTGCTCGCCCGCCCGCGCCGCCTCGATGGCCGCGTTCAATGCCAGCAGGTTGGTCTGCCGCGCAATTTCCTCGATGATCGAAATTTTGCTTGCGATCTCCTTCATCGCCGCCACCGCTTCCACCACCGATTTGCCGCTCTCCTGGGCGTCCTTGGCCGATTTGGTCGCGATCTTGTCGGTTTGCTGCGCGTTGTCGGCATTCTGCTTGATGTTGGACCCCATTTCCTCCATCGATGAAGACGCTTCCTCCGCCGATGCCGCCTGCGCGCTGGCGCCGTTGGACACCGCGACCGAAGCGGTGCTGATGGCCTGGCTGGCGGCCGCCACCTCGCCCGCAATGCTCCGGATATCGGTCACCGTGCGGATGAGGCCGCTCACCATGGCCGCCAAAGCCTGCATCAATTTATCCTGGGCGCTGCGCTCCCGTAGGGAGACCGTAAGATTGCCTTGCGCGATCTCTTCGGCGGCGTGCGTCACCTCGTCCATGGCGGCGATCAGCGTATTCAGGTTGTTCTTGATGCCGTTGAATTCGCCGTGATAGGTGTCGGTGATCTGGGGCGGCAGATCGCCCTTGCTGATGCGCTCCACGTAATTGGCCGCTACGTTCAACGGCCCGATCACCGCGTCGAGAGTGTGATTGACGCCCTCGATGATCTTGCGGTAGCCGCCCTGGAACTGGTCCGCATTGCCGCGCGTGGCGAGTTTGCCGGCCATCGCCGCCTGGGCCAGCATCTCGGCCTCGGCCACCAGCTTACGCAGCGATTCCACTACCCCCACGAAGCTTTTGCCCAGCGCATCCTGCTCCGATTTGGGCCGCACCTCCACCGTCACATCGCCCGCGGCGATTTTCTGCGCAAGCGAAGCGCGTTCGCGGATCACCTCCGTCATGACGCCGAAGGATCGAGCCAGCGCTCCCAATTCGTCCCCGGTGTCGAGGGCCACATCCACGTTGACGTCGCCCAGCGCCAATTTCTCGGCGGCCGCCTGCATGCTCCGCAACGGCTTGCCGATAATGCGGGCGAGCAACAGCCCGAGAGCGAGGGCCACCATGGCCCCCACCCCGATAAACACCATAATCTCGATGCGGGCCGCCGACGCCGCCGCTTCGTCGCTCTTCTCCTGGTCCTCCGCCATCTGGCCGTCCAAGTCGATCAGCGCGCGCAGGTCCTTGCGAGCCTCCGCCTGGACTTCCTGCATCTCGCCCTGCATCATGACCTCGGCCTTGGCTGCTTCTCCGCTCAATGCCATCTCCACCACCGGCCCGCGCAGCTTTTGATAGCGGTCGCTCGCGGTCCGGAACTTCAGCAGCACGTCCTGCTCTTCCTTTAGCAGCGTCCTCTTGCCATAGGCTTCCATGCGCTTCTCGGTTTCCTGGGTCGCCGTCTCCATGCTCGCAGCCGCCTCCCGGCGCGCGTTCGCGTCCTTGGCCAGCAGCAGGTCCCTGAGATCGGCACGCGCATTGAGGAATCCGAAGTTGGCATACGCCAAGTCCTGGATGGGGACCAACCGGCCGGCATAAAGAGTCGCCCCGCTGGTCTTCAGTTGATTTACCTTGGAAAGCCCTACCCAGCCGATGAGCCCGGCAATGGCCGCCACCAGGATAAAACTGCTTTGCAGTTTGGACGCAATTTTGAGATCGTAGAACCATTTCATTTTCCACTCCTTTGTATTTGCTGAACCTTGGAATCCTCCAGGGATTCGGATCGCAGGCAGCGCGGGTCGTGCGAAACCGACTGGATGACGTTCTGCACCAGCCGATGCGGATCGAGAATCAGAGCCACGGTCCCGTTGCCGAGAATGGTGGCTCCCGAGACGTCTTGCACGTTGCGGTAGGCCTTGCCCAGGTTCTTGATCACGGTCTGATGATCGCCCAGCACCTCATCCACCACGAAGCCGTAATGACCGTATTCGGTTTCCACCACCATGATCTGCTCGCGTTCCCTGCGCGCCCGGTCCATCCCGAAGTATTCGCTCAACCGGATATAGGGAATCAGCTCCCCGCGCACGTTGGCGATGTGACTTCCGTGCTCGTCCTCACTCTCTTGCCGGGTGAGCTCGACGCATTCCAGGCTGTTGGCGAGCGGCAGCACGAAGTGCGTGTCGGCTACGCGCACCAGCAGCCCGTCGATGATGGCCAGCGTGAGAGGCAGGCGCAGCGTCACCGTGAGGCCGCGGCCGGGCTGGCTTTGAATCTCGATCGTTCCATGCAGCGCTTCCACGTTGCGCCGGACTACATCCATGCCGACGCCCCGGCCGGAAACATCGGTGATCTCGCGCGCGGTGGAGAAGCCGGGCGCGAGAATCAGCGAGAAGATCTCGGCCTCAGACAACCGCGCGGTGGCGTCGATCAGCCCCTGTTCGATCGCGCGGGCCCGCAGCTTCTCCGCGTCCAGCCCGCGTCCGTCGTCTTCGACGCGGATCAGCACGTGGGCTCCCGAATGGAGCGCGGAAAGCTGAATCCTGGCCCGCGCCTGCTTGCCGGCGGCCAGGCGGGCCTCGGGCGTCTCGATGCCGTGATCCATGCTGTTGCGGATCAGATGCACCAGAGGATCATTCAACTGGTCGATGACCGTCTTGTCCAGTTCCGTATCGGCGCCTTCGATCCCGAGCTCGACGTCCTTCTGTAACTCGATCCCCAGATCGTGAACCAGCCTCCGAAAGCGCTCAAACGTGGTCCGGAGCGGCAGCATGCGAATGCTCATGGAGTTTTCGCGCAGTTCGGCCGTGAGCCGCTCCACGTCTTCTGAGATCTCTACGATCTCGGGGTCGTCCAGGCGCGAGGAAGCCTCCGTCAGCCGGGCCTGCACCGTCACCAGCTCGCCCACCACGTTGATCAGTTGGTCTAGTTTGTCGGCCGATACCCGAATGGAAGCGTTGGTCTGGGCCGCCGCTTTCGGTCCGGCGGGGGTCTTTTGTTTCGCCGGGGTCTCGGGCGATACGGGCGCCGGCCCGCTCGAAGCCGGCTCAATCCCGAGCTCGCTGTCGTCCTCCACAAAAATAAAAACGTCCCGAATGGCCTCCCGTGGCGCCCGCGTTCGGAGCGCCATGTCCCAGGCCAGATAGCACCGTTCTGGATCGATCTCGCCGAGGGGCGGAATGGCCGTCGTGTCGAGGCCAACCTCCAGCCGCCCCAACGCCCGCAACTCGCCCAACAGCAGCAGCGGATTGGTCCCGTTCACGAGGACGTCCGGGCTGGGGCGAAAGTGGATCCTCCACTCCCGCTCCTCCCCGCCCGCTTCACCGTCCGCGCGAAATTGCACCGGCGCCGAACCACCATCGGCTCGGCCCCCGGCGTCGGCTGGGCCTGCGGCCGCTCCCTTGGCCTTGGAATCGACCGCGCCGGTTAACAGCCGTACGGCCGCCAGGATTTCTTCGGAGCGGCCCGGGTCCGCAACCCCCCGCCCGGCTGCCTCTTCGAGCATGGCTTTGATCTGGTCGCTCGCAGACAAAGCCAGCCGGATCAAATCGGAGGTCACCGCCAGTTGGCCGTTGCGCAGTTGGTCGAATGCGGTTTCCAGATGGTGCGTGAAACTGGCGACGTCGTCGAAGCCGAACATCGCGCCCGAACCTTTGATGGTGTGCAGCGCCCGGAAGGCCCGGCCGACCACCTCCAGATCCTCGCGATTCTGATCCAGCTCAAGCAGCGCCGATTCCAGCTCGGCGAGCAGCTCGCGCGCTTCTTCCTGAAAAGCCTGTTTGTACTGGTCGATCATTTCTGCCCGCTCACGCTCACCCTCGTCACCCCAGCACCTTTTTCACTACCGCCAGAAGTTGCTGCGTAGTGAACGGCTTGACGATCCAGCCCGTCGCGCCCGCCGCCTTACCCTCCTGTTTGCGCGCCTGGTGCGATTCGGTGGTGAGCATAATAATCGGAATGCCTTTCCAGGCCGGATTGGCCCGCACGCTGCGGATGAGACCGATCCCGTCCAGATTCGGCATGTTCAGATCGGTGATCACCAGGTTCACCGGGCCGGCCAGCTTGGCCAGGGCGTCCTTGCCATCCACGGCTTCGATCACCACATATCCGGCGTCGGAGAGCGTGAATTTCACCATCTGCCGGACGGTGGCCGAATCGTCGACAGTGAGGATGGTCTTCGCCATCGGTTCATCCTTCCAGCGCCTGGGCTGTCCCCGGGAAGCTCGGAAGGCCGGCCTCGCGGGCCAGGCGCGCGGCTGTTTCCGACACGCGGCTCACAAATAGAGAGCCCACCCGCGCGGCCTCGCGTTCGGCCGACCAGACCAGCTGCAGAAGGGTGATATCGATCTCGGCGGCGCGCTCCAGATCCAGGTGCAGTTCTTGGCCCGAAGCCAGCCCTTCCAGCAGCAGACCCTTCAACTCGGCCGACGCCGTCATGTTGAAATCGCCTTCCAGGCGGAACACCCAGCAAGTTTCCTGGCGGTCAACCATCAAAGACAAAACTCGGCTCCTCTCTCAAACCTTTTGCGGGCGTAATATTCTGCACGCTGCAGGTCGTCTGGCCTTAGCGCTCTCTCCAGCCGGCGGGCAGCGGATCGAACTGTCCGCCGAGTAATTGAATCCCCACCCCGCGTTCATTGATATAAGCGACTCGCCCTAATCCCCACGCGGAGAACGGCTGGTTGGGCCTTTCTCGCAGCTCGACATCCACCGTCACTTCTTCGTCCACCTGGAGCGGGCAGCGCCGATCGAAACGCAATCGCATCCCGGAGCTGCTGATATCGACGGCGGTGGCAACGATGGTTTCGCCGTTTTTCTTTTGAACGATTGCTTTCGCTTGGACCGGATAGCGGGTTTCTTTTCGTCGCTCGATGCCTCTTTCCTCGGTTGCCATCTACATTGAGCTCCAGCCTGGTGCAACATTCTCCATATCGGTAGCGAGGCGAACAATCAGAGTCAATACGGGCAGAGTCAATACGGGCGGACGAGCGGCGAGTCCGGAGGAAGTTCCGGCAAGAGCTGCGATTGTCGCCGATATGCAGTTATGTCAGGGACTCGCGGCCACTCAAAATCATGAATGTGGATTCGATCAAGCGGAGTATCCGGGCGGTCACAGGCTTGGCACGCCCGCCAGTGGGGAGCGGATGGGCGGCCACGGTCGCGAGAGTCGTCCAGGAGCTCGAAAATCTGAATCGTTCCACCGAGCGCGATTTTCTCGCAGTGGGCGAAAAAATGCTGGAGTTCCGTTCCACCGCCCGCCAGATTCAGTCCGATATGGCGGCCGTCACCGAACTCATCTCCGGAGAACAGGGCCGCAATGCCTCCCAGGCGCTCACCGGAATGCTGGAGCATTCCAGAGAAATGGATGCCCGGATCGAACAGGGCGGCCAGGCGCTGGCCAGCGTGCGCGACCTTTCCAACCGTCTGCGGCGGGCCTTTTTAGGTCTTCCGAATATGGTATCGGTGTTCCGAACCCTGTGTACGCTGACGCGCATTGAAACGGCGCGGCTGGGAACGACCGGCGCCGACCTCGGTCATCTGGCGGCCGAGATAAGGCCCTTATCGGAGAGCATCCAGGCGAGCGGGGAAGGCGTATTGGAAGCGTGTGTCCACCTGGACCACAAGGTCCAATCGGCGATTCGAAGCGGCGCCGAACTCCGCATCACCCAGCTCAAGCAAATGCCGGAGCTGATCTCGAGCGTGGCCGCGAGCTTGCGGTCGCTCGAAGAAAGGCGCAAACTGGCCATCGAGTCGTCGCATCGTCAAGAGGCCCAATATGCCGGGGTGTGTGAGGCCATCGAGGATCTGGTTGGTTCCATCCAATTCCACGACATTACCCGGCAACAGGTGGAGCATGTAGGGGAAGCGCTGCGCCACCTGCGCGCCGCCTGGAAGAGCGATGCCCAGGACTCGGGATCGGCGGCGCTGCACACTGGCGCGATCCTGACCCTGCAGTGCTCCCAACTGGCGGAAGCAGCCAGGACTTTTGCTTCTTCCATCGGCCGGATCGAGCGCGATCTGGAGAGCATCGCCGCGCGCGTGAAGAATGCGTCCGAAGCGGTCCAGGCGCTGATGGGCACCTCGGGCGACGAACACAGCTCTTTTTTCGTGCAGTTGGAGGATCGTTTCTCCGCCATGCTCCGCATGCTTTGCACTTGCGCCGCCGCGCAGGGGGAAATGGACTCCACCACGTCCGGCCTCAAGGAAACCATTGGCCGCATGCGGGACTCGGTGGCTGAGATCCGCGGAACCGAGATTCAAATCCAGCGTATTTCGACCAACGCCACCATCCGGGCCACCCATATTGGAGCCGCCGGCGTTGCGCTCAACAAGATTGCCGAGGTTATGCAGCATCTGGCTCTGGAGTCTAACATCAATACCGAGGAGGTGGCCAGGGCGCTGGACGCCATGAGCGCGGCCAGTCAAGTGGTGGGTTCCGGCTCCGGAACCGAGTCCACGACGGAGCGAGTGGTCGGCGAGATGCGGCTCACGATCGGGGAACTGCATTCCAGCAGTGAGTCGAGCATCAGCCGGGTGAACGAGATTGCTCAATTGGGTAAACAATTGGCGTTGGACATCGGCGCGCTGCGTGGGGGCGTCTCGGCGGGACGGTTGTTTGCAGAAATCGTGGATCGGGTGAGAAGCGAACTGGAAGCCATCGGAGCCGAAGCTGCGCCGATTTCCTCCGAAGATTCCGGCGGAGCCGCCGCGCAGCATTTGGAACGTTTTGCCGAGACCTATACCATGCAGAGTCAGCGCGACGTCCACGAGTCTGTGATCGGGGGCGGGGCGGTCCCAGCGGTGGCGCCTCCAGCGGCGGCGAAAGTGGCTCCCAGAGGTGGAGATCTGGGAGAAAACGTCGAACTATTCTGACTCTATAAAGAGGAGGTCATCGGCCTATGCTGGAGGGAACGGCCCAGCGAAGCAATCGAGCCCTGGAGTTTCGCGAACAGCTCTCCCAGCGCATCATCGTAGCCGACGGCGCCATGGGCACCATGCTATATGCCCGGGGCGTGTTCATCAACCGCTGCTTCGATGAGCTGAACCTTTCCTCGCCCGACCTGGTGCGGCAGGTTCATCGGGACTATGCCGACGCCGGAGCCGAGATTCTGGAAAGCAATACCTATGGAGCCAATCGCGCCCGGTTATCCGGCTTCGGATTCGCCGACCGGCTGCGGGAGATTAACGCGGCGGGCATTCGTCTGGCGCGTGAAGCAGCGCGCGGGGAAGCGTTTGTGGCCGGCGCGATGGGTCCCTTGGGCGTCCACGTGGAGCCGCTCGGTCCTACGTCTTTTGCCGAAGCCCGCGCCATTTTTCGCGAGCAAGCCGAAGATCTGATCGATGCCGGAGCGGACCTGTTGGTGCTGGAGACCTTCGGTGATCTGAACGAATTGCGCGAGGCTATCCTGGCGGCTCGCGCGGCTGCCGGTCCCGAACCGGTGATCGTCGCCGAAGTGGCGGTGGATGATTTCGGCCGACTGTCCGGCGGAGCGTCGGCGGAAGCTTTCGCTCGTGAAGCGGATGCCTGGCCCGTCGACGTATTGGGCGTGAATTGCTCGGTGGGCCCCAAGACCATGCTGGAAGTGGTGGAACGGATGTCGGGATTTTCCTCCAAGCCCCTCAGCGCGATGCCCAACGCCGGCCTTCCCACGCGCGTGGAAGGCCGTAACATTTATCTGTGCTCGCCCGAGTACATGGCCCAATATGCGCGACGCCTGCTATGGGCTGGAGTGAAAATTATCGGCGGCTGCTGCGGCACCACGCCCGAGCACATCCGCCTGATTCGATCCGAAAGCCGTTCGTTGCAACCGCGCGAGAGTATTCGGGCGCCTGTGGTGGAAGACGCCAACTCCGGCGCTCGAGCGCTTCCCGCCGTCCCTTTGGCCGAGAAATCCAAACTGGGCGCAAAACTTGCGGCGGGGAAATTCGTGGCGATGGTGGAGATTCTGCCGCCGCGCGGATTAGACGCCACGCGCGAAATCGCGGGCGCGAAACTGTGCGCCGCACATGGCATCGATTGCATCAACGTGCCCGACGGTCCGCGGGCCAGCGCGCGCGTCAGCGCCCAGGTGACGTGCCAGTTGTTCCAGCAGCAAGCCGGCATCGAAGCCGTGAATCATTTCTGCTGCCGGGACCGCAACATTCTGGGGATTCAATCCGAGCTGTTGGGCGCCCACATGGCCGGGGTCCGCAATCTGCTGTGCATCACGGGCGACCCTCCGCGCATGGGCATCTATCCGGAGGCCACCGCGGTCTTCGATATCGATTCCATTGGCTTGGTGAACATCGTCAGAAACCTGAATCGCGGGCTCGATATCGGCGGCAACGCGCTCGGATCCCAGAGCGCGCTCACGATCGGTGTGGGAGCCGATCCGGGCGCGCTGAACCTGGACGAGGAACTGCGCCGTTTCGAGTGGAAAGTGGAAGCCGGCGCCGAATACGCGATCACGCAGCCGGTGTTTGATCTGGATCTGCTGGAAAGATTCTTGAAGCGCATCGAACATCGAAAGATCCCGGTGATCTGCGGGATCTGGCCGCTCTCGAGCTACCGCAACGCCGAATTTATGGTAAACGAGCTGCGGGTGCGCGTGCCGGAGGAGTTCATGGAGCGCATGCGAAATGCCGATACTGCCGGGAAGGCTCGCGAGGAGGGCGTGAAGATCGCGCAGGAAATGGTGGAGCGCGTGCGTGCTATGGTTCAGGGAGTACAACTGAGCGCGCCTTTCGGCCGCTATGACCTGGCGATCGAGGTGGCTGCCGCCATCGGGCCTCGCTAGAGATGATTTTCATGACGGACCCCCAGCGCACTATCGAGGAGCTTCTTGAGCAGCGCGTCCTCATCCTGGACGGCGCCATGGGAACCATGCTGCAACAACAGCATCTCACGGCGGCCGACTTCGGCGGCGCCGCGCTCGAAGGTTGCAACGAGAATCTGGTGCGCACCCGGCCCGACGTCGTGCTCACCATCCACCGGGCCTATCTGGCGGCTGGAGTGGACATCCTGGAAACCAATTCTTTCGGCGGCGCGAAGATCGTGCTCGCCGAGTATGGCCTGGAAAACGACGCGCGAGCTCTGAACGTGGCGGCCGCGCGGCTGGCCCGCCAAGCCGCCGACGAATTCTCTACCGCCCAAAAGCCGCGCTTCGTCGCGGGCGCCATGGGCCCCACCACCAAAGCGATTTCGGTAACCGGCGGCGTGACGTTCCCGCAACTGGTGGAGAATTTCTATGAGCAGGCCAGCGCTTTGATGGAGGGCGGCGCGGATCTCCTGTTGCTTGAAACCTGCCAGGATACGCGCAATGTCAAGGCCGGTTTGGCGGCGATCGAGCGTTTGCGGCACGAACTGGGCCAGCGCATTCCGATCATGATTTCGGGGACCATCGAGGCTACCGGTACCATGCTGGCCGGCCAAACCGCCGAAGCATTTTACGCCTCCGTCTCTCATGCGGACCTGCTCTCCATCGGCCTCAACTGCGCCACGGGTCCGGAGTTCATGACGGATCACCTGCGCACCCTCAGCCAGATGTCGCGATTTCCGGTTTCCTGTTACCCCAATGCGGGTTTGCCCGATGAAGAGGGTCGCTATCTGGAAACGCCGGATTCGCTCGCCCGGCAGCTGGAGCGTTTTCTCGATCACGGCTGGATCAACCTGGTGGGCGGATGCTGCGGCACCACCGAAGCCCACATCCGGGCCATCGCCCAGATGGCCGCGGGCAAGCGTCCGCGTGCGTTGCCGGAGCGTTCGCATCGCTCCTATTATTCGGGCGTCGATCTGGTGGAGGCCGACGAGAGCAACCGTCCGCTGGTGGTGGGCGAGCGCACCAATATCATCGGCTCGCGCCTGTTTAAGCAGTTGATTGCCGCTGAAAACTGGGAGGAAGCTACCGAGATCGCACGTCGCCAGATGAAGAACGGAGCGCACATCGCCGACGTGTGCCTGCAAAGCGCGGATCGCGACGAGCTGCGCGATATCCCGCTGTTCTATGCGGAACTCATCAGGAAGATCCGTGCGCCCATCATGATCGACAGCACCGATCCGAAAGCGATCGAACTGGCGCTCACCTATTGCCAGGGCAAAAGCATCATCAACTCCATCAACCTGGAGGATGGCGAAGAGAGATTTGAGCGCGTGTGCCCTCTGGCCAAGCGCTACGGCGCGGCGTTGGTGGTGGGTTGCATCGACGAAGACAAGTTGCAGGCGCAGGCCTTCACTCGCGAGCGCAAATTGGAGGTGGCTCGGCGTTCCTATGGATTGCTGACCGAAAAATACGGAATCGCGCCGGAAGATATTATCCTCGATCCGCTGGTCTTTCCCTGCGCCTCGGGCGACGCCAATTATGCCGGCGGCGCGGTGGAAACGATGGAGGCCATCCGCCTGGTGAAGGCCTCGCTTCCGCACGCCAAGACCGTGCTCGGCATCTCGAATGTATCTTTCGGGCTGCCGGCCGCCGCACGAGAAGTAGTAAACTCGGTCTTTCTTTATCACTCGACCAAAGCCGGCCTGGATCTGGCCATTGTGAACGCGGAAAAGCTGGAGCGCTTCGCATCCATTCCCGAGCCGGAGCGGCGTCTGGCGGAAAGTTTGCTCTTCAACACGCCACCCGCCGACGCCGACGACGAGTGGCTACGCAATGCCCCGATCGATTGCCGCGATCAAAGCCCGGAACAACGCGCCGCGATCAATCAGTTCCATATTGCGCGGGTGACCAGCCATTTTCGCCAGGCCAGCGGCCGATCCAAAGAACGCGAACGCGATCTTCCGCTCAACCAGCGCCTGGCCAACTTCATCATCGAAGGAAGCAAGGATGGCTTGATCGCGGGACTGGACAGCAAGCTGGCCGAAGGCGGCACGCCGATCGAGATTATCAACGGTCCGCTGATGGCGGGCATGAGCGAAGTGGGGCGGCTGTTCAGCAACAACGAACTGATCGTCGCCGAGGTGCTGCAATCGGCGGAAGCCATGAAGGCCGCTGTGGATTACCTGCAAGCGTTTTTGCAGCAGAGCGAGGTCTCCGCGCGCGGCCGTATCCTGCTTGCCACCGTCAAGGGCGACGTCCATGACATCGGCAAAAATCTGGTCGAGATCATCCTCGCGAACAACGGATATCAGGTGGTCAACTTAGGCATCAAGGTGTCTCCCGAAACGCTGATCACCGCGTATTTCGAGCACCAGCCCGACGCCATCGGGCTCTCCGGACTTCTCGTCAAAAGCACCCAGCAAATGGTGGCCACCGCCAGCGACTTGAGGGCCGCGGGAATTGGAGTGCCGCTGCTGGTGGGCGGCGCGGCTCTTTCGGAAAAATTCACCCGCACCAAAATCGCGAGCGCATACGGCGCAACCGTCTGCTATGCCAAGGACGCCATGGCTGCATTGAAACTGATGAATCAAATCATGGACCCATTGGAGCGCGAAGCTTTGCTCGCGAATTGTCGCGCGACCGAAGTCCCGGCGGAACCTGCGAGCGACCAGGTGGCACCGTCGAGTGTCGCGCCATCGAGTGTCACCACGCGCCGCAGTTCCAAAGTTCGTTCCGATCTTCCGATTCCACGCGCGCCGCATCTCGACCGCAAGGTGCGCACCCTCACCGATCTCGCCGAAATATGGAGCTACATCAATCCGTTCATGCTCTACGGCAGGCATCTCGGCTACCGGGGCGATTTCGAAAAGGGCTTGCGGGAGCGCGATGCGAAGGCGCTGAGCCTTTACGATCGAGTAGAAGAATTGAAACGGGAAGCCGCGCGGTTTATGCAGGTTCGCGCGGTGTGGCAATATTTCGAAGCGGAGCGCGACGGGAATTCCATCCACTTGTTCGAGCCTGGCGGCGCATCGCCCATTCAAACCTTCCACTTCGGGCGACAGCGCGACCACGGATCGTGTATCAGCGATTATATCCTCGATGCGGCGGAGGGCCGTCGCGATCATCTGGCGATCTTCGTAGTCAGCGCCGGGGCGGGAATCCGCGAACGATCCGAGCAATGGAAGAAAGCGGGCGATTTCTTCAAGGCGCACGGCATCCAGGCGCTGGCGATGGAAACTGCCGAAGCGTGCGCGGAGTGGCTGCACCGCCGCATCCGCGAAGAGTGGGGATTTCCCGATCCCGCTGAGACCAGCATGCACCAGCGCTTCACTTCCAAGTTTCGCGGCAAGCGCTATAGTTTCGGTTATCCCGCCTGCCCCAATCTGGATCACCAGCAGGGTCTGTGGAAACTGCTTCGGCCCGAAGAGATCGGAGTGGAGCTGACCGAAAGCATGATGATGGAGCCGGAAGCGAGCGTGAGCGCGCTGGTTTTTCATCACCCGGATTGCGTCTTCTTCGCTGCCGAGCTCGGGCTCACTGTGGAAAATTGATCACCATGCGGATCGCCAGATCGGCGGTTTGCGCGCGAACGTAACGCTCGCGAAACCCTCGATAATCTGTAAGTGCTCCGAGCAGGAGCACGAAACAAGCCAACGCGAGCGCCGGAAGTTTTTCCCGCTCGCTCACAAAGGCCCGCGTCCACTGCCAGATTTGACACGCGGCCAGCGCCGCCAGCAGGCAGAGCGGAGCATTAAGAACACTGACGTAGCGGAGATTCATCCAGTGTGGCAACACCGCTGGCAGCGCCGCGAATAGGACCGTGAAGGCGGCAAGCCCCATTGCATCCCTCCGATCGGCGAACAAAGAACCACGCCGCGCGAACGCCAGAACGAGCGCCGCGGCGGCCAGCAGGGTAACCAATGGACTGAGGATCCAGAAACCGGCAGCCAGCAGATAGCCTGGACCGGTGCAGTATTCAAGTGCGTACGCATTGGCGGCGTTGGCGGCCAGGTTGATTTTGAAAGCGCGCAGCCAGACATCCAGTCCGCCCGTTGCCACAGTCATCGTTACGGCGGCCGCGAGAAATCCCGACGAAGCCGATCCCGCCAGCCACAGAGTGTCGTTCCAACGCTTGCGCGCTACCAGTTCCAGGCCCGCCCACAGCAGGCACAGGCCGAAGATCACCGGCGCATATTCCTTGATCAACAGCAGCCAGCCACCGACGACGCCCAGGGTCACGTAGCGCCAGCGAGGATTGGGATTTTGCCGGATTCCAAAAGCACAGTAAATCATCACGAGCGCCAGGCAATTGATCACAGCTTCTTCCCACGTTCTGCGTGCCAGCACGAGTTCGGGAGGAAAGACAGACAAGAACAGTCCCCCCGTCAGTCCCACCCAGGGATCGAAGAACTGGTAGCCAATCAGCATCGTCAGCCCCAGAGCGGCTATGGAAGCGACGCAGGATAGCCAGGCGCCCACGGACTCGGTTCGTACTCCGCTGAGCTGCATCGCGGCCGCCAGAATAGCCAAGTATCCGATGCGCGTGGGCGCCGGGTAGAGCTGTAGTTGCGGATCGCGGATGTAATCGGCAACCATGGCCCGCGAACCATCGACGCCGCGGTTGAGAAGGACTGTCGCCTGGCTGCTGTAGACTCGTTCGTCGGGTGTGCGCGTCTGGACGTTGTCGACATTGGCGAGCCGTACGGCCGCGCCGAGAAGCCAGACCACCAGGCAAGCCGCGGCCACGGGTGAATTCATCGCCGGGGCGTGTTGTTCAACTTGGCCTGCTCCGATTCGGCCCATGCCAGATTATTCCTGGCAAGCTGAAAATTAGGATTGATTTTGAGGGCCAGCTGGGCGTTCTTAATCGCTTCGTTGTATTGGCCCATGCTCGCCTGCGCGACGGCGATGTTGTTGTAGGCCTCCGCGTAATCCGGACGCAGCTTGAGGGCCTGGTGCGCGGCTTCGATGCATTCCCGGTACCGTCCGGCCTGATAATTGGCGAGGGACTGATTCACAAAGTACTCCGGCGTGCCGGGCAACGGCGGAGCGGTTTTTACGGTGCCGTTTTTGGCTTGCTCCTGCCGGATCCAGGCCAGGTTGTTCTTGGCCAATTGAAAATCGGGATTCACCCGCAAGGCCTGTTGGGCGCTCTGAATGGCATCGTCGTACCGCTTCAGGGCCAGATACGCGACAGCCATATTGTTATAGGCGGCGGCCGAGTTGGGGCTGGTCTTCAGCACCTCCTGGGCTGTTTGGATGGCTTCCTCATAGCGGCCGGACTGATATTGCTCCATAGACAAATTGAGCAGATTCTGCCCGCCCACTACACTGGTCCCATCGCTGCCGCCGATCATGCGCCGCAAGTTGGGATAGGCCAACAGCGCCACGATCAGCAAGCCAATGGCCCAGCGCCAAAGCGTGGGCAACCCGGAATCCGTAGCGGCCGGCTGGGGCTCTGGTGAAGGGACGCTTTCGGGAGGGTTTTCCGGATTCATGAGTTGATGCCTCCTTGTCTAACAGGATGCTGAAAAAGGCTTTTGGAGACCGACTTCCTGACGGTCGTGGCTCGGTAAACACTTGCAAGCACGCGGTCGCGATTCTGAGCCGCCCGCGTGAGCAAGCCGGTTTTTGCCTTTTTCATCATCCTGCTAAGCAGTCCGCTTGCGCTCTCGGCATCCGCTTGGTCGCGCGGGTCAGCCAGTTAGAACATTGTTATTATCCTATGTATCGGCACTTCCGCCCTATTTCTTGATCCACGGATAGCGTTCCGTATCCTGGCCCGCGTAATCGGGGTCCAGATAAATGAAGCAGCGCTGGATCAGACCATCGCGGATCTCGAACACGTCGCACCATCGGCCGGCGCCCCACTCCGGATCGCCCGCGCGCCACGGACCATCCACATGCTCGCCGTGGCTGGTGCCTTCGCACACGATGGTGTCGCCGCCGGAAAATATCCAGTTCAAGCCGGAATAATGATGAGTAATGGATTTAAGCTTGCTGCCTAAGTCTGAAAACAGCTTCTCGATCTGATCCCTTCCCTTGGCCACGCCCCACTTCGGGAAGTAAACCTGGGCGCTGGGCGCGAACAGATCGAAAATCGATCCGCCGGATGACGTCACACCGCCGTTGTCCAGCGCCTTCAGGTATTCGAGTGCGACTGATTTACGCTGTTCGTCAGTCATTTTTTGAGACCAGCGCCGCTCCCTGCGAGAGCGGCAGCGCCGTGCGCCGATAGATGGACAGCCACCCGCGCGCCGGTTTGGCGACAGCATGGGCGTTGGTAAAGCGAGTTTCGAGTTCCGCTTCCGCCACCTCCAAATCGAGGCTGCGCCGTTCAAGATCGATGGAAACGATATCGCCGTCTTGAATTACGCTCAGCGGTCCCACTACTCCGCCTTCCGGCTCAACCTCGGCGACCACCAGGCCCTTGTTGGCCAGCCCCGACATCTGGCCATCGGTGACCACCGCCACCTGGAGCGCCAGTCCGACGCCATCCAGCGCGAAGACCGCCATATTCGCGGCTCCGCCCATCCCCGGACCGCCCTTCACTCCATCGCCGCGCAGCACCAGCACATCGCCGGCTTGAATCTTGCCCGTTCGAATAGCTTCTAGCGCGGGCTGCCGATCCTCAAACACTTTCGATGGACCGCGCAGCCGCGTGGGGCGGCCTTCATGACGCAGCCCGATCTTCACCACGCCCCGTCCAAGAGTTCCGCGCACCAGAACAATCGCAGGCTGATGGGAGTAAGGCCGATTCAAAGGACGAATAATTTCCTGGTCTCGGACGCGTACATCCGCGAGGTTTGAAGCGACGCTGCGGCCGGTAACAGTCATCGCAGCGGTGTCAAGTAGCGGTTCCAGTTGTTTGAGCACGGCTCGCGCGCCTCCGGCATCCTCGAAAGCTTCGATAGGATAATCTCCGTTCGGACGGATGGCGCAGAGCACAGGCACCCGCTCTCCCAGCTCGTCGAACAGCTTGTAGATGTCCACGTCCACCTGGCCCTCCACCGCAATCGCTTGCAGATGTTTCATCGCATTAATGGACCCGCTAATGGCGAGCACCATGGCGACTGCATTGGCAAAAGTGCCGGGCGTCAGGATCGCGCGCGGGCGCAGGTCCTCCCAGATCATCTCCACGATTCTTGTGCCGGACCGCCGGGCGTATTCGAACATCTTCTCGCTGTTGGCGCGTACGGGCGCCGCTCCCGGCAGGCACATACCCAGCGCCTCGCAAACCGAGTGCATGGTGTTGGCCGTGCCCAGACCCGAACAAACTCCGGGACTGCGAATCGCATTTGCGCTCATGTCTCGCAACTGGTCGGATGTGATACTGCCCATCGCCGCGTGAGCCGAGGCGAGAAAAACGTCCTCGATGTCGCAGTGCGCGCCTCCGGCTTCGCCGCTTTGCTGATAGCCGCAGATGACGATGATGGTCGGGATATCGAGCCGCGCGGCGGCCATCACTTGCCCCGGCAGTGTCTTGTCGCAAGATGCCAGGCAGATCATGCCGTCCAACTGCGCGCCTTCCACGGCCACTTCGATGTCGTTGGTGAGCAGGTCCCGGCTGGGCAGAATGTAGTTTCCGCCGCGCCCGGAGTTGATGATGAAATCGCTCGGGGCGATGGTGCGAATTTCGAATGGCAGACCGCCGGCTTTGCGGACGGCGTCCTTTACGACCGCCGCGATGCCATCCAGATGGCTAAAGCAAATGGCCAGCTCGGAGGATGAATTCACCACCGCAATTTTTGGCTTGTTCATGTCCTCATCGGAAATTCCGAGGGCCAGCCACTGCGCCCTTCGCATCGGGTTGTTGACCTTGTTGCTACGCAGCTCCCGCGTCAATGCACTACTCCAGCCGCGGCGCCGGCGGTCTGCTCCAGTTCCACCAGCGCCTCGCGGCCCAGCATGCGGGTATGCATCCGGCCGACGGCGTAAATACAAATGGCGAAGATGGCCGGGCAAATGGCCAAAACCGCGAAGATGTTCCGCACCGGCAAGCTGGTAGACAGAACCCATCCGCCAACCAGGGGACCCATCACGGACCCGATCTTCGCCACGCTGCTGGCCCAACCAGCGCCATTGGCGCGATAAGCGCTGGGATAAAAGACGCCGCAAATGCTGATCACCCCGAATTGACCGCCTACCAGGAAGAAGCCGATGCACGCAATCAGCGCCAGGAAAGCGCGGTGCGGAAAGTTCACGAAAGTGGCCACCAGCAGCAGGATGAGCGTCATCACCGGCATCACCGTCACGGCCATGGCGCCGCGACGATCCGTGAAGCGCATCAGACAGAGCCCGCCGATAGCCCCCATCAGCGAGATGAGCGACGCGGCCGTAGCGGCTTCGCCCCGGCTGAACTTCAGCGCTTCAAACACCAGCGGCGTCCAGTTCACCAGGAAATATACGGCGAAAGAACTCGCGATGTAAGCCAGCCAGATGAGTGGCGTAATTTTCTTCAGCTCGCCCAGAAACAGTAGCGACGGCTTAAAATCCTTCTTCACGGTTGGCTCGTCGGCGACGATATAGCTGGCCTGCGGCGAGAAGCTTTCACCCGGCGCGATGCGCTGCAATATGGCGGCGATATGGCCCGGCTCGCGTCCTTTGCTCGCCAGGAACCGAATGGATTCCGGCAGCACCAGGAAGAGGATTACGGAACACACCAGCGCAGCCAGGCCGCCCAGGATGAACACGGCTTTCCAGCCTAGTTTCGGCATCAGCCAGACGGCAATCGGGCCGCCGAATCCGGTGCCCACCGAAAAGCCCATCATGATCACAGTGACTACAGTGGACCGATATCGTTTCGGCACATACTCCATGTTGAGCGCCCAGGCGAGCGGCAGCATGCCCCCGAGCGGAATGCCGTTGATCAGCCGCAGGCTCAAGAGCGACCAATAGCCGCTGGCGAAAGTAAAACAGAGGGTGAGCGCGCCAAACCCGGCGGTCGCCAGAATCACGGTGGGACGGCGGCCGATGCGGTCGCCCACATAGCCCAGAATGAATCCGCCGATCAGCGTCCCGAGCAGCCCCATGGCGAAAATGTTTCCGAGTTGGACCCTGCTCAGGTGATAGCCCGAGGCAAAATACGGAGCCGCGAAGCTGATGAGATTGGTGTCGAAGCCGTCAAAGAAAGTGATGATCCACGAGACCACTACCAAGCCAAGAAGAAAGCCGCTGAACTTCTGACGTTCGATGATTTCGGAAACGTCGATGGTTTTCTGGTCGGGCATAGGGAACCCTTTCACCGCTCAGAGTGAAATCCAGTATATGCCTTTTACTCGAAGCTACTTGCCTACCAGGTGAGCGTCTGACTTTTCGTTTTCATTGCAGATGAACTCGATCAAATCGGTGTCGAGCAGCAGCCGTTGTTTGAACAGGACAGTCCACGGTTTGGTATACGCTTTGGGATCTTCCACAGTGACTTCGATTTCGAGGTTCCCGAAGGTGGGGCGACGGAAACGCTCAGTCATTTTTCCGGTGCTCGTCAAAGGACTGCCTTCCACATCCAGCCAGACGTCGTCGCGGAAACCAGTGGTCTGCACCACCAAAGTGTCGCCTTCCCAATGGCCAATGGAATAGCCGTACCACCACGGTTCCGGATCGGTAGGGAGTGGGCGGCCATCCATGAAAATCTGCCGCACACCGCCCTGCGCCTCGTACAAAATCACGATCAAATTCGGCAGTTGGATCATCTTCCTCGGCTGTGGATGCATGTGCAATTGCGTCAGGCCCAGCGGCAAGCAGTGCGCGTCGGGATTATCCTTGTTGTTATTTTCTTTGCGCTCTTTGCGCAGCTCCGCGGCCCAGGGCGTGAACGGGAGCCCATCCTTCAAGGTGGCGCCGATATTGAAAAACTGGTTGGGCCCAAAAGGTATCCCCAAGCCAACCGCTCCCGGTTGCGGCGGACGGGGAGGCGTTCCCGCAGGGGCGGCGGCGGCCCCTTGAGACGGAGCCGGCGGGGTTCCCGAACCGGCGATTGCACCGGAGCCGCCTGGCGGACGTTGGCGGCGAAAAGCGTCGACAAAGTTCCAGATGCCGGTGAAATCCGGTTTTCCGTCGGCGGTGCGCGGCGTGGGTCCATCCATGTTCGGTTTGCCGTCGGGAAGTTTGGGGACGTTAGGCGTAGGATATGAAGGCCACTGCGCCACAAGCGCAAAAGGCATGGCGGCGAAAATGAGGGCTGCGGCAATTCGATGGACTATAGATTTCATGTTTGGCATTCCGGACCTTAGCTTGCCCGCACCTGCGGCTCTATCAACGCATCCGGCTCTATCAGCTTACATCGATCTTGGCCGGCCGGGAGAGGGCGGTTACAAAAGCTACACCCGGTCATTTTTGCAGGGCAGACGTCCGCGTTTTGCAAACATTCGCGGAACGCGTGTCTAGCAGGCCGATGAAAACATCCAAGACGTAGGCGGCCACAGATGAACGCAGATCGCCGCAGATCAAGAATACGACACTTATCCGTGTTCATCTGCGTTTATCTGCGGCCAGATTGCTTATTTCAGCACGCTTGCTGGGATTCAACTTGCAGGCTGGCAAGAAAATTGCGAGGTTCAATACCGGGAGAAGCAATATGAAAACTTTCATTATCGGACTTCTATTCACGGGTGGCATTCTCATGGCGCAAGTGCCTTCCGAGCAGTCGCAGGAGGCCCATGCGCCTACGGGCCACGTTTCCTACTTCGATCGTTTTGCATTGCGGTCGCAAGCGCCGGCGGTTCCCACTGGGAAGAGACTGAACAAGCATCCCAATTATCGGGTAACGGTGAACAAATCGACCATCGTCGCAATGGTCCCTTGGGGTAAGTAACCTGTCGTTAGAAAGGGAAGCAACGTGAAAACACTAATCGTCGGACTCCTATTTACCGGTGGAATCCTCATGGCGGAACAACCGCAGGCGCAGGAACCACAGCCGGAGCATCATCGTTTTTCCTGGTGGACTCAGGAAGCGCTGCGGACACAATCGCCACCGCTCCATGTGCACCAGACGAAGAAGCATCACGAAAAAAGCAACGATTATCAAATCAACGAAAATAAGACGACAATCGTCGCCACCATTCCGTGGGGTAAGTAGGCGATGGGTTACCGATAACCTGGGCTGAGGAAATCGAAATCGCAGCCCAGGTCCGCTTGCGTTACGTGATCCAGGAAGAGGCGTCCGTAACCCCGATCGTAATGACGCGGCGGCGGCGTGAAAGTTCCAGCGCGGCTGGCTAGCTCTTGAGCGGGAACCATTAACTCGAGTCTCCGCTCTGAAACGTCGAGCAGTATCTCATCGCCGGTCTTGACTAATGCCAGCGGCCCCCCGATGGCCGATTCGGGTGCGACATGCAGGATAACCGTGCCATAGGATGTTCCGCTCATCCGCGCGTCCGATATTCGTACCATGTCCGCGACGCCGGCGTTCAGCAGCTTGCGCGGCATAGGTATGTGGCCCCATTCCGGGAATCCGGGCGCGCCTTTCGGCCCGCAGTTACGCATCACAAGCACGGTGTTGCCATCCACCGGAAGATCGTCGCGATCAATTTGGGTCAACATTTCGTCACGGGTGTCGAACACATAGGCAGGTCCGCAATGCCGTAACAAATGTTCTGAAGCTGCGGTTTGCTTGATGACAGCCCCGTTCGGCGCCAGGTTCCCGCGCAATATTGCGATGCCGCCCTCGGGGTAAATCGCGCGATCGCGGGTACGAATTACGGTGTCGTTCAAGGGGCACGCACCTGCGATGTTCTCTCCGATGGTCTTGCCGTTCACCGTCTCGCAATCCCCATGCAGCAGGTCGTGCACGCGGTTCATCACGGCAGGCACTCCGCCCGCGTGAAACAAATCCTCCATCAAAAACTGGCCCGACGGCTTCACATCCACAATACAAGCCGTGCGGCGCGAGATGCGATCGAAATCGCTGAGTGTCAACTCGATGCCGAGGCGGCCCGCAATCGCGATCAGGTGAATGACGGCGTTGGTGGATCCTCCCAGAGCCATGAGTACGGTAATCGCGTTCTCAAATGCGGCGCGCGTCAGAATGCGGGAAGGTTTCAGCCCCGGTTCGATCATTCCGACCACTGCCCGTCCGCTCAATTCGGCGATCGCCATGCGCCGCGAATCGGGCGCGGGAATATTGGCGCTACCGGGCAATGTCATTCCCAGCGCCTCGGCCAGGCTGGTCATGGTGGACGCGGTGCCCATCACCGTGCAGTGGCCGGCGGTGCGCGCGATGCAGCCTTCAATTTCGCACCATTCCTGTTCGCTTAGCCGGCCGGTGCGGTATTGATCGAACAGCTTCTTGCCGTCGGTGCCGGAGCCCAGCCGTTGTCCGCGCCATTCGCCCGCCAGCATGGGACCGCCTGGAACGACGATGGCGGGAATATCGGCGCTGGCCGCCCCCATCAGTTGCGCGGGCGTGGTCTTGTCGCAACCGCATAACAGCACCACCGCGTCCAGCGGATTGGCGCGGATGGACTCTTCGACGTCCATGGCCATGAGGTTGCGATACATCATGGTTGTTGGACGCATGAACATTTCGCCCAGCGAGATGGTAGGGAACTCCAGCGGCACGCCGCCAGCCGCCCATACGCCGCGTTTCACCGCCGCCGCGACGTCGCGCAGGTGAGCGTTGCAATTGTTGAGTTCGCTCCAGGAATTGCAGATGCCGACCACCGGCTTGCCGTCGAACACGTCGGCGGGAAATCCCTCGGAGCGAAGCCAGGCTCGCCTTCCGAAGCCATAATACTCCGGCGCCTGGAACCATTCGCTGCTTCGTTTGTTTTTCATGAAAATCACGCGCGGGTAAGACTTTCCCGGCCATCGCCCAGTGTACTGAAACCGAATGACCTGTGTTAGCATGATAGGGATTTAACATCCTGCGGACTCGAATTATTGGGGATTTATGAAAGACCGCTCTTCCGGGGCTTCGGACCTGGCCGGTGAAGCTTACGTTATCATTCGCGAGCGAATTCTCCGGGGCGAAGTAGCCATCGGCCAAGTAATCTCCCGGCGCAAAATCGCAGCCGAGTTGGGCATGAGTTTTCTGCCCGTTTCCGAAGCGTTTCTCCGGTTGGAATTTGAAGGCCTGCTCGAGAGCCGGCCGCGTGCCGGAACGCGTGTGCGCATTCCCAGCCGCGAAGATGTGCGGGGACATTATCGGGTGCGGGAAGCGCTGGAGGTGGAGGCCGCGCGGCTATTCACCGAGATGGCGACGCCCGAGGAACGCTCCGAGTTGCTGAAGCTGGGCCTGCGCGTGGATGCCATGCGCTCGCAGCCGGAGACCAATCGATTTTACTATTTAAATCTCCACGAAAAGCTGCACCGCCGAATTTCCGAATGTACGCGCTGTCCGGCGCTGTGCGACGCCATCGAAAGAACGCGCGCCTTATCGTCCACCTGGCTCTGTGTTGGAAGAGCGTTCAATGGCGCGCCGTCGCGCCGCCACCAGGATCTGATGGAAGTGCTGGTGGGAACGGATCGCGACTCATCGGCGGCGGCCATGCGCGATCATGTGATCACCAGCATGCAACGAGCGCTGGAGCGGCTGGAACCCTACTTCCGCGCGCGCAAGACGCAGGGCAAAACGTATTCTCGCAAGCACTTTTCCATTGAGCCTCTCACGGCGCCGGAGCCACCGGCTTCGCAAGCCGAAGCGTAACGAGCGCCCACGCAGTTAGGGCGCCGTCAGCCGGGGTTGATGTTCAATCGCGTCGCGCGTCTGCTCCAAACTGGTCTTCAATGCTTCGGCCGGCAGCTCATGCAGGATGGGACTCAGCATTTTGGATAGCAAGAATGGAATTTCGCGAGTGAGCGTGATGGATTCGCAGGTGATGAAGACGCCGCCGTCGCTCTCGGCGAAAAACCAATAACCATTGATGCGCCACATCAGACCGCGATCGTGGCCGGGCGGAAGCTCGCGCTCGTTCTTCTTTCCCGCATTGCTGATTTCGACCACGCGCTCACTCGCCGAACGGCTGTATACCCGTTTGGAATCGAGCGGCACGAAGTGAATCTGGTTGTCGATCTCGAGCACATCGGAGATGAAGAACTTCGATTTCACCACGCGCGTGCGAATGGTGAAATCGTTGCCGGTGTGCGAGAGCACCTTCACCTCGGCGACGTCGGGCTTGTAGATTTCGGCGTGTTGCGGATAGTTCTGAACCACGCTGAGCGTTTCTTTGAGCGTAGTGTTGGGTACAAACACCGCGCCGATCCAGTCCTGAATCAGGCCGCCCGGAAGCGTGACAACGCCGTTGCCCTGCGTGGGCTGCGCCACCACGGTCCCGGCCAGCAAACTGAGGCGGATTTCGGGCGAGTCGTCAAACCACAGGAAATGTTCGCCGCTCCAGCGTGGCTGCAATTTTGCTTCGGTGCTCGCGATGTAGTTATCGAAGGCCTGGATGGTTTCAGGCTTCAGATCGACGGCCAGACAGAAGCCCGCGCAGGCCAACAGAACGACACCGATGGAGAAGAGCCGGGACAGCTTCAGTGGGCTCCAACCGTTTTTTTGGCGAGCGCATCCACAACTTCACGATAGCTGGCGGGCGCTTCTCCACCGAACATCTGTTTCAAGCCCGCTTCTACGCTCCAGTCCATGCGGCGCACGATAGCCTCGGCCATGATGGGATCGATGTCCATCTCGCGTAGCGTGGCGGCCACTTCTTCCATCTCTCGCGCGCGCCGTTCGCCGTGAACAACGACGCGGCCCACCATGTAGTCGGCAAGTTCTTTCCAATCCATGCCGGGAAAACTTTCAGCGAGCGACGCGAAAACGCGTTCATCGGCGTTGTAGCGGCTGGCCCCCAGAACGCACTCGGTGATCAACGCTTCCAGGCCTTTCACCATGATGCTGCGAAACATTTTGGTGGCTGCCGCGGTGCCCACTTCGCGCGAGACGATTTCGGCCGAAATTCCAAACGGCGCAAGTATTTGGACGAAATCCGGCGCGCCCGCGCCGCCGGCGAGCATCGGCACTTTATGTCCGTGAGGCGGAACGGGGGCCATCATAGCGATTTCGGCGAAGCGCGCGCCGGTGGCTTCGATCGCTCGCGCGATGGTTTGTTTCAAGCCCGGCGATACCGAGTTCAAGTCGGCATAGATGTGATTCGCGGTGAGGAACGGCGCGTTTTGATTGGCCGCGGAGGCGGCTTGATCGGCCGTTACAGCCGACATCATGATGTCGCACGATGGGGCGAGTTCGCGATTCGAGGCAACCAGGCGTGTTTCGGTTTCGAGGGCCCGCTGCCTGACCTGATCGGTAACCTTGATATCGAAAGCGCAAATCGAAGAAATGCCGGGTTGCCTCAGACCTTTGGCAATGTGATAAGCTGCTTCGCCGAATCCGACAAATCCGATTCTCATTAGAGCGCCCCGATGAGCTTCCAATATCCGACTGACGCGGCGACCGTGAGCAGCGCGAAGACCGCATACATATTCGCCAATCGCACGCGCTCCGCGCCGGTAAACGCCAGGCCGTCGGTGATTCCTTCGCCCATCGCCACCCAGATGTTCTGATAAGTGGCCCAGAAGGGCACGGAAGGAATGAGCAGCGCTGCGGTCAAAACCAGCGGCGGAATGCCGGCCGCGATGGTGGTGTCGACAATGGGAACGAAGAGCACAACGATAGCGATGAAGCCGCTGGGATCGAGAAAGCGCAGCGCTAGCGTCACAATCCCAACCACCAACAGCAACACCAATGTGCTGAATGTCAGATGCTGCGTGATGGGGATGAAGTATCCGGCCAGCCAATCGGTGAGTTTGTATTCGGTGAGGACGTTCTGGAGGCTGAAAATGCCGCCCATGAATAGCAGCAAAGTCCACGAAATGCCGCCCGCGATATCGGCGTTGCCGACAATACCTGCCAGGGCGAAAACCGCGAGTCCGACCATGCCAATAAAGAAACTGGGCAAATGGTGCCAGCGATCGGTGGACCAAAACACGATGGAGCAGAGCACGATGATCGCCGTGATCGCTTCGTCGCGTTTGAACGATCCTAATTCCCGGAGCTTGTTGCGTACGAACTCGGCCGACGTGTCGAGCGCCTTTTCGGGTTTCAGCACCCATTGATTGCCGAAGAGGATGAGAGCGCACAGCACCAGCACCGGCAGATACAGCACGCGTGCGTAGGCCAGATAGCTGAGGGGAAGATGCTTTAACTCAAATACCGACGCGACCACCGGGCCATCGAGAGAACCGTACAGCAGTCCGAGTCCTGGCACTACGGCCATCTCGATGGTGGTCAGCATGATCAGCGCCGAGCCCTTGCTGCGCGGCTTCAAATCAAGCGACTGCACCAGCGCCCAGGCGATGGGAACCATAATCGCCGTGCGGACAGTCATGGAAGGAATCCCGAGCGAGAGCACGGTGCCGATGACGAAGAACGCGGCCAGTATCCCGGAATAGGACGCTGGAAACAACGACAGAATGTAGTACGAAGTACGCGCCGCGAGCCCCGTTTTCTGCATCGCGAAGCCGTAGTACAACACGGCCAGCAGAATCCACCAGGATCCGCTCGAGAATCCGCTCAATGCCAGCGCAGGTCGCGCGCCCGCCGGAATCAACAACGCCATCATCAGAACGGACGCCACGCCGTTGTTCATGACGCCAAAAGCCCACAGCACGATGGTGAAAGCACTGATGGCGAGCGCCGTTTGTCCGGCGCGCGTTAACCCGTGCTGCGCGGGCATGAAGAAAAGCGCCAAGCCGATGGCGATCGCGAAAAGCAGCGGAAGCCATTTCACGCGCGGAAGGGCGGCTGTTGCAGGCGGCGGAGCAATCGCGGTCGCCATGGGAAAAGCGCTACTTGGTTACCGTCGCTTGCGCTTGTTCGGCGCGCATGCGGCGCTGCTCGGCTTGCACCGTGATGAGCGACATCCACATTCCCAGCGGATGCGCCCCCGCCTCCACCAGCGGATGCGGCTTCAATGATCGCACGGCGTCGATGCTTTCGTCCTTCATGGTTTCGAGCACCTCCGCCTGCTTTTCATTGAGTCCATACTCGGCGGCCAAAGCAGGCGTATCTTCGAACAAGCGGCGGCGCAGCGGCGAGCTGAAGCGCAGATCGTACAACAGCTTGTTCAACGGATACACCGAGGGATCGGGATGCCGGTAGAACTGATAGCCCTCCGCGCTGCCGAAGTTGAACTTGGGGCTCGGCTCGGGCGTGGTCGGCGTGCCTCTTTTATTGGGGATGAAGCGCATCACCGCGTGGCCATGATGCCAGGTGGGCTGATAGGTGATCAATTCGCCCGGCTGCTGCCCGATGGCGCCGAACAAAATCATCCAGGGCAGCATTTCGGTATTTCCAACTTCGTCCAACTGCTCGTTGTTGAGTTCCAGCAGCGCGTTGTTGTTGCCGCGCTCCATGTGCGCGATGGCCCACCAGTCGAAATCAAACGCGGGCTGCGGGTATTTCCACGCACCCGGATAATGCGACATGCCGCCGCTTGCCACGATGGCGATCCGATACGGCGACTTCAGGATGGCGTCCCGAACAGCGGCGCCAAGCTGGGCGCAGCGGCGCGCGGTGGGTAGCGGAGGCAGATAGGTATTCACGAAAATCGGGATCACCGGAATCGCGCGGCCTTCGATGACCCATTCGTACACGGCGGCGAACGCGTGGCCCAACTCCGCGTCCTGCGAGTAAGTGAGATCGAAACCGTCGGCTACCAGGTCGTTCACCAACTCTTCGGCGAAGCCATGGATGGGGAGCGCATAGGTCTTGCGGGCGAAAGCGGCTTTCGATTTCTCTCCGCCCACAATCGCAAAGGTGGGAACGGCGGAGAGGAAAAATGTTTCCAGGTGATCGCTGCCGATCACCACCACGGCGTCCGGCTTGATTTCATCCAGATTCTTGCCCAGCTCGCGCATCGCGGCGATGTCGGCATCCAGCTGCGCCTTGTCTTCGCTCGGCGGATAAGTGAATAGCTGCGGCGCGTGAACCGTCGCGGCTGCAAATACGATTTCTCCCATTGTTAACTCCTTACTACAGGCTCCTCGACGAACTCATCCACATATTCCACTCCTAGTTCGGCCAGCTTGGCGCGGAGACCATAAAACTCGACACCCAGCTCGCCTTTCGCCAGGCGCTCGCGGGTTTTCTCTTCCTTGGCGATACGCTGCTGGGCCGCTTTGGCCACGTGAGCCGCATTCGCGCGCGGCACCACCACTACGCCGTCCGCGTCGCCCACAATAACGTCGCCCGGATTGACGATCGCTCCGGCGCACACCACAGGAACGTTCACCGAACCGGGACTCGCCTTCACCGTGCCTTGCGGGGAAATCGCCTTCGCCCATACCGGAAATTTCATTTCGGTGAGTTCCGCGGTATCGCGAACACCCGCGTCGATGATCAATCCCGCCACGCCGTGCGCCTGGCACGATGTGCCCAGCAAGTCGCCAAACATGCCGTCGGTGGATTCCGAAGTTGTTACCACCACCAACACGTCGCCCGGTTTGCAGACCTCCACGGCGGCGTGGATCATCAGATTATCGCCGGGATGGCAAGACACCGTGACTGCCGGACCCGACACCCTGGCCGCGAGGTAAATGGGCCGGAGGTAAGGCAACATCACGCCGGTGCGCCCCTGCGCTTCATGCACGGTTGCGACACCGAGTTCACCAAGCAGCTTCACGGGCTGGGCATCGGGACGCGGGATGCGGCGAACAATCTTGTGGGGCATTGTTATCGCTGGATCGATCAGGAAAATTCGCTGGCCACCTGCGGATAGACGCGTTGATACGCCTCCGCGTACTTAATCCCTTTGCGCCCGGAGTTACGCACCGCCTGCGTACCGCGACGCTTGGCCAGGTCGCGGTAATAATTCCACAGGTGCTCCTGCGCTTCCATGGACTCCATGGCTTTCTCTTTGATCTCGTACACCGGAGTGATGTCGAGCAGCACTTGCGGCTTGAATTCGCACTGCTCGGGCTGGTGCGGCTCAAAGATAAACACCGGTGGCGCGCCGAGCTGCTTGCCTTCCGCCGGATAACCCGCGGCCTGTGCATACACGCGCGTTTGCAGCGTCAGCATGTTGGCGTAGGGATGATCCGGATTATAGGGATCCTCGTAGGAATGCGTCAGGATCACTTCGGGCTGCAGCTTGCGATACTCCACCACCATTTCGTGAATGGTTTCTTCGGAGGCTTTGATCGGATAATCGCCGGAATCGAAGAAGCGAATCTCGGCGCCCAATATCCCGGCTGCGCGTTCGGATTCTTTCTGCCGCTCCTGCTTCACGCATTCCAGCGTCATGCCCTCCTTCTTCCACAATCGCTCGGATTCGCCGCGCTCGCCGAACGACAGGCACAGAATCCGTACGCGATAACCCTTCTGCGCGTAAAGCGCGATTGCCCCGCCCGCTCGCCACACAAAATCGGCCGCATGGGCGCTCACTACCAGAACGCTTTTTTGAGAATCCATAGGAATAGAGCCTTAGTTCACCAGCGCGCTCGGATTGGTCACCGCCATGCGCTTGATATCCGCGGCCGAGAATCCGCCGTCCATCAGAGTCTGCGCGAACATCGCAAAGCCATCGGACACCGGCGGATTGATGGTCTGGCCCAAGTCGGTGGAAAGCACGCAATGCTCAGGCCCCGCTTTACGGATGCTCACCATCACTTCTTCCCAGGGCGCTTTGCCGGTGTGCATGGTGGTGAAGCAGTGCTCGATCAGCGCGCCTTCGTTGGCCAGTTCGGCCTGCTCGTCGGCCGTCAAATTCTGCGATGGGAATTCCGCGTGCGTCACCAGTACGCGCTGCAGCTTCATTTCGCGCGCGCCGCGCACCAGCGCGAAAATCTCTTTGCGGCCCAGGTGACCGGTGGCCATGATCATATTGTGATGGCCAATAATCTCGAGACACCTACGGGAAGCCTCGTTCAAGTTGCCCTTGTCATCCAGCACCGTGAGCGGCGGCGGAGCGATTCCCGTGGCAGCCAGTTCGCGCTGGATCTTGGCCCAGAACGGCAGCTTGGTGTTAGGCCCATCCACGCGGCCGGCGGTTTCGTTCGCCGCGTCCACGGTGGGCATCCAAACCATTTTCGCGCCGGAACGTCCGGACAGTTCCACAGCCACCGGATTCAGTCCACCCACGCTATGGTTCAGTGTGATGGCGCCAAAAGCTTGTATGCCCGGCACGGCTTTGGTGACCACTTTGGCGCGCTCCGCGGTGGGAAAGTAGTGCGACTTGAGAACGAATCCCTTAAGGCCGCGTTTGAGAAATTCATGCCCCAGATCGATGTCGTCAATACGCCGCTCGATGACATCCGGTGCGACGTGAACCTGAAGATCGTAACCGCCTTCAATCGCCTTCCACGCGGCGTCTGAAACGGACGTAGCTGTACCCGTTACCGCTTGTGCACTCATTGCAAAGGCAGTATGACAGGCGATGAACGACGGTGTCAAGTTTCTGATCTGCCAGATTTTGTTGAGTTTTTAGGCCGCAGGGGCGGTGCTATTCTGATGGACAAAAGGGAACCCATCGGCATGAAGAGCCTCGATTTTCGCGGCGAGATCCAGGACGGACAAATCCCGGCTGGAGAGAAGGTTGAAGTGGTTGTCAGATGGGGAATCTCAGGTGACGAGCCTGCCTGGCGGAACGCGGGGCGGCGACGATTCGAATCTGCTTACGCTCCCGACGACTCTGTCTACGAACAGTTGATCCATGACCCTCCGGCCGGGTGAAGTGGTCCTGATTCGGACGCAGCCAACCTCCTTAGCCCCGCCCCACGAATGGCATCTTGGTCGCCATCACCGTCATGAACTGCACGTTCGCCTCCAACGGCAAGTTCGCCATATAAAGGACCGCGTCGGCCACCAGCTTCACATCCATGCGCGGCTCGGGCGCGAGCGAACCGTCGGCTTGAGCCACGCCGGCAGTCATGCGCTCGGTCATCTCCGTGGCTGCGTTGCCGATATCGATCTGCCCGCATGCGATATCGTACTTCCGGCCGTCGAGCGAAATGCTTTTCGTCAGTCCGGTTATGGCGTGCTTAGTCGCGGTGTAAGGCGCGGAATTGGGCCGGGGCGAGTGCGCGGAAATCGATCCGTTATTAATGATGCGGCCGCCGCGCGGCTGCTGCGATTTCATCACGCGGATGGCGTGCTGCGCGCATAGAAACGCGCCGGTCAGGTTGACGGCCACTACGGCGCTCCACTGCTCGAAGGTGAGTTCCTCCATGGGAACTGCGGGAGCGCCCGTGCCCGCGTTGTTGAATATAACATCCAGCCGCCCGAATGTTTCCCTCGCTCGATCGAACAGCGCGGCTACCGCGTCCGGCTGCGTGATATCGGTCGGCACCACCAGCATCGGCGCGTCCCCTCGCCCCGACATCATGGAGGTTCGCTCCAATTCCGAGGCGCGCCGTCCGGCCAGCACCACCGAATATCCAGCCGCGTGGAACGCCAAACTGACTGCGCGGCCAATGCCGCTGCCCGCGCCGGTAACCAGCGCGATCCGGCTCACGAAGCTGTCCTCACAAAACTTCCCAGAAGCGAATCGCGACTTTATCGGGATATCGTTCGCCCACGCCCACCACCACCGCGCGAGTGAGCCAGGCATGCTCCGGCGCGCTGGTTTCAAAACTCGCCGAGCTCCGGAAGTAATACGACGCCGGATCCACGCGCTCGCCCCGGTTCAGCCGCGACAGCACTTCCGCTGGTCCATGGCGCAGGCCGCGATTCAACACGTAAATGAGGGCGCCGTCATCGGCCTGAATCGTATAACGGGCGTCCAAATCGGCGGTACCATCCGGACGCAGGATCTGCCAGTCCGCGCCCAGCGGCAGGACGCGCCCTCGCAATTTCGGCCCCGAAACCAGCCCGCCCGCGATAGGAACGATGCGCCGATGTCCCGCCTGGGTGACGCCCAAATCGAGCGGGGAAGAAACTTCCACTTCGATCTCGAAGGCGAACCGTAACTCAGGCGGCGTCATGCTGCATTTGGTAAGTGCTGGCTTCGTTCAGCGTTTCGATGGAACTCGAGTCCAGGTGAAGATTCGCCGCGGCCACTAGTTCCCTCAACTGTTGGACGCTGGTGGCGCTGGCGATGGGAGCGGTGATGCTCGGCCGCGCCATCAGCCATGCGATGGCCACTTCCCCCGGCGTGGAGTGAAGCTGCCCGGCGACTTCATCCAGCGCCGCCAGAATCCGAAACCCGCGCTCGTCCAGATATTTCTTCACCATCTGCCCGCGAGGTCCTTTGGCCAGATCGTTCTCCGACCGATATTTTCCCGTCAAGAATCCGCTAGCCAGCGCGAAGTACGGAATCACGCCGATGCCTTCCTTCAAGCACACCGGCTCCAGTTCCTTTTCGTAACCGGCGCGCTCGTACAGGTTATAGTGCGGCTGCAGGCACTCATACCTGGGCAGGCCGTGCTCCTTGCTCACCTTCATCGCCTCGGCCAGCCGCTCCGCGCCATAGTTCGACGCCCCGATGGCTCGCACCTTGCCTTGTTTGATCAATTGATCGTACGCGCCGAGTGTTTCTTCCAGCGGCGTGCTCGCATCGTCAATGTGCGATTGGTAGAGATCGATGTAATCCGTCTGCAAGCGCTCGAGCGATTCTTCTACCTCGCTCAGGATGTACGCCTTTGAAAGCCCCTTCTTTCCCGGCGCCAGTTCGATGCCCACCTTGGTGGCCAGAATCACTTTCTTGCGCTTGCCGCTGCGCTTGAACCAATTGCCGAGCACTGTTTCGGACTCGCCGCCTTTATGTCCGGGCACCCAGCGCGAGTACACGTCGGCAGTATCCACGAAATTGAACCCCGCGTCCACGAACTCGTCCAGAATGGCGAACGAAGTGGGCTCGTCCGCCGTCCAGCCAAAGACATTGCCGCCAAGACATATGGGAGAGACTTCCAGCCCCGACCCTCCCAACTTACGGGTCTTCATTATTATTGATGCTCCTTATTCGGTATTACTCCGATTTGCATTTCCCGCCGGGACACCGATTGTTCTCTTCGCACACGTACTCATACAATCCGGCTTGATCCCAATCCGGATGATAGGCCATGGTGAAGTCCTGCGTCCAGGGCGCGGTGAAAACCTTCGGATCGTCGATGGTGAGCTGGTAGGAAAGCGTTTTGCCGTCCAGCCAGCGGATATGCTCCACCGTGCGCAACGCATCGCTATGCATGCGGTACTGATTCTTGTCGGTGTAGTAGTAATCGTCTAAGCCCCAGCGCTTGAAATTGGTGCTCTCAATCACCAGTGTGTCGCCTTCCCAATGTCCCACCGGATCGCCGAAATACGTCGGCTCGATCCCCGTGCGATGCGGGCGTCCATCCAGCGGAATAATACGCGTCATGCGCTGGAACTCATGCACGATCACCAGGTAATTTTTATTCTGCACGAATTGCACCGCGTTGGCCGAAAGCATTCCAGATGGAAACCCGGCCGGCATGCAAAACTCGCGCGGCTCATCGTGGCGCGGATCGCCGGTGGGCGGCTCAAAGAACGGCATGCCTCCCGGTTTGAAGGGCGCCATCTTCTTGTGATCGAAAACGGTGGCGGAACACCGGCAGCGATCGCCGCCGTTCGACTTCGGCCATTCATAGATACCACTGAAATCCGGCTTCCCCTCGGGAGTCCGCGGCATCGCGTTCATGCCGGCAGTTTTCGCGGTCTGCGGCTGCAAACGCGCGGGCGATAGAACCAGCCCTGCCAGCAGCGCCCCAAACGCCATACGGCGTCCGACCCATTCGAAAGAGGTTGTCTTCATAAGATCCTCCGCGCGTCAGTTCTTCTTGGAGTCCGGTTCCTGGCTGGAAGTGAACACCATGCGGCCATCTGGGAATGTCACCTTCGATCCGTTGGCGTTATTCGAACCGTCTTTAGCACGAAACCCTTCGACCATGATCATCATTCCCGGTTGGATCACGTCTTTATTGATACCGCGCCGCATAAGCTGCCCGGGAGCGCCACCCGAAATAGCCCAATGCGTGACCGTGCCATCATCCTTCTTCTCGTCGACATAAAACCAGATGTGCGGATTCATCCATTCCACCTTCGTCACCACGCCCGAGAATTTCACCGGTTTAGTGTCGTCGTACTCCGCGGAAAAAGAATGGTGGGCCAGAATGGGAAGCGCGCCCAGAGCCAGGCCGAGCACGAGAGAAGCGAACGATACGGCTCGAACCGATGACGTTTTCATGAGTGAACCTCCGGTCAACGGCAGGATATCGCGAGTTCCGCCGCCAGCGCAAGGAGTGCTCCAATCACTAATTTGACACCGTTCTCTTATTAACCCTTAACGAACTGTTCATTCGACGTTCACATTGCCCGCGTATACTCAGGCGTTCAACCTCAAAGCAGCTAGAGGAAGATCCTATGAAACTGGAAAGGAAACTATGAGTACACGTGTGTCAACTTTCCTCGGCAACGCTTTGATTGCCGGGATTCTGATTTCTCTGGGAGCGGCCCATGCGCAAACACCCGCACCCGCCGCCGGCGCGGCTTCGCCGATTCAACACCTGGTGGTGATCTTTCAGGAAAACGTATCCTTCGATCATTATTTCGCCACCTATCCGTTCGCGATGAACCCGGAAGGCGAACCAGCGTTCTACGCTTACCCCAACACGCCGAGCGTCAACGGATTTAGTCCCGCCATCCTGAGCGGCAGCGCAACCCTCGCCAATTCCGCTAATGGTTCGGGTGCCACAGCGCCTTTCCGCCTGGATCGGTCGCAGGCCGCCACCGCGGATCAGGATCACGATTACACCGCCGAACAGATCGCCTATCACAGCGGACTGGTGGACCTGTTCCCCATGGCGACGGGCACCGCGGGCCCTCCGCCCAGCAATATCCCGCAAGCTTCCACCACCGGCCTTGTGATGGGCTATTACGACGGCAACACGGTGACCGCCTTGTGGAATTACGCGCAGCATTACGCCATGAGCGACAATTCGTATGGCACCAACTTTGGCCCGTCCACCGATGGCGCGCTCAATGTGATCTCCGGCCAGCTGGACGGCGCTATCAACAATACGAATGGAACGGGCTCGCTGATTGAGGATGGTTTGGGAGGAATGACGGTTATTAGCGACGCTGATCCGGCCGGCGACGTGTGTTCCACCACCACCGGCGAAACCTTCAGCATGAGCGGCAAGAACATCGGCGATCTTCTAAACGCCGCCGGCGTGAGCTGGGGATTCTTCGAAGGCGGCTTCGACCTCACGGTGACCAATCCGAACGGATCCACGGGCTGCTCGCGCAGCACCACATCGTTAATCACGAACAGCAAGAAGGCCGACTACATTCCGCATCATCAGCCGTTCCAATATTACAAAACCACGCAGAACCTCGCTCACACGCGCCCCACTTCCGTAGCCATGATCGGCCAGCAGGGCGACGCCGCCAACCATCAGTACGACATCAACGATTTCTACGCCGCCGTGAACGCCAACAATTTCCCGGCGGTCAGCTACCTGAAGGCCCCGGGATTCCAGGATGGACACGCCGGCTACTCCGATCCGATCGACGAACAGCAGTTCATCGCACACGTGATCAATTTCCTGCAGAGCCAGCCCGCTTGGTCGTCGACCGCTGTGGTGATCGCTTATGACGATTCCGACGGATGGTATGACCATGTGATGCCGCCGCTCGTCAATCAATCGGTAACCAGCGCCGACATGGTCACTGGAAACGGAACATGCGGAGGCGCTACCCAGGCTCTCCCCGGCGTCGCCGGCACCGGTCATGCACAGGGCCGTTGCGGATATGGACCGCGGCTTCCGCTGCTGGTGATCTCGCCCTATGCCAAGCAGAATTTCGTCGATCACACCATCACCGATCAAAGCTCGATCGTTCGTTTTATCGAAGACAACTGGCTGAATGGAGAGCGTCTCCCGGGCTCCTTCGACGCGATCGCTGGACCGCTCGACAATATGTTCAACTTCGACGCTGCGCCCAACACGGCTAGCTTCATGCTGTCGGAATCGAGCGGGGAGCCGGTGAATCCCGCGCAATCGGCAGCGCCCCAAACGGCGCTGCGCCCGCACTCGTTCAAGTCCATCGCCAGCGGTACGCGATAATAACCTAGACCGCGCGTCTCTCCGATGAGGGGCGCGCGGTCCGCTTGGTAATGACCCGCCGTACCTTCATTCGTCACGCCACTTATCTGACAGCGCTCGCCAGTCGCGCAGAGTCCGCCGCTCCGGGCTTGAATCCGAACTCGCTCGCAAAGTTTGTCGATCGTTTGCCCATCCCGGAGATTGCCAAGCCCCTCGGTCTCCGCCTCGCGCCCAGTAGTTCTTCGGTAAAGGTTCCCTATTTCCGCGTTCCGATGCGGCAGGTGGAAACCAAATTGCATCGCGATCTTCCGCCGACCCGCTTGTGGTGCTACGGTTCCGCTTCGCCAGGTCCGACGTTTGAGACCCGCAGCGGCCAACCGTTGCTGATCGAATGGCCGAACGAACTGCCCGCCAAACATTTTCTGCCCATCGATCACAGCCTACACGGCGCTGAAGCCAGTAACCCCGAAGTTCGCGGGGTGGTGCACGTTCACGGGTCGAAGGCTCCGCCCGAAAGCGATGGTTATCCCGAGGATTGGTACGTCCCGGGAAAATCGCGGACCTACTTTTATCCCAACGTTCAGGAAGCCGCCGCGCTTTGGTATCACGACCACGCCATGGGCATCAACCGGCTCAACATTTATGCGGGCCTGTTCGGGCTCTTCCTGATTCGCGACGATTTTGAAGACACGCTCAATCTTCCCAAAGGCGCTTACGAAATCCCGCTGGTGATTTACGATCGTCTGCTCAAACAAGACGGCCAGCTCGACTATCCGGTATCCGGCGATCCCGACAAACCTTGGGTTCCCGAAGTGTTCGGCGACGTGATGGTGGTGAATGGAAAAGCTTTTCCATTTCTGGATGTGGAGCCGCGCAAATATCGCTTCCGCGTGCTGAATGCCTGCAACGGCCGCTTTCTGCACCTGGCGCTTTCGAACGGTCATAAGTTTCATCAGATCGGCACCGATCAGGGACTCTTGCCCGCACCCGTGCCACTGGAGCGATCGCTCCTCGCACCCGGCGAACGCGCCGATCTGGTGGTAGATTTCACCGGCCATGCCGGCGAGCAAATCGTTCTACAAAACGATGCGTTCCAGGTGATGCAGTTCCGCGTGGGGCAATTGAAATCTCCCGACCCTAGTGTGCTGCCCGCCGCGCTACGCCCGGTGCCGAAAACTCTCGAATCCGCCGCCGTCAAGACGCGCCCTCTGGCGTTGATCGAAAAGGAGACACTGAAGGGCGAGTCGATGACCATGCTGCTGAACAATACGCCCTGGCACATGCCCGTGACCGAGAATCCGGTTCTCGACAGCACCGAGATCTGGAGTTTCATCAATACCACGGATGATTCGCATCCCATCCATCTGCACATGGTGCGTTTCCAGATTCTGGATCGCCGCCGCTTCGAGCCGTTCTTCTACCAGGCCACGGGCGAGGTTCGATACACGGGGCCCGTTACTCCGCCGGCGCCCGAGGAAGCCGGGTGGAAAGATACCGTCCGCGCCGATCCCAAGATGGTCACCCGCATCATCGTTCGCTTCGAAGGCTACCTCGGCCGTTACGTTTGGCATTGCCATGTGCTGGAACACGAAGACAACGAAATGATGCGCCCTTATGACGTGATCGCCGCCGCGGCCCAGTGAGGCGGCGCATCTCGGCTACAATGGTGGGCCAAAGGAGTGCGACATGTCAGCAGGCCCGGTAGACGTCCCGGCTCCGGCATTAATCCTTCAAACCTTCGTCGACGGCGACGAAGCCATCGTCAAATGCACCGGCAAGCTGACCGCCGGCCTCACGGGCGCATTGCGCGACGAGGTGAAGCGGCTGATCCCGCAATCCAAAAAGATCGTTCTCGATTTGACGGCCCTCACCCAGATGGACAGCATGGGCCTGGGAACAATTGTGGGCCTGTATGTTTCCGCCAAGGCCGCCGGCTGCACGCTCATCCTGATCAACCTGAGCCAGCGCGTCCGCGAGCTGTTCCGCATCACGAACGTGTGGTCCCTGCTGGAAGTTTACGGCGAGAACATCATTCGAATGCCGTAAAGCCCGCTCCACCGGCATAGCCCTTTAGTGTCATCCGTAACTTGCCGGGAGTGTGCTACGCCAATTCTTTGAACATATTGCGTAAGCAGGCAGCGGGGAACGGCCGAATCCTGCCGATACGGCCAGTACCGCCAATTACGGCGCAAACGTCAATCGCTGAGACGGAGAACTATAATTGGAAGGTCCCCCGGATTCGCTAATGTACGCGGCTCATCAGAGCGATTCTCCGCCTTTTCTTCTCCCGCCGGGGGCAGTGTCGCGTCCTGCATGATGGATGTGAAATAAAGATGGATAAAACGCCTAGTACCGAGGCTCCCCTGGAGCGCGTGACTCCCGTCGCGCCCACGCTACCCGCGCCCCAGACGCCTGGAAGGGAACGGCCACCCAGCGCTCCCCCGCCTCGGCGCAACTGGTTCTGGATTTGGATCCTGCTGCTGTTGTTGCTGGGCGCGGCTGGTTACTACTATTGGTCGAAAAGAACGCCGCCGACGGACGGCACGGCCACCGGCCAAGGCGGACGAAAAGGACAGTTCGCAAACGCCGGCCCAGCGCCGGTGGATGCCGCGAAAGCGATCAAAGGCAATATCGGCGTATATGTCACCGGACTTGGCGCCGTCACCCCCATCTACACCGTCACCATCAAAACCCAAGTGAATGGCCAGTTGATGCAGGTGCTTTACAAAGAGGGCGACTTGGTGAAGAAGGGCGACAAGCTGGCTGAGATCGATCCGCGGCCCTACGAGGCCCAGTTGACGCAGTATGAAGGGCAGCTGATTCGCGATCAAGCCCTGCTCGACAACGCGCGTGTCGATCAGGCGCGCTACGAAACGCTGCTCAAGCAAAATGCGGTTCCTGAACAGCAGCTCGCCACTCAGGTGGCGCTGGTGAAACAAGACGAAGGCGTAGTGAAAAACGATCAAGGCCTGATCGACGCAGTGAAGGTGCAGCTCATTTACTGCAACATCACGGCGCCCATCACCGGGCGCATCGGCCTTCGCCTGGTGGATCCCGGCAATATCGTTCAAACCACCGACAGCACCGGGCTCCTGGTGATCACCCAGCTTCAGCCCATCAGCGTCATTTTCACCATCGCCGAAGATCAATTGCCGTCGATTTATGCCAAGCAGAGCGCCGGACAGAAGCTGCCCGTGGATGCGTTCAACCGCGAAATGACGAAGCGCATCGCATCGGGAACGCTCACCACCATCGATAACGAAATCGATCAAACCACCGGCACGGTGAAGCTGCGCGCCACATTCGACAATTCCCACTATGAGCTTTTTCCCAACCAATTCGTGAACGCGCGCTTGCTGGAGCAGGAAAAGCGCGGCGTGGTGCTGGTGCCGTCCGCGGCCGTGCAGCGCAATTCGCAAACTACCTATGTGTACGTGGTAAATGCGGATTCCACGGTCTCGGTGCACCAGGTCAAGATTGGCACCAGCGACGACAACAATACGGAGATTACGTCCGGCGTCAATGAAGGCGACGTCGTAGTGCTCACCGGCGTCGACAAATTGCAAGAAGGCAGCAAGGTGACGGTGAAGATGGAAGGTGCTGCGGGCCCAGGAAAGCAGTCCCAGTGAGCCCTTCGCGAACATTTATCTTGCGGCCGGTGGCCACTACGCTGCTCATGGTGGGCATCCTGCTGGCCGGCGCGGTGGCTTACAAAGAACTGCCGGTGTCGGCGCTGCCCGAAGTGGATTATCCGACTATTCAGGTGACCACCACGTATCCGGGCGCGAATCCGGACGTGATGGCATCGTCCGTTACCGCGCCGCTCGAACGTCAATTCGGCCAGGTTCCCGGCCTGCAGCAGATGACTTCCATCAGCTCTGAGGGGATGTCGGTCATCACGCTCGAGTTCAATCTCAGCTTGAACATCGACGTCGCCGAGCAGGAAGTCCAGCAATCGATCAACGCATCGGGAACTTATCTTCCCGCCGATCTTCCCACGCCCCCGCTCTACAGCAAAACCAATCCAGCCGACACGCCCATCCTCACGCTCGCGCTTTCCTCCACCACCTTGCCGCTTTCGAAAGTCGAAGATCTCGCCGACACGCGCCTGGCGCCGAAAATCTCGCAGCTTCCCGGAGTGGGCCTGGTAAGCATCAGCGGCGGACAAAAGCCGGCGGTGCGGATCCAGGCCAATCCCTCGGCGCTCGCCTCCTACGGCGTCAATCTGGAAGATTTGCGTAGCGCGATCATCGCGGCGAACGTCAATCAGGCCAAGGGTAACTTCGATGGGCCGCGCCAGTCCTACCAGATCGGCGCGAACGATCAGCTGCTCTCCAGTTCTGACTACGCGAACCTGGTGGTGGCCTACAAGAACGGCGCACCGGTGGAGATGACTCAGGTGGCCGACGTGATCGATAGCGTCGAGGACATTCACGAGGCCGCGTGGATGAACACGACGCCGGCCGTGATCGTCAATATCCAACGCCAGCCGGGCGCCAACATCATCTCCGTCGTCGATCGCATCAAGGCGCTTCTTCCGCAGCTCACGTCCACACTGCCCGAAGCCATCAAAGTGCAAATCCTGACCGACCGGACCAATACCATCCGCGCCTCGGTGAGCGACGTCGAATTTGAACTGATGCTGACCATCGCGCTGGTGGTGATGGTGATCTTTCTATTCTTAAGGAATCTTTCGGCCACCATCATCCCGAGCGTAGCCGTGCCGCTGTCGCTGGTAGGAACGTTCGGCGTGATGTACCTGCTGGGCTACAGCCTGAACAATTTGACGTTGATGGCCCTCACCATTTCCACCGGCTTCGTGGTGGACGACGCCATCGTGATGATTGAAAATATCGTCCGCTTCATCGAGGAGGGCGAGCATCCGCTGCGCGCGGCATTGAAGGGCGCCGAACAGATCGGATTTACGATCATCTCGCTCACCGTTTCCCTCGTCGCCGTTCTCATCCCGCTGCTGTTCATGGGCGATATCGTAGGCCGCCTGTTCCGCGAATTCGCAGTAACGCTGTCCATCACCATCCTGATGTCGGCGGTGGTCTCGCTCACCTTGACGCCGATGATGTGTTCGAAACTGTTGAAGCACACGCCGGAATCGCAGCAGGGGCGTTTCTACCGCGCATCGGAAAAAGGCTGGGAGTGGATCATCGGGCTCTACGACAAAACCCTGCGTTGGGTGTTGCAGCGGCAAACCGCCACGCTGCTGGTAGCCGTGGCCACGCTGGCAGTCACCGTCCTGCTCTTCATCGCTATCCCCAAAGGCTTCTTCCCCATTCAAGACACCGGCGTGATTCAGGGAATTTCCGAGGGCGCGCAAACCATATCGTTCACCGAAATGTCGCGTGAGCAGCAGCAATTGGCGCAAGTAATCTTGCAGGATCCGGCCGTGGAAAGCCTTTCTTCGTTCATCGGAGTGGATGGAACCAACACCACGCTGAACAGCGGACGCATTCTGATCAACCTGAAGCCGCTCGATGTGCGCAAAATCAGCGCCAGCGATGTAATCACACGGTTGCAGCCCAAGCTGGCTCAGATATCGGGCATCACTCTTTTCATGCAGCCGGTGCAGGATTTAACCGTCGAGGATCGCGTCAGCCGGACGGAATTTCAGTACACGCTCGAAGACCCGAGTTCCGACGAACTGAACGTCTATGCGCCGCGCCTGCTCGCCCGGCTGCAGCAACTGCCCGAACTGCGGGATGTGGCCAGCGATCAGCAGGTGCTCGGTCTGCAAACCCGCCTGGTGTACGATCGCGTTACTGCGTCGCGGCTTGGAATTACGCCTTCGGCGATCGATCAGACGCTGTACGACGCGTACGGCCAGCGCCAAGTCTCCACCATGTTCACGCAGCTCAATCAATACCACGTCATTCTGGAAGTAAAGCCGCACTTCCATGACGCGCCTATCGATCTGCGCGCGCTCTTCGTCCGCACCGGCGCAACGCCCATCAACAGCTCGATAACGGCCGGAGGCACGGGCACGGCAGTGACCAGCGGACCCACCAGTTCCGCTACTGCGTCGCAGGCCAGCCTCAACTCCACCGGATCGAGCAATGCGGCCGGGTCGCAGGCCATCGCTTCGACCAGCGCATTTCCCAACGGCGGCCAAGTGCCGCTGGCCGCATTCAGCACCGTTCAAACGCGCACCGCGCCCATCGCGATCAACCATCAGGGCCAGTTCCCGGTGGTGACGCTTTCCTTCAACCTGGCTCCCAACGCTTCGCTCGGAGAAGCCGTGGAGGCGGTGAACAAGGCCAAGGAAGAAGTGGGCCTGCCGCCCAGTATCCAAGCCGCGTATCAAGGCTCGGCCGAAGCATTTCAGGCGTCGCTCGCCAATGAGCCGGTGTTGATTCTCGCCGCCTTGGTCACTGTCTACATCGTGCTGGGAGTTTTGTACGAAAGCTACATCCATCCAGTAACGATTCTTTCCACGCTTCCGTCGGCGGGCGTGGGCGCGCTGCTGGCCCTCTTCATTACGCGCAGCGATTTCAGCGTCATCGCGCTCATCGGCATCGTGCTGCTGATCGGCATCGTCAAGAAAAACGCGATCATGATGATCGACTTTGCGTTGGAAGCGGAGCGCCAGGAAGGCAAGCCGCCGCTCGAAGCCATCTATCAAGCCTGCCTGCTGCGCTTCCGGCCCATCATGATGACCACCATGGCGGCGCTGCTGGGCGGCGTTCCGCTGGCGCTCGGCACCGGCGTGGGCTCCGAGTTGCGTCGTCCACTCGGAATCACGATTGTAGGCGGCCTGATCTTCAGCCAGATGCTGACCCTCTACACCACGCCCGTGATTTATTTATTCTTCGACCGTCTGGCAGTGCGATTCTCGCGCCGCCATCGCGAAATGCGGGCCGGAGGAATGGGTCCCTCGCCCGAGCCAAGCCCCGCGCAATAGCCCTATGAGCATCTCGGAACCATTCATCCGCCGGCCCATCGCTACCACGCTGCTTACCACGGCGATAGCGCTGGCAGGCGTTGTTGCGTTCCGCCTGTTACCCGTGTCGCCGCTGCCGCAAGTGGACTTCCCCACTATCTCGGTATCGGCGGGGTTGCCGGGAGCGAGTCCGGAGACCATGGCATCGTCGGTGGCCACGCCGCTCGAGCGCCAGTTCGGACATATCGCCTCGGTGACCGAGATGACTTCATCGAGCACGCTGGGCGCCACCAGCGTGACATTGCAATTTGACTTGAACCGCAACATCGACGCTGCCGCGCGCGATGTGCAGGCGGCCATCAATGCGGCGCGCGGATATCTGCCCGTCAACCTTCCCGCCAATCCGAGCTACCGCAAAGTGAATCCGTCCGACGCGCCCATCTTCATGCTGGCGCTCACCTCGGACCAGTTGACCAAGGGGCAGATGTATGACGCCGCCTCCACCATCATGGCGCAGAAGCTGTCGCAAGTTACCGGCGTCGGCCAAGTAGTGGTGGGGGGCAGCGCGCTGCCCGGCGTGCGCGTGGAGCTGAATCCCTCCGCGTTGAACAAATACGGCATCGGATTCGAACAGGTGCGCTCGGCTTTGGCCGGAGCGAATTCCAACACGCCCAAAGGGGATTTTCAGAACGGGAAAACGCGCTGGGAGGTGGGCGCCAACGATCAAATTTTCAAGGCCATCGATTATGAGCCGTTGGTCATCGCCTATCGCAACGGCTCCGCGGTTCACGTCTACGACGTCGGAGAGGCCGTGGATTCGGTGGAGGACCTGCGCAATGCGGGCTATGCCAACGGGAAGCCGTCGGTGCTGGTGATTGTGTTCCGGCAACCCGGCGCGAACATCATCAACACCGTCGATCAGATCCGCGCTGAACTGCCCCAGCTCAAGGCGTCCATCCCGAGCGCCATCAATCTGCGAGTGGCCATGGATCAAACCATCACCATCCGCGCTTCGGTGCACGACGTGGAGATCACGCTGATGATCTCCATCGCCCTCGTCATCCTGGTGGTGTTCGCATTCCTCAGAAGCGTGCGGACCACCTTCATCCCCAGCATCGCCGTCCCGGTTTCCCTGCTCGGGACTTTCGGCGTGATGTACCTGGCGGGCTTCAGCATCGACAATCTTTCGCTGATGGCCCTCACCATTTCCACCGGCTTTGTGGTGGACGACGCCATCGTGGTCATCGAAAACATCACGCGCTATATCGAGCACGGCATGCAGCCGTTCCAGGCCGCGCTGAAGGGCGCTCAGGAGATCGGCTTCACGGTGCTCACCATCAGCATTTCGCTGATCGCGGTCTTCATTCCGCTGCTCCTGATGGGCGGCATCGTAGGACGGCTGTTGCGCGAGTTCGCCATCACGCTATCCGTCGCGATTATGGTGTCGATGGTGATCTCGCTCACCACCACCCCCATGATGTGCGCGCACCTGTTGCGCGTGGAAACGCAGCACGGCTGGTTCTATCGCAAAAGCGAGGATTTTTTCACTTGGGTGGTGAACCTCTACGGCCGCACTCTCTCCATTGTATTGCGGCACCAGGCGCTGACGCTCGCCAGCCTGCTCGCCACCGTGGCTCTCACCATCTACCTGTACATCCAAGTACCCAAGGGATTTTTTCCGCAGCAGGACACTGGCCGGCTGAACGGGCAAATTCAGGCCGACCAGGACACCTCGTTCCAAACCATGGACAAGACCCTGCTGACCATGGTGGATATTATCGACCAGGATCCCGCGGTCGACACGGTGAACGCTTTCTCGGGCGGCGGAGGAGGCACCACCACCAACACCGCGCGCATGTTCATTTCGCTCAAGCCGCTGGGCGATCGCCATATCAATGCGGATCAGCTCATCGCGCGCCTGCGTCCCAAGCTCGCCAAGGTGCCGGGAGCTACGCTCTATTTGCAGTCCGTGCAGGATCTGCGCGTGGGCGGCCGGCAAAGCAACGCGCAGTACCAATACACCATGCGTGGCGACAATTTGGCCGACTTGACCAAGTACGCGCCCCAGATGCTGAATGAGCTGAAGACGCTTCGCATGATCACCGACGTAAATAGCGATCAACAGGACCGGGGCCTGCAAGCCATGGTGGAATACGATCGCAAGACCGCGGCGCGTTTCAACATTTCCCCGGTGCTGATCGACGACGTGCTCTACGACGCCTTCGGCCAGCGCCAGGTCTCCACCATGTATACCTCGTTGAATCAGTATCACGTAGTGATGGAAGCCGCTCCAAAATACTGGCAGAATCCCAACACGCTGCACCAGGTGTATGTTGCCTCGCCCAATGGGACCGAAGTCCCGTTGAGCGCCATCGCGAAAACCGAAACCGCCACCGCGCCGCTGTCGGTAAATCATCAGGGATTGTTTCCAGCGATCACGCTGTCGTTTAACCTGCAGCCCGGCATGGCGCTGGGCACGGCCGTCAACGCCATTAACGCCGCCGCAACCAAAATCGGTTTGCCCACGACAATTCAGACCGGTTTCGCCGGAACCGCGCAAGCTTATCAGGATTCGCTCGGCAGCGAGCCGCTGCTGATCGCCACCGCGCTCGCGACAGTCTACATCGTGCTCGGCATGTTGTATGAAAGCACCATCCATCCGGTGACCATTCTGTCCACGCTTCCTTCGGCCGGAGTAGGCGCGCTGCTGGCTCTGGAACTGACGCGCACGGACCTGAGCGTCATCGCCATCATCGGAATCATTTTGCTGATCGGCATCGTCAAGAAGAATGCGATTTTGATGATCGATTTTGCCATCGCGGCCGAGCGCAACGAAGGCAAAAGCTCGCGCGACGCCATTTTCGAGGCGTGCATGCTGCGCTTCCGCCCCATTCTGATGACTACCATGGCGGCGTTGCTGGGCGCTTTACCGCTGGCGTTGGGCACTGGCACCGGATCGGAGCTCAGGCGTCCGCTCGGAATCACCATCATAGGCGGATTGCTCTTCAGCCAGATGCTGACCCTATATACGACGCCGGTGGTTTACCTGTACTTCGACCGGCTGCAGCAGTGGCGCGAACGGCAGCGGGCCGAACGCAGACGGCTCCAGGGAGACGAACCGCTGGGCTCGGAGGTATAAAACATGGATGTGGATAAAATGTTGAATCGGAAGACGGATCAAATGTATAAGCAATGGCCGCGTTTCGCCCCTGCCGGAGTGCTGCTGGGCGCGCTGCTGGTTTCAACCGGATGCATGGTGGGTCCCAATTACAGACGCCCGCCGGCGCCCGCTCCCGCGGCGTTCAAAGAGGCGCCCCCGGAAGGCTGGAAGGAAGCGCAGCCCAGCGACACGGCGCTGAAAGGCAAATGGTGGGAGATTTATAACGACCCCAATCTCAACGCGCTCGAAGAGCAGGTCAGCATCTCCAATCAGAACGTTTTGCAGGCTGAGGCGCAATACCGCGCTGCGCGAGCGACGGTGCAGGTAGCTCGCTCGGCTCTCTTCCCCACCCTTACCGGCGCCCCAACGGTGGGGGCCCAGCAGGGCGGCGCGACACCTGGAGCTGGCGGCAAAGCAGTCTTTCAGACCTATGAAATTCCCGCCGACGTCTCTTATCAAGTGGATTTGTGGGGCAGCATCCGCCGCAGCGTGCGGGCCAACGCCGAGACCGCGCAAGCCACCGAAGCGCAGCTCGAAAACGCCAAGCTCACTTACCAGTCCGACTTGGCGCAGGATTATTTTCAATTGCACGGCACCGACGGCGACATCGCATTACTGCAATCCACCGTCGATTCTTACACCGGGTATCTGAAGCTCACCCAAGCCCGCCATACCTACGGTGTCGCGTCGGGCGCCGACGTGGCGCAGGCGCAAACCCAGTTGGATTCGGCCAAGGAACAATTGATCGATTTCGGAGTGGCGCGCGCGCAGTACGAGCATGCCATCGCCATTCTGATCGGCAAGCCGCCGTCCGAGTTGTCCATCGCAGCCAAGCCGATCAAGAACGAGCCGCCGCAGGTCCCCGTCGCGTTTCCATCCACGCTGCTGGAGCGGCGTCCTGACATCGCAATCGCCGAGCGCCAGATGGCCGCGCTGAACGAACAGGTCGGGATCGCCGACGCGGCCTACTATCCGTCCTTGACGCTTAGCGGCGGTGCGGGAATTGCCAGTTCCAGTTTCACCAGTCTGTTTACCTGGGCAGGCCGTTTCTGGAGCGCCAGCGGCGCCCTCTCGGAAACCTTGTTCGACGCCGGAAAACGGCGCGGAGAAGTGAACATCGCCAAGGCGAATTTCGATGCCGGGATGGCCAATTACCGCCAGACAGTACTCACTGCGTTTCAGCAAGTGGAGGACAACCTGGCCGCCCTGCGCATCCTCGAACAGGAAACCGGGGCTACCAACGAAACCGTGAAAGCCGCGCAGACGGCGCTCGATATCACTACCGCTCAATACAAGGCGGGAACCGCTAACTATCTGGCAGTGGAGACGCAGCAGACCGCGCTGTTCGCCGAACAGGAGGCGCTGGTGAATCTATTGACGCGGCGCATGGTGTCGAGCGTCCTGCTGGTGGAAGCTCTCGGCGGCGGATGGGACAGGTCGCTGTTGCCTGAAGTCAGCGCGTTGACGGCCAGCGACAAACGCTCTAAAAACTGATCTGGTCCTTGGCTGCGGCGATCTTTTTTCCGTCCACGCCATAGATGATCAGCAGATCGCCCCAGGCGTGAAAGTCGCCATGACGCTCGCGGTATTTCACCACCGCCTCGGCCTCGTCGCTGGTTAGACCCAGCCCGGTGGCGATTTCCTGCGCCGTGGCTTTGTTCACGTTGATCTTGGTCGCGTCTTCAATTTTCGGAAAATGCTCGAACAGGTAGTCGGCGATGACTTCGAGCTCCGCCGGGGTGGCCTGCGCGCCGCGATCGCTCATGCGGTAAACAATGGCGTGGTATTCGTCCTTGGTAAAACGATAGACCTCGATTTCCCCTGCCTTGTGGCAGCCGATGCAGGCCCTGAGGATCAGCTCCTTGCCTTTGCCGTCAGGAAGATCGTCGGCTCGAAGATGCGGCGAAAATAAGCCCAGGGCGGCGATCAGAGCTACAGCAAAGTTGTTCAATCGCCGCCCTCCTGGCTCTTCTACTTGTGAAAACGTCCTTCCAGCACGCCCTTCGCGAGGATATGCCCCTCCATGGCCGCCATAACGTCGGCGCGGGTGGCATCGGGTCCAAGATCGAGCTTGGTGTCGAGCGCGTAAAGTTCAAAGGTGTAGTGATGATAGGGGCCGGCCGCACCCATGCCAGGTCCCATGTAACCAACGCCGCCGCGCAGATTCTTCGCGTTGATGGCGCCGTCTTCGAGCTTCGCGGTGGTGGGAACGTTTTGCGGGAGTCCGGTCGCGGTGCCGGGGATATTGAAGATCATCCAGTGCAGGACATCGTTGTTCTTGCGCTGGATAGCCACATCGGGATCGTGGAGGATCAAAGTGAAACTGACCGTCCCCGGCGGTACGTGGGTCCATTCCAGTTTCGGTGAAATCGGGTTCGCATCGGCTTGCGTGTATTTGTTGGGAATGATGCCGCCGTCTTCAAAATCGGGTGAAGTGAGGGTGAGGCCGGGACCTTGCGGTCCGCCCTTGGGCTGCGCGAAGGCCGAGCCCAGGCTCGCCACCAAAAACATTGCTCCTACGGTGAGTATTCTCACGGTGTGTTTCCTCCTTGGAATGTATCAGCATACCAGGAAGGCGCGCGAATTGGGGAGTCTGGCACACACTTTTCCACAAACGTTTTTGCTGCTGCCGGTCTACAACTTCGGCGGATCGGCCTGAGGAAACGCTGTGGTAAAACGCGGAATTTTTGGACCCGGCGCGCGCCGTGCTATGATCGGGCTTCTCGCGAATCACGCGAGGAAAAGCACCCTTCGGAGGGGCCGTAATGGCAGTTCAAGCGACGAAATCCACCGAGAACAACTCGGGCAATTCGGCGAACGGCGAGCAGTACTTAGCAGCGCATCTGGCGTTTGAAATGGCGCGCGTGGTGGAGGAAGCCGCCATCGCCTCGGCGCGCACCATGGGACAAGGCGACAGCCCGGGGTCCGATCACGCCGCGGTGCAAGCCATGCGCCGCGCTTTTGAAGATGTGCCCATCGCCGGAAATATTGTGATCGGCGAAGGCGAGCGCGATGAAGCACCCATGTTGTATATCGGCGAGCGGGTGGGCGCGACGCCGCCGCCGGGCCTGGAATACCCCGCCGTCGATATCGCCGTGGACCCGCTCGAAGGCACCAACCTTTGCTCCACGGGAGCGGCTAATTCCATCGCCGTGCTGGCGGCTTCCGAAGCCGGCGGTCTGCTCCACGCGCCGGACTGCTACATGGAAAAGATCATCGCCGGTCCGGGATGCCAGGGCGCGTTGGACCTGGATGCGCCTCCCGAGGACAATCTCAAGGCCATCGCGAACCGATTGGATCGCGACGTGGAGGATCTGGTGGTGATGGTGCTGGACCGCCCGCGCCATGAAAAGCTGATCGCCAGCATTCGCAAAGCGGGCGCTCGCATCCGTTTAATAAGCGACGGCGACCTTTCGGCCGGAATCGCCGCGGCCGTGCGTGGGGCCGGTGTACACGCGGTGATGGGTATCGGCGGCGCTCCGGAAGGCGTCATTACCGCGGCCGCCATGCGCTGCCTGCACGGCGAGATGCTGGGGCGGCTGGTGGTGGTCAACCAGGAGATGGAGCGGCGGATGGAAAAAATGGGCATCACCGATCCCCACAAAATCTATCGCGCCGCAGACCTGGCGCCCGGCAAGAAGATCATTTTCGCGGCCTGCGGCGTCACGCCGGGAAACCTGCTGCAAGGCGTCCGCTTCTTCGGCGACGGATATCGAACCCACTCCTTAGTAATGACCTCGCACCCGAACACGGTCAGCTTCCGCGACACGGTGCATCTCACGGGCAAGCCCGATCGCCGAGGAGTGCGCCTATTCTGAATTTAGTTTAGACGCGCCAGCCAGCGATGAATCGATCCCAATTGCTGCGCGATCTGCGCCCGATCCTCCGCATCGGGTGAATATTTCAAATACAGCTCCAGATCTTTCTGAGCGCTCCGGAATTGCCGCATCCGCAAACGAGCCACTCCGCGGGCTTTGTAGTATTCCGGGTTTCGCGGGAAGGCCTCAATCAGTAGATCCGTCACCGCCACCATCTTGTCGAACTGTTTGCCGCGAAAATAGGCCGAGCGCAGATTGTTCAACATGCGCACCAGGATATAGCGTGTGCCGACGGGCGCGAGCGCGGTGGCATCGGCATCCGATCCGGTACGGTCGCGCGCCAGCTTCCTGCAATCCTCCGTGGTGAGGAGTTTGCCGGAGTAAAACGGATCGATATACGTTGCAAATTCGCCGTCATTATATTGGACGATAAAATGCCCGGGCAGTCCGACTCCGGCAACGGGTTGCCCCAACCGTCTGGCCACCTCGATGTAAATCACCGAAAGCGCGATCGGGATTCCGGTGCGGCGATCCAAGACATAATTGAGGCAGCTATTACGCGGATCGTTATAGTCGATTTCGTTGCCGCGGAAGCCCAGATCGCCGAACAAATAGTCGTTCGCCAGGCGAACAAACTCGCGGCCATCGGCGGAATCGGGAAGCCGCGCCGCGATTCCGGATGCAATTCTATCCAGAACTCCCAGGAACGGCTCTGGATCCAGATCCGGCGTCTCGATGGAAGCGATTTCGAGCGCGGCCACGTCGAGCCGGCCCTCCGGCTGGTCCTGAATTGCCGCCCGCAGCGCTTCCATTTAATTCTTCGATCCCTTTCGAATTGTGACACCGCGCGCGGCCACTTGCACAGGCAGAATTTCAGCTCCGGCCTTCGCAATCGCTCGCGCCACGCGTTCCTGGGCACCACGCTCCACAAGAAAAAAGACACAACCACCCCCGCCCGCCCCACAGACTTTAGCGCCCAGTGAGCCGGCTCGCCTGGCCAACGCGATTAATCGATCGATCGGAGGCGTGGAAATGCCCGGCACGTTGCTCCGGCGAAGCGACCAATCTTCGCGCAGCAGCCGGCCGGCCTCGCTCCAATCGGCTTTTTCGACGGCGCCCCGCATGCTGGATGCGATCGCGGCGATATGTCCAAAGTTGCGTTGCACCCTGCGGTCGCCGTTGATGTAGGCTTTGGTCACCTCCCAGTTATTGATGCCGGAGTTCCGCGGCGCTCCGGTGTAGCAGAGCACGAAGCGGTGATTGAAGTCGTCCAGATCCACCGGGATCTCGACACGCCGCATGCCCCCGGCCCCGAGTTCGATGGCGCTGACGCCGCCGTACAGCGCCGGATAATAATCCTGCACTCCGGTCGGCACGCGAATGATCTGCGCTTCGACGTTCTGGGCGATCTCGCGGATTTTTTCAGGGCCGTGGCCGGAGCGGGTAAAACGATTCAGTGCGCTCGCGGTGGCAATCATCAGCGCCGACGATCCGGCAATCCCGGCCCCAGCGGGCGATTCGGAATCGGTTTGTATCGCCAGGCCGTTACACGGACGAAAAAAGCGCAGCAGATGAGCCGCCAGTGGCAGCCGAGGCCGGACGGCAACGTCCAGTTCAGCGAGCGAGCGGTAGTTCTCCGTGGCGCCGAGATCGCTTGAGCCGAGCCGGATCTCGGCCGAGTCCAGAGCTTGGATGGCGCAACGCGTGAACCGGTTGATGGCAAAATTCACGGTGACCGCGCCCGGGTGGAACAGGTACAAGGGCCAGATATCGAGCGTGCCTCCCGCCAGGTCGATGCGGCAGGGCGCTTCGGCGATGATTCTCATGCAGAAGCTCTACTATACTCCGCCGGCGGTATCTTCCCTCCGGCAATTCCCGCCGATGAGAACAGAGATGAGGCACATCTGGCTTATGGTCCTGTTGTTGGCTGCACTGATGTCGGCTGGGTTGGTGTCGGCGCAGACTAAACCAGCCGACCCGCCAACACCTGACCCGCAAAAGCTGCCGGATGTCCAACCCGCGGAACAATCGACGCCTGCGGTTCAATCCCTGGTGCAACAGCCTCCAGCGCAGCCGCCTACGGTGCAACAGCCGAGCAGCCAGCAGCCCAATCCCGATGCGGTGAAATCCGCCATGGCCGAGTCCATCGCCAAGCAGCGTATCGCGGTTATCAAACAAGTGGCCGGAGTCATGGGCAAGGCGCCTACCCCAGCGGCTTCCTTTTTTACCGTTCCATGGGTGGAAACGCCCGTCCCATTCAGTCTCCCTCCCTGCGATCCTATTCCAGCCGCCGAACTGGACAAGCTGGTGGGGGAGGCCTCCCAGCAGCAGGGAGTGAAGGCGGAATTGATCCGGGCGGTGATCGCGGAGGAGTCCGGAGCGCGGCCCTGCGCGGTTTCCTGGAAGGGTGCTCAGGGGTTGATGCAGCTCATGCCGGCTACTTCCGAGCAATTTGGGGTGAAAAACCCGTTTGATCCGCACCAGAATGTCGAGGCCGGCACCGAGCTGCTTAAGCAATTGCTAACAAAATACAACAACGACGTGAGTTTGGCTTTGGCGGCCTATAATGCGGGCGAGGCACGGGTGGATAAGGATGGTGGCGTCCCGCAAATTCAGGAAACACAAAGCTACGTGACGGACATTCAGTCCCAACTAAATAAGAAGTAAGGCCTTAGTCGCCGTTTCGTTTCAGTAGCTTAGAAGGAGCCACCGCGCCATTCCCCTTAAACTTTTGGCATTGTTCCGACGATAGTCCCATTTGGAGCTTGCTGCTTCCGGGCCGATCTGCCAATGCCAAGCAAGGAAAATCTCGCGATTTCGCGTTCGGCCTCTTCCACCTCCATAATTGCACCCATCCCTTTCTTTGAAGCGGATGACAGCGCCCAAATTCCGGCAACAATTTTGGTGGTGGATAGCGAGGACATCAACCGCCGGTTATTGAAGGCCATTTTCAAAACCACCCCATACAAAATTCTTGAGGCGCATCGGGCGTCTGAAGCGACAGCGCTACTGCAATCCGAAAAAATCGACCTGGTAATTCTGGACCTGATGCTGCCGGAGATGAGCGGTCCGGAGCTCTGCCGCTGGATGAAGGCGCGCCGCGCCACGCAGTTGATCCCGGTCCTGATGATCACCAACCTCCAGGGCGTGGAGAACGAAATCGTCGGCATTTCGTCGGGAGCCGATGAGTTTCTGATCAAGCCGCTGCATCCGGCCGTGGTGCGGACGCGGGTGCGTGCCATGTTGCGCAACAAAGCCCTTATCGATTCGCTCGAAGAGGCCGAAACTATCCTGCTAGCACTGGCCCAAACCGTGGAGCATCGCGACAAGTACACCGGCAAGCATTGCCAGCGGCTGGCGGTGGCATCGGTGATGCTGGGCGAGGCGCTGGGCCTCCCGAGCCAGGATCTTACCGCGCTCTATCGCGGCGGCTATCTTCACGATATCGGCAAGATCGCCGTTCCAGACGCCATTCTCTTTAAACAAGGATCGCTTACCAGCCAGGAATGGGAAGTGATGCGGAGCCATCCCACCCGTGGCGAGGAGATTTGCCGTCCCATGGGTAGTTTAGCGCCGGTGCTGCCGATTATTCGCAGCCATCACGAGCGTTGGGATGGGTCCGGCTACCCGGACGGATTGGCGGGCGAATCCATTCCGCTGCTGGCGCGCATTCTGCAGGTGTCCGATATCTACGATGCTTTAACCAGCGAGCGCCCCTACAAGTCCGCGTTATCGCCGGAAGAGGCTTTTGCGGTAATGGAGGAAGAAGTTCGGCGTGGATGGCGCGATCCGGAATTGGTTCCGCTCTTCGCGAGCACCATTCAAACCAATCCCGCGGCTGATTTGACGTCGCTCGAAGCTTCCCTTGAGAATATGCGCACCGCCATTTCCCGCTAGTACCAGGTTGCAGAAATGCCGCTTGCTTACGCGCGCGGTTCAGACAGCTTTTCCGAACCGCGACCGTCAGGGAGCGCCAGATGCGAATTTTTGCAACTTGGTACTTGCTCGGCCTGAATACACTAATCTTGTAGTTTGCAGCCTCTCGAAAGCCTGCAGCGCAAGATCGTATCGTGCCAACAGTGCCCGCGGCTGGTTGCCTATCGCGCCGAAGTAGGACGCATCAAGCGCCGCGCCTATCGGGATTGGGATTATTGGGCGAAGCCCGTACCTGGCTTTGGCGATCCCCGCGCCCGGCTGCTACTGATTGGGCTGGCGCCCGGAGCCCACGGCGCCAATCGCACGGGGCGCATGTTCACCGGCGACAGCTCGGGCGATTTCCTGTACAAGGTTCTGTTCGCCACCGGCTTTGCGTCGCAGCCCACCAGCGTTTCGCGCGACGATGGATTGAAGCTGATCGACGCTTACATGAGCGCGGCCGTCCGCTGCGCGCCGCCGGACAACAAGCCGGCGGTCCAGGAGATTCGCACCTGCCGCCCCTATCTGGAGCGCGAACTGGCGCTGCTCAAGACCGTGGAAGTAGTGGTGGCGCTCGGCCGGCTCGCATTCGACGTGTATCTCGGCATCCTGCGCGACCAAAATAAAATTACCCGGCGCTCCGGGTTCGTTTTCGCTCACAACGCGGAGCATCGCACCGGCGAACACCAGCCGCTGCTGATCAGTTCCTACCATCCCAGCCAGCAGAACACCTCTACCGGCAAGCTCACTGAGTCGATGTTTCGCGCGGTGTTTCAGCGGGCGCGGCAACACCTGGAAAGCTAGGGGCGAACGCAGCGGACCGCAGCAGGACGCCTAGCCGGGCGCCGTCGCGCGGAGCGATGTACGGATTCAGGACCTTCATACGCACCATCGTGAGGCTATCGGTCTTCAACCAATCCGCCGGGACAGGATGCTGGTAGATCACTTCGCCGTCCTTGGCGAACCGCGCTTGATCGAGTAAATGCTCGTTCACATAAAAATCCACCCTGAGCGGGCCAGTCTGCTTGAGCGTCTCAAACGGAAGAAGGAAGTGCTCCCGGAACACGTTATGTTGAACGGACGAAAGCCGGAACCGTAGCTCGGGTTCATCGAAGGTCCAATAGCCATCCGCTTTGGGATCGCCCACCAATACGCCTTTCACGATGTATTGAGAAGCGCCCGGCCGCCCGATGCTCATCACTTCGCCGAAAGCGTCGCTGGGGTTCGCCGTCTTCACGATGTGAAGTTGCACGCTTTGGGCGGCATCGTCGTTCTCCAGCTCCACGTAATGGCCTTCAGCATAATCGAAAATGTGATCGTAATGCGGCAGGCGATCCAGAGGAATACGCTGTGCCTGGGGGCCGTTCAACTCGGTGACGAAAAGGTTCGTATCGCGATAATAATTCCGCAGCAGAAACACCATGTCATAGTTCGAATCCAACGGACTATGGACAAATAGGATCTTGGCGCCGTGGGGCAAGCTGGGGTACAGCCGCGAGAATTCGGTAATGGTGATCTTTTGGGGCGAAAACCGCGGGTCGGGCGCGCGTTGCCAATTTCGGTAATCCACCGCTGAAATCACGAGAGCCGTGGCGATGAACAGCGCCACCGAAGTAGAGACTCGTGCACCCAAAGCTGGAACCTGGCCGGGAAGGTCGTCGGAAATCAGCCGGCACAGTCTTTCTTTGAAGCGCACCAGGCAAACTGCGACGTAAAGCGCCATGCCGGCCAACGGCAGGTAAAGCACGAAGCCCAGGCGCGCGGGGATGAACGATACCGGCAGCAGCGTAATCGCGAAGAAGAGCAAACCGAACCATGCCACGCGAGAGCGGATCCACAGCGCGACCGCGACGAGTATGCCATAAAAGACGGCCACACCAAGAGGAGTCAAGGGCGTGACATTGAGCACCACCGCGGGATTGTTGCGATAAATCAAGTAACCCAGGTATGTCCCGGTGTCCTCAATCCAGCGAGCCCAGGTATAACTGGGAACGTAGGCAGCGTCTTGGGCCAAGCCGCCGGCCCCGAGCTTGGCTGGAATGTAGATCAACACGCACAAAGCGCCCAGCAGCGCCATTCTTCCTTCCCGCAAACACCAGCGGAGGAGCGCACGAGCGCTGCGGAAATCCGGCGGATGAAAAATCAGCTCGTACAGGAAAACGATCACCGGCAGCGTGGCGCCCATTTCCTTGGAATTGAAAGCGCATATCAAACACGCCAGAAACCCGAGCGTATGCCATGCGCCCAGGAACCGGCCGCGCAGCCTGGCGCGGAGATAAATCACTAAGGCAAGAAAATAAAACAGGAAGCAGAAAACGTCGTACATCGATCCGGCGTTGTAATACAGATAATCGAACTTGCCGTGGAAGGCGTACAGCAGCGTGGCGATGGCGCCAATTTCCTTTGATCCGCCGATCCTCGCGAACACCATATAGGCCAGCCACAGGTTCAGCAGCATCGCCGCGAAGTACACGACGTAGAGCGGGTAAGGATTAAAACCGAAGATCGCAAACAGGCTTCGATAGACGATGCCGCCGAAGGGACGATAGTATGGCGTCCAGAAGAAAATGTTGGCCTTCACCAGCGAGCTGAGCGGCTGGCTCCAGTAGCCATACAGATTCATCATGTCGTCGCCGGTGTAGTAGACGAGGAGCCCGCGCCAGTTGAAGAACAGAAACAAGCCCGCGATAAACCCGCCTGCGAGGATGCCCCGCAGCAGGTTGCCTCTGCCGTCTGGAAGTGTGCGGGAAGCGGCTGGCGTTACGAATCCTTGCGCCATGCTTGCTGCAATTTTTCCGCGAAGGGAGAGCTACTCGGCGTGAACCGCTGTTGCGACGGGTGTTGCGAACGCTCTGCGGCGCTTAGCGGCTCTGGCGTGGGCGGCTCCTGCGATGCGGACGAATCGGACGAGATCGGGGGAACTTCACGTGCCGGCGCATCCTCCAGATACTTCGCTTTCTTGAGAATGGCGCGTTCCAGCGACGGGCTGTAGCCGGTCCAGCAACCGTCGATATGACGGTCCTTCTCGGTCAGCGCCCGCATGCACTCCATTTTGGAATCCAGATTATCCAGATGATGCAGCAGCATCGCTTCGGGGAATAGCGGCACTTTGGGAGAGCCATATTCCAGTTCGCCGTGGTGGCTGATGATCAGGTGCTCTACTAAAACCCGGAGCTTGGGCGGAAAATCGGGCACCTGCTGGAGCTTCTCGTGCAACAGACGCAGTCCGATGACAATGTGGCCAAGCAATTGGCCTTCCGAGCTGTAACCAAAGCTCCGCTCGTAGGTCAATTCGGCCACCTTACCGATATCGTGAAGAATTGCGCCGGTCAGCAACAGGTCCGGATCCACAGTGTCGTAATGCGAAGAAGTAAGGTGGCACAGCCGGCAGACCGAAAGCACGTGTTCGATCAATCCGCCCAGGTAAGCGTGATGCACGTTTTTCGCGGCCGGCGCGGTTCGATACATGCGCGCCAGAGGTTCATCGTCCAGAAACGCGTCCAGCAGCGCCGCGCAGGTGCGGATTGCGCATGGCCGCCACCAGGGCGCGCAGCTCGGCGAACATTTCCTGGGGATCGCGCGAGGAAGCTGGAAAAAAATCGGCGAAATCGATATCCGAATCCAGCACGCGCGCCATCTTGTGGACCGTCATCTGCAGACGGTTCTGGAAAATCTGCAGCAGTCCTTTCACCTTGACGAAGTCGTCGCGCTCAAAGGTGTCCACCACTTCGGCGACGTTATCCCACATCTTGGCGTCCACCTCGCCCGTGCGGTCTCCGAGCAGCAGGGAAAGGTAGGGCTCGCCGGACTTCTTCTGGCGAACGTCTTTGCCGTGAACAAGAAAAGTAGTGGTGAAAACCTGGTTTGGCTTTAGATCGCTAAGGTAGGGCGACTTCATGGAGACCCGGCGCCCCTACTGCGATGAACTGATCGACGTGGTCTGGGTTCCCGGAACCGGGATGGTCCACAGCAGTCTCTTTTTCCGGGTGGTGCTGATAACTTCTTCCTTCTTCACGGTCTCAGGTCTCAGCTGCGCGGGATCCACCCAGGCGGTGTCTTTGCCGCCCGCCGCTCCGGTGTCGATGTAATTGGCCTTGATCTCAAGAAACGCGTCCTTGCGCAGCTTGGTGAGATAGTCGCGGACGGCGGCGTCCAACTTGGGCGCGAGAAGTATTTCCTGGATCCGGCTCTCCACTTCGGCGAGCTCGGCTTGGCCGGCCTTCTGGTGATCCTCCACGCGCAGAATCAAGAATCCGTTGCTGGTCTTGATAGGATCGGTGATGTAGCCTTTGGGCTGATTCCAAACCAGATCCTCGAGATTCTTGCCCATGACGCCCTTTTTGTAAGGCGGAAGTTCGCCCATGCCCTTGGCGCTGACGGAATCGGAATTGTCGCGCGCCATCTCGGCGAAACGTTCCCCTTTGCGCGCGCGCGCCACCAGATCCTTGGCCTTCTTCTCAGCGGCTGCTATCCCCGCCTCATCCTTGCCTTCGGTGGAGATCAGGATCTCCTGCAAGGTGATCTGCTCATCGCGCACGAAATCCGTTTTGTGCTCGTTGTAATATTTTTCCAACTCTTCGTGCTTCACCGACATCTTCTCGCTCACTTCTTCGCGAATCACGCGTTGTGTGAGAATGCGGTTTTTCATCTCCTGCTTGAAGTCCTCATACGACATGCCGCTCTGCTCCTTGATATAGGCCTGGAACTTTTCCGGATCGGCAATCTTGGAGTCGGATTGAATGGCGGCCATCTGCTTGCTGACGTCGCTGTCCACATTGATGTTGAGGTCTTTGGCCTTCTGGGTCAGAATCAACTGGTCGATGCGGTCCCGAAGCAGGTTCTTCTCGCGCTCCGCTAACTGCTTCTCCAGTTCCTCCCCCACGATGCCGTTCGCGCGCAGGGTCTCGATCAGCTCGCGGCGGGCGCGATCCAGATCTCCTCGCGTGACGATATCGCCGTTACATTTGGCAACAATTTCTTCCACCACCGCCGTGTCTGCCGCGACCAAACTAACGGCGCACACGCAGCTGGATCCAAGCATCAGGAGGGGCACAAACAACTTCATACTCTCCATTATGGACGAAAGGGCGCGGCTTGTGGTCAGGTATAAGAGGCCCCCATCGGGTTCCCGTCCCGCTGATAAACTAGAAGCGGGGAAAGCATCTATAGAAGCGATGGCAACGCCCACCCGCGTACAAACACCAGTGGATACCTCGCTCTCGCAAGAGCAGTTGGTCCGGGCCTATCGTGCTATGTATATGGCGCGGCGGTTGGACGATCGCGAGATCCTGCTGAAGCGGCAGAACCGTATCTACTTTCAGATCAGTGGCGCCGGGCACGAAGCGGTGCAAGCGGCGGCGGGTCTGGTGTTCCGGCCCGCATACGACTGGTTTTATCTTTATTATCGCGACCGCGCGCTGGCGCTCGCGCTAGGAGTCACCGCCGAGCAAATGCTGCTGGCGGCCGTGGGAGCGGGACTGGATCAAGCGTCCGGCGGACGTCAGATGCCTTCCCACTGGACCGACGCGGCGCTGCACATCGCTTCGAGGTCGTCTGCCACCGGCACGCAGTACCTGCAAGCAGCCGGCTGCGCTCAAGCTTATCGCTATCTGGATCCGGCTTCCGATGAAGTGACGCTGGTTTCAAGCGGCGAGGGCGCCACCAGCGAAGGCGAGTTTTGGGAAGCCATGAATGCCGCCAGCCTGGAAAATCTGCCGCTGGTGTTCCTCATTGAAGACAACGGCTACGCCATTTCCGTCCCTGTTGAGAAGCAGACCGCGGGCGGAAACGTCTCGCAACTCGTGGCTGGATTCCCGAACCTGAAGCGCATCGAGGTGGACGGCACCGACTTGATAGCGTCCTATCGGGCGCTGACCGAAGCCGCGGAATACGCGCGGGCGCGCAAGGGGCCGGCCCTGGTGCATGCCATGGTGACGCGTCCTTATTCCCATTCCCTTTCCGACGTCGAGCGCGACTATAAGACCAAAGCCGAACGCGAAGCCGAAGAATTGCGCGACCCTCTGCTGCGCTTTCCAGAATGGCTGATCTCGGAAGGCGTTCTCGACCGCCAGGGATTGCAGGTGATCGTGCATGAAGTGGATCAAGAGATCCAGCAGGCCACCGATCGTGTCTTGCGTGCCGATCCGCCCGCGAAAGGCTCGGCGCTCGAGTATCTTTACTCCGACAAAATCGATCCGACATCGGCGGAGTTCGAAGCCGAGCCCCAGATGAGCGGCGAAGCGCACACCATGGTGGACGAGATCAATCTCACGCTGCATGAGGAAATGCGGCGCAACTCGCGCATCGTCGTGTTCGGCGAAGACGTGGCGGATTGCAGCCGGGAAGCGAACCTGGCGGAAGTGAAAGGCAAGGGCGGCGTTTTCAAATCTACGGCCGGGCTGCAAATCAAGTTCGGCAGCGACCGCGTGTTTAACAGTCCGCTGGCCGAGGCGGGAATTATCGGACGGGCCATCGGGCTGGCCGAACGCGGGCTAAAGCCGGTGGTGGAGATTCAGTTTTTCGACTACATCTGGCCAGCCATGATGCAGTTGCGCGCCGAATTAGCGACGCTGCGCTGGCGATCGCACAATGCCTTCAGCGCGCCGGTGGTGGTGCGCGTCGCAATCGGCGGCTATCTGAGTGGCGGCGCCATTTATCACAGCCAGTGCGGCGAGGTGATTTTCACGCACATTCCTGGCCTTCGCGTGGTGATGCCGTCCAATGCGCTGGATGCCTGCGGGCTCTTGCGGACCGCCATCCGCTGCGACGATCCGGTGCTGTTCCTGGAACATAAGAAGCTTTATCGCGAGCTTTATAATCGCTCGCAGCATCCGGGTCCCGATTACACCATCCCGTTCGGCAAAGCGAGCGTGGTGAAAAGCGGGCAGAGCTTGACCGTGATCACTTATGGCGCCGTGGTCCAAAAGATGTTGCAGGCGGCGCTGCAGGTGGAGCAGCGCAATCCCGACAAGAGCATCGAGGTGATCGATCTGCGCACACTCGCGCCCTACGATTGGGAGACCATCCGCGGGTCGGTGGAGAAAACCAACCGGGTGATGGTGGCGCACGAAGACTGCCTGTCGTGGGGCTACGGCGCGGAGATCGCGGCACGCATCGCGAATGAACTGTTCGATCGTTTGGATGCACCGGTGGGCCGCGTGGGCGCGCTCGATACCTGGGTTGGATATAACCCGCAACTTGAGAACGAGATCCTGCCGCAGGTGGAGAATCTGGCGGCCGAAGCAGAGCGGTTGCTGCAGTTCTAGCGATGCGGAGCGGGTTCCGTCGTCGCCTTGCGGCGCCTCAGCTTGCGCAGATACGCCCTAATGGCCTCCCGAATGAGAACCTGCCTGTTGCAGCCCCGCGCTTCCGACATTCGGCGAAGGATGAGCCATGTGTTGGGATCGAAATAGGCAGTCTGCCGGATTAGCACGGTGATCTTATCGGATCTGGCGAAGAATATCTGCTGGGATGGTTTCAGTAAGCGCGGGATACGATTCGAGCAGGCGCTCGATGTCGAGCAGGTCTTTCTTTCGCTTTGTTGCGCGTCGGTCCGGACTTAGAGCCGCCCAAACCTTCCCCTGAAGCACATCTTCAATGGAGGCGACCGGAAGGCGGAGGCCGAGGACCTCTCGGATCGAGGACCGGGCAACAAAGTCGCTGTACCGGGAATCGGTCTGGAACTGCACGCGCAAATTCGAGCCTGCGGAGCTCACGTTGATGCTATGCGGAAATACTTCCGTTTGGAAATGTGTCGCCATGAGCTTTTGCACTTCATCGACCTGATCGACTGCGACCGCGAGATCCAGATCGAGGCTGACGAGCGGCTCGACGTAAGCATTCACCGCCTGACCACCGATCACACAGAAGCGAACTTTGTGCCCCTGGAGCAATGCGAAGACTTCGTCCAAGAGATTGGATTTGTCCAGGGTGACGGCCTTCCAAAAGGAGAGTGCTTTCATGGGGCTGGTGTTCTCAGGTTAGCGCAGGCTTGACATTAGGCGCGGCTCGGTGGCGTATGGGCCGGCTGCCCGTACAAAATGTAACGACACTTTAATCTGAGTTAATCGGCTGGTAGGATATCTGTCGCGGATCGACGTGGATTCCTCAGGCTGGCGCGCGCCCAAAGCTCTCAATCGCCGCCGTCTCGTCCTCAAACGTTTGCAGCACCGAATCGATCTTGGTCATGCTCAGCACCCGCCGCACCGGCGCATCCGGCTTCAGCAGCTTCAGCACGCCCGCGTTCTTGACGGAATGCGAGTAGCAGCCCATCAGCACACCTAGACCGGTGCTGTCGATCCGGCTCACCTTGCTCAAATCGATCAGGACCTTGGTGTCGCTCTCCAATCGGATCGCTTTGGACAGTTCGCTCAACTCGAGCGATGCCGCCAGCAGTTGCGTACCTCGCGCAAAAGCCAGAACAGTGACGTCATTCACTCGTTTGCGTTCGACAAGCGGCTCGCCCAGCCCGCGAATCAACAACTCGGTGGCACGGATCTCCTCGAAGCAGTCGTTGCATTCCAGGTAGTGATTTTCCCATTCCTCGGTCAATAGGGCACTCAACCGGCGCTGCAGGTAGCGCGCGATGAGATCTTCCCGTAGGACCGGATCTTCATGGAAATCCATGCTCATATAACTATGTGACGCGAAGGCCTCCGATGTTTCGTCTGCTCCACATAAATCGCGCGAAATCTTTCCTTAGCCCGGCACAGCACCACGCGAAAGTTCTCGTCGCTCATGCCCGTCTGCTTCAGGATCTCTTCTTTCGACTTTTCTTCCAGATAGAAAGCTCGCAACACCTGGCGATCGCGCGCGGAGAGCTGGTCCAGGCCTTGGGCGATGGCTTGGCGAAGCTCGAACAGCTCGGCTTCCGGGATCGACTTGCTCGGCGGTTCAGGTACTACCTCCGGCATCGGCTCATCCCGCATATTCCTGCGGCGATATTCAGAGATCACGTTTCGGCATATGCCGTTCAGAAATGCACCCACTGCCGCGGGATTCTGGATCTTCTCTTCACGCGTCGCCACCAGGAAGCGCGCGAGGCTTTCCTGAACGATATCATCCACATCGGGGCAATAGAAGCCCACTTCGTAGCACACCTTGAATCGTATCCTCGGCCGAAGCTTCTCGATGTCGTCGTCCGAAAAGTTCATTAGACGTTCGATCAGGGCTGGGGGCCCACCGAATTGAGTTATCGTAACATGCGGTCGGCGGCGTTGCTTTCTCCGCCCGGCCTTCAGTAAGCTGGGACCTTTATGAATATTGAGCCCACCGAACTCGAAAAGGCTGTGCTGCTCAAAGTGACGGGCCGCATGGATGCCGAGAACGCCCACGAGTTCGAACAGGCCTGCGATCGGTGGATCACGCAGGGCGCCAAGCATCTGATCGCGGATCTCGATGGCCTGCAGTACGTCAGCAGCATGGGGCTGCGATGTTTTCTCTCGGTGGCGCAAAAGCTGCAATCAGGTTCCGGTTCTCTTATCCTCTGCGGGCTGCATGGATTACCGCGCCAAGTATTTGAAATGACGCGGCTTATCGGCTTGTTTCCGGTCTTCGACACCGCTCAGGAAGCCCTCGCCACCCTGTGATGGATCCTCCGGTCAAACGGCTCGTTCTGCCAGCCAGCGCAGGGTCGATTTCGGCTTTTAGCGAATTTGTGCGCGGGGGCGCCGTCGCGGCCGGCGTCGCTTCTGACGAGTTCGCGAAACTGGACCTCATCCTGGAAGAGATCCTTATTAATGTGGCCCGCTACGCCTATACTCCAGAAATGGGAGCCGTGGAGGTGGCCTATGCGCCGGCCGGTCCACGCAAGCTGCGGGTGGAAATTGCTGATTCTGGCCGCGTTTTCAATCCGTTAGAAGCCGATCCCCCGGATCTTTCGCGAGGCCTGGCCGATCGCCCTATCGGCGGGTTAGGCGTGTTCCTGGTAAGGAGCATGGTGGATTCCATCGATTACCGCCGCGAAGAGGACCGCAACATCCTGTCCTTTACTTTCCCGATCGACGACGGCGCCGGCGGTGGCTGAGAAAGTAGGAACGTCGAAACTTTTTTTGCCCGCCTGCAACATCCCTTCGAATTGTGTCACTCTATAACGTAACCAGGACATAAGGCAGCCACATATAAAGGGAGGCACTCGATGAGTTCGTTAGTACGCAAATGGAGATTTCCCATACTGATTGGGGGCGGCCTGATCGCCGCGGGTATCCTGTTTTATTTTTCCAACACGCACGTCAGCTCGGATAAGACGCAAGGCGCAATCGGTAAGCGCGATGTCTATCGCGACGGGCAAGTGGACTCGGCCGACGTTGCCGCTCCGGGCTCGGCGCCGGTGGCCACTCAAGCTATTTTGGAAAGCAGCGAATTCAAGTCGCTGGCTAAGGACCACGCATTCCAGGAACTGGTGAATAGCAGCGAGTTCGCCTCGATGTCCCGGCAGGCATCTTTCGCAGCCCTTTTGGCCAATGAGCAGTTTCGCGCGTTAGCGCTGAACCCCGGGTTTGCAAGACTGGTCTTATCCAATGCCTTCCAGAACGCGCTCAGAACCCACGCCGATCTGAACGCGGCTGTCCAAGGCAGCGCGGAGTACAAGGCGTTGGCTCAAAACGCGCCCTTAGAAGCGTTGCTCCGGACGGATTCCTTCAAGGCGATTGCGGGCGAAAAGCTGTTCGGCTCCCTTTTGCAACGTACCGACTTCCGTGCTGTCATGGCCTCTCAAACGTTTGGGCTTTTGGCTTCCCAAGCCAGCTTCCTGAATGCGCTTCAGAACGGGAGCGTGGCGCGGATGTCGTTCGGCAACGGCGGTGGCGGCGGCGGCAACCGATAGCGACTAGGAACCATTGCTAAACGGAGTTTTCATACGAGTCCCGCGTTGGATAGCGGGACTCATTTTACTTTCCTTCCTGTTCTGCGCTCCCGCCTTCGCCGCCCATCCTAAGATCTTCGTCCAGTCCTCCAAGCACGTCGAGGTTCTTTATTACAGCCCGGCCCATGAATACCTGGTCACCCACCTGATCCGTTCTTACGAAAATGCGCTGAACTTCGAAAATAATCTCTTTCATTACACTCCCTCGCAGAAACTAACCGTTTTGCTCGAGGATTTTGGCGACTACGGCCACGGCGCCGCAGGAACGGTACCGTCCAACTTTATCGATGTCGGCATCGCTCCCTTCAGCTACACCTACGAAACCCTGCCCGCCAACGAACGCATGACCTGGATCATGAATCACGAGTCCATCCACATCGTGATGGGCGACAATTCCAATGCGATGGATCGCCGCTTTCGCGCGCTATTCTTCGGCAAGGTGGTGCCTACCGATGAGGACCCGGTTTCCATTCTCTATAGTTCGCTGACCAGCCCCAGGCATTATTCGACGCGCTGGTTTCACGAAGGCATCGCAACCTTCATGGAAACCTGGATGGCCGGCGGACTCGGCCGCGCCATCGGCGGCTGGGATGAAATGGTGTTTCGCGCCATGGTCCGCGACGACGCCTATATCTACGATGTGGTGGGGCTGGAATCGGAAGGAACCTCCGCCGACTTTCAGACCGGCGCCAATTCCTACCTTTATGGCACCCGCTTCATGACCTGGCTTTGTTACACCTATGGTCCGGAAAAATTGCTCGCGTGGACCACGCGCGGCGAAAACACCAAGCGCTATTTCGGGGCCCGCTTCAAGCAGGTGTATGGAATCGGAATGAACGACGCCTGGAAAATGTGGATCGCCGATGAGCGCAAGTTTCAGGAAGCCAACCTCGCCGAGATCCGCAAGTATCCGGTGACCATGCCGCAAAGGCTGACGCAGCAAACTCTAGGGTCAGTCTCTCGCGCGTATTTCGATCCAAAGAATAACGTGATTTATGCGGCTATTCGCTACCCCACACATATGGCCAGTCTTGCCGCCATTCACATTGACACCGGAAAAATCGACGAGCTGAAGGACATCAAGGGACCGGCGTTGTATTACGTGACGTCTGTTACTTGGGACCCGCGTGGCCGCAAGATCTACTACACCACCGACAATAACGATTTGCGCGACTTGAATGTCTACGATGTCCAAACGCATCACTCCCAACGATTGTTGAAAGACATTCGCACCGGAGACCTGGCGTTCGATAGCGCGGATGGCTCCATCTGGGGCGTCCGTCATAATAATGGTTTGTCGGCGCTGGTAGAGTTTAAGGTTCCGTATAAGGAACTGACGGTCCGGCACGATTTCGAATACGGCAATGACATCTTCGATATCGACGTCTCGCCCGACGGCCGGTATCTTACCGGCGCTATTTCCGATGTGAGCGGCCGCCAGAAGCTGGTGCGTTTTAAGATCGCAGATCTGCGTAAAGACGCGGCGGCGATGCCGGAAGTGCTCTACGATTTCGAATACAACTCGCCCGGCAATTTCGTACATTCACCCGACGGCCGCTATCTCTACGGCTCGTCGTATTACACCGGCGCGTCGAATCTGTTCCGATATGATTTTTCGACGAAGAAGATGGACGTGATCAGCAACGCCGAAACCGGGCTGTTCCGTCCCATACCGCTGGCCGACGGATCGCTGATCGCGTTCGAATATACCAGCAAGGGATTCGTCCCGGCGCGCGTGCCCGTGAAGCCGCTGGATGACGTGAGCGCCGTCAAATATTTTGGCCAGGCCACGCTCAACAAATATCCCGAGCTGCGCAAATGGAAGCTCCCGCCGCCGTCTTCCATCAAATCGGAGAACCTGATTACGCGCGCCGGGTCCTACGACCCGCTGCGCAATGTCCAGTTGATTTCAGCCTATCCGGTGGTGCAAGGATACAGGGATACGGCCGCCGTGGGTATGCGCACCGAATTTGCGGATCGCCTGCGTATCGCGGGCGTGAATTTCGATGCCAGCGTCTCGCCCGATCCGAATCTGCCTTCCAACGAGCGCGCGCACCTTTCGTTCGACGCTCACCTGTGGGATTGGAAGCTGACCGGCTACTACAATTACGCCGATTTCTACGATCTGTTCGGCCCCACCAAGCTGAGCCGCAAGGGCGAATCGTTGAAGCTGGCGCACACCCAGTACTTGCTTTACGATACGCCGCGCACGCTCTCGCTCGATTGGAGCGTGGCCGGTTACTCCGATCTCAACGCGCTCCCCGAATATCAAAACGTCTCCACCAACAACATTGGGAATCTTCTCGACGCGAACCTGGGCTTGAAGTATTCGAATCTGGAACGGGCGCAAGGCGCCGTGGATGACGAGCAAGGCACCACTTGGGGCCTTCACTCGCGCCTATATTACACGCATGGCGCTTTCCCCAGCCTGTGGGGGAATTACGATCATGGATTTCTGTTGCCGCGCAATAGCGCGTTCTGGCTGCGGGCTTCCACGGGAAAATCTTTTGGCGATTTCGCCAGCCCCTTCGGCAGTTTCTACTTCGGCGCATTTGGGAACAATTACATCGATCATCTTTCCATCGACCGGTATCGCGAATTTTACAGTTTCCCCGGCGTGGGTATCGACGCCCTGGGCGCGCGCAGCTTCGGCAAGCTGCTGGGCGAATACAATTTGCCGCCCAAACGTTTCCGCGAATTCGGATCCACCTGGGCCTACGTCAACTGGGCGCGGCTGACCTTCTTTTCATCCGGCCTGCTGACCAACTTTACCAGCGATCCCAGCCGCGGTTATTACGTGAACCTGGGAACGCAGCTTGATCTTCGCATGGTGCTCTTCAGCTACTTGAACAGCACGTTGTCGGGCGGCTACGCAGCCGCGGCCGATCGTAACGGCCACATCACCACCGAATACATGGTCTCGCTGCGGATCCTCTGATGGCCCCGGCCGCCCTATGGTTGATTCTCGCCCAAGTTGTCGCCAGCGTGCTCCCGGTGCTGATTTTTTTGTTCGCGCTGGAGTTGATCGATACCTATAAACTGCTGACGCTCGGCCGCGTTCTGCGATCCGTCGCAGTGGGATGCGCGGTGGCGGTGATCTGCTACGGCTTAAACACGGCCGTCTATGCGGCTGGGCTTGTTTCGCCCGCGATCTGGTCGCGATCGGGCGCGCCGGTCGTCGAGGAAATCGCAAAAGCGGCGTATATCGCCTGGCTGCTGCGATCCAATCGCGTGGGCTTTATGGTGGACACCGCGATCTCCGGATTCGCCGTCGGCGCCGGGTTCGCGGTGCTCGAAAATCTGACTTACATTCCCGATATTTCCGCCAGCGGCCTTATCGCCAGCGCGATTCGCGGCCTGGGAACCGCCATGATGCATGGCGGCGCCACCGCCATCTTCGGAACCGTTTCGGCCAACCTGAGCGAGATTCGCGGGTCGCGCTCTCTGCTGACGTTTTTGCCCGGACTCGCGATGGCCATCGTGATTCACCTACTCTACAACCAGCCCTTGTGGCGTCCGGTGATCGCGGCAGTGGTGGTGCTGGTGATTCTGCCGGCGGTGATCGCGTTCATCTTTTGGCGCAGCGAAAAAGTGCTCGAAAAATGGCTGGGTATGAAGCTCGACAAAGACATCGATCTGCTGCAGATGATCGCAACCGGGACCTTCAGCAAGTCGCCGGTGGGTTCGTACATGCGGTCGCTCGAAAGCACCTTCACGCCGGTGATCCTGGGCGACATGCTTTCGTACCTGCACCTGTCGCTCGAATTGAGTGCCCGCGCCAAAGGCGATTTGCTGCGCCGCGAGATGGGCTTTCCCGTAACGCCGGACCCGGAGCTGCCGGGGCAATTGAAGGAACTAATATTTCTGGAATCGCAAATCGGACGCGCCGGCAAGATGGCGCTGGCGCCGCTGCTGGGGCAAAGCCGGCGGGACATTTGGGAGCTGCAGCAGCTGGCGGAAAAGACGGCGCTATCCTAGCTGACTGAGAATCTCTTCCGGCACGCGAGTTCTGAGAGCAGGATAAGATTCAAGCAGCCGCTCGATGTCGAGCAGGTCTTTCCTGCGTTTAGTGCTTCGCGGTTCGGGATGAGAAGCCGCCCGATCTTCCCTTGCAGGACGTCTTCAATTGAAGCCACCGGAAGCTGGAGTCCGAGCACTTCACGGGTAGCGGCTCGTTCAAGAAAGTCACCGTACTGAGGATCGATTTGGAAGATTGTGCCGGCGCCCGGGCCGGGGCCGAAGATGGTTGTTCCGTACAAGTCCCCATTGGCGGCCTCGACCAGTGGCGCGTTGGGCCAGTAGCCGCCGGCGCACGCGCGTCGCTTAACAGGCTGCTGAGTGCGCCTGTACAAACCGGCGTGGAGTTGTGAATGAAAGAGTCATGCAGGAAAGGCGTAGCGAGCCATCCTGGCCCCGAGTCATGCGTGGACAGCCGTAAGGCTGCCATCGAAGCGTTGACAGGGGGAAGTGCAGGCAGGGTATTGAGCTGCGAAATAATCGCAATCGGAGTGTCGACGTCGTTCAGCATCGCGGAAGGCAACACTGGCGGATGCGTAATCGCGAGCATCCGGCGGACTCAGCGCAGTCTAAGACCCCTGGCATGCACGGAAACTCCGCGCGCGGGAACCGGGAGACCCCATCGACGCCCATCGCCCCGATTACGGCGGGCCGGTTGGAGAAGGCCTTGAGCCAGAAGTCCAACATGCACGTTGGTGGGGAGTCGGCGGTTGCGTACTACCGTCGAAGTGTCGAACAAGAGTGGAAAACCGCTGGCAACCGACCAAGGAGAACATCGAGCAGGCGACCGCGCCCCGGACTCAGAGCCGGATCTACTATCGACGATCGATAAAGAAAGTCGGCGGTCTGATTATAGACTCACCAGCCGACGCCTGTCTGTCCTAATCGATCTAGGGAAGAAACGGAGACATCGATGAATCAGACAGTCCTCATCACGGGCACTTCTTCAGGCTACGGCAAGGCGACAGCGGAGCTGTTCCTCGACCGAGGCTGGAATGTCGTAGCAACCATGCGTCAACCGAAGCCGGATATCTTCGGCTCGCAAAGTGATCGCCTGAAAGTGGTCCCGCTCGACGTCACCAATTCCGGCAGCGTTAATAAAGCCATCTCCGAAGCCATTTCGACATTTGGGACGATCGACGTGCTCGTCAACAACGCGGGGATCGGTGTTGTCGGCGCCTTCGAGGCCACCCCGATAGCCACCGTGCGTGAAGTGTTCGAGACCAACACCTTCGGTGTGATGGCGATGACGCATGCAGTACTGCCGCTGTTTCGCGAACTGAGGTGTGGTGTGGTGGTCAACGTGACCTCGAGCGTGACCCTGGCCCGGATGCCGCTGGCCGCGGCCTATACCGCGAGCAAAGCGGCCATCGAAGGATTCACCGGGTCGCTGGCGTTCGAGGCGGAGTGGTTCAATGTGCGCGTGAAACTGGTTGAGCCGGGCTACGCCCCGTCGACGCGGTTTACGAGTAATAGCGCATCCCGCATGCAAGGACTGATTCCCGAGGCCTACGCCCCGTTCGCGGAATCGATCTTCGCGGCGTTCGCGCAACCGGCTGCGGTGACCACCGAGTCCGACGTGGCCGAGGCGATATGGCGGGTTGCGAACGACACGACGGGACAACTCCGATTCCCGGCGGGTGCCGATGCGCTGGCGCTGGCTCAGTCGAGATAAGTGACCCACTTGGCAACCCCGGGGATCCGGGTCCGTCGTTTTTGCCCGCCGGCCCTTTTCAGGCTCTCGCTATCGCAACGCTGAGGGGGATAGGACTCCCCACCCTTTGTCAAATCGATTTCTGCTCGTTGTAGTAAGCCAGCAGTTGCAAGCCAACTGGCTGATCGGGGGGCAGGACGGAGCGGCCAGTCAGCTTGGATTGCCGCGTACCACTCTAATTTACAAGATGCGAAAGCACGGAATTGGAACGCCGATCTCTGGGGGCACGCCCCATTCGGCAGTTGGCGGATGAACACTGCGATGCCCCCGCTCATTGTTGAGGAGACGCCGCGTCTCCGGGCGTGTTGCTCCATCCAGGAGTGGTCTGAATAGACAGCGGAAGAAATCGTGCGGCGCTCCCCGCCGGCACGAGGTCATAGCATTGACGGAAGACAAAGCCAGAGCCCCACGGGGACCTGAATTCGAAAGTCGGATCGTGTCGACCCGCTGTGTCGGTCCGCGAACAATAGTGTGCGATGGTCTCTACTTCAGTCTTTCGTTTCTGTATCTTCGTCGTGGCGCGCGACGTGCGTCCGGTGGTGGGAGTCGGAGCCGTCAATGAACAGCGTACAAATCGAACAGAAGAGCTATGAGATGCCCCCGCGGGACGGGTTCAGCGTCGCACATTTTCTCACCGTCGCCGACATCGACCGATCGCTTCGCTTCTATGAGACGGTCTTCGGCGGCCGCGCTCTCAGCAGAGGCGACAGCAAGGGCGCGCCTGGGTACATTCAGATCGCGAACACGTGGCTCCTGGTGAACGTCGGAGGCGGGCCGACACCCGACAAGCCGTCGGTAACGCTTAGCGTCCCCGACCCGAATAAGATCAGCAAGCTTTATGAATATCCGCGTTGCGGATATTCAAGCGTGCTACAAATTATGGAAAAGTCGAGGGGCCGAGTTCATCACCGAGCCGATCCCCAAGTACGGCGAGACGCGCTGCTACATCCGCGATCCTGACGGTTATATTATCGAGGTCGGACAGAGCACCGCCCTTAAGTACGGTTAACGCCCAGCCCCGGGTGGGAGGCGGATTGAAACGCTTACGGATGTCCGCTTAGTGCTAGGCCGTTGGCGCGAACGATACAACGCCGCTCAGCCGCAAAAGGCCCGGAATTGGCAGGCGCCCTAGGTTCAGGCATAGAAAGGAGCATCATATGAACTTAAAGAGTCCACGCACATGACCGCCCCCACGTCGGACACGCTCGGCGTCAACGTCTTTACCGCACCGGGAAAGCCAATGGCAGGCGAGCGACCAAAGCCCTTCGGCGAAGCGCTCGGCTTTGACCCGATCACGTCGACTTTAATCTTCGGCGAGTACGACGCGGTGCTGGTAGACGCAATGACGACGGTGGCTGAGGCCGAGGCTCTCGCGGATTGGGTCGCGCTGCATAACCGCAACCTGGAGACCATCTATATAACGCACGGCCATTTCGATCACTTCTACGGTCTGAGCGTTCTGCTCGACCGTTTCCCGAGCGCTCGGGCGATAGCAACGCCCAAGACGGTGAATGCCATGCAGATGTCTTTCACTCCCCCAGTGGAGCGGTTAGCCCGCCGGTTGTTTCCTGGGCAAGTGGCCACTAAATTGGTTGCACCTCAGCCCTATGAGCGCGACACGTTCACTCTCGAGGGCCACGAATTGCGCATCATCGAGCAGGGCCACACCGATAGTCCCGATACGACGTCTCTGCACGTGCCATCGATCGACCTGGTCGTCGCTGGCGACGTGGTGTACAACCAGTGCCACATGTACGTCGGCGACACCACCCCCGAGAGCCGGAAGAACTGGGTCGCGGCGCTGGACCGGTTGGCAGCGCTGAAGCCGGCGATGGTTGTGGCCGGTCACAAGAAGCCTGGGGCGCCCGACTCACCCTCGGCGATCCAGGACACTAAGCGCTATCTGCTGGACTTTGATCGGCTGCAGCAGACCGCGACGTCCGACCAAGAGCTGTTCAACCAGATGACCGAGCTTTACCCCCACTGGGCAGCCAACCAGTCCTGGTTGATGTTCGGATTCCCGGGCGGCTGATGTGAACCCTCGCTCGCGTATGATGGAGGTCAGCCCAATTCGGATCGTACTGACCACAGGCCAATAAGGGCGAGCACAATCTGACCCTCACCCAAGACGAATCTGCCGGGGCAATCGAAATGAGTTATCGCAAGTAGGCCTGTTGGGAGGTGATCGCGACCGAGCGCCTCCCGCATGAAACTTGTGGGCGGCGTCGGAAAGAGTGCAGGTATCGACCAGAAGCTTCGTGAACTCTGACCTCCGTTTGATCGTCGTTAAGAACCGTTCGGAAGATCAGATCCAAATCCTTCTCACCAGAAAATTGCTTTCAACTTGCAAACTCCGGTAGTGGATGATAAAGGACGTTGTCATCAGTAAAGCAGCGCTCACTGAGACGCCGCCTCCACCTCCGAGCGGATCGTCCAAAACACGGACCGAAGTCGGAATCCCGAGCGTCGGAGTGTCACTCGGGCAAAATCACCCGACATACACAAGCACTCGGCGTTCATGCGAAGTACTTCTTAAGGGCGGTTTGTCCCTTACCTGTGCGCCGGGATTATTCCGTATCGAAGAGCGACCAGGGGATCGACGCGCATCGCCCGCCGTCGCCCGGTACTTGGTCCCCGTTTGAGTCGGATGCCTGCCTCCGCCTTCCACGTTGGCATCTTTCTTGAATTCTCTGAGCGCCCTCATGCCCAAACCGAGGATTTGCCCGTCGAGAAGGGCCCGAAGTTCGTTGTAGGATGTTATGCCCGGCCCGAGCAGATCGTCGGCCACTTGGAGAATCCCGTATTTCGAGGATTAAGAACGCCAAGCTTGGCCTCGCGCCAGAAGGGAAGACACCTCGGCCGATCAGCTGTGCGATGGGCGTTCTGGAAGGAGCTTTCTTTGCCTCCGCAGTTTCCCCGCGTCCCACATTCGGAAGTCCGCGAGGCAGGCGCTACTCCCATCCGCCGTTGCGCTTCTCCACCGGAAGGATTCTCATGAACGCTTCCACGGCGTGGATTTTGCCGTCGTAGACCTTAAACGTTTCCCACACCGTGAGCTGGTCACCGCCGCGCTCGCGAGCGCCCCAAGCCATGCGCAGCCAGACGATGCCCATGCGCTCATCGACGGCGACGACGCGCGTTTGGACGTTACCGAGGCGATTGAAGATCGCGAGCGATTGTGTCGCGATGTTCTGGCAGCCGGGGGCAAACTTGCAGTCCGGACCTGCCATCAGCTGGCCGTTTTCGTAGCGATAGGCACCCGCCGCAAAAGGTGCGTCCACATCGGCGAAAGTCTTGGCGGCATTGAGTCCGGCCGGATAGTGCAGCGCCGCTTTGATGGCCTCGTCGCGGGTCGAAAGCTGCTCGGGGCGCGGCGCGTAGTTCATCGCTTCGCTCGGTGCGCTAAGACCGTCGATGTTGAAGATAAGCCCTTCTGCCGCGCTTCGCGTGGCCACAAGTTCAACCTCGGTCAACTTGTCCGCGACGATCTTCAGCCGCACCACGAGTAGCACGGGCGCTCCGCTCTCTTCCACCACAACGTCGGCGCCTGCAACGCCCGCGCGCTCGTCGATGATATCCTGGCGAAAGCCGCGCAGGCGCGTCACCGTCCTGACCAGACCGACTTTTGCCAGCGGCTTCTCGACGGCGTCTTCGGTCACCCGCAGCGTGTCGGCTACGGGTAGTTTGCTCACGTCGTGCTTCAGGAAGGCATATAGCAACTGCGTGACCTTGCCGCGCAGACATTCGCGGTCGCAGGTGATGGCGGATTGCGCCGCGTTCGCGGTGACGCCCCACATGCTAACCCCCAGCAGCAATCCAACTATCGTCTTGTTCTTCATCATTGTTCCCCTCATTGGAATCCATATTCGGAATCTTTGGATGATTCAATGATGCCAGTAATGGAGGCGGTGTGCTCTCCTGTGAGGGGGCCTGCCTCCACGGCTGCAACCTGAGGGCGTTCGCTGCTTCCTCGAAGGTGGCGTTATCGGTAAGTGCCCGCGCGGCTCTGTCTAGATCGTCAGAATGAATGGCGCGTGATAGCGACGAAGCGACACGGTTAGCGGTCACAAGCCGACTTGATCGGGCCTATTTCACAGGTCACAGGACGAACTGGAGGATCTCGCTTACAAGGGCCGGCTGTTCTGCGAACCAACGTTCCAATGTGGAGGCACGCTTTACTTCCTGTCGCCCGAGCATCGAATTAACCCCAAGCTTAATTAGCATCAGGACTTCCAAACTCCCGGAAGCTCACTTGATTTCGCAGCCGGCTCGCTGTTAACCTTCGTCCAGGGAGATCAATGTCTCGCGGGTTCACGTTGTTACTGACCTTTCTCCTGCTGGCCGGTTTTCCGGGTCTTGGCCAGATCATCACCCCTGGCGTTGGATACCCCGGTGGTGGATATCCAGGCCGACCGTATCCGCAAGGCAATCCGGGAGGTCAGGCGCCGAATAGCAGGCGGGACCGGGCCGCGATGACGTTCACCGGGATGTTGAGGAGAATTGGCGAGAACAATGTCGTCGTTGAGTCCGACGACAAGACCATAAACACTATCTCGATCGCGAAATCGACTAAATACAAAGCCGTTTCTGGCGCTTCCGCAAACATCGGCGATTTTCAACCTGGCGATCACGTGCGTATTGACGCAAAGCAAGTCAACAACGCCTACCATGCCTCGACTATGACGATGGTCAAGGAAGGCACACTGGACGAGCACGTGGCCGCGTCGCAGGCAATGAACGACACGTCGCATCCCTTATCGAGCAACTCGCCAGTGGGCTCATCAAGCGGCAACGACCACGGTAATCCTCCCTCAACCGGCTCCCCAATTAGCAATGACGACTCCGACCGCCCCAGGCAACGGGGAACCGGGAGTTCTGACGGCACGCCGAGCGCGCAAATCACTCCTGGAGATTCCGCCCCAACGTCTGGGTCGGTATCGCGTCCATCTGCGCCGTCGGCCCCGCGGGATACCGACGACGACGGTCCGCCGCAGTTGAAGCGCGGAAGCTCAACCGGCGGTAGCACGCCGTCCACAAACTCCGACGCCACGGTCGCCGATGCACGCCCGAGCCTTCAGGCCGACGTCGCCAACGGCGTAACGCGGACACCCCCTCCGCCGCGGGTCGGCGCACCTGCGGACCCAGATTCGTCCCCGAATGGGAACATGCGGCAGAGAATGCCTGCATCCGGAGACCCGGTCATCGATCAGGCTCGGGAGGAGGCTTTTTCTTTCACCGAAACTCTTCCCAATTACGTAGTCAAGCAATACACTACGCGATATGCGGCCCAGGTAGCGCGCGGAAGCCAGACCTCCTGGCAGGCGCTGGACCATGTTACCGCCGACGTGATCGAGGAGGATGGCACCGAGAAATACAAGAATATTCTTGTCAATGGGCAACCGCCCAGGGTGGATGTCGAAAAGACCGGATCATGGACGCGCGGTGAATTCTCCAGTCTGCAACTGGACGTCCTGTCTCCCAGCACCAACGCTCGTTTCCACGGTAAACAAGCCACGACAATTGTGAACCGGGCCGCGTTCCTTTACGATTTCTCGGTGGAGCGACCGAACTCGCACTGGCACATTGAGGCGGAGGGCCAGTCTGATCAGCCAGCCTACACGGGTTCGATCTGGATCGACAAAGAGAACTACCGGGTGTTACGGATCGAGCTGTCTGCACAAAACCTGCCCAGGACATTTCCTCTCGACACAGTGGAATCGGCGGTCGATTACGACTATGTGGTCATAGCCGAGGGCAAGTATCTGCTGCCGGTCCACTCCGAGGCGCTGAGCTGCGCGCACGGAGCGAACGGGTGCACCCGGAACGTGATCGAGTTCCGGAACTACAAAAAGTTCACCGCTGACAGCAGCATCACATTCGATCCCGAAAAATAAGGAAGTCCATCCATATCAGCCCTGTCCTAGGCTGCGATAAGCATGAGGCCGTAGGATTCTCCCTGGGGCACGGACGGAGGTGCACGTACCATTTCTGCTACCAACACCGCATTGAGGGCTTTCACTGCAACTTCGCTTGCATTCCGATATTGCGCGATATCAGGCTGGAACTCCCTCCTGGCGGCAAACTTCCTACATCCGGACTTCGAGCCGTATCACCCTAATCCCAATTCCGTAGGAGTAGCGCGTCTTTCGCTCCGAGCGACGAAGGACGCTTATATACCGCTGCGGGTGGGGCGAAACGCACGATCTCCACATGTTTATCTGGGTTTGACGGCCGCACCTTTTACAATAACTCGAGTGGAAGGGCCGCGATATGCTTCAACCTGCTTGTCCGTTCCGACGAAAACGATCTTGCCGTCCCGGATCGCCACCGCCTCTGCCCACTTCTGCTTCGGATTCTCGGTATAGACCTTCCCGTGAAAAACCACCAGGTCGGCCTTGGTTTGCGCCTCCAGTGAGAGACAAGCGCACAGCGCTAACAGCCCTAACAGGTACAGGCGATTCATCGCAATACTTGCCTAGGCCCGTTGGTAGAGAACTTTGCCGCCGACGATGGTCATGTCCACTTTCATGTTCAAAATCTTGTCGGGTGCGACGTTGAGCAGATCTTCCGGCAGCACGATCATGTCCGCAAGCTTCCCTGCTTCGAGCGTTCCCTTGATCTTCTCTTCGCGCGTCAAGAAGGCGCCGTTGCGGGTGTACATCGTGATGGCCTCCCTGATGCTGACGGCTTCGCCGGGACCATACACTTTCCCGCTCTCGCCCTTGCGCGTGACAGCGGCGTACAAACCCACCATGGGACCGATGGGCAGATTGTCACTGCCAAACGCCATGAAGAGGCCGTATTTCTTGACTGGCGTAGAAATGGCGTTGTTGGTCGCGAGGCGGTTGCCTTCCAGCGTCTCGACGTAGCGGCCCTCCAGGTTATAGGTAAAATTGGGCTGCTGGGCGATGTGGATCTTGTCCTTAGCCATCAGCTCCATGGTGTGCGCGGGCGGCAACACAGTAAAGTGGCAGAGGTAATGGCGATGATCGTTGCGCGGATACTTCGCGAGAACGTCGTCCAACGCGTCCACGGTCATCTTGATGGCGGCGTCGCCAATGGCGTGGATTCCGAATTGCCAGCCGAGCTTGTGGCCCTCCTCGATGTTGGCGTGGATCTCTTCGGGAGTGAAGAAGGCCCGCCCACGGAAGCCGGGCAGTCCCTTGTAGTCCACCAGCGACCATGCCGTTGGACCCGTGAATCCGCCGTCAGCCGCCATCTCTCCGATCGAGCCGACTCTCAACCGGTCGTTTCCGTCGCCAGTCTTCTTGCCGAATTCCTTCAACTTCATCGCGCCCAGCTTCGCCTGCCCTTGCGGCGAAGGGTATCCTACTTGCACCGAAGCACGCGGCAGCTCCGAACCGTGCTTTTGATACAGCAACTCCCATTCGGCGTACGATCCGACGACATCCGGCTCCACCGACGATCCGGCTTCGATGACGCTCGTGATTCCGAGTTGAAGCTGCTTGCGCACATCGGCCAGCAGGCTTTCGCGAACATCGGCCGGTTGGTCTTTGGGCACCAGGCGCATGTAAAGATCGTTTCGCTCGCGGATCACGCCGTTGGGTGCGCCACTCGCGTCTTTTTCGATCAGGCCGCGCGCGGGATCGGGCGTGGCGGAATTGATGTCGGCTTGTTCGAGCGCTTTGCTGTTTCCCACAGAGCTATGACCGCCAGCCCGGACTAGCACGACGGGATTGTTGGGCGCCGCAGCGTCCAAGTCGCCGCGCAACGGCTTTTTCTGTTCGTCGGTGAAGTGATACTCGTCCCAGCCGCCACCGGTGATCCACTCGCCGGGCCCCAACTCCCTGGCTTTTTCGCTCACTTGTTGTTTGAGCTGCTGGAGCGAGGTGGTGTCGTTCAGGTCGATGTAGCGGCGAGAGTGGCCGCCCAAGTGGATATGGGTATCGTGAAAGCCGGGCATGACCATGCGGCCGCGCAAGTCGATGGTGCGAGCGGCGGTGTATCGATTTCGTAGCTCGTTACCACCCACCGCCAGTATTCGTCCGTCTTTCACGACGATCGCTTCGCGAATCGAGAACGCGTCGTCGACGGTAACGATCTTGCCGTTGTAAAGGATCAAGTCGGCTGACGTGCCTTGTCCCTGCAAGAGAGCCAGTCCGCTGCAGGATGCAACTCCAACCGCACCGATAAAATCGCGCCGAGAGAAAGTCATGTGTTTTCCATCCTAAAAGTCAAGCCGTAAGGATAATTGTCCCACGCGATTGCCTGCGTTCTCCGATGTCTGTACGCTTTGCGTAACGCCGAACGGGCTGGTGGCGGTGTTGCCTCCGAATTGGGTTAACGAGGAGACGTCCATCGAAGGCGGCGGCGCGAAATTCGGATGGTTCAGGATATTGGTGAAGGTGGATTCAAAGCGCAGCCGTACTTTCTCGCGAATGAGGAAGGTTTTCGAAAGGCCCGCCGCGACGGTTACCGTTCCCGGCCCTTCGCACACACCGACTCCCGCGTTCCCAATCCGTCCCGCACCAACCGGTGTTGGAACAAACGCATTGTCGTTGAACCATCCGTTGGGGCCGGGATTGGAAACGTTGCAATTGGCGATCTGATCGGGCCGCACCACAGCCGGCCTGCCAGCCTCATTCAGATTGGCTTGGCTCTCCGCGGCATTGCTATCGTAAGGAGTGAGGTAGGGTCCCGTCTCAGCCAGTGCGATGGAGCTGAGCTGCCATCCGCCCAGCACACCGTTTACAAACGTATTGGAATTCGCCAGGTATTTTCGGCCATGGCCGAAGGGGAGCTGGTAAATACCGGTAAACAGGAAGCGCTGCCGGCGGTCGCCCGGCGCGTTGCCGCGATCGTCGCGCAGATCGAACCGGTCGTTCACACCCACCACAAATCCGAGCGGACCGGTGAAATTGCCTTGTTCGGCGCCGTAGGCGGCGGGCGCATCGTTATTGGCGTCGCTCAAGTCCTTGGCCCAGTCGTAGGTGGCCTGCAGATAGAAGCCGGCGCCGAATCGGTGCGACGCTTGCAGTTCCATGGCCTGATAATTCGCGAATCCCCAGTTCCCCAACTGATAAATGGGTCCCCACTGCGGAAACGGCTCTTCCGAAGGGCTGTAGGGCGTCGTGCTGGGCCGGATGGAATTTTGGTCGGTGGTCAGTGGCAAACGGTACGAATTGTTTCCGATGTAGCTGATTCGCGTCGCCCAGGCGGCTCCCAACTGGTGTTCGATCGTCACGTTCCATTGGGCCGATTGGGGATCCCGATAATTGATCTGCTGGGCGACGTCGAAAGTGTAGGTGCCAACGTCGCTCGGAACCAGGCCGCCGTTGCCGTAAGCGACCGACGGCAGTTGGAACAGCGGCTGTCCGTTCACCAGCGCGTTCACATATGTGGGTGAGTTTGTGGCGCCGGTGCCCGCCATCTGATACGCGACGCCTCCCAGAGTGGGCACCGTGAAAATGCCGAAACCGGCGCGAAACACGGTGCTGTCGTTGTTAAACGGCCGCCAGGCAATTCCGATGCGCGGATCGAAGTCCTTATAGTACGTGTAGCGCAGTCCCTGCGGCAGCCCGGCCTGACTCGCCGTAAGCACAGGCGAACACGGCACAGTGTTCACCACGCCGGGGCATTCGTTGATGCTGTACAAGACCGACGGCGCCGGAGGAAGCCCGCCGTTCGGATAAACCAGCTCGCCCCCGTTCACCGGATCGAAATTGGCGATGTTACCGTGCGCCTCCGTAAACGGCGGCTGCAGCTCCCAACGCAGGCCGAAGCTCAGCGTCAGGCTTTTCGAAATGCGCCACTCGTCTTGCGCATATGTGGCGAAGTGATGCGAAATTTCGTCAATGTGCGGCCCAATGTCGAAAACAATGTTCAAGCTGGGAAGCCCGAGCAATAGATCCGCGAAGGCGTTGCCGCTAAAGAAGCCGAGAAAGTTCAAATACCCGAATTCATCGGACAGGCCGAAGTTGTTCACCGTCGTATAACTCACCGCGCGGAAGTCCACGCCGAACTTGAGCGTGTGCTTTCCTTTGATCCACGAAATGTTATCGGTGAACTGGATGGTGCGTGAGCTGGAGGGCCCGATGTCGCCGTGGCTGATCGGCGTGAAGCCAGTTCCCGCACTGAAGTTGAATCCGGGAAAGCCGCCGTCGGAACCGGCGTTGGCAAGATCCAACCCTTGCAGGCCGAGCCCCGCTACGGCGGAGGCGCCGGAGAACGGATAGGTCTGGTTGGTGGTCAGGTGGCTATATCCGAAACGAAACTCGTTGACCAATTGGGGAGTGATAGTGTAGCTGTCGGACAGCACCAGGTTCCGGTTGTCCTGCTGGACGTTGATAGGTGGCAATAACTGCGCGATATCGTCGAAGGACGCCTGCTGTTGGTAGGGCAGATTCTTCCAGCTCCAACGGCCGAAAAGCTGGTTCCTGGTTCCGATGTACTGGTCAATGCGGATGTCGTAGCCATCGGTTTGGTTGGCCAATCGTTCCAGGGTCCGGTAATTGCCCGTCGTTGAGCCGGAATCGTAATTGGGAGCTGGATAATACGTCGCCAGAAGTTTCTGAGCTACCGGGTTGAGCAAACTGGACGGAATCTGGTTGTTCGGGAACGGAGCGTTGGTAAACGGATTGATCGCCGGGGGTCCGGGAACTCCGTTAAGATTGCCGCCCACCATGGCGGCGGTGGGAACGTTATCGATCACCAACTGCGATCCCGGCTTGCGGTTCCCTTCGTAGTCCATGAAGAAGAATGTCTTGTTGTGGCCGTTGTAGAGCTTCGGAATAATGACCGGGCCGCTAAAGCTGGCGCCGAAATCGTTCCACACCTTGGCCGGCTTTTCATTCGACCCGTAGGCTGTGGCGTCAAGCGCCCGATTTTGGAGATACTCGAATGCGCTCCCGTGGAAAGCGTTGCCGCCGCCCTTGGTAGTAACCGTCACGTCCGCCGACGATTCCAGTTCGGCGTTGTTGTTGATGGCGGAGACTTTAAATTCGGCCAGCATTTCCGTGGACGGGTACATGTTAGTGGCCGGCGAGTTGGTTTGCACGTTGACCGTCGAGGTGCCATCCACGCTGTAGTCGGTCATGAAGGGCAGCGACCCGGTGAGCGCGATGGTTCCGTTCTGGTCCTGCTGCACGTTGGGGAGCGCAACGATGGCCGCCAGCGGACTGCTGGACCCGCCGCGATAGTTGGCCGGCAGGTCCGTCACCACGGTGTTGTTGATGGTATTGGATATGTTCGCGTTCTCGGTGTTGATGGTCACCGTCTCAGCGTTCACCTGGACGCTCTGCTGGATGGCAGCCAGCCCCATCGTCAAATCGACGCGGCGCTCCTGCCGTGCGTCCAGGGTGACGCGTTCCGTCTTCACGGTGGCGAATCCCGTCTTCTCGGCGGTGATCGAGTAGGTTCCCGGCTGCAGGTTTGGAAATTCATACTGCCCCGCATCGTTGGACGTCGCGGTCCGCGTGGTTGCAGTGTCCACGTTCATGGCGGTGACCGTGACGGCGGGTATGATGCTGCCCGACTGATCCTGGACCGTGCCCAGAATGGTACCGAGCGTCGATTGACCAAAGACTGGCGCACAGGACAAGCAGACCAACGCGCTAAGCGCCCAAACCAATTTCTTCATTAAGGAACTCCCTTTCGAACCTCGGACTATCGGAGCCAAGCTGCGGTCAACCGGCTGGGGCGAGTCCGCTTCGGAGGCAAACTTTAGATGTATTGGGCTGAGTATGTTGCCTGGGCCAAGGCATTGTCAACAAAACCCATTAGGGGATAAGGTGTTTATAATCAATAACGTACATGCCATAGCCGGATGTTGGTAACCGGTATCTCACCGCGATTCGATGGGGAGCTGCCAGCGGTCCGGCCGGTGTTATACTGACTTTGCAATGTTTGTGGAGACCGAGCCCTCCATCCAGCTGGAGCGTATCTTAAAAAGTGATACGTTTCACGGCTCTGCTGTTCTCCGCCGCCTCCTCAAGTTTTTGGCCGACAAAGCGGTGGCCGGAGAGGCGGACGAACTCAAAGAGTATTCCATCGGCGTAGACGCCTTCGGGAAGCCGCACACCTACGATCCCAGGACTGATGCGATCGTTCGGCTCCAAGTGGGACGGCTCCGACAGAAGCTTGGCGAATACTATCGAACAGAAGGTAAGGATGACACGCTGGTCTTCGAATTGCCGAAGGGGCGCTTCAAGCTCAGATGGGACGCACGCCCTACCTCGGAAGCTCCTGCAAAGGTGCGGGAGGGGCATGTCGAACCACTGGGGGACGCGACCCTTCCGAAAGCAGGCATCGGGAGAACGCCGCTGATATTTGCTTTGTTAGCAGCCGTGTTGGTGATGGGCGTTTGGAGTGTATATTCGGGAATCAGACTCTGGCGAGCTCGCGCCAATCCGAGCCCAACCGTATGGACACCGGAACTGGAGCAATTGTGGCAACCGTTTCTCACCTCCCGACGCCCATTAGTGGTTGCTCTGGCAGATCCTTTGTTTATTGAGCTGCAAGGCACCGACATCTTTTTTCGCAAGATATCGATCCGACGGCCGGAGGATGCCGCGGCGTCCGCCGAGTTATCAGCGCTACGAAAACTTCTTGGGAATCCCGTCATGCAGCCGGCATACAGCTACATGCCGACCGGCGAAGTGATGTCCTCCTTCCTGGTCGCGAAACTCCTTGGAAGCCGCAGACAGGATATTCGTTTGGTCCGCAGCAGCCAATTGCCATTTGAGGAATTGGGTGATTCGAACGTGATCCTGATTGGTCCCGAGGTCGTCATTGACCCGAAGCTACCGGGAATCCAACTGCAGCCAGCGCTGGTGCAGACGCCGGATGGCATCCGGAACCTGCATCCACGTTCTGGTGAGCTGGCTTTTTTCGCCGATAAGCGGCTCGGCTCGGCCGCCAACGATGGTGAAGCTTACGCGCTGATCTCCCAAGCTCCGGGGCCGTTGGGGAACACAGTAATCCAGAGTTTTTCCAGTTCACGCACTTGGGGCCGGGAGGGCGCCGTTCAAGCGTTCACCGACATCGGTCTTGCCAAAACACTGGTTGACAAGCTGACCAGGACCTCAAATCAAATTCCGCGCTATTACCAAATCATCGTGAAGGTGAAGTTTATCGACGGAATCCCGACCGATGTTTCGTATGTGCTGCACCGCGACCTAAGCCGATAGGCCTTTTGCGATGCCGTTGACGAGCAGCAGCGGGCCCGGCTAACTGTCGGGCTAAGTCGGCCGGTAGGGATGCGCGCCTATGCATCGCCGGCGTCCCCCGAATCCATTGGGAGGACGTTACACCAAGATGCGGCGAGTGGATTACGACAATCAGTGCAGATTTCTTGCCGATTTTATTCTCAGGGCTACACGGGGAACCAAGGAGCGAGAAATGGTTTTACCCAGGCACCTCGCTGAGGGCACATGGTGGACAGAGAAGGATTCGAACTTTTGGTCGCAATAGGGCCTGCAAACTTGCGGATTTTTTGTTGCCCGGAATGCCGTATACACCACCTCCGCCGTTGCGCATTGCAATCGGAAAGACGGCTCAGGCAATGCCGCATGCGCGGCACGCGAGAAAGCGCTACATTCGCCGTGTATTTTCGTGCCTGATGTCGCACCATAACGGTAGCGAACTCGGAGACCGAAGGCATCAGCCGTGCTAATCTCAAACTTAACCTTCGAATTCCCCCCAATTGAGTGCCCGTTAGCCGAACACCGAGCGCCTGCTTGAGGATTATTGGAGCCGATACAAAACCAGTACGCCAGCCCTTCCGCACGCCCCCATCCCCCTCAATCCCTCGTTATACTCTCTCTCTAATGGGTGCAGATTCATCGTGGGGCGAATCGTGACGGGGAAGCCGTTTGGTCAGGTGCCGTTTCAGGCAAACGTTGAGCTGCTGCGACTGTTTCTGACGCATCGCGTAGATATCGTCGAGAGCATAGAGGCCGTTCTGAACGCCCAGCGAAAGCCGACGGGGTACCTACAGGACCAGTCTCTTTTGTCCCGCGATTTCGAGGAGTGCTTCTTTGCACGCACCGCGGTCACGGCCAGCCAAACTCGTCTCAGAGGCCAACTGGAAGAAGCGCATTGGGCCGGCGGATTCAGACCTCGTCAGGTTCAGGGTCTGCATAACGACCTGATCCATCCGGCGGAGATGATGATTCGCGGCTTTTATTGCTGGCAGCAGACTCGCTGGGCGGGTCGCAACGGACGCATGCACTACGCGCACACGCTGTTCAACTTGTATGTACTCCGGTGTCTCCAATTTCTGAGCATGCGCCTCTGGGATGAGGACCCAAGCAGCTTTGCACAGGAAAAGGCCGGCGGGCGGCTGGCGGAAATTCAAGGCGTGCTCGATGAACTATGGAGCAGCTCACCAGCCGATCAACCCGTGATCGTGCGCGACGCGCGCTGGCTGATTCCATTGGCGCAGAGCCTCATTACCGATGAGTTGGCGCCCTATTTCGAGGTCGCCCAGCAGGTCACAGAGACGCTTCCGGAAGCGGACGTGCTCGAAATCCAGAGAGCCCATGTTCGAATGCTGGGCGGGCATCTGACCTCACAGATTCGTTACCACCGCACGAAGGAAGGCATGTCTATGAACGAGCATAGCGTCGTCCTTCGCACGCGCACCTCCAATGCGCTCGATTTCGCACTGCTGGTTCAGGGCCTCGTGGGGTTGCTCAAAGCCTATGACTGCGCGCTGCGGAGCGGCGACAAGCGAATGCGGCTCGACATGGCAGGAGCCATCTGTCAGGGCATATCTGCCGATCCCGAGCTGTTTCTGAATCGCGTCGACCTGTTGAGCGCTTACAGCATGATCGAGCACGTTTTCATCGCTGCGGATCGCGACGGCCATGTCGTTTATTCGCCCCTGGGACAGCGACATGTGCAGCTGCTAAAAGAGTACCGTGCACTAATTGACCGATTGATCAAGTCATTGCGTGACGATTTCCCACGTTTCAGGCCGGTTGACGGCGGCTGTTCTCCCTACGGAGTTATATTCGGGTTGCCATCCCATCTCATCGAGCACATGGCGCTCAAAGCGTTGCAGCACGATGCCGAAACGCGATTCAGCCTGGAAGATGTCTTTCTGGATGATATTTGGAACGATGGGGACACCAGCGCGGCAAAGCTCGCCTGGGTGAACGGCTGGCGGAAATTGCCCCACATCGACCCCGAAGTACAACGGTTGTACGACTACCCGCAACAGTTCGCCGAAGACGTTTATGACCGCATCGAGAGCGAGCTCAGGCGGCGCGATTCAAATGCCGAGGCATGCGACGGTTCAAGAACCGGGCGCCTGTATATCGTGTCCGGGGACGACCCTGAGACTGATTCGAAGGCGTCGACGATTCCGGAACTGCCAGCCCAGTACTTCGGCTCTTCGGACAGGCATATTGTGGCGGCGCACAAAGCTGAGCCCTATGACCGGGCGCAACTGCTGGCGGCGCGGCGGGAAGGGCATTTCCTTGTCAGTTACGAAACGCCAGGCGGATGGATTGCCCTCAAGAAGGACCTGCTCACGGAGGTGCTTGGTGCGGGCCGCGATGCCAGGATTATCGGGCTGCCGCTGGACGCGGCTCAGGTGTTGCGGCTCATGTGCACCGATCTGATAATACCGGAGAACGTGGCCGATCACGAGAAACGGCGTTAAAGCCTGTGACAATGTTTCCAAACCTACCGAACCGTCGGCGAGATGCGGCTCCTCCGAACGAGCGGCACACGTCGCTCAACATTTCTTACGGCATGGCGCTGGTCGTGCTCCTTTGCGTCGGCGGAAGAATGATGTTCTGATGCTCGCGCCTTCTCCTATAACGAAACACCAAGGCGAGCAGCGACTATGTGGCCACCATATTCGAAATGCTATCGTTAGCCATTGGTGTTGGCTCCGGCCCTCAACCTTTGCGACGGCTTCGCGATTTCCCCGCTTAAATGAAAATCGGCATTATCTCCGACATTCACGGAAATCTGGAGGCACTCGCGGGGCTGCCGGAAAATTTCGACGAAGTTTGGGTACTCGGTGACTTGGTGAACTACGGCCCCAATCCGGCCGAAGTCATCGATTTCGTCAAAGCAAACGCGTCTATCGTGATCCGAGGAAATCACGATCATGCCATCGGGTTCAAGGAAGATCCTCGCTGCTCACCGCTGTTCCGGGAGATGGCGCAGGCAATGCAGGAGTACACAAACTCAGTTCTCTCAGAACCACAAAAGCAATTCCTGCGCGACCTTCCTCTCCGGGCCGACCGCGAGCTTCGCGGAATGAAGGTATCCATGTGCCACGCGGTTCCTTCAGAGCCCTTGTTCACATACTGTCCACCCGACTCACCGCGCTGGGAAAGCGAGTTGGAGTTCGCGCAGGCAGACATTCTGCTGGTTGGACATACACACCTGGTGTTTGATCGCCATTTCGGAGACCGTCGAGTGGTCAATCCTGGCAGCTTGGGCCAGCCGAAGACCGGGAGGCCGCAAGCCTGCTACGCCGTTTGGGACGATGGAACGATCGAGCTTCGGTCCTTCGATTATCCGTTCGCGCAAACCGTTCGCAAGATCGATGCGCTGCCGATACCGGCCGCGGTCAAAGCTGGTCTGGCGCATGTCCTCCGCCACGGCGGCCTGGGCGAACCCTAGCTGATTGCTACAATGCGGGTGTAATGAACCTGGGGTGATGGGGCTCTACCATTAACCGTCCCGCGTGATTCTCGGGAACGATGGCTCCTACGAACGTAGAGGCGCGGCTTGTTCTCGACCAATTCAAAGGCCACTTCCGTCGATCCTCAGCTTAGCCAAGGTCTCGATCTGGTCTCAGAAATCGCCGAGCGCTATGGGCTCTCTCCGATTAATGCCCTCCTTACCTCGTGCCAGTCCGCTCTGACGCAGGCTGAGATCACAATCGCAATCGTCGGACGATTCAAAGCCGGCAAGAGCAGCTTCCTGAATCACTTCCTCGGTCGCCCGCTGCTACCCGTCGGAGTGGTCCCTGTAACAACGGTAGTCACTGAAATTCGATTTGGCCCCGCCGAGAGAGCCGAAGTCCGATTCCTGGAAGGACGCGTAAACGAAATTCCCCTGAATGAAATCGCGAGTTACGTCTCGGAGCGTGAGAATGCAGAGAATTACAAACGAGTGGCAACCATCCGGGTTGAACTCCCTAGCCTGGCACGGTTTCCGGGCTTGATATTCGTGGATACGCCGGGCCTTGAGAGCGTGCTTGCGCACAACACCGAAGCGTCTCTGAGCTGGCTGCCCAACGTGGGCTTGGCCTTGGTTGCGGTTAGCGTAGATCCTCCGCTCTCCCAGCAAGACATCGAGCTGTTGAAGAACCTGTATCGGTACACGCCGAACGTGTCCGTACTGCTGACTAAAGTGGATCTGCTTCGCACCGAAGAGCGCTCTGAAGTCCTCGATTTCATCCGCACCCGGTTGACCAAGAGCTTTGGGAGTTCACCGGAAATTCTTCCGTACTCTGTTCGTCCTGGATACGAAGAACTGCGCGAGCAATTGGAGCAGAAGGTTATAGACCGCACTCTGACCGAGTTCGGGGGACGCCGCAGCGCAATCCTCTCACGCAAGATCGATACGTTGCTGAGAGAATGCTCCGATTACGTGGCGTTGCATCTGAAGTCAGCAGAGCTTCTAGATTCTGAGCGTGAAGCAGTGAAAAGGCAGGTGATCGGCGAGAAGCAAGTAATGGCCGACGTCAAGAGCGAGCTGCGCCTTATTGTGCGCCACGCCGTGGGCGGCACGCGCGCCATTGCAGCGGCCGTCTTCGAGCCGCACCAACTGGAGCTCGAACGCTGTTTACGTACGGATTTCGCCTCAAGGTTTCCCGCTTGGACCAAGAGCCTGGCTGTTCTCCTTAGCTCCTTCGAAGACTGGCTGGAAGGAACGTTATCGGCCGAATTAGCCCGAATATCGCTGGCGGAGCACGCACGGGTCATCGAGCCGCTTGAAAAGGCCAGAAGGCAGGTTCTTCGTTACCTCCAGGAATTTCGTGACCGGCTGTCGGAGAGTACGCTGCGAGCATTTGGCATCCCGCTCCGCACCACCGAAGTGGAAATCGAGGTTCAAGAGCCGCAGGAACCCGACATTCGGGCGGGCCGGATATTCGATCGTAATTGGGAGCTCCTGTCGCCGGTCGCGCCGGTCGTATTGATCAAATCTCTAGTAAGACGCCACTTTACCCGAAGGATTCCTGAGATTGTCTACGCGAACATCTCCCGCCTCACGTCGCAATGGGAGGAGAGCATCAATGCCGCATTGCTGAGTGTTGGAAAAGAATCCGAGCGCCGCCTCGACGAGCTGATCGCAACGGTGGAAGGACTGATCGAAACCGCCAGCAGCGACCGCGTACCCGCGATCAAGAATCATCTGGAGCGGATGGATTCCGCTCGAAAAGCGATTGAACAGGAAGGAAACGTGCGGACCGGCCCTCGATAATGTATGCTTTATCCGAGCGGTGGAGTTCGCTTAATTCCGTGCCACACGGACAATGACTCCTACGACGGGTAACTGTTGTAGGGGCATCTGTTCAGACCTCCGAAACGGTTTCCCAATAAGTATTGAAAGAGGAGAGCAAGCCGATGGAACAGGTCTGGCTTGTAGCGGCCCTTTGGCTGGTTTTGGCCTTGGTGGCGACGATGCTTTCGATTTGGTTTCGAATCTCGACCGCGCTCTCGGAAATCGTGGTTGGAACGGTCGCGCAGTTGATCATCGGCGCGCTGATCGGAACGCAGGCGCTGGGGGCAACGTCTTCGTGGATCACGTTTCTGGCGGGGACCGGTGCGATCATCCTGACGTTTCTGGCCGGCGCGGAGTTGGACCCGGGAATCTTTCGGACCAAATGGAAGGAGGCCTTCGTCGTCGGGCTGGTTGGCTTCTTCGCGCCGTTCCTGGGCGCCGCCGCCGTGGCTCACTCGTGCTCGGTTGGGCCATCATGCCCAGTTGGCTGGCAGGCGTAGCTCTCTCAACCACATCGGTTGCCGTGGTCTATTCGGTAATGTTGGAGTTTGGCCTGAATCAGACCGATTTCGGCAAAGGGATTCTGGCGGCCTGCTTCGTCAATGATCTTGGGACGTTATCGCTCTTGGCCTGATCTTTGCGCCGTTCACTATGAGGACGTTGATCTTCGTCCTGGTTAGCGTTGTGGTGTTTTCGATTTTACCGTTTCTGACACCATCGTTTTTTGAGCGTTACGGCGGCCGAGTGTCTGAGTTGGAGACGAAATACATCCTGTTCACGCTTTTCGGTATGGGCGGCTTGGCGGCTTGGGCCGGAAGTGAGGCAGTGTTGCCGGCTTATATCATTGGCATGGTGCTAGCCGGGACGGTGGGGAAGGACCACGTGCTGATCCGCCGGCTGCGCACGTTGACATTCGGGCTTCTGACGCCGTTCTATTTCATCCGAGCCGGTTCGTTGGTATCGGTTCCGGCCCTTATCGCCGCGCCATTAGTATTCGTAACGATGCTGGTTACCAAAGTTTAACTATGTAGGGCATGACGGCATGTATTATTCGTTGATGATGTCTACCGGCTTGACTCAGCGCTCTTCGGGCTCAATCATCAGATCATCAATCAGACACAGTATTCGCACCTGGTAGCGACCGTGATTGCAAGCGCAGTTGTTCCCACCGCGATCGCAAATGCCTATTTCTTATTGCCCGGCGCCGCGTCCAAGACGACCGTGGCTGCAAGGATGGGAACCAAGATCAAGCCGGCCGAACAGGCGGAGGGGTAAATAAGGAGGAGGTGTCCATGCTTTCCAAGGGAACCGCAAAGAAGGTCACGATCTACGTCAATGAGGACACGCAGTTCCATTTGGCCCCGATCTACGAATCGATCCTCACCTTCCTTTTGCACAAGAACGTTTCGGGCGCCACGGTAACACGAGCCCTGGCTGGTTTTGGAGCGCACAAGGTGATACACACGCCGACCATGGAGGCGCGGTCCGAACATTTGCCGCTCAGAATCGAATTCATCGAGACCGCGGAGAAGGTGGACGAACTTCTTCCAACTCTCTACGACAGGGTCACAGACGGACTCATCGAAGTTCAGGATACGACCGTCGTCAAGATCGCCACGAAGGAAAAACGACGACTGGAACCGAAGCAGCTGCATGAGCGCAAAGCCGGAAAGGCCAAACTGATGTGGATCTTCCTGGGCGAGGCGGATCGATGGAACGGAGAACCGCTCTACGACGCGATCGTCAAACGCCTCCGCATGCTGGATATATCCGGCGCCACCGTTTACCGCGGCATCCTGGGATATGGAGTAAAAGGACACACGCATAAACAGAATCGCCTGCACACCAGCCGCGACCTGCCCATGGTGATCGCAGTCATCGAGACGGAAGAGAAAATGAGTCTGGCTGCGGAAGCGGTTGAGGAAATGTTGCAGGACGGACTCATCGTAGTATCGGAGGTGGACATGGTTCGCCTCATTCACCCCCACTCTTTAACGGATACAAGGCAGGCGGATACGAAGCCGGAGGCTATCGATGCAAAACTATCAGCCAGCTAAACTGCTGCGCTTGCATTTCACCGAGCATGACCGCCACCAGGGCAAACCGCTCTATGAGGCTATAGTTCACAAATGCCTGGAACTGAAGATCGCCGGAGCCACGGTCTTCCGCGGCCTCGAAGGGTACGGCGACACGGCGGAGATTCACCGGTCTCATATCCTCACGCATGACTTGCCAATCCTGGTCCAGATCGTCGATACCGAGGAAAACATCCAACGGCTGTTACCCATCCTGGAAGAAATGATGGACAAGGGGTTGATCGCGATGTCGGACGTGAGTATTGTGCGAATTCAGAAGGCGGCAAGGGCCTAGCAGCGCGTGGTGAAACGCCGTTGCCTGTGTGACCTTGGACGTAGTTTGATCGTCTTCCAAACATGGCGATGGGACGACGAAAGAAGCGCGTTCGGCAAGAGAGGTTGTGGACACCGACTGCGGCGCTGCCGATAGGGGCAAGCCATCCGTTTTACCAACGGCTGAATCAGATTCTGGATGAGAAGAAGTTCGACGAGTACGTCGAAACGATTTGCGAGGATTTCTACGCCGGTGAGGTGGGCCGGCCGGGCTTGTCGCCGGGAATCTATTTCCGGCTGTTGATGGTGGGCTATTTTGAAGGGATCGATTCGGAGCGCGGAATCGCATGGCGGGCCAGCGATAGTCTGTCGATTCGATCGTTCGTGAGGATCGCGCTGGACGAAAGCGTGCCGGATCATTCGACGATCTCGCGCACCCGGCGGCTGATGGATGTGGACACGCATCAGGCGGTGTTCCAGTGGGTGCTGCAGGTGTTGGCCGAAAAGAAGCTGCTGAAGGGGACGACGATCGGGGTAGACGCGACGACTCTGGAAGCCAATGCGGCGCTACGGTCGATTGTGCGGCGCGACACCGGAGAGCGCTACGAGGAGTTTCTGGTGCGGCTGGCCAAAGAAAGCGGCATCGAAACTCCCACGCGTGAGCAGTTGGCGAAGTTGGATCGCAAGCGGCCCAAGAAGGGTTCCAACGATGACTGGACGCATCCGCACGATCCCGATGCGCGCATCACCAAGATGAAGGATGGACGCACGCATCTGGCTCACAAGGCCGAGCACGCGGTAGACATGGAGACCGGGGCGATTGTCGCCGTAACGCTGCACGGGGCAGACGTTGGAGACACGGCAACGATTCCCGAAACGGTAGCCGAAGCAGGCGAGCGCATCACGAGTGTGGTGGCGGATGCCAACGGCGATGATGTTGTGAAGCAGGTCAGCACGGACGGGCCGCGCGAAGTGGTCACCGACAAGGGTTATCACAGTCGCGCGCTGGTAAACGAACTCACCGAGTGGGGCTTGCGCACGTACTGCTCGGAACCCAATCGCGGACCGCAACAGTGGGGAGGGCAACAGCGGGAACAACAAGCGGTGTATGCGAATCGACGGCGCATTCGTGGAGAGCGAGGCCTCCGGCTGTTACGCCAGCGCGGCGAGAAGCTGGAGCGATGGAATCAACACTTGTATGATCGGGGCGGGATGCGTCGCCTACATTTGCGCGGCCGGGAAAACATTCTCAAGCGCTTGGTGGTGCACTCGGGCGCGGCCAATCTTGGATTGTTAATGCGACAACTGTTCGGAAAAGGCACGCCGCGTGGCCTGGCGAGTACACGGGCTGCCATTTTTTCGGCCGTGCTCGCCTCTATCCGCGGCTGGTCTACGCCAGCGACACTCGTCACAAGGTTCGGCGACTTAATGACTCTTGCCGACCCGGCTCAGATGATTACCGTCGCGCAGTGAAAACAGCCAGTTTCACCTCACGCTGCTAGAATGTTTGAACGGATTCTGGTTGCCCACGATGGTTCGGACGGAGCCCAGAAGGCGTTTGACACAGCGGTGGAACTTACGTTGCGCCTCCATGCGAGCCTCCATATGATCAGCGTCGAAGAGGATCTGCCCCGCTACGCGGAAACCATGCTGGAGGTTGACGAAGAGAAGGAGGTCGAGGATACGTACTTTGGACAGCTTCGTAAAACGCGATGTCCGGCAGCAGTCGCACAGGCGACTCGTTATAGCGTGGATGAGTCAACACAAGAATTGCATCCGCATCTAACAACAAAATGCGGGGCGGATATGCACGCCGTCCAAACCAGTCCGCGCCGTCACGTGGCAGAAACAGGCCGGGCTCGAAAACGCGCCGGCTCGGGGATCGGAAAGTCGGCGGGCACGTCTTCCGCGGATCGAATCAGATAAGCGAAAGCGTACTCGCGCGAGTCGGCATCTGGCATCATCGAGTTGTGATCTCCGCGGTCGTATTGCCGGCCGGTTCCGCGAGCAGATCCAGGTCGCGCGCAATAGCGGATTGTTCGCCCGTCGAAACCTTCCCGCGCGTAGCCAGGCGATTGATGTGAGCGCGGTAGGCATCCGCTTCGGCATCGAATCGAACCTGCAATTCGCTCAGTGTCCGCCGTGACCAGGTGTCCAACATGCTTCCGAAACTTGAAAACGCCTCTGAAACACGTTGCCCGATCTGACGCCGCAATTCTCTTTCGACCTTGTGGATCGAGAGACGCCTCGATACCTTCAAGAACAGGCCCGGTTTCACGTCAATGTCCAATGCACCGAGGTCGAGTTTTGGCAGTTCCTGGATGGCGGCCGCGAGATCTTCTTCCTGGTTTGACTCCGCGAAATGGAGCGCCCGCGCTGTAGACTCCAAGGTGCCGCCCAGTTCGCTGGCAGCTTCCTTCAGAGCGCGAAATACTTCGCCGGCCTTTTCAGCCGCGCTCTGCTCCAACGCTTCTTGAACGACAGTGCTGGGAAGGCCTGTTTGCGTTAAGCGACTTGCCGCATTGCTCAAGGCCTGTTCACCATAGCCGCGAACGGCGTAAGTAATCTGGAAGCAAAGCTCGCGAGCCTCCGCAATTCGGCCGGCGGCCATCCTGAGCCTGCTGTCTACGGCAGCGAGGTCTTCTGGACTTTGATCCGGCGCTCCGTCGGACAACCGCGTACGATCGAGCCGGAGCTTTAAAGCGGTTTCCACTGCCCCTCGCAGTGATCCAATCTTCCGGAACAGGGACTCCCGCATCAGTTGTAGGTTCTTGTCGTAGAGCGGAAGAATTACTTCCGTTAGCCATGCATCGAGAAGAAAGGAGTGTGTTGGTTCGATGCTCACCGGATGAACCGGCACCGTGAGCCCGAGCTGAGCCGAGATCTGCTCCGAGATGTACTGTGATGATCGAAGCCGGTCTTCCCCAGCGAGGAGGTCGCTCTTGCTCAGAAGCACAGAGGCTGGAATGCCCGCTTCGTACAACGTTCGGATGGTAGCGAGATCGTCTTCGGTGAGCGTGGACCCGCCATCGATCAACACGACGCCCAGGTCGCAACGCGGCAAGTACGCGAGCGTCTCCGCAGCCCCCGACGTAGCCAAAGATCCCAGGCCCGGTGTGTCGACAAGCACTATGCCATCCCTCAGCCGCGGCGACGGCAACTCTAGCTGGATTCGTGTCACGTGCTTGTAGTTGGAGGGATTATGCCGTTCACTTACGAACTCCGGCAATTTTGAAACATCGAATCTTTCAGGATTCTTGTCCGCGTACCACACGCTAACATTCGGAGTGGCGCCATAGACTAGCCGCGTCGGTACGGCAGTGATCGGGTTAACGCCCACCGGAAGAATTTCAGACTGGACAACATGGTTCAGTAATGAGGATTTGCCGGAACTGACACGGCCGAACAGAGCAATCTCAAAAGTCTTCGTTTCCAGGCGATCGATGATCATAGAAAGTGTCGGGCGGAATTCAACGAATCCGTGCTCGTTGATAATTCGCTCAAGGATCTGCAGCAAACCGACATCGGCCCCCGCCCGCGCTAGCCGCTCCAGATGCGCTTCCAAGTCGTCCACCAGCCCTCGTGCGAGATACGAATCCAGCTTTTCAACAGCGCTGACCATCTCATCCACGAGGCCATTGAGCATGCGTACCTCGGATTCCGGGATCTCGCCGTAGCCGCGCATCCGATTCGGTGTGCACTCTTGGAACGCGATCCTGACAAAGGCGAGCGTCACACGCATAGTGTGGACAGACTCGAAAGCGGGTTCCGGCAGCGGAATCCCTTCGGCTTCCAGGACACGCTCCAACTGTGTCCGTATTCGAGCCACGTAGTCCTCGACGACTTTGGCCTGTGCCGGCAATAGTGAACTCTTGTATTTCTTGAAGGCGGATTTTGATTTGGAAGCGGAGAGGATCGACTCGACATCGCCCAACAATTTGTCGGCGTGTTGGGCGCTGCTGAGCAAGTGGAGCTGGTGAGAGGAGTTTAGCCCTGCTGCCGCGTATTCAGATCGCATACAAGCCCGCCGGAGACATCCTGGTAGGAGTCATCTTCCCCGATGGGGCGGTTAAGGGTGAACTCCAACGCCTTCTCTATTATTGTCGAACCATTTCCGCCTCCTTCGCAACGCTCGAGGATGTTGTTGAATCCGGCGCCGGGCAAATTACCGGAGCGCCGTTGGGGGCCAGGCTCGGGATCGGGGACGAATCATGACTTGGAACGTTGGGGCTAGGTTCGAGCGCTCACTTCTTCAACAGCCCGCCACTGGACGATCACTGGCATCGGCACCACTGGCGGATTCTTCCACAGGGCTGGGGCTATGAAGCCTCCCCGCTAAGGTCGAATCACAGCGTTCTATTGATGATCGGCGTAAACGCTCTTGACGAATCCTGTTGCATTAGTGTTGGGCCAATCGGGATGTAACATTTTGAGGCCTGCGCTGACTTCTTTCCCAGCGTCATCCGCCGATATACCCTGCCGCTTGAGTGCGAGCGCTCGCGTGCGAATTTCTGCTATCAGGTTCCGCTCCGCAGCAACCAGCGAACCATCGCCGGGAGCACTATGGTCGGGCAGGACGTGCGCGGCGTTGAGGCCCGCCACCTTATCCACCACCGCGAGCCACGAGGAAGGTGTGCCACCGTCGCCGAAGATCATCGGTATGGTCTTGTTCTGCACCACGTCGCCCGAAATCAACGTGCGGTCCGGTTCAACAAAGGTCAACTCATCGCCTTTGGTATGCGCTTCGCCGAACCAGATCAAGCGCGCCGTGACGCCGCCCAGATCGATCCTCGCTTCCTGATCGAAAGTCACGTCAGGCTGGCGCAATACCACACCTGCGAGCAACTCCTTATTGGGCGAACCTTTGCTGAGTGTAAGCTGCGCTCGGCCATCTGGGTTGGCTTCATGCGCCGCAAGGTATCACAGTGGTGCACCTGCGGCAAGCGCTGCTACGGCTTGCCGCATTCGCCGGGGCAGCGCGAAGGGCCTGTTTTTCTGCGCGCTCGCGCTTAGTCGATCTGACTGAGCAACTTCGCTGGGGGATGCTCAATGGTGCGTCCGCCGTACTCAGCGCAACCAACGCCTTTGAATCACAAAACACTGTCGGAATGGAAAATTGGGAGGGGGCAAGGCTACGTAAAATCCCCACCCTCCGCGCCGTTTCGCGAAGGGTGGGGAAGGTTAACTAAAACGGCGAAGACAAAATGGCAAACGGGTTAACCGGGCCGTGGCAAGTGCCAACGCCCTTGTCGCTATAACCACCATTCGCAGTCGGTGCAGGAAGTGTAGGACCATTGATTGCAGCTGTAGGACCTGCCAGTGCCGACTCGAAATCCCACGCGTAGCCGTTCGGATTAAGCGTCAGGGCCATCACACCCCAGTAGTCCCCGGTATACGCCTGGAGATTCTCTGCGTTGAAATTCACGTTGCCGGTGGGATCCTCCTGGTTTGTTTCGGTGGCACCCGTGGACGCGGCCTGGGCGGCCGTCACAGAGGTTACGAAGATCGGATCGAGTGTCTCGCCGCCGGTGCCCACGATGAATTCCCGTATGCCCTTGTTTGGATCGTAATTCCCGGAGGGGTCCAGGGGGCGGTAGCGGGCATAGAGGTGGTCGTGTCCGTTCAGCACCAGGTCGGCTCCGTACTTGTAGAGCAGTTCCCAAAAGGCCTGAGCGGTCACGCCCTCCTCGGTGATGCCGTTAGTGGCGCTGAACGTGGGCTGGTGCCAGTAGGCGAGTGTGCACGCGGATTGATTCGCCGCGAGATCGCTTTTCAGCCATTGGAGCTCGGAGGCAAACCAGGTGCCCGTGCTCGAACAGCCGCCCGGCTGCGTATAGCACTCTATATTGAGCGAAATCAGGTGCCACGAGCCCAGATTGTAGGAGTACCAGCCATCTCCGACTCCGACTGGGGCCGGGGTGCCGGCCAAGGGGCCGTTGTAATATGTCGCGGTTTCGAGTCCGCCCGCCGGCGCGAAATACCCCGCCTGTCCATACGCCCGCGGAATGGGTTGGGGGGAGAGGTCCGCAACTGGGGTCTTGCCCGCCTTGCAACTGCTGTTGGGTACGGGACACGGGTCCGAGATCGTAGCCATCAGAGGCATACCCTCACTAGCGCCACTGGTGGTATCGACCAGGAAGCCGTTGTAGTAGGAGAAGTAGCCGTAGCCGCCAACGCCGGTCTCGCCATGCTCGTCATAAAACTCGTGGTTGCCGGGCGCAGGCCGGTGGAGAAATTTAAAAGCGCCATACGTCAAATCGAACGATCCCTCAAAGTCCGAATATCGGCCTACCTGGTATTGCAGATCTCCGAGGAGCGCGACGGCGGCAGGCTTCATATTCTCAATCTGATTCGCAGTGGCCTCCTGGGATTGCCACAGAGAGGTGCTGTTGTAGGGGGACGAGGCGGTGGTGCAGGTTTCACCCGAAGCCTCATCGGTCGCCTCCCCGCCTGGCTGGCAGGCGATGTCGCCAACCACCGCAAGCACGGGCGAGCGGCCCGTTGTTGTTGCGTAAGGCCACGGATTGTCGTTCGGCGTCGAATTGCCGATCGGAAATGGAAACTGTGCCCTTGCCCCAGGCGCAAATCCCAGCATCGAGACGGAAGCTCCCATGAGCACTGCCGCTCGGAACCTTCCCCGGATCGTCTTCATGCAGTTCCTCCCTTTCGGACTTGTAGTTGGATAGTTGCCAAAGTGGTGAGTTTATCCCTTCAATATTTCGTTTGTATGTCGAACGTGTGAAAAAGCCGTATCAGAGATTATTGTGGGGGCGCTTGACGCTACCGAGGACTAAAGAGGCTTGCCGTAAGCGAATCCGTCGTCGATTCATAACCACCGGTTTCAAGCCATGCCGCTCGACAGATGCACAACCGTAGGCTTCCTAGAACCACCACCCCGCCAGGTTTGCAGGCGATGCGGCGCTTAGGCGTAGCGAAACAGCGCCTTGAAACCAAAGTCCATGTGCTGCTGGATATGGCAGTGAAACAGCGTGAGGCCCGGTTGGTCGGCGACCAGATCCACGGCGGCGCGTCCAAATGCGGGAACGATCACAGTATCCTTCTTGATGCCGGCAGTCGGTTTGCCGTTGAGCTCGACAAGCTCGAACAGGTGCCGGTGGATGTGCAGCGGGTGAGAATCGTCACTGCGATTGTGAAACACGAGCCGGTAGCGCCTTCCCTGACGGAACACGAATTCCCGTTCATGCGGATATTCCTTGCCGTTGATGAGCCAGTGATTGATCCCGCCGGGCCCGCCAGGCACTTTTTCAAAGACCATGTCGATGGTCTCGTCCGGCGCGGAATGCGGCGCGGTCGTGCCAAAGATTGTGTAGTCCCAGCGCGCCTTCGGAGGCGGATGCCATTGCGCGCGCTGCTTCTGATCGGCGTACTCCACCACGATGCCCATGCCGGATTGCCGCGCGACATTGCGCAGCTCCCCTAAAATCCAAACGCCCGGCTGATTCATCTCCACGATCGCATCCACGCGCTCGCCCGGGGCGATCTCAATCACATCGACCCGCTGAGGCGCGGGCACGGGATTGCCGTCGAGAGCGATCACCTGAAATTTGTGACCGATAAAGCGCCACGCGATGAATTTGCGAAGCGCTGGCGTTGAGCAGGTGCATCAGGATGCGCTGACCCGCTCGCACGCGGAGGGGCTCCCCCGCACCGAGCATTTTGTCGTTGATCGAATAAAGAGGAGCGCTGATTTCGAGCCCGTTGGGACGCTTGTCTGGAGTGGCGGGTTTTTCGGGCATCGGATCGCTGGGATCCGGCCGCTCCTCGTCCTGATCCATCGTGGTCAGATAAGGCTCCCATTCACGCAGCGCCAGAAAGACTTCTTGATCGTAGAGCCCAGGGTCATTCGCGGAATCGATCATGAGAAAGCCGAACTGGCCGGTGTAGGCGCCGCGATGCAGATCCAGCATGGCCTCGGTATGCGAGTGGTACCATCGCGAACCCGCCGGCTTGGCCACGAATTGATAACGCCGGCGGCCATGCGGAGGCACCGGGGGTGTACCTTCTTCCTCCGCCCCGTCCACGTCCGAGGGAACGAACAAACCGTGCCAATGCACGTATTCAGGAACGTCCGTGTCGTTCACAACCTCTACGGCGACGCGCTGGCCCTCTCGCATCCGCAGCAAGGGACCGGGGACCTGGTTGCTGTAGCCGATAGTGCTGAGCACAACCTGGGGTGCCAGCTCGACCATCATCGGTGCGATCCGCAGGGTGAAATCCGCCGCGCGCCCGGTGGCCTTCGGTTCCAAGCTCGCCACCATCGGATGCGGTGGCGGCCCCGGAACCTGCCGGAGCGCTAGCGACTGAGCGAACGCGGGCCGCAGCTTGCCTGCCCCCGCCCCGATCACGGTGGCCCATCCAAGCCGCACAAAATCCCTTCGATTCATTTGATCCTTATCCCGCCTGCAATGCCAACCCCAGCGCGACCGCCAGAAGCCGCCGGTATTTCATCCGCAAGGGCACTTCGCCTTGGTTCACATTTGTCCCTGCCTGGGTAATCGGCACCGAGGACCATACTACCCAACTTTCAAGGGTTGTCCTGACGGGCCAACCGGAAGTAATCCGTTCGACCACCAATTCTACGTTACTGTTGGGATCGCTCACACTCGCGTTCCGCCTATTTCTGTGGCGCCCGCCGGTGGTTCCGAGCCCTATAACGGGCAAGTCCGAAGTTGAGACATCTTCAGCCCAATTCCGGAATGGTAGACTTGGCGACCAGGAGATGTTCATGAAACGTTTTTTGAACGGAATCGGGCTTACCATCCTGGTGTCGGCGCCGGCCGTTGCTGGTGCGCAGATTCTGGTTGCCGGAGAAGGTCCGGTGGTGTACGGGCACCACCATCTGAACACCACGAACATGGAAGCACAGAAGAAGTTCTATGCCGACACGCTGGGCGGCAGCGTGGCCAAGGTCGGTTCCGGTGACCGGAAGCAGGAGATCATCAAGTTCCCGAATGTTCTGATTTTTTTCCGTCCGATGCAGGCGCCGACGGGCGGCTCCATCGGCACGACGGTTAACCACATCGGCTTTTCGGTTCCCGATCTCAGGCCGGTAGTGGCGAAGATCAAGGCGAACGGCTTCAAAATGATCACCTCCGATTCGGTGGCCGCGAACGTGAAGGTGACCGACGACATCGCGGCCGCCAGTCCGACGACGAACATCGCGTTTGTGCTCGGTCCTGAGGATGTCAAAGTGGAACTCGTCGAAGTCAAATCGCAGAAGGCCCCCATTCAGCTTCATCACATCCACTTCTTCGGGCAGACGAACACCGAGATGCAGGCCTGGTACGCAAAGACGTTCGGCGCGACGATGCTTCCGGCCAATCCGGGGGCCGCGTTCGTGCAGGATCAACTGCCCGGTGTGTTCCTGAACTTCTCGCCGTCTCCGACGCCGACCGTCGGCACCACCGGCCGAGCGATCGACCACATCGGCTTCGAGATCAAGAACCTCGAGGCGTTCACCAAGAAGCTCGAAGCCCAGGGCATCAAACTGGATCGTCCCTACACCAAGGTGCCCCAGCTTGGTATTGCGATCGCGTTCATCAAAGATCCCTGGGGAACGAACATCGAAATGACGGAAGGACTCGCTGACTTCAAGTAGGGTTACGTCAAATGAAAATAGCTATTCTCCCTCTAGCGGCGCTGATGTCATGCGCGGCGCTGCCTGCTTTGGCCCAACTCGTCAGTCATCCGGACGCACCGGTCCGCATCGGCCACTATCACCTCAACGTCACGAGCATCGATGCCCATAAGAAGTTTTGGGCCGACACGCTCGGCGGAAGAGCAATGAAGTTCGGCGACATCGATGTAATCGAGTTTCCCGACGCGTTCATCTTCCTGCGCGTGCAGAAGCCAACCGGCCCCACCCGCGGCACCGCCTTCGATCACATCGGCTTCGCCGTGCCGGACGTGCCGGCGATGGCGGCTAAGCTGGCAGCCGCGGGATATCAGGAAACCACAGGGCGGGAGCCGAAGCCTGGTGACCCACCCCCGGCGAAATCGGGCACGTCGGCAGTGTATGGACGCTTTGCGTATTTTCTCGGCCCTGACGGGGCAAAAATCGAGCTCGTTACCAGCGCTGAAAAAGACGCGCCCCCTATCGTGGCGCATCACATCCACTTCATCAACAAGCAGTACGTAGAGATGCAGCAGTGGTACATGAAGGCGTTCGATGCGACTTTGCGTCCAGGACAAACCGACTTCTTCATTGGCGCCGACCTGCCGGGCGTCGGCTACAGCCTCAACTTCTTCCGCTGGGAAGGCGATCAGTCCATCACTCACGTCCCGACCGCCGGCCGCGTTGTAGATCACGTGGGATTTGAAGTGAAGAACCTGGAGGCGTTCTCGAAGGCCCTCGAAGCGAAGGGTATCCAGGCCGTTCGGCCTTACCAGAAAAGAGACCCAGCCATGAACAACATCGCCACGGCAACCATCATCGACCCTTGGGGAGTCTCAATCGAGCTGACCGAGGGCCTGGACAAGATCAAGTGACTTCCATGAGTTTATAGTCGTGCGTTTGACGCCGCGCCCAATAAACCACCCTCTCGCTCTCACAAATCTGTCACCGAAGTGACCGCGACGAAAGGCGTGACCGAAGGCGGTCAGTGTGTCGGCGGTCTGTCCCTATTTGGTCAGCTGAAGGCAAGATTGGCTCACTCTGATCGCTTCGAAAACCTGCCAGCCCAGAAGCTTACCGCCTCCCGGCGACTCCTAATTGAAATCTTTTCATTTTGGCTTGTCGTGTGCCATGCCAATAACCATGAGTCAAGCTCGTTCCACCCAAACGGCGAAGAGTCCCGGATTCTTCGTGCCTGTCACGTCCATACACAAGGTTGAAGCAGATGGAGTCGATGTCTTCTACCGGGCGGCCGGCGACCCAAGTTCGCCGGTAGTTCTGTTGCTTCACGGTTTCCCGGCATCATCGTTCATGTTCCGCGAACTCATCCCCCGACTAGCCGACGACTACAGGGTGATCGCGCCGGACCTCCCCGGTTTTGGATTTACAGAAGTGCCGGCCGAGCGCAGATACGTTTACTCATTCGATGGGTTGGCCGCGACGCTGAACTCTTTTACGCAAGCGCTCAAACTCAGGCGTTATGCACTGTATGTGTTCGACTATGGCGCTCCAACCGGATTCCGTCTGGCGATGGCTCACCCGGATCGAGTGACAGCGATCGTTTCACAAAACGGGAACGCCTATGAAGAAGGGCTGGGCGATGCCTGGGGGCCGATTCGGAAATATTGGGCTGAGGCAACGCCAGAAAACCGAGAGGTAATCCGTAAGAACATTCTGACGCTGGAAGGAACGCGCTGGCAGTACACGCATGGCGTAAGCGATCCGGACAGCGTTCCGCCGGAATCGTACACGTTGGATGCGGCTCTGCTGGAGCGTCCGGGGAATAAAGATATCCAGCTGGATTTGTTTCTCGACTACGCGTCGAACGTGAAGCTATACCCGGCATTTCAGGATTACTTTCGGAAAGCGCGGCCGCCGCTGCTTGCCATTTGGGGCAAGAACGATCCATTCTTCATCCCGGCGGGCGCCGAAGCATTTCGAAAGGACATACCCAACGCACGGGTCGAGTTCCTCGATACCGGGCATTTCGCCATCGAGACGCATGTGGTCGAAATCGCGGCCGCGATGAAAGAGTTTCTTCGAGCGAATAGAGCAGTGCAATGAGCTCCTTTGCTCAAAAGGCCACAGTCGTGTTGGTCCACGGCGCGTGGGCTGACGGTTCCTGTTGGCAGAACGTGATTTTGCCGCTGCGAAAAGAAGGCCTCAAAGTAACGTGTGCGCCGATTCCGCTTACATCACTTACCGAGGACATCGCCGCTCTCGAGCGCGTGATTGAGCGAACCGGTGGACCGGTGCTGCTGGCGGGACATGCCTATGCGGGCGCTGTCATCGCCGGTGCGAAGGATGACCGGGTAAAGTCGCTGGTATACGTTGCGGCGCTCGCGCCCGCTCAAGGTGAGACGGTTGCCGATGTCTTTTATCGCGCTAAGCCGCATTCTGAAGCGCCGCATCTCGAGCCCGATGCGCATGGGTTTATCTGGATGCCCGACGGGTTCTTTGCCCGCGCCGTCGCGCACAGAGTCTCGCCGGAACAGGCCAGAATTTTGGAAGCGGTGCAGCGGCCGATCGCGCTGAAATGCATTCAGGAGAAAGCGGATGTGCCGGCCTGGAAAACGAAGCCGTCGTGGTTTCTGTTAGCGGAAGAGGATCGCATGATTGCGCCGGAGACGCAGCGCTATATGGCGGAGCGCATGGGCGCAAAGATCCGAACGCACAACGTGGACCACACTCCGATGCATACGGCGCCCGAAGTAGTAGCGGGCGTGATTTTGGAAGCGGCAGGGGAGACGCTTGCAGCCGAACGCGAACTGTCAGGCCAACTGTTAGGAAGGACGCATGCCTGATCAATCCGTTGCCATCGTCACTGGAGCGAGCCAGGGAATCGCCGTGCCACCGCGATACGCCTGGCAGGCGATTTCGAAGCCGTTGTTCTGGCCGCGAGGCAAGAGGATGAATTGAAGAAAACTGCTTGTGCGGTACAGTCTGCCGGCGCCGAGCCCCTGATTTACGCGCTCGATCTGCGCCAGCCTGGCTCGGCCGAGACCCTGGTCCAGGGGACGCTCGATCGCTTCGGAAGAATCGACGCTCTGATAAACATTGCTGGCGCGGTCCCGCAGATCGATTTGTTCGAGATGACGGACGCGCAGTGGGAGGACGGCTTGGCGCTGAAGCTGCACGGTGCGCGCCGGCTCACGATCAGAGCCTGGGATGCACTGAAGGCTTCCAAAGGTGCTGTCGTGCTGATCTCCGGAAGCGCGGCGCTAGATCCGAAGCCGGGCTTCGCCGCGGTAGCGACCATCAACGCGGCGATCATCGCGCTCGCGAAGGCCTTCGCCGAACAAGGCATTAAAGACGGAGTCCAAGTCAACAGCGTAGTGCCGGGTGCTGTGATGACCGGCCGCCGCCGATCTTTTCTCGATCATTGGGCGCCGGCGCACGGAATGAGCGTGGAAGAGGCCATGAAGCAGTTTCCCGAGGAGGCCGGTATCGCTCGCTATGGTGAACCGGAGGAGATTGCGGGCCTGATGGCGTACCTGGTTTCCAAGGAGGCCCGCTGGCTTACTGGCGCTTCCGTCCGGATGGATGGCGGCGAGATCAAAGGGATCTAGGGACCGGATGACACGGCAGCTGTCATCAACCAGTTCTTCGCTGCGTAAATCGACCACCTAAAGGAGATGCCCCCATGAATGCACCCGAAAAATACGATGTCCTCGTGCTGGGCGGCGGCACAGCCGGCAAATTGGCGGCCTGGACGATGGCCAAAGAAGGAAGGCGAACCGCCGTCGTCGATCGCAAGTATATCGGCGGATCGTGTCCCAACGTGGCGTGCCTGCCGAGCAAGAATGTCATTTATTCGGCGAAGGTCGCCTCGCTCGTGGCGCGGCAGCGTGAATTCGGCATCGAGACCGGACCGATCACCATCGACATGGCGGGAGTCTACGCGCGCAAACGCGAAATGGTCGACGGTATTATCCAGGTTCATCTGGACAAATACCACGCGGCTGGAGATGAACTCATCTTCGGCGACGGCACATTCGTCGCACCTCGCACCGTTCACGTCGCATTGCGCGAAGGCGGCGAACGTACACTCACCGCGGACCGCGTGTTCGTAAACCTCGGAAGCCGCGCAACAATACCCGACACGCCCGGTTTGCGCGAAGCCAAGCCCTTGACCCATGTCGAGGCGCTGGACCTGCAGCGGCGTCCCGACCACTTGATCGTCTTGGGAGGCGGCTACGTCGGCCTTGAACTGAGCCAGGCTCTGCGCAGACTGGGAAGCCGCGTAACCCTGATCGAACGCAGCTCGCAACTTGTCACCAATGAAGATGCCGAGGTTTCGCAGGCGATTCTGCAGTTGTTCCGGGAGGAAGGCATCGACGTACTGTTAGATACGCACGTGGTCGATGTCCGCGGTCTTTCCAGCGAGCACGTAAGTCTTCAGCTCCAAAGTGGGAACGGTACGCGGACCCCCAATATACAAACTTTGGAGGGAACCGATATTCTGGCGGCTACTGGACGTACGCCCAACACAAGCGGTATCGGACTCGATAAGGCTGGAATCGAGGTTACCGAAAAGGGGCACATCCGCGTAAACGATCGCCTGGAAACAACCGCCGCGAACGTGTGGGCGATGGGAGACTGCGCGGGGAGCCCATACTTCACGCACGTATCCGAGGACGACTTTGCCATTATTCACGAAAACCTGAACGGAGGCCACCGCAGCACTCGGGACCGGCTGGTTCCGTACTGCGTCTTTCATTGATCCGGAGCTAGCGCGTGTTGGCCTGAACGAGTCACAAGCGCGGGAAAGAGGCGTTGCCTACCGGATGGCGTCCGTGCCTTTCGACGCCGCCTGGCGGGCCTGGACCATTTCCGAGAAACGCGGGTTCATGAAGACGCTGATCGACGCAAACAGTGACCGCATTCTCGGTTTCACGGCCTTTGGGCCTGAGGCCGGCGAACTCATGGGTACGGTTCAACTCGCAATGCTGGCGGGCGTGCCCTACACAATTTTGCGAGACGCCATGTTTGCTCACCCGACGATGACGGAAGGCCTGAAGGCTTTGTTCATGGCCGTGCCCCAACAGCTGGAGAAGAATGCCGAACAGGCCCAACACGCGCGAACGTCCGCGGATTGAGCCGAAGGTTGTTAGTTGCAAACAGAATCGAACTTATGGAGGTATCGATCGCGGTTCACGTCGAAGGGGCGCCAACGCTACCGTTAAAGTCGCCGGTCCTAAATTCAAGAATTGAAGTTCGCGGCTAACAAACTTAAGCGCAGCAAGGGGAGCCATCAGGTGGACGACCGCTATTTTGCAAGTAATTGAAAACAAGCAAGGAGTGGATAGCATGGACGCCCCCTCCCTATACTTTGTAATCAGAGGGTCGCGGGTTCAAGCCCCTCCGCCAGCTCCATAAAATCAATAACTTACGACACAGATCGCCGGTGGGGTTAAGCCGGCGCTACCACTCAGCTACGCCGTACGAGGTACTGTCCAGTACTAGCGTGCCTCGACCGGATTCCGCTAGCACTGTACCTTATAGACATGGAAAGAAAAAGCCTAATGCGGTGGTCGTGGAAAACTCCGCAGGCCCGCCCCAAAAGGTCACTTGTGCTACAGATTGTCGTCAAAGCTGTGATGCGCGGCGGATCGGACTGGAGCGTGGTGGCCACGGGAACATGGGCGCCGGGGCAAGATCCGGAACTCAGCAATAAGAGCCTTCCTTCCTCTCTTATACGGGATTTGTGTTCCGGGGTGGACCATATTGTCGAGTCCGGCAAATCCACAGCCGAATACCGCGAGTTTTCCTATTGCATGGAGTGGTCGTCCACCTAACGGGAACCAATCGTAATCAGATCGAGAAGCGATAGTGCCGTTTGTGGCATGACCGGCAGCGAAACGGACGCAGGAAAAAGAGCGCTACAAGCAAGTCCAGGCCGGTTCGACGCCTGGAAGGACACGCGCAGAACCATTGGCATTTCGGGCAATGAACCAACTGATAGTCCACCGCAGCAGATCTCCCCACTACAGCAACTCAATCAACGGTAACCGCCGCTTTACACATCGAAGCACACTTGCCACGGTCAGTATAAACCGCTGAGCTTCGATTGCGCCGCTTTTTTCGTACCAGGCCCGCCGTTCGCGTACTAGTAGTGATGGACCCACTCAGTCTAGTGGAACCACGCCGGTATAACGGAGAATGTAGAGTCCTCCGGTGAACCGGTCATTGGCATAAATCAATCCATTTTCGTCGACGATGGCGTGGTTCATCTGGCTGGTGGCGGTCGGGTTTTTGGCGGGCGCGGCTGGAATGTAAAAGCCGATCTCTTCCAGATGCGGAGGCGCGTTTGGAATGCCTTTGGGTCCATCGGCGATGTGGAAAATTCTGACGCCGCCGTTAAACCAACTGGCGACTGTTGTGTTCTTCAGATTCGCGGAAGTTGCGCTGGGAAAATTGGGGTGGAGATTGTGCGCGCCAAACCGGCCGCCGCGCGTACACAACTCGCCATCGCTCGGGTGCAGCGGCGCGGTGCCGATGACCATCGGATTCGTTTCGGCGCGAATGTCGAGCAGCCATACGAGTTTCGGCGCATCCTTGCAGTTGTCCTGCGTGTCCTCGTCCGAAACCAGCGCCATGCCGCGGCTGAAAATCGGTTGAAAGGTGTGCGTCCATGCCGGGTAGGGCGGAGAAAACTGCGTATGTCCCACGACCTTCGGAGTAAAGCTTTCCGTTCGGCCCGCCTTCACGCCGGCCAGTCCGGAAATATCCAGGATGAACGCGCCACCGTCGATATAGGCGACGTACGCGCGATCCGGGTGATCCGGCCAAACTTCGGTTTGATGCGGCCGGTAGCCGTCGTCGAATTTCGGATGGCGCGGCGGTAAACACTCGGGAAGGCAGGCGTCGCCTTTACGGGTTCCCGGGTACCACCAGCGTCCCACTTCGCGCGGGCGTCGCGGATCGCGCAGATCCACAATCATGTAAAACTGATCGTCGTTCGGATTGGTGGGATCGAAATCGGCGGCGCCGGTGGTCAGGTGTGCGAACTCGCCGTCGACAAACCACACGCAATGCGCGCCGCGCGAGTTCGGCCCCGACGTATCGAAGAAGGAGAGTTCCAGATCCTCCAGGCGCTTCGCATTCCGGAGGCGCTCGAAATTGGAAACATCCAATACCCACAGGCCCGCTGTCTTCTGGCCTTTCTTGAGCGCTTGATTGGCGATCACCAGCACGTTGCCCGAAAGACCCAGGGAATTGCAGCGCGTGATGCCGGGCGCAGGCGACGGGAGTTGATTGATGAGGACGGGATTTTCCGGATGCGTAACATCCACGATGCTGACGCAGGTCTTCTGTCCTTCGTGGGCCAGGTAGAGAACGCGGCGGCCATCGGGCCACTGCTGGATCGCGAGGCCTTCGCCTCCGTCCCCATGGCCGTTAAGATCGTTGTGGCCCACCAGCGTGACGTTATTTGCCTCGGCCACAGGTTGAGCGTTCAACGGCGGAAACACAATTCCGCAGATCCCAACTATAAAGGAAATCCATCTCATGTCAACCTCCTCAGAGGTCCACTATACTCTGAAGGATGTTTCCAGTTTCGAGAAGGCTGGCGTTATTCGTCGCGTGCATCTTTTCTTTCACCTGTTTCACAAGCTCGGCTCGCGCGGACGAAATCAGAGTTTTGACCTCCGGCGCCTTCACTGCGGCTTATCTAAAGGTCACTCCGGAGTTTGAACGCACCAGGCATATCAAAATCGTTACTGCTTTCGGCGCCTCCATGGGCGGCGCGCAGGATTCCATCCCAAGCCGCCTCGCGCGGGGTGAACCGGTGGACGTTGTCATTCTGGCTCGCCCTGCGTTGGACCAACTGATCCAGCAACGAAAGGTTTTGCCTGGCAGTTCGGTCGACCTGGCTCGATCCAGCATTGGCATGGCGGTGCGCGCGGGAGCAACCAAGCCCGACATCGGCTCGGTGGACGCGCTGAAACGCGCGCTTCTAAACGCGAAATCGATCGCGTATTCGGACTCGGCCAGCGGCGTTTATCTCTCAAGTGAAATGTTTCAGCGACTGGGCATCGCGGATCAGATTAAAGGCAAGTGCAAAAGGATCGCGGGCGAGCCGGTTGGCGCCGTGGTGGCGCGGGGAGATGCCGAGATCGGATTTCAACAGATCAGCGAACTGCTTCCGGTGCCGGGCATCGACTATGTAGGACCGCTGCCGCCGGCGGTTCAGAAAGTCACCGTATTTTCCGCGGGCGTTGCGATGGGCGCCAAGAATCCGGACGCCGCGCGAGCGCTCATCCAATTCCTTGCGTCGCCGGCCGTCGCCCGCGCCATTCAGGAGAGCGGTCTGGAACTCGTCGCATCCCATTGATATCCGCCCGGTTCTTCAAGTAGACAGTCTATGGAGGTGATTCCAAGCAGCCTTGATTGAAGCTGTTTACTAGCTCTTTCTCCGCTAGGGCGTCTATGGGATACTGGAGATCGACATGCGCTGGACCAGATTGCTCCGCCGGGAATACTGGGATAGCGAGCGCCACCGTGAACTCGAGGACTATCTCGAAATCGAAACTTGGGAAAACGTGGCCCGCGGCATGCCGCCCGAACAAGCACGGGACGCGGCGCGCCGAAAGCTCGGGAATTCGACTCTGATTCGCGAGGAGATCTATCACATGAACAGCATCGAATTTTTCGAAAGCCTGTGGCAGGATGTGCGCTACAGCTTGCGCGCGCTCCGCAAAAGTCCGGCCTTCACCATGGTCGTGGTGGCATCGCTCGCGCTGGGCATTGGCGCCAACAGCGCCATCTTTAGCTTGATCAATGCCGCCTTGCTGAAGATGCTTCCGGTCCAAAATCCCGACCAACTCGTCGAGTTCCAGAATTTCGGCCCGGTCACTGGAATCAACGAGGCCTTCAGTTATCCCGCCTTCCAGGAATTCCGCGCCGTCTCCCCGGTCCTTTCTGGAGCGGTCGCATATCGCAAACTCTACATCCTCGATTTCGAAGTGAACGGACACGGCGGACTCGCCAACGGTCAGATTGTCTCCGGGGACTATTTTTCGGTACTGGGCGTGAGGCCGGTTCTTGGACGAACGTTGACACTGGACGATGAGAACGCGCGCAGCCCGGTGGCCGTCATCGGCTACGACTATTGGCGGCAGCGCTTCGCGCTCGATCCCGAGGTGGTCGGGATGAAGGTCCTGCTAAACAATTCCCCGTTCACCATCGTCGGCGTCACCGCTCCCGAGTTCTTCGGCCTGGAGCCGGGCGCGCGCATCGATGTCTCGGTCCCCCTGCCTACCATCGCGCAGCTGATGCCCGGTTTTGCGGCCACCGGCAGTCCTTTTGACATCATGACTTCCGGGGTCCGCAATTGGCTGCGCGTCATGGGCCGGCGGAAACCCGGCGTCAGCACCGAACAGGCCAGCGCCTATTTGTCACCGATTTTCACTCGAGAGATGCAGGTGGCCGCCGATGCTCTCACTGGTCCAATGGCTACGCCGCCCGTCAAGGAGGCCTTCCGCTCCACCCGGCTTCAATTGAACGCGGGCGGACATGGCCTGGCCACGCTTCGCGAGCGATTCTCCAAACCGCTCGTCATCGTGATGGCGGTGGTGGTTCTCCTGCTGCTGGTCACCTGTGCGAACATCGCCAATCTGCTGCTGGCTCGTGGAAACGCGCGCCAGAGGGAAATCGCGGTTCGCCTCGCCATCGGAGCCGGAAGAAGCCGCTTGATTCGGCAGTTGATCGCTGAAAGTGTTTTGGTCGCACTAGCCGGCGGCGCCCTCGGCCTGGCGATCGCCTTCTGGGCCGGCAAGTCGCTTCTGCCTTTGATGGCGCCTTCCGGCTCTCCCATCTCTCTAAAGGTGAGCCCCGATGGCACCGTGCTGGCATTTACTCTCGCCGTCTCGGTGCTCACCGCGCTCCTGTTCGGGCTGGTTCCCGCGTGGCGCGCGGCACGGCTGGATTCCACGCCGCTCGGGCTTCAATCGGCACGCAGCTCTCGGGCGGCCGCGCGCTCGCGTCTTGGCAAAGCTCTGGTGATCGTGCAGGTGGCGGTTTCGCTGGTACTCGCGATTGGCGCCGGTCTGCTCACGCGCAGCATTGCCAACCTGAAAGACTTCTATCCCGGCTTCAACAAAGACAACGTGCTGTTGCTCTCCCTGAACCCGACAATGGTCGGTTATTCGGACCAGCAAATAGTCCCGCTGTACGAACGCCTCTTGAATCGCTTCCAGGCCATTCCCGGCGTCCGATCCGCAACTCTGTCTGTACACAGCCCGCTCGATCCAAGCGTCGCCACTTCCGAGATTCGAGTGGAGGGCCAAAGGATCGAGGCCCGTTCGGAACTGGCGCCGGTGGGCGTGAACCCGGCCGGTCCGCGCTACTTCCAGACCATTGAGACTCCGATCTTGCTGGGGCGCGATTTTACGCCCGCAGATCGCGCGGGCGCCGTGAAAGTAGTTGCCATTAATCAAACCATGGCTCGTTTCTATTTCGGCGACGCGAATCCCATCGGCCGGCGCATCAGCATGCCCGGCTACCGCGGCGATCCAGACTGGCTCGAAATCATCGCCGTGGTCCAGGACGCCAAATATCACGATCTTCGCGAACGCTCCCTGCCGATGGTTTACATTTCGATGTTCCAGTATCCCGAGGCCTTCGTCGCGTTTGAAATTCGCACCGCGATCAATCCAGCCAGCGCGGCCACGGCGGTGACGAACGCGGTGAAGGCCATCGATCCTCGCCTTCCCGTCTATGGCGTCAAGACGCTCGACGATCAACTGGACGACTCTTTGGTGGATGAGCGCCTGGTGGCGTCCCTATCCAGCGCATTCGGCGCGCTTGCGCTGCTGGTGGCCGCGATCGGTCTGTACGGCCTGATGGCTTACGCCGTGAATCGCAGGACCAACGAGATCGGCCTTCGAATGGCGTTGGGCGCGCAACCAGCCAAGATCGCTCGGATGGTTCTGCGCGAAACGATGTTCCTGGTCGGCGTCGGACTCGCCATCGGCATCCCCGCGGCGCTGGTGACGTCCCGGTTGATTGCAAGCGAGCTGTATGGACTGAAGCCGGGCGATCCGATCACTCTGCTGCTCGCTAGCTTGGTAACGGCAGGTGTTGCTGCTTTGGCCGGCTATCTGCCCGCCAGACGAGCCACGCGAGTGGATCCGATGATCGCGCTCCGCCACGAGTAAGCTACCGACAACCAGCCACCAACCACTAGCCACAGGCGCCCAGCTTGACGAGCGCCTCCGATAGCAATAGCCTCAATAACGAAGCCCCGATTCCACTATGACCAACCTCAAACCCGTAGACGTCGTCATCATCGGCGGCGGCTGGACCGGCCTCGCCATGGCGAAGGAGCTCGTCAGCCGTACGTCAGTGAGCGTGCTGGCGCTGGAACGCGGAGGTCCGCGAAGCACCCCCGACTACGCCATGGACATGGACGAGCTGGACTACAACATCCGCCTGCGCATGATGCAGAACATCGCCGAAGAGACCGTCACGCACCGGCACTCGGCGAATGAAACGGCCGTTCCCGTCCGCCAGTACGGCTCCTTCCATCCCGGAACCGGCGTAGGCGGCGCGGGCGAGCATTGGACCGGCATGTGCTTTCGATTTCTGCCCGATGTCTTCACTCTGCGAACGCACTTGACCGAAAAGCACGGCGCGGCGCGTCTGCCCGCCGATCTTGCGGTGCGGGACTGGGGCGTGACATACGATCAACTGGAGCCGCACTATTGGTACGCCGAGCAGATGATGGGCGTGAGCGGCAAGGCCGGGAATCTGCGCGGCAAGCTGATCGACGGCGGAAACATTTTCGAGTCGCCGCGTATGCATGAATATCCTACGCCGCCGCTCAAGAATACTTACGCGTCTCACCTCTTTGAAGAAGCCACCCGCAAGCTGGGCTATCATCCTTATCCGACGCCCGCCGCTAATCTGAGCGAGAACTACACCAATCCAGACGGCGTCTCGCGCGTGGCTTGCGCTTATTGCTCGTATTGCTCGCGCTTCGGCTGCATGATCGGCGCGAAGGCGCAGCCCAGCAACACGCTGCTCCCGGTGCTGCACAAGCACAAGAGCTTTGAACTGCGAACCGGAAGCTGGGTGCGCCGTATCGTGCATGAAAACGGGCGAGCCACGGGAGTACAGTTTACCGCGGCGAATGGCGACGAGTTTTTCCAACCCGCCGAAACCGTGGTTCTCGCTTCCTTCACATTGAATAATTCGCGGTTGCTCTATCTTTCCAAGATCGGCACGCCTTACGATCCAGCTTCGGACAAAGGAACGCTGGGCCGCAACCTCACGCATCAGGTGGAGGGCGGGATACGCATTTTTTTCGACAAGCCTATGAACTTATTTATGGGCGCGGGATCGCTCGGGCGGCGCATTTCGGACTTCGACGGCGACCAAGGCCTCACCGGCGACAACGGACCGCTGCGGTACGGAATGCTGAGCTTCAACGGCAATGGCGATCTGCCCATCGGCGCTTTTGGCGCTCTGCCTCCGGGCGCGTCGAAATCCAATTGGGGCGCGGAGTGGAAGGCCGCCTCGCTCCAATGGCACGACCGTGTGACCCAATTGAACATGTACGGGGAACACATGTCGTATCGCCAGAACTATATGGATCTGGACCCCACTTACACCGACAAGTTCGGCGATCCATTGCTGCGCTTCACGCTGGATTGGACCGAGCACGAGCACAAGCAGCGCGATTTTGCGTACGAGCTTGCGGCGAAGATCGCGCCGGTGATGGGGGCGAAGGTGGATTCCACGCGCCCGTCGCGGGCCAGGTACAACGTGATCAATTATCAAAGCACGCACATTCAAGGAGGCGCGGTGATGGGCACGTCGCCTGAGTGGAGCGTGGTGAATCCCTATCTGCAGCACTGGGACGTTCCGAATCTGTGGGTGATTGGCGCGTCGTCGTTCCCCCAAACTGCGTCGGGGAATCCAACGTTGACGGTGCTGGCCACCACCTACTGGGCGGCGGACGCGATGATCGGAAAATACCTGAAAAATCCCGGGAGGCTGGCATGAGTGGCGGCATGAAACGACGAGAATTCCTGACCATCCCCGCGGCCGCGCTGGGCGGAACACTGCTCTACACGCTGGCGCGAGAACCGATCCGATTACAGGCGCAGGACGGAAACGTGAAGGTGCCACTGCGTTTTTTCAGCGCGGGGGAAGCGCGCGTGATCGCGGCGGCGTGCGAGCGAATCTTTCCCAGCGACGCCGCCGGTCCAGGCGCGAAGGAAGCGGGCGTGGTCATTTATATAGACCGTCAACTGGCGGGTCCTTACGGCGCCGACAAATATCGTTACACCAAAGGGCCTTTCGTCGATTCCGTTCCCGAACATGGCTATCAGGGCAAGGAAAATCCGCGCGAAGCTTATAAACAGGGCATTGCAAGACTCGGCATGAACTTTAACGAGCTTCCGGTGGAGGAGCAGATCCAAAAGCTGCAGTCGATGGAGAAGACGCATTTCTTTCAATTGCTGCGGGCGCACACCATCGAGGGCATGTTCTCGGACCCCATGCACGGCGGGAATGTGGGACTAATCGGTTGGCAACTGATCGGTTATCCTGGGCCGCGCATGAGTTACCGCCAGGACGTCGACCAGCATTTCGGCGTCGAGTGGAGGCCCAAACCCGCAGGCCTGGAGCAGATCATGCGGCGCAAGGGTCAACCATGGGAGGATGAGGCACTTGGGGACAAACCGTTGGGGGACAAGAAAGCCTAGTGACGCCGATCCTGAACCGTTCCGCCGAGGCGCTGTTCCGGCCATTTCAATTCAAACAACTGAGACTGGCGAATCGAATTGTGATGGCTCCGATGACGCGTTCGCACTCGCCTGAAGGCGTGCCGGGGGCGGATGTGGCCGCGTACTATCGGCGGCGGGCGGAAGGCGAAGTGGGGCTGATCGTCACCGAAGGCACCTACGTGGACCATCCCGCGGCTGGCTTCGATCCGAACGTTCCCCGCTTTTATGGCGAACGGGCGCTGGCCGGATGGCGGCGCGTAGTAGAAGAGGTACATCGCGCGGGCGGTCTTATCTTTCCGCAGCTCTGGCACGTCGGCATGCTGGTTTCGGCCGGGCTGCAGCCTGCCGAGGGGCTCACGCCGATCGGAGCGCCGTCCATGATTCAGGCCGACATCGACTCCGTCATCGAAGCTTTCGCTAAGGGCGCAGGCGACGCCAAAGAACTGGGCTTCGATGGCGTGGAACTGCACGGCGCGCATGGATATTTGATCGACCAGTTTTTCTGGGAAGGAACCAACCAGCGCACCGACAAGTACGGCGGCAATGTACTGTCGCGCACGCGCTTCGCAGTGGAGATAGTTCAAGCGGTGCGTGCGAAAGTAGGTCCCGCTTTTCCGATCGTATTGCGCTGGTCGCAATGGAAATTGCAGGATTTCGGGGCGAAAGTGGCGCGGAATCCGGAAGACTTAGGGCGATTTCTTCAGCCATTGGTAGACGCGGGCGTGGACGCGTTTCATTGTTCGACGCGGCGCTTTTGGGAGCCGGAGTTTACGGGCAGCGATCTGAATCTCGCGGGCTGGACCAAGAAACTGACGGGCAAGCCCGCCATCACGGTGGGATCGGTCACCTTGAACGAAGATATGATGACGTCGTTCGGCGGCTCAGGCACCGCGGGCGTGACGGGCATCGACAATTTGTTGGAGCGGCTGGAACGCGACGAATTCGATCTGGTGGCGATTGGCCGCTCGTTAATCGTGAATCCGGCATGGCCCGGGATCGTGCGGCGGGGCGCATTGAATGAGCTGCAGCCGTTTCATCGATCGGCGCTCGGCGAACTGGTCTAATTCCACCGCAAATTGGGCACATCGGTTGACTTTCGCGCGCGGCGCGTTATAGAATCTGGCACGGTAACAATCGATTGGCGGGGCTCGTCTTTTCGGGGTTGGAGGGTTCTAAATATGAAGTGGAAATATGGGGTGATCAGTGCGGCTCTAGGGTTATTCCTGGGCGCACTGCCGGTGCTGGCGCACCATTCGTTCGCGGCGGAGTTCGACGTCAATAAACCGGTCACTTTGAAGGGCAAGTTCGTGAAGATGGACTGGGTGAATCCGCACTCTCAAATCCAGATTGACGTCACCGGCGACGACGGCAAGGTGGTTACCTGGTCTTGCGAGGCATTGCCACCCAACAGTTTGTACCGCATGGGATGGCGCAAGGATTCGCTGAAGGCGGGCGAAGAAATCGAAATTGAGGGTTTCGCCGCGAAAGACGGAACTGCCAGCATGTGGACGCGCTCGGTAAAAACCGCCGACGGACGTCGGATGTTTGCAGGCCGTGCCGATTCCGTGCCTGGGGCCACATCCGGGCCACCCGCGGCGCCTCCCAAAGAGTAGGGGAGATACTGGAGTATCCATGAAATTTTGGTCGGTAGATTCGATAGTGGCTGGGGCCGCGGCCCTGGCGCTATCTTTTGTAGCGGCACAGCCGTTGGAAGCGCAGAATTCCATGGCGCGGGCGGCGTATAAGGTGCCCCGCACTCCAGACGGCCTGCCCGATTTGCAGGGCATCTGGCAAGTCCGCGATACAACCGCGGCGTTTGACGTCGAAGATCACGCCGGAGCGCTCGGGATTCCTCCGGGGCGAAGCATCATCGTCCAGCCCGCGGACGGGAAAATTCCCTATAAGCCGGAAGCGCTGGCCAAGCGGCAGGCGAATTTCAAGAATCGGGATGCCGCCGATACGCTGAATAAATGCTACATGCCCGGCGTTCCGCGCATTACCTATATGGATTTCCCTTTTCAGATCTTTGAAACTCCAAAATATACGCTGATCGCCTACGAATATATCCACAATTACCGCACGATTTTCACCAACGGCACCAAGCACCTGGATGGACTGGATTGGTGGAATGGGGATTCGCGCGGCCACTGGGAGGGCGACTCGCTGGTGGTGGATGTAGCCGATTTCAACGACCAGACCTGGTTTGACGCCTCGGGCGACTATCACAGCGATAAATTGCACGTCGTCGAGCGCTATACGCGCACTGGCCCGGATACGCTGCAGTACGAGGCCACGATCGAAGATCCGGACGTCTTCACCCAGCCCTGGAAGATCAGCATTCCGCTGTATCGCCACACCGAGCCCAACTTCCGCATCCTGGAGTATGAGTGCCAGGCTTACGCGGATGACGCGGCCAAGGGTGGTGGCCAATGAGCAATAGCCGTTTCCCATGTTGGATTTTCGCGATCGCCCTGACGACACTGGCGGTGGCGCCGTTGATGTCGCAGGCGCCGCCACCAGGCGCGCGCCCGGGCGGTGGAGCGGCCAACGGCGGCGTCCCGGCATTCTTCGGTGGACCACCGCACAAACCCGGCGGGCCATTACAGCATCTCGCCGATGGTCATCCGGACATGCAGGGGTTCTGGAACGCCGCGAACAACGGCGGCGCTGTTTTTGAGCTGCAAAACCATCCGACTGCTAAGACCGGCGTTCCTCCCGGTAAAGGGGCAATTGTAGATCCGGCCGATGGATTCCTGCCGTATCAACCCTGGGCGGCGGCGAAGGCCAAGGACACTTTTGAGCATGACTTGGCCGCCGAGCCGGAGCTCCATTGCTACGAGTCGGGCGTACCCAAGCAGATGTATGTGCAGTTTGGATTCCAGATCTTCCAGCCTGCAAATTATGTCGTGATAACGTGGGAATTCATGCACGCCTATCGCATCATTCCCACCGAAGGCCGTCCGCATATTCCCGCCAACATCAAATTGTTCCAGGGCGATTCAGTGGGACACTGGGAGGGCGATACTTTGGTGGTGGATACAACCAATCTGAACGACCGCACCTGGTACGACACCACGGGTAACTTCCATAGCGACGTCGAACACGTTGTGGAACGGTTCACTCCGGTGGATACTAATAGCATTAAGTACGAAGCCACCGTGGACGATTCGAAGGTTCTTACCAAGCCTTTTAAGATCGCCATGGACCTGTACAAGAGCGACGATCCGACTTACGAGCAGATGGAGTTCGGCTGCGTGGAGGGCAATCAGGACGTGAAGCATTACACCAAAGACAAAGGAGGCGCCGCGGAAGTGAAGCGGCAGTAGCTATGGCGGCACCTACAGGAAAGGCCGCATGGCCTTGGCCGGATTCTCTCGACGCGCTGATTGCCGCGCCGAAACATCATCGAGTGCTGCTGGAGACTGAGCGCGTGCGTGTAATCGACACGCACATCCCAATGGGCGAGACCGTGCCGGTGCATACGCATCGCTGGCCGGGCGTCTACTATACCATCGTGGCGGGCGATTTCATTCGCCGCGATGCCGATGGCAATGTCCTGTTCGATAGCCGCACCGTTCCTCAAGCGCCGGCGGACACCAACTGGCTGGAAGCTCTACCGCCGCATTCGGTGGAAAACATCTCGCCGCATGAGCTTCATATCGTGAGCGTCGAGCTCAAAGACTAGGCACTCACTTCAACGAGGCCAGGTAGCTGACGACGTCGGCGATCTCCTGCCGCGAAAGTTGGTCTTTATAGGACGGCATCGCCGATTTCGCGAGCACGGCCGATTCGCGCACATCCGACTTCTGGAACGAGCGTAAGTTTTCGTTGGAATCCAGAAGCTGGATGGAGAACGTGTCGATGTTGAGAAGGCGGCCCGTAATCGTGCTGCCGTCCTTGGTGACAACGCGGATCATGCGATTCTGCGGCGCGGCTTGGCTGTTGGGATCGACGAGCGAACGCTCCAGCTCGACCGTACGGCGATTCGCGCCAATCTCGGTGAGGTTGGGACCGAGCCGCGATCCGGAGTCTTTCACTCGATGGCAGGCCAAACAGCCGCCTTTGGTTTCGAATAGCTCCTTGCCCCGGACCGGATCGCCCGCCAGAGCCGAGGGCCGCGTGGGGTTGTCTGCAAAGGAACGCAGATACACGACGATGGTGGCCGCCTGAAAATCGTTGATGGATGAATTGGCGGGCATGGCCGTATGCGGAATGCCCTTTTCGATGATCGTCACCAGTTCGTTCTCGGTGCCCTCGGGCGTGGATGTCCGGCGGAACTTTCCCCGGCTGAGATCGGCATTGGGAATTGCATTGCCGTCGGGACCATGGCAGCTCAGGCAATTCGCGCGATAGAGCCGGCCGCCGTCTTCGATGTCGGCGGCGGAATAGCTGTGTTGCGCATAGAGTAAACCGGCGGCGAGCGGTAAGAACAAAACGAGGCGCATCATAAGACAATCATCGGGGACATCATATTACAAATGAAACGCCCTTTACAGGCGAACATCGACAGTGATCGGAAAATGATCCGATCCATGCACCCGCAGCACCTGGCCGTGCTCGCATTCGATGGAGCCTCGTACGAAGACCCAGTCCAGCGCGCCGGTGATGACATGGGTCCGGATGCGGCGGTCGCCCAAGGCGCTGCGAAAACCGGCCTCGCGCAGCCGGGGAATGAGACTCGAGTGGGAGCTGAACGAGTTGAAGTCGCCGGCGATAATAATTGGAGTCTCAGCCGGATAGCGCTGCGCGTCGTCGAGAACCTCGTCCATTTGCTCGAGGCGCAACTGGCCGGTCCCTTTGCTTTCCAGATGGAGATCGTAAACTACCAGTTGCTTGCCGCCGTTATCGAGTTCGGCGACCAGGGCCACGCGGCCGCCTTCGCGTCTTTGAAGCAGCGGAATACTGGAGATGAGCAACCGGCGCGGTTTCCAGAATCCGGATTGATGTTGGAACCGGATCATGCGCGAGGCGTGTACCGGCAGCTTGGTAAGCAGCGCCTGACCGTGAAAGGCGGGATCTTCGGCGCTGCCTTGGCCCAGTTCCTGGAACTCGGGCGCGAATACATAATTCATTCCGAAAGTTTGCGCCAGGTCTTTCGCGACATCCTGTCCATGCGTGCGCCGTGCGTCCAGATCCACCTCCTGAAAGATACACAGATCGGGTTTGAGATTGCGCATCTGTTCTTTGACGTCGTCCAGGTGCTCGCCGCGCTCAATGTTCCAATTCAAAATGGAGGCGCGCTCGCGAAAGCCGGCGGCCGAGGCATAGGTTCCGGATAGGAGCGTTTGCAAATTTTCAATAGACGTGGAGGGAGGGGGCGGCCCAGCCAACGCGGCGGACAACGCCAGGAAAGGGCAGCTTCTTCGAACCAAGGTCGTCACTTCAGCAAGTTTCACTGTCTTTAGTTTATACTGGAGACGAGTCGCGGCCGGTTTCAAAGTAACCAGAACACCGAACCGGGCGTGAGGACTGGGATGACAATTCTTTTTACCCTGATTCACATTATTGTCTGCTTCTTCCTGATTGTGGTGGTCCTGCTGCAAAGCGGTAAAGCCGCGGATCTGGCGGGCGCCTTCGGGGGCATGGGATCGCAGACGGCCTTCGGGCCCCGCGGGTCGGCGACGCTGCTTTCAAAAGCTACCACGCTCGCGGCTGCTATTTTCATGATTACTTCGCTTACGCTGGCGATTTTGGCGACGCGCGGCGCAGCTTCTTCGGGCAGCGTTTTGGAACGCCAGAAAGCTCCGGCGAAGACCTCCCAGCCGGCGACGCCGCAGAGCAGGGTTCCGGCTCCGGTAGCGCTGCCACCCGTCCAGCTGCCGTCATCCCCCAACAAGAAGTAAACTGGTTTGAGCTTTTCGGCTTTTCGGCTTTTCATCAATGCGGTCGTGGCGGAATTGGCAGACGCACTAGCTTGAGGTGCTAGCGGGAGCAATCTCGTGGAGGTTCAAGTCCTCTCGACCGCACCAACCCGAATTACCTCGTCTCCAAACGCTCCTCCCGGCACAGCGCGAGCGTTAGGAAGAGCTGAGCATCTCCATCCGTTCGAATCCGCGTCGTATCTTTCCACACGCTTGGAGATCGCGCGCTCGACGAGAGTGAGAAGGATTTTTTGAACACCCGCCAAGCACTGGCAAGAGACGGCGGTTCGGGCCAGCAGGCATTAGTCGACCGGCCATTTCGGAATGGGCAGTGCATTATCATTCTGTACGCAAACGAGGTTGTGCGCCATGCAGACAACGAAAGTTGGAATCCGGGAGTTTCGTGAGAACTTATCCAGCTTCCTGGAATCAAAGACGCCCGTGGCCATCACGCGGCATGGCGCGACCATCGGCATCTACATCCCAACGAACCCCAAGCCGAGCCAAGCCGATCTGGAGGCACTTCGGGTCGCTGGTGAGAAGATGCAAGAGTTGATCGCGGCAGCGGGAACCACCGAGGATGAGCTCGTGGAGGATTTCCGGAAGCTGGGGCGCGAACGGCGGACTAAAAAGAGTTGACCATGTTGTTGCTCGACGCGAATATTTTTGATTCGCGCCGTCCTGGGCTCCCGTGTACTTTCGCTACTTCGAAAATACGCTGATCAAATGGGGTTTCTAGCCCCCGATACCGCATTTCAGGAAGCCCGGGAGCATCTGCCTCATATTTTGGAGCGGCGAAATGTGCCATTGGCTCCTGCGTTCGCAATGCTCGAACTCGTGGCTACGCTTGCACAGGCCATAGAATTTGAAGCCCACTCACGGTTTGAATACTGGATGGCGCGTTACTATAACGTCGTCGCCGCCGAGTGACCACGCGCGCCCGTGGCCGTGTCACTATAGTTGTGTCTATGACGCCTTCCCAGCCCGCGCCGAAATTTCAGTTGAACAACACCTCGGAATACCGCGAGAACTACGCCAACAGCGTCCAGATCCGGGTGAATCTCTGGGACTTTTTTCTGATGTTCGGCACCGTGAACCAGACCGCGCCCGACGCCGTGACCATCAACAATTTCCAGGGCGTCTACCTCAGCCCGCAGCAGGCCAAGGCTTTGTTGAACGTCCTGACGCAAAACATTTCGCAATACGAAGCCACATTCGGTGAAATCAAACTGGAGCCCCACCCCGGCAAACCCGGCGCTATCAATTGAGCGGCTGAATAACATGCGGGCGATCCGCTTCGGCACATGGCCGCTTCTGGCTGGCTTGGCGCTGCTGGTTTTCCTCGCGCATCTTCCTTTTTTCGGACTGCCCTACTTTTGGGACGAACTCGGCCAGTTCGTTCCCGCCGCGCTCGACATTCTTCACGACGGCGCGTGGATCCCGCACTCCACCGTTCCCAACGCGCACCCGCCGGCGGTAATGGCTTATCTCGCGCTCATTTGGAAAATCGCCGGCTATTCAATCGCCGCCACTCGGCTGTCGATGCTCGCTCTCGCCGCCGCGGCAGTGGTCTTCACCTTCTTGCTGGGCCGCGAACTATCGGGGCAGCGCGTGCCGGCCATTCTCGCCGCCGTGTTCTTGCTGCTCGATCCGCTCTTTTACACGCAATCCATGCTGGCCCAGCTCGATATGCCGGCCATGCTGTTCACCGTGCTCGGCCTCCTGCTGTTCCTGGCCGATCGTCACGCCGCCTCGGCCGCCGCATGCACGGCGCTGGTTCTTTCGAAAGAAACCGGTGCGATACTTCCGTTGATTTTCATCCTGGTTCTCTATCGCGACCCTGCACGGTCCAAGTACGCCGCTTACTATCTCGCGCCCTTCGCCGCTCTCGCCGTCTGGTTCTCGGCACTTTGGCGCACCACCGGCCATATCTTCGGCGATCCCGGTTTCACGCACTACAACATCAGCTATTCGCTCAACCCGGTCCGCGCCTCGGTGGCGCTCCTCCGCCGGTTCTTCTACCTATTTATTGACGACTTCCGCTGGGTGGGTTCGCTCGCGATCCTTTTCGCCTGGAGGCGAAGCAGCATTTACTCCACGCGCGCGTGGAAAATCACCTGGTGTTTCATTGCCACGCACATCCTGCTGGTCAGCCTGCTGGGCGGCGCGACGCTCGAACGCTATCTGCTGCCTGCGCTGCCGCTGGTGTATATAGCGATGGGCGCTGCATTCCAACTGGTGAGCCCGAGCTGGCGCTATACCGGCGTGGCGGCCCTGGCGATGGGGCTCTTTGCCGGATTCTTCTTGAATCCGCCCTTCCCGTTTCCCTACGAGAACAATCTCGCCCTGGCCGACTTCGTCGATCTCCACCGCTCGGCCGGCCATTTTCTTGAGCGAGCTTACCCACGTGAAACAATTTACACCGCCTGGCCGCTCACCCAAGCTCTGCGCAATCCGGCGTTCGGCTATGTCAATCAGGCCCTGTCGGCGGCCGAAACTTCCGACCTGCACTTCTCCACGCTCGCTGCCATTCCCCCGCGCTCGGTCAACGTGCTGGTCCTCTATTCCCGCACCTGGGAGCCGAGCTGGGGAGTGTTTCAATGGCCGGCCGTTCGCCACTTCCTGAGCCGCTTCTACGAATACGAGCGCGAAATGACGCCCGCCGAAGTCGAGCAGCATTTCGGCCTGGTGCCCGTTCACCGCTGGACCCGGCGTGGCCAGTGGATCGAGATCTTCGCTCGCCCGTAATATACCGCACCCTACCCCCAATCCAGTACCCTTTCTCAGCAAGAACTAAGGCTTTTTCAGGCTGGTAGACGGCTCGCTCTGCTCTTAGCATGGTAGCGAGGGGGGAAGTCCCATGCGTTCGCTCGCGCTCACTGCGCTGCTTGGAAGTTTCATTGCATCCACCAGCCTGCCCGGTCAAAGCCTGACCGAACATGCCGCCGCCGCTGCCGGAGCCACCATTGGCACCGCGGCGGGTAAGCCGCTCGGAACCACGCTTGGAAGGATCTTTAGCGAAACTGATAAGACCGCTGCCACGGCCGCTACTCCAAAGACCACCAAACCGGTGGCGACCAAGTCCGCGCCCCCAGCCCCGGAGGCGGAACGTTCCGCCACAGTTGTGATAACGGCCAGCGGCCCCGCCGCAGGCGGAGGCGGCGGGGAAAGCGGGGCCAGCGCAGGGAGTGGTCACAGCGCTCTTCTGGCCCGTCACGCGTCTCGCCGCCGAGAGGCTCCCATCGAAGCTGCGCCCGTGGCCGCCGCACCCATCACCTCGGTACTTGAGCCGGTGAACGCCGCGCCGGTGAAGGAACCTTCCGCGCAGGATCTCGCCAGCATCCAGGTGGGCGCTACCACCAGCGAGTTACACGCGGCGCTGGGCACGCCCGAATCCAAGGTCACCATCCCAGACGACGATGGCCACCTGCTTGAGATCTGCCAGTATTGGGCCAAGGGCGAGCCCGTGGGAACCGTTCGCCTGAACAACGGCCGCGTGGTGAGCGTCCAACTGAGCAATTAGCGTCCAGCTTGCTCCCGTCTTCGCCGATTTCGAGTCTCGCGCGCGAGATTTGCCGCTAAACTGTTAATGTGTTCCGTTTCCTCCCGGCTCTAATTTTGCTTGCGAGCCTCCGTCCGGCCTACGCCCTCAGCGGAGCTGAGCTGGGCGATGAAATACAAAACACGGCTCTCGATCCCTCCGAGTGCTATCGTGTTCTGGACCTGAATTTCAGCAAAGAAGACGTGAAGATATACCTGGCCTCCGGTTACCTGGTATTCACTAAACCGGTCTTCACCAATTCCAATCAAGGAACACGTCTGGGAGCCGTGTTTGTCGTAACCGCCGAGGCCGGCGACGCCGACGTGTTGCTGCTGCCGCCCACCCGCAGCGAGCGTTCCTCACTCGCCACCTTCACCCACTCGCCCAATCTGGAGGAGCACTTCAAGTCGACGGCCTTCGTCTTCACCGACGGAACCGGCGACCAGCTTCTCGCGCAGCTCCAAAATAATCCGTCCGCCAAAAGAAGCACGGAAATGGGCGGCCTGATCGCCGAACATTGGAGCTCCGTCCTCAACAACCTGATTTCCAGTTTTGAAAGCCGCGTGGTCTACGATCTGTTGTCGGCCCAGCGCGACGACGGCATCTTCTTCATGGCGGTGTCGGGCAATGAACTGGACAACTTCGATGTGTTATACGACCCCACAGCGCAGGATCAGATCCTGGTGGGCAAGCTCGGCTACCGCAACGACCGGACCTATTTCAATACCTGGACGGCCTTCCAAGCCCGCTCGTTCCGCAACGGAGCCTCCCCGCGCGGCGCGCACTATGCGCTCGAGAACTTCCGCATCCAGGCCACCATCCAGCCCGATCTGACGATGCAGGCAGTGACGCGCGCCACGCTCAATTTCGAACAGCGGCAGCCGTGCTCCGCCATACCGTTCAATCTGTCTCCCAACATGCGGATTACCGCCGCTACCGTGGACGGACGGCCGGCGGAAGTGTTCGATCGCGCTTCGTTGCGCTCCAACCTCATCCAGGCCCGTGACGACCGCCAATTTTTGCTGATCGTGGACCCCGCGCTTGATCCCGCCGTGCCGCATGAGGTGGAAATCCACCACGAAGGCTCCGTCATTCGCGATGCGGGCAATCAGGTGTACTATGTCGCCTCGCGCGGAACCTGGTACCCACGGGGCGCCGCCGGCCTGGCCAATTACGACTTGACGTTCCGCTATCCCAAGAACCTGACCATCGCGGCTACCGGAACGCCGCTCGAAGACCGCATGGACGGCGACTGGCGCATCACGCACCTCAAGACCGATACTCCCGTGCGATTCGCCGGCTTCAACCTGGGCGACTTTCAGTCCGTGGTTCAAGAACATAATGGATACCGAATCCAGCTATACGCGAACCAGAAGCTGGAAAGCGCGCTCGCGCCCAAAGCCATTGCTCCGGCCTCGCCGCCCCCGGACGAGATCTTTCCCCACCGGCATCCCAGAGCGGCCGACTCTATCGCGGCGCCGGCTGCCGAGCCGCCCGATCCCGCCGCTCGGATGAACCAACTGACCAAGGATCTGGTGGATGCACTGGATTTCATGACGGAAGAATTCGGCCCCACCCCCATTCGCAATCTCGCCGTCACACCCATCCCCGGCGGCTTTGGGCAGGGCTTTCCAGGATTGGTTTACCTTTCCACGCTGGCCTATCTTAATCCCGGCCAGTTGCCCCCGCAACTCCGCCAGCGCTCCGAAGCGACGTTTTATTCAGAGATCCTGGAGACACATGAAGTGGCGCACCAATGGTGGGGGAATCTGGTGGTTCCGGCCAGCTATCATGACGATTGGCTGATCGAATCGCTAGCCAATTATTCAGCTTTGCTGTTGCTGGAGCGCAAGAAGGGCGTCAAGGCTTTGGATGCCGTGCTGGACGACTATCGCGCCCACCTGCTGAACAAAACCGAGGAAGGCCGCACACTGGAGTCGGCCGGGCCCATCATCTGGGGCTATCGCCTGGAATCCTCGCTCGCTCCGGATGCCTGGCGCGCCGTCACCTATGAAAAGGGAACGTGGATCATCCACATGCTGCGGCGTCGATTAGGCGACGAAAAGTTTCTCGCGTTGCTGCGCGAGGTTTCTAGCCATCATCATTCCATCAGCACGGAAGAGTTTCGTGCCCTCGCGAGCCACTACGCACCCCCCTCGCCCGATCCCGATTTGAAGACTTTCTTCGAAAACTGGGTGTATGGCACCGGCGTGCCCACTGTAAAGCTGTCCTATTCCTGGCGCGCCGCGAAACTTTCCGGTAGTCTTGTCCAGCGGGATGTCGACGACGCGTTCGCCGCTTACGTGCCCGTGGAGGTGCAGACCCGAAGCAAAAGTAACGTGTATTGGCTCGCCACCGGCAGCGACCCCATGGCGTTTTCCATTCCCCTGAAATCGCCGCCCGTTCGCGTAACCCTGCTGGCCACCGATTGCCTGATGACAACTTCGAAATGAGATCGATGACCCGTTATTTTCTCAACTAGACTATGCCCGTTGCCAGCAAACGAAAAGTAGAAGCGCGCAAGGCCGCGCCCATCGTCGCGGTAGAGCCGGAGCCGCAGCCTCAGGAAATCGACCTGCCGCCCGTCATCAAGGTGACGGCGCTGGTGTTTTCCTACGACAGCGCGCCCGCGTTGCGCCGCTGCCTGGCCGCACTGGAAGGATCGAACGATCGGGCGTCGCTTGAAATCCTGGTAGTGGATTGCGGCTCGCACGATGAAAGCGCTCAATTAGATTCCGAATTTTCGGGCGTCACTATGTTGCGCCTGCCACGCTATTTCGGCCGCACCAAAGCTCTGAATATCGGCACGCGTACCGCCGCCGGAGAATATCTGCTGTTCATGACTCCGGAGGTGGAGGTATTGCCCACCACCATCCCTTCGCTAGTAGCGCAGCTCGAATCTGACCCGGAAACTGTTGCGGTGTGCCCGCTGCTGCTCGACAGCCAAACCCGGTCCGCCGAACAATTCTTCCGCCTGCCCACCCCGGCCACCGGCCTGGATCTGACGCCCGTCGCCGTCGACAAAGCCGCCGAGGTTTTCCCGGTGGAATACGCCACCTTTCATGCCTTCCTGGTGCGGAAGTTTTTCGTCAAGGGCCTGAATTATCTGGACGAGCGCTACGGCGATTCGTGGTCGGACGCCGAGCTGTGCTATCAAATTTATCGCGTCTCCCGGAAGACCTTGGCGCTCCCGCAAGTAACCGCCCTTTACACGCCGGGCTCGCCTTACTCGGAATCCGCCCGGACCATCCTGGCAGCCGATCGCATTCACGGCGCGGCCACATATTTCGGCAAGCACTATGGCTTTACCACCGGACTACTCTTCCGCATCAAAGCTATCCTCAAGGCGCTCTTCACTTTACGCATTCCGCTGTTCGCGGCGCTAATCTCCAGTGCGAAAATCGATGGCTCGCAAAACGCGATTTTGTAGGGTAAATAACCTAAGACGAGCAGTACCTAACGTTTCCCCGACCCAACGCCGATATACATTCCGTATGCAGATTGACGCCCTATTGTGGATTCTTCTGCCGGTCTTCATCGCGGCCGGGTCTGCACTGTTGTCCTTCTACATTATGCAGGCGCGCATGGAAGTGGCTATCTCCAAGGAGCGCGAGGTCATAGCGGAAGCCAAGGCCGAAATTCGCACCCAGAAAAACACCATGGAGGAACGCGTGAAGGCTACCGAACAGGAGGCTCGCCGGCGCGCGCTGGACGAATTCATGCAGGATTTCCGGGTGGAAGAGCGCCACTATTTCCGCGAGAACAAATCGGCGGAGGCCCGCCAGAAGTCGATGATTCTTCAGGAGCGTCTCTACTTCCGCAATATCCCCCTGTCCAGTTGGGTGGAGCACGAGATGCTGGTGGAAGAAGACAAAGCAGACCTTCAGCACATTGCCAAAGGCTGTTCCATTTTCAGCACCAAATCGCTCTCGGAAGATAGTAAGGCTGCCGTATCCCGGCTTCTGGAACAAGCCGCCGCTTCGGGCAATACCGCCCAGCTTGCCGCAGCCCTAAACAACGGGCAGGCCGGCTGATCGTCGCGCAATAAGTTCTTGTCAACCAAATCGCCGGACTTCCGTCCAGACGATATGATGGGCGCGATGGCAGACAGCCTGGAGGCCAATCTGGATGCGCTCGCCGATAGCCGGCACCTCGGCGCGCAATTCGGGGCCTGGATGGCTTCCGAGCAGAAACGTGTGTTCCTGCTGTGCCGCCGCATCCTGCAGGATGCCGAGGATGCGGATTCCGCTACCCAGGACACGTTCCTCAAGGCTTGGCAGGCTCTGCAGCGGCCTGACTCGAAGAAATTGGACGATCCCGGCAAATGGCTTACCCGCATTGCCGTCAATACTTGTCTCGACCGTTTGCGTTCGCGCCGCTGGCAATTTTGGCGAAAACGCCCCAAGGCCGAGGACGAATCGGCCATATTAAACTTGGCCGCTGCCACGGCGCCCGACGCCGAAGACCAATTCTTCGCCCGCCAGATCGATCAACGATTGTCACACGCGCTCACGCGGCTGAGCCTCCGCCAGCGCACCGCATTTACATTGAGGCATTATGAAGACCGGAGCTTGGCGGAAATCGCCGAGATCCTGCAATTGGATGTTGGAACCGTGAAGGTGCATCTGTTTCGTGCCACGGAAAAGCTTCGGGAGGAGCTGCACGATCTGTACTTTCGGGATAGGGAAGAAAATGAAACCCCCAAATAAGAACGATGCTAATGACGATTTTGAGAACTGGCTGCGGCGGCGAACAAAAAGCCTGCCTGAGCCGGAGGTGTCTTCCGAATTCCTGGCCGCGCAGCGCCGCAGCATCTATCGCCGTTTGGACCAGCCGCGGCGTAACCGGATGTCTCTGCGCTGGGCTCTCTCGTTCGCGCTTGTTCTGATGATGCTGGCTGGGGGCCTTACGCTCGAACGCCGCCACAAGTCCGCGCCCGCTTTATCGGACGAGCAGCTGTTCTCCGACCTTTCGGCCATGGAGCAGAGCAACGAGCCGAAAGCCATTCAGCCGATGCACGGATTGTTCCAGGAATAAAGATGCGCCGTTTCCTGATCCTGGCGTTGCTCGCGGCGAGCAGCCTGTTCGCGCAGATGCCCAAGGGAATTTATGCCTGGTGGAGCAAGCCGCAGATTGCGCGCGATCTGAATCTCTCGCCCGCGCAGCGCGAACAGATCCGCGCCACGGTGCAGCAATACAGGCCGCATCTGTTGAATGTCCGCGCGGCGGTGAACCAGGCCGAGCAAGCGCTAGCCGATCAGTTCAACCGCAATCCCGTGGATCCCGCGAAAACCAACGAAGCGATCGAACGGCTGGTGGACGCGCGCAGCGATCTGACGCGCACCCTCACGCAGTTGAGCTTAAAACTGCGGCTGATCCTGAGCGAACAACAGTGGCAAGAGTTGCAGCGCCGCCGTCCTGTAGTGGGAAACGAGGCAGCGCCGCCGCCCGAATCAGGGGAGCAGAAATAGGAACTAACGCGGGCCAGCGGAATATTCCTGGTCGATCTTCGCCGCCATCACGAAATCGCTCTCGGTGAGCCCGCGAATCTTGTGCGTGTAAATCTGCACGTCCACTTTGCCCCAGGCCAGGCATAAATCCGGATGGTGCCCTTCGGCTTCCGCCAACGCGCCCACTCGATTCACGAAGTCGAGCCCGGTTTTGAAATCCGGGAACGAAAAACTTCTCGCGATATGGTGCTCTTCGACGATCTTCCAGTCCGGCAGTTGTTCGGCAAAAGGAACTAGTTCCGCGCCCTGCAACGGCGGCACGCCTCCGCGGCAAGGGACGCAATGTTGCTCAGCTAGCTTTGTCATTAGCGCACGAACTTTCTGAGCGCCATTGTACACTGGCACTTGCAGCCACAGAAGTCCCCCAAGCTGGATATTTCCACTCCGCTCAAGTTCGTCAAAGGCGTCGGACCCGCCCGCGCGGAGATGCTGGAAGCGAAAGGCCTTGCCACCGTGGAGGACCTGCTGGCCTACGCGCCCTTCCGCTACGAGGATCGCACCAACGTCAAGACGATCGCGCAGTTGGCCCCGGGAGAAATGGCTACCGTCATCGCCGAGGTCCAGTCGTCTCACTTGCGCGGATTCCGTCGGCGCAATCTCGGACTCTTCGAAGCCATTTTCAAAGACGCGTCGAAGGAACGCCTGCTTGCCAAATGGTTTCACGGCGGGTATCTCGTCGATCGCTTCCTGCCCGGCACGCGGGTCTCGCTTTTCGGCAAAGTGGAGCTCGACAACTACACCGGCGACCTGCTGATCATGCATCCGGAGTTTGAAATCCTCACCGCCGACGATTCTGACGGCGATGCGGCGCTCCATACCGGCCGCATCGTGGCGGTCTATGAAGCAGCGGGCAAGATAACCACGCGCGCCCTGCGCTCCCTGCTGCATCGCGTGCTCGAATCCGTTGAGCCGCTGGAAGATCATCTTCCGGCGACGTTGCGCGAGCGGCTGAAACTGCTGGATCTTTGGACCGCCATCCGCGAACTGCACTTCCCCGCCCCCGCGAGCGACCTGCGCATGCTAAATGCTTATCGCACTCCGGCGCATTGGCGTCTGATCTTCGAAGAGTTCTTCTGGCTGGAGTGCGGCCTGTCGTTGAAGCGCTCCAAAGCGCGCTTGCAACCGGGCATTTCGTTCGAATTGAACGAGCGCGTGCGCGAGAAGATCAAAGCCATGCTGCCGTTCAAGCCCACCGGCGCGCAGAAACGCGTGCTCAAGGAAATCTCGGACGATATGAAGGCGCCGCATCCCATGAGCCGGCTGTTGCAAGGCGATGTCGGCAGCGGCAAGACGCTGGTGGCGGCGGAGGCCGCGGTGATCGCCATCGAGAACGGCTATCAGGCCGCCGTGCTGGCGCCCACGGAAATCCTGGCCAGCCAGCATTATTTCTACTTCAAGAATCTGTTCCACAAAATGGGTTACGTTCCGGTTCTTCTCACCGGGTCTGCCACGGCGCGCGAAAAATCGCAGCTCAAGAAGTTGATGGCCGAAGGACTGGCGAACATCGGCATCGGAACGCATGCGCTGATCGAAGAAGACGTCGAATGGAAGAACCTGGGCCTGGCCATCGTCGACGAGCAACACCGCTTTGGCGTGATGCAGCGCCTGCGGCTGGTTTCGAAAGCCAAGCATCCCGACGTTCTGGTGATGACCGCCACTCCCATTCCGCGCACGCTCGCGCTCACCATTTATGGCGATCTCGACATTTCCGTTATCGACGAAATGCCGCCCGGCCGCCGTCCCATCGAGACCAGCCATGTTACCGACGAGCGCGTGGAAAGCGTGTACAGCTTCATGAAGCAGCAGATCGGGAAAGGCCGGCAGGCTTACGTGGTCTATCCGGTGATCGAAGAATCGGAGGCCATGAAGGCCGCGCAGCAGATGTATCTACATCTTTCGGAAAAAGTTTTCCCCGATATTCGCGTGGGCCTCCTGCATGGCAAACTCAAGGCGGATGAAAAGGAAAACGTGATGGAGCAGTTTCGGCGGGGCGAGGTGAAGATCCTGGTCTCGACCACGGTGATCGAAGTGGGCGTCGATGTTCCGAACGCCACGGTCATGGTGATCGAGCAAGCCGAGCGCTTCGGACTGGCGCAGTTGCATCAGCTCCGCGGCCGCGTGGGACGGGGCGCCGAACAAAGCTACTGTATTCTGGTGACCGGCAAACTGGGCGACACCGCGCGCGAACGCATCCGCACCATGGTGGAATCCACCGACGGTTTCTACATTGCCGAGATGGACCTGAAGCTGCGGGGCCCGGGCGAGTTTTTCGGCACCAAGCAATCGGGACTTCCGGCGCTGCGCATCGCTAACATTATTCGCGACAAAGAAGTGCTCGAAATCGCGCGTTCGGAAGCGCAGGCATTTATCGCCACTCCCCCCTCGTCCGAAGAGCTGCGGGGCGCTGTCACCTATATTCGCGAGCATTGGCAGCGCCGCTATGGTTTGGTGCAGGTGGGTTGATCCAGGTGGCCTAATGCGAGTGATCGCTGGAGAGTTTCGCAGCCGCCGATTGAAAAGCCTGCCGGGTTTGAACACTCGCCCGACGCCTGACCGGCTGCGCGAGACGCTATTCAATGTGCTGGCGCCGCGACTGGAGGGCTGCATCTTCCTGGATGTCTACGCGGGCACCGGCGCCGTCGGCATCGAAGCCCTGAGCCGCGGAGCACGGCGCGCCATTTTTATCGAGAAGAACCGCGCGGCCGTCGAAGTAATTCGTGAAAACCTGGCCTCACTGGGCCTGGAAAGCCGCGCCGAGGTTTTCACCGGAAAGGTGGCTACGGTACTGGAACGCCTACGCGCCGACATGGCGTTCCTGGATCCGCCGTATGATTTGCCCAAGGAATACGAGATCTCCCTGGCCGCGCTGGGTCAATCGGACACGCCGCTCGCCATCGTTCAGCATTCATCGCATTTCGCGCCGCAAGCAAAATACGGACATTTGACACGATATCGTGAAATCAAGCAAGGGGACAATTGTTTGAGCTTCTACGAGCACCAGGCCGTCGAATGAGCGCTTTTTCCTAAGCGCCTAAGAAATAAGGGTAATCGTACGTCACCTACGCACGGAAAGAGAGAGGGCCCTATTTGGCAATAAAAGCGCAATAGAAAAGCAGGATGTTACGAGGATTGATCTTTCTGGCTCTTATCGGGACGACTTACGTCCCGTCGCCAGCCATGGCGCGTCCGCCTCAAGCGAGCGCGCCTCATGTTGCCGCACCGGCTCCGCCGCAACCGATCGTCTATCGCGAGAGCCAGCGGGACGACCGGCATCATCGCCACCACAAGCACTCCAGCAAATAGCTATTCGGAAGACGTTTCGCCAAAGCGATGCCACTGGCCATCGGTCTGGTAATTGTTGGCCTGTGGAGGCGGCGGTGGCGGTGCATTGCCAGGAGCTGAGTTCTGCTGTGGCGCCGTCTGCTGCGGTCCGTTAGGCGGAGGCGGCGGATAACCTTGCCGTTGATTGGGAGCCGGACCATATTGCTGCTGTTGCTGCGGAGGCGGACCATACTGCGGTGCATACTGCCCCTGCGGAGGCGGTCCATATTGATATTGTTGATATTGCTGCGGAGGAGGAGCGCCGTAGTAGGGATCCGGTGCAGCGTATGCGTAAGGATCGTAATACGGGGCCGCATAATAGCCGCCGTAATATGGATATCCGTAGGCGTAGGGATAACCGTAGTAGCCGCCGTACCACGGATAACCGAATCCAAATCCAAACCCTATGCCGCCCCAGTATCCGCGGCCGTAGCCGTAACCATAGCCGCCGCGTCCATAGCCGCCGTATCCGCCATAACCGCCGCGGAAGCCTCCGCCGCCAACCGCTCCGCCGCGGAAACCACCCCCGCCGCCAACAGCGTGGCCGCCACCGCCACCTCCATGGCCACCGCCGCCTCTTTGAGCAAAACAGGGAATGCTGGCAAACGCCAGCGATATGACTGCTATTTGCAACCAGCGCATAGAAAACTCCTGCGAGAAACCTTGTCCGATTATGAGACGCGGGTGGCTCCCATTCGGATACTGAATTCTACCGCGGAAGCATTAGCTTTTCCAAATATTTACCGATCAGATCCACTTCTACGTTGAGCGCGGCTCCCGGCCGGTAAGTCCGGATGATAGTGTGCTCATACGTATGCGGGATGATGGCGACTCCCAGCACTGCGCCGTCAAGCGAAGCCACGGTCAGGCTAGTACCATCCAGGGTCACCGATCCTTTGTGGATCAAATAGCGGTCGAGATCGGCCGGTATCCGGATTGTGAGCCACCAATTGCCGCCGGGCAGCGGGTCCAGGGCGAGGAATTCGGCCGTCCCGTCGACGTGACCCTGCACGATGTGGCCGCTGAGGCGGTCGCCCACGGCGGCTGGACGCTCCAGATTCACTGGCGAGCCTTCGCGCAAGGCGCCGAGATTGGTGCGGGCCAATGTTTCCGGCGAAAGATCGCACCAGAAAGCGTCGGGCTCGATATTTACCGCCGTCAGGCAGACGCCATTGACGGCAATGCTCGCGCCATCCTTTAGATCTTCCAGAACCAGGCGGCATTGGATACGCATGCGACGGCCCGCCGTCTCGACAGTGCCCACTTCTTCGACGATACCGGTGAACATCTATTTGATGACGTACGCTTCCACGGCGAATTCGTCGGGGGGAATGGAATGGAGCCGCACGCGATGGAACTGGATAGCGTCGGTGCGGCGCAACCGGCCGGTTCCGCCGGCCACGGGAAGCGATTGCAGACCGCCCAATATCTTCGGTGCGTAATAGAAGAAGATCTTGTCGACGATGCCGGCCTCAAGCGCCGCCCAATTCAGCTTGCTTCCCGATTCGATCATCAAGGACCGGTACTGCTGGCTGGCCAGCCAGGCGGGGAGCTTGGTAAGGTCCGTGCGTCCGCCGGGGCCATCGAACACCAGCACGCGCACGCCCCGGTATTCGAGCGCGCGACGCCGCTCTTCGGACGCGGCGGAAGTGGTGACCACCGCGACGTCGCCATTGGCGCTCGAAACCATGCGCGAATCGAGTGGAATGCGCAGCGTGGAATCGGCCACAATGCGGAGCAGCGGACGGCTGCGCTCCAGGCCCGTGCGATCGGTGAGCAGGCAATCGTCGGACAGCACGGTGCCGATGCCGGTGAGAATCGCGTCGGCGTTGTGGCGGACCTCCTGGACGTGAGCGCGCGCGCGATCGCTGGTGATCCAGCCGCTGTTGTCTTCGGGCGCGGCGATTTTTCCGTCCAGCGTGAGCGCCGCTTTCAGCGTGACAAGCGGAAGACCGGTCTTCATCGCATGGATGAACGCTTCATTCAGCCGCGTGGCTTCGTCCGTATATTCAGAGGCCACTTCCACTGCGACGCCGGCTTCGTGCAAGCGTCGAAAGCCCTGGCCAGCCACCTGGGGATTGGGATCTTCCATGGCGGCGATTACTCGAGCAACCCCGGCATGCACTAATGCATCCGCGCAGGGCGGGGTGCGTCCATGATGCGAACACGGTTCCAGCGTGATGTAGAGCGTAGCTCCGCGCGACTGCGCTCCGGCTTCTTCCAGCGCCACCACTTCGGCGTGCTTGGCTTGCGCGTAGGTGTGAAAGCCTCGGCCGACGATGCGGCCGTCCTTCACCAGAATGGCGCCGACCACGGGATTGGGGCTGGTGCGCCCCAGGCCCTGCCGCGCCAGTTCCAGCGCTTCGTCCATCAGTGGGCTTCTCATCATTGAAATAGCGAGGCGATGAATTGATCGGGATCGAACGGCAACAGATCGGCCGCCTGCTCGCCGACGCCGACGTATCGGATGGGCAGGTTCAGCTCGCGAGCGATGGCCACTACCACGCCGCCCTTCGCGGTGCCGTCCAATTTGGTGAGCACCAGACCCGTGACACCGCTCGATTCGGTGAACTTGCGGGCCTGCTCCAAGCCGTTTTGCCCGGTCGTGGCATCCAGCACCAGCAGCACTTCGTGCGGAGCGGAGGGAATCACCTTGGCGGCGGTGCGGCGCATTTTTTCGAGCTCCGACATCAGGTTGGTTTTGGTGTGCAGGCGGCCGGCAGTGTCCACGATGACGTAATCCACTTTGCGCGCTTTAGCGGCTTGCAGAGCGTCGAAGACGACGGCGCTCGGATCGGCGCCGGCCGCTTGCTTGATCACGTCGGTAGAAGTGCGCACGCCCCACACCTGCAATTGTTCGATGGCCGCGGCGCGGAAGGTGTCGGCGGCGCACAGCAGCACGCTGCGGCCTTCGGACTTATAGCGGCTGGCCAGCTTTCCGATGGTGGTGGTTTTGCCCGCGCCATTCACGCCCACTACAAACACGACGGCGGGCGGCTCGGCCACGTGCGGAACCGGGCGCTCGGCCGCTTCCAGAACTTCCAGGAGATGCCGCGCGATCAGCTGCTTGATTTCACCCGCGTCGGCCAGTTGCTTGCGGTCCGCGCGCTGGCGGATGCTTTCGAGAACCTCGGTCACCGTGTTCACGCCGATGTCGGCGGTGATGAGCGCATACTCCAACTCTTCGAGCAGTTCGGCATCGATTTCCTTGCGGCCGGCAACCACGTCCTCCAGGCGATCCATCAAGCCCGAGCGCGTCTTTTGGATGCCGGCCTTCAGGCGTTCGAGCAGGTTCGGTTCTTGTTCTACCGTGCCAAATAACGTTTGAATCATAAATGTCCGAATCTGGGGACAGAGGGTGGAGCAACTTTATTGTAGCGAACGGGCTGGAGGCGGCTGGGGAATCTGATCCAAACTCGACACCACGATGTCGGGCGCAAATCCCAGAAGGTCCATTGGATGTCCGGAGCGATTGCACCAGCAAACGCTGTACCCGAACGCCTTGGCGCCCGCGGCATCCCATGCGTTGGATGAGACGAAGAGAATCTCTTCGGCTGACAGGTGAAGCGCGTCCAGCCCGAGTTGGTAAACCCGGGGAGACGGTTTGTAGGTTTTCACTTGATCCACGGAGAGGATGTTGGAGAAGTATGCCTCCACGCCATTGTTGCGAACCGCGGCCTCCAACATCTTCGGAGTGCCGTTGGAAAGAATCGCCAGCGGATCGTCGCAGAGCGCGTCGAGCGCGATGATTGCATCCGGGAAAACGGCCGGAGTGAGATACGCATCGAGTAACTGCTGGATTTGAGGCTCGCCGGCCTCTATCTGAAGTTGCGCCAAAGCCGTGCGTAGAGCGGCTTCGGTGACGTGCCAGAAATCCTCGTAACGATCCATGAGCGCTCGCAGCCAGGTGAATTCGAGCTGCTTCTGCCGCCAGAGCCCGGAGAGAGCTTCCAGATTGCCGCCAATACCCGCGCCGGCGCGCACCACTACCGAGTGAACATCGAACAATGTCCCGTAGGCATCGAACAAGAAGGCTAGATATTTTTCCGGCATGGCTAGCACTTTAGTTTACCTGCCAGGCGCAGAATTGGCCTAAACTGGAGTTTCCGGATGTCGCGCGACCAAAAAATCGTAGTGGTGATGCCTGCCTATAACGCAGCCAAGACGTTGCGCATCACTTACGCGGACCTTCCACCCGCCCTGGTGGATCAAGTAATCCTGGTGGACGACGGAAGTTCGGACGATACGGTCAAAATTGCCCGTGAATTAGGCCTGGAACTTTTCGTTCACAACCGCAACTACGGTTATGGAGCGAACCAGAAAACCTGCTATCGCGAGGCGCTGAAAGCGGGCGCCGAGATTATCGTGATGGTTCACCCCGACTACCAGTACGATCCCAAGCTGCTGCCGCGGGTGATTGAGCCCATCGAAAGCGGCGAGGCGGACGTGGTGCTAGGGTCGCGATTGATGGAAGGAAACCCGATGCGCCAGGGCATGCCGTGGTGGAAATATGTTTCCAATCGCTTCCTGACGTTTCTGGAAAATCGCGCATTTGGGCTGCATCTCAGCGAATACCACACCGGCTATCGGGCCTACCGGCGCGGGGCTTTGGAAGCGGTGAATCTTGAGACGAATTCGGATAATTTCCTGTTCGACCAGGAAATCGTCGCGCAGTTTGTTGATTCCGGAATGCGGATTCGCGAAGTGCCGGTGCCGGCGCGTTATTTTCCGGAGGCGTCGTCGGCGTCGTTCGTGCAAAGCTCGGTGTACGGGTTGTCCATTTTGCGGCTGCTGGCAAGATACATGCTGCATCGCGCTGGATTGCGCCAGCGCCAGTTCCAGAGCCTGCACCGGCGCTACGAACGCGTGCCGGTTCGACAAGACCCTTCGTAGCGGGAGGTCTCCATGCGGGGATATTTTCTGGGCGTGCTGGTCGCGCTGGCTCTCTTCGGCCAAGCGCAGACGCGGCCAGAATTTGAAGTTGCATCCATCAAGCCATCGGCCTCAGTGGGAATCGATCGGGTACGCGTGGGACTGCATATTGACGGTTCCCAGGTCAGCGCCGCGGCGCTCTCCCTGGACAACCTCATCGGGATTGCATACCGCGTAAAGCACTACCAGATCTTCGGGCCCGATTGGATGGCGTCGGAACGCTTCGATATCGCCGCCAAGCTTCCAGACGGCGCAACAGAAAAAGAAATTCCTGAAATGTTGCAGACCTTGCTGGAAGACAGGTTCCAGATGAAAATGCATCGTGAGAGCAAGGAACTGCCGGTGTACGCGTTGGTGATTGGAAAAGGTGGCGCAAAGTTACAGGAATCGCCAGCGGATTCCGTCTTACAGAACCAAAACGGTGGTTCTCGAGACGGCATCAACGTTGCTGCCAGCGGCCAACCAGGCGGCGTAAGCATCAACTATGGCAACGGCTCCTATTTCACCTTTGCCGACGATCGGCTGGAGGGTCACAAACTATCGGCTGCAGCGATGGCGGACGTGCTGGCGCGGTTCACGAATCGGCCGGTAGTTAATATGACTGACCTGAAAGGGAACTATGACTTCATGCTGGAGCTATCGCACGAAGATTTCCGCGCGATGATGATCCGGTCGGCCATCGGTGCCGGCGTCGCTCTTTCGCCGCGAGCAATTCAGATAGCCGACGCCGCTTCGCTGGATTCTCTCTATAGCGCGCTGGAGAAGCTGGGACTAAAACTGGAGTCCCGCAAGGCTCCGGTGGAAGTGCTGGTGGTGGATCACGCGGAGAAGTCGCCGAGCGATAATTAGTTATCGCCGGTTACGCTGTTAGTAGGGCGATGCTTCCAATCCTCCAAAACAAGCCCGTAGGAGTGCGCGATCCGGTTTGCGGGATGTCTGTAGATCCGCAGCGGGCGGCTGGGTCGGAGGTGTATCAAGGCGAGACTTACTATTTCTGTTCGAAGGGTTGCGCGGTTAAGTTTCAGGCGGACCCGAACAAGTATCTAGACACAGTGCCCGAGCCCATGCCAGCAGCGTCTGTGCCGGGCGTCGAATACACGTGCCCGATGCATCAGCAGATTCGGCAGATCGGCCCGGGGGCGTGTCCCATATGCGGTATGGCGCTGGAGCCGGTCAGCTTCACGCGAGATTCGGTGGACGAAGTAAATCCCGAACTTACCGACATGCTGCGGCGGTTTTGGTGGAGCGTGCCGCCGTCGGCGGTACTACTGGGGCTGATGTTCGCCGGTGTGCACTTGCCGTGGCTGGAACTGGCGCTGGCGAGTCCAGTCGTGCTGTGGGCGGGATGGCCGATCTTTGAACGCGCATGGACGTCCATCGTGAATCGCAGTCTGAACATGTTCACGCTGATCGGCGCAGGAGCGGGCACGGCCTATCTCTACAGCCTGATTGCCACGCTGGCGCCCGGCATTTTCCCGCAGTCATTACGGCATCATGGCGAACTGGCATTGTATTTTGAACCAGCGGCGGTGATCGTCTGCCTGGTGCTGCTGGGACAGGTGCTGGAGTTGCGCGCGCGCAGCCAGACCAGCGGCGCCATCAAGGCTCTGCTCCAGCTCGCACCGGAGACGGCGCGGCGGATTCGTCCCGATGGAACGGAAGAAGATGTCTCGCTCGATCGGGTTCAGGCTGGCGATCTGTTGCGGGTGCGGCCGGGCGAACGCGTTCCCGTGGACGGCGCGGTCTTCGAAGGTCAAAGTTTCGTTGATGAAGCGATGATCACGGGCGAGCCTGCGCCTGTCGAAAAAGCGGCGGGAAGCCGTACCACGGGTGGAACCGTAAACGGCACGGGCGCGTTCGTCATGAAAGCCGAGCATGTGGGCGCGGATACATTGCTGGCGCGCATCGTCCAGATGGTAAGTGAAGCGCAGCGCTCGCGTGCTCCCATTCAGCAGCTGGCGGATCGCGTTTCGGCGCTATTCGTGCCCGCGGTAATCGCGATCGCGATTGTGACCTTCGTCATTTGGGCACTGATCGGTCCTCAGCCCCGGCTGGCTTATGCGCTGGTGAACGCGGTTGCCGTTTTGATCATTGCGTGCCCCTGCGCCTTGGGATTGGCCACGCCGATGTCCATCATGGTGGGGACGGGCCGCGGCGCGACAGCCGGCGTTCTCATCCGCAATGCCGAGGCGCTCGAGAGCCTGGAAAAAGTGGACACGCTCGTAGTGGACAAAACCGGCACCCTGACGGAAGGAAAACCGAAGCTGGTCTCGGCTACGGATACCGAGGTGCTGCGCCTAGCGGCCAGTGTCGAAAAGCTGAGCGAGCATCCATTGGCCGCGGCAATTGTGGCGGGCGCGCTGGAGCGCAATCTCGTGCCGTCGAAGGCGGAGCAGTTTGAAGCCGTCCCTGGTAAAGGCGTCGCTGCCGTTGTGGATGGCCACCGGGTATCGGTGGGAAAGCCTACCACTCCTCAGAATGAACCGGACGATTCGGGCCAGACCATCGTACACGTCACCATCGACGGACAGCCCGCGGGAACGCTCGGCCTGGCGGATCCCGTGAAATCGTCGGCGCGCGAAGCCATCCAGAGTTTGCATCGGGACGGCCTGCGGATCGTCATGCTCACGGGCGACAATCGCTCGGCTGCCGAAGCGGTGGCTCGAGTTCTGGGTATCGATGAGGTCCAGGCGGACGTGCTTCCGGCTGAAAAAGCAGACGCGGTGGCCAAACTCCAGGCGCAAGGCCGCATCGTCGCGATGGCCGGCGACGGCATCAACGACGCTCCGGCACTGGCTCGCGCAGACGTGGGAATCGCGATGGGTTCAGGAACCGATGTCGCGATGGAGAGCGCCTCTATTACACTAGTCAAGGGTGATCTGCGAGGGATTGTTCGCGCCCGCGCGCTCAGCAAAGCTACCATGCGAAATATCCGGCAGAACTTGTTCTTTGCCTTCGTCTATAACGTCATCGGCGTTCCAGTGGCCGCCGGCGTTCTGTATCCTTTTTTCGGACTGCTGCTCAGTCCCATCATCGCTAGCGCCGCAATGACGTTTAGCTCGGTATCCGTGATCGGCAATGCGCTCCGGCTGAGAAAGCTAGCGCTGTGATCGATCTGCATAGCCATACCAACGAATCGGACGGCACCTTCACTCCCCTGGAACTGGTGGAGCTGGCGATGGAGCGCGGCATCGAAGCGCTGGCCATTTCCGATCACGATACTTTCTCCGGTTTCGATCAGGCGCTGCCTGTGGCGCGATCTCGCGGCCTGGATTTGGTTTGCGGAATCGAACTGAGCACGCGCGTGCAGGGAACGAAATTGCGGACCGTGCATCTGCTCGGATATTTTTTCAAGCAGCCACCCAGCGCGAACTTTCGCGAGTGGCTGGACGAACTGATCGCGGGACGCCGTGATCGCAACCGGCGTTTGATTGCCAGCTTGCATGAACAAGGCGTCGATATAAATTTGCCCGAAGTGGAACGGCTGGGACGCACCTTGACCGGGCGTCCGCATTTCGCGCGCGTGCTGATCGACAAGGGCTACGTTAGCAGCTTCGACGAAGCGTTCCGGCGTTATCTGGGCGAATCGGCGCCGAGCTATGTGGAGCGATTCGCACCGTATGTCCCGGTGGCCATCCAGCAGGTGCTGGATGCGGGAGGGTTGCCCGTGCTGGCGCACCCCATTCGGCTGGGCTTCCGGGATGCACAGGTGGAAGAGAAATACATCGGCGAATTGCGCGACGCGGGGCTGCGCGGCATCGAGGTATTTCATTCCGATCATCGTCCGGCGGACATGGAACGCTATGCGGGGATCGCGCGCAAGTTGAACCTGGCGGTCTCCGGCGGCTCCGACTTTCATGGCGACGTGAAGCCGCAGATCTCGCTCGGCACCGGCTTTAACGGAAACCTGAACATCCCGCGATCCGTTCTGGACAACCTTCGCGCCGTTGCGGCATGAACGCCATTGACGCTGTAGTGGTGGGCGCGGGAGTGTTTGGCGCCTGGACCGCGCTGCATTTGCGACGATCTGGGCGGCGCGTGGTGCTCACGGATATGTATGGTCCGGGCAATAGCCGCTCCAGTTCGGGCGGCGAGTCGCGCATTATTCGGATGGGATACGGGCTCGATGAGATCTATACGCGCTGGGCCATGCGGTCGCTCGAGTTGTGGCTCCAGATGTTCGAGCAAGTGGGACGGCCGGAACTTTTCCAGAAAACCGGCGTTTTGTTTACACCGCGTCCCAACGATCCCCGTGCCGCCGACATGCAGCGGGTTTTCGAGAAATGCGGCGTGGGGTTTCAACGGCTGACTTCGGCGGAGCTGGCGCGGGCCTATCCTCAGTTTCTTTTTCGAGAAGAACGTGTGGGCCTTTTCGAGCCCGAATCCGGCGCACTGCTGGCGCGGCGAGCGGTGCAGGCAGTAGTGGATCAGGCGATTCGGGAGGGAGTTGAATACTACCGGGGAATGTCAGGAACGGGCTATGAGTCGGGCCTGGTAGTTTACGCTTGTGGGCCTTGGTTGCCGAAGTTGTTCCCGCAAATTCTGGGCGGCCGCATTCGAGTGACGCGCCAAGAGGTTTTCTTTTTTGGAACTCAGACGGATCTCAGCTTTGCTCCGCCCAAAATGCCGGTGTGGGCCGACATCACCGACGAGCACAGCGCCTACACCATTCCCGACATTGAAAACCGCGGTTTTAAGCTAGCCTTCGACCGGCATGGTCCGGAATTCGATCTCGATACCGGCGATCGCGTGGTTCGCGACGTGGATGCCGCGCGCGCGTTTCTGGCGGAGCGGTTTCCAGCTTTAGCTCGAGCACCGCTAGTAGAATCTCGCGTGTGCCAATACGAGAACACATCGAATGGCGATTTTCTGATCGACCGGCATCCGGATTTCAAAGACCTGTGGCTGGTGGGCGGAGGATCCGGGCACGGATTCAAGCATGGTCCGGCGGTGGGGGAACATGTTTGCGCGTTGATCGATGGCAAGGCCGCCGGGGAGCCGCGTTTTTCTCTGGCGACTAAGTCGCGCGAACCGCAGCGCGCGGTGTATTGAGACTCAGGCTCACCGTCACCAGAAAATTCACGCACAGCGCCACGAAGCCTGCGCTCCAGCCGTGAAAGGGGTCCTGATTGCCCAGCATCAGAAACGCGACGATGGAAAGTCCCGCGATCAAACCGGCGAAGACTCCCACTGTCGAGACGCGTTTCCAATAGAGGCCCAGAACTACGCCGGGGAAAAACTGTGTGACTCCGGCGTACCCAAGCAGAAGCAGAGAAACCAGCGTGCTGGAGCTATAGATGGCCAGATACAAGCTGATGAGGCTGAGCACCACCACCATGATGCGCGCCAGCCTTGCCACCTCGTGATCGGCCAGCGAGGGCGCGAAGATCGGCCGGCACAGGTTCTTGGCAAAGAGCGTGGCTGCGGTAAGGACGAGGATAGCGGCCGGCACCATGGCGGTGAGCGCGCCCGCGCCACCGATTACGCCCAGGAACCAGGGCGGAAAACTCTGCCGGGCGACGGTCAAAAGCGAAAGGTCGCCATTGGCGAGGCCGGGCGCCACCAGGAATGCAGTGAACCCGGCGAAGAAGACGAAGGCCAGAGAGATTGTGTAGAGGGGCATGATCACGGCATTACGGCGCAACGTGTCGCTGCTTTTCGCGCTGAAGGAAGCCCCAAAAGCGTGCGGCCACATATATCCGCCGAGCGAAGTAAGCAGCACCGTCGTCACATACCAGGTGTGTCCCAGGTCTTTCGTGGCGCCGGGCATGGTGAGATGAGCCGGATGTGCCTTCACCATCGCTGCGAACATGGGTCCGATGCCGCCAAAGTGGATAAAGGGGATGGCGATACCCACGGCCAGCGCCGCGAAGATCATTAGCAAATCCTTTAAAACGCTTACCCACGCCACCGCGCGCACGCCGCCGGCAAGAACAAATGCGGTTAAGATCGCCACCGAGATCACCATAGCCGCGGTGCGGCCGATGCCATCGAAACTGGCGATGGAGACGATGATCCCCAGGCCGGTGAGCTGGAGTTGGAAGTACGGGATCAGGAACGCGACGCCGGCCACCGACACCAGAGCGGCCAGGTATTTGTTTCCGTAGCGCAGGAGGAAGAAATCGGGCTGGGTCTGCAACCCGTGCTTGCGCGCTATCTCCCAGATTGCCGGCGATAGGAAAAACGTAACGACGTACATCAAAGTGATATAAGCCAGGATGTACAAGGTGGGGCCGCCGCGCGAATAGGCCCAGCCACTGGCTCCAAGAAATGAGAACGTGGTGTAAACCTCACCGGCCATGAGCAGGTAGATCAGCAGCCCGCCGAAGCCGCGTCCACCAACGGTCCATTGCTCCAGGTCCATCTTGCGGCGAACCCCGGTCTTCCGGCGAACTCCGGTCTTGCGGCGAACTCCGGCCAGGAATCCGATGGCGGAGCCGAGCGCGATAATCGCGAAAATGGTGGCGAGCGCGATGGCTTGGGGGCTCACGCTCCGCCGCCGTCCCTTTTCTTACGCTGGCCTTCCAATCGATAGGCGCCTGCCAGGCAGAAGGAGGTGAGCACGATCCAGCCAAGAAGCCAGGCGATATTGAAGGGGATGCCGAGGATCAAGGGATGAATGCGATCCCAGAAAGTAACTGAGAAACACATCGCGACAAAAGGAATCAGACCAAGCAGAAGAGCTCCCAGCGATGGCTTTTTCACCGGCACGGTTCATCGAGTATACCTGAGGCAGGAAGGTGCGTTGCGCTATCATGAACTTAGTGCCACCCGATTCGCGGTGGGAGGGATTACCATTCAGGATAACGAGCCGAAAACCGGCCAAAGGACGCCCATGGAAAAGCTGGCGCAAAACATCCAGGAAGCTTTTCTAAATAATGCGCGGAAGGATAAGACCTTCCTTACCATCTATTTGATGAGCGGCGTGAAACTTTCCGGCCGCATCAAGAGCTTCGATAAGTACTCGGTGGTGCTCGAGACCAACAATCAGGAACAGCTCATTTTTAAGCACGCCATCTCCACCGTGGTGGTCTCTAAACCCTTCCATGCATCGGCCGGCGGGCATTCCTCCGGAAGTCCGGGCGCAGTTGGAACGGCCGCCGCCACTCATCCCGCGCCTGCGGAACCCGTCGAGGACTAATCATCCAGCTTGGCAGTAACAGCCGAAGAGCGCGCGATTTTGGTCGGTCTGGATCTGAAATCCCGCTCGCACCGCAATACCGGTTCGGACACGCATGGCGCCGAAGAATCGCTCGAAGAGATGAAGGCGCTCGCCGATACCGCCGGGGCGCACGTGGAAGAGACCATCGTGCAATCGCGGCAAGCGCCCGATTCGGCGACACTCATCGGTTCGGGCAAGTTAGATGAGCTGCGCCGGCTAGTGAATTTCCACCAGGCCGACGTGGTATTATTCGACGCCGAGCTGACGCCTACCCAGCTTCGAAATCTGGAACGTGCGCTGGATTGTAAGATTCTGGACCGCACGCAGTTAATCCTGGATATTTTTGCACGCCGCGCTCGAACGCGCGAAGGACAATTGCAAGTAGAACTGGCGCAGTTGAATTACTTGCTGCCGCGGCTGGCGGGCCGGGGTACGGAGATGTCGCGGCTGGGCGGCGGCATCGGCACTCGGGGGCCCGGTGAGACGCAGCTGGAAACCGACCGCCGGGGCATCTATCGCCGCATCAAGAAGCTGAACGATCAACTGGAAAGCGTGCGTGGAGGACGGGGCACGCAGCGCCGCCAGCGGCAATCGGTTCCACTCGCCACCATCGCGCTGGTGGGATACACCAACGCCGGAAAATCCACGCTGTTCAACCGATTGACCGGCGCTGAGGTGGTAGCCGACGCGCGGATGTTCGCAACGCTCGATCCCACGGTTCGCCATTTGACCCTGCCCTCGCATCGCAAAGTGCTGGCGAGTGATACCGTGGGATTCATTCGCAATCTCCCTACTACGCTGGTGAAGGCGTTCCGCGCCACGCTGGAAGAAGTAACCGAGGCGGCGTTGCTGCTGCACGTTGTGGACGCCTCTTCGCCCGCCGCGCCCCAGCATACCGCGCATGTGTTCGAGGTGCTGGCCGAGATCGGGGCCGATCAGACCCGGCAGATCCTGGTGCTGAACAAGATGGATCAGATGGAAGCCGGCGGCGATTCCGAGAATCTCGCGCAGCGCATACTGGGGGAAGTGAAAGCCGGCGCGCGCACCGAAGCGATCCCAGTGTCGGCCCGGACCGGCGCGGGATTTAGCGAATTGCTCCAGGCCATCGACACTGCATTGCCGCTGGATCCGGTGTCGCGCCAGCGGTTCCACATCCCGGCGGGCGAAGGCTCGCTCATTCACTTACTGCACGAGCGCGCCAAAGTGCTCTCCAGCCAGTATCGCGGCGAGATTCTGGAAGTGGAGGCGGAGGTTCCCGAATCGGTGAAACAGCGCCTCTCGCCCTACCTTGCCGAATGATATTCTTGTCAACAGGAATCCACTTCCATAAAGCCGCGGAACCGACATGAATCTGCCCAATGCGCTGACTATTCTCCGCATCTTTTTTGTGCCGATTCTGGTAGCGGTGATGGTGGAACAAAATTTGCGTGTCGAGTGGCGCGGCGCGGTGCTGGTGACCAATGCGTTCCTGGCGCTCTCCATTTTTCTGATTGCCGCGGCCACCGATCTTCTGGATGGTTATCTCGCGCGCCGTTGGAAGCAGATCACCACCGTGGGAACGCTGCTGGATCCCATCGCCGACAAACTGCTGATTTCCGCCGCGCTGATTTCACTGGTGCAGATCCGGCGCGTGCCCGCCTGGATGGTGGTGCTGATCATCGGCCGCGAGTTTGCCGTCTCCGGACTGCGCAGCATCGCCGCCGCCGAAGGCTATACCATACAGGCCAGCGATCTGGGCAAGACCAAAATGATCACGCAGGTGGTCGCCATTTCGATGATCCTTCTGAGCATTCACTGGCCCGCTCTGAGCGGCTTCGCGATGCTCTGGATGTGGGGCGTGGTGATCTTCGGCATCGCCTCCGCCATTCAATATTTCGGCAAGTTCTGGGGCAAGGTGGACGATTCCATCAAGCACCGCCGCCGGCAGCAGTTATTGCGCATCGAGCGTCAACGCAAACGGATGCTGCGCTCGCAGGCGAAGGCCGAGGAAGAGAAGATGGGGCAAGCGCAATAGGCCACAGATAAACACAGATTAACGCGGATAGGAAAAAAGCACTTGATGCTGGTCTTATCTGCGTTCATCTGTGGCCAATATTGTTCTGGTTCAGTCGCTCTCTTTAGGCGGCGTGACGATCTGGAAATTGTCGGGCGTGAACAGCACAATCAGTACCTGCCCGCGCGCTCCCAGCGGTCCAAGCAGCTTTCCATTCAATCGCACCTCGATGCCGGCCGCGTTACCAACCCGCATCTTCGCGAACTGCTTGCCGCCCACGCTCTTGGTCTGATTCGCCTTCAGAATGCCGGAAAACACAGGCTTCCCATCGGACGATACCGAGAGCCAGGTGGATTCGCGCGCGATGAGATCCAGCATCACCTTATAATCGGAAGACGCCGCTTCGGCTGCCAGCGTGCTTTCGTCAACCTCATCCGGCTGCGGCTCCGACGTAAGCGCGACGGGCACAGCCGCGGGTTGCACGATTACCGCCGGTGCAGGAGCGCTTGGGATGACGGGCTTGGCAGCGCGCTTTTCGACCTTTCTTGTGACGGGGGTGGAAGGCTTCGGCAACGCGCGGACGCTGTTCATCCATTCCTGGATGTGGCCCTGGATCTGGCCCTGAAGGCGCGCATCGTGCCACCACGCGTAGACTCCCGAGCAACCGGCCAGCACCAGCACCAAGCTGGCTGCCGAGGTGAAAAAACGTCGTGAGGGAAAGCGGTGCGCGAATGTGATCGGCGGAACATTTCGCGCCACGACACTTTCGAAACCAGGCAATGGCAGAGGTTCGTCTGCGCTTAACACGCGATCGATTTCGGCATCGATCTCCCGCGTGTCCAACAACAAAGACTTGGCGTACTGCTGGACAAAGCTTCGATAGAAGAAGCCGCTCGGCAGTTTCTTGCGATCATCGGACTCGATCGCTTCCAAGTATTTAGCGCTGATTTTCGTCTGCGCTGCGACAGTACACAGGTCGAGCCCCTGTTGTTGGCGCGCACGTTTCAGTGTCTCACCGACAGAAAGCATATAAGTCGCCTGCTAGCTTACGGTTATAATACTACAGTTGAAGGGATCATATCACTTAGGGGCCATCTCAGTAGTGATTGTGACTTGGAATCGTCTCAAACTTTTGAGGTCGTGCTTGCAATCACTTACGAAGCAAAATTTGAACCAGCCGTTTGAAGTGGTGGTTGTGGATAACGGATCGGACGATGGATCGCCCGAAATGGTACTACAGGAGTACGGGAAAAGTACCAAATTCCGCCTCGATCTCATCCGGAATCGGGAGAATCGCGGCTTCTGCGCGGCCAACAACCAGGGCTTCGCAGCGTCCGATTCCGAGCTGGTCGCGCTACTGAATAACGATGCAGAAGCGGAGCCGGACTGGCTGGAAAAACTGGCGAGCGCGTTCCACCAACGGCCCGACGTCGGCATGGCCGCGTCGAAAATTTTGGTGTATGAAGATCCGCGGCGGATCGACAAAGCGGGCCATCTGATTTATCCCGATGGCCAAAATCGCGGGCGCGGTAGCGGCGAACTGGATGAAGGGCAATACGATCGCGTGGAAGAGATCCTGTGGCCGGATGGATGCGCGGCCATGTACCGGCGGGCGATGCTGGACGAAATCGGCGGGTTCGATGAGGATTTTTTCGCCTACGCCGACGACGCGGAGTTAGGGCTGCGCGCCAGGATCGCGGGCTGGAAGTGCCTGTACATTCCCGGCGCCGTGGTACGCCATCATCGGGGCGCGACGCTCGGCCTGCGATCTTCGCGGCGTCTGGAATTGATCGAACGGAATCGCGTGTTATTGGCGGCGAAGCTGTTTCCGTGGAGCTTGCTGTGGTGCAATGGCATCTACTATGCGATGCGTTTGGGCGCGGGAGTTTTCGCTGCCGTCACGGGGCAAGGGGAAGTGGGCAAATTTCCCGGAGTGCACGGCAAGTTGCAGGCCGCGCTTGCGATGTGGAAAGGCGATTGGCAGGCGCTGCCGCTGGTACCGCGCATGCTGGCCAAGCGCCGGGATGTGGAAAGCATTCGAAAGCTGTCGCCGCGCCAGGTGCGAGAGCTGATATTGCGACATCGGATTTCTCTCAAGGAGCTGATGCGCCAAGCCGTTTAGAAAATGCGTATATACGTGATCGCCACCGGCGGGACCATCGAGAAGGTTTACTCCGAGCAGACCGGCCATGTGCAGAACCTGGATAGCAAGATCGACCGCTATTTCCGCCTGCTGCGCCTGCCGGACGCCGACATCGCGGTGACGCATCTGATGAACAAAGACAGCCTGGAGATGACGGATGCCGATCGCGAACAGGTGCTGGCGGCGGTGCGTCAGAAGCTGGAGACCAGTCCTGCTCCGGTAGTGGTCACGCACGGCACGGACACGATGGTCGAAACAGGATTGCTGCTCCAAACGAATTTACGCGATCTGCGTTATCCCATCGTACTGACGGGCGCAATGACGCCGCTCGGTTTTGAAGGCAGCGACGGATTGCAGAACCTGACCGAGAGCCTGTTCGCCGCGCGTGTGCTGCCGGCAGGCGTGTACGTGGTGATGCACAATCAGGTGTTTCCGGTGGATCGGGTGCGGAAGGATCGGGAACTGGCGCGGTTCGTGTGGAAATAGCGCACCCGTCAATTTGCAAGCTTCTTGAGGATGTGCTTCGCGAGGATCTCATTCACTTCTTTGTGGCGGGGTACCGGCTGCAAGACGCCGGTCTTTGGATTCGAGTACCAATCGTGTCTGCCACCGTGGCGAGTGAAGATGCACCCTGCCTCTTGAATCTTGCGAATGAGATCCACCCGCTTCATCCAACGGTGAGTTGGGCCACTCTGCGAATGCCCGGAATCTCGTTGCTAGTAAGGTCAAGGTAGAGATCACGAAGGTTTTCTTGGAGCTCCTCCAGAGTTTCACCCTGCGTCAGGTAGTCGGGAAAATCTTCAAAATAGCCCAGCCACGTTCCTCCGTTTTGCCAGTGGACATAGCGCGCCGTGTTCATATCATCATTCTACTGCCTGGTGGGTTGATTCAAGCGCTTGCTTGCGCCAGACTTGCGATCGGATCAAGCGAAACCTGCGTTCCCGGTGGTCGATTTCATCGAATCCGCAACGACGCAGAGCATCGCGATAAGGCGGGAGCCTGGAAGCACGCAGCCCGGTGGTCATTGAAAAGAAGCTGTACATCGCCCACAGCCACAGGCGAGCATGCAGGCGTCGAAGTCCGGTGGACGGCTCTTGAAATTCGCTGAGCAGCCAGCGTGCGCCAGGAGAAAGGAGCCCGCTTACCTTGAAGACCACGGCTTCGGCATCGCGACTCTCGAAGACGTCCAGGAAGAAATGGCTCACGGCGAGATCGAAGGGGCCTTCCGGCAAAGAACTGGAGACGGCATCCATGTGGTGAAAATCCACTCGCGTTTGCTCGGCGGGCGCGAGCCTTTGCCGCGCCAATTGAATCATGCGGGCACTGCTTTCGACTACCGTCACCCGGGCGTGCCGGTTGCACGCGAGCAACCGCACCAGAAATCGTCCATCGCCTTCGCCCAGGATCAGCACGCGACGAGCGTCGACGGCATGCGACAGAAAATCGAAGCGCGCCTGTTCCAGCGCCAGCCCAAAGGCCGCATGTTCCAGCCAGCGATAGCTCGCGGCGATCCGGTCGGCATTCATCTCAACATCAGGAATAGGAGCGGGCTCAGCAATACGCCGTCCACCAGCGCGCGCCGCGCTTCCAAAGAAAAGCGGCGTCCAAGCCAGAACAGCAACGCGCACGCGCCCGCGCTCAGGGCAATGGAAATGTACCACTCGTTTTGAGATCCACGAGGAGTGGAGCGTCCAGCGATGGCGCACACGATCACCGCCGGTGAGACCCAGAACAAGTAGGTCCGCGCGAGCCAGCGCGTCACTGGATGAAGCGGCAGCGACTCATTTGCGAGTTCCCGCCACTCCCATGCTTCGATGGCGATCATGTTCGCTAAACAAAGCATGAAGAAGGCGACCGCCGGCCACGCCAGGCTGCGACAGGGAATGGTGGTCCAGGCGGTGAGGAAGGTTCCCGCGGTGAACAGAAGCGCGGCGGCAATCTCTTTGGGAATTTCGATGGGCCCGGGCCATATATGGAACGCCGCCAGATAGACCAACACGCCCGCGAGTGGAATCATACCGTAGCGCAAAATCCCCGGGCGTAACCAAAGTGCCGCGACGGCCGCGTCGGACGCGAGCACCGCCGCCAGCAGCGCCGTCATGGAGCGCGCATGCTTGCGATAGAAGCGATGACGGGCGGGCTCCCTGGGCGAAGGCGGCTTGCGGGCATCGAACAAGCGATCGAGCAAATAGATGGCCCAGACGGTGAGCCCCAGCGTCAGCCGGGGGGAAGGCCGTAGTGGAAGCGTAAAGCGGTAAGCGAGGAAACCCTGCCACAGCACGGCCACCAGGGGCGCATCCAAACTCAGCAGGTTGGGCCACAGCCACAGCGGCGTGGAGTCTTCCTCATATTTCGAGGGCATCCAACTCCACGGTACGAGGTTGCCTGTGAGAAGGGCAAGTGTGCTGTGTGACGGGCAAGCACCCTTGAAATGCCTCACCACGTCCGGTAAACATTCGCAAACCCATTCAGCTAACCAGGAGGACGAGCATACTACGTACATTGGCGTTTCTTACTGCATCCGTCGCATTCGCACAGGGACTGTTCGACGGAACCTGGCGCATTGATGAACAAAACCGAGTTCTCACGAAAGCCGGTGAAAATGGAACTCGCAAACGGCATGTACACCTGCTCCACATGTGTTCCAAAAATCAGCGTGGAAGCCGACGGAACCGACCAAAAGGTGGAGGGCAACCGGTCCTTCGACACCGTTAGCATTCAGGTGATATGACCGAACGGTCCAGATTACTATTAGAAAGCCGGAAGGATCTTCAGCGTATCCCAAATACAGTGGAACCAGGCGGAGGCCGCTTAACACGCGTCATCGCGGTTCACCCAGAAAACGGCCCGCGGCCGCAGACGGAAACAAGGGTGTACTCACGAGTTGAAAAAGGCGCTTCTGGTCCCCATGCAATGTCGTGGACGATAAAGTCCGAAACTGCATCGGAGAATCTAAGCACCTTCAGTCTAAAAAGTACAGGCGACGGAATGGGCTATAGCAGCCCAGGAGGTTACTCCTATACTGCGAAATTCGATGGCAAGGACTACGGTTTCAAGGGCGATCCCAACATCCACCATGTCTCGTTAAAGCAGATTGATGCCAACACCTTCGAGGAATCCGACAAAAAGGCCGGCAAAGTAATTGACGTGACGCGCTTCACCGTTTCGGCAGACGGCCACATCATTATTGTGGTGGACGAGAACAAGCTGTCGGGAAGAACAACCAAGTATGTCGCCACGAAACAGTAGTCCGTGGCTGGCATAAACTTCCGCCCAGATTTCCCGATTACTGGCTAGTCGGTCCGCCGGGATTTGAACCCGGGACCTCCTGCACCCTAACCATGACAGCCGCGTTTTTGGGCTACATGGCTTGCGGTGCTTTCTATGGGTTAAATGGATTCGGGGCGTCTGCTTCCGCTCACCGCAGATGGCCTTGATAGCTACATCGCGATCTAGCCGCGTGTCGTGTGCCTGGTACACTTCCCCCCATGCCGCCCGCGCCGATGGGGGCGAGGATCTCATAGGGACCGAGCCTGGTTCTGGCCGCCAGTGGCATAGTGTGCCAGATGAGTTTATCAATTTATCAAAGTGATGGCGGGCCAGGAGCAGATTGTGCCCGAGTCAAGCGCGATTCGGAGCAAGCTCGCGGCCGGTCGCTACGGGCCGCGAAACGGCAAGGGATTACTCCTGTAAAACGCCATTGAGGAGGGAGCCCGTTGTGGGACATGATCGGCGCCCATTCTCTCGCCTTTACTGATGTACTGTTTGGCCTCTAGCGTCTGATAGAGTACCGAGCATGCGCGATATCTGACGACGAAACCGCTTTGGTCGTGCGGGCGTTAGAGCACTACCACGCCTATTTGATCGCTTCCAAGCGCGAGGACTGAGCTTACCAGGAACTCGCCGAACGGCTGAAGCGCAAACCTCCGGAGTCGGCGATCATTCAGGCGAAACAGAAGCGGAAAAGGCTTGACCCGCTCTCCCCAAACTCTCCACGTTCGCTCATCGCTACCAGGGAAACTTTGAAGACAGCTTGGGAATCGGGTTTTAGGACCACGCCAATGAGGATCAGCGAAAAATTTGACGGCGTGACGCAATACCACTCGCGGCCGTGGTGATCGAAGCTGACGATGGAGACACGGCCGGCCACCTGGAGAAGGGAGCAACAGCGAAGTTGCTTGGTGTGGTGGAGTTCTAAAAGGATTCTAGAACCTTGCGAAGTTCGAAGGAACCGCGAGCACATCGCCAGAATGCGAACCGCTCCTGTCTGGTTCATCAATTTGGCCGGTGTCCCCGAATGAAGCCACATCCGCGACTAGTTGAACGAGGACGAGCGGATTCAGGGGTCCACTCTGGCTCGATCCGCACGCTGCCCCACGCCATCGTGGCCCGCGCTAAAGTTGTGCTCTGGTCGGCGCCGGTCGGTGTGGCAGGATAACCGTCGAGAGCACTAATTAGCGATCGCCAGCAGCGAATTCACTTTTACGATGGTCGAGTTCGCCCCGTTTTCCCCTTGCGGGATCGCCTGTAAAGCAAATTCTCCAATGACGCCCCGGCGGAACACCAAGCAATGAGTCGATCCGCCGAACTGGAAAAAGCCAACTTCGTCGCCTTTCTTCACGCGTTGCCCTTCTTTCACGCTGAGCATGCACGAGGAAACCTCCGCCATTCCCACGGGCATAAGGCACATCAGACCGATGGCCGGCTCATCGGCCTCGATGAAAATGAGCGCCCTGGTAGCGACGTGCGCAATATAGCCCTGTGAGTTGTTGGGGCCGGTGGGATCGAATCCTTCCGATGCCGCTTCGGCATAGTAACTGCCTTGCACCCGATGGATCATTTTGATGGTGCCCGACACCGGGCTGTGCCAGCGGTGGTAGTTCTCAGCGCTTAGAAATGCCTGGTAAACCGTGCCTCCTATAAACTGTTCCACAAACTTTCCGTCGAGCATCTGGCTGAGGGAATAAGGCTGCGATTTGATCCAGAAGGTGTCGTGCGCTTTCACCCCCGCGGCGATCGCAAAGGGAGCCGATTCACAGGCGCTGATGATGACTTTCTGATCGTCCGGGCCAGCGATGGGCCGCACTCCCGGCTTGAACCGCCGAATGAAGAAATCATTCCACGATTTGAACCCAAAAAACGGAGCCTGCGGATCATGAACATACTCATTCATGTGGATCGCCTTCAGAGCAGCGGGACACAGCCAGCCTGTGGGGGTCTCATTCAAGACGTATAGAGATGCCGCCGAGTCAAGGAACTGAGTCCACACAGCCAGCACTTTCTTGAACATTTGATTCACCTTCGGGCTCACAAACGCGGCCAACCCCGCCTGCGTAATCATGGGAAAGTCCAGAATCGCGTTGATGGGGCACCCCACTTGGCTGGTAGCGTTGAACTCCGGCGCAGTGGTCAAAACGTGATTGATGATTCTAAGCATCTGAAGGTAATTCTTGAGCTTGATGTCCCCGCTTTGTCGTGGCGGAGCAAAATGTGGCTGCTGTTCAAACATCTGCGTAAAGTACATGAACATCACCGGGTCGCTTTCAATCATTTCCTGAAACTCCCGGACCACCGGATGGGACGGAGCACTTTTCTTCTCAGCCTGCTCAATGGTGTTCGCGAGCCAGGCATCGAGGACTGTCCGATTGGAAGGAAGCCAATGTCCGAGACGACTTGCTTGCTTATGGTGTGTGGGGTTATGCATATTTCCCTTCGCGGCTCGTCCTTTGGATTTGATTGTGCAGCTGCGGGACGGGTACTTCGACACCTTCATCCGCCTAGCGTTGGTATGTCTTCATCCACACATGTGGCACAAACGTTGTGGGAACTAATGTCCGGGCCATCCCCAACTCGCCCGCGCAAGCATTGAACGGCGCTGTGCTGACGCGGACTACATCAGGTCGGCGGAGAAATCCAAACCGGTGGCGACTGCGCTGCGGAAGGATTTGGCTCTTTAAGATGGGCACCCTTGAAGCCTCATATATAGCACTTTTCGCGCGCATTACTGCCGCAGCCAAGGCTTCAGACCCAGCGCGATGTGCATGCGGATACTGTAGATCATCACCGGGCCGCGATCGTGATTGTAGGCCGGATTGGCATCGCGCTGCACGTCGAAGGTGGTGTAAAAGCCGGGAACAACGCGCGCCGAATAAAAGCTCTCCCAGACGTATTCGGGAGCGTAGTTCAAGCGCCCATCCCCGATCAGAAAATCATATCCGCCCGCGGCCAAGTATTCGCGATGAACAGCGGAGAGCCCACCAGCCGTCAGCGAAGTGCCCACTACATCGAATTTCCTGTGCCAGCGCGTGGCCTTGATGGAAACGCCGCCGCTCGCCAGACGGTCAATGGCGGTGAACGCGAAGCTCTGCGTTTTGCCGTCGTTCCATCCCAGCCGCGTGAACATGCCAACGTCGGAAGTAATCGCCTGGTCGAAGCTGATCCCCGTGCCATATTTGAGCGTGCCAACGCGATCGGTAAGCGAGACGTCGGGCGTGGTTCCCGTTTCCGCCGCCAGCTTCAGCGCTTCCGCGTAATTTCCTCCCTGTTCGCGATTATCGTAGCCCAGCAGTCGAATCGCGCCATCCCGCTTGCGGAATGAATACCGCCGTTCCGCTTCCCATACCTGGCCGTGATCGCGGAACAGCCGCCGGTCGAACTGCTGGCCGTTGGCGACCTTGGGCTCAGCTACGATTCCGTAGCGGAACGCCCACTTCCTGGTGTGAAACTCCTGCGCGATTCCCCAGGTGTAGCCGCGTGTGTCGGCCGGATAATCCCAGGCTCCGTTGTACATAATCCCCCAGGCCATGAACTGTGTGCGCGGATCGTGCGTGTAGTTGTTGTCGTCGAAGTAATCGGTGATAGTGAAGCGGCCGGCGTAGATCGAGTAACGCGTCACGGGCCGTTCGCCCGCAAGCTGATTTTCGTCGCTCTCCTGGCGCTCCTTTTCCGAGCCGAATCCGAAATCGTGCTGGATCAACAGCCGCGCGAGGTATGGCTTGGGCGTGGCGCTGGCAACGCGCGGGATCTCCCCATTGGGCTGATCGGCCAGCCCGTTGACGCCGCTGAATCCTTTTCCACCAGCGATCTCCGGATCGAAAATCAGAAACGTATTCTCTTCCAGCCGGACTGTGAAAAATAGTGTCGAGGTGAGCGACACGTCGCGTTCCGGATAATCCTGAAGGCTAAAAGGGCTTTCATAGGGCGAGCGAAAAGTTCCGTGATAGTCCCCGATCGAGGTTGCCTGAAAATACAGATTCCAGCGCTCCGATTCGGTATCTTGCAGGGAAGGCGCTTGATCCGAACCCGGGGTTCCGGAGTCGGCGGCGGAAGGGTCCTGCGCGCTGCCCGGGACGGATAGTATCAAAAGCAACGCGCTTGCGAAGATCGGTTTGTAAAAGGTCATCGTTCCTCCGGCTCTCTTCTCCGCGGCCATGTCGAAGCGCCAAACCCGCGCGATGCGAATAAATCAGGTCGCCTACACTCCGAACAAGCGCAGCACCAGTTCACACACTAGAAGCGCGATACTACAAGGTGAAAAATTCGATAAACGCGAAGGAACGCTACCGAGTTGGGAGCAAGAGAGCGGGATTTCGCGTCTGTTCCGTCCGCCTGGCCATAGACAGATTATACCGGCCGGGGTATGCTTGTAAAGTCCTTTCCGCGAAGATTTTTTATGACGATCTCGTTATGGCCCACACAGTAGACGAGAAGAAGAAGCTGCTGAACCGCGTCCGCCGAATCATGGGACAGGTTGCTGCCATTGAAAAGGCGCTGGATCACGACTCCGACTGCTCGGACGTACTGCACAACATTTCCGCGTGTCGCGGCGCCATGGATGCGCTCATGGCCGAAGTGATAGAAGGCCACATCCGTTACCACATTCTTGGCGAAAACAGTAGCGCAACGGACGAACAAGCGCGCGCAGCCGACGATCTGGTGAGCGCTCTGCGCGCCTATCTCAAATGAAGGGCGCGGTCGTCTTGCCGAGGGAGCTAAACTGAGTGCACGTCAAATGAAATGCCGCACCCGAAGTTCATGCGTTCGTAACATTCCTCCTGGCATCCTCGCCCTTGCGTGCTGCTTATTGGGCAGGCCGGCGTCAGCATGGCAAGAGGCGCACGGCGTTGCCAGACGGATCTACGTGGAAGCGTTCGCCACAAAAGCGGGAGCGGAAAAACTTCGGGAAGATTTGACAGCGGAACTTCGAAAATCGAATTCCGTTTCGGTTGTTTCCGACGAGTCAAGCGCAGACTTAATATTGGGCGGGGGCGGAGAGGTCTGGGTTCGGGGTTACCGCAGTTTCAGCCCCCGATCTCATATGAAGTTGCCGAGCAATGGAGTAGCGCTCTATGGCGGCTACCTTTCCGTCGAACTGAGAAATAAGAATGGCGTCACCGTTTGGTCGTACTTAGCGACGCCAGGGACAGCGTCCGAGGATATTTCCAAGGACCTCTCAAAGCGAATAGTGAAACATCTTGGCGAGGCGCTAAATGAAGCTGAAACGCTAGCGCCGCCATCTCCTCGGACTCAACCCACCATCGCGTTGAGCGGGGCGGGGGCGACTTTTCCTTACCCGGTCTACCAAAAGTGGTTCACCAACTTCCAAACCGAAAATCCTGGGATCTCGATAACCTACGAAGCCGTCGGATCCGAGGCGGGTGTTCGCAAGCTCCTTGCTGGAACGGTTGACTTCGGAGCATCGGAAGATCCGCAGGCTGTCCGCGAACTCGCTCCCAGTGATCAAAGTAAATATCTCCTTTTTCCTTCCGTGGCCGGCGCGGTAGTTCCCATTGTTAACGTGCCCGGCGTCCCGCAGGACATTGCCTTCACTCCAGAAGCGCTAGCCGGTATCTTCCTCGGAAAGATCACGAAATGGAACGACCCGATTCTGAAGCGAGCCAATCGTCACCTTCATCTGCCGGATCTTGACATTGTGGTGCTCCACAGGGCCGACGGGAGCGGCACAAGCTACGCTTGGACCGACTACCTGTCGAGGATCAGCCCGGAGTGGAGCGCTAAAGTCGGCTCGAGCCTCGATCCGAAATGGCCAATCGGCCGAGCCGCGACCGGCAATGATGGCGTAGCCAAACTTGTAAAAGAACTGGGCGGTTCGATTGGTTATGTGGAATTCACCTACGCTCTGCAGAATCACCTCAGCTACGGAAGAGTTCGTAATCACAATGGCGACTTGGTCGGAGCCAGTCTGGAAAGCATTGAGGCCGCGGTCGGGTACTCCAGCGAGGTTCCAGATGACTTCAAAACATCGATCGCGGATTCACCAGCCGTCGGCGCCTATCCCATTGCTTCTTTCACTTGGCTTGTTGTTCCCATCCACGTTGCGGAAGATCTAAAGCGGAGCGCCATCACCGCGTTCCTGAGATGGATGCTCGGGCCTGGCCAACGGCAAGCAGCTGCGCTTGGGTATGTTGCGCTGCCGAGGGAGGTTGTGGCCAAAGAAGAAGACGCCATCGCCAGAATTTACTGAAGACGCGGAAACATTTACGTGCCCTCTTTCCAAAATCTCGCGGAGTCGGAGATCATTTACAGGAAATCTGCGCCTGGTTGGCAAGCTCTCTTGGGGCGTTGCGCCAATTTCATTTGTGGATCGTGCTTGAGCAATGCTTGGACTTCGCACAGACTCAGCAACCGCTCCAACCCGTCGAGTTGTTCAGCCCGCGCGTCTCGTTCTATCGGCATTCAAGTACAATCTTAACGATGCCGGCCGGGACGTTCGGCGCGGAACAATATCTATTTGTCGCCGTCCCGTGAAGAATTGCGCCTGCATGACGCGCTGTTCGTCAGTTATCCGCATTCTTATGACTGAGTCCACCGTCTTGCCCTGGCTGCGATGCGCTGTAACGGCGTAGCCGTGGGTGAAGCTCCGGTAATCGGCGGGCAACTGGCGGCCATCTTCTAGTTGAATGCGGCCGGGGGCGTCGATGGCGGACACAGTCACCAATTCGCCGTTTGTGAACCGCAGGTTCGCGATCCCGAAGGGACCGGAATGTTGATTCTGAAGGGTTAATTTGGTCGGGCCGCCGGGATTTGAACCCGGGACCTCCTGCACCCCAAGCAGGCGCGCTAGCCAGGCTGCGCCACGGCCCGAACTCCTTATTCTACCGCACGCGGCACCCGCGCCTCTGATTATGTGAAGCGGCATCTGTTATACCTGAGTGCTGATGGTTCTTCTTATCCTTGCCGCCAGCCTCGCGATCTTCGTGTATGGCATGACCGCCGCGATGCTCGGCACCATATTGCCGGACCTCTCCGCCCGGTTCCACCTGACGCCCAAACAAAATGGCACCATCGCGTTTTGCCAGGCCTTGGGCTTGGTCCTGGCGTCGGTCGGCGTCGGCCCGCTTATCGATTACGAAGGAAAAAAGACCGGATTGGTTCTGGGCCTCAGCCTGAGCGCGCTGGCCGTCGCGCTTCTTCCGCGATCCAACGGATTCCGCTCTATCGCGCTGCGTATGTTCCTGCTCGGCACGGGCGGTGGAATCATCGTTACCGCCGCCAATACCCTGGGCAGCGACGTCACGCCGGCGCATCGCGGAACGGTGCTGAATTTCGTGAATATTTTCTTTGGGCTGGGCGGCTTCGCCACGCCCTTTGTGTCGGCCAATCTGCTGGGCAAGAACTCCACACGGCTGTGTCATCTGATCGCCGGGCTGGCCCTGGTGGCCATGGCGGTCAATCTGTTCGCTCCCATTCCGCCGCCCACCAGCGCTCAAAGCTTCGTGTTCTCCGACCTCGGCAGCGTGCTGGGACGTCCCGTTCTTTGGCTCTGCGCTCTGCTGCTGTTCCTATACGTCGCCTGCGAGGTGGGCGTTTGGAACTGGCTGGTGCAGCACCTGATCGCGCAAGGGGTGCCGCAAGCTCGAGCGCTGAATGTTCTATCCTTCGGGTTCGCGCTGGGACTTTTATTCGGACGCCTGGCCGCGTCTCAGATCCTGATCTCGGTTTCGGGCCTCCCGGTAATTCTGGGAGCTTCCATCCTAATAACGATCCTGACTTTCGCGATGCTGCAAACCAGGAATCCAACTACCGCGTGGATCATTACGTTTCTGGCCGGGATGTCCATGGCGCCGGTCTTTCCCACCACGGTGGCGCTCATCGGCGACCTGTTTCCACGCATGACCGGAACCGCGATCGGAGTCGCCATCACCTCGAGTTGGATAGGGCTGGCAGTGAGTTCGCGCGTTATCGGATCCATTGGGGGCGGCGACCCCGCGCGGTTGAAGAAAGCTCTGTTGCTGCTTCCCGGGATGTCCGTGGTGATGATCGCGGTAAGTCTGGCGCTGCGCGCGGTCACATCGCCGTGAATCCCGTTTTGCTGAGAAAATCCAACAATTCTACGCACCTATAGGGCGTGTTACCCCAAGCTATTAAATTCTGGCGCGGCGTTCTCTGCTGCGCTATGGCATTCGCCCTCTCCGCTGGCGCCCAGAATTCGCAATCGGGAGCATTGCAATTGCGAGTGGTGGACGGCGAAGGCCTCACGTATCGTACCGACACGCGGGCCACGCGCGGGATCACGGTGCTGGTGACCGATGAAGCCGGCCGCCCCGTGGATATGGCCTCCGTCAGTTTCCGCCTTCCCGAGCAAGGCGCAGGCGGCACGTTCAACTCCGGACTGCGCACCGAAGTGGCCACCACCGGCCCTGACGGCCGCGCGTCCGTCTGGGGGATGCAATGGAACAAGACGCCGGGGACGTTCCAGATCCGTATCACCGCCGTGAAGGACCAGGCGCGCATGAGCATCGTCAGCACGCAATCGCTGAGCGATACGGTGGCGCCGAAAGCCGGCGGCGAAGGCGCGTTCAAGGCCTCCCACGGCGGACACAAGTGGCTCTGGGTTGCTGCGATCGCGGGCCTGGCAGGCGCGGGCGGCGGTTACGCGTTGCTGCGCTCCGAGGGCTCGTCCAATTCTTCCAATCCGGCGGTGGCCGGCATCAGCATCGGCGCACCCACCATCACGGTAGGGCATCCGTAATGAAGAACTGGATTATCGTCTTTCTCCTGACGTCCGCCGGAGCTTGGGCGCAACCGGCCCTGGCGCCTCCGCGGCTCGGGTTTGTCGAGGACAGCGCGCCTTCGTTGCGGCCGGTGTATGGGCTGGCCGGCAACTTCATTCTCGGGTCGGCCATCACCGGCAAAATGGTGGCCGGGAACATCGTCACAGAAGCATTTTTCGGCTCCTTCGGACTGGTGAAAACCGGCACGTCGCTCTCCGCGTTCGATGCGGAGGGTAAGCTGCTGGCGTCCATGAACGTGTCTCCCGGGCCGGCGCTCTTCGCGTTTTCTCCCGGCGGCAGCACGGCGCTCGCTTATGTCGCGTCAAGCAACGCGCTCGTGGAGTGGCAGGGCGACAAATTCGTTCCGGTTTCCTGGAATCCCGAGGCTATATCGGGCGCCGTGCTAGTGATCGCCTTTCCCACTGCCGCCGAAGCATCATTGATTGTGCAGCGAAGCGACACCCTTTGGGAACTGAATCTTGCGCTAAGCACGGGCGGAATCATTTCGCAAAAGGCGCTTACGGGGATCCGGGCTCCGCTGCTGCTGCTTCCGTCGGGCGACATCGGCTATCGCGCAACAGGCGGAATCGAGATTCGCAGAACCGATGCCTCTGAAGTGCGCATTTCCGCATCGCTTCCCGCCAGTTTTTCCCTGCAGCAAATGAATCAGGAGTGGGTGGAGCTAACGGATCTCAATAGCAAGTCGCGCTTCGCGATTCGAACCACGGTAGGTCGCGAAAGCTTTTACCAGCTTCCGGAGTAACTCCAATGATCCCGCGCACCCTCCTATTCGCCGTCTTGCTGCCTCTCGCCGCGCTGGCGCAGGTTCAGGTGTTCGAGTTCGACGGCACCAACGATATTCCCGTGGGCTCGCTGGTGAACGTCGGCACCGCGGCGCCCAGCGACACCATCCAAAGGCGATTTCATGTGCGCAACATCGGCGCTGGGCCGGCCACCTTCGGGACACTCTCTTTATCGGGCCAGGGGTTCAGCATCGCGTCCGCGCCTTCCCTGCCCTATACGCTCGCTCCTTATGTTGGACTGGTTTCGGAAGCCGAGTTCGATATCGATTTCACCCCCTCCACTGCCGGTTCCTTTAGCGCGTTTTTGCTGGTGAACAGCATCAACATTGTGCTTCAAGGAACGTCGGCGCCGGCGGCAAGCCTCACGTTCTCGGGTAGCCAGATCCCGTTGCTCGCAGGCTCGGCGGTCAATTTTGGATCGGAGGCGGTAGGGACCACCGCGACGCAGGGTTTCGTGTTGTCCAATTCATCCAGCGCCAGTGCCAGCGTCACAGTTTCTAGCGTGGCAGTTTCCGGGAGCGGATTCCTGGGCCCCATCGGACTGACAACGCCGATTCAAATCGCACCTGGGCAATCGGTGCCGTTTCAGGTTTCGTTCACTCCGCAATCGGGCACGGCCTATCAAGGAACCCTCACGGTGGACAGCCGCGCCTTCAATCTCACCGGCCAAGGCTTGAATCCACCGCTGCCCGCCGCCTCCATCGCGTTTGCTTCCACCGTCGGCGCCAGTGCGCAGCAGAACAGCATCACGATTCCGCTGGCCGCTCCGTCCGAGGTGAGCGGTTCCGGAACTCTGACCATGGCGTTTCAGCCCAGCGTCGCGGGGGTGACTGACGATGCGGCCATCCAGTTCCTATCGGGTCCGCTGCGGATCGCCACTGTGAGCATCGCCCCCGGCGCCACTGCGGCCCTGATCGGCGGCCAATCCAGCATGGCATTCCAGACCGGTACCACAGCCGGCACCATCACGTTCACACTTACGCTCGAAAATAGCGCCCCGCAGCAGAGCACGCTGACCATTCCTCCATCACCAGTCATCCTCGACACCGTCACGGCTGTCGCCCAATACGGAGCGATCAACGTCGCCTTCTCGGGATTCGACAACACCTATTCGGCCTCGCAATTGGCCTTCACGTTTTACGATCTGACGGGCAAGGCGATGCCGCAGGGCGCGATCGACGTGAACGCTGCTGCCGTATTTCAGCAGTATTTCAGCACCACGCAAGCGGGCGGCGCTTTCCAACTGCTCGCAAATTTTCTGGTGACCGGCAGTACCACCGAGATCGGATATGTAACCGCCCAGATCGTCAATTCCACCGGCACCACGACCGCGCAAGAAATCCAGATCGAAAATTAGTCCGCCGGTTGTTATGCTGCAAGCATGCTGCTCGCCAGCGTGGTGGACACTTCACGCCGCGTCACCGATACTCCCAAGCGACTGGAGAAAATCGATCTTCTCTCCCGCCTCATCCGCCAGCTCAACCCGGAAGAGATCGAGATCGTCGTCCAATATCTTTCCGGCCAGACTCGCCAGGGACGCATCGGCGTGGGTTACGCCGCGGTGCGCGACGCCCGCAGTTCACCCGCCGCCAGCCCGACGCTCGCAATCTTGGAGGTGGACCGCATTCTTCAAAACATCACCGAGACCAGCGGCAGCGGCTCCCAGCGCGCGCGTCTGGAGCTTCTCCAATCGATGTTTTCCCGCGCCACCGAAATCGAGCAGCAATTCCTCACCGGTCTGCTCATGGGCGAACTCCGTCAGGGTGCGCTGGAGGGAATCATGGCGGAGGCCGTTGCCAAGGCCGCCGGTCTTGCTGGGGAGCGCGTCCGCCGCGCCGCGATGATGGCCGGCGATATTGCGCGAGTGGCCCGAGCCGCGCTCGAAAAGGGCGAGGCGGGTCTGGAACAGTACGACGTCCAATTGTTTCAACCTGTCCAGCCCATGCTCGCGCAGTCCGCCGACGATGTCCCGGAGGCGCTGGCCTCGATCGGAGAAGCCGCGCTCGAATATAAGATGGATGGCGCGCGCGTACAGGTCCATAAGTCCGGCGACGACGTTGTCGTATACTCGCGTAGCTTGAAGGATGTCACGCCCGCGGTTCCCGAAATCGTGGAATTGACGCGCGCGCTTCCGGCCAGGGATCTGATCCTGGATGGCGAAGTACTCAGCCTGCTGCCCGATGGGAGGCCGCAGCCTTTTCAGATCACGATGCGCCGTTTCGGGCGCAAACTGGATGTCGAGCGCATGCGGCAGGAGCTGCCGATGACGCCCTTTTGGTTCGACCTGCTTTATCTGAACGGCGCGCCGTTACTCGATGAACCGCAGGCCCGGCGCTTTCGGGCGCTTTCTGAACTGTCGCGCGAGCATCTGATCCCGCATATCGTAACGGGCGACGCGCGAGCCGGGGAGGAATTCCTCGAACAGGCCTTATCGCGCGGGCATGAAGGCATCATGGCCAAGGCGATTGATGCGAAATACGCCGCTGGAGCGCGCGGCCAAAGCTGGGTCAAAGTAAAGCGCGCTCGAACGCTGGATCTCGTGATTCTGGCCGCTGAATGGGGTAACGGAAGGCGCAAGGGCTGGCTCAGCAATCTGCACCTGGGCGCGCGCGACACCCAGAAAGGCGGATTCGCAATGCTGGGGAAAACCTTCAAAGGCCTCACCGATGAAATGTTGGCATGGCAGACTAAGGAATTGCTGCGTCTGGAGATCGGCCGCGACAGTTACACCGTACACGTAAAGCCGGAGCTGGTGGTCGAGATCGCCTTCAATGAAATCCAGGTCAGCCCGCGCTACGTGAGCGGACTGGCGCTGCGTTTCGCACGAGTGAAGCGTTTCCGCACGGATAAAACCGCGGCCGAAGCGGATACCTTTGAAACCGTGCAGAGGCTGGCGCGTGCTGAGGTTGGAGAATGAAGCCAGCTAGGAAACCGGTGGCGCTGACCATTGCCGGGTCCGATGCGAGCGGCGGCGCGGGGGTGCAAGCGGACCTGAAGACATTTCATCAGTTTGGCGTTTATGGCGAAGCCGTCATCACGCTGATCGCCGTGCAGAACACGCAAGGAGTGCGGCGCGTGGAATGCCTGGCTCCAGAGCTGGTGGCGGATCAGATTCGGGCCGCGATCGGCGACATCCCACCGGCAGCGGCGAAAACCGGGGCGCTGGGGAATCGCGAGATTGTTGAAACTGTAGCGGCGTTGGCGCGGGATTTCGCTTTCCCGCTCATCGTCGATCCGGTCATGACAAGTAAGAACGGGGCGGCCCTGCTGGCGGGCGACGCCATCGACGCGTTCAAAACATTTTTATTGCCAAATGCTTTTTTGTTGACGCCCAACCTGGATGAAGTCACGCTCTTAACGGGCATGGAAGTTCGCGACCTGGCCGGGATGCGCCGCGCCGCCCAGAAACTGGCCGAGTTCGGTCCGCAAGCCGTGCTGGTAAAAGGCGGCCACCTGGCGGGCGAGCCCATCGATATCCTGTTCCACCGAGGTGAATGGACCGACTTTACTTCACCGCGCATCGAAACGCGCCACACTCATGGGACCGGTTGCACGTTTTCAGCGGCCATCACGGCGTCCATCGCGTCGGGCTGCGAACTTGCCGAAGCAGTGCGGCGAGCCAAAAGTTACGTTACCGAAGCGATTCGCAAGAATCCAGGATTGGGATCCGGGGCCGGCCCCTTGGATCACCACGCGCTATTTTGAATCGGGAAGCGGCGCATCGGACGGCGCGGGCTTAGCCGGTTCCGGCAGGATGAAGGAAGTTTCGCCCGGGCGCAGAAGTTTCAGCTTCTTGCGAATCTCCAGTTCCTGCTCCGATGGGTTGCTTTCCAGCTTCTTGATGCGGTCGCGCCGGTAAGCGTTTTCCCGCTGAAGATTGGCGTTCTCTTCCTCGAACTGGCGAATCTCGTTCCACTTTTCCCTGAGAGCCGGCAAGCCGTCGGGGCCGCGCAGTTCCGCCAACCCATAAGCGCCGATCAGTGCGAACACAACAAGAATTACTACACGACGTACTGAACTGCTCATTTTACTCCGATGTAAGTCCTTACATTTGTTTATAATCCTCTTTTGCCAAAAGATCCAGAGGAAGAGCGAAAAAAGTTGCCCGGGACCGAAAAATTATGACCGACAAGATTGTTGTGCTCAGCGCCTGCGCTTCCGCCGAAGAGGCGCAGCAATTGGCGCGCGCGCTGGTGGAGAAGAGGCTCGCGGCGTGCGTCAACCTGATGCCGGGAGTTCGCAGCGTGTACAGATGGAAGGACGCCATCGAAGACGAAGAAGAAGTGCTGCTGGTGATCAAGACCAGCCGCGCACTTCTCGACGAACTGCGGGAAGAGATCGAGCGGCTGCATTCCTACGAAGTGCCGGAAGTAATCGCCCTGTCCGTGGTGGATGGCTCGGAACGTTATCTCGCCTGGATGAATCGCGAGCTGGCGCACAAGCCCAGTTTGTAGCGGTTATACGGCGCGACGCCGGGTGCCCTTGCCGCGCGGGGCGAAGGATCGAACCTGTCGTTTGGCGTTAGGGATCACGATCACGGGGGCGACGTGCCTGTCACCGTGCTTGCCATCGTGCTTGTCACCTTGCTTCTCCACGGCAACGCCCGCCGGCACTTGACGCCGCTCCAGCTTGGCGTCCAAGGTCCGCTCGATCTGCGATATTTGCGAACGCTCCGAGCGCGTGGCGAAAGTAGATGCCGTTCCGGTAGCGCCGGCACGGCCCGTGCGGCCGACGCGATGAATGAAGTCCTCGGGCACTTGAGGAAGATCGTAGTTCACCACGTGAGCGATGCCCTCGACGTGAATCCCGCGTGAGGCGACGTCGGTGGCCACCAGGATCCGATAGTCGCCATCCTGAAATCCGCGCAAGGCGTGATTGCGCTGGCTTTGGCTGCGGTTGCCGTGGATGGCCGTAGCTTTCCGGCCTTCGTTCGACAGCTTCTTGGCCAGCTTGTCGGCGCCGTGTTTGGTGCGGGCAAAAACCAGGAACGAACCTTGTTCCCGATCGAGCATCGACTGCAGCAGACCGAGTTTGCGGTCCTGTTCCACTTCATAAAGGTGCAGTTCGATTTTCTCGATGGGCTTGGATGTATCGCCCACCTCGATGCGCACAGCCTCGCGCACGTGGGTTTGGACTAGGTGCTTGACCGAGCTTTGGATGGTTGCCGAGAAGAGCAAGGTCTGGCGATTGGATGGGGTGGCCGCGATGATCTTCTTGACGGTGGGCAGAAAGCCCATGTCGAGCATGCGATCGGCCTCGTCCAGAACCAGCACGCGGACATGGCGAAGATCGGCGAGGTTGCGGCCCATGAAATCGGAGAGCCGTCCAGGCGTCGCGATCAGCACTTGCGCGCCGTTGCGAATGGATTGCAGTTGGGCGCGCTCGCTTAAGCCGCCCACCGCGATAGAAGCGCGGATTCCGGTGCCGGGAGCCATTTTGGCGAACGTATCGTTGATCTGCATGGCGAGCTCGCGCGTGGGGCTGAGGATGATGGCGCGGATGCCGGAGCCTGCAGGCAGCTTGGGGAGTTGGCTCAGTGTTTGAAGGATCGGCAGAACGAATGCGAGCGTTTTGCCGGTGCCGGTTTGCGCGGTGGCCACCAGGTCCCGTCCGGCTAACGCCGGCTCAATGGCCAGGGCCTGAACGGGGGTGGGGTGGATAAAGCCATGCTTGGCGAGATTACTCTGCAAGGGAGCAGAGAGAGGGAATTCAGAGAAACTTTTCATTTTTAGTTTTTGCGGATGAGAATCGACGAGCCGACTACCAGTAAAGGGAGAGGGGGTTGCGGATCAACTTCCAGTAGCTCTTATTGTAGCGCACTTGTGGGATGGGGATCCGCGCTCCGTGTTGCATCTCGCACCTAGTCCACCCTAAACTCACGATATGGAACCGGCGCCCCGGCACCAGTGCATGATCTACGACGGATCTCCGGCCAAGCACTTGCCCGGCATTGCGGTGCTGATCAAGCGGAAGTTGCGCGAGAACAGACGCTGCCTGTATCTCAACAGCCCTCCGATGGTGGCCGGGCTACGCTCCTATCTCGCCGCTGCGGGACTGGATGTGGCGCAGGAGGTAGAGAAAGGCGCTCTGGTGCTTTCGGCGGAACAAACTCACCTCATCGACGGGCGTTTTGATGTGGACAGGATGCTCGGCATGCTCGCCGACGCGGTGAACCAGGCATTTCAAGACGGCTACGGAGGCCTTTGGGCGAGCGGGGACATGACCTGGGAATTCGGCCCGGAAAAGAATTTCGATAAGCTCTTGGAATATGAGTATGGGCTCGAAGAGCTTTTTCGCAGAAATCCGGCTCTGAGCGGCATCTGCCAATATCATCAAGACACCCTGCCCACCGAGGTGCTCTCAAAAGCGCTGTACGTGCATCCGATGATTTACATCGGCGAAACGCTCTCACGCCTCAACCCTTATTACACCTCGCCCGAGTTGTTGGCCCACCCTCAGTCCCACGTGGCCGCCGCGGAACTGGGAGAAATACTGAGCCGCCTGCACCAGCCAGTGGATTAGGCCCGGGGGCCCCCTGAGCGCGGCGGTGACCGACCGTGAGCGGGGTTGTCCCAAAATCGGGCACTCGGCGCGGCGATCTAATTGAGAATCTTGAGCTCTTTTGCGGCTACAGGCGTGCCCTTGGAAACTTGTATGCTTCGCCAAAATCTGACGTTTGCATTTCGCCGGCTTCGTTCCAGCCCCGGCTTCACCGCCGCCGCGGTCGTGACGCTGGCGCTTGGCATCGGCGCCAACACCACGATTTTCTCGCTGGTCAACGCCGTCGTTTTCCGCACTTTCGGTGTCGAGCTGCAGCAGGAACTGGTATCACTCAACTATCACACCTCCAAGGCCGAGTTCCCCACGCTTTCGTATCCGGATTACAAAGATTATCGCGACCGCAATACCGTCCTGAGCGGGTTAGCGATGTACCGCTTCATCGCCGTGAACTTGAGCCGCGGTGGTGCTGGAAATATGCGTCTGTGGGGCTACGAGGTCAGCGGAAATTACTTCGACATGCTGGGCGTTCAAGCCATTCGCGGCCGCGTGCTGCATCCCGAGGACGACATGAAACGGGGCGGCCATCCCCTGGCTGTGATCAGCTACAGTTGCTGGCGGAGCCGGTTTGGTGGCGATCCCGATATCGCCGGCAGGAAAGTGAAGATCGCTGGGCTGGAATACACCATCGTCGGCGTGACACCCCCGGCGTTTATCGGAACCGAGCTGATTTATACCCCCGAAATCTTTGTCCCGGTGGCCATGGCGGATCAGATTGAACAAGCGAAATGGATGGATGACCGAGGGGATGCGAACGGGCTGGTGATCGGCCGTCTGAAACCAGGAGTTTCTTTGAAGAGCGCCCAGGCGGCCATCAATACCATCGCTACTGAACTCGCGCGCGAACATCCGAAAGAGGACGGGGGCGTTTCCATCGTGCTCTCGCCGCCCGGCATGGCCGGCAACTTTCTGCGCGGAGCCATTACCGGATTCTCCGCTGTGCTGATGGTGGTGGCCGGCATGGTGCTGCTGATTGCCTGCGTGAATCTCGCCAGCCTGCTGCTAGCCCGTGCCACCGACCGTAGAAAGGAAACTGCGATCCGCCTTGCTTTGGGGGCCAGCCGGGGTCAACTTTTACGCCAGCTTCTCACCGAAAGCCTGATGCTCTCTATGGCAGGCGGCGCGACGGGGATTCTGCTGGCCTATTGGCTGAACGATCTGGTGAACGTCTGGCGTCCTCCTGTTGACGTCCCGGTGATTCCTCACATCGTGCTGGACACGCGCGTGCTCGTGTTTACCGCCGTCTTTCGCTTTTGACCGGGCTACTGTTCGGATTGGCTCCGGCGCTCCAATCTACTCGCGCCAGCCTGGCGGGAGCGATGAAGAACGAAGCGCCCTCGGACAAAGTGCGCCGTCTTAGCCTGCGCGATTTGCTGGTCGCCACCCAGGTAGCTCTGTCGGTGGTCTTGCTGATCGGAAGCATTCTGGTGGTGCGGAGCTTGCAACACGCCCTCAGCATGAATCTTGGGTTCGACCCGGAACATGCCGCCGTATTGTCCTACGATTTCGCAGCGCAAGGTTACAACGAGGAGCGCGGCCGGCAATTTCAGCGACTCTTGCTGGCTAAGGTCCGTTCCATGCCCGGAATTCAGGCCGCCGGGATCATCGATGGCCTGCCTTTGACCCTGAACATCTCCAATAGCGGCATCTTGCTCGAAGGCAAAGCTGAGCCGCGCGCGGGCGACGTTCCTACGGCCAATATGTACCACATCACTCCGGGCTATCTGCGGGCCATGCACACGCGCCTTGTGGCCGGCCGCGACCTTGATGAGCGCGATACGAAGGACGCGCCGCCGGTTGCTCTGGTAAATGAGGCGTTCGTGGCACAACTCATGCCCGGCGAAAATCCCGTCGGAAAACGTTTCCGTCACTCTACCAGCGGGAAATGGATCCAGATCGCCGGCGTGGTGGAGGACGGAAAATACCGCTCGCTCGGTGAAACACCATCACCCACCGTTTTTCAGTCGATGGAACAGACTTGGAACACGAACCAGACGCTCGTGGCGCGTTCGCCTCTGGCCGCCGCCGAGACCGTCCGTCTGCTACGCGGTGCGGTAACGGAACTGGACCCGTCGCTCACCGTCTTCGCCGATGGCAGCCTGACTAGCGCACTGGGGCTGGCGTTGTTCCCCGCCAAGCTGGTAGCTGTGGTGCTGGCATCATTTGGATTGCTCGCGGTGGTGCTGGCCGCGACCGGTGTCTATGGGATCATGGCGTACGCGGTGGCCAGAAGAACGCGCGAGATCGGCATCCGCATGGCCCTGGGCGCTGCTCCAACGGATGTGGCGCGCGTGGTGCTGAGAAGAACGGCGATGCTGCTGGCGGTGGGGATGGCGATCGGTTTTGCAATGGCTTTCGCGGCGGGAAAATTCTTCGGCCAGATTCTTTATGGCATCAGCGCACGCGATCCTTTCACCTACCTTTGCGCGCTCGCGCTCATGGCTGTGGTGGCGTTCGTCGCTTGCTGGGTGCCGGCGCGCCACGCTATCCATTTAGACCCGTTGAAAGCTTTGCGCGCGGAGTGAAGTCCGGAGGTTAGCCGCGGACTGTCTTACAATAGGTCCAAAATGCGCGGCCTTTTTTCGCCGTTATTCCTGCTAACCGCCTCTGTCACTTTTGCGCAGCTGCCAAATCAGCCCGAAACGGTCTTCCCCTCGGACAGCCAGGAAGCGCGCCGGGCTCGGGGAGCTGAGCTGCTGGAAGCCGTTTGCCTGGGCAGCGTTAAGATCGGCAAGGAGATTGGTTGCGCAACAGGCTGTCCGGACTACACGGATTTCGGTAGATTCGGAGATCGCTTTCCCTGGTCCCTGGAAGCGGTTACATTCGGACATTTCCTCTCGCCCGGCAGCGACGATGCCGCCCTATGGATGGTTGGCTGCGAACCCCGCATGGCGAACGACGGCGGTACGGTTCTTCTCACGCGAAGACGGGGCAAATGGTCAATGCTCTGGTACAAATCCGCCATTCAGACGGCCCAGTGCCACAAGGCGCCACGCCGCGATCATCGGGAGATTCTCGTCTGTATCGGGACAGACGGAGCACAAGGAAACAACGCTACAGAACTTTACGTCGAGGATCTTCTTAATCCAAAGGCCACCTTAATGGCGGGTAGCGCAAACGACGGATCCTTCTTCCGGGCGTTTGATGACACATTGACCTGCGGGTGGCAACAGGAAGCCGATGTGCCTGATACGAGTCCCGTAATTCGCAGCTACATCGACAAAGTTTCGTTCTCTGACAGCCGAGGGCCAGACGCCGGTCCACCGTCCATCTCTGTAATGGCCAGCTACGGGAAGAAGCAAATGACACGCGAGGAAGTCGAGGCATGCATGAATAAACACTGGCAGGTCTTGCCTTCGGTGAAGAGCTATCAGCTCGACTTCCTCTACGACGGCAACGGTTACGGACCGGCGCCAGCCAGCGTCGATATTGTGAAAATGTTCGAATCCAGATGAGAATTGGCCGTTGCCGGCGTCCCACGTAGTAGTCTAGATGAGCATTTCGAGAAACCGAATAGCTGCAACTGAATCCATAGTAGAAGGACATGCCATCGTCCCAGAACCCGAGCGCCTTTCGCATTCTCGTAGTGGATGACGACCCGATCAGCGTGTATCTGATCCGGCAAGTGATGAAAAACTTCCAGCGTCCGTTCGAGTTCGATTCTGTAAGTGACGGTGTGGAGGCCCTGAATTTCCTGCATTGCCGGGGAGCGCATGTAAGTGCTTCGCGCCCTAACTTGATCCTGCTCGACTTACACATGCCCCGTCTGGGCGGACTGGAAACCTTGTCCGCCATCAAAACCGATCCGGAGCTGTGCGTGATCCCCGGCATCATACTTTCGTCCGCTAATTCACCGGAGGACGTGCGAAACTCCTATCGGGCCCACGCCAACTGCTATGTACAAAAGCCTGCCGATTTGGCGCGGTCCGTGAAATTGATTCAGGCTGTGGAGTCCTTTTGGATGGACTTCGCCCTGCTGCCCGCGTGTGAAGACCGAATGCCAGTAAGTCGCCAAGTGATAGATCCGAAACTAACTAATTCATCACTCCACTCCGCCGGTCAGAGCGCGGTCCAATTTGGATCGACGATTGCATCGGAGTCAGCGGAGGAGAGGAGCCAACCGATGGGTCCCAACGGTGCGCCGGAGAAACCCGCCGCAATAAGATCCGACAAGCACGGCTGTGAGGAGCACAAGCGTCTGTTGGACGAGTTCGGTGAGACGGTTCAGGAGTTGTTGAGGCTTCATGAACAGCAGTTCCAGGCTATCGTCGAGGGTGACAGCGAGTCCTACCGATTCGATGTTCTCATCCATATGGCGAATGAGAAAAAGCAAACGGCCAAGTACGCCTATCTTCGCCATGTGGAAGCCCACGGTTGCTCGAATGAATAATGTCTCTAAACAAGCTCGAACGCGAAGTAATCACCGATAGTATGCTCAAGATCCAGTCCATCCAAGCTTCCTTAGGTCAGATCGACGAATCCAAGGTTCCTGACAAGGATGAAATCTATACCTGTTTGAAGCACGCCAATAATAGTTTTCGCGCCGCTTTGCGAGTGAACTCTCCGCACAAAAAGAGCACTCACTAGATTTCCCGTTCAGGGAGGCTAGTTTCCCGTAGCAGCCTTCTCGGGCTGCGCACAGAAGCGGTCGAAAGCTTCGGTCAGTAGCTTTGCGATTTCGACCGGTTCACGCCTTTCGATATCGCTGCGATGGATCATATACACCGGCTTGCCGTTTTGGAATAGAGCCATGGACGGCGAAGAAGGCGGATAATCCGAGAGGATGTTGCGCAAATGAGCCACCGCCGCTTCGTCACCGCCGGCGAACACAGCAGCGACCTTGGAAGGGCGAACCGGATGTTTCAGCGCCATTCCAACTGCTGGGCGCGCGCGACCGGCCGCGCAGCCGCAGACTGAATTGACCACCATTAAGACAGCACCGCTGTCGGACGAAAGCAGCCGGTCGACGTCAGCGGGAGTGCGAGCCTCCTGGACGCCATAACGCGTCAGGTCGGCACGCATGGGAGCAATGAGAACTTCGGAGTAAGGCACAAATCGATTTTAGCAGGTGCGTCAGACGCCCGGCCGATTGATCAGGAAAGTAGTGGTGGATTCGAAGAACGATTGCAAAATCCGGCGGGGCTCCTCGGGGAGCGCGGCCTCTTCCAGCGCGTGCGTCATCAACTGGAGCCAGCGGTCGCGCGCCTTTTGTCCGATCGCGAAGGGCGCGTGGCGGATGCGCAGGCGGGGATGGCCGCGCTGCTCGATATAGGTCTGCGGGCCTCCGAAACGGCCGATGAGAAAATCGCGCAGACGCTGTTTCGCGGCTTCCAGATCGTGCGCCGGGTACATGGGCCCGAGCACTTCGTCGCCCGGAATCTGCTTGTAAAACGCATCGGCAAGGCGCTCGAATCCCGCCTGGCCGATGGCTGAATAAATGTCTAGTTCTTCCACTGAAACTGATCGTATCAAGCCAGGGTCAGATTAAGGCGGTTAAACTAAGAAAGAGCAAGGAGGCGCAGGATGCGCGTGTTCCTCACATGCTTTGTCGCCATGGCGACGCTTGCGCGCGGAGCCGATACAGGCGTTCCGCCACGCCCCGCCAGCACGGACTATCCGGTATCTGGACGAGCGGACAGCGCAGTAATCGCCGCCGCCGTTATCCCGTCACAACAGGTGGCGAAAATGTTTTCGCCCGATATCGGCAAGCGGTACGTCGTCGTGGAAGTGGCGATTTATCCCGAGAACGGCGTTCCGTTCGACGTGCAATCGGCTGACTTCGCGCTGCGCGTGGGGCGGAGGGTGGGCCGCGCGGATCCCGCCATCGACGTTGCGCCCTGGCCCGAGAGACGCGCTGCGCCCAGCCTGCCGGTGGACGTCACCACGGAGACGGGCGTCATCTATCAGCGCAGCAGCGATCCGGTGTATGGGCATCAGCAAAGCGTGGGAACGTACACCGGCGTGGCGGTGAGCGCACCGGGACAGAATGCGCCGCCTCCTCCGGATCCCAAGGCCGACCCGCGCATCGTTTACGACAAGGTGCGGCGCGCCGCGCTGGCGGACGGCCCAACCCAGGCGGCCATCGCGGGCTATTTGTATTTTCCACAGTACGAGAAGAGAAGGAAGTCCGACGAAATCGAGTTGAAGTACGCCAAGCACGCCCAAACCGTGAATCTCGTTTTTCCGAAGCGACCCTAAGGAAACCGGGAGACAATCAGGAACGCGCCGCCGATTGCGATCGCGTCTTCAAGCAGGGCGATCGGCAGGTCCTTGCCGCCGGTGGCCTTCACCAACCGGACGCGGAATTCGTAGCCGCCGAAGGTTCCGGCCAGCGCGCCGATCACGCCCGCCACCAGCCCTACCATCCAGGATCCGCCGGTTGCACCAACAGCGGCGCCGCTTACTGCACCGGTTACGATGCGTGCGATGAAACCAGGCGGCGCTTTGCGGCTGGGCGTGTTCGGCAGCTTGTCCGCGATCAGTTCGCCGATGGCGAGCACGCTGAGGATGTAGGGCGTCGCGGCGTAACCGAGGAACGCGAGCCAGGTGTTCTCCACATGCAGCCATCCCAGGCGCGCCGCCCAACTCACCACCGCGGGCGCGGTCATGGCACGGAGGCCGGCGACGACGCCGATGAGGAACGCAAATATGTAGATGGACATAACTATGCCGGCAGCTTCGTTTCCACCCAAGCCCGGATCGCGTCGAACACCTGCCGGTTGTTGGTTTCGAGCATCATGAAATGCCCGTTGCCGAGGATGCCCTTATCCTTGAGTTGCAGCTCTTCGGCATCGCACCCGGCTTGCTTCAGGAACGCGACCACGGGCGGACCTTGCGTGCGGCCGGACGATTCGGCGGTCACCACCACGATCGGGATGCCCCGCAGATTTTTCAGCTTGCGCGCGGGTTCGGCTTGCAGCTTGTAGGCGGGCGTGATTCCGGACGCGGCCACTTCTCGCGTGGCGATCTCTTTAGGATCGGACGCCGGCGGATCGTAAGCCAGCGGAATGTCCGTGAGTCCCCAGGCCGCGCCGAAGCCGAACGGCATCCCCGCGCCTTCCACGTTGACGATCGCTTTCACCAGATTCGGGCGCTCGTTCGCCACCAGCCAACTGAACGGGCCACCTGCCGAATGAACCTGGATGATCGCAGGGCCGATCTTGTCCAACATCTCGGCGCCCCGGCTGGCCCACAGCTTGTGCGCCATTACGTTGTCGGCGGGCGGCGAATTCTGTCCGGCCTGGAAATGATCCACCAGCGGATCGCCCGCATCGCCGCTGCCGATCCAGCGCGGGTGCGGATTGTGTACGGCCCGCATGAAATCGCCGGTTACGGTGTCGAACGTCAGCAGCGGCCCGATGGGACCGAGCGCATCGGGGTGATACGGAGCACGCCCGTGGCCTGGCCGATCCACCAGATAAACCTTGTAGCCTTCCTGCAAATAATAGTGGACCCATCCGGGCTTGCCGTTGCCGAGCCCCATATAGTGGGTGCCCTGTCCGCCCCCGCCATGCACCAGCACCACGGGATATGGATGGCGAACCTGCGCGGGGGACAGATACTGCACGTACATTTGGCCCGCGACGATGCTGCCGTACGGCATCTTTTTCGGCTCGATGCCTACCCAGAAATGTCCCTGCTCGGATAACTTCAACGCAATCGCCTCGGGATGTTTTATCGGCGGCGCTGGTTTCGCGTGCGGGGAAACATTCTTGTCCATCCAATCCAGGATCGGCCGCAGCACTTCGCGATTGTTTTTCTCCACCATCATCATGTGGCCGTTGCCGTGGACGCCATGCTCGGCCAGCCGCAGTTCCTCAGCCGTGCATCCGGCTTGCTTCAGGAACGCCAGCGCACCGGGAGCGCCTGGCGACGCGAACGACGCTTCGGAGGTGACCAACACGATCGGAATGCCCCGCAAGTTTTTCAGCTTGCGCGCGGGCTCTTCCTGGATGGTGTAAGGACCCACTCCTGGCTCGGGTGACGGCATCTCTTTGGTCTTCAACTCGGACGGATCTTTCACCGGCGGATCGTAGGTCATCGGGATGGTCGTGATGCCCCACTTACTGGCTTGTGGACCTTTACTAAATGGGGCGCCGGCGCCTTCCACGACGACGATGCCTTTCACCAACGTGGGCCGCACCTCCGCGACCAAATAGCCGAAGGGTCCGCCGGCGGAATGCGTCATGATGATGGCGGGGCCGATCTTGTCGAGCAGCTCGGCGCCGCGCTCGCGCCAGGCGGTGTGCGTGATCTCGATGTTCGCGACGTAAGATCCGCCCTGCGACGCCACCAATTGCGCCAAATCCGGGCGCCCACTTCGCCCGTGCCCGGCCACTGATTATGAAGTTTCGCCAGTCCCAGGCCGGTGGGATCGGGCCGCTTGGCGCGCTGCGGCGTGAACATGCCCGAGATCTGATCGAGCGTGATGTTCTGTTGCGGGAACGGCCCGTCGAGATCGGGATGGTAGGGCGAGCGGCCGTGCCCGGGACGATCCACCACGTAGACCTTGTAGCCTTCTTCGACCAGCAGCGTAGCCCATCCGGGGCGTCCGTCGGGCGTACACATCCAGTCCGTGCCTTGGCCGCCTCCGCCGTGAACCAACACGATGGGGTAAGGATGTTTTACGCGCGTTGGGATCTGGTACTCCACATACATCTGCTTGCCGTTGATTACGGTCCCGCGGGGAATTTCGGCGCGCTCCACGCCCACCCAGAAGAAGCTCCATTCGGCCAGATCGAGCGGGGCATCGGAGGATGCGGCCGTTTCGCCCGTTTGCGCGGCAAGCGGAGCGCTGGCGCTGAGCGCCCCCAGAACCGATAAGGCACCCGACGCCATGCTGGCGAAATCGCGCCTGGTAAGCTCATTGTCTGATGGCATGCTGCAGGCTCCTTGTGGTGTACTCAGATGAGCATATAAGAAAATCCATGCATTGGAAAACTGGGAAGGAATCGGACCGCTCGCCCGTCCAAGCAAATGGTTACGGCATGGTATTGGACGCGAATGACCGCGAATTGATCGAAGCCTGTCAGCGTGGCGACGCCGACGCGTTTCGCGCGCTGTTCGAAGCTTATAAGGACCGTGTGTATTCTATCGCGCTGCGGTATTCGGGCAACCCGGCGGCGGCCATGGACATCGCGCAGGATACTTTTCTGAAACTGCTGTCGCGCATCGGCGATTATCGCTCCGAGGCCAGCTTCGATTCCTGGCTGTACCGTCTGGTGGTGAATAGCTGCATCGACGATCAGCGGCGCGGTCGCCGCCTGACGCCGTTCCTGGATGGTTTGCTGGACGCGGTTTGCGCGCCGGTGGAGAGCGTGTTGCACAAACTGATGCGCGTTGAAACAGAACAGCGCGTGCAGGACGTGGTGGCCAGACTGGCGCCCGAACATCGCATCGTGATCGTGCTGCGCTACACCGAAGGCTTGTCCTACGACGAGATCGCGAAGATTCTCGGATGTTCGCCTGGCACGGTGGCATCGCGGCTGAATCGCGCGCATAAGATTCTGGAGCGGCGGCTGTCGCCACTGAGGAAGAGCGAAGGAGGCGGCAATGCATAGGCTGGAAAGCGATCTCGAACAAGGATTGCGCAGCGTCACAGCGCCGCCGGAACTCTGGGATCGCTTGCAGGGCGCTCAAATCCCACAGTCCAGGGACCGCCATAGGGGACTGGTATGGGCGATGGCCGTGACAGTTGTTCTGGCCGCCGTCGCGTTGTCTCTGGTTCGCTCGCCGGATGAAGCAGCTGCCATACAAATATTGGACAGCGATTCACAGAACATGGCCTTCCGCTGCCAGAATCCCGCGCAACTGCGCGCTTGGGTGCGGGCAAATACAGGAATCGATGTACCGTTGCGGGACGCGCCGGCGGGCTCCATTCAGTTGGTCGGCGCAAACGCCGGGGCAGGACGCGTTGAGATTGCTTACCGGGCCGGGAATCACGATGCCGTTCTGGTTGTCTCGCGAGCGGACTCAGGCTCCGCCAACGTCCCGCATAACCAGCCCAGCGGCAACGTCTCGTCGTGGGTGATGGATGGTGAACGGTTCACGCTGGCCTGCAACAACGCCGCCGACCTCCAGCTTGCCTGCAAACTTTGCCATCTGGATTAGCTTTTAGTTCTCATTCCGCAGCGCCTCCACCACGCGAATCTTCGTGCTGCGCACTTGCACGCTCTCCGCCTCGGCGTACTCATGCCGCGCACGCAGAACCGCCTCGTACGACTGCAAATAGCCGTATAGCTGCGGATTTTCCGGGCCCCAGGCCTGTGTCAGGACGTCCAACGCCCGGCGATAAAGCTCTTCCGATTCATCCAGACGCCCTTCCAGGCAATAGACATGCGCCAGACGGGCCACAACTTTCCCAATCTCCGGATGGTTCGGCGGCAGGGTCTTTTCGAGGATGGCCTGCGATTTTCGATACAGCGACTCGGCGTCCGCATAGTGTTTGCGTCCCACCGCGACCACGGCTTCGTTAGAAAGGTCATAGCCGATGCGCGGATGGTCCGGGGCAAAGTTCTGCCGGTCAATTTGTTCGGCGCGCTCGAGCAGCGGCTCCGCGGCAGAGAATTTGCGCTGGGCGATCATCAGCTTGCCTAGACTACCCAGCGCGACGGCGACATCCGGGTGGTCCGGACCCAGCCTTTGCTCGGCGACACGAATCGACTCGTGGTAAAACTGCGATGCTTCTTTGTACCGCGACTGCTCAGCCACCACTCGCCCCAGATTGTTCAGCAGCACCGCCAGGCTGTTCGGATCGGAAGCCTGCCGGTACGCTTCCAGCGCGCGGCGATACAAGCTCTCTGCTTGCGCCAGATCGCCCTCTTGCCGGTAAGCGAGCGCCAGATCGCTGGCCGCATCGGCGGCCGGAACGCTGTCCCGTCCATTCAGCTTTTCTCGGGTCGCGAGGGCCTTGCACAACCACTCGATGGCAGCGGCGTTCTTGCCTTCCGTTTCCAGCACCACGCCCCACGCGGTGAACGTATCCGCGCCATTCTCCGTCGCTTCGGCGTGATTCGCTTGCACTGTCGTTAACGCACGTTGCAGCGTTTTTTCTGCTTGAGCGTAATCGGCCATCTCCAGGTAAACCAGGCCCAGTTCATTGAGAATCCGCAACAACGAGGCATCGCGCGGCCCGGCCAGCGATTCGCGCATATTCAGCGCTCGCAGGTAAAATCGCACGGCATCCGCGTAGCGCCCCTCCGCGCGATAGACCGCGGCCAGATTGTGAAACGCCTTTGCCAAATCGTCCGAAGGAGCGGTCTCAGTGGCCCACAGCGCTATGGCGCGGGTAAACATCACTTCCGCCTCGCGATATTTTCCGGCTGCGAAGTAAGTGCTCCCCAGATTGTTTGTCATGACTGCGCAGTCCAGCGTGGATTGCGACGGAGGGCACGGGGTTTGGGAATCGGCTGGCGCGATGGAGGCCAGCGCAAGAAAGACGACGAAGGCTTGTTCCATGAAGCATTGTGGCCCGAGCGCCGGCGCTTCCGGAAGTAATGGCGCAGTAAGCTAACCGAACTGCTTACGGTAAGAAACCAATTCGCTCCAGCAGCCTTTGAAAGCGGGGCTCGGAGCGCAGCGGGTCGTACGCTGGATGGACCTTGAGGCCCGCTAACAACTCGTGCCGGTCGCAGGCGGTCTCCAGATAGCGGAGTGCGGCCTGGTGGTCACCCAGTCCGATATTGACCATGGCGAAAGCGGAAGAGGGAACCCAGCGCGTTTTGGCGGAGGCGTGCAGTTCGTCCAGCAAGCTGCGGGCTTCCCAAACGAATCCAGCGCGCGCCAGCGTGTCGCCTAATGCCGCCAATACCGATGGAACGTCGCCGCCTAGCGCGCGAGCTCTCTCAAACAGCGCGATCGCCTCCTCGTAGCGTCCCGTGAGCGCGAACACTCGAGCCTTGGAGCTGTAAACCCGATAAAACATCGGGTCCAGCTGGAGCACTTGTTCGTATTCTTCCAGCGCACCCGCGTAATCGCGCTTCAGCATCTTCACGAAGCCGCAGCCTTCCACCAGGACGGGAGAGAGCGGATCCAGATGACGCGCCATGCGGATTTCCGGCAGCGCTTCCTCGAAGCGGCCCAGCACAGCCAGGAAATCGCTCGCAAACCAGTGATGCGCGCGCGAATATCCAGGATTGAGCGCGATGGCCCGCCGATAAAGGCTTTCCGCCGCAGCCCAGTCCCAGTCGAACAGAGAGCGGACAAATGCCAGCGATACGTGCGCTTCGGCCGATCCCGCATCGAGTGCGAGCGCCTTTCCCGCCGCGAATCTGGCCTTGGGTATGGCTTCCACCGGATCCAGGAAACCATATTCGGTAAGCAAACTATAGGCGTCGGCTAAGCCGGCATAAGCAACGGCGGAACGATCGTCGGCGGCGATGGCCCGTTCGAAACAAGCGACGCTCTGGCGCAAACCATCGCCCGTTCGCTTGTTGGCGTGAAAACGCCCTTGCAGACACAAGTTGTAGCACTCCAGGTTGGAAGTTTGCTGCGCCAGGCCGTGAGCGCGCCAGGTTAGCGTGAGCCGCAGTGTGTCGACAATCGCGCGCGCCATCTCTTCTTGAATGGCGACGACGTTCTCAAGCTGCCGGTCATACGCTTCCGACCACAAATAGTTGCCGGATTCGGTGTCGATCAATTGGGCCGTCACTCGCACCCGCGTGGCGGTCTTTCGAACGCTGCCGCGCAGCACCGTAGCCACCTTGAGCTCTTGCCGGATGCCCGCCAGATCCTGCTCCCGGCCGCGCAACTGCGACATGGAGCTCCACGCCACCACCCGCAAGCGGGGAATGCGCGTAAGCAGATGGATCAGCTCTTCAGTGAGACCGTCGCTGAAATAATCGGTGCCGGCTTCGGGCGTAAGATTGGTGAACGGCAGAACGGCGATGGATGGCTCTTCGGCAGCATCGACAGGCGTTGGCTGGGCGCGGACCTGCTGACCGGCGGTCGGGCCCGAGCTGCGAATCCGAAAGGACGGCACATAGGCGCCCTTCGGCAATTCGATCAGCACGCAATCCGCTCTTCCCGATGACGTGTAGAACTCCTTCAGCTTGGAGCGCAGGCGCCGAGCCTCGACGCGCACAATGGGATCGGTTCGCGGGTCGTAGTCGCCCTTGCGGTCGAACACTTCCACGCCCACCAGTTGTTCCTTGAGCTGATCGCTTTTTTCATCGATCGTCAGCTGCACGCAAAAGCGCAGGAATCGGCACAAACGTTCGGAGCGCGCGAACATGCGGCTGGCGAGGATTTTGTCCACCTGAGCCCGGACCTGTTCCGGAGTAGGCTTGGCCGACACGTGCAGCTCAGATCCTGAATTCCGTTTGGTCACAATACTCCTCAGTGGAGCCCGCAGAAGGTTTCTCTAGTTTAGCAAGCCTGAGGGAGCGCCGGAATGATGCTGAATCCTGGCGCTAGGGTCGCTCATCTTAGGGACATGGCAAAACTTACAGGCAAAGTAGCGATCGTTACCGGCGCCTCGAAGGGCATCGGCGCAGCGATTGCCGAGGAACTCGCAAAGGACGGCGCTGCCGTAATCGTGAATTACGCGAGCAGCGCACAAGGGGCGGAATCGGTTGTCGAGAAGATCAAAGCCGGTGGCGGCAAGGCCAAGGCTATACGCGCGGATGTGAGCAAGCCCGCCGAGGCCAAACAGCTTGTCGCCAGCGCGGTCACAGAATTTGGGCGCATCGATATCCTGGTCAACAATGCCGCTGTTTATGATTTTCTTCCGCTCGATCAGATCACCGAAGAGCACTTCGACCGGATGTTCAACCTGAACGTCAGAGGCCTGTTGTTCACCACGCAGGCCGCGGCGGCGGCGTTTGACGACAAAGGAGGGTCCATCATTAACATCGGCTCCATGGCGTCTCTTACACCGCCTCCGGGCGGATCGGTGTATAGCGCAACCAAAGGCGCCGTGGACACTATCACACGGGGGCTCGCATCGGAATTGGGCCCGAAGAAAATCCTGGTGAACGCGGTGCTGCCCGGCCCCGTGGAAACGGAGGGCACGCAATCCATGGCCGACTGGGATCAATTCAAGAGTATGCTCTTGCCTCGGACACCGTTGGGCCGAGTAGGAAAGCCGCGCGACATCGCAACCGTGGTTTCTTTTCTAGCTTCCGACGACGCCGGCTGGATCACTGGCCAAATTATTCCGGCTGCCGGCGGATTGCGTTAAGTTACTGCCGCGATTCGCTGCTGGGTGGAACCAGACCCTCAATACGCATGTACGTCACCAGATTGCCGTAGTGCTCCATGGTGTGGGAGACGTTGAAATCCAGCATGCTCAACCGGCTGATCTTTATCCCGCCGAAGGCAGGTATCATCTCGGCCGCTTTCGCGTCGGTCATTCCGGCGTAGATGGCGTCGCAATAGGCGAAGGCGGCTTTCAGCGCCGCGACAATGTCGGCCTTGGTCTTTGCGGATTGCTCGATGCCCTTCTCGTCATGGTTGCCGGCCGCCGCGCCGCAAAATTCGTACTGTCCGTCGGCGACGTGAGCCAGCACTTGTCCATAGGAACGAACAGTAGCGACGGGCTTGAACGCGTACTTGTCCTCCGGCATTTTCTCCGCGGAGCGCAGGATGTCCTGCTTGGCGTTCGAATAGAACACCTTGGAACTAGTAACCATCGGGGAACTTGACGAAGCACTTGACGAAATGGCGCTGCTGGTTCCGGTTTGCGCCCAGGCTCCGGATGCCGCAATAAGAAAAACGATTGGCCAACGCACGTGGGTTGTCCTCCTGAATTTGTGAACGTCCAATGTTACCAAGTTCCCGGCGGTTGGCGCGAGATTTACCTGGTTTCAGGCGTGTGAATACTGCGACGCGTTTTCTTGCATCATGGCGCGGTTCACTTCCCACAAATAGATAAAGTTCCCATCGGGATCTTCCAAATCCACGAAGGAGCCCGAGCCGGCGTCGTTCACGATGGGCCCGAGAAACTTCACGCCCTTCTCTTTCAGGCGATCCACTACGCGCTGAATCGGCTCGTCGATCTCCAGTCCGATGAGCGTGCCGCCCCTGGTTCCGGGCGCCGGATATTTCGGCGAAGCGGGATGTAATCCGATGATGAGTCCACGACCCGCGTCTACCGTCGCCCAGTGATCGCCAAATCGATTGGTCAGCTTCATGCCCATGACTTCGGTGTAAAAACGGACCGAAGCGTCCATGTTCGAAACCATAACCGTAATGTTGCCGCCTGAGATCATTGTCAGCCTCCGCTACCAGGGTCGCTCAGACTTGCGAAAATGAAAAGGTCCACTTAGGGAGACCACTTTGAAGCAGCGCCGCCGCCCATTCAGCCTGCCGCCGATCGCGCTTGATCCGGCCTCTCCTCAGCCCCTGTATTTGCAATTTTGCGCCGCATTGGAGCGGGCCATCCAGGACGGCCATCTGCGGGCGGGATCGCGATTGCCCTCCACGCGCGCCGCGGCCAAACTGTTCGGCATTTCGCGAACTACGGTGCTGACGGCTTATGAAACGCTAGCCAGCGAGGATCTGATTGAAGCCGACGTCGGTTCGGGCACTCGGGTGCGGGGTGCGCGGATGATTCCCCCGGTACATCCGGCCGATTGGAAATTGCTGATCCGGGATGCGCGCTATCGCGAGCGGGTGTCCCGGCTCGCAGACCCCGATGGAAACGTCCTGTATTTGAACTTCTAACTTTTCGAGAGCAGAGTTCCAAAACCCGGCGCGCGCCCGCTCAAGCCGAGCAGTCGGACGCCCGCCCAAAGCGCATGCGGGGTGCTGGACACCGCGGGAATGTGAGCTTCCTGCTCCAGCGGCGCCAGGATCTCCAGCGTCCGAAGGCCGCCGCACGATACCAGAATTGCATTTGCGTTCGGCTGGGTCTCGCGCACGCCCACGCAAAACTTCAGCAGGCCATCCTGCGTCACGCGATCGACATCTTCCACTTTCTCGATACCCAGTCCCCTCACGCCGAGAACTTCGAAGCCCGACTCCGTGAGAAACACCTGCAAGCGACGATTGACTTCCGTATCGTACGCGGTGGCCGCAACCACCCGTTTTGCTCCTACCGTCTTCAGCCCTTCGATCACTCCCGTGCTCATGGTAGTGACGGGCAAACCGGTCGCTTTCTTCAGTATTTCGGTCAAATGTTGGTTGAACGCCGCACCTTTATAAAAACTCAGCGACGTGCCCATCAGCACCACCGCGTTCGCGCCTTGCGCAGCCAGCTTTTCGCCTGCGGCAGGGATACGATCGATCACCGCGTCGTAGCCTTCGGGCGTCATGGTCTTGAGGCCGACGTCGGCGACGATAAATTTTACGCCAGTAGGATACATGGCGAGCCCTTCCGGCGGAACGGGGCGCGCCACCGGAAAGATCAGGCCGAGCGTCGGGACGGCGGAACGAGCGAGCGTCGCGCTTACCATGCCGAGGGCGGAAGTTTTCAGCAATTGACGACGTGAAGTAGTCATGATTTTCACCAGGCAGCCATTGCGTCTTCAAACAGCGCGCTCAATTCATCGGGCCCGGCTGGACGCGGCGAGAGCTTGGTCACGCGATGCTGCGGCAAAGTCCCTTCCACCAGTTTCGGAATATCGGACGACGTGTAGCCGATCTCGCGCAGCCCATTGGGCGTCTTCAGGCGCTGCATGAACCACGTGATTCGCTCGGACAGAATGCGGCCCGCGTCCTGCTTTTGGCAACGCGCCACATCCACGCCCAGCGCGCCGGCCGCTAGCATATGCCGCTCCGGATTCGAAGAAGCGGTAAAACGGAAAACGGCCGGCGCGTTTAATATCACCGAGAAACCGTGCGGCACCAGCGGATGATCCGAAGTATAACCCGGTGCGCGATAGCTCTTCACATTCCCCGATACCGGATACGACATTCCATGCGGCAGATGCACGCCCGCGTTTCCAAAACCCATGCCGGCATACGAAGACGCCAGCAGCATGTTGGCGCGCGCTTCATCGTCGGAGGGATCCTCAACGGCGCGCACGATATACTGCGCCACCATCCGCAGCGCCTGCAAAGACCAAACGTCGCTGATGGGATTCGACCCTTGATACGCCGGGCGCAGAAGCGGACGCTCCGGATAGGGCCTGCCGGTATACGGCAGCGCTGTATAGGACTCGATGGCGTGGCTCAGAATATCCAATCCGCTCGAAGCGGCGACTTGCGGCGGCATGCTGCGCGTGTTTTCAGGATCCAGCAAACCGAGCGTCGGCTTCAACCGCCGGCTGGCAATGCCGGTCTTGGCGTGCATGCGAATCAGATCGAAAATGCTGACGCCCGTGGTCTCGCTGCCCGTGCCCGCGGTGGTGGGAATCGCAATCAGCGGTTTCAGCGGACCCGGCACCGGAATGCCCTTGCCGATGGGCGGATTCACGTAGTCCAGAAAATCCGACGGCGGATAAGTAACGTAGAGGTTCACGGCTTTCGCGGTGTCGATGGTGGAACCGCCGCCCACCGCGACGTAAGCGTCGTACGGAGCTTGTTTGGCGAAAGCGATAGCATCCAGGAAGGACTCGTCGGTGGGCTCCACTCGCACCCGGTCGTACAGAACAAACTTTACACCGGCGCCGTCCAGCGATTCCAGCACCGTCTGGACGGGAGTCATTCTGGCGAGCACAGGGTCCGTGATCACCAGGACCTGGCGCGCGCCCAGATCCGCCAGATCCAGGCCCACTTCGCGCGTCACTCCGGGTCCGAAACGGATGCTGGACGCCGCCATTTCGAAAGCGATTTCGTTTTTCATCCTCAGAGGTGATGTTACAGCAAACCGATCGTCGGTTGTCACGACCGGATGGAGTTGGACATCTCCAGAAGATTATGGGCAGGCTGAAAAACATCCACGGGCGAGCCATCCAATATCAGCGTTGCAAGCCCGGGACACAACTCGAGCAGTGTCACCAGTTCGTCGGCGGCGAAGGCATCTCTTTCCCGGCGGTACAGCGCCACTACCCCGACCACGCGTCCAGAATGGATTAAAGGCAGTGCGAGCGCGGACGATAGACCGGCGGCGGCGTCTTTCTTCGCGTAGCCCGGCTCCACGGCTGGGTTGCCATTCAGAATCGGTTTGCCGACTTCAGCTACCCATCCGAGCAAACCCTGCCCTTGACGGACCACCAGCGACTCCAGTCCGGATCGATGTTCGCCGCCCGAAAACTTCACTTGTACCAGATCGTCCTCGCAAGAGCAGACCACGATGGCATCGTAGGAGAGCACCCGCGCAATGCGAAGCGATGCCACGGCCAAGGCTTCTTCCCACTGCAAGGAGCACAGGCCCGTCCCTGGCATGTCCGGTATGGATTCATCGGTCCTCCGACGATTCGCGCGCGCCTGTGCCACCGGGTGCTTCGGTGAAGAACTCACTGGGGACGACGGCTCCGCTTCGAAGCCGGCGGCCGGCGCTCCTCCGGCGGTGATCTTAATATCCACCGAGAGCGGCGGCTGGGCCGGAGTTCCGGTGGCTTTCGCGCGTGCCTCCAGTTCGTGGTAGCGAGCTTGCAAAGCTTGAACCACTTTGGGATCAAACGCCGTTCCGGCTTCGGAAGCTACTCGCGCCATGGCCTCTTCCAGCGGCAGCGCCCGGCGATACTGCCGGTCCGACGCCAAAGCGTCCAGACAATCCACAACGGCCAGAATTCGCGCGCCGATAGGGATCTCCTCGCCCCGCAAGCCGTAAGGATACCCGCTGCCATCCCATTTTTCGTGGTGCGAACGAACAATCGGAACCACCGGATAGGGAAATTCGACGCGTTCCAAAATCTCGGCGCCCACCACTGGATGGATCTTCATCTTTTCGAACTCGGAGCGAGTCAGCTTGCCGGGCTTGGAGATGATGGATTCCGGCACCGCGAGCTTGCCGATATCGTGCAGAACCGCCGCGGCTGTGAGTGCCTCCAGCTCTTGCTGGGAGAGCCCCAGATCCTTGCCGATTTCGACAGCATAAAGCTGAACGCGCTGCAGATGGTCGTGCGTGGTGTGATCCTTAGCGTCGATAGCCAGCGCCAGCGCCTCAATAGTTCGCAGGTGCAGTCCGTTCAAGGCCTGCATGTGCTCCCGCTCCCTCTCCATCTGCACCACCTGGGCGCGGTTGGAGCGATGAACCAGATAGATCAAGGGCAAACAGATCAACGGCAGCTCCCATTGAATGGCGCGCGGAACGGTGCCGATGAGCCAGGCCATGGACGAGCCTGCCACATAGTACGGCAATAGCCAGCGCTGCCCGCTCCAGACTTTGACGATGCGCTGGTTGTCGGTGAGTCCGATGATAACGGCGATAGGGAAGGTGTTGAAGCAGAAGTAGGCCAGCGCCAGCAGCCCCACGCTCACCGGTTCTAGAAAGTGACCGTGCGAATACGCGAACACCTGCGAGGAAACAAAGACCGCAATAACCAGAACGCTTACATTGAAGACGGTTGGCACCACCTTCGGCCGGGCCGGGAGACGCCAGGTGCACTGCACCAGCATGGACAATCCCCCCAAAACAAGCGCTTCCGGAAGGCTCAGATTAACGATCCCGATCAAAACGAATAGCGCGCCCACCGACACCATGCCGCGCACGCCGGGCAGCCGCAGCTTCAGCATGGAGCCGAACACCGCGGCCAACAGGAAGGAAATTAAGCGGGCCGGATCGCTCGAGTGCCAGTTCGCCAGGGCCCCCAGCAGCGTCGCGACGCCCAGACAGATAGTTCCGAATACATGGATCTGGCTGGCCAGGCGGCGCGCGAACTGGGATTTGGCCTGCGACATCAGCACCACTGGACTTTACGGCTCTCCTTGTGTGCTGGTGTTCCAGGAGGAGCTGTCGCCCCACGAGACGTTGTCGCCCCAGGAAACGTTATCCCCCCACGAGACGTTATCGCCCCAGGAAACGTTGGTGCCCCACGAACCATTGCCGCTCCAAACGGCCGAAGATCCGGCTGGACCCGGGAGCAGCACCGCCTGTCCCCAGACCGTGGTGGGAAACCAGGTGGACGAGTTCCACCAGGTTTCGGTCAGATTTGGCATCATCAGAGCGGTGCCGAGCGCGGAACTGTAGATCACTTCGGGCGACGCGGCGGAACCATTCACCTGACTGTAATTCGTGAGCGCCGCGGCGATGTCCACGTATCCGGCGCCGACGGTGAACAGGTCGTAGTAATCGGTGTACGTCTGACCGGTGGTCGGATCCGTCACCGTGCTCGACACGGGAAAAGTTTTGGATGCCGTTTTCATCAGCCGCGCTTTCACCGTATCCGGGGTGAGGCCGGGCTCCTTCTCGATCATCAATGCGGCCGCTCCCGAGACCACCGGCGTCGCCATGCTTGTTCCGCTCAAGGTGAAATAGAGCGGCGTGCCCGAAACAGAGGCGTGGGTATAGGCGGAAGCGGGGACGATATTGGCGGGATAATCGTTCACCAGCGTAGAGCCGGGTGCGAGCAGCGAGTCCACCATATTTCCGGGCGCCACCACATCGGGCTTAGAGAGCAGATCGAAAGCGGTAGGACCACGAGAGCTGTAGCTCCCGATGCGATCGTCGCTGGTGGACATGGTCTCTTCAGTCTTCATCGCGCCCACGGTGATCACGTGCGGAGCCGCGCCGGGCGAAAGAATAGTGGAGTATCCATAGCGGCCTTCATTGCCCGCTGCGACCACCACCACGATGCCGGCCTTCCAAGCCGCTTCCACCGCCTGGCACAGCGGATCCTGGGAGCAGCTCTCAAACATCTGGCGGCCCAGCGAAAGATTGATCACGCGCACGTTGTATTGGTTCTTGAGCGCGACCGCTTGTTGGATGGCCGCGATCACCACGCTGTCACTGCTGGCTCCGTTCTGATCCAAAACGCGCAGGTCCAGAATATTGGCATTCGGCGCGATGCCTTTGAAAGTGCGGAAGGAGCCTTGTTCGTCCGACGAATGGCCATTTCCGGCGACAATGCCAGCCACGTGGGTGCCATGGCCGAAATCGTCGTTGAGCGTACCGCCGATAAAGCTCTGGCGATAAACCACACGGCTCTTCGACGAGTTGGCCGCGTTCAAATCCGGGTGATTGTAGATTCCGCTGTCGATCACCGCGATGCCGATGCCGCTGCCATCCAGCCCGGAACTCCAGGCCGACGGCGCGCTCACGGCGACCGCCGTATAGTCGAGCAAAGCGCCCAACGGACGGTCGAGCGAGATATAGCTCACGTTAGACTGATTCGACACCGCTAATATATCGGCTGGATGCATGGTGGCCGTTACCGCCGGAATGAGCGAAAATACGGTGTTCAGCACCCCGCCCACCAGGTTCAACACCCCGCCCAAGAGGCCGCCTAACAGGCCTCCCGAGGATTGCTGCGGCGGCGTGTTGTACTGCACAATCACGTTGATATTGTTCGACGAATTCGCCAGCAACGGCTGTAAGTCCGGCGATATCTTGGAGTTATCGCCGAACGCCCGGCCGGCAATCAGAAGGAGAAATGCAAATAGCGCCGTTCGCGCCGCACGTCTGGAATACTTCAGCGAATAGGCTGGCATAATCGCGACTGGAAAGGCACGCCGTCCGCCAAAACATAAGTGACTGATAATGAATCGCTTGCATTGTTATAACGTTTTGTTTTAGGCCATTTTGTCTCAAGTTCCCCGGACAGGTTGGCAGCCCGGCCGCCCGGCTGTGCGCCGGACAGCGTTTTGAGAGAGACTAATTAGAGTCACCATGGCAAACACAAGCGGACGTCACTTTCTTCAGGTTCCCGGACCCAGCAACGTTCCGGACCGTATTCTGCGCGCGATCGCGCGTCCCACCATCGATCATCGCGGGCCCGAGTTCGGCCGCCTTGCGCTTGGACTTCTGGAGGATCTCAAGCCGATTTTCAAGACCGCTGGCAAGGTCATGATCTTCCCCTCGTCCGGTACCGGAGCGTGGGAAGCCGGCATCGTCAACACGCTTTCACCCGGCGACAAGGTGTTGATGTTCGAAACCGGCCAGTTCGCCACGCTATGGAAGCAGATGGCCGTCGATCTCGGCCTGGACGTGCATTTCGTCGCGAGCGACTGGCGTCATGGAGCCGAGCAGGACCAGGTGGAAGCTATTCTCCGCGAGGATCGCAATCACGCGATCAAAGCCGTCTGCGTGGTGCATAACGAGACTTCGAGCGCCGTCACCAATTCGGTTCCGTCCATGCGCAAAGCCATGGACCGGGCCAAGCATCCCGCGCTTCTGATGGTGGACACCATTTCTTCGCTCGCTTCCATGGACTACCGGCACGACGAGTGGGGTGTGGACGTCGCCATCGCCGGCTCACAGAAGGGCCTGATGCTGCCGCCGGGGCTTGGATTTAACGCGGTGAGTGAAAAAGCGCTGGCTGCATCGAAGTCGGCGCGGATGCCCAAGTCGTATTGGGATTGGCAAGCCATGCTCAGTCAAAACAAGAACGGCTTCTTCCCGTACACGCCCGCAACCAATCTGCTTTACGGACTGCGCGAGTCCCTCCAGATGCTGCATGAAGAAGGATTGGAAAATGTTTTCGAGCGGCATACCCGGCACGGAGAGGCCACCCGCCGGGCCGTGCGCGCTTGGGGATTAGAGACGGTGTGCGCGGACCCCGAGCGTTACAGCAGCTCCGTTACGGCTGTTTTCGTGCCGCCCACAACGAATGCGGACGAGTTTCGCAAGGTAGTTCTCGAAAACTTCAACATGTCCCTCGGCAGCGGGCTCGGGAAACTGGCGGGCAAAGCTTTCCGCATCGGACACCTGGGCGACTTTAACGATTTGATGCTGGCCGGAACGCTGTCAGGCGTGGAAATGGGTCTGGCGCTGGCCGGTGTTCCGCATTCCAGAGGCGGCGTAGCGGTAGCGCTCGAATATCTGACCCACGCCGCACAGGATGTTCGAGAGCAGGCCGTGCTCGAAACCGCGTCGCAGGCGCGGTAATCGGAACAGAGGCTGGCCGCAGATAAACACGGATGCACGCGGATAAAACATTTTTCCCGATCTGCGTTGATCTGTGTTCATCTGTGGCCCTAACTCGCTAGGAACTTGCGGATGCGCTCCACCGCGTCCATCAGCTTCTCGTACGAATTCGCGATGCTGAACCGCAGATAGCCATCCCCGTAGGCGCCAAACGCCGTTCCGCTCAAACAAGCCACGCCCGCCTTCTGCAGCAGCGCATCGGCCAGCTCTTTCGATTTCCACCCGGTCCCCTCAATATTCGGGAACGCATAAAACGCCCCGCCCGGAATGGGGCAGCGGAACCCCGGCACCGTGTTGAGGGCCGCGCAGAAAGCATCCCGCCGCCGCCGGAATTCCTCCACCATTTTCGTGACGGCGTCCTGCGGTCCGTTGAGCGCCGCGATCCCGGCGCGCTGCGTGAAACTCGCGGTACACGAGTTCGAATTCACCATCAGCTTATTTACCGCATCCACCAGCCACCCTGGCATGACGCCGTAACCCATGCGCCAGCCCGTCATCGCGTAGGTTTTCGAAAAACCATCCAGGATGATCGTCTTCTCCAGCATGCCCGGCAGTGTGCTGATCGACAGCGGCGCCTCCTGGTCAAAGTAGATGCGCGTATAAATTTCATCCGACAAAATCATCAGATCGCGATCGCGCACCAGGTCGGCGATGGCCCGCACATCGCCCGCCGGAATCACGCCGCCCGTCGGGTTGTGCGGCGAATTCAGGATCAGCATCTTGGTTTTCGGAGACAGGCTGTCCTTCAGCACATTCAGGTCGAACGAAAAGCCGCGATCCTCCACCAAAGGAATCGGCACGGGCTTGGCGCCCAGGAAGTTGATCATCGATTCGTAAATCGGAAAGCCGGGATTCGGATAAATCACCTCGTCGCCCGCCTCCAGCAGCGCCATCAATGGGAAAAAGATGATCGGCTTCCCGCCCGGCACCACGCACACATGCTCGGCGCCCACGCGAATTCCGCGCGTCCGGCAAATGTAGGATGCAATCGCCTCGCGCAGCTCCGGCAGCCCTTGCGTCGGACCGTAATGGGTCCAGCCCTGATCCAGCGCCTGCTTGCCCGCTTCCACGATATGGCGCGGCGTGTCGAAATCGGGCTCGCCAATTTCCAAATGAATGATGTCGCGACCTTGCGCTTCCAGCGCCCGCGCGCGCACCAGGACTTCAAAGGCGGTTTCCACGCCTATGCGGTTCATCCGCTCAGCTAGTTTCATGATTGTTTTCGAAAGAAGGGAACGTTATTGCGGAACTCTGCGAACCCAACGCGATCGCCGATATGCGCGCGCTCGCCGGCCACGCGCCCCGTCACGCGCCGTCCACCATCTAGCTCGACGATCGCCAGTTGATACGGCACATCGTTGACATAGGCTTCGGGTGGTGAATAGACCACCGTCTCAGTATAAATCGTGCCCGATCCCAAATCCTTCATGCCGCCCCCAGAATCGTGATCACGCTGGTGGCGCCCGATCCGCCCAGATTCTGCGCCAGGCCCAGCGTGTTGCGCTTCACTTGCCTCTCGCCGGCTAGCCCGCGAATTTGTTCCACCACGTCGCAGATCTGCCCGACGCCCGTCGCGCCCACCGGATGCCCTTTGGACTTCAATCCGCCACTGGCATTCACCGGCCGCTCGCCATTCAGGCACGTGCCGCCCGCCAAGCTATAAGGACCGCCCTGCCCCTTCGGCACGAAGCCCAGGTCTTCGATGGCGATGATTTCGGCGATGGTGAAACAGTCGTGCACTTCCGCAAACTGAATGTCGGCCGCTTGAACGCCGGCCATCCGATAAGCCTTCTCCGCCGAAGTTTTCACGGCGCGAAAGGTCGTGATATCGTCCTTTTCATCGAGGGCGACGTTGTCCGATGTCTGCGCCATGCCGAGCACCCGCACCGGTTTGTCCGTGAAATCCCGCGCGCGCTCCAGCGGCATGATCAGCACCGCGGCTGCGCCATCGCTGATGAGCGAACAATCGTAAACCGTCAGCGGTTCGGCGATCGGTTTTCCCGCCAGCGCCTGCTCCATGCCGATGACCTTGCGCATGTGCGCCAGCGGATTCTTCGCCCCGTTCTGATGGTTCTTCACCGCCACCGCGGCCAGCATCTCGCGCGTGGTTCCGTATTGATACATATGACGCCGCGCGATCATCGCGAACAACGCCGGGAACGTCGCTCCCGCGCGCACTTCGCCGCAAAGATCGCCCGCGCCGGCCAAAATCTCCGTAACCTTCGGCGTCGGCTGCGAAGTCATCTTTTCCACGCCCGCGACAAGAACGACATCATACAGCCCCGCGGCAACCGCCGATGCGGCATGAAAGAAAGCCGATCCGCTCGACGCGCAGGCCGCTTCAAAACGCGTGGCAGGTACGCCCGTGATCCCCATCGCCGTCGAAATGTACGGCGCCAGGTGATTCTGCCCGGTAAACGAAGGCCCGGCGAAATTGCCGAGATAAAACGCCTCCACTTGAGACGCTTGTGCGTGTCCGTTCTCCAACGCTTTTTGGCCGGCCTCTACCGCGAGCGAACGGAGATCGCGATCCGGGAAGGCGCCAAACGCGGTCTTCCCGATGCCGGCAACGGCTACTGGTCTCATACTTTCAGGATAGCTTCGTTCCGTCCCACGCCGCCATCGCGCAGCGCACGGCGAATTTCAACGTCTTGCGCGTTGCGCCATCTCGGGCCTGAATGGCCAGTCCGTCGATCACCGTCGTATAAAACGATGCTAGAGCGCCAGGATCCAAGCCCGACCGCAACTCACCCTGAGCCATGCCCTGCCGCAGCCGTTGCTCGATCGCTCTCTGCCGGCGGGCGCGAAGGCCGCGCAAGTGCTTCTGCACGCTTTTGTTCGCGGGCGTGCTGTTGATAGCGGCCAGAACCAGCATGCAGCCGCGCGGCTTGCCCGGCTTCGAGAAGGCTTCCACGGCGCCATCCAGCAATGCCCTAATGGCGGCGCGCGCGGTGGGCTGTTCCGCCAGCGCCTTCATCATCGGAGCACCCAGCGTGCTGCTGTAAAGCTCCACCGCTTCCCGAAACAACTCTTCCTTTGACCCAAAGGCGGCGTAGAAACTTGGCGCCGTTATGCCGCCCATGGCTTCCTGAAGGTCGGTCAGAGTGGCGCCCTCGTATCCGTGCGCCCAGAATATTTCCATCGCTTGTCGCAGGGCGTCTGTTCTGTCGAAACCACGGGGGCGTCCCCGGCGCGCCATGTTCACTTCCATTCTATAGTACTTACTATATAACTCTTGACGGGACCGGCGCCTGGTGTCATGATTCTATAGTGAACACTATGGAATACGACCGAACCACAGCGCTTCTCGCCCGCACCCCCGCCGTTCTCGACGCGCTGCTGCGCAATCTCCCCGAAACGTGGACGTTGCGAAATGAAGGCGAGGGCACCTGGAACGCCTTCCATGTTGTCGGCCATCTGGTTCACACCGAACGCCACGATTGGATGACACGGGCCAGGATCGTGCTGCAATTTGGTGAAAGCCGGCCGTTTGAGCCGGTTGATCGGCTGGCTCAGCTACGAGAAAGCCAGGGCAAGTCGCTGCCTGACTTATTGGATGAATTCGCACATCTGCGCGCGGAAAACCTCGGCGAATTGCGGGCCATGAATCTGCAGCCGGAGGATCTCGAACGGCGTGGCCTGCATCCTGGCCTTGGGACGGTTACCCTGTCGCAGCTCCTGGCCGCTTGGGCCGGTCATGACCTGACTCATCTGCACCAAATCTCCAGAATCATGGCCCACCAATACCGCGAAGCCGTCGGTCCGTGGAGTGCGTACCTGGGCGTGCTCCATTGCAACGGCCATAGCGCGCCCTAACTAACTAATCTAATCAACAGGCTGCTGAAAAAGGACTGCGGCGCCGGCTCCCTTACGGTCGCGGCTCGGTAAACACCTGCACGCAATTCTGAACCGCGCGCCAGCAGCACACCCGTAGATCACCGGAGGTCGTGTACTGGAGAACAGCGACTCGAAGAACACCGGACGGCTGGCGCGTGAGCAAGCGTTTTTCGGCCTTTTTCAGCAGCCTGTAAGTATTATCTCTGCCCCAAGAATTACCTCTTCGGAGGCTGGCCATTCGGGGAATTAAACGGAACCACCGTCGGCCCCGGCCTCAGATGCCCCTCGTCGCGATCCTTATTGTTCTCTTCGCACGAATATTCCATTAAGTGATCGCTCGGCTTCAGCCGATCGAGCACCCGATGATTACTCCACGCCTTGGTGTAGATCTTGGGATCGTCCACCGTCACGTCGTAGGCGATGTGGTCGGCATCCATCAATTGATACCGTTCCGTCACGTGCAACACGTCGCTGTGCGGATGACCGGCGGTATCTAACCAAGTCCGATCGTTAAATCCCACCGTGTCGATGGCCAGTGCATCTCCGTCCCACTTGCCAATCGATTCGCCCATGAACGTCGGCTGCGGATTTTTCGAATGTTCCCGTGCGTCCAAGGACACGGTGCGGAATGTCGTCATGTACTCGTACAAAAACACGACCGACCCAGGCGTCTCCACAATCCGCATCGGAAACGGAGAATTGTTGATGCGCGGTACGCCAGGAAATAAACAGAAGCCCGTTGGATCGTAGGCTGTGCGGATCTTCGCGTAAGCGGCCTTCCCTTGCGCCGTGAACGGAAGCTCGCCGATGTCTTTCGCCATATTCGGCGTGTAGGGAAGGTTCCACGATCCGTTAAGATCGGGCTTGCCATCCACCGTGCGAGGTATTTCAGCTGCTGCGCACATGCCGACCAGCGCCGCGATCACACACGCCATCCCGCAAGTTCGCATTGAAAACCGGCCTACTGCTGCTTTTGCGCCATCAATTTGTGGAACAGCGCCACGGTATCGTCATGTTCCACCCAACCGCCCGGACCAAGGTGCATGCCCTCTGCCATGTTCACCGGCATGCGGCCTTCTTTGTTCTTGACGTCCATCTTAGCGCCGTGATCCGCCAGAAACTCTACCACTTCGTTGGCTCCACGGAACGACGCGCCATGCAGCGCCGTGTAGCCTTCATCGTTCACCGCGTTCACGTCGCCGCCCCACTGCAAACACAGCTTCAGGGCTTCCGGAGCGTCGGCCTGCGATCCATGGCTTTGCCCGTCGGACCATCCCACCCCTGCCGCCACCATCAGCGGCGTCGTATGATCCTTGGTGGCAAGAAGCGGATCTGCCCCGCGATCGACCAGCAACTTCATCACGGTAACGTCGTCCGATTGCGCAGCGCGCCAGAACGGCGTGGCCCCGATCGCATTGGCCCACCGCCCATCAAACGATGGCTGCCCGCGCAGTGGAATCTTCTTTGTCAGCCGAGCATTCAGATCGGCCCCGTGATCGATCAAAGCCTTGATCAGATCCAGATCGCTCAGCGTATCTTTTTCCGGCGTGGCCGGCCGCGTGGACCATTCCAGATTGCGCATATCGATGGCTGCGTACAATGGCCCGCGCCCTTTGTCGTCGGTGGCGTTCGGGTCGGCGCCCTGCTCCAGCAAATATTTCGCCAGCGCGTAATGCTCGTTCATGATCGCCACCAGCAAAGGGCTGCTGCCATCGGCCGCGCCCTGTTTCACATTGGCGCCCGCGGCAATCAATATCCGTGCACTCTCCAGATCGTTCTGCCTCGCCGCATAGAGCAGTGCCGTCATCCCGCCCGCCGGAAACGGAGCGGAAAAGATGGTTTGGAACATGCTCGGCGGCGGCAGCTCGTGCGTTTGCACATTCACGTCGGCGCCGTGATCGATCAAAACCTTCGCGGCCGCGGCATTCTTTTCCGCAACTGCCCACATCAGCGCCGTCTGGCCCTCGGTGTTGGTCTTATTGGCGTCCGCTCCATGTTCCAGCAGGACCTTCAACGCATCGGGCTTGCCGGTTCGCGCCGCCAGCATCAACGCCGTATCGCCCGCGTCCGAAATCACCGCGTTCGGATCTTCGCCCGCCTTCAGCAACCTCTCCATCATGGCCGCACTCCCGTTGGTGCAGGCTAAAGACAGCGGCGTAGCTCCAAAACGGTTTGGTGCTTTTACGTTCGCACCCGCCGCGATCAGCAAGTCCGCCATTTCGAAGTCGTCCCAGCGTGCCGCCCAATGCATCGCGGTGGTGCCATCGGCTTGTGGAACATTCACATCTGCATGCAGCTTCAGCAACGAACGGACCGACTGCTTGTCGTGATTCATTGCCGCGTCCGCCAAACGTGTGTCGCTGTTCGCAACCGCGATGCTCGTGCTCGCCAGCAGTGCAGCGATCCAAAGTCCCTTCCGGTGCATCGACATATGATCTATCGTATTGCACTTTCCCACCTCTTGGCAATACAATTGGGAGTATGTCACGAGGAGCAGGGCGGTTGACGGTTCTTGCGTTGGCTGCCAGCTTCGCCGCTCTTCTGCATGCAGCTCCGATTCAGCCACATGCGCTGATTAATCAGTATTGCGTCACCTGTCATAACGAAAAAGCCAAAACCGCCGGCCTGATGCTGGACAAGCTCTCCGCCGACCTGGATAGCGCGAACGTCGGCCAGCACGCCGAAACCTGGGAAAAAGTGGTGCGCAAACTGCGCGTCGGCGCCATGCCCCCGCAAGGCATGCCGCGTCCGGACCGCGCCACCATGGATTCGCTGGCGGCTTCCATCGAAACCTCGCTCGACCGCGCCGCTGCTGCCGCGCCCAATCCCGGCCAGCCGGTGCTGCATCGGCTCAATCGCACCGAGTACGCCAACGCGATTCGCGATCTGCTGGCACTGGATGTGGATGCGTCGGACCTGCTGCCTACTGACGATTCGAGCTTCGGCTTCGACAATATTGCGAGCGTCCTTGGCGTTTCGCCCGCGCTGATTGAGCGCTACCTGCTCGCTTCCGGCAAGGTGGCCCGACTGGCCGTGGGCGATCCGAAGATCGATCCCATCGTCGATACTTATCGCGTCCGCGCGGACCTCACGCAGAACGAGCATATCGAAGGCCTGCCGCTGGGCACTCGCGGCGGCGTCCTGATTCATCACGATTTTCCGCTGGATGGCGACTACGTCATTAAAGTGAAGCTGCTGAAGTCCACCGTGGATCTGCTATTCGGCAACAACGCGCAGGATCAATTGCTCGAAATCGCGCTGAATGGCGAGCGGGTGCAGACGCTCAGCATTAATCCGAAAATGCCCGCTCCCCCGCCGGCCGCGACAGCCGCGGACAAATCCCAAAAGCCGAAAGATGGCTTCGATCCCGCCGCCGCCACCAAACTCAGCATGTCGCAGCCCAAGGACAATGTGGAGGCGCGCGTCCATGTCAGCGCCGGTCCGCAAACCGTCAGCGTGGCGTTCGTGCAACGCAGCTACGGCCCGGTGCAGGACCTGATGGAGCCGATCGACCGCAGCACCTTCGATCCCAGCGATCCCAAAGGGCTGCCGCACGTGCTCAGCGTAGCGATCAGCGGTCCGTTCAATGCGCAAGGTTCCGGCGACACTCCCAGCCGGCGCAAGATTTTCGTCTGTCATCCGTTGAGCGCGAGCGACGAGTTGCCCTGCGCCAAGAAAATCATTTCCACGCTCGCGCGCCAGGCATATCGCAGGCCCGTCTCCGACAACGATCTGGAAACCCTGCTCAGCTTCTATCAATCCGGACGCAATAAGGGCAATTTCGAGACCGGCATCGAAATGGCGCTGCGCCGCATTCTCTCGGACCCGCAGTTCGTCTACCGTTTCGAGCGCGATCCGGCGAGCGTCGCACCCGACACGCCTTACCGCATCGGCGATCTGGAACTTGCCTCGCGCCTCTCGTTCTTCTTGTGGAGCAGCATTCCCGACGACGAGCTTCTGGACGTGGCGGTGCGCGGCAAGCTGCACGATCCCGCCATGCTGGAGCGCCAGGTTCGCCGCATGCTGGCCGATCCGCGCGCCGATTCGTTGGTTAGCAATTTCGCCGATCAGTGGCTCTACCTGCGCAATTTGCGGGGCGTAAACCCGGATCTGGAAACCTTCCCCAATTTCGACGACAATCTGCGCGAAGCGTTCAAGCGCGAGACCGAGCTTTTCTTCGGCAGCATCATCCATGAAGATCGCAGCGTGATCGATCTTCTGAACGCCGATTACACTTTCGTCAACGAGCGCCTGGCCAAGCACTACGGGGTTCCGAACGTTTATGGCAGCCAATTCCGCCGAATCACCTGGCCCGAAGATAGCCCGCGCCGCGGCTTGTTGGGTCAAGGAAGCATTCTGGCGGTGACGTCCATCGCGACGCGCACCTCGCCCGTGCAGCGCGGCAAGTGGCTGCTCGAAAATGTTCTGGGAACGCCGCCCAATCCACCGCCCGCCAACGTGCCGCCGCTCAAGGAAAACAAGACCGGGGCCAAGCAGCTCTCGGTACGCGAGCTCATGGAAGCGCATCGCAAGAACGAGCCCTGTGCCGGCTGCCATAAGGTTTTGGATCCGCTCGGATTTGCGCTCGATAACTTCGATGCGGTCGGCGAGTGGCGCACCGTCAGCGAGTCGGGCGAGAAGATCGACGCGTCGGGCGTGCTGGCGGACGGCACGAAGGTGAACGGCGTGGTAGACCTGCGCAACGCTCTCTTGAGCCGCCCCAACGTTTTCGCCGGCACCATGACCGAGAAGCTATTGACTTATGCTTTGGGCCGCGGCCTGGAGTATTACGACATGCCGGCCGTGCGCGCCATCGTACGCCGGGCCGCGCAAAACAATTATCGATTTTCATCGTTAATTCTCGGAATCGTCGAGAGCACGCCCTTCCAGATGCGCCGCTCGCAGGACCCCGAGACTGCCCCCGCAACATCTGTAGCAGCCGCCAGGAGGCCGAACCAGCCATGATCGTTACCAAGAAACATTTGCCCCGCCGGACGTTTTTGCGTGGCCTGATGGGCACCACTATCGCCCTCCCGCTGCTGGACTCCATGGTCCCGGCGCTGGCCGCCGCCACCCAAACGGCCGCCAGTCCCAAGACGCGGCTGGGCTTCGTCTACGTGCCGCACGGCGCGGTGATGGACAAATGGACGCCTGCCACCGAAGGCGCGGGCTTCGAGTTTACGCCGATCCTGAAGCCGCTGGAACCGTTTCGCGACCGGTTGCTGGTGGTCACCGGACTCGCCAACAAAGCCGCGGAATCGCAGGGCGACGGCGGCGGCGATCACGCCCGTAGCGCGCCATCCTACTTGAGCGGCATTCACCCGCTGCGCACCGAAGGCGAAGACGTTCGCGCGGGCACAACGATCGACCAAATCGCGGCTCAAAAAATCAGCCAGGATACCCCGCTGCCTTCGCTTGAACTCGGCACCGAAGACACCGGCCTGGTGGGCGTCTGCGACGTAGGCTATAGCTGCGCCTACATGAACTCGATTTCCTGGCGCACTCCCACCCAGCCCCTGCCCATGGAGATTAATCCGCGCGTGGTTTTCGAGCGCCTGTTCGGCGATGGCAGCAATGCCGCCGAGCGTCTGGCGCGCAAGCAGGAAGACCGCAGCATACTCGATTCCATCACCGGCGAAGTGTCGCATCTTCAGAACGGTTTAGGCACGCGCGACCGCACCAAGATCAGCGATTATCTCGACAACATCCGCGAAATCGAGCGCCGCATCCAGATGGCTGAAAAACGCGCCAGTCTGAATGTGAATGTGCCGGAAACGCCCATCGGCGTGCCCGAATCGTTCGATGAGCACGCGAAGATCATGTACGAGCTGCAAGTGCTGGCCTTCCAGGCCGAGATCACGCGCGTTTCCACCTTCATGATCGCGCGCGACTTGAGCCAGCGCACGTTCCCGCAAATTGGCGTGCCCGAGCCGCACCACTCGGTTTCCCACCACGGCAACAATCCGGTGATGATCGCGAAGCTCGAAAAGATCAACAATTATCACGCGACATTATTCGCGTATTTCGTCGATAAGCTGCGCTCCACGCCCGATGGCGACGGCAACCTGCTGGATCATTCCATGATTCTGTACGGCAGCTCGATGAGCAATCCGAACGAGCACAATCATTTTCCGTTGCCGCTGTTAGTGGCTGGCGGCGCATCTGGCAAGCTCCAAGGCGGCCGTCACCTGAAGTTCGCGGAACGCACGCCGATGTCGAACCTGCTGCTAGGCGTTTTGGAAAAGGCCGGCGTCGAGCGCGACACACTCGGCGACTCGACCGGCATGCTGACCATTTAGTTCGCGCAAATTGCGACGATATTTTCTCGCACGGCAGCTCCACCGGCCTGCAATTTGGTCAAAGTTACGCCGGGCGTCGGCGCCTGCGCATTCACCGGCGGGACTTGGAAACTCACAGGCAACGCTCCGCCGTTCGGGTTGCCCGCGCTGAACGTGACCGCAGTGTCGTTCGCCAGACCCGTCACTGCCGCCCCACTGCTCACGCCATTCAAAAAGATCGTGACCGTGGAGCCCGCCGCCGCGGGGTTACTCACCGAATTGAGTGAACCGTCCGCGTTTAATGCCACTGCGGCCGGTGCGGACCCATCGGGCCCGAAACAAGGCGAAGCCGTTCCCGCCAGAGCCTCGACATTCAGAAACACGCTCGGCTGCTCGGGTACCACGGCCAACGTCCGCGTTTCAACCAGCGGGACGGCGGTTGCGTTATTGATCGCTTGCAGCAGTACCGTGGATTGTCCCGCGATCTGGTTTGGCCCTTCCACGTTCACCTGCTCATCCGATGTATAGAGAATCGTCGCAGCCACTCCATTGAATGTCACATCGAATCCCCCCGCCGGCGCCAGCATCGTTCCAAACAGCGTAAGATCCTGCCCGGGCGCGACGCTGAGAAGCTGGACGTTGTCCGCAGGGTCGGTCAAACAAGCCAGCCGGCTGGGCGCGAACAGATTCGCGGCGGTGATAGAACCTGTGTTCTCCAGCGCGACGACAGATCCCAAGTCCGCACTCGCCACCGCGATTGGGCCGCTCACGTTCGAGAGTCCATAGAACAACTGGGAGGGCGAGGAGGAGGCAGCATCGGGCGCCAGCCGCGCGGCGAATGGCAACTTCTGGATCGACGACGGAAGGCAGCCCGTCGGCGTACCCGTCAGTCCTGGCAGATCGCTCGATCCCGCCTGTCCCGCCAGGACAACGTTTCCATCCGAATCCAGACTCATCGACGTAATGGAGTCACTCGTCGATCCGCCGAAAAACGTCGACCAGATCAAACCCGATCCCCTGGCATTGAGCTTCGCCACAAAGCCCGTCGCGGGCGGCGGAACATAATGGGGACCCGGATATACGAAGGGCTGCGGTGGAGGAATCACCGGCGCATAGAGACTCTCGAAGCTGTCCGGTGTCACCGGAAAATCCGGCGAGTAGGTGGCGCCCGCCACGATTGCATTTCCGTTCGCATCCGCCGCAATGCCGCCCGGCGTTGCGCCATACGTCCCGTTGAGCCCAGTCAGGTAAATGATCTGGCTGCCCGTGGGGTCCACCTTGGCGACATATTCGTAGGGACAGGCAATGGCGACAAAATCTCCGCCGCAGATCCCCGTGGGTTCGGAAGTCTCGAAAGCTCCCGGCGTAAACGGAGGTGTGAATGGAGGCGTGACCGGCGGTGTAATCAGAGCCGCAAGATATACATCGCCTTGCTCGTCGATTGCCAAATACTGGCCTCCCAACCCGGCAAACCCCATCAGCGTCCTGCTTCCGGTGGGATCGAGTTTCACCACGAACCCACCCAGGGTGGACGTATCGCCGCCAGCGATCTGGGCCACTCCTGTCGGCTGGCCCACCCCCAGCACGAACGCATCGCCCGCCGCGTCCACCGCGATGCCCGCTCCGCTGGTATTCGCGGTCCCACCGATATACGTCGCATACGCCGTCGCTCCGCCAGGGTTCAGCTTCGCGCCGAACGCCTGGCCTGTCTGGCCTCCGTATACGGTTTGCAGCGCACCGCTCGTCACCGGAAAATCGCTCGAACTGGTAGTTCCCGTCACATACACCGAGTCATCGGAACCCACCGCCAGCGCCGTCGCCGAATCCGCTCCCGATCCGCCCAGCACCGTGAAGTACAGCACCTGGGAGCCGTCGGGCGATAGCTTCGCTACAAACGCATCGCTGCTATCGGCGCTCGACTTCGGGCTACCCGGCGGCAGCGATCCAGCCACGTAAATGTTCCCCGCCGCATCCACTTGCAGCGCCTGAGCAGTGGCGCCGTGGGGTAATCGAGGAAGCTGTTGCACCGTTCCACACACCAGCGGAATGGCGCACATGGTGAATGCAAACATGAATCCGCGCATTGTTCTTATCTGATAACCTCTCACTATGTCGAGCGGAGTACCTTCTGCGATCGAGCAACTTTCCAGCCACGTTCCGCCGCCCGAACCCTCCCTCAGCGTCGACGAGCTTGTGCGCCGCGCCAGCGCTCTCCGTCCCCTGCTTCGCGAACGCCAAACCGAGTGCGAGGAATTAGGCGAGCTGCCGCTAGATACGCATCAACGATTCCTCGCGGCCGGCTTCTATCGCATCCTGCAGCCGCGCCTTTTCGGCGGCTATGAATTCGCCCTGCCCGATTTTATACGCGTCATGATTGCGGTGGCGCGCGGCTGCTCGGAAAGCGCCTGGGTGCTAGCGCTCACCTCCGGCCACACCGTTCTCGCGGCGCAACTCGCCGAATCCGCCCAGCGCGAAGTCTTCGGACCAACCGGCGATTTCCGCGCGCCCGGCGTCGGCATGCCCGGCGGCGCTGGCGTTCCTGCCGAGGGCGGTTTTCGTGTGAAAGGCGCCTGGGACTACGCCTCTGGTTGCGATCTCGCTACGCATTTCTTCGGGTCCGCCATGGTGCGCGACCCGGCGACGAACACCCCGCTCGGCAATGCCTGGGTTCTCTTCGATCGCGATCAGTTCAAGATCGTCGACAACTGGAATGTGATCGGAATGCAAGGCACCGGCTCGCGCCGCGTCGTGATCGAGGATGCGTTCGTCGCCGCCGATCGCGCGCTCTGGATGTCCGACAGCCAGGGCCGGCCGGTGCGCGATCAACCGGGCCACGCGCTGCATCCCAACCCGATGTACCACGGCTGGCTAGCCCCGCTGCTCATCTCGGAAGTGGCCGCCGTTTCGGTGGGCGCGGCGCGCGGCGCTCTCGATATCTACGAGGAAATCCTCGGCCATAAGAAGACGAATTTCCCACCGTTTCACCCGCGTTCGCTCGAGCCCGAGTTCCAGCGGCATTTTGGCGAAGCGCAAGCTCTGATCGATACCGCCGAAGCTGCCCTGTTGAAGCTGACCGACGATTACATGGACCTGACGCGCGCCCACGCCGGCAATGGTACGCCACTCGATGATGAGATGGAGCGCCGTCTCATCCTGATCGAGCAGCAGGTCATCCGCCTAGCATGGGAGGCCGTGGAACTGATGTTCCGCACCAGCGGTACGTCCGCCGCCGGCAAGTCCTCGCCCCTCGGCCGCGCCCTGCGCAATCTGGCCGTCATCCGCACGCACGTAACGCTGCAGTTCGATCACACCGCCGCCAACGCCGGACGCCTGCATTTCGGTCTCCCGCCCCTCAGCCGCTTCTAGTGCGCGCTCTACAATAAGATTGATGGTGCAAAGCGGGATCAGCACGCGCAAAACGCTCAGCGGCATCCCCGTTGAGCCAGTCTACACGGCCGATAACATCGCCGGTCTCGAGATTCCAGCGCCCGGTGAGTTTCCCTACACGCGCGGCATTCACGAGAGCATGTACCAGGGCAGGCTCTGGACCATGCGGCAATTCTCGGGATTCGCCACGCCAGAAGAAACCAATCGCCGCTACCTGTACCTGCTGAGCCAGGGACAGACCGGGCTCTCGGTGGCCTTCGATTTGCCGACGCTCATGGGCTACGATGCCGATCATCCGACGTCGGAAGGCGAAGTGGGCAAATGCGGCGTATCCATCAGTTCGCTCGAGGACATGGAGATTTTGTTCCGTTCGATCCCGCTCGGCGACGTGACAGTGTCGATGACCATCAACTCGCCCGCGCCGGTGATTTGGGCCATGTATCTGGCGGTAGCCGAAAAGCAAGGCGTGGATTGGAGCAAACTCTCGGGCACGCTGCAGAACGACATCCTGAAAGAATACATCGCGCAGAAGGAGTACATTTATCCGCCTCGCCCGTCCATGCGGCTGGTGACGGACGTGATCGAATATTCCACCCGGCACGTGCCGCGCTTCAATCCTATTTCGATCAGCGGCTATCACATTCGCGAAGCCGGATCGACGGCGGTGCAGGAAGTGGCGTTCACGTTGCGCGATGGCATGGAGTATGTGGAATGGGGCGTCGCGCGCGGATTAGCGGTGGACAGTTTCGCGCCGCGCCTCAGCTTCTTCTTCAATTCGCATAATGATTTTTTTGAAGAGATCGCGAAGTTTCGCGCCGCGCGGAAGATCTGGGCCGAGACCATGCGCGATCGCTACAGCGCCAGCGACGAACGAAGCTGGAAGCTGCGCACGCACGCGCAAACTGCCGGTTGTTCACTCACCTGGCAGCAGCCCTACAACAACATCGTGCGGACCGCGCTGCAGGCGCTGGCGGCGGTGCTGGGCGGTACGCAATCGCTTCACACCAATTCGCTCGACGAGGCGTACGCGCTGCCGAGCGAACATGCGGTAACCATCGCGCTGCGCACGCAGCAAGTGATCGCGTACGAAAGCGGCGTCGCTGCGGAGCCCGATCCACTGGGCGGCAGCTATTTCGTGGAATGCCTGACGGCCGAGATAGAGAAACGGGCACGCGATTACATCCGGCGCATCGATGAAATGGGCGGCATGATTCCGGCCATCGAGCGCGGTTTCCCGCAGACCGAAATCGCGAACGCCAGCTACGAATATCAGCATTCCATCGAAACCGGCGAACAGAAGATCGTGGGCGTGAACGCGTTCGTCGAGCAGAACGAGGAACCGATCGATGTGCTGGAGATCGACGAGTCGTCGCAGGCGCATCAATTGGAAAAGCTCGCCAAACTGAAGGCGAGGCGCGATAACGCCCAGGTACGGAAATGTTTGGACGCGCTGCGGCGTGCCGCCGAGGGATCGGAGAACACCATGCCTTTGATCCTTGACGCCGTCCGCGCCTACGCCACGGTAGGCGAAATTTGCGACGCGTTTCGCGAGGTGTTCGGGGCTTACACCGAAACCAGCGTCCTCTGATTGCCCGCCGCGTGTAAAATCGACCGGGTTGCTAACCACGTTTCCACTGCTTGCTTGAACTTGCACCGCTGGCATCTCGCGTGCGAAAGCATCTGTAGTGAAGGCGCCTGACGAAAACAATCCTGTAACCTCATGGACGCGCAAGCCGTGGATCAGAGCGTCGGCCTGCGTTTTGATCGTGCTGGTGCTTGCCGCCTTGGCGTTATCGATCCCCTATCGAAGGCTAGCCAAGCGCGTTGACCGGCAGCTCAGCGCGTCGCTCCTGAACGAGGTGGATTATTACTCTGCGCCCGAAGTCATCGCGCCCGGTGATCCGATGTCTCCGGCCGAGCTTGCCGAGGCAACGAAGGACGCTCACCAGGCGGTCGACATCGATTTGTCCAATGGACGCATCGCCTCCATCGTCGACCCCCAAACGCGGCGCACACTGCCCAGTTACCAAATCCAGCCGCAGCTGCTGACCAATTTATCCGAAGAGGGACGAGCGAAGCGCTTGCCGGTGGATTTCGCGGACATCCCGCCCTTGTTGGTGGATGCCATTCTCGCGGCCGAAGACAAGCGCTTCTTCCACCATTCCGGGATCGATACGCTGCGCCTCGCAAAGGCCGTCTACGTGGACGTCAAGGAGCGCCGCAAAGAACAGGGCGCTTCCACCATAACGATGCAGCTGGCCCGCAATCTCTGTCTCCGTCGGGACAAGAGCTGGTCCCGCAAATTCGAAGAGGCTCTTATCGCCGTGCACCTGGAGCACAAGCTCTCCAAGGATCAGATCTTCGAACGATACTGCAATCTGGTCTACCTGGGTGGCGACGCCTCATTTGGGATCCATGGCATCGGAGCGGCCGCTCAAGTTTATTTCAGCAAGGATGTACGGAAGTTGGATCTTTCCGAGGCAGCCACCATCGCGGGTCTGATCCAGCGCCCGGTTTACCTTAACCCGTTCCGTTATCCCAGCCGCGCCGTGGATCGCCGCAATGTCGTGCTGAAGCGGATGTTCCAGGACAAATACATCTCGGCGGAACAATACCAGCAAGCCACTGCTGCACCGCTGGCCGTGCATCCGGGCACGTCAGAGCTTTCTGAAGCGCAGTATTTTGTCGATGTCGCCGCGAAACAGGCGGCCCGCGAATCGGATGAACAGGCGGTGCAGGCCAGCGGCGTGTATACAACCCTAGATCTTCGTCTGCAGAATGCCGCTGAACGCGCCATCGCCGATGGGATGCAACTGGTCGACAAGGAGCTGGCGTCTCATCATAAATCCTCGCCGGCCCATCGGCCTCAGGTGGCGTTGATCGCACTCGATCCTCGCACTGGAGAAGTGAAGGCGCTTTGCGGAGGGCGCGATTATGCCGCCAGCCAGTTGGATCGCGTATTCGCCAAGCGCCCGCCCGGATCGGTCTTCAAGCCGTTCGTCTATACGGCGGCCCTGCGCACTGCGATCACAGGCGGCGATCCCGTTCTCACGCCCGCGTCGGTTGTTGACGATTCACCCACCAGCTTCGATTTTGGAAACCAAACCTACCATCCGTCCAATTTTAAGGGCGAGTTTATGGGACCAGTGACGCTGCGCGTAGCCATGGCCCATTCGCTCAATGTCGCGACGGTGAAGGTGGGTGAAATGGTAGGGTTCCAAAACGTAGTGGCGGTTGCGCGTGAAGCAGGCATGAATGACGATATCCAGGCCACCCCCGCCGTTGCTCTGGGAGCGTATCAAGCCACACCGTTCGAGATCGCGCGCGCCTATACGATCTTTGCTAACGGCGGCAATCTGGTTCAGCCTGAATTTATCGCTGTGCTACGGGATTCGAGCGGACAAGTAGTTTATCGTCAGGCGGCGCGGACGACACGCGTGCTTGATCCGCGCATCGCCTTCCTGATGGTGGATATGCTCGAGGAGGTGATGCGCAGTGGAACGGCGGCGGGGGTTCGAGCGCGCGGATACCGGCTGCCGGCGGCGGGGAAAACGGGCACCTCGCACGACGGCTGGTTCGCGGGATTCACTTCCGGGCTTTTGTGCGTGGTCTGGGTGGGATTCGACGACTATACCGACCTCGGCCTGGAAGGGGCGAGATCCGCACTGCCCATCTGGACCGAGTTCATGAGCGAAGCGGCGCTCTACAAACAATACAGCGATGCGAAGCCTTTCCAGCCACCCGAGGGAGTGACCCAGGCATCCGTCGATCCGCACACGGGACAATTGGCCGGACCGGGCTGCGGGGCGGGAATGTCGAGTTACTTCATCGACGGCACGCAACCGCAAACGCCCTGCACGCCGCAGGAGGTACAAGTGAATTTTAACGGGGAAGGTGGAGCCACCGAGGAAGCCGCTCCAGCGAGTCTTCAACCCATCAGCACCCCGATTGAGACCGCACCTCAAGGTCCAATGCCAGTGGCGAAACCTTCGCAAGACGAATCGCCGCCCGACGGACCGCCTCGCTGAGACTCAGCTCGCTTCCTGGTACCGTCAAGAAAAACCAGGGCCGCCATGACAGGGTACCGCCGAGATAGAGAAACGCCCGGTGCATCGACGAAGTGGAAGGCAGATTCCAGCCGACCGTCTCCCTCTGCAGGAAAACGTGCTCGATGGAAAAGCTCGCCGAGCGGAAATCGAGGCGCCGCGGCGGCGGCCCAGGGTACGCCTGAGCAGATGAAATCCGAGACGCGAACCGCGAAGTGTTCGGGGCTAACGGCGAAACTAGCGGGCTGTAATGGAACCATGGCAGGGAGACCGATCATCCTCGTCGGTTTGCTCCTTCTCGGTTCCAATTCGCCGGGGGTCGCCGTACAGTCCGTTCGCTCCGCCAACGGCCTGCCCAAGTTCATGGGTCGCGAAGTGACAATTATCAAACCGGAACGCGAGGATGACTACTTTCCGAAGGGCCCGGCGTCAGTCTGCATCGAAGGTCCACCACAACGACAGTGCTATACGGCGCCTAAGGAATTCGGAAATAACCCTACTACAGTCGCCTTAGTTCAATTCGAAAAAGACACGTCCGCCCTCCTCTTCTCGGCAGCGACTGGCGGAGTCAGTGGGTGGGGAGTTCATTTTGCTCTACTCAGGCCTGGAACCAGCAAAAACTTGCAGGATTTCTTCTTCGACGACATGTCGATATCAAACCAAGGTCAGCACGCGCTTTGGAATGAGCCCGAGATCTCAGCAACGCCGATATTTGTCACAGCCGAGTACGTGCAGGGCCCGGATGAGAGCCACTACGGCAAGCATCGCTATATGGTCTCCGCATATGTTTTAAGGTCCTCGTCCCTGGTCGACAATCTCTACTACTGGCTCGAAGATCGATATTTGACCGTTCGCAAATACGATCTGGATGCGAACGATGACATTCTGGCTTCAGAGAAGCAGGAAATCCTTGCCCGCCTCAGACGAATAAAAGCCGACGCCCGACCCCAGCATTGACCGAGTGCTACCATCAAAGCGTATGGGTCCCCGCATCCGGGTGCTGGTCGCCAAACCGGGTTTGGACGGCCATGACCGGGGAGCGAAGGTCATCGCGCGAGCTTTGCGCGACGCGGGCATGGAGGTGATTTACACCGGCCTGCGCCAGACTCCGGAAATGATCGTGAATGCGGCTTTGCAGGAGGACGTGCAGGTAATTGGACTGTCCATCCTGTCCGGCGCCCATAACGCGATCGTTCCGCGTATTATGGATTTGCTGCGCGAAAAGGGTATGGACGATGTCCTGGTCCTGGTCGGCGGTATAATTCCTGACGAGGACGCCGCCGAGCTAAAGAAGCTGGGCGTTGCGGCTGTATTCCAGCCTGGGGCGTCGCTCGAAGCGATCGTCGACTTCATACGGTCTTCTGTAAAGCAGACCGCCTGAAGCAACCGCGGGCGAGAGATGCCCGCTTATTTTGAAAACAAAACATCGGCGCAGAGCGCCCGTGTACTAACGAAAACTAAATGCAAGAAAAACTGAATATCGCCGTGTTTGTCGATTACGACAACATCGAAATCGGCGTGAAATCGACTTTGCGGCGGGAATTTGACGTTTCCCTGCCGCTGGATGCGCTCAAGGAGCGCGGCGACATCGTCGCGAAATTTGCTTACGCCAACTGGGGGCGCCAGGAAGGCGCGGCCCGCTCCATGGCGGAGAACGCCGTGCAGATGGTGCAGCGCCTGCCCTCCCCGCGCGGGGACAAGAACGGCGGCGACATCAACCTGGCGCTGGACGCCCTGGAGATGGCGTTCACTCACCCGCACGTGAATGCGTTCGCCATCGTCAGCGGCGATAGCGACTTCATTCCGCTGGTGAATAAGCTGAAGGAATACGGCAAGACCGTGTTCGTGGTGGGAGGCAAAGCTTTCACCAGCACGATTCTGCAGCAGAATTGTCACGAGTTCGTGAGCTATGAATCGCTGCTGTCGGAGGATCGCGGGCAAACTCGCGAGCGTCCGCCGCGCCCGCAGGGACAAGCCGGAGAGCCGCAGCCCCTCAGAGATCGCCCGCAAGGCGGACAGCGCAGCCGGCCCGCTCCTCTGGAACTGGCGCAATCCATGCCGCTGGTGGAGCGCGCTTTGCAAGTGTTGGAGCGCCGCGCCGTGCAGCCGCAGCTCGGTCTGCTGAAATCCACCATGCTGCAACTGGATTCGGCGTTCACCGAAAAGGCTTATGGGGCCAACAGTTTTTCGGATTTTGTCGAGAAACTGAAGAAGGCCGATTACGTCAACGTCAGCGGCCAGGGCGGGCGCTACATCATCGAGCGCAAGGGCGCGTCCCAGCCGGAGCGTCCCACGCCGAAGCCGGAAGAGGCGCTGCCGCCGCTGCGCGACGTGCTGGAAACTCATCGCCTGGAGATGGAGAACGGCGTTCTGTTAGACGATCTGGCGGCCTGGGTGCAAACCGAGGTTCCGAACTTCTCGGCAGCCTCCTACGGATTCCAGGAGTTCTCCGAATTCCTGAATTACGCGCAGGACAAGCTGGTGGTTCGCGTGGAGCCGGACGAAGAAAAGGGTCCCATCGTGTATATGGGCGCCGAGTTCTATCCGCCCGCTGAGCCGGAGAGAGCGCCCGAACCACACGTCGAAGAGGAAGAGGACGAGAAGCAGCCCATCGTGGAGGGCCAGCCCTCGCTGCTTGAGCCGAATCCGCCGCCGGTCAAGCCCAAGCCGGTGCGCCGGCCACGGAAAACCGCGGGATCGGGCAACTCCGCCGACCGGCCTCGCCGGGGCGGTGGCGGGACGCGCAAGAAGCGTCCGCCGGAGCATCACGGTCCAATGCAATAAAGGGCTGCCAAAGCAGCCGGAATTCAAGGAATCGTGGCGCTCTCGCTTGCGATGTAACCGAAGGCCACGACGGCCAGAAACATCGTCAACACTTCGCTGTCGCCGAGATTGTATTCGGTGTAGCCCTCAGCTAGCAGCGCGAGGATTGCGGCGATGGCTCCATGTAGTACGAAGCGCGCTTCCGGCTCCGCGGATTTTCGCGACAACGCCCGCGCGAAGTCCCATAGGATTTTTGCGATCAACCAAAAAAAGATCCCGAGCGTCGGGAGCCCGCGCTCTGCCCCATACTGCAAATAGACATTGTGCAAGTGCCCGTAATAGCCGACCGGGAGCGGCAGCGCGGACGCGGGCACCCAGCGATCGAATTGATATTTGATTTGCTCCGGGCCGATGCCCAGCCACGGATGCGCCCGGATGATCGCCTCGCCCGTCTCGCGCAGAATGGCCCGATGACGATTGGAGTCCACTTCACCGTGCGGCGTAACCACCGACGTGATCCGCTCCCGTAAAGCCTGCGGTCCGAGGAAAAACACGACCAGCACCGCGGCGGGCACGGCCGCCACCAGCCATTTTTTCCAGAACCACAACAGGTACAGCAGGCCGAGCGGGAAGCCGAGCAGAAAGATGCTGCGCGTGAATCCCAGCACCATGGAACAAGCCAGGATCGCGGCGCACAGCCAGCCCGCTCGCTTCCAGCGGCGCTCGCTCGAGAAAAACAAGTACGATGCCAGGAGCAGGAGCACGATCATTTCTTCGGCGCCGAACGTCATCCAGTGGCTCATGAAACCGGTGATGCGCGACCCTACGTAGAATTCGTAAAACCCCACGTGCTGCGCCTGCGATTGCTGGTAGATCCGCCAAAACTGGAAAAAGCTGCGCGCGGCCGAGAGCGTCGCGATTCCGGTCCACAGCAGAACGATGGCGCGAATTTCGGAGATCTCGCGGAAGGTGCTGTACGCCACCAGCAAAATAAACAACACGTAAAACTTGCGGATCTGCGGCATCCCTTCCTGGATGTGCCCGGAAGCCAGCAATGAAATCGCGGTCCCGGCCATGAAGAGACCCAGCGGCAGCTTGATGGGCGGCAGCCGGATTTTGGTTGACGAAAGCAACAAAGCCGCCAGCGCGAGCGCCAGAAGAATCTGCGAGACGGCGATCGAGAATAGAATGGAGAGTAGCGCGCCGCACGTGAGATAAAACGCGCTGCGGTCAAGATAGGGTTTCAACCCAACAGGCTATCAGGAATGGAAATTTATATCCTCCGCCACGGAGTGGCCGAAGAACCGCAAACCGGTCAGCCGGATTCCGAGCGCGCACTCACTCCCGATGGACGAAAGAAGCTGCGCAACGTTCTGCGCACGGCAGCCTCGGCGGGCGTCGCGCCGTCCCTGATTTTGACCAGCCCCTATAAGCGCGCGCTCCAAACCGCTCAACTCGCCGCCGAGATTTTGGACTACAAAGGCGATCTTGTCCGTACCGACGCGCTGGAGCCTGGGTCATCGCCCAAGACGGTTTGGGACCAGATCCGCGTACACAAAGACGAGCCGCGCATTTTGCTGGCCGGGCACGAGCCGTTGTTCAGCCGTTTGACCGCGTACCTGCTAGGTGCGCCCAATCTGCAAGTGGATTTCAAAAAGGGCGCCCTCGCCTGCATCGAACTGGAACGGTTTGGAGCCGAGCCGCATGGCGTGCTGCGCTGGATGCTGACGTCCAAATTGGCGGCCGGAAACTAAACAGCGCGGCGTTCAAACGTTGCTGTGCTTCCGTTCGTACGGCTGCTTGAGATACTTGGCGGCGTCTTCCTGCGCCCCTTGCGTATCGTCCTTGGTACGGATGGCGTGGTTGTACTCGTTCACCGCGCGATCGCGTTGCCCAGACACGTCGAAGATGTTGCCCAGCTTTATGTGCGCCCACACCTCCACCCATTTGGGGTCCAGGTCGCCATTCAGCGCCTCGCGATATTCAGTGGCCGCTGACTGATAATTGTTCTGCAGGAAGAAAACCTCAGCCACCCGATAGTGCGCCAGCGAACTGGAACGGTTCACTTCAATCGCCTTCTGGTATTCCTTTAAGGCATCCCCGAATTCGCCGATCGCGGCAAATTGCTCTCCGCGCTTGATGGCCACGGCCACGCGCATCGCCGGACTCCAGTGCAGCACCGTGCCCGTCGGATCGATGGTCACGGTCTTCGGCTTCCCGAACGTGTCCACCGTAAATTCCGACGAAGTTCCCACCACGTCGATGCGCTTGGTTTCCGGATTGCCCTCCGTTTCGATCTTCAGATCCACGGGCATCTGGAAAGTGTCCAGATCCTGCGTGATCTTGCCCATCACGCGGAAGCCCTTCTGCGTGCGAAACACCGTATATTCCATTTTGAATTCCGGCGCACCGCTCGATTCCAGCCATTGCACGAAAAAGTACTGCAGGTTTTGTCCGGAAATCTGCTCGGCCAGCTTGCGGAAATCCACCGTGCTCACCGATTGCCAGGCGTACTTCTCCGGAAAGGCGGACATGAGCTTGTCGAAATTGTCGTTGCCCATCACGTTGCGCAGCATGTTGAGCATCGCGGCGCCTTTACCCGCGGTGAGCGCCCAATACTCCGGCGAATAATCGTCCAGCCGTCCGGCTTGAATCATGGGCGGATTGTCCACCGTCAGTGCTTCGACGTAGGTATCATGCAGATCCTGTTCGAAAGCCGATGAACCGCCGGCGTGCTCCTCCCACAACAGCTCGGCATAGCGCGCGTTTCCGTTCTCCAGCCACAAATGATCGCGATCCACCGGCGAAACCAGCGTCTCCCACCATTGGCGTGCCAGTTGATTCGCCAACAGTCGCGAGGCTACTTGATTGCCGATGCCGCGGGGCGATAGGAAAATGATTCCGGGCGCGGAGTATCCGTTGGGCGTCCCGTCCTCGGTCTCCACCAGCGTAAGGTTGGCTTGCGGGGCAAGGCCATAAATGCCGCTGAGGAAGGTCAGGATCTTCCCCGTCTCCTCGCCATAGGCGCTGGCCATGTTCTGCTTCTGGCGGAAATAAAGGGACGTTGTAACGCCTTCCGAATTTACTTTTACCGGATCGCCCTCGACCACCGCGATACTGCCGGGAAAAGAGGGCTTAGTGTACTGAAAGCTAAACGCGGTCTTCCCCGACCCCGCGGGCTGCGAACTGCCCAGGCCGCTGGCGATCACCTGATAGCCGCTCGGCACCGTGATGTGTAGATTCGAGGTGAAACGGTCCACGCTGTAGCCGCTCACCGGAAACCAGCGCGCCGGGTACATCAGATACGTGATGTCGTTCCCAATGGCGCCGAACTTGATGCCGTAAACCGGCGATTCCTCCTGCCCCGTTAAACGTCCGTCATAGCTGAACGTCACTGTGGTGGGCTTGCCTTTCGCCAGCGGCGCGGGAAAGCTGAGGCGAACGCTCATGTCCTGGCCCGAACGCGACGCGGGAATCTGGTGGCCGCTGTCGTCCACCACGCGCGAGACGTTAAATGCGCTGTTCAGCTCGAAGGACGCTGTCGAGATGTCGTTGTCCACAGCGATGAACCGAACCTTCACATTGGCGGTGAGGGTTTGCGTGTGCGGATTGATCTCGGCGTCGATCGCGTAGTTATCCACGTCGATGCGGCCGGACTTGCTCCCTCGGTCCTGCGCGGCAAGTAACGGCGCTAAAGCGAGGGGCGCCAGCGCGAGCGCGGCCAGCAAAATCTTACGAGACATGAACCATTTCCTCTTTTGTTAATTGCTTGGCGGCCAGATACGGCTCGACCAACGCCGCCGCTACTTCCAGGGGATTCTCTTGCAGACCAGCGGCGCCCGAAAGCTTGCCAGCCACCTCCGCCAGACCCCGCTGCATATTTTCGCGCGCCGCCTTATTCTCGAGAAGCGCCAGAGCTTCGCCAGCCAGGCTCGCCGCCGTCATTTGATCTTGGATCAGTTCCGGCACAATCCGGCGCTCCGCCACCAGATTCACCATCGAATAAAACGGAACGCGAACCAAAGCTTTACCCATCCACCAACTTAAATTGTTAACCCGATAAAAGGTGACCAGGGGGGTTCCTAACAGGCACGCTTCAATGGTGACCGTTCCACTGGCGGCCAGTGCCACGTCGGCGCAGACGAGCACGTCCCAGGTTTTTCCCTCAAGGAGTTGGATGGACGCCGAAGAAATACGTTCCCTGAAATTTGACCCTAGTGGGATGGTCCCGGGCGGGACTGCCAAAATAAATCGTGGCAGGCACTTAGCGGCAGTTCGCAGGCGCTCAACTGCCTCCAGCAATAGGGGTAAATGACGAGCGGCTTCGCCCGTGCGGCTGCCAGGTAGCAGCGCAACCAGCGGCGTGTCCTCCAGGATGCCAAAACGGCCGCGCAGCTCGGCGCGGCTCGCGGATGGCTGCACCAGGCGAGTGAGCGGATGGCCGATGTAAGTGGCGTCAATGCCGTGGCGCGCGAAAAACTCGGGCTCGAAGGGAAAGATGCACAGCAGCCGGTCGATGGTGCGGCGCATCAAGGGCAGCCGGCCCTTGCGCCACGCCCATACCTGCGGCGCCACCAGATAGAGAACGGGAATACCCAGCTTCTTGAGCTGGCGGGCCACACGCAGATTGAAATCCGGACTGTCGGTCAGGATGGCGACATCGGGGCGTTCGGCGCGGGCAGCAGTGAGCAACTTCCGGTACTCGCCGTAGATACGCGGGATATGAGTGATCACTTCCACCAGCCCGACCACGGCCAGGCTGTGCGCATCCACCACGGCGCGAACCCCGGCCTTTTGCATGCGCGGTCCCGCGCAGCCGAAGAACTGCAGATCGGGTCGACGGCGGTGGAGAGCCTCCACCAGGCCGGCCGCGTACAGGTCCCCCGACGCCTCGCCAGCGGAGATTAGGACTTTCGGGCCCACTAGATTTAAGTCTAACGCCGTCGCAGAATCGATGAGGAGAACCAGAACACAGCCAGGCTGACCGCCAATATCACGAAAAACGCGATGGTGTTCAGACTGATTGCGAACGCGGCAACCGATACGGTGCATCCCCAACACCAAAATTCGGCCTTGAAACCATCGGCCCATTTCGCCTTTCGTCCGGCGGAGGGAACGCGTGCCCCTGGCGCGGGCCACAGGCGCGGCACGGCATTCGAGTAGCGCTTGTACTGCTCGCCCTGGCTAGCCATGAGATCGGCTTCTTCCCGAAAAATGAGCCGGCAGCAGAACACCGCCATCGCGATCACGGCCACGAAGAATCCGATGCGATTCATCATGGCGCCTAGTCCAAGAGCGAGGAAGATATTGGCGAAATATAGGGGATTGCGCACGTGGCGATAAGGCCCATCGGCAACCAGGGCGGCTGTTTTCACTTCCGCGGCGTACACCACGTCCGCCTGCAGGTACGCCGAAGCCCAGGTGCGCGTGAAAGCGGCTACAACCAATAAAACCGCGGCTAAAGCAAACAACAATCGAGCGACAAGATTCGCATTGATCCCGAGCGCGGCTTCCATCCAGTTGGCCAGCGCGGCCACTGAATTTTGCGGGTCGATCGAATATAGGGCGAACGAGCAGCCAAAAATGAGTCCGAATATTAGCGCCCGATTCTTGAACTCCCAATTTGTGGCTCGCATCGTGAACCCGCCTCCTAGCAATCTTTGCCAATCGTGGTATCCTGCTCTCAGAGCCGCCATGCCGACCCGCAATGTTAATCTTACCGACGAACTAGACCGCTTTGTGCTGAAAAAGGTAAAGACCGGCCGTTACGAAAACGCCAGCGAGGTGGTGCGCGCGGCGCTCCGGAGTTTGGAACGCGAGGAGCAGGAATACGAGGCGAAGCTCGCCGCCTTGCGGGCCGCCATCGATGAAGGTGACGCCAGCGGTGTCGCCGAGGGCGACGTGTTTGCGCGTGTTCGCAAAACACTCAAACTCCCCACAACCCGACGCTGAGCCGTGGCTCTCGTTCGCTTGTCGCGCCGTGCAGAAGCGGATCTGCTAGGGATTAGCGATCATACCCTGCGGAATTGGGGCGAGGATCGGGCCGTTCGCTATGTTGACGCTCTTGAGGCGTTTTGCCGGATGCTGGCCGATAATCCCTCATTGGGTCGGAGATGTGACTATATTCGTCGAGGCCTGCGCAGAATGGAAAGCGAACAGCATGTTGTCTTTTACCGTGAAGAGGCCGGGGGAATTCTCGTTTTGCGTATTCTACATCGGCGAATGCTTCCCGAACGACAAGCCATGGAGGACTTATGAAGAATCCGCAGGTGGCCGCAGCCCTCGGAGTCAACCGCAGCACCCTGTCCGAAGCGGTGAACGAAAGGCGCGGTATTTCTTCCGAGATGGCCGTAGGCCTTCCAAAGCATTGGGCGACAGTACCGAGTCGGCTCGCCGTAGCTGGCTTTACGCAAATGTTAGCCTTCGCTCGATGTGAAGGCAACAGGATTTTCCATTGTGTTTCCTTTGACTTGACAGATGATACTTCATGATATCTAAACCTTTTGACTTTCTCGTGGAACATACGTTAGGATATCTTAGTGGCAAGGGACATCATAAAGGTACGAAAGGTTGGCGGGACGCTGGTAGTAACGCTGACCCAGGCTGTGCTTGAGCAAGTTGCTCTCGCAGAAGGTGACCGGGTACTGATTGAGGCCCTCCCAACCAAGCGTATTCTCATTTCTAAGGAGGAAGCAACCGTGCCGAACACTCGCCGGATTGAACTCGAACTTCAGATTCTGAACGCGAAGCGTGAGTCCTTCAGCTCTCAGATAAGCCACGCTGTAGCGGAATATAACAACCATGGCGGCATTGAGAGCGATGACCTAGAGGTTATGCTCAAGTACTGGGAAGCCGAGCGGGACAAAGTGGCTGTGGCAATTGCGGAGAAGAACCTCGAATTGTTTGAACTACAGGGTGCTTGAAATCCCGATCGCCGTGAGGCGGCGTTGAAATGGAGGTCTTGGAATCCGACAAGCCGACGCCCAATTTCAAGCCCTCCCGCCCCCGCGTGTTAGAATGAAGACGATTTCACCCCACCCGATGTCCGCGCAACCCGATCTTTCCAAGCTTAGCGTTGGCCAGTTTGCGGAGCGTTTCCGCAGCGAGATGATCCCGCTCAGCAACACCTTTTCTTACTTCTGCGCTTCGGTGCCGTTGAGTGAGGAGGACGTCAAGGAGTACCTGGAGGAGCCCATCGCCGCCCTGCCGCCCGCAATTTCAGCGCTGCTGCCCAAGGTTTCCATCATGCTGGTGCCGTACCTGGAACGCGTGGATGGTAAAGAAAAAGGTACCCTGCGCCGCGACGAGTTCGTCGTATCGGAAAAACCGCCCGACAGCCGCGCTTCCTGGGCCACCCAGGTCCGCTTCGATAAAGAAGAGGTGCTGGTCTTCGCGCTCAAGGATCAAGACGTATCGGAGTATCACTACCGCTTCTATCATGTTCTGGCGACCCTGGCCGCCGATCACGGCTCCGAAGAGGCTTTCTCACAGTACAGTGCCCTGCTGCGCGAGGAGTTGAACGCGCGCGTGCATGGCGAAGTGGACGAAGAGAGCTGGCACATGAAGCAGGCGCTGCTGCGCCGCGATACGAACATCCGCAAGGAGACCAAGCCGTTTCGCGATTATGTGCGCCAGTCGCTAATCGACACCCTGACGCTGTACCTGCACGGCATCTGCTGCGATATCGACGTGGAAACCGGCCCGCGACAGTTACCCAGCCGCCACATGCGCAAGCGGCTGAGTCTGCTTTATAGCCTCTACCCTCCGCCGGCGAACTACGCCGTGTTTCCCGAGCATCAGGAACCCGTCCAGTCGGATTAAAGAGGACACGTTTACGAATTGTTACAGCATGACGGAAACGGAGCGTGAGCCGCACGCGTTCTAAACTGCATGGTGTCTGAGTGGGTTCTCGATCCCGATGCGTCCTTGATGGTGAAGGTTTGCGGAGGCCACGAGCCGAGTTTTGAGACGCTGCTCTCGCGGCACCGCAGCCAGGTTGTTAATCATCTGTACCGTTTAGTGCGCAACCGGGCTATCGCCGAAGAACTGGCGCAAGATGTCTTCCTGCGCGTCTATCGCTTTCGAAACCGATACCAGCCGGAGGCCAAGTTCAGCACCTGGCTTTTCCGGATCACCACCAACGTCGCGCTGAATTGGCGGCGGGACACCCGGCGTGAAACCGCGCATCTAAGATTGGATGCAGCCGTTCACGACGCGCGTCACATCCAGGTGCCGGACCAGACTCTGCGCGCCGATCAGCAGTTGCTGGCCGAGCACCACGCCAAGGAAATTCGCGACGCCATCGAGAGTCTGCCCGCAAAACAACTCGCGGCGGTCCTGATGCACAAGTACGAAGGCATGGACTATGCGGCCATCGCCGAGGTTCTGGACTGCTCCATTCCGGCGCTGAAATCGCTGCTATTCCGCGCCTACGAAACTTTGCGCCGCCGCCTGGCGCACTTCGCTCCCCCGTCCATCGCCTGAAAACGGCACAATAGTATCGTGCGTTCTGTGGTGCTCGGCTTCATCGTGCTGGTTTCCGCGGCCGCGCAATCGCCGCGGGGATTTGTGCTCGTCGCTCACAGCGGTGCAGGCGACTATTCGAAGATGACGCCCGAGATTATCGAAGCGCGGCGCGCTGGCATGCTGCAGGCGATTCGAACCGGGTACTCGATTCTGGCGCGCGGCGGTACCAGCATGGGCGCAGTAGAAGCGACTATCCGCGTGATGGAGGACTCCGGTCTTTACGACGCGGGCCGGGGCGCCTACTACACCCAGGATGGCGTGCCCGAAATGGACGCAGCCATCATGGACGGGCGCACGCTCGAAGCTGGTTCCGTAGCGGCGCTGAAGCACATCGCCAATCCGATCCATCTGGCGCGTCTGGTAATGGAAAAGACGCCGCACGTTCTTCTGGTAGCCGACGACGCCGAGGAGTTCGCGAAGTCGCAGGGCATCCAATTGGTATCGCCCTATTACTTCTACACCGAGCGCGAATGGAAGAGATTCCAGGATGCGGATAAGGCGCGAAAAGCAGGCGACGGCCATGGGACGGTGGGCGTGGTGGCGTTGGACGCGGCCGGCAATCTCGCGGCCGGGACGTCCACGGGCGGCACCGTGCTGAAAATGCCGGGACGCGTCGGAGATTCGCCCATCATCGGGGCGGGAACCTACGCCAATAACGAGAGCTGCGCGGTCTCTGCCACCGGCACCGGCGAGTATTTCATGCGCAATGTAGTGGCGTCGGACATCTGCGCGCGCGTGAAGTATCTGCATGTCTCGCTCGAACAGGCCGCGAATGATGTGGTGATGAAGGAGCTTGTCGCGCAGCACGGCGATGGCGGCGTCATCGCGCTGGACCGGCAAGGCCATTTCGCGGCACCGTTCAACACCACCGGAATGATGACCGGCGTGCTGAGCGCCGACGGACAAATCAAGATATCGGGCATCCCCGGCCAATGAACTGGGCCGGCTATGCGGTTCTTTCGGCTTTCTTCGCCGCGCTGGTCGCGATTTTCGGCAAGATCGGCGTAACCGGTGTCGATAGCAACCTCGCGGTCGCCTTCCGCACCGCCATCATCGTGTTCTTCGCCTGGGGCATCGTCGCGGTGCAGGGCAACGCGTCCGATCTGTTCAAGATGTCGCGGCACACGTTTGTGTTCCTCTTCCTCTCCGCGATTGCGACGGGCCTCTCGTGGCTCTTCTACTACAAGGCCCTGCAACTGGGCGAAGCATCGCGCGTGGCGCCTATCGACAAGCTGAGCGTGGCGCTGGCGGTCACCATGGCTTTCATTTTTCTTGGTGAGAAGCCGCACTTGGGCAACGTGCTCGGCGCAAGCCTGATTGTGATCGGAGTTCTAGTGACGGTTTTCGTCCGATAATGGCTCTTCGGATTCTTCCGATTCCAGCGCGTCCAGCACTTCCGGCTGGCTGGCGAAACGCTTCAACACGCGAATCGACTGCCCGGCTGAAAATCCCGCATAGCGCAGGCGGCGAAACGCCCCGGCCAGATTTTTTTCCTCACGGAAAAACGCGCCGAGCTCTTTGCCGCGAAATTTCCGGCGCAGAAAATCCTCGATCAGTTCCGCTTCGTTGGTTTTCTCATAGGTCTGCTCGGTCACCTGTTCGGCCAGCTTGGGTGCGACTCGCCGCTGGCGCAGGTCCCGCAACACGCGCATCTTTCCCAGGCCCTGATTCTGCAGGCGAGCGGCCGCGTAGTTTTCGGCGAAATGGCGGTCGTCGAGGTACCCGGATTCCTTTAGTTTTGCCAGGACTGCATCCACGTCCTGATCGTTTTCCGCGCGGCGGCGAAGTTTCTCCCGCAGTTCTCCCGAAGAATGCGCGCGTCCACCGAGCGCGCGCAATGCAACGTTTAGGAGCTTACCGCGGTCTAACGGCTGTGGCTGTCGTTTCGCCATCACACAGGAACACTAACAGATTCGAGACTGCTATTGTAGAGGAGAGTCTGAACTTATAGGAAAGAAAGGACGGCTAACAATGGACGACGACAACAAGTTTTCGTACTTTTTTCTGGGGTTGGGACTGGGGGTGGCGGCGGGGCTGCTGTTTGCTCCGAAATCCGGACCCGAGACAAGGGACCTGCTGCGGTCCAAGGCCGATGAGGGTAAAGAATACCTGAAACGGCGGAGCACCGAGTTGCAAGACCAGGCGGCCGACGTGATCGAACGCGGCAAGTCGACGGTCACGCGCCAGCGCGATAACCTGGTTGCGGCGGTGGAAGCGGGCAAGCAAGCCTATCGGGAAGCGGTAAGCACGCCGAACGACGCCGAACACATTTAGCTCCACCGGAGACGACATGAGCGAGACCACTCTGCTTTACGTGATGACGGCGTTCGTCATCATCTCCGCTATCGCGCTTTGTATCCAGGCGGGCATGTTGGCGGGAATTTATAAAACCGTCAAGTCGCTGCAGGAATCCATCAATCCCCTGCTGCCCAAGGTGGAGAGCCTGGTCGAAAAAGCGAATACGACCGTCGAGCAGAGTGGCAAGCAGATCACCGAGATCACCACGCGCGCCAACGATATCCTGGATTCCACCAAGAGGCAGTTGGCGATCGTGGAGGATCTGGTGGGTGACGCCGCCGCGCGCGCCAAGGTCCAGATGGAGCGCGTGGAGTTGGTGCTGGACGACACCTTGAGCCGCGCGCATGAAACCGTGGCGGTGGTCCACGACGGCATCATGCGGCCGCTACGCGAAGTCAGCGGTGTCGCGGCCGGTATTCGGGCCGCGCTCGGTGCCATGGCGCGTGGAAACCGTCCCACGGTGGATCGAGCCACCAGCGACGAAGAGATGTTTATCTAACTAAAGGCTAGTGCGCGGGCTACTGCGAAGGCGGCGCGGTGGTTGGCGCCGTTGGGCTGGCCGTGGAACCAGTCGGTGAGGAACTGAACGGGCTCGAACCGTACGAATTGCTGCCGCCCGTTGAGTTGTTTCCAAACGCCGAATTGCTTCCGAAAGCTGAATTGTTGCCGAGCCCGTTGGCGCCATTTTGGTTCTGCTGCATTTGCTGCTGCATCTGCTGCTGTTGATTCACCCCCGCGGCGCCGATCGCGGTCTTGTCCTTTTTCAGGTCGTAAACAAACTCCCACTCTTTGTACTTGCTGTGATCGTTGATCACGTGAATGCCCTTGCCTTCCGCAGTGCTGGCCACGCCAGCGATGCCTCCGGTGTTGCCCGTGGTGAACCCCCCGGAAGATGAGGGAGGCTGGCGGGGCGTGGTGAGAATGTTCTGGATGAGATTCGCCGCGCTGGGCGGCGGCTGGCCCCCGGCAACTCCGGTTTGTCCTGGAACCTGTCCTGGAAATTGTTGCCCCGCTGGTTGATTAAATGGTTGATTAAATGGTTGATTAACGGGTTGCCCGGAAGGTGGAGTGAAAGGCGTCGAAGCGGGCGTTTGAACTGGATTGGCTCCCGTGGGCGGCGTTTGGCCCGAATCGGTGCCTGTCCCCGAAGGTATCTGCCCCGGAATCTGCGGCACGGCGGGTTGTCCTGGAACCGGCGGCTGGCCCGGAGGTTGCGAAGGATTCTGAGGTTGCGATGGATCTTGCGGCGCGTTGGGATCCCCGGGCTCTTGCACCGGCTGGGCCGGCGTGCCCGTCTGAACAGGTTGTTGGGGCTGATTGGGATCCGGCTCCGCGGGTTGTTCGACCGGAGGTTCGGCACCGATTCCATTTGCCCCTGGAGTTCCGCCTGCCCCTGGAGCTCCAATGACGCGATCGCTCGGCCTTCTCAACGCCATGTTCAATGGATCCGGCGCCTGCGCATTGGGATCGTTGGGGTTGTTGGGATCGCTCGGCTGCGAGGAAACGGTGGCTTGCGAGGAGTTCGACGCTTGCGAGGAATTGGATGATTGCGAGAAACCGCCGTTCTGCGACGAACCCGGCCCCGAATTCGGACCGCTGCCCGTGCTGCTCCCGGGCAGCGGTGGCGGGGGTTGGACCAGCGAATCGGTGAGTTGTCCCGCCGGGCCGACATGCAGCAGACGCCAGTCCTTTCCAGTCAATGGATCCAGATAGCGATGGCGCAGGAAACGAACGTTGCGGGTGGTTTCCAAATCGTCCAGCGTTTGGGGGTAGGTGTGATATTTCCGGTAAAAGAGCTGGATGGCCCGCTTGTATTGCAGGCCGCGATCGATAGCCATCTGCTCTTTCATCCGCTGCGATTCAAACGCCAGGCGCGGCACTTCCATGTACATGGTGATCGCGATGGCAGCCGCCATCACGAATACCAGCAGCAACGCAAAACCGGACTCACCCTGCCTCTGGTTGTGCCTCCCGCTTTTCATCCGTTCAACTCCGCTACCAGCGGCAACGTCTGCTGGTTGTTGTCCTTGAACTCGGTGTCTTCCACCACCGCCGAATTCACGCCAATCCGCACGATCTTGTAGCGCTTCTTGATCACGTCGCCTTCGCTCGCAATGACGATATCCTCGCCGTCCAGGAAGAAGGCGCGTTTGTCGCCCACCTTCGTCTTGTTGACAAAGCCATAAAACTTAAGCGGGATGGGCGGCGCTTTGGGCTCGGGCGGCGGTACCACCGCCTTGGGCGGCACAGGGCCGATCAGCCTGCGCGCGATCTCGATCTTCTCCAGCTCCTTGGGGAGTTTGACCTCTTCAGGCGGCGCGGCGGCGATCTCGAACAGCGAGCGCGTTCCCGCGTCCGCGTTGACGGTTTTGAGCTTGGCGAGCAAATCCAGGCGCAAGGTCGGATCGATGTTCGCGGTATCGATGTTCTTGGGCTTCAAGGACGGCCGGAATTCCCGGGTGCTGCCGCCCGCTTGCTCCACTCGGCGGAACGTGGACCGCACTATCGACCCCGGCGCTATCGCGGTAGAACCCGCCGCCGGGGCGCGGCTCGCAACTGTCGCGGAACCAGGGCCTCCGCCCGAGTTCCTGTTGTAAAAATAAGCGAACGCCACCAGCGCCACCAAGACCCCGAGGATGGCTACCTTCGTTCGATCTGCTCCCACTTTGGACGGAACCAGGTTCATTGCGCCGAGCCGTCCTCCTTGACGAAGGTGTCCAGCTTCAGCATCACGTTCAGCCGGCCGCCGGTTTGTTGCGGCGTCGCGTTGAGGCTCTCAATAATCAACAGCCGGTCCGACTTGTCCAGCAGGTTAATGAAATGAATCAGATCCGGATACAAGCCTTCGAAATTGGCCGAAATCTGCATCATATCCAGAGTATCGCTTCCGTCCACGGCCTCAAGTGCGATGGCGCTGTCGCGCGAGGTGATCTTGGCCTGGCCGGCCAAATCGTTCAGCTCCGCCATGATCGTCGAGTAGGCGGTCCGGCGCGGTAGGAAGTAATTGCCCATGAAATGGTCGCCTTCGCCCCGCCCGCTTTCAATCTTGCTCGCCAGCAGCCGCGTACGGTCCAGCACTCCCTGCTGCTGGCGGATGGCCGAGTGCATTTCCAGCGCCTGCTGCGCCAAGTCCTGCGCGGATCCTCCGATGGGCCGAATGACAAAATACAGCGCCACCAGGTTGGCCACCGCCAACACACCCAGCCCCAGGCGGATCAGCGCAAGCGGATTGTTGGGAGGCCAGGCGTTAAAGCTTTTGAGCATAGCTCACCGTGACGTGATAGCGATAGAATGGATCGGTTTGCGAAGGCGGCGCGGAGGATTGCACGCTGGTGGGACCAAATTGCGGCGAGCCTTCCAGGCGCTTCAGCAGTTCCAGGATGGGGGGTACGTCTTTGGCTCCCACCACCATGTCCAGCAGAACCTGATTGTTCACATCCACCTCCGGCAGCCGCACCGAAACCAGGCGGACGTTGTAGGGCATCACTTTCTCCAGATCTGCAAAGATTTTGGTCCAGCTGATGGCTTTGCGTTCGATCAAAGTATTCAGAAAGAGGCTGCGCTCCAGCACCTCGGCGTTCTCCGGTCTGCGTAGTGTGGCATTCAGCTTGGCTTGTTGGGCCGCGATGGCCTTGAGCCGCACGTTCTGCTGGTCGATCGCAACACGAATATCGGCCGCCTGGTGGCGTTCGGAAAGAATGGCGGTCACCTGATAGATCAACAGTAAACCGAGCACGATGGCCAGCGCCGTGGAGCCAACTAGCACCGGCCGGTCCCGCCGGAACGGCTCACTCGCCAGATTGATGGGAACTCGTAATGCCATATCCTAAGCCAACGACTCCAAATATCCGAGCAAACCGGTATTGCCTTTCGCCGCCAATCCGAAACGCGAACGGATGCCCTCTACCGCCACGCCCCACTCCTTTTCCCAGCGCGGCGCCAGTTGCTCCATCTGAGGCCCGAAGCCGGCCAGCCAAATCTGCTTCGGCCTGCCCTTCAATTCGTCTTCGACATACGCGATGGTGGGATGCAGGACCGATTCAATGTCTTCCAGCCGTCCACCCTCCATCTCGATGCAGCGCGCCAGGTTTACGGCGTTCTCCTGCAGCACCAGAACCGAGAGAACCCGCGCGCTGAGTTTGACCAGCAAAGTGATGCCATCGGGAGCAAGCAGATTGAGCGCGGCGAGCGAAGAAGTAGTCACCAGGCCGGGATGAAAGCCCGCCGCACGAAAAGGGGCTTCATACTGAATCACGATATCGGAAGACATCACCGCCGCCAATACTTCCACTTTAGCGCCGCTTTTGGCATCCGCCGGCCGGGGCTGCTCCACGTAGCTGACCACCGCCGTATCTACTTCAAACGGTACGCTTTTTTTCAAACGGAAGCGCACCAGGGCCTGTTGCTCCTCCAGGTCCGACGGAAACGTATCGAAGTCGAGCACGGCCACGCGGGCGCAGTAATCCGGCAAAATCACCGCCGCGCGCCGTTTGCGATGGCCGTTGGCGGGGGCGAGCGCCTGAATGTGATCCAGCAGAACTTGCGGCTGCTGGATGTTGTCGTGCAGTGGAGAAACCAGCAGCACACCCGGTTCGAAGGGCGAAAATTCCGCCAGCGCCGGCTCCGACACGGGCGCGAACGCCAAGCCTTCTTCAGACAGCTCGAAAGCGTGAGTGGGCGGCGGATCTTGCAGCAAATTGGCGAAAGCGCTCATAGGTGAACACCGGCTCCCTCACGGTCGCGGTTTAGAAAGAGCGCTTTGGAACCGCGCGCGCGAGCCAGCGGTTTTTGACTTTTTTTCGAGATCCGGGTCATAGCGCTAGCCTTCGATGAAGGTTACCTTGTTGATCTCCTTCAATGTGGTCACTCCCTCGCGCGCCTTCGCGATGGCGTGATCGCGCAGAAACGTCATGCCTTCCTCGCGCGCCTGGCGCTTGATTTCAGACGCTGGACGCTTGTCGAGAATCATCTCGCGGATGTGCTCGCTCAGATCCAGCAGCTCATGAATCGCTGTTCGGCCGCGGAATCCAGTGCCGCCGCACTCAAAGCAGCCGGGGCCTTCATAAAGCGTCACGTCCCGCCACTCAGCGGGATTAAGGCCGCTCTCCACTAAATAGGAATCGGGATATTGCACCGGAGCTTTGCAGTAGTTGCAGATGACGCGCACCAGCCGCTGGGCCAGGATGCAATTCAGCGCCGAAACGAAGTTGTACGGCTCCACGCCCATGTTCAGGAAGCGGCCCAGCACGTCCAGCACGTTATTGGCGTGAACGGTGGTAAACACCAGGTGGCCGGTGAGCGCGGCGTTGATCGCGATCTGCGCCGTCTCCTGGTCTCGAATTTCGCCCACCATGATCTTGTCCGGATCGTGACGAAGAATGGACCGCAGCCCGCGCGCGAACGTCAGGCCTTTCTTCTCGTTCACCGGAATCTGGGTGATGCCCTTGATCTGGTATTCCACCGGGTCTTCAATGGTGATGATCTTGTCTTCGTCGTTCTTGATCTCGCTCACTCCGGCATAGAGCGTGGTGGTTTTTCCCGAACCGGTGGGACCGGTCACCAGCACCATCCCGTACGGCTCCTTAATATAGCGGCGAAACTTGATCAGATCGGAATCCGAGAAGCCCACCACGTCGAGCGAAAGCTTGGCGAACTTCTCGCTCATCGATTCTTTGTCCAGCACGCGCAGCACGGCGTCTTCACCATGGATGGTGGGCATGATGGAAACGCGGAAGTCGATCAGCCGCGTCTTATACCGGACCCGAAAACGGCCGTCTTGCGGGATGCGCCGCTCGGCGATGTCCAGCTCGCTCATCACTTTGATGCGCGAAATGATGGTGGAATGCCAGTCCTTGGAAATGGGCGGCATGGCATAGTGCAACACACCATCGATACGGTACTTGATGGCCACTTCCTGGTCGCGCGTCTCGATGTGAATATCGCTGGCGCGCCGTTCCAGTGCATTGAAGATGGTGGTGTCCACCAGCTTGATCACCGGGGCGATGTCGCTGTCGGCGGTCAGCTTGTCGATGGAGAGCGTCTCGTCCTGGTTTTCTTCCTCGCCGATCATCACGTCGAGCGTGAAGCCTTCGGTGACCTCTTCCAGCACGCGCTGGGACTGCTCGGTCTTCTTGAGCAGATCCGAAATCTGCGACAGCGTGGCCACCTTCACGTGCAACTTTTTCTGCAGCAGGATCGCCAGCTCGTCGATCAGGTTCAGGTTGCGCGGATCGGCCAGGGCGATGTCCAGGTGCCCGTTTTCCGAATGAATGGGCACGAAGTTGTAGCGGAACATCAGGTCCACCGGGACCGAGTGGAACAGATCGTGATCGATGCGGACTTCCCGCAGGTCGACAAAATCGCAGCGGTAGCGCGTGGCCACCGTCTTAGCCTGCGCAATCTCGTCGGCGGGTTGGACGATCTTGAGGACGTCTCTAGCAGCCATGGGAACCCCCTCTGGAATACGAGGAATGCCGTCTGTTCGTCGCTGTCGTCATTTGAGTGTGTCCGCCAAGGAGAAGATCGGCAGATATAGCGCCACCAGTACGAAGGTCACGAAACATCCCATGGTAATCATGATGGCGGGCTCAATCAGCGACAGCGCCGCAGTCATCCGGGTGTTGACGTCATCCTCGTAGAATTCCGCCACGCTGGCCAGCATCTGCGGCAGCGCGCCGGTGGATTCCCCCACCTCAATCATGTCGATGGAAAGCCCTGGAAAGATGCCGGTTTTCGACAACGACGCCGACAGCGCCTGTCCTTCCTTCACCCTCTGGCCGGCCTCAGCCAGGCTGTTTTTGAGCAACCTGGTACCGAGCGAGCTGGACGCCGTATCCAGGGCCTGCAGCAGCGGGATTCCGCCCACCAGCAACGTACCCAGCACGCGGGCGAATTGCGCCACCTGGTACTTAATCCAAATTTCACCCACCACCGGGATGCGCAGCCGCGCGCGATCCACGCGCTCTTCGCCCTTGGCCGTTTTCGCCCAAAAACGGAACGCCACCGCCGCCACGATCAGCCCGATGAACCCCGAAAGTATGTAGTTCCGGGCCGTGGTTCCGATCGCGATCAGGATTTGAGTGGCGGCCGGCAGTTGGGCCGACATGCTGCTATACAACTCGGCGAACTTAGGCACCACGAAGGTGATCAGGAACACCATCAGACAAATCACCAGCACGATCAGCATGCAGGGATACACCATCGACAGAACGATCTTCTTGCGCACCGCCAGGGCCAGCTTCTGATAGGTGATAAACCGGTCCAGCACCTCGCCCAGCGCGCCGCTCTTTTCGCCAGCCAGCACCGACGTTACATAGATGGGTGGGAACACGCCCTGCCGCGCGAACGCGTCCGATAACAGCGATCCGTTCTTCACCTCTTCCCGGACGGCTTTAATGTGCGGCGCGAGCTTGGCGTCGGTCAGCCGTTCCGACAACAGGTCCAGCCCTTTCAAAATCGGCAGTCCGGCTCGAATCAGCGTCACGAACTGCTGGTTGAAGATCAGGAACTTTTCCAGGTTGATCTTTTTCTTGCCGCCGCCTAACGACAGGCCGGCAATCTCACGGCGCGGCTTGACGGAGTAAATCAGAAAGCCTTGCTGGGAAAACCGGTCGCGCAGTTCGCTTTCCGAGCCGGCTTCGGCCACCTGCTGGTGCATTTCGCCGCGCGGATCGGCGTACTTGAGAACAAATTCAGCCACTAGTCGTTCCCTTCCGCGTCCACCAGAGTGGCGCCCGCCGGCAGTTGAAACTTGAACACCGCGTCATCCACGGGCGGGTTGAGCTTCTCGTCATTCAACTGGAACGTGAGCAGCGACGTGTCCTGCAGTGTGATCACCAGGCGCTGAATCTCGTAATCCGGCGTCACCAGCATCTGGATCTTCTCGTAGGGGAATTTGTCGTTCTTGGCATCGGCCGTGATCAGGTAGTTCATCCCGTCGGGCTGGAGCGCGAAGCTCCGAAAATCCTTGGCGAAATCGAGCTTGCCCAGCAGGAAGGCAAGCGGCGTGCGCATGTCATCGCTGGCTTTGAGCTTGGTCCTCTCCACCCGGTGCGAGTCGGGTGTATAGAGATAAACATCCTTGCCGTCGGAGACGAAAAGCTTGCCGGAGGGCGTCGAGTAATCCCAGCGCATTCTTCCGGGCTTGCGCAGCGTCAGTTCACCCGATTCGCTCTTCCGCGCCCGGCCCTGTACGCTATAGGCTTCGACAAAGTGTACTTGCAGGGTCTTGGCCCGGTTATAGCGCTGTTCCACTCCCTTGAGGAGGGCATTGAGATCGGGAGAGGCGGCCTGCATCGTCAGGCAGGCAAAGGACACCCACAGGGCCAGTCGGGTCACATAATTGTTGACGCGAATGGGCGGCGAGGTGTGCAGAATCAATTGGATACAGAAAATGCTTTGTAAGTTACTGATTTAAAGGCCATAATTGGCTTGTGCCGAAAGCGCCTGCCACTGAGGATGCCCTGGCTGCGATCCATGCCATCCGCCAAGCTCCCGAGAAGTACGACCTGACACGCGATCTGGCGCCGTTTCTGCGCCACAAAAGCAACCACGCGGTAGCGGCAGCGGCGGCTGCTGCGGAACACCTGGAAGCGGGGGCGCTGGCGCCGGACCTGATGCAGGCTTTTGAGCGGCTGATGCGCGATCCCGCGAAACTCGATCCAGGGTGCAAGGCGACCATCGCCATCGTTCAGGCGCTGATTCAATTGGAAGACCCGGCCATGAAGATCTATTTCGCCGGAATTCGCCATGTCCAGAAGGAAGGCAGCTTCGGGCCGCCTGTCGATGCGGCAGCGCCACTCCGGGGCCTGTGCGCGCGCGGCCTGGCGCGAATGGGGCATCCCGACGCATTGCTTGAATGCGTCACGCTGTTGGCCGATCGCGAAGTTGCGGCCCGGGCGGGGGCCATTCGCGCCATCGCCGACGCCGGGCGTCCGGAAGGCGTTTTGCTCTTGCGTTTGAAAGCCTTGCTCGGCGACAAGGAAATCGAGGTGACGGGCGAGTGCTTCGGCGCGCTGCTCAGCCTGGACCCGACCGGATCGGTCGAATTCGTCGCGAAGTTCCTGGATTCGGGCGCCGAGGGAATTGGCGAACTGGCCGCGCTGGCGCTGGGCGAGTCCCGGCTGTCGTCCGCGTTCGAGGTGCTGCGCGAGGCGTGGGAACGCGGCGGGGCGGCGGAACAGCGGCGGACGCTGCTGGTGGCCATCGCAATGCTGAGAATCGACGAGGCGCTCGAATTCCTGCTGAGCCGGTTGGCCGAGGAAAGCGGCCCCGTAGCGGCCGATGCGCTGGCAGGCCTGGCGTTCTACGCCCGCGACGAAGCCATACTCAAGCGGGTGGAAGAGATTATCCGGCAGCGCGGCGATGGCGCGCTCGAAGCCGTGTTCGCGCGAGAATTCGCGAGGACCTAGGGAGCCACAGATTAACAGAGATGAACGCCGATAAGGCAATTCCTAAAATCTGTGTTTATCTGTGTTCATCGTGGCCATTAATCTTAGTCCAACAGATGCCCCATCTTCTGCTTCTTCGTCCTCAAATACCCTTCCGTGGATTCGTGCGGCGCCACAATGCACGGAATCCGCTCGGCTACCCGGATCCCCGCGTTTTCTAGCGCCGCAATCTTATCCGGATTGTTCGACAACAACCGCACGCTCTTGATCTTGAAGTGGCGCAGAATATCGGCAGGCATGCGATAGTCGCGCAGGTCGGCCTCAAAACCCAGGCGCTCGTTGGCTTCCACGGTATCGGCGCCGCCGTCCTGCAGCTCATAGGCGCGCAGCTTGTTCAGCAACCCGATGCCGCGGCCTTCCTGATGCTCGTAAATCAGCAGCCCGCGTCCCTCTTCGGCGATCAGGTTCAGCGACAGCTCCAGTTGGGACCGGCAGTCGCAGCGCAGGCTATGAAAGACGTCGCCTGTCAGGCACTGCGAGTGAATCCGAACCAGCGGCGGGTCGCCGGAAATGACATCGCCCATCCGCAACACCACGCATTCCTCCACCTCCTGGCCATACGATCCTTCGAAGCCGTAGATGCGGAAATGGCCGAAACGGCTGGGGAAATTAGCTTCGGCGACTTTACTGAGCATGGGTTCGGAAATCGAGGAGTCCAATCTATTCATTATAATGATCGGCAGGCGCCCCCATGGAATCCCAACAGCTGTTGATGACCGTGCTGCTGCGGGTGGCGGTGGCGGCGTCTTTGGCGAGCATCCTTTCGCGCTTCGGCGCCTTCCAAAGAATGTTGATGCGCGAAGACCGCACTTTGGTGCAGCGCGTCAAGCTGGCTTTGATGTTTTGGGCGCTGTATGGCGGCAGCGTTCTATTTCGGGTCTTGAATCAGGTGAAGTACGACGCGGTGGACCTCGGCCTGGAGGGAAGTCTGCTGTCCGGCATGGTGGGCGGCTACGTCACCGGCTTGCTTTCCGGCATCTTGATTTCGATTCCGGCGGTGATGATCCGCCATGAGCTGCTGACCATGCTGTTATTTGCCGGGGTGGGCGTGCTGGGTGGATTGCTACGCGACTTGGCGCCCGAAAAGGAAGACGTATGGCGCTTTTCGCCCCTCCTCAGCCTCAATCCCCGACGTCTGCGGCAGCGTCCCTATCAGCTTCGGCTTCTGTTTCAATTGGGCTGCTTGTTCAGCATTATTTTCAGCGGGCTTTTGCGCAGCGCAGTGTGGGACCTGCGCAAAGGCGGCGTGTTTCTGGCGCCCATCTGGAATGATCAAGACTTCGCCACCACGCTAGCAGCGTACGCCAGCATGGTTTTCGCCGTGATGATCCCGCTGAAAATCTGGAACAACACGCGCAACGAAAAGAAGCTGGAGGTGCAGCAATTACGCCTGAACGAAGCTCGCCTGGCAGCGCTCACCAGCCAGATCAATCCGCACTTTCTGTTCAACACTCTCAATTCGGTGTCGTCGCTGATCCGCACCAATCCCGAGCAGGCCCGCAGCGTCGTCTACCGGCTCTCCAGCATCTTGCGCCGGCTGCTGCGTAAGACCGACAATCTCACACCACTGCGGGAGGAACTGGCATTTATCGACAATTACATGACCATTGAGATGGTCCGTTTCGGCGAAAAGCTGCGCTTCGTCAAAGAAATCGATCCCGAAACACTGGACCGGATGGTTCCGAGCATGCTCTTGCAGCCGCTGATCGAGAACAGCATCCGCCACGGGCTGGCGACGAAAGTAGATGGCGGGATGATCCGCGTCCGCAGCTATCTGGCAGATGGCCGTCTGCACCTGGTTGTGGAGGACGATGGAGTCGGAATCCCGGAGACTCGACTGGCCACGTTGTTCGAACAAGGCATCGGCGTGAGTAACGTAAATGAACGTATGAAGGTGCTGTATGGCCCGGATTACCGCATGTGGATCGACAGCAAGCCGGGCGAAGGGACGCGCACGGGCATAGAGATCCCGGATGTGCCGATTACCGCGGATATCGGACAGGAAGTTCCGGCCGCCGGGTGAAGTGAAATAACGAGGTTTGCGAAACCACCCCTTCTGAGAGGCCGTCCCTTTAAGAGTGCTAGCTCCTACCGGTAGCGCCACTTCCGGGAGCGCCTCAGCCCGAAGCGCCTTGTATCGGGAGCGCGTCAACCCCGAATGGGCACGCTTGCTCGATGTTCTGCAAATGAACGCGCGTTATACGCGTTGCGAGGGAACCGAGCTATTCACCGAAGACGGCCGTCGAATTCTCGATTTTCTTTCCGGATATTGTGTTCACAATCTGGGGCACAATCACCCCGCAGTGATTGAGGCGATCAAGGACGAATTGGACCGTCGCGGCCCGGCCATGCTGCAAAGCCATGTCCCGGAATTGGCCGGCGAATTGGCGGACAAGCTATGCTGGCGCGCGGGCGGACGCGTGAAAAAAGCATTTTTCTGCAGTTCGGGAAGCGAAGGTGTGGAAGCGGCCATCAAATTCTCGCGCGCCCACACGCGCCGCAACGGCCTGCTCTACGCCGAGGGCGCGTTCCATGGGCTCACTTGCGGAGCTCTCTCGCTGATGGGCGATCCGTTCTGGCGCGAACGTTTCGGGCCGATGCTCCCGGACACCGAAGCGGTCCCATTCGGAAATCTCGCCGCGCTGGAACACAAACTGGCCAGCAAACGTTTCGCGGCCTTTATCGTGGAACCGTTGCAGGGCGAAGGCGGCGTGCACGTTCCGCCGGCTGTGTACCTGGAAAGCGTCCAGGCGCTGTGCCGCCGCCACGGAACGCTCTTTGTCGTGGATGAAGTCGAAACCGGTTTATACCGAACCGGACGGTTTCTGGCATCGCATCACTACACCATCGAGCCGGACATGATCGTGCTGGCCAAAGCGCTCAGCGGCGGCTTAGTTCCCAGCGCGGCAGTGTTGATGTCGGACGCGATTTATCATTCCGTGTACGGGTCCATCGCGCGCGCCATCGTCCATACTTCCGCGTTCAGTGAAAACAGCTTGGCCATGCGGGCCGGTCTGGCAAGCATTGAAGCTCTGGAGCGTGAACACCTGGGAGAGCGGGCGTCAGCCGCGGGCGACTTCCTGCGTACCCGCTTGCGCGAGGCGCTCTCAGGGTATGAAATGATAAAAGAAGTCCGCGGATTGGGACTATTGAACGGGATCGAATTCCAGCCGCCGCGAAAACTCGGATTGCGGGTTTCTTTCGAGGCTTTTAGAAAGTTCCATCCCGGCATGTTCGGACAGGCAGTGGTGATGCGGTTGTTCCGTCATGGCTTTTTGACGCAAACCTGCCGCAACAACTGTCTGGTGCTGAAGGTGGCTCCTCCACTGGTGGTGAAAGAGCGGGAGGCCGATGAGTTCGTTCGCGCGGTGACGGAAGTGGTAGAGATGATGCATTCCTCCAGCACGTTCTGGAGCGAAGCGTTGGGTCTCGCCCAGAGGGCGATCGTAAAGTGACCGATAGTGAAATGACTTTTCGCATCCTCCTCTTCGGCGCTCTTTTGTGCAGCGCGGCTATTGGTGCCCCCAACCTTACCGAGCCCACCCTGAATCCGGTGATCGATCGCGGCTTTCGCCAGATGTACGACCTGAACTTCGACGAAGCGCATCGGACGTTCGGGCAATGGGAGCAAGAGCACCCGGCCGATCCGATCGGTCCGGTTTCAAACGCCGCAGCGTATCTGTTCGCTGAATTCGACCGCCTGAATATCCTGCACTCGGAATTTTTTGTCGACGGCAGCATGTGGCACCACAGGCCGAAAGTAACGGCCGACCCCACGGTGCGTCAGGCGTTCGATCGCGAACTGGAAAAATCCGGGACGCTGGCCAATGAGATCCTGCAGCGCGCACCCGAGGACGCCGACGCGCTATTCGCAAAAATTCTGACCCTGGGCCTGCGTGCCGACTATGAATCGCTCATCGAACGGCGCGACTTCGACGCCTTGAAGGTGATCAAAGACAGCCGCGCAACGGCGGAAAAGCTCCTCATGATCGAGCCGAATTACTTCGACGCCTATCTCGCCGTGGGGGTGGAAAATTATCTGTTCAGCTTGAGGTCCGCGCCCATGCGCTGGATCCTGCAAGTCGGCGGCGCGGAGACCGACAAAGACAAAGGCGTCCAGGATCTGCGTTTGACCGCCGAAAAGGGCCGCTACTTGTCGCCTTACGCCCGGCTGTTGCTGGCAGTGGCCGCGCTCCACAACAAGGAGATTCCCAAGGCGCGCGATCTGCTGGCAGCGCTGGCGCACGAGTTCCCTCACAACCGGCTCTACGCGCAGGAACTGGCACGGCTCCAGTAAGTCTTCCGCTAGAATACCTCAAGGAGCGGGCATTCCCCTATGACCATCGCCGGTGTCGCCAGCGCGTTGCCGCAGCACAAGTACGATCAGCGCGTTCTGCTGCAGGCCTTGCAAAAACATTGGGGGCCGAAGGTGGATAACCCGGTGTTCCTGGAGCGCCTGCAAGCGCGCGTGGGCGTGGAGACGCGGCACCTGGCGCTGCCCATCGAAGAATACTACGGGCTTACGCGCTGGGGCGCGGCCAACAATCACTGGATTGACGTAGCGCAGGATCTGGGGCAGAAGGCGCTGTGCTGCGCGCTGTCGCGATCCGGATTCTCAACCGAAGATCTGGGCGCGCTTTTCTTTGTCTCGGTGACGGGCATTTCCAGTCCGTCCATCGATGCGCGCCTGGTAAATCGGATGAACCTGCCGGTGAACATCAAGCGCGTGCCCATCTTCGGCCTGGGATGCGTGGCGGGAGCGGCCGGCATTTCTCGCGCGGCCGATTACGTGCTGGCCTATCCCAAGCAAGTGGCCGCCGTTTTGTCGGTGGAGCTTTGCTCGCTCACGCTGCAGCAGGAAGACATTTCGATCGCGAATATTATTTCGTCCGGATTGTTTGGCGATGGCGCGGCTGCGGTGCTGGTGTCGGGCGCCGAACGCAAGGCCGACGGGCCTGAGATTCTCGCGACGCGATCCGTTTTCTATCCCAACTCCGAGCACGTCATGGGCTGGGATATTTCCGAGAAGGGCTTCCGCATTGTTCTGTCGCGCGAAGTGCCGGAGGTGGTCCAGGACCATCTGGCGGGCGATGTGGATGCGTTTCTCGAAGAACATAGCCTGACGCGATCGGAAATCGGAACCTGGGTGCTGCACACCGGCGGACCGCGCGTCCTGGAGGCTACGGCGACTGCCCTGGAGCTACCCGAAGGCGCGCTCGCCGCATCCTGGGATTGCCTGCGAAGAACGGGCAATCTGTCGTCGGCGTCGGTCTTATTTGTCCTGGAAGAAATCATGATGAAGCGGCGGCCCACACCCGGCACCTACAGCATCCTGGCCGCGATGGGTCCCGGATTCTGCTCGGAACTTGTGCTACTCAGGTGGTAGATCGAACCGACATCTTCGTCGTTGGAGGCGGCCCCGCAGGGCTCGCGGCGGCGATTGCGGCACGGCTCAAGGGTTTCGACGTGGTGGTGGCGGACGCTGCGCAACCGCCCATCGACAAAGCCTGCGGCGAAGGCCTGATGCCGGATTCTCTGGACGCATTGCGCCGGTTGGGCGTGACGTTCGATCCCGATCAGTCGTTCGCGTTTCGCGGCATCCGTTTTATCGGCGAGGGCGGCAGCGTGGCGTCGGACTTTCCGCGCGATTGCGGCATTGCGGTGCGCCGTATCCGGCTGCACCAGGCGCTGATCGAACGCGCTCGCGAAGTGGGCGTGAAGCTTCTGTGGCGCACTCATGTCACCAGCCTTCGCGACGTAAACGCCCGCTGGATTGTCGGAGCGGACGGCCAGAATTCGCATGTTCGCCGATGGGCCGGTCTGGAGGCTGTTCGCCGCGAATCCTTTCGATACGGGTTCCGGCGTCACTATCGCATCCGCCCCTGGACCGATTTCATGGAGATTTACTGGGGCCCGGGCTGCCAGATGTACGTCACCGCCGTTGGGCCAGAGGAAGTGTGCGCGGCGCTCATCACGCGCGATCCGCACCTGCGCCTGCATGCCGCGCTGCCCCATTTTCCGGAACTGGCGCCACGGTTCCAAAACGCGCCCACGCTGAGCGACGAACGTGGCGCGCTCACCGTCACGCGGAGTTTGCGGCGAATTTGCGACGGGAACATGGTCCTGATTGGCGACGCCTCCGGCTCCGTGGACGCCATTACCGGCGAAGGCATGGGTCTGGCTTTTCGACAGGCCATCGCGCTCGCGGATGCATTGGTGGCCGGTGACATGGAGCAATATCAAGCCGCGCACCGCCGCATGCGATGCCGTCCCGCGTGCATGGCTCAATTGATGCTGCTGCTCGATCGATTTCCTCGCCTGCGGCCGCCGGTGTTACGAACATTTGCGGCGAAACCCGTTCTATTTGAGCGCTTGTTGGCCGTGCATGTCGGGCTCTGACGAGCGCTTCATGCGCGAAGCGCTGACACTGGCGCGCCAGGGGGAAGCGAACGGTGAAGTGCCAGTGGGCGCCGTAGTCGTGGTGCAGGGCGAAATCGTGGGGCGTGGTTTCAATTCGCCCATCGCGAAATTCGATGCGACGGCGCACGCCGAGATACTCGCACTGAGGGAAGCTGCCGCGAGTTTGCGCAACTACCGTTTGGAAGCCGCCACGCTGTACGCTACGCTGGAACCTTGCGTGATGTGCGCCGGAGCGCTGGTGGCTGCGCGAGTGCATCGGCTCGTGTTCGGCGCGCGTGATCTGCGATTCGGCGGAGTGCGCAGCAAGTTTCATCTGGCCGATTCCGAACTCCTGAATCATCGCGTGGAGATTGTGGAGGGCGTGCTCGCGGCCGAGTGCCTGGAACTGGTGAAGAAGTTCTTCGATAAGCGGAGGTAGCTTGCATGGAGATTTCTGGAAAAGTCGCGGTGGTGACCGGCGGAGCTTCGGGATTAGGCGCGGCCACGGCCAGGATGATCGTGGAGGAAGGCGGACACGTCGTCATTGTCGACTTGAACGATCAGGCCGGCCACGCCCTGGTGAAGGATTTGGGGCAGCACGCGCGCTTCGTTCGCGCCGACGTGAGCGATCCGGCCGAAGCCCAGGCGGCGGTGGAGACCGCGATGGAGACCTTCGGCGCATTGCATATTTCCATCCAATGCGCGGGCATCGCGGACGCCCAGCGGGTGATCGGCAAAACCGGCCCGGCGGATCTCGCGCGGTTCTCGAAAACTATTCGCGTCAACTTGATCGGCACCTTCAACGTCGCGCGTCTCGCGGCCTGGCTGATGGCGCCCAACGCGCCGAATGAAGAAGGCGAGCGGGGCGTCATCATTAACACCGCCTCGGTGGCTGCGTTCGATGGCCAGATCGGCCAGGCGGCCTATTCCGCATCGAAGGGCGGCATCGCGGCCATGACGCTGCCGCTCGCGCGCGATCTGTCAAGCGTCGGGATTCGCGTGATGGCGATCGCCCCTGGGATTTTCGACACGCCGATGCTGGCGGGCATGCCCGACGATGTGCGCGCATCGCTCGGAGCCATGGTCCCGTTCCCCAAGCGCCTGGGCCGGCCGTCGGAGTACGCGCAACTGGCGCGCGATATTATCGAAAATCCGATGCTGAACGGCGGAGTGATTCGCCTGGATGGTGCGATCCGCATGGCGCCCAAGTAGTCATGAAAGCTGCCCTCGCGCTCTTCCTCTTTACGCTTGGGGCTTACGGCTCGATCCGTGATGTCGATTTCAAGAACTTTGCCTACCCGTTCCCAAACCGCAAATTCATACCAGTGCCTAGCAAGCTGCGTTGGATGCCGCTCGTAAATGGACGCCGCTTATCCCTCCGCAACGGTGAATACAGTTTTTGTGCTGATCGGAACTGTGGCTCGCTACGCCTGGATCGTGCTGAATTCGGCAATATCCACGGATTGGAAGGGACAAGCGCAGCCGTCACCGTGCAGTATTTCAGCGGCGGAACGGCGACTTGGCTGTACCTCTATGTCGTCCAACTTCAACGGGGACGGCCACGAGTTGTGGCGTGGCTTGAAGCAGGATCGCGAGCCGATATGGGCCTACACGGCTTCGAGATCGACCATGGTGATCTGGTCTTGATCCTGAATGATCCTGACAAGCGTATCGGCGACTGCTGTTCGACCGGCTCAATCACCTATCGCTATCGCTGGATGAACGGTTCCTTTCGCCAAATTGGCAAGCCCGTTCGAGCCGACGACCCGCCGCAGTAGTTACTTAATCCACACCGTCTTGATATTGCAAAACTCGCGGATTCCGAATTCACTCAACTCGCGACCGTAACCGGAGTTCTTCACGCCGCCGAACGGCAGCCGTGGATCGGACGCCACCATCCCGTTGATGAACACCGCACCCGCTTCGATCTCGCCGATGAAACGCGCCCGCTCCGCTTCGTCGTTGGTCCACACACTCGACGCCAGGCCGAAATCGGAATCGTTGGCGATCTCGATCGCTTCGTCGACACCTTTCGCGCGGAACAGCATCGCCACCGGCCCAAAAATCTCTTCGTAATAAACGGGGCAGCTCTTGGGGACATCCGCGAGCACGGTCGGCTCGTAGAAATTCCCGGCGCCATTCACGCGTTTGCCTCCAGCCAGCAATCGACCGCCGCCGGCTACAGCTCGCTGCACCTGGTCGTCCAGTTCACCAACAATCTGCGCTGTCGCCAAAGGCCCCACTTCGGTCGCCAAATCCATCGGATCGCCGACTTTCAACTTCTTCATGCCCTCGACAAACTTCTTCTCAAACTCCGCGTAGATCGATTCATGCACGATGAACCGCTTCGCCGCAATACAGGATTGCCCGTTATTGATGCAGCGCGCCCGCACTGCCGTCTGAACCGCTTCGTCCAGATTCGCGCTCGGCATCACGATGAACGGATCGCTGCCGCCCAATTCCAGCACGGTCTTCTTGATCTGCTTGCCGCATTGGCTGGCCACTTCACGCCCCGCTGGCTCGCTCCCGGTCAGCGTAGCCGCCACCACGCGCTTGTCGTCCAGCACGCGCGCCACTTGCGACGATCCGATCAGCAGGGTCAGAAACTCGCCGTTCGAAAAACCGGCGCGGCACAGAATCTCTTCGATCGCAAGCGCGGACTGCGGAACATTCGAAGCATGCTTCAGCAGTCCCGTATTTCCGGCCATCAGCGCAGGCGCGGCAAATCGAAACACCTGCCAGAACGGAAAATTCCACGGCATCACCGCCAGCACCACTCCCAGCGGCTGATAAGCGATGAAGCTCTTGCCCGCGTTGGTGGCCACTTCTTCGTTCGCGAGAAACTTCTCGGCGTTCTCGGCGTAATAGCGGCACGCCCACGCGCACTTCAGCGCTTCGTCGCCCGCCGATTTCAGCGTCTTGCCCATCTCCGTGGTCATGATGCGCGCCCAACGGTCCTTCTCGCCTTCCAGAATGTCTCCCGCTTTCCGCATCTTCGCTGCCCGGTCGGCGAACGATGTCCGGCGATGCGAATGGAATGCTTCGAACGCAGTTTGGATCTTGGTGTCCACCTCGCCGCTCGAAAGCGGTTCGAAGGTGCGCACGGTTTCGCCCGTGGCGGGGTTGATAGTCGCGATTGCCATACACATTGGTTTTGACACCATTGGAGGAAAAAATCAACACTGGGGTTATGAAGCGATTCGGATTGGCGCTGCTGGTAACCGCCCTCGCGTGTGCTCAGACCGACATTTCGGGCGAGCGGATGCGCGCAGCACGTGAAGTTCCTGGCGAGCGATTTATTGGAAGGGCGCGGAGTGGGAACGCGCGGAGGCCAGCTTGCAACGGACTATATCGCCGCACAGTTCGCACTGGCCGGCGCAAAACCGGCCGGCGAAAACGGCACGTATTTCCAGCGCGTACCGATGGTGGGCGTCACTACATCGCCCAACGCGACAATCTCCGCCGTCGGCGCCAATCAAACCGTCTCTTTCAAATGGCTGGACGATTTCGTCGGCGAAAGCGAACTGCAGCAGCCCGAGGATCAGTTCGACGCCGAAGCGGTCTTCGTCGGCCACGGCATAGTCGCGCCCGAGTTTCATTGGGACGATTTCAAGGGCGTCGACGTCAAAGGCAAAGTGCTCGTGTTGTTCACCAATGAACCGCCTTCCGACGATCCCAAATTTTTCGGCGGGCGCGCGCTCACCTATTACGGCCGCTGGACCTACAAATATCGAAGAGGCCGCGCGCATGGGCGCCAAAGGCGGTCCTCATCATTCATACCACGCCCACCGCGGGTTACGGCTACGACGTGCTGCGCAGCTCCTGGGGCAAGGAAGATCCCCAGTTGAAGCTGTCCCCGGGTGAACCGGCGTTGGCCTTCGCAGGATGGATGACCCAGGACGCGGGTGCGAAACTGCTCGCGTTATCCGGCAAAACCGTGGACCAGATGCTGAAGGCTGCGAACTCGCGCGACTTCCGGCCCATCCCGCTCGGCATCCACATTCGCGGCAACATTCCCGCGCAAATCCGCCAGCTCCAGGCCAACAACGTGATCGCGAAGGTGGAGGGCAGCGATCCGCAGCTCAAATCGCAAGCCGTGATTTTCACAGCGCACTGGGATCATTTGGGAATCGGCGATCCAGTGAACGGCGATGCGATTTATAACGGCGCGGTGGACAATGCCACGGGCTGCGCGATGATCATCGAGATGGCGCGCGCTTGGGCCGCGCTGGAACACAAACCGCGGCGCTCGGCGTTATTCATGGCGGTTACGGCGGAAGAAGCCGGGCTGCTAGGGAGCGAGTACTACGCCGAGCATCCGCTGATTCCGCTCTCGAAAACGGCGCTCAATCTCAACTTCGACGCGTTCTATCCGTTCGGCCGCACCAAAGACGTTTCCGTCACCGGCGCAGAACGAACCACTGCGTGGCCCGTAGTGGAAGAAGCCGCGAAACGAATGAATCTGGCGATCAAGCCCGACGCGCAGCCCGAGCAGGGCCACTTCTACCGCTCCGATCATTTCTCGCTCGCGCACGCCGGCGTGCCCGCGTTTTCCATCGACCTGGGCACGGATTATTACGGCAAGCCCGCCGGTTACGGAGACAAGATTTTCGAAGAATACAACGACAAGCACTATCATCAGCCATCCGACGAATATCATGACGACTGGGATTTCTCGGGGATGGAGGAAGCGGCGAAGTTCGGGTTCCTGATCGGAATGATGGTGGCTAACGAGCCGCAGATGCCAACCTGGCACGCAGGCGACGAGTTTTTGCCGGCGCGTTTGGCCGAGCCGAAGTAGCACTCGACGTATGTGCGCAATACGACGATGAGCAGATCTAGAAGTAGCAGCCTTTTCACCGTCATTATGGAGTTCGATGGAACGACGTCGGTGAGTCAGTGCCTGGCTTCAAGTCCAACCGAAGCGCTCAAGCTTTGGCTTGCAAAACTCAAAGTGCCTTGGTCGTACGGCCTGCCACCATCTTCCGCTCGCCGACTCCATAGAGCTTTTCTGAAAGAGTCCGCAAGGGGCTGCGCTACGCCTATACTCATTCAGGGCGCAACGAACGTTTGGTGTACAACCACCTTGGTCCGACAAGGTCTCAAAACAGAGAAGCGTTTCGTTTTGCTCAACATAGTGAGAACGCGCCGGAAGTAGGAAGGTTGACTATTTTGCGTCGCGCCAATTTGCGCCGATCCCCACGTCTACAATCAGCGGCACATCCAGCTTGTGGACGTTCTCCATTTCGCGCTTCACCATCTTTGCAACACTCTCGGCTTCCCCAGGCGGCGATTCGAACAGCAACTCGTCATGCACCTGCAGCAGCATCCTGGTTTCCAGCTTCTCGCGCCGCAGGATCTCGTCGATGCGAATCATCGCCAGCTTAATCAGATCCGCCGCGGTTCCCTGCAGCGGCGTGTTTACCGCCGTGCGCTCGGCAAACGACCGTGCGTTCGGATTGCGGCTGTGCATATCCGGAATCGGCCGCTTGCGTCCGAACAACGTCGGCGCGAATCCGCTCTCGCGCACCTCCGCGATCGTTTTCTGGATGAATTTCTTCACTCCCGCGTGCAGCTCGAAATAAGTCTGGATGTACAGCTCGGCTTCTTTACGATCGATACCGAGCGACGTCGCTAGCCCAAACGGCGTCTGCCCGTAGACGATCCCAAAGTTCACTGCCTTGGCATTGCGCCGCATGTCGGAAGTAACCATCAGCGGAGGAACGCGGAAAACTTCAGCCGCGGTGCGCGTGTGAATATCCTCGCCGCGCCGGAACGCATCCACCAAAACCGGATCGTGCGACATGTGCGCCAGCAGCCGCAGCTCGATCTGCGAATAGTCGGCCACCACCAGCTTCCAACCCTGGCGCGGTACGAACGCTGCGCGAATTTCGCGGCCGAGCTCGGTTCGAATCGGAATGTTCTGCAAATTCGGATTCGACGACGACAGCCGCCCCGTGGCCGCGCCCGCCTGATTGAACGTGGTATGCAGGCGGCCGGTCTTGGGATCGATCAATTCCGGCAGAGCGTCGATGTAGGTGCCCTTCAGCTTCGCGAGTTGGCGATACTCCAGCACCTTGCGCGCGATCTCGTGCTCGGCCGCCAAACCTTCCAACACATCGGCCGCCGTTGAAATGGTTTTGCCTTTGCCATACTTCACCGGCGCGGGCAAATTCAGCTCCTCGAACAAAATCTTGCCCAATTGCACCGGCGAATTAATATTGAACAGCTTTCCGGCTAATTCGTAGATTTCGGCAGAAAGCCGCTGAATGTCCGTATCGAGTTCCCCCGACAGCACGCGAAGTTGCGCGGGGTCCACACGAATGCCAAGCTGCTCCATGCGCGCCAACACACCGGCCAACGGCAGATCGATGGTTTCATACAGCTCGCGGAAACCCTGCTCGTCGATCTCAGGCGCTAAACGTTCGGCCAGCGTCACCGCCAGATCCGCGTGCTGTTCGGCCGCCGCTCCCAGCTTCCGATCCAGATATCGCTCCGCCAAAACCTGCGGCGAACAAGCGGACGGATCGGCGCACAGCAGGAATGCATACAGCATCACGTCATGCCGGAATCCGCGCGCCTCCACGCCCTGCTTGGCCAACTCGAGCGTTACCGCCTTCACATCATGCGCGATTTTGGTACGCCGCTCATCTTCGAGCACCGGCTTCACCGCGTCGATAAAATCGATCGACAGCGCCCGCGCCACTCCCGGCTGGTACGACACGCCCAGCATCCTCAGCGGAAGATCGCCGTCAACCGTCGATTCAATCGCAAATGCAATCGCTTTCTCCGCATCCAGCTTCGCCAAACTCACGCCATACGCATCGGCTTCCTGCCGCGTCGCGATGGTCGCGTAATCGCGCGTGTGCGCGTCCTCGGTGGGACCAACCTCTTTCAGCAGGCTGTAAAATTCCAGCTCCTTATAAACCTTCTTCAGCTCGCCGATATCGGGCTCCTGCGACGCCAGCTTGGCCATTTCGAATTCCACCGGCACCGTGGTATCGATAGTCGCCAGGCGCTTGCTCAGCAGAATCTGTTCGCGATTATTCTGCAAGCTCTCGCGATACATCTTGCGCTCCACTTCGGCGGCGTGCTCCAGCGCCCCTTCCACGGACCCGAAGCGCACGATCAGATCGCGCGCGCCCTTGTCGCCGATGCCCGGCGCGCCCGGGATATTGTCGATGGAATCGCCCTTGAGCGCGAGCAGATCGGCCACCTGCGCCGGCTTCACCCCCATGAACTCCTCGGTTGTGGCCGCGTCATACCAGACGTCATCCTTCACCGGGTTGTACATATGCACCCGGTCGTCCACCAGTTGCAGCATGTCCTTATCGGAAGATACGATCACCACATCGAAGTTCTCGCTGGCACGCCGCGCCATGGCGCCGATCACGTCGTCGGCCTCAAACCCGGCATATTCGAGCACCGGGATGCGCATCGCTTCCAGCAACCGCCGGATGTAGGGAATCTGCTCGCCTAAATCGGGCGGCATTTCCGTGCGATTAGCTTTATACCCCGCATACGCCTCTTCGCGAAACGTTTTTCCGGATTCGAAAATCGCCGCGATGTACTCCGGCTGATAAGCCGCGCGCAGTTTCCGCACCATGTTGTGGAAGATGAAAACCGCTTCGGTGGACAGCCCCGTGGTGGTCCGCATGGGCGGCGCGCCGCTGCGAGCGCGAGCGTGGTACGCACGGAAGATGAACCCATAGCTGTCGATCAGAAACAGCCGGGGACGATGCTTCGCGCCTTTCTTCGGTTGCTTGGCTTCGGCTGCGGTGGGCACAACGATCAGGATAACGCCGATGTGGCTCGGACATGAACGGCGATAATGAAATGTCGCCGCATGAAGGTTCTTCTCGTCTCCACCTATGAGCTTGGACACCAGCCGTTCGGCTTGGCATCGCCCGCGGCGTGGATTGCCTCGCGCGGCCATCAAGTGACCTGCGCCGACCTGGGTGTGGAATCGCTCGATGCGGCCAGCGTTCGTGAAGCCGGGCTCGTCGCCTTCTACCTGCCGATGCATACGGCCACGCGGCTGGCGACCAGAGTGATCGAGAAAGTGCGCGGGCTGAATCCCGGCGCGCACATCTGCTGCTACGGGCTTTATGCGCCGTTGAATGAATCGTACTTGCGGAGCATCGGAGCGGGGACAGTTCTGGGCGGCGAGTTCGAGCCCGGATTGATCTCGCTGCTTGACCGCCTGGCCGCGTCCAACGGCGGCGCTCAAACCGAACCGCTGATTTCGCTCGATCGGCTGCGCTTCCAGGTCCCGCTGCGAGCCGGGCTGCCGCCACTCGAAAAATACTCTCGGTTGCAGGTGGGCGGCTCATCGAAACGGGCCGGTTATACCGAAGCCAGCCGGGGCTGCAAACATCTGTGCCGCCACTGTCCCGTGGTCCCGGTGTACCAAGGAAGTTTTCGGGTGGTGCAGCCGGAGGTGGTGCTCGCAGACATTCGCCAGCAGGTGGCCGCGGGCGCCCAGCACGTCAGCTTCGGCGATCCCGATTTCTTCAATGGCCCCACCCACGCCATGCGCATTGTGGACGCGCTGCATCGGGAGTGGCCGCTCTTGAGCTACGACGTCACAATCAAGATCGAGCACTTGCTGAAGCATCGCGAACTATTGCCGCGGCTGCGCGAAACGGGCTGCCTTTTCGTTACGAGCGCGGTGGAATCGATAGACGACCGCGTGCTTGCAAAGCTCGACAAAGGGCACACGCGGGCCGATTTTATCGAAGTGGTGCGAGAGTTTCGATCCGCGGGCCTGACGCTGGCCCCCACCTTCATTCCGTTCACGCCCTGGACGACACGCGAATCGTATCGCGAACTGCTGGAGCTTCTCGTAGAGCTGGATCTGGTGGACAACGTCGCGCCGGTGCAGTTGGCTCTGCGGCTGCTGATCCCGCGCGGATCGCGACTGCTGGAGCTGGACGACGTGCAAGCGGTGATCCGGGTGTTTGACGAGCCCGCGCTGCTGTATCGCTGGCGGCATCCCGACCCGCAAGTGGACGTGCTGGCCGAACAAGCGCTGCGCATTGCCGCAGCGCGCGGATCGCGTCGCGAGATTTTCGGATGCCTTTGGAACCTGGTAAACGAGCGCCCGCTGCCGGAAGACTTCTACTTGTCGCCAGGCGCCGCAATCCCTTGCATGGATGAACCATGGTTCTGTTGCGCGGAGCCCACCGAAGAGCAGGTGGCGCATGTATAAACGGTGCATGAAATCCTAGAAAATCTCGGACCGGGCCAGCGCGTGCTCGACATTGGATCGAATGCCGGCAGCTTCGACTCCGCCGGCCTTCCCTTCATCGCCATCCGGGCCGATCTCGACCGCCCACCCGGTTCCACCCCGAATTTCGCGCAAGCCGACGCCGCCCGTCTTCCCTTTCCGGACCAAGCCTTCGACGCCGTCATCTCCAACCACAGTTTGGAGCACCTCCACGATCTCGAAGGGTCGCTCGCCGAGATCGGACGGGTCCTGAAGTCCACCGGCGCGCTCTATGTCGCCGTGCCCGACGCCTCCACCTTTTGCGATCGGCTGTATCGCTGGCTGTCCCGTGGCGGCGGCCACGTCAACCCGTTCACCTCCGCGCAAGATCTGGCGGCCACCATCGAAAGCGCCACTCACCTGCGTCACGTGGATACGCGCACGCTGTGCACTTCGCTCTCGTACTTAAATCACAAGAATTTTCGAGGCTACCGTCCCAAGCGCCTGCTGCTGGCCGGCAACGGCACAGAGATTTCCCTGCACGTGTTCACGTACTTGGCGCGCTGGTCTGACCGGCTGTTCGGCACGCGACTGGGCGTCTACGGCTGGGCGCTTTATTTTGGAAGCTTCGCCGTTCCGGTGGACACCGATGTTTGGAGTAACGTCTGCATCCGCTGCGGCTCCGGCGCGCAATCGGAATGGCTGCGTCACTTAAAGCTGGTGCGCCGCCGATTTCTTCTGCGAGTATACGACTGCCCCCACTGCGGCACCACGAACCTTTTTTCAGACGACGCGCGTTTCCGCCACCTTTCGTCTGTGGGGTCTTCGAAAGCATCGGTCTGACTGGCCCCCACCCGGCTCCGTTGCGTGCTGGCGCTGCACTTCGCGTACTGACAATCTGTGCAGGATTCACGGATCACGTCTGGACTCTTGAGGACCTAACCCGGTGAGGCTACGCGAGCTCGTACGCAGAACATTTGACGGGCGCCATCCCTACTGGGGATGCCTCGTACTTTTAGTTCTCGGCTTGATCCTAACGTACGTCGGCATGGTTTGTTACGCACTTATTTCAAATTGGGGCGGCTGTGGTCCCGGCACTGGCCGTCCTTGCGTGTCATTCTAAAATGCATCCCACCAAGGCCTCACTGCCCACTTCTCCAACGTGGGTGCGACCTGAAGCTATAATTAGGCTAGCCATATGAAGCACAAGTTGGCCCCCCTGTTTTTCCTCCTGATTTGCGCCTGTTCGGCTCCCGCGCAGCGCAAGGATTTTGACATCCCCACCATGCACGCCGCTCGCGGCACCCGAGGCGCTCTCGCCACGGGCAGCGAATACGCCGAAGAGGCCGGCATGAAAATCTTCTTCCATGGCGGAAACGCAGTGGATGCGGGGGTTGCCTCCATGTTCGCCGCCACGGTGGCAGAGTTCTCGCATTTGGGGCTGGGCGGCGAAGCGCCGATCCTGATTCGCACCAAAACTGGAAAAATCTACGCCATCGCGGGCGTCGGCCCCATGCCCAAACTCGCCACCGCCAAGTTTTTTATGGAGCATCAACCCAGGCCGGGCGAAATCCTGACGCTGGACCCGGGTGGATTGCGAGGCATAATTCCGGTGGCCGGCATTCTCCCGGCTCTGGTGCCCAGCACGGTGGAGGCGGGGTTGGTGGCTCTGCGGGATTTCGGAACCAAATCATTCTCCGACGATATTGAACCAGCCATCGAATTGGCCGACGGCATGGCCATCGACGAGCAGCGCTCCGGCGCCATCGCACGCTCGCGCCGCTTCTTCGACCTTTGGCCGGATTCCAAGAAAACCTTCCTCCCGGATGGCCGCGTACCGCTGCCCGGCGAAATCTTCCACCAGCCGAATCTCGCGCGCACCTTGCGCTCCATGGCCGCCGCCGAAAAGAAGGCGCTCGCGTCGGGAGCTTCCCGCGCAGCCGCCATCGACGCCGTGGCGGATTATTTCTATCGCGGGGAAATTGCGCACCGCATCGACGCTTTCATGCGGGCCAACGGCGGGCTGCTTCGTTACGAGGATATGGCCGCGTTCAAGCTGGAGCCCGAGGAGGCGCTGTCCACTGAGTATCACAACTACAAGGTCTACAAGCCGGGGTTCTACACGCAAGGTCCAGCTATGCTCGAAACGCTGAACATTCTGGAAGGCTACGATCTGCGCTCCATGGGTTTCAATTCCACGGAATACATTCACACCGTCACCGAAGCTTTGAAGCTGGCGTACGCCGATCGGGATACCTACTACGGCGATCCTAAATTCGTCAAAATTCCCCAGGAGACGCTGCTCTCGAAAGCCTATGCCGCTGAACGCCGGAAAGAGATTGGGCACATGGCATCCATGGATTTCCTGCCCGGCATGATTAATGGCAAGCGCGGCAAGCATCCCACCGAAATGGACATCGCGCGAACCAAGATCGACGACGCTCTGATGGCCAGCGACACCACCTGCGTGGACGCCATCGATAAAGACGGCGTCGTATTCTCCGCTACGCCTTCGGGCGCCTGGCTGCCGGCAGTGGTGGCTGGCGACACCGGTATTGCGCTCAGCGAGCGAGCGCAGCAGTTCATCCTGGTTCCCGGATCGCCCAACGAACTGGCCGGGGGCAAGCGCCCGCGCGTCACGCTGAGCCCCACCATCGTTACCGAGCAGGGCAAGCCGTTGCTGGCCCTGTCCACGCCCGGCGGCGACAATCAGGAACAAAGCTTGATCCAATTATTCTTTAACGTGGTGGAGTTCGGCGATAACGCGCAGGTGGCGGTGGAAGCGCCCCGCTTCCAAACCCGGCATCTGGTGGCCAGCTTCGACAATCACGCCTGGAATCGCGGCGATCTGCTTCTCGATGAGCGCATCTCGCCCAGTGTCGGCGCGGAATTGGCGGCCCGCGGCCACAAGGTGGGGGTCCGTTCGAAATGGGCCAGCGGCGCGGCGCCCGTAATGATTCGCGTCACCCCGGATGGCGTCATCGAAGCCGGCGCAGATCCGTACGGCTATCGCGTGGCGCACGCGTATTAGCACTTTTGAAACACCTTCGCTGTTTGAAGAGCCCGCCCAGTTCGACCGGCGGGGGCTGAGCGCACGGCTGGCCGCGCTCGCCGCTCAAGACATTTTCATTGGAACCAGTTCCTGGAAATACGAGGGCTGGATCGGCCAGATCTATTCCCGCAACCGCTATACGACGCGCGGCAGGTTTTCGCAGAAGCGTTTTAACGACGAATGCTTAGGCGAATATGCCGAGACCTTCCCCATCGTTTGTGGCGATTTTTCGTTCTATCAATTTCCTACGCCCGACTATTGGCGGAAGCTGTTTGGATCGGCGCCGGCCGCGCTGCAATTCGCCTTCAAAGCGCCCGAGGACGTCACGGTGAAGCAGTTCCCGCGCCATCCTCGCTACGGGACGCGAGCGGGCGACGACAATTCCTCGTTTCTGGACGCCGCGCTGTTTCAAAGCGCCTTCCTGGATCTGCTCGCTCCTTATAAGCAGCGCGTCGCCACGCTGATCCTGGAGTTTGGGAGCTTCGCCCGGCAATGTTATCCGGATGTGGCCGCATTCCTTCAGGAACTGGACCCATTCCTGGCAGCGTTGCCGCGCACTTTCCGATACGCCGTCGAGATCCGTAATCCCGAGTTTCTTTCTCCGGAATACTTCGATTGCCTGCGCCGCCACTCGGTGGCTCACGTGTTTAATGCCTGGACGCGCATGCCCGAAATCGGCGTCCAGATGCACCTGCGCGAGGCGTACACCGCCGATTTCACCGTAGCTCGCGCGCTGCTACGGCGAGGTCGCGCTTACGAGGAAGCGGTCACGAAGTTCACCCCCTATGCGCGCGTGCAGGATCCAAATCCTGGCACTCGCGACGCTCTTCGTCTTTTGATCGCTCATGCGCGCCGGCGGAACGAGCCGTCTTATATTTTCGTGAACAACCGGCTGGAAGGAAACGCGCCCGAAACCATCGAAGCCATCGCCGATGCATAATCGTTAGAATGCGTTACAAAATTCCCGAAACTACTTGAGCTTTCGGAAGATCCATAGTAAGCAGACCCACTCTTAAGATCAGATGCCCCAGGAATCGTCCCAACGTGCATTGGATACCAGTGCCAGCCTGCTTGCCGGAGGCGGAGAACTCGGCGCTTTGATGCGCGCCATGGATTGGTCCCAGACGTCGCTCGGACCTGTGGAGGAATGGCCGCAAGCGCTCCGCACCTCCGTCCGGATCTTACTCACCTCGCGCCAGCCTATGTTCGTGTGGTGGGGCCGCGAGTTGATCAATCTCTATAATGACGCGTACAAAAGCATCGTAGGCGGCAAACATCCTCAGGCGCTCGGCCAGCCCGCCGCCGTGGTGTGGCGCGAGATCTGGGATCAAGTGGGACCGCGTGCCCTGTCGGCCATGACCGCCAATGAAGGCACCTACGACGAAGCTCTGCTGTTGATCATGGAGCGGTACGGCTATCGCGAAGAAACCTATTACACGTTCTCCTACAGTCCCGTTCCGAGCGACACCGGGGATGCCGGTGGAATTCTTTGCGCCAATACGGACGACACGCAGCGCATTATCGGCGCGCGGCAGCTGGCTCTGTTGCGGGATCTGGCGGCGCGGACTGCCGATGCCCGAACCCTCGCGGATGCGTGCTCGCTCAGCACCCAGGCCTTGGAAACCAACCCTCGCGATCTTCCCTTCGCGCTGCTCTATCTGCTGGATCCGGAGCATCGGCGCGTGGTGCTATGTGGATGCTCGGGCATGGAAGCCAACCGCGCGGCCGCGCCACTGGAAGCATCGCTCCATGCCGAATCCCCGTGGCCGTTCGCCGAAGTTCTGCGAACTCATGCCGCCACTCTAGTGACCAATCTTGAAGCACTGGGCCCTCTTCCGAATGGCGCATGGGACCGTCCTCCGCAACAGGCTGTGGCATTGCCCATCGCAGCGTCCGGCCAGACTGGGCGCTCCGGCGTCCTGGTGGCCGGCCTGAACCCGTACCGGCTTTTCGACGATGGCTACCAGGGATTTCTCGGACTGGTGGCGGGACAAATCGCGGCCGCCATTGCGAACGCACAAGCCTACGAAGAGGAACGCAAGCGCGCCGAGGCGTTGGCCGAGCTGGATCGCGCGAAGACGACGTTCTTCTCCAACGTCTCGCATGAATTCCGCACGCCGCTCACGCTGATGCTGGGGCCACTCGAAGAACTTCTGGCAAGGCCCGAAACCGGAGACTATTCCGACGACCTCAAGTTGGTGGGAGTGGCTTACCGCAACGGCTTGCGATTGTTAAAACTGGTGAACAGCCTGCTGGACTTTGCGCGTATCGAGGCGGGCCGGGTGCAGGCCAGCTATCAGCCCACCGACCTGGCCGCGTTCACCGCCGATCTGGCATCCAGCTTCCGCTCCGCCACCGACAAAGCCGGCCTGCGGCTGATTGTCCGGTGTCCGCCCTTGCCGCAGCCGGTCTACGTGGATCGGGACATGTGGGAGAAGGTGGTGCTGAATCTGATCTCGAACGCCTTCAAGTTCACCTTGGAAGGCGAAATCGAAGTGGATCTGGAGCCGGGCGGCAACGGCGCGACGGCCAAGCTCACGGTGCGCGATACCGGCACGGGCATTCCGCTTGAAGAGATGCCCCGCCTGTTCGAGCGCTTCCATCGCGTGGAAGGCGCCCGCGGGCGCACGCAGGAGGGAACCGGCATTGGCCTGGCGCTGGTGCAGGAATTGGTGAAGTTGCACGGCGGCAGCATCTTTGTCGAAAGTGAACCGGGACAGGGAAGCATCTTCACGGTGCACATCCCCTTAGGAACCGCGCATCTGCCGCAAGACCGGATCGACACTCCCTCCGCGGCGGCTTCCACGGCCACGCGCGCCGAAGCTTATGTGGATGAGGCCCTCGGTTGGTTGCCGCTGGATGGCCCAGCGATGGCCATTGCGAAGCAGCCCGAACGGAGCAGCGAATCTTTCGCGCGCTGGCTCGAAACCACTGGGAAGTTCGACGGTTCGGCCAAACAGCAGACGCGAGGCCGGGTTTTGCTGGCCGACGACAACGCCGACATGCGGAATTACGTCGCTCGCCTGCTCAGCCCGCACTTCGACGTGGAGGCTGTCTCCGACGGCCAGCAAGCTCTGGAGCGCGCTTTGAACCATCCTCCGGACCTAGTGCTGAGCGACGTGATGATGCCGGGCCTGGACGGGTTCAGCCTGCTCAAGGCGCTGCGAACCGAGCCGGCCACCGGCACACTGCCCGTCATTCTGTTGTCGGCGCGCGCGGGCGAGGAATCGCGCGTGGAAGGCATCGAAGCCGGCGCCGACGATTATCTGGTAAAACCATTTACGGCGCGAGAACTGCTGGCGCGCGTCACCACTCACCTGGCAATGAGCCGCCTGAGGCGTCAGGCCGCCGAACGCGAGCGTGAGCTTCGCCAGGAAGCCGAAGCCGCCCGCGAACGAGCCACCAGCGCGATGGACGCGCTCCGGCAGGCCAACTCCGACCTGGAACAGTTCGCGTTTTCGGCCAGCCACGATCTGCAGGAGCCGCTGCGCATGGTGGCCACCTTCAGCCAGTTGCTCCAGATGAAATATTCCGGCAAGCTGGACCACGAAGCCGATACCATCATCGGGCATTGTGTGGAGGGCGCCACGCGAATGGGCCGGATGATACGCGACCTGCTGGAATACACCCGAGCGGCTAGTATCTCAGACGCGGTAACGGGGAAGGCCAGCCTGGAGACCGCGTTAGACGAGGCGATGGAAAACCTGCAGGCTTCCATTGAAGAATCAAACGCCGTGGTGACGCACGATCCTCTTCCCTCGCTTCCGGTGGAACCGGTCCATCTGCAGCAGATCTTCCAGAACCTGCTTTCCAACGCCATCAAGTACCGGGGCGCCCATCCGCCCCGCATCCACATTGGCGCAGTTCGCCGCAGCGGTGTATGGGAGTTTTCCGTGCGGGATAATGGAATCGGCATCGAGCCCCGATATAAGGACCAGGTGTTCGGATTATTTAAGCGCCTCCACAGCGGCAGCCAGTATTCGGGTACCGGTCTGGGCTTGGCTATTTGCAAAAAGCTGGTGGAACGCTACCACGGACGAATATGGGTTGAATCGCGGCGCGGCGAGGGTTCCACCTTTTTCTTTACATTGGGGGGAAGTGAGCTGGCCTGATGGTGGAAAGCTCCTATAGAATCTGGATTGCGGAAGACAATCCAGCCGACGTGTACCTGATCGAGGAAGCGCTCAGGCGTCACGAATTTGCATATCTGCTCAAGACCGCCGACAATGGCGAAGATATGCTCAATATGGTCGCGAAACTGGATCAGGACCCATCCCAAGTCTGTCCCGATCTTTTTATGATCGATTTAAACCTTCCGCGGCGGCCGGGCGATGAAATCCTGGCCCGCATCCGGCAGAGCAGGCGTTGCGCGGACGTTCCGGTGATTGTGATTACGTCGTCGGATTCGCCGCAGGATCGGGCCCGGGCGCGCGAGCTGGGCGCGTCCTTTTACTTCCGCAAGCCCGCGGACCTGGAGAAGTTCATGGCCATTGGTGGCATTGTTCGCGGATTCCTCGAAACCCAGAAAGACGCCGCGCCGCAGCCCTCCTTCTGAGATCGGATAATAACAAGATGCTAGCGCGCTTTTGGGGCACTCGAGGGTCCATTGCGGCTCCGGGGCCCGGCACCACCCATTTCGGGGGCAATACATCCTGCGTGGAGCTGACTACGCCCACCGGCGGGCTTTTAATGCTGGACAGCGGCACTGGCGCGCGTGCGCTGGGCAACCGCATGCTGGCCGCCGCTACCGGCCCCCTTACGGCCACCATTCTTCTGACGCACACGCATTGGGACCACATCCAGGGCTTCCCGTTTTTCGGGCCGCTGTTCCAGCCCGATAATCATTTCAAGGTGTACGGCCCGGAGGGCGCGCACTTGTCCTTGCGCGACGTGCTGGCCGGCCAAATGGAGCACCATTATTTTCCGGTGGAGCTGGACCAGTTGGCGGCGCGGATCAGCTATCAGGATTTGTGCGAAGGATCGTATGAAATCGACGGCCTTAGCGTGCGCGCCCAGCAAATGAATCATCCTTCGCCTACGTTGGGGTATCGCATAGAAGCCGAAGGGCGCTCTATCTGCTACTTGTGCGATCACGAGCCGTACGCCGAGGAGTTGTGGCGGGAAGGCGCGCCGCACGGAAAGATGGAATCGATTCTCGAAGCGGGCGACCGCCGCCACGCCGAGTACATGCAAGGCGCGGACGTGGTGATTCACGAGGCGCAGTATACCCCGCAAGAATATCCCTCCAAGCGGCACTGGGGCCACAGCACCTACGTATACGTGGTGGAGTTGGCTGTGATGGCGGGCGTAGGGCGGCTGTTTCTCACCCACCACGATCCTTCGCACGACGACAAGTTTATCGCCGGCCTGGAACGCAATGCCCAGGAGCTGGCGCGCAGCCTGAATTCCAAGCTCGAAGTCTGCTGCGCGTACGAAGGCTGCGAAATCGACGTTTAGCCGCGCTATACGGCTCACCGGTTCGCCCGAGGCCTTTCGCTACAATGACGGCTTGGCGAGGAGGCCTTCATGAAATTCGCGGCTTTGTTCTTTTGTCTTTCTCTGGCTGCGGCGTCGGCACAGAACATCACCGTGCAAGTAGGCGGGAAGGCCGTGGGCAGTGCCAGCGTCTTAAACTTTGAGTCCGGAACCGGGATCATTCAGTCCTGCCATCCGGACCCTGCCGGCAGCGCCCGCATCACCTGCACGCCTTCGTCCGATTCGGCGCTGATTCCCCATCGCGACGATATTCACGGAACACAAAACTACTGCTTGTCGGGTGCCCATTCCACCGCCTACCTGTGCCGCATCTCGCGCGGCACACTGTTCGCTTACAGCATCGGCATGACGTTTGTCCTGATGGTGGATGTGCCCTGCAACGCCCAGTGCTCTTTGAACGTTGACGGGCTGGGACCGGTGAGCATCAAGCGATCCGACGGCGTTACGGACCCGCTCGGCACCCTGGCCGCCGGGGAGCCGCAATGGGTGTTCTACGACGGCCGCGTGTTTCGCCTGATGGGAGGCGGAGGCGGCGCGCGTGGCGTCACGGACGACCGCGACCGCGACGCGATGGCTCGCCGCTTCATCGCCGCGCTCGAGACCATCCCCTACGCGCGCAGCATGTCCATCGAAACCACGGCGGGCGATATGCACAAAACCACCACCAGTAACGCGGTTGGCAATGCCACCCTCAACGCCGCTACGGCCGGCCTGCCGGGCCAGCATATGTGGATCATCATCGTGAACGATCAGATCAGCGGGAAAACCGTCAGCTTTGGAAACAACTTCAAGAGCGCCGGGCCGCTGGCGGGAGCGCCCGGCAAATCCGCCACCTTGCAATTCATTTCCGATGGCACGGCGTGGTACGAGGTGGCCCGCACCGCGAATTTATAGGACCCATTCATTTCATAGCGACCCATGCAGGGCTTGTTGCTTGGCCGCCATCAGAACATCGAACATGCGGCCGAGCACGGTGGTGGCCTGGGCTTGCGAAATGGTCTCGGGATCGTAGGCGTGTTCCAGCACCAGGCCATTGAGCACCGCCTCCAACGAAACGCGTCTGATCTCTCGCAATTGACGGCCGCCTTTCATCAGCTCCGGAATCAGCTTGCTGATGGTCTCCAGCTTCAGCGATTCGCGGATTCGGCGGTGGGTACGCGCCAGCCGCGCGCGCAGCTTGGGATGGCGCAGGGCGAACAGCTTAAACTCCAGCGCCAGCATCACCCACTGGCGATCAGATACGCGGGCTACATAGAATTTCCGCAAGGCCCGCAGCCGGGCAGCGGCGTCGGGGCACTGTTCCATCACGGATCGCAAGTCGCGCAAGCGATCGCCGGCTTCCTGCTCGAATAGCGCGAAGAACAGGTCTTCCTTGCTCGAGAAGTGGGCGTAGAACGCGCCGCGGGTGTGGCCGGTGGCGCCCGCGATGTCCTCAATGCGCGAGGCCTCGAACCCATCGCGGGCGAAAATGCGGCGCGCGGCATCCAACAGAGCGCGGCGCGTAGCCTCGGTTCTTTGCTGGTGCTTGGTCTGCGCGGCCATGGCCTTCCCTATTATATACATGCAGGTATGTATATGTTAAATTAAAGGCGTGTTCCGTTCCATTTCCGCCATAGTATTTGTCTGTCTCGCCGCCTCCCTGGCCTGGGCGCAGTTCGGAGGCACGGGAGCGCAACGATCTACCCCGGCCATGCAACTGCCGGAGTCCGGACGGCAGGCCCCCGGTTCTGTAACCACCGAGCAGCAAGCCGCACCCAGCCCCGGCGCCAGCACAGTGAACAGCTCTATCCAGATCGGGGGCGATTTCGAGGGCAGCGTGCCGGGTGAAACGCCTCCCGCGGGTCCGGTTACGCTGACACTCGCCGATGCCGTAAAATTGGGGCTTCGCGCGAATCTTGGCGTGCTCACCTCCGACGACACCGCCCGCGCATCGCGAGCCCTGCGGTTGCGAGCGCTCAGCCAGTTGCTTCCCTATATTTCGATCGACGCCAGTGAAACCAGCACGCAAGTCAATTTGGCCGCGTTCGGGTTTAAGTTCAACATCCCGCCCGGGTTCGGCTTCGCGATTCCGACCGTGGTGGGTCCTTTTCAATACTCGCAACTGCTCGGCAACTTGAGCGAATCGGTGTACGATCCAGTAGCGCGCCGCAACTGGCACGCCAGCCAGGAGAGCGAGCACGCTTCCCAGCTTTCCGCGCGCGATGCCCGAGAACTGGTGGTGCTGGCAGTGGCTGGAGCGTATCTTCAAACCATCGCCACCGACGCGCGCGTGGCATCCCAGCGCGCTCAGGTGGACAATGCGCAAGCGGTTTATCACCAGGCTGAGGTCCGTAAAGAGGCCGGCACCAACGCCCGCATCGATGTCACTCGCACCCTGGTTGAATTGCAGAGCCAGCAGCAGCGGCTCAATGCGCTGGAATCGGATCTGCGGAAACAGAAACTTGTTCTCGATCGCCTCATCGGCCTGCCGCTCGACCGGGAACTCGTGTTGAGCGAGCCGCTGGCCTTCAATCCGCCCGCGGTGCCGAAACCGGCCGAGGCGGTGCAACAGGCGTTCGAGAAACGGTGGGATCTCAAAGCCGCCGAGAGCCAGGTTCGGGCCGCCGAAATCGTCGTTTCCGCCGCGCGCGCCGAACGCCTTCCGTCCGCTTCTCTGACCGCCGATTATGGAGTGCTCGGCCCCACTCCGGTATCGAATCACGGCGTATACACCGTCACCGGCAGCGTGAACGTGCCGGTGTACCAAGGCGGGCAGGTGAAGGCCGACATCCAACTGGCCCAGGCCACGCTGCACCAGCGGCAGGCCGAACTGGCCGACCAGCGGGGCCGCGTGGAACAGGAAGTCCGCACCGCGCTGATCGAACTGGAAACGGCGATCGGGGAAGTCCGGCTGGCGGAGAATAATCGAGGCTTCGCGAACGAAACTTTGCGCGAGGCGCGGGATCGATTTAACGCCGGGGTCACCACCACCGTGGAAGTGGTCCAGGCGCAGGAACAAGTAGCCAGCGCCGATAGCGACTACATTTCCGGGCTATTTGCTTTCGACTTGGCCCGCATCTCTTTGTCCCGCGCCATAGGCCAGGCCGAAACGGACCTTCCCACCTTGCTCGCTGGAACGGGACCAGGGGTTCCTAAACCAGGGGTGCAAAAATGAGTTCGCCAACGGCCCCCAACCCGGCGCCGCCCGTCACTCGCGGACGTGGACGCGCGTTCATCATCTTTTTTCTGTTTCTCGCGGTCGCGGCCGGAGTGGGCATCTACTTCTGGCTTCAGTCGCGGCAATTTGAATCCACCGACGACGCCGAAGTGGAAGCGCACTTGAACTCCATCAGCTCGCGCGTGGACGGCGCTATCACGCAGGTTTATGTCGACGACAACCGGATGGTGAAGGCGGGCGATCCGTTGGTGGACCTGGATCCGCGCGACTTCCAGGTGGCGGTGGATCAGGCGCGCGCCCAACTGGCACAGGCCGCCAGCCAGGTTACGGCGCAACGGCCCAACGTGCCGATCACTCAGACCGAAAATATATCCAACATTACCGGCGCCGAAGCGGATGTCGCTAACGCTGAGGCAGCCGTGGGAGTTGCCGAACGGGATCGCGAATCCGCCGTCGCGCGCCTGGCTGAAGCGCAGGCCAATGCCGCCAAGGCTCGATCCGATCTGGCCCGCTACACTCTGCTCATCAAGAACGAAGAGGTTTCGCAGCAGGAGTTCGAACAGGTGGCGGCCACCTCCAAAGCTCAGGACGCGGCCGTGGACGCCAACCGGGCCACGGTGGAAGCCGCGGCCCGCACGGTGCAGCAGCGGCAAGCCCAGCTTGCTCAAGTGAAGACCCGACTGGCGCAATACGAACGCAACGCGCCCCAGCAACTGGCCATCCGGCAGGCTAACATCCAGTCGCAGCAAGCCAATGAAGAGACCGCAAAAGCCATGCTGGAACAGGCGGAGTTGAAGCTCAGCTACACGAAGATCGTCGCGCCTGCCGCCGGGGTCGTTCTGAAGCGCTCGGCCGAACTGGGTGAGCGCGTCAACGCGGGCCAGCAGTTGCTGACCATCGCCCAGATCGGCGACATCTGGGTGACGGCCAATTTCAAAGAGACCCAGATGCACAACATCCACCCCGGCCAATCGGCTCGCATTCACGTAGACGCGCTGCGCGAGGATTTTGAAGGCTACGTCGACACCATCGGCGGCAGCACCGGCGCGATTTCCAGTGTCTTGCCACCTGAAAACGCCACCGGCAACTACATCAAGATCGTGCAGCGCATCCCGGTGCGTCTGCGCTTCAAGCCCAATCAGAAGGACCTCGATCGCTTGCGCCCCGGCATGTCGGTTGAGCCCGACGTCCGCATTGGAAGCTGAAATGACGCCAGCGGGATCGCATCAGGATTGGAAGCCCTCGTATAATCCGTGGGCCGTGGCGCTGACGGTAACCATGGCGACGTTCATGGAAGTGCTGGACTCTTCCATCGCCAATGTTTCGCTGCCGCACATCGCCGGATCGCTCGGCGCTACTTACGACGAAGCCGTATGGGTGCTCACCAGCTATCTGGTTTCGGCCGCCATCATTCTCCCCGCCTCCGGCTGGCTCTCTACCATCTTTGGGCGAAAACGTTTCTACATGACCTGCGTGGTGCTGTTCACCGTGTCGTCGTTTCTCTGCGGCATCGCGCCCAATCTTCCGTTCCTGATCGTGGCGCGTATTTTGCAAGGCGCGGGCGGCGGCGGTCTGCAACCTTCCGAGCAAGCCATCCTGGCAGACACGTTCCCGGCGGAGAAGCGCGGCCAAGCCTTCGCGGTTTACGGCATGGCCGTGGTATTCGCCCCCGCCATCGGACCGACGCTGGGCGGATGGATTACCGACAACATGAACTGGCACTGGATCTTCTTCATCAACTTGCCGGTGGGGCTGATGTCGCTCTTCTTCACCAGCCGTCTGGTGGAAGATCCGCCCTGGCTAAGAGAACGCAAGGGCGCCGGAATCAAAATCGATTACATCGGGCTCAGCTTGCTGGTGATTGGTATTGCGTGCTTTCAATTCGTGCTGGACAAGGGCCAGGAAAACGACTGGTTCGCTTCCCGTCTCATTACCGCGTTAACCTGCGTCGGCCTTCCGATGTTGGCCGCATTCTTCCTCTGGGAGTGGTACCACCCGAATCCCATCGTGGACGTGCGTCTGCTCAAGAATCGGAATTTCGGAACAGCGGTCAGCTTCTCTTTCGTGCTCGGCATGGTTTTGTTCGGTTCCACGGTTTTAATTCCCGAATTTCTGCAAACCAGCCTGGGCTACACGGCGGAACTAGCCGGGCTGGCGCTATCGCCCGCGGGCTTCGTGCTGATGTTCATGATGTTTGTGGCCGGCCGTCTGACTGCGACAAAGATCGATCCCCGTCTATTGATCTGTATCGGATTCCTGGGCACCTCGTTCGCGCTGCGGCTGATGACCAACATCTATTTGCAGATCGATTTCACCACCATTGTCCTGCTGCGCATGTTCCAGGTGATCTTCATGCCGCTGATCTTTATTCCCATCAGCACGTTGAATTATGTCGGCGTTCCGCGAGAAAAGAACAACCAGGTCTCGGGTATTTCCAGTTTCATGCGCAATATCGGCGGCAGCATCGGCACCTCTGGACTCAGCGTCTTTCTGACGCGCCAGAACCAGACGCACCAATTGGCCTTGGCCTCGCACACCAGCATGGGCGACCCGAATTTCAGGCAGTTCCTGAACGGGCTTACCGCGATGTTCACTTCGCAAGGTTACGACGCCGCCACCGCCGCCAAGAAGGCGCTCTCCATGGCGTACCTCACGCTGCAGAACCAGGCCGGAGCGGTCAGCTTTAAGAACGCCTTCTTCGTGATGTCGGTGATGATCGCGTGCTTGAGCCCGCTGCCGTTCATTATGCGGCGGCCGAAGTTTGGAGAGCGCCAGTCCTCGGCGGCGCATTAATCGGAATCTTTACTTCCCGACCATGTGCTGCACGTCGCGGTTATTCTCGGCGCAGATAAACTCGTAGATCTCTTCGTGCGCCAGGTGGGCTACGCGTTTCTGCGTCCAGGGTTTCGCCAGGACTCCGGGGTCGTCCACCGTGATTTCGGTCTCCAGATGGCCTAGATCGGGGCGGTGATAGCGCTCGACGATGTGCAGTTTGTCGGAGTGCGGATGAGACTCGATATCCAGCCAGACTCTGGGATCGAACGCTACCCGATCGACAACCAGCGTGTCTCCATCCCAATGCCCGATGGAATGGCCGTACCAGGCCGGGTTGGGATCGGCGGGATGGCCGCGGCCGTCCAGATAGATCTGATGGAAGCCCGGGCTCTCGTCATCGGAAATATAGACCAGAAAATTCCTGCTCTGGACAAATTCCCACAGCGGACCGTTGCGCAGCGGAGCGGAGGGCAGGCAGCGCGCCTGCGGGCTGTCCTTGGAATTGTTCGCCAGGCGTTCCTTTTGGATCGCAATCGCCTCGGGGAGAAACTCGGGCTTGCCGGGATCCACCGTGGTGGGCTGCCACCAGACGCCGGAAAGATCGGGCTTGCCGTCGAAGGTGCGCGGCGTTGGGCCAGCAGGCGGAGCGTCTCGCTTGTTGTCTTCTTCAATCCTTCGCCGATCCTCGCCCAGCGTGTTGAGTTGCGTGGTGTCGGTGAGGTGGATGTCGAACCGAAGAGTCAGCGACGCTTTCACCAGCACGCCCTTCATGGCAAACGGCCGCAGGCCGGGCGCGGAGGCCACAACGAAATACTTGCCAGGCGGCAGGCCGGCCAGCGTGTACTTACCCTTGGCGGATGTTGTGGCTTTGAAAACGGCGTGGGTGTCTGCGTTTTCCGCCTGCACCTGGTTGTGATCGATAGGGTCGCCAATGGAATCGAACAGAGTGCCGCTTATAGCGCCGGTGGTAGCGGTGTTTTGGGCGATGGCCGCAATGGCTGTCAGAACGAAGGCAAGGGTAAGGCGCTTCAAGTTTTATTCTGCACCAAAAATTTCGGCTCTGAGCGTTTGTCGCGCCCAGAGCCGAATTCATCTTACTACTTTCAGAGGTTAGAAAACGTCTAGAAATGGAACCCGATCGTTCCGGTTATCGCCCGCGGCGAAACATAGTGCGTTCCGCTGAACGTGGATAGGAAATTGTATAGGACATAGGAGTTCGCCAGGTTCACGACCGTCACGCGCGCGCTCAACTTGTATTTGTCGCCGTGGAAGATGTTGTCGTGCCCAACGCCAATGTCGAAGAGATTGCGCGGTGCGATGCGGGGCGGATTGTGGTCGTCGTTCTCCGTGCCCGCAGCGGGAATGGAAACCAGGTTAGAACCGTACAAGTTGGCTGGGCAGAGACCGGTGGGACTGATCGGCATGGTTGGCGTTGCGTGGACGGTCCCGCAGTAGAGCCCGCCTTCGAACTGTTGGTCGGGCGTGAGTCCGGAAACGTCCACCACGGTGTCGGTCCCGTTGGGTCCGTTGGCGCAAGATTCGCCTCCGGCGCACGGAACCGGACCGGCTACCAGACCGCTGTCATAGCGCCAGTTGAAGCTGAACCACGGCCATTTCTGGGAGGGCTGGTATTGCAGGTGCCCGGTTGCATTGTAAAGCTCGTCATGATCGATGCGGAATACGCTGATGGATCCCGGAGTAGCGCCAATCCCGGCGATCTGGGGACCGAAGAAGCGCGCCGCCACGCTGGATGTCACCATGAAAGCCGTCAACCCATGGAAGTTCGGCATCGAGAGGCGGATTGCATATCCGGGAATCTTCGAGGCTAACCACTCGATCGGATAAGTGATCGGCGTATTGCCGAGCACGCTGAAGTCGAATGCCTTGTGGGTGTACTTCCAGATGTATTCGCCATCGAGAACCAAGTATTTGCCAAACGCCTGCGAGAGGCCGGCATGAAATTCATTGCGGTGCCCGGGGCTCAGCGGCGTTGTTGACACGCAAGCGCCGCCCGGCAACAAAGCTCTGGAAGGCGACGATCACCGGGTCGAGGCATCCCAGGCTCGCCAGCACCAGATTCTCGTTGAAGGGGCTTTCCATGGTGCGGGCATAGGAGACCCGCAGAACCGTATTCGTTGGCTTGATGTTGTAAGCGATGCCAAGGCGCGGTTCCCCTTGCGCCGCTCTGGTTATGCCATTGTATTTGTCGACGCGCAGACCGAGATTGAAGGTCCAGTTGTGGACATTGATTGCGTCCTGAATGTAGAACGCGAACTCCTTGATGTCGGCATGGCCAAAATATCTGTAGTCGGTGCTGGTGCTATTCGGGCAGCCGTCGGAAGCAGGCAGCGGCGCTGTTCTGGTCAGGTCGTAACAGGCCAGGATCGGAAGAAAATTGGGATTCTGCTGCAGCGTTCCCGTGCAGTTGTTGGGGTCCGTCAGCGTAGGGTCCGTGTCGGGGCTTCCGTCGGCATTCAGACAAGGGGCGTTTGCCGTTGGATCCACCAGGCCGAAGGTATCCCTTTCCGTGATAAAGGTGTGCTCATATTGAAGGCCGACTTTGATATTGTGAATGCCATTGACGTAAGACACGCTCGCGCGGGCACCGGCATTTGTGAGCCGGCGACTTTGACCGTCGGTCGCGGACTGGAGATCGGCCGTGAAGTCGGCGAAGGGGTCGGCGCTCGGATAATAGTTGTATTGATCCTGCCGCACAAAAGCGCCGAACGTGAACACTGTCTTGGGATTGAGCAGACGAGTCCAGACCGGCGCAATGTTAAACGTTCTGATCTTCGAGCGCTGATCCTCGGTGCCGACCGGTAAACCATTGGGGCCAAGGCCGCCGTTATTTACCACCAGGCCGTTCCAGGCCGTCGCATTCTGGGCGTCGTAGGAATTGGGAGTCTGGAACCAGGAGCGGGTAAAGCTGAGATTGAGGTTGATCGAGTCCTTGTCGGAAAGCTTGAAATCGACCCGGTCGAATATGTTCTCCTCGTTGCCATGATCGTGGAAAACCTGGAACTCCGGGCCATCCAGGAAACGGCCTGTATCTAGACCATTAGCTGAGATGAAATTGCCCCACTTTTGCCCCCCAAAGGTAAAGTCGAACCCGTCGTTGGTGGTGCCAAATGTGCCATAGGAGGTCATAGAAATCGCCGTGCGGTGTCGTGGCTCCCAGGCCCGAACGAGTAGTCACTACCAGCACCAGGCTGGTCTTTCCGCCATATTCGGCGGGCGGCGCGCCTTCGATGACTTCCATGGACTGCACGGCGTCGACGGGGAGCTGATTCGAGAACACCTTGCTTTGCTGGTCCGTAATCGGCTGGCCGTCGATGGAGAAAGAGTTCGAGGCGTGATCGCCGAATCCGTGGAAAAGGCCGTTTGAGTCGGCCGAAACCCCTGGGGAGGCGAGGGTCGCTAATGAGCTGAGCGACGAGGACTGGCTTTCGAGAGGCAGCTTATCGAAAAGATCCCTGTCCACGTCCGTGTGCGTGGTTGTGTCAGTCTCCACCAGATCCGTCCCGCTGGTCACTGTTACACTCGCAGTCGCAGCGCCGATCGCCATGGAGATCTTGGCTTCAACCGGCAGAGGAGAACGGACGTTGACATCCTGTTCGCCGCCTTGGAACCCTTTCGCCGAGGCGCTCACGTGATAGTTATTGAACGGAACGTTATCGAATTCAAAGTTTCCCTGCGCGTCACTCTGAACGCTTTTGTCATAGTGGGAAACCGGATTCTGAATTTCCACGGTCGCTCCCCCGATAGCCGCTCCGGAGGGGTCCAGCACGCTTCCACGAACGGTTCCGGAGTTGGCGCTGCTCGATTGTGCGTACGTCGCGACAGGCGACGCGGCGCATAAAACCAGAAAAACCACGGAGATGACGAGACGGCTCATTCTCATATTTTTCGATTGTGAGTCTTTGGTACTAAAGAACCAAGAACAATCTGATGGCTGGCCTGATCGCCGATATGAACGATCTAATTTGCACTATGAGCGGACGAGAATAATTAGTCCCCTTCAGCTACGTTCCCGGATGGCGCGGCTGCGGTTTGGATGACACTCAGGGAGCCACTGAAACCACGAGGGGAATGGTCAACATTGCAAGCCAGTGGCTCAAGCTCCCAAAGAGAACCGCAAAGTCGAGATCGTCGAGCGGCATCTCGGCATCACGAGTGCGGTAGATTACGACGATCATGGACGAAGCCCACACCACCGCGACCGCGAAGAAACTGAATTGCGCAGCAAAGCCCCCTGAACCTTGGTCAGCGACCAGCGTCGTTTTCAAGAGCAAGAGCCAAACGATGGGCGCCGGAAGGAGAGCCGTTGCCCACATCCAGTCATAACTCTGGGTCTGCTTCACCCAAATAGATACAACACTGGCTGCGACGTGGAATGCAATTACGAGAAAGAGGATCGTCGACGATTGAATTCCCCTGGCAAAGTCCCAGAGGCCGATCCTTATTGCCATTGTCCAAAGAAACACGGCGGTAAGGAGGATGGCAGCCCCATAAGCCAAGGCGCGATAAGTTACCTTGCGATTCGGACTCATGCGCAGGGACATATAGTCTCGAAGCCAAAAGACAATAAGGGCGAATGCGGCCACGATAGGCATCGATTAGAGCGGGGGCCCGGCGATTCAGCGCATTTGACCGATGAACCGAAATCCCCTTTCGCTTATTTTATGGATTTTCGCGGAGCGGTCCAGACAAAACTTTATGTGGCCTTGAATCCACGATGAGCGGCGTGGATTTGAAGACAAGTGGAAAGAGCCGAAGTGCCGCTTCCTACCCGTTCAAGAGCTGGCGAATACTTCCGGCTTGCCTTTTGCTCGCAATAAATTCCTGATCGTTGGCGAGAGTAATCAGCCATCTTTGACTGCTGAGCGCGCTCATCTTCCGGACGTGATCGACATTCACTAAGGCGCTTCGGTGAATTCTTCGAAAGCTCGTATTTCTGAGCCGCTGGTCAAGGGCTTTCAGCGTCTGGGTGGCAAGGTACTTCTTCTTCGCTGTGATGATCCAGACGATGTCGCCATCGGCTTGGAATGCGTAGATCTCAGGGGCGCTGAGGAGAAAGTACTCTTCACCGATTCTTCCGACGATCCTTTTGCTCTGAGGAGTCGCCGGCTTCGCGCCAACTTCCTGAAGCTGCGCTAGTCTCTCAACAGTTTCCTTTTCGGTGAGTCGCTTCGCCCGTTCAACTGCATCCGCTAACCGCTCTCCGCTGACGGGCTTAAGCAGGTAGTCGATCGCCCCCGCATCGAACGCTTGAAGAGCATATTTGTCATAAGCGGTGACAATTACGATCACGGGCATATGCGTCCCGCTCCGGAGATTTCGAACTACCTCAAGACCGCCCATTTCGGGCATTTGAAGGTCCAGCAACACAAGGTCGGGATGGTCGGCGGATATTTTCTCCAGGGCGCTGACGCCGTTATCTGCTTCTCCGATGATCTCGACGTCTTCGAACGAACCGAGTTCCTCACGCAATACTTTCCGTGCTATTGGTTCGTCGTCAACGATCAGCGTCCTCAAAGGCATGATTGAGCCCGAAGCTCAGATACTTTTAACATGAGGGAGTTGATGCTCGAACAACTTTTCTACGAGCGGGCTCCGAAGAGGAATAGACGATCTGTTCCTCGCGGCCAGCGGATGTGCCTATTCCAGTTCATTGACTGGAACATCGAAGCTGGCCGTGTTGACCACGCCCTTGCGCTGGAACTGCACCCACATGCGGTAAGTTCGCGCTCGCGGGAACTCCAGGCTGAATTGGATGGTAGGGCCACCATCAGCAATGAATGGGTGTGTGTGAATCAGGTCGATCAAGTCGTCGCTCGCAGCCAGCATATGGGCCCAGGCGCCGATATATTTCTCGATGGCGTCGGCGGGCGATAGCCGAAAATAGATCTGCGTTTTCTGTGCGGCGACGGGCTGCGGCGGGTCGGTGGTCATTTCCACCCGCAGGTTCTCCCCTCCTTCGTCGAATAATCGCGCGGAATCGAAGCAGGCGGCGGAGGCGTTCCAGGGACAATTACGGTTTTCGCAATCAGTTCCGGCGTCGCGCCATCCGGATAGAAGTCGCCCAGGACGCGATACATACCCGGCTTCGGAAGGCGAGATTGTAGACAAAATCGCCGTCTGGCTCGAACACAGGATGGTCGTGTAAGGGATCGCGTACGGTGAATTTCAGTTGGGTGGTCTCGTTCGGCTTTACCGCTTTCGGTGTCAGCACCAGGTCCAGGCGGAATTCCACTGGCTCCGGGATCCCCTCGCGCAGTTTCATCCCGCAGCGTCTGCAAGTGCCGGGCTGATTGGAGCGAACGTCCGGTCCATGGGGCAAATGTAAACCTTGTCTTGCGCCCTTAGGAATCCGGGAGTGAACGACAACGATAGAACAGGACCTGCTATGCACAAGCAGCTATGGCAGAACCCCCGACGTAGCATTAGTTTCCGCTGTCGGGACGGCGTTTGAGCGTGGGGCGGTCATCATCGTCGGTGGTGGAATTCGTGCCGCCATCGTTGCTGTCCCCGGTTCCGCTGCCGGGAGTGCGGCGCAGTGTCGGACGGTTGGCATCCGGAGCGGGATCCAACTTGCGACGGCCGTGTAGCGCGGCAAGGCGGGCTTTTACCGCGTTGAACTCCGAAGTGGTGACCACGTACTCGGGTCTTGGCTTGAGATCCTTCTGAATTTCTTCCTGGGAAGCCTTGATCCGGTCATCGGTCGGCGGGTGGGTCGAGAAGATCTTGGCGACCGACCCTGGCTTTCTCTTTTCGAGCGTCTCGATCTTCTCGAAGAAATCCACGAATGCGGTCGGGTCGTAGCCGGCTTTGTACATGTACTGCAGGCCTAAGTGATCGGCCTCTCTTTCGTTGGCGCGCGAGAAGGTGAGAAAGCCAACAGGGATCATCATGCTGGCGCCTTCTCGGATTCCAAAGCTGGTCCAGCCGTAAGGCATGGCGATCGCCGCCGCGAGCATGCCGATCTGCGCTAGCTCGCCCCTGGTGGCGGCTCGCGTGCCGTGCCGCGCGGCCACGTGCGCAATTTCGTGGGCCATCACGCCTGCCAACTCGGCTTCTGTATCCGCCTTGAGGATCAGGCCGGAGTTTACAAAGAAGAATCCACCGGGCAGTGCGAACGCATTCACTTCCTCGGAATCGATCACTTTTATGGTGAAAGGAACCTTCGCATCAGAATTGCGCACTAAGTTCTGGCCCACGCGATTGACATACTCGGCGATCACCGGGTCATTGATGATCTTGGCCTGGCGCTCCACTTGTTGGGCCAGTTGCTTTCCAATCGCGATTTCCTTCTCGATGGAGTAGAAGTTGACGCCCTTACCGACATTGCGATTGCCAATCTGGTCGGGGTCATCCTTTGGATTCGTATTGTCCTGGGCGAAGACGCCGAGCGCCGATAGGGTGCTCAACGTGGCCAGGATGGTAGCGCGCCTTATGGATTTCAGATGCATAGGAAAGACACCTCTGCGAACGCCATTTAACCGTCGCTACGCGCCTGAAGCGCGCTAGTGTACAGATAACACAGAACACGGGCGTATTCACCAGAATCCTGCCGATGGCTTGCTTTATCTTATGAATAGACTGGTAGTGGCCACAGGCGGAATACCCGCGGGAGCGGAACGTCGAGCCTACCACGTCTCGACACCCGGCTTGCGCGTCGGTAAGATGTTATTTCGCAGCTGCGTAATTACGGGATTCATATGGTCGAACAAGAAGACGTTCAACGGGCGCTGGCGCCGTCGAAGGAAGCGAGCGCGAAAGCAACAGGGATCGCACGGACGGTTGCATTAGTGCTTCTTTTCACGGCCGTGCTGCCAGCCGAGTACGGAATCGATCCGCTGAAGACTGGCAAGCTACTCCACTTGACCGATCTTGCGAAAGCCTCCGAAAGTAAGGTGGCTGCGAAGGCCGAGGTCGCAGGCCGTTGGCGCTCGTCCCGTAGCCGCTCCGGCTGGCATCTACACCGCGCAATCGAGGACCACTCCTATGGCTCGTTCACCGCGCCCAGCACCGCTATTCACGGTTGGTTCTGGGAGAACAACGGCAAGAACCAGGTGGATATCCACTTGATGACGGCGGGCTTTTACGGGAGCGCCAAGATGTACGCCGGTGAGGCCCCAGTCCCGCTCGACATACAAGATCCGAAGTGATGCGGTGCGGGACTGTTTGTATAAGTATCCCCTTTAGACTGAACTCGACGTCCTAAAAAACATGGCATCTCCGGCTTTTCTACAATCGAACGCAATAGCTGACCTGCTGAATAATACCGAATGGGGCTTCGCGGTGGCAGAGTGTTTTCATATTGTCTTTTTCGGCGTGGCCATCGGGACTATTATGATCGTGGACCTCCGTCTTCTAGGGTTGGCGTTCCCGCGGACAACTCCCGCCAAACTGCTGCATGACACTTGGGTGTATACGTTGATCGGGTTGGCGGTGACGGTGCTTGCAGGGATGGCGCTGTTTTTGTCGGACCCGCGCATGTATTACTTCAGCCCGTGGTTCCGGTTCAAGGCAACCGCGCTGCTTGTGGGGATCCTCTATAACTACACCGTGCACTACAAGGTGGCTTCGTCGTCCCCGTCCCCAGGCGTGGGCGTCATGGTCGGAGCCATCTCGGTATTGCTGTGGGTCTCGGTGGTCACAGGCGGGCTCTTCGTAGGACTTCTGGCCTGATATCTATGTTCGTGGGGAGGCTGTATTGTCGCTCTTTTCCATCTTCGAATCGATTCAGAACACTGGCTTGATGACCGGGGTTGAGCAGACGCCGTGGGTCTATCCCATGATCATGGCCACGCATTTGAGTTGCATTGCTGTGTTCGGTGGCATGATCCTGATGACCGATCTGCGCTTGCTCGGCTTAGCCTTGCGCGATCAGAGCATAGCGGACGTGGTGGGAGGTCTGCGTCCCTTTAAGCGCATCGGCTTTGTGATTATGGTCACCTGCGGGCTTCTCATGGCCGGCTCGGAGGCGCCGACGTATTATCCCAATCCTTATTTCTGGACCAAGATGACGCTCCTGCTGCTAGTCGGAGTTCATGCGCTAATTTTTAAACCTATCGTGTACGACCACCCCGAGGAGTTGGACAAGGCCCCAGTGATACCCACACGCGCGAAAGCCGCCGCTGTGCTTTCGCTGATACTGTGGGTGAGTATACCGGTTTGCGGCCGGCTGATCGGATACTACGAGCCCGGCGAGGGGAAGGCCCCTCAAACCGTCACGAAGCGCTGAGGTTGCGAACGCTTAATCCGAGAAAACTGACCAGACCGTGAAAAAACTGCCGTACTTCCTGATGCTCGCCTCCGTACTTTGGTTCATTGCCCCTCCCGCACTAGCCCATCACTCTTTCGCTGCGGAATATGACGTCTCGAAGCCCATCACGCTGCGCGGCGCGGTCACTAAGTTCGAGTGGATGAACCCTCACGCCCATCTTTATCTGGATGTGAAGAGCGATTCGGGCGAAATCACCAATTGGGAATTTGAGTTAGGCAGCCCCAATGCGCTGCTGAGGGCCGGTTGGACGAAAAATTCACTGAAGATCGGCGATGAGATCATTGTGAAGGGTTGCCGCTCGAAGAATTTCGCCAACCAGGGGAATGCCACAAGCATTCTTTCCAGCGATGGAAAAATCGTTCTCTCCGGCGTGTCGGCTGGCGAAAGCCTAGTCGCCAGATAGCGGTACACTCTCGCGTGCCAGTGATTCCCGGAGGAAAAATGAACAGTCGAGTGTTCCTGACTTTGGCCGGTGCCGCGGCATATTCGCTTCCCGGCCACGCACAGCCGCCCGCCAAACAGACGAGATGATTTCAAGACGCTCGGCAGGTTGTTGATGACCCACCACGTGTACCTGGATGGACGCAGACCGAGGAGACCGGCGGATGGATATTCGATTGGCAAATGGGAAGGCGACACGCTGGTCATCGATACGCTGGGGTTGAACGATAAAACATGGCTGAATATGTTCCCGCATACCGGCAAACTGCACATCACTGACCGGTTGCGGCGGCCGGACCTGGGTCACCTTGAAGTCGAAACTACATACGACGATCCAGAAAGCTTTAGAACGCCGTTCCGGACAAAGTTCGTAAATGTCCTGGCGCCCGATGAGGAAGTTGAGGAGTACGTTTGCGCGGAGAATAATCAATGCCGCGAGCACGTGAGCACCAACTAACCGGGCACGCGTTTGGGGGAGAGTAAAACGAATGAGATACGAAGCGCATTTTTTGATCCTGTCTCTGGCGCTGCTGCTCTCGCGCTCGTCCGCATACGCGCATCACTCGTTCGCCGCCGAGTATGATACCGATAAGCCAGTTCAAATCACCGGTACAGTCACGAAAGTGGAGTGGACAAATCCACACGTGCATTTCTACGTGGGTGTGAAGAACAATCAAGGCGAAGTTGTCAATTGGAATATCGAACTTGGGCCGCCGCTAATCTTGCGCCACCTAGGATGGCGGCAAGATTCGCTGAAGACCGGCGATCAGGTGACGGTCGAAGGCTACCTAGCCAGAGACCAATCCAATTTGGCGAATGCAAAGAAAGTGACGTTGGCGGATGGTCGAAGCGTCTTCGCCGGATCGTCGGCTGAAAAACGCGCCGAATAGGCCTGCTATTCCTTGGCTTCTGCTTCGGCAACGCGCTCAAGCTGACCTTCTGAAATTCGAGAGCGCTGGACATCATTATCGGCGTGGCCGAAGCTGTTGGTCCAGGATCGTCGCCAAGCCTTCCGCAGATAACGGTTCAGAGTGCTGGGCTCGATTCCGATCCTATCGTTCAGCCGATGAATGTCAGTTAATTGCGAAACAGTAGAAAAGGCCCGCGCCGCCGCTGCTTTCGAGCGCCGCCTGGCTGCATCCTTTTGTCGCGTTCGAGGAATTCCAGGATGAGCCATTGCCGATTCGATCAGAATGGCCGACCTGCGCGGAACCTGTTGAACTGCTGGTCCAGTTGTTGCAAGTATGGTCGGCGTTATCCATGTAAGCGCGGCCGTCCCACTTCGATCCCGTGAGAATTTCGTGCTCAATCGGTGGCGTATCGCCGATGCCGTGAATGACGTGTCCATGCTCGTTGCGTGTGGACTGTTTGAATAGATTGCTGCCGCGCTGCGCCTGGACGAGCGTGTCTCCGTGAAGTTCGGCAAGGTCTGCCGAAATGATGGCGTTTTGCGGCGCCCCCAGTTGCGCGAACGACCAGTTGAACCAAGGCCCGGCGCCGATACGGTCACGCGCGTTGACGGCGGGCTGTCCGGGACGAGCCTGAGTGCTGAGATAGGCGTGCCAGGTGTGACCGCCCGCGCCGACAGCCGCCGCAAGCGCCTGGCAGTGCGCGTCGGCGCCCGCAAGTCCGCCAAGGTCTCCGCCTTTACCGAGACCGACACTGGTGACGAAAAAGGTCATTCGAGCCGGAGTCGGCGTCGGGCTACCGGGGGGCGGCGTGACGCCCTGGGTATTCGGCGCGTTCTGTTGAGCCAGCATCAGGCAAGAGACCAGCATCAAAGTACACAAGAGGACAACGTGAGCATGTGGCTTGGTCATATGCTTTTCCGCCACTCTAGTTAATCGCGAAACAATAATACAGGCCGATGCCGTGGGTTTTCGGCAAATCCGTCTGGGCACAGCCGCGGGTTCCGTGAGCGGAGTTCCAGGAACCGCTGCCGCCGCCATTGCGGTCGGGAAAACCGATCTGGGCGTTAGGCCTGCCATCGGCAGCATTCAGGTGTCCGTTCGACGTTCCTGGGGCCGGGCTCTTGTTGCTGTTCCAGTTATCGCAGGTGTGATCGACACCATCGGTGAAGGCGGTGCCATCGGTCTGAGTACCGGTGAGCATTTCGTGGCGAGTCGAAAACCGGGTGGTTTTGGCGTAATTCCAGTCGTTGTCGCGTGGATCGGAATAGTCATACAAACCCGGCACGATCTGGCCTTTTTCCGTCAACCCGGTGAGCTTATTCAGATTATTTCCCTGATGCGCCAGTTCCATCGTATCGCCGTGCAGGTGCGCGAGATCCTGCGCGATCATTTCGCCTTTGAAGTTGTACCAGGGACCTTTGCCGATGCGGTCGCGCGCGTTCACCGCCGGCCGGCCGGGCCGCGCCTGCGTGCTCAAGTAAGCGTGCCAGGTGCGATTTCCTGCGCCTACGGCCGTTGCGAGCACTTGGCAATGTGCGTCAGCGCCAGCCAGTCCGCCGAGATTGCCGCCGTCGCCGATGGGTTCGCTCGTCACGAAAAAATTCATCATCGGAGAAGGCTTCTCGCCCCGCGGATACTCCCCGGGCCTTTGGACCTGCGCCAGCAACAGGCAGGACGCCAGCGAAACAGTGCAAGGCAACAGCAGAGCTGAAGTTTTAATTTTGGTCATGGATCGCTCCAAATGCGAGCGCAGGATAACACAGAAGGCGTTTCGGCTACTTTTCGAGAGCGGCCATGCGGGCAGCCCGCGAACGGCTATGGAAGAGTTGCGCGTGATGCGGCCAAAGTAGGGGGCTCGTACCCCGGCCGTGCTCCCCGCGTTCGTACTCAAGTCGCGACGGGCGCGACAGTCGAAGGACGGGGCAGGTGGGCGTTCTTATCACTTGCAGGGAATTGACTGGAATGCCGCTGACGAAGGCGCAGCTTCAACAGCAGCTCGCACCCAATACAGGCAGAACCACGAAGGCGAAATGGAGGTCGTCCGACAATGCTGCCCCGGTGCTACCCCGCGATCGCGCAGCTTGCAGCCGCGAGTTCGGTCGGGGCGTCCTGAGCAGGATAACCCTTCTCTACTTGGCCAAACAGGCGGTGTCCGTCTGTCCTCTTGTGGGCCGCGATGTTGGGACAGGGCTGGACGACGATCTCCAGAGATGGCCGTCCCGGTGTGCCCTGCCGTGCGCTGTTTCATGTAGCTCGGCTCGGCTGGCCCATGGCCGTTGAGGCCCGCGCTACTCCCGGACAGAGGGGTCATGCGCGCCCCTCTAGCCAGGTCCGCACCGCTCCAAAAACGGCGTTCGCGTCCGGCAGATGGGCTCCAGCCCCTCTGGATCTGGGCACAGCGGTTCGGACGCCAGAGCATAATGCGCCGGGTGCTTATTCCTTCCAGCCTTCCGGCGGGTTACTACCGCTCGTGATCTGGCGGGTCTTGTAGAGCCACTCGCCATTCACCTTGACCCACGTGGCGTACTCCTTTCCCTGAGTCGTCATCTTCATCGGATCGCCCAACTTCTCCTGCCGGTACTCGGTGAAAATGACCTGCGAAGTGGCCGTATCGCCGTGCACGACGATCAGCGGATTCTCGATCGCCACGTTGAAAGCAGTCCTCTCGCGCGGGGGCGCTGCGGCGACAGCAGGCGCCGCTCCAGCTGGAGGCGCCGCGGGGGCACGGTTGTATGCCTGCTTGATGCCTTCCTTGCCCTTGTAGTGCCTCGTGCCGAGAATCAACTCGCCGTCCTCGGCATAAAAGCTCTCTTCGCTCTGCCGATCCACTTTGCCGAAGTTGTAGTAGTAACGCGTGATCTGATCCAGGATCAGCTGGCGGTCAATCAAATCCTGCGCAGTTATCTTCTCTTCCGCACGCGTAGCCGGTGCACTTGCCAGTGCGAGACCGCACAGTGCCAACGCGCCCGCCCGGACGGTCGCCTGACGAATGGAATTCAGGTTCATGACATCCTCCTGTTAACTTGACTGGTGTTCTCTCAATCGGAAATCGGCTTCATCGGTCCACCGATTCCTATAAAGCGGCGGTCAGCTTACCTGCTGATTTGGATACTGGCTCCAGTTCCGCCGCCACGACCGGGACGAGCGCCGCCACCGTCAGATACAAGCTTGACCCAGAGTGAACCATCGCCCTTGTAGTACGAGGTGTCGCTGGCGCTGCGCAGCGCATCCAGGCTGGTTTGTGCCGTGCCCGTGGCTGCGCTGGTGTATCCCGGTAATTCGACGATCACCCATGAGCCCTTGTCCAGCTCCCTTACGCTAAGGTTCAGGGACGGCGATTCGCTTTCCGCCCGGATCTCGGTACCGGCGAGCACCGTGGTGTCGCCGCTGACGGTAAGTTTCCGACCATTGCGGCTGAGAACCACCTGTGGAGCGCCTCCAAAGAAACCTCCTCTTCCGCCAAATCCGCCTCGCGCTGCAGCGGCGCCAGGTGCGCCAGGACCGCCAGGAGCGGCAGGCGCGCCAGGTCCACCACGACCTCCACCAAAGCCAGCACCGAAGCCTCCGCCTCTTGCGCCACCGCCGGCGTTAATCCCCAGGCGCCCCATATCGCCCTTACAGACGGCAGCGTTCCAGTCCGGCTTGATTTGACAGTGTTGAGGATCGTCCGCGATCCCGTTGTCAATCACAATGTAGGAATCGGGGACGCCGCCGACCGACCCGTCGATATCGTGGAACACCGCGCCATTCCAGCCTGCAAACCTTCCGAATTCACCGGAGAAGGACCATCGGCGATCCTCCGTCGGTGGGAAATACACCGGCTTGGCATTTTGGAATTTCAGGCCTTCGACATCGTTGTTGGTGCTGATGGGAAAGCTGGTGTACAGCAGGTACGAGATGGCTCCGGTTTTGCGAGTGGCATTGTCCACAAAATTGACGAATGTGTCATTCACAAGATGGTGCGTGAAATCGTAGTATTCGAAGCCACGGATCGGGTAATCAGCGTCCTTGCGAGGCATGCTGCGACCATACGCGATTTCCGCTTCGGTTTTGGGGGTGCCTTTATTGTCGGTTTCGCCCACGAACAGGGAGTCCTCGACTCTCGATGTAAAGTCGCCGTGGTACGGGGCCACACCAGGGTACGCATGTGTGTAGCCGATACCGCTGTCGGCCAGTTTCAGGCCCTTGAACACATGATTCTCGCCACGGGCCCAGATGGCAGCGCCACTGTTCTTGTAGCTGGTAAAGTCTTTGATCACCGTTTCCAGCCGCGCGCTGTTGGTGTCGCTGGGATCCGTATAGGGCAGATGCGTGTTCCCGCCAAGGTTGAATTTACCCTGCGCATTGGGTCCGCGATCAAACATCAGCCCGTCGACGTCGGAGTGGGAGACGTTGCCGGAAAACTCCTTTAGTTGCGTGCGGCGCGGCCAGGTCTTCGCACTGATCTCCGTGCCTTCAAACTTGCCCGTTGGGTGTTCTGGCAAAGCGATCCAGAAGCCTGTTTCCTCAGAACCTGCGGACACATTCCCGCGGTAAGTATTGTCGGGGTTGGTGATCCAGAAGGTGGACACCGTGTTGTCGGAAGGAATCAGCTGATCCTTGTCATTCTGACCGGCCCCGGAGCCGTTAAGAGCGTTGGTCGGATTGCAGGGCCGGGTGGGATTGCACCTGGTCAGGATTCCCAGGTTGTTCAGATACTGGTTACCGTGTTCCACGCCATCTTCGAGGAAGTAGCAGTGACCCACGTTGTTGTACGCCACATTGTTCTCAACCCGCACATCGTTCGTACCATGCACCGTCACACAGCGGCTGTAGGTGTCGTGAATCGCAGAGTTCTCGATGTATTGCCCCGGCGCGTCGCCAACCAGATGCCAGTGGATCGGATACCTCGCAAGGTTCTCGTGCTGACCCATTCGATAGAACTCGACACCGGAGACTTTCATTGTTGACCCAACCATCGCCATCACATGCCCGCCACTGAATGATTTTTCTGCGTCGGGTGAAGCCTGGATAAGGATATTGCGTGTGAGCATGCCGACTTCACCACGCTCATCCACGCCGAAGGTGACTTCGCCGTAGTGCATATATTGAAGTTTCTGATCCAGCTTAATCACGTTCCCAGAGGTGGCGGAGATGGTTCGTCTCTCTGCCTGGTGGGGATCGAAATCCGTTGATGCGACTACAACCACGTCGCCTTTTTTCCAGCCACCGGCATTCATTACTTCTATTGAGTCGCTACCCGCGGCGGCTGTTTTTGTCAGCTTGGTCCAGGAGTTTTTCTGAGTACCGTGCAGGCTCAGGGTTCCGCCCGTGAGCATGATCCCACGGTCACCCATTGTTTCAATGTCTTCACCCGGGACGTTATTGGTCAGGGTGATTGTCGCATTGCGCGTGTGGGGTTTGGCTTCAGTGCCAATCTCCAACTCCCCGTGCACCAGGATCCACTCGGTGGTCAGTTCAAGATCTTTTTTATCTGCGAAACTCAGCTTGCCGTTGATCGTTAAACCGTGCAGCGGCAGCGGACTGACATCGAGGATAACGTCCATGCCCTTCTCAATCGTGACAACGTCGTCTTTGCCGGGCACCTTCTTGTCAGGCCAGGTGGCTGCATCAGACCAGCGCCCCGCTTTGACCGCCGAAGAACTTCCTTGCTGCCCCTTAACGACGCCATCTCCGCTGAGGAGTAAAAAGGCCGGCAACAGCAACGATAGGAACGAGAGATAGTGTTTTCGCACGCGCTAAACCTCCGTGATCGCGAAATACATTTTCCTGTTTAGGAAACAATGAATCGAGTGATTGTCTATGGCCGATTTTATATCATTCGACAACGGAAAAACTGACGACGGGACTTTCGACACACCGCTCTGCGGGCTCTCGATCGGGTTGGCCGTCGCCAGGCATTTGTACAGCGCGGGCGGCAGCTTGAGCCGCTGCAGGGTGAGGATTTCCGCCATTCCCTCCCGCAAGCTGGGTGCGGCCGATTCATAATCGCGCTCCAGAAAGCGAGCCAGTTGTTCCAAACGCTTTTCTCCCTGCTCCGCGGCCCCACACCTACCGCACTGATGACGTGATGCGCTCCGAAACTTTGATCGCTATCCGGCAATTGAGCCCGTCCACGATATCAGGTTCCATCGAGGCTGGCAACGGACGGGAGCACCAAAATCTCGACCGTCAAGGCTCTACTACGAAACGGCTCCCGCTCTGCTATCTTGAGCTTTCAGCGGAGGAGATAGGGTGAAAGCAGATCCGATTTCGGTAGGAAAAGTTCTGAGTGAAAATCATCGCTTCGTTGTTCCGATCTATCAGCGCACCTACGCATGGACCGAGAAGAAGCAGCTAGACCCGTTGTTTGCGCAGATCGAAGATAAGGCGCAAGAGCGGCTGACAAAGGGCAAAGTAGACTTTCCGCACTACATGGGCTCTCTGCTAGTCGTGCCCGAAGGCGAAGCCTCCTTCGGTAGGGTGCAGGCATTTGATGTCGTTGACGGACAGCAACGTCTTACGACATTCCACCTTTGCTTTGCCGCTCTTCGAGACATTGCCAGGAGCCTAGCATTTACTGACCTCTCAATAAAGTTGGAAAGTTTACTGCTTCACAGTGAGGACCTCGCGGAGTCCGACCAGAAGCATGGAAGGTATAAGCTCCAACCGACAACGTCGGATCGAGAGTGCTTTCGGGAGATTATCGACTTAACCTCTGACGATCTTAGGTCGAACAATCCGCAGCATTTCCACAAGAATGGCAAGATCAAGAAGGTCGAGACGACGCCAAAGTCATTGGCTGCCTACTGGTTTTTCCTTTCACGCGCTCACGCCTTCGTTAACGTGGATGAGGCATCCGCTCGTAATCGGTTGTTGGCGCTGACCGACGCCATCTTTCAGAACTTTCATTTCATCGTCATCACGCTATCCAAAGAAGACGACCCACAAGTCATCTTCGCCACCCTGAACGACGGTGGTGCTCCGCTCGCCGCGATGGATCTTGTGCGAAATGACGTTTTCCTTCGGGCCAGTCGGAATGAGGAGGACGAGGAAAACCTCATGAAGAAATATTGGCGGATGTTCGAAGAAGACCCATTCTGGAAGCAGGAGCGCACCCAAGGACGAATTAAGAAGCCTGTAATGGATTTTTTCCTCGCCCATACTCTGGCTGCGGAAACTGGCGAACTCGTTTCGCTCAGTGAACTCTATGCGGAGTACAAGAAGTACACGAAACGCAAGAGCGGACAGACTGTCGCTGAGGAGCTCGCGAGCCTAACGAGTTATGCGCCACTCTATCGGGAACTCATCGCTCCGGAGCCAACCAGCGCACTTTATCACCTGTCCCGCCTTCTGGACGTTTTCGATCTTTCGACCGCGTATCCGTTAATTCTAATGATCGCGGCTTCGAAAGCAGAAGCCAGTGTCAAACAATCAATCTACAGACTCATTGGAAGCTACATTGTGCGACGAGCATTGTGCGGTCTGACGGCGAAGAACTACAACATCGCGTTTCTGGACATCGTCTCCCACATGCGAACCAACAACACGTCTATCGAGAGCTTTGCATCGGCTGTTGCGTTGAAGAGCAACAGTGAAGCAGCAAAGTTTCCCACTGATGAAGAGTTCAGGCAGGCAATTGTCTCCAGACCACAATACGGCCCACTCCCGACGCATCGTCTGAGATTCGTAATCGAAGAACTAGAACTCGGCTCACGAGATAAATTCACCGCAAGCCACGGCATCAAGCCTGGACTCTCCATAGAACACATCATGCCTCAGCAATGGCAGGAGCATTGGCGCGAGCTGCCGTCCGGGAATATGGCTCCTCAGCCGGGTGAACTGCCGTCGGACGAGACAATGGCTAAAGAGATCGCTGAGCGTAACCTCTTGATTCATACACTAGCAGGATGGTGAAAAAGTAATTGGGATGGGGTGTGACCAAGGAAGACAAAACAACGTCATTATGTTTTAGCCTATGCGAGGAAAAGACACCCAGCAAAGCGCGATGTTCAGTTACGTGTCGCCGGAGGAGCGTATTCCCGCGAATCATCCCTTGCGGCCGATCCGAAGCATGGTGGATGCGGTCTTGAAAGGACTGTCCCGATCGTTCGGGCAACTATACATCGATTGGGGTCGTCCCTCGATCGCGCCGGAAAAGCTCTTGCGCGCACTGCTACTGCAAGTGTTGTATACGATTCGCAGCGAGCGGATGCTCATGGAACAACTGGAATACAATCTGCTGTTCCGCTGGTTCGTGGGTCTGAACATGGACGAGCCAGTGTGGGTGCCCAGCGTGTTCAGCAAGAATCGCGACCGGCTGCTGAATGGTGACATCGCCGAGAAGTTCTTCGCGCAGGTATTGAAACAGGCGCGTGCCAACGACCTGTTGTCGGATGAGCATTTCAGCGTGGACGGCACGCTGATAGAAGCCTGGGCGAGTCAGAAGAGTTTTCAACGCAAAGATCAAGGCCCCACGCTACCACCGGAGGACCCGGGTAATCCGACTATTGATTTTCATGGCGAGGAGCGCCGCAACGACACGCATCAATCGACGACCGACCCGGAAGCCAGGCTGGCAAGAAAAAGCGGCGGTCACGAGTCGAAGCTGGCCTACTGCGGCAACGTGCTGATCGAGAACCGCAACGGACTGGTGGTGGATACCGAACTGGTGCTGTGCAGCGGAAAGGCCGAGCGCGACGCAGCGCTGGAAATGGCGGGGCGGATCGAGGGCGACCAGCGCGTGACGGTGGGAGCCGACAAAGGCTATGACACGCGAGGCTTCGTGCAAGAGATGCGTGGCCGGAACGTGACGCCGCACGTGTCGCAGAATATCAATCGGCAAGGCGGCAGTGCCATTGACGGGCGCACGACACGGCACGCTGGATACCAGGTGAGCCAGCGCAAGCGAAAACGGATCGAAGAAGTATTTGGGTGGTTAAAGACGGTAGGAATGCTGCGCAAGACCCGACATCGCGGCGTCTTCAAAGTTGGTTGGGTATTCACCTTCGCGGCCGCCGCCTACAATCTGGTGCGGATGCGGAACCTTACGGTGGTTCTCTCCGCGTAAGTTCGGGGAGAAGTGTGTCTGGACGACGGAAAGTCGCCAATTCAGGCACACAATCTCCACGTAAATGCTCATGACAAGACCGTTGGCGAGAGGCAAAAAGCTTCGCCGAATAACTAATTCATCAGCCTGCTAGCCAATCTCTCCTTGTTGACACCCCCCGGAAATTCTTCCGCTGGTAACGCAGCCTTCAACGACAAGAAACCTCGGCTGCAAGATGCTCTCCTTAAGTTGAACTCAGACATCATCAGTCAACCGAAATGGAGCGAGATCCAGATAAACGATCGGGCAAACACATTGGCCACTCTTGCAGTTAAGCTTTGGCCAGCACCACCGTCCCTGTCCGAACCCCTTTTCTCGGCGGCGTCCGAGGCACCAGTCTAAGTGAGAAGTTTCTCGCATGCTTAGATGTAGCAGCACCTTTTTTTCCCGGCTTCCTCTTGATGCAACCACTGGAGCACACGCTTTGACATTCTTGTGTACCAGGGTTCTGTTTTGCGATTCGGTACCGTCTCCATCAGAATTTACTCCCAAGCGCTTTTTGCGCCTTTCATGGTTGAGCTTTTCGTCGCCGAGTTTTCGCTCGGACGCCGAAGCCAGTTAGGCTCCGGCTACACTCGTCACCGAGTGCAGGCTCCTCACGGAAGCCAGGTTGTGCGAGCCAGTTGGCCCTCACCCCTCTCGCCGGGATTCGAATCTTGCAGCCGACCCGATTCCCCAATACGCCCTCACGTTGTCAGGCGTCCGGATCGTAAGAGTCTCACGAACTCCTGAGGCCGTGTTGAGGTCGAGATCCAGCACGAGGAGGCCCGCTCCGGAGCGCGCGTTGGTGTAGGATGGCATCAGGTAGTCCAAAGGAGCAATCGCATGAATGTCCGCCACCTCCTGCCGTCCGTGAGCCGCCGGCTCCTGTCCATGGGATGCCTCATGCTGGCAGCCGGCCTGCACCAGCCGGCTCACGCGTCAGGCGTAGACTTCTCGAAGTTCAGGAGCATCGAGCCGCAGTTCATCGCGGCGCTGGGAGACCCCGGGGCCACCTCCGGCAACAACGCGCAATCATGGGGCCTCTGGAACCAGGACCCGGGCCCGCGCGCTTGCAAGCTGGACCACTACCACCAATTGAAGGCGGCCGGCGGCGTGGCGCCGGCACAGTGGAAATTCGACGCCAAGGACTGGTGGCTGGAGGAACACGGCTTGATCATGGAGAAGCCGACCTTTCCGCTGCCTCCTGGGAAATACCTCGTCTCGGGCGACCGCAACGTGACGGCCGTGCTGACAATTCATCCCAAGGACAAGGACGGCAATCAGCGGTGGGAACTCGCCGACGGTGCGACCCTCTACGATGTCACTCATCTCGGATGCCGCTCCGCACGCTACACGCCGGAGACGGCTAATAACTCGTGCTCGCCGGAGAACGTTCGGACCACGGGTTTTCCGGTGAATCCAGGGGCGGCTATGCCCGTCGTGAACGGCTGCCGCAAGCAGGACTACGCGGTTCTCATCGTCGTTGGGCTGCCCGCCACTCGCTGAGTGGCCGCACGCAGGACGCGACCGCTCGCCACGTGGCCACGCCGACACCCGAACGCTACTTCTCCACCGAGTGGCCGGAGCACCTCTAGATCAGATTCATGACGGAAGGATCAGACTATTGCTCCCGAGTAAAGCTGTAGTGTTTACCGACAGCCCGGGCGGATTGTCAGCCACTCGTACAAAAGCTCAGGTTGATCACACAGCCCTAGCGACCTCGCAATTGTCCGGAACGCGCTTGCGACCGCCTATGGTTACCAACAGACGCATCGGGATGACTAATCGGGCCGATTCCTCCGGCATCGCTATGCTGCGCCGACTAAGCTTTTACGCTCTGGAGTACCCAAACCACCGTCCGGACACCGACGCTCATCAGTTGAACTATTTTCGCCAGAGGAACTAGAACCATCCCAAAGCGCGGGAGCCCCACAGGGCAAGTAGTTCTAGCTCTTTATTCGGGCCGCCACGCCACCATCACGCTTTACTGGCGTCGGCGTTCCTTGTCTGCTTGGTTTTGGCGACTTTGGATCGGGTCTTCCGGTTTCGCGCCTGTTCTGCGCCTTCAGTTTGTGCGACTTTGGAAATTTCTTCTTCTTCATCTCAGCGATAGTCGCCCTTAGTCTGCGACAACTGTAATCCATGTCGTTCGGCTTGCGTTCGATCTTGTCAAGCTTCTGCGTGATCGCATGCCACTTATTTCAGATCCAGCTGGAGCCGAGTGGCGTCGCCGAGGCGCTGGTAGGTGGGATAGAATCGCTAAAACTGGACCGATGCCTATTCAATTGAAATCCGTCGATGTTGCGGTGATCGGACTGGGCGCGGCGGGCGGCGTCGCGGTTCTTCCTTTGGCGCGGGCTGGGCTGAAGATCGCTGGCATCGAAGCTGGCACTTGGATGAGCCCGCGGGATTACCGGGCGGACGAAATCTACAACAACGTTCGCCGCTTGGTGACTTCGGTTGCTAAAGCTCAGCGAGAGATTCCCACGGCCCGATCATATCCCAACGAAAAAGCACGGCAGGCGGCGGCACAGCATCCCATGATGAACGCCGTGGGTGGAACGTCGATACACTACTGGGCGCAGAGCTGGCGCCTGAAGCCCTGGGACTTTAGGACGCGTTCGGAATCCGTCCGGAGATACGGCCCCAATTCCATCCCCAAGGGCTCGACTCTGGAAGATTGGCCGATCACCTACGATGAGTTAGAGCCGTACTACGACACGATCGAGTGGGAGGTGGGTGTCTCCGGCAAAGCCGGGAACTTACAGGGCAAAATCGATCCGCGCGGCAACATTTTTGAAGGCCCTCGCCAGCGCGAGTATCCGATGCCGCCCTTGCGAAGTACAGACTTCATTGATCACATGGCCGATGCGGCCAAACGCCTCGGCTGGCATCCATTTCACCCGCCCGCGGCGATCAACACACAACTTTATGGTAAACGTCCCGGGTGCGCCTACCACGGCTTTTGCGCGACAGGCGGCTGTCACGTCAATGCGAAGTGCTCCACCGCCGTCACAACCATTCCTGCGGCGCTCAAAACGGGGAACCTGACGATCTTCGATCTCGCCCACGTGACACGAATCGGCGCGGATGCCAACGGACACGTTACCGGCGTGAGCTACATCCGAAACCGACAAGAATATTTCCAGCCTGCGAAAGTGGTTCTCCTGGCCGGATACACTTACGAAAATACGCGACTCCTACTGCTTTCTAAGTCGAGTGCTCATCCGAGCGGTCTGGGGAACCGTCGCGGCCAGGTTGGAAGGCACTTTTTTGCGCATTATCAAACAGCAGTAACGGCACTATTTCCTTTTGACGTAAACATCTGGTACGGGTTACCCGCCCAGGGAGTAACTGTCGACGATTTTGCCGACGACGCCTACGATCATACCGGCGTTAATTTCATCGGTGGAACCAGCCTGCACGTGCGCACCGAGCGCCACGCCATCGAAGGTGCAGAGATGGCGACCTATGGCAAAGCTCCAAAATGGGGCACAGCATGGAAGAAATTTGTCCATGAGAACGCCGCCAGGGTAGCGAATACCTACCTGCAGACCTCCACATTCCCCTATGAGACCTGTTACCTGGACCTCGACCCCGAGGTGAGGGACCCGCTGGGCGATCCCGTATGCCGGATAACCACCGGTGGGCCCAAGGAGAACGAGGTCAACTCGGTTCGCTACGCACATCAGAAAATGGAGCAGTGGTTTCGCGAAGCAGGAGCCATCGCCGTTGAAGCCGGCCAACCCGGCGTTCCCGCACTGACCACTCACGCATACGGGGGCACCCGCATGGGCGACGATCCCTACGCGAACGTTGTGAACCGCTGGGGCTTTTCGCACGAGATTCCCAATTTGGGTATCCTCGGTGCTTCAGTGATGGGGACCAGCGGCGCTCGCAATCCCACGCTGACGGCGCAAGCACTTGCCTGGCGTACAGCCGTGTATCTCGTGAAGAACTGGAAATCCTTCGCCTGAGGGCTGCGACCGGTGTGCGAATCGAATCTGCCTCGATTCGCTGAAGCAATGCCAGGCACCTCGCCAAGTTACGGAACGATGTCGCGCATTATCGGCTGCTATTCGGCTGTGGGGGCGGCGGTGTTGCCCCTATTGCTGCTGGCGACGCGCCTCAGCGCAGATTCGTACCCGGCTCAAAGTCGCTTCAAACCCGGCGCGCCCAATCCGATCACGGAGATCCCACGGGCTTCAGTCGAGTGGGTACCCTGAGAACTATTTGCCCTTATCCGCCGCCTTTTGCAAGGCGTCGATCGCATCCAGATGGCGGGAATCGCGCTCGTTTTCGGTGCAAACGTATTCGATCAGGTCGCCGCTGGCTAACAGCGGCGTGATCTCCGTGACCTTCCAGGGGCGCGTGTACATGACCGGGTCCTCAATTGTGATGTCCCATCGGAGGTGGCCAAAGTCGGGACGCGAGTAGCGCTCGATGACATGAAGCTGGTCCGAAGCCGGATGCCCGGCCAAGTCGAGCCATGTTTTGCCGTTAAAGCCCAACGTGTCCACCACCAGTTGATCGCCTTCCCAGTGGCCGATCGAATCTCCCCACCAGGAAGGATTCATGTCCTTGGGATGCTCCTTGCGATCGAGGAAAATCTGGCGGAAGCTGTGCAGATTCCCTTCAAACAGAATCACCACCAGATCGGGGAGTTGGATGATCTTGGATGGATAGGGATCGCGCCGGGGGACGCCGGTCGGAAGGCAGCGCGCTTCCGGATCCTCCACGCCGTTGTTGGCTTGGCGCTCCTTGAACAGCTTATCGCCGAGCGCCGTCATGGGCACTTCGCCGACGTCGTAATCTTTCGCTATATCGGAAGTGTAGCCGGCATAGCCCCAGACGCCGCTCAAATCGGGTTTACCGTCGGCGGTGCGGGGCGCTGAAGTGGTTGGCGCTGATGCGAGCGGCCGCGGATGCCGCTTTGCTTTGGGGATGGTGCTTTCCGCTGGAAACTGCGCAGCCGAGGGCATGCACCAATAGACTATCGCCGCCCCACCGAGTACCAGTCTGACGAGTTGGACTCTCACAGTGACGTAAGCGATTATCCCGCTAACGGCAATGGCCGGGCAAGTTTTCGCCAGCGCGGGATCGCGGGTGCGACTACCGGAATCACCGACGTCCTAACCACCGCTGAGTTGTGGGAAAGGATTATTGCAACTGCCACAGGTCTGTGAACCTTTGCCTAATTTCGATCTGCTGAAACAAGGCGCCGTCCTGCGCGTGTTTACTCCACGACTTTATAAAGACGTTCGTCCAGAGGGCTGCCAGCGATCGGGCCAAGGCTGTTCCGGTATTCCTTCGTGTGAGTCGCAGCCGCGTGCGTCTCGATTGTTTTCGCGGTGCGCCATTCTTCGATCACCGTGAAATGATTCGCCCGCATCGCGTGCTGTAAGACATCGAACCGGAGATTGCCTTCTTCTTTCCGGCTGGCTTCAGCCAGCTTGCGAAGGAGGTCCGTGGCGTTTGTGCCCTGCGCGCCGATATCGACATGTGTGATCACGAATGTGCTGCGGCTGCTTCCGTCATTGTGAGCCGGGCCCAAAGACAGAGTCTTGTACGGCCGCTGGTCGTAATCGCTCAGCCTCATCGAGTCGATCTTATTTCGGAAGTCCTTGGCATTCGCCGATGCGGCATGAGTATCAAAGTCTCTGCTATTGGCCCACGTTTCAATGATGCAGAAGTGTGCGGGCCTTCCGGCCTGCTCGAAGAACTCGATCCGCTGGAATCCGTCGTCTTTTCGGCTTGCATCCCTGTACTGCTTGATAGCAGCGATCGCTGCGGTTCTGGATGCCGGTAGGATATCGACGTAGGCGACAGAATAGGCGGTAACGTCCGGCGGCGCCTGCGCGCCGAGAAGTACCGTGCTGATCAGTATTGGAAGCAGTCGTTGCATTTGCGCGTCTCCTTGCGGGATCTCGTCAAAGTATTGTACCTGCTATGTGAACGATGCTCCGACGTCGCAGTATGTGTTTGCTTAGCAAGGCCGCGTTTCTGATAATGTCGCCGTCAAGGCTGCGAACGAGAGCGACGATCGGGGCGAAATAGGTGTCGCTGTCTCTTCGAGTCACATCAAAGAGGCCCTGCTCCCCGGATACCGTACGGAGTTCCCGATACCCGCCAGCATGACGCGTCTCGGTCACGGCAAGCGGGATCAGGTTTCGCTCACGCAGAGTTTAGGGCGCACCCAGGCAGTTGCCCTTTCGGTCTCCGCCAATTTGCTCGAAGGTGCAAGAAGCCTGCTTATTGTTGGTGTATTGGTTCGGCTTTATATCCGTGACTCTCACCTTGTACTTCTCGGCCTTTTTGGCGTTAGGGACAAGGACGAAGATTGAACCGATTTTTGCCTCTCCGTACGGGCCAGTGTATTGATTATCTTGTTCAGACTCGATCGTGATCTGATATTCCTTTCCGACTTCGGCGTCCTGCGCTATCGCCGGTAAAACCGAAGATAAAACAGCCATGCAGGCTGTAATCGCGAATCGCTTCGACATAAGGAACCTCCCTCTTTAATTGAGCCGATTGTCTTTCTTGAAAACAAAAACATGCTGTGTGGGAATCGTGTCGATGACTTTATCTAGCATGAAACCAAAGCCTGAAATTTCCCTTAGGATATCCGTCGCTCTCATTTTGTGGGCCGGAGATACGTGTGAGTTCGTATCTTCAGCCTTATATTCGACGATCAGCATGTGCGCGTCCTGTTTCATCGCTGTGTATATGTGATGCATCATCTCGGAGGGATGAGAAAATTCATGATACGAAATGATGATCAGGACCGCGTCAACGCTGTTTGCGGGAAGCTTGGGATCATCTGGAGATCCAAGGATCGGAACGATATTTTCCAAACCGGATTTGTGGGCCATCCGTTGCAGCCCATCAATCATGTCCTGCTGGACATCCACCGCGAAAACCTTCCCCGTGGGTCCCACGTGCTGGGCAGCACGGAGCGAAAAGAACCCTGGTCCTGCGCCAACATCCGCGACCACGTCCCCTTTTTTGATTCCGAGGGCCTCCAGGAGCTCCTCGGGTTTTTCGGTTTCGACGCGCTCGGGCCGGTAGAACCACCACGCCTCTTGTGGATTCGCCAGCTCGACCTGACGGCCGTTCTGCAAAGGAACCGGCTGCGCCGCGCCAGGCAGCGAGAAACAGACCAGAAGTAGGGGGAAGAGCCAGATTTTGCGAGTTGATGTCATACGCCGCTCCGGTCCTAACCACCCCTGTCCGAAAGACATTTATCCTAACACAGCACGTCATGGCTGCAGGCCATCGGCTACGCCCCACAATCCTCAGGCGTTAACGCGCAAGTTCGTACTACGGCGAGAATCGCTATGGACGCGAAAGCGGGGTTCTTGGCGAGCGTGTCCAGAGCGGATATCCTGCAGCAATCCGTTCATCAACTCCTCCTTTAAGGCGACAGCAAGTGGAGACATTCTTATTCTGCACGATCATCAAACTGGCTATCGATGGAAGGCGCACTCGGCCACAGTGTCAGTTATAGCGCGCAGAGCTCAGACGGTCTTTAGTGATCCAGGGACTTCGCCCTGCTATCAGATACTGTGATGGGAACTCTGGCTTCATGGGCCTCGACCATTTGGACTAGGGATTAGGGATAACCCTGCAGCCTTGGTGTCCCATGCTTCCACTCCGGAGGGAGAGCGAATCCATCATGATTCGGCATCTTCACCTTCGGCAGACTCTGTTGATCCATGACCTCTTCTTCCTGAATAACACCGTTCTTGAACAACAGGAAGGCGGTGATAGCGTACACCTCGTCGGGACTAAGCGAGCCTTCTTTGCCCAGAGGCATACCGCGATGGATGTAATCCCATATTGTTGTCGCGAACGGTGAGTGAACAGCCATGTTATTCAAGTCGTTCACGCAGGGAGCAAGACATGGCATCGGCGTTGTCGCGTGAGTCTGGGGTTCGGTCCCTTTGATTAATGTGGGAGCGTGGCCTCCGGATGATCCTTTTGCCCCATGGCATCCCGCGCACCCCTTCCGAACGTAGAGCACGGCGCCCTCTTTGGCCGTCCCGTGTCCGTGCGGGAGCTCTTTTCCGGTGGGGCTGACTGCAATATCCCAGGCGGCGATTTCCTGAGCGCTCGGGGTTCTACCAACGCCATACGTGGGCGACTGTGTCCAGGCAGTCTGGCAAATGCCAAAGAGCGTCGCGACCAGGAGAAACCTAGGCAAGCCCATTTTGAACGCTCCCATCGCTCAAGACTTTCCAGGGTTGAACCGTATTGTCGGCGCCTCGAACCTGCACCTTGTCCACCGGCTGGTTCCAGTAATTCGCCACCTCGGCTCGCGTTGGCTGAACCGTGCCCAGTTCGTCTGTACAGCGCGACATCAGCACGCACTCTTTGCCGTCCCAATTCCAATGGAAGCCAAATCGGGTATGCGCCATAGGATAGGCCTGTGTCCGAAGTTCGGCAGTCTGCCAGCTCTTACCGCCGTCGGTGGATAGCTCCACGCCGCGGATGGCGCCCGCACCGGACCACGCCAAGCCAGAGATTTCGTAGAACCCGGGGCCGGGCAATTTCTGCCCGCCGGAAGGATACGTGATGACCGATTTCGGTCCGATCTGATGAGTCAACGCGGCTACTTTCGGGTCGGGATTGATATGCCCGTAATCGTCATAGGTCATGTAGTAGCGGTCGACGACCTTGATTCGCCGCAAATATTTGATCTGATAAATCCCTTCAAAGCCGGGAACCATTAGCCGCAACGGAAAGCCCTGCTGCGGGCGGAGCGGCTCACCGTTCATCGCATAGCAAACCAGACAGTCGTCCATCGCCTTCGCCAGCGGTATGCTGGATGCGCCCTTCACTTCTTCGGCGCCTTCGGCAACGATCCACGACGCCGCGTTTTGGACGCCCGCTTCCCTGAGCAACAAGGACAGCCGCACGCCGGTCCATTCGGCGCAACTTGTCAATCCGTGCGTTTCCTGAACCGTTTTGTGCGTCGGCCTCGCACGGTTTCCCAGGCACTCGATGAAGTGAATGCGGGATTCGTAAGGGAGACGCTTCAGCTCGTCCATGGTGAAAATCAGCGGCCGATCCACCATCCCGTGGATCATGAAACGATGCTCTTTGGGATCGATGTCGGGAACAAAGGCGCCGCGGTGGGTCGCGGTATAGAAAAGCGAGGACGGCGTGATAATCCCGAATGAGTCCTGAAGGGGAGTCAAGACGTGAAACGTGAGCCCGAATTCGTCTGGCGAATGCCTCTCGGCCACGGGCTTACGTATCGAGGTGACGAAACGGGAGCGGTTGCCATAGGCAATCAGCTCGTCGACCTTTTCGTTGGGGGCGCCTTGGGTCTGGCCCTTCGCAAGCTGCGCGCCGCCGCTCGCGGCCAGGCCGGCCATCGCAGCGCCACCTTTTAGGAATCCCCTTCGATTAGATTTTTTTGAATCCACGGGTCTCTCCTTAAGTTGGAATTTCCGGAATTAGGTCTTGGCCTTCCGGTGGCAGTATACACCGTTTTGGATTCCGCAAAGGTCGCTTCGAGGGCTCAGGAAATGGCGTGGGGTCGAAAGCCATAGCTGCCGCTGTTGATATTTATTCTTCGAACCAGCAGGCTCCCTATATCCGGTTGTGGCAGAGTGGGGATCGGTCCCGACGAACCGGAAGTTGGGCTTGCAAAACGGCGTTTTGGGAAATTTGGAACGCCTTGCGTGCGGATAACGCGCGATCCGGAAGTTGGCGGTAGCCTGGCCGGCTTGCGGCACCAACCGGCCAAGTTCCACAAACGCAGTTTCGAGACCGGTTGGCGCGAGAAGGTGTAGATCGACGTTTTATCGATTGAGGAAAGTGGCGTTGTGGGATGCGGGGCCGAACGTTCGGGCGGGATCCTGGAAATTGCGGCGCTGCTTAAGAAATGGATTACCGCGCACGTGGAATAGCAGTGGTCGGTTTCAGCTCCACGCGGTAGGCCTGATAGGGAACGGTGCCCAGGTTTTCCACTGAGTGCAGCGGCTGGCTTATGGGATCGTAGGTCACTTGCAGTTCTTTCAGCTCCGGGCGAGCGGTTTTTGTGCCATCCTTCAAAAACCGCTGGGAAGGAGGCAAGCTGAAATACACCACCACCGCTGGCCAAGTGTGCGTATGCCACGGTTCCTTGCCGCCGGGAGGAATTTGGACGCTGAGCACGCGCACGTAGTCGTTTTCAAGTACCACCTTGATATTCGGGTCGTGAATCTTGACGGCATCGGTGGACGGTAACTCGGCGGAGGCCGCGGGCTGGCAGTCGACAGTTTTGATCTCGACGAGAAGATTGTGGCGGTCGCGATCACTCGCGGCGAATCCCTTGCTGGGCCCTCCCTCAGACCAGCGGATGTTGACCGTTTTCCAAGGCTCGCTGAGCGCGGAGGTCTGTTCGAAAAATACGCTGGGCCAGGGATGCGTGTGAGGCGGTTCGTAGCTGTGCAACGGCACTCGGGCTTCCAGAACGCGCACCGCATCGTTCTCCAGAATCACTTTGTGGTGATCTGGCGCGGCGGCTACCGCGTCGGTCGAATCCGGCTTGATTACACCGCAGCCAGTGGCGGCGTTTAGCCCGGCAGGAAGGAGCAGAGCCAAGGTGGCAACCAGGGAGATCCGAAGCTTTTTCATGGCTAACGATCGTATCACGCTTGCTCTAGCGCTATCGTTTCGGGTCCGCCTTGTACTCGGCCTCTGTGACCGCATCCAGCCACTTGGTCTGGCCGTCGTTGATGTCCACCGAAAATAGCGTTGTCGATCGGCCGGCCGCCGCCCCATGCCAGTGCGGCACGCCGCCCGGCACGAACGCCGTATCGCCGGGATGAAGCTCTTGAACCGGATGCCCTTGCACCTGGGTGCGCGCCACGCCTTCTTCGCAAAGCAAGACCTGGCCTCGCTCGTGAATGTGCCACTTGGTGCGCGCGCCGGGTTCGAAGTGAATGCGCGCCGCACGCACGTGAATGTTGCTCTCCAGCCGGGTGACGGTTCCGGTGAAATTTGCGTTGGGGTCGGGTGGCTGCTGGGCGGACGAGACCGCAGTCAGCGCGACCAGCAACAAGCCAGCGCGACTCATTTGCCCGCCTCTGAATCCAGCCCGAAAGCCAGCAAAACGTTGCCCGGCAGACCACCCCGCGCCGGGTAGCCGGAAATAGCAAACAACATTCCGCCCGCCACCACGGGCCCGGCCACGTCCATGGCTCCGCCGCGGCCGGATACACCGTTCACTGTTTGATACTGGTGGGCCGTATCGTAGTCCCACACGATCTTGCCGTCCGAAGATGAATAGCCGCGCAGATGGCCATCGGCCGCGCCAGACCACACCACGCCGGGCATCGCCGTCACAGCGGCCGACTGCGCTGGGCTGCAAGGCCGCCGATCGCCACAGCCAGGCGGCGGAGTCTGCCACATGCGTTCGCCGTTGTCGACGCGAAAGGCGAACAATCCGCCACCTTTGTTGGGGTCCAGATTATAGGCGCGGTCGTTGCTTCCCGGCTTGCGGTCTACTTCGAAAGTGACGTCGGAAAGAGCCACGTATACGTTGCGCCCGTCGGTGGCCGAGCCCCACTCGATGCCACCTACCGTGCCGCCTTTGCCGATGCGCGCTTGCCATAAGATTTGGCCGCGCCGGTCCGGATCCACCGCATAGATTACAGCCGACTTCTGCCCCAGCAAGAGCGCTCGCCGGGAATTGGGAAGCGAAACCAGAATGGCCGAAGACGCGAAATCGAAATCGGGACCTTCCGAATCGGGGCAATTCACTTTTCCTAGAAGCTGGCAGGAACTGTTCCATGCGTCTTTCGCGGTGAATTGCTTGGACCACAAAATCTCGCCGGTGGACATGCGCATTGCGACCAGAGCATCGCTCATCGCCGTCGGCGGATCGGAATAATTGTCGCCAGTGGTCACATACATGGTGTCGCGTTCGGCATCGAGCACCGGCGCGGTCCAGACGCCGACTCCTGAGGGTCCCCAGGCTACCGCACCGACTTTAGTCTTTGGCCGCGCTTGGGCCGCGCCGGCAATCGTGTACGTCTTCCACAAAACCTTTCCCGTGGCGGCATCCAGAGCCGACTCGCTGCCTCGGAACGTGCAGCACAGATAGCCCGGAGAAACCGAGAGCGCCTCCTCGCGCGAAGCCGACCCGACATACAGGCGATCCTTGTAGAACACCGGCGTCGCCGTCACAGTGGATGCCGGGTGCTCGTCCGGGCGCGTCTTCCACAACTGCTTCCCGGTCGCCGCGTCCAGTGCGTATACGAACCCGGCAGAATCGCCGAAGAACAGCGCGGGATTGCCGCCGGCATCCCCCACGGTGATGCCCGATCGCACCTGGGATTGCACGGTAGTCGCCCAGTACACGCAACCAGTCCTCATGTCGAGAGCGTAGACGCTACCGTCCTGCCCGCCCGCGAATACTCTACCGCGATAGACCGCAGGCTGGGAACGCATGGTGGAGGTGTCCGGGAATGCGAATGCCCACTTCAGTTTCAGCCGCGGCAGGTCTTCGGCGGACAAGCCCGCATCTTTCGCCGATTGGAACCTCGTGTTGGCGAGACCGCCTCCCCAACTGGCCCAGGCCGGACTTTCGACAGGCGCCGCGCCCGCCAGACACAGGTTCGCGATTTCCTCGCGCTTCCGTTCCAGGGTTACCGCTGTTCCAAGAAAGCTTGCGATCCTCTGGCGTTCGTCGGCCGAAAGAGGCGCCGCCTGCGGTTTCATGACGCCGCTCTCGAGCGTCTTTTGAATGGCCGCCGGCGTCATGGACTTCAGCGCGGCTATTTGCGGAACCCGTCCACCGGCTCCGGCCTCGGAGCTATGGCAGGAGGCACAATGTTTTTGAAAAAGCTGCGCGGCGTAGGGATCGTCGGCCCCGAACGCAATTACAGGGGCGATCGCGAAAAACAAACAGAGTTTCATCGGTGCTCCTTATTTCCCGACCATGTGTCCGACGTCCTTTTCGTTTTCGGTGCAGACGTACTCGCCGATGTCGTCGCCGGCATCCAGTTCCGACGTGCGGACGATTTTCCATGGCTTCGCATACGCTCCCGGATCGTCTATGGTGAATTCGATTTCGAGATGCCCCAGATCGGGGCGCCGAAAGCGCTCGATGACGTGCATCATTTCGGTGTGCGGATGACCCGCGGTGTCGAGCCAGGATCGGTCGTCAAAGCCGACGGTATCGATTACCAGCGTGTCGCCCTCCCAATGTCCGATGGAATGTCCCATCCACATAGGATTCGGGTCCTTGGGATGAGCGCGTCCGTCTAAGAAAACCTGGCGATGGCTCGGGATGTCATCCTCGAACAACATCACCAGCAGGGTGGGAGTTTGAACCAGTTTGTAAGGAAACAACGCCCCCGCGTTGGTGATCCCTCGCGGCAGGCAGCGCGCGCCGGGAGCATCCTTCCCGTTGTTGGCGGTTCGTTCGCGGAGCAGCGCTTCCGCCCAGGGCAGAGGCACCGGCTTGCCTGGGTCCACCGTTCTTTGCGCGAACCAGACGCCGGAAAGGTCGGGTTTGCCGTCGGCGGTTCGCGGCGTTGGCCCGGATGGCGCCGGATGCGGACTGGTGAGCTGAACTCTGAATTCGCGCCCGTCGCCCAGAGTGCCCAACTGGTATTCGAGCAGGTGAACATCCAGGCGCAGCGGCTCTGTTGCGCCCACGGAAACATTTTGCTGGTTGTTCGCGTAGAATCCGGCAGCATTGATCGAGACGTCGTAGGTACCTGGCGGCAACGTTGCCAGCGTGTAATGCCCCTGGCCGGAACCCGCGGTCTTGTAAACCGCTTTTGTGCTCTTGTTGGTGGCCTGAACCTGAGCATTCGCGACGGCCTGGCCGTCGGAATCGACTACGGTACCGACGATAGTCCCACCGCTTTGTGCGGACGTCGCTGTTGAGCAAAGCAGGGCGATCCAGCACAAAGGGAGCACCCGATGCATGATGTGGAGATTATACTAATGTGGTAACGAAGTGTTCCGCGGGGGCCATTCGGGCCAGTGGTTGCCGGCCGTCGCCTCGATCGCAATTGGGCCGGTGAGTGAGAAACCGGGTACAAAGCCGGGCGGCCTGGGTCGCGCTGGAGGCGGCGGCTGATGGTCCACGGCGGTGGTGCAGCGCATTTCATTCCATCCGACGTGAGCCGTGACGTGTTTATAGAACGTAGGTAGCTCGCCATCGCCCCAGTCTTCGTGGAGGATGTTGAATTTGAGTGTGTCACCCTGGATCTCGAAGTCATCCAGCGCCGCCATGGTGTAGGTGTTGTCACAGGTTCCACACACCATTCCTCGGAGCTTGTTGCCGACCTTGCGAATGATGAAGTACTGCTTGGGCGCGCCTACGCCAAAGCCCAGCCATACTCCGATCACGTCTTTCTCGCTGAGCGTGGATTTCCACGGCCCGGGTTGAATGTAGCGCGGGGCAGGCGCGCCCACGCCTTGCTGGTTGATCGCCACGGCGGGAACAGGAGGACCCTTGGGAAGAACGGACACGATGACCGGCAGCGGGTCGGGCCCCCTGGGATCTTTGATCAGCGTGCGCTCGAATTTGCCGCCGCCTGCCCCGCTGGTGCCCGTCACAATCAGCTTGCCGCGATCGAACCTGGCGGTCGCGGTGTCCTGATACGCAGTGCTTCCGTCCGCATTCACGTGCGTGACCACGAAAGTGAGGCCATCGGCTCCGAGCTTGCCATCCACAAAAGCCAGCGTCGTCGCGTCCGCGCAATACGTGCAATAGATGCCTCTCACCTTGTCGCCGCGGATGGAGAACTCATAGGTGTGTGGCTCACCTTGGTCGGTTCGCCAGCCACCGCGGTAATTGTCGGCGTCATTATTCGGTGGCACCGGCAGGCCCGGGCTCACGATCACGGTCACATCGCGTGACGTAAACAGCTGCCCGTCATTGGCCGTCGCACGCAAAACATATGTGCCGGGCGCGCCGAAACTCACCTTCGATGCGATCGTCACGGGCTCTCCGTACACTACGGCGGAGGCCTGGGGATCGAACGTAACTTTGCCCGGTCCGCGGTATTGAATCCATTTGATTTGCACGCCCCGTGGCCGGCGAGGCTGCGAATCGCGATCCGGATTGGATGGAGTTTTCCGGTACGGCTTCGGAAGACCATCATCGGCGGCGGTCGCAGTCAGCATTGCGGCGTCCGGCAATGTGACGGCTTGAACATCGCCGATGGTGAGCGAAGGAGCTTTGTTGTTCGGGTCCGGGACCCCGCCGCCCATATTTTCGACGATGACGTCTTCGCTCAGTTCCCATACCGGCTGGAGCCATCCCTTAGCCTGGTTGGTCTTCCCATGCGACGTCAGGCTCCAAATCACCTTCTGTTCCTTGTTCCAATCGGCGGGCACCACCACTCGAAACAGGAAGCGCTGACGTCTGGGATAGAAATGCGTGGGCTGTCCGCGATCGCCGGATGTTCCGACGCCTCCGTCACCCGTGCCTAAATCAATGGTGTTGTTGGGGCCGACCGGAATGTCGACCTCCTCTTCGTAATTCCGATTGAGGTACCCGAAGACCATGCTGAAGGTGCCATCGGCATTTCGCTCCCAGCCCTCAAATACCGGAGCGACATCCTGTCCACGCGCGTACTGGACTTGAGCGCGCGCTCCGCTCACCGCAAACAATGCGGCCCAGACCACCAGAACCCGGCGCACGTGTTACTCCGCCTTCGCCAGAGTTTGTTTCCCTTTTCGCGCTTCCACCTGCTGCTTGAAGTCGTCGTCGGAGAGATAGTAGTAGCTGACCCACGCACCACCCATTTCATCGATGGTGCGCTGCCCGTAGGTAATCAGGTTATCCGGATCGGGGTTGAACTTGTTCGTGGGAGAGTTGTTGTACCAGGAGATCATGTGCAGGATGGTCCCGGCCGGCAGCAGGGGTTGCTCGTCTTCAGCGTAGAGATACACCAGGTGCCAGGCAAACTGATATTTGCTGACGCAGCTCAGCATCTCCACCTTGTGTCCGCCCGGATAGATGGCTTCCATGCACGAGGCCTTCCCCCGGTTGTGCAGGTGGGGTTGGAACGATAGCAACCGGGCCGGTTTCGTCAGCGTGTTATAGGCATCGAACCGGACGTTGTCCGCGTTGGGTGGAATGTCGAGCTCCTTCGGATCGCCGATTTTTTCGGTGGTCTCAATGTACTTGGGCGTGTATCCCTTGGGATAAAACTTCAGGGCGAGCGCCACGTTCGCTGGAGTCTCTTTGCCCATCGGGTGCAGATGCAGGTTGAAGTTTATCTTGGTCCCTGCCTTCATTAAACGGCCCGCGCCTTCCGGAAATACGTCGGCGTTCTTTCCCAATGCATATTCGTTCAGAAATGTTCCCTGGACGTTGTCGCCGTCGTCCGGATCGTCGTCGTGCTTCATCGACGTGGTGACATGGTGCACCGCCCTGAAACCCTTGGTGGGCTTCACCTCGACCGCCTTGATATAGCGATCCTCGGTGAGACCGGGATCTACCAAAACATCAATCCATCGGTCAGAGGCCTCGGCCGGCACCAACTGGTCCTTCGGCAGCGTTACGATCAGATCCGGCTGGTCGAAGTGCCACTGATCGGAATCGTCGAACGTGCGCGGCCGGGGCATATCGGCGGGGTTTCCCTTGGGCGCGCCGCCGTCCACCCACTTGACGATGGTGGCGATCTCTTCGTCAGACAGGGACACATCGTTCTTGAAGTGCTGGACGCCCACGTTCTTGTCGATGTACCACGGCGGCATCTCCCGCGCCAGGACTTTCTGCTTGATCGACTTGGCCCACGGCCGCGTTTCTTCAAAAGTCAGCAGCGACATGGGAGCGAACGTGTCCGGGCGGTGGCAGGTCTGACATCGGTTTTGAAGGATGGGCGCGATGTCTTTGGTAAAGGTGACTTGGCCCTGGGCCATGGCCGCGATCACGACAAAACCGGAGAGACCGAGAATTGTTCGCATCTAGCTACCTCCTGGCGGAAACTCTTTGAGGCTAGAAGCTTCAAACCAGAGTGTCAAGCCCCCGCAGATGCCGGGTTGTTTTGGGATTGCTTAATCCGGAAGCGGCCGGCAAAACGCGACCGCGTCAACGGCGGATTCGCGTGCTACGCTAGCTCGTATGATTTTGCCCGCCGTCGCGGCGCTCATTGTGCTGTTGGTCCTGCTGTCGGGTCTGCGGATCGCCCGAGAATACCAGCGAGCGGTCGTGTTTCGATTGGGACGCTACACCGGACTGCGCGGCCCCGGCCTGTTCTGGCTGATTCCGCTCGGGATCGAAAATGAAACCCGCATCGACCTCCGGGTGGTCACCGCTCCTATCGAGCAGCAGGAAACCATCACGCGCGACAGCGTGACGGTGAAGGTGAACGCCGTACTCTGGTATCGCTTCAGCGACCCCCAGAAGGCCGTTCTACATGTGGAGAATTTCCGTGTTGCCGTCCAGCAGGTGGCGCTCACGAGCCTGCGAAACGTTATCGGCCAGCATGATCTGGACGAAGTTCTGAAGGCGCGCGACCAGATCAATAGCATATTGAGCAAGAACGTGGTCGAGAACATCACTCCCTGGGGAGTCGCCGTCGAGTTGCTGGAGATGAAGGACGTGGAGATTCCCCAGGACATGCAACGTGTCATGGCCATGGAGGCCGAGGCGATGCGGGAGAAGCGCGCCCGCATCATCAAAGCGGAGGCCGAACTGGAGGCGTCCAAGAAACTGGCGGAAGCAGCGCAGTTGATGGTCGGAAACCCCGCCGCGCTCGAATTGCGCCGCATGCAGATGGTGGCCGAGGTGGGCGCGGAGAACAACAGCACCACTGTAATTATGATGCCCGCCGAGTTCGTTCACATGGCAGGAAGTCTCTCACAGTTTTTGCAAGGGAAGGATGCCCCCTCTGTCCCGGCGACATGAGCCACTCCTGGAGTCAGCCGTTCAGAGATATTGCTCCTGTGAGCCCCATTGGGGGAGGCTGTGACCCGCAAAACCGCTACTCCACATAAACAGAGTTTCCCCGACTCGATCGAAAACCAATCCCCAGATGGGTCGTGGCCCGCTATCATGCGAAAGTATGGGCAACTTGTTCGGCCGCCGAGTTCGTCAAGCGGTCGATTCGGCGGAGCAAGACTGACCGATAGAAGCGAGGCCCGGCTTCACACCAGGCGAACATTGTGCTCGATGGTCTCGATCACATTGTCTAGCCGGCCTGTCAGCACCTGCTTCGTCAGGCTGAGCGTGTATCCTTTCACCGTGTGAAATGGCGAGTGCGAGGGCAACGAAAGCGCCAGTGGATCCACCACGGCGTCCACCACTACGGGACCGCCCCGGTGCGCGAGAGCTTCGGTGAGGGCTTCTTTAACGTCGGTCGGATCTTCCAGGCGAATGCCCTTCGCGCCCATGGCTTCCGCTACGCGAGCGAAATTCGGATTCTTGAATTTCGTGCCGAAGGGGATTAACCCGGCCTCCTGCTGCTCGATGTTCACGAAATCCAGCATCTCGTTGTTGAGCACGATGTGGACCACGGGCGCCTCCCGCTCCACCTGCGTCATCAGATCTCCCAGAGCGAGCATGCCAAAGCCGCCGTCGCCGCATATTGCGATGGTCTGGCGGCCGGGATACGCCAACTGTGCTCCAAAAGCGTTAGGCGCGGCGTTGGCCATCGATCCCCAGGAGAACGAGCCGAAAATCCTGCGATCCCGGCCGCCCTTCAGGTGCCGCGAACCCCATATGCACGCCGTGCCCGTATCGAGGAAGAACATCGCGTCATCCGCCGCTACATCGCTGAGCGTCGCCGCGAGAAACTCCGGGCGGATGGGTTTGATGAATGGACCCTTGTCGACGTAGTGCTGCATCAGCCCGTGAAAGCTGTCTGTTTCTTCGATGTATTTCTCAAGAAAGTCACGATCCGTCCGCTGGCCGATGGCCGGAAGCAGGGCCTGCAGAGTGTCCCGGACGTCACCTACCAACGCCAGGTCGAGCGCAGTTCGCCTGCCCAAGTGTTTTGGGTCGATGTCGATCTGCACTTTCTTGACGCGCCCGCCGGGGAGGAATTCGGAGAACGGAAAATCCGTTCCGAGCAACAGCACCAGGTCCGCGGCATGAATCGCGTTGTATGTTCCGCCGTATCCGAGCAGGCCCGTCATGCCGCTAGCGAACGGATTCTCATATTCCAGCCATTGTTTGCCGCGGAACGAATAGCCGACCGGAGCATTCAATCGGGCGGCCAGCTCCACCACCTCGTCGTGCGCGTATCGGCAACCAGCGCCGCCGAAAATAGCAACGTTCCTGGCGCCGTCGATCATCGAGATCAACTTGTGGAGATCCGCATCGGCTGGGCGGCACATTGGGCGCGCGGGAATCATAACGGGACGGGTTTCGGCAGGCGCGTTGGCGGCCGCCACATCGCCCGGCAGGGAGATCACCGTCGGCCCTTTCTCCACCACCGCGGTCAAGATCGCGCTCTCGATGACGGCTCGCGCTTGTTCGGGATTTACGATGCGCCCGATATAGAGCGCCGCGGTGGCAAAGAGCTGATGCGGATTCACCTCTTCGAAAGCCGACGTGTCCATGATGCTCGTCTCTACATCGCCGGCAATCGCGATCACGGGGGCGCGCTCCTTCAGAGCGTCCAGCAGGCCATTCAGCAGATGTGCCGTGCCCGCGCCCGCCGTTCCGCAAACCACCACCGGATCCCCGGTCAAGTAGCTCTCGGCCACCGCCGCGAAAGTCCCGTATTCTTCATGCCTGACGTGGATGTAATCGATCTTTCCGTTTCGGCGGAGCGCATCCAGCACGGGATTCAGCGCGTCGCCGACGATCCCGTAACAGCGTTTTACTCCGGCCTGCTCAAACATTTCCCACATCAAGTCAGCTACGTTTCGGCTCATAGGTTGTCTCCAGGGTTTGGCAAAATCAGAACTGCGCGAGAGATCGAACTCCGCGTTCAGCTACGAAGATCGCGATCCTTCAGGCTTTGTTGGATCTCTCTCGGAATTCTCGCCGGCTTTGCTGCAGCTTGCACTTTTCGCGCCAAATCGAATCATTGCCAACGCGCTTGCCCAGTGGGCTTACCACAATCAGGGTCAACACCTGTGACGCCCGGTCGACACACTTACGGACCAATCCGACCGTCTGTCGCCTCGACGTCGCATACGCCACTAAATAGCGAGTGTCAGCGGTCTTGATTTTGCGGCGACCTTTCGGTCGACTGTCCATGCCATGGGAGCGGGCGGTCCTGTGGCAATCGCACACGAGTTGTGATAGGCTCATGTGCTAATGCCACAGAACGCCGCAAAGCTGGATCTCTTGCAGGGAACGTTGGACCTTCTGGTCCTGCAGACGCTGGCCGCGATGGGCCCGCTGCACGGCTATGGGATCGCGCGGCGCATCGAACAAAGCAGCGGCGATGAGGTGCTGCTGAACCAGGGCACCATCTATGCGTCGCTGGTCCGCCTGCAGCAGCGCGGATGGATTGCCGCCGAATGGGGGGTCTCCGATAATAATCGCCGCGCGAAGTTTTACTCCATCACGCGCGCTGGACGGAAACGACTGGCGTCGGAAACATCCTACTGGCACCGGCTGACGGCGGTGATCGGCCGCGTCCTGGCGCCTGCGGAAGGAGGGAAGCGATGACTCTTCGCGAATTGTTCTGCCGGCTCACGGGACTGCCGCGCCAGCTGCGCCCGGATCGGGATTTCGACGACGAAATCGCGAGCCATCTGGAGCTGGCCAAGGCCGACTATCAGCGGCAAGGAAAAAGTGAGGCGGAGGCCGAGAGGCTGGCCGGGATGAGATTCGGGAGCATCGCCGCGGCCAAAGAGAATGTCTGGGAACAGCGGCACGCGCCGGGAATGAGCGCCGTCCTTCAAGACGTCCGTTATGCCGCACGCGGCATGCGCAAGAGCCCTGGCTTTACGCTGACCACCATCGGCACGCTCGCATTGGGGATCGGCTTATGCAGCTTCATGTACTCCATGCTGCGCACGATGTTTCGACCGCTTGCCGGCGTGCCCGATCCGGGTCAACTTGCCATGCTGCAAACGCCTGTGCCTTATCCTTGGTTCGAGAGCTATCGCGAGCGGGGTAAATCCGCGTGGGATGCGACCTCTTTCATCGCTCCCGTGCCGTTGACCATCGCCTTCGGCGCAGCCTCCCCAGACCGCGTCGACGGAGCGCTGGTGTCGCCGGATTACTTCTCCACGTTGCGCGTGCAACCGATGCTCGGCAGATTTTTCGATCCGCAACGCGAGCACCTCGGGGCTTCGCCCACGCTAGTGATCACGGAACGGTTCTGGCGAATGCGCCTGAATTCCGATCCGCATGTGATTGGCCGTACTCTGCGCATAAACGGCCGCGCGGTCCCGATCGTGGGTGTAGGGCTTCCTGATTTCTCGGGAGTGAGCGCCGCTTTTGCAGGATTCCCCGAGATTTTTATCGCCGCCACGGCGGATCCGAAGATAGCGCCCGAGTTGAAGGACAACGTCTTGCATCGCACCGTGCAGCCCGCATTCGGAGTCCTGCTGCGATTGCACCCTGGCGTCAGCTTGGCCCAGGCCGAAGCGCGGCTGGATGCCGAAACACACGCGCTCAGCGGGCAGCGTGAGAAGAAGGGCCGTTTGGTGCGCCTGATGCCTGCCGGCACGCTGCTTCCACTTCCCCAAGAAGCGCGTGCGCTGCTCCTGATTTTCTACGGAGTGCTGATTTGCGTGATTCTCGGGCTGACATGCGCCAATCTGGGCGCGCTGGTGCTGGCGCGCGGGGCCGCGCGCGGACGTGAGTTCGCGATCCGGCTCTCCATCGGCGCGGACCGCCTTCGTCTCATCCGCCAACTGCTCACCGAAAGCGCCATCTCGTCGGCCGGCGGCGGGATCGGCGGTTTCCTGGCAGCCTACGCGATCTTAGACCTGGTGCGAAGTACGAGAACGAATACCGTTTCCGATCCTATCGGCGACGCCCTGGCATCAGGTCCGGATCTCCACGTCGCGCTGTTTGGTTTCGCCCTGTCGGCCATTGCCGCGGCGGGATTCGGGCTACTCCCCGCGCTGGCGATCACGCGCCTGGATCTCATGCACGCGATGAAGGCCAACCTGAACGCGGGTCTGGATCGTTACCGGCGGCTGGGCCTCCGCAACCTGTTCGTGGTCTCGCAGGTGGCCGCGGCCATGATGCTGGTGCTCATGATGGGTTTCTTCATCGTCGGCGTTCAATACGGCCCGAAGACGGAGCCGGGGTTCGACCCTGGGCCGGTGTCGTTTTTCTCGATCGACCCGCAGCGGGACGGTTTGAACGCGAGCGAATCCGCCGACGTGCTGCGACGCCTTCCCCAACAGTTGGCGCGAGTGAGCGGCGTAGAAGGCGTCAGCCTGGCGGACCGGCCCCCGCTCGACAACACCTATCCGGATACGCCGGTTTCGGCGCCGTCGGGGAAAACGCAAAACGTGGTCATCCAAAACGTCCGGCCGGGCTTCTTCACCACGCTCGGCGCGACGATACTTCGCGGCGCCGATTTTCGAGACAGGGACTTGCCGCCCGGCAGCGGCAAACTTCTTCCCGTGGTAATCAATCAAACCGCCGCGACGGAGCTATTCGGGAATGGAGATGCGCTCGGCGGCCGAATCCAACAGAGCGATAAAACGTGGCAGGTGGCCGCCGTGGTGCGGTACGCGCCGCGATCGATGCTGATGGGGCGGCCCATACCAATCGTGTTTGTGCCGCTGACCGCTCAAGACCTGGAACGCCCCGCGCCGCGGGAAACCATCGTTGTGCTGCGCTCGCGAACGCCCATCGGCATCGCCGCGCTAAACCGGGGGTTGGCGGCCGTCGACGAGCGCTTGACGCTCTTCCACTTTCGAACCATGCAAGAACACCTGGCGGAGTCAGACCGGCTGGGTTCGAGGGCTACCGCACTCTATGGACCGATTGGGTTGTTCGGCCTGATTCTGGCATGCCTCGGCCTGGCGGGCGTTACGGCGCAGACCGTGCAGCGCAGAAGCGCTGAAATCGGAATCCGCATGGCGCTAGGCGCGCAGAAATCGCAGGTGCTGCGCCTGGTGATGGGAGAAGGCGCCGCGATGGTGGCCATTGGCGCGACGCTTGGATATGGCGCGGCTTCGGCACTGGTTCGCGTCCTAAGCGCGATGGCGGCGCCGGTGGCCGATCAGATCCTGCCGGTGGCCAAGAACCCGGCTGTCGCGGTGGGCATTCCAGCATTCCTGATTGCGCTGGCGGCCATCGCCTGTTATCTGCCCGCGCGCCGATCGGCGAGCATCGATCCGGTACTTACTTTACGCGAGGAGTAGATTGCACATGCTGGAGCTACGGAACGTTTCCAAACTATTCAGCGGCATCCCGGCGGTGGACGACGTCAGCTTCCAGGCGCGCGCTGGAGAGATTACCGGATACCTGGGACCGAACGGGTCCGGCAAGTCCACCACGATGAAAATGATCACTGGGCTCATCGAGACCACGGACGGCCACATCTTGTTCGATGGCCGGCCCATCCGCGACGACTTGCTCGGCTTTAAGCAGCGCATGGGTTATGTGCCCGAGGAGCCGTACCTCTATTCGCACTTGAGCGGCCTGGAATACCTCACCATGGTGGGCCAGTTGCGCGATCTGCCTGCCAAGCCCACGGCGGATCGCATCGACGGGCTGCTGCGCTTGCTCGCCCTGCATGGCGACCGGCACGCGCCCATATCGGCGTATTCCAAGGGCATGCGGCAGAAGGTGCTGCTTTCAGCCGCGCTGTTGCACAATCCGGATTTGCTATTGCTGGACGAACCATTTTCCGGCCTCGACGTCGGCACCGGGCTGGTGCTGCGGAGCCTGATTCAAGAATTGGCCGCGCGCGGGAAAGTGGTGCTGTTCAGCTCGCACGAACTGGAAACCGTGGAGCGGGTCTCGAGCCACGTGGTGATTTTGCATCGAGGCAAAGTGGTGGCGGACGATTCGATTGAACGGCTGCGGATACTCATGGCTGCGCCCACGCTGGAAGGAATCTTTGAGCAGCTGGCTGTGGAACAGGACACCACGGCGATTTCCCGCGAGATCGCGGACTTGATAAAGGCGTGCCCATGAACAAGCGGCAGTGGCGCGTACTCTATCGACAGTTTCTGTTTCGGGTGTTCGATCTGGAGGTGCTCTCGGCGCACGCGCAGGGCGACGCCAACAAATTACTGGGACAGTTTGCGGCTTTGCTGGTCTTTGTCAGCATCTCGGTGTCGTTTGGAGCGGCGCTGCTCGCGAACCCCAACGCACCCGGCAGGAACCCGCAAGACGGCGTGCTGGTGTTTGTCATGCTCGCGCAGCACTTCGTGATCGCGACCACCATGCTGGTGGTGGGTTTGTTCGCGGTGCTGAGCTGGGACGCGACGTTTCCGGACCGGCGCGACGTGCTGGTGCTGGGTCCACTGCCGGTGCGGGCCCGCACGATCTTTCTGGCCAAGGTGGCGGGAGTGGCGGCGGCGCTCGGCTTGACCATCGTTCTGCTGCATTGCGCAATGGGCTTGATCCTGCCGCTGGTGTTCGCCGCGTATGCCGCGCCGGCCGAACTGCCGGCGTTGAGATTCGAATCGACGCCTTCGCCGGTGGCGGCGCGCGACATCGAAGCGGTGATGGATCGCGACTTGATGCAGCAGTTAATGACCGGCGAATTGGCGCCGGGCACGGGCGCGGGATTGTCCATCGGAGTTTGGAAGCGCGGCGAGCGGCGAGTCTTCGCTTACGGAACCGCGAAGCCGGATTCGTTGTTTGAAATCGGCTCCATTTCAAAAACGTTCACCGGGCTGATGCTGGCGCGGATGGCGCTGGCGGGGAAGGTGCGGCTGGATGAGCCGGTTCGCGAATTGCTCCCTGCCGGTACCGTAAAGAAACCATCGGGCCGGGAGATTACCTTGCTGGACCTGGCAACGCATCACTCCGGATTGCCGCGCATGCCCGACAACTTCCAGCCGGCCGACCCAAGCAACCCTTACGCCGATTATGGGCGGGAACAGCTTTACGCCTACATAAAAAGCCACGGAGTGGCGAAACCAGAGGAGACCAGTTTCCTTTACAGCAATCTTGGGGCTGGGCTCTTGGGACAGGCTCTCGCGGAGCGAGCTGGCAAAAGCTATCCCGATCTCCTGCGCGAGGAGATCACGGGTCCGCTGGGGTTGGCGGACACGGTGGTGGCGCTCTCCGACGATCAGCAGCGGCGATTCATGCAGGGGCACGACGGGAAGCATCATCCCGTGCATGCGTGGGATCTGGATGCCCTGGCGGGCGCTGGGGCCATTCGCTCAACAGCGGGCGACTTGCTCACTTATCTGGAAGCGAACCTGCACCCGGAAAAATACCCGGTGCTGGCCGGCGCGTTTGCGTTCTCTCATCAGCTTCGCGAGTCTGCGTCCAATGGCGGACAAATCGCTCTGGCGTGGGCTTATGTCCCCGATACCGGAACCTACTTGCATGACGGCGGAACAGCCGGCTTCAGCAGCTATGCCTTCTTCAACCCACGCGCGGACTATGCGGCGGTGGTTCTGATCAATGGCCAGTATCAGTTTCTATTACCCAACTTGATCGGCGAACATATCCGGCAACGTCTGATGGGCGAACCGGCGATCTCGCTCGATACCGTGCTGGTACCGGCGACCACCGGATTTCGCGGCGTCCTGCGATCGTTCGGCGCCTATTGGTTCACGATGCTGGCAGCCGGTGTGTTCATCTACGGCGCAGTTTTGGGAATGCAGGGGCTGGCGTCGCAATTGCTTCCCCGGCGTCTGTTTTTGCGCGTTTCGGGATATCTGCAACTGGGCGCTATTGGCGCCATCATGGGCCTCTACTTTTTCCAACCGGGCTTCGGCGGACTGAGCGACCTCACGACCGATTCGATATGGCGCACAATTCAATGGCTGCCGTCGTACTGGTTTCTGGGCTTGTACCAGCAATTGAACGGATCGATGCATCCGGCGCTCGCGCCACTGGCGCAACGGGCGTGGGTGGGATTGGCGTGCGTGATATGCGTTGCGGCGGTGGCTTATACGCTTTCCTATTGGCGTACGCTGCGCAAGATCGTGGAGGAACCAGACATCGCGCCGGGCTCATCGCGCTTCGCCTGGTTGCCCCGCTTCGGGAGCCAGGCTCAAACCGCGATCGGGCAATTCACTGTCCGCACCATGGCGCGCAGCAAGCAGCATCGGCTGATTCTGGGGTTCTATCTGGGAATCGGACTCGCCATCACCAGCCTAATGGTGAAAGGATCCCCGAGCGATCTGAATAATCCATGGCGTGACAAGAGCATGGTGCTGTGGGCGGCTAGCAGCTTGATGCTGGTGCTGGCTGCGGTGGGGACGAGGGTGGCGTTCACTCTGCCGCTAGATCTGCGCGCCAATTGGATCTTCCGCGTGGTTGGAGCCCGGGCTGATTGGGAAACCTTGGGAGCTACCCGCCGCGCGCTGCTTCTGCTCTCCGTGGCGCCGGTCTGGCTGGTGACGGCGGTAGCGTGTTTGGCGCTTTGCCCTGGATGGCAGAACGCGGCGCACCTGATGGTTCTTGCGCTCTCAGGCACGATGGTGGCCGATATCTGCCTGCTGCGTTTTCGAAAGCTTCCCTTTACCTGTTCCTACCTGCCGGGCAAGTCGCGCGTTCATATGGTCTTCATGATCGCCATTGTCATGCTGGTGGCCAGCCCTGAGCTCACCACGCTGGAACGGCACGCACTGCGGGAGACCGGCAGCATGTTGGCTATGCTGGCGCTTTTGGGGTTGGTGTGGATCGCGGTCCGGCGGACGACGATCGCGCTGAGGAGGCGCGAAGAACAGGAGCTGCGGTTTGAAGAGGAGATCGCGCCGGTGGTAATGGAACTGGGACTGCATCGCGACGGAGTGATGTCGATTGGGCCGCCGCAAGCAGCGGGGAGTTAGCCGCTAGACTTCGAGTAGCGCCGTGCTGTCGCCGAAGCTGTCCTGATGGACGCCCAGCTTATCGAGCAGCGCCAGCATCAAATTCGACATAGGCGTGTGCGCCGGAAACGTGACGTGGCGTCCGCCTTTCAAATTGCCGGAAGCGCCGCCCGCCACCACAATCGGCAGCGGATCGTGATCGTGCTGGTTGCCGTTGCTCATGCTGCTGCCGTAGAGGACCACGGAACGATCCAGCAGATTGCCATCGCCCTCGGGCGTGGCGTGCAGCTTTTCCAGAAAATAGGCCAGCATTTGCACGTGATATTTGTTGATGAGCGCAAAGCGGTCCATGTTGGCGCGTATGTTGGAGTGGTGCGACGCGCCATGGAATCCGTCGCGCACGCCGCTGGCGGGGTAGGTGGCGCCGCTGGTGTCGCGGGCGTACATCATGGTGGAGATGCGGGTAATCTCTGAGCGCCAGGCGAGCACCAATAAATCGAACATCAGTTTGATGTGATCCTCGAAGGCCTCCGGAATTCCCACCGGAGCTTCCGGCAGGTTCACATTGTTCGCGGACTGTTCTTCCGCCTTCTGAATGCGGCGCTCGATTTCCCGAATGTCGTCCAGATACTCGGCGAGGCGAACCCGGTCGCTCGGGTCGAGCTTGCCCTGCAGCCGCGCCACCTTATCGGTGACCGAATCCAGGATGCTGCGGTCCTGCTGCTTGCGTGAAAGACGCTGCGCCGAATTGGTTCCATCGCCGAACAGCCGCTCGAACACCACCTGCGGGCTGTTCTCCATGGGCAGCGGAAGCGTCGGCGTGCGCCAGGAGATGGTGTTGAAATAAGCGCAACCGTAGCCCGAACCGCAATTCAAGCCCACTTCCTCAATGCCGAGTTCAAGCGACGGCAGCGGCGTGTCCTGTCCGATGTGCTGGGCCAGCACCTGGTCGATGGTCATGCCGGCGTGCACGGAACCTTTCTCCGGGTGCGCGCCGCTCAAGAAGACGGCGGCGGAACGAGCGTGATCGGCCCCGGCATCCGAGCCGACGCCGCTGGCCTGCGGATGGGCCAGGTTGCTCACCACCGAAATGCGATCGCGCAATTTCTCGAGCGGCTTCAGGCTTTCCGAAAATTCGAATGCGGAGCCTTCCTGTGCGGGTGTCCATTTGTCCATGGTGGCGCCGTGCGGGACGTAGATCCCGCAGAATCTCGTCTTGGAGGCCGCGGCTGTTTTGGCAAGCGGGGTTTGCGCGGGAACCATGGAGTCCAACAGGGGCAAAGCAAGCGTGACACCCATGCCGCGCAAAAACGTACGCCGCGGCAAATGCTTTTTGGTAATGAACATGATTCCTTTACCTTTCGATCCGCTTTTCGGACGCCGTCTGGGTTAGCACCGGCTCTTTCATTTTCATCTGAAACGGTGCGCTCTTCACAATTCCCAATACCAGTTCGGAGAACCGGTAGCGATCGCCGGCGGCATCCCGCATCACGGAGCGCACCACCGGCATGTCGTAATACTTGGTTTCGCGGCCGATGGCGTACATCAGCAGTTTATCCGTCATCGTGCCGACGAACGCCTGCGAACGCGCCAGCAGGGCTTGCCGTAAACTGGCTGGACCATCCACGCGCGTGCCATCCGCCAGTTGGCCGGCGGCATCGATTTTGAATCCCGAATCCACGCTGCGCCACGCGCCCACTCCATCGAAATTTTCGAGCGCCAGCCCGATGGGATCCATAATTTTGTGGCACCCGGCGCAAACCGGATTGGCGCGATGCTGCTCCATGCGCTCGCGAACGGAGGTAGCCGCGGCGTCGCCCGAATTTTCCTTGAGTGGCGGAACGTTCGGCGGAGGCAAGGGAGGCGGGCTGCCGAGCAGGTTTTCGAGAATCCACTTGCCGCGCTGCACCGGAGAAGTGCGATTGGCGTTGGAGGTGACCAGCAACATGCTTCCCTGCCCCAGCAGACCGCGGCGCGCATCGCTGGGAACGGGAACGCGGCGGAAGTCGGGCCCGTAGACTCCCGCGATCCCATAATGCTTCGCCAAGCGTTCGTTCACGAAAGTGTAGTCGGCATCCAGCAGGTTCAGCACGGACCGGTCTTCACGCACCACGCTGTCAAACAGTAATTCCGTTTCGCGCTCGAAGGCCTGGCGCAAGTTATCGTCAAAATCCGGAAATTCGCGCCCATCGGGATTGGAACTTTTCAGATCGCGCAAATAGAGCCATTGGCCGGCGAAGTTGGCCGTCAGGGCATGCGAGCGATCGTCTGCGAGCATGCGGCGCGTCTGGCGCTCGAGAACCGCTGGGTCGTGTAGTTTGTTTTGAATCGCCAGGTTCAACAGCTCGTCGTCCGGGATACTGGACCACAGGAAAAACGACAGGCGCGATGCCAGCTCGGTGTCGCTGATTCGATAAATCCCGTTGGGCGGAACATCGGCCGGCGGCGGTTCGAAGCGGAAGACAAATTCGGGATCGGCCAGGATGCGGCGCAGGGCGATTTCGATGCCGGCTTCAAATGTTCCCCCTTTGTTGCGCTCCTGCTGATAGAAGCTCAGTAAGGACTCAATATCGTTTTCTGACGGAGCTCTTCGAAAACCGCGTCGAACCAGGTTGGAGAGAATCCGCCGCGCGCAGGGGATCTCATCGGACGACGCGCTGGGGTGGCACACAAAAATTCGCTGGCGGCTGGGGGTGTCGCCGGGACCGGTGGCATGGTAAGGGCCAGTGATGTCGACGCGCGCCAGGTGGGGCACAGTGTCGTATCCGTATTGCATGCCAATGTTGGGATCGAATGTGCTGGCGCCGGGGCGATGAACCAGATCTTCGTTGGCGTCGTAGTTTTTCTGGAGGAAAGCAGCGGCCAGCGTTTGCGGCCCGGCCTTGACGTTCAACTTAAATTCAAGATGAATGTCCGGCGTCATCTTCACGCGCTCTTCCAGCGGATCGGTGAGCGGCTCGGGAGCTTCGGCAGCGCCCGCTTTCGCTTTCATAAAGAACATCGGCACTGGATCCAGCTTGTACAACTTCACGCGCTGGCCGTTGAGAGTGACCTCCAGCTCTTGCCCTTCGGCTCCCTCACCGAATACCTGGCCGAAGCTGAGTTTCATCAAGGACAGCTTGATGAGATATTCGCCGTCCAGCGGAAAATTGTGATGTACCACTGTGCCTCCGCGCGTTCCGGGCGGCAGGCCATCCAGAGTTTCGGTCTGGCTCAGATCGCCTCGCACCGTGTAGGTGACGTCCAGTGGAGCGGTCTCAGGATCTCCGACGGCAAGCCGGCTGATCTTGGCCGCCGCGGAGACGTAGCGTTCCAGCAGAGCCGGCGAAATGCCCAGGACGTCGGCGATGTTATCGAAGCCGTTGGAGGAATCGTCGGCGGGCAGCAGCGTGGCAGCATCCACGTCTACCGCGAGCAGGTCGCGAATGGCGTTGGCGTACTCGCCGCGATTCATGCGATGCAGCGGCGTGCGGCCGGTGTTGGGGTTCGCTGCGGCGGTGCGATCCAGGGCGTCTTCTACTGTGGCGGCCAGCTGGTCCAGTTGGGTTCGATCCGGCCGTGGCGCGCCGGCTGGCGGCATCATCCCGGCGCGGAGCTTACGTGCCACCTTCTCCCAGGTTTCCGCATTCGGCGCCACGCGCTGAAGGTCCAGCTTGTCGAGCTCCAGCCCGCCGGTCTTCAATTTCGCGTTGTGACACGTGACGCAATATCGATTCAGCGTCGCCTGCGAATCATTCGACGGTTGCTGCGCGCCTGCCGCAAGGGCCACTGCCGCGGCAATCGTCAATGTGAAAAGTATCCTCATTGCTTAGACAGGCGCTCCAGCAGAGCAATAGCCGCGGGCTTCGCGACAGGCGGCCGCACAGCGAGAAAGATTCCTTTCGCGAAGACCATGGGCGTGCGTCCTTCTTTGTCCTTCGCGTCCAACTTGGCGCCGTGATCGGCCAGGATCTGGATGATCGATTCCCATCCGCGATTGGCCGCTCCATGCATGGCCGTTAAGCCCAGCGAGTTGGAAGCGTTCACGGGAGCGCCGCGATCCAGGCACAGCTTCACTGCTTCTACATAATCGGCCTCGCTGCGGGTATAGGTTTGACCCGGAATCCAGTTGATACCCGCCGCGGCCATGAGCGCGGTGGAACCTTGCGCGGTGGCGATATTCGGATCGGCGCCACTGGCGAGCAACAGCCGCATCACCTCGATGTCGCCGGAAAGGGCGGCGCGCACAAAAGGCGTCTCGCCGGCGAAGTTCACCCAGGACGCATCGAATTGCATCAGCCCATGTACGGGAATTGTGTTGGTCTGGAGGTTAGGATTGGCGCCCTTTTTGAGCAGAGCCTGGATGAGATCCAACGGATCGCGACCGTCGGTGGGAAGATCGCCGTACTTTTCGTGATTGAAGTTGCGCAGATCGATGGCCGCGAATAGCGCCGCGCGATGATAGTCGTCCGCCACATTTGGGTCCGCGCCCCGATTTAGCAACTCGGTGGCCATTCCGACCTGTCCGTTCAGCAACGCGATCAAGAGCGGCGTAGTGTGGTTGCCCGACGACTGCTCCAGACCTGCCCCGCGATCGAGCAGCAGCCGCATCATCGGGACATTGCCATCTCGAATCGCGAACAGCAGCGGCGTCATCCCGCCGTTGGGCGTCGGCAGGGCGCGCTGCCGGATGATTCCGTTGCCGGACGCCGCGGCCGGGCGAGCCGGCACGTATTCTCCCGGCGTGAGGGTGACGCTGGTATGCGCATTGATATCGGCGCCTCGCGCCAGAAGCAGTTCGACTACGTCAGCGTGATTTTCGAGCACGGCCCACATCAGCGCGGTCTGCCCATGTACGTCGTCCTTGGCATTGACGTTCGCGCCGCGATCCAGAAGCAATTTCACCGCATCCAGCTTGCCGGTGTGGGCCGCGGTCATCAGAGCCGTTTCGCCACCGGGATTGGCGCTATTCGGATCGACGCCCGCGTCCAGCAGTTTGCGGATCATGGCCGCGCTGCCGTTGGTGGCCGCCAGGGCGATGGGCGTGACGCCGTAGCGGTTCATGGCTTTCACGTCGGCGCCGGCTTTGATCAACGCGTCGGCGGCGGCGAGATCGTCGTGTCTCGCGGCCCAGTGGAGAGGCGTCGTACCGTCCGGGTCCGCGGCCCCCACGTGGGCGGCGGAGACAGAACCAGCAACCACGCCCAACAACAACAGAGTCATTGACAACTGGCGCCGCACGCCCATCCGGCCCTCCTAGATTAAGTCTATTGTATGCGATCAGCGCGGCCTACCTGATAGACTGGCTGGCTGTGATACGGAAGCTGGTACCGGTTTTCTTGATTGCGGTTGCAGCGGGATGCGCCCAGCAACCCGCCAGGCCATCCGAAAGGGCTCCGCGAGGGGCCCTCGACGGCCGCCTGACATGGTTTGACCGGCAGGGCAATAAGCTCGGCACCATCGGCGAACCGGGCGTGTACCGTACGCTTACCATTTCGCCTGATGGCAAGCGGGTGGCCGTGGAACGCACCGATCCTCAGACGCAGAATCGCGATATCTGGCTGCTGGATGTCGCAAGCGGCGCGGCTACCCGATTCACCTCCGATCCGGGCTGGGACGCGTTCCCCACCTGGTCTCCGGACGGCAGCCGTATCGTCTTCACGTCAAATCGAAGCGGAGTGTACGACCTGTACCAGAAGCCTTCCAGCGGCTCGGGCAGCGAGGAATTGTTATATCATTCCACGGAAGGCAAAGGTCCGAATAGCTGGTCGCCCGATGGGCGGTTTCTGATTTATTACAGCCTGGGACAGCCCACCCACTTGCGGCTTCTGGCCGTCGATGGACCTGCGGACCGGGAGGCGATGCCGCTGGTGGATCCAAAGTTCTCCAGCGTGACGGGACGATTCTCGCCGGATGGGCGCTGGATCGCTTACACCTCCAACGAGTCCGGCAAGAATGAGGTTTCCGTGCGTTCGTTCAACCCGGCCACGGGGGCCGCGGACAATCCGGTTACCGTAACCAGCGGCGGCGGCAGAACCCCGCTTTGGAGCGCGGATGGCAAGGAGCTTTTTTACATTGCGACCGACGGAACCGTCACTGCGCTAGCGATAAAACCTGGAGCCACATTTCAGGCCGGCGATCCGAAACCGTTATTCAAAGCCCCAGCCGCCGTGCTCTTCTGGGACGGGAACGGGACACGTTTCCTGATGCCGGTGCCCGGAAACTAACTTCGATCTACTTCGACTCCGACAGCTCAGCGTAGAACGCATCCACTTTCGGAACTCGGAGCGTCCATCCGATATCGTCGGTCTTGATCTGGGCGAGCAACTGATCTTGAGGCACGCCCTGGCGCACCAGCTCCCGCGCTCTGGCTATCACTGTATCGAATTTTGTTTTATAAGCCTGGACATCGGCTTTCGTGAGAACGTCTCCATTGCCTGGAATGGCCGCATCGAAATCCAGCGCCAGAACGCCGGCCAATACATTGGTCCAATCGGTAGCGCTCCCGCCGCCCGCGTAGTCGATCAGCGGCCCCATCTTACCGGTGGTGACGACGTCGCTCAGCGCAACTACCTTCAGATCGGGGAAATAAACGACGGTATCGCCGCCCGTATGAGAGCGGCCGAAGTGGTGCAATTCAACTTTGACGCCGCCCAGGGTGAGCGTATCCAGCGCGCCCGGATAAGTGATACTGGCCGGCGCCGGTTTCGGATTGACCTGATAAGTGGCGAGATACTTATTGAGATCTTCGTAGGCCACCACTGGCACTCCCGCATCCAGAAACCTCTGGTTGTTGCCGCTGTGATCGGCGTGGTGATGAGTCACGATGAGGTACTTGATGGGCTTATCCGAAACGCCCTTGATCAGCGCCATCAGGGCATCGTAATTCGCCTGGCCGGGGAGTTTCCCGTCCACCACGATTAATCCCTGGCTGGTCACTCGCACCGTTGTGTTGGCGCCGGCGCCGGCGATCATGTAAAGCCCGGGTTTCACCTGCTCGATAACCAGTGCGGGTGGTCGGGGGGCGGGTGGTTGAGCCCAACTCACCAGAGCGGCAGAAAAAATGGCGACGGTAATTAGGAAGCCGCTTTGCGGCATGGATACCTCCGGCTTGCTTGGCATTTGTGAACTGCAGTGCGCCGCGATTGAATGTACCGCTTACTTGTCATCGTTGATCTGCTGGCTCAAATAGCGTTCGTAGCCCAGCTCCTTCATCTGATGAATTTGCGCCTCCAGCCAATCCACGTGCGCTTCCTCATCCTTAAGCAGCTTTTCGAACAGTTCGCGCGAGGCGTTGTCGCCCTCATCGCGCGCCAGCTTCACCGAGGCGTTGTACATCCCCACTGCGTTTAACTCCAGCTTGAGATCGTTCTCGATCTGCTGCTTCACATTCGCGCCGACGGTGAGTTGGAGCAGTTCGGTGAGGTTTGGCGTTCCGTCCAGAAAAAGGATGCGCTCAATCAGCTCCTCGGCGTGCTTCATTTCGTCGATGGACTGCTTTTTAATGTAATCGCCGAGCTTGTTATACTTCCAGTTTTCACACATTTCAGCGTGAAGAAAATATTGGCTGATCGCGGTTAATTCTTCCTTCAGCGCGGCATTCAGCGCCTGGATGACTTTCGGGTTCCCTTGCATTAAGCAGATTATGTCACGTTGCAGCCCAACGCGACGTCTTCCCGGCAAAACCAGGCTCGCTCTGGGAGACTGTTGGATGTGGGCACTCTGCGATTGGAACATGTCAGCAAGGATTACGGAACCGAAGGAGGCTGGGTGCCAGCTCTACATGACGTCAGTCTCGATTTTCGCGCCGGCGAGTTCGTGGCCTTAGTGGGGCGGAGCGGATGCGGAAAATCCACTTTGCTGAATCTGGCCGGGGCCATGGATTTTCCGACTTCGGGAACCGTATGGCTGGATGGCGTGAGCACTTCAACGCTCGGCGACGTAGCGTTAACACGGATGCGACGCGAGAAGGTGGGGTTTGTCTTCCAAAGCTTTCAACTGCTGCCCACGCTGTCGGTGATCGAGAACGTCGAGCTGCCGTTGATGCTGGCGGGGCGTTCGAAAACGCGCGAGGCGGCGAGCGAAAGATTGCGTTGGGTGGAGATGGATGCGTACGCGGATCGAATGCCTTATCAGCTTTCCGGCGGCCAGATGCAGCGGGTGGCCATCGCCCGCGCCGTAGCCAACACGCCTTCCCTTCTCCTGGCGGATGAACCCACCGGGAACCTGGATACCGGCACCAGCGAAGTGATTCTCGCTCTATTGCGGCGCATCGCCGATGAGTTGGAGACCATCGTTGTGATGGCCACCCATAGCGTGGAAGCGATTGGGAGGGCGGACACCGTCGTGCGATTGCATGACGGGCGGGTGGAAAGCGTCAGTCCAATGGAAAAGCTCATGGGGAAGCGCTAACCGCCAATGATCGCGCCCGCGCTGTTCTATCGATTGATCCTCAGACCTTTGCGGCAGGAACGGCTGCGAACCGCACTCACCATGCTGGCCGTGGCTGTGGGGGTTGCCGCGGTGCTGGCGATTGAGCTTGCCGGTGAAGCTGCCGCAGGCTCCTTTCAATCCTCGCTCCAGACTTTGACTGGAAGCGCCAACCTGGAAGTAACCGCGGCGGGTGGCATTCCCCCTGAAGTGTTCGCGCGCGTGGCAACCTTGCCCTACGCCCTGAAGCTTCATCCGCGCATTGAAGACTACGCGGTGATCGACGGCGCGGTCAGGCGTACAGTTCCGATCGTAGGAATCGACCTGCTTTCCGAGGGCGCGATTCAGAAGTCTATCGATGAAGGGCAATCGCAGGCTTTTTCCGATCCTCGCGTCAACGATTCCGTTTGGCTCAGTGCCGGGCTGGGATACAAGACTGGCGATCGTGTCCGCTTGCTAATCAACGATACCGTTTCGGACTTTACAGTTCGCGGGTTACTGGACGGCCAGGCAGGCGAAGCAATTCTGATGGATCTGGCGCCCGCCACGCGAATACTGCGGCGCGGCGGAAGGCTGGATCGCATCTTGATAGAAGCTCCGCCGTCGCGCTCTACCGAGGAGTGGGAGGCCCTTCTCCGCCGGAGCCTTCCCCCAGGCGTCGCCATCGCGCGGCAGGGTACGGAGACGGAAGAGAATCGTCGCATGCTGGAATCTTTCGGCTGGAATTTGCGCGTTCTAAGCTATATTTCGCTCGCGGTCGGCGCATTCTTGATTTACAACACTATTTCCGTGTCGGTGGTGCGGCGGCGATTCGAAATCGGAATTCTGCGGGCGATCGGCACGCCTCGCTCAGCGATTCTCGCGGCCGTTTTGGGCGAGGCCGGTTGCTTCGGGCTGCTGGGCGGCATGGCTGGAGTTGTTCTGGGGCGCGTGATGTCGGAAGGCGCAGTGAAGCTAGTCGCCGCCACTGTATCGTCGCTCTATTTCAGTAGCCGGCCCGCGCCTATATCGTTGACCTGGGAAACAGCGCTGTTGGGAATCGCGATGGGCATTGGGGTCTCGATGGTGTCGGCTTTGGGCCCCGCTTGGGAAGCTTCCCGTGTTGCGCCGGTGGAAGCGATGGCGCGGGGCATCCGCGAACATCAGGTTCGTATCCACCGATGGAGGTCCGCTGCCACGGCGGTGCTCCTTGCGGCCATCGCGTGGGTCTCTTCTCAGCAAAGTGCGATCCATGGAAAACCGATCTACGGCTACCTTTCGGCACTCCTGGCGATTGTGGCGTGCGCGCTCATCATTCCTGCGCTGGTTTCTGGATTGACGGCGATCGCCGCCGGCCTGATCCGTCGCGTGTTCGGAGTGGAAGGCCTGCTTGCCACCCGCAGCCTGGCGGGATCTCTGCGGCGTACATCCGTCTTGGTTGCAGCGCTGTCCACCGCGATCGCCGTTCTGACAGCGGTCGGCATCATGGTGGGAAGTTTTCGCGAAACTGTGGTGGTTTGGATGGACGATATCCTGCAAGCGGATTTGTTCCTTGCTCCGGCAGTCCCGTCGGGAGCGGACCGCCATCCAACCATGTCGGCGGATATCCCCGCGCAGCTTGCCCGGCTTCCGGAAGTGGAAGCTGTGGATCAATTGCGCACCTACGAAATTCGATATGACGGACTTCCCGCCACCGTCGGGGGGATGGAGGCCCACATTGCGGGAGTCCGGCAAAGGCGCTCGTTTCTATCCGGATCGCCGGCCAACTTCGTTTTTCGTCAATTGATCGGAAACAATACGGTCATCGTCAGTGAACCTTTTGCCAACAAGCATCGGGTACGGCCGGGCGACGTTCTCAAACTCAGCTTAGGCGGAAAGATCGGCTCATTTCGCGTTCTGGACATTTACTACGATTATTCGAGCGAAGGTGGAGTGGTTCTTATGGATCGCGCCACTCTGTTCCGATACCTTCCGGACGCCGAGCCAAGCAATGTCGCCGTGTATTTGAAACCGGGTGTGTCTCTGGAGCAGGGACAGCGTGCGGTGGAGCACGCGATCGCGGGGCGGCGGATCACAGTGGTACGGAACCGCACTCTGCGAGATCAGGCCATCCGGGTTTTCGATCGGACTTTCGCCATCACTTATGTGCTGGAGGCGCTGGCGGCATTCGTGGCCGTTACTGGCGTGGGCGGCGCGCTGCTCGCGTTGGTGATCGACCGGCGTCGCGAGTTCGGGCTGCTCCGTTTTCTGGGTGCGGCCAACCGTCAAGTGCGGGACATTATTTTGTTTGAAGCCGGTCTGCTGGGGGCGCTCGCGAACGTTGCAGGCGTGACCTTGGGATTCATTCTTTCGCTGCTATTGATTCGGGTCATCAACAAACAATCCTTCGGGTGGAGCATTCAGTTTCACTGGCCCGTCCTAGTGCTGCTAAGCGCGCTTACCGTGGTTTATGCCGCAACGATTCTTTCCGCACTTTACCCGGCCAGGATCGCCACTCGGCTGGTGCCCATTGAGGTGATTCATGAAGAGTAGCCGGGTTCTTTCTTTTCTATTGATATTCGGACTCGCCGTGAATGCACCGGCAACCAGCGATCCGTATCGCCTGGCGCTCCCCAATTATCGCTTCGACTTCCCTCGCGATCATTTTAATCATCCCGACTTTCAGACCGAATGGTGGTATTACACGGGAAATCTTCGGACCGCGCAGGGCCGGCGGTTCGGGTTTGAACTTACTTTTTTCCGACGGGCTATCGATCGGCAGCCGGCAGCCACTGTTTGGGATTTGAAGGACGTGTGGATGGCGCATCTTGCGCTGAGCGACGTTGCAGGCGGACTGTTCCTGCATAGCGAGCGGCTAAACCGGTCTGGCCCGGGCATCGCAGGCGCCGGCTCAAAGCAAGCTCGCGTTTGGAACGGCAATTGGCAAACGCAATGGACCTTCGATCCCTCTGTTGCGGGCGGAAGCACACAGAAATTACAAGGCATCGCGGGCCGCTTTTCCTTGGAACTATCCTTAACAGCGGAAAAGCCGCCGGTAATCAACGGCGAAAATGGCGTGAGCCAGAAGGCGGAGGGGGCGGGAAAGGCATCGCATTACATCTCTTTGACGCGGCTGGCCACCACCGGCGTAATCGTTCTGGACGGACAGCGATTTTCTGTCGAAGGCAGCAGTTGGATGGATCACGAGTTCTTCAGTCACCAATTGGAGGCCAACCAGACCGGTTGGGATTGGTTCGGGTTGCAGTTCGACGACGGATCCGATCTGATGCTGTTCCGTCTGCGCCGCGCTGGAGGAACGAGCGATCCCTACTCGGCGGGAACTTACGTCGATTTCCAGGGGCGCGCCAAACATCTCGCCGCTGGCGATTTTACGCTGGCGCCGGGAAAAACCTGGACCAGCAAGCTAACCGGCGGAACTTATCCTGTGGAATGGACCATCGAAGTGCCATCCATCGGCCTCAAGGCTGCGGTTCGCACGCCTCTGGTGCAGCAGGAAATCACCGGCAGTTCCACTTATTGGGAAGGCGCCATCGATGTCGACGCAACACGGCTCGGCCATCGGATATCAGGGGTCGGCTACCTGGAAATGACCGGATACGCGGGACACATCGTTGGTTTGGACTAGATCCTGACTCCCTAAGGCCTGCGGCACCGGCTCCTTACGGTCGCAGCTCGGTAAACGCCCGCAAGCATGTGCGCGCAATTCTGAACCGCTCGGCCAGCCGGACACCCGGAGACCACCGGAAGTCGTGCACTGGAGAACATCCACTCGAAGAACACCGGACGGGTGGCCCCGCAACACACTCGGAGACGACCGGAAGTCGTGCACTGGAGCATCGACTCGAAGAATACCGGACGGGTGGCCAGCAACACACCCGGAGACCACCGGAAGTCGTGCACTGGAGAACATCGACTCGAAGACCACCGGACGGGTGGCGCGTGAAGCGTTTTTCGGGCTTTTTCGGCAGCCTGCCAATCTAATACCCGCGCAACGAAACCATGTCGAGAACGCTCTTCATCCGTTCCAGTGCGTAACCGCGGGCCAGTTGATCGGCCGGCTTGGCATCGGGAGCATCGCCGGACTGCAGGAAAGCCGGGCCCACGCCATCGTACGTTACCGCCTCGAAGACTACGCCGGCGGCTTTGGCCGCAGCCTGCGCCGGCGCAATAGTAGCGTTGACGCTTGCATCATTACCCGCATAAAAGCCGAATATGCTTCCCTTTATGCGAGCGATGGAATCTTTGTCCGGTGAGACGCCGCAAATGACCAAGGCCGCGGCCAGGTCGGGCCGTTCCGCCGCGAAGCGGAAACTTTGCGTTCCTCCCCAGCCGATGCCGGCCACGAACAGTGTTCCGTTGGATGCGGATAGCTTGACGCCGTAATCTGCCACGGCATTGAGATCCTCCGTGACGGCTGCACCCGGCAAAAGATCCGGAGCCAGCACCACATAACCCATGGCCGCTACTTGATCGGCGAAGCTCTGGAACCAATCGGTAACACCAGCGCTGTCGTGAATCAGCAGGAGCACCGGCTTCTTGTCCTTGGTTTCCGGATACACTACGAGCGTTGCCACTGCGTGATCGCCATGCTTGACGGAAACCTGCTCGCGATGACGCGGGGATTTTTCCAGGCGCGCCTTGGCCCAGTCCTGCGCATGAAGTACGCCCAAGGCAACGAACAATATCAGAACAATTCGCCGCATATCAGAAATGATCGTGGTTGACGATGTGATCCGCATCCACGGCGTGACAGTACGGCGCGTCGTAGATCTCATCGTTTGGATTGGTGTTCAGGCGCAGCACGCGCGGAGTCCGCACCCAGGGCTGGGTAAACACTTCCGGATCCTCCACCGTTTCTTCATAGCGCAGCGTGTCCCCTTCCCGGGTAAAGCGCTCGATCACGTGCATGGCTTCCGAATGAAACCAGCCGTCGCTGCCGAGCCAGGTGTCGTCATTGAAGCCGGTGGCGTCCACCACCAGGGTATTTCCTTCCCAATGGGCCACGGAGTCGCCATTATAGGAAGTATCCAGGTCGGTCCGATGGGCGCGCCCGTCGGTTGGAATGAGCCGCGAGAAATTCCCCGGCTCGGTGACGTAGAGGAAGACGATCCAACCTTTGCTCTGCACGATTCGGGCCGGCGGACCCATTCGCGGCACTCCCGGAGGATGGCATTGGACCACCGGATCCAGCTTGTTCTCGTCGCGGTCCAACTGGCGGACTTTCGCCAGCAATTCCGGCTTATACGGCGGCTTGTTGGGGTTCGCGGCTCGCTGTTTGTCGCCGTCCACCTGAAGGTAGTAGCGGCGCAATTTTCCATCCGGATCTTTGTCTTTGGGCGCTTCGCGGGAAGGAAGATAAATGTGAGTTCCTTCCTGATCCTTGAAGGCAAAGAAGCCCCCTTGGCCGCCCCAACGGCCGGACAAATCCGGATGTCCGTCCTCGGCATGAGGCGTTGGCTTGTTGGCTGGTGGACTCGCCGGCTGCTGCGCGCCGCATGCGACCGCAAACACGATTCCCAACATCGCGATCCGCATACTCACTTTTGCCCCGGATAGATCGGCCTGCCATTCTCGTCCAAGCCGCCGATCCAAAGTTCGAAGTGCGTTCCATTCTGCGGTCCGCTGAGGAATGTGAGATCCCGCAGAAACGCGAAATTCTGGGTGCCATCCTTGGCGCGGTAGGCTCGTATTTTTACCATGGTCCCCGGAGCCAGCATGGACTTTCGCAATCCGCCGCGCTGCCACTGATTGGGCGGTCCGCTTTCCAGGTGCCACTTCTCCACCTTGCCGTCTTCGGCCGTTACGTCCAAATAAACCTGAACGTGCGGATTGTAATAATCGATCCCGGTCACCGTGCCGGTGAACGTCACAGGTTTCTCCACGTCGAATTCCGCCGTGAACGAATGATGAGCCGAGACCGGCAATGTCGTTAGCAAGAGTGCGCCGGCGACGGCGAAAGAAGAATGGAAGATCTTTAGTCGCAAGTGTCAGCACTCCTTTCCAAATGAATACCGACCAATGCCCAGCGAGTATATCAAACAGGCGAATGCTGCGACAGCGGCGATCCTGCCCGCAAACAAGTAGAGTAGTGCGGAGGAGGTGGCGCATGAATTTGTCGAATTTGACGAAGTTCACCTGGATTGCCTGCTTCGCCCTCAGCTTTACCGCGGCGGCTCAGAGCGTGCCGCAGTTTGAGCCCGATCCGTCCTGGCCGAAGCAACTGCCGAACAACTGGATGCTCGGACAGGTGGGCGGCATCTACGTGGATTCGCACGATCACATCTGGGTCACCAGCCGCCCCAGAACTTTGGATAACAACGATAAGTACGCCGCGCTCAAACCGCCCCAGGCCGATTGCTGTATCCCGTCGCCTCCGATTCTGGAATTCGATAAGGCCGGCAACTTCATTCAAGGTTGGGGCGGCCCGTCAGCCGCGTACGAATGGCCCGACAATGAACACGGCATGTTCGTCGATTACAAAGACAACGTCTGGATCGGCGGCAACGGCGCGAAGGACACCAACATTCTGAAGTTTTCGAAGGATGGGAAGTTCCTGCTTCAGATCGGCCATCACGGGAAAACCGGCGGCAGCAACGACACGGAAAATCTGAACCGGCCGGCGGGGATTTTTGTGTATCCGAAGACTAACGAGGTGTTCGTGGCGGATGGCTATGGCAACCGGCGTGTCATCGTCTTCGATGCCGACACGGGAGCTTACAAGCGCCACTGGGGAGCTTACGGCAACAAGCCCGACGACAGCGTTCCGCGCATGCGAACCTTCGAGGGGCCGGGTCCGCAGCAGTTCAACACGGTTCATGGAATTCGCATCTCGAACGACGGCTTGGTGTACGTTGGGGATCGCGTCAACAACCGGATTCAGGTATTCACTCCCGAGGGAAAGTTTCTGAAAGAGGGTTTTATCGAGAGGAAAACATCCACGCCGGAGGGCACTGCTTTCGATGTTGCGTTTTCACCGGACAAGGGGCAGAAGTTTCTGTACGTGTCGGATGGCAGCAATAAGAAGGTGCAGATTCTGAATCGCGAAACGCTGGAGTTGGTCGGCTTCTTCGGTGGGCACGGCGGACATGGGCCGGGGCAGTTCTATCATCTCCACAGCATCGCTACGGATTCGACAGGCAATGTGTATGTGGGCGAATCGTTCGGAGAACGCGTGCTCCGGTGGAACGTCAAGACGCGCTAACGGATGGGATCCAACCCTGCTGTTTTGATGGTCACCGCGGCGCGCGCGCTGGTTAGTGACTTGATGATTTTTTCGCAAGCAGCGCGGTTCTTGGTCGAACTCGCGATGCCGGCCGACATGATGATTCGCCGCTGAAATTCGGGCGGGAACGGTCCTGCTAACTGAACGCCGGGAGCAGGCAGTATTTCACTGATGAGCGCGATTGCGACTTCAATCCGACCATCGGCGAGGTTTTTCATGGATTGCTCCGCGCCGGATTGGAAGACCGTCTTACGCTCGACGTCTGCACTGATCCCGAGACGATTGAGCAGATCGAGGATGGCCGGGGTGCCCGCGCCTACCTTCACGTACCCGATGGATTTCGCGTCGAGCAGCATTCGTTTGATGGCGTCGGCGGTGGAAGCGTCGGGCTTGGGCCGGCCAGCGCGAACGGCGATGCCGACACCGCTGCTGGCGAGATCCGTTTGGGTTCCGGCTGCGATCTTGCCTTCCTTCGCCAGGTCGCCAATAACTTGCGGCGTGACGATGATAAGATCGAATGCTTCTCCGCCTTCGATGGAGCTCTTGAAGTTTGCCGACGCGCCAAATTGGACGTTCACCGGGCCACCGATGGCGCTCTTCACTTGGGGCAGCAGCTTCTCCATCGCCGCGCGAAAGCCATTGGAGCATAGGACGCGAATGCCGGTGTCTTGCGCCGGCGCGGCCAACGGAAGGAGAAGCACCAGCAGCGCAACTGGGAATCGTGGGCTCGTCATACGGCCGCGCTTTGCTTGGCGCCCGATCGGATGAATTCCGCGGCCTCATGGATGGCTTGGCGTCCGCCGGCCACCGCTCCGCGCATGGAGACGAAGCCGTGAATCATGCCGGGGTAGCGGGAGATGGTGACGGGCACGCCGGCCTGCTGCAGGCGCTGCGCGTAGGCTTCGCCCTCGTCCCGCAGGGGATCGAACTCGGCCGTGATCACCAGTGCGGACGGCAAACCGTCGAGATTCGGCGCGAGCAAAGGCGAGACCTCCGGATGGCGCTTCTGATCGGCGGAAACAAGGTAATGGCCCGTAAACCATTCCATCGCCCCGCTGGTCAGAAAGTAGCTTTCCCCAAATTCTCGATGCGAGCCGGTTTCGTGAGAACTGCTGTCGGTCACGGGATAAATCAACACTTGGGCGGCTAGAATCGGGCCGCCGGCATCGCGGCAACGCATCGCGATCACCGTCGCCAGATTGCCGCCGGCGCTATCGCCACCCACGGCAATGCGATTCGCGTCGATGCCCAAGCGCTCGGCGTTGGCTGCCACCCACAACGTGGCCGCATGCGAATCTTCCACCGCTGCCGGGAACTTGTGTTCGGGAGCGAGCCTGTAATCCACCGAAATCACAACGGCGCCCGATTCTTTGGCAAGCGCGCGGCACACCGCGTCGTGCGTATCCAGATTGCCGAACACGAAACCGCCGCCGTGGAAGTACACCAGCGCGGGACGAAGCCCGCCGTGTTCGCTGGCGTAAATGCGAATCGGGATGTCGCCGGCTGGCCCCGGAATGAAAAGATCCTCTACGCGGCCCAATGCGTCGGGCTCGCCGCCGAGCAACTTCATCGGTTCCAGGCGGCTGTTGCGGGCTTCCACAGGATCCTGGGTTTCGAGCGGCGGCGCGCCTTGCGCATCCATCATTTCCAGCAGCGCGCGCACTTCCGGGTGCAAGCGCTCACTTCGAGTTATGGTTTCAGGCATGAGAAATCCTCCGAATCATCATACATCGCGATTCTGCGGCCCAGCTTAATTCACAGCATCGGGCGAGTTCATCATACGAATGGTGGCGTGAATGGTTCTGATCAGACTCTCGCGCGCTGCTCTCGCAATGACGGGGTGCGCAACCCAGCCCAGCATGAATGGCGTTGTGCGCGATAATACCAGCGCTTCACATTCGACATACAGACCGCCGTCCTTTTCAAGTATTCGCCAGTAATGATTGAGCGCCCACAACAGTCCCTGGTCTTTGCCCACCGCAACCACGCTCATGCTTCTGGATTCGATGGCGAGCCGGCCGGCTGCCGGGGCTTGATAGACCACCCAAAGATTCAAGTCGAAAACACCGGAGAGAATCGATTTCTCCACCAGCCGCAGATACACTTGAAAGACATCTCCCTGACGATCCGTCAACTGAGAGGCGACGATTTCCGGCCGCATGTATCGGCTGCGGTTGTTGTAGTTGCGCAAACGCGGCAGGACGCCGTCAATCGTCGCATTTGGCAGGAATGCGGCGCCCACCCAATGCTGAATCTGACCGTTGGGAATGGCAATTTCTGGCCTCACGCCCAAAGCCTGCGCATTCTCCACCAGGACCTCGCCATTGCGCACGCGCGCCCGCTTGGATTCATCCGGCAAGACACGAAGAAAAGTTTCCGTCGAGGAGTCCCGGCCGATGCGGTCCTCTACAACCGCGGCGTACCGATCGAAGGCGTTGAGCGTTGCGGCAGGTGGCGCGCCGACGGCGATCATGTTGCCCAGCGCCACGTAGAACGCGGTGATCAACGTTCGGGATAGCATAGGGCCGCCCCGGGCGCTACTGGCGCGATTTGCGGCGCGCCAGCCACAACATGACCGCTCCAAAGATGAGCATGGAGACGCCGCAATCCAGGTTGACGTTGGCCGATTCCAGCGGGGCTTGATAATTCGCCGCCAAACCGACGGTGAGCAGGATAAGGCCCACCAGCGCGAAAAAACTTCCAATCGGTATGCGCAGGTCGTTCATATCACCAGAACAGCAGATTCAATAGCACCAGCGCCGCGATGACAATGATCGCCAAAGGCGCAGGCCGCTTGTACCAAGGTACTTGCTCGTGCGGGATCCTGGTAAGGCCGTAAACCAGATTGTGCAGCTCGCTCTCAGCCTTGGGCGCCGACATCATACTGACCACTACCGTAACCAGAAAACAAGTGGACCAGGCGAAAATCGCGATCCAGAAATTTTGCGCCATCGTCGAAGGGAATGTGTGCAGCACGGTGCCCAGCCAGCCTCCTTTGCCTTCGGCCAAGGTCAACCCATGCGTGGCGGCGGCGGCTCCTGTGCCGGCCAACAATCCAGCGAACGCACCGTGGCCGGCAGCGCGCTTCCAGAACATTCCCAACAGAAATGTTGCGAATAGCGGCGCATTCACGAAGCCGAACACCAGTTGCAGAAAGTCCATGATGTTGTTGAAGTGGCTCGCCAGGTAAGCCGTTCCGATGGACAGCGCGACGCCGGCGACGGTAGTCACGCGTCCCACCCATAGATAATGCGAATCGGGCGCGTGCTTGCGGATGTGGCCTTGATACAGATCGTAAGTCCACACTGTGTTGAAGGCCGTGACGTTGCCGGCCATGCCCGACATGAACGATGCCATCAGCGCCGTCAGCCCAAGCCCCAGCATGCCGGACGGATAAAACTGAGCCATCAGCGTGGTCAAGGTTTGATCGTAGTCGGGCCCGCCGCCGGGTTTGAGCGGTATCGAGTAGCCGAGCGCCATGTGTGAAAGCGCCAGCGCCGCGACGCCCGGAACAATCACCACAAACGGCATCGCCATTTTCGGGAACGCCGCGATCAAAGGCGTGCGCCGCGCGGCCGACATCGATTCGGCTGCCATGGCTCTCTGCACCACTAGAAAATCCGTGCACCAATATCCGAACGACAAAACGAAGCCCAGACCCGCCACCAGGCCGAACACTTCCACGCCCATGGGATTTTCCGACGCTTTTCCCGCATACGTCCAGGTGTGGGTCATCACGGCGGGCAAACGCGCGGCCATGCCGCTCCAGCCGCCGGTCTTCATGACGACGAAAATCGATAGCGGCGCGAAGCCCAGCACAATCAGAAAAAATTGCAGGACTTCGTTGTAGATCGCGCTGGTAAGTCCTCCGAGAAAGGTATACACCAGGACGATGGCGGCTGAAAGGAGCACCGAAGCGGTGAAGCTCCAATGCAGCACCAGTTCAAACAAGAGCCCCAGCGCGTACATGGAAATGCCGGACGAAAATACCGTCATGATCGCGAACGTCACGGCGTTCAGGGCCCGCGTCTTCTCGTCGAAGCGCAGCTTCAAATACTCCGGCACGCTGCGAGCGCGGCTTCCATAGTAAAACGGCATCATGAAAACGCCCACGAACAGCATGGCCGGCACCGCGCCGATCCAATAAAAGTGCGCGGTCATGATGCCGTACTTCGCGCCCGAAGCGCACATGCCGATCACTTCCTGCGCTCCAAGATTCGCGGCGATGAACGCCAGGCTGGTGATCCATACCGGGACCGAGCGCCCGGAGGTAAGGAAATCTTCGCTGGTTGCGACTTTGCGTTTTACGATCCAGCCGATGGACAGAACGAAAACAAAGTACAGCGACAGGATCAGGTAGTCGACAGGGGCGAGCCTCAAGCCGCCTAAAGGTTAGCATACGAGTTGCCTTCCGAATCTTCCGCTACGCGCCTCGCGCGGCGTGTGCGATCATTGCTGCTTAACTTGATCGGTGAATCGCCATGCTCGCCTACGCCTGCACTATTTTCTTGAGCGCATTTCTGCTCTTCGCGGTGCAGCCGATGATCGGCAAAATCATCCTGCCGTGGTTCGGCGGATCGGCCGCCGTGTGGAGCACCTGTCTGCTGTTTTTTCAGGCTGCGCTACTCGCTGGATACTTCTATGCAGATCGATCCACGCGCTTGCTAAGGCCAAAGCGTCAAGCCACGCTGCACATCGCATTGATGGCTGTCAGCCTGGCGTTGCTGCCTGTGTTGCCGTCGCCCGGTTGGAAGCCGACCCACGCCGGCGATCCGTCTCTGCGCATTTTGCTTCTACTCACGGCAACCATCGGCCTGCCCTATCTGCTGCTGTCCACCACCACACCGCTGCTGCAAGCCTGGTACGTCGCCTCCAAACCCGGCGTCATTCCTTATCGATTATTCGCGCTGTCGAACTTCGGCTCGCTGCTGGCGCTGCTCAGCTATCCAGTGTTCGTCGAACCCGTGTTCACCACGCACGGGCAAGCTTATGGATGGTCCGGCATCTACGTTTTATTCGTATTGCTCTGCGCGGCAGTGGCGTGGACGGCCATGCGCAAGGCTCCGCTTCCATCGCAAGAGACCACCATCCCAGTGCCGGCCCCGCCCCCCCCTTGGACCATCCGGATCGTGTGGACCGCGCTCGCGGCGTGTTCTTCCGCGCTGCTGCTTGCCATCAGCAATCATCTCAGCCAAAACGTCGCGCCGATTCCGTTTCTGTGGGTGCTGCCGCTCGCGGTTTACCTGCTCAGCTTCATTCTTTGCTTCGAACGCGACAGGGTCTACAATCGCGCCGTCTTCCTGCCTTTGTTGGTGATCGCGCTGGACGGCGCGGCCTATGCGATTTACGCCAACGAAGGCAATCCGAACATCGTCTGGGCCATCCCAACTTTTGTCGCCACACTCTTCATCTGTTGCATGGTTTGCCATGGAGAACTGGCTCGGCTGAAGCCCGACCCGCGGCACCTCACCAGCTTCTATATGATGATCTCGCTTGGCGGCACGCTGGGCGGCGTGTTCGTGGCCATTGTTGCGCCCCACGTTTTTCACACCTACCTGGAACTGCCGCTGTCGATGATCGCCTGCAGCGCGCTGGCCGCAATCGTTCTATGGATTGCGCCGCAACATTGGAAAGGCAAAATCCCGGTGGCGGCGGTGCGCATCGCCATGCTTGCGTTCACCGTTGGTCTCGCCGTTCACCTGGGCTATGAAAAGCATCTCAGCGACCGGCGCTTTCGCGTTTCGGTGCGCAACTTTTACGGCGTTCTGCGGGTTCGCGACATCCCCGGCGACCAGGACACCACCGGTGTCCGCCGCTTGATCCACGGCACCATCAATCATGGCGAGCAGCTTCTGGACCCCGCTCATCGCGATGAACCCACCAGCTACTACGGCCCCTTCTCCGGCATGGGCCGCGCCATGGGTTACCTGCAGAAACGCGGACCGGTCCGTGTGGCCGTCATCGGACTCGGCGCCGGCGTCACCGCCAGTTTCTGCCGCCCCGGCGACGTGTTCCGCTTTTACGAAATAAATCCGCTGGCGCTCTCCATCGCCAGCACCTGGTTCACGTTTCTTCGCGATTGCAAGGCCGACCATCAGGTGCTGATGGGCGACGCGCGCCTCACGCTGGAAGCGCAACCCAGCCAGCAATTCGACCTCATGGCCATCGACGCCTTCACTAGCGACGCCATCCCCGTTCACCTGCTCACGCGCGAAGCCTTCGCGCTCTATTTCCGGCACTTGAAGCCCCAGGGGATTCTTGCGGTTCACGTATCGAATCGTTATCTCGATCTGGTGCCCGTCGTTTCGCGAAACGCACACGACTTCGGCAAGGCTTCCGTCGATGTCGACGACGAGGACGAAGAGGAAGACTACTTCGCCAATAGCGATTGGGTGCTGGTGGCGAGCGATGCCGCCATTTTCCGCGACGCGGCGTTCAAGTCGTCCAGCGTCGAACCCGCGCGCATCCGTCCGAATCTGCGGCCATGGACCGACGACTACAGCAACCTGTTCCAGATTCTGAGAATTCGAAGCAAGTAGCTGCTAATCTATGATGGCCGGTCAAAAACATGGTCCTGACAAAAGACGAACTGATCTCCGCGTTGCAAAAAGAAGTCGCCATCCTGGTGCATCTGGCAAGTAAGGTGGACCAATCAAAGCTCGACTATCGCCCCACCCCAACACAGCGCTCTACACTGGAACTGCTGCAATACTTGGCCATCATGGGCCCCACCCTGCTGGCGGTTTTCAAGACGGGACGTTTCGACCGCGAAACACTGGGCGCGCTCTTCGGTCCTGCTGTGGCCACGAGTAAAGCAATGAATTTCGACCAAGCCGTGGCCGCCATCCAAAAACAATCCGACGAATACGCGCGCCTGCTCGCAGACTGGAGCGATGCCGATTTTCGCGCCGGCATCGACATGTTCGGGAACAAAACCACGCGCGGCGCAATGATCGTCAACTTAGTACTCGGCGGCCACGCGGCCTATCGCACGCAGCTGTTCTGCTACCTGAAGTCCTGCGGACGCGACGAACTAAACACCTTAAATTTGTGGAGCGGGGTCGACGGGCCGGTGTAACCTGGCGTTACAATATAAAAGTTCATGCCCCAACTGATGGAGGGCAAGGCCGCCCTTGTCCTCGGACTAGCGAATCGATGGAGCATCGCCCACGCAATCGCCAAAGCCTTTATTCGCGAAGGCGCCGAAGTGACCCTGACTTACCAGGGCGATCGCCAAAAAGATACCGTGGAGGAGCTGGCTGCCGAGCTCAAGGCGCACCAGGTGCTGCCTTGCGATGTAACCCAGGACGCCCAACTGGACGCCTTAGCGGATAAGCTCAAGGACCAGGGAACCGTGCTTACCACCGTGGTTCACAGTATCGCCTTCGCCAACCGAGAGGATTTGAGCCGTCCTTTTGTGGAGACATCGCGGGCCGGCTTCGCGCTCGCCCAGGATGTGAGCGCATACTCGCTGGTGGCGGTGGCGCGCGTGACAGCGCCCCTGATGACCGGCGGCGGATCTATCATGACGCTGACGTACCTTGGATCCACGCGCGTGGTTCAAAATTACAACATGATGGGCGTGGCCAAAGCTTCGCTCGAAGCTTCCGTGCGGTACCTGGCGGCCGATCTGGGTCCATCGAATATTCGCGTAAACGCAATCTCGGCGGGAGCCGTCAAAACTACGTCGGCGCGCGGCATTCGCGACTTTTCTAAAATGTTGGAGGGCGGCGCGAAGGTGGCTCCGCTCCGCCGCAATACCGACCCTGCCGAAGTAGCTGATACGGCTGTTTTTCTAGCCAGCGATCTCGGCCGTGGCGTTACGGGCAACATAATTTATGTCGACGCGGGCATGCAAATCATGGGATTTGCCCTGACGGAATGATGTTCCGATCGTCCAACATATCGAGCGAACCAAGAACCGCTAAAATTGACATTCGCCTCCAGCGATTTTTATCATGTGATTACAGCAGACTGACCGCAGCAGGCCTCCTGGGAGGCGCTCCGGCTGAGTCATCGCAGTTCCTCCGAGTCTAACTTATGATTACAGTTCAAGGCCTCACGAAGAGATACGCCCGCACGGTTGCGGTGGATCACATTTCGTTTGAAGTGAAGAAGGGCCAGATTGTGGGCTTTCTGGGACCAAATGGCGCCGGGAAAACCACAACCATGCGCATTCTCACGTGTTTCCTTCCGCCTTCGGAAGGCAGCGCCACGGTGGCCGGCTTCGACGTTCTGGAACAACCGATGGAAGTGAAAAAGCGGATCGGCTATCTGCCGGAAACTCCGCCAGTGTACCAGGAAATGGAGGTACAAGAATACCTCACATTTGTGGGAAAGCTGAAGGGCATGCGGGGTCAGAGCCTGGCCAACCGGGTGACCGAAGTGGCCGAGCGCTGCGCCGTCGCCGACGTTCGCACCAAGCTGATCGGCAAGCTGTCCAAGGGCTACCGGCAGCGCGTCGGCCTGGCTCAGGCCATCATCCACAACCCCGAGGTTCTTATTCTCGACGAACCCACGGCAGGCCTGGACCCCAAGCAGATCAACGAAACGCGCGACCTGATCAAGAGCCTGGCCGGCGACCACACCATCATCCTGAGCACGCATATCCTGCCCGAAGTGGAACAGACTTGCGAGCAAGTGCTGATCATCAACAAAGGCAAACTGGTGGCGACGGATTCCGTGCATAACCTGCAGGCCAGGGCGCGCGGCGCCGAATCGGTGGTGCTGGAAGTGGAAGGACGCAGTGGCTCGCTGGACGCGCAGACCGTCCAGCACCGCCTGGAAACCGTCAATGGCGTGAGCCGGGTGCTGCTAAAGGATTTTCGCGACAACCGTTCTGTTTTTGAAGTGGAGAGTTTAAAGGATCGCTTCATTCGCGGAGATCTGGCGCGCGCAGTGGTGGAGTCCGGATGGAACCTGAACGAGCTTCGCCCCTCCGCGATGAGCCTGGAAGAGATCTTCCTGCAATTAACCGGCGCAGAAAATATTGAGGAGCCCGTCGCCGACGAGGTGGTGGTGCAAGGAGAGAGCAAATGAGGAATATCTGGGTTATCTGCCAGAAAGAGCTGCACAGTTACTTCGTCTCACCCGTCGCCTATTTGCTGCTGACGATGTTCGCGGTGATTTTCGGATTCTTCTTTTGGAACTCGGTGGGATATTTCAACGCCGCCAGCCTGCAGGCGCAGATGAGCGGTCAAGCTATGCCCATGAGCGTGAACGAATACGTCATTCGTCCACTGCTGAGCAACATCAGCGTGGTGGGTCTGTTCTTCATCCCCATGATCACCATGCGGCTGTTTGCGGAAGAGAAGCGCATGGGCACTATCGAACTGCTGGCTACCTCGCCCATCCGCGACACCGAAGTGATCGTCGGCAAGTGGCTATCGGCCCTGATTCTGTACGGCGTGTTGCTGCTGTTCAGCGCCATCAATTTCGCGTTCCTGTTCAAGTATGGCAATCCGGATTGGAAGCCGTTGGCCATCGGATACCTGGGGCTGTTGCTGCAGGCGGGCGGGCTTCTGGCGATCGGAACGTTTATTTCCACCCTGACCAAGAATCAAATTATCGCCGGCGCCGCTACCTTCGGCGTCTGCCTGTTGCTGTGGATTCTGGAGTGGGTATCGGGATACGAAACGGCCACCTGGGCCAAGGTTCTCGCCTATTTCTCCGTCATCACGCATTTCGATTCCTTTTCCAAAGGCGTTCTCGATACCAAGGACGCGGTATTTTATGTTTCTTTGATATTCCTGGGGCTGTTCTTGACATCCCGCTCCATGGAATCCCTTCGGTGGAGGTCGTAAATGGCTAGCGGATGGATGCAGGCAAGACAAACCAAGTACGCCGCGTATGCGACGGTTTACATCGTCGTAATTTTGGCGATATTGGTGTTGGCGAACTTTTTCGCCAACCGCTACAACAAATCCTACGACTCCACGGCGAATAAGCGCTTCACTTTGTCGGACCAAACCAAGAAAGTAGTTGGCGAACTGAAGCAGGACGTGACCATTAGTTACTTCGACCGCGCCACCGGAATGCAGGGCGCCAAGGATTTGCTGGACCGCTATCAAAATCTTTCACCCAAGGTCCACGTGCAATACGTCGATCTGCTGAAGAATCCGACGCTCGCTCGCGCCGACAACGTCACGCGCGAAGGCGAAGCCGTAATTACGCTGGGAGCCAGGCGCGAAGACGCCAAAACGTTCGACGAAGAAGGCGTCACTGGAGCTTTGATCCGCGCGCTCAAGGGCGGCGAACGCGAAGTCTGCGTGGTCACGGGCCACGGCGAGCACCGGCTGGACGATTCGTCCCAAAGCGCCGGGTTTTCCGGTTTTCAAAGCATCGTAGAGAAAGACAATTACAAGCTTCAGAGCGTCAATTTGCTAACGAAGGCGCAAGTACCCGCCGATTGCACCGTGTTGGTGGTTGCCGGTCCGACCGGCGATTACATTCAGCCCGAAGTGGATGCCATCAAGAAGTACGTGGAGGGCGGCGGGCGCGCGCTGTTCATGCTGGACCCTCCATTAAAGCTGGGCGAGAAACAGATCGGCGACAATTCGGCGCTGGCCAGTCTTCTTGAAAGCTGGGGCGTGACGCTCGACAAGGATTTGATCCTCGACGAAAGCGCCGCATCGCAATTGCTGGGCGGCGGTCCCACGGCGCCCGTGATTCTTCAATACGATTCGCATCCCATAACCAACGATCTCACCAATGTTTCCACGGCTTTCCCGTTGTCGCGCTCGCTCGAGACCATGAACACCGCCAAAACTACCATCACCAAACTGTTCTCGACATCCGCCGACAGCTTTGCCACTTCCAATCTTGCGTCATCGGAAATTCGAATCGATCCGAACAAAGACAAGCGCGGGCCGTTTACGCTGGCCGTCGCGGGAACCTATATGGGAAGCAAGCCTAGCGACTCCGGTCGCTTCGTCGTCGTCGGAAATTCCGGCTGGGCATCCAATGAGGCTCTCGGATTCAGCGGCAACCGCAATCTCTTGCTGAACATGATCAACTGGCTCTCGTCGGATGAGGATCTTATTTCGATTCGTCCCAAAGAGCCCGAGGATCGCCGTATTAACTTGACCCGCGCGCAGTTCCGGACCGTACAATTCACCAGCCAGTTCTTCCTGCCCCTGATCGTCATTTTTGGCGGCGTGATGGTCTGGTTGAAAAGGAGATAGAAGGGCAGGAGATGAAGCTGCGTAGGAGATCGTAGAGATGATGCGTATTCGTGGTCTGTTAGTGGCTGTCGTCTTGTTGGCCGGGCTGGGGGTCGGGCTGTATTTTTCAAATAAGGAAAAAGCAGCCGAGGCCTCCAAACCTCCTTCCGATGCTCCTCCGAAAATCCTGGCGCTTACCGATGCCGATATCACAAAAATCGCGCTAAAGAAAAAGGGCGCGGACGAAACGGTTCTGGAGAAGACCAACGGTAAATGGCAACTCACCGCGCCGCAGCCGTACCCGGCCGATCAGGAAGCTGTAAATCAACTGGTCACTTCCGCCGCAAATATCAGCGCCGATCGAGTGGTGGAAGATAAAGCCTCCAGCCTTTCCGCCTATGGGCTGAATTCGCCGAGCCTCGAAGTGGACATTACCGGCAAGGGTGGTAAGGTCAGGAAGCTCGAAATCGGCGATGACACCCCGACCAATGGCGGCTCCTACGCCATGCTGGAGGGCGATCCCCGCGTCTACACCGTAGCGAGCTACGTCAAGACCGGCATCGACAAATCGGCCAATGATCTGCGCGATAAACGCCTGTTGACTTTCGACCAGGACAAGCTCAGCCGCGTCGAGTTGATCGCCCAGAAGCCGGGTATCAGGGAGAAGCAAGACATCGAGTTCGGCCGCGACAAGGATCAGTGGCAAATCGTGAAGCCGAAGCCGCTGCGCGCGGACGGTCTGCAAGTGGACGAAATGCTCCGCAAACTGAAGGACGCCAAGATGGACCTCTCGCTTTCCGACGAGGATTCCAAGAAGGCCGCGGCGGCGTTTGCTTCTGGCATGCCCGTTGCCACTGTGAAGCTGACCGACCCCTCCGGTACGCAGCAGATCGAGGTTCGCAAGAACAAGGACGACTACTACGCTAAATCGAACGTGGTGACCGGCGTTTTCAAGGTGACGCCCGAACTGGGCACGGGCGTCGATAAGTCGCTGGACGATTTCCGCAATAAGAAGCTCTTCGATTTTGGCTTTAACGATCCGAATAAGATCGAAATACACGCCAATGGAAAAGCCTATGCCTTCCAGAAAGGTGGCGACGACTGGTTCTCCAACGGCAAAAAGATGGACAGCATCAGCATGCAATCCCTGGTCGACAAATTGCGCGATTTGGCCGCCAATAAGTTCATCGACACCGGAACGCTCGGCACGCCATCCGTCGACATCACCGTCGTCTCCAATAACAACAAGCTGACCGAGAAGGTTTTGATCGCGAAACAAGGCTCGGACTATATTGCCGAGCGCGAAAACGAACCGGCGCTCTATGGGCTGGACGCAAAGACCGTGGACGATCTCACCCAAGCTGCGTCGGACGTGAAGCCCGCGCCGCCCGTCAAGAAATAAAACTCTATAGCGGCGAGCGTTCACTCCCATGACGGACGTCGCCATAGGCATCGATTTCGGAACGACCAACAGCTCTGTCGCGCGTGCCGACCCGGTTTCCGGCATCGCTCTGGCAAGCTTTCCGTTCGCGGGAGGATTGACCGACGCCTACCGGTCGCTTCTGTACCTGGAGCAGATCCGCCAACAAAACAAGCTCCTGATCAAGTCCTGGAGCGGACCGGAAGGCATTGAGCACTACCTGGAAGCCGATCACAAAGGGCGGCTCATCCAGTCGATGAAGTCGTTTCTCAGCAGCCGCAGCCTTCAGACTACCGAGGTGTTTGGCCGTCGCCGAACCCTGGAGGATCTGATCGCGTGCATTCTCGGCGACCTGCGAGAGAAGGCGGAACACCAGTTCGCAACCAGCATTAAGCGCGCTGTCGTCGGACGGCCGGTGCACTTCGTCGGCGCGGAAAGCGACGAAGACGATCGTTACGCCCAGGAGCGCCTGGAAAAAGCGTTCCGCTTGGCGGGGTTCGAGGAAGTGCGCTTTGAATTGGAGCCCGTGGCAGCGGCGCACTATTACGAATCCACTCTGGAGCGCGATGAACTGATCCTGATTGGCGACTTCGGAGGCGGCACCAGCGATTTTTCAATACTACGTGTTGGGCCGAGCATACGTCGTCGCCGCCGGCGCTCGCAGGACTTGCTGGGCAATGCGGGCATCGGCCTGGCCGGCGATTCTTTTGACGCCAAGATGATTCGACACATCGTCTCACCGGCGCTCGGGGCCGGATCCCAGATGCGATCCATGCACAAAATCCTGCCGGTTCCCAACTGGGTCTACTTCAAGCTGGAACGATGGCATCATTTGTCCTTCCTCCGCACCAAGGAAGTGATGAACATGCTGAGCAGCGTGAAAACCCAGGCGTTCCATCCGGAGATGATAGCGGCGCTCATCGATCTGATCCAAGAAGACCTGGGTTACCAGCTACACCGAGCCATCCAAAAGACCAAATGCGATCTATCGAACCAGGAGACCGCGCAATTCGCGTTCGCCGACGGCGCCGTCGATCTGAAGTCCGTCGTTCAGCGGATTGATTTCGAAAGGTGGATCTCAGAAGAGCTGGTCCAAATCGAGACCTGTGTAGACGCCCTGCTAAAATCTTGCAATGTTGACGCGCGCGACGTGGACATGGTGTTCCTGACTGGAGGTTCCTCCTTCGTCCCCGCAGTCCGGCGTATTTTCGACGCACGTTTCGGCCGGGAACGAATAAAAACCGGCAATGAATTCACATCGGTGGCCATGGGCCTGGCGCTGAAGGCGGCTGAGCCGCGCACGTGAGCTGAGCCGCGCACCCTAACTGAACCGCGCACGTGAGTAAGCGGTTGATAGAATAGCATTCAGTGACAGGCCTCCTGACCGACCTCTACCAGCTCACCATGGCGGCCGGTTACTTCGAAGCCGGCAAAACCGCCGAAAGCGCCACGTTCGAACTTTTTTTTCGGCGTCTGCCGCGCTACCGCAACTACGTCGTGGCAGCAGGCCTCGCGCAAGCCGTAGATTATCTCCTTAATCTCAAGTTCACCGACGAAGAAATCGATTACCTGCGCGGCCTCTCGCAGTTCCAGCGCGTCCCGGCCGCCTTTTTCGACGCCCTGCGCCAGCTCCGTTTCACCGGCGATCTATTCGCCATGCCGGAAGGCACGCCCATCTTCGCCAATGAGCCGTTCCTGACGGTGCGCGCACCGTTAATGGAAGCGCAGATCGTCGAGACATATCTGCTCGCCATGATCGGATTTCAATCGCTCATCGCCACCAAGGCATCTCGCATCGTGGAGGTGGCAGGCGGACGCGCGGTAGTCGATTTCGGAGCTCGCCGCGCGCATTCGCCTGAAGCGGGAGTTCTCGCCGGACGTGCGTCCTACATCGGCGGCTGCATTGGAACCAGCAACACCGAAACCGGGTTCCGCTATGGCATTCCCGTATTTGGAACCGCCGCGCACTCCTGGATCCAGTCCTTTGCTTCGGAGACGGAGGCATTCCAAGCGCTCCAGAATCTGCTCGGAGACGCCACCGCGTACCTGATCGACACCTATGACACCATCGAAGGCGCGCGAACGGCTGCGTCACTCGGGCCACCCTTGTGGGGCGTGCGGCTCGACAGCGGTAATCTGGTGGAACTCTCGCACCAGGTGCGTAAGATCCTGGACGACGCCGGCTTGAAGAACGCAAAGATCATGGCCACCAGCGATCTGAACGAATACAAGATTCTGGAGTTCGCCGCCGCCGGTGCGCCCATCGACGCTTTCGGAGTGGGCACGGATCTGGCAACCTCCGCCGATTCGCCCCACCTTGGCGTGGTCTACAAACTGGTGGAGCTGAACGGACGCTTCACCGCCAAGTTCAGCGAAGATAAACACACTCTGCCCGGAGCCAAGCAGGTGTTTCGATTCGCCGCCCATGATGTCATCGCGTGCTCCTGGGAGTGCATGGGCTGCGGCCACGATGAGCCGGAAGCGAAGGCGTTGCTGCATCCTGTGATGCTGGGCGGCAAACTGATTGAGCCTTTGCCCACGGCCGGCGCCGCGCGCCAGTACGCCGCCGAGTGCATCAGGCGCCTGCCCACCGCCGTCCGCAGCCTGTTCGACATTGGCCAGGAATATCGCGTCGAACAGAGCCCGGAGCTGCTGACGCTGTACGAAAAGGTCCAGGATGAAAACGGTCTTCTTCGACATCGACACGCAGATTGATTTCGTCTATCCGGCGGGCGCGCTTTACGTGCCGGGCGCTGAGCAAATTCTTCCGGTAGTTGCCGAGCTGAATCGCCGCGCACCGGTGCTGATCTCCACCATGGATGCACATGCGGAAGACGATCCCGAATTTCAGATCTATCCTCATCATTGTGTGGTGGGAACAACGGGTCAGCATAAGCCGGCCATCACCTTGCTTGACCGGCGAGCGATCGTTCCAGATCCGCAAGAGAATGTCCGCCAATGGATACTCGAAAAGCAGAAGCTCGATTGTTTCTCGAGCCCCCATCTTGAACCGCTCCTCGCCCGGCTGAATGCGGATCGATACGTGGTCTACGGAGTGGTCACCGAAATCTGCGTGCGCTGCGCCGCGTTTGGGCTGCTGAAAACCGGCAAAGCGGTAGACATCGTGGTGGACGCGGTGAAGGCGTTGGATGAACGAAAAGCACTCGAAATGTTTTTTGAGTTTGCGGCCTGGGGTGGAAGAGTGGGTACTGCTGCGGCGATACTAGACACCCTGTAACGGTTACAACCCGGCTTGGTAAGTAACGTGCTCTCGGGTATCTGCGATGAGGCACGCTAGAATCTTCCTCTGTCTTCTCTTTGCTACCTTTTGCGCCTGCGCGCAAATCCTACCATCCGCCGCCAAATCAACCAGTGCGCCAGCAAATAAAGACCCCCTGGACCGGGATTCGCCCCAAAGCTCCGTGGTCGCTTTTCTGGAAGCGGCGCACGCTCACAACTACAGCAAGGCTTGGCGCTATCTGGATCTCCGCAATATGCCGGAAGACCGGCGGCTGGCGGGCGGCACGGAACTGGCCCGTGAACTCGAAACCATCCTGGACCGCGACACGCAGTTCGATGTCGGCAATCTGAGCCGCAATCCGGAAGGCGACATCGCAGATAATCTTGCCCCGAATCGCGATCGTGTGGACACGTTTCACGTGAATGGCCAGACCCTGGAACTGGATCTGGAACGAGTGACGCTGCATTCCGGACTTCAGGTCTGGCTGTTTTCATCCGACAGCATCGCGCGAATTCCAATCATCGCTCAGATGACCGACAACTCCGTGATAGAAAGGCACCTGCCCCTTCCGCTGGTCAATAGGCAATTGATCGACACGCCCTTGTGGCGCTGGATCGGCTTGGTCTTGCTCGCCTTCGCACTGGCCGCCTTGTCAAAACTGATCTCGCGATTCGCGCTCTGGCTGACGCAAGAAATCGTGAAACGCCTGGCGCCGGCTTGGGACCTCAGCGGCGTGCAAGCTTTCCTGGGGCCGTTGCGCCTGCTGCTTTCGGTGTCGCTGTTTCGCGCCGGCATGGAATGGTTCGCCCCCTCCGCGCTCTTGCGCCTTTATCTGGGCCGCCTTCTCGCCCTGCTCTTCTTTTGGGGAATTTTCTGGCTGTGCGCCGTCATTATCGACGCTATCGTGCGACACCTGCGCGCACGCCTGGAAGCCAAGCACCGGGCGTTCTCTTATTCCGTCTTGCCGCTGTCCGGACGAGTAGCTAAGGTAGTGGTGCTGGTGTTCATCGTCGCAGCCGTTCTCAGCGCGTGGGGTTACAACACCACAACCCTTCTTGCGGGACTCGGCATCGGTGGCGTAGCCTTGGCCTTGGCCTCCCAGAAGACCATCGAAAATCTGTTCGGCAGTATCTCCGTCATCAGCGATCGTCCGGTCTCGGTGGGCGACTTTTGCAAATTTGGCAGCCAGGTAGGAACCGTGGAAGACATCGGCTTGCGCTCCACCCGGATTCGCACGCTGGACCGAACGCTGGTTACGGTGCCCAACGGTTCCTTCTCCACCATGACGCTCGAAAACTTCGACAGCAAGGACAAGACGCTGTTTCACGTTACCTTGAACCTCCGGCGCAACACCACACCCGATCAAGTGCGGACGGTGCTCGCATCGATGACCAAGCTTCTAAAGAGCAACTCCAAGTTTGAAACCGGAGCGCTGCCGGTTCGTTTCGTCGGAATCGGCGCCTATTCGCTGGATATTGAAATCTTTATCTACGTGCTCACGCTGGATGGCGACGAATTCATGCAGGTCCAACAGGATCTTTTCCTGGCGATTCTGGATGCCGTGGAATCCGCTGGAACCGCGTTGGCCGTGCCCACTCAGGCCAACATCAATTACACGACACCGCCGGCGCCCGCCCCGCGTTCCAATGGATCGAGCGCGCCGCAACCGTCCGCTACACGGTGATAATATCGATGGCCTGTTTCAGGCTCTGGAGCGGATCGCGTCCTGGCGTGGGACGAAATTCGTGCGCGATGTAACCCGTGTATCCTAAGTCCGCAATGGTCTTGGCGATGAAGCGGTAATTCAACTCCTGGGTTTCGTCCAACTCGTGCCGCCCCGGCACGCCACCGGTGTGGAAATGCGCGATCCATTGAAAATTCTGCTGGATATTACGACAGATATCGCCGTCCATAATTTGCAGATGATAGATGTCGCACAGAATCTTGACGCGCGGCGAATTTACGCGCTGAACCACCCCCACGCCCCACGCAATGTGATCGCACATTTGATCCTTGCGGCCGAGACCCGGATCTTGCAACTTGCTGTTCATCACTTCCATGCAAATGGTGACGCCCTTGTCTTCCGCGCGCGACTTGATGCGATTCAAAAACGACACGGCATTGTCCGCGCCCTCGGTGTTCGACATGCCCATGCGCTGTCCGCCGACAGTAATGATGTTGGGGCATCCTGCGGCGGCGCATTCATCAATCGCCGCGCCCAACGAAGCCAGGAACTGATCGTGAGTCTCTTTGTGAATGATGCCGTTCTCCATGGTCACGCCGCCCGGCGGCGCCATGGTGGGGATAAGGCCGTATTTCTTGAGCGTCGGCCAGTCCTTGGGAGCCACCAGATCGTAGCCCACGCAGCCCAGCCGCGCCGCCTCACGGCAGCGGTCGTCAAAGGACATCTTGGGATCGAAGGGGAACGAGGTCACACATTGTTTGAGCCGCCCCTTGGCGGCAGCGGTCCCACTTTGGGCGCCGGCTATGGCGGGAGCCGCAGTTGCGGCGCCTACCAGGGCAGCCGCTTTCACGAATTCTCTGCGTCGCATGGCTGGTATTGTACTAATTGCCAGCGCGCAGCGCAGTAGCCGACCCTACGCCTTCCGATTTTTATTCAATCTCCGGCGGCCGATCTCTTCTTCGTACGCTTTCGTCACGCGCTCTACACGATCGAACAAGCCGCAGAAGGCCACCTCCGGTTTCATCTCGCGTAATTCGTCGTCGGAGAGCGTTTCCAAATGCGTTCTCCATTCCGCCTCGAACTCCTGGTTGAAAATATCCCGATCCAGCACGCTCGTCGCGCGTTGGTTGAATTCGCCGGGAACCAGGAGCCGCCATAGATGCGTCGGCGCTCGAGAGGCGGTTGTCGTCTTAGGTATCTCGTACAAATCCAAATAGCATGGAATATCGGCAGCCTCCAGGACGTCGCGTGCGTTCGCCATATCCTCCGGTGCGGACCCGGGCGCGTCGGCTCGCGAGAGCACCTCGGCGGCTTCATCTAGCCAATCGGGCTCGGCCCCATCGTCCTCGGAATCCAGGTCGGCGTCACTCGGTTCGATCCCCGGTTCGATCTCCGGCTCTTCCTCGGCGGAGTCCGTTTCATGAACCGAGGGTCGATGCTTGCGTCGCCCGACTTCTTCGTCGTAAACCCGCTGTGCCGCCTCCACCAGATCCGCGCGGCGGATTTCCGAGAGCGCCTCGTCGGAGAGTGAGGCGTAGTGTTCGCGCAGATATTTGACATCAACCGGCATGGCGCGTCACCGGCTGGCCCTGTCCGCCACCAGCATGGACTCAAGAATCTGATCCGAGACATCCTTCACCGCCCCTGGCGAGTGAGCCAGAAACAACGTGTTCGTCTTGTCGCTTTCGCCGATCGACTTCAGAGTGTCGAAATACTGGGTGACCATCACCAACTGCATCACCTCTCTGGCGGACGCCCCTTCCACCACCTTCTGGAACTGTTCGATGGAAACCTGCAGCCCTTCGATGATGGCCTTCCTTTGATTGGCGATTCCCTGCCCTTGCAGGGCCTTACTCTCGGCTTCCGCCTCGGCTTTTTTGACCACCAGGATCTTCTCCGCCTCGCCCCTCGCGTTAGCGGCCACCTGCTCGCGCTGCGCCGCATTGATATCGTTCATCGCCGATTTCACCTTCGCGTCGGGAATAATATCCGTTACCAGCACATTCACAATCTCGTATCCGAATAACGCCATGTCCGCATCCAGTTCCTGCTTCACCGCTGCCGCGATGCTGGACTGCGAGGCGAATACCTCATCCAGCGTCATCCCCGGGACGTGCCCCAGGATCACCTGCTCCACATAGGATTGGATCTGCGCCACCGGATCGGACAACTTGTAATAGGCATCATATACCTTCTCCGGCCGGACGCGATTCTGCACCGAAATAGGGATGGTGACGAACACGTTGTCTTTGGTCTTGGTTTCCATGGTCAGAGTAATCTGATTCACCCGCAGACTCACTGTGCCCGAAACAGAATCGACGAACGGCCGTTTCCAGTTCAATCCAGGATCGGCCACCCGCAGAAACTTGCCGAAGCGGGTGATGACGGCCACTTCGGCGGTACGCACGGTGAAAAAGCTTCCCAGGATCAGGTACAGCGCTATGAACGCTAAGACCCCCAACGGAATCCAGTACAGGTCCATTCGGTTCCTCCACTGCTCTTGTTGAAATCAACTCAGTGTATACAGGATCGTCTTAAACTGCCAGCGGCATTATGGGCCGGTTATTCGAAGAATGACGGGCCCCTCATCGGGTAATGCTTGCGATTGAGCGTCTAGATTAGCAGGCTGCTGAAAAAGGCCGAAAAACGCTTGCTCACGCGCGGTTCAGAATTGCGCGCGTGTTTGCAGGTGTTTACCGAGCCGCGACCGTAAGGGAGCCGGTGCCGCAGTCCTTTTTCAGCAGCCCGGTAGAGTTGGCTCTTTCCGTACTGCCTCAGGCAAGTTCCCGCCTGACGCCCCACCTCTTCGTCAATCGGAATCCAGATAGAGCTGGATTCGCCTCACGATATATCGTGCATCGCGGTCTTGACATATTCCGATATGGGAATACAATGTTCTTGTGCCCCGCGCGTCAACCACGTCCGACGCCTTCAACGCGATCGCCGAGCCCCGGCGGAGGGAAATCCTGAGCTATCTCGCGCTGAAGGAGCGGCCGGTCGGGGATATTGTGAAGAGCCTGAGGCTGGAGCAGCCCTCGGTCTCAAAGCACCTGCGGGTACTCAAAGACGTAGGATTGGTCGACGTGCGGCGCGACGGACGCCGCGCGCTGTATCGCACCAACGCCGAGGCCATCCGCCCGCTGCACGAATGGACCGGCACGTTTGAGCGTTACTGGGCCAATCAATTGAGCCGCATTAAACAACGAGCTGAAAAAAAGAGCAAGGAGGAATCATGAACGCAACGGCGCAAGCCATCGACAATCTGACGTTGAACGTCACCGAGGAGATTCACGTCCGCGCCTCGCTGGACGCAACATTCGCAGCGCTTCTGGAAGAGATTGGACCGCACAATGCAATGGCCGACGGCAAACCGATGCCGATGAAGATTGAGCCGTGGCCGGGTGGCAGGTGGTATCGGGATCTGGGCGATAACAACGGGCATTTGTGGGGACATGTGCAATCCATCAAGCGGCCGGCGCTGCTCGAAATCTATGGCCCGCTTTTCATGTCGTTTCCGGCCTTGTCCAACGTTCAGTACCGGCTGAGTGAGGCGGACGGAGGAACGCTGATCAAGTTCCACCACATGGCGCTGGGCCTGCTTCCGGAAGAGCAGAGGAAAAACGTCTCCACCGGTTGGAGCAGCCTTCACGACCGCGTGCGGGCACGAGCAGAAGGAGGCCGGTCGTGACGAGCACTGCATTCGAACATCCAAGAATCGTCACCGAAGCCGAGTGGCTGGCCGCGCGCAAGGAGCTACTCGCCAAGGAAAAGGAATTCACGCGCCAACGCGACGCCATAAGCACGGAGCGTCGCAAGTTGCCGTGGGTGCGAGTGGAGAAGGAATACGTCTTCGATGCACCGGATGGAAAGAAGACGCTGGCCGATCTGTTCGGCGGCCGCAGCCAGTTGATTGTGTATCACTTCATGTTCGGGCCGGGCTGGGAAGAGGGTTGCCCCAGTTGCTCGTTTCTAGGCGATCATTTCGACGGCAGCCTGGTACACCTGGCGCATCGCGACGTCACTCTATTGGCAGTGGCGCGAGCGCCCCTGGCGCAGATCGAAACGTTCCGCAAGCGCATGGGGTGGCGCTTTCCGTGGGTATCGCCCCACGGCAGCGACTTCAATTACGACTATCATGTGTCTTTCACCAAAGACGAATTGGCAACCGGCAAGGTCTATTACAACTACGAACAGACCGAGTTTCCGAGCGAGGAAGCGCCGGGCGCCAGCGTGTTCTATAAGGACCAGACCGGCGGCATCTTCCACACTTACTCCACTTACGCGCGCGGACTGGATATTTTGCTCGGCGCGTACAATTTTCTGGACCTTACGCCCAAAGGACGCGATGAAGACGGCTTGAAGTTCAGCATGGCGTGGGTGCGTCATCACGACAAATACGTTGCCGGTGAGTTGGTGGATCTGGCAAAAACATATACGCAGCCCAAGAGTATTTCTGCTGCTGAGGGAGGCACGAAATAACAACCATGCTGGAATCAATGAGCGGTGAGATTACGCAGGAAGCAGCCAGCACCAAACGGCTCTTGGAGCGCGTCCCAGGGGACAAACTCGGCTGGAAGCCTCATCCGAGATCGATGACCATCGGGCAGCTCGCCATGCACGTCGCCACTATTCCAGGAGCCATCTCGAAACTTGCGCAGGTGGACGATTTCGAGATCAATCCGGCGGGTTTTGATCCCCCCGCTCCCAAGAGCACGGATGAGATTCTCTCGGCTCTGGATGCGAGTGTCCAAACCGCGCTCGAATATCTGGGCAGGGTGAGTGAATCGGATGCCCGGGGAACATGGCGGGCCACATTGAAGGGGCGAGAACTGATGTCGATGCCGCGCGTCGCGATGCTCCGCGCTCTCATGCTCAATCACTGGTATCACCATCGCGGGCAATTATCGGTGTACCTGCGGTTGCTGGAAATCCCTGTTCCCGTCATCTATGGCCGTAGCGCGGATGAGAATCCATTTGAGTGAAATTTGGAACATTTTTCCGCCGCTCGCGTAGAATAGCCTGATGAAGCCGCCCTCGGCGTTGCGTGCCCTGCTGGTGCTCGCGGCGCTGCGCCTTCTGCTCCATACGCTCACCAACGGCCAGTACGGCTTCCATCGCGACGAACTGGCGACGCTCGACGACGCACGGCATCTGGCCTGGGGATTTGTCGCGTACCCTCCCCTGACGCCTTTCGTAGCGCACGTGGCACTGGCGCTATTCGGGCCGGCTCCGGCCGCGATACGATTCTTCACCGCCCTCGCGCAATGCGTAGCGATGGTCGTCGCCGGATTGATGACCCGCGAACTCGGCGGCGGACGCGCGGCTCAGGTTGTAGCCGCGGTGGCCGTCGCTGTATCCCCCGTATCGATGTTCTGGGGACATGCGTTTCAATACAGCTCGTTCGATTTTCTGTGGTGGGTGCTCGCGGTGTATTTCATAATCCGGCTGCTCGAATCGGATAGCCCGGAAGCCGGGCGTTGGTGGATGGCGGTGGGCGCGGCCATTGGACTGGGGCTGATGACCCGCTACACCATCGCGTGGCTGGTGGCGGGATTAGCGGTGGGATTTCTTCTAACGCCCGCCCGAAAACTGCTGATGAGCCGGTGGCTGATCGCCGGGATTGCTATCGCACTCGCCATCGTGCTGCCGAACTTGCTTTGGCAGGCCAATCACGGCTTCATCACCATCGATTTCCTGCGCTACATTCACGCGCGCGACATTCGGATCGGGAGAACCGACGGCTTTCTGCTGAGACAATTTCAAGTGTCCACGAGTCTGCTGACCGTACCTTTGTCTATTGCCGGTCTCGTCTTCTACTTTCGAAAACCCGCCGGCGAGCGTTACCGCGCACTGGGATGGACCTTCATCGCCACGCTGGCGCTCTTCGCCGCGGTCCAAGCACGGGACTATTACACGGCCCCGCTCTATCCGATCTTGCTGGCCGCCGGTGGGGTGATGTGGGACCAATGGCCGCGCTGGGCCAAAGCTCTGAACTGGGCTGGACTCGCCGTCGCCCTCGCTGTCGGGATCGATCTGTTCGTTCCCATTGCGCCCGTCAATTCCCCTTGGTTTCAAGCTACGCTTCAGTTTAATGGCGATAGGCGCGAGGAAATCGGCTGGCCGGAATTAGTGGATCGAATCGCCCAGATCCGCGATTCGCTGCCGGCTGAAGACCGTACCACCACAGGCATCCTCACCGGCAACTACGGAGAAGCGGGCGCGATCGATCTTTATGGCCCCGCGCACGGCTTGCCGCAGGCCTTGAGCATTGTGAACTCGTATTGGCTGCGCGGCTATGGCGACCATCCGCCGCAGACGCTGATTGTGGTTGGGCTATCGCCCCGCTTCGTCAACACCAACTTCGTTACCTGTGAAGCCCAGGGAACCATCAGCAATCGTTATGGCGTGGCCAATGAAGAGACTGTGGACGACAAGTATCTCTGGGTTTGCCGAGGCCTTCGAGAACCCTGGCCCGAGTTTTGGAAAAAGATCAGGGCGTGGGGTTGACGCGTTCGCGCACAAACGCGAGCGTTGGATGCCCCTTGTAAGTGGTCTCACGAAATTCATGGTAACCGCATTTTTCCGCGACCCGAATGGATGGCCGATTCTCGGGATGGATCAGGCAGAAGGTTTCGGGGCTTTCAAAATGCCGGTCGGCCCACTCGGTGACGGCGCGAACTGCTTCAGTCGCGTAGCCTCTCCCGTGGCATCCGGATGTAAGCACCCAGCCAATCTCGGGCGCGCTCTTTAACTCCAACTCGACATTCCGCTTGTAGTCGGCGAATCCAATCTCTCCGGCAAAGTTTCCGGTAGCCTTCTCCTCCACCACCCAATAGCCGAAGCCGAGTAGCGCCCAATGGCCGGCGTAACGCAGGAATTTGGTCCAAGCCTCCTCTTCAGTAAGTGGCTGCCCGCCGATGTGCCGGGTTACAACTGGGTCGGCCCACATAGCGGCGGACGCAGGGAAATCGTCAAGACGATGGGCTCGCAGTTTCAGCCGATCCGTTTCGAGAACAGGGACCTGCACCGTTCTATGGTTCCCGTACGGCGTACGGATTCCGCAACAGCGGCGCATCGCTTACGTCGATCTCGACAATCCGGAGCTTGATTTCATCGCCCACCCCAAGCTCCCGATCCGCCCAGATCACGAATTCGTCTCTTTCCAGGCCACCCACGCGCAACGTCATCTGGTAATCCGTTTCCAGTCCGACGATGTCCACGCTAACATTCAGCGCCGCGTCCGCGCTGATCCCCGCGGTACATAACTTGCCACCGTTCAGATGAACTTCCATTCCTCGCATAATTTCATCCTAGCGGTTTGCGCGGGACGGGAAAGAAATGGCCGCGACCCGAGAATCGAGCCGCGGCCAGAGAAGCCACCAAAGAGACTACCAGGGACTAAAAGAGATACTTCACGCCGAACTGGATGATCCTGGGATTCACGCTGGTAGATGTGATCTCTCCGAACGTGGGCCCCAATTGAACTTCACCCGGCGCGGGCGACGCGATTGGATTATTGAACTGCGCGTGATTGAACGCATTGAAAAACTCGGCGCGGAAGATCAAGGTCTGGCGCTCCGTGATTTTCGTCGTCTTCACGATGGAGATGTCCCAATTGAACTGGCCGGGTCCGAGAACCATGCCAACGCCCGTGTTTCCGAAACCCGTTCCGTTGCCGAAAATTCCTCCGGTGGGAGCGGCGCAGAACGCGTTGGAATTGAAATAGCCCGGGCCGCCGCTATTGCCGCCCAAACGCTGCGTCAGGCTTCCGCTCGATAGCGTGGAACCGTAAGTTTGACCGGGACAAATTTCCGCCGTGGCAGCTGCCGTTGACGTGCCGTAGATGGTTCCCGCATTGGGATCGACGATGGTCATCGGTCCGCCGTCCTGAACCGTGGTAACGCCGGAAACGTTCCAGCCTTCCAGCACCTTGCCGACGAAGCCCTGGTGCGTGCCGAACGGCAGGTCGTAGCTGTAATTGACGACGAAACGTTGCGGCCGGCTGAAGTAGGCCGGTCCGTACTGCTGCGCCAGATTACTCGCATTGTTGACATTCGCGCCCACAGCGCCGCCGCTGTAGTAGTTGATGTCGGTCAGGTCCTTGCTGTATGTGTAGGAAGCCTGCATGGTAAGCCCGCGCGAAAATTGCTTGCGCAGCGACACTTGCAGGCTGTTGTAGTTGGAACTGCCGTCGAACGCAGTGCCCTGAACGCCTACCGGCTGGTAACCGAGATAGGGAACGCGCAGCGCTACGTTTTGCAGGCTGTTGCTGGTCTGGCCGTTGATCGGATCGCTGGGCGTTGCCAACTGCGCCGTATTGTAGTTGTGGTATGCGTCCAGCAGGTTAATGCCGCTCGACCCCACATAGCCCGTCTCGAGCACCCAGTTCTTTGCGAACTCATACTGCACGTTGAAATTGTACTGGCGCACCAGGGGCGTGTGCAGGTCCTGGTATACGAAAGGCGCGCTCAAGTAGGAGTTGTAAGCGGGCGAGTTGCACGGGATGGGAGCCACCGCCGTGGCAGCCGCGCTCAAGCAGGCCGGATTGAAATAGCGCTGCGGAAACACTCCGATCGGAGTCACTGGAAACGGATTCGCCAGGGTCTGCTCGTTGCCCGCGCCAACGTCGGCGGTTCCGGAGTAGGGAGGGCCCTGCTCCAGGCCGTGCACCAGAGCGCTGACATCCACGCGGTCATAGAACAAGCCGACGCCGCCGCGAAGCACCAGTTTACTGGTGACCTGGTCGGCGAATCCAAAGCGAGGAGCGAAGTTGCTCAGCGGAGGATGATCCTGAATCGGCAGGCTGCCCGAATTTTTCAGCACGCCGGCCGGTACCGCGCCGTAGGTAGAGGTGCTGTAGTTGTTCGGAACCACCCAGCCCACCAGGTTATTAGCGCCCATGTTCGGCCCGGTGGGAGGCACGGGGACCGATTGCAACTGGCTGGTCCAGAGGTTGGTCAGGTTTCCATACTTGTCGCTGAGCGTTCCATCGTATTCCCAGCGGACGCCCAGATTCAGGGTGAGCTTGGAACTGACCTTGTAGTCGTCCTGCACGAACGAGTTCATATCAGGCAGACGGTAACCGTGCACCACGCCCTGCTCGGGACCGGCCACGCAGAAAATGCAGCTGTAGATATTGCCGGGGCCGCCCACCAGAAAGTCGTTGAAGGTTCCCATCAAAAGCCAGCCGCGCTCGAAACCCTGGTAGACAATGTTCCACTGGTTCTCTTCGTATTCGAAGCCGGCGCGAATGGTGTGCTTGCCGTGCGACCAGGAAATCTGATCGGAAATCTGCATGCCCGTGGTGGGGCTGAACGCGGGATTGAACGTGTCGAACATCGTGTATCCTCCGGTGAGGATGTCGATGCCCGGCGGCAACTGCAGTCCCGGCACCAACGGTGTGATACCCAGATCCGTGGGCGTGCTGCCCGGGATCGGCGTGTCCGTCAGGCGCGCCAGGTTGCGCTGCATTGACCCGCGGAGTTCGTTCACCATGCTGTTCGTAATGATGGTGGTCAGCTTGATGGACGCGTCCGTGTTGGAATAATAGTCGGTCTGCGGCTCGCCCGGCAGGAAGCCGTTCAGCGGAATGGTTTGTGGATCGCGCGTATAGAAGTAGCGCATCGCCAGCGTATTCTTGCTGTTGATCAGATAATCGCCGTTGATCACCATTTGATCGGCGTTGTAGAGCGCGGGAATGCTGTAGCCGACGTTGGTGGGAACGTTGGCGCCGGTGCTCGGGAAATAATATTGGCCGTTGGGCAGCTTCAGGTTCAGGATGTTCAATGCCACCGGGCTGAGGTTGGAGCCGTTGCAAGCCAGGTTCGGACCGAAGCTGGTGCCGCCGCAATTCAGAGCGGCCAACTGCTGGGCCCACGCGGATGTGGGGGACGTGCTCCTCGGGCCGGCGGGGACGGGAGGTAGAATCGCGTCGGTAAAGCCCTGCGAAGCCACGCCATTTTTCTCGCGAGTACCCTCATAGCTGCCGAAGAAGAAGATCTTGTCTTTTTTGATTGGCCCGCCGATGGTGCCGCCGAACTGGTTCATGTTCAAAACCTGGTGGGGACAGCTTTGCCCGGCGTAGGTGGTGGAGCAGGTGTCTCGATTATAGAAAAAGTCGTTGGCGTCCAGGTCGGCATTGCGGAAGAATTCGAACGCGTCGCCATGGAATTGGTTGGAACCGGACTTGGTCAGCACGTTGACGTTGGCGCCGGGATTGCGCCCGTAGCTGGCGTCATAGGTGGAGGTCTGCACCTTGAATTCCTGAATGGCGTCCGGATTGGGAATACCGATGCCGGCATAGATGTTGACATCGTTAGCAGTGTCCGGGTGGGCGATATTGTTGATGGCCACGCCGTCCATCTGGAAATTGTTCGATCCCGGCGAATTTCCGTTGACGCTCATATCCTGAGTGCCTTTGCCGAGCGAGCGCGCGTCATTCACGGCGGCGTTAGCGCCAGCGGCGAGGCTAAGGATCTGGGTGTAGTTGCGATTGCTCAGCGGAAGTCCCGTCACTTCGGCGCCATTCGCGACGGTGCCCAAGGTGGAGCTTTGCGTTTGCAAGTTTTCGGCTGTAGCCTCAACCGTCACCTGCTCGGCTTGCTGGCCGATTTCGAGGGTGCGGTTCAGCTCCGGCGTCTCGGTGACGTTCAACGTCATGGCGGCAACATCGGCGGTTTTGAAGCCGCTGGCTGCAAACCGGACATGGTACGTGCCGGGCGGCAACAAAGTGAAGCGATAGGTTCCATCGGCGCCCGTGGTTGCTGTACGGGACTGGCCGGTTGCGTTACTGGTGATGGTGACTGTGACGTTGGGAACGGCCGCGCCCGATTGATCGGTGACGGTGCCTGCCAAGCCCGACGTTCCCGCTGATTGCGCCATTAAGGTGGAAGCCGACATGGCCGCGAGCGTCAACAGTGAAGCAACTGCGAGCCACAAACTGAGTGGCCTGTAAAATCTCATACCCCTGGTTCTCCTTTGAACTCGTCGACTAGCGCTTCAGCGGTATCCTGAATACAACTGAGAGACAGATTACTTTACTAACCCCTAAGCGTCTAAGAAGCGTCTAGCCTTTGACGTGATTCTATGCTAGATTCACTTACGACCGCTCTTAAAAAACTGTGAAATTCACTACGCAGTAGCAATGGAACAGATAGTGTTCGGACCCTTCTCCCTAGACATGGCAGGACGCCGTCTCAGGCGTGGAGCATCGGAACTGGAATTGCGTCCCCAAGCGCTTCGAGCGCTTAACGTGTTGATTAGAAACAGCGGACGCTACGTGCATCATGAGCAAATGATCCGCGAGGCCTGGAATGGTATATCAGTTTCACCAAACACCGTAGCCGTCACCATCGCCGAAGTGAAGAAGGTCTTGCAGGAGTACGGGTCCTGGATCCGCTGCCGCCCCAAAATAGGCTATGCGCTGGAGGTGCCTAAAGCCGAGGACCTGATCCAGAAAGCCTGGCACATGTGGGAGCGCCGCACCAGGGAGGGCTTCGAGAAAGCTCTGGAGTGCTTTGACCGGGCCGCCCGGGAAAACCCGGCCGACTTTAGAGCGTTCGAGGGGATTTCACTTTGTTACTTGCTGCTCGGCTCGCACGGCATGCGGCCGCCCCGGGAAATGCGTGCGCGGTTCCTGGAAGCGCATGAGCGTGCTGTAGCACTGCGGGGATTGACGCCGGAACTGCGCTCGAATCGGGGCCACGCGCTACACATTTACGATCGCAAACTGGCGGAAGCCGAGTCCGAACTGCTGCACGCTTTGCGTGAAGAACCCAAGCTGGGAATCACCTACGTGCGTCTGGCGATACTATATTCGACCATGGGGCGGTTAGATGCCGCCCTGGATATGGTAAAACAAGGTCGCGCGGCGGATCCGCTGTGCCCGGTGCTGCCATCCACTGGGATTTTAGTCCGGCTGTGCCGGCACGAGTTCGAGCAAGCCGTGCAGTGCGGCAAGAGCGCCATCGATCTGCATCCGTATCAGCTTTTGGGCCGCGCCTACTACGCCGAAGCGCTCGAGCGCACCGGCCGCGTGGAGGAAGCTCTGTCCGAGTTGCGGCTGGCCTGTGTGATGTCGCCCGACCTGCCGTGGCTGCGCGCGCTCGAAGCCTGCTGTCTGGCCAGACAGGGGCGGCGGGGTGAGGCGCTGGCGGCGCTCGATCAGTTGCAGCGTTTGCGCGAACGGGAATACGTGGATGCGTACTTCATCGCTTTGCTTCTGGATGCTTTGGGCAGGCGAGACCAGGCTTTCGCCGAACTGGAGCGGGCGCGCCTGGAAAATTCGGCCACCTTGTTCCTGCTCAATGTGGATGTCCGGAACAAGGATCTGCGAACCGATCCGCGTTTTGAGCAATTGCGCGAGAGAGTGTTTGGAGCAGCGGCGCTCGCAGCGTCCTAAAACCGGCATGTGGTACTCCTGCCGGCCGCGCATTTTTATCTACTTCCGGAGTGGCTGGCGGGAAGGCTCCAAAAAAGAGGAAAGCTTGGCCGGCGCAGCGCCCAGCTGACCGCCTAACAACTGGCTCTTCAGTGCGGCACTGATCGGCTTTGGACCTAGCCATACCGAAAACAAAGCGTCGGAAAAGTCCATGCCCGGAATAGTCATCGTCTGGTCCCCGCCACTCACAAGGGTGCCGACGCCGGGAAGATATGTCATGTCGAGCACTTCCCCTTTCTTAAGGGCGGGAAGCGCCCGTTCCAGGCGATCGAGTCGGGCGCGCAGGCGCGGCATCTGGGGGCCCGAGTTGCGCATGACGCCCATTTCTACGGCCCGGACAAACATCTTGCGGCTCACGTTGCGCAGCATGCTGATCACAATGCGCTTGGCCTCGTCCGTCGTGATCGCAGCCTGCGCATCGCCGGTCGGATTTTCCAGGTAAAGCCCTACGACGTACGCTTTGAAGAAAATCGCCTTCTTAAGCACGCCCATGCCGTTCAGGCGAAGCTGCAAGCCCGCTACACTGACCGACTTCGGCATACTGACGCCCTCTACCTCTCCCGCCCGCACCAAGTGCACGCTCAGCGCCGCAACGCAGCAAAAGACCGCCTGGGCAGTGATTCCGCGACATCTCATGCCATCTAAAGCTTCGTTCGAGCGATTGGGAACGAGAGGGGTTCCCGCATTGCTCTCCCAATCAACGGCCGGGGCGATTGTGAGACGCGAGTTTTTATGGGACAGTTACCAATTTTTGCAGTGGTAGCGGTAGGTGCGAAGATGCTGTTCTCGTCGCGGCCTGCTAACAGTTCGTGGTTTGCAAAGTAGTCGAGTTACTTTCGCCAGAGTTGCCCGGTGGCCAAGCGCGCGCCCTCCGCCATGGCCCGGAATTTGGCCCAAATCACCGTCGGATGGATTTCGGGCTGATAAGTCGCCTGGGACGAGAAGCCACAGTCGGTACCGGCGATCACGTTCTCGCGTCCCACTAGCCGCGCAAATCGAACGATGCGCTCCGCGATGAGCTCCGGATGCTCCACAATGTTGCTCGCGTGAGTGACCACGCCTGGAATAATGAGCTTGCCCTCCGGTAACTTCGAGTTTTCCCACACATGATACTCATGCTCGTGACGGGCATTGGCGGCCTCGAATGAGTAAGCGCCCGCGTTCACTTTCAGAATCACGGGCAGCATTTCTTTAAGCGGCGCGTCGTGTACTCGCGGCCCTTCGTTGATTCCGTAGCAGGTGTGGAACCGGACCTTTTCCGCAGGAATGCCGCGCAGGCCGTGATTCACCGCCTCCACGTAGTTCTCCGCCGTGCTCCGTTTCTCGGCGGCGCTCAGCGGCGCGTAACTGTAGAGTTCGGTGAGAAACGGATCGTCGATTTGCAGCAGGAAGCCCGCATCGACAATCGCGCGGTATTCATTGCTCAGCGCTTCGGCCACCGCGCGCATGTACTCCTGGTCGCTCGCGTAATACTCGTTCTTTCCCACCCCGCTCGGGGCCACCGCGGGCATGAACACGTCCGCGGGCTCCAATCCCCGCAGCGCGGCTTTCAGATTTTCGATGTCGCGGCGCACCGCCTCCTGGCCGCGATAAGAAACCGGACCCGTGCACACAAAGGGAACCAGCGGAGCGATCGTCACGCCCAGCATCGCACTGCTGAAATACTGTTTGTAATACTCCGGGAAGTCCTGCACTTCTGCCTGAAACATGGCAACCCGCGGACCGGGCCGCGCTTCGAAACCCTCCAGCCGCTGGTTGACGTACGCGAAGAATCCCGGCTTGCTTTGCTCACCATCGGTGGGAATATCGATCCCGCATTCCACCTGCTGCCGGACGGCGTCTGCGACCGCGCTTTGAACGCGCGCGTCGTAGGCGGCGGCATCGTAAGGCTGGCCTTGGATTTTCGCCTTCATCAAATCCAACAGGTCCGCGGGACGCGGCAGGCTGCCGCAATGAGTGGTCAGGATCCGATCCGTGCTGCGATGCATAGTAAGAGTTCAGCTCAGTTTACTCGATCGAGAGCCGGAGTGTTCTGCGATAATACGGGCGCGCCATGTGTTTTTCAGCAACCGCGAATTTCGTCGGCAGCGGAGTCCTGGGCGCCCTGGGTGTGGTCACCATCACGAAGGTGAAGCACCGGCGCGAACTGCTTTTCGCCTCGCTGCCGGTCTTATTCGCCGTCCATCAGTTCATCGAAGGATTCGTCTGGCTGGGATTGGACGGTATTCTCTCTCCCGCGGTGACGCACGATATGGGCGCGGCTTATATGCTGTATGCGCAAGGGTTGCTTCCCTACCTGCTGCCGCTCAGCGTGCTGCTGTTTGAGGCCGACGCAAAAAGCCGCAAGCGCATGCGGCCGTTTCTCGTGCTCGGCGCTGCAACTGCGCTGTATATATTGTGGGCTCTGATCGCGTTCCCATTGCAGATCTACGTCAAAGGGGACAGTATCGTGTATATCAATGCAGCCACCAACAATACTCTGGTTGCCGTGCTGTATGTGATTGCCACCTGCGGTTCGCTGTTTATGTCGAAAGTCAGGCCCATGGTCGTCTTCGGCGCGGTCAACCTGGCAATTCTGCTGTTTGTCATGGGATACAAGCGCTACGCGTTCACCTCGCTGTGGTGTGCGTATGCGGCGATCGCCAGTGTGATCATCCTTGCGTACTTCTGGAGAACCAGCCGGCACCGTCCGTTTTTCTACGCGGAGCCTTTGTGAAGTAAAATGGCCGCGTGCATAATCGTTCGATCCTGGGAACCTTGGCGCTCGCAACCACCATCGCGGCGCTGCCTTCGGGGGCGGCGGTCTCCGGAGAAGCAGTCTACCAGCGGCGTTGCGCTGCCTGCCACGACTCTCCGAGCGAAACCATTCCGCCTAGGGCATCTCTGAAGCAGTTGTCGGTGGCGCGAATTTTGCGCACGCTCGATTTCGGGGTCATGGTCAATATCGCCAACGTGCTCACTCGCGACGAACGCGAAGCCGTGGCCGGTTACCTGGGCGTCGATCGTCCTGATACGCCGATCCCCGCACAAGCCTACTGCTCGGATCGCACCGTGACCATCGGCGCATCGCCAAGTCCAGCATGGAATGGCTGGGGACCCGATTCCAGCAACGCGCGCTACACCACATCGAGCGGCATCACACTGAATCAAGCCAGCAAGCTCAAACTGAAATGGGCCTATGCGTTCGATGGTGACGTGAGCGCGTTCGGAGCGCCCACCGTGCTGGGCCGTACGCTGTTCATCGGCAGCGCGGGCGGCGCGGTGCAGGCGCTGAGTACCGATTCCGGCTGCGTTCGCTGGATGTATCAAGCCAGCGGACCAGTGCGTTCCGCGCCGGTCGCGATTCCCAATGGCGACAAACACGTTCTCGTGTTCACCGATCTCACGGGCTGGGTTTACGGCCTGGAGGCGGAATCCGGAAAGCTGCTTTGGAAGAAGAAAGTGGAAGCGCAGGAATCCACGCGCTTGACCGGTTCCGCCGCCTTCCACGACGGAGTGGTCTTCGTTCCCGCCGCCTCGGCCGAAGAAAGCCGCGCAACCAATCATGAGTACCCATGTTGTACGTTCCGCGGCAGCGTGACGGCCTTGCGCGCCAAGGATGGAACCGAGGTGTGGAAGACCTACACCATTCCCGAGAAAGCCAAGGAAATTGACAAGGGTGGCGTCGGAACCTGGGGTCCTTCGGGTGCAGGCGTCTGGGCATCGCCCACGCTGGACGCCAGGCGTGGCCTGTTGTATGTCACGACAGGCGACAATTATTCTTCGCCGCCCACCGATATGAGCGACTCCGTGCTCGCGCTGGATATCAAGACCGGACGCATCGTATGGTCCAAGCAAATAGTAGGGGGCGACATATTCAGCGGCGCATGTACGTCAATCGGGTGTCCTGGTCCGGACTACGACTTTGGCTCGTCGGTGATCGTCCAGAAACTGCCCAACGGTCGTGATATTTTGCTCGCGGGACAAAAGTCGGGCATCGTTTACGCGCTGGATCCGGATCAGAAGGGAGCCATTCTGTGGCAGACCCGCGTCGGCAAAGGCGGCACCAACGGCGGTGTGCAATGGGGCATGGCCAGCGACGGCGAGAAGGTCTATGCGGCCGTTTCCGATCTGCTGCGAAAGTCGCGTCCCGGGGCGGTCACCCAGCTCGGAGCGCCGGCCGATCCCACACAAGGCGGAGGCCTCACGGCTCTTCGCATTTCGAACGGTGAAAAAGCCTGGTACGCGCCGCCGGCGCCTTGCGGCGCCAGGCCGATGTGCAGTCCGTCGCAACCCGCCGCGGTAACGGCCATTCCCGGCGTGGTATTTTCCGGTTCGAACGATGGACACTTGCGCGCCTTCTCCACCGAGGATGGACATATCGTGTGGGATTTCGACACGGTGCGCGATTATCAGACCGTAAATGGAGCCCACGGCAAGGGCGGATCGCTCGATGGCGCAGGCCCGGTAGTTGCTGGCGGCATGTTGTTTGTGAACTCAGGCTACGCGCGCAATAGTTGCATTCCGGGCAATGTGCTGCTGGCGTTCGCGCCCGAGGATTAAGAGCCGAGCCGCGTCAACTGGCTGAACAACACGTCGGGGATCTCAATCGCGTCCTCTGCGATGCGCCGCTCGCGCTCCCGGCGCGAACGGTCGAACGGCATGCGTACGGGCGAACCTTCCGCGATGGGCCGTGCAGACCGCACCGCGTTGGCGAAAGCCGATACATTCTCCCGAAATGTTTCTGCCGGGCCCATCAGGTCCGGCCGCATCGCGCCAATGAAAAAGCCGAAGCCGGCGAGCTCCGGCGGAATAGGCGGCGAGCCCGCCAGGATGCCAAGAAGCTGCACCACGATCGCGAGGCCTGACCCTCGGTGGCCGCCCCACGCAGCGAATGCGCCCGCGAGCGCAGCCGAGGGATCGCGAGTGGGCAGGCCGTCGGAATCGAAAGCCACATTGTCCGGCAACAGGTTGCCGAGACGCCGCGCCAGTGTCACTTCGGCGTGGATGATCGCCGATGTGCCGATGTCAAAAATGATCGGATGGTCCGCGCTCGGGAAACCGAAACAGATGGGGTTGGTGCCGAGCCGGCCTTCGGTAGCTCCATGCGGCGCAACCCACGGCGACGCGTTGGACGCGATCATGCTCACCAGCCCGCGACCGGCCGCCATCTCCGCGTAATAAGACAGCATGCCGGTGTACCAGGTTTCGTTAGCGCCCACCACCGCGATGCCGGATGCCTCCGCCTTTTCGATGGCAAGCATCGTAGCGCGGTGCGCGACGATATAGCCGATATGATCGCCACCATCCAGCCGCGCAGAAACGGGCGTCTCATGAACGATACGGATGGGACGGCGACAATCCCCGGTCCGCTCGATTCGCTCCGCGATACTAATGGCGCGCGCCAGGCCGCCATAGCCCAGCCCGCGCAGTTCGCAATCCATCAGGTGATCCGCGATCAATTCGGCATCGGGAGCATCGTGGCCCAGCGCTGACATGACGCGCGCTGCCAGGCGATGCGCCTCTTGAACAGTCAGTCGCATTCACTCTAACGTATCGTATAGGTATATACGATGATCGATGTGGTTGAGCCCTTAATCCTGGATCTATTGGAGTGGCTGGCAGAGGGCGACCGAAGCTACGAGGAAGTGATGGGAGCGTGGCGCACGTCTTGTCCCCGTCTGCCGGTCTGGGAAGACGCGAATGACCGGGGGCTGGTCGCGACAGAGCACCCCGGCGCGCAGCTCACCGTCAGCATCACGCCCTTGGGCCGCGCGTTTCTCGCCGAGCGCCGGCCATCGCCAAAGTCCGAAGCCTGATAGGATATTCATTTCCAACGCTAGCGACTGACGGCAGCGCTCGGATTCGCGATGTTTCAGGCCCAGGCGCAAACGCCCCCGCCCACTGCCGATCCCTACGCCAACGAACTCGGCCCGCTCAAGGACACGCAAGGCAAGCCCGAAGTGGGGAAATAGCGATTAATCCTTGCGCTCTTCGTCCGGCAGCCGGAACGCGATCAACTCCGCCGGGAACCCGGGCCCCGCGATCGCCAACGCGATATATTGCTTCCCGTTGAACATATAGGTCATCGGCGTGCCGGTCTGTCCGACGGGTATCGGAACGGCGCCCACTTCTTTACCGGTCGCCTTGTCGTACGCCCGCAACATCGTCGGCGACTTGCCCGCATTTCGTTCGCCGCAAATCAGCAGCGTCTTGGTCACCAGCACGCCGAATACTCCGGGCCTGCCGGTGCGCGGAATGTCCAGGCCCTTGAGCGCGGGGTTATCTTTGATGCTATCCGGCGTGTCGCCATTGGCGATGTGCCACAGGATGTCGCCCTTGTTTAAATCGATCGCGGTGATGCTTCCGTACGGCGGTTTCACCAGCGGCAAGCCCTGCACGGTAAGACCGGGACCGGGACCTGCGCCTTCAGCGCCTCCACTGCGGGTCCTGGGCGCGGCGCTGCCGGCCATGAAGGCCATGTCGGTTCTCTTCGGATCGCCCGGAATCAAACCAATCTCGGTTACCGATCGTTGCGACGGGATATACGCGATGTGAGTTTCCGGATCGTAGGAACCGCCCGCCCAATTGGTGCCGCCGCCGGCGGTGGCGAGCGCGAGAGTCGAGTAAGGGCCCTCCGGCTTGCTCACGACGGCCGGCGTGAACACCGGGCCCAGGTGATATTTCGAAACCACTTTCACCGCTTCGGCCCGCAGCTCGGGCGTAAAGTCGATGAGATCGTCGATGGAGAAGCCTTGCAAATCGTATGCCGGCGGCTTGGTCGGGAACGGCTGTGTCGGGCTCGTTTTTTCACCCGGCACGGTGGATTGCTCCACCGGCCGTTCCTCCATCGGCCAAATCGGCTTGCCGGTAATGCGATCGAAAACATACAGGAAAGCCTGCTTGGTGGGCTGGGCCACCGCTTTCACGGTCTGGCCGTTCATCGTGATGTCCACCAGCATCGGCGCGCATGGAATATCCATGTCCCAGATTCCGTGATGCACCAACTGGTAGTGCCATTTGCGCTGCCCCGTTTTCAAATCGACGGCCAGCACGGTTTCTCCGAAAAGACCGTTTCCTGGACGATGGCCGCCATAGTAGTCGCCGGTGGGCAGTTCAACGGGGATGAACGCCATCCCCAAATCCTCATCCACGCTGATCTGGCCCCAAACCCCGGTATTGCCGGTGTAGGACGCGGAATCTTTTTCCCAGGTGTCGTATCCGAATTCGTTCGATCGCGGGATGGTGTGAAAGATCCACAGCCGTTTGCCGGTCCGCACATCGAACCCGCGCACGAAGCCTTTGACGTTGGTCTTGCTTTTTACAACGCCGCCCGGCCGGTGCGCCGCTCCTACAATCACTACGTCGCCCGCAACCACCGGCGCCGCGTGTAAGCCTACCTCTCCGGTAACCAGGTCCATTTCCTGGTCGTCGTCGAGCTTCAGATCGACGAGCCCGCCGTTGCCGAAGCCAGGTACCGGATTACCGGTCTTGGCATCCAGTGCGATCAGCCGGTAGCCGGGCGTCACATATAAGATCCGCTCTTCGCGGCCGTCGGTCCAGTACGCCAATCCGCGGCCCGATAGCTGACGCGGAGCAGCCGTGCCGCGCGCGCCCTCATGCTCGCCATGCACCCACAGCAGTTCGCCAGTCGCCGCATCCAGCGCCACCACCGCCCGTCGCGTTCCGGCGGTGGAATAAATCACGCCATTGGCCATTAGCGGCGTCCCCTCGAAGTTGAACTCCGGACGTGGCCCGAGGTTGTCCGTCTTGAATCGCCATGCCACTTGCAGCTTGCTGAAATTGCCCGCGTCGATCTGGTCGAGCGGCGAGTAGTGCGTGTTTCCGAGATCTCCGCCGTAGGTCCGCCACTCTCCGTTTTTCGCACCGGACTGCGCGTAGACCGATAGCGCGCAGGACGCCACACCAATCGTCAGAACCAAACCAGACCACATCCGCCGCATGCTTTCTTCTCCCGTAAGATTATATCCACGCTTGGCGGCAAACACATCCCTGATGCTAAGCGGATACAATCGGTGGGATTATGAAACGCACTTCTGTTCTGACCATGGGGCTCGCGATATCGCTGAGCGCAATTTCGGTTCAGTCACAAGTTCAGCAACCTGCCCGATGGCGAGGGGCGGGAGCCACTCCGTGCATCGGTGCGGATGGCGGCGTATTTCAATGCCCACCAGCGGCGCGCGTGATCGCGATCCGCGCCGGACGCTTGTTCGACAGCAAGACCGGGCAAATGTTGGCGAAACAGGTGGTGATCGTTTCCGGCGAGCGCATCACCGACGTCGGACCCGAGGCACAGATCAAGATTCCCGCGGGCGCGCAGACGCTCGACTTAAGCCAGGCAACCGTCTTGCCGGGTTTGATCGACGCCCACACCCATATGTTCAACACGCGCGGTCCAAATGGAACCACGGAAGCTTCCCTGCTGATTGCCGTGCAGAACGTCCAGGCAGACCTGCGCGCCGGTTTTACCTCCGCGCGAGACATGAGCACCCACGGTAACGGCTACGGGGACGTGGCTATTCGCGATGCCATTAATCAGGGGCGCATCGATGGCCCCCGCTATCAGGTGTCCACTCGGGGGATTGTGTGGGGCGCCACTCCACCGAACCCGGCCGCTCCGGACAATCCACTGGCGAGCGCGGTGGTTCGATCCGTCGCGGAGGCAGCCCCGGCGGTGCGCGAACAAATTAGCCGTGGCGCGGATTGGATCAAGCTGTTTCCAACGGGCGCTTATTCTTTCACTGCCGCGGGCGTGGCCGAGTATCAGGTGACCTATCCGATGCCCGTGTTACAGGCGTTGATCGACGAGACGCATCGCTTGGGGAAGAAGGCGGCCTGTCACGTTTATGGGGGCGAAGGCCAAAAGAACGCGATCGTCGCCGGCTGTGACACCATCGAGCACGCCTTCGGGCTGGATCAGGAGCAGGCCGACCTGATGGTGCGCAAGGGCCTCTATTACGATCCGACGTTTGTGCGCTACCTGGAACCGGGCATCGACGATAACGACGCCAAAAGCACCGGCGGAAAATATCGGATGATTCCCATCTTCGAGCACGCCGTTCGCATGGCCGCCGCCACGAAAGGGATGAAAATCATGCTGGGCAGCGGGGCCGACGGCTCTACCTATGCTCACGGCACCCAGGCCCTGGATTTCGAAGCGCTCGTAAAGCGCGGGGGTCTCACTCCGGCGCGCGCGATTCAGGCCGCGACTACCATCAATGCCGAAGCGCTGGGATGGCAGGACAAGATCGGATCCATCGAGCAGGGCAAATTCGCGGACCTGATCGCCGTCTCGGGCGACCCGCTCGAGGATATTACCGAGCTACAACGCGTGAAGTTCGTGATGAAGGGCGGCAAGATCGTCAGAAACGACTTGCGGTGACCGCCGTTTGCGATGGCTGAGAGCGATGACGGACGGTTCTCGCCACTAATGTATCGAGCGCCAGTTTTCCAGGACCGAAAATCAAAACGATCAACGATGCGATCAGAAACGTGAACGGGGCGGCGGCGTAGAACTTGTCGGGATCGGACAAGAAAGATAGAAGAGCGTCGTGGTCGGCCAGGTAATAGGCAACCGCCATATCGGCCGCCAGTAGTAACGAGATCAAGCGCGACCCCAGTCCGATGGCAAGCAGTACGCCGCCGGCGAATTCGAGTGCGGAGATGAAATACGCGCTCACTGCGGGCGCTGGAATCCCGAGGCTGGCGAAGTAATTGGTCACTTTGCCGAGGTCGCCTAACTTGCCCCAACCCGTCTGCATAAATTGCCAGCCCCAATAAAGACGGACCATCAGCAGGAACGGCGATTCCAGGCTGGAGGCCGCGCGCGCAAACATTTCGTACAGCTTCTGTATTCTTGCCATCATGCCCCCGCTCCGCACAACCAGCCCAGTTGCGCCCAATTAGCGAACCAGGTTTGGACTCGCTGTGGATCCAAATCGTTCACGGCTTCTAGCGCCTCTGCGATGGCGCGCCCCTGGCCGATCGCGCGGAGCAGACGAAATTCGTCCGCTTCCAGCCTGCGGTAAAAGACCGTGAACTCGACGCGGTGCACAGCTACAAAAATCCGCCGCGGCTTCAGCCGGGCATATCGCCGGACCATGTGGTGTCCGGATGGCGCGCGGACCGCGTTGCTCGCGCGGCCATGCTCTTCCGATCCGCGGCTTAGGCCCACGCGCAATTCATCGACGGGATATTGCAACTCGAGCAAGGTGACGTGAGGCTGCAGCGCGATCGAGAGTTCGGGACCGAGCTCGATCAGATCTTCCGGACCGAGAGGCTTGCGCTCGGCGTTGTCGAACGCCTCAATATGCGCCCATTCCAGGCGAATCATATCGAGTGCGAGCGGCAGCTTCGGGCCCGCGAATTCGGGATGTTCGCCCAGCCACCCTTCGAGCCGCGAACCAAGATTCCGCAGTGTAAACGACTGCGACGGGCAATCGGTGAGATAGGCGTGAGACAGGCGCTGGAACGCCCGCTCGCCCAGTACCGCGCATAATCCCGGAAAATCCTCGGCGAACGAATCCAGAATCCGGTACCAATATTGGCGGTGATAGATGGCCAAGCGCTGGGTGGCCGTCAAGCGGTCATTCGGCTTCACCAGCTCTTTGGCCGTGGCGCTGATGGAGGCGTCGAAGGGGCTCATCACCACGCCGGCGATGCGGCGCTGGAACTCCAGAAGGCTGCTCATGAGGCCACCGCCGGGACTTCGATGAATCGCTCCGCTTTACGGGCTTCGGCATGCACTTCGTCAAAAGAGGGAATGCGGTCGTCCCATTCGAGCAGTGTGGCCGTGGGACCGATGCGCCGGATGGCATGCTCATAAAGTTTCCAGACTGGATCCAGCACCGGATGATCGTGCGTGTCGAGAATATACTTCTCAAACTTGGAATGGCCGGCTATATGAATCTGCGCCACGCGATCGGAGGGAACGCTGTTCAGGTAATCGTACGGATCGAAGTTATGATTCCTGGACGAGACATAAATGTTATTGACGTCCAGCAGTATGCCGCAGTCGGCGCGCGCCACCACTTCGTTCAGAAACTCCCATTCGGTCATTTCGGAGACGTGAAATTCCGCGTAGCTGCTCACGTTCTCCACCGCGATCGGAACTTCCAGGAAATCGCGCGCTTCGCGAACCTTGCGCGCCGTCACCTCGGCCGCTTCGAAGGTGTACGGCATCGGCAGCAGATCGTGCGTGTATCGGCCGTCCACGCTGCCCCAGCACAGATGATCGGTGAGCCACGGCGTTTTGGTTCTCTTCACCAGCGCCTTCAATCGGCGCAGATGCTCGCGATTGAGCGGCTCGGCGGAACCGAAATACATGGACACGCCGTGCTGCACCACCCGATACTGTTCGAGAATCCGATCGAGAATCGCAAGCGGACGCCCGCCATCGATCATGTAATTTTCCGAAATGATCTCAAACCAATCCACGACCGGCTTGCGGTCCAGAATGTGCTGGTAATGTGGAACGCGCAGGCCGATCCCGATGCCGTAGTCGGTCTGTCCGTTAAATCGATTGGCTGGCATGGAAAGCAAAAGGGCGCGGTTTCAACCACTCGCGCCCTCAGTGACTCTGCTTAGACGTTCTTCTTCGAACCGTCGGTGGCGCAACCGCCCTTGCCCTTGCAGGAGTTCTTGCCCTTGCAACCGTTGTCGCTCGACTTGCAGCCGCCCTTCCCCTTGCACGAGTTGAGGCCCTTGCAAGCGTGCTTTTCCGTTGTGTCGGCCGCGGCCTGCCCCGCGATGGGGCTGATGGCGGAACTCGCTGAAGTGAGTTCGGCTCCCGATCGGCTGGTGTTCGCCACCGTGGCCGCGCGAGCCACAGTTCCACCCAACAACCCGGTGAAAGCCGCCGTGAGTACCAGGGAACTTTTTGAAATCTTCATTGATTTTTTCTCCTTGATTAGTCTCTTACGTTGTGAGTGTCCGGATCAGCCGCCACTCTGGTTAATGATTCGATGTCCAGCAGCGGAAAGTCACGCTGGAAAAAATAACGCCGAGGATCACGCAGCACACGGCGACTGAAACATGCCAGATAACAATATGGTAGACGTTCAGATTGGGGCAATGGATTTCCAGGGCAGTCAAGCCCGCCAGGCCGGCCAGACCGCCGGCCGTGGCCCCGGCAAGAACAGGCGACAGCACCGCGCCCCGTCGCAGAAGTAGTGCCAACAGCAAGGCCGCCGGAACGGCGAAGGCCATGCCGGTGCCGAAGCACGCCAGGCCATGGCGGACGAATGATTGCTCTTCGATCGGTTGAAATATAACCGGCATAATCGCCAGCAAAAGGAGGAAAATTACGGCTGAAGCAAATGCGCTGGAGCGCACCCGCGGCGCGGCGGGCCGCATCTGACGGACCAGAGAGAAAGTGAGCAGCGCGGTGGCTAGGGCCAGAGGTACGAAGACCGCGGTCCTTTGCAGGTCGCTGAGGGCAGCCCACCCGAACCGGCCAACCAGATAGCAGCCGATGATGCAAACCGCGAGGAAGATACTCGCGACGCCCAGGAAATACGCACCGTCGGGCGCCAAAGGCCGCACCGGCTTTAAGTCCGCGATCAGCGCGGCCTCGATCTGCTTCAGCCGGTCCGTTGGAAGAGGGGGAAGCTCCGGTGAACTAAGCATCCGGTCCATCTCGCGATTCGTCATTTCGCGTCCTCCATGCGGGCCCGCGGCGCTGGAAGCAGGTCCCGCAAGCGTTCATACGCGCGATGGGCTTTCTGTTTTACCGATCCGATACTGGACGAAGTGGCTCGCGCAACTTCTTCCAGGCTGAGTCCATTAACCTTGAGCATGGTCAGGACTTCGCGCTGGCTGGCCGGCAGACCGGAAATAAGCTGGTCAAAAGACGGAAGGTCGGTGGATTTATCGATTTCGACGGCGGGCTCCGGCAGCGTTTCCAGCACGATTTCCCGCGTGGCGATGCGGCGGCGCTTGCGAAAACTATCCACCCGCACGCGGCGCGCAATAGCATAGACCCAGGGCAGAACAGGTTCGCCCGGCCGATAGGTGTGGCGCACGCGATGAATCCGCAGCCACGCGGCCTGCAGCATGTCGCTGGCGTCGTCCCGATTGCCGAGTTGGGCCGCAAAGAAGCGGTAAAGCTGCGGACTGAGCTGTTCAATCAGCGTGGTGGCCGCCTCGGCGTCGGCCTGTTGATATCGCACCATCAGTTCCTCGATCGACGTAAAGGAAGGTCCCAAGTTTTCGCGGGGTCCCTCCATTTCTAGTTCGCTCGATCGGTGCATGAAGTTACGATCCCAGTTTAGCGGAGCCCGCCGGTGGGAGAGCCGCTCGGCTTGCTCATGTTCGGCTTGCTCACGCGCGCGGTTCAGAATGGCGTGTTTAACTGAGCCGCGAGTGTGAGGGAGTCGGTCCCCAAGTCCTTCTGCCGCAGTCTGCTACGCCGCCCTACGACTTCGGCGCACCCACTGCGCCACCTGGAAGGCGCTTCCGATCAAGCACAGGGCGATGAAGCCGAGCATGATCCCTTCGGTTTCTGGCGCCTCGGCGATCCTTAGGATTTGGCGGCCGAACTCAATCGCCAGCAATCCCACAATGGTGAAGCGGATGATGCGAGCGGCAAAAACCAGGCCGAGCAGCCTCGGCCGAGGGTATTGAAACGCGCTGGCGCTCGCGATCACCAGCGTGAAAGGAAACGGCGGCGGCGCGAGACAGGCCAGCCCAATAGCGGTGACCGCCTGATTCTTCATGCGCCGTTTGAAATATTCCAGGCGTCGCGGCTTCATCATTTTCTTCAGCCCCTCTTCACCGCCCTTGCGGCAAACCAAATCCAACAGAACCACCCCCAGCGTGGAGCCCATGGCTGCCGTCACGACATAGAACGGCAAGTCGCCGTGATGGCGCGCGGTAAGCGTAACCACCAGAAGATCGTTTCCAAACGGAAGGAAGAGGAACGAGGAATCTGCGATTCCAAGCAGGAGCGGCCCGAAGGCGCCAAGGTGGAGCAGCCAAGCCAGCAGGTGGCCAAGAACCTTGTTCACGCCCGTTGGATGCGGTGACGCGAGGCAATGTAACGAAAGGTTTCAAACCGCTCTGGCCGATCAGTTGCAAAGATCTTTCTCGAGGAGCCAGCGATGAAGACATTTCGAGTAACGTTCATGGAGCGAACAGGGGCGAGCGGCGAACCCTCCGAGAGGCCCACCGAATACGTCGCGATCGATCTGCCCGATGGGGTGGTCCGAGACCAACAGTTCGTGGAACGCACCCAGCCCGCGGCCATGCACTCGGAGGAATCGCTCGAGGAAGACGACGATTTTCTGAGCGTCGGCTCGGAGACTTGGGACTACGAGGTGGCGGACGGCCGCGAGGACGACTTTATCGCCGCATTGCAAAATTCACAGATGGTGGTGGAATACGTGCGGCTGGACGAGTAGCAGCCGCACGCACGTGGTGATTAAGCGCTCTGCTGCGCGGCCATTTGCGCGCGCATGGCCTTGATTTGTTCGCGCGAGTTAGCGGAACGTTTGCGTCCATCCGGCGTCGCGTCGATCAGCTTTTCCAGATTACTAGCGAATGCCGGCCCGATAGTCTTGCGTATCTCACCGAGCAGCGGTTCAACTTTGGCAAAGACACCGATGTGTTCACCGTTCGCCTCAGTGAAGAGGTCCAGGCTGATGGCCCCTCGATTGACGAGAGCCGCCGCCATGTCCCAGTAAGTAACTACCATGCGCAGGTGCCCGCTGTGCGCGCCAAACATGGCGGCCGTAAAGTCCGCCATCGATTGCGGATTAAACTCGCCAAAATACCAGTTGCGAGCTTCGCGCATCGTGCTTTCACGGCGCAGTTCGTACAGCTTCAAAATGAGACCAGCTTCTTCTTGAATCGACATACCATCGCTCCTTTGCGAATTAGGCGCTACGGCGCGCCTTCGAAACGAGGTTAGCAGAGCCGGGGCTATTCCTGCGGAACGAAGGGCGATTTCGCGCCATAAGGCAGCGCGGTCATGAGCGCTTCCACCTTGCGGATCTTGCCGTCCTTGATACGGAAAGCTTCGCCCACATCCACGCTGAAAGGACGCTTGGCTGCGCCCATCATGTCGTGCTTGCCCTCGCCCGGCGTGTTTACCCACAACACATCGCCGCGGTGGTTGAACATGAAGAAGCCAAAAACCACCTGGCGATCCGAATCGATCACTAAGTACCGCCGCGGAAAGATGCGGCTGATGTAGTTGAACACTTGCGTGTCCAGCTGCGCCGAACATCCCAGCGCGCCGCTGGTCTTCATGCCGTTCTCGAAGCGATTGCAGTCCGCGTCGAAGGGCGCCACTTTGCCGTTGCCCTGTTCGATGGCTTCGAAATACTGATTGGTGATGGCGGTGAGCTGGGCGCGCGGTATACGTTCTGATTCCGGCACCGTTTCCAGCAGCAGTGGATCCGGCGCGCCGGCCTTCTCCATCAGATCGAACGTACGCGGGCTGCGAACCACTACGCTCTCGGCCTCGCTAATGCGCCGGTTTTCGATCTTCAAGCGCAGAGCGAGCGCGATACCGTGGCCATTTTCTTTCATCGTGCCGAAGAACGCCGCCTGGCCAGCTTCCGGATCATCGAAATATTCCTTGTATGTTCCGCGAGCGCTGGCGGTACCCCAAAGTCCATCGCCGAGCCGGAGCACGACGTCGTCTTCGGTGAATTTGATGTTGGGCGTAACCGGCAGGTGGGAAGGATCGTGCGCCACCATCGCGTCCAGATACTGGTTCATGAACCCTTCCAGGCACGCACGGTCGCAGGAGGAATCGGCGGCACGCGCCGCAATCGCCATCAGAAATGTGGCTGCCAAGCCAGTAAACCAAAAAGCTATTCGCATGATTGCCTCCGGTTACTTCTCGGTCAGGAATGGGCTCGGGGTGCCGTAGGGCACGTTGGTCTGCAGCGCTTCCACTTTGAGAATCTTGCCGTTCTTGATTTTATATAGCTCGGCAATATCGAGCGTGGTGGGCGCTTGATATGACAGCGGAATGGGGACAGCGCCGTGGCCCGGAATGTCGACCGATGTCACCGTGCCTGGAATGTGAAACAGGAACCAGCCCAGTACCAGGCCACGCTCTTGGTCGACCACCATAAAACGGCGCGGATAAATCTTGTGGACGAAGCTGAAGAATTTGGTATCCAGCTGGTCTTTGCAGCCTAACTGCATGGGGGTCCATGAGTCTTTGGGATTGAGCTTGAGATTCGGATTGTTGGTGGTTTGCATGCCGTTCTGGATGCGGTTGCAATCGGGAGCGAAGGGAACCAGATCGCCCTTGCTGCGCTCGACGCCGTCGGAATACTTGTTCGCGATGGCGACCATCTCATCGCGGGAGCGGCGTTCAGACGCAGGCAGCGCGGTGAGGAACAACGGATCGGGCTGGCCCAGCGCCTCCACCGCTGTGGCGGCCCCAGGGTCGCGCACGACGATAGTTTCCACTTCTTGGATGAGCCCGCGATCGATCTTCAGCCGCAGAGCGAAAGCCACCGGCATCGAGTTCTCGCGAACGGTCCCCAGAAATCCGACTTCGCCCGACCGCGGATCGGCCACCAGGAGCTTGTACGTACCGAGCCCGCTGGCAGTGCCCCAGATGCCTTCACCGAGCGGAATCACCTGTTCGTTTTCGGTGAACTTCACCTTGGCCGCGAGCGGCAGGCTGTAAGGATTGCGCGCAACCATGGCATCCAGATATTGGTTGACGAAGCCTTCCAGGCAAGCGCGTTCACAGGAGGTGGGCTTGGCCGTTTGGGCGTGCAGCGAGATGGCCACGAACACTGAAGCCCAAGTTCGGAAACTCATATCGGGCAATCATATCGAATCCAGGCGCGGTGTAGGCGGAAGGACCAGTGTTCGGGGTGGAGTGGTATTCTACTCCCGTGAGCCCCCGCATCACAATCGAGCCAGGAAAGCGATCGGGACAGCCCTGTATCCGAGGACTTCGGATCACCGTCTGGGATGTGCTCAATTGGTTGGCCGCCGGCATGAGCGAGAACGAAATTCTGTCGGATTATCCGGAATTGGAGCGTGAAGATTTTAAGGCTGTCTACGAATATGCCGCACGGATGGGCAAGCGCGTCGCACTGTGAAGTTGCCGGGCTCGATTCATGTTAGCGAGGTTTCTCTCGCTCAGAGCCCTGACGCGGCGGTTTGGGAATACGCGAACATAGACGGATATACCATCCTGACTGCGGACGCAGATTTCTTTGAATTGACGACCACCCTGGGGCCCCCTCCCAAGGTCCTCTGGCTCGTTAGCGAAGCTGGATCTGCCATGGGAATCCGGCAGTTAATTTAGCATTACATCCCGAGGAGATTTGTTTCCAGCTTTACGTAATCGTGCTCTTCGGCCCAGATATTCAACGCAATGGTCGCGATTTCGTCGACAACAGGAATCGCATGGCCATCCTTGGTAAGGTCTATGGACTTCAGATAACAGCGGCAGCTTTCACAGGCATCGACGCGGGCCGCTGGAAATTCTGCGGCGGTGTAGATCGGAAGCCGATCCTTGTTCTCTTCGCCGCAGCCGGGACACAGCACGCGCCGGTACGGCCATTCGGTGGAACACAGCGAACACAGCAGCCAGCGTTTGCCGCCGTCACCCTCACCGCGCAAAACTCCTGCGACAGGTCGCGCGTTGCAAAATGGGCACGTGGGACCAGCTCCGCTCACGTGAACGTCGCCGCGCGAAGCTAAGTACTCGCCGTAGGGCTGTAACAGCACCCGCGCGTAGAAACGGCCTGCGGGATCCAAAGCTTCCCCGCCCTCCCACGTAGCCGACAGCAAATCAAGCTGGGCATCCGCGCTTCGTAGATTCTGGGCCGCGAATGTCACCAACACATCCGTGCCCTTCCGCCCCACCAGTTGGATCAAAGCGGGAAAATAACAGACCAGCGCGCGGAGATCCGTTTGGCCTTTGGACTGAAGTTCGGAAAAAACCGGCCGTTGGAAGCGAGCCAGCTCGCCGTAGAAATTCAGCAGCGGCCCAGCGGGTAAATGCTTCGCGGCCAGATGTTCGGCTCGTCGCGATGCGCGCGTCATAGGGTCGTCATTCTTCTGGCCGGTTGCTCGAAGATACCACAGGCGATGATGCGTTCTGGCCCAGGCGCGCGTCACGTAGCCGGTGGTGATGGCGGTCATGCTGTACGGCACCATGAACACGCTCATATACACGTGGATAATGAATCCGCCGATAGTGGCGAGCGCGGCCACTTCGTGTAGCAGGATCATCACACCGCGCACCCAGGCGTACTGGCGCGGAATGTATTCCGGAAACCAGAGAAAAATACCAGAGAGCAGCAGCAGGAACGCGCCATAGAACATCAGCCAATAGTAGATTTTTTGGCCGGCGTTGAAGCGATCGGAAAGCGGAGTGTCCTGCTCATCGTTGGTGATATAGGCCCCCATCTTGATCTATCCAACGTTTGTCCACCTCGGTGATCTTCATATCCCGGCGCCACAGGCTCTGCATCCACAGCGTGCAGAGCAGAAAGCCGATGCCGACGATGGGATGCCAAAAGCGCGATGTGGGCGCGCCCCCGAGCATATACGCGAGCCAATAGAGATGCGGCGAATAGAAGGCCAACCCGGTCAAGAGGCAATAGAGATACGTGAGCCCGTTCGTCCAGTGCATGATGCGCTCAGTGAAGGTGTAGCGCTCGAGTTCGCCCGCGTGCGAAGCATGATGGAACTGCGGCAATTGTGCTCACTTCTGGCCTCCTGGTTTGGAATCCTCGGGCTTTTCTTCCACTTCCTTGGGCCCGAAGCGCATGTAGTGCGCCGCCACGCCAACGATGCCAGCGACCATCGCGAAATCACCAAGCCACTTCAGCGGACCCTTCCAGATGCGGACCATCCACGGCACGTGCGGATCCTTGGGCAGGCCGCCGTAGCGCTCCGGATGGTTGATGTCGTGCAGCACGTACATCACGTGCGTGCCGCCCACGCCCGGGCGGATCGTACACGCCGGCATCTTTGTGCGAGGTGTGCTCGCGAAGTTGCGCGGCGCGCGTCTCGGCCAGATCCTTCATGTCGTCTTTCGTGCCGAAGTGCAAACAGCCGGTGGGGCAGGCCTTGATGCAGGCCGGCTCGAGGCCCGCGCCCACGCGATCCGAGCACAGCGTACACTTGTAAACCTTCTTGGTCTCGTGTTGAATTTCGGAATATTGAACGGGCAGCCGGTGACGCAATACTGGCAGCCGATGCAATTATCCTGCTGAAAATCGACGATGCCGTTGGCGTATTGCACGATGGCGCCGTCGGCGGGCAAGCGCGCAAGCAGCCCGGATCGGCGCAGTGCATGCACTGATCCTTGCGCATCAGCCAGCTGAAGTTGCCGTTCTCATCGGTGAATGCTCGTTGAACCGGATCAGATTGTAGTAATTCCACGCCGTATCCGGCATGGTCTGGTAGGTGTTGTCGAAAACCGTTTCGCGGAACGGATAGCCGTTCCATTCCAGACACGCCACCTCGCAGGCCTTGCAGCCGATGCAGGTGGTGACGTCGACCAGTTTGCAGACGTCGTAATCGCGCGAGGTGTTCTTGCCGGGAACGGTTCCGGCGTGTCCCGAGATGGCTTTGATTTCGAGCGGTCCGTTGGCCATACGTCACGCTTTCTCCAGTTTCACCAGGAAGCCCTTGAACTCCGGTGTGTGCGCGTTCGGATCGGTGACCGTGGGCGAAAGCAGGTTTGCGATGCTGCGCGGCACGCGCCGGCATCTTCCTGAATGCCGCGGAAGCCCTGATGAATCGGCAGTGCCGATCTGATAGATCTTCTTGCCGTCGATCGTCATGGGCCGGATGCGGCGCGTGACCATCGCTTTCGCCAGATATGTCGCGCGGGCGCTGGTCACCTTCACCTTATCGCCGCCCTTGATTCCCAAATCGCCGGCCAGTTCCACGGGAATCTCGACGAACGTTTCGGGAACCAGCTGAACGTTCATCGGATTGTTCTTGGTCCAGTAATGATAGTGCTCGGTCAGCCGATACGTGGTGCAGATGATCGTATAGCCTTCGCCTGTGGTCCCGTATTTGTCCATATCGGTGGTGTACTTCTTGACCACCGGATTGTTCTGCTGCTGCGGATGCAGCGGATTCGCGATCGGGCTTTCGAAGGGCTCGTAGTGCTCCGGGAACGGCCCGTCGGCCATGCCCGCCAAGCGGGACGAAAATCCGCCCGACGCCTTCCGGGTTCATGATGAACGGCCCCATATGATCTTTGGGCGCCGAGTCGGGTTTGAAATCCGGCACGTCGTTGCCCACCCAGCGCTTCTGATCTTCGTTCCACCAGACCTGCCGCCGGTCAGTGTCCCAGGGCTTGCCGTTCAGGTCGCACGATGCGCGATTGTACAGCACGCGGCGGTTCATCGGCCAGGACCAGCCCCAATTGGGATAGATGCCGAGCCCCGAAGGATCGTCGGTGCCGCGCCGCTGCATCAGCGCCCCGGCCTCGGTCCAGGAGCCGCAATACAGATCCAATTCCCGGAACGCGTCGAGCCGTCGTCGCGCAGGAACGCGAAGCCCGGCAATTGCTGGCCCGCCTTGACCGTACCTGCTTCGTAGCCGGATCCGTGACGTCGGCGAGCGCGCGGCCGTTGATTTCCTTGGCCACTTCGGACAGCGACGGATTATACGGATCGGTGTAGTTCCCAGGTCAGATTCAGAATCGGATCGGGAAATTTGCCGCCTTCTTTCTTATACAGATCGCGGACCTTCAGGAAAATCCGCGCCAGAATCTCCTGATCGAGTTTGGCAGTCGCCAGGAGGCGGAACGGCCGCCCACTTCCATTGCAGCCAGCGCGCCGAATTGACGAAGGTTCCGTCTTTTTCTGCGAACCCCGCGCCCGGCAGCCGGTAAACCTCCGTCTTGATGTTCTTCATCTCGTCGCTGGTGATACCCGGCGATTGCCAGAAGCCGCTGGTCTCGTCGGGATAAATGTCGCACACCACCAGCCACTCGGCCTTCTTGAGCGCGTCGATGTTTTTTTGCGAATTCGGGCCGATCGCGACGCCATTCATGCCGAACGCCAGCAGGCCCTTCACCTTGCCGCGATACATGTCGTCCCAGATGTGCACCCAGGAATACTCGCGATCCACCTTCGGCAGATAGTCGAAGGCCCAGTCGTTCTCCTTGTTCGCCGCGTCGCCATACATCGTCTTCATGAACGAGGCGGCGAACTTCGGCGTGTTCGACCAATAGTTCCACGACTCCCATTCCTTGGGCTTCGACGACGTCGGAGTGATGCGCTTCATCCACGCCGCGAAATCCCGATCGGCGGGTGTCGGCACCTTCAGATATCCGGGGAGGCTGTCGATATAATCCCGCCATATCGGTAGCGCCCTGAATATTGGAATGCCCGCGCAGCGCGTTCACCCCGCCTCCCGCGCGTCCCACGTTGCCCATCAGCAGTTGCAGCATCGCAGCCGTGCGAATGATCTGCGTTCCGAAGCTGTGCTGCGTCCATCCCACCGCGTAAATGATGGTGCCGACCTTCTTGGTATCGCCATCCTTTCGGATAGACGTGAACAGGTCCGCCGCTTTCAGGAACTGATCTTTCGGGATGCCCGTGATGCGCTCCACCATCTCCGGCGTGTAGCGCGAGTATTGCTGCTTTAACAGCTGATAAACGCAGCGCGGATTTTGAAGCGTGGTGTCGATAAATGCCGTGGCTGGCAGCACGGGAGCTGGCTGCGCTGGAGTACCACTGGTGGGGCTCCCCGCGTTAAATGGTGCTACCGCGGCGCTTCCTCCTCCTGTACCTTCATAGTTCCAAGTAGATTTATCGTAGCTCTGGCTGCCAGGGTTGAATCCGGAATAGAGGCCATCCTCGGGGAGCTTGAAACCTTCCTTAATGACGAAAGCGGCATTGGTGAAGTTGACGAGATATTCTTTGGCGACACGATTGTTTTCGAATTAGCGTAGTTAATCACTCCGCCCAGAAATGCGATATCCGATCCGGCCCGAATCTGCAGGTGCATGTCCGATACAGCCGCGGTTCGCGTGTAGCGCGGATCCACCACGATCATCTTCGCGTTGCGCTGGCGCTTGGCCTCCATCGCCCACTTGAAACCGCAGGGATGATTCTCGGCCGGATTGCCACCCATGATCAACATCATGTCGGTATTCTTGATGTCGACCCAGCCATTGGTCATGGCCCCTCTTCCGAACGTTGGCCCCAAACTGGAGACCGTGGGGCCGTGTCAAACCCTGGCCTGATTTTCTATGAAGGTCACCCCCAGGCTGCGCATGGTTTTGACAGCTAGGAAATTGAACTCGTTGGTGTCGGTGCAGCCGCCGTTCCAGGCGATGGTCTCCAGTCGATTGACGGTGCGGCCATCGGCGTCGGTGGTGATGAACGATTCGTCGCGGGTCTTCTTGATGTGCCGCGCCACTTCGTCAAAGGCCTGGTCCCACGCGATGTCTTCCCAATGATCGGACCCGGGCCGCCGCACCTGCGGTTTCAGTACCCGCCGGTCGTTTAGAATGTCCTGCATCAGCGACGAGCCTTTAGGACACAGCGTGCCGCGATTGATGGGGTGATCCGGATCGCCTTCGACGTGCACCACTTGCGCGGTGACGTTTTTCGCCTTGTCGCCGAGCGTGTGGATAATGACGCCGCAACTCACCGCGCAGTAGGGACATGTGGAGCGCGTCTCCGTGGTTCGAGCAATCTTGAGTTCCTGGGCCTGCGCGTAAGCCGTCTTGAGATCGAAGCCGAGAACCGACGCAACCACGGCGCCTGTTCCAGCTTTGAGGAAACTTCTACGTGTTGGAGACACTGAACTACCTCCTCAGCTTATTTCCGTGCGACTTGCGGGAACCATACTACCAGCACGTTAGTTCCCACAGCAAATCACCCAATCAGATGCCGATGAAGTGCGGAAGTAACGCGGAGGCACGGATCGTTACATGAAAGATACACCGAAAGAATATTCCCTCCGTTATGAGGGGTTTCCATTGACCCGGCTCTTTCCTCAGTGCTATAAAGGATTCGATTTATTTTGGGGCTGCATTCAGCAGACATGTTTGTCGCACCTCTGGGGCGCGCCCCTGCGAAAATTTTCGTTGGAGTGACGATCCCGCCGGCGCTTTCCGCTCGTGCTCGCAGTAGAATACCAGGGTGCTAGGAGAGCGGCCAATCCGTGACTGCCAGTTCCGGTTCCGCCCTCGCCATAATCATCGATCATGATTTAGGTTTCGTGATGTGGCTCGGCGAGGTGTTCACCGAGTTGGGACTCCAGGCTATACCCGCGTTGAATTGCCGGCAAGCGCTGGCCCTTGCCGGGCGGGCCGAGTTGCCGATTAGCGTCCTGGTGGTAAATCCCCAGTTGCCCGGCGCCCCGCGAATGGTCGAAACACTCGTGGCGGTGAACCCCGGCGTGCGGGTAATATTGATAAGCAATCCAGCGGCTCATCCGGAGCCCGGCGTGGCTCGGCCTATGCTGGAACGGCCATCACCCTGGGAACCGATTTCTCGTTTGGATTGGGTGTCGAAAGTCCGAAGAATGCTGACCTGAACACCACAGTATTTGGATATTTCACTGAGCGGAGGTGTCTGAGGAAGGGAAGGTCCCCAAATCGAGAGTACTGGTACTGATTCTTGCCGATAAGGGATTTTGCACTTCCATTCTCATGCCAGTGATCCATAATACGAATGGACCCCTAATATACGAGTGGAGAGCGTCCGTGTCTAAGTCTAAGAGAAAGTTCGTTCTCTGTGTTCTTTTCGCGACGGTGCTCGTCGGTTGCGACCGCAGCCCCGCCGCATACGTGGCCAAGGGCAACAAGTACTTTGCTCAAGGCAAATACGATGACGCATTGCTTCAGTACCGCAATGCGACCAGCGAGGATCCGAACTATCCCGAAGCGTATTATCGGACGGCCCTCGTGGCGCTGCGCCAGAACCGCCTCTCAGACGCATATGGGTTGCTAAAGCACAGCATTGAGCTGAACCCTGGGCTCAGGGAAGCAGCGGTCCAGTTCGGCGATCTCGGCTGGTTGGTTTACAGATCGCAAACTCATCCTCCGGCGCAAATCTACAATGACCTATCTCGGCTCTCGCAGAATCTCCTAGCTAGCAATCCTAAGGACTTTGACGGCCTGCGCTTCAAAGCTTACATCGCGATTGCGGACAAGCGGGTGGACGACGCGCTTGGCCTATTGGAGACGGCGAATTCCATTCGTCCTCTCAATTCGGAAGTGGTCATGCCATTGGCGGGGTTGTTGATCGAGAAGGGAGAACTGCCCGAAGCGGAAAAGCTATTGCGCCAAATGGTCGAGAAAGACCCGTCTAACGCCTCCGCTTACCGAGCTCTCTATGGCGTCTACATGCGGGAGAAACGAGTGCCGGAAGCCGAAGCGGTGTTGCGTCTTCGCATCGAGAAGAATCCCAAGAGTACGGCCGCCATGATTCAACTTGCCGATCACTACGCCGGCCAACACAACACGGCGGCGATGAACGCCACACTCCAGCGTCTCCGAGATGCGAGCTCGTCTATGTCCGGGACGCACATAGCGCTGGGAGACTTCTACGCCATTCACAAGGAGTTCGACGAAGCGCTCCGCGAATACCAGCAAGCCATTCAGGAAGATTCGAAACATGAGATTGCCTACCGGAAGAGAATAGTGGGTCTTCTAACGGCTCAAGGCAAGAACGATCAGGCGCTGGCGGAGTTAGACAAAGTTCTCAAAAGCGACCCAAATGACTCGGATGCACGCATGGTGAAGGCCGACCTTGACCTCAAGAGCGGACAACGGGCGAAGGTGTCCGACGCCGCCATCATCTACAAGGGTCTTTCGACCGAACAACCCGATAATGCCGATCTTCGATTCTATTACGCTCGCGCCCTGCTCGCCAAAGGCGATCCTCAAGCGGCCCGCGCGCAATTATCCGCCGCGATCCAACGGCGCCCGGACAGCGTGGCCCCCAGGCTCGCCCTAGCGCAACTGTCGCTGGAGGAGCGGAAAGACACCGAGGCGCTTGACCTGGCGAACGGGGTTCTGGAACAAAGCCCGACCAACGGCTCCGCCTGGCTTTTGCGTGCCAGGGCAGAGGCGGGCCTCGGCCAGCGGGAAAACGCCCGCATCGACCTGAACAAGGTACTCAGGGCTCATCCCGAAAGCGAAGATGTCCAACTTCAGTTAGGACTGCTGGACATGGCAGAGAAGCGCTATGCCGATGCTATGAGCATTTTTACTAGGTATTACCATGCCGGGCAGAAGGACTTGAGGCCGCTGGAGGGCTTGATACGGACCGACTTGAGCCAGGGCCAGTCCGACAAGGCTTTGGCGCTTCTGGACGACGAAGTCAAGAAGGCGCCCAAATCGCCGACTCTCCGGCTTATTCTCGCATCGGTCGCCGCTAGAGCCGGCAAGCTCGATGTTGCGGCATCACAATATCAGGCTCTCGCCGCGCAGGGGCAAGATTCAGGCGCGGTGGAGCTTCAATGGGGAAGGATACTGCAAGCGAAAAAGGACGCCCAGGGCGCCATCGAACACTACCGCAAGGCGAAGGCCTTGGATCCGAAAAACGCAGTCCCGGCGGCGCTGTTGGGCAGCCAATTGGAGGCGACTGGGCACCAGGCAGAGGCCATCGCGAGCTACCGCGATGCCCTCAAGGCCGACCCCAACAACACGTTTGCGCTCAATAACCTGGCCTTCGCGCTGGCAGATACCGGCCAGGACTTGGACGATGCCTTGCGAATGGCTTTAAGCGTGCAAAAGCTCGCCAAGGATGATCCAACTGCGGCCGATACCTTGGGGTGGGTTTATCTGAAGAAGGGACTCACCAGTAGCGCGCTGCAAGTTTTTCAGAACAACGTGAGGAAGGATCCCAAGAACCCCAGCTACCGATATCATCTCGCCGCCGCGCTTCTGGCCAGCGGGGACAAGCTCAAGGCTAAAGAAGAACTGCGAAAGGCCTTGGAGAGCGGCCCCTCTAGCGACGAGCGTAACATTCGCCAATTGCTCGCCAAGATCGGCTGAACTAATTAAGGCCAGTGTGGATGCAAGCTACATCCTGTGTAGGTGGATGACGGAGCTTTCCTTACCGCATAGCGTGGGGCACGGCTAACCTATCACGTCGGCCAACGGTTTGGCGCACCGCATGGCCAAAGCGGTCACCGTCAGCGAAATGCTTGCTCATCGATGTAACGGAATAAGTGGGAATGGTTCGACGTTCACGTGCTTTCCGTGCCAGCCACATTTCTTGATGCGTTCGGCTTGTGCATATCCCGCGCTCTACCGCCGTCGCTTCCGCAGCGCGGGCGAGTCATGACAGCCAGCCATCGCCGCGGCACAGAACTCTCTTGGCAGCTTATTGGATCATTGCGTCGGCGAAGGAGACCCCGGCCGCGCGCGTAGTCCAGCGTATAACGGCCGCGAACTTGACTTAAAAACAGAAAAACCCGGGCGACGCTGGAACAGGCGTCGCCCGGGGGACCGATCTCTAGCGGAGAAGGGGGTCAAGCCCCAAAAATCCTTAAGCCCGGCGGAACTTCCGGTGAGTTGCCACAACGATACCGAAAGCACCGAACAACAACAGACCGAGTGACGATGGTTCGGGCGTCGAAACGATGCTATCCGTGAACTCACTGGTCAGACCATTAAAATCCTTTTGGATGTAGACTCCGCTTACGGGACCGAAGGTTGAGGAATACTCCTCAGTTCCGGCGGTGTTATCCATCACAGCCAATAGAGTACTCCTTGAAGGATCTGTGTAAACATCCTCAATTAGCGACTGGTCACCAGAGCCGTCAGATAAAAAGCTATTGTCCACCTGGGTGAAGCTGCCTCCCGTCACCGTGTAGTTTAAATCCAGATCCTCAGCGGCAGGGGGGGTGGTTTCCCCACCGACGGAGACCGAGAAACCCAGAGTATAGTCGTCACCCGTGATGCCGGTGATATTGTCCAACTCAACGACCGGCGCGGGTTCCCCGTTGCTCGGAGTGAACGCTACATTTGTGAAGTCAAAAGTCAAGCCTCCGAGCGAACAGGTAAAGCCGGCGGTAATGCTAACGCCCTCATCTGCGGTGCAGGTTGTAGCGAGAGCGGGTAGAGCCGAAAGGCCCAACGCACTTGTCGCGAAAATTAGGAACTTTGCAAATTTGTGAGTCACTCACACCTCCAATTGGAATCCGAAAACTAGTATCAGTTCAGTAGAAACCTTCCTCATGTTAGGGTGAATCCCTGCTGTTCGCAAGACATTTCACTGAGCAATTGTACTAGTACCAACAAGACCGCTGGGAGGCATCCTATCCTACAAAAATCGGGAAGTGGCTAGGCTTTCAGTATTATAGATGACGAACCTGCACTACTGCACAGGGGCCTGTTGCGAGCCGGATGTCCCAATGCTGTTGCTAAGGGTGACTGAGACTGAGGCGATGGCTTGTATGGGTGAGGTAGTGGTGGTAACAGGACCGGTCAGATTAAAGGGAATCGAGATCTGGAACAGCCCTCCATAACTTTGAGAGCCTGCGCTCTGGAACCAAAGGGCACCCGCCTGGCTAACGTCAAGCGGGAACTGCGTCGACGCCAAGCTATGGCCGGAGGCGGCATTGAAAGTCACCGTCAGGGTGCCAAGGCTGCGGATGGTGGTGTAGCCGTCAACCAGAAGAGTGAAGCCGGTGGCGCTTTCATTGGTGACCTGCACCGTCTCAATCACCGGCGCTAGCGAGGGAATCGTGAATTCGAGCGTGGGAGGCGAAGAGGGCGTAAGGGGCACCCCATCCGTAGTCTCAAAGGTGGGCGCCAGAGTGACCGTTTCAGCGACAGTACCCGTCTGCAACAGGATCTGCGATCCCTCTCCGGCGAAGTCGGCGCTGGTGCTATTGGCTGGGATGGTGAAATCCACCGTGCGGCTGCCAGTAGTAAATTGAACGGCTGAGTCAGTGCCATAATCGCCCGATGTCGTCAGGGTCAGAACCCCTTCCAGATCTACCGGGTATGAGTTGGCCAGGGTCAGACTCACATTTTCTTGCGAAGCCGGCGAGACATTCCCGCTCGGACCCGTGATGGTGTATGAGGGCAGCGCGGGCGGAGCCAACCCGGTTCCCAACAAGCCAACCTGGGTGTTATCGATAAACAGCGTCCCGTTGACGGTTCCAACCAGGCTTGGAGCGAAGGTGATCGTAAACTGGGACATTTGGCCAGGCATGAGACTCAGCGGAGGGCTGCTCACAGCAAAAGGGTTGGGAGTGCTTGTGCTGGTGGTACTGATGTTGGAAATCGTCGCCGTGGACGTGCCGGAGTTCATCACTGTAAAGGTGACGCTTTCAGATTTGGTGACAGCGATGGGAGTAAAGTCCACCGCCCCGCCGACTCCGACGGAAATGGTTCCTGCCGACGAAGTATAAGAGAAAGTGAGAGCTGGTCCCTCTCCAATCCCCGATAGCGTAAAGACATCGCTGCCAACGGCGAGCTGCCCGGATTGCGTGCCGGGTTGCGTGGGAGTAAAGCTAATGGAAAAGCTATAAGTGCCGCCCGGCGCCAGCGTGACGGCGGCCGCAAGGGGCGCAACAAGCTGGAACCCTTGTCCCAAAACGCCGAGGGAGCTAATGGTGTTGCTCGAGGTTCCCGTGTTCTTCACCTGGACAATGACAGTGCTGCTGGTGGGAGTGGTACCGGGGGTTGCCACGTTCACAGGCGGGAAAGTGATGGTGCCGGACGGCGAAACCGGCGTCGCCGTACTCCCGGTCCCGGTGAGATAGGTATAGGAAAAGGCAGAGGCGATCCCGTTCCCGGTGAGAAGGACGGTGTCGGTAGCGCCGTTTTGAAAGCTGATGGTGATCTGCGCGTTATCGTTCTCCACCGCCGTGGGCGTGTACTGCACAACCAGTGGCAAAAACGTTGCGGCTGCCACCGAATAGCCGCCGGCGGGGAGCGGCGGTATGCCTTCTACCTTAAATGGGGATCCTGCCGGAGGAGGAGTAATCGCGGTGATGGAGCCCGGGCCGCTGCCGGTATTATAAATGTCCAGATTCGCGTTCGCAGTGGTGTTGAGTAGCGTTGCGCCAAAAGGAATCGCCTGGCCGGATGAAATGGGAACCGAATCGCCGTTCGACTGGAGGATGTAAAAGAGCGAGAAGTTCGGCGAGAAGCCCTCGAACGCCAGAAAAATGGCGTTGGAAACCGTGGGAGTGGTGGAGCCGGGTTCGGTATAAACTATCTCCACTGTCGCGTTAGCCTGCGTCGCGGACGTAGGGGCGTAGGTAACTACAAAGGTGAGGTTTTGACCTGGGCCGAGCACGATGGGCGTGGCAGTGGTGGGTGGCGCTGTAGTGGGACCGGTGATCATCGCGGTGTACTCGGTAGAGCCTTCAACCAGGGGAGGGGCTGAGATGGTGGCCTGGGTAGCTCCGAGGTAAGTTGCCACGACAGTGACTTGGGCTTTGGTGCCCACCTGGGTGGTGACGGGAATCGTCTGTCCGTTGGGCACGTTACTCGACTGGCCGTTTTCGGTGACCAACAAATTAAAGTCAAACGCGGATTGCGCTGAAACCAAACCGGCGCCGAAGGCTACGAGAATCCAGGCGCTGGAGAAAACGCGAACGACCAATCGCACTTAGCGCGTCCTCCCGGCGATGGCAGCAGCATTTCTGTGTTCCGGCTGCAGCAATTGCACCGCTGGAACGAAATACGCACCGGGCGTGGGCGTGCTGGTGAACAGCCACAACGGCTTTGTCGATTGGGCCCGGGAAGCGAGCACGAAACTGCCGCTGCCAAAGGGTGCCAGGCTGGTGGGCTGGAGATCGACCGGCACATCGGTCATTTGCTGGCTTTGCACGTTGAGAATTCCTACCATCCGATCGCTGCCGCCGGCTACATAAAGCATGGGCCGATTTTGTGAATCTTCAAAGGACTGGATGGCGATCGGGTTGGTCATGCCTGGCAGCGCTAAAGTTTGAATACCGTAGCCGCTGAGGTTCACGGCACTTACTTGAACTGTGGCGGCATCCAGCGCGTAGAGAGTTTGGCCATCGCTCGCGAACGAGAGCGACACGGGATTCATGATCGAAGCCAGAGGAGTGAAAGACTGGCCAACAGACTGGTACACGCCGCCATGATCGCCACTGACCGCGACCACCACTTGCTTTCCTTGCGCATCCACAGCGATGACGCTGAACGAGCCGCCCAGCGACGAGACGTCGATCAACGCTCCGGCCACTGGAGCGCTCGGAAAACCCGCGATCGTCTGGAACCAGTTTCCGGCGATGGAATATAAAATCGCAAGCGATCCGTTCCCAGACCAGACGATCCCGTCCGGATATTTGATATCGCCCGCTATTGCGACGGAAGTAGTCTTGGAGGAGCCCAAGCCGGAGACGAAGAGGCATTTTTCGCTTTCGAAAACGATGCCGTAATTCTGGCTCGGAGCAACCGAGGCAAAATCCAGATTATCCAACAGCGCGGGACCGAACGAAGAGGCGCCGGGGAACCCGATGACGGCGCGAATACTGCGCGTGGGCGCGTCGAACGTAAAGGCCTGCACCGGACCACTCAATGTGGGCTGTTGGGCGGGGAGGCCGATGGCGGAAATTAGTCCAAGAATCAAGAGAAATGCGTGGCGCATAAGAACTACTGGGGCGCTCCGACGGTGGGAGATCCAGGATTGATACCAATAGTGGAACCGGAGCCTTTCGCCGAACCACCGCGAGTGCCGAAGTAGACTCCCAGACCAATCGCGACGGCAGCCCCACCGATCACAGCGACTTTAAACCAGGTATGGGACCACAAACTTCCAGCCTTGCTCTTCTTGGCTTCCGCGACAACCCGCGTGACGTTTTCCATGGAAACCGTAGCCTCTCCCACCTGGTTGCCGTAACTGGCGTTCACATGAACCTGAAAGGTTCCCACTTGCCCGTTGGCCATCCAGTTTACGGCGGCGGCCTGACCGCCTCCGTTGGTCCTGACGGTAGCGGAAGTTTTTCCACCCGTAAATGTGGCGCTGGGCCCGTTGATGGGAAAACGAAACACTACTTCGGCGCTCTCCACCGGCCGGTCGTTTTGATCCTCCACCTGGACGACTAGGGGAGCCATGATTCTCCGCTGCAGATCGTTCTGCTCGCCGCTGCCGGCCAGCACCAGGATCTTGAGGCTCTGCTCGACAGGTAATTGCGTCAGTGGTTGTGCTGGCGCCGGATTCGGGGATGGAGGAGGAGTAGTTGCCTGCGGCGTGGAAGCCGGAGCTTGTGGAGGGGCTGCAGCTTGTTCCGCTGCTTGAACTTGCGTAACCACAAGGAGCACCGCCAAAGCTTGCGGCAGCCAGCGACGCCTCAGCCTTCTGCATCGAGGGTTGGGCATGAATTAATTAGTCAGTGTACCATTCAAACGCGGATTGTACTATTACTACTGAGCAACCAAGAAAATGATGTAGGGTAGCAACGGAAACGCAACGCTGCTGAAAGTCTGCCAGAACTGGCGCGAATAACCACGCGGTACGTAAACGATGTCGCCGGGAAGGAGCGGCACATCGATCCCTTTACCATTGAATAATTCGGCTGCGTCCACCTCGATCTTATAACGGCGATTCGTACCCAACACAGGACGCAGGATACGCACCTTGCTTTTCTTGGCGTATTGAGTGAATCCGCCGGCTTGGCTCAGAACTTGTGCAATGGAGATGCTCTCCCGTTCGCCTAATTCCTGCCCTCCTATTCGAAGGACCTCACCGTTGACATAAACCGGTTCGGCGCGGCCCACGGAGATAACGTCGTAGGGCTGCAGCAGTATGTTTTCCGCGGGATTGATATTCTCGCGCAAGCTGCCCAGGCTGATTTCCACGGTGCTGACTTTTTTCTCCGGATCGACAATTGCGTCGGGGAGCGGGATGGGACCATATTCCTCGTGCCGGGTAATCTTTATGTGCCGGTCGGCGTTCTGCAGCACCCCTCCGACCGAGGAGATCATCTCCAGAAGCGTACGGTTGCCCTGCAGAGGATAGATACCGGGCCGGACGAACAGCCCGACGAAGAACACCGGTTCACTGCGGAATTGCACCACAGTGACGAAGACCTGGGGCTCGCGGATGTACTCGCGCAAGCGTTTGACAAGATCCGCCTCCATTTCCTGGAGAGTCATCCCAGCGGCGTGGATGCGGCCCACCAGGGGCAAATTGAGGTTTCCATCGCCATCGATCTTGAAGGGCCGGTTATCGATTTCCTCGGCCTCCGGCGCTCGAATCATAACCTGATCGTTCGGTCCCAATACATAGTTCGGGCGCACTGTATCGGATGGAAGCTGCTGCAGCGGCTGAGCGCCGTTTTGGGCTGCGGGATTGGGCGCGGCCCCCTGCTGCGGCTGCTGTTGCGAAAGATCTCCCGGCGCGGGCTGGCCTTGCTGAGCGGGCTGGGCCTGTTGAGCCAAAACGGGAATCGAAGCCAGCAGCACAGCGGTGAGCAATATCAGCAGAGTGAATGACGCTCCCCCAAGACCAGCGATCTGTTTCCGGGTTTCACGCATACTCATTTACTTTACCAGGATTCACCGCAGTCCTCGCCACTTACGATCACGTTCGCTGGACAATGCTGGAATGGGCCGGATCGAATAGCGGTCCACCTCGGCGGACACCGAACGCTGCAGCAGGTTGATGGACACAACCAGCCGTACTCTCCCTTTCACCTCCACCAGAATACCTTCCAGGCCGGAAAGCGGTCCGCGTTCGATCAGCACTGCTTGGCCTACTTGGACGTAAGGATAGGGAGTGACAAGCAGCCCCGACTCGACCATTCTGCGTACGCGGTCCATTTCGGCGTCGGGAATGCGCTCGGGCTGCTTGCCAAATCCAACCACGTCCACAACACCGGGCGCCGTAACGACGGCGAGGCGATCGTTGGGATTGAAGCGGCAAAAAATATACCCGGGGAACAGGAACTGATCTATCTGTTTTGTCCGGTCGGACCAGCGTTTTTCGACCTTACAGGAAGGCGCAAACTCTTCATAGCCCCGCTGGCGGAGATGGTTGACGGTAACCCGTTCGTAATGAGAGCGAACGCGCAATGCAAACCACGGATAGGGTGCTAATTCGGGCTCGAAATTGGCTGGGTGTTCGCCTTGCGCCGGGAGCATCCGACATCCAGTTTACAAATTTTAGGTTGACGGATTGGTTCACTTTTGTCAACATGCTCTTTAACCCATTACTTTAGTACTAGACGTCCGGGTACCATAACAAGTAGCTATCCTAATCGCTACCCCACTTTTCCCATAGTACCCCTCCCCCAACTTGGGACTACCGGAACGCAGAGAGAACGAGTTCTAGGCTACGTGTAAACCTGAGTACCAACTAGGGGGAACCTGTGATGGCCATAAGTCCGCGTTAGTACTACCTTGGACTTTGCCGCAAACCCAACCATGCGAATAACACAATTAATGCCTTTATTATCAATAGTTACATTGACAATTCCGGTGCTCGCCGGGGGGAATACCGGGGCGATCCAGCCCAACGGTGTCACGCTAGCGCCACTCCAGCAGCAGCAATTCACGTTGCCGGGATATGGCCCGAACGTCGCGTGGTCGATCCAGCCTGTCTCCATGGGGTCGATCACTTCGAACGGGCTCTACACGGCACCCGCCACCGGCGGGGTCGCATTTGTCCATGCCTTGCCATCAGGTAGTACTACTTCCTATGTTAGTGTTGTCTTCATTACAGGTGGATTCTCCTCCGCAGGGAGTGGATCAGGCAAAGGCTCAAATCCAGGACCGGCGGCGCCCATCGTTTCCACTCCTCCTCCCGATCCAGTCCAACCGACAGTTCCGACGACTGGAACGTCAGACCCACCCGTAACACAAAGTGGAATATCAGTAACCATCTCGCCTTCGTCCACCTACCTGCAGGCAGGTCAATCCCGGTTGTTTACAGCGCAAGTCCAAGGAACGTCCAATGCACAGGTGCAATGGTCGATCAGCCCAAATTTAGGAACGATTGTGAATGGGTTCTATACAGCCCCCACTTCTTTTAGCGGGAGCGAGTTGCAAATTACGATTTCGGCTACGAGCGTCGTGGACCTCAGCCAGACAGCGACGGCAACGGTATTGATCGGTCAGGCGCTTTCCATCCAGCCCATCATGCCGTCGAATATAAGCATTTCCGTTACTCCAAACACGGGGACGCTAACAGCCGGTCAGTCCGAGCAGTTTACGGCAACGGTGCAAGGAACGCCGAACACAGGGGTGAACTGGTCGCTCAGTCCTAACGTGGGGTCTGTGTCCAACGGATTATACACGGCACCGGCCAAAATCGCTTCGCAGACAACGATCCTGCTCACCGCCACCAGTGTGGCGAATCCAAATCAGAGTTCGACGGTATCCCTGATACTGCAGCCGCCAGTCTCCAATCCCTCTACGCCCTCTCAGAGTGTGAGCGTGAGCCTATCACCGGGTAGTGTCTCCCTGATGGGAGGCCAAAATGTCACCTTCTCGCCACTGGTGAGCGGGACCACAAACCAGGCGGTTACCTGGTCCTTAAATCCACAGGTGGGAACAATCACCAACGGCGTTTATCAGGCTCCGGCGACCATCGCGAGCCAGCAAACGGTCACAGTAACGGCAACCAGCGTGGCCAATTCGGCACAAAGCGCCACCGCCACGGTATCGCTACAGCCAGTGGCAATTACGGTTGGACCGGCTGCGGCGTCACTAAGCGCCGGCCAATCTACGACATTTACAGCCTCGGTGACCGGGAGCACCAATACAGCGGTCACCTGGTCCATAAATCCCTCCGTTGGAACACTGGTAAACGGCGTTTACACGGCGCCCGCTACCATCAGCGCTCAGCAGAGCGTGACGGTAACGGCAACCAGCGCGTCGGATCCGACTAAGAGCGCGTCGGCCACGGTTACTTTGACGCCCCCCCCCGCATCCAGCGGTTCTGGCCAGTCCGCCGCGAGCACCGTGACGCTGCCGGTGGAAGTACTCGGCGCCAATGGGACCACCGCATCCGCGACGGTGAACATTCCGAGCGGTTCGAATCTAAGCGGTCAATTAATGCTTTGGATGCAGATCCATGGCGTGCGCTTCGACGCTCAGGCCAGCGTGAAGGTGAATAATTCGGCCTGGTTGCCCATCAGCACCGCCAACGTGACGCTGTTAGGGAACGCGGCCGCTTACGGGGGCATTGGTGGTGGTTACGCCACTTTGACCCTGACCCTGAATCTTCCCGCCAACGTCGTTCAGATCGGATCGAACACCATCAACTTTATGTTCAATCAGACGGACGGCAGAGTGAGCGGATTCCGCGTGCTGGCGTTCAACATAGAAGCCGCCGATGGAAGCATGCTCATCCCATCCTCTACGTTTGTCAACGACGACCCCAGTACCTGGCAACCGCCGTCCACTAGCGCTTCCGATATCGCCACTGGGCAGACGCTGTGGCATACGGCCGCTTTGACCGTTCCGCTGGTGGCGGGCGGGTCGCAGCCGATTCTGGCCCATTGTTCGGACTGCCACACCCAAGACGGACATGATTTGAAATACTTCAATTACTCCAACAATTCCATTGAGGCACGCTCGGTGTTCCACGGGCTCACTGCTCAGCAGGGCGCCCAGATCGCCAGCTATATCCGCAGTTTGAACGTGACGAATCCGGGGCGGCCGTGGAATCCGCCTTATCAGCCCGGTCCGGGATTAGATTCCCAGCCGGTCAGTAGCTGGGCAGCCGGCGCTGGATTGAGCGCGGTTCTCGACACCGATGCGGAGATGGTCAACGCCATCTTCCCCTCCGGATTCCAGCCTTCGGTTTTCGCCGCTTCGTCGCGCTTGAACACGCGCGAGCTTCCTCTGCCCTTTCAGCTTCCCGACTGGAACCAGTGGCTGCCGGGAACTCACCCCATGGACGCGTTCGGCTCCACGTTCACCACCAGCGGCTACAACACCATTTATCAAACTCTCGCCGCCACTTTGCAACCCGGCAATGCGGCAGTATATGTAGCGCAGCAGTCGAACTTTCAAGCCTGGTTCAGCGCCTTCTACACCATCTACAACCAAGTAGGAACGCCCATCTGGAACAATCCGTCAACCATGTGGACTCCTGCGAATGTGGACGCTATGTACTCGCTTAATCAGTGGGGCTTAGTGAAGACCTTCGAGTTGATGACGCAGAATCAACTGGAAGGCTTCGCCCAAAACATTTTCGGCCCGCAAGCCGATCCGCGCGCCTGGTATAGCAATCTGCCGTTTTTTGTATCCCCCCATGAACTGAAGATGCCCACGAGCGGCGTGGTCGGGCTGCGCAACGGAACCGCGCAAGAATACGAGTACCTGTCGTACATCTGGTACAACCTGCAACTGATTCTCAACGACTCCAACGGGCAGCAGTCCTATCAGTTTCCCGTCGACTGGCCTTATGCGGAGGGATTTGTGAAGTCCATGGGACAGATGGTATCGCCACAAGCCGGTATTCAGACCATGTGGCTGATCAAGGCTCTCCAAATCTTGCAGCAGGAGGGACCCACGGCCGGGCCGCAACTAGGGGGAAATGGGTGGTCGCCCAACTTCCCGCAAATTTCATATCTCGTAACCGCGGAGTGGAACCAAGGTGTGTGGACGGGAGTAGATCCCACCACGCGCGCCGCCATCGCTACCGGAATCGTCCAGTCCTGGCTGCAGCAAGCCAGCCAGTGGACGCCGCAACAGTATTACGCCGGGGGCTGGACCACGGCAACCTCCGTACCAGTGGCGGGCGGCAGCGCTTACGACCAGGTGTTTCCGGATTGGGTCTGGTACACGATTCCGAGACTCACTTTCATCGGAGTAGATCCTTCAGTGGCAACCCAATTGGCCCAGTGGGCGCAAACCTTGTGGCCGGACGCAAATTGGACGGCCGATGCGAACGCCACCTGCAGTTGGTACGACAACGTTCCGAACTACTCGATCTCCTGCAGCGAGTAGAATCAAAGCTTGCGCCCGCGTCTTCTGGTATCCATAGAAGAAGAAGCGGGCGCATTCCTCATGGAATTGCGGGCCGCAGCCGCTCGCTCTTAGCGGAGCCTGCGAGCGCGGCGGCGAGTGCGCCTAAAAGAATGAGAATTGCCCAGTTCTGTTGGTGTATGACGAAAGCATCCCAAAGCCTCTGAGAGATTCCAAAAGGCGCCTGAGCGTAACCAGAGCCGATTAACAGTGCGGGAATAGGGAAGGCCATCAGGAGGCACCCGGCCATGGAAATCCACGCGCCAGGGCGGAGCCAATTGTCCGTGCTTCCGAGGGCCCAGACGAAGACAAAAACCAAAACGGCCGCATCGTAGTAGCGATGAGCGATCAGCACAAGGCCCAGGACGCAAGCCGCGGAGAACGCCAGGGGGTCGGCCAACAGATCGACACCCCAGCGCCCCCGTTTCCACAGCAAGAAGCAAACCGCGACGAAAATCGCGGCGAGCAATAGCGTGACTGCGGCGCTATTGCTGATGAATCCGCGCAGCAGCGCCGAAGCATTCACCAACTGAAAAGCCAAGGGGTTGGTGGGAGAGGGATCGTAAACGCCTCCGGGCTTGGACGCGAGGCTGATATTGCGCAATAGCGAGCCCAGCCACGAAACGCCTGCCCAGGACAGGCGGAGCCAGGCCATCGACACCAGCGCAGAAGCCACTCCCGCCACCACTGCAATGGCCTTCCAATTTCTCTGGACGAGATAGAGAATCATGACGGGAGCGGCGATTTGCGGCTTTAGACACGCAGCGATGGCAATGAGTATCGCCGCACGAACGGCCGCATTTCGTGACTGGGCAAGGACTGCGAGGGCGAGAAGGGCTGTCACCAGCACCGTCAACTGACCCTTGGCGATCGCGGTATGAATGGGGCCGAATCCGAGGATAAACGCCGTGGCGCAAGCCGCCTTCCAGGGCTGTAATTGGTTAGGCCAAAAGCGCACAAGAACCACCAGCAGTACAGCCACACTGAGCAGGTTAATCAACAGCCAGGCCCATCGCACCTTGGTCCAATCCAGCAGCGCGAGCGGCGACAGAAGCAGGTAAGTGGCCGGTGGATACAGCGCAAGGTCGTCGGGATTCCGATCGGTTAGTCGATTGTGGTTCGCCTCCAGCCAAGCGGCCTGCATCGCGGAGTTATCATAGGGATTCTGGCCGCGTTCAAACGCACGCGCCGACGAGTAAATTACCGCGAAATCCTGGGTGTCGGAAAGAGCCCGCCGGAACCCGCGCAAGCCGAGCTCGCCGGCCGCGGCAAGAATCAATACGATGAGCAGTGTCCCGACGGCCTTTTGACGCAAGGATGATGGCAGGTTCATCCGCAAGTATAACCCGCGCCGTCCTTTTGAGTGACCAGTACAGCGAAACCCTGTTTATCTTGATTTCATCGGTTTACCAAAACGATGCCGGCTGATTGGCGAGCCCGACGGGCGTGAATGAAGCATGCTTCTTCGTTACGCGGTTCTTGCTTGCGTAGTGGTGTGTGCCACACAAGCCCAAACGCTGGTGGATTTACGTACCCAGTCCAAAAGTATCGATTTCTCCGCAGCCAGCACTACGAAACCGATGAGCACCGGCTCCGTGCTGCCCGCGGCTTGCGGGGTGGGACAAGCCTTCTTCTTAACGAACGCGCCGGCGGGGTCGAATTTTTATCTTTGCACCTCGCAGAATTCCTGGACGCTGCAAGCGGGCACCACGGGTCCGGCCGGTCCGTCGGGGCCAACCGGGCCATCGGGTCCAACTGGACCAGCGGGGGCGAACGGTGCCATCGCGCATGTTCAGAGCGCGGGCACCACGTTGCCGGTGGAAGGCACTCTGAACTTCAGCGGCGGCGGATGCGTGGACGATCCGACAAACAGCCGAACGGACTGCTCGGGCGCCGGGGGAATTGCCGGGCTTGGCATCGACGTGAACGGCACCACGCAGGGCACCCAACCGGCCCTCAATTTCATCTCCGGCACCGGGATCATTCAGGCGTGCGCGAATAACACCGGCGCGAACCGCGTGGATTGCACGCCGGCGCTCGATACCTCATACGCTCCCAGCCGCGCCATGGATGAGGCGGGCACCGACCGCGGTATTATCGCCACCAGCGGCGGCGCGGGAGGTACTTTCTTGGCCAACGGAAGTCCCACCTTCTCTACTTACACCCAGAACCAAACGTTGAGCTTCATTGCATCCGACCACGCGTGTTTGGGGAGCGCTACACTCAATATCGATGGTCTGGGGCCTATCGCCATCAAAAAGATCGTCGCCGGTGCGCTGGTCAATATCGAGTCCGGCGATTGCGTTCAGAATGTCCCGATACTGCTGCGGGCGTATGGCAGTCCGGTGAGCGCGTTCGTCCTGACTCCGGATGGTTCGCCGGCAACCGGTTGGGTGTCGAACGCGAGTGCGACGTCCGCATCCCAGGGCACAACGATGCTGGCTTCGGCTCCCAGCGGCGGCATGTACCGCATCAGCTACTACCTGGATCAGAATGCACTTTGCACTTCCGGATCCAATTCCGTCTCACTGACCTTCAACTGGACGGATGCGAGCACTGCCAGGATCCTCATCACGTCGAGCCTGACTCTGGCCGCCGCCCAAAGCTCCGTCAGCTATTTGTCCGGCAGCGTGCCGATCTACGTTGGAAGCGGCAATGTCACTTACAGTTCCACGGTGTCCGGATCCTGTTCGAGCGGAACTTCGACGTTTGACTATCACATCGCCCTGGAGCGCCTCCTGTGAGCGGCCGTACGTTTATTTGGACGGTGGTGGCGTTGGCTTGGCCTTGCGTCCTTCCAGGCCAGACCTGCAGCATCACCAGCCCCACGGCATCGCAGTTGATCCAGGCGGCCGCACCGCTGCAACTCACGGCCACAATCTCATCGGCGCCCACCGCTTATTCGCTGGAATACGATATCGATGGGCAGCGCTGGCGAAAGGCGTATGGCTTCGATCAGCACCCGCAAGTGAACGACTTTGGCGATAGCTGGCAAGGACCTTGGGTGGCTACCTGGTATACGGGACTGAATGGCGACGGCACCCACTTTGTCTCCGGCATTCTGCGCGACATATTCGGCAACACGCTGGCCACCTGCCCCACCGTCAATTTCATCGTTCGCATCGAAGGCATGAACAACCAGTCCATCAACGCACTGCCCAACTACAACTCGTCCACCAACACCACCAGCGGCATCGGCAAGCTGGGGATGCTGACCTTTGACGGAGCCAATCACCAGATTGGACCGCTGGTAGATGGAATCCCCTTCGCCTATAACCCGATCTGCGGTCAGTCGGGCGCTACTAGTCAATCCGGAGGGTGGCAGCTCACCGCCTTCAACACGGCATGCGTTCCGAATGGCTTGCGCACCGTCTTAATGGGATATAACCAGACCAACATCGGCGATCCGTATCTACTCCCGCTCAACTTCACCGCGAGCGGGAATGTCCTCACTACGGCAACCCCGCACTATTCCTTGCAAGGGAGCGTTGTCACATTTTCGACCACGGGTTCGCTGCCCGCGCCGCTGGTGGCAGGTAGCCAGTGGTACTGGCCCGGCAATGGAGCCGGTTACGCGAACACAGTGACATCGATCTCGGTGTCAGGCGCCGTGATGACCATCAACACCAGTTCGGCGAGCGGCGTGACCGCTGGCACTCCGGTTTACGTGCGCAACACCGGGTATACAAATCAGACCACGGGATCGGCTGGTTGCGATGGGTATTACACAGCCTCGGGCGGATCGGGGACGTCATTCTCGCTCCCGTTGCCAGCGACGTGCCCGAACGGAACCGTACTTTCGGCGACGAACTCTAACCCGGTCCAACTCACCTTAGGCGGTGCGATTCCGGCGAACCTGGACCGTGGCATCGCCTTCTCCGGATTCACCGGTAATTGGGCCGCCCTGAATGGGTCGTACCAGGTGCAACTGGTCGCGGGCTCCACTTACTCCGTCAATGTGGATTCCACTAACTTCGGTTCAATGACCGGCGCCCCGATCTTCGAGCCGCCCGGTCTCTCGACGGGAAGTCTGGAAGTAGACGTTAACCCCTACTTCGTGCAATACCTGACAGCGACCACTTTCAGCGTGGCTGCCACACTGGGAGGTTCGACGGTGACTCTTACCAACAGCGGCAGCGGCACACAGACGGTAACGCAGCGCATCCGCTCGCCTTACTGGACGGGCAATCCGGGGGTGGGAGGAAACTTTGCGGGCGATCAGGCGCAGTACGGCGGACCGGCCTATGTCATCACCCAGGTTAATTTCTCGAATGGCGCGACGCCCATGGAGATCGAGGTTCCCTACTGGGAGATGCACATGATCGCCGGCGCGGCGACGCAAAGCGTGTGCCCGCACATCAAGAATACCGATCTGAGCCTGACCGCCATCGCCTGTAACGCTACCGGACTCGGCTATCTGGAAGTGAATGACGGCGGCATCTCCGGGGTCTGCTCGGTCGATTCTTCGGGGAACGTCACTCCGCTGATGGCCGGATGGTGCCAAGTCCAGGTTTCCTGCACCGCATGCGCGGCCGGCGGAGTTACGCTGCAGACGGCCACCGTATACATTCAAGTCCACTCCGGTTCCATCACGAATCCGCACTTTACCCACGGCGGCACGGTCACGAACTCCTTCAGCCCCGGCAATTCGTTCTTCCCTCTGTCGGCCTGGCAACTGGATGTTACGTCGGCTACCGCTTTTAATCAAACGGCGGCGTCACGGCCGCTTTGGTACGGGCCAGTGATGCAGACAGCGAACCTGAATTCTTCAATCATAGCGCCGGAGCCATCCAACACCGCGCTTGGCGATCCCACTACGGGCTCTTGTTTTTCGACATCCTGGCCCAGCACCTATCATGCCTACCAGACCGCTTTCGCCGAACAGTACGGGACGTACTTCGAGCTAGACACCGAGAGCACACAGTGGGGCGCGGGCGGGCCGCAGTTCCTGGCCGCATTCCTGAATAATTCCGGCTACAACCGTCAAAGTTGTTTCGCCGAGTTCCTAAGCCAACTGGTGAGCGAAGGCCGCACCTGGAAGACGGTGGGATACGATGAACTCAACCAATACATGGCCGGGAGCTATCCCTTTCGCAACCCCTTTCTCGGATCGACTAATTTCCCGAGCATCGTAATAAGTGGCGGTGTGACGACTTACAACGTTGGAGAGAGCTTCCCGGCCGGGACGTGGAATCAGTCCACGGGAAACGGGTCCTGGATCAAGATGGCGGGAGCCGTGACTAATACATGCCTCAACGGCTGGTTTCCAGTTACTTCAGTCCAGACCAGCAACAGCGGATTGGCAGTGAATAGTTTCACCACCCCGACCACCTGCGCCAACGGTACCTACACGGAATCCACCGCTCAGCTTTACCACTACCCGGTGGGACCGTCTGGCGGCGTGCCTGAAAATGTTTCATTCCTTCCGCGGTTGTTAGGGACGCCCAGCGCCAATGCCAGTTATCAAGGATGGGACAGCACCTACTTCACTCAGGTAGTAGTGAGCGGCGGAGTGGCGACGTTCACCGCGCAAGCACACAACCTGAACTGCGCCACTTGCGGGCCGGCGGGCCAGGCCATTCGCGTTTTCGGCTCGGTGAATAATCTGAACACGGTGAAACCCGTGGCGGTGATCGACGCCAACCACTTTTCCATCACCTACAACAGCGCGGTTGAAACAGTTCCGGCCAATGGCACTTACACGTCGGCAAATGACGCTGGACTCTACTGGGCGGCGGATGAAAATTTCCCGTCCGGAACTCCATTTCTCGCGCTGCGCAATATTTTTAAGAGCGTGAGTGGAGATCCGGCGAATTCGTGGGGAATTATCGGGTTTACTTACGATACGCCCTCGAACCCCGCGGTTCGCAGCTGGGCTGGCAATTCCATCGGATCGGACGCGACTTTCAACTACATACCCAGTGCGCCAAATTCAATTTACGGACCCGACACCTCGGTGTGGTACTGGGGCACCTATTCGCAAGGCAGTTCCGGGCTTAACTCGCGGGGCTATCAGCTCCAGCCCCGTTCCATGCTGTGGGGCGGCGGCCTCTCACAAGCTCGTTATTGCCGCACTTTCCAATTTGATCCGGGGTGCGATCGTCCGCTCTTTGGCAACCTCACCTGGCGGCCGGAAACCCTGGTGGCTCAGATCATGGGGATGCTGCCGCTGAACATCGTGGGGCTGCGCTGGTACAACTTTTTCGGCGACATGACCGACTCGTACAATCTGAGCTGTTGCGGCCAGCAGGAGCCGGGAACAGGCGCCGGTTCGGGATTCAATCAAATGACTTCGCCCAAGCAGTGGAACGCCATGGCGCAGACCAACGCGCTGATCACGCTTAGAACCGATACCGAGCTTCAGCCGCCGTGCAACAAGCCGTACTATGGGCCGTACTTCATTACCGATTGCCACACCTCGGCCGGGTACGGGAATCAATTCAGCATATTGTGCCAGGGCGAGAGCCCGTACGGGCAGTTCCCGATCAGCCTGAACACTTTTTCCGGTGGCAGCGTGGTGGAGTATGTGCTGACAGGATATTCGCTGTCGGTGCAGGTGGTGGCGGGCAACCCCAGCACGCTGACGGGCGAATGGTGCCAGTCCCCGGGCAGAAGCACGACATTCGTGGCGCTTCCCCCATCGCCCACCGTGCAACCGATCGACCACATCACTTTCGCGCCCCCGGTCACTCTGCCGTTTGGCGCCGCGAAGTTTCTGCTGCAAGTTGGCTACTACCCCGGCTACATGCAGGACAATCCGGTGACCGATTGCACGGCGGGATGTACCATCGCCATCGATCATCACAATACCGCCGCCTGGTACCGCGTGATCTACGCGAATTCGAACGATATTCCGCTTAGTATCGGAAACCCGGTGCAGATCCCGAGCCAGGGGCTTTATTAGGCCGCGGATGAACACAGATGAACACGGATAAAACTTCCCGCTCTTCTTATCTGCGTCTATCTGTGTTCATCTGTGGCTAAGCGATCAGGCGTGGTCCGACCATCCCAGGACGCGAGTTCGCATGGCCGACGTGATGGTCGCGATGGCATCCTGGATGTAGCCGCGAAGCGGTGTGGTCCACACATAGGGCATCACAAGCAGCAGATAGAACAGACCGACCATCGACGCTGTCAGCACCACGTGCATCAGGCTGGGGGCTCCCAACCAATTGCGAACCGTGAGAGCGGCGCCTCCCGCAAGTGCAAAACGCCACACGTAAGGCAGGTAGGACCGGCTTACTTCCGCCAGCGATACCTGAAGCGTGCGGGTGAGCAGGAACACGTCGGTGGGGATGGCAACCAGGATCGCACCGCACAGGAATCCAAATGCGACTCCAGCCATTCCCCAATGCCTCACCAAGAGCATCGCGATCGTGACGCTCACCGCTCCATCGATCAAAGCTTTGATGGAGAGCACCCTTTCATGCCCGAATGCAAACAGCGTGACTGCCAGCGTATAATCCGCCTGCCGCAGAAGAAAACTGAGAAGCAGTATGACGGTGAGTTGCAACCCGCCAAAGAAACGCGCTCCCAGCCACAACGTGACGAACTGCTGGTTCACCGCCAGGATGACGCAAAAAACTCCGCCCGCCACCAGGAGCATGGCCTGCGTCAGCGAAGTGGTGGCCTGCAGGATTCGCTCGCGCGATTCGCTGGTTCGCATGTGGCTCAAACCGGGAAGCGCCCCGGCCGCCAGGATTTGCGGCTGGTTTTGCAGCACCGAGATCAACTTGTTGGTCGAAGAGTAGACCACTACCGTGGCGGCACTGATCGAGCGCCCGACGATCAGCAGATCGCTACCGGCCAGCAAGGCAGTAGCGAGTTGGTTTACATTGACCCAGAAGCCTCGCGTGAACCAGCCCCAGCGAATGGGGCCGGCGCGGCGCCAGACCTCCACCGACAGAAGATCGGGACGCGACCGCCGCAAGCGAACGAGCGCCACCAGATCGTGCCCCATCTGCTGCAGGCACCAGCCCACCGCCAGCGCGTAGAATCGCGCGCCCAGAAAAAGCATTGCGACCACCAGCGCAGTCGAGACGCTCCACAGCGTGAGCCTTAATTGGCCGAGGAACTTTAAATCCTGGACGCCCTGCAGAACAGCCGGGCACACCCGCAGCGGGTAAGAGATCACGAAAACAGCCAGGATTAAACCCACCGGGCCGCGCAGCTCGGCATCGTGCGTGGGCCGCAGAAAAAACAGCGCCAGCGCCACCAGGGCCACCACTCCGGTTTGCACCACGACCACTTTCAGGGTTTGGCCCACCACACGCGCTACTTCGCCGGAGCCAGGCTCGGCATGATCGACGCCGCTGGCGTTCGCGACGTCCCGCGGGGTAACGACGATGATGCCGAAGTCGCAAAGCAGCATGAAACTGAGGACCTGCAATGCAACCAGCCAGATGCCGTAATCCCTCACCCCCAGCGTATGGATATAGAAGGGAGTCAGCCACAGGCCCACCAGCATCGTCGAGGCCTGGTAGAGGTAAGCGAATATCGTTCCTCCAAGAAAAGTGCGGCTGCGAGACATGGGAATCAGCGTGGGATCAGACCGGCCCGCACCAGCAGCGTCCCCATCATTTTTTCGTATTCGGAAAACAACAGATGGCGTTCTTCCGGCTTCTTCCACCAAGCCTCTGGATCGAAGGCGTCGTCCACCGCGCCCTCCACTCGAAAGTCGAATTCCGGAAGAAACAGCCGAAAAACCTGTGCGGCGCGGCGCGAATGAAAGTTGCTGGTGACTAGCATGATCCGCTTGGCGCCCAGGCGATGGAAAAGGGGCCGCACCACCAGCGCTTCATCGATGGTAGAGCGCGCTTCGATACGGACGGGCACGAACAGATTCCGCGAGTAGCCATGTTTCACCGCAAAGTCTACCGCCAGGTCGCTGGCATACGCATTCACATACCCGCCGCCGCTGTAGAGGCTGCCGGCCAGGAGCACTTTCGGAGCCCATCCCTGGGAGCCCAGACGGGCGCCTAAGAGTACACGACTGCCCCAAAAGTCACCACCTAGCACGTAGATCAAGTCGGCGTGCTCCAGAGGATCGGAAACCACCAGAGATTCACCTAAAGCAGCCAGAAGCGGTTGCCGAAGAGGGGGCAGGATAAGGATGAGCAGGATCAGGATAACGGTCCCGGCCGAGAGGGCTGTCAATAGCCGGTAGCGCCGCCTTGGGATGGGCCGCGCCACTGGTTCTACCGGGGTTGCGTCAAGACCGGTCACTCACGTCCCAAATCCGCAGTACTCCCAACCCTGGAAATCGCTGTTCCAGCTTCAGCTTGGCGTGCAACTGTTGCGAGATGGCGGCGATAAACGCCTGGTCGCCCTGCGATTTGTGAAGCCAATAGTCGCTATCCTCGCGGCCGAATAAAACAATCTGGACCGTTTTGTTGTGTTTGAGGAGACGCAGTAGTTGAGCCCGGCGTATATCGTCGCTCTGATTGCCCAGGTCCAGGTCCACCAACATGCGCTGCCCATAAAGCTCGTTCAGGAACTTTACAGTGGCCGGTTGATCCGCCATGATGGGTTCGGCGGGATCGGTATGGGCGTACAGAGATTGGACCAGCTCCTGGTGGCTCTCGGACCAGATCCGGCTGCGCCAATTCACCAGAAAGCCCATGAAGATGATCCCCGTTACCCACAGGGCGACCGCTCCTTGGGAGAGACGCTGGAGGCTAAATCGGTTTTCCGGCCGCATCCATCGGGCGATCGCCTGATACCAGCGCGAGCACGTATGGGCCATGGCGAAGGCCACAACCGGAAGCACGGGAATCAGGAACCGCAGAGATAGCATCCACTGCTTCAATCCTCCGCTAGCCGCTCCGTTGTAATCCCAATCGATGAAGATGCCGACGTAAACCACCACCGTCAACACCAGTTCTATCCAGCGCTTGCCGCGGTAACACAGGGCGAAGACGAGTCCGCCGGGCACCAGGACCAACAGCGCAGTCAGGTACATGATCAGGTTCTCGGGAGCATACGCCCCGGTGAATCCATATACATGCTCCTTGACAAAAAACGGGTTGCCGTAGACCAAGGCCGCAGTTAAAGGCCGGCACGCCAATCCCGCCAGGCCGCCCACAATCAGCGCCACGATCTGGCGCTCTCGCCGCAGCAGGGCTCCCGCGAAAAAGATCGCAAAGAGCACGGGGTTGGGCTCTCTGAGGCAAATGGAGGCGCCCGCCAGGAAGCCCGCGCCCAGACGCCGCCAGGGAGTGCTCTGCTGGTCGGACCAAAACAGCCACAGCCCGATCGCCACCAGGCAGGCGCTCGGAAGGTCGCTCATGCCGGTTCGAGCCATCACCATGGCGGGCACGTAGCCGAGCACGGTAAGCGCGTAGAGTGGCGAGCCTCCGGAATCGGCGATCCAACGCGCGGTGAACAGGGTGCAACCCGAAAGCGCCAAAAGTCCCAGCACAAAGGCTCCGCGCCATCCGGCCAGCCACACGAAAGGAACCATCAGCAGGGAGGTGCCGGAGGGATAATCGCTAGGACGCACCCTTTGATGCTGGCCCGTAAAAGGATCGACAGCGTCCACTGTGGCGCTCCCCGCCGCGAGCGAAACCGCCTGGCGGACATACGACACTTCGTCGAAGTTCGTTAGACCTTGGGGATAAAAACAAACGAAACCCGCGGCGTTGAGCAAAACCACCGCCCACACGATCCACATTTGACCCGTGAGCCAGCCCACCGCCTGCTGCGGGCACGCGCTAGTTTCAACGGGAACAGCCAAATCCGGTTGGAGCCTCAAGCTGGAGGTGTCGGTGATGTTTAGGGGGGGACTCATTGGAAATCGGAAACCACGTTCATTGCATCCCGGCCACGCCGGCGTACAGTTCGAGCGTTCGGCGAAGCATCGTATCCAAGCTGAACTCCTGTCTGGCGCGACGCACACCGGCCTGTCCCAGCGAGCGGCGCAAACCTTCGTCGTCGAGCAGGCGATTGATGGCCGCCGCCAGAGCAGGCGCGTCGCCGGGCGGGACCGTCAGCCCGGTTTCGCCGTCCAGCGAAACAAATGGCACACCGGAATCGAGGTTGGTGTTGACCACCGGTAGACCCGCCGCCATGGCTTCAATCTGCACGATTCCAAACGCCTCGCTGCGCGCCACCGACGCCAGCGCGAACAACTGGGCGGCGTGATAATACGGAGTGACGCCGGCGTTATCGATCTCACCCGCGAAGACTACTTTATCCCCGACGCCCAACTGCACCGCCAGATTTTCGAGTTCACCGCGCAGTGGACCGTCGCCCACGATCAGCAGCCTGCCCCGGACCGAGGCCATGGCGCGGATCAGAACCTCAAAACCTTTGTAGTAAACCAGGCGGCCGACGCTAATCACCAGACGGTCTCCGTACCTTTCGCGAACCGCCCGCACGGATTCCGCGTCGCACCGTTCAAACTGCGCGGTGTCGATGCCATAAGGAATCACATGGCAGCGATCGCGAAAAGTTTGCAGCACCCCGGAAGTGGCAAGATAATTGGGCGAGGTTGCAATAATGGCAGCGCTTCTGCGCAGCGCGGCGTTCAGCAGCGGCTCAAACATCCGGCCCAGAACTTTCTGCTTCACCGTGTCGCTATGGTAGGTGACCACTAGGGGACCGGGATGGCCGCTTGCCAGATAGGCCACGACGGCGGCGGGATTGGGTAAATGGATGTGCACCAGTCGGGCTCCGGAATGGCGAATACGCGAAACCATCCCGGGCGAAATGGACGTGGAGAAGGCCGTCAGCAAAGTGGACAAACGCGCCACCGGCACCGAGCCGACGGTCTCTTCCACCGTCGTGCGATTTTCGCTCGAAACAATGACGCGCACGTCGGCGTGGCCCCGCAGCGCTCCACACAGCGCCTGCAGATGGGTTTCGATACCTCCCATGTGCGGCGGATAAAATTTCCCCACATGCAGAACCCGCAACTTAGCCTGGTTTTTCAAACGAGCGGGATCGGGAGGCGCGTTCCACGCCGCCTGCTCCTCCACCGGCTGCTCCCATTGCACTTTCATTCCAATTCCAACCTTACACCAGCGTGGGGCTCAGCTTCAGGAACAGCTCGCGATTCTCGCCGATCCAGTCGTACAGCAGAGCCAAGCCCCGCTGGCAGCCGATTTGCGGGCTCCAGCCAAGCTCGGTGCGCGCGCGGCGGATATCGCTGATGAACACCTTCTGGTCCCCCGGCCTCCATTCGGCGCTGGCGGCCGGTATTTTGCTGCCGCTGCGCCGCTCGATAAATGCCAGCAGATCCCGCAGCGATACTACGTTCTCTACGCCTCCACCGATGTTGAAGGCGCGCCCAGCGGCCTTGTCGGGAGCGGCGAAGGCCGCGTCATAGGCATCGAGAAGATCGTCGATAAATAAAATGTCGCGCACCTGTTTTCCGTCGCCGTAAATGGTGATGGGACGGCCCAACTGGCTGGCGATCATGAACCAGGCCACCCAGCCCTGGTCCTCCGCGCCAAATTGGCGGTATCCGTAAATGCAGGACTGGCGGAAGACGGTGCTGCGCAGCCCATAGATGCGGTGATAATCGATGACGTACTGATCGGCGCATCCTTTGGAGCAGCCGTAGGGAGAATGAAAATCGAGATTGTGCTCTTCGGAAACGCCGGTCCCCAGATCCTGATAGTCGTATCGGCCCCCGCGCTCCACGGTGCCGACGCTGGTCATCTCACCGTAGACTTTGTTGGTGGACGAATAAATCAGCGGCGCGCGCATGTTGGCTCGCCGCATAGCCTCCAGGACATTGAAGGTGCCGAGGGCATTGATCTCGAAGTCCTCACGGGGTTCCTTCACCGACGTCGTGACGGCCACTTGCGCCGCCAGGTGCAGCACCTGATCGGCATCGCGATGCTGGCGAAACACGCCGCCGATGCCGTCGGAATCCCGCACGTCCACCTGATGGAACTCCAGCGCGGCATTGTGCGAACGCAACCATTCCAGGTTCTCCCCGACCCCATCTCGAGACAGGTTATCCACCACCACTACCTGGTGACCGCGCCGCAAGTACCGGCTGCTGGCATTACTCCCGATGAAGCCGGCCCCTCCCGTTATGACGGTTTTCATTCTTGTCACTCCTTGGACACCTACCCGACCGAAACCGTTACAGGCCGCCGTTCCTGATGCAGCGTGGAGGAGAGCAGTTCCATATCGGCTAGGACCATTTCTTTGACCAACCCCGCAAAATTCACCGTCGGTTCCCACTTGAGCACCTTACGAGCTTTGGTGCAGTCTCCGATGAGCAGGTCCACCTCGGCCGGACGGTAGACTGCCTCATTCTTGCGGACGTAGTCCCGGTAATCCAGGCCGACCTCTCCGAACGCCAGCTCGCAGAATTCGCGCACACTATGGGTTTCACCCGTAGCTACCACATAATCATCGGCTTCCGGCTGTTGCAACATTAGGTGCATGGCGCGGACGAAATCCCGGGCGTGCCCCCAATCTCGTTTGGCTTCCAGGTTTCCGAGCCCCAGTTCGGACGCCAGGCCCAGCTTGATGCGCGCCACGCCGTCGGTAATTTTGCGGGTGACAAATTCAAAGCCGCGGCGCGGACTCTCATGGTTGAACAGAATACCGTTCGAGCAGGGGATATTGTAGGCTTCGCGATAGTTGAGCGAAAGATAGAAGCCCGCTACCTTGCTAACGCCATAGGGACTGCGAGGATGAAAAGGAGTGGTCTCGCGCTGCGGCGTCTCATGCACCTTTCCGAACATCTCGCTCGACCCGGCGAAATAGAATCGGCACTTGGGCTGCACCTCGCGCAGCGCCGCCAGCACGTAATGCGTACCGTTGATGTTGGTGCTCATGGTGGAGAAACCGTCCGCGAAGCTTTCGGCGACGAAACTCTGGGCCGCCAGATGATAACATTCGTCGAACTGTTGCTTGGTGAAGACGTGAAACACGCTGGCGTAGCTATCCAGGCTGGCCGGATGAATATGAATGCGGTCCAGGCAGCCTTTCAGGCGGCTCAGACGCTGTCCGGGCTGCTCCAGCGCAACGCGCCGCACCAGCCCATGCACTTCATACCCCAGGGCCAATAGATGTTCGGCAAGATAACTCCCGTCCTGCCCCGTGATTCCCGTAATGAGCGCGGTCTTTTTCATAGTCCCTTCCCTAAACATTTTGGCCGCAGATGAACACAGATGAACGCAGATAAAACCTTTTTCCGGTATCTGTGTTCATCTGTGTTCATCCCTGGCTAATAGCACCTGTTCATACACCTGTGCGGTCCGCGCTGCATTTTCCGACCACGAAAAACGCGCCGCGTTGGCGAAAGCTCTTTCGCGATCCTGTCTCCGATCGGTGGCTGCAAGGATGGCGTTTTTCCAGCCTTCGATATCGCCGACCTTGCAGTATTGCGCGGCCGTTCCTCCCACCTCGCGCAACACCGCGATGTCGCTCGCGATCACCGGGCAGCCACACGCCATCGCTTCGATAAGCGGCAATCCGAATCCTTCGGCGTCGGCGGTATGCACCAGCAGATTGGCGCGCCGGTAGGCTGCGGCCAAAAGCTCCCGGCTGAGAAAACCTAATTCCACCACGGCGGATTCCACCTGAAGCTGGCGAGCGAGTTCGCGTTGTTCGGCGGTGAGAGCTTCGCCCACCCGCAGCAGGCGAACGTTCGGCGCGTGCCGGCGCACCTCGGCCACCACCCGCAGCAGCAGATCCAATCGCTTGCGAGGCATGGAGCTTCCGACGTTCAATAGCCACTGGGAATCTATCGGCAGCAGGCCAGCCAATTGGGAGTCTGCCGCCGGGTTGGGGACCGATGAATAGGCTGGATGTACGCCATTCGATATAACCGTAACGCGGCTGGCCGGGTGCAGACCGAACCGCACAATTTCATCCCGCGTAGCCGCGCTGACAGCCACCACGTGTGCCGCCTTCTGAAACCCCCGGAGAATTCGTTTTGTCATGGCTCGAAACCAACTCGGCCGCGGATGGCGCTCCGGCTCCAGCACGCAACGGAAGGTGTCCAGATCGTGACAGGTGACCACGGTTCGGCCGGGCGGCAGGTCCAGCACTAATTGCGAATAGCTATGGTCGATCACATGAAAGAGATCGAAATCGTAAACGAGCGGCTTCAGGCTGCCGGGATAATCGACGAACCGATTGAGCAAGCGGTCGGCATTCTGAAAAACGCGCCGCTTCCCGATGGCCGGAAGGCGTCCAAAACGGCGGGTAAGCGGCGGACAAATGCGAACTACCTCCAAACCAGCGCCATGCTCGCGCTGCAGCCGCTCAAAAACCATATCCGCCACCAGATCCATGCTGGGCCAGTTTTCTTCGGCGAAATCGCAGATCAGGCCGACGCGCGGCTTGCGAAGTTTTGTTTCGGAGAGGATGGTGCTGCTCGCCTCGGTCTCGATCATCGTTCTGCCGGTACACTTCCGGTCTTCAATAGATCGTCAGTTCGCTTCTCCGACTTCAGCCGCGTCGGATGGAAGCTGGGCGTCTCAAGAGTGTGCTCGGGCACGAAGTGAAGAACGGTGCACGCCTTTTGGTTGCTATACACCGCGCGACTGGCGAAATTCTGGATCCCGCGCTCATCCATGGGATAGATCACCGGCGTGCCGCTGATTTTCCGGATTACGCGCCGGGCCAGCGACGGGCGCAGCCACTTCCGGCTGAATTCTTGCGCCGCGCGAGCGCTCATCGGGACCGTCGCTTTGCGTCCCAATATCTTTTCCAACTCCGCAAAGTAACGGCTCCATGCCACAGGCGATCCATCGGTGACGTTGAAGACTTCCCAAGGCGTCCCGGAACGGCCGAGTATCGCGCCAACGATGCGGGCTACGTCTGAAACATGCACCAGATTCGCGATCCCGGCGCCTTCATTCACCAAGATCATGTTGCCATGCCGCATCTGGTTCAACAGGCCCTCGGTCCACCAGCCGCCTCCGGGACCGTACACGCAGCCTAAACGGAGGATCGCGATCTCAAGCCCGGTGGAAGTCGACTGGAGCGCCTCTTCAATCGCCAGCTTGGTGCGCGAATAGGCATCGGAGGAAGGAACGGGCGTAGTTTCCTCGGTAACGATTTCAGACGGTGGATTGCCGTAGATGGCAATGCTGCTGAGGTGCACGAACTTCCGGACCCCCGCCTGGGCGCTGTGTTGAAACAACGTCGAGGTGACGCGAGGCTCGTCGGAGAGATTGTCGGTGAGCGCGGCGTGGACTACGGCGGAGACTCCGTCCAAAGCCGGCGCATAGGATTCCGGCCGGCCGAGATCTCCGATGACGATTTCGACGGATTCATCGAACCCCGGCTGGGGAACGCGGCGCACCAGCGCCTTCACGTGGACGCCTGCGCTCGATAACCGATCGACGATGTGGCGGCCAACGAAACCGGAAGCGCCGGTGACCAGGGCTTGTGGCGTAGGCATGGTCAACTTTGAGCCATCACGCGGCCATAGAGTCGCGCCATATTTTCGGCGAATTGGGGATAGCCCAGATGCGCCACGGCTTGGGGAGCGGCAGCGCTGAAGCGCCCGAGCAACGACGAATCCCGCGCGAGCAACCGCAGCCGATCCACCAATCCATCCACATCGCGCGCTTCGAGCACGTAGCCGTTGACGCCGTCCGAGATCACCTGCGCCGCTCCGGTCTGCCGGGTAGTGATCACGGGGCGTCCGCAAGCCAGGGCCTGCCCCACGGCCAAGGCGAATCCGTCCTCGAGAGCAGGATGAACCACTACGCTGGCTTGACCGTAAGTTGCCTCGAGCGGGCTCCGAAAAACGTCCGCCGATTGAATACGAAGGTTCTGCAAGCGCGAGGAAAATTGCGCCAGCATTCTTTTCGACCAGGGGTCTCCGGTGGCGCCGATAATCACCAGCTCAGACCCTGGAATAGCCGCCTTCTCGAAAGCTTGCAGCAGGTAGTAGGCGCCCTTGCGAGGGTCGATGGTCAAGACCGCCAGCACGCGAAAAACGCCGTCGTTCTTTTTTACGGGATGGAAGTAATCCAGATCCACCGCTGGGAGCACTACTTCCACTTTGTCGGCGGGCACGCCCCGTTCAAGGAACGAGTCTCTGGAAAGATCGGAAATCGCGTGAATACAGGTAGCGCGTTCGATTTCATCCCGCACCCTGCGACGCATGGCGGGATGAATGAAGCTGGGCGTCCTTATGCCCAGCCGCCGATGCTCGTCCCCGAGTACCTGGGCGACGTTGTCGATGTGGGTATTCAGCGCGGTCAAAACCAACGGCACGTGCTGCCGGCCGAGAAATTGAAACGTCTCCCGGCACTGACCCATCACGCCGTTGAACAACTTCACTCCGGCCACCTGCGCTCGAACGTCAAAATCGAATTCGACATCGCTGAGCAACGTGGCCAGATCCTGCCGACGGCGCAGCACCGGTATGCGTCCGATGGTACGGAAACAGGCCGCCCGCCAACCCCGGAATGGGACATCGATCGAATCGGCGCGCGTGGCGCGGGCGTGCCGGCTGATCACCCGGCCGCGGGGGAGCTGATCGAGCGCATACATCATCTGGCGCAAATACTCGCCTTGACCGCCGCGGGCCGCCATGGCGTTGGCGGCATAGCACGCCAGCACGTCTTCCAGGCCGGTGGAAGAGGGCGAAGGCGCTGGGAGCGCTTCCGGCGATCTAAGCTTTGACATGAACGCTTTCTCCAGAGGCCAGGACGGTTGGCGTGTTGCGCGCCTTTCGCAGTACGGACTCGAGTGTATTTTCGAGTTGCGTCAGGTGGGCGGCCAGGGTAAAGCGGGCCGCCACCTCGCGGGCGCCGCGCGATAGCTCCGCATAATGCGAGGGGTCCGACAAAGCCCGGGCGATGGCGCCGGCCAGCCCTTCGGCAGTGGGTGGGTTTCCGGGAGCGAGCTCTCCGGAATATCCGGGAATCAACCAGTCGGGAATGCCCCCTACATCGTAGGCCACGGCTGGTAATCCATCGGCGCCAGCCTCAATTCCCACCAGTCCAAATGGCTCCGGCCACAGGCTGGGCACCACTAGCAGATCGGCTCGCGCGAACAGTTCCGTTTTCTGGCTGCTTCCCACCCAGCCGGTGAATTCCGCGGCGACCTGGCGAGAGCGGGCCAGTGCCTCGAGGCGACCGCGCTCGGGCCCATCGCCCGCGACAGTAACGGCGAGCGGCCTTCCCAGCGTCTTTTCGGCCAGCGGGATGGCCCGCAGAAGATGCCCGGCGCCCTTGAGCTTGGTGAGACGGCCCAGAAAGAGAAGATTGCCACCCGATCCGGTGCGGGCCGGCGAGTGGAATTTCGCGCCCTGGGGATTGGGCAAGGCCGCCACCTGGATGTTCTCGGGCTTTACACCATGCCTTTCATACTCCCGGCGCATGTGCGCGCTGGCTACCAAAATGGCAGCGTACCTCTCCAGTTGCGCGTTCTTTTCGGCGGAAAGCTCGAACATCCGAAACATGGTTACCGGATTCAAGCCGCCGCAGCGCCGCGGGTAATAGAGAACCAGGCACATCGGACCAAAGCGGCGATCGCAAGGTTGAGGAGCCGGGAAGGCGTGGCACTTCTCGCCGCTGGCGCAGGTGCCCACGTAATTGTGGGCGAAGAAAACGTTCGGATATTGGTCCAGCAGGGCGGACTGGAGGCCGGCCGCGTCCAGCCCCTGCGAGTACACCACGTCGGGCTTCCAATCCCGCACAAATCGCAATCCGGCATCTGAGCCCGCTTCATGGATTCCAAGGGACGGGATATCCAGATCCAACGAGTGGATGCATTCCTTTTCAGGATCGAAACGATATTCGTACAACAGCGCCAATTGGTGGCCGCGCCCGGCCAGAGGGGAAAGAATCCCATGCAGGTACTTTTCTACTCCACCCACCAGATTGCGGTGGGAAGTGGCAATCAGGATGCGCATGGAACACTCCCGGAAGTGGCCATGCGCAGCGCGGCAACGGTATGAGAAACATCGAACCGCTCCTGATAAAGCCGGCGGGCAGCGTCGCTCAAGCGGACGCGCTCGGCGGGATTTTCCAGCAGTTCTCCCAGCAGCTTGACGAATGCATCCGCATCCCCGGTAGGCGTGATGCCCACCGCGGCCGAACCCTCCCATAGCGGCTCCGTCACTTCGCTGCTAGTGGTGACGATGGCCCTGGCATGGGAAAGGCCGACCATCAAACTGGTGCGCCGCGTGGTAGCTCCGTCGGGATAGGGCTGGATCATCACATCGCAAGCGGCGATGTGACAGGAGAGCTCTTCAGGGGATAAGGCGCCGGTGGCATGCAGAGTTTTTTCCCACTGCGGATGCTGGCCGATCATTTTGCTTCTGAATTCCCGGCTATTCAATCCCATCAGTAACAACGGCTGGCCGGGCATCTCGCGCGCGATCCTGTCCAGGATCGGTTCGAGCAACGAAAGCACCAGCGCTCCGTAGGTTCCGAAATGTCCAACCAGAAGCCCGCCCTCCGGCAGATAGCGGCGGCGCAGCGCCTGGATGGCGGCATCGCTCGAGGCCACCTGAATATTGCTCGGAACCGGCAGCCATTGAAACGGGACGCGGCGGCCAAAACAATAGGGCTTCCAGCGGCGCTCCCACTCGGGAGCCGAAAACCAGACTCGGTCGGCGGCCCGCAACAAAATGACGGTCATGAGCCGATGAACCAACGCGGCGCCGTACTGGCGCCAGGAACCTTCAAAGCTGAGGAAAGCCTCATGCACCATGATCTCGAGGTGGTCGCCGTGCTTTTTGACGCGCCGCCAGAGCCACAGACAGAAGAACACGTTCATGGATCGGCACCCATAGCCGTGCGGCACGTATTGGAGCAGAATGCGGCGCGGTGCGGGAAAACGATCGAGTTTTTCGCCGACCTTTATGAGGTCGTCGCGAGTTACTCGCCCGAGGTCGGCATGCACCTCGACGCCTCCCGCCGACAGTGATTTGCCCGCGGTCCCCGGACACCACACGTACACCTGTTCGCCTTCTTCGGCCAGCTTCTCGGCAACTTGCCGTGTGTAGTCGCTTACGCCCCCCGGCTGCGGCGGATACTCGGACGTAATGATATGACGCTGTTCTCGACTCACGAGGCGCTCAGGTGGGCAGGCAGCTGTCAGTACATCCACGGAAATAGCCGGCTTGGTTGGATTAAGCCCGTACAAACCAGCGGTCGCCGAGCATCTCGGTCCCGTAGGCTCCTCGTTGGATGAAGCCCCTGGACAGAAAGAATCGTTCGAGCTCGTGGCTGGAGCTGCCAATCTGCTTGAGCCAGTCCACCGAGAACTCGCACAGGATCGCGCCGATTCTGCGTTCTTCCAGAAGCCGGGAGCAGCCCCGGAAAACTTCCGCTTCGAAGCCGTCGACGTCCACTTTCATGACGTCGATGTGGCTAATTCCCAGGCGCGTCGCTTCGGCGTCCAGCGTTCTCAGGCTGACGGTGGTGGTTTCGCCGGCATGTTGAGCGTCCACCGCGGGAACCAGCGATGCCGTGTGGTTATCGCCTTCGGCGAAATAGGTGGTCAAGGCTCCTTCCTCACGGCCCAGCGCGGCGCAGACGGGAATAACATTTTTTACCTGATTTGCTTCCAGCCATTGAGTGAGCCGTTCAAAGGCATAGGGATTCGGCTCATAAGCCACCACGCGGCCGGCGCCGACGAGGGAGGAAGCCATGGCGGTGTAGTATCCGACGTTGGCTCCGACGTCGACGAAGGTCATGCCAGGGCGTAAATGAGACAAGATTCGCGAGGTCTGCGGCTGCTCGTAGCAACCGAAATACATATTCCTTTGAATCCAGTCGGACAGATCGAGATCCATTCGATAGCCGAAAATGTTGGCGGATCGAACCCCCTGTTTGGGGGCGAAAAGACTTATCAAACGATATTTGCCCCTGAATCGCACGGGACGAAATGTCGAGATTACTGTATCCATGCTCCCAAGCCGGCGCTTAGGACTTGGTCGATTTCCACGCGCCTCAGACCATGGTGGCACAAACGGCGGAGCGGTACGAAGCGCGAGGTTCAACCGCCATGATTGCCGCGGATGAAACGCAGACGAAAACGGGTAATGCGTTAGCGGCCATTGGGCTTCTGAGCGATGGCCAGAAGGTTGTCGCTGTAGCGGGGCCCCTTGAGCATCCCGAAGCTGATCTGTTGCCAGCTCAGCATGGGCCTTCCAGGGACGCCGCCGCAATTGGTGAAATAAAAATCGGGAGCGGCGAAGGAGGCCTCCTGAAAGATCCGCGTGAGATCCTTCCGCAACAGGGCAGTGATGTGGGCCGGATAGCCGGATTCGCCGAACGCCATATAATGTCCCCGGAACAGGAGCGAAATGATCGATCGCCAGCTCTCGTTGTTCGGGGTGGTGACAATGGCCGTGCCGCCCGGCCGCAGCACGCGAAAAATGTCGCGGACCATAAACCGGGGATTCTCAAGATGTTCGATAACTTCTGGAGCGATCACGACGTCGAATGCATCGTCATGGCCGGGCAAAGGCATGTTCAAGTCCTGTTCGATCCACTCAACCTTCCCTTCCAACTCGCCGGGAATGCCCATGATGTCGGCGGCGCTCACCGAGTCGAATCGTCGCAATGCGAGCAATTGGCGCGTGAACTGCCCTATTCCAGCTCCGTAGTCGAGGACACTTCCGTGGAGGTTTCGGTCGGCGATCACCCGCTCGATCATGGAGTAAATCGCATTTCCACTTGCCCCCCCACTGAGTTCGGCGGCTCTAGCGCGGTGTTCCAGAATGGCGGTGGGAGTCTGAGTCATTGTCGCTGGTAAGACTGCTGCGGGCGCTCGTCCCCCAAAAATGTCTTATCGGAAAATAGCTTTCCATTTACGACAGGTTCAAGCGCCATGATGCAGCCCGTTCGATAGCGCATACCATCCCGGCGCGCGGAATCGAGTCTGGGCGCGCAATGGATCGATAGTGGCGACGAAATTGGATGGCAAGTACGGTTGCCGGCTGGGCGCATCCGCGGGAAGAAGAAGGGGACGCCAGGTGGAACGCGTCAGGCGGAAAATACTATATCCGTGTTCCAGAAGGATTTCATGCGAGGGCGCGGGGTAGGGCTGGTGCTCTTCGAACAGGATGTCGCGGATCAGCCTGCGGGCGAGCAGATTTCGCGCTCCGGCAAAGACGGAGGCCTCGTGCCCTTCCACATCGATCTTCACTAAATCCACTCGACCGATATCGAGCGAATCCAAGCGGCGCAGTTGGACAGGCACCGAGGCTTCTTCCACTTCCAGGCTGGCGACGCCCCAGTTCGGATCGCCTCCGGATGGGAATCCGAGGCGGCCTTCTCCATCCTGGTTGGACAGCGCAATGGAGTGGATCTCGATGGGTGCGATGGGCAGGGACTTCCAGTTATGGACGTTGCTGCGCAACAGGGGAAGCACGGCCGGGGAAGGTTCGAAACTCAACACGCGGCCCCGCGGTCCGACCGAACGGGCCAGCACCAGACTCATGTACCCAATAATCGCGCCCACATCGAGCGACGTATCGCCCACGTCCGCCAGCCTGACAACCGCCTCGGTGACGGGCAAATCGTACACTCCCTGGGTGGCGATGGAGCGGCCGACCACTTCGGCCGAACACGCGCTGATGTGGCAGTTCCAGGGCAAAGGCAGTGCGATCACGTCGCTCGATGGCTTAACAGGCTGATGAATTAGTTATTCGGCGAAGCTTTTTGCCTCTCGCCAACGGTCTTGTCATGAGCATTTACGTGGAGATTGTGTGCCTGAATTGGCGACTTTCCGTCGTCCAGACACACTTCTCCCCGAACTTACGCGGAGAGAACCACCGTAAGGTTCCGCATCCGCACCAGATTGTAGGCGGCGGCCGCGAAGGTGAATACCCAACCAACTTTGAAGACGCCGCGATGTCGGGTCTTGCGCAGCATTCCTACCGTCTTTAACCACCCAAATACTTCTTCGATCCGTTTTCGCTTGCGCTGGCTCACCTGGTATCCAGCGTGCCGTGTCGTGCGCCCGTCAATGGCACTGCCGCCTTGCCGATTGATATTCTGCGACACGTGCGGCGTCACGTTCCGGCCACGCATCTCTTGCACGAAGCCTCGCGTGTCATAGCCTTTGTCGGCTCCCACCGTCACGCGCTGGTCGCCCTCGATCCGCCCCGCCATTTCCAGCGCTGCGTCGCGCTCGGCCTTTCCGCTGCACAGCACCAGTTCGGTATCCACCACCAGTCCGTTGCGGTTCTCGATCAGCACGTTGCCGCAGTAGGCCAGCTTCGACTCGTGACCGCCGCTTTTTCTTGCCAGCCTGGCTTCCGGGTCGGTCGTCGATTGATGCGTGTCGTTGCGGCGCTCCTCGCCATGAAAATCAATAGTCGGATTACCCGGGTCCTCCGGTGGTAGCGTGGGGCCTTGATCTTTGCGTTGAAAACTCTTCTGACTCGCCCAGGCTTCTATCAGCGTGCCGTCCACGCTGAAATGCTCATCCGACAACAGGTCGTTGGCACGCGCCTGTTTCAATACCTGCGCGAAGAACTTCTCGGCGATGTCACCATTCAGCAGCCGGTCGCGATTCTTGCTGAACACGCTGGGCACCCACACTGGCTCGTCCATGTTCAGACCCACGAACCAGCGGAACAGCAGATTGTATTCCAGTTGTTCCATGAGCATCCGCTCGCTGCGAATCGTATACAACACTTGCAGTAGCAGTGCGCGCAAGAGCTTTTCCGGCGCGATCGAGGGACGACCCCAATCGATGTATAGTTGCCCGAACGATCGGGACAGTCCTTTCAAGACCGCATCCACCATGCTTCGGATCGGCCGCAAGGGATGATTCGCGGGAATACGCTCCTCCGGCGACACGTAACTGAACATCGCGCTTTGCTGGGTGTCTTTTCCTCGCATAGGCTAAAACATAATGACGTTGTTTTGTCTTCCTTGGTCACACCCCATCCCAATTACTTTTTCACCATCCTGTTAAAGGAAAGCCGCCGCAACACCTGGCTCGGCCGCCAGAGGTATTCGGGTTTTAAAAGATTGAGCATCAGAGAATGGGCGGACCTTCTCAGACGTTAATAAGCGCGCACTCCGATGGGCATGGGCATCGCCACCGGCCTGGCAGCGCTCGTTCGCGACGCCGCCGTTACGCGTTCGGGGCGCACCGACGTCCAGCCCACGCACAGCAGCAACAGAAACGTGCCTGGTATGGAAGACAGCATTCCTATCCCTATGGCGCCAATCAGGAAGGTTAGAACACACAAATACCAGGCCATGCGGCGTCCGGTGAGCCATTCATCTTTCACAAACGCGGCTCGATTGGTGACAAACCAAAAGATGAAACCAATCCACAACAGCAACCCAATGACACCCTGTTCGAGCAGTATGCGGCAATATTCACTCTCCACCTCGATGGGCCGGTTCACCTGGGAAGCCAGAAAATAGGGAATGCTAGTGCCTCCTCCGCCGAGACCATTGCCCATCGGATATTCGATCAGCACCTCCCAGAAGGTGCGGTTGACGCTTCCTGCGATCCGGTCTTCCACCGACTGGCTGTCCAGTTCCTTATATCTCTGCCAGCGATCGTTGTGCATGGCCATCCAGATCACCGCTGCAATGGCACCGGCGAAAAGCACGCGCTTGAACGGGCCCACCTTGCCGCTCAGGCTGGCGATAATGACCAGGATCGCTGCCAGAACAATGTTCTGGCGGGTGGCTGCCATCATTACTCCAATGAAAGCCGCGCCCATCCCCAGGAGGAATAAAGTCTTCCGCCATCGCGCCTCCTTGCTGAGCACCCAGGCGCCAAAAAGAATGGGGATCGTAAAAACCATGACGCCCGCATAACTGTGCGCGTTCATGAAAATGGAAGGAATGCGATGCCCGCCGCCGGAATCCACGCTGTTATAGATAGTCGCGGTCATGGGGCCTTCCGGGAAGAACGGTTCGATTCCCTTGAAATATTCCGCTACTCCGAAAGCCAGGGCGACCAGGTTCATGATGGCCAAGCCAAATGCGATCCGGCGCAAGTCTTCGCTTCGCAAGCGGCTGCCGATAAATACGGCGGGCAGAAAAAACATGTTGCCGCGTAGACCCACCAGCGAGACCAGGAAGGGCTGAAACGGCATGAGCAGCATCAACAGGGGCCAGCCCATGAGAATGTACATCCATACATTCAAGGCGGAATTTTTGGGCGTTAGCTCATTCTGTTTCTTCTTGCCAAGGAATTGCGAGGCATAAAGCCCAATTAAGGCAGCGTCGAAAATGAAATGGGAGAAAGGCGGCGACAGATTGGCGCGGACAATTCCATAACCGTACCCAAAGGCCAGCACCACCAGAATTCCGGCCCCGAGCGACCGGCGTCCCAGCCAATACGCCGCCCCGAGGCCAATGAAACAAAGTAATAGACCGGTCATGAGTTTAGGTTACCGATGAGTCTCAACAGAGTGATCGAGGCGCGACAAACCCGCGGCCTTCGCCGGACGTTCTTTTTCGACAATCGACACGAAATCAGCGGCCGTATCGCGCCAGGTACGGCTGCGAAGCCGGTCGCCAAAAGGCTGGAAACGCGCCCGCCACTGCTCCCGGTTCAACCGCCAGGCCAGCAGCCGCTGCACCAGGTCCCCTCCGTTTTCCGGATCGGGAATAAGCAGGGGCGCGAAGGCGGTCTCGTATTGCTCGGCCACGCCCGCCGAAGCGGAAACCATGGCCGGAACGCCGCGGCAAATCGCTTCCTGCACGTTCAGACCGTAAGATTCGTACCGCACCGGGCTGATGAGCAAGTCGGCCGCGGCCAGTACGCTTTTCACTTGCTCGGTGAAGCCGAGTAGACGAATCCTTTGTCCCAGGCCGGACTGATTCACTTTGGCCTGCCACAACGGTAACGTGGGACCGCTGCCGGCGACCATTAAATCCACATCCCAATCCGGCCGGGAACAAAGCGTTTGCCAAGCCCGAAACAGGACGTCAAAACCCTTGCGATCGTCGTGTCCCAGAGCTCCTACAAACACCGCCAGACTGCGCGTTTCCCCAACCTGCAGCAATTTCCTCGCGGCGGCGCGCTCTTCGGGAGAAATCAGTCCCCAGGCCGGATCGCTGCCCAAATAAACCGTGTACACGCGGTCCGGATCCACTTTGAAATATTTCACCAGTTCCTGAGTGGTGCGTTTGGAATTGGAAATAATCAGTTTGGCTCGCTGGAAAGCGGCCCGTTCGGTGCGCCTGGCGCGGTTGGCGGCCAGGGCATCCTTCACCCGGTAGGCAAAGGGTCCGCGTTTGGGGCCAGCCCAGGCGTGATGGACGTAGTGCGCCCAGTTGATGCCCGGCCACACGCAATTCCCGCCATTGACCACCACCTGCGCCAACGGATAATCGCGCAGCACCCGGCGAGCGACCTTTTTTCCGCGGGCTTCCAGAGCGAATTCGCCCAGGAAGAACGATTGCATGGGGCGCGGCACCAGATGCACCTTCGTTAGCGGATGCTGCTCTAAGGACGGATCGACGCTGTGAGTGACGACATGCACTGGAATTTCCCGCTCTAACAGATAATCGGCCAATGCGAGATTGGCTTTATCCATGCCCCCCTTTTGATGGAGACCGGCGGCTACGATGACCCAGGGCGCGTTCATATTTGGCTAATTTTTCACCAGACCGAGTAGCGTGTTGTAGAGGTCGGGTATCCGGCCGCTGGGATCGCATAAATCGCGGGCGCGTTGGGGCCCACTCCGGCCCAGCCGCGAACGCAGATCGGGGGAATCGATGAGACGCCGCAAAGCTGCCGCCACCAGATCCGCATTTCCTGGCGGCGCCACCATTCCGCAGGATTCATCGATGATTTCTTTTGGGCCGCCCATGGCCGTTGTGACCACCGGCAGTCCAGCGGCCAGCGCCTCAATGAATACGATTCCAAAAGGCTCCGCGCCCAGGTTGGGCTGGCTAAAGATGTCGGCCGCGGCGAGCAGACTGGGAACGTCCGAGCGTTGTCCGAGAAAGCGCACGCGGTCCCCAATCCCCAAGCGCGCCGCCTGTTGCTGGATTTCCCGCATGTATTGCTGTTCTTGGGGCCGCTGCGCGCCGCCCACCATCCAGCACACCCGGCGCGGATTGTCTTTGAGTTTTGCCAGAGCGTCCAAATGCAGGCGATGCCCTTTCCAGGCTTCCATCCGGCTCACCTGGATGATGGCCACCGTTTCGTCGGAGACTCCCAGGGCGCGGCGAATCTCGGCCCGGCAGCGGGGCGCATCGGCTGGCTGCTGTGACATTACTGGACAGAAAATGATCTTGCACGGCGCGTGGGGAAACATCAGGGGCATGGTTCCTTCCGTAAAACGGCTGTTGCCGATCACGATGTCGGGAGACACCCGGCTGGCCCAGCGTTCCAGCCAATGGCTGCCATTCGCCGCGTCGTGCGCCCAGAATGCCAAAGGCAACCCCGACCGGCGGGCCGTCGCTCCAAACATGGCCATGGGCCAAGCCATGTGGCACAGCACGACATCGAACGGGCGCTCAGAGAGCAGCGCGCGCAGGTTGGCGCGAGCCGACCAAACCGTCCAGGGCTTGCGGGTCCGGACCTCGCCCAGCTGATGCACCTTCACGCCGGTTTCCACGAGTTCCCGGCTGAGGCGGCCTTCAAAGCTGAGCGCAAACTCCGGCTGCATTTCCGGACAGAGATGGCGGAAGCGAGCGAGCGCAACCAGGACCGTTTCGACGCCTCCATAAAGATTGCCGCTGCTTGCATGAAGCACTCGCAGTGTGCGTCCGCCGGCTGATGTTGGCTGAGCCGCGACCGTCAGAGAGTCGGTCATATAAGTTAAGCCACCGCGTGCAAGGGCACGTCTCTCGCCAGCGTATTATCCAGAGCCGAGCGGGCCCACAGCTCTAAGACAAACAGCGTCCAAAGCTGCTCGCTCCAATTGCGTTGTTGGCTCGAATGCTCTGAGATCATGCGATTCACCGCATCCGGACGAATCCAGTCGCGCTCCACGAACGACCGGCTCTGGAGCACCGCTCGCATGCTTCCGGCCAATTCCCCGCGCAGCCAGCCGGAAATCGGCATCACGAATCCGCGCTTCTTGCGATAGACGATTTCGGGCGGCACATAGCGCGCCGCCAGCTTTTTCAAAAGATATTTGGTGTTGTAGCCGCGCAGGCGCAGCGAGGCTGGAATCAAGGCCGCGAATTCGATCAGTTCCTTGGACAACAGCGGCGACCGCGCTTCCACGCTGTGCGCCATAGTGGAGACATCCATCTTGGTGAGCAACTGGTCGGGAAGATAGGTCTTGAAATCCAGGCACAGCACGCGATCCACGTCGTCGCAGCCGTCGGCCTGCTCCCAAACCGCGCGATAGTATTCGCTCGGAGCGATGGAAGCGGTCTCGGCGCGGAAGGCGTCGGTGTACATCAGGGCGCGATACTCTTCGAAACCGCGTTCGTAAAGGAACGATCGATAACCGTCAAACTGTCCGGCTCGCGCCAGCAGGCTGGCTTTGCGCAGCAGCCGGTTCTGGGTGCCTGAAAACCAATCGCCCACCGACCGCCGGATGGGCGCCGGCACCAGCTTCTTATAGGGCGCCGCGGCACGGGCCACCACGGGACGCGAATAGCCTCCAAATAGCTCATCGCCGCCATCGCCGTTCAGCACCACCGTTACGTGTTGCCGCGCGTATTTGGAGACATAATAGGTGGGCACCATGGACGGGTCGGCGAACGGCTGGCCGTAGTGCCAGATAATCTCGGGCAGCGTGTCGAGGGCGTCGACAGGCAGTTCGTGCTCGTGCAAGTGGACGTTCAGATGCTTGGCGGCGGCGCGGGCGTGCCGGCGCTCGTCGAACACCGGATCGGCAAACCCGATGACGACGGATTCGACGGGCTGGCGCAGCTCCTGCGCCATGAGAGCCACTACCAGGCTGGAATCCACTCCTCCTGATAAAAACGCTCCCAGCTTCACGTCGCTCATCAGGCGCTGCCGCACGGCGCGGCGGAGGCGCGCATCCAATTCCTCGATCAACTCTTCTTCCGACAGGGTCAGCTTCGGCTGGTAGGAAACGTCCCAATAGCGCCGTATGTCGAGCTTTTGGGTATCGACGTCGAAGGTGAGATGGTGCGCCGGCTGCAGTTGCCGGACACCTTCAAAAGCCGTCAGCGGCGCGGGCACGGCCTGGTAGACCAGATACGCATCGATGGCCTTGGGATCGATCTCGGGCTTGGATCGATACAGCTCCAGAATGGAATTGAGCGTCGATGCGAACAGCAGATGTCCCCCGACGTGCGCATAGAAAAGCGGCTTCTTCCCGGCGCGATCTTTCGCCATGTGGACGCGTCGCGTGCGTTTGTCCCAGATGGCGAAAGCGAACATGCCATCGATACGCTGGAGCAGCTCTTCCCAACCCCAGGCCCGGTAACCGTTCAGCAGGGCTTCAGAGTCGCTTTTTGAAAAGAACGGAAAATTCGGCTCCAGCTCCTTGCGCAGCTCGAGGTAATTGTAGATCTCGCCGTTGAAGACTAGCACCGTGTTGCCGTCCGGGCTGACCATGGGTTGATGGCCGGCCGGGGAGAGATCGATGATGGCGAGCCTGCGAAAACCGAGAGCTGCGTAATCGTCGGTGTAGACGCCCCAATCGTCGGGGCCGCGGTGAATCATCAGGTTCGCGGCGCGCACGACACGCTCGGTCATCTGCGGCGCATCCGGCCCGATAGCTCCCAGGATTCCACACATATTATTGGGTTACGGCCAAGCCGGGTTCAGCCTGCGGGGCGAGTTGCCCGCCGATCCTTTGATACAAGGGGATCAGTTCATCGGACAAACGGCTGCGTTCGAAGCGGCGCTCGGAGGTGATTCTGCCGGCGCGTCCAAGACGACCCCGGAGCTCGGGATCGCGCACCAGTTCCAGGATTCGTCCGGCTAATGCCGCGTCGTCGCCCGGCGGATGAGCCAGCGCGTCCTCGCCTTCGGTAATTAACTCGGCGGCGCCACCGGCGGAGCTACAGATCACGGCGCGTCCGCATGCCATCCCCTCGGCAATGACACGGCCGAAAGGCTCGGGCTGGGTGCTGGCGTGAACCAGGATGTCCAGCGCCCGGATGGCCCCGGCGGTGTCCGGGACATAACCGGTGAACCCCACTTTCTCCGCGATCCCCAAGCTCGCTGCCAGTGCGCGCAGGTCGCCGATGGTTCGCTGGCTGTTCTCGGTTTGATAAATCGCTCCGCCGATTACATAGGCCCGCAGCGGAAGATCCTTGGGCAGCCGGGCCAGCGCACGCAGAAACACCGCGTGTCCTTTCCAATGGGCCAGGGTGGCCACGAGGCCGACCCGCACCGTGCCGTGCGGCGCGGGATCAAGTCCCGAGAGCGAATCCAGATCGTTTTTTTCACCTATCGGAGAGTAGCGCTTCAAATCGATCGCGTTGTAGATGCACAACGTCTCGAGTTTCTGACCGCACACCTCGCGAATATCGCGGGCCACGCTTTGGGAGTTTCCGACGGCCGCCGTACAACGGCCGGCGTGCCAGCGGAGCAAGCGTTTCATCAGTGGGCGCGTGCTTACATAGTCCCGAATATGCCAGACCACCGGGGTGCTCCCAGGACATGCCCAGACGCTCAGAACGTGCATCTTGAATCCGTTGGTATGGACGATGTCGGGCGAGAGTTCTCGAAGCGTCCGGCGCAAACGCAATGCGTAGGCGATGGCGCCGGGGCCGGCTTTCACCGAGGACCACAGCGCGCCCAGAGCGCCGCTTCCCGAATCGCCCAAGCGAGCCACGGAGTCCGGAAAAGGCGTGACGATGGTCTCGACTCCGGCCGCCCTGGCCCGTTCAACCAGAGGACCATCCTCGCCGAGCACCAGAGAAAGCCGCCAGCCTGGCTGTGCCGCACGCATGCTCGCCAGCAAATCCATCAGGCTCATTTCGGCGCCGCCCATTTGGCCGCACGGATTCAAGTAGACTACTCGCATGAAGACGCGCGGGCGTTAGTCCGCCCTGCGAAAGTCGTCGGAGAGGGCCGGGAAAATCAGCCTGGCGAACTGTTTCAACTCCGGGAGCGCCTGGTTGGCATCGTCGCCCCGCAACGGCAGCACCAGCCGCACCAGACTCACGTCGGATCGTTTGTATTTGATCAGGTCCGGAAGCAACCGCAGTTTTCCCTGCAGCTCCTGGGCCCAGACATTGCGGTCGTTCTGATACCAGTACAGCACCAGGATGTGCTGGCCGGATTGTTCCAGGACAAACTTGTTCACCGGAATATCGGCGGCGCGGCCGGGAACGGAAATATTGATGACTTTATTCTCCTGGACCAGCCAGCCACTGCCCGGCAAGCAGGCCTGCGGAGAATGCGGACCGTAGCCGCTCTGCACGCTCTTGAAATACGCTACGAAAACATTCACCCTGCTGCCGGACGCCTCGTTCCCGTAATCGCGCAGGATGTAGGCATTCGGCCTCAGGTATTCCTGGACGGATGGGTCCAGCGCTTGCTCGTCGACGGTTTTCCAGCTACCGAGCTGGGACGGCAGGCTGTCGAGCTGCGGAACGGTGATGTTCTCCTCCGGGATGGAGAGAACATGCAAGGCCGCTCCTTGCGCCGCCAGGATTAAAACGGCGGGCAGCAGCCAAACCTTGAGCGTGGAGCGAAGCAAACCATTATTGGAATTGGCCTTGGAGCTGGAATCAAGCTTCGGATCGAACATGGCGCGCCTCCCGCATCTTGTCAAAACGCAGCAGCGCCATATGGACGCCGATGCAACCGGCCGCAGCTACGACGACACTGACGTAACCAAACGCTTCGTGCGTCGCGCCGCCTACCCAGGCCTGGTTATATTGGCCGGCAACGCCAGTGGCCACGATGCGGACCGCGTTCCCCAGAATGGCGATGGGAATCGCAAACAGCAGGATCCAGATCCGCATGGACTTCTTTTCGACAAAAAAATAGTTGTACAGCACGCACATGAACAGAATGGCGACCAGCGAACGAATTCCGCTGCAAGCTTCTTCCACCGAAAGCTTGATCCCCACCATTTCGAGAATATTGCCCTCGCGCAGCACCGAGTATCCTAGCGCCTCCAGGGCAGCGGCGCCCAAACGGCTGGCCAGCAACTGGAGCTGCAAGGTGAGGCGTTCAAAAACGAAATTGGGCGGAGCGATCATCAGGATGAGCGTGCAGAGTGGGTAGGTGAGTTCCTTGATCATGCGCACGCCGTACACCAGCGCGATGGCTCCCACCAGCGAGATCAGGAATGCCGTCCGGCTGACCCACACCCACTGCCCGAGCGTTCCAAACACGGCTTGCAATGCGCCCCAGGCCAGAAGACCCACGCCCCACACGAGGGACGGCTGGGGAACAACCGCGGCCAGTTTGTCCCGCTTGGCCCACGCCATGTACGCGGCGGCGGGAACCACCAGGATGCCGTGCTCCATATAGGAGCGCTCGTCGAACCAGCTCCCATAAATGCTGAGCAGTACGGGCCAGAATGAAGCGATCAACAGAGCGCCCAGCGCGATGGCTTGCACTCCGCTCACCCTCTGGGCGGCGGCCAAGGCCGACATCGCTGGTTGTACGGCGCTCGCCTCTTCCGTCTTATGCTCGAGTGGGATCGCCATAGTCGTAATAATATTGCCGCCTGCGGTCGGAGGTAAGATCGTAGTCCGTCAGCACGGTGCCGAGCAACGTTAGACCGTCTTCCTGGATGAGTTGATAGGTTTCCATCGCGGCATCGCGCTGCGTGACACCGGAGCGGAGAACTAAAATCAGCGCGTCGGTGAGCGAGGCGACGATACGCGTATCGGCGACGCTCAAAATGGGCGGCGCGTCCACGATCACCATGTCGTAACGATCCACCAGCGTTTCCAGGATGGTCCGCAGCCGTGGTGAGTAAAGCGCCTTGGACACGTTGTTATGGGTAACGCGGTTAGGGAGAATCGACAGGCCGGGGAAGCCGGTGAAGACCCCCATTTGTTCGGGAGTGTATTCACTTAAAGGACGATCCTCGCAGAGCACGTCGATCAACCCCCATTCATTGGGCAGGCTGAACTTTCGATGCAAATGTGGACGGCGGAAATCGGCGTCCACCAGCAGCACCTTGCGGCCGGACTCGGCGAGGGCAATCCCCAGATTCTGCACCACCGTGGTTTTGCCTTCGGCGGGTCCCGGGCTGGTGATCAGAATCATCTTCTGATTCTTGTTGGCCGCTTGATTACGCAGAATGGAGGCCAGCGTGCCTCGGAACGATTCTGTAATGAAGGCCGGGCCGCTTTGCCAGGTTGCCAACGCGGTGGAGTCGTCGTGCGCGCCATTGAGAACCAGCTCCGGCGCACCCCGGCCATTCATCTTGGGAAGCATGTTTCCGTTGGAACCCAGATTGGGAATGACGCCCAACTCGGGGGCGTTGAACAGCCGCCTGGAGTGGCCCGGTTTCTTGATGCTGCGATCCATGCGTTCTCGCAAGAAAACAATGCCGCCCGCCATTACCACACCTAATAGGGTGCCGAGAGAAATGTTCAGCACCGGCCTGGGCTTGTAGGGCTCCTCCGGCACGGACGCCTTCTCCACGATGCGAATCGGCTTCACCGGCACCGAGCTGCTCAGGTTCGATTCGCTTTGTTGCACCAGCAGCGTCTGGTACATCTGGTGCTGGGTGTCGACCTCGCGCTTGAGGGAGTTGTATTGGGCCGTCTTGCTGGCTTCCGATCCCACGCGCGACGATTGCGAGTCGTAAGCCGAGGTCAGCAGTTTCTCTTGCCGCAGCGAAGCATCAAAGTCGTTCTTGATGCGCCGGACGGTGCTCGTAACCTCGGCATCGTAGGATTTTTGTATCTCCGCGATCTGGGCGTCGATCTTCTGCACCTTCTCGTGTTTCGGCGTATAAGTGATGGTGAGCACGGCGCGGGCCTGCTTGAGCTGCTCCAGTTGCGCTTTCAAGCCGCGCAGCACGCCGTCGTCGAGCACTTCGGCCAGCGACTCGGGCGGGTTATGCTGGGTGAGCTCATAGCGTGTCTGGCGCGCGATCCGCTCGTTTTGAATCTTGGCCAGCTCGGCTTTCAGCGACGCCAGTTTGTTGTCGTCGAGCGTCGCGTCCTGGCCGGCAAAGACGTTGCCGGAAGACTGCACGAAATCGCGCAACTTCTCTTCGGCTTCCTGCACCCGCGCCTTAGTTTCTTCGATCTGTGCCGCCAGCCATTCACTAGTCTGCTGCGCGGTCTGGATGCGCGAATGCGAGGTGTCTTCGACAAACTCCTGCGCCATGGCGTTCAGGAACCCCGCCGACTGCTCCGGGCTGGTGGATTCGCAGCTGAGTTCGATCAGCCGGGTGCGAGTAACCGGGCGCGCTTCAAAAGTACTCACTGCCACCGAGAGGCCGATGCGGGAAGCTTCGATAGGATCCTGCGTGGCGGGATGGATGCGCTGCCTGAGACGCGAGAAGATGTCTCGTCCAGTAGGCGCCAGGGGCACGTTCTCCGATTGCATCCGTTCGGCGCCGCGCCGCAAAAAGGTGCCGCTCTTGAGGATGTTCACCTGAGTTTGTATGTCCACTTCGCTGGTCTCCGAGCCCGTCGATATGCCTCCCTGGGGCAGTACGTTGGCGGTGTTTTGCACCTCCATGAGCAGCAGGGTCCTATACATCGGGGAACTCAGGACAACGGAAGCAAATCCCGCCGCCGCGCCGACAATCAGAAGCGAGATCAGCAGCAGCCAGTATCGGCGGGCTAATCCCAGCACGTTGAACGTCTGCGGGGGTTCGGGCTCCTCGTTGCTCATCGGCAATACATAAGGCTGGCGTGCGATGCTTGGAAACATCGGACGTTCGTCATGCAGCAAGCCGTTCATCGGGTCGTCGGGGCCGCTTGAAAGGAGTCGCATGGTTATTCTTCTCTCCGACCGTTTTGGTCTGCTCGATTGGTTTCCCAGTAGAACTGTTCCGCGCCGTGGGGCAGCGCCGCTACGGCGGCTTCCCGGCCTTGGCTGGACAGTAGCTGTAACTGCTCCGTCACTGCAGCTATAAGACGCTCGAGCACCTGCATCTTTTCTTCAAGTTCGTGGCCATCGCGTTGGCGCTGGCCTTCGGCGATCAACCGTTGGACCGCGCTCCGGGCCAAATCCGACACGCTGCGAGCTCCGGCCTGCTCGCAAACGCCCACAAACTGACGGAATTCGTCTTCAGAAACTCGGAAATAGACTAATCGCTCTCTGGGTTTCAATACCGCCACGGAAAACCTCCTAAATCATGGAACGGGCTAGCCAAGCAATGGAAGGATTGATACAAGCTACCGCCCTTTCGGTCCCACTGTGTGGTCCCGCTCGCGGTCGCCGTTAAAGACTCAAACTGCTCTCGCAGCACGCCAGAACTGCCTAATATTACTGCCTCTTACAAAGGTCAGCCTGCTTCCTTTTTACAAACGTCAAGCGTGCTTCCTGGAGTATGGCGGATCTCAATGACAAGTGTCAATAAACTCGGTGACCTACAGGGTCCTTAGGCCGTACTGGTACTTGCAATCTCCATGACAAAAAAGGAAAGTTGCGCGAGACTGGTAGTAATGCGGGTTCCACTGACGCTGGTTTTGGTCCTGCTAGGCCTCGGGTTGAGCCTGCCGTCGGCGGCTTGGGCAGCTCCCCAGTCCCCGTCCAAGAGCAAGCCCAAGTCGAAATCCGACACCACCTCGGGCGATGCCAATCTGGATAACTGCCTGCATGGCTTTTCCGGATGCGATGTTTCAGCTCTGAGGCCGGACGAACTCAAACAGGTAGCCCAGGTGGCCAAGAAGAGAAATGTGGATTCCTGCATGGAGGGTTCCACTCTTTGCGATCCTACCCGGCTGTCCCCGGCCGAGGCGAAAGAGGTGCAAGTAGCTCGCTACCGGCGAAATCTTGAAAAATGCGACACCGGCTCCCCCACCTGCGAGCCTTTGCTGCTGACTCCGAAGGACGCCGAAGCGCTTCACAAAGCGGTGGAAGAACGCAACTACAACAAGTGCCTGGAGGGCTCCGCCTCCTGCGATCCCACCCGGCTGACTCCGCTCCAAAGCAAAGCGGTGCAAGTGGCTGCGCTGCGGCGCAACGTGGACCGCTGCAACGAGGGGTCGCCGAACTGCGATCCGCTGCTCCTCTCGCCCACCGAGGCCTCCATCGTCAAAGTGTCGGCGTCGCGGCGCAACCTGGAACATTGCGAGGATGGGCTGTTCAGTTGCGATCCGACCTTACTGACGCCCGCCGAATCCAAAGACGTCCGGGCCACATTTGAACGACGGAACGAAGCCGCCTGCAAAGATGGACTCGCAAATTGCCAACCCCTGGAGTTGCGGGATTCCGAACTGAACATAGTGCGCGCCGGCTTTCGAAGCCGAAATGTGGAGGCCTGCAAACAAGGGCTCCCTTCCTGCGACCCTTCGCTGCTCACGGGTCCAGAAATGGCGTCGGTGACGGCCGCGTTTCAACAGCGCCGGTCCCGTTTGCGGCCCCCAGGCCAGCAATAAGCCGAGCAGGCGATCCAAAACATTTCCGCTAAGTTATGCAACCTACGGCGCTCTCGGCGTGTTCTAGGTGTGGGTACTTGCTATTAGAGCGGTATCTAAGTAACCTTAGTACTACGGATCAGTTTCAATAGACTTTCATTGAAGTTACAATCCGAGGATGGACTCAGCGTCGTCTCGCTTAGCGCCGATCCAGGAGGACATGCTCGTAAATCACACCCGGATCCCCCGTTGTGGTGTAGATCTCGAACAGCTAGCACGCTCTTACCACCAGGCCGTTGATGCCATTTCCCTCCGGGATGCGTGCCCAAAATTATTGAAGCAGCAGGCGGTGCAGGCGCGGTGTGCGTCGCCTGAAGCCGGGAGTATGTCTTGACCCAACTCAGCACTTCACCGGGCCGGGTATTTTGGATCACGGGACTCTCTGCCGCGGGAAAAACCAGCATCGGGCGTGCGTTGTCATCGCACCTCAGAGCTTCCGGCTATCCTGTAATTTTCCTGGATGGAGATACCCTCCGCACAGCCGTTTCGAGCGATCTGGGCTATAGCGCCGAGAACCGGCGATCGGCTGCCATGCGCAACGGCATGCTCTGCCGCATGCTGGCGGAACAAGGGTTCGAGGTCGTTTGCTCTACGATTTCTTTATTCCACGAGGTCCAACGTTGGAATCGCGAAAATATTCCCCGCTATAACGAGATATTCGTTCGTGTTCCGCTGGAAGAACTGAAGCGTCGCGATACCAAGGGGATCTATTCGGCTGGCGGCAACGGCCAGGCGGCAAATACCGGGGAGGCGGCAAATGTTGTCGGGCGCGACATTCCGGCCGAAACCCCGGAAGCGCCCGAGCTCATCCTGGACAATGACGCCTCGCTGGATCCCGAGCAGGCGGTGCGGCTGATTCTGGACCGAGTATCCGGTTTGGAGCGGCGGAGCTTGCCGGCGAGTCCAAAGGCGGTGCGATTCGGCACCAAGGCTGAAACGCTGGAGCAACTCGCTCCCCTGTTACGAAGCGCGGCAGTCCTGCCGCAGGTCCGTTTTTCGGTTGCTGAGTGGCGCTGCGATCAGCGGGGCGTGCTGCAGCGTATCGCGGCGTGCCCCTGGGGAAGCGAAACCCTTATCGTGCGCAGCAGCGCCCAGGGCGAAGATTCCAGCTCCGAGTCGAAAGCTGGAAAATTTACATCGGTTGCCGGAGTGGAAGGCCCGGCGGCGATTTCGTCGGCAGTGGAACGCGTCATCGCCTCCTACGCGGGCAACGATTGCCGGCACGACCAGATTTTCGTGCAGCCGATGTTAGAAGAAGTTTCGATGGCCGGCGTGGCCGTCACGCGCGAGCCGCACGGAGGCGGCCCGTACTTCGTCGTCAACTATGACGATTCCTCCGGCCGCTCCGATGTTGTCACCTCGGGAAGCGGGGGCAAGCAGAAGACTTTTATCTGTCTCAAGTCGCGCCAGGAGGGAATTCCCGCGCACCTGTCGCCCGTCCTAAATCTGTTGCGAGAGCTTGAGTCTCTGCTGGATTGCGATCGGATTGACGTGGAGTTCGCGGTGGATAAACACGGCGCTCTGTACCTGCTGCAGGTGCGCCCGCTGGCGCTTGCACGGCGTGTTTTGACGGACGGCGAAGCATTGACAACCGAGGACGAAGCCGCTTCCGCCGCCGCCACCCAGATCGCGCAGAAAGTGGCGCTCTTAACCAGGCCGCATCCCTACCTGCATGGCAATCGATCGGTGTTTGGCATCATGCCGGACTGGAACCCCGCCGAAATAATTGGACTGAAGCCGCGGCCTTTGGCCCTCTCGCTCTACAGAGAACTGATTACCGATTCCATCTGGGCTTATCAGCGCGACAATTACGGATACAAAAATCTCCGCAGTTTCCCTCTGCTGGTGAGCTTTCATGGGTTGCCCTACATCGACGTCCGGGTAAGCTTCAATTCATTCCTCCCGCGCGACATGCAGCCGGATTTAGCGGAGCGGCTGGTCAATTACTATATCGAACGGTTATTGGCGCAGCCCACCCTGCACGATAAGGTGGAATTCGAGATCATTTTTTCGTGCTACACGCTGGATCTTCCCGAACGGCTTTTGGCGTTGACCAACCACGGCTTCTCTTTGGATGACGTTGCCAGCATTGCCGATTTGCTGCGCAACCTCACCAATAAGATCATCAACAATCAGAACGGCCTGTGGCGTCACGATCGCGAAAAAATCGATCGGCTGGTGGAGCGCCTGCCGAAGATCGAGGGCGGCGACATCGACAAGATTTCGCGCGTGTACTGGCTGCTGGAAGATTGCAAACGGTATGGGACTCTTCCGTTCGCCGGACTGGCGCGAGCTGGCTTTATTGCCACGCAGTTTCTGAATTCGCTGGTAACGACAGGCGTATTGGACGGTTCCGAACACGACGCCTTCATGTCGGAGCTTCAAACGGTGGGCTCGCAGATCGGCCAGGATTATGCCAGCTTGACCAAAGAAGAATTCCTGGGCCGCTACGGACATCTGCGTCCCGGAACGTACGATATTCTGTCTCCGCGCTATGACCAGGCGCCCGATCTTTATTTCGACTGGTCCGCTCGCCGCCAGCGGCACGCCAACGGATCGCGCTTTTTATTATCCGTCGACCAATTGCGGCTGATTGAGGATTTACTCAAGAAACACGGCATTGAGCACGATATTCTCAGCCTCATGCACTTCATCAAGGGCGGAATCGAGGGGCGCGAATACGCCAAGTTCGTCTTCACCCGGAGCCTGAGCGACGCGCTGTCCCTGATCCAGCAGATCGGCGAGGAGCATGGACTTTCGACCGAGGACTGTTCTTTCCTGGACATCGCCGACATCCGCGCGCTGTATTCGGAAAGCGGCAACGTGGCGGCGCGGCTCAAATCGAGCGTCGCCGAGGGGAAACGCCGCTATGCGCTCACGCGCCGCATCGCGCTGCCGCCTTTGGTCTCTTCGCCGGACGATGTTTTCGCTTTCCACCTGCCATCCACGCATCCTAATTTCATAACCAAACAGTGCGTCACCGCGCCGGTCAGCACCATCGACGATCCTCCGGAACGGATCAAAGACACCATTCTATTTGTTCCCAGCGCCGACCCGGGCTTCGATTGGATCTTCAGCCGCGGCATTGCCGGATTTGTCACCCAATTCGGCGGCGTTAATTCTCATATGGCGATCCGGGCCAGTGAACTAGCCATGCCGGCCATTATCGGGGCCGGCGAGACGCTATTCGGGCACTGGAAGAGGGCGGACAAGATTCGCCTGGATTGCGGCAACCAGCAAGTGCAAGTCATATCGTAAAGCCATGCGCGCCGTCATTCTAGCCGCCGGGCGTGGCAGCCGCCTGGGCGCTCTATCGGACGATCGGCCGAAATGCCTGGTGGAGCTCGCGCATCAGCCGCTTCTGCGGCGTCAACTGGCGGCGCTCCGCGGAGCCGGCGTTACGAGCATCGGGATTGTGCGCGGATATCTGGGAAATATGATCGACATCCAGGACGCCACGTATTTCGAAAACCCGCGCTGGGCGGAAACGAATATGGTGATGTCGCTGGTGGCTGCGGCCAGCTGGTTACAGTCCGGCCCGGTTCTCATCAGCTATGCCGACATCTTTTATGGGCGCGACGTAGTGCGGGAACTGGCCGCCTCATCCGGCGATCTGGCGGTAGCCTACGATCGCAGCTGGCGCAGCTTATGGAACCGGCGGTTTGTGGATCCGCTGAGCGACGCGGAAACCTTCCGCACGGATGCGGACGGCAACCTGATCGACATCGGAAGACGAAGCACGCGCATGGACGACATCGAAGGGCAATATATGGGATTGCTCAAATTCACGCCGCCCGCTTGGCGCGCCGTGGAGGCTGTGCTGGATGGCGTCGATCAAAAGACTCGCGACGCCATGGACATGACCACGCTTCTGCGCGCATTGCTTGGCACCAGGTTCCCTATCGCGACCGTCGGTATTACCGGGCAATGGGGCGAGATCGATAGTTCAGGCGACCTGGAACTCTACGAACAAATGATCCGTGAGGGAGAGCTTTGCTTGGAGAACTGAACCCATTTGGAGAACTGAATTCATTATGATGCAACAGTTGATCGAGCACGGCAATTTCGACAGTCTGGCGGGCGACTATGCTCAGTATCGCCCGGGCTATGCTCCCAGCATCTTGACGGCGGTCCTGTCGCTCGTTGGGCGTCCGGCGCATCAAGTGGACGCCGCCGACATCGGCGCCGGAACCGGCATCTGGACCAGAATGCTCGCCGCCGAAGAGCTTCGCTCCGTTACCGCAGTGGAGCCGAGCGATGAGATGCGGCGGAATGGCGTTCTTACATCGGCCGATCACGACATTCTATGGCGCCGTGGGACCGCCGAGGAAACGGGTTTGCCGTCGCTCGCTTACGACCTGGTGTCGATGGCCTCGTCTTTTCACTGGGCCGATTTCGACCGTGCCTGCGCCGAGTTCCAGCGAATATTGCGTCCGGGCGGGCGATTCGTTGCTCTGTGGAATCCTCGCATGATCGAGCTCAACCCGCTTCTCGTAGAGATCGAGCGGGAGATTACGCGGCTGAACCCGGCAGTGAAACGCGTCTCCTCCGGACGCTCCGGCCTTACCGACCGGCTGACCGAGATGTTGCGGGCCAAGCCGGGCTTCGACGACGTGGTCTATCTGGAAGGGCGGCATGTGGCCACGCAAACCATCGAGCAATACTTGGGCGCCTGGCGCTCGGTGAACGATCTGCGAGTGCAGCTGGGACCGGATCTGTTCGCCAGGTTCCTGGATTTTGTGGAGCGCAAGACCCGCGATCTGGAGCACATCGAGACTACTTATCTGACCCGCGCCTGGGCGGCGCGGCGCACCTAACGACCATGACCAGGCCCGCCAAGCTAATCTCCGACGCCGAAGAACTACTGGTGCGTGCCCGCGCTTTATATCCAGCACAAGAATCTGTGGATTTGCGGACGGTCATTGCGGAGAAAATGGAGGAGCTTCCCCACTACGACGTCCTGGGGATGGACCGCGTGGCGGCGATTTTGATGTGGGGCCGAAGCGGGTCGCTTCTACTCTCCAGCTATCTCGATGGGCATGAAGACGTGATCATGCTCCCCGAGACCAGCAGCCAGAAACTGTACGAATTCTTCGAGCGCTACCAGAGCTTGCCCTGGCGCGATAAATTAATCGCATATCCGGCCTTTGAGCCCGAATACCCTCAGTTTTTCGAAGGTCCGTTCGCGATCTCGCCTGCCCGGTATTACGCCGCCGTACAAGCGATTGTCGAGTTTTATGGCAACTGGCCGGCGGACTTCCTGGAATCGCGCCGGGCTTTCTTTCTCTTGCTGCACATCGCATACAACCTGGCTCTGGGCCGTCGGCCCGCCAGCCCGCATCCATTGATCGTTCACGCGCAACACGTTTGGGATAACGCGGTGGCGAAACAATTGGTGGACGACTTTCCACAGGCTAAGTTCGTCCACACCATTCGCGATCCGATCTCCTCCTGTGACGGGCTTTTTCATTATCATTTCAAGTTTGTGGAAAAACATGTCCCGGCCCAGGGTTTCCTGCCAAAAATTCCCTATATGGCGCTCTGTTTCCTGACCGATAAGGATCGGCCGCAAGCCGGAATGGAATCCCGAACCCGCACTGTTCGCTTCGAAGATCTGCACCGCGCTCCCGCCGAAACGATGCGCGATCTCGCCGACTGGCTGGGTCTTCCCTATCGGCCAGCCCTACTCGATAGCACCTTCAACGGAATTCCGTACGTCGTCGCGCGTGACGGAAAAACCTGGTCCGGCCCGCGGTTGGAGCAGGTTCAGCGGCGCTCCGGCAATCTCTCCGGCAAGGATCGATCGCTCCTGTTCGCATTGTTCTATGAAAACTTCGCGGACTGGAACTATCCTTGTCCCAAGATCTTCGAAAACCCGGTGGTCCGGAGCATTGTGTTTATTTCGCTCCTTCTCATTCCGACGAGAATGGAAAGCATCACCGCACGGGCGGTGTTCAAGCTCCGGATTCTGCCGTCGCTGCGGCACGGCCGCATTTTGCTGGCAATCGGGTGCCTGCTTGGAATTGTGCTCTGCCGCCTGAAGATTGTTTGGCGCTTATCGACGGCTTTTTTCCGGCGATGGACCCGCGGAGCGAACTTGTTACAGCTGGTGGTGCGGACGGAGAACCACTTATCTCGCCCGCACCTGGACGGTGCGGCGCAGTCCGTGAAGACCTGGCAGGAATCCGACTAGCGGAACAGTGTCAGGATCTCGGAGGTCTCATGGGGGAGAAAAAATCGAGGAGTTGAAGCACTACGACGTCCTCGCAATCGACAGTGTCGCGGCGGATCCTCCCGGCGATACCCAAGGAAACCTTTCGCGCGCGATAAGATCCGTGCTTGGAATCGGCTTCTACCGGATGAAGATCGTCGCGCTGTTGGCCCCTGCTTTCTTCCCGCGATGGACGCGCGGAGCGAACTTGTTACAGGTGGGGGTGCGAACGCTTCCTTCCTCCCGCGCCGGACCGATGGCCGGCGCGCGCGGCTCACCAACCGCGGAATCTGCCCACCCGCGCACCTGAGCCAGCGATGTCTTGGTATTTCCGCCCTGGGCTGCTAGGGTAGAAGAAATGACGCTACTGACGTCCATGCGGGCGATGTACCGCCGCATGCGAAAGCAATCCGTCTTCGAGAAAATCTATCGCCAGAACCTATGGGGCGACGCGGAGTCGCGTTCGGGATCGGGCTCCGGTTTGGCAGCCACCGAAAAGATCCGGAGCGGGCTGCTGGATGCTATCCAGCGCCTGGGCATCCAGACCATCGTGGATGCTCCTTGCGGTGATTTTTACTGGCTTTCAAAGCTCAATCTGCCCCAGCATCTCACCTGGTACCAAGGATTCGATATCGTTCCGCAGGTGATCGCTCAGAACAAAAAGCTGTGGACTTCGCAGAACATTTCGTTCCAGGCCGCCGACCTGATCAAGAGTGTGCCGCCGCGCGCCGACTTGATCCTGTGCCGGCACCTGTTGATTCATCTGACGCTTGAAGACGGTCTGCGCGTACTGCGCAATTTCAAGAGCAGCGGCTCCCAATATTTGATGATCACCAACCAGCCCGAGACCGAGCGCAACAACGAGATTCTCTTCACCGGCTCCTACCGTCCCGTGAATCTTTACCTTCCCCCGTTCAATTTTCCACCGCCGATTTTCTCCATCGACGACGCGCAGGCGCCCGGCGACACGGCCGAAGCAGCGGTGTTTCCACTGGCCACGCTCCCGATCTAAGACGCGCGCTTGCTACTTATGCTGAGTTTCCCAGTCGTATTGAATACGAGGATCGTCGTGCGGGATGCGGCCCTCATCCTGGGGGTCGTAAAAACGGTCGGTCAGATAAACCAGCATGGCGGGATCGGTTCCAATCACCTTGTAACCGTGCGCTATCCCCGGTGGAACCAGCAATTGCCAGCGCCGCAGCGCTCCCATGTAAACCGTGTTGCGGAGGCCGTAGGTGTGGGATTCGGTGCGCAGATCCACCAGCACCACTTGCAGCATCCCCTCCAGCGGCACCCAACAGTCGGTCTGATGGCGATGGAAGTGGAACGCCTTGATGGTGCCGGGATAGCTGAGCGCGGCCGAAATTTGCGTCGTCTCTTTGGGGAAACCGGCCGGAAGACCATGTCCCAGGCGCGCGATCTCTAAAAAGTATCCGCGATCGTCCGGGAACACCGGATAGGGATGGATGCGCACGCCGGCGATCAGATCCATCGAGTCTGGCGCGAGGATCACTTTGCCGATCCCTTTCTCGCAGGTCGGCGGTTCCAGAACCATGGGCAAGGGCTGTTCACGCGCCACGGAACTCATACGCTGCGTGCTCCGATAATATCGTCGGCCCGGCCGCGCCTGGTTTCCGCCACCAGGTTCCCGGCGCGCAGCAGCGAATCGAAGGTGCCCGCGTCGGTCCACCAGCCTTCCAGATGCGCGTAAGTCATCGTGCCCTCGCGAATATAGGCATTATTGACATCGGTGATCTCCAGTTCGCCGCGGCCCGAGGGCACCAATTGGCGCACTTTATCGAAAACCGTTTCATCATACATATAGATACCGGTCACCGCGAAATTCGATTTCGGATTCTTGGGCTTTTCCTCGACGCCGACAATATGGCCGTCGCGAACCTCGGCCACGCCGAAACGCTCGGCGTCGTGGACTTCCTTGAGCAGGATCTTCGCTCCGGATTTCTGGCGCTTAAAATCCTCCGCCATGTGCCGGATACTGCGCTCGATGATATTGTCGCCCAGGATGACGCAAATGGGGCCGCCGTCGGCGAAATGCTCGGCCAGTCCCAAGGCGTCGGCGATGCCGCCTTCGCCTTCCTGATAGGTGTAATCCAAGTGCTTCAGGCCAAACTCCTTGCCGTTCGCCAGCAGGCGCAGAAAGTCTCCCGAATTCCGTCCGCCCGTCACCACCAGGATCTCTCGTATTCCCGCGTCCACCAGCGTCTGGATGGGGTAATAGATCATCGGCTTATCGTAGATCGGAAGGAGATGCTTATTGGTAATTTTGGTGAGCGGGAACATGCGGCTGCCAGTCCCGCCAGCGAGAACGACACCCTTCATTCACACACCTCTAACCGTCGAAACCGCATGGTAAGTCTCCAGTATACATCCCGCAAATGTCTGAAACTAGATCGCCTGGACGCCCCTGACGCGCCGGGGCTTAGCGGTCGCCCTGCGTCGTGATTTCGCGCAGCTCCCGATTGCGATTGGCGTAGTTTTTGTCGTGATATCTCTGATATTCGCCGCTCCGCACGTGGGCAACCCATTCCGGATGGTCGCGATACCAATCCACGGTGGCTCTTAAGCCACGCTCGAAGTCCATCTCCGGCTTCCAACCGGTTTCCCGGCTCAGCTTCTCGCTCGAAAGCGCGTAGCGGCGATCATGGCCCGGCCGGTCCGTCACGTACTCGATCAGGCTGGATGGCTTCCCGGTGATGGCCAGGATCTGTTCCACCACAGTCTTGTTGGGGATCGATCGATTGCCGCCGATATTGTAAATCTCCCCGTCGCGGCCCTTTTCGAGCAGCGTAAGAATGGCGCGGCAGTGATCCTCGACATACAACCAGTCGCGAATCTGCATTCCATCGCCATAAACGGGAAGCGGCCGGTTGTCGAAGGCGTGCGTGATCATGAGCGGGATCAGCTTTTCGGGAAACTGATAGGGACCATAGTTGTTGGACGCCCGCGTCACGATCACCGGCAGCTTATAGGTCTTGTGATAGCTGAGAGCGAGAAGATCGGAACCGGCCTTGCCCGCCGAGTAGGGGCTGCTCGGCTGCAGCGGAAACTGCTCGTCGGCTTCAAGCGGCGGCTCCAGGCTGCCGTACACTTCGTCGGTGGAAATGTGGATGAAGCGCTGGACGCGCTGCCCCCGCATGGTTTCGAGCAGATGAAAGGTGCCCCGCAGATTGGTTTCAAATACCGGCTGCGGCGCGAAAATGCTGCGGTCCACGTGCGATTCAGCCGCGAAATGCACCACCGCCTCCGGCTTCACTTCCTCAAAGATGCGGCGCAGTGCTTCGAGATCGCAAATATCGGTCTGGAAGAACCGGTAGCGCGGATTTTCGGCAACCGAGGTTAGATTTTCCAGGTTGCCGGCGTAGGTGAGCTTGTCGACGTTCGAGATCTCGAGGGCGCGATTCTCCAAAGCCAGCCTGACGAAGCAGGAGCCGATGAATCCTGCGCCTCCGGTTACGATGATTTTCATGAGTCTCTATTTTACGGGACCGCTCCCTCACGGTCGCGGTTCGGATGGTCGGAACCCGGTTGGTCGGCCTGGGGTACACGATCGGAGGCTTCTTTCTTGCTGACATAGTCTCCGCGAGAGAAGTATTTTTCGAGCCAGCAGTACAAGGCGATGAATAAGTATCGGCTGCCCATCTCCCGGATCTTGAGCTTGGATACACCCGACCGCCGGTTCCGCCAGGTGATGGGCATAACGGTCCAAGAGTAGCCGCGCACGATGGTCTTGAGCGGAATCTCAATGGTCAGATTGAAGTGGGGAGAAAGAAAGGGCCGGCAGCCTTCGATCACCCGTCGGCGGTAGGCCTTGAACGCGTTGGTGAAATCGTTCAGCGGAACATGAAAAATGATCCTCAGGAACAGGTTGGCCATGCGATTCAAAATCAGCTTGTGCTGGGGATAATCGAGCACTCCCCCGCCCTTGACGAAACGCGAGCCGAACACCGCGTCCCAGCCTTCGTTCAAAATTTCCCAATAGCGGACCACGTCCCGGCAGTCGTCCGATTCGTCGGCCATCATCACCACCATGGCATCGCCGCGCGCCTGGTCCAGGCCATAACTCACCGCCCGGCCGAAACCGTGCTGGCCGGTATTTTGAACCGGGCGCAAGGTGGGCACGCGATGCAAGGCTTGCTGCAGCGTGTCCCAGGTGCCATCCGTGCTTCCGTCGTCCACCACCACGATCTCATGCTCGATCAGGTGCAGGCGCAGCTCTACATAAAGATGCTCCACCGTCGCGCCCACGCGGCCCTCTTCGTCGCGGGCCGGAATGACGACCGAAAGCAGACGGATGGGCTCCTGCGGATCCGGGCGGTGGGGCTGCTTCATGCGCTGCTCCTTTCTAACCAGTCGTGATGGCGATCAGCGTGTTGCGCAATTTCTTCCAGAATGTTTTCGAGCGGGAATTGGACGCGCCAGCCGAAATCCCGTTCTGCATCACCGGAATCCATCACCACCCACGGGATGTCATAAGGGCGCGGCCGGGTATCGGCGGCGGGCGCGTGCGGGCTAAAGCGCCGGTCGCACCAGGCGGTCAACTGCGCGAGCGAAATTGCGTTGGAGCGGCCTCCTCCGGCGCAGTAGATCCGTTGGCCAACGGAGCGCCCGCTGTTCATTTGGGCCGCGGCGAGAACGGTGAGATCGCGCGGATGAAACACATCGCGAGTTTGCTTACCCGTGCCATCGAATCCAATGAAGCGCAGCGGACGGCGGCGCGCGTGGGCGTGAATCCAATAGGAGAACACGCCTTGATCCGGCGTACCGAACTGCCCTGCCCCGGCCAGGACGCCGCAGCGGTTAATCCAAACCGGAAAATCGAACGCCGCGCCATATTCGAGCGCCAGCGCCTCGGCCGCCAGCTTGGTGCTCCCGTAGAGCGAAATAGGCGCTTGGGTGGAAAAATCCACGCCAATGCCCCGGCCCGAGACGCCCACCGGCAGCCGGCGCGTTTCATCCAGACAAAAGCCATCGCCATCGGCGTTCAGAGGTAATGACGCAAGCGCTGGAATGGAATAGACCCGGCTGGTGCTCATCAGCAGAAGGCCCGCATGTTGCGACTTGCAGTACTCCAGCACGTTCACCACGCTACCCAGATTATGCTCGATCAATTGCCGGCTGCTGAAGCCGGTCTGAATGCCCGCCAGCACACTCGGGTTCGCCGCGGCATCGATCACCCAGTCTACCTTCGGCAGCCCTTCGAAATCGCTCGGCATGCGGATATCGCCATGCACCAATGCCACACCCAGCTCGCGCAGCCGTGCACGGTTCAACTCCGAGCCCGGGCGCATGAGGTTGTCGATGCCGCAGATGGAGATCCCTTCCCGGCGCTCCACCAGGCCCTGGGCCAGCGAGCTTCCCACAAAGCCGCAGATCCCGGTGATCAGAATTTTCATCAAGCAAGCACTCGGCGATCCATCCAGCTCGCGGCGATCTCCTCAAAAATGCGCGGCAGGCTTTTGCTGATGTCCCAGGCCGGGTACTGCGCCTTCATCTTGCGCAGATCGCTGTAGTAGCAGATGTGATCGCCGATGCGATTCTCATCCACGTAGCGCCAGTTCATGGGCCGGCCCGTGGTCTGCTCGGCCATTTGAAAAGCTTCCAGGATGGAGCAGGCATTGTCCTTGCCGCCGCCCAGATTGTACACTTCGGCAACTCGCGGCGCCTTCCAGAATTCGAACATGAAACGCGCCACATCCTCGGAATGGATGTTGTCGCGAACCTGCTTGCCCTTATAACCGTAAACTTTGTACTCGCGGCCTTCCACGTTGCACTTGAGCAGATAACTCAAGAACCCGTGCAACTCGACGCCGGAATGGTTGGGGCCGGTTAAGCAGCCGCCGCGCAGACAGCAGCTCGGCATATTGAAGTAGCGGCCATATTCCTGAACCATGATGTCGCCCGCCACCTTCGATGCCCCGAAGAGCGAGTGTTTGCTTTGATCGATGGAGAAATCCTCGGGAATGCCATTCTCAAAAGCCGGATCGGCGTAGTCGAAACGGGTTTCGAGTTCGCGCAGCGCGATGGTGTTAGGCCGATCCCCATACACCTTGTTGGTCGACATATGGATGAAAGGCGACTCGGGGCAAAATTGCCGGGCGGCTTCGAGCAGATGCAGCGTCCCGAGCGCGTTCACCTCGAAATCCAGAAACGGAATGGCGGCCGCGCGATCGTGCGAGGGCTGCGCCGCGGTATGGATAATCAGCTCCGGCCGCACCTCTTTCAGCAGCGCGAGCACTCCCTCGCGGTCCCGAATGTCGAGCGCCGCGTGCCGGTAGCCGGGGATCTCCTCGCGCAAACGCCCCAACACCCAACTGGTGTCGCCCTCCGGGCCGAAGAAAGTGGCGCGATGGTTATCGTCGATCCCGTAAATCTGGAGTCCCTGGCGAGCGAAGAACCTGGACACTTCCGAGCCAATGAGTCCACAGGAACCGGTGACCAGCACCTTCGGCGCGTTTCCCATCATGAGCCTCCTATCGGCGTTAAATTTCCCTTTGTATAGCATCGCATGGACGACAATCTTACCTAGAGGCGCACCATCGGACCAGCCATCTTCGGTGGATGATAATGGTCGAGTCGGGTAAGGTTCTAAGCGGCCCTCCCGATTACTAGAGTGGACTACGGCAGTGAACATGCCCACCACCATCGCGCGACGGCAACACTGGTTCCTGGCCATCCTGCTGTTCGCCGTCACGAGCCTCATTCTCTTTAACCCGCCTCAACATTGGCGGGATCTGGGGTGGTTCGACGACGGTGGTTTGACGCTGGACACCGCCGATCAGTTGCTTCATGGCAAGCAGCTTTTTTCCCAGGTGTTCTATCAGTACGGGCCCGCCTCCATCGAGATCTACGTACTGTGGTGCAGGATTTTTGGAAACACCATATCCAGCTTCGAGTGGCTCAACCTGTTGATTGCGCTCGTCAACTGTCTTCTTTTGTTCAAGGTCCTGGAGCGCGCCGGTCTCGCGTTTTCCACGCTGGCCATCGCATTTATCGCGCTGGTCCCAACTTTGCTCGCCACCGGCTATGTCTTTTACAGTAACTTCGAGAAAACTCTCATCCTGATGGCCTTATTGGTGTGGAAGCCTCCGGAACAGCGGAGTTTCAAGCGGAGCTTGGCGTTAGGGGCCGTCATCGGTCTGATGCAGTGGGTGCGCTTCGGTGCGGCGGTGGGAGTGCTCGGGGCCGTTTTCATCCTGGACCTGATTCTGGAAAGGGCATTCAGCCGAGGTTCGATCGCGACCACGCTGTCCTATCTAGCGGGGTTCTTCGCGGTGGAAGGCGCCTTGGCGGCGCGCCTGTTGCTGACGCTGCCGAAAGACGTGGCTCTGGACACTCTGTGGCCCCAGTTTATGGCCGGTTCTTACAGCGTGTACGTGACCGAGAATACCCGCTTCCCGATTCTCACTACGCTGAATTTCTTCATCGGCGGTCAGCTACCGATCATCGTCTGCGCGCTCCTGGCCGTGGGAGCGGTGTTTCTCCTGGTACGCAGCCGGCTATCGAAGACCAGCCGGGTTCTGGCGATACCCTTCTTCACATTCCTTATTTACTGCCTGATCTATTACAAGCAGGCTTGGCATTACTATAACGGCGCCTGGCTGCTGGTATTGCCCGCGGCGGCGGCTATCGACCGGCTTTCCATGAAATGGAAGGCTGGCGTAGCTGTCTTGCTTTTGCCGCTCCTGCTAATCGCTGCCAGAGCGGACCTGAGGCGCTCGCCCGCCCGCGGCCTGGAAGCGACCACGCTTCCCAACGGCGAGCGATTATGGCTCCCGCCAGAAGTGATCCGGCGGAACCAGTCCCTGATGGATCGCCTCAGGGAAGTCCCGGATGGGCCATCCAGGCGTGGCGTGCTGTTCCTGTCGCGCATGCCCGTTGTGCTGGCATCGCACCTCCACTTCTTTTACCAGATTCCGCAGCCGGCCCGTCATTCGATGATTTTCCCGGGATGGCTGCGGCTTCGCGATTTCGAGAACCTGCCTGTTGTGCTCGAGCATTCCAAAGCCGTGGTGCTTTTCCAGAGCGCCATACAAGGGCCTCCGCCTCAGGACGCCTGCCAATGGGAGAGTCATCCTTATCCACGCCCCTATTGCGAGGAAATATCGGCGCGCTTAGAGGCGCCGGTCAAAGTGGATGATACCTGCTGGATTTTTCCGCTCAGCTCCCCCGGCTCCCCCGTAGGGTACCATCGGTGATGAGGCATCCATCCTTGAAGCCGACGGCTGCGATCGCAGCTTTTGAAGACGCCGCGCGCAGCTTACAATCAATCTGCTCCACGCCCTACCCCGCGCAGATTTCGCAAGCTGTCCACTTGCTGGTGGAATGCCTCTCGGCCGGGAATAAACTCCTGGTGTGTGGCAATGGCGGATCGGCGGCCGATGCCATGCATATCTCGGCCGAACTAGTGGGCCGCTTCGTCAAAGAGCGCCAGGCGCTGCCGGCCATCGCCCTCAATAGCGACGCTGCCGTTCTCACCGCGTGGAGTAACGACTACGCGTATGAATCGGTGTTTGCGCGCCAGGTGGAGGCGCTGGCCAAACCGGGCGACGTGGTCTGGGGTATCTCCACCAGCGGGAATTCGAAGAACGTCGTCCGCGCGCTCCAGGCCGCGCGCAGAATAGGCGCATCCACGCTGGCCCTCACCGGACAAGGCGGCGGCGCCATGGCCGAGCACGCCGATGTGCTCCTGGCCGTGCCGCTATCGGTGACAGCGCGCATCCAGGAGGTCCATATCGTGACGTATCACTTGATTTGCGAAGCCGTGGAAGCGGCCTTCTGTGGCTGCGCTTCATGATAAGGTAACGCCATTGCAATATATGCGGCAAGTCCGAGCGGGGAGCGGCCTAGGCGCCCGACGAGATGCCCGACGAACCCGATAACCCAAGCGAGCCATCCCCGGAGCCCGTCCTGAAGGCAATTCTTTCGGCTGACGTCGCCGGATACACCCGGATGATGAGCCAGGATGAAGAGCAGACGCTGCGGACCTTTCGAGGCCACGCGCAGGCATTCGAGGCCTTGGTAGCGGAGCACGGCGGACGCGTTTTTAATAGGGCCGGCGACGCCATCCTGGCGGAGTTCCCTCGCCCGATGGTTGCGGTGCGATGCGCCACTGAAATCCAGGCTGCGCTGCGCACTCGCAACGATCCGTTGCCGCACTCCCGTCAGGTGAGATTCCGAATCGGGATCAACTTCGGTGACGTCACGCTGCATGGCAGCCAGGATCTGCTGGGTCATGCCGTCAATCTCGCGGCGCGGGTGCAGGCGTGCGCCAAGCCGGGAGGAATCTGTATTACGGGGAGCGTTCACGACCAGATACGCAACAAACTACCCCTCTCATTCCGCTTTCTCGGAAGAAAGAAATACAAAAACATCCCGTATCGGGTCCCCACGTTCGCTATCACGCAAGCCGAAGGTTGCGGCGCTTTTCCCCTTCCGCAGCCTCATTGGCTGCCATGGATCGCCACGGCGGCAGTGATCCTGCTGGCGGGAGCGGGCGCGGGCTATTTCTTTTGGCCCCGGCCTCCGGCTCATCCGGGGCTAAAGCTCACCGAGAAAGACACCATCGTTCTGGCCGACTTCGTGAATACAACCGGCGATCCTGTTTTTGACGGAGCGCTGCGGCAGGGGCTTTCGGCGCAACTGGAACAATCGCCATTTCTAAGCTTGATTTCGGACCAGCGCGTAGGGGAGACGCTGGCGCTCATGTCTCAACCCAAGGACGCGCGGCTCACAAAGGAACTAGGGCGGGAGGTTTGCCAGCGCACCGCCAGCGCAGCGGACATTGAAGGTTCTATCGCCGGTTTGGGTAGCCAATATGTGCTGGGATTGAGCGCAGTGAATTGCCATAATGGCGATGTTTTTGCCGCGGAGCAGGCGACGGCCAAGGGAAAGGAGCAGGTGCTCAAGACGCTCGGCGATGCCGCTACCAAACTGCGCGAGAAGCTGGGAGAATCGCTCGCCTCGGTCGAGAAGTATGACGTGCCCCTGGAGAACGCAACCACGCCCTCGCTCGAGGCGCTGCAAGCGTATAGTCTGGGCTATCGAGCATGGAATGTAAAGGACGATCTCCCCACCGCGGTTTCCTTCTTCCAAAGAGCCGTGAGCTTGGACCAGAATTTCGCGATGGCCTATGCATGGCTGGGAATCAATTACTCCGATCTGGGTGAGTCCGGCCGGGCGGCTGAGAATATCGGCAGGGCTTACGAGTTGAGGGAGCGAACGAGCGAGCGGGAAAAGTTCTTCATTTCCTCCCTTTACGATGAAGGGGTCACCGGGAATCTGGCAGCGGCCCGGGCGCACTGCCAATTATGGTCTGAGACCTACCCGCGCGATGATTTTCCCGAGACCAGCCTGACCGTGATTTACAGCGCCTTGGGAGAATATGAAAAGAATCTTACGGCGGCGCGAGCGGCGATAGGTCTCAACACAGGAAGCGCGATCGCCTACGGAAATCTGGCCGAAGCCTACCTGAGGCTGGACCGGTTGGAGGAGGCAAGAGCCACAGCGCGAGAGGCGTTGGCACGCAGTCTGGACGGGCGCTTAATTCATTTCGATCTTTACCTGGTGGACTTCCTGGCGCAGGATGCCGCGGGGATGGAGCGCGAGGCCGCTGGAATGATGGGAAAACCCGGATGGGAGGATGCCATTCTTCATCTTGAGTCGAGCACTACCGCGTATGCCGGGAAGTTCAGCAAAGCCCGGGAACTGACCGGGCAAGCCGTCGATTCCGCGCAACGAAAAAATCAAAAAGAAACGGCGGCAATTTACCAGGCGAAAGCGGCGGTGCAAGAGGCGTTGGTGGGCAATCTGGCTGTGGCAAAACAACAGGCCGAAGCCGCGCTGGCACTGGCAAGCAGCAAAGATGTCCAGGGCGCCTCAGCGATTGCGCTGGTGCTGGCGGGAGACTCCGCGCGAGCCTCGCTGCTGGCAGGCGATCTTGAAAGGCGGTTCCCGGAAGATACGATGGTTCGATTCCAGTATTTGCCAATGATTCATGCGGCTTCCGCGCTGCGGGGCGGCAATGCCAGTATGGGTGTGGACGCACTCGCCGCAGCGACGCCTTACGACCTGGGACAGGGCGCTCGCCTTCCGCTTTATTCCGCCTACCTGCGGGGCCAGGCCTACTTGGCCGCCGGACAGGGCCACAACGTTCTACATCTCTTCACCCGCACAAGCCCCGCTCTAGGAAGCGCGGCGGGGGCGGAGTTTCAGAAAATTCTGGACCATCCGGGCGTAGTGGCGAACGAACCCATCGGCGCGCTGGCGCACCTGGGCTTGGCGCGCGTGTACGCATCGGCCGGCGATAACGCGAAAGCCAAAACTGCTTACCAGGACTTTTTCACTTTATGGAAAGACGCCGACCCTGAAGTGCCGATCCTGCAGCAAGCCAAAGCGGAGTTCGCCAAGCTGAAATGAGCTACTGCGCCATGCGCTCCAGCTCAGTCGGCACTCCGGGGGCGGCAGTTGTATAGTAACGTCCGGCCGACGCCGCGGGCATGCGAATCACTTCGGTAGCCGGGTCCGCGCTTCTCGATTCCAGCCCGCGCTGCACCGCCTCCACAAAGGCGCTCAACACGAGCGGGTTCATGTCGGAATCGAAATCGCGCCCAAAATTCACGTACTGCGCATTGGACAATGGAATTCTCAATTGCCAGCGCGCCTTGGAGGGGCCGGCGGAGGCATCCTCAAACACGCGGCCGTTCAAGCTCATGCGCACTTCGTGAAAGCCAAAATCCAGGCTGCCCTTGCGGACGTGCGCCCAGCATTCCTCCAGCGTGACCGCCTTGGAAAGCGAGCTTTCGAAATCCGCCATGCGGGTTTCCACGTCGATGATGCGCCGGAATTTCCCACCCAGGAACATGCGGCTGGCCGACGCGAATTCGGTATAGTCCAATTGGCGGATGCCGATCCAGACCGCGCCTCCGAACACGATGACGATCAATCCGCTGAACTGGTTGTGCAGCGCACTGGCAAGCAGCGACAAGATAGCAACCACGGCGCAGATGGCGTACATCGTCAGCACTGCTTTCTTCGGGCTCAAACCCAGATCCAGAAGGCGGTGATGGATGTGGCCGCGGTCCGGCTGGAAGATCGGCCGGTTTCGCAGGAAGCGTCTGAGGATGGAAAGCACCACGTCGATCAGCGGGATGGAAACCGCCAGCAGCGGCACTGTGAGCGCCACTAAGGTGACTGATTTTTCGCTCCACAGCGCGCCGTAGCAACCCAGCATGAAACCGATCAACAAGCTCCCGCTATCGCCCAGGAAAACCGAAGCGCCATTGAAGTTGTAACGAAGGAAACCGAGCAGGCAGCCGGCCAGCGGCATCGTAGCTAAAGCCAGCGGCAGGTTGCTCTGCGTCAGAGCGGCAACCAGCATCGTAACAGCCGCCACGAAGCCAACTCCAGCGGCCAGGCCATCCATGCCATCGATCAGGTTGAATGCGTTCGTGCAGCCCACCAGCCAAAGCACCGTAATCACGAATCCAAGCCAAGGGCCTCCAGGCAGTTCGCGCAGTACATGCACGTCCACGTGGATGCCAGCGAAGTATGCCAGCACGCTGGCTCCCAGAATACCCATCAGCTTTTGCCAAGCGGCCAAGCCGATCAAATCGTCCAGAACGCCGGTCAGGAAAACCACCGATCCGACCAATGTCAGAGGGAGAATCTCAGGTAAGGATCGATGCAGGTGTTCGGTGTAAGTAAACGGAAGAGCCAATGCGATGGCGAACGTGATGATGTAGGAAAGAACAATGGCGATTCCACCCACCCGCGGGATCGGGGCGGCATGCTTTTTGCGCACTCCGTCTGGATGATCCAAAAAGCCCCACTTGCCCACATAGTCTCGCACTAAGGGAGTGAGAACCAGAGCTAGGACCACTGCAAGAGCACCTAGCGTTAATATGAGAAACACAATATTCTCCTAAACAACTGGCTCTGGCCAAGGGTGCAAACGCCGGCGGCTTCCTCCTGATCGCTGCGACCGGTCCCGGCGGACCAGTCCGGGCAGCTTAGCCTACCCATTTATTTGACACCCGAAACCACTTAAAACCAAGAACATTTATAGTCAACCCGTACTAGTACTTTATCTATGAAACAGTACCTGAGTGCTAGCGTCATCAAACAGTCAAAGATGGTTCTGTTTTCAAGCTGACCACTGAAGTGCGATCAGGCCTCCGATTGCGGCGCGCAACCAGAAATCCGCCGAGCATTATAAAAAGTACCACCCACACCGCACCCCGCGGCTCGGGCGTCGGAGTGGGAGTCATCACCATCTGCTCCTGGAATCCGCCGACTCCCAATCCATTGCTGAAAGTCATGCTGGGATCGCTTACGATCTGAAATTGCGACAAGAAGGCGTTCAGAGCGCTGGGGTTGCCGCTCATGCTGTTGTACCAGGATGCCGCCGCTTCCAGGTAGCTGTCGGGGTTCACATTGTTGGGGTTGGTCGGCGCTCCCTCCGCCACCGGGTCCAGGAGGGTCCAGATGGCTTCTTGAATATCGGTGTTCGCTGTGGTGGCTCCCTGGCTCTCATTGTAGAGAGACACCAGATAAGCGACCATTTCATAGCGCGCCAGGGAAGTGGATCCGGCTCCTGGCGTTCCTGTGTCGTTGAAGAACGCGTCGTCGGTATGGTCCAGCGACGTATTGCCGTCGTTCAGAGTGATGGTAGTCCAGACGTTCGCCAGCTCGGGACCGTTGGATACGCCGCCGTCGGAGACGCCCCCGAATCGGGTCTCACTGAGGTTCGCGGTGGTGCTGAGCTTCGTTACATCGACGCCGGAATAGTCGTAGGGAACCCAAATCTCGTCATCGAAATTGATGCAGAGGATCTCGACGTTCACGCCGTTGAGCGTGGCGGAAGCGCCGCCTCCGTCGCCGGGAAGCTGAAAATTATAGTCGCTCGTGTCGAGTGGCACGGTGCCGGCGCTGGCCCCTACCGCTATCAGGAGGGCCGCCAGGCTGGCTCCGAAGAATGATTTGCTTTTCATGGCAGCTTCAGATTACGGTCCGCCCGTGAGTGCGACAATAAGTCGCTGGTCATGACCCTGCGGGTCAAAGTACCAGTACTTTCTTGCTCGTGGTTTCCTATTTCCAATGACTTGCGGAGATCGATGTTTTTCTCGGGCCGGCGAAATATCAGTACGCACATTACGCGAACGCTGGAATCGCGCATTACTGCTGTGTAAACTACTGTTGCAATGCCTTCTCAGAGCCTCCCAGGCAGGTTACCCGTCCTTGCTTTGTTCTCGATTTTCGTTCTGGCGGGATGCCACAGCGCCAAGAGCTATTTGGAAAAGGGCAACACCCTGTTTGCCCAGGGCCAATTTTCCGCGGCAACTTTGAATTACCGGAAGGCGATCGAGAAGGATCCGTCGTTGGGAGAAGCTCATTACCGGGCCGGCCTGGCCGAACTAAAAGACAATAAGGTGGCTGAAGCCCTCCAGGACCTGCAGCAGGGCGTGCGAATGATGCCCGGTAATCAGGCCGCCCGGACCGATCTGACTAATTTACTGCTGGGCGCCTACATCGGCGATCCGCGGCATCCGAAGTTCGTGTACGATCTTCTCGTCCAATACAGCGGCGAATGGCTCGATCGCGATCCGAATTCAATCCAAGGATTGCGGATCAAGGGGTATCTGGCCATGCTGGAGCGGCGGCCCGAGGAAGCCGTGGAAGAGTTCCGTCGCGCGTACCAATCCAATCCGCAGGATGAAAAGATGGCGCTCAGTTTAATGGATGCGCTTTTCCGCGACAACCAGCAGGCGGAAGCCGAGAAGGTGGGATTGGCGTTCATCGCAAGCCACCCAACCGCGGCCGATGTCTATGACGCTTTGTATCGGCTTTATAGCGTTACCAATCGTCCTGCCGATGCCCGCAACATCCTAGTCCGCAAAGTCAGCGGTAACCCCCAACACGGAGAATATATCCTGCAGCTCGCCCGTTACTATCTGCTCGACCACAACAAACCGGAGATGGACAAGGCGATGCAAATGTTCCTGAAAAATCCCGGCGGCGATACCAAGGTGCATCTGAAAGCGGGCGATTTCTACGCTTCAACCGGAGACTGGGCCAGCGCGCTTGAGCAATACAACGCTGGATTGGCGCAAGCTTCCAACGACAAACTGGAGTACAAGAATCGCATCGCGCGGACGCTGCTTTTCGAGGACAAGAAGCCGGAAGCTCTCAACACGCTCAATGAGGTTCTCAGCCAGGACCCCAACGACAAGGAAGCGCTCGCGTTGCGTGCCGGATTGATGCTGGCCGGCGGCCATTCCGACCAATCTCGCCAAGCGGTCAGCCAACTGCAGGCTTTGGTGGACAAAAGCCCGGACAATCTCTTTCTCCGCTTCGCTCTGTCCAAAGCGCTGCTTGAAACCGGAGATCTGAAGGGCGCACGGGCCGAACTGCTGCAAATCGTCCAACGCAATGCAAATTTTCTGGACGCGCAACTCTCGCTGGCCGAGGTGGCGTTTCGACTGGGAAGTTTCGACGAAGCGGTGGAACATTCACAATCCGCCTTGGGCATCGATCCCAAGAACGTTCGCGCACAATTGCTGCAGGGAAGATCGTTGATGCGGCTGGGCAGTCTGGAACAGGCCGCCACCGTGCTGGGCGATCTTTCGCGCCAGGAGCCGAATTCCATGGATGTGCGCATCGAACTGGCCCGGCTGCAGCTTCTACAAAGGCGGTACGCGGACGCGGAAGCTGCCTTTAACAAAATACTGATATCCAATCCGGCCGAGTTCAGGGCCATTGGGGGTTTGGTGGATATCGACGTGGCCGAGAACCGTCCGGACAAGGCTCTGGCCAGGCTGGATCAAGAGTTAACGCGCTCCCACGGATCGCCGCAGATACTTTACCTGGCGGCAATCACGGCGCTGCGCACGGGCCGGTTTGCCGAATCCATCGACTACCTGCAACGGCTGGCCGACAAATCACCGGATTCCATCGATCCCCAGCTCGAACTGGCCGGCGTCCTGCGCCTGCGGGGAGATTACCAGCGCGCCATCGACACGCTGCGAAAAGCGGCGGTGCTCCAGCCCAAAGATCCCCGGCCCACTACCATGCTGTCATCCCTGCTCGAAATGACCAATCGGCAACAGGAGGCCAAAGCCCTGGCGCGACAGGTTCTGAATCAGGAGCCCAACAACAAAGCGGCGATGAACAACCTGGCCTACCTTCTGGCTGAAACCGGCGACGATTTGGATCAAGCTTTGAAACTGGCGCAGCAAGCCATAAACGGAGAGTCCATGCAGCCCTACTTCGAGGACACTCTCGGTTATATTTATCTGCGCAAGGGTAAGAACGACAAAGCGATGCAGATCTTCGACCAGCTGGTTCGAAGTTTTCCAAGGGAGCCTATTTTCAGCTATCACCTGGGTATGACCTATTTCCAGATGGGCGATCGAACCAGGGCGAAGGCAATCCTGACGAAGACGCTCCAGCTGCGTCCGCCTAAGGACGTGGAAACCGGGGCTTCCGATTTGATCGGGAGGTTGAACTAGCTCCGCGATGAGTTTGACCCCTTCACTGATTTCGCCCCTGCGAGCTAGCGTTTTCCTCAATCGAATGAAGGGAGTACTAGAAGATTCAATTTGACTTTTGGTACCGGAACTGTCATGCAGCGTTATATATTTTTGTCCGCTAATCCACTATTCTGGGTCTAACTTAATGCGTAGTGAAAATGACTATTTTGCCAGGAGGAGTTGAACGATGATTCGAATACTAACGGCGCTAGGTATCGGTTGTGTAATGAGCATGACAGCAATGGCGGCCACGTGCCCGCTTAGCGGCAGCGGCGGCACTTTTATTTTTGACTCTCTGGGGAGCTGCGGCTCCGACAGCAGCGGAGTTACCTTCACGGAGGGCACCGAGTCGATTACCATTTTCCCCGAGTACGTGGTGAATAAAACCGTCCAGCCGAACACGGGAGGCGATAGTAATTTCGTCAATGGTCTCTTCGAAGTGGGCAAGGGCCAGGACAGCAATATCGCAAGCGGTATCGCGCCCTACTATACCAATGAAGGCGGCCCGGACTATACCACCCAGCTGGGGATCCAAGAGAGCGGCAACGACGATGGCGTGCTCTATCTCGAGGTCAGCAGCGCTTCCGGCGTCAGTTCGGGCAGCACGCTCAGCTTTCTGATGCAGGAGGGCTTGACCGCCGATACTTTCAATGTCTACACCGACACTGTCTCTGCGGGCACCAATCCTCCGAACCTGTCGAGCATGAACGAGGTGGACGAGAATGTGGCTGTAGGCGCTACATCGGGCGGGGCCACTACTCCGCAATTTTCCATCGTCACCAGCACCCCAGGCACCAGCGTGGAATTTATCGCCATCCAGGCTGACTGCGAATATCTTCTGCTGAACAAGATCACCACCACCAGCCCCTCATCGGTTCCCGAACCGCGTTTCTACGGCTTGCTGCTGACGGGCTTGCTCGGTTTGGCGGGCATGGTCTATCAGAAACGTCGCGCCGCGCGATCGAACGCATAGTTTTCTCCTGAAGTAGTTTGTAAATGGGCAGGCGTCCTAGGTAGGACGCCTGCTTTTTTGTTTAGCTCAAGGAGCAGAGCTTTGCGCTACCTGTGGCGGAAGGCTGAACGGGATCTCGAGCACGACGTCGATATCCACTGGCACTCCGTCGCGCGTGGCGGGCTTGAACTCCCACGAATCCACGTCCCGGAGCACTGCGGTTTCGTACGCCGGAGTGAGATTGCGGAGCAAGGAACTCACCTGCAGCTTACCTTCTTTGGTGATGACGCCGGCGATCTGAATACGCAACTCCCTGCGCGGGCCCGGCGGCACTGGTTCCACCGATTCGAACTTACGCAGGGGCACGGGCGCTCGCACGTTCAGCAGATCCCCAGCGCCAGGTTTGGAATCGCGTTCGGCGAACCATATGATCCAATCCGTGGTGTACTCCGGCAGGTTCTCGATCGGAATCACCATGGTGTACACATTGCGGCCCCGGAATCTTCCTTCGATCGACGACGGGATGGTGCGCGAATCCGGGCGCAGCGCCACCGATAGCGTGGACACCGGCAGACTGCGCAGCCGATCGGCGTAAAGCACGATCTTTCTCGGAGCGTCGACATGCGGGGGCGCCACCGGTTTCCGGTCGTCGTGAATAGTCAGGTTGGGCACACCAATGCCGCCTTTCACTTCGCCCGTAGCGACCTCGCCGACCGTGGACGCTTGAGCGAACTGGCCGGGCCGCGAGCCGTCGGGCACCCTCCCTTTGTCGCTGGGATGCAATCCAACCACGGCAATATCAACCTTGCCGTTACCGGCTACATTCGCCGGACCCGGAGGAGCGGTGGGAGGCGGCGGCGCGCCCTTGGAAAACGAGGCTGCACCCAGGCCATCCGGAAGCGCCGCTCGCGCCGTGGCAGCGCCCGTGATATTGGCATCCGGCAGCGGAACATCCGCCGTTTGCACCGGGATCGTTACGCGCGCGGGACGAACGGCTGGCGGCGGTGGAACGAAAACTTTGCGCGGCTTGGGGATCTCCACCGGCTGAGTATTGGTCTGCTCCGCTTTGTTTACATCCCCGGCCGGCGTAGGCGGCGAAATATTGGGCTGAGGAGATTTCACTCCTGGCGTGGCCGGTTTATCTACTTTCGGTTTGGGCTCCGGAGGCGGGGGCGGAGCGGGAATGGACATCGCCATGCGAGCGATCAGATTGGGCGCCGGCAGATCCTGCTGGATCTGCACCTTAGGAACCGGCTGCCAGATGAATTGCTTTACCGATTTCGGCTTGGGCGCGGTGGCAATGATCGAAATGTCCGATTTCACCGGGGCCCGCGGCGTGGGAAAGGTCCCGATTCTCTCCTGCGCCGAAACGTCCGGCAGTACCTTCTTGGGCGGAGCGTACCAGACGATCTTTTTCTCCTGAGGCTTGATCAGCTCGTCATAGATCGGCTTATCGCTCTGCCGCTGTTCGGATTGAGCGCGGGGCATAAAAAGCAGCGCGCTCACCAGCACCACGTGGAAGGCAATAGAAAGAATGAAGGAGGTGGGGCGGATACGGTATCCGCGCATGACTGCGGAACGACGGGCGCCACCGGTAGTGCGAAGTCGTATTTTCAGGGACATTTGCGATTGGTCTTGCATTGCAATGCTCGCTGGATGTCCCCTACATCGCGCGGCGTCGCGCTCGCCGGTAGGAGCACTTGCGGAAGAACCGGCCCGCCAAAATTGAAGGATAGCAGAATCGCGCTTAACCCAGCCACCGCTGCCATAGGCCACCGCCCCCCGGACGTCAGTGGGCCGTCTCGATGGCGAGAACACCCAGCGATTGCAACTTGCCCTGGGCCTGTTCCAGGTCGAAGCGGGTGGCAAAGGGACCGATGAGAATGCTTGTATTGTCCGCTCTGTCGCCGCCCTGAACCTGGGCTTCAAATCCTTGGGCCTGAAGCGACCTCACGAACCCGGCGTCTTGCTTGGCGCCGAGCCCGGCCACCTGCAAATAAAGCGGCGCGGCGGCTTGCACCGTGGCTACGGCCTGCACAACCTGAGCGGGAGAGGAATTCGCCGAGGCGATGCTTGCACTGGACGAGGACGGGGCCACTTCGTCGGCGGCTACAATGCGAACGCCAACATACCAGGTTGCCAGCGTGAGACCAACGGCCACGGTAGCGCCAAACCCCCACAGCAAGCGTTTGAGAGGCTTGGACGCTTCGCTGGAAAAGGACTGCGGGGACAATTCGGGCGACTGTTCCTCGGCATCCTGCGAGCTTTCACCTTGTAAAGCCGGTATTGCGGTTGCGCAGTCAGTAGTGGTCATGCGGCGCCTCCTATACTGGTCCTAAGTAGGACACCTTATTCATCGGCCGTTCTGGCCCAAAGCAATAGCTTCCCGTCCACAGTTCGCTAGAATAGATAATTCCTATGGCCACCGACCTAGTGAAAGCGCCTAAAATCAGCGAGGAGTTCGCCTGTTTCAAGCTTCTGATCCGTCGCTCGAAGATCCATCGCTATGGCGTTTTCGCCGGCCAGCGCATACCGGCCAATCGTAAGGTGATTGAGTACACCGGCAAGCGCCTGAACCGCAAGGACGCCAAGATTCGCGGCGACGGCGATTACACCTACTTGTTCGCCTTAGACCCTTACTGGACGCTGGACGGCGCGGTGGGCGGCAGCGGAGCCGAGATCATCAACCATAGCTGCAATCCCAATCTGGTGAGCCGCATCCTGAAAGGCCATGTCCTCTACATGAGCCTGCGCACCATCCAGCGCGGCGAAGAGTTGACGGTGAACTACAACTTCGATAAGGATGTGCGAACGTTTCCCTGCTCTTGCGGGGCTCCCACCTGCGGGGGTGCGATTGGAAAAACCAAGAAATAGTTCGGTTCAGCCCCGGCGCCAGCCAACCTTTCGCAACCAGTCTTCATATTCCCGCAACCATTCCAGATATTCCGCCAGCGCTTGAGGCGCCGGTTCAGTCTCAGCGGGATCGTTTCCAAGAGGGGGCAGTCCCATTGCATCCCGGCGCTCATTCAGGTGTTCTGGATCCTCAGTTTTCCAGCGACGATATTGGCCGTCAGGGCACGGTAACGATTGGGTGCCGTAGCGCTGAGGAAGGCCCTCGTACATTGCGATTCGATCGAACAAATACGCTTCCTGAGCGGGAGGCACTTTTCCCTGCTTCACTTTTTCTTGAACCAAGGTCAGGGCCTGCCGTTGGAAATCGGGTTCACCAATCGCATGCTGGGCAATGAACCAGGCGGCCAAGGTACCATCGGCACCCACCAACTCGCGGTCAGGCCAGCCATGTTCAGCGATGATCTGTTGGAGCCGGAGCGCATTCCTGCGATGGACTGCTTCCATCCGCGGCGCATAGCCCTCTCCCAGTTCTCCACTTTGCAGAAGCTCATCTCGCACCCGAAGGTCCTCGGCTCGCATCGCTGTGAGCTCCTGTCGCAGTACTTCGTCCAGCATTGCTCTCAATTGGCCGCTTCGGGCGCCTTGCACGAATTTTCTCATTCAATTAGGCAGTGTGCAATCACCTAATCGTTGAGGGATTTTGCACCCCTGGTCCTAGAACTGTTAGTACTCTTAACGGTTAGAGCCGGTCCAGAAGTGCTAGGGCGCATCGGGTAAAGATTGTTAATATCTTTTAGCTAGCAGGCGTCACACCTGCGATGACTACCGGCCCAGAGGAGAATTGCGTGGAGTGGCATATCGTGACCGGAGAGTACCCGCCACACTTGGGCGGTGTCAGCGATTATACCTATCAAATCTCCCATGAACTTTCGAAAAGCGGAGATCGGGTTCATGTTTGGTCGCCCTCCAGTCATTTGGAAATCTTCCACGAAGAGGCAGCGCAGGTTCATGCTTTACCTCGAGGATTCGGCTTGCGCTGGCTGCGGGAACTCAATCGGAAACTTGAATCCTATAAAGGGCCGCGCAGTATATTGATTCAATATGTGCCGCACATGTACGGCTGGAAAAGCATGAACCTGGCTTTCTGCGCGTGGATTTGGATGCAGCGCAAGCACAACGTGTGCGTCATGTTCCATGAAGTGGCGTTCCCCTTCCATCGCGGCCAGAGATTGCGGCATTCACTGCTGGCCGTCACCCATCGCGTGATGGCTTGGGCCATTCTTCGCTCCGTTCGACATTCATTCACCTCCACGGAGCCGTATCTGGCGTTGCTCAGAAAGTTGGGGAACGCCACGACGCCCATTAGCATGTTGCGGATCTGTAGCAATATTCCTTCGGAAAGCTACGAATTGGATGAACCGAGAGCCCGCCATGAAGACGATCGAAGCGGATTGTTCACGGTAGGCATTTTCTCCAGTTTCGGTGTGGAACTTCGCGAAATTCTGGGTCCGGCTATCGGAAGTCTGCTCGGGAATCCGAAGATCGCAGTGGCTCTATTGGGGCCTGGAGAAACGTTTCGCGAATCGCTGGCCAAGCAGTATCCTCAGGCTGCCGGTCGGATCCGGTCGACAGGGCGATTACGGGTCACACAGGTTGCCGGACAAATGCGAAGCTGCGACGCTCTTCTGCAACTGTATCCGGATGGCGCATCGGCGGCCCGAGGAACGCTGATTGCAGCCCTGGCATCCGGGATACCGGTGGTCACCACATCCGGCGCGGACACCGATCGCTTGTTGTTAGATAGCAATACCATGCTGTTTGCCGGCGGATCTGGGCAGTCGATTCGCGAGGCCATTGAAACGCTGCAGAAGAATCCTGCCATGGCGCAGGAATTGGGGGCTCGGGCGCGGCAGTTGTATCGGGAATCCTTCCAGCCCTCGGTGATCGTTGCCAGGATTCGAGACGTGGCATCGAAGTTTGAGGACGATCGCGAATTGCTGAACTGCCAAGGAATGGCGTCCCGCGGCATCAAAACCCGTTATGAAGCTGGATCTTCGCGGCCCAGCCCCGCACTTTCCTCCGAAGTTGAAACAAAGTATCGGGCCGGTTAGCAAACCCGCAACCGCCGCATTACCAACCGCCCCGCCACCACATAAAACGCCCGTTTAGTACCAGCAGGACTACAGGACCATTGTTGGAGCGAAGGCGGCATTCTATCTTTTGAATGAGCCATAGCCTCCCCGATAAAAGGGAAGCGAGGTTGTGAAACAATTATGAATGAAAAAGCACAGTGGTTTGCTATTCGAGTCCGCCCGCGGTGCGAGAAACTGGCGGCCGCGGACCTGGAGCGGCGAGGCTTCGAAGCCCTTTCAGCGTGCGCGCCGGAGCGGAGGATTTGGTCGGATCGCGTTCGAACCGTCGAAATGCCGATGTTCCCCGGATACATCTTTGCGCAATTTGAGCGCGCGCAGGCCCCGCAGGTTCTACGGGGTGCCGGTGTCATTTCGATCGTAGGGTTTGGCAGCAGCTATTGTCCGGTGGATGAGGCCGAAATCGAGGCCCTGCGCATTGTATTGCTGTCCGGCGTGGAAGTGACGCGAGAACCCCTGATCCGCGTAGGAACCCCGGTTCGCGTCCGGCACGGCGCGTTACAAGGGCTGGAGGGACTGCTGGTGCAGGTCAAGAACCGGAATCGTTTGGTGATCTCCGTGGAACTGCTCCAGCGCTCGGTTACCGTCGAGATGGAGCACCTCATGATTGAGGCTCTGACCATGCAGCCGTCGTCCGTAAGAGCGAGTTGCACGGCCGCCTGAGGAGATCCCGAAGCATGAGCCAAGTGAATTTGTGGATAGGTACGTTGCTGGCAGTGGCTTTTTCAACCTGCCTGGTATCCGCTCAGAGCCTTTCCCAGCCACTCGCGCCGGCCGACAGCTACGTACTCGGGCTGGGAGACCGAATCAGCGTGAGCGTGCGCGATCGCAAAGAAATCGAAATACACCCGGCGGTCATCGATCTGGACGGAACCGTCGACCTGGCCTACGCCGGGCGCCTGCAGGCGGACGGATTGAGCACCGAACAGTTGGCTCGGGCCATCGAAGCCAAGCTCACCCGCATCGTTCCGAATCCCAAAGTGAAGGTGGAGGTGAGCGAGTTCGGCTCGCAGCCGGTTGCCATACTGGGCGCGGTGAACAAGCCTGGGGTCCATACGCTCCGCGGCCGCATGAGTCTGGTGGAGGTTCTCTCTCTGGCGGAAGGCCTGAAGACCGAGGCGGGCAGCGTCATCAAGATCACGCGCCCCAAGTCCTCCGGGCCAATTCCCCTGCCCGGCAATAAGGAAGATAGGACCGGACAGTTTTATACCGCTCAAGTGAGCGCCAAAGGCCTGATTGACGCGAGCGTGCCGGAAGAGAACATTCTGATCCGCCCGCACGACATCATCACCGTACCGCGCGCGGAATTGGTTTACGTTTTGGGCGCCGTTCAGAAAGCGGGTGGATTTCCGCTGGCGGAGCGGGAATCGATTACCGTATTGCAGGCCCTGGCGATGGCGGAAGGCGTGCAGACGGGAGCGCTCACCGGGAACGCGCGGATCATTCGCGCCTCCGGGACATCCGCGGCTACGGTGGAACTGAGCATCGACGTTAAGAAGATACTTGCAAGCCAAGCGCCGGATCAGACACTCTTGCCCAACGATATTCTATTCATCCCCGACAGCGCATCCAGGAACATCGGCATACAGCCTGGTGACAGCCCGCGGATGGCCGCCGGCGTTGTCAATCGGAACCGTTAATTCTTATGGAAACTTACCGAACTCCCAAGGATATTGCCAGATCCACTTCTCCGCGGACGGTCTCGGCCGTTGCGACGCCCATCTCTGGCTCTGGAGGGATCCCATCGCGCCATTTCGAGCCTATTCCGGTGCAGGTGCCGCTGCAAGAGTCCGCCGTGCTGGGTTTAGGCGATTTTTTTCGCCGCCATTACCGTCTGCTGGTCGCCACCACGCTCGGCGGCTTGCTGTTGGCCTTTACCATCGCCAAGATGCAAACGCCCATGTACCGCGCGGTAGCGAGTATTGAGATCCAGGATTCGAACGAAATTTCCTCTCCCAACGCGAACAATATCGAAACCCAACTGCGCATTCTGCAGAGCAGCAGCCTCATCGAGCGCGTGGTCGATCAACTGGAGCAGGACAAACCGCAGCCCGCTCAAAAACCGCGCCCCTGGTGGTCTCCCTTGCGCTGGATCCCGCATACGCGGGCTCTGACGCGCGACGAGATGGTGGACAACGCCGCACGAAACCTGGAGGTTCGGCAATCGCGCCAAGCCACCATCGTGGATCTGGCCTACCAAAGCAAGGACCCGCAATACGCCGCGGCATTTGTGAATCAACTGGCCAAGCAGTACATGGGTTTGAATACCGAATCGCGGCAGGACACGACGGGGGCCACCACCGTCCGGCTGAATCGCCAACTAAACGAACTGCGAGCGCAGTTGGAGCGGTCCGAGAAACGCCTGCAGATCTACGTGCATTCCGCGGCCCTGGTGGTGACAAACGCGGAACACTCGCCCGCCGAAGATCGGCTGCGGCAGATTCAGGAAAATCTTTCCAAGGCTCAGGAAAATCGCATCGTGCAGCAGGCGCGCATGGAAACGGCGGCGAAAGCGCCGGCCGGATCCGTCACCGCTCCAGCGGGCAGCGCGCTGCGCGATTACGCCACGAAATTGACCGATCTCAGGCGCCAGCGGGCGGATCTGGCCGCCATCCACAAACCGGACTTTGACGGCATAAAGCGGCTGGATGCGCAGATCGGCGCGCTTGAATCCGCCGCGCGCAGCGAGAAAGCAGCCATCTTGCAGGGCATTCAATCCGACTATAACGAAGCGGTGCGCCGCGAGAAGCTGCTGCAGGAAAGCTATCAGCAGCAGATCGGCAAGGTATCGGAGCAGGCTGAAACCGCAACCCTATACGGAAGTCTCAAGCGCCAGGTGGAAACCAATCAGGAACTCTACGGCGCCATGCTGCAACGCGCCGCCGAGGCCCGTCTGGGTTCAGAAATTCATGGCGGCACCGCGCGCATGGTGGATGAAGCCCGCGTTCCGCACCGTCCCTACAAGCCCAACGTGGCGCTGCATCTTTTGTGGGGCACAACATTGGGACTGCTGATCGGCCTGGTTTTCACTTCCGGGCGCGAGCAAATCGCACCTCGCTTCCAGGATCCGGGCGATCTGCAGGTTCACCTGCGCATCCCGGAGTTGGGCGCCATTCCCAAGATGGACGTGGTGCCGGATGGCTGGGCGGATCCTGCCTGGACTCACCGCCGGCTGCAGGCGCGGGGGGCGGACCCGGTGGCGGAGACGGCGCGCAACAACGTGCATCACGCGAACTCGCCGGCGTCGGATTCGTTCCGGGCCATCATCACCTCCATCCTCCTCTCGAAGCAATCGGGACGATCCCCACAGGTGATCGCGATCACCAGCGCCAAGGCCGGTGAAGGCAAGACCACGGTGACCACCAACCTGGCGCTTTCGCTGGCGCAACTCAAGCGCCGGGTGCTGCTGATCGACGGCAACTTGCGAAAGCCGAGGCTGCACCGTGTTTTCAACCAGGTGAACAATTTTGGATTCGGCGACCTTCTCAGCCGCGGAGACAATTCGGACCTGTTGCCCTACGTGACGCAGCAAACCGGTGTGCCCAACGTGTGGCTGGCTAGCGCCGGACCGCGCGAACAGGGAGCTTTGGATTTGCTTTACTCCAACGGCATGGCTGCGCTGATGTCGCGCGCCAGAGAAGCGTTCGATTTTATTCTCATCGATACGCCCGCCATGCGGGATCTGCCGGACGCACGTATTTTGGGCCGGATTTCCGACGGAGTTCTGCTGGTGGTGCAATCCGGCGCCGATCGAAGAGCCGCCAAAGCGGCCACGTCGCGTCTGCAACAAGACCAGATACCCGTGCTCGGCGCGGTGTTGAACAACTGGAACCGAAAATCGTAGCGATTCCCGCGGCCCGCGGGACACTACACTGGTTGTTTGAGCAACGCGACAGCCGATTCCGGGGTGGTAGCCGTGTTGGCCGAGAAGCCTGCGGTGGCTCGCGATATCGCGAAGGTGCTGGGAGCCACGGCCCGCGGCGAAGGTTACTTGCATGGCCAGGGCTACGTAGTTACGTGGGCCATTGGGCATCTCGCGTCGCTCGCGCAGCCGCACGAGATTGATCCACAGTGGAAGTTCTGGCGGCGCGACACGCTGCCGATGCTGCCCGCTGCATGGCCGCTGGTGGTCTACGAAAAAACCAAGGATCAGTTTGAGGTGGTGCGGAAGATTCTGTCTTCGCCCCGCGTCGAGCGCGTCATCTGCGCCACCGACGCAGGGCGCGAAGGCGAGCTGATTTTCCGTTACATCTACGAAGCGGCGGGATGTTCGAAGCCCATCGGCCGGCTCTGGATCTCCTCGCTTACGCCGGAGGCCATCCGTAAAGGCTTCGACTCCATCAAGCCGGGCGCCGATTACGAGCCGCTGGCCGACGCGGCACGGGGGCGCAGCCGGGCGGACTGGCTGGTGGGCATGAATCTTTCGCGGGCCTACACGCTCACCTATGGCGATGAGCTGAGCGTGGGCCGCGTGCAGACACCGACGCTCGCCATGGTGGTGGAGCGCGAGCTGGCGGTGCGGCGCTTCGTTCCGGAAGATTATCTGGAAGTGATCGCGACGTTTCGCCCCTCGGCGCGGCCACAGGCCGAGGCGTACAAGGGCACTTGGGTGCGCGATGTCCAGGAGATCCAGAAATCGTCGCGGCTGGCAGCGGATGCTGTGGAAGCCGGGCAGATTGCTGCGCGAGCGAAAACTGGAATTGCCGCCATTGAATCGGTGAAGGCCGAGACGCAGCGCATGGGACCGCCGCTTTTGTACGACCTCACCGAATTGCAGCGGCATGCGAATCGTCTGTTCGGCTTCAGCGCTCAGCATACCCTGGACACGGCGCAGGCCCTTTATGAGCGACACAAGCTGATCAGCTATCCGCGCACCGACAGCCGGTATCTTTCGCACGACGTGGCGGCGACGTTGCCTCGCATCGTCGAGACGGTGTCCGGACCCTATCGCGAACATCTGGCTCCGGGCACGGGCGAGAAGCCGTTGGGGCGCAGGTATGTGGACGATGCCAAGGTCAGCGATCACCACGCGATTATCCCCACGGTGACTTCGCCCGAGCGAGCGAATCTGTCTGAGGATGAGCGGAAGATTTATGACTTGGTGTGCCGCCGATTGCTTAGCTGCTGGCACGAGGATCATGTGTGGTCGGTGACGACGGTGATCACGGCCATCGCGAACGGCGCCGTGATCGATCGCTACCATTCTTCCGGCAAGGCGATTCAGCAAGTGGGTTGGAAGGTGCTGGATTTTCAGACTGACAAGAAAAAGGCGAGTAGCCGCAGAGCGAAAGCCGGCGAGGAAAGTTCAGAGGAAGAGCAGGCGTTACCTTCCGGACTGGCGAGCGGGCAGGCCCAGGATGTTCTGGACGCCGAAGCGATCCGCAAAAAGACGCGGCCACCCAAGCGATTCACCGAGGCCACGCTGCTCACCGCGATGGAGACGGCGGGGAAAACGCTCGATGAAAAAGAGCTTTCCGACGCCATGAAGGAATCCGGGTTGGGTACGCCGGCCACGCGCGCTTCCATCATTGAAGTGCTGTTGAAGCGCGAATATATTGTGCGCAACGGGAAGAATCTGGAGGCGACCGACAAGGGCATCCATCTGATTGAGGTGGTGCATCCGGAAGTGAAGAGTCCCGCGATGACGGGGCAGTGGGAAGCCAATCTGAAGCGCATCCAGCGTGGCGAGGCGCAGTTGGAGCCGTTTTTGCACGGCATCGAAGATTACGTGCGCGATGTCGTTGGCAAGGTGGGCCGGATTGCGTCGGCGCCGCGGACCACCCCCGCCAGCATTGCCCCGGAGCAAGGTGGCTCGTTGGATGCGCATGGCAAGGTGGGCCGGACTACGCTAGCGTCGCGCACGGCCCCGGTTTCCGCGCCCGAGGCGGCGGTAGAATCTGCCGCCGGCGTTGCCGCGGAGCAAGGTGGGTCGTTAGGTGGGCATGGCAAGGTGGGCCAAATGGCCTCGGTTCCGCGCGCGGCAAAAGCTGCCGTCACCGTTACCGCGCAGCATCATGAGTCGTTGGATGCGCTGCTCAACCGCGCGTTCGGCTTCGAAACGTTTCGAGCGAATCAGGAAGAAGTCTGCCGGACGGTGATTGCGGGACGCGACGCTTTGCTCGTGATGCCCACCGGTGCGGGCAAGTCGCTCTGCTACCAATTGCCCGGGCTGGCGCGCGGCGGCACTACGCTGGTGATCAGCCCGCTGATCGCCCTGATGGAAGACCAGTTTCGAAAGCTTCGCGAGCGGGGCTTCGCGGTGGAATGCATCCATTCCGGACGCGACCGCGCGGCTTCCCGCCAGGTTTGTATCGATTACCTGAATGGCAAGCTGCAGTTCCTCTTCATCGCGCCGGAACGCCTGCGGGTGCGCGGTTTCCCGGAGATGCTGGCGAAACGAAAGCCCGCGCTGATTGCGATCGATGAAGCGCATTGCATTTCGCAATGGGGGCACGATTTCCGGCCCGATTACCGGCTGCTGGGCGGCTATCTGCCGACGCTGCGCCCGGCGCCGGTGATCGCTCTGACAGCCACGGCTACGGCCGTGGTGCAGCGTGACATCTGCAATCAATTGGGCCTCGATCGCCAAGCGAGCTTTATTCATGGCTTCCGCCGATCGAACATCGCGATTGAAGTGGTGGAAACCAGCCCGTCCCAGCGTCCGGGCCTGGCGCGCGAGTTACTCTTGGACCCCGATCGCCGTCCGGCAATTGTCTATACGCCCAGCCGCAAGCAGGCCGAGAGCGTAGCCGCCTTGCTGGCAGGCGACTTTCACACCGCGGCGTATCATGCCGGTCTGGACGCGGACCGGCGAGCCCGCGTACAGGATGGATTTCTCAATGGCGACCTGGAAGTGATTGTGGCCACCATCGCGTTCGGCATGGGCATCGATAAAGCGAATATCCGGTCCGTGATCCACACCGCGCTGCCGGGAAGTATCGAGGCGTACTACCAGGAAATCGGCCGCGCCGGGCGCGACGGCGAACCCAGCCGCGCCATCCTGATGCACTCCTACGCGGACCGCCATACGCACGATTTCTTTTTCGAGCGCGATTATCCGGACGTAAAGATCCTGGATCAGATTTATGGACGCCTGGGCGCCGAGCCGCAGCCACAAGAGTCGATTCGAAAACACAGCCGGATCCCGTCCGATGTTTTCGAGAAAGCGCTGGAGAAGCTTTGGACGCACAGCGGCGCGACTATTGATGCGGATGACAATCTGAGCCGCGGCGTCGCTGACTGGCGCGATTCCTACCTCGCGCAAGGCGAGCAAAAGCAATCGCAAATTGAAGCGATCATCCGCTATGCGCAGAGCAATCAATGCCGCATGTCGAGCCTGGTGCGGCATTTTGGCGATCTGGCGGACAGCGGGAAGCCGTGCGGCATCTGCGATTTTTGCGCGCCTGAAAGCTCGGTGGCCCAGGAGTTCCGGGATGCCAGCGAGCGGGAGCAGAGCGTGGCGCGCGAGGTCCTGAATGCGCTGCGGATGAATCGTAAATCGGTGGGAAAACTGCACGCGGAGCTGTGCGGAAAAAATGGCATGGATCGCGACGGGTTCGAGGAACTCATCGGGGCCATGGCGCGCGCGGGGCTGGTGGGCCTGCTAGATTCGGTGTTCGAGAAGGACGGGAAACAGATTCCATTTCGCTATGCCAGTCTTACGGCGGATGCGAAGCATGTGGATGAACACGCGCCGCTGGAACTAAGAATTCGCGAGACCTCCGGTGTGTCGGAAAAGTTGACCAGAAAGAAGATCCGGAAGAAAACGCCGATCGCGATGAAGCAGCACGAGGATCGGGACATACGGAAGAACCCGGCCGCAGAGGCGAAGCTGAAAGCCTGGCGCCGCGCGCTCGCGGCCAAGCAGAGTATACCGGCCTTTCGCATCATGTCGGACCGGGTGCTGCTCGCTATCGCTGCGAAACAGCCGCGGTCGGCGGCGGAGTTGCTGGCCATTCCGGGCATCGGGATCAAGCTGGTGGAAAAGTACGCCGCGCAGATTTACAGGATCCTGGACGAATCGCGGGCGTGAATCCGATTCGCTATTCGTGTCGCAGAGCGGCCATCGGATCCAGCCTGGCTGCGCGGCGCGCCGGAATGGCGCAGGCCAAAAGAGCCGTGCTCAACAGCACCAGAAGGACGGCTGCGAACGTCAACGGATCCGCCGGCCGCACTCCATACAACAAGTGCGAGAAACTGTCCAGAACTCGAGTAAGTATCCAAGCGCCCGGCACTCCAATCCCAACGCCCGCGAGCGCCATCCGCAGGCCTTGCCCGAGGATCATTCGCAGCACATCCCGCCGCTCGGCGCCGAGCGCCATCCGGATTCCAATCTCGCGTACGCGCCGGGTCATCGAATAGGAAATCACGCCGTAGATTCCAACCGACGCGAGCAGCAGAGCCAGGACGGCGAACGCGCCGAGCAGAGCCATCGGAAAGCGCCGCCCCGCCATGGATTCAGAGACCAGCGCCTGCATGGTGCGGATGTTATAAACCGGCTGATCGCTACCCACCTGATCAACCGCGTTCTTGATCGCGGGCATGATGATTGAGGCGTCCAACCTGCTGCGGACAACCAATGAAACCTCGTCGCGAAACCACGGCGCCGCCTCATCCGGGAGTTGATAAAAGGGGTAATAAATCTGTGGTTTTTCTCGCACCGAGCCATCCAGCCCGTACTGTTCCACATGGCCTGCGATACCGACGATGCGTGCGGCCACATTCCGCCTGGCGCCCCAATTGGGAATGGTTATGGTCTGGCCCACTGCGTCACGACCGGGAAAATAGTTGCGCGCCAGCAGGCTATCGACCACCACCACCAGCCCGGACTGGACGGTATCGGCCGGGGAAAGAGGGCGTCCGCGGAGCAGCGGAATTTTCATCGTGCGGAGGTAATCGGGGCCGGTCGGATAATAGACAGCTCGCGGTATCTCGGCCATGGATGCGGGGGGCTGGCGAGAACCGATCCAGAACGGGCCGGAGTTGTCGCGTTGGCTCATGGGGACGAGCGCGGTGATCTCAGCCGCTTCCACCCCCGGAATCTGGCGGATGCGCTCAACCAATTGCTGGTAGGCGATGCGCGCTTTCGAAGACGTGTCCACCGCAGGCGAAAGTCCGACCTGAAAGTTGATGAGACCCCGCGCCTGGAAACCCGGATTGACGGCCCATAGATTGCGAATGCTGCGGTAGAGCAAACTGCCGCCGGCGAGCAGAACCACCGCCAGCGCGAGCTGAACTACTACCAGAGCCCGTTGAGTCCGTTGATGGCCCAGCGATCCGAGGCTTCCTTCCTTGAGCCCCGCTTCGAGATCGGGGTTGGAACTTCTGATCGCGGGAACCAGTCCAGACAAAATTCCAACCGCCATCGAAACACCCAACGCGAACATGAGGACCGACGCGTTCACTCCGATGTTCTCGATGCGCGGCAATTCGGGCATTGCGGACCGCACCAAGCTCAGGCCCCATTTCGCGATGGCGAGCCCGATCACTCCCCCGAGCAGCGAAAGGAGCACGCTTTCGGTGACCAATTGCCGCACGATTTGCGAACGGCTGGCCCCCAGCGCCAATCGGAGTGCAAACTCACGCGTGCGTGCCGCCGAGCGCGCCAGGAGCAGATTGGCGACGTTGGCGCAAGCGATCAGCAGCACCAATCCCACGGCTCCTAGCAAAAGCAGAAGCGTGCCGCCGAGGTCGCCCAGCCAGAATTGCTTCAGCGGAACAATATAAGTTTCCAGGCCCCGCTCAGTCGCGGGATTCAGCCGATTGATCTGATCCTGCACGACGTTTAGCTCCGCATGCGCCTGGCCGGCGCTAATCCCCGGCCGCAGACGTCCGATTGAGGCGAGGTCATGAACGGTGCGATCGTTTCGGATCAGCGGGTCGCCGCGTCCAAGCGGGATATAAACGTCCGCCTGATCGTTTCCAAAATGGAAGTCCGGCGGAAGAACGCCCACGATCGTATAATCGACTCCGTTCAAGGCCACCAGCTTGCCGAGCGCGGCGGCGCTTGCAGCGAACCGGTCTTTCCATAAACGATCGCTGATCACAACTGCCGCTGCGCCGCCCGTTGTGTCTTCCCGCGACGAAAATTCACGCCCCAGCGCCAGCTTCACTCCCAGTGTGCTGAAGAAACCCGCGGAGACCTCGCTGCCGTCCAGATGTTCCGCCGTGCCGGGACTGGCGAGATCGAAGCCCTGCGTCTTATACGCGGCTATCTGTTCGAACGAGCGCGAGCTGCGCCGCCAATCCAGGAAATCGGGATACGAATGGTTCGTTGGATATCCGAGAGCGCGATTGTAGAGCGCCACCAGCACCAGCCGGTCCGGTTCCGGATAAGGGAGCGGCGACAATACCACGCCATCGAGCACGCTGAAGATGGCGGTGTTCGCGCCGATGCCCAGCGCCAGGGTGAGGATGGCGACAATCGCGAAACCGGGATTCAGCCGCAGCTGCCGCAAACCATAGCGAATCGCCGGCATCTTCCCTCCTCCCGACCGTTGCCGGCCTGGTCTCAATTTTCGTTTTGGACGGCGTAGTAGCCTTTGCGCGCTTGTATCTTCCACTCCTTATTAGTGGTCTTGATCTCCACCTTGCGGAAGGTGCCATCTTTGGCTGGATTGGTGGGAGTGTAGCCGATGGCGTACTGGCTGCGCATCTCCTCCTGTAATTGGGCGAAGGCGTCCTGCAGCGTCAGCTTGCGATCCACGTGGAAAACGTGGCCGCCGGTATCCTCCGACATTTGGCGGAGCGCCGAATCGCTGCTCCCGGCGAAGACCATGCCGTGTCCCATGTAGAAAGCTCGGTCCACATAATAGAAGCCGTAAATAATCGCGTCGGCCTTCTGCGCTGCTTCGATGGCCTGCGAGATTTTGTATTTGCTGCCCTCATCCTCGCCGTCGGTGATCAGCACCAGCACCTTGCGCCCCACTTGCCCTTTGAGCTCGTCGGCGGACGCCACGTAAACAGCGTCATATAAAACCGTCCCGCGCGGTTGCGAAATGGTCGGAACCGGACCGGGCCCGAATCCGCCCACTCCGGAACTCACGCGCAGCCCGTCCAATCCGGCGCGCAGCAGTCTCGGAGAGTTGGTGTAATCCTGCAGCAGTTCGGAATCTTCGCCGAAGCTGATCAGGAACGCCAGGTCCTGTTTGCGCAGCACGGTTCCGAAAAATTGATAAGCGGCGTTCTTTTCGACTTCGATCAGGTTCCCCTGGCTGGCGCTCACATCGATGAGCAGCCCGATCGTCAACGGCAGATCGGTCTCGCGATTGAAAAACTTGACCTCTTGCTCCTTGCCGTCCTCAAAGACCTTAAAATCGTCCTTATTGAGGTTGCCGATCAGCCCGCCTTTCTTGTCGCGAACATTGAACAGGATATTCACCAGGCTCACTTCCACCTTCAGGGTGGCGGTGTCCTTGGAGGTGTCGTCCTGGGCGAGCAGGACAGCGGCCAGAGCTGAAACGGCCAGCGTCGAAACAAGAATTATGGCAGTGGAACGGCGCATACGAGTAGTGCGAATTATAGTAGTAGATGCGTAGTTTCTAATTTTCGTTCCAATGCGGCAGGCCATTCTTCACCTCAAGAAATCCGATCCCGTCATGCGCGCCATCATCGAGCGCGTGGGAGCTTATAAGATTGAGCATAGCGAACCCAGCTTTGGCACGCTGGTGAGATCCATTGTGAACCAACAGCTCAGCGGCAAGGCGGCGGCTGCGATCCTGGGACGGCTTAGTGCGATGCTTCCCGACGGCAAAATCACGCCCGACTCCATTCTGAAGCTTACCCCAGCCCGCATGCGCAAAGCCGGGCTGTCCAAGCAGAAAACAGCGTATATTCGCGATCTGGCGCGCAAAACAAATAAGGGCCACATAAAGTTTGAGGCACTAGCGGAATTGGCGGACCGCGAAGTGATCGAGCATTTGACGCAGGTGAAAGGCATCGGCGAGTGGACCGCGCACATGTTCCTGATTTTCGCGCTCAGGCGTCCTGACATTTTAGCCACCGGCGATCTCGGCGTGCGCGTGGCTATCCGCAAGGCGTATCAATTGGGAGAACTGCCGCATCCCAAGCAAGTGGAGGAGCTGGCGGTGGCGTGGCGGCCGTATTCGTCGGTGGCGATGTGGTATTTGTGGCGCAGCTTAGAAGGCCCGGCGGCGCTCTGATCCGCGCGGTTGACACCCGGTTTCGCAGCCCGTACCGTGGAAGTAATGGAAGTGCAACTGACCCCGGACCAGGAGGCGTTTGTTCGCCAGGCCATTGCGGCAGGCCGGCTGCGCCGCGAGGAAGACGCGGTGCGGGAAGCGATGTCGCTTTGGGAGGAGCGCGAGCGGCGACGGTTGGAGATCCTTGCCGCTGTCGACGAGGCGGAGGCGTCTCTCGCTCGTGGCGAAGGACGCAGCATCAGTAAGGAATCCATGCGCGAACTCGCGGAGGAGGTAAAGCGGCGCGGCCGTGCCCGCCTTGCCGCCGAACAACAAGCTCTTCCTTGATGGGGCACCGCCGCACCGAGGAAGCCGATGCCGACCTACACGACATTTGGTACTACGTCGCCTCGCGGAGTGGGAGCCTCGAAACCGCTGACCGTTTCATTGACTCCATCACCGATCGGTTCCTTATTCTCGCGAGTCATCCCAATTTAGGCCGATCGCGCGACGAAGATCTTCGTCCGGGCTTGCGCAGCTTCCTCGTGGGCGACTATGTCATCCTCTACGAAATAGTGGAAGGCGATGTGGTGATACTTCGCGTGATTCGCGGCAGTCGAGATGTTGAAGCGATGTTCGGACGCTGAAGTTGTCCACTAGTCCTTCAAAATCTCGTGCGCGGCGTTGTACCCGGGTGCGCCCATCACCCCACCCCCCGGATGCGTTCCGGACCCGCATAAATACAGCCCGCGGATGGGCGTGCGATAACGCGCGCTCCCCGCCACCGGCCGCATCACGAACATTTGATCCAGCGACATTTCACCGTGGAAGATATTGCCGCCGGTGAGGCCGAAGCGCCGCTCCAGATCGAGCGGCGTCAGCACTTGCTTGTCGATGATACGATCCCGAAATCCCGGCGCATATTCCTCGATGAGATCCAGGCAGCGATACGCGAAGGGCTCGCGCAGTTCGTCCCAATTGCCTTCGCGCAACGTGTACGGAGCGTATTGAATGAAGATGCCCATGATGTGTTTGCCGGCGGGCGCAAGCGACGGATCGTACAGGGTAGGCACCGTCAGTTCGAGCAAAGGCGACTGCGAGGGATGCCCGTATTTCGCGTCGTCCCACGCGCGCTCCACATATTCAAGCGATGGGCAGATGTGCATGGTGGCCCGGTGTTGTGGACCGTTCGCGCCGGGCAGCGCGCGAAAATCCGGCAGGCCGTCGAGCGCCAGATTGATCTTGCACGACGTGCCTTCGCTGCGGTACTTGCGAATGGCATCCAGGAAATCCGCCGGCAGCGCGCTCGATTCCGTCAAGTGCAGAAACGTGAGCTGCGGCGTCAGGTTGCTGATTACGATATCGGCGTCGATCTCTTCCCCGCCCTCCAGCACTACTCCACGCGCGCGGCCGTTTGCAATCTTGATGTGCTCCACGCTTGCCTGGGTGCGGATCTCGACGCCCCGGCTGCACGCCGATGCCGCGATCGCGTTTGAAACCGCGCCCATCCCCCCGCGCACGAAGCCCCACAGTCCGCGGTGCCCGCCCACGCTCCCCATCACGTGATGCAGCAAGATGTAAGCGGTGCCGGGCGAGCGCGGCCCGCCATTCGCGCCGATCACGCCATCGGTGGCCAGCGTCACTTTGATCTCGCCCGATTCGAACCACTCGTCCAAAAACTCCACCGCGCTTTGGGTGAAGATTTTCACCAGCCCGACGATCTCCTTCGGCGTGAGCCCTCGCATCTTCGCCGCCAGCTTCAGGTAATCGACGAAATCGCCCAACCCTTGCGGCGGGAACTCGGGCGGCGTGGTCAGCAGCAGCCCTTCCACCACTTGCGAGAGGCGCTCCAGATGGTCTTCGTAAGCGGGAAATACCGCCGCGTCGTGCCGCGAGAATTTGGCGATTTCCTCGAGCGTCCGGGCGCGATCCTGCCACATGAATAAATGGCGGCCATCGGGAAATGGCGAGAAGAACGCCGGATCTTTCGCATCCACGCGATAGCCGAAGCGCGCTAGCTCCAGGTCGCGAATCACGCGCTCCTGCAGCAAGCTGGTCAAATAGGCGGCGGTGGAAACATGGTACCCGGGCCAGATCTCTTCGGTTACCGCGCATCCGCCCACCAGTTCGCGGCGTTCCAGCACCAACACTTTACGCCCCGCGCGCGCCAGGTAAGCGGCGCAGACTAAGCCGTTGTGCCCGGCTCCAATGATGATTGCATCTGGTTTTTGCAAATCCGATTGTAGCTTGGCGTCAGTTGAATCAGGTCCGAATCGACGTGAGGACCAGTAGGTGGTAAATCCCAGCCAGTAATCCCAAACACAATACAAAAATCAGCGTGCCCAGCAGCGCGTGCGGAGTACCTGAGGTCAACGTGGGAGACAATCCCGAGAATGCCACCCGCAGCGCATTCGCGAGAATCGCGGTGGGAATCGCGGCGGCCAGCATCGCTAAGCGCATCCAGGATTTCCCGCCGGCCGAATACGCGAAGACCAACGCCAAAAACGCCAGCGGCAGCAAATACCTGATTCCGTCGCATGCTTCCACCACCGAGATGCTATGTCCGGCGACGTTCAGAATATTGCCATCGCGAGACACCATGAACCCGGCCATCGACAGCATTCCACCGGCCAGCCGAGTGGCGAGAAGCTGCAGCGGCAATGTGATCTGGTTGTAGACAATCGCCAGCTTCGGCAGCATGAAGAGCGTGAGCAACAGGGGAAAAGCCCAGCCCCGCAGCCACGCGAACCCGGCCAGACACAGCACCAGCCCGGCCAGCGACAGCACAAACGCGAGCGACCCGGCGAACAATCCCGCACCTAATGCCGACGCAATCTGCAAGCCAGCGGCTAGCGCCAGAATCGCAAATCCCCACGGGCTCGGCCGGATGGGCAATTTCCGCCAGCGCGCGCGCTCGCGCCAGACGACCCAGGCGATCACGAACGGCACGATGAAGCCGTAACCCATATCTTCATCGGTCCACCACTGATGCACCATGCCGCCCAGCGTGGAAGCGTAACAGAGCGCCAGCGCAACAGCGGCCAGCCATGCGGTGAAGCGGGGCATGAACAGGATTGATCCCCCAGTATACCTGCGTCTCGCTATATTGGAATCTCATGCTCGTAGTCATGCAAGAAGGCGCTGAAGAAGCGCAAACCCAAAAAGTGATCGACCGGCTGGTGTCGATGGGCTTCATCGTGCATCGCTCCTCTGGCATGATGCACACCGTGCTGGGCGGAGTGGGCCCGGTGGGCGACGTGGACCCCATCGAATTCGAAGTGATGCCGGGCGTCAAGGAATGCCACCGCATCGTGTCGCCGTACAAGCTGGCCAGCCGCCACTTCAAACCGGCGGGCACGAAAATCAAGATCGGCGACGTCGAAATCGGCGGCGACCAGGTGGTGGTGATGGCCGGCCCGTGCAGCGTCGAGAGTCGCGATCAGATCTTCCAGGTGGCCGAAGCGGTGGCCCGCGTCGGCGCGAAAGTGCTGCGCGGAGGCGCCTTCAAACCTCGCACCTCGCCTTACAGCTTTCAGGGCATGGGCGAAGACGGCTTAAAACTGTTGCGCGAAGCGGCCGACTGCAACCACCTGCTGCTGGTCAGCGAAGTGATGGACCAAACCCAGATTCCGCTGCTCGCCGCCTACGTCGACATCCTGCAAGTGGGCGCGCGCAACATGCAGAATTACAACCTGCTGCGCGAGCTGGGAGCTTTGCGCAAGCCCATCCTGTTGAAGCGCGGCATTTCCGCCACCATCGAAGAGTTGCTGCTCAGCGCCGAATACATTCTCTCGGGCGGCAATTACGACGTCATCCTGTGCGAGCGCGGCATCCGCACGTTTGAAAACTCCACGCGCAACACCATGGACATCTCCGCCATCCCGGTGGTGAAGTCGCTTTCGCATCTGCCCATCGTGGCCGATCCCTCGCACGGAACCGGACGGCGCGACAAGGTGCTCCCGATGGCGCGCGCGGCGGTGGCGGCCGGCGCCGACGGCCTGCTTATCGAAGTTCATAACGATCCCGACCATGCGCTCAGCGATGGCGCGCAATCCCTCTACCCGCAACAGTTCGCCGAACTGATGGATCAGTTGCGCATGATCGCTCGCGCCGTGGGCCGCTCGGTATAGCGGCATGCAGACCGTCGCAATTTTTGGCGTGGGCCTGATCGGCGGATCGTTCGCCCTGGCCATCCGCAAGGCGGGGTTCACCGGCCGGATTATCGGCGTCAGTTCAGACCAGACTATTCGCACTGCGCTCGCGATGCATGTCATCGATGAAGCGCTAACGGCCTCCGACGCCGCCGCGCAGGCGGACCTGCTGTATCTTGCACAGCCCATTCACACCATCCTCGATAGCCTGGCGGAGCTGGATGCCTGGGTAAAACCCCGCGCGTTGATCACCGATGCGGGCAGCACCAAGCAGGCCATCGTCCAGCGCGCCAGCCAGGCGATTTCAAGAGCCCAGTTTCTGGGCGGACACCCCATGGCCGGGCGCGAGCGCCGGGGCGTCGAAGCGGCTGAAGCGGATCTTTTCCAAGGCCGGCCATACGTGCTCACCCCGCAATCGGCCGCCGAGCTGGAAACGCCGGCCGTGCGCGAGTTTCTCTCCTGGATTCCACGCATTGGCTCGTTCCCCGTGATCCTGAACCCCGACCAGCACGACCGGACTGTGGCCTTCACCTCCCACCTGCCACAGCTCGTCTCTACCGCCCTGGCCGCCACGTTAGATCAGCGTCCGGAGCCCGAAACCGGTGTGTTCGGGCCGGCGTTAGTGGACAGTACCCGTTTGGCCCTGAGTTCATTTGACATTTGGGGCGATATTTTTGCCACCAATCGGCGTCAGATACTCGTGGCGCTGGAATGCTACATAGCGAAGCTCCAGGAGTTCCGGGAGTACCTGGACGGTGATACGATGCGACGCCAGTTTGACGCCGCGGCGCATCTGGCCGCTCAGGTCCGCGACCGGACCTAATCTTATGAGGTGCATGCAAAGAATTTTAGATGCATTCACATTTTGTATGACAATTCACTTGACATTCGGACTATAATAATCAGGATCAATGGACGCGCAATCTATTTCGATCGCGAACGTCGTTCGGAGCGAATTGATCAATCTGGACGGTGTGAGCAAGTTTTCGCCTAATCGGCGCTTCGCTACCGTGTACTCGGAGGGCAGTCCGATGGACTCGCTTTTCTTTCTCGAGTCCGGGTTGGTGAAAATACACAAACGGGGAGACGATAACAAAGAGATCATTTTGCAGATCATCGCCGCGGGCGAGCTGTTCGGCGAACAGGCGCTCGGCAACGAGGCTTCGCGGAGCATCGCCGCGGAGGTGCTGCAAGAGGGCGTGATTTATGTCATCCCGCGAGATGTATTTCTCCGGGCCTGCGAGCACCATCCTGAACTTTGGAGGGAAATGTCCACTCTGCTCACGTTGAGGAAGCGCCATCTCGAGAAAAAAATCGAGCTGCTCTGCCTGCGCGACGTCGAGTATCGCATCCTCTACTACATGGCGGACCTTGCGAAAATGTTCGGCGCCCGATCCAATGGAGCCGAGTATTCCATCCCGCTCTCGCAGGGCGAGTTGGCCAGCCTGATCGGCGCCACGCGCGAAACTACTTCGACCACTTTGAATAATCTGGCCCGCAGAGGTGTCATCCGCCTGGGCCGCCGCCAGTTGATCGTGCCGTCCATTGACGGCGTGCTTGAGGCCGCCAACCGGCGCAGCCAGGTAGCCAAAGTCTCTTAAGGCAGCCACCGCGTCAAGACCCTCGTCGAGCTTCCGCCTGTTGATATCGAGCAGCCATGGGCAGGACGTTGTGGCAATGATCTCTTCAAGATAGACAACGTCCCGTTTTTTGTTCAGAGCATCAGCTGCGAGGATGTTTTCGAGGCTTTGGCGGATTCCGAAGGGGAACTGAACACAACACGCTCCGTGTTATCGTGTTCCGAGAGGGCCCCGATGCTCGGCCGCTCGTAGAACGCGTGGCGGATTTCAGGGACCAACTTGCTGAGATTGGACGGCATCGATCAAGAAAGTGCTGGAAGTGGTTCGGTCAGGGGAGAAAGCGGGCCTCTGGGATTACTAAGAGGCTGCGCTTCGAGTCTGATTACCTGGCGCGCAAGGGTGTGGGCCGCCGCTTTGTTACACCTGTGCCGTCACCGCACAGTGCGCCTTTGCTAATCATCAATGCTTCCAACAGCTTGGCGCTGGCCCTTGGCTTGCCATTCTGTGCCGCCATGAAGTGTATGGGAGTGACGTTGGTTCTAATTCCGCTGCTGGCGATTCCCCTGCTCGCTCAATCGCTTACACCCGCCAGCGACTCGTCTGAAGAGACCGCTTCGGACCTGAACGTCAATTCCCGCTACACCATCGAAAGTATCGATTTCGCCGGCCAGCGCGACTACAAGCTCAGCACCTCGGCTCTTGAAGAGATCCGCCACCTGGTGGGCGCCAAGGTAAACAGCGAAGCATTGGATCGGCTGGCGACGCGCATTCGCGCCGAGCTTCGCGCCCACGCCGTCACCTTCAAGCTGGCGCGCGGGGCGCAGGCCGAATCCGTGCGAGTGCTGATCCAGGTGGACAGAGCCGGCGCATCGTTCGATGCTTCCATTCCCACCCTCAGCTATAACTCCGCTCTGGGATTCACGGGAACGGGCCAGCTGACCAGCACCATCGGCCCCAATGCTTTCACTTTTCGGATGTTGCGCGACAGCGATACTTTGATCGAACGCTTCTCCGGGGTCCAAGCCAAGTATGAGCGGGCGGTTACGTCGAACGGCCGTATCCGCTTGGGCTTCGAGTTCGATGGCTATTCGGATCAGTACGCTCCGGCCACACTCGCCGCGTTCGACAGCACCTCACGACCTTCTTCCCTGGGCGCTGGCGCTTATGGTTCCCGTCTGAACTATGAGCCCAGCGCCACATTTGTATTAGCCGACCCGCTGACGCTCAGCGTCGGGTTCAGCTTCGAGCAGCTCAACAATTTACCTATGGCCGCGCGATCGGAATCGGCCAACGCGGTGATAAATACTCTGCGCTATCACCAGCGCTGGACCGGTTTCGACGACAGCACTCAGGAGTTGGACGCAGGTTATAACCTGCGCGCGGCCACCACCGTCCTTGGTACGGACTTAGCCTATACCCGCCACGTAGCGCATCTGAAGTACAATTACACAAGCCGGACGCAGTCCGTGGAAGTGACCATGCTCGCGGGCGCGATCTATGGCCAAGCTCCCTTGTTTGAGCGTTTTGCACTCGGTGATAGCACCCTGTTGCGCGGCTGGAATAAGTATGAGTTGGACCCTCTCGGCGGAAACCGGGTGGCTTACAGCTCCGTCACATATGGTTATCGCATCATGCGGGTGTTCTACGATGCCGGGGCGGTTTGGGATGAAGGAAAGTCGCCGGAGCCCAAAGAATCGGCCGGTGTCGGCGTAGCGAGCGGCCTGGGGATTCTCGACAAGGGCGCTTTTCTGGTGGCACTGGCCTTTCCTCTCCGAGATGGCCACGCCACCCCGGTTTTGATCGCTGGAATGAACTTTTGAGGTGCACTAACTGTGAACCGCGCGCGTAAGCAAGCGGTCCTGGCGCTGTTCCTTTCGCTGGAGCTGGCCGGGATGACCGTGTCCTCACAGGGATTACTCCCGCATCGCGTGGCGGGCGAGATCCATGTCAGCGCGCCCAGCCTGCACTTCCTTACCGGCAAGTCCCTGTCGCGGCTGCATGACGGTGCGGCTGTTCCCTTCGATTTTCAACTGACCGTCGCCACTGCCCCCGGCGGCAACCATGTGGTGGCGCGCGCTCTGGAGCGCTTCACCGTCAGTTACGATGTGTGGGAGGAAAAGTTTTCGGTCGTTCGCGGCCGCGATCTTCGCCGCTCCGGCATGCGCCTTTCGGCAGCTAGCGCCGAATCCTGGTGCCTCGAAAACATCTTCATCTCCGCCGCGAATCTGCCAGCCGGCCAACAACTGTGGGCGCGCCTGGAGATCCGGAGCGCTGAAACCAAAGAGCCTCTGGCTCCCAATTCCGGCATCAATCTGGCCACGCTGATTGAAATCTTCAGCCGCCCGTCGCGCCCCGAGCAGGATCGCTGGTCGGTGGATTCGGCGCCGTTCCAACTGGGCGACCTCAAGCCATGAATCGGCTGCGCAACCGCCTGATCCTGGTGTTCGTGGTTGCAACGCTTGCGCCATTGTGCCTGATGGGATGGATTTCGGTCCGCCTGCTGCACTATAGCCTGGCGCTCGCGCCCACCGAGGAGCTGGATCAAGTTTCGCGATCGCTCGAAAAAACCGGGCATGAGCTTTATCGCCGGGCGTCGGAAGCGTTGAAGCAGGACGCGGCTTCCGGACGCGTTCGTCCCCAGGAATTTACGCTGGCCGCTCGCGACAGTTGGCCGCTCGCGCTGCAGGAGTTTTATTCCAGCGGCGAAGCGGAAAACTTTATCCTGCCGCGCCACCAGGGCGACCAGATCGAGTATCTGGTCCGCCGTCGCGATGGAGTTGCGCTCTATGCCGCGCCGTTGAACGGCATCTCCATGCAGCAGCTCTCCGATCAATACACCCGGGCGCGAGCCACGGTGGCCGCCGCCGGCACGCACAATTGGCGCCGGGGATTCACTTATACCTATCTGCTGCTGGCCGCCGCCATCTGGCTGCTCACTTTTCTCGCGCTGCTGTACTTCGCCCAGCGCATCAGCCAGCCTATCCAGGAATTGACCAAGGGACTCTCGAAAGTCGCCGCCGGAAACATGGACTATCGCGTCCCCGAGGGCCGGAACGACGAAATTGGCTCCGCCGTGCGCGCCTTCAACGAAATGGCCGAAGAGCTGAAGCAATCCCAGGAGCGGCTGGTGTACGTGACGCGGCTGGAAAGCTGGCAAGCGCTGGCCAAGAAGATGGCGCACGAAGTGAAGAACTCGCTGACGCCCATTCGCTTGACGATGGAAGAGATCGCGGTGCGCCAATCGGGGCCCGCTGGCGATTTCTACGAACAGGCCGCTCAGATCGTAGTGGATGAAGTGCAGAGCCTGGAACGCCGCGTCCGCGCGTTCTCCGATTTTTCCGCCGAGCCGCCCGTTTCGCCGCGGCCCATCGACATCAATTCCCTGCTCGAAGAACGCATCGCGTTCCTGCGCACCGCACATCCCGACATCGTTTACAGCACTCGCCTGGCGCCCGATCATCCGCGCGTCTATGCCGACGAAGATCTGGTGAAGGGCGTGCTCACGAATTTGCTCGAGAACGCCGCGCAGGCCGTCACTCCCGGCGGCGTTGTGCTGGGCGTAACGGCGTCGGCCGCCGACAAGATTACTATTGAAGTGCATGATTCAGGCCCCGGACTCAGCCCGCAAGCGCGCGGCTCGTTGTTTCAACCGGCGATTTCATTCAAGCGCGGCGGCATGGGCCTGGGCCTTTCTATTGCCCGTAAGAGCGCGCTGCTGGCGGGCGGCGATATTCTGCTGGTTCCCGGCGAACTCGGAGGAGCCGCGTTCCGTGTCCTGCTTCCCTTGGCTTAGCCTCGCGCTGTTGGTTAGCGCGTCCCTACTTCTGGCCCAGGAACCCATTCTGCGCGTCCCCGTGCGCCTGATCGTCGCCCCCACTTCGGTGACCGATCGCTCCGGCAACTTTATCAACGGACTCACCGCCGCCGATTTCCAGCTCTACGACAACGACATCCCGCAGCAGGTCCACGAAGACGGCGATTTCCTGCCGATTTCGCTCGCCATCGCGGTTCAAACCAATCTCAAGAAACAAACCGCCGAACGAGTGCGTGATCTCGGACCTCTACTTGGCGCGCTGGTGGTGGGAGTGGGCGGCGAGGCTGCGATTTTCACTTTCAACGACAAGCTGGATGTCCGGCAGGATTTCACGCCAGATCTGGGACGGCTCACCCATGCGCTGCGCCGCATCGAATTTTCGCCCGGCGCGAATCACGTCATCGACGCCACGCTGGACGCCATGCGGCTTCTCGATCAGCGGCCCGAGATTCGCCGCCGCATTCTGCTGCTCATTTCCGAACCCCGCGAGTCGGGCGCCAACTCAGGAAGCGAGAACACCCTGGACGACGCGCTGGGCGACGTGGCGATGAGCAATACTTTGATTTACTGGCTCAACGTCGGTCGGGGCGCGCGGCCGGAGGATCCCGTGCCAACCATGACGCGCTACACCGGGGGCCAGCAATACGAAATTGATAACGAACGGGCGCTCGAACGCGCCATCACCCAGATTGGCGAAGAGATCCACGGCCAGTATCTGTTGAGCTACACGCCTGTTCGAAGCAACGGAACCGGATTCCATCGCATCCGCGTGGTCTCGAAACGCGCCGGGCTGGAGGTCCGCTCGCGTCCGGGCTACTGGCGGGCCGCGGCCGAATAACGGAATCACCATGGTCTCCAAACGCATTCTTGTGCTGGATGACGAGCCCAACATCGGCGGCTCGCTGCGCTTGATTCTGGAGCGCGAAGGCTACTCGGTGACGCTGGCCCGCACCATCGCCGAGGCTAAGCCCGCAGCCGAGCGCGCCGATCTTCTGCTGCTCGATGTCCGGCTCCCCGATGGCAGCGGCATCGAATTTCTGCGCACGCTGCGGGAACGCGAATATTTCGCGCCAGCCATCATGATCTCAGGCCACGGCACCATCGCCGAAGCCGTAGCAGCCACGCGCGCCGGCGCTTTCGATTTTCTGGAAAAACCTCTCGGCCGAGATAAAGTTTTGCTCTCGCTCAAGAACGCGCTGGAGCAGATGAACCTGCGGCGCGAGAACGAACGGCTGCGCGAGCTGGTGGGCTCCAGCACCAAGATGATCGGCGCCAGCCCGGCGTTTGTGCGCGTGGTGGAACAGGCCAGCATGGCCGCGCGATCCGACGCCCGCATTTTGATCATGGGCGAATCCGGCACCGGCAAAGAACTGCTCGCGGCGCACATCCATCATGAAAGTCCCTTTGCCAATGGCCCGTTCGTAAAAGTGAACTGCGCGGCCATCCCGTCGGACCTGCTGGAGAGCGAGCTCTTCGGCCACGAAAAGGGCGCGTTTACCGGCGCTATCTCCACCCGTAAGGGAAAGTTCGAACTGGCCGACGGCGGCACCATTTTCCTGGATGAAGTGGGCGACCTGCATGCCGCATCCCAAGCCAAGTTGCTGCGCGTGTTGCAGGAAGGCGAGTTCCACCGCGTGGGCGGAGAGCAGCCCATCCGCGTCGCGGTGCGCGTGGTCTCGGCCACTAATCGCAATCTAACGGATCTGGTGTCGCAGCAGAAGTTTCGCGAGGATCTGTACTATCGCCTATGCGTCGTTCCCATTCGTGTTCCGTCGCTGCGCGAACGTCCGCAGGATATCATCGCGATGGCGGATTACTTCCTGCATGATTTCTGCCTGAGGAACAATTTTCACTCCAAACAGATAGAAGACGAAACCTACGAAATACTGGAAGGCTACTCCTGGCCCGGAAACGCCCGCGAGCTGCGCAACATCATCGAGCGCATGGCGATTTTGACGCCCGGCAATCTTTTAACACCGGATTCGGTACCGGTGGAGATTCGCATCGCCGACGATTCCGGTCCCCGCTCCAATATCAAGGAAGCGCGAGCCTCCGCCGAGCGCGAGCACATCCTGCGGGCTTTGGAAGAAACCAGTTGGAACGTCTCCGGCGCCGCCCGCGCCTTAGGAATGGAGCGCACAAACCTCCACAAACGCATTCGAGCGCTAGGGCTAAATCGCTCAAAACAGTAGGGATCCCGCTTAGTCCCCGTTCCAGGAAATCGCGCCAAACAGCACAAACGCCACAGCCGCCGCAAACTGAGCCAGTACCAATCCCGCCCGTTGTCCCAGCAGCCACCGGTTGATCCCAAGCAGCAGGAAACCGCCCGCGATCGAGAAGTACCACCAGGCGAACATCCGAGTACGCAGAGGATTCTTCACGGCGGTAGTACCCCCCAATCCCATGAAACCATACCCATTTGCCTCTTGCGAATGGCCGCAGGACCTGTGATATCATGGTCCCGTTTTACCCTAAGACTGTGCGCCTGGCAAAGGATAGGGTTGGTATCGCGCACAGCAAACAGAGGTTAGGAGAATTCGTAGTGAGAGAAAAAGGAATTGTGAAATGGTTTAACGCCGCCAAGGGCTATGGCTTCATCCAGCGCTCTAACGGCGACGATGTGTTTGTTCACTTCTCTGCGATCCAGATGAACGGCTATCGCACGCTGGAAGAAGGTTCGGAGGTGGAGTTCGAGGTGAAGCGGGGCCCCAAGGGACTGCAGGCCGAGAATGTTATGAAACCCTAACAGGGATCTCCCCCGAAAATTTTGGCAGTGGGGCCGTCCAAGGCAGACGGCCCTTTCTATTTTCGATAGTCCAATTTTGTGAACGTTCTTCTTCTCACTCACGGCGCAGGCTCGAATCGCAACGCGCCTCTGCTAGTGGCCCTTGCTGACGCGTTTTCCGAACGCGAGATTCAAGTGATACGTTATGATCTGGCTTTTCGACAAGAGCGCCCGCATGGGCCTCCGCAGCCCGGTGACGCAGTGCGCGACCGCGAAGGCTTGCGCGAGCAAATCTTGAAGCTACGCGAGAAACATCCCGATCGAATTTGGCTGGGCGGACATTCCTACGGCGGCCGGCAAGCCAGCATGCTGGCGGCGGAAACGCCGGGAATCACCGATCGGCTTCTGCTGCTTTCCTATCCATTGCATCCACCGGGCAAACCCGATCAGTTGCGAACCGCGCATTTTCCCAAGCTGCATACACCCGCGTCGTTCGTTCATGGATCGAAGGATCCGTTCGGCACTGCGGATGAGCTAAAAAGTGCCATCGCCCTGATACCCGCGCCCGTACAGTTGCTCGAAATCGAAGGCGCGGGCCATGACCTGGGCCGGGATCACAAAGCGGTGGCGGCCAGGATCGTGTCATCCTTTATGCAGCTTCACCTTTGACCAGCTCACGCCCGTAACATCCAGATGATAGTTGTAGATCAGCAACGTGCCGATGCCAAACAGCATGCCCATCAGCGCCAGCAAAGCGCCATAAGGCCAGGCGGGGGTCAATGAAAAACGGATCAGAATGGTGGAGATGACAAAAGCGCCGTTGCGAAACACCAGCTCGTAGCGGTCCGATACAGCGAGCGACAGGATCACAATCAGCACATCGGTGAAAATCATGGCGGTGAAGACGTCGGTGTAGAAGAAGGAATTGATATTCGCAGCCGGCGGCCCTACCAGGAACTCGATCACCCGCTTTAGCGCAACTCCCAGCAGCAAAGCGGACAATCCGAGGGCGATGACTTTCTTTCGCGCGATGAACCTTGCCAGTTCGACCAGTTCCGCCTCAGGCCGAACGTCGTCTCCACGCCGCCGCGCAGCATGCAGAAACACGGTTACTAAGAGGAACATAATCAGGCCCGCGCTCACGTTCAGATACACCGGCCACGTCTCCGGCGACAGAGTGACTATCTCTTTCAACCCGTGTAACTCGGCGATGTCTTTAAAGAAGGTCCGCATGAAGATCAGCGCAACGAGCTCGTACTGTTTCGCGATGGATTGTGTAGTGGACTGCGGCAGCGCCCCGATCAGCATCAATACTTCGTAGAACAAGATGAAGCTGAAGGGCGTGTAAATCGCTGAAAGATAGTTCTTGCCGACGGCTGCGATCATGGGCGGGGGAGACGCGAGCGTCCGCGACAAAAAAACGAGCGCCAAGTGCGCGATTAGCCCCGCCACGCTGACCTTCATCACCAGCCGGTCCAGTTGCTTTTGATGCCGCTCGGAATAAAGCCAGTCGAAGAGCGCGCTTAGCGAGATTGTGCGGGTGGCTAGCGTCATCCGGTTTCCTACCGGAGGTGGCTCAGTGCAGTTTTGACGCCAAACCCTTGGGACGGGCTTCCACAGTCAGCAAAACCAGCGATATCCACACCAGATCGGCCAGCAACAGGTGCGCGATCTGCATCCAGACGGGGGCCAGGAGCAGCACATTGATCATGCCGGCTCCCAGTTGCATGAGCGTGAGGGCCAGCGCCCAGATCGCAAGTTTCGCGGTGAGTTTCGGGGGCTTCGATCGTAGAACGGTAATGGATACAGCGGCGAAATAAGCGCCCGCAATGACCGCCAGTGTCGGATGTACGACGCGCAGCCGCAGCAGGAGATTGGCCGCCGCCGAAAAATCCTGGTGAAAGCCCTGCGCGAGCGACTGCGCCGGAAACAGGGTATCGCCCAGCGCCGCGATCGCGCCTGTGACGCTGACCAGCGCGGCAATCGGCAAGGCCGCTGCGACGAACGCTAACCGGGGGCCCGAGTTTTGTTCCGCCTCCCGAGAAAACCAGGCGGTCAGCGCCAGCGCTCCCAGCAGCAGCAGCGTGTTCACCAAGTGCAGCGAAAGAGAAAACACTCGGCCGACAGAGGCGTTCTTATCGACATAGTGGAACAACACCAACCCCGCGCCCAGCAAAGCTTCGACGATGAGAAACGCAAAGGATGCGAATGCCATTCTGCGGACCCGGTTGCCGCGCGCGAAGCTGGTACGGCTCCAGAACCAGAGCGCGGCCACGCCCACCAGCGCCACGCCGCTCATCATCCGGTGCGTGAATTCAATGATGGTTTCGATGCGCGGCGCAATGGGAAGCACTTCACCGTTGCAGAGCGGCCAGTGGCTGCCGCATCCGGCGCCCGATCCGCTGGCGCGCACGTACGCGCCCCACAGCACCACCAGCACGTTCCACGCGAGCAGGCTCCAGGCAAAACGCGTGAAATTCGCGGTGCGCGCGGGGGCCTGAGGTAAGATGGTGACTGCCAATCTTCACTCTAGCAACGTCTGTTAGAATCGTGTGTCGGACCGTGCGTACTCCTCTGTTGTTGGCAATTTTGTTCCTTGTTCTGACCGCTAGCGGCGGCGCGCAGAATAAGCAAAATCCCGACGAAGGCTACATTCCGACGGTCGCGCCCGAGAAGAACCAGAAGAAAAAGAAGAGCGAAGAAATCACGCAATCCTTGCCGCTGCCGCCCGAACTGCCCGCCGCCGTCAGCGCGGAGACGGATCGTCTGGTGTTTCAGGTGACGCCGCTGTCGTCCAAAGGTCTGCTCTCGCAGCAGACGCGGGAAGCGCTCAAGGGCTTGCTGCATTCCAGTCGCGGGCCTATTGTGAAACTGCGCGCCTTCGTGGCGGGTTCGGGCGACTTGCGCCGCGTCGGCGAGATCGTGGGCGAGATGTTCCTCGAAAAACACATGCCGCTGCCCGCGCTTACGGTGGTGCAAGTGGGCGCGCTGCCGCTGGAAGGCGCACAAGTGGTGATGGAAGCCACCGCGGTGGATCGCAAAGTGGTGAATCCTTCCGGCGTCGCTTTTGTTGCGGCGCAACCTGCGTCCAGCGTGGCCGAGTCCCTCGCCAAATTGAAGAGCATCCTCGCCGCTTCTGGCATCGAACCTTCCGGCGTACTTCTTGTCACGTGCTTCGTTAGTTCGTTGGACGACCAGCACGATACCCAGCCACTCATGGCCGCGAGTTTTCCCGGTGTCGCCATCGATTATGTGCAGATGCAGCGCGCACCGGTGCTGCCCCCGGCCGCGTGCGAAGCCATCGCGCGATTGACGAAGCCGGCGTCATACACAAATTCGCAAATCGCGCTGGTTTCCAGCCCCGAGATCGTAATCACCGGCACGCAGCTTGCGTTTGGCAGCCAGGATAGCGATTTCAAGCTGGCGTTCGACCGGCTGGAAAAAGCGCTGGCGGCCAAGAACACCCGCTTCGATCGCGTCGCCGTCTCGCATCTTTATGTGACGTCGGGCGCGTTAGCCAGCCGCGTTGTCGCGTTGGAATCCGTGCGCTCCGGCGGCCCGCAAACCGTCTTGCCCATCGAAGCGCTGCCTTCGCTGGACGCATCGTTCGGTCTGGATGTAATCGCCGTGCCGGCACCGTGACACATCGCGCGCTCGTTCATTCCCGCTCCAACGCCGCGCTCCTCCAGCGCGCCGCTGCGTTTCTCACCGACCAACCCGCGCATTCTGAAATCTTGGTTGTCGCCCCCACGCGAGCCGCCGCCAATGAACTCGCCCTCCAGGCTTTCCCATCCGGTTGCCAAGGCATTCACGCACTCACCCTCACGCAACTTGCTGCCAATCTGGCCGCGCAACCCATGGGCCGTCTCGCGCTGGCTCCCATCTCGCGCCTCGGTATGGAAGCGCTGGCCGCGCGCATCGTTCATGCCGCCGTTAGCGAGAAGAAGCTGCCCTATTTTGCTCCTGTCGCCCAAACGCCGGGCTTCGCTCGCGCTCTGGCCAAGACCATCGCCGAACTTCGTCTGCAAAATGTGATCCCGCCGGGCGACCTGGCCCATCTTCTCGCGCTCTATGAACGTGAACTTGAGCAGCGCGCCATCGCGGACCTGCCGCTGCTCCTTCGTCTGGCGACAGAAGAAGCCACCAAGACCGACCACCGCCTCACGCGTCTGCCCCTTATTCTGCTCGGCCTCTCCGTAGAATCCGCCGCCCACGAGAAGCTGCTGGCAGCCGTGGTCGGACGGTCGCCCAGCGTCCTGGCGACAGCGATAACAGGCGACGATGCTATTCAATCGCTTGAACGAATCCTTGGCGTCAAGGCCGAAAATATCGACACCACCGCACCCACTACGACGCTCGATCGCGTCCGCACCTGGCTGTTCTCTTCCGATCCGCCGCCCTCGGCGCCGCCCGACCCTTCGCTGTTATTTTCCGCTCCCGGCGAAAGCTTCGAGTGCGTGGAGATTGCCCGCCGCATTCGCGCGCTCGCAGATCGTGGCACTCCGTTCGATCGCATGGCGATCCTGCTGCGCAACATCGATGCTTACCAGCCACTGGTGGAAGAAGCGCTGCGCCGGGCCGGCATCGGTCACTACTTCAGCCGCGGTGCGGCCCGTCCGGACCCGGCTGGCCGCGCCTTTCTCGCATTGCTGGCCTGCGCTGCCGAAAGCTGCTCCGCCTCCCGCTTCGCCGAATATCTTTCGCTCGGCCAAACGCCTCCTTTGGATGCCGGCGGATCGCCGCAAGAGCGCCCCCCGCAGTGGGTTCCCGCCGACGACGAGATCCTGGGGATTTTTGAAGCGCCCGCGCCGCCGGCTTCCGATGACGAGCCTTCGCTCGAGGTGCCGGTCGGGTGGGAAAAGCTGCTCGTCGACGCCGCCGTCATCGGGGGCCCCGATCGTTGGACGCGCCGCTTGCACGGCTTGCGCGCCGAGTTCAAAACGCAACTGCGCGATCTCGAAAAAGAAGACGATGCGCATCGCGCCTATATCCAGCGTCGCATTCAGCAGCTGGGACGTTTGGAACATTTTGCGCTGCCTTTGATTGCAGCACTCGGCTCGCTTCCGTCCTCGGGAGCATGGGGCGTCTGGCTGGATCGCCTTAGCGAACTCGCGCAAATGGCCCTGCGGCGTCCGGAGTCGGTTTTGAGCGTTTTCAGCGAGTTGGAACCCATGCGCGAAGTAGGTCCCGCTTCGCTTGACGAAGTGTATGACGTCCTCTCGGAACGGATGGGTCTGCTGCGCGCCGAACCTCCCAAACGACGTTACGGCCGGGTGTTCGTCGGTTCGATCGAAGAAGCACGCGGGCGCAGCTTCGACGTCGTTTTCCTGCCCGGACTCGCGGAAGGACTTTTCCCGCGCCGCGCGGTTGAAGATCCGCTTCTGTTGGACGAACATCGCATCAAGCTCACCACCGGCGTCGCTAATTTGGACACGCAGGACCAGCGGATTGCCCGCGAGCGCATGCTGCTTCGTTACGCCGCGGGCGCCGCTTCCGAGAGCCTGATCGTGTCTTATCCGCGCATGGACGTCGCGCAGTCGCGCGCTCGTGTGCCATCGTTCTACGCGCTGGAAGTGGTGCGCGCGGCCGAAGGCCGCCTGCCCTCCTTACGGGAGTTTCGGGACCGCGCCGCCAGTGCCGCTTCTTCGCGCCTGGATTGGCCCGCGCCCGCTAATCCGCAAGAAGCGATCGACGACGCCGAATACGACCTGGCTTCGCTCCAATCCGCGCTGAAACTGCGCGGCGCGCCCGCCCAGGGAAGCGCTCGTTACCTGATGTCGGCCAACGAATGGCTCGCCCAGTCGCTACGCACTCGCGGCCGGCGTTGGCGAAATTTCTGGTCCGGCGCCGATGGCATTGTCGATCCCGATCCCGCCACACTCCAAGCTCTCGGCCCGCACCGGCTCGCCAATCGCAGCTATTCTCCGTCTTCGCTACAACATTTTGCCGCGTGTCCGTATCGGTTCGCCTTGCAAGCCGTCTTTCAATTTCGTCCCCGCCAGGAGCCGGCGCCGCTGGAGCAAATGGACCCGCTCACGCGCGGCGCGCTTTTTCATGCGGCACAATTTGAACTGTTCCGCGCTTTGACCAGCGCGCACCTGCTGCCGGTTACCGGCGATCAGTTGCCGCGGACGCTGGATCTCGCCGATCAGGTGCTGGATCGCGTGGCCGCCAAGTACGAAGACGATTTAGCGCCCGCCATCCCGCGCGTGTGGAAGAGCGAGATCGAAAACCTCCGCACCGATCTGCGCGGATGGTTGCAGCAAGTGGCCGCGACCCAGCCGGAGTGGGTTCCGGTGCATTTCGAATTTGGCTTCGGGCTCGCTCCCGATCCGCATCGCGATCCCGCCAGCACGAGCCAGGAAGCCGTGATATTCGACGGCATTCGGTTGCGCGGTTCCATCGACTTGATCGAACGCCATTCGACCAGCGATGCCTGGCGCGTCACCGATCACAAAACCGGCCGGGCGCCCAAGGACCGCCCGCAATACGTGGGAGGCGGCGCGATCCTGCAGCCGCTGCTCTACGCCCACGCCGCCGAAACATTATTGGGGCAGCCCGTTGAATCGGGGCGCCTCTTCTTTTGTACCCAACGCGGCGATTTTTCTTCCGTCGACATCCCGCTCAACGAAGAATCGCGCCAGCGCCTGCGCCGTGTCCTCGAGAGCATCGACCGTTCCATCGAAGAAGGCTTTCTGCCCGCCGCCCCTCAAACCGGCGCCTGCGCGATGTGCGATTACAGCGCCGTGTGCGGCCCTTACGAAGAGACACGGGTGAAACGTAAACAGCCGGACCGCCTGGATCCGCTGATTGAGATTCGGCATTCCCCATGATTTCCGCCATTCAACCGCAACTCGACGACCGCGCCGCCCGCGAGCGCATTCGCACTTCGCTCGGCGAAAGCCTGCTGGTGGAAGCTTCGGCCGGAACTGGGAAGACCACCGAACTGATCGCCCGCATCGTCGCCGTGCTGGCTACTGGACTAACCACTATCAGCCGCATTGTCGCCGTCACATTTACTAATAAGGCCGCCGGCGAATTGAAGCTTCGTCTTCGACAGGAACTGGACCGCGCGCGCGTTACCGCAAACGCTCCCGCCGAACGCTCGAACATCGAGCACGCTTTGGAACATTTGGAAGAAGCCTCCATCGGGACCATCCATTCGTTTTGCGCGCAGATTCTTCGAGAGCGGCCGGTGGAAGCCGTGGTCGATCCGGCCTTCGAGGAACTCTCCGAGCAGCAGGCCTCGCGAATCTATGAGCGCGCTTTCCGCTCGTGGATGCAGCGCAAGTTGGGCGATGGCGCTCCCGGGCTGCGCCGCGCGCTGGTGCGTCTGGCGTGGCGCGACTCTTACGACGGCGCTTCTCCGATGGAACAACTGCAATACGCGGCGTGGAAGCTGATTGAATGGCGCGACCATCCGGCGCCCTGGCGAACGCATGGAATTCCAGCGCGAAGCGGAAATCGACCGGCTGGTGGAACAAGTGCAATTGATCGCCGAAGCCGCCTCGCGTTGTGCCAGGCGCAACGACAATCTGGTGAAATCGCTGCGGCCGGCGCAAGCGCTGGTCACCTGGATCGAACGCGCGGAAGCGGCTCGGGCCCGCGATTACGATTCGCTCGAAAGCCTGCTGATCAAGCTGATCCGCGACATCAAGAAGAATTTTCAAAAAGGCTCGGGCTTTTTCGCCGAAGGCGTTCCGCGCGAGCAAGTGGTGCAGGCCGCGGCAGCAGTTGCTCGATCGTTTGGAAGGTTTCCAGCAGGCCGCCGACGCCGATCTCGCGGCTATTCTTCGCGCTGAAATGTGGGAGCTGGTGGTGCAATACGATCGACTGAAGCGCCGCGCCGGCAAACTCGATTTCGTGGATCTGCTGCTACTGGCGCGGGACCTGGTGCGCGACAAGCCCGACGTACGCCGCTATCTGCAGGACCGTTTCACTCATATCTTCATCGACGAGTTTCAAGACACCGATCCGCTGCAAGCTGAAATCCTGTTGCTGCTATCCGCCGACCAGTCCGGCGAATCGGATTGGCTGAAAATCACGCCCAAGCCGGGAAAACTGTTCGTGGTGGGCGATCCCAAACAATCGGTTTATAAGTTCCGGCGCGCCGACGTCGTCTTGTACCGGGAGATTCGCGATGCGCTGCAAGATCGCGGGGTTGGCAGGGTGCAATTGACCACCAGCTTCCGCGCTCTCCGTCCTATCCAACAATTAGTCAATGCGGCGTTTGAAACGGAAATGCAAGATGATGCCATTTCCGGACAAGCGGCCTACGCGCCGCTGCACGGAGAAACGCCCGCCATAGCCCAGACAGCCCAGCATCGTTGCGCTGCCCGCGCCGCGACCTTACGGAACCATGCGTGTCTCGCGCGCGGCTATCGATGCCTGCCTGCCCGAAACCATCGTGGCCTTCATCGAATGGCTGGTGCGCGAGAGCGGCTGGAAGGTGCGCGATCCCGAAAACCCGTCGCAACTGCTGCCCATTTCCTCGCGGCACATTTGCCTCCTGTTCCGCCGCTTCACCAACTTCGGCAAAGACATTACTCGCGATTATGTTCGGAGCCTGGAAGCCCGCGAGATCCCGCATCTGCTGGTGGGATCGAAATCCTTTCATAGCCGCGAGGAAGTGGAAACTCTGCGCGCGGCGCTGACGGCTATCGAATGGCCTGAAGATGAACTGTCGGTTTTCGCGACGCTCAAGGGGTCGCTGTTCGCCATTCCCGACAATCTGCTGCTGCGCTTCCATCAGGAAATCGGCCGGCTGCATCCTTTCCGCACGCTGCCCGAGAACCTGGATCGAAATTTCCAACCGATCGCGACGCGCTGGGCTTGCTGGCGGATCTGAATCGCGGGCGCAATCGCAGGCCGATCGCCGATACTGTCAATTCGCTGCTCGAAGCCACGCGCGCGCATGCCGGTTTCGCGCTGCGGCCCGCGGGACATCAGGTGCTCGCCAATGTTTATCGTGTGGCCGATCTGGCCCGGAGTTTTGAATTGTCGGGCGGAGTTTCGTTTCGCGGATTCGTGGAGGAGCTGGGCGCGCAGGCGGAGAAGGCCGAATCGGCGGAAGCGCCGGTGCTCGAAGAAGGCGCCGAAGGAGTCCGGCTGATGACCGTTCATGCGGCCAAAGGACTGGAATTTCCGATTGTGATTCTGGCCGATATGACCGCGAACATTGCAGCCGGCGATCCGGACCGTTACGTGGATGCCCGCGAGCGGCTGTGCGCCACGCGCCTGCTGCGTTGCGCGCCCTGGGAACTGCGCGAACACGAAGCGGAAGAGCGATTGCGGGAACGAGCGGAAGGAGTCCGTGTGGCTTATGTGGCGGCCACGCGGGCCCGCGATTTGCTGGTGATTCCGAGCGTGGGCGACGAAGAGCTGGAGGGCTGGCTAGGGCCGCTGAACAAAGCCATTTATCCGGCCCATGATCGCTATCGCCATGCCACGCGAGCCGACGGCTGCCCGAAGTTCGGAGACGCTTCGGTGGTAGACCGGCCTTTCTTCGCGCAGGAGGAACCTTCGGTGCAGCCGGGATTGCATTCGCCACAACAAGGGACCCATGAAGTGGTTTGGTGGGATCCGAGAACATTGAAACTGGCACCGCCCGCGAATCTTGGATTGCGGCAGGAGGAGATCCTGAAGGGCGATCCGAAGGAGGAAGCATCCCCCAGCCTGATTGCATATCGCGAATGGAAAGCGCAGCGCGAGAAGGTGAATGCGTCGGGACATAAGAAAGAGTTTGATGTTTTCACTGCAACCGAGGCAGCGGAATTGCCGGCGGACTTTTCGGTTGCAGTGAAGTTCGAAAACGTCGAAAAGGCTATTGGGCGATCGGCGGGCCCGCGATTTGGAACTTTGGTCCATACCATTCTCCGCGACGCGTCGCTGGACGGGGAAGGTGTGGACCAACTGGCGAAAGTTCATGGCCGGATTCTGGGAGCGACGAATCAAGAAATCGAACACGCGGCCGCGGCCGCCACCGGGGCTTTGCGCCATTCGCTGCTCGAACGAGCGCGGAAATCGAAAGTGTGCCGTAGAGAATTGCCAATCCTACTAAAGCTCGAAGGCAACCGGATTTTGGAAGGCTTCGTAGATCTGGCTTTCGAAGAAAACGGATGCTGGCACATCGTCGATTTTAAAACCGACGCCGAAATCGGCTCCAGCCGGAAAAGATATGAAAATCAACTTCGCTGGTATTGTTTGGCGCTGGCGCGCTTGAACAAGACGCCGGTGGAGGGCCATTTGCTAAGCATCTAGCGTAGCGTTGTACCGGCGCTCTTGGGGTTGATTTTGGCGATCGAAAGAACGCGGCCGCTGCGGGCGACGGTGATGCCGGGGATCCGGCCTAGCGCTTGCGAGAGACCTGTGGCAGTGCTGGGGAGGGTGGCGAGCGGGGCGAGGGAGCGAAGCTCGGTGAGAAGAGTGGAGGAATCGCCGGACCACGTGGGGGAGCCAAGCAAAAGAGTGTAGAGAGTGTCGCGGAGAGGGTCCGAGCCCAGCCACATGGATTCGGAATGGGAGATGGCTTCGACGATAGCCGCGGGATCGAGGCCGAGAACTGGGGATGCAGCGGCGGCCCAGGCGACGCAGTCCGGGAGGCGGGCGATAGGACCACGATCGATATCGCGTATGCGGCGGAGCGCGCACGAAACGGCATCGGCGAGAGCGGCTAAGGCAGGGGCGCGCAGAGCCTCAAAATCGGACCACACGGCCGCTTCGGGACGCGGAGCGGCGATGGGCGCAAGATCGATAGTGAGGCTGCGGTTGGAAAGCGAGCGCGCCGGTGTCCAGGGGAGTTGGCCTTCGTCGAGAGGCGCGATCAAAATGATGGGGCGTGCGATTTCGGCGAGGGCGCTGTCCCGGTTATCGGGCTGAGCGGTTTCGATCGCTTCACCGGAGGCGAGGGCGCAGAGAGCTTCGGAAATTTTGAGCGGGATGCGATGGACCTGGTCGAAGACCAGAATCCAGTTGTGCAGGGCGAGCTCAAGGAGTTCGCGATCGCGGAGGGGAAGGCGGCGGAGCGGCGCAGCGGAGGGATCGATCAAGGTTCTGAGCGCGCGGGCTAGGATGGATTTGCCGCTGGCGGCGGGCCCTCTTAGAACCAGGATGGGATAGGGGCCAGTGGAACGGAGAGCCGCGGTCAGCCAGAAGAGCACGCGCGTTCGCGCCTGCTCGGTGAGGTGGAAAAGCGCGGTGAGGCCGCGCAGGCTGGTGGCTGGTGGCTGGTGGCTGGTGGGGGATGGGAGATCGAGCATGCCTGGGGAGCGGCGGAAGGAGTGCTGCAGGTTGTCGATGAGGGCCCAGCCTTGGGGAGTGATTTCCAGGATTTCACCGGCCGGGTTTGCCAGATCGAGGAATATTTTGGACGCGGCGAAGGGATCGCCTTCGAAGCTGACGCGGTGGTCGACTTTTTGGGCAGGCCAATCGCCATATTGGGCACGAGCTTCCAGGGTACGGAGGACGGAACGGAGAGCGAGTGAGGACGGGGCAGTTTCGAATTCGGAATAGTAACTGGCGGTGAGCCAGTCGCGAAAATCGGCGGAACGGAGGGGGAGAATGCGGCAGGAATCAACGCTGGAGGGGATGCTGGCGCAGGGCTGGCCGTCTTCGGAGAAAAAAGGTGTGGCGGAGCGGGCGTGGTAGAGGAGGGCGAGCGCCTGGTCGGCTTGGTTGAGGCGCTTGGGCATGCAATTTGGTTCGAGCGTAAAGCCCGAGGTTCGGGGCTGGCGGGGATGGGTTGGGGCAAATGGTTGAGGAAGTGAGGGAAAAGTTGGGGGTCGGGAGGTGACCGGAGCTGATCATTGGATAGGACCAACTAAGGTGATTCGCGCGTCTTTATCGAGGGTTCCCCTCATTCCACATACCGTCTTGAGGGGATAGCATAAAAAAGTGATGAAAATGGTACATAAGCTCACGTTTACGTACCTGAGCGTGATTTGGCGCCTGGAGATCTGGCGAGACGATCACGGGCAGGACCTGATTGAATACGCCTTGATGGCGGGATTTGTGGCTGTTGCGGCTGGGGCGATTATGCCCACGGTGTCCAGCAGCATCAGCAAGATTTTCAGCAAGGTGTCGAGCGTGATGACTGCGGCGGCGAGTTAGAGCCGGCCTATTGGGCTACGTACACCGCTGCTCCGACTTCTTGTCCACTGACAAGCGTCGACTACGCGCTGCCACATGATCGCCACCCAACAATACAATTGGCTGCTGTTGACGTGAGCTTGGTGCCCCCCTCGCCGCTGCTCTATGTCCGCGGCAATTGGCGTTGGGGGTAAAACTATCGCGGAATGCGGGGACCTGCTCCCTCATGGTCGCGGCTCAAGAGGGAACAAAGTGTTAGCTTGGATTAGGTGGGCTCGTCTCCCATGTCTCCATCGCCGGAAAAGATCGAGGGTCGGGAACCGGCGGCGCGCGGGCTTCAACTCGGAGCGCGAGTGACCGCTCCGACGTGGGAAATCGGCATGGCGGCCGTGGTGCAGGACTTCACTCCGGGCGAAGTGATTCTGCTGCTAGACGATCAAATCGCCGCAGGCACGCGCGTCACCATTCAACTGAATACGTCCTCCTTCGTTGGCGACATTCTGTTCTGCTCACCGAGCGGCAGCCGATGGGAAGCGCACGTGTCCTTCGACGACGTGGACGCAACCGGATTGCGCAGGACGCCCCGCTTTCCCGTGAGCATTCCGGCGCGCATTTTCGTCAGCGCGAGCGATGTTCCACTGGAAGGCAAAATCGTGGACGTTTCAGGCGAGGGGCTGGGAATCGAGCTGCCGTCGGCGCTACCGAGGGAAGCCAGTATCGCGGTGCAAAGCGAAGAAAATACCGCGCTCGGGGTGGTCCGTCATTGCCGGGAGCTTCCTTCGGGGCTGTTTCGCGCGGGCGTTCAACTGCACCATATCATCCGGAAAGATCCGGAGCTGGTGAAAGCCGCGGCGGAATCCGGCTGGATGAGCAAGCTGGGATTGGGCCGGAAGAAGACAGAACGCGCGAAGGGATAAGCGCCGCTACCGCAAATTTCCGGCGAGGCGTAAAATCGGAAACATGGAACTGGTCGTCAACCAAAAGCATTACCGGCTCCTGGTAGACCCGACGCGAATGCTGCTCTGGGTGCTGCGCGACGAACTGGAGCTTACCGGCACGAAATACGGATGCGGCGAGGGGCAGTGCGGCGCATGCACCGTTCTGATTGAAGGTGCGCCCGTGCGGTCGTGCATCACGCCGGTGTCCGGTGTGGCTGGAAAAGAGATCACAACCATTGAAGGCCTGGAGCAAAACGGCCAACTGCATCCAGTGCAGGAAGCTTTTATTGAGGCCGATGCTCTGCAATGCGGGTACTGCACGCCGGGGATGATTCTCTCAAGCGTAGGGCTGCTGAAGAAGACGCCACAGCCGAGCGAACCCGAGATCCGCCGCGCGCTGGAAGGCAATGTTTGCAGGTGCGGGACGTATGCGCGAATTATCGCGGCGGTGCGGATGGCCGCGGGAGCCCAGCATGCTTGATATCGAACAAGTTGAGATCGAACAAGAACGTTACGAATTGTTCGAACGTCCAGCGTATCGCTTTGAGCTGGAGCGGCGCGATTTTTTCAAGTTCCTGGGCGGCGGGCTGGTGCTGCTGCTGGCGTTGGATGGTGCGGCCGAGGCGCAGGAATCGGGGCGAGGACCGGCGCTCCGTCGCGATGCGCGACCTCCGGAGCTGGCGGCTTGGCTGCACATCGGCGAAGATGGCAGGGTTTTGGTCTACACCGGCAAGGTGGAAGTGGGCCAGAACATCCGCACGTCGCTGGCGCAGGCCGTGGCGGAAGAGTTGCGCGCGCCCATCGGCATGGTGGATTTGGTGATGGCCGATACCGATCTCACCCCTTACGACATGGGGACTTTCGGCAGCCGGACGACGCCGCTGATGGCGCCGCAAATGAAAAAAGTGGGCGCGGCGGCGCGCGAGGCGCTGATCGATCTGGCAGCGGAAAAGTGGAAGGTGGATCGCGCGTCCGTTGCGGTGATGGGCGGCAAGGTAAAGAACAATGCAAGCGGCGAGTCCATCGAATTTGGCGATTTGACGCGCGGACAGAAGCTGGTGAAAACGGTGGGCGGCGCGGCGGTGACGCCCGCCAGTGCGTGGACGCTGGAAGGAACATCGACGCCGAAGGTGAACGCGCGCGCCATGGTTACCGGAGCGCATCGCTACACGTCCGATCGGGCGCTGCCCGGGATGATGCACGGCCGTGTGCTGCGGCCACCCGCTTTCAAGGCCAAGCTGACATCCTGCGACGCCAAGGCAGCCGGTGAGCTACCGGAAGTCGTGATTGTTCACGATGGCGATTTTGTGGGCGCGGTGGCGCCGAATGAGGTGACGCTCGGCAAAGCCATCCGGGCGATCAAAACCGAATGGAGTACCGATCCTCAGCCTTCGGACGCGGGGCTGTTCGATTATTTAAGGACGGGTGCACCGCAAGGCGCGCAGAGTGATTTTGAGGCGGATCACAAACTCGATGCCACATACACGGTGGCGTACATCGCGCACGTTCCGCTGGAGCCGCGCGCAGCAGTCGCCGAATGGAGAGACGGCAGACTCACAGTTTGGACTGGCACGCAGCGTCCGTGGGGCGTCAAAGGCGAGCTGGCGGAGGCGTTCAAGATTCCCGAAGATCGCGTGCGCGTGATTGTGCCGGACACCGGCTCGGCCTATGGCGGCAAGCACACCGGAGAAGCGGCCATTGAGGCGGCGCGCCTGGCGAAGGCGGCGAACAAGCCGGTGAAGTTGATCTGGACGCGCGAAGAAGAGTTCACATGGGCGTATTTCCGGCCGGCGGGGGTGATCGATATTCGAAGCGGAGTGAACAGGGACGGCTCCATCATCGCGTGGGAATTTCACAATTACAATTCCGGGCCGTCCGCGATTGAGACTCCCTATGACATCCCGAATCACCGATCGCAGTTTCACCCGACCGATTCGCCGCTACGGCAGGGTTCGTATCGCGGCTTGGCGGCCACGGCCAATCACTTCGCCAGAGAATCGCACATGGACGATCTGGCGGCGGCGGTGGAGATGGAACCGCTGGAGTTTCGTCTGAAGAATTTGAAGAACGACCGGCTGCGCGCCGTATTGGTGGCGGCGGCGGAGAAGTTTGGTTGGGGAAAAGGGAAACCAGCCTCGGATCACGGCTTCGGATTGGCCTGCGGCGTGGAGAAGGGCGGCTATGTGGCCACCTGCGCCGAGATTTCGATCGTGCCGAGCGAATTTCTGGGAGCTGAAGTAGCGCCCGCACCTCCGCGAGTAAGAATCGATCGTGTGGTGACGGCGTTTGAGTGCGGCGCGGTGGTGAATCCGGAGCATCTCAAGAATCAGATTGAAGGTTCGGTGATGATGGCGATCGGCGGGGCGTTGTTTGAAGCTGTGGAATTTGAAGACGGCCGCATCTTGAATCCGCGGCTCGCAAAGTATCGAGTGCCGAGGTTCAGCGATCTGCCGGTGGTTGAGACGGTGCTGGTGGATCGCAAGGATCTGCCGTCGGCGGGAGCGGGCGAAACGCCGATTGTGGGCTTGGCGCCGGCGGTGGGCAATGCGATCTTCCAGGCTACAGGTTCCAGGATTCGATCGCTGCCGATGGCTCCTCGGGGATTCGTCAAGTCCTCGTGACGGACGCCCATATCCTTGAACACGTCGCGCGCCTGCCGCATGCGCGGGCGACGTTCAAACAACTGGTTCGCGAACTAGGCGGGAAAATTGCGTCGCGCGATGAGCTGGAAGGCGCGCTGGATCGCCTGATTGAGCGCGGGCAATTGGTGGAGGTGCGGTCCGGGCATTTTGTCGTCACCAGGTTCAGCCGGGAATACGCGGTGGGCCGCTTGAACATGCACCGCGACGGTTATGGATTTCTGATTCCCGATCATCCCATCGAGGGACTGAAAGGCGACGTCTACATCCCGCGCGAATCGGCGCAAGCGGCCATGCATGGCGACCGCGTGGTGGTTCGCATCGCGCGCATCGAGCGGGATGGACGCGCGGATGGCGAGATCGTCAAAGTGCTGCGGCGCGCGCACCAGACCGTGGTGGGCGAGTTTCGCATTCGCAAGCGCGGGAACTTCGTAGCGCCGCACGACGAGCGCATCCGGCAGTGGATCCAGATTCCAGCGGGGATGGAGCTGCCCTCAGCCGCGCTCAGCCGGGACCGGGTGGGCGTAACACCGGTGGACGTGAAGTCGGCCGAGGATCTGGACGGCATGGTGGTCAACGTCGAGATTCTCGAATTTCCAGAAGACGGCGAATACGCGGTGGGGCGCGTGATCGAAATTCTGGGACGGCCGGACGATTTCGGCGTGGACGTCGAGATCATGATCCGGAAGCATCACATCCCGCATCATTTCCCGCCGGAGGTTTTGGAGCAGGCGCAAAACTTTTCCAATATCATTCGCGAAGATGAGCTGGCCGGGCGCGAGGATTATCGGGCGCTGGATATTGTCACCATCGATGGCGAAACGGCGCGCGATTTCGACGATGCGGTGTGGGTGGACCGGATGGCGAATGGGAACTACGCGCTGCACGTTCACATCGCGGATGTCAGCCATTACGTGAAGCCGGGCAGCCCAATTGACGAAGAGGCTTTCCTGCGCGGCACCAGCGTTTATTTTCCGGATCGCGCGGTCCCGATGCTGCCGCTGGAGCTTTCAACCGAGATTTGCTCGCTGAAGCCGGGCGTGGACCGGTTGGTTCTTTCGGTGGAACTGGAGATCGACCGGCGCGGAGATATTATCGCGCAGCGCTTTGGGCGGGGTGTGATTCGCAGCGTGGAGCGGATGACGTATACCGATGTACACGCGCTGCTCGAAGGCGATGCAGCTTTGCGGGAGCGATACGCGCGGCTGATGGATCGCTTCGAATTGATGCGGGAACTGGCCCTGGTGCTGAACCAGAAACGAATCCGGCGCGGGGCCATCGATTTCGATATGCCCGAGCCGCTGATCGAATTCGACGAGTTCGGCGAGATGGCCGGCGTGACACGCAGCCCGCGCAACATTGCGCACCGGCTGATCGAAGAGTTCATGTTGTCGGCCAATGAAGCCGTGGCGTCGCACCTGGAACAGGCGGAGATCGCGTCGATCTTCCGGATTCACGAGAAGCCCGATCCGAAACGGGTGCTGGAGTTTGAAGAGATCGCGACGCATTTTGGTTATTCGCTCGGAATTGGCGCGCTGCCGGTGAAGCGCTTTAGGACGCAGCCCATGCGCAGGCGCGACGGCAAAATGGTGCGGAAGGAGATTGTGATCGCAGAGGACAGCGTGGCGATTTCGTCTCGAAATTATCAGAAGCTGATCGCGCAGATCGAAGGGAAACCGGAAGAGCGGATTTTGAGCTACCTGATGCTGCGCTCGCTGAAGCAGGCGCGCTACAGCGCCGACAACAAGGGGCATTTCGCACTGGCTGCCGCCAGCTACACGCATTTTACGTCGCCCATCCGGCGCTATCCGGATTTGATCGTGCATCGGCTTTTGGACGCGTCATTCGCTGGAAAGCGCGATCTGATTTCGCCCGAGCGCCTGGAATCGATCGCGCACGATTGTTCGGAGAGTGAGCGGCGCGCCGCCGATGCCGAGCGGGAACTGGTGGAGTGGAAGAAGGCGCGGTTTATGGAAAGCCGCGTGGGCGACGAGTTCCGCGGATTGATTACCAGCACCACGCGCTTTGGATTTTTTGTGGAGCTGGAGAATCTTTTTGTGGAAGGCCTGGTGCCCATAGATACGCTGCCGGGCGATCGGTATATGTTCCAGGAGAAGGTGCGCAAGATCGTGGGACAGCGGACCAGGCGCGAGTTCAGCATCGGAGACACGGTGGATGTAATGCTGGACCGCGTGGATCCGGTGGAGCACAAGCTGCAGTTTTCGCTCGTGGAACGCGAGCGGGTCAGAAAAAGAAAGAAGAGCTAGTTCGAGGCGACGGACGCAGCGCGCAGCGGGAATTGCTGGGATGCGAGCGATTCGAGCAACTGTTCGTGAATGCCCTGCTCCAGCATGTAATATTGATGGCCGTCTTCTTCGACGACAACGGCCAGCTTCCGGGCCACCCAAAGCAGGCAGAGCTGCTGTTCGCCGGGCGTCAATGCGGACGCTTCCACTCGCGCCATGCCACGCGGGCCGGGCGTCAGTTTGCGCAAGAAATCGCGAGTGAAGATTTGATGATCCAGGCCTTCCAGCGCCGCGCCGGCTGAGATCCAGCGGTGTTCCATGGACCCGAAGAAGTAAGGACCGGTGGCGAATGCCAGCAGGAACACAACGACGTCGATGAACGCGGCCAGCAGCAAGGCGAAGACGTGGCGGGCGGTGGGAGCGGTGAAAAGTTCCTGGAACGCGACGAGCAAATCTTCCTGGCCGGAGACAGTGCGGTCAATAAAGTCGCTGTAAGCGGGCACGGTTGGCTTGGCGATTTGGCCCGCGTGCAAGGTTTGTTCCATGTCATTCCAGGGGACGTTGTCATACACCTGCCGGTAGGCTTGCAACTGTTTTTCGGTGGATTCCAGCGGCCGGGTGCTTGCAACAAAGCCGGCCAACTCTGTTTGGGAGCGCTCGATGCGATCGAGCGATTGCTGGGCCAACTTCGTATAGCGATCGAAGGCGGAATAGCGGACGCCCGCGCCTGCGCCTTCCTTGTAATTATCGGCATAGGTCTGGGCTTCGCGCGCGACGGCTGCGCGAATGTTGGCGAGATAGGGATCGGCATCCTGGGCGCGGGAAATCAGGCCGTGCGTTTTTTCGGCCTCCGTCATCTCCTGGAGCGCGAGCACATGTTTCTGCTGTTCGTCGATGGCGGAGGTCAGCAGTTTGCCGGTCTGGCCGGCGGATTCATTTAATGCGTCGTAGAGCTTGCGTTCGATGGTGGCCGGGCGCTCGCGCGCGCTGAACCAGGTGTAGAGGCTGGTGTAGGAAAACGCGATGGAGACGATGGCGGTAACGATGTAAACGCCGATCAACAGAGCGCGGCGGCCCAGGTGGCGCGTGGCCGAAGAGCTGAATCCAATGAGCCAGGCCACCAATACGAGGGCGGTCTGAAGGCCGATGGATGCCAGCACCGAAAACCAGATGGACAGATACAGGCGCATCCCTTCAAACGTGGTGTACCAGGAAACAATGGACAGCAGGCAACTGGCCACGAAAAGTCCCTGGACGATGGGGCGGTTGATGGCCGGCGAATTCGAAGACGCGAGTTCCATGGCGCAGCGCTCCTTGTCAAAATCTACGCGCCATGCCGGCCGGCGGTTCCAACTTATTCTGATCGGAGAGCGACGACAGGATCGCCACGAACAGCGCGGCGCGCGGGAATGTAACTGGCGAATAGCGCAATGGAGCCCAACACGAGCACCGCGAGGGACAGCGATAAGCCATCGATTGCGCCGGCGCCGTAAAGCAGCCTGGCCAGCACGCGTGAAAGTGCGAAATAGCCAAGCAAACCGAGCGCTATTCCTGATGTAGTTAAGAATAATGCTTGGGCGAGAATCCAGCGAACGATATCGCCGGGCGCTGCGCCGAGCGCCATGCGGACACCAATCTCGCGTGAGCGTTGCGAGGTGGAATAAGAGACCACGCCGTAGATTCCAATGCCGGCCAGGAGCAGCGCGATGCCGGCAAACAGCGCGGCGAGCAGCGAGTTGAGGCGGGGCTTGTCATTCAAGGCGGAGATGCGATCCTGCATGGAGGCCAGGTCGGCGATCGACTGGCGGTTAAAGCCGGGTTCGCGAAGAGCGGCGCGCATTGCGGGAACGAGACTGGACGGATCGCCCGTGGTGCGGACCAGCACATAAATGTTCGGCCAGGTGGTTTGTGCGTAGGGCAAGTAGATTTCGAGCGATTCCTCATTGGAACGCGTGAGGTAACGCACGTCGCCCGCGACGCCGACGATCTCACGGGCAAACTCACTGGCGGGCCGGCCGGGCGCGGCGAGGATCAGTTTGCGGCCGATGGGATTTTCGCCGGGGAAATAGCGACGCGCGAGCGAGCTGCTCACCATCAGCACCGGCGCGGAATCGGCGCGATCGCGATCGTCAAATTCCCTGCCCTGTAGCAGCGGAATTCCGAGGGCACGCAGGAAGCCATTGTTGATGAGATTGCAAGCGGCGATGGGGCGCTCGGAAGGCGTGGTTGGCACGCCCGGCAGGCGAAAGAATTGCCCCACCAGCCTGAAACCGTCGATGGGAAGATTGCTGTTCGCACCCACGGCACGGACGCCGGGGAGGGCGGCGAGCCGATCCAGCAAGGATCGATAATAGGCGCCCATCGCGGCGGGATTGGGGAAATCCGCGGTCAGAAACGAGGCGCGGAAGGTGAGGAGGCGCTCCGGAACAAATCCTCGATTTTCGTTTTGGAGCCAAAGCACGTTGCGCGCCATCATTCCCGCGCCGGCCAGCAGTATCAGGGAAAGTGCGATCTCTGAAACGACGAGCGCATTGCGAGACCCGCGGCCACGCCGGGTGTTAATGGAGCTGCGGCCCGATTCCCGGACGGCCTGGTTCAGATCGCCACCGAGGAGCTGGCGCGAAGGAAGAAGTCCGAACAGCGCGCCGGTGAGGGCGGTAAGCACGAGCGTGAACGCCAGCACCCGGCCGTTCAGTCCGGCATTGCCGAGGCCGGGCAGGTTCACGGCATTTAGCACGACCAGCAGATGCAATCCGCCGTAGGCGAGCGCGAGTCCGGCCAGGCTTCCCGCGAACGCGAGCAGGCTAGTTTCGGTGAGTAACTGGCGCAACAACCGAGCGCGGCTGGCGCCCAGCGCGGCGCGAATGGCGGCTTCCTTGTAACGAACTTCGGCGCGCGAAAGGAGGAGGTTGGCAACGTTCACGCAGGCGATGAGCAGCACCATTCCAACGCCGATCAGCAAGGCCGCGACGGTGGCTCGCAGTTTGCCTGTCCCGTAGTCCTCTAGGGCGGTAACTCTGGCGGACCAGCCGCGATTCACATCGGGAAACTCCGATTCCAGGCGCTGGGCGATGAGCTGCATTTCGCGATTCGCCGCTTGTAGGGTGACCGAAGGCTTCAAGCGGCCGAACACGGCCATGTTGTTCGGTTTCGAGTTGAAGGCGCGCTCCAGCGAAAGGGGAGTCCAGATGTCGACACCACGAATGGCGAGCGATTCGTCGAAATTCGAAGGAGCAATGCCGATCACGGTGTAGGATTCGCCGTTCAAATCGATGGCTTGTCCGAGAGCGTGCGGGTCGGCCGCAAAGTCGCTCTGCCATAGCTTGTAACTCAAGATGGCGGCATGATCGTGGTCCAGGCTTTGTTGGCCGGCGAGAAACTCGCGACCAAGGCGCGGCGGGAGTCCGAGCTCGGAAAAGAACCCGCGCGAGACTTGCCCGGCGAGCAACTGGTGGGCTTCCCCGCCGCTTCGAAAGCTGACAAACAAGGTCCGCATGGCAAGCAAGCGCTCGAAAGAATGTGCCCGTTTCGACCATTCCACAAAGTTCAGCGCTAAGACCGGGTTTTCCGGGCGCGTGGGAAGAGTTTGCCAAAGCAGCACGAGGCGGCTGGCATCGCGATAAGGCAACGGATGCAGAATCACCGCGTCGAACACGCTGAACATGGCGGTATTGACCCCGATGCCGAGAGCCAGCGTCAGGATGGCGGCGCTGCAGAAGCCCGGCTGCTTCGAAAGCGACCGCAAAGCGTAGCGAAGTTCCCGCACTAATCAGAAATGTTAGCGCATTTCCAGGTTATTCGCTGCTATTCCTCTTCTTCTTCCTCGCCGGTCTTGGCGGCTTTGGCGGCGGCGATGATTTTGTCGGCCTGGAGCTGCGGCACGTAATCGTAGTGATCGAACTCCATGGAATAGGAGGCGCGGCCCTGAGTCATGGAGATGAGATCGTTTTGATACGTGAGCATCTCGGACATGGGGACTTGAGCGCGAATGATCTGCGTGCCGCCCTTGGTGTCCATGCCCTGGATGCGGCCGCGGCGGCTGTTCAAATCGCCCATGAGATCGCCCGCGTATTCCACCGGCGCCTGAATATTCACGTTCATGATTGGTTCCAGAATGGCGGGCTTGGCGGCCTGCATGGCGGCTTTGAAGGCTTTGCGCGCGGCAAGTTTGAACGCCATTTCCGAGGAATCGACGTCGTGATAGGAGCCGTCGTAAACGGTGCACTTTGAAATCCACCACTGGATAGCCGGCGAGAAAACCGTTCGCGGCGGCTTCGACGATTCCTTTTTCAACCGCGGGAATGAAGTTGCGCGGAATGGCTCCGCCGAAAACTTCGTTGGCGAATTCGAACTTCGCGCCGCGCGGGAGCGGCTCCATGCGAATCCAGCAATCGCCGAACTGGCCGTGACCGCCGGTCTGCTTCTTGTGGCGGCCCTGCACGTCGGCTCTGCCCCGAATGGTTTCGCGATAAGGAATTTTCGGCGCGTGCAGCTCGACGTCCACGCCATAGCGCTTCTTCAGACGGCTGACGATGACCTCGACGTGCTGCTGGCCGCTGCCCGCGAGCAGGAATTCCTTGGTCTGCGGATCGCGATAGAAGCGCAGCGATTGATCTTCTTCGAGGATGCGCTGGACGGCGTTGCCCAGGCGATCTTCATCCTGGCGGCTTTTGGCCGAAATCGCGAACGCGATGGAAGGCTCCGGCAGATGCACGGCGTGATAAGCAATGATGGACGGCTTGTCGCACAGCGTGTCGCCGGTGACGGTCTCTTTGAGCTTGGCGACGGCGCCGATGTCGCCGGCCTTGAGTTCAGTGACTGGCTCGATGGTTTTGCCTTCCAAACAGCCGACGTGCGCCAGGCGTTCAGTGGCGCCGCTGCGAGCGTTGACCAGATTGGCGTCGTTCTTGATGACGCCTGAGATCACTTTGAAATAAGTGACGCGGCCGGCGAACGGGTCGGCTACCGTTTTGAAGACGAAGGCCGAGGCCGGCTGGTCATTCTTAATAGCGCGCTGAACTTCGCCGCCGCCGTTCATGGTTCCCGAAATGGGCTCGTGCTCGGTGGGCGCGGGAAAATTCTCGATGACGAAGTTCATGAGCTGATCTGAGCCGACGTTATGGAGCGCTGAGCCGCACAGCACGGGATAGATACGGCGCTCGCGGATGGCTTGGCGCAGACCGTCGATGATGTGCTCCACCGGGAGGGTTCCCTTTTCGAAGAACTCTTCCATGAGCGCGTCGTTTCCTTCGGCGACCATTTCCACCACTGCTTCGTGAGCATTTTGCGCGGCTTCGGCCAGGTCGTCCGGGATGGGGACTTCCTTGCCCTTGCCGTCGCCATCCATGGTGTAGGTGTAGCCTTTCATCCGAATTACGTCGACCACGCCCTTGAAATCCTTTTCAGAGCCGATGGGCAGCTGTACCGGGACTGCGAGACGGCCGAAGACATTCTGCACGCTGGTGAGGGCGCGATCAAACGAGGAACGCTCGCGATCGAGTTTATTGATGAAGATGGCGCGGGGCAGATTGAACTCGTCGGCGAAGCTCCAGACCTTTTCGGTTTGGACTTCGACGCCGGCGACGCCATCGACGATGACTAGCGCGGCGTCGGCTGCAATGAGCGAAGCCTTGGTGTCGTTGAGAAAAATATTAAAGCCGGGGGTATCGAGAAGATTGATTTTCTTTTTGGCCCATTCGGCGAATGCCACGCCGGTGGAGATCGTTATTTTGCGCTGAACTTCCTCCTCGTCGAAATCGGTGACGGCATTGCCTTCATCCACGCGCGTGAGGCGGTTGGTGGCGCCGGCGGTGTAGAGGAATCCGGAGGTCAACGTGGTTTTGCCGCTATGCCCGTGACCTATGAGGGCAATGTTTCTGATATCGGAACCTTCGTAAACTTTCACTGGTTACACTCCATTTCCAATATAAAGCGCACGACGGACCGCCCGGCGGCGGGTGCGCGCCGAAATGTCAAGATCGGATCTTATCATAGCGCTGCGGGAAACAGTGGCTGGTGGCTGGTGGTTGGTGGCTGGTTAGGCGGTACCGACGGCTTCGCACCAGGGCTGTGCTAGAAACGGCTCTTCGGGAAAATTGTGATCCGGCGCTAGCCGCGCGAAGTAGACGATCAGAAAAGCTGGATCGTAGACTTCATAGGATGCGCTCATGCGTACGCCGGCAAAACCGGCGTCGCGCAACATCACGCCGAGCCTGCGTCCAATCTCTGGATTCCCGCCGCTCGTCCGCACCATCTCGCGAAGGTAGCCAACGCCGGATTCGATGATTGGATCGGACGGGTAGCTCAGAGCGCCGCCCCAATCGGCGTCCCGCACTCCAATGAACGCTCCTGGCTTTAGGATTCTTCGGATTTCCGCGAGGCCACGCATGGGTTCGCCGAGGTGCGACAGGAGGCCGTGAGCGAATGCGGCATCGAAACTATGCGACTCAAACGGCAGATCGTAAATGCTGGCCTGTCTGAAGGAAACGTTCAATTTTTCATCGGCGGCCTGTTGGATGGCGAATTCGAATTGCGCTGATTCCTGGTCGATTCCGATGACGTGACCGGGTGCAACAATGCGGGCCAGATCGATGGTGATGCTGCCCGGTCCGCATCCACAATCCAGCACAGTCATGCCCGGCGCGAGCAGGGGAGTGAAGAACGATGCGTGACTCGCCGCCGTTCGCCGCCGCATGAATCCGACAACGGGATCGGTGTAGCCGGGCGAGTATGTTTCTTTCACTGGGCTCAGGGTAGCACTCGCAATACGGCCGGATGGCCTACCCGAGGGACGTCCGAGATTGATATCATCGTTGCGGAAATCGAGGTGGCGAATATGGCGAAAACACAGAAGACTTCCGTGGGGCGTCGCGGCTTTTTGAAGAGCGCGGCCACCGGAGCGGCGGGAGCAGCGGCTCTGGTGAGCACAACGCCGCTCGGGGAAGCGCAGAGTCAAGGCAATGGAGCGAAGGCGAAGCCGCCAGCCGGCGCGCCGGCTCCGACGGAGGCGCAACTTTTCCGCGAAGCGGGCAATATTCGTCCGCCGGTGGAAGTGCGCAGGATCACGCGGCCCGGCTCCGATCTCATGGTCCAGACGCTGCGCGAGCTCGGCATTGAATACGCGGCCGCCAACCCGGGTTCCAGTTTCGAAGGCTTCCAGGAGTCCGTCATCAACTACGGGAACCCGCCGAATGTCATGCCGGAGTGGATCACCGCGCTGCATGAAGAGTCGGCGGTGACCATGGCGCACGGCTACGCGAAGGCGGAAGGCAAACCGATGCTCGCGGCGCTGCACGGCACCATCGGAATTCAGCACGCGGCGATGTCCATTTATCAGGCCTATTACGACCGCGTGCCGGTGGTGATGGTGGCGGGCAACGACGTGGATTTCATTCCAGCGCACACCGCCATCGACATGGCCGGGATGGTCCGGAGCTTTACCAAATGGGACGCGGAGCCCAAGTCCGTGGAGGATGCGCTAGTGGCCATCCAGCGCGCCTATAACGAGGCGATCACGCCGCCCATGGGGCCGACGCTGGTGGTTCTGAGCTCCGAGATTCAGAAGGAAAACTCGCCCAACGTTCAGATTCCCAGCTACCGGCCGCCGCAGTTTCCGACCATCGACGCAACCAGCGCGCGGGAGATCGCGAAAAACCTTCTAGCCGCGCAAAATCCCCGGATCGAAGTGGGGCGTTTGCGGACGCCCGAAGGCGTGAAGCGCGCGGTGGAATTGGCTGAACTGGTGGGCGCCTGCACCAGCACCAGCGCCACTACGGGGCCCATGAGTTTCCCGCAACGTCATCCTCTCTGCGGGCCCGGTGCGAGCACTGCTTACGACTACGCGTTGGGCCTGGAAACAGGCGCCGCGCAGGCTTCCATCACCGGTCCGGGGCTGAAGGAAGTGGCCCTGGCGCGAGACACCACGCACATCGATTTTGGCGGCATCTTAACTCCCGCCCGAGGTACCTTCGCTAATCGGCGCGAGAAATTAGCCACTCCCACGGAGGCCGACGCCGAGGCCAGCCTCCCGCTCATCATCGAAGAAGTAAAGCGGCAGGTGACGCCGGATCAGAAGGCGCGGATTCAGGAACGCACCGCCAAGCACGCGCAGGCCAACCACGACGCTCATGTAGCGGCGCTGGAGCAAGCGGTGGACAGGGCCAAAGCCGGATGGAACGCGAGCCCCATCAGCACGGCGCGAATTTACGCCGAGCTGTGGCCGCTGATCATGAACGAAGACTGGTGCCTGGCTTCTCCGAGCAATTTCTCCGGCGGCCATAACGCGCGGCTTTGGGAGCACAACAAACCATATAGCTACCTGGGAGGCCAGGGGGCCGGCGGGATGGGTTACGGCGCGCCGGCGTCTGTCGGCGCGGGTCTGGCGGCGAAAGCCCGCAACCGGATTGTGATCAATGTCCAGACCGACGGCGACATGAACTACGCGCCGGGCGTTCTGTGGACCGCGGTGCATCACAAGCTTCCCGTGCTCACCGTGATGCACAACAATCGCGCGTGGCACCAGGAATACATGTTCATTCAATATATGGCGGGCGTGCGCGGGCGCGGCGCCGAACGGGCCACCATCGGCAATGTGCTGCGGGATCCTTTTATCGACTACACGAAGATGGCGGCCGGCTATGGCATGGCTGGCGAAGGACCCATTGCCGATCCGACGAAGTTGCAGGCGGCCTTGCGGCGCGGAGTGGCATCGGTGAAACGGGGCGAGCCGTACATGATCGACGTGATTACGGAACCGCGCTAAGGACTCACTTGTCATGACGAAAAATGGGAATTGTTACTGGCTGTTGGCGGCGGCGTTCGCGCTGCCTTTGACCATGCTCGACGGCCAGGAGGCGAAGACCGTGCCCGCGCCCACCAGTCCGGTGACCGGAAATGCGGTGGCGGGCAAGAAGCTCTATTACTCCTACGGCTGCTACGCATGCCATGGCTACAGCGGCGAAACCGGAGCGCGGCCTTTTGTTGGACATTGGGGGCACTTGGCCACCGAGCAGGAGTTCGTTACGTTCCTGCGCGGGCGCGTCAACGTAGCGCCGGTGGTTCCGTCGGGGGCCATGCCGAATTTCAGCGCCAGCTCCTTGCCGGATAAGCAAGCGAATGATATTTACGCCTATATACGGACGTTTAAAAGCACGGCGCCCACGGGGAACGATCCTACGTTAAGCGCGATCGTCCAAGCGGCGAAGCGAGAGAAGAACTAAGCGTCGGCTCGGCGCAAGTGCGCCTCTTCGCGCAGGGACCTGCGGCCCTTCACCCAATGGCCTCGCAGATCAACGCGCTCGAGCAGGTCCTGTCCCAACTCCGTTTGGTTTTAATCTTGCTGGGACTAATGTATCCCCGAAAAGGAGGGTACAAACCGTGTTCTTGATCGTCGAATTAAAAACTGCCACTCTTGACTATGGTATTCCCGGTATTTCCCAAGCGCATATGCTGCTGCTTTTTCTAATGATGATCTCGGTCTCGATGATCCCGTACCTGTTCTTGTACCTTTCGCTCCGGGACAAATCGGGTAAGGCGCCGGTATCGTCGGAGGCTTCAACGAAGCCGTTCAGCAAACTGGCTGCGTGGATGCACGCCCACCGTCATCCGGAACTGCTCCATCACTAATGTGAACGGCGGTTATTTGCCAAACCAGGGGCGCATTACGTCTCCTCATCCAAGTGAGCCAGAGCCTGGGCTTTCGATGTTAGAATGTGGCTACGCATGTGGCCACAAGCATGAAGACTGCCCAAGTTCGCGAACTAAAGAATAAGACCTCTGAGCTGCTGCGGCAAGCTGCGAAGGAGGATATCGTCATCACGTCCCGAGGTAAGCCTGTGGCTTGTCTAATCGGTATCCGCCCCGAGGATATCAGTATTCGTCCCCGCGCGCGGAGCGGAGACTATTCTGATGAAAGTTACCGGAAAAGGGCACTGCGAATTCTGGCGACATTCAAAAAGGCTAAGCCCGATAAGGGAAAGAAGTGGATCACGCAGGAGGACCATGATCGCGTGCTTTACGGTGAATTGCAGGAATGACGTTCGTCGACACGGGCGCCTGGGTTGCCTTGTTTGTAGAAGCAGACGCTCAACATCGCGCCGCTCGTGAATGGGTCGGGTCCAATCGTGACCGATTAATCACCAGCGACTATATCGTCGACGAGGTACTGACGCTCATCGCGGCGCGCTTTCGACGGCAAACCGCGATTCGGGCGGGTCACGTACTATTTAGCCAAGAACTCGCGGGACTCATCCAGCTAGCCGAGGAGGACAAACGGCGGGCATGGACAATATTCCGATCGCACGGCGACAAGCGATGGAGTTTCACAGATTGCACGAGTTATGCGTTGATGCAAAGGTTAGAGATTTCAAACGCGTTTGCGTTTGATCGGCACTTTTCGCAGATGAGGGGCATTCGGCGAGTGCCTAACTAGGCCGTTCCGCCCTCAGTTGGCCCGTTTAGCAGGAGCGCGATCACGGGAGTTCCGCCAATCTCGCAGCGACGGGAATTTAACAAAAGCGGAGCATTCGATGAGCGCATCGTATTGCTCGGGGCAGCGTTTCCTAAAGTCAAAGGGATGATCGACCCTGAGGATCCGAATCCCCCCTGGGCTCACCGTAACGGCACTCATCTCGTCCTGCGGCGAGTCTACTGAAGTAAGGCAATCGATCCATGCGTTCATGTTCCTCCCATAGAAAGCCGGAAAACCGAGGATGTCTTGAAATACCTGATGGAAGCTGGGCCAATCTGAGATGTTCTTCACCGGCACTGTGACGATTAGTGAGTCCATTTTGAGAACAATAATTACTTGCCCAGCCAGTGCAACGGCGCGGTGGTGAGCCAGGGAACGTAGGTGATCAGCAGCACCGCCGCCGCCAGGATCCCGAGAAACGGCAGCGTGGCCCAAATAATCGTCCCCATTGGTTTCTTGAAGCGATAAGCGGAGAGGAACAAATTGATGCCTACCGGCGGGTGCAGGTAGCCGAGCTCGAGATTCGCGATGAAGATGATGCCCATCTGCACGGGGTCGATGGCGTAGGCGGCGGCGAGCGGCTTGAGCAGCGGCACCACCACCAGGATGGCGGCGAAGATGTCCATCAGCGCGCCCACCACTAACAGCGCGATGTTGAGCAGCAGCAGGAACACGTACTTGGATTGCACGTGCATCTGCACCCAATCGATCAAGCGCGATGGGACTTCGGCGTCCACCAGGTAATTCGTGAAGCCGAGCGCTACGCCCAGAATCAGCAAAATGCCGCCGACGATGGTGGCGCACTCGACGAAGACTTCGCGATAATCGCGAGCGAGCTTAAGGTCGCGATAAATGAAAACTTCGACGAAGAAGGCGCAGAACGCGGTGAGGGCCGCGGCTTCGGTCAGCGTTCCGAAACCACCGAACAGGCCGACGATCATGATGCCAGGCAGCGCGAGTTCCCACTTGGCGCTCCACACGGCGGCGGATGCTTCGCGCCACGAAAACGGATCGCGCACCGCGCCGCTCTTGATTCCCATGCGGACGCCGACGAAAGCGATGGCGGAAATCATGACTAATTCGGGGAGAATCGCGCCGGTGAACAGGCGATCGAGCGGCGTCTGCGAGTAAACGCAATAAAGAATGGCGGGGATGCTGGTAGGGAACAGCAGGCCGAGGGAGCCGGAAGAGGTGAGCAGCCCGATGGAAAAGTTTTCGGGATAGCGCGTCTTGATGAGCATCGGGACCAGCAGGCCGCCGAGCGAAAGAATGGTGAGGCCCGAGCCGGCGAAGGTGAAGACAGTGCAGATGGCGACGGTGGCGATGGCCAGGCCGCCGGGAATCCAGCTGAAGAGCGCGGTGAATACGCGCAGCAGCCGCTTGGTTGCGCCTCCTTGCACCATGAAATATCCGGCCAGCGTGAAAAGCGGGATGGACGGAAGCAACGGAGAAGCAACCAGCCGATACATTTCCACCGGGACCGAGGCGACAGGCGTGCCGCCGTTCCAGAACAACAACAACGCCAGGCCGCCAAAGACCGCGAAAATCGGTAGGCCGACAACGGTAGCCAATGCCAGCAGCGCCAGCGACAGGGGAAGAACGCCGGGCGTCCCGATGGGGATGGCGTAGCCAAAGAGCGCGGGGATGAAGAGACCGAGCGTGGCGATGGCGCGGCCTGACCAACTTGGGCTTGCGTTCCAAACAGCGCGCAGGGCGATAACCGCAAAACCGACCAGCATGATGGCCAGCGCGGTCCATTTGGGAAGGCCGGGCAGGAGATAACTGCCGGCCTGGCGCTCGCTCTGAACGAAGACCCAGCTCGCGTAGGCCAGACAGGTGGAGACGGCGGCGAGCGCCGCGCTCCAGAAAATTCTTGCGGGAGCGATCCAAGACGCGGGGAGAAAGCTGGATGACGACAGCCCGAGCAGGCGGCCGGATCGCGAGGCCAGCATGCCGCCCAGCATTCCGATCCACAGCGTCAGTTGTTGGACGATGACGGCCGAGCCGGGAATGCCGGACCAGCGGAGTTGTCGCGAGATCATTTCGATCACCGGCAGCGCGGTCATCAGTGAGAGCGCAACGATAGAGAAACGAATCTTCGAATAGTTGAAGCGGCGTTCCGGGGGCGGAGGTGTCGGACGGAAGAGTGGCGCTCACTGTAGGGAGGCGACCGTGGCGTGATGCGTCTTGCGATAGTCGTCGCGCAGGCGTTTCACTTCATCGAAAAGATCCGGAGGGACCACGCCACCGCGCAGCTTGGGCCAGATGCTTTCTGAGAGCTGACGCCATTCTGCGACCGCTTTGGGATCGGCATGAACGACATTGAGCCCGAACTGCTGCATCAGCGGAATGGAGCCGGCTTCGGATTTGCGAATCTCATCGCGCAGGGCGACTCCGGCGGTGCGCGCGGACTGCATCATTTCCTTTTGCACGGGCGCGGGTATTTTGTCCCAGACGTCTTTGGAGATCACGGTTGCGCCCACCAGTTGCGCGAACGGAATATCGAGCATGTTCTTCGCGCCGCCGAACCATTGGTTACTCAGAGCCACCAGCGGAGGGGCTTGAAAGGCGTCGATGAGTCCGGTTTGCAGGCCGGTGAGGATGTCGGTGGCGGCGAGCGAGACGGGAAGAAAGCCGTTGATCTTGTAAAGCTGGAAGGTGGCGGTGTCGCCTTGCAGGACGCAAAGCTTCATGCGGCGGATGTCGTCGGGATGGGATGGCGGGCTGCTTGGTGAAGAAGTGAATCCAACCGGCGTCGCCCCAGTTCAGCACGATGAAGCCGCGCTGGGCGAGGCCTTTTTCCAGGCGATCGGAGATGTGGTCGCGAACGTAGTCCAGCTCTTCATAAGACGAGAGCATCATGGGGACCTGCGAGCGCGGCGACGTCGGCATCGATGCCGCTCAAGTCCGGCGCCTGAGAGCGCGACGGCCTGCAGTTCTTTGATGCGAAGCTTCTGGACCATTTCGGGCTCGTCGCCCTGCTCGCCGCCGGGATAAATCTTCAGCTCGATTTTTCCGCCCGAGGCTTTCTTCCACTCGTCGCCCATGTTCTGGAGAATCTCGTCCCAGCGCGAGCCTTTCGGGACAAGAGTGCCGAGGCGGATGATGGTGGTTTGCGCGGGCAGCGAGATTGCGAGCAGGAGGGAGAGGAAGACGGCACGCACCATCAGATGAATGGTAGCGCAACATCCAAATCTAGAGCGTTCACACGAGTGTGAACCTGGCCGGCGCGCCACTAGTGGGTGGGGTGCGTGGCGACGTGCATCTCGAAACTGACCGGCGGATTGTAGTACAGAATGCGGCCGCAGCTTTCGCAGAACATCATTTCACCGCTGTTGCGCAGATCCTGGAAAAACTGCGGGCGCAGCAAAATCTGGCAAGCGGAGCAGCGGCCTTCGGTGACTTCGGCGACAGCCGCGCCGCCGCGCCACTTTTTACGGATGCGTTCGTAGGCGGAGTAGGCGGGCTTCCTCAGCGCGGCCACCAGTTGCTGGCGTTCGGCTTTCAGCTCATCGAGTTGTTTTTGATCGACGGCGGTACGCTCGCGGGCCTGGGCCTTTTCGGCTTCCACCTGCTGCTTTTCTTCCTTCAGCGCGGCTTCCGCTTTCTTGACGTTGGCGTCCAGCGGCTCCGATTCCGACATCAAATCCAGCGTTCGATCTTCGGCTTTGCGGATGGCCGCTTCGCAGAAGCTGATCTCGTGCTGGAACGCGCGGTATTGCTCGTTAGTTTTGGCGCCCAGCATCTGGTCGCGCAGTTTGGAGATCTTTTGATTCTCCACCTTCACGTCGTCTTCCAGTTGCTTGCGCTCCTTTTGGTTGCCCACCAGGGCGGCCCGGTCCGCCTCCAGCCGGCGTAGGTGCGAATCCAGAGCCTTTTCGATTTGAGCAATGTGTTTTGGTAGGGTGGCAACCTCCCGCTCCAACTCTGCGATTCTCAGATCCAGGGATTGCAAGCGGGTGACCTGCGCGATCTCATCGGTCATCTGTTTTTTATCTTAACATCTCCGGCGGGAACCGAGCGCGAGTCCAGGCGTCATCTATCATAAGGGACGCATGCCGCGAGTACTTTTGCTCTTTCTATTGTTAGCCGGTGCTTCGGCACAAGATACGTGGGAACCCGCGCAGGTAATGTCGGGCGGGGCGACCATCGAGGTGAGCTTTGGGCCGGGCAAGATTGATTTGCCCCGAGCCGGCGTCCTGGCGTGGATTTCCAACGCGGCCAATGCAGTGTCAGAATACTTCGGCCGGTTTCCGGTGGAGCATCCGCGCGTGATGGTGCGGTTTTCGGAAGGACGCGGCGGAGTGTTTCACGGAACGACGTTTGGAGGGCGGCGCGGGGCTTTTACACGGATCTCAGTGGGACATGCGACCACCGCGCAGCAGCTGGACGACGATTGGACCATGACGCACGAGTTCATCCACATGGCCTTTCCCGATGTGAGCGGCGAGAGCGACCAACATCACTGGATGGAAGAGGGCATGGCGACTTACATCGAGCCGATTGCAAGGGCCCAGATCGGACGGATGAGCCCGGAGCGAGTATGGGGAGATTTCGTGCGCGACATGCCGCAAGGATTGCCGCAGGCGGGCGATCGGGGTCTGGACGGAACACCCACCTGGGGCCGCACCTACTGGGGCGGGGCGATATTCTGGCTGCTGGCGGACGTAGGGATTCGCGAGGCGACGCACAATCAAAAAGGCCTGCAGGACGCGATGCGCGGCATTCTGGGTGCAGGCGGCAACATCACAGAGGACTGGACTGTCGAGCGTATCGTGGAAGTGGGCGATCGCGCCACCGGGACGACGGTGTTGGCCGATTTGTACCAGCAGACGAAGGCGACCCCGGTTCACACCGATCTGGACGATCTATGGCGGCGGATGGGCGTACAGGTAAAGAATGGAGCGGTGACGTTCGACGATCGCGCGCCGTTAGCTGAGATCCGGAAGGCGATTACCGCGAAATAGCGCGCGGGTGGCAAGCTCCAGTTCACTGACGTGCAGGATGCGGCAGGCGGCGTAGAAGACCACAAGGCCAAGGGGAATCGAGCAGGCGAGATCCACTAAACGTCCTAGACGGCCGACGCCCAGCCAGCCTTCGATTCCATGGCTGGAAAGAAACACAGCGACGCCCATTACCGCGGACGCGGCGGCGATCTTCCAAATGCTCTCGATTAAATTGCGGCCATAGATGCCCTGAATGCGATTGCGAAGAATCACAAAGAGCGCGACGCCGCCGAAAGTAGCGACAGCGGCCGTGGAAAGCGCGAGGCCAGCGTGTCCCAATCCGGTGTGACGAAACATCAGGCTGACGGTGAGGTAATTGACGGCGATGGAGAGCAGGCTGACGATCATGGGAGTGCGCGCATCGTGCAGCGCGTAGAATGCCGGATTCAGCACTTTCAGCGCGGAATATCCGGCGAGTCCCAGGGCGTAACAGGAGAGAGCGATCGCGGTCTGGTCGGTGTCGAAAGCGCTGAACTTACCGCCTTGGTAGATGGCGCCGATCATGGTGCGGCCCAGCACGATCAGTCCCACCGAAGAAGGCAGCGTCAACAGAAACACCATGCCCAAGGACTTGGAAAGCGTGCGGCGGAATTCGTCAAAATCGCCAATGCCCGCGCTGCGCGAGATGGAAGGAAGCGTGGCGGATGCGATGGCCACTCCGAAGAGTCCGAGCGGGAGTTGCATGAAGCGGAACGAATAGCCCAGCCAGCTCACCGGACCGTTGCCAGGAATGCGCGACGCAAAGTTGGTGATGACCAGCACGTTGATCTGAACGGCCGCGTTGCCGAGAATCGCGGGACCCATCAGGCGGAAGATTTTGCGCAGGAGCGGATGACCCCAGTCGATGGCTGTATGGAAACGGAAGCCTTCGGCGCGCAGCGACGGCAGTTGCCAGACCAGCTGTAAAGCTCCGCCCAGTACGACGCCGATGGCCATGCCGGTGATCGGATCGATGCCCAGGTGCGGTCCCAGAAGGTAGCCCAGGATCAGGCCGAAGGCGACCGATCCGATGTTGAAGAATGTAGACGCGAGAGCGGGAACGGCGAAACGGTTGCAGGCGTTGAGCACTCCCATGGCCTGGGCGGCCAGCGCCACCAGCAGCAGGAAAGGAAACATGATGCGCGTCAACTTGACCGCCAGCTCGAACTTGCCCGGCACCTGGTGGAAGCCGGACGCCAGCAGATTCACCCAGGCGGGCGTGAAGACCACACCGATCAAACAGAAAAGTCCGACCACAATGATGAGGGCCGTCCCCACCAGGTTCGATAACAGCGCGGCTTCTTTGCGGCCCTTATGTTCCAGCGTCTGGGTGAAGATGGGAACGAAGGCGGAGGAGAGTGCGCCCTCAGCGAAAAGATCGCGCGTCAAATTCGGGATGCGGAAGCCGAGTAGAAAGGCATCATAGACGAAGCCGGCCCCGAACAGGCGCGCCATGACGATTTCGCGCAGAAGTCCCGTGACGCGGGACATCGCCATCGCGCCAGAGACCATCCCTGCCGACCGGACTACGCTCTCGGCCGGCGCCGGATTGTCAATCTTGGTCGCCAAATAAAACCGACTCCCTCACGGTCGCGGCTCGGTTCGTCGCGGCTCGCTCACTCCCAATTGTTCGAAAAAGTGCGCGATAGTCATAATGCCGGTGTAATAATTGCCGAGGCGATACTTCTCGTTGGGCGAGTGCAGGCCGTCGTCAGGGAGGCCAAAACCCATAAGAATGGTTGGTATGCCCAGATGCGCGGCGAAATCGCCGACGACAGGAATGGACCCGCCATTGCGCGTCAGCACGGTGGGCTTACCGAGCATCTCACCGAACGCCTGGGCCGCGATACGAAGGGCGGGATGTTCGGGATTGACCATCACTGCCGGAGCGGCGCTCAAAACGCGCAGCTCGATGCGAATGCCCGGAGGCGCGTTCGATTGCAAAAAGCCGCGAAACGATTGGAGGATTTTATTGGGATCCTGATTCGGCACGAGACGAAAGCTGACCTTGGCGACGGCTTTTGATGGGATGACGGTCTTCGATCCCGCGCCGGTGAAGCCGCCGGCAATGCCGTGAATTTCCATGGTGGGGCGCGCCCACACACGCTCGAGTACCGAATAACCCGGTTCGCCGATCAGTGCGCTGGAGCCGACTTCCCGGCGCAAGAATTCCGCCTCATCGAACGGCAGCCGCTGCCAGCTTTCGCGCTCCACCGCAGCCGGAGGCGCGACATCATCGTACATACCCGGAATTCGGATGGAACCGGCGTCGTCTTTACACTTCGATAGCAAGTCGATCAGGCCCTGGATCGGATTTGGCGCCACGCCACCATAGAGTCCGGAGTGGAGATCGCGTGCCGGGCCGGTGGCTTCCACTTCCATATAAACGAGGCCGCGAAGCCCGATGCATAAGGTGGGAAGGCCTTCGGCGTAAAGTTGTGTATCGGAAACGAGCGCCACGTCGGCCTTGAGCTTGGCCGGATTTTCCGCGACAAATTTGCTGATGGACGCGCCGCCGATCTCTTCTTCGCCTTCGATCAGGAACTTGAGATTGATGGGCAGCTTTCCGCCGTGCACCTCGCGCAACGCTTCGGCGGCTTTGATATGCATGTACATTTGGCCTTTGTCGTCGGACGAGCCGCGCGCGTAGACATTGCCATCGTGAACGGCCGGCTCGAAAGGCGGCGAATGCCACAGCTCCAGTGGATCGGGCGGCTGGACGTCGTAGTGTCCATAGCACAGGACCGTGGGCTTGCCGGGGGCGTGGAGCCAGTCGGCGTAGATCAACGGGTTGCCCGCGGTAGGGATAAGCTCGACGTTTTCGAGGCCGGCGCGGCGCAAACTATCGGCCACGAACTGGGCAGCGGCGGCGATGTCAGGCTGGTGCTCGGGAAGCGTGCTGATGCTGGGGATACGGAGAAAGTCTTTCAGTTCATCGAGCAGGCGCTCCTGGTGTTGTTCGACAAAAGTATCGGCGGGGCGATGCATGGGCGCGGGTAGGACCATTATCGCAGAGGACCAAGCACCCTAGTCGGCGAGTGAGTGCTTTTGCCGAGCGCAGATTTGCGCCTTTCAGCCGATAACGCTTACAGACTATGTCAGCGCCACTTGCCGGTAAGTTCCAAGATCACTATGCCGTTCTCGGGATCGAACCGAAATCGGATTCCGACACCATTCAGCGGGCCTACGCCAAGCTGGCGCAGAAATATCATCCCAGGAACTCGGCCACCGGGGACGCCGAGATGTTCGAGGCCGTCAATTCCGCGTACGAGACGCTCTCCGATCCGGAGCTGCGCGGCATGTTCGACCAGCTGAAAGGCGTGGGAAAGGAAGTAGGCGTTCCTAAATTCAGCGGCGTGGACTTCTTCGACGCGCTGGGGCGGGAGGCTCTGCGGCGAGTGGCGATTCTGTGCGTGCTGTATGATCGGCGGCTCACCAAACCGTCGGCGCCGAGTCTGTCGATGCGGCACCTGGAGCTGATCATCGAAGCCACGGCCGCGGAGTTGAGTTCGGCGCTGTGGTACTTGAAGCAGCGGGGGCTGGCGGCGAGCGACGACAAGAGCAGCCTGCAAATCACGGTGGACGGCATGGATTTTCTCGAGACCAGGAAGCCTTTGGCCGCGGATGTGATGGCGTTCATCAAAGAAGGGGCGACGGCGGTTCCGCAAGCTCAGCCTAAGCGCGAGGAGGAGACGGTGATCATGACGCTGAATCGCGCGCTGTCGCGGACGCCGGTTTAATCTAATACGATTTTGCGATCACCACGCGGCGGTCCACCGGTTCACCGGTTACGATGCATTTGCCGGGGCCGTCGAACTCGTCGACCAGCGGGATGCAGCGGACCGTGGCTTTGAACTCCTTCAGGCGGGCGTCGCAAGCGGGGTCGTCCTTGAGGTGCGCCATCACGAATTTGCCTCCGCCTTTTTCGGCGGTGACGTCGGCTAGAATCGCTTCCACTTCGGCGATCGAATTGGCGAGCACGGTGTTGGATTTCAGGCGCTGCTTGGCGGCGGCGTAGAGATCGGCCTGCATCCCGGCGAGCGTGGCGGGGATGCGCGCGGCAATTTCCGGCCTGGGGCAACACCTCCTTCGCGCCGGTGTCGCGCCGCTTCAGCACGATGTTGTTCGACGCGACATCGCGGGGACCAAGTTCCAACACCAGCGGCACGCCCCGCCGCTCCCAATGGAAGAACTTCGCGCCAGGCGAAGGACCTTCGCGATCGTCAATTTTCGAGCCCGATATCTTTCGCGATGCGATGCGCGGTTTCGAGCACGCGCGCTTTCTCTTCGTCCTTGCGATAAATCGGCACCAGCACAGACTTGACGGGCGCAACTTTGGGAGGCAGCACCAGGCCCTTGTCGTCGGAATGGCTCATGATCAGCCCGCCGATCAGCCGCGTGCTAGACGCCCCAACTGGTCTGCCAAACGTAATCGAGCTGGCCTTCTTTGGTCTGAAACTTCACGTCGAAGGCGCGGCCGAAATTCTGCCCCAGGTCGTGACTGGTGCCCGATTGCAGCGCCAGGCCATTCTGCATCATGGCTTCGATGGCGTAGGTGCGAACGGCGCCCGCGAACTTTTCGGCGCGAGTTTTCTGGCCCTTGATCACGGGCATGGCCATGATGTTTTCGGCCACGTCGGCGTAAACGTCCAGCATGCGCAGCACTTCTTCGAGCGCCTCTTCGTGCGAGGCGTGCGCGGTGTGGCCCTCCTGCCAGAGGAACTCGGTGGTCCGCAGAAACATGCGCGTGCGCAGCTCCCAGCGGATGATGTTGGCCCATTGGTTCATCAGCACCGGCAGGTCGCGATAGCTCTGAATCCACTTCGCGAAGAAGTGGCCGATGATGGTTTCCGAAGTCGGGCGGATGACGTAGGGCTCTTCCAGCTCTTTGCCGCCGGCGATGGTGACCACGGCGAGCTCGGGCGAAAAACCTTCCACGTGCTCGGCTTCCTTTTGCAGAAAGCTCTGCGGGATCAGCAGCGGGAAATAGACGTTCTGATGGCCGGTGGCCTTGAAGCGATCGTCCAGCTCGCGCTGCAGCACTTCCCAGACGGCGTAGCCGTTGGGCTTGATGACCATGCAGCCTTTGACGATTTCGGCCGGTTCGGCCATGTCGCCATGCAGCACGACGTCTTGGTACCAGGCAGCGAAGTCTTGGCTGCGGGGAGTGATGGGAGATTCGGCCATGATGAGGGGAAATTCTTATTGTAGGCCAGGACCGCCCACGTGCTTCCGGAGGGAATCGAACAAGAAGGGCAGTTCCTTGTTCCACTGCGTCCATTCGTGGCCACCCGGCACGATGTAAAATTCGTGGGGCAGACGTTGTTCCGCGAGCACTTCTGCAAATTGCCGATTGGGCGCCAACAGGCTCTCGTCTGCTCCGCACGACAAAAACAGGTACGGCGCGCTGGCGGGAGCGACATCGCGCGCGAGTAAAAATGGATCGTCGCGGCGGCGCGCTTCACTGCCCCATGGCCCAAATATCGAACGCATTTCCCAGGATTGTTGGATTCTTCTCAGCGAGAATTGCCGCCGAGGCATATCGATCGCGGGGCTTAATGCACCCGCGAAAGCGAAGAGCTCTGGATGGCCCAATGCAATCTTAATCGCACCGAAACCGCCCATGGACACGCCGATGATGGCGCGATTTTCACGATTTGTGGCGATTGGGAACCTGGCTTGTGCGTCTCGAAGAAGATCTTCGACAATGTAGTTCTCATACCGATCCGCGGGACGTTCTACCGCGTTTACATAATACGAATAATCGCCTTCAGGCATGACGAGAACAAAATTAGCTTTGATAAAGCGACTGAGATCCGAGTAGTTGGACCAGTCGCGAAAATCGCCTCCGCCGCCATGCAGCAAAAGCACAACCGGCAGCTTCCGATGCGATGCGACCACCGAAGGAAGCATTACGCGATATGTCATCTCACGGCCAAGGGCTGCGCTGCGGAACATTACGTCGCGCAGGACGACATCGGAATTGAGGAGCGGATGATCGGGTCGCTGGGCCGCCGTATTGGTGCAGGCCGCGAGAAGAATTAGAGCGAGACAGGGAAAGCAGGCAGCTGACAGTCGGCGGTGCACCTAACGTGGCCCAGGACTCAGCGTGCGTCTCACATGTTCCGGATCGCGAGCGATCAGCGTCAGATACGCCCGCGCGGGTTGATCCGGTTCCGAGCGTCCTTGTTCACAGTCGCGCAACGTGTCGAGGGGAATGTGGTAGCGCGACGCAAATTCCTCTTGCGTCAATTCCCGGGTGCGGCGGGTCAGCTTCACGCGCGGCGTTGGCTTCATGCGCCTGAGGTCAACGTGGCTGAGCGGCTGCGCGTCAGGATCGGCGTGGGCGGCCTTCTCAACGGCCTCGGAGACATCGGGTCGACGCATTGCACGAAATAGTCGTCTCTCCAATGCTACGGAATTCCCGTAGCGACATCAAGCCATGGCAGAACCACAAAAGCAGCCACAAAAAAGAAAGCTCTTGACAGGATCCGCGACCGGGCGTACATTTAACTCATTGGTTATTTAACCACATGGTTTATAGCATCCAATGAGTTTACAAGCAGCCACCACGCCCGATCCGCTCAGCGCGACGTTCTCCGCCTTGGCCGACCCCACGCGGCGCGCGATCCTGGCACGCTTGGCGACGGGTGAGACCTCGGTTACCAAGCTGGCCGAGCCGTTTGCGATGAGCATGCCCGCCATTTCCAAACACCTCAAAGTGCTGGAGCGCGCGGGGCTGATCGCACGCGGACGCGAAGCCCAATGGAGGCCGTGCCGGCTGGCAGCGGGTCCGCTCAAGGACGTTTCGGACTGGGTGGGAAACTATCGCCAGTTCTGGGAAGAAAGCTTCGATCGTTTGGATGTTTACCTCGCCGAATTGAAAGAAAAAGAGCAAAAGGAGAAGAAGAAACATGCCCGCAAGCACCGCAAAAGCTAGCTCCGCCCTGAGCGTGAGCACGCCTTCCGATCGCGAGATCATGATGACGCGCGTTTTCGACGCACCCCGCCGGCTGGTGTTTGAAGCGTGGTCGAAGCCCGAGCACCTGCTGCATTGGTTTGGCCCGCATAGCTGCCCGATCGTCTCTTGCGAGATGGATTTCCGGCCAGGCGGCGCGTGGCGCTTCATCCTGCGTGGACCCGGCGGCAAGAACCTAGGGATGCGCGGCGTGTACCAAGAGATCACCCCATTTGAAAAGCTGGTTTCGACGGAATCGTTCGACGATTATCCGGGCGAATCGCTCAACACGATGACCTTTTCGGAGCAGGATGGGAAGACCACGCTCACCACCCGTGTTCTTTACCCATCCAAAGAGACTCGCGACGCGGTGATCCAGTCCGGCATGGAGCGCGGAGCGGGCGAAACTTATGACCGGCTGGCCGAGCATCTGACGAGAATGGCCGCGACTGAATCGACGCAACAGGAACTGGTGATCACGCGCGTGTTCGACGCGCCGCGCGATCTGGTTTTCGATTGCTGGACCGAGCCCGAGCACCTGCGGCGCTGGCAAGGCGCGCCGCGAGGATTCACGGTGACCTCGCACGAGACGGACATACGGCCGGGCGGCTTTTTTCGTATTTGCATGCGCTCTCCCGATGGTGTGGAGAATTGGCTGGAAGGCGGCTATCGCGAGATGGTGAAGCCGGAACGGCTGGTGATTACCCACCGCTGGCTGGACGCCAACCGAAAGCCCAGGAAAGAAACGCTGGTGACGATCACGCTGGTGGAGTGCGACGGCAAGACCGAGCTCACGTTGCGACAGAGCGGATTTGAATCTGTAGAATCGCGCGATGGGCACAAGTTTGGCTGGACCAGCGCACTGGGCGTGCTGGCCGATTACCTGGATGAGGCGCGGCGCGCAATCGTTGTCACCCGAGTGTTCGATGCGCCGCGAACTCTGGTGTTCGACGCATGGACCGACGCCAGACACATCGGGCGCTGGTACGGCCCCCAAGGATTCAGCATCACCACGCACTCCATCGACCTGCGGCCGGGCGGTATTTGGCGCTTCACCATGCATGGGCCGAATGGCGTCGATTACCCGAATAAGATCACCTATCTGGAGATTGTGAAACCGGAACGGCTGGTTTACGATCATGGCGACCAGGGCACGCCCGGATATTTTCAGACCACGGTCACGTTCGCAGAAGATGGCAATAAGACGAAGCTCGCCATGCGGATGCTCTTCCCGTCAGTTGCCGAACGCGACACAGTGGTCAAAACGTACAACGCAATCGAGGGCGCGAATCAAACTCTGGACCGGCTGGGCGACCAATTGGCGAAGATGCAGGAGCTGATCACCACGCGTGTTTTCGATGCGCCACGTGAGGTAGTCTTCAAGGCGTGGACCGATCCCGAGCAACTGGCGCGCTGGTGGGGACCGAAGGGTTTCACCAACCCAGTGTGCGAAGTGGATGTCCGGCCGGGAGGCGCCATTCGGATTCACATGCGCGCGCCGGACGGCGTCGTTTATCCAATGACCGGCGTTTTTCATGAAATTGTGGAGCCGGAGCGGCTGGTGCTCACCACCCAGGCGCTGGACAACCATGGCGAACCGCTATTTGAAATACTGAACACGGTGACGTTCGCCGATGAGAACGGCAAAACGAAACTCACGCTGCACGCGCGCGTTTCGAAGGTGAAGGGTGACGCGGCGCAGCACCTGGCGGGTATGGAACAGGGCTGGAGCATGTCTTTGGATCGCTTGGCGGCTTGGCTGGCCGAACAGGTGCAAGCATGACGAAGAACCGGACATTGTGGATTGTTCAAGCGCTGCTCGCGCTGCTGTTTTTGTTCGCCGGCGCGAGGTGCTGGGCGGCATCGGTTTGATCTTCCCGTGGCTGTTGCACATCCTACCGATGTTGTTGAAAAAGTCGCCGAGTGAGTAGCTTACCTGGCGCTAAGCATCGGCTCTTGTCGTCAGCTGTGATCTCAGCGCCTCAGGGGGAGGTCGCTGGTGGTGACGCTCTACGGCGAAAGCAATGAATTAGGTCGCGACCGAAGATGAATGCCGGCCCGAGAAGCCAGCAAAAAACCGTGGCCAATTCAGGAGCCTCCCACTGCCACGGCATGTGAGCAACATCAACTCGTTTGAGATCCCAGATGAAGTATGGGCCAAGCGCGATCAGCGCCAGGTCGGCGGTTACTCGTAGTGGGTTCCAGGTAAATAGAGGAAGTGTCTTTCGCTTCTGCCAGTAATCTATGCTTAATCCGATTAAGTACCAAAACACGCCGATTGATGCGACGAAAATCACGTCGGACCATGGGTAATCTACGTAGCTGAACCAAGCGCCTCGTAGGATGGCCGCCGGGGGATTGATGAGTATGACGAGATCGAAGGCCGGGGTCCTGCCAGCTTGAAGATGCGCGGCGGCGAGTTCTCGGCGGCTCAGCCAGACTAGAGCAGCCGCTAGCGCCATCTGGGCCAGTGGTAACGCATACTTAATCCTCACACGCACGTCGCACCAGTTGTAGCATGTCCCAATGGACCGGCACGCGACGAATAACAGCCGCCCAGGCGAGCATGTCGTAACGGCATCAACGCCATTGAAAGGATCGCTGTCTATCGCATATTTGATGTAATTCCGGTGTTATAGATAACAACGGAGGAAACGACATGATGGGACGGCAGAGCGCACAGGAAGATCTGTTTTACGAATTTCGGCTTGAGGATCATGTCCCCGGCAACCACATGTTGCGGCAGCTTGATGCGGTGTTGAACTTTGATCGGGCGAGATCGGCTTTAGCCAGCCAATACAGTCCGACAGGTCGGCCCTCCATCGACCCCGAACTGATGCTGCGAATGCTGTTGATCGGCTACGTCTATGGCATCCGGTCCGAGCGGTTGCTATGCAGCGAGGTGCATCTCAATCTGGCGTATCGCTGGTTCTGCCGCTTGGGTCTCGAAGGCCCGGTGCCGGATCATTCCACTTTCTCGAAGAACCGCTATGGCCGGTTTCGCGAGGGCGATATTTACCGGCTGCTGTTCGAGGATGTCGTTGGCCAATGCCGGAGTGCGGGGCTGGTTGGCGGCGCGGGTTTTGCCGTGGACGGCAGCCTGATCGGTGGCGATGCCGGGCGTGAGCGGCGAGTTGAAAGTGTGGACGCGATTCGTGAAGAAGCAGCAACCAGGCCGGTCCGTGAATATCTGGAAGCTCTTGATGCCGGTAACCCGGCTCATCAAGGCGATGCACGATATCTCTCGCCGACCGATCCCGCAGCCGCGTGGAATACGAAGGAGGGGCGAGGCAAGTTCGGTTACTTCAACAACTACCTGGTTGATACGGACCATGCCGTGATCGTCGAAGTAGAAGCCACGCCAGCACGCATAGCACAGGAGATTATCGCCACAAAAGCAATGCTGGGCCGAGTCGAACAAACGCACGGCATCAGACCCGAACGACTCGCCGCAGATAAAGCCTACGGCACGGGCCCGTTTCTGGGCTGGCTATCGGAACGGAAAATCGTCTCGCATATCCCGGTGCTTGATCGGCAGCACCAAACCGATGGCCTGCTCCCTCGTGAGGCTTTCACTTTTGATCCCGCGAAGAACCATTACATCTGTCCACAGGGCAAGATCCTGAAGCATCGCACCGCGCGCGAAGAAACCCGCATTCACACTTACCGAGCAACTGCGAGCGACTGCAAGGCATGTCCTATCCGCCCGGAATGTACAAGAGGCACGAAACGCGCCTTGTCAGTACCTTTCGATGAGAGCGCCCGGCAGGAAGCGATGGCGCTTCGGAACACCGAAGCCTTCCAACAATCACGCCGCTCACGAAAGAAGGTGGAAATGCTGTTTGCCCACATGAAGCAGCAATTTCGATTCAGTCGGCTGAAGCTCAGAGGCCTCGCCGGAGCCGCTGAAGAGTTCCTACTAGTGGCAACCGTTCAAAATCTGCGTCGCCTCATACGGCTGCGCCCACCTGTTATGCCAGAAACATCATGCCCGTCGACCGCGTGAGAGAAGAACTATGGCGGAAGCCCGATAAGTAGGGCTTCCATTTGGGAGCGGCCCGCCGACGTCGGGCCTGTGGGGAATATCAGCCCCTCGGATTCCGTTGGAATTTCTTCCACCGCGACCATGAACTGATTCAGCCAGCGACTTTTTCAACAGCATCTACCGGTATTGACGCCGCTGGCCGCAGCCGGCCTGGTGATCATCATGATAGGCGCAACAGTGATCTGGCTGCTGATCAGTGGCGTCGCGATGGCGATCATGCCGGTGGTGGTGGGGTGGCATATGTTCCGGCGCGGCGGGCATCGCTCATCGATCCGATGCGCGCCCTCAGGGGCGAGTAGCCGAGCCGATCAGCCTCCTATGATGTGAGCATGGCCGGCCCACTGCCTTTGTCCGCCCTGTTATCACAAGCGCTGGTGGCATTTACCATCGAGTTCGACAACGAGTTCGAACATCACACGCCGCATCGCACTACAAACCATGGCTCGACGGCGGGAGCAGCCTCCGCTCCCTGGCTCGTATCCATGGCGATGTGGATTAAGTTCCTGCGGTTCGTTCCCGATGAGGTAATGGTCCAGGAATTTCAGCGCCTGGCTGGCCTGACGAACAAAGAAATGAAGACCTGGTTAACCCGCATCGGCCAATGGTGGGGCTACGTTGTTGTTCGCCGGGATCGAGCGGAAGATCCCTTCCATTGGCTGATCCTTCCCACCTCCGGAGGTCGAAAGGCTCTGGAGGTCTGGCGGCCATTAAGCGCCATCATTGAGAAGCGGTGGCACGAGCGGTTTGGCAAGCACACGATCGATCAGCTGCGCCGATCGCTCGAGTTGCTGGTGGATCAATTGAACCCGGAGCTTCCCGACTATCTTCCGATCCTCGGATACGACATGTTGAGCATAGGGCCCGATCCCGAGCGTCGCGCCCGAAGCAACGATGCCGGCGTTTCCGCGGCTGAGTACGCCCTGCCGCTGCTCCTCTCGAAAGCTCTATTGGCTTTTGCCATCCAATTTGAACGCGAGTCGCGTCTAGCAGGATGGTGAAAAAGTAATTGGGATGGGGTGTGACCAAGGAAGACAAAACAACGTCATTATGTTTTAGCCTATGCGAGGAAAAGACACCCAGCAAAGCGCGATGTTCAGTTACGTGTCGCCGGAGGAGCGTATTCCCGCGAATCATCCCTTGCGGCCGATCCGAAGCATGGTGGATGCGGTCTTGAAAGGACTGTCCCGATCGTTCGGGCAACTATACATCGATTGGGGTCGTCCCTCGATCGCGCCGGAAAAGCTCTTGCGCGCACTGCTACTGCAAGTGTTGTATACGATTCGCAGCGAGCGGATGCTCATGGAACAACTGGAATACAATCTGCTGTTCCGCTGGTTCGTGGGTCTGAACATGGACGAGCCAGTGTGGGTGCCCAGCGTGTTCAGCAAGAATCGCGACCGGCTGCTGAATGGTGACATCGCCGAGAAGTTCTTCGCGCAGGTATTGAAACAGGCGCGTGCCAACGACCTGTTGTCGGATGAGCATTTCAGCGTGGACGGCACGCTGATAGAAGCCTGGGCGAGTCAGAAGAGTTTTCAACGCAAAGATCAAGGCCCCACGCTACCACCGGAGGACCCGGGTAATCCGACTATTGATTTTCATGGCGAGGAGCGCCGCAACGACACGCATCAATCGACGACCGACCCGGAAGCCAGGCTGGCAAGAAAAAGCGGCGGTCACGAGTCGAAGCTGGCCTACTGCGGCAACGTGCTGATCGAGAACCGCAACGGACTGGTGGTGGATACCGAACTGGTGCTGTGCAGCGGAAAGGCCGAGCGCGACGCAGCGCTGGAAATGGCGGGGCGGATCGAGGGCGACCAGCGCGTGACGGTGGGAGCCGACAAAGGCTATGACACGCGAGGCTTCGTGCAAGAGATGCGTGGCCGGAACGTGACGCCGCACGTGTCGCAGAATATCAATCGGCAAGGCGGCAGTGCCATTGACGGGCGCACGACACGGCACGCTGGATACCAGGTGAGCCAGCGCAAGCGAAAACGGATCGAAGAAGTATTTGGGTGGTTAAAGACGGTAGGAATGCTGCGCAAGACCCGACATCGCGGCGTCTTCAAAGTTGGTTGGGTATTCACCTTCGCGGCCGCCGCCTACAATCTGGTGCGGATGCGGAACCTTACGGTGGTTCTCTCCGCGTAAGTTCGGGGAGAAGTGTGTCTGGACGACGGAAAGTCGCCAATTCAGGCACACAATCTCCACGTAAATGCTCATGACAAGACCGTTGGCGAGAGGCAAAAAGCTTCGCCGAATAACTAATTCATCAGCCTGCTAGCGCTCGCAATCAGCGCGAACGTCCTGCGCTTAGCCAGTGAAGAAGGAACGCGTGTCCGAGATCTGCCACGCTTGTCGGGAGTATCCAAGGAGGCTATCGCTATGGCATTAAAGCGCCTGGAAAAGGGCGGTTATGCCATCGTTCAGGAAAAGGCGCTCCACCTGACAGCCGCGGGGCGGGACGCCCGTGACACTTACTATCGGCTAGTCTCGGACATCGAGAAGCATTGGGAGGCCGGCTTCGGCCAGAGTATTGTTAATCTGCGACAGTCGCTGGAGCACCTCCTCCGCGAATCCCCGGCCGGCAGGTCCGCTCTTTTCGGGGGATTGGAGCCCTATCCCGATGGCTGGCGAGCCTCTGTCCCCAGGCCCGAAGCGCTGCCGCACTATCCGATGGTTCTGCATCGCGGCGGTTTTCCCGATGGCAGCTAACGTGGGCGGTCACTTCGCGAGCGCTTCTTTCTTCCCTTGCGCGCGAGTTACTTGGCCGTTCCGTGCGTCAAGCTTCGCGCGCCCCCGGCTTACGCTGGCGATGAAAGGCACCTCGATGAAACCTGAATCGCTCCACAAAGTGGCCGAAACTCTGCGCGCCGCTCACCATCACCACCTGGGCGTGACCGCGCACCCGCCCAAACCGCCGCATGCCGCCGCAGCCGCACGACTGGAACACCCCGACATTCAATCTTTCACCCTTGCCCTGGACCGCGCTCAGGCGCAATGGCCCCGCACCGATCTGTGCCTCATCGGTTCGCAGGGCGCCATCGGGCCAACCAACATCGACGATCCCACCGATACCCTTCCGCCCGGCTTCCTCCAGTTTCTGGATCCGGAAACGCTGCTGCGGATTCCGGTTGGCGATCCGGAAGATCAGGGCGATCAAGTAGATTGACCAGCCACGAGCCGCCAGCCACGCTCTCGACATCGATACTTTCTCGAGCGACGCCCGCTCCATCGACGCCATTATTCAAGCGCGTCACTTGCACTTCGGCGGCATTCTCGATCCATTTTTGCGGCGCCCACCAGCCAAGCTATACCGGTTACACCCGCTGTAGCGACTCAGATCCAGCTGCGGACATCTGCCAGCATGTTTTAGGCGCTCTCATCTTGGTGATCTCCGGACTTTTCCTTTATCGCAAGCGGGCGCCGCTGTCAGGAAGAGATACCGACGTTTATCTGTTCCTCACGGGAATGATGTTGCTCTCGGAGTTAGCTCGCAGAGCGGGCGTGTTCGACTGGCTTGCTTCGATCGCGGTTACCGCCGCGCGAGGATCGAGGGCGCGATTGTTCGGTCTCGTCTATCTGGTTGGAATCGTCGTCACGTTTTCCTGTCGAACGACGCCACAGCGGTGGTTCTAACTCCGGTAGTGCCGATCAACGATATCAACAGGCCAGTAATGTGCTAGAGAGAACGACGTCGAATGCTTGACAACGACAGAAGTTAAAGCTCCGGTGCTGATCACGACGGACGGTTTTCCAGTGACTTCGCGAAGTTCAAAGCACGAAGGCCGCCCATGCCAGGAATGGCGACAGCGCTGTTGTCAAAAGGCAAAAGAAACAAAATGCCCCAAGGCGAGTCATGTCGGCGACGCCGATGACGTTCGCGAGGACTGCCACCACTGCTAACGCTCGAACGGAATATCGAACCCCAAGTGTTTCGCGGCCGATCAACGCGAGCAGAATCAGCAAGCCGTACATCGTGGCCGCGATGAATCCGTCGGGGATACCAAAGGGCCGCGCAAAGGGCGCGTCGGCCACCGCTTCGCATCCGCGCTTCAGCAACGGACACTTCAAATGTTCGACAGCACGCACCTGATACGCTCCCACGTACAGCATAGCCAGCGCGCTGACACCCGAGATCGTCATAACAACATTGCGCGCCGTCATCCACATGGCTTTCTCGCCGTAATGAGACTGTAGCCGAGCAGTCCCGACCGTACGGCGCCCGCAGCCCAAGCGGCTGTCGTCTTCGCTTCCGCGAAATCAACGCCGGGCAGACTCATTTTGTCGAGCCTCACCATCAGCTCCGCGGCCAGCAACCGGCCCTGGATATCACGCACCATTTGCGCCAACGCCTCATCGTGCGGCTCCACTGATAGCCATTGAAACTCCCCCCGTTCCAGATCCGCGACATATTCTTCGGCGGCCCGAGCATCGGCAATGCAGGCGATCCAGGCCAGCAATCCGGTTAATTCCGCTGGCAGTTCGCCGGATCGCGTGAGATCGCTCAATCCCAGTCGTCCACCCGAGCGCAGGACCCTGACAAATTCGCGCGTGGCTGCCCGCTTGTTGGGAAATGTACAGAACGCGCACTCGCACACAACGACATCGAAACTCGCGTCGGGATAATCGAGCCTCTCCGCGTCGCCTAGTCTGAACTGCACTAAGGTGGAGACGTTCGCCGCTTCGGCGCGCGAGGTCGCATGGGCGACGTTGGTTTCTCCCAAATCCACCCCCGTCACGCGGCATCCGAATCGAGTGGCAAGGAAGATCGCGCTTTCGCCCCGCCCGCATGCCACGTCCAGAACATGGTCGCTCGGCGAAAGCTCGAGCAGGTTCCCTAGCCGCCCAGTCAGCGCCAGACCGCCCGGATGAAGGGAATCGCCGAGCAGCAAACGAGCAAAATCGCTCTGATATGCCGCGGCGCAACACGATTTCAGTTCAGTGCCGTTCACTTGGCGATCTCTACCAACGAGGGAAAGCGAAACGTGACGGGCTGCACCTGGTAGCGCACGCCATCGCGGCGGGCCCGGCGCCGTGCGGCCTCCTGAGCCACCAACTGCGCGCGCGCCTGCTCGCGATAGCCCACGGTGTTGTATGCGCAAAACGGGATCTGCCGGCCGCCCGGCAACAGGAATTCTTTGCAGCACTTCATCAGGTTCTTTTGGTTGAATGTCCAAGCGTCCATGAAATCCTGGAGCATGATCATGAACATAAACTTCGAAAGGCCCTTCACGTCCAGACCGCCCTCCGGCAGGCCGCAAGCCGAACAGGAGAACGAGAATTCCTTCGCAACTTTTTCCGAACCCAGCGCCGCCGAGGATGACCACAATCCTTCGAGCGCTCGCCGGATTTCCGCGCCTAAGTCCGGCATTACGCGATTCGAGATGTAGTCCAAATAATCGTCGACGTTCAAAATGCGCGGCAACGGAGTGACGTTGCGTTGTTCATCGATATAGGCGTAGGTGACCGAATTGCACGTTGGGAAGCAACACGGAACCGGGACGAAATCGGTGACGCGAAACAGCCCTTCGGTTTGCTCCTCGATGTGCCGCAGGATGTCGGGATTGGTTATACGCTGCATGGGATCGTGCGCGCCGTGCCGGCCGGCGTGAAAGGCGGGCTGGAAATTGATGCCTTTCACCGCCGGGTGTTCCAGGCCGAAACGAACGATTCTGCCGATTTCGTGTTCGTTCACGCCGCGCTCGATCGCCGGAACCAGGATCACCGTGCAGCCAATCTCGGCAAGACGGTCCAGCGCGTGCAACTTCTTCGGCAGAATATCGGGTTCGCCTCGAATGATGCGATAGGTCTCGCTTTCAAAGCCGTCGAATTGGAAATAGACGTTCGGCTTTACATCCTTGAGCTGTTCGAGGAATCGGTCGTCTGTGGCGATTCGTTTGCCATTCGTATTCAGCATCACGTTGGCAATGCCGCGATCCTGCGCGGCCCTCATCATCGGAACGATCTCGGGATGAATGGAGGGCTCGCCGCCGGAAAACTGCACTACTTCAGGATTGCCTTCGGTTGTCACCAGGTGATCGAGAATCTCCTCGACTTCTTCGAGCGTAAGGTTGAAGCCCGGGCCCGCTTCAGAAAAACAGAGAGGACAATTCATGTCGCAGGCGCTGTTCACTTCGATGATGCCTAGACACGCGTGTTGCTGATGGTCGGAGCAGAGTCCACAATCGAGGGGGCAGCCGCGATCCCGTTCCGTCGAGAACTCAAGCGGAATAGTGCCCGGTTTGTTGAACTTCGTGGAATTGGTATACATGCCCGCGTCGCCGTACACGAGCGCTTCGAAAGGCCCGTGTTGCGCGCAGCGCTTCCGCATATAGACCTTGTTGCCGCGGATCAGGATTTGTGCGTCGATGACGGATCGGCAGACGGGACATATGCTGCGGGTGAGCTCATAGAAAACGTAATCGGCGTCTTTTTTGAATGCAGGCGCGCTGAGGGAAGAACCGTCGGAACACTGCATCGCTATTTCAGCATACTCTTGCCAAGCCGTACTAAGGAAAACGTCACTGTGTTTGAAGATGAAGGACCACGGAATTACACTACAGCCAAGGACCCTCGGTTTGGAAAATTGGCAGCAGTGGGCGCAACACCCTGAGAGGTTACGTCTCCGGGAGTTCCTATTCCAGGTTCACTTCTGGATCGGGGCGATAGCCGCCCCGTACGTAGTGTTGATGAGCCTGTCCGGAGCTGCTCTCGTTTTCCGCAACGAAATTTCGCGTACGTTCTCGCTGGAGTGGCTCGTAAGATTTCACAGCCAGCTTTTGGCAGGCGATATCGGCCGAATCGTAAATGGCATCGGGGGAATTTGCACGACGCTGCTCTGTCTAACGGGTGCGGTTATCTGGTGGCCTGGAATCAAGCACTGGAGACGCAGCGTAACCGTGAGCTGGCGCGCGCATTTTCCTCGAATTAGCTGGGATCTGCACAGTGCCGCCGGGTTCTGGTGCTTTCCGTTTGTTTTGCTATGGGGAATCTCCGGCATCTATCTTTCGCTTCCTCAATCATTCAACGTTCTATATTTCATCGATCGCGGTGACAGATTCGCCGATCCCGCCTTGTTCTGGCTGTCTCAGTTACACTTTGGTAGGTTCGGCGTACTTGCCGAGATCCTTTGGAGCCTCTTGGGACTCGTAAACGCCATTCTCGCGTTCACCGGTGTTTTTGTATGCTGCCGCCGCATCTTCTTCAACAAGCCATCTAATCCGAATACGGCTTCGGAGTGGCATGAAACTTCGCCGCGACAATTGGGTAGGGCTGTCAGCGTTCTGCGCGCGTCGGTGAAGCCGATTCGGAGCGGGAATCTTTTCTTGCTGTTCGCCGGACTTGAAGACACTATGCCAAGCATTGAAAAACCGTGGGTCATGTCCAGGACAGGACCTAACACGCCGGTTTGTGCAAAGCAAGAATTCATCGGCTTCTTCCTCCGCAAGGATTCCAAACAACCCGCTGGAAAGTTTCTTGCCAAGGCCGCGAGGCGCGCAGACGTGCTGTTGTGTACACAGAGTACGCATCAACACATCCGGACCGAAAACGATTGCCATGCGCGAGTTTCGGGGAGAGGACTCGCACGGCGGATTGAAACGATGTCATCGTGTACACAAGGTACGCAATATGGAAGCCGAAGGATCGGCGTGCGTCAGCTGGCCAAGCGTTGGGCTTTTTCATTCCCGCGCGGAAATGGAACCGCAAGGCTGAAGTGGAGACGATGCAGGCCGCCGAGGGGATAGACGCGATGATCGCGCAGTGGGGCGCGTCCGAGGACGAACTGATGCGGAGTAAAGGAGATGCGTCGAGTAGGCCGAGCATCCACGGAACCGGCGCCCAGAATTTGGCAAGAGGCCTAGCGTAGTGGATGCAGGGCCGCGTCGGGCATAGCGTCTGGACCAAATTTCTCCAGGCGGCTTCGAGATTCGTCGCTAGTGACGACGGTCGGAAGTGGGACATCCTGGGGGGAGGAAGATGCCCATGATCTATCGCGTTAGCAGCGTGCGAGCGCGCTATTGCTTAAAGCGGTTGGACAAATAGTTTAGAATCGCTTCGCGATCCTGGGGCCTGACCTGGGCGCCCCAGCCAGTCATCTTGTTCATCTCGCGATCCCACTGCGCGCCGGTCAGGCGTTGTTGCTGCATCATGTGCTCATCATGGCAGCTGAAGCAGGCGGCCTGGTAGCCATCCGGGTAAGGCATGTCGGCAGTAGCCGGCTCGATATCAGCGCTCGTTGACGGCGCTTGCGCCGAGATCGTAACTGCAACTGGCTGGGCCACGTTCCAGAGGTAGCCAGAGGGATTCCATTCCTGAGCGAGCGGCTGAGTCTGGCCAGCCATGTTCGTCGCGCGGGACATGAGAATGTATTTGCCTTCGGTGGCCTTCCAATCATGTTGCCAAATGCGCCAGCCGTACTTAGACTGCTGGCCCGTTAGCTTGGCCCGTTTCCAGCTCTGGCCTCCATCGGTGGACACCTCGACATTGCTGACCGGCGACGTGTGGGACCAGGCCGTACCTTGCACGCGCACCAGGCCTGGCTTGGCCCACTCGCCGGGAACCGCGATCACAGACTTGACGTTGAGATCGCTGACGGGCACCATCAGGGATTGGTCCACGGCGGTGCCCGGTGGAACCGGGTGTGTGGGATGGCGATAAGCCGACTTCATCCAGAAGCCATCGAATTCATGATCCAGCACCTCGATGTGCTGCACCCATTTCACCCACGAGTCGCCCGCCCATCCCGGAGCAATCACCCGCAAAGGGAATCCATGTTGTACCGGCAGAGCCTGGCCGTTCATCTCGTAGGCGAGGAGGGTATCGGGATGGAGCGCCTTGGCAGTCGTGATGGTGCGCTGAAAATCAGGCATCTTCCCCAGGGGGACATCGGCGCCATCAAACAAAATCTCCGTAGCGGAGCTTTTGATGCCGGCGTTTTGCAAGATGTCTCGAAGACGCGCTCCCGCCCATCGCCCATTGCCGACAGAGCCAAAAGCCCACTGCGCTCCTGGCACGTGCGGGGAGTAAAACTTTCTTCCGTTGCCGGCACACTCCAGAACGCCGACCAGTTCCACGCGCGGAAGCTTTTTCAGATCGTCCATTGTCAGCGTCATCGGCTTGTCGACGACACCATCGATCTTCAGGCTCCACTCGTTCAGGTTTACTTTGGGCGTGTAGGTGTGACACCGGACAAAGAATCGATCGATGGGCGTGATCCAATCCGTGAAGCCGTCCAGTGGCATCTCGAGATCTTCCGGACGGGGTGATCGAACGATCATCCGCGATTGATCGGCCTGATCGGCGCCTCGCAGAACATGCGAAAGCACGGCTGCGGTTGCCCCAGCGAACAGCGTGCGGCGGCTGATGATCATGATATTTATTCCCCTCCCACGTGCACGTAACCACGAAGCTGCAGATTAACCAGCGTGGTCAAGGCCCACAGATCGACCTCGATCTCCGGCATGACGGTCTTCGGATCTATTTTGCGAGCCAACACGGCTTGGCCGCAGACTCGAAAGTCGACTCCAGCCTTCTTCATGCTCTGGATCAAAGCAACATTTGGATTGTCGTGGCCCGGATTACGCGCCTTGAAGGTTTCGTTGTTCAAAACTACCTCGGTCCCGCCGCGATGGAACACCACCGCGATCTTTCGATGATCGGCCGGCACTCCATACTTGCCGAGAGTATTGACATAGCGAACAACACCGGTAAGCCCGGGGTTAACGTCTTCAATTTTTGGAGCTGCGGTAGCGATATCGAACACAACCTTGTAGACCATGTTCGGGTCGGGCAGTTCTTTCGCGCCGGGTAAATCCCTGGCAACCTCGCCGCCTCGGATTGGCAACGTTTGATCCGTTTGCGCAAAAGTGGAACCGGTGAGCCCTATCAGGGCTGCCAGCATTGTACTAGCCAAGAACAATGTCTTCATCGTGACCTCCTTGAACGAACCCATTGTACAGACCGGGCTGTTGGCGCGGCGTTTCCGCCCATTGAGGCGTATTATGAGAACACATGAAGATTCGATTGTTTGGTGCGCTCTCTCTCCTTTCCATGGTCGCATCCGCCGCTCCCGCCGTGCGCAGCGACATGCTGGTTTCCACTGCGTGGCTGGAGCAGCATCTCAATGACCCGAACGTCGTCATCCTGCAAGTGTCGCGCGATCACGCAGCCTATGATGCCGGGCACATCCCGGGCGCCCGATTCCTGGCCTTGTCAGATATCGCGGTCACGCGTGATGGACTCCTGAATGAACTGCCGCCCGCGGCCACGCTCAAGGGCGTGTTCGAACGCCTCGGCGTATCCGACGATTCCCGCGTCATCCTCTACGGCGACGCCTCTGTCCTTCCAGCGACGCGCGCTTATTTCACGCTCGACTATCTGGGGCACCAGGCAACAGCTTTGTTGGATGGCGGACTGCACAAGTGGACCTCGGAATCACGTGCGCTCGCCCAAGAAATTCCCGAGGTGAAACAGGGCCACCTGATTCCGCGCCCGCGGCCGGAAGTGGTGGTGGATATGAACGCGGTGAAAGATCTTTCGTACGCGGCCCTGAACGCTCCATCTACTTCTCCAGTGTTGGTGGACGCCCGCACCGCGGGAGAGTTCGCTGGAACTACCGCCCCGTCTTCGGAAATTCCACGGCCCGGCCACATCCCGGGAGCAACCAATGTTTATTGGATGCAGACGCAAGCCAGCAAAGACGACATGACGCTCCTTCCGGAGGCGGATCTTCGCAAGCTGTATGAGTCACTCGGAGTTAAGCCTGACCGCCCGGTCGTGACTTATTGCAACACGGGAATGCAGGCGTCGCAATCGTATTTCACACTGAAGTACCTGGGCTACGACACTCACATGTACGACGGATCATTTTCGCAGTGGAGCGCGGCGAAAGATTCGGAAGTCCAGAAGTAGAGGGAGAATCCATGCCGGACCAGATCACTCGCAGAAACACCCTGAGAACAGGATTGGCCGCAGCCGGACTGCTGGCTTTCGCAACGGATTGGGCTGTGCCTGCCTTGGCGGATGGCGAGACGGACATCCCGTTCACAGACTATCCGAAGGACTACAAAGTGAATGGCAATCCCAATGCGGCGAATCGTTTTCTCGATATCCGCAACATCGATGGCCAGATCACACCCAACGACCAATTCTTCTTCATCCAGCACTACAATCGTCCGGAGATTGACGGGACCGCGTATCGGCTGAAGTTCACCGGGCTAGTAAGTAAGCCAACCGAGCTTTCGTTGGCCGATATCAAAGCAATGAAGTCCACCGACCTAGTGAACGGCTACGAATGTTCCGGCAACAGTGGCCGTTTCTTCCAGGGGCTTTCTTCGTGCGGCCGCTTCACCGGAGTGCCGCTGAGCCACGTGTTGAAGCACGTCGGCATTGGCGCCAGGGCGCGCGAAGTCGTGTTTTTCGGCACCGATCGCGGTAAGGAAGACGTTGTGTTCCGTGAAAACACCTATAAGCTCGAACAGCAGTTTGGCCGCAGCGTCACGCTCGAACACGCCATGAAACCGGAGCCGCTGCTGGCCTACGCGCTCAACGGCCAGCCCCTCACGCGCGACCAGGGATTTCCGGTTCGCCTCATCATGCCTGGTTGGTACGGCGTCGCCAATGTGAAGTGGGTGTCCGAGATCCACCTGCAAGAGGACCGCTATCTGGGGAACTTCCAGGCCCGTTGGTATCGCACGTTGCGCGGCGTCGGCGGCACGGGAGAAGACACCGATCCAGGGACGCAGTGGGTGGAGACCGAAGTCACTCACATGCAGTTGAAGTCGGTGATCGCGCGCGTCAGAAAGAACTCGAGCGGATATCAGGTGTTTGGCTTCGTTTTGAATGACGGGACGCCGCTTAAATCTGTGGAAGTCAGCGTTGATGGCGGGTCGTGGCAGCCCGCCGCGCTTGACAAATCCAACACGCGCTTCGGCTGGAAATTGTTCACCTTCAACTGGAAGGACGCCACGCCCGGCGAACACACCCTGGTTTCCCGCGCCACGGACGCGAACCGAAGTGTTCAACCTACGAAAGCCGAGCTTAGCCGGAAAAAGACGTTTCTCGAAGATAACGCGCAGTTTCCACGCAAAATCATGATTGCTTGACACCCGGCATTTCCAGGCCGCAAAACTGAAGGAAATCGCGCAAGCCCTGATCGATGTATTTCCGGCGATGAATCAGCAGCGTGATCTGTCGCCGCAGGTCGAGCCAGGGCGCATGTACCAGGCGAAGGTGGCGCGCTCTTAGCTCCAGCTCGACAGTCGAACGAGAGATACAACCCAATCCGGCGCCCGCCATTACCGCTCGTTTGACAGCGCCGATTCCGGCTAATTCCAGCGGGACATGAAGCAGGCGGAAGCTGCCCTCGATGGCTTCTTCGAAAACGGCCCGCGTGCCGGATCCTGCTTCTCGCAAAACCCAGCGCTGATCCCCCAGGGCGGCCGCAGTGGCCCGCCGCCCTGCTAGCGGATGGCCCGGAGCGGCAATGATCACCAGCTTGTCTTCTCGCCACGGAAATGCTTCCAGGTCGGGGTGGCGGGTGAAGCCTTCCACCCAACCCGCGTCGCTTTCAAACTGCCGTACCGAGGCCACCACATAATCCGTGTTTCCAACCGCCAAGTGGAAGCGAGCATCCTTGTAGCGGCGTGCGAATCGCGCGATCAGCGAAGGTAGCATGTAGTTGCCAACCGTGAGGCTGGCGCAGAGTTTGATATTCAGCGGCTGGTGTCCGGCGCCGGCTTCGATATCGCGAACCCTGTCCAGCACCTGGATCGCAGCCGGCAACAGTTCGCGGCCCGCGGCGTTCCCCACGATCCGGCGGCCATTTCTGTCAAAAAGGCGGCGTTGCAGTTGGTTTTCTAACTCCGCCAAGGCCTGGCTAGTGGCCGCCTGGGACAGCCCGATGCGGTGTGCCGCCCGAGTGATCGAGCCTTCCTGATAGATGGCGGTGAAGATCTCCAGTTGCCGAAGCGTGATCTGCATGTCTCATTCTAAATCGGTCTGATCTAAATCGGTCTGATCGAATAGGATCATTGATATTATCCGTTTTACTTATTTTGGACATCCGGCTAATCTGAGGTCAGCTTACAAAATGCCCTTCCCGAAGATATCCAGAGAATTGGCCATGGGCGCGGCCTTATGTGTGACGGCGTCCCTGCTGGCATGGGCCGCGGCCCTGCTTCCGTGGAATCATAAGCTGCAACTGAGTCCGCTGACACTGGCGATCGTGGCAGGGATGGTGGCGGGCAATGCACTTCCGAAGCGTCTACTGGGACGGTTACAGCCCGGCCTGCGGTTCTGTCAACAGACACTGCTGCGGCTTGGCATCGTGCTCTATGGCGTGAGGCTGACGGTGCAGGATCTCGCGAACCTTGGCCCACGTGCCATGGTGCTCGATGTGACGGTAATCGGCAGTGTTTTGTTGATCGGGTATTGGCTTGGTACCCGCGTATTCGGATTGGACGCGGATACCGCGCTGCTGGTAAGCGCCGGCAGCGGAATTTGCGGGGCCGCGGCGGTGCTGGCCACTGAACGGGTAATCGATAGCGAATCGCACAAGGTCAGCGTGGCGGTGGCCACCGTGGTGGTGTTTGGAACCATTGCCATGTTCCTTTACCCGGCGATCTATCCTCTCACTGGCTTTACCGAACGGCAGTTCGGCATCTACGCCGGCGCCACGGTGCATGAGGTGGCCCAAGCGCTCGCGGCCGGTCGCGCGGTCAGCCAGGCAGCCAGCGACACCGCGGTGATCACGAAGATGTTGCGCGTGCTGATGCTCGCCCCCGTACTGGTCATCATCAGCCGTTTGCGGCGCACGGGTGGCGGCAGCGTATCGCAGAAGATCAAGTTTCCATGGTTCGTGGTCTGGTTCGGCGCCGTCATCCTTGCGCAGTCTCTGGTCACACTGCCACAGACCGTTCGGACGCACCTCATCGATTTCGATACCGTAATGTTGGCTAGCGCGATGTTCGCGCTGGGTATGGCAACCCGCTGGCAACAATTGAAACAGGCTGGGACGCGGCCGCTGTTGCTGGCCGCCGCGATCTTCGCCGGTCTCGTTTCCGGGGGGTGGGTGATGACGCGACTGCTGGTGTGAACTGCTACGCTGTCGCCGGCTGGTCTGCCACGAACTTGTGCCGGTTCAGACTGAAGAAGAAGCGGCCCGCGTTGCTCAGCTCCCCAGACTCGGCAAACCATGCATCCGCTTCGCCCTGAGTGATGCCGTTACGTCCCGCCGCGAACGATGCCATCATTGCCAGCATGCCCTTTCCGTAGGTGTTGTCCTCGAATTCCGGATTGAACATGGGGTTGCGAATCTGGAATTGGGCCAAATCGTGAAGCTGGGTTTCATTGAGACCTTGGCCTTTCACCGTTTCCAAGCACACGGGAAGGCTGGAAGCATCAAACTTAACAACGATCGGGGCAACGTCCGGGGTGGCAGACGCTTGACAAGGATCGTTCGAGTGGATTGGTGATGTCCACTTCAATCTCGCCAGGAGCCATGCCGTTGTATAACGTCGCCACCACCACTTCCGGTAAGTTGATGGGAGGGAACAGATCCACGGGCATGCGCGTAAACGCGTTGAGGCCGATGACTGCCAGCGCCAGGCAAATGACCACAATGAAATAGAGGGTTTCGAATGGAAAAACGGGGATGGGTGAGGCTCCAGTGCGCTAGTGCTGCTCTTCAGAGCCCTGATATTGCATCAGGTTGATCAACTTGGGTTGGACGGGCTGGCCGGGTTTGAGACCGCTACGGTCGCTGACAACCACCGTTTCACCCTCCTGCAATCCGGAAAGAACTTCGGCGTAGGCCGCGGTTTGGATTCCCAGCACGATTCGTCGAACCTCTATTTTGTTGGACGAGTCGGCTACGTCAACGGTGGTCTGGTTGTTGTCCTGGTCCACCGCTTGCAAGGGGACCGCGATGGCATCGTCTTTCTTCTCGAGCGTGATGGTGGCTTCGGCGTACAGACCGGGGAGCAGAACTCTGCTGGGATTTTCCACGTCTACCTCGGTGTGCATCGTTCGCGTTTCTTCGCGAACATCCACGGAGAACCGAGCCACTTTGCCAGGGAAGGTTCGGCTGAGTGACGGAACGTTTACGCTCACCGAATCGCCGATGTGGATGAATTTAACGTAGGACTCCGGCACCGGGATCACCAGCCGGAACAGATTGTCCTGGGAGAGTTTGACCAACGGCATAGCCTGCGTGCTGGAGCTGGTGCCCGCTTGCATCAGCGTGCCTAGATTCGCGTAACGCTGCGTTACAACGCCTGCAAATGGAGCCGTAATTTTGGAGTAGTCAAATAGCGCTTGATCATGCTCCCGCTTGGCTTCGGCCGCCGCGAGTACGCTTTCCGCGGATTGCAGGTTCGACTTGGCCGCCTCCACCTGCGCCGATGAGGCTAGAGCCTTGCCCTGGGAATCGTCCACTTCCTGCTGCGCCACCAGCCCGGGCTTCGAAGTGGAGACGCCGTTCAGCCTGTCGTACTGTAACTGCAGCACTCTTTGTTGAGCTTCCACGCGGTTCAACTCTTCCTGGGCATGTGGAATTTGGGCCTCCGCATTTTTGACCGCGGCGTCATCTTCTTTCACTTGCAATTGCAGTTCGGGAATTTCCAAAGTGGCCAGGACTTGATCTTTCTGCACGTGCGACCCATAGTCCACGTTTAGGTCCTTGACGAAGCCCGATTCTTTGGCGAATACGTCAATCTCCTGGAATGGGACCAACTCTGACGAAACCGTGAGGGTCCGACCGACATTTTTCCGGATGACCTTGACCACGCCCACGGAGACTCCGCCGGGACTTGCGCCCGGTTCGCCTGGATCTTTGGCCTGGACCTTTCCGGCCCCGCCGCAGGAGACCAAAACGCCAGCCGCTGCTGCACTTAGGCCAAACAACAAAAGCACTCGCGGATTTGACCTCATAGACCTATTTACTGCTCCGCCAGGGTAAATCGCAACTGGGATTCATTCTTTGAACCCGTTCTGCCAATTCCCGTAGCGAGAAACGAGGAGAGCGGCAAAAGTCGATAAACTCATGCTCCTCATCTTTGATTTTGGAAGCTTCTAGGGAGACTTCTGCCGCTACCGACAGCGGGATGTTAACGATTCCGTGACGATCGCCATGCAGCAAATCGCCTGACGAAATCTTCAAGCCGCCTATCTCGACTGGCTCGCCAAATTCTTCGATGTGGGCATAGGCATGGGACACCGAGGTGTGGCTGGCGTACATTTGAAAACCCATGGCCTCTACTTGTGGCAGATCACGAACCGCGCCATTGGTGACGCAGCCGACGCACTTCAGCGCAAGGCCGATGGCGGCGTGGATCTCGCCCACAAATGCTCCCAGCCCCGTGTTATGGTCGGCGTCCTGCAGCACCATGATCCTCGGCTCGGGCAGCGAAGCCACGTAGTTCCACCAATCCATGCGGTCGTAATAACAACGGTGGCTCATGGGCGGGGACGCGGTGCGGACTCGCGCCGTGGCTGCGTAGCCGACCATCGGTGGGAGTTTCGGAAACCGGCAGCGCGCTATGCCTGACAGGAAGCCTTCGTTCCGCAACCGTACGTTGAGCCGCTCGATGGCGTTGGAGACCGTGCAACTATCAAGATCCTTGAGTTTTTCCAGGTTCACCAGCGAGCGAACGGTTTTTTGGGTCATTTCGTTGGATAAGACTGTGGCCGATGGGGACCCAGCTTTGATCGGGCGCTCCAACAATCCTTTACTTCCCTACCATACGACGCATGGAGCGCCCAACCATATACCAGCCGGCTGGTATTTTTCGACAAAAACGCAGGTAGATTAACTCCGCCGGAGGTCACCTCGGTTAGGATGAAGGCAATCGTATGGCGAGAGCCTTGGGAACAGGATCATCAGATCGTGTGTTTTTTCGCCCACGCTTTGCGATGGCGGTTGGGTTCGGCGGGCTGCTGGCGATCATGGCTCTGGCCGGAGTGGATGCGCTAAACGGCCATCGGTGCTGGATGATCTTGGATTGGTTCCAGCCTTGAAATGGCAAGCCCGGGAAGCCTCCAAGACCACGACGAGTTGCCGGACGAGCACAAGACGTGCATCTATCGCGTGGTCCAGGAAGCGCTCCACAATTGCGCACGGCATTCGCATGCAACCACCGTCCGTTATCTGCGTGCGACAGGAGCCCGATCGCCTGTTGCTGACCATTCAGGATGAAGGGCAGGGTTTTGACGTTCAGGAAACGAAAGGAATGGGGTGCTCGGGATCGAGGAGCGTGTTACTCGCCTGGGAGGAAAATACAAAATTCACTCGCAGCCGGAACGCGGAACAATACTGTCCGTGGAATTGCGCTTCAGCGGGGAATTGCCCTGGCATGACGAGAACAGAGCGCCGCCTGTGAAACAAATTCGCATCCTGTTGGCTGACGATCACACTGTGATGCGTCGAGGCCTCCGGCTCCTGCTGGAGAGTCATCCCGAATTCGGCGTGGTCGCAGAGGCGTCGGACGGACGGCAGGCCGCGGAACAAGCGGAAGCGCGGGTTGGCCCGGCGAGCGCGAAGGACCGGCTCACGGTCGGAATCAACTTTAGACCTTCTGGGACAGGCTTAGTATGAATTGTAGGCGCGGTTAAAGTAGCCGGTATCAGCTCCGGAAAAAGACTGCGCCGAGAAAGCAGGTACCTGATGGCCGCCTCCCGTTCGGACGCGCTGGTAGTCTTCGGAGTGACCGGAGATCTCGCCCATAAGATGATCTTCCCGGCACTCTATGCGATGGTGAAACGGGGAGCGCTCAAGGTTCCGATAATCGGTGTGGCCCTCCCAAACTGGAATCTGGAGCGTCTGTACAGACGCGTGACGGACAGCATACGGCGATCGGGCGGCATTGATAGCCGTCGTGCTCTGCATCAGCTTCTGTCTTTGTTTAAATACGTGAGCGGGGACTATAAAGACCCGAGCACGTTCGCGGCGATAAAGAGCGCACTGGGCAATGCCCGGCGCCCTGCGCATTACCTCGCTATCCCGCCCTCGCTCTTCGAGACGGTGATCAAAGAGCTCGGCGCTGCGAAGTTGGCCGAGAACGCCCGCGTCATTGTAGAAAAACCGTTCGGACGGGACTTGGCTTCCGCCCGGGAGCTCAATCAGGTGGCGCGTTCGGTATTCCCGGAAGACTCCATCTTCCGCATCGACCACTTTCTCGGCAAGGAGGCGATCATGAACATCCTCTATTTCCGCTTCGCCAATTCCTTCCTGGAGCCCATCTGGAACCGCAACTACGTGGCCAGTGTCCAGATCACCATGTCGGAAGATTTTGGCGTGGCGGACCGCGGACCCTTTTATGAGAGCGCCGGCTGTCTGCGCGACGTGGTGGAGAACCACCTCTTCCAGATCGTCGCGCTACTTGCCATGGAGCCCCCGTGTGATAGGGATTTTGGAGCCGTGCAGACCGAGAAAGCCAGCGTCTTTCGGGCCATGCGCCCTCTGCAGCGCGACGACTTGGTGCGCGGCCAGTACGCTGGCTACCGCAAGGAGCCCGGAGTCGCGAAGAACTCCGACGTCGAGACGTTCTGCGCCCTGCGGCTTTTCATCGACTCATGGCGCTGGGCGGGAGTGCCGTGGTACCTGCGCTCCGGCAAATACCTGCCTGATACTGCCACCGAGATCCTGGTCGAGTTGAAAGCTCCGCCCCAGCGGCTTTTTGCCGATTCAGCGCCAGCGGTGGGTCGGACCAACTACCTGCGTTTCCGGCTCTCTCCCGGCGCCGCCATCGCCCTCGCCGCTCGCGTGAAGCTTGCCGGAAAAGAATTTGTCGGCGAGCAACGGGAACTCTATCTTCTCGAAGACCAGCCGGGCGAGGAAGCGCCCTACGAGCGTCTATTGACCGACGCCATGGCCGGCGATGGAGCGCTCTTTACCCGGGAGGATGCGGTCGAAGCCGCCTGGGCCGTGGTCGAACCAGTGCTGAAAGCGCACCACCGTGTTCGTCCCTACCGGCGCGGCACTTGGGGGCCGAAGGAGGCTGATGCGATCATCGATTCCGACGGAGGGTGGCACAATCCCGAATCCACGTTGGCATCCCCACGATGAGTCCGCGGGAGTTCGTGAAATGAACTTCTCGCGGCAGTAGCCAGGATGACTGTGCATTCGCAGCGGAGCCCCTGGCTTGTTCACGCCTACTCTGTAGGCGCAATGTTCGGCGCTGTTTTGGGGATGCCTGGTCCTGTTTCTGGCCGGGTGTTCGCAGTGCTCGGAGCCGCGGCGGTTCTCGCGGCCACCACATAAGGCCCCATCTCAACTGTCGTATTGATGATGGAACTGACTGGCCGCGATCGATCGTTTATCTTGCCCCTGTTGCTGGTTGTCGCGACAGCCACGACCGGCCCGCCCAGTAGCTCATGGTTCCCGCAGCACTCCCAGATCAGAGCGGACGCAGGGCGAAATTTATTCCGCCAATGAAATATATGGGCGAGCGTCACACTTTAGCAGCGGCAATGGTGCGCACCTCTGATTGACTTATCGATGTTCGAATCTAGCATTCACGGAACACTGCGGATCTGGAAGCCAGCCACCTTGGCGCTAATCTGCGGATATGTGGACTCCTTCACGCTCTCCAGCTTCGGAGTGTACTCGTCGTTTATAAGCGGCAATACGACGAAGACCGGCCTGCAAGCCGGGCGCGGCAACTTCGCGGAAGCAGGTACAACCTGCTCCCTATTCCGCTATTTGTCCTGGGGATCTTTATCGGAACGCTTCTTGCGCACCGAACCCCCGGCCATGAATTTCGGCGCCAACTGTGGATCGTCGCAGGCCTGCTGGCCACCGGCGTCGTCGTGGTGTACGTCTCGGCGCCTGCGTGGTTGTGCATCGCGGTCCTCAGTGTAGCGATGGGGATCATGAATACGACGGTCAGTCGTTTGGGCGGCCAGCATTTGAGTGTCGGGTTCGTAACGGGTGATTTGAATAGCCTGGCTCAGCACCTTGCGTCGGCTGTGAAGCGCGAGCCTGTGCCTCAGGGTGAGGGTTCCTGGGATACTCACTGGCGGCGCGCCCGTGTACTGGCGGGAATCTGGAGCGCCTTCCTGCTGGGAGCGGTAGTTGCAGCGGCATTGATGCCGCGATTCGGCCTCGCAACGTTAGTGCCGCCGCTCGTTTTATTGCTCGGGCTGGCAGCCGAGTCGCAGTAGCAACATCAGGCCAGTGTCCGCTTCGGCCCTTTCGGCACTCACGGTATTTGCTGCGCCGGGTTTCGGTTTCCCGGTAACCTTTTGCTACTCATAGCTGAGGCTGATTTCCTTCCCGCATCAATCGCTCAAAGCGGTATCACAGCTCGAGATCGCTCAAGCCAGGATGATCGTCCGGCCGCCGGCCCAGCGGCCAGTGGAACTTCCGGTCGCGTTCGGCAATGGGAAGATCGTTGATGCAGGCGTGGCGCACGCGGTTGAGACCGTGCTCATCAAATTCCCAGTTCTCGTTGCCGTAGGAACGAAACCAGTTACCCGAATCGTCCCGCCACTCGTACGCGAAACGCACCGCGATGTGATTTCCCGTGAACGCCCATAGCTCTTTGATCAGCCGATATTCCAGCTCCTTCGCCCACTTGCGCTTCAGGAATTCGATGATGGCCGCTCGGCCAGTGGGGAACTCGGCGCGATTTCGCCATCGCGAGTCCAGCGAATAGCCCAAAGCTACTTTCTGGGGATCGCGCGAATTCCACGAATCCTCCGCCATCCGGACTTTTTGGATGGCGGTCTCACGAGTAAACGGGGGGAGAGGCGGACGGTTGGTCGAAGCAGAAGTTGCCTGCGGAGTATTTGTCGTTGTCTCAGTCATGATGGGAATAAAATCCTCGATCGCTGAAGCAACAGCAGCTTCCATGCCATTCCTTGGCGCCAGGCGACGAGCGAATGGTCGGCGGTCCGACGCGGCGAATCGAACCTTAAGGAATCACCACACCGGAGCTTGGCGCTCGCGGCGATATTGGACGAGTTCCACACTGCTGTTCCGAAAATTAGGGCGGACCGGCTGATGGACCGCCCGCCAGCGGACTAGCGCGTCCGCGGTTCGACACTGAAGCGCGAGCTGATACTACCGTCAGGGAATGCATTGCAAACGAGATCTTTTCAGTTTGCCGTGAATGGGCGGACACTTTGGATGCGAACCTCACGACGCCGCGTCATCTCCTGCGCAACAAATACCTCTGCGATCTCGACCTCCTCTTCAGTCGGCTTTTGAGCCTACAAGGGCGCCCCGGAGAACCGGCTGGCGCTCCGTCAAAAGTGGTCTCGTTTTCCCGGCTGAGCGCAGCCGCTGGTCCAGGATCATGACGCGCAGCGCCTTGCGGGCCGCTTCCCGCAGCTCCGCCGTTGTATACGCCGCAACTGTTCCCCCCGGAATCACGGCGGCGCAATTGCATAGGAATTAGCGGTTACTGCACGTTGCCCATCGTTAATGGATGTTGAACCAAGCCGGTATAAGCGAAGAAGCAATTGCGATGTGACCGTCCATCGGAACTCGAGTCGTGGGTTCGACAGGTGGACGCTCGCCGAGGGCAAGGTCGGGGGCGCGTGTGCGCTTGCCCGAACAGGCTTTGCGAATTAAGGAGGGGTATGAATACCACTGAATCAGATCAAATTTCTCAACCGCTCGCCGCTCCGTTACGAGGCGCAGGTTTGGCCGTGCGGTTGACCGCAATTGTGGGTGCGCTCGTGGTCAGTGCGGGGCTCTTTCTATATGCGGGCGGTTGGTTCACACCGCACAAGCTGACGCCGGCGGGGATTATCAACACGTTTGAATACGTGAACGGAGTGCATCCCGGATTTCGGCGCAATCATGCCAAAGGGGTCGGTGTTACCGGTTACTTCGAGAGCAACGGCCAGGGACAAGCGGTCTCCAAGGCGCAGGTATTTCGCCCCGGCCGCGTAGAGATCTTAGGACGGTTTGCGCTGGCGGGCGGAAAGCCGTATGCCGATGACACGCCGACAACCGTACGAAGTCTGGCGATTCTGTTCAAACAGCCAGATGGAGAAGAGTGGCGGACGGCGATGATCAACATCCCGGTATTCCTCGTCAAGACACCGCAGGCGTTCAACGAGTTCCTGGTGGCGTCCTCCCCGGACCCGGCCACGGGAAAAGACGTTCCCGGCGCTATGAATGCCTTTCTGGCGAAGCACCCGGAGACCGCCGCGGCGCTGCAAATAATCGGCAGGCATCCGTTCTCGTCCGGGTTCGGCGACAGCCCATACTACGCTCTGAACGCCTTCCGTTTCGTCAATGCGCAAGGTGAGTCCACTCCAGTTCGTTGGTACGTGACGCCGGATCAAACGTCGCAGGCAAACAGCGCGGCGACAACCGACAAGAACTATTTGTTCGATGGACTGATCGCGCAGCTGCATGCCAAGCCGCTACGTTGGCATTTGATTCTCACCATCGGCCAGCCGGGCGATCCGACGGCGGACGCGACAGCGGCCTGGCCTCCGGACAGGAAACAAATCGACGCGGGAACGCTGACCACCAACAGCATCGAGAGTGAAGCCACCAGTCCGGTCCGCGATATCAATTTCGATCCGCTGGTGCTGCCGGATGGCATATCGCCATCGGACGATCCGCTGTTGAGCGCGCGCTCGGCGGCGTATTCGCAGTCTTTCACCAGGCGCGAAGGGGAGCACAAGGAGCCCAGCGCAATTTCACCGGCGGAGGTTCAAAAGTAGCCATGTCCACTATCAAAACGAATCCCATTCAATTCGCGTTCCCGTTGCGGATCCTTCACTGGCTGATGGCCGCCTGTCTTATCGCGATGCTGTTCGTCGGCGTGTCCATGGTGGTCTCGCTGGGTGACTATCACACGCTCCTGTCGATCCATCGTCCGCTCGGCATCCTGATCCTGCTGCTGGCGGTCCTACGGCTGGCCACCAGGTTGTTGACGAGGGCGCCGGAGTTTCCGCCCGCCATGCCCCAACAGGAACGCTTTGTGGCGAAGGCCTCCGAACGGCTGCTGTATGCCTTGTTCCTTGCGCTACCGCTGGTGGGTTGGGCCATGCTGTCAGCAGGCCACTATCCGATCGTGATGTTCGGAGCCGTGCACCTGCCGCCGATTCTGCCCGCGAGGCCCGAGCTCTACGCCACGTTGCGTGAAACGCACACCATCCTCGCGTATCTCTTGTTCCTGACCTTTCTCGCCCACATGGGTGCGATATTGTTCCACACGGTGGTCCTGCGCGACGGCCTTTTGAACCGGATGGTTCCATGGTCGGTTCGCGCAGCGGAAGGCAAAAGCAGAATGTGACTTCATACGTCGCGATCCACTGGAGACGATCAGGTTCTGGTTTGCCCTGGTTTGACACGGCTTGAGGGCCGTTCTCCAGTGGGTCCCCGGCCGCTTTGACTAGGGTAAACAGCCACGGCGCGAGCGCGGTAATACTCGGGGCGACTTTGCATGGAACGAGCACGCGCATCGGAGGCGCGCCCCCGATGATTGCTTTTGGATACAGCGCAGACTGGCGTGGGCGAGTGGGTCCTACAGCGTCAAGGATCAGCGGGTAATGGGTCTATTTGAAATTTCAAACGGACCCACCAAAGATCAGTTGGTTCTTGCGCGTTTAACGGTCAATCGACAAGGCCAGGGCATTGGCTGCCCAGCCTGTCGCCATAGTTGAGATCCACTGGTCGTGCCCGTACGGGAAGCCGCTCTCAAAATATTCCTGAAATTTCGTGGCGCGGCTGGCGACATGCCACGAGCCATCAGCGCTTTGTGTGCCAAGCAGAAACTGCACGCTCTTTTCATCCGGTCGCATGGCACAGGCTTCATGAAGAGCCCATAACGTCATGCCCGTTGCATACGCGTCGCTCGGAAATCCTTGGCGTTGCGCCCAACCTCCGTCGGAGCGCCGTAGCGCCAGGATCGGCTCGGCTAGCTTGCGAAGTTCCGCAGCACTCGCACCCGCTGCGGCAACCCCTACCAGCCGCATGTCCATATCTTCCAGGATCACGGGTTCAGCATGCAGCAGCCACTGTTTACCGCGTTCCATGCGCTGCTTCATTTCGCTGGCTCGTCCTGGGGTGCCGTACACCTTTAATGCTCGGATGGCCATCGCGGTGCGCGAAAAATCGCTGTCCTGTAGCGGGGAGCGCGAATATCCGGGAAGATGCCACCCACCATCGCCGCCCTGAGACGCTGCCAGGTTCGCCGCAAGAAAATCAGTGATGCGATTGGAGGGATAGCCGGCGCGCAACAGCGCTTCGACGGCGTACAAATTGTTGTCGGCGCCGCCTAGCGCGGCTGCTCCTTCCAACTGGACCGGGTTGATCGGCAGCGTGATCTGCAGAAGGCGTTCGTGTGAGGCTTTCTCATCCACGGGGATGCCCTTCGCCCGTGCTGCTGCCGCGGCAAATTCCGCCGGAGGCTGTTCATGGCAGGCGAAACATGCGCTCTTGTGGAAGAACTGATCGCTGGTGCGCTCCAGCAATTGAACGCTGCGCGCGATGGCTGCGCGGGTGTCCCCCGTCTGATCCGACAACTGGACCGGCTTGGCAAGGTCGGGCGGGCTGCCTCCCATGGCACGGATCACCTGCGGGTCCCTGAATTTGTTCGCCCAATCCAGCGCGGTCTCCCCGTCGTGATTTGTCGGGCGAAGATCGGCGCCGTGAGCCATCAACATGTTCACTGTCCGCCGGTCGTAGCGGTCCGTACCAACCGCCAGCATCAACGGCGTGAAGCCGCGGTAATCCTGCGCATCGATTCGCGCACCAGCGTCCAGCAGCACCTTCACCGCTTCCGGCGGTCCGAATGCCGAGGCCATAAGAAGAGGAGTCCAGCCGCCGAATTCCACCGTGCCCGTCTGAATTTTCGGCAGCCCTTCCGTTTTAGATACGGCGTTCACCTTTGCTCCCTTGGCTACCAGCAGCTTCACTGCCTCGACATTCCGGTTCCCTGCCGCGTTCATCAGCGGAGTCAATCCGATGAATGTGTCAGGAGTCTCTATGTCGGCGCCGGCGTCAAGCAGTAGCCTGACTGTCGCAGTATCGTTGCCAAACGTCGCCGCGTTCAAAGGCGTGACGTGCCGCCGATCCATCACGTCAACTTTCGCGCCTTTGGCGAGCAGGAGCCGCACCACCTCCGCCGATGGGTTGGTGAATGCCGCAATGATCAGCGCAGTCCGTCCGCTCCGGGCTGCCGTGTTCACTTGCGCGCCGCGATCCAGCAGCAGGCGAACCTTGGCGGCATCGGAAACCGACCACATCAAGGCCGTGGAGCCGAACGCATTCTGTGCATTCACATCCGCTCCGCGCTCCAGCAGCAAGCGCATGGCGTCCACGGAGCCGACCTCCGCCGCGTACATCAATGGGGTGATTCCGCGATTATCGGCGACCGCGACGCCCGCCTTCTGATCCGTCACCTTCTGATCCAGAAGGGCCTTCAATTGCGTAAGGTTGTTGTCGCGGATCGCGGAGTAGAAACTATCCGGGTCCTGGGCTAAGGCCGCTACTGCAAGCATCCCAAGCAGAAACGCTTTCCGCATTGGGGGAATTATATCGAATCTCTACTTACTCGACAGATGAGAAATGTCCTTCTCGTTATCGGCACAAACAAAATCCAGCAAATCCGTATCCAGCTGGATAACCTGGGCTATTTTCACAGTCCACGGCCTCGTGTAGGCCTTCGGATCGTCAACGGTGATCTCAATTTCCAAATTGCCAAAGTTGATGCGCCGAAAACGTTCTGTGATCTGGGCCGCGTCCGTCATCGGATTGCCGGTTGCATCCAGCCATATGTGGTCTCGGAACCCGTTGGTGCGAACAACCAGAGTATCCCCTTCCCATTTGCCGCTGGAATAACCATTCCAGGAGGGATTCGGATCCACCGGCAGAGGACGGCCGTCGGTATAGATCTGCCGGAAGGTGGTATCGAGCTCGTTCATAATGATGAGCAATCCCGGCGTTTGCGCTACTTTTCTCGGTCCGTTCCAGGTGTGCAGACGGATGGGCCCGATCGGAGCACAGCGCGACATCGGATCGTTCACCCGCTGCTCGGACCGCCGAGCCTTCACCAATTCGGCCGCCCAGGGTTGATAGGGCAAGCCGTCCTTCAGATGCGCAGCGATGTTGATAAACTCGTCGGCAACGGCCGCACAACCGGGAAAATTCGCGTTGGGTTCGCGCTTGGTGGGCACGATCCAGAGGCCCGAAAAATCGGGCTTGCCGTCGGCGGTGCGCGGGGTGGGCGCCGCCAGATCCGGCTTCCCATCCGCCGTCCGAGGAACGCCGGCCGTGGGATAGTTTATCCATTGTCCGCTCAGGCGACAAAGTAAGAGAGGGAAAATCATTATCTGCAGAGCCATTACCCTAAGCCGCATCCAGTTACCTCTCTTACGCAGTATACGCGCCAAATTTGCGGGCGGCGCGCTGTCCGGAAGTTGGCTCCGCGAGAAGAAGCAACTCTCACGATCTGCGATTCAATCGCTGGCGCGGTCGCGTATGCATGCTGGGAACAAACCTCAAGGCGACGCAATGCCGGCTTCTGGTTCCGAATCCCTACGATGCTTCCTTAGAAACGCGCTGGCGGCCGGCTCCGGTCGGCCCGGGTGGACGTATAGTCGCTTATGCGCGCTTTCGCTTATTTAATGGGCCGCGAACCAGCGATAAGGATGTCCACCAGTCTTTTGGCACTTGGCCGCCAGTCCGGGCTGGATGGCACATGGGCGACGCCGATAAGCGCCCGAAGCAGATCGAATGGGTCGAGATCTCTACGTATATCGCCGCTCTTGATTGCGCGCTTCACCAGCGCGTCAATCGCTCCCTGGATCTGACCACGGGAACCTTCATACAGCTTCGAGGCGCCGCCAACCAGCGTATTTAGCGCAGGGGCGATGATCTGCTTGGCCGCAATGTGGTCGACGAACAATAGCATCCAGGCTCGCAGCGCTTCAACGGGTGGCAGGTCTTGAGCGAACTTTCGTTCTGCTGCGGCCAGCTTTTCCACTTCAGTCCGATAGACCGCCTCGATCAGTGCATCTCGGGTAGGAAAGTGGCGATACAGCGTTCCAGGCCCGACACCCGACTGCTTGGCGATCTCCTCCAGGCTGGCGTTTGCGCCGGATCTGGTAAACTCCCGCTTGGCCACTGCTAGAATGCGTTCGCGGTTCCGCTGCGCATCCGCGCGTGGCTTTCTATCTGCGATTTCCGGATTTTTCATGGAGATCCAAAATACTTGCAACCGGAGGCAGCCTCCGCTACTCTATTGAGTATGCGGAGGCCACCTCCGCTTGTAGCAAGTTCGTAACCGCTTGTCAATAGCATCGGGTACGGATTTCGGACGGGCCGGAAGGAGAAAAGAACATGCGTATCTTTATCACTGGGGCTACAGGCTTTATCGGTACTGCCGTGGTTGGAGAGCTCATTGATGCGGGCCATCAGGTGCTCGGTCTTACGCGCTCCGATGCGGGCGCAAAATCGCTGATCGCGGCCGGCGCCCAGGTGCATCGAGGTGATCTCGAGGACCTGGAAAGCCTGCGCAGCGGAGCAGCGGCGGCGGACGCGGTGATTCACACCGCCTTTATCCACGACTTTTCGAAGTTTCAGGAGAACTGTGAAATCGACAGGAGAGCTATCGCCGCTCTTGGCGACGCGCTGGTTGGCTCGGACAGACTCCTGATTGTCACCTCAGGGACTGGAATATCAAGCTCAGGGCCAGGCCTTCCCGCCACTGAAAACGATCCGCCGGTCAGTTCAAAAGTGGTTCCTCGTGGTGCTACGGAGGAGGCGGCCGCCGCGGTTGTGGATCGAGGCGTCCGTGTGGCCATTATGCGTCTTCCCCAGGTCCACGACACGGTGAAGCAAGGCCTGGTTACCTATACGATCCGGGTGGCGCGCGAAAAGGGTGTCGCGGCCTACGTCGGCGATGGGCTGAACCGCTGGCCCGCAGCTCATCGGCTCGCTACCGCCCGCCTCTATCGGCTCGCGCTGGAGAAAGCAGAAGCGGGCGCCAGGTATCACGCGGTGGCCGAAGAGGGCATACCTGTCCGGGAAATTGCGGAGGTCATCGGCCGCGGCCTGAAGGTGCCCGTTGTGTCGCTTAAACCAGAAGATGCCGTCAACCATTTTGGCTGGCTCGGTTTTTTCGTTGGCTTAGATATTCCGGCCTCCAGCGCGCAAACGCGGGAAAAACTCGGATGGAACCCGACCGGGCCCGGTCTCATCTCGGACCTCCAGAATATGCGCTACTTCCCAGCCTGAAACATCAAAGGAGATACTGTGCAGGACAAGCCCGTCGCCCTGGTCACCGGGGCCAACAAGGGAATCGGTCTTCAAATAGCGAAGGATCTTGCGGCGCGCGGCTTCACCGTGCTGGTCGGGTCGCGCAACTTTGAACGTGGGGAGACGGCGGCGAAGAGCGTCGGAGCGGATGCCCGCGCTCTCCAACTCGACGTCACGAATCAAGTCTCCATCGCCGCCGCGGCAGAGCGCATCCGGAACGAGTTGGGCCGTCTTGACGTGCTGGTGAACAACGCGGCCATCTCGCATGCAGGAAAGCTGGGCGGGACACTCGATGAGATGGTGAAGTCGGGCCACCTGAGCGTCGCGTCTCTGGACGAAGTGCGCGCGGTGTTTGAGACGAACGTGTTCGGGGTCATCGCCGTCACGCAAGCGATGCTTCCCCTCCTTCGTGAAGCGCCGGCGGGGCGCATCGTCAATGTATCGAGCGCCGGCGGCTCACTCACGTTGAATTCGGACCCGACGAACCCGCATCGCAAGATGTTCGGCACCTACTCTTCTTCGAAGACGGCGCTCAACGCAATCACGCTCGCCTTTGCTTCCGCCCTGGAATCGACAGGCATCAAGGTCAATGCCGCGTGTCCAGGCTTCACCGCGACGGCCCTCAACAACTTCCGGGGCACGCGCACGGTGGAACAGGCCGCACGTGAACCCGTGCGCCTCGCACTGCTCGACGCGAACGGTCCGACGGGATCCTTCTCGAACGAGGACGGCCCGCTCCCGTGGTAAGGATACTTTTATGGCGGAAAGCATGAAGAACAAGATCGCCCTCATCACGGGTGGAAGCCGTGGCCTCGGCCGCAATACCGCAATCCATCTCGCCCGGCGCGGCGTCGATCTGATCTTCACCTACCATTCGAATCAGAGTGCGGCCGAGTCCCTCATCGGCGAAATCGAAGCGCTGGGACAAAAAGCCGCCGCATTTCGCCTCGACACCGGCGACGTTCGTTCCTTCGACGAATTCGTCGCCCAGGTCCGCACAGCTTTGCGGGGCTGGGCTAGGGAGCGGTTTGATTACCTGGTCAACAACGCGGGCAATTCTCTTCACGCCGGTTTTGCGGAAACAACGGAAGCTCAATTCGATGAAATCTTCAACGTTCACGTTAAAGGCGTTTACTTCCTCACGCAGAAGCTTCTTCCTCTCATGAATGATGGCGGCCGGATCGTGAATATTTCGTCGGGCCTGGCGCGCTTTGCTCTTCCGGGCAGTTCCGCCTATGGGGCGGCTAAGGGAGCGGTCGAAGTTCTGACTCGTTACCTGGCCAAGGAACTCGGCCCGCGCCACATAACGGCGAACGTAGTTGCGCCAGGCGCGATCCAAACGGACTTCAGCGGCGGCATGGTGCGCGACAATCCGGCAATCAACAAAATGGTTGCGGACATGACGGCGCTGGGGCGCGCTGGTGTACCGGATGACGTTGGGCCGATGATCGCCGCTCTCCTTTCAGACGACCATCGCTGGGTGAATGGGCAGCGCATCGAGGTATCCGGCGGAATGTCACTGTGAGTTCGCTTGACGGTGAAGACGCCCTGGGCGCCGCATTTTGGTTGCGACTTTGCTCCTTCGCCTACATCCAATCACCACAGATGCGCACGCCGATTTGTCGGCGCCCGCCCATCGCGGAGAGGAAATCTAGGTGGCATCGGGCCGTGGTCGGCAATTGAGTAAAGCGTGAGCGAAAATGGTTGGAAGGGAGTGGTTTCGATGTCAACCGCATTGGTCACCGGGCTTGAGCAGTCCACGCCTGCGCGATACGAAACGTTGATGCGGATCTCAAATTCCATCCGCGCCCGTACGGAATCCGAGAATTTGTTCGACATCCTGGTACGCGAGCTCGGGAAAGTGATCCAATTCGATGCCATGGCACAGTTCGAATCCGCGAACAAGATCCGCTGGCACTTCGGACCGGTGTGCCGGGCGCCGCAGCATCAGCCGGGTGAAGAAGATGGCGAAACGTTGCCCGCTTACGTATATCGGACCCAAGAAACAATCGTGCTGGACAGCTGGGAGACTGATGCTCGGTTTCCGGTCAAATCGAATTTGATGCGGCAGGCCGGGTTGCGGTCCCTGTGCGCTGTCCCTCTGACAACAGCGCATCGCAGGCTGGGCAGTCTGATCATCGCAAGCGTTCAGCCGGGAGCCTACACTCCGGAAGAGGTTCGGTTCTTCAGTCTTGTAGCCGATCAGATCGCTCTGGCAACGGACGATGCGATTAACTTCACCAATTCTCAGAGGGCGCAGGAGCGATTGCAGCTGCTGCTCGATCTCACCAATCATGTGGCGTCTCATCTCAACCTGCGAGAAGTGCTGCGCGAAATCTCGGCGCAGATTCGCTCGGTCATGCAGTGCGACGGGGTTGGAATCGGCCTTCCGAGCCCCGAGAACAGCAGGTTTCGGATCTATGCTCTCGACTTTCCAAACGCTCCCGCCGACCTCGAAGAAGGCTACGAACCCGATGAAGACAACAACCCGGTTGCGGCGGTATTTCGCAGCGGTGAGCCCGCCGTTCTTACCGGGGAGAACACTAAGCGATTGAAGATCGGGGCGGACCACGGGATTCGATCCTCGGTGCATGTTCCGCTGACAGGCCGCGGCGGAGTGGTTGGAGTGCTTTCACTTGGCTCACAGCGTGAGTATTCCTTTTCGGCCGACGATCTGCCATTCCTGACTCAGGTTGCCCGTCAAGTGGCGCTTGCTATCGAAAATGCACTCGCATATGGCGAAGTTACCGAACAGAAGCAGAAACTCACGCTGGAAAAACTGTATCTGGAAGACGAACTGCGCAGCGAGGGCCAGTTCGAGGACATCATCGGCCGCAGCGAAAGCCTGCGACGAGTGCTGGATCAGATCGCGACTGTCGCTCCGACCGACTCCACGGTGCTAATTTATGGAGAAACGGGTTCGGGCAAGGAGCTGATCGCGCGTGCCGTCCATAATCTCAGCGCTCGCAAATCCGGAGCCTTCGTGAAATTGAATTGCGCCGCGATTCCCACCGGGCTGCTCGAGAGCGAGATGTTCGGGCACGAGCGCGGAGCCTTTACCGGCGCAATTTCGCAACGGATCGGCCGCTTTGAACTAGCCAATCGCGGCACGATGTTTCTCGACGAGATCGGTGAGATACCGCTTGAGCTGCAGCCCAAGCTCCTGCGCGTTCTGCAGGAGCGCGAGTTCGAACGTCTTGGTTCGACACGCACCATGCGATCGGACGCGCGTCTGATCGCGGCGACGAACCGCGACCTGGATCAATTTGTCGGCGAGGGTAAGTTCCGCTCGGACCTGTATTATCGGCTGAATGTATTTCCGGTCCGCGTCCCGGCGTTGCGGGAACGGCCGGAGGACATTCCGCTTCTGGTCCGCCACTTCGTGCAGCAGTTCAGCCGGCGCCTGGGTAAGGCGATTGACGCCATTCCCGCCGAAACAATGACGGCCCTGACGCGCTATCCGTGGCCAGGCAATATCCGCGAGCTTCAGAATGTGATCGAACGAGCCGTCATTCTTACCAATGGAGCCGTTCTGAGCGTTCATATCGACGACCTGCGGGCGCCCAGCCCGCCGGCCGCGCCACTGAGCACTCCCAATGGACACGCGGCTTCCACCCAGATCTCCGCCGCATCTCGTCAGGATTTGCGTTCGGCGCTGGAGGAATCCGAACGACAGCAGATCAAGGCCGCGTTGGAGAAGTCGAACTGGGTGGTGGCCGGTCCTGCAGGGGCCGCCGCGCGTCTGGGGCTGAAACGCTCGACGTTGCAGTCGCGCATGCAAAAGCTCGGAATTCGCATCTCCAGAATTGGCGCCTGACGCTAATGGCAGAGGGCCGTGGTTCGCAGCCAGGTGCAGAGCTTCTTCGGCGCTTCAGTGGCCGGTTTGCCGGCGAGGTTGGCAGTCAGTTCGCGTAGCCCGATCGCTTGCGCCTTGCGGATCAGCGCGGGATCGGCATCCAGCAGAGCGGCTGCGTCAGCCATTCGTATGCCCTCGAAGACGAGCAATAGCAAAGCAGCACGGGGAAACGGATCGATCGCGAGCAGGGCTTTTTCGAGGTCTGCTTTCGTCGTGTCGGGACTGAGCGACCAGTCGTGTTGCGACACGACCACCCCCCCCTGCCAAACTCCGTGATAAACCATGGGCGCGCGCGAGCTGAGTCCGGTGCGCCGAATCGGCAAGCTCATCGTGGATTGCCGTCAGAGCCGTTCCGATAACGAGCCGCCGTTGCCAGCCCCGCATCCACTCCGCGAAGAACGGACTCCCTTGGTCCACGGAGACCGCAGTATCGGCGGCAATATCGATACTGATATCCGGGCGGCCCGTCAAGAGGAAAGCCAGCCAGTACAGATCGGCGGCTCGGCTCCGGATGCCCTCCGTGTTTTTCCCGTTTTCAGTCCTCATCACACCTTTTGACAGCATTTCTGCTGCCGATTCAAATCGACTGAAAATCGAGGATTTCCTCGTTCGCCGCGGCGCGTTTATGACGCCCGAAGGGCAGAGGCCGAAGGATGGGCAGAACTTTCGGCACAGGTCTTCGCCGGTAACTTCTTGGTCGGCTTCGGCATTTACCGAAATCACGTCCCTGATGCCCGTATCGCGGCAGCGGTTTCGGTCCCCGTCTCGGAAAGCTCTTGAGAATGAATGTCGAACGTTCGGCAGCGAGGGTGCTTTTTTCGAACCCGAAAGGCGTTGCGATATGTTTCGAGTGAGTTATTCCGATACAGCCGACGGGCAGCGTTGGAGCCTGCATGGGCGCCTCGCCGGTCCCTGGGTGGACGAATTGCGTTCGTGCTGGAAATACGCGCGCGATCGAGCGCCCGTGGCCCACGCAATCGTCGACCTTAAAGAGGTCACGTTCATCGACGAGGCTGGTGAAACGCTCCTCGCCGAGATGCGGAGCGGCGGCGCCGAACTCATCGCCACTGGAGTGGAGCATCAATACTTGCTCGCGACGCTGGACAACCACAAAAGCCCGTCGGCGCGCGGAACGGCGCCTGAAGGAGGGAACAAATGAACAACAAACACAGAATTCGGATCGGCGCCGCCGCAGCCGTGTTCGTTATTGTGGCGATCGTCCTAATTGCTATCAGCCGCGAAAAGAGCGCGGCCGCGGTCACACCGCCACCGCCGCCCGAGGTCCAGGTTGCGTTCGTCGAGCAGCGCGATCTACCGGTCCGCCGCGAATGGATCGGCACACTGAACGGACTGGTCAACGCAGCCATCAATGCGGAGGTGACGGGATATCTCCTGCGGCAGGACTACGCCGAAGGCTCTTTCGTCCACAAAGGACAGTTACTCTTCGAGATCGATCCGCGGCCCTTTCAAGCCGCTGTCGATCAGGCCGCGGGACAGCTCGCCCAAGCGAAGGCGCAAGTGACGCAGGCCCAGGCAGTGCTCGCCCAAGCGCAGGCGCAGCTTCTGAGCGCTGAGGCGAATCAGCTCAAATCGCAGCTCGACGAGGAAAAATATAAGCCGCTTTTCGAGGATAAGGCAGTCACCCGGCAGGACCTCGACAATGCCGTCCAGACAAATCAATCCAACGTGGCGCAGGTGGCCGCCGCAAAGGCTCAGGTGGAGACTTCGAAAGCGCAAGTTGAAGCCGCAGCCGCCGCGGTGAAAGCAGCCGAGGCCGTTCTCGAAACGGCAAATGTGAACCTCGGCTTCACCCGGCTCACGTCGCTGATCGACGGGATCGCCGGCACCGCGACCGTTCAGGTCGGCAATCTCGTCAGCCCTTCGAGCTCCGCTGTGACCACGGTATCGACGTTGGACCCCATCAAAGCGGTGTTCACTGTCAGTGAGCAGGAGTATCTCAGTCTCGCGCGGGCTGACTCGTTTCATCATCTCCAGTTGAAGCTGATCCTGGCCGACGGGACTACGCATCCGAAGGACGGCCGGTTCTCTTTTGCGGATCGCCAGGTGGACCCCAGCACGGGCGCCATCCAGATGACGGCCCTGTTTCCAAATCCCGGCAACATCCTGCGACCGGGCGAATATGCGATGGTGCGCGCCGTGACCGGAGAGGACAAAGGCGCTCTGCTTGTTCCGCAACCAGCGGTGAGCGAGCTTCAGGGCGGTTACGAAGTAATGGTGGTGGGTGCTGACGACAAGGTGGCGACGCGGCAGGTTCAGGTCGGCGAGCGCGAGGGAACTATGTGGGTGATCACCAGTGGAGTGAAGCTGGGGGAACGTATCGTCGTCGAGGGCCAGCAGAAGGTTCGATCCGGCACGCGTGTGCAGCCGAAGCCGTACCACGCCAGTTAAGAAAAGGAGCTCCATGTCCAAATTCTTTATCAGACGGCCCATCGTGGCGATGGTCATCGCCATTCTCACGGTCATCGTCGGCGTGATCATGATGGTGACTTTGCCGGTGGCACAATTTCCGAACATCGCCCCGCCTGAGATCAGGATGCAGGCAAACTATGTCGGAGCGGACGCGATAGCTCTGGAACAGGCGGTGGCCACTCCGATCGAGCAGCAAATCAATGGCGTCGACAATCTGGATTACATGTATTCGGTGAACGCGACGGGCAGTTCGAGCACGACGTTGTTCACCGATTTCGATCTCAAGACAGATCCCAACATGGATCTGATTCTGACGCAGTCTCGCGAGCAACTGGCTGCCGGTCAGCTTCCGCCCGAGGTGAATACTTACGGTGTGACCATCAAGAAGGCGACCACCGCTCCGCTGATGTTGATCGCTCTCTACTCGCCGCGCGGCACTCGCGATGCTACGTTTCTCGCCAATTACGCATACATCAATTTGAACGATCCAATCGGGCGCTCTTACGGCGTTGGTCAGACCCAGGTTTTCGGAGCGGGACAGTATGCGATGCGGCTCTGGGTGAAACCGGATCAGCTCGCGAAGCTGAACATCACCGTGACGGACATTGTCAACGCTATCCAGGCGCAGAACACGGTGAACCCAGCCGGCCAGGTGGGGGGCGAGCCTGCTCCCGCGAAGCAGCAATACACCTATGCCGTTCTGGCTCAGGGACGCCTGACCACGCCCGAGGAATTCGGCGACATCGTGGTCCGCGAAGCTCCCAACGGCGGCACCGTTCGTGTGAAGGACGTCGCTCGGACGGAACTGGGAGCGCAGAGCTATAGCGTACAAGGCCGTCTCAACGGGAAGCCCAGCGCGATTATCCCCGTCTACCAGTTACCGGGTTCGAACGCCGTTCAAACCGTGGCCGGCGTACGTAAGCTGATGGCGGAGATGAAACAGCGTTTCCCAGAAGATATCGACTATGTCATATCGCTGGACCAGACCCAACCAGTTACGGAAGGCATGAAGGAAATCGTCGAGACTCTGGTCATCGCGATCGCGCTGGTGATCTTTGTGGTTTATCTCTTTCTACAGGATTGGCGATCCACGCTCATCCCGATGCTGGCGGTGCCTGTTTCGCTGATCGGGACTTTTATGCTCTTCCCGATCTTCGGCTTCTCCATCAACACGCTTTCAATGCTCGGCCTGGTGCTGGCCATCGGTCTGGTGGTGGACGACGCGATCGTTGTCGTCGAGGGGGTTCAGCGCCACATTGAGGAAGGCCTGGCGCCTAAGGACGCGGCTCGTAAAGCGATGGAGGAACTCTCCGGCCCAGTGGTGGGCATTGCTTTGGTCCTGGGGTCCGTCTTCGTGCCCACCGCTTTTATCCCCGGCATCACGGGAAGGCTCTATCAGCAATTCGCGCTGACCATTGCGATGTCAGTGCTGCTTTCGGCCTTCAACGCCCTCACGCTCAGCCCGGCGCTGGCGGGATTGTTGCTGAGACCGAAACCTCCCGGAGGCGGTGAACGCCGCGGACCCCTTGCAAAATTCTTCGGTGTCTTCAATCGCTATTGGGAACGAGCTACGGAGGGCTTTGTCCGCTGGTCCGATGTCGTAATTCGCAAGGGTGCTGTCGTAATGGTAGTGCTCGTCGTCTGCGGCCTGGCTGGAATCTTCGTCGCCAAGCGGCTCCCCTCCAGCTTCCTGCCCGATGAGGACCAAGGTTACTTATATGTCAGTATGCAGCTTCCCGTCGCCTCGTCGATGGAACGCACGAGTGAGGCCGGCGCGGAAGTGGAGAAGATTCTCGCCAGTACGCCTGGCGTCCAATACACCACCACCGTCATCGGATTCAACCTGCTGAGCTTTGCGCAGACCACTTACAACGCCTTCTTCTTCGTCACTTTGAAACCTTGGGGTGATCGCAAATCCGGAGACGAGCAGCTTCATGGCATCCAGAACCGTCTGAACCGCGAACTCGGCAGGCTTCCCGTGGGAACCTCTTTCACGTTTTCGCCGCCCGCCATCCCCGGCGTAGGCACTTCCGGCGGATTTCAGTTTGTCCTCGAGGACCGCGCCGGCAAGGACATCCCGTTCCTGGCTGACAACCTGAACAAGTTTCTTACGGCTGCCAGGAAGCGCCCGGAAATCGGCACGCTCACCACCACGTTTCTACCCAGCGTCCCGCAGCGATTCATCCAGGTGGATCGGGAGAAAGTGCTGAAGCAGGGCGTAGCGCTAACCGATGTCTACGAAACCATTCAGGCTTACATGGGCGGCCTGTTCATAAATTACTTCAATGATTTCGGACGCACCTGGCAGGTATACGTGGAGGCGGAGGCCCCATATCGCTCGGATACAGACAACCTTGGCCAGTTCTACGTGCGGAACAGCCAGGGCGCTGCAGTGCCGCTGACGGCCTTGGCGAACTTCCAAAGGCGCTCCGGCCCCGAATTCACTTTGCGCTACAACGAATACCGCGGCGCGCAGATCAACGGCAGCGCCGCTCCCGGTTACAGTTCGGATCAGGCGACCGCCGCGCTGGAAGAAGTCTTCCATCAAACGATGCCGAGCGAAATGGGCTTCGACTATATGGGTATGTCGTATCAGGAGCAGAAAGCGCGCCAGGGAGTTTCCTCGTGGGTGATCTTCGGCTTCTCTTTTGTCTTTGTGTTTCTCGTTCTCGCGGCGCTTTACGAGAGCTGGTCACTTCCCTTCAGCGTGCTGTTGAGCACTCCGGTTGCGGTCTTCGGCGCCATTGCCGCGCTTTGGCTCCGCCGTGTGGTGCTGGGCGCATTTGTGCCGGCCTATATGGTGCAGCTCGAAAACGATGTTTACCTGCAGATCGCCTTAGTGATGCTGATTGGCCTGGGGGCGAAAAATTCGATTTTGATCGTCGCGTTCGCCAAAGAGGAGTACGAACGGGGCAAGCCTTTGGTGGAGGCCGGCCTCGACGCGGCGAGGATTCGCTTCCGTCCACTGATGATGACCGCGCTCGCCTTCATTGTCGGCTGTATTCCGCTGTGGATCGCATCCGGCGCCGGGTCCATCGCGCGCCAGATCATCGGCACCGCGGCAATCGGAGGCATGGTGGCGGAAACCTTTCTCGGCAGATTCTTAGTTCCCGCCATCTTTGTTGTGGTGGAGAAGTTGTCGGGCGCTAAGGCGATAGCACCCGGCGCCGATCCCTTACCTTCACCGGCTCAAGGAGACTGACATGAGAACGTCTTTCTATATTGGAATTGCTGTTGCGGCGTTAACGCTGGCCGGATGCACCGTCGGGCCCAATTACAAGCGCCCGCAGATCGCCGTACCGGAAAGCTTTCGTGCGCCGGAGCCATTGCCGCAATCACAGGGAGCAACGCTCGCGGACCTGAAGTGGTTTGAGGTTTACCGCGATCCGCAGCTCGACGATCTGATCAAGGTGGCTCTGGTTCAGAACTACGATCTGCGCGATGCCGTGGCGCGGGTTGACGAGGCGCGCGCGAATCTCGGGATCACTCGCTCCAACCAATTCCCGCAATTAGGCGCGTCGGGGTCGATGAACTTCACACGTATATCCCGCGGAGCGTATTCCATTCCCGAGTCGATCCCCATTAACCAAAACATTAATTACGGGGCGGCGGCCCTCAACCTCCTTTCGTTCCAAATCGATCTCTGGGGACAGTTGCGACGCGCGACGGAGGCTGCGCGCGCGAATCTGCTCAGTGCCGACTGGAATCGCAAGACGGTAATCACTACCGTGGTGAGCCAGGTGGCCACCGATTACTTTGAGTTACTGGAACTGGATTCCGAGCTGAGGATCTCTCAGAGCACGCTCGGGTCGCGACAGGAATCTCTCAAACTCACGCTCGCTCGCGAAGAGCACGGTATCGCGACCGAGCTCGACGTGCGCCAGGCCGAGCAACTCGTCGAGAGCGCGGCCGAGAGCATTCCGCAGTTGAAGCAGCAGATCGAACAGACCGAAGACCAAGTATCACTGCTACTCGGCAAGAATCCGGGAGACATCCAGCGACAGCGCAGTTTCAACGCAGAGTATCTAGTGCCGGAGGTGCCCGCCGGACTGCCCTCGGCATTGCTTGAACGACGCCCCGACATCCGAGCGGCCGAACAGTCCATGATCGCCGCCAACGCCAACATCGGCGTTGCGAAAGCCGCCTATTTTCCGCAGATCAGCCTGACGGGCTCGATCGGTGGCGAGAGCTCGGCGCTAACCAAGCTTTTCTCCGGCCCGAACCTGGCGTGGAGTTTCGTGCCCCAACTGACCCAACCCATCTTCACCGCCGGACGTCTGAAGAACAATGTGCGGCTGGCCCAGGCCCAGCGCCAGGATGCGCAGATTGCGTACGAAAAGTCGATCAGCACGGCTTTCCAGGAGGTTTCTGACGCCCTGATCGCGCATCAACGAACGCGCGAGAGCCGGGTGGAGCAGCAGAAACTGGTAGTGGCGCTCGCGGACCGCAAACGATTGGCTTACCGTCGCTGGGAAGGCGGCGTCGATACGCAGCTCAATGCGCTGGATGCGGACCGTGATCTGCTCTCGGCCCAGCTGACGCTGGAGCAGATCCGTTATGCCGAACTCGTCAGCACGGTTCAACTTTATAACGCCCTCGGCGGCGGCTGGCAGTGAGGCATAACATATGACTCGCGAAGCCAGAGTGATGTCCGGGATCATCCTGATCACTGTGCCGACAATTCAATACGGAGGCTACTTCCTGCTGACGTCTTTGATGAACAAGAGGAGCCGATACACGGACAATCCATTGCGCCAGAATTTCTTTCGCGCAGGGCATGCCCACGCAGGCGTGATCGTGATTCTCTCGCTCATCTGCCAGATCCTTGCGGACTCCGCCGCTCTGCCGATTTCCCTCCTTTGGTTCGTTCGAATTGGAGTGCCACTCGCTGCAATTTTCATTTCCGCAGGGTTCTTCTTCTCCGTGCTTCCCCCGGCCACAACTCAACCCAGCCGAGCGGTTTCCTTGATCTACGTTGGGGCAGTTGTTCTTGCGATAGCAGTCATTTCGCTCGGCATTGGCTTGGTTAGAGCCGCATAGTACGCCTCAATTATGGGGAAAAGAAGCTACTGCCCTGCCAAACGGTTCTGCACGTGATCCTTGATCCAGTGCGCGTCCCACCATTCCACCGGATTCACTTCCACCCCCTCCACCTGCATCGAGTAATGCAGATGATCGCCTCCCGCCAAGCCCGTTGAGCCGCTCTTGCCCATCTCCTGGCCGCGCTTCACCATGTCGCCTTCCTTCACCGCGATCGAACTCAGGTGCCCGTAGATAGATTGCAAACCGTAGCCGTGGTCGACAACAATGCAATTGCCGTAAATTCCGAGCGGCGCGGCCCAAACCACCCGGCCATCGTTTGAAGCCACCACCGGCGTATGAGCCGAAACCGCCAGATCGAACCCCAGATGTACTTGTTGATCCACCTTCTTGCCGTTGTAAATATAACTGCGGACGTCGGCGAATTCCGACTCCACTTTCGAATTGGCCAACTGCAGGAATGAATCGGTCCACAGAAATTTATCGGCCGTCTTGAAACGCAGATCCGACAAGGTCTTGTTATTTTGCCGCCGCATCTCCCCGTTAATTTTCAGAAATCGCGTGAGCAAATCGCCCGTCCCACCCGGCTCGATCTGGTTCACCACCTTATCGAGAAACTTATCGTCGATGGTCAGATCGCGCATCCGGAATTTCTTGGGAAAGATCTTGTACGAGAATCGCGCCGTGGCCTCCGTGCCCGCGGAATTTTTCGCGAACACCACCGGCGCCGTGTCAAGCGGCGTGTCCCAAGGATAGGCGAACAGCGCCAGCCGCTGGGTACTGCCCGCGATCGGGAAGCTGCGATACGTTTCATTGCGCACGCGCACGCCCGCTTCGCTCCAGGAGCCGGAGGGCGTCAACAGCACCATCTCGGAGCCGCCTTGATTGATGTAGTGCTGAAAACCGTCGGCGGAAACCGAGGGCGGACGAAGCTCCACGTCGACATCGGTTGAGATGCTGTCCGTCGCGCTGCGAAAATCGTTGGACTTCGCTTCCACCGTCAGCTGCGCTTTCCCTTCCTTGAGACTCGGCGCCTCTTTGCTCCCCGCCATAAAGTGGATGTCCTGATCGGGAACCTGAGCCAGCCAGAATTTCAGGCGGTCGGCCGGGTTCTTGGTCTGCATCAGCACCGTCTTCATGCCGTTCTGTTCAATCCACGCGGTGAGATCGCGCGTGCCATGCGGATTTGCAACGCGCACTCCCACCCAGGTGCTCACGCCAATCTGGTGGGGTTGAGGATCGAACGCCAGCTTGGTGTGCGACGACAGAAAGTACAGAGTCGCCAGCGGAGTCGCGATTAACGCAACCAGCATTATTAACGCTATGATCTTGCCCATTGCTTTTCGGATCATAACAGGGAACGCGCGCTGGCACTAACAGTCGAGCTAACATTTAATCGTGCTGCCCCGGCTGTCCCTTCTTCTGCTGCTGGCCGCCCTGCTGCCCAAGCTGATGCTGGCCGAAGACCATTGGATCGCTCTGAGGTCCGGCCCGTTTGAAGTATTCACCAACGCCGGCGAGCGTCCCGCGCGCGAAAAGCTGATGTACCTGGAGCAATTCCGCGAGACTCTGCGCGTGGTCACCGGCAAAGAAGAGATGCGCATGGTTTGGCCGGTGCACGTGCTCATCTTCAAGAACGCGGCCGAGATTCCCGCCATTCCCAAGCAGTTCGCCCTGGGACGCGATGCTCGCATGGCCGCCGTGACCGAGACCGGCGGATTTTCCCGAGACAACCTGAAGGAGCTCGCTCGCCTGCTGCTCTACGAGAACACCAATCGATTGCCGCAGGCGGTGGAGCAAGGCTTGATGGAACTGGTTTCCACCGTGCAGATCGATGGTCCCCGTATCACGCTGGGCGCGCCGGTGCCGGAAGCCGAACGCTCGCCGGGCTGGGCCCTCATGCACCTGGTCAGCGTGAGCCCGGAATATGCGGGCCGCTCGCGCGTTCTGATTTCGAATCTCGAGCAGAGCAACGACTTTGACGCCGCCTGCCACAACGCCTTCGAAAAGCCCGGAGCGCAAATTCAACAGCAGGCGGACGCGTATCTGAAAGCGGGAAACTTTCCCACCACTTCGATTTCCGGGCGCGCGCTCAGCATGACGCGCGACTTCAAAGCCGTTCAGTTAGGATCCGAAGACGTACCAATCGCTCGCGCCGACCTGCTGCTTGCAACCGGCCATACGGCCGAAGCCGGCGCGGCGTACAAAGCGTTGCATGGTCCGGAAGGGTCCGAGGGAATTGCGCTGATGGATCTGGACGCTGACAAGGACCGCGACGCGCGGATGGTTCTACAGGAAGCAATTGACGCTCACAGCACCAGCGCCCGCGCCTGGCTCGAGTTGGGGCGCTTGCAATCTGACGCGGACGAACTCAAGAAGGCGAGCGAGCTGAATCCCCGCTGGGCCGAGCCGTACTATCAATTAGCCGACCTCGATCCGGCCGTCGACAAAGAGCATCTCGAACAACGCGCGACGCTGCTGAAGAAGGCCACCAGCCTGGACCCGCGTAACATGGATTATTGGACCGCGCTGGCAAAGACAGATGAAGCCGCGAAGGATTTCGAAGCGGCCCAGAAAGCCTGGTCCGGCGCCGAACGCGCCGCCGCCAACGACCAGGAGCGCGAGCGCATGCGCAAAATCCGTCTGGACGTGCAGGCCAAGCGGTTCGACGAGGAAGCCGCGGAGCGCAAACGCATCAAGGACGAAGCCGAAGCGGATTTGCAGCGCGTGAAGGCGCAGAGCGACGCTGCCATCCACGCCGCCGAAGATGCCGCCCGCAAGAAAATGAATCCGAATGGCGCCGTTCCACCCAAGCCGCAAGCCTGGTACGAAGCGCCTGCCGACGGCCCCAGCGTGCAGGGAGTGTTCCAAAAGCTGGATTGCCTGGGTAATAGCGCGCGCCTGGTGATCCAAACCGGGGATGGAAAAATCGTGCAGCTTCTGATGGCCGATCCTTCGCAAGTCACAACCGGCGGCGGAGGCGACCAAACTTTGAGCTGCGGTCCGCAAAAACAGGCTCGCCAAGTGACGGTACATTACAGTGCGAAGCCTGATGCCAAGCTGCACACTACTGGCGTGGTAACCTCGATCGAATTTCATTAAGTGAGGGCCGCGCTCAAGAAATTCATCTTCCGGCTGCTCGGCAAAGATCCAGAAGCGATCGTCGTCACATTCGCCTCCGGACATCCGCAATTGGCCGAGCGCATGTTCGCCGAGATTCAGCAATTGGTGCCGGACCGGCGGCATTTTCTGGTAAAGCCCGGTGAGTTGAGCGCGCGCTCGACACTCGGAATCTATAGCCAGCTTCGGCGGCGATTTCGCGCCTATCGCATCGGCCAAGCCCCGCTCTTGCTCGATCGAGAACCGCAGTACCGCGCCTTCCGCCGCGCTGCGTTCCTCTATGCGCCAAGGAAAATCCTCGCCTATAACGCGCGCCTGGAGCGTCATCAACTGAGCGCTCGAACCGCCGTCGCTTCCCTGCTATTCGTAAAAGGCGTCCCGCTCGACCGTATCTTTCTACGCCCGAAATGGCTCGTCCCGTGGAAAAAAGATCGTTCCATTTACCCGTCCAAAGTTCAGGAGATCGAAGGGCGGCCTATGTCGCCGCGCCGTCGCCCGGTAGCCGTGATCAGCCCCTATTTTCCGTTCCCTCTCGCGCACGGCGGTGCGGTCCGGATCTACAACCTGCTGCGCGAAATGTCCCAGGAGTTCGACATTTTTCTGTTCGCTTTCACCGATAACGAAACCGCCGCCGACCACCAACCCGTGCTCGACTTATGTGCGCGCGTGATCCTGGCCGATAAGCCCCGCTATCGCGAGCCGCGCTGGTCCACGCTGGCGCCGCCCGATGTCCATGAATTTCAATCGCCCGCCATGTTGCAAGCGCTGGCTCGCATCCGTCGCGAATACAAACTCGAAGCGGTGCAAGTGGAGTACACCATGCTGGCGCCTTACGAGGGCGACGTTCTAGTGGAACACGACGTCACTTTTTCACTATACCGGCAGATCCGCGATCGCGCCCCGGGCATCGCCGAGCGTTGGGATTATTTCCGCTGGCGGCGATTCGAAAAGAAATGGATCCGCCGATATCGCAAAGTCGTCGTCATGTCGGAGCAGGATCGGGCGCTGCTGAATCGGCCGAACGTCGCGGTGATCCCCAATGGCGTGGACTTGGCGCGATTCACGCCGGAAATCGAGCGCCCCGGCGAGCGGCTGCTCTTCATCGGGTCCTTCCGGCATTTCCCAAATATCGTTGCGTATCGGTTTTTCATCGAACAGGTCTGGCCCATCCTCCGCGAACATTCGTCCCAAATCACGTTGAGCGTTGTCGCGGGTCCCGATCCCTTGCTTTACTGGAGCCAGAACACGGGACTCTCTTCCATCGCTGCCGACCCCGGCATCCGCCTGCTCGGATTTGTCTCCGACGTTCGCCCGCTGTATGTGGAAGCGAACCTGGCCATCGTTCCCACCCTGGTCTCGGCTGGTACGAATCTCAAAGTGCTGGAAGCCATGGCGATGGATCGCGCGGTGGTTTCCACATCCTCGGGTTGCGCGGGGCTTGGCCTGGAGCATGGGGTCAACGTCTGGATAGCGGAGCAACCGGAAGATTTCGCCAGCGCCATCCAGACTCTGCTGGACGACCATCCGCTCCGCCGCCGGATCGCCGAAGCCGGCCGCATCCAAGTGGAGCGAAACTATGGGTGGCGTCAGATCGGTGCTCGTCAGCGAGCGCTGCTGCGGGATTTTATGCCGCCGCGCATACGGATTCGGCCTGCCGAGGAGCGCGACATTCCCGAACTGGCCGAGATCCAGCACTCCTCCCCCGAATCGTCGCAATGGCAGACCCAGGACTATCTGGCCTTCGATTGCCAGATCGCAATTTCGGACGACCGCATCGCTGGATTCCTGGTTTCCCGTTCGGTGGCTGATAAGGAACGCGAGATCCTGAATATCGCCGTTCACCCCGATTTTCGGCGCCTTCACATCGCCACCGAACTGCTGCGAGCCGAACTTTCCCGCTGGCCGGGCGTTCATTTTCTGGAGGTGCGCCAGTCCAACGCCCCCGCCCGCCGCCTGTACGAAGGTCTGGGTTTTCAAGCCGTTGGGGAACGGCCCGCCTACTATGAAAATCCCACCGAAACGGGGATTGTCATGAGGATTCTTTCATGATACTGTCACTTATGCGGGGCCATCGGTGACCCCGCACAGAATGCAACTATTCATTCATTACCCGCCGAGCCGATCAATCCTACTGACTCGGGCGTTCAACCTCAAAAAGGAGACAGAACCCTGATGGAGAACACGCAAGAAGAATTGAAGACGCACCTGATGCAAACTGACGACGAGTTTCGTCGACTGGCTGAGCAGCATGCTCGTTACCACGAGCAGTTGGAGGCTTTGGAAGCCAAATCGCGCCTCACTCCGGAAGAGGAAGTGGAGGAGCACCGGCTGAAGAAAGTGAAACTTCAGTTGAAAGACCAGATGAACGAAATCATCAGTCGTTATCGGACCCAGCACGTCTGAACATTGGGTGCGTGAGAGGTAAAAAGACCCGATCCGGCGTTCCCGGGTCGGGTTTTTCATTTTAGCCGCCGAAGGGTTTTTTACCCTCAAGGTTGGGCGGGGTTCATCTGCGGCCAATCGCTCCTCTTCACTTTTCTTTAATGCCTTTCTAAGGACTTCTTCAGGGTCCGCGACCTACCCTCGTAACTGGGAGGGCGGAATCCATGGCACTTGCACTGGAAAGAATGATCGCGCCGGTCACCGGCATCCCGGCACGGCCGCTCACTGAAGAAACCGAACCAAAACTCGATATTGCCGTGGTGTTCACGTCGGTGGACGCCACGCTCGCTGCTTTGAAAGAAGCGGGCCGTTTACTGGGCCACCAGGCCAACAATCAAACAAGCAGTCTAGGCGGCAGGATCACACTCATCGTGCCCCAGATTGTTCCTTATCCGCTGCCGCTGACCAGCCCGCCGGTTCTGGTGGACTTCAACGAACGGCGGCTGCGGGTCATCGCCAGCAACTGCAAGGTGGAAACCCGCGTTTGTATTTACCTATGCCGCGAGGCCGCAGAAACGCTCCTGTCCGTCTTGAAGCCCCACTCTTTAGTGGTTGTCGGAAGCCGGAAGCGGTGGTGGCCCACTCGGGAAAAGCGGCTGGCCTCTAAATTGCGGCGTGCTGGCCATGAAGTGATCCTTGCAGAAAGGGACTAACATTATGCTCGACCTGTTGTATGTAGCAGCCGGCTGTGCTTTTTTGTTTGTCTGCTGGGCCTTTACTAAGGCCTGCGACAAGCTGTAGGAGGAAGATTCCATGGACTATATCATTGCTGGTATCACGTCGCTAGGTCTTTTCGTTTATTTGCTTTACGCGCTTCTGCGTCCGGAGAAGTTCTAGGAGAGTTCTATGACAAGCGCTGGAGTTTTACAGATTCTGCTGTTTTTCGCGCTAATCCTGGTGTGTGTAAAGCCGCTAGGCGCCTTCATGACCAACGTCTTTGAAGGCAAGCGCACCTTTCTGCACCCACTGCTGCGATGGCTGGAAGTGCTCACCTATAAGGTCTCCGGCGTCCGCGAGGATGTCGAGCAGCGTTGGACACAATACACTGCCTCGGTGCTGGCTTTCAGCATTTTCGGTTTTCTGCTGGTATACGTGCTGCAGAGGGCCCAAGCCTATCTGCCATTCAATCCCCAGAATTTTGGTACGCCCAACGTCACGCCCGATCTGGCGTTTAACACTGCCGTAAGCTTTCTGACCAATACGAATTGGCAGGCTTATTCCGGCGAATCGACACTGAGCTATTTCGTCCAAATGGCCGCGCTGACGGTTCAGAATTTCGTATCCGCCGCAGCTGGCTTGGCGATCGCGATCGCTGTGATCCGAGGTTTCGCGCGGCATGAAATGCGGACTCTAGGCAATTTCTGGGTGGATATGACGCGCTCAGTAGTCTATGTATTGCTTCCGATTTCATTTATCGCCGCGTTGTTCTTGTGTTCGCAGGGCGTCATTCAGAATCTGAAACCCAACACCACCGTAACCACGGTGGAAGGCGCGAAGCAGACCATTACGCAAGGGCCGGTGGCCTCTCAGGAAGCCATCAAGGAACTGGGCACCAATGGCGGGGGCTTTTTTGGCGCCAACTCCGCTCATCCTTTCGAGAACCCGTCGCCGATCACGAACCTGTTCGAGATGTGGATGATCTTGGTGATCCCGGCGGCCCTGACCTACACCTTCGGCAAAATGGTGGGGGACACACGCCAGGGGTGGGCTATTTTCGCGGCCTTCACGGTCATGTTCCTGGTGGGCGTGTTTGTCTGTTACGGCTTTGAGCAGGCGGGAAATCCGAATATCGCCAAGTTTGGCGTTCAGACCACGGCCACCGCCACTCAGCCGGGCGGAAACATGGAGGGCAAAGAAGTTCGGTTTGGAATCGCCAATTCGGCTTTATTCACCACTGTCACCACCGACACCAGTTGCGGCGCCGTTAACAATCAGCACGACAGCCTGCTGCCCATCGCCGGTCTGGTGCCGTTGCTGAACATGATGACCGACATCGTGGTCTTCGGCGGCGTCGGCGCGGGCATGTACGGAATTTTGATTTACTGCATCATCGCGGTATTCATCGCCGGCCTGATGGTGGGCCGGACGCCGGAATATCTCGGCAAGAAACTCGAGCAAAAAGAAGTGAAGATGGCGATGCTGGCCATTATCGTCACCTCGGCTTGCATCCTGGTGTTCAGCGCCCTCTCGACGCAGGCCGTGTTCGCCGCCAAGGGTTACTGGAATCCGCCCGGCGCCGCCATCGCGAACATGAACAACAGCGGTCCGCACGGGTTGTCGGAAATTCTATACGCTTACACCAGCGGCACCGGCAATAACGGAAGCGCTTTCGGCGGCCTCAGCGTCAACACGCCCTGGTACAACCTGAGCATCGGAATGGCGATGTTGATTGGACGCTTCCTGTTCCTGATTCCGATTCTGGCCGCGGCCGGCAGTCTGGCCGCCAAGAAGAAGGTGCCGGTCACCAGCGGTACTTTCCCCACCCACGGTCCGCTGTTTGTGGGGCTGCTGGTGGGCACAGTGGTGATCATCGCCGTCCTCACTTATTTCCCCGCGGTATCGCTGGGGCCGATCGTTGAACATTATTTAATGCATAGCGGCAGGCTGTTTTCGCTGATTACCTTGCCGCTGGGGAGCTGAAGCTCGGGAGCCAATCATGTCTACAGTTACTACACCTCCACAAGCCATGCCCAACAAGCCGCCAGCTGAAGATCCAACGTCGCTTCTGCCCAAGAAGCTGGCGCGCTCGCGGCCCTTGTTCGATCCCGAGATCGTCAAGCGCGCGGTTAAGGCGTCGTTCTTAAAGCTGAACCCGGTCACGCTGGGCAAAAATCCGGTGATGTTCGTGGTGGAAGTGGGCGCGCTGCTCACCACGGTATTTGTTGTACGCGACGTATTCAACGGCGCCACTGGCCTGAAATTCGGAATCCAGATTGCGCTGTGGCTGTGGTTCACGGTTCTGTTCGCCAACTTCGCCGAAGCCATGGCGGAAGCGCGCGGCAAGGCGCAAGCCGACAGCCTGCGCAAAACCAAGACCGACGCGCTGGCCAAGCGGGTGACCGAGTCCGGCAAAATCGAGGAGGTAACAGCCTCGGCTTTACGCGCCGGCGACGTGGTGATCGTGCGACGCCGGTGAACTGATCCCCGGCGACGGCGAAGTGATCGAGGGCATCGCCACCGTCGACGAATCGGTCATCACGGGCGAAAGCGCGCCGGTGATTCGCGAATCCGGCGGCGACCGCAGCGCCGTCACCGGTGGCACCCGCGTGCTGTCGGACCACATCAAGATCCGGATCACTTCCAATCCGGGCGAGACGTTTCTGGATCGCATGATCGCGCTGGTGGAAGGCGCCGAGCGGCAGAAGACTCCGAACGAGATCGCGCTCAATATCCTGATCGCGGGCTTGACGCTGATCTTCTTGCTGGCTGTGGTCACTCTGCAGCCCTTCGCAGGATTCAGCGTGTCGCAGGCCAACGCCGGGGCGGTGCCGAGCGTGGCCGTGCTGGTTTCCCTGCTGGTGTGCCTGATCCCCACCACCATCGGCGGCTTGCTGTCCGCCATCGGCATCGCGGGCATGGATCGCGTGATGCAGCACAACGTGCTGGCCATGAGCGGCAAAGCGGTGGAAGCCGCCGGCGACGTGAACTCGCTGCTGCTGGATAAGACCGGCACCATCACGCTGGGCAACCGGCAGGCCGTCGAGTTCCTCGCCATAACCGGCGTGACCGACGAAGAATTGGCGGACGCCGCGCAGCTTTCCAGTCTGGCCGACGAAACGCCGGAAGGCCGCTCGGTTGTGGTGCTCGCCAAAGAAAAGTACGGCCTGCGCGGCCGGCACATTCCCGAGCACGAGCGCCAATTTCATTCCGTTCTCGGCCTACACCCGCATGAGCGGCGTCGATTTCGAAGGCACGCGAGCTGCGCAAGGGCGCGACCGAAGCCATTTGCAACTTCGTGAAGGAGCGGGGCGGCGACGTTCCCGGCTACTTCCAGGAAATGAGCGACCGGATCTCGCGGAATGGCGGCACGCCGCTGGCCGTGTGCGACGGCAGCCATCTGCTCGGCATCATCCATCTGAAAGACATCGTCAAGGGCGGAATGAAGGAGCGCATCGGCGCAGCTTCGCACCATGGGCATTCGCACCATCATGATCACCGGCGACAACCCGCTGACCGCGGCCGCCATCGCAGCCGAAGCCGGCGTCGACGATTTCCTGGCGCAGGCCACGCCCAAGGACAAGCTGGACTACATCAAGAAGGAGCAGGTCGGCCGGCCGCCTGGTGGCGATGACCGGCGACGGCACCAACGACGCGCCCGCGCTCGCGCAGGCCGACGTCGGGCTCGCCATGAACACCGGCACCATGGCCGCCAAGGAAGCCGGCAACATGGTGGACCTGGACAGCAATCCGACCAAGCTGATTGAAGTGGTGGCCATCGGCAAGCAGTTGCTGATCACGCGCGGCGCGCTGACCACCTTCTCCATCGCCAATGACGTAGCGAAATATTTCGCCATCATTCCGGCGATGTTCATGGCCACTTATCCGGCGCTCGCCAAGCTCAACATCATGGGGCTGCACACACCCGCAGAGCGCGGTGCTGGCGGCCGTGATTTTCAACGCGCTGATCATCATCGCGCTGGTTCCGCTGGCGCTGCGCGGCGTGAAATACCGCCCGCTGGACGCGGCCAGCCTGCTGCGGCGCAATCTGCTGATCTACGGCGTCGGCGGCATCATCGTGCCGTTCCCCGGCATCTGGGCCATCGATCAATTGCTGGCGCTGTTCCATTTGGCGTAGCGCATTTTTCTGGAGGATTTTATGTTGTCACAACTTTGGCCGGCACTTCGAATCAATATTTTCCTGACCATCGTGTTGGGCGTGGGTTATCCGCTCGCCGTCACCGGCGTCTCGCAAATCCTGTTTCCGCATCAGGCCAATGGCAGTCTGATTACCAAGGGAGATCAAGTCATTGGCTCGGAACTCATCGGGCAAAGCTTCAGCAAGGCCGAGTACTTCCAGCCGCGGCCATCGGCTGCGGGTAACGGTTATGATCCGCTGGCCTCCGGTGGATCCAACTACGGTCCCACGAATCAAAAGCTGATTGATCGGGTGAAGGCGTCGGTGGACCAGTTCCACAAGGACAATCCCGATTATCACGGGCCCATTCCAGCCGACTTGCTCACGGCCTCCGGTAGCGGCCTGGATCCCGATATCAGCCCTGCGTCGGCGCAGGCGCAAGAGCCGCGCGTGGCCAAAGCTCGCGGGATTTCAGCCAATGACCTCAATCAATTGGTGACGCAATACACCAAGTCGCCGGATCTTGGTCTGCTCGGCGAGCCGCGCGTGAACGTGCTCAAGCTGAATCTGGCGCTGGACCAACAGTTTCCCAAAAAGTAGCCGAACCAGTTCGGTCTCCTTTAGGCGCTTGCAGGGCAAAGGTGGTGCGTCGGCTCCTGCAAGCGCTATTTTTGTTTACAAGAGGTATGATGAGGCGACAGGAGGTGACCCATGATCGTGTGCGATCTATGCGGTAAGACCAAAACGTGCCGGCAACGGGAAATCGAGGGCAAGGAGTACGACATCTGTTCAGATTGTTGGAAGCCCATCGCGCAAAAGCTGAAAGGCAAAGGCCGGGTGAAGCAAGAAAGCGAGATGGTTTTGTTGCCGCCAACCACTTTCTTGACGCCCCCGACGAAGCAGCCTGAACTGCCGGAACCCAAACCGTCCCCCGGGGCGCCGCCCAAGATTTGGGGCAGCCGGCCGCAGTAGAGTCCATTGACCGATGAGAGCTCGGTCTGATACCATCGCTGGCCATGACACTCAATCGCTGGACACGCGCAGGATGGACCGCTTGCGGCATGGCCCTGCTCTCCTTCGCCGCTGGATCGCTGTTCACTGCCCGCTTGATGCACATCCATCAAGTCCGGGCCGATAGCAATCGCGTCTTCGAATTGCGAATCTATCACACGGTGCCGGGGAAGACGGCGGCTCTGCAGGCGGAATTTCGCGACAAAGTAACAAAAATGTTCGCCAGGCACGATCTGAAGGCCGTCGGTTACTGGGCACCCGTGGATGCGCCCGCTTCGGACAACACCTTTATCTACATCCTGGCTCATCCCAGCCGCGATGAAGCGAAAGCCCACTGGGCCGCTTTTCAGGCCGATCCGGAATTCAAGGCGATGATCGGGGCCCAGCAGGGCGACGCGAAACTGGTGGAAAAAGTCGACTCCACATATATGGAACCCACCGATTTCTCCCCGCTGAGGTAGAATCGGCATTGACAAAATTTCAGCGTCAGGATGTCGAGTTCGACGCGGATGGGAGTATGATCCGCGGCTGGTTCTATCGGCCCGAAGGCGCAACCCGCCGGCTCCCCATCGTGGTGATGGCCGGCGGATTCTCCTGCGTCAAGGAGATGCATCTTGAAAATTACGCGGGGGTCTTCGCCGGTGCTGGCCTCGCTGTTCTTCTGTTCGATTTTCGCAATCTCGGCGCGAGCGACGGTTTACCACGCCAGGAGCTGAATCCATGGCAGCAAGCCGAGGATTACCGGCACGCCATCACCTACGCCGGTACGCTGGACAATATCGATGGAGGACGAATCGGCATTTGGGGCAGCAGCTACAGCGGCGGCCATTGCCTGATGGTCGCGGCCACCGACCGGCGCGTGAAATGCGTGTCGGCGCAAGTCCCCACCATCAGCGGGCACCAGAGCGGGCTGCGCCGCGTTCCAATGGACAAGGTGGACGCATTAACCCAAGCCTTCGCCGAAGATCGAGCGCGTCGCATGCGGGGCGAGGCTCCGGCGATGCGGCCTTTGGTTGGCGATGCGTCCCAGAATCCTCTGTATCCTTCCGGCGAAACGCGCGATTATTTCCTAAGCGCCACCAAGAACGCGCCCAACTGGCGCAACGAAGTGACGCTACGCAGCATGGAGTACGCGAGAGGCTATGAGCCGGGCATTTATACGCCCTATATCAGCCCCACTCCGCTGCAGATGATCGTCGGCATCAAGGATTCCATCACCTGCACCGATCTCCAGCTCGAAGCCTACAATCGCGCGCTGGAACCGAAGAAGCTGGTCCTGCTGTCCGGCGGGCATTTCGCGCCCTATGTGGACGAGTTCGAACTATCCAGCGGCGCGGCTCGGGACTGGTTTGTCTCTCACTTGGGATATCATTAAAACATGCGAACAGCAGGCCGTGTTCTCTTGCTGTTATTGGTTTTTGGGTTCCTGTGGGCGCCAAGCCTGTCGTGGGCACAAGACAAGGTTTACATCTGCCCGATGGACCCGGACGTTCGCTCCAACCAGCCCGGCACCTGCAGACGCTGCGGGATGAAGCTGCGCGAGGGCATCCCGGAGCCTGTGGAATTCCATATGGACCTGGCGCTGACCCCGCGCGCAGTGAAGCCCAATCAGCCCGAGCAGCTCAAATTCAGCGTGCATGATCCGTGGAAGGACCGCCCGGTAAAAGACTTCCAGATCGTACATGAGAAGCTGTTCCACATGTTCGTGGTGAGCCAGGATCTGCAATTTTTCGTGCACGACCATCCGGTGCTCCAGCCGGATGGCGATTTCCTTTTTGACCTCGCGTTCCCCAAACCCGGCATGTATCGCGTATTGGGAGATTTCTATCCCGACGGCGCGACGCCGCAACTGATCGCAAAAACCGTAATCGTTGCCGGAACGCCGCCGCCCGCGGCTGCGCTGCCGCGCGATTATTCGACCAAGCAGGCCGAAAATCTGCAGGTGGAAATGACCACCGATCCGCCACAGCCCATCGCCACGCAGCCGACGCAGGTTTATTTCCATCTCACTCCCGCCGATGGAATTGAGAAGTACATCGGCGCGTGGGCGCATATGCTGGCCGCGAGCGACGATCTGATCGACCTTATCCACACGCATCCGTTCATCGCCGATGGCGGTCCTCAGCTCGAATTCGTTTTGAACTTTCCCCGGGCGCGGACCTATCGCGTGTGGGTGCAGTTCCAGCGCAAGGGCGTCGTGAACACCGCCCACTTCGATATTCCGGTTAAGGAGTTAGAGTAGCTTTTGTGGTGGTCCGCTCGGCGGGCAGCAGTAAAACCGTCGATCCCTGCGGGACGCCGTGAATCTTGGTGCCGGCCGGCAACTCGATCACGTTCCGATATAGGAACGGATGAACGAACTTCGCGTGGTAATGTTCGAACCATAGCAGCGGCTGGATGCTGCCGTCGGGCAACTCCGCGGTGATCTGAAACGCCGCGTCCTCTGGAACGGTTTTAGGCATTAACCCGTCGAGCGAAAAATCCTTGCGCAGTTGGAACTCGCCGCTCACCGCCACCACGCCGTGCGACGGAATTGCTGGCGCGAATCGATCCGCCGTTGTCTGGTCAAATTTTGGATCTGGCGCAAGATCCTTCGCTTCGCCTTCCGGCACCCCGCCACCCACCCAACTGACGATGAGCTCGAGTTGTTCGGGGGTGAGCGCCTGATCGTTGCGAAAATCACCGAAGCCCTTCACCGCGCCCCAGGGAGGCATGCGCCGCTCCAGCACTTCTTCCTTGATGGCGACGGCCCAGGGGCGCGCCTCCGCGTAGGTCATCAGCGAGAAAGCCTGGCCGCCGTCGTGATGGCAGGAGGCGCAGCGCGCGTAGACGATGCGCGAGATTTCGCGGTCCCAGGTGATGGGCGTGGTGATGATGTCGTGCGCGGCCGCACTGGACGCTGTGACGAGAAGCAGGCCGGCTGCCCAGCGGGAGATCATACCGGTATGATACAACGCCTGTATGTCGATGACGCGGCGCGGCCTGTTAGTACTCTGCAGCGCGACCCTGTTTGCGGGCCAATTTGGCCAGCACCCGGTTACGGGCCGGCAAATCGCCGGCGTGATGGGAGTGCAGGGCGCCGATTGGCTGAATCGGCCGGAGCGCGAGAAGGAAGAAAATCCCGAAGGCGCGCTGGATGCTCTCGGCATTCGGCCGGGGATGGTGGTGGCGGACGTCGGCGCGGGCACCGGATATATGTCGCTGCGCCTGGCCAAGCGAGTGGGGCCGGCGGGGAAGGTGTACGCCAACGATCTTCAACCGGAGATGCTGCGGCGGCTGCGCGAGAACGCAGCCAAGGCCGGGATCGCGAATATTGAGACGGTGCAGGGCGAGGAGTCCGATCCAAGGCTGCCGGCCGCCCGGATGGATTTAGTGCTGCTGGTGGATGTGTATCACGAGTTTTCAAAACCGCGCGAGATGATCGACAAGATCCGCGAGGCCATGAAGCCAAATGGCCGCCTGGTGCTGCTCGAATACCGGAAAGAAGATCCGAACGTGCCGATTCGCGAGGAGCACAAGATGACTGTGGCGGAAGTGAAGGCGGAGTTGGAGCCGCAGGGTTTGGTACTCAGTAAAGTGATTGAGACGCTGCCGCGGCAGCACATCTTGGTCTTAACGCGATTCGGCCGCTAACTGCTTCCGAAACGCCTGTTCGGATTCATCCACGAACTTCTGCATTTCCGTCGGATCGACAAAGGCATCCAGCTTGCCCGCTTCCAATTGCTTGCGCTTTCCATCCAGGTTGAAAAACTCGGCGTGCGGCGCGAGGAAGACGTCCGAAGGCATCTTTCGCAGCTCGGCGAAGCTGCGCTCGTAATCGGCGACGATGTTGGGATAAGCGGCGTTGTTCACCAGCTTGTCCACCACGGAAGTGCTGCAGTAGAACACCACCTGATACGTTTTGCCGCCTTCAGTAACTGGCGTGGTCCAGGTGGTGCAGCCCTTGGTATGGCCAGGCGTGATGTGAGCGGTGAGCATGACGCCGCCGAGTTCGACGGTGCCGCCATCTTTAATTACTCGATCGACATGCACGGGCGGAAACGCACCGAACTGGCCTTGGCCGGTATTGAGGATGGGCGCGTCGAGTTCGCTTGCGACCATGCGTGCACCGGATTTCTTCTTCAACTCGGCCAAGCCGCCGCAATGATCGTAATGGGCGTGGCTGTTAAGGAGAATTTTTACGTCCTGCATCGAGAAGCCGAGCTCGGCGATGCTCTTTTCGATCAGGGGCGCGGTCTCTGGCAATCCTCCGTCCAGCAGGATGGCTCCGGCCGGCGTCTTGATATAGAAGGAAGCAACGTGCGCGCCGACGTAATAGACATTGCCGATGATCTTAAAGGGTGGGACGGGCCGGTTCCAGGCATCGCGCTGACTCTGTGCTAAACCGAGGGAGCACAGGGCGAAGATCAGCAGTAATTTCACCCTATTGCAGCCGTTTTACCGCTTCGAGCGCGAGTTCGTGCAGACCTTGGCCACCGTGGGCCACATAGGCGATGATCTGATCGCGCATGCGGCGCTCCCAAAACCTCTTGAAATGATCGGTAACGCCGGAGACGGCCTCGTCGTGCGGATAGCCGGCAAAGAAGAGGGCGATTTGGTTAGCCCGGTGAATCATACGGTCCGATTCCATGCTTTAGTCGCCGGCGGCTCCAGTAAGAATCTGCGTGGTCTGCTTACGCGTTTCGAGATAATGTTCCTGCCATTCCGACATTTTCCTGGCAAGGCTCACCTGCACTGCCGTCACTTTGTACTCGGGGCAGCCGGTGGCCCAATCTTCAAACTCCGTGGTGACTACGTTCGCTCCGGTGAAACCGTGATGGAAGGTAGTATAAACCACGCCTGGCTGCATACGCTCGGAGATATGCGCGTGCAAGGTGGTTTCGCCGGCGCGGCTGACCAGCGATACTCGATCCCCTTCGCGAATACCACGGTTCTCGGCGTCCAAGGCGTGAATCTCGAGGATGTCTTCGGGGTGCCACACGTTGTTCTGGGTACGCGCGGTCTGCGCGCCAACGTTGTATTGCGTCAGGATGCGTCCGGTGGTGAGGATAAGCGGGAATCGGCCGGTGGTGCGCTCGTCGGTGGCAATAAATTCGGTGATCATGAAGCGACCCTTCCCGCGAACGAAGCCACCGATGTGCATTACCGGAGTGCCTTCCGGCGCCTTGGCGTTGCAGGGCCACTGGATGCTCCCCAGCTCATCGATCTTGTCAAAACTGACACCGGCGAAAGTCGGCGTGAGGCGGGCAATCTCGTCCATCACTTCGGACGGATGCTTGTAAGGCATCGGGTAGCCGAGCGCAGCCGACAAGTCCAGCGTGATTTCCCAGTCTTCCTTGCCCGCCATGGGAGGAATCGCCTTGCGCACGCGGCTGATGCGGCGCTCGGCGTTGGTGAATGTCCCATCTTTTTCCAGGAACGAAGATCCGGGGAAAAAGACGTGAGCATAGCTCGCGGTCTCATTCAGGAAAAGATCCTGGATCACCACGCACTCCATCGCCGCTAATCCGGCTGTTACGTGTTGCGTATTAGGGTCCGATTGCAGGATGTCCTCACCCTGAATGTAGATGCCTTTGAATGAGCCTTCGCAGGCGGCGTCCAGCATGTTGGAGATACGCAACCCCGGCTCGCCTTGCAGCGGCACATGCCAGGCTTCTTCGAAAGTATGGCGCACTGCGTCGTTTGAAACATGGCGGTACCCGGAGAATTCGTGCGGAAACGATCCCATGTCGCAGGAACCCTGCACGTTGTTCTGACCGCGCAGCGGATTCACGCCCACGCCGCGCTTGCCGATATTGCCGGTGGCCATGGCGAGATTGGCCATGCCGATCACCATCGTGGATCCCTGGCTGTGCTCGGTGACGCCAAGCCCGTAGTAAATGGCTGCGTTACCGCCGGTGGCATAAAGCCGCGCGGCCGCGCGCAGCTGGGCGGCTGGAACTCCGCTCAGCGCTTCGGTTGCTTCCGGGGAATTGCGCTCTTCGGCGATGAACTTGCGCCACAGTCCGAATGCTTCGGTATCGCAGCGCTCCTGGACGAAGGTTTCATTCACCAGACCTTCGGTGACGATCACATGCGCCATCGCATTCACAACCGCAACGTTCGTGCCCGGCTTCAGCGGCAGGTGATAGTCCGCCTGGACGTGGGGGCTCTTGACCAGATCTATCCGGCGCGGGTCGATGACAATGAGGTGCGCGCCTTCGCGTAACCGCTTCTTCATGTGCGACGCAAAAACGGGATGGGCGTCGGTGGGGTTGGCGCCGATCACCATGATGACGTTCGCATCGTCCACCGAATCGAAGTCCTGCGTCCCGGCCGAGGTTCCGAAAGTCGAGCTCAAGCCGTAACCGGTGGGCGAATGGCAGACGCGCGCGCAGGTGTCGACATTGTTGTTGCCGAACGCCGCGCGGATCATCTTCTGCACCAGGTAGGTCTCTTCGTTGGTGCAGCGCGAAGAGGTGATGCCGCCGATAGAATCGCGGCCGTATCGGGCCTGGATGCGCTTGAACTCGCTGGCGGCGTAATTGATGGCCTCTTCCCAGGAGACTTCGCGCCACGGGTCCGTGATCTTGGCGCGGATCATGGGTTTCAGGATGCGATCCTTGTGAGTGGCGTAGCCCCACGCGAACCGGCCCTTCACGCAGGAGTGGCCGTGATTCGCTTTGCCGTCCTTATATGGAGACATCCGGACCACTTGGTTGCCCTGCAACTCGGCTTTGAACGAGCACCCAACCCCGCAGTACGCGCAGGTGGTGACCACGCTGTGCTCCGGCAGCCCGTTGTCGATGACCGATTTTTCCATCAACGTGGCGGTGGGACAGGCTTGCACGCACGCGCCGCAGGAAACGCATTCCGATTCGAGAAAATTTGTGGGGCCGGACGCCACCTTCGAGTCAAACCCGCGCCCCTGGATAGTGAGAGCGAACGTTCCCTGCACTTCCTCGCAGGCGCGTACGCAGCGCGAGCACACAATGCACTTGGAAGCGTCGAAGGTGAAATAGGGATTCGACTGGTCCTTCTCTGCCTTGAGATGATTCTTGCCTTCGTAGCCGTAGCGGACTTCGCGCAATCCAACCACGCCCGCCATGTCCTGCAATTCGCAATCGCCGTTGGCCGCGCACGTGAGGCAATCCAGCGGATGATCGGAGATGTACAACTCCATCACGCCGCGCCGGAGCTTCGCAATCTTGGGCGATTGCGTCCGCACCTTCATGCCCGGTTCCGCGAGAGTGGTGCAAGAGGCGGGCGTGCCGCGACGTCCTTCGATTTCGACCAGGCACAGGCGGCAGGATCCGAACGCTTCCATGTTGTCGGTGGCGCAGAGCTTCGGCACTTGCACGCCTGCTTCGACGGCGGCGCGCATCACCGACGTGCCGCGCGAAACGGTCACCGGTTTGCCGTCGATCTCGAGCGTCACGAGTGTTTCGGCAATCCGTGCGGGAGTGCCGTAATCGGTTTCTTGGATTAGCGCCATGGGGGAGCCTCTTGTTTCGATGTCAGAACGTCTGCATTCAGAAGGGCCGGGGGAGCGGCCGCCGGCTTTGCGAAATCTTCAGGGAAATTGCGGATCGCGCTCATCACCGGCAGCGGGATCAAACCACCCAGCGCGCACAGCGATCCGTCTGTCATAAGCTCACATAAATCATCCAGCAATTCCAGATTTTTCGTGCGATTATCGTTCGCAATGATGCGGTCGATCACTTCCACACCACGCGTGGAGCCGACGCGGCACGGCGTACACTTACCGCAGCTTTCGATGGAGCAAAATTCCATCGCGAAGCGGGCCTGTTTCGCCAGATCCACGTTATCGTCGAACACCACGATGCCGCCGTGGCCGAGCATGCCTTTGCGGGCGGCGAAGGCTTCATAGTCGAGCGGGGTGTCGAGGAACGATTCGGGGAAATATGCGCCCAGCGGCCCGCCCACTTGCATGGCGCGCAGCGGACGTCCCGAACGCGTGCCGCCGCCGAAGGTGTAGATGGCCTCGCGCAACGTCATTCCGAACGCCGTTTCCACCAATCCGCCGTGTTTGATGTTGCCGGCCAATTGAATGGTGAGCGTCCCACGCGACCGGCCAATGCCGAAGTCGCGATAATACTCAGCGCCCTTGTCCAAAATGATGGGAATGGTGGCCAGCGTGATCAGATTGTTCACGACAGTTGGCTTTCCGAACAGGCCTTCCAGTGCCGGCAGTGGAGGCTTGGGGCGGATCTGACCGCGGCGGCCCTCCAGGCTCTCGAGCATCGAGGTCTCTTCGCCGCAGATGTAAGCGCCGGCACCTAAACGGACGTCGAGGTCAAAACGCTTGCCGCTGCCCGCGACGTTCGCGCCCAGGTAGCCGTTCTCATACGCGATGCCGATGGCGCGTTGCATGGCGCGGAACGCGTGCGGATATTCGGACCGGCTGTAGATATAGCCTTGCGTGGCGCCCACCGCGATTGCGGCGATAGTCATGCCTTCGATTAGGACGAAGGGATCGCCTTCCATGATCATGCGGTCGGCGTAGGTGCCGCTGTCACCCTCGTCGGCGTTGCAGACGATGTATTTTTGATCCGATTGGGCCAGGAGAACGGTGTTCCATTTGATACCGGTGGGAAATCCGGCCCCGCCACGGCCACGCAAGCCCGACGCCTGGACGGCGTCGACGATGGCCTGCGGCTGAAGCGTAAGCGCGTGTTGCAATCCGCGATAACCGCCATGCGCCAGGTAATCCGAGATGGATAACGGATCTACGATGCCGCAGCGCGCAAAAGTCAGCCGCTCCTGCTGCTTCAGATAGGGGATCTCTTCGGTTGGCCCGAGGCACAATGCATGCGCGCTGCCGTTCAGAAAACCGGCGTCGAACAATTCCGCGACGGCTTCGCGAGAAACGGGTCCGTAAGCGATACGGCCGCGGGGCGATTCCACCTCGACAAGCGGCTCCAGCCAGAACATACCGCGCGAACCATTGCGGACCAGCGTGATATCGAGACCGCGCGATTTGGCTTCACTCGCGATGGCGCGCGCCACACCCTCGGCGCCCACCGAGAGGGCCGAGGAATCGCGCGGAACGTAGACTCTTACGCTCATTGCGCCCTCATGGCACTATCCACCAAAAAATCGGCGACGGCGGGCGACACCCGGCCGTACGGCTCGCCATCCAGCATAACGGCGGGCGAGAGCGCGCAATTTCCGAGACAGAATACTTGTTCGACGGTGAGACTTTGGTCGGGCGTCGTTTGGCCCAACTTCACGCCCAGCCGCTTTTCGACATGCTGGATCAGCGCGTCGCAGCCCATCGATTGGCAGGATTCCGCGCGGCAAATTCTTAGCACATGCTTTCCAGGAGCCGCGTGGCGGAAGTCGTGATAGAAACTGATGACGCCATGCACTTCGGCGTGCGAGAGATTCAACGCTTCGGCGATCAGGGGCGTCGCCTCCGCGTCGATGTACCCGAAGTCTTCCTGCAAGGCATGCAGGATCGGAATCAGAGCGCCGGGAAGGCGCTGCAGCTCCCGAATCCGGGCTTGGGCCCGGTCCGCATCCCAGGCTTGCATGTTACTCATGCTGAGAGATTTACCTGAACTTTCCGGCGACACCGGCGGCGCGGTTGGCCCAGCCGGGTTGCGATCAAATTTTATCACAATGGTGGGTCCGGGGATTGGTTCGCTATCCCCTCCGGGACGTGAGGCATCCGTGGGCTCGTCAGCAGATTTCGGATGTCATCTCTTGGGCGCGTCGATGTGGAACGGGATGCCGACGGGGCCCCCCGGAGTTCCTCCATCGGCTGGTTCCATTCCATAGGACCCGGCATTTCCCACGACGGGTCGGACAAGGCCTTGCACGGCTCGTTCGGAAATGCCGTAAACCTCCAGCCGGAAAAGAACCATTGGTTACGGTCGAAGACTGCATGGATCAGCGCGATTCCGTTGAAATTTCGCCCTTCCCGTTGCGCTTTGGCACAACCAACAATGTCGAGCCCGCTTTCATTCACGGTACGGGCTGGCTCAAACTCAAGCAAATCGGGAGCGTTCGCGAAATTCCTCCCGTGCGCCACCATCATTTTCTGGATGAACATTTGCCGATCCGTACCACCGCGCGCTACATCCGAAATAAGATCGTACAGTTTTCTCCAGTCACGCGCGCGGTTCGCCTTCAAATAGGCATGGAGGCGTCGGGCAAGCGCGGGGCGTTGTTCGGAAGGGACCACCGAGGACCATTCTCTATCCGCTGCGGGGGCGGCATTCGCAGAAAATATACACACAATCACCGAGAATTTCATCCTGGTGTTCACGTGACTACGATAACAAAGGCGTCGGGCCGCAGGCGATTTCTAGCGCGCTCTCTACGGGGTTTTAGGTCGCATCTGGCATCTTTACTTCGGCATAGGTGCCGGGTGTCGCGGCATTTACGGCGGCCACAACTTTGGCGACGTGAGGTTTGATAAGAGTCCATCGCCCTTTGCCGAGAACGACCACCGCGATCTTGCGACCAGCAAGGTTCTGCTGATAGGGGAGGTTGCGGTCAGTGGTGAGTATCACCTCAAATCCCGCGGCTTCGGCGGCCATCAAGAGTTCGCCGTTTTCCAGTTTTTCCCATCCCCGCGCGCGAGCTTCAGTAACGGTATGACGATCGATCAAATAGCGCGCCAGATTGCGCGGCGTTCCGTTGTCGAACAGAACGAGCATTTAAGGGCGGGAAGCGGGAAGGGACACTTCGGCGCTACGGGCCACAAATTTCAGTACGGCCTCGACCTGTTCCCGTGTCACTCCAAATTCCTCCACCAGTTCATCGACCGTCATGTCTTGTAGGTTCTCAAAGACCGTGGCCACCGGCATCCGAGTGCCTTTGAACACCCACGCACCGCTGCGCTTGCCCGGAACGCTCTCCACTGCCGGACACTGGGACCAATCGAGAGGCGCCATGATATTTCCTGCTTTGATTTTAGCCGGGTTGCGCAGCCTTAGGGGGCATTGTAAATATCTCCTCGGGTAAATGCGTACCAGAACCATCCCAAAAGCCCGAGCCCGATGAAAAGTACGAATCCCAGAATCACTACAACCAACTTAGCTTCCGAGGTCGGCTTCGGTAGATCGCGCATTGAGCGATTATCTAACGGGGGCTCATCCCTAACACTAGCTGTGCTGGCGAAGCCTTGGTACTAACCGGACGGTTTCACATGTACTTTTCGGCGTTCCAACAGGACGCACCGCTTCGAATGAGATAAAATGGCCGAGCCACTCGCAGTGTGCATGCAATCGCGGTTTGGAACATCCATTCCTCGATCTGCACTCTGTTGGGGCTAGCATATAATTTTGACGCTCCCGCAAGAAATATGATCGTTAAGCTCAATCACCTCCAAGGCAAAGCGGCCGCTACCAGCGCCCAAGACGTCATTGGAACGGTCTACGCGCTCTTGGAGGAAGGCCACATCGAGAAAGCCCAGTTTGCCCGCCTCCAGATCGAGTTGGACTGGATTCAATACAAGCAGAACTTTCGCGAAGTGGTGATCGCCACCCACGGTTACAACGACCAGGGCCAGCAGGTACCGATCATGGATGTGCATGTCGATGTCCGGCAGGTGGTGCCGGGATGCCTGCGTGCGGCGCTGCTTCGGGCGCTCGCGCACAGCAACGCACCCGAGCCGCAGAACCAGGACCGGCTGCCGCTTGAAAATTTCCAATCCTTGCGGTCCAGCATCGTGTGGGAGTTCAACAAGCTGTATTGGAGCCGCGTTAAGGACTGGGAACTCGCCACCGGCAAGGGTTATGAGCAGGCGCTGCCGGGCGGCGCTTCCGATGGCCACAATCCAGAAGCGATCTCTGACAGCGTAGCGGATTTCTGGACACTGCTGCGGGATCTGGAATCGAAGAACCAGCTTCCACCGGAAATTTATCTGCTCGAGATCGGTGTCGGCACCGGCGTGCGCTGCGGGATGTGGCTCACCAAGTTTCGAGCCCTGGATCAGGAGCGCGGGACCGACTATTATCCGAAGCTGCGCGTGCTGCTGGGCGACTATTCGCTCGCTACGCTCGACATGTCGAAGCCCGCGGTGGAGGATCACGCCGATCTTTGCAGCTTCCTGGTGCTGGACGCGATGAATCCGCTGAAGACGCTGTCGTTCCTGCGCCACAAGATCATGCAGGTGCATTCCACCAACGTCTACGACAACCTGCCTGATGAAGAAGTGGTCCGTCGCGACGGCAAGCTGTACTTCGTGCAGGTGCGGGCCTATCTTCCCATGGCCGATGTGGTGCGGCTCTCCACCGAGTTCGACGTTCCGCCCGACAAGCTTCGCTCCACGGTAAACCGTTTACTCTCGGGGAGCACCGAATTCCTGGGCGATCCCGCTCGGGGCGTGGCGTTCTGGATGGACATCTGGAGCGCGATACGGCTGGAGGAACGGCTGGTGCTGGTGGAGGATCTGCCCGACTTCCCTTTTCCGCAGGGCCTGGACGCGCAGAAGGTGGAAGACATCCTGAAAGATGCGCCCACCGATTTTCGTTTTCACCTGAGTTCGGGCGCTCTGGCTAGCTTTTTGAACACGCTTCCCCTATTGCATCCACGCGGCTATCTGCAGGTGCAGGATATTTTCGTTACGGACCTGGACCAATATCGTTTAGGCTTCTACGGTCCCGGAAAACTGGATGGCTCGCTGCTGAATTGGGTGAATGGTGCTTTACTAAAAGAGGTGGCGGAGCGTGCCGGATATAACGTGCGCTTCGCTCCGTTCCACTACCGCAAAGGATCGCGCACTTCCGTTCTCTATACCACGCGCCGAGAATAAATGACTCCCACTCTCCCTATCACGATGGTCGGCAGCTACGCCATGCCGGGCTGGCTGGAACGCCTCAAGACTGAATATTTTGCCCGGCGGATCAGCCGCCACGATCTCGACGAGATCTATGACGCCGCGGCGAAGGCTGCCATAAAAGACCAGGAAATCGCTGGGCTGGACATCGTCACCGACGGCGAACCGCGCCGCGACAATATGGTCGATTACTTCGTGGAACGGCTTCCCGGAGTGCAGATTGACCGGTCGTCCAAGAAGTTCTACTACGATTTTTACGACAGCGTGGTGCAAGGCAAGCTGCCCATGGCGTCGCTCGGCCTGGTGCCCGATTTTCAATTTCTGCAAGCCTTCACCGAGCGGCAGACCAAGATTTGCATCACGGGCCCGCATTGTCTGAGCAAACGCATTCGCAATCAGTATTACCCGAGCGAAGAGGCTTTGGCCACCGATATCGCCAAAGTAATGAACCTGGAGATGAAGGCGCTGGTGAAGGCGGGCGCCACGTATATCCAGATTGACGAGCCTTATTACTCGGGCTTCCCGGAAGATCTGCCGTGGTGCGTGAAAGTTTTGAATACCATGGTGGAGGGGGTGGACGCCAAGATCGCGGTGCACATCTGTTACGGCAACCGCTACGGCAAGCCCTCCTGGGAGGGCAGCTACCGCTATCTGTTCCCGACCATCATGGAAGCCAAGGTCCATCAGTTGACGCTGGAGTTTGCGCGGCGCGGCGGCGAGGACCTGGATTTATTTAAAGAATTCAACACCAATTTCGAATTGGGCGTGGGCGTGATCGACGTGAAAACGGACGACATCGAAACCCCGGAAATGGTGGCGAATCGCATCCAAAAAGCGCTGAAGGTGCTGCCGCCGGAGCGGATTTTCATCCTGCCCGATTGCGGGCTGTTCCATTTGTCGCACGACGTGGCGTTCGCGAAATTGAAGGCCATGGTGGAAGGCACGCGCATCGTGCGCAAGGAACTGGGCGTGGAGTCCACGCAGGAGCTGGTGAAGTAGAGATGGCTTCCGCGAATCCGCTTCGAGACGCGCTCACCGCCGGCCGTTTTTGCTACATGGTGGAAATGGTGGCCAGCGCCTCGATGACGGAGGAAAAGCTCGGCGAGATCGCCTCAGGGATTGCCGGAATTCCTGAGGTCGTCGGCGCCGGAATCACGAGTTGGGCGGGTGGATCGGCCGGACACGATCCGATTCGCGTGGCGGCGATTGCGAAAGAGCGCGGCCTTAATCCGAATGTCCATCTGACCTGCGTGAGCAAGACCCCGGCCGAAGTGGGCAAGTTTCTGGATGACGTGATCGAGCTCGGTATCGAGAATGTCTTCGCCATCACCGGGGATTATCCCAAGGGTGCGCCGATCGACACGGTGGGATACGCTTGCGATTCGGTGCAGTTGGTCGAAACCATCGCCGCAGAGCGTGCCGCCGGTAAGTGGCCGTTCCTGATCTCGGCTGCGGTGTCGCCCTTTAAGTACCTGGAAGAGGATTGCGCGTATCAATACCTGAAGCTGGAAAAGAAGATCGCCGCGGGCGCCGATTTTGCCACCACGCAGCTCGGCTTTGACTCGCGCAAGTATCGCGAGCTAAAGCGTTACCTGGATGAGCGGGGCTTGAAGACGCCGATCATCGGCAACGTCTACGTGCTGCCTCCCAAGGCGGCGGAGAGAATGTCGAAGGGCGATCCGCCCGGATGCTGGGTATCGCCGGAACTGCTCGCAAGGATTCAAGAGGAAGCCAAGGCGCCGGATAAAGGCATGGCGGCGCGGTTGGAACGGGCCGCGCAGATGGCGGCTATCGTCAAAGGCCTGGGATACGCGGGCGCTTACATCGGCGGTACTCACGATGCCGACCGGATCCGCTGGATCATTGAGCGCGCCGAGGAACTGGCGCCGCGCTGGGAGGAGTTGGCTGAAGAGATCAGCTACGGCGACAAGCGCGGTTTCTATATGTACGAAGGGCCCCAGCCTGCGCCCAAGAAGCGCGAGTGGACGCAGCCCGTATTCGATCTGCTGGAACCCGCCAACTGGCCCGGGTTTGTTCGCAAGCCGCTCACCAGCGTTCTTGGCTGGGTGGACCACCACCCCGCGCTGGCTAAGGCGATGGAAGACGCCGAGTTCGCTTTCAAAAAGCCGGTCTTCGGATGCCAGGCCTGCGGCAACTGCGTTCTGGGCCTGATGGAATACGTGTGTCCCATGACGTGTCCCAAGAACATGCGCAACGGCCCGTGCGGCGGCACGTTCAATGGACAATGCGAGGTCACTCCCGAGAAGCCCTGCATCTGGGTGGCGGTGTATGATCGCGCGCAGGCAGCGCATCGGGTGGAGGAATTGAAAACCTACATCCCGCCCCGCAATCGCGCGCTCGAAGGCACCAGCTCCTACATCAACTATTTACTGAATAAGGACAGCCGGCCGGAGCACCCGCAGCCATTGATCACGATCTCTAACGTCCGGCCGCTGGTGAAAACGCACAACGCGAAGTAGTCGAGCTTCCCGCTACAATAGTTACTCCATGAAGGCACGAGTGTACGTATCGATGAAGCCGACGGTGCTCGATCCGCAGGGCCAGACCATCCGGTCGGCGCTGGCCGGGCTGGGGCACACCACGATTGCCGCGGTGCGCCAGGGCAAGTTTTTCGAGATTACGCTGGAGCCGGGAACGGATCGCGCCAAAGCAGGCGCCGAGATCGAGCAGATCGCGCGCGATGTGCTGGCCAATCCGGTGATCGAAGAGTACCAGGTGGAGTTCGTAGACTAGCTTCGTCCGCCCATGGGGCGGCCATCCCCCGCATTTATCCTCAAATAATTCTCTCCTCGCCGATATGAATCCCAATGGCCGGCTTTGGCTGCTAATGGGTCGACATATGACATATAAGGAGCGAGGAATGTTTGGCCCTACAAGACGCTGCTGTTCACGGAACTGGAGTTAGCTTTTGAGGAGACCGCTCATGAGACATTACATTATTTCCTGCTGGCGGCGCTAACGTTTAGCGCGGCCGCAGCGTCTGCCGCGGATTTCAAGGTGATTGCCAATCCTGGGATCAAAGTGACCAGCGACGGCTCGCACGTGGAGCCAGTCTGGGAAAAAGGCGGCACGAAGCATGAGGCGTTTCTGAAGGAGTACGTGGGACAGACGGACGCCGCGGTAGGAACGTACTATCGCAGCCTGGTGTTCACCGGCAAGGCTTCGATGCCGAAAAGGCTAGCCACCGACGCCGAGGTGGTGACATACGTGGAAAAGACCAAGGGTGCGATCGGCCGTGTCGGGGCCGCAACCGCCACCGGGGACGCCAAGCTGCTGGATGTGAAGTAGCGGAGACGGCACCACGGGTTTTCAGGGCCATCGCGGGAGGCGCGATGGCTTTTGTCTTTTCACCGGTTTGCCGGGTCCCGCAACTTTGGCTCAAGAAACCTCGGGTTCGCCGATATGAGATCCAAGGGTCATAGGGCGACTCCCTAAGAACAGCTTCAGGAGGCGAGATGTTAAGCACCGTACGATTGGCAGGTTTGCTTGGAACCGCGGCCTTGCTTGCGCCGAGGCTCAGCGCGCAATTCGACTTCAACATCGGCAACATGCCGGTTCAGATCCACAGTTTCGCAACGCAGGGATTTCTGTACTCCAACGACAATAACTACCTGACCATGAACACCAGTCAGGGCAGCTTCGCGATGACCGACGCGGCCGTTAACATCTCGATGTCCGTAACGGATAAATTCCGCATTGGTGCGCAGGTATACGACAGCAACGTGGGCCAACTGGGCCGATGGCATCCCACGCTCGATTGGGCGGTGGCCGACTATAAATTCAAAGATTGGTTCGGGATTCGCGGCGGGAAGGTGAAGACCGTAATGGGTCTCTACAACGATACCCAGGATTTGCCGTTTCTGTTCACCTTTGCGCTACTCCCCCAATCGATGTATCCGGTGGATCTGCGCAGCTCGACCATTGCACATGAGGGTGGCGACCTGTATGGGAACGTCCCGCTCAAGCGGCTGGGCAGCTTTTCCTATACGGCTTATGCGGGACAGCGTCAGGACAGCCTGTACGGCGGGTATCCCTATCTTCTGCACAACTTCGGAATAACTCTGAATAGTTACGGCGGATTAGTGGTGGGTCAGGATTTGCGATGGAACACACCGCTGAAGGGAATCCTGGTGGGCGCGTCCCACCAGGACGAATTCATCAGGGGGACCGGTATCGCCAATCTCGCTGTAACGCAGGGCGGTCCGACCGACATTGTGCCTTATTGGGAGCAGACGAGGAAAGTTCAGTTCGACCAGTTCTACGGAGAGTACACGGTTGGCAACTTGACGGTGGACAGCGAGTATCGACGATCCTGGCGCGATGTAAGTATCTTCAACGAAGCCTTCGAGGATACGACCGACGTGCGCAGTTGGTATGTTTCAGCCGCTTACCGGCTGTCGAAGAGGTTCGCGATCGGAAGTTACTATTCCCGCTTCTCCAACAACTGGGTAAGCACCGTCCCGGGCCAGGTGGAAGCCCCGAGCCAGAGTTCGCCGGACCGACATCTTTATGACAAGGTGGCCACCGTGCGTGTCGACCTGACCAAGTGGTGGAACGTCAAAGTGGAAGGTCATTTCATGAATGGTTGGGGTGGCGACCAATATCCTGACGGTTTCTACCCGGAACAAAATCCGCAGGGAGTGGCGCCGAAGACCAACCTGCTGATCATCCGCACGGGAGTCAATTTCTGAGGAGACTGTGATGAAACACCTACACTATTTCGTGTTCGCCGCGCTCATCGGAGCGGCCACGGCCTCAGCGGCTGATATCAAGGTGATCGCCAACTCCAGTGTTGGCGCAACGTCGGTGTCGTCCGACGAACTGAAAGGCGTCTTTCTGTCCACTAAGTCGTCGTTGAGCGACGGAAGCCATGTCGAACCGGTGCTGCTGAAATCGGGGGCGGTGCACGAGGCGTTCTTAAAAGATTACGTCGGCAAAAGCGACTCGGCTTTGGAGACTTACTACCGCAGCTTGGTTTTCACCGGCAAGGGATCGATGCCCAAGGCGTTCTCGACCGACGCCGAAGTGGTCGCGTATGTGGAAAAGACCAAGGGTGCGATCGGCTATGTCGGCGCTGCCACCGCCACCGCGAGCGCGAAAGTTCTCGAGGTCAAATAAAAAGCCGGCACCGGAGAGTGCAGGGGAGTAAGACGATGCGCCGCATGAATATCACCGCCAAGATCTGGCTGAGCGTGGGAGTTTTCGCGCTGGGATTTGTGTTGTCCACTACGCTCGGGCAAATCCAGGGACTGCTGACCGAACGGGAACTGGGCGTTACATCGTCCGCGCTATTTCCGGCGGCCCAAAAGTCGCAGCACGCCGAGGCGGAGTTTGAACGAATGTTGAAGGGCTTTGGCGACGCGGTGATCACCCAGGATAAGGACGGCTTATCGCGTGCGGCCGACGATGGCGGGCAAGCAGTGCAGGAATTGAAGGCTGTCGGGGCCATTCCAGGGCTGGCGCCGGAGCGCGGGGCCGAAGCGCAGCGGCTGGCCACTAACGTCCAGCAGTTGCTCGAGGACGCGCGCGACACCTATGGCGCGGTGCTTGCAGATCCGCAAAAGATGGCGACGCTGCAGGACAAGATTCGCAGCATCGCAGGGCGGAACGACGAAATCAAAACCGCGCTGGCCAAGTTGAAGACCCAGTTCTCCGAGGATCTGGATCAAAAACTGAGCAGCCTGCGGCGGGGTTCGGCGCAGCAGCGCTGGCTGGCGATGATGGTGTTCGGCGCAACCATTCTGGTGGCGGCGGTGATCGTGCACATCACCATCCGGAGATCCATCACCGGCCCGGTATTGCGAGTGATTCAAGGCGTGCAGGAGGCGGCGGACGGAGCGGCGGAGGCGTCCAACCAGATGTCGGAATCGGGCGGCGTGGTGGCGCGCGACGCTCAGGAGCAGGCGGCGTGCATCGAGGAGACCTCGGCGTCCCTGGCCGAGATGTCGGCCACCACGCTAGAGAACGCCACGCGCGCCGGGGAAGCGGACCGGCTGATGCAGGAAGCCAGCAAAACGGTGCAGGAAGCGGCGCAGGCCATGGAGGGCCTCACCAATTCGATGAACCTGATTTCGAAGTCCTCCAGCCAGGTGGCGGCGGTTCTAAAGAGCATCGATGAAATCGCCTTCCACACCAATATCCTGGCCTTGAACGCGGCCGTGGAGGCGGCGCGCGCCGGAGAAGCCGGAGCCGGATTCAGCGTGGTGGCCGACGAAGTCCGGTCGCTGGCCCATCGCGCGGCCGATGCAGCGCGCAACAGCGGCGACATCATCGAGCGAACCATCGCCGACGTCAACAAAGGAGTGGAGCTGGCCACGGTGGCGCACGCGGCTTTCAGTCAAGTGACTACCAAAATCGCGGGCGGAAGCCAGGTGATGAGCCAGATCGCCGCATCGAGCGACGAGCAGGCGCGCGGCATCACCAACATCGGGCAAGCCATCAACCGCATTGAGCTGCTCACGCAGAATAACGCCGCCAATGCGCACAAGACCGCCGAGGCTGCCTCCGCCATGGGCACGCAAGTCGCCGCGACCCGCAAACACATCGACGAGCTGGTGTCCGTGGTGGGCGCGCAAAACAACTAATCTTTCCGCAACGCCTGGGCCGCGGTTGCATCCTATCGGCATGGAGTGTATCCATCAACAATGGATTTGCAACTAAGCGATAAGCGCGCCCTGGTGAGTGGATCGACGGCCGGAATCGGCTATGCCATCGCCCGCGCACTGGCCGCCGAAGGCGCGCACGTGATTGTCAACGGCCGCACCCAGGCGCGCGTGGACGCCGCCCTTCAAAAACTGAATAGCGCCGGCCTTAGGGTGAAGGTGGAAGGATTCGCGGCCGACCTGGGGACCAGCGATGGCGCCCGCCACATGATCGCGAAATATCCGGACGTTGAAATTCTGGTCAACAATCTCGGGATCTTCGAGCCAAGACCCTTCGAGGAAATCTCGGACGCCGATTGGTTTCGCTTTTTCGAGGTCAATGTGCTGAGCGGAGTGCGCCTCAGCCGGCATTATCTGCCACGCATGATGGAACACGGCTGGGGCCGCATCGTCTTCATATCGAGCGAATCGGCGATACAAATCCCTAAGGAAATGATTCACTACGGCATGACCAAAACCGCGCAGCTGGCCATCTCGCGCGGCCTGGCCGAGACCACCGCCGGAACCAACGTCACTGTGAACACCGTACTGCCTGGGCCCACGGATTCCGAAGGCGTCGCGACATTTGTAGACCAGATGGCGGCCGCGCGCAGGATCAGCCGCGAAGAAGTAGAGAAGGAGTTCTTTCGCAGCGTGCGCCCGTCCTCATTGCTCAAGCGGTTCGCACGCATGGATGAAGTTGCGGCCATGGTGGCGTTCGTTTGCAGTCCATTATCCTCGGCCACCAATGGCGCCGCGCTGCGAGCGGATGGCGGGGTGGTCCAGGCGATCGTATAAGACGCGATCAGTCGGGCTGGAAGATCGCGATTCCCTTCCCCGCCAGAGCGACGCCGAACCACAGCGCCAGCGATAGGCCGGCGACCATCCGCGCGCGCGGACTCGGCACCGGCGGCTGGGCCCGCGTGGTTCTGCGGTGAATGGTGAAATGGAAGGCGATCGCCAGCGCGAGCAGCGCCATCTTCACCCAGAAGGCCGGGGTCTTGTAGCACTTCACCGCCTCCGAACAAAAAATGAGAGGACCGCTCGCGAGCATAATGCCCAGCCCGATGGCTGTAAAGGCGTCCAGCTCCCGGGCGATGCGCGAAGTCGGCTGGCCTCCAATACCCAGCCCGAGCAGGCTGAGGTCCACCATCAGAATGGTGCCGAGTAACAACGCCATCCCGATCAGATGCACGATCTCAAGCGATGCAATCAGCGTAGCCGAGTGGCGGATGGTTTCTCCGAGGTAGGTGTGCTGCAGCCACTCGAAGACGGGAAGCATCATCCCAGATCATATCCGGGGGCATAAGCGATGGCGCGCCCCGCCGCGATGATTGCGATCCAGAAGACCAGCGACAGCAGACCAGCCAATCGCGCTCGAGCCGGCGCGGCCGATGCCGGGTCCCACTTGGCGGCGTCGCGATAAATGGTGAGGTGGAAGAGGAGAGCGTTCAGGCCGGCCAGAGCCAGCAAAACAATTTTGATGCGAAACGCGGGACTGTGATACATCTTCACGGCTTCCGACGAGAACAGCAACCCGCCGCTGACCAACATGAGTCCGAAGCCCCATAACGTCGCGGGAACAATGCGAGCAACAAGCCGCGGGATGGGGACGCTGCGCAAAGCAAGACCTAACAGGCGAAGGTCCACGAGCATTATGGTTCCTGCTACGAAGACGATGCCCAGCGTGTGGATGGTGTCAAAAGCGGGAAACGCCCAATTGGACTGGCGCAGGGCCGCGTTGAATCTGGTGCTATCCAGCCACTGGCAGATGCTGAGGAAGAACATGTTCAAGGGATGCCGGAAACCGAACGGTATCACAACGGCTACTCACGCGCACGGCTCAGAATCGGAAATTCTAGGAAATATTGCGGACGTCGGCCGAGCGGGCGCAATTGTGATCGGCTTCGTGCCGGTACAAAGCCAGGCGAGATTTTTCAGCCTCGTCCCAAGCGGTGCGGCACATGCGGCGCGCGTCGTTGGCGCGTACCTCTTCGCCTGATGTCACGAACGCGGCCATTTTTCGCACACTCGCGGAGTAGCCGCTGGCTGCGTCGGAGTACTCGCGGAGCAAGCGGAGACGTTCCTCGCAGATCGATGGCAGATCGCTCGGCATCCGATGGTACGTCCCCCGATTGTATCAGGCCGTAGGGATTCGAGAGAGAATGTGGGCTATGACTTTTCGAAAAGCCTGCATTCTTTGCATAGCTCTGGTCCCGGCAGCCATGGCCGCGGAAACGCCATCGCCCGCATTGCTGGTGCTGAATAAAGCCGACCAGGCGCTGGCTATCATCGATCCGGCTTCTGGAAAAGTTATCGCCCGGGTTGGCGTCGGCGAGGGTCCGCACGAAGTGACGGTATCCGCGGACGGCCATTTCGCTTACGTCGGCAATTATGGCCAACAGACGCCGGGCCACACAATCTCAGTGATCGACCTGCCGGCACAGGCGGAGCTGCACCGCGTGGATGTCGGACCGTTGCAACGCCCGCATGGGATGCTCTTTGTGGATGGTAAAGTCTACTTCACCGCGGAAATGAACCGGTTGATCGCGCGCTACGATCCGGTGGCCGACAAAGTAGACTGGCTGTTCGGCACGGGCCAGGCTACCACGCACATGCTGGTCGCCAATGCCGACGCCAGCTTGATCTTCACCGCCAACATCGGATCGAACAACGTCTCGGCTATCGAGCGCGCTCAGGGGACCGATGCCTGGAGCGAGACCGCGATTCCAGTGGGTAAAGGGCCGGAAGGAATCGATTGGTCGCCCGATGGCAAAGAGGTCTGGACCGCAACGGGAGGCGATGGGGGCGTCTCTATCATCGATGTCGCTTCCAAGAAGGTGACCGGGACATTCAGCGCCGGGACCAAGCGCTCCAATCGTTTGAAGTTTACTCCGGACGGCAGATTGGTTCTGCTTTCCGACCGCGACGGCGACCAGTTGGTGGTGCTGGAGCGTGCCACGCGCCAGGAGCGCGCACGGTTGAAGATGGGCCGCAATCCCGAGGGGATTCAGATCACACCCGATGGTTCACGCGCGTATGTGGCCGAGGAGGGCGCCAACGATATCGCGATTGTCGACCTTAAAACGCTGACTGTCGCGGGGCACATCTCGCCGGGCAATGGGCCGGACGGGATGGCCTGGGCGGTGCGGAAATAGCGCGCCGGTTTACTTGGGTTCCTTGGTGCCCAGGTGGAGCAGATCTTTGTTGTTCTCCAGGCACACGTACTCTTGAAGTTCCCATCCCTGCCGCCACTTGACATTGAAGCGAGTGGTCCAGGGTTTGGTGTAGTTCTTGGGATCCTCGATGGTGGCCTCATAGTGCAAGCTGCCGTAATTGGGTCTGGTGAAGCGTTCCACTACATGCAACTGGTCGCTGGCGGGATGTCCAACGTAATCGAGCCAAGTGCGGCCGTTAAAGCCGACGGTATCCACCACCAGCGTGTCGTTGCCTTCGTAGTGGCCCACCGATTCTCCGAGCCAGCTGGGATTCGGGTCGGCCGAATGCTTGGCGTTCAAAAGGATGACCCGATACATGTGCGAGGCGCCTTCATAAAGGATGACGACGCGATCCGGTAATTGGATAATTTGAAACGGGTACGGCGTGCCCGTGTAGCGCGGCACACCGGCCGGCAGGCAATAGCCTTCCGGATCGTCCTTGGAGTGGTTGGCCTGGCGTTCGTTATATAACTCCAATCCGGCGGGCGTAAATGGGACGTCGATTTTCTCTTCGACATACTTTTTGTCGGCCCAGTCGAGAACCCAGATGGGCGCCCAGACGCCTTTTCCTCCGAGATCCACTTTGCCGTCGGGCAGCCGGGGCGTGGGCTGCAGCGCGGTCTGATCGGAGCCGGGCGCGGGCTTTGCGGCGATGGATTGTGCGCGAGCGAACGGCACTGCCGACAACAAGGCGACAGCGATGAGTGTGGAGCGGGAAACTTGCATGGATCGTCCTTGGGCACCATCGTATAGAGTGGTCTTCTGATATGTCAAGCTGGCCCCACACAGAAAGGGCGCCGGAACCATGCCGTTCACTCGATGCAGCACGGCCACAAGAAACAGCAGGCCGCGGCACCCGGAGACGTTCACTGAGCTATCAGAAAGAGACGCAGAAATTGTTGACAGCCATTTTGTCACGTGTTAGCATGCGTCATGCGTTTAATACTAGCGGTCTTGCTGCTTGTCCCCGTCTGCCTCAGCGCCCAGGAAAAGAAGGGCAATCCGTTTGCTTCGCCGAAGAATCTGAAGATTCTTACCGGCGACACTCCCGAACAACTCCAGATGACGATGCGAGCGTTCACCGTAGCGCTCGGTCAAAGGTGCACGTTCTGCCACGTGCAAGGCGATTTTGCGAGTGACGATAATCCCAAAAAGGAAACCGCGCGCATGATGCTGACGATGGCGCGCGAGATCAACGCGAAGTTTCCGGATGGGAAGCGTCATGTGTCCTGCTACACTTGCCATCGGGGCATGGAAATGCCCGCCACCGAACCACCTCCTGCTGCCGCGCAGTAATTCGGCGCGCGGTAACGACTTCTTAACAATCGGCGCTCATGGGTCTCTTCCAACCCCTGAGCGCCTTTTCATTTTTGAGCTCCCCGCAACTTTCACCGTTACAACATGCGACGCGCATTCTGCATGCAGCAGATTTGCGGAAATCGTTTAGTTCGGTTGATATGCCTGATGTATAATTGCTGAGGCCAATCAGGCCAAAAAATTCCCACACAATAACGTTACGACAACATCTTGGATTAGCTAAAAGGAGAGACGATGGTAAGTTTGGCAGATGCACGACGCGTAATCGCCGCGGCGGAGAAGAAGGCTGCGGAAATCGGACAGCCAATGAACATTGCTGTTGCCGACGAAGGTGGCAACCTGGTGTCTCACGTCCGCATGGACGGAGCATGGATCGGCAGCATCGACATTTCCCAGAAGAAAGCCTATACGTCGCGCGCATTCGATATCGCGACCAAGGACTTGGCCACCCACTCGCAATCGGGCGGACAGTTCTTCGGAATTCACGCTTCCAACAACGGCAAGATCATGATCTTCGCCGGAGGCATTCCGCTCAAGAAGGGCGGAAAGGTGGTGGGCGCTATCGGAGTCAGCGGCGGCTCCGGCGATCAGGACCATGCCGTGGCTGAAGCGGGCGCAGCCGCATTCTAGTTTCCGGTTTTGACCAAGAAGTCGAAAGGAGAATTTTATGGCGAGTAACAAAGGTGTAGTGTATCTCGGACCGGGCAAAGTGGAAGTCCAATCCATCGACTACCCGAAATTGCAGAACCCGGCGGGCAAGAAGATCGATCATGGCGTCATTTTGAAAATCGTCACCACCAATATTTGTGGCAGCGATCAGCACATGGTTCGCGGCAGGACGACAGCGCCGGCCGGGCTGGTGCTGGGACACGAGATCACGGGCGAGGTAATCGAAAAAGGCAGCGACGTCGAGTTCCTGAACGTCGGCGATCTCGTCACCGTGCCGTTTAATATCGCGTGCGGGCGTTGCCGCAATTGTCGCGAGGGCAAGACCGGAATCTGCCTGACCGTGAATCCGGCGCGTCCTGGAGCGGCGTACGGCTACGTGGACATGGGCGGATGGGTGGGCGGCCAGGCGGAATACGTTCTGGTTCCTTACGCCGATTTCAACCTGATCAAGTTTCCCGATAAGCAAAAGGCCTTGACGAAGATTAAAGACCTGACCATGCTTTCGGACATTTTCCCGACCGGTTATCACGGTGCGGTTACGGCGGGCGTGGGAACAGGATCGGTAGTTTATGTTGCGGGCGCGGGGCCGGTGGGACTGGCCTGCGCGGCTTCCTGCCACTTGCTGGGCGCGGCCGTAGTGATTGTCGGCGATATGATTCCGGAGCGGCTGGCGCAAGCCAAGAGCTTCGGCTGCGAGACCATCGATCTGAAGAAGGATGCATCGCTGGCCGATCAAATCGCGCAGATCGTCGGAACGCCGGAAGTGGACTCGGCCGTCGATTGCGTCGGGTTTGAGGCTCGCGGGCACGGACATGACGCGGCCAAGGAACAGCCGGCCACGGTGCTCAATTCGGTGATGGAGATTACCCGCGCCGGTGGGCAGATCGGCATCCCGGGCCTGTATGTCACCGGCGATCCGGGCGGCGTGGATGCCAACGCGAAGGTCGGAAATCTTCAAATCCGCATTGGGCTTGGTTGGGCGAAGTCGCATTCGTTCCATACCGGCCAGTGTCCGGTGTTGAAGTACAATCGCCAGCTGATGATGGCCATTCTGCACGACAAGGTGCAGATCGCCAAGGCAGTGAACGCCACCATTATTGGGCTGGATAAAGCGCCGCAAGGCTATCAGGATTTCGACAAGGGCGCGGCGAAGAAGTTCGTCATCGACCCGCACGGAACCGTCGCGAAAGCCGCGTAGTTTTGCAGTTGTGAATTGATCGGGCCGGGTGAGGCGATCCCTCATCCGGCTTTTTTCATATGGCCAGGCGGCTGGCTTCCGCCGCGGCTTCGATTCGAAATGGATGGTTTTCCGGCAGGTGCTGGAGATTGGAATTCACGGTGATTAGCGTAGAGCGCACCACCCCGGCCAGGAGCCCGGCCGCAACACCGAGGTCCGGTGCAACCACGGGATGAACATGGCCGCTTGCCTTCTCGCAGATTGCGATACCGAAAGTGGCCGTGCGCGCGACGTCCAGAGGTACGTTGATGGAGCTTCGGATGGCGGCGTCGCTCTTCGTATGGGCCATGAACTCGCGGAATGCCGCGACATCATCGTCGGCTAGGCGCGATAGTGTCAGCAACCCGTTGTGGCTGTCGGCGAGAAGCTCAGCGATTAAGTCTGGATCGCCCGCGAAATCCTTGTGCTTTCGCGTAACTTCGAGGACTTTGGATAGCAGCGCGAGCGCCAGCGCGGCACTGACCGCCGCCACCGCTACGCCCGCGGGCACCGGCTCGATACTCGCCAGGCGATCGCGAAACGCTTCGAGTGTATAGCTCCAGATGGAGTCCGGCATCCGGCTACGAGAGACCGATAATCCGCCCCGTGGCCGTATCCAGATCCACGTCATAGTAACCGGGCCGCGTGGAGAGGCCCGGCATGGTGGTCATGGTTCCGAGCAACGGATAGAGAAACCCCGCGCCGACGCTGGCGCGAATGTCGCGAACCGGCACCGTGAATCCGGTAGGCGCGCCCTTCAGGTTGGGATCGTGGCTTAAGCTATATTGCGTCTTGGCCATGCAGATGGGCAGCTTGTCGAAGCCTTGCCGTGTATAGATCTCGACTTTCTTCTCCGCTTCCGGCGAATATTCGACGCCCGCGCCGCCATACATTTCCTTCACGATCTTCTCGATCTTTTCCTTGATGCTCAGGTCCAGCGAATAGAGGAAATGGAAATCGGCGGGCTTCTCGCAAGCCGCAATCACGGCCTTTCCGAGCTCCACCGCGCCCGCGCCGCCTTCCGCCCAATGGTTCGACAACAACGGCATCGGCAGCGCCCGCTCGAATCGCCAGCTTGCGCACCAGCGCGACTTCGTTATCGGTATCGTCCTTGAAGCGATTGATCGCCACCACCACCGGAATTCCGAAGGAGCGCGCGTTTCCGATCAGCCGGATCAGATTGCTGCAGCCCTTTTCGAGCAGTTCGAGATTCTCTGCCGTATATTCGTGCGCCAGCGGCTTTCCCGCCACCACTTTCGGGCCGCCTCCGTGCATCTTCAAGCGCGCGAATGGTGGCCACCAGCACCACGCCGTCGGGCTTCAGGCCGCTGTAGCGGCACTTGATGTTGCAAAACTTTTCCAAGCCCATGTCGGCGCCGAATCCGGCTTCGGTGAGCACGTAGCCGTCGGGTCCCACCAGCTTCAGCGCGATCTGATCCGCCACAATCGACGAATTGCCGTGCGCGATATTGGCGAACGGTCCGGCATGAACGAACGCGGGCGTGCCCTCGATGGTCTGCATCAGATTGGGCATGATGGTGTCCTTCATCAGGACGGTCAGCGCGCCGCTGCAGCCGATGTCGTCGGCGGTGATCGGCTTCGCCGGCCTTGTTGCTGCCGATCACCATGCGGCCCAGCCGATCGCGCATGTCCGCCAGATCCGTCGCCAGCGCGAGGATCGCCATGATTTCGCTGGCCACCGCGATGTCGAATCCGGTGGAACGCGTGAAGCCTTTCTCCTCGGGCCCCTGGCCGATGGTGATCTGGCGCAGCATGCGATCGTTGGTGTCGAGCACGCGGCGCCACGTGATGGTGTCCGGATCGATATCCAGGCGCGCAAAGCGGCTGCGCTCTTCCGGCGTCAGTTCGTTGGGATCGGTTTTCGATATACCGAGCTTGCGCAAGCGGCGCAGCATCACGGGCGAAAATTTGCGGCTGCCATCTTTGGAGGGAGGGCACAGGCGCTCGAACAGTTGTTCATCGGTGGCGCTGCTCTCGTGGAACATGCGCGCGTCGATGGCGGCCGCGAGAAGATTGTTGGCCGCGGTGATGGCGTGAATGTCGCCGGTGAGATGGAGATTGAATTCCTCCATCGGAATGATCTGGCTGTAGCCGCCGCCGGCCGCGCCGCCCTTTGATGCCGAACGTGGGGCCCTGGCTGGGCTGGCGAATGCACGTGAACACTTTCTTTCCCAGGTGCGCGCCGAGCGCCTGGCTGACCCCGACAGTGGTGGTGGTTTTGCCTTCACCGAGCGGAGTGGGCGTGATGGCCGTAACGACGATGTACTTTCCGTTCGGCGCATTCTTCAGGCGGTCGCGAATGGAGAGATGGACTTTGGCTTTGGTTTTGCCGTAGAGATCCAATTCGTCGGGAAGAATCCCGGCCTCGGAGGCGATCTGGTCGATAGGAAGCGGCGTGGCGGCTTGCGCGATTTCGATATCGCTGGGCACACGCGTCAGGATGTTCGTTAGCTTGTGGGGCATGGCAACCCCCTATTCTAGAACAAGGTTCGAAGAAGATCCTCAAGCCCGGAACTGGCGTTTCTTCCCCGGTGTCTAATCCCGCGTGGCGCCTTTTCGCGTTCTCACATTGGCGTGCGCGCTGATACCGTTCCTCGCGTCTTGCGTGGCTCCGCGCGCGCGTGGATCTTTCCGTGTCCTCGCGGCCCAACCCGCTTACGTGCTGCGCTCACCCGATGCCGAAGAGACGCCTTTTCCCGAAGTGCTCAGCCGATACAGCGATGTGGGCCAAAGCCAAGGCTGGTTGCTGCATCCGAACACCGAACTCCACGTCGAGAACGCCTACTATCGGGAAGGCGCTCCGAAACATGGCATCGCCAATTACATTGGCTCCGAGAAGGCCGTGTATCAAGTTCGCGCTACGAGCCTGCGCCTGGTCTCGGTGCAATCGGAATTGAAGCAGCGCCCGGCGGATCAACCACCGGTTCAAGAGCTGATCGGAGCGTCGCGATTGCACTACCGCTACTATCGATATTTCTTCCAGATCGTGTTCCGGCAGAAGGCGGACACGCGGGGAGCCGTTTTGCTAGGCGCAGGTTCGATCGCTGAGTTGGACCGGCTGGCGTCGAGGTTGATGGCGGAGCCGGAGGCGGTCTGCGACGGGAGATCGCCGCACTGCGCGGTGTTTCCGGAAGCCTGCACGGTGGCGATGGAAATGGAGATCGTGGTCAACGGCGCCGCGCGTACCGTCGTGTGGGGCAGCGGGTTGGATAGCGTCGCGACGCATCCGCGCAAAGTGCGATTGTTACGGCTTTACGATGGCAAGCTGACGCCGGTGGAAGTGGAGGCAAGCGATCCGAATGCATTGCGATTGCCGCTGCTGCCGGGGGATCGAATCGAGTGGGAATAAACATCGGAATTTCATTAGCCCCGGCAAGAATCGGCTGGCACAAGCCGACTTATCGGGACGAATTCGCACCTGTGAGCAAAAAATAAGCTGAACGCTCACCTATTCGGCGAGGAGCGCGTTAATATCGGCTTCGAAGACCAAGGGATCGACAACTCCAGCAGGGCTGATCGCGATCCGACCTCGCGGTCGACAAGAATGGTCACATCCAGTTCTCTCAAACGGCATAGATCAACAAGAGGCCGACGACAAGCATCACCGCGCAGGTTACACCATGAATTGAGAACGCTTTCGACTTCGACCCGCCCGACCCCAGAACGATTGACATGTCGCCAAGAGGGATGATGGAAAAAACGATTACAGCTAAGCCAGCGAACGCCTGTCAGCGGTCAGCATCATGGTCAGCAAGACCAATCCAGATCCGACGTCCCGAATTCCTTTAAGACTTAGCCAGGCACAGGTTGTCAGGATCGGATGCAGGCGGCTTCAGACCAAATGATCCTGTCATTCGTGCAGGAGATACAAGGTAGAAACAACCGATTATAAGGAACGACACAGCGATGAGAGCTAGAGAAAGCGGGATAGCGTTATGCATGAATGGTTCTCCTTGTAGAAGATGTGCGAGGATGTGCGTGTAAAGGTCAGGTGAGGCTCGGCGCACTCGCAATCGGCATGGTGCGCCGCACGTAAGATCGACGTCCCATCTCGATTGCAATGCCTACAAGCGTGAGGGCCACGAGGACAATCTCACCTTGGACCAGAGGCATACTTTGCTGGACACTTGAGTCAATCTCCATGCCGTAGATACGGACAACCAGAACGATCCCAGGACCAGAGCCGAGAAGATCAGACCTGTCAACGTTCTGCGACTGGAGAGGAGGCAGTAAGCCAGGAACGCAGCACAGCCGAGCGGGATGCCTGCGAAGGCTACACGGAAGACAGTCGGCCCAAGTGAGGATGTAAACGCGATACCCTGCGCGGCGGCCGCGGCCGCAGGATACGCGATGGGCTGAACCGAAATCATGATAAAAATAGCGGTGGACAGCGACACGATAACTTTGCTGATCCAGGGTGCGGCTTTCCAAAACGTGTTCATCGAGTTCTCCTTGTCGCTCATGCTTTCCTTCTTTCGATTGTGCGACAGCCTAGCCGCCGCGAATGGATCTGGATGGGCTCGTCGGCCGGTTGGCGTCCGATGGCTCAAACTGTCAGGTCAAGAGAATAGTCCGCAGATTGCCCTGAGCCGGCTAGCTGCTGATCCGTTGGGGCGAGTTGAATCCGGCACAGCAGCCAGCGCCACGAGGCGCCTTAGCCGACCTTTAAGCCGAGGGCCTTCGCATAGATGACCGGTTCGCGTATTCGCGAATCTCCGTGATCTTTCCGTCGGAAATGCTGAAACGAAAAACGTAAATATTGCGATAGGTTGACCAGTCTCCTCCGAGATTAAATCGCCCTGGCCCTCCACAAACACGGTGGCGCCATCGTCGGTGATGAACGTCTGCCGATCCACCAGAACGACTTGCTTGAAGTTGTCCAGGATAAGTTGGAGGTAACCAAGGACCGCGTCCTTGCCATCAAAAACCCGTACAGGATCCGTTCCTCCAGCCATAGCGAGTGGGATGATCTTCAATGGTTCTTTGGCGAGCACTGCGCTGGCCATCGAAACATCCCGCTCGGACGGAGCGCGAAAGAACTCGTCTACTGCATGCTGACTTGCTGACTTCCGTATTGGACATATCAACTCTCCTTCATTCCTCAGATCTCGTTATATGCCGCTAGGGGGTCTTTTTTTCTTGGTAGAAAACCTAGCACCGCTATACATGATGCATGGCATTCGGAGAAGGATTCACCAACTGCCAAGCGATGATTCTAGCGGCGCTATAATTCCTATCGATGGCAACGACGCTGGCAGCTAACCGAATTGCAGAACGAAAACTGCGTGACAAGCAGGCCCGCCGGGCACAGATTATCAGTGCCGCACGACGAATCGCGGAGCTTGAAGGGTGGTCCAATGTAACCGTCCGGCGGCTAGCCGACGAAATTTCATACAGCCAACCCGTCTTGTACGCTCATTTTGGAAGCCGCGAAGGGATTCTCGCTGCGGTTGCTATCGAGGGTTTCCAGGAGTTGGGCCTGGCTATGGAGAAGGCACGAAAACGGGTTAAGCGTGTAAGTACAGTCAAATCGGTCGCGGCCGCATATCTGAAGTTCGCCGTGTCATCACCTGCACTGTATGAAGTAATGTTTTCGCTCAGCCTGAGCGTTCCGTTCGATGATGCGGCTACTCCTCCGGAATTGCGATTCGCGTTTTCCCAATTCCTGGAATTGTTTCCGGGGCAGAGATCTAGGTCAGATGTTCTATCTGAATTGTTCCGGGCGAGCCTCCATGGCATCGCCGAGCTAACAAGAACCAAGCGATTTCCGCCCAGCCGTCAGAAAGAGCGCGTGAGGACGCTCGTCGAGCTCTTCACTTTCCCAAGCTGAAACGGCACAGGTGGTGAAAGCGCGGTGACTGTAATAGGCGCGCTCTCGTCTTTTCGCGAACTAGGCTAGATCAGTCCTCACAAACGCGTCTACGTTATGAAATCCCGTTCGTTGGTGGTCAGACGCAGAGAGCACCACTCTTGTCGCTGGGGCCCTCACAAAACTTGTGGCGAATCCTCGCGACCACTGGAACCGGGCCTAGGCAACTTTTTCGGCGGCGGCGCGGAACTCGTCGTACGGACCCTTGAAGTCTTCGATCGCCCTGTCCGCGAAGCTCCAGATGCGGGAAGCCACTTCGTTGATCACATCGTGATCATGCGTAACCAGCAGTACCGTTCCTTCGTAACGCTGCGGCGCGATGTTCAAGGCGTTGATCGATTCCAGGTCGAGGTGATTGGTCGGCTCGTCCAGCAGCAGGACGTTGGGTTTCTCCAGTCGGCAAAACGTCAGGCGCGCCCCTTCCCCGCCGGAGAGCGCTTCGGCGATCCGGCGTCGAGGTGGATTACAAAACTGAAGCGCGTCAATCCCGGAGCCTGCCCCTCAACGATAACAGGAGTGTCACCAGCGGTGCCGGTGACGAGCAAAATTGGACAGCGGAGCTCCTCTCGCATCAGAGCCGTATGCGAGGTCCGAACCGGCGGTGGCTTCTAGGCCGCAAGCGTCTTTAGAAGAACGGCGACGAGCTCAGCCTGGCTCCGGGTCTCCGTTTTATGAAAGATCTCCGCGATCCGGCTGCGGCAGGTTCCATACGTGATGCCGAGCTTGATCGAGGCGCCGCGCAGTTTCTCACCATTGGCCAACAATACGGCGAGGCGGGCTTCGGCTTCGGTGAGACCGTAAAGATCTTGAACGCGTAATTTCAAGAAGGGCGCCGCGCGCTCGGGATCGGTAATGATGATGCAGACTGCGGGACGTATGGCGGACAGTCCGTCATATTTCGGCGAAATGGGCGCGACGAGTATGCCGTAGGGGCGTTTCCCGGAAGGACGGAGCGCACGCATGGCGTGGTCAGCCGGTAGCGCAGTGAAAGCCTGTGCGATGAGAGCCTGCAACCGGTCGTTATCCTGCCTGTAGGCAAGCGTGATCCCGTCGGCCGAAAACCGAATACCGTCTGCCTCCTTCTGGACGGCCTCCGCGCCGCGATTGCCGAAGACAACGCGCTTCTTCTCGTCCAGAAGGACAATGGCGGCCAGGCTGCGGTCCAGAAGTTCCGCCGTACATTTCTGCATCGCGCCCAGCGTACCCAGCCGGAAGCCCATCTGAAGCGCCTGCGACATATGCCGATGCACGAACGCGAACCGCCCGATATCGTCCGGTTCATACCGGCCGACGTGACGGGTGCGATGCAGCGCGACACCCGCCTGCGTCGAGAGAGCAGGCCGCGCCTGACCCACCATGCGATAGCGAAAGTCACTAAAGCGGCAATGCCAGTCGTAATAGACATGGCGGTCCTTGTCGCGCTCGCTGATTACCAATCCGTCGTGAACGACAGGTTCATCGGGATGGCTGACCAGATAATCGTTCGTTGGGTCCAGCGCGACCATTTGATCCAGGTAATGCTTCATGTGCGCGGGATCGAGATTCAGGAAACGGAACGTGGTCAGCTCGGGTTTGGGCTGAGGGCTCAGTACCCAGAAAGTCGCAGCCTGGCTACCGGTAAACTCCACCAGAGTTTCCAAGGCGGGGACCCAGCGCGTCTCGTCCAGCGCAGCGGCATAGAACGCCTCGATGACGCTGAGTGTGCGCTCATCAATGGCCATAACGATTCTCCTACGCTGTTGTGCCCTCCAGTTTAGCTCACCTATCAAATGATAGTTGCGCAGTGGCGTAGAGTTGCCGCATACTGGCCCGGAACCCGCTATGAGACTTCTGCGCTTCGCGCTACTGACGATAGGGGTGGCAACACTCGCCACCGCTCAACCAGTAATCAGCAGTTCCAACGGAATTGTGAACGCGAGCGGTTATCAGCCGCTGCTTGCGCCGGACACGGTGTTCGTGATCTTTGGTTCAGGCCTGGGGCCATCTACGCTACAGGCGGCGGCTGGTCCGAATTATCCCAACTCGCTCGGCGGAACGTCGATCACCTTCACGCCGACGAGCGGGGGTACGGCGGTGACTGCCAGGGTGGTCTATACAGTTGCGACTCAGGTGGCAGGCATTCTCCCGTCCTCCATCACGCCCGGCACTTACGCGGTGTCAGTGACGTACCAAATGCAGACCAGTCCTCCGCAGAACGTGACGGTGGTAGCGCGCAGCCTGGGCATTGCGACGTCGAATAGTTCCGGCACCGGCGCCGCGCAAGCCACCATCGGGAACGTGAACAAGGGGATCAGCCTGGACCGCATGAGCGCCGGCACCGTCAGCTTCGGCGGCTACAATTGGACCCTTTCGCCCGCGCATCCCGGCGACGAAGTGGTGCTCTGGGGTACTGGCGGCGGAGCAGATCCTGCTAACGATACCGGAGGCACGTCGGGCGATCAAACGGCGGCGGGCAATTTCACGGTGAACGTCGATGGTACAAGCATCGTTCCGCTGTACTCGGGAACTTCATCCGGATATCCCGGCTTGTGGCAGGTCAACTTCGCGCTGCCATCCACGATTGCCGCAGATTGTTTTGCCTCCGTCACGGTAACCGGGGGCGGTCAGACCAGCAACGTCGTCACACTTGCGATCGCTGCGCCGGGTCAAACCTCCTGCAACACTGGAATTCCGGCGTCCACGTTGGCGACGCTCGATAGCGGCACCGGCACCATTACGATGGCCGGTCTCGTGATCGGACAAAACGTGGTGAACGGCGCGACCTCGTACGAAATCGGCGGCGTCATCAACCAGTACACTGTCGCCGAATTTCTGATTCCCTACGGTGGCGGCAAGATCGGCATGTGCAACGTGCTCAATGAGACCTACGCGGTGGGCAGCAAGGAGCCCTCGGCGCCCGACAAGCAATTGGACGCCGGCGCTACTCTTACTCTCACGGGACCTACCGGCTCCGAGACCCTGACCAAGGTTGAAGGCCTGCTCTACAGCGGCACACTCAGATCAGTCAGTAATGGCGGCACGTACATGCTATCGGGAACCGGCGGCCCCGATGTGGGACCGTTCACCCTTTCCGCAACTTTCCCCAACAGTTTCATCGTCACCAATTCGAGTTCGCTGATGGCTATAAGCCGTTCGCAGCCACTCACCGTCAGTTGGACCGGCTCAGGTTTTGACACTGTTCAGATTTCGATCAACACCACAACGGAGTCTTCCACCACGGTGCACGGATTAGTGCTGAATTGCGCCGTCCCGGCCAGCGCAGGAAGCTACACGATCCCCGCGGCCGCGCTCGCATTTCTCACTCCGACCGCAGCCGCACAGGTCGGGATCGCCGCCGAGACCACCCATGGATTCGCGCTTTCGGCTGAATCCACCACCGAGCCGAACACTGTAATTCCGCTGGTCAGTGGAGGTTTGGTGGATTTCGGCGGCTTTGGATCGTATATCGAATACCTACTGACCGCAGTATCGGTGCAGTAGCCACAGCCGAGCGAATGGTTCGAATCGGCAACGGAGAAACCATGAACACATATGTCAGATTGTTTTTGTATCTCGCCGCTTTATCTGCAGCAACCGCGAATGCGCAGGTCGTCACGGCAGTTGCGGGAGACGGCCAGCAAGGCTACAACGGCGATGGGGGCCCCCACGGCTGCGTGGCTATCGATGCCCACAGGAGTAGCCTTGGATAGCTCCGGCAATCTTTATTTCGCCGACACCGGAAATCGCGTGGTGCGCCAAATAAACACATCCGGCAGCATCAGCACGTACGCCGGAAATGAGATGTCGTTCTTTGGCAGTAATGGTGATGGCGGCCCTGCGACGAGCGCCATTTTCGGATGGGAGGGTAGTCAGCAGTTCGTTGGCCTGGCCGTGGACAGTGCGGGCAACCTCTATGTTTCCGACAGCAGCTCCGGCATCTACCGGGTGCGTAAAGTGAACGCAGCGGGGATCATCAGCACGTACGCGGGCGGAAATGTCGGCGACGGCGGCGATGACGGTCCAGCTACCAGCGCGGGGCTGATGACGGCGGAGGGACTGGCGGTGGACAGCCAGGGCAACCTCTATATCGCTGACACTGTCGGGGAGCGGATTCGAAAAGTGAACATCGGCGGAATCATCAGCACGGTGGCGGGAACCGGTGTCGCCGGTCACTCGGGCGACGGTGGGCCCGCGACCGCTGCCACGCTGAGCGTCCCTGTCGGTGTCGCGGTGGACACACAAGGGAATCTTTACATCGCCGAAGCCGGCAATGCACTATACGGCCCGCGTGTGCGCAAGGTGGATACCGCTGGAAACATCTCCACAGTGGCGGGCAACGGAACGGCAGGATTTTCGGGCGATGGCGGGTCGGCGCTCAACGCGGAGTTCGCGAACCCGGAGGGGCTGGCGGTGGACAAGGCCGGAAACGTCTATATCGCCGATTATGGCAACTATCGGATTCGCGAAGTGAATGCCTCGGGCACAATCACCACTATCGCGGGGGGCAACCAGCCGGGCGGGAGCGGTGTCAACGGGGACGGCGGTCTTGCAAGCAATTCTCTGGTGGAACCGAGCGGTTTGACCGTGGACACATCGGGCAATCTTTATTTTTCCGATTATTTTTCTTCGCAGATACGCAAAATCACGTTCGGAGCCAAGCCGCCGGGTCTCTCCGCCAGCGCGGCATCCCTGTATTTTGCCGCAGTTGTTGGACATAACGTAACTCCTGCCCCGCAAGAGGTGACCGTTTCCACCGCAGGTGCCGCGATCAACTTCACGATCTCAGCGACCACCCAATCGGGCGGAGCGTGGCTCAGCACCAGCGGCACTTCCGGCTCCACGCCTGGGACCACCCAGGTCAGTATTAACGTAAGTCCGGGAGGCACGCCGCTTGCCGCCGGAACCTATCCGGGCACTCTCACGTTCACGCCCACTACGCCTGGCTACAGCCCGATTACGGTGGCGGTGACCCTGGTGCTCAGTGCGACGGTTCCTCCAGCGCCATCGATTAGCGCAGTAGTGAATGGCGCGAGCTTCGCGGCCAGTCAGTCGATCGCGTCCAATACCTTTGTGACCATTCAGGGAACCAATCTCTCGACTGCCACCAATACGTGGGGCAGCTCGATCATCGGCGGCGCATTGCCAACGTCGTTGAGCGGCGTCACCGTGAGCTTCTCCGGCACGCCTGGTTACATCAGCTATGTCAGTCCGACGCAGATCAACGTTCTCGTTCCTCCGCTTTCCATCGGTGCTCCGCTGGTTCAGGTCACTAACAACGGCGCGGTTTCTTCAAGCCTGACCGTGGGAGTAGCGCCGGAGTCGCCCGCATTCTTCACCCTGAGCGGCAACCAGGTGGTCGCGACGCGGCAGGATTACACCTACGCGGTGAAGAACGGAACCATCCCGGGTCTGACGACAACACCTGCCAAGCCGGGCGATGTTCTAATCCTGTGGGGCACCGGTTTCGGAACCACAAATCCGGTGACACTGCCAGGTTTCGTGACGCCGAGTGACACGACGTATTCGACGGTTCAGCCAATCTCGGTGACGATCGACAACGTGCCTGCGACAGTCTACGGCGCGGCCCTGGCCCCGGGTTTCGCGGGGCTTTATCAGGTTGCGATTCAAGTACCGGCATCGCTCACCAACGGAGATTGGCAACTGGTCGCGACGACGCAAGATGGCTTTTCAAGCCCCGGCGGCGTGATCTTGACGGTACAAAATTAACCACCAGGAAAGCGGAGGTTTGTATAGCAATCGGCGAAATTCAGGGTTTCTGCGCGCAACGGCGTACAGTTTACAAACTGTGTCCGGATCGTCGTTACTCTTCCAGAGCGGCCGTGCGGGCGCCCTGTGAACCGCAATGGAAGAGCCGCACGTCACTCGCAGTGAACGGATTGGGGTTTGTCGCCAGGAATCGGATCGCAGCGGCGATTCCCGTGGCGCCAGCAGGAAGGCTGCTCGCGGGCTCTCAATCAGACCATGGATTTCGAGATCGTATAGCCGTAATACGTCGCCTCAATCGCTTTCTTCTCATCGTGCTTGCGGCCGTCGGTGGGGATAATGTGGAATTCGTTGTTTCCGCCGCCACCGTCGGCGTATTGGGTGTAGAAAAAGATGATGTCGTTCGCCGATTGAACGATGCGCCGCGGCGGCCCCTGCCGGGGATTACCCAGCGGTTGGCACGTCATCACGGGATCATCCTTGTTGGTCCACATGTCGAGTTCCTGGACCTTGGTAGATGCCGCGGAGCCGCGCAGTCCCGCGCCGACACCAATTGCGATCGTCAGCGCGCCCTGTGCCAGCACGATCCTGAGGGATATTGTGTCACATCGTTATTCGGTTCGCAAGGCCGTAATTGGGTCTACGCGTCCTGCGCGACGGGCCGGCAGATAGTTGGCCAGAATGCCGATCGCCACCAGCGTGACTCCCGCCGCCGCGAAGACGCTCGCGTCGGTGGAGCGCACTTCGAATAGCAGCGCAGCCAGCAGATGGCTGGAAAACGCGGCACCGACCGCGCCCACCGCCAGCCCCGCCAGAATCGGAACCATGCCCTCGCGCAAAACCATTTGCACCAATTGGCCGCGCGTCGCTCCCAGCGCGGATCGGATGCTGATTTCCTTTTCGCGGCGCACAATCGCATACGACGCCACGCCGTACACTCCGATACTCGTCAGCAATAGCGCCACCACGGCGAAGCACGCCAGCAACGAGGCCGCGAAGCGGCGATCGCCGACGCCGTCGCGCATCAGTTCGGTCATTTCGACGATCGGCGACAACGGCAGGTTGGGATCCACCGACTGAATTTCGCGCGTCACGGCACGGCTGAGCATGGCGCGGTCTCCCGTGCCGCGAACTAGAACTCCGAGGCTCCGTCCGGGGGTCTGGTAACCGGAAGTCTGGTACAAGCTGGTGTAAACGTGCGGAATATCCTTTTCATCCAAGCTGGCCAACTTCACGTTGCCGACCACGCCCACCACCGTAAACCAAGGCGACGGTTGCACGATGCCTCTGCGGATGGTGCGCGTGGAGCGAATCCGCTTTCCAAGGGGATCCTGTGCGCCCCAGAAATGGCGCGCCGCGGCCTCATCGACCAGCACGACCAAGGGCGCTTGCTTGTCATCCGTATCCTGAATCACCCGTCCCCGAACCAGCGGCGCGCCGATGGTCCGAAAGAATTCGGGCGTCACGGATACGGGAACCGCTGTGGGAGCGTCGCCGCTTTCGGGAGCGCCTTCCACGCGGTATCCGTTTTGCTTGAGCGCGCCCTGCAGGGGAACCACGCTGGACAACGCCGCGTTCTCCACGCCCGGCAGGGCGCGAAGGCGCCGCACCGACTCACGAACGAGTGCGGTGCGCGTTTCGATCTTGTCGTAAATGTCGGCCTTGGGATCGTTGGGCACCGGCAACGAAACGCTTCCCGCGACCAAATGTTGCGAGTTGAACCCAGGATTCACTTGCAGAAGATTCCAGAACGTCCGCAGCAACACACCCGCGCCGACCAAAAGCATCAACGACAACGCGACTTCCGCGCCAATGAGCACCTGGCGGACTTTGCTGTCGTGCCGCGATCCGGAACTGCCGCGCTCGCGCAATCCGGAAAGCGACGGTTCCACTTTTCCGGCTTGGAACGCCAGCACCATTCCGAAGAGCACGGTGGTGAGCAAGGAGAGCGTGAGGGAAAACTCCAGCACGCGCGCATCGACATGAACGTCGTTGAGGCGCGGAAGTTGCGACGGCAACATGGCGATCAGGGACTGCAGACCGAGCGTCGCAACGGCGACGCCGGCCGCCGCCGACAAGAGACTCAGGATTGCCGATTCGGTGAGCAGTTGCCGGACAATTCTCGCGCGGCTCGCGCCCAACGCCAGGCGCACGGCGATCTCCCGTTGCCGCGCGGACGCGCTGGCCAACAGAAGATTCGCTACATTCACGCAGGCGATCAACAGAATGAACGCCACCGCCAGCAAGAGCGAAATCAGCAGCGTCCGCGTGTTGCCGACGACAACCTCCTTCAACGGAGTCACGGAAAGCGTCCAGCCTGAGCCGGCCGGATAATCCCTGGCATAGTCGCGGCGCAGCGAATCACTGAAGGTGGCCAGCTTGGCCTGGGCCTGGGCGAGCGTCGTCCCCGGTTTCAACCGGCCGATGATGCCCGGCAACCATCGCGCGCTGCGTTGCGCCGGCGGAAACGGATCGGCGCGAAAGCCCGCGGAAACGTATACGTCCACCGGACCGGCGCCAGCCGACGAGGGATTGCGAAAGTCCGGCGGAAGTACGCCCACGATGGTGTACGGATCGGTATCGAGCCGCATTTGATGGCCGAGGACGGAGCGTTCTGCTCCGAACTCGCGGCGCCACAGGCCATCGGTGATCACCACGACATCGGCGAATCCTGGCGCGGTGTCGCCGGGGTCGAACAGGCGGCCGAGTTGCGGGCGCGCCCCGAGAATACTGAAATAATTGGGACTGACCACCCCACTCTCCAGTCGCTCGGGATGCTCACCACCGGTCAAGTTGCCAGGCCCTTGGTATACAACCGAGACCGCCGAGAAAACGCCGGCGCGATCCCGCAGGTCGTCGAACTCCGGAACGGAAAAACCGACGCTCTGTGCGCCCAGCCCCCGCAGATCGGCGTGCAATACGACCAATTGCTCCGGATCATGAAACGGGAGGGGCCGCAAAAGGGTCGCGTTCACGACACTGAAGATCGCGGTATTGGCGCCGATCCCGAGCGCCAGGGTGAGCAACACCGTCGCGGTGATGCGCGGCGACTTCCACATGGTTCTCAAAGCGAAGCAGACGTCCTGCCATAGATTCATGCGGCCTCCTAGGGGATTCTCCTTTTTCGGCCTGCCGTCCTGCCCGCCTGTTGCCAGGTTGCGTTGGATGCGAAGGATCGTTATCGCATCGGCGGCGGCCAGATCACCCCGCGGCGCTCCTACTTAGACCAGGGCGGAACCACGCCGTTGCTGCGCGCGTACGCGATCGACTGCCCCAGATGCTCGTGTTGATCTTCGAGAATCAGCATCAGCGCGCCCTGCTTCGTCATGTCTCTTCCGAACAGTTTCACCGGCGCCTGCAGGTCGTTGTCGGAGAGTCCCGTAATCGCTTTTTGCAAATTGACGTAAGAAGCGTTCAAAGCTTCCTGCAATTTCTCCGGATCGGTGATGGGCGCGGGCCGTGCCCCCGTATTCGGGGTGCCCGAAAGCACGCCGACGAGCAAGCCGTTCTCCACAACGATCCAGTTGAACACGTCGCCGACGGAGCGAACGCCCTGGCCGGGCTTCCAGTCGTACTTGCCCGACATAACGCGCGCGAGTCCGGTGAATTTGTCGGAAAGCGTTCCGGCATCTTTTCCGAAGGCGGCCTGCATTCCTGCCGGCTGCGCCTGCGCCATCGGCACCATCAGAGCTGCCGCAAGCGCGTACACTGCGTACTGAGTCAGAATCTTCTTCATGTGGAACTCCTCTACGCCACCTTAATCTGAAAAAAACTATTCCTCCCGCCCCCCATTTTCAACGCCACAACCCAAGATGCGGTCGATCTGCCGAAGATGGTTCAAGTCGTGTGCCGCTTCCAGGCGGACGAACTCCTCGACCGTTTGCCGTCCGCGTACCTCGTGGACCCCATAGCACTCCACCCACCGTGCGCGCGGGACCGACTCCAACAGTCGCAGGTTGCTCTCGCGCAGCGCCCGAAAGACCCCTGCCGAAAGGCTCGCATCTTGCTGCGCGTAACCCAAGCGCTCCGCCCATGCCGCCTCATCCCACCACGTTAAGGCCACGCCCGGATTTGCCAGCATGTTTCGCAATCGCCACCCCATCGCCAGCTCCGCGTCCGCCAAGTGTGCTACGGTCTCGGCAATCGACCACTTTTCAGGTGCAGGGCGCCGGATCAACTCCTCGGGCGCGACATCGCGCAGACGCCGATCGAGCTGCGATGGGGTGGCTTGTTGGACACCGATGGGCTCCTCATCGCCAAGATAGCTTAGGACTCGATTTCGGTATGCTTCGAACGTCTCTGCCATTGGTCCTCTCGGTAGACTGCGTTTGCGGCCGAACATCTCGTGGAGTAGACCGAGCCATCCTGGTTCGCGATCATGCGGGTGTGATGACGTAACACAAACACCGCGACCTCACTGCGCTCCGCTACAACGCCGAGCTCCTTGCCCTTTATAACGGAGAACCGACAATTCCACAAGTTCATTATTATCACGATGATATTGACGTATCCGCACGATTCTGCTATTCCTTGAGAGGAAGTTTTAAGAGTACTTTAGGAGACCCCCTTGCTCGATGATTTACGCGCCCTCGTAGAGTTTGCCCATGCCGGGTCCATAGCCGGTGCAGCCGATCGTCTATTCCGGACGCCCTCGGCTATTACCCGGCAAGTGCAAAGGCTGGAGGCTGCATTGGGTGCCGAGTTGCTCGACCGCTCGGTAAAGCCTCCGCGTCTGAACTCGCTCGGCTCCAGGGTGCTCGAACAAGCGCGAGATCTGCTACAGCGGACGGAGGCGCTGAAATCTCTTACGTCGAGCGATGCTGAACCTCACGGCCTCTTGCGCATCGGGCTCGCGCATCCCCTGGCCGAGGGGACGCTTATCGACCCTATTCTGGCGCTGACTGAAAAATACCCCAAGGTCCGAGTGCGGCTGTTGAGCGAACTTACCCGTGAATTGTTTCACCGGCTGCTCGCGGGTGAACTCGACGTTGCTGCCGTGCTTTTGCCCGAAGGTAAAACCGCGCCTCCACCACTTCTGACGAATGTCATCGCTAGCGACCGCATGGAGATCGTTCAAGGCGCCGCAGGCAGCGTTGACGGTAATTGGAAAAGTTTGGGCCGAGCACCCTGGGTGCTCAATCCGCCCGGGTGCCCGCTTCGGGCAAGCCTCATCGATCGGATGGAGCGTGACGGCTTCACCCCAATGATTGCGGCTGAAATCCACAACATGCATTTGCAGCTAGCGTTCGTTCAGTCCGGTTATGGTGTCGGGCTGCTGCCTGCTCGCTTTATTGCCAGGAATCATTCTATCGACACCGTGAAAGTATTGCGTCCCCCATCGTTTGACCTGCACCCGTCCATCGCGATAGTCCGCGTTGGGCAACTCGGCGCCTTGGGGAAGGCCGTCGAACAGTTGGAACACTGGTTTCGGCAATTGTTTGAGGCAGCCGACACCCCGAAGCCCGTGACGAGGCACCGAGGAGGTGTGCCCGCGAATCGGCGGGCGGCGCGACCACCCAAGTAGTCCCCGGTGCGTTACGGTGCATAGGCGTCGCTATTACTTGTGTCGGAGATCTTTCTGGAACCAATGGTGCGCATATGGTTCATTATTGAAGGGCTCCACCTCGACGAACCCAGCTCTCTCGTAGAGATGCCTTGCTTCAGTGAGCGGTTAGTCTCCAGTCGCAGGATCAGCATTCCCCGTGACGCGGCCTCCGCCGACAGTCGTTCCAGCAAACGTCGCCCCAATCCAAGCCCGCGCACGTCAGAAGCCACCCACATCCGCTTGACCTCAGCAATCTGTGTGTCAATGTGAAGCTTGAGCGCCCCGCATCCCACCGCTGCTCCCAGTAAGTTTGCGACCAGTAGCAGCCCATTCGGCAACGTCATCTCCTCATCGCTTGCGGAGATGCTCTGCGCAGGATCGAAACCCTTATCGAACCGATGGCCAAGCTCCTCGAAGTACGACCGCAGGCAATATCGGGCGTCGATGTCACGCGGGTCGGTGATCTCAACCCGCACTTGGGACGCGAGGATGAGCCTTTCAACGTCGGCCATCGCGGTAACCAGACGGTCTCGCTGCGGCTCCGTCAGCGGCGTCAAGATCGATGCCGCGAACCAACACAAAAATGATCGCGCCCGATGCGAGGTAGCCGGTGTAGAACTCGGGATTAAAAGATTGACGAAGCGGCTGGCTCATCTACTTAGGGTCGCTGCGTGCCTCGATGGCCTTGAGAACGGCAGCCATGTCAGCGTCACCGAAACCGAGCGCGCGCGTCTCGCCATAGAGCGCGTGGCAAACATCGAGCAGTGGCGAGGCGACGCCCGCCTCGCGAGCCGCTTCAGCGATTAGGCGATTGTTCTCCAATACGTTCGAGATTGTTGCCTGGACCGCGAAATCGCGGCCGACGAGTTTCGGCGCCTTCACGCGCGAGACGTCACTTGCCATCGGCCCGGCGTTTAGAACTGCCACGAGCTGATTAAGGTTGAGGCCGTGGCGGTCGGCAAAATGCACGGCTTCGGCGAGGCCCGTAACGAGTGAAATCAGGAACAGATTGACCGAGAGCTTCATCAGAAGAGCGTTCGGTACCGGCCCGCAGATCATCGTCTCCCGGCACATTGGAGTTAGCAGCGGGCGAACGTTAGCGATGGCGTCTGCGTCGCCTGCGAGCATGCCGACGAGTTGGCCTGCCTCAGCGGGCTTGCGTGACCCGGAGACCGGCGCTTCGACGTAGTATCCCCCGACAGAGCGAATGTCTGCCTCGAGGTCACGCGAATAGGCCGGCGAGGTCGTACCCATGTGGACGACCGTGCGTCCCGTCACCCGGGCCTCGAAGGCAGCGCCACCGCGGTCGAGTACCGTGTCAATCGCTCCCCTGTCGACGAGCATCAGGAAGACAGTTGCGGAGTGCGCGAACACGTCAGCCGCCTCTCGAGCAACATCCGCACCGGCCGCTCGAAGAATCTCAGCTTTGGCACGTGTGCGGTTCCAGACGAGGAGCCGTGTACCGGCCTTGACGAGTGTCAGCGCCATGGCCTCTCCCATTGCACCAAGGCCGATGAAGCCGATCGGATATGCTGCGTCCATCATCGAGCCACCCCATTGCTCAGCGCGCGAAGCTGGCCCATGCCGACTTGCTGCTCTTAGCCCTGCCTCCCTTACGGCAGATATTTCTTGGGCAGCGGCGCAGTGGCCGACTCGGCCTGCACCATGATGCCCGTAACTCGCCAGCCGCCGGCTTCTTCTATCGCTTGAATGCTGTTGATGCCGCGCGCGACTTGCTTGCCGTCGCTGTGCAGCGCGTAGCTGCTCCATAAGTGCGCGATGTTGCCGTAGCGCTCAATGTGAAACTTCAGCTGCTTTTCTTCCAGCCCGGCGTGCCCACGGGCTTTGACGCGGGCGATCCAATCGTCCAAGGTCTGGAGCGTATAGGTTGGCGCTCCGTCGGCGCCGAGTGAAACGAACATCATGCGCGCTTCGGGTATTAACAGGGCCTTCATGCAGTCTCGATCCTTGTCCGCGGGCCCGCTGATTGCCGCATCAAGCGCAGCGGGAATGCCCTCGGGCTCTGAAGGCAACGCACAGCCAGCATCCGGCGCCTGCGCCATCGCACTTCCGGCGAGCGCGGCCAGCGTTGCAGTCATCCCGAGCACCGCCAAGCCGGTGATGCACACCCTCACTCTACGCACTGATCTGTTCATACTTCCTCCACGGCCTCCACTGCGTCTACAAGCGCGGACTGCGGTACCTCGATCTCGCCGCTTGCGCTGTAGGTTGTTGCGCCGCCAACGCTGACAGAGGTCACCACATCGTCGCGCTTCCGCGCTTCCGCTTCGATATCGCTTCGGCGCCCCATCGAGACGCCTTGCTGGATCGAAAGGCGATAGGCCGTCCCGCCAAAATCATGCTTCGACGCCATTGCCCCGACGAGGGCGGCACAAGCGCTGCCTGTCGCGGGATCTTCTTCGACGCCCAGCGCGGGTGCGCACATGCGAGCATAGAGCTTGCCGCCATCCCGTAGATTTCCTGCGAAGAAGAAGACGTGGGGACCCCACGCGCGCGAGAGCGTTGCCGCCCAGGCTGCCCGATTGATCGCCGCCCGATCGACGACCTCGTTCGAGCTCAGTTGCGCAAAACAGAATGGAACACCGACACCCGCGAAAAAGACTTGGCTCACTTCGGCGGGCTCGATGGATAGAACTGCAGCGAGATCAGCCGGAGAAGGTGCGCCGGTCGGTGCGTCGATCTTCCCCGACAACGTCAACGTGCCGTGGAACCCTCCATTTCGCTGAGCGACGTCGACCGTCACGGGACCGACATTCTCCTCCAGAATGAGCCGGGTTGGATCACTAAGCCGTACGTGTTGTTTCATCACAAGCGCACAGGCTGTGCCGACCGTGGGATGCCCCGCAAAGTCGAGCTCCGTCCGAGGTGTGAAGATGCGCACCCGACACGTGTTCGCAGCATCGTTCTTCGGCAGCACGAAGGTCGTTTCGCCGAAATTGAATTCGCGAGCAATCTTCTGCATGCCCTCGGTCGAAATTCCGGCCGCGTCAGGCAGAACCGCGAGTTGATTACCGCCGAACGGTGTCGGACTGAAAACATCGACGATGTGAAATGTGTATTTCATGAGATTAACCTCGGTGTTTCGCCTCAAGCCTTGACGACGAGGTCGATCTCAACGCAGGCCCCAAGCGGCAGCGCGGCCGCAGCGATCGTCGTGCGGGCGGGAAAGGGCTGACTGAAATGCTTTGCGTAGATGCCATTCATCGCGCCATAGTCACTCATGCTCGTGAGAAACACGCCGACGCGCACAACGTCATCGAAACTCTTGCCGGCCGCCTTGAGAACCGCCGAGAGATTCCGAAAGACGCGCTCTATCTCGGCCACAATACCCCCCTCGACCACCTTGCCAGTGGCCGGGTCTTGGCCGACCTGACCGCTGAAGTAGAGGAAACCACCGACTTCGATCGCCTGGGAAAACGGGCCGACCGGGGGCGTAAGTTCGGGCGAGGTAATTGCGGTCTTGCTCATGGCAAACTCCTGTGGATACTAGGTTGGATGGTTAGGATGGTGGAGCCCGAGGTTGCCCGCGCTTCCAATGACTTGTGGGCGTCTGCAGCATACTTGAGCGCAAAGCGCTGATTGACGCTAATGCGCACCTTTCCCGAAGCTACCACCTCGAACAGCTCGTTCGCGGAAGCTTCGAGCGCATCGCGTCGCATGAGGCATACAGATTTCCGCAAAAACATGTACCTGCTGCTATTTTGATGCAAGACAGAAAATTACACAAATTCATTATTATCACGATTATAGTACCATTGGAGCACGATTCTGTTGTTCGTCGGGAGAACGCTTTAGGAGACCCCTTGCTCGATGATTTACGCGCCCTCGTAGAGTTTGCCCATGCCGGGTCCATCGCCGGTGCAGCCGATCGTCTATTCCGGACGCCCTCGGCTATTACCCGGCAAGTGCAAAGGCTGGAGGCTGCATTGGGTGCCGAGTTGCTCGACCGCTCGGTAAAGCCTCCGCGCCTGAACTCGCTCGGCTCCAGGGTGCTCGAACAAGCGCGAGATCTGCTGCAGCGGACGGAGGCGCTGAAATCTGTTGCGTCGAGCGACGCCGAACCTCACGGCCTCTACCGGTGACTTGTTTCACCGGCTGCTCGCGGGTGAACTCGACGTTGCTGCCGTGCTTTTGCCCGAAGGTAGAACCGCGCCTCCGCCTCTTCTGACGAATATCATCGCGACAGACCGCACGGAGATCGTTCAAGGCGCCGCAGGCAACGTTGACTGTGATTGGAAAAGTTTGGGCCGAGCACCCTGGGTGCTCAATCCGCCTGGGTGCTTTCTTCGGGCAAGGCTCTTCGATCGGATGGAGCGTGCCGGCTTCACCCCAATGATCGCGGCTGAAATCCACAACATGCATTTGCAGCTAGCGTTCGTTCAGTCTGGTTATGGTGTCGGGCTACTGCCAGCTCGCTTTATTACCAGGAAAAATTCTATCGATTCCGTGAAAGTATTGCGCCCCCCATCGTTTGACCTGCACCGGTCCGTCGCGATAGTCCGGGTTGGGCAACTCGGCGCCTTGGGGAAGGCCGTCGAACTGTTGGAACATGGGTTTCGGCAATTGTTTGAGGCAGCCGACACCCCGAAGCCCGTGACGAGGCACCGAAGAGGTGTGCCCGCGAATCGGCGGGAGGCGCGACCGCCCAAGTACTCCCCGGACATCGATTGTTGCAGTTGAGCGGTCTTGAGGCCATTTTGTCCTCGGTCTCGACCGCCGGGAGGATCGAGGCAGGCGACCCGCTACGCATGGTCGCGCGTCAAACAACCTTGCGCTATTTCCGCGCCAAAGCCGAATCGACAACGACAGCTGGAACCGCGAACCCGACGGGGCTCCCGCAAACGAGACTCCGAAGCGGCTCTGGCACGGTGGTCCGTGGCGATGCATAGACGTCGCTATTACTTGCGGAGATCTTTCTGGAACCAATGGTGTGCATATGGTTCATTATTGAAGGACTCCACCTCAACGAGCCCAGCTGTCTCGTATAGATGCTTTGCTGGAAGGTTGCGCGTCGTCAGCGACTTTCAGAGTCTCACATTTCAGTCTCAGACTGGAAAGCGAATGGCACTGTTGACAAGGTTCTTTAGGCCATTTTGAAAGGTCTCAATAATCCGTCTCAGAATTCGGCGAGGAGGGCGGCCCGGATCGAAGTAGATCCGATTCCCCCGGCAGGCACTGTGGCCAAGAGGTGCTTCCCGTCAATGCTAAGAGCAACCTGATAAAGAGCGCGAATTCCGGTGGCGGTTCCGGAAATCCGAGCCGCGATACCTCTCTCTGGGTCATAAAGGTATTCGATCTTGCCGCCCGCGGCAGGGATTTTGTCCTTGAATTCGGCCATCTCTAGTCATTATCCGCGCTGAGGGCGGCCAAATGAAATAGCGGACTCGGCCGCTGCCGCAGACAACTTACATCTGGCAAGCAGGCGCAAGCCGGTGCGTTTATCCGTGCGCAATCGGCTTGGTTCAGTACCTACGAACGCGCTTACATCCGCTCAACTTATGGACCTTTTCTGGAGCCCGGACGCAGTCCGCCCGAGCGTATAGTCGGGACGTCGGATATAACCGCCCCTCGCCTTCCCGACCCCGCATGCTAGCATGAGAAGTTGTCAGGCTCCGGGCTTCGTGCAACGGATGGCTGTGAACCCCGCCAGGTCCGGAAGGAAGCAACGGTAACGGTTTAATCCGTGTGCCGCGGATCACCCGGGGTCTGGCATACCCCGTTTGGGGTCGATACTTCCGTTCAATTCTTCCATGTATCAGGTCATCGCCAGGAAATACAGGCCGCAAGCGTTTGCGGAGCTGATCGGCCAGGAGCACGTCCGCACCACGCTTGAAAACGCCATCTCGCAGGGGCGCATCGCGCACGGCTACATTTTTTCGGGCCAGCGCGGGACGGGCAAAACCACCGTGGCGCGCATTCTGGCTCGCTGCTTGAACTGCATTGAGGGCCCGACGGCGACGCCCTGCGGCGTGTGCGCCAGTTGCCTCGAAATCGCGGGCGGCAATTCGCCCGACGTCATCGAGATCGACGCGGCGTCCAATCGCGGCATCAACGAAATGCGCGAGTTGCGCGAGAACGTCCGCTACCGGCCGGCGCGCGACCGCTACAAGGTTTTCATCGTCGACGAAGCGCACCAGATCACGAGCGAAGCTTTTAATGCCCTGCTGAAGACGCTGGAGGAGCCGCCCGAATGGGCCGTGTTCATCCTATGCACCACCGAAGTTCACAAGATCCCCACCACCATCGCATCGCGCTGCCAGCAGTTCAGCTTCCGCTCGGTGGACTTCACCGAAGTGGTGAAGCGTATGGAGGAGATTTGCGGGAAAGAGGGGATTGAGACGAATCCCGAGGTGCTCAGCGTCCTGGCGCAGGCGGGTGAGGGCAGCGTGCGCGATTCGCTGTCGGCGCTCGATCAAGCCATTGCGTGCTGCGGCACCAAGCTGGATGCGATCCAGGTGCGGGGCATGCTCGGGCTGTTTTCGCTCGATTCGCTGGGCGAGGTGACGGACGCGCTGAAGAGCGAAGACTCGCGCAAGATGCTGGATCTGGTGATGGAGCTGGAGCGCAATGGACGCAGCTTGCAGCATTTCTGCCGCGAGCTGGCGCGCTATTTCCGCAATCTTCTGGTCGCGAAAGTAGCGGGCGCAAATACGAGATTGATCGCGGCGTCGGCGCACGAGCAGGATCGGCTGGCAGAGGTGGCGAGCGGATTTTCCGAGGAAGATCTGACGCGCTATTTGCAGCTCACGCTCGATCTGTTTAAGGATCTGCAGTTTTCCCTGCAGCCCAGGCTGCACCTGGAAATCGGACTATTGCGCCTCATCCAGGCTGGAAAGCTAGTTTCCATTGAGGAGGCGCTATCCGATTTGGGCAGTGGTGGCGCAACTCCGCCGCCGACCAAGAAGCCAGCGCCACCAACCACCAGCCACCAGCCACCGACCACCGCCAACCCCCAACCCCCAACCCCCAATCCCGCGCCGTCAGGCGCATGGCGCGACCGCCTGCACACCGCTCTCCTCGAAGCCGGCATGCAATTCACGGCCGACGCAGTGGAGCATTCCCAAGTGACCGAGTCCAACGGCGAGCTCCAGTTCGTCACGCCGGAGGAGTTTTCGCTGGCCATGAACGAAAAGGATATTCTGAAAGTCGTGCAGAAAATTGCCGGCCGGCCGCTGCGGATCAAGATCGCGCTGGGACAGACGGAAGCCGTGGCGGCGCCGCTGGCGAAGCCCAAGGACGATGTATCGGAGCGCGCGCTGGCGCACCCGGAGGTGAAGCGATTCCAGGAGCTGTTCCCGGACGCGCAGGTCCGTGTGGTGCGTAATCTAAAGGAATAAGGCAGGACATATGAAACTTCCCGGAAACATGCAGGCCATGATGCAGAAGGCCGAACAGATGCAGAAGAAGATGCAGGAGGAGATCGCGCTGATTCGCGTGGACGCCTCGGCCGGCGGCGGCATGGTGACGGTGCATATGGACGGCAAGAAGAACGTGACGGCGGTGAAGATCGATCCCGAAGTGGCCGGCGACGTCGAGATGCTGCAGGATATGGTGATGGCGGCGTTCAACGAAGCGGCCAAGAAGGTGGACGAAGCGTCGCAGGAAAAGATGAGCGGGCTTCTCGGTGGGCTGGGTTTGCCGCCGGGAATGTTCTAAGCGCGAGACAGGATGCCGGATTTCGCCGAACCGCTCGCCCGTCTGATCCAGGAGTTCAAGCGCCTGCCTGGCATTGGACAGAAATCGGCGCAGCGGCTGGCGTTTCACGTGTTGCGTAACGATCGGGAAACGGCCGAGCGGCTGGCGCAGGCGCTGGTGGATGTGAAGGACAAGCTCGGAATTTGCGTCGTCTGCAATAACATCAGCGACGGCGAGCTGTGCAACTATTGCCGCGATCCGCACCGCGATCATTCGGCGATTTGCGTGGTGGAGGAGCCGCACAATGTTTTGCCGATCGAGACCACGCGCCAATTTAATGGGTTGTATCATGTGCTGCACGGGTCGATTTCGCCCTTGCGCGGCATTGGACCGGAACAGTTGCGCATCGCCAGTTTGCTGGAGCGGATGCATTCGGGCGAAGTGAAAGAGCTGATTGTCGCAACCAATCCGACGGTGGAAGGCGAAGCCACCGCGGTGTATTTGTCGCGTCTGATGAAGCCGCTGGGCGTGAAGGTGACGCGCATCGCGATGGGAATCCCGGTGGGGAGCGACCTGGAGTTCGCCGATGAAGTGACGATGGGCAAGTCGCTCGAGAACCGGCGGGAGATGTAATGGCCGCAGATGAACACAGATGAATACGGATCTCAGGCTTCGGCGACTGACCGCAGCCGACACCCGCGACAACCTGGATGGGCTGGCGGAAGTTCTGGCCGATTGCGTGGCCGGAGGAGCATCGGTCAGTTTCATGGCGCCGTTCTCCCACGCCGAGGCCGCGGCATTTTTCTCGAAGTTACTGCCGGAGATCGAGCGCGGCGAGCGGATTTTGCTTGCGGCATTCGCCGATTCAAAGCTCGTCGGCACGGTTCAAATCATACTGGCGACGCCGCCCAATCAGCCGCATCGCGCCGATGTCGCCAAGATGCTGGTCCATCGATCAGCGCGGCGTCAGGGGATTGGGAATCGGCTCATGTTGGCCGTGGAAGAGCACGCACGGGCGGCCGGGAAGACGCTGCTGGTTCTCGATACGGTTACAGGCGGCGATGCCGAGAGATTGTATGAACGCCTGGGCTGGAACAAAGTCGGCGTGATTCCCAATTACGCGCTATATCCCGACGGGCGCTGGTGCGATACAACGGTTTTCTATAAACAGCTATAGGACCGTCAGAGCGTTATGCTCGCGCAGGCCGATGGAGGTGAGGGAGCCGATCTTCACATCCAGCAACTGATTCGCCGCGCGCGGCGTGGCAAGCTCCACTTTCAGGAAATTATCGGAAAGCGCGGAGTCGTTGAGCGTCACCACTGAAAGCGTTCGGCCGATCATGCCGCGGCGGAACTCCAGATTCTTTTGCGCGGCCAGCTCGCGCAGCACGCGGTTGCGATCGCGCCGCACTTCCATCGGTACTTGCGGGCTTGCCGCCGCGGGCGTTCCCGGCCGCTCCGAATAAGTGAACACGTGCAGATAAGTGAAAGGCAGGCGCTCGATGAACGCGCGGCTTTCTTCGAACTCGGCGTCGGTCTCGCCCGGGAAGCCGGTCATGACGTCGGCGCCAATGGCCGCGTCCGGCATCCACGCCCTGGCTTTCGATATGCGGTCTTCGTAATGCCGGGGCCGGTATTTGCGATGCATGCGGCGCAGCACGCCATCGGCCCCCGATTGCAAAGGCGCGTGCACGTGCTTGGCGATGCGCGGCGAGGTGGCTACCAGCTCCAGCAGATCGTCACTCCAGTCCATCGGTTCCACCGAGCTGAGACGCAGGCGCTCGATCGGGGTCTCAGCTAAAATATGGCGAACGAGATCGGGCAGGCGCATGGCACTTCCCGGCTCGCGTCCCCAGCGGCCCAGATTGATGCCGCTCAAAACCACTTCGCGATAGCGCGCCGCCAGATCGCGCACCTGTCCGATCACCTGCTCGGAGGGGGCGCTGCGGCTGCGCCCACGCACGAAAGGAATGATGCAGAACGAGCAGCGGTTATTGCACCCGTCCTGGATCTTCAGATTGGGACGCGTGCGGTCCCCTGCGGCCGCATCCACCGGCGCGGAGAGGAAATCGTGCGCGGCGAAAATGTCGGTGACGTGAACCTGTCCGTGATAAGGAGCTGCGGCATCAGTGACAATCTCAGGAATTCTCACCTTATGCGAGTTCCCTACCACCCAGTACACCCCCGGCAATACCGCCAGCTCCTCGGGCGCGCGCTGGGCGTAGCAGCCGGTGACCAGAATGCGCGCTGCGGGGTTCTCGCGATGCACGCGATGGATGGCCTTGCGGATGTCGTCATCGGCCAAAGAAGTGACGGTGCAACTATTTAGCACCACGAGCTCGGCATCGGATGAATTGGCAGCCGGATTCATCCCTTCGCGGAGTAGGGCCGATTCGATGGCCGCGCCGTCGGCTTGCGACGCCCGGCAGCCGAAATTCTGTACCTGAAACCTCTCCACCACCCGATTTTAGCAGCCGTTTCGAGCGTCGCACTTTAGGACACTACCAAGTTTCTGGAGCGCGTCGTAAAGAAAACGTGCAGTGGGCCGATGGAGGTTTGGGGAGAGGTGTGGGAAGCGAGATATGGTAGACCGCGTTCTTTCGCAGGAGGAGATCGACGATGTATTTCGCAATCTCCGCGACACGCCGGTCGATGAAGACCCCGCGCTGCGTGCCGAGCCGTACGATTTCCGGCGGCCGGACCGCATCGCCAAAGACCAGCTCCGCGCGATTCACATGCTGCATGAGAATTTCGCGCGCAGCCTGGCGTCCAGCCTCTCGGCCTATCTGCGCGCGTACGTCGCCGTGAATCTGGTTTCGGTGGAGCAGCTCTCCTTCGTCGAGTTCTCGCAGGCGCTGCCTTCGCCCACCTGTCTGGTCTCGCTCGGAATGCAGCCCTACGAAGGAAACGCTGTTCTGGAGATGAATCCGGCGCTGGTGTTTCCGATCTTCGAGATGCTGCTGGGCGGAGCGGCAAAATCGCTGACCAAGATCAATCGCGAGATTACCGAGATCGAGCAAAGCGTGCTGGACGGGCTGTTTCGCATTACGCTCAACGACCTGAAAACAGCCTGGCACGCAGTAACGCCGCTCGAATTCGAGATCGAATCGCATGAGACCGAGCCGGGGCTGCTGCGGATACTGGCGCCGAACGAAGCGGTGGTCGCGGTGAGCATGGAAGTGCGGATTGGCGAAAACGCCGGGATGATGAATATCGGCATCCCTTCCATCGTGGTGAAGATGCTGCGCAATAAGTTCGACCAGCAATGGTCGGTGCGCAAGAGCCAATCCACCGAACAGGAGCAGAGCCGCATTCTGCACCTGATCCGCACTTCGCGGCTGTCGCTGGACGGCCGTCTGCGAGGACCCACGCTGAGCGTCGCGGACCTGATGGATTTGAAGGAGGACGATGTGTTGGCCTTCGATTTCGGCGTGCAAAGGCTGCTCGATCTCACCATTAACGGGCAACACAAGTTCGCCGGACGCATTGTGACGTCCGCGAACAAGCGCGGGTTTCAAATCGAAGAAGCCGTCAAGCCATAAACGCCCCTGCTTCTGAACCGCGCGCGTTAGCAAGCGGAGTCTAGCTAAGCTAGCAGGCGGCGGGAAAAAGCGAAAATCCGCTTGCTCACGCGTGCGGTTCAGAATTGCGCGCACGTGTTTCCAGCTAGAACTGGAAGTAGACGAACGGCACGGCAGCCTCGGTATAGCCGATCAGTTCCACCGCCAGCAGCAGTAGGGCGCACACCGCCCCGTACGCCCAAGCCGGCCCGAGCGAGATCTCCTCAAACCATTCCTTCTTCTCTTCGAGCAGCGCCAGCGCCAGCGTCATGAGCGCCAGCACTTTTTCCCAGCGTGGAATCAGCTGTTTTCCATGCGGCACGAAGAACATCTGGTGCAGCACGTAAAGGCTATCGTGGAAACTCGTTGCGCGGAAGAATACCCAGCCGATCATCACGAGGCCGAAGGTGACCAGGGCCTGGAGTGGATAGAACGCAGTCCAGCGCGCGGGCTCGGCGGATCGTTTGCCGCTCGTCATTAACTGATGCCACATGCGCTCGAGACTCAGCAGCGCGCCATGATAGCCGCCCCATACCATGAAGTTCCAACTGGCTCCATGCCACAAGCCGCCCAGCAGCATGGTCAGCATCAGATTGCGGTAGGTCTGCAAGCGGCCGTGCCGATTGCCGCCGAGGGGAATGTACAGATAATCGCGCAGCCAGCGCGAAAGCGAAATGTGCCAGCGATGCCAGAAGTCGGTGATGCTGGAGGCCAGATACGGACGCCGGAAATTCACGGGGAAATGGAAGCCCAGCAGCTTGGCCATCCCGATGGCCATGTCGGTGTAGCCGGAGAAATCGAAATAAATCTGGATGCCGAAGGCGATCACGGCGGACCAGGCGGACACCATTCCGGGCTCCTTGGTCACATCGCGGAAGTACGCATTGGCGATCTGCGCGAACTGATCGGCCATCACCATTTTCTTAGCCAAGCCCAAAAACACGAGCAGCAGGCCGCGCAGCACATCGTCGGAGGAAGGCCGCTGCCAATGATAAAGGTCGCCGAAGAATTCGCGCGCGCGCACGATCGGCCCCGCGACGAGCTGCGGGAAGAAAGAAATGAACAACGCGTAATCGATGGGATTGGTGATCGGGTCCTGTTCGCGCCGATAGACGTCGATCACGTAAGACATGCTCTGGAACGTGTGAAAGCTGATTCCCAAGGGAAGAATGATGCTGAGCGCGAAGGCGTCCGAAGGCTTGTGGAACAGATGCGCGATATTACTGGCGAAGAAATTGTAGTACTTGAAGAATCCGAGCAGGCCGAGATTGGCTGCCAGGCTGATCATTAAAGCGACTTTGCGCGAGCGCGGCGACTCGGTCCGCGAGATCCAGCGCGCGGCCGTGTAATCGATGGCGGTGAGAGAAAGCAACAGCAGAATGAACTTCGGAATGAAGCTCATGTAAAAGAAATAACTGGCGGCCAGCAGAATGTATTTCCGCCAGGAACGGGGCGCGGTATAAAACAGGGCCAGGACGACAGCGAGGAATACGAAGAACTGCGGGGTGTTGAACAGCATGAGCTAGGATTTAGGCGGACCCAGGACGCGGCGAACCTGGGCCGCAAGAAGTCTCGAGAACTCCTCCATCCCGTTGCGGTTTAAATGCCACCCATCCCAGAACAGGTCCGGATGTTCCAGTTGGTTGAACACGCTTTCATCGAGCACGATCACATTCGGTTGGGACGCGATCTGACGCACGGCGCTGTTGAGTTTCGGCGGAGCGTCGGGCGGGGACGTGGGAGCGCGAGGCACGCGCATAAAAATAAGCTTGGTGTCCGAGCCGCGGTAATAATCGATGATTTTTCCGTACCAATAGCGCAGGTAAGCGGTTTGACGCCCTTCGTCGGGTGGAAGCGTGGGAAACAATTCGTTTTGGACGTCCTGGCGCCGATCCGCGCGAACCCTGTCGGGAAACTGGATCGTTTTATGCTGCCAGTCGATTTGGAGCCCGGTCAGATTCTCGTCCACCCCGCCATAACCGTAATACCAGCCGGCCGAATCGGCGGCATAATAGCGCGCTTTTGTGATGCGCTCGATGGGGTGGTCTAGAAATTGCAAAAAATCCCGCTTGTAAATGGTGCCTTTGAGGATCAGTCCCCGAACAATCTGCCATTGGAGCTTTTTGTCTCGATAGGTCCACGGGAATTCGCGCAAGTCGCCAAGCCCCAGACGCGCGATCAGGTAGTGCAGGTCGCTCTCGCGTTCGGACTGGTAGTCGTAACTGTCGGGATCGTTGTAGTCGTCGCTGGGAATCACAATCGCGGCATAGTTGCGGGCGTTGGGATCCACGGCGCGCAGCGAGTAATACCAGATGCGCGGCGTAGTGCCGCCCAGTCCAATAGTGGCGAAGGTGTAACCGGTCCCCGGCTTTTCCTCATTCACCACGCGCGGCAGCAGCGACATCCGCGAGTGTCCCACAGCGAGCACTTGGTTGCGATTGAGCTTGGGCCGGAGGATTTCGTTGCGCAACTGCTGCTCCATAAAGCCAGTGGTGGAATCCGGCTCGACAATGGAAGAATAAAGGCCGGTATGGAACAGAAGCCCCTCAAAGGCGACGAAAAACAAAATGACCGCGAGAATGCGCGTCCAGACGCGTCGCGGGGGCGCGGGTTGGACCGGCGCCTGTTCGTCGGTAGACGATTTCGTTGACGGGGAGCTAGCCAACAAGCCATCAGTATAGCGAGTCTCGGGCTATTCCTAGAACCCAGGCCGCTAGCGCTTCATGGCGTGATCGTCGATTGGATGTTCGAGCGCGGGGGCCCGGTATTCGGAAGAGTCGGATCCCGTAATCAGCCGCGCGCCTCGATTAAACGTGATGTACAGAAAACCCCACTGCACAAACACCAGCACGCGATTAGAGAATTCCACCAGATACATCAAGTGCACGAACAGCCAGGTGAGCCACGCCAGCAGCCCGGATAAGTGCAGCGGCCCAATGCGGGCAACCGCCGCCCCGCGCCCTATTACCGCCAAGTCGCCTTTGTCGAAATAGTGAAACGGCGGCAATGAGCTTTCGTTCAGCTGTCGGCGGCGAATGAGTTTCGCTACGTACGCGCCCTCCTGCATCGCCACCTGAGCTACGCCTGGAAGCGGCTTCCCATCCCGGTCGACGTGCGCCAAATCTCCGATCACAAAAATGTTGGGATGCCCGGGCACGCTGAGGTCGGAATCCACGATTACCCGTCCCTCGCGATCGCGCTTTGCTCTGGCGCGCCGCTCCAGCACCTCACCCAAAGGTGACGGCTTCACTCCCGCGGCCCAAACCACGGTTCTCGCGGCAAAGCGCTGTTCGACGCCATCCTGCCCTTTGACGCTCACTCCCCGGTCATCGACGTTGGTGACGAAAACGCCCGTGCGCGGCGTGACATCCAGCCGCCTCAGGGACTGTTCGGCCTTGACGGACAAGTCTTCCGGATAGGTGGGCAGCAATCGCGGCGCGCCCTCGATCAGGAAGATATTGGCGTTTTCCGGGCGGATGCTTCGAAAATCGTTCCGCAGGGTGTCGTGAGCGATTTCGGCCAGCGCGCCGGCGAGTTCCACACCAGTGGGACCTCCGCCGACAATCGCGAAGGTCAGCCACTCGCGCTGCTTCTCGGGATCCGGCTCGCGTTCGGCTGCCTCGAATGCATAGAGAATCCTGCCGCGGATCTCGGTAGCCTCCTCAATGCTCTTCAGACTGGGTGCTTTCTCCCGCCAATCGTCGTGGCCAAAGTACGAATCGGTGGAGCCGGTGGCGACAATCAGCGAATCGAACTCGACCGTCTGGCCGTCGTCCAGAATCACGCGATTGAAGTCCAGGTCGAGATCGATGGCTTCTCCGAGCAGCACCCGCGTGTTCTTCTGGCGGCGCAGTACAGAGCGTAGCGGCGATGCAATTTCACCCGGCGACAGGGCGCCGGTAGCCACCTGGTACAGCAGAGGTTGGAAGAGATGGAAATTGCGGCGGTCCAGCAAAGTAACTTGAACCCGCGCTTTCTTCAAGGCTCGCGCGGCATAGAGCCCTCCAAAACCACCGCCCAGGATCACAACGCGATGCATAGTTTCCATAGGCCCCCTCAGTATTGGGATGCCGATGAGAGCTCCCATGGTGCACATATGCGATACGCTGAAGGTTGATGCTGGCGCGTCTGCCGCTTGTGTTCTGTGTCTGCGCCCTTTCCGCTCCGGCGCAAACGCCCTGTGATGGCACGCCTGCTTACGCGCCGTGCGAGATGCCGTTTGATCTGCCGGCGGCCAATCCCAATCCCTACGTGAGCGTGACGTTACAGGCCGAGTTTCGCTCGCCGCATTTCCACACCTATCTGATGCCCGCGTTTTGGGATGGCAGCCGCAACAAGATGATCATCCGCTTCAGTCCCACTGAAGCTGGCCCGTGGACCTACCGGCTCTCGAGCAACCTGCCGGCGTTCGATGGTAAGGAAGGCATGTTCAACGCCGCTGCGTCGGACGCGCCCGGTTTTATTAATGTCGCCAACGTCCATCACTGGGCCACCGACAACAAACAGCCGCACCTTTGGATGGGCTATATCGCGGACCGTTTTCCATTTGCCGGCGCTTCTGAATTCAGCCAAATGCTGGAGGACGCCGCGCAAAACAAATTCAATCATTTTCGTGGGTCCATTCTGGGCGACGCGAAGGACCGCGCGCTGGTTTATCTCGGGCCCGATCGGCCCAATCCGGCGTATTTCGATGAACTCGACCGACGAGTCGGGGAAATTCACAAGCGCGGAATCACCACCGACCTGATGCTCGGGTCCGATCCCGACACCATTACCACGCTCTTTCCCGATTGGCAGGCGCGCGAGCGCTTTATTCGCTATGTTGTCGGGCGCTACGCCGCATTCAATATTACCTGGCAGGGCCTGACGGAGTTTGAGGACTATTCCGATGGCCGCGCGCTGCTCAAGGAACTGGGCCTGGATCTGAAGAAACTCGATCCCTACCAGCATCCGCGATCCTCAAACGCCAAAATAACTTCGTCGCCTCTGCTCGCGGACGGCTGGATGGACTACATCATTGAAGGCTCCCAGGACGATACCGTCGGCTCGGTGGAACACCAGTTTTACCAGGTTCCTTTCGTCGGAGTTACCGACGCGGCGCACTTGTGGAACGCCACCATGGACGGCGAGTATCCCGAGTTTCGCGGCGAGAACGCGAACGTAGCAAAGTACTGGTTCGGTTTTATGGCGGACTCGCGGCACTGGGAGCTGGAACCATACTTCGATGTGGATGGCGCGCGCGCGGTGGCGCTCCCCGATGTCGAGTATGTGAACTTGATCGAGCATCCCGGACCGCCTGTCGAATTGAAGGTGGAGAACCACGGCTACGAGGTAGAGTGGTTTAATCCAGCCACCGGCGAATCGATTGAGCAAAAGAAGTACAGCGGCGAGCACTTCACCGGGGAAGCACCGGATGCCAGCCATCCCTGGGTGCTCTATGTCGAGCGGAAAGGCCACAAAGAGTCGCTGAAGTCTTACAAATTCGAATCGCAGCCGGTGCCGGTGCAGGAGATCGAGACGGATCTGAAGAAGATTCCGTTCGAAATCGTCGCGCCCCCAGGCAACACGCTGGTGGTGCGCGTGCCCACTCAATTCTCGGTGAAACTCAGTCGCGCCAGCCGCGCCACGCGCGCAATGATGTATCTGTGGAGCGCCGAAGTGGCCGCCGATGGGCGCGGATTCCGTGTGTTGGGAACGGGTTCGCCGGGGACCTTCGTGGTTCCGGCCTCGCTTGCCGCCAATTTTCCAGCGGTTCTCACAATTCACTTGACGGCCTTGAATGCCCTTGGAAAGGCCTACGCGGCCGATCGCGTGTATGAACTTCATCAGTAACTTCTCGTGATTCTGGCCATCGACACCACCTCCGAGTTCGGCAGCATCGCACTCACCGAAGCCAATGTAGTGGTGGAGGAAATCGCACTGCACTCGCCCGAAGGTTTTGGCCATGTGCTCTTCGGCCACATTCAGCATCTGCTCGAAAAGAATGGGACCACGGTACATCAAATGGAATGTTTCGCGGCAGCCTCCGGGCCGGGCTCATTTACCGGCGTGCGCATCGGACTCGCAGCCGCCAAAGGGCTGGCCGAAGCCACCGGGAAACGGATGGTCGCGGTGTCAAACTTGCGAGCGCTGGCGTTCTTCGGGTCGGCGCCGTTGCGCGTTCCGGTGATCGATGCGCGGCGCGGCGAAGTTTACGCGGCAGTCTATAACAGCCAGCTCGAAATCGTGATGCCGGAAGCAGTGATGAAGTTGGAAGACTGGCTGCAGAATATAGAGAAGCTGCACAGAGGCACCTACGAATTCATTTCGACAGTTCCTATGGACGCAGCGATTCCCCTGGTGATTGCCCCGCGCGCCCTGGCTGCCGCCATCGGCCACATCGGTTGGGACGATTTCACCACCGGCCATTCCAGCGATCCCGCCGAGATCGATGCCAACTACGTGCGCCGCTCCGATGCCGAGCTGTTCTGGAAAGATCCAGCCACCAATCACTAGCCACCAACCACCAGCCACTGCCCGCGCTCATGCCATCCTGGAAGCAGATGGGTGTTCTTCTCAGTGTCTCCGCGCTTGGCAAACGTTTTGGCGCGCGCGTTCTATTTGACAATCTCTCGCTGAGTCTTTCCGAGGGCGACCGCACCGGATTGATCGGCCCCAACGGCAGCGGCAAAACCACGCTGCTCGAAATTCTGGCCGGGAACGACGAGCCCGACGCCGGCACACGCGCGCTGCGCAAGCAGACTCGCCTGGCTTACGTCCCGCAGGATTCGCTCTTCGCGCCCGGCGACACCATCGGCTCCGTCCTCACCGCCGCGCTTGCGGACCTGCCCTTGGAAGAGGAGGAGAAGCTGGCGTGCGTGCAACTGACGCTCGGACGCGCTGAGCTGAAGGACACCGCTACCCCGGCCGCGTCGCTTTCCGGCGGATGGAAAAAACGGCTCGCCATCGCGGCCGCGCTAATTGCATCCCCGGACGTGCTGCTCCTCGATGAGCCAACCAATCACCTGGATCTCGAAGGCATCCTGTGGCTGGAGACTGCCATCCAAGCCGCGCGCGCCTGCCTGGTGGTAACTCACGATCGCTATTTTCTGGAGCGCGTCGCCACGCAAATGGTGGAAGTGAACCCGGTCTATCCGCAAGGCTCCTTTCAGGTGAGCGGCAACTACAGCGAGTTCCTCGAAAAGCGCGAGGACTTTCTGGAGGCGCAGAACAAACAGAAGGACGCGCTCGCCACCAAAGTGCGCCGCGAAATCGAATGGCTTCGCCGGGGACCCAAAGCCCGCACAGGAAAGTCGCGCGCTCGCATCGACTCGGCCGGCCGGCTGATCGAAGAGTTCTCGGCCGTCACCGCGCGCAGCCGCGCTGGCACGGCCAGGATCGATTTTACGGCGTCCGAGCGCAAGACCAAGCGCTTGATCGAAGCCGAAAGTATCGCCAAAACGCTCGGCGGTCGCAAGCTGTTCGAAAATCTGAATCTGGTTCTTTCACCCGGCGTTCGCATCGGACTGGTGGGCGCCAACGGAAGCGGGAAAACCACGCTGCTCAAACTTTTGGAAGGCGCTATCCAGCCCGACGAGGGAACCATCCGGCGCGCGGACTATTTGCGCGTCACAACCTTCGCGCAGGATCGTGGTGCGCACCTGGATCCCGATCTCAGCCTTCGCCGGACCCTGTGCCCCGAAGGCGACATGGTGATTTATCGCGAGCGCCCCATTCATGTAGCAGGATGGGCCAAACGCTTCCTGTTTCGAGACGACCAGCTCGATATGCCGGTGTCGCGGCTGTCGGGCGGTGAGCGCGCTCGCGTGATGATCGCGCGGCTGATGCTGACCACTGCCGACGTGCTGCTGCTCGACGAACCCACCAACGATCTGGATATTCCGACGCTCGAAGTTCTCGAGGACAGCCTGATCGATTTTCCCGGCGCTCTGGTGCTGGTGAGTCACGACCGCTATATGCTGGACCGCGTGTCCACCCTGGTGATCGGATTGGACGGCGGCGCCGGCGGTGTCTTCGCCGATTACTCGCAGTGGGAAGCATTTCGCGGTGAGCCGGCTGCGGAGAAATTCGCCGTAAAGGAATCGCGCCCAGCCAAGTCGATGGACGAGCCGAAGAGAAAGCTCTCCTACCTGCAGCAGCGCGAGTGGGATGGCATGGAAGCGAAAATCCTGGAAGCCGAACGGCAGCTTGCCGCTTGCCGCCAGGAACTCGATATTTTTGCATCGGACGCCAACCGCGTCGCTGAAGTCTACGAAAAAATGGAAGCCGCCCAGCGCCGCGTCGATGATCTCTATGCGCGCTGGGCGGAACTCGAAGCCCTGGTCGTGAAGTGAATCGTTAAAAGCTAATTCGACACCGTCATGACCGGATTATTCGATGCATTTCCCGCAATCGTAATCACCACCGGATAAGTGCCCTTAGCGATCGCAGGCACGACGAAATTCGCCTGATAGAGCCCGATCGATCCTGCCGTCAAGCCCATGTAATCGACGGTGGCCTGCGCGCCGCCAACCGTCACAGAGTAATCTCCGGTCACTGGCGACAATCCGCTCGGAGCCGCAGCGCCGGTGGTCAGCTTGCCTGCGGCTTGCACCGGTCCGCCGCCGGTAAAATACACCACCACCTCCTCGCCGACACCAGCCGGCGTCGATCCCGAATTTACACTGCCATCCGCGTTCACTACCACGGCGCGATCGGTGGAGTAGACGCTGATTCCCGGGGTTCCGGCAGCGGGTACATACACCGCGGCGGCGTTGCTGATGGAACTTCCGTTGGTCACAATTACCGAAGCGACCGTATTTCCAGGAATGTCCCAAGGCATTTGTGCATCGATCTGGATAGAGTCCACGTAGAATAGCGGGGCAGATTCGCCGTTTACCGTCACCGACGTGTTCAGCAATTTGTCCGGAAGAGGCACTGTCGCCGCCTGCGACGTGTTGGTGGCGAGTTCCACCCCGAACAGTGCGAATACGCTTCCTGGCGGCGTTGCGCTGTAGGCGTAGCTAGCCACATTCGCGATCGCTTCGCTGGGATTCGTAAAGGCAGAATGAGCGGCGCCTGTCCTGGCGTATTGAGCGTCGGCCGCCAGCACGTCCAGGTTTTCGCCATGCACGCCTTCGATCACGAAATTGAACGCATTCGAATTTCCCGCCGAATCCTTGAGGGTCGCCGAAGCCAGGCAGCCGGATGGCAAGGTGTACTTACCCGTTGCGGTCAGCGAAACCGGCATCGCGCCGCCCTGCGTATCGGTATAAGCGGCTGTCACGTTTCCCTGCCCGTCAAACTGGAGCACCCCGCCCTCGTCCTGGCCTCCGTTCTGGACAGTCCCCGATTCGGTGAAACCGCTGGCCGTAAACGTGTACTCTCCCGACAGAGTGGCCGTAGCACAAGCGGGCGGCGCGACGTTGCTGCCGCTTGCAGAATAGACATAGGTTCCATCGGACCCGATCAAGTCGTACTGGCTGCCGCTGCTCCAAACCACCAGCGAGAATGTCGCCGTGCCCGTGGTTGTGACCGACAGCGTGCCGGAACAATTACTAGGCAGCGTGTAGGTTCCCGTGTAGGAGAACGCCGTCCCCTGGGCGAGATTGGTGTTGTCCGTTCCCGCCAGGGTGACATTGCCATTCCCGTCGAATGTCGCCGTTCCGATTCCCTGGTAAGACCCCGTGAAGTTTCCAGCGGCGGAGATTCCGCGGCCGCTCAGCGAGAGCGAGTACTTTCCGTTCAAAGTGGATACGCCGCAGCTCGCGGTTGTCGGCGGTGAGTAGGTGGTATGTCCGGAGCCCGTCATCAGAAAATTCCCAGCTCGCGCCAAACCGGCGAAGAAATTGGTGTTCGTCGCGGTGTCGCTATAGATGCTGAAGCTCATCGCGTAGGAATTGGACTTCGAATCGGTCAGCGTTGCAGATCCCGTGCAGTTGGACGCGATCGTATACGTCCCGGTAAGATTGGTGGCAACAGGCGGGGCCCCAACGGTGGACAAGGACACGTCGGCCGTCAGGTTGCCTTGCCCATCGAATTGCAACAACCCCGCGCCATCGGAGGCGCCGCTCACCGAAGTCGCGGAAAGAGCGAACCCGGTTGCATTGAATGTGTACACACTGTTGAGCGTGCTCGCCGAGCAAGCGGTGGGCTGGGTGAGCCCGCTGCCCGCGTAGGAGTAAGTTGCATCGCTCCCAGTGAGCTGGAAGTCCTTGCCCTGGTTGTAAACCAGCACGTTCAATGTCGCGTTTCCACCGGATGTGATGGTCACCACCGCGGCGCAGTTGGCTTCCACGCTGTAGGTTCCCGACCAGTTCAGCGTCGTCCCCACCGCTTGGTTGGTTCCCTCGCTCGCCGCGATGGTCACCGTGCTCAGTCCGTCGAAGGTGGCCGATCCATTGGCCTGCAGCACGCCCAGGAAGGCGCCGGAACTGCTGACTTGCCGTCCGCTGATAGATATTGCATACGTTCCATTCAGCGATGAGGAATTGCAGGTGCCTCCGCCGATTTGAGTTTGCGCCACCAGCGGCGCGGTCAACAGCCCGGCCACCAGAAATTGAACAGCAGTGGATGCTAGCGTCATGCGCGACCCTCCGACAGAGTATTCTATCCTCACGCCGCGCGCCGCGTCCGGAAATCGATTATGGCTGCGCGTAATATCCGGTGCGAGTAAGCGCCTTTAGCCCAGGCTTGTCGACTTTAATCTCGAGTGCATGATACTCGTTGGGGCCGTCGCCAGGCAGTCCTTCAAAGGTGAGCACATAGTAAGCATTCGCGTCCGCGACGGCCGACGCAATCTCGCCTGCTACATCGTTATTTGAAACGAAAACACGGCCACCGGTTTGAGTGGCAATCACCTGCAAGCCAAGATTTCCAATCTGCACTTGCCCCGGTTTCTTCACGCCCTTTAGGAACTCTTCGTAATATAAAGTCCGAAATCCGCCCGCGTCCGCGGTCCCCAACGGATCGATACTGTAGAGCGTAATACCGGCTCTGCGCAGGCTGTCGGAAAGAGCGACTATTTGACTGAAAATCCTCTGCTGATCCTTGTTGCTCAGCTCGATGCGCGGGCCGGTAAGGAGCGGCCAACCGGGGCTGATCCAGATCACGAGTTTTCGTCCGGGCCGGGGCGCTTCGTAAGCGGCGAGCTGTTCGAGCGCGGTGAGCGACAATCCCAAACGATCGTCGGCTCCGTAAATACCTTGCGTTCTGGTGATGGAGCGCAGGCCGGCTTTGTTTTCAATTAAGGCCGCCGCCAGAGCGTTCCCATCCCGGCTCGTGATATTTCCCATACTTAAACCCGAGTCCGAAAGGACCGCCACGGTTACCGGACGGGGGAGTTCTCCGCCGTCGCGCCGCAGAAACTTTTCGATCTCTTGCCGCGCGAAGGAAACGCGCGTGAATGAAGTGTTCACTTGATCGACGAGTAAAATCACTTGCACTGCTGGATCGGCCTTCGCTGCGTTTCCTCCTATCGCCTGGAACGACAGGATCCTTTGCGGCTGCTTGTTGTCGAGAAGAGTAAAATCCTGTTGTTGCAACCCGGAGACCGGCTTGCCCGATTTGTCGGCCACCACTACGGCGAGCGCGATCTGGCGATTCGAACCGGCCGCCGGAACCGGCCGCTGTGCAAATCCACAAACAATCCCAAAACACACCACACAACACCAAGGCACATACCGGGTACGCATGGCAATCACCTCACTTCAAGTTTAATCCCGAGATAGCTGCGGAGCGGGCGCGAAGTTAAGCGATCGAATTCGGCTGCAGGGCTTTGCGGGCTCGGTCGGCCTGCATCGAAATACGCAAGGTTTCGGTGGGAATCTGAAGCGCCAGGAACATTTCGCTGGTCTCTAGGCGGGCCATCTCGACAATCCGGCACAAGTCGCGCATCGAAACCAGGACCGCTTGTCCGGTTGGGTTGAGCACGGTTTCCAGATGGATGGTATCGATGGTCGCCCCTTTGCGGTACAGCGCCCGGGTGACGTTATGGCTGTAATTTGTAATGGAGGCGAGACTGCGATCGAGCGGCGATCCGGCAGCAGGCGGGGCACCCTCCATGGCGAAGCGCACGGCGGGGGGGATTTGCCAGCGGGCGGCCACGCGCGTTCCTACCTCGTCCCAAAAGAAGTCGAGCACCCGCAAGCACGCGGCGCGTTCCGGGATGTTTTCCTGGTCCAGGATTAAGATGATCCGGGAGTGCTCTTCGGGATAATGACAGGCGATCAGCACTTCACCCAGATTGCGGAACAGGCCACAAATATACGCTTCTTCCGGATGCGGATAGCCGATGGCCGCGGCAACCTCCCGGCCCTGCACGGCGGTGAGCACGGACGCGAGCACCAGTTCTCGCAAGGCCGGTGAACGATGCGCAAAATATTCGATATAACGCACGGTGCCCGCCACGCTGCGGAGTTCCAGCCACCCCAACACCGTGATGGCGTGAGCGACGTTCATAATAGGACGCCCGGAATGATTGTTCAGCGCGGAGTTTGCCAGCCGTAGCACATGCGAGGCCAGACCCACGTCTTGCAGGATCACATGGACCAACTTCTTGCAACTGCCGCCGTCCAGGTCGAGGGTTCGGATCATGATCTCGTTGGCGTGATCGCAGAACGGAGGCACTCCCTCACCATGGGAGATTTGCTGTACACACAGATCCAGCTTCTCTCGCCTGCTCAGTCCCTTGGTCACATCCAATTCGTCACATCCAATTCGGCTTTCAAAGAGCTATGGTCCCTCTGTAGATCTTTTCGGCCGTGGAGGAAAGGACTTGAGGCTTAATGGCGCTTCAGGACTTCCAATGGCATGGGCTGCGCGAGAGAGCTGACGTCGGGATCGTAGTATTCATAGACCTTGGACTGAAACGTTCGAGCGCGCATGGGATATTTGGCCCGCAAACGATAGTGCAGCGCGATCGCATCTCCAGGAGCGATCGAATCGAAGTACAGTATGGCTTGCGTGGCCGTCAGATTGAATTTCTCCAGACGCCCGCTGGTTCGGCCCGCGCTCTTCTCCTGGTACTCTTGCAGATCCTCGGTGAGCAGGTCGAACCCCGGAGGAATTCCTAGATCCACCATCACCATGTTCGCCGTTTTGGGCAGATTGTTCTTAACACTGGCGGTGGCGGTCGCGATGTCATCCTGCTCCAGGCGCGTGCGATCGTAAGCGACGTCTAGGGACAACGCCTCACGCGCGGGCTTCTCACTCCAGGGAACAAAGTAGCGTCCCACAACTTGATACGCCAGGCTGCCCCTGCCGGTAAACTGAATGTCGACAGCGTTCGCATTCGCGCCAACTGCGTTGAAAACGAACTGCTGGAGCAAGTCGTTATTCTGGGACGTCAGCGCGAGCTTCTTTACCGGCTTGCCGTTGATAGCGATATCGAGCGTACCTTGGACATCATCCGCCCCCTTCCCGGTTCCGAGCAGCAGCGCCCGCAGCGCCAGGATGGTCGCCTGTGTGGTGCCCCAGGTCCCCGAGGCGTCTTTCTTTGATGCGATAAAACTGAGGGCTTTGCGCACCGTGGCCGAGTCCTGTCCCCACTTGAGCAGAGCCTGGGCAGCGAGGCCGGTGGTCTCGACCGCGGCACTTGCGCCTGTGGCGTAGACACTGGTTTCGTCCGCGGACCAAAAGGCCTGGTCGCCCTTCTCAGTGCGGGCGTCCAGCAAAAGCTGCATGGCGCGACTGGTGAACGCGCGATCTTTCCCATTGTCGACGGCAAAGTTTGCGAGCACGGCCAGAGTATAGCTGTCCGCCTTGGCGTTCATGTGGCTTTGGGCGAACTGCTTCGCTTTCTCGATAGCCGCACCTTGATAGCCGGCAGTCTCGAGCGACCAGCCGATATAGGAAGTGATGCGCAGCAGGTCGGAATTATAACGATTCGTCGCGCCTTCGTTGATAAAGGAAGCATCCGGCTTCCAGCTGCCATCCGCTTGCTGCTGAGCTGCCAGCCATTGCCCGGTGCGCTGAATGATCTTCGCATCCACGTCATGAACCTTCGCCATGTCGGAGAATTCCATCAGTCCGTAGGCGGTGAGAATCTTATTGGCCGGCGCATTGCCGAACCAGGAAAAACCGCCTCCGGGAACTTCGAAAGTGAGCAGGCGTTGATATCCATTGGCTATGAAGCCTTCGGCTTTGGCATGCACTTCGGGAGTCAGTTTTTGCGTGCGCTTCATATAATCGAGCGCCAGGACGTTCGGCCAGGTGCTGGATGACGTCTGTTCGAAGCAGCCACCCGGCATGCGCAGGATCGCATCCATGCCTTCGATCACCTGGCTCAGCGGACCGGGGTAGAGCCTGACAAGGATCTTGCTGGCATCGGGAACCGCGCTTGCCGGGAAGCTCACTTCCTGGTGCACTGCCGATTCAAGCCGGCCGTTGAAAACCTGGTTTTGCTCGCGGCCATTGGGAATCACTTCGATTTCGCGCACCACGATGTCGGCGCGATCGGCCGAGCCTAGCATGCGCGCCGAAAGCGTCAGTTTGAATTTACCGATGCGCTTGGCTTCGAGCGTAAAATGAGAGCCGCCTACGCGGCCGGGAACCACTGTGAGGGTCTTTTCGGGAACGTCGTCGTGCAGTGAAAACCAGGCATCGGTTTGTAGTTGAAGCTTGACGTCGCCCTTGGCGCCGGTGTAGTTGTATGCGGCGACGGGAATCTCCACTTGGTCGCCCTGGGTGAGCGTAACGGGCAGATCGAGATCGACGAAGAAATCCTGAAAGACTTTGAGATTGGCCGTGCCGCCGCCCAGCGCACCGTGAGCGGTGGAGGCTGTCAGAGCCATGCGCCAGGTGGTGATGGAATCGGCCAGGGGGATGGAGAGGGTTGCCAGGCCGTTCTGGTCGGTGATGATTTGCGGGTTGATGTAGAGGGCTTCAGGGAAATAGGAACGAACGTGCGGCGCCGGTTCTGACGCGATGAGCCCGTTCAGGGGAAGGTTGCCGGTACCGAGAACTGCTATCAGTGTCCCCGCGTCCATCTGGGCTCGCGGCACGGCGAATACTCCGCCGCCGCCCATGCCCCCTCCCCTGCCGGCAGGCATTCCACCGGGGACACCACCGATGACGCCGCCCAGAACGCCGTTCATGACCATTCCCGCGTTGCCGCCCATGCGGATCCGCTGAGGAGCGGCCGCATCCACCACTACAGACTCAGTCTGGGCTCCCACGTCCAGCACGACCGACAGGACACCGCGATCGCGTGCCGCAAGTTTGACTCGTCGCGATGCGCTACGAAAGCCGGGCGACGATACGCTAATTTCGTATTCCCCCGGCGAAAGGCCCGCCAGACTGAGTTGCCCCGATGGACCGGCGACCGCGCGCCGCGACTCGCCCGTCGAAAGCGCACGAAGCGCCGCCGTCGCTCCCGGGACAAAGGCTCCTGTCTGATCCATGATGGTTCCCATCACATCGGCGCGGCCGTTAAACGGACCGTAGCCATGTTCGATGTTCAGATCGAACGATTTGAGTTCGGGATGGTCTACGATCTTGCGGCTGCGAACCTCGATATACGCAGCCAGATCGTCCGGGGTGTCAAACTGTTTGTCCGGTCCTGCGCTCCGCACCAAGTAGTGCGTATGCCGTGGATCCCAAGGTGCGTTCTCGACCCGCAAATTGGTGTCCCACGCATCGCGGAGTTTCAAAGTACCGGCCTGGGTAAGATCGTGCGCTGGCGCCTTGCGTAATGCCGCGACAAAACTGGCGTGATAACGCGAGATATAGGCTCCATATTTTTCCTGTGGCGGCTCCCGGCCGGCCTCCGCCTGGAAATTGTTCGCATTCACCACTTCCGTCGCGGCGAATAATGCCCGAGCGGCCGGGTCGCGTTGGATTTCAACCACGTCAGACAAGCCTACCGAATGAATTTCGTACCTCGGCTTCAGCGCTTCCTGCTCCAGATAAAAAAAGACCTTGGCAAAGCCGGGACGTTTTTCGGCCAGTGCGAAGACCGCCTCATCCACCGCTTGTACGCCGAGCGCGGCCTCGACGCCTTCCCCGCGCTGGTTCGTCACGCGGAAACGGATGCGAGCGTCCTGGCCGGGCTTGTAGACAGGCGCATCGCTCATTGCGTCGATCTTGAGCTCATCGGCCGGTTGAACGAATATGAGCCGATGATCGCCAATGGGACGAGCGTTGCTTCCAAATTCATATGCGTTGAAGTCGAGCGTGCCCGCCATGTCGGGCGTGGCGGTGAGCGCCAGTTTCGCCTCACCGTTCACGATGTCCAGATCGCGAGTAAGGATGGTTTGTCCTTCCCGCGCGATGTCGACGTAAGCCGTGCCCCGTACCTTGGTCGAGAACACATGCAGCTCAATGCGATCGCCAGGGCGATAAATCGCGTGTTCGCTGCGCAGCAGGATCTGATCCCCGTCCGCGCGCATTTGGAGTTGGAAGGAACTCGAGAAGCGGTTGCCTTCTTTATCGCTGGCCTGGATCTGGAGGGGCTTCGGATTCGAATCGGGCTTCACCCGGATGATGGCTACGCCTTCTGTATCCGTAGTGGCGATTTGATCCGGGTGACCCTCGGCGCGAATCTTCAATTGAGCGACGGCCGGCTTTCCGTCCGCGTACGAAGCGAGGATGAAGACTTGATTCTCTAAACCTGGGATCAGCGTGCCGCCTTCGGGAACGGCGGTGACAACCAGTGGCGATTCGCTAACGGTAATCGGTTCGCCATGAGTCTCACAATGGCCGGTGGAATCCTTCACCGTCGCCTCAACCAGAACCCGCGCCGCGCCTTGGTTGAGCGGACGCCCCGCAAAGTAGTTGGGCAGTTTAATGGAGAAATGGTACGAGCCGCCATCGTCCGTTTTTCCCTGGATGGAAGCGATGTCAAAAGCGGCGACATCCATGCTGGATGTCTTTAACGCGATTTCCGCGCCATCCACTGGCTTTCCAAAGAAATAGTTGGCGCGGACCGTTCCAGTGACCTCATCGCCGGGACGATATCCATGCCGCTTTTGATCCTGGCCGGCCAAATCGATCGCCACTTTGAATTTCGGAAGCACGTACTTCTCGACGTTCAAAGCAAGCTCGGCAGTGTTTGCGCGGGTCCCTCCGGCTCCTTCCAGGTTGGCGCGCAGGTGATACGTGCCGAGGTTCACTTCATCTGCCAGTGCAAATTCGGCGGAAGCAATTCCGAACTTGCTGGTTTGTGTTTCCTGTTTGAATACCTTGTTGCCCCGAGAATCTTCCACCTCGAACGTGAGCTTGCGGCCGGAGGCGGCTTCATGATTCGCGCGATCCAGCGCCAATGCGCGGGCATGGATGGTCTGACCAGGCTGATAGATCGGCTTCTCCGTGGTCAGCAGAATGGAGGCTTGGTCTTCCAGCCGGACCTGCTGGGTGATTTCCGTGGATCCGATGGGAGTATCGACGACATAGTGCAACGAATATCCACCGGTGAAACCCATGGGAAAGCGGAACCGCGGCTCCGCGGTGCCCCTGCGATTCAGCGGCCCGGTGAACAGGACACGCTCCTTCTGGTCTGGACCCGATAATTCGATCCGTAACAAGCTGGGGCCGGCAATGCTTTGGTTTTTCCCGTCGGTGACGATTACGCGCACCGCGGCTGCTGCGCCCATCAGATAGGATTGCTGGCCGAGGATATGTACAACTGGCATGCGGAGGATCTGAGAAATGGAATCCATGCCCTGGATAGCCGGTTGCTGGTCGCCGGCATAGACGAACCGATAACGGAGCCGGTGCCATATCAAGTCGTCGGTCGAGAGCGGTTTCGCAAGCGGCAGGTCGGCCTGCCACATTCCTTGAGTGCCCACTAGCTTCACCTGCCGCTCCACTCGAGCCACGCTCCCGCCTTCGGGATCCAGAACCTCAATCGCTAAAGTTCCCTCGCCTCCATGAGGCGGGACATAGGGGACGGACACGTGCAGAATGCCCCGCGTGTAAGTCGCCCAAACTGATCCGCTATTCGGCGCCTGCGGCGTCTGAAAAGAGAGCAGCAAGACACCGGCCGAGATGGCAAATAACAGAGTCAACCACATCAAAGCGCGTTTCATGAGCTCCTTCACCACGGCCAATTTATTTATACGCGGCAAATTGGACGTCGAATTCTTCTTAATAGTTCCGGCTTGCGAAAGCAGCAGCCACAAAGGGGAATGCCGGCAGATTGGCATTCCTTTCACGGGCACGACAATGCAAGCCGGCTTCCAGGCGCCCTTTAAACGGTTTAGGATATTTTTTCCGCAGTCCAGTGGAGTGATGCGCTCACACTGTGGTGAATAATGTGCAGCCGCGTGGTCGCGCCGCTACGGGATTACGACGGAGCCGTTCAAGGCCGACATCACGTTGCCTTCTGAATCTCTCACCACTAGCCGCACGATGTAGCTGCCGCTGGCGACATCCAGATTCGTCTTCACCGTTACGCCGGATTCCGGGAGCGCATCGAGCGTCTGGTCCCGGAACTTGAAGTCCACCACTTTTTGAGTGCCGATGACATACTTCCCATTCTGGTCAAACACCCCTCCCACCACTGTCAACGTATTGTCGTTGCGGCCATCGGCTTTCCGATAGTGCAGGTGTTTGGCGTCGATGCGCGCCAGAATGGAGAGCCTGGCCTTGAAATCGCCGGTCTTGAAGAACTGCGTGCTCAACACCACTGGCAGTTCGCGCATCTCCTCGCGCGAGAAGAACGCTTCGGTGAGCTCTTGCTTGGCCTGCTCGGCGGGATCTTCCAGATGATTGCGTTCGAAATACCCGAGGCGCGCCTGCATCTCGAATCCGGCGCTGTTCTTCAACACGATTTTCAGTTTGTGATAGCTGCCGTCCAGCTTCAGGTTCTGCGGCGCGAAACCCAGGACATAAATGTATTCCGGTTGAGCCGCAACCTGCTTCAGCCCGCTCACGAAATCGTTGTTGTCGTGGAAGAAGGCTCCCCCGGTGTCGCCGGCCAACTCTTGCAAGACGTCCATATTGGCGAGGGCGGCCTGGCGCGCGTAGGCCGCTTTGATGTTGGTTGTATTCGGATCGACGACGCCGATAGGGGTGTCCGCATTGCCGCCCGGGGTCAGCGTGTAGAGACCGCGCGCGTCCAGCGAACTAATGACGACGTTGTTGCGGATGGCGGTATTGATCACGTCCATCTCGTCGGTTCGATGATCGGAGACCAGGTAGAATCCGGGCGAAACCATCACAATCGTGCGGCTGCCAGGCATGGCCGACATGCGCCGGACCAGCCCCTTCAGGACCAGCAGGGTGTTTCGCGTGTCCTGAAAGCCGATTTCGACTTGCTTCAGCACCAGCATTCTTACCGGCTCCGAGATCGCAGCCTGGACATTGGCTGAGATCTGAGCCGTGGGAATTTTGGCCCCCTGTTGTTCGGCCATAATCACGGTCGTGTTGGCCGCCATCGTTGTTCCCAAGCCATCGGGGCATGCGAGATAGTCGGACTGTGCCGCAAGCACGGCCTGCTGATCGTTCCCGTTGATAATCCGGTCAGCCTGGTAATAACTGACGTCGGGGCAAGGCTTCACCGCCGCGTCAGAGGGTATCGTCGGCCACGGCTTGATCTGGTCCAGAGTTGCGTTCAGTTTGTCGATATCATCGGTGAAGTCGAGCGAGGTGTGGTTGGATGTCGTATAAATGGCGGCGCGAGTGCCGGGTGTGAACGACTCCTTCAATACGCGTTTCGCCGCTGCGCGCGTTTGCGCCAGATCGCCGAAGCTCAGATGCACATCGTCAAACAGCCACATGATGAAATGCCCGGCGATGGGTTGCGCGGCCGGCCCGGCGGGCTTGGCCTCGGGATTTCCGTTGGCGTCGGTTTCGATGGAAGTGTCGGACAGAGTGGGCGGAGCTTCGGCCTTTTCAATGGAAAACTTCGATATTTCCTGGAGTTTGCCCTTATCGAAAAGCTGGAAGTCTTCTTTTTTCAGCGTGCCGATGGCGTGCCCCTGGCGATCGCGAACCACCACCGGCACCAGCACCAGATTTACCCCGGTGCTGAAGGTGAACGGCGCGTCGCGCTGGCTCACCTCGGCGGTGGTCTGCGGTTGCTGCTGGCCGAGGGTTTGCGCCGGACAGATTAGAACCGCGCATCCGGAAGCCAACAATATCAGGCGCACCAAAGCACGGAAATGCACGAGTAGATTGTATATCAGTTATCTTTCGAAAGAAATGCCTCTCAGCGGGCGGCACCGGCGGACAGACTCTCGCAGGGTTGTCCCTTGCCTTCCTTGAGATTTACGATTTTGTCCACCGCGGTTTGTTTCCATGACTCGCATTCCCCCGCCAGCCAATGAACCTCTATGCGATTCACCTCGGTGTCCTTCCCCAGACCGAAATGAGCGCGGGGGTCGTTGGCCGCCAGATAACTGCCATCGCCTCTCACCCATCGCTTCACCGATGTTCCATCCTTGCGCACCAGTTCCACCACGCTCCCATAGGCCGAACGATTGGTTTTCGTGCCCTCCAGATGAACCAGCAGCCAATGCCCGCGGTGTGGCACAGTGTTCAGCAGCAGGCGAGCGGGGCCATTGTTATTGGTGACCAGGATGTCCATTCCGCCGTCGTTATTCACGTCGCCGAACACCGCGGCCCGGCTGACCTCAGGGATCTGAAAAACCGGACCGGCCGACGCCGTAATATCTTCGAACTCCTTCCCCTTGCCCATATTTTTCAGCAGGAGCTTCTTCTCGCGGTAGGGAAACCGGTCTCCCGAGTGCAGCATCGTCACGTTGACCGCGCCATTGGCGGTGAACAGATCGAGCAGCCCCCGATTCTCGGTATCGATCAAACCCACGCCGAAACCGGTATAGGGCAGCGAAAGGTGCGACAGTCCCGATTGCTCGGTAGCGTCGATGAAATCCCCGTTCGGCTGCCGCTGGAACATGGTGAATGCCTCGGTGGGAATATTGGTGAACACCAGGGCCTCACCGCCATCGCCGAACAAATCTCCAGACGCGATCCCCATGCCGGCCCGCGGCTTCCCGTCTGAAGCGTAGGCCAGTCCGCGGCTCAGACCCTCCTCACGAAACACCCGATCGCTTTCCTTCGATTGCGGGCTTCTGCGCTGGTTGATCCAAAGATGATTCGCCGCCCCATCGTTCGCCACCAGAAAATCCGGATACCCGCTGGTGCCGAACGTCCCGGTCAGGATGCCCAGCCCAGGTCCCGGTTTCGCACTCAGCCCCACTTCCTCGGTGACGTTCTGAAATCGCCCCTGCCCGAGGTTGTGATAAACCTCCGTGACCGTCCCTTTGAACGGCTGCGGCCCGCAATAATTCGGCGATCCCTGCGGCGTGTAACAAGGCCGGCGATAAAAGTCCAGATAGTGAACCACCACCAGATCCAGCAGCCCGTCCTTGTCGTAGTCGATCCAGGCGGCGCTCGACGACCATCCCGACGACGCCACTCCCGCCGTCGCGGTCACATCCGTGAACGTGCCGTTGCCATTGTTGTGATAAAGAACATTATGGCCGTAATTTGTAACATAGAGATCGGTGTACCCGTCGTTGTCATAATCGCCCGCCGCCACGCCTATGCCTTTATCTGCCAAGCCGAGTCCCGACGATTCCGTGACGTCGGTGAACGAAAGCTTCCCGGTTTCGCGCAGGTTGTTGCGAAACAGCCGATTGCCTGTCTTCCATCCGGCCGGTAGCGGCACCAGCGGCGTGCCTTGCGGAAGCGTCGGCGAGCCCTGGATCAGAAATACGTCCAGATCGCCGTCGTTATCGTAGTCGATCAGGGCCGCGCCGGATCCCATCAGCTCCGGCAGCAGGAAGTCACCCGTGGCGCCGGAAAACTGCCAGAAGTCGAGGCCGGTTTCGTGGGCCACATCTTCGAAAGGCTTATGAGCAGACGGGTATTTGCACGCTGACAACACGTGTAATAAGAACACTACTACTACTGCACCACCCCGTTTCGACGTGGGTACAGCATAGTTGGAATTACAACAAGTTTGTTAATTTATGGCAAAATTTGATATCTCTTTGACGCTTCGGTGACGTGAACATGACGGCCAGCGACGCGTGATTGACGCGCTACGGAATTACAACGGCACTGTTCAGCGCCGACATCACTTTGCCTTCGGAATCTCTCACCACCAGCCGCACGATATCGTTGCCGCCGGCCACGTCGAAGTTCGTCTTCACCGTGATGCCTCCCTCAGGCAGAGCATCCAACGTCTGGTCGCGGTGCCGGCCACGTATTTCCCATCCCCATCGAACACCCCGCCCACCATCGTCAACGTGTTGTCGTTGCGGCTTTCGGCCTTGCGGTAGTGCAGGTGCCTGGCGTCGATGCGCGCCAGAATGGAGTATGCGCGCCGCTGACCCAGCGCTTTCGCCGCGGATGTTGGTGCGAGCCACTTAGCTGTGGACCCGTCCCACGCTACCCTTAATGTAGGTAAGCCCATGTCGATCTCTAAGAAGCCCGAAGTGATGAGTCCGGTCGGACATTGGCCACAACTCAACGCGGCCATCGAAGCCGGCGCGGATTCCTGCTACTTCGGACTCAAACACTTCACCGCCCGGGCCAAGGTGGGTTTTGAGTTAAGCGAATTGCCTGAGGTGATGCGAACGCTGCACCGCCGGGGCGTCCGGGGCTGCCTGACCTTCAACACCCTCGTCTTTGAGCACGAACTAACCGAAGCCGCGCGCGTTCTCGCGTCTATTGCGGAAGCCGGTGTGGACGCGCTCATCGTGCAGGATATCGGTGTGCTCAAACTGGCCCGCCATATCGCGCCGGATCTTGAACTTCACGCCTCCACGCAGACCAGTATCACCAGCGCAGAGGGCGTCGAGTTCGCCCTGGCGCAGGGTGCGGACCGCGTTACATTGGCTCGCGAATTGTCTTTGGAGGAAGTGACCGCAATCTACGAGAAGACCCAGGCGGATCTCGAAATCTTCGTGCACGGCGCCCTCTGTGTCGCCTACTCGGGCCAATGCTTTTCGTCCGAAGCTTGGGGTGGACGAAGCGCCAATCGGGGCCAATGCGCGCAGGCCTGCCGATTGCCCTACGAAATGTTGGTCGATGATGTGCGGCAGGAACTGGCCGATGCGCGCTATCTTCTTTCGCCCGGCGATCTATCGGCTCTGCATCATCTTCCCCAGATCATCGCAACCGGGGTGCGGTGCCTGAAAATTGAGGGGCGATATAAAGCGGCCGATTATGTCGCGCTCACGACGCGAGCTTACCGCCAGGCGGTTGACGACGCATGGGCCGGCCGGGCTTTATCGGTTACCCCGCGTCAGGAGTTGGAACTCGAGCAGGTGTACTCCCGCGGGTTGGGCCCGCATTTCATTACCGGCGTCAATCACCAGAAAGTTGTGGAAGGTCGTCGTCCGCGCCATCGGGGTGTTCATCTCGGCACTGTCACCCGTGTTCGCGATTCCAGTGTGTTCGTAGAGACCGCTGCGGCCCACGACATCGCTCCGCTGAAAGCGGGCGACGGGATCGTGTTTGACGCGGCCGACTGGCGTAGCCCGGAAGAACACGAGGAAGGTGGCCGTGTGTACCATGCGGCGCTTCAACTGGATGGCACCATGGAGCTCAGCTTCGCCAACAACGCGGTGAATTACAGCCGCATTCGCGCCAGGGACCTGGTGTGGCGCACGCACGATCCCGAACTGGATCGCGCCGCACGTCCGTTCCTTGATCCCCCGGCGCCAGTCGCAAAACAGCCGCTGAGAGTACACGCACTAGCCGCGGAGAACCAGCCCCTGCACACTCGCTGGACCCTGCCGAACGGGCTTTCGGTTATCGTCGACTCGCCTGAACCGCTGCAGGCCGCACAGAATCGAGGGCTCACCGAAGAGACGTTGAAAGATCAGCTCGGCAGACTTGGCAACACGCCGTACGAGTTGGCCTCGCTCGATGCCGAAATCGACGGCGCCGTCTTTGTACCTGTGTCGTTGTTGAATCGAATGCGGCGCGAAGCCGTCGAGAAACTGGAGGCGCTGCAGTCGCAGCCGGTGGCTCGGTCGATTCATCCGCCGCCCTCCTTTAAGCGTGAACTGCGGCACGCAGCATTCAGCACGGAAAATGCCTATGCTCAGCTCCACGTGCTGGTCCGCAGCCCGGAGCAGATGGAAGCTGCGATCGCCGCCAGACCTGACAGCATCACCTTGGACTATCTGGATCTTTACGGGCTGCGTCCTTCCGTCCAGAGCGTGAAGGCGGCTGGCATGATGGTGCGCGTAGCAAGTCCGCGTATATTGAAGCCTGGCGAGAGCCGGATTGTGGATTTCCTGGTCAGCCTCGAATGCCCGATCGTGGTTCGCAGCTCGGGCATTCTTCATACGCTCAGCACCAAGAGCCCTATCCCAGCGCTGATCGGTGATTTCAGCCTGAACACCGCGAATACGCTGACCGCCGAGGCGTACCTGGAATTGGGCCTGACACGGCTCACGCCCACGCACGATCTGAACGCCGCGCAGGTCGCCGGATTAGCCGAAACCGTCGGCCCGGAAGGAATCGAAGCCATAGCTTATCAGCATCTGCCGGTCTTCCACACCGAGCATTGCGTCTTCTGCCGGTTCCTTTCCACCGGCACTACTTTCCGCGATTGCGGCCGGCCATGCGAAAAGCATCGGGTGGCGCTTCAAGACCCACAAGGACGTGCGCATCCAGTTATGGCCGATGTCGGCTGCAGAAATACGGTGTTCGGCGCGCAGGCGCAGGAAGCCAGTGCGCACATGGATGCATGGCGAGCTGCCGGTATTCGTCATTTTCGGTTGGAATTCGTGCACGAATCGGGCCAAGAAGTGCAACGCGTAACGGCATCGTTCCAAGCATTTCTTGCGGGCGCGATCACCTCGGGTCAATTAGGAACTGAACTGAGGCGCTATGCTCCCGCCGGAGTAACGGAAGGAAGCCTCTACATAGCTGAGGACTTCGAGCTTTTCCCGATTTTGCAATAGCTGCGACCAGATGGCGGACTACCACAAAGCTGGATTGCTCCACGCGAAAGATGGGCGTATCCTGCTATGCCGCAAAAAGCACACCACGTCGCTGCTGATCCTGCCGGGCGGAACTTTGGAACCAGGAGAGACCGCGGAAGAATGCCTTCGCCGGGAGTGCAGGGAAGAGTTGGGCGAAGTGGAGGTTCTAAAGCTTTCTTACCTCGGTGAGTACGAAAGCCCCGCTGCCGGTCAAAATGACAAGACTGTCAAGATAGAACTCTATACCGGCGAGCTGGAAGGTCTGCCGGCCGCGCACTCTGAAATACAGGATTTGGTCTGGTTCGGCCCGCAAGATGACGCCGAGCTGCTGGCTCCCAGTCTTCGCAACGTTATCTTTCCGGACCTGCGCCGGCGCGGCCTCATGCCGCCCGCGCAATACTAGTAGTTTGTACGAATCGTTAATCCCACCGCGTCCGGAGGCGTGGGCTAAATGGATCTCTCCGGAAACACTGCTGTCCCAGGTCTACAACACCGCGCCTTTTCTCCGAGCTGGTCTGCCGGGGCCTGAGCCGGGCAGGCTGATCGAGATGGGCGGAACGACGGACGGGTTCTTGCGCATCCTGGCGAGTTGGGAAAACATCTTCCGCACTGATCTTCACCACCAGGAGCAGCTGCAGGATTACTTCGCTTTGTGCCTGGCCTCTCATCATGCCACGGTCGCCACATTCGTGCCCACCGATGTAGACACGAAGATACGAGGCTTGGCTTGGCGCGAAACGTCCGACACAGAAGTGCTGAAGCCCATGTTGCGCTTTGCACTCGCCGCCCGGGGCTGGACCGAGGAAGGTATCTCGACCCGTTCGGTTCGCGGCGTCAGCGGACACAACGGGGAACATTGGAGCGCCATCGCGGGAGGCCTGGGCCGCATGCTGGAACTGGGGGACACCGCATCGGCGGAAGATGCGCAGGTGGCCATTGAAACCGAAATCGCTCGCGAGCAAGCCGTTTTCGACCGGACGGCCGCCGATGCCGATGGCGAGCTCGACTTGCTACGTCTGGCGATGACACTGGCCCACAATCGCGGCGACCTCACGCAGGGGATGGGCTTCTGGAAGAAGACAACTCTGACACTACCGTTGATGAATCATTTTCAGACGCAAGGGCGATTTCATCAGGCCGTACACATGTATCAGGAAACAGGTCTTTCGGCCGAGGGGCACCGGCACTATCCGCTCCGCCCCGTGAGGGCGCTTCGCCGCTCGGCCGCTACATTGCTGCCGCTCTGCCCCTTCCTGGACGATTGGGGCGCGGTTGTGGCGAAGCTGGAAGAGAGTCACGAGGTGCTGGCCGCGCTGGTGCTTGGCTGCCAAAAGTTAAAAGGACAACAAGGCTACTACCGCGCGATTGCTGGAATGTATGAGGCATCGCCCGGTGCTTTCGACCGTGCCGTTTCGCGGATGCCGAACGCTACTCAACGCCTGCTCCGCAGCGGCGAGATGCGCAAGCAGATCAGTATTCCGCGCGTCTCCTTCGAATCTATGATGCGGAAACGAGCACGTGCGTCGCTTGCTCACTATGTAACTCGAAATACGCCGAGTGTTGATAAGAAGACCGGTCGGAACTCCAAACCCCTGCCTCTTCTGTCGTCCCAGTAGTGCGTCCCGAGCAGGGAATCCGTCAAGCGCGTCGCCGGTACCCAGGGTGCGTAACGCGTGAAGACAAGATCGCTAGCCTTGGCTCGATGTGGGAGGGGGAAACAGGTTTTCGACCATCCAGGTTTGCGGCTTAGAAATCAGAAGTCTCGGTTCCGGTCAGACGTGATACGCCGCAGATAATCCCGCATCATCCGATTTTCATTGAGCCTGCTTCGTGCCTTCCAAGCCCGCGCGATCGCGATCACAGCGACAAGCGCGATCACGAATCCGAGGCCGACCAGCATCGTGTGTCGATTATAGCCTGGAAGCCGCGGATCTCCGGTTCTCGATTAAAGACGCGCAGGCTATCCAGGAACGTCCGGCCAGATCAAACTTGAGAGCACAATCCTGGATTTTAGGCTGGACGACGCGGCGATTTGAGCGGCACTCTTGAGATTCCTGGCCGCACCGTGCTTCCAGAAAAAATCACTAGCGCGTGGACTCGGTGAAAGGCGGCTACCTCTCGCTGCCGCTGACGTGGGGAAAGACAGTTTCTTCCGATTCGAACGCGTTCCCCGTGACCATTTCCGTCATCGTAGCAACGAATCCGTTGTTTCGCCGCCAGAAGAAATAGAATTAGCCGTCGCTTTTTCCGAGACCTGCTTTGTGCCAGAGTTCAGTTAGACGATCGTTGATCGGTTTCAGGATGACGCGCATGATTGCGATCCACCCGGAAGATCGGGCAGCTCCTACCGCGCCGGTTCTATTCGCAGAAGCGCGCCGTCATCTTCGTCCGTGAGCAGATAGAGGTACCCATCCGGACCCTGGCGGACTTCGCGAATCCTCTGTCTTAACTCGCCCAGCAGCGATTCGCGCCGTAACTCCTCGGTACTCTTATTGAAGACGATGCGTTCCAGGTGACCTGTGCCGGGGATCTCGCCGGTGCGCATCGAACCAACGAAGACGTTGCCCTTCCAATTAGGAAAACGGTCGCCGGTATAGACGGTCATTCCAGCCACGGCGATGGACGGTATCCAGACAACGAGCGGAGACTCCATGCCTTCTCGCGTCGGGTTGTCCGAAATGCGCGGGCCAGAGTAGTCGCGCCCGAAGCTGACAACCGGCCAACCGTAATTACGGCCGGGGAGAACGATATTGATCTTGTCCCCACCATTGGGTCCATTTTCGTTGTTCCACAAAACGCCGGTTTCCGGATGGACGATGAGACCCAGGGAATTGCGGTGCCCCAGCGTGTAGATCTCAGGCCGGTAACCCGCGCGGCCCACGAACGGATTATCGGGCGGCACCGAGCCATCATCCCGCACGCGGAGAATCTTCCCCCGGAGGCTGCGCGGTTCTTGCGCCACCCACCCCACATTCCCGCCGGTGGCCATATAGAGCATCCCGTCGCGCCCAAACGCGATGCGCCCGCTGAGCCCTCCGTTGCCCTCATACGCGTCCGTGACAACGAGATCGCGAACATCAGTCAGCATGCCGCCCTCCAGCCTTCCACGGGCAACCGTCGGCGCGCCTTTGTCGTTTTCGATCGGCTTGTCGTAGGTGAAGTAGACAAGATGATTCTCGGCAAACTTGGGATGCAACGCGATGTCCATGAGGCCGCCGTTGCCCTTCGTTCTCGCCTCCGGCACACCACTGATCGGCTTCGGATCCAGCACGCCGTCGCGAACCACGCGAATGCGGCCCGGCCGCTCAGTGACGAGCATGCTACCGTCTGGCAGAAATACCAAACTCCAGGGGTGCACGAGTCCTTTGGTCACCACTGTGACTCGAATCTTATGTTGCTCGGCAGTATCCAGCACGAATGGGCCAGCTCCCAACCGCGGTACGGGGACACCGATGGGCTCCTGTTGGGCTGCGGCTGGGATAAGCACGGCGAAAAGCATCGGCATCACGACTGTCATGAGGCGTGTTGATTGCGTCAACGTCATCGAATAAGACCTCCAGCGTCGTCTGTGCATTTCGGGATCAGTATAAACCCGTACGCTGGCACTTTTTGCTGTTGCGAAGCGCCACGAACAGCGAATGCCGCAAGTGCTTATCCGGCATCCACTCCAAAAACTTCAAACTCCCCCACGAACACCGCCTTCAGCCATCGGCAGTCTTTCATCTTCGCAGCCGTCAGTCCGTCGCCCCAGCTTCCCGGCGCGCGCCTCAACTGCTCGCGCACGGCTGGCGTGAACCGGCGCAGCTCTTGGCGTTCAAAATCGCCGCTGGGCTAGTAATGTCCCGAATGATCAGTGCTGGCCCAGCGTACCTTGAGGGCGGGCCGGGTCGCCGCCAACTGTCGTGGGACCTTGCAGATGGGGTACATCCTGGTTGTTTTCCTGGCAGATGTACTCCATCAGTTCGGAACCGGCAGGGGCACGCACGGCTGTAAAGGTCACTTCGAACGGCTTGTCGTACGCTCCGGGATCGTCAATCGTGACCACATTCACTAGCTTGTTGGAACCATCGAACGTATAGCGCTCGATGGTGTGCAGGCGCTCCGTGTGCGGATGCCCCTTGAAGTCGAACCAGAAGCGATCGTTATAGCCAACGGTATCGACCACCAGCGTTTTTCCTTCGAAGTGGCCGATGGAGTGGCCGTACCATGTGGGGTCGGGATCGGCGGGATGGGAGCGGCCGTCCATAAAGATTTGGCGATAGGTGTGAATGTTGCCCTCGAACAAAAAGAAGATGTGGGTGGGTGTCTGAACAATGCGCCAAGGATACGGCGCGATACGGGGCACGCCAGTGGGCAAACACCGGGTCTCGGGATCGTCCTGGGAAAGCCGGGCTTCGAGAATCCTGCGCGCTTCGGGGCGGAGCGGCAACGACTCGCCCGGCTTCAACCCTTCGGAGATGTCATTGATCGGCCCTCCGCCTTGATAGATGCCGGAAAAATCGGGCGTCTGGGCGACCAGCGTTAGGGTGAAGACCAGGAATGCCAGCGTCGTCCTCATCAGCTTCCAGTTGCTCAGTGTACTCGATTTACTGGATGAAACGCGGTCATAAGATCTCCGGACCACAAACGCTGTGCCCCTGGGCGTAAGATAAGCAGGTGTGCGTCTGGCTGATAAAAGGAAACTTATGCATCTCGGTTACGTTTCTGCGATTGCGGTCTCATTGTGTACAGTGCTATCGCCGGCGATGAATGCGCAGGGTGACGCATCTCGTGTCGTTGCGGGCGGCGGCATTTCCGTCCCGCAGTGGACTGGCAAAATCGACGCCGCCGAAGAGCGCGCGGGCCGAAACTTGAACGACGCGAAACTCACGAAAGATGGCGACACATTTCACGTAACCACGGGCCCAGCCGTGGCCTATTGGAATTCAGCCAATAAGGCGACCGGCGATTACACGGTGAAGGCCACCTTTACTGAGCCAAAATACATGAACCTGAACAACCACCCACATCCGTACGGCATTTTCATTGGCGGCAACGATATGGGATCTGCCAGTCAGAGTTATCTTTACTGCGCGGCGTACGGCAACGGAAGATTCATCGTGCGAGGCTTCGGTCCCGGCCCGTTCCAGATGAACGGCTTTCAAGGGGACTCGAACGCCGCGGTGCATCAGGCTGCCGGCGTAGGACAACCCGTCACTCAGGAGATCGCTCTTTCCGTGAAGGGCGATCGCGTGGAGTGCTCGATTAACGGAACTGTCGTTGCGGGTTACAACAAGACTGCGTTGGTCTCGGAAGGAAAGCTCAAGTCCACCGATGGCATCTATGGCTTTCGCTTCGCTCACAACACGGAAGTCAACGTTACCGGATTCGGCGTGTCCGAGAAATAGAACATGTCGAATAGCCGATTACTTCGCAGATCTTTAGTCTCAGCTCTGGCTGCGCTCATCCTTGCGTTGCCAGCAACGTCGCAAACCAAAGCGAAGGCTCCAAAATCGCTGCGGCTGTATGTGTTCGATGGTGGTAGCTTGAATATTCCAGATACATCTCCCTATCGATTGAAGAAGGAAGACCTGGCCACAACCTACATGTCGGTGGCGTGCTTCCTGGTGGTCCATCCGAAAGGTACGTTGATGTGGGATGCCGGAGCTGTTCCTGATAATGCATTTAAGCCGGGGGGCGGGCCTGGCACCCTTCGATACGCAACCGCGACGAAGCCTTTGGGCGCCCAGTTGGCCGAGGTGGGCTATAAGCCGGCCGATATCACTTATCTCGCGCTCTCGCACTTCCACTGGGATCACGTTGGGAACGCCAACCTCTTTGCTGGCTCCACGTGGCTGGTAACGCAAGCCGAACGAGACATCATGTTTTCCGATCCTCCTTCTCCCCGCACGGAGCCAGGGAATTACAGCGCGCTGAAAAACAGCAAAACAGTGATCCTCACGACGAGCGAGTACGATGTATTTGGCGACGGGACGGTCGTTATCATGGCCGCGCCGGGGCACTCGCCTGGGCATCAAGTGTTGTTCTTAAAGCTGGCGAAAACGGGCCCCGTCATGCTGAGCGGCGATCTATATCACTATCCTGAAGAGCGAAAGCTGAACCTGATTCCCACCACCGAGTTCAACGCGGATCAAACGGTGGCGTCCCGCGCGGCGGTGGAAGCGTTTCTGAACAAGACCGGCGCTCAGCTCTGGATTCAGCACGACTTCAACGCCAATGCCAAGCTCAGGAAAGCTCCGAGTTTTTACGAGTAGTGGATGTTGAGTTACTTGCCTACAAGGTGCTTCAAATCCGTGTTGTTCTCCTGGCAGATATATTCCCAAGGTTCCATGCCCGGATAGAACCGGATGTTCCAGCTAACGGTCCACGGCTTGGAATAAGCGCCGGAATCTTCGATGCTGGCCTGGTAATGCAGGATCAGTTCGTTGACACGCGTGAAGCGTTCGGTCACGTGCAGTTGTTCGGTGTGCGCATGGCCGGCGGCGTCCAGCCAGCTCCGGTCGTTGAATCCCGTCACATCCACCACCAGCGAGTCGCCGTCCCATCGGCCGATGCTCTCGCCCAGATAAGTCGGATTCAGTTTATCTGGCGGAGTGTGTTTGCGCCCATCCACATAGACGACGCGCCACATATGCGCGCCGCCTTCGAACACGAACAGGATGCGGTCTGGAAGCTGATAAATCTGAAACGGAAACGAGGTCGCATACATGCGCGGGATGCCGGGCGGCAGGCAGGAGCCCTCCGGATCGTCCTTGGTAAAGGTGGCGTTCACCTTGTCATAAAACGCCTTGGTCCACGGAAGGAAAGGGACCTCGATTCTGTGTTCAGGCTGGGCCGTTCCCGCGAAGCCGCCGCCGTTCCCGGACATATCCCCAATGCCTGGAGGAATCCAGGAGCCCTTCCCGTTGCCCAGGTCGGGATGGCCATCGGCCAGTCGAGGCGCGGGAGGGACGTTTCTTTGCGCCAACGCCGCCGCAACTTGGCGCCCGTCGAAATCCTGCGCGGCGATGGGAAGGACGGTTCCCCAGAAAACAGCGATCACGGCCGCTCTCAGCATAAGGAGGTGCCTGCTCCAGCGGGAGAAGTATATAACATACGGAGCGCACGCGACGCGATGGCCGCAGGCCTGCAATCAGAGTTTGGCGTAATCGCGCAGGAATTGAATGAGTAAAGCGCTCACCAGTTGCGGCTGTTCCTGCTGCACCCAATGTCCGGCGCCATCCAGAAGATGGAATCCCACCATCTGCGTGCAGGCGCTCTTGCGCATCCTATCAACCGCACCCGGCGTTTGATACACGCCCCAATCGCTTTTCCCCGCGATAAACTGCGAGGGCACGTCGATCGTACGGCCCGAGAAGGTGCGCATCTCGGCGATACTCTTCGGATTGGAGCCCCGCCGAACGCGATAGCCTTCGAGCGCGCCGGTAAAGCCAGTCCTGGCGTATTCGGTCGCGTACACATCCACCTCGGCTTCGGTCAGCCATTTGCAACTCGCGATGTAGTCCGCAGCCGGCATGAACGTCGCAACGGTCGCCGCCATGCCCTTGTCTTTTTCCATCACGTAATACGTCGGAATTTGCGCCATCTCCTCGGCCGTGCGGGACTTCAATGCATGGGGATGGTTCCCTTTGTAGTCGGCGCTCTTATAGAAGTAATATGCGCGGAAGAAGGCGTGCAGGCCCTGCGGGGCGTGAAGCATGTCGTCGTTGGCGCCACGGGTCCGGTAGTAGTTCTGATAGTATTTTCGCGGCGGGTTCAGCTTTGCGAGCTCCGCATCCAACTCGTCGTCCGTCACTGCCGGATGCGGCAAGGGAGCGCCGTTCGCAGTGTCGAAGGGTAACGAGGGTGCGCCTTCAAAAGGCGAGCTCATGATCGTGAGGGAATGGAAAATATCGGGTCGAATGAGCGCGGACCACGACGCGATCGGCGCGCCCGCATCGTGTCCGACCACCATGGCGACCGAGCGGTAGCCAAGCGTGAAGACGAGTCCGATCGCGTCTCGCGTCATATTGAGAATGCGAAATGGATCGGGATCGGCGTCATAGGAATCATCCCAGCCGATGGTGCGTCCGTAGCCGCGCTGATCGGGGGCGATCACATGATAGCCGGCGGCCGCCAGAGATGGCATCACCTTGCGCCAGCTATAGGCAAGCTCCGGGAACCCATGCAGGAGCAAGACAGCCGGCCGGCCCGGCGTTTCGTAACCTGCCTCCAAAATATGGACAGTCATGCCGTTCACGTTTGCGACTTGGCGCGAGCGGATGCCGGCCGGAATTGTGCCGTTGCCGTAAGGCGGAAGAGTCGAAAAGTCGGTGTTCACAACGGCGGCGCTGGCGGACGTCCCTGGCCCGAACGCGAATGCGCCAAGCCCCAGAGTACTCGCCAGGAAAGTGCGCCGCGAGATGTTCCTAGTGATCGTCTCTACGCTTGCCAGTTCGGCCATGGCACACTCCCGCGGTCAACAATGTGTCCTCATAATCGCTGAGAGTACGGTGTGTGTCAATAGCGCGTTGGCCTGCCGCGACGCTGACGAGCTGTTGTGGCTCGGCGGGAGCTAGAATGGACGGGCAACCAAGGGGTGAACGAAAGGGTGATGCATGAAGAATCTTTGGCTTTGGGTGAGTGTACTCGGTTTCGTTTCTGCGGGCGGAATGGCCCAAACAACTGAAGAACTGATTAACGATGGCAAGAATCCTGAAAACGTGACCACGCAGAGCATGGGCTATGACCGCAAGAGCTATAGTCCACTCAAACAGATCAACAAATCTAATGTGAAGCGCCTGGTGCCCATCTGGAGCACGAGCCTGATGAACGATCAGGGCGAATTGGCAGCGCCAACGATTTACAACGGCGTCATGTACGTCATCAATGGCAAGTGGAGTTTCGCCATCGACGTGGAGACCGGAAAGCAAATTTGGCGAACACCCGTGCAACTGGAATCAGGCGTCACGCGGTCGTCTTATAACCGAGGCGCCGCTACCATCTACAACGGCAAACTTTTTCGCGTTACGGTGGATAACCATGTCTTAGCGCTCGACATGAAGACCGGCGCGGAATTGTGGAACCAGAGATTTGCAGACTGGCACGATGGCTACTACTCTACGGGCGGTCCGATCGTTGCCAACGGAGTGCTGATTTCCGGCGTGGGCGGTGGAGAGTCCACCACACGCGGATTCCTGGATGGCTGGGACCCGGATACTGGGACGAAGCTGTGGCGGCGCTATACCATTCCTGCACCCGGTGAGCCCGGTTCTGAGACCTGGCCCAAGAACACCAACGCGTGGTCGCAGGGGGGAGGGCCGACGTGGCGTTCCGGCTCATACGACCCTCAGCTTGACCTGGTTTATTGGGGCGTGGGCAACGCCGAGCCCTACGATCCCAGGCCGCGCGAAGGCTTGGATAGCCTGTTCACAAACAGCGTCCTCGCGATCAGGCCGAAAACCGGAGAGGTGGTCTGCTATTACCAATACACGCCCAACGACGTTTTTGACGTGGACGCCACCGACGAACAGGTACTTGCCGATATTCGCGTTCGCGGCGAGCCCAGGAAGGTTATGATTCAGGCCAACAAAAACGGCTTCCTGTACGTGCTCGACCGCACCAACTGCAAACTCATCGCTGCGCATCCGTATGTCAAGGTGAACTGGGCCACTGAGATTGACCTCGCCACAGGACGGCCGGTGTTGTCGGACGTTTACAAACGCTTTGTCGCGGGGCAAGAAGTTGAAATCTGGCCGTCGCGCGGCACCAACGCGGTGCCAATAGCATTTGATCCTACTACCGGACTGGTGTACGCCAGCACGTGGAATGTTCCCCGCATCCAACGGGTAGCAACCCCCCCGAAGCAGGCGGAAATCGGCAAAGACTCAACCGGGGTTATCGCGAGAATCGCCGAAGCCAAGCCCGGAGAGGTGGTGGGGCATTTGGCAGCGATCAATCCGCTAAGCGGCGAAAAGAAGTGGGAGATCCCGTTGACGGACCTGCCGAGCGCGGCCGGCATGCTGGCGACGGGCGGAGGCTTGGTGTTTACGGGCTACTTAACGGGGGAGTTCATCGCGCTGGACGAGGATACGGGTAAGACGCTCTGGCAGTTCAAGACCGGATCCAGCATCAATTCGACAGCCATCACTTACACTCACAAGGGTCGCCAATATGTAACCGTTGTGTCGGGGGTTGGCGGCATACTTGCGACCCGCTACGCATCACGGAAAGTACCTGCCGGCGGCTCAGTTTGGACCTTCGCGTTGATGCCCGATTCGCGTTAGGCGCAAGGGATCGATTGCTCCTCCTGCAATCGCCGCGCTGGTGGCATGGTCCGCGCGTAGCGATTGGCCAGCGCACGCGGTAGCATCGAGCCCGACCAGTGCCATCCTGATCGATCTTGCCGCGGAGAGCCCCGGCGCGGAAGATTTGCAGGCCGTTCACGACAAGCTGTCCCTACTCACGCGTTAGGGGCGACCTCGAGAGTTGAAAGGCTCTGCCAGCCTGTGTTCTACTACTGCACGTGATGGTGAAACCAGTGCGCTTGCGCCTTGGACGCATTGAGGATGAGTTGCGCGAGGTCCAGCGTTATTTCCCGGCCATCAATGCCGAACTCAATTTGCGCCGTGATGACTTCACCGACACGGTGCGGCAGAATATGCTTGCGGCGTTTGAGTTTCTCGATGTACTCGTTGACCAGAACCTGGACTTGTTCAGCGACGAGGGTCTTGAAGCGCTTTTACAGCTCAACCACCTCGTGCTTCTTGGTAAAGGATACGACCCGCGTGAGTTCGGTCGGCACATCAGTGTTACCCGACAGCGGTTCTTCGGTAATTTCCGTCGATACGTTAAGCCGATCCGCCGCTGGTTTCGCAAACATGAGACGGAGAATCCGTACAAAGTTGCGGCGCAAGTTTACGTGGGGGTCCTAAGCCAGCCCCAACTGTATCAAGAAGGCAATCATCGCACCGGGTCCTTGATCGCGAGCGGTATCCTCTTGCAGAACGGTTGCCCGCCTTTCGTCCTGACAAGGCAAAATGCGCTTGCGTACTTCAATCCCTCGTCAGAGATCAAGTTCACCGACAAACGCACGATCCAGGGGAAGCTTCGTCTGCCCAAATATCAGCGCGATTTCCGAGAATTCCTCCGGCAAAATGTCAACGAGGCATACGTGCGCCGGTCGTGATCAACTGCCGTTCGGAACCTTGCTCGTGGCCCGAGCGACACGGCAATCGCAACTCTCCGGCAGTTTCGAGCGCGGCCAGCCGTACCTTCGGAACCTTATCGGGACAGCGATGATGTGCTTCGCCCGGCGCCAGCAAACGCGCACTCATCGGGTTGGCCGGCGGCAACAGTCCCGTCCCATCGAACACCAACCTGCAGATGGCCAGCAAATATTCGATTGTGGAGCCGAAGCCGCGCTGCTCCAGCCCTCGCGATACTCGGGATACCGCAAGTGCGGCTTGTCGCCTGAACTGAACAGCGCTCCCTTGGACCCGGCGTCTCTGCTTGCCGGTTCGCGCGCGAAGGTGCAGTATCCGCAGCGATCGCGGCACAGGTCGCTCAGCGGAATAAAACTTTGCGCGAAAAGTTATTCACCGGACCGCTGCGCGCTTCTCGAATGTCGACTGGCTTCTCTCAGCAGGTCGATCAGTGCGCCCGTGGCGCGGCCAACCGGGGTGTCTGTTGCGACAGCACGTCATCAACCCATCGAATGGGTGTGTTCGGCTTTGATCTTATAAAGCACACGCACTTCGCCCGGCCCACGGTGCGCGTACTTGTCTAGCCCGGTGTACTTCTTCGAAAGCTTGTCGATGAGTTCGTCCGCGCCTCTTTCGGTGATCTCCACCACCCGGCCGCGAATCGAAAGGTGCCGATACGGATTGTCGGGATCCAGAATATCGATGCCCACGCGCGGATCGCGCCGGATGTTCTTGTCTTTCACTCGCCCCTTCGCGGAATCGATCAGAATGTGCTCGCCATCGTAATCGAACCAAACCGGCGCCACATGCGGGCTTCCGTCCGGCATCAAGGTGGCCAATTGCGCAAACGCTTTCTTCTTCGTCAGGTCAAGATAATTTTCAGGAATTGCTGGCACGTGCTTCTCCTCTTCCCTTCGAGGGTATCATCAAGCTACGTGCCAATGATCGTCGCAATTGTGGGTGGTACCGGAGCGGAGGGCAGCGGACTCGCCGCTCGTTTCGCTCATGCTGGTTTGGTTGTGCGCATCGGCTCGCGTAACTTGGAACGGGCGCAGGAAACAGCGCGCCGCATCGGATCGCAAACCACCGGCCACACCAACGCCGATGCCGTCGCGTCAGCCGCCATTGTGGTTCTTACGGTGCCGCTTTCGGCGCAAGTGGAAACGCTGAAATCGATTCGCGGCAGCATCGCGCCAGGCGCCGTCTTAGTGGACGCGACGGTTCCGCTGGAAGTCGCCATCGGCGGACGCGTCTCGCGCACCTTGACGCTCTGGGATGGCTCAGCCGCCCAGCAAGCGGCGCGCCTGGTTCCCGGTGTTCCCGTGGTTGCGGCCTTTCACGCGCTGAGCGCGGAGGCGCTGGCGAAGCTGGATAATCCGCTCGATTGCGATGCGTTGATCTGCGGCGACAGCGCGGAAGCGAAAGCGGCCATCACGGAACTTGCCGCGATGATTCCCGGCGTGCGCGCCATCGATGCCGGTCCGCTCGACAATGCGCGTCTGCTCGAAAGCGCCGCCGCGCTGCTCATTTCGCTGAACCTGCGTCACAAAGTGAAAGACTCTGGGATGAGGATCACCGGACTGTGAAACCAAATCTCGTGGTCGCGCTGGCGGGAGGAGTGGGCGCGGCGCGTTTCCTCGATGGGCTCACTCGCGTCGTTGTGCCCGAGCGCATTTACATCATCGGCAACACCGCCGACGATGCCGAAATTCATGGACTGCACATCTCGCCCGATCTGGACACTGTCACCTACACTCTGGCCGGCCTCGCGAATCCGGAACACGGCTGGGGCCTTCGTGGCGACACCTTCCGCTGTCTGCAAGCGTTGGGACGGTTGGGCGCCGACACCTGGTTTCAGCTGGGCGATCTGGACCTGGCCACGCATCTGTACCGCACCGAACGCCTGCGTCAAGGCGCCAGTCTGGCCGAAGTAACAAGCCACATTGCGTCGGCTCTCGAAGTTCGTTCCACATTGGTCCCGATGTCGAACCAGCGCGTGCGGACGCGCATCTGCACTCCTTCCGGCGAGTTGGAGTTTCAAACTTATTTCGTAAAGCGCCGCGCTCGGGATCGCGTAACCGCGCTGCGTTTTGAAGGCGCTTCCGAGGCCGTGCCCGTGCCCGGTTTGCTCGATGCGATCGAAAAAGCGGAAGCGATCGTTCTCTGTCCGTCGAATCCGTTCATCAGCATCGGCCCGATTCTCGCGATCCCCGGCATTCGTGAAGCGCTACAGCGCAAGCGCGAGAGGGTGGTGGCGATTTCGCCGATCGTCGGTGGGCGCGCGCTCAAAGGTCCAGCGGCGAAAATGATGAAGAGCATGCAACTCAAAGCCTCGGCGGCCGAAGTCGCAAAACTTTATGTGGATTTCACGGGCGTTTTCGTCCTCGATGAAATCGATCGTAAACAAGCCGCCCAGGTAGCAGCGCTTGACATGCGGCCGGTAGTGACGAACACCATCATGCGAGGGTTGCGCGAAAGAAAATCACTGGCCCGCGTGGTGGCTCGCGAAATGGGGCTCGAAACGTGATCTTCGCTATCCTCCCGGTGAAAAACCCGCAAAACGCCAAGCAGCGCCTCACCGGATTTCTTGCCATGGAACAGCGACAAACGCTGGCGCGCATGCTCTACCGGCAGACGCTGGCCGCCCTGTGCCAGGCTGAAGGAATCGACCGCGTGGTGGTGGCGACGAGCGATGTCGAGATCGCCGATCATGCGCGGCAATCGGGCGCGGTGGTGTTTGAAGAAGATGAACAGGTGAGCCACAGCGTTTCCGCCGACGCTGCATGTTTGCGCGCCATGCAAATGGGCGCGTCCACGGTTCTGTTGGTCCCGATCGATGTTCCCACTGCGACGCCGGCCGATTTCACCCAGCTCGCCGCCTCCGCGCGCCCCGGCCTGATCGTTATTCCGTCCGCCGATGGCACCGGCACCAACGCGCTGGTGCGCACGCCGCCCAATTGCATCCAGAGCCGCTTCGGTCCCGGCAGCTTTCGCGCCCATCTGGATCAGGCGCTCTCCAAAGGCTTGGCCGCCGATGTCCTGCGCCTTCCTGGCTTGATGTTCGATATCGACACGCCCGAAGACGTGGCCGAACTGTTGGCGCGCCCGCACGAGTGCCAGGTTTCGTCGTTCCTGAGAACCGCATGCGCCTCCAGATAGAAGCGCTGCCGCTGGCGTCTGAAGTGCGGCCGGGCGACGACCTCGCTGCCTTGATCGGTCATGCCGGTATCGAAATCAATCCGGCTGTTGTGCTGGCTGTGGCGCAGAAGATTGTTTCCAAAGCCGAGGGTGCGATCGTCGATCTGGGCTCCATACGGCCCTCAGTGCTCGCACAATCTTGGGCGGCCGAATGGAACAAAGACGCGCGCCTGATTGAGCTGGTACTTTCTCAATCACGTCGCATCGTGAAAATGGATCGCGGCGTCATCATCTCGGAAACGCAGCACGGTTTCGTCTGCGCCAACGCCGGGGTCGATCAATCCAATGTCGACGGCGAAGATTTAGCAACGATCCTGCCGAGCGATCCCGATGCATCGGCCCGCCGGCTGCGCACCAGCCTCGGCTGCGGCGCTGTCATTATCACCGATACCTTCGGCCGGCCCTGGCGTGAGGGCCTGGTCGATATCGCCATCGGCGTCGCCGGCCTCGATCCTTTGGACGATTATCGCGGACGCATGGACCGGCACGGCAGGAAGCTATCGAGCACGATTATCGCAGTGGCGGATCAACTGGCGGCCGCCGCGGGCCTTGTGATGCTCAAAGATGCCGGATGTCCAGCGGCGCTAATTCGCGGCTTCGAGTTTCGGCCCGCCGCGGGCTCGGCCCAATCGCTGCTTCGCAAACCGGAACAGGATCTATTTCGATAACAATGCGGGGGCGAGTTCGCGCCATTCGCGCAACGGCAACGCGTTAGGATCCGCAGTCAGCACCTGAGTGCAGACATGATCTGCGCCGGCGTCATGATGCTCGCGAATTCGATTTTGAATCGCTTTCAAATCGCCCCACGCAACGATGGCGTCGATCAGCCGATGGCTTCCGCCGTCCTTGAAATCGCCTTCATCGAACCCCAGCCGCAAAAAATTGTTGGCGTAATTGGGCAGCGTCAGATAGAAACTCAGGAACGCTCGTCCAATCCCGCGCGCCTTTTCAGCGTCCGTTTCCAGCACCACCGCTTGCTCGGGACACAAATAACGCTCCGGTCCCAAAATGGCACGCGCCTGAACCGTATGCATCGGATTCACATTGTACGGATGCGCGCCGTCCGCGCGTTCGCCCGATAGCTCCAGCATCTTCGGCCCGAGCGCCGCAAGAACTCGCGCCGGTTTCGTCGCTGGCGGAACGGAGTTGTAGGGCGCCTTGTCCATGGCATCCAAATACGCGCGCATGGTCGCCACCGGCTTCTCATAACGGTGCCCGCGCAACATTTCCACCAGCGGAACGTGGCTCACGCCCAGCCCCAATAGAAATCGATTGGGATATGCCTCCGCCAGGGTTTTCTGTCCCGACGCCATGGCCACCGCATCGCGCGCATATATATTCGCGATCCCGGTGGCGATTACCATGCGCTTCGTCGCGGACAGCAACAGGCTCGCGTTGGTCAGCACTTCCCGCCCCAGCGCCTCGCCAAACCAGAGCGCGCCGTAACCCAGTTCCTCCAACTCGCGAGCCGTCTCCTGCGCTTTCGCCGCGGGCTGATGCTCCAGTTGGTGCGTCCAGATTCCGATGCGTCCCAGCTGTATCGATGTTTGCGCCACGTCTCCCCCTACCAAATAATAACCTTAGCTCCGAACTAGCCCATCGGTACCATCGCTAAGAACATGATCAGCGTTCACAATCCAATAACGCGCCCTCTATGCAGACTAACAATCGCCGGTTGTGGCGGGTTGTCTTCATCCTTGCATCGCTCTACTTCGTCGTGCGCGGCCCTTTGCGCGCTATTCACGACAGCGGCGACTTTCTGCTCGTATTCACGGCCGCCAGAAGTTGGCTGCACGGCGTAAACCCCTATGTTCCCGGCAAACTTGCCGTCACCGCTCAAGCCGCCGGAATCCAAGCTACGCCCGCGCTTTTTGTCACCAGTCCATCGGTTTATCTGCCGCCCGCCCTACTGATCCTGGCGCCGCTCGCGCTTTTGCCGTGGGCCATTGCAAAGGCGCTGTGGCTGGCCTGCTTACTCGCTCTTTCGTTGTGGAACATTCTTGCATTTGCTCGAATGGCGAAACAACGGGCTGTTCAAGTTGCTAGCTTCCTTCTCGCCTTCGCACCGCTGCACACCGGCATCGCTAAAGGCCAGCCAAGCGTGCTGGTGTGTAGTTTGATTTTTTTAAGTTTGTTCACGCCGCAGCCGTATGTCGCGGGTTGCTTGCTCGGTCTGGCGGCCTGTATCAAACCGCAACTCGCCGTAGGTTTCCTGCTCCTGGCTGCCGGACAGCGGCAATTTCGAAAGCTCATGGCGGCGTGCGCGGTGGGAATCGCGGCAACCGGAATCGGACTCCTGTTCATCGCGCCGGGATGGTTTCCCGCACTAAACTCGAACCTGCGGGAAATTGTCGGTTCTACTTCAGGTCTGGCCGGCGGATCGGAACCAACATCCTGGTATCAGCTCGTCAATCTGCACATATTGATTCCGGAGGCGCTGGCCCGAACACCGCTGGAGATCGTACTTTACGCGATCCTCATTTCGGTCACCGCAATTGCCGCGGTGCGTGCCGCCGATAGCAGCTTAGCCCCAGCCTTGATTGCCTCCGCAACCGTACTCATTGGATATCACCGGTTTTATGATGCCCAGCTGCTGTGGTTGGGTGTCCCCGCGATATTGTTCCTGACGCAAAAGCTCGCATCGCTGCTGTTGTGGGCTGCTTATGCGGTGTTCCTCGTCCCCGGCCAAACCATCGCGGCTTTGTGGGCGGGTGCAAAAAACGATAGCGCGGGTTGGGTGCTGCTGCGCCATGAAACCCTTGCGCTTCTGCTCATCTGTATGATCTTCGTTTGGATGGCTCTGAAGCTTCGTGAGACCGCCGATTTTTTCCCGCCATGGATGAAACCGGTTGCGCCGCGCATTATAGCCAGTGTCAGCCCGGATTTCGGGCAACCTCAAAGGGAGGCAATTCAAGAATGAAGACTTTGTTATACGGCATGAGCGCGGTGATGCTAGTGGCCGGGGCGATGTACGCCGCCGATGCGATACCGGCCGAAGGAACCAAGGCGCCCGATTTCAAATTGAAATCCCAGGAAGGCCATGAAGTCAGCCTGAAGGATTTCAAAGGCAAATGGGTAGTGTTGTATTTCTATCCCAAAGACATGACGCCGGGGTGCACTATTGAAGCGCACAACTTCCAGCGCGATCAGCCCGACTTCGACAAGAAGAACGCGGTGATCGTGGGCGTCAGCCTGGATACCGTCGACTCGCACGTGCAATTTTGCACCAAGGAAAACTTGACGTTCAAACTGCTGTCCGATCCCGACCACGCAGTCACCGACAAGTACGGCTCGCTGACCCACTTCGGCCCTATGACGGTGGCTGCGCGCCACACCTTCCTGATCGATCCGAAGGGCGTCATCCGAAAAGTCTATCTGAAGGTTGATCCGAACGTGAACGAGCACAGCAAGGACGTTTTGGCGGACCTCGACCAACTGCAGAAGAAGTCCGACTAGGGCCAGTTCCAGGGCGGTAAGATGAAGCGACGTGCCCGCGCAGCAGGAAGCATTTGAACGCATTGCCATGCCGCATCTGGCGGCCCTGCTGCGTGTGGCTCGACGCCTGACGCTTGAGCCCGCCTCCGCCGAAGATCTGGTGCAGGAAACCATGCTGCTCGCCTGGCGCGGGTTCGGTGGATTCCAAGCCGGCACCAATGCGCGGGCCTGGCTGTTCCGCATCTTGTTCAACGCGTTTCATGGGCAGGGCCGCAAGGCATCGCGAACTCCCGATCTCGCGTCATCGAACATCCGCCCGATGTTTCAGGAGGCCGCTGAGATCGCCCAGGCGCTGGAGGCTTTGTCGCTCGAGCAACGGACGGTTCTCTTGTTGTGCGTGGTAGAAGGATTCACCTGCCGGGAGGTCGCTGGGATTTTGGATTTGCCTATCGGCACCGTGATGTCGCGGCTGAGCCGGGCGCGGCAGGAGCTGCGAAAGAGTTTGAAGCCTCTGGCGAAAGAAGCATACCGATGACCGACGACGAACTGGATCAGCGCCTGCGCGCCAGCATTCTGGCGGAAGAGATCGACACGGATCCACTCGCGCGATCCATCCGGGCCCGTATCGGAAGTCCACGGGCGCCGCGCTGGTCTGCTGTCGCGGCCAGTTTAGCCCTGGTCATGGCCGGCGCACTGGCCTACGCGATTTTCTTCCGGTCTCACACTCCGCCTGTGTGCATGGCCGCTGCCCAAGACCATGAGCGTGAAATCGTGAAGGGCGAATCCAGGCGATGGCTGACGGACTTGTCCTCGATCCAATCTCTCGCCCAGAAGCAAGGCGTGCCGGCGTCCGCCATCACCGCGCTCGGGACCACGGGCTATCGCCTGGAACGCGCGCGGCTGTGCTTCCTCAATAAACAAATCTATCTGCATTTGCTTTACGCCAAGGATGGCGGCGAATTTTCTGTGTATCTGCGCCGTCCGAGTGGCGAACCCATCGGAGATTCGGTTCACCAGATCGATATCGGCCCGGACAATCTGGCGTACTTCCAATCGCACGGTTTAACGGCGGTGTTTGTGTCGCATCACTCGGATGCCGCGGATGTTTTGGCGTTCGCAAACGCGGGACTCCACTCCCTTACGGTCGCGGCTCTGTAGCAGGTTTCCCGTCGTACAGCGGCTCGTTCTTCAGCAGCTTCTCGCAGCGCAGAATATCTTCGTTGTTGTCCCCGCATTCGTACACGCGCAATCGCTGGCCCGGACGAAGATACAGCGCCGAGTGGCGCGCCCATGGCCTGGTAAACGCCTTGGGATCTTCCATCGTCACGTCGTAGTTGATCATGTCGTACCTGGCGCGCTCACATGCAATTCTTCGCTATGAATTGTGCCGACGCCCGCCAGCCAAGTTTGATCGTTGAAACCGGTGACGTCCACCCCCAGCGTGTCGCCATCCCAGCGCGCCACCGAGTCGCCCAGGAATGATGGAATGATCACCTGCCCCGGTGTCTGCGAGATTTGCATCGGCATCGGCATGGCGGTGATGCGCGGCACGCCCGGCAATAAACAGCGTCCGATGGGATCGTCGATCCCGCGTCGTGCCACGTACGCCTGTCGCTTTGTGGCGGCCCACGGCTGGTAGGGCGGCCAGTAATCCTGGCCCGGCGCGTAGGACGGCTTGCCGGTAGCTTCTGCCGCCGCCAGCCCGGCCTTCTTCGCGTTCTCGATGCCGACCGCGAACGACAGGCTGCCGCCCTGCCACACGCCCGAAAGATCGGGGTGTCCGTCGGCCGTTCGCGGTACCGGCGGTTGATCGGCGAATGCAGGCGCCAAAAGAACGAATAGAATAAGCAGCGATTTCACTACGGAATTCTCTGGTTTCCGCCCGTATTGGCGGGAGGTCGGAGGTCATGTTCTTGCCGTCGGCCCAGGTTACTTCGCGCGAGTGCGCAAAGTTCGATCCATCTCGCGCACGCCAACCATACACAGTAACCGTATCGCCCACCTTCATCGTGTCGCGCGTCCAGCCTTGCCGCCGCAGCATGTTGGGCGGAAAGCCTTCAAACCCAATGGATGATACCAGAATCGTCCTTCACATCCAGGTAAAAATGAATGTGAGGATTTTCTCAGTCCACCTAGGTGACAACGCCGGTGATGGTGACCGATTTGCTTTCGTCGTATTCCGCCCCGAAAGAATGGTGCGCCCATGCGCGAACCGCCCGAAAAGCAGCGGCGGCAAGGGCGACTAGGAAATGAGTTCGCATCTATGCTTCAACCTCCGCAATATCATATCTCCCCTGATCGCGCGGACAGCCCAAACACCTGTTCGGCGTTGGTCTGGTACAGCTTCTTTTTGTCGGCGTCGCTGATGGGCAGGTCATCGGTGACCTTCACTTCCTCTGGCACGAACTGATAGGGATAATCCATCGCATAAAGCACGCGATCGACACCCAGCACCGATTGCGCGTAAAGAATGGGCGGCTCCCACGCCATGCCGCTAGTGGTGATCCAAAGGTTTTCCCTGATGTAGTCGCTCGGCTTCTTCTGTAGCTTTTGCACCGACGCGTAGCGGTTGGCCTTCACCATGGCGGCGTGCATGAAATCGATGCGGAAAAGCCAGTAGGGAAGGCCTTCACCCAAATGTCCGGCGACGATGCGGAGCTTGGGAAACCGATCGAATACGCCGCTGACGATGATGCGCAGCAGGTGCAGCCCCGTTTCCACCGCGAACCCGAAGATCGCGCCATCCAGGCCGCGTTCGATGAACGGCCCGATCATCGATTTCGGCGGCGTGGTGGGATGAATGTACACGGGCACGTTCAGGTGTTCGGCCGCCTCGAAGATGGCCCAGAATTTGGGGGCGTCCAGGTACTCGCCGCGCGTATGGCTGTTGACGATGGCGCCCTTCAGGCCAAGCTGGCGAACGCCGCGCTCCAGTTCTTTGGCCGCGCATTCCGGGTCTTGCGGCGCGATTGCAGCAAGGCCGGAGAATCGGTTGGGATGCTTGCGAATGGCATCGGCTAGCTGATCGTTAAACGATCGTGCCAGGGCCGTGGCTTCTGGCGCATCGAATACTTGCACGCCCGGAGCAGTCAGCGAAAGGATCTGCATCGCGATACCGGTATCGTCCATGTCCCGTAACCGCCGCTCGCCAATATCCTGGATTCTTTCGGCCAGCGCGGTGGCGCGAGGACTCGATCCCGCATAAAACCCCCACAGGCTGCGAAATCCAGGATCGTCGTAACCATCCGCGAGCAGTTTGCGATAGCGCTCCAGCAACTCCGGCGGCGCGAAAGCTTCTTCAGTGGCAATGCGAAGATATTTTTCCATTAGGATTCCGTGACGAACTTAGTCACCAGGCACGCCTCCAAACCTTCCATCCCTTCTTCGCTGCCGTGGCCGCTTTCCTTGACGCCGCCGAAGGGAGAATCGCGCACCGAAATCAGATAGCTATTGATGCCAACCAGGCCGGCTTCCAGCTGCTCGCCCAGCAAATTCACGGTGCGGTTAGAGCGCGTGAAAGCGTAAGCGGCCAGGCCGTAGGGCAGCCGGTTGGCTTGTTGGATGACGGCGTCGAAATCGGAAAACGGATTGATAATGGCTATCGGGCCAAACGGTTCTTCGTTCATGATACGCGCTTCGTTCGGCACCCCAGAGATCACAGTCGGTTCCCAGAAATAACCCGGACCGGGAATCCGCGATCCGCCAGCATCGAAGTGCGCGCCGTGTTTCTTCGCATCGCTCAACAATTCCTCCATCGCGTTCAAGCGCAGCGAATGCGCGAGCGGTCCCATTTTGTTGGTTTCCACCAGTCCGTCACCCGTTGGCCATGATCTGGCGCGCGCGGCGAATCCAGAGACGAACTGCTTATAGATTTTCTCGTGAACGTAATAGCGCGTTGGCGAAACGCACACCTGCCCGGAATTGCGGAACTTGGATGCAGCCGACAGATCCAGGACTTGCTCCACATCGACATCGTCGAACACGATCACCGGTGCATGGCCGCCCAACTCCATGGTGGTACGCTTCATGCCGTCGGCCGCGAGTTTCATCAATTGCTTGCCGACGCGCGTCGATCCGGTGAACGAGACTTTCCGAATGATGGGCGACGCCAACAGATGCGTGGAAACCTCCGAAGGCACTCCGAAGACGATCGACATCACGCCTTTCGGCAGCCCCGCGTCCATCAGCGCGCGCCCCACTTCCAGCGCCGAAGCTGGCGTATGCTCGGCCGGCTTCATGATGCACGGACATCCCGCCGCTAGCGCCGCGCCCAGTTTGCGGCACGGATTGCCCACCGGAAAATTCCACGGCGCGAATGCCGCCACTGGACCCACCGGCTCCCGCAGCACCGTCATCCGCACACCCGGCGTTCGCTGCGGCAGCACGCGTCCATAAGCCCTGCGGCCCTCTTCGGCGAACCATTCCAAAATATCCGCCGAAAACGGTATTTCCAGGCGCGCTTCATGGATGCTCTTGCCTTCTTCGAGCGTGGCCAGGCGCGCGATGTATTCGGCGCGCTCGCGTATCAGATCCGCCGCGCGCTTCAAGATCTTGCCGCGATCCTGCGGCGACATGCCGCGCCACACTGGATAGGCCTTCTCGGCGGCCTCGAGCGCCCGGTCCAGATCGGCCTTGGAGGCGTGGGGCAGCACGCCAATGCATTCGCCGGTGGCCGGATTCATCACCGGCTCGTGCTCCCGGCTTCCGAGCGGCGTCCATTCGCCACCAATAAGAAGTTTCAGATCCGCGTAGTTTTCCGCTGTTTTGGTAGGGGACATCTCGATTGCTGACATTTTGTTTGCCTCAACCTATGTTATAAGCTCTAAGGGTCAAGGAGCCAGACCATGAAGAAAAAGGCATTCTACGGCTGGAAGCTGCTTGCGGCGTTCTGGTTCATTTATCTCGTCAATCTTGGATTTCCTACCTACGGACAGAGCGTTATCAATGCCTACATGGCGAAGGATCTGCATATGGATCGCGCAATGCTCGGCTTGGCTTTTTCGCTCTATATGCTGATGGTCGGGCTGCCTGGTCCCGCCGTGGCGGCCTTGGTCAACCGCATCGGCGTTCGGCTGACGCTCGTGATCGGAAGTTGCTCCGCCATGTTGGGTGCGCTCTCCATGGCGCTGTTCGTGCACACCGGCTGGCAAGCGGTAATCTCGTTCGGAATACTGATCGGGTTCGGCTCCTGTGCGGGCGGAGCCATCGCCGAGCAGCAAGGAATCGCACAATGGTTCATCCGCAAACGCGCGCTCGCGCTGTCCCTGATGTACAGCGGCGGCGGAATCGGCGGATTCGTTCTGCCGCCCATTCTGGATCGCGTGATCTCCGGATCGCATGGGAATTGGCGCAACGGATGGTGGGTCTTCCTCGGGCTCGCCGCAATCGGCGCGGCCTTTGTGATTTTCTTCGTCAAAGAGAAGCCGTCCGATATGGGTCAATTGCCCGACGGCGGCGCTGCGGCGGATCTCGCGCCCGGACAGAAGCGGCCCAGAGGCGTTTTCGTGACTACCGAAGCGTGGACGTTTAAAGAAGCTATCTTCTCGCGTGCCTTCATCCTGATGCTGGTTTCGTCTATCGGAATTTCCTGCGGATTTTCGCTGATTCAAGGCCACGGCGTAGTGCATCTCAGGGACCTGGGCCATTCACCCGCCCAAGCGGCCATGGCGATGTCAATTCTTGCCATCTCGACGCTGATGGGCAAGCTGCTCGCGAGTTTTGGCGATCGCATCGAGCCGCGCTACATATGGGCCGGCGCCATGGCCGCGTTCGGATTGGGGATGGTTCTGGTAGTTCATGCCACCAGCACCGTGGATCTGTATCCGTTCCCGATCCTGCTCGGATTTGGCTGGGGCGCGACGCTGGTATCGATGATGGGCGCGCCCATGAATTACTTCGGCCTGAAGGCTTATCCGGCCGTAATCGGATTGTGGCTCGCCATCCAGACCGGAGTCGGCGCGGTGGCTCCTTTCGTAGCCGGCTACGTCTTCGACAAATACGGAAGCTACACGCCGGTGTTTTATTCCATCGCGGGACTGTGCTTCGCGGGCGCGATGCTGTTGCTGCTGGCTACACCGCCCCGGCGGAAAGTGGGCGATGAAGTGCGCGCAACTCATGCGGCGCTTGGACAATCGCCCGCGCGAGCATAACAGTTTATGGATCAATTTAAACCGGGCGATCTCTGCCCCAAATCCGGAATCTACGACGTCGTCCATGACGGGGTTCATCAAGACAAGCACCAGGTGACGATGGTGAAGGGCGAGACGTTCCCGCCGTGCAGACATTGCGGCGAGCATCCCCGCTTTGTCGTCGCCATTGCGGCGCACCACGCGCCCAATCACGAGCATTTCAAGAAATAGGCGAAAGCCAACCCGCGATACCTATCCGGCAACACTGGCGGCAAAAGCCGGTTTGCGTCGCGCGTTCATCTGTTGCTCCCAGGCGTAGGCCAGCTTGAAGAGCGTCGGCTCGCTCCAGGCGGCGGAGAAGAACGATAGCCCGATGGGAAGACCGCGATAGAAACCGGCTGGGACCGTGATGTGCGGGTAACCGGCCACGGCCGCGGGCGTCGTGCAGCCGCCGGTATCCTGATCGCCATTCACGTGATCGGTGAAGCAGGCGGGGCCGGAGGTCAGCGTCACGATGGCGTCCAGCTGGTGCTGGGCCAGCAGCGCGTCGATACCGTCCTGCCGCGACAGGCGCACACAGTCGGCCCGGGCCTTCAGATAGGCGGCGTCGGTGAGCGGGCCTTTGGCTTGGGCTTGCATGAAAAGCTCCTGCGCGAAGAAAGGCATCTCGCGGTCGCGATTCTTTTCATTGAATGCGATCAGTTCCTGGAGCGTATGCGCCGGGCTGCCGGAAGGAAGCCGCGTCAGATAACGATTGATCCCGTCCTTAAATTCGTAGAGCAACACCTGTTGCTCTGGTGCATCGATCTGGCCGTGCGTGGCCAGGTCGGCGGGATCGATCACCTCCGCGCCCGCTTTCTTCAACGCATCGACGCAACCATTCAGGAAGGCATCCATCGGCGCATTGTTCGCGAAGAATTTGCGCGCGATACCCAGGCGTGCGCCGCGCAGGCCCTGGGCATCCAAGAAACGCGTGTAGTCGGGCGCGGCTTTGCCCTGGGCAGCGGCGGTGGCCGGGTCTTGCGGATCGCCTGGGCCGCCGGCCATAACGCCCAGCAAAATGGCGACGTCGCGGACCGTGCGCCCCATCGGTCCGGCCGTGTCCTGACTGGCCGAAATGGGCACGATGCCAGAACGGCTGACCAGCCCAACGGTCGGCTTGATGCCAACGATGCCATTGATGGAGGAAGGACCAGTGACCGATCCATCGGTCTCGCTGCCGATGGCCGCCGCGCACAGGTTGCTCGCCGCAGCGACGCCTGAGCCGGAACTGGAGCCGGATGGGTTGCGATCCAGCGCGTAAGGATTCTTGGTTTGCCCGCCCACCCCGCTCCATCCGCTGGTGGAGTGTGTGGAACGGAAGTTGGCCCACTCGCTGAGATTGCTCTTGCCCAGGACGATCGCGCCCGCGGCGCGCAGGCGGGCCGCGACGAATGCATCTTGCCCAGCGCGCCAATCGGCCAGCGCGAGCGATCCGGCGGTAGTGCTGGTGCGGTCGCTAGTTTCGATGTTGTCCTTGATCAGAATCGGGATGCCATGCAGCGGACCGCGTACCTGGCCGTTTTTTCGCTCCTGATCCCGTTGCCGGGCGTTCGCGGCCGCATCGGGGTTCAGTGCCAGCACCGACCCGAGCCGCGGGCCGTTCCGATCTACAGCCTCGATCCGCGCAAGATAAAGCTGCACCAGCCGCTCAGACGTCCACTTGCCGCGCCCCAAGCCACTGGCCAGGTCGGCCAGGCTCAATTCATCTAGTTCGAATGGCGTGGGAGTGCCGGAGGCGGGGGCTGCCGGCACATATCGACAGGCCGTTTGAGAGGCAGCCGCGCCGGCAATGGAAGTGGCGAGAAAAGCGCGCCTTTTCATTGGCCGTAGTGTAGCACTGGAGCATCGCGCGGCCTCCCCCTGCCGAACTCTCAGAGGGCGATGTTGAGCTCTTGAAGAAACTCAAGATCCTCGATCGACAAGTCCATTTCGCCATCGAAAGCCGGCTCGTTAGACGTAGAGCGGGGTTCCGGCTTGGCATCTGCCTGACGATCCTCAATGGGGCTGATGGTCACGGTGGACTCCAGCATCAAACACAAGTCATAACCGGACCGCTTCATCTCCTCGATGATTTCGCCCACGCGGCCGGATTCAGAGACGGCTTCGTCGATGGCTTCCTGTAGCTGACCGAGTAAGAAGGACTTTTTTTCCGATGTCATGCCGCTTGTAATGCAGGTGCGATTCCAATAGCGAAGTTCATGCGTTTCAGTAACATACAATCAAGCTCGTGACAGAATGTCGCGGCCAACTTGGGACAGCGCGCCAAAGTGGCGTCGCATGGCCCCACAGTTCGCAAGGGCCCGCTGCGGGCCCCTTCCCCAGTACGCTGCCTTAGCGTTGATTACAAATTCGACGCTGTTTTGACGCCACATTGCATACAGGTTGACGTATACTGGCTCCCGACACTCCGTTTGCTTCAAGTGGGTAGAAACATTTTGCGGGACGTTTGTAGCTCCATTCGGCGTCGCTGCAAGTGCGGGTCATGCACCTCTAAAAGGAGAACGAGAAAGAAATGAATTTCAAGACGCTGCTCTGTTCGCGGCTCGCCTACGTGGCGCTTTGCACTCTGTTGTTTGCTATCTGCGCTCCATCCCTCCTGGCGCAGTCGGCCGGCACCTCGGCCTTGGCCGGGACAGTTACCGATCCGTCGGGCGCGGCTATTCCAAATGTGACCGTTACTGTGACCAACAACGACACCGGCCAATCCCGCACCACCACTACCGGGTCGGATGGCGCTTACAAATTCAGCCTGATGCAGCCTGGAAACTATAAAGTCTCGTTCTCGGCAAGCGGGTTCAAGACCTCCGAGGTTGCGTCCGAACAGTTGAACGTTACCGAGACGCAGGCGCTGGATCGAACTTTGGAAGTAGGCGCGCAGGCTGAGCAAGTCACCGTGGAAGCCGCCGCGGAAGCGCTTCAGACCGAGAGCTCCACGCTGGGAACCACGGTCACCTCGCAGCAGGTCACCGGTCTTCCTCTCAGCAACCGCAACTACACACAGCTCCTCACCATGGCGGCCGGAGCGAACTCCAATGTGAACAATGCCACCACCATCGGCAAAGGCACCCAGGACATCTCCGTGAACGGCGCCGATCCCGGCAACAATAATTACCAGATGGACGGCGTCTCCATCGTCAATACCAGCAACACGGGTTCGGCGAAAGACTGCGGCATTTATACCGGCATTGGAATTCCTAATCCCGATGCGATTCAGGAATTCAAAATCCAGACCTCCACTTACGACGCCAGCTATGGCGGGCATCCGGGCGGAAACGTAAACGTGATCACGCGTTCCGGCACCAATCAGTTTCACGGCAGCGCCTGGGAGTTCTTCCGCAATACCGATTTGAATGCCAACAGCTTCTTTGATAATCTCGACGGCGGCGGCGTCAAGCAGGTCCTGAATCAAAATCAGGTGGGCGGTTCGGTGGGTGGGCCAATCAAGAAAGATAAGCTCTTCTTCTTCGCCGATTATCAGGAAACGCGGCAGAAGAACGGCGTTTCCGCCGGCGGCTCCAGCAGCGTCTATTTGTTCCCGCTGCCTACCGATCGCACCGCGGCCAACCTCGGCGCGGCTCTCTGCCCAGCCAACCATCCCGGGCCGCAACAAGCCGACTATGAAACGTTCTTGTACCCCCTGATCCCCAGCGTTCAGATTGCGTGCGATGGCTCCAACATCAATCCCGTGTCCCTGGGACTTCTGAATGCGAAGCTCCCCAATGGAAGCTTCTACATTCCGTCCAATCCCTCGGGCACATACGGACCCGTTACGTATACCTCGCCGGCCACTTTCACCGAACATCAACTAGTCACAAACGCTGACTATGTTATCAACAGCAAGAACACTCTCTCTGTGAAGTATTTCTGGACTTCTGATCCCCAATTCGCGCCTCTCAGCGGTGCCGACGTCCCCGGGACTCCGGTGACCAGCAAGTACGACAACATTAACTCGGTGGCTAAGCTCACGACCTTGCTCACCTCGAGCTTGGTCAACGAACTGCACGTCGCCGGGCAACACAATGGCCAGCACCAGTCCGACACCACCGTGGCGACGCCGCAGGCCCTCGGCCAGGCGACCATCGTGCCCACCGAAACCGAACTGCCCGTGACCGTGATTTTTAACGGCCCCAGTTTGAATGGAACTTTAGCTCCCAGCAACAGCCCCACCGATCAGATGGAATATGGCGATCAGATTTCCTGGTCCCGCGGCAAGCACACCATTCGCGTCGGCTATGAATTCCAATATGCGCAGTGGCCCATCACGTTCCAGGGCCTGGAACGCGGATTCCTGTTTTACGGAACGTTCGCGGACTGGACGCTCGGTTTGCCCGGTTGTCCCACTGGCAGCACGACATGCGGTCCCAACAATCCCGGTAACACGAATGGTGGAAACGGCAACATCCTGATGTGCCTGTACTGTGTTCGCAGCGGGCCGAATGGCATTGTTCACAACTACGTGGAACGAAACGACACTGCCTTCGTTCAAGACGACTGGAAAATCAGCTCGCGCTTGACGTTCAATTTAGGAGTTCGCTGGGAATACGACGGCACTTACTCGGACAAGTACGGAAACCTCACGAACCTTTCCCTTTCACAGTTTGCAACGGTTCCCGTTCCTCCCTCTGGACCCACCACGTCGGGTCCCGGCCTGGTGGGATATGTAGTGCCCAACAACTACACCGCTCATTATCCAACCCCGCCGGCCGGAGTCCAGACGGTGAATAATAGCGGGTCCATCTACTCGGGTCCTCCCTTGTCCAACTTCGCTCCGCGCTTTGGCTTTGCCTGGCAGCCTAAGAAAGACGGACGTCTGGTGGTTCGTGGCGGCGTCGGCATGTTCTACGACCGCATTGGCGGTGGATCGTTTGTGCACGCGGTGGAGCAGGGTTATCCCTATGCTGTAACGCTGGACTATAGCGGTTCGGCGACGGCGCCTTTCGACAATCAGAATCCCTATCCATCCACGCCTCTGGGCACGTTCGCGTCTCGCTGGGTCGATTTCGGCGGATGCCAGCCAACCTGCCTGAATGGCGCGCCCAATTCCGCCATTGACTCCCCTACGCTCGATACCGCTCTTCACACCCCATTGACGCGTCAGTACAATTTAAACTTCCAATATGAATTTATTCACAGCTGGATATTGGAAGCGGGATTTGTGGGATCCAGCTCCATCAACCTGCTGGATCAGTATCATTCCGTCAACACGCCGGTGATCGCCAGCCCCACCGATCCCGTCAACGGCATCACGGTGAATACCGTGGCCAATGCGGCGTTGCGCGTGCCGTATCTCGGATATACGCCGCCCGGGGTGGATGAAACCGCGTTCGACGGCATTTCCAACTACAACAGCCTGCAGGTGACCTTGAGAAAACAATTCTCGCATGGCTTCCTGATGCAAGCTTCCTACACCTATAGCAAGGATCTGAGCGACATCGGGGCGATCCTGACTGGTACCGGGGCCAACAGCAATGTGCCCACCAATCTCGCGCAGCAATATGGTCCGGTAGGCTTCAGCCATCCGCAACGGTTCGTCGTGAACTATAGCTACGATCTGCCGTTCGGGAATCCTTCGGGCGCGCTTGGCCTGCTGGCCAAAGGGTGGAACTTATCGGGCGTCACCACCGTCCAGGACGGCACCCCGCTAACTATCAGCGACCAGAATGGCGGCACCGTGTACGACCTTGGAACGTATGACACGGCCCGGGCGCAGATGTGTCCTGGGATGACCTATGGTTCCATTGCGACGCCGGGTGGCGTCGGATCCCGCCTGGGTGGTATCGCGGGCGGCCCGGGCTATTTCAACACCAGCGCCTTTTGTTCCGAACCGGCCGCGCCCAACTCGGTGGCCGCATATCCGGGCGCGCCGCTTCCAACCCTCTACGGCAACAGCGGGGCGGGCGTTATCCTCGGCCCGGGCAACTTCAATTGGGATATGGCCCTGGTGAAAACCACCCACATCACCGAGCGGCAAATGATCATATTCCGAACGGAGTTTTTCAACACGTTCAACCATCCCCAATTCTCCAATCCCACGGGGCTGGCGGTATCTACGCCGAGCACTTTCGGCCAGATCACAACCACCTCCGTGAATCCACGCTTGATCCAATTTGCCCTGAAGTATATATTCTAGGGTTTCCATCCGGGGTTGGCTGTGGTCTACGGACCGTAGCCAACCCGTCTTCTTCTCCCTCTTCCTGTTCCTTGCCCCTCGCCAACGCTCGTCCTGGCTATCTTTGAGTTCCCGGGAAGGCGCTCGCAGGAAGCTCCTTTCTCAAGAATTCGCGGTATCTGTTGAGATCAAGCAGGGTCATACGATACGCGCGTCTATGCACTGAATCGATAAAGCTGAGCCGGTTTTCGGCCGGTTTGCTGCCATTCTTTCGTCGGCTTTACAATCCCTTTCTGAATAATCTTACGGCGGAAATTTCTTTTATCGAGATTCTCGCCGAGAATCGCTTCGTCGGGTAACAGCTCGAAGCCGACGTTTGTATAATCGAGCTTGCTTCGAATACGCTGGTGGGCGTATTCCACGATCTTGCGATGATCGAAAGCCGGCGGTCGCCGGGCGCGCGCTAAGGTACCGGCCATCATGGCGCCCTTCAATATCACGGGAAGCACCGGAGCCGGAGTGCTCTTGATTTCCCGCAGTAAATCGATTCCGTCGCCGTCAGGCAACAGGACATCCGGCACGACGAGTGAAAAAGGTTCCTCCACGAGTTGCGCCTGGGCAGCCGCCAGCGTGTTGCTATTGGCTGCATTTGATGCGCACCATCCATGCCGACCAGGAAGCGGATGGAGTGGATGCCGGATAAGCACCTGCGACATTCGCGCTTTGTACGATCAAAAAGGCCAGAAAAATCACCCTTAGGTTTGCGGCGCGCGCCCACCTCCTATGAGCTGCATCAAGAGCGATAAACTGTTTTCAGTCTGCCCACCCGGGAACACATGCAACGAACTGTAAACCCTGGCCGATTCGGCGCGGGGGGCTTGCGCGCGGCGCAAGTATTGACTACCTTACTTAGAGGCTGGCTTATCCGCTGGAGTCTCGCGGAGGGCCGAAATCTGGGAGGCCAATTGGGTAAAGGCAAGAGGCTCGCGGTTGCTCTGGCGCTGGTGGCGATGCCGGTATATCTGCCGACCGCTCACGCGCAGCAGGCTGCGACCGTCCCGGCGGTGAGCGCAACATCCGCCGCTTCCGAGCGCGCACTGATCAATCAGTACTGCGTGGTCTGCCACAATCAGCGCTTGAAAACGGGCGGATTAATGCTCGATCAACTCGACCTGGCCCGCGCGCGCGACCACGCCGAGATCTTCGAAAAAGTGGTGCGCAAACTTCGCGCCGGGATGATGCCACCTTCCGGCATGCCGCGGCCGGATGCGGCGGTGATGGAATCCATGGTCTCGTACCTCGAAAAGGAACTGGATCGCGAAGCCGTTCCCAATCTGACCCCGCCCGGCATGCACCGCCTTAACCGCACCGAATATACGAATGCCATTCGCGACGTGTTGGGGCTCCAGGTGGACGCCACAAAATTCCTGCCTCCCGACGATTCCACGCACGGGTTCGACAATATCGCCGGGGCGCTAACGCTTTCTCCGGCATTGATGGAGGCGTATCTTTCGGCCGCCGGAAAGATCAGCCGGCTGGCGATCGGCGACGTGTCGGCGCCCACGCAGGCGGTCTTCGAGGTGCCTTCGGACACGGCGCAGAACTATCACATCGATGGGCTGCCATTCGGAACGCGCGGCGGCATCCTGATCAAATATCAATTTCCCGCCGACGGCGAATATTCGTTCAAGGTCAAGGGCGTCACCGGGTACTTCCAGGCGGTGCTGGGCGGCGTGAAGGGCGAGCATCTTGAGGTCACCGTGGACGGCGAGCGGGTGAAGCTATTCGATTGGGATAAAGAAATTTCTACCACTACCGGCATGGGCCGCTCCACCGAACGCCTGCCGGTGAAAGCAGGCCTGCACACTGTCGGCGTCACTTTTCTCGCCACCAACGATGTGCCCGGCAGCGAGCTGAACAAACCGTTTGAGCGGACCATGAACACGCCGGGCTCCATCCCGGGATTTCTGTTTTATCCGCACGTCGGCCAGGTCTGGATCGAAGGTCCCTACAACCCCGCCGGCGCCAGCGACACGGCCAGCCGCAAGAAGATTTTCGTGTGTCGCCCGGCCAGCCCGCGCGAAGAATCGTCCTGCGCGCACACCATCCTTTCCACGCTCGTGAAGCACGCCTATCGGCGCCCCGCCACGCCCGCGGACCTGGCTACGTTGACCCAGTTTTATCAAGAGGGCCGGAGCGATAACGGCAGCTTCGACGACGGCATTGAAGCCGCTTTGCAGCGCCTGCTCGTGGATCCGGAATTCGTATATCGCAGTGAGGCGGAGCCAGCCGGCCTCGCCCCCGGCCAGAGCTACCGCGTGAGCGATCTGGCGCTGGCTTCCCGGCTGTCCTTTTTCTTGTGGAGCAGCGTTCCCGACGACCAGTTGATCGATCTTGCCACCGAAGGCAAACTCCGGAATCCGGCCGTGCTCGAAAAACAGGTGCGGCGCATGCTGGCCGATCCGAAGTCCGAAGCGTTCGTCACCAACTTTACCGGGCAATGGCTGGGTGTGCGGTCCCTCAAGACCAGCGAGCCGGTGGTGAATCTGTTTCCGGATTTCGACGACAACCTGCGGGCCGCCTACCAGAACGAAGTTCAACTGTTCTTCGACAGCATCGTCCGCCAGGATCGCAGCATCCTGGATTTGCTGACCGCCAATTACACTTTCGTGAACGAGCGTCTGGCGAAGCAATACGGCATCCCCGACATCTATGGCTCTCAGTTCCGTGAGGTGACCTTGCCTCCCGAACTCGACATGCGCCGCGGCCTGCTCGGAAAGGGGGCGCTGTTGACCGAGACCTCGAACGCCGCCCGCACTTCGCCCGTTACGCGCGGCAAGTGGTTCCTGCAAACGTTCCTCGGCGTCAGTCCGCCGAATCCTCCGCCCAACGTGCCGGCGCTCAAGGAACAAGCAGTGGATTCCACGGGCAACGCCAAGCCGCCCACCATGCGTCAGACCATGGAAGCGCATCGCGCCAATCCGGTATGCGCTTCGTGCCACAAGATTTTTGAACCGATCGGGCTGGCGATGGAAAACTTCGACGCGGTGGGCACATGGCGCACCCAGGATGGAGACAGCCCCATCGATGCCTCGGGCGTGCTGGTGGACGGCAGCAAAGTGGACGGCGTGGCCAGCCTGCGCGCGGTGCTGGTGCGGCGTTCCGATCAGTTCGTGCGGGTGGTTACCGAGAAGATGATGACGTACGCGCTGGGCCGCGGCGTCGAGTATCAGGATATGCCGCTGGTGCGGTCCATCGTGCGCGAATCGGCCGGGGGCAATTACAACTTCTCTTCCATCGTGCTGGGTATCGTGAAAAGCGCGCCGTTCCAGATGAACACGAAAACAGCGGACGATAACCAGCAGCGGGCGGCTCGATAAAAGGAACGGTATGTTTATCACCAAAAAACACATTTCCCGGCGGACGGTTCTCAAAGGTAGCGGCGTCACACTGGCTCTTCCGTTTCTGGAAGCGATGGTTCCGGCCTCCACGGCCTTGGCGCAAACGGCCGCCATGCCGAAGCCTCGCTTTGTCGGTTGTTTCGTGCCGCACGGGATGGCTCCCGGCGCCTATTGGGTCCCGAGTGCGGAAGGCCCCTTGGACGCCGTGCTGCCGTTTAATTGGAAACCACTGGAACCGTTTCGCGACCACACCGTAATTCTGAGCGGCTTGCATTGCCGTTCGGCGGAACCGCCGCCTGGTGCAACGGGCGCCGATCATTGGGTGGCAGCCTGTTTCCTGTGCGCCGACAAACCCAAGAAGACCGCCGGCGCCGACGTCCGTGCGGGAAAAACGATCGATCAAATGATCGCCGAAAAGATCGGGCGGGATAACCTGATGCCGTCCATGCAACTGGCCGTCGAGGACCCGGGCGCGAATTCGAGTAACTGCGGCGAAGGTTATAGCTGCGCCTACACCAATACCATCTCCTGGTCCACGCCCACCCAGCCCCTGCCCATGGAGCTGAATCCGCAGGTGGTGTTCGAGCGCATGTTTGGAGACGGCAGCACGGCCGGGCAGCGGAACGCGCGGCGCAAGCGAGACGAAAGCATTCTGGATTCACTGACGGGCAGCCTGTCGCGGCTTCGCAAAGACGTCGGCAGCGACGATCGCAACCGCCTGGACAACTACACCGAGGACGTCCGCGAAATCGAGCGGCGGCTGCAGATCGCCATGAAGGCTTCGGCCGTCGCGCCCACCGATATGGGGGTGCCGGTGGGTGTGCCGCAAACTTTCGACGAGCACATCAAACTGCAGTTCGATCTGTTGACGCTGGCGTTCCAGGCCGATATCACCCGCGTCGGAACGCTGCTCTTCGCCCGCGACCTCACCGGCCGTACTTACCCCGAATGCGAAGCGCCCACCGTCGGTTTCCATGGCGGCTCGCACCACGGCGAGGATCCTAAGCGCATCGCCGAACTGTCGAAAATCAACCAGTATCACGTCAAGATGCTGGCTCATCTGATCGACAAGCTCTCCACTACCAAGGACGGCGCCGGGAACCTGCTCGATCAATCGCTGGTGCTCTATGGCAGCAACATGGGAAACTCCAATCAGCATGTGCACTATGACGTGCCGAACGTACTGATCGGCGGCTTGAACGGAAAGCTCAAGGGTGGGCGTCATCTGGCGTATCCCACCAAGACGGTGCCCACCGGCAATCTGTTGTTGAGCTTGTTAGACATGTATGACATTCACCAGGACAGCATCGGCGACAGCACGGGCCGTCTGACGAATCTTTAGGGAATTGATGAAGCGGGTTAGCATTGTCGCATTGTTGTGCCTCACGGCTGGCATCTTGAGCGCCGGAAGCTCCGACGTCGCGGATGCGGTGATGCATGGCGATCGGGTGGGCGTCGAGAAGCTTATCGCGCAACATGCCGACGTGAACGCTCCCCAGGCCGATGGAGCCACCGCGCTGCACTGGGCGGTTTATCGTTCCGATAAAGCGATGGTCGATCTGCTGCTTCGCGCCGGCGCGAATCCCAAGGCCGCGAACCGCGAAGGGTCCACGCCGTTATGGCTGGCATGCATCAACGGAGACGCCCCCATCGTCGCGGCCCTGCTCCAAGCCGGAGCCGATGCCAACGAGAAGCTTCCTCTGGGAAGGACTCCTCTCATGGTGGCTGCGCGCACCGGCAACGTGGATGCGATCAAGGTGCTGCTCGATCACGGCGCGGACGTGAATGCGAAGGACACGCTGCGCGGAACCACCCCGTTGATGTGGGCCGCCGACGAAGGCCACGCCGCCGCGATCCAGCTTTTGATTCAGCACGGCGCGGATTTCAAGGCTCGCTCCGATCCTGCCGAGCGCGGAAGAGGGCCGGCGCTCGGGAAATCGAACGATCCGCGAAAGCAGGTGGAGGCGCTGGCTAAGGCGTTGGCTGCCGGAATATCTACGCCGCAACTAGGCGCGGCCGGTACCACCAGCCTGATCCCCACTGTACCTGGCCCGCGTGGCGGTGGTAAAGGCCGGGCCGGCGCCGGAGCGGCGGGCGGCATCGATCAGAACGATGACGCCGCCGTGGCAGCTTTTGGCTTCCGAGGCCGGCCGGCTCCCAAGGATGGCGGCGGCCTTACGCCGCTGGTTTACGCGGTGCGCTCCAACGATCTCGATTCGGTGAAAGCGCTGCTGGCGGCGGGCGCGGACATCAACCAGGTGACGGACTACGGTTGGAGCCCACTGCTCGTGGCGACGCAAAATCGCTACTACAAGCTGGGAGCATATCTGCTGGAGCACGGCGCGGATGTGAATCTCGCCAACAAAGGCGGATGGACGCCGCTCTATCTGGCCACCGACAACCGCAACATCGAAGGCGGCGATTATCCGGTCCGCAAGCCCGACATGGATCATCTGGAGTACATCAAGCTGCTCCTCGACAAAGGCGCCAACGTGAACGCCCGCATGAAGGACAGCACCGAGACCCGTACCGTTTTCACCAACCAGTGGCTGGATGAGAACGGCGCCACCGCTTTCCTGCGCGCCTCGCAATCCAGCGATCATCGTTCTGATGAAACTTCTGCTGGCCCACGGCGCCGATCCGAAGATCGATACCGTGTTGCACGTCACCGCGCTGCAGGTGGCCGCCGGCATCGGTTGGGTGGAAGGCATCACCTACGAGTGGTCTCCCGCCGCGACGCTCGAAGCCGTGAAGATGCTGCTGGACCTGGGGCTCGATCCGAATGCCCAGGCTGACACCGGGCGCACCGCGCTGCATGGCGCCGCCCACAAAGGACGGCCGGACGTTGTACAGGTTCTGGTAGACCATGGCGCCAGGCTGGATATTCGCGATTACGGCAACACGGACAATCGCGGCAGCAAGGAATTAGCCGTTCACCGTGGCTGCCGGTGGATTACGCCGATGGACTGGTTCGTGTCGGCGTCCAATCGGCGATCCCGCATCCCGAGACCGGGCTCCTCATCCGTAAATTGATGAAGGCTGCCGGCCTGCCTGCACCGCCCATGGGCCGGACGCTGGAATCCATTTGTGTGACCGACGCCTGCGAGTGATCTAGCGAGTCCGATCGAAACTAACCTCTTGTGACTCCTTCCGGCGGATCGTGGTTGCCAACGTTGTTCGTTCCGGCCAGTAAGGACTATGACTTTGGGATTTACCTCGTCGAGTTCGCCGTTTCCCAAACGCCACAGGATTTTCGATTCTGTCCGCGCCCCAGCCGAAATCCGCGGGGTTCCATCCCAAGAAATTGTGTTTCCAATTGGCAAGCAGTTCGCGATAGTCGGTAGCTTCCCAGCGTCTGGTGATAGAGTCGCCTTCGAAAATAAACGTCGATGCGGCCCTGCTTGCTCTGGTGTCGCGCAAATGAAACCGGATCAGTCAGCTATCGTGCCGGCGAGGCATCCAGAGGATTCAGGCCGCGCTTGTAGCCTGGATCCATCGTGGCGAGGTCCGTCCGATAACTCACTGAGTCGGCGGTCGGGAAGTTTGAGGGAACCTTTTGCGTCACCCTGCCAGTTGCGGCCCATTCCGTCCCGCGCTGAAAGGTCACCACGAAATCCACTGAACTCAGCGCGTTGATATCGTGCCCCAGCGTTGTATGGAACACGCGCCCGCGACCGTAGCTAAGGGTCATCAACATCGGCTCATCGTGACCAGTTCCGTTGTTGGCGGGATCGGAATAGGCGGTCGCAAGAACCGACATATTCCTTCCAGGGCCACGAAGCCGGGCGTAAAGTTCATCACCCTGATGCATCCAAACCTTGGGCAGACCATTCGTGATGGGATGATCTTGACGAACCACAATCTGAAATGGCGTGCGCCGGCCGTGGCTACCGGCAGGCCCCGGAGCGGGATCGGAAACCAGCTTGCCGTCTTTCAAAAACCAAAACGGACCATTTTCCTCCGATCGGCCGCGCCAGCCTCCCACGCCGATCATCTCGTTAAACGCTGCCCAGTTGGGGAACGCGTTATCGGCGGCGTGCACGCTGACGAAGCCCCCACCGCCACGAACGTAATTCTCAAACGACGCCTTTAACTCCACCGGCCAGCGCTCATCGGGCGCGTCGTAATTCCACACCACGACGCCATACTTGCTGAAGTCGGGCTTGAACGCGCTGAAGTCCCCGTCAGCGGGCGGCGCTGTTACGACGTCTACCTGGAACAGGCCCGTCTCCTCAAGCTCTTTCCGAAGCACCGGTGTGGTCAGCTGCCATTTGTGATAGGGACCGCCGCTTTCCCCATCCAGGATCGTCACTCGGATCGGGGTAGGAACCGTGGCCCGGATCTGCGCCGCGGCCGACGGCAGGGCAAACGCGTACAGCGAGCTGCCGCCACCCACCACCAGATACTGCTTTCCGTCCAGCTCATAAGTGATGGGGCCATTTCCAATTTTGCCGATGGCCTGGTGCCATAGCGTGGTGCCGTCGCTGGTCCGCAGGGCCATTACATTGCCGGAAACATCGCCGCTGAATGTCACCCCTGTTTCGGTGGTGAGCACGCCGGCCGTGCCTGCGCCATCGCCGATCGGATGATTCCATACAATCTTTCCAGTTGTGTAATCGATCGCCCGCAGGAACGCCCTTCCCGCGACGCCATAATCGGCGCCGGCCCAACCGTAAGCTCCATGCTCGGGTTTGAAGAAATAGATTCCGTAGCCGTCCTGAGCGCTCACGATAAACAGGCCGGTTCGAGGGTCAAAACTCGGCGGGCGGAAGTTGGTGGCGCCGGTCTCGTTGGGCGCTACCAATACGCCGCCCTTCGCTGGAAATTTGGCCGGATCGGGAACCGGGCGTCCCTGCGCATCGATTCCCTTGGCCCAGTTCACTGTAGCGAACGGCGTTGTCAGCAAATTCGTGCCGTTCGTCCGGTCCAGCACGAAGAAGTAGCCATTGCGCGATGCCTGCATCAGCAGCTTGCGCGGCTGTCCGTTGAAATTGGCGTCCGCCAGCACAGGAACTTCGTTCGCATCCCAATCGTGCGTGTCGTGCGGCGAGACCTGGAATCCCCAGATCAGTTTGCCGTTGTCTGGATTCAGAGCGACGATGCTGCAGGTCCAGGGATTATCGCCGGGCCTGGCAGCTCCATTCAGGACCGGTGTGGGATTCCCCGTGCCAACGTAGACCAGATTGAGGACGGGATCGTAAGTGCCGGTGGTCCACATCTGGCCGCCAGTTGCGCCCCCGCTATTGGGTTCTTTCGCCTCGGGCGGAGCCGTGCTGTAAAAGGTCCATTGTGTCGCGCCAGAGTCCGCGTCGATCGATTTCAACTGCCCCGGCAAATTATCGAAATCGCCCGAGACGCCCACCAGCACGTGATTTCGAACAACGAGAGGAGCGTTCGTGGACCAGTAACCTTTGTTGGAGTCGGCAATCACGACGTCCCATTTAACCTTTCCGTCTTTGGCATTCAGCGCGATCAGGTGGCAGTCCGGCGTAGTCAAGTAGACGGTGTCCTTGTAAATAGCCGCGCCGCGGTGGCCGATGTGGAAAGCGTTGTTGGGCGGATTCTGGTAATGCCAGAGTTGCTTGGCGGTGCGGGCGTCGACCGCCCAGATGTTGTCCGGCGTGGTGACGTAGATGATACCGCCTGCGACAATGGGCGAAGCTTTGATTTGTTGTTTCTGGCCGGTCTCAAATTGCCACACCTGCTGGAGCTGGCCAACATTTTCCGGGGTAATCCCAGTCAGACTGGTATGCCTTTGACCGGAGTAGCCACCGTGAAAAGTGAGCCAGCTATCCGATGGCGGATGGACCAGATCGTGCGGATCGATACTTTGTGCGTACACATCGCGGCCGTGCATGAGCGCGGCGAGCACGATGCTTAACCCGAAACTCAAAAGATGGCGCATTTCGCTCTTCATTTCAAGCTGAGCAGATAGGCATAGACGTTGTGCATGTCATCGTCAGTATATTTCGCGAGTTGATCGAAGTGCGCCGACATCGGGTTTTCGATCTTAAACTGCACCGAGCTCTTTTCGTAGCTTTGGCGCGCTCCGGAGGGATCGAGCACCACAAGCGTGAATTCATCTTCACTCGCCAAGGGCGCAACGATCGTCTGGCCTGACGGCAACGATAGCGTAACTTTAGGGCGCGCCGGAGCGGGCTTCCCGCTGGGATAGAGCATCCGCTGCAGCAGAGGCAGTCCTTCGTATCGAGAGGCGATTCCAGCCAGATCGCCCGTGGCAGAATGGCACGCCGAGCAGCCACCCGCTCCGTTGAAATAGCGGCGCCCGGCTGCGGCATCTCCAGTGGCCAAATCCGCGTTGTCCACGGAACGGCGCCCGCCGCCAAGCGCTTCGGCCTTGGTCTTCTGGTCGTGGATGAATGCGACGATCGCGGCCAAATCCGCACCCCTCAGGCTGAAGGCCGGCATACCCTGGTCCGGGCGCCCAGCACGAACCAGAGGTCCGATCTTATCACCACGATTGTCTTCGGCGACCAGCTTTGAGCGAGTGAGGTCCGGCCCTGTTTCTCCGCCTGCGGCGTCTCGGCCGTGGCAGAAGCCGCACTGCGAGCTAAACCGCAACTCACCGGCCTGAATCTGCTCGATCGAATAGGTCTGCGGCGTAACTGTTCGCGGCGGACGCTCGGAGGCCGGGCTTTCGGTGGGATCAAGTGGCAGAGCTTTCGGTTGACTCTGGGCCGGCGCCCCGGGTCCCTGCGCGGTCACGGTGCCGATGGCAATTACGGCAATCGACAAGATCCACAGAATTCGACTCATCCTCCCAGCAATACTGGCGAAAATCCCGCCGGATTGCAACTCCATCCGATTCGCAAAAGCGGTTCGGGGCGCGGTGCTGCGCCGATGTCATTTGCGATCCGCGGAGAATTTCCGTCTATCATTGATAGAGTTAAGAATCGATTGATATGGCCCGCGACAAACGGACCATTCGCGAATGCGGGTTTTGATGATGCCCTCTCCCACATTCCGCCTGTTAGCCGGTCTGGCCATAACGCTCGCGGCAGTCGGAGTTTATTCCGGGTACACCATTGTTCAGCTTCGCAGCCTGCGAGAGTTGCAGACGCGGACCATCGACCGCAACCGCACGGACACCCTGTTATTACTGCGCATTCAAAACGGTTTGAATTCTCTGGCTCTCACCATGCGCGACATGGTGGATTCCGACGAGCCGTATCCTCTCACAGCCTGGCAACCGCAATTCCGCCGAATTCGCTCCGATCTCGAAGACGCCCTGACTCGCGAGGAGAAGTTTTCGCCGGTGGACGAGTCGCCAGAGCAGCGCCGTTACATGACGGATTCATTCCGCCAGTTCTGGGACGCGCTCGGGAGGATTTTCGATCTCGCCCGCATAGGCCGGGAAGAGGAAGCTCGGACCAGGATTCGAATGTCTTTAGAGGCGCGGCAAGCGGCTTTGAGCACCGCTGTTTCGCGCCTATTGATCGCGAACAATGCCAGCGAACAAACGGCATCGGAGCGCACGCAGCAACTTTATACCGGCGTCGAGCGGAACGTCTACGTCTTTCTAGCTGCCATGCTGGTTGTGATTGTGCTCACCAGCCTGTATCTGGTCCAATACAATCGCCGTTTGTTCAAGCAACTGGCGACGCTGTCAGAGAAGCGCAGCGAATTGGCGCAACAGCTCATCTCGATGCAGGAAAGCACATTCCGCTCGATATCGCTCGAACTGCACGACGATTTTGGCCAAATTCTTACCGCGATTGGCGCCATGTTGCAGCGCGCGGATCGGCATACCGGCGATCTGCTCGAAGTTCGAGAGATTGTGCAGACCACACTCGAAAAAGTACGTTCGTTGTCGCACGCTCTTCATCCGATGGTTCTGGACGAGGCGGGCCTCGAAAGCGCGCTGGACGTCTATCTGCCCACGTTCGAGAAGCAGACTGGAATTGAAGTAGGGTATGAGAAGACGGGCGAGTGCAAGGAGCTGGACCGGGAACTTTCTATCCATTTGTATCGCGTCATGCAGGAAGCGTTGAACAACGTCGCCAGGCATTCCAATTCGAAGAGCGCCGCCGTACGGCTGCGCTTTTCCCCGGCGGCTGTCGTGCTCGAGGTACAAGACGCAGGGATCGGATTTCAAGAACGGGTCACGCAGGGGTTGGGGCTGATTTCGATGCGCGAGCGAGCCGAATTGGTGAATGGCACAATCGAGTTCGCCAATGGCGAGAAGGGTGGAGTTTTGGTTCGCATCACCGTGCCTTTGGCGTCGCAGGTGTCCCATGCCTGAGCCCGGGATTTCGGTCCTCTTGGTGGACGATCATAGTCTGGTGCGCAAGGGATTCCGGCGCATGCTGGAGGATGAGCCAGGCATTCGCGTGGTAGGCGAGGCGAGCGACGGGCATGAGGCCGTAGAAGCAGCTGGCGCCTTGAAGCCGCAAGTGGTGGTGATGGACTTTTCGCTGCCCAGCATGAACGGTGCGGTGGCTACGCGCCGCATTCGCGAGTTGCATCCGGCAACCGAAGTATTGATTCTCAGTATGCACGCGGAGCTGAACTACGTACGCACCTGTCTGGAAGCGGGGGCGCGCGGTTATCTGCTCAAGACGGCCATGGACCTGGAACTGGTGTCGGCGGTCCGCAAGGTTGCCGCAGGCGAGCAGGTGCTGGACCCACGGCTTGGCAAAATCGCGGACGCGCCCGCTGCTCCGTCCAAACTCTCGACACGGGAACTCGAGGTCCTGCAACTGATCGTGCATGGGAAATCGAACAAGGAGATTGCCATCGTTCTAAAGCTCAGCGTGAATACGGTGTCTGTGCATCGCGCCAACATTATGCAGACGCTCCAGATTCACAACACGGCCGAATTGGTGGTTTACGCGATTCGTACTGGCCTCGTGAGCATCGCGTGACCCGCAGGACGTTCGTGCTGGGCGGCGTTCCGCTAATCGGGGCAGCGTCGGTGGCTCCGGATCCCGGTTTCCGTCTCACCGACGTGACCGCCCAAGCCGGCATTCACTTCCATCACAACAGCGGCGCTTTCGGAGCCAAGTATCTCCCTGAAACGCTGGGCCCGGGTTGCGCGTTTCTCGATTACGATGGCGACGGATGGCTGGATATTCTTTTGGTGAATGGCGCCGATTGGGCGGGACATAAGCGCCAGCGTTCCCCGCTGAGCCTTTACCGCAACAATCGCAACGGCACCTTCACCGATGTCACGGAGCGCGCGGGATTGGAGGTCGAAATCTACGGCATGGGCGTGGCTGTTGCGGACTACAACAACGATGGTTTCCCCGACATCCTCATCACGGCCGTCGGCCAGAATCGCTTGTTTCAGAACACCGGTCGAGGCACGTTCGTCGATGTGACCGAAAAATCGGGCCTGGGAGGCAGAAGCGGTTTCAGCACATCCGCTCTCTGGTTCGATTATGACCGCGATGGTCTGCTCGATCTGTTCGTATGTAATTACGTGCGGTGGTCGCCCGAGCATGATGTCTTCTGCAGCGTGGATGGCAAGAGCAAGTCCTACTGCACCCCGGAGGCATATCTCGGCTCCACCTGCTGGCTGTTCCGCAATCGCGGCAACGGCACGTTCGAGGACGTGACGGCGAAAAGTGGAATCTTCGATACCACATCGAAGTCGCTCGGCGTAGCCATGCTCGATTACGACCACGACGGCTGGCCGGACCTTTTTGTCGCCAACGACACTCAACCGAACAAACTTTACCGCAATCAGCGGGATGGAACATTCGAAGACAAGGCGGTGCGCGCCGGTGTCGCTTTCAGCGAGGACGGCAAAGCGCGCGCCGGCATGGGCGTGGATGCGGCCGATTTCGACAACTCAGGCGTGGCCGGCATCGCGATCACCAACTTCGACGATGAGATGATCGCGCTCTATCGCCCGCAAGGCCGCGGCGCTTATCAGGACGCCGCGGTCAAGACGGGGGTTGGCCAGGCGTCGCGCAAGCGCCTCGGCTTCGGATGCGCGTTCCTGGATGTCAATCTGGATGGATATCTCGATCTGGCGGCCGTGAACGGACACATCGATGAGACGGTTCGCAACATCGCCGGCAATCATGGTTACGCGCAACCGCCCCATCTGTTCCTGAATGACGGAAAAGGCGGTTTTCACGATGTCGCGGCGCAGGTCGGCGTCGGCTTCGCCGCTCCCAAAGTCGCTCGCGGGCTGGCATACGGCGATTTCGATCGCGACGGAGATCTGGACCTGCTCCTCACCGCCAATCAGGGGCCCGCATATCTGTATCGCAACGATCTGACGTCGGGCAATCGATCCGTTCGCTTTCGCCTGCAGGGAACCAAATCGAATCGTGATGGCATTGGCGCGATCGTCAGGGTCACGACGCCGGACGGCACCCAGTCGCGCATGGTGAAGACGGGGTCGAGTTACCTGTCGCAATCGGAACTCGCGGTGACGTTCGGCCTCGCGCGGCGCGACAAGGCAGACCGCGTGGTGATCGAGTGGCCCAGCGGCCAGGTGCAAGAGTTCAGGAACTTGAGCGCCGGCGAATATCATTGCACGGAGGGAAGAAACCCGGTCAGAGACTCGCGCTGAATTCCCCACCGCCGTAATATGTTTCTACTATTGTTGCGACCCGCCCCGCGGCCTAGACTGGATGATCGATTGTCAGGCCTGCACGCATGAAAACCAGGAGTTTTGAGTACTGGATAGCCGCACTATTTCTCGCGCTGCTGGTGAACACGGGCTACGTTGCGGCGTTCTCCTCCGCCACGATCTTCTATATGACGAACGTGCTTGGGCATGTCGTCCTGGGAACGGTTCTCACCATCGCCCTGTTATTCGTTCTGCGAAGAAGTGGGCTGCTCCGGGGCGCACCGGCGGCGGTTGGATTTCTGCTGCTCGCGTTCGTGTTTGGCGCTGTTCTGACCTATGCCGGGAACGTTCGCGATAATGCATGGATACTGCGGACCCATATTGCGGCGGCGCTGCTCGGAGTGGCGGCACTCATTCCATTCGTTTGGAAAAAAGCCTCGGAGGAAGGCGGTGGGTGGTTCAGGTTCAGAAGGGGCTTCGAAGTCGCATTAATCGTACTTGTCGCGCTACCCGTCATCGGGCATGGTTACAAGAGATTTTTCCCCGATCCTCATAATCGCATCGTGAATCCGGCCAGTCCTCCCCTCATGATGGAAGGCGAAGGCGGCGGACCGAAATCGCCGTTCTTCCCGGCTTCTGCCCAAACCAATGTCGGCGGCATCATTCCGTCAAATTTTTTCATGGATTCGGAAACCTGCGGCACATGCCACAAGAAGATTTACGACGAATGGAACGCATCGTCCCATCATTTCGCGTCTTTCAACAATCAGTTCTACCGAAAAGCCATCGAATACATGCAGGACACGCAGGGCTCGCCGCAAGGCAGTAAGTGGTGCGCCGGCTGCCATGACCATGCGGTGTTCTTTAATGGACGTTTCGACAAGCCGATCAAGACGCAGATCGATACGCCCGAGGCTCACGCCGGGCTCGCTTGCACCAGTTGCCATGCCATTGTCCGTGTCGACAGTACGATGGGCAATAACGGATTCACCATAGAGTACCCACCGTTGCATCAGTTGATGACCAGCAAAAACAAAGTGGTCCGCAGCCTGGTCGACTTCATGACCTATCTGGACCCGGAACCGCACCGCGAGACCTTTCTGAAGCCGTTCATGACACAGCAAGCGTCCGAATTCTGCTCGACGTGCCACAAGGTCCACCTGGATATTCCGGTGAACAGCTATCGCTGGTTCCGCGGCTTTGACGACTACGATAACTGGCAGGCTTCTGGGTTTGGCGAAGGCGCTCGTTCGTTCTACTATCCACCCAAAAGCCTAAGTTGCGCCGATTGTCACATGCCGCTGGAACCTTCGAACGAACCGGGCAACCGGGGCGGGCAGATTCACTCTCATCGCTTCCCGGCCGCGAACACTGCGCTCGCGAATGCGAACAAGGACGCCGAGCAACTGGCCGCCGAACAAAAGTTTCTCACTTCCGGGTTCATCTCAGTGGATATCTTCGCCGCGTCGCCGGTGGAGAATGCCCGCAAACAGACCACCATGATGAGGCGCGCGGCAACCGGTCCGAAACTGAGCTCAGGTTTCGCCCTTGGAGAAGAAGCCGAACAGCAGGGCGACACGTTCATCCGTGAAGTGGGCAATGTAGCGGCTCCGCTGGATCAGGCGCAAGTGAGGTTGCATCCGGGTTCGACGGCCCGTGTGGACGTCGTGGTCAGAACTCGCAAGATCGGGCACTTTTTCCCCGCAGGCACCTTGGATTCCTTTGATATCTGGCTGGAGCTACAGGCCACGGACGCCACTGGAAAAGTAATTTTCTGGAGCGGGCAGGTGGAAGACGGCGGCAGGGGTCCGGTAGAACCTGGAGCGCATTTTTACAAGGCGTATCAACTGGACGCCGACGGCAATGAGATCAATAAGCGCAACGCCTGGCAGGCGCGCAGCGTGCTTTATGTCCATGCCATTCAACCCGGCGCGGCCGACACAGTCCACTACGTTCTGAACATTCCGAAAGACGCGAAAGGGCCGATTCATCTGACCGCGAAACTCAATCATCGCAAGTTCTCGTGGTATTACACGCAGTTTGCTTATGCCGGGAAACCCAAGCTTGGCGAAGAATCGAAGATCGATATCTACCATAATGCCGCCGAATATAGCTTTGATAAAAGCAATATTCCGGCCAACGTTTCGGGCGAAGTGAAGGGCGAAGTTCCGGTTACTCCCATCACCGTTTTGGCAAAGGCCGAATCCAGCATTGATCTGACGAACAGTGCGGCCGAAACAAAATGGCGGCAGGTCACCAACCCCAAGACACGTGAGCGCTGGAACGATTGGGGTATCGGTTTGCTACTGCAGGGCGATGTAAAGGGTGCCGAGTATGCTTTCACCAAAGTCACCGAAGCCGAGCCGAATTATGCTGACGGCTGGTTAAATGTCGCGCGGGCGCTGATCCAGGAAGGCGAAACGGAACGCGCCAAGCCGTTTATTCAGAAATCGCTCGCCGCAAATCCGAATCTCGGACGCACGTACTACTTCCGCGCGTTGATCGAGAAAGCGGACGGCGACTACGACGCTGCGTTGAAGGATCTCGCGATCGTGGATGCCAAGTATCCGCGGGATCGCGTGGTCTGGAATCAGGTAGCACGGCTCCAATTCCTAAAACGAAATTACGCGGCGTCCATCGATGCTCTGAAGAAGGTTGCCCAGGTCGATCCGGAGGACTTGCAAATGCACTACACCGCCATGCTGGCCTATCGTGGAATTGGCGACATCGCGTCCGCCGAACGGGAGCAGAAGCTCTTCCAGCGTTTCAAGGCCGACGAATCCGCGCAGGCCATTACAGCGAAGCCGCGTATGACCAGTCCGGAAGACAATAACGAACGCCAGGCGATTCACGATCATGAGAGCATCGACCTCAAGGCTGTGAACGCACCGGTGCTGGACGCGGGCGGGGCGTCGGCGAAGTGAAACGAATCGGCATCGCTTTGATAGGCGCAGGGCTGGCAGTGACGGCAGCAACATCGCCCGCGAACCACGTTCAGTTTACCGATGTAACGGCCCAGGCCGGGATTAACTTTGTCCACAACGCCGGAAAGTCCGGGAAGAAATACCTCCCCGAGACTCTTGGATCGGGCGCGGCGTTTTTCGATGCCGATGGCGACGGCTGGATCGATCTTCTGCTCGTGAACGGCAAAGACTGGACTCCGCGCGGTCGGCGCACCACCGCGGCCCTCTACCGAAACAACCATAACGGGACCTTCACCGACATCACGCGGGGCAGCGGTCTGGATGTGGAAATGTACGGGATCGGCGTGGCCGTGGCCGACTATGATAACGACGGACGCGACGACGTCTACATCACCGCTCTCGAAGGCGACCGCCTTTTCCATAATGAAGGCCACGGCAAGTTCAAAGACGTCACCGCGGCGTCTGGAATCAGGAACGCCAGTTTCGGTACCAGCGCGGCGTGGCTGGATTACGATCGCGACGGCAAGCTAGACCTGTTCGTCGCCAACTATGTTCAATGGACGCAAAAAGGCGATCTGTGGTGCTCGCTGGATGGAAGCGTGAAATCTTATTGCACGCCCGAATCGTACAAAGGAACTTCCAGCAAGCTGTTTCACAACCTGGGCGGAGGCCGCTTCGAAGACGTAACCAACAAGGCCGGGCTAGGCGATCCAACCAGCAAGTCTCTGGGCGTGACGGTCCTCGATTTCGATAACGACGGCTGGCCCGATCTCTTCGTCTCAAACGATACGCAGCCCAACAAGCTTTACCACAACAACAGGAATGGCACGTTTAGCGATCAGGGCATGTCGGGCGGAGTCGCGTACGGTGAAGACGGCGTTGCGCGCGGCGCCATGGGTGTCGATTGGTCCGATTACGACCGTACCGGCCGTGCGCACCTGCTGGTTGGAAACTTCTCGAATCAGATGCTGGGGCTTTACCACAACGAGGGCAAGGGCTTGTTCGTGGACGAAGCTCCTCGCTCCAGCCTCGGGCGCGATAGCCTGCTATCGCTGTCCTTCGGGGTATTTTTCTTCGATTACGATCTGGACGGCTACCCCGACATTCTCACGGCAAACGGCCACATCGAGGAAGAGATCGGGCGCGTTCAGCCGAAGATCAAATACCAGGAGCCGCCGTTGCTGTTTCGCAATTTGGGCGGGAAGAAATTCGAGAATGTGTCGAACGCGGTGGGCGCGGATTTCACCAAACCGCTGGTCGCGCGCGGCGCGATCTACGGGGACTTCGATCATGACGGCGATCTGGATGTTTTGATCACTTCCAACAACGGCCCAGCGCACCTTCTTCGCAACGATGGCGGAAACCGGAACAAGTGGATTTCAATCCGCACCATCGGGACGAAATCCAATCGAGATGGCATCGGCGCATCGGTCTCCATTGCTTCCGCTTCCGGCAAGCAATGGAATGTTGTCCGCAGCGGTTCCAGCTACGCTTCCGAGAGCGATCGTGCATTGGTGTTCGGGCTGGGTCAAGATCCTGTGGTGAATTCGATCGAAGTCGCCTGGCCGAGCGGAACGAAACAGAAGTTCGCCAACGTCGCCGCGAATCAATTCATCACCATCGATGAAACTCGCGGCATTCTGAAGTAAGACTCGCGATCATTACTTAGCTGCACTGTCGAACTTTGAACCATCTCCCATGCAGTGGACGTATCCCAGCCGCAGAGCCGGCAGGCGTTGGGCCCAAGTCGGTTGCGCCCCCGAAGGAGCAATCGGTGGATACTTGGAGACTGCGGTTAGCGCGTCCGACAAGTCGTGCGCACTCAGATCGCTCTTAGCCAGCGCGCACCCGGCCCAGGCGTCGGCGCGTAGCTCTGGCGACCATCCGCTATTCATCCAGCTGGCCGGATGAACTTCGTCCAGGGCATGGCCGTACAGGTGCGCAATGATCGCAATGATGGCGCCATCGCCGTATCGATCGTAGACCGCCGAGAAGAACTGTGGCGCGTACACAAATTTCGCCTGGTCGGGGGTTACCACCAGCATCGCGTTTGCCGCCGTGGGGTTGCGGAATATTGCGATCTGGGGGCACTGCGGCGAGCAAGTTGGCGAAAGCGCCGCGTTCATGCGGCCAGCCAGTTGCATGGCATCGCCGGTGGGGCGCTGATCGGCTTTGGCATCGTAGGAAGAAGCGCCGGAACCCAGCGCGCATATAATGTCGGTGCCCGCACCTAAGGCAAGCGCTCCGAAGGGGAGCAAAGCGGCGCAGAGCAGGAAACAAAGCGGACGGCGCATGTCAGAATGAGCGGTGCGGCCGCCCGATCAATTCATGCAAGGTGTTCACGCCGGCGCCCGAACCGACCAGCAAGTCCTCGGGGAATTTGCGATAGGACAGCACCTCGCGATAAATCTGTGGCGCGTTCACCGAGTTCAACCCCAGTCCCGCCATGTACTGCAGGCGCATATTCAGATCGTCATTAATTTGCGCCCCGCCTAACATCGGCGCCAGGTCTGGAGCGCTGCCAGCGTATGTTGCCAGCAAATCCACGGCGGAATGAAACCCGACGTCAGAGAGCGAAGCCGCCACTCCGGAGTAGCTGGACTGGTCCAGCCGCCGCTGTAGCGCATCCACATGAATGGGCGCCGCGTCGGCGCTACCCAGCAGAACCAAATCGTAACCGTCGCCGTTCAAGTAGTTGCTCCAGACGGTGGCGTTGGGAAAGACGCTGAAGAACGTTGCCAGCTCGGTTTTGACTGTATCCTCGTCGCTCTCATAAATCGGCAGCCATTGCGCGGCCACACCACCCGGATTCAAATGGCGCTTGACCAACTCATAATACTCCCTGGAATAAAGCGTCGAAGTGCCCTTTACCCAGGGATGGATCGGATCGGTGGTGATGACGTCGAACTTTTCCGGAGTGGTCAGGATATAGTGCCGGGCGTCGTCATAAACCACTCTGGACCGCGGATCGCGCAGCACATGGTAATTCTCTTTGCCGAAAAATTCGTCGGAGGCGGGTGGAATCAGAGGCTCCAGTTCGCACATCACGATGCTCTGAACCTCGGGGTACGGAACAAATGAACCGGCCGTCACTCCCGCGCCAAACCCCACCACCAACACCGCACGCGGCGCGGAATTCACTAGAGCGGGCAGGTGTCCCATCATGCGCTGCAGCCGCATGTCAAGCACAGTCGAAGAGGCCTCCGATTTACCGCTCACGTAGAAAGATTTCTGATCGCCGCGCTCGGTGATCACCACCGATGCATTGATTCCTTCGCCCACGAACACCGGATTGGTTTCGGCATCGGCGGCGCGATCCAGGCCGCGTAAAATGGGTGCGACGCGGCGGCCATACGCGATGGCCTGCCAGGGAACCGCGCCCACAGTTGCGCTCAGGCCCCACGCCAACGCCACTGCGCAAGCCAGCGCTCCCGCAAAGACGAGTGCCTTCCTTGAAAGTACGGGCGCAATCGCAATCGCCCCGGCCGCCGCCGCCAACCAGATCAACACCTGTTGGGAACCTTGCGTTCCTATCGCCGGAATCAAGAGCAAGCTGAAAGCCAGCGCGCCCACGATGGACCCGGCGGTATTGGCCGCGTACACCTCGCCCGTCAATCGCGCGGGGTCCTCCTGGTTGGCGGCCGCGGCGGCCAGCGCCAATGGAAAGCTCGCGCCCCACAGCAACGTTGCCGGGAAAATGGCGCGGATGGTGCGCGTCAGATCCAGATCGAAATTGGTCCAGGGACTAATCGCGAGCCACGGATCGACAGGCCACCAGGGCAGCATATACGCGAGCGTGAAGGCGGTCCAGGCAATTGCCAGGGCCAGCAGGATCTGGCAGCCGGCCAGCGCGATGCGTGGGTCGCGTACGCGCCGCGCAACGAAAGAGCCAGCGCCGCTGCCGGCCCACAGGCCAGTAAGAAAAACGGCCAGAATAATCGAGAATGTATAGACGGTCGCGCCCAGCAGCAGCGAGAGCAGCCGCGTCCACACTACTTCGGCGCCAAGGGCGGTCAGTCCCGAAAAGGCAATGGCGGCATAAACGAACGCCACAGCAGGCGCGCGCCTCACCTGAGTGGCCTGCTCCTCCTTATCCGGGCCGCTCCAGCGCCTGGTGCGGCCCGCCACCGCCAGCGCGAGCAATGCCACGGAGACATTGATGGCAGCGGCGATATAGGTGGCAAAAGCCATGTCATGGACACGCAGCAGGTAGAAGCCGGCCAGGACGCAGCCAGCGACCGCGCCCGCGACATTGGCGCTGTAGAGCAGCCCCAGCCAGGAAACTCCGCGAGGCGTGGTTTCCACCCAGCGCGCGATGGCGGGCAGCGAGGCGCCCATCAAGAAAGTAGGAGGAAGCAGGCACACCGCTGCAACCGCGCCGCGCAGCACCAGGCCCACCAAACCGGTTTGGCCTGCGCCGGCGACGTAAACGCGTGCGATCCAGGGGACGCCGAACAGCGCTATGATCCCGAACGCAGCGATCCCCAACTCCAGAAACGCGTAGACGCGCATGGGATGATGGCGCGTGGAAACCAGCCTCCCCAGCGTGGCGCTACCCAGACACAGCCCGCCCATGTAGGCTGCCAAGAGCAATCCCAGCGATACGGCCGAGGAACCAATTACCAGTTGCAACAACTGAAACCAGACGATCTCGTAAATCAGCGCCGCGCAGCCGCTGCCGGCAAACAACAGGAGCCAGGGAACGAGATAGCGGTAGCTGCGCTCCACCGGCTGCTGCTCCGCCTGGACTGATTTGGTCTCGCCCGGTTTGGCTTCACCCGATTTGCCTTCAGATGACTCCCGCCGAATCACTGACGAACGTCTGGACATTCCTCAACAGTTTATCTCGCAGCGCTTCCCACATTCATGACGCTATTTCCTCACGTATCCCGCCGCGGCGGACCGCTTCCCGCCCTGGCGATGCGCTTCGTCCGATAGCGCGTGCACGCCGCTCGCGTCCACCCAGCGATTGTAGAAGTTGAAAAGCGCGCACACGGTGATGGCGTAATAAATCGCGTCGTCGTCCCAACCCGCCGCGTGCAATGGCTCCATGTCATCCGGTGTGATGCTCCGCGAGCAACCGTTCACCTTGTCTACGAAGCGGAAAAGCGCCTTCTCCTTTTCTGTCAGCCCGGATGTTTCTAAATCGCGAATCGCGCCCCAGATGAACTCTTCCGCATCGATGTCCGCGTCCGATGCCTGTTTCAGCAGAACCACCGCGACCGCGGCGTGGGATTTCAGTCAAAACGGACAATCGTTGCGGGCCGAGGTGAAGGCAGCGATTAACTCCCGAATCCAAGGGGTGAGCGGAGCCGGCTCGCGCATGATCTCTTGTGTGAAGCGCGCCAGATGATCGGTGGCATGCGGTTTGAAGGCGAACAGGTGCCAGATTTGCGGGTAATCCGTGCCCGCGGCTTGCATCATGCGCAGTGCATCGCCGTATGGCCCCGGCTGCGGATTGTTCTCCACGCCAGGCAGGAACATAGGTTCCATTTTTTTGCCTTTTCTATCGATGTCGCTCATGTTGCTCTGATCTTCGCGGGCTTCGAGTAGTATACAGCAGGCGCTCAAAACTGGCGGTAGTGTATTCATACTATCCGCGGTTGCAGTTGAACGCGAAAAAGCGGTTTAATGGATCGCACATTATGAATTGGACAGGCAGGGGACTGTGGCGGCCGGGCTTTGTCGCCTTTACATTTGTCACCTGTATATTTACTGCGGCGATCGGGTGTTCCAAACCGCGCAATCAGAGCCTGCTGGACCAGCACCGCAATCTCGGCAAGGCGTACTATGAGAATCCCGCCACCCAGCAGCAAGCAGTCCAGGAGTTTCAGCAGGCGCGCGCACTCGCGCCCGATTCGGCGCGCGACAAATTGAACTACGCGCTGGCGTTGCTCAAAGTGAAAGGGCGGGAAGAGGAAGCCGTCAAGCTCCTGGAGGAGGTGCAGCGCCAGGATCCTTCGTTGCCGCACACCTGGTTCAATCTCGGGATTTACTACAAGCATCAGGGCGACACCCAGCGGGCGATCGAACAATTCGAGGGCATGCTTACTCGGACGCCGGATGAAGCGATCGCGCACTATCAACTGGGTGCCCTGTACAACCAAATGAACCAGCGCAAGGAAGCGCAGGCGCAGTTCGAAAAAGCCGCGGAGCTGGATCCATCGCTGGCGGCCGCGCGGTTCCAACTTTATAACCTGTACCGGATTGAGGGAAACACCGAGCAAGCGAACCGCTACCTGGCCGATTTTCAGCGCGTCAAAGAAGAGCAGAAAAGCTGGGTGATTCCGGAGAACGCGGAGTGGTGCAACTACGCGGAAATCTACGACCCGCCGGAGGCGCGCGCGGAAGCGGCAGCGCCACAGGAACCGAAGTTTGCCGACACGCGGCTGGAGGGAACGGTGGATCCTGCAACGGCGGGCCTCACGTTAATTGACTCTACAGGCAGCGGTCAAACCGATCTTCTGGCGTGGTCTTCGCAAGGAATCCGTTTGTTCCTCAAGGGGCTGCAGCCTGCGGCCGAAACGGGACTGGAAGGATTGACCGGCGTGACCGACGTCGTGCCGGGCGACTTCAACGACGACGGCCTGATGGATCTGTGCGTGCTTACTGCGGCCGGACCGGTTCTATATCGCAACACGGGCGGCAAATTCGTCCGGCAGCCGGCGAACCTTCCCGCCCGGCGCTTCGATGCCGCGGCATGGATGGACGTCGATCACGATTACGACCTCGATCTCGTCCTGCTAGGACCGCAGCCCGCGCTGATGCGTAATCAGGGAGCGGCGGGATGGGGGGATCGGAGCGGGGATTTTCCATTTGTGAAGGGGGAAGCGACTTCAGTAGCGAAGACGCGCGTCAATCCCGACAGCAAAGCCTTCGATCTGGCCGTGTTCTACCGCGATCGCGCACCGGTGCTGTATCGCGATCAACTGGGCGGCAGATATACAGTGGAGGCGTTCCAAGGGCACCTCGACACGAATCGGAAGCAGGTGGCTGCCGACTTCGACGCAACCGGCCGGCTGGGTCGCGCCCGCATCGACGCGGACGGCGGCATTCATTTCTTGCGCAATCAAAGCGATCAGAACCATCGCTGGATTCGTGTTCAACTCCATGGCGTGCGGAGTCTCAAGTTGGCTCAGGATGCCTTAATCGAGATGAAGGCTGGGACTCTATATCGCCGCCAGTTGTACAACGGCGTGCCACTGACATTCGATGCGGGAGACCACGCTACCGTCGATGTGATTCGCATCACCTGGCCGAACGGGCTGATCCAGAATGAAGTCCAGCAGGCGACCAATCAGACCCATGTCTATCAGGAAGCGCAGCGGTTGTCCGGCTCCTGCCCGATGATTTGGACCTGGAACGGGCGCGAGTTCCAGTTCATTACCGATGTTCTGGGAGTGGCTCCGCTCGGAGCTCGTAATGGCGATGGAAGTTACTTCCCGGTGGACCACCAGGAGTACGTGCAGATCCCAGGCGCTGCGTTGCAGCCCGTGAACGGCCAGTATGAAGTTCGTGTCACCGAAGAGTTGAGCGAGGTGTCGTATCTGGATCAGATCCAGTTGTACGCCGTCGACCATCGTGCCGGCACGGAGATCTTCACCAACGAGAAGTTCAAAGGTCCTCCTTATCCCGAATTCCGATTGTTCAGTGTCGAGCGAAGGATCTATCCTAAAACCGCGCGTGACGATCATGGCGCGGATGTATTGCCGCAATTGACCGCCAAAGATCGGCGTTATCCGGACCATTTCCGGCGTTCCGAGACGGGCGTGGCGGATCTGCATTTACTCGATCTGGATTTCGGCTCCGCTGCCCCGTCCAGCAAGGCGATCCTGTTGCTGAACGGATGGGTGGATTGGCCCGATGGCAGCACTTTCCGCAGGGCCTCGCAGGAATCGGAAGCTGGCCTGGTGATGCCGTATCTCCAGGTGCAGGACGCCGCCGGCGCCTGGAAAACGGTGAATCAAGATATGGGCATGCCGGCCGGAAAACCAAAGACGATCGTGGTCCCAGTGAATTTCTTTCCGCCAGCCGCAAGGTCCGGATCGTCACCAATCTATGCGTGTATTGGGACGAGATCTTCCTGAGTGAGGGCGCTTCGGACGCTCGACGTGAAGCCCGCTCTTATACCTTTTGACTCCGCCGATCTGCATTTTCGTGGATTTTCAGAAACGCGGATCGATCCGGAGCGCAAACAGCCCGATACATTCTTCTACGATCATGTTTCGCAGGCTTCCTTCTGGAATCCTACTCCGGGGCTCTATACAAGGTACGGCCCGGTGGACCAATCTGCTGCGCGATGGGGACGACCGGCTCGTGATCATGGGCTCGGGCGACGAAGTGACGCCTGCGGTTCCCTCTGGCCGGCTTGCAAGCACCGCCTGCTGGAATCACCCGCGACTTCCTGATCAAGGTGGACGGTTGGGCCAAGGATCGCGATCCGAACACCGCGTTCTCTTCCACTGTTCAGCCGCTTCCGTTCCATGGAATGTCCCAGTATCCGTACCCCGCGAGCGAACACTTCCCGAGGGATGCCGCCCACGATTCCTACCAGCGCACCTACAACACCCGGCCCGCGTCGGTGTTGCTCCAGCCGCTCGGGTCGAAATGACGGATGTCTGCTCACTCTCCGGCACCGCGCAAGCGCGCTTGATCCGCAGCGGCGAGGTGTCCGCCACGGAATTAGTGCACGCGCATCTTCAGCGCATTGAAAAAGTGAATCCGTGCCTGAACGCGGTAGCGGAGGTGTTGGATCAAACAGCGCGGCGATCGGCCGCACGTGTGGATCGCGAGCGTGCCCAAGGCAATCCGCTTCCCGCTCTAGCGGGCGTTCCGTTTTCCATCAAAGATTCCATCGAAGTGGAAGGTACCGTCTGCACGGCCGGCACGCTCGGTTTGAAATCGGCCGCGGCTTCCATCCGGGATGCAACGGTAGTGGCGCGCCTGCGCGCGGCCGGAGCCATCCCGATCGCTCGAACCAACTTACCGGATCTTTTGTTTGCATTCGAAAGCGACAACCTCATCCGCGGGCGTACCAACAATCCTTACGACTTCTCGCGCACATCGGGTGGCTCCAGCGGAGGTGAGGCCGCGCTCATCGCCGCCTGCGGATCTCCCTTCGGCCTCGGCAGCGATGCCGCGGGAAGCGTTCGAGTGCCGGCGCACTTCTGTGGCATTGCGAGCATCAAGCCCACTTCGGGACGCCTGCCTCGCACCGGCCATGTTCCTCCGGCAGGTGGGTGGATCGAAACGCTGTGGCAAATCGGTCCCATGGCGCGCTGCGTGGAGGATCTGAGTGTCATGATGTCGATCCTGGCGGCGCCCGATGGCAGGGATCATACCGTCGTCGGTATGCCGTTCGGCGATCCCGCCCAGGTGTGCATGACAGATCTACGGATCGCGTTCTTCACCGACAACGGAATCGTACCCGCTGGACCGGAAGCAGTCGCGGTAGTTCACCAGGCGGCCGCTTCGCTCAAGAACGAGGTGAGTCGGATCGAAGAATCTCGCCCGCCTGGGGTGGAGGAAAGTTACGAACTTGAAATGCGCATGATCGGTCCGGATGGCGGCGATGGTTTGCGGGCTTTTTTGGCCGCAATTGGGAGCACGCGCACGCATCCGCTTCTAGAAGGATGGCTGATGAAACTGGAACCGTACCGCGGCACGATCGGCGGGTTCGCGGAATATTGGGCCGCTCTGGACCGCTTTCGCGCGCGGATGTTCGCGTTCCTCATAGACTACGACGCCATCCTTTCGCCAGTCTGCCCGCAAGCGGCGTTACCGCACGGCAGTTCGATCGAAGAGCGGACGTTCCAGGGATTTAGTTACACGATGACGCACAATCTCACCGGCTGGCCGGCCGCCGTGGTGCGCTGCGGACAGACTGGCGCGGGCCTGCCGATCGGCGTGCAGATCGCCGCACACCCATGGCGCGAAGACGTGGCGATACGGATTGCCGCGCAACTCGAGTCCGCGTTTGGCGGCTGGCAACCTAGCCCGTGTCTGTGATGCTGGACCCAATCACGGCGTACGACCGAATCGCGCCGGTATTCGCTCGCATCGCCGAAAAGCGCAGATTGTACCTGGACAGCATCGATCGGCTGGTGATCTCCGGGATACCGTCTGGAAGCCGCTCCCTGCTCGATGTCGGAGCCGGCGACGGTAGCCGAGCCCGCCGGATCGTTCAGGCCCGGAACATTGCCCAACATCTTCTGCTAGAACCCAGTGTGGCGATGCAGGGCGACAACGCGACAGGCCGCACGATACGGGCCGAAGACCTTCATTCGCTCCACGGCGAGTTTGACGTCATCACGTGCCTCTGGAATGTCCTTGGACACATCTTTCCGTCCACCAGCCGATTGGAGGTTCTTAATCAGTTTGCACGTCTGCTGTCTCCCCAAGGCCGAATCTTTATAGACGTGCAGCATCGCTACAATGTGCGCCACTACGGCGCGATTCCAACCGCTCTTCGCTTTCTGCGCGATCGCCTGAAGTGGAACGAGACCAATGGCGATGTCGTGGTGGCTTGGGACGTCGAGCAAGTGCGCTGCGCCACGCGAGGGCACGTGTTTACTCACAGAGAATTTCGGTCTCTGGCCCAGGCAGCCGGCCTGAACATCGAGAACCGGTTTGTCGTCGACTATGCTACCGGAGAATGCCGGCGATGGAGTGTCGAAGGACACCTGCTTTACGTTTTAGAACGAAGCGCCGCCCGCAGCGCGCAGCAGACTTGGTGAATCTGTTCGCTGGTCAAGCGATTGAAAAACGGAAGCGCCAAGGTTTGACGCGCCACTTTCTCGGTGATTTTCAGATCGTCGCGCGGATTCGCATAGGGCGCAAAGAGCGGTTGCCGATGCAATGGAGCAAAATACCGCGCGCAGCCGATTCCCTGGTCGGTTAATTGCCGGAGAATCGTGTCGGGATTGTCCACACGAATCACGTAGACGAACCAACATAAACGTCCATCTTTAATCTTTAATGGCGGCGTTATCACTTCCGGAATCGTCTGCAGCTCCTCGGAATACTGAATAGCAAGCGCCTCACGACGATCGAGAATGTCGTCGATCCGTTTCATCTGTTCCAGACCGAGCGCGCAATTCAATTCAGAAAGCCGATAGTTGTATCCGAGGAGACGATGGTCCAGCCAGCCGTCGGACTCCATCCTCCCTTGATTGCGAAGCGCCCGGATGGTAGCTGCCACTTGAGAATCGCGAGTCACCACCATGCCGCCCTCGCCCGTCGTAATCGGCTTGTTGGGATAGAATCCAAACACCCCGAAATCTCCGATGCCGCCGGTGGGCCGGCCCCGATAGCGGGCTCCGATCGCCTCGCAAGCGTCCTCAATCACGGGCAAACCGTGTTTCCGGGCGATGTCCATGATCGAATCCATATCGGCGGGATGTCCGAAAGTGTGGACGGCGATGATGGCGCGGGTCCTGGGAGTGATGCTTCGCTCCAGTTTGACGGGATCCAGATTGAGCGTGAGCGGGTCAATGTCCACAAATATGGGCCGGGCGCGCTCATAAAGAGCCGCATTTCCGGCGGCAATAAATGTAAAAGACGGCAAAATGACTTCGTCGCCAGCGCCCACGCCCAGCGCGCGCAAGCAAAGATGCAGACCCGCCGTTCCCGAACTGACCGCAATTCCGTGCGGAACCGCCACCAGATCCGCGACCGATCTCTCAAATTCTTCCGTTTTGGGGCCGATGCTGAGTCGTGTCGTTTGCAACACGCTCACCACGGCTTCGATGTCGGAAGCAGTGATGTCGGGAGCCGAGAGCGGGATTCTCATCCCATGGCCCGCGCGCGCTTGATCAATAGTTCCTCGCCTGGCACTCCAGTTAACGACAACGACGTCAGCACAGCAACGATTCTTTGAGAAGCGCATCCATCGCCGTACAGGTTCGCCATGCCTTTGAGCGATTGCCGGAATTCCTCGCTTCTCGCGGTTCGGATGCAATCCAGAATGGAACCGGCGTTCGGCTCCGCGTCGAGCACGTTCGGGCCGCGCTCACGACCCTGCTGGCGGATTCCCACATCCACCGCGGGCAAAGCGAAGGACGCAGCCTCAATGATCCCGCTGCTGGAATTTCCGAGCAGGAAATCGACATGCTGCAACAGGCTCCAATAAACCAGCGGATCCAAGTTGACGAATACCCTACCGCCGCGGTCGCGGAGGAACCTCTCCATTCTACCGATCAGTGCGCGGCTGCCCGCATCGGCGTTTGGATAGCAGAACAGAAGTTGCTCGGGCGTCGTATCGAGCGCCTCGAAGAGAGCGTCCGCTTCCCGCGTAGTGTCCCGAGCGATGGTCGTCGGATGGTAGGTGACTACCGCTGTCGGGCGGCTGAAATCGATGGCCAAATGCTGTTTCAGTTGTTCACGGCTCAATAACGGAGCGCGCCGCAGATGATCCAACGAGGGAGCCCCTGTGCGGTGGACGCGCCACTCTTCCTCGCCCATGCCGATTACCCGCGCGCGCGCCAGCTCCGTAGATGTGAAGTGGACGTGACTCATCTTTGTAAGAGCGTTGCGCACCGCGTCGTCGATTGCGCCTTCACTAATCTCTCCTCCTTCAATATGCGCTAGCGGAATCCGCAGCGCCAATGCAACCGAAGCGGGGGCGAGCATTTCGTAGCGGTCCGCTGTTACCAGTAGCAGATCCGGCCGCATTTCCCCGAGGCAATCCGCCAGACTCAATGTCGCCAAACCGATGGTCTTGGCCATGCCGACATCCGTATCCGAGCTCAACAGACACTCGATTCGCGCGGCAACGTGCAATCCGGATTTTTCGATCTCCCGGATGGTCGTTCCGAATTCGGGAGACAGATGCGGCCCGAGCGCAATGATTTTCAGATCCACGTCGGGATGTGACGCCAGGTCATGCAGCGGCCAATACAGCGCGGTGAAGTCGGCCCGAGACGTCGTGACGGCTGCGATTTTTCTCTTCATCGAACGATTTCGCTCGGGACATATTCTGGAACCGCGGAGCACAGCGCTCGGATGAGGCCGGGGACGTCGTAGGAGTCGACGCAATCGCGAAGCTCCTCGATGATCTCGTCGACCTCGGCAGATTGAGGGCGGCAGGTCCTGATTACGTCGAGCGGGCCTATGGTTCCTTCTTTCGTCTCGGTTTTAGAAACCAGCTCTTCGGTAAGTTTGTCTCCTGGACGGCATCCGGTAAACACAATCGGGATGTCGGCCGTAGCTCCGATCAAGAACTTGGCCAGATGGACAATTCGCGTGGGCGCTCCGAGTTGCGGCACAAAAATTCTTCCCTCGAGCTCAGTCATCCCGCTAGCCAGGATGGCATCGACGGTCTGGTTCAAAGACATAAACCACCGGCTCGCGTGCGGGTGGGTGACGGTAATGGGCCTGCGCTCGGCGATCTGCCTCAAGAAAATCGGGACCACGCTCCCTGGCGACCCGATCACATTCACCAGGCGGATGGCGTTTAGCGGGCATGCGGCGCTGCTGAGCGAGACGACGACCAACTCCGCCAGGCGTTTGGAAGCACCCATGACGCTGCGCGGGTTCACGGCTTTATCGGTGGAGATCAGGATCAGCTTGCGCGTCCTATGGCGGAGAGCCGACTGCGCCAGCGTGTAGGTACCGATTGCGTTATTGCGGACAGCCGCGAGAGGATTGCGCTCGAGCAAGGGAACGTGCTTGAATGCCGCCGCGTGATAGATGACCTGGGGCTGAAAGCGGGTGAAAATGTCGCCGAGCAAATTGACGTCACCCACGCTTCCCAATACAGGCTCGTACGGCACCTGACCGAAGGCCGATTCGAGCTTCTGCCGGATCTGGAAAAGGTTGTGTTCAGCCGAATCCAGCAGGATGATACGGGCTGGACCGGCCGCGGCAATCGCCTGGACCAAGGCCGATCCTATATATCCTCCAGCGCCAGTTACCAGGACAGACTGGCCGGCGTGGGACGACGAAGCATTCAACATTCAAGTGTGCAACCCGCTCGGGGGCAGTATACTCCAGAAAAAAGCCTCGCCGGTTTCCCGACGAGGCCTGGTTTATTACGAGGTTGCTCGGGTCAGAAGGTAAAGCGCGCCACCAACTGTCCGGATCTCGGATTCGGGCCGATTCCGTCTACAGCTGTGCCTCCGTTGAGCATGTTCACGAACCCGTAGCCTCCGTTTAAAGCACCGGTCGCGGCTGCGGAGCCCGGGAACGGGTTGCTGTACGTGGCGGCCGTTGTGCTGGTGGTGGCTCCAGTTGGCTCGGCATAAAACACACGATTGAACGGATTGAAGAACTGCGCCTGGATCAACAACTGGACCTTTTCCGTTATGTGGAACATCCGGCCCAAACTGAGTGATTCGGCCGGCTGGCGCTGCCACCGGCAGTCGGTGTAATAAGGCGCCGCGTCGCCAAACGTCTCCGTTGTCTGGTTAGACCAGGCGTTCGGATTCAGAACCAGCGTTTTAGTGGGGTCGAAATGGCTGTTCGGATTGACGGAGAAGCACGACTGGCCGGGAACATAGTTTTCAAGGGGTTCGGTACTGGCCCCGCCGCCGGAGAAATTGGATACGCCGTTCAGCGGAGTGCCGCCGATGCCCATGGTGTTCCACAGGGTGATGTTGGAGGCCGGACTCTGGATCAACTGGCCGCTGGCATACTTGAGAACGCCTCCGACGATCCAGTCGCGTGCCAGCCAGCTAGTGGCCTTGCCGAGAGCACTGTCGCCGAGTTGGGCCTTCGGGGTGGTGTAGCTGAACGAGATCACCAGCACCTGGGGCTGGTCGAAGCCGGAGAGCTGTTTGTCCGTCGGAAGATTGAACGGATCGTTCAGAACCGGGTCGTTCGGCGTCAGGTACGAGGTGTTGGAATTGGCCGTATTGGTCAACGACTTCGAGAAGGTATAGGCAACCACAGCGGTCAAGCCATGAGAGTAGCGCTTGGTGGCCTTAATCTGCAGCGAATCGTACCAGGTATCGCCCATAGGCGGTCCCAGGAACGAAGGTACGCCGAACCACTGCGGGTAGGGGCGCAGTGCTTGGGCCAGGGTCTCACTGGTGGGGAAGCCGGGATAGACGTTGCTGGGATTGGACAGCAAGGGGAATCTTGCGAGCACGGCCGGGTTGTTGATCTGGTCGTTGAGCAGTGCGTAATCGGCCGGATTCGTGAAGGCCATGTTCTGGGTTGCGCCGTACTTACCCGTCCCGCCAGGACCTTCGGTAGTCAGGTTCGAAAGAATGCTCTGGGTGAGTCCGTTGAACGACTGGGTATCCTCCAAAGGCGCCGTGAACCATGCGCCGCGATTGCCGACGTAAGCGGCGTCGATCATCAGGTTGGGAGCGATCTCCTGCTGGAAACCGATACTCCACTGGAAGATACGGGGCAACCTGCCGGAGCTCTTCGAGAGGGTGATGAACGGCTCCTGGGGCGGAACGCAAGGGAGGGTCCCATTCGAGCCGCAACCGCTGGAAGAGATTGGGAATGGGTACTGGTTATATTCCGGGAACGTGGGGGTTAGAGCGCCGGAGAGCGGAGTTCCACTCGCCAGTTGAGCCGCCGGGAGGAATTGCCCGGATGAGGCGACGGTGTAGAAATTCGCCACGCTGTAGGACAGGAAGGCGTTGTCGGGCGATGATGAGTAAGCAATTGACCCGCCGGCGCGGAATACGGTCTTGGGGGTAATTTGGTAAGCGACACCGACGTGGGGTCCCAGCGAGAATGGATAGGCGTTGGTCAACGGGCCATTGTTTGTGGCGCCGTAGACGATAGCACCCGCAAGTCCCCCGGGGTTATAGGCGGAGGCAAGCGACGTATTGACACAAGTGAAGCAGGCGTCCGACATACGCCCGTGCTCCTCTTCCAATAACGTTGCGTAGTCCCACCGCACACCAAGTTCCAGGGTTAGCCTGCGACTCACCTTCCAGCTATCCTGGATAAAAGCCCCCCAGGTATGGTTGCCTAACCGCGAGTCGTTGATGGCGGAAGTTTCAACACTGTTCACCTTGCCCAGCAAGAAGCTGGCGTAGGCGAAGCCGGACGGAAAAATGATTCCTCCCACACCGTATTCAGCGGGGTTCTCGGTCTGCTGAGTGCTGAATTCGTATTCGCCGAAGGCGCGAATGCTGCTCTGCTGGGGGAAACCCTCCAGGACCATATCGGCGCCCACTTTGAAGGTGTGATTCCCCCGGACCCAGGTCACGCTGGTGTTCGCCGTTGGTTTGACGTCGTGCACATCGGATTCGTCGAAGCCGGAGGGACCTGGAGACGGAGCGAAAAAGCCCGATCCCAGAGCCAGTCCACCAGCGAGATTAATGGTGTTGGTCAGGCCGCCGAAGGACGGCATATAGCTACTGGCTGGAAATGACGCGAAGTTATAACCCCCCGGAGCTCCGCCAAACCCTGACGCGGCCACCTTGGTGGCCTGGGCGTCAAAATCCGAAGTTGGCGTATATTCGGGGTGGTTGTAGTAAAGCAAGCCGACACCGAAATGGAACAGCAGCGTGGGAGTGAGCGTATCGTCGAAATTGATCCGGTAGGTATACGAGCGATCGCGGTTTGGCGCCACAGGAGCCAGGTCGGCGGCGAATCCGTTGCTATTGGGCGAGTTTTCTATGGTCGCCGAGAAGTAGCCGGACAACTTCATCTTGGAATTGAGAATCTGGTCGATCTTGATGGACGGAATGGTGGTGTGCAGGAAATTGCCATAGGCCGGGATGGCGTAATTGTTGATCACCCCGGGTAGGTTAGGCTGGGGGAAGAGGGACTGCAGATACAATGCCACCGGATCCATCCGGCTGATGGGAATCGTGTTGCCCGGAAATGGGCTTTCCGAAATTGTACCGTTTGCAGAAGTGACTCTGGTATTTGGATCCCAGATCGAGCCAATAGGGGAAACCCCATTCAGGCCGGGAATAGGAAAGGGACCAAACGACTCGGCCGCGGCGAAGTTCCCGGTCTGGTAGGCGGGAGTAGGCATGGTCGCGATCCCATTGTTGGTCACCGTGCTTTGGCGGAACTGCTCGAAATTGAAGAAGAAGAAGGTTTTGTCTTTGCCGTTGTATAGTTTCGGGATAATCAGCGGGCCACCGAGCGTGACGCCATAATCGTTGCGCTTCACGACGTTCTTGATGAGGCCGGAGTTGGTGTTGGTAGCGCAATTACCTTCCTCGTTGCAGTTGGCCGAGAACGGCAGACCGGCATTCAGCGCGCTATTGACAAAGTAGTCGTAGCCGCTTCCGTGATACTGATTCGTGCCGGATTTCATAGTGAAGTTCAGATAACCGCCGCCCGCCCCGCCGTATTCAGCGGCGAAGTTGCTGGTTTGTACCGAAACTTCCTGCACCGCGTCGGTTCCCTGCTGGGTGCCCTGATTCTGCTGACGCCACAGACCATTGGTGGCGTCCATGCCCTCCACCATGATGGTCTGCGAACTGGAGGGCAGGCCGTTGATGCGCAGTATTGTATCGCTGACCTGTTGCGCGCCGGGCAGTATGTTCAGAACGCTCAGCGGATCGCGGATATTACCCAGACCGGTGCTGCCACCGGTGCCGTTGGTGGTGAAGAGCGGTAACAGGTCGGCGGCCTCGTAGTCCACCTGATGGCTGACCTCGCCGCTTTCCGTTTTTAGTAGCGGGGCTTCAGTGCTGACCGTAACCGTTTCCGAGGAAGAGCCTACCTCGAGTACTGCGTCGACGCGTATCGTTTCGGCCACCTGGACCACAAGGCCGGGCCGTTCGAACTTCTTGAAGCCCGGCGCATCCACCTCAAACACGTACGTGCCAACCGGAAGATTGGCCAGCGTGTAGTTGCCCGTGTTGGTGGTAGCAACCTTGTAAACGGATGACGTTTCGCTATTCGTAATCTGGATGGCGGCGTTTGGAACGACCGCCCCAGTCGGATCGGTAACCGTTCCTGTAATTGTTCCGCGATCTCCTTGAGCAAAAGCCATTGCCGCGCAGATCAGCACAAAACCAGCAATTCTCAACTGCATTAAACGAGCCTCCCCAGACCTAGGATTCTTCGACCGAATGTGGTACTACCCCTCTAAACCAAACCAAAACTTTCGATATCATATAACAGAAATCTACTACTCTGACACGCGGAAGAAAATTTGACGCTACCTTGACGCTCAGCTAAGTTCTTGTGACGGCGGGGCTTTGCATGCAACCCCGCCGGATAATCACGTGGGATGGGCGGTTGTATCAGCTCCTTTGATATGGAGCGCCCATGGGGGTAACCCGGAAGAGGGGAGAAGAGCGGCGCAGGAGCGGCTTGGGGCTATGGCGCTTTTCGCAGACGATTCAACAGGTCGTGTAGCCGGGGATCCGGTTTGATCCGCTCCGCCGTCTCGATCTCGCGAATCGCTTCCGGAAGTTTGCCGGGCATGCGCGACAGCGCAATTCCAAGCTGGTAATGAGATCCCGCGTCGTCGGGCCTGCTTCTCAACACCGTGTTGAACTCAATAACGGCGTCCGGCAGCCGGGCGGGTATCTGCGCCAACCCCAGCGCCAGTGAGTAATGGGCATCGGTGAGTTGGGGATCGATCTTTATTGCAGTCTCCAACTCCCCGATGGCCTGGAACAGTCTGCCTGGTGTCTGCAAGAGAACGTTTCCCAGCGCCAGGCGCCGGCGTGCGTTTTCAGGATCCAGACGGACTGCGGTTTCCAGTTCCACGGTAGCTTCGGGAAGATGGCCGGGAATACGGGCCAGAGCGCTTCCCAGATTGCTATGTGCGTCGGGATAGTCCGGGTCCAGGCGCACCGCGGTCTGATACTCCGCGACAGCTTCCGTGGTGCGGCCCGCCTGGAGGAGAATCGCGCCGAGATTGTTGTGTGCATCGGCGTAGTTCGGATAGATCTGCGCGGCTCTTTGATACTCCCGGATCGCGTCTGGCGCTCGGCCCGGAATTTGGAGCAATGCACTTCCCAGATTCAGGTGAGCCAGCGCGTCATTGGGGTTCACGTTCGTAACGCTGGTCCAAAGTGTGGCTTCGTCATGCCAATCGAAGTTACGGGCGTAGGTTCGGGCGCCTAAGGCGAGGCATAAGATCACCGCAGTAGCCCATAAGGCCTTCCTGAAAACCGGTTGCGGATAGCGTCGAGCTAGCGCGCCAATCAGGACGACGGCGCAGCCTGCCAGTCCGATCGCAGGGAGGTACATGAAGCGCTCCGACATAGCGCTGCCGATGAGGATGAAAAGATTCGCGGTGGGAGCCAGCGCGATAAAGAAGAAAAGGACAAAGAAGCACAGGGGCTTATTCTCGCGGCGTAGCCTTATCGCCAGCGCGATCCCGGCGATGCATAGGGCAAGCACAATCAGCGCCTGCAGATCCTCCCAGCCTGCCAGAGGCCATTGGAACAAGGGTACGGAGTTATAAGAGTAGTCCGCCGATAAGCGCGCCGGCCACACGAACAGCCACAGAAACCTGCCGATGATCTTAACGGCGGTCCATCGCGCCGGCCAGAAGGCCGCGCCTACCAGAGGATTCTTTTGGAAGGGTACTTCCAGATGCATGTGTAACTGGCTGCGCAGAACGAAGAAAGCGGCCAACGGGAGCGCCAAAACCGCATAGGACAAGATTCGCCGCCGCCACACGGATCGCGCGGACCAGATCAGGTCATAAGACAGCATCAGGGCAGGCAACACCACGCCGTTCTCTTTGGAGAACAATCCAACGGTCTGCGAGAGAGCCAGCGCCATCAACCATCCGGCCTTGCGCCATCCGTCCCCAGCTGTCGCCCGAACGTGGCAAAGCAAGCCGGCCAGGATGCCAAGGGCCGCGAGTAAGTCGGCTCGTCCAACGATGTTAGTCACACCTTCGGTCAGCAGAGGATGCAATCCCCAGATGGCCGCCAAGGCAAGTGCCAGCACCGGATCGCCAAAAGTCAATATGCCCAGGGCGTATACCAGCGCGACGTTGGCTGCGTGCAGAACCAGGTTCACCCAGTGATAGCCCGCCGGGTTCGTGCCGTTGCCAAGAACCGCGTAATTCAGCAGGTAAGAGAGCGTGGTCAGGGGACGGTATAGATCGGTGGTGGGCTGATTTTCCCAATAGCCCTCTGTAAGTATGCGGTGGACGTTATCGACGTTCGCCTGGTGGACGCGTGTGTCCTCCAGGATGGCCGATTCGTTGTCGTAAACAAAACCGGCGTCGAATGAATTGGAGTACGCAGCGAAAACAAGTGCCCCAAGAAGGGCTATTCGCCAGATGTGCGGCGACCAACTGGACGGGCGCTTGCGAGCGGCGACGGGCCGAGAACCCTTGTTTCGACCGCCCTTTTTCAACCGGACCCCAGGCTCCTCAAGTTGCTTTCGATCTGCGGGAGCAGATTGGCCGGCCCGTTGCGCAGAACGTACTGATGCGCTTGCTCCAGATATTTTCGCGCGGTCGCCCGGTCTCCCATGTTCACGTAGGCCTGCACCAGGAACATCATCGCAATCGGCGTGTTCTGGTCTTCCACCTGAAGTGCCGGAAGCAGCACGGGGATGGCTTCGCGGCTGCGACCCGAATACAGCAGGTTTTTCGCCAGCTCCAGCCGGGCGATCCGAAAGTCGGGCTGCTGCGCGATGGCGATGCGATATTGCTCGATGGCATCGGCGGGACGGTGTTGGCGCTCGCGCACGTCGGCCAGCCAGGCGTGGGCTTCGGCATTCTTGGGTTTGAGCTGGATGGCTTTATCGAGCTCGGCCACGGCCTGATCGAACTTGCCTTCGGCGGCCAGTGCCGTGCCGTGGTACTCGTACACCTCGGGCAGCTGCGGACTCGCGGCGCGGGCTCTCTGGTAGAGATCCTCCACTTCCTCGGGTGTCGCCTGGTTCGGGTATTGCGCGATGTAAAGAAGGTTCACCAGGCAATCCGGATTATCCGGATGTTGTTTCAGAACCTCTTTGTAGATTTCTGAGGCCCGGTCGAAGTCCCGCCTGTTCATCAGCCTCTTGGCTTCGGCCAGCTTGTTCTCGATGCCGGTGGCGAGCTTGATCATTTGCAAATAGAGATCGTCGCCGGTGGGCGGATAGTGGTCCTTATGGGTTTCGGCGAGCTGGTAATCTTTTTCGGTTTCCGCGTCGCGGCCAAGTCTTTTGCTGGTTTCGCCCAGGCCGAACCAGGCGGAGCCGTAAGTAGGCCAAGCCTGGGTAGCGCGGCGATACAGATCGTCGGCAGCGGCGAAATCCTGCTGTGCGAACTTCACCCGTCCGAGCATGTATAGAGCCATCGGCGAGTCCGGATTTTTTTTCAGGAAAGGTTCCAGCGCGGCGGCGCTTTCGGGAAATCGTCCCAGTTTCAGCAGCAGTTCGGCTCGTTTGAGAACGGCGGGAGCATAGTCCGGCCGGATGCGCAGGCCTTCCGATACCGATGCCAGCGCCTGATCCAACTGGCCGTTCTTTTCGAGGCACAGCGCCAGATAGTATCGCCAGGCGAACTCTTTCGGGTCCAGGCGCACGGCGCGTTGATAAGCGGGCGCGGCGGATTGATAGAGAGTGTGCGCTTCCAGCACCATGCCGAGATTGCCGGAAGCCTGGGCGCTTTTCGGCTGCGCCACGGCTTCATCGCGGGCTTTCACGATGGCGTTTCTCACGTCCGTATCGAGACCCTCCAGCGGGATGGTCGGGACCGGCGGGACAGATTTCGCGCACGACAATTCCAAAAACGCCGCCAGTATTACGGAGGCGATTCCCCGCTTCATAAAATATCGCCATGATATCATGCCCGCAATGATGTATCGTAACGGGCTTCTTATCCTAGTGTCTTTGCCTGTGTTGTCATTTGTTTGGCTGGCCGGCTGCAAGTCGTCTTCTTCCAACGGATCACCGCTCTTCCAGGACGTGTCCAAACAGGCCGGGATCGACTTCTGGCAGTATTCCGGCGCCACCGGCGAGATGCTTCTGCCCGAAATGGTCGGCTCGGGCGCGGCGCTGCTCGATTACGATAACGACGGCGACATGGACGTATATTTGGTCCAGGGCTATCCCACCGGCCCTCAAGGCAAGCCGTTGGTGCCCGTCCCGCCAGGTTGGAAGCCGGGCAACCGCCTGTTCCGGAATAATCTCAAAGAAACGGGCAAACTGACGTTCACCGATGTCACGGAATCGGCCGGTGTGGGACTCGCCGATCAAGGCATGGGCGTGGCCGCCGGCGACTACGACAACGACGGGTACGTCGATCTCTATGTCACTAATTACGGCCACAACATTCTGTATCACAACAACGGAAACGGCACCTTCACCGACGTAACGGCCAGTGCCGGCGTGGCTTCCTCCGGTTGGCCTACCAGCGCCGCATTCATCGATTACGACAAGGACGGATTGCTGGACATCGCCGTCGTTCGCTACGTCGATTTCTATCGCCGCCCTTGCTACATGTTCGACGGCAGACTCGACTATTGCGGTCCTTCTCCATTCAAGGGGACGGCCACCGAGTTGTATCACAACCTCGGGAACGGGCATTTCAAAAATGTGACCGATGAGGTGGGTCTAAACGCCAAGGTGGGGCCCGGGCTCGGCATTCTCACGGGAGATTTCGGCCCCGACGGGTTTCCCGGTTTCATGGTGGCCAACGACGGCGCGGCGAATTATCTCTGGATCAATGAGCGGCGCAGCCCGCAATCGAAGCCGAACGACAGAGTATTCAAAGAAGCGGGGCTCACGAATGGGCTGGCCTTCGCTTCCGATGGCAGACCGCGGGCCGGCATGGGCCTTGCTTCGGGCGATATTTTCGGCGATGGCGGCGAATCCATTATCGTGACGAACCTTCCTACCGAGGCCTTCACGCTGTTTCAGCGGCAGCCGAACGGCGATTTTGTCGACGCCACCGAGCAATCCGGGCTGTCCCATATTTCGTTGCCCTTTACGGGATTCGGCGTCGGCCTCTTTGACATGGCCAATAACGGGCTGTTGGACATGTTCAGCTCCAACGGCGGAGTGAGAAGTATGGCCGGTGATCTCAGTTCGAATCCGAAGGGCGACCCGTTTCCCTACCGCGAGAAAAAGTTGCTGCTGAAAAATATGGGCAAGGGAAAAGAGTTCGTTGATATTACCGCCTCGGCCGGTCCGGTTTTTCAAATTCCCGAGGTCAGCCGGTCGGCGGTGTTCGGCGACGTGAATAACGACGGGGGAGTGGACATTCTGGTGACGAATAATAATGGCCCGGCGCGTCTGCTGCTGAACACGGTGCCAAACCGCGGACATTGGCTGCTGGTGCATCTGGAGGGCACGAAAACCAATCGTTCGGCATATGGGAGCGTGGTGGAACTTGTGCGCAAGGATGGTACATCGGTGAAGCGATGGGTGAGAGGCGACGGCAGTTATCTGGCGGCAAACGACCCACGAGCTCATTTCGGTCTGGGAAAGGATACCGAGGTGGATCGCATAGAGGTTCATTGGCTGGCGGGGGAATGCGAATCGTGGAAACAGACCGGGGTAGACAAAATCGTGAATCTGAAAGAAGGGACGGGGCAGCCATGCGAGAGGCTGTCCGCCGGAGTGGGCCGCTGACCGGTGCGTTGCCGTTCGTCGCGCTCCTCGTTCTTCGCGGGTCCTAAACAGCCGTCTCTAAAACCTCGATTTTGACGGGCAAAGAATTTCTCGATGATTGCAGCGCCGTCGATGTGGTGTCGGCGCGGGAGCAACGGTCCGGCGTTCGCTCGTCCAGCCCGATCCGCAGAAACTGCCGCTGCGTGAGGGAATCCGCCACTCGCCACGCGATACCTCGCTCGCCGTCCAGGCCCTCAAAAAAGCCGATCATCATCAGCCGAAAATAAATCCCCGGAGCCAACGACGGTCACCCCAGCTTCTCGTGATAAAACCTCCGGCAGCGGCCTTCGCAGAAGCGGTCGAAACCCTGCTCATCGAGGATCCGGTTCAGCCGCTGATAAAACGGATGTCCCGGCGCCTCGGGCAGCTCACTTGGATACCACAGCGGTTCCTGCCGCTCGCGCTGCTTGCGCGTGCCCATCGCCATCGCTGATTCTATGCCGAAACATGTTCGTTTGGAAATGGTTTTGGATACAGGCTGCTAGAGGCGCTGTGCAACCCGCTACTTCGTAGCGATATACTGGCGTCTACGTTCACAAAGGGAGCCGAACTAAGCCTGTTTCTTCCCGCCCGTGGCTGAAAAGGAGGTAGAGCTTGGGACGACTGATATACGGCACAATGCTGGCCACCGCATTTGCTGCGGCTGTGCAGGCGCAAGTCGTCATCACGACGATCGCGGGGGCGGATCGGCCTTTCCCCAGTTCGAGTCTCAGCGCGCTCCAGGCGCCCCTTGGGCAAACCACTGGTGTGGCCATTGACGCCGTCGGCAATATCTATGTAGCCGACACGGGCAACAACATGGTAATGCGCTTGTCCCCGAACGGCACCCTCATAGCGATCGCCGGCAATGGCAACGGAGCCTTTTCAGGAGAGGGCGGTCCGGCTGTGAAAGCGTCGCTCCACGATCCCGCCGGCGTAGCGGTAGATGCCGCGGGAAATCTCTACATCGCCGACGAATTTAACAACCGCATCCGCAAAGTGACTTCCGACGGTACCATAACCACCGTGGCGGGCACCGGAACGCCAGGCTTCTCTGGCGACGGCGGCCCTGCGGTAGCCGCCCAGTTATACTATCCCCACGACGTGAAAACGGATGCTGCAGGAAATCTATACATCGCGGATTCGAGCAATCAACGCGTCCGTGAAGTCTCTTCAGCGGGTATCATTTCAACCATTGCCGGAAACGGTGCCGCTGCGTTCTCGGGAGATAATGGCACGGCTACAGCCGCTTCCCTGAATACGCCCTTGGCTATTGCCCTGGATGCGAATGGGAACCTCTACATTTCAGACTCGGTCAACCAAAGAGTGCGTAAAGTTGCGCTCAACGGAACGATCACTACGGCGGCCGGCAGCGGCCAAACGGGTTTCGCCGGTGACGGTGGGCCAGCTACACAAGCGGAACTCAACGGACCCTCCGGCTTATCGGTGGACGGCCAGGGAAATGTTTACTTCGCGGATGTGGTGAACAACCGCATCCGCAAGATATCCACGGGCGGCATCATCAACACCGTCGCTGGGAACGGCATTGAACGCTTCTCCGGAGATGGCGGGCCAGCTATTGCCGCGTCCTTGGACACTCCTTTCGACGTTGCCGTGGATGGTGCGGGTAACCTCTGGATTGCAGACTCTAACAACCGGCGGGTTCGGCTAGTAGCCCCCGACGGCATTATTACTACGGCTGCCGGCAACGGTGGACCCTTCGCCGGCGATGGCGGACCCGCCACAGGTGCCGTCCTGAATTACCCCTATAGCGTCGCCTTGGATGGGAAAGGGAATGTCTACCTTGCGGATACTGACAACAACCGTATTCGCAAGGTTGCGCAGGATGGAACTATTTCTACTGTCGCGGGGAACGGGATTGCCGGCTTTTCCGGAGATGGGGGCGCCGCTTTGAATGCGGAACTGAACACTCCGAGCGGCGTCTCGCTCGATAGCGCTGGGAACATTTATATCGCGGACACTTATAACGACCGTATCCGTCGCGTTTCCAGCGCAGGCGTTATCACCACAATCGCCGGTTCCGGCAGTACACCGGGATTTGCAGGAGATGGCGGCCCCGCGACTGCGGCGGTGCTTTACGCCCCGCGTGGCGTTGTCGTTCAGGGCGGCAATGTGTTTGTTGCAGATTCGCGTAACAATCGCGTCCGTGAGATCTCGCCGAGCGGTGTCATCAACACGGTGGCGGGAACGGGCGCGGCCGATTTTGGTGGAGACGGTGGGCCGGCCATTATGGCAGGTCTAAACAACCCCGCTGCGGTCGCGTTGGACGCGGCGGGCAACTTATATATCGCCGACACACTCAACGATCGTGTCCGCAAGGTGACCCCGGCGGGGACCATCACCACCTTCGCAGGCAACGGCATCCTTGGTTCGTCTGGGAATGGCGGTCCGGCTACGCAGGCAACGTTTAACTATCCGACAGGTTTAACCGCAGACCCCTTGGGAAATGTTTACATTGTGGATTCTTTCAATTGTCAGGTCCGCGACGTCACCACGAACGGCAACGTGGCCGCCTTCGCCGGCAACGGTAACTGTCAATTCAGTGGAGACGGCGGGCCCGCTACGAGTGCTTCCCTGAACTACCCTTATGGCATAACCACCGACGGCGCGGGCAACTTCTATATTGCCGACGAAGCCAACGGCCGAATCCGCGAGGTATTGGCGCCCGGCGCGGCGATTCCATTTCAAGCCATCCCTACGTCCATTAGCTTCAGCGCAAGTGCGGGGGGAACGGCGCCCAATCCGCAGACCATCAGCCTGTCTTCTTCGGTCCCAGGCCTTGCCTATTCGAGTGCGAATCAGTCCAGTTGGCTAACTGTCAGCCCGTCCAGCGGTTCGATTCCCGCCTCGCTGAATGTAAATGCGACTCCTGGCGCCCTGGCGCCGGGAACATATAACGACACGATTGTCATCACCGTTCCCAACGCCACACCTCCACAAGCCACCATTCCGGTGACCTTCGTCGTCGGTTCCACCCAGCCCCCTGCGTTGAGTGTCGACGTGACAAGTCTGAACTTTTCCGCCGTGCAGGGATCTCAGCCTCCCAGCGGTCAGATCCACGTTTCCAATTCGGGCAGCGGATCGGTGACGTTCACCACTACGGCGTCTGATTCCAACACAGGTTCTTGGCTAAGCGTCTCGCCCGCCAGTGCTGTGGTCACGCCGACGTCCCCCACCACGCTCACGGTGAGCATAAACACAGCTTCGCTCAACCCGGGGACCTATCAGGGCAGCATCCTATTAGCCACCGCCACCACTACAACGACCATTCCCGTGACTCTGACGGTGACCGCGCCACAGGCGATTATCCTGCTTTCACAAACTGGCCTAAGTTTCCGCGCCGCGGCCGGTGGGACACCGCTCCCGCAGACCTTCGCGATCCTGAACGCCGCCAGCGGGAGCATGGCTTTTTCCGTCACGGCGACATTTCTCTCCGGCGGCAGCAGTTGGTTGAGCATTTCCCCATCCAGCGGCACGGTCCAAGGCCCGCAACTGGGTGTGTCGCTGGTCCAGGTATCGGTGAATACTACCGGGCTTAGTCCAGGAGACTACTTCGGACGAATCGACGTCACGTCCGCCGCTTCCAACACTCCCCAGACGGTGACCATTGTGTTGACGGTGGTGGAGCCAGGCGTGATTTTGGAGCCGGATGTGGAGCCGATCGGCCTCGTTTTTACAGGTGAGGCGGGCATGAGCCCCGGCTCGCAGGACGTGCTCGTCGGCAATCCTACGGCCCAAGCGAACAACTATCGTTCGGCGCCGATTGGCACGACTTTCACCTATCTGCCATCCAGCGCGCTATTGCTTCCCGGGCAGCCGCAGACTTTGCGCGTCTACCCCGATTTCACAAACCTGTCTGCGGGCCCGCAACTCCCCGGAGTTATCACTTTGCTGTTCGCAGACGGCACGGCACGCACCATCAGCATCACCACGGTTGTCAGTCCAGATTCGAGCAGTGGGGGGCAGAGCGCCGCGCGACAGCCATTCGGGGCCGACGAAGGATGCACTCCCACCCAGTTGAATGTGACGTTCACTAGCCTCGGCGATGGAAATCCCGTTTCTGTTGGGTACCCAGTGACGATCCAGGTGGAGATTGTCGATGATTGTGGCTCGCCGCTCACTTCCGGCTCCGTGCAGGCCTCATTCAGCAATGGAGATCCGTTGCTTCCGTTAATAAGCCTTCAGAACGGGAACTGGGTAGGAACGTGGCAAGTGGGACAGCCGTCGAGCAGCGTGCAAATCACGGTCACCGCGAAGAACTCTGCGTCGGGATTAATCGGGATGGGGCAAGCTTCGATCGGCCAGCAAGGTGGTGAACAAGCGACGCTGCCCATGCTTTCCGGTGCGGGGCTGGTGAGCGCAGCCAGTCTCCTTCAAGGACCGTTCGCGCCTGGTGACGTCATGCTCATTCGCGGCTCGAGTCTGGCGGATGGGGCGGCCCAGGCGACTTCGACGCCGCTTCAGGAACAGTTGGCCGGCGCCGCCGTGGCCATTGGAGGAAAGCCCGCGCCGCTGCTCTATGCAGACTCGAACCAAGTTCTCGCACTGGTTCCGTCCGACCTCCCGGCCAACACTCCGCAGGCGTTGCTCTTACAACGCGACACTAGTATTTCCGTTGAAGTGGGGGTGAGTATTTCGTCCGCGAACCCTGGGATTCTCACCCAGAGCGGAACTGGAACCGGACAAGGACTCATCTACGCATCCAACGGGGCGGCGGCTACCACGGTGGCAGATGCGTCCAATCCAGTACAGCCCGGCGCGTCCGTGATTCTTTATTGCACGGGCCTAGGAGTGACGGATCAAAACGGAAACGTGGTCAGCCCTGTCTCCATTTCGATCGGAGGGTTGAGTGCGGCGGTACGTTACGCCGGAGTGGCACTACCCGCGGAATATCCGTCCACGGGAGCTCCCCCGCTACTGGGAGGGCTGGCCTCGTCTGGGCTAGGGGGACTCTATCAGATCACGGCAACCATTCCACAGAATGTCGGAAACGGAACAGTGCCGGTTATTGTGAGTTCTTCCGGACAGAGCAGTCAAGCCGGCGTGACGATGGTGGTCACCGGTGGTTCGCTTGCTCCATCCATCAACTCGATCGACACTGCGGGAGGTTTTCCTGATATCGCGCAGAATGATTGGATCCAGATCTACGGAAGCAATCTTGCTCCCGCGAGTGTAGGTGTCATGGGCATGAACTGGAGTACAGCACCGTCGTTCAATACGGATATGTTACCGGTTCAGCTCGGCGGGGTCAGTGTTACCGTCGACGGGAAACCTGCATTCGTTTACTATATCAGCACAACACAAATCAACGTCCTGACGCCGCTCGATAGTTTTACCGGTCAAGTGCCAGTGGTGGTAACCGTCGCCGGTGTTTCCAGCGCGCCGTTCACGGTAACTCTGGGCCAGGTGGCGCCGTCCTTTTTCCTGTTCAATCCGACGCGCTACATCGCAGCTACCCACGCCGACGGGACTCTAGTGGGCCCAGCGTCGATGTCTTCGCCGGGATACCCCTTCCAGCCGGCGCAACCCGGTGAAACGATCGTGCTGTACGGCGCTGGCTTCGGGTTGACCAACCCACCTCTGACGAATGGCTCATCGAAACAAACGGGTACTTTGCCGTCCCCGCCGTCTATCCAGATCGGGGGGATCGCCGCTACGGTGAACTTCGCGGGTGTGATTAGTCCTGGGCTGTATCAGTTCAACGTAGTCGTGCCAAGCGCGGTGCCGAACGGGGACAGCGTCGTGATCTGTACGTACCAGGGGCTATCGACGCCAGCCAGCGACATGCTGTCCATTCAACAGTAAAGCGGTCGGCTATGCCGCCAAGCCCAGATGCAACCGCATAGAACAACCATGAAGGCTAGCCCGCTTGCCAAGCAGGTAGCGCGCCACTCAAGTCCTCCGTCATAGACAAGCGTAATCTCGCATGGGCCTTCACACGCTGGCTCTAGCAGCAGGAATCCTAAGCCGTCCTTATGGATCTTCTGGAGCGCTCCGTTGATGCTTGCTCGCCAACCTGGAGTGTAAGTTACTTGTACTGAGATTAGCTGACCCGCCTCTATGCGCGTCTTAATGTGAGCGGTCTTGTCATCCTGCCAGAGGAATGTGGCCACGGGGAGCGACGGATCCTCCATGGCTTTCACATAACGTTCGATTTCGGTTGTGTCGAGGCCGTGGATCGGCGCATGCTGGACGACTGCGGCCGCCGGCAAGACGTGGGCTAGCGAGGCCGAGCGCGCCGGCACTCCATAAATGGTATCGTTGCCCTCCCGCCAGAGCACCGGCAGCAAACCGTCGAACTTATTTGGATCAGAGAACGGCTCGTTGTATTCGTTGCTACCGGCCCCAGGAACGGAAACCGCCTGCGCGCCCATCGCTTTGAGCCACAAGACGCTGATCTCAGCGTCACGACGTCCCGCGTTCATCCCGCTATAGAGGGCGTAAACGGCAATCCGTAGCATGAAATTGGGGAGCATCGTGTCATGCCCTCCGTGCAGTTGGAAAATATCGGCGAAGTCGTTTCCATAGTAAGAATACGGGCCTGAAACCATAACACGCTCACCGTCCAAATGGTCGTGTATCCAATGAGTGAGACGGTAGGGGGCCGTGCTCGCGATATCGGTGGATTGGATGATCATATGGGCGTAATCCAGGTCGTTACGAAACTGCACGACGGTCGCCAAAAGACACACAATCACAGCGCCCGGAATAAGTTTCGGAGCCCAGCCGCGGAGCAGTGCACTTAGGCTAAAGACGATGAGCAGGATCAGCGCCATATCCATTGCTATCTGGTAACGGTGCGGCTGCGGGACCACGTAGACGCGGGCGATCACGCCTAGCCACATAATGCCTATATTCAAGAAGGCAAACAAAAGGAAAAAACGCAATACGGCCGAACCGCCTTTTCGTGTAGTCCACCATAAGACTAAAAAGCCCACAGCGAGTGCACCGACGCCGGCAAGAGAGCGAATCGTGAAGCGGTAATCACCGTCAACGGTGGGCGAGTTCATCCGAATTGCCGCGATAACCGACGGCGGCAGCAGAGGTGAAATCAACGCGTAAGTCAATGCGCCGACAATGAGCAGAACGGATACATTTCGCCAGAAACGCCTGGTCTCGACAACGGCAAGCAGGCTGACGCATACCATCGCACAGATTACGGCACCAAAGGCGTTAGTGAGCACTGTTGCCGCAAGGAACACGCCAGCGACCAACTTATGCCAAAGGCGCCGCTCTGCGAGGGCCAGATAAAGAAAGAGGATGGCCAACGGCAGGAAAGCCAACGACGCAGTGTGGGGGCCTTCAGCATAATAGGCAAGCACTTGCAGCCTACGCAGGTTCCAGGGGCTGCCGAGATCGGCGCGAACCGCTGGAAATAACCACGCACACGGCGAAAATAATGAATAAGCCACTGCAGCGAGAAAGCTCATGCCGGGCTGTCGCGTCATCCGCCAAGCCATGAAGTAGAGGCAAACGGGACCAATAGCAAAGAAGGCAGCGCAGACCTGATGGTAAGCAAGAGCCGCAGAATGCCCGCTGAGCATACTGAACCCCGCAGTGAGCAGGTGGAGGAGGGGCAGATAGGTGTTCTGAAATGGCAAACCGCAGTCCCACCATGGCCACCACCTCAACCCGCGATGGGCGGCTATATGGTCGGCGATCGCGATGAACGTCCCCTCGTTCGAGTTCAAGTAGGCGGAGTACTCGACCCGGAACAGCTTTGCAACGATAAGGATGTTGAGAATAAGGACAGCGGCCGGGTAAAGGAAGCGCGCGGCCTGGGGCCTCACGCGAGCCTGAAGGGCCGAAAGACGATCGCTAGCACGCATGGCGCGCGTGAGATTGCCGGCTATTGGGACCATGTCATATAAGAGTAAAACACTAAAGATTTAAGTTATACAGAAAAGTTGTTCGCTTCGCGAGCAAACTCAAGGAAATTCTCCCGGTCGGCAGTGAGCTTCGGCCTCCGCCCGGGCTCGGCAGTGATGATCGGTACCTGATAATCTCAGCTAACAAGGACCGATGTTGGATGAAGTTGTCTAAATGATGGAACCACGGCGATTCCTGAGATTCATTGCAGCTTGCACGATGCGAGCGCTTCTGCGGCGTCGGGGTATAGGTCAGGGAGGACGCCGCGGTCAAAGAATGAATGCCAGATACGCGACAGCCGATATTGTCGACGCGCACGTCGTGATTTGTGCCCAGAGAGCCGGCTAGGCGATCGTCACGAGCGACGCCGACGACCTGAAACGAATCCCTTTGGAGTTGCGGCTGGTCGTCGTGTGATGACGCGTTCCTTGAGCGTTGCCTAGATTTTGTGGAATCGTTATCCAATAATCTGACCCACGGTGTAACCGCTCACACATTCGGCTTTCAGAGCCTGTCCGAACAGCTCTCCGCGTTACGTCCGCCGCTCAGAGGTTCGAATCAGGTTGGAGCGTTAAGGTGTAGTCGCGCATAGCAGGGCTGATTCAGCTATCCCTGTGGAGCTTTTTCCGATTTGCGAGCCGTTAGGAACCCCAAGAGAAGAGGCTGACTCTCATGCGCCCCACCAATGGCGCACGCACAAACCGGCACGCGGGAGTGCGCTACCAGTTGCACCGACGCGGCAGTGTCCGAACCCTCCTGGCACTAAGAATTGACCCGTTTCTGAGGTATCGCGAACATATCGTCGAGAGCATAGAGATTGTTACCTGCCGGAAAGCTTCTGGCCTCGTTCGATTTTGGAGGGTCCGGAATCGACACACCGAGTAGAGCCGCCGTGACCCAAGCGGAAACCTGATCGTCGCAGTGTCGACACAGTTCAGCCGAACGTTCGCCAAGAACGCTGCTTTTCAGAAGTGGCGTTGACTTGAGCTGCGTTGACTTGAGCTAAAGATACGCTATGCACTCAACGTCGGCTGCGGCCGACTTCCGGGCCTTCACCGGGAAGTTATTTGTTGGCTGATACAATCGGGGGCGACGAGAAGTGGGAGGGCGGAATGACAAATCGATTTTGGCTCTGCTTAGTGTTTGCGATGCTCGGAACCGCGGGGTTGGGTGCCCAGACGAATGATCCCAAGCCGATTCCACGGACTTCGGACGGCAAACCGGATTTCAGCGGATTCTTCAATCTTCAGTACACACCCAATATGGCCATGGGCAAGGAAGATCTTGTTCCGTACACGCCAGCCGGAAAAGCCGCCTATCTCAATCACGACGCCAAAGATGATCCAACCTCGAACTGCTGGTTCCCCGGCGTGCCGCGAATCATGCAATCGCCATACCCGGCGCAATTCGTTCAAACACCAACTTACTTCGTGATCTTGTTCGAATACATGCACATGTTCCGCTCCATCCCGCTCAATGGACGGCCTCACCCCGCCAACATGGAGCCGGCTTTCATGGGTGACTCGACGGGCCATTGGGAAGGGGACACCGTCGTTGTGGATACCGTGAGTCTGAAGGGCCCGCACTGGACCTGGCTCGACACCGCGGGCCACCAGCATAGCGACGAGATGCACGTGACCGAGCGCTTCCGCCGGACCGCGGACAGCATTCTGTACGAGTACACAGTGGACGACCCGAAAATGTATGAGAAGCCCTGGACGCTGTCCCGCACATTCACCCCGTTGAAGCTGAATGCCGCCCTGCCGGAACTGATCGAGTATGAATGCAGCGAAAATAATAAGGACCTCCAACACCTGGTGACGTCGAAGCCGGCGCTGGGGAAGCAATAGGTTGATGGTCGGAAGATTTGGAGAAGCCATGGCGCTGAATCGGAATCGAATCCTCACCACTCATGTCGGCAGCCTCATCCGGCCGCCGCAGTTGATCCCGTTCCTCAAGGAGATCGAGGACGGCGGATCTTATGACAAAGCGGCCTTTTCACAGTGCCTGCGGGAATCCGTCAGTGAGGTGGTGCGCCAACAATCAGAAGCTGGCGTGGACATCGTCAGCGACGGCGAGTTTGGGAAAACGGGAAATTGGGCCTGGTACATTCACCAGCGCATCTCAGGATTCTCGGAACGGCCAGCCACGCCGGATGAAGAAAAAGATCCGCTGGTTACGATGAGCCGGGGACGGGACTTCGCGGACTTCCCTGAATTTTACGCCGAGTACTTTCCCACCCAGGGATTTCGCGTGCGGAACGCCGCGATCACTACCGTTTGCAACGGGCCCATTCGCTACATCGGGCAGACGCAGGTTCAACGCGATATCAGGAACCTCAAGGAGGCCCTGGCAAAGGTCAACGTTGCGGACGGATTCCTGCCGGTGGTCGCGCCCGGCAGCGCGTTTCCGATTTACAAGAATGAATACTACAAAGACGACCAGTCCCTTTTGTGGGCGCTCGCCGAAGCCTGCCGCGAGGAGTACAAAGCGATTCTGGATGCGGGCTTAAGAGTCCAAATCGACGATGCATTCCTTCCCTGGACCTACGAACGTATCGTGCCGCCGATGACGATGCGAGATTACCGAAAGTGGGCCGAGTTGCGGATTGACGCGTTAAACCATGCGCTGGAGGGGCTGCCGCAGGAGAGGATCCGGTATCACATTTGCTGGGGCAGCTGGAACGCTCCGCATACTCATGACGTGCCATTGAAGGACATCGTCGATTTGCTTCTCAAGCTCCGCGTCGGGGCCTATCAATTCGAGGCTGGGAACGTAAGGCACGAGCACGAATGGAAGGTTTGGAAGGAAATCCAGGTGCCGGAGGATCGAATCTTGATCCCGGGCGTCATCAGCCACGTGACCAACGTCGTGGAGCATCCCGAGCTGGTTGCGGACCGCTTGATCCGTTTTGCCGAGATCGTGGGTCGAGACAGAGTGATGGCAGGCTCGGACTGCGGCTTTGCACAAGCTCCGCTCACTCGCCGAGTACATCCAAGCATTCAGTGGGCGAAGCTAAGGGCACAGGCAGAAGGCGCAAGAATCGCGACCGCGAAGTTATGGGGCAAGGTCTCTGCTATCTAGAACGAGGTTACCGATAGTCGGTGAGTACAACCCTTGTAACCAGCGGCGGGCCTAATTTCCGGATGGTCTTTGAAGAAGCTCAGCGGCCTTGAGAATGCGGTTCGCGACCGGAGCTGCGTTCTGTCCGGAGTCCTTCTCGATGTGCTGGCTAAGGTAGACCAGGTGTCGCAACGCGCGGTGGGACCATACGACCTTCATCGTGGGGCTTTTGTCTGACTTCGTTTTCCCCAGGATTTGAGCCATTTCGCCACCTTCTCGTGGCCGACTTCCTGCTTACGGTCCAGCTCGGCTATGCCGGCCTGTACCTCACCAAGCTGCCATTCTTCGGAGTAGATATAGGCGGCCATGGCCTCAGCAGCAAGAAAGGACTTCGAACGCTTTGAGGGTTTGGAGAGTGCATCCAACCGCTTCTTAGTCTCTGGATCAATGCGTATTGAGAGTGTCTCATTCATGGTGTGTCCATGTTCGCAGTTATCGAGCGGATGATGAACACCGGTGTCCTGGCGGAGTCAGATGTGCAGATGATTCGAGTGCGGAAGAAAGCGGGCGGCGGGCTGGTGCCCGACGCGCGGTAAACAACCGCGCCATCTTGGATATTAAGGGCTCCGCAAGAACCTTAATATCTGCCATTAATCAACCTTAGTATTCTCTAAGGCAACTTCCGTTCATCCTTGTGCTCAATGACTTACAGGCACATAGGTACATTAGTTGAATGAACGATTCAGGACAAAAGTACCCCGAAACGCCATTGTGAGACAGCGGTAAACCATGGTATTACATACATGTAGCCGCAACTAGTGAGAGAAAAATACCTCTCTCTTTCTTAGGATGACAAAGTCGGAGCTCAAAAAGGGCGGTAGCTTGTCGGGTCACTAAATAAGCGCCCTTTGTTGAATTAGGCTCCTGTATTTTGTCGGAAAACGTCGATGGACAGAGTAGATGGCAAAAGGACGGTAGTGTGCCCAATATGCATACAGAATTAAGTTTTCCTGAGATTGCCCTTGAAATGCCGCCAGAGGCGCCCGAGCGGTTTCCCTGGTATGCGATTCGAACCCGCTCCAATCACGAGAAACTCGCCGCCTCGGTGCTCCAAGGCAAGGGCTACGAACCGTATCTGCCTGTTTATCGGCACCGCCGGCGCAAGGCGGACGTTATGGTTGAAAGCGAACATTCACTGTTCCCAGGCTATGTTTTCTGCCGCTTCGACTTTACTAAGCGCCTTCCGATCCTGACGACCACAGGCGTAATTTCGGTACTCGGCTTTGGTAAGGAACCGGCGCCAATTCCCGACCATGAAATGGAAGCGGTGGAGGCTGTTCTACGCTCGGGGCTTCCAGCCGAGCCTTGTGCCTATCTACGGGAGGGCCAACGCGTGCGCGTAACGGGTGGCTCCTTAGACGGCGTAGAGGGAATTGTCGTTAAAAAGAAGAACCAGTTTCGTATGGTTGTATCCGTCACAATGCTGCAACGCTCTATCTCAGTCGAAATCGATGGCGATCAACTCGCCACCGTGTAGCAAGCAACCTTCTTCCTTCAAAACACTTTGCCTTCGCCTCTGTAGGCGCGCCCAATCCTTTTACTATGTTGACTGACCCCAGAACCAGAACGAAGATGATCAGCTTCCGTTTGACCGCCGCGGAGTATGCTCGCTTCCGCGACTTATGTTCCACCTGCGGCGCTCGTAGCGTCTCGGAACTGGCCCGCATGGCCATTAACTCGCTGCTGAACGAACCCGCCTCGATACCCCAGGACGCGTTCGAATATCGGGTAGCGGAGTTGGAAGGCCGGGTGAACATGCTTCGTTTGGAATTTAAGAAGTTACGCCCGGGCACGGGCAGCTTTCCGTTCGAAGAGTCCGCCAATTCAGCGGAATTATAGGTTCGGAATTTCCCGCAGTTTCGTAATTCTCAAGCCCGATAACCATGGCAACAGCCGAAGTTAAGCTTAAGCCTCCTGCGCCAGTCCCGGATTTCCGCGCGGCTCGCGGAATTACCCCTGCGCCGTCGCACGTCGACAACGTGCTGTTCGCCCGGCGAATGGTGCTGGTAGTGGTGGATTTATTGTCCATCTGGTGCGGCGCTCTCATCGCTCTTGCGCTGCGTTTTCCGCTACGCATCGTCGACCATGGAACCGTGGAGACGCATGCGGCGTTTCTCCTGCTCTATTCCGGTCTGATCATTCTGTTCTGCAATACACAGAAGCTTTATTCGGGAATGCAGCTTCGATCGAGTAAACAGGAGACGAAAGCCGTAACCAGGGCCATGATCATGGCCAGCGTACTTCTCACCGCCTTCATCTATACTTCAGGGCTCAAGACGATTTCGCGCTTCGTGGTGGCGCTGACCATGGTGCTGAGCCTGGCGGCCATTGCCGCCTCACGCTATGTGCGCCGCAAAAGACTTCAGAGGGCCGCCGCCGACGGTTTCATCTGCCGGAACGTGCTGATCGTCGGCGCCGGTTTCGCCGCGGAAGCCTTGTATCAATATCTGCGGCAGCACCGCTATTTGGGCTATGTGGCCGCGGGCTTCCTCACCGCCGACCCGAGCGACCGAATCACCAACGACGTGCTCGGCTCCCTGGACAATCTGGCTGAGATCGCGCGCGCCAGCTTCATCGACGAGGTGATCGTTTGCACCGAGAATCGCGCCGCCGCCAAACTCGCCATCGCCGAGGCGCGCGCTTGCGGGCTCGGCATTCGCGTGATTCCCGATCTTTATGACGGCCTGGCTTGGGGCGCACCGGTGGAGTACGTGGGACAGTTTCCTACCATATGCCTGGATCAAAAGCGTATACCTGCGCTGGCGCTGATGCTGAAGCGCGGCCTGGACATCGTGTTTTCCGCCGCCGCGCTGGGGGTTCTTTCGCCTTTAGTCGCAGTGATCGCACTGGTGATCAAGCTGGATTCGGACGGCCCCGTGTTTTATACCTCAGACCGGGTGGGTCGCAAAGGCAGAATCTTCCGTTGCCATAAGTTCCGAACAATGGTCAGCAACGCTGAAAAAATGCGCGCGAAGCTGGAGCACCTGAACGAGAGGGACGGGATTCTTTTCAAGATCTCAAACGATCCCCGCATTACCCGAGTGGGACGCTTCCTGCGCAAATACAGCATCGACGAATTGCCTCAGCTGTGGAACGTACTCAAGGGCGATATGAGCCTGGTTGGTCCGCGTCCGCCCATCGCGGCGGAAGTTCAGCAGTATGAGCTGGATCATCTCAAGCGGCTGGATGTCATGCCCGGCATCACGGGGCTGTGGCAGGTGGAAGCCCGCACCAATCCTTCGTTCGCCAGCTATATCGCGCTCGACATGGAATATGTCGACCGCTGGAACCTTTTTCTGGATCTCAGAATTCTGCTCAAAACCGCGGGCGTGGTGTTCGCGGGAACCGGACGATAGCCCACATGTTATCCAGCGCTCACTCCCATCGCTCACCCGCAATAGTAGTTACCGTTCCCATGTTCAGCCCGCCGGTTCGCACGCTTTGGTTCTTGCTGCTCGGCTGCACGGTGATTTCTGAGCTGGTGCCGCTTACCTTGGCTTTCGAGGCGCAATTTTCGACCTTGGCCTTTCATTGTTATCAGGCGGCGAAACTGATTGCATTTTTCGTCTTCGGATTTCTGACGCCGATCGCCTGGTGGCGCTATAAGAGCTTGGGAATCGGCGCGCTGTTCGCGATTGTTACAACCGCCATCGTGGAGGCCGGGCAGGGCTTCATACCCGGCCATCGCGCCAGCACATTCGAGTTTTGCGTCAAACTTTTTCTGCTCTTTACCGCCTTCGCCGCGGGGCTGGACGTCCGGAAGTATCAGGAGTTCACCGCCGGCCCGCTGTGCATTCGCTTCTCATCGCGCTACTGGTCAAGCCTTTCATGAGCACTCAGGCCCAGCTTAAACCCATTTCGAACATCTACCTTGGCCTCAGGCGCCGCGAGCGGATCGCTATCGGAAACGCTTTCGTTGATTGTTGTTCTTTCGACGAAGCACTCGCCAATATCACTCGCCACGCGATTTCGGGCGGCGCGCCGGCCTACGTGGTGACGCCCAACGCGCAGCACATCGTATTATTGGCGCGCGAACCGCGGCTCCGCGAAATCTATCGTGAGGCGGATCTGGTGGTGCCTGACGGGTTTTCGTTGCTGCTGGCTGCGCGCGCGCTCGGACGTAAATTTCCGGAACGTGTGGCCGGGGTTGACCTGTTCCAGGCGCTTTGTGGCAGCGCGGCCCAATCCGGGCTGCGGGTGTTCCTGCTCGGTGGGCGGCCAGGCTCGGCCGATCTTGCCGCGTCAGTATTAAAGAAACGCTTTCCTGGACTCGAGATCGACACCTACTGCCCGCCGCTCGGCTTTGAAACAAGTGATATTGAGCTCGCGCGCGCGAGGCACGCCGTTACCCAGTTTGGTCCGCATCTGCTGTTCGTCGGGCTCGGCGCGCCTAAGCAGGAGCACTGGATTTACGACCACGGCCGCAAACTTGCGTCGGTATGCATCGGCGTGGGAGGCAGCTTTGAAATGGTCACCGGCATCATACCTCGCGCGCCGCGCTGGATTCAGAGCATCGGCTGCGAGTGGCTGTATCGCCTCTGCCGCGAACCTCGCCGCATGTGGCGCCGTTACCTGGTTGGCAATCTTCAATTCGGCTGGATTCTTCTCGAACAGGCTTTCGCGCGCGGCCCGCGCACTGCTCCAGAAACCGCACACGCAACTTCGGCGGGGGACCGCTCCCGATGACCGACGTGCATTGCCATATTCTCCCCGGCGTGGATGATGGCGCCAAAACGTGGGACATGACGCTCGACATGTGCCGTATCGCAAAACAGGACGGCATCACTCACATTGTGGCCACTCCGCACGCCAACAACCGGTACCCGTACCACCGCGAGTGGCACGCCGAGCATTTGGAGCGACTGCGCGAAAAGGTGGCAGGCATCCAGTTCTCGCTCGGCTGCGATTTTCATACCTCGTATGAAAACGTCAAGGATGCCGAACGCAATCCCGGACGCTATACCATCGCCGGAGGCCAATACTTACTCGTCGAATTCAGCGATTACCAAACCCCCATGCAGATGGCCGACATTTTGTTTCGCTTGCATTCGGCAGGACTTGAAACCATCATCACCCATCCGGAGCGAAATCCGGTTATTTCCGAATATCCCGATCTTCCCGAACAGTTCGTCAGCTTGGGCGCCCGGCTGCAAATCACCGCCGACGCCGTAGTGGGAAATTGGGGCCGTCAACAGAAGAAAACCTGCGAGACACTGCTTCGCAAAGGACTCGTCTCAGCTATTGCCACTGACGCACACGGGCCTCGTTGGAGGAAACCCGTCCTTTCCGCTGCGCGCGAGGCTGCCAGCCGCATCGTCGGCCGGAGCGCGGCAACGCGGCTGGTTGTACAAAATCCACAAGCCATCATCAACAATGAACCCTTTCCGAGGTTTACTTCATGAGCACTCATACAAATAAAGAAATAACTGGAATCGTCACTCCCCAGCCGCTGGTCATTGCACGCAGCCACCACGTCGAGAAGGAGCTCACGATCGCCGATCTGTGGAGCCTGCTCGCCCGGCGTCGTGTCACGGTGGCTGTCATTTTGCTGTTTTTTGTCACAGCCGGCGCGCTGGTTTGCATTTTCAGCACCCGCCGGTATCAATCCATCGCCGAATTGCAGGTGGATAAAGAGACTGGCAGCCCACTCGGGCTCCAGGGATCCGCTGGAGAAGACAGCAGCTCCTACTCGGACGCTCTGCAGGACAATATCACTCTGCAGACGCAGGCGAGCATTCTCGAGTCCGACAGCCTGGCGCTCACGGTGATTCACAGGCTGAATCTGGAAGCGAATTCCGACTTCCGTCCGAAATTCAGTCCGCTCGGCTGGGCGCTCGCGTTCATTACGCCGGATGGGCCGGCAGATCCAAGACACGCCTCGCTTGAAAACTCTCCCAAGCGGCGCATGAACGCCTTGTCAGTGTTCCATAAGAACCTCAAGGTGACCCCCGTGGCCGGAACGCGCCTCATCGAAGTCTCGTATCTCAACCCCGACCCCCAGGTGGCGGCCGCGGTGGTGAACGCCCTCTCCGAAGGTTTGGTCGACTACAATTTCCAGATCCGTCACAACGCAACTTCGAAGACCGCAGAGTGGTTGAGCGGTCAGCTCGCCGACCTCAGACGCCAGAGTGAAGACTTGCAGATGAAGGTGGCGCAGGCGCAGCGTGACTCGGGCGTCCTTTCTCTCGGCGGCGTGGATGCGCAAGGGCGCGAGCAACTCTACAGCACCGTGCTCGACAAACTGCAGCAAGCCACGACGGCTTACACCCAGGCCGAATCGAATCGCATCTTCAAGGGCGCTATCTATGAAGCCGTCAAAACCGGCGACCCTGAGGCCATCTCGGGCCTGACCGGCAATCCCATGTTCGCCAGCGCCGCCGGATCGGACAGCTCTCTTACCCTCATCCAGAACCTACGTATGCAGCAGGCCACTCAAAAGTCTCAGCTCGCGCAGCTCACGGCGAAGTTTGGCCCCTCCTATCCCAAGCTAGCGGAAATGCAAAGCCAGGTGGATGCAACGCAGGAGGCGATCCACACCGAAGTGAATCGCATCGCCGAACGCGCTCAAAACGATTATCAGGTAGCCAGGCAAGTGGAAGACAACGCTCACAACGTTTTTCTTGAGCAAAAACAGAAGGCCGATTCGCTCAACGACAAAGCCATGACCTACACTATTCTGCGTCAGGAGGCCGACGAGAGCCGCACGCTGTACGAGGGGCTTTTCCGCCAAATGAAGCAGGCCGGCGTGCTGGCCGATTTCCACTCCAACAACATCTCGATTGTCGATCCGGCGCGCGTTCCGGCCAAGCCTGCGCGGCCTCGCGTGCTGCTCTACATGCTGGCCTCGCTCGGCGGCGGTCTTCTGTTCGGTTTCTGCGGAGCGCTGGTTCGCGATGGAATGGACCGCAAGATCCAAAGCATTGCGGAGCTGGAGCTCAGGCTCAATCAGCCCACCTTCGGCCTTCTTCCGTATCACAAGGTGTCCGGCCAGAAGGCCGTGTATGACGCCGCTTCCAACGCGCTTCCTTCCAATGGACAACTGTTCCTGGACATTCCGAGCGAGACTACAAATAAAGTTGCCGTTAAGAAGTGGTCCGCGCGCGTAGCCGCTGAGTTTCCCGCCGTGGGCGATACAGGCTCGGCTTACGTCGAATCGCTGCGGGCGCTGCGCACCTCTTTGCTGCTCTCCCGCGGCGGCGCGCCCCCGAAGGTGATCCTGGTCACCAGTTCCATCGCAGCCGAAGGCAAGAGCATGCTGAGTCTCAATTTGGCCGCCCTGCTGGCACAACAGAAGAAGAAGGTCCTGCTGGTCGACGCCGATTTGCGGCGCCCCATGCTCCACCGCCGGCTGGACGTGAAAGGCAGTGTGGGATTGAGTTCGTTCCTGGCCGGCCAGGAGACGGGTCAATACGCGTCCGTGATCGTTCCCTCCGAAAACATGCCGGGTCTGTACCTTCTGCCCGCCGGACCGGTCCCGCCCTATCCGGCCGAGTTGCTCGGCTCCGAACAAATGCGCAACGGGATGAAAGCGTGGCGGGAGCTTTTCGATTTCATCATCGTCGACGGTTCCCCCGTGCTTCCGGTGACCGACTCGGTGATTCTGAGCACGATGGCGGATTTCACGCTGCTGCTCGCGCGCTATAAGGTGACTGAGCGGCATTCGCTTGAGCGCAGCTACCGCATGCTGCAAGGCAAGGCCGGCTCGAATAAGGTTGGCATCGTGCTGAATGCGGTGCGGCACAACGACAGCACGTATTACGAATACTACGGCTATAAAGGTTCCGGCTATTACGGAGAGAAGGAGCAAGCACGTGAGACAGCTTAATACTCGCAATTTTGCCCTGGCACTGGGGGCGACTTTCATCCTTACGGCGTTGGCCGCCGCCTCGTTCGCGCAAAGTGAAAGCCTGCTGATCGGACCGGGAGACCAGCTCCACATTCAGGTGTTCGACACGCCGGAGATGGAACAGATGCCGCGCGTGACGGACGCGGGCACGATTCCGCTCATGTTCGTGGGCGATGTCAAAGTGGCCGGCATGACACCGGGCGATGCCGCGCATGAGATTGAGGAGGTTCTGAAGGCGAAGAAGTTGATGCTGCGCCCGCAGGTGGCGATTACGGTGCAACAGTATGCGACGCAGAATGTGTACGTGATGGGGCAGGTGACCAACCCGGGAGCGTATCCGATTTCGACACCGACATCGGTGGTGGATGTTCTCGCGCTGGCCGGAGGGCTGGCAGATCCGGCGGATCGCCACATCACCATCGAGCGTCACAGCGACCCTTCTCAGAAAGTCAGCTATTTTCTTTCTAATCGATCGGAAGACGCGCTGAACAGCGGTGTGGTCGCGTACCCAGGCGATACGGTTTTGGTTCCGAGAGCTGGGATCGTTTACGTTTTGGGCGATGTCGGCAAACCGGGCGGCTATCCGATCACGACGAACGACTCGCAAATTAGTGTATTGCAGTCACTCGCTATGGCGGGATCAGCGAACAAGACGGCTCTGCTCTCGAAGGCAAAATTGATTCGCCATACGCCCAATGGGCCGCAAGAAGTGCCGATCGTTCTGGCATCGATGCAGAAGGGCAAGGAGCCGGACATTCAGATGCAGGCCGATGACATTCTATATGTACCGTCAAGCTGGATGAAGAACCTGACGCAGAATGCGTCGCAGATTGTCGGATCGGCAGCAGCCGCGGCGATCTATGTCCATCCCTAAATCAGAGCGGCTAGGCAGACGTAAGAGCGAAATCTCCCCATGGAAAGGCCACACGGTGCGATATCAGTCCCTCTGTTTAACGTCCCATGCCTGGACGGTTTGCGGGCCTGCGCATTTCTGCTTGTTTTCGTAGCTCACGCCGGAGCTGATAAAATCATTCCGGGCGGTTTGGGCGTAACGGTATTCTTTTTCTTGAGCGGATATCTCATTACGACTCTGCTCCGGATAGAAGCTCACAACTCCGGCAGCATCTCGCTTCGACGATTCTACCTAAGGCGTTCATTACGGATTCTGCCGCCAATGTACATAACACTGGCTCTGGTATATGCCTGGGCGCACTTCGGCCCACACCACTCCGGGAACGCTCTCGGTTTGTTCTCAGCTCTTGCCTATTTCTGGAATTATGCCGATCTTCTCCTTGGCGGACGAGCAAATCTACCGACTGGCATCGGTCTGCTATGGTCACTGATGATAGAAGAACACTTCTACCTTATCTTTCCTTTTGTATACCAAGCCCTCATCCGGCGGGGCACGCCCCGAGCACGCCAAGGCTCCGTCCTGATCACCATTTGCGCTGGAGTGCTCCTGTGGCGCTGTTATCTGGTGTTCTTTTGCGGTGTGCCGCTGAGTACACTCCCCCGGTGGACATACAGCGCCACAGACACGCGGTTTGATTCCATTCTGTGGGGCTGTGTGTTGGGCGTTTGTATGAATCCATGGTTCGCGGAAGGGCCGGGATGGCTTAAGAGACGAAAGGGCTTATTTGCGCTGGGCGGCCTCTCGTTGCTGGTGATCACGCTCGCGTGGCGGGAGCCTCACGTTCGAGAGACCCTTCGTTACACACTCCAGGCCATCGGGCTGTACCCGGTGTTCTACTACTGTGTGTCATCCCCCAAGGCGATCTTCACCCGATGGCTAACCGTCGCCCCGTTGAGATGGATCGGCTGGACCTCCTACTCCATGTACCTGATTCACTTTACGGTTCTCATTGAATTGAACCGACGTTTTGTGGGGCACCCTGTCGCTTGCGCCTGCCTGGCGTTAGGAGCATCCCTGCTTTATTCGACGGGAATGCGCCAGTGGGTGGAGTTGCCGATTCGGGCCCGGCGGTCGGAGGGTGCGGCCGCACTGCACCGCGCGCTCGCCAGCGGCGTGGGCGAGAGGATACTTCAGGTCGCCCAGCCATGAACGTTATCGTTAGCGCTGTTATTCCGACCCGCAACCGCCCCGTCGAGTCTCTCGCGGCTGTTCGCAGTGCCCTAGCCCAAACCTTTCGGGACCTTGAGGCTGTAGTTGTCATCGATGGTCCCGATGCGGCGACACGCGAAGCGCTGAAAAGCGTCAACGACCCGAGGCTGCGCGTAATCGAGCTCGATCACAGCGTGGGCGGATCTGAAGCAAGGAACGTTGGGGCTCGGGCTGCTCGCGGCGAGTGGGTCGCTCTTCTGGACGATGACGATGAGTGGTTACCGGAAAAAATAGCGAAACAGTACGCTCTGGCCGAAGCCAGCGGGTCAAAACGCACCTTAGTCGCATCTAGATTTCTGTTTAGGGAATCCGGCATACGGGATCGCGTTTCTCCCGAGCGCCTGCCGTCCGACAGAGAATCGATATCCGAGTACCCCTTCGCGCCACACAGCGGATTTCAGACCTCCGTCTTCTTCTGCGGCCGCCAGCTTTTGCTCGATGTTCCATTCATCGCGGGCCTTCCCGGCCTGCAGGATGTGGACTGGTTCCTGCGTGTCATGAAAGTCCCCGACGTAAAGCTGATGATAGCGGCGGAGCCCCTCTCCATCTACAACTCGCCGAAGGGGAGGGCCACAGTAACCAAGAACCTCACCTGGCAGACTTCCCTGGCCTGGGCCGGTAAGAACCGGCGGCTCATGACCGGCCGGGCATACTCGCTGTTCATCGTCAGAGTTTGTGTTCGGCGAGCGGTGGATCAGAAGTCCGGGATGCGGGCTTTTGTTCGACTATTCACAGCTTGCGTGTTCAGCGGCTCCGCGAGCATCGCGGTTCTGGCGCTATTCTTGGCCCGCTATTTCTTGTCTGATGATCTCCGCGCCTTGCTTAGACAGCCGCTAGGGCGTTTACGGAATTTAACACTGGAGAGGTCGAATTGACACCCGTGGGATATATTTCGCCGCAAGCATCGAGGCTAGGTCTGGAAATCGACGCGCAATCCACTGTCACTCCTCGCTCGGCATGGCAACTCGCCCTTAGCTATCTGCTACTCATTCCGCTGGTATTTTTTGCCACGCATGGCCGATTCTCTTTTCAGAACTCGAGTAGCGCTCTTCAGCTCAGCGGATCGGGAGGTCTTGGGGACGCAGGCCAACTGCTGGGGGTCGGAAGCAATCCAGATGCAACCTGGCAAGGGCGGCTGATCGTTTTGATGGTCTTTGCTATAGCAGGCTGCTTAGTCATGAAGCGCCAGAATGCAGTCCTGCGGGCCTGCTGGCGCATGAAGTCGCTCAGCCTACTTGCGCTACTCACGGTCCTGTCGGCGATTTGGTCCCAGGACAGAGCACAGACGTTGCACTTCAGCCTGTTCATACTATTGACGACGCTATTTGCGTACTATCTCACGCGGAGATTCTCCGTACTGCAGCAGATGCAGTTATTTCTACTCGGAGGCACATTAGTTGGGGTAGCTAGCTTACTACTCGCGCTATTTGTGCCGATTTACGGCGTTCATCAGAGCGTTCGAGGGGCCGCGTGGCAGGGCATCTTTGTCACTAAGAACGAGCTGGCTATGCTGGTGTTGTTTTTCATGACACCTATTGGTTTTGTCCGGCTCAAATATCCAATTCTCAGATATTTGTATCTGGGTCTTTCATTCCTGCTAATTTACAAAAGCGAGTCGAAGACAGGGTTGATTTGCGGGGTTCTTTATCTCATCGCGATTCCGATCTTGTACACGCTAGCCCGTTTCGGAGCCAGAAGCCGGCTCGCGGTATTAACAATAGTGATCGCCGCCATCTTGGTTTTGGGCATCGGCGTGAGCGCATGGGCACCACCGGCTCTATCCTTTCTGGGCAAAGATGCCACTCTGACCGGGCGCACCAGTATTTGGGCCGCCGTTTTGCCTGAAATCCAAAAGCGTCCCATACTGGGCTACGGCTACAACGCTTTTTGGACCGGGCTCAAAGGTGAATCCGCGAAGATCATATTAAGCACGGGATGGTTGGTTCCCTACGCACATAATGGATATTTAGATATTCTGCTAGCCCTTGGCGCCTGCGGCCTGCTTCTGGTTGGTTTAACAATTTATTCGGCAATTAAAGATGCGTGGACATGCTTGCGCTTCAGCTCACTGGATCGCTTTGGATGGTATCTGTCTATTGTCCTTCTGACGGTCGTTTACAACATCAATGAAGGGACGTTCCTGGCGGCAAACTCCCTGCCTTGGATCATGTACATTCTGGCCTGTACTGGACTGTCGTTCGAGGCGGAGCGCGTCAAACGGATCGAAAAGTCAGATGCAGCCTAGAGGAGACTCGCCGTTGAAAGGGGCCTTCGCCCGCAATGCCAGCTGGATGATGGCCGGACAGTGCGTTGGGTTTGTTCTCCAAGCGGCCGGCTTTATGCTGCTGGCACGGCTGCTAGAGAGCCGCGAGTACGGGATTTATGTCGGCGCTGTGGCCATGGTCTCGCTGGTGAGCCAATTCAGTCCCTTAGGTTCCGGCCTTCTGTTTCTTCGGTATGTGAGCCCGGACCACAGCAAATGTGCTCCTTATTTAGGCAACATCGTCATGGCGACTTGCACCTGTGGCGGGCTGCTGACGGTACTCCTATGGGCCATCGCTGGACGTATTGTTAATCCTGCCAGCGCGAGCATTATTGTCTTAGTCGCGCTGAACGATTGTATCTGCTCCAAACTAGTGGACTCGGCGGGACAAGTCTTTCAGGCGTTTGAGCGCCTTCAGACCACAGCGATGATGAACTTGTCCATCGGGTTTGTCCGTTTGGCCACGGTCGCAGCCATATATTTCACGGTGCGCCGGGCCAATGTCTGGCAATGGGCGGAAGCATCGCTCCTGGCCTCCATCGTTGCCGCTGTGATTGCGATTGGCGCTGTACTCAGCCTGATTGGCTTGCCTTCGTTCGACCTTCGCCTGTTTGCCAAGAGAGCACTGGAAGGATTTGGTTTCTCCTTTGCGGGATCGACGACCTCGCTGTACAACGATCTCGATAAGACCATGCTCAGTCACTACGGCCTCAATTTGGCGAACGGTGTCTACACAATGGCGTATCGCGTCGTGGATATCGCGACAACCCCGATTCGAGCCGTACATTCTGCGGCGCTGCCTGGTTTCTTCCGGCAGGGCGCGAAGGATGGTGTACACGCTACCCTCGCATGCGCGCGAACAATCATCAAGAAAACCGCCTTGTGGGGTGCCTTTGCCGCTGTCTCCATGTTTATTCTGTCACCTCTTATTCCCCTGGCAGCAGGACAAAGCTTCGCGCAAAGCGCAGAGGCGCTGCGTTATCTCTGTCTGATTCCTCTTTTTCGCAGTTTGCACCTCGGAGCTGGGGACGCTCTAACGGGTGCCGGTCTCCAGCCTGCTCGAACCACAGCTCAGTTTGTCGCGGTAGGAATCAATTTAGCGCTCAACCTACTTCTCATTAGCAGCCTGGGATGGCGGGGAGCCGCCATTGCGAGTCTCGCCACCGATGGCGCTCTGGCTGCAATGAATTGGGGAATACTGCTGCTGCGAGCGCACTCAACCGTAGCCGTGCCCGCTACCTTTGCGATTCAAGGACAGGGAGAGGGGATATGAAACGTCGCTCGTTTCTTCAAACGGCTGCATCGGCAGCATTGGTTTCGTTCACTCAGGGCAGACTCCGGGCGGACTCCTCGCGAACGCTAAAGTCGAGTGCGAAACAGTGTGAAAAATACGTTGGTGTCCAGGCCCTGTTTCGGCAACTTCAACAACCGGGCTTCGCCGATTTGGTTTCTTCGAATTTCAATTTGTTGACTCCCGGTCTGGAGCTGAAGTGGGAACGCCTCCGGCCAAGTCCTGAGGTGTTCAACTTTCAGCAGGCCGATTGGATGGTGAATTACGCCTCCAATCACCAGATGCGAGTACACGGACATAATCTCTGCTGGTATGTTGCCAATCCGCCCTGGCTGGAAAAAACTCTGTCGCCTCACAATGCCCGCGATTTGCTCACAAATCACGTATCCACAGTGGTCAAGCGGTATGCAGGCCGAGTGCAATCCTGGGACGTCGTTAACGAGCCCATGGGCGTCCAGAAAAACCGAGTCGACGGGCTTCATCCCAGCCCCTGGTTGGACGCTCTAGGGGCGGAGTATATCGACATCGCATTTCATGCCGCCGCGGCTGCCGACCCTGCTGCGTTGCTGGTGCTCAATCAGAACGATTTGGAGCAGGACAGCCCCCAACAGCAGAAAACGAGGTCGCTGTTCATCCCACTCCTCAAGCAGCTTCTACGCAGGGGCGTACCCATCGCCGCCATCGGCATGGAGTCGCACCTGTTCGGCTCGTTGCCGGTGCGCTGCCAAGAGAGAGACAACTTTATTTCAGAGGTGAGAAACCTTGGATTGAAGGTCATCATTACTGAACTGGACGTGAACGACTCGACGCTCGCGGCCGACGAGCAAACCAGAGACAAACAGGTAGCCGATATTTATACAGAATATCTGGCCAGCATCCTATCTACGTCTCATACCGACCGGATCACGTTTTGGACTCTCACCGACAAAGATAACTGGTACGAGTTCGACAAAGCTCCACAATTCACGCGAAACGATGGTCTGCCGCATCGACCGGGTCTGCTCGATGTTGACCTTCGGCCAAAACGTGCCTATGACGATGTCCTCAACTTCCTGGATGAGTCTCTCTGCAAAAATGTCAACCATAACTGATACCGAATCAGTAGTGGCGAAAAGGATCGCTTCCAGTTATCCGCTGAAAGTGGCCTACGATGCTTCCGCATTGGTTCGCTCCGACGGTGGCACTGGAAAAGGAACGTACCTTCGGAACTTACTGGGCGAGTACATCGCCACTTTCGAAGGCCTAGCGCCGGAAAACGATATCGCTTCCGCTCTGCCGCTGCGACGCCGCGGGGCATCCGGGTACCTGTGGTGGCAACAATCTTCGCTGATCCAGCTGTTGTATTCTCAAAGGCCCGACATCTTTCTGGCCCCTTACAATACAGCCCCGCTACTCATACCATCCCGCACCCGCCTCGTGCTTGTTCTACACGACCTGATTCTCCTCGAACGATTCTCGGGAACAGGATTGCGCCAGCAAGTGCTGAACTACTATCGAGGCCGCCTTATAGGGCCCGCGGTCAAACGCGCGGCGATGGTAGTTACCGTTTCAGAGTATTCGCGCCAGGAGATTCTCAAACCGTTTCCTCGCACCAACGTGCGGGTTATTCCCAACACTATTTCCGAATCCTGGTTCGTTGGACAACGTTCCATATCGGTTTCCGAGCGCGGAAATTACCTGTTGATGGTCACGGCCACTGTTGGTCATAAGAACGTCGACCGAGCGCTCCAGGCCTACGCGCAGTATGTGCGTCGAACAGGCGCCGGCGCCGCCCGCCTTCGGATCGCGGGCATCTCGGGGGCCGCGGCCTCCTATCTGCAAAAAGCGGCTTCGCTGGGGGTTTCGGAGTTCGTGTCCATCGAGCCTTACTTGAGCGAACCCCAACTGCAGCATCTCTATCGTCACGCGGCTGCGACGCTGGTTCCATCCTTGATGGAAGGCTTCGGTATTCCCGTGTTGGAGGGAATGGCGTCGGGAACGCCCGTGATTTGTTCTAATACAACTTCATTACCTGAAGTAGCAGGCGAGGCGGCCGCCTATTTTGATCCGACCGACGTTGTCGACATGGCGGCCGGCATTTGCGCGGTCATCAATGACCAAGCGATGCGGCTGTCGATGATTGACAAAGGACTGCGCCGCGCCACGGTTTATCGCCCGGCAATGGTTCAGAAGCAGGTTGATGAGTTTTGGAAGGAAGTTGCCGCGGACTTAGGGTCCCGGACGGTGGTTTGATCCATGAATCGGCAAAGTAAACGCATCCTGCTCATCAGCCTCGGCAGCGTGTTCGGCGGCGCCGAGGTATACATCGAGCGTCTGGCGGCCTTGATGCAAGACAATGCCGTACTGTTTGGTCTGGCGGCGCACCCGGAGCTCCGGCGTAGGCTCATCAAGGAGGGCGTCCAGGTCATTCCGTTTCCGCACCTGCCGTCCTGGCTGCGCGGCCTTAGTTTTATAATCGCTCTCTGTCTATTGCCCTTCGTAATTTTCATGAAGAGAATCGACGTCGTGCATGTGAATGGTTATGCCGAAGCGATTCTCGTGCTTCCCACACGCTTGCTCGGTTGTACTGCGCTCAGTACTCGCCACTTGACGTTCCGAATCGATGCTGGTAACCCGCTCGAACACATGGTGCGGCTGGGCGCGCGTTTTATTTACCGGCATAGTGTCCGTTTCGCGAACTACGTAATTTGCGTTTCCGAGGCTGTAGGGCGAGAGGCCCGACAGATCGTCACACCCGGGCGTGTATTGGTTATACCCAATTGGGTGCCGGCTATTCCGCCGCTGTCCGTCCGGCCGCTGAATACGATCCGACGGATCCTGTTTGTTGGCCGATTGAGCGAGCACAAGGGCTTGCAACTTCTTCTCGCAGCAGCACGCGGACTCCGCGAGGTCGAAATAGTGGTTGTGGGCGACGGTGAGTTCCGCAGTCAACTAGAACGCCTGAGCGATGGGATGGCAGTCCGTTTTTTGGGTTTCCAATCTGATCCCACTCCGTACTACCGTACAGCGGACATCTTTGTGAATCCGTCATTGGGACCCGAGGGTATGCCGTTCGTCTCACTGGAGGCGATGGCGTACGCGGTCCCGTGCCTGCTTAGCGACCTGCCGGTGCACCTCGAGATCGCTGGCCGTGGACAATCGGCTCTGTTGTTCCGCAAGGGTGATGTTCAAGACCTGAGAGAGAAGTTGGAACTTTTGTTAAGCCGGAGCGAGATGAGACACCATTACGGCGAGGCCGCGCATGAATGTGCATTGGCGACGCACAGTCCCGCAGCCGCCCAGCGAGCGTATTTGCGCGTTTTCGGTGTCACTGAGGAGGTCCTATCAAACCCGTCCTAGTTTATCGAAGCCAGCTCTTACCGATCTCGGAAACGTTCATACAGGCGCAGAGTGGAGCATTGAAATGTTTTAGGCCGCACTTTGTCGGTTTTGAGCGCAGCCGTCCGGGCACTCTGCGCATTCCCAGCGACTCTATTATTTGCAGCGAGTATAGCCGGTTGCCTGCAACCGTCTCGAACAAGCTCTATAACATTGTAGGTGCGGTTCCGATGTTGCACCGCCCTGAGCTTTGCCATCGGCTTGAGGCTTTGAGACCGAGTCTCCTACACGCTCATTTCGCTCCCGACGCAGTTTCCGCGCTGCCTTTGGTGGAACGGTTAAGTATCCCCCTGGTGGTCACACTCCACGGGTACGACGTGACGGTGCTGGATACAGTAGTAAAGCAATCTGTCAGGGGACGTTCCTATCTCTCGCGTCGCCGGCGGCTGTGGCGCAGCGCCTCGGCATTTATCTGCGTCTCGGACTTCATTCGTCGCAAGGCAATCGAGGCAGGTTTTCCGGAGCACAAACTGCTCGTACACCATATCGGAGTCGACTGCGAAGCGTTCGCGCCTGCTGACCAGCAGAGACAGAAGAACCTTATTTTGTTTGTCGGCCGCTTAGTGGAAAAGAAGGGATGCGAATACGTTGTCCGGGCTGTAGCGGAGCTTCAAAAGCAACAAGAACGCGTCGAACTGGTTGTCATCGGCGATGGTCCCTTACGGCCATCGCTTGAGGCCTTGTCACAGGAGCTTGATTTAACCTGCACGTTCCTTGGAAGCCAGCCGAGCGCTGTGGTCCAAAAGTGGGTAAGAACCGCTCGCATCTTCTGTGTTCCGAGTGTCACGGCTGCAACCGGAGACTCGGAGGGACTGCCGTTGGTCTTGGCTGAGGCGCAGGCCTCTGGGACCCCCGTCGTCAGTTCTATCCATGCTGGAATACCGGATGTGGTCCGTCACGGCGAAACCGGTCTGCTCGCGCCCGAGCGGGACTATCAGATGCTGGCTGAGCATCTGCGCCGGTATCTCACAAACGATCACTTTTGGCGGGAATCGAGCGCTCGTGGGGTCGAATGGATCCGGGAGCGCTTCAACTTGTCGACACAGACGCATAAGCTGGAAGAAATATACCAGCACGTGCTGGATAACTAACCGAGCCATGCCTGCCCAATACTCATCAGTTGCTTCATTGTTGGGGGAATCGGAACCTCTTGTCGATCGCAGGAAATGCGATTGGGACGAAGTCATCCAAGCTGCGGCCGCTGAATCCGTTCTGTCGTCCATGCACGACTGCCTCCAGGCGCTGCCCGTGCCTCCTGATGTGCCGGATGAAATCAGGAACGTTTTCTCCACCATTTGCGAACTCAACCGCAAACGCAACGAGAAGATCCTCGCCAATGTGCGCGAGATCGGCGCGGCCCTCAACCGTGCCGGCATCGAACCGGTTGCTCTCAAGGGCGTCGCCCAACTCCTAGCGGGTATCTACCCGAGCCTTGGCACGCGGTTCCTCAATGATTTTGACTTACTTGTTCGCCAGTCCGATTTCCCGGTAGCCATCGAAGCCTTGCGTGAAGCCGGATACTCCTGCCCGGCCACAGATCCCATCGAGAGCGCCGTCGGACATACCTATCCGCCGCTGTCGCGCCGGGATTCCGTGGAGGTGGATCTCCACCGTACTCTTGGCCTCGGTATCTGCCAATTTATCCTGCCCGCCGCTGGGGTGCTGCGCGATTCCACGGTCCACGAGTCTGAAGGCGTCCGAATCCGTATCCCATCTCCCGAGCACCTGGTCACGCACCAGATCATCCATTCGCAGATTCACGAAGGTTACCGCGAACGAATCTGGCCGAACCTTCGAGCGATGTACGACCTCGTATTGCTCCAGCGCCATTTCGGCGATGCCATTCATTGGACCGCCATCGAAGACCGCTTCCGCAAGAACGGACAGTATCCGGTTCTCGCGATGTATCTGCTTCAGGTCCGCGACTTACTCGGACTCGAATGTCCTTTGGAACTCCGTTTGACGGGACTCACCCGGTTGCGTTGGCAGCGCCGAAAGCTTCTGCGTGCCGCACCTTGGCTTAGAATGGCCGACCCACTATATGTTTTTCGTTCCAGTCTCATGCCCCGTATGCCGGTCGGCGAGATCCTTCGCTTGCCCGGCGGCCTGAACTATATACTTAAGCGTTTCTTTAGCAAAAGATTCTTTGCCAGCATCTTCGCTGAACTGAGCTGACAATCACCAATGGCCGATTCGATGAATAGCCTATTAGGCCCTCCGCGCCGCACGTACCGACGGGCAGTGCTCTTGTGGGCTGCGGCTCTACTCATTGGATCGCTCCAGCCGATCCGGCCTGTACATATACATTTCGGTTTAGTCCATCATCTTGTGCATTTCCTGGGCTTCGGCGTCCTGGCGTTCCTCGCCACCGCCGGCTTCGGCAACCCGTTCCGTTTTTCATGGTGGCCCGCCGCGGCGTCCTTCCTGTTTGGCTTAACGATTGAAATTCTTCAACACTGGCAATACCGCATACCATTGGAATGGCGCGACGTTCGCGACAATGCAATCGGCATTGTCACTTTTGCAGCGATCTACCACATTCTATGCTGGCGCCGACGCGGAACCGCAGGAAACGCCACGGTTCCGGCAGGCACGGCTGCAGCAATCGATAGGACTTCTGAGTAGTACTTGCTAGTCTGTTTCAATACTTTCGTTTACTGTTAGTTCGTCGTGATATTCGGCTACACTTCTCCCAAGGAGATTCCCATGCTCTCGGCTCCACGGCGGCATGCCATACTTTTGGCCTTATTTTTAATTACTCCAGCTTTAAGCTTCGCGTCCTCAATCCTAGTGAACAGCACCTGCGAAGCCGGTACATGTCCATCTGTCGACACCCTAGCCTCCGGCGGTAGCGCGAGCGGCACCTTTAACGTAATCTATGTGGCGGCCGATGGCGATTGGTATGACATCATGGGCAACTACGGCGCCACGAATCCAGCCTCGGGTGAGACATCTATTCTGTTCAATGTCGAGGCTACATACGAAGGTTATGATGGCATCAATAACATTGCATCCGTGGGCGCCGACACATTCACGGTCTCCGACCTGCAAGATTACAATTTGGCTTCTTCGACTTACTATACGACTTACGGCACCCTGAATGGTTATTACATGGAGAGTACCAATTCGGGTGTGGCTGGGCCGGCGGGCAGTTCGTGGCAGGCGCAACTCTTCTTTAACGGACAAGCGCTTCCTGTTCTTGGACCATTCACTGGTCCGGGATATGCATCCAACGGGTCGGGTACGGCTCTTACAGGCTTTGGTTCTGCCTCCACCCTTGACGCCGATTTTGTGTTCACGTATGACTTCGCCAAGGGGACGCCGCAAGGAGCTGGCTTCACCAGTACGCCAGAGCCCGGAGGCCTAGTACCGATAGCGGCCGTCCTGTCACTGTGCTTAGGAATTGGGTACGTTAGGCGATCGCGCGTTTCGAAGAACATTGTTGTTCTCTAAAAACAAGAATCGGCTATAATGGTTTAATAGCGACGGCAGGAGGAATATTATGGATAATCAGGCTGACAAGGAATTCGAAAGCAGCCAGTCCGCCGAGGTTGAGGAGAGTCGACGAGACGTGGCCCGCAAGCTCGGTAAGTTCGCCGCTTATGCTGCGCCATTTATAGTGCTGGCGTGCACCAAGAAGGCGGATGCTGCCACCGGTGGCGGCCCTCACCCACTCGTACGCTAGCGCGTATCCGCGGCATGGAAATCTCGTTTGAGAACTTCCGCTCGTCTCAAGACTTATGGGAGTTTCCAGTCGAAGATTTTCTCGTCATGGCGCGGCCGGATGTCTCCGGCCTGTACATACTAAGTCCGTCCGCTCGGCTGATCTGGAACAAGTTCAAATTAGGGCTGCCAGTTTCGGACTTGGTGCGCGAATTTGCTGCAACGTACGAGATTTCGCCCGAGGTTGCAGAACAAGATGTCACACGTACGTTGAATGATTGGCGATCGAGTCTCCTCTCACTCCAACAAATCTCCCCGTCCCTGAAAGTTGCTCCCGCCGAAGATCGCGCCCCTCCGGCAATTGATTTTTTCATTCGTGATTACTTCATCCAAAAGAAAAACGTCCGAGTTATCCTCCAAACCTCTGAATTGGCCGAAGAGATAGCCCCCAGGCTTGAATCGCTGCCACCCGCGCCATCCGCCCCCGACTTTACCTTCACGGTAGTCGAGGATTCGGATGGCTTTTGTATTTTCTGCGGTGAACGCTGCATGGCACGCGAAGAGAGCGTGGGTGCGATTCGAGCGGTTCTCCTACAGGAAATCGTGCGGAGCTGTCGCGGTCGAGACTGCCTGGCGGTTTTTCATGCCGGCGCATGCGGTTCCAATTCGCGATGTGTCGTTTTCCCGGCAACTACTCAATCCGGAAAAACAACTCTGGCGGCGGTGCTTATGAAAACGGGCTTGACGTTTTATAGCGATGATTCGGTGCTGCTCGAACGCGATGCTCTGTCGGTTCCCGTCATGCCTTTTGCGCTCACGGTCCGAGAGGGTAGCTGGGACGTGCTGTACCCGCGGTTTCCGGAACTCCACGATGCACCAATCATCTCGCGGTATGGCCACCAGGTGCGCTTCCTCGCTCCCTTGGAATCGAATCGGCACGACGATAGCGCACAAGTAGCCGCGATCGTCTTTGTTCGATTCAGCCCCCGTGCGAGCAATGAAATTGCCGTGCTCGATCCCTTGCAAACGCTCCTTCGTTTACAGGAGAGCGGCTTTTGGGTGGCTCACGATGAGCCAAGCATCCGTGCTTTTCTTACATGGGTGCAGTCCACGGCTTCCTTCGCACTGAGCTATTCCGACGTCGATCAGGCTGCATCGATCATCAGACGCCTCATCGATTAGGACGGCCATTATCCGCAGGGCCCTCTGCCATCGAAAGCGTCAGAAATTGGGATCGTCTGGCAAAAAAGGCTTTTCGACCTCGAACACGGCAAATTGAGTATCATGAAGATCACATTAGCCTGACCATGGGTACCCCACTCCAGGATGACGCAAACCGTCGCAATGGCAGACTTTCCAACGGCCCCAAGTCACCAGCAGGCAAAGCCATTTCACGCCGGAATTCTTTGAAGCACGGACTGCTAGCGCGCGAGGTGCTGCTGCCCGACGAAGACGCAGCAAGCTTCGCCCTACTTGCCAAGAGCCTGAGGGAAGCACTAGATCCAGTTGGCGCCCTTGAGGTGGTCCTGGCGGAACGGATCATTGGCCTGGTATGGAGGCTGCGCAGGTTGGGCAAAATTGAGGCAGGCATTTTGGCCTGCGAGATGGCTGGCGTCATGATCCAGCGAGCCAAAGATCAGAAGGAACTAACTACGAAGAGAGCCGGGGAGGACCGCGTCTTCACGCCGGCTTCGGCTAAGGATCGCGAATGGTTGGCGACAAGCGGTTTGAGCAGGACCAACTAGAAGCCGCTCGGCCATCGGATTTTGCCGCCACCAGTGGTATCGTCTTCAGCAACGATGCCAAGGGAACGAATGCATTCTCGAAGCTGTCGCGCTACGAGACCTCCATGGAGCGGAGCTTGTATAGGACGCTTCACGAGCTCCAAAGACTCCAGGCGGTTCGACATGGAAAAGAGGTTCCAGTGCCCCTCGCCGTGGACATCGACATCTCTGGAGCAGCGCCGCGTGCGATCGATGGCACCGTCCTCGAACGAGGGAGCGACGCCGCTGATTAGCTAAGAACGTAATCTCCTTCAGTCCTGCGGGCGCCAGCTTGAACTCGGCGATCCACCCATTCCCGATGGTCCTGGGCGACGAAACGAGGCTGCTGCCGCGCCCGAGTCCGGCGGCCGGATGTGTACCACGGCTGGTTTATGCTCACGATTCCACCCGTCAGTATCCGATGGAGAGCAGAAACGGCGAGCCAATACCGCGTACCATAGGACCTGTTGAGACTCGTGGCCTTTCAATCAGACACTTCCCCTGTCCGGCGGGGCGAGGAAATCGATTGCGTGGCGTTGACGGATTATCTAGGCAAGCACTTGCCCGAAGGCGCGACGCGAATCGAAGTGGAGCAATTCCCCCATGGCCATTCCAACCTTGTTTACCTGGTTCGAACCAACGTCCGCGAATATGTTCTGAGACGTCCGCCGCTCGGACCCGTGGCACCCAAGGCGCACGACATGGCGCGCGAATACCGGGTGCTCGAAGCAGTGAATCCCCACTTTCCGGAAGCGCCACGGGTGTTTCTGTTGTGCGAAGATCCTTCCGTGATCGGTAGCACATTCTTTCTGATGGAACGAAGGCACGGGTTGGTGATTCGCGATTTGATACCGCCCGAGCTGGCTGCGATTCCAGATTATCCTGGCCTGGTGAGCGAAGCGTTCATCGATTGCCTTGTGCGGTTGCACTCGATTGACGTGTCTCAACCCGGGCTCGGTTCGCTCGGAAAACCGGAGGGCTTCGTCCAGCGGCAGGTGCGGGGATGGGCCGAGCGATGGACTCGCGCAAAAATCGAAGAGCTTCCAGAAATGGATCGAATCATCCGATGGCTCACCGACTATTTGCCGCCTTCGGTGGAAGCTACGCTAGTGCACAACGATTACAAACTGGACAATCTCATGCTGCGGCCCTCGGGCGACCGTGTGGAAGCAGTACTCGACTGGGAAATGACGACGATTGGCGACCCGCTCGCCGATCTGGGGCTCACGATGTGCTACTGGACGTGGGCGAGCATCGCCGCCGAAGACGATCCGCATCCCGCCACACCGGGGTTGACAGCACAGCCTGGCTGGTACACGCGCGATCAGTTTCTCGAGAGATACACCGAGCGAACCGGGCGTGATCTGACTCCCATCCGCTACCACGAAATTCTCGGCATCTTCAAGCTGGCCGTGATTCTCGAACAGATCTACTATCGTTTCAAGAGGGGCCAGACGCAGGACGAGCGCTTTCGCACCTTCGACCGGCGAGTGCGCGGGCTGATCCGGATGGCGGCGACCCTCATCGAGAAGGAGCAGGGCCGGTGAGCCGCGTCTACTTGGTCCGGCATGGTCAGGCGGGTACTCGCGAGAGCTACGATTCGCTGTCCGACGTAGGCCGGCGGCAAGCGAGGCTCCTGGGCGAGTATTTCGTCTCGGAGAAGATTCCCTTCGCGGCAGCCTATACTGGTGCGCTCGTACGCCAACAGGAAACGGCGTGTGAAGTGAGCGCCGTTTATCGAGAAGCGGGCGAATTGTTTCCTGAGATCGTGCGGGAACCAGCCTGGAACGAGTTCGATCTTGCACATGTTTATCAGACGCTCGCGCCTTTGTTATGCGCCGAAGATCCTGAATTCGCGCGCCAGTACGAGGAACTGGTGGCCGAAGCGCGCGCGGCTGCCGAGCAACCAGAGGCGCCCGTGAATCGACGCTGGCTGCCGTGCGACATCAAGGTGGTGCAGGCGTGGATTCGGGGGCGGCACGCCTATGATGGCGAAACGTGGCAAGCGTTTCGCGAGCGCGTTGTCCGATGCCAGTTCACCCTCGAGCCCATGGAACCCGACGCAAACATTGTCGTGTTTACGTCAGCGACTCCCATCGGAATCTGGACTGCGCTCGGGATGGAAATCCATGACGATAGGGCCCTGCGCCTGGCGGGTGTGCTGCACAACGCCTCCTGCACGGTGATGCGGCTGCACGATGGCGCGTTACGGCTGCATTATTTCAACGCCATCCCGCACTTGATCGAGCCTGGGCTTCGCACCTATCGATAAGGAACAAGGACGCGATGGAATTCGAGTTTTCACCCAAGGTAAAAGATCTTCAGCGGCGCCTCACCGCGTTCATGGAAGACTACATCTATCCCAGCGAATCGAAGTACCAGGAGCACTGTGAAGGCCCGGATCGATGGCAACCCGTTCCCGTAATCGAAGAGTTGAAGCCTAAGGCGCGAGCGGCGGGGCTATGGAATCTTTTTCTACCTGCGAGCGAGCACGGTGCCGGCTTGACCAACCTGGAATACGCTCCGTTGTGCGAGATCATGGGCCGTTCGCCGATCGGTCCAGAAGTATTCAATTGCTCGGCGCCAGACACGGGGAACATGGAGGTGCTGGAACGTTACGGTTCGGCCGAACTGAAAGAGAAGTGGCTCAAGCCGCTTCTCAGGGGCGAGATCCGCTCCTGCTTTGCGATGACCGAGCCCAAGGTGGCATCGTCTGACGCCACGAACATCGAATCGAGCATTGTGCGGGATGGCGATTCCTACGTCATCAACGGACACAAGTGGTGGAGTTCCGGGGCAGGCGATCCGCGCTGCAAAGTGGCGATCTTTATGGGCAAGACCGATCCGGCAGCGTCCAAGCACAAGCAGCAATCCATGATCGTGGTTCCGATGGACGCGCCGGGCGTAACGGTGAAGCGCTTGCTCACCGTGTTCGGATACGATCACGCTCCCCATGGCCACGGCGAGATTCTCTTTGAAAACGTGCGCGTGCCGGTGGGGAATCTTCTTCTGGGCGAGGGACGCGGGTTTGAAATCGCACAAGGGCGTCTGGGGCCCGGCCGCATTCACCACTGCATGCGATTGATCGGAGTAGCGGAACGCGCTCTCGAATCCATGTGCGGACGGGTGAAGTCGCGGGTTGCGTTCGGAGGCGCGTTGTCGGAACAAGGCACGATCCGCGCGGACATCGCAATATCGCGGATGGAAATCGAGCAGGCGCGGCTGCTGACTTTGAAGGCGGCTTACATGATGGACACGGTGGGGAACAAAGCGGCGCGGGCGGAGATCGCGATGATCAAAGTGATTGCGCCGAACGTCGCCTTGCGGGTTCTCGACCGGGCCATCCAGGCGCACGGCGGAGCGGGCGTTTCACAAGACTTTCCTCTTGCGTCGGCGTGGGCGAATTCGCGGACTATGCGGCTCGCGGACGGTCCCGACGAAGTGCATCGCGAGACCATCGCTAAATACGAGCTAGCCAAGCACGGGAAATAGGCGCGGAAATAGTTGAGTTTGCGGCTAGCCTGCCGGCCTTTTCGTCGATCAATTGGAAGGAGCCGTGTAGCAGCCTGCGCATTGTCTGATCGTTTGCAAGACCCATCAGGTCGGAAGGGAGCACGAGATGTCCGATGTCGAGACTTATCTGTTCCGGGTGGTGTCCTAAAGGTGCTCAAGCATCCGTCAAGGGGCTGGGATTTCAACCTGACCCCACTACCAGGAGGAGGACCGCTACGAAAGCTTATTTTCCTACTGTCAGGTTCGCGGCAGCGTGCGATCACCTGACCTTGTTGGTATCGTCCATTTGTACCCTCCCGTTTCCGTCTTTCTGCGAACGATGTGCTCATCTTGCATCGCGGTGAGGATCATCCAGGCACCTGTTAAGTCGCATTCCACATGGCGTCGAATTACATTGATAGCGTCTTCACTTGACTGCTCGCGAGAGGAAGCTTCGGGAAGCGCGTCGAGTTGGGCGCTCATCTCTCGGTAATCGGGCAATGACGCCATCGGGAGGGAACACCATTCCTTCGGCTTATGCTTGCTCCACGGCGGACGGCCCCGGCGCTTGAACTGAGACATCCAAGCCACTGGGCATCACCGGCCTTCAATGCGAATGACGGCATGATTCACTTTTTGCGTATGAGCAGGAGTTGGGCCTCAGGGGTTTCCATTGTCTTCAGAGTATACCGGCCCCATAGGGCACGGACAAACGTACTTTCGACTAACCCTTCTTCGCCTCAGCCTTTTCTTCGCGCCCAATACTTCTTCATTCGTTGGCTAGTGTGAACCCTTTGCATGCTGGAGGAGGCTATGAAGTCCGACCACCCATTCGACGATGGACACACATGGACCTGTCGCCACTTGTCGCTTGCTTCATCCTCGCCGTAGTGGTCGGGTACTTTGCAGGTAGAACGATCGGTCTCCTGCGACGGCGATAGCGGCCTACGCCCGCCTCACTGCGTGATAGACCACTAACACGACTACGGCTCCAACAACGGCCACCAGCAGACTGTAGAGGTTCAAGCCGGTTACTCCCGCCACGCCGAAACGATTGAACAGCCACCCTCCGACCACAGCGCCGACGATTCCCAGGAGAATGTCCAGGATCAATCCCTCACCCCGTTTATTCACGAGTTTGCTACCGATGAATCCAGCCACTAGCCCTAAGACAATCCAAGCGAGAAATGACATGTCGCCAAATCCCTCCTATCTGGACCTATATCCAACGCTCCGCCAGTATACTCTTTTACCTCGCCAAGTTCATCCCTTCTTCCCAGTTTCCTTCCTCTTCTTGGCCCAATATGCCTTCATGCTCGCAGCCTGCTTCTTCCGTTGCGCAGTCGTCACGGTTCGAGCGGGCTTCGTGGGAGAGCGGTTGTGGGCACTTACGCCATTCTTCGATCCGGGAGGACGACCCCGGCGTTTGGTCGTGGCTCGCCTTGCAGGAGTTCAATTGCGGCGTTGAGTCGGTAACGTTCGCCGATGAGTAACTGGAGTATGTGGTCGGTGGGCATCCAAAACTGATGCTATTATGATCGGTCGATATAAAAGCTAAGTGTAAGTGAGTTCGCTGAACGAGTCCCGCATTAGTAGAGCTTTCTAACTTGACACATTCAGATGCGAGAGGCTGGTTTCATGCAAAGGTACTTACCGTCCGGAAGGCATTTACCCTTTGAGGCATGGCAACTGTAAGTCACTCAAAGATCGGCGATCAGCTTCCACGTTTGGAAACTTACAGTGTAGTCGGTGCTGTCATTACTTCATCAGAGAGCACACTTGGAAGGAGATTCCTCGTGCGCTTACCGTTTTGGGAAGTATTTATGACAGCCTTGCCAGCGCACGTATGTTCCAAGACTGGAGTGAAGAGAGCGGTGAAATGAAACTTGCTACCTTGGCCAGGAGTGCTCTCCACCCACATGCGCCCACCCATCATTTCGGCCAAACGCGATGAAATTGTCAAACCCAAGCCGGTGCCGCCGTACCTACGAGTCATAGAGCCGTCGGCCTGAGCAAACGCTTCGAAGATTACGTTCTGCTTGTCAGCGGCGATTCCTATGCCGGTATCTTGCACGACAAAGTGAAGTTGAACCCTATCTTTGCTCCGCGATTCCAGCATTGCCCCGACTTCAACCTTGCCATGATCTGTGAATTTAACGCCGTTCCCGATCAGATTGAGGACGATCTGTCGCAAGCGCATGTCGGCACCGAACAGCGATTCGGGCACTGAATCTTCAACGTGGCAAGTGAGTTCCAGGTGTTTTTCGCGTGCCCGTGACATCATCAATTGAGCCGCGCCTTCCAGCGTCTTCCTCAAATCGAATTCCCTCGGGCAAAGGTCTAATTTCCCCGCTTCTATCTTCGAAAGATCTAAGATATCGCTTAAGATTGTCAGCAATGAGTCAGCGGATGTTCTGGCGATGGCAAGATATTCGACTTGCTCGGGTTCCAGCGGTGTGTCAAGTACGAGGTCCAGTGCTCCAAGAACGCCGTTCATCGGAGTTCGAATCTCATGGCTCATGTTGGCGAGAAACTGACTTTTCGCTGCGTTGGCAGCTTCCGCCACGTCCTTGGCCCGGCGCAATTCCTCTTCCGCTCGCTTTCGTGCAGTCAGATCTAGGATAAAACCCACCGCTGTATCCCCAAGCGGGTCTATGGAAGCGAGGCCTATTAGAACGGGAACGCGATGGCCGTCCTTGTGAACATATTCCAACTCAGTCGGCGTAGTCACGCCTTCCAGGGCAAGTTGCCGCTGAAACTGCGTTCCAAAATGTGCCAACTCCGGGGCCAAACTGTTTTTCCATAGTACTTTGCCGGCGGTCAGTTCCTCTTTCGTGTACCCCAGCAGATCAAGGTAAGCATCATTCGCCTCGCGAATAACTCCTTTCGCGGCGCCGATGAACATCGAGATGACATTCGATCTTGCAAGATGGTGTGCATGCCGGTGCCGAGCGGTCTTGAGATGTGCCGCGAAAGCAGACCGAAAACGATCCCGGAACTGGCCAATGACACCAGAGCAACCGATAGTAATCCGAACCTGCTCACACCGTTGCTCTGAGCACTAAAAGCTACCCACGTGACGCAAATGGCGAGTATGATTCCGGCGGCGCTGAGATTCAGTAATCGAGTCTCTACGTAGACAAGCTGACCCCAAGTTTGCGGTCGCAAAAAATGTTTGACATGTTTCATAAATCTGCACCCCTGTGGAGCATGTCTCTTGCCACTTCTTTGGAATCGAGCCTCTAAATGGGTGGCGCTTATTTGCGGATTATCCTATCATTGTTAACTTCGTCCCTCTTCTTTGTTAGGCTGGATGTGCTTTGTCAGGGGAATCGCTGAGGCGACATCAGGCGAGCACCTTAGCCCGATAAGGTTCCAGCCTAGAGTCTCTTGACGCTGCGACTGCGCCAAATCTCGCAAAAAAAAACAAATGTTCGTGGATAGCGAAAATCAAACAGACATGTTCGGGGGAAGATGGAAATCGAAGGAGGGAGGGATAGCCAGTTCGACCTTCCACAAAATCGCGGCCCACGTGACGGCCTAAAGTGAACGGATCTTTCGGGGGCGGACAATAATCCGCTCGGGAATTGAGTTGTTGTAAAGACTTCGACTGCCCACTTCACCTCCTTCTTACTCCCCTCAGCCCTCCCCTTCGCTTCACCTCCGTCATCCACTTCGGTGGACGACCTCTCGGAGGCCGTAGCCTTCCCTCTCGCCTCCAACATTACAGTACTATTGTGTTCCTCGATCTACTCGAATATAGTGGGCAAGAACCCCGCGTCCAGAAGGAATACCTATGTTGAAAACAAAGCGACTCTGTTTGTGTGTCCTTTTGGCGACGGCAGCCTTGGCGCAGCCCAATGCTCCCGACAGCGGGAAGTTTAAGGCAGTATTATCCGGCTATGGCGAAGTTCCGGCGGTGTTGACCACGGGTTCGGGAAATGTGACAATCGCCGTGTCTTCCGATCAGACATCGTTGAACGTCACGCTGAATTTCAGCAAGCTCCTGGGAGTGTCGCAGTCGGCCAGTCTGTATCTCGGCTCTCCCGCAACGACCGGTGGTGTTGTAGCAGCGCTCTGCGGTGGAACAGCACCAGCGTGCCCGACCACAGCCGACGGCACCGTCACGATAACGCTCACGGCCAGCGATGTGCTAGCGCTCACCGCACAAGGTCTGGCGGCGGGTGATCTTACCAGCGTCATTCAAGCCTTGGCGAACGGTGCGATCTATGTCAACGTAATCACCAGCAAATTCGCGAGCGGCGAAATCCGGGGGCAATTCGGTCCCGGTTTCAGCTTCGGGAACTTCGGAACAGGCCGCTAGCACCTCCTCAAGTTTTGGATCGGTCCGAGCGAATCGGTTGGGTTCTTCGCCGATCCCACTGGCGCGGACCCAAACCCCGCCTGCCGAAATCTACACGGTGACGCTGGTGGGCGACGAACGAACATAGAGGGTGCGGTCTGAACGCGTGTCCGCCCACGCTGGATCACTGATCCGTGGCGACAAGGCCAAATTGTTTGCTTTTGGGGGGAGCCTGTGCTCAGCCCGCCGTGAAGCCGACAACGCCCGTTCGGCATGGCAGGGCACTGACAGCGCGTCCCGCGGCGCGTTTTTGCTCCGCAACGCGGCGCCTTCGTGAAGTCGCCCGGCGGATTGCCATTTTTCAGCCATCCGCGGCGTTTCATCTTTTGTTTTTGCGCAGCGGTTGACGCGCGCTCGGGGTTCATCCTAGCAAGCTGCTTTTTTTTCATGTTTGTGTCCTTCCAAAAATACGTATAGAATGCTCAGCGTTGCGGATCCGATCCTCATATGCTGGTCGACGGTTGGTTTGGTTTGCGACAGTATTCGAAGCACAGCGCCGCCGCGACGATTATGGCTCGAACGTTGTGCTTGAGGAACACCTAAGTTGGGCGGGAAATCAATTCAAAGATCGGAAGTGGGAAGCCCTTGCTTTTTGACGCACGCTGCAAAGGCCACCGCATCGATTGGCCCTCGACGATCAGGTGAAACCGGGCGAAGGCAATGCTCCAACAGCACAAGCATTTTACCCCGAAAGCGATTCTTCGGCGAGAGAACTTTCGAATGGACTCGAGCGAATGCACCCTGCGGATCCAGAGGTTCTCGAGATCACAGACCGAGACGAGCCAATCGCATCCGAAGCTGGCGGCCTGAGCAGCCGATTCAGCGTTACTACTGGTAGATCTTTCTTTCCCTATAAAACAAGATCCGAGCGAACGTTCTGAACGGCAGCGGTCCTTCGATCGACCGCTCCCTCCGGTTGCTGGATGGCGGCAAGGTGCACGGCACTTTACATCCTCGCCATCGACGATGCGAATCCGACTCCGTGGACGAATGAAGCGATACGTAGCTTTTAGCGAAGAACTACTCAGTCCTGCTTGGCCTTTGCCCATCGGGCTGCAGCTGCGTTACGGGCGATCGGGACAGAAGGATTCACCGACAGCTGACTCATTCCGCTTTTCGGACTAGCTCGACATCGATGGTGATTTCGACTTCATCTCCGACCAGAAACCCGCCACTTTCGAGCACGGCATTCCAGGTGAGTCCGAAGTCTCTGCGATCGATGAGAGCCTTCGCGGTCGCGCCGCGCCTCCACAGGCCGCCCGGATCCTTGATTTCGGGCGTAACGGAGTCCACGTGAAGCACAACGTTATGTGTCACGCCACAGATCGTAAGATCACCGCTCGCCTCGTAGCTGTCTTTTCCCACGGATGCAATGTTGGTCGACCGAAACGTGATCGCCGGATATCTGGCCACGTCCAGAAAGTCGGAGCTCCTCAGGTGTCGATCGCGATCGGGCTCGCGGGTGCCGACGCTCGTGGCATCGATAGTTGCCTCGATGCGAGAAGCAGCCACGTTCGATGGATCGAACTCAACGTAACCCTTCACGCGACTGAACTCGCCCTTCACATTTGAAATCATCATGTGCCGAACTTTGAAATGCGCACCAGTATGCTGAGGATCGATTTGATAATTGGCCATGGCGAAATCTTACGGTATCAAGCATTTTCGGCACAGTGGCTCCGAAGGCATGCTCCGTTCATGTTGTCTTGCTTGCCGAATTGAGCTTGGTCAAATCAGTCACTAAACCAAATATCTTCGAAGACGGCGGATCCGCGGCCGTCACCACGCTTTTGACGAATTGCCAGGGAATCATCAACTCCAGTCCCGGAACGTCTACGGGGCAGATCCAAATGCCAACGCCATGATTGGCCTCTACGAGCTTACCGGTCAAGGCAAAGCCCCCAGCATCTTCCGCAGAGTGGAAGTAGGCTTCCAATTCGTCTACGGGAGGTAAGAAAATACCGGCCTCTTTAAAGATTTGGATCATTCCTGGGGACTTCAAAAACTCTGGCGCCGCCCAGATTAGGACGTGCCGCCGTGCTTCACTCATTCGGCTTCCTCCTCAGTCGCAGCATTCCTTCGTGACCGCGGGCAAGTGTCAGCATAACAGACATATATTCTTGAACGAATCTATTCCACGGTCTTCCGTGGTCCCACGGTCCCAAACACCGACGATGAGGCCGACGTCCTGGCCAACCACGAGCGATCGATGGGATGGTACCGGATTAACAAAGCGAGGCCGCCGATTAGCTACTTCGCGGTGCAAAATAGCACCGCCAAGCCGCGTGCAGACGGTAATGGAACCCGGCAAGCCGAAACAGAATAACCAGATTCTGTCTTGAATCGTCTCTGTAGCATGATCTGCATGAGACATCAGCAACCGAACCTGTAGGAGACCCTTTCGGCGACGAAGTGGCTGACTTGTGGGAACCATGGATGCAAGCGGTGAATGAGTTGCTGGAAGATGACGTGATTCTGGATGTCGTCTACGAGGCACAAGGAAGACGGCATTCCCACAGCCGAACCCGGGGACGGAGTCAGACACCGTCCGAAGTCGTGTTGCGAATGCTGATTCTCAAAGCACGTCCGCAACTGGAGCTACCAGACGCTGGAGCGGAAAGTGCGCGCCAACGTGGTTTTCGGTGTTTCTGTGGTATCGGTATGGAGAAAGTGCCGGGTGCCAAGACGCTAGTGCGACTGGGACAAACCGTGGGGCCGCAAGCGATTTGCGACCGACTGATGGCCATGGCGCAGGAGCGCACCGCGGTGGACGTCGCCCCAAGGAGCACAGATCCACCCTGGCACGCTGGCTGGAGATCAGAACCTGTCGGAATGCACTACGAGGGGAAAAGGCGACGGCGGTAGGCGAGAATCAGGAAAGTGAGGAGGACTCGGGGCGGTAGCTGGCGGGACCGGGGAAGGGTTTCCACACCTCCGGCCAAGTGGTCACAACATGAATTTCAGACCGTAAGGGGAATGAGGCCGCGCAGGAGGGAATTACGCGCTGCTCAGAGGATTGCGATACAGGAGCGGATTGGCAGACCCAGCAGGGAGCCGCAACGGACGCCGGCGCCGTTGGCGAGGATATCTCCGAGTTCCAGCGCGCGGCCGGGCGAGAAGTGCTGACCGCCTTCCAGAAGAAGACCCAGTACGAACATCGACAGGCCCGCCAAAACGCCTCTGCGCCGATTCCGGAATCCGATCACAGGTAGTGACGACAGCAATAGGTAGGCACAGAGGCGCTGGACTTTGTCGTTGATGCTTAGACGACCGACGACCACCATTACGGGGACGCGGCTGAGAGCTGTGAGCCGACCACGACGCAGCAGATCATCATGATCCAAAGAATCAGGATTAGGGTGTGCGCTGAATTCGGGCGTCGCGGGGGACCTCACGGCTGCGCCGGGGTGAAGGTGTCGCGAGCCATCCGGTTTCTTTTTCTGCCGGATGCCGCCCAGGTAAGAACCTCAGACTCCGGCCGGAGTTTGCCGTCGACGAGATAGAAGCGGACACCACCTAACACGGTGGGTCGAAAGGCAACCTTGCGGCGGAAACGGAACCGAAGGATCTTGAGGGATTCCTGAACGTCAAGGGCGTGGGTTGGTGTGACTCTCATTGGAGCAACGTCGCGAGTGGCGCAAAGACTACACGCGTGATAGTTGGGGAGACGTTGGATCTCAGAGCTTTCCGAGTGGCAATGATCAGCTGGGCATTGTCAATCTCGGAGTCGTAGACGAAAGTGCTGTGGTCGGCGGCGATCACAATGCAGTGGGCGATGGCGGCATTTTCCTCGAGACTGGTCGGAGATAGGTCGTGGCCGTTCAAGCACGGTGGCAGGAATGCTGAATCGGAAGTACTTTGGGCGCCAGAGCCTCGGGTAGTGGCGCACTCCAGTGCTGGGCGGTGTGGACGAGAAGGAGGGCGGCATCAGAAAGACGGGCTCCGGCGAATACGAGGGGCCGATTGACGTTTAGCTAGCCGCGGTGGCGGCGCGGCGGTCCAGATTTTGTATGACGCGCTTCAGAAGGTGTGCGCTGGGGCTGTAGTCGAAGACGATTTCTTTCAGTGCTACGACCAGCCGACCGGCATCGCGCGCCTCGCAGATCTCGTGCAGGCGACTGAGCCATCCGAGCATGTCGCCTTCGGGCATGCCATTGCCAACGAAGATGCGGATCTTCTCATGGGTAGTGGGCACTGTCTCCTCAATCATCGTGTTCAGCTCTTCGTAGAGTTTCTCGCCAGGGCGCGTGCCGGTGAATTCGATCTTGATGTCTTCATCCGGCCTCAGCCCCGACAGCAGTATTAGGTTCCTGGCCAGATCCACGATCTTTACAGGCTCTCCCATGTCCAACACGCATATCTGGCCGCCCTCTCCGATGACTGCGGCTTGGAGCACAAGCTGGCAGGCTTCGGGAATGGTCATGAAGAAGCGCCGCATGTCAGGGTGGGTGACGGTCACGGGTCCGCCCATCGCGATCTGCTTCTTGAAGATCGGGATTACGCTGCCGTTCGAGCCGAGCACGTTCCCGAAGCGCACCGCCACGTACTTGGTACGCCCGTTTTGTAGGGCTAGAAGCAGCAGTTCGGCTATGCGCTTGGTGGCGCCCATGATGTTGGTGGGCCGCACTGCCTTATCGGAGGAGATCATGACGAAGTCTTCGACTCCGTGCTCCGCCGCGGCCATGGCCACGTTGTATGTCCCGAAGACGTTGTTCTCGACCGCCTCGAAGACGTGCGCCTCCATCATTGGCACGTGTTTATAGGCGGCGGCGTGATAAACGACCGACGGTGAGTACTGGCGCATGACCTCGTCCAGGCGAGCGGGATTCTGTATGCTCCCGATTTCGGGGTAGAAGGGAGTCCCGGGGAACGACTGCCGCATTTCGCGATCGATTTCGAATAGGGGGGACTCGGCGATTTCGAAGCCGATGATCCCGGCGGGGTGGAAACGTGCGATTTGCCGGCAGAGCTCGGAGCCGATGGACCCGCCGGCACCGGTCACAAGGACGACCTTACCTTCGAAGGTGGCGCGGATCTGGCCTTCTTCCAGACGCACTGGCGTGCGGCCAAGCAAATCCTCGACAGCCACCTCGCGAATCTGCCCTGCCAGCCCGTACCCCTCAATTACATCGCTCAATCCCGGTATGGTCTTGCACTCCACTCCCGCCGCGTGGCATAGGTTCAGAATCCGGGTCATCTCGGTGCCCCCAGCCGAAGGGATGGCGATGAGGATGATCTCGATATTGTACTTCGCTACGAGCGGCTCGACTTGGTCGCCTCCTCCGAGCACCGATACTCCGAGAATGTGCAAGCCCTTCTTATCTGGCTGGTCGTCCAGGAACCCGCGCACACGGTACGGCAGCTTCGGGTTCTTCTGAATCTCTCGGAGCAGAGTGACACCCGCATCGCCAGCGCCGTAGACGAGCGTCTGTTTCTCCCTCGCACCGTTCCGCACCTGCGACGTGGCTTCAGCAGTCATGCGCACGATCATGCGAACTCCCGCCGTGCCGAGAAAACAGATCATCAGATCAAGTATGTAAATCGAGCGCGGGAATCCCGCCGGCGCGATAAAAAGGATCGCGATGCAGCTCAGCGCTGAACCCACGAGGTTGCCGACCACAATCCGCAGGAGATCGGCGACCGAGACGTATTGCCACCAACCCCGATCGAGATTGGCGACGCGGAAAACGACGGCCTTGACCACAACCCAGACAGAAAGCGCATACGTGAGGTGCCCGAGATAGGCGGGCGGCAGACTGAAGTCGAATCTTAGCAGAAACGCCCCCACCCCCGCGAGCGCAAAAATACCGAGCTCCACCGCCCATGCTATGAGCCGGTGCATTTTGAGGAGCGGTTCAACGAATTGGCGCATCTTACTCACATCAGATTCTGTGTTGCGCAATCCTCAGTCGCCGGCTTCCGCCACGCACTCTGTTTGAATCATCTGAGTTAACGCCTCCGCGCCAGCTGTCCTTCGCACTGCATTGATGACGTGGAAGTGGTCTTTGTCGGTTAGACTGCTTGAACTCGGAAGGCAGATCCCACGCTTGAACAAGTCCTCCGCGACCTCTCCGCCGTAACGTTTGCATCCGGCGTACAGCGGTTGCAGATGCATCGGCTTCCACACCGGGCGGGACTCCACGTTCGCTTCGTCGAGCGCCCGGATCAGTTGGTCGCGCGAGCAGCCGAATTTCTTTTCGTTGATCAGGAAGCAGCTCAGCCAATTTGTGTGCAAACCGTAGGGTGCCTGCGGCATGAGCGAGATACCAGGAAGGTCTGCGAAGGCATCGCGATAGCGGAACGCGATGGCCCCGCACCGCTGAACACGAAGGTCCAGGACTTCGAGTTGGCCACGACCAACGCGTGCGAGCACATTGCTCATGCGGTAGTTGTAGCCGAGCTGCGAGTGTTCGTCCAGAGAGCAACGTCGCGTGCCTGCTGGGACCAGTGACTCGCCTTCTCGAACCACGCAAAGTTACGCGTGACGAGCATTCCACCGCCGGTGGTGGTGATGATTTTGTTTCCGTTGAAAGAGTAAACCCCGACGTCGCCGAGCGTTCCCGCCGGCCTACCCTTGTACAGCGTGCCGACCGCTTCGGCAGCATCTTCGATCACAGCGACTCCGTATTCGGCGCAGGCATGGAGGATTGGGTCCATATAAGCGCTTTGGCCATAGAGGTGGACCACTACTAGCGCCTTGGGAAGGCGGTTCACCACCGCCACAGGGCGGTAGCTTGCGCCGCGTGCCTCGCCTCATTACGCCCCCTGCTCGAAGTCTTTCGCGCTTCCACGGAACGATCTGACCTGAACGTCGCCGTTCTCGGGCGCTTCAAGGCTGGAAAGAGCAGCTTTCTGAACGATATCATCGAGCGACATGTTCTCTCCGTCGGAGTGATTCCGGTCACGTCTCTTATCATGGATGTGACCTACGGCCCTGAAGATGTGGGCGATGTCCATTTTGCAAGCGGGCGCGAGATCGAGATTCCGGTTGAGGACGTGCACGCCTACGTGTCAGAAGTGGAGAATCCGTTGAACCGGAAACAGGTCGAATCTGTGTCCTTTCGGCTTCGTTCCTTATCGCGCTGGCCTAACCTTCACTTTATTGATACTCCCGGCTTGGAAAGCGCATTTGCGATCAACACAGAGGCGTCCCTTGGCTGGACCCTGGCGGCAGCAACGGCCAGGACCGTCGCCAACGCTTGATTATCCATGCGATTGTCGAAATGTCGAGCAATTTCGAGTTTTGCCTGATCGGTGATCTCTTGGTCACCCACAATGACAGTCGTCACGCACCGGCACATCTATCGTCCAGGGTTTGCAAGCAGAATCGGACTGCCGAGGTGCGAATCGGCACGCGAGGGCCGTTTTTAAGCCCCGAAACAATCAATTGGGTTTCCCGGTCCGGCATCTACCGGTTTCAGAACGGCGAGCTGGGTCCTGACCGCGATATGGATCTGCGAGATGCGATCCGGCGGATCGCCGTGGAGTGGCCCAGCTACGCTCGGCCTCGGATCACCCAGGAACTGCGCCGCTGAGGGTGGCGGGTAAATCCGAAACGCGTGTACCGGCTGATGCGCGAAGACAACCTGCTCTGCGTGCGGCGGCGGAAGTTCGTGCGGCAGGAGTGGAGTGCAACGTGCCGGGCTTGGGTGAACGGCATTCCCGAAGGCGACATGGCGACGTGGCTCGAGTGCCTTCGCCAAATCTGCGAAGCTCGTAACACAGGACGTCTCGTTGGTGGCACTGAAGGAGATCGTGGTCGACTACAGTCCTAGCGCGCAATTGCTAAGGCGCGCCATAGAAGGTGATCACCGCATGATCGCGAACGCGGTCAGTTCAGTGACCGCTTAACAGCGTAATTGCTTGTGGGCTTCCGGGCCAAACAGCCATCACTGAAAGGCGCCCACGTTGGGTTGCGATGCGGTGGATATCGGATTGCCGTCATAGTCCACGTACTGTTCCGCAAGACCCACGAACCCGGCCGATTGCAGATTCTCTCCTGCCCGAGTGCCGGGTGATGTCGGCTCGAGACGAAAATCCGCCGCCACGGTTGGGTTGGCGAGGACGAACTGTGGCGCTAAGAATATCGAGTGCGCTTCCTGCCCGGAAGCATCCTGATACTCCTTGAAACTCGTGTAGTTGATTCCAAGATTCGAGAAGAGTTGTCGTCCAGTTGTGTAGAAGAGGTTATAGTCGGAAGTGACATTCATCCCAGATTCATTGGTGCTGCCCCGCGCCATCAAGTACCAAGAGGACCCTTGCACAATGTTATTCCGGAAGATAACTGGACCCGTGCCGCCATCAGAAACGGAATCGCCACCCATAAGTGCGGTTCCCGCTGTTTCATAAATGGTGTTGTTATAAATCAAATTCGGGCTGCTCCCGGTGTTCACGGCGTTTATTCCACTGCCATGTCCAGCTAGATCGAAGATGTTGTAATAGACAGAAAGTCCAGTACCGTGTGGAGCTGCACCGCCGGTGCCCGGTTGGAGGCAGTAGTTGTAGCGCACCGCGCTTCCGGTCTCGTAAAAATAATCGAAGCAACTGCCTCGCACGCTCGAGATTGAGTTGTGCTCGACGATTGTATTGGTCGATTGCTGAAGACCAATGCCACACCCATCACCACCGACCGATATGCCAAGTATCTGATTTGTAACGTGCGAGATAGTATTTCCTGTAAAAGTATTGTCGGTACCTTCCAAGACATAGAGAGCATCGTTACCGGTTCTAGTCAACGTGTTGTTTTCTATAAGGTTGTTCACGTCGCTACCGCCAGTCCCGCGTAAATAGATTCCAATACCAAGAAGATCCTGCAAGGAATTTTCTTGGATGGTAACGTTACTTGAGCCAGCGATATCGATGCCAGTGTTGCTCTGCCGAAGATCAAGACCTTGGATTGTCAGATACTGCGAGTTTTCGACAGCGATTGTTGCACTCCGGAATATCCTGACAGTGGTGGGTGGCATTCCATCTAATGTCATAACCCAAAGTGTAGAATTGGAATACCCCCAGGAACCGGGTGTAAAGGCGCTCATGTAAGTGTTTAAATCCATTGGATTACTGAGATTACAGCCTTTACCGCCGCAGGAAGTATTTACGTTCAGATAAGTTAATGCAGTGGTTCCTTCGTAGGCTTGTGCGAAAGTACTCCCATAACCGACTCTCGCGGTAAATAATCCGGCATGCGCAGACACCGCTATCCACTTTGCAGTATGGCTATCACCGTAGATCACTGGATTCGGACCGCTTCCGTAGCTGCTCAGTAGGACAGGTGAGGCTGCGGTTCCTCCCGCGTTGATACGGATCTGACCCTCCCAAGCATCACCCTTTCTCAGGAGAATTTGGTCTCCCGGACCAAATGTCTGTTTCAAATAAATCGTGTCAAGACTTTTCCATGGGCTCCCTGATGAGAGTCCATTATTGCTGTCGTTGCCGTCGCTCGACGAAATATAATACGTGGCTGCAGTGCAGTGGTTCGAGCATGGCGGAGCGAAAGCCAGTAGGATAGGCAGCAGAATGAAATTGCGAATCTTACATGCGACCTTCTCATTAGAGTCCATAAGCATAAATCGGTTGGAAACGAGGAAAGCTTTATATTCAAGAATCGGAATCAGCCAAATTGCCCATCGATTTTTTTAACAAGTAAAGATCGGCACACTCCAGAAGGAGTTTGAGCGTTTTGCGACGGACACCGCCCAACTCAAACGACGATCTTACGGAACGTAGTAAGTAGCCTTTGAACCGCAACATGCTAGTGGAGCAATCTTTGGATCGTGGCGCTGTTGTTTGCTATTCATTTGCGATCTGCTCGCGCCTAGCTGCTAACAGATTCCGTCGCTGCAAGCAAAATGAATGACACCACGGAGCCAACGAATCACGCCGAAGCGATTCGACAGAGTTGCTCTTGTTGGAATCCGTCGTAACCATGGCACAGTTGCAGGATTCTGGTCATTTCGGTGCCAGTCGAGGAGGGTATCGCGATCAGGACGATCTCGATGCCGTGCTTGGTTGCCAGGGCCTTGACCTCGTCACCTGCGCCGAGCACCGGAACTCCAAGAATCTGAGCACCCTTTTTATCAGCGCGGTCATCCACGAATCCTCGCAGTCGGTACGCCAGCCTTGCGTTATTTTGGATCTCCCGAAGTAGAGTCATTCCTGCATCGCCTGCCCAGTAGATGAAACATTCTTCACAGGCATTTCTATCCGCGAATGGGATGCTCCTTCGGCCATCAGCCGGACAATGATGCGAGCACCAGCAGTGCCGAGAAAGCAAACCGTGAGGTCGAGCAGGTATATCGAACGCGGAAAGATGCCTGGGGCGATGAGAAAAATGGCAACACCACCACTCGTGGAACCGACGAGATTGCCGACGCCGATCCGCATGAGATCGCTGACCGAGACGTATCGCCACCAACCGCGGTAAAGCCCCGCCGCGCTGAACACCGAAATCTTTACGACAACCCAGATGACAAGTGCGTCATTGAAATCGTTCCAGTATTCTGAGGCAAATGAAGATCGAACCTTAGCAGAAACGCGAGCACGCCTGAGAGGGCAAAGATCGTGGTCTGCACCACCCACACAACGGGGCGGTGCATCACTGTCATGCTTTTGATTAATGCCCGCATTGACTCTTCTACGAAATCTCAAATCATGCTTCATGCCACTTGCGCTGCTGCAGTTTTTGGATTCAGCATTCCAGCGCGAGCGGCCATTCGCACAACATTGATGACATGGTGTTGCTGTTCTTCGGTTAGGCTGCTCGAACTTGGCAGGCATATGCCCCGTCGGAACAAATCTTCCGCCACTTTACCACCGTGACATTCATAAGTGGCGTATAACGGCTGCAAATGCATCGGCTTCCACACAGGCCGTGACTCGATGTTCACCTCGTCGAGGACGCGGATCAACGTATCCCTCGAGCAACCAAAGGCTCTTTCATCGATCAGGAAACAACTCAGCCAGTTCGTGTGCAGTCCGTATTGGGCTTGAGGCATTAAAGTGATACCCGGGAGATCGGCGAAGGCATCACGATATCGGAACGCGATGGCTCGCCGTTGTTCAATCCGCTGATCCAGCACCTCCAGCTGGCCCAGGCCGATTCCTGCCAACACGTTGCTCATGCGATAGTTGTAACCGAGTTCGGAGTGCTCGTAGGCGAGACCGGGGTCACGAGCCTGCTGGGCCCAGAAGCGCGCCTTTTCTACCCACGCAGAATTTTGCGAGACCAACATTCCGCCGCCCGTGGTCGTGATTATCTTGTTCCCATTGAAGGAAAAGGCTCCGACATCTCCTAGGGTGCCTGCCTGCTGCATACCATATTTGGCCCCCAACGCTTCGGCGGCGTCTTCCAGTACCGATACGTCATGACGGTGGCAGAGCCACATGATCGATCCCATGTCAGAGCACTGGCCATACACGTGTACCACTACCAACGCCTTCGGCAGCTTCCTGGTGCGCGCCCTCTGGCGGAGCGCGTCCTCCAGAATGTTCGGGTCCAGGTTCCACGTGGTGTAATCGCTGTCGAGGAAAACCGGCTCGGCACCAAGGTAGCGGATCGGATTGCAGCTGGCCGCGAACGTGAGCGCCGAGCAAAAGACTGCATCACCTGACCCGACACCCAGAAGACGCAACCCGAGGTGGATTGCGGCGGTACCACTGTTTAGCGCGGCAGCGGGTAGTCCCATACGATCCGCAAACTTTTGTTCGAAGGCTGTGATATTAGGGCCGACGGTCGAGAGCCAGTTGGAGACGAACGCCTCACGAATATAAACCTGTTCGGCCCCACCCATGTGAGGCACGGAGAGTAGAATGCGTTCCATCTTTAGGCAGTAGCCAAATGAGATAAGCTTTTGGCGGGTACTCCGACCACGGTGCAGCGTGCCGGTGCTTCCCTAAGGACTACAGCACCGGCTCCGACTATGGAATCTTCGCCGACTGTCGCGCTCGGTAGCACGACCGCACCAATTCCAATATGGGCACGCGTTCCGGCGGTAACACGGCCGCCGAGGACAACTCGGGGGGAGATATGCACGTGATCGGCGAGCTCACAGTCGTGCTCCACGATTGCGCCAGTGTTAATAATGCAGTCTTCGCCTATCTCTGCTCCAGCGTTTACTATTGCTCCGGGCATTACAACGGTTCCGAGGCCGATTTTTGCCTCGGGAGAAACGACTGCCGTTCGGTGAACCAATGTAGTGGGCTGAAGTCCGGTTCTGCGGGCAAGGTTGAAGCAGAAGGCACGCCTTCTGTTGTCTCCAATCCCGATGACAATTGCTGTCCCAATGAAGCGGCACAATTGTTCGAGGCCACCGAGCACTAGGCATCCGCAGTAAGACTGCCCAGCTCTCTCCAGATCATCGTCAACGAAGCAGATGGGTTCGAAAACATCAGTGCTTCGGGCAATATCGAGAACCACTTTGCCGTGTCCCCCGGCGCCCCAAATAAGTAAGAGATTGCTCATTGTCCATCAGTCGTCCGGGCGTTGCCCATGAATTCCGGCATGGTAGCGTGGCCATCCCAGCTGATTCCGTCGCGTCGGATTACCCGGAGCAACGTTTGCCAGAGAATCCTAATGTCGAGCAAGAAGCTGCGATGATCCACGTACCAAACGTCGAGTTCAAGTTTTTGCTCCCAATTAAGCGCGTTCCGGCCCTTCACCTGCGCCCATCCTGTAATGCCGGGCTTCAACTCGTGACGGCGACGCTGATGCGTGTTGTATCGCGGCAAGTACTCAGGTAGCAATGGCCGTGGCCCTACCAAACTCATCTCTCCCTTGAGAACGTTGACCAGCTGAGGCAACTCGTCAAGGCTAGTTGCACGGAGGAATCGCCCAAAGGCTGTCAAGCGTTTGTCATCCGGCAACAATGAGCCGTCCTTGCCGCGCGCTTCCGTCATTGTACGGAATTTGAACAGAACGAAGCTTTTTCCTCTCAAACCAGTCCGGACCTGTCGAAAGAGCGCGGTAGAGCGTGTGTTTCTCCGCACCATCATCGCAATCAGCGGCAACAACGGAGAAACAGCAACCAGACCGAGAGATGCTGCAACAATGTCCAGAGTCCGTTTGAGCGCTTTGTCAAGCGGACTTCCACGCTGTGCTAATTCGGAATCGGAGCTTTCCGCAGGAAATGCGTGCGAAAGCAACCGCCGGTACTCGGCTGCAAGCAACCCAGAAATCATTTGCTCATCGAAGCGCTGGCCGACAAACGCGCGTCCAGCCGCGCCTAAGCGCTGCCGAAGCTCAGGATCCTCAATCAGCAAGTTCAGAGCGCGAGCGAGGGTCCATTGGTCGCCTGGCTCTACAAGCAGCCCAGTCACTCCCTCCTGAACTGCGTCTACGGTTCCGGGAATACGGGTCGCAATCACCGGCAGACGCATCGCCTGGGATTCGAGGACGGAATTCGGGAGGCCCTCGCGATAGGAAGCTAGGATGCAAATGTCGATGGCCGCGTACACTGCCGGCATGTCATCCCGGTTCTCACCCGTGAGATGAACTCGCAGATTGCCGCGGAGCTCTTCAAGCAGTTCGGGCGGTAGCGGGTCGCCAGCTTCTATCTGACCACACAAAAGCAACCGGAGATTCGGAAACTCATCCCGGAGCATTCTCCAGGCTGCGGCCAACGTCGCAATTCCCTTGTCCCAGACCACGCGCCCAATATAGCCCAGCACGAGAGCGTCCTGCGGCAGCCCGTATTGCAACCGGACGAGTGCCCGGTCCACTGAGTTTCGTTGATCTGGATCGAATTTGCTGAGGTCCACGCCGTGGCTCCCGCCGAAACCGAGTGTCCGAACTCTATGCGCGGGACAAATGCCCAAAGCGATCGCCTGTTGGCGAAGTGTTTCACTCACGCACAAAATTTCCGTTGCAAACAGGCAACCCAGTTTGTCTGCTGCAGCGAGAAGTATGCGCTGAAACCCGACGCTAGTGCTAAACCGTAAGCCATTTATCGTATAAATGCGGATTGGAACGCCAGCGAGCATAGCCGCGATGGTGCCCAGCAGTCCGGCTTTAGGAGTGTGCGTATGGACTATGTCAGGGCGGAGTTGCCTCAACTTTCGGGTCAGTTTCCAAAGCGCGACTGCGTCTGCGAAAGGGCTGATCCGACGCTGCATCGCAACTTCATGCATTTTCACTCCGGTACTCCGGCGACATTCATCCAACTCGCGACCAGGAGAACTAATGGTCTGAATGTCAAAACCCTCCAAAGCCATGAATCTAATCTGACCCTGGAAAAAACTCCAGAGAGTCTGCGCAGAAGTTGTGACAATAACAATACGTGGTCTCATGGGAGATTAACCCGCCGCCTGGCAGCTCTGAGCTTTTTCCTCGCCGAAGGACCTATCAATTACCGCAGCTACTGTGCCACGGACCTCGTTGAATTGCTGGACCTCCACTTCGGTGGGCGGTCGTGACCGTCTTCGAACCGACCAATCCCCTTGGCCTACTGTAAAGGCAGCGGTATGAACCACAGCTTTGGCCGCGGCTTTCAAGCAGTTATAGGTAGCTCCAGCAGGATAACTTCTCCAATGCTTCATAAACATCGCGCACGCGTAGATAGTGGAATTGAGGATTTTCAAATAGGTTGTGCTGGCGTACTCCGCGTAAGCGTACAGCGGCTCCGGCATTGTGGCATATCCGTGACACCGAAGAATGCGGATCAACAGGTCGGAGTCCTCAGCGATCGGAAATGAGCGGTCAAAGCGATAACTCCGAACGATATCGCCGAAAAACATCGTCGGGCTGAAGGCAAACGGTGGCAGTCTAAGACGACGCATTGGAGGCCAAGTTCTCAGACATCCTGACGCCCCATTTGGAATTCGAACACCGACCAAATTGCCTTCGAAATTGAGAATCGCCATTCCGGTACTGACCAATGGGAGGGTTCTTTCCGATTCAAGAACTTCGACCTGCGTGGCAAACTTGGAGGGAAACAGCCAGTCATCTGCGTCGAGCATGGTGATATATTTGCCCCGCGTTTGTTCGACGGCGAACTGCCGGGCTGCTCCGCGGCCGTAATTCTTCGGCAGCCGAAAGAACCGGATGCGTTTATCCGAAAATGCATCCAGGACTGCTTCAGGACAATCCGTGGAACCGTCGTCTACGAAGACGCATTCCCATTCTTCGTAGGTTTGGGCGACCAGAGAAGCGATGGCCCACGGCAGCGTCGTAGCGCTGTTGTAGCAGGGAAGAATGACTGAAACCAGTGGGTTCATGTCCCCAGTGATTACCTTGGCGCACCCCTGAAGGGGAGACCGCGCATCAATTCGGTTTAGGAAAAGACTTGTAACCTATTGCGGCCCAGTAGACCCGGCTACTGAACTCAATCCGCTCCAGACCGCAGTCCAGCATCATTTTCCGGATTTCCTCTTTCGTGAAACGATGCTCCAAGGGCGCCCCGAAGCGATCGAGCGAATCCGTTCTCATCGTATAGAAGCTTCGCCGGCGATAGGCGGCCAACGGCCATGAATCGACGGTCAAACCCCTTGATTCGGCGAAACAGGCTAAGCGCGCCATCGGAAGGTACACGGCAAGCGCGATCAGTTCCGCAATCCCATGGCACAGGAAGTACGGCAACTTCGATACGACCCTTCGCACTAGATCGCTGGCGCGCCAAAGGGCTCGGAACCAAAGCGGACGATTATCAAACGCGTAATACAAATACACTAAGAAGGGCGCTCCTGGCTTTAGTTTTGCTACGCACGAGCGCATTCCCGCTAAGGTATCGGGAACATAATGGAGAACCCCCAGCGCATATCCGAAATCCATCGAGCCGTTTTCTAACGGAATGTCATCGACCGACGCTTGATGGAACTGACAGTTAGGTATCTGTGACAAGAAACGCCTTGCCACATCCAGCGCCTGACGGCTTGCGTCAAAGCAGTGCAAGGTGCGGACGCGAGGCGCCACAAACCTGGCCCATCGGCCGCTTCCGCACCCCATATCAAAACCCTGCGCGTCATCACAGAGGGCTTGCCAGGGAAAAAGTTGAAAATAGTTATTCCATATGCTTTCGAGCTCCTGCCAAGGCGGGCTAGTCTGATCGAAGCGAGCCCATTGGCGTCCGAAACCCTCGACTGCTCTAACGTCGATGTTTGGCATGTCCGGTACGGCAAGTCGGTCACCCATTAGAGACTCTCCCTTTTTTTGAACAGACCTGCCAGAAGCGTCCACTCGCCTTACCCACGGGATCGTTTACCATCTCGTTCAAAACCGTAGGCCCTGTCTTTTCAGAACGACAGAAGTACGCAATGAACGGACGCAAGGCTCGCTCGTTCTCACTCACGAGACTTGCGTCTCGGCTGCGGACTGGCCACGGCACATTTGGGGCAGCGATTGGCTGAAGCTGCGCGCCGGCTCTATCACATGTGCCAAATTGCTAAATGATATTGTTCCGCTGAGGATAAGTAAAACAGTTAATGCTGCAATGACGGGCATTGGCAAGAAGAGGCAGGCCTTAAATAGCCACAGGTCTGCGACCTTATTATTAATACTATTCGGGAACGAGGCAAGGTATTGCTCGGGGCTTCGCATCGCGCGGAGATAAGACGCCGACTTCCGAACACCTTCATCCCGGAACTCCTCCTCGCTTATTTCATGGTTTCCAGTTGAGAACGCTTCCGACTTCCTTGGCCACATTAGCTTCGGAAAGTCCACCATCTCTTGTAACACAATCGAGTGTCGCTACAATTCCGTTCGACCTTTAGCCTCATTGTAGGTTCCCAAAGCAACGTACCGATTCAGCGGGTAGGCGGCCCCGGCGAACTCGACGAGGAAAGCTGCTGCCAAGGTGGCAGTGGCTACTACTCGTAGAGAGCAGCAAATCCGACTATGCAAGTACTCCTCAAAAGGTGCGCGAGTGGCAACGCTAGAAACGGAAGCACCGGCGCAAGCAGACGGGGACCATAGGCGACGCCGCCATGCCACGCTGCATACTTGGCGAAAAACGCAAACCACACGATTGAGACAGCGAGCACGAACAAAGCTTCATCCGTATGTTTCCTCCTAAAGCTAGTCCAAGCGGCCGGAATGATGAATACCCACGGTACAAAGTAGATCAGGCCTACCTCTCCGTTGAAAACTAGACCTGTGAAGCCATCGAGAAGGGCGTCGAAAACAGGGCGGAAAGGGATGGAAATGCGAGATGATAGCCGGTCTTGAACACGCTCCCAAACCTCACGAAGTTTGACCACGCTATGCCCGCGAGACAAATTCCATTGCCGCAGAGAAACGCAGTCGCCCCAGAGAGCGCTTTTCCCGTCCTGGCGCGACGCTGTTGAACCCGCGCGAAGTAGTACGCGAATACGGGGAGGAGTACCACGCCAATTGGTCTGGAACAATAAGCGAAGCCGAGACTGATTCCAGCCAGAAAATGATCTCTGACCCTTTGCCCGCTCAAGATCAGATACCAACACGCCAGAAAACCTAGACTTAGGTGCGGCTCGGAATAGAAACCCTTCGATCCGTAGTACCCAAATGGGCTCGCGAGCCCAATGATGAGCGAGGCCAAGACAGCCGCCCTTCGGGAGTAACCAAGGCGTAGAATGATGATCGCTATAAAGACACAAACAAGCGGCGTGAGTAAACAGTTGAAGAGCGCAACAGCCATGGTGGCTGTAAGGTCTGTTTCCTTATGCAAAACGAGGCCACCCACCCACCCAGTCGCAAACGCAGGAACTGCCACAACCGAAGGCAAGAGCCCAAAGCCGGCGTAATTCCTGCCGTCCACGCCGCCCATGCAGTGGTTGCCAGCAGATTGGGGACTACATTGACCTACGTCGAACCATTTGGTGCAAGAACAAGGATTTCGTGACTGCGACCATTACCTGCCCATCTCTAGGGTGCCAGGTCTTCCTGAGCCCGTGAGCAGATAGACAGAGCACACTGACAGGTAGAGGAAGACTAGCAGACGCCCCGGGTTCGACCCTTGATGCCGTTCTTCCCGATCCAAGAGGTTCACTCTTGTCCGTGCGGTTGTTGATTTCCAAGCGAGCAAAAAGGAAGACCCTTACAAACCACTCTAGTAGACATCGGCGACGGTTTGTGGTTGCACCAAAGTTTCCGTTCTAACGAAGCCAACGTCGCTTGCTCAGCGTGGATCTCACTGCACCCAAACGCAGGTTTCGGGAGCGCTCGGAACCAGCTAGCCCCCCCCAATCAAAGACCTCGCACGTAGAGAGCCTGTCACCGCGCACACGGATAACACAGTAAGCAAGCCCATGCCACCATAGAAGTACTCGCCACTCTGACCGCCTGCAAACGCGGCGATCAAGGCCGCCCGCGCCGGCAATTGCAGCCCCGCAATCTTGGCTGCCTCGGAACCTGCCTGCCGCCAGAGCGCCCAAACTATCATTAAAATCAAAAAGCCGCCCGGCACTCCAGTCTCGAGAAACATCTGCAAGAAGAAATTGTGTGAACCTGACATCCACAAGCCACTCTCGCCGGCACGATGAAAGAAACCCGAACCGAATGGTGGGTTGAACTGCTTCAGGCTGTCTCGCCAATTTTGCGGTCGGGCGCCGTCATCTATCCCGCCGATGTTTTCCTGTGGCCTTGCCGTCTCCAGAGACAAGGTGAAATCAACGCGATGGCGAAACACAGGTGAATAAAAATAAAATACTCCGACGAAGAGGGGTAAACTAACCATAAGCGCGAGCGCACCTTTGCGGGATAGACCCTTGAAGGACAGATATAATAGGCCCGCGATGCACGCAACCCATCCTCCACGCCCCTCAGAGATGCCTGAACCCACGCCAAGTAGAACGATGCCGGCCAGCGCGAGCCGCCGCGTCCAGCGCCTGCTGCGCGCCTCTTCCAGTCGAAATCCAGCCAGGTAACAAGCCAAAATTGCAGCCCGCACGCTGGCCTCATTACTGGCCTTGTAGCCAGCATATTGAGATATGTGATAGTCGCTTTTTTGACCAACGAAGATTAGGCCAAGGCCCAACACTAATGCAGCCGCAACGAGTGAGCGAACAAACAAGTCTCGCGTCCGATCATCGACCAATGCCCTCGTGGTTAAGACTCCCGCAATGCCATATAATACGAATTTAGCTAATTTGAGCAGAGCAAAATTCATGTAGTCACTGTTGTAATACCCGTATCGGAGGTTGATCAGTAAGTCACCGACCAACGCCCACATTACGAACAACGACATTAACTTAAGAGGCTTACTCAAAGATATTCGAAATGTGCATTGCGGCGCTAGGCAGACGAGCAGCACGTAAGGCCCAATCATCAGGTCGGATAATTCAAGGACACCGTAACCAGTGGCCCCGCCGAAGCCTAGGTTCGGCACGAACAGAGCGGGAAAGAAACACAGCCAAGCTCGCTTCATTGTATTCGGTTCCCCAGCACGAACCCATTAGTCGATGTTTTCATGCTTCACTTGAAATACACCGGTTTACCGGCTACCCTCAGAGCCTCGTCGGGATGTATCGCCGTGTAGAGCGTGCAGTGGCATTCTTTGCTCGCGGCTTTTAAACCGGCGATATATCCGGTGAACAAAGATGCTAAAATAGCCCGATTCCTATAGTGAACGGCATAGCTCACCGCAAGGCTAACCAAGCGAGCTAATGCCGTTGGCCTGTGAAACCAACAGAGGTAACGGTGAATCAAAATTGCTGAGCTGCGCGCGAGTCCCTTGAAATAGATTGGAATATTATATTCACGATTTCCGCCCGACGGTGCGGCTAGATGAATCACTCGGGCGCGGCCATTAAAGAAGACACGAAAACCGGCCTCCTTCATCCGTAAACCGAGATCGACACCCTCGTAGAGAGCGGGACGTTCGTTAAACGCCTCGTCGATTCCGCCGACCGCTGCAATAACTTGTCTTGTTATGGCAAAGTTACATTCGATCGCGTGGTCGCAATCGAACTCGCCGTTAGCTTCAAAACCGGTTGTCGCAGTTGCCGTCCACTTGAAGAATCGGCCAGTCGACTTTATATCGCTCCTTTGCTGGCCAGGCGTCTCCACCGCGCCGGCCACTAGGCCTACGCCGGCTAATCGCAATGTCCGCGCATGCTGCGATAGAAACTCTGTATCGCATCGGATGTCATCGTCCAAGAAGACGATAGCATCGTAGCGCGCCCGCTGCCAACCGTAGTTGCGGGCCTTTGCAGAACCGCGGAATGAGACTCGATGGTAGCTCACCACGTCCGATTGTTCCCGTACGAAGTCTAGGAAATCGTGGGACACATGAGCCGACTGGTCGACCACAAGAATCTCAATCGGTGCGTGGGTCTGCGCAAGCAGGTCCGCGATCGTCTTCTTGAGGAAGTCTTCTCGATCCAGAGTCGGGATCACCACCGTAATGCCTTCGTCAGCCTTGGATTCGAACAAATTCTATTCCTTCCGCGCGAGCCTCCGAGACAAACCTGTGAACATAGTGCGTCCAAGTACATTCACGCTCGACGCGCTCGCGGGCAGCCCTCCCGGCAGCGCGAAATACCTCGGGATGATCCGCCAGAAGCAAAAGCAACGAAGCAAGCCGATGCGCGTTGCCCTCTTCGATCAGCCATCCGCCTTCCTTCTCCCGAAGAGCCTCTGGGATACCTCCGCTACGCGTGCCTACGACCGGTGTACCGGAAGCTTGCGCCTCTAGAAATACCAACCCGAAACCGTCCACTTCTTGCTGTGTGGCCGCCTCGCGCGTGCAAAGAACGAAAAGATCCGACGCCCTGTATAGATCCGGCAGATCATCTTCAGAAACGAACCCGAGCCAACGGATCTGAGCACTGACGCCCAGTCTCGACGCCGCCGCTCGGAGTGCTGCTTCGTGAGGCCCTCTCCCCGCAACCAAATAGATGAATTGTTCTCGTGTTGTACGAGGAAGCTCCGCAAGCGCTTTGATCACCGTGTCGAGCCCCTTGTATTCGTAAAGTCGGGCAACCGACAGGACGGTCAGCTTCCCTTCTACGCCGAACTTGTTGCGCGCTGCTTCGCGTCCTTGTGGCGAGAACTGCCCTTGATCAACGCCAAGTGGAACGGCCACGACTCTGGCATTGGGAGCAGTCCGAAGAAGCAGGCGGCGCGTGTACTCGCTGTTGGCGACGACAAGCTGTGCGGATTCGCATACGGTTCTCAGCAGTTTCCTCCAAAACTTGCGGCGCCAATAGGCCTTGGTTGGCATTAGCTCGAGGCCGTGAGCCAGGATGACTAGCGGCCTAGCGCCGGCTAGCAGAGCCAACAAGCCTTCTGGATACCAAGTGCCGCAAATCACTGTACCGAGATTACGCCGTGCACGTAACCACGAATAGGCCTGCAACTCGCGATGCAGCCGGCTACTTGATACCCTCACTTCCGGCCCAGAAACGGCCGCTACTCCCCTAGCTTTCGCTGTGAGAATCGCTAGCTCAACGCCATGGCGCTTTAACTCCGCGCAAAGGCGTTCGCCCAGCTTGGCGATTCCACCGTCGTTCGGAGGGAAATCAAATGAGAAGTATAGTGGCATGCGACCTCGTTTGGTTCTAGCATCCTCTAGTCGCGAAGCAAAATATTCAAGCCTCGTTCGCCCTGGCAGAATATGGCCAAAACTTAAGAATCCTTGCCGTACTGGCGGACCATAGTGCCGTCTCGCGCGCGGCCCACGCCGCGCATGACAGCTGTTCCCGCATCGTGTGGTCCGTTTCCAATTGGAGTAAAGTGTCGGACACCTCTTGGGGCGTTACCGCCTCCCGGAGTACTATCGAGGCCCCAGGAATGGTCTGTTCTGGCATACCGCCGACCTGCGTCACAACGGTAGGGAGCCCTACTGCGCCGAATTCCCGCACTGCGACAGGGGCCGCTTCTTTCCGCGATAACAGTATGCCCACGTCATTATCAGCAAGTGAATTGATGAAGCGGAAGGGCTCGCTCTCCTTATTCACAAATCCGGCGAACTCGACGATATCTCGGCGCGAATATCGGCGCGTTACTGCCTCCGAGAACCTTCCGTATATACGCAGACGTCCTCGAAAGCCGCGTGCCTTCGCCAGGCTAACACCTTCGATCAGCCGGTCAAGTCCCTTGCCACGAAGATCATCGTTGCCGCAGAAGACTACTCTAAGAGCGGAACTCTCGAGGCGGCGTGCAAATACTGAGGCGGCTTCGTATTGACACCAAGCCTCGTATACCACGCCATCAAGGTGGGCACCTGGCTTGACGATGTGGATCTTGGTTTCCGGGATTCCGTAATCCGTTGCCACGCTGTTCGCAGCCCACTGGCTGTGTGCGATGATGCCCTCGCAATGCTGATACGCCACAGTTTCGCGCTCGTACAGCCGCCTGCGCAGTTTGGAGTCCATACTCGAAACACAGTTATATTCGATCGATTGGCGCCCAGTTTGATCGATAAACGCCCATTTTTTGATTCGTTTGTTCGTGGAAACAACAAAAGGCATAGGACAAGCACAACAGACGATAACGGCGTCTTCGAGCAGCGGCAGAATCGATCGCCACACGTCTTCAAAAGAGTCTTCCGAATACCAATAGCCACCGAACCGAAACTCTGTTATTAACCGTTTTAGGTTCCACAGGATTCTAGCCAAATCACGTCGGAGCCTACCGCTGCCAAGCGCGGGAAGGGCCTCATCCAAAATACCCGCAGACTGACACGCTCGCAGGAAATAGTAAGGGGTGCCGCTCCAGGCTTCAGGATTGTTGGCATCCTCGAAAGGAGACACAAGATAGCGGCGTGGGATGGCCGCCCGAACGTTCCGTCCGCTCAGATCGAATTCGGAGACTCTTGCCAAAGGACTCAGTCGCAGGCTTGCGCCAAGTTTCCTCTCTGATTGCCAATCTTTAGAAGCAGGGAGAGCTGTTGTCTAGGGGTACGCCGCGCTGTTGCATGAATCTGATATCGTTCGCGAACGAGCGCGGGTATGAAACGCCCGAATTCACGTAGAACGGACATTCGCCGTTTCGAGTTTCGCCATTGCCCTGAGACTGCGTCGGCTATGACGCCGAGAACCGCAGATCCCCATGCGAGAACCGTAATTTCAAATGGTAAAAGCTTGGTTGCCACTAATAGAGGTCCACCTACGTCGCCGCGGTATCTGACGCTCCGTCCAGGCTCCGCTTCGGAGCTGGCACCGATCTTATGCCAGCACATTGCTGTCGGAACGTAAACCGTACGTAACCCTCTTAGAGCAGCGCGCCAGCAGATGTCCGTGTCCTCCCAGCCGGCAGGCAGTCGATCATCGAATCCGCCAAGTCGAAGGAATGTCTCTTTTTTTACAGCCATGTTTGCAGCACAAGCCTGCACCACGCTCGTTGTCCCGCTCGGCACGTACTGTTCAATACCTATCGAAAACAAGCCCCGACTTGTGAAGCACTGCTTCCATCCCTGAACGCAGAGACGAGTTGCAGAATGAGACACTTTTCCGTCAAAAGTGAATTGTTGAGCGTCCACGGCGAAGACCGCCGGATCGCTCAAGGGCTGGATCAGCTCCTCTAAAAACGTGGGAGCGAAATACATGTCGTTATTCAGGAAAACAACAACGTCGCCTGATGCGTTTTGAGCAGCTATATTGTTAGCGCCCGCAAAGCCGTGATTACTGCCCAGTGCGAAAAACCTCGCGCCGTAGCTCTGCGCAACCGACTGTGAATCGTCGGATGAACCGTTGTCCGCAACCAAGATTTCAGAAGGCTGAATCGTCTGCTCGCGCAAGCTAGGCAGGCTGATAGACAGCCATTGGGCGCCATTCAGATTGACAATGACAATCGATATTCTCATCTATTAGAGCGTGAGGTTCCGCGCCTCTGCTCTCTCAGCCGGCATCGAGACCTGAACCTCTGTGAGGAATTCTAGCCAGCTGGTGCATGGCCATCCGCACTCGCCAGTACGTTCCTGGAACGGTTGGCATGCGCTGAGCGCGCGACTCCCGCCAAGATCGGCGCGAGAGCAGAGCGGTGAGCGCATCGCCTACGCGATCGAAGTAGACCTTGTCATCGAAATAGGTCGCCCAAACCTTGCGTGCGGCGGAGGCCATCTCTCGCCAGCGGCTCTCGGCCTCTTCCGCGATCTGGGGAATGCGCTCAACATCACGTTCCGGGACACGAATAGAGCACGTGGACCAATCTGGACCTTCAGGTTCTACCCACTGGTCAGACACGATGATGGGTACGCGCCCCGCCCGAAGACATTCGAATAGTCGAATGGAGCTTGTGCCGACACCGCGCGGGCACACCACAAACTTGGATCGGCGAAGAACGTCCGCATATTTTTTATGGTTCGGTGTGTCCGTTCCTGAGAAGAACGCACTGAAATCTGAGGTGTCAGTGAAAACTGAGTTGGGATGCGAAAGGCACACGATGCGTTTTCGAAGTGCGGTGCGCGCACGCCCCATGAATGAGACTAGAAGGTCCCCACTGGATGTCGATACGTCGACAGGATTAAGCAGCCGAATATAGCGGGTTGCAATCTGTCGCGACCGATCAAACCATCGAGCTGGCATCGAGCAGTATAAACCTGGGAGCAACAGCCACGGCCGATCGTGCTCGTTATACATGAACGTTTGCTCGCGGAAGCGGTGGACAAGTGGGTTTCGTTTCAGACGCGAGAAGAACAGGTCGTCGTGATAATGCGAGTTTTCAACGAATAGAATGGCATCCGCGGATTGAGGAGATTCAGCAACACGATGCCGCACGCCATGTGCAGCGATCGCCCGAAAGCTTTTTAGCGGCTCCAGATCGGGATACGCGGATGTGATGAAGAGACGCACCAGTGGCTCCTTGCGGAGGTTACGTCAGGCCGCTCCGGCAAGCCAATAAACAGACTGCAGTGCCCGGCCCATTCCAAATTCACGACAAAGGTCAAGTTTCTCTCGCAGTTCTCGAATCGGGGCCGGGTATCCACGTAAAAAGATCAAGAAAGACGGATACGCGGCGACGCCTACTATAATCTTGGCGGCGAGCACGGTTAGCACTGCACAACCATTAACGCTCAGCAGGTGGCCCGTTAAGAACACACAGGCAGCCATAGCCATACTTGCCACCAGGGTTCCTAAGAGAGGAAGAGCAGTCTTAACGAACGAGAAGCCGGCTACCCTGTGAGAGTATGCCAATCCCGGTATTGCGACGAGGAAGGTCAGAGTTAGACCGACTGCGACAGACAAGCCAACTCCACCTCTGCTGACGCCGATGAATACCGCAGCCGTTACCACGCACGCCATCATAATCCCGTACAACATGAGATCTAAGCCTCTTCCCATGGCTGTCAGCAGCCAATCCGTCGTTGCACAGATAGGTTGCCCTAACGCTCCCACAGATAGCCCTATGAGCATGGGAACTGCAGGTGTCCACTGGTCGCCATAGATGACTGGGATCGCCTCATGCGCAGACACAACAATGCCGGTCGCGAAAGGGAAAGCCACCAGCACTGCGACCAGCAGCGCCTTTCGGTAGGCTGCCTCCAGACGAGCGGGTTCATCTTTCAGTGCTGAGAGTGCTGGCACAATTGCGGCCGTTAAGCTTCCGATCGCCATGTAGGCCGGCAACATCATGAGAAAGTAGGCGCGCGAATAATATCCCAGCTCCTGCGGACCCCACATTTTCCCGAGAAGGATATTGTCGATAGTGCGTGCTACGTAATCGGCCAAGGCGAAGACAGCAAGGAATCCCCCCAACGAAAGCAAACGGCCGGTTCCCTTTTCGCGCTTGGGAATCCCCGGCAAATATCTAGTCTGAACAAATAGTGCCAGTAGTAGGCTGGCTTGCATAATCAGCGACTGGCCAACCAATGCCCAATATCGTGCTCCGAAACCGGCCAGCACTACCCCCGAAATCGCACCTGCAGTATGGGCAGCGGTCTGGCTCAATCCAAGTTCCTTTAAGCGCATTTGGCGGCGCATGAGCGCCGCTGGCTGAACAGCCAGGCTGGTTAGGAAAAACCCTGCGCCCAAGGCAAGCGCGATTCCAGCCAACTCAGTCCTTCCATAGAATCGGTTCAAGGACGGGCCAACCGCGGCGCACGATGCCCACAAGGCAGCTCCAGCTAGGGCATTCACCCAAAATAAATTGTCGAGATGAGCCCGCGTGATCTGCCGTTCCTGAACCGCTATCCAAGACAATCCCAGATCTGAGAACACTTGAAAGAAGGCCGTGACGGCTGCAACCATTCCAATCAGACCGTAGTCTGTAGGAGACAGTATTCGTGCCAATACGACCGTGACGGCAATGCTAATTGTCTGACGCAATACGAGCAAACTGAGGGTCCATAGGCTGCCTCGCTGAGCAAGGAAACCGATTTTATCTGGATCCAGCGCGGGTATGAGTGCGTGATTCGAATAGGCTTTCAAGACGACCTGCGAAGCGACCTAATCCCGATGTAGTATCCGTGTTATGCCCAAAGACTGCATAGAGAGAGTGTGAGAGATCAGATCAAAGGCGCAGACGGACTCGACCCGTCGTTTCTGCTGCTTTCGTAGTAATGCCGCCAATAGACGTGTTCGCAACCAAAATGGTCCATCTTTCGTGGATCCCACTCGTTCAGGATCGTCCCAAGTACCCGTGTGCCATCCTCGGCCAAACGATACCTCGCCTCGGCAGCCGTCTTCTTACTCGTCTGGGCCGAACGAACCACGAGAATCACGGCATCTGCAAGCTTACCCAGGACGCGGGCGTCTGGCATGTCGAGCAAGGGGGGCGTATCGATGATTACTACATCGAACTCGTTCCGCACGTTGTTGAAGAGCTCTAACGCCTGCGACGAGTGGAGGAGGCCTGAAACGCAAGAAGGCATGGGGCCTGCTGGAAGCAAGAGAATATCTGAATAAGCTGTGTCCACCCTTATCCCAATACCTCCCTTAGGCTGATTACTTCCGGCCAGCAAGTCACTTAGCCCTGAGGCGTTAGACACTTTGAAAATATCGTGGAGCCTCGGCCTGCGTAAGTCGCCATCGACCAGCAGGACGCGCCTGCCGATCTCCGCTACCACCACTGCCAGGTTGCATGAGATAGTTGTCTTACCTTCCCGCGGGTTTGCACTGGTGATCGCAATAACCCGCGGGCGGTTGTCATTGTCCCCCGAATAGAGAATCGAAGCAAGAGTGGAACGGAAAGCTTCTGCCAGCACGGAGGGTCGCTTCCGCAATGTAATTAACTCAACACTGCCAGAAGAGGGCGGGGATAAGATCACCTTGGGCGCGCCCTTCCTCTCGCTTCTCCCTCCTTCCCTCGGGTGAGCACTCCTCACCTGGCGATAGTAGGCATATCGCCGGCTGCGCTCTGCATCCTTTGACGGAATAACGCCAAGCTCTGGCACGTTCAGCAGCAGCGAGGCCTCACCAGGAGCTTGGATCGTGCCGTCGGTGCGCCCTCGAACAACCGCGAAGAGCCCACCGAGAACGATCCCCACGAATAGACCGAGGGTTGAATTCAAGACCAAGTTCGGCCTGTAAGGCTTTGTCGGCGGCGTGGCTAGATCGACTACCCGCACATTACTCGCGTGGAGCGCTGAAGCGACATCCGCCTCTTTTACATGCTGGAGCATGGAGTCGTAAATCTGGCGGTTATTGTCCACCTCGCGCTTCAGGATATCGTAGTGGGTGGCCTTGGCCGCCTGTTCGGAGACCAGGAGAGCCTGAGAATCGTAACCTGCGGCCAGCAACCGCTCGCGTTGCTGGGCCGCGGCAAACTCATTCTGGATGCGGCGGGTGATATTCGTACGCGTGCGGTCCCTTTCGGCTTCCAAAATGGCCAATTGCGCCTCGACTTTCTTGACAGATGGATGACTTGGTGTCAGCGCAGAAGAGAGCTCAGCAAGCTGGCGGCGCAACTCCGTCACCTTTGCTTGGTAATCCTTGAGGGTGCCGTCATCGAGCACTTCTGGGAGAGAGTCAGGGGGAGCGGTGACCGCCCGCTCGGCCTTGGATTGCGCGATTATGCGGTCTGCCTGTGCTCGAGACAGTTCCTCCTGGAGTTGTCGAAGCCTTGCTTCAGCGACGTTGTCCTTTTCAGCGGTAAACAGAAGGCCTGAAGTGCGGGCATAGGCCTGGAGCTGCGCTTCCGATTTCTCGAGCTTGAGCCTGATATCCTCCATCTGTCTGGTCAGCCACTCTCCGGTCTGCTGGGTGGTTTTCCAGTGGGACTCAAGGTTCTGCTGAATGTACGCGGCGGTCAAGCCGTTAACGACGTCGGCGGCCAAATGTGGATCGTATGAATCGTAGCGGATTTCGATCAGTCGGGTGTTCGGCCGAGACCGAACCTGTAGGTTGGGTCTTATTAACGCCACGATGTCCTCCGAATCGAGCGCAGACTTGGATTCACCCAAATGCAGAGCATTACGCCATGGAGAAACGCGACTCCCGCTCAATGATACGAGCTTCGCGGCGAGGCCGCGGTCCGCGATTACCCCCTTGAGGACAGATTCGCTCTGAAGAAGGCTCATTTGGGTCTCTAAGTCGAATACCAACGGCTGCCCGGACCCTTGATTATCGGTGGGCGTCACATCACGCATGTTTAGGAAGTTCTCATTCAGGCTTTGAATCTCTAAAGTGCTATGTGCCTGGTAGACGGACCTCTGTGGGAGCGCGATCAAAACGCCCAAAATAAGCCCCAGGCACGCGATCAAGAGGACGCTGCCTCTGCGGCAGCGGAGCATGCGCCAGTATTCCAGTAGCACTGGCGTCTCGCCATCGCCGCGGGCAACTAATGGCACGTGAATGTAAGACGTGCGCGCCGGCAAATTGCTATTAGCGCTTGTGCGCTGTTCGCCGGGTTCGTCCTGCCGAAATTGCGTGCTCAACGCGTTCTCACCATTGGAAACCAGCATAAGTCCCGGGACTCACCGCAGCACCCATCACGCCGGAACATTTCAAGAACAGTCACAGTTTTTGAGCAGTCCCAGACAAGAACATTAGCCGGCCGAATCTAGCGGCTTTCGGTTTCCCCATTGAGTGTCTGACGAAGTTCAGTGAGTTGTTTCCGATCGATTTCCGCCTCCTCCCCGTACCGGGAGAGACTAGTGGGCGTCTTCGGAACCAGCTAACGTAGCATCGTTCATCGTTCATCCAGACCCGTCCACATTTTCAACGATCTCAGGCATAGAGGGTGATAAGGAACGCTCGTTTTTGGCATTATTACCGGACACTATCGTGGTCAGGATTTCCCCAAATGTTTGATCCTCCAAGACTCCGCTGATATCTCGTTAGTGTGTCACCCCTGCGTAAATTGCGGCACTCACGGCTGCCGCGACGGCTGCTGGCACGATATAGGTAGCGAAGGCCTTGCGCGTGCTGGTAGGCACGACGAGAACATCTTCCGGATGCAATCCGAGGTCTTCATTCTTTCCTGCGAAAATTTCCTTGATATTGACTGGGATCTCTTGGCTTTTCACCTGGCCGGGGATATGCCGAAATATTTTGGCCTGCTCCGGCTTGGCGGTGCGTCCGAGGCCCCCAGCGAGCGAAACAGCGCTGAGCACGGAAATCGTTTTTTGTGCACCCAACGTGAACGCACCGGACCTCTGCACGTCGCCTACGACATAGATCATGCTCGCATTGGCTTGAGAGACGGTGATGACGTCGTTAGGCTTAATGGTGATGTTCGCTGCCGGATTTTTCCCATCCAGAATTTCCCGGACACTTAACTCGGCACTGCTGAATTTTCTGGCGAGATCCGTTGTGGCACCGGCGAGGGGGATTTCGCCGTTGCTGAGAAGCCGTGTAACGGTGATTGTGGACCCTGCAGTATCACGCGGACCACCCGCCATTGCAAGCACTTCGTAAAGCGTCTTCTCTCCTCGAAGTTGAATTACCCCGGGACTATTAACCGCACCCAAGACTGACACGGGGTGGCTGCGGAATTCACCGACGGTTACGAAAACTTGGGGATCCCATATATATTTCTTAAGCCTGTTTGTCAACTCCGTTTCGAGTTGTTCAACAGTCAGCCCACCAGCTTTGACTCGTCCAATCAGTGGGACTGTAATGTCGCCATTTGTTCCGATAAGGATTGGCTTTTCAGAAAGATCTAATCCTTCGAAGACCCGAATCACAATCTGGTCATCTGGTCCAAGGACATAACCTAATGCATCTTCGTCGACTCGCTGGCGAAGCGGCTGGCCAACAGTATTGAGCGCGCTTAACAAGACCAGACAACCAATAGACTTATACAGTTTCACAAGTCTCTCGCACTAAAGCAGAGTTCAGAAACCTCACAATAGGCGCAGCCCGGAGCCACCTGGTTCGGCAGTGAGTTATTTAATCAAGAGGAGACGCACAGAAAACGGGAGATGAGGTTTGCAAGACCCAGGGCAATCATTACGACGCCCTCGCAGCCTTTCGAGCGTCGACCACATTCGAGATACGCTCCAACTCCAACGAGATCGACTGTACCTGCATTCGTATCTCCTGTATCTGATCGGATAGAGGATCGATCTCCACCTCCTGCGAGGCGACCATCGTCATGGCTACACGGGCCAGATCGGAAATGCTTCGAACCCCTTTCGCTACACAAACCTGCCGAAACCTGGTGTATTCTGCCGGTGACAAGCGGAAGCTGACCATTTTGCTTCTTTTCAGGGACATATCTTCGGTTCTCCGCCCAAAAGCTGCTTTAGCTAGAAGTGAGAAGATAGTGCATCACACGGCGCAAGCTACCGCCCTGTGGTGTACATTCAAGTCAGTTAAGACTCGATGAAACGAAAGTGTTATTGGTCATTTCCCAGGAATCTATAAGAGTTTCCCGGACAACTGTACTACCCCTCTGTTGTTTTGGGGTAGGAAAGTATGCTAGCAGGATAATACTTTGGGTGTCAACTAAAAAGTAGGACGCAACGGTGTAAATATATATATCACGAGTTGTATTACGTATTCGTATTCATCCAATGAATGACACTGCCATCGAGCCGCTCTTGTCGCTAAGTGAAGAAGAAAAGATAAAGAAGTGTCACGAGGACCAAGAATCTGTGTGACTCGCTCGGCAAAGGCTTTGAGGCTGTGTTTGACTTTGACCTTTAGATCGGCTGCTGGTCGCCGGCAGGAACCGCGCCCGCCAATGCCAGTACCGCTTGAGCACCCACCGCGACACCAGAGGCGACTCTGCCCTCCTCAACGCTAACGGCTGAGGGAGTGCCGCCCGAATTGAAGACTTGACTGGCAGCGTAGTAAGGATCTAGAAGCACGCGGGAGCGGAATCCTTGTTTGCGATTATCCTCGAATGCACCAGCAGCGATAACCACGAGGTTCCGGTGCATCTTCCTGCCGCTTGTCCTCCCGTCTTTTGAGATCGTCCAGCATTTGCTGGCAGAATCCGCAGGAGGGACTCCAGAACAACATCAATGCGCGGCGGGCTTGCAGTTGGCAAGATCGATCAGTTTCCCGCTCAGATCGGGAAAGCGGAGCGACGGCACAGCGTCTCCGGACTTCACCGGCGCCGGGGAGGGTGGCACGCGCGACGAGTCCACGAATCGCGTCGCCACCCACCGCGAGCGAACTTTCAACACGGCCAGCCTTTACTAGTAGCTTGTCTCTGAGTAACCATGAGCATTTGGCTCCCGTCCTAGAAGTATGCCGTTTGATGCGGAGCCTTTAATCCTGACCGAAGAGGAGCGACAAGAGCTCCAGCAGATGACGCAGTCGCGGATGCTTCCGGCGGGCGATGTGATGAGGGCGCGGATGATTCTGCTGCTCGCGGATGGAAGTTCTTACCAGAAGATTCAGCATCTGTTGGACACCACCGCTCCGACGATTGCGCGTTGGAAAAGTCGTTTTTTGCAGCATCGCGTCGGCGGTTTAACGGAGGAACTGCATCCAGGCCAGCAGCCCTCAGTGAGGACGCCGAAACTGCAGGCCAAGGTGCTGGCCGCGATTAAAGAAGGACCGAGAGATGGCTCCACGCACTGGTCGTGCCGAAAACTGGCGAGCCGCTTTCATGTCAGCAAAGACACGATCCAACGGATTCTGGCGCAAGCCGATGTACGTCCGCATCGACTGGAGCGCTACATGGCCAGCGACGATCCGGATTTCGAGACCAAGGCTGCCGACGTGATCGGATTGTACTTGACTCCACCGCAGCACGCGGTCGTGTTTTGTGTGGATGAGAAGACCGCGATTCAGGCACTGGACCGCCTGGATCCTGTGCTGCCGTTGTCGCCCGGACGACGGGAACGGCACGGCTTTGAGTATCGACGCAATGGCACGTTGTCGTTGTACGCGGCGCTCGACGTCAAGACGGGAAAGGTGCAGGGCAAGACTGCCGAGCGGCACACCAGCGCGGAATTCGTCGGGTTCCTCGAACAAATTATCTCCGGCTGTAAGCCCAACCAGGAGATTCACATTATTCTCGACAACCTGTCCGCACACAAGACCAACCAAGTCGAACAGTTCCTGAAGCGAAACGTCAACGTGAACCTGCACTTCACGCCTACCTATTCGTCTTGGCTCAATCAGGTCGAAATCTGGTTCGCGAGACTGGAGCGCGAAGTCATCGCCCGCGGTATCTTCACTTCTGTCCAGGATCTCTCGCGCAAACTCATGCGCTATATACGCGCTTATTCGAAAACCGCCCGCCCCTTCAAATGGAAATACTCTGATGTCCGCCGCAGAATCCTGCCATGCTAACGAACTCGCTGCGACGAGCCACTAGCACGGCGCTCGGCGTACCTTCCGCCTTATAGGCTTGTGCGACCTCCCTGTCGGTCTGGAGTAGCACGTTCTTAAGAGCGTATTTCGCGCCCTTGGCGCGATTCTCTTTTGCGTCGCCGCGGCTGATGGGAACGATCAATAGCTGGTCATCGTACTCGCGCTGCCAGTGATTAACTTCGGGGAGTACGGCATCACAGGCGCCACAACCCGGCTCGCTGAAGAACAGCAGCAGCGGTTTGCCACGTTGTAGCAGCATCTCGAAGGTGACAGTAGCGCCAGCAAGATCCGGCAGACTAAAAGCCGGGCGTCGCTATTCACCCGCAAGCCCGCAGGGGTGCCTCAACAACGCCCCCAAACTTTGCCTCCACCGCTTCTAGACGCAGCTGGAGACGGCCGTTTTGACGAAGAACATGGACAAGCGCCCAAAACTCAAACCCGGCAAGCCCAGCTATAGCGATTGCAAGTGCAGTTAACGCGGAGCCCGTCGCGCTCATGCCGCGCGCCAAGCTAACAATGCTCGCGCCGGGATTCTCCCGGCCTTGAAGGACGATCCATGCGGAGATCTCCGCCAAAACGACATTTCGGACGAGCGTCCGCAAACCGATCGGCGAAGAGTGTAACTGCCCGAAGCAATGACAATCTGGTCTGCGGCCACCAATCAAGCTGGCGCTGATTGCTGCGATGAAGCTCAGGAGCAGGATCAGCACGCCTATCGCTCCCCACGAGGCAGAGCCACGGGGGATGAGTGCTGAAGCACAAGCCAATTCCGCAAGTGGCAGAAGCCATACCAGTGGGATCGCCAAAGACTTCTGGACGCCGAAGTCGGCTATCGATTTCCGAAAGCCTACGGGATCGGCCACCTTCACAATTCCGGAAATACCGAAGCCCACGGCCAGAGTTACGCGGGCGAGCGACAGGATGACATTCATAGGCAACTCAGCGGGTAAACTTCCTTCACTCCGTTCTCGACAAACATAAGATTGTCGATCCATTCCGTCCCGCTGACTTTGTTGTCGAACTTCATGGTCGGTTCAAGAATCACTTGAATCTCGCTTCGTTTCGGCTAGAACATGCATGGATTGCTCAATCCTCGTCCAGTCGGCTGTACCAACGAATTGGCTCGTTTTGATGTCCAGACGGGAATTTTTCTCCGGATGTAGGATACGAAAACCGACGCCCTTATCTCTGGGGATGTCCTGGCGCGCGGATAAACACTGTGAAGCGATACGTACCGAGAGGCACAGACGTCTTCTGCAAGGTGTCCGGATAATTCACGTTCTCAGTTCGGGAGAACCGAATCCGCAGAGAATGCGCTCCCCTGTATGCCACGTTCGGGTCGAGCACCGCGTCCACTTGGCTGGTACGCCAAAACTACCAGATAGGTCATTGAATTTAGCTAGCGGACTACGGCTAGCGCCTCAAGTGCTAGAGACGCTGGCATCCGTTCTTGGAACGGGGGAACTGGGCGGGCAAGTATCAGAACAGGGGGCACACCAGTTCCTGATCTATTTCCACAGCCACTGATCGCTCAAGTAGGGTCACGGACACAACCAACTTAAGCTGGTTCTTAATTCGTAGCAAAGTGCCCTCAGCTCCCGTTAGAGGGCCGGCCTCGATGCGAATCTTGTGGCCCTTCTCAAGGAAAGGCCACGGCCCCACAGGCTGACCCGACGCGGCGACGGTCTGAATGGAACGAATTTCAGAGAGGTTCACTGGTTCCGGGATGTTCCCCGATCCGAGAATATGTACGATCCCGGGCGTTGTCAAGATCGGCAGCCGCCTATGCGCGTTGAAACGGCAGAACACGTAACCCGGGAAAAGCGGCAAATCGAGTTTCTTGGTGCGGCCAGAGCGCCTTCGGATCGTCGGGTAAAAGGGCGAGAAGGATTCGTATCCCTTTCCTTTAAGGCAGTCCTCCACAGCTCTTTCGAAGTGAGAGCGAACGTAAATCGCAAACCACTGTGCCGATTCGATGTGCTCGGCAGGCACATGGTTGGCTACTGGTTCCCTCGGTTCAGCTAGCAGCATACGTTGGGACCTCCTTCCACACTTATACTTACGCGTCACTTTTCGTTGGAGCAGACATAACCTAGCTTTCTAGCAGGCTACCGCCCCTTCACGAACCTTTTTATGTTGAAGGCCGAATAAATTGGTTACCGTGCCATCGAGAGGATTTTGAGTTTAAAGGATAATAAGCTCTTCGTCAAGCAAAAACTGTATGACTGTATGACAGGACTGAAGTTCAAGCATTTTGTTAACTTCGGCGGCGAGATGCCCACAAACATAAGGCATTCTTTGACGTTAGACGCAATTAATCCATGTCGTCACCTCCGCGTACTAGTATTCCCAAAAATGTCAGAGGGCCGCGCTAATAAACATATTATCTCTGTTCTGTTTGGATCTAAAAAGACATGTTATATCTGTTTTGTTCGGATCTTTAATCGGACCAGTTGTGGGATTAAGTTCGTTGACGAAATTGTGCTGGAACTCATACTGATCCAAACGACAAACGTTGGGCCAATTACAGTCACGAGGCAACAAAACGCGAAACCAGAAGCGCGATCAAAACCCCTCGGCGTCGCCTTGATTACGAAGAAAGCGGCCGGCCTCCGATCGATGCGGAATTTCAGAGTTCAGTTCAAAATCCGAGTTTTGCCGCTTCACCTACCCGCGTTGGAGGAACAGGACTATCATGCTAACGATGGTAAATAGGCCCGAACAGCAACCATATGCATTGGTAAATGGTGCCCGGATGTTTGGCTGACCGGCTCCTCGAAGAATCGTCCCTTCGTTTGGCAAGCTCGGCGGCTCTAAATTCCTTCGTCCCGTAATCGTCGTCGTGCTCGAGAATCCCAGGATTCGAGTGGAGCTTCTTGGGCCTGGACAAGCGTTCCGTGAGTCCCTTGCCAAGTAGTATCCCGATGCCGCCGATCGTATCGACACCTACCGAGAGCTATCTGGCACGAATGTTGGCGGACCCAGGCAGCGCTGCGACGCTCTCTTCCATATCTACCCGGACGGCGCTTCTGCCTAACGAGGAACTTTTGATCGCTGCGCTCGCTTCCGGAATCCCAGTGGTCACGACCCCGGGCCCAGCAACCGACCGGTCGTTGTTAAGGAGCAATACGATGCTGTTTGCCACGCTGACGCCGCAGTCCATTCGGGGAGCCCTCGAGTTGCTCATGAAGGACCCGTCAATAGGCCGTGAATTGGGCTATCCGGCTCAAAGCCTGTATCGAGAGTCATTCCAGCCGGCCGTCATTGTCTCCAAGCTCCGAGATACTGCAGGCGCGGTTGACATCCCAAAGAAATTCGCCGATACTGCGGCCTCGGTCGGTTCGTCGACCTCAGCCACGATTAGCCGTTAGACCGCGCTGGTTTGCGCGGCGCAGCGGAATCTTCACGGCGAGGACAAATTCTGCAAAGCTCTCCACCGGAAGAAAGGGAACCGGTCACCCTCTGTCCTCCTCCGGCCGTGGAAACAGACCAGCCTTCCGCCACTCCTTGCTCAGCAGCAACTGTTTCGCAAGATTACTGACCGTGAAGAATCAGCCGAGCAAATGGTCGAAACTCCAAAGCATCTCGATACTTCAGCTCACCAGTGATTCGGTCACCGCCGGTATCGCTTTGAACACGGCGCTGTCTTCAAGGCGAGAACCCGAGATTAAAGCCAATGTTGGCCAATCTCCCCAAAAGAGCTGAGAGTCCCCGCCTTACCCGACTAAAAACCACAATCGCCCCGAAAGCACCTGGACGTTCAGCCTGTTGATAGTTCAGGGCCTGACACACTATCTCTACGGCCCGACGAGAAGCACTTCTTTACTCCATCACTTGCTTCTCAGCAGCCGTACTTTCTTCGCTGGCTCCTTCCAGGGTGGTTTTCGGCGCCTCCAGCAATTCAATATTAATTACGCGGCGGCCCGACGACCGCACTAGCCACCCTAGAGCAAAGCCCAGCCCTGCCGTCAACAGGAGTGCGAATAATGCTGCCATGCGTCACCTTATGAGACGCAATTGTACTCTTAAAACGAAGGTTTGTACACGGAATGCGAAGATTCTTTTCGAGGACTTCCCGGAAAGCGAGGCTACGTTGGTTTTTGTCAGCCATTTTTGTCGGACAGATGTAAGACGATCCACCAAAACTCTGTGCTTATGAACGCACTTAGGTAGAAGAGTGCCGGACTTACTTTTGCCAGTCACCGGCCGCCGAGAAGCTCCCGAAAAGCGCCGGTGTGAGATAGCGCATCCAATCACGGTGCCCGTGGTCAAGAGCGAAGCGGGCCTGAACCGCCCGGTAGCCTTCGGCCCGGAATCCCGTTCGTATATCACTCGGAATCAGTGTTCGCCTTCGCCCTGAATCCTCTCGGCAATCATTCTGAGAGGCACTCGCTTTCCTAGTATGTACGTACCTTTTCTCAAATGCCATCTTCCAAACGGTTCGGGATTTCTTCTCCCATCGAGTGATTCGAGTGCCTGAGGTCTATGCCACCGTACATCCATTGTTTTGTTCCACCCACGGTTCGTTGGAACTCGCGGATGTCGGGTCTGTGCTTCCGAAGCATCCGGCCGAACATTTGTTTCGTGAATGGCGGGCGGTTCGTCTGCAGGCAGGCTTGGGCATGCGCCGCATGCAGGGCGCTTTGGCTAATCAAGCTGGACGGCGTGCATTCTGTTTCTGCCTCCAGCCAGATCCGAAAGGGATCCGAGGTGACTTCAAAGTCCCGACAAGTTCTTCTGACCGATCGGGTTTCACTAAAGCGATTGTTGTTGCGCAAACGCCGTAGGGCCGGGAGCGCGCGATTGAGTGCTCCGCTCATTTCTCGGGCAGCCGACAACTGGTTGTCCAAGGCGGTTCGAGGCACATCGCCTTGCGACCCGCGGAATCGCCGGTCGAAGGGAATCAGTAGCCACCGATCGAAGTACGATTGTGATCCGGAGCGGGCGGCCGGATAGTGGTTGGCGGAGAAAATCAATCGGGCAAAAGGCCGGAACTCAAATGCGTCCCGGTACTTGAGTTCTGCTGTGATCCGATCGCAGCCCGTGATGGCCTTGAAAGCGGAACTTTCTTCTACCCTGGACCCGGGAAGATCGGTGCAGATGTTGGCGAGTTTGCCGTAAAGTCTGGCCGGTGCAAAACGATCGTTATCGAGCTTTTGTAAGCTCAGGTGCACGACGTTCTGTTCGCCAACAAAATTCGCACAGAGCTGACAAAACACGCTCTTGCCGTTTCCTCCTTCCCCGACCACGCAGATCGCTTTTTGAATCGAGCGATCAGCCGCGATCAAGTCTCCGAGGATCTCCCACGCCAGTTCAGCCGAATCCTTTGGAAACACCTCGTCGACAAATTCAGCTATCTTGGGACATTCGGCTGCCGGGTCGTAGGTGAGCGGAATTCGGATCGAGCTGAGAATCGATGGCGAGTGTGCCGATAGCTCACCTGTCCAGATGTTCAGCACTCCATTGACGAGATTGATGTTGTCCGGATCGGGACGTGCCACGAGTTCCGGCGCATCGAGAGTAATGTATTCGATCACCTCGTGAGCCAAGGTTCGATTCCAGCGCCCGGCGTTACCAAACTTCACCGTGAGCTGTTTCACTTGCCTCTTGACGTACAGGTCCCCATTGTCGACGTATACACCGCCGCTGTAATGGAACAGTCGCCCTCCGGCATCGCGCGCGAAGTATTCGTGGGCGAGAATCACGTGGGCAAGATCTCGAATGAGCGTTTTGTCGCTCAACACGCCGACATTGAAGTTTGTGAGTACGATCATTTCGCAATTGTCCGGATATTTCCACTCACTGAGAGCGCTCCAGTTCATGAATCATTCTGTGGCAATCCCAGCAAACCGGTTCCAGATTGTCGATCCGGTGAGTCCCGCCGTGCGAGCGATATTTTCTGTGATGCGGTTGCAAAGGTCTCATCGATCGACATCGTGAGCAGCGCCAGCCGGCTCGCTGCATTGCAATTCGGCTGTGCAAAGCGTAAACACGCTGCACGATTGTCCTCAACGCCATCCATTCGACCCGGCCCGACGCTTTTGCAATCAGCTCCGCACCACTGAACGCGCCAAACGTCACCAGCCCGCGCTCATCGGCAAGTTGGCGGACCTCGTATCCCGTCATGTGCTCGGCTTTCTTGATCGTCACGTTGCACCCGTGCCTAACTACGTGATCACCAAACGCCAATCGCCAAATTTCAGGTCGGCGCCCGGAATCTCCGTTCCCGTTTTCAGCTCGGCGGCGATCGCTTTTTTGTCGGGCTTAAACTCCAGCTTGTCGACGCGCGCTTCCCAGGTCTTTCGCTCTTCCAGTCCGAGACGCTCGAGCAGCGCTTCCCACACGTACGCCGGCATGGCCAATAGCACCTGCTTGAACGCGAGCGGAACTTCTCCTACGTCCGTGATCAGTACCGAGTCAGGGTTCTTCTGGATTCGCAAACTCGAGAAGTTCCCCTCAAGCCTTTGGATGCCGTGCCGATCGGGTTTGGCATACTGCTCGACGACTTGAACCAGGTGAGCTTCCAATTCTTCTTGGACTCGCGCGATGGATGCCTTGCGTTTCTGAATCCGTTCCACCTCAGCATCCGCAAACCTCTGCTGGATTTCGCAATGTTTTAAGAATGCGACGACCGCATCGCGCTTTTCCGCGGTTCTCCGCAGCGCCTGCCCGATTTCCTCCAGGATCGATGCCCGCTCGGAAGGTTCTTCTGCCAACTCGATGGAATTCACGAGCGCCCGAAGGTTGTCCTCCAGTTCGTAGAGCGTGCAGTTGTTTGGTAGGGGAACGACTCGTGCGGCCACGCTAGCTCACCTCCGCGACCACATCCGCTCTTTCACCCTGCTCACTTGCCGGGCCCAATCGCAGTTGGCGTTCGTTCTCGCGAGCGTTTCCGCGTAACTCCTCGAGCAGCCCGAAGACTTCCTTTGCGCACAGCCGCGCGGGTTGCCTCGCTTTGAACCGTTTCGGATCGTCGACACCGTGCTGGCGCAGGACGCGGTGGTATTCGGCGACACCTGTCGATCCAGCGAGTTGCTCCAGCTCCTTCGCCAGCCGGTCGAATTCCTTCACCACACCGCGGGGGTTGCACATCCGCTTCCAGATCGAAGCCAGTTCCTGTGGCACCGCGGATGATGGCTGCGACTTGGCTGGTTCGCTGACCGCGCTAGTCTGGTTCGCCGCAACAGGTACGACCGGTGTCACGCTCGGAGGTTTTTGTTCCGGATCAGGCGCGACATCAGATCCCAACCACTCCTTCAAAATCTTCGCCAATTCCTTGCCCGGCTTCGGAAAAAGACCGCCCGACGACTTGGGGCATCTTGACTTGGTGACGTGCAGGGTATTCTCCTGATCCATTTCGCCGCAGACATCGAACTCGTATTCGATCCCATCACGCATTACAGGCGCGAGTCCCACCTTTCGCGGAACTGTTTTCCCCGTCCGGTCATCCCGATCGAGAATCCACTCGGTTTTGGAGCGCATGCTGACCAAGACATGCAGGGGAGCGCTGATGATCTTGTCAATGAGCGCATTATGAATCGGCGTAACCTGTTTCCAAGCTGCGAAGCTATTCGGCGTCTGCATCCGCCGGGCCGCCCGATCGACTTTGTCGAGCTCGCCGTCCTTGCCGACCCAGAAATGGCTCAAAGAGTCGATGCAGAGTACGCCGTATTGCTTCTCGGCCGCCTCATCGATGAGCTCGATGAGCCGCAAGGGATCGTAGGAGTCGAGTTCCAGGACATCGAATTCGAAGAGATCGGCGTATTTGCTGGCGCTGCCATGCTCGGTGTCGATCAGAGCAACCGGGCCGCCCAACTCCGTTGCCAATTCGAGTAGCGTGTACGTCTTTCCACTCCCCGAGGGTCCACACACCGCAAATCTCAGCTTGGCTCCGTGCTTCACGGCTTTCCGGAATTGTGGTGGTGACGGCCGTACTGTGGCGGTATGGTTCGTTTGGGATTCGTTTGTGGAAACAGGGCGAGCCGGCGCGATAGCTGCTCTAGCCACCGGCTGTTGCGCGTTTTCGGCTTCGTGCCCGTTGCGGGCTGATATCAACATTCCTCTTTCTCCTTTTGATGTGAGTAACTGTATGTGACTGCGAGCGACTACGGCTGTGCCTGGGCGAAGTTGTGGGTTCTGCCGTTTTAGGCCGCTCGTATATTTCTGGCAAGCCCACAATCGCGCTGACTGCCTCGCGACAGTATTGGACGATTGCGACCAAGTGGGCGCGTTCCACGGGTCGCGTGCTCTCGGCATTGGCGGCGATCCGAAAGGCCTCAGCCAGGTAGTTCCGGCTAATCGTTTGAGTTTTTGCGCCGTGGCATTTCGGACACATGTCCGGACCCCAAGGGTCGATGCCGCGGGGATCGAATCCTGAACCTCCGCAGTCGTCACAGTCGACATCGACTTCTGTAATGTAGGACTGCAATATGTCCGGGCGCGGGGCTTCCAAAGCTGGCTTGGGTGGCGTCCATCGTGGCTTTCGAGTGTCCTGCATGCGCGCAGTTGAGATGCTCTCGGGATTGTTTTCGAGAAATGGTTCTTGGTTGTGAGCGACCATGGGAGCGCGGGCGACTTCGGTGCAAATCGATGGGCGTCCTTCTGTGTCTTTGTTCATATTGAGTCCGAGCTTGCCCCCAGCCCAAGTCAAATTATACGTAGCGCTACGTATAATGTCAAGGTTTATTTTGCAGCCGAGAGGGTGCTGTGGATATACTGGCGACGATGGCGAAAACCAAAGACACTTCCGCCGCGAAACTGGGCAAGAAGGGGGGCCTTGCTCGCGCAAAGAAGCTTAGCAAGGAAGAATTAAGCGAACAGGGACGCAAAGCGGTGCGCGCTAGATGGGAAAAATGGAGGAAGGAACATCCAACGAAAGCCACTAACCGGTCTGACAAATCAGAGCCGGAACGGAAGGCGAAGTAGAGTATCGCGAAGATGGCTGCACGCTCGGGGTCTTCGTTTGCGGTCTTCGTCACTAAGCGTGCGATTCTGCCTTGCCCCCACAGGCGAGCCGACCATATTGAATCATGACGTGATGCTTTGACCTCAAACGGCTTCTGGCAGAAAACAGGTACTGAAATCAGAAACGTGCTTGTGGGACGTCCAGGCGCTAGTCCAAGATCATTTTGTTGGTGACGGATGTCCACCAGGTGATGATCGCGTCGCACGTCCTGGCAGGCCGGGTCTAAAATCATTTCCTATTGATAACGTTTCGGTTTAGAATCGGGCATGGCGATGGGCACACGCAAGCAGCGCGAGCGGCAGGAACCGCTGTGGTATCAAAATGAGCTGCCGGAAGCGCCGGGGCATCCGTTTTATCAGCGGCTGAACCGGCTCCTGGATGAGGAGGGTTTCGACCGCTTCTGCGAAGGCCGCTGCCGGAGGTTTTATCACGAGAAGCTGGGGCGTCCGTCGTTGGCTCCGGGGATTTATTTCCGGCTGATGATGATCGGTTTCTTTGAGGGGCTCGACAGTGAACGGGGCATCGCCTGGCGGGTAGCCGATTCCCTCATGCTGAGCCTGTTTCTGCGGATCGGGCTGGACGAGCGAACGCCGGACCACGTGACGATTTCGCGGACGCGACGGTTGATCGGCGCCGCAGCCCATCAACAGGTGTTCGCATGGGTGCTGAAGCGGTTGGCGCGCGGGGGATTGCTGAAAGGCAAAACGATCGGGAGCGATTCGACCACGCTGGAAGCCAACGCGGCGATGAAGTCGATCGTGCGGCGGGATTCGCAGCAGGGCTATGACGAGTATCTGAAACGATTGGCCCAGGCCGAGGGAGCCGAAGCGAGCGATGCAGCGGCGCTGCGGCGCATGGATCGCAAGCGGCCCAAGAGAATGCGGAACGAGGAATGGGTCAATCCGGCGGATGCAGAAGCCGAGATCACGCGGCTGAAAGATGGGCGCACCGCTCTGGCCTATAAGGCCGAACAAGCGGTGGATATGGAGACCGGAGCAATCCTGGCAGTTACGACGCACGGTGGCGCGGTGGGCGACACCGACTCGATCGGCGAGACGGTGGCGGAGGCCGGCATGGCAGTCCCCCAGCAGACGGTGCAAAGAGCGGTGAACCAAGCTGGGATTGAAGAAGTGGTGGCCGACAAGGGATATCACAGTAATGAAGTGATGCGGACGCTGGTGGAATGGAAACTGCGCAGCTACGTCGCCGAGCCGGAACGTGGCGCGGAAATGGAAAGGCAAAACGGCCGAACAAGCGGCGGTGTATGCGAATCGACGGCGGATTTCCGGAGCGCGAGGCAAGCGTTTGCAGGCGGGTCGAGGCGAACGAGTGGAGCGGAATTTTGCCCATCAGTTCGATACCGGAGGTATGGATCGACTGTATGTTCGAGGTCTTCACAACGTTCACAAGAAGCTCCTGATTCAGGCGGCGGCCTGCAATCTGGCGCTGCTGATGCGGTCCCTGTATGGAGCGGGCAAACCGCGAGCGGCGCATAATCGTTGGGGCCACCTCACTTTTGCGATTTTGCGGCTGTATTCGACTTTAATTGGGCACTGCCAATCAGAGTGTGCCGTGCTGGTTGCTCCCGCGCCGATACCACATCGACGGCGGTGTGCCCACCGAGAAATTCTTCGCCCGTCAAAATCGAGGTTTTAGAGACGGGCTGCTAGGTATCTCTCGGTGGTTTGGATGGATAGTCTCGGTTCTAAGCAATACCATTCAATGAACTCATCCATTGCGTGACGATATCCGCGAAGCGGTTAAATTCTTCGTGAGTCTGGAATAAATACGCTTTCGTCCTGCGAGGGCCGCAAGAAGCCTGGCTGTCATCCAAAGCGCGACGGGCCGCACCATGGAGACTGGCCCCCATGTGATTATCAACCGAACATCCGCTGATGCTTTCGTCCCTCTTGGTGCCGTTTCAAGACAGGGTTTGCCCGGTCGGTCGATAGAGCAAAGTTGGTTCGTCTACGGAAGACAACAGTGAGAGCGTTCAGAAGTCGGTGCTGTGTCCTACTGAGAGTGTCTTCGCCGTCAGCGGAGCATAAGCAAACCAGCCGACGTCGGGCGCGCTTTTCCCGCCCCATATAGCCCGTCACCGCCGAAGAAACTGAAATACAGGAGGAGTGCGCCCAGCGCGCTCATCCAGAAGCTGAAGGCATTCAGCCCGGGAACGCCATGTTGCGTGCGCCGATCATAAGTCGCACGAGGTAGTTCGCGAATCCAAAAACTATCGGCATGGCAACGATGAAGATCATCGTCGTTCCATGCATTGTGAACATGCGATTGAAAACCTGAGGTGAAATGAGTGCGTTATGCGGTCGGATGAGTTGCAAGCGCATAATGGTCGGATGCCGCCCAGTGCGAGAAATCGAGGCATACACGACAGCTAATCGCCGAACTTAAGGCTATCTATGAGGGCAGGGAGACGCCGATGGAGTTTGAGCTTGCCACCGAAACAACGGAGCGCTCATGGTGCTTACACACTTGGAAGCGGCTACGGTGTCGCGCGGGCCGGGGGACTCTCCGGTGATAATATGCCACTCCGCTAAAGGTCACCTCCATTGCGGCTTGTGGGAAGTTGAAGCTCCTTTGTAGGAAGAGTTAGCGGGCGGTCGTCCAGCTATCCCACACGCTCCGATCGGTTATTGACGCTTCATTAAAGAGCAGACGAGTTCGGAGCCGCCGCCTCTCATTCGTGGTAGACTCTCTGGATAAATCCCTTCGACCGAGGAGGAGTATGCGTCACGGACTGCAAGGTTTTGTTGTCGCAGCTTGGCTCTTAGTTTGCGCGAGCGCTTTCGCTCAGGACAACCCTCCAAATGTGTACCAGGTGCTGATGTACGCCGGCAGTTCCACCACCACACAGGCGCCATTCGGCGCACAGATCTTCAGCACGAAAACTGCTATCTCTCTGTACAATCCCAATTTAGGTAATGTCGCTTCGAACCCCTCGAGCTTCGGCGTCGCTCAATCCATGGTTCAATTGAACAATGCCATCAACAGCAGCATCGCGACTGCGCTGTCGGTAATTCCCTTGGCGTCTCCGGCTTCGGGCGTCATTCTAAAAACGGATGCCGCAACCGGAGCGCAACTCGACGTAAGCAGCACGCTCGGCGGGATCTACACCGAAAGGGCAGAGACCATTGGCAAAGGGAAATTCTACATCGGCTTTACGCATCAGGATTTTCATTTTACCTCTCTCAATGGACAATCCCTCAATGGCATTCAAATTCTATACCCCGGTGGCTTCGCGTCCGGGGTCTTGGACGCGAACGGCCAGCCAATCAAGACCCTGCCAGCAACGTTCAATCTGGGCTTAGACGTGCGCCTTTCTCAGGACGTCACCTTCCTTACCTATGGTGTTACGAATCGATTCGATGTCTCGCTGGGCCTGCCTGTCGTTCATGCCGCCGTTGCGGCTACAACATACAATGGCTTGATCTACGCGGGCGATGGCCTTGGCGGGCAAAACGGTACGAACTGCTGGTGCGTGAACACGTTCATCCCGGGACAACAGCAACTGACCGCACCCTACATCGGACAAGCGAGCCAGAGCAAGACCGGGTTCGGCGACATGCTGCTTCGTCTGAAAGGCACGGTCATTGACAGCCCCAACGCTGTAGTCGCGGTGGGAGCCGACTTGCGGTTTGCGACCGGTGACGCACAGAATTATCTCGGTACAGGCGCGACCTCGGTGAAGCCCTTTGTAGCTGTCTCTCTATACAGCAAGCCGTTCCGGAACGGCATTGTGTTATCCCCGCACCTCAACCTGGGATGGCAATTCATCGGGAAGAGCATATTGGGTGGCCAGATTGAAGGCACGCTACAGAGCGGGAACGGCCCCACTGGATCAGCGACTTTTATCGGGCCTCCCTTCACGTCCACAAAAGGCTATCTCCCCGACGTGTTTACGTGGGCGGTCGGATCGGAAGTCGCTTTCGGGCGCCGAATGACGCTAGTGGTTGACGTCCTGGGCAACCAGATTGGCTGGATCCACGGGATTCCGAACACGATGGAGGGTTCCGCTTCTGGATTTTCGCCATTTGCTCCTTATCCCCAAGTGAACGCCACGGGTATCGTTGGCGCCGGGCGGACCTCGCTCGGACAGTACAGCGGCGCGTTCGGCTATAAAGTTCGGATTGCCGGCAATCTGGTGGCAACGTTTAATGCCTTGGTACGATTCGACGACAACGGCTTGACCGCGCGCTTCGTTCCCTTGATCGGTTTGGGGTACACATTCGGAGAGTAGCGTTCGATTCACGCGGTCACTGGTTCGTTTCAGTCATATTGGCTACGAACCAGTGGCCGTCCTTGTTTTTCCGCAAGGTGACCTTTTCTCCGAAAATTCGCGGCGGCTGTCGCCCCGCCCGAGGTTGGATCACAAGTTCGCAGTCGACCGAAGCGGAATCGCCAACGATCACCGCTTCTGCCTTGCGGTTCAACTTCACGTCATCTTTGTTATGCTCGAAATCCGAAGAGACATCCGGCCAGATCTTTCGCACATCCCGCCATTTCTTCTGTGACAAGAGAGCGCTTAGGCTGTCCAAAACGTTATCGATTTCCTGCATCTGCGCCTGCAGCGGGTGTGCCTGTTGCGGATTAGCGTGAGCGCGTTCAGCGGGGGCTTGCGCTGGTGGATTCAGTTGATCGAGGCGATTCTGCGCCTCTGCCTTGTGGACGCTATTCGGGTTTTGCTCGATGAACGAGCGCAGGGCTTGCGAGTCGTTCTTATTGATGCGGTTCCAGGCCAGATTTTCGAGGCTTGCATTGGCGTCGGCCGCATGATTACCGCGCGGAAAACGGCTCACATAGCCGCGCAACGATCCCTCGTCATTGCGGTTCGTCGCTTTCCAGGCTAGATCATCCAAGAGCGCTTGCGCTTGCGTGGTATGCGGACCGTTTTTGTATTTATCCAGAAAATTTTGGACTTGCGCTGGGTCGGTGGCGTTTCGAACTTGCTCCCACTCCTGCGCCTCGAGTGCCTCCACGCTAGGCGGAGTCTTCACCGGAGGCGGTGTGACCGGCGGGGGCGCTATTCGCGGCGCCACGTCCTTCCACTCTACCGCGACCGTCTGGCCGGCTGAGAATTGCTGACGGATTTGCCGACTGGCCGATCCTTGCACGACCTGAAAGTTTTGCGTGTCAGCCGGCACTGGCGCCGAGAACACGCCCGACCCATCCGTTCGCCCGAGCACCGAGTTTCCGGCGCGGACTTCGACGCCCGAGGGAGCGCCGCGCAGTTCGAGCTTGGCCGGGCGCGGGCTCAGCTTGAACGGTATCCTTCGGGTGACGCCCGAGACGATCTTGACCCGCTGTTCCGGCGGTGTCTGATAATCATTCTTCTGAATGCTCACGCGATAAGTGTTCGGCTCGAGCGGCAGACGGACCAATCCGTTCGCGTCGGTACGCTGGCGCGGCACGCCATCAATAAACACTAAACCGTCCGGTAGCCCCGCTTCAACCAGCAGAGTCCCGGTAATGACGGCCGCGGCAGTAGGCGCGGCGGCCTGCCGCACAGGCTGTAGCGTCAAAGCTAAAGTCGGCGCAGGTTTCCCAGTCTCGATTACCACGGTTTGTTCGACAGGCTGGTATCCTTCAAGACTTGCCTGTACTTGATAATGACCTGGCGCGATGTCGAAGCGGCAGGCCGGGGTTGTGCAGGAACGGTCGCCCAACCGAATGGAAGCTCCAGGCGGGTCGCTGCGGATTTCGAGCGGGATAAGCGGAATCGCTGCTTTCTCTCGCGGTTGTAGGCGGAACAGGATCGTCAAAGTGATGAGGGTGATGGCGCCTAATCCAGCGGCGATCCATCTCCAAGGAATTGGCTTGGGCTGGTGGCGGGATTCAATCGCCGATGCTATGCGTCCCTGAATGCGTGCCAGTTCTGAAGCAAAGTCTTCATCCGCGGCGTATTTGTCCACGATTCGCCGTGCTTGCTCACTCAACTGGTTTAGTTTTCGCCTTCGGAGTCCGGCCCCGATCTGGCGTTCGATAGCAAGGAGCTTTTCGAATTCCGCTTGCCGAACCAAGTGACGCTCTTGCTTATCCAACTCCTCACGCAGCCGCTGCTGCAGTTCAAGGAGCGTGGGTTCGTCGGCGTATCGCTGTAATCCGTTCCGAATAATCGCGAGCGCTTCGGCAAATCGGCTGGCCGCGGTGAGTTGCTCACATTGCTGCGAGACCTCTATCACTAAGCGCTGGCGCTCCCGTCGCTCGCGAGCGCCGCGGACGGCTGCGATGCGATCCGTGATCTGCTTCTCGCCCGGATACGCCTTGAGCGCTCTCTCGAGAACCTGCATCGCGCCTTCGAAGTCCTGCTCTTCCTCTCGGCCTTTGGCTTCATGGAAAGCTTTGTCCAAAACGTTCTGTCGCTGCTCAGTGGACAGCTGCGTTCGCGCCCTAGCCAGCAGCTTCACCAACTCCTCTTGATTTAGGAACTTCTCCAACGCTTTCTCTAGCACTTCGATTGCGAACTGCGTCTTATGCTGCGCGAGCAGATTTTCGGCCGATTCTACTTCCTGACGCACCATCGCGGCTCGCCTCTCAAGCTCCTGCTGCTCACGCTCAACTATGCTGCGCCGCAATTCGGTCAGCGTCGGTTCGTTTTCATAGCGCTGCAGCCCCACCTGAATTGCAGCCAGAGCTTCCGCAAAGCGGTTCTGGCCCGCCAACTGTTGCACTTGTTGCACAATGCCTTCAAGGGCGCGCTGGCGCTCCCAGGCGGCGTGATCCCTCCGCGTCCCGTCTAGCAGTTTCGTGAGCCGCTCGTCTCCAGGCCAGAACTTGAGCGCCTGCTCGAGGATAGCTATGGCTCCGTCGAAATCTCGCCGATCGGTGCGGCCCGTAGCCTCCTGAGAAGCGACGTCGATTGCCTTACGACGCTGCGCGAGCAGCAATTCCTGGCGGGCGGCGGACAGTAGCCGGGAGAGCTGTTCTTCTTCAGGGAATTCCTGCAGCGCTCGTTCGAGGGCATTGACCGCCGCTTGAGGTTGGCCATCCTGGAGCAGACGACTCGATTCTTCGATCTTCTGTTGAATCTTTGCGGCACGCGCTTGCGCCCGCCACGTGAGGGCATCCTGGTTACGCTTCAGCAGCTCTCGGAACCGAATCTCGCTGGGCCAGGACTTAAGCGCCTGCTCCAGAATCTGAGTAACGCCATCGAAATCCTGAAGGTCCAACCGGGCCTCGGCTTCCTGGCAAGTTTTACCAACCATCTCACGATATTGCGCGGCGAGCAACTGCTCGCGGACCTCGTTCAGCAGTTGAACAAGCGGTGCTTCTCCAGGAAATTGCTCCAGCGCCTTTTCGAGCGCGTTTGCCGCCGTCTGCCATTGCTTTTCCTCGAATAAGCGCCGGCACTCCGCCACTGCCTGCTTGAGGGCCTCCGTTCGCTTGCGAAGGGCCGCTTCGACAGCTAGGGCCTGCTGTTGCCGCTGCAACTCTCGAACGAGTTCCTGCTCCAACTGCATCAGAGCAGGTTCTTTCTCGAATTGCCGTAACCCCTCCTGGACCGTCCTGAGCGCGTCGACGTACTGCTGATTCGCCCCCAGACGCTTCGATTCCCGCACGATTTTTTCGATTGCCTGCTCACGCTCGTGGGCCACACGCGCGGCTATCAGGGTCTGCGCCAGTTCCTCCAGGCGGGGCTCGCCGGGCCAGGATTGCGACGCTCTTTCCAGAATTTGCAGCGCCTGTGTGAAATCGCCCTTGAACGCGCAGCCCTGCGCCTCAATCTGGGCTTGATCGACACCGTCCCGACGCGCCCGTGCCTGCACCAGCAGCGCTTGCAATTCGGATGCTTCCGGATATTCGGTGCAAGCCTTTTCGAGCATTTCCAACGCTCGAGTGGTCTGACTCTGGCCCAGCAGCCGCTGCGCTTCGACAACATAGCGCGAGATCGCTTCGGCTGCATACTGCGAGATCGCTTCGGCCCATTGCTTTCGCGCCAACTGCTCCCGCAACTCCTTCTCGAGCTCGATCAGGACGGGTTCGCCTTCATATCTCTGCAGCCCCGACTGTAGAACCTCCAGCGCCTCAGCCAACCGATCGTTCGTCCGAAGCTGATTGCACTCTTCCACTACCGCGCTTACAGCATGCGCACGCTGCTTTGTCGCCTGTGCTTCCTTGATGGTTTGGAGCAGTTCCAGTATGCGAGACTCGCCGGGCCAAGATTCCAGAGCTGTCTCTAGAATCTGCAACGCTCCCTGGAAATCCTCGCGCTCCGTCCGGGCCTCGGCTTTCCGCGCCACGCGCTCGACTGCCTGACGCTGAGCCTGCAGCTCAAGCTTCGCCCGGCTCAACAGACTTTGCAGCTCTGTCGCTTCCGGGTCACGGTTACAAGCAGTCTCCAGGCCCTCCACCGCCTCGTGTAACCGTCCGGCTTCCATACTTCGCCGGGCCGCGTCCGCGTGTTGATGCCGCTCACACAGATTTCGCAACTCGGCTTCCAGTTTCAACAACGCGGGATCTTGGTTGTAGCTCCTAAGCCCCGCCTGGACTGCCTCTAGCGCTTTGGACCATTGAAGATTTGCCCGCAGATCGTCGCATTGCTGAACGATCCCTTTTACGAAAAGATCGCGCTCCCAGTCCACCCTTGCGGAGCTCACCGCGCGGCTCAATTCGGCCAATCGGGATTCGCCGGGGAATAGAAGCAGCGCGCGGTCAACCTCTCGCAACGCCCCGTCGAAATCCATCGCGGCTTGCATCGATTGAGCGGTGCTAACAGCCTGTTCGATTGCCTCGGTTCGGCGAAGGGCGTCCAGGCCCTCCTCGGCCTGTGCCAGCAGGGCGAGCATGCCTGGCTCTTCCGGAAAATCGCGCAGGGCGCTCGATAGGCACTCGATGGCGTCGCCGAAGCGCGAGCGATCCAGGTATTCCTTGGCTTGCATGCTCGCCGCAGCGATACGGCGGGCCGCGGCCTGGCGCGCAACGGTTTCTTCAAGGAAGTTCTGAACCTCTCGTGAATCCGGATGCGAGGACGCCAGCTTCCTCAGCTCGCGAAGGCAGGAATCCCATTCGCCCTGAGCTCGCAAGGCATCCATTTCGCGGAGGCGGTCGAGTATAGAACTGTGTTTCCGCACTTCCGCAAGCACATGCTCCGCTTCTTTGTTGAACGAATCCAACCGCGCAGCTTCCGAGGCTTTTTCATGGGCCGCTGCGAAGTCTTTCTTGCGAAGATCGACGAGCGCCAAGGCAGCCAGGCGGGCGGAGTCTTTGAACCGTTGCAAATCCGCACGGGCGGCTTCGAGCGATGCGCGCGTCCGCGTGTTGGTTTGGTCCAGCTTGAGCGCCGATTCCAGAGTCTGCACGGCGGGTGCAAATTCCCGCCGCGCCAGTTGTTCTTCCGCGGTTTGCAGCATGACCTGCAGCCGCGATTGAAGCGCTTGCTTTTGCAGCTCACGCTGGACCACGTCCCTCAGTTGCCGGACGTCGCGATTGCCGGGGTCCAGATCCAGCGCCTCATGGATGATCGTCAAGGCATTCGTAAACTCGCCTGCGTTGGAAAGGCGCTGAGCCTCAACTACCAGCGTTCTCGCTCTTTCCTGTTGCAGCTCGAACAACAGAGGCTCGGTATCGAGCCGGAGGTCGCGCAGCCCCTGATATCTCATCTCGCGATCTTTTTGAATCGCGCGATTGATAATCTGTTCCAAACCTTCCGGGCAGTCCGGTGCCAGTGCCCGGAGCGGCTCGGGTTCTTCCATCGATATCTTGAACATCACCCGGGCTGGATCGGTGGACTTGAACGGATGCTGACCTGTTAGCAATTCGTAATAGGTCACCCCGTAAGCGAAGACATCGGAGAGAACGTCCGCAACCCCTCCTGAGAATTGTTCTGGAGACATATAGAGAATGGTCCCGATCAGGTCCCCTTGCTGGGTCAACCGGGTTTCGTCTCGTTCGCGATTCATTCGCGCGACTCCGAAATCCATGATCTTGACCGTCCCATCCGGCAACAAACGGATATTCCCAGGCTTGATATCCCGATGGATGATGCCGTTGCGGTGCGCGCAGTCCAGGCCATCAGCGACCTGGTCCATGATGTTCATCTTTTGCAATAGGCTAAGCCGGACGCCATCTTTGATGACCTGTACCAGATCCTGGCCTTCCAACAGCTCCATCACAAGATATGGCCGACCGCTATATTCGCCAAATTCGTAAATAGTGACTATGTTCTTGTGCTTGAGCTTCCCGGCGGCAGTGGCCTCGTTGCGAAACCGTGTGAGTAGATCCGGGTTGCCCTCTGCGGTCAGGATCTTGATGGCAACTGAGCGACCCACGGTGGGATCGAAAGCCCGATACACTTTGCCAAAGCCGCCTTGGCCCAGTTCAGCTTGAACCTCATACTTCCCGATCTTCGGGACGTCTAGATCAGGCATATTCAGGCTTCACTGCTAGGGGCAGTAGCGCGGAGCCCAATTCGAGAATGAACTGATGCTTGAGCCTGAGTACCGCTGGGTCACCTCCCGGGGGAGGTTAGCGCGAAAACCCAGCACAGACTCCGATACCCGACGAACCCGCCAGTGCTCCATCGACGTGTACCACTATAATATAGTCAGTATTGTCGCTGGCAGCCTGGTCAGTATCCCAGCTCACTTTGTTTCCGGCTCTGACCCACGCTCCGCAACCGTTGCATCGCACCTAACGGCCATCGTCTGCGTTTCAGTATTCAACGTGTCTGGATTACTAGTCGCCAGCTCTGTGTACCCTTCTTCGTCTAAGGCATCTGCCGCAGCACGCAAGGCTGATGCAAACTCCGCGGCGCTGTGAAAGCGCTGATCCGGGTTCTTCTGAAGGCCGCGCGAAATAGTTTCTTGCAGCGGAATCGGCAGCCCCGGGGCGATTTCATCGATCGGATCGGGCGCATCGGTTGCAATTCGCTTCGGAATGAACGGAGCCTGAAACGGGTGGCAACCGGTTAAGAATTCATAGAATACGATCGCCGCTGAGAACAGGTCGGACCGAGAATCGCATTTTTGTCCAGTGATTTGCTCGGGAGCCATGTAATTAGGGGTGCCGAGCACCATCCCTGTTCGAGTCAGGACGGATGTCGATAACTTTACGAGTCCGAAATCCAATATCTTGGCTTGGTTTTGAAGATGAATAAAGAAATTGCTGGGCTTCAAGTCTCTATGCACGATACCTGCGTGATGTGCATGCCCAAGACCGTCACAAACCTGAGCCATAAGGTCCACCTTGAGCCGTACTCCCAGGAACGTCTTTTCCTTTAAGACCGTTTTCCAGTCAGATCCTTCGAGCAGTTCCATAACAATGTAGGAAGAATTTTCTGCCTCTCCGTAATCGTAAATTGTGACAATGTTTTGATGGTGCAACTTCGCGCAAGCTCGCGCCTCCCGGCTGAATCGCTCGCTCATCTCGGGAAATGTCTGTGATTCGGTGCGCATCACCTTAAGAGCGACATCGCGATCAAGAACTGTGTCGCGCGCACGGTAGACCATGCCCATCGATCCAGACCCCAACTGCTGCAGAATTTCGTACTTACCCAGTGCTGAAATCGCCGGTTTCAATTGTGGTCCTGTTCCCCTGGCGTCAAAAGGATGATTGAGATGTTATCTTCACCACCAGCGGATTTCGCGATGCGAAGCAGATCCGCCGCCGTCGCGCCTAGAGACTTTCCCGCACTTAGAGACGCCGCGATCTCGGCGTCCGGTACCAGGCTATGGAGACCATCACTGCAGAGTAGGACCACATCACCATCGGCGATGTCTGTTTCGGCCGTATGGACTTCAACCAGATCCTTGGTTCCGGCGGCTTGCGTCAATAAATTACGCGGTACGTTAATTTTAGGTCCATCCCGTCCAGAAATGGCGTTAACCCAGGTATCGTCGATGGTGAGCTGCCGCAATGAACCGTTGTGCCAGACATATACGCGACTGTCTCCCACGTTGCCGACAGTTATTTTAGAACCGTTCACGATAGCTGCCGCAATGGTCGTGCCCATCCCCGCATACTCAGGTGCCTTCTCGGCTTGCTTCCAAACCTGACGATTTGCAAGCTGAATAGCGGTCGCCATGCGGTTGGCGTCGATGGAAAGTTCGAAATTGTAGCCAAACGGCCAAGTGATGTCCAATCGGTCCTGGGAGGATTCCAAATAGTGCTGCATGGTGGAAGTTGCCAGCTCGGCCGCTATCTCCCCATGCGTGTGCCCGCCCATCCCATCTGAAATGATGAAGATCCCTAGGGTTTCATCAAGGAAAATCCGATCCTCGTTCTTCGTGCGAATACAGCCGGCATCGGTTACTCCGTGTGATAAAATCATGCCCGAATCGAAACAAGAATTTTGCTATAGATCAATTTTCCATCTAGTATACTAAACTTGTTTGAGCCGTAAGGGATTGGAATGTTGACCTTGGCTTCCTTCCATTACTGTAATTCAGCGCACGGTGTTATAGGTTGAGAACACATGCCAACAGACGGACCGCAACTGCTCATCACGGATCCCAATGGTCAATTGACGTCTTGTTGCCTCGAAGACGCATCGACGTGGAAGTTAGGCCGCGGCGAAAGTAATGCCATCGTGATTTGCGACGAGGCTGCATCGCGCCGCCATGCCATTATCCAGAGGACGGAAACTGGCGAATTGTATCTGCTGGACCTGGGAAGCAGGAACGGGACTTTCGTCAATGGCCAGCGAGTGGCCACGCCAGCCGTGCTCAAGGACAACGACGAGATCTCCATCGGCGAATACCGGTTGGTTTTCCGCAATCCAACTGCTGCTAGCATAGCCTGCGAAGCGCTGCCCCCCATGATGCCGGGCGACGCTTCCAGCGCCACGCGCGTCGTTTTTTCTGAGCGCCTGGTGAGCGTGCTAGTGGTTGACATACGAGGGTTCACACAACTCACCCAACACATCGATCAAGCGTTGCTCTGCAAATTTATACGGCGCTGGTTTGCCGACGCCTCAAGAATTGTACGGGAACGTGGTTGCTGGTCGATCAAGTATATTGGCGACGCTGTGATGGCCGTCTGGCAACACCAGAGCGGTCGTGAGGTGAACGAAATTGTTTCGGCTCTCGCTGCCATCATTGAATTCGCGGAGAGCAGTAGTGGATTGCAGTCGAAGTTTGCCTTACCCGTGCCTTTGAGTTTTGGAGCGGGCCTGAACACAGGCCTCGCATCGGTCGGAAACGCCGGAAGTGGCGACAAAACCGATTACACGGCGTTTGGAGATGCGGTAAATGCGGCTTTTCGAATCGAGTCGAGCACACGCTACATCGACTGCGACATCGCAATCGGCGAAACAAGCGTTGAATTGCTGGGCGGCAAGTCATTCGTTCAACCCTATCTGAACGACCGGATCGTTTCCTTGAAGGGCTACGATGAGCCGGCAAGAGTGTGGGCCGGATCGTTCGAGGATCTTCGAAAACTCCTCGCAAGCCACGCCGAACAACGTGGTCAGCTTCAATAGCGGCGCATCCGAGCGCGCGTCGACCTCCGGAATCATGGATCGATGCTGACGCGGCAGTACTTTGCGAACAGCTCCTCGATCGCCGGGCGAATTGATAAAACAGCCCTCGGGGAGTTACGTTGGCGTTACCGGGCCGCCCGGGCTTGTGTTTTGGCTTGGGCAAGTTACCGTCTGACTCGCTCAGGAGCGAACATGTGACACGTGAAGGCAGTCGGCTACATCCCTGTTTCCACAGACAAGCAGGCAGATCAAGGATTATCTCTAAAGGATTGAGACAAAAACCCCAGATGTTATAAATATCAAGGGACCAAAATGAGGTTAACTATCCTTGCTCCTGAAACCCGTTGTACGCGGGCAGGGTCGATAAAGTGTGGGAAGGAAGGGACAGCATGCCCGACAAAAGCAGCTTTCCCGCGCAAGGATCTAATAGGCGAACAGAATTTCGCTACCCCACCGACGATCTTGTCGAACTGATCGTAGCGCCAAACTTTAAACAGCGTATTGCGGCAAGAATCCTGAACGTATCCCGTTGTGGGTTGCAGTTGGAAATCCCAGCCGCACTACTCACAGGATCTCACGTGGAGGTTTTTACGTCCCCAAAACTGGTCGTCCTCGGCGAGGTCCGCTGGTGCCAGCGGGTAGGCGAAGTCTATCATGCTGGTCTTCCTATCGAGGGCATAATTGTCGGCGAACAAGAGGAGAGTGTACATCTGGATGACGACCGACTCGCGCTTTACCTCTCAGGCCGCGGACTCACGACCCCCGAGGTGCTCGCAGTCCAAAAGCACCTTGATGAGTGCGTAGAGTGTCGTACACGACTGTCGGACACCGCCGAAATGCTTTGACGTCCGCGCGACAAATGTCGCAGCTGCAATAAAACCGGACCGACGTACAGACTACGCGGGTTATTACCTCGCGCATTGCTGCGGCAACACGCATAGGTTCTTCCTCAAGCGTTCCCTAAATCGGTTCTGCCCTTGTACGTCGCCACAATGCTATATCCCCCACCACCGATAGAGGGAACCACGTGGATGCCGTTGTCCTGAAACACGAATGGGTCTCGTTACTCCTCGAAGAGCTTCCCCTCGTTCCCTGGCCAGCCAATCATCATGTTGGTGTGAAATAGATCTGTCGCCGGGACCTTTCTAGCGGCGGACTGCCTTTGGACGGTTTCGAGGTCTATCGCTTTGTAGATCTCCCCACGAGAAGCACAACGACCGTGCTGGACGATTTCTTCAATCGCCAATGCCCCTCCACATCTTGCGCACCAGGAAGCACTGGAATCATAAATCCCCTTCAGAACTTGCAGAACTCATCCACTGGGCTGATCCAAGAGCCTTTTTGCAAGCGCCTGTCTGTCCTCCGGGCTTGCCTTCCAGGAGTGGTCACAATAGTGGCAATACAAGTTCAGGTCATTCCGTTCTAAAGCGGCCCTCAGCTTCCGGGATCAAAACGGTTGATCGCACGCGCTGGGCAGCTCGGAGAGCCGCCGAAAAGCTCAGCAGCAGGGCGCCGTAGCGAGATCGCCCGTAAGACAGCTGCAGCCCGTAGGGAGCAGAGAGCTGAGCAGCCGGCTTAGCCGGCGGAAAGCATAATCGCCCGAGAATGAACCAGACGCTTCGCTTGTCGATGGTCTTGGGGCCTGACAGACTCATCTTTACAGCTAGGGGGGAACTTCGTTACTGCATTCCTTGTTCTTTGGCGGCAGCAGTATCTTTATCGCTTGTCGCTTCCGCGCGGGGGTTCGATGGCCCTTGCGGCAATTCCAAATCGATCACGCGCCGGCCTGAAGACCGTACTAACCCGCCTAGAGAACAAAGCCCAGTCCTGCTGCCAAAAGCAGCCCGAGTAACACTGCCATGCGTGACCTTATGAGACGCAATTGAAACCAAAGCGTGTGCATGGCTCCGCGAAGATTGTTTCGCGGACTTCCGGTAAACGAGTCGCGCTTCGCCCATCGGCCCGATGCCCGATCAATCCGGAAGATCGGGTCCGACTCTGGCCACTATTCGAAACAGTGCTAACGCTTGCTAGGCAGGTCGAATCGCCTTCGCGCGAGGGCAGCTTTTGTCGGACAAAATGTAAGACATTTGACTCACACTCTATGCTCCTGAACACACTGGGCTTAGAAAGTGCTGGCAACAGAAGCAATATTTTGTCCCCGAAAAGTAATACACAATCACCAATTCGACACGCAATTTGAACATTTCTGGCATTTCTTGTTCATGCGAGTCGGCCAGATTGCGTGATACATTCTATAGCCATGAAAGTGCGGTTACGATTGAGACTGAAATCGGTCGGTGAGATCGTGCCCGTGGTGGTCTCATCGCCAGCGAGGCCAGCGTTTGGTCCAGACACGCAGCGTGAAGAGCAGTGGAAGAAGAACCGGCTACGCTCAGCAGAAAACGCATTGGCAAACGAGAGCGAAATCAGGCGCCTGTGCCGTGAAGGACGATCCGTGAACGAGCTCACGCGCATGTTCAAAACCAGTCGTTCGTTGGTTGTGTGTGTCTGCCGGAACGGTGACTTGAAGTGGGCCTGCGAGAGATACATAGAAGAAGGGTTGTGGTTTCCGCGGGGCGGCGACCCGAACGCCATCGAGCTGAAGGATCCAGAGCTGTGAGCGTTACCTGACGTGCGTCCACGGCATATCACGCTTGTCTTCCGTGAGTTTTCGGCAAGGGTGCGTGACGACGGTTTGAGGTGAGCAGTGCCAGATGCTCGATCGCGGCATGCGCACCAATATAGAAACTGGCAGAGGTGATGTCCGCGAGCCTCCGCGGCGGCGGTAGAGCAGGAAACTCTTCCCAGCCAGCAAACCGGCCTCCCAGGGAAGCGCTTCGCGCTGATACAAACTTCGCGGAAGTACGGCCTCCAGCGCCTCGATGGTTGTGTAACCGATCGACACTTCCGCATAAATGATTGGGTTGATGACTAGGGTGCCGGCCATTGCGGTGGGGCTGAAGGATATGCTCTTTCGCGACCGTCTCGGTCAAGGCCCAACCGCAGGATTGATGGTGAGGCTGAACGACGTGCTGACGCCGGAATAGGAGGCGGTCAGATTAGCAGTAGTCGAGGAACTCACGTTACCGACCGTGACCGTAAAGTTGCTCGAAACGGCACCTTGCGGGATCATTACGCTGTTAGGCAAGCTAACTACCGTGCTATTGGAGCTCGATAGCATCACCACTGCTCCCCCGACTCCGGCCGGCCCGGTCAGGCTGATAGTCCCGGTTCCAGATTGCCCGCTTACAAGGGCGTTGGCGCTGACGTATATGCTCGCTAAGGCCGGGCTGCTTAGAGGTGACGGTGCTGTGGGAATTGGTGTGGGACTTGGTGTTGGAACGGACGGTCCTGTGGGGCTTGGTGTGGGACTTGGTGTTGGAACAGACGCTCCTGTGGGATTAATGGTGAAGCTGGACGAGGTCAACGAAACACCGGCATAAGATGCCGTTAAGGTTACCGAAATTGGAGTACTCACCGTGGCGTCAGTGATCGTGAACGTGGCTGAAGTCGCTCCTTGGGGGACGGTGACGTTGAAAGGAACGCTCGCGGCTGTTGGATTGGAACTGGACAGCGAGACGGTTGCGCCGCCACTCGGCGCTGCTGCCGTCAGAGTGACCGTTCCGGCGCCAGGGGCGCTGACGTATATGCTCCCTAAGGCCGGGCTGCTTAGAGGTGACGGTCCCGTGGGAATTGGTGTGGGACTTGGTATTGGAACGGACGGTCCTGTGGGGCTTGGTGTGGGACTTGATGTTGGGACAGACGGTCCTGTGGGAGTTGGTGTTGGGACAGACGGAGTTGGTGTTGGGACAGACGGTCCTGTGGGACTTGGTGTTGGAACAGACGGTACTGTGGGATTAATGGTGAAGCTGGACGAGGTCAACGAAACACCGGCATAAGATGCGGTTAAGATTACCGAAATTGGAGTACTCACCGTGGCGTCAGTGATCGTGAACGTGGCTGAAGTCGCTCCTTGGGGGACGATGACGTTGAAAGGAACGCTCGCGACAGTTGGATTGGAACTGGACAGCGAGACGGTTGCACCGCCACTCGGCGCTGCTGCCGTCAGAGTGACCGTTCCGGCGCCAGGCGCGCTGACGTATATGCTCCCTAAGACCGGGCTGCTTAGAGGTGACGGTCCTGTGGGAATTGGTGTGGGACTTGTTGTTGGAACAGAAGGCCCTGTGGGATTTGGTGTTGGAACAGACGATGCTGTGGGATTAATGGTGATTCCGAAGCTAGCATCCACGGTGGAATACGATGCTGTCAAGGTCACGGGCATCGAGCTGCTGACGATCCCGGTGGCCACTGTGAATATTGTGGAGGTTGACCCTTGCGGGATTGTGACGCTAGAAGGAATGCTCGCAGCTGCTGTATTGGAGCTGCTCAGCGACACGATGGCTCCGCCGCTGCCGGCCGCGGCGGTCAGGGTGACCGTCCCGGTGCCGGTTTGACCGCTCAGAATCGAGCTCGGGCTCACCGACACACCGCTCAGGGCTCCTGGTAATGGGTTGATCGTGACGTCATAAGTTTTGTTTACGCCCGAGTAGGAGGCCGTCAGAGTCGCGCCGGTGGAGGAGGTCACCGTGCCTGCGATCAGAGTAAAGGTCGCCGAAGTCGAACCCTGCACGACAGTCACGCTGGAAGGAATGCTCGCAACTGCGCTATTGGAGCTGGACAGAGAGACTATGACCCCACCTGAACTAGCCGCTTCCGTCAACGTGACGGTACCCGTGCCTGTAAGGCCGCTTATAATCGTGCTGGGGTTAACCGAAACGCCGCTGAGAGCTGCTGGTAGCGGTTCGTCCGTGATTCCGAAGGCGGTGTTGCTGCTCACATACGATGCCGTTAAAGTCACTGAAGTGGCAGTACTTACACTACCAGCGCTGACCGAGAAAGTGGTCGATGTCGATCCCTGCGGTACCGTGACGTTCGACGGCACGGTCGCCACGGCGGGCGACGCACTTATTGCAACGGCGGCGCCCCCGCTTGGTGCCGCCGCTGTCAGCGTAACGGTGCACGTGGAGCCAGTCGAGGGGCTCACGGAAGTCGGGGTGCAGGCAAGGCTACTCAAAGCAGCCGTCCGGGAGATTGTGACGGTCCCGCCGGCGGCAGAGGTCGCTACTGCGGCTCCATTTGGGTCTGCCGAGATTCCGCTAGTAAGCTGGACTGCTGAGGAGCTGGCGGTTGTCGAGCTCGCGAGCGTCAGGGTCACTGAGGCTACTACATTGGAGGGAATCGACGAATTATTTAGGCCCCAAACGATGCAAGTCGCTGTTCCAGTTGAGTTTGCGCAGGAAAGCGTCTTTTTCGTATCCGCTGCGCCGGAGGCAAAAGTAGCGGACGTGAAATCGGTAGTGGAATAGTTCAGGGTCCACTGGGTGGAGCTGGGCAAATCCCCACTGGCGTCCAAAGAGATGTCCAGGACCACAGATTGACCGGGTGCCCCCGATCCAGAGGAGAGGCTGAGGGCAACGCCCTGTGCCAGGCTACGAGGGGAAATTACCAGTAGAATGACGGAAAGCTGCAATAAGAGCTGCAGACGCACGTACCGTATGATCATTGATTGTATCGCATGATCATGGATCTTAGTACGTACAGTAGTTTCGACCCTATAGACAAAACTCTCAAAGTACTGATCCAAAACTCAGTAGTTCGGCCGCCGAATCTACCTATGGAAGAATTTGCCCGCTAATTATCGAATCAGTGTTTTCCTTGGGGGAAACCAGAGCGATTTATGTACTGTGCCTCTATCTCTCACGGCCTGAGCGAGAGCTATCACCTGAGGGGCCTGGAGAAAAGACTGCCGACCCGAATCCTTCCATGTCGGGCGCCTGGTCTGCAAGAGAAAATACGTACGCCATGACCCGCGCGCCTCAGCCGAAGGAGCAAGCCGGTAAGATGGGCGGTCCTGCGCGAGCCGAGAAGCTCAGTAGCAAACGCCGCGGTGAAATAGCTCGTAAAGCTGCCGCCGCGCGATGGGCAAAGGCAAACGAGACCTGATCGCTTTCCGCATGCCAGCTTGTCATTCGCCATGCCAGCTCGCCCGAAGATGCGCGTTCCTGGAAGAAGGAGCCAGGAAACGCCCTCCGTAAATCGATCGGTCGCCGGTTTCGTGGCCTTTTAGAGCCAACTCGATTATGATCGCCACATCGAGATGGGCACTCTGCAATGATGTCATTAGTGTCCGAAACCAGCACGCTCAACGCTCAGACAAATCCGCGGAAACCGGCGCGTCGATGGTGGCTCATAATGAGTGGAGTTTGGATCGGCGTCATTCTGTTTTCTTCCACCGCGTTGGCTGCAGTGTATTGTTCCCACGCGTTTGTCTGGCTCTACGGCTCTACCGTCGGAAAGCACTTCACCTCGCATCAAGCTTACGATTCGCTGTACTTCATCGCGCAAAAGCCTCCACCTGACTCTGTTTTTCATCCTAGGTGCTTTGCTTTGGCGGGTGTCCTTGGTTCCGGCGGGTCGGCGATTGAGCGTCGTGGTTTTGGCCGGCTTGATCGTAGGTGCCACGAGCGAAATCCTGCAGTCCTTTTTTCCGTACCACGATCCCGAAATCCGTGATGTGTTGATCAACACGGTGGGCACGTTTCTCGGTGCTGGAGCATGTGTTTGGCGCGGGCAGCGAGAATCCACCCGAGCACGTCCCGTGCATTTTCAGGATCGCCATTAGTTCATTCCCATTGCGGCTTTTGCGGTCGCGATCCACTACCCCAGTTTCGCTGGAATCTACGAATACTCTTCGCATGGCCAGCCCGGCACAGCGAGCAACCACTTTCATGGCTCCTTGCTTTCCGAACTGCGGTGCAGTTGCGCCTGAAATCGCACGGAAAGCAGCCGCAGCCCGTTGGGAGCAAGCCAAACAGGGCTGAGCACGCCGGTTTAGCCGGAGGAAAGCACAATCGCCCGAGAATGGAACTCGACGCTTCGCTTGTCGATGGTCCTGGGGCCTGACACACTCATCTTTACAGCCAGGGGAGAACTTCGTTACTGCATTACTTGCTCTTTGGCGGCAGCAGTATTTTTTGGCTTGTCGCTTCCGCGCGGGGGGGGGGGATGGCTCTTGCGGCAATTCCAAATCGATCACGCGCCGGCCGGATGACCGTACTAACCCGCCTAGGCCAAAGCCCAGTCCTGCTGCCCCAAGAAGCCCGATTAACACGGCCATGCGTGACCTTATGAGACGCAATTGAAAACCAAAGCGTGTACATGGCTCCGCGAAAATTATTTCGCGGACTTCCGGTAAACGAGTCGCGCTTCGCCCATCGGCCCGGTGCCCGATCCATCCGAAAGATCGGGTCCGACCCTGGCCACTATTCGAAACAGTGCTGACGCTTCTAGAGGCAGGTCGAATCGCCTGTGCGCGAGGGCAGCTTTTGTCAGACGAACGCAAGACAATTGACTCACAATCTATGCTCCGCAACACACTGGGCGTAGAAAAGTGCTGGCAAAAGGAGCAATATTGTGTCCCTGCGATAATACACAATCACCAAATAGACATGCAATGTGAACATTTCTCGCATTTATTGTTCATGCGAGTCGGCCAGATTGCGTGATACATTCTATAGCCATGAAAGTGCGGTTACGATTGAGACTGAAATCGGTCATCGGTGAGATCGTGCCCGTGGTGGTCTCATCGCCAGCGCGGCCTGCGTTTGCTCCAGACACGCAGCTTGAAGAGCAGTGGAGGAAGAACAGACAGCGCTCAGCAGAAAACGCATTGGCAAACGAAAGCGAAATCAGGCGCCTGTACCGTGAAGGACAATCCGTGAACGAACTCGCGCGCATGTTCCAAACCAGTCGTTGGTTGGTTGTGTGTGTCGGCCGGAACGATGACTTGAAGTGGGCCTGCGAGAGATACATAGAAGAAGGGGTGGAGGTTTCGCGCGGCGACCCGAACGCAATCGGGCTGAAGCATCCAAAGCTTTAAACCTTAGCTAAGGTGCGTCCAGCGGGCGAAACTTAGCACGCAGGAATCAGAGCCGGCAAGGCGGGTGGTCGTGCCCGAGCAGATAAGCTCAGCAGCAAGCGCCGCAGTGAAATTGCACACAAGGCAGCTGCTGCCCGTTGGGCGAATGCCAAGCGGGACTAACCAGATTCAGTTCCCGCCCGGCGAGTTCCTGCATACGGTCGTTTCGGCAAACGACAGATGGTTGTGCTGCTCAGACCTCGGCCGGGAGCTGCGCCGCGCCCGCAAAGACCCTAAGCATGCGACATCTGCTCCACAGAAAGGAGTAAAATAAACACAGAAACAGAGGCTATACGAGTATGGCGAGAATCCAACCTGTCCTTACACCAACCGAACTTGCACTGGTCGACCAAGTGGCTGAGTTGACGGGCTCCAAGCGAACCGAAGTGATCAAGAGTGCTCTGGCCGTCTATCACTGGTTCGTGCGGCAGGCGCTCACCGGCAGTCGCGTCGTGGCACGCAAACCAAGCGGGGAAGAGGTCGCCATCGAGACCGCAGAACTCGCAGTTCTGGAGGGCAAAGGCAACCGCCTTGGCCCTGAAGAATTGGGCTTGTTAGCGAAGCGGCTCGCAGCATCTTCGAATCCGACTGAGGCGGCGCGGATCAAAGAGCGGCTCACCCGCGGCTTCTACGGGATCTAAGGTCGGGAACCTTCTAGGAATCCAGTTTTGCCTCGAGTCCGCCGTCACAACCTTCCGCCCGCACTGTTTCAGCATCTGCTCGACCGCGTTGAAAGCAGGAAGATTCCCGCATCTCAGCTGGAACAACTGGCGGAGTGGCTGGACGGCGAGCCCGAGGTGCCGAAAGGTCTATGGTACAAGCGATTCTCAACCATGGCGGTTTGTGGCGAAGGGGAGTTGATCAAAACTCTTCTGCTCCCTGGTCGGGCACCGAAAGGCCAGCGTGTTCGGTGAGGCTCAGAGCTGGCCGGACCTGCAACAGATCATGATGTCTACTCGAGCGCGAACGCGTTCACTCCGGAAGTAACGATCACCACGTATTGTTTGCCATTGTTTCCCATGTAGGTCACGGGCATGGTGTGACCCTGGGAATCCAGTTTGGTCTCCCACAACATTTTTCCGGAACTTGTTTCAAATGCACGAAAGCGATTGTCCCTGGTACCGGCGATAAACACTAATCCCCCGGCGGTGACCATAGGGCCGCCTTGCCCGAATGCCCCCGTGTTGTGGATGCCCACAGCCTCCAGTTCGTCAGTTACCCCCAGCGGCACGCGCCACGCAATATCCCCGCTGTCGCCGTTCACTGCCATCAGTTCGGCCCAGGGTGGCTGTTGGCACGGTAGTTCTTTCTTTGGATTCCAAAAGCGAGCGTTCGCTGATCCGGGACCCAACGGGCTATACCTCCGGTACAAAACCGGGTCCCCTTCCTTCGATTTATCCATGCGCCCCATACCCGCAACGTTGCGCACGTTCAAAATGACGTAATCGCGCTTAGGATCGATAGCTACGCCGCCATAGTTGGGTCCGCCTTGCTGGCCCGGGAAAATGATGCGAAACTCCTTGGCGCTGTACGGTGTGTAGGAACCCAGACTGTGAATGCCACCGATTTTCTCAACTAGATCGCGGCAGAATGCTTCATGCTCGGGTTCTCCCTTGAAGACCTCGTCGGGCGCCATGCCCTGCTTTGCTAGCGGCAGGGGCTTCAGGGGGAACGGCTGAGTAGGCGAGGACTGCTCTCCAGGGACGTCGCTCTGCGGCACAGCGCGTTCCTCGATTGGATAGATCGATTTTCCGGTTTCGCGATCGAGAAAAAACATAAGTCCGGGCTTGGAGACGGCCACCACCACGGGTATCTTTTTCCCATCGCGCACAATATCCATCAACGCCGGCGCGGCTTCCGCATCGTAGTCCCAAAGATCATGGTGGGTCAGTTGAAACCACCAGCGCACCTTGCCCGTCGTGGCATTAAGCGCAACGATCGACGACGAATAGAGATTCTGGCCCGGCCGTGCGCCACCGTAGTATTGCGCAGCCGGTTGACCGATGGGCAAAAAGATCAACCCGCGCTTTTCGTCTACCGTCGCAGCGCCCCAATAGGCTGGAGAGCCCGCGTTCATCCAGTAGTCCTTGGGCCAGGTTTCATAGCCGGCCTCGCCCGGGTGCGGGATGGTATGAAACGTCCAGACCAGTTTGCCAGTGCGCAGATCCCACGCTCGCACGTCCATGTCGGGCCCTCCTGGATCGTCTTCCTTACCTTGCGCTCCCGTGATGATCAGGTTGCGAAAAATGGTGCCTGGCGACCCCATGTGATACGGCGAATTGGGATACCTATCGGCGACACCCGCACGTAGATTGACGGCCCCTTCGTCGCCAAAACCAGGAACCAGCTTTCCTGTCTTTGCATTGATCGCAAGCAGGCGACCGTCCATAGTTCCAGCCAGAATTTGCGCCGGATGTGTGGGATCACCTTGCCAGTAGGCCACCCCTCGCAACGGAGCGCTGACATTCTTGAGTTCGTACTTCCAGACTTCTTTTCCCGTCTCCGGCTCAAGAGCAACGATGGTTTTCTGCCGCGTGGGGAGAAACAAGACCCCCTTTACCATCAAGGGCACCGCTTCGGAACCAGTTTCTGCCCGCGCTGCCGCATTGGAGAAATCGACGCCACCACCCACTCCGTATTGCCAGGCGGGTTTCAGCTTCGCAACATTGTTTACGTTGATCTGCGCGAGTGCGCTGTAGCGCTGTCCGCCCGCGTCTCCACCATAAAAGGCCCAATCCTTTTGTTGAGCGTATAAAGCAGGAAGTAGGAAAAATGTGAGAGCTACAAGTTTCATGCGATTCTCCCGGGAAGCTACATGGTGCGTCCCGAAGGCGAATGATATCACTTGCTAGTAGCCACAGTAATTTCCGCTAACAGACTTCTTTGAAATGACTTCGCTGGATTTTGGATTGATGGTCGGGTGTACGGAAAGTGAGAATCTGGCGGGACTGGATTCTCAATGTACGTGTTGCGCGCCAACGCCGGTTTTCATTTGAATGGTGTTATCGTACTAGCGTGGACGGCTCAGAATCGTCAAACCCAAATAGCGAGCCGCGACCGTGAGGAGCGGTACTCGCGAGCCTGGTTCAACACATCGCTTTGGTTCCGCAGGGCTGTGGTTTCGAAAAGGGCATGTGAAGAAGCTTCGCACTCGTGCGTGGGTTGCTGTGGTGAGTCTGCCGTGGCTGGCAGGGGTAGCCGTGGCGCAGAGCAGTTCCATCCAGGGAACTGTCTTCGGTCCGGACGGCAAGGCCGTGGATGGAGCACCGGTCCAGGCCCGCAATCCTGACACAGGAGCCACGTTCCGGACCGTCAGCACCGCAACCGGCAGCTACAGTCTGACCCAGGTAGCGCCTGGCAACTATACCTTGTCCGTCACGATGCCCGGATTCTCGTACCTACCGTTCACCGAGGCCGGTGTCGCCGTATCGGCCGCGGCTGCGAAGCGTTTCGACATCCATCTGGCCGAGGGAACGGCTTTGGGAACCCTGGCCGATGATCCAGGCCTTGTGGCGACGGCCATCCGCAAGCGTACCCCTTCCGAGACCGGCCCTACGCCGCGCACCGCCGACGGCAAGCCGGACCTCTTCGGCGTATGGATCGGCAACGACGATCCTTATCCGGAAGATCCCGAAATGTTGCCGTGGGCTGCCGCGGTGAGTAAGAAGTGGATCGAGGAGAGTTTCAAGAACGATCCTAGTGCGCGTTGCCTCCCGGGCGATGCGCTGCTCGCCGGATCGTCTACCTGGCGGCTCGTTCAGACGCCGGCTCTGCTGGTCACCATCGTGGAGGGGGCTCCGTTCGTTCGCCTGGTTTATCTCGATGGGCGCGGCCATCCGAACGTCGACAACCCAACCTGGATGGGACATTCGATTGGACACTGGGAGGGAGACACGCTGGTTGTCGACAGTGTGGGCTTCAACGATCGCGGCACTGTGGGTGGCGGGACCAATCCGCGCTCAGAAAAACTTCACGTCATCGAACGCTACCGGCGGCCCGATATCGGGCATCTCGAGATCGCATTCACAATCGACGATCCAGGCACCTACGCCAAGCCCTGGAAAGTTCACAACACCTGGAATCTTGCTCCGAAGGGCGAGGAAGTCCTCGAGTACTTTTGCGAAAACAACAAGGATTTGCAACATCTGAAGTAAGGCGATTGCGACGCATGCGCCGGCTGTCGCTTTTTGTTGTGTGTTCAGCACATCTGCCTGCTCACAATCAAACCTTTGTCATTGTCATCGGTTACGGATCAACCCTGAAGTCATCTTCGCTCGGGAATAAACTGCGGAATTGACTGGCGAATGCCTGTATCGTCCCAGATACGGGATGTGAGAATCCTGGCCGGAACCGGATTCTCAATGTACGTGTAACGCGTGACACAACCGGAGCTGGGTTTGTCAACTTCACACAATGAGACTTCGCGGGGGTGGTGCCAGATTCAACGGACGCGGTTGTGCTTTTTCGGTTGAGGGGAAGCGGCGGGCTCGCCGACCTGAAACGGAGCGCCCGAAGTGGATATGATGGCTTCGCAGCACTCTCCGGGAGAGGAAGGCACAGGATCTGATATCTATGAAGCTACAGATGAATCGGCTGCTGAATTTCGCCGTCATCGCCATCGCCGCGATGTTGACGACACGTTCGTTGCTTGCGCACCATTCCTTTGCGATGTTCGACCAGTCGAAATCGGTCGAACTGCGAGGCACCGTCAAGAGTTTTCGATGGAGCAATCCCCACGTCTTCATCCAACTGGTGGTCACGAAAGAGGGCAGCGACGATGAAGAGTGGAGCATTGAGATGACCAGCCCGGAGCATCTGGCGCGAGTCGGGTGGAAGCCCGGAACGCTGAAGCCTGGTGACAAGGTGACTTTGGTCATCCATCCCATGCGCGATGGCGTCAAGGGCGGCCAGTATCTCTCGGGAACCGGACCGGGCGGACCCCTGACAGGCTCTCCACAAGCGTCGCAGGGCGAAGGAAAATGATTCTCCGCAGACTCGCAACACCGACGATGATCCTGCTGGGCTGCCTGGGGACTGTGGGCTCCACGCAGGCGGGATTGCCGGACTGGAGCGGCCAGTGGGAAAACGTTGGGGCGACACCGGACGCGACCGGCGGATTCAATCAATCGCTCGATCAGGTCCTCAAGACGTTGCAGTGGGTACCGCCGAACAAACCCGAGGTGCAAGCGCGGGTCGACAGGATCGTCACGATGGAGCACAAGAGGCTGGAGGCGATCGCCCGTGGAGAAGATCCCGGCGGAGCCGCGCGGGCGTGCACATTCGGCTATCCGGCGATCATGCTCGATTCACCGCTGATGTTCGAAGTTTTGCCCACGCCGAAGGAGACGACTCTAATCTTCTCGAGCCGTGAAATCCGGCACGTTTACACGGATGGACGGCAGCACACGCCGAAAGACGAGCTGTGGGCGACGCCCTGGGGTGATTCGATTGGCCACTGGGAGGGGCAGACTCTGGTCATCGATACCATCGCGGTCAAATCTGCTTTTGGTTCTTCGGACTCGGAAGGTGTCTCTGTCGTGGCGTTTGGAGATGTCGAGGGCGAACAGACGATCACCATGTTGAGTCCGCAGGCGCACTTCATCGAACGAATCCGCATGCCTGACAAGGACCATCTGGAGGATCAGATGACCGTCATCGATCCGACCAATCTCACCGCGCCCTGGCACATGAACCGCACCTATGAACGAGTGGCGCACATACACCGCATGGTCTACGAGGACTGCGAAGGGGAGGAGCGCAATCCGATCGTCAACGGGCATTTCACGCTCGCCCCACCGCCGGGGCCGACGAAATCCCGGCAGTAGGAATCTTTCCGGGTGCGGCCTGGAAATCGTGCGCCACAAAAACCGATTGAGACTTTTCCTGCGTCCGAAGCGATGCAGGACATCAGCTCTGGTTGGGAACGAACAGCAACTTCACCTAATCAGACTTCCGGCCCGTGACTGACACCCCAATGGCGCGTTATCCACCGCAAGGAAATCGGATCGATCCAGCGGCCTTCGCAATGTCGAGATCGGGCAGCCGTAGGATCGATTTGGCATGGGTCATCAACAGCCTTTCCTGCCCCGATACGCAGCGGGGCTATCGTCAGGCGATCGATGAATTCGTTGCGAGCGCTTTACTTTGCGACGGGACTTTGCCTTCATGACCGTGGCCTCCAATACCACGGCTCACACTATATGGCTCCAGTCCGTGTGGCGCGTGACCCGCCCCGAGTCATCAATAGTGGCACCAGCGGATCTGCTACTCGTATCGCAACGCCACGACGGGATCGACCCGCATCGCCCGCCGCGCCGGAATATAGCAGGCAAGTAGAGCGACGCCGACGAGAAGGATGGTGACGCCCGCAAATGTCACAGGATCTGTCGGCCTCACGCTGTAGAGCAGGCCCGCGATCAACCGCGACACGATCAGCGCACCAACGAAACCCACCGCGGTACCGCCAATCGCGAGACCCAGTCCCTGACGCAGAACCATCCCCAGGATCGCCTCCCTTTGAGCCCCCAGCGCCAGCCGAAGGCCAATCTCCCGTGTCCGCTCACTGACCACATACGAAATCGTTCCATAGATGCCCAGTCCCGCCAGCAACAAGGCCGTCACGGCGAATAGCGCAACCATTTCCATTGAGAATCGCCTTGGGGAGAGAGACACAGAAAGTGCCTCGTCCAGCGTCTGCGCCCCGTACACAGGGAGTTCCGGGTTCACGGACTGCACCTGCGCACGCACTTGCGTCGGAATTGTACCGGGATCCAGATCTCCGCGCAGAAAGACCGCCAGCTCCCTGGTCGTCGTCTGATACAGGTCCTGATAGATTTGCGGGACGCTCGCCTCCACCAGGGTTTCGGTCCGGGCATCCGCGATGACGCCGACCACCGTAGTCCAGGCGGGCTTCGCCGGGTCCAGCCTAACGCGCTTGCCCAGGGCATCCCCCTTTGGCCAGTACTTTCGCGCCATCGCCTCGTTGATCAGCGCCACCTGAGGCCCCTTCTCATTGTCGAGATCGTTGAATAAACGGCCGCGAAGCAGCGGGATGCCCAGCAATTGAAAATACTCCGGTGAAACGGCCGACCGCTCCACCAGGGGAGGATCCTTGCTCTTGGTCTCGCGTCCTTCCAGGATCAAGGGCGAGAGGTTTCGATCGTGATTCAGCGGAATGGACGCGTCGCTTCCCAGCGCTGCTTGTTTCACTCCCGGCAACGCCCCGTCGCGGCGCAGCAATTCGCGCAGAAACGGCGCCTCCTGTGCCGCGCTCCCATAGATGTCGGTAGTGGGGTCGTTGGGCACGGGCAGCCAAGTTCGAACGGCCATGACATGCTGCGGATCGAATCCCAGCGGGACCTTATACAAATCCCAGAAACTGCGCAGCAGAAGGCCCGCGGCAATCATCAGCACCAAAGACAGAGCGAACTCGGCCACCACCAGTACGCGGCGCGTCTGCGTTTGCTCCGCGGAGCCTCTGGAGCCGCGCCCTTCCAGCTTGAGCATGCGCGTCAAATCCAGCCGACTTGTCTGCAAGGCGGGAGCAAGACCGAAAACGGCGCCGGCCACGACGGATGCGACGAGCGCAAACAGCATGACGCTCCAGTTAATCGCTATCTCATTGAGCCGCGGAAGGCTATTCGGAACCATTTGCAGCAAAAACCCCTTCGTAAAGAAAAGAACCGCCAAACCGGCGGTCCCGCCCAGCAGGGAAAGAACCAGGCTCTCCGTCAGCAACTGCCGCACCAGCCGTTTCCGTGCCGCTCCCAGCGCCTGGCGAACGGCCATCTCGCGTCCCCTCGCGCTGGCGCGCGCCAGCAGCAAATTCGCCACATTCGCGCACCCGATCAGCAGGACCAATCCCACCGCAGCCAGCAGTAGCACCAGCGACTGGCGAACGTTGCCCACCACGCTCTCTTTCAGCGGCACCAGGCGCACCCTCCATGCGCTTTGCGCCGGATAATCGCCGGGGAATTGTTTCTGCAAAGCCGCAACCAGAGCGTCCACCTGGCTCTGTGCCGCAGCAATCGTCAGCCCGGGTTTGAGTCGTCCGATGCCTTCCAGGAACCGGGTATTACGTAGCGGCTTCGGCGCGGGCGGCCCGGCAAATCCCGTTGCCGCCCACAGTTCGATGTGCTGAAACTCCGTGCTTCGCCCCGCATCGTGAAAGCCAGCCGGCATCACGCCGACGATCCGATACAAGTCATTGTCCAACCGTAGATTCCTGCCGAGAATATGGGGGTCGTACCCGAAGGCGCGCTTCCACAGCCCGTCGCTGATAACAACTTCCAGCGTAAAACCGGGCGTTTGATCCTCGGGATCGAACCAGCGGCCCAGTTCCGGCTTCACCCCCAGCATCGCCAGATAATTCGGGATCACGGGTGCAAAGACGATCCGCGCCGGTTCAGACGAGCCGGTCAGATTCACGGACCCGCCTCCCGCCAGCGAGACATACTGGAAAATGCCGGAGCGTTGAAAATCCTTTAACTCGGGCTGCGACATGCCCACATTCAGCGCGCTCACGCCGGGAAGATCGTCCTCGATGCGCACCAGTTGCTCGGGCTGCGGGTAGGACAAGGGGTGCAACAAGGTGGCATTTACAACGCTGAAAATCGCGGTCGTTGCGCCGATGCCCAGAGCCATCGTCAGGATCGCGACGGCAGCGAAACCCGGCGATTTCGCCAGTTGCCGCAGCGCGTAGCGCACGTCCTGCAGGAGATTGTCGATGAACGGCAGCCCCTGCTCGTCGTGGTAGTCTTCCCGGATCGCCTGCACGGCGCCGAACTTCAGCACGGCCTGGCGGCGAGCCTCGGCCGTCGGCATGCCGGCGCGAAGATTCTCGGCCGTGAGCAAAGCGAGATGCTCCTCCATCTCCGCCCGCAACCGTTCATCGCCGTGACGCCCAGCGGCAAAATTTGCCGCACGGGCCAAGGCCCGCCTCAGGAATCTCACGGCAAGTCCTCCGCTTTCACGTCGAAGAACCGCGCCATGATCGCCGCCGTTTGCTCCCACTCACGGGTTTCCGACGTCAGCAGCCTGCTCCCGGCCCGCGTCAGCCGGTAAAAGCGTGCCCGGCGGTTATTCTCCGATGCGCCCCACTCGGAAGCGATCGCACCTTCCTGTTCCAGCCTCAGCAGCAATGGATACAACGTTCCCTGGTTCACGGCCAGCACATCTCCACTGATCTGCTCGATGCGCCGAGCGATACCGTAACCGTGCAATGGCCCCAGCACATCGAGAGTCCTCAGAACCATCAGCGCCAGCGTGCCCTGCCGGACGTCGGTTTTCTGTTTCATCGCAACTCCCTTTTTGGTTTCCAACAGGAAGAATGCCACACTTTCTGTTGGAATGCAACAGGTAGTTCGATAGGTGCCCCACACGACGCCGTTCCGGGCGCCGGGCAGGAGCCTTCGGGCGGATAAGTCAGACACCCGGAAGTAAACTTTCTAGGAATCTCGACTCTCCTTGAGTCCGGAGCGCTGTTCGCGCTCCGGGCCACTCTGTACTGAGACGGTGACGAGGGCCCCTTTTCCCTGTACCTCTTTCTCCGCGAGCGGCATCTTTTCCCTTCGCTGCGCCTCGGACCGGTTTCTCTTGACGAAGCCGAACACTCTTTGCACAATCGAGGTGCCAGCGTCGCTGCGGGATCATCCGGCATGCCGTTCGGAATCATCTCGGATTTAGTGTTCGGCTTCGTCGGCATCCCCAGTCAAACGCCACGTTGGGGCCAACGGGTCAGGCTTTGTTGCGGACTCCGTCGAATTACATTCCGCGTTTTGTCGGAGCGAGGATCTCGACCTTCGGAAAATAGCTACGATAACGGGCGGCATCGCGTGTGAGCAATGCCAGATGCTCGATCGCAGCATGCGCACCAATATAGAAATCGGGCAGAGGCGATGTCCGCGAGCCTCTGCGGTGGCGGTATAGCAGGAAACTCTTCCCCGCCAGGAAACCGGCCTCCCAGGGAAGCGCTTCGCGCTGATACAAACTTCGAGGAAGAACGGCCTCGAGAGCTTCGATAGTTGTATAGCCGATCGAGACCTCAGCATAGATAATCGGATTGATGATTAGGGTCGCGTACTCAGCGGCTTGGGTGAGTGCGCGCGCAGACCAATCCCCCCATGTCGGGTCGTTGGTAGCCACGTCAAGCAGGACATTGCTGTCGACGAGCACCCCACGGCAGGCTTTCAGCCTCGCTTGTAAGTTCGTGATGGCCACTGTCACTTGCGACGCGTTTTAGCCCGGCTTTTACCCCGGGTAAGCGCCAGAATTTCGTCGGTGCTCATGCGGACGTCAGCGGTGCCGCGGAGGACTTCCAGAGCCAGGCGGCCTCGAATGCTTTCACCGCTCGAGCGCCGAGCCTTGCGGATGCGGGCGTGATCGCCGGCTAACTCGAACTCGACTTTGGTGTGCGGCAGAAGCCCCAGCCGGTTACGAATCTCCTGCGGGATGGTGACCTGCCCCTTGCTGGTAATCTGCATGGTATTACTCCTACCAGTAAGTGTATGGTATGAACATCAAGTTCGCAATTGAGCGCGACTGATCAGTCCGCCGGGTCGAAATGATCAACCCCTTGAACGCCTGGGTGCCGCTGACCGATCGATGGACACTTGCTGCATCGCGTCTCACAAGACGTGGCGATCAACTTTTCACCCCCCGGCGGTCTTTGGGTGCCGGCAGACTTGGCTGAAGCACCCCAGTCGTGTTGTCAACTCCGCAGGGGGGTCCTCGAACGAATGGGAATGTGGACCGGCGCATAAGACGATTTAGAAATCCATACGGCTTAGGCGAAATTGACGGGAAGGGAACGACGACATTGCTACGCGTTTCGATCCAAACTTTTCCAGGCGATCAGAATTTCCGGCACTCATAGCGAACAAGCAACGCAATGCTCCTTTGCACGGAACAACCAGACATGAGGCCTGCACTTAGCAACTGCTATCCGGCTGGTGCAGGCTTATCGAGGGTGATCGACTTACCCCTCCCCCGCGCTGCGAGTTGCCGGACCTTCGCTGCGCAGTACGGTCAGCCCGGATGGGAGGTCCGCAGCCAACGGGATGATGGTGCTTAAGTGCGTGAGATCGAGGATCGCACCGACGAGCTGGTTGGCTCCCACCAGCACGTAACGTCCACCGGTTCGCTTGCTGATACAAACATAACGCCGACGACAAAGCCTATTCCCATCGAGCCAATGGACTGCAACTCGCGGAGATCCACGAGCATTTTGTCGCAGTCATGGCTTTTGATCTCATCCAACTTATCGCGAAGGTAATCCGGGTCTTCGCCGGAACGGAAGTGGCCGCTGAGGCGGAGAACGCAAACCTCGTCTCCGTGCTCGACTTCGATGAGCATTGGATACCTAGTAGCTATCTGTGGCATCGTACTACAAAATCGTCCTTGCGCCCATCAGCAAGATTGTTTCCTATGCGCGCGTTCACGGGATCTGAGCGTTGTTGAAATCAACAAGGCGTCGCGAAGGCAGAATGGTTATCCGCACCGTGTGGGCGGTTGCCGTGATGGCTTGAGCTGTCAGGGCGGCACCGCGGAGGAGTTCCTTCCGTCCCTGTCTGGGCGGAGCCCCAGTCGGCTGCTATTCGGGACGTGAGCCGTCGTTTGAAGCAAAACTGCAGTCGCCGCCCGGACCTCTGGAAAAGCATGCGACGAATCGTAAAACACTAGGCGCTACTGGCAGCGTCACTACGCGTACGCGTAATACGGGCGCGAACGCATTTGGCGGAAGAACACGCGCTGTACGTGAGTCGATGGCAGGGAGAGGGGACCCAGGCGCGCCTTACTTTCGGGACACGGAATTCAGATAGGCGACCAAATCAGATATATCTTCGGGCGATAGGGTGGGCCAGGGCACAGCTTTGTCCCCCATCTTCCGGTGCATCTGCTGATTCCAGCCCCACGCAATTTCGGCCATCGAGAAGGGCGTGAAAACCTTGCTTGCACGGGGGCTTACAAAGGCTCCCGTCTGCGCGTCGCTGTGGCAGCCGACGCAGCCCTTTGCGGCGAAGGCTAGTTGACCGCGGGTGACGTTGCCCTCGGGTCCGAGAGACTGCAGGCCCCAAACGTAGGCCAGGATTTTACGCAGGTCTGCTTCCGGGACGGTGGGAAATGCTCCCATCAGCGGCACATGGTTCCACACGCCCGCACCGATGTCGAGAAACGTCTTGTTGGCGAGCCGGGCGTCCAGTGCAAGCTGGCCTCGATGACATTGCTGGCAGTTACGCTCGAAAGGGAGCTTGCCGGTGGCTGCTTCGGGCAGCGAGAGCCGAGGCTCTGGCGCCAGCTTTTGCACATACTGAACGTAGGCGGTAAGATCCCCGAAGTCCCGCCCGTCCAGCTTGGGCCAATCCCGCTTGTGGGCGGTAAACGTCTCTTTCATCGAAGAAGCGTGGTTCCACATCTGGACCACCAGTGCCGCCGGATCATCCACGCTCTTCCAGGCGGAAACAGGCGGACCCGGACCGCGGCTTGGCATGGCAAGGGAATGGCAATCGGCGCATCCTTTCGAATTGAACACCTCTAGCCCTCGCCTCGTCTGCGCCGGGAATTGGAAGATTCGTTCCGAGTACAGATACGCGAACACGTCCACCCAATCCGCTTCCGCCAGCACCGGCCGGTTCACACTCTTGGCTGCGACTTCGCTCCACATGGCGGGAGTGTGATTCCACAACGCGCTCGCCAAGGCCGACGGCGTAAAAGTAGAGCCGGAATTCACCGCCAGATCAGGTGCCGTGGCATTGGCCTCATGGCCGGCGCCTTGGGAGTTCACTGTGTGACACTCAAGGCAACTCTGGCCCTGCACCACAATCGCACCGTGTTGCGCGTCGCCTGCCCATGCGCAGGCGGTCAAGGCAAAAAGGAGAATTCTTTTCATACTTCCTCACGGATCCAGCGGCCCAATACAAGATCGCTTCAATCCCTTGCTCCAGAGAATCTATTTTTCGCGACTTCAACCCGTAATGCTGTTTAGCGCTCGATCTTGAACCCGACTTTCAGGCCGACCTGGAATTCCTCCACCTTTCCGTTCACGATCCGGCCGCGCTCCTGGACAACCTCGAACCAGTCCATGTGGCGAAGGGTTTTAGACGCTTCGGCGATGGCGGCCTGAGTTGCCTCGGCAAAACCTGTTGGAGAAGTCCCGACCAGTTCAACGACTTTGTACGTTCCTGTCATCTTTGGTTCCTCCTTTTACAGATGATAAATTGTCCGGCATTTTGCAGTGACGAGATGAGAGTGTCGAGTTTTTGATGTCATCATGGTCTCGATTCGACCTCGGTCCAAGGCACGCTGCAGGTCGCTGCGTCGTGGCTAGACGGCGAAGAATGGCACTGCTGGAGCATGGGCCTAGGCCCGGTGTGTGAGTTCGTCTGCACAGCCAGGATGCCCACAGTTGCAGGATAGTTCCAAGGTATTGCGGGCATCGTGGCAGTACTGGCTACAATACTCATTGCCGTCTGCCACCGTACAATTACAAGCCGGATGGCGACACCTTTCCGGCTCCATTTCAGATTTTGTGTCATCGTCAAAAGCTCCTCATCAGAGTCTACCTTGCAAAGCAACGAGTTCATGGTCGGAACTGCTCGCTATCGGAAGCGTCATATTGATTGGTTGGAAGCGCGCTTTGGTCCACGCTAGTCCGAAATGCAAGCCAATCCCACCACCGTTCATACACTGAGGACCGGGCAGGGCGACTCGCCAATGATAGAGTAAGCGTTCTGGTGTAGGTGCCCGGGGCGATCCGGGTTCTTGCCTCGGCAGCACCCGAAGCGGCGAACTCTCGATCAAGATATTTTCCCAGAGGGCCCGCTTCCACCTCCGCCGCCGCGTTCACGATTCTTAGGTCAGCCTCGTATTCGCGCGCCAGCCAGCCGGCCCATTCTAGAACGGCTCGGCTCCGGTCCCCGAGGTCGATTGCGCAGAGCACCTTCTTGCAGGCGATGCTCGCAGAGGTTGCCGTCTCTTGCGAGTGATTGTCGGTCCAAACGGGACACTCTGTGTCATGTAGCACTTTCGCGGTAATGGATCCCAGAAGAAATCGACGGTAACGACCAAGCCCGTGAGTCGGCATCATTGATCGGCATCATTGATCAGGTCAGAGCGCCATGAACTCGCCGTTTCCACAATTTTGGTCTCCGTCTCGCCAACGATGCAGTTGCTGAGCGTCTGGAAATCGTGAAACTCCTCGACGAGGAATGCAGTTAAGTCCCTCTCAAGATGTCGCTGAGCTACCTCTGGATAATAATGGTCGCCGGCTTCGACGACGTGAAGCAGCATGATCTCGGCTCCGAACTGACTGGCAAAAGCCCTCACGTATCGTGCAGCGCCAATACAGCGCTTTGAGAAATCCAATGGAAATAGGATCTTTTTGACGCCGGGCACGCGGTATTCCTTATTCTATGGTTAGGCTAGTGGCTCGTCCCAGTGATACCTACAGTACGAACGGAGCGTCTTTATGATGTGGCCGATAATCAAGGATTGTTTGCGATCACTGCCGAGCAGCGCGAGGAGTTGCAGAGTTGGGCGCAGTCGCGCAGTTTGCCAGCCGGATACGTGTCTCGGGCGCGACTGATATTAGCGCTGGGGGAAGGCAGGACCTATCGCGAGATCGAGCATTCGCTCGGTGCCAGTGCGCCGACCGTGTCGAAGTGGAAGGCCCGGTTCGAGCAACTGGGCATGGAAGGACTGCAGGGCCAGCACCAAGGCAGCAAGCCGCGGCGCGCCACGCCCGCGGTGCAGGGCCGCGTAATCCGACGGGCGCAGCAGAAGCCCTCCGATGGCTCGACGCACTGGTCGGTGCGCAAGCTGGCTGAGGAGTTGGGCGTCAGCAAGTCCACAGTGCACCGCATCCTGGCGCAGGCCAAACTGCAGCCGCACCGGCTGGAGCGCTATATGGCCTCGAACGATCCCCAGTTCGAGGAAAAGGCCGCCGATATCATCGGGCTGTATGTGAATCCGCCGCAGCACGCCGCAGTGTTTTGCGTCGATGAGAAGACCGCCATTCAAGCGTTGGATCGGCTCGATCCTGTTCTGCCGCTGTCGCCGGGCCGGGCCGAGCGTCACGGCTTCGAATATTATCGCCACGGCACGCTCTCGCTGTACGCGGCATTGAATGTGAAGACCGGTGTGGTCGAAGGCAAAACCGCGCGCCGTCACACCAGCGCGGAGTTTGTCGCGTTTCTCACCGAGTTGATCGCCAAGGCGAAATGGGCCCGCGAGATTCACATCGTGCTCGATAATTTGTCGGCGCACAAGACCGAGGCCGTCGAGCAGTTCCTCGCCAAGCATCCCAAGGTGCGCTTCCACTTTACCCCGACCTACTCATCGTGGCTGAATCAGGTGGAGCTGTGGTTTGCCAAAATCGAGCGTGACGTGATCGCACGCGGCGTCTTCACCTCCGTCACTGACCTCAGGCGGAAGTTAATGAGATATATCCGCGCTTACCAAAAGCGCGCCCGACCGATCCGCTGGACCTATACCGATCTAAAACGCCGGATCATCACTAAGCGAATCACTGGGACGGACCACTAGTGGCTTCCCGGAACCCAGATTTTGTCCGGCACCATCACTTCGATATCGGTGATCTTGCTTTTGATCGTTACTTGCTGAAGCGTGCCGGTCTCACCAGGGTTCGCGAGGAACTCCAATAAATACTGATTGGCAAGATGGTCCGCTAGATCGGCGAGGAACGGTGCTAGAGAAGGCAGTGGTCCATAGTACAAAAAATAGGCCTCGCCGCCGGTTTCATCCGCAACGTGTGCGAGCTGAATTTGCCCTGAATGGAGCTTAGAAAAATCGCTCGCGAGATAATCGGCGCTTGGATGATAGATCACATAAACGATGACGCCCGCGCGTTGAGCTGCCTCGATCGCTGCATCCGCGGACGGGTCTCGAAACGCGTCGGTTGCCGCTGGATTGACTCCGTTGGAAATCATCAGCACCACACGTCGTGACGAACGCTGCGGCCAGCCCCTGATCAGATCTGTAAGTGCGACAAACGGACTGGCGGGTTTGCTGCCCGCGGGAGGGTTGAGAGCCCGGACCGCGCGTTCATGATCCAGCGTCGGATTCTCGGCCACCTGCAAGCGCCCGTCTTGGATGTACGCCACCCCGACAGTGGTCGTCGATTGTTGAGAACTGATGAAGTGACGCAACTCCTGGAACTTTGACCCGGGCTCGCAATTCGAGTAGTTATCTACGAGCACAAAGATTTCGAGTCCAGCATGGCCGCCGCGTAGCGGAGCTAGATTAGTGATTAGCAACGGCTCGTAGTGCTGCGTAACGATCAGGTCGTCTGGCGTGAGCGTCGGCGGTACATGGCCATAGTGATGGCCAACCGTCACTACCATCTGCACCGGTATGCCCACTGGAGATCCAGTGTGAGCCCAAGTAAACAGCGAGCATGCGAACACCAGCGAAGCAAGCTTTGCAATCTTTCGCATATCGTCCTCTCAGAATTCTCCGGCCTTTAATTGGCATTCATCTCGCCAAAGGACTAAGGTTGCAAGCTATTGATCCCGAATCAGTTTGCCGTCATAGCTGCCTCGAAAACAGGACCGGGCTGCGTTATTTCACCCATTCGGCTCTCGCATCGGGACCGCCCGGCTTCACATCGCTCACGAGTTGCCCAACGCAATGGCTGGCGTACCAGAAGGATGATGCCAAACGAAATCAGATCTACGTCACGAGGTCACGGATGATCCGGCGAACCTTCCCCGGGAAATCCAGCCCGTGTCAACCGCCGCGTCGTAAGGGAGGCTCCACCAATATCGGGCGAACACCGTGGCAGGGTTGCCCTACCTGCGGAACAGGAAAGTCAGCAGGAACGCGACGAGTTTGAAATTCAGAAGCTTGAGAGCATTTCGCCTCTTGCGGAGTCAGCTTCGCCGTCATGGGCATGGAGCCGAACACTTTCCCTTTCATCACGAGCACGTTGCCCTCTCGTTCCGCAACGTCACCTGCATCAACTCGCTGTTGTCCTGCCCGTAGATCTTCATCATCGCTGCCGGCCAATCCTGTCGAAATCGATCTTCCTGTCATCGCACATTTTCATGGCGTCGCACGGGCCGCGCCGAATACTCCGCCGCCGGGGTGCTGGAACGGTCCTACTAAATACAGACGCTCCACACCGGGTACAGTGTTAAGGCCCAGATCCGGTGTCGGCCGGTGCGCGCCAGGGTGATATATGTGTGGCGTGGCGCCGTGGACGTCGCACTTTCTGGAAGCTCCCCGAGAAACGCTCGACATCGAGCGGACCGTCCGCCACCTACTGGATGATATTCTCCGGCGTGATGTTGTCAATGAATGGCTTCATCCGGGAGAGCATCGTCTGGGCGAATGCATCCTTGGCTTGGTCCAATATTGGGGTCCGCCATCGGGTTGCGCATAGTCCCAGACGTGAAGCGTGGCCTTGCCCGGTGGACAGCGCGTACTATCGAAGTCGACGGGGAGGCCAACCCAAGCAGCGACGTGTCGGGCATGTGCCCTTAGTTAGTGCATCGAAATGCTGCCGCAAAACGTTCATGCTCGCGGGCATCAATTCCGTGAAGTATTGTCTGGTTGGCGTGTGGCCCGGCCTTGTACAGCAGTGGCTCGTTCAAGGCCGCGTGAACCGTGAAGCAGGAATTTGCGGAAACCTCCACTCGCTCTGCGGGGCTGGCGACAGTCTCGTTGACTCCCGGGACCAGGCGGCTCAGCACGTGCGGATGGATAGCGCCAATGAAAGCATCCCGTTCGGCTGGGGATTGGACCGCAGTGACGCGGAATTGGTAATGGTCATCCGGGATGTCATGGAGACGCCTGCTCCGCGGGCAAGGCTAACGCGCTGGCTTGCGAGGAACACAGCGCGGGCGCATCAACTAATCAACAAATGGCGCCGAGAGGGAAAGGGGACTGCGTTAATAGACCCAACGACGCCAAGATGCGGAGCCAAATCCACCACGTTCTCGCCAGCAATGCAAGAAGCGCTCGCCTGACAAGGCTGTAGCTGGTACCCAACGTGCTGAAAGTGAGAGCAGGAATGGAGCTCAATAGCACTGCTAACGGCGGGTGAGGACGTCAACCTCGAGTTGAGCGTGCTTCCACCCGCCCTCGACATGGTTGAAGGAGAGAAATCATGCAGAAACAATTGTCGCTTGCTCCAGTTGCGGGTCATGAAAAGGCGAAATTTGTTGGCATCGCGCGGGGTAGCGAGAAGTTCGCCTTCCTGTACGGGGCGACGGCGGCGGTCACCGTCACCGTCGTAATCGCTTACAGTTTGATAGCTAGTCTCGCTTGGTGGCAAAGCTTGCTGCTTCTAATCGGCTGCTTGTTCGGGATCTGGACGATCGTGTTCAGTTTTCTCGAGGTCTACCGGGCCACTCGAAATGCGAACAACAGCGCCAGTGAAGCTTTCAATGAGGATGCAGATCCGTACGCTTCGCGAACCGTGGCGGTTGGGCCGCCAAGCGGGGAGCCGTACCCGCATCATGAGGATTTCGTGGAAAGCGCGGGCCTGGATCAGGGTCAGCTTACTTCACAGATTCCTGGTTCGACGCCGTTCATCGACGGATTCCTGAGTCGGCGGCATGATAAGAAGCAAAAGGCTCGGGGATAAAAAGCACGGGTTACATGTGTGCTCTGGTGAGGCACTAAGTCAACCAGATTCCGCAACTTAGTGCCATCGCGCCGCAGGAAAATCCAGGTACTGGTGGGGGCTGGGCAAGCATGAAGGCCAAAGCCGCCTTTCCTTCGCCAAAAGGCTGCAAACTCTCGGAAGAAGTGGGTAAGTGGATCGGCAGAACGTAGGGCCGAAAAGCCTAAGCCGGGATTTATCCAAGACCATCGTAAGCGAATCTGAACGCGAAGCTACTTGAAATCGGCACTTCCGTTTTCGTTAAATCACATTGCCGGCCGGATTCACGCCCCTCGACATCGCCATGGGCAAGGACAGCTTCGGGCTTCCCGTCCCGCACGATAGCAAGGGGCGCTCATCCGAAGCCTCGGCGGTCCCGAAAGCAAGAAAAATTAGAACGCGCCTGTACCGTGCACCATTTGCCCGTTCACGATGGTCAGTACGGAACGGATTTTCTTGATGTCGGCATCGGGCACAGCGAAATAATCGCGGTCCAGCACGGCGAGGTCGGCCAGCTTGCCGGATTCAACAGAGCCGATTTTTTCCTCCATGCGCAAAAACCAACTGTTATTGCGTGTAAACAGCCGTAAAGCCTCGGCGCGCGTGAGATGCTGCCCAGGATTCACCTGGTCGCCAAATGAATTGATCCCGGTCACGGCGTAATAGATGTGTAGCCAGGGATTCAACGGCGCGATGTGCACGCCGTCGCCGTGAATGCCCACTTGGATGCCGTGATCGACAATCGTGCGGAACGGCGGACCGGCGACAACTTTTGGATCCGAAGACGTCACCCAGCGGAACGCGCCCATTTCCACGCCGCACCCCAGCGCTTGCAGGCGCGTGAGCAGGTCGGCATTGACCTCGGGAACATGATGGACCACCCAGCGCAGCTTGGTGATGTCGTTTTCGCGATTCACGGCCTCATAGCCTTCCACTACTTGTTTTAAGCCCGCGAGATTCTGCACGGCATTTTCATTGCGCCAGCCCGCCCGGCCCACCAGGCGCTGCGCTTCCATCCACACCGCGCCGCTATTGAGCGGAGCGGCCCACTCGCCGATCGCGCCGGTGCGCATCATGTCATCGCCGAAAAATTGGAATTGATTGCGAAGCCGCTCGTGCAATTCCGGAAGCGCCGGGTCCGCCTGATTTTGCAGGAAATTCGTCTGGAGACGGACGAAAGTGCGGTCTTCGCCGCGCAGCGCAAGCCATGAATCGTACATGCGGTACTGATCCAGGTTGGAAAGGATCTGGTTGGGATGGAGCGGACCGGGAGTGGGGAACAGCACCTGATCCAGGCACGTGGTCAGGCCGACGCTCACGGCATAGCGCATGGCGTCGAGAGTGCTGCGCTTCTTGTCGTCAAAGGTTTGCATCCGGCGCAGCAGATAGAGGGCGGAGGCCGCGGGGCCGCCGCCGACGAATCCGGCCGCTGCGATCGCACCCGTAGCAGAGACGTTGATTTTCTTGATATCGGGATGCACCGGCGGCGCGGCGTCGGCTGCATCGAAAAACTTCTTGCCGAGCGTGTTGGTTGCGGCCGGCCCGGTGAAGCGTTCGTAGAGCAGCACGGGATGATCGGGAACTGCTTCGTCAAGTTCGGCCAGCGTGGGATGCCGGTGCTCGGCCCACTGGTTGGGATGCCATCCGCCCATGGAGGTGATCCAGGCGCCGGGCGGAACATCCTTGCGGCGCGCGGCCAGCGCCTCCTGGACTTCGCGAATCGAAGCCGTGTTTTCGAGGATGGTGTGATAGCCGGGACGATTGGCCAGGCTCACGATATGGATGTGCGGTTCCACCAGGCCGGGCACGACGGTGCGGCCGCCCAAATCGATCACCCGAACGTTCGGCCCCGCTTTCGGCGCGCGGCCGCCCACTGTCCGGAAGCGGCCGTTGCGGATAGTCACCACGCTGGTGACGGTTCCGGCATCGTCCAGGGTATGGATGCGGGCGTTGACGAGCGCCAGCGTGATTTCGTCGGCGGCGAGAGGCGGAAGAGGCTGGGCGGACGCTTCGATGCCACTCAGTGCCGCCGCTCCGGCGCCTGCGGTGAGAAACGTGCGGCGCGAAGATTCGCGCGTGGTTTTGTCTCCTGTCATTTTCTTGTGATCCTGGCCGCCTATTATCTTAATCCAAGAGTCTTGAGCGCCCGCGCGCGAAGAACGGTTACCCAGCGGAATCGAAAGCTGGCCACTCTGGTGCCGATTCGGAGGCAACTAATCCCACAAGAGTCGACCTTGGGCGCGCATCTCCGGACGCCAACCCTGAGCCAGCACGGCTGCGGCAATTCGATCGGTTGCCTCCAGATGGAGGGGGCCGCCAATGCATTAGGCAAGCTGGTCGTCGGCATAGGATTCCCACGCCCGGTCGACTTCGACAGGGCCAATGGACTGGGCGCGAGGGGCGTTACGCAGTTCCGCCGTGATGCAGCGATACTGTCCTCGGAACTCCTTGATCGCATTGAAGGGCGAATTACCTCCTGTGCTGGCCATGGAGCACAGTTTTTCGAGGACTTTGCACTCTCAGGTCATTTTCACGCCGTGACAACGTCCTTGGAATCGAGTTAAAGCAACGTTCCATTTCACGGCGCACTTCCAGCGGGCAAGTGGTGTTTTGTCCAAATCCATGACCGTCGATCCTGCCCGGCTTGACGACGTGCCGGTATTGATAGTCGACGATAACGCCACAAACCGTCACATCCTGGAAGCGACACTCACTTATTGGCGAATGAAACCAGTCTCAGCTTCCTGTGCTGCCGATGCTCTGCGTATTCTCAACGATGCGAGCGCGACCGGTAACCCGTTCGGGCGTGATGATCGTCGATTGCCACATGCCCGACGTGGATGGCTTCATGCTCGTCGAAGAAATTCGGAGGATACCAAAACTGCAAGGGCTTGTGACGCTCATGTTGACATCAGGCGGACAACGCGGCGACGGCGCAAGATGTAAGGAGGCGCTCCTCAGGGTTCTCGGAGCATCGAGCAGTGGAATCCAGCCTACCCAGCCTATTACTCGCCACACGCTCCGCGAAGGGCGGAGAAACCTGCGGATTTTGCTCGCTGAGGATAATTCGATCAACCAACGCTTGGCGTCACGGTTGCTGGAGAGGGAAGGACATTTCGTGGTCGTGGTGAGTGATGGCGTCAAGGCTCTGGAAGCGATCGAAAGGGAAAGCTTCGACCTGATTCTTATGGACGTTCAAATGCCCATAATGGATGGGCTGGAAGCCACCGCTGCGATTCGTGAGCGAGAAAGCACAACCGGGGCGCACACACCGATTGTCGCCATGACGGCACACGCCATGGCCGGTGATCGACAACGTTTCTTGGCTCATGGGATGGACGGTTACGTCGCCAAACATCCACTTCCGCGAGCTGTTCGACGCGATTGAGCTCGCGCTCACATCGACCACCGCAGCTTAGATCGGACTGACCTGGTTTCGGTGACCGACAGGACCGTCAGTTCTGACTTGCGCAACACCGGCGCTCACCGTTGCTGAGAGGATTATCGCTGTGCTGATACCTGCGCTATTATCACGCCGATCGAACTCACGATGGGTCAGACAAAGACACGCCGCAAGGCAGGCCGCCATCGACCCGGAATCCTGGTGAGCGCTTGGCGTCCTTACCCGTTTGGGCGGTCTTCAACATCGCTATCGCTGGGAAGGCGCGGCTTGAGCGTTGCGAATGGACTTTTGGCGACGTACACGACTTCATGCGGAGTCGCCTTGTTGATCAGGCAGATTCTTCCGCGAAAAACTTTACCCCAGCTGACTGACCCGCTTTCCGCAGTTTTCGGTCTAGTGTGGCCAGTGGTGCGCTGTACCGGACCGAAAGTTCGAGATAGGCCGCATCATAAGCCGAGAGACCATGCTCACGCGCCAGAGGCAAAACGTTTCTGACGTATTCACTCAGGGACTGCACATCCTGAACTACCGGAAGGTTTTCGAGCAATGTACCGAATCGCCGGATCTCAGGCTGGCGAAGACGTTTGGTCCGCTCACCCACCAATACGCCGTTGGCAACTTCCAGCGCCCAGACCGCCGGTACCAGGATCGAATTCCCGTTCAGCTCAACCAGTACCGCATCTGCATAGCCGCTGCCTTCCTCTGGGAAACACCACGCCAACGCCACAGAGGCATCGATGACGACCCAGGTCAAAGCCGCCGTCCTTGATTAATCATTTCGCGGACGCTCATTTTACCGGGCTTCACCTGCTTCCGCAGCTCCCGCATCTGATCCACGATCTCCCGGTGCGTTAACTTTGGCCCCGTCGGCCCTATAGGGACCAGCATGGCAGCCGGAACGCCGTGTCTTGTAATCGTGATCCGCTCACCCTGCGCCACACGGTCGAGCAGCGATGCTAAGTGGGTCTTTGCCTGGAATGCGCCTATTGTCTCCATGACCCCTATTTTAAACTAGTTTAAACCAGCCGAAACAAACCCTATGCGGTCAATTTCGGCTATATCGACAATCGAGAAGGCCATGGGCGGCTACCCTGCTTGCACTTGCCCCTGTCAACGCTTCGATGGCAGCCTCGCGGCTGCCCACGCATAACTCGGGGCCAGGATGGCTCGCTACGCCTTTCCTGTATGGTAGGGTCGAGGACTGGCGCGCTGCTCCGAAGGTCAGGCCTATCTGTTGCTCCCCGTTTCCTCTGGGAGTGTCTCACTAGCCTAACCGTGAACTCGTTTCCAGCCCCCGCCGCGTCGCACCCAGCGTGCGGATTTCCCGCACTAGGCGCACCTGTTTGCTTCGTGCCAAGAGTTATGAAGCCTAACGGGCAGGGGCGACGTTCGGCCCTGGCCATCGTTTGATCCGGTAGTCGTTAAACAGACCGAGACGTTGGAAAAGCCATTGCCTACTCCACCGCGCCCAACCGTAACCTTGGCGCCCCCGGGCATGCATCATATGCCGCCGCACCTTCTTCTCTACCCAGTCTTTGACCATGGAAAAACATCGACTCGAATCGCCAACCCGAAAGTAGTTCACCCAGCCGCGCAGGATTGGATTGATTTCCTCAATCACTTTTCCCACCGGCTGGCTGACGTTATGCCGGAAGATCTCCCTGAGTTTTTCAAGCAACGCCGTCCGCTTCTTCAGCTTGGGCGCAAAGTACGGCCGCCACTTCCCCCGAAGGCTCAGTATGCGCCGATACTCAAAACCCAGGAAAGTAAAACTCTCTCCCTGTTTCAGATCCACCATCCGACTCTTGTCCTCGTTGATCGCAACGCGCAGTTTCGCTAACTCCTCACGCAGTCGCTTGTCTACCGCCCTCACCAGCCAGTCATTCCGCTCATGAGCGTCTATCAGGATCACCACGTCATCCGCAAAACGTACATATTGGATGCGAGTGAACCTGCCATTGCGGGTGGTGTCCACCGCTTTCTCCAGCATCCGATCCACCTCATTGAGATAGAGATTGCTGAGCAGCGGTGAAATCACCCCGCCTTGTGGAACGCCCTTCTTGCCTGTTGCTTTCAGGATCATCTTGAGCAAATGCAGAACTGCATCATCCTGAATCCTTCGCGCCACTTTCTCTAGTAGCAGATAATGCTGCACGTTATCGAAATAGGCGCTTAGATCCAAGTCGATGATGCGAGTCTTCTCTTCGACAATCGCCTTGGCTACTCGGTATGTTGCTTCCTGTGCTGTCCGCTTTGGTCGATATCCAAACGACCCCGCTTGGAAATCAGCTTCGAAGATCGGCTCCAGGATCAGCTTTAATGCCCCCTGGACCACTCGATCACGGATGGCAGGTATCGAAAGAACGCGGACTTTTCCCCCGTCCTTCGGAATCTCCTTCTTCCGTGCCCGCATGGGCCGATACGTGTTGGTAACTAATTCCTCCCGAATCTGCCTCAGAAAACTTTCCACTCCGCTTTCCTCGATGGCTTCGAACGTGACCCCGTCAATGCCCGGTGCCCCGTCATTACTTCTCGCCATCTGGTAGGCTTCCTGCAAAGTTTCCATCTTGCAGACGTGGACATATAGTCCCCAGAAACGCCAAGGCGGTTCCGCCTTCGCCTTGACATATAGGCTCCTTCTCAGGTCTTGCAAACTGATGGGCGCTTTTGTCATTTCACCCTTGCCTTCCATTTTGTTAGAGCCATTGCAAACAGCAGGGCCTCTTCGCTCCACGGACGTTACTCCGCTTCATCGCTACTACAAACCCGGCCGAGTCCCTCTCGCCGTCCACCGACTTCCCGGTGTTTCCGGTTATACGGCTTCCCTGCTCCGCCAATTTCTCAACGGGGCGAGGAGGGTTTCTCCAGTCGCTTAGCATGACCTTGTCACCGTGCTGTCCCTACCACCCCGCCGAAGTGTTCCGTCGCACCAGTCAACTGCGACGTTCCATGCTGCCTTCGCCAAAAGAGTGCTGGCTCGGCCTTCGGGGCGAGAATTTTCGAGGCCATCTATGGGTTTACTTGCGTTACGGCCCGGCGACTCGCTCACCATCCAACAGATGGCTTTGTCAGTAGGCTTCAGGAATCTCAGTTTCCTTCCTTCCTGCTACTCAAGCTACAGGGCTTTGACTCTTGCCCTGGTGGGACTCACCTCCCACTGATCACGCCAGCTTTCGCTGGACACACACTCTTTCATTCACAACTCCTCGCCGGTTTGTATCGGCGCACTCAGCATGCTCCAAGGATCTTTCTCAAGTTCTTGATATTCGCAAAAGGCTGCATATCGTAGATCCAAGGCTCATCTGGCAGAGGGATGGATAGTTCGGGCTTGTGCGATGACCGTTTGAAAGTCAACCGTGTCGAAAAGTGTCGACACATTGCCCGGGCTCTAAAAAAGCGCACCTCGCTATTAGCCTGTAAATGCTTGACTACATGCACGGAATAAGTTTCTGGGGGTTCGCCTTCCTTTGGACCAGCAGTTGCATTATTTCGGTGCGTCAACTGCCGAGTCACCTCGATGGCGACCTGGCGTATCCGACCGCCGACGCGGTGTGAAGAACAATGTGATCCGTTTCGACAAGGCTTATGCATCAGAGGAGCGTGCTAATAATGTGGATTCGTTCGCCTGGCTCTCTAAACCGCCCATGAGCGTTCGTCGCCCCAAGCCGCCGCGAGTAGCAAGCAATAATAAAGGTTGACCTAAGCATGCAGAAGCCAGTCATACTGACCGTCGACGACGATCCGGAAGTTCTCCGGGCCGTGGAACGCGACCTGAAGAAGCACTATGAGGAGCACTATCGCGTGCTGCGTGCCGAATCCGGCCGTGCCGCACTCGACCTTTTGCGCCGGCTTAAGCAGCGGAATGATGCCGTGGCACTGCTGCTGGTGGATCATCGCATGCCGGAAATGAACGGCGTGGAATTGCTTGAGGAGGCGATCAAACTTTATCCCAACGCCAAGCGGACGCTGCTCACCGCTTATGCCGATACCGATGCTGCGATCAAAGCCATCAACGACGTTCAACTCAATCACTATCTGCTGAAACCATGGGACCCGCCCGAGCGGGAATTGTTCCCCGTTCTGGACGATTTGCTCAATGATTGGTCCGCAAATTTTCATCCGCCCTTCGAAGGAATTCGCGTGCTGGGGACCCGCTGGTCTTCCAAGTCCTACGACATTCGGAATTTTCTGGCAAGAAACCAAGTTCCCTATCAGTGGCTGGATGCAGATGCAGCCAACCGGGACGAAGAAGTGGATCACCTGATGAAGAGCTTCGCTCCCGATGAGCTCAAGTTGCCGCTGGTGATGTTCCCGGACGGGAAGTGCGTATCCGAACCGGGTACGCAGGATCTTGCCGAGAGACTCGGCTTGCGCACCCGGGCGGGACTCGAATTCTACGACCTGGCGATTGTGGGTGGCGGCCCCGCGGGACTGGCGGCGGCGGTGTATGGCGCTTCGGAAGGGTTGAAGACCATCATGGTGGAACGAGAGGCGCCAGGAGGCCAAGCGGGACTGAGTGGGCGAATTGAAAACTACCTCGGCTTTCCTTCGGGCCTGACCGGTGCCGACCTCGCGCGGCGCGCCGTGGCTCAAGCGCGTCGTTTTGGCGTGGAAATCGTCTCGCCTCAGGAGGTGACTGCGTTACGGGCAGAGGGTCCTTATCGTTTTTTGCGCTTGAACGACGGCACCGAGCTGTCGTGCCATGCCATGCTGTTGGCTACCGGCGTTCAGTGGCGCAAACTGGACATTCCCGGAATGGATCGTTTGCAAGGCTCGGGCGTCTACTACGGCGGCAGCATGACGGAAGCAGCTTCCTGCCAGGACGAAGACGTGTACATTATCGGCGGCGCCAACTCCGCGGGACAAGCGGCGATGTCTTACTCGCAGTACGCGCGGCGTGTTGTTATGTTAGTTCGCGGCGATTCGCTGGGCGCCAGCATGTCGCAATACCTGGTGGAGCAAGTTCAAAATACCGCTAACATTCATGTGGAATATCGCACGCGCGTCGTAGAGGTGCACGGCGAAGATCATTTGGAAGCTGTTTCTTTGGTGTGCGATCGAACCGGTGATGTAAGCCGTGTGCGGGCGAATTCGCTGTTCGTCTTCATCGGCGCGGAGCCTCGCACATCCTGGCTGGACGGAGCAATCGAGCGCGATGAGCGAGGGTTTATACTTACAGGTCCGGATTTGCTCAAACCCGGTAAGCGGCCCAAGGGCTGGACATTGGAGCGTGATCCCAGCCTGCTCGAAACGAATATCCCGGGCGTCTTTGCCGTGGGCGACGTGCGATATGGTTCGGTGAAGCGAGTGGCCTCCGGGGTGGGCGAAGGCTCCGTCGCAATCCAGTTCGTTCATCAATACTTGAGCAACGTATCGTGACCAATCCGCTCTCCTCTCCCCCAGAGACTGCCCAAGCCGCGCTGCGGAAAATCGGTATTTTTTCCGATCTCAGCGACGACCAGTTGCACTGGTTTGTTTCCAGCGCAAACGAAATCAGGCTCTCTGCCGGGGACGTTGTCATACACGAAGGCGACCCGGCGGATGCGCTGTTCGTTTTGCTCGAAGGGGAAGTGCGCGGACGACGCGAAAACGGAGGAGGAGACGCGCCAGGCTTTGTGGCGCAGGCCGGACAAGTAACCGGCATGCTGCCGTTCTCCCGATTGACGCACTTCCCGATGACAGCCCGTGCTACCACGCCCACCTGGGGTCTCCGTCTGCACAAGGATCATTTTGAGGAAATGCTCCAGCGCATTCCGCAACTGCTGCCGCGCTTGATTGGCGTCTTGGCCGATCGAATTCGAGAATACAGCCGTGCGGAACAGCAACGCGACAAGTTAAGCGCGCTGGGCAAGCTCTCCGCCGGATTGGCACACGAATTGAACAATCCCGCCGCGGCCGCCGTCCGGGCGGCGCAGGGTTTGCGCGAGTGCATGCATGAGCTTCGGAAAATCAACAAGGTGCTGGATGACGATTCGCTTTCCTGCCTAGAACGCGCGGAGCTGGCTTCCTTTGAGGAGGATTTGATGGACCACTTGGCGTCCAAGCCTCCGCTCGACGCTCTTGAACAGAGCGATGTCGAAGAGGAGCTTGCCGCCTGGCTGAACCGCCGGGAAATTCCCAACGCATCCCGGCTCGCTTCAGGTTTGGTGGAAGCGGGCGTGGATCGCTCCGCGCTGGAGAAACTGGGCGGACGTTTTCAGAACGGCGTGCTGGGTCATGTCCTGACGCGCATGGTTTCGTCGGTCGGCGCTGAAAGACTGACGCGTGAAATCGAGGTGAGTACAGGCCGAATTTCCGAACTGGTCCGAGCCATCAAAGAATACACCTACATGGACCAGGCGCCGGAGCAGGAAATCGACGTTCACAGCGGTTTGGAGAGCACCCTTACGATGCTGAAATTCCGCCTGAAGCGCGGCGTGGAAGTAAAGCGCGAGTTTGACCCGCACCTTCCGAGGATATTGGCGCGAGGAAGTGACTTGAACCAGGTCTGGACGAATCTCATCGACAATGCCGTCGATGCCATGGGCGGCAAGGGCGAACTGATCGTTCGAACGTCCAGAGAGCTCGATTTTGTTCTGGTCGAGATTATCGACAATGGACCCGGTATTTCCGACGCGGTGAAGCCTCATCTCTTTGAGCCATTCTTCACCACCAAGGGCGTCGGCGAAGGCACGGGAATAGGCTTGGACACCGTATACCGGATCGTACGCGCCCATCACGGGGAGATCTCGTTTGAGTCCCAACCAGGGCGAACAAGTTTTCAAGTGCGATTGCCGCTGAAGCGGCCCTAATATCGTAAATGATCGGGTTGATGATCAGGGTGGCGTGCTCAGCGGCTTGGGCCAGTGCGCGCGCCTCCGAATCGCCGGTGTCACTTACGTCGCGTTCTGGCGGGGCTTTTACCCCGAGTAAGCGCCAGAATCCGATCTGTGCTCATCCGGATATCAGCGCCGCCGCGGAGGACTTCCAGCGCCACGCGGCCTCGAATGCTTTCACCGCTGGGGTGGCGAGCCTTGCGGATACAGGCGTGATCTTGCTACCCGTGCGTCCACCGGGCGATGGAGCTTTCTTCGTGCGCTCACCTGCCGGCGTGAACGGCACAACTTTACACGAAAATGCCCCGGAGGCGAGTTGTAGGTTGGTCTTTCGCTGTGACGTCTCGCCTATTTTTTCAGTCCCGCGGCCCACTTGAGGACGACGGTAACGGACGGACTCTCCCTCGCTGGCCTCGGAATTTGTGGTCATCAGGAAGCGCTTCCCGTCCGCCGTACATCGTAGGAAAAGAGGGCGAGTCTCGGGATTCATGGCGTAGACGCCTAACCTCCTTCTGCTTGCGTACTTTGAGGGCGCGGAACCGGAAGACAATGACGATCGAGAAGTTCGCATTTCTTTCAGCAAGTGACGTCCAGTGCAGGGACAGGCGACGGTTGGATCCTTCAATGCGCATTTTTCCGGGAACCGATTGCGCAGCATTGCGGTACGAAACAAAAAGCCCCCGGCCTGCGCGGGGGCTCTTGCTCATATAGCAGGGTTCAGCTTACCGGTTGACCTGGAGGCTGGCTCCGCCACTGGGGCCGCTTTCAGGGGTGCCCAGGACGTCGCCGCTGGAGACAAGCTTGACCCAAAGCGAACCGTCGCCTTTGTAGTACGAGGTGGCGCTGGCCTTGCGAAGTGCATCCAGGCTGCTCTGCTCCGTACCCGACGCCGCAGTGGTGAATCCCGGCAGTTGGAAGATCACCCACGAGCCCTTATCCAGTTCCTTCACGCTGAGGGCGAGGGACGGCCTTTCGGTGGTCACCTTGATCTCGGAACCCGCTCGTACGTTGGTTTCTCCGGTGACGCGCAAATCCTTGCCATTGCGGCTGAGAACGATTGGCGGACCCGCAGGCGGAGGGGCGCCCAGGACCCCGTTTCTGGGGCCAACCAGAACACCACCCCTGCCAGCGCCAGAACCGCCAGCTACCGCAGCCCCGCCTCTACCGCCGGCGCCGGCACCTGCGGGAGCGCCGCCTCTGCCACCACCCGCGCCAAAACCGCCAGGACCGCCACGACCACCACCGGCGGCGGGGGCGGCAACAGTCATGCGCCCGACGTCGCCCTTGCACACCGCGGCATTCCAGGCCGGCTTGATCTCGCAGGCGTCGTCAATTGCGATTTCGTCGTTTGCGTCGTTGATGAGAATGTAGGAATTGGGGACACCGCTGACCGAGCCGTCCTTGTCGTTGAACACCGACGTCTGGTAGCTCCCATTGCCGTAATCATCGTTGCTCCACTTAAACTCCATCGGCGGGAAATACACCGGCTTGGCGTTGACGAATTTCGCGCGCTGTACGATGTTGTTGGAGCTCATTCCGAAGCTGGTATACAGCAGGTAAGAGATCGCTCCCGTCTTGCGAGTGGCGTTGTCCTGGAAATTCACGAAGGTGTCATTCACCACGCTCATGACGGTAGTCGTAGAACTCGTAGCCGCGGATCGGGAAATCCGGGAGTTCGGGCTCCGGCAAGCTGCGGCCGTAAGCTATTTCCGCCGGCGTCCTGGGGTTGCCGATGTTCTCGGTTTCGCCCACGAACAGCGAGTCAACCACCCGTGACGTAAACGCGGAACGACCGAAGTTGCCGGACGCATGCGTGTAGCCGATAGCGTTGTCGGCCAGCTTCAGGTTCTTGAACAGGTCCATCTCACCGCGGGTCCACATGCCGCCATTGCGGTTCTTGTAGCTGGTGAAATCCTCGATCACCGTCTCCACGGGAGGGCTGTTCGCTTCAGCCGGATTGGCCAGGGCAATATGCCCGCCGACGGCGAAATGGCCATCGGCCCTGGGGCCGCGGTCGAACATGTAACCGTCAAAGTTCGAATGGGCGGTGTTGCCCTTGAACTCCCGCACCCGCATTCGACGCGGCCAGGTTTCCTTGCTGATCTCCGTGCCTTCGAACTTACCCGTCGGATGCTCCGGCAAGTGCGAACCAGAAACCTGTCGCGTCGGAACCCGCGGCCACGTTGTCGCGGTAGATATTGTCCGGATTGGTGATCCAGAAAGTCGACGCCGTGTTGTCGGAAGGGATCAGGATATCCTTGGCGTTCTGGCCGGCCGAATCGAAGTTCTTCCCGCCCTCCACTCCGAACGGGCCGAGGTTTGTCCCAACGCACGGCGCGTCCGGATGACACTTGGTGAGGATTCCCAGGTTGTGCACGAACTGGTTGCCGTGCTCCACGGCATCCTCCAGGAAGAAGCAGTGACCAATGTTGTTGTAGGTCACGTTGTTTTCAATGTCCAGGTAATTTGTGCCATGCACGGTCACGCAGCGGCTGTAGGTGTCGTGAATCGCCGAGTTCTTGATGTACTGCCCCTGCGCATCGCCGATCAGATGCCAGTGGATCGGATACCGGGCCAGATGCATGTTCTGACCCATGCGATTGAGCTCGACGCCATCGACAAACATCTTGCCCCCGTTCATCGCCATAATGTGGCCGCCAAAGAGCGTCTGGTCTGCGTCAGGCGAAGCCTGGATCAGGATATTGCGCGACAGCATGCCGACTTCGCCGCGTTCATCCACGTCGAAGGTGATCTTGCCGAAGTGCATGTAGTCCAGTTTCTTGTCGAGCGTGATCGTATTGCCACGGATGGCGGAAATGGTTCGCCGCTCTGCCTGATGGGGATCGAAATCCGTCGACGCGAGGACAATCACGTCACCTTTCCTCCAGTCACCGGCATTCAAGACTTCGATGGTGTTGCTGCCCGCGGCGGCCGTGTCTTGCCAGCTTGGTCCAGGAGTTCTTCTCCGTACCGTGCAGGTTCAGGGTTCCGCCCATCATCATGATCCCGCGGTCACTGCGGTCATTCGTTCCACCGATTCCAGTCATATCTTCGTCTTTGACGTTGTCGGTGAGGGTAATGGTCGCCTTGCGCGTATGGGGCTTGGCTTCGGTGCCGATTTCCAGTTCCCCGTGCACCATGATCCACTCGGTGGTCAGTTCGAGATCCTTATTATCTGCGAAGCTCAGTTTGCCGTTGATCGTCAAACTGCGCAGCGCCGGCGGAGAGACGTCGAGGACGACGTTCATATCCTTATCAATGGTGACAACGGCGTCTTTGCCGGGCACCTTCTTGTCAGGCCAGGTGGCCGCGATCAGACCAGCGCTTCGCGCTGGCCGTCGAAGTATTTTGCTGCGCTTTGAGGACGGCATCTCCGCCGAGGCCTAAAAAGGCTGGAATCAGCAACGAAAGGAACAAGAGAGAACGTTTTCGCATCGTTAAATCTCCGTGATCGATCATCATTTTACGCTACCTTCTACCGAGGATCAAAAAACGTGATAGCAAGGAACAATTTTACACCTTTCGTCGGCCGGACAATATCCTCTGGTTTCAACGTATTCGCCGGCGGATGGATTTTGCGGAGCGCAGGGCTGAAGGGATCTGGGCACAGCGGTTCGGACGCCAGAGCATCCAAAGCGCCGGGTGCTTATTCCTTCCAGTCACGATCTGTCGTGTCTTATAAAGCCACTGGCCATTCACCTTGACCCAACTGCGGGCACGAGCTGCGGTTCTGATGCTCCGATATACTGCGCTCCGAATATCTGATGTGGCTTTGCTTCAACGCGCACGGATACAGAAGGGCGAACTACTGCTCCACACCAAGAAGACGGGTGGCACAGTCAGGTTGCCCTTGCCAGATGAAAAATGCTCGCTGCATTAGAAGCGTACCCTGGCCGAGGGGAACCACCAAGGAAACATCGACCCATTTCTTCATCAATGAGCAGGATCAGAACGAACTGCCGTCAGCGTCATGGAGAGATGTTTGCGCGCGGTGTTCAAGGCCTCTGGCGTAGTTAACGCCCACGCGCATCGCTTCCGGCACACCCTTGCTACGGGCATCTCAGAGTCCGTCGCGGAGAAACATTACGCGAAATGGAATCAGGCTCGGCAAGATCGCATCTCGGCCCTCATGAACACAATCCATTCGGGCACAAATCGGGCACACAAGAAAAAGCTGGTTGTAATGCGATGATTCTAGAGCTCTAAACTTGGTGCCCGGGGTGGGACTTGAACCCACACTCCCGTTGCCGGAAAAAGGATTTTAAGTCCTTTGCGTCTGCCGATTTCGCCACCCGGGCACATTGAAAAAATAAAGACTTAGCGCAAACTGCTCTGGGGCGGAGCGGTGGGTATCCCTGCTCTATCACCTTTCACTCCCTGCCATGCCTCCATCCGTTCCACAGCTAGTTATATCGATTCAAGCGGTGAATGTATCTTTGAGAGATAGTAACGGTGCTGAGGCCCATGAGCTTCATTATAGTGAACGCGTCAGGTCTCGACTCCCCTAAGCGTGTCCAAACGACTTACCTTTTCTGTAAAAGGGAGGCCGGGGATTCTTCCAATGATCAAGACCCGCGAAACGCCGGGGGGGCGGAACGACGACAGTCTCTACATTCAACTTGAATGGTGGCGATAAATCTGACGAGTTTTAAATGCGATTCCAAGGATCGCCCAAAATACTGCCGCTTCCAGGGCCGATATCATCTGTGGGCGCGTAGGACTACCAAGCATGTCCACGGACGACAGACCCGCAGCGAAGAAACGCAAAAGCGATGCCTTGACCCGGGCCACGAGCGACCAAAGGAGCGCCGCCGAAACATCTCTTCCCTTATCGCGAAATTTCCATAGCGGTCCGCACGCTCGCCAAAAGAAAAGCCACTTGGGGCACTCCCCAAAACGTGTAATTGCGTAAGCCCGGCCACCGCGGTTGCGGCCAGTCGCCACGTGGAACGAATCGCGTACGGGGTTGGGTCTCCCAGTCCGCTGGACCCTGTGCGAAAAGGCGAAGGCGGGAATTTCCAGGACGCTCCACAGAACCTGTAATTTAAGCATATGGAGACGCTCAGAGGAAAGACGGCGCTGATCACCGGCGGCTCGCGTGGGATCGGGCGGGCCATTTGCCTGCGGCTTGCAAAGGAAGGCGCGGACATTGTGCTGCACTTCAATCGCAATCGAAGCGCTGCCCAAGAGGCCGTTGCGTCGATAGGACGCGAGGTGACTCTAGTTCAGGCAGACCTGGGTTCGGTGGATGAGATCGAGACGATGTTCCGACAGTTGGGCCATCGGAAGCTCGATTTCCTGATCAACAACGCCGGGATCTGGAAGAGCACGCCCCTCGGATCTTCGACCGCCGTACTGATTGACGAGATCCTCGCGACAAACTTAAAGGGGCCATTCTGGATCACCCAGTGTGCGTTGCCCATCATGAACGAGGGAGGGAGAATCGTCAATATTTCCTCCGTGGCGGGACGAACGGGCATAGCGGGAGGTCGTAGCCTGTACGGCGCAGCCAAGGCGGGCATTGACGCACTGACGCGCAACTGGGCTCTGGAACTCGCGCCTCGCCATATTCTGGTGAACGCTGTGGCGCCGGGCTACATCGCTACGGATATGACCGCGAATCACCTGGGAGACCCTGCAACTTTCGAGCGCGCCATCGGACGCCATCCGCTTGGACGGCTGGGGACGCCTGAAGATATCGCTGATGTGGTGGCCTTTCTGTGCTCCGACGCCGCAAGGTTCATCACCGGTCAGAGCATCAATGTCAGCGGCGGGTTCGTGATTTAGATTAGCCGGCGTCCGCGCAAGAGTTCCCGGAGGAGATACCATGGACACGCAAGGAGCCCCGGATGAAGGAAGTCCTAACGAAGAGTTTTTGGCAAGGTGTGAAAAAGACTTTTCAGGAAGCGCTGGAAGATCCGCCACCCGCGGACAAGCCCTTGCAGACTCCGGCCAAGGGTGACCAGAGCGCCTCATCAACTTCAGAGACACCGCCATCTCCATCGGTTCCGACCGAGCAGAGCTGACCTATCAGCGATCAGCCACTCCCGGATCAGCAATGTCCAGCAACGTGACGCTCTCTTGTTCATTGGGGTCGGTGCGCGCGATCAGGCCGACACACGGTACCGAGTTGCTCGGGTTATACGGCAGGTGCGGAGTGTTCGCCGGAATGTACAGGAAATCTCCCGCGTGCATCCACATGTGCTCGCGCAGGCCTTCGCCGTACCACATGCCCGCCTCGCCGGAGAGAACGTACACCGCGCTTTCGTGATTCTCATGCAGGTGCGGCTTAGCGCGCCCGAGCGGCGGGATGGTCACCGTGTGGAGGCAGAGCCTACGGGACCCGGCTGTTTCGGCCGCGACGCCAGAGAAGTAGTCGAGGCCCTGTTTGCCGTGGTAGTGGGTGCTTCGCTCGATCAGGACGCAGGTGCCATCGGTCTTGGTTGTCATGACGGTACCCTCCAGCCACCATGTTAACCGTCTGGCTCTTGGGCCGATCGGCGCCGCTCCGGTTGTCACCGCCCATACCCTGTGGTAAGGTCGGATGCTTACAAACATCTTGAAAGCGAGGGCGCCATCGATGACCCGCAATACCTACGTTTTTTGTTGCCTCGTACTTGCTCTTAACGGCTTGATCGGATGTTCGAGCGCGCCCCCCAAGCAAGCCGCTCCGCCGCCAGACAAAATCCAGGGGAAGGCCCAGGTGCTTCTCACCGAAACCACCGCGCTGGATACCTCGATGAACGGAGGTGGACCTTCCGTCTATCTTGTCGATGGCCTGAATCGCTACCGCCTCTTCTTCGACAAAGCCTCTCCGGTTGACGCCGGGAAGGAGTACGTTGCCGAGGGCGTTATTGCGCAAAAGCTCATCGATACGATCGGCGATCCCAATCAGGGCAAGAACGGTTATCCGCTTGGATCAAGCTGCGACACTGTCGTGAGGACAGCGTGGCCCTCGCTCGCGTTTGATGTGGTGGATTCATACTCCACCAGTTTGTGCGCCAAGGTGAAACGCTTCCCCGCCCGACCCGTGTTTATGGTGACCCAGATTCAACCCGTTACCGATTCTGCGAAACAGAAGCAGGATACCGCGGCTGAAGAGAAGGAGGTCCCGGAGGTCTCCGTTCCGGCGGACAAACAGCGCGCTCTCCTGGTGGCGGGGCCGACCGCGCTGACCGCGCCTCTTTGGGAGCCCGAGGGCGGAACGGCTCACTGCAAAGTCGTCATCGACAAGGAAGGCAAGATTGCCGAGCTCGACAGCGGCGCGCAACTCTGCGAAACCGTGCCATGGTCTCAGTTCCGTTATCAGCCCACCGTCAAGGCCGGCCACCCGGCGAGAGTGAATACCGAAGTGGAAGTGCGCTTCGATCCGCGAAAGTAGCAACTGCATTGCAAGCTCCGAGCTTTGCGCCCGGTCGTGTTATGCTCTACCCATCCGCGTCCGCTGGGGATCCCTATGCTTCTGCGTTCACTCTCAGTCGTTTTCTGTTTAGGGTCGGCTTTCGCGGCTACAGCCAGCTTCCCGGCACTGACGTATTCCACGTATTTGAGGGAAAGCTTCACGCCCGCCGCGATTGCCACGGACGCCGCGGGAAACATCTACATGGCCGGAACCACGATCGTCAATTCGTCGACTACCGTGCTGGTGGTGAAGCTGAACCCGCAAGCCACTCAATATCTCTATGCCCGCTACGTGGGCGGCTCGGTAAACGACTATGGGAACGCTATCGCCGTGGACAGCGCGGGCGATGCATATGTCGCAGGCTACACCAACTCGCCGGATTTTCCCGTCACCAGCGGCAGCAATTTCGTCACGCCCGCTGCGGGCCCCATCATCGAGCGATCGTTCGTGTTCAAGTTGGATCCGAATGGCCAGTTGGTCTATTCCGCTCTCTTGGGCGGCTCGACAGATAGCTTTGCACAGGCCATTGCGGTGAATGGTTCGGGTGAGGCGCTGGTCAGCGGCACCAGCAATACTTCAGGGTTTCCCTCCACACCCGGCGTTTACAGCGTCGCCGACACGGCCGGTAATCCCTACCTGCTGGAGCTGAACGCTACCGGCACGGCGATTGTCTTCTCCGCCACCGGGATCGGAGGCACCGCGCTTACGTTTGATTCCTCGGGCAACATTTATATGGCGGGGACCACCGGCTCACTCACTTATCCGACCACGCCGGGAACATATCAAGCTTCATTCCCGGTTTTCCAAACCTGCATTGCCCCCTGCAACGGAAGCTTTCAGGGACCCAATCAGTACGTCACCAAGCTGGACCCTACCGGCTCCAAGATGATCTTCTCCACCGCGGTCTCAGGCACCGGCGACACGATAAACAACGGCCTGGCGGTGGACGCTGATGGCAACGTCTATCTGACTGGCCTGGCGGGAGTGGGTTATCCGTTCACGGTTGCTGTTCCGACTCCACCTTTAGGTCCCGCGCTGGATGAGCTCGCAACCCCGTCATTGCCGTTTCTCTCCAAACTCGACCCCGCTGGACAGAAGCTGCTGTTTTCAGTGCCAGTGGGTGGTGCGGGCGTGCAGGTGGATTCGAGCGGATCCGCGTATGTCGGCGGAATAGTCGGCCTCTTCGACCTCTACGACATGGTGGCCAGCATTCCGGCGCTGGCCAGCGTACCTGCCCCTTGTCTGGCGCCCGCAAGCCAGGGTGTCACGAAATCCGCGTATGTGTCTCAAGTGGACGCCACATCGGGTAATGTGTCGGGGACGCAATTTATCGGAGGCTCTTCGCTTGGAATCGCCGCTGTTGCGCTGTCTGGCACTACGCTGTGGATCGCCGGATCGACGAACTCAGCCAACGTTCCATTCAGTCCGAATGCCCTGATCGGAGCGAACTCTTCACCGCTCCCGATGCCGGGCGCTTATCTGGGTGCGATTGATTTTTCGGAGTCCCAGCCGCCTGCGGGTACGCCGCAGATCGGCTGTATCGTGGACGCGGGGGAGCTGCAGCCGGCTGGTCCCATCGCTCCCAATCAGCTGCTCACCATTTTCGGAAGCGGGCTCGGGCCCGCGATGCCGGCAACCGCCACGAATAATTCAACCTCCACGCTCGGAGGAGTCAGCGTGAGCTTCGGCTCGCTGCAGGCGCCGCTGTTGTACGTTTCATCGAACCAGATCAACCTGGCCGTGCCGCTGATCTCGCCAGGGGGGCCGGCCGGGGCAATGGTGCAGGTGACGGTGAACAGCGTATCGTCGGCTCAACTCCAGTTCCCCACCACCTATGCCAATCCCACCATATTTGCGGTGCCGGGAAGCTTCCAAAACAGCTCGGGTTATCAGGACTTCTTCGCAGTGGCGCTCAATGCGGACGGCTCTCTGAATTCTGCCACCAACCCGGCGCAGCCTGGATCGGTGATCTCGGTATTCGTGGACGGCCTCGCACTGGATCCGGCTGTCCCAGAAGCGCTGCCTCAGCTTTCTACGGGCAACGGATGGTCAATCACGAATGTCTTGCCCGCGGGTCCATTCGTTATTCAGGTGAACCTGCAAGTTCCCACGGCGAACTTCGTCTGCTCATTTTCGAATACGAATGCGTGCGAAGCGGGCTTTGCGGTGTCCGAGGACACTTCCGATCTACCCGGTTTGCAGCCGGACACCCAGGGAATACTGTCGTTTTCGGGATTGGTGTACGTGGCTCAATAGGGGGGGCGGCTCCCTCACGGTCGCGGTTCTGAAGCGCTCCAGCAGCATACTCGGAGACGAGCGCTTCTGAACCGCGACCGTGAGGGAGCGATTTTCGACGCGCCGGATTACGCGAGGTAGTAACCCAACGCCAGTTCGGGTTTCAGTTGCAGCGCGCGCACCCAATGATCTTTCGCTTCGTCCTTGCGGCCGGTGGCGTTGAGTACGTTGCCCATGTTCAACAGGGCTTCCGGAAAATCCGGTTTGAGCGCCAGGGCATCCTTATATTCCGCTTCAGCCTTGGCAATCTCACCGCGATTCTGATAAAGAAGGCCCAGATTATGCCGCACCTCTGGGGATTGATCGCCCAGTTCCAGAAGCTGGAGATGATACCGAAGCGCGATTCCATAGTGCTGCTGTTCGAGCGACACCGCCGCCAGCATGCGAATCAGCTCCACTGAATCCGGTTTATGGCTTAACGTGCTCTGAAGGACGCGTTCGGCGTCTTCCTTCCGGCCTAGTTTGCCATACGCGATTGCGAGATTAATTTCGGCTTCGATCCAATCCGCGCGTAACTGGATGCACTTTTCAAAGCATTGCGCCGCTTGATCGAATTCCTCCGACTTCAGACGCATCGCCCCTAAACGGAACCACGCGCCCGTCATGTTGTCGTTCCTTTGCAGCAGCGCCGAATACATCTCCACGGCTTTCTCGGCTTCGCCGGATTCGTCCAGGGCTATGGCCGCGTCGTATCGAATGTCATCGCGCTCCGGAGCAATCCGAAGAGCTTGCTCTAACGCTTTAGCCGCCTGCGCAGCCTCTCCCCGCTCCTGATATAGAAGGCCCAGGTTTATGTATGCCGAGCTGCCCTCGGGACGGATTTGCAACGCCTTCTGATAGCTCTCGGCGGCGGCGTCATGGTTGCCGGTGCGGTGCCGCGCAACACCCAGGTTTAGCCAATAATCGTAGTTGGCCGGGCACAGTTCCACCAGCCGTTGGTAATTTTGGACCGCAACCGGAAATTCTTCGGCCGCCAGGCCGGCGGCGCCGAGGCCCTGCAGTGCGATCTCCGAATTGGGTTCCAACTTGAGAAGACGCTCGGCGGCCCCGCGAACCAAAGTGAAATTCGAGTTTTGCAGGCCTAACATGGTCAGGTTCGTCAGGCATTCCGCGGAAGCCGAGTTTCGTTCCAGAAGCTGATTGCAAAGAGCCGAGGCGGCTTCGGTGTTGCCCGACGATTGCAGTGCCACTGCTTTGCCTACCAGAGCGCTTTCGTTGTCCTGGTATTCCGCCAGGCACTGGTCGAAAACCGAGACTGCTTCGGCAGCCCGATTCAGGTTCAACAAACAATTTCCGACGGCGATCTGGGTGTCCGCCCGGCCGGGCGCAAGCTTGCGGCTTTCCTCGAACGCCCGCAACGCCTCTTCGAATTGGCCGATCTGGTAGAGACAAAATCCGGAGTGATAGTAAGCAGCTTCCAGCGTCGGCTTGAGCGAGATCAGCCTGGCGAACTGCCGCTGTGCTTCCTCGTAGCGGTTGGCGCGCAGCAGGAGATGCGCCCTGCCCGCCACGACATCGGCAACGTTGGCCTCTTCCGAATCCAGGGAATTGAGCCTGGCCAGCGCACCTTCAATATTTCCGTTCAGATGATCGGTGAGCGCCTGCGCCAAAGGCAGCGTCGCGCCATTCACCTGTTCCGGGCGACTTTCGGTCGCCGGTAAGTCTTTTGGTCGTCTGTGCAGTTTCATAAGGAGCCCCTTAGAGTATCGGAATATTCCTTCTTATCCTTTATGGATAGATCCTGTAGTTCTGGGTTTGAACCTGTAGGTCTCACGGCATGGGGACCCAAGGTACTTTGTGGGCCACCCAACGCAGCTCGCGCTTGGCCGCGGTCGGGCTGCTGGACGCCGTTCCACCGTACGCGATTGCCGCGCTCTTGCGGGCTGGCAACGACAAGCTCAGCGTCGCATCGGGGCGCACCCAATCCGCCGGCGCAGCCGATCTGAATCCGGCAGGAGCCATTTTTTCCTCGCTCCGAATCAGCGGCGCCGCGAATTGCCGACGTTCTGTCCCTTGAGAAATCCAAGACAGCGCCCGGCGAGAAAGATCCGGGGTGTTTCGCCCGGAGTTCGGTCCGTATTCAGGGATCCGCGACTCCGGCGCCAGTTCCGCAAAATCAGCGAAGTATTGTGAAACCGTGGCCTGCAGGTGTAGAGATCGGGCATTAATATTGATATGGATCGCAGGAGCCTTGCTGCCCAGGTGCGTAGCGGCTCGCGAATGCGCCGGCGCCTCCACAAACCCTGTCTTAACGGCATGGAACCTGCCCTCGGGCATCCAAGTGGCCAGCCGCGCAGCATTGATGCCGAAGCTCCGTGGCGTTCTCATGGGAGCAGCCGAGGGCAGCGATAGCGGGTTTTCGCGCGTCAACACCGGCGTAATTTTCGGGGATTGGAGGAAAACGCGATGGGGCGGCGGCGTTCGGCGGGGTGGAGCGATACGCATTGCATGTAACGCGGTGTCCACCTTCGTTCTCGACTTCTCGCTCCCGCGCGCGATAGCCTGCGTTGGGTACACAGCGCCGAAGATTTGAAAACCGGGAAACTCCGAGCTCCTGCGCTCGATTCGCACCGGTCTCGCTTGGCGAAGGTCACCCAGCGCGGTGCAGAGTTGTGTACTCGTTCCCAACTCAGCAGGCGTACTGGGCATTTTCGCTGGTAACTGAAAAGAACAATTGGGCGGGGCCAAGGTGAACCCTGCCGATCTCGGGGACAGCGGCTGCGATTTCTTTGTTGTTACGGCCGAATCAGGGCGTGTGGAAGTGCGGTGCAACACCTTGGCCAGTGTGATTTGCGAATGCGCTGCGGCTACAGCGTGGCGTTCCACAGGCCGCTGGTAGAGGGCCGCGGGTTGCAAGGCAGACACCCTTTCGGATAGGCAAGGTTTCAGTTGACGATTCTCTTGGCCTATGACAACCGTCGAACGAGCGCCGGAGACGCTGACAGCTTGGAATTCAAGCTGCGTCGGGCGAACATTCATCATTTTCCATCGGGATTTTTGACGTCCCACCGCGATGCTGAGCGAAGTGGCGGGTGCGGTTCGAACGGCTGCGCTTTGCGCGATCGCTAAAACTTGGAACCTGCGATCGAACAGGCTGGAGCTTCCCCGGCCGATCAAATTTGCGGTTCCTCTTACCGCCAACGCGCGGAAATGCGGCTGTGGTTCTGAGTTTGCGTGATACGGTAAACTGGCCGGCCGAATCTCGGGGTAGCTCTTAAATGACGCTGCAGGCTGGATGCTGTCGCGGAGCGCCAAAGCCGCCGCCGCGATTTCGAAGGCTGGTTTGGTCGCGCTCTGAATGGCCGATTTTGACTTCTCTACGAATGGTGCGGGTCCATCCACCGGCACGAGGATTGGGCAGCCCCGAGGCTCCGCTGGCCGAGGGTGAAGTTGAGGCAGCGGAAGTTGCTCTGGCGCTTTCTGGTGGCGACGAACCGCCGAGTTCCCTTCGGCCGATGCAATCTGCTCGGGCACCAGCGGCGCGAAAGTGCAAAGCGCCGGCGCCGGATGGATGCGCGTGAGCGGCAGAAGGAACGCTTGCGGCACAGGACTGGACTCCGCGGGCTGGGTAGCAGCGGAGTGAGGCAAGCTCGCCGGAAGTGTCTCCGGGTAGGGCGCCCCCATCGACTCCGCTTCAAGGTCGCGATTCTTCAGAGCCAGGAGCGGCAATCCGTGGACTTGCTCAACCGCTATGGGCACCGCTGGGACCGTACGTCGAGGGTCTGGCTCGACCGAGACAGTATCGATCACAAGATCGGCTAATTCGCAGTCCTGGAAGTCTAGCTGTCTGGTTGGAGCTTGCGTGATCCTGCCAGCGAAGCTGTTTTGGGAAGCGGCCGCGGCGGTGGGCGCTATCGAAGGCGCCTCCGGCAGGCTCTCCACTGCACGCAGTTCCTGGAAATTACAATTGGACAGCGTGGAGTCCAGACGCGCCATTCCAATTGCGAGCGCACCGCGCCAGGCCGCTGGCTGTGGCCGGGAAGGAGCCAAGCGCGGCAAACCCGGAAAGATGGTAGTTGAAACTGGCGCAGACAGGCCAACGGGAAGCGTCTGGCCGCGCGGCAGAACTAGTGGCCGGACTTCGTAGGAAGGCTGCTGTGCCCCGTGCATCTTTGCTTGCGGCATCTCCGGCGGGGGTGTGCAGGACAGGCCCTTCAACGCAGGATGCCGACACGTTACCGGTCGCAGGCTTCTCAGCTCGACGTGCAGCGGACTAGGCCGCCCGAGAAATTCCAGGGTTGACCTGAGAGGCGAATGGCCAGCCAGCACCGACCGGCATCCCTTGAGTGGCGCGATGCTCCGTGCCAGGGGAAATCGCATCCCCTGGTAGCGTGCTTCTACGGTCCGAACTACCCGGCCGGCAAAGTCCGCTTGGAACTGGTCCTGAGTGCCCTTCTCCGATAGCGACGGCCGCCGGCTGAAAACGGGAAGATGCAAAGGTTTTTTCAGATCGCTGATCGAGATGAAGCCCGAGTTTGGCGGGGCGGGGCGCTCGGTAACCGGACCCTGATAGAAAACTCCTGCGTCTCGGGGCTTCTTGCGGCGGTCCGCGGGGCCGAACAGGGGCGTGACCTCGGGGGTGAAGGGGGGGTTGACCGGGGGAGTGACTGCCGGGGTGACCGGCGGAGTAGCCGGGGGATTGATTGCCTTTCGTTCCTCGCGATGCAAGAACAGCTCGGGAGGAGGAGTTACATCTCTCGATGACCGATCGAGAAGGGATACCGCCCCCGACCCCGACCGGGATTTCGCGGCCGGCTGGTCATAAGCGAAGGCCTGCTTCAGGCGCTCAATAGACAATTCGGCTTGCTGCTCACGCCAGAGATCGCGATGCTTCTTACTACAATATTCGCCGCGCGATAACAGACCTAAGGTGGCCCCGCAATACAAGCACTGCATTAGATGTTCTGCCGCTTTTGCATGTGGACTTAGGCGAACCCCCACCGTTGCCAACCGGGAGTTTTCACGCTGCCCGATCGCCGACTAAGGTTGTTAGATGATTCGCTGACTCTGTTCAGATCGTCCGTTTAGCGCAGGTTCCGACATAGGAAAGAAACCTTAGGCGAGCAGCTACTGTGGCTACAAAACGAAGCGCACCAGGGTTCTACAGGAAAACGCTCACCCCACCGATATATCACCTGAGGAATAACCTCCCAGGTACCTATGCTGCAAACCGCGCCTCCCATCAGCGATACGATGGCAACCTGCCCAGCCCTGCCCATATGGCTGCTTCCGGCTTCTGAATTAGGCTTCACAGTCGGCGCTCCTGGTAATCGTCTTCAACCACTACCCCCTCGTAGTACTGTTTTTGAATCGATTCCAGCAGCCGATTTTAAAAAGAAAGTGGGACAGCCGGAAGGTGACCCCTTTGCCATCCTATTTGTGGCCGCCGAGGTGCGGCCCGAGCGGGTGAAGGTGTCATCCTTCGTTCCCCAACCCCACATAGCCCTGCCGCCCTATCATGCGAAGACTGGGCATCTCTGCGAGCCAATCGCCAGCCGAATCAGCGAGATAGCCCTCGCGGCTGAAACGGGCCAAAAAAATCGCCGTGGCCGTTCGATCGGAGCGACACTTCCGACGCCTCCGCCTTTCGCGTCCGAGCTGCGTATCGATTCCACGGGGTGGCGGGCGACGGCACTGAAGCCGTTCCAGCCGCTGCCAAGTGGATCATTGCCCGTCGTATTTCGAGCGCAAGCGGGAAGTTCCGTCGTGGTTCGGACCAAGACAGCGTTACGAGAGCTCTCTCTCCCTTCGCCGCGACCGTGGCACTCGTTAGCGATCCTATGGGAATCGTTGGATGGGTTCCATTTTGCGATGCCAGTGGCCGAGCCGAAAACGGGGGTCCGTTTACAGGATTCGTCCTGGCTCGTGCCGTGGACTTCCTGCGTGGACGCGGATCTGCCCGGCGACCAATTCCTGGAGGAGTCACCCCCGGTACCCTTTGAGCTTCAGCCCTTGCTGGAGGGCACGCGCACACCCTTATCGCGCGCCGCCATGGTTGAGGCCGTGGCGCCGGTGGTGCCTGGTCTCAAAAAGCCTCTTCACGGCGTCAGAGCACCCCTCGAAGCCGAGCCGTTTCCCCAAGCACCGTTCTCTGAGATGTTCCCTTTGCCCGTTTTGGCCAAGACGCCACTGCCCGCTATCGCGCTTCCAGAAGGCCTGTTGATCTGGACCGAGAGCACCAATTCCTACAAGCGCCACCATTGGCGCTCGCCCCGGTTGCGTGAAGGCGGACGCAATGTCCACACTCTGCAACTGGGCCCTTCCGCGCAAGTGGAAGCACCGTTCGAAATGTCTGCGACATAAACATATTTTCCAGCCTGTGAGAGGAGAAATTTGAATCATGATTAAGGAAGAGGTCGTGAAGACCACCTCCGGTTTAAAGGATATGAAAAACGCCAACGCAACATCGAGTGCGCTGGCCAAGGCCGTCACACACCACCTGGCTGGTCAATCCGAGAACGCGTTGACCGATCTGGACATTGCGCTGGACGGCGCCAACCGCACTGCCGAAGTCCTGGCGGCCCGTGGTTACCTCCAATTGGAATTAGGCCGCTTCGAGGATGCCTGGGAAAGCTACTCCAAAGCGCTGGAGATGGATCCGCGCGATCCGCAAATCTCCTTTAATAGCGGCATCGCGTTGCAGAATCTGGGGCGAACGCAAGAAGCCATCCCGCATTTTAAGCGCGCCTTGTCATGGAATCCGAACTGGATGGAGGCGAAGACGTCCATCGGCGTCTGCACGCTGAACCAAAAGGACTATCCGGAAGCGATCAAGCTTTTCGAGGAATGCCTGGCGTCCGAGCCTTCTTATCAGCCGGCGCTCTTTGGCAAGGCCGTGTCGCTCCAACTGCTGTTGCGCTTCGATGAAGCCAAGGCGCTCTATGACAAGCTATTGCACTTGATGCCCGATTTCGAGCCCGCTCTTCTGAACTTGATCAGCCTGGGCCTGCAAAAGAGGGATTACGATATCGTTCGGAAATACGCCGAGCAGCTACTGGCGCAGTTCCCGGATCATCTGGTGGCACTGGAAAGCCTGGCAGCGGCGGCCTTCGCCCGCAACGACGTCGATCAGGCGCAGCGCTTCTGTACCCGGCTGACGCAACTGGCGCCCAAGGAATTCGAACATTGGTTCAACCTGGGGCTGGCCTGCCAACGGCAAGGTAATTTCAACGACGCCATTCAGGCCTATGTTCGCGCGCGGGCGCTGCGGCCAGATTCGGCGGACGCTCACATCCAACTAGGCGCGGTGTATTTGGAAATCGGGGATCTGACCAGCGCTCGCGTAGCGTTCGAGCGCGCAGTAGAGCAAGCGCCTAATCGCAGCGACCTGCAATACCAGCTGGCCTGGGTTCGCGAGCAGCAAGGCGACGCCGACGACGCCGAGAAGATTTACGCAAAAATCGTCGCCGTTCATCCGGAATTTATCGAAGCCGTGTTTCGGCTCGGCTATCTGCAACTGAAACGCGGGGACTATACCGCAGCCAGCGCCGCCTTTAAAACCTGCATAGAAAAGCGGAAGAACTGGCGCGAGGCCGAGCTCAACCTGGCGATGGCTCTGTGGAAGCTCAACGAGCACGACGCGGCTCGGGAGGTATTGGTTCGGTTAACCGACCGCGAGCCCGGCTGTATTGAGGCTTTGCGTGGATTGGCGGCCATCGCTTTGGATCGCGATTATTCGCAAGAAGCGCTGGATTATCACCTCCGCCTCCAGGACCTCGGTGAGAAAACCGCGGAGATCCTTTACAACAGCGCCTTGCTATCGCACAAACTGGGCAAGAACGAGCAGGCGGCCGTGCTGTATCGCGAGGCCCTGAATCAAAGGCCCGAGTTCCCGGAAGCGCTCCTCAATCTGGGACACGTGCTGAAAGCCATCGGTCGCGAGGATCAGGCGCGCTCCTACTGGACGCTGGCCATCGAAGCCAAGCCAGAACTTGCCAGTGGATATTTCCACGCGGGTTTGCGGACTGCCTAATCCGGCTGAAGCGCTGTAAACCGTTTCCGGGCTCGCCTCACTGCTGGGGCGAGCAACCGGCTCGACCACATCATCAGGGCAGTGGCGAACAGCACTGCCGGCGCGAGACCTAGAATCACCCACAGCATCTTCACTTCCCATCCGCCGAAGTTGCCGTAATGAGCGAACGAAAATCCTCGCAGGATTCGAGCGCCTAAGGGTGGAGGATGTCGAAATACGGCTGGGCGGGGAGTAGTGATCGGGGTAAAGACGCTAATGACGGCACGGAAAGGCTGCGGAAACACGAAATATCCGCCCGTCACTCCCCACATCAGCAGGATGGTGAAAGTCCAGAAGCCCAGGGCGCTATGCAGATCGAAGACCAGCCGCTTCCAACCCACATTCGCGTGTATCGCCAGGGCGCGCCGCCAGTTCGCGATCCCCGGCCACCAAACCACCATCCCGGTGAGGCACAGAGCGGCGACCAGAAAACCTCCCACGGCGTTTGCCGTCATGCCGTCGCTATCCATGAGCAGGCTGCCATGCAGTTTGCCCAGCCAGGACAGCCAATGGTAGAGAACACCCTTGTAGGAGACGTTTTTCCCGCCGGATTCCAGCCAATCGTAGAGATCGTTTCGAAAGACAATCGCGCTGCCGCTGGCGCACACCACAACCACATAAAGACCCAACAGTAATCCCGACCAAAGGTGAAGCTGGAATATGAGCTTTCGAAAGCGAGTGCTTTTCGGGCGCCACAGCCACTCTCGCCACAAGCCTGTGCCGGTTTCGCTCAGAACTGCATTTTAAGTAAGGGCATCGGGCCAAGTCAAAGTTCGAGTTTCCCCTGGAACTGCATCGCCTCGACGTTGAAGGTCTGCGACACTTGCAACCTGCCGATCAGCGCGACGAATTCCACCGTGCTGTCTTTTTTGCTGATTTCCGCCGCATACGGGAATAGGTAAACCACCACCGCGCTGTGTTCCAATTCGAAAGCCTCCACGAGGAGTGGCTTGACGTCTTTCTTGCCCTCGCGCCGCAAGAATGCGGACTCTTTGAAATCCCGCGCCAAACTCAGCGGGTCCCCCTTGGCGTCGGTGAACGGAACGCCATACACGGCGATGCTGTATCCGTTGTCGGACAACGTCGGCGGCTGGGCTTCTCCGTTCTTTAGCTCCGCCGCGCGCACCGGAAGCGCGCTCTCCCAGCGCACCAATAATCGAATGAGCTGGGCTTTGGAAGGCGATGTCGGCGCTGGGAGAAATACGTTTTGCGGCAGCACTGGACGAACTCGCCGGTCGTCGATTCCATCGAAACCGACGCCTGTGGGCTGGCCCATATTACCGCCTGCCCTGCGCTCGTCCTCGGTCTGTCGGCGGGCGATGCCTGCCACCGTGGTCTTGGCCCAGGGAGATCTTTCCAGAACCTGCCGGGCATCGGCTTGGCTCCAATTTGCGATCAGTTTGTTCCTCCAGGCTTCCACCGGCGCGGGCTTGGGAGCCGGTGCCTGTGTTTGCGCTAGGAGGACTACGGAGATAATCCCGAGCGAAGTGGTGAGGAGAATTTGTTGGACCGACATATTGCCGTCTTAAAGTTCCAGTTTTCCCTGAAACTGCATTTCCTTCGGAAAGAAGTATTGCGCCACGAAGAGTCGCCCGAGTTGCGCCGCGAATTCGACGCGCTTCTCTTCGGCAGAGATTGCTATTTGGCGCGGAAATAGATAAAGGACGGTGGCCAATCCGTTAGCCGAAGCGATGATATCCACCTTCGCCGCCCTCACGTCCTTCATTCCCTCCCTCTTCAGGAAGCCCATCCGCTTCAACTCACCAGCTCGCCCGGGCTCATCCAGCCGTCCAGCGTCCACGGGCACGCCGTAAATCGCCAGCGCGTAGTATTCGCCATCCCAGCCGGGAGCAGCCGGGTCTTCTAACTTCGCTTCCGCCTTACGCACTGGAGAGGCGCTTTCCCATCGAACCACCAGATAGCCGGGTTTCTTGACTATCGAATTGGAATGGCGCTGGCCGCCGCCCACCAGGTTGGTCAGTTCCAGGCTATCCAGGCCGACGCCTTTCCCTCCGCCCATGTTGCCGCCCGCGCGCAGTTGATCTTCACTGGGCTGGAAGAGGAGACTGACAGCGGCGTGCTTTACCCAGGGCGAGGAGCGCAGCACCTGCCTGGCGTCGTTTTCGTTCCACTGCGCAGTTAGCTTGGTTTGCCACGCGGGGCCACCCGCCAGTAGTAACACAGTGGAAGAAAGGAACACGAAAAACGTCTTGGTTCGATACATTGTTAGTGCTTCCTTCACGAGTAAGTGGCAAGGCGCTCACGAACGAACACCTTGCCCAATTTGTTTGTCACGCTCGCCTAGAGCTTCACCATCAAAGCGAAAATCCAGCGGCGCTCTTGTTTCACCAGGTCTGGCGTGAACCCCGGAACGTACGACCCCGGGGCGCCCACATTCTGATAAAGTCCCGGGCTCACTTCAGGAGTAATGCCCCCTGGGCCGGTGAAGACCGGAACGTTGGCCCCGCGTTGCGTCCATTCGACGTGCCAAGTCACCCACTGGCTGGGCATATAGTCGGCGCCGAGTTGGAAATCATAGGCCCTGAACGGAAGGCCCGGAGCCTCCGGAAAGTAGGGCGTGCCGGAGGTTGCGTTCGCGCCGTTGATCGGCGGCAAAAGCACCAGATAACGGCCGGGATTGTCCACTACGCCACCGCCGATCTCCGCGGCGTACCGGTCTCTATCGAACCACCAGCGGTGATACGCCATGATGCCCATGAAGTTTTGCGACGGCGGCCGACCGTTTACGTAACCGTGGGTGCAAACCACGCCTTGACCGGGCTGGGCATTTCCACCCGTTTCGCACCCGACGTCTTCAGTAACCGTGAACGCCATCCGGTGCATGAACTTCGCGGGATTCTCGTAGTATTTCCACTCCTGGCTGTCGTCTTCGTGATAGCGCGAACGGTTATTGTTACCCAGGGTGTCGCGGCCGAGCGTGTAAGTGTTCCACACAAAATCGAGATTGGCGGTCGGCCTCCATAGAATCTGGCCCCCCAATCCCTCCCTGCCGTTGTACTTGGCATAGGTCTGCCACCCGTTGATCAGCCAGGGTTCGATCTTCAACTTGTTAGTGGGGAACCATTGCACGCGCATTCCGGTGAAGAACCACGGCGTATTCGACGACACATAGGACGGCTGGTACATCCAGTTATCGAAACTGTAGTAACTGAACAGCCCGATGTAGGAGAGGAAGTCACCCACCTGGATGTTCAGGCCGTGCTGCACGTTGATGTGGTAGCCGGCCCACATTTCGGATAGGTACCGATAGGCATCCGCGAGGTCCCACTGGCCTTGGCTGTAACTGGCGTCGTTGCGCGGCACGGCCGTGGAAACGGCGCCGAACTGCGTCAAGATGCGGCCCTGCATGTTGCCGGCGTGAAAGTCGCCGCCGACATTCAAAGCCTGGATAACAAATTCTCCCGTACGCTCCCCTTCGGTGGTTTCAGTGAGAGTATGGTCGATCGGATGCTCGTAGTCGTACATGTAGTTGGTGTCGACTCTGAATTCACCCGAAAAATATTTCCCGTCCAGAACTTCGTCGTGATTGCGCGGATTGGAGAGCATCCAGGTGAAATCGGCGAACGCGAATGGCGTCTGCAAGTCCACCGCCGGTTCCGCCGGAGGCGCCACCGGCTGAGCTTCGGGCTGCGTGGAGCTCTGGTCTTCGGGCGACGGCGCTCCCGCTACGGGATTTGGATCGGCCGAGGCCACGGCCTGCGATTTGTCGATGGTCCCCGGCTCCAGCACCGTACGCGGAGCCACTGTCGCGCCTCCGACGGGCGCTAACGGCGATGCGGCCCCTGTGTTTTCGCCGCGTGCCGACTTCAACTCCTCCTCCAATTTTTCAATGCGCTTCTTCAGGGCATTCAGTTCGTCAACCATCGTTGAACCGGGCGGTGTGGTAGCGCCCGTCACCGGACTGGAAGATTGAGTGGTAGTCTCTGGCGGCGCTTCCGCGCTAGCGATGATCTGCGGCGATGAAGCGTTCTGCGCACTTAATAGCTGGCACGTCAAAAAGACCGCCACTCCCGCCGTAAAAACAGCTTGCCCTGGCATGCGCACACGTATCATGCGATTCTGCATGTCTCCATGCTCCTTTGTTAGTCAGAATTGAAGCGAGTTTACGAAACCGTCGCAAAGACGGATGGTGGACACGTTGACTGGGAGGTGCCAACCCGCCTGGCCTGACGTGGGCGGCGTGCTAATCGATCCTGGCGGTACTTACTAACCTCGAAACACCGCCGCGCGCGACGCAGCGCATGGATCTCTACTGTTTCACTAGTTGGACTAGTATGTGACGAGTTATATGAGAAGTCAATAAATGTTTTGGGAGTTTTTTATAAGTACACCGTCAGGATGGCGTGAACATAAGGATTTCATAACGATCAAAACCGGAAACTCACAAAGATAAGGATGATATAAATTTTACGTGAGGATTTTATAAAGATCTGTAGCGGGCAGGGAGTTTCAAGCGTTAGTCGAATGGTCGGCCGGTTCCATGGGCGGCCACTTGGCGGGCAAGTCACTATCTCGAAAACGATAACCGATGTGGACATCCGTTAGCAGATAGCGGGGGTTAGCGGGCTCGTCCTCGATCTTCTTACGTAACTGGCGCACGAACGTCCGGAGGTACTCTACTTCGTGACTGTATTCCGGCCCCCAAACCACCTTCAGCAAACGCCCGTGCGTGACAGGGAAGCCGGCATGAGCCATCAGATAATGCAGCAGGTCGAACTCCTTGGGCGTCAAAGGAACGACGTTCCCTGCTTTGAGAACCGCCCTGCGCGCCGGCTGCAGTTCGATGTCGCCGATGCGAATGCTCTCGCTGCGGTTGTCCTCCAGAGCTTGCGCCCGGCGGACTGCGGCACGAATGCGCGCCGTCAATTCGCGGATATTGAAAGGCTTGGTAACATAATCGTCCGCGCCTGCTTCGAGCGCCTGCACTTTGTCGTCTTGGCTGTCACGAACGGTGAGCATCAAGATCGCGACCCGGGGAAGCAGGCGCCGAAGCTGACGGCAGGTCTCGATGCCATCCATTCCCGGCATATTGATGTCCAGCAGCACGACGTTATAGGGAGCCGTGTGTGCCATCGCAACGGCCTCCTCTCCGTTGGACGCCTCGGCGGTGCTGAAGTCGAGCGTCTGCAGGGTGCCTTTGAGAGCGCGCCGCACCGAAGCGTCATCGTCTACGATGAGGATCGCGGCGGGGGAAGTTGGTAGAGAAGAGCGCGGCAGCATGATAGAGCGGCGTTCGTGTTAGCGATTATAAGGCGCGGGCATAAAGAGGGCATAAAAATTAAGGGCGGCACACGATAATTGCCCAAAAGATTTACGGCTGGCGGCTTAATAATCGATTTGCTGCGTCGCGTGGCGTGATTCATACCAGCAGGGCGCGAGCCCCAACTGGGGAAATAAAGAATGAACACACCGCTCGGCTTCCGGTGGATCGGCGATGTATTCGGTTTTGTGATCTTTCTGCGGCACCGCGAGCAGTTTCTGCACTTCCACCGAACCGAATTGCTCGCGGCCATTCGGAATCCGGTACACGAGTGAAATGTGATCGCCCAGATAAAGAAGCAACAGCAATGCCGCAGCGATCAGAAACAAACGCGGCCCGAGCAGCTTCATTCATTCCCATTATCCTTGAGCACGTGGCGGGATGGCGTCCCGTGACTGCTCAGCCCTAACCTATCAGCGATGATACGCTGGGATGGTTCACTGACCTATGAGAAAACTGAATCGATTTACGTTAACGTCTCTCCTGGCATTCGCGGTCGCATCTTTCCCCGCGATCGCGCAGGAGCAACCAGCCGGCAACGCAAAAGCCGGCGCCAATTCGGGCGGCCAGTCTCAAATTGAACGCGGCCGGTACATCGTAGAAAACGTCGCGATGTGCGAACTGTGCCACACGCGGCGCACTGAAAACGGCGATCCCGACAAGGCCCGCTGGTTGATGGGCGGTCCTGCGCAGTTAAGGCCGTCCTATCCATCGCCGAATTGGGCGATCGTGGAACCTCGGATCGCCGGCAGGCCGCCGGGAACCGACGCGGAGTTCGTCAAGCTGCTGACCACTGGAATCTCGCGCACCGGCCTTCCACCCAACCCGCCGATGCCTCCGTTTCGCATGACGCGCTCGGACGCGGAGGCCGTGCTTGCTTACCTGAAATCGCTGCCAAGGTAAGAATGGAACAGCTCGCCCTGGCCTGGGGCCCGGTCCGCAAAACGTTCACCGTCGCCGAACTGAACGCGCGTATCCGCGGGCTGCTGGGCGACGAGTTCGACGACGTCTGGGTGGCGGGTGAAATTTCGGGGTCGAAAACCGCCGCGAGCGGCCATTGCTACTTCACGCTCAAGGATCATGACGCGCAGTTGCGCTGCGTCTGCTTCCGCCAGTGGCTGCGTTACCTCAAGTTCAAGCCCCAGGACGGCATGGCGGTGTTGGCGCGCGGCCACATCGACGTCTACGAAGCGCGCGGCGAGTATCAGCTTCTGGTGGAAGCCATCGAGCCGCAGGGCCACGGCGCGCTGCAGTTCGCCTTCGAACAGCTGAAGAAGAAGCTGGCGGCCGAAGGACTGTTCGATGCGGCGCGCAAGCGGCCCATCCCCCGGCTGCCGCAACGCATCGGCATCGTCACGTCGCCCTCGGGAGCGGTGGTTCGCGACATCACCGAAATCCTCTCCCGCCGCTTCCCCGGCCTGCATCTGCGCATTTATCCGGCGCTGGTGCAGGGCGATGGATCGGTGGAAGCGGTTTGCCGCGCCATCGAATACTTCAGCAACTCTGGCTGGGCCGAGGTGGTGATCGTGGCGCGCGGCGGCGGTTCGCATCGAGGACCTTTGGACTTTCAATGAAGAAGCCGTGGCGCGCGCCATCGCGGCGAGCGCGGTGCCGGTCATTTCCGCCGTCGGACACGAGACCGACTTCACCATCGCCGACTTCGTGGCCGATCTCCGCGCCGCTACGCCATCGGCCGCCGCCGAACTGGTGATCTGCCCGCGCGAACAAATTCTCGATCAGCTCACTGTTTTCGATCACAAGCTGTTGCAAGCCACCCGCTACCGGCTGGCGATGGCCGCCCGAGCCTTGCATGAACGCGGAGTGGAGCGCGCTTCGGCCGTCTTGCATCGCAACGTGGGCCGGCTGCAGCAGCGCGTGGATGAACTGGATTATCGGATGCGAGGGCGCGCCCAAACCGCCGCCGCGATGCGCCGCAAACGCCTGGAGGAGTTAACCGCCCGGCTACGCAGCCTGGATCTGCGTTTGCGGATCGCGCGCGCGCGTCGCAGGCTGGAGGCTGCCGACACAGCCACCGCGCAACTCATTCATCTTGCGCCTGACGCGGGCCCAGGGCAGGTTGAATCCGCTGATTGCTCACCTCACCCAGCTCAGCCCGCTGAAAATCCTGGAACGCGGCTACGCGATCGTTACCAACCAGGAGGGCGTCATCGTCAAGCAGCCCACCGACGCTCCCGCGGATTCCAGGTTGGATATCCGCATCGCGCAAGGCAAAGTCGCGGCCCGCGTGCTGCAGCGAGGAATAGCGAATTTAACGGTGCGAATTCCGGCTGCCGCCGGGCACTGAATCGGCATGAAAACAGCCTCGTTTCATCCTTTGCCTCTAGCCGGCTCGCTGTCCTTGTTTGCCGGACCCCTCACCATGTCGCACAGCCAGGGCAAGTTCAGCGACGCCGAAATCGAAGCCACCATCAAGGCCAAACTGGCCAAATCCAAGATCGGCAAGGACGGTTTCCAGGTCCACGTCAAGGATCGCGTGGCCACTTGGACGGGAGCCACCACCGTGATGCAGCACAAAGGCGCCGCCACGCGAATGGCGAAAACGGCCGGGGCGATTCAAGTGGTGAACAACATCAAGATTTCCGGCGATGCCGTCGGCTAGGCACGGCCGCCTCGACGTGCAGGTGAAGGCCCGCAGCGCCCGCCCCAGCCATAGCGCGACAATGACGAACCCGTGATAAACTGAATGCTTCCAGTCCCTGGAAAGTATTCACAATGAAGATCCTAGCGATTCCCTTTCTTTTGTCTGATCTGCCGTCGTGTTATACGGCCAAGCACCAGCCAGCCAGTGAACGTCGCTCCGGGTACTCCTCCGTCAGGCTCCCGCCGAAGCGCGCCCACCCCTCCGCCCCGTTGTCGCCCGACACCGTGGTGGCCGAAGTGAACGGGAAGAAATATACGGCCGCCGAGTTGGACAAGTTGATCGATATGCTCCCCGCGCAATACCAGCAGGTGGCCCGTTCGCAGCCGCAAATGCTCAGCCAGGTTTTCTTGATGCAGCACCTGGCCGAGGATGCGGAGAAAAGCCGGACTGGATCAAAAAGATCCCTTCAAGGAGCAACTGGAAATGTCGCGCATCCAGGTGCTTTCCACCGCCGAGCTCTCGGATGTGAACAACACGATGAAGATTTCCGAGGAAGATCAGCAGAAGTACTACAAGGACAATCCCGACAAGTTTAAGGAAGTGAAAGTCCGGGTAATCTACGTGGCGTTCAATCCCACGCCCGGCAAAGCCGCCGCCGATGGCAAGAAGCTTCCCACCGAAGCCGAGGCGCAAGCCAAGATCGAGGATCTGGCAAAACAGATCAAGAACGGCGCCGATTTCGGCAAGCTGGCGCGTGAAAATTCCGACGATAAGACCTCCGCCGCCAAGGATGGCGACTTCGGCGTAATCAAGCTGGACAGCTCCTACCCGCCGCCGATCAAAACTGCGGTATTCGCTTTGAAACAAGGAGAACTGAGCGCGCCCATCAAGCAGCCCAATGGTTTTTATCTGATCCGCGCCGAGGAAATCAACCAGCAGATCCTTCAACGAATCGCAGATGCAAATCATCCAGGCGGTGAAGCAGGAGAAGTTCCAAGAATGGCTCAAGGGCATGCAGGCCCAATACAGCGTGAAAATTGAAAACCCGGCCTATTTTGCTCCGCGGGTACCCGCGCAATTGCAGCAGGTCCATTAAAGCCGTCGAAAGACGGCTGGCGGCGCTAGAAGGCCGCAGTGTTCGTCTTCGTTTCCTGCCCGGCTCTGACGGCCGATCGCCGCCGCTTATATTCCAATCGCCCGCACGGCCAGCCGGTCTACGCCGGGTCGTTTATTCGCAAGCGCCAGATCGTGCTGGACCGGGAACTAGAGCGTCAGCCGAGAGAACTGGCCCGCATTCTGGTACATGAGCTGTTTCACTTTGCATGGGCGAGGCTGGGAAACCCGGCGCGCCGCTCTTATGAAGAACTGGTGCGCGAAGAATGGAAGCAACGCGCACGCGGAGAGCTGGGATGGTCCGCCGAATCGCGGAAACGCGAACTTTCGAACCAGCTGGCGCCGCAGCCGCCTCTCTCAATGGCGCGACGTACCTGTGCGAGAGCTTTTGCGATACCGCCGCGTGGATCTACTCCGGAGTCCGCCGGCATCCGGAGTACACGCTGGCGGCGCGGCATCGAAATCGCCGGGCGGAATGGTTCCAGGCCGTATTTCGCCGCGGTGCGCATCCCGATATAATGATGAGGGAGCTACCTGTGTCAAAGACGATCTCGGTGATTGGCGTTGGTTCGGCGCTAGCCTGTGCGCTTTTGTGGACCGGATGCTCGGATTTCAGCTCCATGAAGCCAGCCCCGAAGGCCAGCCAAACGCAAAAGCCCGCCGCGGCTCCCTTCAACCTGAATGACGCGGTTGGACAGCCCACCCCCGCGTTCAGTTTGAAAGACGCGAATGGCCAGGTGGTCCGCCCCGCCGATTACAGGGGCAAGGTGGTGCTGCTGGACTTCTGGGCCACCTGGTGCGGCCCCTGCAAAATCGAGATCCCCTGGTTCATGGAATTCGAACGGCAGTTCAAGGACCAGGGCTTCGCCGTGGTGGGCGTCTCCATGGACGAAGACGGATGGTCCGCCATCAAGCCGTATGTCCAGAACATGAAGATGAACTATCGCGTCCTGCTGGGCAATGACGATGTGAGCACCGCTTATGGCGGGCTGGACTCGCTGCCCACCACGCTACTGATCGACCGGCAAGGCAAGGTTGCATCGGTTCATGTCGGCGTCTCCATGGGGAAAGAGGAATTCAAGAATGCCATCGTTCAATTGCTCAATGCGCCTCGCGAAGGCGCTTCTCTTGCTTCTGGCAACGTCCTGGCTGTGCTTAGCCCAAGCGCCCGGTAATACGGTCCTGACCATCGCGCCGTCCACGCGGCTGACCATTCCGCGCGGCGGCACAGCGGACTTTGCCTTAAAAGCGGAGTTGCAGCCAGGCTTCCACGTCAACAGCAATATGCCGGGCGACGATTACTTGATCCCGATCAAACTTACCTGGAACAAAGATCCGCTGGAAGCCGAACAAGTGACCTATCCGAAACCGCAAATGGAGAAGCTTTCGTTCTCGGCCAACCCGATCTCTGTGTACACCGGGACTTTCGAGATCGCGACACGTTTCAAAGCTCCGGCCAGCGCTATGCCGGGTATGGCTTTCATGAATGGGAAGCTCCGCTACCAGGCCTGCAACAACAAGGAATGCCTGCCTCCGCGCACGGTGGAGGTTCGGGTGACTCTGGAAATTCAGTGAAGGCTCTCAGTGTAGAACTGGCGCGCCTGGTGGATTCAGCCGAGGCGAATCTTCTCAATATCAGTGAAGCCGGCAGCAGCACGCCGATTCGTCCGGGCGCATGGTCGCGAAAACAAGTGATCGGGCATTTGATTGACTCGGCATCCAACAACCACCAGCGCTTTGTTCGCGCCAGTCTTGAAGGATCTCTCGAATTTCCGGGCTACGATCAGGAAGGTTCCGTCCGCGTGCAGGCCGTTCAGGAAATGCCCTGGCCGGGTTTGATCGCGCTGTGGGCCAGCTACAACCGCTATTTGGCGCACATTCTGGCGCATCTGCCCGAGGATGCGCTCCAGGCGCCATGCCGAATCGGCTCCGGCACACCGGTCACCCTCCAGTTCCTGGCCGAGGACTACCTCCGGCACCTGGCTCACCATCTCGACCAAGTGCGATAAGTTTACCGATCGCGGCACTAAGTGGCAGATGGTGTCGCGTGTCGTGGTCTTCGCAATCCTTCTGGTGTTGTTTCTCGCATTGATTACCCGCAATGTCTCCTCAGAGCCCTATGTCTATGACGAGGCGGACTACATGTACGCCGCGTCTTTGGGCTTCGCCGCCAACTGGCGCGACGCGCGGTCCATCCCGATCGGAGATTTCGCGCGAGCCGGGCTCCATCGCGACACCCGGCGATCGCTGTCCGAACGCATTCGCAATGGCAACGACGCGCTGTTCTATCGCCATTTTCACGGACCGCTGTTTCATTATTTACTGATTCCCGTGTCGCGGCTGGGCTTGACGGAACGCGCCGTCCGCACCGCCATGCTCGCGATTCCGGCAGCCAGTTTGGCGGTGGTCTATTTTGGATGCCTTTGGATTTCTCTGAGAGCCGCAATCCCTGCGGCCATGCTCTTTCTTACCAGCTACTCCGTGCTCGACTCCACAGAACTGGCGCCCCATCAGCTCTTTGTGCTCTGCACCCTGGCCAGTCTTCTGCTTCTTCTGAAAGCGATCGCGAGCACGGGGCATCGGCGCTATTGGTACGGTGCGGTAGTGGCCGCCGCGCTTTCGTTCTGCGCGCTCGAGATTGCGTTCGCGCTGGTCCTCACTCTGGCCATCTGCTGCTTCGTGGAACGGCGCCGATGGCGTATCGATCGCGCATTCGTCGCGAAATCGGTCGCGCTGTTTCTTGCGATTGTCCTTGTCGTTTGGCCCGCTGCCATTGTCCGGCTCTCGTTCTTGAAAGCCTACGCGGCGATGGCGTATCTGGCGCTAATGCGGGACGCTCCGTGGGGCCACGCCGGATTCATCGACGCCTGGCGCGCGCGCTTCCTCGATTCACCGCTCGAATGGATGTTGATCCTGGCAGGCGTGACAATGTGGCTTCGAAACCGGAACCGAATTTATCCCGTCGCCCTCTTTGCCGTCCTGGCTCTGGCAGCGACCTTGCGCGTGGTCACGCTCACACCGCGCTATTCACTCGCGTTCGTGCCCGCGCTCGACCTGCTTGCTGGCCTCGCGCTGGTTCCTTCACTCGGTCCTTTGCGGAGGCCAGCCAGCTTTGCCGTCGTCGTGCTGGCTGTTGCGGGACTGTATGGCGGCGCCTGCTATCGGGCCACCCTTCGACCCCACAATCCAAATCCCCGTTCGGCGGCGGTTGTGACATATATACACCAAAATGAATTGCGGAACAAGCTGGTTCTAGTACCACAAGCCGATCTGCCGACGCTGCATTACTATTTCCCAGGAATGCGGCTGCGCGCCTATTTTGGCCCAAAACCCACGGCATCGGACCGCGCGGGCTTCGCTCCCGGTGAGATCATTGAGGGAGCAGAACCTTGACGCCCTCCGCCCCGGCGACAATCACTCGTGAAGCCATCTTCAGAAAGAGCCCATGCTCCACCACTCCGACCACGCTATTCAACTCCTGGTCCAGTTGCGCGGGCACCTGGATGGGGCCGAAGAGGCAATCGACAATGAAGTTGCCGCCATCGGTAACAAAAGGCTTTTCATCCGCACCCGGCCGCAGTTTGGTATGCGCACCCAGTTTCCGGAGCTTCCGCTCCGTCGACTGCCAGCCGAACTGCACCACCTCCACCGGCACCGCGAAGTGAGCGCCCAACCGATCCACCAGCTTGCTCTCATCCACGACGATGACTAGCCGCTTGCTTGCGCTGGCTACGATTTTTTCGCGCAGAAGTGCGCCGCCGTGGCCTTTGACCAGGTTTAGGGGACCCGCTTCCACTTCGTCGGCGCCGTCGATGGTCAATTCTATTTCCGGATACTGGTCGAGCGTGGAAACGGGAATGCCCAGCGACCGCGCCTGTCGCCCAGTGGCCTCCGACGTCGGAATTCCGGTAACGCGCAGCCCGCCCGCAACGCGCTTGCCGAGCGCATCCACGGCCAGCTTCGCCGTGGACCCCGTGCCGAGTCCGAGGATCATCCCGTCCTCGACCAGAGTGACGGCCGATTCAGCCGCGGCCTGTTTGAACTGTTGCTGCGCGTCCATATGAGTTTAGTAACCGATGGTAAACCGCTGCTTGGTGTGACGCCCCTGCTCCACCTCGTCCACCAGAGCGACGGCATAGTCTTCCGCCGAAATGGAGCTGTTGCCTTTGTCGTCAGACACCAGCGCGTCCTTCCCCAGGCGGAACTTGCCGGTTCGCTCGCCCGGCTGAATCATCATGGCGGGACTAAAATAAGTCCAATTCAAATCGCTTTCACGCAGGATGTGGAACGCGTCGCGATGCGCCAGGGCCACTGCCTTATAAGCTTCCGGGAAGCTGGGCGCGTCCACAATCTGCAAGCCCGGCGAAATCTCCAAACTACCCGCGCCGCCCACCATGATGATACGGGGCGCACCGGCGCGCCTTACGCCGGCGATGAGCGCACGCGCGGCCTCCGACAATTGACCGGCGTTGGTTGGAGCTGGACCATAGGAGCTGATCACCACGTCCGCTCCCTTCGCTATTTTCGCAACGCTATTGGCGTCCAGCATGTCGCCCTTTTCAATGGTCAGATTGCTTTGGGCCTCGAGCTTCGAAGGGTCGCGCACCACCGCCGTTACTACGTGCCCGCGCGACAGCAACTCCTTCAAAATGCGGCTTCCGATCATGCCCGTCGCGCCGTACAAGACAATTCTCATCCCGTTCTCCTCATGGATTGCTTGCTATAGCCTCAGGATCGATGATACAACGCTCGACATGATCGAAAACATTCAGGCCATCGGATTCGTCGAAGCAGCGCGCCGGATTGCCGAAGACGACTTCTGGGGCGGAGAGGCAGCCTCGATCCGCCTCACCGAACCGTTTACAGCTGAGGCGCTCGAGGGAATCACCGACTTTTCCCACGTGGAGGTGCTGTTCGTTTTCCATGAAGTGGAACCGGCCAGCATCGTCACCGGCGCGCGTTATCCCAGAAACAATCAGAATTGGCCTTCGGTCGGCATTTTCGCGCAGCGGGGCAAGAACCGGCCCAATCGTATTGGGAGCACGATCTGCCGCGTCGTGAGGGCGGAGGGCGTCAGGCTTTTTGTCTTGGAACTCGACGCCATCGATGGAACGCCGGTGCTGGATATCAAGCCGGTAATGGCGGAATTCCTCCCGCGGCAGCCGGTTCGGCAGCCGGCCTGGTCGCACGAGCTGATGCGCGATTATTGGGCGCTCGCGCGCCAGAGGGGCCGTCCAGGCGATAATTAAAGGGAGCCCATGACCACCCTTGAATTGCCGGGGACCAACCCGGCCGCGCCACCACCGTCTTCGTTTTCGCCCGACATGAGCTGGACTAAAAACATTCCGGCGGCAAAACGGTTGGACTGCATCACCGTCGCCAACGATGTTTTCACCCTGGCCGAGCGCAAACTGAGCCACGTAGAGCGAACCGGCCTGGACCGGGAGCGCGTGCGTGTAGCCGCGTTCCTGCCCCGCCTGCCCGATACGCCGCTCGACCGGGGCGCCCGCCGCTACGCCAGCTACATGGGCAAGAAATTCCGCGAGCACGGCCTGGACTTTCGCGTGGAAGAAGCCCAGAGCGCCGATGCCTTGGAACTGCTGCTGATGGGCGCGCAAGTGAACGACAAGATCTACGGCACGTTCATTTTCTTTCCCACTCCATTCGGCAAGAGCGAGGACTATTTCCTGCGGCGTGTCCGTCCCGAAAAGGACATCGAAGGCCTTACGGTGGAAAACACCGGCCGCATGGCGCTCAACATCCGGACGGTGGACGAGGAAGAAAAGTACGAAGGCGTGGTGCCCTGCACCGCGCGCGCCATTCTAACGCTGCTTTCCCAGCACAATTCCATCAAGAAGATGTTCCCGCGCGATCTTAGCCAGCAAGGGCCTACCGCGGTGATCTTCAACAGTTCCTCGCGCATCGGCATTCCCCTGCAAAGCATGCTCATGCGCATTGGCGCCACCGCTGTAATGGTCCATCCGCAGACCAGGCCCGAAGACCGCCAGCATTTCCTCGCAACCGCCGACATCGTCGTTACAGCTTTCCCGGCGAGTTCGGAAGCGGACCTGATCCGCAACATCAAACCCGGAGCGGTTGTGATCGACTGTTCCACCGACGGCAATCTGCACCCGGATGTGGCCGAGCGTGCGTCTTATCTCTCGACCAACGACAATCATCTGGGACAAATCACCACCGCGCTTGCTTTGTACAACACCGCGTTGTGCGCTCTGTGGCAATGCGGGCTGAACGCATAGGAATCCACCTTGGCACCTGAATTGAGAACCGAAATCGTAGATAAGCTGGAGCGCAGCCGCCACGAGTTCATCGCGGCCGTGGACGGCCTTAGCGAGTCTGAAGCACAGGCACGTCCCGATCCAGCGCGCTGGTCCGTGCTGGATTGCGTGGAACACGTCACCACTGTAGAGGAGCGCTTCCTCGGCTGGCTGGAAGCGGCCGAAAAGCTGAACGCTCCGCCTATGGATAAAGAAAAAGAAGCCGGGCTCATGCAGCGCATTACCGATCGCGGCACACGCGCTCAAGCTCCGGAGGCCGTGGTGCCGCGCGGCCGCTTTGCGACACTGTCCGAAGCCCTCGACCAATTCAACGCCGGCCGCACGCGCAGCGTCCGGTTCGCCGAGGATCGTTGTGACTACCTTTATAGCCTGGCGTCGGCGCACCCACGCTTCGGACCCATGAACGGCGTGGAGTTCCTGATCATCATCGCGGCTCACGCCCAGCGGCACGCCCAGCAGATTCGCGAAACTCGCGCCGCACTGGGAAAGCCGTAGACTGAAGGAAGAGACTCCAGAAAGCAATGGATTCCCGCCGCAAATTCATCGGCGCTATGGCCACCGGCCTGGCCTCCACGCTGGCCTCTTCGGCGGGCGTGCTCGGTGCGAACAACCGCGTGCGGATGGGCGTTATTGGCGTGGGACAACGCGGCACAGAGCTGGTCCATCAGGCTGCGGCTTGTCCCGAGGTCGAGATCGCCGCCTTCGCCGACGTTTACACCCGACGCTTGAATGACGCGCGCAACCTGGCGCCAGGCGCCGCGGCCTATGACGATCATCGCCGCCTGTTGGATGACCCGAGCATCGACGCCGTCATTATCGCCACGCCACAGCATCTGCACTGCGAGCACTTCATCGACGCGCTCGAAGCCGGCAAGCACGTGTATCAGGAAAAAACGCTGGCCTTTACCCTCGAAGACGCCAAGCACATGCGCGCCGCGTACCGGCAGGCTCCAAAAGCGATCGTGCAGATCGGCCACCAGTCCTGCTCTTCCGGCCAGATTCGCGACGCCGTGAACTTTCTTGCCACCGGCCACGTGGGGAAGATTACCGCCATCCGCATGCACTGGTATCGCAACACGCCGCGTGGCAAGGCGCAATGGGCACGGCCGGTTTATCCCGACATGACGCGCGAGAACATCGCCTGGAGCGCGTTTCTAGGCGGCGCCCCCCGCCGCGATTTCGATCCACACCGCTTTATTAATTGGCGTTTTTTCGAGGATTATTCCGGCGGCAACGTGTATGAAAATCTGAGCCAGCAGCTCGCGTTCTGGTACAAAGCGCTCAATCTCCAGATCCCGCAAGGCGCCACGATGACGGGCGGCGTGTATTTATGGAAAGACGGCCGCGACGTTCCCGATACCATGAACGTGACGCTCGAACAGCCCGAGCAGATGCTGGTGAGTTGGGATTCCGGGCTCGGCAATAGCCAGCTGGGCATCACCGAAGATGTGCTCGGCTCCGACGGCACCCTTTCGCGCAGCCCGTCGGGCATTCGCTACATACCGCAAAAGGTGAACCGTCCCGCGGGCGCGGAAATGGCGGGCAAAATCGCCAGCTTCCCCACCGCGCACATGCAGAATTTCGTGGACTGCATTCGTTCGGGTAAAGAGCCCCACTGCCCGTTTGAGCTGGGCTATCGGGTGTCGGTGGCGTGCCGGATGGCGCTCGAAAGTTATCATCAAGGCCGCACGGTGCGCTGGGATCCGCGGACCGAAACCATCTCTTAACTCGCAAAACTCAGAGTTGGGTTAGGCCCAGACCGATCTGAATCGCCTCATCCATGCGCCGCAGGGCGTCTGCGTTGGCCTTGCCCAGCCGTCTTACCAGGCGCACCTGATCCACCGCCGAATTCGGTTCAACAACGCCACCCAAGTTACCGCCAGGTCCGTTTTGGAATCCGCTTGAAAACGCACGGTGCAGGTGATGGGTGCGACGATGGTGAGATTGGTCAGACGATTAGAGACATCGTTCTGGATGATCAGCGCCGGAGGCGTCTTTTGAAGCTGGCGACCTATCGTGGGATCGAGCGCCGCGAGGTGGATTTCGCCGCGCCGCGGCTAGACAGGCTGGGCTTTGGCTCTTCTCTGTCGAGGTTGTGCCATGCCTATCCACCGCAAGCCAGTCTGCCGCCGCGTCGCGATCCAAATCGCGGTCACGAACGGCGGCCAGCTCCAATCGGGATCTCAACCAATCCGCGCTTTGACGAATGAAGTGGCTCCCGGCATCCCGCTTCACTATGCGATCAATCGTCCGCAGGGTGCTTTCTTCTCCCCTGTCCACATCATATACACAATGAATGTGTACGTCGAGCTTTTAGCCGACGCGCAGTCACCGCCCGCCGCCGATTTCGAGAATCGCCCCGGTCGTGTAGGAAGCCGCGTCCGAAAGCAGCCACAGCACGCCCTGCGCGATCTCGTCCGGCGTTCCCGCCCGCTGCATCGGTATGCTTGGGGACAGCCGCGCGAGCCGCCCCGGTTCGCCATTGGCCGCGTGGAGTTCGGTTTCAACCAGGCCCGGCGCCACCGCGTTCACGCGAATTCCCTCGGTGGCCACTTCGCGCGCCAGCCCGATGGTGAATGTGTTCACCGCACCCTTGGACGCCGCGTAATGCACCCATTCGCCCGTGCCCCCGGTTCGCGTCGCGATCGAAGAGATATTAACGATAGCCCCTCCCGAGCCACCCCGCCGCGTCGACATCCTTCGCACTGCTTCCCGTGCGCACAGGATGGTCCCCGCCACGTTCACAGCCAACATCCGAGTGAGAGCCGATCCTCCGATGTCTTCGACGCGAGCAAAGCCGCCGGTGATGGCCGCGTTGTTCACCAGCGCCCGTATCGGCCCGAGCTCACGCTCCGAGCTTTCAAAAAGCCGCAGTACATCGGCCTCGCGCGAAACGTCGCACTGAATGGCCACCGCGCGCGATCCCGTGCCAGTCAAATAATCTACCACCGCCTGCGCCGCAGCCTCATCTTTCGCGTAATTCACGGCGATCCAATATCCATTCGCTCCCAGCAGCTTCGCGATAGCCGCTCCAATCCCCCGGCTGGCTCCTGTTACGATGGCGACGTTTTGCATATCTCAAGCATAGGCGGGGACCGTTTACACCGCCGCTGGCGGATGATAACGTGGGCGGTAATGAGATCCATACTTCTCGCGCTTTTACTCATGTTGCCCCTAGCGGCGCAGCAGGACAGCCGGCTTGCTTGGGCACCCGTTCCCGCGCAACCCGCCACCTGGGTGGCGCCCAACCGGCCGCTATGGAAACTCGCCGATCTGCTTGCCCAGCACAAAGGGCAGCCGAACTGGGCCCAAACCGTGGTCAGCGATTCCCTGCTCCACGCTGACTATATTTCCATGGCGCCCGGAGCCAAAACGCCGCGCCGCTTCCACCCCGACACGCGCGAATGGTGGATCGTGCAGGACGGCCAGATTCGCTTCACCATCGAAGGCCAGGAGCCGTTCGTCGCGTCGAAGGGCTATCTGGTGCAAGTCCCTTATCGCACCGCCTACAGCCTGGAAACGGTGAGCGACAAACCTTCCCTGCGCCTGGAAGTGAACATCGCGGGCGCTCAGACCATGTATCCGGTAGATGAGACTCCAGTGCCGTTGGACGGCACCAACTTCGTGAAGGTGCGGATTCAAGGCCGCGGCCAGTACGATCAGGGCAACAAGCCGTACATCGATTTCAACGCCGTGGTGGCCGGCACTGAGAAACAGCGGCGCTTCATCGCCGACGATCGCGCGGTCGCCAACATCATTATCGGCGATCCCAAAAAGCAGCGGCCCGCGCCCGATACCGACAAAGGCCATTTCCACGAGGAATCGCCGGAATTCTGGTTTATCTTGCTCGGCAAAATGGAGTACAAGATCGGGTCTCTGCCGATCTTTATCGCCGACCAGGGCGATATCGTCTACACACCCAAACAAACCTGGCACCGCGCGCGCTTTGCAGGCTCCGATCTGGCTTGCCGCCTGGCCATGAACGGCTATCAGGATCTGCTCCATAACTACCAGCCGCCCGAGGAAACATCGCAACGCTAGATGGAAGGTGAATTGCTCCTCGATCGCGCATGGTAGCGATTGATGAACGAACCATCACCGACGTCGCGCTGGACCAAATGTCGGGGACGCCCAATCCGCGTTTGCGCGAGATCATGGACTGTCTGGTTCGCCATTTGCACGCTTTCGCGCGGGAGGCCGACCTCACACCTGAGGAGTGGCTGGAGGGAATCAAATTCCTCACCGCAGTCGGTCAGGCGTGCACGCCGTATCGGCAGGAATTCATCCTACTTTCAGATACGCTCGGGCTGTCCAGCCTCATCAACACGCTGCATGACCGTCGCTCGGTAGAAGTGGGGACCAAGACCAGTCTGTTGGGGCCCTTTTATCGACAGGGTGCGCCGGAGAAGAAACCCGGCGAGTCCATCGCGTCACCGGGCGACGGTTCCGAAATCTGCATTTACGGGCGCGTGGTGAACCTGGCGGGTGAGCCGATTCCGAATGCCTCCATCGAAATCTGGCAGTCCGACGATCACGGTTTCTACGACCTGCAAAAGCACGATCCTTCGCAGATGGATCTGCGCGGCTGGTTTCATGCCGACTCAGCGGGGCGCTACCATCTGCGCACGGTGCGCCCGCTCGGCTACCTGATTCCATTGGACGGTCCGGTGGGCGATATGATTCGGGCGCAGCGCCGCCATGGCTACCGTCCGGCCCACATTCACTTCCTGGTGGGCGCGCCCAACTACCGCGAACTGGTGACTGCCCTCTACCTGCGCAACGACGACCACATTGATTCGGACACGGTGTTCGGCGTTACCGACTCGCTGATCACTGAGACCAAGGTGAACGATTCCGCTTCGCCGTTTCCAGATCTGCCTTCCATCCGGTTCGATTTCCAGTTGGGCGCCGCAACTGCCCGGGAAGAATCCGGACGCGTGGGCGCCGACCCGGCTCAGATCGTCAAGAGCGCGCGAGTATCGCATTAGACAGCATTTGGCCAGAGACTTGCGCTTAGAAGCGCCCGTGGTGCTCTCTGCTGAAGTGATGCTAGTCTACATTTTGGCCGACAGCGGAGTGCGGGGCCATCTCACTTCGGGGCGCATCGAACGCAATCCTTGCGGCAAGCTGATTGTCTTTGATGCGCACGGAGAGCGGTTCGAATATCTTTCCGGAAACAGACTGAGGAGTTGGTGTGTGATCGGGTGCGATGGCCAGCCGATTGACGGATGGCGGGAGATCCTGCCGGAGGATCTCCCTAAGATTCTTTCCGATTGCTAGTTTACGCCGGCTCCCACCTCCTCGCGGATAAACACCGGCTTGCGGTGCGACGCAATGGGGTGCTTGGCGTCGATAGCAACCTTCGGGTGCCACTCCGGGACACGGATAGGCTCCAGCATCGCCATAATTTCCTCGCGCCGCTCCTCAAACCAGGCCGGAAGCAGAAGATGCGTGCCTAGCTCGTTGAACGCTTCGTCCTTGGTGAACCCGCCATCCGCGGTTGCCGCACATTCCATCAGGACGCCGCCTGGCGAGCGCACGTAAATGGAATGGAAGTAATTGCGGTCCTTCACTTCGGACACATCGGTGTACCCCAGTTCCTCGTAATAACCTTTCTGCCACTTGAGATCTTCGTCGTTTGCGACGTTATAGGCCACATGATGGACCGTGCCGGCGCCGAAAGTACGGCTGCCCGAGGGCCGGTCCGCATCGTGATGCAGGTCAACGGTACACCCGGGCCCCCCCTTGCCCACTTCGAAGCGATGGTACTTTCCATCCACTCCGGTTTTGCGGAATCCTAACGCCTCCACCAGGAAACGCTCGTCCTCTGCGATCTCGCGCACCGAGAGCGTGATGGAGTTGAAGCCGCGCGCGGATTCGTCTGCGCCGATCCCGTCAATGGCCGTTCCCTGGCGCTTGTCGCGTGGATCTTCGATCACCTCGAAACCAAGTCCCGCGGGATGTTGGAAAGCGATGAAGCGCTGCCCAAAGCGCTGCTCAATTGCGGAATGCTGCACCTTGTTACGGTCCAGGTGCTCTAACCAAAACGGGAGCGCTCCGGCCGACACCGAGTAAGCGGTGGACTGCACCTGGCCCGATCCGGGGCGTCCCTGCACCCGGCTGTAGGGAAAGCTGGTCATTACGGTACCAGGGTCGATGTGCCCGTTCGCATAATAGAGATGGTAGTGAGCAAAGCGTCCGTCAAACAGGATGGTCTGCTTGATGAGCCGCTGCCCCAGCACCTGAGTGAAGAAATCGATGTCGTCCTGGGCTTTGCCAGAACACACTGTGATGTGATGAAATCCAGTGCTCGGAAAATTCATGTTGATCCTCCAGCAATGTGACTATTCGGCTCCCAGTCATCCGCACGATTTGCGCCATTTTCTGTTCGCGAATATTGGCGACCCGTTGGCCCACCTGCGCGTAGCCACGCAGATGTGCGCGACACTGCTGAGCGCTTTCGCGCAGCTCGTTACTGAAGGTGATGTTAAGGAAGCAGGCCCTTAAGACCCGCGCAGAGCCTCGCACACCCGCTTGTCCGCTTGAGCTGCTTTCGCTCCACCAGCGCAAGGCTTTCCAGCTTGGCGACCTGGCGCTAGCGTACTCCGCCTCGCGACTAGCACAGGATCAACCAGCTATCACGCCGGGCATTCATACGCCGCGAGCGGACTCCCCGGGCCTACCAGTTGCACCTAAAGTCAAACACGTTCGATTCCGTTAGCGCTACCAATACTGTCATCCCTTCCAAGCTATCCGTAATGCAGCGCCGTAGGTGACTACAACATAAATCCAGAAGATCGAGAAAACCACGTGCATGACCGTGTAGAACCTCCGTCCGCGCCAGATGGCTGTATCGTACACGAAGAACTGAAATCCCAATCGGGATAACCAGAACACGACGAAGCCGGTCAGCACCACGCGGCTCAAGGCTCCCGATGCCAGCAACGCATTGGTGTAAAACAAAGAGCACGCGCCGATCATCACCACCAGCAACGCGATGAAAAAGCAATGCACCAGGAAGATCTGCCGCGTGAGCAGAGATAATTGCGCCAGTTCCCGTTGCCAGTTGAAATAGCGGCCAAACATGCTGTGCGCAAGCCCCAGCGCCAGGAGTAGCGCTCCAACCAATTTTAGGTGCAGGTAGATATTCATCACGGTCTCCGCAAAACAAATAGATGGACGAACGGCGTCAGGGTACGGTGCAGTCGTATAGGGAGGCCAGCCGCGCTTGTCGCGTTTTGCCACGCCCTCCCGGAGAAGAAGTGAAGGAATCCGAGACCAAACGCCAGAAAGTTCGTCCAGTCCCGCGAGTGTTCGACCAGCACCGCCTCACCTCCGGCGCGGAGCACCCGCGCAACTTCCCGGAACAGTTGCACGCGAGCGCCATGATGCCGGAGTTCGTGCGCGGTGAAAATTACGAAGGCGGTGTCGAACGCTCGGTCCTCCGCCGGCAGAGCTCGCCAATCGGCCCTGGACAATGGCGGCGCAGCCAGGCGGCGCGCACGTTCGATGGAGGGCTCGGTCATTTCGCGCGGATCATAAATGTCGACGATCTGCCCCTCAGAGCCGGGAAACATCCGGGCAACCGCGGCGCTGGTCTCATCGATACCTGAATGGATGTTGATCCAGCGCACAGGCGGTCGGGACAGGCACGCCGGCAGCCAGGAGAAGCTATAGAAGCCGGAGCGATCATAGACGTAATGCGAGACCAGGAGCGATGAACAGACCCAAAAGACCGCAGCTCCGGTGGAGAGCAGGAGCGATGCACGAACAGCGGGAGGCAGCCATAGCGAGGCGATGACTGCAGCGATCGCGCCTGAAATCGTACGAACGTAGAACGGCCGATTGTAATCGAAGATCTGGCGCAGCCCCTGGTAAGGCGTTCGGGCAGGAATAGCGCTTGTCATGTTGACTCCAAGGGAGTGCGTATCCCGCGCTTCCAGGCATAGGGGACATCGTGCACCTGGAATGCGTTCGCCAGGATTGGCGTGGCGCGGCGGAACGGCTGCCGACGCAGGAATGTGTTTTGAAGAACCTCCACTGCAACGGGCTTCGGATGCCATTCTCGACGAACGCCCTGAATGCGGATGATGGAATGGGTTTCCGGTTCATAGTCGAACGTATAGGGCAGCGGCCCGGCAAATCTTCGAGCGTCTTTGAGGTTGAGAAACGGCGACCCGGCGGGCGGTAGCGACGGTTCGTCGGCGACGTGCGCGATCACTCGCAAATCGGCCTCCTGTTGTGGGGTTCGAATATTCCACTCGATTTCACCGGGGCGCTCGTTCAGCTCGGCGTGGCACAAGCGGTATTGATAATGAGTGAGCAAATTTCCCGCGCGCACCATCCAGCGATGGTTGGTATCGCTTCGCAGAATTCGCAGCCCTCGCAATGAACCGGCGCTTTTCGCCAGGCGCGCAAAGATGCGGTAGCCACTCAGAAACAAATCGCGCCCCAGCGCCGCGGGCAGAAAACTCGGACGCAGCCGTTGGGTCTGCACCATGGCGATCGCAAGAAATCCATAGTCGCCGTAGGTATCCAAAGCCAAGCCGGGAGGAAGCAGCGGCCTTAAGAGATCGCTTGGAAACGCGTACGTCAGAACCAACGATTGACGGAAGAACGCATTCACGGAAAAGGGATGCCGCTTCAGAAGGTGGAGCATAAATCTCCTGCCTGGCTCACGTTCACAGCGCCCCATAGCAACGAACGATCGCGCGCCGCCCAGTTACTCGCAGCACGATTGCCAGGCTCCGCGAAGCTGCGCGCGACAACCATCGCGCCCGGCGCCGCAGCGTGTTGCACAGCTTTGCACAAACGCTGCACATAGCAGGATGGCGCTCCGTCGGAGATATTGGATAGCGAAAACGCGTCGAAGCTCGCGGCCTGGCACGTTTCCAAATACGCGGCTGCGTCCGCGCACACGAAACGAATCGCAGACCTCGGCGGCTCCGCCACGAATTGCGTTTCGCCTAACAGCAGGCGCCACGCATACGGATTGGAACGGTTTGCGTGACTGGCCCATCCGCGCTCCAACCGGGCGCGAACCTGCGCTCCGAAGCGTGGAGGCAAGCAGGCTGTGAACGGGCTCGAATACACCAGTCCGAGCAGCCATCGGGAGAGTAGCGTATCCACAGCCACACGCCAGCGCTGTGAATTGAGAGTCGTCCGCCAGTAGTGAAGTTGTTCGCGAGGATCGCGCAGGCAGAGAAACTCGCGACGTCTGCTCTCGGTCCAGCCGAGCAGCGGGAACAGCCTGCGCGCCCGCGATAGCAGCCGCTCGGCGACTCCTTCGAGCATTGGCGCCCCGGCGGCGCGGGTCCGCGCATAAAGGATCTGCCAAGGATTGATATCTACCGCCGTGACATCGTGTCCCGCGGCGGAGAGAGCGCGCGCGGTGCAACCCGCGGCGGCGATACAGAACACGCGGCTGAATGGCGCAAAGGCCTCAAGCTCTATCGCCGGATCTTCGTACATTGCGCCAAACAGCAGTTCGGGCGCTGGCCCACGGAAAGAGCCCGCTTGCCAGGGCGTGGTTTGAAAATCAAGCCGCCGCATAGAAACCCATCTGCCCGGCGGCCATCCAAGCGAGCACCAGAAATGCAAGGTTCTGAAGCAGCATGCCCACCGGGTCGGGTATGAGCTTGCGCGCCCACAGGAGACCGGCGGCGTTCATGGATCCGAGCAGAAGCGTTTCCACCAGCGCTGCTTCGCGCGCGCGAAATCCAGATATTACCCATGCTGCCAGGACGCACTCCATAGAACCCAATACGAGCAACGCCTGGCGCGCCTGTGCGGCGTTGAGAAACGAAACCTTCCCAACGATCTTCCCATGGCGTGTCGCGCGGCCGAGAAGCTTACACCACAAACCTTGGTATAACCACACCAACGCGATCGCCGCGCGAGGAAGCGCCAGGCTAAGCATGATTCTCCTCTTCCACGGTCATCAGCAGTTCGACAATCTTCTTCCGCAGCGGCCGCAGCAACGGGAAACCGGCCAATTTGAGAGCGGTCACCAGCAGCGAGAGACTCTGATCGCGCAGGTTCCGCGTTCGGCTCTGGTCCGGCGACCGGTCGGAAATCCAAAACAGAATCAGCCCCATTTGATATAGCCAGATCAGCTTCGGCAAATAAGGCGCAAGATCCTTCGGCACGGCAATGCGGCTTTTTTCAAGAGCCGCGGCGAAATGCCGAAGGTCGAGCTCGCGGATGTGCGCCGTCTCGTCACTGAAAGGGGAAAGCGGATTCTGTGGATCGGCGGCATGCCGGGCCAGGGCGCCGAGAAACAGCCGATTCGGCGCGAAATACTCAAACTTAACATCCAGGATGGCGCGCAGGCGGCCGTCCAAGCCCTTCGCATCGGCAAGACCCGCTTCAATCTGTACCGACATCTCTTTACTAGCCTGCTCATAGAACGCCATCACCAGCGCTTCTTTGGACGCGAAGTAGTAGTACGCCGAGCCCAGCGCCACGCCCGCCTCGGCCGCTATTTCGCGCATCGTGGTGGGATCGAAACCCTGGCGGCGAAACAGAGCGAGCGCTGCCGCAAGTATCCGCGAGCGCGTTTCTTCGGCCTTACCAGGCACAGCGGAAGATCTTGTGGAAGATCGCATATGGGTTGTTTTGAACGTGTTCAAGATCAGTATAGGCGCAGCCCCAGCGCCCGTCAAGCACTTTTTTGAACGTGTTCAGCCGACTGCGCTACCTAAGATTTCCAGGGTTCCGGCAAGGTAACGTAATTGGGCTTGATTTCCACGTCGGCCCACTCGTGATGAAAAACGGGTGTAACGGATCCGGAAATGGGCGGAACGATCCAGCTCCAGCGCGCCCGCACAGGCCGGCCGGCCCGGCTCTCCTGCTCGTCGAACTTCATGAACGACTGGCTCGCGGCGTGATGATCCATGATTTTGACGCCCGCCTGGTCGAAAGAATGGAGCACCGCGACGTTCAGTTCCACGAGCGCGCGGTCACGCCACAAAGTCCGCTCGTTGTTCGTATCCAGTCCCATGATCTTCGCAACCTCGGGCAACTGGTTATAGCGATTCACGTCGCTGAAGATCCGCGCGCCGATTTCCGTGCCCATGCTCCAACCGTTAAAGGGCGCTGCCGTATATTGCACGCCGCCGGCATCCAGCATCATGCCCGCCACCAGGCGCAGCGCGTACCACTTCAATCCCAGCTCCTCAAAGCCTTCCAACCGCGGATGCCGAATCGGCACTTCCACCACCAGTTTCTTCGGGATCTCGCGCCACTGTGGCTTGCGCCCGCCCGCTTCCAGGATCACCGGCAAAAGATCGAAACGGCCGCGCTCGGCGGGCGGCGTCCAACCCAGGCGCATCGCGGCCTCGGTAAGCTCGACATTCATGGGATCGCCCAGGATACTGGCATCCGGCATCCGATAACCCGCATAGCGAAAAATCTGCGGATTCCAGATCCGCGGCTGGCGCCCGTCCCTATCCGCCGGCGGGAAAACCGTGATCAACGGCCGCAGGTTCCCACCGTTCATGGCCGTTTCGATGTGCGAAAAAATCGCGTCGAACATCTCGTCTTCGGTTTGGGCATGCCGAAAATCGCGGACCGCCAGCCCCTGCCAATACAGCCGGCCGATGCACTTGACGCTGTTTCTCCAGGCCACGCGCGATGCGTACACCAGCTCTTCGAACGTCTGATGATACGTCTGGGTGCTCTGAAGTTCCTCCTCCACTTTGCGCCAGCGGGCGTCGAAGACGGCTGGCGGAGCGTTCACCTCCCGATAACAATCGCGCAGCATGGCGCGCGCCTGCTCCAGAGGCGACGCAGGAGTTTCCGCGATCGCCGCGCCATGATCTACTGGGCAATGTTTGGAATTTGCCTGCTCGGCTACTTTCGCGCCGGCCACGGTGAACACTTCGATGCGAATGCGTTCATCGGGCACGCCGCATTCCCGCAAATGTCCGCTCACAGTCTCCATGTAGGGAGGGCTGCCGCACAAAAAATAGAGCGCACCCGGAAAACGCCCCACCAACTCACGTACCTGCTCCAACCCGAAGCGGCCCTCTTGCCGCGTGGCGCGGAATTCAACCGAGATACGTTCGTTCTTTTGCGATAGAGCCACCAATTCATCGCGGCACACCAGATCGCCCGGTTGCGACGCGCAATAGTGCACGTGCAGCCGGAACGGCCGGGGCCGCGTGCTCAGCGTTCGTGCCATCGATAATGCCGGAGTGACGCCAATCCCGCCCACCAGGCACACCACGTCTTCGGTCTGATCGGCGGGCAAATGATACTCGCCGGCGGGTTCCGATATGCGCAGAATCGTATGCGCCGGCATGCGGTCAAAAAGCCAGCGCGAGAACACGCCCTGTGGCTCGCGTTTGACGGTGAGTTCGTAACAGCTCCCGCCGGGAGCGCACGAAAGCGTGTAAGCGCGCTGCACCCAGCGATTGTCGATGCGTGCCTGGAGCGAAAGGTGCTGGCCCGGCAGCCAATCCCGGCACTGGCCCGCGATAGGGCGGATGCGAAAGGAACGCACGTCTTCAGAAAGCGGTACGCTCTCGACGACATGCGCCGCCGTCCAATCGGACTGTCCCAGCAGCTCACGTACCAGAGGGACGCAGCCTCCGCACACTCGCGTGGCATTGGTACGTTTGGCGACCGCCTCCACCGTGGTGCAGTTATCGCGAATGGCCTGCATGATCTTGCCGCAACTGGTCTGGGTGCAGGTGCAGATGATCTCGCGCTCTTCATAGAGCGGCTGAATTTCCTGTACCCGGAAATCGCCCCGTTCGCGGAACAGTGCAAGCTGCCACTCCTCCACCGATGTGCCGTCCAGCAGCAAGCCGAACATGTCGCCCAAGCCCGTCCACTCGCCCTGCGATTCCAGCCCGGTGAGTTTGCCCTCCGTGACCTGCAGCTCGCGATAGATTCCGTGCTCGGCGCTTTCATAGATCACCGGCGACGCAGCGGATTTGTCCGCGTCCAGCAGTTGCGCGGTGAAGGCAGGTTCACCGGCCAGCCGCGTGCTCATGACGCGCCTTCCGTCCGGAAGATTGTGTACCGCCGTGAGCGCCGGCTTGCCGTCCAGCTGTCCGGTCTGCAGCGTGAGCAGGCCGCGGTGCGGAAGCAGGTACATGCTCTCCAGCGATTCCATCAACGATCGCAGCGCCGGACTCTGGTCGTGCGCCCGCCGGAACCAGGCGCCGTCCAGGCTCACCACTTCCAGGTCCTCCGCCGCTGCCACCGTCGCGTTGCGCGGCGCATCCCGCAGAATCGCGAGTTCGCCGAAAAACTGCCCGGGCATCAGCTCCGCCAGAATCTTGCGCTCGCCGCCGTCGGTCCGCTCCACTTGCGCGCGCCCGCTCAAGATCAGATACAGCCGGTCGCCCGGATCGCCCTGGTGAAACACCGCCTGACCCGCGGGATATTTTTCGATGCGATAATCGCCCGAGCCGGACTCCAGACCCAGGCTCGCAAACACGCCTTCGCGGAGACGATTGCTGCGCAGCGCCCGCTGCTCTTCGCCCTTGGCGCGCAACATCGCCAGAAGCTCGGAATTCTGCTCCAGCAAGCTGTGTAGAAGCTCGCGTGAAAGAACAACCAGACTGCACTCCTCGATGGCCCGCACGCTGGCGTTGCGCCGTCCGGTACCACCCGGGCGCAGCGCCTGTTCACCAAACCACTGACCCGGTCCCAGACGGGCAAGCACCACGTCCGATCCATCGAAAGAGGTTGTCAGGATCTGGACCCCTCCGCGCTCGATCACGTACATGCGGTCGCCGATTTCGCCCTCGCGCACAATCACGTGCCCCGGCGCCACGACCTCGGTAGTGCACTGTCGGGCGATGTGCTCAAGCTCTGAAAGCGTCAGCGGAGCAAGGAACGGGACAGACTGAAGCAGAGCCAATGACTCATTCATTGTTGAGGAAAGCTGTTTGTGGGACAAGCCTAGTATGCAGTTTACCCACATTTCCGTTGGGACTGTTTACTGATAGACTCCTAGAGGCCACCCTCGCCATTTTGTTCGCGTCTATTCAACTATGGAGGCTCCATGACAACCAATACAATCCCCTCGCAAGCGGTTCCCCAGACGCCGTCCCCGGGCTGCGTTCGGTGCGACCAGAACACCTGCCAAAATCTAGACCAGGCTCTCAGACGGGAGTGGCTTGAGACCAATGGCCTGGGTGGCTTTGCTTCCTCAACCATCACGGGCCTCAATACCCGCCGATACCACGGGCTGCTGACCGCCGCGACCAAGCCGCCTGTGGGCCGGATTCTGATGCTTTCGAAGTTGGAAGAAACGCTGGCGATTGACGGGAAGCGCTTCGACCTGGGGGTGAACCGGTATCCCGGAACCATCTATCCTCAGGGCCACGCATATCTCGTCGAATTTCGCATGGATCCGTTTCCCGTGTTTACCTACCGCGTGGAAGGAGTTGAACTCGAGAAGCGCGTATTCATGCCCCACGGCGAAAACACGGTGGTGGTGGAGTACGAAATCCGCCGGTCTGGAGCGGAGCCCCTCCCTGAATGTACTTTGGAGGTTCGTCCTCTCATCGCGTTTCGGGATTATCACGGCACCACTCGCCAAAACGGTTGGCTCGATACAAACGTGATGATGGAGCCCGGCCTTGCTTCGGTGCATCCCTACTCTGATCTTCCCTCCCTTCATTTCGCGCACAATGCCGAAACGGTGGAGCGAACCGGAGACTGGTACCACAACTTCGAATACATCATCGAGCAAGAGCGAGGACTCGACTTCCAGGAGGATCTGTTCAATCCCTTCGTGGCTCGCTTCGATTTAAGTGCAAAGAACACCGCGACGGTCATCGCATCCACCGAACGGCACCACGCCAGCGAAGCAGCGGCTCTCCGCAAGAATGAGATAGAACGCCGGGAAAACCTGCGGGCGAGCGCGCCTTGCGATGAGCCATTGGTCGAAGCTCTTACGGTGGCGGCAGACCAGTACATCGTAAAGCGTGGCGATCTGAAAACGGTGATCGCAGGATATCACTGGTTCAGCGATTGGGGGCGCGACACGATGATCGCGCTGCCCGGGCTTACGCTGGTGACGGGCCGGCCGGAGGTGGCAAAGAGCATTCTGCTGGCGTTTGCAGACAGCGTGGATCAGGGAATGCTGCCGAATCGCTTTCCCGACGCGGGCGAAACGCCGGAATATAACACGGTGGACGCCACCCTGTGGTACTTCGAAGCCGTGCGGGCGTTCCTGGCTTACAGTGGCGATAGCGAGTTTGTCCGCGACAATCTTTATCCGAAGCTCAAGGAGATTATCGAATGGCACATGCGGGGCACGCGCTACGGAATTTGTGCCGATAACGACGGCCTGCTGAACTGCGGAGTGCCCGGCGTTCAGTTGACATGGATGGACTCGAAGATTGGCGATTGGGTGGTGACACCCCGGCACGGGAAACCGGTTGAGATCCAGGCGCTCTGGTATAACGCGCTGCGCGTCATGGAATCCCTGGCCGCCGAATTCGATCCGGCCATGAAACCTCTCTATGCCACCGCGGCGGATCAAGCCAAACAGAGCTTTAACGCCAAATTCTGGAACGATGCCCAAAGCTGTTTGTACGATGTGGTGAGTGGCGAGGGCTCGGACGCCTCTATCCGGCCGAACCAGATTTTTGCGGTCAGCCTGCCAAATACGATGCTCGATGAAGATCGCGCTCGCCGGGTGGTAGAGATGGTGGAGCGCGAGTTGCTTGTCCCTTGCGGGTTGCGGAGCCTGTCGCCGAAAGATCAAGCCTACCGTCCGCATTATCAAGGTGGAGTCTGGGAGCGCGATTCTTCGTATCATCAGGGAACCGTTTGGCCGTGGTTGATAGGACCGTTCATCACCGCCTACGTGAAGGTGAACAATCGATCCGCCGCTGCGCGAGAGCAAGCAGCCGCCTGGCTTGCGGGCTTTGAGGAGCAGATCAATACCGTTGGACTCGGGCAGATTCCCGAGATCGCCGATGCTGACGCGCCACACGCGGCTCGCGGCTGTATGGCGCAAGCCTGGAGTGTGGCGGAGTTGCTGCGCGCCGCGGTGGAGGACGTCTATGAAACCAAAGAGACCAGGCAGGCGGCTAGCGTCTAATCATTCGGCGAGTTGGCGTACGGTGAACGCGGCGTTGACTGGTTTTTCCTTGCTCCAGTCATGATAGATGTGGCATTCAAAGCAGCGGGCTTCGGCGGCGTCCTTGCCGGAGTGATGGCATTGGCGGCAAGTGGCGACACCGGGGAGCAGGACGTCGGAAGTTTCCGTGCTCTCGTTGGCCTTGGCGTGGCAGGAGGCGCATTCCACCATCTGGTGCGCTTCATGATCGAACTTGGCGTCGGGCAGCCAGCGTGCCGTGATGGCGGCTTTGGCCACTACCGGCAACGCATCGGGACCGTTCGGATAGCTCAGGCTATGGCATTCCTTGCAGGATTTGCGCCACAGCAGAAGCTCGGCGTCGGCCATGCGCTGCTGCACCCATTCGGCGGCGTTGCGCGCCGGCGGCTGCGGCGGACGGCTTGGCAGTCGTTTGTCAGGTTCGTCCACTAACGGAATCTCGGCCGGATGCGCGGCGATATAGGCGGTTAATTTTTGATGCACGAAATCGTACACCACTTGCGGCTCTTTGTGCGGGACTGATTCGCTGAAGCGCCGGTCGAACTGCAGCGTGTGGCAGGAGGCGCAGTCCTTCTCATAATCGATGGGCTGCATGTACGATTTATTGGACGGCCCAAAACTCACGGGCATGAGCGCCGCCGCTCCCTGCGTTCGGTGACAATCGGCGCATTTTAATTGCACCGGACCGTTCGGCCCGCGCAGATCCATTTTCAAATGCACTTTGTGATTGAACTTGATGGTGCCCGGGTCGGTAGCGCCAGGCCGCAGCACTGCGAACTCCGGATGGCTGCTATCGAAGCCGCGAATGCTGGATGCGAACTTCGACGCTCCGTGCGTGGTCTGCAAATCGGCGTGGCACTGCGTGCAGGCGCGATCGCTGGTGCTGGCCATCCGCAACGTGCCCTGATGCTCCACGTGGCAATTGGAACAGGACGGCGAAAACGTCTGATCCGCTTTATGAATGGGCCCGTCGTGACATCCCAGGCACGCCTGGTCGGTAGCACTTTTCTCAAAGCTCGCCTGCGCGACATGACAGGCGTTGCATTTTTGTCCCAAGATCGCGTGCGCGTGTCCCAGCGGTCCCGCGTTATACGGCGCGGGACTTCCCGCCACCGCGTGCCAGCCCAGCCATCCCAGGCCCACGATCACAAACCCGCCCGAGAGAATCCGGCGCCAGCGTGGAATGCCGTGCAGCGTCTTGAAATAATCCAGATTGATGCGCTGCGCTAGTTTTTTGGTGGTGCGTGTTCGTCCGGCCATTCTAATTTGTCATCCCTAGTATCTGAGGGCCATCACCGCGTGTACCGCGCCCAATACCAGCAGCGCAATCGAAAGAGGAACGTGCACCAGCAGCCAGCCGTGCAGCCAGCGATAGATTCGAATCTGGCGGCTTAGCTGCTGCTCTTCGACGCAGATGTTTTCCAGGTCGTCCAGCACTCCGTGCACCGGCGGAGCGAGCAACCGGCGCAGAGCTACAAAGGTTTCCGTGGAGCGCGCCGGATCGGCCAGCTCGGCGTTCGGCGTTTCCGGGTCCTCCAGATACGGCCGGACTTTGCGCAGATAAACTTCGCGAAACTGCAGGCGATCGTCATGTTCGATCTCAACCAAAGTAGCTTGCGCGGCCGCTTCCGGTTCCTCCGCCGTTTCCGGTTCGGGCTTCCGATCGAGCGGGCCGCAGATGGCGACCGCCAGCTGATCGGCCTCCTCACGCAGCTGCGCACGCACATGCGGGATCTCTTCGTAGATGGTTTCTAGCGGCACCCGCGACGTCATGTAAGTAGGGATGTAGTGTTGGATCGCGGCCCCCAGCAATCCGCTGCCGATCACGATGAAGAACAGAATCATCATCACCAGCGTCAGCGGACCGCGGAACGCGAATCCGGCATGATAGAGGATCAACAGCAGACTCAGCAGGCCGAACCACAGGTGCCCGCGCATCCAGGTTTGCCCTCGTCCCAGGCGCCAGGTGGGAACGCGTTTGCGCGCGCCCAGCAATCCTGCGTAGAGCATCATTCCGTAGCCCACGATTCCGAACGTGAGCCCCATGGCGCTTCCACCGCGCGGCCCGCCCGGAGTTTCGACAGCGTAAAGAATATAGACGGCCGTGGCGATGATCGCGAGCGCGATAGTGGCAACGGCCCAGGGGCGGTGTGTCCGGTCGATCCGCATCGCTCGTCAGCTCCTCTGAATTACGTCTTCCGTTATTCCAGCAGCGAGCGGCGTGCCCACCCAGCGGAAAAATTCGTTCGGCTCCACGCGATGCGCCGCGTCGTGCGGGCAGGCGTACACGCAGCTGGGCTCGGCCAGATCGGTGCATAAATCGCAGGACGTGGCTTTGTGTTTCACCACCGCCATCTCGCGGCCCGCGTGCACCGGATCGTGCTCGGTGACCGTGAACGGATGCATGTTGATATTGCCGTACGGGCAGTTCTTGGCGCACAGGCCGCACCCGATGCACCAGTTCTCGATGATCACTTCGAGCGAATTGCGCCGCCCGATAGCGCCCACCGGACACCCCGGCATGCACAACGGATCGCGGCAATGCCGGCAGGAAGTGGCCACCAGGAAATTATCGAAGCGCTGTCCTTCGCGGATCAAACGCGTGACGCCATCGTGCGCATCGGCACAGGCTCGGACGCAGGCATCGCAGCGCGTGCAACGTTGCAGATCCATCACCAGCAAACTCTGCGCTTCCATCAAACCGCGCGTGAGAAAAGTATCCAGTGGCGTGCTGGTGGCCGTCGCGATGCGCTGCCGGTTCTGTTCCTGGCGCTCGCGCATCAATGTTTCCAGGCTCTCGCGCACGGCCGGGAACATGTGCACCATCTCATGGAACTCTTCGGCGTGGATGCGCACCAGCTCCACGTGATCGAGCGCGGTGCAAGTGGCGGTGCGCGTGCCTTCGCCCAGCAATCCGATTTCGCCGAAGTATCCGCCGCGTCCCAGATACGCCAGCACCAGATCGCCGCCCGGATGCGGCTCCGTCACTTTCACGAATCCGAGGCGAATCAAATAAAAACTGTCCGCGATATCGCCCTGGCTGCAAATCACGTCGCCCTTGGTGTAGCGCACCAGCTCCACTTTATTGCGCAACACGTCGATGAACTCCTGGTTCAACGAGGCGAACATCGGCACGCTGCGCAGATGATCGTCGAGCGCGCGCTGGCGATACTTGGCGTCCAGTTGCGCCTTGAGCGTTTTGTTGCGCTGGATGATATCGAGCACGTTGCGCAGCATCTCGTACATCACGCAATCGGTAGCCGCGCGAACCGTGGCCGAGCGCGGATACAGGCTGATGCAAGTCATCTCGCCGAACAGGTCGCCCGGATGCAGCGTGGCCACCGGATGATCGTAGGGCAGATCCACCGGCCCATCAATCGGGATGGTGGCGCGGCGTCCTTCTTCGACACGGCGTTCCTGCTGCCGTCCAAACAGACGGCTGGTCATCCTGCCCAGGAATCCGGTGCCTTGGCTCGCGGTGTTGACGTGCGCCATGGGTGTGGAAATAAAAACTTCGGCCTCGCCTTCCACAATGTAAAAAGCGGTGCGGCCATACTCGCCTTCGCGGCACACAATCTCGCCCTTGCGATAATGGCGCCGCACCACTGCGTTCTTGTTCAGTTCCAGGAACGTTCCCGAAACTTTCTGGAAATAAGTGAGCTGCTGCAGCTCTTCGACGTCCACCGGTTCGCCCGGCAAAACCGTTTTCACCACGCTTTTATTGGTGAGCGCGCCGGTGGGGCACGACACCATGCACTCGCCGCACGACACGCACGACGAGTTGCCCATGGGCAGATTGATGTCGAAGGCGATGCCTGCCATGAAGCCCTTGCCGCGCCGGCCCAGCACGTCGTTGTGGCGAATCTCGTCGCAGCCGCGAATGCAGCGGTCGCATAAAATGCACGCTTCGTGGTCGACTGCGATCGCAAGCGATGAATTATCCTGGCCGCGCGGCGAGATGCGGCGCGGAAAACGCGATGGCCCGATGCCTTCCAACCGCGCCAGCGTTTCCAGTTCGCAATCGTTCGATTGACGCTGCCGCGCGCACGGGCTGGGATGATCGGCCATCAGCATCTCCACCAGGGTGCGGCGCGCGCGCACCACTTTTTCCGAGTTGGTGGAAACCACCATTTTGTTTTCGGCCGGCCGCACGCAGGACGCCGTCAGTACGCGTCCGCCCACATCCACCACGCACACCCGGCACACTCCGGCCGGCGTTTCGTTTTGTTGATGGCACAGCGTGGGAATCGGAATGCCATTGGAACGCGCGGCGTCGAACACCGAGGTTCCGTCGGGCACCGAAACCGGCAAGCCGTCTATGGTGAGCTCAATCATGCGTAAACCTCGCGCATCGGGCAAACTCCTTCCGGGCATCGATGGCTGTAAACGTGGGCTTCAATCTCATCGCGAAAATGCAGCAGCACGGAGCTGAGCGGCGAGTGTGCGAACTGTCCCAGGCCGCAGATGGAGGTCAGCTTCAGCGCCTCGGTCAGGTCGTCAATCAGTTCCATGTCGGCCGCCGATCCTTTGCCGAGCGTCCAGCCGGTCAAAATATCCACCATCTTCTGCGAGCCCATCCGGCAGGGCACGCACTTGCCGCAGGATTCGTTGCGGAAAAACTTTACCGCGTTCAGCGCGTTGTCGAGCATGCAGCGGCCTTCGGAATAGACCACGATGGCGCCCGATCCGAGCATCGATCCCACGGCTGCGAGCGATTTAAAATCCAGCCGCACATCCACCATCGACGCCGGCAAATATCCCGACGAGGGACCCGAGGGCGCAAAGGCCTTCAGCTGTTTTCCGTCCACGATTCCGCCCGCCAGATTAAAGACCACTTCCGACATCGGCAGGCCCATCGGAATCTCGAACACGCCCGGATTGCGCACGTCGCCGCTGATGCCGACAAACTTGAGCCCGGTGGCGCCGCCCAGCCCCTGCGACTTGTACCAATCGACGCCCTTCACCAGAATCTGCGGCACATGCGTGAACGTCTCCACATTGTTCAATGCCGTTGGCTTATTAAAAACGCCCTGCGCGACGGGAAACGGCGGTTTGTTGCGCGGCTCGGCGCGCTTGCCTTCGATGGCTTCAATGAGCGCGCTCTCTTCGCCGCAAATATATCCGCCGGGACTGATGAACAGCTCCAGATCGAAAGTGAGGCCGGAGCCGAGCACGCTCGCACCGAGCAACCCTTCCTCATAACAGTGCTCGATCTCTTTTTCGAGAATGTGCTCCTGCACTCCGTACTCGTGCCGCAGATACAGGATGCCTTTTTGCGCGCCTGTCACCAGGCCCGCGATCAGCATGCCCTCGACTAACAGGTTCGGCAGATGCTGCATGATGAAGCGGTCCTTGATGGTGCCGGGCTCGCTTTCGTCGGCATTGCACACCACGTATTTTTCGGCGCTGCGCTCTTTGCGCACGATGTCCCACTTCACACCGGTCGGAAATCCGGCGCCGCCCATTCCGCTCAATCCGGCGGCCTTCAAGAGCGCGATCACTCCGTCCCAATCGCGCGTCTCGATTAAGCGCCGCACTGCGCCATAATGCTCGTCGCCTGCGTAAGGATCGGAGGCCAGGTATCCATCCAGCTTCTCGTCGGCCGGCATGTCGGGCAACTCGCTGCCGCCGAGCGCGGTGAGCACCAGCGCTTCCGCCTGCGCGGTGGTGACGCTGCGATAGATATGATCGTTGATTGAAACCGCGGGCGCCCCGTCGCACTGGCCCAGGCACGAAACCTCGCCCACCTTCACATCTTTATCGCTCATGCCGCGGAAGCGCTGCTCGAGCGCGCTCTTCAAATCGACGGCGCCGCGCAGATGGCACGACATGTCCGAGCACACGTTCATCCGCACCTTGGGCGGACGGCTGAGATGAAAGTGCGGAAAGAAATCGGCCACTCCGTGAATGCGATAAAGCGGCGTGTGAGTGCGCTGCGACAGCTGTTGCAGTTGCTCGGCCGGCAAGTAGCCGTACTGGGACTGAATGGCTCTGAGGTCGTCAAAAATCAACGCGTGGTCCTCCGGAGTCTCGTTGACATATGAGGTTACATTATAGCCTCAATATCGGGGATCGCATCTGCTACCCTAGACTGAAGCAACGAACCCAAATGAAAAACGGCCTTTGTTTAGGAATCGTCCTGGGCGTTCTGGCCAGCGTGTGTCTTTCCGCGGCCGAAAGCCCCGAGCCATCGAAATACAATGGACCCGGCTCATGCAGTTCGCCGAGTTGCCATGGCGGCGTGCAAGCGCGCGATCAGACTACCGTGCTGCAGAACGAATACAGCACCTGGGTGGTGCGCGACAAGCACGCGCATGCGTTTGTGAACCTCACTAATCCTGTGGGCGTTCGCATCGCCAAGATCATGGGGCTGCCGAGCCCGGACACGGCGCCGCGCTGTCTGGCATGCCATGCGCTGGATGTTCCGGCGGATCAGCGGGCGCGCACTTTCGATCTCACCGATGGAGTGGGCTGCGAGAACTGTCACGGCCCGGCGTCGGCATGGCTGGGCCCGCACACTACGCGTGGATGGAATTACGCCAAGTCGCTCGAGCTCGGCATGTATAACACGCGCGATCTGGTCTCGCGCAGCGAGAAGTGCCTCACCTGTCATCTGGGGACGCCCGAAAAAGACGTGGATCATGAGCTGATCGCGGCCGGCCATCCGGATCTTTACTTCGAGCTGGATTCGTTCATGTCGGTGATGCCGCCGCACTGGAAAGAAGTGGACACCGATCCGTGGTTCGCGGTCAAAGCGATGGCCGTGGGACAGGCCGTGCAACTGAGGGAGCAGCTGAAGCGCGTGGCGCGCGAATCGCAAAACGGCATCTGGCCAGAATACTCAGAGCTCGATTGTTTCGCCTGCCACCATAATCTGGTCGCGGCGAAAGATAGCTGGCGTCAGGAGCGCGGTTATGCTGGTCGCCGCCCCGGCAATCCGCCGTTCAATCTTTCCCGCTACGTGGTTTTGAACCATGTGATCCAGGATGCCGATCCCGGCGCTACGCAGGAACTCAAAGCCGGTGTCGACAAGGTGTACGCGGGCGTCACGGCGCTCAATGCGAACCGGCCGCAGGTGGCGTCAGAAGCCACTGCGACGTCGGAACTCGCCGGGCGTCTGGCCACTCGCATGAATGGCATGATGTTCGATCCGATGCAGACCATGCGTTTGCTCAAGAGCATCAGTGGCGACGAGGGAATCGCCGAGCAAGGCGAGCGTTCCGCCGAACAGGCCACCATGGCGCTCGATTCGCTGTTTGTCGCTTACACGAAAAACGATAAGCTGGCCAACCAGGAACAGATTCGCGCCGCAATCAATGGACTGTTCCGCCAGTTGGACGATCCATCGGCGTACAACGGCTTAAGGTTCGCGGCCGCGATGAAGAACCTGAATTCCTTGATCCAGTAGGTCGCCAAAGATGCTGTTCCCGCGAACCATCTCTTTGTTTGCTCTGGCCGCCGCGCTTGGTTTTTCGCAGCCCGCGCATCCGCCTGCGCATCGCCAGTTGCATCCGCTGCCCGATCCGGTAGTGCTTACTTCCACCGACGTGGCGGCGGTGGTGGAAGCCGCGGCATCGTCGGTGAACTCGGATGCGATGGTGATCGCGGTCACTGACCGGCAGGGCGATATCCTTGCGATCTACGCGAAACCCGCGGCGCCCGCCACGTCGACGGCTAATTTTTCAGTGCAGGCCGATACCAAAGAAGTGGCGGTGGCGCTGGCCCGCACCGCGAGTTTTTTCAGTAACGATCAAGCGCCTTTGTCGTCACGCACGGTGCGCTTCATCAGCGGCATCCATTTTCCGCCGGGCATCGATTACACCAGCAACGCGCCGCTTTACGGCATCGAGAACACGAACCGGGGCTGCCCGTTCAATGCCCAGTATCTTCCCGGCCAGGATTTTCCGCCCGCGCGATCCATCGACGGAACGCAGCCAGGGCTCGGCATCCTCACCGGCAAAGCGAACCTGTACGACAGCGTTCCGAGCGCCGTGAATCCGGGCGGCGTGCCGTTGTTCAAGCAAGGCGTGATGGTGGGCGGCGTCGGAGTGGCGGGCGTACCGCCGGATGTCGCCGAGTTCGCTGCTTTTTCAGGCGCCGGCGGAGCGGGCTTCGGAGCCGATCCCGCGCCGCCCGGCGTGGTGATCATTAATGGCCTCGCGCTGCCCTACGTCGATCAGACCAGCCGTCCCGCCGGATACAGCGCAGGCTCGGCCGACGGCACTTACGTGATGGGTCCGCTGGGCAGTCCGAAGCCCGATCCGACAGGTTATCTGGTGGGGCCGGGCCCGGGACCGGTGGGTGGACTCACGCTCGACGACGTGCAGGGCATCATCAACGCCGCGGTGAACGAAGCCAATCTGACGCGCGCCGTGATTCGATTGCCGATCGGTTCGCGCGCCCGCATGGTGATGGCGGTGTCCGATCTGGATGGCACCGTCATCGCGCTCTATCGGATGGTGGACGCGACGGTGTTCAGCATCGACGTGGCGGTGGGCAAATCGCGCAATGTGATTTTCTTCAGCGGACCGAATCGCCTGGCGAGCGATCTGCCGGGCGTTCCGATGGGCACTGCTGTGACTAACCGGACCATCGGCTTCGGGGGCCAGCCCATTTATCCGCCCGGCATAGATGGCACGGCGCCCGGTCCGTTTTTTCCGCTGTATGAATACGACACGCTGAATCCGTGCACGCAGGGCTCGCAGACGCCGAATCCGAATCAAAACGGCATCGTGTTTTTTCCCGGTTCGCTGCCGCTGTATAAAAACGGCGTGCTGGTGGGCGGCCTGGGCGTCAGCGGCGACGGCGTCGATCAGGACGATTTCGTAACCGCCGCCGGCGGAGCGGCCTTTGAAGCCCCCGCCAGCATCCACGCCGATCAGATCATCGATCAGGGCGTCCGGCTGCCTTATCTCAAGTTCCCGCAGAATCCGACGTATTGAAGCTTTCTAGACGTGAGGTAGCGATTTTCAAACCGACTGTTGTACAAAGGAGCTTGTGCTAATTTCGGGGGCTGAACTTGGTAGAGGGCTAGGTGCATGTCTGTTCCTGGTCTTACTCCCGGTCGCGGGCATCGCTCAGGATGGCGGACAAATTCAACGCATCCCCCGCCAAACCGTCTCGAACACAGCGGCGATCACGGGCATCGTCAGCACGCAAGACGGCCTGGGATTGGGCGGCGTCGCGATTACGCTCGAAAACGCGGCGAGCGGAACGAAGCTCGCGGCGACCACCAACGGTGACGGCACGTTTCGTTTGGTCGAAGTCCCGCCGGGGCGCTATCAACTCACGGCCACGCGCGATGGCTTTCTTCCGTTCACGCAGGGCGATATCAATCTCGCGGCCGGCGACGTGTTGCCGCTGACGTTCGGAATGTCGGCCGCGCCCTCAGGCGCCGAAGGCGTGCGCGAAATTCCGCGGCAACCCGATCTCGGTCCCAACACCGCGCCTCCCGAAGAGCCGCCCACTTCGTCCACTTATCGCAATTTGCCGAGCGAGCCTCCGCCCGGAGACACCGGCGAGGCCAAGCCGCGGTCTCCAGTGCCCAACGACGAGCAGGTCTTCAGTGCGGTTCCGAATCGCTGGGGCTACGATTTTCCCGACTATCATCGTTACCCGAATTTCGAAGTGCCCTACGTGAACGGCCACTGGTACGATCCGTTCAATCAAAATAAGCTGAAGGGCGATTATCCGATCATCGGAAACCAAACCTTTCTCAATCTCACCTTCACCAGCGATACCTTCGCCGATGGCCGCCGTTTGCCGGTGCCTAGCGGTTTAGGATCGGCCAGTCCAGGGGAAGCGCAGTTCTTCGGACGCTTCGGGCAATTCTTCATCGACGAGAACATGGCGTTCTCGTTCGACCTGTTTCATGGCGACACCTCGTTTCGTCCGGCCGACTGGCGCATCCAGATCACGCCCGAAATCAATGTGAATTACCTGGCCGCGCAAGAGAACGGCGTCGTCAATTTCGACGTTCGCAAAGGAACCACGCGGTTCGATTCGCACCTCGGCTTACAAGAAGGCTTTGCCGAAGTGAAGCTCAAGGATCTGAGCGATCAGTACGACTTCGTTTCCCTGCGGGTGGGCATTCAATCCTTCACCAGCGATTTTCGCGGCTTCATTTTCTCGGACCAAGAGCCAGGCGTGCGGCTGTTTGGCAACTTCGATTCCAACCGCTATCAATTCAACCTGGCCTATTTCGCGATGCTCGAAAAGGACACCAACAGCGGTTTGAACTCGATGGCCTACCGTCACCAGCAGGTGATGATCGCCAATATTTACCGGCAGGATTTCTTCATCCCCGGCTACACGATGCAGGCCAGCTTTCATTACGACAAAGACGATCCCTCGTTTCAGTACGACACCGATAATTTTCTGGTGCGGCCGGCGCCGATCGGCCTGGTGGTGCCACATTCCATTCGCGCTTATTACTACGGCCTGACGGGCGACGGCCACTTCCACAAAATCAACATCACCGATGCTTTCTACCAGGTGCTGGGCCACGATAATTTCAACGAGATCGCCGGCCGCTACGTGCACATCAACGCGCAGATGGCGGCCGCGGAAATCTCGCTCGATAAGGACTGGCTGCGCTACCGGCTCTCTTTCTTCTACTCGTCGGGCGACAAAGATCCGCGCGACCGCACCGCCACCGGCTTCGACACCATTTTCGACAATCCCAACTTCGCGGGCGGTTTCTTCAGCTTTTGGGATCGCGAAGGAATCGCGCTCACTCCCACCGGCGTGAGCCTGGTGAACGGCAACAGCCTGGTTCCCGATCTGCGCACCAGCAAGAGTGAAGGGCAAGCTAATTTCGTGAATCCGGGGTTGTTCCTTTACAATGCCGGAGTGGATATCGACATCACGCCCAAGCTGCGCGGCTTCGTCAATTTAAATCTGCTGCGCTTCGCGCGCACCGATCCGCTGGAGCTGCTGCTGTTCCAGTCCAACATCCATGCCGGTATTGGAGCCGATTCGGGAATCGGCTTTACGTATCGCCCGCCGCTTTCAGAAAATATTTCCATCACCGGCGGCGTGGATGCGCTGGTGCCGTTCCAGGGTCTGCGCGATATCTCCACCAATCGAACTTTGCTCGCGGTGTTCACTAATGTCCGATTCCGATTCTAAAAAATCCATCGCCCTTCGCAGCTTGGCTCTCGGTTTGGGAGCCAGTATCGCTTGCGCCAGCTTGTGCGTGCTTTTGCTCGGCCAGCAACAGACGAGCCAGGAGGGCGGCGGTCGCGTGCGGCTGGGCGATTCGCGGCTGGGCGAGACGCAGGCCGAGGCCGATCGCAATAGCACCGGGTGCGTGGCCTGCCATGGCCAGACCGATTCAGCCACCATGCACACCACGGGAACCGTGCGCCTGGGCTGCGCCGATTGTCATGGCGGGCACCCGGACGTGATGCCTCCGGCAGGCGCACAGAAGGGCTCGGCCGGATACGACGAAGCCAAAAAGAAAGCGCATCCCAAGCCCAGTATTCCTGAGCTGTGGCGCAGTTCGGCCAATCCGGTTCGTCCCTACACCGAGTGGCTGAAGGAGACCAAAGAGTACATCCAGTTCGTCAATCCGGGCGACTTGCGCGTGGCGCCGCAAACCTGCGGCTCGGCCGGTTGTCACGTCAAGGAAGTGTTCGCAGTGCGCACCAGCATGATGACCACGGGCGCCATGCTGTGGGAAGCGGCGCTGTATAACAACGGCGGATTTCCTTACAAGGACGCGCATTTTGGAGAGAGCTATTCGGCCGACGGCATCGCGCAGCGCTTGAAGACCTATCCGCCGCCGTCGCAGGATCTGACGCATCTGAAGGGCGTGCTGCCGCAGCTGGATCCGCTGGGCCGCTGGGAAGTATCGCAGCCTGGAAATATTTTGCGCGTGTTCGAGCGCGGCGGCGGAGAGCGCTCTGAGATCGGTATTCCGAATCCGGATGAAGACCCCGGCCGTCCGGATGTGAAGCTGAGCGATCGCGGGCTGGGCACCGAGCTGCGAACGGATCCCGTGTTTCTCGGCCTGCAGAAAACTCGACTGCTCGATCCGATCCTGTCATTGCCCGGCACCAACGATCATCCGGGCGATTATCGCAACAGCGGTTGCACGGCGTGCCACGTGATTTACGCCAACGATCGTTCGTCCATTCATTCCGGCCCCTACGCGCAATACGGCAACCAGGCGCACAGCTTCCAGATGGATCCCACCATTCCGCGCAATGAATCCGGCCATCCCATCAAGCATGAGTTCACGCGCTCCATTCCCACGAGCCAGTGCATCGTGTGCCACATCCATCCCGGCACCAACATGGTGGCGTCGTATCTGGGCTACATCTGGTGGGACAACGAGACCGATGGCGAGCACATGTATCCGAAGGGGCAGCACGATCCGTCGGACGAGGATCGCTTCAAAACATGGCTGGCGAATCCGGAGAGCGCGGCGGCGCGCGGGTTGTGGAAGGATCTTGCGTTCCTCGAAAAAACCGGCAGTCCGGAGTTCAATCAGCAGCTCAAGCACACGCAATTCGCCGATTTTCACGGCCACGGCTGGATCTTTCGCGCAGTGTACAAGCGCGACCGCAAGGGCAACTTGCTGGATCCGGAAAGCCACGTGGTTCCCGACGATGACAAGCAAAAGTTCCAGAAGGCGGTGCAGCTACGCGACATTCATCTGGAAAAAGGCATGCACTGCACCGATTGCCATTTCCAGCAGGACAACCATGGCGACGGCAATCTGTACGGCGAGACGCGCAACGCGGTGGAGATCGATTGCGTGGATTGCCACGGCGCCATCTCGCACAAAGCGACGCTGAGAACGTCGGCCGCGGCAGCTCCCAAAGGCGGCACCGATCTGGCGCTGCTGCGAACGCCCTGGCGACAGCGGAGGTTTTTCTGGCAAGAGGGAAAGCTGTATCAGCGGTCGATGGTGGATAAAGATCGCGCGCCGTGGGAAGTGGTGCAGGTGGTGGACACCATCACGCCCGGCAATCCGCACTACAACGAAAAGTCGCGGCTGGCGAAAACAATCATGAAAGATGGGACCACGTGGGGCAGCGTGCCGGGCGACGAATCAACGCTCGCGCATTCGAACGAGCGCATGACGTGCTACGCCTGCCATTCTTCGTGGACCACCAGCTGCTTCGGTTGCCATCTGCCGATGTCGGCCAATCGCAAGCTGCCGATGCTGCACAACGAAGGGCTGACTACGCGCAACTACACCGCTTATAACTTCGAAGTGCTGCGCGACGACATCTACATGCTGGGCGTGGATGGCACGGTGACCAAGCATCGCATCGCGCCCACGCGCTCGACGTGCGCGGTGGTGGTGAGTTCGCAGAATGCCAATCGCGACTGGCTGTATTACATGCAGCAGACCATTTCGGCGGAAGGTTTCAGCGGTTTCGGATTCAGCTCCTACTATCCGCACACGGTTCGCGCGACCGAGACCAAAATGTGCACTGATTGTCACGTCTCGCGCTCGGGCGACAACAACGCGTGGATGGCGCAGCTATTGATGCAAGGCACGAACCTGGTGAACTTCATGGGCCGCTACGTTTACGTGGCCGAGGGATCGAAAGGCTTCGACGCGGTGCCGGTGGCAGAGCACGACGATCCGCCGGCGGTGTTTGGAAGCGATCTGCAAAAGCTGGTTTATTCGAAGAATTATGCGGAGATCGAGGAGCATCACGGCCAGTTGCACGAAGCCGATCATCACTCGGGAAATGTTTTGGATCTGCAGTTGCGCGGCGAGTATCTGTACGCGGCTTTAGGTAAAGGCGGCTTCCGCATTTACGATGTGGCGAACATCGACAACAAGGATTTTTCCGAAAAAATGACCACTGCGCCGGTGTCGCCCCTGGGCCAGCGTTTTTATGTGAAGACCAAGAACGCCACGGCGGTGGGATCGCCCTCCACGCTGGCCGTCGATCCTTTGCGGACGCGCATTCCAGCCAACGAAGAGCAGCCCATTGCGCTGATGTACGGGTTCCTGTACGTGACCGACGCCGAGGAAGGGCTGGTGGTGGTGGGCGATCCGAATCTGAAGGCCAAGGCGCCCGGCGTTCTCACGCTGCTGGACGGCAATCCGGCGAACAATTTCCTGAAGCGCGCCGTAACATTTAACCCCGATGGTGTTTTGAAGGGCGCGCGCCGCATCACCATCGCGGGAACCTACGCGTATATCTTGTGCGATCGCGGATTGGTGGTGGTGAACATTGCGAATCCGGTGGCGCCTAAGGTGGAGTCGATCGTGGGAGCGCCCGACCTTGTGGACCCGCAAGGAGTCGCGGTTCAGTTCCGCTACGCCTTCGTGGTGGATCGCCAGGGATTGAAGGTGCTGGACGCTACGTCGCTGGCGCATCCGCATGTGGTGCAGGGCGCGACAGTCCCGCTCGAAGACGCGCGCAACATTTATGTGGCGCGAACCTACGCGTATGTGGCCGGCGGCAAGCAGGGCATGGTGATCGTGGATGTAGAGCGGCCCGAACAGCCGCGCATCGAGCAGGTGTTCACCGGCGGAGGCGTGATCAACGACACGCGCGACGTGAAGCTCGGCATGACCGCCGCGAGCGCCTTCGCCTACATCGCCGACGGGGCAAACGGCTTCCGCATCGTGCAGTTGTTCGCGCCCAACGATCAACCAGAGTATCTCGGTTTCAGCCCTAAGCCGACGCCCAAGTTGATCGCGACGTATCACACCAGCGGTCCGGCGCTGGCGGTGTCAAAAGGCATCGATCGCGACCGCGCCGTGGATGAAGACGGCAACCAGCTGGCGGTGTTCAACCGTCGCGGCTCGCGCCCCTTCAATCGCCAGGAAGCCGAACGGTTGTATCTGAAGAACGGCCAGCTTTTCACCGTGACGAACGATCCGCCTGGCCCGGCCGTTGAGCAGAGGCGCCAAATCACTTCACGATAAGCGCAGAAGCTCTTACTTGGTCTTCATGATCCACTCACCGTTCCAGTTTTCGGGCGGCGGTTCAGCCTTGAAGTGCATGCAGCGGTCGACGTAGATGCTGGGCAATCGGTCTTCCGGATTGAGGAAGGACGCTTCCGCGAATCCATCGATGGCCTTGTCCCAGTGGCGGGAGCGATAGTAGTCCAAGCCGCTCTTGAAAGCGTTGACGGCGTCCATCAGGTGGGGGAACGTTTCGTCGGTGTGATAGTCGAGCACTTCGTAGATAGGCACGGGCTCCCGCTTACCTTTCACCACTACGCGGTCCACCTCACGGATGCGATAAGTCCCCCGCAGGTGGCGGAAGGTATTCTCGGCGATCAGGATATGCGAGGCATATTGTTTGCACGCGCTTTCCAGCCTGGATGCGAGATTCACACCGTCGCCGATAATCGTATAATCCATCCGTTTGGGCGATCCGATATTGCCGGACACCACCCGATCCGTATTGATGCCGATGCCCATGTCGAGCGCAACCTTACCGGCGGCGACCCGCTGCTGATTCCAGCGCTTCAGTTCGGAGATCATCGACACGGCCGACTTGACGGCGCGATCCCCATCGTCTTCGTGCCGTACGGGAAGGCCAAAGACAGCCATGATGGCGTCGCCGATGAATTTGTCCAGCATTCCTCCCTGCTTTTGTACACATTCCACCATAATGGTGAAATATTCGTTGAGCAGAGCGACGGTGGGCTGCGGTCCTAATTCTTCGGAGATGCTGGTGAATCCGCGAATATCGGAAAACAGCACGGTGGCCTCGACGCTTTTTCCGCCTAAAACCTCTTCTCCCCCGGCCAGCAGCTGATCGGCGATTCCCGGATCCATGTAGCGCGACATGGTGGACTTCATGCGCTTCTCGCTGCTGATGTCCTCGATCATGAGCAGCGAACCCAGGTGCTTCTGCTGGCGTGTGGCTTCATCTTCGCCCATCAAAGGCAGCACGGTAAGATTCACCGAAATCCGGTCACCGCCCACGTTCATTTCCGCGTCCATGCGGATGTCGGAGCGCAGCGTCTGGTTAACGGCCTGAATTCGTTCCTCGATCCAGGAATTGGGCCCGCCAAAAAATTCGCGCGCGGGCTGATTCAGGATCTGGGAAGGCTGCACTTTCAGGATGGCCAGCCCCGCGGTGTTGCAGGTAGCGATACAGCCCTCCTCATTAAGGGTCACTACGCCGGTGGACATGCTGTGCAGCATGCTTTCGTTGTAGTTTTTCATGTGCTGGATGTCTTCGAAGAGCTTGGCGTTTTCAAGGCTGATCGCTAGCCGGGCGGTGAAGGCTTTCAGACGCGCCTCGTCTTCCTTGGTGAACGGACCACCACGCTTATTCAGCGCCTGGGTGACGCCGATAATCTTGCCCTCTTTTTTGACGATGGGAACGCATAGAATGGAGCGCGTGAAATAGCCGGTGCGTTTATCCTGCGCCGGGTTGAAGCGCAGGTCGGCGTAGGCATAAGGGAGATTGATGGTCTCGCCGGAAGTGAAGACGGCGCCGGCGATTCCGACGTGATTCGGAATCCGGATCTCGTTCATGGAAGGTCCCATCGCGACGCGTGAAAATAACTCTTGGCGCTTCTCGTCGTGCAGGAACAGAGTGGCGCGGTCCGCCTTCAGCATCGCGGCAGCCTCCGTGACAATCTTGGTGAGAACCGTGCCCAGATCGAAATCGGATGTCAATTCCGAGACAAAACTCAGGAACTTCATTTCCTGCTCGCGAATCAGCTTGGTGTTTTCGCGGAAAAGCACGCTGCGCAGAGTCAGCCCGGTCTGCTCGGCCATCGCCGTGAGCAGATGCAAATCCTCCTTGGTGTAGGAGCCGCTCTTCTTGTTGAGCATCTGCAACACGCCCAACGTTTCTCCCTTGAACCGGATGGGCACGCAGGCCAGGTTCCTGGTGACGTACTGGGTTTCTTCATCAATGGTGCGGTCGAAAAGCGGATTCGAATACGCATCGTCAATGACAATGCCCTGCCCGGTGGTGTACACATGGCCGGCCACGCCGCTGTTGTTCATAATGCGGATTTCAGGAATTCCCAGGCCCTGCGCCACGCGCGAGTAAAGCTCGCCGGTCTCCGGATCGCTCAGGAACAGCGTGCCTCGTTCGGAATCGGTCTCTTCGGCGCACTGATCCACGATGGTCGGCAACAATTCATCGAGTGAGTCGATCGTGGAGATCCGTTGCGAGAGACGCAGCAGCAGCTCCATTTCGCGCACGCTCGGACGGCGGCCTTGTGCCGGGCGAGGGCGGCGCGCGCGTGCGGGAGTTTCCGTCCCTTGCTCTTTAGGCTGGCTCATTCCGCTTTTCTAATTCCTCACGAAGCCGTACGATGGTGTCGCGCAGTTGCGTCTGCTCCTGGTTCGCCGCCACTCGCGCTTCCTGAAATGCAAGCGAGTGCAGGTTTCTCTGGCGCTCCAGCTCCTGGCGCAGCGCGATAACGGTAGTCTTTAGTTGCGCGATCTCATCCGCTGCTTGCGCGGTGGCGCGCTGCAGGTTGCTGCGATTCTCCGCGTCGCGCCTTTCCATTTCCTCGCGCTGCGCCAGAACGGTCTTGCGGAGTTCCACGGTTTCCACGCTCGATCCAAGCGCCGCCTGCTGTAGAGCGCGCTGGTGCTTGGCGCGCATTTCTTCCATCTGTTCGCGCAGAGCCAGCACCATGGCTTTGAGCGAGAGCACCTCATCTCGCATTTGCACGGCACTGAGCTGCCCGGCGGTTATCCCCGTGGTGTCGCTGGCGCCCGTATTCATCCGATAAACCGATGATACAAGACCAGCGGTGTCTGGCGCTTCGCTTTGGTTCCATTACTCGGCTCCGATCTGCTAGAGTTGTGGGCTATGGATTCAGCGCTGGCGGTGCATCGGCTCCATTTTGCCTTCACCATCACATTCCACTATCTGTTCCCGCAGTTGACGATGGGGCTGGCCTTACTGATCCTTATCCTGAAAACCATGGAGCTGTGGACCCACGACGAACGCTACGGCCACTCCGCACGCTTCTGGGCAAAGATTTTCGCGGTGAATTTCGCCTTTGGCGTGATCACGGGTATTCCGATGGAATTCCAGTTCGGCACCAATTGGGCGGGCTTTTCGAGAGAGGCGGGAGCGGTAATCGGACAAACTCTCGGCATGGAAGGCCTCTTTTCGTTCTTTCTCGAATCGAGCTTCCTGGGAATGTTCCTGTTTGCGGAAAAGAGACTTACTCCGCTTTCGCACTGGGGCACGGCGTTTCTGATTTTCCTCGGATCATGGCTGTCTGGATATCTGATCATCGCTACCGACGCGTTCATGCAACATCCCACCGGCTATCAAATTGGTCCGGATGGGCACGTGATGTTGAACAGCTTCACGGGCGTGCTGTTCAATCCCTGGGCCGGCTGGCAGTACTTTCACAACATGATGGCCTCTGTAGTGACGGCGAGTTTCGTCATGGCGTCCATCGGAGCGTATTACATCCTGATGAATCAGCATGTGAAATACGCGCAGGTGTTTCTCCGCGTGGGCGTGATCGCGGGCGTGATCGCCAACATGATGTCCATCTTCCCCACCGGCGACAGGCAAGGCAAGAATGTCGCCTTGCATCAGCCGCAGACCCTGGCCGCCATGGAGGGCCTGTTCGACACCGAAAAAGGCGCGCCGCTGGTGCTCATCGGCCAGCCCGACATGGTCAAGATGCGGCTCGACAACCCGATCGAAGTACCAAGGATGCTCAGCTTTTTGACTTATCAGCGCTGGGACGTCGAAGTGAAGGGCCTCCGGCAATTTCCGCAGAATCTCTGGCCGGAAAATATACCGCTCCTGTACTTCAGCTATCACATCATGGTGGGATTGGGGACCTTGCTGCTGGCCATCATGGGACTTTCCGCGCTGATGCTTTACCTGGGGCGGTTGTACACCTTCCGTCCACTTCTGTGGGCCCTGATGCTGGCGCTTCCCTTTCCCTACATCGCAACCACCGCGGGCTGGTTCACCGCCGAACTCGGCCGCCAGCCTTGGCTCATTTTCGGCGTGATGCGCACCGCCCAAGGAGCATCGCCCTACGTCTCGGCCGGAAACGGGCTCTTTACGTTGATGGGGTTCCTGGGCCTTTACGCGGTGCTGGCCGTTCTATTTTTGTTCCTGATCACCCGCGAAATCTACCTTGGGCCGGAACCGCACACCCTTCCAGCCACGCAAATCTGACAAGGACACGACGATGAACACTCTTTGGTTCTGTCTGGTAGCTCTGATGATCGCGGGCTACGTGATTTTGGACGGCTTCGATCTGGGTGTCGGTATCCTGCATCTTTATCTCGCGCGCACCGACCAGGAACGCCGGCAAGTAATCAGCTCCATCGGTCCGTTGTGGGATGGCAATGAAGTCTGGCTGATCGCGGGCGGGGGTGTCCTGTTCTGCGCCTTCCCGCTGCTGTACGCATCCAGCTTCAGCGGATTCTATCTGCCGTTGATGCTGGTGCTCTGGCTCCTGATCCTGCGCGGACTCTCGATCGAGCTGCGCAGCCACGTTCCGAACGATTTGTGGCGATCGCTGTGGGACGTCGTCTTCTCGGGCGCTAGCATGCTTCTCGCACTCGCGTTTGGCGCGGCGCTAGGCAACGTGGTGCGCGGAGTGCCGATCGATTCATCGGGATATTTCTTTCTCGCCTTCTTCACCAACTTCCAGCCGGGCGCCGACCCCGGCATCTTCGATTGGTATACCGTTCCCATCGGCATCGCGGCGGTCTTCGCGCTGGCGATGCACGGCGCGTTGTGGGTCTCCTACAAAACCGACGGTAAAGTGCGGGAGCGCGCAGGCGCCTTCGTGAAGATCGCCTGGTGGGCCGTTGTCCTTCTCAATATCGCGATCACGCTTCTCAGCTTCAAGGTGCAACCGCACATCGCCCAGAACTTCGCGGCCTATCCTTGGGGCTACATTTTTCCCGCGATTGCGGTCGCCGGATTATTGGGCGTATGGCTGTTTCACAGCCGCGGCGACGAACTGAAGGCGTTTCTTTCGTCGGCGGGATTCATCGGGGGACTGCTGTGCACGGCCGCATTTGGGATCTTCCCTTACATGCTGCCCTCCACCGGCGATCCAAATCTTGGGCTCACCATTTACAACAGTTCCACGGCGCCCTACGGCCTGTCCACGGAACTGAAATGGTTCATCCCCGGAATAGTTCTGGTGGCTATCTATTCGTTCGTGGTGTATCGCTACTTTGCGGGCAAGGTTTCAGCAGACGCCGAAGGTTATTGAGCCCGTTTCCGGCACGCGAATTCGACCGACCATCCCTCGCGAGCCGCCAAAGTAGCTTCGAACAACTGGCGTGTGTCGGCCTCCATCCGCTCGATGGTTCCATCGTCGTGCGTGGGATCGTGATGGAAAAGAATCAACTGCTTCACCTGTGCATCGCTGGCGACGGAAGCCGCTTCGCGCCAGTGGCTGTGTCCCCATCCACGATGAGCGCCATATTCCTCGGGCGTGAACTGCGAATCGTAGATAAGCGTGTCGGCGCCTTGCGCGTATTCGCGAACCACGCGGTCCAGATCGGGCTTCCCGGGCTCCAAGTCGCTCGCGTACACCACCACGCCATGTCTCGATTCCATGCGATATCCGTAGGCGCCCTGTGGGTGGTTCATCGGAAAGGGCGCGATGCGCAATCCCGACGCCTCCATCGGGCTCCCGTCGAATTCGACAAACCGGATGCATGCCGGGACGCTGTCGAAATCCACCGGGAAATAGGGAGCCACCATTTGCCCGTGCAGCCGATCGTGAATGGAGCCGAGGCTCGCGGCGGCGTGCAAAGTGATTTGCGTGTTGGGGCGATAGAGCGGCGCGAAAAACGGCAACCCCTGGATATGATCCCAATGGTAATGCGTCAGAAAAATATCCAGCTTCAGCGCGCGGCCTTGAAACTCCTCGAAAATCGCCTGGCCCAGCGCACGGATTCCCGATCCGGCGTCGAGAATGATGACTTGGTCCTCACCGGCTCGGATTTCAAGGCACGGTGTGTTCCCTCCGCACCCCAAGTTCGCTTGCACCGGGGTGGGTGTGGATCCGCGCACGCCCCACAGCTTCAGCCTAAGAAAGTTGCCCTGGTCCATTAGCCTCGACGTGATCCTGGAACTCTCCGGCGGGCGCAGCGGTGAGCGTTACGCATCGTTATATCAGTATGCACTTGTTGGCCGGCGTTCAGCTTGAAATTCTTCTGGCTTGATCTTACCGCTAAGCTCGCGACACCGGGGGCCCGGCATAAAGCTACACTTGTGTGAGGCAAACAGGAGCCCACCCCATGTCCTCTCTCATGCGGCAGATCCGCGACTTTCCGGTCCCTAAGAATTCCATCGCTCTGTGGTGGTTCGGCCAGAGCGGCTACATTTTCAAATCGCCGGAAGGAACTCTCGCCAGCGTCGATCTGTATCTTACCGACTCCGTCGCCTCCATTCCGAACGGCCTGAATCTGCATCGCCGCGTGCCGGTGTTTATTGAGCCGGAAGACATCGATGTGGATGTCTTCTGTTGCACCCACAATCATCAGGACCACACGGATCCGGAAACCATCCGGCGTCTGGGAAATAAAGACACCGCCGCCTTCGTAGGGCCGCATCCCAGTTGCGCCGTGTTTACCAAGGAAGGGATCGAACCGAGCCGCATCATTCCGGCCTGGCCCTCGGTTGAGATCGAGCATCGCGATCTGCGCTTGTCCGGCACGTTCGCTCTGCCCACCGACACCACCGATCTCAATCACATGGGCTTTGTCGTCCGCTTTGGAGACGGTCCGAAAGTGTGGGTGACCGGCGACACCGATTACTCCGAGTTGTTACTGGCCGCGGGCGCGCACTCCCCGGACCTGATGATCACCTGCATCAACGCGGGCTTCAACAATCTTTCGCATTGGGAGGCGGCGCAAATCGCGGGCAAAATCAAGCCGCGCGCGGCTATCCCGTGCCACTACGATATGTTCCCGGATAATTCGGTTGATCCCAAGCAGTTCTGTGCGTCCCTGAAATTGAATGCTCCCGAAGTGCGATATCAGGAAATGCAGTACGCCACGCCGCTGGTTTTCTCGAAAGACTTGTAAGGCCGCTCTCAGTTGAAAACTGCTAACGACTGGCCGGCGTTTTGGGTTATGATAGCCAAACACGACAAAGCTTCTCCTGGAAACGCCCGCTGACGGGCGGTCCTCGGAAGCATGACCAAATCTGAGACAAGAGCTCAGGAGGAATACGCGTGGCATCGACAAATCATTACGACGTAATCATCATTGGAACCGGCGCGGGGGGAGGAACCCTGCTGCATAAACTGGCGCCCTCCGGAAAGCGCATACTCGTGCTGGAGCGCGGTGGCTACGTCAAGCGCGAGAAGGATAACTGGAACCCGACGGCGGTGAACGTCGAAGGGAAGTACCAAACCAAGGAGCACTGGAAGGACAAGGACGGCAAGGACCTCCATCCCCACACCAACTACTACGTCGGTGGCAACACAAAATTTTACGGAGCGGCGCTGTTTCGCCTGCGCCGCGAGGATTTTCAGGAGTTGAAGATGCACGATGGCGTCTCACCCGCGTGGCCCATCTCCTACGACGACCTGGAACCCTACTACACCGCCGCCGAGAATCTGTATCAGGTCCACGGCAAACGGGGCGAGGATCCCACCGATCCTGGCTCTAGTTCGGCTTTTCCCTATCCGGCTATCAGCCACGAGCCGCGCATCCAGCAACTGTCCGACGACATGGCCGCGGCTGGCCTGAAGCCGTTCCACACGCCGCTGGGCGTCATGCTCAATGAGAGCGATCCGCAGAACAGCACGTGCATCCGCTGCGCCACCTGCGATGGATTCCCGTGCCTGATTCACGCCAAGGCGGACGCGGAGGTGCTGTGCGTCACTCCGGCGCTGAAGCATCCCAACGTGACGCTGCTTACGGAAGCCTATGTGAAGCGCCTGGAAACCGATGCTTCTGGCCGCCAGGTGAGCACGGTGCACGTAGAGCGCAACGGCGCCAAGGAACAGTATTCCGCCGATGTAGTGGTTTCTTCCTGCGGCGCCATCAACTCTGCCGCGCTGCTGCTTCGCTCGGCCAACGACAAGCATCCCAAAGGTCTCGCCAATGGATCTGACGTGGTGGGGCGGCATTACATGGGGCACGTCAACTCCGTGCTCATGTCCATTTCCAAGTGCGCCAATCCCACGGTTTTCCAGAAAACTTTGTCGCTGAACGATTTCTATTTCGGCTCGCCGGAGTGGAACTATCCCATGGGCCACATTTCCTTCGTCGGGAAGCTGGACGCCGAAACGCTGAAAGCCGGCGCGCCGAAGCTCACCCCCGGATTCACGCTCGATCTGATGGCCAAGCATTCGCTCGACTTCTGGTTGACCACCGAGGACCTGCCCGATCCGGACAATCGCGTGACGCTCGATCGCGATGGCAACATCGTACTGGCGTACAAGCCCAACAACGAGGAAGCCCACAAGCGCCTGATCAACAAACTGGAGGAGTTGCTCCAGCACAAGCAGCGGGCGTGTTCGCTGCACGGACGCGGATGCCACGAAGGAATTAGCGCACGCAGCTTGTTCGTCGGCGAGCGCATCCCCCTGGCCGGCGTCGCCCACCAGAACGGAACCGTCCGCTTCGGCAAGGATCCCAGATCCTCGGCGCTCGATTCCAACTGCAAAGCGCACGAGCTTGATAATCTTTACGTCGTCGATGGCAGCTTCTTCTGTTCTTCCGGGGCCGTGAATCCGGCGTTGACCATCGCAGCGAACGCATTGCGCGTCGGCGATCACCTTCTTCAGCGGCTCGGATAATCGGAGAACACCGAACATGACGCAGGAAGAGAACCGGCTGCAGGAAGTCCGCGAGTCCAAGGCCGCATGGCGGCAATGGGGACCGTACTTGAGCGAGCGCCAGTGGGGTACGGTGCGCGAAGACTATTCGCCGGGCGGCACGGCGTGGGACTATTTCAGTCACGACCATGCCCGCAGCCGGGCCTATCGCTGGGGTGAAGACGGCATCGGGGGCTTCAGCGACGATCAGCAGCGCCTGTGTCTTTCGGTGGCTCTCTGGAATGGGCGCGATCCCATCCTAAAGGAGCGCATTTTCGGCCTCACCAACAGCGAGGGCAACCACGGGGAGGACGTCAAGGATCTCTACTATTACCTGGACGCCACGCCCACGCACTCGTATCTGAAGATGCTGTACAAGTATCCGATGCGCGAGTATCCTTACGCGTGGCTGGTGGATGAAAACCGCCGGCGCGGCGGCTACGATCCGGAATTTGAGCTGATCGATACCGGCGTGTTCGAAGACAACCGCTACTGGGACGTCGAAATCGAGTACGCCAAGTCCAGTGCACAGGATATTCTGATGCGAATCACGGTCCACAATCGCGGACCGGAAGCGGCCGAGATCCACGTGCTGCCGCACATCTTCCTCCGTAATGTCTGGAGCTGGGGTTATGAAGGATTGAAGCCATCGCTGAAGGCGCGCGGCGAGAACGCGATAACCGTTCATCATCACGAGCTCGGCGAATATGAGTTCTACGTGGAAGGCGCCAAGAACCTGCTGTTCTGCGAGAACGACACCAATACCGGACGCCTCTACAATTTCCCTCGCGAGGGGTACTTCAAGGACGGGATCGACGAAGCCGTCGTAAAAGGCAACTGCGCCGCCGTGAACCCGGCACGCACCGGGACCAAGGCCGCGGCTCACTTGGTGCTCAAGGTGGAGGGCGGCGGCCACGCGGTGGTCCGCGCGCGCCTGACGGCCGGAGGGTCCAACGATCCTTTCGACGGATTCGACAATATCTTCAAGGAACGCAAGCAGGAGGCCGACGAGTTTTACCATCACCTGCAGCGCGGTATCCCCGACGAGGAAGCGCGCATGGTCCAGCGCCAGGCCCTGGCCGGAATGATCTGGAGCAAGCAGTTCTTCTATTACGACATTCCCCAATGGCTGAATGGCGATCCGTCCGGACCGCCCCCGCCCGGCAACCGCAAGCACGGCCGCAATTTCGAGTGGGCGCATCTCAACAACGCCGACATCCTCTCGATGCCCGACAAATGGGAGTATCCCTGGTACGCGGCCTGGGATCTGGCGTTTCACACCATCGCGCTCGCGCTGGTGGATCCCGATTTCGCCAAAGATCAACTGGTATTGATGACGCGTGAATGGTACATGCACCCCAACGGACAATTACCGGCCTACGAATGGGCGTTCGGCGATGTGAATCCGCCGGTGCATGCCTGGGCCACTTGGCGCGTGTTTCAGATGGATCGCAAGCGACGGCGTCGCGACAACCCCGGCGATCCCGGCGACCTGGCGTTCCTGGAGCGCGTCTTCCACAAGCTGATGCTCAACTTCACCTGGTGGGTGAATCGTAAAGACGCGGCCGGGCGAAACATTTTCCAGGGCGGGTTCCTCGGCCTGGACAACATCGGCGTCTTCGACCGTAGTTCCCCGCTGCCTACCGGCGGCTACATCAACCAGTCCGACGGCACCAGTTGGATGGCCATGTACAGCCTCAACCTGATGCGCATCGCGCTGGAGCTGGCGCAGCACAATCACGTTTACGAAGACATTGCGACCAAATTCTTCGAGCACTTCCTGCACATCGCCGAAGCGATGACCAAAGTCGGCGGACAGGAAGGCGTGGGGCTGTGGGACGATCAGGACGGCTTCTACTACGACGTCCTGAATCTGCCCAACGGCAATATGATTCCTCTGAAGATCCGCTCCATGGTGGGTCTCATTCCGCTGTATGCCGTGGAAACCCTGGAGCCCGATCTGCTGGCCCGCGTGCCCGAATTCAAGGCGCGCCTGGAATGGTTCCTGAACTATCGTCCGGACTTGGCGGCGTTGGTCTCACGCTGGCAGGAGCCACGCACCGGCGAGCGCCATCTGCTGTCGTTGCTGCGCGGGAGCCGCATGAAGAAACTGCTCAAGCGGATGCTCGACGAGACCGAGTTTTTATCCGATTACGGAGTCCGCGCCATCTCGGCATATCATCGCGATCATCCGTACGCCTTCCACTGGGATGGCAACACCATGGGCGTGGAATATTGCCCGGGTGAATCCACTTCGGGCATGTTCGGCGGCAATTCCAACTGGCGCGGCCCCATCTGGTTCCCGGTGAACTACCTGATCATCGAATCGCTGCAGAAGTTCTATCATTACTACGGCGATGACTTCAAGCTCGAATGCCCCACCGGATCAGGGAACATGATGACCCTGAACGAAGTGGCCGCTGAACTGAGCCGCCGGCTGCTGCGCGTCTTCAAGCGCGACGGTTCCGGCCGCCGTCCGGTCTTCGGCCAAAATCAGAAGCTGCAGACCGATCCTCACTTCCGGGATCACCTGCTGTTCCACGAATATTTTCATGGCGACTCCGGCCGTGGCGTCGGGGCCAATCATCAGACCGGATGGACCGGCTTGATCGCCAAGCTTATTCAGCCACGTCGGGACCATTCCGACACCTCGACCGAAAAAAAATAGGAGGACTAAAACTTGCCCGCATATCATGAGAAGTATCCCAAACCGATCGTTCCGCCCAAGCACCATATCCCCAAGATCCTCAAGGGGCAGAAGGCACTGGTCACCGGAGCGAACTCTGGCATCGGTAAGGCCGTGGCGATCGCGATGGGAGAAGCCGGCGCTGACGTAGTGGTGAACTACGTGCGCGGCGAGGAAGCCGCCAACGAAGTGGTGGACGCCATCAAGGCCTCAGGGACCAAAGCCATCACCGCCCTGGCCGACGTCTCCAAAGAGGACCAGGTCCAAGCCATGTTCAAAAAGATGTTCGATGAGTTCGGCACCATCGACATTCTGGTGAACAACGCCGGCCTGCAGCAGGACGCTCCGATCGAGACCATGACGCTGCAGCAGTGGAACACCGTAATCGGCGTCAACCTGACGGGACAATTCCTGTGCGCCAGGGAAGCCGCCAAGGAGTTCAAGCGGCGCGGCGTAAGACCGGAGGTTTCGGTCGCCGCCGGAAAGATCATCTGCATGAGTTCGGTGCACGACGTGATCCCATGGTCCGGCCACGTCAACTATGCCTCATCCAAGGGCGGCGTGATGCTGATGATGAAGAGTTTGGCCCAGGAGCTCGCGCCCTGGCGCATTCGTGTTCTCAGCATCTGTCCGGGCGCGATCAAGACGCCCATCAACACCGAGGCTTGGGAGACGCCGGAAGCCTTGAGGGAGTTGATGAAGCTGGTTCCTTACAATCGCATCGGCGAGCCGGAGGATATCGGCACCGTCACCGTAATGATGGCTTCCGACATGGCCGATTATGTTACTGGCGTCAACCTCTACGTGGATGGCGGCATGACGCTGTATCCTGGGTTTGAAGCCGGCGGTTGATCCTTTAAACGAGGTTGTTGTTGTGACGCACCCTGATGTAAAGGCTGATCGGATTTTTCATCATTGGCCGGAGTACCTGATGGAAGCAGCGGGACTGGGGATCTTCATGGTCTCCGCCGGCCTCTTCACCATCCTTTTCGAGTATCCGGCATCGCCCGTCCATCAGGCGATGCCTTCCGACTTCCTGCGCCGCGCCTTGATCGGTCTGGCGATGGGGCTCACCGCCATCGCGATCATCTATTCGCCCTGGGGCAAGCGTTCCGGCGCGCATATTAACCCTGCGGTTACGCTCAGCTTCCTGCGGCTCGGAAAGATTCACCCGTGGGATGCGTTTTATTACATCGCCGCTCAATTCCTGGGCGGCTTGGCCGGCGTTGTCCTGGTCGCTATGCTCTTTCCCAAAACCTTCCGCGCGCCCGAGGTGGCTTATGTCGCCACCACTCCCGGGATGGCAGGCGCTGTGGTAGCCTTCATTGCCGAGTTCGCGATTTCCTTCGGACTGATGACCATGGTGCTGCTCGTTAGCAACACTCCCCATCTGAATAAGTTCACCGGCCTGTTTGCCGGATGCCTGGTGTTTCTCTACATCACATTCGAGGGCCCCTATTCGGGGATGAGTATGAACCCCGCGCGGACCTTCGCCTCAGCTCTGCCGGGCGGAATCTGGACGAACATCTGGGTGTATTTCACCGCTCCCTTCCTCGGCATGCTGGGCGCGGTAGAGCTCAAACGGCTGTTCGGCGACACTCACGAGGCATGCCCGAAGCTGGGCCATAGCAAACATCATCGCTGCATCTTCTGCGGACTTCACATGCATCATCACACCAACGCCGCCGCTAAAGTGATCCTCCTGCTCTTGCTGGTGGGCGCTACAACGCTGCGGGCGCAAGTTCAACAGGTCTCAATGGGGCCCATCGCAACCACGGTATCGGACCTTGATCGTTCGGTCGACTTCTATACCAAGGTGCTCTCTTTTCAAAAGGAGTCCGAGCGCGACGGGCGTCTGGATTCCTTCGATCATTTGACCGGCGTGTTCGGCACCAACGTCCGCGTCGCCACGCTGCGCCTGGGCCACGAACGGCTGCAGTTGGTGCAGTACGTCACTCCGCACGGACGCCCCATTCCCGCCAACTCGCACGCCAATGACGGATGGTTCCAGCACATCGCCATCGTCGTCAGCAATATGGACCAGGCCTACGCGCGTCTGGCCCAGAATCACGTCCATCAGATCTCCACCGATCCGCAGACCTTGCCCCTGTCCAACCCAGCCGCGGGCGGGGTCAAGGCTTTCTATTTCCAGGATCCCGACAACCATTCGCTCGAGCTGATCTTTTTTCCGCCGGGCAAGGGCGACCCCAAATGGCAGGGCGGCAAGGATGTGTTCCTGGGCATCGACCACAGCGCCATCGCGGTTACCAACACCGAGCGCTCTCTGCAGTTTTATGTCAACACTCTCGGACTGAAAGTTACCGGTGAAAGCCTAAACTTCGGCATTGAGCAGGAGCATCTGAATCATGTGTTCGGATCGCGGGTGCGCATCACCGGACTGCGCGGCCCGGCCGGGCCAGGCATCGAGTTTCTCGAATACGTGGTCCCCACCGATGGCCGCCCCATGCCGCCCGATACGGAGGCCGACGATATCTGGTTCTGGAACACCACCGTGCTGGTGAACGACGTGCCCGGCGCGGTGACGGAGCTCCGCAAGATGAAAGTGCTGTTCATCTCGTCCGAGCCCGAGAACGTCGAGCCGCTCGCCGAACCCGGTAAGCAGGGCGTATACGTTCGGGATCCGGACGGCCACGCGGTATTGGTGCGGGCACAATAGACATAGATTAGACCGAAGCTTTATCCGATTGGTGGCATCTACTTTATTGTGACTTCCAATCAGGAGGACAAGCTTGTCTGCCGTCATTGACGTTAGCGCGCTGGAGAAGTTTTCCCAGGAACCGCTGCCCACCGGCGATGCCTGCGTATTAGTCATCTTCGGAGCGTCCGGAGATCTCACGCGCCGCAAGTTGATTCCCAGCCTTTATAACCTGGCGTGCGTGGGCTGCATGAATCCGCAGTTCGAAGTGCTGGGCGTGGGGCGAACCGAGATGAGCTCGGAAGACTTCCGCGCCAAGCTGCGCGAGAGTGCCTCCCAATCGAGCGACACGCGAGGTTTCGACGAGCGGCACTGGAAAGAATTCGAACAGCGCCTGCATTACATTGTGGGCGATCCCACGGACGATCAGTTTTACGGCCGTCTGCGAGATCGTCTGGGCGAAAGCAAGCAATCCAAATCCAGCCCCAATCACTTGTTTTATGTTTCCACGCCCGCCTCGGTGGCCGCCCCCATCATTCATGGCTTGGCGCGAGCCGGTCTGAATCTTAACGATGCCGGCTGGACGCGGATCATTTTGGAGAAGCCCTTTGGCCACGATCTGAAATCGGCTCAGGAACTGAACGCCATCGTGCATGAAGCGTTCGACGAAAATAACGTGTTCCGCATCGATCATTACCTGGGCAAGGAGACGGTGCAGAACATTTTGGTATTCCGCTTCGGCAATTCGCTGTTCGAGCCGGTCTGGAACCGCAACTACATCGAATACGTGGAAATCACGGCCGCCGAAACGGTGGGCGTGGAGGAACGCGCGGGATTCTATGAAGAGACCGGCGCGCTGCGCGACATGGTGGCCAATCACATGCTTCAGTTGCTCGCGCTCACGGCCATGGAACCGCCCATCGAGTTTGAACCGGATGCGGTGCGCGAGCAAAAGGTGCAGGCGCTGAAATCCATCCGTCCCATGACGGTGGAGGAAGTGGCCAAGAGAACCGTTCGCGGGCAATACGGCCCGGGCGAGGTGGATGGTAAACGTGTTCCCGGCTATCGCGAGGAACGTGGAGTGAAGAAAGATTCCGTCACCGAGACCTATGCCGCCGTCGAGTTCTACGTGAACAACTGGCGCTGGGCCGGGGTGCCGTTTTACATTCGCACCGGAAAGCGGCTTCCTCGGCAGGCTTCTGAAATTCGCGTGCACCTCAAGCGCACGCCCCAGGCGCTGTTCGCCGGCACGCCTTACGAGCAGTTGGGCCCGAACGTCATCACCCTGCGCATCCAGCCGGACGATGGAATCGGCATTGCCTTCGACGTCAAACGTCCGGGCGCTCAGATGCGCGCGCTCACCGTGGATGCGAACTTCTCCTATGAAGCGGTGTTCGGCTCCAAGGGGCCGCCCGCTTATGAGACGCTGCTGCTCGATTCGATGCGCGGCGATCCAACACTGTTCACCCGCCGCGACGAGGTGGAGGCCGAGTGGCGCATCATCACGCCCATTGAAGAAGCCTGGGCGCAATTGCCCGCTCCGGCCTTTCCAAACTATGCTGCGGGATCAGAGGGGCCCGTGGAAGCCGACGCGCTTATCGCCGGCGATCATCGCGGCTGGCGTAAGCTCTCGAAATAACTAAACTGCGCCCTTGAGTGCGTAGGAACCAAGCACTTTCAGATAATTGGCGCGCTGAAAAACCTCCGGCTCGGCCACGGCCGCGGCGTTCATTGCGCCGCGCATCTCCATCACCGAATTGTATTCGTGCGCTTCCATCCACTGGACGATTCCAGCCGTCACTTCGCGCAGGTGCGAAATGCCGTGCTGCAAAAGCGCCGACGTCATCATCACTGTGTGCGCGCCCGCGAGAACGCCTTTGATGGCATCGTCAGCGGTGTGGACGCCTCCGGTGATGGCAAGATCCAAATTCAACCGCGACGACAGCAGCGCTACCGCGTGCAGGCGCAGCCGCAGTTCATCGGAAGTGCTGAGCTTGAGGTTCGGCGTGGCCTCCAGCGTTTCCAAATCGAAATCGGGCTGATAGAACCGGTTGTACAACACCAGCGCGCCCGCGCCGGCGCATTCCAGGCGATACGCCAGGTGCGGAATGGAAGTGAAAAACGGCCCCAGCTTCACCGCCACCGGAATGCGGACATGCGCCTTGACGGCCTCCACCAGTTCACAATAATCGTCTTCGATTTCCGCGCCGCTGACCTCGAAACTGGCGGGCAGGAAGTAAATATTCAATTCCACGGCGTCGGCGCCGGCGTCCTCCATTTCGCGCGCATAGCGCACCCAGCCGCCCAGCGTTGCGCCGTTCAGGCTGGCGATCACTGGAATTTTCAGCGCCTTCTTGGCGGCGCTGATGTGCTCCAGATAGGAGCGCGGCCCAATATCGTAGGTGCGCAGATCTGGAAAGCAGCTGGTGAATTCCGCGTAGCTCTCGCTGCCAGCGTTCAGGAACCGGTCGAGCGATTGGCTTTCGAGCAGGATCTGTTCCTCGAACAGTGAATGCAATACCACGGCGCCCGCGCCGGCTTCCTCCATCTTCTTCAGGTTCGTCAAATCCTTGCAGAGCGGCGACGACGAGGCCACCAGGGGACTCGACAACTTGCGTCCTAAGTAATACGTAGAGAGATCGGTCATGACTGCGCTCCTTCGGCTGCCGGGTTCGATGCCGGGCCCGGCATGCTCGCCCAATGTTCATAGAGTTTCCAGCGTGTCGCTACATCCTGCTGCGCCTCGGTTAGCAACAACGCCGCCGCTTCCGGATTGCTCTGCACCAGCATGCTGTAACGCCCCTCGTTGTATACGTATTTTTCGAGCGGCAGCGAGGCCGGCCGCGAATCCAGCTGGAAGGGATTACGTCCCGCTCCAGCCAGCGCGGGATTGTAACGGAAGAGCGGCCAATACGCCGATTGCACCGCCGCCTTCTGCTGTTCCAGGCCATGCACCAGATCGTAGCCATGGGCGATGCAGTGGCTGTAAGCGATAATCAGCGACGGCCCCGGGTACGCTTCCGCTTCAAGAAACGCCTTCAGCGTGTGCGTGTCGTTGGCACCCAGTGCGACGTGCGCCACGTACACCGTGCCGTAGGTCATCGCCATCATTGCCAGGTCCTTCTTGGCGGTCTGTTTTCCCGCGGCGGCGAACTTAGCTACTGCGCCGCGCGGAGTGGACTTGGACATCTGTCCGCCGGTGTTGGAATAAACTTCGGTGTCGAGCACCAGAATATTCACATTGCGCCCCGATGCGAACACATGATCCAGGCCACCAAAGCCGATGTCATAGGCCCAGCCGTCGCCACCCACCATCCACACGCTTTTTGCGACCAGCGCGCCGGCCAGCGCCTTCAGATCGCGCAGTTCGGGTTGGGTTTCGGAGCCGAGCTTCAATTGCAGTTCAGCCACGCGACGCCGCTGGGCTTCAATGTCGGCTTCCGTCGATTGATCGGCATTCAAGAGAGCCGCAGCCAAATCGTCGCCGATCGACGCCGCGAACCGGCGCACCAGCTCGCGCGCATACTCCGCCTGTTTGTCGAGAGAAACGCGCATTCCGAGGCCGAATTCGGCGTTGTCTTCAAACAGCGAATTAGACCACGCCGGACCCCGTCCGTCGTGATTCACCGTGTAAGGCGTGGTGGGCAGATTACCGCCGTAAATGGACGAGCAGCCGGTGGCGTTGGCGATCACCGCGCGATCCCCAAACAATTGCGTGAGCAGCTTGATGTAAGGCGTTTCGCCGCATCCGGCGCAAGCGCCCGGAAATTCAAACAGGGGCTGGAGCAGCTGAAGATCCTTGACGTTATGCAGACCCAGCGCCTGGCGGTCGAACTCGGGCAGCCCCAGGAAAAACTCCCAGTTCTTCCGCTCGCGCTCCCGAATGGGCGCTTGCGGCGTCATATTGATCGCCTTCTTCTTCACCTCCGTTTTGCTCTTGGCGGGGCAAACTTGCACGCACAGCCCGCAACTGGTGCAATCCTCCGGCGCAACCTGCAGCAGGTATCGAAGCTTCTCGCGATCTTTCCAGCGTGCCGCCGCCGATTTCAACGCCGCCGGGGCGCCGGCCAGCTCTTCCGACGAGCATACTTTCGCCCGGATGACGGCATGCGGGCACACCATTACGCATTTGCCGCACTGAATGCAAATTTCCTCCTCCCAAGCCGGAATGTCTTGCGCCAGGTTCCGTTTCTCCCATCTGGCCGTGCCCGTAGGATACGTTCCGTCCACAGGCAGAGCGCTCACCGGCAGGCTGTCGCCCTCGCCAGCCATGATCGGCGCCAGCACGCGCTGCACGAATTCAGGCGCTTCGCGAGGCGCAAAAGGTTGTTGTTCGATGTCGCTCGTCGCACACGTTGGAACCTCCACCGGATGCAGGTTCGCCAGCGCCTGGTCCACCGCGGCATAATTCCTCTCGACTATCCCTTCGCCGCGCTTGCCGTAAGTCTTCGCAATGGCATGTTTGATCGCCCCGATCGCTTCGTCGCGCGGAAGAGCCCCGCTCAAGGCGAAGAAGCAGGTCTGCATGACGGTGTTGATCCGCCCGCCCATCCCGTTTTCCTTCGCAACCCGATACGCGTCGATCACGTAAAATCGCAGTTTCTTCGCGATGATCTGCTCTTGCACCGCGCGCGGCAGATGCTCCCAAACTTCCCTTGGACCGAACGGGCTGTTCAGCAGGAACACGGCGCCCGGCTCGGCCAAATGCAGCACGTCCACCCGCTCCAGGAACGAGAACTGATGGCAGGCGACGAAGCTGGCCTGCTGGATCAGATAACTGGCGCGAATCGGCTTTCGCCCGAACCGCAGATGCGAGATGGTCATGGCGCCGGATTTCTTCGAGTCATATACGAAATAACCCTGCGCGAAGTTGTCGGTATCCTCGCCGATGATCTTGATCGAATTCTTGTTCGCACCGACGGTCCCGTCCGCGCCCAGGCCATAGAAGACCGCGCGCACGGTGGCCGGATCTTCGGTTGTGAACGCCGGGTCGACATCCAAACTGTGGTGGGTGACGTCGTCATTGATACCAACCACAAAATGATTGCGCGGTTCCCCTTTTTCGAGCTCCGCAAACACCGCAGCCGCCATGGCGGGCGTGAACTCCTTACTCGCCAAGCCGTATCGTCCGCCGGTGACGCGCGGCATCTTCTCGAAGGCGGCGCCATTTTCCACCAGCGCCGAGATCACGTCCATATACAGCGGCTCTCCCGCGCTCCCCGGCTCCTTGGTCCGGTCGAGAACGGCAATCGATTTCACGGTGGGCGGCAACGTATTCACGAAAAATTTCGAGGCAAACGGACGGAACAGGTGGACGTTCACGATTCCCACCTTTTCGCCGCGCGCCGCGAGCGCCTCCACACACTCCTCAGCGGCCAGCGCGCTCGATCCCATCAGGACAATGACGCGTTCGGCGTCCTCGGCGCCGAAATAATCGAACAGATGGTATTGACGGCCCGTCAGCGCTGCGAAATGGTTCATCGCGCCTTGCACGATGGCTGGGCAATCGTCATAGAACTTGTTCACCGTCTCACGCGCCTGAAAATACACGTCGGGATTCTGGGCCGTTCCGCGCAGCACCGGACGGTCCGGATTGAGCGACCGTGCCCGATGCGCCCGCACCAGCTCGTCGTCGATCATGGCGCGCAGGTCATCGGTTGTGAGCTGCTCGATCTTAGCCACTTCGTGCGACGTCCGGAAGCCGTCGAAGAAATGTCCGAACGGAATGCGCGATTCAAGCGCCGCCGCTTGCGCGATCAGCGCCAGGTCCATCACGGCCTGCACCGAGTGCGAAGCCAGCAGCGCAAAACCGGTGGACCTGACCGCCATCACGTCCTGATGATCGCCAAAGATGGACAGGCCCTGGCCGGCGATGGCACGCGCGGCAATATGGAACACCGTGGGCGTTAGCTCACCGGCGATCTTGTACATGTTGGGGATCATCAACAGCAGGCCCTGCGACGAAGTGAAGGTGGTGGTCAGGGTCCCTGCTTGGAGAGCGCCATGCACCGCCCCGGCCGCACCGCCCTCGCTTTGCATTTCAATAACGGACGGTACCGAGCCCCATATATTAGGTTGACCGGCCGATGACCATTGATCCGCCCACTCGCCCATCGCCGACGAGGGCGTAATGGGATAGATTGCAATAACTTCGTTAAGCTGATGAGCCACATAAGCGGCCGCTTCGTTTCCGTCGATGGTGATCTGGGTGCGTTTATTCATCATCCGGGTAATTGCACGCGAGCAGCCTGCATAAGCGTATGAGGTTACTGAGGCGCGGGGAACCGGCTGCGTGATTTCACGCTACCCCCAGCAGGCCGTCTCGCACTTACACGTGAGGAAATCGGGAATAGTACCAGAGCTTCAAACATTTGCCATAAGGTATTTCGCGTGCATTTGGAAATTGCGCCGATGCCCGCTTACCTCGCAAAAATCCAACCGCCGTCCGACGACACACGCTGGAAGATCGTCGCGGCCACCATGAAAAAGCTCGGCAACCGCCCCAGTGCATTGATTGAAGCGCTGCATACGTTGCAACAGGTGTTTGGCTATCTGGACAAGCCGGGGCTGATCTTCGTCGCGGCGGTGCTCCGGGTTCCGCCCAGCCAAGTCTATGGCGCGGCAACCTTTTATCACTATTTCACGCTGAAGCCGCAGGGCGAGCACACTTGCATCGTGTGTACCGGGACTGCCTGCTACATCAAAGGAGCGACGGCTCTGTTACAGTCCATTGAGGCGCAGGAAGGCGTAAAGCCTGGACAAACCACGCCCGATGGCCGCCTCAGCGTGTTGACCGCGCGCTGCTTCGGCGCTTGCGGGCTGGCGCCGGTCGCGGTGGTGGACGGCGAGATGCAAAGCCGGCTGACAGCGGACGCTTTGCAAAAGAGATTGGAAGGAATTGGCATCCATGCTCGCTGAAGAGCTGAAAACACTAGCGTCGCACGAGCGCGAATTAGAATCGGCGCGGACGGCTTGCATCAGCGTATGCGCGGGGGCCAGTTGCCAGGCGCTGCAAGGCGAAGAGCTGAAGAAGGCGCTCAGCGCGGCCGCTGCGGCACAAGGCCATGGGCCGGAAGCCTGCACCGTGCGCCAGGTGGGCTGCCTGGGACTTTGCGGGGCTGGGCCGATGGTGAGCGTGGAGCCCGGAGGCATCCTCTATCAACGAGTGCAGGCGTCGGATGCCGACGAGATTGTCGGGGCACTTGCCGGGCAGCCCGTAGAGCGACTGCGCCTGGACTCGCAAATGCCTTTCTTCGCGCGCCAGCATCGCATCGTGCTCGAAAATTCGGGCCGCATCGATCCGGACCGCTTGGAAGACTACATCGCGCGCGACGGGTATTTGGCATTAAGCACGGTGCTGCATGAGATGCAGCCAGCCGATGTGATCGCCGAAGTCGCCCGGGCGGGGCTGCGCGGCCGCGGCGGCGCCGGGTATCCGACGGGGCTCAAATGGGAGACCGTGGCAAAGTCGTCGGGCTCGTCCAAAATGGTGGTGTGCAATGCGGACGAGGGCGATCCGGGCGCCTTCATGGACCGCAGCGTGCTCGAAAGCGATCCGCACCGGGTTCTGGAAGGGATGGCCATCGCCGGCTATGCAGTGGGGGCGAGCGAAGGTTTCATCTACGTGCGGGCTGAATATCCATTGGCGGTGGCGCGCTTGAAAACGGCGCTCCGTCACGCCGAGCGCCACGGTCTGCTGGGCGGCGACATCTGCGGCTCGCATTTCAATTTCCGCATCTCCATCCGGCTGGGCGCGGGCGCTTTTGTGTGCGGCGAAGAGACCGCGCTGCTGGCTTCCATCCAAGGTCTGCGCGGAACGCCCCGGCCCCGGCCGCCCTATCCGGCGCAATCCGGGTTGTGGGGACACCCCACGCTGATCAACAATGTCGAAACCTTCGCAAATATAGCGCCCATCATTCGCAACGGCGGGGCGTGGTTTGCGCAACTGGGAACGGAGCGCAGCAAGGGCACCAAAGTTTTTGCCCTGGCGGGCCGCATCCGCAACACCGGGCTGATCGAAGTCCCCATGGGCATGCAGCTGCGCGATATCGTCTTCGACATCGGCGGCGGCATTCCCGACGGCCGGCGTTTCAAAGCCGTGCAGACCGGCGGGCCGTCCGGTGGCTGCATCCCGGAGCAATTTCTGGACACGCCGGTGGATTACGAAACGCTCACCGGCCTGGGCTCCATCATGGGATCGGGCGGGATGATCGTGATGGACGAAACCTCTTCGATGGTGGACGTGGCGCGTTACTTCATGGAATTTTGCATGACGGAATCCTGCGGCAAATGCATTCCCTGCCGCGCGGGCACGGTACAAATGCACGAACTGCTGGGTCGATTTTCCGATCGCCGGGCGCGGCCGGCCGACTTACAGATGCTCGAAATGCTGTGCGATCTGGTGCGCAACACCAGCCTGTGCGGTTTAGGACAATCGGCGCCCAATCCTGTGATGAGCACTCTGCGCTATTTCCGGCCGGAGTATGAAGCGGCCCTGCTCTCAGATGGTGGTGTGCGGGGAGAAGCGGCATGAGCGTCAGCACACTCGAAGTAGACGGCAAAATGATCACGGCCACCGAAGGCCAGACCATCTTCGACGCGGCCTGGGACAGCGGCATCCATATTCCCCGTTTGTGCCACCTGGGAGGATTGTCCGATGTCGGCGCCTGCCGGCTCTGTTTAGTCGAGATCCAGGGACAAAAGAAATTGCAGCCTTCCTGTCTTACCAAAGTATCCGAAGACATGGTGGTGCACACCAATACCGAGCAGTTGCGCCAATACCGCAGGCTGATCGTGGAACTGCTCTTCGCCGAGCGCAATCACGTCTGCTCAGTGTGCGTCCTGAATGGCGCGTGCGAGCTGCAAACGGTGGCGGCCGATCTGGGCGTCGATCACATTCGCTTGATCCCGCAATATCCCCGACTCAGCGTGGATCTGAGCCACGAACGCTTCGGCCTGGATCATAATCGCTGCATTCTTTGTACCCGCTGCATCCGGGTGTGCGATGAGGTGGAGGGAGCGCACACCTGGGATGTGGCCGGCCGCGGCTCCGGCTGCCTGGTGATCTCCGACATGGGCGATCCGTGGGGCGCTTCAGACACCTGCACCGGCTGCGGCAAATGCGTGCAGGTATGTCCCACCGGCGCCCTGTTCCTGAAAGGGAAAACCGTGGCGGAAATGCAGAAAGATCGCAGTTTCCTGAAGTACATCGTTTCGGCTCGCGAGAGAAGGACCGGAGGGTTATGAAGCCGAGATTCGCCACCGTTTGGCTGGCTGGCTGCTCGGGCTGCCATATGTCGTTTCTCGATTTGGATGAACGGCTGATCGATCTCGCTGGCTTGGTGGAAGTCTGCTATTCGCCCGTGGTGGACGCCAAGGAATTTCCTGAGAACGTGGATATCGTGCTCGTGGAAGGTGCTGTCGCGAACGCGGACAATCTGCGCGAAATCCGGTTGATCCGTGAGCGCAGTAAGGTACTGGTGGCCTTCGGCGATTGCGCAGTCACTGGCAATGTGACGGCGCTGCGCAATCTTTTTCGCGTGGAGGATGTGTTGAACCGGGCTTATAAAGAGAACTCGGCTGTCGTCTCCGGCTTGCCGCTCGGCGGCGACGGCATCGTGCCCCAACTGCTGGACCGCGTTCTGCGCATCCAAGACGTAGTACCCGTCGATTATTTTCTTCCGGGCTGCCCGCCGTCGGCGGATACCATTTACGCCTTCATCGCGGATTTGTTGGGCGGCCGGGTCCCCGCCGTCGATGGCAGAAAGTTCGGAACATGAGCCACCGCGTCGTTATTCAACCTGTCACGCGCATCGAAGGGCACGCCAAGATCTCCATTCAACTGGACGACGCGGGCCAGGTGCAATCGGCGCGCTTTCACATCACGGAGTTCCGCGGTTTCGAAAAACTCTGCGAGGGGCGGCCGTTCCAGGAGATGCCGGGGTTGATGTCTCGTGTCTGCGGGATCTGCCCGGTGAGCCATGTGCTGGCCAGCTCGAAGGCCGGCGATATGCTGCTGGGCGTGGAGATTCCCGCAGCGGCCGAAAAGCAGCGGCGTCTGGTGAATTATGCGCAAGTGCTGCAATCGCACGCCCTCAGCTTTTTCCATCTCTCTTCGCCCGATCTGCTGCTCGGCATGGATTCGGCGGCGGAAAAGCGTAACATTTTCGGACTGCTGGAGCGCGATCCGGAATTTTTGCGGCGCGGCATCCGGCTGCGGCAGTTCGGCCAGCGTGTCATTGAACTGGTGGGCGGTAAGAAAATCCATCCCGGCTGGAGTGGTCCGGGCGGCGTGCATCGGCAATTCACCACCACGCAGCGCGGCGAAATTCTAACCTGGATCCCCGAAGCCGTGGAATCGCTCTCCCTCGCACTCGATCGCCTGAAGGGCCTGCTCGATTCGTTCCACGACGAAGTGGAACACATGGGAAATTTCCCGTCGTTATTCCTTGCAACCGTCAATGCGGACGGCGGCCTGGAGTACTACGATGGCCTCATCCGGATCGTGGATGGCGCGGGCAACACCATCGCCGATAGTTTGGATCCCAGGCGCTACTACACCTATCTGGGGGAAGCGAGCGAGAGCGACTCGTTCGTGAAATCGCCCTTTTACCAGCCCTTCGGCTATCCGCAAGGACACTATCGCGTCGGGCCGCTGGCGCGGCTGAACGTGGCCAGGTTCGCCGGCACCGCGCGGGCCGATCGCGAACTGCGGGAGTTCAAACAGCGCTCGTCATCCGGTTTGGTATGCCAGTCCTTCCATTACCATCTGGCGCGCGTCATTGAAATGCTGCACTGCGCCGAGCGAATTGAAGAGCTGATGGGGGATCCCGAGCTGTTCAGCGAAACCATCCAGGCCAAGGCATCGCTCAACCGGCGGGAAGGAATCGGATCGTGCGAAGCGCCGCGCGGCACTCTGTTCCACCACTACTGGGTGGACCCGAACGGCCTGATGACGCGAGCGAATCTGCTGATCGCGACCGGCCAGAATAATCACGCGATGAATCAGTCCGTCGATCAGACTGCCAGGCATTTTCTGAGGTTCGGTCCCGACGGCGCGTCGCTCGATCAGGGTTTCCTGAATCGCCTCGAAGCCGCCATCCGCTGCTATGATCCGTGTCTTTCCTGCTCCACGCACGCGCTGGGGCAAATGCCGCTCCAAGTAGAGCTGCTCGCGCCGGGCGGCGAAGTGTTGCAGCGCATTTCACGGGATTCGTGATGCCCGCGCTGGTCGTCGCCATTGGAAATCCGCTGCGGCGTGATGATGGAGTGGCGCACCATGTCCGTATCCCCTCAGGTTTCGACCAGCGAGCGGTGCTGCAACTGACGCCCGAACTCGCCGCGGAGATCGCATCCTACAGCACGGTATTCTTTATCGATGCCGACATCCAGGCCACCCAACTGCGGATCGAACCGTTGGAAGCCGCGCCCGCGAACTCGCCGCTAACCCACGTTTCCCGGCCCTCCGAAATTATTGCGCTAGCGCGGGCTCTATTCGGCTTTACCGGATACGCCTACACCTGCCGCATCCCCGCCACCGATCTCTCGGAAGGCGAAGGCCTCACCGAACGCGCTAGCGAATTTGCCGAGCAAGCCGCGCGCGAAATCTATAGAATAAATCAGTTGCATGAAAATCGCCCCTGTTGTCCTCCTGCTGTTTCTATCGTCCCTGGCCTGGGCCGCTCCCGGTAAGGGGGCCCTCGATAAATCCACCCTGGAACACTATCTGCGCCACGTAGAACTGTTCCGCGGAGACGTGACATTCAAGATCGACGATCCAAAGCCCTCAAAATATCTGCCCGGTTTCTCGGAAGTGCTGGTGCATCTCATCTTCAACAATGCCGAGAAGGACGAGCTGTTCTACGTTTCCTCCGACGGCCAGACCATTATTCGAGGCGACGTCTTCAATCTCGGAAAGTCCCCGTTCCAATCCAATCTGGACCGGCTCACGCTGATGGACCAGCCCAGCTTCGGACCGGCCGACGCCCCGGTGACCATCGTCGAGTTTGGCGATTTCGAGTGCCCGGACTGCAAAATGGAGGCGCCCGTTCTGCGCCGCGATCTCACCGAAGCTTCCGACGGAAAAGTGCGTGTCATCTTCAAGAACTATCCGCTCGAATCCGTGCATCCTTGGGCCCGCGCGGCAGCCATCGCCGGACGTTGCGTGTACCGGCAAGGCCAACCGGAGTTCTGGAAGTTTTACGACTGGATCTACGAAAACCAGGATCAAATCGACGCCGATAATCTCAACATGAAGGTTCTGGCCTGGGCCGGCCAGAATGGTGTGGACACGGTGAAACTCGGCCAATGCCTGGACACCAAAGCCACCGAGCCGGAGGTGAACAGCAGTATCGCGGAAGGGCGCGCGTTAGGAATCCAGGGCACGCCCACGCTCTTTATCAACGGCCGGAAAATCGGCGGCCTGATGTGGCCCGACCTGCAACTGGTGATCAATAAGGAACTCGAGTTCGTCTCGCCGGCTCACGCTTCAGAGGCTGCGGAAAAAGGCCAAAACATAGCTGGCCCCAGATAAGCGGTTTTGTCTTATCTGCGTTCATCTGTGGCCAAATAGCCTTCTTCCGCAGTCTCTTCAGCGAGTCGATGACGAAACCGCGCGCAGCGGCCCCGGCATATCGGCCAGCACATAGGCCATCACCGCCATGGCCGCGATGTTGGCGCGCAAATCCTCCAGCTTCACTTTGTCGGTAGTGTCGGCGCGCGAGTGGTGCCAATCGAAATAGTGCGTGCCCACCGTGCGCAGCGCCAGGCCCGGCACGCCGTCCATCATGATGGGCGCGATGTCGGCGCCGCCCCCTCCCGGCTGAATGGACGCGGCATCCACGCGGTCGAGCAATGCGCCAATTTCGCGCACCCGCCCCAGCATGGACCCGAGATCGCCGCTCGCGCTCAGGCCGAAGCCCACGGGCTTTTCCGCGCCGCCGTCCATTTCAATCGCCGCCACATGGTTCCTGACGGTATCGCCGGCCCACGCGCGATACGCCTCGCCGCCCGCACCGCCGTTCTCTTCATTGGTCCAGAACACCACGCGCAGCGTACGCCGGGGCGTGAGTCCCAACGTGTGAATGATGTGCGCGGCTTCCAGCGCCGTAACGCAACCGCTGCCATCGTCCTGCGCGCCGGCGCCCACGTCCCAGGAGTCCAAATGTCCGCCGATCACCACTATTTCATTCGGCCTTTCGCGGCCGGGAATCTCTCCGATGACATTGGCCGAGTCGGCGTCCGGAAGCGTGTGCGCTTCCATCTCCAGGTGAACAACCACCGGGTTTCCCGCGTCCACCAGGCGTTGGATCAGCAGCGCGTCTTCGATAGTCACCGCCGCGGCGGGAATCTTCGGAAAACCTTCGACGTATTCGAGCGCGCCGGTGTGCGGCGATTGCAGGCTCACCGGAGTGATGGAGCGCACCAGCGCCGCTACCGCTCCCAACCGCCCCGCGTGCGATGGCCCCGCGTTGCGATAAACCACCGTGCGGTTGTAACTTTCAAAGGGTACGTTAAAGAGTACGATCTTGCCCTCCACAACGGCGCGGCCCTTGCGATCCAAATCTTCAAAGCTCGACACCGGCACCACTTCGGCGGTAATGCCTCGCTTGGGCGTGGCAACGCTGCCGCCCAGACCCAGGATGGTGAGCGGGTGCGCCACCGGCTCAACCAGCGCGGCGCTTTCGTTGCCCCGCACCCAGTGAGGAACTTTGACGCGCGGCGTCACTACGTTGGTGAGCCCATCGGCCTTCATCTGCGAAGCGGCCCAAACTACCGCTTTTTCCAGCCCCGCCGAGCCGCTCAAACGATTCCCGATGCGGTCGCACAGATACGCCAGCTTGTCCATCCCGCCCCGGTCGGCCAGCGAGGCGTCGATCAGTTTGGCGGCAGGCTCGCGATACTGATCGGTCAAATTGCCCGCATTCTGCGCGGAGAGGACCGTGGCAGCCAGGAATACCAGGGCCGGCTTGTTCATCCGGCCTTCTCCTCGGTCAGGAACCGGAAACCGTGTTGCCGCATCACCAAGCGCGCCTGCTCGGCGGCTTCCGGCAAAACATAAAAAAAAGCGCCCACGCGCGCGCTACGAAAGATCACGCCGCCGCTATACTGGTCGGTTTCGACGGCGTAATCCACGCCGGATTCGGTGAATGCCGATTCCAGCCGCAAAGCCTCCTTCAATTTCTTGGCGATGTAGACCAGATCCAGTTCGCGATCTTGAAAGAAATCGGCTTCGCGGCGCATAAGCGGCGTTACGCTCCGGTACCCCTTACTCGGGCCGAAAAGGCTTCGTAGGCTTTTGGATTAGCGCTGTTCATGCTGTCGATCATAGCTTGCGCCACGGCCTCGAGATTGGAAAGATACTTGGGATTGCTCATCGCTTTCCTCGCGTCGGCGATGGTTCCCTTGGTTTTTTCCCAGACGAAAAGCAATTCGCCCGCGTTCTGCATAAACAATTCTTTGTTCACCGCGCCGGAGGTGACGAACGACGCCGCCATGTCCCAATAACTGGTGACCATCCGGTAATAAGCGTCCTGATCCGATCCCGGCGGACACGCCGCCTGATGCTCGGCCGCGTTGCTGGCCTTGTAGCCGAAGAGCCAGCCTCTCGCTTTACGCATGCGGTCCTCACGGCGCAAATCGTAGAGCTTCAGAATCACATCCACGTCATGGTGTGTAGCTTTATCCATATATGCAACAGTGTAATCGGAGAGCGGATGCGGTTCCAAATGCGCGGCGCTTGCTGTAGCATGGTTCTCATGGCGTCGGTCCCGATCCGCAAAACACTGTTCATGGTCGCACTCACCTTGACGCTCGGCACCACCCTCTGCGCTCAAACGAAGTTCCAGAAGGCCGAACTCCTCAGCATCACCTCCGGCAGAGGACTGGATAACGATGCCTCGCATCGCTGGGCCTTTTTTGCCGTACAAATCGGCAACATCATCTACACCGGCAGTGGAAAGCGCATCAAGCACCAGGGCGACAACTACCAGGAAGGGCTCAGCGCGGGCGATGCAATCGAAGCCGCCGTCAGCGGCAACGAAATGATTTTGCGCAAGCCGAACGGGGGCGAACTGAAGACCAGGATCGTCAAAAGGGAGCCGGCGCCGTAATCTTCGAGGGGGCTAGCCTTCCGCTTCCCAGCGAAATCGCGCCACAGCCAGCGCGCCAAACAGCGCCGCGAACAAAAGCAACACAGCGGTGGGAGCCAAGGCAGCTTCCAAGCCTAGTCCCCGCCAGGTCATCGCTTCCAGACCATCCATCGCCCAGCGCGTGGGTACCACCAGCGTGAGCTTTTGCAGCCATTGCGGAAACAGGAACATCGGTATCCAGGCGCCGCCCAGCATCACTACAATCAGCGTGGCGAAAATGGAGAGGCCGCGCGTCGCTTCGGGCGTTTTACCCAGGGCCGCCACCAACATGCCGAATCCCGCGGTCATCAGAGCGAAAGCGGCGCTTACTGCCAGAAAGCCCGCCATGCTGCCTTCCACCCGCACGCCGAAAACCAGCCGGGCGAAAAGAAAATTAACCTGCACCACTAAGAACGCGAGAATGGCCGCACTGACGGCGCGGCTGCCGAGCAGAACTCCTCGCGACAACGGCGCGGCTCGGAAGCGTTTCCACAAACCGCGCTGCCGCTGCTGCAGCAATCCGATGCCGACGTCGATTCCCAGGAAAAGCACGAACTGCACCACCATCCCGGCAAAGGCGTGAGCATAGCCGTTGTATTTGACGTTCTGGCCTGCGGTGACGGCTTCTTCCCGCGTCGTAAAAGGCATCGTCAAGCCGCGCGAGACCGCGCCATCCGCGGCCCGATCAGGCTGCCCGTTCCAGCGTTCCACGCTGCTCAACAAATCTTCCAGGGACTTCTTGTTCTCCGGCGTCAAACCCTCACTGTGCCGCACCCGCGCCAGCGATTCCTTCACCATCTCGCGTCCGGTCTCGCCGCTGAACATTTCCTTGCTAACCGCTTGCATCACGTCGCCGGCGAGAATTCCTGCCACCATCGATCGCTCGGCGGCATGCGAAGGATCGAACAGCAGAGCGATGTCCGGTTTGGATCCCGGCCCAAAGAAAGCGCGCCCAGCGTCTCGCCCGAAATTCGGTGGAATGATCACAGCCACCGTAGCCGATCCCTTGCGCACAGCCACCCGGGCCTCATCGCGAGTCGAGGTTTTCACATCCAGCGCTTTCTCTCCCGACAACCGGCTGATAATCTCGCGGGAAATTGCGCTTTGGTCCTGGTCCACTGTCAAGACGGCTATTTTGCTCTGGTTCCCCTGGTCGCCCGCGCCTCCCAAAACGTATCCGAAAAAGGAACCGATGGCGATAGGGATGGCGAAGCTCATCAACAGCGCACGGCGGTCCACGAAAAACAACTGCAGGTCCTTTCGGACCAAAGCACGAAACGGGATCATCATGCGTCGCGCAAGCTCCTTCCGGTGAGCGTCAGGAAGACGGTTTCCAGATCGGCGCGCTCGCTCGCCACGTAGCGGTATCGATGCCCTCGCTCCACCAGCCACTGCAACACCCGCGGAGCTTCGGTAGCCAGGTCCTGAACGCCCATACGCAGCGTGCCGGCTTCGAGTTTGGCAAAACGAATGCCCGGAAGGGCCTGCAATTCGTCCAGGCGGAAACCGTCTCGGCTCTCCTCCAGCTCCACCGCCAGCAGATTGGTTACCGGCAACAGACGATAGAGGCCCTGCAAAGTGTCATTGGCGACCACCTGGCCATGGTCGATGATGATAATGCGATCGCACAGGCGTTCGGCCTCTTCCATATAATGCGTGGTGTATACCAGCGTTTTTCCGCGCTTTTTCAGCACTTCGAGGTTATCGAAGATGGCATTCCGGCTCTGGGGATCCACGCCCACGGTGGGCTCGTCCAAAAGAAGAATCTGCGGATCGTGCAGCAGCGCGGCCGCCAGGTTGAGACGCCGCTTCATGCCGCCGCTATAGTTCTTGACGCGCTCGCCGGCGCGGTCCGTCAGGCCCACCAGTTCGAGCGCTGCGCCAATAGCCCGCTTGGCGGCCGCCGGGTCCAGATCGTAGAGCGCCGCGAAGAGCTGAAGGTTCGCGCGCGCGGTCAGCTCGTCGAAGAGCGCGAGATCCTGCGGAACCAGCCCGATGCGCCGCTTGATGGGATCGGTGTCGCCTTTGAGAGCGCGTCCTTCGATCCGCACCGAACCCGAGTCGGGACGAACCAGCCCGGCGATCATGGAAACTGTAGTGGTTTTCCCGGCTCCGTTGGGTCCGAGAAGCCCGACAATCTCGCCCGCGGCGGCGGACAGGGAAACGCCGTTCACCGCCACCACGCTGCCGTAGCTCTTCTTCAGGGCGTCAACTTGCAGCATGGTTGCCAGGAGGAAATGCTCCGTCTCACTATATACGTTCCGGCGCGAAGAAGGTTCGAGCCATTTCGTGCCGCAGGGTGCCTTGGTTATTTGCAGTCGCACCAAGGTGAGCTCTTGGCTTCCCGGAGTTGGCGATCACTCCATGACGAGCACTCAAATCGAACCGCCGTGTTCATTTGTGGCCAGAGATCGGGATTCGGCGAAACAGTGCGCGTTACTTTTATAAACTAATCAGATGGCAAAGCCAACAGCAGCAGCCGTTCCGCCGGACAAGCTGGCGTTGTACCAAAACCCTCGCGAGAGCGCGTGCAAATATATGCAAGTCTGCATTGAGCTTCAGGAAATCTTCGAGCGCTGAGCCGCATCGATTGAAGGCATGGCTGTAAATCGAGACCGTTCAACGGCGCCAAGCCTTCAGCCAGGAATCATCAAGGCTATTGAGGTGTGATTCAGCGGGTTAGTCATGCTATCCTACGCTTTCAGTTTGGGCCCGGTCCCGCTTTTGCGACCGCGTTCTCTCTATACTCATTCACACTGAGACCAATACATGAAGCTCACGTGGACCAAGACCGACGAGGCACCCGCGCTCGCGTCGTACGCGCTGTTGCCCATCCTACGAGCGTACTTCAAGGGGACAGGGGTGGAGATCGAAACGGCTGACATCTCGCTCGCTGGACGTATTATCGCCAACTTCCCTGACTGTCTTCGGAACGACCAGAAGATTCCCGACGAGTTGACGCGCCTGGGGAAGCTGGCGCAGACACCGGCGGCCAACATCATTAAGCTGCCCAACATCAGCGCCTCCATTCCGCAACTCCGGGAAGCGATTGCGGAACTCCGCGGAAAGGGCTACAACATACCCGACTATCCCGAGGAGCCGTCTACCGAAGAGGAGCGTGCGCTGCAGGCCCGCTTCGCCGTTGTCTTGGGCTCGGCGGTGAACCCCGTATTGCGCGAAGGCAATTCAGACCGTCGTGCTTCAAAGTCGGTGAAAGCATTCGCGCAAAAGCATCCACACAGGATGATGAAAAACTGGCCGAAGTCCGGTTCCGTAACGCGTGTCGCCCACATGAATGACAAGGACTTCTACGGCAGCGAGAAATCCACGACGGTCGGCGCAGCAACCAACGTGCGCATCGAATTTGTGGACTCAGCCGGCGCGGTGAAGGCGCTGAAGCAAAGCATCCCGCTGCTCGAGGGGGAAGTGATCGACTGCGCGATGATGAACGTGGCGGCGCTGCGGAGATTCTATGCGGAGCAGATGGCCGCCGCTAAAGCTGACAACGTGTTGTTGTCGCTGCATCTGAAGTGCACCATGATGAAGATCTCCGATCCGATCATGTTCGGGCACTGTGTGGCCGTGTATTTCGCTGCTGCCCTGGAGAAGCATGCCGGCGCGATCCAAAAAATCGGCGCCAACGTCGACAACGGACTGTCCGACGTCCTCGGCAAACTCGACCAGCTTCCGGCCGGGAAGAAGGCCGAGATCGAGGCCGATATCGCAGCCTGTTACGACCAGGGGCCCGGTTTGGCGATGGTCGATTCGCGGGCAGGCAAGACCAACCTGCACGTTCCCAACGACGTGATCATCGACGCATCGATGCCAGTTGTGATCCGAGACGGCGGCAAGATGTGGAACAAAGAGGACGCGCTCGAAGACACTGTCGCCATGATCCCGGACCGCTGCTACGCCACCATGTATCAGGTCGTGATCGAGGACTGCCAGAAGCACGGACAGTTCGATCCGGCGACCATGGGCAGCGTGTCCAACGTCGGGCTCATGGCGCAGAAGGCCGAAGAGTATGGTTCGCACGACAAGACGTTTGCCGCGCCCGGTAACGGCGCGATTCGCATCGTTGATGCGGGCGGCAGAACGCTGCTCGAACAGAGCGTCGAGCGCGGCGATATCTTCCGCGCCTGCCAGACGAAAGACGAGGCCATCCGCGATTGGGTAAAGTTGGCTGTCACACGCGCGCGGGCAACCGGCGCACCGGCGGTGTTCTGGCTCGACCCGGATCGTGGCCACGATGCGCAAATCATTCAGAAGGTGAAAGCCTACTTACCCGAACACGACCTCGCGGGACTGGAAATCAAGATCATGAAGCCGGTGGACGCGATGAAATTCTCGTTAGCGCGAATTCGCCGCGGCGAGGACACCATCTCCGTCACGGGTAACGTGCTTCGTGACTATCTCACTGACCTGTTCCCGATTCTCGAGTTGGGGACCAGCGCCCGCATGCTCTCGATCGTGCCGCTGCTCCAAGGCGGCGCAATGTTAGAAACCGGGGCCGGCGGTTCGGCGCCCAAGCACGTGCAGCAGTTTGTAAAGGAAGGGCATCTGCGCTGGGACTCGCTCGGTGAATACTGTGCGCTGGTACCCTCGCTGGAGCTGATTGCCACGAAGACCGGCAACCCGCGGGCGGCGCTGCTTTCGAAAACGCTGGATGAGGCCATCGGCCGCTACCTCGAAGACGCCCGCGAGCCTTCGCGCAAGGTGAACGAGATCGACAACCGCGGCTCGACGTACTATCTCGCGTTGGCGTGGGCAAAGGCACTCGCCGCCCAGGACGAGGACGGGGAGTTGAAGCAACGCTTCACTCCGGTAGCCGCCGCGCTAGAGGCGAACGCGGGCAAGATTACTCAGGAGTTGTTGGCGGCGCAGGGCAAGCCGGTGGACATCGGCGGGTATTATTTTCCGGACGACGCTAAGTGCGCCGCAGCGATGCGGCCCAGCGCTACGCTGAACGCGATCATAGACGGAATGTAGTGGCCTTTGTGCCGAAGAGCCGTCGCATCAGAGTCTCCGGCGGATCGAGCACGAATACTCGCGTGCAGCCAAACTCAATGCCGGTTCTGGCCATCAATTGCACTGGAAACCGTTGAAATGGTGGCCGTGGATCGTTTTTCGCGATCGTCGAAACGCACAATCGCAACGCCATTCCAGCTATCTCGACCAACGCCCTGCGGCGGTTTGTCCCGAAGAGGCACGATTCCGACGTCGTCGTGCAGGAGGTGAAAATGCGCCTCGAGATATTCGCGCACCAGATTCGCGCGTCTTCGCGACGTCACAAATTGCTGGTCAGGTGTTCCCGTACTTGAGTAACCCTCGACGATAACCAAATGCCCCGGCAGTGAATCCACGACTGGTGCAACCGCGCTGTCAATCGCGTAGCGCCCAGTTTCGTCTAGTTGGATTGTGCCATTGCTCCCGGTATCAAACAGGTTCGCCGCATCCAGCCAGGTCCGCGATCCACATCCATTTTCGCGCTGGCATGCCTTGAGGTAATCGGCCGGCGTCAACTGCTCCAGGTTATAAAAACCGCGCTTCTTGAAAAATCCCCGGAAGAAGAATTGGTGTTTTAGCGCTTCCGTGTCTTCCGCAAGATTGGCGGTTCCGCGATTCAGGTTTGAAAGTGTCTCACGAATATTAGTCGCCCCGTCCTCGCCCATGTTATCCGGCCCCAGAGCGCTTTTGATCGTCCGATTGAGCTGTTCCGACATCGCCTGCACGTTCTCAAGAATTGCCTGCGCTTTCGACGCCAGGTCGCGGGACTGCACATCTGCGAGAAGCCGATCGGCGCGCGCCGAAGCATCGCTCAGGTTTAAGGTGGCTTGCTGCGCATTGGATAGAGTAGCCTGCAGCTGCTTCCTGGTCGCTTCATCTTTCAACAGCAAGCCTGCCGGCCCTTTACCCGCGTTCAAATCCGACACAATCACGTTGATCGTGTCCGTGATCTGGCTGGCATTGCTGGCCATCTTTTTGATGTCCGGCTGCACCACCGCAACCAGGCCGTCAACATGGTTCACGGTCTGTGTCACTGAATCGAGCGCGACGTCGAGCCGGCCGTGAAGATCGGTGACGCTTCCCTGAACGTTATCCAATAGCTTGGAACTTTTGTCCAACAACACGGAGCCCTTCTCCAGTGCCTCCCCTATATCGAAGGGCTCTTTACTGGGAAGCGTGGCTCCGTCCGGCGCCTCCGTGGCAGTGCTGGTACCCTGCCGAATGAAGACAAACTTGTCGCCAACGATGCCCTCGGTCCGAATAGAGACCAATGAATCGGTGCGAATTATTCCTCGCGCGTTGGTTCTTACCTGAAGCTTCAGCCGGAACTTCGAGGCTGGGCTGGCGGGAATTTCAATGGCCTTGACCTCTCCCGCCTCGATGCCGGCAACTCGCACCTGCGCGCCACGCGGCAATCCGCTGATATCCGAAAATTCCGCGTAGAAATCCACATGTTTGCCGAAAATATCGTAGCGATTCCCGATTAGAAACAGGATTACGGCGAACAGTCCAAAACCCACGGTCAGGAACAGTCCGATGGCCCAGATATGAATGCGCATATTATTCTGCCTCGGAAACCAGTGCCCTCACCAAAGGGCTCTGATTCTTCGCTAACTCGTCGATGCTGCCTACCGCGATCAGATTGCCGTCATTCAGAACTCCGATGCGGTCGCCGAGACGGCGTGCTTCGCGGGTGTCGTGAGTAACAATCACCATCGCAGTGTTGTCTCTTGTTCGGACGCGTAATAAGAGGTCGTCGATCTCCGACGCCGTCACGCGATCGAGCCCGCTGACTGGCTCGTCGACCAGCAGGATACTGGGATCGAGCATGAGGGCTCGAGCCAGTCCTGCCCTTTTGCGCATGCCCCCTGACAGTTCCGCCGGCATCTTGCGGCCGTCTTTTCCCAAACCCACATCATCCAGGTTCTTTTGAACGATGGTCTCAATCTCTTCATCCGGCTTCTCCTCCCACAAGCGCTTCAATGGCACCGCGAGGTTGTCGTGGAGCGTGAATGAATCGAAAAGTGCGGCGCTCTGGAAAAGGAAGCCTACGCGACTTCTCACCTTCGATAGTCCGTCCTCGTCCATCCCGACAATGTTGTCGTTCTGGACGTAAATTGCACCTGCATCCGGTTGTATCAAGCCGATAGCCAGCTTCAAGGTCACGCTCTTCCCCATTCCGCTTCGGCCTAAGAGACAGAAGACTTCTCCCGGCGCAACTTCGAACGAAACGTTGTTCAGAACCGTTCGGCCGCCGAATGACCGGGACACTTCGCGGAAAGCTATCGCCGAAGGATTGCCGCCGTTCATATAGCCGTCTCCGGGAACAGGAAAAAGATAGCCTTTACCAGAACAACGTCGATAAGAATGATGGCGAGCGAGGAGATGACAACGCTGTTCGTGGCAGCGCGCCCGACGCCTTCAGCGCCCTCATCGGTGGTGTAGCCGAGGTAGCAGGAGATCAGGCCAATAACGGCTCCGAAAATGGCCGTCTTAAGCGTCGGAGGAATAAAGGCTGCCCAGCTCACTTCATGGAAAGCGCGGGAGATATAGAGCTGGACGGATAGATTAGAGGTCGCACGTTCGGCAACATAGCCTCCCACAAGCCCCACCACATCCATGAAGACCGTGAGTATGGGAAGCGCAATGGCGCAGGCAATGATGCGGGGAATCACCAACATTTTGAAGGAATCGATGGAAAGCACTTCGATCGCGTCGATCTGTTCGGTCGCGCGCATGTTGGCCAACTCCGCGCCAATGCCGGCTCCCACTCGCCCAGCCATCAACAATCCGGCGAGGAGCGGCCCAATCTCGTTGAAGAATGCCAGCGACTGGACCGCAGGCATTTTTGCTTGAGCTCCAAATTGGACTAGAGTGGTCGTCGTATGAAGGGCCAGGACCAGCCCCAAGGCGAAGCCCGAAGACAACACCAGCGGCAGTGATTTCCATCCAGCCACTTCGATCTGACGCAGGATCATCTGAAATTCAAAGGGTGGAACCATCAACCGCTGCGCGGCGCGCAGAGCAAACAGGCCAACGTTCCCGATGAAATCCAGATATCTACGCATATGTTCCTTGAAGCGCTCCACTAAAAATCAGGAGGCATCTTGCGCCTGCCTCCGAATCCGTGCTCCGCGCGAAGTTCTGTTGAATTACCGACTGGACACTTGCGCGATGGTTGCAACCAGCGTCTGCGCGCTTGATGGCGCTGTCGCTCCCGCGATAATTTCGCCGTTGCTTAATGTCTTTCCATAAAGAGCTTTGTTGCCGGAGTCATCGGGTTTCAGGGATGCACCATCGAGATCGAAGCCCGCGAAGGCACCCTTGGTGCGGCCGTAAAGAAGAATCTTTGCATTGGGATCGCCATGTGCCGACGCGCCATTTCCCCAGGCCGCCGAAGCATCCGACCCGATCGCGAAGCGATCAGAAAGCAGCTTGGAACGCAGGCTCTTGTCCATCGACAGAATTACGATGTTCATTTCTTCGCCACCGACCTGTACGCCTAAGCTGCCGCTATCCAGGGTGATCGCGCCCGGTGCCGACCAGTTGCCACCATTCCGGCACGAAATGAATCCCCGCCCGTGGCCTACTCCCACAACAATGGCTCCCTTCTTGAACCCGGGAATGACTACGACGCAATCGGCCCTGGCGAGTTGTCCCGCCGGAATGTCGCCAGATTGCGTCATCTTATTGAGAACAGCAGTGGCTTTCCCCAGCCGTGCGGTTGTGTCATCCGCGCCCGCCGCAGTGAGAGCGGCAGCGATCATCAGTGAAAGAAGGTAATGTGGTTTTCGCATGAGCGGTGTCCTTTCTTGTCACACAAAGGCACGTAACATTCCAATCGGACGCATTAATGAATGTCCGTAAAAGTGAAGCACTTCCCGCGATTACCGGCTCGCCGCACCTGTGACGGAACCCTGCGATGACGACCAGTTGTCGACACGTCGTCTGGTCACTTGACAGTGAGTCACAACCATTCCCCTCGAGTCCGGCAGGATATGTCGCTGACATACAAGAAATGGGTGGTGCAGGCGAGTACAGCCGACTGTGGCTCTCGTAAACTTCAATCATTCTGGGATCATTCGGTTTCCGATGTTCCAGCTGTGACTGGCCAAGTCGATGTTGAGTGTTCTGTGTACGTTCCTTCTCACGCTGTCTTCAGTCTTGCGCTCGCGCACCGCCCTCCAGGTGGAGATCCTGGTGCTCCGGCATCAGATCGGCCCCTGGTCATCGTCAAACCCGAGACTTCCGTTTTTTTGGACCTGGAAGGTACGGCACGGAAAAGCCGCAAGGCCCACGGTTTGACCCTGGAGGTGAAAGCAGGCAGGGCAATCAGGCGTTATCGGGCCGTGAAGTCCGTAGTAGTGTCAATAGAAGTGTATAAATCGCCGTCGACTCCAGAGGTCGGGTTTAAGATTGCAATTACCTGAGCGGAGGGTACGGCAACGCCGGGAAGCGACCGGAGCGCCGACTCAGGGGCCGGAATGACTTGGGGCTGGGTAACCCGCACTGGAGCGGCGTCAAGACCCAGTTTACGGTCTCCGTTGATGCCGCGATTTGCGATCCTGGACCCGCTATTAGAGCAACTGGCGATTGCCGTCAGCAACGCCCTCGACGACGGCAATGCAGGGGATGGACTGTACATCGACACAATCGCTCAAATGATGGCCGTGCATCTGGCCCGGACACATTCCTCGCGCTCGCGGCCAGTTCGGATTCTTCCGGCGAAGCCTTTGGCCGGCCGGAAAAAGGCGATTTGTGCCTGCGAGCCATGGCCGCCGAGGCGGATGTTGGCCCGCTGCATTTGACGCGAGCATTCAAGGCCGCAGTTGGACAACCGCCGCATCAGTACATTCTCACGCGCCGCATCGAGCGGGCCAAAGAGAAGCTGCGCAATACCAATCTCTCCGTGCTCGATTTCGCGCTGTCGTCGGGATTTTCGTCGCAAAGTCACCTATCGCACTGGTTGATTCGGCAGGTGGGCGTTTCGCCGGCCGTCTATCGCAGCCAAGCGGCGTTCTAGTCACAGTCTCAAACTATCGCGCCGAGCACGGCGACGGGGCCCAGCCCGACGCGTCAGGGAGCCGCTTAAAATGGGTACTCCTTTGAAAGGACCGATTCAAATATTGCGGGTCATCCACCAGCGTCGTGACGATGAGCCATTGGTCGCCATTCGCTTCTCTGTTTAGGAGGTCGAAATGTTCGGTAATGACGGCGTCCGCGCTGTAGGGCACGCCATTCTTCTGCAGATAGCCGGCGCGAACGTGCGTGGTAACAACCTTCAAGTCGCCGCCTTGCACGGGCGCCGCTCCCCGCCTGGGTCCGCCACCCGCAAGTTCCCATTGAGCGACGGAGAAGCCCTGCCAATCCGGCACAACCGCAGGCTGCTGAGTTTTGCCGAAATGGAACAAACGGGTTTGGGTTCCGGTGTCGGTTTCCACTTTCAGAGTGTTGCCGTCTTGCCATGTAATATGAATGCGGCCGGGCATCCGCATGACGTTTCCAGCGCCGTAAGCCTTACACGCTTCTCCGGCGGCTTCGTCGATGGCCGGATCCCATGCGTTCGCAATCTTGCGGCCCTCGGCGTTGAGCGGGATGCTCGGGAAGTCGCCTTTTGCCGGGGTCATCATGCGATAGCGCCAGTCTTCGGTGACGACCGAAACGTAGTATCCCGTGAGATCGATAGGGGCTGAGGCTTGCGCACTGCGATCGGGCTGCGCCTCCACACGAACTGCCAGTGCCAACGCCAACGCCAGGAGAACAGTTCCGAATCTCATAGGTGCCTATTTTTTCCGGTTGAGACTTTTGTACACGGCATCGATAAACATGTCGGTGGTCCAAGGACCAGTGGTGGCGCCGTAAATGCCGTCGTAATCCAGAGTGGGCTTCGCCGCCTTTACCTGATCCAGCGTCCAATCTTTCTTGATCAAAGCCTGGATGCGATCACGAATGATGGTGACCATGTCGCGATAATAAGCCAAGTCGGCAATATCACAAAGGTGGCCGTGGCCGGGAATCAGCATCGTGCCGCCCTCCAGTCGAAACTCGGGAACGGCCATGTCGAGCATGCGATTGAGAGCGTCGATGGTGCCCTGGATACTGCCGCCCCGCTCCAGGTCGATCATCGGATAACGGTCCGGAGTGAAGACGTCCCCGGTGGCGATCACATCGGATCCGCGAAACCAGACGATGCTGTCGCCGTCGCTGTGCGCGGCGGGCAAGTGTATGATCTGCACCCCTTCGCCGTTGAAATAGTGGCTGAGATTCATTACGTCGAGGCTGTAGGTATCTGTGGGCAACGCGCCGAAGGGCAGGGGAGGCTTGGCGTCGCTCATGCGGTTGAGCACCGTCTCGTAGGCGATCACGGCCGCGTTCTCTCCGGCATCGGCGATGTCTCCCGTCACGTTTCCACCGGTGTAAGTCTTGCCGGCTTTAGCGATGGTCTCGTTGCCACCGGCATGATCCGGGCTCATGCTGGTGTCGATGATGTAGCGGATCGGCTTCGGGGGCTCCTTGGTGTCGGCGATGGCGCGCAACGCGGAGCGGCCCTCCGCGCCGTATCGCAGGGTTTCCACTCCGTTCGTAGCGGCTGCTGCCTGTAGCCGGCGGATAGCAGCCAGAACCTGGTCGGTCATGCCAGGCAAGCCTGTGTCTACCACCAGCACACCGTCTTGTCCGGCGGAAACGGTGATGTTTGCACCTGCGCCGACCAGCATATAGATGTTGCCTCTCACGGGCAGAATATGGAGTTCATTGCTCGCGGAGTTCTGATCCTGCTGCGCGGCGGCGCTTCCGAGAAACACGCAAAATAGCAAGCCGAGGAAAAGATTGTTCATGAGCTACTCCACCCGCGGCGCATCCGGCCGCTTTGCGACCGCGCCCTTCAGTTTTTCGCGATACTCCGGATACATCGTTTGAGCGCCACCGCGAGCGGCTTCGCGCGGCACGCCGTATCGATCGGCGAATTCATTGAGAGAAGGATTCGCGCCCGGCAGAACATTCGGCACCACGCCCTTCGCACGTTTCACTTCGGTGACGCTTTCGCACGGATACGGCGCGATGTGCTGGTGCACGTCGAGCTCGTAATCTGTGCTGCGAACGAACGGCTCGGTAAGATAAACGGGATCGTTCACGATAGTGACCACGGTCAGCCAGTCTCCGTGACGAATCCAATGCTCGGTAACGGTGGCCTTTTCGCTGCGTGCGACGCCGTTGCGCCGGACATAGCTCTCCTTGAGATGCGTGACATAAGTGGTCAAGACATCGCCCTCGTATTTTCCAGTGGAGAAGCCGGCCCAGGTATGCGGGGCGTAGTCGGGTGGATGCGGCCGGCCATCCATGTAAACTGGGCGGTCAACCGAACGCAGCCATTCCGCGTGCCAAGCCACGATTTCACGCGAGGACGGATCCACTTCTTTCCAAATGCGCAGGTTTGACGGACCGCGCCAGATGTAATCGGCGCCGTGCGGGCGGCATTGCCACTCCGGCAGGGTGAGCAGAGAGGCGCTCCAGGTGTCCGCGCGCATGCGAGCCCCATCGTTGATGGGAAGGCCGAGGTAGTCGCCCAGTTCGGGTCCGGGAATACGCTCGGGTTGATCCTCATAGATGCGTGGCGCCCAGTCGCCCGAAAAATCCATTTCCGCCGCCGCCGGCAGGCCGGTCAGGATAAGTCCCATCAGGAATGAAGCCGCGAATCTCGCACGCATGTGACCTCCGCGATCTTTAAAGTTTGCTGGACCATTTTCCGTCCGGCTGCGACCTCTGCTCGCGCCAAATGCCGAGCGCCTTCTGCGCCGGACGATCGGAGAAACTGAAGAGCACCGCTTCCGCCCCGGCCTCGTGCGACACCGGATTCCAGGAAGGCACAACAAAAACGTCGCGCTCCTTCCACTCGAGCAAGCTGGTTCCCACTCGACTGCGCCCGTGACCTTCCACCACTGAGTACACTGTGGCGTCGGTGGATCGATAGGGACGGCCGCGAAACCCGGATGGCAGAAGCTGAATGAAGGCTCCCATGGTCGGCAGCGGATAACCGCCCGTCGCGGGATCGATGTATTGCATCTTCACGCCGTGACAATCGTCGATTGGTCCATTGCGGTGCAATTTCGTCAGCACTTCGCGGCTGCGCGTGTAAGGATAGCTGAGAACGGGAGCAAAGCGGCCACGCGGCGTGTATTCGAGGGGCAGCAAATTGGAGCCGTATCGCACCAGCGCATCGCCTTCAGCTCTAGTGACCGGTTGTTCCTCGTCCGGGTAGTGCTCCGCGAAACTGGTGTCGAAGAAGTTCACCAGCGGGATGTCGAGTCCATCCAGCCAGACCACGGGACGGTCGCTGGGATTGCCGTGGTCATGATAAGTCCAGGAAGGCGTCAGGATGAAGTCGCCGGGATGCATGCTGAAACGTTCACCGTCCACGGCTGTGTAGGCTCCGTCGCCTTCGATGATGAAGCGCAATGCGGACGCCGTGTGATGGTGGCTTCGGGCAATCTCGCCGGGGAGCACCAACTGCATTCCCGCATAGAGGCTCTGCGTAATCCTGGACGCTCCGCGATAGCCGGGGTTTTCGAGGATCAGTACGCGGCGCTCCGCTTCTTTTGCCGTGATCAATTTGCCGGATTCCATCACCAGGGGCCGTAGACGCTCGTAGCTCCAGAGCGCCGGCAGGCAGGCAGTTCGCGGCTCGGCGCGCACGATATCGGCCAGCACTTCCCAAAGTGGCGCCGCGCTTTGCTCATTCAGCCGCCGATAGAATTCCTGGCGATCGGCGGAAATTTCCGATTTGTCGTGAGAGGTTGAAGTTTGCATTTCCCCTGCTTAGGCGTGAACCCCCACCGGCACACTCGCGGCCGCGTGGACTGTTACTTCCATTGTTCCGATCTTCTCGATATAGGCCACGATCGAATCGCCGGGAGAGATTTGGCTTACGCCTTCCGGAGTGCCGGTCATGAAAATGTCGCCCGGGTACAGCGTGTAGAACGAAGATGCGAATTCGATTAATCGGGCGACCCCGAAGATAAGGTTCCTGGTGTTCGACTGCTGCCGCACTTCGCCATTTACGGAAATGCTCAGATCGAGTTCGCCCGGATGGTCGATCTCGTCGGAGGTGACCAGCCACGGCCCAAGTACCGAGTACGTGTCGGGCGATTTGCGAAAGCTCCGGTCTTCGGGGCCGCGGATGGTAATGTCCAAACCGATTGAGTAGCCGGCGACATATTGCATCGCTTCCTCGGCGGGGATGTTGTTGCCGGATTTTCCGATCACGAACGCCAGCTCCACTTCATGATCGTTGCGCCGGTCCAGCTTGCGGAGCGCGATGCCCTCGCCCGCTCCTACCACCGAACTGGTGGCTTTCAAAAACAGTCCCATGGTGTCGATGGATTGCTTCAGCGCCGGATTATTGTTGTGCAAGGCTACGTCGTCACGGACCTCGTCGGCGTGCTTCTTGTAATTCAAAGGTGCGGCGATGATTTTGCCCGGGTTGGCGACGGGGCTGAGCAGTCTGACTGTTTCGAGAGGAAGCCGGGGCCCGGAAGGCGCAATGGAGCGCGCACGCTCCGCCACTTTATCCAGGTTGGCAATGAACGGATCGTAGGAAGGCAGCGGATAGCGATAGCTGGGGAGAACATCGAGCGCGGCAGTGACATCCACGACGTGGCGGCCGTCCACCAGGCCCAAGCGAGATTCTCCAAAACGACAAAAACGCATGGCTCCCGCTACTGATTCAACAAAGGAATGTCTTTGACCGGCGGAGGCGGCGGAATGGACGCCAAATAAGCGCGGATATCGGTGAGTTCGGCGTCCGATACGCACTTTTCACAGTACTCCGGCATTGTGCCCGCGGGCTTTCGGACATACCTGATGAGCGCTTCTGTCGAGGGCGGGTTGGGCGTCAGGCGAGGACCAGCGGTCCCCTGGCCCTCGGTTCCATGGCATCGAAAACAGTTCTGCTTGATAAACAATGCCTTGCCCTTCTCGACCGGAGTTTGAGCCACGGCGAGGGCAGCGAACATCAGCGCGACGGCAGTACCGGCAAGTGAGAATTTCAACGGGGCTGCTCCTTAACGAGATTGCGTGATCGCATCGATCAGGTACGGCCGTCCACTCTTGACTACCGCGATGCCGCGTCCGATGGCGGCTGCCAGCTGCGCGGGATCGGAAATCGGGCCTTCGGCTTCCACTCCCATGCCTTGAGCGATTTTTGCGTATTCCAGGTTCGGATCGAGCAGCGTGGTTCCGATATTGCAACGATCGTGGGGCCGCCCGTGCTCGCCGGCCATACGTTGGACCAGCATCACTTCCTGGTTGTACCCGCGGTTGTTCTGAATGATGGTCAGCAGCGGTGCGCGATGATGCGCGGCGGTCCACAGGCCTCCGGGGCAGTACATGAAGTCCCCATCGCCGAGGATAGCTACGGAGATGCGCCCGGCTCTCTTGTTCGCGATCGCGGCGCCTGCGGCGGCCGGCGCGCCATAGCCCAGACCTTCACCGCCACGTCCGCCGATATACTGGCGGTGATTGGTAAATTCCCACAAGCGCAACGGCCAGTTCTGCATGAACACCGTGTCGGACACGAAGGACCACTCTTCCTTCTTCAGTTGAGCCCACAATTCCATGGACAGGCGGCCGGTGCTGATGGGACTGGAGTCCCAACCATACGATGCGTCGGTGCGCGCTTGCTCCAAAGCTTTCGGCCAGGCCTGAGCGTAGCTGGCGCCACGCGCCTCAATGGCGCGCTTTCGGTCGTCCGTCAACTCGCGCTTTACCGCTTCGATCAGAAACGGTAGGGTGGCTTCGGGATCGGCCGCGATGGTCATGTCGGCATCTTCGAGGCGCTGGAAATTCTGATAGACCGCCTTGGTGAACAAATCATGGGCGGCGATACTGACCACCTTGGCGTTGGGCTTGGTGATGGATCGAGGATTGGGAGACCCGCCCGCGTAGTTGTGCAGTGCGGAGAAGAAGTCGAGTACTTCCAGCCCCAGGATAACGTCGGCAGTGGTGATCACACGGGTACGGTAAGAGAAGTTCAAGGGATGCCGGGTGGGGAAGTTTAGCCGGAAATGTTGATCGATGACCGGGGCCTGGATGAGTTCCGCCAATTCAACCAGCGATGCGTAGCCCGCCGGAGTGCGCGCGGCGCGCGATGCGACGATTACCGGACTGTCGGCGGCGACCAGCATCTTGGCCACTTTCGTGATGACGGACGGGTCGGCCACGGGCGCCGACAGCTCACCCAGTTTGGGAATGCGCTGGTCGAAATCGTGGGGCACCGGGCTTTCCTGCAGCGCCTCATCGCAGGTCAACGCCACGGGCATTACGGGCGGGGTCATCGCCATTTCGTAGGCACGGATAAACGATTCACCGAAATGCGCCAGGGACAGCGGATTGTCGTCCCATTTGGTGTACTCGCGCGTGATCGCCAGCACATCGCTGGCGCTGTGCAGCCAATCTACATAACCGCGCCGCCTGTTTGCGTCCGCGATGTTGCCGGCCAGCACAATCACGGGTGCCAGATCGCAATATGCGTTGTAGACCGCCATGCTGGCATGCTGAGATCCTACAGTGCCGTGAACTCCGGCAACGATCGGCTTGCCGGCGATTTTGTAGTAGCCGTTACCGAAAGCGACAGAAGCTTCCTCGTGAGTGCAAGTGATGAACTCGGGGGCGGAGTTGCCGCCGTAGTTGATCAGCGATTCGTGCAGCCCCTTCAGCGTGGATGCGGGATTGGCGGCAAAGTATTCGATGCCCAGCGATTTGATCACGTCCACCATGTAGTCCGAGCCAGGACGGCGAGTGCTTGTGATCTCGAGCGCCGCCGGTGGCCCGGTCTCCGCGGCTCGCTGCGCGACAGTGGGCGGGCTAGCGCCGCGAGGTGGTGGAGGAGCCGCTTCCTGAGCTTTGGCGCCGGGAACAGCGGTCGACGTGGTGGCAGCGGCTATACCGGCGGCGGCGCCTTTCAGGAGTCCTCGACGATTCAGGGTCTTATCGGACTTCGACATTGAGATGTCCTCCTACAAACTTAGCGCGGCAAACACTGCATGGGATCCCAACCGGTGGAGTCGGCCACCCTCTTGAACTGATAGGACCGGACAAACGGCTGGACCAAGTAAGTGGGATCGTCTACCTCCGCGGTCACGATCAAGTAGTCGTCGTTTTGGGCGCCGCTGAGGCGATTGATGTATTCAGTGAGCACTGCATTCCCGCTATACGGGACGCCGTTCTTGCGAAGATATCCCGGCAGCAGATTGGTGGTCACCACTTTCAGAGTGCCCGGGATGCGGTTCGCTTCCGAGCCCGGCTCGCCGAATCCGCGCCGGGCGGGAAGCTCCCACTGCGCGACAGAATAGCCCTGCCAACTCGGCGCTCCCTTCTGAGCCGCGTCCGGCACGAAATGGAGCAAGCGGGTCTGCGTCCCCGAATCGAAATCGATTCGTAAGGTAGTGTCGTTCTCCCAAGTGATTCGCATGCGCCCTGGCCTCTGCATGACGCCTACCGCTCCGTAGGCCTTGCATTGCTGGCCGTTGGCTACATCTTTATCCGGATCCCAGGCCTCCGCGATCTTGCGCGCCTGCGCATTGATCGGGAGATAGAGGATGTCGCCTTTTTGAGGCGTGACGCGAAAACGCCATTCGTCGACAATTTGGGAAACCCAATAGCCGGTCACGTCGGTGGGAGCCGCTTGCCGCGTAGTCGGCGGAGGCTGCGGCGCTCTCCTGCCTTGCGCATAAACTCCTTGTGCAGCAACGATTGAAAGCGCCAAGGTGATGCCGAGAGTACCGATTCTACTGTTCATGCTGCTCTCCCTTGGCCGGTTTCTGAGTAAGGCTGCGATACACAGCCTCCACAAATCTGTCGCCGGATCCGTATCTGGGATCCCAGTCCTCGGTCGGTTTTGCCGCCTTCACTTGTTCCAGCGTCATATCCCTTTTGAGCATGTCCTGAACGCGATCGCGAACGATGGTAACCATGTCGCGGTAGTAAGCGACATCCGCCTGGTCGCAGATACGCCCATGGCCGGGAACCACCATGGTCCCTCCCTCTGTGCGGAAATCGGGAACCATCAGGTCCAGGATATTATTTAGCGCGTCGAGTTCGCCTTGAATGCTGCCGCCGCGGGCCAGGTCGATGAATGGGTAGCCGGTGGTTGTGAAGATGTCGCCGGTGCTGATCACATCCGATCCGCGGAAGTAAACGATGCTGTCTCCGTCGGTATGCGCCGCGGGCTCATGCGTGATCACTACAGACTCCCCGTTAAAAGAATGGCTGAGTTTCATTTGGTCTCCCAGGAAAGTCTGGGTAGGCCAATCGTCCGCCGGGGCGGCGGGCTGGCTGCCGTTGGCGGTGCTGAGGCGAGTGAGAACCGCTTCGTGGGCGATGATCGCCGCGCCCTCGGTGGCATCGGCGATGTCGCCCACAACATTGCCGCCCGTATATGTTTTGCCCGATTTCGCCAGCGCGCCGTTACCACCGGTGTGATCGGGATGCACGTGGGTGTTGATGATAAAGCGAATAGGTTTAGGCGGCGCAATGGCGGTAACCGGTTCGCCGCGCCGATTCAAATCGTCATTTAGTTTATTGATTGCGGCCAGCACCTTGTCGCTCATATTGGCCAAGCCCGAATCTACCAGAAGCACGCCATCGGGACCAATGGATATCGTGATGTTTCCGCCGGCGCCCGCCAGCATGTATATATGCCCGCGGACCGGTTCAATGTGGATCTCGCCCGAGTTCTGGGTGCCCGGGCCTGGCTGAGCCCAGACGACGCCGGCCGTTGCGAAGGCGGTAGCGATCGCCACTGTGCAAATTTTATTCATATTTCCTATAGCTTTCCGTTCGAAATACTACGACGCTATTTGGGGCTGGCAGGGCCGTGCTTTTGCGCGGCGCTGTTGGACGCTTGCGCTGCCGCGACGTGGTTCTTTTCCCGGATAATTTTCCTCGCTAACTCCGGGTTCATGCTCGCCGAGCCGCCCAGGGTCGCTTCCATCGGGAGATCATAGTGTTTTGCGAAATCGTCCAGGGCGTTGTTCTTGCCTGGCAAGTTGCTGGGCACTACGCCCCTGCGCCGCACCACCTCTTCGACGACGTCGCAGGGATAAGGTGGGATCTGCTGGTTCAAAGCCAACTTATATTCCGAGCTTCGAATCATCGGCTCGTTTAAGTACACCGGGTCGTAAGCGATGGTTGCCCAGGTTAGATAGTCGCCGCGCCGCAGCCAGTAGGTGACGAGAGTGGCTTCGTCGCTCGAAGGCACTCCGTTGCGACGGTAGTAATCTTCCTTGAGATGAGTGGTGTTGATCTTCAGTATCTCGCCGTGGTACTCGGCGGTCGAAAAGCCGCCCCAGGTGTGCGCCGCGTACTGCGACGGATGCGGCCGTCCATCCATGTAATAGGGATTGTCAATCGATCGCAGCCACTCGGCGTGCCAGGCCGTAATCTGGCGCGACACCGGATCCACTTCTTTCCAAATCCGGAGTTGTGAGGGTCCGCGTGAGATGTACATGGCCCCATGGGGCCGGCACTGCCATTCCGGCAGAGTCTGATAGGACGCCGACCAGGCTTCGCTGCGTAACAAAGAAGCATGGGTGAGCGGAATTCCGATGTACTCTCCGATACGTGGGTTTCCGATATCGTCCTCATCCGGGACGGACGCCCAATCCCCTGCGAAATCCATTTGCGCAAAGACCGGAAACGCCAGCCCCAGCAACATAAGAAAACGTACCGCTTTCATAAACACCTCGTACTTACACCTCGTGCAACTCGGTAAAACCGGTTGCTGAATTATCCAACTCAGAGAGCAGCCTATCATAAATGCCACATGGACGAAATGGCAAAACTAACGGAAATCGCAGGGGGCAACAACAATCGATGGTTGATCTCCGGCAAGAACAGATGGGCACAAATCGTCGAAACTTTCTGCACGGCATGCGTGATCGAGCGCGCCACTAAAAGCTCATGCGGTCTTTGGCGGCTTCGATTTTGCGTCCATCCACGCCGTAGATGGCGAGCAATTCGCCCCACTCGCGGAAGGTTCCATGCCGCTGCCGGTAATCGACCAGGGCTTTGGCCTCGTCCAGTGTCAGGCCGAGACGCGCCGAGATGTCTTCGGCAGTAGCTTTATTCACGTTCAGCTTGTTGGGGTCTTCCAGCTTCGGGAAATTCGTCGCGAGATATTTCTGCACCGTGTCGAGCTCTTCTTTGGTCGCGGAAGGAGCACGCTGGCCCATCCGGATGACGATGGCCTGCCATTCCTCGTTGGTGTGGTGGTACTTAACGAAGTGATCGGGAAGGTGGCAGGCAGTGCAAACGCGCAGAATGATCTGCTTGCCGGCGCCATCCGGCATGGCGTTCTCCGCCGCGGCGGGAGTGGCGGAGAGGTCCGGGCCGAAATTCTTGGTCAGGTAATCGACGATGGCCTGCTGCTGCTCCTTGGTTGCTGTTGCGCCCTTCGCAACCATGGAATCCACCGTGGCCTGCCAGCCCTCGCGCGGTTTTTTCTGATTCGTGGCCTGATCCAGGGCATGGCACTCGCTGCACACGCTCGCGAAGACGTCTTTGCCCGGCCCATCGGGCAGCTTTTGCGCGGAGGCGTAAAGTGTGACGGCCAAACCGGCGACGAGAAGTTGTCGGACCATCCGCGCCTCTACTGAACCTGCGCCACGTTGGGCGCCGCCGGGCGTGCCATTAGCTTGCGAATGAGCTCGGCCGTACTGGGATGTGGCCTCCCGCCGGTATTCGCCACGCCGCCGATGCCCAATGCAACGTCCAGTGGAGTGCGCCCGGACTTGTTCTTGACGTCGAGTTTCGCGCCGTGATCGGCCAGAAATTGAACAATCTGGTTGGCGCCACGCTCGGCGGCGGCATGCATCGGTGTGTCGCCGCGGTCGTTCGCCAGGTTCACGTCCGCGCCTTTGTCGACGCAGATGCGGATGGCCTCTACGAATTCAGCTTCGGGCCGCTCCACGCCGCCCGCAAAACGAACACCCTGGCCGGTGGCTGCCGCGAGCAGAGGCGTGGTGTGGTCGTCGGAGGCCTTGTTCGCATTGGCGCCTTTCTCCAGTAAAAGCCGCATCACGGGGAGATCCGCCGATCGCGCGGCGCGGTAGAACGGAGTTGCGCCAGGCTGTACCGTGATCGCGCCTTGCGCCATGCGACCCGGCAATTTGGTCTTAAGAACCGCGTCCGGCTCGGCCCCGTGATCGAGCAGGAATTTGATGAATGCCAGCTCATCCAGTTTGTCGGTTATCGGTTTGCGCGGACGGTTGCCGAAATAATCGAGATTCCGCATCTCGACCGTCAGGTAGAGCGCGCCATCCAGATTGGCTTTGTGTTCCACCAGTACAGCTCCCAGATCGTAGTGGTCGTTATAAATGGCGTCCAGGAGCGGAGTGAAGTGAAACTCCGGATCGGCGAGATTGACGTCCGCGCCGGCCGCGAGCAAGACCTCCGTTGCTTGAACTGCGCCCTGCCGCGACGCAAACAAGAGCGGGGTCAATCCGCCACGATAATAAACCGCCTGCGTGCCGCCCGAGGCCACCTTTCGAAATTTGAAATCGTAGAACGTCGATCGGGCATTCACATCCGCGCCGGCGTCGATCAGAAGCTTGGCGATATCGGCGTGGTTCTCGGCTACCGCCCACATCAGCGCCGTCTCGCCGCGGTAGGATTCCTTTGCATCTGCCTTCGCTCCTGCCGCAAGCAGTGCCTTTACTCCGGACAACGTGCCCGTCCGCGACGCAGTCATCAGAGGAGTTTCCCCTTCCCCAATCGTCGCGTTCGGGTCGGCGCCTTTTTTCAGCAGTAGCTCGATCATTTCGCCGTTAGCAAGGTTGCAAGCCTCAGCGAGAGCGGTGACATTGTAGCGGTTCGCCAACTTCGGATTAGCGCCGGCGTCCAGCAGCATCTTCACCAGGTCCAGATCGTTTATGTGTGCCGCGTAAATCAGGGCGGTGGTTCCGTCCACGTCCGCGGAGTTTACGTCCACTCGTTGTTGAAGTAGGGACCGCACCGTGGCTGCGTCATCATTTTTCGCCGCCTGTACAAGCCGGAGATCCGGAGAGGGCGCGGCCAAAGCGCTGGCCGCAAACAACGCCAACATTCCCCAAAGACGCATCGTGGACATCGATTTTCTCCTTGCGTGATCCGCTTAAATGTTCACGCGGCCGTTGCTGTCGCCCAGGTGATCGGTGGGTACGCCGGCCTTGTCGAGCAGGCTCACCAAAACGTTCGACAGCGGCGTCATCAGCGGCACCTTCACGTGACGATTGCCTTGCAGCCGGCCTGCCGCTCCGCCAGCGATGACGGCCGGCAGGATATCGTGACTATGCACATTGCCGTTGCTCATGCCGCTGCCGTACAGGATCATCGAATGATCCAGCAGGTTGCCCTGGCCATCTGGAATCTTCCGCAGCCTGTCCAGGAAGCCGGCCAACAGCGTCACATGATACGTGTTGATCTTGGCGTGTTTTTCGATCTGCTCGGGGACGTTCTGGTGGTGTGAAACCGGGTGGTGGCCTTCGGCGACGCCGATCTGCGGATAGGTCCGGGTGCTCAGCTCGCGCGCCATCATGAAGGTGGTCACACGCGTAATGTCTCCCTGAAATGCCAGGGCCCACAGATCGTACATCAGATTCACGTGCTCCTCGTAGGAGTCGGGAATACCCGCCGGGGTTCCTGGGACGGCCAAATCCGACTGGCTGTTCTTCTTCTCAGCCTGAGAGATGCGCCGTTCGATTTCGCGGACGTTGTCCAGATAATCGGTGAGGCGTGCGCGGTCGCGCGAATCCAACCGGCTAGAGAGGGCCTTTGCGCTGGCAGTTATGCCATCCAGAAGGCTGAGATTGTCTTTCAACCGGCCCATGCGATCCGCCGCAGTGGCGCCATCGCCGCCGAACAGGCGCTCGAACACCACGCGCGGATTGAGTTCCATCGGGTTGGGAGTGGTGGGATTACGCCAGGAGATGGTGTTCATGTAGGCACAGGCGTAATCGCCGCCGCAGCTGCCGAGTTCGGCGGAATGATCCTCGGTTGCAAGCTCCAGCGAAGGGAAAGTGGTGTCCTGGCCGATCTTGGCCGCGATCAACTGATCCACGGTTGTTCCCGAATGGATTTCGGTGCCATGAGCCGGTCTGACGCCGTTCAGCCACATGGAATTGCTAATGGCGTGGCCGTTTTCGGCGTTGATGGCGCAGCCGGTAACTACCGTGAGGCGATCGCGGAAGGGCTCCAGCGGCTTCAAAATCCTCGAGAATTCGAAGTCGGCGCCGTCGCCGATGGGCGTCCACTGCGGCAAAATCGTACCGTGCGGAACGTAGATGAACCCGGCCCGCAGGGTGGGTTTGGCCGCCGTTTTTGCCAACGGCGTCTGCGCCGAAACCATGGAATCGAGAAACGGCAAGGCAACTGCGGCTCCGACCCCACGCAGGATCGCTCGGCGCGACAAATGCTTTTTCGTAATGAACATCATCAGGGCGGCTCCTTTACCGAAAAACTTCCGTTGTCAACCTAACGCGTCGTTGGCGAAACGAGCGCGATGGAGCTTCCCGGTTCACCAGGCGTCTCCACCTTCATTTGGAACGGCGGGCTCTTCACGATACCCAGCACCAGCTCCGAAAAACGGTAGTCGCCCTTGGCGGCCTCGTGGGCTACCGTGCGAACTACCGGCATATCGTAATAATCCAGACCACGACCCAGAGCGTAGGTAAGCATCATGGCTGTCATGGTTCGGACAAAGAGCTCCGGATGCGCGGCCAAAGCCGAGATCATACTGGCCGGCCCATCCACCTTGGTGCCGTCCGGGAGCATACCCGAAGCGTCGATGGGAGCGCCGTTATCCTTGGTGCGCCAATGGCCCACTGCGTCGAAGCTCTCCATGGCAAATCCCACCGGATCCATCACGCTGTGACAGCCGGAGCAGGCCGGATTCGAGCGATGCTGAACCATTCGCTCGCGCACGGTGCCGCTGGCCATTTCATTAAAAGGCGGAACATTGGGAGGCGGAGCCGGAGGCGGGGTACCCAGGATGTTGGTGAGAATCCACTTGCCGCGCAGCACCGGCGAGGTACGGTTGGCGTACGAAGAAACAGTGAGGACGCTGCCCTGCCCTAGCAATCCGCGCCGCGCTGGATCGGTGATGGTGACGCGGCGAAATTGTTCGCCATACACGCCGGAGATACCGTAATGCCGCGCTAAGCGTTCATTTACGAAGGTGTAATTTGCGGTGAGGAGATCGACAACGCTCCGATCTTCGCGGACCACGCTGCCAGTGAACAACTGGGTTTCGCGCAGAAACGCCTGACGCAGGTTATCGTCAAAATCGGGGAACACCTGCTGATCGGGGACGGTCGCCTTCAAATTACGGAGGTAAAGCCATTGGCCGAAGAAATTGTCGACGAAGGCATCCGAGCGCGGGTCGGCCAGCATCCGCCGCACCTGCTGCTCCAGGACCACCGGCTGGCGCAGCTTTCCGCTGGTTGCAACCGTGAGCAGTTCCTCATCGGGAATGCTGCTCCACAAAAAGAACGATAGCCGCGAGGCAAGGTCCAGATCGCTTATGCGATAGGGAGTGCCGGGCGCCACGTTGGAGGGTGCGGCTTCGGCTCGAAACAGAAAATCCGGATTCACCAGGATGAAGGCGAGTGCGGACTCGATCCCCGCGTCGAAACTGCCGCCCTCGTTCTGGCCGCGTTGGAAATAGTTGAGCACGCTCTCCATGTCCTGCTGGGTGGCTGGCCGGCGGTAAGCCTGGCGGACCAATCGGGAAAGAATTTGGCGGGCGCAGGGTACGGCATCCGCTCCCGCCGCCGGATGGCAGGTGAAAATGCGGCGACGGCTCGGGGTATCGCCAGGACCGGTGGGCTGCAAGGGGCCGGATATGGAAACCCAGTCGATCTCGGGAATGCCCGCCGTGTTGATCGGATCCACCTTTTCCCGCAAATAGGGCTGTAGTAGCTCCACCGTGGGGCCGGACGATTGTTGCAAAAACGTAAAGCCCAGCGCGTGCGGACCCGCTGTGACCGGAATCTGAAGCTCCACGCGTTTGGCAAGCTGCTCGGCGGACGCGGTTGGATTGGTGTTGCCGAGATCCGCGTCCTCTTTGCCGCCGATCGTTACCAGCTTCACCCGCGCGCCATCCAGTGTGACTTCCACCTGGCTCGGGATTTCGAGCCCGCGCACGGTATTGACTGTGTTCCCCCAAAACCGCACTTTGAAGCGGTACTGGGCGTCCAGCGGGAAGTTGTAGTTCACCAAAATCCCGCCCCGCGTGCCGAGCGGCAGGCCGTCGACGTGCTTGTCCTGAGAAAGGTCGGGACGGTTGCGGAAAGTGTACGTGGTCGGAGGAATTTTGGGATCGCCGACAGATAAACTGCTGATTTTCCATGCCGCGGACACATACCGTTCCATCAGCGCGGGCGACACGCTCAGCGAATCGGCGATATTATCGAAACCGAAGTTGGCATCGTCGGCGGGCAGCAGCGACGAAACGTCCATATCCAGACCGACAAGGTCGCGGACCGCATTGCCATATTCAGCACGATTCAGGCGGTGCAGGCCCACTCGCCCCGGGTTGATCTTCGCAAAGTATGCCTGATCGAGCTCTTGTTCGATGCCCGTGACGAACGCTTCCCTTGCCGCGCTGTCCGGGCGGGGCATACCGACGGGCGGCATCATGCCGCCGCGAATTTTCTCGGCAACTTTCTCCAACACCGGCGCTTCCGCCTGAATGTCGGCGAGATTAAGACGGTCGAGCTCCAAGCCCGCGGTCTTGGCCTTCTGGTTGTGGCAAGTCACGCAATACTTGTCGAGAAATGCCCGCTGCTCAACAGCTGGCGCTGCAGCCTTGGCATGAACCTGGAACAACAATAAGAACACGCCTGCCACGAGGCCCCGCTTTTTGATGGAAAGTGCGGACACACGTACACTCTGCATGCAGTCGAATTCTATTCCTCAAGAAGATGGGTGTCAACGCCCCCCCCCGGCCAATTCACTGATGCTTGCGGGTTTAGGTGGTCAAGTCCGCCTGAAAGGAGCATGAACGCATAAATATGTCCGCCGCATTAATTTCGTTGATCCCGCGAATCCTTACAGGTATGATGGCTAGACCAGTGCGCTGAGGTCAAGTCATGAGTGAGGGATGGACTGTGTCAGATCCAAATCCGAGAAGATTCGAACACGAGTTAGCTCAAATCTCGGGCGAAATCGCCTGGTATGAAGAAGAGGCCCGAAAAAGTGTTGGGCTGGCGCTCCAGTACAAGCTTGAAATTGGCAAGCGCCTGGCGCGCGCCAAGGCGTTGATGCCACATGGTGCATTCCTCCCTTGGGCGCAAGCTCAATTCGGCTGGACGCCTCGGCATGTACAGAACCACCTCACATTGGCTGCAAACGCGAAACGTGTTTCGCATTTGGGACCCGGGGCCAGCCTGCGAATGGCCTTGGCGGCGATCAAAGAAGCAACTCCGGAAATCAAGAAGGGCGTAGAATCAGTTCGAGTAGGTTCTTCCATTAAGAAAATCCATGTTATAGGCGAGATCGAGGAAGGCACTCTCGATTGCGCCCAACTGGTTGAGGAGCTTGTTCGGATCGCTGCCGCGCTTGGAGCGCCAAGAACGAAATGGAAGGCCCACTAGGTCAATGTGAGGTGTGTCATTGTATCGAACAGTTCAGATGTCGCGCATCTATCAACAAATCGTTGAGCAGATTGACGAATCCATTTTGACCGGGCGCCTCCAGCCTGGCGACCAACTCCCTTCCGAACGCGAATTGGCGGAGCAATTCGGGGCCAGTCGCACCGCCGTCCGTGAAGCCGTAAAAGCGCTGCATGAACGAGGACGGTTGGAAACATACGCCGGCCGCGGAACCTTCGTCACTGACGCGACATCGCACGGCATCCGCGAATCGCTTGACCGCATGACGAAAGTCGGCGGGACTGCGCATCTGTCTCGCCTGCTGGTTATGTTGGAGCCTGAAATTGCAGCCGTGGCGGCTACTCAATGTAGCGATCAGCACGTCTCGGCGATGCGCGATGCGCTGAACGTGATGGAGGAGTCATTTGACGATCCGGAAGCGTGTATCGACGCGGATCTCGACTTCCATCTGACGCTGGCTGAAGCAGTCGGCAATCCAGTGATTCTGGCGATCATCGATTCCATCGTGGATGTGCTCCGAGAGAAGCGAATGCTTTTGTTCCAAGTGCGAGGGGGCGTGGAGCGGGCGCGGCTACATCACGGTAGAATTCTCCAGGCGATCGAGGAACGGAATCCCACCAAAGCCCGCGAAGCAATGAGGGCGCACCTTCGCCAGGTTCGGGATGAGGGAGCCGGCACAGAGATTCCGCCGGAGCTGGTCAACCTGCCCGCTTAAGGCAGGCCGATAAAAAAGGCCAAAACTAAGAGGGCCACAGATGAACGCAGATCAACACAGATTGAAACAAAAGGACTTATCTGTTTTCATCGGCGTTTATTTGTGGCCAAATTGCTTTTTTCAGCACCCCGCTTATGGCAAAGCGAAGACCACCAGGGCATCGGCTCCGGGCGGCCCGGGATCGTCCAAAGCGCTGAAGCCGGCTGCCACGATGGCGACATACTGCTTGCCGTCCTTTCCCCGATACGTGATCGGAACAGCGTGCGCGCTGTAGTCCAGCTTGGCAGCCCATAGTTCCTTGCCTGTCTTGGAATCGAACGCGCGGAACCGCCTGTCGTTGCTTGCGCCAATGAACACCAATCCGCCGGCGGTCGCAATCGGGCCTCCCATGTTCAGTCGTCCCGTGTTCTGTTTGCCGGCGGGCAATTCGTCCGTGATGCCGAGCGGTGTCTGCCAAGCAAAGTCGCCGGTATGCGCATTCACCGCGATGAGCCGTCCCCAGGGCGGTTTTTGGCAGGGCCAAGCGTGCTCACCAGCATGATTGATATTTCCAGAGCGCGGGTTTCCTTCGAACCACTGGAATCGCGAAGTGGGACCAAGCACGCTATTGCGGTCATACGGCACCCGCGAGTTCTCCGGCTTCTTCTCCACCCAGCCGATGCTCGCCTCGTCCATGGTGTTCACGAACACGTAGCCCAAATTCGGATCCACCGCCGTACCGCCCCAGTTGGCTCCTCCGACGGAGCCCGGAAAAAGGGCGATGCTGTGCGGAGGGGCGCCCGCGGCGCGAAATGGGTATGGCGTAAAGGGTCCAGAGTTGGCAAGCCCGCCGCTGCGTTCAGCCAGATCGCGACAAAACTTCGCGTGCTCTTCGTTTGTGTCGTCGGCGGTAATGATGTCGCCCTCCTGATAACTGTGGCGAGCAAGCTCGGGCGGCTTCACGGGAATCGGCTGAGTAGGCGAACTCCGCTCGCCGGGAACCTCGCTGGCCGGCACAGACGTCTCCTTGATCCCGAAAATCGGTTTGCCGGTGACGCGGTCGAGAATGTACATATAACCGGTCTTGCCCACTTGCGCCAGCAGCGGAACTTTCTTGCCGTTCACCGTTGCATCGAATAATGAGGGCGCGGGCGGCAGGTCGTAATCCCACAAGTCGTGATGGACGGCCTGAAAATACCACTTCATTGTTCCAGTGGCTGCATCCAGGGCTACCACGGAGTTTGCGAACAGGTTATTGCCTTTGCGATCGCCGCCCCAGTAGTTCGTGTTGGGGCCGCCAAACACCGTGTAGACAATTCCGCGCGCGACGTCCACGGTCAACGAAAAGCCCCAGTTGTTGACGCCCGAGCGGTCTTTCCATGAATCGCCTTCCCAGGTGTCATGGCCTGTTTCACCAGGCTGCGGCACAGAGTGGAATTGCCATAGTTTTGCGCCCGTGCGGGCGTCGTACGCACGCGTGTCGCCGGGCGGACCCGTGGCCGGCGCTTCCGGCGTGTTTGCGCCCAGAACCAGCCGGTCCTGATAGACCACGGGCGCCGCATCGTACGGCACGCCCAGATCAACCTCGCCTTCCTTTCCGAAACCCGGATCGAGCTTGCCGGTCTTTGCGTTCAATGCGAACATCGAGCGCCCTGAGGTGAAGATGATTCGCGGCGGATTTTGTCGATTGCCAGGCCAGTAGGCTACGCCGCGACGCGAAGGAGCGCCGGTTTTCAAGTCGTATCTCCAAAGTTCCCGGCCGCTCTCCGGCTCCAGGGCTACGACGGCTTTCGCCGTTGCCAGATACATGACTCCCTGGACGACGATGGGCGTAAATTCCGATCCGCCCGTGATGCCGCTGGTATTCGGATCAAGTCCCAGCTTGTACGACCACACGCGAACGAGTTTGCCAACGTTCCTGCTGTTGATTTGTGCCAGAGGTGAGTAGCGCGTGCCGGCGAGATCGCGGTTGTACATCGGCCAATCCGCGGCATCCGCGGGCAACCGGCGGGAGTCGGCGGAGAGTAGCGGGAGAGCGAATAGGAGCAGTAGAAAAACGACAGGCTTCATAGCGTTATGCTCGGCTCAGCATAACACCAAGAATTTGTATTTCTATGAAGGACTGCTCTCACGGGATGTATACTACCGGGAAGCCATGCGAGGTCCATCCGCAGTCGTCAATGTTTCCGAGATTATCGACAACAGCAAAGTAGGACAATTTCAGCTCGGAATTTTCATCCTGTGCGGCCTGTGTTTGATCATGGACGGGTTCGATGTGCAGGCCATTGGCTACGTAGCGCCGGCTCTCAGCCAGGAGTGGAAGATTTCAGGCGCCGTATTGGGTTCGGTATTGAGCGCGGCTCTGGTAGGCGTGTTGTTTGGTTCCATCTTTCTGAGCATGGTGGCGGATAAGATCGGCCGGCGTCCCGTGCTGATCGGAGCGGCCCTGTGTTTTTCGGTTCTGACTCTGATGACTCCGCTCGTCACCTCCGTCGGCCAATTGTTGCTGATCCGGTTTCTGGCAGGAATCCCGCTAGGGGGGATCATGCCGAATGCAATGTCGCTGGTAGGCGAATATAGTCCGCGGCGAGTTCGGATCCCGGCGATGGTCGTGGTCGGCACGGGCTTTACTGCCGGAGCGGCGATCGGAGGAGTGATTGCTTTTTGGCTCATTCCCCATTTCGGCTGGCGATCCATTTTCCTGGTTGGGGGCGCGATACCGCTGATTGTCGCAGTCGGCATGTTTTTTCTACTTCCGGAATCGCTGCAGTTCCTCGCTCTGCATGAAAAAAATCCCCAAGCTCTTGGAAAGTGGCTTGGGCGTGTGGAGGCTGGCGTGCCGTCCGGCGCGAACATCCGATATATCGTGCCGGAACAAAAGCAGAAAGGCGTCCCATTGGTAAAGCTCTTTCAACAAGGACGTGCCACACGGACGGTCTTGCTTTGGACTATTTACTTCATGAACCTGCTGAATCTCTATTTCCTCTCCAGTTGGCTGCCCACCGTGGCTACGCCGATGGTGAAGGCCGCGGGTGCGCCGCCTTCTGTAGCATTGCTGCTCGGCACGATGTTGCAACTAGCAGGCGTATTAGGGGCGGTAATCCTCGGCTGGTCTGCTCAACGCTTTGGTTTCACCATCGTTTTGACGGCATCCTTCCTACTGGCTTGTCTCAACATCGCCGCCATCGGGCAGCCCGGAATCTCGCTCTCGGTTCTGTTCTTAGCGGTATTTTTTGCGGGGCTGGGGATCGTGGGGAGCCAGTCCGTCGTCAATGCTTTGGCTGCAACGTTGTATCCCACAGACCTTCGTTCGACAGGCATCGGCTCGGGATTGGGGATTGGCCGAATTGGATCTATCGTGGGTCCTCAAGTGGCGGGAATCCTGATCGGGCTGCATTGGCAAGCACACCAGTTATTCCTGACGGCGGCCGTACCGGCACTCATCGCGGCCTTGATGGTGCTGGTGCTACACGTAGCAGTAAAGCCTGAAGCGACTGTCGCGCAGAATCCGGTGATGGTGCATTAGAGCGATCATGAACAAACTGTTTCTATTTGCGTTTCTGGCCTGCCTTGGCAGTCTAGGTTCGAGCAGCCTTCTGGCGCAGGATCTTGCCATCACGAATGCGCGCATCGTGGTTGGCAACGGCGTAATAATTAACCAGGGTACGGTCGTTGTTCGTGCGGGGCGCATCGTCTCTGTCGCCCAAGGACCCGACCATACCGAAGGTGTGCGCACCATCGACGCCAAGGGCATGACCGTGATGCCCGGATTCATCGATGCGCATCGTCACATCATTAATGGCAATCCACAGCAGTGGCTCAAGGATCAGTCCACGGTCCGGATGCAGGAGTTCCTGGATGCGGGCTACACAACCCTGTTAGCGGGAAGCGGTCCAGCGGCAGAAGAACTGGAACTCAAAAGCAGAATCGATTCCGGGGCGCTCAAGGGACCGCGAGTCATCGCAGCCGGTCAGGTGAGCCTGACCAAATCAACTCCCGAAGCGGGGCGTGCCGAGGTTCGCAAGTTGGCTGGCATGGGAGTGAAATTCATTGGGGAGGAAACCGTCAGTCCGAAACCGACGGCCCAGGAATTGGAGGTTCTGAAGGCCATCACAGATGAGAGCAAGAAGGCCGGTGTGCTGGTGATGGTTCACGCCGTGAGTCCAGCCGCGATGCTGGCTTCGGTGGACGCGGGTGTGCCTTTGCTGGTCCATACTCCCCACTTCGGCTGGTTAACCGAAGAGGACGCCCGTAAGGTGGCCGCCGCCGGAATTAAGAACTTGTCCACCATTGGATTCGGAGTGCCTGTGTTCGGCGTGTTCGCAGATGACAACAAACCCCGGTTTCGAGATGGGCGTCCATGGCCGGACGCGATCCTGGCTGGCGAAGGCCGGGGCCGCGAAGCCGGCTACAAGGTGGTAAATGCCCGTACGCTGTGGGATGCGGGCGTGGTTTACGGCTTCGGCACCGATACCAACTACCTGCCAAAAGCGGGCCTGGCGCATGAGCTGAAGTCCCTAAACTTGATGTTCTCGATGCAAGACATCGTAAAGCTGATGGGGCCCAATACCGCGGCCTTTATTCAGATGAGCGACGATCTCGGCACGTTGGAGAAGGGCAAACTAGGGGATATGGTAGTGCTGGACGGCAATCCGCTGGAAGGTTACTGGAATCTTTTGAACGTGAAGCTGGTGATCAAGGGCGGTGAGATTATGGTGGATAAGCGTTGATTCCACCGGGAATTGGCCAAACTTTTGGCATTGGTTCAACGAACTTTCGGATATAATGCACTTCAGCCCCACGGAAGTGCCAGCATTAGTCTTTCTCTGAGTCAGGAGCTAACCAAGGAATCATGAGTCAGCTAAGTTTACAAGATGCCCTGGAGGGCGTCGCGAGTCCAGTGGAACGGCTGCGTAACTCGCAGATCGGACCCTATGCGTTCCCGGTCGTCCGTTCGGAGTTCACCAACTGGAGGGATGAACAGCGCGCCTGGAAAGAGAGCTGCGCTCTTCTAGATCAGTCGCATCATATGACGGATCTTTATGTCGAGGGCCAGGACGCGCTCAAGGTGCTTTCCGATCTTGGCATCAATAGCTTCAAAACTTTCAAAGTGAATCAGGCCAAGCAATTCGTGGCCTGCAACCACGACGGTTACGTGATCGGCGATGCGATTCTCTTTTATCTCGACGAAAACAGATTCAATCTCGTCGGCCGTCCGCCCGCCCTCAATTGGGTGCAGTACCAGGTCGAAACCCAAGGCTACAAGGCCTCCGCGGAGCGCGACGAAAGATCCGCTGTGAACCAAGGCCGGCGCAGGACGTACCGCTACCAGGTCCAAGGCCCCCACGCTTTCCGCGTGATGGAGAAGGCAACGGGCAAGCCCGCGCCCGACATTCGGTTCTTCAATATGGACGTGTTCGTGGTCGCCGGACGCGAGGTTCGCGCTCTGCGGCATGGGATGGTGGGCCAGCCAGGCTGGGAGCTCTTCGGCCCTTGGGAAGACGGCGAAGCGGTACGCGACGCGATCCTCGAAGCTGGCCAAGAGTACGGTATTCGCCGAGTGGGCGCGCGAGCGTATCCCACCACGTGCCTCGAATCGGGGTGGATTCCGTCTCCGCTTCCCGCCATCTATAGCGGCGAAAAATTGAAAGAATATCGAAAGTGGCTGGACAGCAAGAGCTATGAAGCTACAGCCTCTCTCGGCGGCAGTTTCTATTCCAACAACATCACCGACTATTATCTGACTCCCTACGACCTCGGCTACGGTCCGTTCGTCAAATTCGATCACGATTTCATCGGCCGGTCCGCGCTGGAAAAAATGGCCGCTAAGCCGGAGCGGAAGAAAGTCACTCTGGTCTGGAACGGCGAGGATTTCGAGCGGGTTTTCGGTTCTTTGACCCAGACCGGGGACATTTACAAATATGTCGATTTGCCGTTGGCCAACTACGCCACGTTGCCGTATGACAAAGTGCTGAAGGATGGCAAGATCGTCGGCCTTTCTACCTACACCGGTTACACTTATAACGAGCGCGCGATGCTATCGCTAGGCATTGTCGATGTAGCGCATGCGGAGCCGGGGACCCAGGTTGCGGTGGTCTGGGGCGAGGAGGCACGCGGCTCGTCCAAGCCCACCGTCGAGCGCCACAGGCAAATCGAAATCCGGGCGACGGTTGCAGCCGTCCCTTACGCCGAAGTTGCGCGCACCGCATACCGGCCGCACTCGGTGTCCGCGTAAGATTAGGAGAACGACCATGGCATACATTTTTCATCAAGACGACCTGCCCAAGCTGGTCGCGGTGGTTCCAGGCCGGGAGCGCACTTTCTTCGTCAACAAGGAACTCACGAACATCGACGACATGCTGGCCGGAGTGATGGCGTATAAGGCCCACGGTTCGTCGCCCTATCATTACCATGAGATTTGCGAGCATTTCTACTTCATCATGGAAGGCAAGGGAACGGTTGAAACCGAAGAGGGCGTTCGGCCCGTTGGTCCGGGAGACATGATATTTATTCCAGCCGAAGCCAGGCATCGCTTGCGCGCCACTGAAACCGGTCTGTTCTATTTCGAGTTCCAGGCGCCGAACCGCTTCAAGACCCACATTCTGGACGGAACACCGGAGGATTTACTCTGGAATCGCGTGGACGGCCGTGTCTGGGCGCAAACATAGAGGCACACAGCAATGACAAATACTCTGACTTTCATCGACTCCAACAAACTGCCCCGCGTGAAGACCCCGCAAGGCGAAGTTACCGAGATTTTGAATCGGCAATTGGCCGGTGCAAAAAACGTTCTAGGAACGCTGCGCTGGTTGTCGCCCAGTGAGAAGTTCGAAGCCTCTCCTCTTGAAAAACACCAGCTCATTTACTTGATGGAAGGTAAGGGAAGCATTCGCCTCGAAAACAAGGACTACGACGTTTCTCGCGGCGCCGGTGTCTATCTGGGCCCTCGGGAAAGCGCAAGCATTCAAGCTGCTCCCGACTCTTCTTTGAAGCTGTTCCACCTGATGGTCCCCCGCATCCCGGCCTAGCAGGGGACCCCCTCCCGCACGGTTGCGGCCCGGTTATTTGCTGGCTTCCGCTTGGCGTGCGGCTGCTTTTTGCGCGCCATCCCAGTGCTCGACGATCTTGCCGTTCTTAATGCGAAATGCGTCGAAGGAATTGTAATGGTAGGTCTTCGATGGGTCGGCCGGATCTTTGGCTTCGTGATCGAAAACAATTAACACAATATCGCCCTGTGAAAGCTCGATGGCGGGCGGAGGCGTGATGGAAGCGGGAATGGCCGTCACCGGACGACTGCCAAAGATTTTACGCAGCGCTTCCAGCCCATTCGGCGCGTTGGGGTTGTGCTGGATCATATTTTCGTCGGCGAACTTCGGCATCTGGTCGATGTGGTGAGCCACTAGCACCGTCCGCCACCAGTCTTCAACCAGTTTCAGATTCGCTTCTTCCTGCTTGGTCATTTTGCCCTTAATCTGGGCCTGAACAGGCAGGCAGCCGATCACCGCCAGCGTCAAAGAACATAAGGTCAGCTGCAGTTTGCAGAATTTCATATTGAGTTGATCTCCTTCCAAAAAACAACTCCAGCATTATATACGACGCGGGTCGGTTGCCCGCGTGGTGGAACGGAGCTTCTGAGGAACTCGCGCAAAACGGAGTGCAGCCCGACCAAGTTCCTGGCTCGTTTTTGCCGTACGGCCGCATTCTTTGCGCTTCTAAGTGAGTCGCCCCCAACGAAGGCGCAGGGGGGCTTATTTTTCGACTTGAGGCGCACCCGCGCCCTTGTGGGCTAGCAGAGAAAAATGGCCGCCGCAATCAAGCGACGGCCCCGAGAAGCAATGTGTTTTGAGGTTTCACTTGAGCAAGGCGAAATCAGCCAGCGTGGGCCCAGGCTTGCCGCGTGGCAGCAGGCTGGGGCCGCTCGGTTTGAGAAGCCTCGCGGGATCCTTGTCCAGATCGAGAATGAAACCGAGGAACACCGACTGCATTTCATCCCAGTTCTGCGGACCCCAACGAACGTCTTTAGTTGGATCGGGATTGAATCGATTATTGGCTGAGTTATCGTAATGGGCGATTCCCACAATACGGGTACCAGTCGGCAACACCAACGGTTGCGCGAGATCGTAGCCCATCTGCCAATCGAAATCGAACTTGCCCTTGAACGCAATCTGCGTCTCACCCGTCGGATAAATCAAGCGCAACTCGTAATCTTTACCGCGCAGATGCATGTGCGGCTGGATGTACACCAGCTTGGATGGCACCCCGGTTGTCACCTCACTGACCACTTCGGCGTCGTTATCGCCCGCCGGAATCAGCATGTTTAGAGCCGCGGGAGTTCCTGGAGAAGTGTAATAACGGCTGGTGGGAGGGTGTTTCGCCAGCACGAAACCGACCTTGGTCCTGTCGGAAGTCTCTTCTCCGATGGTGGTGTAGTGCAATTCAAAGACGATGTCAGACCCCTTCGGAATGAACTTCGCCGACCCGTCGAAATCGAAGGTCTGCGGGCCCAGGCCGGGGTTGTATTTGCCGATAATATCGTTGCCCTCCTCGATACTGTTGCGGCCCATGCCGGTCTCATATGGCTGTCCGGGAACGGCGTTCTCCATCCAATGGGAGCCTGGGGGCCGAACGTAGGCCTTGGCGTGATGCAGCACTTTGGCATTGCTGGGCCGCATCTCGGCGTCGGTAACCCACATGTCTTCTTTGAAATTGGTCTTAACCAGGATGTATTGATAGTTGATGGTGCCCTTGGCCGGCAACTTGAATTCGTTGGGCATCTCCACAATCAGATCGGGCTTGATATTCCAGCCTTCAGGGAAGGTTCGCGGCGCGGGCTTGTCCTTTGCATCGCCTTCCGGCGCGCCGTTGTCCACCCAGGCAACCAGGGTCTCGATTTCCGACTGGCTGAGCTTGCGTTCGTTCGAGAAGTGGCCGTACTTAGGATCGGCAAACCAGGGAGGCATCTTTTGGGTGAGCACCGCGGTTTTGATCGCCCTCGCCCAAGGCCGCGCTTCGGCATAACCGAGCAGCGACATAGGAGCAACCTCCCCGGGACGGTGACACTCTTGACAATTCTTTTGCAAGATCGGAAGGACGTCCTTATTGAAGGTCGGGGCGGTGGAGGCAGCAAAAGCTACCACCTCCACCGCCAAACCAAGCACGGAAATCGCTAATGTTCTCACTTCAGTTTCCTCCAGGAATCGGCCTGCACCTGCGCGCGGCAAGCATAACGGAACGCCATCCGAAGCGCAACCTGCTACTACAAATCTGATACTACAATGATCTCATGATGCAGATCGGGAGTTGGCGATGTTGCACTTCCTGAGGTGCGGCCTATATTTCGTTCTCAGCAGCGCGATGGTCAGCGTCTGCGGTCTTCCCCTGAACGCTCATCATTCCACGGCCGGCTACGATCTGATCCACGGAACCATCGTCAGCGGGGTGGTAACGGAGTTCGATTGGGAGAATCCTCACTCCCGGCTGCTGTTAGATGTCGCAGGCGAGACGGAGACCGAACATTGGAGCATCGAGATGGATAGCCCCGCTGGCCTGAGCCGCCTGGGCTGGACCAAAGATACTTTGCGACCGGGCGACCGTATTTCGGTTGTGGGGAGCCGCGCAAAGGACCTGACCTTCAAAATGCGAGCCGGGTATGTTGAATGGCCGGACGGACGGAAGCTGCCCTGCCTTCCCGCCGATAGTTAAGCGTCGCGCTACTTCGAGTAGTAGTGCTCTTTCAGGTTGGCCAGGCCGTTCACCAGGTGTTCCTGATCGCGCTCACCGCCGAAGCAATCCGATTCAAGAAACTCCTCGGGCTTCAGGTTTCTCTTGATCTGAAATTTCATCTTGAAGGGACGGGTGAACACCTTTGGATCGTCGAATGTCCCCTCCCAGTCAATCGTGTCTTTGTCCACTAGGGTAAATCGTTCCACTACGTGCAGCGCATCGCTGTGAAAATGCCCCGCCATATCGAATACCGACTTGTCGTTGTTGTCGGCGACATTCACCACCAGCGTGTTTCCTTCCCAATGCCCGCGCGAGTCGCCCATCCAGGCCGAATACCCCTGAGGATGCGGTTTGCCATCCAGGTAAACCAAACGCCGGGCGTGCATATTTTCATTCAGGAAGGCGATGAAGGCAGGCGTTTGAACGATCTCGAATCCGAAATACATGGCGTGAGGTACGCCTTCATAGTGGCAGTGGCCCGTGGGATCGAGTTCCAAATGCTCGGTGAGATGCTTCACCTCTTCAGCAGCCCAGGGCTGGTAGGGAAGCGTCCCTCCTTCTACAATCCCGGTTTTCGATTCCGCGCCAAGGAAGAAACCGCCGGGGTGGGGCAGAACCGAAAAAGCGGAGCCGCCTGCCCGCGGCTGCCAAATCCCCTCAATATCGGGCTGGCCGTCCGGTGTGCGTGCCGGCGTGTAGGGTGTGGCTGTTTTCGCGGTTGCCGCGGCGGGCTGGCCTTGACTGAAAGCTGGCCCAATACACAGACCCACCACTGCCAGGCCGGTTGCAATAGACGCCAAGAAATTGGAACTCATGGATGTTTCTTTCACTTGCTACTCGCGGGGTAAGGCCGTACGAACTCAAAAATGTCACCCTCGGGAGCGGGACGATAGGGAGGGTGAATGGCGCGGCCGTTGTCGCCCTCGGTGCATTCCTGATCCCTGAGTTCAAATCCCGGCTCGGTGTTGCGATGCAGCGGCATGCTGATTTTCCACGGGCGGCTGTAAGTTTTGGGGTCCTCTATGGTGGCTTCGTAGTTGATCTTGTTCGGGCCGACGCGCGTGTAGCGCTCCACCACGTGCAACTCGTCGCTGTGCGTGTGCCGGGCCGAATCCAGCCATGTCTTGTCGTTGAAATTGGTGACATCCACGACTAAAGTATCGCCGTCCCAGTGGCCCACCGAGTCCCCCATCGCAAAATCGATCCCATCCAGATGCGGCCGCGAGTTTGTTGGCACCATGCGGATATCGTGCAGGTACTCGTACATGAAAATCACCATGCCGTTCTTCTGCAGAATTTGAATGGGGAAGGGCATATAGCTAATGCGCGGAACTCCGGGCATCATGCAGTGCACGATTGGATCGACGCGCGGACCTTTTTGCTCCCGATCCAGAGCCGCGGGCAGATAGGGAATTTCATGTCCCTCGGCTATTTCGCTCACATCGAAGGACGCCGCGTTCCGCGTTTCCCAAATTCCCTGCAAGTCGGGCTTTCCTTCCAGCGTGCGTGGCGCCTTGCCGGCATCGGCCGTCTGGGCCAACGCGGATGTCAACGTCAGCGGCAAAAACAACGCTGCCATTGCCACCGCTGGAAAACAACCGAACCTCACCTGTCTACCTCCTAAAGAATTAACCGGGATTGGCTTCCGTGCCCAGATGCATCACCGTTCCATCGGCCATGGTAACGTCCTGCGCATCGGCGGTACGCGAATTGTCCTTGGCACCAAAGCCGGTAATTGTGACCACCATACCCGGTTTGATCGTGTCTTTGCGGAGGCCGCGCCGGTATAGAGAACCGGCGGACGCGGTTTCAAACGCCCAGCTTACAACGGTCCCGTCCTCGCCTTTGGCGTCGACATAAACCCATGAATGCGGGTTCGAAAAATCGAATTTGGTCACGGTGCCGGTAACCTTGACCGGTTTGTTCTTATCGTATTCGGCCGCGAAAGAGTGGTGAGCCATCACCGGCGTGGAGGCTAACAAGCAACCACAGAGCACCAACAAAAGTATTTTGGATCTCACCTGAATACCTCTCCCCGTGCGAAAGCTGGCGGACATTCGCGACGCCATTATATGTATCCGGACCAGCGCTAGTCAATCTCCAAGCCGATATCTGTCGGCGCAAAGTGATAATGTCCTATTTGCGCAAAGTAGAAATGTCCTATTGACGACCTCCAGGCTGGGGAGGTGGCAGAAGGACAACTATTGATGACGCAGGCCGAGCGGGACCGGCTGGTGGCCTTGAAAAAGGCCAAGAAGAAACTGATTACCCAGAAGCAGGCGGCCGAGGAGCTGGGGATTACGGAAAGGCACGTGAGGCGTCTCCTGCGAGCTCTAAAACGCCGTGGGGATAAAGCTGTGGTGCACGCGTTACGAGGGCTGCCATCCAATCGCAAGATGGATGCCGACCTGGAGCGGGAGGCAGTGACAATCCTGTCGCGTGCGGTGTACCGGGGATTTGGCCCGACGCTGGCGTCGGAATACTTGGCTAAGAAACACAACATCGCGGTGAGCCGGGAGACGGTACGGCAGTGGATGATTCAAGCCAAGCTGTGGCGAGCGCGCAAGCAGCGGATCGAGAAGATCCATGCATGGCGTCCGCGACGCAGCCGCTGGGGCGAGTTGGTGCAGTGGGACACCAGCGACCACGACTGGTTGGAAGGGCGCGGAGCACAGATCTTGCTGATCAACATGATTGACGATGCGACCGGGCGGTGGTTCGCTCGCTTTGTGGGCAGCGACTCAACGGCGGAAAACATGAGCCTGCTGGAGAGCTACCTGAAAAAGCACGGGCGGCCGCTCGCATTTTACACCGACAAGGCGAGCCTCTTTCAGACGGCGGAGAAACGCAGGCGGGATGAGCCCGGAGTGGAGCAGGATAGGGTGGAAATGCCGCCGACGCAGATCGGTCGGGCGTTGCGGGAGTTGGCAATCACCTGGATAGCAGCGCACAGCCCGCAGGCCAAAGGGAGGGTAGAGCGCGGGTTTGCTACCGCTCAGGACCGGCTGGTGAAGGGGATGCGCGTCGCGGGAGTGACGACTTTGGAACAAGCCAACCACTACCTGGAAACCGAGTTTCTGCCCTGGGTCAACGCCACTCTGGCGGTGACGCCGGCCAGTGCCGACGATGCTCACCGGCCGCTGGAAAAGCAGCCTGATTTGGCGGCGATTCTCAGCCACGTGGAAAGCCGGCGGGTGAACAATGATTACACCATTCAGTTGGATGCGAAGATTTACCAGATCGCCCGCCAGGACATCCGCACTGGACTGCGAGGCGCAGTGCTGCGGGTCGAGAAGCGCCGAGACGGTTCTGTGGCGGTTCGATTCGGCGATCGCTACTTGCGTGTTTCTATCTGCGAGCAGCGTCCCAAGCTTCCAGCACCGAAGGCGCCCAGCCCAGCGCGGCGTACGGGGAAACCTCGCCCAGCCAGTGCATGGTGTAAGAACTTCGATCTGAAAAAGTCACCCAAGATCTGGCAGGCCTCGGAAGGTTCCGCCAAGCCGGAGTCGCTCTGAAAACCCGCCACAACGCAAAAGGAAAGCCGGGCAAGCCCAGCCCGGCAGCTTCGCGCTTTCTCTATTCAAGGCCTCCGCTCCGAGACTCCACCCAAGTAATGAGAATGTCAAAGTCAAAAGCAAAACCCTCGGAGGGTACCCCGCAGGGCCCGGTTGACCGAGGGTTTGCCGCCGATTACTTCGGAGCCAGCCCCGTCGCATCGGCCTTGAATCTTCCCCAGGAGCGCGACTCCCCGGAGAATCGAAGTCAGACTATCACGCACCCTCCGCCAACACGGTCAAAACCGGACATTTCTACTTTGCAGGGAATAGGACATTTCTACTTTGCGTTGACATCTCCAAGCCGATATCTCCAAGCCCACACGGAGCCTACACCGTCCGACAATGCCGCGGTAAATTCTGTCGTGTCGATCTGTATCGTTGCACTTGTTCAAAATTTGTGATAGTGTTCGACGCTATCGGGGAGGTTCTATTTCTCATGAGAGTTGCCGCCACTGCGTTTGTGTGCGCTTTGAGTGTTGCCGTAGTATTGGCCCAGTCGCAAAATACGGCTCAGATTCAGGGAACAGTTCTGGATGCCTCGGGCGCACCCATCCCGGGCGCCGAGGTCAAGGCCACCCAGACCGAAACCGACGTCACCCGCACGGTGACGACGGACGCGGGCGGCGTTTACGTAATCCCCAATCTTCCGATCGGGCACTACCGGCTGGAAGTGAGCAAGGCCGGATTTTCGACCTACGTACAAACCGGAATCGAATTGCAGGTGGCGACCAATCCCACTGTTGACGTGTCGCTGAAGATCGGCGCCGTCAATGAGCAGGTGCAAGTAGAAGCCAACGCCGCCTTAGTGGAAACGCAGGCCACCGGGGTCGGCAGCGTGATGGAAACCCAGCGCATCGTGGAATTGCCTCTCAATGGCCGCCAAGCTACCGACTTAATCCAATACACCGGCGCCTCGCTGGTTTTGGGCACCGCGGGCAACGGCGGTTTCCCCGGTACCGTGCAGTTCAGCATTGCCGGCGGACAGGCCTTCGGCGTAGCGTTCTGGCTGGATGGCAGCGTGTACAACAATCCCTGGGATCTGGCCAACATGCCCCTGCCTTTTCCCGATGCGCTGGCCGAGTTTAAAGTGGAAACCAGTTCACTGACCGCGCAAAACGGCGTTCATGCCGGCGGGACTGTCACCGGCGTCACCAGGTCCGGCAGTAACAGCTTTCACGGCGACGCCTTTGATTTTATACGCAACGGCGACTTCAATGCCCGCAATTTCTTCGCGCCTAGTCGCGACACTCTCAAGCAAAATCAGTTCGGCGGGACCATCGGCGGCCCGGTGGTGAAGAACAAGCTGTTTTTCTTCTTTGGCTATCAAAACACGCTCACGCGCCAGGACCCGACGGCGAACACGGCAGCCACATTCGTCCCCACGGCCGCAATGGTTGCAGGCAATTTCAGCGCCTGCCCGCAGGATCTCAGCGCGGCAGTTCTGGCAGGCCTCCCTGCTGCAATAACGAGCCAGATTCACAACAGCATTATCCCCGCTTCGCTGTTCGATCCAGCGTCGTTGAAGCTGGCATCGCTGTTGCCGGCTCCAACCTCGACCAACCCGTGCGGCAACACCAGTTACGGATTAGTCACCGATGTGAATCAGAATCAGTATGTCGGCCGCGGCGATTGGGTAACCAGCACCAAGAACACCGTGTTCGGCCGCTATATTCGCACGCACTTCTACCGGCCGGCGTCGCTGAATTTCACTCCGGGAAATTTGCTCACCACCACCCAAGGCGAGTTGAACGACTCCGATCAATCCTGGGTAGCGGGCGACACGTACCTGTTCAGCCCGACGCTGGTGAATCAGTTCCGCGCCTCTGTGGATCGCCTAGCCGTGTTGCGCAATGAGCCGCCTTACGTGTCGGCTTGCGATTTGGGCGTGCCGGTCTACTGCGGATACGTACCGCACGAGAGCGGGTTTACGGTGACGGGCGCTTTTTCGATCGGACCCGGCACCGGCGGTCCGGCTCATAATCACACCACCCCGTTGCAGATCAACGACGACATCAGTTGGGTTAAGGGAAGCCATCAAATCAACTTTGGTGGAGGTGGAGAAGTATCCAAGATGCTCTTCTACGGGAACGTCTATGCCCAAACCAACTGGACGTTCAACAACATCCCAGCATTCCTGCTGGGTGAATTCAGCACCAATTCGCTGTCCCTGCCGAACGACCTGACGCAGGAGAAGTGGTTCATGAATTTCTATGCGCAGGATACCTGGAAAATGACTTCGCATTTTACAGTGAACTATGGCTTGCGGTGGGAGCCGTTTTTCCCGCCCTCGGAAATCAACGGTTCGGTGTACAACTTCAGCCTGGCGAATCTGATCGCGGGCGTGAAGAGCACGCAATTTGTGAACGCCCCTCCCGGACTCACTTATCCGGGCGACCCTGGCTTCATCGGCAAGACGGGCGAAAAAAAACAATGGGATCTGTTTGCACCCCGCGTGGCGCTGGCTTGGGACCCCACTGGCGAAGGGAAAATGGTGATCCGCGCCGGCTTTGGAATCTCGTACGACTATGTGGCCGGCGAACTGATGGTGAACTCGGCTGATGCCCCACCCTACGGAGGCACCGAAATCTGGTCCGGACAATTTAGCAATCCTTACGCCACCAATCCGGGCGGGAACATTTACCCCTATACGGTCAACAAGAATGCTCCCTTTGCTCCGGCCGGCACTTACATCTACCTTCCGCCGAATCTGAAAACGCCCGAAACCGAACAATGGAATCTGGTGATTCAGCGGCAGTTCGCTAAGGATTGGCTGGCATCGGCCAGCTACATCGGAAGCGAGAGCTACCACCTGTGGGATTCCTATCAGATGAATCCCGCAGTGTACATTCCGGGAAGCTGCGTCGCGGGCCAATACGGCTTGACCAAACCTGGGCCGTGCTCCACTACCGGAAATCAGAATTACCGGCGCGTATTCGTGCTGAACGGATACCCGGGCACGATATTTCCTAACGGCTCGCCCGCCTTCGGGTATGTGGATTCCTTCGACGACGGCGCCACCTCTAGTTATAATGGCATGCTGCTGCGCCTTGCAAAACGTTTCAGCCACGGCGTCAGCATGGATGCGAACTATACCTGGTCCCACTGCATCGGCGACCTTTCCATCGGCGACAGCACCGGCAATGCCGGGCAGGGATTAGCGATTCCAAACAACCGGAACTATGACCGCAGCAACTGCCAGTCCAACGAAATCGGCGGAACATTCTCCGCCGACCGCCGGCAGATCTTCAATCTGACCGTGGTCTATCAAACTCCGAAGTTTTCGAACGCCTGGGCGACGAGGCTGTTCTCGGACTGGCAACTCGCGCCGATTTACAGCTTCAAATCGGCATATTGGATTTCGGCCTACCTCTCCACCGACGTGGCATTGAACGGCGACAGCGGAAACGAAAGGCCGGTTCAGGTACTCGCAGACCCGCTTTGCGCGAACCCTCGTCCGACTTGTTGGATTAATCCGGCAGCCTTTGTGAGCCCGGCGCCAGGCACGCTCAGCAGTTTGGGCCGCAACAACATACCCGGCCCCCATTATTTCGGGCTCGATACCTCGCTATCCCGGGACTTTCGAATCCGCGAACTTTACACTCTGCAGATCCGTGGCGATGCTTTTAACCTGACGAACAGCTTCCGCGCCGGGATTGCGCTGCCCGCGCTGACGGCCGGCGCTTCGGGCGTCAACACCACTTTCGGTACGCCGACCTTCGGCCAGATCACCAGCGCGCTCGACCCGCGAATCATCCAACTGGCGGCCAAATTTACTTTCTGATGAGCGGGCTTAAGATTCGCTGCCCACGCTCGGAGTAGTAGACTGCCGGCGGATCCGGAGGTCGGTTCCGCCGGCGCCGTCTATCCTGGGGACGCGGCCGTCGCATTAATTCCACTGGATGCACACTTGAAACTGGAGACGCCTAACGGGCCCAGAGAATTGACGGAGCAACTGGTGCCCGAATCCAATCCCACGTGGTTCGCTTCAACGAGATCCTGACGGAAGTTGTCCTGGCTGCGAAAGACGGCCGCGCGGGCTTCGTTTTGAGAAGCTGCGGCCGCGCGGTGTTTGGGACTTCGCCATGGCATCGCTGGCAGACGATTGAAGGCGCGAGGGTGCTGTTTGGCGGCATTTCGGGCAAGCCGCTGCGCGGCTCCGATCGCGCTGGCGAACGCAGCGCCGCTCAAATACAATTCCACCAAGATCGACAGGGCCAAAGGTTTGCTTGCTTCCGGCATGGCGAAGCTGAATGCAGGCAATTAGCGCCGTCTTATTCGAACCGGTGGGTTGCCAGGCGGAATTTCAGCCTGAGCCGTTTTTCGAAATTGCCGCCCAATTACTTAGCCGGAAAATGAAGGCAACCCGATCTGCCAGCCGGCGCCGGGACGAATACCATCCAGGCTCTGGAAGTGGCCGCTCGTGGACACCGCCGTGATCTATGACGATGTGATCCCGGCGCTAACGGAGCTGAAAGCCATGGGAGTCCAAAGATTCATCGCCACCTCGCTCTCGACCGCCGCCATCGCACGGTTCTTGGAACGATGTCCTCACGAATTCGACGCCGTCTTTGCGCACGACAACTCAGGCGGCATCAAAGCAGCACCTCTCGCTCGCGTACTCAAAGCCGCATTCGTGGGTCCAGAAATGCGGTGGTTCTCACGGACACCGCGGAAGGTCTGAAGATGGCTCGGAGCCCGGCAGTTCATCCGATTCTGATGATGAACGATCCTGACGAATCCAAGCGCTTAGCCTTGCAGAATCCAGCCGGAGGAGTGGTTTCTCTGCATGAAATCCCCGATTTTATTCGACTCGTGTGCGCGCAGAATGCGCTAGTCACTTAGCTTCCGAAGACTCAGGAGTTCCGAAATTGTAGCCAGGCCCTTTCTTTCCTTGGAAAGAGTTGTAGACCACCGGAATTCCGCGTTCCTTCATCAGGCGCGCCATCAGCGCCACCGTATCGGTATGAAAGATGGCGGACGACATCCCAATCGGCACTCCCTCGGCCCAATTCAGCGGCGTCATTCTGACGCTGCTGACTCCGAATCCGTAATCTTCGCCCTTATCGAGCGCGTCGAGCTTGCCGCCATGATCCACCAGAAGCTGCACCACTTTGTTCGCGCCTTTGAAACCTGCGCCGTGCAGCGCCGTAATTCCATGGTCGTTCACGGCATTCACGTCGGAGCCAAGGCTTAGCAGCAGTTTCACAACTTCGAGGCTCTGATCCTCGGAGTATTCGCGAAGCATTCCATCCGCCCAACCCACGCCAGAGGCTGCCATCAGCGGCGTGGTGTGGTCGAAGGTCGGGATCAGCGGATCGGCCTTATGATCCAGAAGCAGCCGCACCACGGTAAGGTCGCCGCACAGCGCCGCGCGCAATAGCGGTGTCGCGCCTGCTTCTTTCAGCCACGCGGCCGTCATTCCTTGATGAATCTCGGTATCCGCCTTGATCCGAACGTTTGGATCCGCGCCCCGATCCAGCAGTGTTTTGATGAAATCGAGCACGCCATCCGTGCTTGGACCAGGGATGGCGGTGGTCTCCTGATTTCTGATTTTCACCGCCAGGTAAAGCGGCGTCCAGCCTTTGGCATTGGCGAGATTCACGTTCGCGCCGTGGTCCAGCAGGTAGAGCGCAACTTCGTAAAAACCGTTCTGCACAGCTACTAACATTGGACTGCTGCCATCGGCCGACGTTTGATTCACATCGGCGCCCGACGTTGTGAGCAGCTTGACGCAATCCATCGATCCTTGCCGAGCCGCGAACAAAAGTGCGGTCAAGCCGCCTTTTATAGGTGCGTTCGGGCCGCCTTGATCCTTGGCCGGAGCAAACCCGAGTCCTCTCCGCTTGAGTGGCCTCAAGACTTCGGATTGAGCGCGCACATCGGCGCCGCGGGCCGCCAGCAATTCCACCACCCCAGCGTGGCCCTGTTCAGCGGCCCACATCAAAGCCGTGGTTCCGCGCAAAGTGTCTTTGGCATTGATTTGGGCTCCGTGATCCAGTAGCATCTTGACGGCGGCCACGCTGCCGCTCCGCGATGCCATCATGAGCGCTGTTTCCCCATGCGACAGCACCGGCGCGTCCACGTCCACTCCGGCCTTCAGCAACAGCTCGATCATCGCGGCGCTTCCATTTTGCGATGCCAGAAACATCGGCGTGGCGCCATCGTGGTTAGCGGCGCGAGCGTCGGCGCCGGCCCGAATCAACAACCGCGCGGTTTCGAGATCGTCCCACCGGGCGGCCCAATGCAGTGCGGTGGTGCCATCGGATTGGGGCGCGTTCACGTCGGTTTTTTTCGCCAGCAACGCGTGAATGGCGTCCGAATCGCGATTCATTACGGCATCGGCGATATCGCTGGCGTAGCCGACACCGGCGGCGATCAGTAAAAGTGCGAGTCCGCGCATGATTCTATGACAGTGCCAAAGGCCCTGTGCTGTCGCCGAGGCTTTGTTTTTGGATGCCAAACATTTCAAGCGTTGCGAGCAGCAAGTCGCCAGTCGGGCCCTCGGCCTGGATGTGACGGCCGCCCTTGTGCTGGCCCATCGCGCCACCGATCAACATATGACCCACGTCCTTGTGGCTGTGGAGGTTCGAGTCGCCCATGTTGGTAGCCCACAGAATCAACGTGTGGTCGAGCAGAGTGCCGTCGCCGTCGCGAGTGGCCTTCATCTTCTCCAGGAAGTAAGTCAGGCACTGGATGTGATAGCGGTTGATTTTCGCCCAATCCTCGTACTTCTTCGGAACGGCCCCGTGATGGGAGGCAGCATGATTGGCCGTCGTCACGCCGGATTCAGGATAGACCCGCATGCTGACGTCGTGCGCGTACATCAGCGTGGATACCCGCGTGATGTCCGCTTGGAACGCCAGCGTCTGCAGGTCCCACATCAGCTTGATGTGCTCGGAGAACGATTCCGGCATTCCGAACGGCACGGGCGCGTCGGGTGACGGGTCGCTCGCCTTCTGAACATTGTGCAGGCGCCGCTCAATTTCACGAATGTCATCCAGATAATCGTTCAAGCGTGCGCGGTCGGTGCCCGGAAGTTTGTTGTTGAGGCGCGCCACCTCCTGCGTCACCGCGTCCAGCAGGCTGGCCTTGGCCTGCCTGCGCGCCATCCGCTCTTGCGCACTGCCCCCATCGCCGAATAAACGCTCAAAAACTATTTGCGGATTCGCCTCGTGCGGCAGCGGCTTAGTAGGACTCGACCAGGACACCGAGTTCACGTACGCGCAACTGTAGCCCCAGGGGCACGTCGCCAGCGCGCTCTGATCCTCGATTCCAAGTTGGATCGACGGCAACGCATTGTCCTGGCCGATCTGCTGCGCGATCATTTGATCGATCGTCGTGCCCAGGAAGATGTCGTCGCTCACCGTCTTCTTCGGTGGAACACCGCTAAAAACCGCCGCGCTTCGCGAGTGATCCCCGCCCGCCATTCCCGCGGGAGGCATGGACGATGTGGCGTCCAGACCGCTGATGACGGTGATGTGTTCGCGCCACGCTTCAATCGGCTTCAGCACGAAAGGATACTCGGCGACCGCGCCTTGTTGCGGAAACTGCCAGTAAGCCGGCGCCCATCCGTGCGGGCTGAAGATGCCGGCAAAGCGCGGGTATTTGGGGAGCGCCGCTGCTTTGGCCAGCGGCTGCAGCGCCGGTATCATCGAATCAAGCAATGGCAGCGCTAATGAAACACCCAGCCCCCGCAGCATCGCTCGCCTCGGAATGTGCTTGCCGGTGATAATCATTTTGTTCCGCCTTCCTATCTGAAGATTACTGCTTGCGAGCGCTTAACGTCGCTGGGGGCTTCCGATTCATCTGGAATGGTTCGCTGTTCACGATGCCGTCAACCAGCGCCGAGAAACGGTAGTTATCGCGCGCGGCGCCGCGCACCAGCGCGCGCACCTCTGGCATGTCTTGATAAACCACTCCACGGCCCAGCGCATACGTGAGAAGCTTCTCCGTTACGGTGCGCGCAAACTGCGGCGAATAGCGCTTCAGCGCGTTGCGCAGATCGACCACGCCATTGATTTGAGTTCCATCGAACAGCCGGCTCGACGCATCCACTTTCAGCCCGGCGTCCTCGGTCCGCCACTTGCCGATACCGTCGAAATTCTCCATTGCGAATCCGATGGGATCCATCATTTTGTGACAGCCAGCGCACGCCGGATTGGCGCGGTGCGCTTCCATTTGCTGCCGCAATGTCATCGGGGCGTTGCTGCCTGCGGATTCTTTGAGTGCCGGAACATTCGGGGGAGGGTCCGGCGGAACAATTCCCAAGATGTTTGTCATCACCCATTTCCCGCGTTGCACCGGCGAAGTACGGTCAGACACCGATGTCACCAACTCGATGCCGCCCTTGCCGAGCAATCCTCTTCGCACGTCCAGCGCGCCCTCCAGTTTCACTCGCCGGAACTGGCTGCCGTAAACATTCGGAATACCGTAGTGCTCCGCCAAACGCTCGTTGACGAACGTATAGTCGGCATCCAGCAAGTCCATAATGCTGCGGTCCTCACGCACAATACTTTCGAAAAACATCTCGGCCTCGGTGCGGAAAGCCTGCCGGAGATTGTCGTCGAAATCCGGGTAGTCGATCCCCTCCGGCGTCGAACTTTGCATGACGCGCAACTGCAGCCATTGGCCCGCGAAATTCTTGATCAGCTCATGCGTGCGCGAATCCGCCAGCATGCGCCGGACCTGCTGCTTCAGCACGGCTTCATTGCGAAGTTTGCCTTGCGACGCCAAGCGAATCAGTTCGTCGTCGGGACCGCTGCTCCACAAAAAGAAGGCCAGGCGCGAAGCCATTTCCGTGTCGCTGATGCGGTAGGGCTGGCCAGGTTCCACATTGGCGGGACCGTCTTCGGTGCGGAAGACGAATTCCGGATGCGCCAGGATGAGTTCGAGTCCCCGCTCGATTCCGTCCTCAAAGTCTCCCGCATTCCTGCCGGCCTGATACTGGGTCATCAAGGATTCTGTGTCCGATGCGGTGATCGGCCTGCGAAAAGCCTGTCGCGCGAGCGTGGTCAGGATCTTTCGCGCGCATGGTATTTCATCGGCGGCGCTGGATGGTTTGCAAATGAGGATCTTTGCGCGGCTGGGCGTGTTCACTGGACGCTCGCCATCGTAAGGGCCCTGGATAGTGAGCGAACTGACCTGGGGCGTGAACGTAAAACCATCGATCAAGTTATCGTCCAGGATGCTGCGATGGTAGTGGCGATTCAGGTCCACGTTGGGCACATATGTGGTGGCGAGAAACGTAACGCCGACCGAACGCTCGCCCGCCTTCACCGGCACGCGGACTTCATTCTTGTCGCGCAAGCTGGCGATCGGTACATCCTTGCCGATGCGGAAAACCTTCACTCTGGCGCCGTCGATGAGCACTTCGGCCTGTTCGTCTTCGCTATCGCCGCCGTATAGGCCGCCGACCGTGGTTCTTACGGGGTCCCAGGAAATCGAGTACTCGCCGTCGGCTGGAAAGTAGTGTCGAACCAGCATCCCGCCTCGCGTCCCGAACGGCAGGCCTTCGATGTGCTCTTCCTGCGAATAGTCCTCGCGGACGTGGTACACCTTGCGCGCTGGCGACGTCTCATGCCCCAGTGCAAGACGGCCGATCTTGGCCGCCGCATCCACGTAGCCCTCCACCAGGGCCGGCGAGACCTGCAAACCGCTCACCACGTTGTCGAAGCCGTAACTGGAATCGTCCGCCGGGAGAAAAGCGGCGGCGTCAATGTCCAGAGCCAGCAGGCTGTGAATCGCGTTTGCGTATTCAGTCCGATTCACGCGGTGAACAGAGGGAGCAGGCAAGTGCGGATGCGCCGCCGCCGCGCGGTCGAGTTCATTTTCGAGCGCAACTGTCAGCGTGTCGTAAGCCGCGGCGTCTGGCCGTGGCATCCCGGCGGGCGGCATCATCCCCGCGCGAAGCTTGCGCACCACTTTTTCCCACTGCTCGGCGTTGTCGCCCACGTGAGCCAGGTCCAGCTTGTCCAGCATCATGCCCGCTGTCTTCAGCTTCTGGTTGTGACAGGTAACGCAATACCGATCGAGAACGGCACGTTGAGAAAGAAGCGGATTAGGTTCGATCTGCGCTAGCCCGGAGGCTTGAGCCAATACCAAGGCAAACGTCAAGTATCCGAGGCAACGCACGTACTTGTACATACCAGCAAAGTCTTTCAAAGTCAAGGACCTGCGCGTCTCCATCCAGAGGAACAGCCCCTCCTTTGTTCCCCATAGCGGCCATCCTTTTGTTGACAATCCCGACCATCCCCGGATAGCATCTGATCTTAAATTTATATGCCGTTTAACAATCCGACTCGCCGCGATATCGCCAAAGGTCTCGCCGCACTGGGCGCGGGCGCCTGGCTGGCGTCCAGGCAATCCCGCGCGCAGACGGCCTCAAGTTCCCGCGTCATCGACTGCCATCACCATTTTGTCTCGCCCGCATTCCTCAAGGCGCTGAGCGCCAAACAAGGCCACAAAACCGAAGGCTTCACCGGTTTCTTTCCGCTTGGATTGTGGAAAGATTATTCACCCGCCAAGGACATCGAGATCATGGATCGCGATGGCGTGGCCCTGTCGCTCATTTCCTGCACTGCCCCGGGCGTCTGGTTTGGCGATCCAGATGAAGCTCGCACCTTGGCGCGCGAATTGAATGAATATGGCGCCAAGATGGCCTCCGATTACAAGGGCCGCTACGGTCTACTGGCCGTGCTGCCGGTTCCTCGCGTGGACGAGAGCCTCAAGGAAATCGAATATGCGTTCGATACGCTCCACGCCGATGGTGTCGGAGTTCTGACAAGCTATGGGAATCATTGGTTGGGCGATCCTGCATTTCAACCGATTTTCGATGAATTGAACCGCCGGAAGGCCGTTGTCTACACACACCCGATTGACGCTCCGTGCTGTCAGGACTTAATGCAGGGGATTAATCCAACGACGCTGGAATATCCTACCGATACGGCGCGGGCGATCCTGAGCCTGATTTCAGGCAGCGGGACGAACAGCCCGGCCACTCGTTATGCCGATATCCGGTTCATCTTCTCGCACGGAGGTGGGACCATGCCTTCGGTGATCGATCGCATCGGAGTGGGCAACCCCGACACCATCGCCGCGAACCTGCGCGGAGCGCCTGAGCCGAACTCGCGCCTATATCATCTGCGCCGCTTCTATTACGATACTGCGCAGTCCACCAACACGGTGCAGATGCAGGCACTGAAGACCATCGCGGGCGTATCGCAAATCGTCTTCGGCACCGATTATCCGTTCGGCGCGACCGCCACCAAACAGGTACAGGGCCTGCGAGAATGCGGCTTTAATTCCGAGGAGCTCGAAGCGATCCATAGGGGAAATGCGCTCGGCTTGTTTCCAAAGTACAAGAGTTAATCCCTGGTGCGACATCACAACGAAAGGGACTTTCTGAAAAGAACGTTGTTATTTGCGGTAATCGCGGCAGCATTGGTGTTGAGCATGCAACAAAGCGTGTATGCGCACCACTCGTTTGCGGCCACTTATTTCGAGGATCAAACCATTACGATCCAAGGCAAGCTGGTCCAGTTCTTGTACCGAAATCCGCATTCCTTCGTGCACGTGGAAGCGCCCGATGATAAGGGCATGATGCAGACCTGGGCCGTCGAATGGGGCGCTGGCGGCCAGTTGAGCCGCGATGGCGTCACTCGCGAATCGCTCAAGCCGGGCGACGTTGTCATCATCAAGGGTAACCCCGGACGTAATCCGGACGATCATCGCATCCGCATGCAAAGCATCACGCGCCCCGCCGACGGTTGGAACTGGAAGGGCGTGGTTCAGTAAGTATTATTTCACGCGGCCTTTGAATCCCTGGGCTAACATCGTGATCTTATATATTGTTTTTGCGTTATTCCTAACGCCGGGCGGCGGAGTAAACTCTTTCCCATCGGGCGCCAAACCTCCGCTACCTACCACATAAAGGGTTTTCTTGTCTGGTCCTGAGAAAGCGGCGCTGATTACCGCCCTCGGTGTCGGAATCAATCCGAGATATTTGCCTTCTGGACTGAACACCTGAACCCCGGGCTCCGACGAAACATACAGGCGACCGGCGGAGTCGATAGCCATTCCGTCGCCATTGCCGCCACCTTCTAATTTTGCGAATTCTCGTTGGTTGGTACAGGTACCATCGGGCTGGACATCAAACACGACGAGCGTGGTGCCATTCGTGGCGTAAAACGTCTTCTCGTCCCGGCTTAACATAATGCCGTTGGTGCGAATATTTTCGCCAACGCTGCTCACCGTGCCTCCAGGATCGACATAGTAAGTCCCCGCACCGTTGAAGTAAACACCTCCCCTTTTGTCGATAATGAGGTCGTTGAGACGCCCCAGACTTTTTCCCTGGAAGTTATCGGCCAGAACCTTCCGCTCGGGAGCGAGTATGGCGACCGCCGTCGGTTCTTTGCATTCCCTTGGATTTCCCCCTGGATCCGTGCAGGTTCTCTCCACTCCCAGGATTCGGCCCTTGGAGTCCACCGCAAGAGCGCCCGTCCCGTGCGTGTCTCTGAGGTAGACGGACACATTACCGTTCTTATCCAGCTTCAGGACCTCACTGGTTTGTTCCTGTGCGAATAATATGCCGCCGTCGGACGTGCGGACGATACCATCGGCATTGGCGCCATGCAACTGTGTGAAGTCAGCCATCGGCTCGCTGGCGATGGAGCCATTGGTGCCCTGCCAAACCAGTGTCCATCGGGCGTTGGCCGCGATAACCCCCGATATCCCGGGCACAGTGGGTTCTCTTGCGCCCCGTGGCTGTTCTGGGATGGGGCGCCGAGGTGTAGTTTGACTCGGAAGTACGCTTGTCCCAATGAGCACCGATACTATGCTCGGAATTAACTTAGACTTCATCAACCCGAGTATAACCGGGTGCTCAGCATATAATGCTGAAACTTCCCTCAGACAGCATGGCACATCGGCTACGATGATATGACCATTGCCTTTGATGTAGAGCATGAGCTTCAGTAGGGTGGTGCGCTGGTTGTGTAGCAAGAAGTAGACCCACTGTGCGGCGGCGGAAAACGCCAAGTACCGAACCGACTCATCTCGCGCAATCGCGCTGAGGACAGGCGCGATCTTCCAATGTCTAACCCTGGCGCGAGGAGTTGATAGCACGCTGACCAAGTTTATGTGGCCGCAAGCCCTCAGCAGCCGGGCAAGTTCAATTTTCCGATGTGCAGTTGCGAAGCGAGCTTTCAGGGGTTTGCCAGATTCGGATCGAGTGAACCAGAACGCCGGTGCGATAGGGCCGGATGATTGCACTACATATTTTGCTCCAATTAAACTGCCGTGCTGGGCGCAGGTCCGGCCCCATCCTGAAGGATGACGTGCTGCTTGCCCTGCATCCGTAGCCGCAGCCGGTCGAACGCCAGGTAAACCACCGGCGTTGTATAGAGCGTGAGCAACTGGCTCAAGATCAGCCCTCCCACAATGGTGATGCCCAGAGGCCGGCGGAGCTCATATCCGGTTCCTGTCCCCAGCGCCAATGGCAGAGCGCCCAGTAACGCGGCCATAGTCGTCATCAGGATTGGGCGGAAGCGCAACATGCACGCTTCAAAAATCGCGTCGGTGGTGCTCTTTCCTTCCTCGCGCTCCGCCTGAAGGGCAAAATCGATCATCATGATGGCGTTCTTTTTTACGATTCCGATCAGCAACACAATGCCGATGATGGAGATGATGTTCAGATCCTGTCTAAAGAGCATCAGTGCGAGCATGGCGCCCACGCTCGCCGACGGCAGTGTGGAGATGATGGTCAGGGGATGGACCAGGCTTTCGTACAGAACGCCAAGAACGATGTACACCGCCAGCAGCGCGGTCAGGATCAGAACTGGCTCCGTACTCAAGGATTGCTGGTAGGCCAGCAGCGTGCCCGCAAAAAAGCCTTGCAACGAGGAAGGCGCGCCGAGCTGCTTTTGCATCTGATTAATACTGGCTGTCGCATTGCTCAAAGACACGTTCGGCGCAAGGTTGAAGGACACCGTGACCGAAGGGAACAGGCCCGTATGATTGATCGCCAGCGGTGTTGTGTTGGCTTGCCCCTTGGCCACGGCGAGCAGCGGAATGTTGTTGCCGCTGGAAGAAAGAAGGTAGATGTCCTTCAATCCTTCCGGGTTTTGCCAGTACCGGGGAGCAACTTCCAGCACCACGTAATACTGGTTTTGCTGGGTGTAAATGATGGATACTTCCGATTGCCCGAATGCGCTATATAACGCCGAGTCCAGCGACTGTACGGTGAGACCGAGCTTGGCCATGGTGACGCGATCATAGCTCATCAATTCGTCCAGCCCGCCATTCTGCTGGTCGGAGCTTACGTCCTGCAGGCCGGGCAATTTCTTCATCGCAGCCAGCAGAACCGGCCCCCACTTGGAAAGATCCTGTACAGTATTGGCTTGGATGGTGTACTGATACATCGCGTTACTGGACCGCCCTCCGATGCGCAGATCCTGCACGGCTTGCAGAAACGCGGAAGCCACCGGCAGACGGTTCAATTGCGGACGCAGACGGTTGATGATTTGAGACGCACTGGCCGTGCGCGCCCCCAGCGGCTTAAGAGCAACGAACAGCGAGCCGGTATTGGTGGCCCCACTGCCGCCGGTAAACGCAATCACATTCTCGACGCCTGGGTCTTTCTTGATCACCGCTCCGATCTGCTGAACAGCGTCGTTCATCGCCGGGAAGGAGGAATCCTGCGGCCCTTGCACGCCGCCCGAGATCGCCCCGGTGTCCTCCACCGGGAAAAAGCCCTTGGGTATCTTGACGATCAGAAGGACGTTAAGCGCTATGGTGAGGAAGAGTACGACCAGGGTGAGAGTAGGATTGGCCAACACCCAATGCAAGGTTTTACGATACAACGTCAGCACTGAGTCAAAACCTTTTTCGCTGGCCATGTAAAGGCGGCCATGTTTTTCCGCGCGCTCGTCCTTCAGCAGGTAGGCGCACATCATCGGCGTAGTGGTGAGAGAGACCACCATGGACACCAGAATGGAGGCGGAGAGAGTGACGGCAAACTCGCGGAAAAGACGGCCCACGATGCCGCCCATCAACAGGAGAGGGATAAAGACGGCGATCAGCGAGATGCTGATGGTGAAAACGGTGAAACCGATTTCTTGAGCGCCCTTCAGCGCCGCGGCAAAGGGCTTCATCCCGTTTTCCAGATGGCGCGTGATATTTTCCATTACTACGATGGCATCGTCGACTACAAATCCCGTTGAGATGGTCATGGCCATCAACGAGAGATTGTCGAGGCTATATCCGAACGCATACATCACCGCGAAGGTGCCGATCAACGAGACCGGAACGGCGACGCCGGGAATAAGGGTTGCACGGCCGTTGCGCAGGAAGACAAACACCACCACGATGACCAGGCCGATGGAGATGAGCAGCGTCCTCTCGACGTCGCCCACCGAGGCGCGGATGGTGATGGTGCGATCCAGGACGATAGTGGACTCGATGCCGAGCGGAATGGATGCCTGGATATAGGGAAGTTGCGCACGGATGCGGTCCACTGTGTTGATGATGTTGGCGCCGGGCTGGCGGAAAATGATGATCGGAATCGCGCGCTTGCCGTTCAGATAACCGGCGACGCGGATGTTTTGCACCGAATCGGTCACCTGAGCGACATCGGAGAGGCGAACGGCCGCGCCGTTGTTATAGCCGACCACCAGCGGCTGATAGTCGGCCGCGTGCGAGATCTGGTCGTTGGCGATGATGTCCGCGGTCACAATGCCATCCGAGATTTGGCCTTTGGCCAGGTCGGAATTCTGCAGGCTGAGCACGGACTGCAAATTCGCAAGAGTAAGTCCATAGCTGGCCAATTGCGTGGGATTCGCGTCCACGCGCACGGACGGCAGCGCGCCGCCTCCGACGGTGACCTGCCCGACGCCCTGGATCTGCGAAAGCTTCTGTTCGACTACCGTGGAAGCTTCGTCATACAATTTGTCCGGGCCGTATTTGTCCGATGTGAGACCGAGGATCATGATGGGCGCGTCGGCGGGATTGACCTTGCGATAGGTGGGATTCGACGGCAGGTTAGCGGGCAGATAGGTTCGGGCCGCATTGATGGCAGACTCCACATCGCGCGCCGCGCCGTCGATGTCCCGGCTAAGGTCAAACTGAATGGTGACGGATGTGCTTCCCAGCGTGCTTGCGGAGGTCATCTCCGTCACGCCCGCAATATGACCGAACTGCCGCTCCAGAGGAGTAGCGACAGACGACGCCATGATGTCGGCGCTGGCCCCAGGCAAGCTGGAACTGACGGAAATAGTCGGGAAGTCGACTTCCGGCAGAGGCGATACCGGCAGCACCTCAAACGCAATCGCCGCCAGCCAGGGCAACCGCCACCGTGAGCAGCGTGGTAGCCACCGGCCGGTGAATGAAGGGCGCGGATATATTCACGCCGGTTTTACCTGTTGCCCCGCTGCTCCGGTTTGTAGCTGGTTCGATTTGTGCGAAAAACGGTGCGCCAGATTGTCAAAGAAAATGTAGATGACGGGGGTGGTGTAAAGCGTCAGCGCCTGGCTCAGCAGCAATCCGCCCACCATCGCGATGCCCAGCGGCTTGCGCAACTCGGAGCCGAAACCGGTGCCCAACGCCAGCGGCAACCCGGCCAGCAGCGCGGCCATGGTGGTCATCATGATAGGGCGGAAGCGAAGCAGACACGCTTCGTAAATCGCATCCTGCGCATTCTTCCCGTGCTTGCGCTCCCCTTCCAGCGCGAAATCGACCATCATAATGCCGTTCTTTTTCACGATGCCGATCAGCAGTACGATGCCGATAATGGCGACTACGCTCAAGTCCTGGTGAAAAAGAATCAACGCGAGGAAAGCGCCGACGCCGGCCGACGGCAGCGTGGACAGAATCGTGATCGGATGAATAAAGCTCTCGTATAAAACGCCCAGCACGATATATACGGTGACCAACGCGGCAAGAATGAGCAGCGGCTCATTGGCTAGCGAAGCCGTGAAGGATTCCGCGGTGCCTTGAAAACCGGCCTGCAGGCTGGGCAGGCATATGCATGTCTTTTTGCACCTTGTCGACTGCTGTGATGGCGGCGCCGAGCGAGGCGCTCTCCGCGAGATTGAACGATACCGTGATGGCTGGAAACTGGCCCTGGTGCGTAATGGCGAGCGGCTCCGTGGTGTTCTCAAAGTGAGCGAAGGCGCTGAGTGGCACGGCATTGCTGGTGGCCGAACTGGTAGCACTCGCGGTGTTGGATGTCGCGCTGGATGTGCTGGCCGAAAGCGCGTGCGCGGGAGGAGCCAGAGTATTCGCTGACGCAGTGTACAGCGCGGAGGTGGTCAACGCGTTCGATCCCGCCGAGGACGATCCAGAAGCCGCAAAAGAGGAAGAAGCTCCCGCACCCGTCCCACCCGAAGACGCATTGGACTGGATGTACAGCTTGTACAGCTTGTTGGGGTCTTTCTGAAACTGCGGCTGACTTTCGAGAACAACGTGGTACTGATTCACCTGCGTGTACATGGTGCTGATCTGCCGCTGTCCGAAGGCGTCGTACAGGGTATTGTCTATGGTGGAAGGCGCGATTCCTAGCCGTGAAGCGGTGACCCGGTCGATCACCAGCGATACGGCCAGCCCGCCCGGTTGTTGATCGGTGGCTACGTCTTCCAGTTCCGGCAACTGCTTCAGGCGCGTGATGAAGCGGTTGGTCCATTCGTTTAGTTCATTGGCGTCGGGATCTTCCAGCGCGTACTGGTATTGCGTCCGGCTCACCCGGTCATCCACGCTGATGTCCTGCACCGGCTCCATGAACAACTGGATTCCTTCCACCTGGCTCAGCGTGGAGTTGAGCCTGCGGATTACATTCGAAGCGCTGATCTTGCGCTGGTCGAGCGGCTTCAAATTGATCGACATCCTGCCGCTGTTCGTGGTTGTATTGGTTCCATCGGCGCCGATAAACGACGAGACGCTTTCCACCGCCGGGTCATCCAGAACTGCCTTGGTAAGCGTTAGCTGCTTCTCCGCCATGGACTGTGAACTGATGGCCGGCGGCGCCTGCGAGATGCCCTGAATGACGCCGGTATCCTGGATCGGGAAAAAACCTTTGGGGATGATGATGTACAGATAAACCGTAAGCAGCAGCGTGCACGCGGCCACCAGCAGCGCGATGGTCTGGAATCGAAGGACAACCTTCAGCGTCCGGCCATAGAACGCGATCATCCCCTCGAAAGCACGCTCCGTAGCTCGATAGATGCGCCCCTGTTGCTCCTTTGGCTGGTAACGCAAGATTCGCGCGCTCATCATCGGAGTGAGCGTGAGCGAGACCACCGCCGAAAGAATGATGGTGACAGCCAGTGTGACCGCAAATTCGCGAAACAGGCGGCCCACCACATCGCCCATGAATAACAGCGGAATCAGAACGGCGATGAGCGACACCGTCAGCGAGAGAATGGTGAACCCGATCTGAGATGAACCAAGCAGCGCGGCTTCGAGCGGGTTCTTGCCCTGCTCCAGATACCGCGAAATATTTTCGATCATCACGATCGCGTCGTCCACCACGAAACCGGTGGAGATGGTCAGCGCCATCATCGATAAATTATCCAGGCTGTATCCCAGGACGTACATCGCCGCGAGCGTGCCGATCAGCGACAGAGGCACGGCCACGGCCGGGATAATGGTGGCGTAGATACTCCGCAAGAAGAGGAAGATCACCAGCACTACCAGCCCGACGGTCAACAGCAATTCGAACTCGACGTCTGAAACCGACGCTTCGATGGCGGTTGTCAGGTCGGTAAGCGTGGTCACCACAAGGCCCGTGGGCAGGTTGCTCTCAAGCTGCGGCATGAGTCCCTTGATGCTCTTCACCACGGCGATGGTGTTGGCCCCGGGCTGGCGTTGCACATTCAGGATTACGGCGGGGGTCTGATTCATCCAGGCGGCTTGATTATTGTTCTCGACGCCGTTCACGATGTGCGCGACGTCGGTCAGCATCACCGGTGAACCGTTGCGGTAGGCAACCACGACGCTCCGATAGTCGCCGCTGGAGACCAGTTGATCGTTAGCGTCGATCTGATAATCCTGGCTTGGCCCATCGAAGTTCCCTTTGGCGGCGTTCACACTGGCTTCGGTCAGCGCAGTGCGCAGGTCTTCCATGTTGATGCCGTAAGAAGACAAAGCCGTAGGGTTGGCTTGAATGCGGACCGCGGGCTTTTGGCCGCCGCTGATAGTTACCAAACCGACGCCGTTGAGCTGCGAAATCTTTGGCGCAAGGCGCGTATCCACCAGATCCTCCACCTGAGAAAGCGGCATGGAATTTGAGGTGATGGCCAGCGTGAGCACAGGAGCATCGGCTGGATTGGTCTTACTGTAGATCGGCGGCGCTGGCAAAATGGATGGCAATAGACTCTGCGCCGCGTTAATGGCGGATTGCACCTCTTCCTCGGCTACATCGATCGCGAGTGTGAGATTGAACTGCAGCACGATGACGGAAGTGCCTCCGGAGCTGGTGGAGGTCATCTGGCTTAAGCCCTGCAGCTCGCCGAATTGGCGCTCCAGTGGCGCCGTTACCGTGGTCGCCATCACGTTCGGGCTTGCGCCCGGATAAAACGTGAGCACCTGAATGGTCGGATAATCCACTTCCGGTAATGCGGAGACGGGGAGCTGTGTATAGCCGACAATACCAACCAACAGGATGGCGGCCATCAACAAAGCGGTGGCTACCGGCCGCAAAATAAAAGTGCGCGACGGATTCACGGCCCCGTGCTCCCGCTCGTACTGGCCGGGATAGGCTTGGTCGAAATGACCACCGCGGAGTTGTCCTGCAACTTATCGAAGCTGCTGTTGGCGACGACGTCTTCAGGACCGATGCCCGTCACTTGCGTTAGCCCGCCGTTTGTAACACCCACCTTGACGCTGCGCATGTGAGCGATGTTGCTTTGAATCAAATATACGAACGATGCCTGGCCGTTTTGTTGAATGGACGATGCAGGTATCAACGTCACGCCCTGCAGCGTATTCACCAGCAGGCGCGTGTTTACAAACTGGTTCGGGAAGAGTGCATCATTCTTGTTGTCGAAGACAGCTCGCCCTTTTACCGTCCCCGTCGTAGTGTCGATCTGGTTGTCGAGCGTTAACAGCGTTCCGCTTGCGATTTTCTTCTGTGCTGCGCGATCGAAGGCGTCTACGGTGAGCTTGGCTCCCTTGCGGAGGCGAGCTTCCACTTGGCCCAGACTATCTTCGGGTATGGTGAAAATCACTGTGATGGGCTCCAACTGCGTAATGACTGCAAGGGTTACTGTTCCAGCGGACTGCACCACGTTGCCCGGATCCACCAGCCGCAAACCCACTTGGCCGGCGATGGGAGCGGTGATGTGGCAAAAGTCGACTTGCACCTGATCGTATTGCACCGTTCCCTGGTCGTTCTTTACTGTGCCGTGGTCCTGGAGCACTAGCTTTTCCTGATCATCCAGGATTTGTTTTGCAATGCCGTTGCGGTCCCACGAGGCACGGTAGCGTTGCAGGTCCATCTGGGCTTGCGCCAGCACATTTTCGTCTCGCTCCAGCGCTCCTTGCGCCTGCAAAAGCGTGGCGCGGTAGGGCCGCGGATCGATGTCAATCAGTGGGTCGCCCTTCAGTACGCGTTGGCCCTCCTTAAAATTCACGGCAACAACCAAGCCATCCACCTGGCTGGTGATCGAATCTGTATATTCCGGAGTGACCGTGCCGATGGCGTCCAGGTAGAGACCGATATTGCCCTTCTGAGCGGTCGTGGTGGTAATGGTGATCCCAACCACCTTCGCGCGCGTCGCGGCCGCCGCTGCAGCTTTCTGGGCCGCCTGGTGATGGCGCCAGATTAGTACGATCGCGAGCAGCAAGATCAGCGGCAACAGGATCCAGACGACCATTCGCAAGGCCTTGTGCCGGGGACGCGCCCGAGCTGCAAGTTGATGGTCAGGGCCGATGTACGTCTTTTCTTCCGGAGTTACCATTTTCCTCCCGTCTGAGTGCGCTTTCGCGCTGCACTCATTCGGGGTTGGTGCGCACGCCGACGACCAATACCGGGGATTCAAATTTTGTCAGGCGTCGGAAATTGGCCTCGATTTGGCTGTTTCGGCGGTGACCACTGGCGGTCATACGGTCAAATATGGTCATCCGTCTTGCCAAGCCGCACGAGCATCACGCGAGTCCCTGCCGCGTGCTTTCGGAACCTGAGGACTTGGTATTGAGGTTGCCCTTGTCCACCGGACAGTAGGACCGATGACCACGCAGCCCCGCAGTCCGACAGAAAGGCGCATCACTGGCAGCATGGCGTGTGTTGTGACGATCTGCGTCGCTGTGCTGAGTGGGTGCAATGTTGGCCCCCGATACATCGCGCCCTCCTTCCCTGCCCCGCCGGCTTTCAAAGAATCGTCCCCCGCCGCTTACGGCGCTGCTCCCCCGGGCGCCTGGCAGCCCGCGAAGCCACAGGATGCGGTGCTCAAGGGGAAATGGTGGGAGATGCTCAACGAACCCGAACTCAACGCGCTCGAAGATCAGTTGGACATCAACAACCAGAACATCGCGCAATACTTCCAGAACTTCATGGCGGCGCGTGCGCAAGTGAGCGAGGCCCGTGCGGGCAACTTTCCCACGGTGACGGTGAATCCTGCGTTCATAAAGGGTGGGACGGGCGGTCCGTCCGCTGCCGCAGCCGTTTCAAGCGGGACAGGGACCGGAACGAGCGCCACGTCGACAAGTGCGACCAGTATCGCGCTGCCAATTGATGTTTCGTGGGAGCCGGACCTATGGGGCCGCATCCGTAACACGGTCCGCGAGTATCAATATGCCGCCCAGGTGAGCGCAGCGGATCTCGAAAACGAGCGTCTCACGGAGCAGGCCGACCTTGCGGCGTATTACTTCGAACTCCGCGGGCAAGATGCACTGCAGTATTTGTATAACCGCACTATCCAGGCTGATCGACAGTCGCTGGAGCTGACGCGCGGTCTGTTTGAAACCGGCATCGACAATCAGGAGGCCGTCGTTGAGGCGGAAGTGACGCTCGAAAACGCGCAAGCGGCGGGAATCGGCATCGCCACCAACCGCGCGTTGTATGAGCATGCCATCGCGACGCTCATTGGCCAGCCCGCGTCAACCTTTTCCATGCCGGTGAAAATCCTGACGACGCCGGTTCCCGCAATCCCCGTCGGCGTCCCTTCCGAGCTGCTGCAACGGCGTCCGGATATCGCCGCGGCAGAGCGCAGCATGGCACAGGCCAATGCGATCATCGGAGTTGAGAAGGCGGCTTATTATCCGACGCTAAGCCTCACGGGTAGCGGCGGTCTTCAGTCGTCCGGCCTCGCGAAGCTGGTTTCGCTTCCGGCGCTATTCTGGTCGCTCGGGGCGTCTGCCTCCGAGACGATCTTCGATGCAGGTCTCCGCAAAGCCACAGTGGCTCAGTACACCGCCACCTATAATGCCGGTGTCGCCGCCTATAAGCAGACCGTGCTCACGGCGTTTCAACAGGTAGAAGACTACATCGCCACTGTGCGTGTGCTCTCCGAGCAAATCGCGCGTCAAGATGCAGCGGTGGAAGCTGCGCAACGCTACGTCGAGATCGCTACCGGCCGGTACGAAACGGGTCTAGATCCCTACCTTAATGTGATGACCGCCCAGCTTACTCTATTGAGCGATCAGCAAACCGAGGTGACTCTGCGCGTGAGCGAGATGACTGCGGCGGTTCAGTTGATCCAGGCCCTGGGGGGCGGATGGGAAGCTGCGCAGCTTCCGGCGAGATCGCAGATTACGTCAAAAGAGGCGTCTCGTCAGGTCGCCAATGCTCCATAGAGCGATCTGGCTCCCAGCAAGTAGAGAAAACGACAGTAGAGATAACGGAGGTTCACAAACGTAGCATGTCGCTTGAAATCCTACAGCGCGAGCAGGAAGGAATTGTAATTATCGATCTGAAAGGACATCTTACGTTGGGCGAGGGCGACCTCGATTTCCGAAGTGAACTTAGCAAACTGGTCCGTTCGGGCAAGAGCCACGTAGTATTGAATCTCAACGATGTCAGCGAAATGGACACCACCGGCCTGGGTACGCTGTTATTTACTTTGGCGAAGCTTCGAAAGGCCGGCGGAGGCCTGACGCTCGTGAACCTGAAACCATCGCATATCGAGGTTCTATTAGAAGCAGAGCTGGCCACCGTGTTCGACGTATTCAAGACCGACCAGGATGCAATCAACAGCTTCTTCCCGGACCGCGAGTTCCAGCGCTACGATATTTTGGAATTCGTCCGGTCCCAACAAAAGCCCGCGGAATCGAGGAGCGCGGGCGAACCTGCTTCACCTTCTTAAGCTGCCAATTATGCGCGTAAACTCAAAGGCCTATCTCGTAGGTGGCGGCATCGGAACGCTGGCGGCCGCCGCGTTCATGATCCGCGATGGGAACTTGCCGGGTGCAAATATTTCCATTTTTGAAGCTGCACCCGTCTTGGGTGGAAGTCTGGACGGCGCCGGCGATGCGGCCAGCGGCTATTCCATGCGCGGCGGGCGCATGTTGACCACCGACAATTACGAATGTACCTGGGATCTCTACAAATCCATTCCGTCCCTGAACCATGAAGGCAAGACCGTATTCGACGAAACGGTGGAGTTCAACGAGAAGCACAAGTCCAATTCGATGGCGAGGCTGGTGGATCGCCGCCGCGCGAAGGTCCCGGTAGCTTCGATGGGCTTCTCGATCGAGGACCGCATGGAACTGTTGAAACTGAGCCAAGCCGACGAAGATACATTGGCCGCAAGTTGCATCACGGACTGTCTATCACCCCGGTTCTTTGAGACTGAATTCTGGTACATGTGGTCCACCACATTCGCCTTCCAGCCTTGGCACAGCGCCGTCGAGTTCAAGCGTTACCTGCTTCGCTTCCTGCTCGAATTTTCCCGCATTGAAACTCTGGCGGGCGTGAAGCGAACCATTTACAACCAATACGACTCTTTAGTTCTCCCCTTGCAAACCTGGCTCAAAGCACAGGGCGTCCGTCTGATTACGGATTGCAAGGTGACGAACCTCGATCACAAGACGAAAGACGGCGAGTTCGTTGTGACCGGCATCCATTCTGTTCGCCAGAATAAGAGCGAGGTGATTGCCGTCGAGGATGGCGATTTAGTTTTCCTCCAAAACGGTTCGATGACCGATGCATCCAGCTTGGGTTCGATGACAAGCGCGCCCGCGCAGTTGACTAGAGCAGATAGCGGCGGCTGGACTCTTTGGGAAGAGCTGGCGGAGGGCCGGCCGGAGTTTGGCAATCCTGCGGCTTTCAATCGCTCGATCGCGCAGTCTTGCTGGGAGTCGTTCACGGTCACGCTGAAGAATCCCGATTTCTTCGACGACATGACTCAGTTCAGCGGGAATGAGCCGGGAACCGGCGGCTTGGTTACGTTCAAGGACTCGAGTTGGCTGATGTCCATCGTGCTGGCGCATCAACCGCATTTCGTGAACCAGCCAGCCGACGTGCAGGTGTTCTGGGGATACGCGCTGTTTCCCGACCGGGTGGGCAATTTCATTCCGAAGCCGATGGCTGAGTGCAACGGCGCAGAAATCCTGCGGGAACTGTGCGGCCACTTGCGATTCGATCTCGACACGGTTGCAAACGCCAACTGCATTCCTTGCAGAATGCCCTACATCACAAGTATGTTTATGCCACGCGTGCGCAGTGACCGGCCTCTGCCGGTGCCTCGCGGGTCGAAGAACCTTGCGTTCATCAGCCAGTTCGTCGAAATTCCGGAGGATGTGGTCTTCACCGTAGAGTATTCGGTGCGGGCGGCGCAGATGGCCGTTTACGAGTTGCTTGGCGTCGATCGCGAGGTTCCACCCGTAACACCACACGCAAATTCGCTACATGTGCAGTTTGAGGCTTTGGTCAAAGCCTTTCGATGATTTCGGACCAAGAGCCTCTTGGCCTATACCCGGGTTAGATCCCGCGCGGTGATCGTCGTTAGGCGCGCGCATTGAGCCGAAGCGGGTGGCATAAGCTCGCGTGAATTCGGCGCCCAGGAAGAGAACCTGCGCCGAATAGTACACCCATACCAATATGATGATGAGCGAGCCTGTCACTCCGTAGGTATCCGTAAATCCCGCCTTGCCGAGATACACACCCAGCAAGAGCTTTCCCGCGACGAACAGTAGCGAGGTGCCGATGGCACCCATGGCGACATCGCCCCAGCGCAGCGGCACAGCCGGCAGGACCTTGAATATAAATGCAAACAGAACCGTGACGACAACGAAGGAGGCCACCCAATCGGTGGTCTGAACAAGAGCCTCGGGCGGCGCCGTGCCTGAATTCAGGTACTTGCCGGCGGCGAAAATCCAAGCATTCACAATCAGCGATACCACCAGGAACAAGCCGAAAGCTAGCACCAGGGCGAAGGAGAGGAGCCTGTCTTTCACCACGTTGAAAATGCTCCGGACCGCGCTCGAAGTGGTGTCTTCGGGAATCTGCCAGACCGTGTTCATCGCATCCCTTAGTTCGCTCACCACCGCCGAAGCTGCGAAAAAAACAGTAACCAGCGCAAACACAGTAGTGGCGATGCCCCTAAAAGGCCGGCGCGCTCCTTCGATCATGGTGTGAATTGCCTTGGTGCCCTCGTACCCCACGAAGCCCTGAATCTGAGACACCAAGCGGCCTTCGGCGGCTTGAGTGCCGAATGCCAAGCCAGCGATGGCGAGCAGGATCAACACACTTGGCGCCAACGAAAGCGCAATATAGTAGGCCAGCGCTGCCCCCATTCGCGGAGCTCTGTCGTTTATCCAGTTCTCGAACGCAACCCTACCGAGGGGCGCAATCTCTTTCAACAGAATGTGCTTCATCAATCTCAATCTCCCTCGGTGAGACCAACGCTTGAATCTCCTTCAGCAGTGCAGCGACCAGCGAAAGCACCAAGGGGCCCAGAAGTATTCCCAGAATGCCAAATGCGTACGTGCCACCAATTGCCGCTAGCGCAATGAGCATAGGGTGTTGTTTGTCGCGTGCACCGACTACGAACGGCCGCAGCACATTGTCTACGGAACCAATGACGAGGACGCACCAAAAGCCCAGAAGCAGTGCTTTCCAATAGACGCCCATAAAAATAAACGCGATCACGACCGGAACCCACACCAGCGGACTGCCCACCACAGGAATGATGGAGGCTAGCCCACCGATGGCGCCCCAGAGCACGGGAGACCGGACGCCGACAAACCAGAAGCCCAGGCTGAGCAGCAAGCCTTGTCCGAACGCGACGGCCAGCACCCCGTTCACGTTCGCCACCACCGAGTCATGCACGGTGCGAAAGAGGCTGGCGCTGACGCGTGGATCGAGTGGAGTCAGAGCGGCCAGCCGGCCGATCCAGTCTTCGCCATGCCGGAGCAGGAAGTAGAGAAAGATTGTTGTTAGCAGCCCCGTAATCAAAACGGATGTCATGTCACCAATCGCGGCGCCGGCATTGTTTCGCAGGTAGCCGGTAACAGTCCGCATGCCGTCCAGGAGCTCCGCGCGAATCGCAGCGGCATCGAGGGGTAGGCGAGTGGCCAATGCGTCGACAACCCGATCGGCAGTGTGTGTGACCAGAGCCGGCCAGCCGCCTTCCTCCAGAGAACGCCGGCTCAGCCCCTCGTAAGTGGTCGTCAATTCCTGAGCCAAAGCCAGGCCCGCAAACGCGACGATGATTCCCAGTAGAAGCACGGTCGCGAAGGTGGTGACGAATGTGGCTAATCCGGGCCGATGTACTCGACGGGTGAGCCATTGATTCGCCGGGTTGATCACAATGGCAAGAATCGAAGCCAGGATGAATGAAGTGAGAAACGGCCACGCAATCCTTAATAGGCTGGGCAGGAGCGATGCCAGAAGGACTGCGAGGAAGATCAAGGGTCCTTGTTTCGATAGCCACGATGCGCTCATTCGATAAGTTCCCTAGATTCCCAATCTCCACAGCAACTCCGAGTCCATCCCAAGCGCTCAGACGCAAATGAGGCATCAGTTACCATAGAACGTATTCTGCCAATTCCTCCCAGAACGAAGCTTCGACGTAACCTTTTCGTGCTGATTGTCTTGGGGCTTGGCGTGTACCTTTTCCTGCCCCAGTTCGCCAGAATCGAACACGCCTTTCGACTCGTTTCGACTCTGAAGATTCCCCTCGTCATGCTCTCCATCGTGGCGCAAGCGCTCAGCTATCTCGGCAGCGGATATCTGTTAAGGACGGTCATTAAGCTGGCAGCCAAACCGATCTCGATTGTCGACGGGGCGCTCTTAACCACTGCGGCGAATAGCGTCGGCACACTCGGTGGCGGCATACTTGGCACTGCCGGAATGACCTATCTCTGGCTTCGACGTCGAGGCGTGAATTCCGGTGCGGCTGGTCTCGGTGGCTGGCTTCCAATTTTCCTGAACAATGCCACGCTTGCTGTCGTATCGCTCGGGGGACTTGCAGTTCTCCTGTTCTTAAAGAAGTCGTCGGGGGTCCTCGTTGTGAGCCTGTGCTTAGCTATTCTCATTCTCGGGGGTGGCGCGGGATTCTTGCTGTGGTGTTTAGCCTATCGAGAAAAGCTCATGCCGATGGCGATGGGAATCACAGGCTTCATTGCAAGGCTGCGCCACAAGGTGCAAGACCGTCAGGCCACCGAAGCCGCGGTCGGCCGCTTGCTCGAAGGATGGGACGCATTGTTGCAAGGTGGCTGGCATGGGCCCGTCCTGGGGGCGGTACTCAATACCGGCTTCGACATGTTGACGTTGGCTTTCCTCTTTTTGGCTGCCGGCCACGGCGTTAATATTGCGGTTCTTGTTGCCGGGTACGGGGTTCCACAGCTTTTGGGAAAGCTTACGGTTATTCTCGGCGGAATCGGGGTTGTCGAAGCCACGATGATTGGCCTGTACGACACCATGGGCGTGCCGCGGCCAATTGCGGTGGTGGTCGTTCTTGGGTATCGCCTTCTTTCGTTTTGGCTGCCGACGCTGGCCGGCATCGCTCTTGCGACCTATTTTGAGCACTGGCCTCGCGAGGCGGGCGAAGTTGTGGATGCGCTGGGCCCTGGTCCCGTTTAGCGGCCGCTTAGTGAAAGATGCCAAGCATGTAGGCGATGAGAAGGATTATCAAGACCGTCCCGAGTCCTACCCCAGCCCCGCCGCCGGCACCCCAGCGCGTATGGCCGTAGTATCCACCACCGACGCCAAAAAGCAATAACAAAACGATGATTAGTAACAGCATTGTCTTTTTTCCTTTCTTCTGAGTCTTAAACCGCGCACCGTGCGACTGCGGAATTTCACGCGGCTCAATTCAGTCCGTGAGGCGAAAAAACACGCAGGACGCCGAGCGCGGCTCATCTACGTCTCCAGCACCTTTTCGATCTGGCCGACTTTCTTTTGGATTACGCCCGCGATTTTCTCGCCTTGGCCCTCAGCCGCTAGGTCGGGGTTATTGGTGACCTGTCCCGCCTTCTGTTTGGCTTTGCCCTTTATTTCATGAAGCTTGCCTTGGATCTGATCTTTCGTGCTCGGTTTCATACTTCCTCCTGGTGGCACCCGGTCTCCCTTTGGAGCCGTTAGCGCGCACCCCAGGCAGCAACAGTGCATCTCTTAGACCAATGTTTCTTAGGCCATTGTTGACAATGGGTTCGAGCCGAAAAGACCCTGCACGGGATTACAAAGCACTAAGCCAATTCCTTTTGGAACTCTGGTTGCGACCAAATAAGGTCAGATAGCCAGAATCGCGTGCCAGCTTCCGAAATCAGGAAGGAGAGAAGCAGTTATGCACTCCGCAGCCTCCCCGGCACTGAGCGGCCCTCGGCTCCTTGAGGAGAGAGTCGACGGCAACGCCGAGCGCGACAATTTTGAGCAGATTGTCGGCCGAAGTGCGGCTATGAAGCGGGTCTTGCGAGATGTTGAAACTGTTGCTCCCACCGATGCCACCGTGCTGATTCTGGGAGAAACCGGTACCGGAAAAGAGCTGATCGCACGCGCCGTTCACAGATTGAGCGCGCGCCAGGATGATCCTTTCATCACGTTGAACTGCGCCGCCATTCCCACGGGCCTTCTCGAAAGCGAGTTGTTCGGCTATGAGAAAGGAGCCTTCACGGGAGCCTTAGGGCAAAAGATCGGCCGGTTTGAAATGGCGCATCGGGGGACTCTGTTTCTGGATGAGGTGGGCGACATTCCGCTGGATCTGCAACCTAAATTACTGCGGGCCTTGCAGGAGAAGGCGTTTGAAAGGTTGGGCGGCACCAGAACGATCCCCATTGACGTCCGGCTGGTTGCAGCCACCAACCGCAATCTAAAACAGATGATGGGCGACAAGCTCTTTCGGAGCGATCTGTACTACCGGCTGAAGGTGTTCCCAATCACGGCGCCTCCGCTACGCGACCATCCCGAGGACATACCAGTGCTCGTCCGGCACTTTACGCAAAAGTACGCCCGGGAAATGAATAGGCGAGTAGAAACGATTCCGATGGACGTAATGCCGGTTTTGGTGAGTTGGCCCTGGCCCGGGAATGTACGCGAGCTCGAGAACTTCATTGAACGGTCCGTCATTCTTTCACCGGGCCCCACGCTCCGTGTTCCCTTGGCTGAGCTGCGGGCCGATGCGGTGGAAACTGCCGAGGGCACGCTCGCAGAAATGGAACGCGAATATATCATCCGCGTCCTCCAAAAGACCGGTGGCGTAATCAGCGCCGCAGCGATCCGTCTCGCGGTGCCACGCACGACGTTGAACGCCATGATGCGGAAGCTGGGGATCTCCCGCAAAGATCTTTGATTTATGCAGATCGGGACGATCGTCTTCCTCGCGGCTTCATCCGGCCTCTTTGCTCAGGACAACGCACCCGACGTCCGCCAAATCGTGGCGTCATCGATCGCGGCAACCCAGCGGAGCTGGAAAGGGCGGCTCCAATACACCTATATGGAGCGCGATGAAGATCGGCGCCTGGATTCGGAAGGGCGCGTGAAGTCCGAAAAAGTGGATGTATTGAGAATTATCCTGGTCAACGGCGTTCCATTCGAGCAACTCGTGGAACGCAATGGGCAGCCTCCGCCGGCCGCGGAGGAACGAAAACGGCAGGAGAAGCTCGACAAATTGAAGCAAGAAACTCCGGAGCAGCGGGCCGAGCGTTTAAGCAAGGAGGAAGAGGAGACTGCGTCGCTCGTCCGGGAAATACCCAAAGCCTTCGATATTCAACTCGTGGGCGACGAAATAGTTAATGGCAGGCCGGCCTACATACTTCAGGCGGCGCCGCACCCCGGCTATCAAGCGCAAGGCAAGTACGGCAAGATGTTCGCCAAGCTGGAGGGCAAGCTGTGGGTCGACAAGCAAGACTTTGGGTGGATCAAGGCCGACGGTCAGGTGATCCAGCCTTTCTCGATCGGATTATTCCTGGCGCGCGTGTTGCGCGGTTCGCGCTTAACCATGGAGCAGACACGGATCGGCGAAGGGATCTGGGTGCCGGAACACGTCGAAATACGAGCAGCCGCGAAAATCTTCTTCTTCAAGAGTCTGGTAATCGATCGGGTCATGATTTATTCCGAATACAGGCTGGCAGAAGCCAGCGTGCCCACGACAGGCGTTTCGGTGGTCCCGTGAATACGATGCAGCGTGCGCTATGAGGTGCTATCCTCGCTTTCGAAGAAGCGATGGAGGCGCAAACGGCAAGGCATGATGGAAAGAATCATCCATATCGAGTGGGACGGCCCCTTTTCGCTCGATCAGCTTGACACTTTGAAGGACATCCGCAAGGACCATGGGCTCTATCAAATCTATGGGCATCATCCTGTGTACGGCTCCGACGTGCTCCTTTATATCGGCCAGACGTACGGACGGACTTTTGGGGAGCGGATCGAGGAGCACAACTTCAGCGGGGGATCGCAAGAGGACCGCGCGCACCTCGAAGTTTACGTGGGTCGCCTGAAGGGCGTTACGTCGGCGCCATCACCGGAAGACTGGCGTAACGAAATCAACTGGGCGGAGAAGCTTCTACTTTACGTGCATGGTCCGGCATACAATCCGGAGCACATGATGGAGCTCAATGAGGCAGACCCCAGAGTGGCTGCTGCACGAGTGTTCAACTGGGGATGCATCCGAGCGCTTCGTCCGGAGGTCTCGGGCCGCCGGTGGACAAAAGCTGCCACGGATGAGGCTAACGCCTACAAAGTTTACGAGGTGCCTTGAATGCGGACGTCGGGAATAAGTCCCGATGCTCAAATTGAGCCCTCTCCGCTTTCAAGATCGACCGAAGTGTATTCGTGGGACTTGTGGCATTCCGGGCACTTGATGACACTCTTCCATTGCGGGCTCTGCCATTGCGGATGCTTCGGATCGTAAACGAAAGAGGAATCCTGATCCGCGAGGGGAGTCTCGCAGGTTTTGCATCTTACAAACCAATGCTGGCCCATTTCGAGATTTTATCGTGGTTCGGATAGCCGGCAATGCAGCCAGGCAACGCCGTGAGCCTGGCGTGGTCACTTTTGGACAGACACGACGGCCCCGAGAATGCATCAATGGTTTACACCTTTAGAAAAGGACGGCATTCAGATGACAACACCTATGGTGTCTTCTAAGGTATTGCTTTCCGGCGTGACTTGCGGTGAGAAGAAGCCCTCTGCCGGGCAAACGTACCGGACAAAAACTTCCTTCGTCGCAGTTCATTTCGATCAAGCTGGCAAAGGACGAATCGTCTTCCTGCCGGAAACGGCGGTGGTTCGCGTTATAGGACCGTCTTCGTGTTTACGCGAAGCCTGTGAGGTGATATTCGAGAACGAGCTTCACAACGTATTCGAAATCGACCTCGTGGCCAGGTCGACCCTGATTTGTGAGCCGATCAGGGCCAGGAGCCGCGCCATCGCTGTTTGCGCCTAGTATAGTGGCGCGAATCTGGTAGTATCGCACCTGCGCTGGGTTCGCGTCCGGCCGGAGATTGACTATGCCTTGCTTCCTCCTATTCGTTATCCTGCTATTTCCGCGCGTCGCGCTGGTTTTGATGTGGCTTTTTTCGACCTACCTGCAGCGCGCATTCCACGGTGGCTTGATAGTGCCGCTACTCGGCTTTATTTTTCTGCCGCTCACCACGATCGTTTACGCGTGGGAAATTAACAGTCATATGCCGATGGCTGGCGTCAATCTTTTGTGGCTGCTGATCGCGGTGATCATTGATCTTGGCGGGCTGGGCGGCGGAGCGCATCGCCAATCGCGGCGCTGAGTAGCAGAACGGCGCGGCGCGTGCTCTAACGGTAGGCCTGGAAGGAAATTATGAGGACCTATTCAACGATCACAACTACCGGAGCCGTCTTGGCGACTCTCCTCTTCGCGTTCACCGCTTTCGCGCGCGACCGCACCCTGTTGAACGGCGCCTGGACGCTGGTGCCGACCAAGAGCGATTTTGCGGGCCAGCCCGTCATTCAAACCGGCACCGTGACAATCAACGAGCGGGACGGCGACATCACTGTTTCTCGCAGTTTCGCCTATGAAGGCGCCACCGAGACCTTCTTCTATCGCGACCTCACCGACAGCGAGAATAGCGCCACGATTCACAGCGGCAAGGACCTCAAGAGCAAGACCAAGTGGGATCACGACGTCCTAAAGGTGATCACCACGCAATCCGGCGCGGTCACTATCGAAAGTTACTCCCTTGCTGCGGATGGCACCATGCTGGCCAGCGTCGCAAGGCCGGACCGCAAGCCGATCACACTCGTCTTCCAGCGCAAATAAACCAAACGGCTAGAGGCGAAGCTCCCACCCCGCGGGCCTCGCCCCTAGCCGGTACGTCAACCCCGATACGTCAACCGATGTTGATTGAAATGTATACGCCCGGATGGACGGGGTTGCACAAGAAATACCCGCCGTTGATGTAGTCAACGTAGACGTTGTCGGTATAGAGCCAACCAACGGGCCACGGATCAACAACGTTGAACCAAAAGCCGCCGTATTGAAACCGTCGCGATCCCTCGAAGTCGGAACGGTTCACGTGAAATGTGTGCTGACGGCCAAAACTTGCACGGAAGCGGTCGTCAGGAATGCGCCCATGACCTCCCGCGGGATGTGACCGGTTGGCTTGTTGCTGTTGCTGCGCCGGCTTGGCCTGCTGTTGGTGCTGAGCTTGTTTCGGTTGCTGCGCCGGCTTGGCCTGCTGTTGGTGCTGAGCTTGTTTCGGTTGCTGCGCCGGCTTGGCCTGCTGTTGGTGCTGAGCTTGTCTCGGTTGCTGTGCCGGCCCGGCCTGCTGCTGGTGCTGAGCTTGTTTGGGTTGCTGTGCCGGTTTACCTTGTTGCTGCTTCTGTTGCGGTTGCTTCTCCTCCTCATGTTCTTTTTGCGCGTAGGCAGGAGCAATAGCGCCAGGAAGCAGGAACAGAACTGTTGCACTGAGAGCTTCAATTAGTTTCATGAGCCACCTCGATTCCAAATCCGTTTCACACAAAGGCAATTCGAAGTCCGCGCCGAAGGGCTTCGAGCCCGCTTACAAGCGCCGTCGCAGCATCGAGAGCCAATCGACCTTATTTGGTCATATGACCGCCCAAAGTCAATGCTTGTGGCTGGCCACTTAGACTCCAGGTGCTCGAGCGGGCGCAAGCTGAAAGAAAACGGGGATAGAACCGGATATCCCCGCGAATTTGCCGATCTGCCGGAATGATTCCTCGCGAGCTATCGGACGCGGTGGGGCGATTCCTGATGCAGCGCCCTTTCGAACTTTCTCGCCGCCGCCGGGGCCTTGAAGTTTCCGGTTAGAATTTCACGATTGGTTGCATCGCGGCCGTAGAGTTCTTTGTTGGTATCTCCATCCGGACGAAGCGTCGCGCCTGATACCGAGATGCCGGCGAACGCGCCGTGCGAGCGGGAATACGAGAGCATTTCCGCTTGCAACTCCACGTCGGTCTTAGCGGTCACCGCGCGGCCAACTGGGCCTGCCGCAACGGTTGCATCTCCACCGAGGGTAAACTTATCGGACAACAGGTGCTTCATTCCGCCGTCATTCATCACGAGCAATATAACGTCGGTGTCCGAAACGCCAATCTGAAATCCAAAACTACCGCCTTCCGAGCGCATCCCGGCCGGGGCGCTCCAGCCGGAGCGACCGTGCTGGCGGCAGACCGCAAATCCGCGGCCTTCCTCCGCGCCGAAGATGAATCCGGCCTTCTTCATGCCGGGGATGATAACCACGCAGCGCGCCTTATCGATCAGATCGTGGGGGATACCTTGATCGGAAGCCCTCATCATATCGGTCAGCGTTTCGGCCGAAGCATCCAGCCTGTCATCAACCTTGATTGGTCTTTCCGACGCAAAAGCGGCAGCGGTCATAGTACCGGCGATTGCCAGAACCCAGACACCGCGTCCTAGATTCGTTTTCATAAAAATTCACTCCTTTCGCTTTCCTTAAGGCCTCGAGTCCGTTTTTGTGCTATCCGCTATCGCTCCGAACTTCCCTCCGAAACGGACCCAGGCCCATTTTGAAGAAGCACGCCCACGACCACTCCAGCGGCGGGGACCGGCATTGCAGCCGTCAAGTGGGGGGCCCGTCTTGGCAGTAAAGCTGCATGGAATGAGAACAGGCCACGGCGATGAGCCGGCCTTATTTACACCGTGCGGTCGTTTGATGCGATCGCCGACGCGGCATGAGCCGCAGAAGGAGTCCTATATGACCCGTTTCGTTCTTGCAATGGCATCCATCGGATTGCTCGGAGTCGCTTTCGCGCCGAGCGGCCGCGCGGACGAATGGAACAAAAAGACGACCTTGACCGTGAGTGAATCGTTTCAGGTTCCCAACAAAGTGCTGCCTGCCGGCACGTACGTGATTAAGCTGCTCGATTCGCCGTCGGATCGTCACATCGTTCAAATTTTCAACGCGGATGAGACTCAGCTACAGACCACCATCCTCGCGATCCCAAACTACCGCCTGCAACCGACCGGCAAGACGGTCGTTACGTTCTGGGAAACGCCTCCCGGACAACCGAAGGCTTTGAGGGCATGGTTCTACCCGGGCGATAACTTCGGACAGGAGTTCGCTTATCCGAAGTCGGCCGCGGTGCAGATTGCGGCCGTGTCGCATGAAACGGTGCCCACCACCGAAGCAATCCAGCCGGCCGAGTTGCCCAAAGCGGAAATAACGCAAACGCAGCCTGAACCGCAGGAAGTAGCGCAGGCTACTCCTCCGCCAGCACCGGCAACGCAGGAGCCTGCTGTTGCTCCGGCTCCAGCTCAAGAGCTGCCCAAAACCGCTAGCCCGTATCCGTTGATCGGCTTGGCTGGCCTACTATCGCTTGGCTTGTTCGCGCTATTGCGTTCTTTCCGTTTGTCGTAGCGTAGCGACCGGAGAGTTGGGGCCGGCTGGATTCTGCTTTCCGGGAGGTTTATCCTTGCGTGCTCTCTTTCTGGCTGCGGCTCTCTTCGCCAATCTGTTTCTCGCTGGAGCCCAGCAAATTGTCCCTGGCACGAGCGGCGCACCTCAGGCCGCTCGTGTTCCCCTAGACCCACTCGGGCGCGATAATCCTCAGAGTGCGGTCATCAGTTTCCTGCAGGCTTGCAGAGCCCAAGATTACAGACAAGCCTCGGCCTATTTGGACTTGCACGGGCTTCCGGCCGCGCAGAGAGCCGTCGAAGGCCCTACGCTAGCCAGGCAGCTAGAACAACTGCTCGACAGGAGCGCGGAATTTGATGCCGGTTCCTTGAGCCGGAATCCGGAAGGCGACACAGGCACTGGGGGGCACGAACCAGTGGCCGCTGTTCTTGATAACGGGCGTACATATCAGCTCGATCTGGAGCGCGTCGAGCTTCGTCCCAATCATCCGGTGTGGCAATTCTCATCGAGCAGCGTCAATCTTATTCCCCAGCTGTTCAAGCTGGTAGGGGAATCGGCATTCGAGAGGCGACTCCCGGATGCGCTGGTGAGTTGGACGCTATTGGATACTTCTCTCTGGCGTTGGCTTGCCCTGGTTCTGCTCGGCGTACTTCTGGCGGCGCTCTCGTCCCTGCTCTCGCGCGGGTTGCTCTTCCTCGCGCAGCCATTGCTTCGCCGCGCTTCAGCGTACCTCCACACGGAGCTTCTGGAGGCGCTTGCAGGACCGCTTCGGCTACTCGTCGCGGTCGCTGGTTTCCGAGTGGGCATGGAGTTTATCGACCCCTCCGCGCTCCTCCGGCTCTACCTGGACCGAGCACTGGCTTTCCTTTTTTCGATTGGTGTGGCGTGGGCCGCCATGCGTCTGATTGACGTAGCAACAGACCGTACTCGCTTTGCTATGGCGGCCGGCCATGGCAATCTCTCCTCATCCATCCTGCCCTTAGTGAACAAGTTGATCAAGATCGTCATCTTCGTGCTCACTGTCACGGTGATTCTCAGCAATTATGGGTACAACACGACCACAGTGCTGGCCGGAGTTGGAGTCGGCGGCCTGGCCGTTGCGCTGGCCGCCCAGAAAACCCTTGAAAACCTCTTCGGCGGCGTGGCCGTTATCAGCGATCGCCCGGTTCTGGTCGGCGATTTATGCCGATTCGGAGATCGGACCGGCACGGTGGAAGAGATCGGCCTTCGTTCCACCCGAATTCGGACCCTGGATCGAACACTGGTTACTGTTCCCAATGGTCAATTCTCGTCGATGACTTTGGAAAACCTGTCGCGGCGAGAGGAGATATGGTTCCATCCCAGGTTGAGTCTGACGCGCGAGACTTCTCCGGCGCAAATCCAACAATTGCTGGATTCGATTTCAGGCTTGCTGGCCTTGAACCCCAAAGTGGCTTCGGCCAATCGCTCGGTATGGTTTGCGGCGGTGGGCGCGTATTCGTTGGATCTCGACGTCTCCGCTTATATCCTCACGGCGGACGATGACGAATTCAGCCGCGTTCAGCAAGAACTCCTCCTGCGCATTCTCGAAGCCGTGGAAGCCGTCGGGGCGCGCCTCGCCCTCCCAACGCAAGCAAACATCAACTACACAGCAGACGATGCGGCGGCCAAAGCGGGTTTTATGCGATCTTCAGGCGATGGAACACGGGCACTTTCACAAAATCCACGATGAATGCGAAGACCGCGGCAGCCGCGAGCGTTCCTCCTACCGCGAGTATCGATAGAGGACTCATGGCGATTCCGCGCGTGGCCAAGGCGGAAATGATCAAAATATCGCAGACCGTCGAAACAACAACCCAAAGACTTGGGCAAGAACTCCACAGCCGCTTGCGTTCGCGAATGGAGTACAGCGTCGCCTCGCTACCGAACACGAGCCCGATCATAGCCAGGGTTCTTAGCGTCTCGATTCCGAAACCCATGCGAAATTTGCCGACCGCAAGCACGGCAATGCAAAACAGCAGGAGACAGCCTCCCATAACACCGCCTGCGATCGTCAATTTGCCAATTCGCCAGCCATTGGGCTGCGGGGACGGTCGCACGTTGTCGGTTGTCAAGGACATGGACAGAAAATCGCCGGTGATCATCAGGATGACCATGAGCATGGGGGTCAGGATTGCGTGCCCGGTCATCACCAGACCCACCGCCAGGAAGAGCACCTGAACAATCTTCTTGATCACCGAGTTGAGCGTATAGGTCAGGATGCGCTGAAACGTCACACGGCCTTCTTTTACCGCAGCGACAATACCGACGAGTCCGGGCTTCGTCAGCACGATGCCGGCCGCCGATTTGGCTACATCCGTAGCCGTCGATACCGCGATTCCCATCTGGGCCTGGCGTAGCGCGGGCGCGTCGTTGGCTCCGTCGCCGCACATACCGACAGTGTGGCCGCTTTTTTGGAACGCCTTAACGAGCTTGTATTTTCCTTCCGGAAGAATGCCGGCAAAGACGGCAAACTCCTCCGGGCGAACATCGCCGGGGATCGGTCCCGGTGGACAGACCTTTCCATCCATGCCAACATCGTGAGCAACGATGGCTGCCGTTGCCGGCGCGTCTCCTGTGACCATGACCGCGCGCACACCCAGCGTATGCAGTTCCGTAATCAACGCGGCGGAATCCGGCCGGGGCGGATCGCTGAGAGCAACGATCCCGGCAAGTTTCAGCGCCGTTGGCGGGCCGAACGCGACGGCCAGGACCCGGAAACCCTTCGCCTCAAGTTCGCTCGCGGCCTTGGCCGCATCAGGGTCCGATTGCGTCAGTTTGGACACTTCGGCAAAGGCCCCTTTGACGGCGCGAACCGTGGCGCCGCCGGCGACACCGTCTGAATAAGCGGCAGTAGCCTCCGACATTTTTGTCGCAGGATCGAACGGAACGAACTTGATCAGTTTCGGCAGATCGGTGGCCGCTTTTTTCGCAGCGGCGGCCCGGATCGCGCCATCTACCGGATCTTGCCCCCCGTCCGAACTGGCCAGGGCAGCGATTCCCAAGACGTGCGATTCATCGAAGCCAGCCATGGCATGAACGGCGGTTACCGTCAGTGCGTTTTTCGTCAGCGTGCCGGTCTTATCGGCGCACAGCACGTCGATGCTGGCCGCTTCATCCACTGCGGAGAGCCTGGTTGGAAGAACGCCCAGCTTGGCCAGAGCCTTGGCGCCGAGCGCGGCCGCAAGCGTAAAAGTAGCCGGCAGCGCTACTGGGATCGAGGCTAGAACCGCGGTCAACACCAGCGGTATGATCTCGCTAACCGGTAACTTCAGAACGTAGGCATACGCCACCAGCATCAAAATGACGACGCCATTGACCATGGCGAGATTGCGCACCACGCGCAGAACCGCCTTCTGCTGCGAACTTTCGACATGTGCAGTGCGAACCAGTTCCGCAGTGCGTCCAAACTTGGTGCGCGTTCCGGTGGCCGTCACCTCCGCCACCGCTTCGCCGCGCCGCACCAACGCTCCAGCATAAGTGTTAAATCCCGAGCCAGCTTCAATGGGAACGGATTCGCCGGTGAGCATCGATTGGTCAAGCAGCACCGACCCCTCGGTCAGGCGCACGTCTGCGGCAACTACGGCGCCGAGGGACAGTTTCACTACGTCCCCAACCACCAATTGAGCCGCGGGTATTGTAGTCCAGGCATTATCGCGCTTGACCGAAGCGTTCAGCGCCAGCCGCGACTTCAGCGCGGCCAGAGTCGCCTGAGCGCGCCCTTCCTGGAAAAACCCGAGCGCTGCGTTGAAGGCCAGCAGGCCCGCAATGATTGCCGCCTCCACGTACTTGCCGAGGACAATTTCCAGTACGATCGCGGCCTCGAGCATCCATGGAACCGGCGCCCAGAACTTGGCGAGCGCCCGGCGTAGCGGATGCAGAGCCGTGTCGGGCATCGCATTTGGGCCCGACCTCGCCAAGCGCTTTCGAGCCTCATCACCGGTGAGGCCAGTTGAAAGCTGGACATTCTTGGCGGAAGACGAGGCCATAATTCAAACTTACTTCGTCAGCAGCTTACGGATAGATTCCAATTCCCGCCGGCGTTTCGGGGTGGTCTTGGGATATACCATCTTCAGGTCATCGAAAGTATCCAGGACAATCTGGGAGACGATCAACCGCGCATTCTCCTTGTCGTCGGCGGGAACGACGTACCAGGGCGAGTGATGAGTACTCGTGGCGTTCAGGCACTCCTCATAAGCGTGCGTGTAATCCTTCCAATATTTGCGCTCGTGAATATCCGCGGTGCTGAATTTCCAGTTGTGATCAGGTTCATCAATGCGCTCAAGGAAACGCTTTCTCTGTTCATCCTTCGAAAGGTGGAGGAAGAATTTAATGATCCGCGTTCCGTTGCGATAGAGGTGGCTTTCCAGATCCACAATGGAGCGGTAGCGCTCCTCCCAGATGCTTTTCTCATCGCGCAACTCTTCCGGAAGCCCCTGATTGCGGAGAATCTCCGGATGCACACGAACGACCAGCACTTCCTCGTAATAGGAACGATTAAATATACCGATTCGCCCGCGTTCCGGAAGCACGCAAGTGGTGCGCCACAGAAAATCGTGTTCCAGTTCCTCGGCGCTCGGCTGTTTGAAACTGAAAACCTCGCAGCCTTCCGGATTCACTCCAGACATGACGTGCCGGATGGCGCCATCCTTGCCGCCCGCGTCCATCCCTTGAAAAATCAGCAGCAGCGCATAGCGATGGGACGCGTAGTGAAGATGCTGCAGCGAGCTGAGCTTCTCAACGTGTTCGGCCAGGAGTTCCTGATACTGCTCCTTCGACTTGTAAACTGGCTTCACAACGGTCGGCCATTTACTGAGATTGACCTTTTTCCCGGTCACATGAAAATCCTTGGAATAGATCCTCATTTTGCGCCGGCTCTCGCATGCGCTTCCGCGCCCTTTCGGATCTCGGTTTCGGCCTCCATCCAGTCTTGGTCCGCCTGGCCTTCATGGCGGCCACGCTCCTCGAAAATTTCATAGGCGCGAGTGGCGATCTGCGGCGTAAGATCCGGCTTTGTCTTGGTCAACAAGGCTGGTTTCGTCGGATCGAAAATCCGATAAGCGAGCAGTTTCACGCGGTCATTCACCAGAGCCCACGCAATCGCATAGCCCCAAACGAAGGCTGCCCAGCCCCAGCCGAGGGGTGTCATAAACAGCCCATAGACCGCGATCAAAGTCGCTACCGTTTGCGTGCCGAGCACCGCCATCCATAGAATTTTCGCGGGGCGTATGGACCAGAACGGGCCGCGCGTGCGCGTCAGGAAAATCGTTAGATGTCCAGCCACCGAAAGCTTCAAATACATCAGGGTCTGGATGTGATCGCGGTCGAGATGAAATACGCGCTCGCCGAGGTAAAAAAGGCCAAAAGCGGCCACCACGCCGATAACGCCCAGAATCGTGGAAACCCCAAGTACCAGGCGCATGTTCCAAGCCTCGGGCTTGTCTTTATAATGAACGTTGTCGTAAGCGATGGACAGGATGGCCCCGTCATTGAGCAACGCCAGCATTACGATCATCACTGCTGTGAGCGGATAAAAGTTGAACACCAGGATCGCCAGCGTCATGAAGAACAGCACGCGCAGCGTTTCGGCGATGCGGTAAATCGCGTAGCTGTTCATCCGCTGGAAGATGCGCCGGCTCTCCTTGATTGCGTCGATAATCACCGACAGGCCGGACGCCAGCAGGACGATAGAAGCGGCCGCGCGGGCCGTATCTGTCGCACCCGAAACAGCGATGCCGCAATCGGCTTTCTTCAGCGCTGGAGCGTCGTTTACACCGTCGCCAGTCATGCCGACGATGTGGCCGCGTTGCTGCAATACATCGACGATATGGTATTTATGCTCCGGGAAAACCTGCGCGAAACCGTCCGCTTTTTCGATTGCTTCCGCGGCCTGTGCCGTCTCGTGATGCTTGATATCGCCCAATCCGCTGGCATCCAGGATGTTCGTGCCCATCCCGAGTTGCTTGGCCGTTTCCTTCGCGATCGCCATCTGATCGCCGGTAACCATCTTGACGCTGACGCCCATCTGGCGGGCGCTCGCGATGGTTGCTTTGGCCTGCTCGCGTGGCGGATCGAACATCGGCAGCACACCCACGATCTGCCACTTGCCTGCTTCATCCGCCCGCGCCACGCCCAGAGAACGGAAACCGCGTCCGGCAAATTCGTTGACCGCTTTCTCGACAGCGGGCTTTACCTCACCGGCGTTGGTGGAGATCTGGAGGATTACCTGCGGGGCGCCTTTGGCCACATAGAACTGTTTTCCGTCCGCGCCTTTCACGGTAGCTTCAGTGCGCTTATGCACCGGGTCGAACGGCTGGAAATGGACCACCTGATAGCCCTTGAGGGTCTTGTCGTCTTTGACGCCCCCGATCACCGCCAGGTCGATGGTGTCCTTGTCTTCGGCACGCGAAGCGAGCGCCGCCCAGAGAATGACTTGATCGGCGGGAATGCCATGCAGAGTGAATGGATCGCCCAATGTCAGCTTATTTTGGGTCAGAGTGCCGGTCTTATCCGAGCACAGGATGTCCACGCCGGCCAGTTCTTCGATCGCCGAGAGCCTGGTGATAATGGCTTGTTTTTTCGCCAGAAGGCGTGCACCCACTGCCATGGTCACAGACAAGACGGTGGGCATCGCCACTGGAATGGCGGCCACCAGGAGCACCAGCGCAAACTCCAGCGTACTCATCACCGGATCGTGACGGAACAGCGCGACGGTGATGATCAACGCAACCAGGACTACTGCGAGGATGATCAGGTAGTCGCCGATCTTCAGCACAGCTTTCTGGAAATGGCTGATGGATTCCGGCCCCTGCACCATTTGCGCGGTCTTGCCGAAGTAGGTGTCCGTACCCGTCGCATAGACCATTCCTTCGCTTTCGCCCTGGCGAATGATGGATCCGGAAAATACCGCATCGCCGGGCTTTTTTTCGGCGGGTAAAGATTCGCCTGTCAGCGCGGATTGGTCCACTTCTACTGGGTCGCCTGGCAGCAAACGCGCGTCGGCTGGAACAATGTCGCCCAGCTTCAGGCGGATGACGTCGCCCGGCACCAGTTCCTTCGCCGAAGGATCAGTCCATTTCCCGTCGCGTTTGACTTTGGCTTTGATCGCCAGCTGCTTCCTGAGTGCGGCGATCGCATTGCCCGCCTGGTGTTCTTCCCAAAATCCAACGACTGCGTTGGACAACAGCAGGAGCAGGATGATGAAGAAATCCGGCCAGTGCCGGACCGCGGCGGACAAGATCACTGCGCCTTCGATCATCCATGGAATCGGGCCCCAAAAATAGGTCAGGAATTTCAGGTACGGATTTTCCTTCTTTTCCGCGATCTCGTTGGGCCCATACTGAGCCAGCCGTTTTTTCGCCTCGTCTTGGCTCAAGCCGTCCGGCGAAGAGCCCAGCTTTTTCTGGAGCTCCTCCATGGGAATCGATTTCAGGTTTTTCTGCGCGTCGGACTTCGCTCCCGGCGTCGCCGCCGTCTTCGTTTCCGGTTTTGTTTCGGGTTTTGTTTCGGGTTTCGATTCGGACTTCGCCTCGGTCTTGGGCTTATCTACAGTTGGTGTCATGATGATTTCTCCTGTTCTGTATTCCTTGAACCATCTGCTACTGGAGATGAGGCAGCCATGCCAAGTCCTCGCTCAGCACGTAGATCGTTATCGCCGCAAGCATGAGTACCAGGCCCAGCCACATGCGCCAGTCATGATGCATGCGCCTCCAGTAAGCCGGCGAAACCCCTTGCTGGGCAGCTTGTTCGTCTGCCTGCCGCGCATTCTCAGGAGCAACGTGGGTTTTCTTCTCGTGTTCCTGCCCTTCATTGCCGTGCTGACCGTAGTTCGTTTCGCTCATTGCGTTTGTGCCTTTTCAAAGGTGGGCGCCTTCCATTTCCAGTTCCTGATTTCGGGCATGTCTTCACCGTGCTTGTCGATGTAATGTTTGTGCTCGATGAGCTTGTCCTGCATCATCTGCTTCAGGTAGGCACCCTTAGAACCTAAATGTGGCAGCCGATCAATCACGTCTTCCACCAGGTGGAAGCGGTCCAGATCGTTCTGCACCCTCATGTCGAAGGCCGTAGTGATGGTGCCCTCTTCCTTGTAGCCGCGGACGTGCAGATTGCGATTGGTCCTGCGATAGGTCAGACGGTGGATCAGCCAAGGGTATCCATGAAAACCGAAGATGATGTGTTTGTCTTTGGTGAATAGCGAGTCGTAATCCGATTCGCTGAGCCCGTGCGGGTGCTCACTCGCAGATTGGAGCTTCATCAAATCGACGACGTTGATCACCCGGATCTTCAGATCGGGCAGATGCTCGCGAAGGATGGAAACGGCGGCCAGAATCTCGAGCGTGGGCGTGTCTCCGCAGGAAGCCATCACAACGTCCGGTTCGGCGGCGTCCTGATCGTTGCTGGCCCATTGCCAGATGCCGATTCCTTCCGTGCAATGCACTACCGCGGCGTCCATGGTCAGCCATTGCGGCAGCGCGTGCTTGCCTGCAACCACCACGTTGACGTAATGGCGGCTGCGCAGGCAGTGGTCGAAGACCGATAGCAGACAATTGGCGTCGGGCGGCAGATAAATCCGCACGATATCGGCCTTCTTGTTGATCACATGGTCGAGAAAACCAGGATCCTGGTGCGTGAAGCCGTTGTGGTCCTGCTGCCAGACGTGGGATGCGAGCAGATAGTTCAGCGAGGCAATTTTGCGACGCCACGGCAGCTCCAACGTTACCTTCAGCCATTTGGCGTGCTGGCTGAACATCGAGTCGACAATGCGAATAAAGGCTTCGTAGCTGTTGAACAGCCCGTGCCGCCCCGTGAGAAGATATCCCTCCAGCCAACCCTCGCACTGGTGCTCGCTGAGCATGGAGTCCACCACGCGTCCGGCGGGCGCGAGAAATTCATCGTTCTTCTCTTCGCGGGCTTCCCACTGGCGATTGGTGACTTCGAAAACCGCACCCAGCAGATTAGATAGCGTCTCATCTGGACCGAAGATGCGGAAATTACGCTGATCCTGATTCAGCTTGGCCACGTCGCGCAGAAAATTACCCAGCACCAAAGTGTCTTGTGCGTCCACGGCGCCAGGCGACGGCACATTTACCGCGTGAACGCAGAAGTCCGGCATGCGCAAATCGCGCAGGAGAATGCCGCCGTTGGCGTGGGGATTGGCGCCCATCCGCCGGTTGCCCTTCGGCGCCAGTTCAGCCAATTCCGGAATGAGGCGGCCATTTTCATCGAACAGCTCCTCGGCCTTGTAGCTTTTCATCCAGCTTTCCAGTTGCTTCACATGATCGGGATGCTCGGAATCCACCAGCAGCGGCACCTGGTGCGCGCGGAAGGTGCCTTCGATTTGCAGTCCATCCACTACTTTCGGCCCGGTCCAGCCCTTGGGTGATCGGAGGACGATCATGGGCCAGCGCGCCCGCGTGGTGTCGTTGTTATTCCGAGCATTCTCCTGGATCTGATGAATGTCTTCGATGACCGTTTCCATGGTGGCGGCCATGAGTTGATGCATCGTTTCCGGATCGTCGCCTTCCACAAAGTGGGGCGTCCAGCCGCAGCCTCGTAGGAATTGATCCAGCTCTTCATGCTCGATGCGGGCCAGGACGGTGGGATTGCTGATCTTGTAGCCGTTGAGGTGCAGGATCGGCAGCACGGCTCCGTCGCTAATGGGGTTGAGAAGCTTGTTAGACTGCCACGCGGTGGCTAGCGGGCCTGTCTCCGCTTCGCCGTCCCCAATCACACAGGCAACAATGAGCCCGGGATTGTCGAACGCAGCCCCGAAGGCATGGCTGAGCGAGTATCCCAACTCGCCACCTTCGTGAATCGACCCCGGCGTGGTCGGCGCAACGTGGCTCGAAATTCCGCCGGGAAACGAGAACTGCATGAACAGCTTCTTGAGCCCAGCCTCATCCTGAGTGACGTTCGGATAAATATCGCTCCAGGTGCCTTCCAGGTAAACGTTCCCAACGATCGCCGGACCGCCGTGGCCGGGACCCGCGATGTAAAACATGTCCAGGTCGTACTTCTTGATCACGCGGTTCAGATGAACGTAGATGAAGTTCTGGCCCGGCGTGGTGCCCCAATGCCCAACCACCAGCGGCTTCACGTGCGACAGCTTCAGCGGCTCCTTCAGCAGAGGGTTGTCATAAAGATAGATTTGCCCGACTGATAGATAGTTGGCGGCACGCCAATAGGCGTTGATTTTGTGAAGCAGTTCCGGAGTGAGTGGGTTGGCTTTCGTGGTTAGCTCACTGCCGGTCACCGCGTTGGGATTCTTGTGGATCTGTTCAGGCGTGAGTGTACTGGTTTTCATGGTTCAATCCTTTGTTTACTGTGTCGGTTTCGAGAATGCGGCTCACCGAGCGCGCAATCATTAGATCTTCATCCGTCGGAATGACGCGAACCCTGACTCGGCTGGTGTCCGTGGAAATCACGCCCTCACTCGCCGCGTTTCGCTTTTGTTCGATTTCGACGCCGAGAAAGCCCAGTCCGTCGCAGATGCGCGCGCGAACGAGAGGTGCGTTTTCGCCGATACCTCCCGCGAAGACAAGTGCGTCCAATCCACCGAGCGCGGCGGCAAAGCAGCCAATCCACTTTTTCGCCTGATAGCAGAACAGCGCCACAGCTTCCGCCGCTCGGATATCGTCGGCTTCGCGCGCGAGTAAGTCTCGCATGTCGGAACTGGTCTCGGAAACTCCGAGCAACCCGGACTTGTGATTGACCATTTGGTAAAACTGGTCCGTGGTCATCTGCTCGGTTCGCGCCAGATACGCTGCCAAGCTGGGATCCAAGTCGCCTGAGCGGGTGCTCATCACCAATCCCGAGGTCGGAGTGAAGCTCATGCTCGTGTCGATGCTTTTGCCGTCGCGCACGGCGGCCATGCTTGCGCCGTTGCCTAGATGAGCGAGGATGATGCGGCCGGCGCTCGCCGCCGGGTCGCCCAAGCGCGCGAGCTCCTCGACCAGATAGGCATAGGACAAACCATGGAAACCGTAGCGCTGCACTCCCCTCGAATCGTAGCGGCGAGGGATAGGAAGCAGCTTGGCGACACGCGGCATGCTGCAGTGAAACGCCGTGTCGAAACAGGCCACCTGGGGTAGTTTCGGATGACGCTGTCGGAACGTCTCGATCAGTTCAATTTCACTTGGCAGATGGTCCGGGTCGACTGGGCTGATGCGATGCAGATCATCCAATAATTCCCGAGTGACCAGTTCCGGCGCCGTGTGCTGCATGCCATGGACGACACGGTGTCCCACGGCCCGAATCGATTCGAAATGATTCTGCTCTTGGAGCCAATCCATCAGAAACGTGGCTGCCGATTTGTGATCGCTAGCGGGGAGCTTGAGGCTGTCGGGCCGATTGGCGGCCGTTTCGTCGAACGTCAGATTCGTCCCGCTCAAGCCGATGCGATCAATCTTTCCGCAAAGCCCTCGCTCCAGCGGTTCGCCGTCCCGGTACAGCGCGAACTTGATGCTCGACGAGCCGCCGTTAATCGTCAGGATGCTTGACTTAGTCATGCTGCAATCCGAAAGAAGCCAGCTTTGCGCAGGTGGATTTGTAATCGGTGTGAAGAACGCTTCGAATCCCCAACCCTTCCGCGATCTGGACGAACATTGGCGTGTTTGCGTCAGGCTTGCGGAGATGGACGAAGCAGGAGGATATAAAAGAATCCACAAACCTATTCAGCTTGAACTTGCGAATCCAATACTCATTCACCTCGCGCGCTTCGTTGCTGACCACGGCGATCCTCAATCCATGCTGGATCTTGAGCTGACTGAACAGCGCGATCATCGCGCGGTACGGTTTCGATTGCTCGCACATGTATTCCTCGAAAGTGAGCTTGTCCTCTTCGTGGATTTCGAAAGTGAGACCATGCCGCTCTTCCATTTCGGCTCGTCTGCGGACGTGGTAGTCCCCTCCATTGGTGAGTAGGACCCCGACGACATCCAGAAATAATGTGGTGATTGGCATTCTTAGGTCCGGCTTAGCATGCCTAAGACCGGTGATTACGCGCCGGTCAGTGAAAAAGACGGCTTGTGTTCGGCTTCGTGCAGCCAATACGGGGGACGGCCGTAGTGAGAATACAGCCGGTCTTCATATTCTCGCGTGATCTCCGTGAAGTCGACGAACTCCGGGGCACTCTTGATGGCTTCCCGGGAGAGGCCGACGTAGACCTTGGAGTCTTCCCAACTCACCCGTTCAATCCAGGCGGGTGAAACCAGCACCTTTTTACCTGGCCACCAATTCTTGGTTGCCACCTCGATGTAGCGGATAGCCCAGGCTGCATCGTCCACGATAAACGCGCCAACATGTCCGATTTCACCATCGGTCGCCTCAATGTGATAACCAGTGACGGCTTTGGTACTGCGCAGATGCGAATCCTTCGAGTCGCTTGGAATCGGGTCCACGTTGGGAGCAGTCATTACGCCGCCCGGGTAAGACGACGGGCCCCACATGCAGGGACCGGCCCAGTAATAGGGATATCCGTAATACCCGCTGTATGCGATCTCGTGCTGCCGGGAGACAGGCTTGTCTGTATCGATGTTCGGGCTGTTCCTCACCTGTTCTTTCGTCAGCGCGACATCTAATCGCTTGTCGATCCAGTCCACATGGGTGACAGAAATTGGCGAGATGAGCACTCGCCGGCCGCCAAGCCAGCCGAGTTCTACCGTGAGGTAGCGGATGACCCAGGTCTCATCGTCGAAGTACAACTGATATACCGTTCCAAGCTCTCCGTCCATAGCGCGGATCACGTACCCTTCCAATCGTGTAACGTTCCTTAACATTGCGTTTCCCTCCCAAGACTTGTCCAACGCGTTTTCGGCATTACCGATCCGCAACTAGACTTTGTGCACGTGTATACCCAGGTGCTTAACACTTGCATCCCTCGCTTGTCGTCTGGCCGGGCTCCCGCGGAATGGTTGACCATTAGCGGTCAAGCGACCTTAAATGGTCAACCCAAAAGTTCAAACTGCCGTCCGGATCATCCCATGCCCGATTCTCACGGCCATACGGGGCTTGGACTGTGGGCAGTGGTGATCCTGAATGGGTCTTTGATTGCGACACCTAGGAGCGAAAGATGGGCAAACCGAAGAAACGGATGCTGCCGAGCGCAGCGATCACATCGTCGCTTGGCCGAAGGGCAAGCAGAACGGAGCGGTAGAAAAATGATCGAGAAGCCACCAGACATCGAGCCATCAAACCCGGTTGCGGACGGAAAACCTAACGGCAACGGAAGTCGCAACGTGATCCTGGAAGTGCAGCCGAGGGTAGAGCTCCCAAGGGGAGAGCTTCCAAGGGGAGGGCCCCCAAGGGGAGTGCGCCCAAGACGCCCCCTCGGATTAGTGATTATCGGAGCGATCTCGGTCATCGCCATTCTGGCGATTGTCCCAAACTGGATTGAGAAATGGCTGTGGATGCGGCAGGTCGGCTACAGTCGCGTCTTCTGGACACTCTTCTCCGTGCGCTGGGAGCTGTTTGCCGCGGCTTTCGTTGTCGCACTTTTATATCTATGGATCAATCTTCGCTTTGCAGCGAAGACCGGCGCCAGTTTCCGTGTTAGCAGTCTGACTGGTGAATCTGCGCTGGCCACGAAACTCGGTGTCCAGATCTCGCCCACGGTTTTGAATCTGGCTATGGGAGCGGGGGCTGCCATCGTCGCTTTGTTCTATGCGGGCATCTTCTATGCCAAATGGGACACGTATCTCCGCTTTCGCTACGGCGGATCCTTTGGGTTATCCGATCCACTCTTCGGCGCCGACGCCGGATTTTATGTGTTTCGTCTTCCCTTTTATGAGCTTCTGCAAAGCAGCCTGACCACGTTGGCGGTGGTCACGTTTCTAGCTGTCCTGGCCTTCTATTCGTACTTCGCATCGCTCGGGTTCAGCCGCGGAAGACCCGTGGAAGGCTGGAGCGCGAAGGCCACTCCACATCTGTCCTTCCTGTTCTGCGTGCTGGCCGCCAGTTGGGCGTGGGGGTTTTACCTGGATCACTTCCAGCTCCTTTACTCCACGCAAGGAGTCGTTTACGGAGCCGGTTACACCGCCGATCATGTCACTCGGATCGCCTATTGGATGATGCTGGCCGCCGCGATTGCGCTGTGCGCGCTTCTTGTACTTAATTTCTTCCGGCCGCGATTGAGGTCGATAGGCATCGGATTCGCAATTCTTGCGGCTTTATATATTGCCGGCGTCTGGCTGGTTCCGGCCCTGTTTCAGAGGTTCACGGTGCAGCCGAACGAACTGGCTCGCGAGACTCCATATCTCAAAAACAACATAGAGTTCACGCGAAAGGCCTTCAACCTCGACACGATTCAGGAAACATCCTACCCGGCGCTGGCCGACCTGACGCCCGAGGTGATTGCGAGAAATCAAGACACGATCCAGAACGTCCGTCTATGGGATTACCGTCCGTTGCTTCAGATGTACCAACAGGCTCAGGAAATCCGCCTCTATTATCAGTTTTACGAGGCCGATGTAGACCGCTACCACCTGCCCGATGGTTATCACCAAGTGATGCTTTCGGCGCGCGAACTCTCGCCGCAACTTCCCGCTCAAGCCCAAACCTGGGTGAACCAGAAATTGCAATTCACGCATGGTTATGGCTTGGTGATGAGCTTCGTCTCAAAGACCATGGGGGGAGGTTTCCCGCAGTATGTGCTGGAGAATATCCCGCCCGAATCTTCTTACGGCCTGAAGATAGACCAACCAGCCATCTACTACGGCGAGTCGATGACTGGATATCGAATCGTCGCGACCGGCGTGAAAGAGTTTGACTACCCTAAGGGGAATCAAAATGTCTACACCAGTTACGCCGGAACGGGAGGCATCCCCCTGGACAGCTTCTGGAAGCGGCTCTTGTTCGCCTGGACGCAGGCTGACGTCAATATTCTGCTTACATCCTATCTTCAACCCGAGAGCAGGATTCAGATCTGGAGGCGTGTTCAGGAGCGCGTGCAGCAGATCGCTCCGTTCTTGCAGCTTGACCAGGATCCCTACGCTGTCGTGAGCGAGGGCAAACAATACTGGATCCAAGATGCCTACACGGTCTCCGATCACTTTCCCTACTCCACTCCCCACGCGGCGGCCTTCGATCAAGGACTGAATTACATTCGAAACTCCGTCAAGGTCGTGGTGAACATGTACGACGGAACCGTCCAGTTCTACGTCATGGACCCGAACGACCCCGTCCTGGAGGTTTATCGGCGGGCGTTTCCCGGCGTCTTCAAAGACCTGAATCAGCTTTCGCCGGATTTGAAAGCTCACCTGCGGTATCCCGAGGATCTCTTCTCCATCCAGGCCGACCAGTATCGGACATTCCACATGACGGATCCGCAGGTCTACTATAACCGCGAGGATCTCTGGGTGCTTCCTCAAGAGAACTACGCGGGCACTGTGGCGCCCATGAAGCCCTATTACATCCTGATGAAGCTCCCCGGAAGCGACCAGCTGGAGTACCTTCTCATGACACCGTTCACGCCTCAGAAGCGAAACAACATGGTCTCCTGGATGGCTGCCAGATCTGATTTCCCCGCATACGGGAAGATGCTCTTTTACCAACTTCCCAAAGACAAGCTGATCTACGGCCCGATGCAAATCGAGGCGATGATCGATCAGAACACCACGATCTCGCAGCAACTGACCCTCTGGGACCAAAAAGGTTCGAGAGTCATTCGCGGGAACCTGATCGCGGTACCGATCGAGAACTCTTTTCTTTATGTGGTACCCGTGTATCTCACGGCGGAAGGCACGGATTTCCCTCAGCTCAAACGAGTCATCGTGATTTCGGGGGACAAAGTGGCGATGGAACCGACACTCGATGAGGCCATCCAATCCGTCTTCGGAACGACGCAGCCAAACCAGATTTCCGCCTCGGCGTCCGGCGCGCAACCGGCACTGGGCCAGGCCAGGGCGCAGTTCGACGACGCCCAGAAGGCCATGCAGCAGGGGAATTGGGGCGACTTCGGCAAATCGATGGACGCGTTGAAGCGCTTGCTGAACGGGCCGGCGCCAACTGCGACCCGGCAATAACGAGGCTTTCGATGAAGGAGGGTACCACTCATGATTCAATCCATCTACAAAGGCATCGAAATTGAAATGGAGATGCATCAAGAGGTGCAAAAGGGGTATTGGAGGTGCGACTTCACGCTGATAAAGCATCCTGAACGAACCATAACGATTCATCACGGGACTGAAGAGTTCCCGAGCATGGAACTTGCCAGGGAACACGCAGTGCGTGATGCTCGCATCGCGATAGATCAAGCCAGCGGAACGAAAGGAACTGAAACTGTGTCTGAAACGAACTCGGTTGTAGCTATTTATAAAACCCACACTCAAGCTGAGGAAGCGGTCAAGGAACTGCAGAAGTCTGGGTTTGATATGAAGAAAATGTCCATCGTCGGCAAGGACTATCACACCGACGAGCACGTCGTCGGATACTATAACACCGGCGACAGAATGAAGTATTGGGGCAAACAGGGCGCCTTCTGGGGTGGTATCTGGGGGATGCTGTTCGGAGCGGCTTTCTTCGTCATTCCAGGTTTGGGGCCGATATTGGTAGCCGGTCCGTTGGTCGCCTGGATCGTCGGCGCGCTAGAGGGCGCAGTTGTGGTGGGCGGATTAAGCGCGCTCGGCGCCGGACTGTACAGCATAGGCATCCCAAAGGACAGCGTCGTGAAATACGAGACGGCGCTTAAGTCCGACAAGTTCCTCCTGCTGGCTCATGGCACTGTGGACGAGGTCGCCAAGGCCAGGGACATCCTGCAGACGACTCAACCAGTCGAGGTTGCGGTACACACCGCGAAGCGCGAGGAACTGGCAGGGGTTGGCGGCAGATAGTCCTGCTATCGGCAGGTGAAGCGCTTCGGCGTCGGCCGTCGAGACTGGATAGCCAGAGTTTCACCTGCCCTCATAGTCGACAAACAACACCGGATTGGGACCGCAAAAATCATGAGCGAAGAAACTCGCGTCAGCCATCCAATCTACAATCTCCTACCCACCGAAATCGAGGGATTCGATTCCCTGGCGGAACTCGCCCTGGATATGCGCTGGTCGTGGAATCACTCTACCGACGAGGTGTGGCGGAAACTTGATCCCAAACTGTGGGCGATCACGCAAAATCCCTGGGTCGTGCTGCAGACGGTCTCGCGCGATCAGATCGAGCGCGTGCTGGCCGATCCCGTTTTTCGGAAACACATAGATGGCCTGGTCAAAGCCAGCCGGCAAGCGGCGAAGGCGCCCGCGTGGTTTCAAAAGAATCATTCCGACGCTTCGCTAACCTGCGCCGCATATTTCAGCATGGAATTCATGCTGAGCGAAGCTCTGCCCATCTATTCGGGCGGACTTGGGAATGTGGCCGGAGATCAACTCAAGGCCGCCAGCGATCTGGGTGTGCCAGTCGTAGGCGTGGGGCTGCTCTACCAGCAAGGCTATTTTCGCCAGGTGATCGACAAAGACGGAGCGCAGCAAGCGCTCTTTCCTTATAACGATCCCGGACAGTTGCCGATCACGCCGTTGCGCCAACCGAACGGGGAGTGGTTGCGCTTAGAGATCGCGCTGCCTGGATACTCGGTCTGGCTACGCGCCTGGCAGGTCCAGGTTGGCAGAGTGAAGCTCTACCTGCTCGACAGCAATGACGCGGCGAACATCCCCGCTCATCGAGCGATCACCAGCGAACTCTACGGCGGCGGTCCAGAGCTGCGCCTCAAGCAAGAACTGCTGCTTGGGATCGGCGGATGGCGGTTGCTCCGAGCGCTCGGAATCCAACCAGAGGTCTGTCACCTGAACGAAGGGCATGCAGCCTTCGCAGTGTTGGAGCGCGCCTGCGACTTCATGGAAGAGGCCGGCCAGCCCTTCGAAGTGGCACTCACCGCGACCCGCGTCGGCAATCTCTTCACCACGCACACTGCGGTAGCCGCGGGCTTTGACCGTTTCGCGCCAGACCTCATCGAGCAATACCTGGGCGGATACGCGCAGCAAGGGCTCGGCATCACGATCCATGACTTGCTGGCTCTTGGTCGCCAAAATCCGGACGATTCGCTGGAGCCTTTCAATATGGCCTACCTGGCAATTCGCGGGAGCGGGCAGGTCAATGGCGTGAGCCGCCTGCATGGGAAGGTGAGTCGGCACATCTTTCTGCCTCTCTTCCCAAACTGGCCGGAGGACGAAGTCCCGGTCAGACACGTGACCAATGGAGTCCACATGCCCACGTGGGACTCGGCCCCCGCCGACGATTTGTGGACGGAAGCCTGTGGCAAGGGGCGTTGGCTGGGGACGGCAGAAACCTTAGACGAGGACATTCGCCGCGTCCCCGACAACAAGCTCTGGCAACTTCGCACCGCGGCCAGAGCGTCTCTTGTTGAATACGCTCGCGAACGATTGTCCCGGGAGCTAGCTGCTTCGGGCGCATCGGCTGAGTCAGTAGATGGTGCGAAGCATCTTTTTGATCCCAACGCGCTGACACTCGGCTTTGCACGACGCTTCGCGACCTACAAGAGACCAAACCTATTGCTGCACGACCCGCCGCGGCTGTTTCGTCTGCTGACCAATCCGCAGCATCCGGTACAACTCATCATCGCCGGAAAGGCGCATCCAGCGGACCAGGCGGGACAAGCCCTGATTCAGGAATGGATTCGTTTTATCCGGCGACCCGAGACCCGCCCTCATGTGATCTTTCTCAGTGACTACGACATGCTTCTGACCGAGGATCTGGTGCAGGGAGTGGATGTGTGGATCAACACGCCGCGGCGCCCCTGGGAAGCTTGCGGGACAAGCGGCATGAAGGTGCTCGTCAACGGAGGGATCAATCTATCCGAGTTGGATGGCTGGTGGGCCGAAGCCTATACGCCTGAAGTCGGGTGGGCGTTGGGAGATGGTCAGGAACATGGCGAGGACCCGGCCTGGGACGCTGTCGAAGCCAACGCGCTTTATGACTTGCTCGAGCGCGAGGTGATCCCGGAGTTTTATGCCAAAGACGAACGCGGCATTCCGGCCGCATGGGTCAAACGGATGCGGGAAAGCATGGCGCAGTTGACGCCGCGCTTTTCCGCAAGCCGCGCGGTGCGCGAATATTCGGAGCAACACTATCTCCCGGCTGCGGCGGCCTACCGTGAGCGCACTGCGGACAAAGGCGCGGTGGGCGAGCAAGTGGTGGATTGGCGGCATGCGGTGGAGCGGACGTGGGGCTCGGTGCGCTTCGGAGACTTGCGGGTCGAAACCAACGCGGACCATCACGTGTTTGAAGTCGAAATCTTTCTGAACGATCTCGATCCGAATGCGGCGCGCGTTGAGCTTTATGCGGACGGAATCGACGGCGGCGAACCCATTCGGATCGAAATGAAGTGCGCGGGACCAGTAGCTAACGCATCCGGGGGCTGCCTTCATCGCGCAACGGTGCCCGCGACGCGTCCAGCCAAAGACTACACGGCGCGGGTGATCCCGCAGCACTCCGGGGTGGCGGTTCCGCTGGAATCCGCTCGAATCCTATGGCAACGATAGTCAAAACGTCCGAACGCGAGTTGCACGATTACGTCTCGGAGGTCTCCGAGCACGCTGCTGTCCGTGCGGGGTCTCCTCTGCCTTTGGGAACTCTGGAAAGAGGAGGAGGAGTTAATTTCGCCATTTTCAGCCGCGGCGCCACCCGTGTTCGACTCGAGTTGTTCGACCATCCCGAGGACGCAGCGCCCGCCCGGATAATCGAGCTGGATTCAGCGCACCATCGCACCGGCGACGTCTGGCACGTTTGGGTGGAGGGGATCGGCCCCGGTCAACTCTATGCTTACCGCGTGGACGGTCCTTACGAACCCAGCGAAGGACATCGTTTCAACTTCAACAAGCTTCTCCTCGATCCCTTCGCTACGGCGATTTCGCAGGTGCCCCCCTGGGATTTTGCTTCGGCGCTTGGATACGACCCGTCGGCGCCGGAGCAGGACTTGGCCTTCTCGAGGCTGGACAATTCCAGCTCGATGCCGAAATGCGTATTTGTCAACGAGCCCTTCGATTGGCATGACGACCAGCCGCCCCGGCATCCGTGGTCGAAGACCGTCATTTACGAAACGCATGTTCGCGGCTTTACCATTCACCCCAGGTCGGGCGTGGACCATCCTGGAACCTACAGAGGCCTGATAGAAAAGATCCCCTATCTCAAAACCATGGGAGTGACCGCTGTGGAACTGATGCCAGTCCAGGAGTTCAATGAAGCTTCTGTCACGCGCAGGAATCCGCAAACAGGTCAAGCGCTCCGCAATTACTGGGGATACGATCCCGTGGCCTTCTTTGCGCCTAAAGCTTCCTACAGCAGTTCGGGAGGTTTGGGACAGCAGAAACTGGAGTTCAAGGAAATGGTCCGGGCCTTCCACAAAGCCGGAATCGAAGTGATTCTGGACGTGGTGTTCAATCACACGGCAGAGGGAGACGAACTAGGACCAACGCTCTGTTTCCGCGGGATGGACAACGCGATCTTCTACACGTTAGCCGACGACAAACGCTACTACAAGGACTATACAGGAACCGGTAACACCATCAACGCTAACCATCCCGTGGTGCGGGACCACATCTTGGCTGCCCTCCGTTATTGGATGGTCGAGATGCATGTCGATGGATTCCGGTTTGACCTGGCTTCGGTTCTGGGTCGGGGCCGTTCCGGCAACTTGCTACCCAATCCCCCGCTTCTTGAGCGGATCGCGGAGGACCCGATCTTGAGAGACCTGAAAATCATCGCCGAAGCCTGGGATGCCGCCGGAGCGTATGAGGTCGGGAGTTTCTCCGAACGCCGCTGGGCGGAGTGGAACGGCCGGTTCCGGGACGATGTCCGGCGTTTCTGGCGCGGCGATGATGGCATGCTCGGTTCGTTTGCAAGCCGCATCTGCGGCAGTGCCGACCTCTACACCAATTCGGGCAAAGGTCCCGACGGCAGCATCAACTTCATCACCTGCCACGACGGCTTCACTCTCAACGACCTGGTGAGCTATCGCGACAAGCACAATGAAGCCAACGGTGAAAACAACCACGACGGCACCGGCGGCAACTACAGTGAGAACTACGGGGCTGAGGGCGAGACAACGGATGCCGGAATCGAGACCTTGCGTAAACGCCAGATCAAGAACTTCCTTCTGACTCTGTTCATCTCGCGCGGGGTGCCGATGCTGCTCGGCGGCGACGAATTTCGCCGCACGCAAGGCGGCAACAACAACGCCTACTGCCAGGACAACGAAATCAGTTGGATTGACTGGACCTATCTTGAGCGGCATCAGGAGATCCACCGCTTCACCTGTGGCATGATCGCCTTTCGCGGCGCGCATCCGATTCTGAGTGTGGAGAAATTCTACACGGACGCCGAGATCCATTGGTTTGGCCCGGAAAGCGGATTGCCCGACTGGACCGACGCGAAAAGCAAACAGTTTGCTTGTCTGATCCATGAGGACGAACGGAGCGCGCTCTACCTGATGTTCAATGCCGGCGCCGATGCCGTCGATTTCTGTTTGCCCGCCGCGCCTCCCGAGGCTCGGTGGCGTCTGGCCGTTGACACCGCTCGCGAAGCGCCACAAGATCTACTTGCCCCGGGCGCTGAAATGGCTGTGGATAGTTCAAAGCCCTACAACTTGCAAGCTCGCTCCAGCGCGATCCTGGTCGCACGGAAGCAGGCAGCGTAATGCTGAGCGTTCAGAGAATTCTTGTGCCAGTTGTGTTAGCGGATACTTCCCGGCACGTCGTGCACCAGGCTGCATGGTTGGCGCGCCGCCTTCGCGCGGAGATCATCCTGCTGCACGTGGTGACGCCTCTCAGCTATCCCGCCGGCTTGCTGGAGGGCGGGCACGAGATCACTGCGCGAGGTTTGCACGCACACATCGTCCAGCGAGCTTAGGAAGATCTGGATCAGGCGCTCCAGAGGGAACTCGATGGCATTGCGGTTACTCGCGTGCTGCTGAGGAGCGACCCCGCCCACGATATCGTGAAGATGGCGCGTGATCGGAACGTCGACCTGATCATGATGTTGACTCATGGCTATGGAGCCTCCTACCTCTTTCTGCTGGGCTCGGTGACAGCGAAGGTACTGCACGAAACCGATTGCCCGGTCTGGACAGGCGCTCATCTCGAAGAGCCCCCGGCGGGCGACTTCTCGATTCGCCGCGTTCTCTGTTCGGTGGAATTAAACGGACACAGCCGCCACACCGCATCGCGGGCCGCCGAGATGGCCGCCGCCGTCGATGCGGCGCTTTACAACAGGAAACTTCTTGATCTATGCATGCGCCCCAGAGGATGGCTGACGTAAAGATGATAGCTTTTACCGACGTTCCCACGTTGATTTTCCTTCCTGAATTCGATCCTAAGCGAAAGCCGTCCGCCGGAGGCCGCCGCTGCTGTCGTCAAAACCGGCAGAAATGCGGGCGTTTTATTCCGGCACTCACCTCGACGACCACCTTGAAATCGGCCTGCTGCACCAGCAACCATCGAAGACCGGACCGAATACTTATGCGATCGTCAGCGGGGCAAGATCCGGATCTGTCCCATGCGTCTCGCTTCAGGATACTAACGCGTCGCCGACTCGCCGTACCCTTCATGCGAACCTGAAGATAGCCCTCTAGTTTGGCGACATCCATATGCTACCCGTGATTCGTTGGCAAAGTATTGCGGATTTTCTCGTCCTGGCTGTGGCGTTCTATGCTTTGCTCCGCTGGGCACGCTCGGCTCGCGCCATGCGGATTGCCTTGGGCGTGGTCGGGCTACATGCCCTGGCGCTTTTGGCGCGCCGTCTGGATTTGGTGGTCACAAGCTGGGTGCTGGATGCATCCGCCATCCTTGCAACTCTTGTATTGCTGTTGGTCTTTCAGCCCGAACTCCGCCGCGCCTTCATGCGGCTGGACACGGCATTCAAGCACTGGCCACGGCCCGCATTGGCTGGGCATACGACAACTCGAAGCATTGCCGACGCGGCATTTGTGCTTGCTCGATACCAGGTTGGCGCTCTCTTGATAATTGTGCGCCAGGACTCGATTAACGAACTACTCGAGGGAGGCGTAGTCATTGGTGCGGCCATCTCGCTTGAATTACTGGAAGCCATATTTCAGAAGCTCTCGCCGCTTCACGATGGCGCGGCGATCATCCAAGGCGACCAACTCGTCAGAGCGAATGTCGTGTTGCCTTTGACCCAACGTCGCGACGTTCCGACATTCTACGGAACCCGCCATCGGGCGGCCCTTGGTCTCGCGGAGCGGTGCGACGCACTGGTGGTCGTCGTTTCAGAAGAGCGTGGAGAGGTGACCTTGATGCATGGAGGCAAAATCCAGCACATTACGGAACCGAATGAACTTGCAGCGACACTCGATGGACTGCTCAGTCCCGCCGGAGTGACAATTGACGCGCGGCTGCACCGTTTGTTCCACGCGAACCTCGGCCTTAAATTCGCCGCATTAGGCCTTTCCGGCCTGATCTGGGCGATGTCTTTTTTGGCTGCCGGCACGACGATTCGAACCATGACAGTGCCAGTCGAACTCAGTGATGTGCCCGCCGGGACGGAGGTCACCGTCCAATCCGCCGACACGTTGGAGATCCAGGTTCGGGGAAGCCCATGGATCATAGATTCTGTGAGCCTTGGGAGGCTGGTGGGCCGTTTTGACCTGGGATACCTTCAGCCCGGTTGGCACACGTTGCGGTTTCAGCCACGATCGCTCGATCTGCCTCCGGGAATCGTCGTTGACCGGGTGACTCCCGAGACAATCCGCGTCGAGGTGGCCCAATTGCGGCCTTCTCATCCTCAAGCGAAATAACCTTTTTGAATCTCTAGACACCGAACATCACGCTACGCGCGTGAGCCACTAACTCATGCTTGCTAGATCGAGGATCTCCTGCGTAAAGAGCAGGAGGTCAACTACCTATACTTTCATCTCCCTGGTAGTCGATTCCGCGAGCAGTGCAATACGAAAGGCACTCAGGAGCGGCCCCGCCTGTCCCGGGCATAAGGTTCAAATGAGGTCCAAGAGAGACTAGTCTCCTGTCCCAATGGTTCGTGACATAAGTCAAGCAGGGTGGGCAGCTGTAGTGCGCTGAGCGTAGCGAGCAATGCTTGCCAGGATCTGGTCCGCGGTCCTGGTCCAAACGAACGGCGTGGGATCTTCATTATGGATGTCGATGTATTCACGAATAGCGGATTCCAGCTCCTTCACACTGCGAAACACACCCCTGCGAATCCTCTTGTTGGTGAGTTCTGCGAACCAGCGCTCGACCAGGTTGATCCAGGAACCGTAAGTGGGAGTGAAGTGGACATGAAAGCGGGGGCGCTTAGCGAACCATCTCCGGATGATGGCGGTTTTGTGCGTGCTGTAGTTGTCCACGATGATATGAACGTCCAGTCCGGCCGGCACTTGATTCTCGATCAGGTCGAGGAAGCGACGAAACTCCACGGAGCGATGACGCTGACGCAGTTGGCCGATCACGCGGCTGGTCTTCAGGTCCAGCGCCGCAAACAACGAAGTGGTTCCGTTGCGTTTGTAGTCGTGCGTGCCACGCTCTACTTGCCCAGGCTGTAGGGGCAGTAGTGGTTGCGTACGGTCGAGCGCCTGGTCGCGGTAGGGATGCCAGTCACCCAGCACCCCCCGCACAGATCCCCACGAGCGGCATTCCCGCATGGGGCTCTTATCTTGGATGGATGGCGTCAAAGCGAACACCGGGGTAAGGATGAAGAACACGGGACCGCGGGAGCCATCGATCGGTCAGGATTTGCATCCGTGTCCACGTCAGGCGATGTCTCTGGCTTCGATGGATCAAAGTGGTCCGCCAGAGCAGGACAACCCGGTCGCGAAACACGGCCAGATTGTCGATATTTCCCGGTACCGCGTGGTAGTTGAAGTAACCCTGCACGACCGAGCGAAGCCATTGTCCCGTTCGTGGGATCGATTCGTGCATGCGCTTACGTAGCTGCTGTTTGATTTCCAGCAGCTTTGCTCGCATTCGCTTGTTAATCGATTTACGCTTCAGTGCATAGCTTCCATTCCGGTCTTTCCCGCTAATATGCGTGAATCCCAGAAAGTCGAACGTTTCGGGCTTCCCTTCTCCTCTCTTGGTCCGGTTGACTTCGGCGAACCGCCCGAACTCAATCCGGCGCGTTTTATCTGGGTGCAGTTCCAGCCCGAACTTCCGCATCCGTTCCCGAAATGCCGCCAAGAATCGGTCTGCGTCGGCCAAGTGCTGGAAACCGAGTACACTGTCATCCGCATACCGGACGACAACGACATCGCCTCGCGCGTATTTCTTGCGCCAAGCGTCCACCCACAGGTCGAACACGTAATGCAGGTAGATATTCGCAAGCAACGGCGAAATTACCGAACCTTGCGGGGTACCCGTCTCTGTGTCCTTCCATTTGCCTTCCTCCATCACTCCCACGTTCAACCATTTCTGGATCAGCCGAAGAATGCGGCGGTCGGCAACGCGATGTTGGACGAACTTTAGGAGCCAATCGCGTGACAAATTATCGAAAAAGCCCCGTATGTCACAGTCCAAAATCCAGTTCACCTTCTTCCGCGTGATCCCGACGTACAGCGCATCCAGCGCTTGATGCTGGCTGCGCCCTGGCCGGAAGCCATACGAGAAACCCCGAAAATCCTCCTCATAGATCTGATTGAGGATGGTGACCACGGCCTGTTGGACAACTTTATCCTCCAGCGCCGCGATCCCGAGCGGCCGTTGCCGACCATCCGGTTTCGGAATATACACCCTTCTCGATGGCTGCGCTCGATAAGCGCCGCGGTGGACCCGGCTGTGCAGATCGGCGAGCCGACCTTCCAACCCGGTCTCGTACTCCTGCCAAGTGATGCCGTCCACTCCCGGTGCGGCCTTACGCTTCAAAGCGTAAAAGCTGTCCCGAAGTAGTGCGACTGTCACATGGTGAAGCAAGGCGGTGAACTTCATCTTCTTCTCTTCCCTTGCTGCCTTGCGCACACCCACCAACCCTTGGGACACGCGAGCCCCGCTCTGTGTCGGGAGCGTGTTGGATTGATGAGTGTTCTCCTTGATCAGCGGCCTTCCCTCCACACTCTCCGCCGGCGGTTTCCCGCTTTTGTTCGAATGATTCATCGGTACTGTTCCGCTGTCCGACTCCTCGAAAATGTGCACGCGGGCCGTACGGCTCTTGCCTTCACCCGCCGGCCTGTCGCGATCCTCCGCTTCAGGCATCTCCGAGGTCTCCCGGTTCTCGTGCATGGAATTTCCAGACGTGCATGGGGTCTACGACTACGCAGGGCCGCCCAGCAGCTCGCTTTGTTGCTGCCGTTCGTGTGGCCTTCCGCCCAGATTACGGCGTCGGCGCCCTGATTGCAGATTTTCGAAGCTCAATACCCAGCCCATCTTTTCCCCTGTTTACGCTTCACTGAGCGCCTCACGACGACCAGCGCAAAACTCGGGGCCGAGTGGATCGCTACTCCTTTCTCGTAAGGTAGGGTCGAGGACTGGCGCGCTGCTCCGAAGGTCAGGCCTATCTGTTGCTCCCCGTTTCCTCTGGGAGTGTCTCACTAGCCTAACCGTGAACTCGTTTCCAGCCCCCGCCGCGTCGCACCCAGCGTGCGGATTTCCCGCACTAGGCGCACCTGTTTGCTTCGTGCCAAGAGTTATGAAGCCTAACGGGCAGGGGCGACGTTCGGCCCTGGCCATCGTTTGATCCGGTAGTCGTTAAACAGACCGAGACGTTGGAAAAGCCATTGCCTACTCCACCGCGCCCAACCGTAACCTTGGCGCCCCCGGGCATGCATCATATGCCGCCGCACCTTCTTCTCTACCCAGTCTTTGACCATGGAAAAACATCGACTCGAATCGCCAACCCGAAAGTAGTTCACCCAGCCGCGCAGGATTGGATTGATTTCCTCAATCACTTTTCCCACCGGCTGGCTGACGTTATGCCGGAAGATCTCCCTGAGTTTTTCAAGCAACGCCGTCCGCTTCTTCAGCTTGGGCGCAAAGTACGGCCGCCACTTCCCCCGAAGGCTCAGTATGCGCCGATACTCAAAACCCAGGAAAGTAAAACTCTCTCCCTGTTTCAGATCCACCATCCGACTCTTGTCCTCGTTGATCGCAACGCGCAGTTTCGCTAACTCCTCACGCAGTCGCTTGTCTACCGCCCTCACCAGCCAGTCATTCCGCTCATGAGCGTCTATCAGGATCACCACGTCATCCGCAAAACGTACATATTGGATGCGAGTGAACCTGCCATTGCGGGTGGTGTCCACCGCTTTCTCCAGCATCCGATCCACCTCATTGAGATAGAGATTGCTGAGCAGCGGTGAAATCACCCCGCCTTGTGGAACGCCCTTCTTGCCTGTTGCTTTCAGGATCATCTTGAGCAAATGCAGAACTGCATCATCCTGAATCCTTCGCGCCACTTTCTCTAGTAGCAGATAATGCTGCACGTTATCGAAATAGGCGCTTAGATCCAAGTCGATGATGCGAGTCTTCTCTTCGACAATCGCCTTGGCTACTCGGTATGTTGCTTCCTGTGCTGTCCGCTTTGGTCGATATCCAAACGACCCCGCTTGGAAATCAGCTTCGAAGATCGGCTCCAGGATCAGCTTTAATGCCCCCTGGACCACTCGATCACGGATGGCAGGTATCGAAAGAACGCGGACTTTTCCCCCGTCCTTCGGAATCTCCTTCTTCCGTGCCCGCATGGGCCGATACGTGTTGGTAACTAATTCCTCCCGAATCTGCCTCAGAAAACTTTCCACTCCGCTTTCCTCGATGGCTTCGAACGTGACCCCGTCAATGCCCGGTGCCCCGTCATTACTTCTCGCCATCTGGTAGGCTTCCTGCAAAGTTTCCATCTTGCAGACGTGGACATATAGTCCCCAGAAACGCCAAGGCGGTTCCGCCTTCGCCTTGACATATAGGCTCCTTCTCAGGTCTTGCAAACTGATGGGCGCTTTTGTCATTTCACCCTTGCCTTCCATTTTGTTAGAGCCATTGCAAACAGCAGGGCCTCTTCGCTCCACGGACGTTACTCCGCTTCATCGCTACTACAAACCCGGCCGAGTCCCTCTCGCCGTCCACCGACTTCCCGGTGTTTCCGGTTATACGGCTTCCCTGCTCCGCCAATTTCTCAACGGGGCGAGGAGGGTTTCTCCAGTCGCTTAGCATGACCTTGTCACCGTGCTGTCCCTACCACCCCGCCGAAGTGTTCCGTCGCACCAGTCAACTGCGACGTTCCATGCTGCCTTCGCCAAAAGAGTGCTGGCTCGGCCTTCGGGGCGAGAATTTTCGAGGCCATCTATGGGTTTACTTGCGTTACGGCCCGGCGACTCGCTCACCATCCAACAGATGGCTTTGTCAGTAGGCTTCAGGAATCTCAGTTTCCTTCCTTCCTGCTACTCAAGCTACAGGGCTTTGACTCTTGCCCTGGTGGGACTCACCTCCCACTGATCACGCCAGCTTTCGCTGGACACACGCTCTTTCATCCTCTATTCCATGCCGGTTTTATCCCGGCGCACAATCTGGCTCTTCTCATCCACGCACAACACCAACGCGTGATCGGGCGGGTTCATATATAAGCCCACAATGTCGCGCACCTTTTCGATCAGCAACGGGTCCGGCGATAGCTTGAAGGTATCGGTCCGATGTGGCTCCAGGCCGAAGGCGCGCCAAATCCGGCTGATCGTCATCCGGCTGAGTCCGGTGGCCTTCGCTAAACCGCGTGTGGACCAATGCGTCTCTCCCCGTGGGGTGCTTTCCAAGGTCTGAATGACGACTTGCTCGACCTCCGCATCGCTTACTTTGCGTGGCGCTCCAGGCCGGGGCTCGTCGTAGAGCCCTTCCAAGCGAGCTTTCAAAAATCGCCCGCGCCACTTGCCCACCAGGCCCAACGAGCAGCGCAACTTCCGGGCTACGCTTTGATTACTCTGCCCCTCGGCGCAGGCCAGTACGACCCGAGCGCGCCTTGCCAAAAGCGGCTGACTCCGCGCACGATGCGCCAGCGACTCCAGCCGCTCGCGCTCTTCATCGGTCAAAATCAAAGGCTGTTTGGGCCGTCCGGTACGCATCTAAGATCTCCACACATCAGACGAACCACGACCTTACTTCGTTCACTTATTTCTGGGACAGGAGACTAGGTCCAGGAACAACATTGAACATCTTGACGAACGAATCGCAGGCGTGTTGAAGGCAGGATCAGCAGCGTCAACGAGTCATCTCACTCTGCAGGGAAAGGGTGGCGTCGGCAAGAGCTTGGTCGCCAGCATCTTTGCTCAGTACTTCCGCCATCATGGCCGGGAGATCCACTGCATCGACAGCGGCCCGCTAAACCAGACCTTCTCACAATATGCCGAGTTGGGCGCCGAACACTTACCGCTCATGCGCGAGGGCAGGATTGATTCGGGTGGCTTTGACATTTTCTTTCATCGGCTGATTAACGAAGAGGGAATCTTCATCGTCGACAATGGTGCTTCTACTTTCGTTCCGCTCTGGAGCTACATCGTCGAAAACAACGCTCTGGAGATGCTCTCCGAGGCTAGGCGGAAGCTGTACGTTCACACAATCATAACGGGCGGACAGGCGCTCGGGGACACGCCGAACGAAACATCGTGGTCTGGTTGAACGAGTATTCCGGCGTCATCGAGCGTGATGGCAAGACGTTCACCGACATGTAGGCCTACAAGGAAAGCGAGTCCAAGGTCTTCGGTCTTGTTCACGTTCCGAAGAGGAACCAGGACACCTTTGGGCGTGACGTCGAAGAGGTCATCGCGCGCAAGCGGACCTTCGAGGACGCCATCCGCAACGGAACGGCGACAGTCATGAGCCAACAGCGGCTGAAGATGGTTCAACGGGACCTGTTCGAGCAGTTAGACCAAATGTCACTTTTGTAAGGAGAAGAAACGCATGCCAGACACAAAACGAATGATCAGCCAAGTCGCGGACGAGAACGGAATTCGCATTGAGCCCGGCGATCCGCTATTTGCACTGGTGACGATGAACCGCATGGTGTTTGTGGAGGCAGCGCAAATGTATTACGACCACAACCAGCAGCTGATCGCGGAATTCAAGGAGTCCATGAAAAAAGCTGAAGCGCGTGCCGGGAGCATGCTAGCCGAGAAGGTAGAGGAGTCGGCGGAGAAGATGCGCGAGGGTTTGCAGAGCGATATTCAGCTAGCCGGCATGAGGGCGAGCGAAGACGTGTATCGGGTGAACGAAGCCCATCGTCGCCCAGCGATCATACGTTGGGTCTCCGTGGGGTTAGTGGCGGCCGTGGCGATCTTCGCCTCAGGGGTGTGGTTTGCACCTTGCCTCCACTGGTAGGCAGGCTAGAGACTTTTCTCGCGCTGTCACGGGCGGTTCTGAGCGTCGGAACGATAACGGGAGAAATGACATGATCAGCTCGGCGGTGTCTAATGGAGGAATCGGTAGGCGGCTCCTGAATGTCAGGGAGACGGCCCAATACCTCGGCCTCGAAGTGGACACGTTCTACAAGAAAGCCCGGTTGCGGGAACTTCCCTGCGTCAAGGTTGGTCGAGCGTTGCGGTTCGACTTGAAAGCGCTGGAGCGCTTCGTCGAAGAGCACACGATCGAAACCATTGACTGAAAGGAGAAGCATTGAAGTGTCCATTCACAAAATGTCGGATGGAGTGTTTGAAGTTCGCTGGAGAGAAGGAGGTAGAAACAAGAGTCTGTGGGTGCATGGATCTTTTGAACTGGCCCGGAAGGTGGAGCGGAAAAAGATGTCGGTGCGCGATGAGAACCGGCATCTCGATGTCAAACGGGAGGTCAACTTTCGGATGTCGAAACTGATTGAGCGCTACTGGACCCATTACGGTGCCAAAAAGCGTTCGGCAGGCCGGGAGAAAAGCATCCTAGAGGGCATTCGCGATGAGCTGGGTAGCCGCTTTGTGCGGGAAGTCGATGGCGTGGCCGTCTCAGGATGGTACGAAAAACTCACCGTGCTTCGCGAGCTCTCAGCAGGAACGGCCGTGCGGCATTTCAACGTCATGCACCACATGATGAGGAAGGCCGCGACGATCTGGTCGCAGGAAACCGGTTGACCGGAACCCGGCCGATCTGGTCGAGGTCAAACACCTCTCTGCTGAGGAACTTGGCAGGCTCAAGCGCGCGCTCGATGAAAGAACGTACCACAAGGGTACGAAAGCAATCAACAAGACGTTCTATCGGCTCAGGCTGATTGTGCTTATCGCCGTTACCACGGGGATGCGTGCCTCAGAAATATTTTCTTTGAGTTGGAGTGACGTAATGTACAACGAAGGGCTGTTGGCGGTGAGGGCGAAGCTGAAGGGCGGCAAGATGCGTTATGTCCCGATGCTTCCCGAACTCGCCGGCGAGCTGCGGCGGTTTCCCGCAGTGATTGGAGAAGATCGTATTTTTCCACCTAAACTAGGCGCGACAAGCAATCGGCAACGCGTGGAGGGGAGTTTTGAGGACCTGCTTGAACGGGCCAACATCCAAGATTTTCGCTTTCACGACGGGCGCCACACATTTGCGTCATGGTTCATGATGAACGGCGCCGATCTCTACGAGCTCGCGAAAATCCTCGGCCACTCGAATATCAAGATGACCGAACGCTATGCGAAGCTGGCCCGGCAACACATTGCCAGGACCGGAAGCACGGCGCGGGAAATCTGGAAACTGATGGAAGTGAACAATGCTGACAATGCGAACGCCTCTTGAGGATGTTCGGATATTGTTCGGTTGACTGAAACTCTCTGTTTTTAGCTGCCGCTAAGTGCTTTGTTTTGTGGTGGCCAGGGACGGAATCGAACCGCCGACGCCAGCCTTTTCAGGGCTGCGCTCTACCAGCTGAGCTACCTGGCCCGAGACAAAATCAATTCTAGCAGACAGGTCATGCTTGCTGCAGTTCTTCCAGCTTCTCGCCGGTCTCGCGCTCCACGTTAGCATGCAGGCTGTTGCCGTGCGCGTCCATGGTGACGATCGCGGCGAAATTCTTCACCCGCAAATGCCACATCGCCTCCGGAATTCCGAACTCGATGAGATGCACACCCAACACCTCCTCCACCGCCCGCGCGTAAAATTGCGCCGCGCCGCCGATGGCATTCAGATACACCGCGCCCGACCTTTCCAACTCAGCTAAAGTCTTCTTCCCCATGCCGCCCTTGCCGATCACGGCGCGCACTCCGTACTTCTCGATGATGGCGGCCTGATACGGCTCCTCGCGACTGCTGGTGGTCGGGCCCGCAGCCTTCACCACCCAGCCGTCACCCTGCTTCAGCATCACCGGGCCGCAGTGATAAAGGATGGATCCTTGCATATCCACGGGCGGCGGGTTCTTCATCAAGTGAGCGTGCACCGCATCGCGTCCCGTGAATACCTCGCCCGTGATGAGCACCACATCGCCCACCCGTAGGCTCCGCACCTGTTCTTCGGACAGCGGCGCGCTGAGCACCACTTCGCGCCCGGTGAGAGGAAATCCTTCAGCATGCGCCATGCGCTCGACAGCACGATTAGGATCGCGATATAGCCAGCGCGTGATCGCGCCGCTCGCTGCATCCAACCGGACGCCCAGCCTGCGGAACGCCCAGCAATCATAGGCCACCGATATGAAGAAGCTCGCGGGCAAACGGTTCGCCGCGCAAATCTTGCAACCGATCAGCGACACCTTGCCGCCGAAGCCCATCGCGCCCACGCCGATGCGATTGGCCTCCTCCATAATCTCCGCCTCGAGTTTGGCCAGTTCGGGAACCGGGTTCACATCGTCCAGCGTGCGAAACAGCTGGCCTTTCGCCAAATCGTAACCATGCGCGCGATCGCTGCCGATGCACACGCCCACCGCACCCGGCGCGCAACCCTGCCCCTGAGCCTGCCACACCGCGTGCAGGATGCACTTGCGCACGCCTTCTAAATTCCGATCCGCGCGTCCCAGGTGCTCCAACTCCATCGGCAGCGAATACTGGATGTTCTTGTTTTCGCAGCCGCCGCCTTTGAGAATCAGTTTCACCTCGATTTCGTCCTGCTCCCATTGCTCGAAGTGGATCACCGGCGTCTCTTCGCCCAAATTGTCGCCGCTATTTTTTCCGGTGAGCGAGTCCACCGAATTGGGCCGCAGTTTACCGCGCCGCGTGGCCTCCGCGACGGCTTCGCGAATCGCGCGCTTCACTTGAAGCTGATTCACTCCCACCGGCGTGTGTACCACGAACGTCGGCATGCCCGTGTCCTGGCAGATGGGCCCGGCGTCTTCCTGCGCCATGTCGATATTGGTGGCAATAATTCCCAGCGCTTGCGAGGCTTGCGTGCCGGCCACTTCAGCTTCCAGAGCCACGCCCATGGCGGCGCGCACATCCGGCGGCAGATTGGTGGAAGTCTCGGTGATCAGCTCGATCAAACTGTCCTTCAAGAATGTCATCAGTCCTAGAGTAGCGTGCTACTCCTGACAGACAAAGTTGCTCGCATCGTTCGTATCGCCTTGACCTTTGTATTGAGCATGCTTCGGATAGGCGCACAACGGACGGCTGCGTCCAGGGAACGCCGGGCCCGTCGCCACTACGCGATCCGGAGCCACGCCTTTCTCCACCCAATCCACCACGGCGCTCAACATGTCGAAACGATCCAGCGTAGCGCTTCCACCCTGACAATGCCCCATGCCGGGCACCAAGTAAATTCGGCTCCAGGAATCCACCGAACCATTGCCCGTGTCCTTGGCCATCTTCTCGTAATAGCCCAGCGTATCGAGCGGCGAAAACCAAGGATCGCTCAGGCCGTGATAGAAGATCAGCTTCCCACCGTGACCGGCGAAACTGGTGAGGTTCGTCCAGGTGCTGTCGCCCAATAGCGCGGTGGCATTGGCCAGCACGCGATCCACTTCGCGATCCACATTAAAGTGCATAAAATCGGCTCCTGTGGCAACCGGGATCACTGGGCCGCCCAACAGCCCAGGAATGAAGCCAGGATCGGCGATTCCGGCGTCATAAGGAACTCCTGGATACGCGGCGTCTCCATCCGACAACTTCGGACCGGCAAAGGCCTTCTTGAGCGCATCGGCCTGTGCGCGCGTCAAACAGCTATCGGACTTGGGACCCGAGCACACCAGCGTCGCGGGATCGAACTGGCACGCACGCGTGTTGAATATCATTCCATCTTTCAGCCCGTCCTTGGCGTCGCAGGCTTCGAGCAAGGAATTGACGATCAACTTGCGATCGGACGGCGAGAAGGTTTTCTTCACATCGGGTTTACCACTGTCATCCTTGGGCGCCGCCTGGTCGAAGACAGCCGTCATGAACCCCAGCGCGAGGTTCGAGTGGCCGGTGCGAATGGCCGGGTCCCCCGAAACAATTCCGTCGAAATAGTCGGGATAGCGCTGCGACATGATCATCGCTTCCCGTCCGCCCGTGGAGCAGCCGTCGAAATACGAACGCTGCGCCGCCCTCCCGTAATACGTGGCGATCATCTGCTTAGCCAGACGCGCCACGCTTCCGATGGCCTGGTAATAGAAATCCAGGCTGGCCTGTTGGTCGCGGAAAAAGCTGCCATCGAACCCGCCGCCTTTGTGGCCGCTATCGGTGGACACCACTGCAAACCCTCGCGCCAGCGCGGGCGTCTCACCGGCAGCCTGCGAACCCAAAGGTAGATTGACACTGCCGTTCAACCCGCCGCCACCATGGAAGAGGAAGCGCCCGTTCCATTGATCGGGCAGCGCCAGAGAGAAGCCAATGCCGTACGGCTTTCCGTCCGCTCCGGTGCGCTGGTTGATAACACCGTCGACGCGGCAGAAGGACGGGACAGCGACACTGACAGTTCCAGGAAAGTTCGCCGAGACGCGCAGCGTACCAGGCGCCGACGCGGGTATCGGATCGGCCTTCGTAATCGCGAGCGGCAATCCGGGTGCTTGGAACTTCAGCATGTCGGAGCAATGCGGAGCAGCGAGGGCGGACGCTGCCGTAAGTGTCAACGCAACGAAACACGACGTGATTTCTCTCATTAACGAGTCATTGTATACTCGATGCTGCATGCGACACCAGTCACTCGGCATGGCCCTCCTTGCCCTAGGGCTGTTTGCTGCACCGGCCCGGCCTCAGCGCGCTGACAGGCTCTTAGAATCGGTTCCAGATTTTAAGGCGCTGGAGATCGCACCGGACCGGCACATCACACTGCGAATTTACGCCGCCAAGGCTCAGGCCGTCTCGCTGTTCAGCAGCGACATCTTTGGCGCCGCGCTGAAAAGCGATATGACCAAAACCGACAACGGCGTTTGGCAAATCACCATCGGGCCGATTGATCCGGGCGCCTACCGCTACAACTTCAATGTGGACGGCGTCTCCGTGCTGGACCCGCGTAATCCTTCCGTCAGCGAATCGCGAAACAATGCCTGGAGCATGGTCTATGTTCCCGGAGCCGATTTCATGGAAACGAAGGACGTCCCACACGGAGCCGTCGCCAGCGTCACGTACTACTCGAAAAGCTTGGGCAAGTTCCGCCGCATGCACGTCTACACGCCGCCCGGCTACGAAACCAGCTCGCAAAAATATCCCGTCTTTTACCTGCTCCACGGCGCCGGCGATTGCGACGATTCGTGGACATCGGTCGGACGCGCAGGCTTTATCATGGACAACCTGATCGCGGCGAAGAAGGCGAAACCGATGGTAATCGTGATGCCAGCCGGCCACACCAACCGGGCTGATACGCCTGGCGGGGGCCTGCGGTATGCCGACTTTGTGAACGACTTCGTAGGCGACATCATGCCCTACGCCGAGACGCATTACCGCGTCTTCCGAGATCGGCAGCACCGGGCCATCGCGGGCCTTTCCATGGGCGGCGCACAGACGCTCGATATCGCAATCCCGCATCCCGATGAGTTTGCCTACGCGGGCGTTTTCAGTTCGGGAGTCATCGGCATCGTTCCTCTGGCTGGCCCTGTCTCAGTGCCGGCCCCAAGCCCGAGTTGGGAACAGCAACATATGGCGGAACTGAACGATGCCTCGGCAAAGAAGGATCTGAAGCTCTTTTGGTTCTCGACCGGCAAAGACGATTTCCTGTTGCCCACCACCCAGGCAACTGTCGCGATGTTCCAGAAGCACGGCTACCAACCGGTCTTTCAGCAAAGTGACGGCGCCCATACCTGGACCAACTGGCGCCAGTATCTGAACGAGTTTGCGCCGCAATTGTTTCAATAAGAGCGACGGCGCACTCTGATACAATCCAGGTTTATGTTTCAAGGACTGGAGCACACCGCTATCGCCACGCCCGATCCCAAACGGCTGGCCGAGTGGTACGTCGAGAAGCTGGATTTCCGCATCAATTACACATACGGCGGCAACTACTTCGTGCGCGCAGCCAACGGCACGCTGATCGAGTTCATCCCTTCCGAAGGAGCCCGCGCGCCCCAAAAGATGAAAGATCCAGGCATTCGTCACCTGGCAATTTCTGTGGACAATTTCGACGCCGCCATGGAGGAGTTGCGCAAACGCGGCGTAGAGTTCCTTACTCAACCCACCGACGTCCAAGGCAATCGGCTGATTTTCTTCAGCGACGGCGATGGAAACATTGTGCACCTCATTCACCGCCTTCAGCCTCTTCCGTAATCCGGATGTACCATAGCCGGGTCTCAACGTGATCAGCCGGGTTTTCAAGGCATTCGCCTACCGCGACTTCCGCATCATGTGGTTTGGCGCGTGTACTTCCAGCATCGGCACGTTGATGCAGACGTTCGCGCAAGCCTGGCTCGTTTTGCAGCTCACCAACTCGCCCTTTCTACTGGGCCTGGATTCGTTCCTCGGCAGCATCCCGATTGTCCTGTTTTCGCTGGTGGGCGGCGTATTTGCCGATCGCACGGAGCGGCAAAAGCTGCTGCTCGGATCGCAGTTTATTCAGATGGCCTGTGCGTTTTTGCTGGCCGTCCTTTTCGCCACCGGGGTGGTGAAGATCTGGCAGATACTGACTCTTTCGTTCGTCGTGGGAACAGCGCAATCCTTCGGTGGCCCAGCCTACTCGGCGCTCATTCCGACGCTGGTGAAAACGGAGGATCTGCCCAATGCCATTGCGTTGAACTCGATTCAGTTCAACGTGGCGCGCGTGTTGGGACCAACCGTAGGCGGTGTCGCACTGGCGCTGCTGGGCGCGTCGTGGTGCTTCGGACTCAATGGCGTCTCCTTTATCGCGGTGATCATTTCGCTACTGATCATCCATCCCCACTTCGTGCCCACCAAGAGCCGTGAATCGGTGTTGACCAGCATGAAGGAGGGATTTCATTTCATCCGCAACCAGGGCACCATGGAAGCGCTGATTGTCCTGGCGTTCATGATGACGCTGCTGGCGTTCCCCTTGATTGTATTTCTGCCGGTTTTCGCCAAAGATGTCTTTCACGGGGGGCCGCAGCTTTATACGGTTTTCCTGGTGTGCTCAGGCGTCGGGTCCATCTGTGGCGCTTTGATGGTGGCGGCGCTCGGCAAGCATAAACATATGGGCCTGCTGGTGCTGTTGATGCTGCTCGGCCTGGGCGTGTTCATCGGCGGCTTTGCGATCTCCCGGAACTTTCTTCTGAGCTGCGTTCTCATTTTCATCTCGGGAGCTTTGCTTTTGGCCGTCTTCACCAGCATCAGCTCTCTGGTGCAATTGATCGCGCCCGACAACATGCGCGGCCGGGTGATCAGTGTCCAGAACGTTGCCTTTCGGGGCGGGATGCCAGTGGGAAGCCTGGTAGTGGGGGCCTTGGTCAAACAGTTTACGGCGCCGGTGGTGCTTACCTGGAACGGCGTCCTTCTTACATTGTTAGCGCTCTACTTCCTGCTGGTTCATCGGAAAGTTGCAACTCTGTAGGCCGGGAAACGTCCTATAGCTTCGACGGCTTATGCGGATTTGCCTCTCAGCATTCTTAATGGTCCTGGTTGCGGCAGCCGCCCTTCCGGACGATTCCGACCTGTCGAAGGCCCGGGATCGCCAGGATCGTGCGGCGCTGGACAAGATGGCAGCCGAATGGCGTTCCACGGCCGACAAACAGCCCAACGATGCTGCCGCGCAGTATAGGCTGGCACTGGCTGAATCCTACTCGGCCGAGGTCGCTATCGAACAGCATGACAAAGCAAGCGCCAAGAATGCGGCCCAAGCCGGCATGGACGCCGCCAACAAAGCCGTTAGCATGAAGCCCGATTCGGCCGAGTATCAACGCATCCTCGGCACCTTGTGCGGGCAGATGGTGTCCAGCAGTTCTTTGGCTGGGCTGAAATATGGCAAATGCGCGCTGGACTCGGTGGATAAGGCCATTGAACTGGATCCCAAGTCTTCGATGGCTTACCTGAGTCACGGCGTCGGGAATTACTACCTCCCGCAGGCCTTTGGCGGGGGCGTCGATCTCGCCATCAAAGATTTCCGCAAGGCCATCGAACTGAACCCGAAGAATGCCGATGCTTGGCTATGGCTGGGCGTAGCGCTGCGACGCAACAATCAGGCCGCCGAATCCCAGAAGGCGTTTGAAAAGTCTCTCGAAATTAATCCCAATCGCGTTTGGGCTCGACAACAGCTCGAAAAGACACCCGGTTCCTAGGGCGTTTCAAGCTTAGTAAGAGTGGTTCGAAACCAGAACCGAAGGCGACGTCTGGGCAGCCGCTTGAGCGAAGTAATTCTCAACCGACAGATTCCGGTAGACCGCGCCCGCTACGCCTGAGGCGATCGGCCCGCTAACGGCGTGTCCACCCGTAAGTAGAACCACCACCACCAGTTTACGGCCGGCGATCTCGTTGTAGGAGCCAAACCAACCCAGGTGCGTGGGCGTCCGGTTGTCGGTGCAGGTTCCGGTCTTGCCGAAGATCGGCTCACTGGCGCTGAAGCCCGCCCGCCGCGCGGTTCCGTACTCTACCGCTCCCATCATGCCCGGTTTGATGTCGGTAAGGAACGGCGAGATGTTCAGTTGCCTTTTCACCTGCGGGGCAAACCGGTCCACTTCGTCCTGAGAAGTGGGGTGCTGGAGATAATACAGGGTTCCCCCGTTAGCTACCGCAGACACGATGGCGGTGAGTTCCATGGGCGTCATGGAAAAACCCTCACCAAAACTCGTCATCATCCCGAGCCCGTCGGACGGGGGAGCCGCGGCGATCAAGCCTGGCTGCTCGGCATCGATATTCAAACCGGCCTTTTCGCCGAGACCGAACATCTGTCCGTATTGCACGATCTTGTCGTATCCCAGCTTTTCTCCCACCGAAGCGAAGTACGCGTTGTTGGAATGCGCGATCGCTTCTGTCAAGTCCACCCCATGGCGCTTGGTGACCTTGAGCGAGCTCTCCTGATTGATAACGCCTTCGCTCAGTCCCGCCAAAGCCGCCACAATTTTAATAGTGGAGCACGGCTCATAAGCGCCTTGATAGGCCAGCCGCTGATTGACAACGGAAAGAATGCGCCCCGTGTTCGGATCGGCGACGATGACCGAACCGTTGTAGGGTCCCAGCGCCTGCACCGCCGCGCGGCGTGCGACCAAATCCTCGCCATCCACCAGATCGCCCTGGGTTGAATCCGCGAAGGTGGGCGACGTCCATGGACTGGCAACCGCCCGCCGTCGCCTGGAAACCACCGGCCTAGCCGACGTCAGCACCGGAGGCGTCACGGTGGTGGTGGGTGTGGTGTAGGACACCCGCTGCACCTTCACGGCGGCTACACTGCCACGCACACGGTGCCGTTTCTTACGGGTGGTAGTCCCGAACGCTGACCCAGTCAGCAGTACAACAGAAAGGAGGACAACAACAACGCGCTGATACATAAGAAAAGTAATAGTACTAACACGCATCTAGTTTTAGTACGGTCACCGGCCTAGATACGTAACTTCAAGCTACTCAATGCAAACCGTTCCCACATTATGAGTTATCGGCACGCTTTCGTCAAGACTTCAGTGCGCGCCGCCACTTCATTGGGTTCGTTTTTTCAGTGTACCGCAGCAGACAAACTTCTCAATGAGATACCGAGCACCGCCTACAATCTCTGATGTACAATGAAACCACCGAAATTTAAGACGCTTCCCACGCCGGGTTGGATACCGTGACTGTACCAACAAATTCCGTATTCACCGCTCGCGAAACACACGGCCGGGCGCTGCGGTCGGCCAACCGGTTAATCGCACACAGCCAGGACGCCGGCTGGCGCTCGCTCCATGCGGCGATCCTTGAGGAAGCGCCGTTTCAAGCCGTGGAGCGGCCCATCCGCCATCCTTCGCTGATCTATCATTTGAGCCGGCCGACGGAGGTAACCCGCAAAATTGAAGGCGCCCCCCGCGAGAGCGCGCTCATCGGACCGCGCCGCATCTGCCTGACCCCGGGCGACGCCACCACCCAATGGCAGCACGCCGGGCATCCGGAAATCTTGCAGGTGTATCTGCGCCAATCGGTTTACGAAGCGGCGGTGAGCGAAATCTACGGCTGCGACAGTTCGGGCGCCGAGCTGGTGCCGCGCTTTGCGATCCTGGACCCGCTGCTCGAGCAGCTTGCGATCGCCATCACCAACGCCCTGCGCGACGGCCACGCCAGCGATGGCTATAACGACGGCTTGTACATCGACACCATCGCGCAAATGATGGCCGTGCACCTGGCACGCACGCATTCCTCGCGCTCGCGGCCGGTCCGTATCCTTCCCGCCAAGCCGCTGGCCGGCTGGAAAATGCGCCGCGTGATCGATTTTATCGAGGACAATCTGGAAGGCGACCTGAGCCTGCAAGCCATGGCGGCTGAAGTGGACATCAGCCCGTTATATTTGGCGCGCGCGTTCAAGGCCGCAGTCGGGCAATCGCCCCATCAGTACGTGCTGGCCCGGCGCATCGAGCGCGCCAAGGAACTGCTGCGCAACACCGATTTAGCCGTGGTGGACGTGGCGCTGTCGTCCGGCTTTTCGTCGCAAAGCCATCTCTCGCACTGGTTCATCCGGCAAGTGGGCGTCTCGCCGGCCGTGTATCGAAGGCAAGCGGCGTCGTAGTCCGCCCGCATCACGCTTGAAGTGGACCAAGAGGACGCACATCGCGTTCTATTCTTGTTCCGTCGCGGTCCTTTGCTATCTCAAGATCGTAGGCCGCCTGAATTCCCATCCAGATGTCGGGCGAGGTGCCGAAGTAACGGGCGATGCGCAACGCGATCGGGGCCGTGATGTTTCTTTGGCCTTGGATGATCCTGGTGAGGGTGCTCGGCGGCAGTCCCATGGCGATGGCGGCCCTGCTTGCGCTGATGCCGCCCTCGCGAAGCGCGTCCGCCAACGCCTCTCCGGGATGAATGGGCGGCAGTTTCTCAGATTTCGACATCTTGCGCCTCGTCGTTCTCCCACGAAAACAAATTCGATATTGATCGTTAATGCGGATGCTGTGCTGGCCAGCTCTATTTCCAGAAAGCTTTTCGAGCCGTAAACCGGGAATACGCCGGAGGTCGGTCAGGTCCTTTGCGTTCCCCAGCAGTGCGAGCTTGATTCTAGCGGCCTTCTCTATCTGCTGAAACTTATTGACGCGGATGCGCTCCGAGAGCCGCTGGGTCTCCTTGTCCCGAAACGTCACCTACCAACATGGTAATACCAAAACGGCAATGACGCAATGGCACATTGCTTCGGATAAAAGATCCCTTGCCGAGAATGTGGTCGGTCGCCCGGCGGAAAGTGAGAGAATGAACCACATGAAAAGTTCGGACCGAACCCGGTGGCTTGTCGTAGTGTTGGCCTGCCTGGCCGTGTCCTTGGTCTCGGTAGCCTACCCGATCTACGTCATCCGGCCGTTCCGCGCCCAGGGATCGCGGGAGCTGATGGCGGCGCTAGCGGTGTCCCGCTTCGGGCCCCTGGTTACTGTGGTCTCAGCACTCGCGGCGGTGGCGGCGGCCATTGCGTACTGGCGCTCCCAGGCTCCCGGCTTGCGGCGGATCTCGGTGGCGGCGACTGCGATGCTGGTTTGCATCCTGGCCGTGCTGGCGCGCGCGAATGTGTACGAACAGGTGATGTTCCACGCGGTGGAACATCCAGCATTCGCCGCAGCTACCGACGTAAAACTCGACAACGACGACAAGCTGATCGTGGTAAAGATCGCCGGTACCGCGCGCGCCTACCCGATCCGCGAGATGGGTTATCACCATGTCGTCAACGACATTGTGGGAGGGACCGCACTGGTCGCGACGTATTGAACGCTCTGTCACACCGGTCTGGTGTGGATGAGAGATGTAGCTGGACGCCGGCTGACGTTTCATCTGGCCGGCATCAACAATCAAAACTTCCTCATGCGCGACGAGGAGACCGGGAGCTATTGGCAGCAGATCAACGGGACCGCCATCTCCGGTCCGCTGAAAGGCCGGCAACTCACTCTGGTGCTCTCCGATGAACTTACCTTTCGGACTTGGAAGGCGGAAGAGCCCAAGGGCATGGTGCTCAAGCCTGTATCGAAGTACGCGTCCGAATACGAGGCCAAGGATTGGGACGTGCACATGAGGCTTCGGCCGACGGTGATCCAGTTTCCAGAGCATGGGATGCATTCGCGCGATTTAATCCTGGGGATTCAGACTTCGGATGCCAGCCGGGCGTTCCTTTATGACCGGGTCATTCGGGAGAAGCTGGTCAGAAGCTACGTGGGAGCGCAACCGGTGCTGATTGCAGTTGGTGCGGACGGGCAATCCGTCAGGGCCTTCCGTGACCGAATCCCAGGCGTGGATGGTGCAACCGATTTCTATCGCATGACTCAGAACAAACCCGGAGTGCTGCTCATGGATGCGGCCACCGGCAGCGAATGGAACTTTCAGGGCTGCGCGATCTCCGGGAAGGCGAAGGGGGCGTGCCTGGAGCGTGTTCCTATGCTGAAAGATTATTGGTTCGACTGGCGGAACTATAATCCCAAGACGACAATTTGGGGGAACAGCACAAGATGACTTCGGTGACCGGCTGCGCAAAGCTTCGAACGGGGCGGATGACCGGGCTTAGCGATCTTTCGTTTGGTGCTGACAGGTAAGTCTTGCCCGCGGTAGCCGGGATCAAGTAATGTCCGGCGGATTAAGAAAGTCCATCAACATCGTTCTGCACTGGGCGTGCTGATGAGATGCACCGTTTGGACCGATTTACCTGCCGACAACCAGCTGTTGTCCTGGGTGTCGATCATGCCTTAGCCAAGGATTGCTGCTCGCTCACATCGGATGTAAGTGCAGGCCACGGGCGCTTTCACGAGACTGTCGTCAGGAAACTGTCCCGGCCTTCGCAAAAGCAAAGGCCGGGCACTGTTTAAGCCGCGACGCTTGCGGCGGCGGTGAAGAAGGCCAACAGGTCGGCGTTAATGGTGGCTGCTTCGGTAGTCGGCATTCCGTGCGGGAAGTTCTTGTAGCTAATAAAGGTCCCATTCTTTAGCAGTTTCGCGGTTCTCGGACCGGCGGCGGCATAGGGCACGATCTGATCGTCTTCGCTATGGATCACCAGGACGGGGACGTTGATCTTCTTCAGGTCCTCGGTAAAGTCCGTTTGGGAAAAGGCCACGATCCCGTCGTAATGCGCCTTGGCTCCGCCCATCATGCCCTGGCGCCACCAATTTTCTATGACGGCTTCCGAAGCTTTCGCCCCTGGCCGATTGTAGCCGTAAAAAGGGCCGGCCGCGATATCACGATAGAATGCCGAACGATTCTCCGCAAGCTGTGCCTGCAACCCGTCGAAGACCTCCTTGGGAAGACCGAGCGGATTCGCGGCCGTTTTCACCATAAGAGGAGGCACCGCGCTGATCAGGGCTGCCTTGCTCACGCGGCTTTCGCCATGGCGCGCCAGGTAGCGCGTGACTTCGCCGCCGCCGGTGGAATGGCCCACGTGGATGGCGTTTTTTAGGTCGAGGTGCGCCGTAACAGCCGCCAAGTCGTCGGCGTAATGGTCCATATCGTGTCCGTCGGCGGTCTGACTTGATCGCCCATGGCCACGGCGATCATGGGCGATAACCCGATAGCCATGATTCAGGAAGAACAACATCTGGTTATCCCAGTCGTCCGCGCTGAGCGGCCAACCGTGGCTGAACACTACAGGCTGTCCTTTACCCCAGTCCTTGTAGTAAATCTCGATACCGTCTTTAGTTGTGATCGTGGGCATGAAAGATCTCCTTGTCGGCAATAAATTTCGGTGTGGAAAAAGGGAACGCGTCAAGAGGACGAGTTCTTTCTTTACCTCGAACGGATGGGCAACTAATAGTCCATTTGGGTTGTCCAGGAGCCTCCTGGCATCTGGCTCCCGGCACCTGTGACCGTCAAGAGGAAGACCCGGCGTCGCGAGGAGTGGAGAGGTAACGTCATAATCTTTCAAAGGGCGGCAAGATTCGTTAGCCGAGGAATCTGCAGTAAAGACTAAGAGCGTCATTTGCGTCGGACAACTGGGGGTTGTGCTATGGCTTCAGCCCGCAGCGCGGGACGCTTCGAATACACGAGCGAGCCTTACTTGTATTCGGGACGCCACGCAGAGCCGCATCACGTCAACCGGAGAATCGCAGCGCTCGCCGCTGGGACCGCGATCTCCACTTCGCCTCCTGTTACGCGAATTGCCTCCGATCGTCCAGGGCCCCATTTGCCATCTCTACTCACCGCCGATCCGCCCAGCAGCACGCCCTCTTTACTCGAAAGCGAAGGCCCCGTCAGACGAAGGGCGCTAGCCTTAGCAACCCCAGAACATGCGACGCGTACCTGAGCATCGCGAGTGGCTTCCTTATTAACGAGTGTGAGCCAGATCTCGCCGCGATCCGAACGCACCGCGTACGCAGTCATGTTCAGCCCGCCCGCGTCCAGCATCAACTTGAGGAGTTCACCCTTGCTGGCCAATGCAAACGCAAGCATCCCGTAGTACAAAGGCGTAGCCCGATAAACCCGCTCCGAGCCGGCTTCCAGGCCAATGGGCGTGTAATAACTTAAAAATCCCAAATGATTCACGCCAGTTTCCATATTCACGCCAGCGGCATGGAATTGCGCCAACGTGAACATAAAATCCAGCCCCCACAGAGCCGCCGCCATGGTATCGCTGACGCCCGGCTTGCCGCCTCCAAAGCAAGAATTGGTTTCACAAATTCGATACGGCAGACGCGCCGAGCGCGAAGCGGCTTCCAACCGACCGAGCAGCCCCGGCAGAATCGCATTCGGCTTCAGGAGAGTCTCAATCGTACTGGTTGGGTTCTCCGGCGGCCCCTCGGCATAATAATGATGCGTCAGCAACCGCAGATCGCCTGCCTCGCTGGCCGCGAATTGCTCCAGCCAATCCGCACGGACAATCACATCCGGCCCGGCGAAGGGCGCGTTGGGCAGCTTATCCCGGATCGCCCTTTTGAACCGGCGGTACTCGGCGTAGTAATCGGCATAGGAATAACCGGCTGGCCGATGAACGCCCGCAAACAAATCCGGCTCATTGCCTACTTCGAAGGCCAGCAGACTTCCGCCGGCGCTCGCCGCTACCGCCACTGCCTCTGCTACCGCTTGATCGATGGTTCCCAGGCCAAGATTGAATCCCCAAATCAGCCGCCAGCCCGTGGCGCGAAGGAACGTTCCCAGGTCGACCAAGCTGCGGCGATCCACCACCGTCGCTTTGGGCGACGAAACCGCCGGCCCATCGTTCGACCAGGAGGCGTAATCGCTGGTATTGCCGCCAATCCGAATCACGCCGGCCGGACCCAGCGTCCGCACAAACTGCACATAAACCCGGTTGGACCCGGCCAGCAAGCCGCGCTCGGACACCGAGGAAACCTCGTAGCCCAGGCCCATGAAATCGGCGGGAATGCGGCCCAGCCGGACTTCGGGCTGTACTTGTACCCGTACCGAAGCGCCCTGCGCCTTGCCAACCGACGCTCCCAGAATACCGGCCACGAACGACCGCCGGTTCACTCCGCACGCCCTGGCATTGCTGTCATCATAGTCGATCTCCGTCTGAGAATGAGGATCGGGTACCCTGATAGCTGGTACCGTGCATCCAAGCTCCATGTCTCTCCGCCGAAGTTGGCCGGGCGTTCTCGTCCTTCTGTTAGCTGGCTGCCATCGGGTAAAGGCGCCGTCTAGCGTCGTTCACATGGGAGATCCGTCCGTCGCTAGCCAGTTAATCAGCGGATTCTACAATGTGGAGGGTAGTGGAGGGGACCAAGCTTGGCGCTGGACTGGCCCCGATTTCGCCCTGGCGCTGGCCCCGCCCCCGTCGGTCCGGCACGGAGCCCGTTTATTGCTGCGATTATATTTTCCTGAAACACAAATCCAAAAACTCGGGCCAATGACATTAACCGCTTTTGTTGACGGCGAGCCGCTCGCCCCTGAAACTTATGACAAGGGTGGCAGCTTCGAGTTTGTCCGGGATATCCCGGCTTGCTTTCTCGACACTAACGTGCTGCCCATCGCTTTTAGCTTCGATCCGTACTCGCCCAAAACGGCGAGCGACGGGCGCGACTTGGGGGCGGTGGTTTTGATGGCGGCGCTGGAAGCTAAGTAGAAATTTTTATGAAAACGGTCATAGTAACGGGCGGCGCCGGTTTTTTCGGCGGCATTCTAAAGCGCGCAATTTTGGAAGCGGGACACCGCTGCGTAAGCGTGGACGTGTGTCCGGATGAAGATGAGCATCCCAATCTCGACAAACACCAGATCGACCTGCGCGATCGGGATGCGTTGGACCAGGTGTTTGCGGGCGCTCACATCGACGGCGTGGTCCATTGCGCCGCCATGCTGGCGCACGGCTCCGAAGATCCCAAGGAGTTGTGGACCAGCAACGTGGATGGAACGCGCAACCTGATGGACGCCATGCGAAAACACGGAGTCCGCCAGCACGTGTTCACCTCCACCAATTGCTTGTGGGGCGAGGCCATGGGCCGTCCCGTTCGCGAAGACGATCCTCCCAATCCGGTGGAGCTATACGGCCGCTCGAAGCTGGAGGCCGAGCGCATTATTCTCGAATATACCGATATTACTTCCATTCTGGTGCGCTGTCCCACCATCATCGATTTTGGCCGCCTGGGCCTGCTTTCCATCCTGTTCGAGTTCATCGACGAAGGACGGCGCGTGTGGGCCGTGGGCGGAGGGCGCAACCGTTATCAATTCATCTACGCCCAGGATCTGGCGAACGCCTGCCTGCTGGCGCTGGATTATCCTCATTCCGACACCTTCAACGTTGGCTCGGACGACGTGAAGTCGATCGCGGAAGTTTACGAATACGTGATCCGCAACTCCAAAAGCAAGTCGAAAGTAGCTACCCTTCCACGGGGGCCCGCAATCGCGGCCATGAAGCTGGCCTATCATTTGAAGCTTTCGCCGCTCGGGCCGTATCACTACAAAATGATCGCCGAAGATTTTCTCTTCGATACATCGCGCATCAAGGAACGCCTGGGCTGGCGTCCCACCATGACGAATGAAGAAATGCTTTGGCGGGCCTATCAGTACTATAGCGAGAACCGGCGTGAGATCGAGCGCCGCCAGGATGTCTCCGCGCACCGCAAAGCCGCCAAAATGGGCGTGATCCGCCTGCTCAAGTGGGTTTCCTAGTGGAATGCTGAAGAACGCCAGAAACCGCTTGCTTAAGCGCGCGGCTCGGAATTGGGGCTGCGTACTGGCAGGTATTTACCGAGCCGCGACCATAAGGGAGCCGGCGCCGCGGGTCACGATGCCACGCGAGAGTAGATGACCTTTGCCGAAACCGTCCGCTTCTTCATCGACGAAGCAGCCCATTTCGTTTCGCCCCTGGCGGTAGCCATTCAATGGGAATTGGTATTCCTGGCCGCGCTGGCAATCTGGCTGGCGCCCGCGGCCTTCGGTAAGCGATTGCGATCCGTGCGAACCGCCTTCATCCGCCTGGCCAATCATCGGGCCGCTTCGATCGCTTTTTGCGGCCTGCTGCCAGTTGCCCTCCGGTTATCCCTGCTCGGAATCTATCCGGTGCCGGAGCCAAGCATTCACGATGAGTTCAGCCACCTGTTGCTCGCCGACACTCTGGTGCACGGCCGGCTCGCCAATCCCCCGCATCCTTTGTGGCAGCACTTCGAATCTATCCACATTATTCAGCAGCCCACTTACGCCTCCATGTACCCGCCGGGCCAAGGCGCATTTCTGTCTTTCGGACAATGCTTGTTTCACGAACCATGGATTGGCGTGCTTCTCAGCGTGGGTCTGATGTTTGCGGCCCTCTGCTGGATGATGCAAGCCTGGCTGCCCGCGCGCTGGGCGCTATTCGGAACGCTCTTGGCAATCCTGGCTTTCGGAGTTACCACCATTTGGATAAATAGCTACTTGGGCGGCGCCGTGCCAGGCATCGGTGGAGCGCTCGTCCTGGGTGCGGTGCGGCGTCTCAGACAGGGCGCGGCGCCGGTTCGGCCCTCCATCTTTCTTGGAATCGGCCTTGGAATCGGCATGGTCCTGTTGATGAACACACGGCCTTTTGAGGGCATGGTTCTTACAGCGGCCGCGCTGCTGTACCTGGCGCTGGGTCCCGCGCGAAAACGCCCTGCGCGAAAACAATGGGCGCAAATCGTCATTCCCGCCGGACTGATCCTCAGCGCGGGCCTTGCTTTTACCGGCTTCTACAACTGGCGCGTAACCGGCCATCCCTTGCAAATGCCCTATGAAGTGAACCGCGACACCTATGGATGGCCGGAGAACTTGGGATTCCTTCCCGTAAAGCAGGTGACCTTTCGCCACCGCGTCCTGCGCGAGATGTACCAAAAGGAAATTGCGCATCACACCATCTACGATTCGTGGCATGCTTTCCTCGACAGCCTGGATGTGCGGGCTTTTGAGAATTGGTCTTTCTTCTGCGGACCGGTTCTAACGATTCCGCTGCTGTTGCTGCCCAAAGTGTTTCTGGACCGGCGCACTCGTCCGCTGGTGGTGATCGTCGCCGTGATATTGGCGTTGAATCTTTTTCAGATGGTTTTGTATCCTTATCACCTCGCTCCGATTGTTCCCGCGATTTTCGTCCTGATCGCTCAAGGTGCGCGCCACATCTACGTTGCTTTCTCGCGCACCAGGCCCGCGCGAGCGATGGCCTTCGCCGTGCTGCTACCGCTTTGTGTCGCCGCCGCAAGCACGTTGAAGCTGACGGCTAGCGAGCTGAAAATACCTGTCTCCTATTGGGAGCATGGAGCCGAGCCGCATGGCGAGGCGCGCGCCTATATCCAGCAATGGTTATCCCAGCGTCCGAAGAAACAACTGGTGATCGTGCATTACTCTTCCCAACATTCGCCCGATCAGGAGTGGGTCTACAACGGCGCCGATATCGATGACAGCAAAGTGGTGTGGGCGCGCGAAATGGATCCGCAATCCGACGCGCGGTTGCTCCGTTATTTCAATGATCGCGAAGTGTGGCTGCTCAATGCGGACGCCAAGCCTCAGCGCGTCACGCCTTATAATGCGGATTCAACTTTGTGCCGGCCCGAAGCGAAATAACTACGCCGCCGGCGCGCTCTTCCTTGCCGCCGCTTTCGACAGAACGAAATCCGTGTGCAGCTTGCGCCACGGCGCGTCCATCTTTTTACCATCCGGCGCGACACCCGGCGCTTCGTGCGTGAAATCCCGAATCAGCGAATTCTTCACCGCGAACACGGCATCGCTATCCAGGTATTGATCACCATCCACGAACACATGCGTCACCAGCGTCTCATGCCCCTCGGCGACGATCATGAAATGCACGTGCGCGGGCCGGTAGGGATGCCGCGCCGACGCCTTCAGCATCTCGCCCACCGTGCCATCGTCCGGGATCGGATAGAACCTCGGCATGATGGTCCAGAAGCGGAAGCGTCCCTGAGAGTCGCTGTGGAAGCGCGCCCGCAGCGTGGGCTCTTCCAACTCCGGCCGCTGCACGTCGTAGAAACCTTCTGCGTCCGAATGCCAGACATCGATGATGGCGTTCGCCACCGGCTTGCCGTCTTCCGACAGAATCGACCCGTCGATATACAGCGCTTCACCCTTCGCGCCGCCGCGAATGTCAGCGCCAAACGCCGCTTCCGGCGGGTTCTGCACATAGAACGGACCCATCACCGTGCTCTCGGTGGCGTCCTTCGAAAACCGATGATTGATGGCGTCCACCAGCATGGAAACTCCCAGCGTGTCCGACAGCAGAATGAACTCCTGCCGCTTGTCGGTGCATAGCTTGCCGGTACGCGTCAGATAGTCGATGGCCTGTCCCCACTCGGCTTCGGTGGGCTCCACGTCGCGCACGAAATCGTGCAGATGCTCGACCAGGCTGGTCATGATCTTCTTGAGCCGCGGATCGGGCGTGTTCTTGTAGCGGTCAATCACCGCGGCCGTGATGTTGTTCTCGTCAAAATCGCGCATAAGTTCGAACGAACATCATATCGAATGCGGTTACTTCAAGGATTTCTTGGATTCTGGCGCGGGCCGGCGCGGGCGTTGCCTGGCTGAAATGGATTTGATCACGATCTTCCCGCTCCCCAGCCCCGGCTCCAGGCCGCATCGCGCGGCCTCCGCATCGATCAACGCGAGCACCCGCGGTTCATCCAACAACTCGACGTTCTCGATCCGGATGCTGCGCGCCTGCTTGCCGCTGCCCTTGAGCAGCTTGTTCGGATCGGGCAGCCCGGCGCCTTGCAGGAAGAACAGATTCACCCAGCGGGGAAACAACGCAATCGAAAATACCCCATCGGAAGCCCGTCCGGTGGGACCAAAACCGATGGCGAGCGCATTGTAGTTGTCGTAGACCAACACATCGGCGTCCGGGAACTTCCTGCGCATCCAAACGAATGCCTTGCGCGCGACACCGGCCACTTCCGGAGAGTATTTCGCGATGAACGAATCCAGCTGTTGCTTGGCGGTCATGGCGCTTATTCGCTGGGTGCGTAGTAGCCCGTGCGCCAATGCGCCTGCAGCTTCGGCAATCCCTTGGGAGGGTCCAGGGTCACGCGGATGTGATGATATCGCCCATCCCGAGCCGCGTCGGTGGGTGCGTATCCCAGCATGTATCGATTCCTGAGATCGATGACGATCTTGTCGGCGAAATCTCCCAGCGACATCCCGACCGCGGCATACATTCGCCCCCCGCTTTGTTCCGTCATGCTCTTCAGCAGTACCTGGTCGCCGTAAAGTGCGCCCGCTCCGTTTCCGAAAGTGCCGATGGCATAGATCATCACGTCGCTTTCCACAATCGCGTTCTTCACTTCGCCGGGCGTGTAACGGCTGTGATTCTCGCCGCCGTCGGAGATGATCACCAGTGCCTTGCGCAAATTCTTCGATTTTCTTACTTCGTTCAGGCCCAGGTACACGCCGTCCAGCAGCGCCGTGGACCCGCCGCCTTTGCTGAACATCAATTTGTAATCCACGTCGGCAGCGTTTTGCGTCAGCGGCACGGCCACGTGCGCGTCGCTCGCAAGCTCCACCAGGCAGAATTCGTCGCCGGGATTGGAGGTCTTGAAGAACTGCGCCGCCGCGTGCCGCATCTCCCTCAGATCGTCCGCCATGCTTCCGCTGACGTCGAACACCAAGCCCACCGCGATGGGATCGTCCTCCATCGAGAAAGAAATGATTTTCTGCTCCACCTTGTCGTCGAACACATGGAAATTCTCCTTCTCAAGCCCGCTCACCGGACGGTTCAACTTGTCGCTCACTTCCACCGGAACCAGGACCAGCGTGGTGTCGATGCGGAGCCGGCCGGGGTGAAGTTCTTCCTGTTTCTGCTGGACTGCCGGACGTTGCCGAGGCTCGATCGAAATCTGCTGCCCAAACGCAGCCGCCAGTGCAAACATCATCGCCAATGAGAATCGGAGCAGACGCGTTGTGGTAATCTCGCAGGCGATCATGCAGATCTTTTTCATTATGACGGTGCTGGCGGGTGCGCTGGTTTCCTCAGGCCTAGCCGCCGAACCTTTTTATCTGGGGACTTGGAAGATCGCTTCCGCCACCGTCGCGCCGTGGCAGGATGGCCGCCCTTACGAATCGGATCTGGCGGAAATGAAGTCGCTCGTGAACAAGACCGTCGTAATCCAGCCCAAGGCCATCCTCGGGCCGCGCCCGGTGGCCTGCCAGGGCCCGAATTACAAGCTGAAGGATTACCCCGCCGACATGCTGTTCCAGGGCGCGTTCGGCGAAATGCATCGGCGCGACCAATCGGCTGACCCGGCCAAGATCGCTGCCAAGTTGGGCTTTCGAGGATCATCATGGAAGACGCTCGAAACCGGCTGCGCCAACGAACTGGATTACCATTTCCTGGACCCAGCTACGGCGGATTTCGGCCTGAACAATTACGTTTATACGATGAAGAAGCGATGAGCGCGATAGGCGCCCTTTGGTTCGCGAGCAACTTCAGGTCCTCGATCATCGCCACTGGCAATCGAAGCGAGATTGTCCGCAACGAAGGCTTCAACTCAACGAGCTTCTTGCGTTTTCCCGCGACCAGTCGATGTGCTTCGTCGAGTCGGCGGGCTCCCAGAATTTTCGTTCTTCCTCTTCGCTCTTGAATTTAGGTAGTTCTTTCATGGATTCGATAGACCTCTGCTTCATTCCGCGTGCCGCTCCCAGTTCTTCTGTGCTTTTGACTCTATCGTATACTGCAAAGAATCTTCGATTAGATCGCATGACCCCATCCACCGACTCGCCCACGCTTGACCGCCAGCTCGCCTACGCGGTCTTTCGCCTCACCCTGGGCATCAATATTCTGGTCCACGGGGCCGGGCGTATCTTCGGCCCAGGGGCGGAATCCTTCGCCTCCACCACGGCGGCGGAATTCAGCAAGACTGCCTTGCCCGCCGGCCTGGTACACGCGTTCTTAGTAGTGCTGCCTTTCGCCGAGCTGGTGCTAGGCGTACTGACCACACTGGGCCTGTTCACGCGCTGGGCTTTGACGCTGGGCGGCCTGATGATCGCCGCGCTCGTTTTCGGCACCGCGATGCGCAGCGATTGGAACACCGTCGGCGTGCAGATGATCTACGCCATCGCCTACTATTTGCTGCTCGTCCATCGCGAAAGCAATCGATTCTCTTTGGACTCGCTGCTATAGAATGTTTACGTTTATGCTCAACGCCAGAATCGTTCTTGCTCTCATTCAATTGCCGCTGGCCGCCGCCACCTGTGAGAGCCTGAAGTCGCTGAGGATTCCGCACACTACCATCACGTTGGCGCAGTCGGTTTCCGCTGGCGAATTCAAACTCCCCCAGGCAATCCAGCGCCTTTCCCCGGCGCGCCCGGGCCAAACTTCAAGGATCTTCCGGCGTTCTGCCGCGTCTCGGCAACATCTGCGCCCACCGGCGACTCCGAAATCAAAATCGAAGTCTGGTTGCCCGCTTCCGGCTGGAACGGCAAGCTGCGCGGCACCGGCAACGGCGGACTCGGTGGCAATCTCAGCTTCGGCGGACTCGCCACGGCCATGCAGGGCGGCTTCGCGGCGGCGGCGGAAAATACCGGACACGAGAACGGTTCCGCTTATGCGCTGGATCATCCGGAAAAGATCGTCGACTTCGGCGATCGCGCCGCGCACGAAATGACCGTCACCGCCAAAGCCGCCATCGTCGCATTTTACGGCAGTGCACCCAAGTTTTCCTACATGGATGAATGCGGCGGCGGTAGCATCGCCGCGCTCAAGGAAGCGCAGAAATATCCGCACGATTATAACGGCGTCGTGGTGGGGGGATTTGCGGCGCACCTCACCCATCACACCTTCGCGCAAATGTGGATCTGGCAGTCCACGCACCAAAATCCCGCCAGCGTTATCCCGCCTGCGAAGTTTCCGGCCATCCATGCGGCCGCGCTCGCAGCCTGCGACGCCCAGGACGGAGTGAAGGATGGCGTGATCGAAAATCCCACCGCCTGTACGTTCGATCCTGCCGTCATCGAATGCAAGGGAGCCGATAGCAACGCCTGCCTCACCGCCCCGCAAGTGGAAGCCGCTCGCAAGCTCTACGCCGGCCCGAAAAATCCGCGCACCGGCGAGCAGATCTATTCGCCGCTCTATCCCGGCAGCGAGCTTGGATGGGGACAACTCACCGGCGATGCGCCCATCTTCATCGCAACCGACTTTTTCAAATATTTCGTTTTCAAAGATCCGAGTTGGGACTATAAAACGCGTCCCATCAATTTTGATTCGGACGTAGCGCTCGCCGACAAACCCGCCAATCAGCCGGTGAACGCGATCGATCCCGATATCAAGAAGTTTGTCTCTCGTGGCGGCAAAATGATGCTGTGGGGCGGATGGAACGACGCGGGCGTGCCTCCGCTCGAAGTGGTGAACTACTACAACAACGTGGTGAAAACTATCGGCGCCAAGCCCGCCTTGAGCGCCGTCCGTTTATACATGGTCCCGGGCGTTGGGCACTGCGGCGGCGGCGAAGGCACGGACCACTTCGATCTGTTCCCCGCTTTGCAAACCTGGGTGGAACAGAAACAGGCGCCGCGCGATCTGATCGCTTCGCGCATCGAAGACGGCAAGGAAGTTCGCACGCGTCCGCTGTGCGCGTATCCTGAAATCGCGAGCTACAAAGGCAGCGGCAGCACCGACGATGCCGCGAATTTCACTTGTAAGAAGCCCTGATCTGGCCTCTCAGCGAGTTCTTTACCGTTTCGTCGACGAATGCCGCATCGATTGCGGCTTGATTGCAGACCGCGAGATCGGCATCGGTCCAACCGAAGTGCTCCTCCAGGTTTCGATATTCTTCCGTCAACGTAATGTTGGTGATCGTACGCGTGTCCGTGCTGATGCTGAGCGGAACGCCCGCCCGATATAATTCATCCACCGCGTGCTCGGCAAATTCCTGCGAGATGCCCGTCTGCAGATTGCTGGTGGGACACACCTCCAGATGAATGCGCTCGTGAATAAGATGTTCCACCAGCACCGGATCTTCGATACTGCGCACTCCGTGGCCGATCCTCGAAGGCTGAAACTCGCGCAGCGTCTCCCAAACGCTTTCCGGGCCGCGAGCCTCTCCGGCATGCGCGGTCCGATGCAGGCCGCGGTCAATCGCGTAGCGAAAAGCGGGAACTTGCGCTTCAATCGGATATCCGGCTTCGTCGCCCGCAATGTCGAGCGCCACCACGCGGCTGCCCCGGAACTGCTCCACCAGCCCCGCCGTCACAAGCCCCTGCTGCCGGTCGAAATGCCGCAGAGTACACAGAATCAGCCGGGCATCGATTCCGCTCTGCCGGATGCAAGCTTCCGTTGCGCGATCCACGGCGGCCACCACTTGCTCGGGCGTCAAGCCGCGCTCCAAGTGCAGCAGCGGAGCGAAACGAATCTCCGCGTAGATCACCCCATCGCCGGCCAGTTGCTCGAACAGATCCTCCACCACCAGCTTCAGCGCCGCTTCGTCTTGCATCAGTTTGAAGCCGCGCGGCGCGCGCGTCAGGAAATCCGCCAGATTGGTGCAACGCGGCGGAGCGATAAACTCGCGCTGGTACTCTTCGAGCGAAACGGATTCGTCCAGCTGCGCCACCGCGGCGTAGCTCAACGAGCAGTCCAGATGCAGGTGCAGTTCAACCTTGGGAAGTTCCTTCACACTTCCTGGTTAGCACAACTCGCTGGCGCGCAGCTATTCGACGCCGAACGCGAGCAGCACGTTCCCGGTGTTGCCCGACGTAACGCCGTAGCCCGATCCAATGAACAGCATGCCATTCGCGATGGTGGGCCCAATGGACGCGATGGATCCGCCCTTGGCGTCCACTTTGTTCACCGTATCGAAAGGATGGTTGGTATCGTACACCCAAAGCTCGGATCCGTCCGCTGTCGCCAGCGCGTGCAGCTTGCCATCGGTGCCGGCGATAAAAACCACACCCGGCATCGCAGTAGCGGCCGCGGCGTTGTTCACCCGCTTGCCCGGCTCGGCGAGATCTTTGTGCCACAGCTTCTCGCCCGTAGTCAATTGAATCGCCGTGATGCCTCCCCCGGTAGCGCCGTAGTAAGCGGCCTTCTCGTCGAACGCGCCGCCCCAGACGATTCCGCTCATGCGGAAAAACGGCGTTCCCGGCGGATTATCGGCCACTTTCGCCTGCCACACCACCGCGCCTTTTTTGTCCGGATCCAGCGCAAACACTTTTCCATCTTTTGTTCCAGCCACCACGATGCTCTTCCCGTCCGGCAAGGAACGCAACACGGGAGAATTGCCGATGTCCAGATCCGGCCCGTTCTCCTTGGGACAATTGTCGGTCTTCTCCGGGCCCATGCAGCCGCCCAGGAACGCGTCGCCGGCCTGCGCCTGGTAATACCACAGCACCTTGCCGGTCTTCATATCTACCGCCATCACGGAGTCCGATGTCTTTGCCGCGGGTTCGGTTTCCGAATCGCCCGTGCCGAAATAGACGGCGTGGCGCTTGGCGTCGATGGTGGGCGAATTCCACACCGAAGCTCCGGCCGGCGCATATTGCTGCACGCCTCTTGAATTTTTGCGCGTGGGCTTGGGCGTCTCTGCAACAACGTAAGTTTTCCAGGCCACTTCGCCCGTATTGGCGTTCAACTTCACCACACTGCCGCGCGAGGTGCAGCATGGATAATCCAGATTGGCCGCGGCGAATTCTTCCGACGACGATACCGGCACATAGAGGTAGCCGTCATACAACTTCGGCGACGCGGTGATGCGCGCCACGAAGTGATCGTCCACTTTCCTGGTCCAAAGCTCCTGTCCGGTCTGCGCGTCCACCGCATAAATGTTGGCATGCGCATCGCCAAAAAACACCGCGTATTTCACACCCTCATGGCCCTTCACCGGACCCACGCTCGGTCCGCCGCGCACGTTGCCCTTGGCTTGATAGGACCAATAGACACATCCGGATTTCGCGTCCAGCGAATAAACGTAGCCGATATCGGTGCCGACGAAAACGCGGCCAGCCGCTACCGCCGGTTGTCCGAATGCTGAGACGCCGGTTGGATATCCGAACGCCCACTTCAGCTTCAGATGCGGCACCTGATCGGCCGTCAGGTCCGCGCCCTTCGCCGTCTGATAGCGGCTATTGGTGACGTCGGGGCTCCAGCCGTTCCACGCCGCACCATCGCTCGGATTGCTCATCGGCGGATTCGCTTCGCAACGATTGGGCATATTCTTCGCATCGCCCTGCTCGGCGCTGCCAAACGTACGCCCGCTCATGAACACGGCCAGCATGCGCTTCTGTTCGTCGGCCAGGCTGGCGCCTTGGGTCTTCATCGGACCGGTGGTCAATGCTTCATAAATCTTTTCAGGCGACAATTGCCGCAGCGTCGCGGGATCCGGCACGCGTCCAGCCATGGTAGGGTTGCCGTGGCAGCCCATGCATTTGGTCTGAAAAACGGCGAATCCGGATTCAGTGCCAGCCGACTGCACGTTGGGCCGCGCCGGCTGTTGCGCTTGCGCGGTGGCGACCACGAGCGACAGGCTCGCGCTGACAAGCACAACCAGGTGAAAGCATCGGGTCATAATCGTTTCCTGTGGTTTCCTTAGATCCCACAGCATATCGAACGTTGCATGCAACCCGCAAGGCCGTTCTATTAATATGACAATACCGATGCGATACCTCGTGCTTGTGATCGCGCTTTCCTCATCGTTAGCCGCCGCCACCTGTGAAAGCCTGGCGAAGCTGGCCCTGCCGCATGCCAGCATTACCTTGGCCCAGGCCGTGCCCGCTGGCGACCTCACGTTGCCGGCTGGAGCGGCGCCGACATTTCCCGGCTTCCCCGCGCCCAATTTTGCAAATCTCCCCGCCATTTGCCGGATCGCCGCAACACTAAAACCTACCAGCGATTCCGACATCAAGATCGAAGTGTGGATGCCTTCCGAAGGATGGAACGGCAAGCTGGAATCCGTCGGCAACGGAGCTTGGGCCGGCAGCATCGGTTATCGCGACTTGGCCACCGCCGTCACCGCCGGATGGGCCGCCGCCGGCACCGACACCGGACACACCGAGACTACGGCGGTGTTTGTCGTCGGCCATCCGGAAAAGCTGATCGACTTCGCATATCGCGCGGTTCATGAAATGACTGTGGCCGCCAAGCCGATCGTTGCGGCTTACTACGGCAAGAATCCGACGCGCTCTTACTTCAACGGTTGTTCCACCGGTGGCCGCCAGGCCCTCACCGAAGCGCAGCGCTACCCGGACGATTACGACGGTATCGTTGCCGGGGCCGCCGCCAACTACCCCACGCACCTGCAAGGCGCGCAGGTGTGGACCACCGAGATCACAAACCAAAGCGACGGCTATATCCCGCCCGCCAAGTATCAGCTCATCCACAAAGCGGTGCTCGATGCCTGCGACGCACTGGATGGAGTGCAGGACGGCGTGCTGGAAGATCCGCGCCGCTGCCACTTCGATCCGCAGTCCATCCAATGCAAGGGTCCCGCGCAAGGTGGAGACTCGCCCACCTGCCTGACCGCCGCCCAAGTGGAAGTGGCGCGAAAGATTTATGCCGGACCCGGTGCGTCGATTTTTCCGGGACTCGAACGCGGAAGCGAGCTCGGATGGGCTACGCTCTCCGGACCAAAGCCCATGGCGCTTGCGGCCGAAACCTATCAATATCTGGTGTTTCACGATCCCAATTGGGATTATTTGAAGTTCGATGCGGCGCGGGATATCGCTACCGCCGATAAAGTGATCGGTCCGCTCATGAATGCTACCGATCCCAATCTCAAACCATTTTTCAAACATGGAGGAAAGCTGTTGATGTATCACGGCTGGGCCGACCCTGGCATCGCGCCGCAAAATAGCGTGAATTATTTCACCACCGTCGAAGATACGCTCGGCGGCAAATTGAAAGCGGCCAATTCGATTCGGTTGTTCATGGTTCCCGGCATGGGACATTGCGCCGGCGGCGACGGCACCGACGATTTCGACAAAATCGGCACGCTCGCAACATGGGTGGAATCGAACAAAGCTCCCGATCATATTCCGGCCGCGCATAAAACTAAGGGCGTCATCGATCGCACGCGTCCGCTGTGTCCGTACCCCGAGACCGCGCGCTATAAAGGATCGGGCAGTACCGACGACGCCGCGAATTTCGTCTGCGCAGCGCCGTAGTTTTGACGGGGGCACGTCATGAAAGTGTTCGGTTGTTTCTTCGTCCTTGTACTAATCGGCGCGAGTGTTGCGCGCGGGCAAGCTTCCGACAACGACCGAGCAGTGCTCGTTTCCACCCGGCTACAAAGTGACCGTGGCGATTGGCTCCGCGAGCGTAAAAATCGGCAGGCCGATCATCGTCAAGCTAAGCTCAAAAAACGTGTCGCCCAAGGTCACGATGTTGGCCGAGGTCAGTCCCGACACAGACTATGGACTAATCGTTGTGGATAGTTCGGGAAAGGAGCTGCCTCGGACAGCCTTTGGGGATGAAATACTGTACGCGAATATCGAGTATGGTGCGCAGCCTGTTCGTCGCGAAATGAAGCCCGGACAGGAAATTCGGTCTGAAATAGAAGTTACTCGAATATACAAGGTGAACCAGCCCGGCGTTTACTATATGTGGGCCTATCGCGACCCGTCCCCCGATCCTGGCGACCGTGTAAAACCTCCTTTCGAGGAGTCGTCCGATCACAACACAAACGGGATCAGCGCCTTTACTTCGCGCTGATACTCGCGATACCGCGGGCCGAACTGCTGCAGCATAAATTCCTCTTCCATGCGGGATTTGAACCACCAGCCCGCGAAGGTGAGCGCCACCGCGAGCAATCCGCGAAACGTGCCGAAGTAGATCGCGGTGCCGAGCATGGCCAGCGTCGCTCCGAAGTAAATGGGATGGCGAACAATTCGGTACGGCCCGCGGCGCACGATCTCATGGTCCTGCTTGATCGTAATAGTGGCGCTCCAGTTGCGCCCTAAGATAAATCGCGCCCAAATGGCGATCGAAACCCCCGCCAGCGTGATCGTGAACCCAATCCATCCCAATGCCGCGGACCCGGACACAAAGCGCGTATCCAGAATGCCCAAAGGAATTTGCCGGTCGAACAGAACAACGAATCCCGAAGCTGCGAGCGCGCCCTGCAGAAATCGCGAAAGGTCGCTCTGAGAGCGCGCGGTCTGCTTGGTGAATCCGGCGCCCAACAACCAAATCACGCCGAACGCGATCCATGCGCCGTAGATGAAACGGAGAACGTCCAACTGCATTTTCAAGAAACTATACGACGGACCGCGCGCGAAAGTTCACGCCCACTCGAGAATCACTTTACCCGCGTTCCCTGAGCGCATCACCTCGAACGCCTGCTCGTACTCCTGGTAGGGAAAACGATGCGTGATCACCGGCCGAATATCCAGCCCGCATTCCAGCATCACGCCCATCTTGTACCAGGTCTCATACATTTCGCGCCCATAGATGCCTTTGATGGTGAGCATGTTGAACACCACGGTGGTCCAATCGATGGCGAACTCCTGCGACGGAATCCCGAGGATCGCAATCTTCGCCCCATGGCTCATGTTGGCGATCATCTCGCGCAAGGCCGAAGCGTGGCCGGACATCTCGAGTCCCACGTCGAAACCCTCCTGCATCCCCAAATCTTTCTGGACCTGCGCCAGCGGCGTTTGGGCTGTGTCCACGGCGCGGGTCACTCCCAGCTGGCGCGCCAAATCCAGCCGGTAGGGATTTTTGTCGGTGATCACCACGTGACGCGCGGCCGCGTGCCGAACCACCGCGGCGGCCATGATTCCGATGGGCCCGGCGCCCGTGATCACCACATCCTCGCCCAATACGGGAAACGACAGCGCGGTGTGGACCGCGTTGCCGAACGGATCGAAGATCGCGGCGACATCCAGATCGATGCCCGGCTTGTGACGCCAAAGATTGGTCACTGGCATCGCGATATAGTCGGCAAACGCCCCCGGGCGGTTCACGCCCACGCCTTGGATGTGCGCGCACAAATGGCGCCGTCCCGCCAGGCAGTTGCGACAGCGTCCGCACACCACGTGACCTTCGCCGCTCACCAGATCGCCGGGGCGAAAATCCCCGACGTTCGATCCCACTTCGACGATCTCTCCCACGAATTCATGGCCGATCGCCATCGGCACCGGAATGGTGCGCTGCGCCCATTCGTCCCAGTTGTAGATGTGAACGTCCGTTCCACAGATTCCCGCGCGCTTTACCCGGATCAATACGTCGTTGATGCCGATGTTTGGCTCGGGAATCTCTTCGAGCCACAACCCCGGCTCGCGCTTGCTTTTTACGAGTGCTTGCATGAGGATTTTCGGGCAGCCGAAGAATCGCGGCCGCACCCTCATTGCACCACGAACCGGACGGCGATGGCGCGTTCTCTAACACATTGGACGTATGCCAAGTTGCGAGGCGCATAAAGCCAATACCGGATTGATGGATGGCCGGGGGCGTGATAGTTTTCTCGAAGCGGAAACGAGGACACATGGCCACCAAGAATTTCCACCTTCATTTTTTTCGCTTCACAGCGGTATTGCTCGCCACCGGAATGATCTACGCGCAAGTGGATCCCGGGCCGCGCGGCGGGGCTCCGGGCGCAGGAAGCTATTACCCCACGCTCAATGCGAACGAGCAATCGTTTTTCACCCAGGCCCAGCTACGCTTTCAAGAGGTGGATTCTGTTTCGGGAACCATGCCGGGCGAAACGGGTTCCGGCTTGGGCCCTACGTTCAACGGCAATAGCTGCGCCATGTGCCACGCGCAGCCCACCATCGGCGGGAGCAGTCCCGGGCTGAAGAGCCCGCAGAATCCCGTCCCGAATCCACAGGTGGCGCTGGCCACCCTCGACGGCGCAGGCAACACGGTTCCCCCGTTTATCGTCGCCAGCGGGCCCGTGCGTGAGGCGCGCTTTATCACGGTCAACGGGCAAAGCAATGGAGCGCTTGATGGCGGCGTCCACGGGCTCTACACGATTCAAGGCAGAAAGGACGCCGTGGGATGCATGATCGCTCAGCCAAATTTTGTGCAGGAGCTCGCGAATCACAACCTCAGCTTGCGCATTCCCACTCCATTATTCGGATTGGGCCTGGTCGAGAATACGCCGGATTCCACGCTCGCGGCCAATCTTGCGGCGAACGCCGCGCAAAAGAGCTCCCTCGGAATTGCGGGCGCGCTCAATACTTCCGCCAATGACGGCACGGTGACGCGCTTCGGATGGAAGGCGCAGAACAAATCGCTGATGATCTTCGCCGGCGAAGCCTACAACGTCGAGCAAGGCGTGGCGAACGAAATCTTCAGCAACGAGCGTTCGGCCGTGCCGGGCTGTCAGTTTAACGCGACGCCGGAGGACTCTTCAGTGATCGTGAACAACGGCAGCCAGACGGGCACGGTGTCTGAAATGTCGTCCGACGTGGTGAACTTCGCCGCGTTCATGCGGATGTCGGCGCCCGCCGCGCCCGCTACGGCCTCAGCGTCTCAGAAGAACGGTCAAAGGCTGTTCGCGAACGTCGGCTGCGCGCTATGTCATTCGCCATCGCTCACAACCGCAGCGTCTCCTTTCACGGGAATGTCCAATGTGAACTATGCGCCGTACTCGGATTTCGCGCTGCATCACATGGGCTCCAACCTGGCGGACGGAATTGCGCAAGGCCAGGCGGGGCCGGACGAATTTCGTACCGCTCCGCTGTGGGGCGTGGGCCAGCGACTGTTTTTCCTGCACGACGGACGGACGTCCGATCTTTTGCAGGCCATCGAAGCGCACGTGAGCCCGGGCTCTTCGTGCGTGGTTTCCGAGAGCTCCCAGCAATTCAACGCGAACAGTGCGTCCTTTCAGACCTCTGCCCAGAACCGCGCGTGCGGATCTGAGGCCAACGCGGTGGTCCAACAATTTAACGGACTGCAGCAGTCCCAAAAGCAGGATATTTTGAATTTCCTGCGTTCGCTATAATAGGGGCGCTGCGCTTCCTCGGAATTGAAACCGGTGGGGAGAGCAAACCGAGCGGTCTCGCCACTCTGGAATGGGATGGCCGCACGCTGCGCTTGACGCAGCTCGATTGCCTCACCGCACCGGACGACATTATTCGATGGGCCGCCGGCGCCGCTGGAAACAATGCGGTGATCGGAATCGACGCGCCAACCGTCGTGCCTGACGACGTCCCGGACGCCATCGCCATGCGGTCAGCGAACCGGCTTGCTCATTCGCTGTACGGCAAGTACCGCGCTGGCCCCTCGCCCCTCAATCTATCGCCGGCGGTTTGGCATCGAACCACGCAGCTTTCTTCCTCGCTCGCCGATCTGAGCTTCCTGCATGGCGATCAACTGCTGCCGCAAAGCGAAGGCCGGCATCAGATTGAGGTGCATCCTCCCGCCGCGATGGTGCAGCTCTTCCTGCTGGCGCGCATCGTCCGCTATCGCAGAGGAACGCTCGCCGAGCGCAAGGAGGGGCTGCGGCTGTTGCGCGGCCTGATGTTGGATCATTTTCCGCGCCTGTTTCCCAAGCTGGCTCTGACCGAGCTGCCGGAGGTCCCGTCCGCCGGCCCGGACCTGAAATCGATGGAACATTGCCTGGATTCGCTCATGAGCGCTTACGTGGCGGCGCACTGGTGGTATTGGGGCCGCGAGCGCAACGACGTGCTGGGTGACGCCCGAACCGGATACATCGTGGTGCCGCAGCGCCGCACGGCCGAGCTGAAGCTGGCGGACTTGCGCGAAGAGCTGAAGAACCGGCAACTGCGGGAATCGGAAGCGACGGCCGAGCCGATCGCGCAGTTTAAGACCTGGCTATGGGAAGCCTACTCAGCGGGTTTGGCGGCTCCCAATGCCATGACGCTCGCCACCGTGGGGTCCGATGGAAAGCCCTCCGCCCGAGTGGTGATGCTGGATAACGTCACTCACGAAGGGTTCACGTTTTACACTAACTACCGCAGCGCCAAAGGACGGGAACTGGCTGCCAATCCTCGCGCGGCGCTGGTGTTCCACTGGGCGGAGATAGGCCGGCAGGTGCGAATCACAGGCGTGGTGGAAAAAACCGCGCGGGAGGAATCCGAGGCCTTCTTTGAGACGCAGCCGCGTGAGGTGCAGTTGAGCGCCTGGGCGTCGTGGCAAAGCTCCCAGATCGCCGATCGCGAATTCCTGGATCAGCGCGTCGTCAAGGTGGAGGAGAAATACGGCGAGTCCGCGGTTCCCATGCCGTCCAGCTGGGGCGGATACCGGTTGCGGCCCGAAACGATGGAATTCTGGCAGAGTCGCGCCAATCAACTGCACGACCGTTTGCAGTATTCCTGCGGGCTGGACGGCCGCTGGGTGACGGAGCGCCTGGCACCGTGAGCGGGGCGGATCAGTGGGCGCCGTTGCCGCCGGATTTCATCGAATCCACTAGCTTCTGGACCGACTCCGCCAGGCGCGTCACCGTTTCCTCGCTTCTGCGCTGCGACTCGGCCAGTTGACCGAATCTTTCATCGGTTCTCTGCTGCGACTCCGCCAGGCGAGCAAATCTTTCATCGGTTCGCTGCTGCGACTCCGCCAGGCGAGCGAATCTTTCATCGGTTCTCTGCTGCGACTCCGCCAGGCGAGCGAATCTTTCATCGGTTCGCTGCTGCGACTCAATGAGCTGCTGCATCTGCAAGTAAAGCCTCGCGTCGGAATCGATCAAGGCATCGATCCGCATCTGCTGGCTGACCACCATAGGGATGCCGGCCCGCACCAAATTGGCTGTGGCCAGGAGCTTCTTCTCAGCTTCGGCGAGCCGCTGGTCGAGTTCCTTCCACTGTTCCTGTTCGTAGGGCTCCATCGATAGCCATTGTACCGTCGTTCGCCGATTCCCAGCCGCCATTCGCCGATCTCGGCTCGAAGGCGCGGGGTTCCCGCTGCTAGGCTCGAAGCATGGATACGGATCGCTGGGAAGAACGCCGCGAGCGCTGGGAAGAAAAGCAGCAGGCGCGCCGGGCTCGCTGGGAGGACCGTGCGGCGCGGCGGCAATATCGCTCGGGCAGCCACGGCATTTTCTTCGGCGCAATCGTGGTCGCCATCGGCGTCCTGCTGCTGCTGGACAATCTGGGCATCTTCCGATTTCACGACATCTGGCAGTACTGGCCCGTCCTGCTGGTCGCTTACGGCGTATCCCGCATTGTGGATTCCCGAACGCCCTCCGGCTATGTTTGGGGCGGCCTGCTGGCTCTCATCGGCGCCTTCCTGCTGCTGGACACGCTGGACATTATCGTTTTCAACTTCGCGCTGGTCTGGCCGGTGATTCTGATCGCCTTCGGGATCAGCGTACTGGCGCGCGCTCTGGAACGCAATCGATTTCCACCCGGCGCTCCACCGGCTGCCAGTTCACCCGTAGTGGGCACGCATGCCATTTTCAGCGACAACAAGAGCGGCAGCGATGCCCAGGATTTCCAGGGGGGGAAGCATCCGCGATCTTCGGCGCGGCGCGTTTCGATTTGCGAAACGCCTCCATGACACAGGATGAGGCGCGCATCCACGTGGACGTCATTTTCGGCGAGGCGGAGGTGCGCGTTCCGGAAACCTGGAACGTGCTGAGCCGGGCGGCGGTTATTTTCGGGGGCGTCAACGATAAAACCATTCACCCCAAGCCCGATCCCAACGTTAAGACTCCCCGGTTGGTAATCACCGGCGCGGTTATCTTCGGCGGCATCACGCTGCGCAACTAGATTCGAACCTCCCTATAATCCAGCATGCATCCGTTCATTGCCAGACGAGGCGCGCTCCTGCTTTATTTGCTGGGGTGGAGCGCGGTGGGTGGTCTAATGGCCTATCTGCTGGCGATGATGGGCGGCCTGGGGTGGCTGGAGGCTGTGTCGCTGAGCCTGCCGCTGGCGCTTTTTTACGGCTTCGTTTGCCTGGCGCCATGGTATATGTGCCGCGTGCAGCCCATTGGCTCGACGCCCCCTTTTAGGATTATCGGCAATCATTTCGCGGCCGCGATCGCCGCCGGACTGGTTTGGATTGTGGCGGCCAAAGGCTTGGCCCTCGCTCTGGGACACTACTTCTTTCCGCGATTGAACGAGCGTTTCAGCCCGCAACTTCCACTGCTGTTCGGTTTCGGGGTGCTGCTGTATATGTTGGCCGTGGCGCGGCATTATCTGCTGCTCTCGGTGGAGTCGTCCAAAGAAGCTGAAACTCGCGCGCAGGAAGCGCTAACGCTGGCGCGCGAATCGGAATTGAAGGCTCTGAAGGCGCAGATCAATCCACATTTCCTCTTCAACAGCCTGAATTCGATCAGCGCGCTGGCCACCGTAGACGGCGCGCGCGCCAGGGACATGTGCATCAAGCTGTCGGACTTTCTGCGAACCACAATAAAACTGGGCGAGAAGCAGCGGATTACGCTGGCCGAAGAACTGGCGCTCGCACAAGCGTATCTGGAAGTGGAACAAGTGCGGTTCGGCTCACGTCTGCGGGTGGAGATCCAAGCCGATGCCGATTGCAACCATTGCGTGGTGCCGTCGCTGTTGCTGCAGCCGCTGGTGGAAAACGCGGTGAAGCACGGGATCGCCGGGTTAGTGAACGGCGGAGCCATACGGCTGGAAGCGCATTGCAGCGATGGAATGCTGCGTGTCAAAATTTGCAACGAATTCGATCCTGAATCGCCGGCCGCCAGCCGCCACGGCCTCGGTCTGCGGAACGTTCGCGACCGCTTGCGTGCCTTATACGAGAACCGCGCGCGCGTGGACACTACCGCTGCCAGCGACCATTTTGTGGTGGAAGTGGAGATGCCCTGCGCGGAGCACCCGTAAAGCATGGACGTGAACACGTGCAATGATTATGAAGTTATGGCTGACCTGCTCGCGGCGGGTTCGAACATTGCGCATTATCGCGTGGTATCACGCCTGGGAGAAGGCGGCATGGGCGCGGTGTATCTGGCAGACGACACACGTTTAGGACGGCGGGTGGCTTTGAAAGTATTGCCGGCCAATCTGGCCGCCGACCCGGAACGCATGCATCGCTTTGTCCAGGAGGCCAAGCTGGCGTCGGCGCTCACTCACCCCAACGTCGCGTATATTTACGAAATCGGCGAAGACCATGGGCTCCGGTTTCTCGCCATGGAATACGTGGAGGGCGAGCCGCTGAGCGTTCGCCTGGCTCGGGGCCCGCTCGCGCTTTCCGCATTGCTCTCGGTTGGAATCCAGGTGGCCGACGCGCTGGACGACGCGCATTCCAAGGGCATCGTGCATCGCGATATCAAGCCGTCCAACCTGATGCTGACGCCGCGCGGCCACGTGAAGGTGCTGGACTTCGGGCTGGCCAAGCTAGAAGCCAACAACAATCGCAATGAGAATCAAGTTCAAGAAACGCAGCTAATGACCAGCGCCGGAGTGGTGATGGGCACCGTAGCCTACATGAGTCCGGAGCAGGCGCTGGGTCGCGATGTGGATCATCGCACCGATCTGTTCAGCCTGGGGGTGGTGCTGTATGAGATGGCCACCGGGCGTCTGCCGTTCGCCGGCGCCACGCCCTCTGAAACCATGGCGCGCATTCTCGGCTCGCAGCCGGAGGCCATCGCCCGTTTCAATTACAACCTTCCGGAGGGCCTGGATCGCGTGGTCCGGAAGTGCCTGGAGAAGGATCGGGAGCGGCGCTATCAGTCGGCGCGCGAGTTGCTGGTGGATCTCAAAAACCTGGAGCGCGATTGTGCCGGCGCCGGCCTGGTGGCTTCCGAGCCGCGCAAGTTGGGCGTGGTCATCGTGGACGATGAGGAGTTGGCTCGCACGCTGTTGCGGGAATACATCGGATCATGCCCGGATGTCGAGATCCTGGCCGAATGCGCCAACGGTTTTGAAGCCGTGAAGGCGATCGGCGAGAGGAAGCCCGACCTGGTATTTTTGGACGTCCAAATGCCGAAGCTGGACGGCTTCGAAGTGCTGGACTTGATCGGGCAGGATGTCGCCGTTATTTTTGTCACCGCCTACGATCAGTACGCCATGCGCGCCTTCGACGAACATGCGGTGGATTATCTGCTGAAGCCGTTCAGCCTGGAGCGATTTCAAAAGGCGCTGGACCGCGCCCGTCAGCGGTTGGGGGAAAAGGGTTCACCGCAAGCGCCGGTCGCAAAACCGGCCGCTACGGAGTTGGCGCGCGCCGCGCGGCCTCCCAAGGAACATCTACAGCGCATCGTGGTGAAGGACGGAGCGCGAGTCCATATCATTCCCGTGGACCGGCTGGATTACGCCGAATCGCAGGACGATTACGTTTCCCTCCACAGCCAGGGCAAGAGCTATTTGAAGGAGCAGACCATTTCGAGCCTGGAGGCATCGCTCGATCCCGCGCGTTTTGTCCGCATACACCGCTCCATGATCGTCAATTTGGAGCGCGTCGCGAAAATCGAGCCGTACGCCAAAGACAGCCGCATCGCGGTGCTATCGGATGGCTCGCAGTTGCCCGTAAGCCGGGCCGGGTATGAAAGATTACGGAGCCTGCTGGGAGATTAACCGTTCACTGCGAGCCGGGGGTTGGCGCGCGCCGATAGTTCCACTCCCGCATCGTGCAATGCAGCGCTCCCAGCTGCGACGATGATGTCGCCGCGCGGCGGACCATGCGGCGAGCGAACGGGCGACGTCCAAACAGCGGCCTCTATAAAAGCGCCATTCTTGCCTTGCAGAGGGCCGTGCGGATCGAACGGAAGCTGGTGCCCCACCAATTCCTGACGCGTCCAACCCAACAGCATTTCGGCGGCCGGATTGCAATAGGTGACCACGCTTTGGGCATCCACCGCAAAAATTGCGAGCGGAGAAGATTCCAATAAAGGATGACCCAGTTCCGGCACCGCGGCGATCACCGCGCTCGACAGATCCACCGGCTTTTCATCAGCCTCCACCAGGCGCAGATGAACCTTGGTCGTAGCGCGATCGATGCTGGAGGTTTTCATAATCAGAGCCGCCAGGAAATAGAGGCAGGCGCCGATCAGATCCACCCAGCCTTCTATCGTCCGAAAGCGTCTGAATGCGACCAAGCCCGAGTCTTTCAATATCCGTAAAGCCTCATAAGTTGCAATCAATCCCAGCAGGCCCGTCAAACGCTTGTCGAGACCGCTGCGCTGCCGGCGCGCTAACAAGATGCACCACAGTATGGTAGCGAGGCAAATGAGTAGCGCCAGCGCCATGAGTGGATTGGTTCGAAGCAATTCTGCCAGATACAAGACGCGCGCTCCCGGCATTTCTGCCGCAGCACTTGAATCGGTGGCTTGCAGGCTGGCGATTAGGTGGCAAGCGCTTACTTAGGGGGGCGGATCTGCTTAGGAAGATTTGCGGAAGCGCCCTAGCAGGAGGCCGGCTATTGCGCCGGTTCAAGCTTTTCTCGGGACGGGCGATATGAAATCGCGAGGAGTTCTAAGATGATCAGCCCCATATCGTCCACGACGCAGACTCAACCGGTGGCTCCCTCCACTGCACCGTCTACGCCCAACACCAGCCAGTCCAAAACACAGTCCTCAGCCGGCGGCGGAGATTCGGTTCAGTTAAGCAAGGCCGCTCAGGAGAAGAGCGGTTGCTCTGGACACTAATAAAGCCTACGCGGCAATTGGCGTAATTTCTTCCGTACTATCTACCGGCTGGTACTTCCCATCCAGGGCATCCAGCATGCGTGCCAGCCGATCCGTCTGTAACCGTAACTTCCACACATCCGCCGCCCAGCCCTCGGAACCATCGGCGCTGGGCTTCGCGATCAGACTGTCATAGCGCTGTCGCAGTTGTTTTTCCGAATCGAGGATGGCTTCCAACTGGGATACCACCAGCACATCCAGAGGAGCTCGAAAATTGCGAGAGTGACTTAAAAGTTGCATTGTGTTTTTCACCGCTACTCGAAGACACTGCATGCGCCCTGCCAATCTCTGCTTCCGTGGTCTGTTCTCGTTTTCTGTAACGTTCGTTCCTCTCTAACCTCTAACCAATGGAATTTCGAAAGTGTGCCGAACGGCTGGGAACTGCGATGACAAAACATAATAGCCTTCCATTGTTGGTGGCGGGAATTGGAATCGGGGTGGCCGCCACTCTATTCCTGCAAGACCGGGAACTGCGGACTCGTTTAGGGAAGGCTCTGGGCGACCGATCCAAGCGCGTCACAGAAGCGCTCTCGGATCCAGAAGCAACGTGGAAGAGAGGAGAGAAGGCAATGAGCGACGTGAAAGACAAACTGAAGAAGAACATTGACGACGCGGCCGAGGCCACCAAACAAATGGTGGACAAAGTAGCGGAGAAATCCAAGGACGCGGCGCACAAGGCCGGCGAGCAATTGGAGCGGGGCGGCAAACGCCTCCAAAAAGCGTAGGTCACGAAGTTTTCGATACGTATTTCTAAATCTAAAAGGAGATTAAACATGGCAGGAAAAAATACAGCCGTTTTCGGCATTTATAAGAGCGTCTCCCAGGCGGAGATGGCGGTGGACCGGATTATCGCAGGCGGCTTTGCGAGCAACGATATTTCGGTGCTGCTACCGGACAATCAGAGCACCCGGGAGTTCGCTCACGAGAAGAACACCAAGGCTCCCGAAGGCACCACCACGGGCGGAATCACGGGCGGCGTGATCGGCGGAACGCTCGGGCTACTGGCTGGGATCGGCGCATTGGCCATTCCCGGCGTCGGGCCGTTTATTGCGGCCGGTCCCATCATGGGCGCATTGGCAGGTTTGGGCGCGGGCGGCGCGGTGGGCGGATTGATCGGCGCTCTGGTGGGGATGGGAATGCCCGAGTATGAAGCCAAGCGCTACGAAGGCCGCGTGAAGGCGGGTGGCGTGCTGGTGTCGATCCATTGCGACACTTCCGACGAAATCTCGCGAGGCAAGGATCTCCTGAAGGCGACCGGCGCCGAGGACATCGCTTCGTCGGGTGAGAAGAGCGTCAGCACGCACGGGGTGGAGACTGTCGAAACTCGTTAAGCCTTCCAGTCTCGGCTGCTTTTCTTGGGGCAGTGGATCGCCGCTGCCCCGCAAACCCTGCGCTAGAATGAGGGCATGCAAGACGTTCTTCGCATCGCGGACCGCGAGTTTCATTCGCGGCTGTTGGTTGGAACGGGGAAATACCGCAGTTTTCAGGAAATGGCTCGTTGCCACGCGGCTTCGGGCGCCCAGGTAGCGACGGTAGCCGTCCGGCGTGTCAATCTCACAGACAAACTCAAAGAGTCGTTGATCGATTACATCGATCGTTCGAAGATCTTCATTCTTCCTAACACAGCTGGCTGTTACAACGCCGACGAGGCTATCCGCACGGCGCGCCTCGGTCGCGAGGTCGGTCTCTCGAACTGGGTGAAGTTGGAAGTGATCGGCGATCAAAAGACGCTGTTCCCTGACAATGAGGGCTTGCTGGAAGCCACGCGCGTGCTGGCGCGGGAAGGTTTCGTGGTGCTACCTTACACCACCGACGATCTGGTGAACGCGCGCAAGCTCATCGACGCGGGCGCGGCTGCGGTGATGCCCCTGGGTGCGCCCATTGGATCGGGTCTCGGCATTCAGAACACCACTAATTTGAGGATTCTTCGAGAGACCATCACAGAAGTTCCGTTGATTGTAGACGCAGGCGTTGGCACCGCATCGGACGCAGCCGTCGCAATGGAACTGGGCTACGATGGCGTGCTCATGAACACCGCGATCGCGGAAGCCGAAGAATCCGAGAAGATGGCGGAGGCCATGAAACTGGCGGTCCAAGCCGGCCGTCTGGCCTACCTGGCCGGACGCATGCCGAAGAAACTGTACGCGAGCGCAAGCAGTCCGCTGGCTGGCGTGGTGCGGTGATTAGCCACAGATCAACACAGATGAACACGGATAGCAACTGAATCGGCGGCGCTCGGCTATATAGCCCAACCCAAAGCAGTGGCTTCGTTCCAGAGCGCTCGCGCCGTGCTGAACACGAAGCACCCAAAAACAATGAAGGGAAAGTTGCCAATCAGATTGTCGTGCCAGCTCAGATGCAGCAACCGCGCCGCGTAAACGTTCACTGCGATGTCCGAGGCCATAATCGCTATGGCCAGGAACAGCGCAGAGCGTCTATGGAATAGAATCAGAACAACTGCAAGCGAATCGAAAAAGAGCAGCGAATCCCAGTAAGCAAACACAGCGACGGGAAGACGAGACGGAGGAAAAAGTCCTCCCACCAGAATGTCATACGCGTGCACGCAGGCTCCGCCGAAAAACACAGCCGCGTAAATCCATGAGATCCACTGAAATCTGCGACTTGGTTGCATCGCGGCTAAACCGCCCAGTTTACATCGTCCTGGTGACCTTGTTCAGCGCTCGCGGCTGATCCGGATTCAGCCCCTTCTCTTCAGCCAGCGATGCGGCGAACAACTGCGCTGGAACAATATAAGGTATAGGCGTGAACAGCTCGTCCAGTGCCACCGGCACGATCACCGAACGGCGATCCCTGGCGGCCTCCACATTGCTGACGTCGGTGAAGATCAGCGTCTCGGCCTTCAGCTCATTCAAAGTTGTCACCATTTCGCGCGTGCCGGACCAGGTAACGCCTGAGGGCGCAAACAAGAACGCCGGAAACGAAGCCTCCAGCATCGCGATCGGGCCGTGCAGCAAGTCGGCGCTCGAAAAGCGCTCCGCCACCACGTAACAGGTCTCCATCAGCTTGAGCGCAAACTCGAACGCACTGGCGTAATTCAAACCGCGACCCAGCACCACGGCGTGTTCCATGAAGCGATAGCGCTCGGCGCGGCGCGCCATCTCCAGTTCCAGCGTCAGCGCGCGGTTGGTCCATTCCGGCACGCGCGCCAGATCGTCCAGCGCGATGGGAGCGCCCAGCGCATAGGCCAGCAGATACAGCACAAGCAATTGTCCTGTGTAGGTTTTGGTCGCGGCCACGCTTTGTTCGCGCCCGGCATGCACCAGAAACAGATGCTCTGCGATCTTCGACAACGCGCTGTTTGCTTCGCTGGTGATTCCGATGGTGCGCGCGCCTTGCTCGCGAGCCCGTTCCAGCACCACGTTGGTGTCGGTGGATTCACCGGACTGCGAAATCGCCACCACCAGGACGCCGTCAAAGCGGAACGGCGCGCGATACAGCGTGAAGATGGAGGGCGCGGCCAGCGTCACCGGAATTCCGGTGGTCATCTCGAGCAGGTAGCGTCCGAACTGCGCCGCATTGTCGGAAGTGCCGCGCGCGGCCAGCATGATCAGACTGGGAGGATCGCGCTCCAGTATTTTGCGCAATTCTCCGATAGGCCCGCGCTCGGCCTGCAATGTCCGCTCGAGCACGGCAGGCTGCTCGAGGATCTCGTCTCGCATTTTCGACATGAGTGAGCTGTGGCTTATCCGTGTTCATCGGCGGTCATCTGCGGCTAATCTCCGGACCTATAACCCCGGCGGCATGCGCGTCTCGGTACCCGCCCAAGCCCTCCCGGCCGGAGTCTCCCAGGGTGGAGCAACGGTCACATGCGGTTTCAGCACGATCAGCGTGGCGCCCTTATCCTTGGTGATGGTATTGTTTCGGAGCAGCGGAATGTAGCTCATAATCGGCAGGCCGGTGATCACTTTGGCTTCTTGGGAGGTCATCAGGCCCGACAACACGGCCCATTCATCGCCCGCCAGATCCACCTTGGATTGATATTGGGTGTTCATCACCACCGGAATGCCATTGGACGTGGTGGCTCCCAACAACTTGAACTCGGCGTCCACATCCAGCGTCACCTGGTCGGCGCTGACAATATGAGGCGTCACTTTGAGCAACAGCCCCAGGTCTTCGAAGCTGATGGTCGGCGGCGGCGTGTAGACCGTACCGCTCCCCGAGCTGTTTCCAAAATAGCCGCTGGTTATAATCGGGTACTTCTCTCCCACATGCAGCGACGCCGGCAGACCTTCCACTGCTACCACCTGAGCGTGAAAAATATTTTGAGTGCTGGAATTGGTGACCGTCGCGAAAAGCTCCGCGCTGGTGATGCCCAGGCCCAGCAGGCTGGCTCCGCCGCCGAATGCCAGATAGTTCGTGAAGCCCGAGGGAAAGTAGTTCATAAGATTGGCCCGCTTCACGAAGCTCGCGATCGCATACGACGTCGGCAGCGACAGGCCGTAGTTGAGCGTAGAGGAGACGTCCGTGGTGAGAATCTCCACGTCGATGGCCACTTGGGCGCGCGGGCGTATCAAATCCGCGACCAGCTTTTGCGCCAGGCGCACCTTCGAGACGCTGTCGCGGATCAGAATCAAGTGCCGCTGGTTGTCTACCATTACTTTCTGCGAATCCAGCACCGACCGGATGCTGGTGCCAAGTTCCTGCAGCTCTTTCGGCTCGAGGGCTTCCGGGAAGGGTATGGCCACGGACGCCGTCGGCTCAAAGTCCTTGCGCTTTTGCGTGCTGTCGTTGGCGATGAAAATCAGACGCCGGCTGATGGGAACCAGGAAGGAATTGGTAGCCGCTTCGAGCGCGTGAATGGCGTCGCGATAGTCGGCGTTCGCCAGCTCAAAGTGGAACGGGCGCGTCGGCCTATAATCGGCGTCGAATAATACTTTGAGGTGCAACGTTGCGGCCACCTGCTCCCAAAGCATCTTCGAATCGCCCTGCAGGTCGTAATCGCGCCGGCCCGGTTCGGCTTCCAGTCCGGGCGGGGGCAAAGGCTGGCGCGCCTCTTCCAACTCCGCGTTGGTGATGCTTCCAAAAAGAGTGCGGTCGATCTTGTCGCTGGCGAAGACCGGCGCCTGGGGTGGAGTGGCGTCTATTAAGCTAGCGGCAGGCCGTAGCGCCTGGGCGCGAGACCAATAGTCTATGTTGGTGGGGTCGGCTGCGGCGGCTTCGGCATAAAGAAGATAGGCCTTCACCAGCTCGCCGTCGCGCTCGGCCTTCTGGGCCTGATGAAACAACTGCTCGGCGGTGGAGGCAGCCGCCAATAGCCCGCATGCCAGCATAAAGCAGGCTAAGGCCCGGAAGCCGATGGAGCGACAGAACTTCACAAGAGGATTGACGGCTCCGGACCAGCGAACGTGTAATGCAAATAATGCCGCGAGGCTCGTAAACAAATGCCGACGAATGGCCGATGAAATGAGTGAGGCTCACTATCTTCCATGGCTGCAACACTTGCTCCCGCGCATAGCGGGTTCAGTCCCCCGATTCCGCAAACCTTTGAAGACTTAGGCATTTCCCAGTCGCTGGTGCTCGATCTCGTGCTGCGCCGGCTGCTGCTGGAAGGGTTTAGCAACCTGCAGAGCCTAAGCCATACGTTGAAGCTGTCCGTTCCCATTCTAAACATCGTCTTCACCCACATGCGCCAGCAGCAGCTGGTGGAAGTGAAGGGAATGCTCGGCAACGACTATAATTTCACGCTGTCTCAATCCGGAAAGATGCTGGCGGGCGAGCGTTTTCAGATCAGCCAATACGCGGGCGCCGCTCCGGTGTCGCTGAAGGATTACCACGCCGCCACCAAAACGCAGGCCGCGCAGGTCCGTATCGATCGCAAGATCCTGCGCTCGGCATTTTCGGACCTGGTGGTGAACGATCAGCTGCTCGATCAGCTCGGCCCGGCCCTCATTTCGCAAAACTCCATCTTCGTCTATGGGCCCACCGGCAACGGCAAAACCAGCCTGGCGGAGCGAATGCTGCGCGTTTATCAGGATGCCGTGCTGATGCCCTACGCGGTGGAAGTGGACAACCAGGTGATCAGCTTGTATGACCCGGTGGTGCATCAAAAGCTGGGCAACGACGACGCGGATGTGGATCCGCGCTGGGCCTTGTGCCGCCGGCCTTGCATCGTAGTAGGCGGCGAATTGATCCCCAGCATGCTGGAATTGCGCCTGGACGAAGCCTCCGGCATCTACGCCGCGCCCCTGCAGATGAAGGCCAATAACGGCATCTTCATCATCGACGATTTTGGCCGCCAGTTGATGTCCCCGCGCGATCTGCTGAATCGCTGGATTGTCCCCTTGGACCGCCGCGTGGACTACCTGATGCTGCGCTACGGCGTGAAATTCCAGATCCCGTTCGAGCTGATGGTGGTTTTCTCCACCAACCTGGAGCCGAGCGACCTGGCCGACGAAGCCTTCCTGCGCCGCATCCACAACAAGATCTTCGTGGACGCCGTGGACGAGAAGTCCTTCGACCAGATTTTCCATCGCGTCGTGGGCAAGTTCAACATCCCCTGCGAACCCGATAGCGCCGAGTATCTCCGCAAGCTGTGCCTGCGCGAGGGACGCACGGAGCTGCGTGCCTGCTATCCAGCGGACATCTGCACCATTCTTACGTCCATCGGCAAGGTACGAAGGACGGCCGCCCTTCATGAGCAAATCCGAACTGGAGCGCGCCACCGCGCTGTATTTCGCGAAGAGTTAGGCTCTTCCGAGTTTTTAGTTGGGTCGCCGCATCTGCGTTCGTCTGTGTTCATCTGGGGCCCAGAATGTTGGGGTTTTTGACCTCATTCCACCACAATCAGCCTCCTAACCTGTGGCTTTTACGCAACACACCAAACTTTACAAAGCTTTTTGAATCAAACAGCTAGCGGGATGGGTTAGTCCCTTGTAAAATGAAACATCCAGTTGGATTAGCGTGCGCATCGACAGAATGGAAGTACCCACAGGAAGCCGCATTGCGGTTTGAGACCACGGTTCAACGGCCGGTAGAGGCTAAGGGCATCGGACTTCATAGCGGGGTTCCCGTCTCTATCCGTATACTCCCGGCGCCTCCTTCCACAGGCATCGTGTTTCTCCGGACGGACCTCGACAATTTTTCCATTCCGGCGCTTTGGCGCTACGTGGCGCGTGTCAGCTATGCCACCAGCCTGATGCGCCAGGGCGTGCTGATCTCCACCACCGAGCACCTGCTCAGCGTTTTCTACAGCATGGGCGTGGACAATGCGTATGTCGAGATCGACAACCTGGAAGTGCCCATCCTGGACGGCAGCGGCTCGCCTTATGTAGAGCTGTTGAATGCCGCGGGATTGAAATCCTACCGCCGCCGCAAACGCTTCCTCCGCATTCGCCGGCCCGTTACCGTGGAGGCCGGATCCAAGCGCATCACCATTCTCCCGTCGGACCGCTTCCTGCTCACCTGCGACGTGTTCTACGATCATCCGCTCATCGGCAAGCAATCGCTCGACATGGAAGTGACGCCCGAGCGCTACGCGCAGGAGATCGCACCCGCGCGAACGTTCGGCTTCGCGCACGAGCTGGACCAGATGCGCGACATGGGCTTGATCCGCGGCGCGGCGCTCGAAAATGCCATGTGCTTCGATCGGAAGGGCGTGCAGAACCCGGGCGGCCTGCGCTTTCCGGATGAATGCTGCCGTCACAAGGCGCTAGATCTGATTGGCGACCTCGCGCTGATCGGCAAGCCGTTGCTCGGTCACGTGATCGCCGAACGCGCCGGACACGCCATGCATACGGCGCTGGTGGCGCGCATCATGTCCGATCCATCGCTCTATGAGATCCTGAGCTTCGATCAACTGGCCACGCGCGTGGCGCATGCGCTGGTATCCTGAGCGGGCTTGAGGTTCATTACTGAGCCTCGCCTACTTCGATGGCGCGATGGAGCTCACGCTAATGGTTCCCTTTTTCATCTCCCCATTCACAGTGACGTACCAGGGAGATTCTAAACCTTGCCGAACCAACTGAGCCGCCTGCGTGTTGCCCGCCGAATCGAGAGCCTCCGCCTCGCCATCCGACTGCACGATGGCAAAGGAATGGGTCTTTACCTTCGGGTGACAAACCCGGACCTCCACGCCCACGTCCCGGAGGACAGGTGAGTCCGACACATTGTGGTTGTCTTCCGCGCTTCGGAAGCATCCGGAATCCACGAGTAATCCTGACCAGGTTCCCGCAATAGCTAGCACTGACGCCAGACTGAAGAGGGAGAGAAACCTTAGGATCGAAGCGATCAAAGCTTCGTTCTTCATACTGCTACTCCCTTTCGAGCGATTAGACGCTCGCCCGTCTTAGTATCGCGCCATCGCATCGCAACAGAACATACCAAGCCGCTGGTAATCTGGACGCCCTCTCGGTGGTAGGGCCGGGAAACTCGCGGGATACGGCGTTCTGGGATTCTCTTATGACACGGTGATAACGATCTTTCCCCGAGCGTGTCCCGTTTCCAGATGTCGCATGGCCTCCGGGACTTCACTCAGCCGATAACACTTGTCGATAACCGGCGTGACCTTTCCGGTTTCCACGAGTTCACCGAGAATAGTCAGGTCTTCTTTGCTCGCCCTCGCCATAAAAGGGACAATCCAGCTCCCGAACCACGACAACACCAGCGCTTTTATCAGACGGTCCAGCGGACGGAGCCAATCACCGTGGGGACCTCCCACCACGATGCATTTCCCCTGGGGACTTAAGACGCCCCGGCATGCGAATAAGGAATGGTTCCCAACGCAGTCGAAAACAAGGTCATAACGTTGGCCGCTTTTGGTGAAATCTTCGTGGGTATAATCAATGACCCGATCTGCGCCGAGCGATCGGACCATGTTCACATTCCTGGTACTGCATACGCCGGTCACATCCGCACCGAACCACTTTGCGATCTGCACGGCGAACGTCCCCACGCCACCCGCCGCACCGTTAATCAAAACCTTCCACCCCGGCTGAATCTTGCCCTTGTCGCGAAGACCCTGCAATGCCGTAATTCCCGCCACGGGTACTGCGGCGGCTTGCTCAAACGTCAAATTCTTTGGCTTGGTGGCCAATGCCGACAAGAACGATGCCTTCTCGGTGGTACACGCATATTCGGCGAAAGCTCCTTTGCACACGCCGAACACCTGGTCGCCCGGTTTGAAACGGGTTATGTTCTTGCCAACCGCTTCCACCTGGCCGGCCACATCGGCGCCGAGCCGCGTGTCCCGTGGTTTGCGCACACCGCCCATGATGCGAGCCAGATAAGGCTTGCCTCGCATCCCGCCCTGGTCGAGTGGATTGACGGAAGCCGCGCGAACCCTGATCAAGATTTCGTTGTCTTTGGGAACAGGCTTAGCGACGTCCTGGATTTGAACGGCGTCCGGCGGCCCGTATCGGCTCAAGACGGCGGCTTTCATCGCCCATTCACTCCTCGCGCGTCAGACCCTGCGCGATGTATTCCGGTCTCCTATCGGTTACCGAGCTAGCATGGCACCACTCCTCTCGGGAAGCAAGCGGAAGCGGGCCAGCGGAACTGCACCACTAAGCTACGCCTGGATTAGTATCCTGATTCTTGTTCAATCTTCCCAACCTGTTCACGCTGGCGCGCCTGCTTCTCGCTCCTTTCGTCGCCGCCGATATTCTGCACGGTCGCTACGGCCGCGCCATCATTCTCCTCTTCGCCGCGGGCTTTACCGACGTCATCGATGGCTACCTCGCCCGGCGTCTCCATGTATCCACGACCGCCGGCGCATACTTCGATCCCATCGCCGACAAAATTTTACTCAGCGTGATTTACATCTCGCTCGGAGTGGCGGGCGCGATGCCCTGGTGGATGGTGGCCGTCGTCTTCGGGCGCGACGTTCTGATTCTCGCCATGGCCGCCTATGGCTTGCTGTTCACGCACTTCAGAAAATTTCCGCCGTCGGTGTGGGGTAAGATCAGCACTTTCTTCCAGATTGCGGCCGCGCTCACCGTCATGGGAGCGCGCGCGGGCATCCCGGCCCCAGTCACCTTGGCCCTTTGTTTAATGCTGTTTGGGACAATTGTCAGCGGCTTGCACTATACGTGGAGAGCCGTAGTAATGTTGAGAAAAACGGATCATTGACGTGCGCTGCGCGCCGGAGTAGTCTGAAAGAGTGCCAGCGCCAATTACGCGTTATCGAGTGCCCGGCCACTACTTCTGGGCCGGCTTGACGGCACTGGCGCTCACTGGCTTTTCCTTCTGGTTTGCCTTGCTGTGGCCGTGGGGTTGGACCTTAACAGGACTGTTCCTCGCAATCGCCATCGTGGTCCTTTATCTGGCATCGCGTCCCTCTGTGGAAATTTACGAGAGCCATGTGAAGATTGGCCACCATGCCATTCCATGGCGTCACATCCGCCGGCTGGATCGCAGCGCTAATCTTCCGCTGATGGTGCGGCTCACTTTGGCCGACAAAACACGAATCCTGGTGATCTATCCGGGCGATCCGAACTCTTCCAGCGGCTTGCTCCGCAGTTTGCGCCGTCATGCACGCGAAGCTTTAATCGACGGCGTGCCCTATCGCCAGTTCTGGGGCGAAGCTACCGTGGGCGCGATCGCGAAAAAGCAGTTGGCGCCGCCGCGCTATCCGCTGCTGCTTCCCGACGATGAAGCTGAAGTGGAACGCATGTTCCAGAGGTTGAAGTCGGTGGGCCATCTGGATCAAAAGACCTCCTCTGAGGACAAGTAGCTCGCACTCTACTTACCGAAATAGCCGTTACCGTCTCTCGCGCTGGCTCGCTGGCGTGGTTCTCATTGTTCTCCTCGTCGCCGCAACCTCTCACTTCTGGTTGGCTGCTCTCGGCCGATCCCTCGTGCGCTCGCAAGCTCCGGTCCCAGCCGACATGATCGTCGTGCTCGGTGGCGACTTTTCGGGCAACCGCATTCTCGCCGCGGGCGACCTGGTCCGCCGTGGTTTTGCTTCCCACGCGCTGGTCTGCGGGACGTCGGGCGAATATGGATTGCACGAGAGCGATCTCGCCATTCCGTTCGCCGTTCGTCACGGCTATCCCGCGGCGTACTTCATCGCGTTGCCGAACGACGCGCGATCCACGCGGGATGAAGCCGACGTTGTCATCGCCGCCTTGAATCAACGCAACGCCCACCGCATCGACATCGTAACCAGCGACTATCACACCCGCCGCGCCGGCAACATCTATCGCGCCAAAGCTCCCGGCCTAGACATCCACATGGTGGCCGCTCCCGATATCAACTTCACTCCGGACGGCTGGTGGAAAAATAGAGAAGGACGCAAGACCTTTCTGCTGGAATGGGTGAAGACCGTGGCAAACTGGTTCGGGATGTAGTTCCACAAGTGAAACGCAAAGCCATAATCAAATCGGCCTGGCCCTATCTCTGGAAGTACCGGCGCGGCATGGCGCTCGGAATGGGCGCGCTGCTGGTCAACGACGTCATGAAGGCCGCGCTACCGCTGGCCATCCGCGCGGGCATTGACTCGTTAATGAAAGGCTTTCGCCTCTCGCTGGTTTTTGAATTCGCCGCTCTGGTGGTCCTGATCTCGCTCGTCAAAGGCGTTTTCCAATATTGGATGCGCGTTATCCTGATCGGCCTCTCGCGCGACATCGAGTTCGATCTCCGCAACGATCTGTTCTCCCACATCGTCACGCTCTCGCAGGACTTCTACGCGAAATACCGCACTGGCGACATCATGGCGCGCGCCACCAACGATCTGAACGCGGTTCGCATGATGCTAGGTCCGGGCATCATGTACTTCACCGAGACCTTCTTCACCGCCGTCTTCCTAATCGGCGTGATGTGGCGCGTGGATTGGCGGCTCACGCTGTTCTGCCTTATTCCGGCTCCGCTGGTCAGCGCGGCGGTGGTGCTCTTCGGACGGCGCATTCACGACCGTTTCGAGACCATCCAGAAGATGTTCTCCGACATCAGCAGCCGCGTGCAGGAAAATCTGTCGGGCGTGCGTGTGGTTCGCGCCTACGCGCAAGAGGAACCAGAGATCCGCAAGTTCGAGCTGTTGAACCAGGATTATGTGGCGCAAAATATCGGCCTGGCCAGGCTCTCCGCGCTTTTCATGCCGCTGCTGCAAGCCCTGATCGGAATCGGCTTCCTGATCGTGCTGCTGGGAGGAGGTTATCAATTGCTAGCGCATCGCATCTCACTAGGCAGCTTCGTCCTATTCAACACTTACATGGGCATGCTGATCTGGCCCATGATCGCGCTTGGCTGGGTGGTGAATCTGATGCAGCGAGGCACCGCGTCATGGAGCCGCATCATGGAAATGATGCACGAAAAGCCAAGCATCCAGAGCAGGAATTCCCAGTCTCCCTCGTCTTCCTCGTATTCCATTCTCGGCTCCCTCCGCTTCGACAGCGTAGAAATGAACTACCCCGCCGGCTACGCGCTAAAAAACATCACACTCGACATTCCCGCCGGCGCGACGGTCGCAATCGTGGGCCACACCGGCAGCGGCAAAAGCACGCTCGTGAGCTTGATCCCGCGCTTAATGGATCCCACGCGGGGAGCCGTGTATCTGGATGGCGTCGATTTGCGCGATTTCGATCCGGAATGGCTGCGCCGCCAGATTGGCTTCGTGCCGCAGGAGACGTTCCTGTTCAGCGCTACGCTGGCTGAAAACATTGCCTGGGGCGTGGACGACGCCACCGAAGACGACATCGCCCGCGCCGCCGAACTCGCGGGGCTTCGACCGGACATCGCGAGCTTTCCAGCCGGTTACTCGACCATCATCGGAGAGCGCGGCATCACGTTGTCAGGCGGCCAGAAGCAGCGCGTGGCAATCGCGCGAGCCATCCTGCGCGATCCCAAAATCCTGATCCTGGATGACGCGCTCGCAAGCGTCGACACACTGACGGAAGAGCGCATCCTCGAAGGCCTGGCCGCTATCATGCGCGGCCGAACCACGATCCTGATCTCGCATCGCGTCTCCACCGTCCAGAACGCCAGCCGGATCTTCGTCATCGAGCACGGTGAAGTGGCCGAACAGGGCACCCACGCCGAGCTGATCCGCAACGGCGGCTACTACGCGGACCTGTATCAAAAGCAGTTGCTAGAAGAAGAGCTGGAAACCATCTAATTGTCGTCGCTCAGGTGTGGAGCGAAAAACATTCCGTGGCGGCCCAAAGGACGCGGCCTGGCCTGCGCCGCCAATTCCGCTTGCTCATAGCGCTGCTTGTTGTCGCGCACCGCCGCCGCGGCCTCGATGAAGTACTCGTGAGGTTCCCGAATGAGAGCTCCTTCGGCGCGATCGAACGCGTATAGTCCCTTCGCATCGTCGGCCAGACGTTTCATATCGGCCCCGGTGAAGCCCTCGGTGGCTTCAATCACGAGGTCCACGCGTACCGTAGCAAGCTCCCGAGGCAGCGCCTCGACAAACGCCTCGAAAATCTTCGTTCTCGCCGCCGCATCCGGGAGCTTCATCTCCAGCCACAACTCTACTCGCCCGCTCCTCACCAACGCCGGAGGCAGATGCTTCAGGTTCATGGCCGTCATCATCACGCACACCCGCGCCGTGCCCTCGCTCTCCAGCCCGTCCAGCATCGTCAGCAGATAGCGGTAAAGACCGCGCTCCTCGCCGTCCTCGAAAATCGCGTCCGCATCGTCGATGAAAATGACGGAAGGCGAGTTCTCCTTGGCCGCTTCGAACACGCGATGAATTCGTCCGTAAAAATTTTCGGTGCCGGCGATGAACGTCCCATCGATCAGGAAAAACTTGCCGCGCAAACGATGCGCCAGCGCGCGTCCCACCGTAGTCTTCCCCGTTCCGGGCGGCCCATAGAGCAGCACGCCGCGTTTGGGTTTCAAACCCAGCTCTGCCGTCAGAGCGTCGTTGCTGAGCGGCAGCACGATGTGTATTTCGAGTTTTCGGACCACATCTTCCACGCCCTCCAGATCCTCAAGACTGACCTCCTGCACCTCGCTCAGATCGACGTTGCTCGCCAGGCGCTGCGATCGCAGATATTCGATGTATTGGTCCGTGGTGAACGGCCCAGCGGCGCGCAGCCAATCGCAGGCCGACTTGATCTGGTGCGCGTTCAGCTTGGGCGCAAAGCGAAAAATCTTGTGGGCATCCAACTCAGAACCCGCGAAGATCGCGAGCAAAGCCGCGTAATCTTCCACCGTATATCGACCGATGGAGGCGCCGAAGCTGCGAGCCGCGAAGGCCTGAGCAACCGCGCCGTCGGTGGATACAACCAGTTTCTTGCCATCGCGCACCGCCGCTTCACTCAACTCGAGCAGCGCCGTTTCCACATAACTCCCGCGCGGATAAAAGTGGCAATTCGACGTCGCATCGTGGATTAAATCGATGTCGTCGACGTAAACAATTTCGTTCTGCTGGAGCGAATCGATCACCGCCGAATACAAGGTCTCCTCGAGCGACAGCGGATGCCGCGAGGCGGAGTTCTCGATGAAGTCCTTGCCGGTGACGAACCCACCGCCCGTTTCGCCGTGCAGCTTTCGCAGCACCGTGGTGCGTCCGCGCCCGTTGGCCGAGCTAAGAAGCAGCAAATTTCCCGCGCTCATCGCGTATTGGAGCACACGATAAGCTGCGTCTTGTGCGGGAATTAGTCGAATCATCGCTGTTTTACTACTTAATCGCTACGGCATTAGGCGGCGACGCGATCCCGCCTTCCACATTCAAAGGCGCGGAGACCAACATAAACTCGTAGCGCCGATCCAGCGCGCAGTCTTCAGCCAGCGGCGCCAGCACGAACAACTCACCCAGCGGCAGCCCCAACAAAGGCAGCGCCCGATAATGCAGTATGCCTTCATCCGAGAAGTCGGAGGGGAATGCTTCCACCGACGGGCAATCCGTTCCAATCGCCGCCACGCGATTGTTCCACATCCACTCCACCATCTCGCGCGTGGCCTCGATACCGGCCGATCGCAGCTTGTCCATGGGCGCGAGCGTGCGCTTCTCATCCGAACTCAGCTTTTCATAGGACTCCATCCAGCCCGTCCGAACCAGCAGGATGGTGCCCGGCGCAAGCGCGCTGCCCTGATGCTCGATGGCCGCCTTGAGCTCCGCAAGCGTGTAAACCTCGCGATCCAGCGCGTTCACCGGGATCCCCTTCGCCTTCCGATAACCAAACGCGTCGATCAGCAGTCCGCGCCCCACAAACTTGTTCGCCCAATGATGAATGCCGAGCTTGGCGTTCCCGCCCCTGACCTCGTCGATGGTTACGTTGCCATAAAACCGCTCATGCCGGACATGCCCCACGTGCCCCAGCCCGTCCCACTGGCTGCCTTCCTGCGTATTGAAATGCACGAAATCGTCGTTGGCCATGGGCGCCAGCGGCGAAACGCGATGCTCGGCCGGCGCCCGTCCGAACAACGGAGGCTTGGCGAATCCCATCTTCGCGTCCAGACGAAAAACCTTCCCCGACTTCACCAGCCCCGCCGCCGCCACCACCCCCTCGGCGGTCAGGAAATTCAGGCACCCCAGCGCATCGTTGTCGCCGAAAACGCCCCAGGAGCAATCCGCCGGCAAGTCCTTGCGGATCGGTAGTTCTTCAAAGGTTGGTATTTTCATTTCTGAGCCAGTATATAGTCTGTCGCCCAGCTCCGCTCAGCTTCTGCCGCCCTGCGGTCATTGAATGAAAACCCGCTGATCGCGTGCCAACCCCTCACACCACGGCGCCGCTCTCCGGGGTGGTGCGACCTCGAAGAAGCTGCGCAAGGCCATCGGCACCCGTCTTAGATAAATTTTCTCCGCTTGAATGCGGCTACATCAGCGTTTGTCAGATCAAACCATTCGCCGTTCTTCCTCTTTGCTTCGAACCTGCCGTGCCAGTATCCCTCAATGCCAACCGGGTCGTCCGTGCGAATTGAATGCACGGTGCCGAGTTTATCGGGCATCTGTATCGCAAGATCGCGCTCGCGCCCGCCGACGTGGTTTGTTCTGCCGATTTTGTAGTAGCGTCCGGACTTCATCAGATAGACAAATCCGAAGTTCTTCCCTAGATCCGCACCACTCTCACCCTTCTCAGGTTCGGTTCCAGCCATCGAACTATCGCAGATCGATAATACGTCCCCATAGCCCGCCCGTCCGACGCAGTACGCGTGGATTTTTGCGATGCGCTGTTGCTTTGTTCTCCCAAAGCGGACGAACGTCTTCGAGTTCGGGAACGTCGGATCTGACCTACGCTTAATTCGCAAGGCAGACTCCGTTGGGAAGCGCTTAAGCTCGCGTATCAGCACTACAAGCTTCTCGATCAGCATCGCCTCGTCATAAGCGCCCTGCTTAATGTTGCGAATAAACCCGGCCTCCTCCTGTGCGTCCCCAAAGTTCTCCCAATATTTCCCGCGCCAGTCGAATTCTTTGATACCGGTAGCCTCGCTAAAGCGATCCATACCCAAGGGCTTTCCACCGTTAGTCTCCGCCGTCCGCCTAATCTCCGCCAAAATATACTGCTTGTCCATGCCTTAAAGATTTCAGCGTACTCCGTAGCCAATGTCGTTGCAATCCGTGCAGTCTTGCCGCCCCCGAGTTCTCTTCGTCCCCATCCCCTACGCAGTTTTTGGTCTCCTCCCACTGCTCTTAAGCCGCACGGCGCACAATCCTCAGACATCCCGACCTCAAATTGGTCGCCAACACAAACGGTGTATCTTGCGTCCCAGCGCTCCCGGTCCAAGAGCTACGCAGCATTTTCTCTCATCCTGCATGCCTATGTTCTTCACCAGACACCAACCACCAGTAACCAGCCACCAACCACCAGCCACCACCAACCCCTAGCCCCCCTCACCCTCCCAGTACGATTCCAAACGATTCTTAATACTCACTCGTCTTCCCAATTTCCAAACCAGTGATAGCCTAGTAACAGAGGCTGCGTAGTATGAACACCAATGACGCTGGGGGATTCCACGGCGTCCATCTGACCAAGAAGTTCCGATCCGGCGGAACCGATTTGGTGGTGTTTCAAGACCTTAGCTTCGACATCGAACCGGGCGAAAGTCTTGCCCTGATTGGCGAATCCGGCGCAGGCAAGAGCACACTGATGTATCTGTTGGGAGGCCTGGACAGGCCTTCTGAAGGTACGATATACTTCGGACACCAGGACATTTCCAATTTCTCGGACACCGAACTCGCGGAGTTTCGCAACCGGGAGATTGGGTTCGTTTGGCAGAATCACTCGCTGCTGCCGGAGTTTACGGCGCTCGAAAACGTGATGATGCCTTTGCTGATACGGGGCCATCGCATCCAGGATGCGGAGCCTGTTTCGTTGGCGAGGTTGGATGAAGTTGGGCTACGAAACCGCGCCTCACACCGCGCGGGAGAATTATCGGGGGGCGAGCAGCAGCGCGTTGCAGTTGCTAGAGCCTTGGCCGGTAACCCCTCTGTTCTGCTCGCTGACGAGCCTACCGGGAACCTGGACTTCCGGACTGGCGAAATGATCATTTCCCTGCTTCAAGACCTGCACCGCTCTCATAAGTTGACCTCCATCTTCGTAACGCACAACCTCTCTTTCGCGACCCGATGCGACCGGATTCTGGAGCTCGACAAAGGGGATTTGACCCGCTGGTCTGGAGACGGAGTACCTGCTCTGTCGGCTGGGCCTGGATCATCCGATAATGTGGAAGGACGGCGGTAATCATGTTTGAACGTTATACCGAGAAGGCGCGCCGAGTAATCTTCTTTGCAAGATACGAGGCCAGCCAGTTTGGAAGTCCCTACATCGAGACCGAACACTTGTTGCTCGGCCTCCTGCGTGAGGACAAAGCTTTAGCGAATCGTTTCCTGCGGTCTCATGCCGCCATCGAATCCATTCGCAAACAGATTGAGGCTCACACCACCATTCGCGAGAAGGTATCCACTTCCGTGGATCTCCCGCTCAGCCACGAGTGCAAACGTGTGCTCGCCTATGGCGCCGAGGAAGCCGAGCGCTTGAATCACAAGCACATCGGGACCGAGCATCTGCTGCTGGGCCTGCTGAGGGAAGAGAAGTGTTTTGCCGCCGAGATTCTGCATGAGCGTGGCTTGCGGCTCTCGCAAGTGCGCGAAGAGATTCAACGTTCGTCGTCCGAGAAAGTCGCCTCCAGCCGTCCCAAGGAAAGCTCTTTGCTGGCCGAGTTTAGCCGGGATTTGACGCAGGCCGCCATGGACGGCTCGCTCGATCCGCTGATTGGCCGCGATTATGAGCTCGAGCGCGTGGTGCAGATCCTGTGCCGCCGCACCAAGAACAATCCGGTGCTGATCGGCGAACCGGGCGTCGGGAAAACCGCTATTGTCGAAGGTTTGGCCCAGCGCATTGCCGAGGGCGACGTTCCCTCGTTCCTCGCGGACAAGCGCATCCTGGCCCTGGACTTGTCCTTGATCGTGGCCGGCACCAAGTATCGCGGCCAGTTTGAAGAGCGGCTGAAAACCATCATGAAGGAATTGATGGAGAATCAGAACGCCATCATCTTCATTGACGAGCTGCATACCCTGGTGGGCGCGGGTTCGGCCGAAGGCTCGCTCGATGCCGCCAATATCTTGAAACCTGCGCTCTCCCGAGGCGAGATCCAGTGCATCGGCGCCACCACGCCGGGCGAATATCGCAAGTCCATCGAAAAGGACCGGTCGCTCGAGCGCCGCTTCCAGGCCGTCAAAGTTCCGCCTCCCAACGAATCGGATGCCATCCGCATTCTGTTCGGCATCAAGGAGCGCTACGAGAAATTCCACGCCGTGGCTTATACCGACGAAGCCATTGAAACCGCCGTGCATGCCTCCACCCGCTTTATCCCGGATCGCTTCCTGCCCGATAAGGCTATTGATTTGATCGATGAAGCCGGCGCGCGCGTGAAGCTCCGCCAAACCACGCTGCCGGGCGAAGTGGCCGATATCCAGAAGCGCATCAAGTTCATCGTGCATCGCATGGAAAACGCCATCGCCAATCACGAGTTCGAGAAGGCGCGTTTCTATTCGGATGAGGAGCGCAAGGAGCGCGAAAATCTGCGCCTCTTACGCGAAAAATACAATCTGGACGATACCTCCACCGGCGTCGTCACCAAGGACGACATCGAAGACGTGGTGGCCCGCTGGACCGGCGTCCCGATGACCGCCATCAAGGAAGAAGAAATCTCGAAGCTCATTCGGATCGAAGAAGAGCTGCACAAACGTATTATCAGCCAGGAAAAGGCCATCTCGGCCCTGGCGCGCGCCATTCGCCGTTCCCGCGCCGGGTTGAAGTCTCCCAAGCGACCGGCCGGATCGTTCCTGTTCCTGGGTCCCACGGGCGTCGGCAAAACCGAGGTGGCCCGCGCGCTCGCCGAGTTCCTGTTCGGCAGCGAAAAATCGCTCATCCGCTTCGATATGTCCGAGTTCATGGAAAAACACTCGGTCTCGAAGTTGATCGGCTCGCCTCCCGGATATGTCGGTTATGAGGAAGGCGGCCAGCTCACCGAACGCGTGAAGCGCGCCCCGTATTCCATCATCCTGTTGGATGAAATCGAGAAGGCGCACCCGGATGTCTACAATATCCTGCTGCAAGTGTTCGAGGACGGCCAACTGACCGATGGTCTCGGCAATACGGTGGACTTCAAGAACACCATCATCATCATGACGTCCAACCTCGGCGCGCGCTTCCTCGACAAGAAGGCGTCTATTGGATTCTCGGCGCCCTCGGTCAGCGGAGTTCCGTCCAAGGTGGAAGACCAAGTGATGGCCGAAGTGAAGAAGGCCTTCAACCCGGAATTCCTGAATCGTCTGGACGAGGTGATCCTGTTCACGTCGCTGGCCGACGAGGATCTACTGCAGATCATCAATCTGTTGGTGGAACAGATCAACGTCAATCTGGTTGCCAAGCAGATCAAGATTCGCGTCAACGAAGACGCCGCCAAATACATCCTCGAAAAGACGCTGGTGGATCGCAGCTACGGAGCGCGCCCGCTGCGTCGAGCGCTCCAGAAGTTCATCGAGGATCCGCTCTCGGAAGCGCTCATCCAAGGTACGCTTCCCCGGCCATCCGAGCTCGAAGTCTACCTGGGCGACACCGGAATCTACTGCCGTCCCATTGCGGGAACGGGAGCCGCCGAGTTGCAAGAGCAGCCGGTGGGCGCGCCTGGTGAAGAACCAGCGGCCACGCCGGCCCACGGCACTCCGCTCTACCTGTTCTAGTCCGATATCTGTACAATCGTACGGATGAAGGTTTACGAAGTTCAAAAGGGCAGCACCAGCCTGGACGGCTTGCGCCCAGCCGAGCGGCCCGACCCACAGCCGGGGTGGCATGAAGTCCTCATTCGCGTCCGCGCCACCTCGCTGAACTATCGCGATCAGATGGTGGTCACCGGGAACTACTTTGGCGGTGCGGTAACCCGCAATCTGATTCCGCTCTCCGATGGCGCGGGCGAAGTGGCAGGCGTCGGTCAAGGCGTCACCCGGTTCAAAACCGGCGATCGGGTCTGCGGCACTTTTTTCCAAAGCTGGATTTCAGGGCCCATGACGGAGCGCCATCCCGCGCTCGGCAGTCCACTGGATGGAACGCTCACCGAATATATCGTGCTGCACGAAGACGGCGTGGTAGCCATGCCGAATACTTTGTCGTTTGAAGAAGCCGCTACGCTGCCCTGCGCCGGCGTCACCGCCTGGAACGCCCTGATGGTGTCCGGCAAGCCCGTCAAGCCGGGTGAGACCGTGCTGTGCCTTGGCACCGGCGGCGTATCCATGGCCGGGCTGCTCTTCGCCAAGGCAGCCGGCGCGCGCGTCGTCGTCACTTCCTCGAGCGATGAAAAGATCAAGCGAGCCTGCGCGCTGGGTGCTTACGAGGGCGTCAATTACAAGCGCTTCCCTGATTGGCAGAAAGAAGTGATGCAACTCACCGGCGGACGGGGCGCCGATCATATCCTGGAAAATGGCGGCGCGGGCTCTCTCACGCGTTCCTTTGAAGCGGCCTCGTTCGGCGGAAAGGTGGCGCTCATCGGTTTCCTTGCTGGGCGCGAGGGCGACATCAATCCGGCCATTCTGATGATGAAGAGCGGCTCCATGATCGGCATCGGTGTCGGCAGCCGGGCCATGTTCGAAGACATGAATCGCGCCATCGACGTGAACAAGATCAAGCCGGTAGTCGACAAAGTTTTTCCTTTCGAAAAGGCCGCTGACGCATTCCGCTGCCAAGCCTCTGGCGATTTCGTCGGAAAGGTCGTCATTACCGTTTGACGCTGGAAATCGTTGCTCTCGCTTCCTTCGGCGCCTGGGTTTATCTCTTCACAGCTCGCGGCAATTTCTGGCAAATCAACACGCCGCCCAAACCGGCGCGATCGGTAGCCGGAAAGTCGGTCTGCGTCGTCATTCCTGCGCGCAATGAAGAGGCCGTCATCGGCCACGCCGTCGAATCGCTGCTGGTACAACGCTACGACGGTCCGCTGCACATTATCGTGGTGGACGATCATAGTTCGGACGGCACCGCCGCGGCCGCTTCCCGCGACGGCGTCACAGTGGTGCAGGCGGGTCCGCTCCCGCCAGGTTGGTCCGGCAAGCTGTGGGCGCTTTCCCAGGGCCTGGAACAGGCCCAAGCTCTGGCGCCGGACTATCTGCTATTCACCGACGCCGACGTCGTTCACGGGCCCAATAACGTCGCCGAACTGGTGGCGCGCGCCGAAGGAGCCAAGCTCGATCTGGTTTCTTTGATGGTGAAGCTGCGCTGCCGTTCCTTCGCCGAAACTTTGTTGATCCCCGCCTTCGTCTTTTTCTTCTTCATGCTCTATCCACCGAATTGGGTCTCTCGGCGCAAACACAGGAGCGCTGCCGCTGCCGGTGGTTGCATCCTCATCCGTCCCAGCGCTCTGGAGCGTATGGGAGGACTCGCTAGTATTCGCGACGAAATCATCGACGATTGCGCACTGGCGCGCGCCGTCAAACGCTCTGGAGGCGCCATCTGGATGGGCGTGACCAACGAGACCACGAGCATTCGCGAGTACAACACCTTGGCCCAAATCCGCGCCATGATTTCGCGAACGGCTTTCGCCCAGTTGCGCCACTCCCCGCTGCTGCTTGTCGCAACCACTCTCGGGATGGCTTTTGTCTTCCTGGCTCCGCCATTGCTGCTGCTTACGCTACATCCTTTAGCAGCCATTTTCGGACTCGCAGCATGGTTCCTGATGATGATCTCCTACGCGCCGGCGGTGCAATTCTACGGCCGGTCGGCTGCCTGGACGCCGCTGCTGCCGCTGGTCGCGTTATTCTACATATTAGCTACCCTCGATTCCGCGCTTTCCTACTGGACCGGACGCGGCGGCGTCTGGAAGGAACGCGTGCAGGATGCAAAATAGTGAGACCCTGACCAATCTGGCGACCATCGCCCGCAATCACGGCATCGGATCGCTCTCGCGCCACATCTTTTTGTGCGCCGATCAAACCAAACCCAAGTGCGCTGAGCGCGAAGTCACCAACGCTGCCTGGGATTACTTAAAAAAACGGCTGGCCGAATGCGGGCTGATGCAACCGCCCGATTGCGTCTATCGCACCAAGGCCAATTGCCTGCGCATTTGCGAGCATGGCCCCATCGCCGTTGTTTATCCGGACGGCGTCTGGTATCACTCGGCAACCCCCGAAGTGCTGGAGCGAATCATTCAAGAGCACCTGATCGGCGGCCAGCCGGTGGAAGAGTTCGTCTTTGCCGTAAACCCGCTCAGCGCTCTAGCTTGTAAATCGTCAGACCGCTGAGCAGCTTGGGATAAAAGTCGGTGGATTTCTGCGGCATCACGCCGCCGGAGAACGCGACGTCGGCTACTTGTTCGATCGCGACCGGCTCCAATAAGAACGCGATCTCCGCACCGCCCACGTGAACCTTCGCGTAAGCCGCATCCAGTCCGCGCACGTATTCGATATGCTTCTCGTCGCGCACCGCGTCTTCGCCGATACCAAGCGTGTCGCGCAGCATTTCTCCGTGTAGCACCTGGATATCGAGTTCGCCTGGCTTGCGATCGCGTTCATAGAGCAGGAGCTCGCCCGTTCTGAGCGCAAGTCCGATGCGAATCTTATCCGGCGCCGGGGTTTGAAAAATCTTCTTCAACTCGTCAATCGAAGCCAGCCGGCGGGCTGGAATCTTGCGGGCAAGTTCGACTGAAACGCCGCGCAGCACGCGATGCGTGGCCAGAATCTCCAGGCCGGGCGCATGCATATTCACGAAAGTCATCATCACTTTTTCGGCGTCCTTCAGGCCGCGATTCTCGTTGCGAAACGCGAGCGCGGTCTCGTAGCGATGATGTCCATCGGCGATCAGCAGCTTTTTGTCCGCCATCACGGCCTGTATTCGCGCGATCACCGCCGGATCGGAAATCTTCCAAACGCGATGCACAACGCCATATTCGTCCTCAACCGTAATGAGAGGAGCTCCCGCCGCCGACCGCTCCAAAATCCGGTCGATCACCAGTTGCGGATCCGGATACAGCATGAAAATCTGGCCGAAGTGCGCGCAGGTGTGACGCAGCAGCTCCAGGCGATCCTTCTTGGGACCGGAAAGCGTCTGTTCGTGGCGGTGGACCACTTCAGCCGCGTAGTCTTCGACAGCGCCCAAGCCAATGAAGCCCCTGCGCTCCAGAACCTGCCCCGTGTCCGGCGCGGTAAACCTCTGAAAATACGCGTAAACGCTGGGCTCACTCTCATGTTCCAGAATGCCGCTGCCGATCCAATCCCTGAGGAGCCCCGCCGCGCGCGTATAAACGTTGTCGCTTTGGTTGTCGGTGGGTAACCGCTCGCCCAGAATAATGCGGACCAGATTATAGGGGCTCAAGGATCTATATCGTGCCTGCATGTCAGGCGAGATCTTGTCATAGGGCTGCGTAACCAGGTTCTCGATAGGGCCGGCGTTCGCGCTGTAGCGATAAGGTTGGAAAGGGAAGATGCGTGCCAACGATCAGGATAGCAGAGGCCCCAGTGGATTCCGGCAGCGCGTAGAATGAAAATGCACGGGATTATGAGCCCTCAAAGCCAACCCGCCCCGGCGGATGACAAGCCCTCCGGCGAGACGACGATAGACGAATTGGAGGCTCGGTTACTCGCCGAGCAGAAGCGCCATCACGAAGAGTTCCGGCAGTTCGCTTACGCCGTCTCTCACGATCTGCGCGAACCCGTTCGTATGATCGTCAGCTATACCCAACTGCTGGACCGGCGCTTTAAGGCTCAGCTCAACGGCGACGGCCAGGATTTCATGAGCTACATCCTGGACGCCACCCAACGCATGGATCGGCTATTGGGCGACCTGCTTACTTATTCCCATCAGTTCCGCTCCTTGGACCAACCGCTGGAAGAAGTGGCCCCGGAAGGCGCGCTGCAAGGCGCTATTCTGATGATGGATGCGGCCGTGAGAGAGAGCGGCGCACAAATCACAAACGATCCGTTGCCGAATATTCCATTCGATTTCGCACAACTGACGCAGCTTTTCCGGCAGTTGATTGCGAACTCGATTACGTTCCGCGGTCCCCAGCCGCCCAGGATTCACGTTTCCGCTACCGATGCCGGAAATGCGGTCCAATTCTCGGTTCGCGACAACGGCATCGGCATCGATCCGCGCTATCACGATCAGATCTTCGGCGTCTTCAAACGGCTGCACGGCCGTGAATTGCCGGGCACCGGCATCGGCTTAGCTATCTGCAAACGCATTGTGGAGCAGTATGGCGGAAGAATCTGGGTGGAGTCGGAACTCGGCCAGGGCGCCACTTTCCACTTCACGGTCCCCAAGTAGCCTCCGCCTGGCGTGCTGGATTCTCCTCGTCGGAGCGGGTTGGCTGGACGCCCAAGAATTTGTGAGCCGGCAAGTCTACGCCGAGCACGGCCGAACCTGGCGGCAGCTCTGGATGGCGAGCAATGGAGGCTTGGATTTCAGGCAACTGACGCACTCGGCCCGGGACCACATGGAGCCGCTCTGTTCACGAGATGGCAAATTGATTTACTTTGTCTCGGATCGGGACGGAGATCGTTCACTGAACGCCTATGGGGGCGCCAGCGACAGAGAGCTCTGGGCGTACGAAAGGCAATCGGGCCAGGAGCGGATGGTGTGGCAAACGTCCTATCAGGATGGATTGCATCTGAACGGGACCACGTCGGATGGCGGCGTCCTCATCCGCGTCGGGACGGAACTGCGGTGTATTCTGCGCCATCCATGGCGGATACGCGAGATCGATCCCCTGGACAGCGCGGCTGCAGTATCGCCCGACGGCCGCGCATTGGCGATTGTAATTGCGGAGTCCTTGGATAAAGAAGGGCAAAGCCACGGCGCAAAATTGTTTATCGTGGATACCGCGACCGGCCGGGCGCGCGCGCAGGTAGGAAAATATGAGGCGCCGGCATGGTCACCGGACGGAACGCGAATCGCTGCCATCGCCAACGATGGTCCTGCTGGTCTTGCGATCATCGATGTGGCGACGAGAAACGAGATTGGCCGGGTAGGATGGCCGAGACCCGCCCCGATCCCCGAGGACATTGTGTGGTCGCCCGATGAAAAGTACATACTTGCGGGCCTGTATGGGGAGGCCGGGGGCGCGGGCGATCCGCAGCAGGACTACTTCATGCTGAACATTGCCGCGCGGACCTGGACATCGGTGCTGACAGCGCAGAAGCTGCTTTGGCTGCAGGGCGGCAGTCTCCTGTATCTGCGGCCGGTCGGGCTAACCCCGCTGTCGCCCGGAAGCTCGCACAAAGTGTGGACCACCCAGCTTGCGGTCTTCGACCTGAAGACACACAAGGACAGTCAATTGACCACAGGCCTGGTGCTGAACGATTACTTATCGTCTTGCGGCCAGTAAAGCAGAAAAAACTTTATAGCGCACCAGTACTGGCCCGTCCCATGACTTTTGAGACATCCTGTCCGCCGGTTCGACAAATTGACGGAGGCCAAATTGTCTCACCCCGTCGGATCTGACTCATTTTGAAAATGCCTGGTTTGGACAGGGAACTGCTTGTACCAGGACGGAGGTTCTGTTCCGCACATGAAGCCGACAATTCGACTTGCTATGATCGGCTTGCTTGGCTCTTTGATGTTCGCCGGCCCGTTGAGCCGCAATGTCGAGTTGAACGCCATCAGTTGGGGGAACTTTATGCTTGAAAGCAATTCCAGACCGCAGGCTGCCGCACTCACCTGGGGCAGCTAGCCGCGTCTTATTTCGCGGCTGCGGCTTCTTCGAACACACTAGCGAAGAATTCGCGCGACGAGGGCGAGCAACCGATGTGCACCGTGTCGCCGGTTACCTGAATGAATCCCAGGTAGCCGTCCCACCCCATGTCGTCCAAAGTAAAATTCAGGCTCTCGCGCTCGCCACGCGGAAGATTGGAACGGTCGATATCGAACACCTGACCGGTGGAATGTTCCGGGAACTCCGGGTCTACCATAAGAGTGCCCGCCTCGGCCGGCCGGTCGGTGGTGCTGACCAGTTCCGCTACCTGCAGCGGCACGAAACGCTCGCCCTTGGGCTTCCATTCCTCGAATAGCCGGCGGGTTTCAAACGCCACGTAAAGCAAGGTTCCGATGGCGGCCGGCGAATCCTGCAAGTACAGATCGCGATTGGGCCCGTCAGCCATCTCCGGCAGCGAGAATCCGAAGAATGCGGGATCGTCGAGCACCTTGGCCAGCCCTTTTCCGGAAGCCTGCCGTAAGTCGTCGGCCGACCGGTAGAAGATGTCGTGCGACTTCAGCCAGATGATTAAACGGTTCGAGGCGCGGCGCTGGGGATGGATCGGATTCTGGTACTCTTCGGCGAGTTCGCGGAAGGCCGCAGGATCGTCTTGGTACAACTGAAGCAGTTGTTCGGCGCGCTGGATGCGGAACCAGTAAGTGGGCGAATAGTCGCGCTGCATTTCGCGCTGCAACGCCTGATAGAGTTCGGCGTGATAAGCGGGATTGGCGGCGAAGAACATTTCAGCCACGCTGGGCTGCTTGTGATGAACGGCGGCTTCGGTCAGCGGCAGCAGATCGGACACGCAGCCTTCGCCGCAATGATAGGCGAAGATGGCCCAATCGCGTCCGCCGAATTTGGTTTCCATGCGTGCCAGATAGCGCGCGGCGGCGGGCGCGGCGCGCTCCGGATTCAAACGGTCGTCGCGAACGGTGGTGGTGTACGGCGTTTTGTGATGGACAGTCCGGTAGACCGATTTGCCGCTCTTTCGCCGCACCAGTTGGTGCGAGGTGGTGACCTGGAAGCGCGTGACGCGGACGATGCGCAGTCCGGCGGCCCGCGCCGTCGCCTCCGAGAATTGCATGATGCCTCTCGGACCGGCCGGGCTGGTGGCCTGCGAGTCGCCCCAACTTTCCAGATAGGCCACCGCTGAGATCAAAGAAACGGGCCAACCGCTCTCGGCGGCGGCACGACGGAAAATGCCAGCCAGGCGCGCGCTGGTGATTCTTTCCGCCCCGGCAACCGCCTGGGGATCGCGCATGATGGCGAAAGTTTGGGATTGAATCATGCGATCGGTGCGGGCGGCCAAAATTTCGGGCGTCATTCCGGACCGACCGGCGCCGATCCCGGGCAATGGATGCTGCGGCGTAAAGTAATCGAGCGATGCAACCAGCAGAGTGCCGGAAAGCAACGCCAGCCAGGGAACCCAACGGCGAAGAAGAAGCACGATCGCTTCTATTTTAGAACAAAAGTACCTGGAAATGTTTCTGGGGTTAGAACTGCCAGCCCAGGATGTTCTTCTGAATGGTGGGCCACACCTTGGCGCGCGGATCGATCAGATCGAAATGGCCGGCGCCGGGTAACGCGATCAACTTGGCGTTCTTCGATGCTTTCGCGAAGCGCTGGCTCATGTCGAACGGGACTATGTTGTCCGCCGTGCCGTGCACCACGCGCTGAGGTACCGGAATGGGCAGCAACTCAATGGGAGAAGCAGCGGCATAACGCTGCGGAACGCGGTCGGGAGAGCCTCCCAGGAGCTCGCCGACAACGCCCGAGTCCAACTGTAGAGCGTAAGCGCGGCGCAAGTCCGAAACGGCCGCCAAGGGCACGACGCCCCGCAAATCGACGGCTTGCTGCGCCGCGAGCCACAGCGCTAACTGCCCTCCGGCGGAATGTCCCGACGCGATCACGCGCTTCAGATCCAAGTTGTAGCGACTCGCGATGGGCACCAGTTGCTGGGCCCCGCGGATGACGTCGTCCGACATTCCCGCCCAGTCGCCACCCGGATCCCCGAGCCTGCGATACTCCAGGTTCCAGACCGCGGCTCCGGCCTTTGCCAGCGCCGCACATAGATGACCGGCGTGATCCAGGCTGAAGGCATTCCTCCAGAAGCCTCCGTGAATGAAAATCACCGCAGCGTGCGGGCCGCTCCCCTCAGGCAGAAAAATATCGCCGAACTGCTGCGGCGCTTTTCCATACGGGATGCGAGCGTTGGCTTTCGGCGGGGCCAGGGTCAGTATGTTTTGTGCGAAGGCGGGAAACGATGCAGCGGCCAGAAAAAAGCGCCGGGTCACGAAACCATTCTAAAACACGTTTGATAAAACAAAGACGCGCCCTGGAGAGCGCGTCTTGGACAGGCTCTTATTCGCCGGGCTATATGCGCGACGCTGGACGCTCGCTGACCGCGTAGTCCGCCTTGGATTCTTGGCTGGAAGCGACATCTTCGGCGCCAGTGTCTTCCAGAATCTTTTTGGCGCGCTTCACCCACTCGGAGTTATCGCAGTGAATGGAAACCAGAGTTCCACCGGACTTTACTCGGCCTTCGAAACGCTTGGCCTCGTATTCGGGAATCCCAAGGCCCACCAGCGTGCCGACGATACCGCCGGCCGCGCCCACCGCACCTACTCCGGCGAGCATCGCCACAATGGGGCCAGCCGCAATGAGCGGACCCACACCCGGGATCGCCAGCGCGCCTATCCCGACCAACCAGCCCAGGACGCCGCCCACCACCGCTCCCGTAGTAGCACCAGTAGTGGCGCCTTCGGGGGCTTTCGTGTCCTTCTGGTGAACGAAATCCTTGGTGCCGGCGTTTTCCGGCACCAGGACGGAAATGTCCGTGTTCCGGAAGCCCGACGCCCGGAACGCTTCCAGGGCGCTGCCCAATCCGGCTGAATCTCGATACACTCCAAACACCGATGTGTTACTCATCTTTTTTCCTCCTTGAGCTGGATGCTCGCCGATTACTTATGAATTAATTACTTCCCGCCTACAGTAAGTTGACTAGTGACCTTGCCGGCCCCGGCGATTTCCGTGGCCTTGTCTTCAATGGCTTTTTTCTCATCGTCGGACTTTACGTTGCCGACTAAGGTAACGGCTCCGTCCTGGGCGCTGATATGAATGTTGTGCGCCTCAACCGAAAGATCTTTGTCGGACACAACGGCCCTTCGAATCCTTCGCGTTAAGTCGCGATCCGCTTTACTCATTTTCTGAATAGCCGGCGCGGAATCGGTTTGCGCGTTGGCAAATCCGGGCGCCAGCAAATATAATCCAGCGGAAGCAGCGAATAGCTGGGCCGCTATTGCAATTTGCGAAGTGAAGTGGCTTTTCATACGCCGCCTCATGATGCACGAGTATTGCCAGAACGTACCAGTACAGATTTAAACGCTTTTTCGCGCGGATGCCGTATGTGACTAGGAATTATTACCAGACTTTCCCAAGTACCGTGACGTTATCGGCACGTTACCAAACGCGGCAAGCCGGTGCGTGAATCATCGGTTGGCCGGCATGACAGGCGAATGCTTCGCCGAACTCCGGCATGTTCCCAACCACGCCGTTCACGCGATCGCGGCCGTCGGAATGAGGATCGGTCTGGGCGCGCAGCCGGGCTGCTTCGGGCCGAACGTTCTGGCACCACGCTTGCCCCCACGCCAGGAAGAAGCGTTGTTGGGGCGTGAATCCGTCGATCTTGGGCGGCTGCGCTTTGCCCTCCATGGACTTCATCAACGCCATAAACGCCAGGTGCACGCCGCCGTTATCGGCCGTGTTTTCGCCCAGCGTCAACTTACCGTTCAGATGCACGTCGTCCACTGGAGTGAAGGCCGAATATTCCTTGATGAAACAGTCCGCGCGTTTCTCAAACTCCTTAACGTCCTCCGGCGTCCACCAGTTGCGCAAGTTGCCTTGGGCATCGAATTGGCGGCCCTGATCGTCGAAGCCATGCGTGAGCTCGTGTCCCATCACCGAACCGATGGCGCCGTAGTTCACCGCGGCATCCATATGGTTGTCGAAAAATGGCGGCTGTAAAATTCCGGCGGGGAAGTTGATGTTGTTCTCGAGTGGATTATAGTAGGCGTTCACGGTGGGCGGAGTCATGCCCCATTCGCTGCGATCCACCGGTTTGCCGATCTTGGCCAACTGGCGGCGCACTTCAAACTCGGTGGCGCGTTCGTCGTTTCCGAGCGCTTCTCCGCGGACGATTTTGACGCTGGAATAGTCGCGCCAGTGGTCGGGATAGCCGATTTTGTTGGTCACCGCTTGCAGCTTGATGAGCGCCTGCTGCTTGGTGGCGGGAGTCATCCAATCCAGCGTTTTAATATCCTGGCCGAGCATCTTCTCGATCTCCTGAATCATGCCCAATACCCGCGCCTTGGCGTCGGGCGGGAAAACCTGGTCTACATATTTCTTGCCCAGGGCAAACCCCAGGTCGCCATCGGTGGCTTCGACGCAGCGCTTCCAGCGAGGCTGCAGTTCCTTGGAACCGGTGAGAGTCTGGCCGTAGAAATGAAAATTTTCGTCGACGAAATCCTTAGCCAGCATGGGCGCCTCGTCGTGGAGCAAATGCCAGCGCAGGTAGGTCTTCAGATCGGCGTCGCTAGTGTTCTTGAACAAGGCATTGAGGTCCTTGAAGAATTCCGGAACGTCCACGTTCAGATCGGTAAAGGCCGGGGTACCAAGTCCGCCGAAAAATTTCGTCCACTCGACGTCCGGGGCCAACGCCTGTAGCGCCCCGACTGTCATCTTGTGATAGGTCTGCTGGGGGTCGCGCCGCGCCACGCGGTCCAGCGATCCCTTGGCCAAAGCGGTTTCGATGCGCATGATAGCCTGGGCGCCGGCGGACGCTTGGTCGGCGGGTTCACCGGACAACTCCAGCATCTTTTGCACGTGCGCCAGATACTGCTCGCGCAGCTTCACCGAGTGTGCATCCGTCCTGAAGTAGTAATCGCGATCCGGGAGGCCGAGACCGCCTTGGTCGATATCGGCAATCATTTGCGTGGAATTCTTGTAGTCCGGGGAGGAGGAAAATTCGAACAAAACTCCGACGCCTAACAGGTGAAGGCGGACCAACTCATCCACCATCTCGCCTTTCGAATGGACGGCCTCGATGCGCTTCAACTCGGGCTGGAGGGGCTGGATGCCCAACCGATTGATGACTGGCTCATCCATGCAGGAGGCATAATAGTCGCCAATCTGTTGGTCCAGCTGCGGACGCTTCGGATCGTTCACCGAGGCTTTTTCCAAAATGCCGCGCAGGATTTCGCGGTTGTGGTCGACGAGTTGGCTGCTGATGCCCCACACGGACTGGTCGGCGGGAATCGGATTGTTTGCCATCCAAGTGCCGCAGGCATACTGATAGAAATCGACGCAGGGATTGGCCATCATGTCCATGTTGGCGGTGCTGAACTTTGGGCCGGTTTGCGCCACGGCGGTTACTGCGAGGAGGGGAAGGAGGAGAAACAGTCGCATGCTTCATCTTACAGCGCAAAAGCCTTATCATATTGAGCGACACCCAATGACCGGCGTGCGATTCCAGTGCCAGCCCGGCTGCACCAATTGCTGCGAAAAGCAAGGCTTCGTTTACCTGACCAGGGACGATCTGGATCGTATCGCGCAGTATGTGGGCCTGACGGTGCGCGAGTTCGAGCGGCGCTACGTCTATCGAACCAAGCATCTGCTTCGGCTGCGGGTTCCACGCGAGCGGCAGTGCCATTTCCTCGGCGACGGCGGCTGTTCGATTCATGCGGTGAAGCCGGTGCAGTGCCGCCTGTTTCCGTTCTGGCCGGAGCTGGTGGAAAGCAAACGCGAGTGGAAGAAGACGGCGGCTTGGTGTCCGGGAATAGGCAAGGGCGAACTGGTGCAGATTGAAACGGCGCGCGTGGAGGCGCAGGGGATGAAGGCGGCCTATCCGAGCATGTATCAGCGCAAGGCCGCCGAATGAACGCCGCTACTATTTAACAACGACTTTTTCGACGGCCTGGTTGTCGAATTCGTCGCTCACGCGGACGGCAACCACTTGCTCGCCGGAGGACGGGCGGTCGATCAAAAGGTGATACTCTTCCTCGGGGGAATCCGAGAGCCGGCTCACCGGATCGATCAATACCCAATCGCCGCCATTCACCGAATACTCGGCATGATCGATGGTGCTGCGCGCGTCGCGAGCGGTCCAACGGACGTCGAGCTTGCTGCCCGCCGCAGCCGATGTTCCGATAAGATTCGCGATCCGCGGGGGCGTGTTGTCGATCAAGAATGGATCGCTGACCAGGGACGCAGTGAGCGCCTGATCGGGCGGATTGCTGGGCGAATCCGATGCGGTAACGCGTAAGACGTACTCACCGTCGGGAAACGCCGAGGTGTCCCAGCTCAGATATTTGTCCTGGACCTTGTCTTTGAGAAGCTTCCAACCGGACTCCTTGACGCCACGGATTTCCACGCGATAAACCAGTGAATCGTTATTCGCATCCGATGCCAGCCAGCGCGCGCCTTCAAAGCCTTTGGCGTAGTTCATGGTTATAGAGCCGCCATCTCCCGATGACGCGGAGCTGCTTTTCTGGCCGATAGGCCCGAGCGTGATGGACGTAGAGGGCGTGATGGAAAGCAATTGCGCCGGGAAGCGATAGTTGACCGGCGTAATGTCGATGGTTTGCACCTCAGGCGCGACGTTCTTGGGAAGGTAAGCCACCTCGACGTAGGACACCTCCGGCTCGGGCTGGCCGGCGGCGGGGGTCAAGTCGATTTTGTATTGCAAGAAACGAGCGGAGGGTGAAATGGTACGGCCGGCTCCGCAGGAATCGCAGGCCGAGGCGCTGGTTTCGGTTTGGAGCGTTGCCCACGGGCTCCAGTTGCTCTCGGGATGGCTGCGATTGCCGCTGCGCGTTGAAACCGTGAGTTTTCCTAAACCGCGATAGCTGATTCGCCCCCAATAGGCGAAGGCCCCCGCGTCCAGCACCGGACTTTCAAACGATCCCTGCTTCTCGAAGCCGGGACCAATGCGAAATACCTTGCCGATATTTCCAGTGATGGCATACAAGTCGCCGCCCTTGGGCCCTCTGCCAAAACCGGTGACCTGCGTGGGCGAGGCATCCAGCAGCAACGTGCTGACGGTGTCAGAATCCAGGCGATAGATCTTGCCGCGATTACCCGTTCCCAGCAGCGGCAGTCCGCCGGCATCGAATCCAATGGCGTACACGATATCCTGCGTATTGGACCAGATCTTGCGGGGCGAGCCATCGGGATTGATCCGATACACTTCCGAGCCTCCGGCGAGGGACGGTCCAGGTCCTCCGGTGACCGGCGTGATTCGCGCATTGCCGACTCCGGTAAGACCTGGAATCAGCGCTGAAGGAGCGGGAGAGGGGGGGGCGCGGCCTGCGCCACAGCGGTTTTGATGCCTACGCCAGAGGCATAGATGGCGCCATCCGGTGTGACCGCCACCGCCGTGATTTCACGCTTGGGAGATTGATAAACCACGAATCCCTGGCCCAGAGGTGAGACCCGCAGAATCAGGCCGCTGGGTTCGGTTCCCACAATCAGGTTGTCTTGGGCATCGATGGCGAGCGAGCGCGCGTGGGTCTCCTCGGTTTTGAAAAAAACGGAGCCAACGCCCGCGGGTGTTACGCGGTGAATCTCGCCTTGATCTCCGGTGGCCACGAACAGGTCGCCCTTGCCATTGAAGGCCATGGCCCAGATATATTTTTGATGCGGATCGTAGAAGAGCTTGGGCTTGCCGTCGGAACCGATCTTATAAATCTTGCCATCGGGATCGGTGGCGGCGTAGACATTATCCTTCGAGTCGAGAACAATGGCATGGATCTCCAGGCCGTCCAGTTCCGCGAAGGCCCGGCTTTTCCCGGCACGGTCGATAACGAAGACCTTGGCCGTTCCGCTGCCGGTGCCGCCGCCCGCAGTGTAAAGGTTGCCCTTGGAATCGGCCGCCAGCGTCCAGAGATAAGGCGTGGATGAATCGAAAATCTCGGTGAATTCGGGAGCCAGAAAGATGCGGCCGTCGGCGCGCAGCGACAGATTCTTGAGTGTTCCGCTTTCGAAATCGGAACGGTCGCCATGCTGCCAGAAGTGGGTGTCCACTGCGAAAGCGGTGGCGAGGGCGCCGAGCGCCACCAGGAGGAGTCGAATTGTTTTCATTGTTGCTGTTATTTGCGATGACGCGGTTATTTGCGGTGACGCGGTTACTTTACTGTGATTCTGAGTGAGTAGCTGCCATCGATCAGCATGTCGAACGGAATGCTGCCTTGCTCAATGGCGCTCTCCGACGAGGACTGCAGATGGCGGCTGGCGGTGCGATCAGTCTGCATCACGTTCATGATGGACGCCGGCAGGCTGGGCAAGGTCTTGTCTTCATAGAAGACCGTGGGCCGGGGCTCGACCAGCGAAACGTAGAGCTTATTGTTGCTGCGTTCCTGGTTCATCAGGGAAACGGTCTGCTTGATGTCGATAAACGGCTCGGACATGGTTGCGGTGCTCTGCATACGGTTCAACGTGTCGGCATCGCTGAACAGGACGCGATGTTCGCCTTTAGGCAAACCGGCGGGAATCTTCAGCGTGAAATCGCGCTCGATGCGATCGCCGCGGTAGGGGCGCACAAATACTTTCACCGGGACTTCGGTGCCCGCTTCCACTTCGCTGGCCGGAACCCAGGCATTCTCGATCATGGCTTCGCGCCGATCCGGCAAAATATCCACCGTCGCATCTACGGACTTCAGTTTCGGAATTTGAACCGGATTCAGGAACAGGCGGTTAAACTTGTCGCCCCACCATCCAGCCAGTTGGTTGGGAACGGGAGCCGGGCCTTCGTTGGCGGCCAGCATGGTGGACAGAGAAACGCCCGGCTGCCCATCCAATGCCACTTTTCCGCTCAAGCGGTAGGTGGTCTCTTCGGCGAATTCGTTCAGGCTGGAAATGGAATTGAAAAGGGTCATGGTCATCAGATAGGGCGTCCACTTTTGCTGGACGAAGACGCTGAAGTGCAGATCCCTTTCCTTGCGCACCACGTTGTTATCGCCAAACGAGCGCACCCGCAGCGTGACGGGAACCATTTCGGCGGTATCGCCGAGATCGCCCATAACGCCGCTGTGACGATCCTGTTTCAAAGCGCCGACGATTTCGGTCGCGTTTCCGAACTTGGTGGGCTGGTATTGGGAAGCGAGCGTGGTGATGACATTGGCCTTGGCCATCGGCATGTCCACCGGGCCGAGGTTGAAGAACGAATGGCCACAGAACAGCACGTGCTTTCCGTCGTTATAGGTGACGGTACACATGGCGCTGATGCTCATGTCGCCGGTGACCAGGATGCCGCTCACGGCATCGCCGGGCTGCAGGGATTGCTGCCAGCCGGGAGCGGGCTTCGGACTGATCATGGTGCTGGCGCCGCCGCCGCCCGCTACGGTCATCCCCATTTGCTCAAAATCGTGTGCGAAGGTGGGCAGAACGTTTTCAGCGAAACCGGCGAAATTCAGCGGGGTCTCGATAGGAACCATGCTGGAAACGGGAAAAGGATTTGAACCGGAGGACACCTCGGAACCGGGAGCCGAAAACAAGCCCGCGGAAGCCGCGTTGCGAGCAGCCGATTTCTCGGGCGTCCGCGCGGTGGAGGGCCTCGACTCGTCGAATTCGTTCACTTCCAGCATCAGCTCAATGGGCGTGATGCCACATATCGCGTCCGGCGAGAAGGTGCTGAAGCGCAGCGCGATGGCGCCCACCAGCTTGCCGTCGATATACACCGGGCTGCCGCTCATTCCCGCGGCGACGTTGGTGCGCTGTCCCTTGCCGCCCAGCCGGGCAAGAATCACATCCTGCTTGGGCCCCCACTGATTTTTGTAAATGCCGAGGATCTCCACCGGAAGCGGCTCAGGCTCCATGCCCTGCAGCACGGTCCAGGCGTAGCCTTTCATTCCCGGCTTGAGATCAGCCTCTTTGAAAATCTGGACCTTTCCGGCCCTGGGACGGACGGGCGCGGGTTCCTGACCGAACATCAGACAAGAACACGCCGCTGCCACAGCGAGTGCGGCCAACTTCTGCATGGGAACCATCCTTGTTACAACGATGCAGGCACTGTATGCTTGCTTGTTTCTATTATCGTCCAGATTTTCAAAGAGTGGGAAGGGCCGCATGCTGGTGGGACGGGCGCGGTCAGGTTTGAGGGTACGTACCGTCGGGATTGTAGCCGCCGCCTGGGTCCTGGTCGAGTTCGGCGGGCTGTGGCGGATGTCCCGGTCCGGCCGGGTCCGGCGCCCCGACTTCGTCTTCGGCGGGCAGGATGGTCTGGCCTTTCAGATCGTCCATGATCGGTTGAATGATCGATTTGTTCTGCCTGACCGGCTCAGAAGGCCCAGGCTTTGGGTCGGGTGTTTCCGTATGCTTTTTGCTCACGGATGCACCTCCTTTCTGCCTGCGATTCTAGGGAGCGTAGCTAGGGCAGGGGCCGGGACTGGAGCGGAAGTGGAAGAAAAAGGGAATAGAAGCGTGGAAGATCGGTCATTGGTGCGGCAAGGCCGAGTCTCCCGACCTCAACTTATAATGAGAATAGCTTGTGGCAGGCTCTTGAAGCTTATCTGTCTATAGAGGAAAAGGTGTCTGGATGACGATTAAGGAAGTAGAGTCTCGCTTGGAGCAGGGTCTAGCGAAGCTGGGATCGCGCGAGTACCAACCACTGGAAGCCCTATTGCAACCGCTGATCCCGAAAGGTTATCGGGTTCACGTGTCGCTTGCGGACAAGAAAGGCCGGAAGAAACGCAAGAATGCCTCAGCGGACAATTGGTCTCCCGATCTTGGCGAGATAATTATTAGTTTCGAACCGGAAGCTGAAAATTCGCACGTCGGAGTAGTCGAAGAACTACTGTCGGATGGCGAGCCGGTTTCGGATTCCGATTTCAGGCCAGTTCATATCCGGGGGGAGAAGCTATCGGCGACGGTTTTGCGGGAGAGGCGTTAACGGTTGGCGCTTTATTATCTCGAGACTAGCGCCCTCGTCAAACTGTATGTCCGAGAGCCGGGCACAGATCTCTTGCTCCGGCTGACCGCCCGAAGAAGCAATCATCGTTTTGCTGTGTTGTCTCTGTCCCGGGTTGAAATGCATTCTGCGATTCGCAGGCGACAGCGAGAAGGCGATCTCGATGGGCCGGCGGCGGACCGGTTGCTGAATCAATTCGAACTGCACATGGAATCGCGGTTCATCAAGCAGGCATTAAACGATGCACTCATCGATCTCGCAACCAGCTTAGTGAGCCGGAATGCGTTGCGCGCTTATGATGCCGTTCAGCTGGCAGGCTGCCTGATCCTAAAGGAAAACTCTGCCAGCGATGAGCCGAGCTTCGTTTGCTCGCATCAACGCCTGCTTCAGGCGGCGGAAAACGAGGGGTTGGTCTGCCTGGATCCGGGTAGCTCCTGAGGCGATCAGGGCCGCTCGCGATTGCCGAGCGCAATGGTCCAGGAGACGAACAAGAATCCGACGCCGGCCAGGAAAAAAATCCGAAAAAGCGTGTCGTTGTAAACCGCGGCGGGCGCCCCGACGGCCCAGGGACGAAAGGACCATCCGGCTTTCTCGAAGACGGCGACGGCGAGAATCACCATGCCAATCAAGTTGAGCAGAAGCCGTGCGCGATAGGATGCCCCGCGCAGAGTATAGCCGGCCAGGAACGCGACTACAAAAACCACCCCAACCAGGAGCACCGCAATGAAGTAAGCGCCGATTACCTCGGACATTATAAGAAGTTACCCGAGGGTTAGACGCAGAAACGATCAGTTTTTAGACAATTCTTCAGCAGGAACCCAGTTGCCATGCACCTGCACGCGCAAGCGGAAAGGCACTTTGATGCGCGCGATAGGCCCTTTTTCGATATGTTCGGCTTCGACAATCGCGACTTCGGAGAGTTGCTGGTCGTGCATATCGCAGACGAATGCCAGGTAGCCTTCGTGGCCGGGCTTCTGGGATGGAATGTGAATGTGCTCCTGGACGGTGATCGTCGGACCCAGGCCGAGCGTCGTATATTTGCCGGTCTTCACTTCCATGCGGACGATGGTGTTGAAGCCCGCGCCCACGGGCCCGGCGATAGGCGGGGGTCCGTTCTGCGGGGCGTTCCTTGGATCGAAGGTCTGGTAGTAGCCGATGTCGAAATCGGTCATCTGATCTTTCAGCGCGGTGCGCGGCATGTCGCCGCTGGGGCCAATGACGGTTTCTTCCCAGGTGTCGCCGCGCTTGGACAGATCGAAAGTCCAGCGCACGAAGCCGATGCGAACTTGATCGGGCCGCAGATGGATGCCCGACGCCTCCTGCATGAACGGAAACGGCGGCACTTTGCTGACGCCGAAATACATGTGTACGCGATCGCCTTCGCTGAAGGCGTTCATGAAGTGGAACGAAGATCGCGCCGGGCCGCGGAACCAGCGCATGTGCTTCACGTGAGCGTCGCGCGGGAGAATGCCGACGAACGATTCCCTGTCCTGCTCGAACACCCAATGGTGCCCGCCCGCTTTCAGGCGATTCAGGTCGGCTGTGATGGGGAACACGGGGAAAATCACGTGTTCGCGCGTGACGGCGAAATCGTGCATCAGCGCGACGTAGGGCGCTTCGAACCATTCTTCGCGCGTCAGGTTGCCGTTCTTGTCGGCCACGCAGAACGACACGTCTTTGGTCACCAAGCCGCCCGCTTCATAGCCGAAGAAATAGAGATCGCCGGAATCTGGCGCAAGGCGGGTGTGCGCCGTCATGGTCTGGCTTTTGAGCTTGCCGTCATAATCCCACTCGCCGATGGTTTCGAGCGTGTGCGGATCCAGCTCCATGGCATGGCTGTCTTCCTTTAGCGCGAGCAGCTTGCCCGCGTGATAGATGGGCGTGGTGTTATTGACGTTGCGCGGCTTGCCTTGGACGCTGGGATCGTCGGTGAACGGATTGCGATATTTCCCGTATAGCGAACGGCGCGCGGCGCGCTCGGCCTTCCAGCGCTCCGTCTTCACGTAGCGCATCTTGAAATCGACGTGGCCATTCTCAAAGCGGAACAGGCTGACCATTCCGTCGCCGCTCAGGAACGTGTCGTCGCCGAGCATGGGCGAATATTGCGGATCGGGAATGGAGCGATACCAGGAACCGTTGATCTCTTCCGGCACCGTGCCCTCGGTGACTAAATCGTAAATGTCGCACTCGATGCGGGACGGAGCGTTCCATCCCGCGAAATCCATCGTATTGGGAAAAGGTTTTGCCATGAACTCCTACTTGACCGCTGCTTTGGCGATGATATTCGGCGGCGGCGCTAAGTTGACGTCCTTGCCGGTGACGGGGTGCGGATAGTGGAACGGAAACACGTCGGTGTCGGGCCACAGCGGCGGCTTGGGTTTTTCGAGCTCATCCGGACCGGTGGGATTGGCGGGGTAGGTGTCCTTGTAATAGGGCACATATTCGGGCTTGGTGTAGGCCCAGCCTTTATCGAAGTCGGCGTGCCAGACTGGGCGATAGTTCAGCACTTTCAATTTCCAGATTCCGTTCTCTTTGGCGTAAACGTTTTCGTAGAGAGAACCTTCCCACCATTGGCGTAGCGGATGCGTTTCGTCGGTGAATTCGTGATGGCGGCCAGCCTGCATGAAAACGCGGAGGCGCGCGTAGGCGAGCTTGCCGTCGGACGAGATATCGATGATGTCCTGCAGCATCATGTGATCGAGCAGGTAGCCTTGCACCGGACCGTTGTGGCCGCCGGTGAAATTCTTGCGAAAACGGTCGCAATAAAGACGGCGCGCGCTGGCCTTGCCGCGGAAGATGCCGCCGATGAAGTGAACTTCGCAATCGTCGGTGAACAGGTCCACCACTTCGTCGTACAGGCATTTGTCGAGATAGTAGCCGTATTTGAACTGCAGGTCGCGGACGGCTTGCGTGTCTTGCAGCCTGCCGACTTGGGTGGTGAGTTCTTCCACTTTCTTTTCGAGCGCGCGGAATTGTTCATCAGTGGCCATGAGGGACCTTTCTTGAAGAGAGCGTTACCGGGGGTTGTTGAACCGCCATAGGAATTATATAGTGAGGCGCTGCATGCAGGGCAAATGGTGGCTGATGGCTAGTGGCTGGTGACTGGTGGCTGGGAAAGCATCCTTGGGATGAGTTGCGCGCAAGTGGGAGTGTTTGTTGTGTCAGGGCGTAGGGCCACGGTCCGACGCGATGTAGGGACTCAAACCGAGCAGGCCTTTACTGGCAAAATGTAGGCATGGCGAGGCTGACTTTGACCGTCGATGACGCAATTCTGGCGCGGGCTGAGCGATACGCGAAACTTCACCGCATATCGCTGTCGAAGATGGTCGAGACTTACCTTGCTGGAGTGGTTGATTCGCGCACTCCGGTGCTCGATTCGGTTAGAGGCGTTCTCAAGAAAGGCGACGTGAAGGATTATCGGCACCATTTGGTCGCCAAGTATCGCTAGACGTTCGATACAATAGCCGCCATGCAACGTTGGCTGCTTTTTAGTTTCCTTGGGAGTTTCGCGCTGGGAAATGCGCACGGCGCGGGATGTGACCGGGCTTGTTTGAAGACCATGCTCGATCAATATTTGAACGCCGTGGTCGCGCACAACCCGGCGGGCGCGCCCCTTTCGGTGGGTTTCCGGCAAACGGAAAACGCCAGGGTCACACGGCCGGGCAACGGAATATGGCAGAGCGCGAAAGCTCTCGGCAAACTGCAGCGCAGGTATTTCGACCCTGAAACCGAACAGGCCGGATATTTTGGAACGCTCGATGAAGAGAGCGGCGTCGCGGTTGTGACCGTGCGGCTGAAGATTGAAGACCGCAAGATTGCAGAGGCCGAGTGGTATCTGGCGCGCAAAGGCGATGCCGGCATCGGAACGGGAGCGGGCGCGCAGGCCAACGCCGCGTTCCACGATCCGGACAACCTGATCGCACATCCGCCGGCCGAGCGCGTGGTTCCCAAGGCTGAACGGCTCTCGCGCGCGGACATGGCCGCGATCACCAACAGCTATTTCGACGGGCTTACGGCGCACGATGGCTCGCTCATCATCGCGCATCCGGGATGCATCCGCCTGGAGAACGGCTTCCTGACGACGCAGCGCAAGGGCCCCAATGGAGAGCTGACCGATTGCACCTCGCCCGGCGCGATGGCCAATATTTTCGCCGTCGTCGCGCGGCGCGTCCCAATCGTCGACGAAGAGGCCGGCGTGGCTCTGGGCCTGGGGGTCTTTGAACGCAAACCGGGCGTGGCCATGCGGCGAAATGCCTTCAGCGAGTGGTTTGTCATCGAACAGGGCAAGATTCGCGCCATCTACTCATCCATGTTTTATCCCGAGCAGGAGGCGATGGCCCCCAACTGGCCGCCTTTCGATGGAAACTGGCCCGTGGCGCCGCCGCCGAAATAAGGAGCATAGAGAACAATGATGCGTTTGACGATCGTATTTTTGCCAGTATTTCTGCTGCCTTCGCTCGCCCTGGCCCATCACGGCGGTTCCGAGTACGACATGAAGACCACCGTGGTGTATCACGGGAAGCTGACGCACGTGGATATGATCAATCCGCATTCGTGGATCTATTTCGACGTCACAGAGAAGGATGGAACGGTCAGCCACCATCGTTGCGAAATGCGATCGGTTCACGTGCTGCGGCGCTCGGGCTGGACTAAGGAAAATTTCCCCGTTGGCCAGCAGATCACCGTGGAAGCTTCGCCGAACAAAACCGATCCGGACTCGTGCTACCTGCAGACCATCGTGGCGGCCGACGGAACGCGCATGGATCGATACGGCCAGTACGTCAAGGCGCCGCAAGGAGGCATCCAGGAAGTGCGCGGACCCATTGCCCCGCCGAAGGCGGATCGGCCGGCACGCAGGCCTTCGGGCGAGCCGAACATCTCGGGTGACTGGGCGCCCGTGCAACTGGTGATGGTGAACGCAAAAGGCACTGGCGGCGGTTTAGTGCCGCTGGATCAATTGACCGAATATAAGCCAGGTGATCGGCCGGCGGTTTCCTTCGCGGATGTCTCGCGCACCGGGCCCAGGCGCTATGGCGGGACCGAGCTGACGGAGGCCGGAGAGAAGGCGGCCAAGGATTTCAAGCGCGAAGACAACCCGCGCTTTCACTGCCAGACCACCAGCATCCTGTTTGACTGGACCTTCGATGGGCCGGTGGACCGGATCACGCAGAACAAGGACACCATTGTGCTCGAGTACGGACAATTCGGATTGAAACGCACCGTCTACATGAACATGAAAGAGCATCCGCGCAGCGTGAAATTGAGCCGCACCGGGCACTCGATCGGGCATTGGGAAGGCGACACGCTGGTGGTGGACACCGTGGGATTCGCGCCCGGCTTTTTGAATCCACCGGTTCGCAACAGCGACAAAATGCACGTGGTGGAGCGATTCGTATTGGATCCGAAGAAGATGGCGCTGACACGTAGTTATACGGCCGAAGATCCGGTGTACTTGAAGGGAAAATACACGGGATCGGATACAATCCTAGTCGCCGACGCTCCGTTTAATCCGGGGAAATGCAAGGAATTGAATTTCATCGATTATTCGAAGGAACAGAAGCATTGAACTCTTAGTACGGACGTTCCCCGATCCAGTTGCCGGGCGGGTTGTAGTTGCAGACCCAGACTTCGCGGCTGGCATCGCGCGCCACGGCGCAGCCCACTTCGCGGGTATCGCTCCAGATGAGCTGCGTATAGTGGCCGCACACCGCGCGGCAGGTGTTGTCGCGATAGCTGTAGTCGCGGGCTTCCGACGCCCAAACATCGATCACCTGGGTGGCCGAGGCGCGTGCGCCCGTGATTTCGAACAGATTTTCGCCGTACACCGGATGGGGGCGGTGATAGAACTGGCCTTCGTGTAGCAGACGGCTGGCCCACTCCTGCGCGTGCCCGGCCAGCCGATCGGACCAGCGCAGCGGCGGAACTTCGACGCGCGCTCTTATCTCGTTGTGAGCGGCCAGGATAGCTCGGTCCCAGTTGTCGCCCGGCTCGGGCAGCGTATTGCTGTTGACGGCTGGAGCGACGAAAATCAGACAGCAAACGACGAAATTGCGACGCAACGTCACGAAAGGAAGTGTAAAGAAGGATGGCGGCAAAAACCGCCGGGTGTTTGACCTAGAAGGGCGCCTTCCTAGACCTAGTTGCTTTCGAGCAAGGAAAGCCGCGGAAACAGAATATTCATTGGCGGGCCCTACTGGGATGGGCTACAATGCTCGATCAGAGAGCGCGCGGGTTCTCTGCCCCTCCCATGTCCACCTCCACCCAGGCTCAAGCGCTGGCTTCGACCAGCGCAATCGATCAGCTTTCGATCAACACTATCCGCACCTTGTCGATGGACGCGGTTCAACAAGCGAACTCCGGGCACCCTGGCACGCCCATGGCTATGGCGCCGGTGGTCTACACCCTCTGGCAGCAGTTCCTGAGGTTCGACCCGGACGATCCTATCTGGCCCAATCGCGACCGCTTTGTGCTTTCGGCCGGTCACGCGTCGATGCTGCTGTACTCGATGCTGCACCTGTGCCAGGTGAAAGCGGTGGATCCCGACTACGAGACGCTCGGGAAGCTGAGCGTCACGCTGGACGACATCAAGAATTTCCGGCAGCTCAATAGCAAATGCCCGGGGCATCCGGAATATCGCTGGACTTCGGGCATTGAAACCACCACCGGTCCGCTGGGGCAGGGCGTGGCAACCAGCGTCGGAATGGCGCTGGCGTCGCGCTGGATGAGCCAGTATTTCAACCGGCCGGGCTTCGAGATGGTCAATTTCAACGTCTACGCGCTGGCGGGCGACGGTTGCATGATGGAAGGCGTCAGCGGCGAAGCGGCGTCGGTGGCGGGGCACCTGAAGCTATCGAATCTTTGCTGGATCTACGACAACAACCACATTACTATCGAAGGCAACACGTCGCTGGCCTTCAGCGAAGACGTGGCTACGCGGTTCCTAGGCTACGGCTGGAACGTCCTGCGCGTGGGCGACGCCAACGATCAAGAAATGCTGGCGCGGGCCATCCGGACGTTTCTCGGGACGGAAGACCGGCCCACGCTGATCATTGTGGACAGCCACATCGCGTATGGCGCGCCGCACAAGCAGGACACCAGCGCGGCACACGGCGAGCCTCTGGGCGAGGAGGAGATTCGCCTCACGAAACGCAACTACGGCTGGCCGGAGGATGCGAAGTTTCTGGTGCCGGCGGGCGTTTACGAGCGATTTCAGGAACAGCTGGGCCAACGCGGACGCAACGCGCGTGACGCGTGGATGGCAAAATTCGCCGAGTACGGCAAACAATTTCCCGAACTGGCGAGTCATCTGGATAAGATGCAGAAGCGCGAACTGCCGGAGGGTTGGGACGCGGACGTTCCGGTTTTCCCTGCCGATCCCAAGGGAATGGCCGGGCGCGATGCATCGGGCAAAGTGGAAAACGCCATTGCGAAGCGCTTGCCATGGCTGATCGGGGGCGCGGCCGATCTGGCGCCATCCACGAAAACGCGGCTCACTTTCGACGGCGCGGGCGATCTGGAAGCGGGCAACTACGGCGGGCGCAACCTGCACTTCGGCATCCGCGAGCATGCCATGGGTTCCATCCTCAACGGGCTGTCGCTTTCGAAGCTGCGGCCCTTCGGCTCCGGCTTCCTGATCTTCAGCGACTATATGCGCGCGCCCATCCGCCTGAGTGCGTTGATGGAGATCCCTGTCATTTTTATATTCACCCACGACTCCATCGGCGTCGGCGAAGACGGGCCCACCCATCAGCCGGTGGAACAACTGATTTCGCTGCGCGCGATTCCGGGATTGATCGTGCTGCGTCCGGGTGACGCCAATGAAGTGGCCGCGGCGTGGAGAGTGATCGTGCAGCTCCGTCATGAACCGGTGTGCTTGATTCTTTCGCGGCAGAATATGCCGACGCTCGACCGGCTGAAATACGCCTCGGCATCGGGCGTTGCGCGCGGCGCCTATATTCTCGCCGACGCCGTGGGCGGCAATCCTTCGGTGATCCTGATCGGAACGGGCAGCGAGGTTTCGCTGTGCGTGGATGCATACGAAAAGCTCACGCAAGAAGGCATCAAGGCGCGCGTGGTGAGCATGCCGTCCTGGGAGCTGTTCGAGCAGCAGTCCTACGAATATCAGAATCGGGTGCTGCCTCCCGCGGTGCACGCGCGGGTTTCGGTGGAGCAGGCGTCGGTATTTGGTTGGGATCGCTATGCACGCCGCCGCATCGGCATGCACACCTTTGGCGCATCCGCGCCGCTCAAGGAATTGCAGAAAAAATTCGGCTTCACCCCTGACGCAGTAGCCGCTGCCGCCAAGGAAGAGCTGGCAAAGGCACAATAGAGGAATCATCATGAGCGCAACACTTTCGACTCCCGGCGGCACCACCTCCGCGCCCACCACGAATCCATTAGTGGAACTTCGCAAATACGGGCAATCCGCGTGGCTGGATTACATCCGGCGCAGCCTCATCACCGGCGGCGAACTGAAGCGCCTGGTGGACGAAGACGGGCTGGGTGGCGTCACCTCCAATCCCGCGATCTTCGAGAAGTCCATCACCGGAAGCACCGATTACGCGGATGCGCTGGTCGAACTGCAGAAGCGCAAGGACCTGGACGCGATGGGCGTGTACGAAATCATCGCGATCAAAGACATTCAAGACGCCGCCGACATCCTGCGTCCGGTGTATGATCGCAACCCAGATGCGCGATGGCTACGTCAGCCTGGAGGTTTCTCCGTTTCTCGCGCACGACACCCAAGGCACGCTGAAGGACGCCCGTCGTTTGTGGAAAGCCGTGAATCGCCCGAACCTGATGGTGAAAGTGCCGGCTACGCTGGAAGGCATTCCCGCTATCGAACACGCTCATCAGCGAAGGCATCAACGTCAATGTCACGCTGCTGTTCGCGCAGGAGATGTATGAGAAGGTGGCGCGTAGCGTACATCGCCGGATTGAAGAAGTACGCCGCAGGCGGCGGCGATCCGAGCCATGTGGCGAGCGTAGCCAGCTTCTTCATCAGCCGCATCGACAGCATGGTGGACGCGATGCTGAAAGCCAAGCTGAAATCGACCACCGACCCGCAGGAGCAGGCGCTGCTGAAGAGCCTGCAGGGCAAAGTGGCGATCGCCAACGGCAAGCTCACCTACCAGCGATACAAGCAGATCTTTTCGGCAGTCGAGTGGGCGCGTGCTCGCCAAAAAGGGCGCCCAGACGCAGCGCGTATTGTGGGCCAGCACCAGCACCAAGGATCCCGCGTATTCGGACGTGCTGTACGTGGAAGAACTGATCGGGCCCGACACCGTCAATACCATGCCGCCGCAGACGCTGGAAGCTTTCCGCGATCACGGCAAGCCCAAGGCGAGTCTCGAAGCCGGCTTGGATGCCGCCAAGCAAACCATGGACAATCTGGCTGCGGCCGGCATTTCGATGGAGAAAGTAACCGACGACCTGGTGACGCAGGCGGTGAAGCTGTTCGCCGAACCGTTCGACAAGCTGCTCAACGCTGTGGACGCCAAGTGCAAGTTCGCTTCGCAGGCCGAAGTGAACGCGCAAACCACCACGCTGCCCGAGAACATCGGCGCGAAGCTTTCCGAAGCCATGGACGATTGGAAAATGGCCGGCAAGGTCCGGCGCTTGTGGGCGCGCGACGCATCGCTGTGGACCGGAGCGGATGAGAGCAAGTGGCTCGGCTGGCTCAGCGTCACCGAAGATCAACTGGCGCACAAGCAGCATTTGGAAGATGTCGCGAAAGACGTCAGGGCACAGGGTTTCAAACACGCGCTGCTGCTCGGCATGGGCGGATCCAGCTTGTGTCCCGAAGTTCTGAGGATGACCTTCGGCAAAATCGACGGCTTCCCCGAACTGTTCGTTCTGGATTCCACCGATCCCGCGCAAGTGAAAGCGATTGAAAACAAGGTGGACCTGGCGAACACCGTTTTCATCGTGTCCAGCAAGTCCGGCACGACGCTTGAGCCGAACATCTTCAAGCAGTATTTCTTTGAGCGCGTCGAACAGACATTGGGTGCCGGTAAGGCGGGCAGCCGCTTCATTGCGATCACCGATCCAGGCTCGAAACTGGAGCAGGTAGCGCAGGCCGACGGCTTCCGCCACATCTTTCATGGCGACCCGAGCATTGGCGGGCGCTACTCGGCGCTCTCTGATTTCGGCATGGTTCCGGCGGCGGTGATGGGCATGGATGCGCTGCGATTTCTGGATCGCGCCGATGTAATGGCCATCGCCTGCTCTTCCTGCCTGCCGGTGGACAAGAATCCCGGCGTGCAGCTCGGTCTGCTGCTGGGCGTGGCTGCGAAAAACGGCCGCGACAAAATTACGCTCGTCACATCACCTGGAATTTGGGATTTTGGCGCCTGGCTGGAACAGTTGCTCGCCGAATCGACGGGCAAAGAAGGCAAGGGCCTGATCCCGGTGGATGGCGAGCCGCTGGGCGCGCCGGAAATGTACGGTAAGGATCGGGTGTTCGCTTATATTCGCCTGGAGAACGGCGCTGACGCGGCGCAAGACAACGCGGTGGAAGCGCTGGCAAAGGCGGGGCACCCGGTGGTGCGCATCGCGCTGTCCGACATTTATAACCTGGGCCAGGAAATGTTCCGCTGGGAAATCGCGACGGCGGTGGCGGGATCGGTGATTGGGATCAACGCCTTCAATCAGCCGGACGTGGAAGCCAGCAAAATGGAGACGCGCAAGCTGACCTCGCAATACGAAAAAACCGGATCGCTTCCGCCAGAGGCATCCATTCTTTCTGAGAACGGGATCCAGCTGTTCACCGATGAAACCAACGCCAAGGAACTTGCTTCGGCGGCCGGTTCGGACAAAACGCTGGTGGGGTATTTGCGCGCGCACCTGAATCGGTTGAACGCGGGCGATTATTTTGCGCTCTTGGGATACGTGGAAATGAACCAGCCGCATGAGAAGACGCTGAAGAGCATCCGAACCCGCGTGCGCGACAAAAAGAAAGTGGCCACTTGCCTGGGATTCGGTCCGCGCTTTTTGCATTCGACAGGTCAAGCTTACAAAGGCGGATCCAACACCGGGGTTTTCCTGCAAGTGACCTGCGACGACCAGGCCGACATCCCGGTGCCCGGACAGAAGTTCACCTTCGGGGTGGTGAAGGCCGCGCAGGCTCGCGGAGATTTTCAGGTTTTGGCCGATCGGAACCGGCGGGCGCTCCGTGTGCACCTCGATGACGTCGAAAGCGGATTAGCAGCGTTGCAATCGGCGATCGTAAAAGCATTATCTTAATAAGACCGCTTGCTTACGCGCGGGGCTCAGTTGCGCAACACCTTCGGGGCCGCGACCGTCGGGGAGTGGTGTGGGGGAAAGCATGCAACTAGCGGAAGACATCGCGAGTAAGGGTATCATGGGCGCAGGCCGTCCCGGCGACCCGTGTGTGATGGTGATTTTTGGGGCGTCGGGTGATTTGACCAAGCGTAAACTCATCCCGGCGCTCTATAATCTCGCCAAAGACAATCTGCTGTCCAAGGAATTTGCACTGGTGGGCTTCGCGCGCAACGAGCTCACCAGTGAACAGTTTCGCGACGAGATCGGCAAGGAGATCGGCGAGTTCGCCACCACCACCATCGATCCCGATCTGTGGCACTGGTTCTCGCGGCGCATCTATTATCTACCGGGCGATTTTAGCGATCCCAACGCTTATAAGGCTTTGAGCGAGCTGCTGGAGAAGATCGACAAAGAGCACGGCACGCGCGGGAACTACTTCTTCTATCTGGCGACGGCACCGGCCTTTTTTGGACCGATCATCACGCAGTTAGGCGACGCCGGCCTGGTGAACGAAGAACGCAGCTGGCGGCGCGTGATCATCGAAAAACCCTTTGGGCACGACTATGAATCGGCAGTGGCGCTGAACAAGGAAATCCGCAAAGTTCTCAACGAAAAACAGATCTACCGCATCGACCATTACCTGGGCAAGGAAACTGTCCAAAATATTTTGGTGTTCCGTTTCGCCAACGGCATTTTCGAGCCGATCTGGAACCGGCGTTATATCGATCACATCCAGATCACGGTGGCGGAAACGGTGGGCGTGGAGCAGCGCGGAACGTACTACGAGAAGGCAGGTACGCTGCGCGACATGGTGCCCAATCACATCTTTCAGCTCATTTCGCTGACGGCCATGGAGCCGCCGGTATCGTTTGACGCCGACGTGGTGCGCGATGAACAGGCCAAGATTCTGAAAGCCCTCACGCCCATGACCGACGAAGAGGTGCTGACGCGCACGGTGCGCGGCCAGTATGGCGAGGGAGTGGAAGGCGCCAATCGAGTGCCTGGGTATCGTGCCGAGCCGTACGTGGCGCCCGATTCGCGCACCGAAACCTTCGTTGCGATGAAGCTTTTCATCGATAATTGGCGCTGGGCGGACGTACCATTTTATCTTCGCACCGGAAAACGGCTGCCGCAGCGCGCCACCAAAATTGTGATTCAGTTCAAGCGCGCGCCCTTCGTGCTGTTTCGCAAAACCGCCGTGGACAAGTTGGAACCGAATCGCCTGGTTCTGCACTTGCAGCCGGATGAAGGCATCTCGCTGAGCTTCGGCGCCAAGATTCCCGGTCCGGTGGTGCAGATCGGCGACGTAGACATGAATTTCAACTACACCGACTACTTCAACGCGACGCCGCAAACCGGCTACGAGCGCTTGTTGTACGATTGCATGCTGGGGGACGCGACGCTGTTCCAGCGATCCGACATGGTGGAAACCGCCTGGCACGTGGTGGCGCCGATTCTGGATGTATGGGAAGCTCTGCCGCCGCGCCGTTTTCCCAACTACGCCGCCGGGACCTGGGGACCGCCTGAAGCCGACGACATGCTCACTCGCGATCATCGCCACTGGAGCAACGAAAAATGATCCTTGCGGGCGATATCGGCGGGACCAGTACTCGTCTCGCATTCTTTGAAGGTACGCCGGACGGTCTGGAGACGGTTCATCAGGAGATTTATCACAGCCGGGAGTTTGCGGGACTGGCCGAAATGGTGCGCAAGTTTCTGGGCATGCACCCGCAGACCGTGGACGCGGCGTGCTTCGGGCTTCCGGGCGCCGTAATGAACGGGCGCGTGGAAACCACCAATCTGCCCTGGGTGGTGGACTCGCGGCAAATGTCCGCCGACCTGCGCGTGTCCTCCGTCACGCTCATCAACGATCTGTTTGCGAACGCGCACGGAATCGCGCTGCTCGAAGAATCCGATTTTGTGGTTTTGAATCCGGGCCTGCCGGACAGCGCGGGGAATCGAGCGCTCATCTCCGCCGGCACCGGTTTGGGCCAGGCCGGATTGGTGGCCGAAGACGGCGGCTATCAGCCGTTTGCCTCCGAGGGCGGCCACACCGATTTCGCTCCCCGCAACGAGCTGGAGCTGGATTTGCTCCGCTACCTGATGGGCCGCTTCGAGCACGTCAGTTATGAGCGCGTTCTCTCCGGGCCTGGGCTGCACAACATTTATCAGTTTTTGCGTGAAACCGGGCGGGCCGAGGAGCCGGCGTGGCTGGCCGATCAGCTGGCTCAGGGCGATCCGTCAGCCGCCATCTCGAAATCGGCGCTGGAAGGAACGTCCGCGATTTGCGTGCAGGCTCTGGATATTTTCGTGTCGATTTACGGCGCCGAAGCGGGCAATCTGGCGTTGAAGGTGCTTGCCACCGGCGGCATGTACGTGGGCGGGGGCATCGCTCCAAAGATCATTCGCAAGCTGAGCAGCAGCGCGTTCATGAAGGCTTTCAGCGCCAAGGGCCGGGCCAGCGGACTGTTGAAGGAGATCCCGGTGCGAGTGATCACCAACGACAAGGCCGCGCTGCTGGGAGCGGGGCGGATGGCTGCACTGTTGCTGGCCAAAAGCCGCTGAATTTTCTGATTCTGGACCAACTCCCTCACGGTCGCGGTTCGGAAGGACACGCGCAACCACGAGCGCCCAATTCTGAACCGCGCGCGTAAGCAAGCGACTTTCCGCAGCGAGCCTCGCGCTGTCGTAGTAATATGCAGTTAAATGAACAAGAAGTGGAGGCACTGGGCTTTTTGCGCCCTCCTGGCCGTAGGCAGCGCCTGGGGCGCGTCGTTGCTGAGCGATATCCGCTTCTTTCAAATCCTGAACCTGAAGGCCTATGATGCGCATTTTGTAGTGCGCTATCTCTTCAGCCGGCCCGAAATCTCGAACATTGTTCTACTGCTGAACGATCACAAAACCCGCGACAAGTTTCCCGAACCGCTGCTCTTTTGGCACAAGCACTACGCCGATGCGATCCGAGCCGCTGGGCAAGCGGGCGCTAAAGTAATCGGCCTGGATCTGGCTTTCGGCATCCCGGTGGAAAAATGGGAGCCGGACTACGACCGCTTGCTGGGCGAAGTGGTCAGTACGTCACCCGTTCCGGTGGTGTGCGGATACGCCACCGACCTGACCACCAATCCGGAGGCGCAGCGCATCCCGATCAACATGCTTTCGGCCGCGCTGGGATTGTCCGGCTTCGCGAATCTCACTACCGATTCCGACAACTTTGTGCGCCGGCAGGAGTTGACCGAAGCTCCCACCGGCAATCCAAACGACCCGCCGCCCGCGCGCTCTCTCGCGATGCGCGTCGCCGAGAAGGCCGTGGGAACCGACGCCGAATGGCAAAACGGCAAGCTCATTTTTCAGGGCCGCCCCATCCCCGTCGCACCGGACCGAAGCATCGCCATCAACTATGCCGGGCCCCCCGATACTTTTCCGAGCGTGTCGCTTTCCGATTTCGAGAGCGCGGCCAAAGCGGGAAATATGGATCAGCTTCGCAAGTGGGTGAACGGCAAAATAGTGCTGCTCGGTACCGACGAGTTGGCCGACCGTCAAGCCACGCCATTTTTCACGCTTTCCACAGGGACCATCTGGTTGACGCCGGGCGTGGAGATCCATGCCAACACCGTGCGCACGCTGCTCACACGCCGGTTCCTTCTTCCAGCGCCGCAATGGGCGCTGCCACTGGCGCTGCTGCTCTCCACCGGACTTACCGTGTGGATCGCAACGTCGTTGACCCCCCAACGCGCCGTGGCATTTATGCTGCTCGAAATCTTAAGCATTTTGGTGGCCACTCATCTTCTGTTCGAGGGCAACATCCTGCTGTCGACGTCGGAGGTTCTTCTAGCCACATTCATCTGCTTGGTTGCGTCCGTGGTGTACCGTTTCGCCACGGAGGAGAAGCGCGGCGATCTCTTCCACCGCGCTGTATCGGTGTTCGTGGGAAAGCAACTGGCCTCGTCGCTTGAATTGTCGGACTCAATCGGATTGTCGGGGAAGCTCATGGAGGTGACCATCCTGTTCACCGACATCCGCGGATTCACCGCCTTCAGCGAGCAGGTGTGCGAAGAAGAGGGACCGGAAGTAGTGGTCAAGCTGCTCAACGAATACATGACGATGATGGTGGACATTATTGTGATGTATCACGGACACGTCAACAAATTCATCGGCGACGGGATCCTGGCTGTATTTTCGGACGACGACGAAGGCGCCGAGCCGGGCGATCACGCGCTCCGGGCCGTGCAGTGCGCCACGCGCATGGTGACCGCGCCCAGCCGCTTTCAAACCGGCGCCGGCATCCACACCGGTCCGGCGGTTGTCGGCAATGTGGGCTCAGCCGATAAAATGGAGTATACGGTCTTGGGAGACACGGTAAATCTGGCTTCCAGACTGGAGAGTTTGAATAAGGAGCATCATACGAAGTTGTTGATGACGGGAATCACGGAAGCAAGGCTGGGAAGCCAAGTGGAAACTTCCCATCTGGGTGAAGTACCGGTGCGAGGCAAGGCCTTGCCCATCGATTTGTACACGGTGACGTCGCTAGTGAAAGCCGCCGTGAATGCGTAGGGCATGGAAACCGCTGGCTTGCGCGCTCGGCTTCGCGGTTTTGACCCTGATGTGCGCCCCACTAGGCTTGGGCGACACCAAGCCGGAGGAACCAGTCGGCCTGGTTCTTTCAGCCACCGGAAGCAAGCTGTTGCGCGCCGACACCGAAACGCCGCTGGCCGCCCGGCCGGGCGATCTGCTGTTCTCGGGCGATGGGCTCAGAACCGAAACCGGATCGGCATCGTTCCTCTTTTGTCCCGCTAAATCGCTGGATACGCTGACGCCCTCTGGCGAAGTCCGCCTGGATGCGAAAGCGCCCAAAGTGAAATCCGGCAAAATCACCGAGCAGCCGGCGCGTGCCTGCACCTTGCCGCAAACTTTGCGCGTCGCAGCGGCCAGCCAGCAGCACTACGGCGTCAGCATGACGCGCGGGCTGAACAATACGAGTCCCGCCCACCCCGCACGACCAACTAGCCGCCGACGTGCAAACTCGAGATTGCGCCGTTCGATACGGTGCTGGCGGCGAATCCGAAAGATCAGGCCGCGCTGGTGACCGAAGCGACCATTTTTGAGAATCACAAGCTGAGCGCGAACGCGCTGGACGCCTACGACAAGCTGCGCGTGCAGTGGCCCGACGCAGTGTGGGTGAAGAGCAAGATCTTCGATCTGGAACAGGCGCTGGCCGATCAAACGGCCGCCGCCGCGGCCGCGGCCCAGACTGGCGGGCAAACCTACGCTTTGCTGGTGGGCATCTCGAAATACTCCAAGCCGGAGTTGGCGCTGCAATTCGCCAACGCGGACGCGGACGTTTTTGGCTCAGCTGCTCGAAAGCCCGCTGGGCGGGGGAATCCCCGAAGATAACGTCCTGCTGCTGACCGACGAGAAGGCCACCACGGCCGCGGTGCGAAACGGCTTCCAGGATTTTTTGAAGCGCCGCGCCACCAAGAACGATACGGTGATCATCCTGATCGCGGGACACGGCACTGTAGAAGTGCCGGGCAGCAAAGGCGCGTACATTCTCACTTACGATTCCGACCCGCAGGATCTGAAGAGCACCGCGCTCGGCATGGACGAGCTGCAATCGTTGTTCGAAGAGCAGCTCACCAAAGTAGGCCGCGTGCTGCTGTTCGTCGATGTCTGCAAAGCCGGAACCATCGGAACCATTCACAACACCACGGTCAGTTCCAACGTTCAGCAGTTGGGCGATGTCCAGGGCGATCTTTTCGGCTTGCTGGCCAGCCGCCCGCGTGAGGTTTCGCTCGAAGGGCCCGAGTTCGGCGGCGGGCACGGCGTCTTCAGCTATTTCGTGATCAAGGGACTGGAAGGGGCGGCCGACGCCAATAAGGACGGCGTGGTGGATGCCGACGAACTGATCAAGTACGTCAGCGAGCAGGTTCCGATGGCCACCGGGAACAAGCAGCACCCGCGCGAGTTTGGAACCTACGACAACACCATGCGGCTGTCGGACACCAAGAAGCCGGGCATCAACATTGCGCGCTGGCAGGTGATTATGGACGCACGCCATGGCGGGCCTCTCTATCTGGCCGGCTCGCCGCAAGGCCAGATCCCGGCTGCATCGCCCGAACTCAAAGCGACGGACGATCGGTTTACGTCGGCCATCAACGGCGGGACGCATCCTGCCTGCCGATCCGAATAACGCGTTCACGGCTCTGCGCGGACCTGAAGAACGTCTCGACGCCCGAGCACTATCAGGAGAGTGTGAATCAGCTTCGGGTGACTTTGGAAAACAAAGCTCAGCAGGTGTTGCTGCGCTACCTGGCCGGGGAGGAGAGTCCGCAATCGCGCGCTGAATTTCAGGGTGGCGCGCACTTATATGGATGCCGCGCGTATGCTTGACGCAGGAGTCGCTGTACCTGGAAGGCCGCCAGGATTTCTTCCAGGGCCGCGCACTGTTGTTCGATAAGAAATTCCCGCAAGCGGCCAATCTGCTGGAAGCAAGCGGTGCGCATCGATCCGGGCGCGGCCTATGGATTTAACGCGCTGGGCATCGCGTATCTGGAACAGGCGGAGTATGACAAAGCAATCCCGGCTTTCAAAGACGCGGCTCGTCGCGCGCAGCACTGGTCGTATCCGCTTGCACAACGAGGCGCTGGCTTATGTTGAGACCGGCGACTATCAATCCGCGATCCGGGCCTATCAGGAAGCCATCCGGCTGACACCGCAGTATAGCTACTTGCCGTACAACCTGGGCTTGGTTTACCAGCGCTTGAACCGTCGCAAGGACGCGGAGGCGGCATACAAGAAGGCGGAGATGCTCGTCGCCCAACTCGGCCGAACCCTACAATGCTCTGGGCACATTGAAAGCGTCGGAAGGCAAGCGATCGGATGCCGAGCAGCTCTACCGCGAGGCTCTGCAGAAAAACCCGGCTCTGTTGCCCGCGCGGCACAACCTGGCGCTGTTGCTGGCCGATGAAAAGGGCCGCGAGAAGGAAGCCATCGATCTATGGCATGAGAACCTGCGGCAGTCGCCGGACTATCTGCCGTCGCGTCTCAGCCTGGCGGGCGCGCTGGCCGCTCAAGGCGACAATGCCGGGGCCCTGGAAGAATACCGCAAAGTTCTCGAAGCCAAGCCCGAGTATGTCGCGGCGCGCATCGCGCTGGCGGATGTGCTGATCAAGACCAACGATAGCGACGGCGCGCTGGATCAGCTCCATCAGGTAACCAGGCAGGATTCGCGGGATCCGGCGCTGTTTGAGCGCATCGGCGATCTGGAAGCCGCGCGCAAGCATTCCGCCGACGCCCGAATGGCTTATCAGTCGGCGCTCAATCTCAAGCCGGAGCGCGCCGTACGCAAACGTATCGAAAATAAATTGAAAATGCTCGGGGGGAGCTAAAAACGGGGCTAGAAACTAAAAGAGAGCGCCCGCCTTCCAACGAGCGCCCTCATTCCCGGTCACATGTTCCTCATCTCTGAGGGTGCGGCCTCAATTAGTTGGACGCACGTAACGGTAAAACTGTTGCAAACATGTTGGCCAATTAACGTTTTTGGCCCACGGAAGCACTTTGCGCCTTGGGAGTCGCCGGTTTGCCTTCGCCGTTCTTGGAGATATCGATGCCGCCTTTGAAATACGCTCCGTCTTCGATTACGATGCCGGCAGTCTTGATATCGCCAACAATGGAAGCGCCGGTGCGCAGCGACAAACGCGGTTTCCGATTCCACGTTGCCCCTGATGGTGCCAAAAACTATGATTTCCTGGGCCTTGATGTTCGCGTTCACCTTGCTGTTCGGCCCTACCGTCAAACGGTTACGCAGGTTCAGCTTGCCGTCCAGATCGCCATCCAGATACAGCTCTTCATCGCTGGTGACTTCGCCGATGATCTTCATGGATTTGCCAAACACCGTTGTGGTTGGACTGGTTGGAGTTGGAGCAGGCGGCGGCGCCTGACGTTGGTGACTGATTACCGGCGCACTAGCGGGTGCTGGCTGTACGGGTTGGGCCGGTGGATTCTGAATCATTTGTCCGTCGTTTTGTTTTCCCCACATAAGAGCTTGAAGCTCCAGTGTACTGCCCATGCCGCGGAACGACAAGGTTTTTCGCGATTTTTTATTTGCTAACGGTGACAGCAGCGGGAGATGGCTTGCGCTCGAAGAACTTCGGCTTATCGACGCTCGCATCCACCACGACGTCGAAAAAGCCGATCATCATCTCGTTCCAGATTTGTTCGCCGTAACGAACCTCCGCAGTTGGATCGGGATTGGCGGCATTATTGGGCGAGTTGTCGAAGTAGCCCACAAAGGTGAGCTGCGTGGCCGCTTTGATCGGGCGCGGCTGCGCGAGGCGATAATTGAGCTGCCATTGCGAATCGTAGTGGTTCACTTTGAGCAGGGTCTCCACGTATCCGTGCGGCCCGGTGATCAGATATTCGAATCCTTTGCCGCGCAGGTGCATGTGCGGGAACATGCTGATGAGCAGCGCGTCGTTCGGCAGCGTGCCCGAAACCTGCACGCGATAGTTTGGATCGCCCGCAGGAATCACAAACCGGTCGTTACTCATTTGTAGTGAGAGGACCGCTTGCTTGGGCGGCGTCTTAGCGAAGACAATGCCGATTCGTGTGCGGTCTTGGGTGGCTTTGCCATTCGCTGTGTAGTGCATTTGCAACACCAGGTCCGAGCCCGCTTTGATGCGCTTGGCGATGCCCTGCGGCCACTGATCGTAGGAATTGCCCGGCGTATAAACCATCAACAGATCGCTGGTGGTGAAGCCTTTCGACAGGGGTACGGAGAAGATTTCCTCGCGTGGCTCCCCCTCCAGCCATTTCGATCCGGGTTCGCGAATATAGACCACCGCGTGGTGTACCGTGGAGCGGTCGCCCGGCCGCACCTCCACCTTTTGCACCCACTTGTCCTCGGTGAAGTGCGTGGGCAGGATCAAATACTGATAATCGACAGCGCCCTTGGCCGGCAGTTGGAAGGCCTGGGGCATCTCGAAGACTTCATCCGGCGTTCCAATGTTCCAGCCTTGCGGCCACTGGCGCGGTGGCGGAGCATCCTTCGGATCGCCGGCCGGTGCGCCTTGGCTCACCCAAGCGGCCAGCGTGTCAATCTGCGCTGGAGAGAGCGAGCGGTCGTTGGCGAAGTGTCCGTAGTTCGGATCGGCGAACCAGGGCGGCATTTTGCGCGCCATCACTTGTTCGCGAATCGATTTGGCCCAGGGCCGCGTCTCGGCATAGGTAGTAAACGGCATGGGAGCGATTTCGCCCGGACGATGGCACTCCTGGCAATGCTGCTGGAGGATGGGAAGAACGTCTTTGTAAAACACTGGCTGCGCGACGGCGGGCGAAGAAAGCGCAAACAACAGTACTGCGCCACGACCATAATGGAGTGGCGCTCCCAACCATTCTGAACCACGACCGTGAGGGAGTGGCCTTCGCCAAGGTCGGAAGTCGCTTGCTAACGCGCGCGGTTCGGAAGGGATTTCGCGCCGCTCGGCGGGCGGCCGGCTAAGCCCGCTAGCGAGCCAGCGAAGCAACGTACTTATCGCGACACTCCTGCGAGCAGAAATGGAAGACCTGGCCTCCCACTTTTTCCTGGATCGAAGTAGCCGCTGCGATATAAGTTCCACAGACCGGATCTTTCTTCAGTTCGCCAGTGAGCGGGACTTGATTAGGGGGCCGCGGCGCCGCACCCGGGGCGCTGGAACCGGGCCTCATCGCTTCGGCGACTCCCTTGAGCACGATCCCGATGATGCTCTTCAGCACGGTAATCACCACCACCGTGAGAAGAAGATAGAAGATAGCGCGAAACATTTCGCTGCTTTTATTCTATCCGACTGCGCTATTCTTCTTTGTTGACCGCCTTGCGAGCCGCGTCGATACGGGCCTGCGCGCGGCGCGCGGCGATAAGCGCCGAAGCGATGTCGATGCCAAAAGCGGGATTGATCATGGCGTCCTGCGCGTGCTTCAAAGCTTGCTCGGCTCGCGTGACGTCGATCTCATGGCCCTTCTCAGCCACGTCCGTCAGCACCCGCACCAGGTTGTCGTGAATCTCCAGAAAGCCGCCGCACACCGCGATGCTGAAGCGATGATCTTCCGGCGTGGTGTAGGTGAGAGCGCCGATCCCGAGCTCGGAGAGCAGCGCCGCGTGGTCCGGCAGCACGCCGATATAACCGTCCCTGGCGGGGATCTGCGAGCGCACCGCTTTCTCTCGCGCGAGCAGCCGCTCCGGGGTGGCGATTTCGATTTCGAACGTCTCAGCCATCGGTTAACTGTCGCCCTGCTTCTTCAGCTCTTCGGCTCGCTTCTTCACGTCTTCGATGTCGCCTTGCATGTAGAAGGCCTGTTCAGGCAGTTCGTCGTGCTTGCCTTCCACAACTTCCTTGAAGCTGCGGACCGTATCGGCCAGCGTTACGTACTTGCCCTTAATGCCGGTGAACTGCTCGGCAACGTGGAAGGGCTGGGAAAGGAATTTTTGGATCTTGCGGGCGCGCGCGACGGTCTGTTTATCATCATCGGAAAGCTCGTCGATGCCCAAAATCGCGATGATGTCTTGCAAATCCTTGTAGCGCTGCAGAATCTGCTTCACCTGTTGCGCCACGTGGTAATGCTCCTCGCCGACAATGCGCGGATCCAAGATGCGCGAGCTGGACGCCAGCGGATCGACGGCCGGATAGATGCCCTGCTCCACCAGGCTGCGAGTGAGGTTGGTGGTGGCGTCCAGGTGCGCGAAGGTAGTGGCGGGCGCGGGATCGGTATAGTCGTCGGCGGGCACGTAGATGGCCTGCACGGAGGTGATTGAGCCTTTCTTGGTGGACGTAATGCGCTCCTGCAACTCTCCCATTTCGGTGGCCAGGTTGGGCTGATAGCCCACCGCCGACGGCATGCGTCCCAACAGCGCCGATACTTCCGAACCGGCCTGCGTGAAGCGAAAAATATTGTCGATGAACAGCAGCACGTCTTGCCCGCCTTCATCGCGGAAGAATTCGGCGACGGTGAGACCGGTGAGGCCTACGCGCAGGCGCGCTCCAGGCGGCTCGGTCATCTGGCCATAGATGAGCGCAACCTTCGACTTGGTGTAGTCGTGCGGATCCAGGACTCCCGATTCCTGCATTTCTGTCCACAGATCGTTTCCTTCGCGCGTGCGCTCGCCGACACCCGAAAACACCGACACACCGCCATGTTTCAGGGCGATGTTGTTGATCAGCTCCATGATGACGACGGTCTTGCCCACCCCGGCGCCGCCGAACAGCCCGATTTTCCCGCCGCGCAGATAGGGTTCGAGTAAATCGATCACCTTGATGCCGCTCTCGAACATTTGCAGTTCGGTGGCCTGCTCGTCAAAAGCGGGCGCCTGGCGATGGATGGGCCACTTCTGCGCGGTGTTCACCGGACCCATATTATCCACCGGCTGTCCGATTACGTTCATCACGCGGCCCAGGGTCTCGTTTCCCACCGGGACTTCGACACCGTGCCCCAGGCTGACGGCCTTCATCCCACGCACCATGCCGTCGGTAGGCTGCAGCGCGATGGTGCGCACGCGTCCTTCGCCGATGTGTTGCGCCACTTCCGCCATCACGTCGATGGGAACGGTTGTATCGAAGCCTTCGCTGGTAATGTGAATCGCCGTGTTGATCACGGGAATCTGGTGCTCGGGGAACTGAACGTCAATGGCCGGTCCGGACACCTGGATGACCTTGCCTACGACCTGCGTCTCTGTTGTGGTTGCCATAAATACCTCTCGCGGCTTTAATCCAAGGCGGCCGCGCCGCTCACAATTTCAATGATCTCTCGGGTGATACTGGCCTGCCGCACGCGGTTCATCTTCAGGGTCAGCGCACTGATGACGTCGGTGGCATTGGTGCTGGCGGATTCCATCGCGGTCATGCGGGCGGCGTGCTGAGCCGCGTCGGATTCGAGCATGGCGCGGTAGATCTGCGATTCGATGAAGCGCGGCAGCAACGCGGCCAGCAGTTCGCCGGGCGGCTGTTCATAGATGTAATCGATCTGCTCCTGCTTCTCGGGAAATTCCACCGGCAGCAGACGCGTGCTGACCAGGAGCGAGGCCAGCATGCTCTTGAAGTTATTCACCACCAGGTAGACCGAGTCGATTTCGGCCTTGCGGAACATCTCGATCACCTTGCGCGCGATCTCCAGCGCATCTTCGTAGCGCGGCGCCTTCTGAAACAGCGTGGTATATTCGCCGCTGATATTGGCGTGCCGTCGCTTGAAGAAGTCGCGGCCTTTGCGCCCAATCAGCTCCAACCGGACCTCGGACTCGCGATGCTCCACGATGAACTTTTGCGCCAGGCGGATGACATTGGAATTGAACGCGCCCGCCAGACCGCGGTCGGCCGTGATCACCAGCAACAGAATCCGCTTCTCGGGCCGGCGCGCCAGCAACTCGATTTCCTCTTCGGTATTCTGTTCGGCGGCCGCCTGCGCCACGTTCGCCAGCATGTGCTGGATGATCTGCGCATACGGGCGGGCGGCCAGGACGCGATCCTGTGCCCGGCGCAACTTCGCGGCTGAAACCACTTTCATGGCCTTGGTGATCTGCTGCGTATTTTTCACCGAGCGAATGCGCCGGCGTAAGTCGATCAGGCTGGGCATGGGCTAAGCCGTAACGAGTGCTTCCTTGTGCTGGGAAACGAAACGCTGCTTGAATTCCTTCAGCACCGAGTTGAGCTTGCCCTTCACCTGATCGTCCAAGGCTTTCTTCTCGCGGATTTCCTGTAGCAACGCCGATTGCGAGGAATCGAGGAATTTGTTGAGCTCGGCTTCAAACGGACGGATTTGCTCCACCGCCAGATCGTCCAGCAGGCCGCTGGTGCCGGCGAAGATGATCACTACCTGCTTTTCCACCGGTACCGGCTCATATTGCGGCTGCTTCAACACTTCCACCAGCCGTTTGCCGCGCCCTAACTGCTGTTGCGACGCCTTGTCCAACTCGGAGCCGAACAGCGCGAAAGCCGCCAGTTCGCGATATTGCGCCAGATCCAGGCGCAAAGATCCGGCCACCTGCCGCATGGCTTTGATCTGCGCGCTTCCGCCCACGCGGCTTACCGAGAGGCCGACGTCGATGGCGGGGCGCACGTCGGAGTTGAACAGATCGGCCAGCAGAAAGATCTGGCCGTCGGTGATGGAAATCACGTTGGTGGGAATGTAAGCCGAGATGTCGCCGGCTTGGGTTTCAATGATAGGCAGGGCCGTGAGCGACCCGCCGCCCTTTTCGTCGTTCAATTTAGCCGCACGCTCCAGCAAGCGGCTGTGCAGATAGAACACATCGCCGGGATACGCTTCGCGTCCGGGCGGGCGGCGCAGCAGCAGCGAAATTTCACGATAAGCCGCGGCGTGCTTGGACAGATCGTCGTAGATGCAGAGCGCGTGACGCTTGGTATCGCGGAAAAACTCGCCCATCGCGCAGCCAGAGTACGGCGCGATGTACTGCATCGGCGCTGGATCGGACGCGGTGGCCGCCACCACGATGGTGTATTCCATGGCCCCGTAGTCTTCCAGCGTCTTCACCACCTGCGCCACCGTGGAGCGCTTCTGGCCGATAGCGACATAAATGCAAATAACGTCGCCGCCCTTTTGGTTGATGATGGTGTCCAGGGCGACCGCGGTCTTGCCGGTTTGCCGGTCTCCGATGATCAATTCGCGCTGGCCGCGGCCGATCGGAATCATGGAGTCGATGGCCTTGATGCCGGTTTGCATCGGCTCTTTCACCCCACGACGATCTACCACGCCGGGAGCGATGGCTTCCACCGGGCGCGTTTCGCTGGTCGCAATAGGCCCTTTGCCGTCGATGGGCTCGCCGAGCGCGTTTACCACGCGGCCCACCAAAGCCTCGCCCACTGGTACGGCCATGATTTTGCCCGTGCGGCGGACTTCGTCGCCTTCCTTGATTTCCTGGTATTCGCCCAGCAGCACGGTTCCCACCTGGTCTTCTTCCAGGTTGAGAGCGATGCCGGTAACGTTGTGCGGGAACTCCACCATTTCGCCCGACATCACGTTTTCGAGCCCATAAACGCGGGCGATGCCGTCGCCAACCGAGATCACCGATCCGGTTTCGGAAACACTGACAGCCTGGTCGTAGTGCTCAATCTCACCGCGCAGCAAGCGCGCGATTTCATCAGCTTGGATCTGAGCCATAAATCAATTCCATCCCCTATTCGGCCGCCCGTCCGGCCATTTTTCTCCCCAACTCCCGCAATTCGCCGCGGACCGACCCATCGTAGACCGTGGAACCGATGCGCGCCACCACCCCGCCGAGCAACTCCGGATCGACGTCAAACCGCATGCGCATGCGCTTCCCGGTCAGCTTCGAAAGCTCCGATTCCAGACCCGCACTTAGGGGCGCGTTGAGCGGCGCCGCCGAAGACACTTCCGCCCGCACAAAGCCGAGGCGTTCGTCCAATTGCAGTTCGAACGCCTCGCGAATGTCGCCGATGATGCCGATGCGGCGGTGATCGATCACCACATAGACGAAGTTCCGGATCAGAGGCGAACCGCCGATTCTCGCCAGCAGGTCTGCCATGACGGCGCGCTTGCGCGAATTTTGAATGGCGGGCGTAAGCAGCGCCGTCCGCAACTCGGGCGATTCTTGAATGAGCCCTTCGACGGCGTGCAGTTGCTGCAGGGCGTCTTCTGGCTTCAATGGCGATCCGGACGCCATGACAATATCCACCAGGGCGTGAGCGTATCGGCTGGCGACGGCGGAGGCCATAATTTAATTCGCCGTCCGCCCGTGCAAATCTTGAAGGAATCCGCTTACCAGCTTTTCCTGCGTGGCCGGATTCATGCGGGCGCGAATGCGCTGCTCGGCCAAACCGACGGAGAGCTCCGCGGCGTATTTCCGCAGTTCGACTTTGGCGGCACGGGTCATCAGCTCAATCTCCTGCCGGGACTGTTCCTGGATTCGCTGCAAGCGATGCTCCGTCTCATGGCGTATCCGTTCCCCTTCAGCGGCCATGTCGGCGTGGGCGCCCTCACGCAATTTCTCAATCTCGCGCTGAATATTGGCCAGCCGCGCTTCGACACTAGCGGCATAAGCGGCAGCCTCGTGCTTGATCTTAGCGGCCTCGGCCAGCGCGCCTTGGATTTCATCGGACTGTTTGCGAAACAGCGGCGGCACGTGCTTGCCGATCAAATATCCCAGCCCCACGGCCAAAATCGCGAAGTTAGCCCACTTCCACCAGATCCAGGAATCGCCCTGGCCGGCTTCGGTCTTTTCCGTATTCGCGGGAGCTTCCTGCGACAGCGCGCAGGACGCAAATACCAAGCCCAGCAGGATGACGAACATTGCGCGGGACAAACGATGCCGCATCAGACCGGGGTCCTCTCAAGCAGCGCATTCGCGATCTGATCGGCCAGCGTGTCCGCTGTGTCGGCTAATTGGTTCTTGGCGATGGCGGATTCGTCATCCAGATCGTGCTGGGACTTTTGGATCAACTGGTGCGCCTTCTGTTTGGCTTCGTCCCATTGGGCTCCCTGATCCCCCAGCCAACGGCGTCGCGCCTCTTCCTGCTCCTGATAAACCGCCTCGCGCGCCTGCCGCAATTGCTCTTCGATGGATTTGATCTGTTCGCCCGCCTTGGCACGCAGCGCTTCAGCCGACTCGCGCTGACCGTCGGTGGCCGCACGCCGCTTGGCCAGTACGTCCGCCATGGGGCGGAAGAACATAGCCTTCAAATAAAAGTGAACCACCAGCAAAAGAAGAATGGTGGGGATCGATTCTAGCAGGAGTTGACCCAGAGCGTGTAACGTCGATTCCATTATGTCTTTAGAAGGGAACTAACAGACTACAGGAAGGCGGCCCCGAATAGCGACGGCACGCCCAAAACTGGCTTCCCAAAGACGTTACCGTAGCACACTTGGCGCAATGAATTCAAGCGCTTCTCGCGGAATTATCGCCTCTCGGCGGGCAAAGCCCTCATTTGCCGCATTTGCTGAAATGAGGGCCTAACCCGGCGTTACTTTGGCGGCACCGGCGGCGCAGGCGGCTTGGCGAATTTCGCCTCGACCACCGGGACGTTCGGGTTGATTTCGGTCAGCGTATACTCCTCGCGACCGCTCACCCATCCGTAGGTTCGCTTAAAGGGCATCATGACTCCCGCTACCGGACGATAATCGGAGAAATCGATCTGCGTGGGAACCCGGCCCACCGCCGAATTCGCGTAGCGCACCATGCGCAACAGCAGACCGCTCTGCTTGTCGAAGTAAAATGTCGCGATAAAACCGAGCGGGCCGCTGCCCTGCACGACATTGACGTCGTGGCCGTCGACATTGGCGGGATAGCTCACTCGCCAGGTCTTGAAATAGGACTTGATGTTGCCCGGGAACGCCAGTTCGCCATCCAATTTTCCGCCCTCGGCCGCGCTGGCCGTTAGTTGGTATTCGCCCGTTACAGTAAGGGGCAGCACCACCCATGCATCATGGCCATCGGTGGTTCGGATCATGTCCCCTTCCCGCTGATGAACGATGGTGACGTACTTATCGGGCGCTTTCGCATAGATCTCGGCCGGATTGGCTTTGTCCTGCCCAAAGGTGAGGCTGGTTCCTTTGCCGACATAGCTGGTCAGCTTGGACAGGGCGTCGGCGCCCCCGAGTGCCTGGATGTACTTGTCGAGAACCTGGTCGATAGACGGCACCACGGCGCCAGCGGAAGCTTGCGGCAGGATGTCGGGATACATGGGAACCGGATCGCTATAGATGGCGTCGATGGAGGGCGTGGTAGCCGGGGGAGTGCCGCCGCGATGGCACGTCCAGCAGGTAACAACCTGGGCGCCGCCGAAGTTCGCTTTGTTGACGTTGTTCATGATCTCCACCATGTGGCGCGCCACCTTTTTCCGGGGCGGGTCCGCGGCCCAGTCCGGGTTGGAGCCGCCCGCGCCAACGTGGCAGTCGCCGCAGCACACGTTGAGAGCGGCCGAAAACAGACCCATGGTTCCCATGAACTCGTCGACCGTCAGGCCTTTCAAAACCTGGATATTTTTGAAGACGTTGTCGGCCATCTGCGGCTTAGCCTGCCCGAAGGCCAGGCCTCCGAACGGCACCGTCGCGCCCAGCAATGCCACCGCACTGCTATATCTCAAAGATCGTTTCGATGGAAGCTTCATCGCTTACCTTCTCCTTACTTTCTCCGCAGACTTTCTCCCGCATGGATACAGTCGGGAACAATCCTGCATGCAACCGTGTAGGAAGTATGATGATACAAAGCGATACGAAGCAAAGTCAAAGAAACGCGAGGCTCTAATGGCTGACACTCCGCAGACATATGCGAATCACACGCGATTCCATCCGCCGTTTCACTTCTTCCTGGCCCCCGGCTCGATAGTGTTGCTGATTCTCACCATCGTCAACGTGGTCCGGCACTATCATCGATTGGACGCCTGGATTTTGTTGTTGATGGGAGCGCTGTTTTTTGTAGCCGTCTTTTTGATCCGGCTGAATCCGCTGCGGGCGCAGGACCGGCTGATCCGGTTGGAAGAACGGCTGCGTCTGGAAGCGCTGCTGTCGGCGGAGCTGAGCGAGCGCATTGGCGAACTGACCGAGTCGCAGTTGATCGCGCTGCGATTTGCCTCCGACCAGGAGTTGCCCGCCCTGGTGGAGAAGGTGCTGGCCGCGAAGATGCCGGCCAAGGACATCAAAAAGGCGATTGTGACGTGGCGCGCCGATACTTTTCGGGTATGAGGGAAACCGAATGAAAAGGTGGATTTGTTTTTTGATATTTGCCGTGTGCGTCGCCTCGGCGCAGGAGCGCCTACCCATGATCCCGGCTGACCAGCAGACCGAGGCGCAAAAAAAGGCCGTGGCGGACATGCAGGGGGGATCTTTCGGAGTGGGCGGGCCCTTTATCGCGTTGCTGCGCGAGCCGAAGCTGGCCGAGCAAGCCGTCGCCATGGCCACCTATTTTCGGAACGAGAGCGTGCTGGGTCCGAAACTCACCGAATTCGTTATTCTGCTGGCGGCGCGGAATTGGACCCAGCAGTTCGAATGGACCGCGCACTATTCCCGCGCGCTGAAGTCCGGCCTGACGCAGCAGACCGTCAATGCCATCGCGGAGGGGCGGCGGCCCGCGGGCGTGCCGGAAGACGAGGACATCGTGTACGATTTCTGGACCGAGCTGGATCGCAATAAGAGCGTTAGCGACGCGACGTACGAGCGGGCGTTAAAGAAGTTTGGCGAGCGGGGCGTGGTGAGCATTACCGCGCTGGACGGCTACTACGCGATGCTCGCCATGATCCTGAACGTCGCGCGCCCGCCGATTCTTCCCGCGAACGCCCAGGTTCCGCAGCTTCCGGCACTGCCGAAATAGCCGGAGGCCGGGCAAATCGTACAATAGGATTACGTGAACCCCCAACCGAGTCCCGACGAGCGGTTCGACCAGGTGGGGTTGATTCTCAACCAGCTCAGTGGCAGCTTTCGCCACCTGCTGACAGCGCAGGTGCTGATGAACGATCGGCTCGATCGTACGGAAGCAGCTCTCCAGAAAGCTGCGGAAACGATCAACGTCCTAGCCGACAGCCAGAAGCGCACCGACGAAAAGCTGGCCGGCGTCGCTGATAAGCTCGATGCGCTGACTGACATCGTTCGGCGTTGGTACGAGACCCACGGCAACGGCGGCCCGCGTCCCTCGTAACCGGAAATTCAAAATCCGCCCCGCCAAAAAATTACTTGCCCTGGACGCAAATTCCGCAGGACACTGAGTTTTAGCGCCTGAATTCCGGGCGCCGCGTCCCCGGAGGTAATCGCGAATTGAAAATCAGTGAAGCCACCGTTTACGAACCAACCGAGCGGTGGACCGTCACCGACGCCAGCCGAGCTCTACGATGTCGCCAGTTGGGGCAAAGGCTATTTTTCCGTCGGCGCCGAACGGGCATCTGTGGGTTCACCCCAGCAAAGAGCCGGCGCGCGGCATCGACCTGCGCGAGCTGATCGAGAAACTGGAGCTGCGCGGCATCGGGCTCCCCATCCTGATCCGCTTCGCCGAAATTCTCAAGCATCGGCTGGGCGAAATGTACCAGGCGTTCCAGAGCGCCATCGCCGAGCACAACTACAAAGGCGATTACCGCTGCGTGTACCCGATCAAGGTGAATCAGCAACGGCAGGTGGTGGAGGAGGTTTTCCAATTCGGCCGGCCCTATCATTTTGGGCTGGAAGCCGGCTCGAAGCCGGAGCTGCTGGCGGTGCTGGCGATGGCCGACAACGAAACGCCCATCATCTGCAACGGCTTCAAGGACGACGAGTACATCGAGATGGTGATGCTGGCCAAGAAGATCGGCCGGCAAATCATCCCGGTGGTCGAAAAGTACACGGAGCTGGACTTGATCCTGAAGCACTCCCAACGGGTCGGCGTGCGGCCCACCATCGGCCTGCGGCTTAAGCTGGCGAGCAAAGGGTCGGGACGCTGGAAATCCTCCGGCGGCTATCGTTCCAAATTCGGGCTCACGGTGAGCGAAGCCCTGCAAGCGCTGGATCAGATGAAGGCCGTCGGAATGGAGGATTGCCTGGAGCTGCTGCACTTCCACCTCGGCAGCCAGATCACCAACATCCGGCAGATCAAGGCCGCGGTGATGGAGGGCGCGCGCATTTACGTGGAGCTGAAGCGCGCCGGCGCGGGGCTGAAATACCTGGATGTGGGCGGCGGGCTGGGCATCGATTACGACGGCTCGCAAACCGATTTCGAATCCAGCGTCAATTACACGCTGCAGGAATACGCCAACGACGTCGTCTATCACATCCAGAACGTGTGCGACGAAGCCGAAGTGGCGCACCCCACCATCGTTTCCGAAAGCGGGCGCGCCATCGCGGCCTATCATAGCGTGCTGGTGTTCAACGTTCTGGGCGTCAGCGGTTTCGGCGAGGATGGTTTCACGCCCGGTGCCAGAAGACGCCGAGCAGCCGCTGATCGATTTGCAGGAAACCTACCGCTCGCTCAGCTCAAAGAATCTGCTGGAAAGCTTTCACGACGCGCAGCAGGCGCTGGATTCCGCGCTGAACCTGTTCAGCCTGGGCTATCTGCCGCTCAAGCAACGCAGCCAGGCCGAGACCTTGTACTGGGCCATCTGCCGGCGCGTGCACCGCATGGCCAAGGAGCTGGACTATTTTCCCGAAGAGCTGGAAGGCCTGGACGGCATGCTGTCCGACACCTATTTCTGCAATTTCTCGCTGTTCCAGAGCATGCCCGACAGTTGGGCCGTGAAGCAGCTGTTCCCCATCATGCCCATTCACCGGCTGAACGAAATGCCGACGCGCAACGGCGTGCTGGGCGACATCTCCTGCGATTCGGACGGCAAAATCGATCAGTTCATCGACCGCCGCGATGTAAAACGCACGCTGCCGCTGCATCCGTTCAACGGCGAGCCGTATCTGATGGGCGCGTTCCTGGTGGGCGCTTACCAGGAGATCCTGGGCGATCTGCACAATCTGTTCGGCGACACCAACGCGGTGCACGTCAGCCTGGGCCCGAGCGGCGACGTGATTCTGGATGCCGTGATTCGCGGCGATACGGTGCGCGAAGTGCTGGATTACGTCCAGTTCAACTCCAAGGCGCTGCTCGAAGCAGTTCCGCCGCGACGTGGAGACGGCGCTGCGCGACGGCAAGATCGGCTACGAAGAATCGGGGCGGCTGCTCAAATTCTACGAAGAGGGCCTCAACGGCTACACGTACCTCGAGCAATAGTTTTCACGACAATCTGCGGGTGGTCCTAGTTGCGCCCCGGAACCCGCTCAACATCGGCGCGGCGGCGCGGGCCATGAGCAACTTCGGATTCGCGCGGCTCCGGCTGGTGAATCCTTATCACGTGGCGTTTCAAGAAGCGCGCTCGGCGGTACACGCTCACAAGATCCTGCGCGATGCCGAAGAATTTCCGGCGCTTGCCGAAGCGATCGCCGATTGCAGCCTGGTGGTAGGAACCACATCGCTCGGCCATCGCGAGTTGCAGCACACGCTGCGCGCGGTGGAATATGGGCGGTCGATTGATCCGCAAGCGTCTGGCGGCCGCGCCCGTAGCGCTGCTGTTCGGCTCGGAAAAATTCGGCCTCTCGAACGAAGACATGAGCTATTGCCATTGGCTGCTGCGCATCGGGACCGAAGGCTCCATGAATCTCGGCCAGGCGGTCGCCGTCTGTCTCTACGAACTGGTGCGAAATCCCATTCCGCCCAAGCCGGATAATCGCAAACCGGCCAGCGCCGCGGAACTGGATCGGCTGACGGCGCTGTTGACCGACGTTCTGGAAAAGTCCGGCTACGTGCATTCGGAAGGCGCCGACGCGAAAATACGCAGATTAGTCCGGCGTCTGGACTTGGCCGGCCACGATGCGGAAATCTGGCTCGGGATGATCCGGCAGATTGAGTGGAAGCTGAAGAGTAAATGATATCCTGAGGACTCAGCACATGACCCGATTTTGCAATGACTAAAGTTCAATTGGAATACGATCTGGTTCATCCGTTGACGGATCAGGACGCCGCGGCCGTGGGCAACGTACACAGTTGGTATGGCATTCTGCGCGTGCAACTCGCTCCCTCGCTGGATCGGCTGCAAGTGGAATACGACGCTTCCCGCCTGACCGAGAAAGATGTCGAAGCGGTGCTGCAGCGGTTTGGCTTGCCCATCCAGCGCAAGTGGGTGACTCCGTAGCATGACGCGCGCAACAGTATACGAGCTGTGCCGTGCGCGCGATTACCTGGCAGATCGTTTCAACGAGCGAGTCTCGCTGGCCGACGCCGCCGCTGAGGCTGGTCTCTCGCCGTTCTACTTCCATCGCCTGTTCGCCGACGCCTTCAACGAAACTCCGCACCAGTTCCTGACGCGGCTAAGGATCGAACATGCCAAGAAGCTGCTTCTGGCCGGAAATCACAGCGTGACGGACATATGTTTCGATTTGGGCTACGAAAGCCTGGGTTCGTTCAGCACCCGCTTTCGCTCGCTCACCGGCCTTTCACCCGCCGCGTTCCGCCGCGAATCCCGGCGCGTTTTCGGAACGTCCGGCCGGCATTGGCCGCTCTATTACATGCCCGCCTGCTTCCAGCATTTTTTCGCCGGAATCGACTGATCGCAAGATCCGAGAAGCATTCGCAAACGGCGTTCTCTTATGCTGAATCCATGATTCAACGACTTTCCCACACCAGCGTCTATGTTTTCGACCAGGACGCCGCGCGCGACTTCTACGTCAACAAACTGGGCTTTGAGGTCCGCATGGATCAAAGCATGGACAACGGCTTTCGTTGGCTGACCGTGAGCCCCAAGGGGCAGCCGGACTTCCAGCTCATCCTGATGAAAGTGGATGGTCCGAACATCCATCCGGATGCCGCGGCGACGTTGAAAGGTCTCATGGAAAAGGGCCGTTTGGGCGGCGCCGTGCTCCTGACCGACGATTGCCGCGCCACTTACGAAGAGCTGAAAGCCAAAGGCGTAGAGTTTCTCTCGCCGCCGGCCGATCGCTTCTACGGCATTGAATGCGTGCTCAAGGACAACTCCGGAAACTGGTTCAGCATGACCCAGCCGAAATGATGTAATGGTTTGGTGAAGCACGCCGCAGGTCTCATCGGCCTATTGCTCGTGGCCCTCCTGTTGTTCGCATCCGGCCCCGGATTCCGCACCCGCCGGCAACTCGACGAACACTACGCCAAGCACGGCGCTGAGTTCGGCGCCATCAGCAAAGGCGACTACCTGCGGCTGGCGCAACAGCTTCGCGACACCCCGCCGGGCGGGCCCATCCTCGAAGCGCGGCGTCCCGATGGCGAATTCAGCAAATTCGACCGCCGGCACGGTTATTTCGGCGCCTACAACCGCGACGGCACCATCCGAACCTTCTTCATCCCCAACAACGGCGAGCGCTATTTCCGCCGACAAGCCCAGCGAAGTTATGACTGACGAAGAAATGACCGTCTACTTGAGAGAGAACGGCTACCCCGAGCACCTCGTTCGTGCCGGCCGCCAAGGTCTAATCGACCGCTGGGCCAAATTCGTCGCCGAAGTGGAGCGTGGCTACCGATTCGGCTTGGAGGATTATCGGAACGACCTGGATCTGCGTGGAATCATCGCGATGCTGGGCCTGGATGCCGAGGTCGCCGACCTTGACCGCCGCTTCGAAGCTAGACTCATAAATCGCGATAAACGCGTCTGGGAAAGCACGGCCGCCAACCCGTTTTGGGACTACGGATACCCTAGTAGTACTGGGAGGCTCTTCCTATCCGATATTGAAAAAGAAGGACTTAGCTAACAACGTCCCAATCCCAATAGACATTAGGGACATTGTTTGTTAGACTGTCTCCTGTTACACTTTTCTCACCAATGTCTCAGTTGGGCCATTTGCGATTGCTCGAAGCTGAAAGCATCCACATCATGCGCGAGGTCGCCTCCGAGTTCCAGCGTCCCGTGATGCTCTATTCCATCGGTAAGGACTCCTCGGTCCTGCTGCGGCTGGCCCAGAAAGCTTTCCACCCGGCGCCCATCCCCTTCCCGCTGCTGCACATCGACACCACTTACAAGTTCCGCGAGATGATCGAGTTCCGCGATCGGTACACGGCCGAAATCGGCGCGAAACTCGATTGTTTACACCAATCAAGAGGCCATCGACGATGGCGCCAATCCTTTCCGCTTGGGAACCCAGCGCTGCTGCGGCCTGTTGAAGACCAAGGCGCTTCTGGACGGCCTGCGGCAAGGCGGTTTCGATGCCGCCATCGGCGGCGCACGTCGCGATGAAGAGAAGTCGCGAGCCAAGGAGCGTATCTTTTCGTTTCGCGACGAAAAAGGCCAATGGGATCCCAAGAATCAGCGGCCCGAGCTTTGGAACCTGTTTAACGCGCGCATTCATCCCGGCGAGAGCCTGCGCATCTTCCCCTTGTCGAACTGGACCGAAATGGACATCTGGCAATACATCCATGCCGAAAATATTCCGATCGTGCCGATGTATTTCGCCCAGGAGCGCGAGGTGCTGGTGCGGGGCGAATCGCTGATCATGCTGGAGCAGCCGTTCATTCCGGTGTTGCCGGGGGAAAAGCCGCAGAATGGTGCGCTGCCGCATGCGGTCGCTCGGTTGCAGTCCGTGCACGGGCGCCATCCGGTCCGACGCCGACACGATTCCGAAGATCATCGAAGAGCTGGTGTCGTTCCGCAGGTCGGAGCGGGAAAATCGCGTCATCGATCACGATCAGGACGGCTCCATGGAAATCAAAAAGCGCGAGGGCTACTTCTGATGGCGCGCCCTCGCCAAGAGCTTCGAGTTCCAGATCGAGGACTTTCTCGCCGCCGAGCAGGCCAAGGATCTGCTGCGATTCACCACTGCCGGCAGTGTGGACGATGGCAAATCCACTCTGATCGGCCGTCTGCTCTACGATTCGCAGAGCGTATATGAGGATCAGCTCAAGGCGGTGACCAAAGCGTCGGTGAACCGCTCGGCTGGCCCCATCGATTTTTCCCTCCTCACCGACGGCCTGCGCGCCGAACGGGAACAGGGCATCACCATCGACGTCGCCTACCGCTATTTCGCCACCGCGCGGCGCAAGTTCATCATCGCCGACACGCCGGGGCACGAGCAGTACACGCGCAACATGGCCACCGGCGCTTCCACGGCCGATCTGGCTGTGATCTTGATCGACGCGCGCAACGGCGTTTTGCAGCAATCGCGACGGCATGGCTTTATCGCGTCGCTGCTCGGCATCCCGAACTTCGTCGTCGCCGTAAACAAGATGGACGTGGTGGATTACGACGAATCCGTCTTCCGCTCCATCGAGGCCGAATACCGCGAATTTGTGGCGCGGCTCAACGGACACCAGGCTGCTCCGCATGTGTACTTCCTGCCGATCAGCGCGCTGGAAGGCGATAACGTGGTGCGGCCCAGCCGGCATATGCCATGGTTCCAAGGGCCCAGTTTGCTGGAGTTTCTCGAGACGGTTCCGGTTCACCATCGCACTCGCGTAAGCGCGTTTCGTTTTCCGGTGCAACGCGTCATCCGGCCGAATCAGGATTTCCGCGGCTATGCGGGACAAGTGGTTTCAGGAACCGTGCGACCGGGTGACGGTATTCTGGCGCTGCCCTCGGGCCAGCGCTCGCGGGTGAAGAGCATCGAAACTTTCGACGGTCGCCTGGAAGAAGCGGTGGCGCCGATGTCGGTGACGCTGACGCTCGAAGACGAAGTGGACATCAGCCGCGGCGACATGCTGGCCTCGGCGCAAAAACCGCCCGACGCAGCGCGCCAGTTCGAGGCCACTGTGGTGTGGTTGAACGAACAGCCTCTCGATCTGAGCCGGCCCTACATCCTGAAACACACCACGCAAACTCTGCCGGCGGAGGTGAAGGCGGTAAAGCATCGCGTCAACATCAAAACGCTGGCGCACGAGGCGTCGGATTCCTTAGAGATGAACGGCATCGGTGTGCTGCGCATCGAGACCAGCCGTCCCATTTATTTCGACGCGTATACCCAGAATCGCGCCACCGGCAGCGTGATCCTGATCGATCCGGAAACAAACGCCACCGTCGGCGCGGGGATGATTCTTGCGCCGGTGATCGTGGAACGCGATCGTTCCAAAGCGGTGGTTCTGGATCTGCGGCACGAGCGCGTAACGCCGGTGGAGCGCATCGCGCGCTATCGCCACGGCGGCGAAACGGTATCGCTGGGCGACCGGAGAGCGTTGGCCTGGCTATTGGAGCGGAAACTTTTCGACCGCGGATGCGCGGTGACGGTGATTGAGCATGCCTCGGCGGAAACCCTGGCGGCGCTCGAACAGGCGGGCTTGCTGGTGCTGTTGGTTTCGAGCAGGCTCTCGGATTGGGACCTGCCGCGAGACGATTCCGAAGCCGCGGATTTCGTGATCGCCTCGCTCGAAGATGCCGAGATTCTGCTGCGCAATGAATCGCTGACCGGCGGTGAAGGAATTTAACGGAACCGCGACCGTGAGGGAGCGTTCTTGTCAGAAGGAAGTGCAACCTTGACGTTGGACCAAAAGATCGACAATGCAACGGTTCTGATTCGCGGAATATTCGCTGAAAACGGCGGCGCGGCCTGCGTAACCTGCAGCTTTCAGACCGAGTGCATGGCCCTGGTCGATCTGGTCATTCGGCAGCAGCCCGGCATCCCCGTTCTATTTCTCGAAACCGGCTATCATTTCCCGGAGACTTACGCCTACCGCGACCAGATGATCGAACGGATGCGTCTGAACCTCGTCAATCTGGAGTCGCCGATGCCCGTGGCGGAGCAGGAATCGCGCTTCGGCATCCTCAACCAGACCGCGCCCGACCGCTGCTGCGGCATTCGCAAAGTGGAGCCGCTGTTCCGCGGCCTGGGCGATTATGGCGTGTGGTTCACCGCGCTGCGCCGCGAGCAATCCCCCACGCGAGCAAATTTGCAGACGGTGGATCATTTCAAGCTGCCCAGCGGCCACCAATTGTTAAAAGTAAGCCCGCTCGCCGACTGGACCAACGCGGACGTTTGGGCCTACTTGAAGCGGCGCGCCATTCCGGTGCTGCCGCTCTACGATCAGGGCTACACCAGTATCGGTTGTGCGCCTTGCACCACCCCGCCGGTAGATCCGGACAATCCGCGCTCGGGCCGCTGGAGCGGTCACAAGCTGGAGTGCGGCATCCATATTCAAAGCGAGTAAACACGTGGAGATTGTTCTCGGATTCATCATCGCAGTGGCCATCGGCATAACCGGCGTCGGCGCCGGCGTCATCACCGCGCCCGTTCTCATTCTCTTCATGCACGTCACCCCGGCCCACGCCGTGGGTACCGCGCTGGCGTTCAGCGTGGCTGTGAAGATGCTGGTTGTTCCGATGCAGATTTATCGCAAGCAGGTGGATTACCGGGTATTGGGTTACCTGCTGTTGGGCGGATTACCGGGCGTGCTCACCGGGTCGTATTTGCTAGCCAAACTCAACACCAAAGGCACGCAGGGAGTTCTCTACGCTGCCCTGGGATTCACGGTGGTGATTATGGCGGCTGCCAATCTCTACCGTTTGTGGTTCCATCCCACCCGCAACAACTCGCGGGACTTTTCGCGCTGGCTGTCTCTGATCGCCCTTCCGATCGGCGCCGAAGTTGGATTCTCCTCGGCCGGCGCGGGCGCCATTGGATCGCTAGCTCTGCTGTGGCTCACCCCGCTTACGGCCGCGCGCGTGGTTGGAACGGATCTATTCTTCGGCTTGTGCCTGTCGCTGGTCGGTAGCGGCTTCCAACTCAGTGCGGGCAACTACGATTTGGCGATTCTGACGAAGCTGATCATCGGCGGCGTTTTCGGCGCCTTCGCCGGCACCTATGTCGCCGCCATCACGCCACAGCGCGCGTTCCGTATCGCATTATCGATCTGGCTCATCACGCTGGGCGTGCAACTGTGCTGGAGCGGCGTGCACCACCTCTAAAAAATCAATCTGGCCACAGATAAACGCAGATAAACGCGGATAAGACAACCAAGTACATTGTTTTCAATCTGCGTAAATCTGTGGCCAAGTATGTTTTCGCCTTTTTCTGCAACCTGCTAATCTAAGCGTCGGCCTTTTTGGCTGCGCCCGCCAAGTGGATATTCAGAAACGCGAGCGTTAGCGACCATGCTTCTTTCGCGGCTATCGGATTGTAGCTGGCGCGGGCATCGCAGAAGAAGCCGTGATCGGCCTTGGAAAACACCACGTTCACGTAATCCTTCTTCAACTCATCCAGCTTGGTAGTGATGGCGTGCACCGCATCCGCGCCGATGTGCGCGTCTAATCCGCCCCAGAAATAAAGCGTGGGAGCGTTCAGATCCTTCAGACGGTCCATCAGATTCGGAAACATCGGACTTGGCGCGATGCCGCCGCCATAGTAGGAGATCGCGCACTGCAACGGCACCGTCAGGGCCGCTTGAATCGAGGTCCGTCCGCCCATGCAATATCCCGTCGAACCCACCGGCAGGTCCTTGGCTTCGCCATTCTTGAGCCATTGATACGACGCCTGGATGTCGGCCGCCAGTCCGGCGTCGGTCAGCGCCTGCATATGCGGCATCACTTCGGCGAAATTCGTATAGCCTGCTTCCAGGCCTGGCGCGGTGCGATGAAACAGCTCGGGCGAAATCGAAAGATAGCCCTCGCGCGAGAATCGTTCGGTAACGTCGCGGATGTGCGCGTTTACCCCGAACGCTTCCTGAAACACCAGTAATGCCGCCTTGGGCTTGCCTTCCGGATGGGCCACGTAGGCGCGCATCGAGGTGCCATCGCTCACTTGGAGATTGACATATTCTGTTTTGGTAGAGTTCATATTTTTCGACCTTCACGATGATAACGCACCACCACCTTAGTCTTATAACATTCACGAACCAAACCCATGCGTGGTGCATCTAACCGACAGGTGGTTAGTTGTGAATCTTGTCGGAGGAGACTGGGCAGACGATCTTCCATTCAGTTCTAGAGAGAATTGGATCGCCTGGTTAAGAAAGAAGCCAAAAAACAAGCGCATCCAGCGCATCGCGCTTGCATTGGTCGCAGGTGTGACAATTGTTACAGCGGGCGCTTTGGAGCTCAAGAATTCCTGGATCGAGTCGGGGCTCTTCCGTGAAGCGGATCGCCATCTCTCCTATCAGCTGGCGGAAGGAAAGAGCGCGTCCATCCACTATCCCGGCGACGGCCCCTACGATTGGACGCTCGGCTATGCGCGCATCCCCGAGTTCCTGCCGCGCCTGAAAGCCAATGGCTACGTCATCGAAGCTCAGGCTCACAGTTCGGAATTGCTCGCGTCGCTCTCTGGTATCGGACTCTATCCGGTGTATCGCCAGAAAGATCAAGCCGGATTGCGAATTGTCGATCGCGCGGGTCGCGACTTGTATTCCTTCGATCGTCCCGAGCAAATTTATCCAAGCTATTCCAGCATTCCTCCTGTGGTGGTTCAGACGCTGTTGTTCATCGAAAACCGCCACATGCTGGATGATAAGCATCCCACGCGCAATCCCGCGGTGGAGTGGGATCGCCTGGGAAAAGCGGTAATCGATTACAGCTTGCACAGGGTGGATTCCAAACACCCCGTGGTGGGCGGCAGCACGCTGGCTACGCAGCTGGAAAAGCTGCGGCATTCTCCGGGAGGGAGAACAAGCTCGCCGGTGGATAAGCTGCGGCAGATGACGTCGGCAACTCTGGCGGCGTATCAAGACGGATGGACCACGTTGCATGCGCAGCAGGATATTATCCGAGGCTACATCAATTCCATTCCGCTGGCTGCATCGCCAGGTTACGGCGACGTGCAAGGCTTGGGCGACGGACTCTGGGTCTGGTACGGCGCCGATATCTCGAAGATCGATCCGCTGCTTCGCGCGCCCGAGGCGTCGCTCAACGCTCGTGAAATGCGGATGCGCGCCCGAGGTTATCGCGAAGCGCTGTCGCTGCTGCTCGCTCTGCGGTCGCCGCATGTTTATCTGGTCGAAGATCCAAAGGCGCTCGAATCGCAGACGGATCGTTATCTCAGGGCGCTGGCCGAGCGAGGAATTATTTCACACCGTCTGCGCGACCTGGCTTTAGAGCAAAAGATCGCACCGTTGAGACGCGCTCCAGCGGAGTCGGCGGTCAACTACGTCGAGAACAAGGCGCCCGACAGCATCCGGATGGCGCTGCTCCCTTTGCTTGGACTCAATAACACCTACGATCTGGACCGCCTGGATTTGACCGTTCAAACCACCATCGATCGGACTGCGCAGCAAGGCATCACCAACTTCTTCGAGCAGATTGCCGACCGCAAGCAGGCAGCCGCAGCCAATCTTACGCAGTATCAACTGCTGGAGGACAGCGATCCATCCAAAGTGGTCTATAGCTTCACGCTGTACGAGCGCAAGCCCGGCGTGAACCTGCTGCGCGTCCAGACCGACAATTTGAATCAGCCGCTCAACATCAATCAGAACACCCGGCTGGAGCTGGGATCTACTGCGAAACTCCGGACCCTAATCAATTACCTGGAGATCGTGGCGGATCTGCATCGCCAGTATTCCGGTAAGAGCTCCGCGGAGTTGAAGGCCGTCTCGATTCTGCCGGACGATCATTTGACTGAATGGGCGGTTCAATACCTTGCCAGCGCGCAGGATCGTAGCGAAAAGGCCATGTTGCAGGCCGCGCTCCAGCGGAAGTATTCGGGAAATCCGGGCGAGGCTTTCTATACCGGCGGCGGCGTCCACGTGTTTGCGAATTTCGAGAAGTCCGAGGACTTTCAAAACTTCACCGTCGCGAGTGGCTTCGAGAATTCGGTGAACCTGGTGTTCATCCGATTGATGCGCGACATTGTGAACTACTACCGCTACCGCGTGCCCGGCGCCACTCCCGCGGTGTTGGAGGATTGGGACAATCCCGCGCGTCAAAAATATCTGGCGCGATTCGCCGACCAGGAAGGCAAAGTCTATCTGTCGCGCTTCTACGCAAAATATCGCGGCGAAAATTCCAATCAGGCGCTGGAGACGCTGGCTCGCTCGGTGCAATTGACTCCTCTGCGTGCCGCTGTGATTTATCGCTCGGTGCGGCCGCAAGCCAGTCTCGCGGATTTCACGGTTTTCATGAAGAAGCACTTTCCCGCGGGCGTGCTCATCAAGAAGAACGACCCTGTGGAGCTGTACGAAAAATACGGCATCGACAAGTTCAACCTCGCCGATCGCGGGTACCTGGCGCACGTTCATCCCTTGGAGCTGTGGATGTTGAATTATCGGGAACAACATCCCAAGGCCAATTTCAAAGAGTTGGCGGGGCAAAGCGCGCAGCTTCGCCAGGACGTGTATTGGTGGTTGTTCCGAAGTAATTCCAAGCACCAGCAGGATATTCGCATTCGCACCCTCACCGAACAGGACGCGTTCCGTGAAATTTATAAAGCCTGGAAGCGCCAGGGCTATCCGTTCGATTCGCTGGTGCCTTCTTATGCCACTGTTATCGGAGTTTCGGGCGACACTCCCGCGGCCCTCGCGGATCTGATGGGCATCATCGTGAACGATGGCGTGCGCAATCCCACTACCAGGATCGAACGGCTGCATTTTGCCGCCGGCACTCCCACCGAGACCGTGATGGCCCGGCAGATTGCGCCTGGGCAGCGCATAATCGCGCCCGATATCGCGGCGCTGGTGCGGCAGCACCTGATCGGCGTGGTGGAGAACGGCACGGGCCGGCGCGCTCATGGCGGCATCGTGCTGCCTGGTGGCCGCATTATCCCAGTGGGCGGCAAGACCGGTACCGGCGACAATCGCCTGGAAAGCTTTTCCGCCAACGGCCACGTGATCGGCGACAAAGTGGTCAGCCGCACCGCGACGTTCGTGTTCATGATCGGCGACCGGTTCTACGGAACCATCGTGGCCTTCGTGCCCGGCTCCAAGGCAGCGTCTTACAAATTCACCAGCGCCCTGGCCGTGCAACTTTTCAAGGATCTTACGCCTCAGTTGAAGCCCCTCATCGCGGAAAAGGAAGACAGCCAAACAGTACCATCACTGCTCACCAGAAATGAGCGACCAAAGCTCATCTCCAGCATCCAACGTTAGTAAGCATAGAACGTTTTGAGCTTATCGCCTCTTTGTCTATTGACAATCAGGTGATAAAATCAAGGGGATCAATTAGATGCCTATGTCCGTCGCCACTCCCGTCATCCCAGACTCGCGCCTGGTTGCCACGGACCTGTTACAACTCATTGGTAACACGCCGCTTATCCGTTTGGGACGAATCGCGCGGGATTTTCCTGGTGTCGAAATCTTTGGGAAGGCCGAATTCTTCAATCCAGGCGGTTCCGTCAAAGATCGCGCCGGGTTGAACATGATCCGGGAGGGTGAACGCAGCGGCAAGCTGACGCAGGATAAGGTGATCTTGGACGCCACCAGCGGGAACACCGGCATCGCCTACGCGATGATCGGCGCTTATCTGGGCTACAAGGTGAAGCTTTGCCTGCCGAAGAACGCCTCCATGGAACGGAAGCATGTCTTGCAGGCTTATGGCGCTGAGATGGTCTTCAGCGATCCGGGTGAAGGATCGGATGGCGCCATCCGGTTGTGCCAGCAAATCTATAAAGAAGATCCCGAGCGCTACTTTTATCCAGATCAATATAACAACCCCGCCAACTGGAGAGCCCACTACAACGGCACGGCGCTTGAAATCCTGGCGCAGACTGACGGCCGCATCACGCATTTTGTCGCGTCCATGGGCACCAGCGGAACGTTCATGGGCAACACCCGCCGCCTGCGTGAAGAAGTGCCGGGCATCAAATGTATTTCGGCGCAGCCTTCCACCGGATTTCATGGCCTGGAAGGCTTAAAGCACATGCCGACCGCGATTGTTCCCGGCATCTACGACCCCGCGCTGGCCGACGAAAATATCTGGATCGAAACTGAGGACGCCTACGCGATGTGCCGCCGTCTGGCGCGGGAAGAAGCTTTGTTGGCCGGTATCTCTTCGGGAGCGAATCTGGTAGCAGCGACGAAGATCGCACGCAGATTGGCGGAAGCGGGCCAGCCGGGCGTGATCGTCACAGTGCTCTGCGACGGCGCGTACAAATATCTGAGTGAATCCTTCTGGCATGATTAGAATTAACAAGCCGGCATGGGATACCATGGTTTCCCATGTCGAGAGCACGTTTCCCAAAGAGGGCTGCGGACTGATGATCGGAACCGATGGCGTGGTCGAAGAGGCGGTTCCTCTGCCGAACTCCTATACCGGACCGCAGGAAGATTTCTTCGTGATCGATCCCAAGGACCTGCATCGCGTGGATCGCGAATCGCGCGAAAAAGGCCTGGATGTGCTCGGCGTGTTCCACTCGCACCCCGATTGCGACGCCTATTTTTCCAAGCGCGACCTGGAGCATTCCTGCCCCTGGTTCTCATACGTCGTACTATCGATAAAGAAAGGGCGTTTCGATCACGCCAATAGCTATCGCCCGGATTTCGACCAAACCGAGGCTCCGAAAGAAGAATTGATCTATGGCTAAGATTTTGATTCCCACTCCGCTTCGCCAGTTCGCCGATAAGAAGGACTCCGTGCAGCTGGACGGCTCAACCGTCGGAGAAGTGCTGAAGTCGCTCACCAGCGAGTATGCCGATCTGCGCCGGCACCTCTACAACGACGAAGGCAAGCTGCGCAGCTTTGTGAACGTGTACGTCAACGACGAGGACATTCGCTACTTGAACAAGGAAGCCACGCCGCTGAAGGATGGCGATACGGTGTCCATCGTGCCGAGTATCGCGGGAGGATCGGCCGTGGCAGCGCCGCCTGCCCCGCCTTCGACGCTTTCAAAAGACGAGATCCTGCGCTACAGCCGGCATTTGATCATGCCTGAAGTGGGCATGGAAGGACAGTTGAAGCTGAAGGCCGCCAAGGTGGCGCTCATCGGCACCGGCGGATTGGGCGCGCCGCTCGGCATGTATCTCGCCGCCGCCGGCATCGGACGCATCGGCCTGGTGGATTTCGACGTGGTGGATTTCACCAACCTGCAGCGCCAGGTGATTCACGGGACCAAGGACGTCGGCAAGAAGAAGCTGGATTCGGCGGCCGAGACGATGCTCGATATCAATCCCTATGTCGAGATCGACCGGCATGAGGTCGCGCTCTCGAGCGAGAACGCGCTCGATATTTTGAAAGACTACGACATCGTCGTGGATGGAACGGATAACTTCCCGACGCGGTATCTGGTGAACGATGCCTGCGTCCTACTGAAGAAGCCGAATGTCTATGGCTCGATTTTTCGCTTTGAGGGCCAAGCCACGATCTTCGCCTATCCAGGCGGCCCCTGCTACCGCTGCCTATATCCCGAGCCACCACCTCCCGGCTTGGTTCCCAGTTGCGCCGAAGGCGGCGTGCTCGGCATTTTGCCCGGAACGGTGGGTCTGATTCAAGCCACGGAAACCGTGAAGCTGATCCTCGGCATCGGCGAGCCGTTGATAGGCCGTCTGGTGCTCTATGACGCTCTGGGGATGCGGTTTCGTGAATTGAAACTGCGGCGCAATCCGGAGTGTCCGGTGTGCGGCGATCATCCCACCATCACCAAGCTCATCGATTACCAGGAATTCTGCGGCATTCCGAACCAGACTCACGAGGAGAAGCCCATGGAAGGTGACATCGAGCCAACGGAAGTGAAAGCCAAGATCGATCGCGGCGACCATTTCGTCCTGATCGATGTGCGCGAGCCGCACGAATACCAGATCTGCAACATCCCGCAAGCCAAGCTGATTCCATTGGGCGATTTGCCGAAGCGCGTGAACGAACTCAGCTCCGCCGACGAAATCGTCGCGCATTGCAAAAGCGGAATGCGCAGCGCCAAGGCAGTGGATTTCCTAAGGCAGGCCGGGTTCAAGAAGGTCCGCAATATGAAGGGCGGGATTTTGGCCTGGAGCGATAAGGTCGACCCGACGGTCCCGAAGTATTGAGTTAGCTCATTTTGTAGATGTAGCTATCCAGCGCCCAGCCAGGGCGAACCGGATCGTCACCCGTTCCCGCGCGCTCCTTCAGACTTCGATATATAAGACTTACAGGGCTGATGATCTTGATTCGATCCCACCAAAAGTTGAGAGGCCTAGGCGGTTCGATGTCGAGATTGTACAGCGTCACATGAGCTTGCTTGTAAACCTGCGGCGCGCTTTTTTCGGCAACATCTGGAGAAACCACCACGAGGTGCCAATCTTCCTCTTCCTCTGAAGGAGACCAAAAGGCAGCAGTGACCTTGAGGCCGGATTCTTCCAAAGCTGCTACCACTCGTTCCCCATCCTGAATGTCGGCTTCTACCAAAGTCGTTTTATACATGAGAACACGCCATGTTCCGGGTCCGCGACCGCGGTTAGAAGAGCCCGCGTTTCTTGTTGATCTCGCCGCTGCTCGTATCGGCTATCGGGCGACCAATTTTACTACACTCTCCCAGTTTACGTCGAGTTCCAGATCAGCAGTGTCGGCGCAAAGTGATAATGTCCTATTTGCGCAAAGTAGAAATGTCCTATTGACGACCTCCAGGCTGGGGAGGTGGCAGAAGGACAACTATTGATGACGCAGGCCGAGCGGGACCGGCTGGTGGCCTTGAAAAAGGCCAAGAAGAAACTGATTACCCAGAAGCAGGCGGCCGAGGAGCTGGGGATTACGGAAAGGCACGTGAGGCGTCTCCTGCGAGCTCTAAAACGCCGTGGGGATAAAGCTGTGGTGCATGCGTTACGAGGGCTGCCATCCAATCGCAAGATGGATGCCGACCTGGAGCGGGAGGCAGTGACAATCCTGTCGCGTGCGGTGTACCGGGGATTTGGCCCGACGCTGGCGTCGGAATACTTGGCTAAGAAACACAACATCGCGGTGAGCCGGGAGACGGTACGGCAGTGGATGATTCAAGCCAAGCTGTGGCGAGCGCGCAAGCAGCGGATCGAGAAGATCCATGCATGGCGTCCGCGACGCAGCCGCTGGGGCGAGTTGGTGCAGTGGGACACCAGCGACCACGACTGGTTGGAAGGGCGCGGAGCACAGATCTTGCTGATCAACATGATTGACGATGCGACCGGGCGGTGGTTCGCTCGCTTTGTGGGCAGCGACTCAACGGCGGAAAACATGAGCCTGCTGGAGAGCTACCTGAAAAAGCACGGGCGGCCGCTCGCATTTTACACCGACAAGGCGAGCCTCTTTCAGACGGCGGAGAAACGCAGGCGGGATGAGCCCGGAGTGGAGCAGGATAGGGTGGAAATGCCGCCGACGCAGATCGGTCGGGCGTTGCGGGAGTTGGCAATCACCTGGATAGCAGCGCACAGCCCGCAGGCCAAAGGGAGGGTAGAGCGCGGGTTTGCTACCGCTCAGGACCGGCTGGTGAAGGGGATGCGCGTCGCGGGAGTGACGACTTTGGAACAAGCCAACCACTACCTGGAAACCGAGTTTCTGCCCTGGGTCAACGCCACTCTGGCGGTGACGCCGGCCAGTGCCGACGATGCTCACCGGCCGCTGGAAAAGCAGCCTGATTTGGCGGCGATTCTCAGCCACGTGGAAAGCCGGCGGGTGAACAATGATTACACCATTCAGTTGGATGCGAAGATTTACCAGATCGCCCGCCAGGACATCCGCACTGGACTGCGAGGCGCAGTGCTGCGGGTCGAGAAGCGCCGAGACGGTTCTGTGGCGGTTCGATTCGGCGATCGCTACTTGCGTGTTTCTATCTGCGAGCAGCGTCCCAAGCTTCCAGCACCGAAGGCGCCCAGCCCAGCGCGGCGTACGGGGAAACCTCGCCCAGCCAGTGCATGGTGTAAGAACTTCGATCTGAAAAAGTCACCCAAGATCTGGCAGGCCTCGGAAGGTTCCGCCAAGCCGGAGTCGCTCTGAAAACCCGCCACAACGCAAAAGGAAAGCCGGGCAAGCCCAGCCCGGCAGCTTCGCGCTTTCTCTATTCAAGGCCTCCGCTCCGAGACTCCACCCAAGTAATGAGAATGTCAAAGTCAAAAGCAAAACCCTCGGAGGGTACCCCGCAGGGCCCGGTTGACCGAGGGTTTGCCGCCGATTACTTCGGAGCCAGCCCCGTCGCATCGGCCTTGAATCTTCCCCAGGAGCGCGACTCCCCGGAGAATCGAAGTCAGACTATCACGCACCCTCCGCCAACACGGTCAAAACCGGACATTTCTACTTTGCAGGGAATAGGACATTTCTACTTTGCGTTGACATTGGCGGCAACGTCTAGGGAGCCGGTATGGGATTATGCCGGTCAGCGCGATATTTCCAAGCGCGCGGTTCCGCCGGAGGGGTCGGTGAATTCGTAGACTTCGGGGATGGAGGAGACTTGCTTCACGGTGGCCTGCTGCCAGAGGACCTTGGAATCGGGCGCACCCTCTTTGTACCAGCCGGTCAGCACAATTTGCGCGGGTGTGTTCGATCCCCACTCGTAGCAGGAGGGGATGGACAGCAAGGCGGTTGAGGACGGCTGGACGTTGGCGGCGGTCCACACGTCGCGCCAGCCCTCCTTTTCTTTATGCAGGCACTTCACTTTGACGTCCACTTCGCAGCGCTCGGTGTGGTATCGGTTTACGACAAACTCGCGCGCCCAGCTTCCGGGAGAGAAGGTGACGTGGACGTGGACGTCGTCTTCCGGAGCGCTGTAGCCATCGCATGGGATGCGGCTGTGCAGGGGGACGGCCTTGGCCGGGTCGATGAGTTCGTGCGTGGGATGCCCCAGGCCAAAGATCAGAAGGAATGCGAGAATGCTGTTCACACCTTCATACTAAGCGATTAAGCGATAGGCGACCCACCAGCTCAGTACGCCGATGGGAATGGTTGCGCCCAGCGCCCACCAGAGCGGAAGAAAGTAATCGGCTGCCAGACCCAGAACGGTGAACGTCAGCCAGAAGATCTTGCGCTCCATGGATCCAGTTTAGCAAGTGGGGCGAGCGGGTAGAATCGTTGTACGTTGACCTTTCCCGAGATTCGCAAAATAGCGCTGGCTTTCGACAATGTCGAGGAAGGCACGTCGTATGGGACGCCCGCGTTCAAGGTAGGCGGCGCGATGTTCGCCCGGCTGCGGGACGATATCGGCGCCCTGGTAGTGCGGATGAGCATCGAGGAGCGGCAAGAACTCATCGCGGCGGATCCTGAGACGTACTTCATCACCGATCACTACCTTGAATACCCTTGGGTTCTGGTACGGCTATCGAAGGTGACGCCGGATGCGATGCGGGACTTGCTGCGCGGCGCCTGGCGGTCGGCGGCGGCGGAAAAACGTCCCGCGCGGAAGCAGCGTCCGCCGCGCTAGTGGCACAACGTGCCGTTCACGTAGAACGACGACGGTGCGGTGTTAGATTCGCTGTAGCTGGCGTCAAACTTGATGCCGCTCAGAGTGGCGCCCGCGTTGATCTGGCCGTTATTGCTTTCGTTGGTGAGTGTCACATTTGCTCCGCTTTGCTTGTAATTGGCATCCGTCGTTTCCGTAATCTTCTGGTTTCCGGGCCAGGTCCAGGTCAGCGTCCAGGAAGTAATCTTGGTTGTCCCGGTATTCTCGATCGAAATGGCGCCGTCAAAAGTGCTGCTCTTCTGGCTTGTCACGCTGTAAGTCACATGGCAGGCGAGAGCGGCTATAGTAGTGGCGCTGGCTTGGCTGGTGGCCGCGGATTCTCCCCCGGCATTTACGGCCGTGACGCGGTAATAGTATGTGGTGGAAGCGTTCAGGCCAGTGACGGAGTAGGCTGTCGCAGTTACGCCGCTCGCGATCCGAGTGGACGCCGATAGCGCAAAGCCGGACGCGGTGCTCTCATAAATGTTGTAAGTGACGCCGGAGGTGGCGCTGGCCGTCCAGGTGAGGTTGATCTGGCTGGACGACGTAGCGCTGGCCGACAGATTCGAAGGGGCAGAGGGCGGGGCTGGATTCACCGTTTCGATGAGCGCCGCGGAAGTTGACGCGTTATCCCCTGCGTCGCCGCCATAGGACGCGGTGATGGACTGAGCGCCCTGGCTCAACGATGACGTGCTGAAAGAGGCTTGGCCGCTGGCGATGGTGGCGGAGCCGAGCACCGAGGAGCCATCCAGAAACTGCACGGTGCCGGTTGCCGTTGAGGGGCTAACCACCGCAATAAACGTGATGGCCGATCCCACGGTGGCCGGATTCAAAGAAGAAGAAAGCGCGACTGAAGTGTTCGCTTTGACAACTTCGGAAAGTACGCTCGAGTTGGCGGCGTTGTACGTTGTGCTGCCGGAGTAATCGGCGGAGATCGAATGAGTACCCGCGGCTAAAGACGAGATGCTGAACGAAGCCGAGCCGTTGGCCAGCGGCGCTGAGCCAAGCACGGTGGCGCCATCCAGAAACTGAACGGTTCCAGTTGCCGCAGAGGGCGAAACGACGGCGGTGAAAGTGATCGCCGATCCGGCCGTCGATGGATTTAAAGAAGACGAGAGCGCGACGGAGGTGTTGGTCTTGACAACTTCAGAGAGCGCGCTGGAATAGCTGGGGCCGTAGGTAGAACTGCCGGTGTAATCGGCCGTGATGGACTGGGTGCCCGCGGCGAGCGCCGAGGTGGAATATGTGGCGATGCCGTTCGACAAGGTAGCCGTGCCGAGAAGCGTGGATCCGGTGTAGAACTGCACGGTCCCGGTAGCGGCCGCCGGCGTCACTGTGGCGGTGAACGTGACGGTTTGGCCCGAGAGTGCAGGATTCAGATTTGAGACGACGGTAATGGAGGTCGAACCCAGCACCGTCACCGTCACGCCGGTTGATGCGCTGAGGAAATTGGTGTCGCCGCTGTAGCTGATGCTGATAGCATTCGTCCCTTGCGCCAGGCTGGTGGTGGAATAGACGGCTATACCCGACGTGACGGAAACCGTGGCGAGCGTCGTGCCGCCTGCGGTAAATGTCACCGTTCCAGTGGCGGTCGATGAGGTCAAGGTGGCGGTTATGGTCTCGGTTTGGCCAGCCACGATGGGTGTTTGGTAGCCGATGGTCATTCCCACGGATTGCTTCACGGATTGCGCTAGAACAGCGGAGGTGGCGGAGGTGTCGTCGGCGTCGCCGCTATAGATCGCGGTGATGGAATTTGTCCCCTGGCTGAGCGCGGAGGTGGTTAAGAAAGCAGTACCGTTTGCGAGCGTGGCTGTGCCGAGCACTGTGGCTCCATTCAGGAACTGGACTGTGCCGGTGGCTGTGGCAGGTGTGACTGTAGCGCTGAAAGTGACCGTGGATCCGACGGCCGCGGGGTTCGGCGTGGAAGTCAGAGTGATGGCGGCCGAGGCTTGGATAGTTTGGGTGAGCACCGCGGATGTGGCGGAGGTATTGTTGGCATCGCCCGCATAGGCGGCCGTGATAGAGTGCGAGCCCTGGCTCAAGGTGGACGTGGTGAATGAGGCGACTCCGCTGGTGAGTGCAACCGTGCCGAGCAGCGTGGTGCCATCCAGGAATTTCACGTTGCCAGTGGCCGTGGCAGGGGTGACGGTGGCGGTAAGAGTCACGGTGGCGCCGACCGCTGCGGGATTCGGGCTAGAGGCTAAAGCCACGGACGAGGCGGCTTGGATGGTTTGCGTGAGCACCGCGGATGTGGAGGAGGTATCGTTGGCATCGCCCGCATAAGATGCCGTGATGGAGTGCGAGCCCTGGCTCAACGTGGACGTAGTGAATGAGGCGACGCCGCTGGTAAGTGCAACCGTGCCGAGCAGCGTGGTCCCATCCAGGAATTTCACGTTGCCGGTGGCCGTGGCAGGGGTGACAGTGGCGGTGAACGTCACCGAGGCCCCGACCACCGCCGGATTCGCCGATGAGATCACAACCACGGAGGATGAGGCCTGTACGGTTTGGGTGAGCACCGCGGATGTGGCGGAGGTATCGTTGGCATCGCCCGCATAGGCGGCCGTGATAGAGTGCGAGCCCTGGCTCAAGGTGGACGTAGTGAATGAGGCGACGCCGCTGGTCAGTGCAACCGTGCCGAGCAGCGTGGTGCCATCCAGGAATTTCACGTTGCCGGTGGCCGTGGATGGTGTGACAGTGGCGGTGAACGTCACCGTCGCCCCGACCACCGCGGGATTCGCCGACGAAATCACAACCACGGAGGATGAGGCCTGTATCGTTTGGGCGAGCACGGCGGATGTGGCGGAGGTATCGTTGACATCACCCGCATAGGCGGCCGCGATAGAGTGCGAGCCCTGGCTCAAGGTGGATGTAGTGAATGAAGCGACGCCGCTGGTGACTGCAACAGTGCCGAGCACCGTGGTCCCATCCAAGAACTGGACGTTGCCGGTAGCCGCAGATGGTGTGACAGTGGCGGTGAACGTCACAGTTGCTCCGGTGACCGCCGGATTCGCCGACGAGATCACAACAACGGAGGATGAGGCCTGTACCGTTTGGGTGAGCACCGCCGAGGTGGCGGACGTATCGTTCGCGTCTCCGGCGTAGCTGGCCGTAATGGAATGCGTACCTTCGTTTAAGGAAGCTGGGGTGAACGTTGCGACGCCATTGCTAAGCGTGGCTGAGCCGAGCCTGGTGGCTCCATCCAGGAATTGCACCGTCCCGGTAGCTGTGGCGGGAGTCACGGTCGCAGTGAAGGTGACGGATTGTTTGGTATTGGACGGGTCGGCGCTCGAAGTTACTACCACTGACGATGTCGCTTGCACCGTCAGACTGACGACGGGTGAAGTGGCCGGCGAGAAGCCGCTACTGCCGCCGTATTGTGCGGTGAGCGAATAATTGCCGGCAGCCAGCGTGATTCCAGAAAGCGTGACAACGTTGGATGTTGTGGTGGTAGCGGTTCCAAGCACAGTGGTCCCGTTGAGGAACGTCACCGTTCCGGTGGCGGTGGAAGGCGTAAGGGTGGCCGTTAGCGTGATTGGTTGGTTCGCGGTAGCCGGATTGGGACTGGCCGCCAAAGCCACGCTTGCCTGTGGAGCCGTGATCGTGATGCTGAAGGGCGGCGCCACCGCGTATCCAAATGCTGAATTGCCGGAATAGATGGCGTTGATTGTATGAACACCCTGGCTTAGCGTCGTTGTGGTGAAGGCGGCCGAACCATTTGCGACCGGGACCGCAGTGAGCGGTGTGGTGCCGTTAATGAACTCGACTTCGCCCGTGGCGTTGGCTGCGAGTCCGTTGATGGCCGATAAAGTTGCGGTGAGCGTGACCGGATTTCCCGAGGGAACGCTCGCGGCATTGGCCGATATCGTGACGGCAGTGCTGGCGAACGGACTAGGAAGCGAGACTTCACGTACGCGATTCCCCTGCAGTTCGGAAATGAACACGGAACCCGACGTCGATTGCGCCAGGCCGGCCGGGGCATCCAGGACCGCTTCCGTCGCCTGGACGCCATTGCCGATGCCGCAGCAAGCCGTGGAGGAGCCGTTGCCGGCCAGAGTCCAGATGAGTCCGGAAGACATGTCCAGCAGGCGAACGCGATAATTGAGCGAATCGGCGATGAGTAAGTTCCCGGAAGAATTCAGAAGCACAGTTAAAGGATTGTTGAGGCTGGCTGTGGTGGCCAGGATTCCGTCGCCATTGAAGCCGGCGACGCCGGTGCCTGCCATGGTGCTGATGATCCCCGTTGCGGCATTGATAAATCGAATGCGATTATTTCCACTGTCGGCGATGTAGAGATCGCCAGCCGAATCGATTGCGACTCCATCCGGTGTATTGAGGCTGGCCGCTGTCGCCAAGCCACCGTCTCCCGCAAATCCGGCTGTGCCGTTGCCGGCCACGGTTGTGATGATGCCGGTGACGGCGTCCACGCGGCGGATGCGGTTGTTGCCGGAATCCGCGAGGAAGATATCGCCCGATGCGTCGATTGCCAGACCTACGGGAACATTGAGCAGCGCACTGGTGGCCGGGCCGCCGTCGCCCAGACCCGAGCTTCCACCGCCTGCAACTGAAGTGATGATCCCGGTGAGGGCGTCCACCCGCCATATCATGTTGCTCGGCGAGCCGTACCCGCCCCCACCGCCGCCTCCCCCGCCGCCCCCGGACGCCTCCATGCAGGTGTCGGACAAGAAGATGTCTCCGGCCGAATCGAGCACCACGCCGCAGGGACCTTGGAGTTGGGCGGCCGTCGCGAGACCACCAACGCCGCCCGTGCCTCCGCCTGCGACAGTTGTAATAATTCCGGAGGCTGCGTTGACGACACGCACACGTTCATTAGTCGGAACGGCAATGTATAGATCGCCATTTGCATCTAGAGCGAGGCCGAGGGGGTTAGCGATTTCGGCGCTGGTGGCGGGTCCGCCGTCGCCAGAAAAACCCTGAGTACCATTACCCGCGTACGTCTGAATCAAGCCGGTCTGCGCAGCGGCTAAGCCGGCGCAAATTAAAGCAAGAAATGGTACACACACTTTTCGAGTGATCATCGTCGGTCCCCTCCGAAAATGGCTGGCGCTTCTACAGAATTACGGAGAATGTAACGGTGAGCAACTAGGGTTATTACTTAACGGGCGGGTTTAATCGCCCCCGTACCGGTCGGCTAGCGTTCTCTATATTCGCCGAAAACGGCGCGAAGACGATCGGAAATCTCGCCGACTGTGGCGTAGGCTTCGGCGCAGGCCAGGATATGGGGCATCAGATTGTCGCTTGATCGGGCGGCATTTTCGAGCGCGCAGAGGCGGGAATTTACAGTAACGGCGTCGCGGGAAGCACGCAAATCGGCTAGCCGGGAGATCTGCTGTTTTTCGAGCTCGGGATCCAGACGGAACGTCGCGGGCGGCTCCATTGCGTCCTGTTGGAATTTATTCACGCCGACGACGATGGTCTCGCCGCGCTCCACGGTTTGCTGGTAGGCATAGGCGGCATTTTGAATTTCGTTCTGAATGAAACCGCTTTCGATGGCCGCCAGCGTTCCGCCCATGGCATCGATGCGCTCGATGTATTGCCGCGGCGCCGCGCTCGATTTCGTCGGTAAGACTTTCGATGTAGATGCTTCCGCCGAAGGGATCGGCGGTGTTGGTCACGCCCGTTTCGTGCGCGATGATCTGCTGGGTGCGCAGAGCCAGCCGCGCCGATTCTTCGGTGGGCAGCCCGAGCGCTTCGTCCTTGGCGTTGGTGTGCAGCGATTGCGCGCCGCCCAGCACCGCCGCGAGCGCCTGCAGGGAGACGCGCACCACGTTGACGTCGGGCTGCTGCGCGGTGAGCGTGGAGCCGGCGGTCTGCACGTGAAATCGCAGCATCATCGAACGGGGATTGCTGCGCCCCGAAACGGTCGCGCATGATGTTCGGCATAAAGACGGCGGGCGGCGCGGAACTTGGCGATCTCTTCCAGAAAATTGCTGTGCGAGTTGAAGAAGAAGGAAAGGCGCGGAGCGAAGGAATCCACGTCCAGCCCGGCTTCGATGGCCGCGCTCGATATAGGCGATGGCGTTGGCCAGCGTGAAGGCCACTTCCTGGATCGCGGTGGAGCCCGCTTCGCGAATGTGATAGCCGCTGATGGAAATGGTGTTCCATTCGGGCAATTCGCAGGCGGCCCAGGCGAACAGGTCGGTGATGATGCGCATGGCCGGGCGCGGCGGATAGATGTAGGTGCCGCGGGCGATGTACTCCTTCAGAATGTCGTTCTGGATGGTGCCGGAGATCTTGCGCAAGATCCGCGCCCTGGCTGCTCGGCCACCAGCACGTAGAAGCACAGCAGAATGGCCGCCGTGGAATTGATGGTCATCGAGGTGGTGATGCCGGCCAGCCGGATGCCTTCGAAAAGCCGCTGCATGTCGGCGAGCGAGCAGATGGCGACGCCCACGCGTCCCACTTCGCCGGCCGCGAGCGGATGGTCGGAATCCATGCCCATTTGCGTCGGCAGATCGAACGCGACCGAAAGCCCGGTGATGCCCTTGCGACAGCAGATAGCGGTAGCGGCGGTTGCTTTCTTCGGCGGTCCCGAAGCCGGCGTACTGGCGCATGGTCCAGAGGCGGCTGCGATACATGTCCGGATAGATCCCACGGGTGAAGGGATATTGGCCGGGCAGGTCATCGTTCATGGTTTTGGGTTCATAGGGTTCATGATTTGGAGATTTTGCGCGCTCGACGGAAAGAGTCCACGCCGAAGCCGAGCATCACCAGGCTGAAGGAGACGTAAACCACCAGGCGGAAGCCGGAGCCGTCCTGCCAGGCGCGCAGGATGTATTGCGCGGGCAAAAGTGCCAACACAATGAAAAAAAAGCCGATCACTTGATTCCACAAAATGTGGATCGGGCGCACCACCCCCGGCATCACATGGTGGACAAACTTCTTCGCCGTTGAAAACATGGGCTAGTACCAGTGTACCCAAGCCAGTACGAAGCGAGACAGATTAGCTGCTCCAGAGCGAGCGCAGAACGGGGCATGTCGCGGGCAAGTTCCTGGTTTCTTTTGAGGCTGCGGGGCGCACCCTTTCCGCTACTGGGAAGGCCGGATCAGGCCGATAGAGGAATAGGAGAGCGAAATCGGGAAGGCGGCCCACTTAGCTTTTGTTTGAAACTGTACTTGCCTCGGCAACATCAAGAAGGTAGAGTGTTATTCTTAGAAGGAGCCCGCTGCAAAGAAAGGGGCAATGCGTGGAAGAGAAACTCAAAGAGTTGATGCAAGAGCTTGGCAACGCGATCAATGAATCGCTGTCCGACTCCGATCGCATTGCTGCCGCCATCGGAGAGATCAAGCGAGCCGGATACGATGTCTTCCTGGTTCTGGAAGCAACCATCGGGTTCAACAAGCGCGAAGAAAACGGCGAAGAATCGGAGGATGGTGAATCCGCAATCAGTAGAGTCGGAAGCACCACCCAAGCGGAAGTTCGAATCCACCGGCAAGATCAAGCTGACGTCGCAGGACCAGAAGTTCCTGAAGGCTCTCAAAATCGCGATCGACGAAGAGAAAAATTAAGCCAGCAATTCCTGATACACCTTCCAGGTTGCTTCCACCGATTTCTCCCAAGTAAAATCCTGTGCCCGCCTGAGGCCTGCCTGCACCAACGCATCTCGTAGCTGGGAGTCCACGGTCAGGCGGCATAGTCCCTCGGCGATCGAGTGGACATCGGTAGGGTCGACGAGAAGAGCGGCGTCGCCCGCAACTTCCGGCATTGCGGAGCGGTTCGCAGTGAGTACGGGAAGGCCCCGCGCCATCGCATCCAGCACAGGCATTCCGAAACCTTCGTCCAGCGACGGGAACGCCAGGATGGACGCGCGCCGGTAAAGATCCTCGAGCTCGGAATCGGAGACATAGCCCAGCACCTGGATTTCGTGTTTGCGGGGACTGCGCTCGATACGCTGGCGCGCCGCTTCCGAATCGAAGCCGAAGGATCCGGCCAGGACTAGCTTCCATCCGGGGGCGAGCTGTTCGAAAGCCTCAACTAGGCGCACGATATTCTTGCGTCGTTGGATAGCGCCGACACTGAGGATGACGGGCTCTCTCGGGATGGCTGCGCGCGGCGCCGGCGCGGGCCGGGTTCCGTGATGAATCACGCGAATTTTGGAGCGGTCGACCTGCAGCAGTTGTTCCACTTGGCGCGCGGTGAACTCCGACACCGCGACAATCAGGTCTGACCGTTCGGCGGCGTGGCGAGCCTGGGCGGTGAAGCGCTCGCGGAAATCGGGAGTGGAATAATCGCCTGAGATCACGAACAGGTCATGAAAGGTAGTGACGGTGCGACGATGGCGGGCGGAGCCGAGACGCTGGTTCAATCCATGAAAAAGGTCAGCGGAGGGCGCGCGATTCTCCCGGAGCAGGCGGCGGGACGCGTTGGGGGGAAGACGATCGGAAAACGAACGGAGGACACGGTGTGGGCGATAGCAGAACACATAGCGCGCCTCGGGATGAGCGCGCGCCAGGCCGAAAAGGATTTCGCGCGAGTACACGCCGACGCCCGAGAGATTCCGGCCCAGGCTGTAGGTAGCGTCGAGGGCGATGTTCAATCAGCCAGCATAGCGACTTTCGCGTCCGAAATTTCTTCCAGGCTCGCAATGGAAAATTCCAGGCCGCCGTTAGAGAGTTCAGCAGCGCGACGCAGGGCGGCTTCCGGTGCAAGCACGCAGAATCGGTTGCGATCCCAGCGTCCCAGGACTGCGGGTGTTTCTTCAAAGACGCGGCGCAGCCTCTCGGCGGCCCGAATCAGCAACGGGTCCAGAGTTTCACGATTCGCTGGAATGTCCACCAGCGCCAGCAACTGCTCCCCGCCGCTGTACGCGGCGATATTCAGAAATGCATCGCGCGTGAGGACGCCGGTGAGAGGATCGACAAAGGCGAATGCCCGCGCGGTCCTGCCCCGGCGCTGGCGCTCGATGGCGTAACGGATGGAGCGCGCGAGCGGGGCGCATTCCAGCTCGGATTTCTCCAGAACGTCCTGGGCGCCTTCGCGAAGCAATCGATTCGCGAGGTTTTCATCCGCCTGGTCCAACAGGACCACGATGGGAACATCCCCGGCGCTGGCGCTTACATCCAGAAATGAATCGAGTAGCGCCGGGCTATCGGGCAGGCTCAGGTTGAGAAGCACGGCGTCGAATGAGCCGCCCCGCAAGCAATCCAACGCGTCCGAAAGCCGATCGACGGGCACGATGCTGCAGGAGCGCCAGTTGCACCACTGGCGATGCTCCTCGATTTCGAGCAATGCCTCGCACAGCAGCCGTTCGTCTTCGATCGAGTCCTCCACAACCAGGAGCTTGAGGCTTTTCGAATCCGGCACTCCGGGTAGTGACCGGCGGAGGAAGTTTTTATCAGTCTTTTTGCAGCTTAGCAGACTGCTGAACAAGGCCGAAAAACGCTTGCTCACGCGCCACCCGTCCGGTGTCCTTCGAGTCGATGTTCTCCAGTGCACGACTTCCGGTGATCTCCGGGTGTGCTGCTGGCGCGCGGTTCAGAATTGCGCGCACGTGTTTGCAGGTGTTTACCGAGCCGCGACCGTAAGGGAACCGGTGCCGCAGTCTTTTTGCGGCTCAGACCGCGAGTTGATATTCCTTGAGCTTGCGGTAGAGCGTGGTGCGTCCAATACCGAGCAAATTGGCGGCGATGGCGCGATCGCCCTTGGTATACGCGAGCGCTTCGATGATGGCCTGCCGTTCCACCTGCGTTAAAGGAATGATCGGTGAACGTGGGCCTTCGGGAGCGCCACGGTGTTCATGAGACGGGGCCTCGCCCGGCGGCTTAGGTGCGGCTTGAAATCCAACGGCCACGGAGAGCGTCTGCGCCTTCTTTGCCATCAGATAATTCAGCAGCATGGAAGGCAGCTCGGCGGCATGCAACAACGGCCCCGTGTTGATGGCGACCATGTGCTGTACGCAGTTCTCGAGCTCGCGAACGTTACCCGGCCAATCGTAAGCGAGCATGGCCTCGAAAGTTTCCTGGGTGAGGGAGTGACCTTTACCGTGGCGCGCGAGGAAATGCGCGATGAGAGACGGAATGTCCTCTTTGCGATCGCGCAGCGGGGCCAACCGAAGGTTCACCACGTTGAGCCGGTAGAACAGGTCACGGCGGAAGGTTCCCTTTTCCACTTCTTTCGCCAGGTCGCGGTTGGTGGCGGCGATGACGCGGAAGTCCGAGCGACGCTGCGTCAGCGAACCCACCGGGCGGAACTCCTTCTCCTGCAAGACGCGCAGGAGCTTGGCCTGAAGGTCGAGCGGCAACTCGCCGATCTCGTCAAAGAATGCCGTTCCGCCGTTGGCCACTTCGATGAGGCCGGTCTTGGAAGTAACGGCGCCGGTAAACGCGCCTTTGGCGTGTCCAAACAGCTCGCTCTCCATGAGCGGGCCGACCAAAGAGGAACAATCGATGGTGACGAAAGGACCTACGGGCTGAACCTTATGTATAGAGCGAGCCACTACTTCCTTGCCAGTACCGGTCTCGCCCAGTAACAGCACCGGCCAACGGCAACGTCCGAGTTTCTCCACCATCCGTAAGACATTGCGGATGCGTGGCGACTGGCCGACCAGTAAGGGAGCGGATTCTTCAGCTTGCGCTAGCATTCATGAGCCCCGAGTGGTGAATCGTAGAGAAGATAGTGTTTGCGTCCTCCATAAACTCTACGAGGACTTTAGGATTTCGACAACACCCCGTGGTATTGGATTGGGGGATCATTTGGGGTGAAGGCGTGACCTCATTTGGGGGGAGTGCCTTAGTACCTACCCGTTAGCGGGCGCTGGCGCTTGCATCGGGAAGTGGGGTGAATGGATCGAGCCGTACTACAAAGGCGGTACCGGATTCCTGCCGGACCCTCTGGGCCAGGGCTGCGGCGGCATCTTGAGAGGGGACGCGTCCGACCAGAACTCGCCAGAAGGCTGGGCTATCGGCGCGCTGCACCAGGCGCGCCGGACCGAAGTCACGCTCGAGCAATGCGCGCAGGTGTTCGGCGCGATCGCGATCGAGGAACGCTCCGGCTTGCACGGCATACCAATTGTCGGCGGATGCCGCAGCGGGCACCGAAAGAATATCCAGGCGCACCGGCGCGACGCCAGGTCCGATCAGAGCGATGGCCTCCGCGGCAGCGTGCGAAAGATCGATGATGCGGTTTTCGACGAAGGGGCCCCGATCGATGATGCGGACGTCGACGGTTTTGTCGTTGCTGAGATTGACCACGCGGACCCAGGTTCCGAAGGGCAGCGTGCGATGCGCGGCGGTGAGGGCTTCCATGTCGTAGATTTCGCCATTGGCGGCGGGGCGTCCATGATAAGGATGGCCGTACCAACTGGCGAGACCGGTTTCGCCATCGCGGATTTGAGGAGCGCGGCTCTGCGGGGATGCGGGTGCGATGGCGGCAGCATGCTTCCTCGCGCAACCGGCGAGCGCGAGGCCTGCCAGCAGCAGCGCGCAGACCGCGGCGGGTTTCACCGCGCATCGGGCCATGGATCGCCGAAGTGCCACTTGGTCCGATCGTAACGCGGGCCGCGCGGGGCGGGCAAGAACAAAATGGGGCATTCGCGCAGGGACGAGGCGAGGAATCGTGAAGAACAATTCATGGGCGAAATGGTTTTGACCCCGAGAGGCTGCGCGGAGGTCCGGTGCGCGAGGCCCGATTCGCATTTTTTTCTTGACTTTCGCCTCAAAGAACCTTATATATGAATCACACTGCGATCTTAGATCGCAAATCTGATGTTAGGGAGAATCAATCGATGAAGAACGCAACAAAGAAGGCTGCGAAGAAGGCCGCTAAGAAAGCGCCCGCCAAGAAGAAGAAGTAAACCCTTGGCGCCCCGAGAGGGCTCGCAGCAGTTAGGGTTCATGCAAACGGCCCCGAGAGATCGGGGCCTTTTTTATTGCCTGCCGGTAGTTCCGGCGCGATCAGCCGCGCTTCGATCCAAGTTGCCACGCCTTCACTACTCTCGCTCCCGTTCGTAACCACTGCACGCCTTCCTCACCCAGTTCCACCGGATTGCACCAGACTACCTTTTCGAACTCAGGGCAACTGCCCGCGAGGCCCCGGAGCAAATCGCGGACGGAGTCGTCCCGGAAGATGACAATGCCATCGAAGGCCAGAGCGCCCTCGATCAGATGAAGATCATCAGAGATCTCCTGACGCAAGGGTTCGGGAATGCCCAGGCGATTGATTTTACTTCTGAGTGCCACGTCGCGATCCACGCGAACGCGAAGGATCTTGCCGCCCTTCCGTCTGCTCATTGCAACCATCCAATTCGCAAGGAATCTTGTTCGCCGGAGCTCCGCAGGCGTCTGAGCTTGAAGGGCGTGCCGGTCCCACTCGCCGTAGATCTCCGTCGACAGCACTATTCTGTGACAGATCTCATAGATCGCCTGGGGGAATTCACGACAGGCGTTAGACGTTGGATTGTCGGATAAAGTCGCGGATCGGGCAACCGAAGCGTCGATAACAAGACGCCTCGAAACCTTCTTCGCCACTAGCCGGTGCTCCGCTCCGTCACGGCATCGAGGTATTGGCGATCGATGTCGAGAATCACTTCGTCGAAATCTTCGGGCCAATCGTCGCGGAAGGCGCCTTTCTTGTCGAGCCCCGTGCTATTCACTTGTGTAATCCCGGTTTTGGGGTCGCGTTGGAACCAGTGGAGCTTGACGAGGTCCGGGCTGAGTTCACCCTTGGCGACGAGGGTCTGGATGGCCGTCAGCAACAATGTGCTGTGAGTTTCGGCGACGACGCGTACTCCGCGCCTGGCAGCACCGGCGAGGATATCGGCGAGTTTGGTCTGCGCGCGAGGGTGGAGGTGGATTTCGGGCTCTTCGAGATACACGAGGCGGCCTGGCTCTGCGGCCCGCAATGCGACAAGGACGGGCAACGTTTGCGAAACTCCAAAGCCCACGTCGGCAACGCTAACGAGATCGTCGGACTCTGCGTCTGCCAGCCTGTTCACTTGGAGATCCAGTTCCACCTCGTTAAGCTTCTTCGCCACGACCCTCCCGGCGAGACCGATGTGCGCGAGATCGCAATTGAGCTGCTGATGCTGCTCGTTGTCAATGACGGACTGCCAATGCAGGATCAGGCTTGCAGTGTAGTTTTCGAAGGTACCAGGAAAATGCGGACCGGTCGCCGCGCTTCGATACGTTCTCGACGGGTTGCCCCTCAAGCCAGGGACGTGAATCACGCCCTGTATATCTGGGATTAGGTATGAGGGCTCGACCGGAAGGCCCAGCTGGTCCGTAATCGTTAGAAGGGCTCGATCCCGATCGAGGGAGAGGTGCTCCTTTCGCGGATTACCCAAGACCTTCCTAAGCTCCTGTTCCGACATCCCCGGACGCAGGGTGATGTTCCTTCCCGGACGATTGTACGTCTGCTCCAGTATTTCCAACGTCTCCCGCTTTACGAGAGTGATGTCCAGACCCACCTTCCCCGCCATGATTCCCATGCGGAAGAAACGTGGTACTAAAGCAGCTTTTTTCGATAGGAACTGGGAACTGGACGTAAACGTTACGTTCGGTCCGTCGATCTTCAACGGCCCGGGATCGTAAGTTGCTTCGAGCGTCTGCTTGAGCATCAATAGCGGCTGCATGATGCTCGACTTGCCGGAGCTGTTGGCCCCGCACAGAATTGTCAGCGGACGAATCTCGATCTCCTGCCGGTTCGCAATCGATTTGAACCCCTCGACGGCAATGCGGGTGATTCCGTCGGCCATGACCTAGCCTACCCGATCTAGCGCGGCGCGCAGCTCGTCGAGCGTCATGGCGCCGGGGTGATAGAGGCGAACGATGCCGTGACGATCGATCAAGACTAGAGTCGGCGTAGTACTGGCGCCATAGTTCCGGAAGTTGGCTTCGCTCACCGGCGCAGGTACGCTGAGCAGGTCGGCATAATACTGGTGACGGATCTTTTCGATGTACTTGAGCTCGTCGGCCGGGCCGGCTTCGTCGCCATTGGCAACGTAACCATAACGCTGCGTGGGAGCGATGAGTACGAGTCCCTTGGACGCGTAATCGCGCTCGATCTGGCCCAGGATGTGCTCTTCCTGCTTGCAGTCCGGACACCAGTGCGCCCAAAAGAACAGCAGTACGGGTTTGCCGCGCAGCGAGAGCAGCGGGACGGGCTTGGCGCCGAGGAACTCGGTCTCCTGGAGAGCCGGCGCGGGCCGTCCTTCGAGCGTCAGCAGGTTGATGTTCTTCTGGATGCGCGTGCGGATGGAGGTGTTGCGATATGTCGCGAGATCTTTACGCAGCAGAGCCAGAGCGCCGGCGCGGTCGCCGTTAGCGGTCATGAGCTGCGCTTCCACTTCGATGGCCGCGCCCAAGGCCAGCGGAAGATGCGGCTCGGCGTCCAAAGGCCGCGCAGCAAGGGACTGCAGAGCAAGTTTTTCCGTCTCCTTCGCATTGGCGTCCGCCTTGTCGAATTGGCGAGTGATCAGGTCGCCACGGGCCAGCCACGAGAGCGCCTCCAGATACTCGGGCGTTACACCACTCCGCATACGATAGCTTTGAAGCAGCGTTTCGGCCAGCGGGAAATTGCCGCGCGACATCGCGGTCTCGACGTCGATAACCAAGGCGGCGACGCCGGAAACGGCGAGCACAGTGGCGGCCAGCAGGGCCGCTGGAATCAGCTTGCGGAGCATCTACATTGAGGATAACAAGCGTCCGCCATCGACCACGATGGTCTGGCCGGTGAGGTAAGACGCGCTGTCGCTCGCAAGCATAAGAGCGATCTCGGCGATCTCGAGCGGCTGGCCCAGGTGTTTCACGGGCTGCCGCTCCATCAGCGGCTGGAAGCGCGTTTGGTCTTTCCAGTAGTACTCACTGAGCGTCGTTTCCACGAGGCCGGGCGCGATGGCGTTCACGCGCACGCCTTGCGGCCCAAGCTCCAGTGCGTAAGATTGCGTCAGCATAATGAGCGCGGCCTTGGTCATGCTGTAGAGCAGGCTCTGGAATTGAGGACGAATGCCGGCGATAGACGCGATGTTGACGATAGACCCGGAGCCGCGCTGGCACATGCTGGGAGCCACCAGACGCGTCAGCCGGTAAGCGCTCTTCAAATTCACCTCGACCATTTTGTCGAACTGGGCGTCGGTCATTTCAAGAGCTGGACCTTGGGCGATGTTAGTACCAGCATTGTTCACCAGGATGTCGATCCTGCCGAATTCGCGTGTGGCCCGATCCACCAAGCGTTCCAAATCTTCCAGACGTCCGACGTGACAAGCTACAGGCAGGACGCGGCCCGCGAGTTCCCTCGCCACCTGGTCCAGCGGCTCCTGCTTGCGGCCGCAAATGACTACCGACGCGCCCTCTTTTGCGAACAGCTCCGCGATGGCGCGGCCGATGCCTCGGCTGGCGCCGGTCACGATGGCGACCTTGTCACTTAACTTCAAATCGAGCCGGCTCACAGCTTGAGCTGTTTCAAATACTCCCGGAAGGGCGCGCCCAAGTCGTGCCGATGCAGCGCGAACTCGACGGTGGCTTTCAGGAACCCCAGCTTATCGCCGGCATCGTAGCGCGTGCCTTCAAAGCGATAGCCGTAGATCGGACGGTTGCGGAGCAGGTGCTTCAGAGCATCCGTGAGCTGGATTTCGCCGCCGCTTCCCGGCTCAATGGCTTCGATGGATTCAAAGACTTCGGGCGTGAGCACATAGCGTCCGATGATGGCCAGATTAGAAGGAGCTTCCGATGGCTTGGGCTTCTCCACCATATTGCGGATACGGAACAGCCGGTCCTTGGCGGAATTGTGCGAGACGGGTTCGGCGTCCACCGCGCCGTAAGCTGAGATGGCGTCGCCTGGGACTTCCATCAGCGCGACCACGGAGGCGCCATAGAATTCGTAGACGTCGAGTAACTGGCGGATGCACGGGGTCTCGGAATCGATGACATCGTCGGAAAGGACCACGGCAAACGGCTCGTTCCCCACTAATTCCTTCGCGCGGTGCACGGCATGCCCGAGACCCAGCGCTTCCTTCTGGCGGACGTAAGAGACGTCGATCATGTCGGAAACATCCCGGACGATCTTCAGCAGCTCCTTCTTGCTCTTGGCTTCGAGCGCATGCTCCAGCTCGAAGGCCACATCGAAGTGATCTTCAATGGCAGTTTTTCCGCGGCCGGTGACGATGATGATGTTTTGAATTCCGGAATGGATGGCCTCCTCGACGCCATATTGAATTAGCGGCTTATCCACCAGCGGCAGCATCTCCTTGGGTTGGGCCTTGGTGGCGGGAAGAAATCGCGTGCCCAGTCCTGCGGCGGGGAAGACTGCTTTGCGCACTTTGGGAATCATGTTTTCTAGCTTCTCTCTTGTGGGTCCTGATCTAGAGATCGGAAAATAAGATACTCGGCGTTAGTTCAAAAGGATAATCGGCGAGGGCGAGGGAGGAGACGTTGTGGAGTCCGGATTCCGTGTAGAAGGAGAGGCGCTTAGAGTAGGGGTCGACTACCCAGATGTTCGGTACGCCCCAAACGCGATATTCTTCTAGCTTCTGCATGAGGTTGTAGTGGCGGTCGTCTTTAGACAGGATTTCTATCACGAGTAATGGAGGCGTGGAGGGCACATCTTGTTTCGGTGCTTGGCCGGCGAAGACGGAGATATCCGGGATACGGAAGACACGCGGCTCCAACCGCAACCGGAGTTCGGGATATGGGAACAGTGGATACGATTGGATCAAGCGTCCAATCGCCATCAGGATCAGGAACTGCATAGTGGAGTGAAGTCTGTCAGGCATGCTCCGCTCGAAAATCTCACCGTGCACGTACTCTGCGTCGTGTTCGAATGTCATGTGCAGGTACTGCTCGGCCGTGATCTGCGCCTTGGTAGCCATCTCAAGGGAAGCATAGCATGGCTCACCGCCCCCGGATTTCTTCCATCTGACTCGGAAATCAAGCGTTTCGGCCCCATCTGCGCGGCAAAAAGCGGACGCAGGCTATAATAAGGCTTACCCCACGCGCAGCCTTGGTTTCGATCTGCGCTCTGGAGACACAATGGCTTACGTTATTGCAGAACCTTGCATCGGCACAAAGGACACCGCCTGTATTGACGCGTGCCCGGTCGATTGCATCCACCCCAAGAAGGACGAACCCAACTTCGCCGAGCACAACATGATCTATATCGATCCGGTGGAGTGCATCGATTGCGGAGCTTGCGTGCCGGTTTGCCCGGTTTCGGCTATTTTCGCGCTCGACGATCTGCCGGAAAAGTGGAATAACTTCACCAAGATCAACGCCGATTATTTCGGGCGGTAGATACGCTGTCCTAATTCTCGGAAGGCTTCTCCACGTGGTCGATAACCAGGATCTCGACGGGAGCTTTGGTTGCCACCAATTTGAGCCCGAGTTCGTCCTGGATTTCATTGGCCGCCGCCTCGAACATGTTTTCAGGGTTGGGGGGCCCGGTTGCGTTCAGTGATGCCGCCTGCTGTCCGATTTTTTCCATGTCCAGATCAAGATCAAATTCCCCCGTCAATCCGGTCTCATCAATCACGGGCTTGTCGGATCCAAGGTGCGTGAGAAACCTGGCTAGGAATGGCAAATCCGGCGGGCGGAAGTGGTTGAGTCTGCCACGCACCGCGTCCGCCCCTGGCTTCATTGCGTGGAACTTCGGACCCTCCTTAGCCACCACCAGAGCATAGACGGCGAGATCCTTCGTCTCACGATGGACTGCAAGCTTGAACCGGTCAGCCAATAAGGCCCGGAGCATTAACAGAAGTTGAACGTCGCTAGCGCGGCCACTAGGCTTTGCGTCAACATCGAACCTGGCGGAGGCCACCCATGCCGGACCACCGGAAACTTGATAGTCTTCGAGATCGTAGGCCCCCTTTATGAGTTCTCTTAGGGTCGCGTTCCGCGCGGTAAGCCGTCCGGGGCTTGTCTCTATTGGCACGGGAGCAAAGCGGCTTGGATGCGGCGTCGAAGGGTTGGAGGGCCTAATGGACGCGACCTCGAACTGAGGTAACGGCGCCGCCAGCGCGACAACCGCCGCCACTGCCAGAGCTGGTCTCTTCACGAAGTTCACGGCCGGTAGACGGCTGAACTGGTATCGGTCTCCCATACCTGGATCGCCGAGATGCGCACCGGAACTTCGTTCTTTAGCCCGCCGCTGACTTTGTCGTAAAAATACTTCGCGATGTTCTCAGCCGATGGATTGATCGCATCAAACGGCGGCAGGTCGTTGATGAAGCGATGATCCAGATATCCGACGGCGCCAGTAATCAGGCGATTCACTTCCAGGAAATCCACCAGCAGGCCGGTGGAGTCCAGTTGCTGGCCCTCCACGGTGACTCGCACTCGATAGTTGTGCCCATGCACGTCTTCGGACTTTCCATGGTAATTGCGCAGGGCGTGACCGGCGGCAAAAGTCTGTTCCACGGTAACTTCAAACATTGTTCAGTTCAAACCTCGAAAAATTTCTCCACGGCTTTTAGTTCGGTGGTAAAGCCGTACGGCGGCAGGCTATCGAAGAACACCTGGCCGTACCTTTGCTTCGTAATACGATTATCCAGCAAGACCAGGACGCCGCGATCGGTCTTGCTGCGGATCAGCCGGCCGAAGCCCTGCTTAAGCGCGAGCGCGGCTTGCGGGATCTGGTAATCGTAAAACGGATTGCCGCCTTCTTCGCGAATGCGTTCGATGCGCGCTTCCACCACCGGATCGCTGGGAACGGCGAACGGCAGCTTGTCGATGATCACACAACTTAATTGATCGCCTTGCACGTCCACGCCCTGCCAGAACGACGATGTAGCGAAAAGAACGCAGTGCGGCGTGGCGCGGAATTCGTCGAGCAGCGCGTTGCGCGGGCCGGTGCCCTGCATCAACGTGGGGTAATCAATTTCGAGCGATACGCGATCATAGACCATGCGCATCTGCTGATAGCTGGTGAACAGAACGAAAGCGCGGCCCCGGCTATGGCGCAGGATGCGCGTGATCTCGGCCGCCGCGGCGCCTGGAAACGCTGGCGAGCGCGGATCGGGCAAGTGCTGGGGCACGTAGAGCAGCGCTTGCTTCGAGTATTCGAAATGGCTGGGCACCACCAGCGAGCGGCTGTGGCGGATGCCCAGGCGGCGCTCGGCGAATTCGAACGTTTCGCCCACCGCGAGCGTGGCGGAAGTAAGGATCACGGTGTCGAGCGCATCGAAAAGCTTTTCTTCCAGGATGGACGAGACGTCGATGGGCGTGGCTTGCAGGAAACAGCCTCGGCCGCGGCGCTCCACCCAATAGACGTAGGATCGGTCGGCGCCCTTGCGCCAGAACACCAGGCGCTGTTGTAGCTCTTGCACGCGGCGGAAGAGCGGAATCACTTCGTCGGGCGCACTTTTGACCAGCTGCAAGTGCGAACCGATCAGTTCCAGCGCGCGCACCAGGTCTTCGAGCGCCTCGCCGTGCTGGTCGAAGAAGGTGGTGTGGTTCTTGAACGCCACGCGGCCTTCGGTCTCGCCGAAGAGCAGAAAAAACTGTTGGGCGCGATCGTCCAGGGTATCGAGTACGCGGTCGAGCTCTACGGAACCGAACTGTTTGGCGCGCGAGACGACCGCGATGTCGCGCGTGAGCTCCTGGAACTGGTAATTGCTGACGCCGACGCCGAAGTACTTGCCAGCGACGTCTTCAATCTCGTGCGCTTCATCGAACACCACCGCCGCGTACTCGGGGATGATGCCGCCGAAATCGTTATCCTTCACCGCCAGGTCGGCGAAGAACAGGTGATGATTGACGATGATGATGTCGCTCTCGTGCGCGCGGCGATACATTTCGGTGAGGAAGCAGCGCTCGAACTGCTGGCACTTTTGGCCGGTACACAGATCGCGCCGGGCGTCCATTTTTTGCCAGGCGGAACTGGACTCGGGCAGCGTCTTGATCTCGGACCGGTCGCCCGTGAGAGTGGTCTTCTCCCATTCGCGAATGATCTGGAAGTCGGCGATTTCTTCCAGGCCCGCAAGAATCGGCTCGCGATCGGCATCGTAGATTTTTTGGCGGCAGGCGAAGTTGGCGCGGCCTTTCATGTAGCAGACCTGCAGCGGCCGGTCGAAATGTTTTTGTAAGAACGGAACGTCCTTGTAGAAGAGCTGCTCTTGCAGGTTCTTGGTTCCGGTGGAGACAACCACGCGTTTGCCGGAGAGCAGCGCGGGAACCAGATACGCGAGCGTCTTGCCGGTACCGGTGCCCGCGTCCACCAGCAGATGCTTTTTCTCGGCCAACGCGGCCTCGACGGCTTCTGCCATCTCGAGCTGTCCGGCGCGAAACTCGTAGCGCGGGTGCCATCTCGAGAGCACTCCGCTCCGGGAAAAGAACTGCCGGGCGGTGAGCGTTTTTGCGGTCGGAGACATCCCTTCTGATTCTTGCACGTGGCAAGATAAGCACGTGGTCGCGCCTCAACTGCGATTTGGTCCGTTCGAATAAGGCTACAATAACCGGATGAAATCAAGAACGCGTGAGTTCCTGATTATCCTTGCCTCCGTCGGTCTCATGAGACTCGATGCCGCCGACGACTCCGCGAAGCATTCGCCTGAATTGATTGGAACGTGGGATTATATATCAATCACTGCGCTCAAGAATGGCAAGCCGTTTGGGACGGTACATTTCCAGCCGGGGCAGTGGACTGTAACGTTCGCCGAAGATGCCACCTGGATTATGAAATCTCCACCGTCGTTCTCGAAGCCATATAGCACGAATGGAACTTATGACGTACACGGGCGCGAACTGAACATGAAGCGGGCCGACGCTGAACCCGGTAAACCCAACTTCAAATACCGATTCACTGTTGAACGGGGCGGTAAGGTGTTGGTATTGACGGACAAGGAATCTACGATCAGTGCGAGTCGGGAATAGCTCCACAACTCGCCAAGATTTGCCATCCCGTCAGAACTGAGACACCACGAAGCTCGTGTCAAGATAGAAGACACAAAGCATGCCTGACAATAAAAAACTCGAAAATCAGTTCCAGCAAATCCTCCAGATGAGGCGGCGGCCGGTGGCCGTGGCCTTTCTCGATGAAGCGCCCGCTTCGGTAGAGAAGTTCTCGGGCTCCGAACCCGCCGGATGCAGCTTTTGGAGATTGGCGGCGGATGGCCGCACTTTTTCTACGGCGCCTTCCGATCATTACAACTGCCCGGTGGGTTCGTATACCCACAACATCCCATTGCCCGAAAGCCGGGCGCACGAGCTGTCATCCATTCTCGGCACGATGACCAGCTTGGGGTACTTAAAGATGGAAGAAGTGCCAGGGATCCCGGTGCTGAAGGAGAGTCCCAAGAACATCCTGTTCGCACCCCTCGGCGACACTGTCGTGGATCCGGATGTGGTGCTATTTGTGATCACGCCCGGCAAGCTGATGCTGCTGGAGGAGGCTGCACTGCGCGCGGGCATCGCGTCTAAGCTGCCGCTGCTGGCGCGTCCCACTTGTATGGCGATTCCTGCGGCGATAGAGCATGGCATGGTGACCAGCGGGGGCTGCGTCGGAAATCGCGTGTACACCAACCTCGCGGACGACGAACTGTACGCCGCGATTCCAGGGCACGCTTTGGGACTGGTGGCGCACGAGCTGGAAACGATCGCGACGGCTAATTCCACTCTGGAGCAGTATCATCGCGGGCGGCAGCAGCAGTTGTCGACGGTCTAGAATCGAAGTATCCATGGGAATGTCGTAGTATCGATGGGAATACCGAAGTATCAATGGGAATAAAGCTCGGCTGCGCGTTGATGCTGGCTGTCAGCCTTTCGGCGCGCGAGCCAGTATACGCGCCCCACGCGATGGTGGTGGCGCAGGAGCCATTGGGCGCCGACGTGGGTCTGCGCGTGCTCAAAGCCGGAGGAAATGCGATCGACGCGGCGGTGGCGATCGGATTCGCGCTGGCCGTCACCTATCCGTACGCGGGTAACATCGGCGGCGGCGGATTCCTGCTGGCGCGTTTCGCCGATGGCCGGACCACGTTCATCGACTTTCGGGAAAAAGCGCCGCTGGCGGCCACGCGCGACATGTATCTGGATGCCCAAGGCAACGTGACCCAGGACAGTTTGGTTGGCTGGCGCTCGGCCGGCGTGCCGGGAACGGTGCGGGGCCTGGAACTGGCGCACCAGAAATACGGGCACAAGCCATGGGCCGAGTTGCTGGACCCAGCCATCCAGTTGGCAAGCCAAGGCTATTCGGTTTCGTATGCTTTCGACAAGTCGCTGCACGGCGAGGATGCCACCCAGCTGCTGTCCCAATTTCCCGATTCAAAGCGAATTTTCTTGAGCGCCCATTATGGCGACAAACTTGTCCAGCCGGAATTGGCCGCGACGTTGAAGCGCATCCGGGATCGCGGCGCGAGCGATTTTTACGACGGTGAAACGGCGCACAAACTGGCTGCGGCGATGTCGGCCAATGGCGGGTTGATCACGCTGGCGGATTTGAAAGCGTACCAGGCGGAGGAGAGCGAACCGCTGCGGGGCCGCTACAAGGGGTACGACATCATCACGGCGCCTCCGCCCAGCGCGGGGGGCGTGGGAATACTGCAGATGCTCGGAATGCTGGAGGGTTCGGGTTACGAACAGAGCGGAGCGGGGTCGGCGGCATCCATTCACTACGTGGCCGAAGTGATGCGGCGGTTCTATGCCGACCGCAGCGAATATTTCGGTGATCCGGATTTCTATAAGGTGCCGATCGGCAAGCTGCTGGACCCCAAGTACATCGCCAGCCGTCGCAAAAGCATCGATCCGGAGCACGCCACGCCCAGCGACCAGATTCGCCCGGGCAATCTAAATCTCCGCGAAGGCACCCAGACCACGCACTACAATATCGTGGACAGCGAAGGCAACGCCGTGGCGGTGACGTACACAATAAACAACGGATATGGCAGCGGCGTGACTGTGCCAGGCCTGGGTTTCCTGTTGAACGATGAAATGGACGACTTCGCAGCCAAGCCCGGCGTCGAGAATCTGTTCCACCTGATCCAGGGCGAATGGAATGCGATTCAGCCTGGCAAACGGCCCGTGTCGTCCATGACTCCGACCATCGTGTTGCGGGATGATAAGCTCTTTCTGATGCTCGGTGCGCCCGGCGGGTCGCGTATCATTAACGGCGTGCTACAGGTCCTGCTGAATGTTGTCGATTTCCATATGAACGTGCAGGACGCAGTGGACTGGCCGAGGGTTCATCATCAGTGGATGCCCGACGCGTTGTATGTGGAGCAGGGCGTTTCTCCCGATACGGTGAACATTTTGCGGGGCATGGGACACCAGGTTTCGACGCTGGAGGGACCGGTGGTGGCGCGCGTGGAGGCGATTTTGAATGAGGGCGGCTGGCTGCGGGGCGCGACCGATAAACGCGGTAACGGAAAAGCGGAAGGGTACTGATTAAGAATGAACCACGTTCTTTCGACGCACCTGCTGGTGAATTATCGCTTGAACACCGTCTGGCTGGATAAGATCTACCAGGCGGGGATACCGGCGGTGGAGATTTTCTGCGCGCGCCAGCACCTGGATTATCGGGACAAGGCGCAAATCAACGAGATGGGCCACTGGTTCCGGGACTCCAAGCTGAAATTGCACTCGCTGCACTCGCCGATGTTCAGCGACGATATGTGGGGACGGTCGGGTCCCAATTCGCACATCAATATCACGGAGCCGGTGAAATCCAAGCGGCTGGACATGCTGGATGAGATCAAGCGCGCGCTCGATATTTCAGAGGTGATCCCGTTCCGCTACCTGATCCAGCATATTGGCGTCTTTGAAGAGGAATACGACGAGCGCAAAGTGGAGGCCGCGTTTACGTCTTTGGAAGAGATCCATCTGTTTGCCAAGGCGCGCGGAGTGGAAGTGCTGCTGGAGAACACACCCAACCAGTTAGCCAGCCCCGAACGCCTGATTCAATTTCTAGAACAAACGCACCTGAAACTGAATTTCTGTCTGGACGTGGGGCACGCGAATATGGACCACGGCGTGCCGGCGGCGTTCGCTATTTTGAAGGATCGCATCCGGTCCACGCACTTGCACGACAACAACGGCAAGGAAGACAGCCACCTTTGGCCGTTTCAATCGCAAGGCGGCACCATCAACTGGAGCGAGACCATGGGGCTGCTACGCTCGCTGCCGGAGCAATATCCGCTGTTGCTTGAGTTGCGCGATTATCCCGACTTTCCGCTCCCGCAATCCCTGGAAGTGGTGAAGCAGATCTTTGAGAAGCTCGAGACGGTTTGATGGCGTATTCCCGTATTCGAATTGAAGACGCCGGGCGGCACACCGGAGAGCCGGTGGAGATCGCGGGCTGGCTTTACAATCTTCGCAAGTCGGGCAAAATCGTGTTTCCCCTGTTGCGCGACGGCACCGGAACCATGCAGGCCGTGGCGGTGAAGGCCAATCTGGACGAACCGACGTTTGAAGCGCTTAAGAACCTGACCCAGGAATCTTCGTTGATCCTGCGCGGCAAAGTGCGGCCGGAGCAGCGCGCACCGGGCGGATACGAGATGGATGTGGAAGGCGCCGAGATTGTGCAGCGCATTCCGGAATCCGATCCCTATCCCATTACGCCCAAAGATCACGGCGTCGATTTCCTGATGGATCACCGGCATCTCTGGCTGCGCAGCAAGCGGCAGCATGCGGCCATACGGGTGCGGCACGAAGTGATCCGGGCGGTGCGCGACTATTTCGATACGCACGGTTTCACGTTGGTGGATACGCCCATCTTCACGCCCTCGGCTTGCGAAGGCACGTCGACGCTCTTTGAGGTGAACTACTTCGAGGACGAGAAGGCGTACCTGACGCAATCCGGCCAGCTTTATAACGAAGCCGACGCGATGGCGTTCGGCAAGGTGTATTGTTTTGGGCCAACGTTCCGCGCCGAAAAATCGAAGACGCGCCGCCATCTGACGGAGTTCTGGATGGTGGAGCCGGAGATGGCGTATGCAACGCTCGAAGACGTCAAGCGGGTGGGCGAAGAACTGGTGGTGTATGTTGTCGGGCGAGTACTGGAGAACCGGCGCGCCGAGCTAACGGAGCTTGAGCGCGACCCGAGCAAGCTGGAAAGCGTCGCGTCGCCCTTTCCGCGCATGAGCTACGACGATGCCGTGGTGGAACTGCAGAAAAAAGGGAGCGAAATTCAATGGGGCGGCGATTTCGGCAACACCGACGAGACGCTGATCACCGAGGGTCTGGATCGGCCGCTGATTGTGGATCGTTTTCCCACCGAGATCAAAGCTTTCTATTTCGAGCCGGATCCGGAACGGCCGGAATTGGCGCTGGGCGTGGATTTTATTGCGCCGGAAGGCTACGGCGAAATCATCGGCGGCGGGCAGCGCATCCACAATCTGGATTTGCTGTTGAAACGCCTGGAGGAGCACCAGCTTCCCCGCGAGGCGTTCGACTGGTATATCGATTTGCGCAAGTTCGGCAGCGTGCCCCACGCGGGCTTCGGGATGGGCATCGAGCGCTTTGTAGCGTGGATGTGCGGGTTGGAGCATATACGCGAAACCATCGCGTTCCCCCGGATGCTGTATCGCACGCGGCCGTAACATGCCGTCGAAGCATATTGCGATCATCGGCGCGCCCCTGGATTTGGGCTCCGGACGGCGTGGCGTGGATATGGGGCCATCGGCGGTTCGAGTGGCCAACCTGAACGGGCGGCTGGCGGAACTAGGCTACGAAGTGGAGGATCTGGGCAATGTTCCGGTGATCCAGCGCGAGAGCCAGGGCGAGATGGATTCGCGGGCCAAGTACCTGCCGCAGATCGCCGAAACCTGTACACGCATGGCCGAGATGGTGGATGGGGCGCTCGAAGCGGGCAAGTTTCCGCTGCTGCTGGGCGGCGATCATTCTATCGCTGTGGGCACGGTTTCAGGCGCCTCGCGCCATTTTCGCCGGCGAGGCCAAAAACTGGGCCTGATCTGGATTGATGCGCACACCGACATGAATACCCCGGAAAGCAGCCCGAGCGGTAACGTACACGGCATGCCGCTAGCCTGCTGCATTGGCCAGGGACCGCGGGAATTGACGAACATCTTTGGCTATTCGCCTAAAGTTGACCCGGCCAACGTCGCGCTGGTAGGGGTTCGTTCCGTGGACGGCGGGGAGCGCGACATTGTGCAACATTCCGGGGTTCATGCGTTTACGATGCGCAGTATCGATGAGCGGGGAATGAGAGCGGTGTTTGAGGAAGCCATTCGCGTGGCTGCCACGGGAACAGCCGGATTTCACGTTTCCTTCGACATGGACGCCGTGGATCCGCGGGAGGCGCCGGGCGTTGGCACTCCGGTACAGGGCGGCATCACCTATCGCGAGGCTCATCTGGCGATGGAAATGGTGGGGGACACCGGAAGGATGGCGTCCCTGGAAGTTGTGGAAGTGAATCCGGTGATCGATGAAGCTAACCGGACCGCGATTTTGGCCGTGGAGCTGGTGATGTCGGCGATGGGAAAAAGGATCTTATAGGGATGAAAAAGAATGTGGCCGTGATTTATGGAGGACGCACAGGCGAGCACGAAATCTCGCAGCGTTCGGCCAAGTCTGTCATCGATGCAATCGACGCCGGGAAGTACAAGGTGCTGCACTACGTGATTTCAAAAGTTGGAAAGTGGAGCCCCAGGCCAATCCTGCCGGAGCCGGGCGCCAATCCTGGAATCGATGTCGTCTTCCCGGTATTGCACGGTACTTTTGGCGAAGACGGAACGGTGCAGGGATTGCTTGAACTGGCCGATCTGCCTTACGTGGGCGCGGGCGTGCTGGCCTCGTCGATTTCGATGGACAAAGAGATGATGAAGCGCGTCGCCAGCGAACGCGGGCTGCCGGTGGTGGATTATGCGGTTCTGCATTCCGGGCAGGATCTGGAAGGCGCTTGCTCGCGCTTCGACTTTCCGGTTTTCGTGAAACCCGCCAACCTGGGATCGTCGGTGGGCATCTCGAAAGCGCGAAATTGCGAAGAGCTGAAGGCGGCGGTGGACTTGGCGTCGGCCTATGACCGCAAAATCATTGTGGAGCGGGGGATCACGGGGCGTGAGTTTGAGTGCGCGGTGCTGGGCAATGAGGATCCCATCGCGGCTACGCCTTGCGAAATTCTGCCTTCGCGCGACTTTTACGATTACGAAGACAAGTATCTTTTGGACCAGGCGCAGACCGTAATTCCCGCCAATCTGTCGGCCGAACAAACAGCCCGGATGCAGCGGCTGGCCGTGGAATGCTATCGCGCTGTGGAATGCGAAGGCATGGCGCGCGTGGACTTTCTGCTCGAGAGCGCCACCGGGAAGCTGTACATTAACGAGATCAACACCATTCCCGGGTTCACCTCCATTAGCATGTACCCTAAGATGTGGGAGTATTCGGGATTGCCGATGCCTAAACTGCTGGACCGGCTGATTGAACTGGCGCTCGAACGTCACCAGCGCAAGCAACAGCTCCGATATTCGAAGTAAATGCTTTTACCTGCTCTTCTCCTGTTCGCCGCGCCGCCTTCCACCGAAGACCTGGAGAGCGCGCTGAAGCGCTTCACCGATGTGATTTCCGTCGTGGAGACACAGGCGGCGGACCCGGTAAACACACAACAGGCCGTTTACCAGGGCGCGATTCCCGGAATGCTGCGCACCTTGGACCCGCATTCCATCTTTTTCGATCCGGACCAGAACGAGCAGCTCAAGCAGATGGAGAATTCCGAGCGCAAGGGGTTCGGGACGGTAGTGTCGGTTCTGCCTGGCCGCGTCATCATTCTGCAAGCGATGACTGGAACGCCATCCGCCAAAGCCGGATTGCAACCGGGCGACGAGATTGTGGCGGTGAACGGCGTGGAACTGGCGCGGTTGGATTTCGAGCAGATTATCGGGTACCTGGGCCAGAGCCATCAACACCGCGCGCAGTTGATTGTGCGCCGTCCGGGCAACGCGCGCCCGCTTCAGTTCGTGCTGGATCCGGAACTGCTGGATTCGCCCAGCGTGGATCGCGCGTTTCTGCTCAAGCCCGGCGTCGGCTATGTACGGGTGAACGGCTTCGATCCGCAGACCAGCCGCCAGTTGAAGGATGCCATCGAAAAGCTGGGCGGAGAGAACTTGAAGGGGCTGGTGCTGGATTTGCGCGACAATCCCGGCGGCGTAGTGCAAGCGGCGCTCGAAGCGGCTTCGTTTTTCCTGAAGCCGGGGCAAAAGATCCTGAGCGTGAAGGGCAGAAGCATCGAGGAGCAGACGGTGGAAGTTCCGAAAACGGCGATGCCCTACGCCTTTCCGCTGGCGGTATTGGTGAACGCCAAGACGGCGAGCGCCGCAGAGATTCTCAGCGGCGCGCTGCAGGATCACGATCGCGCCGTGGTGCTGGGTGAGCCCAGCTTCGGCAAAGGCCTGGTGCAGAATGTGTTTCCGTTGACCGGTAACACCGCTCTGGCCCTCACTACAGCGTTTTACTACACACCGAGCGGCCGTTCCATCCAGAAGCCGCTTCCGAGCGGACACCTGGAGATAGAGAAACAAGCTGAACAGTTTCGAACGGACGCCGGGCGTAGCGTCATCGGTGGAGGCGGCATCCAGCCCGACGTTGCGATTGTGCCCGCGCCGCTCACGCGCTTGCGAGTGGCGCTGGACGCGAGCGGCATCCTGACGGGTTTTGCCACCGATTATATCCAGCGGAACAATATTCGCAGCGACTTTGAAGTAACGGCCGCCGTGCTGGAAGAGTTTGAGGTGTACGCCGGGCAGCGCAATATCCAGCCATCGGTCGCCGAATGGAGCCTGGAACGGGATTGGTTGCAGAGCCGGCTGAAGCAGGAGATTTTCAATCAGGCGATGGGTGTAGCGAAGGGCGACGAGGTGGAGGCGCAACGCGATCCGGCAGTACGCGCCGCGCTGGAACACTTAGTCACCCGGCTGTAGAGCGGGCTTGCGCTGCGACATGCCTTGGATGGCATGAACGATCACCGGCAGCAGCGAGACGAAGATCACCAGCAGAACGAACTTCTCGAAATTGTGCTGTACCACCGGAATCCTGCCCAGCAATGAGCCCAGCACGGTCATGGACACCACCCATCCGACGGCGCCGAAAACATCAAAGGAAATGAAGCTGCGATAGCGCATGTTGGCCACGCCCGCGACGAAGGGCGCAAAGGTTCGGATCACTGGCACGAACTTGGCATAGATAATGGTTTTACCGCCGTGCTTGGCATAGAACGCATTGGTGCGTTGCAGATGTTCCTGCCTGAAAAAGCGCGAATCGGGCCGGTTGAAGATGGCTGGACCGGCGCGGCGGCCGAGCAGGTAACCGCACCAGTCGCCCGCCAGGCACGCAGCGATCAGCAGCAAGATCATGACAGTCATATTCAACTGTCCGGCGCCGGCCACCACCCCGATGGTGAAAAGCAGAGAATCGCCGGGCAGCACAAATCCGACCAGAAGCCCGGTTTCAGCAAACACGATGGCGGTCAGCGTGGCATATCCCAGCCAGCCGGAAAGCACGGTGGACAGCAGATGAATCAACCGGTCGGGCGTGGTAAGCGTCCGCAAAAAATCCAGCAGAGCATGAATCATGCAAAAGGTTTGGGACTATGAGCTACTGCGATACTGGGCGATCAACCGATCGATTACCGCCTGGTGCTTCTTCACCTTGCCGCGCCGGATGAGATCGGTCAGAACGCTGTCCTGCAGAAGGCTTTCCCGATCCACGGCTTCTTTGCCCTTCAGCTGAGTGACAATGCCGTCGCGCTCCTCGGGAAACTTGGACATATCGGCATCCTGGCGGCCGGCAACTTTGCCCACAATGGTTTGCGTGCCAGCCACCATAGGACCGAACAGCGAGCCTACCGGCTTGCTGAAGACATCGCTGAAGATGGCGCCGGAGCCGAGCCCTTCCACCGCGCCCGAGCGGGTGAAGAAATCGGAGCTCTTTACCTCGCCGCCGACAGCCTTGGCGGCGGCATTCAGGTCGCCGCCATTTTGCTTCAGCAGTTCAGCAGCCTTGGCCGTTTTTTCCGCGACTACGCGATTCGCTTCGCCTTGCAAGTACGCCTGGCGCACCTGATTCTCCACGTCCGCGAGCTCCGCGGGATGCGATGGCTGAATGCCGGTAACCACCGCTACCCCCAGTTTGTTTCCCGCCTGGAACACGTCGCTCACCTCGCCCGGTTTCATGGACTGCAAGGCGGCTCCCACCTGAGGATCGTTGCCCAGTTGGGCGATTGGCCTGCCCGGAGCGTAGGCGGGCACGTCGACGAACTCGAGGTTCAATTGGCTGGCGATCTGTTGCGCGTTCTGCGGCGCCTTTACCAGTTCGGTGTGCGCCTTGTCGGCCAGTTCCTGCATCTTGTCGAAAACGGTCTGGTTCTTTAGCGCGGCGACGATGGCCGGCTTCACCTCATCCAGGCTCTGCAGATGCGCGGGCTGCTTCTCCAGCACTTGAACGATATGGAAGCCAAATTCGGTGGTGACCAGATTGCCGATCTCGTTAGGCTTCTGCGTGAAGGCCGCATCCTCGAAAGGTTTCACCATCTGGCCGCGCGCAATCCACCCGAGGTCTCCGCCTTTAACAGCCGACGCCGTGTCGGCGGAATATTTCTTGGCAAGCTCGGCGAAATCCGCGCCTGCTTTTAGCTGCTTGTCCAGCGCCTCGGCCTGCGCCTGGATTTTGGGGATCTCGTCCTTGGGCTTGTCCTGGGTCTTCAGCAGAATGTGTCGCACGTGCACACGCTCCGGCGTCCGATATTCGTCTTTGTGGGCGTTGTAATAGTCCTGAACCTGGGCGTCCGTAATCTGGATGGTGTCGCCCACTTTGGCTTGATCGGCCACAATCAGCTGCACATTGCGCGTCTCGGGAACTTTATAAAAGCCCTTGTTCTTGGCGAAATAAGCGGCCAGCTCTTCGGGAGTGGCTTTAGTATCGGCGGCGATTTTGGAGGGGGAGAAGCCGATGTAGTCCACTTTGATCTTTTCGTATCGCTGGCGATACTCAGCCTGCGCTTGGGCGGGAGTGACGATGATACCCTCGGCGACTATATTTTGAAGCTCGTCTTCATAGCTTTTGTAGCGCACGTTTTCTTCAAAGGCGGGAACAGTGGTGCCGAATTGTTGTTCTACGTATTGCTGGTATTGGTCGGGCGGCAGAGTGGCAAATGGAAAAGAGCGCAAGGTGCGCGCCAAATCGCGATCGGAAATACGAAAACCGAGCTGCTCCGCCTCGTAGGCAACCGCTCGTTCGGCGATGGCTTGATCCACCAACTGGGGAATATAAGTAGCGGCGAAGGCCGGAGGCAGCTGTCGATTTCGCAAGACATTCTGCAGATCCTGCTGCACCTCGCCCACAGTGATGGTGGACTTGCCGATCTCGGCCACCACCTGGTCGGAGCTGGAATCCGCGGCGGTAATGCCGGTACCGGGTATCAGGTAGATCAGCATAGAGAGCGAGACAACGCCCAACATGGCGCCCAGCGTAATGCGCACGGCCTTGGCGCGGCTACGAAATAAATCAAACATGCTTGAAGCTCCTAAAGAACCTGTAGGCAATCGGGTCCTACGGGTCGCGGCTCTCGAAACCCGGCTCCTGCTAGCCCAGTCGGGATCTAAATCCAGTATAGTATAGGCCGGTTCGGGTCGCTCTTGGAATCCGCTAGGTTTGCTGTTTTGTTTGGGTTAGCGGCACCGCGGCGAACTGCAAGGCTACTGTGAATCCGGCCAATGCCGGCAGGTAAGCGCTGTACGCCATGTGAAAGAAAAAAGCGCTCACGGCGTAGACCAAAATACTTGCCAGCAGGCAGCGGCTGAGTCCCGCTAGTTCGCGATAAGCGGGATGAGCGCGAGTGCGAAGATAAAGCCGAAAGTTTGCACGAAGCGAGAGGCCGATCACCGCGACGTAGAAGATCAGTGCTGGGATGCCGCATTCACTCGATATCTGGGTGTAAGTGTTGTGGGTACCGAGCCAAGGCGTGGGCTGGCTGGCGCGGGCGGCATCCTGGCTCACTGCGGCGGCGAATTGATCGGGTCCAACTCCAAACAGAGGATGACTCAAGGTGTATCGCAGGCTAGTCTTAAACACCTCTTCCCGCTGCACTTGGGAAGCGACGCTGGCGAGGTCTTCCGCGGTTTCAGCTGGCGTTGAGGGATCGGTGATTAGTAACGAGAGGCGATGCAGACTGCCGGAAGAACCCGCAGCAAGCGCGACTGGTAGCATGGCGAGGCCCAGAGCGGCCACCTTCCACTTGTTAGGGCTCGACAGGAATATCAAGATGAGCAGAGCGGACGCGGCAATCGCGCAGCCTCGCGAGCCGGTGCGGAACGCGTAAAAGGTAGAGAGAAGGATTCCCACGATGCCGGCCAGGCGCCCGCCGCGAGCTGGGCGATGAAAAAGAAACAGGAACGAGCCGATTCCGAGCAATAAAGCGAGCGCCAAGTCGTTGGAGTTCGCATAGAACAGGCTGTTGGGAATACGGAAACGGGTTTCGCTCACGTTGTCGCCCATGTTTCCGAACGCCATGCAGCTGAGCAACAGGGCCACGCCGCTCGCGATCTGGACGTACATCCATTGGCGGCAGCGCCGGATCGAAGTAACGAACGAGCAGGTGTAGAAGAAGCCCATGTAAGCGCGCGGAATGTAGTTGGCGAGCAGCGTGGCGCTTCCGCCTCTCCACACGCTAAGCGGAGTGGCCAGGAGCATCCACAGCAGAAATGCCGCCCAGCCGAGGCCGGCGCCGGAGCGTAAACCCCGCAAGGCGTTGCCGGAAAAGAGCCAGGCGAGCGGCAGCAGAATCAGAGTGACGGTGGAAAGATAGGCCTTGACGCCGAAAAGGCTCAGGGACCAATCGTTGGCGAAACCCGAAAGCACATAGATGCAATACAGGACGAATCCGGCGCTGGCGATGAGATTCGTGGACTGCGGCAGGCGTCCGCCAAGCCCCACTACTTCGGTCTTCCAGGTTTGGGTGGAGTGAGCTGATTTCAAAGTGTCGCGAGTAAGTGCGGTTTCCTCAGTCACATTTCTCGCAAGATCTTTCGCCTGGGCGAGAAGGGGATTTTCGAAGGTGATGAAAAGCCATCAGGCCCCAGATAAACGCCGATGAACACGGATAAGTTTTTTGTTTCCAATCTGCGTTGATCTGTGTTCATCCGTGGCCAGCTACGTTTTGGTCTTTTTTGTCGGCCTGCTAAAGCGCCAAAACCCGTGGGAGACTGTAGGCGCCATAGGAGAACTCTGTTAGGGATGCCTATTTTTCGAATTGCGTTGTTAGTGACGTTTGGCGTTGTTGGCGTGCTTTATGGCCAACTGACGCAACTGGATTTGCGCCTGCAAAGCCGGGATGTGGATTTTTCCGGCGCCAACGCGACCAAGCCGTTCAAATCGGGCACGGGGCTGCCATCTGCTTGCGGAGCAGGCGAAATGTACTACCGGCTGGACGCCACCGCTGGCATGAACGTGTACGGTTGTACCGCTTCGAACTCCTGGACGCTGGAACAAGGGCCGCCGGCCGCGTCGATGGCGAGCCAGCTGGGCGATTTCGCGGTGATGGCAACTAGCCCAACTACGCTCTCCATCGGAGCGGGTTGCTCCATTTCCACTCCTTGCACGGTACGGTTCGGTGCCCTGGTCTATTCATTTGGCAGCAGCGCGACCGCGACTATATCGGCGGGAAGCGGCCTCGGGCTCATCTATATTTCGAGCGCTGGGATCTTAACCGTTGGGAGCAATGTAACTGCAACTTGCAGCAGCGCCTGCGTGGCGCAGAGCGGCGTGACCGCTTTTCCAGCGGACGCCATTCCGCTATTTACCTGGTCGGCGACCAATGGGTCCTGGGATGCGAACGGGGGCGCGGATCAGCGAGCGTTCCTCAGTTCGAAGAGCGTAACGGCCGGCGTGGGAATTACTAGTACGGAAATATCGGGCAAGACTCAGTTGAGCGCGGATACTTCGGTAATCGGGTTGCGCACCGCCGCGCCTGCGACATCCACTACCGCTTGTACGGCAGGCTCGTGGGCCACGGACGGATCGTTTTTTTATTTATGCACCGCGACCAATGTTTGGGCGCGCGCGGCGTTGTCTTCCTTTTGAACGATGCGAACACTACTTTGGATCATAACGGCTGGCGTTCCCTGCCTGGCGAATACGTCGATCCCCTCGATTGAGCCCACCCAAATGCAGGCCAAGATTACGGTGCGAACCAATCAAGGCGGATATTGCACGTATCGCGCCTCGCGTGGCATGGCGTTCAGCTCCAATCTGGCGGATCTTACCGATAACACGAACACGGATGCACGCCCCGGGTCCATTGTTACTGGCGACGTACACGTCTTTGTCCTGGGCACGCGTGCCGGCAACGACGCGCTGGCCGCCGGCGCCACTTACTGGGTGGGAGTCACTTGCGGATCGGACGCGGAAGTGGCCACGGCATTTACCACGCGATCCATGGCGTGGGGGAACACCACGCCCGATCCGGTTCCCTTTAGCGCAACTAAGTTCGGGAACACCAATTACCCGGTGATCGACTGGACGAATCAACAACAATCCTATGTGGATCCGGTGACGGGCGCTGAATTCTGGCGCGTCACTTCGCCCCGAATGATGAGTGTGTCCACCTTGAGTTTGGCCGCTCAGAACGCTGGTATTCTTGGCGTTCCGCTGGATGCCAGTGGAACCGGGAAGTGGGCTTCCATCGCCAACATCGCTACCGACGGCGTGAACTTGTCGGTAGGCTCGGGCGGGCCATCGGACAAAGCATTTATTCCACTTGCCAATTTCACGTGTCCCGCCGGGACGACGTTCGCAGGCTGGTATCCAAAGTGTACGGTGGACGATCTGTCGTTCGACGTCTACTGCGGAAACGCACAGACGAGCGGGACCACCATTACATTGCAACTTTCGATGGATGGCGGCCAAACTGTCGTGGGAACCCCGATAACGACGCCTGCTTGTCCAAGCGGCGCGCCGGCGATGCTTGGGACTTATCCGCAACTGGCGGTGAACCCGCCATTCTTATCGTGGGGATTTACGCCGCAGCATCATTTGGTGGTCCCGCCGTCTGGTACGGTCAATGTGGCGGGACAAGCAGTGACGCTCGAAAATGCCACTGGCACTCAGAATTACTTCGATACGGACTGGGTGAGCGGCACACCGATCCTGATCGATGGGACATATTTTCACCTCGCGAGCATCGGCAGTTCATCGGCCTTGACCTTGCAGGAAAATGCGGGAACGTTGACTGGTGTTCCTTATGTGGCAGCGAATTTCGGGATTGTGGTTACTAAGTCAAACAATGCGTCGGATGTCAGCCTCAGCGTCGGGGTGAATTACGCCTACGCGAGCATGCCAAGCGCCTGTTGCAATGGCGACACTTCGATGATGAACCAGGCTCCGGTTTCGGTAAGCATGACAGCCGATGGATCATCAGCTCTTACCCCGGCTCTAACTGGTTACTTGACGAACGTCGTCGATAGCGCCGGAGGTGAGGCGCTCCTGATTTGGATTCCGTTTAACGCCGACGGATCGGTCCGCGCGGAGACACGCCTCGTGGCCATGGGATCGAAACCCGCCGCGAGCGCGCGACTGAACACCTTTGGCGACAGTTTGCCCTACGGACCCACCGGCCTCAGCGGTTATTTCTTTGACAATGTGGATGGAACCTCGGCGTACACGATTGACGTCAACAATCGAGTCTGGAAACTGACTTACAACGAGAGTCTCGCCGGATGCGCGGGATACGTGACGTTTCATCCGTACCCCGGTTACGGAGACTACAACCCGGACGCCACGATCGCAGACGACTGTTTCGAATGGATCAACCTGACCCCTACAAATACCGGCCACGACATCCGATCGCAAATGGTGTCCGCATACCAAACGGGCCTGAATTATCTCGGAGAAACCGTCGGACCAGCGCACGCAGGTTTTGATCTCGGATGGATGAACAGCCCGTTGGTCACGGGCTTCGACGCCGGCTATTTCTCGGCAAGCATCGGGAACCTGCAAAACCATATCGGTATCATGGCGTCCTTCGATACGGCGAGCGGCGTGCTGCGAAGCATTCGCAATAGCTGGAACGAGGGCGATTGCCGATGGTGCGGACTGCACGATGCACCGGTTCTTACCATGGGAACGTGGCGCTTCGCGGTGATCGATCCGCACCAGGATACGGGCGCGACGAACCTGGTGTTTCCTGATTCGTTCAAGATGAACGTGGCCCAGGTGAATCGCTCGGGTTGGGGATCGAGCGCGGTGTGGGATTGCAGCGGATGTTCGGGTGGACCCGAGCAGACGACGAGCATCAGCGCTACCGAGGCGTACACCTGCCCCGCCAATCTGCCCGCGCCCTATACCTTCTTATCGGGAACCGCGAACTGCATCCAGTTGATGGTCTCTTCTCCGCCTTGTCAACAGAATCCGAACTCGTCGTACACTTTTCCCGATGGCAACACGGAGCGGCAGGAGTTTCCTTGCACGACGCCCGGTTTTGGTACGGCGAACGCCGATTGGTCTAAGTTACAGGACATGCAGCCGGGTGACTGGTTACTTACTAACGCGGGCAGTCAGAATGAAAACCTGGTTCTGCTTTCGGCCACTTACAATAGCGCCACAAATATCGATTTGTGGCTGCTGCGCTGGGCGGCGCACAATTATCTCGCACCGCTGTTTCCCGGCAAGGACGATCTCAGCGGTAGCGCGCATGCCGCCCCCTGGCTGCTGTATATGGCGCCCACTTACGCGACGAATGCGGCAGCGCTGGATGCATCCGGTCCCACTAACACCTGGACCAAGAGCAATCCATTGCGTTTCTCGTCGCACGGGTCGGCTGCCCCAGGCACTGGCGCAGGATCGTATTCTTACCAGCAGGCTTGGTTTGGCGGAAGCTATATCGGCAGCGTCAACACATCGGTGCCGAATCTTTTGTGGAGCGTGCTCCAGCCGTCGGCGTCGTCCTGGCCCACGTTTGCGGGGAGCAATAACGGGGCGAGCAACGCGCTGACGCAGTCCTATAACAGCGGGACGTACGCGCCCAACACTGCGGCGCCGCCGTTCTTTGTGGATTACCGGCACTTCAATCCCGCCGGGGGTGGCGGCATCGAGTCGAATGGAGGCGCGCCGTTGGGAACCATGTCGATGACACTGGTTGCGGGAACCAGCCAGACGTATCAGGTGGCCGCCGATTGTTGCGCGGCCGGGCCGAGCGATTATAAGCGGCTGGGGCTGGTGGGATTCGCGGGGCGTTATCTGGCGCGCGATATAAGCAGTCCCGCCGTCGGGAACACGGGCGATCTTCCGAATTGGAGTCTTTGCCGCGCGTTTCAACCGAACGAGTGCGTGCAAGGCTCGTCGCCGGGCAATCTATATATGGGCCTGCCCAAGGCCGATCTGGAATCCACGTGCGCGAGTTCGCAGTTCACGCAAGCCATCCCTTGTCTCTATCAACCCGCGCCGTGGAGCGGCGAAAGTGTCCAATTCCGCATTGATCGAACGGATTTTAGCGGCCTGACTACGCGCAAATTCGGATATGTCCATGGCCATCCCGGAACCACTTACGAATATAGTAACTGCCGCCCCACCGCGGATGCGCAGTTCATGTTTTGTCCCGGCTATTGGCTGGATGGCGTGCGCACCGAGTGGCTGGCCTATCGGATTCCCTCCGCGTTTCCCGTGGATAGCGTGAATCGCACAACCTTCGTACCGGTGAACGTCACTTACCACGGCGTTCCTTTTGCGAGTAACATCCGGGCGCGGTTCGGTTATCTGGAGAATGGCGGCGATCTTTTGCGATGCACCGCCTATGCGCAGGATTGTTCAACGGAGATTCCCAGCGGCACGCCCGGCGATCCTTTCAGCTTCACCAACGAAAGCGTCACGCGCCGAAGCTGCGTGAACGGCGCCGCATGCGCGGTCACGATTCCGAGCCTGCCGAATCGCGTACTGTACTACGTGATCGACCGGCTGGATGCGAGCGGAAACGTAATTGCGAGCAGCGCGTTGCAAGCCGTGGCAGTACCTTAGTTCCATTTGGGCCCGGTTGTCTCAAGGATCGGCGGACTGTCGCCGATAGATGGGGGTGCAACCGCTTGTCAGGTGCGATCGGGACATCGGCGCGGTGCTGCCGGTCTTCATTCCCGCATCGTTCCTGGATACTGCTGGAGGCTGGCCCGGCCCGTGTGAAGTTTTGCAAGCCGGGGACCTCGCACTTGCGTGGGCCGTTCCGCTGGCCAACGATATTACCGCCTACGTCCTCTACGAGACGCAGCGGGAATGGGAAGCGCAAGGCATCGACTGGAAAACCCGCGCGCTTCAAAATCTGCGTGACCTTTCCCCGGAACCGATGGGTACCGGCTCGCTGTTTCGCGACAACGGCGAAACGTGGTTGATCTCGCTCATGCACGCCGATGGATTAGGTCCATCCAGATTGCTTCTCACCGATCAGCTCGAACGCTTGTTTCCGAAGGGCTACCGGGTAGCTTTACCGGAACGCAGCCGGGGATTTGCCTTCTCGACCGACCTAGACCCGGTGGACACCGACACTATTGAGAACCTTATCCACGGGTGCTACGCCAAAGGCGATCGCCCCTTGTCGCGCTGCATCTTCCATCCGAACGACTTGCTCAGCGCCACGCCGAGAAGCACCAGGTAGAACGCGTCGATCGGGAAGCGATAGCGATTGTTTTCGGCGCTGGACAGGAAGTTTGAGATAGCTGTCACGTAAAAAATGTTTAGCGACAAGAATCCGATCAGAATCGCGACCGGCCGATCCAGCGTCTTCCTTCGTACTCCGGTCAGCACGTAATAGACGCTCCACAGCGCGAGCGCAGGCAGGCCAATCATTAGAAATATTCCGGTATAGAGCACCAGCGAGGCGCGGGAGCCGTGCGCGTCCAATCGTCTGAGCACCTTTCGATCGCCCGCTTCTTTGAACTGCCCGAAGAACACGACGTTCCAGAATCTGTCGAGCGTGTGAATTTTGGGTTGATTCAGATCGAAGTAAACGAAATCTCCCGCGGGGAGAAAATAGGTGAACCAAGCTATCACAACGGATCGCAGATAGGCTACCGGGTAGTTTCTCAACACCGCCAGCCCATCCCGCGTGTATATTTTCTGGACCTGGAGGAAGGCCAGGCAATTAAAATTGGTTGCGCCGGTGGAGGTGACGCAATCGTCGAGCGCCGGAATGCCGGTGTGCGCGGGCATTTGAATGTACGGCCGGTAGGCAGCCAGCGGCGAGCCAAGAACTTGCAACGAAGCGGGGGAGATCACACCTTGGCTCAGAGCACGGCTGGTTTCGCCGTCAGTCAGTTGATGGGTTGTAATGGCGTAAATATTCATACCCATCCAGGTGCTGGCCGAGAAGCTGCCAAAGAGAATCCGGTTCTTCGCGTACAGCCCCAGGATGACCAGCAACGGCAGAACGCCGCAAATGAGCACGGTACGGCGGCGCAATGGAGAAAGAAACGCCAGCGCGGCCAGCATCGCGACGAAATAGACGAGATGAAACGTATTCCTCACAAGCAGCAAGGCAAACAGCGCGGCGAAAAAGAGAGCAGCCCAGAGGGAGCGGCCGCCCTGGACGAAATGCACCAGCGCCACGGCGGCGGCTATTAATAAGAAGGCCTCCAGATACTCGTAGAGCATGTAGTTCTCAAAGAGAACGACGCCAGGACTTACCATGAACCAGACGGTCAGAGCAAATGCCAGCCACCGGCTTACTCCGCAAATCCGCATCAAGTGATAGGCCGCCCAGCAGATCGCGAGCCCTAAGAATAAGTGAATAACGTGAAATGCGGTGGCGTAGGAATCAGGGAAGAACTTCAAAACTACGCCGGTGTAAAGGTTCCAGCCCGGGGGTTGAGTGTGCTGATAGAACAGACTTTCGAATAGGCGGTGCTTCAAGAGCTCCGGATCGAGGAACTGAAAATAGTAGCGGACTGGCCGCGCGTCAAAGCGGACGCCCAGCAGATAATAACCTATCCGCGACAGAGCGAAGACGATCGCCAGCAACGCGTAGACCGTGCGTTCTTTCATTAGCTTCGCTGTTAAAGTCCGGCGTCCAGGCGCAGCGCCAGCAGTTCCGGCAGGCCAGCATCGAGAATTTTTTTCTGCGCGGAAGCGACATCGTATTCGGCGCGGTACAAAGTTACCAGGCGCGCGTCGGGGTCGTAGATGGCATAGCCCGCCCGCCGATCGCCATCGCGTGGCTGTCCGACGGAACCGGGATTGATCAGGTAATTCACGTCGCGCTCCAGTTCGATCCGCTCTTCGCTCGATTCCGGACCCGTGCCGAGCAGCCGCTTCACTCCATTGCGATGGCACAGGAAGGCGCCTTGCAAGTGGGTATGGCCGAAGAAAGAGACGCTGCAGTCCAGATAGGGCGCTATTTGCGCCACGTCCATTTCCGACGTTATATACTCATCCTCGTCCAGCGGCGAGCCATGGAGAATTTGAAACCCATTGATTCGTTCCGGGCCCTGGGTCAGGCCGCGCAGATATTCGGCGTGTTCCGGCTGGATGACAGCCTGGGTCCAAAGAGCCGACAGGCGCGCCGTGGGGTTGAACCACTCCAGATCCTCCAATCCGGCGCAGGCCTTGTCGTGATTGCCGCGCACAATCCCGCTGACGTTTTCCCGAACCCATTGGACCACCGGGTCGGGATCGGCGCCATAACCCACCAGGTCGCCACAGCAGACAATCCGATCGTAGTGCGAACCGGCGCGCGCCAGCACCGCGCCCAGCGCCTCCCAATTCGCGTGAATGTCGCTGAGAATTAGATAGCGCACAGGCGAAGAACCGAAACCTCGGGCGGCGCTCCAAGACGCACTGGGACGCCGATGGTGCCAAGACCATTCGACACATAGACGGACGAATCTCCACGCCGATACAGCCCTTGTACAAAGGGAGTAAAGTAGCGCGCCACATTGAGGTGCTGATGCAGGATTTCGATATCCACCTGGCCGCCGTGCGTATGGCCGGCAATGGTAAGACCGTAGCCTTGGGCAGCCGCCACGGGAAACACATCCGGATTGTGCGACAGCATGATGTTGACGGCGCCGGGAGCAATCAATTCCCCAGTCCCTTTCAGGTATTGCGAGTGCATCCGTTGATAGTCGACTCCGGCGAAGTTAATGGTCGCATTTCCGAATCGAAGCTGCCTGGCCCGATGCCGCAGAAAATCGATTCCGATGCGCCGGCCTTGTTCAGTAACATAGTTCTCCACGCGGGCATAAATCTCATGATTGCCGAGACAGCCGAGCACCCCGGCCTCGGCGCGCAGCCGGGCCAATTGGCGCAGACAGGCATCCAAGGGATCGCCGGGACGAGTGATCAGATCGCCTGTCACCAGCGCGATGTTCGCGCGCGTTTCGTTCGCCATGTCGACGGCCCGCGCAAATTCGCGTTCACTCAGGAACGGACTCAAGTGGATGTCGGTGATTTGCACGATCCGCAATCCTTCCAGGTCCTTGGGCAGATTGAGAAGGGGGACGGGCACTTCGGAGACCCGAAACCGGTTGCGATGCACAATTCCAAAGGCCGTGCCAGCCAGCGGTGCGATGCAAAGCCCGGCCCCGGCGGCTTGGAGAAGCTTCCGCCGTCGCGGATTGAATGCGGGCGTGCTGCGCCAGACGAGGACCGCGGCGACCACTCCGATCAACCACATGGTTTCGACCAGCGAAGCGCATTCGAGCCAAGTCCACCATTGCACCGGGAAGTGCCGGAGGACTCGCTGGAATTCCAGTAAATAGCCAGCCACCAGGAGAGCCGTGGAGGCCGCCGCGGCCAGCCAGATTATGGTGCGCCGGCCGTAAGAATCCAGCAGCCAGCGTAGCAATGAAAACTGAAGGCCGAGTCCGAGAACAAGCAGGCAAAGACCCGGGAAAAAATGCAGGCGCAAGACCACTTATACTATTCTAACGGTTTGCTTGGTTTGGCTGTTTCATGCTGCCGGCGGATGCTACACTGGTGCTGTTAATTCCCTCCGAGCGATCCCCGGTCGTCTAATGGTAGGACAGCGGCCTTTGGAGCCGTGAATCGTGGTTCGAATCCATGCCGGGGAGCCACAACTTCAACTTCGAACTTGCAGGACACTTTTGTTGATAGCATCGCGTCGCCTCGAAACCGGACCGTTATCCCAAACATTTGGCAGATGTTACGGTTTTTGGCTCTCTCCTCAATGCGACTCGTGACGTGTTGTCGAACCGTGAAGCGTGCCCGCCGAGTGCTCTTCTACACCAAATTCTCCGTTTTCTCCGGTTGACAGGTTCCGTTTGTTGACAGGTCCGTTCGGCCCGGGGTGTCCGAGTTATAGGAAATGCAACTGTCGCCGACTGGAAGTCGTGACCAGATCCCATGGGAAGCGGTTCGCATCACCGCTCACCGCCGATCGGCTGGCAACGACGGAAGCCAACCCGATCGTCCTTAGGCACCGATACGGCGCCAGTCAACAATCGGGACAGACAAGGGTAATAAACAGTTCCGAAGATCGTCACAAGCGCGTTTCCAAGGAGCTATCTTTCACGCGCGTGAACTCTAGTCGGCTCGCTGCCTTCATCAGCATGGAGTTGCTGTGCAGGTACAGGCAGCAGTACGCCCCATCTTCACTTGGAAGATGGGGCACACTGCTGCAGCTCTAGCCCATAACGGCTGGCTTCAGGACGGCCTCGCTCCACTGGCGAAATGTGGTCGGAGTGTCGGCCGCGACCGCCCGGGATGCGGTGTTATCAATGCCTTCGTTCTTGGCCGTCATCATGTCCGCGAGGCCCTGAGCGAACGCCTCGGACATACCGCGGCCAACCATCCTGCTCTTGTAGGCGTCGATGGGCGTCTGCTGAAAGCGAACGGGCTTGCCCAGAACATCCGAGAGGATTTCTGCCATCTCGCTCGGAGAGATGTCCTCCGGACCGAGCACCGGCACTTCCGCCTGACCTGTCCATGTGGTGTTCATCAGGAATTTTGCCGCCACTGCGGCGATGTCAGAAGTAGCAACCGTCGGAGCTTTCAGGTCGGCGTAGATTGGGGAGGAGAACATGCCCTTCTCCTTGATCGTCTGCGCCTGGCGTAGCAGATTGTCCATGAAAGACGGCATCGCGAGCACGCGCAGTGCGACACCGGTGCTCGCGAGCAGTTCATCCGCCTTGATGTTGGAGGTCGCCAGGCCCGCCGCTTTGTTCCAACCGCGCCCGAGGGCGGAGACGGCCACGACGCGCTTGACGCCGCACTTCCTGATGGCTTCCGCTGCAGGCTTTGTGAAACCGACATACGCCTCGTCCACGCTGTCCATGGTCATGAGCGGCTCTGGAGGGATCAGCCAGAAGAGCGCATCTGCGCCAGTTAGAGCCTTCTCGATGGTTGCAGCGTCGCCGTGCGAGCCCTGTATGACCTCGACACTCTGGCGGATTTCCTGCGGGATGCGCGAGGGATCACGTGCGATCACGCGTACGGGTTCGCTGCCCTGAAAAACGTGCTGCAGAACGCGATGGCCGATGTCTCCGGTAGGGGTGGTGATGACGATCATGACAAATTTCCTTTCGTAGTGTTTACAGGTACTAACCTGACGCGTGCCGCCACGCCGATGAATTTTCTCAGCGCCCCGGTCCAAGCTAGTCCTTAGAAAAAATGGCGCAAGTACTTCCAGATCCGTCGGCCGACGCCCAAGCACCTGTGCCAGTGCGACCTCCAGTTGTCCAATGTTACCAATGATAACTGATAATAGTTTCCATTGTAAACATACGCGCTAGAATAAAGCATGGCAAAACTGACCGTCACCGATGCGCATCGAGACCGTATTCTGAAGGCTGCTCTCACCTTGTTAACGAAACAGGGGCGAGATGCAGTAACCACACGCAACGTCGCCGAAGCCGCAAAGGTGCAACCGCCTGTCCTGTATCGCATCTTCGGCGATAAGACCGGCCTGCTTGATGCAGTCGCTGCCTACGGCTTTACGGCTTACCTCGCGAAAAAGCACCGGTCTGAGCCTAACGGCGACCCTGTGGAAGCTCTTCGAGCCGGATGGGATCTTCATGTCGAGTTTGGCCTTGCGAACCCTGAGCTTTACCTGTTGATGTATGCCAAACCACGGCCCGAGTCCGAGAGCCTGGCGGCTCGGCAGGCATTCGAGATGCTCGGTGAGCACATGCAGCGTGTGGCGGCTGCCGGGCGGCTACGAGTCAGCATGACAAGAGCCTGCGCCCTCTATCACGCCGCAGCGGTCGGCGTAGTCATATCCTTGTTAGCCAGCGTCCCGGAGCAGCGCGATCCTTCACTATCGAGCACAGCCCGCGACCATGCGTTGAGCGGCATCACGACTCACGCTTCAGCCGTGTCGACTCCAATAATTGCCGTAACAGCAAACCGGTTGCGTGCACTGCTGACACAACCGGGCAAAGGGACGAGCGTACTCACCGATGCCGAACGGCTACTTCTCTCAGAGTGGCTGTTGCGCCTGACGGAGCAGGGCGATTAGTCCCCCACAAGTCGGCATGGCAACTCTGATGAACGCCAGCACGGCGCCGCTCGGATCAACTGTGCCTTGCGCGTTTATCGTTCCCGATCCGGCCTTTCCTCACAGCCGCGTTGACGTCAAGCTTGGGAAACTAGTCGTGGATTGGCCACGAAGCATCGGTACGAAAGCCACAGATCGAGAGCTGCAGGGGGACAGGAGAGAGCCTTGGCCGCCTCCCTGTCGGTTGGAATCGGATGGCTCATGATCTCGTTGAAGAATTCGTGGCTAAGGATGATTTCGTTTTGAAATCCGCCGGGAAGTGTGGCTTGATCCGGTTTTCCATTCCATTGATCCGCAACACCCGATATCGTAAAAGCGTCGATGGGAAAGCGACTGCTGCGAGTCGCAAGGTGGATCGTCGAGTTGACTTAGGTTTCACTTCAGTTGGGTCAAGAGACCATGAAACTCCGGCTTGCACAAATGCATCGTCGAGGGGTTGCCGCGTGAACCAGCATCGGTGAAAGAAAGGCGCGACGATTGAGGCTACAAACTCAGACACGTTCGTGCCGGGGCCAATTCGCCCCTCTCTTTAGCTCGCCCAGCAACTGCAAAATACGGAACCATCTGTTGAGCCAAACCTGTCGCTAGCGCAGTAACGTCGCCTTTCAGTAACGTCGCCTTTCAGTAACGTCGCCTTTTAAGGTGCTTGTGTCTGGGATCACCGGCGCATGTCCAATCTTCGAACAAGCGTCCATCAACAAATGCCTTCTTCGCTAAGCAATTTGTAGGTAACCGCTAGGTAACCGCCAAAATGGCATCACCTTTTGAGCGTTGAGTCCTCTTGTCCTCGTGGGTTGAATTAAAATCTTTCATTTCCCTGCGACTTCTTACCTCAAAGAATACTCCACTGTAGTGCGGCACAGATACGGCACCGCAGCGTATCGTAGAAAGCCTGCTGGCCGTATCACGTAGCAACAGATACGGTACCGTATCGCTGCAAGAACAACAAGGAGAAAACGAGCATGTATTTAGTCATGGGAATTACTGGAAAAGTTGGGGGCACCACCGCGCGGCATCTGCTGCAGCAAGGCAAACAGGTGCGAGCACTTGTGCGCAATCGCGAGAAAGCAGCGAAGTGGGCAGACCAAGGCGTGGAGTTGGTGGATGGGGACTGGAACGACGCGACCGCCATAGCGGCGGCGCTTAAAGGTGTTGAGGGCGCGTTTGTTATGCTGCCGGCTGTATGGGCGCCCTCGCCTGATTACAGAGAAGCCAAGGGCGTGATTGCGAACTATGTCGAGGCGCTGACCAAGGTAGTGCCCCCGCGGGTGGTAGCGCTCTCGTCGATGGGCGCGAATAGAACAAGCGGGCTGGGGATGATCACGGGCTTATCACTCTTGGAGCAAGGTTTTCGCAGCCTGCGATCTCCGGTCGCATTTGTGCGCGCAGGCGGCTTTTTCGAAAACTTTCTTTTCGGCTTACAGGCCGCCCAAGGCGGAACACTACCGGTCTTCTACAATCCTACAAACCGGAAATCGACAATGGTCGCGACAAACGACATCGGCGCAGAGGTAGCAAAGCTTCTGACCGGGCCGGCGTGGTCAGGGCATCGCGTTATCGAGCTCGGTTCGATGGTAAGCGCGGATGAAGTGGCCGGACAATTGGGTGAAGTCCTGAAACTCCACGTAAAAGCCTTTGCAGTCCCGCGTGCAGGGTGGGCGCAAGCGCTCGAGCAGTTCGGCATCCCGAAGGGCCACACTGGACCTGCCGAAGAAATGTATGAGAGCATCAACGCGGGACGGATGGACCTCGGAATCACGGGTACGGAGCACGTAGCGGGTACGACGTCCGCACGCGATGTGTTTGCGGCTGCACAGAGCGCCGTCAAGGCGAACCTCGTCAACGCGTAAGTCCGGGGCAAGCTGAATCAGCCCGGTTGGGAACTGCGGCGCTAACGTCAAGAAAGATCGAGGCCAAATAATATGCTTCGGCGCTTGGCAAGAATGACCCGGTAGCACTTGGTTAAACTAACCCACACTGAGAACCGGAATAAGGAACAGGATCGCGATACAGATATCATCCACGCCGAAGGCGTGTTCGCTGGTAGATATGGATGCGCAGGCGACATCATCCACGCCGAAGGCGTGCGGGTTGGGTTTCCATCGTCTGCGCCATAGGCGCATCTGGAGCTGGTGACTAAGAACTCGGCGGCTCCTACCGTAATTTGTGGCGGAGATATTGGAAGTATTCCGGGCCGACGTGCAAGCCAAGCACTTCTTCGATCACGGGCAGGAAATAAGCCAGCGAACGAATAGTGGCCAATGGCCGGGCATCGGCGGGCCGTACCAGGCGGCGCATCGCCGCCAGCACGAATGCGTTTTCGATCACGCTTGCGGAGATGCCGCGTTGGTAGAGTTGCACGGCCAGCACTCGGTCTGTACGGCGGATGGCCCCCATCGTACCGGGCGTTTTGCGATACGCTTCCAGAACTCGCCGAATATATTCTTCCTGGCTGGCGCCGGCGTCCATGAGTATGACTCAACCTTGCAGATCGCGCAGCGACGGACCGTCGATCGTTAACGTGTGGCAGTAGTGTCGCAGACGACTTAGTAGCGCCTCCACCATCGGCCGGGTGCCCAGGAAGTTCGGCCATTCGTCATATACGAGATTCGTGGTGATGATCGTGGAATGCTGACGGTAACGCTCTTCCATGAGCTTGAAGAAGATGTTCGACTGCTCTGGTTTCAAATTTAAATACCCGAGCTCGTCAATCAGCAATAAATCGAGCCGCGCGAGGCGCTTGAGCAGTTGGCGTGTCGAGCGATCCGCCAGAGACGCATACATCTCGTCGAACAGATCCTGCGCGCGAATGAACTGGCAGCGATAGCCGTTCTCCAGTGCTTTGAGCAACAAGCCGCACGCGAGTCCAGTCTTGCCGACACCCGTTTTCCCGACCAGGACAATGTTTTCCGCCTTGGCAATGAACTCCAACTCCCCAAACCCGCGAATCTGTTTGCGGTTGACGCCGGGCTGGCGGGCAAAGGGAAACGTTTCCAGGGTCCAGCGTTCTGGAAGATTGGCCCGCCGGATGCGCCACTCCAACGCGCCCTCTTGCTTGGCTTGCCACTGTGCGCGAACCAGGCGCGTGACAAAGTCCGAGTAGCTGATGTCGTCCTTGTCGGCGGCGCGCAACTGTTCGTCATAGATCTCCAGGATGCGCCGCAGCTTGAGATTCTTGAGCAGTTGTTCCAGTTCTTCAGTCATCGTCCGTTTCACCATCGAGCAAAAAGTACTCGCGCGTCACGCGGCGCAAGATCATCCGTTCCAGCCGGTCCAGATCGTAAAGACCATAACGGCCGGCTTCGCGCACGGCCCCCAGCAGCGGTTCCCGTGGATACTCCCGCACTAAGCGCAACAGTTGCCGCAGGGCAAGCGTTACTACCTTGCGGCTCCGTTGTTTCAACCCCACGACATAGTCGGTCAGTTCGGGCGCTGCCGCGACGATGGCTTTTTCCTCGGGATGGGGATCGGGCCGTGCGTCTCTCTGGCCGCGTGGCGGACGATGTTCGGGGAGCATGACTCGCTGGTGTTCGGCTTCGGCAATGCGCCGGTGCGTAACCAGGCGGCGGGCATCCAGCTGAATCTCGATTTTGTCCTTGGTCTCTCGCACCTCTACGCGGCGGCCGATCCAGTCCACCGGGACCGAATAGCGGTTGCTATTCAGCGCGACATACCCTTCGATATCGACCAGCCGCTGATGCAGTCGGTAGACTTCCGGAATCCATGCCGGCAGCGGTTTCAGATGCAGCCGCTCAACTGCGAACAGCTCACGCGGGACCGCGCGGATATGTTTCTTATAAGTCGAGTTGACTTTGTCGCACCACTCCCGCGCCCTTTGATTCAGGTCCTCCCAACTGCTGAAGCTGCGCCCGGCCAGGAAGTTCCCTTCGATAAAGCTGAACGGTCTCTCCACGCGCCCTGAACGGTTCGCATTCCCAATCGCGTGCGCCACGAACTGAAAGCTGAAACGCTCCCCAAAGGCGGCCATCTCCGGTACCGGAACCATGTCGCGTCCGCTGCCGCGCAGCACCACCACGTGCGTGTTATCGATCATGACGCGGGCGGTGGCGCCACCCATGTAACGCAGCGCATCGGTGAGGAATACCTTGCAGTCGAAACGTCTGAAGGTGGGGTAGCACTGAAAGAACAGCATCCGCGAATAACACAGCACCGCCGATGCGGTCTGCACCCTGCGTTTCTTGCCAGCGAGTTCGAGATCGTGGGGAGAAGTGTCGTGCTGCATCTCCTCGCCCGGCGCAAAATCGTATTGGCCCGCCGGCGCTGGCGGCGCGTATCCGATGCCGTGCCGCCGACAGAACGCCGTTAACGCGGCATACGACAACTCCGCGCCAGAGGTTGCCAACTCTTCATGGACTCGCACGAGATTCCCCTTGCACTGGTCGAAAAGCTCCAGGATTCGTTGCCGGTGAGGCTCGGCTTTCTCCGGACGTTGCAACTCCGGCACTGTGGTGGAGTTCGAGCGCAGGACTTTGCGTACCGCCACGCGGGAGATTCCCAACACCCGCGCAATCTCGCGTTTGCTCACCCCCTGCGCGTGCAGTTCCAGAATCGTGGTGCGCTGCGCTTGGCTCAACATGAGGTTTCTTCTCCGTTCGGATGGTTTCGTCGATGCGGCGGAGCTGGTTTTGAATGCGGTCGATCTGATGCCGCGCGGCTTCGCGCTGTTGGTGATCCAACTCCGTGGCAGCGGCGCCCGCCAGCCGACGATGCGCTCGGTTCGCGATGGCGGCCATCATTTCCAGATCGCGTAACAGTTCGGCGCCGGTCCCGGCCGGAGCTTTTTCCTGTGCTTGTCGCTGCGCTTTGAAAAACAGCTCGGGATCATCCAGAATGCGTTTGCGGATCGCGGGCGAACCTTTGCGCCACGCGGCATATAGTTGGCCGGCTTCCCGCGTATCGCAGTGACACTGGGCGAAGATCGCCGCCATCCGCTGGCAATCTCCCAGGCTTTGGCGTGCCACCGGCACCAGAAACTTCAACGCCACCTGCGCCAGGATCTTGCCCTCGCGCACCTGCTGCTGAATCGCTTGCGGCAAAACCTCCACCAGCGCCAGCCGCCGAGATACCCAGCTCACACTGCGGTCGAACCGGCGCGCCAACTCATCGAGCCCGTAGCCGAAGCGCTGCTCCAACTCGGCCAGCAGCCAACCTACCTCTAGCGCGGTCTCGTGTTCCGACAAGCGTAGCGAGCGGTCCAGCAACACCGCAGCAGCCTCGCTCATCGGCCACACCACCGCTTCCACCGTGTCCCGGCCCAGTTGCTCCAAAGCCGCGATCCGCTTGTAGCCGTCGATGACCACGTAACGGTCCGCCTGGCCTTCCGCCGCCACCACCACGATGGGTGTTTGCTGTCCGCTATCGGCCAGCGATGCCAGCAGCCGCCGCTGCCGCGACGGATGGTGCACTCGCAAGTGCTCCCAGCGTCGATCGAGCTGGTGAAACTCCAGTTGCATCAGACAGACTGAATGTACGCGAGGGTCAACTCGGTGATCAATATGTCGGGATTAAGTCGCGGGCATCTTTCCAGTGCCGCTCCCGTTCTTGGACGCGCTCCAGCGCGCGCCGACACCCGCGCGAGCAGAAGCGCTGCAAGGGACTTCGCCTCTGGTGCACGAATCTCTCGTAGCAGCCTGGCCGGTCGCAGCAATGGTCGAAAAGAATGTTCTGTAGTGATTACCCTCGCGGCCTCGCTAACTGGCTCCGGCTCTGCTGGTTTCCGGTCTTTGACACGCTCCCGATCGCGTCGGCTTTGATCGTTCCGCTTCTGTTGACCTCCCGCCGACTCCCGGTATCTCTCTTGGGCTTTCCACCGCGACCATTTCCGCGCCGCCTTCCGGCATCCATCGCTGCAATAGCGCTGGCGCGACTGCCGGGGATGAAAGCGCTGCTCGCATCCCTTCAGCAGACAACACCGCGTGCGCGGCCGGCGTGCTAAACCCTTCCGCCGACCCTCTTGATTTTCGGCATGACGTGTACGACTCTCGGAAGGGCCCATGGGAGGTGATGACTCCCAGAAGCTCCGGCCCCGGAGGGGAACATCACTCCTCTCCGGGGCGCAGCAGACCTCCGGCTCATTGCAACTCAATACTTTAGCTCAAAGGGTTTTTGTTCCGGGGTGTTCGAGCACCACGCTAGGCGGCCATCGGAGAGTCGGAAGTTCGCTCTAATAGGCGGCGTCAAGGATATCTATGAGTGGTTGACCTGCCACCTGTCATGCAATCGTTATAGCGGCCAAGCCCCGCCGATTCGGATAGCTCTACCCTTCGCGACTACTGGCGACTGAGCTGGCCGTTGGCGCCGCAGGGTGAGCTGTTGGACGAGTGTCCTTTGAGGAGAATGCTCTGGGAGTACTGCGAACGCCGTTTTCCGGGCTGCCATTAAATGGCGGGATCTCAGTGCTTGGATCATCACGGAGACTGATCCTCTTGTTATGAGGCTGGAATTTTCTGGACAACCGGCGGAGTCCGACTATTTTCGATGGTGTTGATCAAGCAGCGCCAGAAGACCTTGATCAAAGCGACCTTTGTGCGCCTCGATCCTCCCGCCGCTGAACACTTCCGCGAGCCGAGGGAAGGCGCCAGTAGCGAGTTGGGCGCCAGCGAACTCCACGTCGATCGTCGCATCAGTGGCTGCTTCGCGCAGCGCGTGACCGAAAACGAAGTCGTCGACCGTCGCGAGCAGCGTGATCTTTTGTTTCGCCGTCATTGATGTTTCAGCGAGCGCTTCGAGACATTGCTCTGTGTGGCGCATCGCGTTGAGTCCAGGCGGAGCCGACAACATCCCGACGAGGGCCCAGGGGTGCCGGATGAACACCGCGTGCGTTCGTTTGGCGATCTCCATCATCGCACGCCGCCAGTCTTTTGGAAGGGACGGTAGAAGAGCTTCGCCCATAAGGGCGTCGTCCATCGCTGCGATCAAATCGTCTTTGGTCTTCACGTAATAATACAGGCTCATCGTTCCGACTTGAAGCTCTTGCGCTACGCGGCGCATCGATACTGCCGTGAAGCCCTCTTTGTCGGCAATGGCGAGTGCGGTGGCGGCGATCTTTTCGCGGGTCAACTTTGGTTTTCGGCTTGACATTCGTACACTGTACCACTAGACTTAATTCGTACGATGTACGAGATCGCTGTATTGGTTGTAGGAGCCGGACCAACTGGGTTGACGCTCGCGATCGAGCTCGCGCGCCGCGGGATTTCGTTTCGTTTGATTGAAGCCGCCAGCACGCCGTTCGAGGGGTCACGTGCTAAGGGCATCCAGCCGCGTACACTTGAGATCTTCGATGACCTTGGGGTAATCGACGCGATTGTGGCTGCTGGCGCGCCTTATCCGAAGTTTCGGGCTCACCTCGGCCCGTTCTCGTTGCGCGCCGGCAGCCTTGCTACAGGCAAGCAGCCGACTGAGAGCGTACCTTATCCGAACCTCTGGATGGTGCCGCAAGCGCGAACGGAAGCGATTTTGCGCGATCGTCTGCGCGCTTTCGGCGGCGAGGTCGAGTTCGGCAAAGCATTGGCGACGTTCACGCAAAATGAGCACGGAGTGGACGCCACACTCGCGACGGGTGAGATGGTGCGAGCAAATTTCTTGGTCGCGTGCGACGGGGGCCACAGCACAGTGCGAAGGGAGCTCGGCCTACGGTTCGAAGGCGAGGCGATCGACGGAAAAGAAAGCCCCTGGCTGGTCGCGGACGTCGAGATTGAAGGACTTGATCGCCGCGACTGGCATTCTTGGCCCTTCGCCCTAGCTACTTTCCGTCGCAAAATGCGCACTTTTGACGGGCCCTGGCCTTGCTGGATGGCGAAAGGGCAATGCGGAAGTTGGAGGTTTGTCGGAACTGCTGCGCCGGGGCGAGCCGAGCGCCACGCTGCGCATTAGGCGCGAGCCACCACCAGCGCCTTGCCGATGTTGATCAGATTGTCGGCGAGTACCCCCAGCCCGACCCATCGCTTCATGCCTTCTACTCCGCGATACAGACACCGCCGCAAACCGTGCCGTCGCTTGACCACGCTGATTCGCCCTTCACAACCGGTCCGCCAAGCTTGTGCCTTCTTGAACCACCGACTCTTCTCCAACTTCTTGCGCTCCGGGCTGTGCGTGTTGCGATTCGGCACCGCCACCCACTTCACACCCATTGCTTCGACTGCGCGCTCCTGCGCTTGCGAATAATATCCTGCGTCGGCCGTCACCAGCCGGGGAATGCGTCCAAGTATTCTCTGGTGCGTTGCCACTGCGCCCTGCAGTAGCTCGCGGTCACTCGGCCTTTGGTCGAAAACGTCGTAGTGCGTGATGATCTGATTCTCCGCTTCCTGTAATTGCACCAGCTTGCCGAACTCAGTTGGCTTGCTCGCCTTGCCCTTGCGAATGATCTCGGTGTGCGCCTCAAAGATACTGACGATCTTGCCTGGCAACTGGGTCAGTCCTTCGAAGATTCGCGCCTTAGTCTGTTTCAGCACTTGCCGCATCCGCGTTGAGACCGCCGATAAACCATCGCTCAGCCCCCGCAGTCCTTTCTTCCGCCGAGCGGGCATCTGCTCTATCTCCGCCATCACCCGCTTGGTGTCGTTGAGGATCTGCCGCGAAAGGCGCAGCAACTCGCGGTACTCTTTCTTCCGCTTTTCCTCGCCTTCCGGTCCCCTGTGTCGGCTCGCTGTCGCGATCGCGATCGTGCGCCTATTTACGCTTCGCATCCGGTCTCGCACCTTACGCTTCAGTTTTCCACCAGCCTTCTGCTCGATCTTCTTCATCGTCCGCGTCAGCACGCGTGCGCCGTCGCCGAGCAAGCTCGAATCGGTGGGGTAATGAATATTGGTCTCCACCACAGTGGTGTCCACGCGCATTTTCCGGCCACGCACCACGCCCTCTGCCTGTGCCATGCCGACCAGACGATCATGCAGCTTGGCGATCACTTCGCCGCCCAATGCCTGCGCGATCCGGGCCAGAGTTTTCGCGTCCGGCACTTTCCCCAGCCCAATCCGTGTGAAGTCCCGATAGGCCAGGTTCATCTTCACTTCGCGCTCCAGCGTGTCAAAACTCCAGTTCCGTACATGCTTCAACAGCAGCAGCCGCAACGCCGTCTCGGCTGGCGTTTGCGAACGGCCGCGCGTCGCGCTGTGCTCGTGCCGCTCGCCTTGCGCTTGGTAGACCAGGTCGACCAGTTCCTCGTCCTCCAACAACCGATCCGCTTCCACCATCCAGGGCTCCCACAACGCGCGGACATCTTCGTCCACCACGCCTTCCCACAGCGTCCGTTCTCCTTGTTTGCGTCGAGTCATGTCCCATTCTGCGGGCAGATCGAAACAAGTTCAATAGTGAATGTTCTGGCTCGAATTCGCCGCGCCAGATACCACCAGATGCGGCTCAGCGCGCTCTATTTTGCGACGGAAAGTAGCTAGGCGGCCTGATCGCGCTCTGCCCTTTACCGAACACATCGTTGTTCCAATTCACCTCGAAAGCGAAGAATGCAGCAGCGGGCATCGAGGGGGTGGTGCATAAAGTCACCGGCCATCGCGTCGAGCGCGTAGCGTGGAGCTCGATTTACCAGCCGGCAGTGCGTATGGTCGATCGGTACCGTGTCGGACGTGTGTTCTTAGCAGGGGATGCGGCGCACGTGCATCCACCGGCAGGAGGTCAAGGACTCAACACAGGCGTGCAGGATGCGTACAACCTGGGGTGGAAGCTCGCACACGTCGCCCGCGGCGGACCCGATTCGCTGCTCGATACATACCAAGTCGAACGTCTCCCGATTGCCGCGGCGGTGCTCGGTTTGACCAAACGCCTGCACCAAACGGGTTCGATCAAGCGGGGCGACGCAACAAGCCAGCTCGCCTTGCATTACCGAACGAGCCCCTTGTCCTCGGGCGTGACTCAAGGAAGCCTCCAGCCCGGCGATCGGATGCCCGATGCCCGGCTCAACGATGGCAGCAGGCTCTTCAATCACTTGCGCGGTAGTCACGCAACAGAACTCGTCACAACCGAGGGATCTCGGATTCTGATTCGCCCGGACGGCTACATCGCGCACATCGGCTCAACCCATTTCGCCGAGTACGCGGGTGAACCGACTCGCCTAGTCCACGGAACACTTCCGCAGCGTCGATAGAGTGTTTCGCCGGGACAAATCGATCGGGAGTAACGGCGCAGCGTTTACAAATCCACATCTTGCCAATTTTCGAATAGTGACGCCGGTCACCCCGCGGCAATTGCAATCTGGAGGAGTGTGACCTGCCCTTCGAGACTCAGCCACAGACTGCTTGGGTCAGTTTTGGAAAGCAACGGTGGGTCACTTCTCGCAAGCGCCGAAGATAATATGAAAGCTGAACACACAATAGATAAACCCGCGCGGGCAGGTCGAGCAACTCAAATAGCCGCGATAGTAATAACCGGCCTTGTCGCCTTGATCTGGGTGTACTTCGGAAGGTTATATCTAATTCACGATCCCGACGAATGGAGGATCGCCAATCAGGAGCTCGGATACCCCCTCTATATCATCCCTCTGCTTGGCGTGACCCACATCTTTGGTGGCGTGGGCCTTCTGATTCCCAATGTGCCTCGATTGACTGAGTGGGTTTATGCTGGTCTCGCGATCGATCTTTCACTCGCGTTCTACTCACACCTGAATGTCGGTGGCAGTGCTTGGGATCCGATTCTCGTCATGGCGTTCGTCTTCGCTTCGTATGTATTAAGACGCTGCATGCGCGCAAACAGGTGGTCGATATGAAGTACACGCTCGGCGGGCAGTTTTACTTTTTCTAAGCACGTCGCGGAGGCCCAACGAGGGTCCGGCCCGCGTCCGAACCTCCGCACAACAGGTGTTTTCAGGCTGAGGTGTCCGCTGCGTTCGCCAATCGGACCCAACCCCGGTCTGGCGTTTGGCAGGCGATGTAGCCCTTAGCCTCCATGGAATTAGTCCCGACAAGTCGGCTCGCAACCAGAATTATCTCGGCGGCGAAGCGCACAAGAAGGAGTCGCAAGCGCGTTTCCCAGGAGCTATCTTCACGCGCGTGAACTCTAGTCGACTCGCTGCCTTCATCAGCATGGAGTTGCTGTGCAGGTGCAGGCAGCAGTGCGCCCACGTTCACTTGGAAGATGGGGCACACCGCTGCAGCTCTAGCTCACAACGGCTGGCTTCAGAACAGCCTCGCTCCACTGGCGGAATGTGGTCGGAGTGTGGGCCGCGACCGCCCGGGATGCGGTGTTATCAATGCCTTCGTTCTTGGCCGTCATCATGTCCGCGAGGCCTTGAGCGAACGCCTCGGACATACCGCGGCCAGTCATCCTGCTCTTGTAGGCCTCGATGGGCGTCTGCTGAAAGCGAACGGGCTTGCCCAGAACATCGGAGAGGATTTCTGCCATCTCGCTCGGAGAGATGTCCTCCGGACCGAGCACCGGCACTTCCGCCTGACCTGTCCATGTGGTGTTCATCAGGAATTTTGCCGCCACTGCGGCGATGTCAGAAGTAGCAACCGTCGGAGCTTTCAGGTCGGCGTAGATTGGGGAGGAGAACATGCCCTTCTCCTTGATCGTCTGCGCCTGGCGTAGCAGATTGTCCATGAAAGACGGCATCGCGAGCACGCGCAGTGCGACACCGGTGCTCGCGAGCAGTTCATCCGCCTTGATGTTGGAGGTCGCCAGGCCCGCCGCTTTGTTCCAACCGCGCCCGAGGGCGGAGACGGCCACGACGCGCTTGACGCCGCACTTCCTGATGGCTTCCGCTGCAGGCTTTGTGAAACCGACATACGCCTCGTCCACGCTGTCCATGGTCATGAGCGGCTCTGGAGGGATCAGCCAGAAGAGCGCATCTGCGCCAGTTAGAGCCTTCTCGATGGTTGCAGCGTCGCCGTGCGAGCCCTGTATGACCTCGACACTCTGGCGGATTTCCTGCGGGATGCGCGAGGGATCACGTGCGATCACGCGTACGGGTTCGCTGCCCTGAAAAACGTGCTGCAGAACGCGATGGCCGATGTCTCCGGTAGGGGTGGTGATGACGATCATGACAAATTTCCTTTCGTAGCGTTTGTCGGTCCCGATCTCCAGAACACGACCTTTGGCCAGCCCCTCACCGCGCCGTCAATATTCTCAGGCCTCGGGCCGGAGGAAAATCCACCAGCGAATGATACCCTGTCCCGCTCGCGCGCATCCCTCGGATCTCAGGCCACGTCCCAGCAGCGCTTCGCAGGCGTGAACTACCGGTGCCTTCTTCTGAAGGACTGGACAGGCTCGTTGAGAGCTCAGAACGGTAGGTCGGCATCCACAACCGAGCTGGCGGCGTCGGCGCCGTCCTCGAGATGCAAATCAATCAGAATGCGTGACGCCTGGGCGAGGAACTCTTCGCGATCCATGAAGATGATGTGGCGGCGCTGGCTGACGTCAAGTTGCTCGACAAGCCATGTTCTCGCAGCCTTCGTAATCTCACAGGCGGAAATCAGGAAGAGATGATCGAGAAGGACTTTGCGACCCATTTCGGGGTCGAATATTGGGTGGTCGATGGCCATTCGTGCTTGTGCAAGCACGTTCGAGACGTTCTTCTGACCGCTGGCGTGATTCGAATCGATCTTGCCTTTCTTGACCTGCGCACAAAAATAGATCCAGTGGCTGGTTGGCAACTGATACTTCATCCATAGGTCCTTCCCGAATTCGAGGCTCTTGTCCTTGTGTCCGGTCGGGCTCACACGGCGGAAACCGAGTCGCTGAAAGAATGGGACCAGGACCTTCCCAATGAACTCGTCTTCGCTGACTGCGTCAAGGAAGGCTGAGAGGCGCTGGCGCTGCTTAATCTCCTCTGGGGAGGGTGGACGCGTGGTGTGACTGAATGAGGGAGTGCTGACGCTGGTTCCGGTGCTCCGGAGATGGCAGCGGCCCGACGTGTCGAGGTAGGCCACGAGGCCCTCTCGTGCAACAAGCCTGTTGAAGGACTTTAAGGCGTTTTCTACGGATGCACATTCGTCAATGCTGACGGCCCCTGAGGCGTCCGCTCTGCTTTCGTTATGATCGTCAAAATCGTCGGGGTCGAAGAGTTCCGTAATTACGCGGCAAAGGTCATCGGGGGGCAGGTCCGCGGATTGGCTCAAGCCAAGATTCAATTCGGTCAGGCGTGCTTCCGCCCAAGTGGCTCTGGTGCTGCCGTCATGGACGAACGGCAGGTCACATCGTTTGAAGAATTTGGTGATTTTGCTGCTGGAGCGATGTGAGTTTTCGGCAACGCTGCGTAGTGGAGGCGGAAACTGGGCCCAAGGCGGGTTATTTCGGGTTCTTACTGGCGGGCTTGACTCTGAGGAACAGCTTGTCCCATTTGTGATGCTTGCCGGATGGCGACGGACGTCCTCCTGGGAAGGTCTGATCGAGTAGCTGAGCGTCGGAGATGAGGGCTGTCTCCATCCATCGCCAGTTGGGGAGCGAGCTGGCGCTGGAACCGGCGATCTGCCAGGTCAACAGCTTGATGACGCCGTTGTGCTCTCCGTAGTCGTGCGGTTCCACGATTCGTTCTCTGTTGCGGTAACGGAGCCGAAGCAGTCTGGTTTGCTCGATGGCGGTTCGCAGCAGTTGATCGAGCTTCGGATCGGGTGTTGGCAAGGCAGAAGCCCCTCAAACCAGTGTGCACCGCTCAGGACAGAGGTATTTCTGCCGGCTATAGGTCAGGCCAGAATGCGGCGCACAGATGTCCGTCCGATGTTCAACCGCCGGGCGATTTCGGCTTTGGGGACACCGGCGCGGTGCAGTTTCCGGATCTCGGAGGCATGCAGTCCTGCCGTCATCGGTCGGCCCAACCGCCGACCGCTCTGCCGTGCGTGAGCTAATCCGGCGCGCACCCGCTCGCGCAGAATCTCACGTTCGAACTCGGCGAAGACCGCCAGTAATGCGGCCATGGCTCGCCCGGAAGGCGTCGTCAGATCCAGCGCTTCCGTCAGCGAGACGAAACCCACTCCGAGATGCTCCAGTTCCTGGAGTGTAGCGAGCAGATCCGCCACCGACCGCCCCCACCGATCCAATCGCCACACCAGCACGACATCGATCTCGCGGCGGCGAGCAGCGTCCAGCAACTTTTCCCGCAGTTGTCGTTGCGTAGCGCCGGAACCGACCTCCTTCACTTGCAGAGCAATGGTCCAGCCCCGCCGGGCGGCGTACTCGCGCAGGGCGCGGATCTGCAAGGGGATGGTGTGTTGGTCGAAAGTGGAAACGCGGGCGTAGAGGCCAACGCGAAACATTTTCGAATGTTTCCGTCGCTGGCCAAAAACCCTGGGCGAGGGTGCCTTCTCAGAGGCCTGTTTGGCGGCCATTTCCGAGTGTCTCTCCCGCATGGCCGTATACTATCCTTTCCGGCCATCCAGGATTTATGATAAACCAACCCCCGCCAGTGTGGCAGCGTAATTCCACGGCATCCAAGCCGATGGGTTGGATGTCAGTTCCGCGGGATGTTTCTGCAACTCAGCAAGGTAGTGGAATGGATTGGCGTCGGCCAGTTCACAGGTGTGGATCAGACTCATGAACAAGTCTCCGGCTTCGGCGCCGTGCAGCGTGCGATAGAACAGCGCATTCTTGCGATGCAGCACCGCACGTTTCAGCGCACGTTCGCAAACGTTGTTATCGAGAGGCGCGCCGGCTTCGCGCAGAAACGCCGTCAGCCCTTTCCAGTGGCGCAGCAGATACGTGATGGCTTTGCCCAGGCCTGAGTTTGGTTCCACTTGCTTCAGTGCAAACTGCGCTGTCAGCCACTGGTGCAGTTGCTGCATCACCGGTCCACATGCTGCTGATGAAACCGTAGACGCTCCGCTGGCGAAAGCTTTCCCGCGCGCGCCTCCGCATCATATCTATATACGTCGCCCAGCGTCTCCAGAACATAGCGGCACTGTTCCGGAAAGTTCGCGGCCACTTCGACGAACTGGCGACGCCCATGCGCCAGGCAGTTGGCCAGCAGGATCTCGGCGCCATCGCTTAGTTTCGGCGTGTTGCGCGACAACGCATCACACATCTGAATGGGCGCGCCAAGCTCGCTCGCGCGATGCCGCAACACATCGCGCAGATTTTCCCCAGCATGCTGACGCCCGGTAAAGTACAGCGCGATCTTTTGCCCTTGCTGGGTGGACACGATGCCGGACGTAAACACACCGGTGCGATCATCGGACGGCTCGCGCGCCAGACGCAGCACGCGCATGCTGGTGTCGTCGTTGTGCAGCACTTCGCCTTGCGCCGCTTGCCGGATGAGTTCGTCACGCGCGGCTTTGATCAGCTCCGCCGCTTCTTCCACGATCTCCCACTGCGTGGAAGCCGGCAACGGGATCCCCAGTAAATGTTCCAGTTTTTCCAAACGATAAAACGGCATTCCGCTGCCGTACTTCAGCAGTGCGATCATGGCCGCCGTGGTCTCGTCGTACTTTTCAGGTCCCACGCCTTCCGGCTCTTCGGCCGTGAACACTTCGCCGCACAGGTTGCAGCGCAGCCGGTCGAGTTCATACACGGTTGCGGCCAGCGGCGCTTGTCCCACGATTCTCACCAGAGTCCGAGGTTCTTTCTGTGCGTAAACTTTGCCTTTTTCACAGCCCGGACAGGCGTCGCCGGCGTGTAGCTCCGGATGCGGCACGGCAACTTTCTGCGCGCCAGTGTAGGACGAAGCTCCGTTGCGCCCGTGGCCTGGCGTTTTGTCAGATGGCGGCTCCGAATCATTTTCTGGCGTCGACGTTTCTGGCTGTTGCAAAACGGTCTTGGTCTTTTCTGTCGTGCGTGGCTTGGCAAGCATCCCGGCCAGCGCATGCAGCGCGCTCTTGAGCTTTTCGCTTTCCAACTCGCTCAGCGGCACCTGCGTGCCGCGCTCGATGATCTGGTCCAGCTCTTCCAGATTTACATCCACCCGCGCCCGTTTCATCCTTGAAGAATCTCCCGGAACTTGCGATGAAGGGGCAATCCTAGCATCTGTTTCGCCGGCCGTGTCTGCTCGACGGTCGGCGCGCGATGTCCGCGCCCCGCCGTCGTGCCGATTATCTGCCAGTTGGCCGCGCGATAACACGTCCCACGAAAACGCGAGGTGTCCACGAAGGTTTCCAACCAATAAATAGGATGCGCGTAGAGCCGTTGCCAGTCGTTCGGAACAAGCTTTGCCATGCGGCCCAGAAGGTGCGAAGCCAGATGGTTCACTCTCACCCACGGCAGAATCAGAAAGCGCGTGTTGTATGCCAGCAAGTGCACGTTGCGCTCGCGTGCTTGGTCGCTCCAGCCCAAGAAACGATCGCGCAGCTTGAGATGCCGCGGTGAGCTTTGCCAGGCCAGGCACGCGATGGCCTGCCCGCGTGCTTTCACCAGATACTTCAAGTGTTCGCCCACCGGCTGTTCATAGCCGAGGTAGTGATACTGCTCCATCAGGCTGTTGAACAACGGCTCTTCCGGCGAGCGGCGCACTTGCACAAACTCCAGTGGGGTGATCCTGCCCAGAGGTCCGCAAACCGCACGCTTGTCGGGGATCACAGGCTCGGGGCGTTGCCGCTCTGCTAATCGATTCCGCACGGTGCGCCGCACCGGCGGCAACTGGATCTCTCCGGTGCGATCAAGCATCAATAATAGTCCCCGGCACACCATGTCGCGCAACGCGCCGTTGGCTTGCTTCCACTGCCAGGCTTCGCAGAGTTGCCGCGACAGTTTCCAGCGGCTTAGCTCGGGATGATCTTGAATCAGTTTCCGGATGAAGAGGATCTCTTCGCTGCTGATGTCCCGGCTCCGGTAGCGATGGGTGGCCATCTCATCGGTAGTGTGCCAGAAAGCGTTTCAGAACGCAAGTAGAAAATGACCGGCTTACACTTTACGCCACACCGGAGCGGCATCCACGTCGGGGTTGCCCGCCGCGAACAGCACCTGCGCTTGATGCACGCGCAGCGCCTTGGTAGGTTCCTGGACTCCTTGTTCTGCCACCTGTGGCCACCAGCAAAAGCGTCCTTTCGACAGACGCTTGGTCGCCAGCCAGAATCCCTGCCCGTCATAGACCAATACCTTGATCGAGGTCGCCCGGCGGCTGCGGAACACAAACAGGCAACCCGAGAACGGATCGGCATTCAGTTTGGCGCGGCACAACTCGGCCAGCGAGTCGATGCCCTTGCGGAAGTCGACAGCTTCCACCGCCACCAGAATCCGCATCTGCGGCGTAATCTGCAGCATGCCTAGGCGGCCGCAAAGGCGCGAATCAGCTCCGCCAATTCGCTGGCCTGAATGCCTTTCAACTCCAGCCGCAGCTTCGCCCCTCGCGGCGATTCCACTTCCACCAGGCAACTCGTCGCCGTGCCGGAGCCGGATGCGAGCAACTCCACGAAGGCCGGCAACGCATTCGCTCTTTGCTTCGCCTGGGACTTTCGCCGGGCTGGTTGCAATGGGGTTGGATTGAGACGCCCAGACCATTTCCGCAAGCTCGGTTTATCTACATCCAATGCCCGCGCCGTGGCATCGATCCCATCGCGCTGGACCAACTCTACCGCTGCCGCCCACAGCTCTTCCGGCAGTCGCGATCGTACCGCGTGCGTGCTTCTCCATTCGGCCCATCGCCGTCGCACCTGCTCTACATCGTCCCGATAAAGCGCCGTTTCCTGTGCCATGCTGCCGAGCCTCCCGCCCTTGGCACACCCTATCAGCTAACGGAAACTGGAGTCATGCATGCTCACCGGAAACTCACAATCAAGCCATAGAGCTGCGAGAGGCGGAGGTTCGGGTGCTGCGCCTGGATCTCCTCCGGCCGGAGTCCGTCGCGCCAGGCCAGGATAACCAATTCGAGGTCATCGGCGGAAACTTCCCCGATCGTCGCGTGCAATGTACTCGTAGCGACGGCGCGAGCTCCACAGTTTTCGTCAGCCGGGCTATGCCCAATACTATGCCCGGTTTCTGCAGAGAGGGGATGCGAGCGCTTGCTATGATCGGAGTGCACTTCGCCCGTAAGCGATTGAGCGGTTAGGAACCTGTAGTAATGGATCGCAGCCAATATGCCTAATGCTAAGTTGTTGATTCTGTGGACCAGAAATTCACTCGCCCCGACCAAATCCAGGACAGAGTTTCACTTTGCATCCGGCACGAACTGAGTATCCGCGCCTGTTTTGAAAATTACGTAGGCTCGTTTCCAAGGTTCGTCATTAACCAAACGCCATTTGTGACCAGAACCAGTGTGATCCTCCGCGACAAGCACATCCCCCGGACGGATGGTAAACGTCTCACCGCCCACGGTCGTAAATTCGAGCACGCCAGCCAATGTAAGGACGTACTGAGGAATCGGGTCATTGTGCCAGTCAAAGTTGGAGTGGGGGGCCGTTTCTTTGAAATGGATGGACTCGGCATCCACTAACTTGCCTCCATTTACAGTGCCCGGGATTACGTGCGAGTTCCCGTCAGGCCCGGTGTACAGCCGGTATGCGCGAATCATTTTCTGTCTCCTTGTAATTGATATTGTTGATATGCAAGACTGCTGCCGTTTCAGCCCGCAGTCGTTGAACTAATGCCGGATTTTCGATAAGAGACTGCCCGTAGGAGGGAATCATCTCCCTCAGCTTGGTCGCCCATGCTGCAGTCGCGAGATTCTGCCGGAAACTGCGCTCGATGACTTGAAGCATGATCCAGACCGCAGTGGAGGCGCCAGGCGAAGCGCCGAGCATCGCAATGATAGACCCATCCGAGGCGGTAACGAGTTCAGTGCCGAATTGCAGGACGCCACCGTGTACCGGGTCCTTTTTGATGATCTGCACGCGCTGGCCAGCCACTTCGACTTTCCAATCTTCCTCCCGCACTTTCGGATAGAACGCCCGGAGCGCGGCGAATCGTTCCTCGGAGGACTCCAGAACCTGGCCGACCAGATACTCTTCCAGTGCCAGGTTGCTTTTCCCAACCGCTAACAGAGGAAGAAGGTTTTCAGGATCGATAGAGCCAAACAGATCCAGATACGACCCATGTTTGAGGAACTTTGTCGAGAAGCCCGCGTACGGCCCGAACAGCAAAGATACTTTGCCCTCGATGTGGCGCGTATCGAGATGTGGCACGGACATGGGAGGCGATCCGACGGAAGCTTTGCCGTAGACTTTCGCATTGTGACGAGACGAGACTTTCGAGTTGTCGCAGCGCAACCAGATTCCGCTCACTGGAAAACCGGCGTAGCCGCGGCCTTCGGGTATCCCGGACTTTTGCAGCAGAGGCAGCGATCCGCCTCCGGCGCCGATGAAAACGAACTTGGCCTGAACGTAACGATGCTCGCCGCTGTTTTCGTCCCGGATCTTCACTCTCCAGGCATCTCCATCGCGTTCCAGATCTTGCACGCGGCTGAAGAAATGAAGGGAGAATTCGTCCTTGCCCCGAAGCGAATCGAGCAGATCCTTGGTGAGTGCGCCGTAGTCCACATCGGTACCAGTCGCCATGCGCGTGGCTGTGACCACGTCACCAGGATCACGCCCCTCCATAACCAGAGGCAGCCATTCCCCAATCTGCTTTTTGTCGTCCGAATACTCCATCCCCTGGTAAAACGGATGGCTCGAAAGCGCCGCGAAACGCTTTCTCAGGAAATTCCGGTTATCGAGCCCCCGCACGAAACTGAAGTGCGGGACAGGATGGATGAACGACTGCGGGTTTCGGATCGCTCCGGCTTTCACCAGATAGGACCATAACTGGCGAGAGAGATCGAACTCGGTGTTGACCTGGAGCGCCTTTGAAATATCGACGCTGCCGTCAGCTTGTTCCGGGGTATAGTTCAATTCACAAAGCGCGGCATGGCCGGTTCCGGCGTTGTTCCATGCGTTTGAGCTTTCCTGCGCCTCGCTGCCCAGCACTTCATGGATTTCGATCTTCAGCCTCGGATCAAGCTCCTTCAGCATGACCGCGAGTGTAGTGCTCATGATGCCGGCACCGATGAGAAGGACATCCGGATTCGACGAATTGGTGGTTTGAATATTTGTAGAGCTAGCCATTAGAGAATCTCCTTAGTGTTTTTGCCGATGTCCTTCAACTGGCCTTGGCCACATACGGCTGAACCATCTTGGCCGGATCGACGACGCGATCGAATTCGTCTTCTGACACTAAAGCAAGCTTCAGGGCGGCCTGCTTCAGTGTCAGGTCATTGTCCAAAGCATAGTGAGCAATCTTGGAAGCATTGTCATAACCGATGACGGGTGACAGGGCAGTTACCAGCATCAGCGAACGATCGACATACTCCTGAATCTTTTTCACGTTTGGCTTTGTGCCTTCGATCAGGAATTTGCGAAAGTTGGTACACCCATCCGCGATCAACGTGATGGAGTGCATGATGTTAAAGATGATCAGCGGCTTGTAGACATTCATCTCCAGATAGCCGCCTGAACCACCAAATCCCACGGCCACATCGTTTGCCATCACCTGGACGGCAATCATGGCAAGCGCTTCAGCCTGCGTTGGATTCACTTTGCCCGGCATGATGGAAGAGCCGGGCTCGTTTGCGGGAATGATCAATTCCGCAAATCCGGCCCTCGGGCCGCAAGACATCAAGCGGATGTCGTTTGCGATCTTATAAAGGGAGACTGATAAGGTGCGGAGCGAACCAGAAAGCTGAACCAGTGCATCGTGCGCGCCTTGTACCGCGAATTTATTTGGTGCGCTGACAAAATGTAATTGCGTAAGCTTGACGATCTCGGCCGCGGCCGCCTTGTCAAATCCTGGGGCAGCATTGATGCCTGTACCCACTGCCGTCCCTCCAAGAGCTAGTTCGTATACGCCTTTTAAAGAGTCTTCAATCCGATCGAGACAGTCACTGAGCATCGCGGCATATCCCGACCACTCTTGGCCGAGAGTGAGCGGTGTCGCATCCTGCATGTGCGTGCGGCCGATCTTTACGATGTTTTTCCATTCCTGGGACTTCACTTGAATGGCATCCCGCAGCGCGGTGACGGCTGGAAGTAATCGGCCCGTCACGTTGACGGCCGCCGCGACATTCATTGCGGTGGGAAAGGAGTCGTTGGAGGACTGCGACATGTTGACGTGATCGTTCGGATGAACCGGCGTCTTAGTTCCAAGGGGCGTGCCTGACAGTTGACAACAGCGATTCGAGATCACTTCATTCACGTTCATGTTGAACTGTGTTCCGCTGCCCGTCATCCAAACGTGCAAAGGGAACATATCCCCGTGAAGGCCGTTGAGGATCTCATCGCAAGTCTGCACAATGAGCCGATGCTGCTCGGCAGCTAGGCGCCCGGCTGCATGGTTGACATTCGCAGCGGCCTTCTTTAGCGTGGCGTAAGCGGTAATCATCTCGCGTGGAATGAGATCATGCCCGATGCTGAAGTGCTCGAGCGACCGTTGTGTTTGCGCGCCCCAGAGGACATGCGCTGGGACGTCAACCTCGCCGAGGCTGTCGGTTTCTTTTCGAATGTTAGGCAAAGTGACTTTCTCGAGGGTCGGCATTTTATCTTTCCTTTATGTTCCAAACCTGCTGCGACTTTCGAATGGCATCGCGCGGCCTCGGACCGCTGGATGAGGCTCCAAACAACTGGCCACGCAGAGCGCAGAGAGGGCAAGTGTAGTTCCAAAAGAATCCCGTTGAGAGGAGAACGGCAAAGACAGCGCAAAGAGAACGGTTCGCTGTCCATTTCGCGCTGCGTGTTCTGCAGGATGACTATAGGTGGCCACTTGGTGTCTCCCGAATGGCACCGTACTGGATATCACGTATCCGATCGAGTGGACCAGATCGAACGTTCACGGATATGCGATCCGCCTCACGATTGCCAACTTCCACGGGTTGACGGCTTTTATGGTGACATCCAGCGTGGCGGCACGCTTTTTCAGCCCGCAAGTCGCGGGAACTGGCGCCACTCTAAAGTGGCATCAGCGGCAGCGAAAGTGCAGAAGGTCCTTTTCTTGTTGCTTGTCGCCGGCAGCGATGAGGAGGCAGCTTGACAAATCCCTAACCCCAATCCTATCATGAGGTTTGCTCCCACCTTGGGGGCTGCGGAGGATTTCGTGGGCCTTGGCGCCGCGCTCCGCGCACGTTTGTCGCGAGGGGGGAACCGTGATCAAGCTCGACATCATCAACGAAGTGGTCAACAAAACCGGAATCACCAAGACCAAGGCCGAGATGGCCGTGGAAACAGTTTTCGAGAGCATGAAGCGGGCCCTGTCGCACGGAGAGCGCATTGAGTTGCGCGGCTTCGGCATCTTCAACGTGCGCCCGCGCAAGACCGGCATCGGACGCAACCCGCGCACTGGCGCCGAGGTGGCCATTCCTCCCGGCAAGGCGGTGCGATTCAAGCCCGGTAAGGAGCTGCAGTCGCTGCAGTAGCGTACCGGCTCGTGGTACCCCGAACATCGAGCGAGGCGTTGAGAGCCTCGTTCACTTTTCCGCAAGACACCATATCCACCGCGCGCTGGGCCCTGCACTGGCTGCTGCTGGCTCTGACGCTGTGCACAACGACGCTGGTCGGCGTCGTCCTGGCCCAGAGCTTCCAAGACGAACGCCCCCTGGAACTCGTAGATCAGTACCTTCACGTATTCGCCACGCTGCACGCGAGACCGCTTCTGCTGGTGGACGGGCTGGCGTTTTCCATTACGTTGATGACCATCCTGCTGGCACACGAGCTGGGGCATTACTTCACCTGCCGGTATTACGGAATCGACGCCAGCCTGCCCTATTTCCTCCCGTTTCCTCTCTCGCCTATCGGGACTTTGGGGGCATTCATTCGCATTCGCTCGCCCATCTATACGCGGCAGGCGCTGTTCGACGTGGGAATTGCCGGACCGCTCGCGGGATTTACGGTGCTCTTGCCGTTCCTAGCGATTGGCATGGCCCTGTCCAAGAAATCTGCCGGAATCGCCGACCAGGGCGACGTCACGTTTGGCGTCTCCGCTATCCAGCGAATCTTTGAGATGATCCGCTTCCCCGGCGTCCATTCCTCAGACATCCTACTGCACCCGGTAGCTCGCGCGGCCTGGGTAGGGATTCTCGCCACCGCGCTCAACCTGTTGCCCATCGGGCAATTGGACGGCGGGCATATCCTCTATGCCTTCACCGGCCGCAGGCACAAGCTGCTATCGCGAATTTTTGTGATAGCGCTGATACCACTCGCGTTTTTCGGACACAGTTATAGCTGGCTGGTTTGGGCGGCCCTGCTGTTCTTCTTCGCCCTGCGCCATCCGGTGATCTACGACATCACGAAGCTGGACAAGAACCGGGTGACCTTAGGACTGGCCGCGCTCGCAATTTTTCTGTTGACGTTTACGCTGGCGCCCTTGCGTTAAGCGTGTCGAAACGTGACAAAAGTTCACGCCTCTGTGTCGGCTTTCCACTCCGGATCGTCCTTGGGCGACGAAGAAAGCATCGACAAAAACAGCGCAAACACTATTAAAACTGCGGCTATGGCTCCGGCTAACATCGAAAGACCCCACCTTCTGCGTCTTCAGACAGCAACTATAGGGCCACGCATTTTCGGTTGAAAAGAAGCTGAACAAAACGGGATCGGAAGGAATATCCAAGTAGAACCCGGGTCAAGGGTGACCTTATGCCGACAGAACAACCTCATCTCTCCGATCAAGAACTGCTGCTGGCGGTAGATGGCGAGCTTTCTGAGAGCGGCGCCGGGCGAGTGAATTCGCATCTCGCGGCTTGTGGGGCCTGCCGGGCGCGCCAACAGGAAATCGAGGCGTCCCTGGGCGAGTTTGTCCGTCTGCATCGGACCAGCCTGGATCTGCAAGTGCCACCCGCCGATGGACCGCGCGCTTTGCTGAAGGCGCAACTGGCGCGAATGGCGGACAGAGAACGCATCTCCTGGTGGGCCGCTGTCCCCTGGAGACTCTCGTGGGCTGGCGCCGCGGCCGTGTTCGGGTTGGTTGCCATGGCATTGCTGCTCGCCCACGTATGGAGCGGGCGGCAAGGCACGCACGCGGTGGCCGTAATGGTACCCAATCCCAGCCTCACTCCTGGAGCCACGGTGCTGGTGGGCCGCGAGGAAGTATGCATGGAGTCAAACACGAAGAACAAGACGGTACCAGTGGCGCTGCAGCGCCGGGTGTTCGACGAATACGGAATCCGGCCCGCAGCGCCGAGCGCTTACGAGGTGGACTACCTGATTACGCCCGCGCTGGGAGGTGCGGACGACATCCATAACCTGTGGCCGCAAACTTACACCGCTACCGTCTGGAATGCGCAAGTGAAAGACGCCCTGGAGGATCATTTGCGCGACTTGGTCTGCGATGGACAGCTGGATCTCGCCACCGCCCAGCGCGAAATTGCAACCAACTGGATCGAAGCCTACAAGAAGTATTTTCATACGGACCGGCCACTGACCAGGTATCGCCAGTGAGAGCCGTGGCTCTACTGTTCACGGTTCTTACGGTTGTCGCCCAAACCCCGCAGGGCGAGATCCGCATCCAGGTGCAGGACCCCTCCGGCGCGATGATGCAGGCTTCGGGAAAGTTGCAGGGTCCCGCTCCGGGAACCGAGCGTAGCTTTCAAACGGATTCGCAGGGAATGTTCACGTTTGGCAATTTGCTATACGGCCGCTATAAGCTGCAGGTTTCCAAAACCGGCTTCGTCACCGAATCCGCATCCATCGACGTGCGCTCCGGGTCGCCCATCTCGCGCACCATCATGCTGGCGTTGAGCTCCCAAGCTTCCAAAGTGGATGTAGTCGCAACCACGGCGCTTCCCGGAATTGAACTCCCGATCAACGAAGTTCCCACGCCGGTCCAGACCGCCACTCAGGCGGACATCCAGAACAGTTCCGCGCTCGATCTGGGGGATTTCATGAACCGGCGTCTCAATGGCGTGTACGTAAATGAAATGCAGGACAACCCCTTCCAGCCCGACGTGAATTATCGCGGCTATACCGCTTCACCGCTGCTCGGCACGCCGGAGGGACTGTCGGTGTACGTGGATGGCGTCCGGCAGAACCAGCCCTTCGGCGATGTGGTTAGTTGGGACCTCATCGAGCGCAACGCGATCTCGGAGATGACGCTGATACCGGGGTCGAATCCCGTATTCGGATTGAATACCTTGGGCGGTTCGCTTTCTGTAACCACCAAGGACGGCGTGACCAGCCCTGGATGGAGCGGGACGGTTTTGTACGGCAGCAGCGGGCGCAAGCAGCTGGAAGCCGAATGGGGCGGCGGAAAGGCCGCGGGATTCAACTGGTTCCTTTCCGCCAACGCATTTCACGAATCCGGCTGGCGATTCGATTCACCCTCCGACGTCCGTCAAGGTTTTGGCAGGCTGGGCTGGCGCACCGAAAAGACCGATCTGGCGCTCACCATGGCGTTTGCATATAACACGCTCACCGGCAACGGCATTCAGGACTATCGCCTGCTCGAAACCGATTATTCGAGCGTCTTTACCATCCCCGACACCACCGGCAATCGCTCGCCCTCGTTCAATTTCATAGCCCGCCATACCTGGAATGACGATCTGACGTTTTCCGGCAACACCTGGTACCGCTGGATCCGGACCGAGACCACCAACGGCAACGCTAACAACGACGCGTTCGCCGGACCGGTTTATCAACTCACTCCCGCCGATACAGCAGCCCTGAGCGCAGCCGGATATTCCGGGTTTCCCGCCAACGGCGTGGACAACGGTCCCTTTCCATCTTTGACTTGCATCGCGAATGCTCTCACGCTCAACGATCCCGACCAGACCTGTGACGCCGTCACCGTCTTCTCCAAAGAAATACAGAACGACTATGGGCTTTCCGGCCAGATCACCTGGGTCAGCAGGCCCTGGGGCCATCGCAACCAGTTCACGGCGGGCGCGGTTTTCGACCGTGGCACGGTCGGCTACACGCAGACCACCCAGTACGGGTATATCAACGATGAACACGTTATCGTTGGCGTTCCGGCATGGCAGGACGGCTCGGCCGTGGATCTCCATGGAATTACGCCCAACGAGAGCGTTTATTTCACCGACACGTTTTCACCCGCCAAGAACTGGAACGTCACGGCCTCCGGACGCTATAACCGGACCTCTATCGACAACACCGACCTTCTCAACCTTGCGCCCGGGCCAGGATCGCTCACCGGCGATTACACTTACAGCCGATTTAACCCGGCGATAGGGATCACCTACGATCCGATTGCCGGTTTGAATGTTTACGCCAACTACTCGCAGGCCAACCGCGCACCGACGTCCATCGAGCTCGGTTGCGCCGATCCGAATAACCCCTGCAGCCTGCCCAACGCCTTGTCCAGCGACCCGCCGCTCAGCCAGGTGGTGACCCAGACCTGGGAAGCTGGTCTGCGCGGGAAAGTGGAGCAGTTTCACGTGAACTGGGACCTGGGCGCCTTCCGGGCCGAAAACCATAACGATATTCTCTTCGTGGCGGCGCCTGAGACCGGTACCGGTTATTTCCAGAATTTCGCCAAAACGCTGCGCGAGGGAGTGCAGGCCAGCTTGGATGGCCACGTCAGCCGCGTTACCGTTGGCCTGGATTATACATTCCTGTCGGCAACCTATCAAAGCGTGGAGACGCTGGACGGCACCGCCAACAACACCAGCGATATCGCGTTATCGGGGTACCCTGGGGTGGGGGGTGTAATTACCGTTCACCCGGGCAACCGGATTCCGCTTATTCCGAAGCAAACCGGGAAGGCCTACGTGGATGTTCAAGCAACTTCTAAATTCAGGCTCGATCTGGGCTTGATCGCGGACTCGAGTTCGTACGCGCGCGGCAACGAGAACAACGCGTACCAGCCCGATCCACCCTACTACTTGGGACCGGGCGTTTCACCCGGCTATGCCGTCGTCAACTTCGCAGCGCATTACGATCTGACGCGGCACTTGCAGCTGGGCGTACAGGTGGACAATGTCCTGGATCACCACTATTACACGGCGGCGCAGATTGAGAACACCCCGTTCACTAGCAGCGGCGCTCTGGTGTTGCAGCCTTTCCCGGCCTACACTACCGGACCTCAAGCGGGTAATTACCCGCTTCAGAGCGCGACGTTCTTCGCGCCGGGTGCTCCGAGAAGGGCTTGGGTGGAGCTAAGGCTAAGGTTCTAATGATATGAGACCGATCTTTTCCCTTAGGAGCGCCAGTCTTCTATCCCGTTGCCCCTATACTATGAGACGTTCGCTCCCTCTTTCGCTTGCCCTCGCGTCGCTGATCCTGATGCTGCTTTGCGGGACGACCTGGGCGCAGGTGGAGAGTTCCTCGCTCACCGGAACGGTGACCGATCAGCAGGGCAAGCGGATTCCGAACGCGAAAGTAAGAGTCACACAAGCGGCCACCGGGCTTCAGCGTGAAACGGAAACCACCTCGCAAGGCAATTACGCATTGGCCGATTTACCGGCGGGGACTTACTCGGTTCAGATCTCCAAGGATGGGTTCTCGACCTTTCAAGCTGAACGCGTCGGCGAGATCGTGGGACAAACTCGGACGCTGAACGCAATCCTGGAAGTAGGGGGCGGAATCCAGAAAGCCAGTATCACCGAACCTCTGGTGCAACTCGACCGGGTGGACGCTACCATCGGCGCAGCGGTGGAGCAGGAGCAGGTGAACGAACTTCCGCTCAATGGCCGCAATTGGGCTACCTTGACCTCGCTTGTTCCGGGCGCGATCGACAATGGAGCCGGCGACCAGCGCACCATCCGGTTCGCAGGGCATGGTTTGGACGACAACAATCTGACACTGGACGGCGTGGATGCCACGGCCGTTTACAACCAGGAACAACGCGAGTATATGCGTCTGAATGTGCCACTCGATTCCATTAACGAGTTTCAGGTGCAATCGCAAAACTTCGGCGCGGACGTACAAGGGGGCACGGCGGGCGGGCAAGTGGCGGTGGTTTCGCCAGCGGGGACCAACAGCTTTCACGGGGATGCATTCGATTACTTCAGAAATAATGATCTGGAAGCGCGCACGCCCTTCAACGGGCCGTCTCCGAACCCCTTTCTGTTGAACCAATTCGGGGGGGGGTTCGGCGGCCCCATCGTGCGCAACAAGACGTTCTTCTACGCCAACTATGAGGGTCTGCGGCAGAGGCTGGACGGAACGCAGATCGGATTGGTGCCGAGCCCCAGCTTTCTCTCGCAGGCCTACGTGACATCGCCCGCGCTGCTGCCGATATTGAACGCGTATCCGCTGGGGACCTCGCCGACCTCGAATCCGAACGTTTGGAATTACGTTGCGCCCGGCCGGCAGATCGATAACGAAGACTCCGGGATGATCCGGGTGGACCAGCACTTCTCGGACCAGAACACGGCGTTCCTGCGCTTCAATTCCGACGAAGCCGTGGAGCAAACCCCCACCGGGTCGCTGACCGCCAAGACCGGGATCGACACCAAATTCAGCAATGGAGCGGCGGAGTTCGTACACGTTTTCACGCCTACGCTGGTGAACGAAGTAAAGTTCGGGGTGAATCAAACTCTCTATCACACGGCCAATCTGTCTCCAGTTCCATTTGGCGTGAGTGCTTCCGGATTCAGCTCTCTGACCGGTGCCTCCACCACCGACTATCCGTCCAAGAGCTTCGACCTGATCGACGACATGGCCTGGTCGAAGGGCAAACACACCATTAAGTTCGGATTTGAGATCCGATGGATCCTGCTGAACCAAGGCACCTCGCAGAGCGGGACCTTGACTTATACCTCACCGACCAACTTCCTGAACAACGACATGGGGACTGCGTCCTACACTGCGATACTTCCGCTAGTGAGACAGCGAAAAACGCAGTATTGGGGATATGTGCAGGACGAGTGGAAGGTGACGCGCAATCTGACCGTCACGGCGGGCATCCGGTACAACTTCTTCAATGCTCTGCACGCTATTAACAATGATGATGTACCGTTTGATTTCGGCACCTGCGGCGGCTACTGCCCGCGTACCGACTCGTTTTTCCATCCGCGCTATAACGATTTCGACCCGAGGCTGGGAATTGCATGGTCGCATGGCGACACGGTGCTGCGCGCCGGAGGCGGTATCTATCATACCGACGGGCAGGAAGACGATCAGAATCTGCCCATCTCAAACACCGTGGATCGTTACTCGTTCAGCAATACCGCATTCCCGGGACTTTCTTTTCCTTTGACGCCGTTTCTGATCTATGCCGAGAACGGCGGTTTGGGAGTGGTCTCACCGCGCGATCTGGATCGCAACCGGAAGGACGATTACGTCGCGGCCTGGACAGCGTCGGTACAGCGCAAGCTGTGGTGGAACGTTCTGGGAACCGCCACTTACCTGGGCAACAAAGGCACGGATGTTCTTACCACCACCTATGTGAATCTGGTGAATCCGGAGACGGGCGTCGCGCCCTATCCAGCGTTCGGTCCAGTGTCCTGGCGCGGAGACGTGGGCAACAGCACTTTCGAAGGCTTGCAATTGAATGCGCGCCGGGCGTTTCAAGGCGGATTTTTGCTGTCGGCCAACTTTATGTGGTCGCATTCCATCAATGACGACAGTATCGGCGGAGGCGAGTCGGACACGCCTCAGGATTCCTTCTGCAGATCCTGCGACAAGGCCAGTAGCGACGACGATGTGCGCCTGATGTTCAATCTTTCGGCGGTCTACCAGCTCCCGTTCGGGACTGGGAAACGGTACCTGGGTAGCCCGGGCGTCGCACGGGCCATCTTCGGAAGTTGGGAACTCAGCGCCATCGGAACGGCGCAGAGTGGTCTGCCAGTGAACATCACTATCGATCGTTCGAATGCATCCGTTCCGGGTCTGTTTGCGATTAGCGGAGAAGAGCGGCCGAACTACGTCTACGGCGTTCCGCTCACGCCCGCCGGCGGATCCACCCCGAACGATTGGATCAATAAAGCCGCCTTCTCCACGCCCGCTTCCCAGACTTTCGGCGATCTGGGACGCAACGCGTTTCGTGCGCCGGGGATTTCACAATTGGATATGGGGCTATCGAAATACGTGTCCTTGACGGAACGGATGAATCTGCGCTTGCGCGCCGATGCATTCAACGTGTTCAACCGGGCGCAGTTTGGACCGCCCAACGCGGATCTGTCCGACAGCAACTTCGGTGCGATTACAACGACGATCAGCAACTATGCGACAGGCCGGGGCACGCCGCGCGAGTTCCAGTTGTCCGCGAAACTCATTTTCTAGATTCGCCCGGCCGGAACCAAAGCCAAGCCTCCCCCCTGCTCCGTTGTAAACTACATGAGGACGCCGGTTCGGCGATTCCCGCCCTGGAAATGGGGCGCATCGGCCCGCGCGGCAGATGCATCTAAACGAAAGTTGCGGACGTCCGCAGTCCGCAAAAAAGGAGAACCTCATGAGCACCGCCACCACAGCGGCAACTGCCGTTACTTATACGATCGACCCGGCCCACTCCGGCGCCGGCTTCAAGATCAGGCATCTGATGATTGCCTACTTTCGGGGAGGATTCAGCGGCCTCACCGGCGACATCCTCTTCGATCCCGCCAATCCGGCGAACACCAAGATCAATGCCAGCATCGACGCCACCACCCTCCACACGCACGATCCGAAGCGCGATGCGCACGTGAAAGGCGCGGATTTTCTGGACACCGACAAGTTCCCTAAGATCACCTTCGTCTCCAAGCGAGTGACTCCGGATGGCAACCATCAATGGAAGGTGGTGGGCGACCTCACCTTGCACGGTGTCACCAAGGAAGTAACGCTGGACGTAGAAAGCGCGGCCGCTGAAGCCAAGGACCCCTGGGGCAATCTCCGTAGCGGCGCGTCCGCCGAGACGGTGATCAAACGCAGCGAATTCGGGCTCACTTTTAACGCACCGCTCGAAACCGGCGGCGTAATGCTCAGCGACGAAGTGCACGTTCATATCGACGTCGAGATGATCAAGAAGGCCTAACAAAACCGGCCATCTCGCGAATCGCTTCCACCACCAGCTCCGGTTCGTCGAGTTGTATCCAATGCCCGCTCTTCCGCGCGATGATGTGCCGCCCGCGCGGGGAGCGGCGCGCCCAGGCTTCCCGCTCCTCCAGTTGTTCGGGCGTGGAGTTAGCGGCCGAAAGCACGGTGAGCGGAATGCCTTCTGGATCGCCAAGCGCGGATGCTTCCCGGGCGCTCGCCGGCAGCCCTTCCAGATAAGCCGCCAGTCCCAGAAAACCTTTGGGCTGGCACCAGTGCGCGCGCACCATCGGCCAAGTCTCCGGAGGCATTTTGCGAACCTCTCCCACCAGCCGCGAGATCACGGATTCGCCGTGTCCGCTGCTCAGCCTGGCAATTGTCTTTGGGACAAACCGGCCACCGGCCATCAAGAGCGCAAGCGACGCCCTTACCACTCCGATGCGCGCCAGCACGGCGCCGCGACGCGCGAGCTTGACGCCCCGCCTGAGCATTCGCGCCTGCGTGGGTGTAGCGTTCATCCATTCGCGCGGGCATAGGGGATCCACCAGGACCAGGCCTGCTACCTCCTTCGCATACTTCACCGCGTAGGCCCGCAGCAGCATGCCGCCGAACGAATGGCCGGCCAGTATGTATGGCGGAGGAATGCCCGCGGCGGCTAGCAGAGCGCGCAATTCATCGATAATCGTTGCAGTGGTTCGAGGCGAATTCGCCGGATCGCTCCATCCCAGCCCGGCGCGATCATAGGTGCAAGCCCGCGCAAAACTTTCGACCTCCGAGCGAACCTGCGTCCAGTTCAGACAGGTGGCTGAAACACCGGATTCAAAGATCACCGGCGGTCCGCTGCCGCCACGATCGATCAGATGCAAACGCGTTCCGCCAATTTCGATCATTCGCCCTGGGGGAGGATAGCGGCGTCGATCGGCCCGAGTACCCGCGCCTTGGTGAATTGCTCCAGCAAGAACAAGAACAGCGACGATGGCAACAACGAACAGTAAAGTCGATAGCAGGACCCACGATTTTACCGCGTCAGGCAGTGCGGCGGCGGAACAGGTGCAGTATCAGCGAAATGGCCGCAATGATCAATAGCAGGTGAATTGCGCCTCCCACCAGATGAAACCCGATCCACATCACCAGCCAGACCCCGATCAGCATGAAGAACAGAATCAGGAATAGAAAATCGCCAATCACCCGCATGTGAAATCTCCTGCACGTTTGATCGCTAGAGGTGACAATTGGTTTCAAGACGAGGTCCGGACATGGGCCGTGTCAAACTGAGTGAGTGCCCGCGAAGGTCCTTTCGGTTCGTAATCTACGCAAGCAATACGGCACAACCGTTGCCGTGGATGGCGTTTCGTTTGACGTGAACCGTAACGAGATCGTCGGGCTTCTCGGCCCAAACGGCGCCGGCAAGACCACTACCATCAACATGATTCTGGGCGTACTGGAACCCACCTCCGGCGCCATCCTGGTGGAAGATCTGGACATCGCGACGAAGCGTTCGCAAGTATTGGAGCGCACCAATTTTGCGGCCGTCTACGCGCCGCTGCCCGGCAATTTGACCGTGGTTCAGAATCTGCGCTTCTTCGGGCTGATCTACGGCGTCAAGAATCTGGCGGCCCGCATTGAGACGCTGCTCGAACAATTCGATCTGCTCACGTTTCGCCACGTAAAGTGCGGCGTGCTCTCCTCCGGCGAACAGACGCGGGTGAGCCTGGCGAAGGCCATGCTGAACCGGCCGGCCTTGCTTCTTCTCGACGAGCCGACTGCATCGCTTGATCCGGCCATCGCGCGGGAGATCCGCATCAAGATCCGAGACTATGCGGCGGAGGGCCAAGTGGGCGTGCTCTGGACTTCGCACAACATGTACGAAGTGGAAGACGTTTGCGATCGCGTGCTTTTTCTCTCGCATGGCCGGATTTTGCTGGAGGGCGATCCCAGAAAGCTGCCCGCGATGCACGGCAAAGAAACGCTCGAAGAATTGTTCATTACCGTAGCGAATCAGCCGGAGCGCGCGTAGAGATGTTTTCATTCCAGCGAACTTCCGCCATCGTTCTGCGCCAGTTCTTTCTGATGCAGGGTAGCCCGGCGCGCGTAGTGCCGCTGTTCGCCTGGGTGGCCATCGACATGGTGACCTGGGGATTCATCACCAAATACCTCAACGCCGTCAGCGGGTCCGGCTTCAACTTCGTGCCATCCTTGCTGGGCGCGGTTCTGCTGTGGGATTTTTTCATTCGCGTGATGCAGGGCGTCACCATGACGTTCTTTGAAGACGTATGGTCGCGCAATTTCTTGAACGTCTTCGCGACACCGCTTTCCATCTCGGAATATATCAGCGGACTGGTGCTTTCAAGCGTCGCAACCAGTTCCATCGGTCTGGTGGTAATGCTGGTTCTTGCCACCGCGGTTTTCGGCCTGTCCTTTTTTGTTTACGGAGCGCTGCTGATCCCCTATTTGCTGGTGCTATTCCTGTTCGGCATCGCGCTCGGCATTATCGCCTGTGGCATCGTGCTGCGGCTGGGGCCGGCGTCGGAGTGGTTTATCTGGCCGATTCCCGCGCTGATTTCCCCGTTCGCCGGCGTGTTCTATCCGCTCTCCACGCTGCCCCGTTGGATGCGCGTACTTTCGCACGTCTTGCCGCCTTCGTATGTGTTCGAGAGCCTGCGGAATATCGTCTTGAAACACCCAGGGTCGCCCTTCGCGCTGATTTGGGGCGCGGCGCTGGATGTGCTGTTTCTCCTGGCAGCCAGCTGGTTCTTTCGCGCCATCTACCATCACGCGGTGCGCACCGGCCTGATTGCACGATACAGCGCCGAAAGTTTGAGCTAAGCGGCGCTCCGTTTCGCCGATTTCGCGCGCCGCTTCGGCTTGGCTGCTGATTTTTCCTCGCCTTTGTTCCCCGCCAGGCTTTTACGCAGCGCTTCCAGGATATTGACAACCGGCGCCGGCTTTTCACTCTTCGACGCGGTCACTCGTTCGCCCTTCTGTTTTTGGTCGATCAACTTTTGCAGATTCGTTTTGTATTCGTCGTGGAATTTCTTCGGATCGAACTTGGCGGTTAAGGTGTCGATCAGTTGACCCGCTAACTTCAACTCCTTCGGGGAAAACTTTTCCGAACCGGTTTTCACTTGCACCTGCTGGATCTCGTCGGCGAAAAACATGGTGTGAAGCATCAGTTCACCGCCGTCCGGACGCATCACCACGATGTGTTCCCGGTTATGCATCGCTACTTTGGCAATGGCGTACTGTCCGCGCTCCTTCATCGCTTCGCGAAACAGCGCATAGGGCTTTGTGACATCGCCATCGGGAAGCACATGGTACGACTTGTCGAGAAACACCGGATCGAAATCGTCCGCCTTGACGAATTCCAGAATGTCCATCACCTTGGCGGTTTTGGGCGCGATCTTGTCCAGTTCGGCTTGATCCACCACCACGTATTCGTCCTTGCTCACCTCGTAGCCCTTCACCAGATCCTCGCGCTTCAGCGGCTTGTCCTCCGCCTGGCAGAAATAAACCTCCTTCACCCGCGACAGATCCTTCTTGTGCAGCAAGTGAAATTGGATCGGCTTCTCTCGCGCCGCCACTTGCAGGCGCACGGGGAATGAAACCAGCCCGAAGCTGACGAAGCCCTTCCACACTGTTGCGGCCAATGTACACCTCCTTGGTTTGGATTAGTTTAGCGGGAATTAAGTTTCGGAAGCGAACAGCCAGTGGCGAAATCGAACACCGGCGCTAGCCTCCATTCCGGCAAAGCATGACCCAGCGGCCTTCCACAATGGACCCGCGATTGCACCCAGACGCGCGAATCGCAACATGTTTGGGAAGTCTGAGCTAGGATTTCTATTGACCATGCGCACTCTCTGGAATGTTCTTATCGTTATTGGCATGACAGCTTTCAGCGCTGCGGCCCAGGAGATCACGATTCAAACGCCGCCTCCGCCGCCGGTGGTGGGGCCGCTCCTTCGGCCCTTTCATCTGGAGCGGCGCGAGGTCTCACCCGCCAAATTGACCAACACTTCGCGCCTGGATTCGCTCATCCGCGCGGGCAACCTGTATTTGACCTCCCAAGACGTGATCGCGCTGGCGCTCGAAAACAACGTGGATATCGCTATCCAGCGCTATGGCCCGTTTCTGGCGCGCGAGGTGCTGCGGCGCGCTCAGGGCGGCGGCGCTCTCAGAGACATTGGGGTGCCCATCGCCCCGGGACCTACGAGCGTGAGCCTGGAAGGCGTCAACGTAAACGCGGTGGGCGTGGGAGATAATAGTTCCGGAGTAAGCTCCGGCGGAGGCATCGTGGTGCAGTACGGCGCCCAACCGCCCCCCCTGGATCCGATCCTGTATCTCTACACAAGCTTCGCGCATTACACCAGCCCAATAAGCAATCCTATTTCGACCGGCGTCCCCTCACTGATCCAGGACTATCGAACGTATGTTGCGCAGTACCAACAATCATTCTTAACTGGCACATTCACTCAGCTTACTTACGGCAGCACTTACAATAAATTCAACAGCCCGTACAACGACGTCAACCCTTACACCACCGGCTACCTGGATCTGGTAGTCAACCAGAACCTCCTGCAGGGCTTTGGCATCGGCGTAAATAATCGCAACATCCGCGTCGCGAAGAACAACCTGAAGGTGACCGACATCCAGCTAAAGCTCCAGGTGATCACCACCGTTTCGGCCGTGTTGAACCTCTACTGGGACTTAGTCAGCTTCAATGAAGACTTGCGCATCAAGCAGGAGGCACTGAATACGGCGCAGCAGCTGTACGAAGGCAATCAAAAGCAAGTAGAACTCGGAACGCTGCCGGCCATCGAAGCCACGCGCGCCGCCGCCGAGGTGTCGGCCGCTAAGGAAAGCTTGTTGATCGCGCAGACCAACGTCGCACAACAGGAAACCGTTCTCAAGAACGCGTTGAGCAGGAACGCGGTGGTTAACGAGCGGCTGGATGAAGTCCACATCGTTCCCCTGGACCACATCACGGTGCCCGAGACGGAGGACCTAAAGCCGACCGCGGAACTGGTAAACCTGGCATTGGCGCAACGTCCCGAGATCGCCAAAGCGAAACTCAATATTGAGAGTAGCAACATCAACCTGGGCGGCTCTAAGAATTATCTCTTACCGACGTTGCAGGCCAATTTTGAACTCACCAACAATGGCCTGAGTGGCCCGGTGAATCCGGCGGGTCTCCTGAATTCGGTGGGTCTCCCTGTTTTCGTGGCGCCTTCAGCGTATGTTGGCGGCTACGGCAACCTGCTGAAGCAGATTTTCGGCCGCGACTATCCCAACTACTCGGCCGGATTTTCGTTGAATATCCCGTTTCGCAATCGCGTGGCCCAAGCGGATTATGTAGCGGATCAGCTCAGCCTGCGCCAGAATCAGCTTCAATATCAGAAGGCGATCGCGCAGATCCGGGTGGATGTAAAGAACGCGGTGATTGGACTGCAACAGGCTCGAGCGCGCTATGAAACCGCAGTGGCCACCCGGTCGCTGGCGCAGCAGACGCTGGAGGCGGAGCAGAACCGATTCCGCTTTGGGGAATCCACCATTGCCACCGTGGTTCAAGCGGAGCGCGATTTAGCGAGCGATCAAAGCGCCGAGGTCCAGTCCATGGCGAATTACACACACGCTAAGGTCGCATTTGATGAAGCCGTAGGACAAACCTTGGACGTGAATAACATTTCGATGGAAGAAGCCGCGGCCGGCCGCGTCGCCCGAGAGTCTGCGATTCCAGCGTCTGTAACAGAGCCGCGACCAACCGAGCCGCGACCGTGAGGGAGCCGGTATTCAACATGATCTTCGATAAAACAATTTCCCTCCTCGCCGTTCTTAGCCTTGTCGCATCCCAAAGTTTCGCCCAAACGGTCCCGCAGGTAGAGAAACCCCAGGGTCCCCTGCTTATTCGCTCTTATCGGCCCGCCACTACTGCGCCAGTGAATCTGACCAACTCGGACCGTTTACACAGCCTGATCCGGGCAGGCCATTTGTACCTGACCGTGCAAGATGCGATCGCTCTCGCCATCGAGAACAATCTCGACCTGGAAGTGGATCGCTATGGACCGCTGCAGGCCGAGTGGAATCTGGAGCGCGCTCAGGGAGGCGGCCCGTTGCGCGGCGTCAACAACGGAACCGCTTTGGTCAATCAAGCCACCAGCGGTCAGGGCGTACTTGGCAGCGAGATCGCGGCCGGCCTTCCGACGTCCAATTCTGGCGGTGGTGGCAGTGGGAATAGCGGCGCCACCGTTGCACAGATCGGGCCGGTGACACAAAACCTGGATCCCGTTTTTCAGAATGCCACCAGTTTTTCTCACACCTCCTACCCATACCCGAGCACTGTCTTAAGCCAAACCCCATCGCTGGTCAGCACCCAGCATGTGATCGATTCGTTCGTGCAGGAGGGACTCCTGAGCGGCGGCTACGTTCAAGTGACCACCAACGAATCGTATTTGAAACAGAACGCCCCCAGCGATTTTCTGAATCCCTCGGTGGCACCGGTGGCGCAGATCTATGTTCGCCACGATCTGCTGCAAGGGTTCGGCACCGGCGTTAACGGACGCTTTATCCGCGTGGCCCGAAGAAATATCCAAGCGGCGCAAGAAACGTTTCGATCGCAACTGTTAAACGTTGTTGCCAACGTCTTGAACTTGTACTGGGATTTGGTTACCGATGACGACGATCTGGCGGTGCGGCAGCGCGCCGTGGAGCAGGCGCAGAAATTCTACGACGATACCCGCAAGCAGATTGAACTCGGCGTGATTCCCCGGTTCGAAGCCTCGCGAGCGCAGGCTAACGTGACCAACAGCAAGCAATTGCTTGGTATCGCCCAAGCCACCGCGCAACAACAGGAGAATCTGCTGAAGAACGCCATCAGCCGCAATGGACTCGCGGACGAACTGCTGGACTCGGCGCAAATTGTGACGCTGGATCGGATCGAGGTTCCCGAACAGGACAATTTGCCTTCGCTTCGCGACCTGGTGACCAAAGCTCTCGCAAATCGCCCGGATGTTGCGCTGGCGAAAATCAATGACGAAACGTCTGAAATCTCGGCGGAGGGAACAGCCAACGGCGTGCTCCCGATTCTGCGGGGATTCGCGCTCGTCAGCGCGAGCGGACTGTCAGGCACATCCAGTCCTTATGACGGCATCGCGCCGGAGCCTTATTACGTCGGAGGTTTGGGCAACGCGCTGGGGCAGGTGTTTCGCGATAACTTCCCCAGCCACCGTGAGGCCCTTTTATTTGGAGGGACGCTACACAACCAAGTCGCGCAGGGCGACTACGGCGTGGAACAGTTGCAATTGCGGCAGGGCGATCTGGTGGAGCGGCGCAATCAGAATCAAATGGTGGTGGACATTTCCAATCAGATGGTGGCGCTGCGGCAGGCCCGCGCTCGCTATTCACAGGCCGTCGATTCGCGCAAGCTGCAAGAGCAGCTGCTCGAGAAATCGCAGCAGTCGTTTTCCTTTGGAGCGTCCACCATCAGCGATGTGGAAGCGGCGCAAACCGCGTTGGTGGGCGCGCAGGAAACCGAAGTGGCCACGCTATCCGCCTACAGCCACGCCCGTATCGCGCTCGATCAAGTGCTGGGGCAAACGCTGGACGTGAACCATGTTTCGGTGGAACAGGCGTTGAACAACCCTAGGGCTGCGAAACCGTAGCCTCGATCAGTTTTTCAATCGACGGCGCGATGGCAAGCCGCAATTCGGCCTGCGGCTTCTTCAGCGTTTCGAGAAACGCTCGTTGCTCTCGGAGCCACGCGTCCGGCGGATGCTGGTTGCGATCCAGGTAATCGAGCGCTTGGAGGCCGATTACCCCCAAACGATTCAGCGCTTGGGATGCAGGCTCAGTGCGTGCGGGGTTGTCGCGCCAGCGGGAAAGCCAGATTCGCAATTGCGCTCGATCCATCTGATCTACCAGCGCGGCAAATTCTCGCGCCGTTTCGCTCTCAGGACGTGCCGCGTCCACCAGGCCATCGAGCGGAGTAAGTTGCGTGTATTTGTGCGTGCGGATGCGCTGGCCGAATGTCGCGGGGGTGACCACATCCGCGAGAGTCTTCAGCGGTTCCACTGGATCGGCGCCAGCCAGCCGCTTCAGCATCGGAAGATAGCTGGAACGATGCGTCAGCCCGAGCCCATCTAGCTCCTGGCTAACGGCGTCCAACCGCCGATACATCGAAGACACATCCCTTACATCTTCCGGCGACCACAACCGCTCGGCGACTGCGGCCGTGCGCGGCCAGATGCGCGAGTCCACGTTTTCTGGACTCACGAACTCGCCCCACATCGCAACCTCTCCTCCGATGACGCGCGTCTTCTCTTCATCCGTCAGAGCAGCGGCATCGCCATCCAGCGGATCCACGGCATAAAGCGTCGACGCCGGCTCCATGTGATCCAGATAGTAGCCGGCGGAAAGTATGCTCGAAAATCCATGCCGCGCGCCTTCGGCCAGCGACTTCTGGCCGCGCCAGGATTGAATCACGATGTCCTTCGGCAGATCCGGATCGAGAATCTCATCCCAACCCTCCATTCTCTTTTCGTGCTTCGCCAGGATCTTTTGCAGCCGCCGATTGAAATACGCCTGCAGGTCGCTGGCGCTTTTCAATCCATTTTTCCGCATGAACCCGCGAATGCGCGCGCTGCTCTTCCATTGCTTGCCGGTGACTTCGTCGCCACCGATGTGAAAGAACGGATCGGGGAAAAGCGCGGCCATCTCGCCGATGAATGCTTCCAGAAATTGATAGGTTGATTCGCGCGTTGGGTCCATGGTGGGATCGAACACGCCCCAGTTGCGCTCGATCTGATAGGGCCCCGGCGTGCTGGCAAGCTGCGGGTACCCGACCAGCCAGCTTGTGGTGTGGCCCGGAACATCGAACTCAGGCACCACGCGAATGCCGCGATCGCGCGCGTAAGCGATCACCTCGCGAACCTGCTCCTCGGTATAGTAGTGGCCATCGGAACCGAGCTGCTGCAACTTGGGAAAGCGCTTGCTCTCGACACGAAAACCCTGGTCATCGGATAGATGCCAATGGAAGACGTTGAGCTTTACCGCGGCCATGCCGTCGAGATTGCGCTTCACCACTTCGATGGGCATCCAATGCCGCGAGACGTCCAGATGCAGCCCGCGCCACGGGAAGCGCGGATGGTCTTGGATATCGACCGCCGGCGCTTCCAGCCCCCGCGGAGTAGAGACAATCAATTGCCGAAATGTTTCCAGGCCCCGAAGCACGCCCAGCGGATTCGGCGCGGACAAGAGCGCCCGCTGCGGCGTGATCTCGAGACGATAGCTTTCGTCTTCACCAAGTTGCTGAACTGGCGCGGATGCATGGCCGCATCGAATGACCAGCGTAGCGGCCGTCTCGTCAACAACGATTTGTCCAAGCCGCCGAGCCGCATCCTGCACGCGTGGCTCCGTGTAGTCGGTAAATGCAACCCGGATCGTCGGACCAATGGCCAGCGTTCCCTGCCCTATTTCGATCTTGGCCGGCCACGGCATGAGGCCGAGTTGTGGCTGGGCGCTGAGGGTCGCTGCGGCGGCCAGAAACAGACGGCGCACCGCGTCATGCGTTACTGCCCAAGATTTACGGGCGCGAAAAAATCGAGCGGCTTCAGCGCAACAATCTTCCAGTGCTTCTTTTCCTTGCGGAATTCGCAGTGAACCACTTCGCGCTTCCGCACCAGCGGACCGTCCTGCTCCAGGCTTTTCACCTGCAGCAACCAATCCAGGTCGATCTTGTACATCTGGTTGTCGCCTTCCTCGGTCAAGGGCTGAACGGTGGAAGAAATTTCACCCTCATTCATTAATTCGGCAACGTTAGCCTTCAGCGTGTCGTAGTCGGGCATGTCCTTGCTGAAGGCGGACATGAACATCGGCACATTGCCACGCACAGTTCCAATGCCATTCCCACTGACCTCGGTCAGCGCTCCCGCCATCGATGTAATTACGGCAATCACATCATCGTGCGCATCGGCGCAGGCAAACGCGATCGCGATGAACGCCAGCGCCGCGCTACGTCCGATAGCTCGCATTAATCTCAATGTACTTCTCGGTGAGATCGCACGTCCAGAAGCGCGCGCTGCCTTTGGCCCGCCCGTTGATTGTGAATCGAATCAGGCACTCGGATTCGTCGAGTTTCTTCTTCAGCTCATCCTCGGAAAAATCCGCGGCCAGTCCGCCCCGGCACACGGGTACGCCTTGCAGATCGATATCCACCTTCGATGGATCCAGCGGCACGCCCGCGTTGCCCGCGGCGGAAATGATGCGGCCCCAGTTCGGATCGGAGCCGGCGATCGCGGTCTTCACCAGCGGCGAATTCGCGATGCTGCGCGCGATCCTGGTGGCAGTCTCTTCATTCGCGGCGCCGCTGACGTCGATGGTCACCAGCTTGCGCGCACCCTCGCCGTCGCGCACAATCTGCCGCGCCAGATCCTCCATCACCTGCGCCAGCGCCTCCTCCAGCTTCTTGCTTTCCTTCTGATTGGGCTGAACCCCGGACGCTCCGTTCGCGAGCACCAGCATGGTGTCGTTGGTGGACGTATCGCCGTCCACGCTGATACGGTTATAGCTGCGTTTCACCGCCGTGGCGAGCATCGCGCCAAGCGCGGAAGAGGGAAGCGCCGCATCCATCATCACAAATCCGAGCGTGGTGGCCATGTTCGGTTGGATCATGCCGGAGCCTTTGGTCATTCCCGCAATCTGGATGGCGCCTTTCTTGAAGCGCACTTGGGCTTGCGCGGTTTTTATTACCAGGTCGGTAGTGAGGATGGCTCGCGCGGCATCTTCGAAACGATCCGGCGCCAGTCCCGCGACCAGGCCGGGCAGCGCGTTCACGATCAGATGCGCATCCAGTTCCACGCCGATGACGCCGGTGGAGGCCGGAAACACCTGCGTCGGCGGCACGTGGAGTTGATTGGCGGCAGCGGTGCAGCAAGCCAGCGCGACGCGATCGCCCGTCCTGGTGGCACAATTCGCGTTGCCCGCATTGATCAGCACCGCGCTCACCAATCCTCGCGACTTCATCAGGTTCCAGCGCGCGATGCGTACCGGCGCGGCCTGCACGCGATTCTGCGTGAATACCGCCGCGCCCGACGCGGGAACGTCAGGAACAATCAGCGCCAGATCATCCTTTTGCACCTTGCGGATTCCGGCGTACACGGCCGAATATCGATAACCCAGCGGTAATTTCACGCCACCTTTGCTCCCAATATTTCGTCGTCTCTCAGATGTTGCCCGTTCAGGAACGCTTCCGCCGGCATCCGCTTGCGGCCTTCCATTTGAACCTCGATCGCTTCCAGAGCCGTCGCTTCGCCACATGCAATCAGCAGACGCTTCTTGTGCGGAATGAACTTTGCCGGTTCTGCGCCCGCGGCATCTTCAGCAACACGCGATTTCCAAATGTGAAACATCTGCCCGCGAAAGAAGCTGTACGCGCCCGGCCACGGCAGGAATCCGCGCGATCGATTGAAGATTTTAGACGCCGTCCAGTTCCAATCGATTTCGCCGTCCTCTTTTTTGAGGATCGGCGCATAGCTGGCTTCGGCCGGATCCTGTTTCACCGGAGTGGGATTTTCGGCGAGCGTCTCGACCAGAAGCTCGGCGCCAGCGGCACTTAGACGGCGGCCGAGATCCAGGGCGTTTTCCTCTGGTCCGATTTCCGTCTCCCACTTCAGCAGCATGTCTCCGGTGTCCAGCCCCGCATCGATCTGCATGGTTGTCACGCCCGTCCGCGCCTCGCCATTGGCGATGGCCCACTGGATGGGCGCCGCGCCACGGTATTTCGGCAGCAACGAAGCATGCACATTAATGATCCCGCTTGGTGGAATATCGATGATCGATTGCGGAATGATCTGCCCATATCCGACCACCACCATCGCGTCCGGCTTCATCTGCTGCAACTGCTCCACAACTTCCGGCCGTCTGATTCGTTCGGGTTGATGCAGCGGCAATCCCAGGCGCAATGCGGCTTCTTTCACCGGCGATGCGTTCAACTGGCCGCCGCGCCCCTTGGGCCGGTCGGGTTGTGTGAACACCGCCAAAACGCGATGGCCCGCATCGACGATCCGCTCCAAGGTAGGAACAGCGAACGCGGGGGTGCCCAGAAAAATCAGGACCATTCTCCGGCTTTCGCGAGTTTGCGCACCTTGCGCCGGATCAGGTCGCGCTTGAGGGCGCTCACATGGCTGATGTACAAACGGCCGTTCAGGTGGTCTATCTCATGGCAAAACGCTCGGGCCAGCAGCTCCTCGCCCTGCATCTCGAACCATTCGCCTTTCACGTTTTGAGCGCGCACCGTCACGCTCTTGGGTCGAGTTACCTGTTCGCGAAATCCAGGCAGGCTCAGGCAGCCTTCTTCGCCGGTTTGAAACTCGTCCTTGCGAAGGATTTCGGGATTGATGAGAACAATCTTCTGCTTAGGATCTTCGGCCACCGACAAGTCGATCACAGCGATGCGTTTGGCGATCCCGATTTGCGGCGCGGCCAGGCCCACGCCCTTGGCGGCGTACATGGATTCAAACATATCCTCGATCAATTGATTCAACTCCGGCGTATCGAAGTCGGTCACCGCCTCGGCTTGCTTTTCGAGCACCTGCTCGCCATACAAAACAATCGAATACGTCATCAGAAGTTTCTAATCTGCTCCCTGTAGCCTTCGAAATTGCGGCGGGTTTCATCGAGGGAATCGCCCCCGAACTTTTCCAGGAACGCTTGCGCCAGAACGATGGACACCATGGCCTCGCCGATTACGCCGGCGGCCGGAACCACACACACGTCGCTACGCTCATAGGCGGCCAGCGCGGGCTCGCGCGTGGTAAGATCCACCGATTCCAACGGACGCCGCAGCGTCGAAATCGGCTTCAACATTCCGCGAACAACCACGTCCTGGCCGTTGGTCATGCCGCCTTCGAGACCTCCGGCGCGATTGGCTCCACGCGTGAAGCGGCGCTCTTCGCGATTGTAGTGAATGGTGTCCTGCACGCGCGATCCGAACGAATGCGCCCCTTCGGCGGCGAATCCAACCTCCACGCCCTTCACCGCCTGCATGGATACGATGGCCTGCGCCAGACGGCCATCCAGCCGCGAATCCCAAGTGACGTGCGAGCCCAGGCCGGGAGGCACGCCGTGCGCCACCACTTCGAAGACGCCGCCCACGGTATCGCCCGTGCGATAGGCGTGGTCCACAACCTCCTTCATCCGCGCCTCGGCTTCCGCGTCCACGCAGCCCAGCAACACCTCTTCTTTCTGGCTGAGCGCCACCAGCTCGTCCCAATCCGCCGCCCGTCCTAAACACGCCTCGCCGACGCCGATCACGTGGCTCAGCACCGTAATGCCAAATTGTCCGAGAAATGCTTTGGCTAGCGCGCCTATCGCGACGCGCGCCGTCGTCTCCCGCGCGCTGGCGCGTTCCAGGATGTATCGCGCGTCAGGGAAATTGTACTTCAGGCTGCCGGCCAGATCGGCATGTCCAGGGCGCGGACGCGAAACGGGTTTGTGCTTCTGCGGCTCCAGATCCGCGCCCTCCACCGGCAGCGTCTCAGTCCAATTCTTCCAATCTTTGTTTTGGATGATGATCGCGATGGGAGCGCCGATGGTTTTGGAGTACCGCACGCCCGCAACAATTTCGGCGCGATCTGTTTCAATCTTCATGCGCCCCCCGCGGCCGTAACCTTGCTGCCGCCGCCACAATTCGCGATTCACCGCGTCCAAGGAAACGGGAATTCCCGCGGGAAGCCCCGTGAGGGTTGCTACCAGGCACTCTCCATGCGATTCACCGGCTGTTTCGAAACGGAACATGTTTGAGGGGAAAACTTCATGTTACCGGAAACCCGGTTTGGATGGCTGGAAGCCGCGGCTTGTTGCCGTAACAGCGCTCGGATGCCATACTGCCGGATGTTGCATTCCAGGCAAAATGACGTAGCCAAGCGTCCCATTGTGTCGGCGGCGTGGGCCGTTGCCGCCTTGGCTATCGTGCTGCTCTGGCAGTTCCTCACGGTGCACTACAATCGCGCTGGAAACTGGACCGCCTTGTTTCTCACCGGCCAGGATTTCACGGTGCCGCCGGATCTGGCTCCCGGCACTTACCGTTTTCCGGGCACCGGCTTCGATGGCCAAATGTACCGCTATGTGGCGCACGATCCTTGGATCGAGCGCGGATACGCGCGCTATTTGGACAGCCCGCAACAGCGCTATCGCCGCATTCTGGTTCCCGCGTTGGCCTACTTGTTGGTGGCCGGGCGCCAGCCGTGGATCGACGCTTCCTACATTGCGATTGTCGGCCTGTTCGTTTTGCTCGGCGCTTATTGGCTGAGCCGCTGGGCCGTGCTGGCGGGCGTTCATCCCGCGTGGGCGCTGGCATTTCTTCTGATACCGGCCACCGTGATCTCGATGGACCGGATGACCGTTGACGTGGCCTTGGCGGCGTTCACCGTAGCCTTCGCGGTTTATTGGAGAATCGCCTCCCCGTGGAAGCTCTTCATCGTGCTGCTGCTGGCCTGCCTGGCGCGAGAAACCGGATTGCTGCTGGTTGCGGGCGTCTGCCTGTTCGAGTTGCTGAACCGACGCTTCGCGCGCGCTGTGCTGTGGGTCTCCGCCACGCTGCCGATGTTCGGGTGGTATTGGTACCTGCGGCGCATATTCAACGAAAAGACGCACTACGGAGCGCCCGCGTGGTTTGCCAAAAAGCTCGGCCCGGGTCTGTTTTACAGGCTGCTGCAGCCTCCCCAATATCCGCTGACACCGATCCTTGAGGCAGTGGCAAGATTCGCTGACGTGCTCGCGCTGGGGGCCATTCTTTTCGCTTCGATTCTCGCGATCCTGCTTTTTCTACGCGCGCACCCGAAAGGACCGCTCGCGATTTCCGGTCTGCTGTTTACAGTCCTTGTTTTCGCCCTAACCGGCGCCCAATATTGGACCGATGCCTACGGCTACCCGCGCGTCTTGTCGCCTCTATTGATCCTGATCGCTCTGCCTTCGATTGCGAGGGAAGCCGGCACGACGTCACCCTGGTGGCTTAGTCTGGTGCCTGCAGTTGTGGTGGATCTGAGGCTGGGAATGCAATTCGCATGGGCGATTGGCGGCGTGGTTCGGGGTATGCTGCATCTCTAACAGGATGAATTGTCGATGCGAGTGCTGCTGGTAAGCGACTACGCCACGCCCACCGGCGGCGCGGAACTGATGGTGCTGGCGTTGCGCGATTCGCTGCGGCGCCGTGGACACGATGCGCGGCTTCTGGCCAGTTCAGCGCGCCCTTTGAATCTGCCGAGCCAGGCCGATTACGAGTGCTTCGGCATTTCTTCGGCCGTCCGCGGCTTAACTCAAGTGGCGAATCCCTCGGCCTTCTGGCGTCTCAAGCGCGTCCTCTCCGAATTCCGGCCCGAAGTGGTGCACGTTCGTCTCTTCCTAAGCCAGCTCTCACCGCTGATTCTTCCTCTTCTTGAAGACGTTCCCTCTCTCTATCACGTCGCTTGGTACCGTTGCATTTGCCCTATCGGAACGAAGATGCTCCCCAATTTCGCCAGTTGCCGGGAACCGGCCGGCGCAGCTTGCTTAAGAAATAGCTGCTTCCCCGCTTGGGCCTGGCCTTCGGCGATGCTGCAAATGAAGCTGTGGCGTCATTGGGCGCACTCGTTTAACGCGTTCGTGGCGAACAGCGCCGCGACAAAACGACGCTTGGAAGCGGAAGGTATCCAGCCAGTGGAAGTGATCTGGAACGGTGTGCCCGTCCGCCCGCCCGGTGGAGAACTTTCCCCGATGCCGACGGTTGTTTTTGCAGGGCGGCTGGTTTGCGAAAAGGGTGCGGCCGATCTGATCGGGGCTTTCGCGAATGTCCAATCGCGTGTTTCCGGCGCGAAGCTTCTGATTGCCGGCGATGGACCGGAACGTCCGCGTCTGGAATCGCAAATCGACGGCCTGGGCCTGCAGTCCAGCGTCACTCTGCTCGGCCACATTTCGCGCGAGGAAATGGAGCGGCGTTTCTCCGGCGCGTGGGTGCAAGCGGTGCCGTCGCGCTGGGAGGAACCGTTCGGCTTAACCGCCGCGGAGGCCCTCATGCGCGGAACAGCCGTCATCGCCAGCAACAGCGGCGGCTTGGCCGAATTCGTGCGTCACAACGAGACCGGAATTTTGGTTACGCCCCAGGATCCTCGCGCGCTGGCCGAAGCGCTCGGTGCGCTGCTTGGAAACCCCGAGTTAGCCCGCTCGATGGGTCTGAAGGGGCGTGCGTTCGCGCTCGAAAATCTGACGGAGGATATTTTTGTGGATCGTTTTATTCAGCTGTATGAGTTACTCTGTCAGGATAAGGCGGTGTCGTCCGCAACATGACAGAAATGCAGCCCGCGGTTTCTGTAGTCGTGGAAGCTTACAACGAAGAGGCGAACGCTCTAGCCCTTCCCGACGATACTTTCCAAGCCTTGCTCAAACAGGATTTTCCACTGGAACAGGTGGAGCTGATTCTCATCGGCAGTCAGCGGCAGATTGCGCATTGGCAAGAGACTTACTCGCATTGGCCGCGCTTTCACCGCGTGAAGCTCCTGGCGGTTGAGCCGCAGTACTCGCATTACTGGGAGCTGAAAAACAAAGCCGTCAAATACGCCGAGGGTGAGATTCTGGCGTTGGTGGATTGCGACGCTTTGCCGGGACCCCGCTGGCTGTCGTCGGGCGTGGGCGCAATCCGGCAGGGCGCCGACGCTTCGATTGGACCCTCACTCTACCGGACCGAACGATCGGGGCCTGATTCACCCTGGATGATGGCTGCCGCCCTGCCCTCCTGGTCCTTCGGGCTTGCATTTTCGTCATCGCCGGAAGATCCGAGAGCGAACGCCCTCATGGGCCACAATCTCATCATCCGCCGCTGCTGGCTCTTGCAGCATCCCTTTCGGGTCCTGAAGCGGTCTTTTGTCTCCTCGCTGCAGTTCTTCGAACTCCAACGGGCGGGCGCTAAATTCTCCTACCAACCACGCCAGACCACGGCTCACGGCATGAACTTCAAATGGTGGCTTTCCAGAATGCATTTTCGAAGAGGCTGGGAGACCTATGAGGGAAGGCGCGCGGATGCCAGCTGGCCGCGCATCCGTGGATTGCAGAGGCTGCCTTGGATTGAACCCATCGTTCTTCGCATGGGACTGGTGTGCCGGGATGCCCGCCACTGGTTCCGCTTTAGCCGTGTCCTGGGAGTGAGCCGCAGCCGGGCGATTTTTCTGTTCCCGCTGGCCTTGGCTGCCTCGTTTTTCGCCCGTGCCGCCGAGATGATCGGTATGTACGCGGCACTCGTGGCGCCCAAAGCAAGCGAGCATCAGGCTAGATTCTAGTCTTCAGTTCCTGCGCCGTCCGGTTTCGACATGGCAGGCTCCATCGCTGGCGGCTGAGGCGAACGAAGAAATTGCGCGATGCCGGATTTCAGATGAAGCATCGTGCCGGCAACCAGGGACAATCCGCAATAAGCCGAAAATACAAAATGGATCGGGAACGCACGAATCGCGAAGGTCCATCCAGCCCGCTGCTGGAGAAATCGTAGAAATCGCCAATTGCAGGCGGCGAACAACGGCAGCGCGGCCGCCAATAGCAAACCCTGGCCCGTACACGCCGCCGCCAGCGCCATCCACGCCGCCGCCACGCCGACTCGCTGCGACCAGCGCAGGTTCAGATCGTTGGGCATCCGGCGGCGTTTGAGAATCAAGCGGGTCCACGGTATGCCGCGGTGAAAGACGTCGGTGCGAGACATTGCCGGAAACGTCCAGCGTTTCAAATGTTGCGACTGGGCCTGCGGGTCCAGCCGGATGCGGACGCCCGCGGCGGTCAACCGCATCCCAAATTCAATATCCTCGATGGAAGCATTGTCATAGGATTCGTCGAATCCGCCGAACTCTCGAAACAGCTCCCGCCGGATGGCGCCAAACCCCGCCCAGAAAGTGCTGGCGTCCGCGCGCCCCACGCGGTGTGTGTGGCAATGCAGCAAATTGCGGTATCGGGAGCAGAAGCCCGAATCTAAAGGATCGTCATCGTAGGCTCCGAAGGCCGCGCCGATGGCCGGGTCTTCCAGATGCTTCAGCAGCAGCCGCAACGCATCGCGGTGCAGGCGCACGTCGGCATCCAGAAACACCAGAACGTCGCCCCGCGCACGCGCCGCTCCCAGGTTTCGGGCGTACGCCGGCCCCGATCGCCGGTCGGTTGAAAGGACGGTGCAGCCCCACCGGCTGGCAGCCGCGGCGGTGTCATCGCTCGAGGAATCGTCCACTACGATGACATCCAGCGGCCCGACGGAGGATTGTCTCACCGCCTCCAGGCTTTTTTGAATCGTCTCGCTCGCATTGAACGCGGCGATAATCACAGATATGGGCGAACCCCCACACTGAATCATTAAGCCTGATCGTAATCGATGTAGCTGAACACTTGCAAGGAAGAAACTGGTGGCTCCCCTCGATTCAACGGAAGTCCTCGACAAAGTCCCGCGGTGCTCGCGTTCCCCGGCGGTCCGCAGACCATGAGCATCGTGCAATCGACGGTAGATCGCAACTGTCGCGAGCCAGCCGAACAGCGCGGCTTCGTGGTGCCGGCCGCGCCCGATGGCGATCTGTTCTTCGAAGAAGGCGCCCCGGTGTTCCCGGAATTCGTCGTCCAACGGCGGCCTGAGCGCCTTCTTCATTGCGGTCCTGTATCCGCAATATTTCCTGTCCTCACCGGCTTCCCCGGTTATCTGATCGATGCCACGGCCCCGCGCGTGAAGGCCCTTTCCAGCATGTGCATCGACATGCACGCCGCGAGCTGGACCCAATCCGAGCAGTTCCACGTCTTGGGCCAGCGGGTCCGGTTCACCCAGCCGCATCGTCTGGAGACGCTGGCCAGCGCCGGCGCCGCGCGCCTTTTCAACCAGTTCGAGGAAGCCCGGCCGGGTTGCCATCCGAGCGGACATCCGGCCAAATGGGCCCCGGTGCTCCGCCACACGCTCCTGGAAATGTTGCACTTGGCGGAAAACGGCATGCTATACTAAACTTCAGTTTGATCGTCCCGCCCACGCTTGGCCGCAACACACTGTGCTCCTCGCAAAGCCCGCAATCAAATGTATCCGCTAGTTGAAGGATGAGTCATGAAAAAAGTGTTCGTAGGAAATTTGGATTTCGGCGCTACCGAGGAAAGTATTCGCAGCGCGTTTGAGGCGTACGGCGCGGTGGAGCGCGTCAGTTTGATGACGGACCGCGATACCGGCCGCTCGCGAGGTTTCGCCTTTGTCGAAATGAGCGATTCGGCGGAGGCCGATGCCGCCATCAACGGATTGAACGGCACCAACCTGGGTGGACGTGCCATCAACGTGAACGAAGCCCGGCCCAAAACCGATAGCCCCCGCCGCGGCGGAGGCGGTGGCGAACGGCGCGAACGACGCTGGTAGGCACCCCTTTTCGTTCCAACGACGATTATGGTCCAATGATCAAGGTCCTATAGGACCGCAATGCTTTTTAGGAGGATCTCATGGCTGGCCGTTCAGGCGACACATTTAAGAAACGTCAAAAGGAAGTCGCCCGTGCTGAAAAGCACAGGGAAAAGTTGGCCAAGCGCCTTGAGCGCAAAACACTTCCAAAAGAGTCTCCCGATAGTGAGGAAGGCACCTTAGCCGAACAACTATCATCGGAGGATGCGGCGCAATCAGAGGAAAGCGGCGCGTCTCAGTCCATTTGAGCGCCATTCGCGTTTCAATTAACAATAACAATAGCAACAAGGAGAGAATGTGAAAGAGACAGGTACAGTAAAGTGGTTTAACGCCGGAAAAGGCTTTGGATTTATCCAGCGTGACAACGGCGAAGATGTGTTCGTGCATTTTTCGGCCATCGAAGCCAGTGGGTATCGCACCCTCGACGAAGGGGCGCGCGTGTCCTTCATCGTGAAGAAAGGTCCCAAGGGCCTGCAGGCCGAGCAAGTCACCCTGGCGTAAACCGAGCAACAAACAGTTTCGGATCTGGCCGTTGCATCAGCGGCCAGTGCCATTTTTTTCGATCGGACGTTCCCGGCGTCTGGCGCGTCCGTCCTGCCGCTGGAAGGTGCGGCATGCATGCAGCTCCTCTACAAAGGCTTTAACCAGCGAGCGAATATCCGCAGCTACCGTTTTGACGGCGTTGTTCCCACCGAGCGGCCCAGCAGGATCGTCAAGAATCTGGAGTTTCTGATGAAGCTGGACATGACCGTGCTGGCGGAGCATCGCATCCGGATTCAGGAAGCTCCCACGTTGTGCCTCGGCATCCTGCAGACCGCCTTGGCCGCGCCGGGCGCCGATACCATTCCCTTCCTGAGCTACACCATCACACGCGCGGAAATCCTGGCCTTCGCCTCGGCCCGCGATGCGCTGGTGGAAGCCAAAGGCACGCGCCGCAAGCATCGGCCGCCGTTCAAACCCACCACGCCCGCGCAGTGGAAGTGGCCCGGGCAGTAGCGACCCTCAACTCGCCTCATTATTAGCTACCAGCTTCTGATGGCGCCCCAACAAAATTGCCGCCGACGCAGCTTGACGGATACACTGGGATCGGGACAAGCCATGGGCGACTACGTCGAGCAGCGAGAAGGCGGTTACTATATCGTGGGCACCGGCTCTCGTTGGATAGCGTCGTCCGACCGTTCAAGAACGGCTCTTCGCCCGAGAGCATCCTGCGCTCTTTCCCCTTGATTGGATCGCTCGAAAACGTTTATCACATTTTACCTGGCGAACAAGCAAGCCGTGGAGGATTACCTTTGCGAACAGGAGCGGCTGTCCGAAGACTTGGCCGCCAAGCAATCACCCCTTCCCGAGAGCCTGTCCAAAAAGCTAGGCCGGGCGGGTGAGGAAGCCCTTCCGAGGTAGGGTTACGGGTCCGCTTCCTCCCCGACGCCAATCTTGATCAAGATATCGTCGCCGGCGTCCTTCGCCGCGAACCGGAAATCGATTTCGAACTGCCTCAGGGTATCATTCCACCAGGCATGAAGGATCCGGAGGTGCTGGCCATTGCCTCGTCAGTGGGCCGTATTCTGGTCACGCATGATGTACCCACTATGCCACGGCACTTCGGCGAGTTCATCGCTAGCCGCGATTGTCCTGGTTTGATTCTTATCCCCGGGTCACTGCCGATAAGGAAGGCCATCGAGGATATTCTCCTGATCTGGCAAGGTCGCGGAGGCCGAGGAATGGACGAACATTTTCCGCCGATTGCCGCTTTAAGCCGTTCCGTAGGCCCTACGGCAGCGCGAATACGTGCAACGTCATTCCCGCGACAATCGCCACGTACTGCTTGCCATCCTTGCCTTCATAGGTCATCGGATCCGCATTCCCCGTCGCATCCAGCTTCGCCGACCACAACTCTTTGCCGGTCTTGGAATCGATGGCGCGGAAGCGTTTGTCGCTGACGATGCCCGCGAATACCAATCCGCCGGCGGTTGCCGTGGGACCCGCAAAGCCTCCAGACCGCCCGGTCTTCTCTCGTTGCGGCCCCAGCTCTTCGGTGATTCCGAACGGGACTTGCCAGGCAAACTCGCCGGTGTTCGCGTTCACCGCCGTCAGCCGGCCCCATGGCGGTTTCTGGCACGGCCAAGCGCCGGCCGCGCGGTCATCCGGTTTCACGGGCGCGGTGAAGGTGTGAAACGGCCCCGGCCCATCCACGCCCGCGCGCGTGTATTCGAGCGGCGAACCATGCTCGTCGAACGAATACTCCACGCCCGGCTTCTTTTTTTCGGTCCAGCCCACCTGTCCCTGGTCCTGCGTGTAGACGAAAATGTACCCGTCCGTGGGATCCACGGCCATGCCGCCCCAATTGGTGCCGCCCGTCGCGCCCGGAAAAATAATGCTCGATTTCGGCGGCGTGCCATCGGCGTGGTAGAGAAAAGGTGTGAATGGACCCGTATTATAAAACCCACCGCTTCTCTCGACCAGCGCCTTGCAAGCCGCGGCGTGCTCCGGCGTGGTATCTTCGGCCGTCACCAGATCTTCGGGTTTGTAGTCCATCCTCGCCAGCGGCGGCGGCTTCAATGGGAAGGGCTGTGTGGGCGAATACCACTCACCCGGAACATCGCCCGCCGTCACTTTGCGCTCTTCCACGCCAAACACCGGCTTGCCGGTCTCGCGATTCAAAATGAACATCCATCCGGTCTTGCCGATATCGGCGATCGCGGGAATTTTCTTGCCATTCACAGTGATGTCCACCAGCACCGCCGCCGGCGGATTATCGTAATCCCACAGGTCGTGATGCACGGTCTGGAAATACCACTTGAGCTTTCCGGTCGCCGCATCCACGGCCACCAGGCTGTTCCCGAAAAGATTCGCGCCCGGACGGTCGCCGCCGTAGTAATTGGAAGCCGGCCCGTCGATAGTCATATAAAGGATGCCGCGCTTCTCGTCGGCAGTCATGGGCCAAGCCCAGATATTGGTTCCGGAACGGTCCTTCCAGCCGTCGTTCAGCCAGGTCTCATGCCCCACTTCGCCTGGCCGCGGCACGGTGTGGAAATCCCAGAGTTTGGCGCCGGTTCGAGCGTCGTAAGCGCGAGTGTCGCCGGGCGGCCCGGTGGGGAGTTCGAGAACGGCCGCACCCACCGTGATCACGTTGCGAAAGACGGTAGGCACGCCGCCGTAGCCGATCACCATATCCACCATGCCTTCTTTTCCGAATCCCGGATCGATCTTGCCGGTGGTTGCATTCAGGGCGATCAAGTTGCGGCCAGCCGTAAAAATAATGCGCGGCGGATTCTCCTTGTCGCCGGGCCAATAAGCGACACCGCGCGTGGATGGCCGGGCGCCGCTGACGGTATAGCTCCAAACCTCCTTGCCGCTCGACGAATCCAGCGCTACAACACGCTCCGAAGCGGTTATATACATGACGCCGTTCACTACAATCGGCGTTTCCTCGGACCCTCCGCCACCGAATCGTGCCGGCGCCGGCGTATTGCTGCGCAACGAATATGTCCAGGCCGATTTCAGCGTCGCCACGTTATTCGCGTTGATTTTCTTCAGTGGCGAGTATCGGCTGTCGGCCGTGTCATGGTCGTAGGACGGCCAGTCGCCCACCGCCGGTTTCACCTGTGCGGCACTTCCAGGGACGGTCAGATAAGCCAGCAGCGCGCAGCCGCTTAGAATCGTCTGTGGTGAAAATGTGCCCATTCGTTGGACATCCTATCACGGGGCGGCTCGGGACGCTTGCCATTGTGGTAGTTTGTAAAACAATGCGTTCCATTTCTACCCTGAGTGCCGGTCTTCTGATTGCCGGCGTCTTGTTCTCCGCAGTCGGCCTGCGCGCCCAAGAGCCTAGGGACCAGGACAAAACCAGCGACGAAACTCAGCCCAAGGAAAATGCCATCAAGGGCATGCCGCCCCGGGTGGCTGCCACCGAGTATCAGGCGCAAGCCAAAGCCGGCTCGGTGAGCATCGGCGCCGAGTTCATGGGGCACTCCGTCCCCACGCCCGAACATACCTTCTCCACCGAAGATTACGTTGTCGTGGAGGCTGGCCTCTTTGGCCCAGCCGGCGCGCACACCATGCTATCGCGCGACGACTTTTCGCTGCGCATCAATGGAAAGAAGGCGGCGATGCCGAGCGTCCCCTACGAGGTGGTCTTCCACTCCCTCAAAGATCCCGAATGGCAGCCGCCAAAAACCGACGACGCGAAAGAGTCGAAAAGCAGCCTCACTACCGGTGGCGGCGGCCTGACTGGAGGAGGCGGACAGCCACCGCCCGTTCCTCCCAAAATGCCTTTCCCGCTGCGCCGCGCCATGGAGCAGCAGGTCCAAAGTTCCGCGATGGAAATCGGCGACCGTCCCCTGCCCCAAGCCGGCCTGCTTTTCTTCCGCTATCCCGGCAAAGCCGATGGCATCAAATCCCTGGAACTGGTTTACAGTGGCGCCGCGGGGAATGCCACGCTGGAGCTTCAGCCGTAGAACACCCGCGGACTAAACCGGAGGCGTAAACAGATTGCCCCGGTTCAGCAGCCATTCGGGATCCAGGCGCCGCTTTACGTCCTGCATGCTCTCGAGCTGCGCGGGCGTATATTGCAGCGCGAGCAGATGGGCTTTCCTCTTCCCGAGTCCGTGCTCGGCCGAGACCGTACCGCCCAGGCTGACGGCATGGCGCGCGAAGTGGAGCATCAAACGCTGCCCTGCCTCGAACTCGGCGGCCGAAGTCGGCAGGATGTTGACATGCACGTGCGCGTCGCCGATGTGGCCAAAGATGACGTATTCGAGCTGGTGCTGCCGCAGGCTGGCGTGATACTCGGCCAGCATCTCGCGATTGCGCTCAAGCGGGACGGCATAATCGGTGCCCAGCTTCATAAAACCTCGGCGGCGCATGGTGTCGTTCACCAGTTCCGGTAACGCGTGGCGGAAGCGCCGGAAGCGCTCGCGGTCCTGGTCGCTCACGGCGAACCAACTATCCTCTGATACATGATCGGCCCAAAAATCGATATCGCCGCGCTCTTGCTCGATGAGCAGCGCGGCGCCGGCACGGCTTGGGATTTCGGAGAAATGGGGCCGCAGGAAATCAAGTGAATTGGCGTCGAAATATTCGATCATACGCAGGCCATCGATCTCGCGCCAGGTATCCACCGCGTCGAGAGCCCGGGCGTCGGTCTCAAAAAACACCACACCGGCAAGCACGCCGGCGGGCGCGGGTAACAATTGCAGTTCGGCGTCCAGTACGATTCCGAGCGTGCCTTCGCTGCCCGCAAATAGATCGATCCATTCCATGCCCGGCGCCAGCGGGTATCCGGCCGTGTTCTTGGTGGTCGCTGGCAGCGGCAGATTGGGAACATCGAAATCCACACGGTCGCCACGGCGCACGTTGAGAACGCGGCCATCCATCAACGCCACTCGCAGCCCAAGAATATGCCGGCGCGTGCTGCCATAACGAAAGCTGCGCGATCCGCTGGCATTGGTGGCGATGGTTCCTCCGATGCTGGCGGTGCGCTCGGTGGGATCGGGCGCATAGAACTGGCCGGTGCGCGCGGCGGCTGTTTGAAGTGAATCCAGCGAGACGCCCGCGCCCACAATCGCACGGCCCGGACAGATTTCAAGACGCCGGAACTTCTCCAGCGACACCGCCCATCCACCTTGCGGCACGCAACCGCCGGTAAGTCCCGTACGCGCTCCACTGATCGTAACCGGAACCCGCGCGCCGATGATCTCAAGCAGCTCCGCTTCCGTAGCAGGCGTTACAACGCGCTCCGCCTCGCCGCGAAATCCGGAGGCATCCTCGATCTCTACCATCCAGATCAGACCTCAAGGATCACCGGCATGATGAGCGGCCGCCGCTGCGTCTCCTTATTCAGAAACCGCTTCAGATCGGCGCGGATCTTTTCCTGCATCACGCCCCAATCGGTCCGCTCTTCTTCGCTCGACGACTCCAGCGTCCGCGCCACCACCTGCCGCGCTTTCTGCAACAACTCCGAACCGTCTTCAAACGACATGAAACCGCGGCTCACGATCTCGGGCAGCGTTTCATTTCGCCCCGAGTTCTTGTTGATGGCGATGATGGGCAGCACGAAGCCGTCTTCGGAAAGATGCCGCCGGTCGCGAATCACGATGTCCTCCACCACTTCGTCCATGGTGCCCGAGTCGATGCAGACGCGGCCCACCTGCACCTTTTCTCCGCGCCGCGCGCCCGCGCGGTCGATCTCCAACGTCTCGCCGGTTTCCAGCATGAACGTTTCCTCCAGGCCCGCGCCGCGCAGGTGCTACGCCAGCGCGGCGTGCTTGGCAAGCTGCCGGTACTCGCCGTGGATGGGCAAGAAAATAGCGCGGCCGCACCAGGTTCAGCACCAGCCGCAGCTCTTCGACGCTGCCGTGTCCCGAGACGTGCACCGGCGGATTCATGCTGCCGTAGATCACGTCGGCGCCGCGCTTGGCGATGTGGTTGATCATCCGGTAAATGCCTTTTTCGTTGCCGGGAATGATGCGCGCGCTGAGCACCACCGTGTCGCCCGCGCTCCACCGAAAGGTTCTTGTGATTGTCCACGGCGATGCGCGACAGCGCCGACATCGGCTCGCCCTGCGTTCCGGACGCGACCACCACGACCTTGCTCGGATCGGCCTGCATGATGTCCTGCGGGCGCAGCAAAATGCCGTCGGGAATGCTCAGCAGTCCGAGCGAATGCGCGATCTCGGTGACGTTGTTCATGCTGCGGCCGAGGAACGCCACTTTGCGCCCGTACTCGGCGGCCAGATCCAGGATCTGCTGCAGGCGATGGATGGACGAGCTGAAGCACGAGATCACCAGCCGCCGCTCGGCGCGATTGAAAATTTCGTCCAGCCGGGGGCGCACGGCGCGTTCGCTCTCGGTGTAGCCGGGCCGATCGACATTGGTGGAATCGGACAGCAGCAGCAGCACGCCGCGCTTGCCGTAGTCGGCGAGGGTGTGCAGGTCGAACAGGTTCGTTGTCGGTGGGGGTGGGGTCCACTTTGAAATCGCCGGTGTGAATGATGACGCCGAGCGGCGTGGTGATGGCCAGCGCCATCGAGCTGACGATGGAGTGCGTGACGTGAATGAACTCGATGGTGAACGGGCCGAGCTCAATCCTCGATCCGGGTTTCACCTTGTGAAGCTTCGCTTCATCCGCCAGCCCGTGCTCTTCCAGCCGCCGCTCCACCAGCGCCAGCGTGAAGGCCGTGCCGTAAACCGGAACGTTGATCTCGCTCAGCAGAAACGGCACCGCGCCGATGTGATCTTCATGGCCGTGCGTCAGGATCAGTGCGCGGACCTTGTCGCGATGCTGCTCCAGATACGCGAAATCGGGCGTGACGATGTCCACGCCCAGCAGTTCCGCATCGGGAAACATCATGCCGGCGTCGACGACGATGATGTCGTCCCCGTAGCGGATGGCCATCGAATTCATACCGAACTCGCCCAAGCCGCCGAGCGGGATCAACTGAAGCTTGTGATCAGACATGTAAGATTCAGATTATCAGTTGAGTCGTCGACGGTGGCTGGTTGCAGGTGGCTGGTGGCTGGTTGCAGGTGGCTGGTGGTTAGTCGGCCATGCGAATACGTCTACGCACCAGCAAGACAGCAGGCAGCAAAAGCGCCGATAAGAAGACATCACCGGGCTCAGGAGTTACAACCTGAACAGAAGTGATCGTACCGGCGAAGTTTCCGCAGGTTCCGGCGCAACTTCCATTTATTGGAAGGTAGAAAAAACCGGCAGTTGTCCATTCACTCAGCGAGGGAAAAGTGGCCGGGAGATCTGTTGAAGTGAGCACATCGTCGCTGTCCGGGGCGCCAAAGTAGATGTTCACCGAACTGATTCCGGTAGAGTCAAAGCCCGGGTCGCTCGCGATCGGTCCCGTCGCGTCCGCCGAGGTAAGCGTCCCTAGCCAATAGATTGCATCGTCACCCCCGGGAAGACCCTCATCACTCGGGGACTCGTTAGTGAGAACATTGACATCGCTTCCGCTCGGGTAAGTCAATGTCGAGCCGGCGAAGTCAACCGACGGCTGTTGCAGTAACGGGTATTGGGCGAAGGTTGCGCCACTAAAACTCGCAGCCGTTGTGGGGTCGTAGAACAAGTCCGCTGTCAGGATGGTTCCGACGGGCACCGAGGCGAATGATGAGCTGGTTACCTGGCCTGTCACCACAAGCTCAATTGTGCTGGCTGATGCAATCGAACCCAAGAATAACGGGAGAATGACGACTGAAAACCGAATAATCGGTGATCGAGGCATAGGCGTTCTCAGGGAGTATACAGCGAAATGATTGCCCTGCAGCGCCCGAAAGTTAGCGTTAGTACTGCTGATTAGGTACTGATAGTTTACGTACTTACGCGCTAACGGAATTGCACCAAAAGGCCGATGATCAGATCGTGGCAGTCTGTCGATCCGCTCAGCCCAAATCCCCAACCGGCCAATCCCAAAAAGGGTTCGTCCTTATCGTCACCGCCATTTCGATGACGCTCCTGCTCGGCCTGGCGGGCTTGGCCATCGATATCGGGCGCATGTACGTCATCCGCGCTGAGTTGCAATCGTTCACCGACGCTGCCGCTTTGAGCGCCGCGCTGGAACTCAATGGAACGGACTCTGGCATCGCGCGCGCTCGCACTGGCGCCGGCCGATTGGCCAATGGACCGCACGCCATGCGATGGGACATGGGAACGCAGCCCATCACCAATATCGTGACCAGTTTCTCGTCTGATCAGGCTACTTGGCAGGAGCAGCCTAAGCAGGCCGCGAATTTCCGCTTCGTGCGCGTGATCGCGTCCCAGCCGGCGCCGGTGATCTTCCTCAGAATTTTTCAACCCCTGACTTCCACTACCGTAGCCGCTGCCAGCGTGGCCGCGAAGACGGATGCATCCGCGAGGCTGGTCCAGTGACGAAGCCGCGTTCACAATCCGGCAGCGCGCTTGTCGAATTCGCCGGATCGTTAATCCTGCTCGCGGCGATGTTCGCCGGCATCTTCGAGATCGGATACTCGTTCTATACCTATGGCGAACTGGTGACCGCGGTACGGGCCGGCGCGCGCTACGCCGCTCTGCAGCCGCGCGGAGCAGGCGTTGATCCGATGGTCGCCAAGGCCGTGCGCAATCTGGTGGTCTATGGCGATCCCGCGCCGTCCGATGGCGCCAAGCCCGTTGTTCCCGGCCTCACCACCGATCGCGTCGAGCTGGTGAACAGCCCGGATGCCAGCACGGTTTCGTTGCGCGGCTTCGAAGTGGACGCGCTGTTCATGAAAGTAAAGCTGGACGGGCGGCCCACCGTTACTTTTCCCGTCACCGCTGGAGCGACGCCATGAAACGCCGCGGTCAATCGTTAATCGAATCGGCACTCATCCTGACCGCTTTCATGGGACTGCTGGTCGGGATGGCTGGCGTCGGCCAGTTGCTCTTCGTCCGGCAAACGCTGGCCGATCGCGCGCGCATGGCCGCACGCTGGGGAGCTCTGAACACTTACGATCCGGCGGCCATCCGTCGAATGGTTTTGTTCGGCACACCGGAGCCCGCGCCGAACCAGTCGCCATTTTTCGGATTGACGCCCAACGCGGTGGAAATATCCAATCCCGGATGTCCCGGCCCGGCGTGTCGCGTAAGCGTCGCAATCCCGGAGCATGGAATTCGAAGCATCGAACCGGTGGAAAGCTCTATTCCACCCCTCGTTGCTTCCACTCCTTGACGAACGGCGCGGTCTTCGGATTGCTCTCGTTCCAGCGTACCGGCTGATCGCTGTCGGCCATCAAAAACATCGCCAGGGCAATCGCGCGATCCACTTTCGCCATGTTGTCATAGTCGATCTTCTGCCACTCGTCGCCCACGGCGTGGTAATCGGGATAATCGAAGGCCACGCATAGCGTCTGGGCGGGCACGCCGGCCTCGGCAAACGAGAAGTTGTCGCTGGCCGCGAAATAGCCGTCACTGCCTCTCGGGTTTTTATACACCTTGATTCCGGTACGCTCCCCGGCGCGCTCGACGTAATTCGTCAAATCCGAATAATCGAACCCGGTGAGCGAAGCGTTGGAAATCTGCGGGCCCTCGGTAGAATCGGTTCTCCCCACCTGTTCCAGATTCAGATCCGCGACGGTCTTCGCGAGCGGCCACACCGGATGATGGGCGTAATATTCGGAGCCGATTAAGCCCTCTTCCTCGCCGAAGAACGTCATGAATACGATGCTGCGTCGCGGATGCCGCGGAAGCTGGGCCAGCGCGCGCGCTACCTCCATCACTGAGACCGTGCCGCTGCCGTTATCGTTGGCGCCATTATAGATCCTGTCGCCTGGGCCATCGGCCCGAACGCCCAGGTGATCGTAATGCGCGGTGAGCAGCACGCACGTATCGCGCAAGCCTGGATCGGAGCCGCGCAAAACTCCGATCACGTTGCGGAGCGTGGCCTGCGTGCGGTGCGGCGCGGCGATGCGTACCGACGCGGTGGCATGGCCCTCGCCCGGTTTGAGCGATCCATAAAAGCGAGCCGCTGCTTCGCCGCTAATGACGACGCGCGGGTTGGCCGATTCCGTGTCGGGCTCTTTCGGATCCACTAGCTGACGCGGGCGGCGATCGTGCATGGTCAGGCCCTTGGGATCCACCAGGATCACCAGCGCAGGTTTGGCCTGGCGCAGCAACTGGTTCACCGGCCGAAGACGCGCCCTCAGCCTGGGTTCGATTTCAATGATCACCACTTTGCCGTCCACCTGATCGGCCGTGAGATGCTGCACCTGGGTCTGATCGGCCACGTCCACTTTGAACACGGGCGCATCGTTTAAATCCAAGGCGGCCGGGACACTCAGCACCGTGTTTTTCGGGCTGCCTTCAAAGTGGCGATCTCCGGCCACGAGCGACAAATTGAAATCGCTGAAGTTGGCCTCCTCCACCAGCATGGATGCGCTCTGAAAATAGCTGTCGCCCGCGCCCGGCTCCAGGCCCGCGCGGCGGAATTGATCCGCGATATAGTCGGCCGCCAGATCCAGCCCGCGGGAAGGCGAGTCGCGCCCTTCCAGCTCATCGGAGGCGATATAGGAAAGATCTTTGCGCAGCGGGGCCGACTGGATTTCGTCTAAGACATGTTGAATTTCCGACGCAGAGACGGCTTGCAGCGCATCGCTTTGGGCAAGCAGTTGGGCAAGCAGGCCGGCACAAGTAAGGAGGACTACAAAAAAACTGCGAAAACGCATAAAGGCGGGTCCAAACCGATATTAGCATCTTGCAGAACAAATCAATTTAAGGCAAAATTGTTCTCAGCAGCGGTTTGAGATGCCAGTCCGAACCAGCAATATTCGTCTTTTGCGCCAGCGTGTCGTCGAGAGCTCGCGGCGCAACAGTCCGCACTTGATCGGCTCCCAGCTGACCGAGTCCGGTTTGCTGGATCGCGCCGTGTTGAACCGCCAGATCGAAGAGATCCTGGACGGCCTGTCCGAGAAGCCCAGCCTGGCGCCCCGCATGGAACAGGATCTGGACGCCTTTCTTGGGGCGTTGCAAGAGGGCGACGTGCCGCGGACGGCCAAGCACGTTTGCGCGCTCCTGAGCCTGGAATTGGACGATCTTCGCAAGGCCGCCCTGCTGTCCCTGATGGTGCGGCTGGCCGGGAAGCGCAAGTTCGATCCCATCGCGGGCTACATCCTTCAAAACCGGGAAGTTTTCGTAACCGGCCGGGGTTGACAACCGTACTAAAGAAGTGCACGATTTATCTAAGGAGCTTTGGGTATGCGCTTCCTGGTGGCCGGTTGGTCGTTAACTGTTCTGGCGGCGGGTTCGGCCTGCGCCCAATACGTGATTTCCTCTCATTCGGGCGTCATCCAATATGTGGAGGGACGCGCCTTGCTCGGCGACAAGCCGGTTGAGCCGAAATTCGGACAGTTCCCCGATATCAAGGAAAACCAGGAGTTTCGGACCGAAGATGGGCGCGCTGAAATCCTGTTGACGCCGGGCGTCTTCCTGCGGATCGGCGAAAACACCTCCATCCGGATGCTCTCCACCCGCCTTACCGATACACGCGTGGAAGTCCTCTCGGGATCGGCCATGATCGAGAGCACCGAAATCCCCAAGGACAACGCCGTACAGTTGGTGTACAAGAAAGATACCATCAGCCTCCAGAAACAGGGTCTCTATCGCTTAGACACGGAGCCAGCCCACTTCCAGGTATTCGAGGGCGAGGCCGTGGTGACCGATCCTTCTGGCCAATTGACGCTGCGAGCCGGGAAGCAGACCAATCTCGCCGGTGTTCTGATGGCGGAGAATTTCGACCGCAAAGCTGACGACCAGGACGCCTTGTATCGCTGGAGCGACCGCCGGGCCAGTTATGTTGCCCAAGCCAATGTGGCATCGGCAAACTCCGCTAACGCGAGTTCCGGTGGATACGGCAATTATGGCGGATATGGTTATAGCGGATATGGCTACGGCGGGCTGGGCTATGGTTTAGGCAGCGGACTGGGCTACGGATATAATCCCGCGTTCTTAGGCGGGTGGGCGTTTAATCCGATGTTTGGAATGTACACCTACATGCCGTACTCGGGTTTCGGATACAGTCCATTCGGGTACACCTACTACAGCCCAACTACTGTGGCTTACGCTCCATCGTTCGGCGGCAGCGGTTATGCCTATGGCGGAGGCGCCAGCCGCCTCGCTGGATTGACTTCCGTCAACCGGTTGGCCGATATCGTTACGCACCGCGGAACCAGCAGCGGAATGACCGCTAGCGCCCGGTCGTCCAGCGTCGCCTCATCGTTTGGCGGCGGTCACGCGTCGTTCGGCGGTGGCGGCGGTCACGGCGGCGGCGGACACCGCTAGACACAACCAGACAACCCGCAATTCACCGAAAGCGCGTCGAACAAAATGCGGCGGTCCATGCCGCTTGCCAGTAGTTTGCGCCTGGCTCAGGCGATCCGTCGGGAGGAACGTCGGTAGGCACAACGATGCCAGGCGACGGTGGATCGAGTTGTAGGTAGTCGCCGTGATCGAAATTCCAGTTGTCGGGGATCTCGTAGGGCGCCTGGAAATTGCTTGGCCTGGGATTAGTCGGCCCACCGCGCCCCAATGCCTCATGCCACCACGGATGCCCTTCCGTGAGTATTCCTCCCGCTAAGTTTCCCAAGGGAAACGCCCACTCGAGAACCGTGTCTCGATCAGATGCAAGTAGTGAGATTTTTCCAATCTTCGCCGCGGCCGCCCGGAACTCCGTGTTCAGGCAATCGTCGTCGATGGCTCCGGCCATGATGGTGGCTCGCCGGACGGGCAGGCTCATGTGAGAAACCGTAGCCAGCAGAACCCTCGCGCCCAAGCTGTGCGAAGCGAACGATATGCTGGCCGCGCCCGTGAAATTGGCATCGAGAAACGGCCCAATCATTCGACCAGTATCGTTAGCAACTGCGGGCTCTTCCGGATAGTCCAGACCGTGCAGCCAGACGGAATCGCCTGGCCATAGCAGGCCGACGAAAACCGACGGCGGTCCCAGCTGAAGCAGCCCCTCCCAGTTGGACAAGCACGCGATTCCATCCGCGCGATTCACATTGAATCCGTGGGTGGCGATCAAAACATGCCGACCCCGGATGGCGCTGAGTAATTGAGCTGCTGGAATGCTCTGATAATCGGCAATATTCGTGGCCTGGACCATCGCTACCTGATTAGCCAGATTGCCTCCCACAGGCCACAGGCGAACATCGAGGAATAGCGTCATTTGTTCACAAGCTGCATGGTATTGACGGCCGTCGCGAGTGCGCTGGAAACATCCTTGGCAATGGGGGCGAGCGGCGTGGCCAGCAGCCCCACAATCAAGGCCTCGGTGAATTCCGTTAACCCGAACGCTTTTCCAACGTTTATCATGAATCCGCCGACAATCGCCAGCACGATGGCTACTACCCCCGCCAACATGCGCGTCCAATTACGGTAGACTTGATCGCTACGCTGGTAGGCCTCATCGAGCAACGCGGTCACAATCAAATCGAAACGGCCGAACACATCGGACTCGGTGGATGTCAGAGCGGTTCCCGCCGAAATCTTGCCGGCGATGCTTCCCAGCACGAGCGGGTCGACGCCGGTTGCGGCTGCCAGCGCAGCCGCATTATTTGCGTTCAGGTTCAGCTTGATGAGGGACTTGGCAATCGACTTCTGGCTGCCGAGATCGGTCCCGTTCATCCAGTTCGCTTCTAGTGTTTTCAGTATTTTCTGCTGGGACAGAGTATTTGCCGCCCCGGCCGCCGCCGGAGTCAGCGGCTGAACCGCCTTCCGGATGCCTCCGAACCCGATATGGTTGACGCTGCCCCCGAAAGCTTTGCTGGCATCCACTATGCCGAAGGCCGCGGTACCCAATCCTCCGATGCCTGCAATAATTTGCGGCAGAGTAGCCTCCTGTCCAATTATCTGCATAGGACCTCCTCGATGCCGCCCGCAATATTCGCGGGTTGCGTTATTTGGCTGCGATTTTCAACGAGTATACATCAATTATCTGCGCGGTCAATGCCCTTATTGCCGAGTAACGGAATTATTTCTTGGCAAGATGCGTGGTGCTTACCGCCGTCGCGAGCGCGGTGGAAATGTCCTTGGCAATGGGCGCGAGCGGCGTGGCCGCGAGACCCACTAGGAGTGAGACCGCCGGGGCTACGCCCAAGATCATGCCGCCGCTCATGGCAAGCGTAACGGCCACCAATGCCGCCAGGGCCCGGGTCCAATTGCGATACGTCTGGTTGCTGCGCTGGTAGGCTTCATCCAGCAAGGCGGTGACGATCAGATCGAAGCGGGAAAAAACATCGGATTCGGCGGCGCTCAGCGGAGTACCCGCCGCGATACTGGCCGCGATGCCCGCCAGAACGCCTGGATCCACGCCGGTGGCATCGGCGAGAGCGCGCGCATTCTGCGGATGCAGATTCAGCTTGATGAGAGATTTCGCACTCGCTTTCTGGCTGCCGAGATCGGTCCCATTCATCCAATTCGCCTCCAGCGTCGCGATGATCTTCTCCTGGGTTAACCCATTCACTGGCTCCCCGCCATTCGCCGGATGTGCCGCAGGAGTCAATTGCCGGATGGTGGCCCGAATGCCGCCGAAGCCGATGTGGTTCACTCCCCCGGCGAAAACCTTGGATGCGTCCACCAGGCCAAAAGCCGCGGTGCCCAATCCTCCGATGGCTGTGACCACTTGCGGCAAATTTTCGAGTACGCTCATGTGCGCCACAAGCGTAACCACGCGCCGGCGCAGTCCAGCGTTTAGTTTGAGTCAGCTTACTGAGACTGCTTCAGATGTTTTTCGAGGAAATCGGTTAACGTTTCGAGCAGCTGCCTGCGGACTGGTCCCGTGACGCCATGGCTTTTGCCGGTATAGATCGCCATATCGAAAAGCTTTCCCGCGTGTTCCAGAGCTTCGGTCATTTGAACCGTGTTCTGAAATAACACGTTGTCGTCCTCGAAATTGTGAGCGATCAGCAGCTTGGCTTTCAGGTTGGCGGCATAATCCACCGGGGAACTGGCCCGGTATCCTTCCCCGTTTTCCGCGGGCAGGCCCAAATAGCGCTCCGTATAAATGGTGTCGTAATTCCGCCAGTTGGTCACCGGCGCGCCCGCGATGCCGGCGCGAAACACGTCCGGCGCGTTCAGCAGCGAATAGAGCGTCATGAACCCGCCGTAGCTCCATCCGTAGATTCCCACGCGAGCCGGATCGACGTAGCCCTGCGCCAGCAGATAGCGGACGCCTTCCAACTGATCGGACAGCTCGGTTTTACCGAACCGGCGAAAAAGCGGAATCTCGAAAGCGTGCCCGCGTCCGGCCGAGCCGCGGTTGTCGAGCTGCCAAACCACAAAGCCGCGCGCCGCCAGAACTTGCGCCCAATTCGGCGCCCTCCCAGGCGTTCACCACCGTCTGCTCGCCCGGTCCGCCGTACACCATCACCACCGCCGGATACTTTTCGCCGGGGCGAAAATCGGCGGGCTTGATCAGGCGGCCAAAGAGCAGCGTGCCATCCTGCGCTTTGACCTGCACGATTTCCGAAGGCTGCAACGCGTATTCATCCGTTAAAGTGTGCTTGGCCGCGCGAAATCCAGACCATTCCTCACCGCCGATCGAAGAATACACAGTGCTGCGCGGCGGCTCTGTCGATGAAGAGAAAGTATCCAGGTAATATTCAGCCGTCGGGCTCATGGAAATCTCGTGCGTACCCGCCTGCCGGCTGATGCGAGTGCGATCCTTTCCGTTCAGCTTCACCGAATAAAGTTGGCGATCCAAGGGACTGGCTTGTGTCGAAACAAAGTAAACCTTTTGCTGCGCTTCATCGATTCCAGCGACGTCCGTCACCTCCCAATCGCCTTCGGTGAGGCGTTTGCGCTGCTGGCCATCCAGCGAATAAAGATACAGGTGACGGAAGCCGTCGCGCTCGCTGCCCCACAGAAACTCGTCTTTGCCGACAAAACGGAACAGGTCGTTTTGGTTGATCCAATAGGGATCGGACTCCGCGAGAATGGAGTGCGATGCGCCCGAACCGGCGTCGGCCAGAAGTAGATTCAAATGGTTCTGCACGCGATTCATGCGCTCGATGGCCAGCCGCGTAGAATCGGGCGTCCAATAAACGCGCGCGATCAAAAAGCCGCGCGTCTCGCCCAGATCCATCCAGTGGGTGGCGCCTCCGGAAGCGGGCACCACGCCGACACGTACGTCCGCGTTGGGCGTGCCGGCTTGCGGATAGCGTTCCGGCTCGGCGAGCGCGCGCAATCCTGTGAGCGATACCTGCGGATAGGCGAACTCGTGCGCGATATCGAATTGCAGGTAGGCGATGTGCCTGGAATCGGGCGACCACCAGTAAGCCGTGCTCAGGTCCAATTCCTCGGGATACACCCAATCGGTCTCGCCGTTCAACAGCGTCGCGCTGCCGTCGTCGGTGAGCCGCGCAAGCTGCAGCGTGGCGATGTCGAGCGTATATAGATCGTGGCCGCGCCTAAAGGCCACTCGGGAGCCATCGGGAGAAAGCTTGGGGTCGCGCTCGGCTTCGGGTGTTGCGGTGAGTTGCTGCCAGGCCCCGGCGTCGAGCGAAAAAAGAAACAGGTCGCCCCGAACGCTCAGCAGCAGCTGCTTTCCGGAGTTAGACCACTCCAGGCTGTCTTCATTCACCCGGCGGTTCTGCCAGTCGAACCGCTGCGGCTCCGCAACCGGCGCCGCGGCCTTTTCCAAAGGGCCCAGCGAGAGCAGGGTTTTCTCCGATTTCGAAGCAACGTCAAACAGCATTACATCGCCGCCCTGAAAATAAGCGAAATGCTTTCCGTCCGGCGCCCACACTACCCGCGGCGTTTCGTTTTGGCGGCTGTGCTCCATCACCGTATCGATGGTGATGGGCTTCTTCTGCGCCAAGAGCGATAGCGCAATGGCGCAGGCCAGGAAAATCAGGCGGCGGTTCACTTGCTGTGATTGTACCTAACAGGCCGATGAAAAAGGCCAAAACGTAGATGGCCACAGATGAACACAGATCAACGCAGATTGAAAACAAAAAACTTATCTGTGTTCATCTGCGTTTATCTGCGGCCAGATTGTCTTTTGAGCTTTTTTCAGCACCGTGCTAAAGGCCCGAATGCAGACTGGCTGTGGTATTTGCGTCCGTGGGAGAAATCAGCTTGTAGATTGCGGCGCTCGGGGACCCATAAAGCTTCGCAAAGGCACCGGACTGCATGGCTTGCGTTAGTCCGCGCGTGCCGCTGGCGTTCAGATCTTTATAGTAGTCGTCGGGAGTGAGCAGCAGATATTCGAGCCGCTGGCTGCGAGCGAAGTCCGCGATGGACGCCATCAGCTGGTTAATAGCGGCGTCGTCTCCGTGGTAATAAAACTTGGGCGGAATCGGATAGCCGCAGGATTTCCGGCCCGTGTACAGAAAAACCACGGGATCTTCATAGGCGTATACATTGGCGGCCGACGGCACATGGAGGCTGATCCATTCATAGGCCTTCTCGCGGGAAGCGAACTCGGCGCGGTGCGAATTGAAAAGATCCGGAATGAAATAGGACAGTCCGAAAGCCGTGCAGAAAATCGCAAATGCACCCAGAGCCGTAAGAGCTACCCCGAATGTGGCCGCAGCGAAACGGTCGGCGAAAGCCGCTCTCGCCCACGCCAGCCGCAATACGCCGCAGAGGTTGCCGATTTCGGTGGCCAATCCCATGAGCAGCAGCGGATACAACGGGAAAACGAAGCGCTGATCGGGCGGATAATGCCAAATCAACAGCAGCCCCGAGATGGCCAGAGCGGCTAACGGATATTGCAGCGTGCGTTTGCGGAGGGTAAGACGAACGCACCCGGCAATAGCGGCGATGGCTAGCACGCGCTCCAGATGTTTGGACCCATACGGCAGATCGAAGATGAGCAGTTTCCCGGCTCCTTGCAGGAAGCCGTCCAGGTTGTACCACACCAGAAGCGGCAGATCGCGCAGCGTAATGTTGTAGGCGCGGAAGCCGAGATAGTTGGTGTAATACAGCGTCACCAGGTCCCAGGATTGCGACATGTGGCGCGTCACCCACCACTGCCAGCCGGCCGCGGCGGGAAGCATTGCGGCCAGGAACAGGGCCGCTTTCTGGATTTGCTTGCGCAACACGAAACAGAAGGGGACCGTAAATAACAACGGTGCGGCTACCGACTTCGTGAGATACGCGAGTGCGGCAATGATTCCGGCGGCCAGTGCCAGCCAGCGTGATGCCCGGGGGTTTGTGGCGCGCTCGGCGAGGATGAGGCTTGCCACGAGCAAAGCGGTGAACGGCAGTTCCGGCATCAGTGAAAAGCTGAACACCGCCGTCACCGGACTCAACGCGGCTATCAGGGTCAACAGATATTGCTCGGGCGGGCTGAATCCGTATTCGCGCAGTAAGAACCACAGCGCAGCCAGGAAGGGCGGCAACATCAACCAGGCGAAAAGCGTGGCCAGCGGCAGGTTCGCGGGAAACTGCGGATTGAGTTTCCAAATCGTGGCCAGCAGCGCCGGGTAAAGCGGCGGATACTTGGTCTGATACGGCTGGCCCGGCAGGCTCTCAATGCGATAGCCATCGCCCATTGCCAGGCTGCGCGCCGAGACGAAATAGATGCTATCGTCGTGATAAAAACCCAGGTGCGGCATGGTCCGAAACGACCAGGCCAGGTAAGCCGACGGAAAGAGCGCGCCCAGGAACACACCGATCGCGGCCAGCTTCCCAAGCTTCAGCATCCACCCTGAATTTAACAGTAGGAGCTCTGGTTACCAATCGGGCATTCGCCTTAGTGCGAAGGGTATTTTGAAGACCCTCAGTGTATTCTTGAGGGGATGAAACTAACATTCTGGGGCGCGGCCCAAGTGGTCACCGGCTCCATGCATCAACTGACCGTTGGCGACAAATGCTATCTGCTGGATTGCGGCGAGTATCAAGGCCACAGAAAGGAGGCCGCCGACCGCAACCGGAACTTCCCGTTCCCCTGTAAAGATGTGTCCGCCGTGATGCTTTCCCACGCGCACATCGATCACAGCGGCAATCTTCCCTTGTTAGTGAAGAACGGATTTCATGGACCCATTTACACCAGCCCGGCCACCGCCGATCTGTGCCGCCCCATGCTAGAAGACTCGGCATCGCTGCAGGAACATGACGCCGCGTTTCTGAACAAGAGGAACATGCGGCGCAAATCGCTGAACGTGCCCGGCCTGGCCGTAAACGGGCTCATCGAGCCGTTGTATACCACCGAGGACGCGGAGGCTACCTTTCCGCTCTTCCAGCCCGTTGCATTGCACACTCCCACTGAGGTGGGCCCTGGCATCGTCTATCAGTCGTTTGAGGCTGGACATATGCTGGGATCCACTATGATGCGGCTGGATCTGGAATCCGGCGGCCAAAAGGTCCGACTGGGTTTCACGGGGGACTTGGGCCGTCCCGGCCTGCCCATTATTCGCGATCCCGAGCCCTTGCCCCCGGTGGATTACCTCATCATGGAAAGCACCTACGGCAACCGGGTCCATGAACCGATCCAGTCGGTGGCCGGGAAGCTGACTGAGATTGTAAACCGGACCTATGGGCGCGGGGGCAAGATCATCGTGCCGGCGTTCGCGGTGGGACGGACCCAGCAGTTGGTGCTGATGCTCCACGAACTGATCCAGGCCAACGCCATCCCCAGGTTCCCGATTTTCGTCGATAGCCCTCTAGCCGTGAACGTCACCGAGGTTTTCCGCAAACACTCCGAACTCTTTGACGCCGAAGCGAGCGTGTTTCTGGACAATCATGGCGACCCTTTCGGATTCCAGCTGCTCACTTACGTACGCGACGTGAATCAATCCAAGGCCCTGAACGATCTGCATGGTCCGTTTATGATCATCTCGGCTTCGGGGATGTGTGAAGGCGGACGCGTGCTGCACCACCTGAGGAACAATATTGGCGATCCTCGCAACACCATTTTGCTCACCGGCTACCAAGCCGTGAATACGCTGGGGCGGAAGATCGAAGAGCAGCGCAGCGAAGTGCCCATCTTCGGCGAACCGATGCCTTTACGGGCGGAAGTAGAGAAACTGGACGCCTTGAGCGGCCATGCGGACCGGGACGAGATGCTGGCCTGGATGAAGCCGATCGCCAATGGTCTCAAAAAAGTGTTCCTGGTGCATGGAGAGCCTGAACAGCAGACGCCTTTCGTGGCCGCTATTCGGGAACGCTACGGACTGGAAGTGATAGCCCCGGAACGAGGCCAGAGTTTCGATTTGTAACCCAACTACTGGTTCTAAAGTACTCTTCCGCGCTAAGGCGTTCTCCTATAATGTAGGGCGAATGCCCGAGAACGATGCTGCCGTGCAGCCCCGGATGCCGCTAACTCAGCTTCTTTGGCAATATTCTTACCTGCAAGTACTTGATTTCCTTACCACAATCGCGTTTCTGGTAAACGGCGTACGCGAAGGCAACCCGTTGGTTCGATTGGTATTGGGTTTTGGGTTCAATCCGATCGCCAGCCTTCTGGTGGTGAAGCTTCTCGCGATTCTGCTGGGATTCTACTGCTGGCGCGTGGGTAAACGCCAACTGCTTTCTCGAATGAACCTGCTTTTCGCCCTGCTTATTGCCTGGAATCTGGTGGCGCTCATTCTTCAGAGCGTACGGTCTTAAGCAAAACCTCCAGCGATCTACTGAATCGGCAACATCACGGTGTTGCTGTCCACTCCGTTAATGCTCACCAGGACGGGCACCGAAGTACCGCTCGCGAGGCCGCTGGGTACCTGGAATTGCGTTGAAACTATGCCGGTAAAGCCGGGAGCCGCGTTGGACGTGGACGTTGCATTGATGCCGCCCACCGACAAGACCACCGAATCACTCACGGCCGGGGGAGGATTTTGCGGGAAGAACCCGTCCAACACCGGCGTCTGATAGGGGCCAAATCCGGTCCCGAGCATGGAGATGGTTTCGCCCCCGGCCGCGGCACTGCTTGTGGTGACCAACGAACCGTCCGCATGGAAAGCCATGGCATAGGCGGTGGAACCGATGGTGGAGAAGAACAGGCCGGGCGCGTTGCGAGCCACAGTCAAGTTTCCGGAAATCGCCGGCTGTCCGACATTCTGGACCTCAAGCGTATAGGTCCCATTCGCCAGACTGGAAGGTAGTTGCGCGTTGATTTGCTGCGGCGATACGAACATCAGCGGAAGTATCGAATTATTGATCGTAACCGTGGTGCCGGCAATGGTTTGGGATAGAGGATTTACGGGCCCAACCTCGGTCACCGACGCCAGGCTCTGGCCGAAGATCGAAATGATGGATCCAGGCGCCACAGCACTACTGGGCGTCTGCCCTACGCCATTCGAAATTCCAGCTGGAGCGATATAGGGAACGCTGATCATGTTGGCCACCACACTGGCCGGCGCCGCCATGTCAACCACGCCGGAGGGATAGCTTCCCGACAGCTGTCCGGTCCAATGGCCGAACTTGAATCCAGGATTCGGTGTGGCGGTCACTACCACCTGCGTCCCTTGCGTGTAGAACATGTTGGACGAGGATGGCGAGAACGTAAAGGCCGAGCCATTCCCAGGAGTGGACGTCGCGCTTAACTGGTACATGGTGTTGTAGCTGGCGGTAACGACGGCGTAGTTTTGACTGACCGTGATCGCATGGCTGGAGGCTCCGCCATCGGACCACGAACCGAAATCGAGTTGCGCTGCTTGTCCCATGGAGATCTGCGTCGGCGCCGAGACCTGGAACGTTGCGCCTGCAGCACGATCCACGTTGCAGGGTGTGACACAGTTCGTCCCATCCACCTGTAATGTCAGTCCCGAAGGCGTGCTTTGGACCACCACGCGGCTCAATTCAGAAAAATTCGCGGTCAAACGATATCCGCTGGCCATGGCTGGAGTCACCACAATGGTTTCCGATGGCGCCGTTTGATTGGACCAGCTCTGGAACGTGTAGACTCTGCCGTTTGCCGCCGTCTGAGTTGCGGGAGCCACAACCGTGTGCGTGGTGCCTACTCCCCAAATGAAGTCGTACGACTTATAGTTGGACAGACCGTCAATGGTGAGGTTCATGCCGGTCGGCGATGTCTGGAACGCCACTTGCGCTCCCTGCACATAGTCCGCGGTTAAAACCGCCGGTATATTGGCGTTGTTGCCCACCGTGTACAGCGAGTTTTGGGGGGCACCGTTGCTCCACTCACTGAAAACCCACCAGTTCCCGCTGCTGTCCATTTGGGGAGTTACTCCGCTAATAAAATGAGTCGAGCCGGGCGCGAAATAGAAGTCGCCGAAGCATATCGGTGGAAAACCGAGTTGCACGGTGAGCGGCAGGGTCTCATTGTTGGGACACGCGGGTTCATCGGCTACCGTTCTGGTTGGCGTTGGAGTATGATCAACCAGAACTTGCAATCCGAGCGGCGAAGTCAAGAAAGACACCAGGTCACCCGCCTCAAAGATTGGCGCAATGGTCGTCGGCCCTTTCACCGTTATAGTGGTGAGAAACGACGTGGGCGCGGCTCCGTTGATGGACCATCCGGTAAACACAAAGCCGGGGTACGGATATGCATTCAGGATTTCACTGCTGTTCGCCACCACGAAGAAAGAGGCGGTAGACCAGTAGCATGTCCCGCCAATATACACCACACCCGGCCCCGATTGACCAGCCGGGATGGCTCCAGGCGCGCCGCAAGTCCCTGGAGTAGAAGAAATACTTGGATTGCTGAAACTGAAGTAACTCAAAGTGACCAGATACGAAACGGACACGTCCGCGGTAAAACTGGTAACGGCGGGATTCGCGGTAATCACCTGAATTGGGACTGCGGTAGGCGAAACCAATCCGTTGTTATCCACCCATCCCGTAAAAGTGTACTGTGTGGACCCGTCGGTTTGCACCACACTCGTTGAACCGGGCTGGGGCGGGTCAGTGAGAAACACTAGAACGTGTTCGCTTCCCTGCGGCCAGTCAAACGTGACCGCGCTGTTGTAGGTTGTGCCATCCACCTGAAAACGCGCGCCTGACGGGCTGGTGGAAATCGTAATCGAACTTGAGGTTTGCGCCTGCAAGCACAACCCGCCGAGAGAAAGCAGAGATAGTATGAATAACCGGTTCATAGACGACACCGTTAAATACATCGGCAATGGTACGGGAAGCCTTTAGGTAGCAGGACAGTACCGGGGTGCTACATAACCGGTGCTACAATTCCTGCGGCGCGGCGCAATGAGTGAATTCAAGTACGTAGGCTCCGAGTTGGACCTGTTCGCGGCGGTGCGAAACTGGAAATCATATTGGGCCAGCCAGGTTCAGCCGTTTGTCGCGGGCGACGTTCTCGAAGTGGGCGCAGGCATCGGCTCCAATACCGAGTTTCTCGATCCCGGCGGCGCGGGGCGCTGGGTCTGCCTGGAGCCCGATCCTCACCTGGAGGCCCAATTGCGCCAAAAGCTGGCAGAAAGGACCATGCGGAATTATGAAACGCTCTCGGGAACCATTCAGTTGTTGGCCGGCCAGCAGTTCGACGCTATCCTCTATATCGACGTTCTGGAACACATCGAGAAAGACCGCGAAGAGCTCGCCGCGGCGGCAAACCTTCTCAGGCCGGGTGGCCGCCTGGTCGTCCTATCGCCCGCGCACCAACGCCTGTATACTCCCTTCGACGCCTCGATCGGCCATTTTCGGCGCTATGACCGTCCCATGCTCCGGCGGATTTCGCCCGCCAATCTGCGCCTGGAGCGCATGTGCTATCTGGACTGTGCCGGCTTGTTCGCGTCGGCTGCTAATTTGCTGTTTCTACGGCAATCCATGCCGACCAAAGCGCAGCTCCGATTCTGGGATAGCTGGATCGTCCCCCTCTCGCGCGTGTTAGACCGGCTGTTGCTGTACTCGGTTGGTAAATCCATTCTGGCGGTCTGGCAGAAACTGGGCTAAGCACACGTGATAAAATCCATCCCGGTATGAAATATCCGTTGCCTGGCATAATCGCGGCGCTGCTGGTCTCGTCCGCTCAGCTGGTCTCCGCCCAAGACGGCGCCGCCATTTACCAGCGAAGCTGCGCTCCCTGCCACGAGACCGGAGTGGGTCGCGCTCCGAGCCACGAAGCCTTGCACGCCATGTCGCCCGAACGCGTGCTGGCGGCTATGGAATCCGGGCCCATGATCTCGATGGCCAACCGCCGCTCGGCCGCCGATCGGCGCGCCATCGCCGAATTCATCACCGGCAAATCGTTCGCCCATCCCTTGGATACCGCGCCGGCAGCCTCCGCGATGTGCACCGCGCCCGCGCCCGAATTCGGCGACCCATCGTCCGGCGCGGTGTGGAATGGTTGGGGCCAGAACCTGCTGAACACGCGCTTTCAGACCGCCGCTCAGGCCGGACTCAGCGCCTCCGACGTCAGCCGGTTGAAAGTGAAGTGGGCTTTCGGATTTCCCGCCACGCTCGACGCCAACGCGCACCCCGCCATCGCCAACGGGCGCGTGTTTATCGGAAGCACCGCCGGCACGGTCTATTCGCTGGATGCCGCGTCGGGCTGCATTCGTTGGTATTACAACGCGGTCAGCGGCGTGCGAGCAGCCATCAGCATCGGCCGTATTCCAACCGAATCCGGATCGCGCTATGCGGCGTTCTTCGGCGACGGCAATGCATACACTTATGCGGTGGATGCCGGTACCGGCAAGCTGATTTGGAAGACCAAAGTGGAGACCTTCCCGGTGGGACACATCACCGGCTCGTTGGTTTTCTACAACAACCGCGTGTACGTGCCGGTGGCGTCGGGCGAAGAGGGCGCGGGAGCTTCACCGGACTATGAGTGCTGCCGTTTCCGCGGAAGCATCGTCGCGTTGGACGCTTCCACCGGAAAGCAGATCTGGAAGACTTACACTATTCCCGAGGAACCGCACAAAACAACCAGGAATAAAATTGGGACGCAACTGTGGGGGCCGTCCGGCGCGCCCATTTGGAGCAGCCCGGCCATCGACGCGAAGAATAACGCGCTCTATGCCACCACTGGCGACAACTATAGCGATCCGACCAGCCGCATGAGCGACGCGTTCGTGGCATTCAATTTGGACACCGGCAAGATTTTATGGTCGCGCCAGATGACCGCCTCCGATGCCTATACTTCGGCCTGCCGGATACCCGATAAAACCAATTGCCCCGAATCGAACGGTCCCGATTTCGACTTCAGCTCCGGGCCTATCCTGGTCACGCTCGCAAATGGGAAACGCGCGCTGGTGGCTGGGCAGAAATCGGGGCTAGTACACGCCGTGGATCCCGACAATCAGGGAGAACTACTGTGGAGCGTGCGCGTCGGGGAGGGCGGCACCAATGGCGGCGTGCAGTGGGGCTCGGCCACCGATGGAACCAACGTCTATGTCGCGCTGGCCGATCTCGGCCGCGTCGTCGTTCCTTATAGCCTCAGCACCGACGTAGATCCGAAGCGCGGCGGCGGCATGTTCGCGCTGAGTCTCGCGGACGGCAAGCGCGTTTGGTACACTCCGCCGGTGCCGTGCGGCGATCGCAAGCGTTGCAGTCCCGCGCAATCGGCGGCCGTCACCGCGATACCGGGCGTTGCATTCTCAGGATCGGTGGACGGGCACCTGCGCGGTTACTCCACTGCCAACGGCTCCGTCCTTTGGGACGTCGACACCATCCAGCCCTATAAAACCGTCAACGGCGTGGAAGGGCGCGGCGGCTCCATGGACGGTCCCGGACCCGTCGTCGCCGGTGGAATGCTGTTTGTCAATTCCGGATACGCGGCTGGCGGCGGCATGCCCGGCAACGTGCTGCTCGCGTTTTCGGTGGACGGCAAATAGGATTCTGCCTGCTAGACTGGTTTCTTGACACTTGATTCTAAACCACGCGTCTCGGTAGTCAGCTATCTCAACACCGTTCCTTTGGTATGGGGGATGTTGCACGGCGAGCAGCGCGGGCTCTTCGATCTGTCTTTCGCCATCCCGGCCGAATGCGCCGATCGCCTGCAATCCGGACTCGCCGATATCGGCATTGTGCCGGCGGTGGAATTGAACCGCCAGAAGCTCGAGATCATTCCGGGCGCAGGCATCGCCTGCCACGGTCCGGTGCGCAGCATTTTCCTGATCTCGAAAGTGCCCTACGCCGAAATCCGCAGGCTGGCCGCCGATTCTACTTCGCGAACTTCGGTGGCGCTCAGCCGCGTAATTCTGGCGCGGAAATATGGCGTGGAGCCGGAAGTGCGATCGCATGCGCCGCACCTGGCGTCCATGCTGGAACACGCGGATGCCGCATTGATCATCGGCGATGCCGCGCTGGTGTTGGATCCCGCCGAACTTCCCTTCCAAGTCCTGGATCTGGGCGCCGAATGGGTCCAGATGACTGGCTTGCCGATGGTGTTCGCGGTGTGGGCCGCGCGCGCCGAATTGTCTCCGCAAGATCCCCAGCCGTTTCTCGAATCGCTGCGCTTCGGACAGGCGCACATTGACGACATAGCACGCTCCGAGCACGCCAAAGTGGGCGTTTCCGAAGACCTGGCGCGGTCATATTTGCAGAACAACATCGTCTTCCAACTGGGCGACCGCGAGTACGCCGGTCTTAAGACTTTTCTACAATATGCTTCAGAGCTCGGTAGTCGACTTGAGGAGAAGAAAGTTTCGGCATGATGACCCGGCAGGAAGCGATCGACCTATATAACAGCGACGACTTGATTGGCATCGGCATGGCGGCCGACGCAGTGCGGCGCAAGCTGCATCCCCACGGCGTGGTCAGCTACATTATCGACCGCAACATCAACTACACCAATTTCTGCACCGAGTATTGCAGCTTCTGCGCCTTCTACCGGCCCATGGGTCACGAGGAAGGCTACGTGCATTCCAAAGACGTGATCTTCGACAAGATTCAGGAGACCATCGATCTGGGCGGCACCGGCATCCTGATGCAAGGCGGCCTGCATCCGGATCTGAAGATCGAATGGTATGAGGATCTGCTGCGATCCATCAAAGACCGCTTCGGCGACAAAATCTGGAACCATTGTTTTTCAGCGCCCGAGATCGTGAACATTGCCGAAGTGAGCGGATTGAGCCTGCGCGATACCATTGCGCGGTTGCGCGATGCAGGTCTCGAGTCCATTCCAGGCGGCGGCGCCGAAATTCTGGACGACGATGTGCGGCGCCGGATCAGCCGGTTGAAATCGTCATCACAAGATTGGATCGACGTGCATCGCATCGCCCACTCGCTTGGTATGCGCACCACCGCCACCATGATGTTCGGCACCGGCGAAACCATCGAACAGCGCATGAATCATTTCGATATCGTGCGCCAGATTCAGGAAGACACCGGCGGATTCACCGCGTTCATCCCTTGGTCCTTCCAGCGTGAGTACACCTCGCTCGGCAAATTCGTCAAGCAGGAAGCCACCGCGGTGGAGTATCTCAAGATGCTGGCGCTTTCGCGGCTGTATTTCGAAAATATCGAAAACATTCAATCGTCCTGGGTTACGCCGGGCCTGAAGACTTGCCAGTTGGGCCTGCGCTTCGGCGGCAACGACGTGGGCAGCATCATGATCGAAGAGAACGTGGTCTCGGCGGCGGGCACGCACAATCGCGCCAGTGAAGAAGAGCTGCGGCGCATGATTCGCGATGCCGGATTCATCCCCAAACAGCGCGATACGTTGTACCGGACATATTTTCTGAATTAGCGCGTCTTTTCTGAATTAACGCTCCAGCCAGTCGCCGGAAGCGATCAGGCGTCCAGCGGCGGGACCGACATACCAGTAAATCCAGCACTCGAGCGGGCCTGCCGTCACTACCGCGCGCTCGAACTCCGGGCCTTCGTACTCGTCCAGAGCCGCTAGCACCACGCCCGGTTCAGCCAGGTGAAAGACTTCGCCCAGGATAGATTCATCCGGCTGTTCAGCGGATCTCGCGCCGGGGTAAGCTCCGAAATCATAAAGGCGGCCCGTGACGCGCGCTTCGCCGACGAACTTCCCGCGCTCAGAAAGCAATCGCGCGAATTGATTGTCCGAGCCGCGCCGGAGAGTCCCGTACACGAAAAGATGATCGTGCAATCTACTTCTTCGCGGTCAGCGATTCTTCCAGCTCGCGCGCGTACTCTTGTAGCTCTTCGGCGTGCGGCGTCACCAGTGTCTTTTCCATGTCCTCGCCCGTTCGAAGCATGTGCCTCAAGTGCAGCGCCGCAAGCTTCAAGCACCAGGTATCGGTCAGCGGATGGCTGAACTTTTCGCTCAGCGCCAGCAGCGCCGGATGATGCAGCGCGACCACGCGTTCCTCAGACGGTTCCCCGCCCGTGCTGATTCCGAACTTCACGTCCACGGTATCGGCGTGGCGGATGGAAATGCCGGTCTGGAGCCAGCGAAAGTACACCTGCCAGGTGCGTCCGAAGGGGTCGGGCCCGGCTTCGAAGTCGCGGAAATTCTTAATCATTCAAAACGATTGTAGCCGATGCTCAGTACGGGCGGTTCCGATGCGCCACCAGGGAGAGGAACTCGTCGCGAGTTTCCTTGCGCTCGCGGAAACCGCCCAGCATGGCGCTGGTCACGGCGCCGGAATGCTGTTTTTCCACGCCGCGCATCATCATGCAGAAATGGCGGGCTTCGCAGATCACGCCCACGCCCTTGGGTCGCAGCACGTCGTTGAGCGTCTCGGCCACCTGCTGAGTCAGGCGCTCCTGCAATTGCAGACGGCGCGCGAACATATCCACGATGCGCGGGATTTTGCTCAACCCGATCAACCGGTTGTTTGGCAGATACGCCACGTGCATGTTGCCGAAGAACGGCAGCAGATGGTGCTCGCACATGCTGAAAACTCGATGTCCTTCACCACCACCATCTCGTCGCACTTCTCCTCAAACAGCGCGCCATTGACGATGCTTTGGACGTCGGTGTCATAGCCGCTGGTCAGAAAGCGCAATGCCTTGTCAGCGCGGTGGGGAGTGCGGACCAATCCCGGACGCTCCGGGTCTTCGCCGACTTTCAGCAGCAGCTTCTGCATCAGATCGGCAATCGACTCGTCATTCTGCTGCGGCGGCATCATTTTCACTGCGGATTTGGTCTTCATGATTTTAGTTCGAAAACGTTCCGTTTGGTCTCACGTAAACGAATTCCCTCCAGACGCGGCCATCCGCCGGGAAATGCATCGGACCAGCGGGCCATCAACCGATCCTCAATCACGCGGATAATGTTCTCAGACGTCGGCACCAGGGCTTGGAATTCGCCCAGGTCCGCGTTCATATATCGATGGTCGAAATCCTGGAGCACTTGTTCGGAAACCAGCCGATCCAGCGTGGGAAGATGCACCACTTGGCCGGACAAAGGATCGACGGGACCGTTGGTGGTAACGTCCAACACATAGTCGTGCCCATGCCCATAAGGATGGCTGCACTTGCCATACAACTCGCGATTCTCGTCTTCGCTGAACGCCGGTGAGTGCAGGCGATGAGACGCGGCGAAGCGATAGCGCCGGGTGACGCGCATTACCGGCCCTCGCCTCCGTAATCCACGTACAGATCTTCCGTCTCATACAAGCGGACGTTATTCAACCGCGCCCGTCCCGTCTCAAAATGCGGCTCCAGGCGGCGCCAGATCTCGGCGGCGACGTTTTCCGTGGTCGGAACGATCTGGTCGAACGGCGGCACCTCGTAATTGAGGAACCGATGATCCATGGGATCGATCACCGTCTGCTGGATCAGCTCCTTCAGCTTCTTCAGATCGAAAACCATTCCGGTCACGGCGTCAGGCTCGCCTTCCAGCGTAACTTCCAGAACGTAGTTATGCCCATGGCCGCTGGGATTGGCCGCAGGTCCGTATAGTTGTGCGTTCTCGTCCGGCGTCAAAGCCGGTTGCGCGCAGACGTGCGACGCGGAAAACTCTGCTCGGCGCGTTATCAGCATGGTCCTTTTATGTGATGCGATACCTGGGAACCGGGATACTTTAATATTATAGAAGAAGGACCTGCGCAAGAGACTGTAGAAATGACTCATTCCAAAGTAGATTTGGCCATCAAGGGAATTATCGCCGCGCTGCTGATCGCACTGGGCTACGTGGTTGTGTGGTCCATGCAGGACCACATTGTGGGGGTGGGCGACACGGCGCCGAACTTCAGCATCACCACCAGCGCGGGCGATCAGGTGACGCCGCGCAATTTCGGCGGAAAGGTTCTGGTGCTGAATTTTTGGGCCAGCTGGTGCGCGCCGTGCGTGGAAGAAGCGCCCTCGCTGAACGAGTTCGCCAAAACATTCAAGAACGCGGGCGTTGTGGTGCTGGGCGTCAGCGTGGACCGCAACGACACGGCGTATCAAAATTTTGTGAAGCGCTTCGACGTGTCCTACCCGACGGCGCGCGATCCCCAGCAGAACCTGAGTTATCGCTACGGCACCTACAAAATTCCCGAGAGCTACATCATCGACCGGAACGGCAAGGTGGTGCGCAAGTACGCGGGCCTGCCGGAGCGCGACGGTCAGGCCATCTCCTGGATGGATCCGGAGCTGGTGGGCTTCGTGAAGTCGCTGCTGTGAGTCGGAAGTTGTGATGCGGAAGCACGACTGGTATTCCGACACGGATCCCAAGGCGCTGAAGGTGTTTCTCGACTTGCAGCGAGCGATGACACCGTCTCAAAAAATTCTGACGGTATTTGAGCTAAACCGATTGTTGAGGGGGCTGGCCGAGGCCAGCGAGCGTCAACTTCACCCCGAGGCCAGCGATCGGGAGATTTTCCTACGGGTAGTTGGGCGGCGGCTGGACCGGGAGACAATGAAGCGCGTGTATGGTTGGGTTCCAGACGAGACGAAGTGATGGATGGAAGAGGCGTTTCAACTGCTATTGGAAGCGCTCAGACGATCTGGAATCCCACACATGATTGGCGGGTCGCTGGCGAGTTCGTTGCACGGTATACCTCGGTCAACGAACGACGTGGATGTTGTGGCCGATATTAGGGAAGAACATATATCTCGATTTGTATCCGATTTGGCGGGGGCTTTTTACACCGATGCGGAAACAATTCACGAGGCCCTGCGCCTCGGCCGACCGTTCAATGTGATTCATTTTGCCACGGGTTCCAAGTTCGACATTTTTCCCGCTGCGGGAAATCCCTACATGGAAACCCAGATCGAGCGTAGTGAGTCTCAGGATGTGCCCCTTGGTGGTGGGGTGAGTGTACGGTGCCGCGTAGCGACGCCCGAGGACACAATACTCGCGAAACTGGTCTGGTATCGGGCGGGCGGTGAACAATCGGACCGACAGTGGAACGACCTTCGAGGGATTCGGTCCGTGCAAGGCCAGGCGCTGAATCATCCTTACCTCGGGCGATGGGCGCAATTTCTGAATGTTCATGACTTGCTTGAACGCTTATTCTCCGAGGAGGAATCGGCATGATTGCGGCCGATGCGCTTCACAAAATCGATCAGCTCCTCGGGCCGCGCGGGTATCTCGACCGGCCGGAAGATCTGACGCTGTATGAGTACGACGGCAGCATCGACAAAGCCCGGCCGGAGCTGGTGGTCTTTCCCCAATCTCGCGAACAGGTGGTGGCGCTGGTTAAAATAGCCCGGGAGCACCGCATTCCCATCGTCGGACGCGGCGCGGGCACTGGACTGAGCGGCGGCGTGATCGCACGCGCGGGCGGCATTGTGATCTCGTTCGCGCGCATGAATCGGATTGTCGAGATCGATCTCGCGAATGAACGGGCGGTGCTGGAGCCGGGCGTGGTGAATCTTGAAATCACGCAGGCTGTCGAACGCGACGGATATTTTTATGCGCCCGATCCATCCAGCCAGAAGGCTTGCACCATTGGCGGTAATGTGTCGGAGAACGCCGGTGGGCCGCACACTTTGGCCTACGGCGTAACAACCAACCATGTGCTTGGCATTGAAACTGTCCTTCCCGATGGAACCGAGCTTTCGACCGGCGGAAAAGCGCCGGATTCGCCGGGTTACGACCTCACCGGCCTGCTCACGGGTTCGGAAGGCACCATGGCGCTGGTCACCAACATCACGGTGCGCCTGATGCGCCAGCCGGAAGTGGTGAAGACGCTGCTTGCGGTCTACAACACGGTGGACGATTGTGCCGACTCGGTGGCCGAGATCACCGCGCGCGCCATCACTCCCGCCGCGGTGGAGATGCTGGATGGCGTGATGCTGCGCATGGTGGAAGAGGCCACGCACGCCGGCTATCCGATGGACGCGGCGGCGGTGTTGCTGATCGAGCTCGAGGGTCTGAAGGAAGCGGTGGAAGAGCAGGTGCAGCACATCGAGGACGCCTGTAAATGCTGCCGCGCGCGCGAGGTTCGGATTGCGCGATCAGCCGCCGAGCGCGAACTGCTATGGAAGGGACGCAAGAACGCTTTTGGCGCGGTGGGGCGCGTCAGCCCGGCGTACTACGTGCAGGACGGCGTGGTCCCGCGCACCAAGGTGGCGCCGACGCTGCGCGAGATTCACCGGATCTCGGAAAAGTACGGCCTCACCATCAGCAACATTTTCCACGCGGGCGACGGCAATATGCACCCCATCATTTTGTTCAATCACCATAAGCCGGGAGAGCTGGATCGCGCGAAGGCCGCGGGCGACGAGATTCTGCGGTTCTGTATCGAACAAGGCGGGTCGATCACCGGCGAGCACGGCGTGGGCATGGAGAAGATGGAGCTGATCGGCGAACAATTTTCCGGCGAAACGCTGGATCTGATCGCGCGCTTCAAGAAGCTGTTCGATCCCGAGTGCCGATTGAACCCAGGCAAAATGCTGCCGACGGGCAAGGGCTGCATGGAAATCCGGCAGCCGGCGGGGATGCAGATTTAGTTGCCTGCGATCGCGAGCGTTGCGGTGTTGCTGGTTCGATTTCCGGACGTAACCACTACCGGCGCCGGGCCCTCCTGGTTGCTCGCCACATTAGGCAGGTCCGGGATCGTGCAGTTGATCTGATCCAGCCCAGCATAGCCAGGCGCGGCGCCTGCGAACGTTACCGGGCAAGCGACGCCGCCGACGGTTACGGTGGGCTGCTGGACAGCGACATCGAATCCATTGCTCGATGTCGTTGCGCCCAGGCCTGTAGCAAACAACTCCACCGTGTCGCCAGGCTGCAGGGGATTGGCGGACGTCACCAGGCTTTGATCGCTTGCGTTCAGGGCGGAAGCAGGCCCCGTTCCCGATGAATCCTGCGTGAAGATTGCCGGCGCGGCGGTGTCCACATAAACATTCACAGTATTCTGGCCGGAGCTATTTTGAACCGTAATCGGCGTCAAGCCGGATGCGCTGCCGGGAAGCACCGCGTTGATCTGTGTTGCGGAAACGTAGTCGAGAGTCAGGGGCAATCCGCCGGCAGAAACGGTCGCCGATGCCAAATTTGATCCGTAGATCGCGATCAGCATGCGCGGGGCAAGCTCCAACGGGAAGTTGGCTGCGGCCGCTGGGAAGATGCGTGCGATCTGCGGTCCGGGCTTGACGAGATAGGGTTCAGTTCCACCGGCCGGCAATGTGATCGAGCTGCTGATACCCGTCGATCCCGCCGTTACGTTCAGCCCGAAGGCTCCGGCGGGTAGCTTATCGATAAAGGCAATCCCATCGGTAGAAACATCGAGCTTCAGGGACAGTGCCGTCAGAGGGAAATTGACGGACGCGGAGTCGATGGTCAGGTTCGCATCACTGGCCGCGTGAGCCGCGACGATCAAGCCGCCATCCACCGAAAGAAACGGATCGTTCTCCGCCGCCGTGCCGACGCTCTGCCAGGCATCGGTCCCGTTCAAGAACGAAACGATGATCAGCGCCGAGTCATGCATCGGCGAGTTGATGTCGGCGATCCCCTGCGCGCTCAATGGACACAAATTGAACACGCTTATGATTCCACCGCCATCGATGTGGCAATAAGGCAGCACGCGCGTGCGGCCGGGCAAGTAAAACTCGAGGGACCCGCTGGTGAGCGGGACCACGCCGTCATCGAATCCCGCGGTTCCGCTCAGTACGCCCGTCCCCGCGTTGCCCGCGGCGGCGATGGCGTCCACGCCGCGCAGATCGTCGGTGCCGTCATTCCAGGTGGCTAAATCGAACAGAAAACTGCTGCCGCTCGCCATCTCATCCACCTGCGTGGCGACGGGCAGCAGCGATGCGATGGGTGTTCCAAAATTCGGCGTCGCGAGAAACACCGCTTTGCGAACATGCGTGACAGCCGGTGGTTGAAACACGCCTGCTGCTTCCTGTTTGCCACTCAGATAGCAGCGCAGCACCAAGCCCCCCATGCTGTGGGCCACAACATCCACCGTCTCTACCGGCTGGCCATTGGTATATTGCAACCCCGCCAGGAAGCTGGCGAAAGCGCCCGCCAAATCCTCGATGGTGGCCGTAGCCGGCAGACTGCATGTGTTGAAGAATAGGCTGACCTCGCCATTGCTTTCGAGCACCTGATCGGCAATGCCGAACGTGCCGGCGAAAGTCGTCGGACAGCCCTCAAACTGATATCCGTTGACAAACACCACGGGCGGAAGCGTGGTGACGGGCACCGGCATTCCAGATGGAATGAGCTGGGCCTGCGCCCCGAACGCCAATAGCAGGCCCCCTAGCAGGCCGCCCCGCATTAACGCGTGGGAACCGGTTGCAGCGCGCGGCTTTCAATAATGCGATCGATGATGCCGTATTCGAGCGCCGAGTCAGGCTCCAGGATATAATCGCGATCCACATCGCGCGCGATGCGATCCACCCCCTGCCCGGTGGCGTTGGCCAGAATCTGATTCAGCGATTCGCGCATGCGCAGAATCTCGCGCGCGTAAATATCGATATCGGTAGCCTGCCCGCCCAGTCCGCTCATGGAAGGCTGATGAATCAGGATGCGCGAATGCGGCAGGCTGTAGCGCTTGCCCTTGGTCCCGCAGGCCAGCAACACCGCGGCCATGGACGCCGCTTGTCCCACGCAGTAGGTCACGATGTCCGGCTCCACCAGGTTCATGGTGTCCAGAATCGCTAGACCGGCCGTGATGGAACCGCCGGGCGAATTAATGTACAGCGAAATGTCTTTTTCCGGATCTTCGGCGGCCAGGAAAAGCATCTGCGCGATGATTAAATTGGCGACGTTGTCGTCAATGGGCGTGCCCAGAAAAATGATGTTCTCTTTGAGCAGGCGCGAATAGATATCGAACGCGCGTTCGCCGCGCGAGGTCTGCTCCACAACCATGGGCACTAAAACTGAATTCTGCATGGAACCTTGCTCCTTCTTCAAACCCTGCTCTTGGTAAACCACCCTCTGAAACCCCATGATACCGCGATGCCTTCCAAGCCACACGACACGGCCCGGCGCGAGACAATAAGCATAGCTATGCATCTGGTCCCAACCCAAGAAGAAGTGGTCGCCCTGTTGCGACGCACCGGCGCCATCCGCGACGGACATTTCGAATATCCCAACGGATTGCACGCCACCGAATATATGCAAGTGCAGTTGGCGATGCGCTATTATCAGCACGCCAAAGTGCTGAGCGTGGGCTTAAGCCGATTGCTGCGCGCCAACGCGGAAATTCGAGCCATGATCCCCGAGCTGTCCATCGTCTCTCCCGATACCGGCGCCCTGCCCGTGGCTTACGGCGTGTGCGAGGCTTTGCGCGCGCATCAGGTTTATTGGGCCGAGCGTAAAGAAGAGAGCGGTCCCATGCACTTCCGCCAGTATCTGGAGCAGAAGCCCGGCGAGAAGGTGCTGCTGGTGGACGACATCCTGCGCTCCGGCCGTAACCTCGGCGAACTGAAGCGCCTGGTGGAATCCAACGGCGCCGAAGTGGTGGCGATGGCCGTCATCATTTATCAGCCCACGCCGAAAACGGTGGATTTCAGTCCCCTGCCGCTCTACTATCTCGCGCAGCTGGACGCCACCTACTATAAGGACGCCGGATCGTGCGAAATGTGCAAGCGCGGCGTTCCGGCAGAAAAGGTTTGGATTTAAAGAGGGCCGCTTGCTCACGCGCCACCCGTCCGGTCTTCTTCGAGTCGATGTTTTCCAGTGCACGACTCCCGGTCGTCTTCGAGTGTGCTGCTGGCGCGCGGTTCAGTAGCGGGGCTTCAGGGTTCCCTTTTGTTTCGCGACCTCGAGCAACACTGGATAGAACTGCACGAACGTGTTGTCGACCGCGCCGTGTTCCAGGTGGCATGCGTAACAATCCTGGGTGCGCGCAAGCATTTTGCCCGTGCTCGATTTGCCGAAGCCGAAGAACGCCCAGCCGTTTCCTGGAAACTTCGCCGTGTCCTTCACCTCGCCCTCGATATCCAGCACGTCGCTCTGATACGATCCGGCCTGGTTGATCGAACCTTTATTGGCCGAGGCCCGCACCTCCAGCAACAGCATCGTCTTGTCCGGCCACTTGCCGTTCGCAAGGAAAGAACGATACGCAGCCGGATTCACGAAGACATTGGTAAAATCCGGCAGACCATTCTGGCCCAGTTCGTAACTCATCCCTAGTCCGGAACTCAAGAAGACCCACTCGCGATAATCGCTGGGGAGAATTAATTCGCCAGCGCCGGTATAGCGCGGTTGCGCCATCAGACAGGTCGCGCAACCGACCGCCAGGAGAACTACCAAGCGCGACATGGCCTCAGTCTATCATTAGAAGAATTCGGCTAAATGATGACGCTACCGATCGAGTTCGACCGGGCGATTTGCGGCGATCCCGGCGAGGCCTGTTCGCGCGAGTGGCTCGAAACCAACGGCATCGGCGGCTTCGCCTGCTCCACGCTCATTGGACTAAATACGCGGCGCTATCATGCGCTGCTGACCGCTGCCACCCAGCCACCTGGGGGACGTCTGGTGCTTCTTTCCAAGCTGGAAGAGACGCTCGTGCTCGGCGATCAGCGCTTCGAGCTCAGCGCGAATCAATACCAGGATGGCGTCACCCATCCGCGAGGATTCGAATACCTCGCCTCGTTTCGTCTGGATCCATTTCCCGTATTCCGATATCGCTGCAAAGATATCCACCTTGAAAAAACCGTCTTCCTGGTTCAAGGCGAGAATACCGTTGTGGTTCAATACCAACTCTTCGGCGATCTTCAGGGCCGCGCCTGCTCGCTCGAAGTTCGCCCGCTCATTGCGTTTCGCGACTATCACAGCCTCACCCACGCCAACGCTGCGCTTCGTCGCGACGTGGAAACGCACGCGGGCCTGGCGATCATCGCGCCCTATCCAGGCCTTCCCAGCCTCTACTTCGCCCATAACGCCGCCTCCATAGATACATCCATTGATGCTGGCGGATTCTGGTTCTACAACTTCGAATATGTGCGCGAACGGGAGCGCGGCCTCGATTCCACGGAAGATCTCTATAGTCCCTTTCTGTTGCGCTTCCAACTGACGGAAACGGCAATGATCGTCGCATCCACTCTCCAGCGCTCCGCCGCCGATGTCCAGGAACTCACCGAAAACGAAATTCGCCGCCGAACTCGCATCGCCCGGGCGTCCACCCTGGCCGATCCATTCGCCACCATCCTCACCAGCGCCGCCCATCAGTTCATCGTCGCCCGCGGCGATGGAAAATCCGTCATCGCCGGCTATCCGTGGTTCGGCGATTGGTCCCGCGACGCCATGATCTCGCTACCCGGCCTGACGCTGGTCACTGGGCGATTCGACGACGCGCGGAATATTCTTCGAGCCTTTGGGCGCAGTATCGACCAGGGCATGCTGCCGAATCGTTTCCCCGACGCGGGCCAGGCGCCGGAGTTCAACTCCGTGGACGCAACGCTCTGGATGTTTCATGCCGTTCACGAATTCCTTCGCTACACGGGCGATTACGATTTCGTCCGCGCCGAACTCTACCAACCCCTGGCCGGCATCGTCGCCTGGCACGAGCGGGGAACGCGCTTCGGTATTCGCCTGGATTCCGATGGCCTGCTCCACGCCGGTGAGCCGGGGGTGCAACTAACATGGATGGACGCCAGAGTTGACAATCGCGAGGTGACACCGCGCCAGGGCAAGCCGGTTGAGATCCAGGCACTCTGGCATAACGCGCTGCGCGTGTTGGCGCACCTGTCGTCGGCTTTTGGCGACGCGCCGGCTTCCGCCCGATATGGCGACCTGGCCGAGCGAGTTCGCGAGCGGTTCGTCCAGGTGTTCTGGAATCACGCCATGGGCTGTCTCCACGATGTCGTGACAGACCGCGAACCCGACGCCTCCATCCGGCCCAACCAAATTTTCGCTGTCAGCTTGCCTTATCCCTTGCTCGCGACCGATCAATCCCTGCAGGTAGTTGAGGTGGTGGAGTGGGAACTGCTCACGCCCTACGGATTGCGAACGCTGTCGCCAAGCGACCCGAATTATCGCGGACGCTACCATGGCGATGCGCGCAGCCGCGATGGCGCATATCATCAAGGAACCGTGTGGCCCTGGCTCCTGGGCCCATTCCTGAGTTCATATGTAAAGGTTCATGGCGGCACCGAGGAAGCGCGCCGGCGCGCCGGCCATTTTCTGGACCCTCTGCGCGCACATCTGCTGGAGGCCGGAGTGGGCCAGATATCGGAAGTGTTCGATGGCGACGCCCCGCATCGGCCCGGCGGCTGTTTCGCGCAGGCCTGGAGCGTGGCCGAATTGCTTCGCACCTACGTGGAGGACGCCCAGGGCCGCGAGCCGCCAGGTGCGGCTACGATGGGGATAAGCTCGTGAAAATTTCTTCCCTCGTTATCATCGCGATCTTCAGCACTGTCGGCTTCGGCCTCCACGCCGCCCGCCAGCCAGCCGCGCCATACACCGCGGTGGAGGTCGACCGATTTACCACGGCCCCAGGTGTGGCCTTTCCCTTCGAGAATCGGAGCGCGCTGGCCGACGATATTGCTCGCGAAATCAGTCTCGCGTTCCCCACCGTAATCATCGTGCGCCAAGGCGAGGCATCGCCAGAGGGACACACGCCACTCCGCATTACCGGCATCGTCACAAAATTCAAACCGTCGATCGGGTTCGCCGCCGGCTCGAGCGCAGTGAAGGCTCAAGTCGCGTTTGCCGACGCCGCTACAGGCCAAGTTTTGCTCCGTCGCGAACTCTCAGGGTTGACCTGGATCGCGCTTGCGGGTGCGAGTACCAGGACCGCCGGCGATAGTTTGGCAAGAAAGATCGCCAAATTGTGCAACTCTGCTCGCCTGATTGCGTCGTACTAACAGCGCGGAGCTTCCGTCCCTGTTAGGTCCTATACCTTGCTGTATCTCGGCGCTTTCGATTATTTTGTAAGAAGAGGGTTGTTCGCTTGCTTCAGTCGGCCTTGGTGACATTACTGATCGGGGCCGGGGTTCTGAGCCAACCGTCTCCGTCTTATCGCCTGGAGCGGGAGCCCGTGGCCGATGGAGCCGAGCTGGTTACGGTTTTTGGGCGTCTGCACAATACAGCCGCCGGCTCTCAGGATCTCGACGTTCCGCTGCTCACGGTGCTGCGCGATTCTCTCGGCGACAGCGATCCGGCGAACGATCGTCTGCGTTATGTCTGGATCCTCACCAGCACCCGGCCGACGGCTTGGCAGCGCGCCGCCTCCGCGTTATCTTTCGGCTATTTTCGCGCGGGAAGCAGGCGTCACGCCAGCCGCGTGCCATCGCCCACACTGGACCTTGCGTCGCCCTCGCGCAGCGTTTATAGCAATCTGTTCAGCGACGGCTTGCAGGCGCTGGAACTCGATCCCCTGGGCGCCGCCATCCGATCCACCACCCGGACCTACCGCGGCAATTCCAGCGACTATAGCAATCTGCAAGTGTTCGAGGCGCTGGCCACGTTGGACAATCTCGATCGCGATCCGGCTGCCGTTTCCGTGCTGCCCGACGGCCAATTGCGCGAGATTTACTCGCGCCTCAGTCTCTCCACCCATTTGTTCGGCGGCCTGGTTCGCGACCAACAATTGTCCAAGTACTACGACAAAGAGACCAGCCGGATCCAAGAGACTCGAGGCCACAACTGGGAGCTGCTTCGGCAGCGCGCCGAACTCAACGGCCTGATCTTCGAACCTCTCGCACTCGGGTCCGGCACGCCCAGCGAAGCTCTGTTGTGGATCGACCGTTCCGATCTGGACGGCCGAGCCGCACGCAAGTTTGACGGCCAGTTTCTCAGCATGGCTAACCCATGGACCGACCAGCGTCTGATGCATTGGACCGGCTACACGCAAACCCGTTATATCGATGCCGACGGCCACTCGGCGCCCGAAGGCACGCCCGGCGCGCACGCCGAAGAGCTGATTCCGCTCGGGCTTTACAACCTGGATTATCCGCGCGTTCCGCTCCTGTTGGTCGATTTTCGCAACAGTCTGAGTCCCAAGCGCCGCGAGATGGTAAGCCAGGGCGCCAGCAACTTGGCGATCGGCGTGTTCGGCCTTACGCGCTTCGCTGATCCGGAATTCTTCGCCGCCGACGCGCTGTGGACTTTTGTGCGCGGGCGTCACGGCGCCACGGTGAATCGCAACGCGCGTCTGGAAGCGTATTCCGAGGCCCGTGAGTTCCTGTCCGTGGATTCCAGCCTGGATCCCGCGCTTAAGAACGAGCTGCAGCGGCGCCTGGATCACCTGGCGCTCAATCCACGCGAGAATGACGTCTCGCATGAAGCCAATCTGGCCCGCGAACAATACACCTCACTGCTCCGCTACGCCGAATCTCCCAAGGGCCAGGCCAAGCTGGAACGCGACCGCCGTAAGGAGCTGGAAGCCTACACGCAGTCTCAGGCCAAGCGTTTGTCCACAGGTTTTGCCCGCGTCTTCACACGCGGACCTCACATCGATCCGGAAAAACCGGACCCCGACCTGCGCGCCCGGCTGGATGCCTATCGGCTGTCCACTTACCACCAGCGTTTTCTGGATCAGATCCTGGCTTCCAGCCCCAGGCCCGACGTCGTTTGGGACCCAGATACCATCAGCCAATCGGTCTCGGCGCTCGCTTCCAATGCCGGTGCCGGTCCTAAGGTGCAGCATCTCGTAACGGAGGTTTGCGCGCGATCCACAGACGGCGGTATTCTGGCCACTTGCCTGCGCGCGGAGCAACATTGGAACGCCGCCCCCGCTTTGGCGCTCAGCAACGCCGATGCCGCCGCGGCGCAACCCATCGTCGCGCCCGCCCAGTGATACGACGCTCCTTCGCTCTGCCTCTCCTTCTATGGGCTGTCCTGGCTGGCCCGCTTAGCGCTGAAGTGAAGCGCGTGGTCATCTTCAAACTGGACGGCGTCCCCGAAAATGTGCTGGAACGTGAGCTCTCGCGCGTGGATCCGGTCACGCAAAAAAGCACGCTGCCCTGGATGGACCGCATCTTCGCGCAAGGCGGCACGCGCGTCGATAATTTCTATGTTCGCGCCATCAGCCTTTCCACACCCTCCTGGTCGCTGCTCGACACCGGCCAGCATCTACAGATTCACGGCAACCTCGAATTCGACCGCTACACCGGCCATGTGTACGATTACATGAATTTCTTCCCTTTCTACGTCGGCTACGCGCGTTCGCGCAAAGTGGACATGCCCGGCGTGGAAGTGCTGGACAGCCAGAAGATCCCGCTGCTCATCGATCGTTTTCCCTACCCAGCCAGGTACCAAAGCTTCCAGCTTTATCAGCGCGGCGTGCGCTGGGAGAGCCTGCGAGACGCACTCCCGCATCACTTCTCGCGCAGCCTCCGCGAGCTTCTGGACGAATGGACCATCGGGTTTGAACTGGGCAGCGCGGTGCAGGAGCAGACCGAGCGCGAACTCATCGCCAAGCTATCCGATCCGACGGTGCAATACCTGGACTACTTCACCGGCGACTTCGATCACGCCGCCCATGCCACCTCCGACGTGGTGTCCCAGCGCCTGGCGCTCCAGCGCATCGACGCCTTGATCGGCCGCGTCTGGACCGCCATCCAGGCCAGTCCGCTGGCCGCTCAAACCGTGGTGGCGGTGGTCTCCGATCACGGCATGAATACGCAACCCGGCGTCTACAGCCAGGGTTACAACCTGCTCCACTTTTTCAACAGCCGCGCCGGGGGTGCGCATCACGTCCTCACCAACCGCCATCCTCTGGACGAATTCAAGCTGAGGGGACTGGATCCTTTCGTCACCGAGGTAGTAACGCCAAGCGACGAGTCGCTGTATTTGAAAGGCCAGGGCGAAGAGTATCCCACTGCGCTGCTCGATCCGGACGGAAACGAGCGCACCTCCGTTTACCTGCGGAATTCGGCCTTTAACACCTTGCAGATCCTGCTCCAGGAGATCAACCGCTCGCCGACAAACACGCCCATTCGCCGTGCCGCCATTGGCGCTTTCCTGCGCGTGGTGGACAGCCATCGCGCCGAATGGCAGACCACCGTCGGGCAAATCTCCGACGAGCTCGGCGCGGTTCGGCGTGCCATGGATCAGCAGCGCGCGCGCGTCGAGTTAGAGCCCAAGAAATGGACCAACCAACAGCGTGAAGCCGGGCTCCAATTGGACGCCCGCCGCGTTGCGGTGCAACTGGATTCCTGGCGCGACCAGGAACGCACCTATTCGGCTTACGCCCGCGCTCTCTCCGAATTGCTTAAACTTGAGCCCCAGGATTTCGATCGCCACAAGCTGACGGCGGAAGACTTGATTCCAAAACGCGCCATGGGCGACTTCAACTCAGTCTATGATCTCGAAAACTACGTCGTCGGACCGGCCGCGGGAGGATTGGTTCTCGCCGCCGACGGCTCGCTCGATTTCGCGCGCAGCTTCGAGCGCATCGATTATCCGCCGCTCCTGGCCAGCCTCTCGGTGCGCAACAACGTGCAGGCCGCCCTCGGCTCGCACCCCGTCGATTTCCAGGCGATGAGTATTCCCAAAGCGGCGTTTGAGTTTCCACCCGGCGAAATGCCCACCCAGGATCCCATTTGGCTTTACGCGAGCGAGGATAAGCAAGTGTTGATCCTATCCCGGGGTAACGAACTCCGCTACCTGCCAATCCACGGCCTGCATCAGGATGCAGGCGGCAGAGTGCATTTCGAACGCGCCGAGTTCGCGCCCGGCTTTCCGTTGCACATATTCGAGGACGAAAATCTCGGCGTCCCGCAAGGCCAGCGTGGAGTCTGGCTGAACTCATGGCATTCCGATTCGGACTGGTTTCAAGCCACTTACCAGACCGCCTACTCCAACGGCATCGTGGCATTGCATGAGCAGTTTTTGCCGCCGATTGTTGCGCAATCCGCGGATCCCGACGCGGCGCTACTGGCTCGCTTCAACCAACGCCGTCGCCGCCTGGCCGAGCCCGACTTCATGGTCTTCGCCAGCGATCATTGGAACTTCAATGTGCGTAATTTCAATCCCGGCGGCAATCACGGCTCGTTCCTGCGCGCCTCTACGCATGCCATCCTTCTGTTTGCGGGCGGCGTCGACACCGGCGTTCCCCGCGACTTGGAAGTGAAAGCGCCGTACGACAGCCTGAGCTTTGTTCCCACCATTCTCGAACTGATGGGCATGCACACCGAAGCCGCGAAACTCCCCAGCCGCGCCATTCAGGAAGTGCTGCCCGGGCCATCGCCCAGCATCACTCATTGACGGCCGGAACCGGCAGCAACCCGCGCCATTCGTCGAGAGCGGCCCACACCACCCTTTGCTCGGCCAGCACGCGCGCACAGGGGGCGCAAAATTCGATGTGCCGCTCGAATGAGGGTTCTTTCCGGGAATCAAGCGTCCCGGCGACGTAATCGACGATCAGTTCCAAGCACTCGGCGTGCTGCAAGGCGCCTCCCAGCGTCCACTGCATACTCCCTCCCTTTAACAGGCTGCTGAAAAAGGCCTGCGGCACCGGCTCCCTGACGGTCGCGGCTCGGTAAATAGGTACAAGTATTCCGAGCCGCGCGCGCAAGCAAGCGTTTTTTGCCTTTTTCAATAGCCTGCTGACTAAGCCATATGCGCCAATCGCGTTCTCAGCGCCTGGTAAGCGCGAAACAGCAGCGATTTCACCGCCGCTTCCGAACAACCGATGACATCCGCGATCTGGGCGTACTCCATTTCGTCGTATTTGTGCATCCTCACCGCGGCGCGCTGATTGGCGGGCAAACTGTGAATCGCGTGCCGCACCTCCCGCAGCTTGGCCCGATACACCAACTCCTGTTCTATCGTTCTGCGCCGGTCCGCCACCTGTCTGCAGGTGACGTCCGCCGTCTCCTGGTCCAAACTGGTCTGCCACTTCTCCTTGCGCCCGTCACGAATCCAGTTCAGCGCCAGGTGCTTCCCAATGCGGAACAGCCAGCTCGTAAACTTCGCGCTGGATTCGTAATTTTCTCTCGATCGGTATACGCGCAGAAACACTTCCTGCGTCAGTTCTTCCGCCACGGCATCGTTCCGCACCATGCGGTGCAGAAAATGAATCATTGGTCCGCGGTGTTTCTCCAGGAGCAATTCAAAGCTTCCCTGGTCCCCATCTCGCACCCGCAACATCAACTCGGAATCCCGGTCGCGGGTCTGCTGAACTGGCCGTACTTCTGTTCTGCTGTAGTTAACCCGCGCGGTCCAGGAAGGTTGCGTCATGTCACCCTGATCCTCACGACGACGATATGTCCCGCCGGTTTACACGGATTTACCCTATTGGTCCTTATTCACTCCGTCTTTAATGTCCGCTCCATCAACTCCCGGATGGCGTCCCGGGGCGACGTTCGGCCGCGCAGGATAGCGTCCATTTGCTCGGTAATCGGCATATCTACCCGGCACTTGCGTGCCAAATCGCAAGCCGCCGCCGTAGTCTCCACGCCTTCTGCGATCATCATCATTGAATTGACAATATCGGCCAGTTTTCTCCCTTTTGCCAGTTCAATTCCCACCATCCGGTTGCGGCTGAGAGCCCCGTTACAAGTGAGTACCAAATCGCCCAGTCCCGCCAGGCCCGAGAGCGTCCGGGGCTGTCCCCCGAGCGCCACCGCCAATCGCGTGATCTCCGCCAGCCCGCGCGTGATCAGCGCTGCAATCGAGTTACTTCCCAAGCCCAAACCATCGCAGATGCCGGCACCGATGGCGACGATGTTTTTGAGCGCGGCTCCCAGTTCAACACCCACCGGATCGTCATTAGCGTACAGGCGAAAGGTGGGTCCCGATAACTCCCGCTGCAGCGATGCCGCTAATTCGCGATCGGGGGAGGCGATTACCACCGCAGTCGGCTCTCCACTCGCCACCTCGCGCGCGAACGTGGGCCCGGAGAGAACCGCAATGCGCGGCTGGAATTTCTCGCCGATGGCTTGGCGCGCCACTTCCGACATCCGCAGCAGCGTGCCTTGCTCCAGCCCCTTAGTGGCGCTGATGAATCGCATCTCGGGCGCCAGATACGGCAGCATCTGGCGATATAACGAGCGGGCGAAACGCGACGGCATCACGCCGATAACGATTCCGGCATCCGCTAGCGCGTAACCCAGGTCCGCCGTCGGTTCCACATTGAGCGGCAGCGGGAAACCGGGAAGGAAGATGTCGTTCAGGCGCGTGGAGAACATGCGCTCCACAAGGTCGGCTTCGTGGGCCCACAGCCGGATGCGCTCAAAGCGCGGCGACAGCACGATGGCGAGCGCCGTGCCCCAACTCCCCGCGCCGACAATCGCAAGGGAGCTCACCGCGGATTCCCGAACCGGAAAACGCTCTCGCTCCCCGAACGAATCCGCTCGATATTCGCCCGATGCCGGTAGATTATGAACACCGCCGCCAGCAGCGTTGCCAAAATCACAATCCATGGCGGATGTTCGATCAGCCAGGTGGCCAGCGGCAAGCTGCCGGCGCCAACGATGGATCCCATGGAAATCTGCCGCGTGGCCGCCACCACGATCACGAAGACCAGCAGCGCCGCGATCATGGGCACCGGCGTTAAATACAAGAACGCTCCGATGAAACTGGCCACCGCCTTGCCGCCGTGAAATTTCAGAAATACCGGAAACGCGTGCCCGGCCATCACCGCCAGTGCCGCCACACTCATCCACACTGGCGATCCGCCGGAGAGCTTATCCGCGATCCACACCGCCAGCACGCCCTTGGCGATATCGAGCAGCAGCGTGGCCACCGCCACCGCGCGCCCCGTGGTCCGCAGCACATTCGTTGCCCCGATATTGCCGCTGCCCTTCTCGCGCACGTCCTCACCGGTTTTCCAGCGGACCAGCAAATATCCGAATGGAATGCCACCCACCAGGTAAGCCACTACAATCGCTATCAATGGTTTCATTGGGCGGCTTCGAAAGGATACTCCGAAAGTTTTGTGTAAATGGAGCCGGCCGGCCCCGGCTGGCTGCGGAACAGGTGAAAGCGATCTACACCGAAGGCGCCGAATTCGACGGATTCCAGCTCCGCGATTGCGTTCCGCAACGCCTGCAGAGGCGCCGGCTCTTTGATGCGCGCCAGCGTGAGGTGGGCATTGAACGCCCGGTCTTCCGCCGCGATCCCCAAGGGAGCTACGGCCGCATCGATATCCTTCACCAGCGCGGGCAACCCATCTCCGGTGTGTACGCCAACCCAAAACACGCGCGGATGATGCGGATTGGGATACCATCCCAGGCCCTTGAGCTCGGTTGGTACGGGCTCGCGGGGGACAACCGTGCGCAGCGCGGCTTCCAATTGCGGCAGCTTTTCCTGGGGCCATTCGCCAATAAATTTCAGAGTCACATGCAGGTTGTACACCGGACTCCACTTCAAATGCGCGCACGAACGCAAGTGCATGAGCAGCCTTTCCAACCTCTCCCGCACGTCTTCCGGAAGGTCGATCCCGGTGAATAGCCGCATGGTAATCTCCTAGCATACAAGAAGCAACCGGGATTCCCATCGCTCGAATAATTTCCGAATCGCGCCCGCTCGCACGCGATTTCTACGCTCGCACCGCGGTGGAAGTGGCGCGCGATTGCCTGGGAAAAATCCTGGTGCACGGCAGCGCCGCCGGGCGCATCGTAGAAGTGGAAGCGTATCTCGGTGTCGGCGATCGCGCGGCTCACTCCTTTCGCGGCCCCACCAATCGAACGCGCGTCATTTTCGGTCCGCCCGGCCACGCCTACGTTTACTTCATCTACGGAATGTACGAATGTTTGAACTTCGTCGCCGAGCCCGAAGGCATGGCGGGCTGCGTCTTGATTCGCGCGCTGGAACCGCTGGCCGGGCTCGCCGTGATGCGCCGCCGCCGGCCAGCCGCGCGTGAGATCGCAGACCTCGCTTCGGGTCCAGGTAAACTGACGCTAGCCATGGGCATCACGCGCAAGCTGAATGGCGCGGATTTAGTGGAAGGCCCGCTCCAGGTGCGTGGCCCCCTCGACGAATCGCCTTTTGAAATCAAAGTAACCCCGCGCATCGGCATCAAACATTGCGCCGACTGGCCGCTGCGCTTCTTAATCGCGGGAAACCGCTTCACCAGCCACTAACCACCAGCCCCCAATCCCCTAAAATTGGAAATATGCTCAAGCCGACCATTTTCCGCGAGTACGACATCCGGGGCGTCGCGGATTCCGAACTCCTCAGTCCTGACGTCGAACAGCTTGGCCGCGGTTTAGGCACCTACCTGCGCCGTCACGGCGGCGGTGCGAACATCAATGTCGGCCAAGATTGCCGCCTCAGTTCCACGCGCCTGCGCGAAGCGCTGGTCAAGGGCCTTTTGGCGGTGGGTTGCAACGTTACCGATGTCGGCACCGTCCCCACTCCCGTGCTTTATCACTCGGCGCAAAATCTGAACGCGCACGGCGCCATCATGATCACGGGCAGCCACAATCCCTCCGAATACAACGGATTCAAAAGCGTGTGCGGCACGGGCACGCTGCACGGCGAAGCCATCCAGGAAGTCCTTCATATCATCCAGCGCGCCGATTTCGAGACCGGCGCCGGAACCCTCGTCACCACCGACGCCGTCACGCCTTACGTTGACGAGATCGCCGCGCAGTTTCATCTGGATCGCCGCATCAAAGTAGTCGCCGACGCGGGCAACGGCACCGCCGGCCCCGTCATCCATCGCATATTTGAAAAAATCAACCTCGATGCCACGGAACTGTTCTTCGAAATGGACGGCCATTTTCCCAACCACCACCCCGACCCTACCGTCCCGGCGAATCTCGCGCATTTGATCGCGAAGGTTCGCGAAACAGGCGCGGAACTGGGCTTGGCCTTCGACGGCGATGCCGACCGTATCGGCGCTGTCGACGAGCACGGCAACGTCATCTACGGCGATCTGTTGCTGCTCATCTTCGCGCGCGAAATCCTGGAGCGGAAGCCCGGCGCCACCTTCATCGGCGAAGTAAAATGCTCGCAGGTGATGTACGACCAGATCGCCAAACTTGGCGGCAACGGCATCATGTACAAGACCGGGCATTCGCTGATCAAAGGCAAAATGAAGGAAGAGCACGCCGAACTGGCCGGCGAAATGTCCGGCCACATGTTTTTTGGCGACCGTTATCGCGGCTACGACGACGCTCTCTATTCAGCCTGCCGGCTGATTGAAATCGTCGCGAAGTCCGGCCGTCCCCTCTCGGCGCAACTCGCGGGCGTTCCGAAAATGGTTTCCACTCCCGAGATCCGCGTCGATTGCCCCGACGAAATCAAGTTCGAGCTGGTGGCGCGCGTCGCCGAGCATTTCAAGCGAACGCATAAGACCATCGATATCGACGGCGTGCGCGTAATCTTCCCCGAAGGCTGGGGATTGCTGCGTGCGTCCAACACCCAGCCCGTGCTGGTGATGCGCTTCGAAGCCGCCAACGAGCATCTGCTGAAACGCTATCAATCGGAAGTGGAACAGGTGCTGGAAGCATCGCGCACCGCCGGCAGTTCTGTTTCATGACCTGTTTCATGACCCGCGCGCTCGCGTTCTTTTTCGCCGCGGTCATTCTCTCCGCGCAACCTGCGCGCACCATCGTGCTGCGCGCCGCGCGTCTTCTCAACATCGAAACCGGAGCAATTGTCTCGCCCGGCGAGATCCTGGTGGAAGGCGACCGCATCGCCGCGGCCGGTTCCTCCGTTGCGCATCCCACTGGCGCGCAGATCGTCGATCTCGGTGACACCACTTTGCTCCCCGGACTGATCGACGCGCATGTTCACTTGTTCCTGCACCCGGGCGCCGAAGATCTGCAGACCGTTCAGGAATCGGTCCCACAGCGCACCATCGCCGCCACGTTGGCTGCTCGTGACGACTTGATGGCCGGCTTCACCGCCGAGCGCGACATGGGTACCGAGGGTGCGGGCGCGGCCGATACCGCCGTCCGCGACGCCATCGATCAAGGCCGCATCCCCGGCCCGCGCATGCGCATCAGCGGCAATGCCATCGATATTCTGGGAGGCCACGAAGACGCCATCGGCTACAACCCCGAGCAGCACGTGCTGTCCAATGCCACGTACGCGAACGGCATTGGCGAGCTGGTGGCAACCATTCGAGAGCAATTCAAGCTGGGCGCCGATTTCATCAAGATTTACGAGACCGGACGCGATTCCGTCAGGGATGGCAAACTAACCACGCCGTATCAATACAGCGAAGCCGAACTAGCCATGGCAGTCCAGGAAGCAGCGCGAGTCGGCAAACATGTCGCCGTACATGCCACCGGCGAACCGGGCACGCGGTATGCCGCGCAGGCGGGCGTCGTTTCTATCGATCATGCCTTCCAACTCTCAGCCGAAACCATGCGCCTGATGCATGAGAAACAGATCTTCGCCGTTCCAACCTTCACCATCGTCGAGTATTTTATGGAGCACGCCGCCACGCCCGAAGCCGCCGCGCGCGAGCGCGCATTGCAGCAAGTTCATGCGGCCAACTTCGCCAAGCAGCTTGCCGCCGGAGTTCCCGTCGCCATGGGGTCCGACGTAGGGCCATTCCCGCATGGCACGCAAGCCCGCGAGTTCGAGCTGATGGTGAAATACGGCATGACGCCGCTCGCCGCGCTTCAGGCCGGAACGCTCAACGGCGCGAAGCTGCTTGGTTGGGAAGGACAAATCGGCGCGCTCAAACCTGGATATTGGGCCGACATAGTGGCGGTTCCCGGCAACCCGCTCAACGACATCGGTGTCTTGCAGAAAGTAGCGTTCGTCATGAAAGGCGGCGTCATATTTCGAAAATAATTGCATTCGCCATCGGCCTCGCCGGCTTGTGCGCCTGTGCGTTCGCGGCCGATCTTGCCGTCACCGGTGGGAAGGTCTTCCCATCGCCCGGGGCCGCTCCGCTTGTAAACACAACCGTTCTGATTCATGACGGAAAAATCGCGGCGGTAGGACAGAACGTCGCCATTCCTTCCGGGGCAACCAAACTAACATGCACGGGATGTTTTGTTTTTGCGGGTTTCTGGAACTCGCACGTCCATTTTACCGAGCCGAAGTGGGCCACTGCCGCTACCAAGCTCGCGTCAGGCCTGACGAAAGATCTCCAGGCCATGCTCACGCATTCCGGATTCACCACGGTAGTCGACTTGGGTTCCGACCTTCGAACAACCTTGCCGCTCCGCCATCGGATCGAGTCCGGCGAAGTTCCCGGACCGCGCATCTTCACCGCCGGCTCTCCGCTTTACCCGCCGGCTGGAGTGCCGTATTATCTCAGCAATCTGCCGCCGGAAATTCGGGCCATTTTGCCCCAGCCTTCCACTCCCGCTGAGGCCGAGGCCGCCGTCAAGCAAAACATCGCGGCGGGCGCCGATCTTCTGAAACTCTTCACCGGCTCCATCGTCACGCGCGACCATATAAAGCCGATGTCTCTGGACGTCGCACGCGCCGCCGTTGCAGTGGCGCATGCCAACCACCAGATCGCCTTCGCGCACCCGTCCAATCTGGAAGGAGTCCGCATCGCGATGGAAGCTGGTGTGGATGTGCTGGCGCATGCGCCGAGCGAAGTGGAAGGCATCGACGACAAACTGATCGCGGACTTGGTTGCGCATCGCATGTCGATGGTCCCCACACTGAAGCTCTTCTCGGAAAGCAATCGCATTCCCCGCATCCGCGAAATCGTCGCCAAGTTCCACAAACACGGCGGCCGTCTGATGTTCGGCACTGACACAGGATTCCTGACCGACTACGATCTCACCGAAGAGTACCGGCAGCTCTCGCTAGCGGGCCTGTCGTTCGAAAAGGTTCTAGCGATGTTAACCACCGCGCCAGTGCAATGTTTCGGACTAAAGAAGGAAGGCCTGATCGCAGTGGGCCAGCGAGGCGATCTTACCATTCTTTCCGCCGACCCGTCCAAGCAAGGCCTGACGGCCTTCACCAAGGTGCGCTACACGATCCGTGCCGGCAAAGTGATTTATCCGCGTTAATCTGTGTTCATCTTTTGCGATTAATTCGGGGCAATTAATTCGCCGCGCCCTGCAGCGCCAGTTGCGGGATCGGCTTGGGAGCCAGCGCTTCCGGCCCGAACCGCACCGACACCAGCTTCGACACACCAGGCTCCTGCATCGTCACGCCGTACAGAGACTGCGCCGCTTCCATGGTTCGTTTCGCGTGCGTGATCACGATGAACTGCGTCTGCGTGGACATGGTCTTGATCAGCCGCGTCAACCGTTCAATGTTCGGCTCATCCAGCGGCGCATCCACCTCGTCGAGAATGCAGAACGGGCTGGGCGTGTACTGGAAAATGGCCATCAGCAGCGCCATCGCGGTCAGCGATTTCTCGCCGCCCGATAGCAACAGGACGCTCTGCAGCCGCTTGCCGGGAGGCGACGCAACGATATCGATGCCCGACTCGGCGATGTTGGTCTCATCGGTCAGCCGCATCTCGCCGACGCCGCCGCCAAACAGCGTTCGGAACATTTCGCGGAAGAATCCGTTCACCGCCTCGAAGGCTTCGGTGAACCTCTTGCGCGATTCCACGTCGATATCGTGAATGGCCTTTTCGGTGTCGCGGATGGAATCCAGCAAATCCTGCCTTTGCGCGTTCAGGAAATCGTAGCGCTGCTGGGCTTCTTGAAATTCCTCCAGCGCCTGCGGATTTACCGGCCCTAGCGCCTCGATGCGCGCTTTCACTTCCTGATACCGTTGTTCGGCCTCGATCAGCCCGGCCTCATCCAGGACCGCTTCTTCGCCGGCAGTTAATTCCTCGGCCGGAATGCCCAGTTCCTTGCGGCTGGTCTCGTCCAGGAACTTCAGCTCGGACTGCTTCCGCACCAAGTCCAGCTCCACTTGCGATCGCCGTTCCTGGGCCGCCTGCACCGTCACGCGCAGTTGCTTCAGCGCCTCATCCAGGGCCGCGAGATCGGAGCGTTGCGCCGTCTCTTTCCCTGCCAGCGCCGCCACTGCTTCCTCCGATGCCCGAATCAACTCCACCAGTTCACCCGCCCGGCGATCCAGCTCGATGTTGTCGGAAAGCAGCCGCGCCCGCTCCACTCCCAGCCGTTCCATCTCGGCCGCGATTTCCCGCCGCCTGGCCACCGCCGCGGCAATCCCGGTTTCATGCCGGGCCTGGGTTGCGCGCTCGGAACGCTGGCGCTCTTCAAATCCCGCCAGCTCCGCCCGCAGCTCGCCGTGTTCTTCCGCCAACAGATGGGCCTGGGACTGCAACTCTTCGAAATCGGTGCGCGATTGCTCCAGCACCTGCTCTTCCACCGAACGTGCGGCCTCCCGTTCATCCAGCAACCGCTGATCGCGTTCCTGTTGTTCCCGCGCCCGGCCGCCTTCCTGGCGCAACCGCTCCAGTTCCAAGCGCGCCACCGACAATCGCGATTGCGCCCGCGTGAACTCCTCGGCCAACTTGCCGATGTTCGTGATCCAGCGCCAGTGCCTGTTTCTCCTGGCTCTGCTGCAGGGACCGCAAGCTCTCCAGATCCTCGCTAAAGCCCGCAATCTCGCGCTCCAGTTGCTCCAGCGCCGTCGCCGTGCCTTCGAGCGCCCGCTGCTTCACTTGCACTTCACCGGTGAGCTCGCGCAGCTCGCGCTTCAGCGCCAATGGACCGCTGCCCGTCTTCTTGCCGCCGCTCACCGCGTGGCCGTGATAGCTGACACCATCCGGCAGCAGGAAGAAAAACTCGGGATGCGCCATGGCCAGCCGCTGCGCCGCCGGACGATCTTTCGCCAGAAAACAATGCGCCAGCCGAGGCAGCAAATCTCGCGGGGCGCTCGCAAAGCCGTTGGTGAACCGCAGATGATCGCTCAGCCGCCCGATCACCCCTTCGTCGTCGGATAGGCTGCCCAGAGCCCGGACCCCGGCGTCGGCTTCCGGATGCACCAGAAATGTCGCCCGCCCGTCCAGATCGGTACGCATCAAATCGATTCCGCGCTCGGCGTCGTTCCAGTTATGCACCACCACGTATTCCAGCTCTTCGTGCAGGAACTCTTCGGTGGCTTTTTCGTAGGCCGGCTCCACTTCCACGAAATCCGCCAGCACGCCCGCCGCGTGGAACTCCTCGGCCTTGCCGCGCTCAATGGCGGTGAACAAGCGCTTCACGCTTTCGGTGGTGTACGCGCGATGCGAAAGAATCTCTTCGAGCGAATCCTTGCGCGCCTTCAATCGCGACGCGTCAGTGCGCAATTGATCCAGCAGTTTTCTGGCTTCTGTGGCCTGTGTCTTGCGCACGTTCAGCTCTTCTTCCACGCGGCGCCGCTTGTCCGCGGTGGATTCCAGCTCCATCTGCCCGGCTGTCATCCGCCGGGACAATTCCGCTTTCACCGCCTCATGCCGCTCCAGATCCGCCCCCGCCGCCTGCTCGTCGCGCTGGCACCGCGCCGCATCCCGATCGATGGCTGACAGATACTCTGCGATCTGCGCCAACTGGTTCTTCAGCGCCGACGATTCACCCAGCAGTCGCAGCACATTTTGCCGGCCCGTCTCGAGCGTCTTGGCCCGCTGCTGCAGCGCCTGCTGGATTTGCTCGCGCTCGGCCGCCTTGGCCGACAGCCGCTCGCGCGCCTCTTGAATTTGCGCCTCCAGCTCCACCACCGACTGCAGATGCGCTTCCAACTCCTGCCGCAACTGTTCGTGACGCTTCTCGAGTTCCTGCGATTCGGTCTCGCCCTGCTGCAGGCGCTGCTCCATGGCGCCGATCTGCTGCGCCTGGGAATCCAACCGGCCGCGCGTACGTTCCTGTTCCAGCTGGAAACCGGCCAACTGCCGGCGCGCCTCCGCCAATTCCGCATCGTTGCGATAGCACGCCTCCTGCAAAGCCGCGTGTTCCCGCTCGCGCTCCGTCACCTGGGTGGACAGGCTCTGGAACTCGGCGTTCGCCAGGTTCAAATCCAGCGCCGTCTTGGCCGCATCCCGCTCCAGCATGCGATACCGTGCCGTGAGCGAACTGCGCAGATGCGCGATCATCTCGCCCTTCAGCTCTTCGTATCGTCTTGCTTTGGAAGCCTGGCGCTTGAGCGAATTCACCTGCCGCCCGACCTCTTCCAAAATGTCGAACACGCGCGACAGGTTCTGCTTCGCGCCTTCCAGCTTCGCTTCCGCCAGCCGCTTCCTGGTTTTGAATTTGCCGATGCCCGCGGCTTCTTCGATGATCGCCCGCCGGTCCTGCGGCTTGTTGCTAAGGATCTGCCCGATGCGTCCCTGCTCGATGATGGCGTAGCTTTCCGGTCCCAGGCCGGTGCCGATGAAAAGGTCCTGGATATCGCGCAGCCGCGCGACCCTGCCGTCGATCAGGTATTCGCTTTCGCCGGATCGAAACAAGCGCCGCGTGATGGTCACTTCGCTCGGTTTGTGGTGACCATTACCATTCGTGTGGCCGTTGCCGTTGGCATGAGTTTCCTCCGCCGACGGATCCACCAGCGTCATGGTGACCGACGCCAAGCCGAGCGGCTTGCGGTCCCGCGTGCCGGCGAAGATGACGTCTTCCATCCTGGCTCCGCGCAGGCTTTTGGCCGACTGCTCGCCCAACACCCAGCTCATGGCATCGCTGAGATTCGATTTTCCACAACCGTTGGGACCAACGATTGCCGCGATTCCCGAACCAGCGAACTTCATCTCGGTCCGGTCAAAGAACGATTTAAAACCTTGTATTTCGACCCGCTTCAGCTTCAGCAAAATATACTTCCCCTTCCATTATCGTCTCGGGGGATGGGTCTATGGTAATCGCTCTTGCGTGTAAAGTAAAGCGGGTAATTAGCTATATTTTGGGGGTCGATATAGAACTATACAATCCCTAGTCCTGCTGCTTCGGATTGTGACCGCATTCCAGCGTCTAACGTATCTCATCATACGCTATGACGACAAGTGGAAGTTAACGTCAACTTCGGTCAAAACCTCTACCGGTTTGCCGTTTAGGTAGGTTGGTTTGTACACCCACTGTTTTACGGCGTTCATCGCGGCCGTAACCAGCAGAGGTTGGCCGCTCACCAGCGACAGATCCTGTACCGTTCCATCGCGCCCAATGATTGCCTTGAGCCGGACGGTGCCGGCGATGCGCGCCTCCGCTGCCAATAACGGATACTGCGGCTGCACTTCGTGAATCAGACGCGCCGCTTCCACGTTTCCGCCAATTCTTACCCGGTCCGGCGTAGCGGCCTTGGGTTCCTCCTTGGGCGGCGCAGGAGGGGGAGGTGCAACGCTTGGGATTCCACCGATAACGCCACCGATCACGCCTCCGGGCACTCCACCTGGGATGCCGCCAATCACACCTCCTACCGAGGGGGGCGGTAATTCTTCAATGTCCTTAATCGTCGCTACTTCCTTCGGTATCGTTCTTGGCGCAATCAGCCGGCTCACGTCGAACGTCCGCGGCGAGGTGTGGGTCTGCCTTGCCACTCGTGCCTGCGCTGGGGCAGGGGGCGGAGGAGGAGGTGGTGGTGGAGGCGGCGGCGCCAGTAAAACACCGGTAAGCTGCGTCACCGGGAGTGACTGGATATAGAAAAGTGGAATCGCCAATAACAGGCCGATGGCTAGTAATTGACCCGCAAAGGCGAGCAAGACGGTCCATGACCGGCGCGTCTTGCTGTTAGAGACAAAACTCTGCTCAAACATGAGTCCTCCTCCGCGCTTCTCAGGGTTGCCCACTCTGAAGGAGCCCTATCTGTTGGACGCGTTTGGAGCTGATGGCGATGCAATATCCCGTAGCGACTGTATTTAGCAGGCTGCCGAAACAGGCCAAAAAACGCTTGCTCACGCGCCACCCGTCCGGTGTTCTTCGAGTCCATGTTCTCCAGTGCACGACTTCCGGTGATCTCCGGGTGTGCTGCTGGCGCGCGGTTCAGAATTGCGCGCAGGTGTTTACCAAGCCGCGACCGCAAGGAAGCCGGTGCCGCAGGCCTTTTTCCGCAGCCTGTTAGTTTAGGGATCAGCTCGCTGCCGTTGCCGCCGGGAAGTCCAGGTCCAGGCCGAAATCATCCTTCACGCGCTGCCGAAAACCTTCGGCATCCAGGGCATTGAAATCCACCCACTGCTCGTCCGTCATGGCGGCGCGCCAGACTAAGAACGGCGCGGCATCCGGCCCGCAGGGATGCCGCAGTTTCCACGTGCCGCTTTCGATCACATCTCTGATGGCTCTCGCGATGATCGAGGGCGGAGCCGGATTCTGGAGCGTGGCCTGAAACAAAGCCGCCATGTTCCGTCCCTGGCGGTACTCGGAGGGAGGCGCGCCGGTGATGGCCTGCGACATGGATGTCTCGATGATCCCGGGCTCAACAAGGGCAACCCGCACCCCAAACGGCTTCATCTCACCCGCCAGCGCCTCGCTCAAAGCCTCCAGAGCGAACTTCGACGCCGCATAAGCGCCGAGCGGCGAGCAGGCGATCTTTCCCGCCACCGAACTCACGTTGACGATGCAACCGCTCCCGCGCTCCCGCATGCCGGGAACCACCTGGCGAATGCACCGTAGGGCTCCGAAATAATTGGTCTCCATAATGGCCCGAACGTCCTCCATGGGGAGTTCCTCCACCGATCCGTGCCGCTCGATTCCGGCATTATTGACCAGCACGTCGATGTGCTCGTCCTGCCGGAAGACGGAAGCGAAGCAGTCCTCTACCGACCGGTCAGAATCGACATCCATCGGAAGAATCGAAATCGGCAGACCTTCGCTCGACGCCCGTTCGCCCAGTTCCGGAGCCCGCGCGGGATTGCGCATTGTGGCATAGACCTTGTAGCCGGCTCGAGCAAGCTCCAGCGCCGTGGCCAATCCTATTCCCGAACTGGTTCCCGTGATCAGTACCCTCGCCGTCGCCATGTGCCGCGCCTCCTTGTGGATGTTTAGAACTACCAGATTGTAACCGCTGCGGCGGGCGGGCGTCCAAGGAGAGACGGTCACTCGCCTTCATGCCCTGCCTATTCCTGATCCTGATCCTCGCGTTTCCACGCGTTGCCCTGGCGCTCCTGTTCCTGTTCACGCATTATCTGGACCGGGCCTTCAACAACACCATGCTCCTTCTCATACTCGGTTTTCTGTTCCTGCCGTTCACCACGCTGCTCTACGCGTGGATGATCAATAGCGGTTTGCCGGTGCAAGGGTTCAATCTGATCTGGCTCCTGGTTGCCGCGTTGGTGGACCTGGGATCGCTCGGTGGCGGGTACAGCCGGCGGCGGGCCTGACTTTGCCCCGCCCTTGACACCCGCTCCCGCGTGCTATACTGAAAACTCATTTGGAACTTTTAATCCTGCTAAGTTATTGATTTTAAAGCACTAGCCACGTAGAAACACCGAAAGATCTTAGTTTTCAGAGACTTCCAAGACAAGCGGTTTTGAACGCAAAACCCACAGGGAGGATACCCATGAAGGATTTCCTATTGGTTGCCGGATTGTTGGCAGCCCCAGCCACGGTTAGCGTCCAGCAGTACAAGGCAGCGCCGCCGGTGAAGCAAAAAGATCCACGGCTTTCGCGCCTGGAGAAGTTCTTCGGCGACCGGGATTGCCCGCTGCGCGATGCAGCCAAGGATTTTCTGATTGCGGCCGACCAGAACCACCTGGACTGGCGCCTGTTACCGAGTATCTCGATGATCGAATCGAGCGGCGGCAAGTATTACGGAAACAATAATGTTTTCGGGTGGGGTTCGGCGAAGGAAAAGTTCACTTCCGTCCGGGCCGGGATTCACTATGTGGCTGCGCAGCTTGGAAAATCAAGAAGATACAAAGGCAAAGATATCGATAGCAAGCTCCAGACGTACAACCCCCTGCCGGAGTACTCCCAGAAAGTGAAGGCTGTCATGCGGGCCATCGGTTCCTGCTCCCAGCCACGATTGCTAGCCGCCGATTGATTAGCGTTTGGCCAGCTAGCCCTGCATCATGTGCACGCCCCAGTAAAGGCCGCCGAAGACGATCAGCGCGATTGCGATCACTAATAGCCAGCGGAGGATCCGCTGGGTGTTGGACGTGGATTTGTGTTCGTCCAACTTGATTTGCTCGTCGAGGCTTTCAAACATAGACAACCTCCTTGGGAGTCCGGTCTTGAAATTATGAGTCCGGTATTACACGAGCCAGTGCAATTATATGCGCGATCTGGCGCAAATGACAGGGTATTCGGAGGCTTGTTCTGAGGGGTTTAGCTGAAGATAACGGATCGTTACAAAGTCATCCGCTCCAGTTTTCTGTAAAGAGTCTTACGCTCGATGCCTAAAATCTTCGCCGCGCGGCTCTTGTTCCCGCCCGTGGCCGCCAGCACGCGCCGTATCTGATCGGCCTCGGTATCGGCCAAGGTTTCGCTGGCGGTGTCGCGGGGCTCAGTGAGTTCGATGGCTTCTCGAACCGCCGCATCGTCGATACGGCCCTGCGGGGTCACAATGGTCAGGCGCTCGATCATGTGCTGGAGCTGGCGCACGTTTCCCGGCCAGCTATAGTCTTCCAGAACCCGCAGCGCGGATTCGGTAAGGCGCGCCTGCTGGTGATAGCGCTCGTTGTATTTCTTCAGGAAATAGTGCGCCAGCAGGGGAACATCACCCCGGCGCTCCACCAGCGGCGGAAGGATGATCCGCACCACGTTCAGGCGATACCACAGGTCCTCGCGAAACTTGCCTTGCTCCACCATTTTCTGCAAATCCCGGTTGGTGGCCGCCACCACCCGTACATCCACCTTTTTGCCGCGCGGGGACCCGAGCGGGCGAATCTCCTTTTCCTGCAGGAATCGCAGCAGGTTGAGCTGGAAGCCAAGCTCCAGATCGCCGATCTCGTCCAGGAAGACCGTGCCGTTATTGGCGGCTTCGAACACGCCCATGCGGTCCCGATCGGCGCCGGTGTAAGCGCCCTTAAGCGCGCCGAATAGCTCGCTTTCAAGCAAGGAAGGCGCGATGGATCCGCAGTCCACCGGCACGAACGGCTGGCTGGCGCGCTGGCTGTTGTTGTGGATCATGCGCGCGATCATTTCCTTGCCGGTACCGGTTTCTCCTTCCAGCAGCACGGTGGCGTTGGTGGGCGCAACCAGCGAGATAGTTTTGTAGATCTCGATCATCTTGGGAGAGCTGCCGATCATTTCGCTCTCCGGCAGATCCTCCATCTCGGAATCCTTGTCTTCCGGATGCTGCACCACCGAGGCTTCGGCCCGTTTCACTGTATCCAGCATGCGATCCAGCTCGAAGGGCTTCGCGATATAGTCGAATGCGCCGCCCTGCGTGGCTTTCATGACGGTTTCGATGGTCCCGCGCGCGGTCATCAGAATCACGGCGCAATTGGGATTTTTCTTGCGGGCGGTTTCCAGCACGTCCAGGCCGGTGCGCTCATCCACATAGATATCGGAGATGACGATGGGATAAGCATCGTCGCGCAAGCGTTCTAAGGCTTCCCGCGTAGAAGACACCGCGTCCACGCTATAGCCTTCCAATTCCAGAAAAGTCTGGATGGTATTTCGAACCGAATTATCGTCTTCAACTACAAGAAGTCTTTGCACCGGGAAGCCTTGCCTTATAAGACTAGACTGACACAGCCGGAGGGCGGCTCGCACGGGTTGACGCCCGGAACACCACCGTGAAGCAGGAACCCTGGCCCGGCTGGCTGGTCACTTCCATCTTTCCGCCGTGGTGCTGGACAATCTGCTCGACAATGGAAAGGCCGATACCCGTACCCACTTCGCCGGACGCCTCGGCGCGCTTGGTGCGGTAAAACTTCTGGAAGATCTGCCGCAGCTCCTTGGCGTCCATTCCGATGCCCTGGTCGCGGACCGAGAGGCGCAATTGATCCCCTTCCGGACGGCACGCGACGGTGACCTGGGTGTCGGAAGGCGAGTATTTCACAGCGTTGGTGAGCAGGTTGTAGACCGCGTACTCCATTAGTTCGCGATCGCCTTCGATGCCGCCCTCCAGCGTCTCGGTGACGATGCGGATATTCTTGCGGTCGGCCAGCGGGCGCGCGCGGGAAACGCAGGATTCGATCACCTCGCGCAACGGGAACGCCTCGCGGCGAAGCTCCATCTGGCCATCGGAAAGGCGCTCCACATCCAGAAACGTCTGGATCATGCGAGCCAGCCGCTTGGATTCCTGATTGATCATCTCCGCGATCTGCTTGCGCTTCTCCTCGCTCAGGTTGTAGCGGCCCATCAGTTCGCTCGAGCCTTGAATGGCGGTGAGCGGCGTGCGCATTTCGTGGGTGACGAAATGAATAGCCTGCTGGTAATGACGCCGCTCGGTCTCGGCCAGCCGCAGCGCCCGGCGCACCACGAAATGCTGATAGCTGGCGGCAGCCACGGCCGTGAGCCACGCCGAAGCGATGGGAGCGAAGAACGGAAACACGACGCTTTGCCGGAACAGGAGGAACGGTGTGGCGGTCACAGCTATCAGTAAGGCTCCGCCGGTGGCATAGGCGGGCCAGCCGGAAAGAAGCCCGAAGATAACGCCGGCCAGAGCGCCCACCAGGACGCAGAAGCCCAGCACCGCCAGGTTGGACGCGCTGGTGAGGAATTTGCCGCGTTCCAAGGTTTCGAGCAGCTGCGCGTGAACCTCGACGCCCGGGATGCGGCCCTGCCCGTAGGGAGTCGCCACGCGATCATAAGTAGCCGAAATGGAAGTGACGCCAATGAAGACCGGCCGGCCGCGAAAACGCTGGGCCAGATCGGGCTTCGCTGCAAGCTCCAACAGCGAGATTTGCGGAATTGGATCGCGTGTGAAGAGCACGCGTAAAGCCCGGTTGGAATTCCGCGGGGCAGGGATAATCTCGTTTCCAATTTGGAGATCGTCGGGCGATTCGAGAATCGGCCGGCCGCGATCCAGACGGAAGGTTTCGAGCGCCAGGGCCCAGTGACGCTCCCGATCCGCGCGTTCTTCGAGCGGGATCTGGCGCGTGACGCCGTCGCGCGAAAGCTCATCGGCCCGATCGTGGCCGAGCGCCGCGGCAGCGTGTCGAAATTGGTCTAGCGGATCTTCCCATCGGCCTTTCTGGAGATGCGCCACCAGCACCAGGTTCTTTGTGGCCTGCATGGCGCGAACTAGGCGATCGTCCTCCGGCGCATCTTCTTTGTCGGCCAGCACCATGTCGATGGCCACCACGTTGGGCTGCACCGTTGCCAGCAATTCCAGCGCTTGCGCCAGCATGCTGCGGTAGGCGCGCACCCCGCCCATGGCGGAAAAAGTGGCGTCGTCGATGGCCAGGATCAGCGAATGCGGCTGGCCGGCCACGGGCGGGTAGAGGCGGAACATCACGTCGTAGGCGTCGTCGTCGATTTGGGAAGCGAGCGCGGTCCATCCCAGGAGAATTGCTACGACGAGCGTGACCGCCAAGGTGGCCGCATAGCCGAGCGTGCGCCTATTTAAGGACGGCTTTTTCAATCTCGTCCGGCTCCTTGGGCAGCGCCGCGCTCAGGACCTTGGCACCGTTGGTCGTCACCAGCACCACGTCTTCAATCCGAATGCCGAGCTGTTCTTCGGGGATGTAGACGCCCGGCTCAATCGTGATTACCATGCCCGCTTCGAGCGGGCCGTCGAAGTGCGGATCGTGCACCTGCAGGCCCACATGGTGTCCGATGTCGTGTACAAAGTATTTGCCTAACGGCTGGCCATGCAGATCTTTCGCATGGGCGTCTATGTAGTCGCGCGCGATTTTGGTTAGCGATTCATCCGAACCCGCGAGCCACGCTCCAGGCTTCACCGCCGCGATGGCGGCCTTCTGCGCGCCCAGCACAACCCGATAGATCTCGCGTTGGCGCGGGGTGAATTTGCCATCCACCGGGAGGGTGCGGGTAATGTCGCTCGCGTATTCGTCGCATTGCGCGGCCGCATCCATCACCACCAGTTCCCCGCGATCCATGCGCCGCTGGTTCGACATGTAGTGCAGGATGGCGCCATCGGGGCCGGCGCCGACGATGGGCGAATAAGCCGGTCCTTCGCAGCCGGCATTGAGAAAGGCGCCGAGGAATAGGGCGGCCACCTGGTATTCGTATTGGCCGGCCGCCAGGTGTTTCCAAACCGCGCGATGGGCTTCCATGCTGACATCGGTGGAATGTTGGATGGCGGCAATCTCCGCGGGTGACTTTTTCAGGCGTAGTTTGGCAATCAGCGGCGTGGCGTCGGCCACTTCGCGGAACGGATAGCGCGCCCGCAACTGGCCGGCGTAGGTTTCGGTCCAAGGCGCATAGATGCGGGTTTGGGAACTAAGCGCCAGATCGAGCTCCGTTTCGAGCTTCTCGATCGGCAGAATCTTTTCGAAACCGGTAACGGTGTGCGCATCGGCATCCTCGGCCGATGCGCGCCTGCCCGAGTATCGCTCGGCGCGTTCATTGTGGCGCGGCAAGAAGAGGATCTCGTCGGAGGGGGTAAGCAAAAGTACAGCACCGGGCTCGGTCCAACCGGTGAGGTAGTAAAAGTTGGGGTCCTGCTCGAAGCGGAACACCGGGTCGTATGGTTCCACCTGTCCTTTGAGCAATAACACGCCGCTGTCGAGCGATTGGCGCAAGGCAGCGCGCCGCGACGGAAACTCGTCCGTGGGAGCCTTGGCGGATTGGGCCGCCGCCCCAGCCAGCACGAGTGCAATAAACAGTCGAATCAAATGCCAATTCTCTCATCAAAATCGGGGCTGAGGGCGATAGTAGAGTATGGACCTTGCGAAACACTGTATCGTACAGCCGGGCGGCAAGCTGCGTCTCAAGCACCGCGATCCCAGCGATACGTTCGGAAGAAAGCGGGACGACAAAGCGCACCAGAAAACGCTGGACCGGCTGCGTGAGCTGCAACATCTGCTGTACGCCGACAAGCGCTATTCGCTCCTGATTGTGTTGCAGGGGCTGGACGCGTCCGGCAAGGATGGAACCATCCGGCACGTCATGTCCGGAGTGAATCCGCAGGGCTGCGACGTGACGTCCTTCAAGGCGCCTTCCAACGAAGAATTGGCGCGCGATTATTTGTGGCGGGTCCACAAGGCCGTTCCAGCCCGGGGAAATATTGGTATTTTTAACCGCTCCCATTACGAAGACGTGCTGATTGTGCGCGTCCACGAGCTGGTGCCCAAGTCCGTCTGGCGGCCCCGCTACAGGCAGATCAACGATTTTGAGCGAATTCTTACGGACAACGGCGTCACCATCCTCAAATTTTTCCTGCACATCAGCCGGGATGAGCAGAGGAAGCGGTTTGAGGCGCGCATTCAGGATTCTTCGCGGAATTGGAAGCTGTCGCTGCCCGATTTCGAGGAGCGCCAGCACTGGGATAACTACACGGCGGCCTATGAGGAAGCATTGCAGAGCTGCAGCACCAAGGAAGCGCCCTGGTACGTGATTCCAGCCAATAGAAAATGGTTCCGGAACTACTTGATCGCCGAGTTGGTGGTGCGCGCGCTCGATAGCATGCGGCTAAAGTATCCCGCGCCCACGGTCGATATTTCCCAGGTAGTGCTGGAGTGATTGAAGACGCTGCAATATATCGTTCCAAGTTACAGGTCTTACAGGACCTGTCGAAGGCGCTGCATTTTTCACCCGACTCGCTGGAGGCAAATCGCGAGGGGCGCCTTTCCAATGAGCAAATCAAGACTTTCCTCCCCGAGTTTGCCCGTCCCGCCATCCTCACTTTCGTTTTCGCCGTGGCGCCCTTCTTGATTTGGACCTGGGTTACCGCCCAACGCGACCAGCTTCCTTTCGAGAATGCCTTCCTGGCGCTCATCAAGGAACTACTACACGTGAACGATCTCATGGAGAATCACGGCAAAATGGGTGGCGCGATCATGCTGGGATCCATTCTGGTCTCGCTGGTCCTGGCCACGTTTATGGCTTACCGTGTACCTCTGCTCCTTTACTTCGACCTGCTGGACCGCAAGGTGGAAGCCCGGGAGGGCCGCGTGGTGGCGCGCGAAGAGCAGATCAACCGGCCCAACGGACGCGACCCTGTCGAAAAATATTATTTCTCCTTACGTTACTTGAACATGCCGGTGAATCTGGCCGCCTATCGGGCGCTCGAAGCGGGCTCCATTTATATCGTCTACCTGCTGCCGCGCAGCGAGCGTTTGGCCTCCATTGAACCCAAAGTGGAGAATGCAAAGCCCAAGAACGAGAGGCCCGCGCCCACACGGGCTTCAGAGGAACAGCCCTCGCCGACAGCTTCACAGACATAACCGGAGTCCTTCTCCTTCCCCACGAGCGTGTTAGAAAAAATCGAGTGTTTGCCGGGCGCTGGATGCTGTGATACGATAGGTTAGCTTTCATGGATCGCATCCGCGAAGCAGTTCCGCCAAATCCCCAAAAACGGAGTTAACGACAGACCTCGAATGAGCTTTACAGTATTCCTCGGAAACTTGCCCGTCTGGGTTACCAAGGACGATATCAAGTCCTGGCTTAACGCAGAAAACCTCGTCTACGACGATGTCAAGGTGATCCGCAACCCAGAGACTCAAGAGTCCAAGGGATTCGCCTTCATCGACACCCCCAACTCGGAAGAAATGAACTCGATCATCCGGCGCTTTGACCGCGCGCCTCTGGAAGATCGGTTGCTGCGGGCCAATCAAGCGCAGCCGCCAAGATCGAAAGGTCCTGGAACCGCCGGCCCGACAGGTCAACAAGTGAATCGTACTACCGCCGGTCCGCCGCCACGCCGTGAGCGCGGCGGGAAGAAACACAAGCGCCCGCAGCAGAGTGGCCCACAAGGTGGTCCGCCGAGCGCGTTCGCCGAAGAACTAGCCAAGGCACTCTAAGGCTTCGGCGAGCCAAACTCGCGCGGGGCCTTCTCCCTCCTTCTTACCTTCCTGTAACCCGTCCCACATCGTCTCTATTTTCAGTGTTATACTGGATGGACCTGTAAGACACAGGGGCGCGCCTTACTCTAATAAACCGTGCGCGCCGGGGGTGGTTTCGTGAGTAATCTGCTCATCATCCGTTTCCTATTCGCCCTGTTGCTCTCAGCAGCCGCATGGTTTTTACGTCCTTTCGATTTTCCACCTCCCTATAGCGCGGCGGCGGGATTTCTGGCCGGGCTAGCCATCGTTCTATTTGAGATCCAACTTCGCAAGATAACTCTCAAGCGCTTGTTCGGCGCCGCTTTCGGATCGCTGCTGGGAATCCTGGGCGCGTATATAATCGCGCTCATTCTGGGCCACGCGTTTCCAGCCGGCTCCTCCACGGTCTCGTTTCTCGAGATTCTGCTGCTGCTCTGGATGGGCTATGTGGGCCTGATGGTGGGCGCAACCAAAGGCGACATGCTGAATCTGGGCGCGCTGGGCGGATTGTTCGGCGGCGAGCAAGTGTCCAGTCAATCCTTCAAGATCCTGGACACCAGCGTCATCATCGATGGACGCATCGCCGACATTGTCGAGACCGGGTTTCTGGATGGCACACTGGTGATCCCGCAATTCGTGCTGCGCGAGCTGCAGTTGGTGGCCGACTCGGCCGATTCGCTCAAGCGCAATCGCGGCCGCCGCGGTCTGGACGTCCTGCAGCGCATCCAAAAGATGACCCAGTTGAACGTGCAGATCTTGGAAGACGATTTTCCCAACGTGCCCGAAGTGGACATGAAACTCATCGAGCTGGCCAAGGTCTATAACTGTAAGATCGTCACCAACGATTTCAACCTCAACAAAGTGGCGCAGCTGCACGGCGTGGAAGTCCTGAACATCAATGAGCTGGCTAACGCGCTGAAGCCGGTTGTACTCCCGGGCGAGACCATGCGCGTCTTTATTCTGAAAGAAGGCAAGGAGTACAATCAGGGCGTCGCGTACTTGGATGACGGCACCATGGTAGTGGTGGACAACGCCAAGAAGATGATCTCGCGCACCATCGATATTTCCGTCACCAGCGTGCTGCAGACCACCGCCGGTAAAATGATTTTTGGCCGCTTTGACGATCGCATGCACGCTGTTCACGACAAGGCGCAGAGCCACACGGAGCGCCCGCAGCCCGCTCCGCGCGAGCAACCCGCTCCAGCTCCCGGGCCGCAGACGGCGGAGGCGCGTGGGTCGGGCGTGGGCGCCGGCTAGGCAATTGGCATGAGCGCCTGCGGCTAAGGAATCCGTATGAAAGTTACTGTTATCCTCCCGGCCGCTGGGCTGGGAACACGCATGGGGCGAGCCGTCCCCGAAAAGGCAGGCACCAGCCGAAAGCAGTTCATGCTGCTCGATGGGTCGCCCATTCTGCTTCATACCATCCGCAAGTTCGCTTCAACGCCCGCGGTGTCGGAGATCGTGGTGGCGTTGCGTGCCGAAGACATCGAGTGGGTGCGCGAATTGCTGCGCGTCGAAAAGTTCGGCAAGCCGGTGCGCCTGGTGGAAGGCGGGGATAGCCGGCAGGAATCAGTGGAGCACGCTCTGGCGACGCTCGAACGCCAGCACCGAACTGGTAGCGGTACACGACGCAGTGCGTCCGTTCATCGAGCCGTCCGTTCTGGACAAGGTGTTCGCCGAAGCGGAAGAAAACGGTGCCGCCATTGTAGGCATCGTGCCGGTGGATACGGTGAAGCAGGTGCATCGCAACAAGATCCGCCAGACCATCCCTCGCGAGCGCCTGATTCTGGCGCAGACCCCGCAGGTGTTTCGTTTCGATCTGCTCAAGAGCGCGTTCGCCAAAGCGCGCGAGGATCAGTTCGCTGGCACCGACGAATCCAGCCTGGTGGAACGTCTGGATCAAGTGGAGGTCAGCGTGGTTCCCGGCAGCGACCGCAATCTGAAAATCACCAAGCCATCCGACATGGACCTGGCGCGTTTGTTCCTGGCGGAAGAAATGACGGCGAAGGTTGGATCTTGATTTTCGAATTGGTCAAGGCTGGGACGTCCATCGCATCGTAACCGGCCGGCCGCTCATTCTGGGCGGCGTAACAATTCCTTCCGCATTTGGTTTGGAAGGGCATTCCGACGCCGACATCCTTTCGCACGCCATCACCGACGCGCTGCTGGGCGCGCTCGCGCTGGGCGACATCGGCATGCATTTTCCCGACACGGACCCGCGCTGGAAGGGTGGCGACAGCTTGCTGTTCTTACGGCACGCGCGCGACCTGGTGGCGAAGGAAGGCTATCAAGTGGCGAACGTGGATTCGACGGTGATCCTGGAACGGCCGAAGCTGAAAGATCATCGCGCGGCCATTCGCGAAAAGCTGGCTGAGACGCTTGGGCTTCCGCCCGATCAGATCTCGGTGAAATTCAAAACCGCGGAGCGCCTGGGTCCGGTGGGCGAGGGGCTTTCGGCGGAGGCTCAGGCCGTGGTGCTGTTATGGCGGCCGTAATCGCCCGTCCACCCGGGCCCAAGAACGCTCCCGTTATCGGGAACCTGCGCCCCTTTCGCGCGAATTCTTTGGCGTTCCTGAGCAACGCGGCACGCGAGTTCGGCGACGTGGTTTATTTCAGAGTGGTTCAGCAGCACCTGTATCTGGTGAGCCATCCCGAATACGTGCGCGAGATCCTGGTGGCGAATCAGAGCAATTTCATCAAGAGCCGCGCTTTGCAGCGCGCCAAGGTGCTGCTGGGCGAGGGATTGCTTACCAGCGAAGGCCAGCACCACCGGGACCAGCGCCGCCTGGTGCAGCCCGCGTTTCATCGCGACCGGCTAGCGGCATATGCTTCCGCGATGAGCGAGTGCGCCGTGCGGGCGCGGGACCGTTGGCAAGCCAGCGCGACGATGGATGTTTCGGTGGAAATGGCGCAACTGACGTTGTCGGTGGTGGCGAAAACCTTGTTCAGCGCCAATATCGAATCCGAAGCGCCCGAAATCGGCGCGGCGATGACCAGCATTCTGCACTTGTTTCGCGTGCTGCTGATGCCGTTCTCTGAATATTTCGACAAGCTGCCGCTGCCGTCCAAGCGGAGGTTCGAGCAGGCGCGGGCGCGGCTGGACGCCACCATCTACGGGTTGATTCGGGAGCGACGCGAGAGCGGGGTGGACGCAGGCGATCTGCTCTCGATGCTGCTGCTGGCGCAAGACGAGGAGAAACACGGCGGCGGAATGACCGATGAACAAGTGCGCGACGAAGCCATCACGCTGTTCCTGGCGGCCCATGAGACCGGCGCAAACGCGCTGACCTGGAGTTGGTACTTGCTGTCACAGCATCCCGAGGTGGAGCGCCGCTTGCACGACGAGATCGATGCGGTGCTGGGCGAACGCGCGCCGGAACTGGCCGATCTTCCCAACTTGCGTTATGCGGAAATGGTTCTCTCGGAAGCTCTGCGCTTGTATCCGCCCGCTTGGGCGATCGGACGCAAGGCACTGGGACCATTCACGGTGGGCGGGTACGATATTCCCGGGGGCTCCATCTGCATCGTGAGCCCGTATGTGGTGCAGCGCGATCCGCGATGGTTTCCGGAGCCTGAAAAATTCAATCCTGATCGCTGGACGCCGGAAGCTCGCGATGCGCGGCCCAAGTTCTCCTATTTCCCCTTCGGCGGAGGCGCCCGGGTTTGCATTGGCGAACGATTCGCTTGGATGGAGGGAGTGATCCTGCTGGCGGCGATCGCGCAAAAATGGCGGTTTCGCCTGGCTCCGGGCCAGCATGTGGAGCCGTTGCCGCTGGTGACGCTGCGCGTGAAGAACGGTCTGCGGATGATTGCCGAGCCACGGGACGCGAGCGTCAAAAACTTACGCCGAGCAGGAATGTAACGCCGGCCGTCTGTCCCCCATCCATTGGCAGATTGAGCCGCGCATCCAGCTGGATCCCTCCCAGCTTAATGTCCACCCCGACGGCCAGATTGATGGTTGTTCCCGTGGCGCTGAACGTCCACTGGACTTGACCGACGTTGAACGCGAGCGTCCCGCTGAATGCGGCTGTTCTTGTAATCTGATTTCCCGCGCCGAAGGTTTGCGTATACGTGAAGCCGATCTGCAGGTTCGTCTTGCCCAGCGCGCCCTGGTACTGGCCGCCGATGGTGAGCGTGGAGGCGCCGGCCGTGAGCTGCAAGTCGCCGTGGAGATTCGGCTGTGCGAGCGTTGTGTTGAATGAGAGCGTGGTGGAAGCGACCATTTGATCGCCGGAGCTCGAAAACTGCGGATCGACTACGTAAGTGAGCGACAGATCGGCGCCCACGATGAGCGTCCCTTGAAAATCGATGCTGAGATTCTTGTTGTCTTTGGTGTAGGTGTAAGTCAGTTGATTGGAGCTGCGATTGATGGTTACGGCCTTCGGCAGTTCGAAGATTTTCTCGCCGCTGGGCGTCTGGTAGTGAAAATCCAGCAGAGGCGTCCCGCTGGCATCCACTTTGCTTTCCCATGAGCCAATGAAGCCGAGAACATTGGTTTCGAGCACGTTGTCTTGATTGGCGAAATGAAAGATGAAACGGCCGATCGGGTCGCTGATGAAACCATCCAGGGTAGACGCGACGGTACCCAAGGTGAAAGTCAGGTTATGATCGGGACTCATGGTCCAGTCGCCTTGCAGCGCAAAGCTGAAGGCGCCAAGAATATCCGGTTGGACGATGAGCGCAGTGTCGCGCGTGGTGAATGAATTGCGCAGCCCCGTGGAGAAGTTGAAGATCTCGGCACCCTGCCATTGAATGGTGAGCTGGTTCTTGGCGTTGAAGACCCATGCAACATCGAACGCAATCGCCCCGGTGACAATTTGGTTGGTAGCGTTCGTCGTCCACGATCCCGAGGCGATGCCGCCGATAGTTACACCGCCGCTCGTGTCGAATGCGTAGCTGCTGGAGCCGTTAGCGATTTGGAAGGATGACATTAAAATAGAACTTTCCCCGGCTTCCGCCGGTAGCGGCCTGGCCGAAACCGTAGGCCCAATCGAACTTCAGCACGGCAACGCGCAGGTCAAGCCTGAGCCCGGCACCCTGCCCCTCACGCAGCCCGGCGTATGATCCCGTGGTTTGATACGCTCCGCCAACGTCGAAGAACGTGGCGATTTTCAGTAGCGGCCAGCGCGGCAGTCCGTGCCACAGTTCATTCTGGCTGCTCCAAAGCCTTCGACCGATGGCGTCGTCGGCGCGAAAACCGCGCACCGTGTCTGCGCCTCCGAAGGACGGCAGCTCGAAAAGGGGAGGATCGCCGACAGCGTTTTCAAAGCGGCCGCTCAAGTCGTATTCCCAATGATCGAAGCTGCGATGCGTGTTGGCGGTGACGATGCAATCGACAAAACGAAGGTCGATCAAAACCCGCGGTTCGATACTCGAGTGCGAGGGGTATTCGGAAGTGGCGTCGTTGTGCAGGAACTGGACGCCGGGCTTGATCGTATTCAAAACCTGATTGAAAACCACGGCGTGGCTGGGGTTCGCGTAAAGCGTAACCGTGTTTCCATCCAAGCCGCGCCGGGGCTGCCAGTGGAACGTCGCTAAGTCAGAGACGCTTTGTTCGTTTACTTTGACGCCATCCAGCACGCGATTGCGTTCTAAAGACACGCCTGCGTTAACACTGGTCGAGAAACCGAGGTTCTCCGCTGAGTAGCTGCCCGCTGCTAAAGTTCCCGATGGACCGCCTCCGGAAAGGCTTAGGGAGCCCAATTGAAGGTTGCCGAGGGCGCTGAATTCCTGGCCTGGTTTGTACTCGAACCCAGCGGCGATGTGGCGCGATTGCTTCTTCGCTTTCGTGCTCGACGTCGACTGGACGGTCAGATCGACGTATTGGCTTGCGCCCGTTCGCGTGCTCGGCTGGGTGCTTAACGTGTAACCGAGCGGCGAGATCAGAAGTTGCAGTGCCTGGAGCTGGTACTGAATCGCGTAGGGCTCGTCACCTGGTGCGTAGCCGAAATCGCGATCGAAATCGACGATGCGCTTTCCCGCCGCCTTCCGAAATTGGCCTGTGTCGAGCAGATTCCAGAGCAAACGGTTGACATCTCGCGCTGGAACTTGATCGGCCGGCAACAGGATGGAAGCGATCCGCGGACCTTCCACGATCTGGATGGTCTGGTTTCTAGGAAGCACTACCATTTGTGGCGTGAGCCCGAGATTTGCGTAGAGCGGAGCGAGAGCTTTGCGAATGCCAGCCGAAGACCACAAAAGTCCATTGAGGCGCTTGAGCCGTTTGCGCAGCTGTGGCGTTCGTACAAGACGCGGTGCTGCCAGCATTGCGGGCAACTGGATGCCGACCGTGCGGGAATCGAACAGCGGCAAAATGGAGAACGAAATGACGCCACTCGCAGGGTCGATCTGCTCGTCGTTCAAGATCAGACCGGAATCCGGCGTTTGCTGCAAGAGGTCTGCGAAGAGGAAGTCCGATGAAAAAAGCGTTCCCAGATCCAACCCGTCGGGATTCGCAGTGGACCAGTTTTCGTAGGCATTGATGTAATCCGGCCATGTACTATCGATGAGCAGGCTCGGCGACAAAGGATCGATTTTCGCAATGGCTTGACGCACCGTCAGCCGAATCGCTGGTTCGAATTTTACGAAGGCGGCTCCGACCTGAAACGCGTCCCGGTCAATGGCCAGCTTGCCTGCTACAACTTTGAAACTCACGCGGTACTGGCCGCGGGATTGGGCGCAGGCGCAGGTAACCAGCAGGCACAGTCCTGCGAAAGGCGCTGTGCGGATCCACCCCATGCTGCGCGTTGCGTCTGCAGTGTACCAGCTACAATGTGAGCTTCCGAAGAACGGCCCGGGCGGGCGCGCCATCGCCGCCGATGATTTTCAGAGGCAGGCAAACCAGCTCATATTCGCCCGGTTCGACGTGCTCCAGCATCAGGCCTTCGATGATCCAGATGCCCGCGTTCAACAAGATGCGGTGAGTTTCCGGGCCTCCGCTTTCGAACCCGCCGACGGAAAGATAGTCCACTCCGACAGTTTGAAGGCCGCACTCGGCGAGATAGTGCGCCGCCTGCGGCTCAATAGAAACATATTTTTTCTGGAAGTGACCGGTCTTCCAGCAACGCGCGGAATTGCTAGTTTTGAACAGCACTCGCTCGCCTTTTGCGAGACGATGCGGTTCGAGCTCCGATCTCCGGATCGCGTCGGGATCGTGGATCTCGATCACTCGCGCCCGTCCGATGGAAGCCGCGATCGGCATGCTTTCGATACCGGCGCCATCGGCCAGGTAGTGGCGGGGCGCATCCATGTGAGTTCCGATGTGCGCGGTGGTCGAAATCTGCGACAAATTGCACGGATCGCCGTTCGCCATTGCAAGCGCGCTGGTGCGTTCGAATGGAGCATCGCCGGGCCACGCGACCATGCCGTTACGCAAAGGAACTGAAATATCGATCCAGGATTCAGAAGTCAGAGTTTAGAACCTCCGTGTGGATCTGGCCGTTGCCCCAGGTGCAATGGCGTCCGACACCGGTCCAATAGGCAGCTTCGAGATAGGGCAGGAATTCGGCGAGATCGCCTTCATATTCGGCGAATCCTACAAGGCCGCCGATACCGTGACGCTGCCCGGTTCGTCCGCTGCGGCGTTCCACTGCGACGCGGCGCAATTCGCTGCGCACCATTTTCACGGAATTTGCGCGTTCAGTAATCGCGCGAAAATCGATTTCGAGTGGGCCCCCTCCATACAGGCTGCGCAAGGTGCTGACGCGATCGCGAGCGCGCGCCAGCACAACCGAAAACTCGACGCTTCCGACAACGCCCGCAGCTTTCAATTCGGTTGGTGTCTGAAACTCCACGCGGAGGCGTGAAACGTTGACCGTCCGGGGAGTCAGGTCCACCGTCACCGAAGTATGCTCCACCGATACCACCTCGGCCCATTGCGCGAAGGCGTTGGTGAAATGTTCCAGCGCCGGATTTCGCGTGTCGAAAAGATGGAGGCCGAAGCAAAACCGCTCGCCGGGTGGCACCACGCGTCCGCTGAGCGCGGAGCCACGGAGTACGAACGGCCGTGGGCGATCCGACAGTCCGCTGGGTCCGGGCATGGTTGCCGCCGGATGAAAGAACCGCGCATAGTCTTCCTGCGACGCGACAACGCGCAGGGCATGCCCCAACGCGCCACGAAGAACGTTTCCAGCCATCCCAGGCGGAAATTGAATGACTCGCCGAGCCGACAGTTGAAATTGGCACGCTTGAAGATGGAAGGTCACTTCAGCAGTTCGCGAATCTTGGCGGCCAGTTCATCGGTGGAGAACGGTTTCTGCAGAAAATGTGCGTCGCTTTCTGCCTTGGCGTCGCCATAGCCGGAAACGTAGAGCACCTTCAGATCAGGCCGCGCCGCCATCAGGCAGTCCGCCATTTTTCGCCCGTTCATTCCCGGCATCACCATGTCGGTGATCAATAGATGAATCACGCCGCGGTGCCGTTCAGCGGTCGCCAGAGCTTCCGCGGAGGACGCGGAGGAGAGCACTTGATAACCGTGCCGCTTCAGCATGGCTTCCACCACGCGCCGCACACCGTCTTCGTCTTCCACCAGCAAAATGGTCTCGGTGCCGCGCGGCGCCCGGCGTTCGCTGGGCAATTCCAAAGCTTCCAGCGTCTGCTCCACCACCGGCAACTCGATCTGGAAGCAAGTCCCCTTGGCGGGCGTTGAATCAACGCGCAGGTCGCCGCCATTTTCCTTGATGATTCCGTAACTGGTGGCAAGCCCCAGCCCGGTGCCGTGCTCCTTGGTGGTGAAGAACGGCTCAAAGACGCGCGATAAGACTTGCGCGTCCATGCCCACCCCGGTGTCGCTAATCGAGACGATTACCGAATCCCTGCGTGGCAGCGAGGAGTTCTTCGTTTCGATCAACAGCTGACCTCCGGCCGGCATCGCATCGCGGGCATTCACCACCATGTTCAAGATTACCTGCTCGATCTGGCCGGGGTCCGCCCGCACGGTCTTCAGCTCGGGGGCCAGCTTGACAATGAGCTCGATGTCCTCGCCTAATATCCGACGCAGCATGCGATCCATCTCGTGCACCAGCACATTGAGATTGACCAGCGTTGCGCGGACGCCTTGCCGGCGGCTGAAGGCCAGCAGTTGGCGTGTGAGATCGGTGGCGCGCTCGGAAGCCTTAACCACCTGCTCCAGATCCTGGCGCGCGGGATCGCTGGGATGCATGGCATCCAGCAGCATGTGCGAATAACCGGTGATGACCATGAGCAGATTGTTAAAATCGTGAGCCACACCGCCGGCCAGGCGACCCACCGCTTCCAGCCGCTGCGAATGATGGAGCTGCTCTTCCAGGTGCTTGCGCCCGGTAATATCGCGCGCGTTCACCACCATTCCGTTGACTCCGGCGACGTGCGAAAGATCGCGCGAAAACGATTCCAGCACCCGCCACGATCCGTCCGAGTGGCGGATGCGGCACTCCACCGGCCGGCCATTGTTGCCGTTCAGCAAAGCCGATTGGACGCGAATTTTGTCCTCGGGGTGAACGAACGATAACACATTCCTGCCCACCAATTCGTCGAGCGGATAGCCGAGCATCCGCTCGTGGGACGGACTGACGTAGCGGATGGTGCCATCCAGGTTGAGAATGCTGATCAGGTCCATCGAGTTCTCGATGAGAGACCGGTAGTGCTCTTCGCGCCGCTCCAGCGCTTCCAGTGCACGGCCACGCTCGGAGGCGTAGCGGATGGAGCGGACCAGCAGGTCGCCGTCCATGCGACCCTTCACCAGATAGTCCTGAGCGCCGGCGCGCACAGCCCGCACAGCCAGCGCTTCGTCATCGTGGCCCGTCAGCACGACGATCGGAATTTTGGGAGCTTCGGTGTGGGCGCGAATCAGCGTGTCCAGACCATCGGCGTCCGGCAGCGACAGATCCAGCAGCATGACATCGAATGTTTCGCGGTTCAGCCGGTCCAGCGCCGCGGACAGCCGGTCCACGTGCACCATTTTCCATTGTCCGGCGCCGGTATCGCGAACCAACTCGGTGAACAGGCGCGCATCGCCGGGATTATCTTCTACCAGCAAGACACGGATGCCGTCCAGGTTCATTGCGTTGCGACGGGACGACGAAGGGGCGCGCGTCGGCCCTCCGGTCCCCACCAGATTTTACACTAAGAGGGCCGTGAGTTGCGGCTCGGCGTTGCGAATGAAGACGTGTTTGATCGGTGTGACACATCCCTGGCGCACGCTATTTTCGTCCTGTGTTCGCCTGCTGGAGCCGAACAGCTCCGCGGGTGACCCGCTGCGACGCAGTGACGAAAGTAATGTGCCAGCCTACGTCCCCCAGGGCTTCCAGGCGCCCTCGCACAATGTGAGACTAGATCTGATGGACCAACCGTTGAGTCGGGCTGGAGCAGGCGTTCATCCAGCATCCGATGGGAGGAAACCGCTGTGAGTCCAGCGCCCGCGCGCATTGCCGAAACCCGCAGCAGGGCGTGGACCAGAACGGCGGCTGTGGACTTTTTCCGCGGCTTGGGGCTTTGGATCGTTTTCGTGGATCACATGGAGCCGAACATCTGGTCCCACTTCACGCTTTGGCACTTCGGCTTCAGCGATTTTGCCGAGATCTTCGTGTTCCTTTCCGGCTTCATCGGTATTGGTTCCTATCAACGCGCGCTCGATGCCGGAGACACCGGCGTGGTACTGAAGAAGCTGCTGCGGCGGCTGGCGCGGCTGTACGTCGCGCATATTCTTTCATTCGTCACCTGCCTGATCGTGCTAGGCATATTCGCCCGGCACGGCGTGCGCCTGAACGATGGAGACCTGTATGTTTGGATGCAGGATCCTTTGCGATACGCACTGCGCATAGTCACGCTAACCTACGCGCCCATCGTATTTTCATTGCTGCCGCTGTACATCGCCATATCCCCGATTCTGCTTCTGGCGGCGATCGGGATCCGGCGCGCTCCCAAGCTCACTTTTTCCATTTCGGGCGGCCTTTGGCTGGCCAGCCAGATTCCAATCATCGACTCGCACTTGAGCATCCCGGCCTGGTTCCTGCATCCGGCGGCCTGGCAATTTCTGTTTGTGCTCGGCGCGGCCACTCGATACCATGCGGAGGGTGTCAGAAAATTCGCGTCGGCGCCAGCAGTCATCGGCGTCGCGATGGCGATTGTAACCGCGGCGGCTGCGCTGAAAAGCCTCTCCGTGTTTCACCGGATCGTTCCGCTGGTGCCGGCGACTCTGCATGGTATTCCCGGCGGGAACGTTGGAAAGGATCACCTGGCGTTTTACCGCCTGCTCCATTTCCTGGCATTGGCCGTAGTGGTGCACGCCTGGACGCGGCGGAACGGGCTGCGATTGCAGTCCTGGTTTGCAAGGCTGGCCATGGCCTGCGGCGTAGACTCGCTGTTCATTTACTCCTCAATCCTTGTCCTGGATGTCGGAGCGAACCTGGTTCTGACCATCACCCACGGCGGCGCTTTGATGCAAACTCAACTGACGATCTTCGGCCTGGCGTTGCTGTGCGGGATGGCGTGGCTGCGCGGGGCCAGGCTACAGCTTGCGGGGCAGGCGCAACCTGCTGTATCATAAAGTTTTGCGGCGTTCCAGGGTGGCTTTCGCCTGGATGAGTCTGCCTGACGATCCACATTCCGATACTCAAGAAGGATAGTTATGTACGCAGTAATTGAAACCGGCGGGAAACAGTATCGCGTCGCTCCCGGCGACGTGGTTCGAGTGGAAACATTACCGGGCGATGTTGGTTCGGAGATCGAATTTGGCCGCGTCCTGGCCGTGATGAACGATTCCAACGAACTGTCCATCGGCTCCGCGCTTGCCGATGCGCGCGTCAAGGGAGTCATTTCCGAGCACGGACGCGGCGACAAAGTGATCGTGTTCAAATTCAAACGCAAGAAGCAGTACAAGCGTACGATCGGTCATCGGCAGAACTACACGGCGGTGAAGGTGAGCGAGATCCTGGCATAGGCCCGAGACAGATTTATGGCACATAAAAAAGGTTTAGGCAGTTCCAAGAACGGGCGCGATTCCAATGCCCAGCGCCTGGGCGTGAAGCGCTTCGGCGGAGAAACGGTGACGGGCGGATCCATTCTGGTGCGGCAGCGCGGCACCATCTTCAAACCGGGCGAGAACGTCGGCCGCGGCAAGGACGATACCCTGTTCGCGAAAGTCCCCGGCATTGTCGTGTTTCGCGATCGCGGACGTTTCGGCAAGTTCATCAGCATCGAAGCGGCGAGCGAATAGCAGCCTCCGGGCCTTCATCAGCTTAGTCCAAACCGGCCCGAATCCATGTTCATTGATGAAGTACGAATCCGCGTGAAGGCGGGCGACGGCGGCAACGGTTGCCTTGCGTTCCGGCGGGAGAAGTATGTCCCGCGCGGCGGACCCAGCGGCGGCGATGGCGGGCGGGGCGGCGACGTGATCTTTGTGGCGAGCGAGCACCACAACACGCTGCTGCATTTCCGTTTTAATCCCGAGCACACCGCCGAGCGCGGACGGCACGGCGAAGGCAGCAATCGCACTGGGCGCGAAGGGGCGTCCATCGATGTTCCGGTGCCGGTAGGGACCATCGTGTATGACGAGGAGACCGGCGAGCTGTGCACGATTTCACCGAACCCGGCGAGCGGTTTGTGATCGCGCGCGGCGGCAAGGGCGGCCGGGGCAACCAGCACTTCGCCACCTCCACGCATCAAGCGCCCACCGAGCACGAGCCGGGACGTCCGGGCGAAGAAAAGAAGCTGCGCCTGGAATTGAAGCTGCTGGCCGACGTGGGCCTGGTGGGCTTTCCCAATGCGGGCAAATCCACGCTGATCTCGCGCATCTCGGCCGCGCGGCCTAAGATCGCGGATTATCCGTTCACCACGCTTGAGCCGAACCTGGGCGTGGTCAGCGCCGGCGATGAGACCTTCGTGGTGGCCGACATTCCCGGATTGATCGAAGGCGCGCACCTGGGGCATGGCCTGGGCGTTCAGTTTCTACGGCACATCGAGCGTACGCGTTTGCTGGTGCACCTGGTGGATGTGTCGGAAGCCACCGGACGCGATCCGGTGGACGATTTCCGCATCGTGATGGAGGAGCTGGAGGGTTTCAGCCCCGATCTGGTGCAGAAGCCCATGTTTGTGGTGGCGTCTAAGGTGGACGTGGCGCAGGATAAGGCCCGAAGCGACGCTTTGCGGGCGTTGGCGGCCGAGAAGCGCCTGCCTTTCTATGAGATATCCAGCGTCACCGGCCAGGGTATCGAGGACCTTAAGTATAATATGGCTCAATTTCTTTCCAAAACTGTCGAAGAGGAACTTAAGCACACATAGCATGAAATGGATGGAGGCGACCGTTTGGCGCTTCCGGAGGTTCCTATGACCATTGGAATGACCTCGTCCCTGCAAGGGATGCAAAGAGCGGAGACCCAACTCAATCAAGTGGCCCAGAGCATCGCTCAAGGGCCGTTCTCGTCGGCGGCGCCACAGGGCGATACCGTGGACCTTAGCCAGCAGGCTGTGGCTTTGATCCAAGCTAAGAATAGCTTCGAAGCCAATACCACGGCGCTGAAAGTCGGCGATGAAATGACGCAGAGCGCTGTTCAAGGCGATCGGGTAGAGAGCCGCTACTTTACTAGCGCGCTCGAACTCGTCGCGAAGTTCAGTAGCACTGACGGGAAGATGCCGAGAACCAGGGTTCCCACCGCTGCCACCCACAGCGTGGCTCCGATGCCCGCACCCACCGGCTGTATCGCCAGCGTCGCTTCGCCCGGCTCGTTCATGTACATCACCACCAGCATGCGCAGATAGTAATACGCCGCCACCGCGCTGTTCAGCAGGCCCAGCACGGTCAGCCAGACCAGGTGCGATTCCAGCGCGGCTTTGAAGATGTAGAACTTGCCGAAGAATCCGCCGGTGAGCGGCACGCCGATCAGCGAGAGCAGGAAGATGGAGAACATGGCGGCGGTGACCGGCTGCTTCTGACCCAGGCCCGGCGAAATCGTCGATGTTCAGGAACTTCTCGCCTTGCCGCGAGAAGATGCGTCACCACGGCGAACGCGCCGATGTTCATGAACGCGTAAGCCGCCAGATAGAACATGGCGGCCGCGGTGCCGATCTCGGAGCGCGCCGCCAGCGCCACCAGCACGTAGCCGGCGTGCGCGATGGAGCTATAGGCCAGCATGCGCTTGACGTTGGTTTGCATGAGCGCGGCGAAGTTGCCGATGGTCATGGAGAGCAGCGCCGAGACCCACACCAGCGGCTCCCAGCGCGCGCCGATGGGCTCGAAGGCGGTCATGAAGATGCGCAGGAAGATGGCGAACGCGGCGGCCTTGGGACCGGCGGACAGGAACGCGGCGACCGGCGTGGGCGCGCCCTGGTAGACGTCCGGCGCCCAGATCTGGAACGGCGCGGCCGAAACCTTGAAAGCCGAGCCCACGAACATCAGCGCCGCCGCCAGCGCCGACCAGAACACGGCGGCTGGGCGCCGTCGGGCCGGTCAGCGACGGTGCGGATCGCCGCTCAGATTGGTGCGTGCCGGTGGCGCCGTAGATCAGCGCCACGCCGTAGAGGAAGAACGCGGTGGCGAACGATCCCAGCAGGAAATATTTCAGCGCCGCTTCGTTGGCGCGCTTGTCGTCGCGCAGATAGCCGGCCAGGATGTAGCTCGCGATGGAGGAGATCTCCAGGCCGATGAAGATCATGATCAGCTCGTTGGCCGCGGCCATCACGCATTGGCCGGCGATGGAGAACAGCAGCAGCGCGTGATATTCGCCGGTCTCGGCGTCCTCGCGTGCCAGATAATCGTACGACGGCAGAACGGTCAGGATGCCGACCGCCGATCACCAGCACGCGGAAGAACGTGGCGAAGCCGTCCACCATCAGCATGTCGAGAAGGCCGGGCCGGGCTCGGAGTTGGCCGCGACGGCGGCCACCAGGGCGGCGGCGAGCGCTACCAGGGTCAGATGCCCGAAAGATTGCGCTGCGTCGTCTTCGCCGAGCAGCGCGTCGAGCACCATGAGCAGCGTGCCGGCACGGTCAGGATGATCTCCGGCAGGAAGCGGAGAGTAGTCGGCGGCGGTGGGCATGAAATTAACGGGCATCGGCTGCACCTCCGGTTGCGCTGCGCGGTCGAGCTTGGGCGGCGTGACCCGGACGGGAACGTTGCACCTGCGTCTGGTCCGAGCAACGCGCGCGTTGGTCTTGCCGACACGGCGGCAAGGAACGATTGCGAGTAGACGCCCATCCAGACCATCATGACGATCAGCGGAACGATGGCGGCCCACTCGCGCGGCTTCGAGATCGAACATGTGATGCCGTCACCTCTTCGCGGCGCCTCGCCGTAGAACACGCGCTGGTACAGCCACAGCATGTAGCAGGCGGAGAGAATCACGCCGAGGCGGCGAAGACGGTCCAGGTGAAGTTGGCCAGCGCGGCGCCCTGCAGCACCAGAAACTCGCCGACGAAATTGTTCAGCATGGGCAGGCCGATGCTGGCCAGCGTGGTGATCAGGAAAGCGGTGGCGAGCCACGGCGCGGCGCGTCGCCACGCCGCCGTAATCCGCGATTTCGAGCGAATGCCGCCGCTCGTAGAGAAGCCCGACCAGCAGGAACAGCGCGCCGGTGGAGATGCCGTGGTTCAGCATCTGGTAGACCGCGCCGTCGAGGCCCATCTGCGTGAAGGAGAAGATGCCCAGCACGACGAAGCCCAGGTGGCTCACCGACGAATACGCCACCAGCTTCTTCATGTTCGGCTGCACCATGGCCACCAGCGCGCCGTAGATGATGCCGATGATGGCCAGCACCACGATCCACGGCGCGCATTGCGCGCGCCGCGCCGGGAAACAGCGGCAGGCAGAAGCGCAGCAGTCCGTAGGTGCCCATCTTCAGCATGACGGAGGCCAGCATCACCGAGCCGGCGGTGGGCGCTTCCACGTGCGCGTCGGGCAGCCAGGTGTGCAGCGGGAAGATGCGGCACCTTGATGGCGAAGGCGACGAAGAAGGCCAGGAACAGCAGCATCTGCTCGGCCGGACGTGAACGCCAGGCGTGCCGCTTGGCAGCATGTCCAGGATCGTCGGCGTAGTCGAACGTGCCGGCCTGGTTGTAGAGGTAGATGATGGCCACCAGCATCAGCACCGAGCCGGCCATGGTGTAGAGGAAGAACTTCACGGCGGCGTAGATGCGGCGCTCGTGGCCCCAGATGCCGATCAGGAAGTACATGGGCACCAGCGAGACTTCCCAGAACACGTAGAACAGGAACAGGTCCTGCGCGCAGAAGACGCCGATCAGGCCGAATTCCAGCAGCAGCAGGAAGGCGTAGAACTCCTTGACGCGCTTCTCGATGGAGTTCCACGAGATCAGCACGCAGATGGGCGTGAGAAGTGTGGAGAGCAGACCAGCCACAGGCTGACGCCGTCGACGCGCGATGTGATAGTGGATGTCGGGCGTATGCGATCCAGGGCAGTCGTCTCGAGCGGCGAACTGTTCGCCGGGCGCGGCGGACCGAGACGGAGCCGATCAGCCCGAGCGAAACCACGAAAGTCGCCAGCGAAGCGATCAGCGCCCAGCATGCGGATGGCGTCGTGCGATGATCGCTTGGGCAGCGCCAGCGACGATCAGGAACGCCACCAGCGGCAGAGAAGAATGACGGTGTCCAGCAGGTTCATCGCAGGCCTCCCGCGAAGCCGATCGCCACGATCAGCAAGCACGCTGAACCCGAGCACCACCCAGGTGGCGTAGCTGCGAATGTTGCCGGATTGCAGCAAGCCGCAGCACGCCGCCGACGCCGCGCGACGCGCGCGCCGACGCCGTTCACGGTGCCGTCGATCAGCCCGGCGTCGACGCCCTTCCACAGCACCGTGCGCGAGCCGTCGACCACCGGCTTCGACCACCGCCGCGTCGTAGATCTCATCCACGAAGTACTTGTTGTAGACCAGCGTGTAGAGGCCGCTCGACGGCCGTCGGCGAACGAATCGGCCATGCCGCGGCTTGGCCACGTACATCAGGTAGGCCAGCGCGATGCCGACCAAGCCGGCCGCGGCCGAGACAGCCATGCCAGACTCGATTCTCGGCGCTTCTCGCGCGGGAAACATCGGCTCCAGGAAGTCGCGGCACGTTGAATAGAAGCCGCCGGCCAGCGACAGCGCCGCCAGATCACCAGCGGCACCAGCATCACCAGCGGCGATTCGTGCGGGTGCGCGTGGCCGCGATACTCGCCGAGAAGGCCAGGAAGAAGGCGCGGAAAACGTAGAACGCGGTCATGCCGGCGGTGAGCACGCCCACCCAGTACATCCACGGCGCGTGCTGCGTAGGCGGCCACCAGGATCGCGTCCTTGCTGAAGAAGCCGGAAGTGAACGGGAACGCCGGAGATGGCCAGCGACGCGCACAGCAGCGTGCCAGCAGGTCCATCGGAATCTTGCTTGCGCAGGCCGCCCATCTGGCGCATGTCCTGCTCGCCGGAGAGCGCGTGGATCACGCTGCCCGCGCCCAGGAACAGCAGCGCCTTGAAGAACGCGTGCGTCATCAGGTGGTAGATGCCGGCCGAAAACGCGCCGCACGCCCACGCCCAGGAACATGTAGCCAAGCTGCGAAACGGTGGAGTAGGCGAAGACCTTCTTGATATCGTTCTGCGCCAGGCCGATGGTGGCGGCGAAGAACGCGGTGGCCATGCCGATGATGGCGACCATCTCCATGGCGATCGGGCGCGTGCGTGTAAATGCGCGGCACGAGCGCGCGATCATGTAAACGCCCGCGGTGACCATGGTGGCGGCGTGGATCAGAGCGGAGACCGGCGTGGGGCCGGCCATGGCGTCGGGCAGCCAGACATACAGCGGAATCTGCGCCGATTTGCCGCACGCGCCCACCAGCAGCAGCAGCGCCGATGGCGGTGAGCAGTCCGGCGCTTTCGAGCGCTGCCTGGCGCCTGCGTCGAACACTGTGCGCGAAATCGAGCGAGCCGAACTGCGCGACGATCAGAAACATGGCCAGCGAGAAGCCGAAATCGCCGATGCGGTTCACGATGAACGCCTTGTTGCCGGCGTCGGTGGCGAACTTCTTATCGAAATAGAATCCGATCAGCAGGTAGCTGCACAATCCCACGCCTTCCCAGCCGACGAACAGCACCAGGTAATTGGCGCGCCAGCACCAGCATCAGCATGAAGAACATGAACAGGTTCAGGTAGGCGAAGAAGCGGTAGTAGCCGCCTTCGTGCGCCATGTAGCCGACGGAGTAGATGTGGATCAGCGAGCCGATGCCGGTGACCACCATGCAGCATGACGGCGGTGAGGCGGTCGACCGCGAAATCGCAGCCGATGTTGAGCGTGCCGCTTTGAATCCAGGTGAAGTAGTGCTCGATGTACGTCGGTTTCGAGCGGGCTGAGCGCGAGCAGCGTCTTCAGCACCCAGGCGAAGGAGAGCACCACGCTGCCGACGGCGAACAGATTGATCAACGCCTTCGGAATGCGCCGGCCGAAGAGGCCGTTGATAGGAACCCGAGCAGCGGAAAAATGGGAATGAGCCAGAGTTGCATTGAGAGTGACTCATGATGTCGTCAGTTCTTCATCGAATTCACTTCGTCGATGTTCAGCGTCGCGCGGTTCTTGAACACCGTCAGAATGATGGCCAGCCCCACCGCGGCTTCGGCCGCCGCCACCACCATCACGAAGAAGCGAAGATGTGTCCGTCCACTTGCTTGAGCTGGTAGGAAAACGTGACGAAGCTCAGGTTCACCGCGTTGAGCATCAGCTCGATGGACATGAACACGGTGATGATGTTGCGGCGGAACATGAAGCCGGCCACGCCCAGCGCGAACAGAATCGCGCTCAGGATCAGGTACCAGGAAAGCGGGACGGGAGCGTTTAACGGCATGGTCAGACTTCCTTTCGGGCCAGCACGATGGCGCCCATGATGGCGATCAGGATCAGGATCGAGGTCACTTCGAAGGGCAGCAGGTAAGTGGTGAACAGCGCGCGGCCGACGTCGAGCGCGCGTGCCGCTGGTGAAGTCGCCGAAGTGCACGCCTCGGTTCGCGGGCAGCAGCTCGCTGAACGATGAAGCCGATCAGTCCGAGAAAAGCGACGCAGCAGCGGCACGCCCGAGCATACTGCGCCACGAAGCGCGCGACCTGCGCGTGCGATCTCCGCGCCGGCGTTCAGCAGCATGATGACGAAGACGAACAGCACCATGATCGCGCCGGCGTAGACGATCACCTGCGCCGCGGCGATGAACTCGGCGCCCAGCTGCAGGTACAGCACCGCCAGCGATCCCATCACGCCGATCAGCGAAAGCGCGCTCGAGATGGGATGCGTCTGCACCACCACGTTGATGGCGCAGACCACCGCGATGCCGGCGAAGACGAGAAAGATGAGCGCAGTCCATTCAGTGTCTTATTTGAAAGTCAGGGCCACCATCAGGCCGGTGACCAGCAGTTCAGCATGGCCACCGGGAACAGGAACTTCCAGGCGAAGCCCATCAGTTGGTCGTAGCGGAAGCGCGGCAGCGTGCCGCGAACCCAGATAAACACGAACAGAATGACGCCGGTCTTGGCGCAGAACCAGAACAGCGGCAGCAGCCATCGCTGCACCATGGGCAGCAGAAAGACCGCCGCGATCACCAGGAAAACCACGCCGACGACCGGCAAGCGTGAATCGGTCGATGCGGCCGCGCCGGATTGCAGGCCGTGATACAGCGCGATCAGCGCCGGCGAGCAGCGAAGATCAGCGACCGGCACGAAGCTCGACCCGTACTCGGCCGGCCACGGCGGCAGCCATCCGCCCAGGAACAGCAGCGTCGCCACGCAGCGTCACCGTGATCATGTTGGCGTATTCGGCCATGAAGAACGACGCGAACTTCATGCTGCTGTATTCGGTGTGGAAGCCGGCCACCAGCTCGTTTTCGGCCTCGGGCAGATCGAACGGCACGCGGTTGGTTTCGGCGAACGCCGGCGATCATGAAAATGATGAAGCTGATAATCTGCGGGAAAAACGGTCCAGCGCGGGATGAATCCCAGCCAGTAGCCGCCTGCTGCGTTCCACCATTTCGCGCAAGCTGAGCGTGTTCGGCATCAGCAGCGGCGCGGCGATGGCCAGCGCCAGCGGCAGCTCGTAGCTGATCATCTGCGCCGAGCTGCGCAGGCCGCCCAGCAGCGAGTATTTATTGTTCGACGCCCAGCCGGCCAGCGCGATGCCGTACACGCCCATCGACGAGACCGCCAGCACGAACAGCACCCCGATGTTCAGGTCGGTCAGCTGCATCCAGGTGTGGTAGCCGGCCGATCGTGATCTCGGGGCCGAACGGAATCACGGAGATCGAAAGCAGCGCCATGGTCACGGCCAGGAACGGCGCCAGCAGGTAGAAGCAGCTTGTTGACGTGCGGCGGGAGCAGGCCTTCCTTGGTGATCAGCTTGATCACGTCGGCCAGCGGCTGCAGCAGTCCGTGCGGGCCCACGCGGTACGGGCCCAGGCGCACCTGGATGTGCGCGATCACCTTGCGCTCGACCCACTGCAGATAGGCCAGCGTGGTCAGCAGCACGAAGGCGACCACCGCGACCTTGATCAGGCTGAGTATGAAAAAATTCATGGCTGAGCTTATGGCCGCGGTTCGTGAATACAACGCGCCCGGCGCCTCGAGTGTCGGAATTCAGCTTCTTAGAATAACGCCCCAAGGTTCCCGACGTGAACAAGGTGTCGTGCGCGGAATGAATCAGCTCCGGCCGGGAACTCACCGGCACGCGGCCGTTCACCGGCATGGTTTGCGCTGCGCCGCCTGTTGCGAGCACCGGCAACGGAATATCGTAGCCATGCACGTTCCTGCGAATCTCTTCGAACACCTTGTCCGGCAGACCACATGCCGAGGTTCACGCCCATTTCGCGGGCGAGCAGCCCGATGATTTCGAGGTCCGGCTTGGCGCCCATGGCCTTCACGGCGCGCTTCAGCCGCTGCACTTCGCCGCAGACGTTGGTGACGGTGCCGTTCTTTTCGTAAGCCGAGGCGGCGGGCAACACGACGTCGGCCCGCTGCGCGGTTTCGGTCAGGAACATATCCTGGACCACGACGAATGCCGCGCTTGCTGCGAGTCGCGCGTTCTTCAGCGGATTCGCGCCCACCACCCACAGCACGTCCAGATCGGCGGCCGCGAGCATTTCGTCGTACGCGCATGCCGGGCTGGCTCGGAGGCTGATAGCCGGGCAGCAGCTTCGGGAGTCAGCCCCATGTCGATCGCGCCGCGCGAATTGGAATAATCCACCAGGCAGACGTACTTCACCGGAATGCCGAGCGAATCGCCGAACGCCACCAGCTTGCGGACAGTCGTCGCCCTTGATGGCGTCGCCGAACAGGATCACCAGCTCCGGCTCGGCTCTTCAGCTGCTCGCGCAGCGATTCGACGCCGTCCAGTTCCTCGCCCGGCTGCACGACGACGCTGCGCACCGCGATGCTTGTCTTCGCGAACCGGGCCCGGCGTCACGGTGTAAACGTGCGCGCTGTGATGCCGGTAGTTGGCGCGGATCTGGAAGGAGAGCAACGGATGCTGCTGCGCCAGATCGCTCGCCGAGCACCAGGACCGCCTTGCGCTCGTACAGATCGGCGGTCGTGGCCAGCGCTTCCGTCTTGCCGCTCAGCGCATCGAGCAGCGTGGCCACGTCGCCGGTGCGGTGATGATCGATGTTGTTGGTGCCCGAGCACCTGGCGCGCGAACTTCTGCAGGTAGATAATTCTCTTCGTTGGTGGTGTGGTTGGAGCCGATCACGCCGAAGCTGCCGCCGTCGCGCCTTCGACCTCGCTGAACTTCTCCGCCACGGCCGCCAGCGCCTCCGACCAGGACACCTCTTCCAGCTTGCCGTCCATCGCGCATCAGCGGCGCTTGCAGGCGCTCCGGATGGTCGTAGAAATCGAACGCGTAGCGGCCCTTGATGCACAGGAACTCGCCGTTGATGCCGGAGCGGTCGCGATTGTTGCCGCGGATGATTTGGTCGTTGCGCACGCCCAGCGTGGTCTTGCAGCCATCGGAGCAGTGCGTGCAGATGGTGCCGACGTGCTTCATCTCCCAGGGCCGCGTCTGATAGCGATAGGTGCCGCTGGTGAGCGCGCCCACCGGGCAGATATCGATGCACGCGCCGCACTCGTCGCATTCCAGGTGATCGCCGTTGATTGGGCGCGATCTCCGAAACCACGCCGCGATTGATCGACGCCCAGCGCGTTCACGCCCATGCCTTCGTCGCAGATGCGCACGCAGCGGTAGCACAGGATGCAGCGCGGCGCATCGAAAAACACCACCGGCGACCATTGCTGCTTCGTCCGACGTGTGACTTTGCTCTCAGTGAAGCGGCTCTCGCCCGCGCCGTAGCGGAACATCATGTCCTGCAGCTCGCACTCGCCGCCCTTGTCGCACACCGGGCAATCCAGCGGATGATTGGTCAGCAGGAACTCGAGCGTGCCCTTGCGCGCCTCGTGCCACCTGCGGCGAATCGGTGCGGACCACCATGCCTTCGGCCACCGGCAGCGTGCAGGCCATCTGCAGCTTCGGCATCTTCTCCACTTCCACCAGGCACATGCGGCAGGCGGCCTGCAGCGTCAGGCCTTCGTAATAGCAGAACGACGGAATCTCGATGCCCGCCTGCTTGGCGGCGTCGATCACCAGCGTGCCCGGCGCGGCCGTCGACCGCTCGTGCCGTCGATTGTGAGATTTACCGGATCAGCCATGATGACTTCTGTCAGCCAGTCGCGCGCAGTTCAGGCCATCGCCAGTTCGGACGCGTGCTCGATAGGGGCACGGCTTGCCGTTCAGATGCTCTTCGAACTCTTCGCGGAACTTTTCGACGATCGAAATGGTCGGCATGGCGGCCGCGTCGCCCAGCGGGCAGAACGTGCGGCCCAGCATGTTCTTCGACAATGTCGCCGAGCAGCGCGATGTCGCTCCGCTGTCCCGCCGCCGTCGTGGAAGCGCGTCAGAATCTTGCGTCAGCCAGGTGGTGCCTTCGCGGCACGGGATGCACCAGCCGCAGCTTTCGTGCGCGTAAAACCTCATGATGCGCAGCGCGGCCTTCACCATGCAGGTGTCTTCGTCCATGACCACCACGCCGCCCGAGCCGAGCATGCTCTTCGCGCTTGGCCAGCGAATCGTAATCCATGGGGATGTCGCACTCGTCGGCCTTCAGCAGCGGGCAGGACGAGCCGCCCGGAATCACCGCCTTCAGCTTCTTGCCGTTGCGCATGCCGCCGCCCACTTCGTCGATCATGCTGCAGCACCGGGAAGCCCAGCGGCAGTTCGTAGACGCCGGGCTTGTTGATGTGGCCGGAGAGGCAGACCAGATCGGTGCCGCCGTTCTTGGGCGTGCCCAGCGCCGCGAACGCCGCGCCGCCGTCGCGAATGATGGCCGGCACCGCGCAGAACGTCTCCACGTTGTTCAGCACGCGTGGGGCACTGCCACGCGCCCGCCACCGCCGGAAACGGCGGCCGGATGCGCGGAATGCCGCGCTTGCCTTCGAGCGATTCGAGCAGCGCCGATTCCTCGCCGCACTCGTAAGCGCCCGCGCCGGTGTGCGTGTAGAGATCGAAATCGAAGCCGGTGCCCTGAATGTTCTTGCCCAGCTAGCCGCGCGCGTACGCTTCGGCGATGGCGCGATCCATGATGTCGATCAGGTAGCGGTATTCGCCGCGAATGTAGATGTAGCCGGCGTGCGCATCCACCGCCAGGCCGGCGATCAGGATGCCCTCGATCAACTGGTGCGGATCGTTTTCCATCAGCAGCCGGTCCTTGCAGGTGCCCGGCTCGCTCTCGTCGGCGTTGACCACGATGTATTTCGGCTTGGGCGAGGTGCGCGGCACGAAGCTCCACTTCATGCCGGTCGGGAAATCCCGCGCCGCCGCGCCCGCGCAGGTCCGAGGCTTTCACCTCCTCGATGATCTGCTCGGGCGTCATCTCCGACGGCCTTCAGAAACGCCTTGTAGCCGTCGGTGGCGAGATAGGTGTCGAGCGATGCGGAATTCGGCAGGCCGAAGCGGCTTGCGTCAGGACTCTGACTTCGAGCGGGCTGGGTTCGTTGTACAGCATCGGCATTGGCTTACTGCGCCTTCCTTCAGGCCGTCCAGCAAGCTGGTCCAGCTTCTCCGGCGTCACGAAGTGGTGAAAATCGTAATTGACCTGCATGGCCGGCGCCCAGGAGCACGCGCCCATGCACTCCACTTCTTCGAGCGAAAACTGCCCGTCCGGCGGTGACTTCCTTGTGGCCGATGCCGAGCTTCTTGCAGGCGTGCTCGTACAGCTCCTCGCCGCCGCAGCAGCAGGCAACTGATGTTGGTGCAGACCTGCACGTGGTACTTGCCCAGCGGCTTGCGGTGCAGCATCGAATAGTAGCCCATCACTTCGTCCACCTGCAGCGGCGTGCACGCCGGCAGCGCTGGGCCACTTCCTCGATCAGTTCATCGGTGATCGTGCCCGACCTCGTCCTGCGCGTAGAGCAGCATCGGCACCACCGCCGAGCGCTGTGCGCCCGGGCGGATAGCTTTCCAGCAGCTTGGCGAACCGGGCTTCCAGTTCGGGAGAAAAAGTCATGATCGGTTTAGCGATCCGTGTCTCCCAACACGAAATCCATGCTGCCGATGCGCGGCGATCACATCGGCGATCAGCGTGCCTTCCACCATGCGCCGGCAGCGCCTGCAGGTTGCCGAAGCTGGGCGTGCGCATGTGCACGCGGTACGGCTTGCGACGTGCCGTCGCTCACCACGTAATAGCCCATCTCGCCGCGCGGCGATTCGATCACCTGGTAGACTTCGCCCGCGGGCACGCGGAAGCCCTCGGTCACGATCTTGAAGTGGTAGATCAGCGCCTCCATCTGGGTCTTCATCTTTTCGCGGTCGGGCAGCACCACGTGCGGCGCGTCGGCCTGCCACGGGCCCGCCGGCATGCCTTCCAGCGCCTGCGTGACGATGCGCGCGCTCTGGCGCATTTCTTCCATGCGCACCTGGTAGCGCGCGAACACGTCGTTTTCGGTGCGCGTCGGCACTTCGAAATCGAACTTCTCGTAGCTCGAATACGGCTCGTCCTTGCGCACGTCCATCTTCAGGCCGGCGGCGCGCAGCATCGGCCCGGTGACGCCCAGATCGAGCATGTCTTCGAGCGGAATATACGCCGACGCCCTGCGTGCGGCCCATCCAGATGCGGTTGTTGGTCGAGCAGATCTTCGTATTCGTCCACCCTGCTGGGAAAGACGTCGATGAACTTGCCCACCCGCTGCTGCCAGCCGCGCGGCGGCTCCAGCGCCAGCCCGCCGATGCGGAAATAGCTGGTCATCATGCGCTGGCCGGAGAACATCTCGAAGATGCGCAGAATGTCTTCGCGCTCGCGGAAGCAGTAGAGGAACACGCTCATGGCGCCGATGTCGAGCGCGTGCGTGCCCAGCCACACCAGGTGGCTGTTCAGGCGCGTGAAGCTCGGTCAGCATCACGCGCATCCACTGCGCCTGCGGCGGAATTTCGAGTCGCCGAGCAGTTTTTCCACCGCCAGGCAGTAGCACCAGATTGTTCGAAAGCGGCGCCAGGTAATCCACGCGGTCGGTCAGCGTGACCGCCTGCTGCTAGGTCTTGACCTCGAATTCCTTTTCGATGCCGGTGTGCAGGAAGCCGATGTCGGGCACGGCGCTTGACGATGGTTTCGCCGTCCAGCTCCAGCACCAGGCGCAGCACGCCGTGCGTGGAGGGATGCTGCGGCCCCATGTTCAGGATCATGCGCTTGTAGCCGCTGGGCGCCTGAATCTCCGCTAGCGGCTCGTTGGTGGCATCGGTCGCGGTGATCGAATCTGTATGGAGTATGGTTTCACGCATGGCTGACTTATTCAGCTCTTATTCGTCCTGATAACTGTACTTGTATCCGTGTACCGGATAATCCTTGCGCAGCGGATGGCCTTCCCAATCGTCGGGCATCAGGATGCGGCGCAGATCGGGATGATTGCGAAAGCGGATGCCGAACAGATCGAAGACTTCGCGCTCATACCAGTTGGCGGCGCGCCACACGCGGTGACGGATTCGATCTCCGGCTCGGCCTCGGCAAGCCGGCATTTCAGGCGCAGCCGCTGGTTGCGTTCGACCGAATGCAGCTGATACACCACTTCAAAGCGCGGCTCGGCCGGAAGCGGTCCACCGCGGTGACTGCGCTCAGGCGCACGAACTTCTGCGTCGTCCTTGAGGAAGCGGCAGACGTCGACGATGCGCGCCGGTTCAATCCATAGCGTCAGCTCGTTGCGCTCGGCGTGGCCGCCGGTGATGGCGTCGGGCAGCGCGGCATCGAGCGCGGCCGCCACCGCATGATCTTTCAATATGTCAGGCAGCATTTTTCTTTATGGAGCGTTGCAGGTCGTAAGGACTGCCTTCCGACGTTTCCTGCGACCAATCCAGCGCGCCTTTCTTCCAGATGTAAAAAAACCCGGACAGGACCAGCACCACGAACACCAGCATCTCGACGAACCCGAACATCTTCAGCTCGCGGTACACCACCGCCCAGGGATACAGGAACACGGCTTCGATATCGAACAGGATGAAGACCATCGCCACCAGATAAAACTTGACGCTGAAACGCTCGCGCGCCGTGCCGGTGGGCGCGATGCCGGATTCGTAGGGCGTATCCTTCACCCGGTTTCGGACGCGTTTGCCCAACAGGAAGGAGATGGCCACCAATGCCCCCGCCACCACGACCGCGATCGCAATTTGCACCAGCACCGGAAAGTATGTATCGGGATAGGATGTCGGCATTTGATTGGTTGGATTGTGGACTCAAAGCCCTAACATTCGACTATAATGAGATCCGGCCTCGGGCCGCAACTTTGGTTTCTGGATTTGGTTCACTGGCTATGGCGGCAGCGACAACAAAACAGATCGAAATTGTTGTAAATGGTCAGGATCGGCTGGCGCCCGCGGGGTGCACACTCACGGAATTGCTGGTGTGGCTGGAGGTTGATCCAGCGCGCGTAGCGGTGGAGCTGAACCGGTCTATCGTGCAGCGCCCGGCGTGGGATTACACCCCAGTCGGCCCAGGCGCTACGTTAGAGATCGTACAGTTTGTCGGCGGTGGTTAAGCTGCTTATTTTTGTGGGACGGCTCGGTGGTAAACGAATCGCTTCACTTGCCTATTGACAGTCGCCAAGGACCGGGTAGAATTTTAGTGGCGCTTCTTGTTGCAAACGTTAACGGGGGAACATGTTCAAAACAAAGAAAAGTCGTTCTGAAGCGGAAGAGAATACACGCACGTTTGCATCCAGCGACGTCTCGCGCATCGCCCAGGTCAGCCTGCGCCAGTTGCAATGGTGGGACGAGCGGAAAGTAGTGTCTCCCCGGCACGAGGGGCACAAGCGCGTCTACCAGGCCGAGGAAGTAATCGAAATTACGGTCATCGCCGAACTCCGCCGCAAGGGATTTTCATTGCAGAAGATCCGCCGCGTCTTGCGCTTTTTGCAGCGCGAGATGGGCAAGCGGCTCAGCGATGTCATGCAATCGAACTCCGATCTTCACCTAGTCACCGACGGTAAATCTATTTACCTGGAAGACCAGCAGGAGCGGATCATCGATATTCTCAAGAACGCCAAGCAACCGATGTTCGTGGTCTGCGTGAGCGATCAGGTGCGCCGCCTGGACGAATCCCCGCGCAAGCCCGTGAAGGCTGAAGCGGCCACCGCCGGGGCGCGTCGCTCGTCTCGCAGCGCTTAGTTCGAGCCGTCGCCAGTCTCGGGAAATCGGTGCCGAAAACTCCGCTATACTGAAAGGGCGAGGTGTTGATGCCGCGTTGGATACGATCCATCTTTTTTGCCGCTTTCGTCATCGTTCTTTGTTCGGTCCTGGGGGGTGTGTTTGGACCGGGTGTGACCGGTGTTTCCGCGGCCTCCAGCGGTCCTGAGGAAGATCTCAAGACCAATATCAAGAGTTTCACGAAAGTGTACGAACTGGTGGAGAACAACTTCGCCGACAAAGTCACCTCCGACAAGGGCATCTACAAGGGTGCCATCCCCGGCATGCTGCGGACCCTGGATCCGCACTCCAATTTCTTCGATCCCGAAAGATTTTCAGTCGCTTCGTGACGATCAGAGCGGCCACTACTACGGCGTGGGGATGCAGGTTGCTCCGCGCAACGGCAAGACCATCGTGGTGGCGCCTTTTGGCGGATCGCCCGCCTACAAAGCCGGACTTCGCCCGGGCGACGTCATCCTGGAAGTGAACGACAAGAAGACGGACTCGCTCAGCACCACCGAAGTGGCCGACCTGTTGAAAGGGCCGCGCGGGACGCACGTCCAGGTGACCGTGGGTCGCGAGGGTTCCGATAAGCCGGTCGTATTCGACATCGTGCGTGACGAGATTTCCCGCGACAGCGTGGAAGACGCGTTCTGGGTTCGTCCCGGAATCATGTACATGAAGATCACGCAGTTCAATGAGAACACCAGCCAGGAGATGGAAGACAATTTCAAGCGCTTGGGCGAAGCCAACGTCAAGGGCTTGGTTTTGGACTTGCGGGAGAATCCGGGCGGTCTGTTGAACGAAGGCGTAGCGGTGGCTGGACATTATTTGCGCAAGGGCGAGGTGGTGGTTTCTCATCGCGGGCGGGCGTCCGCCGAGAAGCCCTACCTGGCGCGCGGCAGCGCTGCGGGGCAAAATTACCCCATCGTGGTCTTAGTAAATCGATACTCGGCTTCGGCGGCGGAGATCGTTGCGGGCGCGCTACAAGATCATGATCGGGCTTGGATCTTGGGTGAGACCACCTTCGGCAAGGGCTTGGTGCAGACCGTTTATCCTCTAGAGGACAACACCGGCTTGGCGCTCACCACGGCGCACTATTACACCCCCAGTGGCCGTCTGATCCAGCGCGACTATTCCAATATTTCGTTTCTCGATTACTATTACGGAAAGCGCACCGAGACCAAGAATCTTCAGGATGTGAAGAGTACCGACAGCGGCAGAACGGTGTATGGCGGCGGGGGCATTACGCCCGACCAGAAGTTCGAGCCGCCCAAGTACAACAAGTTCCAGACCGACCTGCTGACCAAATACGAGTTCTTCAATTTCACCGCGAAATGGTTTGGTTCGCATCCCCAGGCTCACTTGGTAAAAGGCTGGGAGCCCGACGCTACGGTGGTGGGCGAATTCCGCCAATACATTACCGAACAGAAGCTGCCGTTTAGCGAAGCGGACTGGAACGATAATCGCACCTGGATTCAGCAGCAGCTCAAGCGCGAAATGTACGCTACGGCGTTCAGCTATGAGGATTCGCAAAAGGTGGCCATCGAAACGGATCCCGAGGTGTTGAAGGCCATTGACGCGATGCCCGACGCCCGAGCCTTGCTCGACAAATCGAAGAAGCTGATTGTCGAGCGGATTCAGCGCGATCCGTTGCACTAACCAGGTTACAAACCGCGACCGTGAGGGAGCGGCTTTCGGAAATTTGAACACGCCACAGATCACCGTCCTGGACGCGGGCGGGCAGTATTGTCATCTCATCGCCCGGAAGATTCGCGATCTCGGCGTGTATGCCGATGTCAAACCGAGCGAAACGCGCGCCTCTGAGCTCGCGGGCCGGAAAGGCATCATCATTTCCGGGGGCCCCGACAGCGTGTACGAACCGGGCAGCCCGCAAATCGATCCCGCCATTCTCTCCACCGATACAGCCGTGCTCGGTATCTGCTATGGCCAGCAGCTTATGACGTACGTCCTCGGCGGTGGCGTGCAAAAGGGCGAAAAGGGGGAGTACGGATTTGCGCGATTTCACACCGAACATCCGCACAAGCTGTTCGCCAATTTGAACGGCGGCGAGTTGCGGGTCTGGATGAACCATCGCGACCAGGTACAGCAGGTTCCTGAGGGTTTTGAAGTGCTCGGCGGCACTTCCACTTGCGCCGTGGCGGCGATGGCGCATGGCACCCGCCCGCTGATGGCGGTGCAATTCCATCCCGAAGTGGCGCACACCGAGCAAGGACACCAGATTCTCTCGAACTTCGTCTTCGGGGTCTGCGGCGCGGTGAAGGATTGGGATCCCAAGAATCGCATCGGTCCCATCGAGAAAGAGATTCGCGCCATCGCCGGGGACCGCAGCGTGTTTTTCTTCGTCAGCGGCGGCGTGGATTCAACGGTAGCGTACACGCTTTGCCTGCGAGCGCTTGGACCCGATCGAGTCTTCGGCGTTTACGTCGATACCGGCTTGATGCGGGAGGGCGAGACCGCCTACGTGCGGAGGCTTTTCGAGCGACTCGGCGCCGCGGACTTTCGAGTGGAAGAAGCCGAAGCGGAATTCCTGAAAGCCCTGGAAGGCGTCACCGATCCCGAGACCAAACGCCACATCATCGGCGAGCAGTTCGTGGTGGTGCAAGAGCGCATTCTGAGCACCGGCCACTTTCTGGACGGTCGCTGGATTCTCGGGCAGGGCACCATTTATCCCGACACCATCGAATCGGGTGGCACCGCGAAAGCCGATGTGATCAAGACCCATCACAATCGCGTGGCGGGGATTCAGAAGCTGATCGAAACGGGCCGCATCATCGAACCGCTGGCGTCGTTCTACAAAGATGAAGTCCGCGAGATCGGAGAAGAGCTGGGCATTCCAGCGGAGTTCCTGCATCGCCATCCTTTTCCGGGACCCGGCCTGGCGATCCGCTGCCTATGTTCAGAAAATTCGGCTCCGGTGACGCGCAGCGATCCTGGCTGGCTGCTGCCCATTCGATCGGTCGGGGTGAAGGGCGATTCGCGCAGCTATCATTCCGTGCTTGCGCTCGAAGGCTTGCCGGAGGATGAGATTGCTACCGAGCTTGTCAATCGCAGGATGGATATCAACCGCGTGGTCGGGTTGGTGCATGCGCGGATTCCAATCGCGGAGATGCAATCGAGCCGCGCCACGCTCACTCGCGAACGCTTGCAGCGCCTGCGCCAGGCCGACGCGATCGTGCGGCAAGTGTCGGAAGAGAGCGGGTTCGATCGTGAAGTCTGGCAATTTCCGGTGGTGCTGATTCCCATCGGCGCGGGGGACAAGCCGGATTCCGTGGTGCTGCGGCCCATCCATTCGGTGGACGGCATGACCGCGCAGGTGGTCCGGATGCCGCATGAACTCCTGCATCGCGTGACCCACGAACTTCTTTCGGTGGATGGCCTTTGCGGCGTCTTCTACGATCTGACGCACAAGCCGCCAGGGACCATCGAGTGGGAATAGCTAACGAGGTATCCGGCGCGGCGAGTCTTCCTTCTCGACGTATGGCGGCAATGTCGCGTCACGACGGCTGGCCGCGAGGTACTCGCGCTCCGTGACTTTCTTGCTAGAACATAGAACCTTGGATCACCGTGTCTGAGCTTCCCCGACGTCCATTGCCTGAACCACCCCGTGATGGAAACGCAACTCGTCGTGAACCTCATTCTTCCTGCACCACCACCGTTATCCATGACGCTGGCGGCTGTCACCCCACCACAAATCGACTCAAGTGCCCATCTTCATTCGGGAGCACCCTAGCAATTCACCGTTTTCACTCCACTGGCGGCTTGCCATGACGCCATTCTGATGCCAATGGCGGCTTCCCACTAGTTCGCCATCGAGGAAGTATTCAGCGGAAATTTTCTGGCCGTCAAGGTATTGAGCTTCTTCTTTCGCCTGTCGTGGGATCGAACTCCGAATGCGTCCGTTCATATTCGGTGGAAGCTCTTCAAAATATCTTTCGTCGAATAGCGCAGTGCGATGGGCCGGCCGTGCGGGCAGCTCATCGGACAGTCGGTGGCGGCGAGTTCACGCAGCAGCCAGTTCATTTTCGTTTCGTCCAGACGCATGTTGATCTTGATTGCCGCGCGGCAGGCGATGCTCGCGGCCATCGCGCGCCGCAAATCGTCCAGCGAGACTTTGCCCGGCTCGCCCTCGGCCAGTTCGAGAATCTCAAACACCAGCCTTTCGATTTCAGCGGGGCCCACACCGGCCGGCGCGCCCTTGACGGCGATGGTGCGGTTGCCGAAGGGCTCCGAATCGAAGCCGGAACGCTCCAGTTCATCGGCGATGCGCGCATATTCGATCTGCTGCGCGGCTGTCAGATCCAGCAGAATCGGCATGAGAAGCTGCTGGCGTTCCACGCGGCCCTGGGCTTGTTGCCGCAGAACTTTTTCGAACAGAATACGCTCGTGTGCAACGTGCTGATCGACAATCCAAAGACCGTCGCGTCCCGCCGCGATAATGAAGCTGTCGTGAATCTGGCCGAGCGGGCGAAGATCCGACAGCGCGGTCAGATTCTGCGGGGCTTCCGTGATCTGATCCCGGAGCGGACCATGCGTATCCGGCACGGAGGTGGAGCGAATGGGTTCGAAGTCGAAGCGGGGCTCCGGCGCAGCGCTCTTGTTTAGCGTGAAGACGGGAAGATCTTCGATTCTCTCAGTGCCCATCTCCGCGCCCGGCACAGGTTCGAAGCGTTGATTTTCGATGCGCTGCGTAAAATCGGAAAATGGCAGATCGGCCGCGGGTTGCGGGTGCTGCGAAAGCGGAATGCCGGACACGGGGCGCGAAGCGATCAGGCGTTCGCGAATGGAGTCGCGCACGAAATCGTGAACGAAGCTGCCATGCCGGAAACGAACTTCGGTTTTCGACGGATGAACGTTTACGTCCACTTCCTCGCAATCGCAATCCACAAACAGTAGCGCAAAAGGATAGCAGGCCGGCGGCATCAGGTTGTGATAGGCGGAAGACAACGCGTGCAGCAGCAAACGGTCCCGAATCAGACGCCCGTTGACGAACAGGAAAATCGAATTCCGGTTCATCTTCTGGATTTGCGGACCCGACACGAAACCGCGCAGCGCAAAGACCCGAGTGGCCTGATCGTCAGCCTCCACCACTTCGAGTTCGCGTTCGACGTAATCCAGATCGATCAGGTCTTCCAGCGTCTGGTTGCCGAACACCTGATAGACGCGTTCCTGCAGCGTTTCGACCGGCGTGACGTCCAGCAATTGCGACGATCCATGATTGAGCTGAAACGATTTCTTGGGATGGGCCAGGCTGTAGTGCGTGGCAAGCGAGGCGATGTGCGCCAGCTCGGTTTGATCGGATCGCAGAAATTTCTTGCGCGCTGGCACGTTGTAGAACAGGTCGCGCACCGAAATGGTGGTTCCCGCCGGCCGCGACAGCTCGTCGCATCGCAGAATTTTTCCGCCCGCGATTTCCACCGCCGCCCCCGTGGTCTCTTCGGCCGCGCGTGTTTCGAGCAGCAACCGCGATACCGATGCTATGGAGGGCAGCGCTTCGCCCCGGAATCCCAGCGTGGCGATCGAAAGCAGATCCTTGACGTCGCTGAGTTTGCTGGTAGCGTGTCGCTCGAAAGCCAGCAGCGCATCGTCGCGCAGCATGCCGCTGCCATTATCGGCGATGCGGATCAGGCGACGGCCCCCGCTGTCGACATCAATGCGCAGATCGGTAGCGCCGGCGTCGAGCGAGTTTTCGAGCAGCTCCTTGACAACCGATGCAGGCCGTTCCACCACCTCCCCAGCCGCGATTTTGTTAGCGACGTTATCGGAGAGGACGCGAATTTTGCCCACGGTCTAGGCACTCATGGAGGAAAGGAACTCGGCATTGCTGCGCGTCTTGCCCAACTTGTCGAGCAGCAGCTCCATGCTTTCCACCGGCGACAAGGGATTCAGAACGCGGCGCAGCACGAAGATCCGGTTGAGTTCTTCCCTGGGAACCAGCAGCTCCTCTTTGCGCGTTCCGCTTTTCGTAATATCGATGGCGGGGAAAACGCGCTTGTCCATCAGCTTGCGATCCAGATGGATTTCCATGTTGCCGGTACCTTTGAATTCTTCAAAGATCACGTCGTCCATGCGGCTGCCGGTGTCGATCAGCGCAGACGCTACGATGGTGAGTGAGCCGCCCTCTTCGATGTTGCGCGCCGCGCCGAAGAAACGCTTGGGGCGCTGGAGAGCGTTCGAATCTACGCCGCCCGAAAGCACTTTACCGGACGGTGGCACCACGGTGTTGTATGCCCGCGCCAAGCGCGTGATGGAATCGAGCAGGATCACGACGTCGCGCTTGTGCTCAACCAAGCGCTTGGCTTTTTCAATGACCATCTCGGCCACTTGCACGTGCCGCGATGCCGGTTCGTCGAACGTCGAGCTGATGACTTCGCCTTTCACCGAGCGTTGCATGTCGGTGACTTCCTCGGGACGTTCGTCGATCAGCAGAACGATCAACGAAACTTCCGGATGATTGGCGGTGACCGAGTTGGCGATGGACTGCAGCAGCATGGTCTTGCCAGTGCGGGGCGCGGCGACGATCAGCCCGCGCTGCCCCTTTCCGATGGGCGTGAGCAGATCCATCACGCGTCCGGACGCGTTGTCGCGCGTGGTTTCGAGCTTCAGCCGTTCGTCGGGATAGAGCGGCGTCAGGTTGTCGAAGAAGATCTTGTTGCGCGCTTCCTCGGGCGGTTCAAAATTGATCGCGTCCACCTTGATAAGCGCGAAGTACCGCTCGCCTTCCTTGGGCGGGCGAATCTGGCCGGAGATGGTATCGCCGGTGCGCAAATCGAAACGGCGGATCTGCGACGGCGAGACGTACACGTCGTCCGGGCCGGGCAGATAATTGTACTCGGGCGCGCGCAGAAAGCCGAAGCCGTCGGGCAGGCATTCCAGCACACCTTCTGAAAAGATCAGGCCGCTCTTCTCGGCTTGGGTCTGCAGGATCTTGAAGATCAGCTCCTGTTTGCGCAGCCCGGCGGTGCCGGTGACGTTCAGATCCTTGGCAATCTGGTTGAGCTTCTGGATGCTCATGTCCTTGAGTTCCACCAGATCGAGCGTGCCGTTCTTTTGATTGGCCTGCGGCGCGCCGGCGCCATGGCGTTTGCGGCCGGTGGGCGCAACCGTAGGCGTATCGGCCTTACCGTTCGCATCCGCCGCTTTTACTTCGGCGGTTTTGTCGGCCGAGGGTTCACCCGATTTGAGATCGGCGGACTTGGCGTCGGCGGGTTTGGGGTCCGCCGCTTTGCCGTCACCTTTGTCGACTTTTGAGTCGCCTCTGGCGACGGCCTTGCCGTCCGTTTTGATTTCGGATTCCTCGGGGGTGGGAGCGGCTACTGCCGCTGGGTCTTGATTTTCGAGATCGCTTGCCAAATTTCCCTCACTCCTCGGCAACTTACGGCCGAGAACGGCAGAGGCTCAGTCCCAGGAGACTGGCTCCGGATGGCCGCTAAGCCTTGCCGCTGATTGCTTTGACTTTTCAACTTATCCGTCTTAGTGGCGATCACCAGGTATCGCCGGTTATGGAACTCCAACCATTCTTTAAGTTCCAGGTCCTTATCCATCCACCCCCGACGCGCGTCGAGGATCAAGCAGCACAACTCCAACGTCGTTCGCTTGAGCAGATATTGTTCGATGAGCTGTTTCCACTGGAATACGATGTCCTTGGGCACACGAGCGTATCCGTATCCCGGCAGATCGACGAAGTGGAATTGACCGTCGATCCGATAAAAATTAACTAGCTGCGTGCATCCGGGCTTCGCACTCGTAAATGCCAACCCCTTGTGCCCCGTGAGGCAATTCAACAAACTCGACTTGCCGACGTTGCTACGTCCCAGAAACGCTATCTCGGGGACCGTTTCGGCTGGAAACTGTTCCGGCCGCGCTGCGCTGATTACAAATTGGGCGTCCATCCGGCCTTCGCCCCAGCTCAACGCTTTAGATCGAAATCCGTTCTTCCGCCGAGCCGCCCCGCACCAATTCTACTGGCGGCGTGGTCACCGCCAGCGGCAGCGCCACGAGTTCCCGTTCCAGCGCAATTTTCAGCACCTGATCCATAGACGTCACGAACTGGAGTTTCATCTCCTTGCGGATGTTCTCTGGAATATCGGGAAGATCTTTTTCGTTGTCCTTGGGCAGCACCAGTTCGTAGATTCCCTGCCGGTGCGCCGCCAGAACTTTTTCTTTCAGGCCGCCGATCGGCAGCACCCGGCCGCGCACCGTGATTTCACCGGTCATGGCGAGATCGCAACGAACCGGAATGTTCGTCAGCGCGCTACAGATGCTGGTGGCGATGGTAATGCCGGCCGAAGGGCCGTCCTTGGGAATGGCGCCTTCGGGCACGTGTACGTGAATGTCGACGTTGCGATAAAAGTCGCGCGGCAGGCCCAGCAGGTGAGCTCGCGAACGTACGTAGCTCATCGCGGCATGGGCCGATTCCTGCATCACATCGCCCAGCTTGCCGGTGGTTTGCAGCTTGCCTTTGCCTTCCATGACGGCCGCTTCGGTGGTGAGAATGGAACCGCCCACCTCGGTCCACGCCAAGCCGACCGTCGCGCCCACTTCGTTCTTCTTGTCGGCTTGCAGATCGCGGAATTTGTTCGGACCGAGAAATTCGGAAACGGTTTCACCGTTGAGAACGGCTTTTTCTGTTTTCTTGGCGTCGGTGCGCTTTCCGCCATTCTGCGAATTCACTACTTTGCGCGCTATTTTGCGGCTGACGTTGCCGATCTCGCGTTCCAGATTCCGCACGCCGGCCTCGCGCGTATAGAACTGAATTAAGCTTTGCAGACCGTCGTCGGTAAATTCCAGGTCGCCGTCTTTCAGCCCGGTCTGCTTCATTTGCTTGGGAACCAGAAAGCGCTTGGCGATTTCGAGCTTTTCGAGCTCGGTATATCCGGATAGCCGGATCACTTCCATGCGATCCTGCAGCGCCGGCGGAACGGTGTGCAGCACGTTCGCGGTGGCGATGAAAAATACCTGGCTCAGATCGTACTCCACGTCCAGATAGTGATCCATGAACATGTAGTTCTGTTCCGGATCCAGCACTTCGAGCAGCGCGGCCGACGGGTCTCCCCGGAAATCCATCGACATCTTGTCGATTTCATCCAGCATGAACACCGGATTCTTGGTGCCGGCTTTCTTCATCATCTGAAGCACCTGGCCCGGTAGCGCGCCGATATAGGTTCTGCGATGCCCGCGGATCTCGGCTTCGTCGCGTACGCCGCCGAGCGAAAGACGAATGAATTTTCGTCCCGTGGCCTTGGCGATGGACATTCCAAGCGAAGTTTTGCCGACTCCGGGAGGTCCGACAAAGCACAGGATGGATCCCTTGGGATTCTGCACCAGGCGACGGACGGCCAGGAATTCGAGAATGCGCTCTTTGATCTTCTCCAGGCCGTAGTGATCGGATTCCAGCACTTGCTGCGCGTGATTGAGATCGCGAATTTCCTTGGACTTCTTCTTCCACGGCACAGCCAGCAGCCAATCCAGGTAATTGCGCGACACGGTGGATTCGGCCGACATCGGCGGCATGTTTTCCAGCCGCCGCAACTCCGCGATGGCCTTCTCGTGGGCGTCCTTGGTCATGCCCGCGGTATCGATCTTGCGTTTCAGCTCGTCGAACTCGCTCTTTTCACCGCGCCCCAGTTCCTTCTGGATCGCCTTGATCTTCTCATTCAGGTAATACTCTTTTTGCGCCTTTTCCATCTGGCGCTTCACGCGGCCCTGGATGGTGCGGTCGACATTGAGCTTTTCGATCTCGATGTCCAGCATTTCGGCCACGCGCGTCAACCGGTCCACCGGATCGAAGATTTCGAGCAGCTCCTGCTTTTCTTCGATGGTCAACTGCAGATTGGCGCCCACGGTGTCGGCCAGCTTGCCCGGCTCATCCACGCGGATAGCCGCGATCATGGTCTCGTAATTCAGGTTCTGGCTCAGCTTGACGTACTGTTCGAACAGCCCGGTGACCCGCCCTACCAGCGCTTCCAGTTGCGCGCCTGCGTCCACCTTAAAGTTGAAGGTCTTGACTACCGAGCGGAAATAGCCTTCGTCTTCGCTGACGGAAATGATCTTGCCGCGCTCCACGCCCTCCACCAGGACCTTAATGTTTCCGTCCGGCAATTTCAGGCTTTGGACGATATTGGCAACCGTGCCTACGCTATAGATCTCGTCGGGACGGGGCTCATCCACCGAAGCGTCGTGCTGGGTGGCCAGGAAAATCTTTTTGTCCGACGACAACGCTTCTTCCAAGGCACGGACACTGGAATCGCGCCCCACCACGAAGGGGGTCATCATGTAAGGAAAAATGACGACGTCCCGAATGGGCATCATGGGCAAGCGTCGTGTATCGGATTTCTCTTTAGAGGTAAGCATGAGGATCGGTTGTGAGGGTGGCTTGGTTCCTTCGCTCAGAATTACGTTGAATGAAGCCTTGAACCAAAAAAGCTCGAGTCAAAGATCAAAATTCAGCAGCGATCAAAAACTTCAGCGGCGAACGCGCGACTAGCCAGCCTTTTCCAGCAAGGCCATGTTGATCTTCTGCGTCATGACCATCTCTTTGGTGACCAGGAACTCGCGGACCTTCTTATAGGAAGGAAGATAATACATGAGGTCCAACATCAGATCCTCAAGAATCATCCTCAGGCCACGCGCGCCCACTTTGCGCTCCATTGCCAAAGCAGCGATGGCTTCCAGGGCGTCGTCGCTAAACTTCAGTCTAACATTTTCGAACTCAAAAAGCTTCTGGTACTGGCGGACGATGGCGTTCTTGGGCTTGGTCAGGATTTGCACCAAAGCCTCCTTGCTCAGATCTTCGAGAACCGCCACCACCGGCATACGACCAATGAATTCAGGGATAAAGCCAAATTTGATGAGGTCTACCGGCTGGACGTTTTCGAGCAGATCCACGTCGCGGCGATTAGACGCGGTGCGCGCCGGAGCGCCTTCGGCACGGTGTTCTTCCTGCTGAACGAAGCCCATGGACTTGGTGCCCACGCGCTTGGAAATCACCTTTTCCAAACCGACGAAAGCGCCACCGCAGATGAAAAGTATGTTGGTGGTGTCTACGGGCGTGAATTCCTGATGGGGATGCTTGCGGCCGCCTTGGGGAGGAACGTTGGCAACCGTACCTTCCAGGATCTTGAGAAGGGCTTGCTGGACGCCTTCGCCCGAAACATCGCGCGTAATGGAGGGATTTTCGTCTTTCCGGCCTATTTTGTCGATTTCGTCAATATAAATGATACCCTGCTGGCAGCGCTGCACGTCCCAATCGGAGTTTTGCAGCAGCCGAAGGATGATATTTTCCACATCCTCGCCCACGTATCCGGCTTCGGTCAGCGTGGTGGCGTCAACGATGGCGAAGGGGACATCCAGGATGCGAGCCAGGGTCTGAGCCAGCAGCGTCTTTCCGGTGCCGGTGGGGCCGATCAGCAGGATGTTGGATTTGGAAAGCTCCACTTCGGCGCCGCGCTGCTTGTTCATCTGGATGCGCTTATAGTGGTTATAAACCGCCACGGCCAGCTTCTTTTTCGTTCCGTCCTGACCGATCACGTATTGGTCAAGATATTCCTTTAATTCCAATGGTTTAGGGAGCTTATGCGGCGCCCCGTAAGGCTGATCGTGACGATCGTCCTCTAAAATGGAATTGCATACAGCGATGCATTCATCGCAGATGTAAGCTCGGGGGTAATCGTTGGGGGAGGAGATTAACTTGCCGACTACGTCCTGACTTTTATGGCAGAAGGAACAACGCAAAGCGTCATCAGAACCAGCACGTTTCACAGGGAATCTCCCGTCGACTAAGACTGTACACTACCAGCGTTCTGACCTCTCGAAGCACCATTATAACAGAAGGCCTACAAATTCGCCCCTTCAAAAAAACAGAAAGCTGCCCTTTTGACTCGGGGCCCAGGCCTAGGACCTTATCACCTAACCGTAACACTAGTACCGGGAGGCTTAGGTCGAGGGCTTTTCCGAGGCTTCCCCTGCCTTCCGTAGGGCGTCTACATCGGCCAAGTCCTGAGGTCGCCCTGCTGCCAGTTTAGCCGTTATCAGATCCTGGCGCGCCGGCACGAATGCCCTTAGACCTGTTTCCAGGTCGACTACCACTTCAACCCGCCGCTGCCAAGCGTCGTCAAACTCGACGCCCTTGATCGTTGGCAAAATCTCGATCATCACCGGCGCATGGCCCATCCGGAAAAATCCCTCCGGGTCAAGCAAATCGTGCGGCGTTAAGTCCTGCAGTGGTGCGCCGAAGGCGGCTAGAGCATCGTAAACGGCCCTCGCGTTCTGCGCGTCGGTTCCGATGAATATATCTAAGTCTTTTGTCGCACGCGGCTGCGCATGGAATCCTACTGCGTAGCCGCCAACAATGAGGTACTTAACCTTGTGGGCGTTTAAGATGGACAAGAGTTCTTTGAAGTCTGGGTACATCGGGTACCGCGCCCTTCATCGCATACAGTTCTTGAGTAATTTCCGAAACTGCGGCCATCCGCTCATATGCCGGCCGGCTTTGCCAATAGCGATACTCGTCGGCCTTCGCCTCATCGAAGCTGGTGTATTTGCGAGTGGTCTTGTCCATACGTCCCGTTTGTAGCATGCAGGGCTGGCCTTTGCAATAGAACAATCCCTCCAGCTCAGGTCCGTACGGCGGAGTATTATCTGATCAGATGAAACTCGCCGCCGATGCTCGGATTTCAAGTCTGCTGTTGTTGGCCGTCCTGGTGCGCGCGTCGCCGGAAAGCGGTTCCGTTGTCGGTACAGTCTTCGATCCCGGAGGTTACCCCCTTTCCCGAGCGAGCGTTCACTTGTCTGCGTCAAACCCGGAACGAAATTACAGCGGCCAAACGGACATCAATGGCCGATTCCGCATCGATGCCGTGCCGCCTGGGGATTATAAAGCCACGATCAGTCTGCAAGGTTTCCGATCAAGCACTCAGAACGTCCGCGTTAACTCTGGTGATGCTACCGATGTCGGCGCTCAACAATTGGCAGTCGGCGAATGCAACACGCCCGGCGGGCCGATCTGTGACGACCTCTATGTCTCCCAGCCCCGCAGGGGCAGAAACGTAGACCGAGCAACTCAGGATGCTTGTCCGAATTCCATGGCTCTAGGAATGCTCAAACACCAGATAGCCTATCAGAGGACTGAGGAATATGATCCGCTGCGGGGACTTTCGGTGATCCATTTGGACGTGTGGATGCGCGGCCCGTTAACCGGTTTCTATATCCTTGAACCAATGAGCGGAGCCGTTCCCACGATTCGCGACACCTACCTCATTGATGAGAAAGATGGGCTGCAGGGCGGCGGCTCCTGCCCCCTGGACAAAAGCTGGCGATCATGTATCGAGGGATTCGCGGACACTATCGCAACCGGAGTTGAAGCGAGGACCTGCTCGACGACGATCGATCTGCGCCGGATCCCGCCATGGGAGCCCTCCCCAAACGATAAGCAAAAGCGGCGAATCGCTCGCGAGCTTCGTCATGAAATTGAGGATCGGTGGGGGGAGGCCGAGAGGATTGTTGTGCGCGATTTCAACCTAAAGGATAATCAGCTAACGATCTACTTGAGGACCAAAGACGGCGATCAATATCATGGCTGCGCTTTTCATGCGCTGAGAACGCCTCATTGCGACGGGTGGCACCTGTTCGGACAGGCCCCGATTTCCAGTATTCGAAAGTGGATTTTTGCGCGGCCCTACGAGCTAAGTGAAAAGCCGGTCCCGTAACGAGACCGGCCTCGATCTTTCCAACTGAAGCTACTTAGTACCGATAATGATCCGGCTTGTACGGCCCCTCAATCGGCACGCCCAGATAATCGGCCTGCTTCTTGGTCAGCGTGGTCAGCTTCACCCCGATCTTGTCCAGGTGCAGCCGCGCCACTTCCTCGTCCAGCTTCTTGGGAAGCGTATAGACGCCCACTTTATAGGTGTCCTTGTTCTTCCACAGATCGAGCTGCGCGAGCGTCTGGTTCGAAAAGCTGTTCGACATCACGAAGCTCGGATGGCCGGTGGCGCATCCCAGGTTCACCAGCCGCCCTTCAGCCAGCATGAAGATGCAGTGACCGTCCGGGAAGGTGTACATATCCACCTGCGGCTTGATGTTGGTCCGCTTCACGCCCTTGGCCGTGTTCAAGGCGTCGATCTGGATCTCGTTATCGAAGTGGCCGATGTTGCACACGATGGCCTGGTCCTTCATGTGCGCCATGTGATCCAGCGTGATGATGTCCAGGTTGCCCGTGGTGGTGACATAAATATCGCCGCGCCCGAGCGTGTCTTCCACAGTGGTCACTTCAAAGCCTTCCATCGCGGCCTGCAGCGCATTGATGGGATCGATCTCGGTGACAACCACGCGCGCTCCCATGCCGCGCAACGAATGCGCGGAGCCCTTGCCCACGTCGCCATAACCGCAGATGACCGCGATTTTACCCGCCACCATTACGTCGGTGGCGCGCTTGATGCCGTCCGCCAGCGACTCGCGGCAGCCATACAGATTGTCGAACTTCGACTTGGTCACCGAATCATTCACGTTGATGGCGGGAACCAGCAGCTTGCCCTGCTCCTGCATCTTGTACAGCCGGTGAACGCCCGTGGTGGTTTCTTCCGACACGCCGCGCCAGTCCTTCACGATGTTGTGCCAGTGCTTCGGATTTTCGGCGTGGACTTTCTTCAACAGGTTCTTGATCACCGTCTCTTCGTGGCTGCCCGATGGCGAATCCACCCATTTATCGCCGTTCTCCAACTCATAACCTTTGTGCAGCAGAAGCGTGACGTCGCCGCCGTCATCGACCACCAGCTCGGGCCCCTTGCCGTCCGGATGGCTGATGGCTTTGAAGGTGCATTCCCAATACTCTTCGAGCGATTCACCCTTCCAGGCAAACACCGGGACTCCAGCTGCGGCGATGGCGGCCGCGGCGTGGTCCTGCGTCGAAAAAATGTTGCAGCTGGCCCAGCGGACGCTGGCGCCCAGGTCGACCAGGGTCTCGATGAGCACCGCGGTCTGGATGGTCATGTGGAGCGAGCCGGTGACGCGCACGCCTTTCAGCGGCTTACCGGGCGCATATTTCTTCCGGATCGACATCAGGCCGGGCATCTCGAACTCGGCGATGGAAATTTCCTTGCGGCCCCATTCGGCCAGGCTCATATCCGCCACTTTGTACTCGGTGGCGACGTTGTTGAGGGTTGCTGTGCTCATTCGATCTCCTGCAAGAATTTTATATCTACCAATCTAGATATGTTGATATAATAGTACAGCTAGTCCGCTCCCGTCAATAATGCCGTCAATCCTCAAAAACCTGCGTCTACTGGCCGATCCCAGCCGTCTCCGTATCTTGTTGCTGTTGGAGCGCGAAGAGCTCTCCGTCGCTGAACTGCAGGAGATCCTGGGCATGGGCCAAAGTCGCATATCGACCCATCTGGCACAGCTCAAACAAGCCGGGTTGGTGGAAGATCGGCGCAACGGCAAGAGTATTCTCTATCGGCTGAAACATGGCGTTCTATCGAACGGATTTTCCGAGATGCTGGGCGTTCTGCGGCAGGCCGCGGCGGAAATTCCGGAAGCGGAGCAGGATTCCGAAGCTTTGCGGCTGGCGCTGCGCCGAAGGCAAGACAAGATGCGCTCGTATTTCGATGAGCTGGCGGGCAAGTTTGGTCGAAATTACGTTCCGGGCCGGTCCTGGCAAGGCCTGGCGGAGACGCTGCTGACGTTGATGCCGCCCATGGTGATCGCTGATTTGGGCGCCGGCGAAGGCACCTTCTCGCAACTGCTCGCGAGGCGCTCGAAAAAAGTGATCGCGGTCGACAACTCGGAAAAGATGGTGGAGTACGGGCGTGAATTGGCGCGCAAGCACGGCGTCAAGAATCTCGAATACCGAAAGGGCGACCTCGAAGAAGTGCCCATCCGCGATGCCACCGTGGATCTGGCGTTCTTCAGCCAGGCGCTGCATCATGCGCAGCATCCGGATCGGGCGGTGGCGGAAGCGTGGCGCATTCTGAAGCCAGGCGGCAGAATCGTAGTTCTGGATTTACTTCGCCACAGCTACGAAGAAGCGCGCGAGTTGTACGCCGACTTATGGCTGGGCTTCACCGAAGTGGAGGTGACGCGCTTTCTGCGCCAGGCTGGTTTTAAGAACATCGAAACGTCGATTGTCCACAGCGAGGAAGACGCACCTCACTTCGAGACGCTGCTGGCTGTCGGCGACAAGTGACGGCCTCTACCATTTCTGACGTGGTCTCCAACGGCGGTGAGCATCAGGCTCGCCAAAGCCCGCCCACACCAGTGCGTCACGGAAATCGCGCTTTGCGAGATCGACGGCCTTCTGGAGCTGAGCGACGTCTCCATCGCTGATTTTGAGAGCGGCGAAGTGCAGTCTTTCCAGTCCGGCGCTTTCCCAAAAAAGGGGATGTTGGTGCCGCACTGTTCCACGAGGATGGTACGAACTGCTTCTCTCTCGCCCGGCCGAAAGAGCAACTCGATGCGGCGTTCTGTTTCAGGAGTGAGCATTAACGCTCCGCAATGACCAGCGCTCCGAGGCTTCTGAAGTTATGCGCAAACACCAGCAGCGCGATCGCTAGCACCGCGACCCCCAACGCACAAACGGCCGTCCAGCCCTTGTACTCCCAGCAGATCGCCCCCAGCCAGGAGCCGATGGAGCCGCCGGTGAAATAACAGAACATGTACACCGTATTCAGCCGGCTGCGCGCGCCGGGATCGAGGCCATAGATGCGCGTCTGGTTGGCGACGTGGCCCGATTGCACGCCGATATCGAGCAGCACCACGCCGGTGATCAATCCAGCCATGCTTTTTCCGAGAGCGCCAAGCAACAAAAATGAGGCCATGGTCGTGACCAGCGCGAGCAGGATGGTGAACCGTGGTCCGCGCCGGTCGGCGAAACGCCCCACCAGCGGCGCGCACAATGCGCCGGCCGCTCCCACCAATCCAAAGATCCCCGCGACCGACGATCCGTAATGATACGGCGGCGTCTGGAGCAGGAACACCAGCGTGGTCCAGAACGCGCTGAACACGCACAGCAGCGCCGCTCCCAAGAATGCCGATTCCCGCAGCGCGGGATGGTCGCGTACCAGGTCGACCAACGATCGCATGAGAGCCGGCCATCGCAGGTTGCTCTGCCTTGGAAGCTTTGGCAATCGCGCGCGGAGCAATAACATCAATGCGAGCATCCCGAGCGCCGCGATTCCATATACGGAGCGCCATCCAAAGAACGACGCAAGCACGCCGCTGAACGTCCGGGCCAGCAGGATTCCAATCAGCAGCCCGCTAAAAACCGTCCCTAGCACGCGCCCGCGGCTGTTTTCCGGAGCAAGCTGCGCGGCGAAAGGAACGATTACATGCACCGCGGCGCCGCACAGGCCGACGGCGAAACTCGCGACCGAGATCCAGATGAGATTCCGAGCCGTGGCCACGCCGCACAACGCCAGGCACGCGCCCACCAGCAGCGCGGTGAGGAGCGCGCGCCGGTCCAAACTATCGCCCAGCGGAACGAAGACCAGCATGCCGATAGCAGTGCCCACCTGGGTGAGCATCGCCACCAGCCCGATCATGCCCACGCTGACCGAAAACGTCCGGGCCATCGCGGCCAGCAACGGCTGCACATAGTAAATGTTTGCGACGATAACGCCGACGCTGAACGCGAGCAAGTGCACCGGGACTCGCTGCGCATCGACAGAGCTGCCTTGTGTCGTCGCAGTAGCCACGGATATAAGATGTCGGGAAGCGCTACTCGGCCGCTTTTTCTTCCGCCGGCTCGGGCTCGCCGGCTTCCTTGCGCGCGTGTTCGAACAGGAAGTTCATGGTCTTGTTGCTGCGGATCTGATAGGCGATGCGGCTCAAGACGCCGTCTTTCTGGAGCTTTTTTCGAACGGCGGCCACCGGCTCGCGCTGTTGCTTGGCGATGCGCTGGACCTCGGCGTCCACTTCATCGTTGGTGGGCGCGATGGCCTCGCGCTCGGCGATCTTATCCACCAACAAGGACGCCTTCACATCGTGGAGGGCTTTGGGACGTTGTGAGTCCTTGAGTTTCGCCCAATCGATCTTGAGCTTGCTCGGATCGATGCCTCGCTCGGCCAGTTCGCGAAACTGATTCTCGACCTGCGCTTCAATCTGCCGCTCGATGTACGCTTCAGGCACCGGAAATTCATGCGATTCGATGAGCCGGTTGATCAGCTCGTCTTTCGCCTTCTGTTGCGCGGCATATTCGCGCTCGTGAAAAATGGCTTTGCGCACCGCCTCCCGCAGATCGTTCAGCGTAGGATAATCGCCCAGATCCTGCGCGAACTCATCGTTCAGCTCCGGCAATTCCTTGGTGCGAATGGTAGTCAGCTTGGCGTGGAAGCGGACTGTTTTACCGGCCAGCCGCTCCTGCCCGAAGTCCTCCGGATAGGTGACTTCGAAATCTTTCTCTTCCTCCGGCGACATGCCGCGCAGGGCGTCCGAAAACCCCGCCATCGTATCGGGATCGCCCACGTGCAGCACCACTTCCTCCTGATGAATGGCCGGATCGGCGCCTGAAAGACTATCCAGCGTCACCACCGCGTAGTCGCCATCCAGGGCCGGGCGCGGCTCGGCGTTCACAAATTGCGCCTTCTGCTCCCGGATTTCGTCCAGCCGCTTGGCAATATCTTCATCGCTGACGTATGGCTCGCTGTAGTGAACCGTTACGCCGCGATAATCCTTCAGCTCGATCTCCGGCGCCACTTCGAACTCGGCTTTGAACCGCAGCGGCTCACCCTCGTGGAAGTGCACGTCCTTGACGTTAGGACGCCCCACCACTTCCAGGTGCTCTTCTTCCACTTTCTGCCTGAAATATTTGGGCAGCAGATTTTCGAGAACGTCGTCTCGCACCTGCTTGGAGAATTTAGTGCGGATCAGGCTGGCGGGGGCTTTGCCGGGACGAAAGCCGGGCAGCTTAGCCTTCTGCTGGATGTCCGCGACAACGCGATCGGTCTCGCGGGCGATCTCATCCACGGGAACGGTAACTTCGATTTCGTGCTTGCAACCTTCAACTAGCATTTAGGAGTGAAAAAACTGGAGGGCTTTTTGGGGGCCCACACTTCTATTGAAGCATCGAGCCCCCTTGGGAGGCAATAGCTACTTCGCGGCGGCGGCGAGCTTGGCGCCTTCCTTGAGAGCTTCGGCCTTGTCGGTCGGCTTCCCAGGTGAAGGTTTCTTCCGTGCGGCCGAAGTGGCCGATAGTACGCGGTCTTGCGATAAACCGGCCGGCGCAGCTTCAGGGTCTCGATCATCCCTTTCGGCGTGAGTTGGAAGTTTTGGCGAACCAGATCCACCAGATGCTCGTTGGTCCACCTTGCCGGTTCCGAACGTATCCACCATGACGGAAACCGGTTCGGCCACGCCGATGGCGTAAGCGAGTTGCACTTCGCAGCGCGATGCCAGGCCGGAAGCCACGATATTCTTGGCAACGTAGCGCGCCATGTAGCAGGCCGAACGGTCCACCTTCGTCGGATCCTTGCCCGAGAACGCGCCGCCGCCGTGACGGCCCATGCCGCCGTAGGTGTCCACGATGATCTTGCGGCCGGTGAGTCCGGTGTCGCCGTGCGGTCCGCCGATGACGAAGCGGCCGGTGGGGTTGATGTGATACTTGGTCCGAGAATCCACCAGATTTCCGCCGGCACCACCGGGTCGATGATGTACTTCTTCACATCGGCGCGGAGCTGTTCGGTGGAGACATCGTCGTCATGCTGCGTGGAGAGAACCACGGCGTCGATGCGGACCGGCTTGTTGCCGACGTACTCCACGCTGAAACCTGGCTCTTGCCGTCCGGACGCAGATAAGTGAGCTTGCCCGTGCGGCGAATCTCGCTCTGCTGGCGAACCAGCTTGTGCGCCAGCATGATCGGCAGCGGCATCAACTCGGGTGTTTCGTCGCTGGCATAACCGAACATCAGGCCCTGGTCGCCCGCGCCGCCGGTGTCCACGCCCATGGCGATATCGGGCGATTGCGTCTGGATCGCATTCAGGATGCCGCAGGTCTTGGCATCGAAGCCCATCTTGGCGTCGGTGAAGCCGATATCGGCGATCACTTCGCGGGCCAGCTTGGGAACGTCCAAAATAGCCTTGGTCGTGATTTCGCCCGCCACCACGCAAATGCCCGTAGTGACCAGCGTTTCGCAAGCCACCCGGCTCATGGGATCGATCGCCAAACACCGCGTCCAGCACCGCATCGGAAATCTGGTCCGCCATCTTGTCGGGATGTCCTTCGCTTACGGATTCCGACGTAAAAATATGCCGTATCTTCTCTGACACCGAATAAGCCTCCTCGAGTTTCTAGCTAAGAAATTGGACGGTCGAGATTTTCCGACCAAGAACCAAGAGGAAAGTCTAGCGCTTTTGAAGCATCCCGGTCAATGCACCGGGGGTACATCCCTGAAGCCCCTTCGTAACTTTGGTTCTAATGAAACATTGTAATAGGGGGATGTATGCAATGGCAAATGGCAGCGCGCCAGGGCGCACTGCGGGATTGGGGGTTGGGGATTGGTTTATCAGGCGTCGCGATGAACAGCGGCTGGATCGAACGCGGCTAGGCAAACGGCGATGTACTCGGCGCCCTCCGGCCCCGGCGTGCTGTAGCGCACCCATTCCCCGCGGGGCGCGATGACAGCTTGCCCGGCTTTCACTTCCAGGACTCCGCTCTTCGATTCCACGTGCAGCGCACCCTTCAAAACAACCGTGTATTCGTCGAACTCGGGCTGCTGGCCGGGCTCGCTCCAACCCGAAGGACTGTGCATGTGGGCGATGCTGACGGCCGTATCGCGCGTATTCACTCGGCCGATATACTCGTCGATCTGCTTGTTGCCGGGAACAGGGATGCGCGTGGCGGCGGAAACGAATCGGGGCATAAGGCGAATTGATAAATGATATTAGTGATCGCGATCCGTGACGAGTTCAGTAAGCGCGTACATCGCGCGCTGGTTAGGCGAATCGGGGAACTCGGCCATGATCGCGCGGGCACGCTCGGTGAAGGATTGCGCACGCTCGCGCACGCGATCGAATCCATGGCGGACCTCAATCATGCGAAGGATCTTCTGGAACGGGGCGTTGTCGTAATTGCCGTCTTTCAAAACCGTCGCCACCAGTTGCCGCTCTTCCGGCGTGGCCTCTTCGAGCGCATAGATCAGCGGCAGCGTGACCTTGCCCTCGCGCAGATCGCTGCCCACCGGCTTGCCGAGCACCTTTTCGTGGGACGTGAAGTCCAGCATGTCATCCACCAACTGAAACGCGATCCCCAGGTTCCAGGCGAATTCGCCCAGCCGCGTTTCGGTGGCTTCGCTCGCGCCGCCCGTCGTGGTTGCCATCAGGGCGCCCAGGCGCGCGCAGGCCGAAAACAGGCTGGCTGTTTTGCGATCCACCAATTCCATGTAATCGGCTTCGGAGATATCGATTTTGCCGATGCGCTCCAACTGCAGCAGCTCGCCTTCCACCATCATCTGCGTCAGAGCGATCAGCAGATCCAGCACGTGGAAATTGCGTTCGCGCAGCGCCATCTGAAACGCCTGCATGTACAACCAGTCGCCCGCCAGCACGCACGTGTGATTGCCCCAGATGGCGTTCGACGACGGCCGGCCGCGCCGAGTTTTGGCGATATCGATGACATCGTCGTGCACCAGCGTCGCGGCGTGGATCATTTCCACCACCGCGGCCATCCGCACCGTGCCGTCGCTCACTTCGCCCACCAGTTGCGAGGCCAGCAAAACCAGAATGGGGCGCAGCCGTTTGCCACCGCCATCCTGCAGGTAGCGGGAAATGGTGGTAACGGCGTCGACGCTGGCCACCGACTCCAGGCTGATCTCGCGCTCCACCCGCTCGAGATCCTTCTTGACGAGTTCAAAGATCTCCCGCGCGGTTAAAGTTTGGCCTAGCCTACCGAGTCCCATGGGAAGTTCTCAGTTTAGCAGTAGCAGCCTGCGGAAATTTTCCGTCGTGGCGTTGCAAAGTTCTTCGTACGATTCGCCGCGCAGCTCGGCCAGTTTTCGCGCGGTGTGCACCATCAGCGCCGGCTCATTCCGCTTGCCGCGCTTGGGCACGGGAGCGAGATAAGGCGCGTCCGTTTCGAGCAGGATGCGATCGCGCGGCGCGGACTTGGCCGATTCTTGAACCGCGAGCGCTTTGGGGAATGTCACAATTCCGCCGAAGGCCAGGTAGAAACCTAAGTCGAGCGCGCGGCGCGCTTCTTCCGGGCTGCCTGAAAAACAATGCATAATCCCGCCGATGCCGTGCGGCGTCCAATGCTGTTCGATGAGCGCCAGCGTGTCGTCCCAGGCCTCGCGGGTGTGAATGACGATCGGCTTCTTAGACGCAGCCGCGAGTTCCATCTGCTGGATGAATACCGATTTCTGTACGTCGCGCGGCGAAAAATCGTAGTGATAATCGAGGCCGATCTCACCCACCGCGAGCACCTTGGGATGCGCCGCGAGATCAGCGAGGCGCTTGAAATCGTCCGGCTTCGCTTTGGCGGCGTCGTGCGGATGAATGCCGGCGGTAGCGAAAAACGCCGGGTGCTTCGCGGCCAACCGCAGACCCGCCTCCAGATCCGGTGGACCCTGGCCGGTACCGATGGCCAGCATGTGTTCAACGCCCGCGGCGATTGCCCGCTCGATCACCGCGTCTCGATCTGCATCGAAGTCGGCGCTATCGAGATGGCAGTGGGAGTCGATCACTTCAAGCGCGCTCCCACCGGAACATCTTCGAGGAAGCCGGCCAGCACGGGCTTGCCGCCTTCGAGCGATGCGGCCACGATCATTCCGTTCGATTCGATGCCCCGCAATTTTCGCGGCTGGAGATTCGCCACAATCACCACTTTGCGGCCGAGCATCTGCTCGGGCTGATACGATTCGGCGATGCCCGCGACGATGGAGCGCGGCTGCTCTTCGCCAATGTCCACCTTCATGTGAAGCAGCTTGTCCGCACCTTTTACCCGCTCGGCGCTGACCACTTGGCCCACGCGCAGATCCACCTTCGCAAAATCGTCGATGGCGATCTTCGGCTCACCCGCCGTTACCGCGGCGGCAGCAGCCTTGGGCGATCCGAACAACTCGGCTTGCCGCGCCTTCTCCTGCACTTCGAGATATTCCATTTTGACGATCGCGCTCGCGTCCAAGCGCGGAAAAACAGCGGCCACCGAGCCGATTTTTTGGCCGGCCTGCAATTTGCCCCAATGCAGATCGGCGAAAGTAACGGACTCAATTGGCTTTTCCATGCCGAGTTGGATCCAAATGTTGCGCGCCGAGTTCGGCATCACCGGATAGACCCAGGCGCACAGGATGCGTAGCGCCTCCGCCGCGCTGTATAGCGTTTCGCTCAGCATGTTTTGCGAATACTCGGACGTGTCTTTGCCAAGTTTCCAGGGGGCGCGCTCCACGATGAATTTGTCGATGACTGAAATGAAGCTCCACAGCGTTTCCAGGCCTCGCGAAAAGTTGAAATCGCAGAACGCGTCCATGGCCAGCTCGGTGGTTCGGCGCGCCGCTTCCGCGATTTCAGGCGATCCGACAGAATCGGGAATCGCTCCGTTACGATTTTGATGGATCAGCGTGAGAGTGCGGCTGGCGAGATTGCCGAGCCCGTTGGCGAGATCCGCGTTGTAGCGCTGGATCAAGGCGTCGTAGCTGAAGCTGCCGTCCTGTCCGAAGGTGATCTCGCGCAGCAGGAAATAGCGCAGCGCGTCGGCGCCCACCACGTCGACGATCGGCCCTGGGCGCACCACGTTGCCGCGCGACTTGCTCATCTTGTTTTCTTCGTGCAGAATCCAGCCGTGGGCGAAGACCTGCTTGGGCAGGGGCAGATCGGCGGCCATCAGGAATGCGGGCCAATAGACGGCATGGAAGCGCAGAATATCCTTGCCGATCAGGTGCAGATCGGCCGGCCACAAATCCTGATCCTTTACCGCGCTCATGTAGGAGATCAACGCGTCGAACCAAACGTAGAAAACGTGATGGCCTTCCACGGGAGCGGGAATGCCCCATTGAATATTAGTGCGGGTGATGGAAAGATCGTTCAATCCTTGCTGGACGAACGCGATCATTTCGTTGCGCCGGTGATCGGGCTTGACGAACTCCGGATGTTTTTCGAAGAGATCGAGCAGCGGTTGCTGAAAAGCGGAAAGCTTGAAGAAGTAATTCTCTTCGGTCACGCTCTGCGTCGGCGCGCCGCAAGTGGGACAAGGTTCTCCCGGCTGGACATCGTTGATATAGGCTTCCTCGCTGACGCAATACGCGCCGGTATAGGAACCCTTGTAGATGTAGCCGTTCTTTTCGCAGCGCTCGAACAGCCAGCGGACGGTTTCGTGGTGCTTGGGGTCGGAGGTGCGAATGAAATGGTCGAAATCGATGCCGAGCTTGGCCCACTGGCTGATGAACTCGGCCGCCATCTTGGTGGTGTACGCCAGCGGATTGACGCCCGCGGTTTGCGCGGCGCGCTCCACTTTGAGACTGTGTTCGTCGGAGCCGGTGGTGAGCACCACCGGATCGTAACCTTCCATTTTCTTGAAGCGCTTAATCAGGTCGGCGGCGAACGTGGAGTAGGCAGTGCCCAGATGCGGCGCCGCGTTGACGTAGTAGATGGGAGTGGTCAGGTAATATTTCATCGAGAGTTTTTCAGATAGGCGAGCGTTGCCTCGGCTAGGATCTGCTTGAGCGGCACGCCGGATTCGCGCGCCAGCTTGCGGCAATCCTCGTATTCGGGGGCGAACCATCCGTTTTCGGCGATCTTCATTCGGACGGCTCCGTGTGGCGTGGCGATTTCCACCGAATGCCGCGCTTTCACCCGGCGCTCGGCCGAATAAGTGCGCAGACCCAGCGTGGAGGTTTCCTCAAAAATCAGGCGCGCCAGCGCTTCCCGATCTTCGGGCCGCGCGATCACCGATAGCAGCGTGCCCGGGCGGTTCTTTTTCATCTGCACGGAGGCGAGCGTCACATCCAGCGCGCCGGCTTCGAGCAACCGTTCCATCGCGTAGCCGAGCACTTGCGGACTGGAATCGTCAATGTTGGCTTCGAGCACCGTCACGGTTGTGGATTCTTCCGCGCCGCTAGTCTCGCCGATCAACACGCGCAGCACGTTGGCGTGTTCTGGAAAGTCGTAATCGCCCGCGCCGTATCCGCTCGCGATCACGCGCATCGGTGGTAGCGCGCCGAAGTCGGTGGCCAGCGTAGTGGCGATAGCGGCGCCTGTGGGCGTAGTTAATTCCAGCGCCGGGCCGCGTGCATAAATCGGCTTGCCGGTTAGAAGTTCGGAAGTAGCGGGAGCGGGGACGGGCAGCACGCCATGCTCGGTCTTCACGGTTCCGCTGCCGACGTTTACCGGCGAACTGTATACCGCACCGATATCGAGAAGATCGAAGCCAATGCAGGCGCCGACGATGTCGCAGATGGAATCCACCGCGCCGACTTCGTGAAAATGGACCTTTTCGATGGAAATGTCGTGAACCTTGGCTTCGGCTTCGCCCAGGCGCTGAAACACGGCGGAGGCATTGTGTTTGGCGCGATCCGAGATGCCGGATCTCGCAATCAGTTCAAGGATGTGCTTCAGATGGCGATGCGTTTTGCCGTCGCCGCCGATTACGCGGAATTTCGATGCTGCGATGCCGCGCCGTTTGGTTTTTTCGATTTCAAACGTTGCGCCGGTGCCGAGCTGTTCGAGCGATTGCACAAGTCCAGTACCGTCGGCGCCCGCGTCGATCAGCGCGCCAACCGTCATATCTCCGCTGATTCCGGAGAACGCGTCTAGATAACAGATCTTCATGCGATCAGTTGGGGTAGCAGCTCGCCCGACGGCCCCTGCAGGAATTCGTCAATGTGGTCGGAGACGCCGGTTTCCGCGATATTGATTTCCACCACGCGCGCGCCGGAGGATTTCGCCATGGATGCCAAGCCCGCGGCGGGATAAACCACTGCCGACGTTCCGACCAGCAGAAACAGATCGGCTTGGCGAGCGGCGGTCTCGGCATCTTGCCAGATCTGCGCGGGCAGCGCCTCGCCGAACCAAACTACGCCCGTGCGCAGCAGGCCGCCGCATTCGCAGCGCGGCGGAATGTCGGGAAGCGGCGTTCGACGGTCCTCGCGCTCACACCGGCATTCGACGCAGCGCAGAGTCCAGATGCTTCCGTGCAAGCGAAGAACGTTCCGGCTGCCGGCCAGTTCATGCAGACCGTCGACGTTTTGCGTGATCAGCGTGAATTTCCGCGCGCGCGATTCCACGGCGGCTAGCGCATAATGGCCGGGATTGGGCTTGGCTTGCGCAATCAGCGAGCGGCGCCAGTCATACCATTCCCAAACCAATTTCGGATCGCGCGCAAACGCGCCGGGCGTGGCGAGCTCTTCGGCGCGATAGTGTTTCCATAAGCCGTTACTGCCGCGAAACGTGGGCACACCGCTTTCGGCCGACACTCCCGCACCCGTGAGCACGGCAATAGAAGAGGCATCGCGCAACCATTCGCGAACGGCGTGCATTAATTTCAGAGTAACCCACTAGCTGCTCATTTCCTGAACCAGGAGCGCCACTAAGTCGCCGGCGGGCAGCGCTCTGGCGCGCGCGACTCCTTGCCCGGCCCAAAGCGACAGGTAGTCGGCGATTCCCTGCTGCGCGGCGGCGTTGCGCATGGGGCGGGTCAGAGCATTTTGCAAAGGATAAGGCAGAACGAGTTCCCGGCCGTCCACGCCGGCCATGAAAGCGTTGCGGAGGCCGCGCGCGGGGCGTCCGGAGAAGGCTCGAGTAACAGTGGTGGTGTCTTGTTTCGCCGCCAGGATCGCTCTTTTGTATATGTCGGACGCGCCCGATTCCGGGCAGGGCAGAAACGCCGTTCCGAGTTGCACGGCGGATGCCCCGGCTTTGAGAGCCGCCACGATATCATCGCCATCCATGAGCCCGCCGGTAGCGATTACCGGCAAGTTCACGACCGTGGCAATGGAGCTCACCAGATCGAGTGTAGGCACCATCGAAGACTCAAACGAATCTAGAAATGTTCCACGATGCGCGCCCGCTTCGGCGCCCTGCGCAACGACGGCATCCACGCCCGCTTTTTCGAGTTGACGCGCTTCTTCTACTGTTGTTGCGGTGCCGAGAATGGCGATGCCGCGTGATTTGAGACGCGATATGGCGTCGCGATCGGGAATGCCGAAGGTGAAACTGAAAATGGGCGGACGTGCGTCGAGCACGGCTTCGAACTGCGCGGGGAACGGATCTGGTGCGGGCGCCGGCGCAACGGGCGCGGGAAGCCCGAGTTTCTCGTGAACTTCGCCGAGCAGTTCGAGCATTGGGCCGGCGTCGAAGTTTGGGTCAGCGTCCCAGCCGCCCGCGAACAGGTTGACATTGAACGGCCGCGAGGTAAGCAAGCGAATGCGCCGGATGGCGTCGGTGATTTGATCGGGCGTCAGATATGCCGCGCCCAGTGATCCGAGACCGCCCGCGTTCGAAACCGCCGCGACCAGCTCCGGCGTGGACGGTCCCCCGCCCATGGGACCTTGAATAATGGGATGCTCAATACCGAGAAGCTTCAGGAGTTCGTTGCTGGCCACTTGCTGTTATTTTCGCGCTTTATGTGGTGTCATGGTCGCACCAGCGCTCTTATTGGCCCAGGACCCCAGCGCGACCGTCAGCGGCGAATTCCGCTTTGGTACCGGCACCGGCGTCGCGGCAGTCAAGGCGGAGTTGGTGCTGGACGGCGACTCGTCTACGAGTTTTTCAGTTCAAACGGATAGTAAGGGGGGGTTCGATTTGCTGCACTGCCTCCGGGCACATTCACGTTGAGGTTGCTGCCCACTGGGGCCCAAGAGCTGACGGTGAAGTCGATTCGGGTTGCAAGCGGCGAGCAGAAGGTGCTCCCGCGCCTTCTATTCGAATCCATACGTCCTTGCGGCTTTCCACCGTCCGTAGACCATCTACAGCTAATTTCGACAGAACGCAGCGTTGGCACTCTGAGTGGGCGAGCCATGCTAGATGAAGACCATCCCATCGCGCAAGCAACCGTCCAGCTGCGCTGTACTAATGAAGGCGAGTGCCGCGAGAGCGAGGCGAAGACCGACGCGAACGGGGACTTCCACTTTTTGGATCGGTCGCCCGCCTTCGACTACACACTGTACGTCGCTTATCCGGGCTTTGCCCCGCGGCAATGGACCAACTATCATGTGCAGGGCGGCTATGACACCACTTACAAACCGGCATTCATGGAATCACGGTTACGTCCTCCGCCGCCACGTTTTGTAATTGAGTCACGCGCTGCGAGCACCGTGCGGTAGGCTTCTTCGGGATCGTGATTCAGCGCCGTTAAGTGCCCCATCTTGCGGCCGGGGCGCGGCTCCAGCTTTCCGTACAGATGCAGCTTCACGCCAGGAAACGAGCAGGCGGCCCGCCAGTTGGGTTCGCCGTTGGCCCACAGGTCTCCCAGAAGATTCGCCATTGCCGCTGGCCGGTGCATCTCGGTTGAGCCGAGGGGCAGCCCGCACACCGCCCGCAACTGCTGCTCGAACTGGCTGGTGATGCAGGCGTCGACAGTCAGGTGGCCGGAGTTGTGGGGACGCGGTGCAAGCTCGTTGATCAACAGCGACCCGTCGTGCGTTACGAAAAACTCGACGCACAGCACTCCGACCACGTCCAGCTTTTCCAGAACGCAGCGCGTTAGCTCAACGGCTTCCTCAGCAACTTTGGGTGGAACGCGCGCGGGGGCAATGGACACGTCCAGAATATGGCGGCTGTGCTGATTCTCGATGGCGCCGTAGTGCACGAACTCGCCATCCTCGCCGCGCGCGGCCACCACCGAAATCTCGCGATCGAAATCGATGAACGCTTCGAGCACCGCTTCCTGCCTGCCGATCGCGTCCCAGGCTTCGGCCGCCCGGCCGGGCGCGTCGATCCGGAATTGACCTTTGCCGTCGTAGCCGAACGCGGCGGTCTTCAGCACCGCGGGGCAACCCAGATCGGCCAGGGCGCGATGCAAGCCATCGAGCGAACGCACCTCAAGATACGGCGTGGTGGGCAGGCCGGCGCTGGTCAGGAACGACTTTTCGCGAATGCGCTGCTGGGTGGTGTGCAGAACGGCCCCGCTGGGACGCACGGGCGCGCAACACGCGGCGGCCTCGGCGGTGGGGGCCGGAACATTTTCAAACTCGAACGTTACCACGCTGACGTGACGCGCGAAATCGGAAACCGCGTCCAGATCGTCATAGGAGGCTTGCACTTCCAAATCCGCCACCTGACCGGTGGGCGTGTCCTCGTCCGGCGACAGGGTGTGGACGCGATAGCCCATGCGGCGCGCCGCGATGGCGAACATGCGCCCCAGTTGCCCGCTACCCAGCACGCCGATGGCAGCACCCGGCCCTATGAATCGGCGAACGACCGGTTTAATCACGCCAGCTCTTCCGAGCGCACCTTGGCTGCCTGCTCGTCGCGAAACACGCGCAGCTTCTCCCGCAGCGCCAGATCGTGAATTGCCAGGATGGCCACCGCGAGCAGCGCCGCGTTCTGCGCGCCGGCTTTCCCGATCGCCAAAGTACCCACCGGAATACCGCCCGGCATTTGAACGATGGACAGCAGCGAATCCATCCCTTTTAGCGCGTGGCTCTCCACCGGCACGCCCAGCACCGGGAGCAGCGTATTGGCCGCCACCATTCCGGGAAGATGCGCCGCGCCACCGGCCCCGGCGATGATCACCCGCAGCCCACGCGCCTCGGCGCTGGATGCATACTCCACCATCCAGGCGGGCGTGCGATGCGCGGAGACAATCCGGGCCTCATGCGCCACGCCAAAGCGGGCCAGTGTTTCGCCGGCCGCGCGCATCGTCTCCCAGTCGGACTTGCTGCCCATGATGATGCCAACCAGCGGCTGCATCACATTGCCGTCCAACATCGACTACTGTCCCTGCGAGAGCGTATAGCCGGCCGTGCCATTGTAAGAGCGCAGCGTCTCGGTCTTGACGATTTCAAGCCCCTGATCGAGAACCCGGCCGAGCAGCGCGACGGTTTTCTTGGACCTGGCGCCGCCGTTGCTCGCGGTGAAGCGGCAAAGGCAGGCATCCGTCAGCAGGGTTTCCGGTATGCCGTCCGGCCAAACCTTCTCGCCGATTTCGATCACTTCCAGATCGATTCGCGCACCCGCTTCTAGGAGGATGTGGAGCGAGGCCTGCGTGATCTCGGGCCCGATTCCGTCGCGATTGGCGACCGTGATGGGAACATTGGTGGACATACTGGGAACCCACCAAAATACCACGCGCGGGCAATCCCCGCGTGTCAAACTTGCGTGCGTGTTATTTGGCTTGGGTCAGCAGGTTCCGCAGTTCGCTGGCCAGTTCGGTGGGAGGTTTGTTGGACAAGGCGGTTTCGGCCTCCCGCCGTGCCGCCGCGCGATCGCCGCTCTCAATCAACGCTACCGCGTAATGATAACGGAAGGTATTGTCGTCCGGGTATTTGCTGGTGAGCGATTGCAGGATCGGAAGCGCCTCCGCCGCATTGTGCCGCTTAATCTCGATCCACGCCAGCGTGTCGCGCAATTGGGGGATATTGGGCGACTTGCGGAGCGCCGTCGTAGCCAGCTCTAACGCTTGCTTGGTGTCTGCGCCGCTGTCCGCCAGCAGGAATGCCAGGTTGTTGAGCAACGTTGGATCGTCCGGCGATTTTGCAAGAGCCTTGCGGTAGTCGGCGATCGCCTCGGTCTTCTTCCCTAACTGGTCCTCAAGATTTGCAACCATCGCATCGATACCCTTGCGATTCGGCGCCAACTGCCGCGCTCGCTCGAAGGCCTGCAGAGACGCGGGCAGTTTGTCGTCCCGCTGCTCCAGCATGCCGATACGGACCTGCACTTCAGCGGAGGAGGGATTCTGGGCGGCCATTTTCTGCAATTCCGCCAGTGCCTCGTCATTTCTCCCGTCCGCTTCGGCGGTGGCTACCAGGAGCGCCGCTTTTCCCGTGGATTGCGGTGCGCGCTGTGCTTCTTCCCGCATCAGCGCCAAGGCCCGGTCCGGCAGATGCTCCGCCTCGTAGGTGTTTACCAGGCCAGCCAGCGGCTCCAGGTCGGGCGATCCTTCTTTGTACAGCTTGCGAAACATCTCTTCTGCTTCCGCATAGCGTCCCTGCCCCAACGCGATTACTGCGAGTTGCATCTCCACCTGCGGCGCGTCCTTGGTGTCGCGGGCCAATTGCTGGGCTTCCGTCTTAGCGGCGCCGTAGGCATGCGTTCCGGTGAGACCGATGACGCGGAACAGACGCGCGTTGGGATCGTCGCGACGGAGGGCCAGAGCTGCATCGGCGTGCTCCAGCACGGCGGCATAGTTTTTCCGTACCAGCTCCAGCCGCGCCAGCGATAGTTGCGCGGCCTCGGACCGCGGATCGGACCTGGCCGCGCGCTGCAGATCGTCGGACGCTTCGTTCAGATTGCCTTTCGCCAAAAGAGCCTGGCCCGCCAGCAGTTGAAGCCGAGCGTTGGTGGGAGAGTCCTTGGCGAGAGCGCTTGCCAGGCTGGCCGCGGTGTCCAGATTTTGGGCCCCTCCCATTCGTTCCAACACCTGTACTTTTAGAGCGCGCGCGAACTGGTTCTTAGGATCTTTCGCCAATATGGCGTCGGCGGCCTGGATGGCTTCCGGACGCCGTCCAAGCGTGGCCAGCATGCTCGCCACCCGCTCCTGGTAAAGCTGCTGGCGGCTCTTATCTCTGGATTCGCCGCGCTGGTAGTCCGCCAACGCCTTTTCCGGATCATGGATCAGGGCGTGAAAATCCCCCGCCAGCATATCTGCTTGCGGAAATTCAGCCCGCCGGTCCAGCAGTCCGCTCAGCGTTTTCTCGGCTTGCTCGGGCTGCTTGCGGGCATAGTAGAACGCCGCCAAACGGAGAATAGGGCCGGACGACTTCGGATTATTAGCGGCCCACGTCTTCAGAAGCGCTTCGGCCTTCTCCCAATTTTGCGCGGATCCGTACATGGCGTACAACACTTCGTACGCCTGGTCATATTGCGGATGCTGGTGCATCGCTTGGAGCGCGATTTTCTCAGCTTCCTGCGGCTGATTGTCCCGCAGCAAAGCTTGCGCCAAACCGGTTTCCACTTCTCCGCTATCCGGTGCGATTTGCACCGCCTCCCGCAGCGCTTCGACCGCATTGTCGGGCTGATTGTCAATCAGAGCCAGGGCGCCTTTGATGCGCAACCCTTCCACCCGATCGCCTCCAGGCGCTAGCAGTTGCGCCGACATGGTCTGCGCCTGTTGGTAAAGGGCGGCGGGATGCCTGGGATCGCGCGTGTAACCCGCCAGTGATATGTTCGCCAGTTCTATCTTGGCCTGATTATTTTGGGGACTCAGCGACACTGCATGCGTGAAGGCTTGATAAGCGTCGCCCACTTGGTTCTGCTTCAACAGCGCCAGCCCGAGACGGTAGTATGCCTCTCCCGAAGTGGGGCTCTGTTTGAGCGCGTTGCGATAATTGAGAACAGCGTCGCCATATTGTCCGGCGGCATAAAGCTGATTTCCGCGGCTGATATATTGCGTCGCGCTCTTGCCGCAACCCGCCATGCAAATGCCGGCCAGCGCCAATACAATGGCAGCCAAAAATGCAGTGGAGGTCCCGCGCCGTGCGCTGCCAAGACGATTGTCGTTATGAGATAACACGGGAGGTACCACGGCGGTCAGATTTTTACAGTAGCATGGGCTGCAGTTCATAGACTCACACTATAATCGGCGGAACAGGCCATTCTCGTTATCGATGAGTAACAATTGCACTCCATTTGTAACAGCGTGGTAGGATCTTCAGAAATCGATAAATCCGTGCAGCCTGAGGCTTCCCTCGTACCAAGGAGATAAGCCGCTAGTATTCAGTGGCTTATCTAGCTCTGTTGCGGCCCGCCCGCGTTGGCAGAAGAATTGCCCCACCGCCAGGCAGGGAAAGGAAAGGCCCGTTTTATGTTGATCCTGTTGATTATCTTGATCGTCTTGTTGATCGGCGCCACGCCCGCGTGGCCGTACAGCCGCGGCTGGGGCTACTATCCGACCGGGGTTCTGGGAACGATTCTTATCATCTTCTTGGTGCTTCTCCTCCTGGGACAGGTGAATCTGTAATGCGCGAAAAAACGAAGCCATTTGTCGGATTCGCTGCCAGCATCGCATTGCTCTCGCTGACGCCGCTCTTCTTGGCAACCCCGATCAACGCCGTGGAGCCCGAGCACGGAGCTCAGAAGCGCGTGGCCGCTTCGGCGGAAGTGTTGAGCGAAATACTCCACGCCAAGGATCGGGGCATTCCCGAGGATCTTTTGCGCAAAGCCGAATGCGTCGGTATCGTACCAAGCCTGAAGCGGGCCGGCTTCATCGTCGGCGCAAAATACGGAAAGGGTGTCGTGGTGTGCCGCACGGGCACCGGTTGGAGCGCTCCCGACACTATTCGCATTGAAGGCGGAAGCTTTGGGTTTCAGATCGGAGCGGGTGAAACGGACCTGGTTTTCATCGTGATGAACCACCACGGGGTGGAAGATCTGATGAAAGACAAATTCACCCTGGGTGGCGACGCTACCGCGATGGCCGGCCCGGTTGGCCGCTCGGGGCAAGCTCTAACAGATGCCCTGATGCGCGCGGAGATACTGTCTTATTCCCGGGCGCACGGTATTTTCGCCGGCGTATCGCTGGAGGGTTCGACGTTGCGTCCGGACAACGACGATAACTTCGATTTGTATGGACGCAGGGTCACTCAACGAGAGATCCTTAGCGGTCAAGTGAGACGGCCTGCGGTGGCTCGTCCAATCTATGCTGAGCTGGTTCGTTACGCGTGGGTGAAAAGCCCGCGCGGGTGACCGTTACGTCTAGAAACAGCGAGTTGTTTGCCGGATCTAACGGGTGGAGTCAAACCCTATAAAGGAAGGATAAAATTATGACTAAAGATCCGGTTTGTGGGAAGCAGCTTGACGAAAGCAAAGCTTCGGCCACCAGTTCGCATCAAGGAAAGAAGTACTCGTTCTGTGGCCAGGAGTGCAAGAACAAATTCGATCAGCATCCCCAACAGTATGCTCAGGCCGGCCAGCAGCAGCCTGAGCAACAGCACGCGAATCGATAGGTACGGCTCCCGAGGCCGGTCCTGGCCCGGGAGCCTCCTTTATTCATCATTGACCCATGCCCTATCAGCCGATAGAAGACTACGGCCTGGTTGGAAATCTACGGACTGCGGCGCTAGTTGGCAAGAACGGGTCTATCGACTGGTTTTGTTTTCCCCATTTCGATTCACCCAGCGTATTCGGCGCCATCCTCGACGATAAGAAAGGCGGCTACTTTCGCATCGCGCCTACGATAGACGAAATCTCCCGTAAGCAAGTCTATTGGGCCGATACTAACGTTCTGGTCACTCGGTTTCTCTCCACCGAGGGCGTCGGCGAGATCATCGATTACATGCCGGTAGGCGAGTCGAAGGAGGAAGCGCCTTATCGCGGCCTGATTCGCAGGGTGAAAGTGGCGCGGGGATGCATGCGATTCCGTTTGGAATGCATCCCGGCGTTCAACTACGGACGCAATAAGCACACGCTGGAGTTTATCAAGGAAGGAGCGCTTTTCAGCTCTCCCCAATTGCGCCTGGCTCTCGCTTCGTCCATACCGCTCCAAAGCTTCAACAATGGAGTGGCCGGGGAGTTCTCATTAGACGAGGGACAGACCCAGAGCTTTGAATTGCATGGCCTGGAAGAGGGTGTGCGCGAACAAATCGGCTTGCCCGAACCAGTGAGCGAGCAGCTCTTTCGCGACACCATCCACTACTGGCGCGAGTGGATAGGCAAGTGTACTTACCGAGGGCGTTGGCGCGAAACGGTGCATCGCTCGGCCCTGCTGTTGAAGCTACTCACGTTTGAACCCACCGGAGCCATTGTCGCCGCACCCACCTGCAGCCTGCCGGAGAGCTTGGGCGGCCCGCGTAATTGGGATTATCGCTATACCTGGATTCGGGATGCCGCTTTCACCGTTTACAGCCTCATGCGCATCGGGTTCACCGACGAAGCGGCGCAGTTTGTCTCTTTCCTTGACGCGCGCTGCCACGAGATGGAACCCGACGGATCGCTTCAGAGGTATATGGAATCGATGGCCGGCACGTGCTCAATGAAGAAACGCTGGACCACTGGGAGGGCTATAAAGGATCCAGTCCCGTCCGCATCGGCAATGACGCCTACCAGCAGCTTCAACTCGACATCTACGGCGAGTTGATGGACTCGTTGTATCTCTACAACAAGTACGGAACCCCGATTTCTTACGATCTTTGGAATTATCTCCGCCGCCTGACGGATTGGGTTGCGAAGCACTGGCAGGACGACGACGACGCCATCTGGGAGGTGCGCGGCGGTCCGCGCCAGTTCGTCTATTCCAAGATGATGAGCTGGGTGGCATTGGATCGGGCCTTGCGGCTGGCGAGCAAGCGCTCCTTCCCCGCCGATTGGAATGGCTGGACGACGGTTCGCGACCAAATCTACGAGACCATCATGAAGCGGGGCTGGAACGCGCAGCGCGGGGCTTTTGTGCAGCAGTTCGATGGCGACGCCCTGGATGCTTCCACTCTCTTAATGCCGCTAGTGTTCTTCGTCTCGCCTACCGATCCGCGCATGCTTCGAACCATGGACGCCATCAACCAGCCTCCCAAAGCGGGCGGCCTGGTCTCCGATGGGCTAGTGTTTCGCTATGACGTTGAAAAGACACCGGATGGTTTGAAAGGCACCGAAGGCACCTTCAATCTCTGCACGTTTTGGCTGGTGGAAGCCTTGACGCGCGCCAGTTCTTCCGATCCCAAGCGATTGCGGCGCGCCCGTCTGCTGTTCGAGCAGATGCTCGGGTATGCCAATCATTTGGGTCTGTATGCCGAGCAGATCGGACACCAGGGGCAGGCGCTCGGAAATTTCCCCCAGGCGCTCACTCACCTGGCGTTAATCAGCGCGGCATTCAATTTGGATCGTTATCTGGACGGGCTCGAAAAAACGCCGCCCGTAAAGTAGAGTCGCGCTCCGTTCCGTTACATCTTGATCAGCGGCAGACCGCTCTCTTTGTCGAACTTCCGCTCCAGATGAACCGGCGATTCGGTGAGCACCAGCTCGAGCGTAGGCCGCACGTGCGCTTCAAGCAGATGTCCGCCCGCTGTGGTTCCATCCCGCCTGGCGACGACGGCGTGGGCGTGGATCATTGTTCTCTGCTTTTCGGGCTTGTCTTTCTCAATCGTGATGCCGCCGATCAGGGATACCAGTTCCACCTGTTCCTTCACCGGTATACGAAGATACTCCTTCGTTTCCCAGTCATAGTAGCCGAGCACGACGCCTGAAAACCCTCCGATGCCGGTGAAATGCGCGGCCGTAACGCCATTGTTAACGGCAAAGGACTGCAGGCCCTCTACCGCTTCGTCACCCGTTTGAAAAACAATCGCGAAAGTTTTGTCGGCAGTGGAGGTTAAGAGTTTCCAGGTCATTTCTCCTGGTTAGAGTCGGCTCACGGACGCAAGTTTCGCCCGATAAAAACTGAACAACCTGGGGTACTAAATGGTCTAACAACCAGGAGCGGATGCTCCTAATCCTACGTAAGGAGTCATTATGAAGATCGAAAGTATGGAAGATCTTTTCCTGGAACAGATAGAGGATCTTTATGACGCCGAACGGCGTCTGGTGAAGGCTCTGCCTAAGATGGCGGAAGCCAGCACTTCGCAGACGCTCCGCCAGGCGTTCCAATCTCACCTGATCGAAACCGAAGGTCAGGTGAGCCGACTGGAGAAAGTTTTCCGCATCTTAGGCAAAGACCCTAAGTCTCAGACCTGCGATGCAATGAAAGGACTGGTCAGCGAGGGCGAAGACATCGTCAGCGATATTGATGCGTCGTCCTTGCGGGATGCCGGGTTGATCGCGGCAGCCAATCGGGTTGAGCATTATGAAATCGCGGCGTACGGATCGGCTCGGACGTTCGCGCAAACCCTCGGCCTCACCGACGCGGCGACGCTGCTCGAGCAGACCCTGCAGGAGGAAAAAATGGCCGACCAGAAGCTCACCGACATAGCGGAGAGCATGGTCAACAGTGAAGCTCTGCGGGCTCCGGCCACGCAGCGCTAAACAGTACCGGGGCTTCGTTCGAAGCCCCGTCTTCCCTTCCCAAATCCATTCCACTACCATCATAGACAGGGCTGATGAATTCATCCGGTTGGGGAACCAGACATCGTCGGCTGATTCTAGGGGTGGGGGTCGGTATTATTGCCTCTTGGTATGGAATCTTGCTGGCATCCTATGCTTTGGTCCCGGCGCTCACGAAGTTAATCCGAGCCCGGTCAGCGGAGGTGCTGCGCGCTGAATTCGCCACCGAGGTCCGCTTTCAGACTCTGGACGTTACGTTTTTCCCGCTGGTTCACATCGTGGCGCATGGTGTCGTGATTGGCCCGAGCGCTTGCCCGCTGATCCAGGCGGCGACCGCGGATGCGTATTCAGGTATCCTGCCTTGGCATGTCCGACGGGTGGTGCTGGAGGGTTTGTCGGTGCGCATTCCAACTACGGCGGGCCCCCCCGTTCCCGCAGCTAAACCGGCAGCGACGGTTCAGATCGATGAGATCGATTCCGAACACGCGCAAGTTGCCATTGTGCCATGCGCCGGCGATCGCACCCCGCTGCTACTTGAATTGAGCCAGCTTCGGGTCAGGAATTTCGACGGCATCCACGACGCCGAGTTCAGCGCGTCGGTAGTCAGTTCCCAGCCGCGCGGGGACATTCAGGCCAGCGGCCGTTTGGGTCCCTGGAATGCCCAGGACCCCAGCCACACATCGGTGCAAGGAACTTATCGCATAGCGCAAGCCGATTTAGCTACGCTGCCTGGCATGCGGGGCATTCTGTCTGGGGAAGGCCGTTTCCAGGGAGTTTTCGAGCGGATCGAAATCGCGGGCAACGCCGACGTCCCCCAGTTCGGTGTCAGCCTGAGCGGACATCCTGAGCCGTTGCACGCCAGTTTTCAAGCCACCGTGGATGCTTCCGATGGCTCGGGATCCATCCAGAATCTGAACGGCGCGTTGGGAAATTCTTCCTTTGCCGGTAAGGGACTAGCCATTCACGTTCAGGACGACCGCCTGAGAGACATCGCGATAGACGCCTCGGTGAGCAACGGCCGCATGGAAGATTTTCTCCCTTTGGTGGTTCAATCCCGGACATCGCCGATGAGCGGCGCTTTGCGCCTCCAAGCCAACCTGGAGATTCCGCCCGGCGATCGGAACATGGTGGACCGCATTAGCCTGACCGGCGATTTTTCCGCCACCGATGCTCGCTTTTCGTCCCTCGATTTGCGTGAGAGATTGCGGAGTGTGAGTCGCAAAGCGGAGGGACATCCGGACGACAAAACTGCCGGAAGTTCCATGTCCAGCATGCAGGGGCATTTCCAAATGAATGGTGGCGCAGTGGAGTTCTCGAACCTTTCGTTTGAGCTGGAGGGAGCTTCGGCGCTATTGAATGGATCGTACCAACTGGCGAGCCAGAAGTTGGACCTGCACGGCCAAGTGTGGATAGCGGCCAAGGTATCCCAAACCACTACCGGAGTGAAGGCCTTTTTCCTGAAAGCCGTGGATCCGTTCTTTCGCAGCAAACGCGGCGGCTCGCTGGTGCCGGTGAAGATTACCGGGACGCGATCGGACCCCGAGTTTGGGCTCAACGTCGCCAAGTAACGGCTAAAACCGGTGCCCGCCGCTCGCGGGGTGCTATTCTCGCACTAGGGTGCGATGACTCTCCGAAAGGCGCTGTGGTTGGGCGCGGGCATTTTGTTTGCGGCGACACTGTATGGCCAGCGTCAGTGGCGTCTGTATCGCAGCATGGAACCATACGATAACGTGGAGATGCCGGCGGACTGGCAGGATAAGACCGAATGGGTGTTCGCGCGGTTGATGTATCCACAGCATCCGCACGCCCGCTTCGGACGCTTTTTCGGTTATGGCGCGAGCACTACCTGGCTGGAAGGCGGCACCAGTTGGACCCAGGATTATCCGCGCGCCGACCGGCATTTCGCGCTGGCGCTGCGCCGCTTGACTCGCGTATCGGCGCGGTCCATCGAGCAGCCGGTAAATCTCGACGACGGCGACGACGTTTACAATTGGCCCTGGCTCTGCGCCGGCGAAATGGGCGACTGGAAACTGACCGGCAGCCAGGTCCAAAAACTGCGCGATTACCTGCTGCGCGGCGGCTTCCTCATGCTGGACGATTTTTGGGGTACCGAGGAATGGGATCGATTCTACGAAAGCATGCGGCTGGTGTTTCCCGACCGGCCCATTGTTGAGATCCCGGATGCCGATTCCATCTTTCATACCGTTTACGACCTGGACGACCGCTATCAGGTGCCCGGGTGAATGGGCCATCCGGCGGGGCACCACCTATCGCAACGACGGCGCCGTTCCCCATTGGCGCGGCATCCTGGACGACAAGGGCCGTGTCATGGTGGCGATGTCATTCAATTCCGATATCGGAGATTCCTGGGAGTGGGCCGACGATCCCGAGTATCCGGAAAAGTACTCGGCGCTCGGAATCCGCATCGGCGTGAACTACGTCATTTACTCGCTGACTCACTAACCTAACAGGCCGATGAAAAAGACCAAAAACATAAGTGGCCACAGATGAACGCAGATCAACATAGATAAAACAATAAGACTCGATTTGGTCTTATCCGTGTTCATCCGCCTTTATCTGTGGCCAGATTGCTTTTTCGGTGGGCGACTTTAGTCGGAAGCATCGGACGCGGCGGTCACGGGCCTGGGATCGGCAACTGTCTCTTCACCCATCCAATCCGGATGCTGCGCGGTGCCATCGTACATGGAAGTAATTTTAAACGGCTCGCATTTTCCAGCGTCGGCGAACGGCTTGGTTTTGGCCAATAACTGGGTCACCTGTTCGTTGCTGAGCGGCCGGAACGTGTCGGCGGCGTGAAATGCCTGGTCCAGCCGTTCCATGGTTTCGCAACCGGTGATGACAACCGACGTCGGCAGGGTAAGAGCGTAATGCAGGCACTCGATGGCCCCCACCTCCCCGCATTTCAACACGTGACCGTCTCCCAAGGGCTTCATTCCAAGCACGCCCATTCCCAGTTCCACCAGCTTGGGCAAAACCTGGCGGCCGAAGCTGCGGAAGTGCGCATCCATCACGTTGAGCGGCATCTGGCAGGTATCGAACCGGAACTTGTGTTCCGCCGCCACTTCCAGCATGCGCAGATGGATGCTGGGATCCTTATGCCCGGTAAATCCGATGAACCGGATCTTTCCGGCCTTCTTGGCTTCAAGCAGAGCTTCCAGCGGCCCATCCGGCGCAAAGAACCGGTCCGGATCCTCCATGCGGATATTTTCGTGATACTGGATCAGGTCGAGGTGATCGGTCTGCAGACGCTGCAGAGACTCATCGATCTGGCGCGCGGTTGATTTCTTGGTGCGGCCATCGAACTTCGTCATCAAGAATACCTGATCGCGATAACCGTCCCGCAACGCGGCGCCCATGCGCCGTTCGCTCTCGCCCGAATGATAATCCCAGCAGTTATCGAGAAAATTAATTCCGCGGTCCACGGCGCTGCGGACGATGCGCACCGCCTGGGCGACATCTTTGGCAAAACCCAGGTGGAATCCACCCAGCCCGATTGCGGAGACTCGTTCGCCCGTTCTGCCCAGTTTCCGGTAGATCATAAGTTAAGACCGCTCACAACGGGTGTAAGTCCATCACCCGTTGTTAGACCACTGGCGGGAAATTCAGTTACGCCGCTTACTTGGTTAGAAAAGCGCGAAAGTACTAGCGCAGATTGAACTTCTTCATTTTGTAGCGCAGGGTGTCGCGTGTTATGCCCAGCAGTACTGCCGCGCGGGTTTGATTGCCGCTGGCTTTCTGCAGGGCCTGCGTCACCAGGTTCTTCTCGGTTTCGGCCAGGCTGGCTTGAAAAGGAGCCGCAGGTTCCTCGGTCTGCGGGCCCGGAGGGCTTGGCCGGCGTTGGGAAGCCAGTTGCAAACTGGAACTCTGGATACGATCGGATTCCTCCAGCACCATGGCCCGTTCCACCACATTGCGCAACTCACGCACATTTCCCGGCCAAGCGTACGACATCAGCGCCGCTGCCGCCGCGGGCGAGATGCCCTGAATTTTACGCCTAAACTTGTCGTTGTATAGTGCGATGAAATGGTCGGTGAGCGGCAGAATGTCTTCCCGGCGCTCCCGCAGAGCCGGCAGCAACACCTGGATCACATTCAGCCGGTAGTATAAGTCCAGCCGAAACCGGCCTTCCTCAATGGCCTCGGTTAGCTTGCGGTTGGTGGCAGCCACCACGCGCACGTCCACTTGAATGTCTTTGACGCCGCCCAGCCGCCGGAAGTTCTGCTCTTCGAGCACGCGCAACAATTTGGCCTGCACCGTGAGCGGCATCTCGCCGATTTCATCCAGGAAAATGGTGCCCGTGCTGGCAATCTCCAGGATGCCGGCCTTGGGCGCCCGGGCGTCGGTGAAGGCCCCTTTCTCGTAACCGAAAAGCTCGCTTTCAAGCAAGGTTTCTGGAATGGCGGCGCAGTTCAAGGCCACGAACGGACCTGCGTGCCGGCGTCCATAGATGTGCAGGAACTGGGCCAGAACATCTTTGCCGGTTCCGCTCTCGCCTTCCAGCAGGATGGTGGACACCTCGCTCTGAGCCACGCGGCGGGCGAACGTGAGCACATGTTTCATGGCGGGCGACGCTGCGATCATTTTGAAGTTGCCGAGCTCCACTCCGTCCTCCCGGAGTGTTCCCGCGGGAGCCACCGGAGAGTTTGGCGTTCCCTCCTGGCCCCGCCCAAAGACCAGGACTGCGCCCGCTATGGCGCCCTTATGATCGCGAATAGGAGCGATACACCCGCTGATGGGCCGCTTCTCGCCCTCCCGGGATACCAGAACCGCATCGGCCGGCAACTCCTGCAGCGAACCGTCGGAAAGCACTTGCTCCCAAGGCTTTTGGATCTGATCGGCTTTCGGACCCGCCATGGGTTGGAAGATCTCGCCTACGCGCTGGCCCAGCGCTTCGCGAGCCGACCGGCCGGTCCAGGCTTCGGCGGCCGGATTGAAGATGGTGATGATTTCGTGCCGATCCATGGAAATCACGCCTTCCGAAATGGCCCGCAAGGTGGAAACCAAAAGTTCCTCTTTCTCGCGGGTCTTCAGTTCCTCACGATGCCTCTGCAGCGCAATCTCGATGCTGGCATGCAGCGCCGCCGCCTGAAACGGCTTGGTGATATAGCCCAGAGGGCCGGCCTCCCTGGCGCGCCCCACCGTGGCGCTGTCGGCGTGCGCCGTCAAATAGATCACCGGGATATTGAAGCGTTCCCGCAAAACCAGGGCGGCCGACGTGCCATCCATTTCGCCCTGAATGCGGATGTCCATCAATGCGATATCGGGCGGGTCTCCTTCGGCCTGCGCGATGGCGTCGGCGCCCGTTGAGACCGCAGCGGTAACGCTATATCCCAGGTCAGTCAAGGTGTCGCGAAGATCTTCGGCCGTTACCCGCTCATCCTCAACAATAAGAATGCGTGCTGGCATGCTGTTTTCCGGCCTCATCCTTTCCGGAAGTGAACAAAGCACGATTACACGTGAGATTTCCAGTGCTTCCGCGTTATCCAGCGGAGAGATGTCGCTCGGCTTCGGTCTTTCGAATCTTCCATCGGCCGTGCGTCGCAGAAGGCAGTGTTGACTACCCTCCAGTGTAGATCATTTGGACCGCTGTCAGTCCGTCTCGAAGCGGATGGATTACTCCAGCGCAGCCGGCAGACCTGAATCTTTTTTTGCTGTGCGGTGAATGGATGCCGGGCCACAAATGCAATACTGGTACATCGCCTAGAAGAGAAGAAAGCCGGACGTAGGGCTGGACTGTCACAGGTTCACCCAACAGCCGTGGAAGCGAGATTGGGATCCGATGAAGGCAGCCCTGAGCCACAACGAAATAGAGATTCTGGACCGTCAGGTGGCTACCCTGAGCTATCAACTCTCCGCGATCGCCGGGCTGCTGGAATCGCGTCTGGGCGAAAACAATGAACTTGCGACTTCGGCACGGGCTGCCCAGCAGGAATTCGCCAAATTCGCCCACCGCATACGCCGGAGAGTGGCGCTGCCTGAGACCGGACGCCCAGAATCCGATTCGCAGATTGCGTAACTGAGCCTCTGGCGCGTTCATGCAAAACTGGAGCGATGGACTTCACCCTGGATGCGGACGAGGTGCGGGTGCTGGGCGCGCTGCTCGAAAAAGAGGTCACTACCCCGGAGTACTATCCGCTTTCCCTCAACGCCCTGCTCAATGCGTGCAATCAGAAATCGAATCGCGATCCGGTGGTGCATTTCGACGAAGACACCGTCGAGCGCGTGGTGTACACGCTGCGCGAAAAGGGATTGTTGCTGAACATTACCGGCGCCGGCAGCCGCGTCCCCAAGTACGGGCATCGCTTGTCGGAAAAGCTGAACCTGGGGCGGCGCGAGCTGGCCGTTCTTTGTGAGCTGATGCTGCGCGGACCCCAGACGCTGGGCGAGCTGCGCACCAGGGCCGAGCGCATGCATCCGTTCGATGATCTGGCGGAAGTGGAATCGGTGCTCGAACGCATGCCGGAGCTGGTTACGAAGCTGCCTCGGCGTCCGGGCGAGAAGGAAGCGCGCTACGCGCATTTGCTTTCGGGCGCTCCGGCGCTGGAGGCTTCCTTGGCGGAGCACGCCCCAGCCGCGTCGGGACTAACTCGCGCGGACCGCATCGCGGAATTGGAAGCCGAGGTGGCGGAATTGCGGCGAGAAGTGGACGATCTCAAGCGGCAGTTCGCCGGATTCCAAAAACAGTTCGAATGAGCTTACCGCCGCCGCGGGGATGGAAATATTTGGTTTCACGATTATTGGCTGGATTATGCGGCCTGTCTCGCTGGGATTCGAGCGTATTGCGGCCTAATGTGATCTGCAGGGAGAACTAATTCGGCGTGTATGGAGCTGCGCCCTGAGAAAGCGGGGCGGATTGGTGTCCGCCCCGACTATCTTCAAGCGCTGAGTTGACTGGGAAGCGCCACTTGGCGCACGCCCAGCCGGCGGATGGGTATCACCTGCTTTTCCAGGCAACTGGAAACATGCTTCGATGGACCATGGAAATAATCGTCCACGGGGAACAGCGAGTAAGGCTCGAGTTCCCGGAACACACGCCCCAGCTTCTGTTCGATGCGATAGACCGCATGGAAAAAATTTCCGCGGTCCATCTGAAGCCTGGTGCAACACAGCTTCCAATCCGCCCCGAGCAGAAAATGATATTTGAAAATGCGATTCTCAGGCTCGGTCAGACTGCGTTTGCTCACCAGGCAAAAGTCGGCTGCAAACTCTTCATCTTTACGACCCCAGGATCCCCTGCGGTCCTTGCCCGGTAACGGATCCAGCGTCACGCGGCTCATGTACTTCTCACGGCTCACACACTCGCGGAAGCGATCAAAACATGCCCGGAAAATGGCTCGTAACACGCAATTGCACGGATGCGTCGCCCCATGGCGGCCGATTCGCAATCCTAAGCCCAGGCAGATGTTGCAGGCCGGCGCCGCGAGCGCCAGCGTTTCGGAACGGTTCCATTCCATTTCGTCCTCTTCCTTCAATAACCCGGGATAGCACCCGAGTCAAATAAGCCGACGTGATATACAGTCTCATTGCCCTTGCCAGTCACGTCAACGCAAAAGGGCGCTGCTACTAAGGAAGTATTCCTTCCTCTACTAAGGAGAGAGTCCGATAAGGCCAAGGCTGTCATTGGGTTGTATAGGTTGACTTCTTGGCCGCACTTAATGGGTGTGATGTCTCTATAATTCTGTTTTTTCTTATTCCTGCGGGAGCCTATTTCAAACTGAAATACGAGGAGAGGCCAACTTGACGTTCCAGGACGCTCGCCTCAAGCTGTTGGCTTACGTCCGGAACCAGGTTCGCAATGGCGAGCTCACCGAGAGAGGATTCGCTCGTATGATTGGGATTTCGCAGCCGCATGCCCATAATGTGCTCAAAGGTGTACGTACTCTCTCACCCGAGGTATTCGATCTGGCATTAAAGTACCTTCACCTATCCCTGCTCGATCTGGCGTCCAGCGATGAGATGGAAGCGCAGATCCAGCGCCGCCGCACGCGCGAGCGATTCGCCGAAGTGGCTTTTCTCGCCACGCCCATCGGACCCGGTCAACCCTGGCCTGCGGGTGTGAACTGGCGCAAGAGCTTCCCGGCTCCGTTTCCTTTCGTTACGGCGCATGCTGAATTGGTGATGGCGAAGCTGGGACCGGATCCGGCCATGGAAGTCACGCTTGCTTCCTATGACATTGCCCTTCTGGATACGTCGGGGCCGCGGCGATCGGACATCTCGCCCCAAGGACTTTACGTCGTTGAACGCAAAGGTGAGGCAGTGCTGCGCTACATTCGTTCAGGCGCCCGGCGCTACTACTTGGTCACAGACGTGGACTTGGACCATCCTACCGGCTGGGAATCGCTGGCACTACCCCCTTCAGAATTGCAGGCGGCGGTGAAAGCGCGCGTCCTCTGGCTGGGCCGGGAGCGGGATCGCGACGCGCTGCCTCAGCGTGGACGTTTCTTATACGATCCAATCTCTTCGTAGGCGTCCAGCACCTGCTGCGCGGTGCGCTGCCAACTGAACCGACGCGCCTGTTCGAAGCCGCGCTCCACCAGAAGGCTGCGGCGTTCCCGATCGAGCAGCACCTCCCGCATGCCGCGCGCAATATCGAAAACATTTTCCGGGTTTACAATTTCCGCGGCGTTTCCCACCACCTCCGGCAGCGAACTGACGTTAGAGCAAACCACGGGCGTTCCACAGGCCATCGCCTCCAACGGCGGCAGCCCAAAGCCTTCATAAAGGGAGGGAAAAACAAATGCCGAAGCGGCCTGGTAAAAAGCCCGCAACGTATCGATGGGCACGAAACCGAGAAACCGCACCGTGTCCTCCACGCGGCTATGGATGACGGCATGTCGAAGCGCCGGATAGCGCGAAATCTCGTCGCCGATGATGAGCAGCCGCAAGTCCCGATACACGGGGTGCTCCTGGATTTCTCCTCGCAGCACCGCAAACGCCTCCACCAGCCGGGGAATGTTTTTTTGCGGATTGGTGCGCCCCACGTACAACAGGAATGGGTAGTGGATCCGGTAGCGGTCCAGCACGCGCTGGATGTCGGGTGGATAGCCGAATTCTTCGCCATGCACTCGCGCCATGGCCGGGGCGCTGGGGGCATGGAAGGTCGGATCGGGGGCGTTGTATATTACGCGCATCCGGGTCATCGGGATACCCAGCACGGTCTCTACGTCCCGGCAGGTCGCCTTCGACACGGCCATTACGCCGTCAGCGCGTAAGAGACCCCGCCGCAGATAAAAGCGCCGCAGCCGGTTGCGATATCCAAGTTGGTTCGCAAACAGCAGCGTGCTCATATCGTGGATGGTCACCAGATAAGGCTTGGGCATCAGCAGCGGCACGGCGTTCAGCGGAATATGGAAAAGATCGGCCTCCAGCTTTCTCAAGAACCATCCATAGCGAATCTGGGCCAGGCCGCTCCAGGCAGTGCCACCGCTCTTGGCGGGTCGTGGAAAGATCGCCAATTCGAAATTCGGCGGCAGACCGGAAAATTCGGGAACCACCTGCTCGGAGGTGATGAGCTGGTATTGATTACGATCGTCCACCCGGGCCAGCGAGCGAACCAGGTTTCGGATGTAGGTTCCAATGCCAAAATCCGCTACGCGGCGGGTGTCGATTGCAATCCGGAGCGGCATTACGAAATGGAGGCGCTGATCGCTCGGCTCCCGTGGTGTCCTAAGCCGTGGTGCGCGCCAGCTTCCAGGGATAAAGCGGGAAACGGTCCGCCAGTTCCGTCACGCGTCTTCGCACTGCCAGCAGCGTTTCCTTGGATTGCACATCGTTCAACGCGTCGGCAATCAGCGACCCTACTTGCCGCATCTCGGCCTCGCCGAAACCGCGCGTGGTCACCGCCGGGCTGCCCAGCCGGATGCCGCTCGGATTCAGCGGCGGATTCACGTCGAACGGAATCGCGTTCTTGTTGACGGTGATGTAGGCTTCGTCCAGAGCCGTTTCGGCCTCTTTCCCGCGCACGCCTTTGGCGAAGACATCCACCAGCATCAGGTGCGTATCTGTTCCGCCGGAGACAATACGGAAGCACTGTTGTTGCAGGCTTACGGCCAGCGCCTGCGCATTGGCGATCACTTGCTGCGAGTACGTCCGGAACTCGGGCGTCATCGCTTCCAGAAAACAAACCGCCTTGGCCGCGATCACGTGCACCAGCGGACCGCCTTGAATTCCGGGGAAAAGCGCCTTGTCGATGGCGGCGCCATACTTCTCCTTCGCCAGAATCATGCCCGAGCGCGGCCCGCGCAGCGTTTTGTGGGTGGTGGATGTGACGATGTCCGCATATTCGCAGGGATTCGGATACAGTCCCGCGGCTACCAGCCCGGAGAAGTGCGCCATATCCACCAGCAGAATGGCGCCCACCGAATCGGCGATCTTGCGGAATCGCGCGAAATCGATGATGCGCGGATAGGCGCTGCCGCCGGCGATGATCATCTTCGGCTTGTTTTCTTGCGCCAGCCGGGCCAATTCCGCATAGTCGATGCGCTCGTCCTCGCGAGATACCCCGTACGCCACCACGTGATAAGTTTTGCCGGAAAAATTCAGCGGATGGCCGTGCGTGAGGTGTCCGCCGTGCGCCAGATTCATGCCCAGGATCATGTCGCCCGGCTGAATCACCGCCGCGTAGGCCGCTTGATTGGCCTGGGAGCCGGAGTGCGGCTGCACGTTGACATACTCGGCTCCGAAAAGTTTCTTGGCCCGCTCGCGCGCCAGCGTCTCTACGGCGTCGGCAAATTCGCATCCGCCGTAATAGCGCTTGCCTGGATATCCCTCGGCGTATTTGTTGGTGAATACGCTGGCAGTAGCCTCCAGAACGGCTTCGGAGGTGAAATTTTCGCTGGCGATCAGTTCCAACCGGCTATGTTGGCGTTCCACTTCGTGCTGGATCGCATCGTATATTTCCGGGTCGACAACGGAAAGCGGGCGCGACATGCGCTCGGTATCGTTCATAAGTTCTAGTGTAGTGTACCGGTCTCATCCGTACTACACCCGCGCGCCACTTTGGGAGTACGGGCATTTTTCAGTAAAGCTGTGGCTCCTTGTGCCGATGGACAAACGTCGGAGGTATACCAACATTCTCGATCCCGGCAGTCTCGTCCCGCGCACTCTCACTCCCGAAACTCTCAGCCCCAGAATCCTGTGCATCGCCGAGCAGCCGGGGGAAATTGTTGGCGGAATGCTCCTTTCGTCCGCCGTCACGGTAAATACCGTGGAGGAGGGGTTGGAGCTTCTTCGTGGTCAGGATTTCGACGTGGTCCTGGTAAGCCTTCCACTGGGCGATGGCGACGCTCGGATGGACGAAGCCGTCACTCCGGCCAGTTTGCTCGAAGAAGTGCAGCGGGCCCAACCGGGGACACCGGTAGTTCTGCACGCCCCTCTCGTCAGTGCCACAGAGGTGGTGCATCTGCTGCGCCTGGGCGCTTTCCATGTGTACTCACACGGCGATGCCGCCAGCTTGCTTTTCCTGGCGGCCAATTCCAAATGGGCCCAGGAGGCCAGATCGAGCCCAGTTGAAATGGAAGCAGAGCCGTGGGGCTGTTTCCTGATCGGCGACAGCCGTCCCATGCAGCTGATTGCGCAACACATCCGCCTGGTTGCCCCGCGCCGCTCCACCGTACTGATTACCGGGGAAACCGGGACTGGTAAAGAGCTGGTGGCGCGCTCGATCCACGCCGCCAGCGAGCGCAACCGATCCTCTTTGGTGGCCGTGAACTGCAGCGCGCTCCCCGAAGCGTTGCTCGAGGCTGAACTGTTCGGGCACGTCAAAGGCGCTTTCACCGGCGCGGTGGGACATCGTGTGGGGCGTTTTGAGCAGGCCAACCACGGCACCATCTTCCTGGATGAAATTGGCGATATGCCATACAGTTTACAGGCCAAGTTGTTGCGAGTGATCCAGGAGCGCGAGTTCCAGCGGCTGGGGAGCTCGGAGACCGTACGGGTGGACGTGCGAGTGATTGCCGCCACGCATACGGATCTTTCGGAGATGATCAAACAAGGGAAATTCCGCGAAGATCTGTATTATCGGTTGAACGTGGTGCCGATCGGGTTGCCGCCGCTTCGTGAACATCCCTCCGATGTCCCCGCCTTGGTGCAGCACTTCATCGAAAAGATCTGCCGGGAGGAGAATCTTGCCACGAAGCAAATCTCCCGCGAGACGCTGGGCCGTTTAGCCGAGCATGACTGGCCCGGCAACGTTCGCCAATTGGAGAACGCGGTGGAGAAGGCGATCGTCCTGAGCGGCGAGCGCATGACGCTTCTGCCCGGCGACTTTCCGCTTCCACCACGGCGCCATCCAGTGGTCTACAAGAACGCGCAATCCGTGATCGCGGTTCCCGATCAAGGCCTCGATTTCGAGCGCACGGTGGGGAGCATCGAGTTGAATATTCTGGAACAGGCCCTGCGCAAAACGCGGGGCAACAAGAAACTCGCCGCCGAGATGCTGGGGTTGAAAAGAACCACCCTCACCGCGAAACTCAAGAGCTTGGCAGCGGCCGGCGCTGCGGGTTAGCTCCCACTTGCGTGGCATGGACAATGAATCGCTTCGGCGCCGAGCCAACGTAGTAGAACGGGTAGCACGTCACCAAGGTGAGCGTCTCGCCGCCGGACGCCCGGAGCACTCTTACGTCGCGCGGCGTGACGATCCGGGTGGAATTGACGACATACCGGTAAGTTCCAGCTGTGGTCTCGAGATCGATGACGTCGTCCGCGCGTATGTTCCGCAGCGCTCGAAAGAAGGTATCGCGATGCCCCGCCAGTCCAACGTTACCGATGTTGCCGGGCAGCGCCGTCCCCGGGATATGTCCAACGGCTCTGCTCAACGTGCCTTCGTCGGCGCCTTCGCGCACCATCACCGCGAGGTTGAGCCGAGGAATTTCCAGCCGTCCGATAACCGATCGCTTGGCCGGCGGCCCCAGGGTTGGACCCATGGCGGGATTTTCAGCCGATTCATTGGGAGCCGTAGCGGACTTCGGCATTTCAGCGGTTCCGGCCTTTTCGCGTCCGCCCAATAACCAGCGGGATTCGTCAGCAACGAACCCGCCGACGCTAGGCGTTAATCCGCGCAACGTCTGGTCGAACGCCCAGTCCTCATACGCCTGGTACAGCACGCTGCTCGTATTCACCCATACGAAGCAATCCACCGCCAGCAGCCCCCCGAACAGGAACACCCATTCGAGCGTTCGCAAAACCCGCGTCCTTTTGCCACCTGGTGTCTTAGCTGCCGGAGTTGACGGCTCGCCCCAAGCCATTTGTTTGTCATCCCAAGTGAGTCGCGCCTTCATTGGGATGCTTCCGTCCCTTTATCCGAAAAAACGTACTTCGTTCGAGTCCGGACAATCAACTTGGGATGGCCCGGGGAGGAGGCCTCCACCTTGATATGACGCACCATCTTGCCTTCGACGGAAGGTATGTATCCAATGGTGTAGCGCGTGCGAATATCCTTGGCGATCTGCCGGCAGATGGGTACAATCTCCTGCAAAGTCCGGGGATGATAGAACACACCGCCGCTTACGTGCGCCAGGTCCTTCAGGACACCTTCATTTTTCTCGGGATCGTCTTCATCGTAGATGCCGACCGTATAGATGGTCGCTAGTGACGCGAGCACGTCGTGCGTCACCTCCGACTGGGTATGGGTGCTGTGATTATCCCCGCCGTCGCTAATTAGCACCAGCGCCTTTTTGGCTTGCCTGCCGAACTCGAGCTGGCGGAGCGACATCTCGATCGCGTCGTACAGAGCGGTTCTTCCTTCAGGATCGCCCTGCCAGAGCGCTGCGCGTAGTTGCCGGATATTGTCCGAGAACAGCACTTCATCCGGCAGACCACGCCGCGCCTTCTCGTTAAAATTGACCACAAAAATCTCGTCCATGGGATTGCTGCCTTGAATGAAGATCAAAGCGGCAGTAATCACTTGCGCCCGTTTGGGCCGCATACTCCCGCTCTCATCCACCGCGATCCCCACCGTCACCGGAACGTCTGAGTTCGAAAACTGGCTGATTTCTTCGGGCTTACCGTTCTCGAAAACCTTGAAATCGTCTTTCGTAAGTCCGGACACGAACCCTCCGGCCGGGTCCTTAACGCTGACGTCTAAAAGAACAAGCCGCGAAGTGGTCTGGATAGTGAACGGTTGTTGGGTGGCTTTTGCGCCAGTATTGGAAGCCTCGCTTTGGCCTCCTCCACCGACGCCGGTTGCCGCCCACAACAGAACACCCATTCCCAGACGCGCTACGCGGCCGCGGATCATAGCACTCTCCGATGCCTATGTTACGACAAACGGAATGCGCGAATCAGAGCAAACAAACCGAGCGAGAACACGCCGGCCAGACCAACCAACGGATACGGGCTGGCGGTTTTCGGTAGTTCGGGGGCAGGAGCAGGCTCAGGAGCGGGGGCTGGAGCGGCTTCCTGCGGAGGCGGAGGCGGAGTGTTCTGAGCTTCCTGCACGGGCTCGGGCTGCGTCTGCGTTACTTCAGCCTTCGGCAGCTCGGCCGGCTGCGTCGCTTCGGTGGTGGGTACCGGCTCATGCGATACAGCCGCGATCTGAGCGGCCGCCGACTTCGGATAGGCAAACTCCTGACCGAAATTATCGCCGGGGTAGAACCAAGCCCTCAAAGCTTTGGGTTGTCCGGGAGGCGTTTCCCAGAAGGTGAACACCGTCTTGCCGGTGGGTTGAATCCGATAATTCGGGATAGCCAGTATGGTGGTTTCCAGATGCGTCTGGTCCTTGTTGAAGATCTGAACAATGTGACGATCCGACGGGGAATCGAGCAGTTTCACGACGTACGTGCCGGCAGGCAGCACTTTATTGGGCACCTCGATCGGTTCGTTCACGGTCATCACGGTCAGCTTGTTCCATTCGTCCGCGCGGGCGCCCGGTGCGAGCGCAACGCCGAGCAATCCGACGGATGCCATTGCAACAACTAAACGGTTCATAATTTACTCCTTCTCTTGGTTAATTGCCGCTTCGCGATCGCATCACGCAACCGCACGGTTTTTAAATTGGGTCCGGCCTATCACCGCTACCTGCGCTTAGATATCGCAGATTTGCTGCCAAAGTGGAAGTTACTTCGATTCAGCGTTTTCTAATGAAACCTGCGGCTGAATAGGGAATTTTTTGCAGGATACTGTTGAACTATGAGGTCAGGGTGTCGACCTGTAGACTCAGGCTTTCGGCGGAGTTACAGCTATCTCTGCAGCGGATCTTCTACCCAGGGGGGCGTAGCTTCCATCAGGCGGCCAAGCTCCGGTTCCACGAACGTCATTTTCTGCTTCATTTCCCAGGCGATTTTGCGGTAGCTGAAGTGGCCCTTCACTCCGGAACGCAAGCGCGCAATGTACTCCGCCTCCGCGAAATCCATCTTGAACAAAAAACGTGATCGCGAGGCGAAGGGCGCCGCGTAGTGAGCCCCCGGAGCGGGCAATGTATCGATGAGGCTACTAAAACGTGACAACAGCGCCGCGTATCGCTCACTGAGACCGGCCGACACGATGGCATCCGGCGTCTCAAAACCGAGCTTGGCCGAGTAACTTTGGCGGAACTGCTGGCAACGCCGGTGCCGGTGAAGATCGCGATATGCGCCGATGTCCATGACGATATCGAACACATAAGGCGCGCTGCGGAAATTTCGCAGCAACTCATCGCGCTGGGTTCTGGACTGAAGCGCGACGTCGATTACCTCGTTCCTTCGCGCCGCGCTCCATGCCGATGCAGTCTCGTACAAGTCGCGATAGGGCCAGTCGGTGGCCGGATAGAGCAATGTCGCCACTACGTCGGTCACGGTGTCGCTGGGCTTCATCAGGTCGACAGGATCGGCGGGCGCCGCGGCAGTGTGCGCGCCAAGATTTTGATCGGCCCATGCGCGCAGATCCGCGCGGCTACGTTCGAAATGCCCGTCCGCGTCCAGATGCCGCGCAAGCGTGGGCGCCACGGCTTCACCCGCTCCTGTCTCAGCCCAGCGCAGGCACGGCTCAGCGGCGCAGGCCGCCGCGATTTCGTCGGCTAAGGTGCGCAGTTCTTCATACTCAGAGGCCTTCAGCCGCCGCACCTGCCGCTCCAGGGTGCGAATGCTGGTTACTTGTCCGACGCCGGTGGGGATGCCGAGACACAACAAATAGCGCGCCACATCGAACGCCCGCGCCTTGACATTGCGCTGATACGCTTGCGGGGTCATGGCCTCCGGGCGCGGCAATTTTTCCGCCAGATAATCGAATACGTTGACGTGAATCTCGTTGTAGCCCGCCAACAGGTCGCCCGCTGCTTGCTGGTAGACCGCCGCTTGCGATGCGTCGAACTCGGATGGAATCACGAATCCGGATTTTGAGAAATCCTGATAGCGGGAGGAGCGCGCCTGCCCATCCCAAAGCTGCTCGTCTTCGATCTCGGTGGCGGCCAGTTCGGAGATGCCCTCGAAACACAGCACCACGTGGCCGAGGTCGGCAATGGAGGCGTGTCCATATTGAAAATAGAAGCTCTCAAGAAATTTGGTGGAATCGTGCGTGCGCACCCAATCGAGCGAATCGCGAATCGAATCGGGCGAACGGCTGTAGCGCGCCAGGGCGAACGCGCATTTTTCTGGCGGCATCGGTGACAGCGTGATCACGCGCCGGTGCGAGGAACTTGTCATCAACCTTTGAACTCGCCGGCCAGACGGCTCGCCAGCGGACGCGTTTGTCCGGCATACTTACTGCCGGCCTTTTTGCGATACGGGACGGACGAGGGCGTGGAGAGCTGTTCAAAGGTGAAGGAGCAAATGCGCATTCCCGGATACAGCGCCACCGGCATGCGTCCCAGGTTGCTCAGCTCGAGCGTGGCCTTGCCCGCCCAGCCCGGATCGAACAGGCCCGCGGTGCCATGCACGATGATGCCGATGCGCCCCAGGCTGGACCGTCCTTCCAGCCTTCCCAGAACGTCGTCGTCCAATTCCAGCGTTTCCTCCGTGATGGCCAGTACAAACTCGCGCGGCTGCAGGATGAAGGATTCACCCGCGGGCACGATGACGCTCTGCATCAATCCTTCAATACCCTTGTTCTCGCGCAGATCGATGTAGGCGTTGCGGCTGTGTTCGAAGACGTTGAACTCGTTGCCCAGTTTAAAATCCACCGAGCAACTTCCAAACTGCTCCGGCGGCAGCTCCGGCGAAATTTTGATCTTCCCCTGCGCGATGTAGCGCCGGATGTCCACGTCGGACAAAACCATAGAGATTCAAGTTAACACAGGGAGGTAAGATCGAGTGTTGCGCCAATCTGAATTGAATCGGTTGCCGATCTGGACGTTTCCGGTGGCCGCCGTGTTCTTGGTCGCGCTTTGGCAATGGGCCACAGTGACGGCGAATTACGGCGGCAACTGGACCGCGCTGTTCTGTACCGGAGCACTGCAACGCCATCCGCCCTTAGTTGTCTCGGAGCACACCTATGTGTTCAAGAATTCCACCGGGTTCGATGGACAGTTCTACCGTTACATCGCGCACGATCCGTTCCTCGGATCCGATTTGAAGAACTACGTGGACGATCCCCGCCTGCGCTACCACCGCATCCTGGTTCCGGTTTTGGCATACGCACTGGCTTTGGGACGCTCTACTCTGATCGATAAAACTTATGAACTCGTGTTCCTCGCGAGCGTCGGGCTGGGCGTGTACTGGAGTTGCCGGTTCGCGCAGAACGCCGGATTGTCCGCCGCGTGGGGGCTGCTCTTTCTCGCCATGCCCGCTATGGCGATCACGATGGATCGGCTGGTGGTGGACGGAGGGCTAGCCGCTCTCACCGCTGGTTTCCTATACTACAGCCGGTCGCCATCTACCCCGGCCAAAAACTGGAAACTCTTCTGGGTCCTCGCCTGCGCCGCGCTCACACGCGAAACGGGATTCCTGTTGGTGCTCGCGTACTGCGCGTCACTCGCGTGGCGGCGTGAGTTTCGAACAGCCTGCGTCTTCCTATTGAGCGCGGCGCCTGCGGTGGCATGGTATGGCTACGTTCAAGCCAAGACAAGCGCCATGCCGTATCCGTATTCGATGATTCCGTTCTCGGCCATCGTGCGGGTGTTGGGACATCCCTGGAAGTATCCTCCCGGAACGCCCTTGACGGGTGCAGTGGTGGTAGCGGATTACCTGGCGTTGGCCGGCGTGTTGCTCGCGTTTGGGTTTGCGTTTCTGTGGTTCGCCCGCGCGCCGTACGACCCGCTGCTCATCTGCGCGGCGCTGTTTGCGGCGCTGGCGGTAGTATTTCAGCGCCCCGATCATTGGCAGAACGTGTACGATTTCGGCCGGGTGTATACGCCGGTGTTGCTGTGCCTTTCGGGGGTAGCGGCCACCCATCGAAATCTCTGGCTGCTGATGCCGGTGGCGCTGCTGCTGCCAAGGATCGCGATTCAGTTTACGCCCCAGGCGCTGGGTGTGATGCACTGGATTGCGTAGTTATCAAAGCCCGCTGCCCTTCTATGCTAAAGTTCCAACTTATGCGAATGGTCCTCCTGATGTTGGCGGCGGCGCTGGCGGTGCGCGCTCAAAAGGTGACCATCGAGTTCGACCAAACCGCCTTCTTCGGCAAGTACCATACTTTCGCCATCCGCGACGGGCAGTTGAACAGCCGCAACCCTGCGCTAAACAGTGAGCTGGTGAAGAAGCGGATTGATGCCGACATCGAGCGCGGACTGTCGGCCAGGGGCTTGGCGCCAGTGAGGGGCGGACCATCCGATCTCAATGTACGGTATCGGCTGGGAGTGGCACGCGGCGCCGCGCTGGAAGCTTTTCCCGCTGGTTGGCGCGGCCTTGGAACGAAGGTGGTGCGGGTGCCCTTCGCCGAGGGTACGTTGGTCATCGACCTGCGCGATCCGACCACGCGGTCGCTGGTCTGGCGCGCCATTGCCCGCGTAGAGAAAAACGATCCAGCGAAGATCGAAGGCAAACTGGACGACATGGTCAAAAAGTCGTTGGAGAAATATCCACCCAAACAGAAATAGATTAGATTTGGTGGACGGCGGGGGGATCGAACCCCCGACCTCTGCATTGCGAACGCAGCGCTCTCCCAGCTGAGCTAGCCGCCCACTTCGTGTGCAACCTTATTTTACTCTAAACCCGCAAAGCCCCGTCACTGCTAAACTAGAATTCTCCCCGCGAAAATGGTCAAGCGCATCACCGTGCACGGCGCCCGCCAGCACAACCTCAAAAATATCGACGTGGAGATCCCTCGCAACACTTTCACCGTGATCACGGGACTGAGCGGGTCCGGCAAATCTTCGCTGGCTTTCGACACCATCTACGCTGAAGGACAGCGCCGCTACGTGGAAACGTTATCGCCCTACGCGCGCCAGTTCCTGGATCAAATGGAGCGCCCGGAAGTGGATTCCATCGATGGCCTCAGCCCCGCCATCTCCATCGAACAGAAAACCACCAACCGCAGCCCGCGTTCCACCGTGGGCACCATCACCGAAATTTACGACTACCTGCGCGTGCTCTACTCTTCCATCGGCGTTCCGCACTGTCCCACTTGCGGCATCGAAATCTCGCGCCAGAGCACTGAACAAATCCTGCAGCAGATCCTGGCGCTTCCCGAAGGCGAGCGCGTCATGATTCTGGCGCCTATCGTGCGGGGCCGCAAAGGCGAATACAAGAAAGATCTGGAGAAGCTTTTCCGCCAGGGATTCGTGCGCGCCCGGGTGGATGGCGTGCTTCGGTCGCTGGACGAAGATATTCCGCTGGACAAGCGCAAAAACCACACCATCGAGATTGTGGTGGATCGTCTGCCGCTGAAGCCGGGTTCGGAAAAACGGCTGGAAGCCTCCATTGAAACCGCGGCCAAGCTTGCCAACGGATTAGTCACCGTGTCAGTAGTCAATGGCGAAGAGAAGCTCTATTCGCAAAAGCTCGCCTGCCCGAATTGCGGCACCAGCATTCCGCAGCTGGAGCCACGCTCATTCTCTTTCAACAGCCCGTTCGGCGCGTGCGAGACCTGCCTGGGCCTGGGCAACACCTGGAGCTTCGATCCGGCCAAGGTCATTGTGGATTCTTCCAAACCGTTGCTGGATGGCGGACTCGGCCCCGGCGCCAGTTCTTCCTACATGCAGCAGCAGCTCAACGATGGCGCCGCGCTGCTGCGCATCAAAATCAACAAGCCGTTTGAAGAACTGCCCAAGAAGACGCAAGCCCTGTTGCTCGAAGGTGGCAATGGATTCGACGGCATCATCAAGATCCTGACCGACACCTATGAGGAAGCCGGCCCCGGTTATCGCGAATGGCTGATGGACTACATGTCGCCGGCGCTTTGCCCCGATTGCCATGGCCGCCGCTTGCGCCCCGGCAGTCTCGCGGTGCGCGTCAAGGGCGTGGGCATTTCGGAACTGACCGAGATGTCGATCGATCGCGCGCTGGCAGCGGTTAAAGAATGGAAGCTCGCCGAGCGGGAGCAGCAGATTGCCGCGCGCGTGGTGGAGGAAATCCGCAATCGGCTGGAGTTTCTCACCGCCGTCGGACTGAATTACCTGAGCCTGGCGCGTTCGGCGGCCACGCTGTCGGGCGGTGAAGCCCAGCGCATTCGTCTGGCAACCCAAATCGGTTCGAAACTTCGCGGCGTACTCTATGTTCTGGACGAGCCGTCCATCGGATTGCACCCGCGCGATAACGACCGCTTGCTTGACACGCTCACCCGGCTGCGCGATCTCGGCAACACCGTGCTGGTGGTGGAACACGATGCCGAAACCATCGAGCGCGCCGACTACGTCATCGATCTGGGGCCCGGCGCCGGACGTCTGGGCGGGCATTTAGTGGCCGCCGGCACGCCGCGCGAGATCAAGAAAAATCCGGCTTCGCTCACCGGCCAATATCTCTCCGGAGCGATTCGCATCGACCCTCCGAGCGGCCGGCGCCGGGGTAACGGAAAGCAGCTCATCGTGCGCGGCGCTCGCGAACACAATCTCAAAGATGTAACGGTAGAATTCCCGCTGGGCTGTTTCATTGCGATCACCGGCGTTTCGGGCAGCGGCAAATCGACGCTCATCAACGATATTCTTTATCGCTCGCTGGCGAAGGAAATATACGGATCGCACGACTCACCGGGCGAGCACGATTCCATCGAAGGCCTGGAGAACATCGATAAAGTGGTGGAAATCGATCAATCGCCGATCGGCCGCACGCCGCGCTCGAATCCCGCAACATACACCGGCCTCTTCACTCCGATTCGCGAGCTGTACGCGATGCTTCCCGAATCGCGCGAGCGCGGCTATAAGGCCGGCCGCTTCAGCTTCAACGTGAAGGGCGGACGCTGCGAAGCATGTCAAGGCGACGGGCTGAAGCGCATCGAAATGAATTTCCTCCCCGACGTCTACGTTACGTGCGACGTCTGCCACGGCCGCCGCTACAACAGCGAAACGCTGCAGGTGAAGTACAAGGGCCTTTCCATCGCCGATCTGCTGGCGTCCACGGTGGAAGACGCTGTCCCTGTTCTTGAAAATATCCCGCAGATCAACGCCAAGCTGCGCACGCTGCACGACGTCGGGCTGGGCTACATTCACCTGGGCCAATCCTCCACGACGCTCTCGGGCGGCGAAGCGCAACGCATCAAACTGGCGCGTGAATTGAGCAAACGCCAGACCGGCCGCACGCTCTACATCCTGGATGAACCCACCACCGGCCTCCACTTTGAGGACGTCAGGCGGTTGCTGGACGTGCTTCAACGGCTGGTGGATCTGGGCAATACTGTCATTGTGATTGAACATCAACTGGATGTGATCAAATCGGCCGACTGGATTATCGACATGGGCCCGGAAGGCGGCGAGCGCGGCGGCAGCATTGTGGCATCCGGCACGCCGGAGCAGATCTTGCGATTCAAGAAAAGCCACACCGCTCACGCGCTTGAAAGAGCGCTGCATTCCGGCAGGGTTGCATGAGATATTTCCCATGAGCAAGTACGTTCAGCAGCCTTTGAGCTTTCAGGGTTTAAAGACTGTTGCCATCCAGGCGCGCGGCGGTAAGGTCCGCGTCGAACATTTTGGAAAGCCTTATACGGGCGGCGGCGTTTCCGCGCTGATGGATTCGCTTCCACATATTCTAGCGGCCGATTCGCTCCGCTCCGTCGTGGCTGCCCTGGCCAGCGCCCGCGTTCGCAAAAAAATGATTCTCTGGGGGCTCGGTGGCCACGTCATCAAGTGCGGACTCGCGCCCGTTCTGATCGACCTCATGCGCCGGGGCTATGCGACAGGGTTCGCATTGAACGGCGCGGCCGCGATCCACGATTTCGAAATCGCCATCGCGGGACAAACCAGCGAAGATGTGGAGGCCGTGCTTCCCGATGGCACTTTCGGAGCGGCCGAGGAGACTGGGCGTGAGTTCAACGCCGCGCTCCAGTGCGAGGCCGGTTTTGGCGAATCACTCGGAAGACATCTGGAAAAAATCGCCGATCCGCAGTTTGCCGCCTTCAGCTTGCTGCACGAGACTTACCGTAATTCAACTCCGGTGACCGTGCATGTGGCCATCGGGACGGATACGCCGCACACGCATCCAACGGCCAGCGGCGACGCGTTGGGCCGCGCCACGCACCATGATTTTCGCCTGCTTTGTTCGCTGGTGAAGGACATCGACGACGGCGGCGTCTATCTGAATGTTGGATCCGCCGTGGTGTTGCCCGAGGTCTTTTTGAAAGCTGTTTCCGTGGTCCGCAATCTGGGCCATCCGTTAGCTAACTTCACCACGGTCAATTTCGATTTCCTGCAGCACTACCGGCCCAAGGTGAATGTCGTGGAACGTCCGCACACGCGCGCCGGCGGCCACGGCTATTCCATAACGGGCCATCATGAGATCATGATCCCGCTGTTAGCAGCGGCCCTCATTGAGTCCAACGCATGAACCCCCTGGACCCTTCGAGCGAGCCGGTTGACCTCACGCCAACCACCAGCCACCAGCCACCAGCCACCAGCGGTCCCTTCTTCGACTACACGGACCTCTTTTTTTTCGTCGGCCTCTGCATCCCGAGCCTGCTGATCGCTCTGCTGCTGATCCGCGTGCTGAGAATCTTCGCGCCCATTTCCACGCCGATTCAGTTGCTGCTGGTTCAGAGCGTTTGGTATTTTCTCGTGTTCGGATCCCTGGCCGCGCTGTTTCGATTCCGTTATCACCGTCCTTTTTGGGAATCGCTCGGCTGGCGGCCGCTGGCTTTTTCCGTCGTGGTGGCTTCGTTTTTCACCGGGCCGCTGCTCGCGTTTTCGATCGTTCTGTTGGGTTCGGCTTTGCGCACGCCGGAAATCAATCTTCCCTTCGAACAGATGCTCAGCTCCGTGGGCACCAAAATTCTGCTCGGAATCCTGGTTGTGATTCTCGGTCCGGTGGCCGAGGAACTAGCTTTCCGCGGATTCCTGATGCCCCTGCTGATGCGCAGCCTGGGGACAGCCAGCGGCATCGTGCTCACCGGCATCATCTTCGGAAGCGTTCACGGCTATGAATATGAGTGGTCCTGGCGATACATGCTTTTGATCTCACTGGTCGGCTGCGTTCTGGGCTGGGCCAAGTACAAAACCCGGTCCACCATCGCGTCGGCGCTCATGCACTCCACTTTCAATCTCACCCAGTTCGCGGCGTTCCTGCTGCAGCAGCGAAGCATATGATTGAAACCATCCAATGGACCGATTCGGGCGTCGTGATGATCGATCAGACGCGCCTTCCACGCGAAGAAGTCTACGTCACGTGCACCGATCACCTGCAGGTTGCCGACGCCATTCGATCGATGGTGATCCGCGGCGCGCCCGCCATCGGAGTGGCTGCCGCCATGGGAATCGCGCTGGGTATGCAGCAGGCGGAATCTGCCAGCCAATTCGACGACATTTGCGAGACCATCCGTTGCACGCGCCCTACCGCGGTAAACCTATTCTGGGCCATTGAACGTATGCGGCGGGTCTTCGATTCGCTCGCCGCGCGCAGCCTTCCCCAGATACGCGAGAGGCTGATCGCCGAAGCCATCCAGATTCGCCTGGAAGACATCGCGATCAATGAATGCATCGGGAGAAACGGCGCGCCGCTCATCCCGGATGGCAAGACCGTGCTCACGCATTGCAACGCGGGAGCGCTCGCTACGGCGGGCTATGGCACCGCGCTCGGCGTCGTCCGCGCGGCCGTCGCCTCCGGCAAGAAGATCGACGTTTTCGCCGATGAAACGCGGCCATTTCTGCAAGGGGCGCGGCTCACGATTTGGGAGCTCCAGCACGACGGCATCCCAGCCACGCTGATCACCGACAACATGGCCGGCCACTTCCTGCATTCGGGCCGCATCGGCTGCGTCGTAGTGGGGGCTGACCGCATTGCCGCGAACGGCGACGTCGCCAACAAAATCGGCACATACTCCGTGGCTGTGCTCGCCAAGGAGAACAACGTTCCGTTTTACGTTGCAGCTCCCATTTCCACTTTGGACCTGAGCCTGGCCTCGGGCGAACAGATCCCGATCGAGCAGCGTGCTGCCGCCGAAGTGACGCACGTTCACGGAGTGCCCGTTGCCCCCGAAGGCACCGCTGTGGCGAATCCCGCCTTCGACGTTACACCGCATCGTTACGTCACCGCCATCATCACCGAGCGCGGCGTCGCCCACGCGCCCTATTCGGACACGCTCCGAAACCTGGTACGGTAGTTCTTGATGATGCTCCGCGCAGCTTTCTGCCTGCTCGCCGCCGGCGCAATATTGTTCGGCGCCTCGGGAGAGCTTTCGAATCGCCGCGCGCCGGGCTTCGCTCTGCCCGATCCTGCCTATGAGCACTACTACGATTTACAGGATTATGCAGGCAAGGTGGTGCTGATCGACATCATGTCGACGCGTTGCCCCCACTGTCTATTGGCAGCCACTACGCTGGAGCAGGTGAAAGCGCGCTACGGCGATAAGGTTGCGATCTTAGAAGTAGTACTGCCGCCTGATAATCAGGACACCGTGTCCAAGTTCGTCCTCACCAATAACGTCACCGTTCCTGTAGTGTGCGACATGGGACAAATGACGGCATCCTACTTTGAAGCCACGCCCGCCACCATGCAGGACATTCAGGTCCCTCACCTATTCATCGTCGATCAGCGAGGTACTATCCGAAACGACTTCGCCTATGACGAAGCGACGCGAAATATCTTTGAAGGTGTGGGATTGTTCGCAGAAATTGACAAGCTACTGAAGTAATTACTGTCCACCCTGGCACGCGGTACCCTGATTACCCGCCTGCTTTCTGTTCCAAGTAACTCATCCCTAAGAGTTTCATTTCAAGTCTTCCATTGGCAGATCAATTGCTCCAGTGTTCGCAGGCTGCGGTGCTTCAGGCAATCCGGCAGTTCCAATAAAGGGAGATAACGTCATGCAAGCCGTAAGAGCAACCTCGTCACAAGATGAATTTGAGAATGTGCTGATCGCCGAGTTAGAGGAACTGCGGAAAAGCGAGAAAGCTTTGCAGAAGATGTATCCGCGCCTCAAAACAAGGCCGCAACTGCGTGTTCATTTCCTCGAACAACTGGCCGCCATGCAGCAGCGCGCCCAGCGTCTGGACGCGGTTTTGAATCCCATTGGGGCTCTACAATTCGCTACCTCCGGTCCGGTGGCCGCGCACAGTTCTGTTGCGTGAGGGCCTTATGCGGCTGATCCTGCTGATTATTTTGATCGTTTTGGTTCTTGGAATGCTTCCCGCGTGGCCCTATAGCGCCGGCTGGGGTTATTATCCCAGCGGCGGTCTTGGCTTGGTGCTCATCATTGTGCTGATCCTGATCCTCCTGGGACGCATCTAGCGGTCCATCGCTCCAATCTTGGATCGTTCCAGAGGTTGAATTTTCTCCAGGTGATAAGATGTGGGTGATTCCTTTCCATGGGCACTCACGGAGTGAAGGTAATAATCATTTATCCGAAGCCTCAAGACGAACAGGCTTTTGAAAAAGCGTACTTAGGTGAACACGTGCCAATGGTCGAGAGCAAGCTGAAGGGGCTTACCCGGCTCGTTTTGACCAAAGTAACTGGCTCCCCTCAAGGCAAAATCGCCGCTTATCGTTTAGCTGAAGTCTATTTTTCCTCCATGGACGAGCTGCGCACCTCCATCGAATCCGACGGCGGCAAAGAGGTCTTCGCGCATGCTCAAAGCATCTCCAGTGGCGGCCCACCGCTCATACTGATCTGCGAGGAGGAATCGTTCGTCTATTGGTAGCGGGAGGTTGCACGGTATGAGATTAGCAGCGTGTTGCATGGCGCTGGCTTGCACTCTGGCGGCACAATCGCGAGTGGGAGAAGTAGCCCAGGCGAGAGTGGATCGCGTGGGTTCCACCGGATTCGTTCAGCTGGAAGCCAGCGGCTTTGGTCACCTCACCGCGCGGCAACGGGCACTGGCGTACTGGCTGTCGCAGGCCTCCATCGCGATCAATCCCATCATCTACGATCAAATCTCGCGCTTCGGACTGCGCCAGAAGCGAGTTCTGGAACTGATTGTCGGGCATCCGGACGCCCAGATGGATCGCGCCTCGTACGCCAAGATTCTCGCGTTCACCAAACTCTTCTGGGCCAATCGAGGGAACCACAACGAAACCACAGCTCAGAAATTTCTGCCGGAATTTACGTTCGACGAGCTACGCGCAGCCGGAATCCAGGCACTGCATCACGGCGGCAGCGGCTTCACCGAGGCTAGCTTTCAGAAGACAATCGATGACCTGAGACCGTCCTTCTTCGATCCGGATTTTGAACCGCTGATTACGGCCAAGAGTCCGCGCGGAGGCTTGGATATTCTTCAAGCCAGCGCGAACAATTTTTACTTCGGTGTGAAACTTTCGGATCTCAAGGACTTCACCGAGCAGTATCCGCTGAACTCTCGCCTGGTGAAGGAGAATGGGCATCTGGTGGAAGAGGTCTACCGCGCCGGCACACCCGACCATCGTATCCCGCCCGGGCTCTACGCCGAGTATCTCGCCAAAGCGAATTCCTGCCTGGAGAAAGCGGCCGATCTGGCTGAACCGGCGCAAGCCAAGCCAATTCGGGACTTGATCCGCTACTACCAGACCGGCGACCCGAAGGACTGGCTGCAGTTCGACATCGATTGGGTTCAGAACAACGCGCCGGTGGATTTTGCCAATGGCTTCATTGAGGTGTATCGCGATGCGCGGGGCGCCAAGGCAACGTCGCAAAGTTTCGTGACCGTGACCGACAGCAGCGCGGACGCAATGATGCGCAAGGTGGCCGCCAACGCTCAGTATTTCGAGGACCATGCGCCGTGGGCTCCGCAATACCGCAAAGAAGGCGTGAAGCCGCCACTCGCGAAAGCAGTGGAGACCGTGATTGAGACCGGCGATTTCCATGTCACCACCGTTGGGGACAATTTGCCGAACGAAGACCAGATTCACGAAAAGTACGGCAGCAAGAGCTTTCTCTTTCTGGGAAGCTCGCGAGCGCTGGCGCATGCCGAGGGCAACGGGATGCTGGAGGAGTTTGCGGCAACGCCGGAGGAGATCGAGCTCGGCAAGAAGTATGGCGACCAGGCCGAAGAACTGATGACGGCGCTGCACGAAATCATCGGACACGGCTCGGGTAAAGTGGATCCCAAGCTGACGCACGATCCCGAGTACTATTTGAAGCAATACTACTCGACGCTCGAAGAAGGGCGCGCGGATTTGATGGCGCTATGGAGCGTTTGGGAGCCCAAAGTGCGCGAGCTCGGATTGGTTTCCAGCCCCGACGTCGCGAAGGTAATGTACTACAATGCCGTTCGAGTTGCGATCACCCAACTGCGCCGCATTCCGAAAGGCGACAGCATCGAAGAAGATCACGAGCGGGACCGCCAGTTGATCGTAAACTACATCCGGGACAAAACCGACGCGATCGCGGAAGTGAAACACAACGGGAAGACTTATCTTGAAATTCGCGACTTCGCCAAGATGCGCCAGGGCGTTGGGCAGCTCTTGGCGGAGTTGATGCGCATCAAAGCGGAAGGGGATTACGACGCGATCAAGGCGCTGGTGGACAAGTACGCTGTGCACTTCGATCCAGCCCTGCGCGACCAGGTGATGGAGCGTTATCGGAAGCTCGACATCCCCACTTACTGGGCCGGCATTAATCCGGAGCTCACCGCGCGCTTTGATAGCACAGGACGAATGCCCAAAGTAGACATTTCTTATCCTCGCGATTTCGTGAAGCAGCAGCTCGGCTACAGCGCCATGTATAAGTGAATGCCGGCTATTTCGCCAGCACTTCTTTCACTTTGTCGAGCAGAGATCCCAGAGTAAACGGCTTCTGCAGAAACGCGGTACCCGGCGGAAGTTCACCCGAGTACACTGTGTTGTCGTCGGTGTAGCCGGAGACGTAGAGCACCTTCATATCGTGACCCTGCGTTTGCAGCCGTTCCACCAATTCGCGGCCACCCATTTGCGGCATCAAAAGATCGGTAATGAGAAGCTCAATGCGTTGTCCGTGTTCGCGGCATAGCGCGAGCGCGTCCTGCCCGTTGGCCGCTTCCAGCACCTCATAGCCCTGGCGGCGTAGAATCTTCCGTACCAGCGCGCGGATGCCCGCTTCATCTTCCACTACGAGAATAGTTGCGAGCGGAGCAGTGGGTTCGGGCGCGGCGGGCGGCGGTTCCACGGCGATGACGGGTTCGGCGGCGGCTTCACCCACGGGCGCTTCCAGGCGCGGTAGGAAGACGCGGAACAGTGTCGCAGATCGCGGTCCATTGGAAACCGAGATATCGCCCCTCCATTGCCGCACCACGCCGTAGGCGCGAGACAATGTGGCTGCCAGATCGTCCCATGGTTCCTTGCCCGGCAACGAGCATTCAAACAGCGCGGCTTTTGCCTCGGCATCCAGTGGTTGTCCCGGAGCGACGATCGAAATCACCGCGTAGCTTCCCGGTACCAACGGCGCGTTGGGACGCCGCAAATCCTCGGTAACATCCAGGCGAGAAGTTTCGAGCACGATCTTTTCGCCGGCGTGCATGGCTTGACGCGCCCGCTCCACGATGGCGATCATCACTTGTTCCAACTGCGCGACGTCGGCGCGGACGCGGTTGGGTTCCACGGACATGCGAAACTCGAGACCTACATGCGTGCCGAGCAGCGCGCTCAATCGGGGACCGAATTTTCCCAGCGTGGATTCGAGATCCATTTCCGCGGCTGCCGCGCCCTGCCTTCGCGCGAACGACAGCAATTGGCTGGTGAGCCCGCTCATGCGATCCGTTGCGGCCAGGATCTCCTGCACATCGGCGCGGAGTGCGCTGCCCGCCGGCAGACCGGTGAGCAATTCCTCGCTATAGCCGGTGAGAATCATGAGCATGTTGTTCAGGTCGTGCGCCATGCGGCTGGCCAGGCGGGACACCGCTTCCACACGCTCGGCTTGCACCAGCTGATCTTCCAGCATGCGGCGCTCGCTAACATCCACCGCCACGCCGATCATGTAGCGCGGCTGGCCCTCGGCCGTAGGAAGCACGCGCGCATATTCCCTCAGCCACACGCTGCCGCCGCCCGCCGTAATGGCCTGGAATTCGCACGAATGCGGCGTGCCGGTTTCGATAGCGTGCTCATAACAGCGCGCCATCCAATCGCGATCGGAATCATGCACCCGATCCATCCAAAACGACGGATGGCTGGTCCAATGTTCGGGAGCGAAGCCCAGCAGTTTTTCAGCTTGAGGGCTGGCGAAGATGAAATTCATCGAAGGCAATTCCACGGCCCAAACAATGGCGTCCACATTGTCGATTAGCTGGTGGGCTGAAATGGCGGGGAGAGCGATCGCAGGTGTCTCAGCGAGAGGCTCCGGCTCCGCTTGGATCGGAGCGGCAATCTGCACCGCTTCGCCGGCGACTCCCACGTTGGTCAGGTCTTCCAGGGTCAGCAGCGCTTCCTGCGCCGCTTCCTCGTCCCAATTTCGAATCGCCAAGATGCCGACTCGCAGGCGGCGATTACCTCGGCCGAGCTCAACCATCACGCCGGTCTGCGCCACATTGGTCTTCAATACTTCTTCGATACGATCCAGCAGTGCAGCGGGCAGAATGGTGTCCATGCGGCGCGGAGACTCACCCGTGTGCAGTCCGAACATCTTGCGCGCGGTACCGTTGGCCAACAGGATGCTCATATCGGAGGACAGAACCAACAGGCCCACGGGAATGGACGCCACGATGTCCTGGTAGTAGCGGCGCTGTGTTTCAACGAGCGCCAGCAGGCGCGCGACTTCCCTACCTCGCCACTGATCTAGGTCGGTTCTTTCCATGCGATTTCACTTAACAGTCTCAACTGTAGCGGATCGTTTGGACAAGGTACTTTGGACTAGAACCGTACTGTCAGGTACTATCGATTTGCTGCTTCTGGTTCCAGCACTGACAAACACAGGGAAGGCTCGACTTGGCTGAAGTCTACACCGCACAGAAAGTCGTTGTCGATTCCATTGAAACGATTCGCCTCACCGATTCGGCCCACGCACTCGAAGTCTCCATCTGCCCGTCGGTCGGAAACATCGCCTACGACTTTCGAGTACACGGCCAACCGATTCTGATGAGTCCGCCGGCGCTTTCCAAGTGGCACGAAAGGCCGGAGCACGCCGGCATCCCATTGCTTGCGCCGTGGGCCGGCCGCCTGGGCGGAGACGCCTACTGGGCCAATGGAAAACGCTATCTGATCAATGGGGACGCAGTGGAGATCCACCGCGATCTGGGCGGCCTGCCGATTCATGGTCTGTTGATTTTTGCCTCGGCATGGGAAACCCTTCCGTTGCGCGCCGATGATCGGGGAGCCGAGGCCACCAGCCGCCTGGAGTTTTGGAAGCACCCGGAATGGATGGCGCAGTTCCCGTTCGCTCACTCCATTGAGATGACCCACCGCCTCGCCAGCGGCATGCTCGAGGTCCGCACCACAATCGAGAATCACTCGACGGACGCAATGCCGCTCGCGATCGGTTTTCATCCCTGGTATCAGATTCCAGATGTGCCCCGCGATCAGTGGGAGCTTCGCGTTCCGGTGCGCGAGCACTATGTTCTTTCATCCCAGTTGATCCCCACCGGCGAAATCAAGCCGGCCCATTGGGCAGACCCCACGCCGCTGGCAGGCCTCCAATTCGATGACGTTTTTAGCGGCGTCGACACGAATCGGGAGTTTTCACTCCAGGGCAATGGCCGCAAGGTTTCCCTTCGCTTCGGCCCGAAATTCCCCATTGCCGTGGTCTACGCGCCCCACACTCGCGACGTGGTGTGCTTCGAGCCCTTGGCCGGCCTTCCAGATGCTTTTAATCTGGCTCACGACGGGCTCATCAAGAATTTGCAGAGCGTCGCACCGGGTGAAAAGTGGACGGAAAGTTTCTGGGTCCATCCCAGCGGTTTCTGAAAACGCTTGCTCGCGCGCCACCCGTCCGATGTTCTTCGAGTCGATGTTCTCCAGTGCACGACTTCCGGTGATATCCGGGTGTGCTGCTGGCGCGCGGTTCTGAACCACGACCGTCAGGGAGTGCCTCTTAGTCAGCAGGCTGGCGAAAAAGGCCGAAAAACGCTTGCTCACGCGCGCGGTTCAGAATTGCGGTGCCCGTGTCTGCAGGTGTTTACCGAGCCACGACCGTCAGGGAGTGCCTGCTAGTGCGTCAGATCGTAAACGAAATAATTCGCGGCGATGCGATACGCCAGCGACGCCCATTTCTCCGCATAGCGGGGATCGTCGGCCCACTCCCAGGCATCGCCCAAATCCATGTTGTGACAGATGGCCACCATGATGCGGCCCTTGTCGTCGCGAATGCAGCGCCAGTGCGGCACCTTCCCCGTTTCGCCCGCCTCGTAAGTGATGCCGGTATCGAAAAATTGCGCGCCGGGCACCTGAAACCGATCCTGCAAGTCGAACAGCGTGTGAAAAATCGGATCGTTGTCCGGAATATCCTCAATCTTGCGATCTGGAAACACTTTGCTCATGCTGGCGATGAAGGTGTCCCACTCCGGAACCGGGCGATAAGGTACGTTGCCGTGGAAATCGTCGCACATGAAGAACCCACCGCGCAGCAGAAAATCACGCAACTGTTTCGCTTCTGAGTCGCCCAATTGCCAATGTCCCACCTCAACTCCGTAGAGCGTCGGCCAGTTGTAGACGTCATCGGTGCCATCCAGCGTCACCACTTGCTCGATAGAGCGCGTGTCGATGCGGGTCAGACGGCGGATACCGGCCAGCAAGTGGCGATCCGAACGTGGATAGTCCATCGTCCAGTATCCGGGGAAAGGGCTGCCATCGCGGTTGACGACGCGCGGATGGTCGGGGTAGCCGAAAATATCCGGATAACGGAGGCGCGCGCGCACCCATTCGGCTTTCTGATTCCAGTCCGGCGGCTTGGGAAAGTTTTCGTACTCGATGGCGGGATATTCTTTGAAGGGCTTCTGGGCGCGAAGGACGCCCCACGCGGAGAGGATCGCCACAAAACAGAAGGCGAAAGTGACGCGAAAACGCATGAGCGGCACGGCTACGATGTCAGAATAACATGCCCGCCCACCGGGGCCGCGGTGCTTGGGCGATGTACAATTTCCGAAGGACGGTTCCAAGGAGAAGGCCCATGACGAAATTCTCAATTGCCACGCTGCTTCTGTTACCCGCGGCCACGCTCGCGGCCGCGCCCACGGGCGGCTCCCCGTGCGACAACGTTTCCAAACTCAGCCTGCCCAACGTCACCATTACCTCGGCGCAGAGCATTGCCGCGGGCGCCTTTACGCCGCCTCCCTCGCCTGGACCGTTTGGGCCAAATCTTGCCCTTTTCAAGAGCCTCCCGGCGTTCTGCCGCGTGATGGCGACTCTGACTCCGTCCAGCGATTCCGACATCAAGATCGAAGTCTGGCTTCCCACCTCCGGCTGGAATAACGATTTCCAGGCCATCGGCAACGGCGGCTGGAACGGGACCATGGGCTACGCCGCGTTGGCCGAGGGCGTCAAGGGCGGGTACGCGACGGCGGGCACGGATACCGGCCATCAAGGCGGCAGCGCCAGCTTTGCTATGGGACATCCAGAGAAGCTCACCGATTTCGCCTATCGAGCCGTCCACGAAATGACGGTGGCATCGAAGGCGATCATCCAGAATTTCTACGGCACGGCCCCGCGCTATTCCTATTGGAACGGCTGCTCCACCGGCGGACGCCAGGGCTTGAAGGAAGCGCAGAAGTTTCCAGCCGACTTTGACGGAATCGTCGCCGGCGCGCCCGCCAATTACCAGACTCACCTGCATGTCTGGTCCATCTGGGTGGCGCAGCAAATGAATAAGACTCCCGACAGCTACCTGCCTCCCGAGAAACTGGCTGTCTTGCATAAAGCGGTGATAGCCGCTTGCGACGCCAGCGACGGAGTGACGGATGGTCTGCTGAACGATCCGACGAAGTGTCATTTCGATCCCAAAACCATCGAGTGCAAAGGCGAGGATCTACCCAATTGCTTGAAACCGGCGCAAGTGGCCGCGGTGCAGGCGATCTATGCCGGCCCGAAGAATGCGTCCGGCAAAGAGGTTTTCCCGTCCTTTGAACCAGGCAGCGAGTTAGGATGGAACCTGCTAGCCGGTAAACAAGCCGCCTCCGTGGCGACCGATAGTTTCACTTACGTCGTCTACAAAAATCCTCAGTGGGATTGGAAGACGATGAACCTGGATAGCGACGTCGCGCTGATCGAGAAAACCTACGCCAGTTTGATCGACGCCACCGATCCCAACATGAAAGCGTTCTTCGCGCATAAAGGCAAGCTCCTGATGTATCACGGCTGGAGCGACCAGGCCATCGCACCGCTCAACAGCGTCCATTACTACCAGAGCGTGGTGAAAAATCTCGGCGGGGAGAAAAAGGCATCCGACGATGTCCGGCTCTTCATGGTGCCCGGCATGGCGCACTGCGGCGGTGGGGAAGGCCCCAACGATTTTGACAAAATGACCGCCATCCAGAGCTGGGTGGAGCATGGCAAGGCGCCCGAGACGATGATCGCCTCGCACGCAACCAAAGGCGTGGTGGATCGTACGCGCCCGCTGTGTGTCTATCCAAAAGTCGCGAAGTACAAAGGTTCGGGCAGCACTGACGACGCGGCGAACTTCACCTGCGCGATGCCATAGAAGGGCACATGACCGAAGAGACGAAGGTTCACCCTTTTCTGATGTTTGAGGGGCGGGCCGAAGAAGCCATGAATTTCTACGTCTCGCTGTTCCCAGGCAGCCGGGTGAATGAAGTTATCCGCTACGGTCCGAATCAGGCCGGCCCCGAAGGATCTATCCTGAGAGCGGCTTTTACCGTAGGTGGCCAAACGGTGCGGTGCAGCGACAGCTACGTAAAACACGAATTCTCTTTCACTCCGGCCATCTCGTTATTTGTGCGTTGCGAATCGGAAGAGGAGATTCGCCGTCTTTCTACTTCGCTCTCCGAAGGTGGGAAGATCTTCATGCCGCTCGGCAATTACGGCTTCAGCCGTCAATTCGCCTGGGTGAGTGACCGCTTCGGAGTATCGTGGCAGCTGAACCTCGCCTGAACTGGAGATGATAGAGTGTGTGAAATGCTTGGCGGCGCCCTTGGCGCTGGGCCGGGCCACATCGATCCAGGAGGATTGCGAGCATGGCGAAATCCAAGAAGACTTCGAATCCGCCGAAAAATTCTTTTGATCGCCGCGGATTCCTGAAAGGCGCAGCCGCCGGCGCCGCGGCCCTGGTCGCAAAGCCGGAATCGGCGAGTGCCCAACAAGCCACTACGCAAAGCGCGCAAAATCGCGCTGCGAATGGCTCCGCCGCCGAGCCTACGCAAGTGGCTCTGGCTAGGGAAACCGGCGGACGTCCCGTTACTACCCCGCGTGTCGTCGAGCATCCTGGGTCCGATTACATGGTGGACGTTCTCAAGACGCTGGACATCGAGTATCTGGCCGCCAATCCGGGCTCGACCTATGAGTCGCTGCATGAGTCGCTCATCAACTATGGCGACAACAAAATGCCCGAATTTCTCACCGCGTGCCACGAAGAGTCGGCCGTTGCTATGGCTCACGGCTACGCCAAGATCGAGGGCAAGCCGATGATGGCGCTGATCCACGGCGATATCGGTCTGCAGCATGCGTCGATGGCCATCTACAACGCCTACGTCGATCGCGTGCCCATTTATATGGTTGTCGGCAACCACTCCGACGGCGCGCGGCGCGGGCCCGGAGTCCAGTCGCTGCATAGCGCTCAGGACCTGGGCGCCCTGGTTCGCGACTATACCAAGTGGGACGACGAGCCGCTGTCGCTGGGCCATTTCGCCGATACCGCGGTGCGCGCGTACAACATCGCGATGACGCCTCCCGGCGGCCCGGTGCTGATCGTTTGCAATGCCGAGTTGCAGGGCGATCCCATTCAGGGCCCGACCCCGCGCATCCCCAAACTCACCCTCACTACGCCACCCGCGGGTGACAGCAACGCGGTCCGGCAAGCCGCCGCCATGCTCGTCAATGCCGAGCGCCCGCAAATTATCGCGCAGCGCATGGCGCGCACGCCCGAAGGCATGACGCTGCTGGTAGAGCTGGCCGAGCTGCTGCAATCGCCCGTCAACAGCCAGGAGCGCATGAATTTCCCGACCCGGCATCCGTTGGCTGGCACGGGGTGGCAAGGCTATGAACCCGATGTCACGCTGAATCTGGAAGTGGGCGATATTTTGCCGCAGGCCCGCATCGATCGCGCGCGAGGCGCAAGGACCATCCAGATCACCTCGGTTTCGGTCTCCCACAAAAGCAACATTCAGGACTTCGGACACTATGCCGACATCGATCTCGACATCGGCGCGGACGCGCAAGCCACTTTGCCCGCGCTGATCGAAGAGTGCAAGAAGCTGATCACGGCCGATCGGAAAAGCGCGTTCCAAGCCCGGGGCGCGAAGCTGGCCGAGGCGCACAAAAAGGCGTGGAACGACCAGATTCTGCAAGCGCAATACGGTTGGGACTCCAGCCCCATCACTCTCGCGCGACTAACCGCCGAGTTGTGGCCGCTGATCAAGAACGACGATTGGTCGCTCGTTTCTCCGCAGGGTTTCGTCGGGAACTGGCCCACCCGCCTGTGGAAGTTCGACAAGCATTATCAATACATCGGCGGACAGGGCGCGGGCGGCATGGGCTACGGCGCACCAGCCTCGGTGGGCGCGGCGCTCGCCAACCGCAAGCATGGCCGGCTTTCTATCAACATCCAGACCGACGGCGATCTGAATTACGCGCCGGGCGTGCTGTGGACCGCGGCGCACCATCGCATCCCGCTGCTCACCATCATGCACAACAACCGCGGCTATCATCAGGAAGTGATGTTCGTCGAAGAACAGGCCACTTTGCATAATCGCGGCGCGGACCGTGCGTCTATCGGAACCAAGCTGTGGGATCCGAATATCGACTACGCGAAGATGGCGCAGGCCTACGGCATGCACGGCGAAGGCCCCATCAGCGATCCGAACGATCTGGTGCCGGCCCTCAAGCGCGGCCTGGAAATCGTGAAGAAGGGCGAGCCGGCCATGATCGACGTGGTCACGCAACCGAGGTAACATTCATGCGCATCGCCATTGCTTTCCTCTTCGCGGCTATTATCGCCAGCGCACAATCGCCGGCCGGCGATGCGAAGCACGGCAAGGAGCTGTTCCTGAATTACGGTTGCTACTCCTGCCATAGCTTCGACGGTCACGGCGGCGCGGGCGCCCGCTTGGTTCCCATGCCGCTCAACCAGGCTGCATTTACTGCTTTCGTGCGCAATGCCGGCCGCATGCCCTCTTATTCGGCTAAGGTTCTGCCGGACGCGAAACTGGCGGACATCTACGTTTACATCAAAACGCTGCCCACTTCGCCCGACGCCAAGAACATCCCGCTGATCCAGGAACTGCTTAAAGAAAACTGAGCGCCGACGAGCCTCCGGACTCTGAGACAATTGACTGTGGAGACTGGAATGAATCCGTCGGGACCTTCAATCTTCGACCTAACCCATCGGAGAAACTTCAGCTCGTGGAAGATCGTTGGGACGACCTTGCGGCCGTTCCCGACGACGTGCCGGTCCATGAGTGGCAGAAACAGGAGTTAGCCCGCAGAAAAGCGAATCCAGTAATGAATCCAACTTCGGGACTTTCCTGGGAGGAGGTGTAACAACGGGTTCGTCGGCCTTATGGCCGCTAGGTTGGTCATTGCGCCAGAAGCCGAGCTCGACTCGGCAGAGGCCTTCGCCTGGTAGGAGAAGCGGAGAGCTGGCCTTTCATTGACGCGTGCCTGTAGCGAATTAGCCGTCAACCTGAGATGTACGCTGCTGGTCATGGGAGCTATCGACGTCCGCTGATCCGGCTCTGTCCGTTTGCGATCTTCTACCAACACACGGAGCTACTCCGGTGTTGCTCGCGCCATTTTGCGTTATCCGTGTTCATCTGTGTTTATCTGTGGCCCCATCAGCTTGCATGCCGGCATGATAAAGTATGGAGTGTTTCGATCCCCAGGGAGGATTCACCATGGCGAAGTCCAAGAAGATTTCAGTTGACCGTCGCGGCTTCTTGAAGGGCGCCGCGGCGGGAGCGGCCGCCGGCGCTGCCGCGCTGGTCGTGAAACCCGAAGCCGCCAAGGCCCAGGAGGCAGCCGAAGTACACCGCCCCGCCGCGCCGCTGCCGGGCGCCAAGCAGACGGCCGCCGAAACCAGCCCGCCCCCGCCCCGTGTGGATGTCTACACCACCGACCGCCCCGGATCCGATTTCATGGTCGACGTTCTCAAGACGCTGAATTTCGATTACGTCTTCGCTAACCCCGGTTCCAGCTTTCGCGGACTGCAGGAGTCCTTCACCAACTACGGCGGTAACAGGGCCCCCGAATGGATCACTTGCTGCCACGAGGAATCCGCGGTTGGTATGGGTCATGGGTATTACAAGATCGAAGGCAAGCCGATCCTAAGCTTGGCGCACGGCACGGTGGGATTGCAGCACGCTTCCATGGCCATCTACAACGCCTACGCCGATCGCGTGCCGGTCTACATCATTCTCGGCAATATTCTGGATGGCCGATGGCGCCGCGGCGATGTCGAGTGGGCCCACAGCGTCCAGGACGCCGCGTCCATGGTTCGCGACTACACCAAGTGGGACGATTCGCCTGTTTCCTTGGGCCAGTTCGCCGAGTCCGCCGTGCGGGCATACAAAATCGCGATGACTCCGCCCATGGAACCGGTAGTGATCGTGGCCGACGCAGTGCTGCAGGAAGAACCTGTGGCGCAGGAGGATCGCGGCAGACTGAAGATCCCGAAACTGGCTCTGTCGCAACCACCCGCCGGCGATTACGGCGCCGTGCGAGAAGCCGCGAAGATGCTTGTCAACGCGGAGAATCCTGTAATTGTCGCCGGACGCGTCGCCCGAACGCCGGAAGGAATCAAGCTGCTGGTGGAGTTGGCCGAGACTTTGCAAGCTCCCGTGATCGATCGCCGCTTCCGCATGAACTTCCCCTCCAGCAACCCGCTGTACGGCACCGGGAGCGTCGCCTCGGCCGATGTGGTCCTGGGCCTGGAAGTTCCCGACATGTGGAGCACCACCCACACGCAGACCCCCGTGAATCGGATGGGAATGCAAGATCGGCCCATCACCAAACCAGGTGCGAAGGTCATTACGATTTTCGCGGGCGATCTGTTTGCCAAGAGCAACTATCAGGACTTTGGACGCTACGATGACGTAGACCTCTCCATCGCCGCCGACGCGCAAGCAACCTTGCCGATGCTGATCGATGAATGCCGGCGCTTGATCACTCCCGAGCGCAAGAGTGCCTTGCAGGCCCGTGGCGCCAAGCTGGCCGAAGCGCACCAACGCAACAAACAGCGCGACATTGAGCAAGCGGCCTGGGCCTGGGACGCCAGCCCCGTCTCCACCGCCCGCGTATCCGCCGAGTTGTGGAATCAAATCAAGGACGAAGACTGGTCTCTGGTTTCCGACGTCACGTTCTTCAGCAACTGGCCTACCCGGCTCTGGAATTTCGAGAAGCCCTATCACTATATCGGCGGACACGGCGCGTATGGCGTCGGCTATGGCGCTCCGGCCGCGGTGGGAGCTGCCTTGGCGAACAAGAAGTACGGACGCATCAGCGTCAACATCCAGTGCGACGGCGATCTCAACTATGCACCCGGCGTGTTATGGACGGCCGCGCATCACCGCATTCCGTTGTTGAGCATCATGCACAACAACCGGGCCTACCATCAGGAAATGATGTATCTGGAGGACATGGCTGCGCGGGCGCAGCGCCCGGTGGATAAAGCTCAAATCGGAACCGCCATCACCGATCCGAACATCAATTATCAGCTCATGGCAAAGGCTTACGGCATGTACAGCGAAGGGCCGATCGACAATCCCGACGATGTTGGTCCCGCCATCAAGCGGGCCATTGAAGTAGTCAAAAAAGGCGAACCGGCTCTGATCGACGTGGTCACTCAACCCCGGTAAGGATTCAACATGCAACGACACATTCTGCTGATCCTGTTCGCGGCAGTTATTGCAATCCCCGGCTTCGGTCAGGCGCATACCGGCGACGCGGCCAACGGTAAGCGCTTGTTCGTGAAAGACGGCTGCTACGAGTGCCACGGCTACGCGGGACAAGGTGGCGCGGCCGGCGCGCGCATCGCCGACATCGGGTTGAGCCCCCAAGGGCTGATCCATTACGTCCGCGCGCCCGGCGGCCAGATGCCCGCCTATACCGACAAGGTGATTACCGATCAGGAACTGACGGATATCCACGCGTACCTGCAGACCATGCCCAAGGCGAAGCCGGCTAAGGATATTCCGCTGTTAAAGGACCTGCATTAATCTGAAGTTCAGACGCCCTGTGCGATTCGCCGATTGATCAGAATCCCACCTGCGATCAATCCGCAAGCCGCCGCGAGGAACAGCAGCAGCCAAGGCCAATATTGCACCGGATGCCGGATCACGCGGATGAAGTGCCGCCCGAAAAGATCGGCCACGATGGCGATGGCTGAATATCGGGCGGCGCGGCACACGGCGACAATCGGAAGATATTTGCCCAGGCGGTAATCGGAAGCGCCTGCTGCCGCGAATACAAGGCTGGTGGGGAACGGGAAAGGAATGGCAGTGGAGGCCACCAGGGTTCCGGTACCCCATTTCTTAAACAGCTTCAGTGACGCGGACACTCTACCTTGTCCGAACTTACTGTTCAGATAAGCCTGCCCCGCCGTGCGAGCGATCCGGAATGTGATGTATGCGCCGATCACCGAGCCCGCCGTCGCGGCCGCCACATACTCGTACCATGGGTCGCGATGACTGCCGGCCAGAATCGCGATCAGGATGTCGGGCCCTCCAAATGTCGGCAGCGGAGAGCTATCCAGGATCGCGAGAAAGAAGAGCCCCAGCGCTCCCAGGTGTCGGAACGTCCTGGTGATGCTACGCGCGCGAATCGGGCTCGCATTTTGGATGAAGAGCAAAAGGTTCAAATCGAGATTCCGCTATACGCTCAGCACCGGGCAGGGCGATCGTTGAATGATCCCCTGGGCGTGTGTGCGCAAACGGCCCAGCGTCTCGTGCATGGCGCCGCGCCCCAGCACGATCAGGTCCGCGCCTTCCTGCCGCGCCTCTTCGGTAATGGTGGTGACAATTTCGCCGACCGCCACCCGCAGCGGCAGCTCCAATCCGGCCGATTTCAGGCTGCCCTCGATGCGATTGCGCGCTTCGGCCCGCAGTTCCTCCTGCAACGCCTGCTCGCTTTCAAGCGATAGCCAATCGCTGATGGTCCGCACTACGTGTAGTAGCTGCAGGCTCGCGCCCGCTTGCCGGCTGAAGTCGACGGCCCACTGCGCCAGCGCCAAGCTTTTGTCGCTCCCATCCACCGCGCATAAAATTTTGAGAGGCAGCTCATGAGCGTGCTGCTTTTCGGCATGCGCCGCGGTCCACACCGGGGCGTGGACGTCGTGCAAAACTTTGGACGTCACCGAGCCCAGCAGCAGCCGGCGAAACAGGCCGTGGCCGTGCGTCGGCAGCATGACCAGGTCCACCGCGTTATCGCGCGTGAATTCGGCGATCTTCAGCGCCGGATCGCCCAAGGCGGTCAGCCGCGCGGGTGGCGATTCCAAACCGTCGATCGCGACGCTATCCAAATGCGCCTGCAGCGAGTTCTGCAGCGCCACAGGATCCGTGCCCGCGGGCGGCGGAATCAGGCCCGGCGGCGTCACCCAGGCGGGAGGCACTACGCTCAAAAGCGTAACCCGGGCGTGAAACCGGTTGGCCAGCGCGCGAACGTAGGGAATGGCGGCCATTCCGGCGGCCGAAAAATCGAGTGGGAAAAGAATGTGCTTGATGGTGGGCATGCGCCTCCACAATCTTACTGGATCTGGCACTTGTGATAGTATGACTAACCGCGATAGCAATATCGCAGCCCCGCCGATTCGCGGCGGAATGAAAGGAGAGACCCTTGTCTGGCCTCAAACAACCCGCACTCGGCATCCTCGCGACAGCAGTGGTCATGGCTATTTCTCTGGGCTTTATTTCGCTATTCGATTTCGCGAAGTTTTCAGGGCCGATCTCCACTTTTCTGTTGTGCCTGATTCCCATGGAAATCGTGATGGGCGTTACCTGGGGAATGAAGCAGCCAGGTTCGGTGGCGGAGCGCTCGCAGCCCGTTCGCGGCATTCTTTTCACCATCCTGGCGTTGATCGCCGGCGCAATCGTGGCGCTCGCGCATTGGACCGGAGTCGGCCAGGCCATCAGCCCGCCCACGCCCATGTTTACGCAATGCATGATCGCTTCGGTGGTCATTATGTTCTGGCTGGCCATTATGTGGGGCGGCTGGCCATTCACCGCGCTGATCAAAAATCCAATCGGCGTTGGCGTTGCCTTGATGGTGGCCTGCTACGCTATCAACTACATCTTGTTTCGCCTCCTCTTTAACTTCGATTTCCTGAAAGGCGCGCCGGTGTATGTTCCAGCGCAGGATCCGCATGGTCCTTTCAGCGGTTGGACGTGCGTCGTGTTTTACGTGACGGCCATTACCGTAATGTTCGTATCGTTGTGTTTTGATCTGTGGCCCTTCACGAAATTTCCAGGCATGATGAAGCAGCCGGTGCTGGGCATTGTGTGGACCATCGTGGCGCTCATTATCGGCGCCGGGGCTATTTATATCGGTGTCGACGTGCTGAAGATGGACCAGGTGGATTTCATGGTTTCGGTCCCCATCCCGTTCCTGTTCGGCACCATTTTCATGCTGAACATGCTGCAGGGGTCGGTGTTCGCGAAATTTACGCAGCCGCTCAAGGGCGTGTTGAATTTCATCGCCGCGGCCATAGCCGGCAACGCGTTCGCACTGATGTATCGGGCGCTCGCGCCGGCCCTTAGCGGCAAACTCGAAACGGGCGCGCCGTCCTATCAATCCGAAATCTGGCTCGCCTCGGCTCTGCTTTCGGTGACCTTCCCCTTCCTGGTGGCTTACGCCGACTTCTTCACCATGTGGCCTCTGCAACGAGCCAAGACCCAACAGGTGATGGAAACGGCGGGCGGGCGCTGATATATTTGCTACTAATGCGAATCGGTTTCGTTGCCTCCACGATCTTTGTAGCCGCCATCCCGGCGATGGCCCAAACGCCGCCGGCCCCCGCCACCGCAACTCCTCCCGCCGGTGGAACCTCGGCCTATGTGAGAGCCGCGACGCTGCCCGCGCGCATCGAGAAATTCACCGCGACGCCCTCTTCCATTCAGCCAGGCCAGTCCGTCACGTTGCTCTGGGCAACGGAAAATCCGGTAACCGTGAACATTGATCCCGCGCCGGGAAGAGTCCGGCCCCGCGGGAGCAAAACGGTATCTCCGAGCGCCACCACCACCTACACCTTGACCGTCAAAGGCCCCAAGGACCAGGTGGTGACGCAAACCGTCACTGTTACCGTTGCCGGCACCGTTGCCGCGAACGTAGCGCCCGCAGCCGTATCGGCCAGCAAAGAGACGCCGCGGATGCCCGACGGCAAACCGAACCTGACCGGCGTTTACAACTCCAGTTCATTCAATTTCGGCGGCGCAGCGGTTCGCGGCCAACGCGATCCCATCCAGGCCGCGCTCAAACCCGGAGCCGAGAAATACAAGGTGGTCCGAGGACCCACCGACGCGGGCGTTTACGCCAGTTGCATGCCCACGGGCGTGCCGCTAGCTTACTTTGTTCCTTATCAATGGGAGATCGTACAAGGCTTGGACAAGGTGGTCATTCTTTACGAATACCTGCATATGTTCCGCGTGGTTTCTATCAACGGCACGCATCCCGCGGACCCCGACCCCACCTGGATGGGCGATTCCATCGGGCATTGGGAGGGCGACACCCTGGTGGTGGACACGGTGGGCTTCAACGACCGCACCGAGCTGCCGGGCGCTTTCCGTCATAGCGAAGCGCTGCATGTTGTCGAGCGTTTCCATCGTACCGATCTGAATAATTTGCAGTGGGAAGCCACCATCGAAGATCCCAACGTTTTCGTCCAGCCGTGGACGCTCACCCGGACATTTCCCCTCCGCACCGATCTGGACAAAGTGGATGAATACGTGTGCGAGAACAACAAAGACTACAAGGATCTTTTTGGTAAGTAGCGCGTTTGACCCGAAGCCTGACATTGCAGTAGTGTGATTTGTGGCGAGTGCCGCGCTGGGGAGGTTTGGATGACGTCGCGAAGAGGATTCTTGATAGGGTTGGGTTTGGCCGGAGCGAGCGTGCCTTTGCTGGCGCATCACGGTACCGGCATGTACGACATGTCCCATCCCATTACCGTCACGGGCGTGGTGAAGCGCTTCGAGTGGACCAATCCGCATGCTTACATCTACCTGGATGTGAAAGACGATAAAGGCAACACTGTGGAATGGTCGGTGGAGATGATGGCGTTGAATCATCTGAAATCCTATGGCTGGTCGCGGAATCTGGTGCAGCCGGGCGATGTCATTAGTTGCACCGGCGGCGCGGCGAAGAACGGCGCGCCGGTCATGCTCAGCTCCATCATTAAGTTGCCGGACGGCCGCGAGATCAAGTCGTAATCCCTTCGGCAAGTGAGCGACTTCACGCAGGCCCGCTGAGTCACCAGACGCATCCCGTCGCAAAGTAGCCTTTCTCCGCGACCTTTCCGTGGTTTTTCAATTGCTTCACCTGCTCCTTGATTACCAAGGAGGAACAGATGGGACAAATTGTTGCAGCCATGGCCACCATGCACGCGCCGCAGCTTTTCACGCGGCCGCCGGAAGAGGACCCCGCGCAGCTTGACGCCGGAATCGCTGCCATGCGCCGGCTGGGAAAACTGCTGGATGAAACCAAACCGGACGCTCTCATCGTTTTCGCCAGCGATCACATGGAGACGTTCTTCTTAAAGAGCGTGCCGACGTTTGCCATCATGTCGTGTGAAAATGCCACGGCGGCCTTCGCTGGCCGCTCCTGGAATCCGCCGATTCATCAAGCGCTGGCCGAGGCGGTACTGGATCAACTGGTGGCGCGCGATTTCGATATGGCCTATTCGCAGGAAGCCGACCTGGGACATTCCTTCGCGGCCATTTTCGAATGGGTGATCGAGAACCGATCCATTCCAGTGGTTCCCATTTTTATCAATACTTACCTGCCGCCATTGCCCAGCGCCCGGCGCTGCGCGGCGCTCGGAAAGGCCATTGCGGAGATTGTGGCCGCGCGGCCGGAGCGTGTGGCGGTGCTCGCCAGCGGCGGCATGTCGCACTATCCCGGCACCTGGAAGTATTACAAACCGGCCTATGATTTCGATCGCTGGTGCATCCACGAGCTTGAGAATAGCCATAGCGATTCGTTCATCAACCTGGGCGCGGAGCAATTGGATGAGGTAGGCAATACGGAGATGCTGCCCTGGGCCGCGGTGCTAGGCGCTATCGGACCGCAGCACATGGAACTGCTCTCCTACCAGCCGACCACGCATCATGGCCACGCCGTCGCGATCTTTCATCCCGGCGAAAAGCCCAACGCGGACCCACCGCGGCCGTATACTTTCCACAATCACCCCTACCATTTCTACAATCATCCGCCGCTTGCGGCGTACAAGCTGAACAAGCTGCTTTACGATCTGCGATTCAAACCCAGCCTGCGGGTGCGTGCATTCCAGGATGTTGCGCCCATCGCCGCCGAATACGGCTTAAGCCCGGAACACACGGTAGCGCTGCAGGAGACGTTCACGTTCCGCCACATCAATGGCGATAAGCCCGGACAGGACGCCGATCCGCTGGCCGCGGTGGGGGCGCATCCTATTGGCGCGCTGATGGCGGTGCACACGCTACAGCAGGAGAAGCGGAAGATGGCAGCGCCGGTTCCACGCGTCAAAGAACCCGTGCTAGCGTAATTTAGCCTAAAAGCAGGCCCTATCGCCTCCCCGAAAATGATGCTGTTCCAAGTTGTCCCGGTCCGGCGTCAAAATGGAGGGACGGAGGCCGCTTGCCCGAAACTCTTTTCGATGTCATCGTTATCGGCGCGGGACCCACGGGCGAGAACGTTGCCGACCGCGCGGTGAAGGGCGGACTTAGCGTCGCCATCGTAGAATCGAATCTCGTGGGCGGCGAATGCTCCTATGCCGCATGCATCCCGAGCAAGGTGTTGCTCCGCAGCCAGGCTGCGCTCGAAGACGCGCGTCGCGTGGATGGCGCCAAGCAAGCCGTAACAGGGGCGCTCGACAGTTCAGCCGTCCTCGCGCGCCGCACTCTCTTCACAAGTAACTGGAAGGACGACAGCCAAGTGGAGTGGCTGAAGAACGCCAAAGTCACCTTGGTGCGCGGCCCGGGACGCCTGGCTGGTGAGCGCGTGGTGGAAGTGGGCGCCCAGCGCCTTACCGCGCGCCACGCCGTCGTCATCTGCACCGGAACCGATCCGCTGCTTCCGCCCATCCCCGGGCTGGCCGACGCATCGCCCTGGACCAATCGCGAAGCCACGCGTGCCGATCGCATCCCGCCCCGCCTCGCGATACTGGGAGGTGGTCCAGTGGCGTGCGAACTGGCCCAAGCTTTCCGCTCGCTCGGGAGCAAGGAAGTAACGCTGCTCGACCGCGGCGATCGGCTGCTGGAACGGTTCGAGCCGTTTGTGAGCCAAAAAATCGCGGGTCGATTTGGCGATCTCGGGATTTCCGTACACACGGGGGTAGACGTGACACGCGTACAGCGCCGTTCTCCCGCCACTCCGGTGCAGGTCTGGTGGGAGGGAGGAAGCGTCGAAGCCGATGAAATTCTGGTCGCCGCCGGCCGCGTTCCGAAGACCAAGGATATCGGACTCGAGACGGTTGCGTTGAAGCCAGGCGATTGGCTGGATGTGGACGACACCTGCTGCGTCAAAAGCGTTGCGGGCGGCTGGCTGTACGCCGCGGGCGACGTCAATCACCGCGCCCTGCTGACGCACATCGGCAAATACCAGGCCCGAGCGTGCGGCGACGCGATTGCCGCTCGCGCCAAAGGCCAATTGAACGGAACGCCCCAGCCCTGGACGCGATTCGCCGCTACCGCCGACCACTCCGCCGTTCCGCAAGTAGTGTTCACCGATCCGGAGGCCGCCGCCGTTGGACTAACCGAAGCGCGGGCGCGAGACGCCGGCCTGCGGGTTCGCGCGGTGGAGTACGACCTCAGCCACATCTCCGGAACGAAGATCGTGGCCGACGGATACCAGGGCCACGCGAAAATTGTCGTCGATGAAAATCGGCGCGTCCTGGTTGGCGCGACCCTGGTGGGGCAGGACGTCGGTGAACTGATCCAGGCGTTTACTATCGCCATCGTCGGCGAAATTCCGCTCGATCGCCTGTGGCACGCCGTTCCGTGTTTTCCAACCATGAGTGAAATCTGGCTGCGCCTGCTCGAGTCATACGGTTTGTAGAACAATCGAAAAGGGATTCAATGCTTCATCACAATAAGCTCGACATTCATCAGCGGGAAACGGAAGGCATCGTCATTCTGGACCTGAAAGGGCATCTCGTCATGGGCGGCGGCGACATCGCGCTGCGCGATTTCGTCGTCGAATGTCTTTTTGACCCCGGGAATCGGCAACTGGTCCTGGACTTTGCGCAGATTGCCGAGATCGACACCGCCGGTATGGGCATTCTGCTGCTGCTGGCCGAGCAATATCGCGACGCCGGCGGAAAGCTGGTGCTGTTCAACATTGCGCACTCGCATGGCAAGATTTACGAAATGGCGCGCCTGGAATCGGCGATTGAAATTTATCGCGACGAACTGGACGCCATCAACAGCTTCTTTCCCGATCGAAAAGTTATCCGTTACGACATACTCGATTACGTAGAAACCCACGTTCCCCATGAAGACAAAGACAAAGGATAAAGCTGCGCCCCTCGAAGAATACCGGGAGAAGCGCAATTTCGATGTCACCGAGGAGCCCAAAGGGGCTCGTCCCCGCGCCAATTCTTCCACACTCCTGTACGTCATCCAGAAGCACCAGGCCTCCCACTTGCACTATGACTTTCGTCTGGAATGGCGCGGCGTTCTGCTTTCCTGGGCCGTGCCGAAAGGTCCATCGCTCGATCCCGCAGTGAAGCGCCTGGCGACCAGTGTGGAAGACCATCCTCTCGAATACGGCAACTTCGAAGGCGTGATTCCGGAGGGGGAATACGGTGGTGGAACGGTGATGCTGTGGGATCGCGGTACGTGGACTCCCGAAGTTCCGGACGTGGACGCCGCGCTCGAAAAAGGCGATCTGAAATTCACGCTTTCCGGGAAGAAGCTGCGCGGCTCGTGGGTGTTGGTCCGAACCAAGCTTGGCTATGGCGGGTCGAAGAAGCCGCAATGGCTGCTCATCAAACATCGCGACCGCTACGTTTCCAGCGAGGACATCCTCACCGAAAAGCCGCGCTCCGTCCTCACGAATCGCCTGCTCGCCCAAATTGCCGGGGATGCTGGCGGCGATGTCGCTAGAGCTGCGAAGGGCGATCCGGTGGGAGTGGCAGCTGCGCGTAAATGACGGCCGGCATTCCATTTCGCGTGCAACCCATGCTTGCGACGTTGGTCAAAGAACCCTTCCAGCGCCCCGGCTGGGTCTACGAAGAAAAGTACGACGGCTATCGCATCCTGGCGTATAAGGAAGGACGCCGGGTGACATTGCTTTCCCGCAATGCGAAGGATCGCACCGAGCACTTTCGCGGGATTGCCGTTGCGGTGAGCGCTCTTCCACACGAAACGGTTTTGCTGGATGGCGAAGTGGTGGCCTTCGACCGCCACAACGTCTCGCGCTTCCAGCTACTGCAAAACCTGGCCGAGAATCTCCATTACGCGGTTTTTGACTGCCTCTATATCGATGGCCGCGATCTGCGCGCGGAGCCTCTTCGATCGCGCCGGGTGATGCTTGAAAACATCTTAGGGAAGCCCGTGGGGAAACAGCCGGCGATGTTTTCCTCGGCACGTCTGGCGCCCGACGGACTGAAAGCGTACGAAATCGCAAAGCAAAAGGGATTCGAAGGCGTGGTGGCCAAGGACGAATCGTCGCCCTACGTCGAAGGCCGCTCCGGGAAATGGCTCAAGTTCAAGGTGAAGCAGGAGGACGAATTCATTATCGTCGGCTACACCGCCCCCGCCGGCGCTCGCGAACATTTCGGAGCGCTGCTGCTGGCGGCATACGAAGGAAGCGTATTGAAGTACGTCGGCAAAGTCGGCACCGGCTTCTCGCAGGAAAAGCTGGCACAGCTCTACCGTAAGTTTCAGCCGCTGGTCCGCGCCAAACCTGCCGTCGTTAATGTTCCGCGCGAGCGCGACGTCACCTGGCTGGCGCCGCGCCTGGTGGCGCAAATCGCCTATGAAGAATGGACCGACGACCGTAAGCTCCGCCAGCCGGTTTTTCTCGGGCTGCGCGACGACAAACGGCCCAATGAAGTCGCGATTCCGGGGGCCAAATGACTTTGAACGATCTGATCACGCATCCCGAAAAGATTTTTTGGCCGGGCGTTGGCTATACCAAGCTCGATCTGGCCCGCTACTACGACGCGATTTTTGACCGGCTCCGGCCCTACGTTGACGATCGCCTGCTTTCGCTGGAGCGCTGTCCCGACGGAATGCTGGGGAGCTGTTTCTATCAGAAGGCCGCGCCCAAGGGGCTGCCCAAAGGCACGCCCACGCATCGCATTCACCATCAAAATCGCGACGTCGAATATGTGGTGGGGGGATCGAAAGAAACGCAACTCGCGCTCACCAATCTGGGCTGCATCCCGGTACATGTCTGGGCCAGCCGCGCCAGCCATCCGCAGCAGCCCGACTGGATGGTTTTCGATCTCGATCCCACTTCGGGCAAATTTGCCGACGCCGCCCAAGCCGGAGTGTGGATCAAGAACGAATTGGACGAACTCGGCTTGACGTCGTTTCCGAAAACGTCCGGCAGCCGCGGTCTGCATGTGTTCGTGCCGCTGCGGCTGGGGCCAACTTACGACGATGTGCTGCCGTTCGCCAAACAAATCTGCGAACGCGTGGCCGCGCAACATCCCCGGGAACTAACGGTGGAGCAGCGCATCGAAGCGCGCGGACAGCGCGTGTATCTGGATGCGTTTCGCAATGCATTCGGCGCCACTGTGGTTGCGCCCTATTCGGTTCGAAGACGCGAGAAGGCGCCGTTCTCCATGCCGCTCCATTGGACGGATGTGAAGCCGTCGCTTGATCCGTCCGCTTTCAATCTGGGCAATTACGAAAAGGTGCTGGCCGGTCCCGATCCATGGAAAGATTTTTTCAAAAGCCGGCAGGCTCTTAAATCGAGCGGCACTAACCGGAAAAAAACATCCGCCAGGTAGTGGCCACCAGCGCGTGTGTCACCATGCTGGCACGCACGCTGCGCGCTCTCACGAGCGAGAGCCCACAGAAGATGCCCAAGGCAGCGGCCACGATGGCCAGCCTCCAATTTGGAAAGCTCCGGAACGGAAGATGCGCCAGCCCAAATAGCGCCGCGGCGGCCAATAGCCCGACCGTTTCACTATGCGCCCCGCGCGCGATGACTCGCTGCAAAAACGCCCGAAAGAAAAATTCCTCTGCCAGCGACACCAGCCAGAAGATCCCCCAAAACGTGAGCACCAGGAAGATTCCAAACTTCCACCAAGGCAGCGGATGCGGATGAAATTGTCCCAGGCGCACCACATAGGCCAGCGCCCCGCCGATGGGCAGAAAAAACACGAAATGTTGCGCGCCGATGCGCCATTCCTCCGGCGTCGGAACGAAGCCAAAACGCGCGTCGTCGAGCGACCGCAGCGAAAGCACCGCCATCAATCCCAGCCGGATCCACATCAGCTGGCCCAGAATGCCGAGCGCGACGTGCGGCACCGGCTGGCGATAGAGGTGATCGAAGGGCCGGCTCAGGTAAACCGCCGCCATGAAGGCCAGGAACAGGAAGTCCACCAGCATGCTTGGGCGATTCCACGCGTACCAGAATGCCGCCACTAAAACCAGGGCGAGCAACTCAACGAAAGAGATCGGATGAAACGTCCGCGTCCGAAAGGTTTCGATCAGATAAGGAAGCACTGCACTCGCGGCCAACAGCGCGGCTCGCACCGGCTTCGAGCCGAGCTTATCAAACATTTTCCGCACCGTTGCGAATCCTGGAACGAGATAGAAACCTAACTCCACCAGGAAGGCCGGAACCACCGCGAGCGCTATGGCCGAAGATATATGCTGTTGATGGGAGTAAACGTACGCTCCGATGCAAGCTGCTATCCAAACCAGGGACAGCGTCGTCAGAAACTGGCGCATTCGCTTCATCCTAGCATCGGTGGCCTTTTTTTCCGCCGTGTTTCCGGGTATCGCCGGTGCAGAAGATCCTCCCGCGAATCTGGTGCGCCTGATCGCTGCGCGCGAGACCGAAACCGCGCAAGCGCAGAGCAACTACACGTATCGCCAAACTGTCACCCTGGACGAGCTGAACCCAGGTGGTTTTGCGCAAGGCACTTACCAGGAGGTGCGCGACATTATCTTTTCGCCCTCCCAGGAGCGTACCGAACAGATGGTAGGCAAGCCGCACACCACGCTCACGCATCTGAAACTGACTGACGAAGATTTCCGCGACATGCGCGATATCCAGCCCTTCCTGCTTACCAAAGATCAGGTGTTTCTGTATGAGACGCAATTTCGCGGTGAAGAAACCATGGACGGCGTGGACTGTTTTGTGCTCCAGATCAGTCCACGGCAGATTCTGGAAGGCCAGCGATTGTTCGACGGGATGTTGTGGGTTTCTAAGAAGGACTATTCGGTGATTCGCAGCGAAGGGCAGGCCGTGCCGCAGATCCACACGCTCAAGAGCGAGAACCTGTTCCCGCATTTCACCACGCTGCGGCAAAAGGTGGAAGGCGACTATTGGTTTCCGGTGATGACCTACGGCGACGATACGCTGTATTTCAAAGGGGGCGCGCAACGCGTCCGCTTGAGCATCCGGTACAGCGAGTACCATCGATTCGGCGCCGATTCCAAGATTACTTACGGCAAATAGCGCGGAACCTGTGCGTTAAGACCCTCGTATAGAGAGTAGAATCGGGATATCCTAATTGGATAACCGGGAGGAAGCATGGCGCAGCATGTGAAGATCTTGGGGATTTTGCATATCGTGCTGGGAGGGCTGGGCGTCCTGGGGGCGATCATCGCGCTCCTCATTTTTGGCGGCGTTTCGGCGTTGGTGGCGGCCGATCATTCTTCCGATAGCTTCACCGCCATTCCCATTCTCGGCGCCGTGGGGGGATTAGTATTCATCGGGATCATGGTCCTTTCGCTGCCGGCTCTCGTCATCGGCATCGGCCTGATTCAATTCAGACCGTGGGCGCGCATCGGGGGGATTATTCTGTCGGCTATCGATTTGCCGTTCTTTCCACTCCACACCTTTTTGGGAATCTATGGTTTGTGGGTGCTACTCAATCGCCAGACGGAGCAGATGTTTGGAATTCCGCCCGCGCGCGTTGTTTAAACTCTAGCCCGGAGCTTTAATCCAGCCCGGAGCTTTAATCCAGAAGGATCCATACCGTCGCCGGTGCGACGCATCCAATCGTTTAGCAGCGCTTTCAACTCATTGCGCTTCAATTCGAGCGAGGGATCGTGGGCGCGATTGTCCATTTCGAGCGGATCCGCGCCCAGGTTATAAAGACGCGTGACGTTTTGCGACTGGTCGACCACCAGCTTGTCCAGGCCACGAACCAGCATGCGCCACTCGTCCGGCGTTCCGATCTGGCCGGCACAATAGATGGACTGGGGCTGTTCGCGCGTGAGATCGCGCCCTTGCATGGAATCGCCGGGGCTGATTCCACACAGCGCTAGAAGCGTCGGCGCCACGTCGACATTGGACGCGAGAACGCCGTTGCGCCAGCCGGGAGCGAGGCGCGGATGGCGAACCATAAGTGGAATCCGCACCGCCGGCTCCAGCGGGCCCGCTCCATAACCATGATCGGAGGTGAAAACGGTGATGGTATCGCGCGCGAGTCCCAGGCTTTCGATCACCCCGAGTACATGTCCGGCATCGTCGTCGATCACGCTCGGGTCCGACCGATGCCAGGCCAGAAGCAAAAAGAACGGATTGTGCCGGTTCTGTTGGATGAAGTCGATCGCTAGATTCGTTTCGTCCGTCTTTTGCGTCCCCCCAAGGCGCCAATCCCCAATAATCGCCGTTTGGTACCCGGCGTCTTTCAAATGACGAGCGATAGTGGGTTGATCCGGCGCGAGCGGAATTCCATCGCGCGGCACACCACAGGCGAATGGAAAACGACCCGTTATTAAGGACGCTTCGGACGGTCCAGTATCCGGACAAGCAACATAGCTGCGCTCGAACTGGACGCTTTCGCCCGCGAAGCGCGTCAGGTATGGAAGGCGAAGGGTGTGGTCGAGCGCCAGATCCGGCAGACCGCTCGCGAGCATCACTACCACGTTGGGCTTGCGCGACTGCGCCGGGGCCAAGCACGCCGCGCCCGCCAAAAGTGCCGATTTTCTAAGGAAATGCCGCCGGCTCGACATGTCTGTTTTCCTTAGTAACACACTCAGGCGCAACACACTAAGGCAGTGGGACGTAACAACCGATAACTTACCTGGATGCCTCCCCTGAAAGCCGGCTTGCTGCGTGTCGTAGCGGCGGGGCTGCGCAACACGACAGTCCGCATTGTCAGCGGCCAAGCGAATGGGATCAATCTATCGGAGAGGACTTACTCGCGAGTGAAGGACTTTCTGGCCTCTCAAGCGCGCGGCAAAGTGCACGCGAAGGATAGGCGCGAGCTGGATATGTATTTTGCGACGGTGTTGACGGTAGCCTAAGACAAAGTTATGCGACGATTGCGCGTTCACAACCAATCCCGAGACACGACGCTAGCGGACCGCGCCGAGATCGCCGATACCAGCAAAAAACGAAAAAAGGGGCTGCTCAAGCACGAGCGGTTAGACAGCGGCGAAGGCTTGTGGATTACGCCTTGCGAGGGCATACATACCGTCGGGATGAAGTTCCCGATCGATGTTTTGTTTCTCGACAAGAAGCGCAAAGTAGTTAAGATTCGCGCCGCGATGCCGCGCTGGCGCATGGCCGCCTGTTTATTCGCGCACTCCGTGCTGGAGTTGCCCAGCGGCACGGCGGAAGCGACCAAGACTATCGCCGGCGATCAACTCGAGTTTGAAACCTACGACAGCTAGCCTAACTTCACAGGCGCGGCGCCCCGCCTTGTTGCGACGTTGAGGGCGGTGAAAACAGGAGTCGAAGGGCTGAGGTGAGAAGGAGGCCCAGGGCGCCTCCGCACAGTACGATCCAAAAGGGAAGCGTAAGACTCGAATGGGCGGCGCCCAACGCGGCTTGCGACAGAAGCGTCCACGCCAGGCCGAGCAGCGGCCCGCGCACCATCCGCAATGGCGATCGATAGCCGGGTCTGGCGTAAGCGTCTTCCAGGACCATGGCCAGCAAAGTTATGACCACTGGAATCGCCAGGCGCACCAGCGCCCATGGTTCATACAGCAGGCCGTAAGCTTTCAGCCAGGTAACTCCGTAAAAGGACAAATACAGGATAATAGCGTGCATCAGGAGCAGCGCGGGATCCACAGTCCGTCGGATTCTGCTGAGGATTACCAGCGGTACGGTAAGCAGTGCATCCCGGCAGTATTGCAGCGGGGAAGTGCAGCGTTCCTGAAAGTCGCCCAGCACCTCCTCGCGGCAGGCGCAAGGGATCAGGACAGCAGCCAGGGCTTGGGCCACTTTCAGCGGACGGGGACGCATCAGCCGGTTTCCTTCGCCAGGCGCTTGCCCCATTCCTTGCTCATGCCGCGCACCCACTCTTTGCCCCACACCTCGACGATGCCGTCCCAAATACGCTTGGCCGTTATGGCTGATTCCTCCAACGCGCGTTCGCCCAGAGCCTCCAGGCGATAGCAGCGTTTGGCGCGTCCGCCGCGCTCGGGTGTCGGATCGGAGAGCCACGATTTCACCAGGCCTTTGTCTTCCAAGCGGTCCAGCGTGACGTAGACGGCGCCGAGCGAGACCGTTTTCGGATGGGCCAGTTCCTCCACTTTGGAGTGAATACTTACCCCGTAGGCATCGTCGCGGCGGGCAAGGATCGCGGTGAGCACCAGTTGCTCGAATTGCCCAATAGAATCGGCTTTTGCCATTTGTCAAACAGCGTAAGACAAATGCGCCCCAAAGTCAATGCTTCAGAGCGTCAGTTGTACTACGTGCTGGCCGCGCGGCAAGGTCAGAACAAAGCCGGGGCCGGACTTGAGGAGCTTTGGATCGCAGGGCGCGCCGTCGATCTCAAACTTATGGGGGAGCGCGGACAACAGCGCGAAGGCTCGCGCGCTACTCGAATAGGAAAAGCGCAATCCATCCGGAATAACGCTGGCAGAGCGCAAATCCCCGTTGAAATCGGCCAGACGAAGCGGAGGGTCTTTCGGCGCCGGTTCCACTACATTTGGTCCGGCAGGGAGCCAAAGCGTTGTGTCGCTGCGAGCAGGCCACAAACGTCCGTTGACAAGAGCAGGCCCTTGCCAGGGTACGCCGACGCCGCTACGCGAATTCACCACCAGCCTGGATCCGCTCTGTTCGGCCTGATCCACGTTGGCGGCGGCGGAGGCGAGCAGAGGAAGATCGGGCGGGAGTATCGAATGCTCGAAATACAGCGCCACGCGTGAGAAGGATTGCGTAGCCAAATGCACCAACTGGAACAATTCAGTCCCGGTTTGTTGTTTCGTGGGATACACGTCCTGGTAGCGCTCGACGATATTGATGTCGATCGCCAGCCGATCTGTATGCCCGGTGAGTGGACGATATCGGGCGGCGATTTCCGGATAGCGCCGCGGGCCGAGGTTCCAGATAGTGGCCGGATCCTCGATCAGGAACGTGAAATCGTGCCGGTCGAGCAGAGGGAGAACCCGCGCGGCGTCGGCGCCGATCAGATCGTGCATGCGGGTGTCGAAACGATCGTCCACGTGAGTCAGCACAAAGTCCAGATCGGGCTTGGAAGCTCGGATGGATTCGATCTCGCCGATCCATTTCTCCTGGATCCGGCGCGCGAGATCGGCGCGGTAATCGAGAAATGTCCTCAGGCGCGCCTCATCGGGCTGCGGGGATTGAAAGAGCTGGATGGGATCCCAGTTATTGAGTGCGAGAAATTCGTCGCGAACGTCCTTGTTCATGGGCGTGAAGCGGGCCGGGTTCGCGGCGCCTTCCAGGGATTCGAAATAGAGCTCGGCCAGGTTAACGCCGTCCCAATCGAAGCGGCCGACCAATTGCTTAATCCCCTCGGAAACTGCGGCGGCGCAATCCGGATTGCTCAGGTTCATCAGTTTGCGCCAGTCCAATTGAGCGTCCTGGAGAATGGCGGTTTTCTCGCGCCATTCCGGATGCGCGTCCCAGAATTTTTCGCTCACGTGCGGCAATTCCAGCCAAACATAAACCAGGATGGATTTGCGGTGGCAGGCTTCGATCAGCCGGCGCAGGTATTCGTCGGATTGGGGGTTCTGCTCGTAGTAGTGCCAGCCGGCGACATGCAGCGCACCGATGCCCGCTTTGCGCCAGCGGTCGGCGAAGTAATCCAGATCGACGCGCGAGCGGTAGGCGCAATCGAAAAAGGCCCACAGGCGCTGGCTTTGGAAGGGCGGCTTCATGCCGAGATCGTTCAAAGCCTGGAGTAAATAGGGGAACCGTTCGTATCCTTCCTTGCCGGGCGAGGCTGCGATCCATAGCGCGGCCCCTTTGCCGCGATGCAGCGCCACCATTACGGGAGCGTGGTCCCACCGCTCAGTGGCGAGAACCATCGCATCCTTGGGCACGGTGAAAACCGGAATTTCGAGCGGCGACTCCCACACGATCGAGAGCTTGGGCGCGCGCTGATCCACGATGCTGCGCACCATCACGCGCTTATCGCTCGGGGTGACGCCCAGCGCGGCGGCGAGTTCGCTCTCGCCCTCCAGAATCACGATGCCGCCTTGTTCCATCCGCTGTAGCCACTCGGGAACCGATCCGGCGGCAACTTCGCGCACGACAAAAACATCGGCGGGACCGCTGGCGGTGCGAATGAGTCCGATGGAGGAGAGGATTTGCGGCCAAGCGCCCGGATCGTCACCGGCAATGCGGTAATTCAGAGTGGCGGCCGGCAGGCCAATCGCCAGCCCGAGAAGAGCAAGCGTAAGATTAACGCGTAAAGGCATACCAGATTCCTATTCGCAGGTCGAAGTAGTTGGGACGGCGCGGATTGTCCACATTGACCAGGTAAGCGCCGCGCAGAAAGTTCACCGAGAACAGGAGGGACTTGGGCAGGTTACGGAAGCGAAAACGCAAGCCCGGGCCGGTTTCGGCAAAGTTAGCCCAGTATTGATGCAGCCGGTCCGTGGTGACATTACCGTTCCAATAAAGCTGGGCCTGCAAGCCTCCCATGCCTTCCGCTGAGGGGAGAGTGTAGCCCGCGCGATTCTGCGAATAGAAGAGCATATCGTTTTGAAAGCGGCTGATGAAGACCGCGTCGTCGTTGGTTTCAAAATAAAGGCCCGCGGAACTGGTCATCAGATGGCCGAAACCCTTGGCGGAGGAGATGCCGCCGCGATAGTCCGGGATCATCGCGCCCACGTCGGTGCGGCTGGGAAGATACTTGATGGCTTCGCCGGCTTCAAACCATCCCGTAATACCGTGCCAAGGGAGCGTTGCGACGCCGGCGGCGAATATGAACGACGTTTCGGAAAGATATTGCGGGTCGGCTTCCCCAATGGTGGGTCCGATAGTTTGGCGTACATCGCCGTCCAATCGAATGGAGAGGTAGGGGCGAATGGGAAAGCGGCCCAGCTTCAATTCGGTTTTAATTTGGCCATAGCCAAACACGTCGTGCCAGCGGCTGGAGAAGACGGGAAAAATCCAAACCGTGGTCCGCAGGGGCTCGAATTCGGGCGCAAGATTTCGATAGGCTTTGCCGGCTTCGTCCGAAATGGCAGGGTCGGAACTCTTGCTCGCCTCGCGAAACCACTTGATGGCCTCCTGATCGTCATGCAGGATGTTATAGGCCCATCCCAGTTTCAGCATAGTGGAAAAGTCCGCGGGGTCGTTTTCATGCGCGATAGTGAGATACTTCAGCGCGTCCTGCATATACCCGGCCTTCATGCTCTTTTCCGCCAGCGCCTTGGCGTCTTCGGAAGCGGCTTGCGCCGGCCGCGCACGGTGTTCCAAAGTTTGAGGCAGCTTGAGGGCCGCGCGGACCCGGCTGGCGAGTTCGTCATCGCCACCTTTCAGCACCTGATCGAGCAAGGGCTGAGCGCCGGCGAAATCCTGCCGGTTCAAACGCAGGAATCCAAGTTGAGCCGAGGTGAGCAGATCGTTGGGCGACGCCTCATGGAGCGCTTGAAACTGATGTTCGGCCTCGTCTTTCTTGCCTAGCGCGAGCAACAAGTAGGCGTACTCGCGGCGAAGTTCGAAATTCTGAGGATCAAGCTGGAGAGCCTTTTCGAATTCGTAGACGTAAGGATAACGATTGGGCAGAAGTTCGCGCGCTCGCTGGGCAACGCGGGGAGGCCTGCCGCGCGACGCCGCAAGCAGCAGTGGATCGGCCTCTTCGTCGCGCCCCAACAATCTCCACACCCGGCCCAGATCGAGCATCAGCGAACGCTCGGCGGGACGGAGCTTCCAGGCTATCTCGTAATGCTGCGCGGCCAACGCGAGTTCATCGCGCTGCTCGGCCAGGGTAGCCAGCTCCTGATGCGCGCTGAAGTTGCCGGGCTCCGACTCGATCGCCTTTTGCCAGCGCGCGATGCCCGCCGCCAGAGGCTGATCAATATTTTGAAAGGCCTGCTCGGCTGTTTCTCTGAAAGGAGCGTCGCCAGTTTTCCGGATGCCATCGAAGATTCGGCGCGCCAGCGCCTGCTGCTTGCTCTCATAGCACAGGAACGCATATTCGAGCGCTACGTGCTGGTCTTTGGGATCCAGCCGCAGGGCTTCGCCGAATTGGTCGCGCGCGGCCTCGTTCTCTCCCACCTTGAGCAGCGTGTAAGCAAGATCCTTGCGAATGGAGCCACGGTCCGGCGCGAGCGCGATGGCCCGCTGAAAGCCGGCGATGGCCTGATCGTAATTCTTGTCGCGCAGGGCTTGGTAGGCGCGCTCCAGAAACGGATAAGCCGGATCGGGCGATTGGGCCAACAACGGCGCCAAAGTCAACGCGAGCATGCATGTGATCCTGGATACCATGCGCCCTCTTGGACAAAGGACTAGTGGCGGAGAAGCTGAAGTTCTCTCATTTTCGATCGGGGGCCTGAACGCGGAAGCCGATGGCACGCTTGGGCGGCGCCAGCAGCGCGCGGATTGCATCGAAGACTTCCTGGATCTGTCGGTCGTGCTTGTGAAACTTGTTTTCCAATTCCCCCAGACGCAGGGCCAGTTCCTTGTGTGTTGCGAGCACCTCGCGCAATTTGACAAAAGCGCGCATGATTGCGATGTTCACTTGGACCGCCCTATCGCTTTTCAGCACGCTGGAAAGCATCGCAACGCCCTGTTCGGTGAAGACAAACGGTAGATAACGCCGTCCGCCCCAATTTGAGATCACAATTTGTGATCTCAAGTTTTCGGCTTCATCGGCGGTGAGCTGGAACATGAAATCCGCGGGGAAACGCGCCATATTGCGACGGACAGCTTGATTGAACGTTCCGGTGGGCACCCGATAGAGATCTGCCAGATCGTTATCAATCATGACCTTTTGGCCGCGAACAAAGTAGATGCGCCTCTCGATGGACGCAGCCCGTAACACCGATGTCCCACGGCCGGAATGATTTGTGGTGACTTTCATGTAAGGGGAAGTAACTGCTGGAAGCAGGTTGTCTCAGCCGAATGGAGGCGCGCCGGCCGACCTTAGGATTCCAAGATCACGATCGCCATGGCATGCACCGCCGTGTGAGTGATGGAAAGCGCGACATTGCGGACGCCCAGGCCCTCCGCAAACTTGGCCGCAGCCCCATGAAATTGAAGCGTGGGGCGCCCGAAGGCAGGTTCGTTACTTCGAAATCCCGCCAACGGACGCCGCGTTTCCACCCCGTGCCAATCGCTTTCATCCCAGCTTCTTTCGCGGCGAATCGGGCGGCGTAACGCTCATAGCGATTGGCCTTGCGCTCTACATAGGCGATTTCAGCGGGAGTGTAGATGCGCTCGATGAAGCGGACACCATGACGTTCGATGGCCTCGCGAATGCGGTCCACCTCGACCAGATCCACACCCGTTCCGACAATCACAATGCCGCGCCAGTGGAGGTGGTGAGGCGTCCATGCTTCACCCCGTTGGTGCGGATCAGCGCGTCCGCGATCTTCTTTACCGCGCCGGCCGTTCCTTTGACCACCAACACCTCCAGGCAATTGTCGTGATCCAGATGCACGTGCATCGTGGTGTTGTGAAAGTGCGAGTGTTGCAGATCGGTCAGCTTTTCATTCAGCAGGCGCGCGTGATGGTCGTAGGCTGGAGTAACGGTGTCTACCACATTGGCATCCTCCCGTTCCCACATCTTCTCGACCAGTTCATCGCGAATCAGCTCGAAAAGCTTCCGACAGGTTGGTGTATCCGCTGTAGCCGATCAAGTGGTCGAATTTCTTCAGGAGGCTGGCGTGGATCGCCAGGCCGATACGGCTGAGATCGCTCATCGGTATAGCCAGATTAGCGGAGCCTGCCGCGCGCGGCAAGGCGTCTTACGCTTCCAAAAATCGTGCTACTTTGCGCCTGAAGGCGCCATTACCGTTTGCGTTATTCAGGCCATTGAAAAGCTCAGTACAGGATTCGTTCAAAGCACGCGATCTGCCAACCGGCGCACCTTGGCGGCCTTCAGCGGCGCGGCGCCTTACGCTAGCAGCGCGTGGTGAAACGCCGTTGCCTGTGTGACCTTGGACGTAGTTTGATCGTCTTCCAAACATGGCGATGGGACGACGAAAGAAGCGCGTTCGGCAAGAGAGGTTGTGGACACCGACTGCGGCGCTGCCGATAGGGGCAAGCCATCCGTTTTACCAACGGCTGAATCAGATTCTGGATGAGAAGAAGTTCGACGAGTACGTCGAAACGATTTGCGAGGATTTCTACGCCGGTGAGGTGGGCCGGCCGGGCTTGTCGCCGGGAATCTATTTCCGGCTGTTGATGGTGGGCTATTTTGAAGGGATCGATTCGGAGCGCGGAATCGCATGGCGGGCCAGCGATAGTCTGTCGATTCGATCGTTCGTGAGGATCGCGCTGGACGAAAGCGTGCCGGATCATTCGACGATCTCGCGCACCCGGCGGCTGATGGATGTGGACACGCATCAGGCGGTGTTCCAGTGGGTGCTGCAGGTGTTGGCCGAAAAGAAGCTGCTGAAGGGGACGACGATCGGGGTAGACGCGACGACTCTGGAAGCCAATGCGGCGCTACGGTCGATTGTGCGGCGCGACACCGGAGAGCGCTACGAGGAGTTTCTGGTGCGGCTGGCCAAAGAAAGCGGCATCGAAACTCCCACGCGTGAGCAGTTGGCGAAGTTGGATCGCAAGCGGCCCAAGAAGGGTTCCAACGATGACTGGACGCATCCGCACGATCCCGATGCGCGCATCACCAAGATGAAGGATGGACGCACGCATCTGGCTCACAAGGCCGAGCACGCGGTAGACATGGAGACCGGGGCGATTGTCGCCGTAACGCTGCACGGGGCAGACGTTGGAGACACGGCAACGATTCCCGAAACGGTAGCCGAAGCAGGCGAGCGCATCACGAGTGTGGTGGCGGATGCCAACGGCGATGATGTTGTGAAGCAGGTCAGCACGGACGGGCCGCGCGAAGTGGTCACCGACAAGGGTTATCACAGTCGCGCGCTGGTAAACGAACTCACCGAGTGGGGCTTGCGCACGTACTGCTCGGAACCCAATCGCGGACCGCAACAGTGGGGAGGGCAACAGCGGGAACAACAAGCGGTGTATGCGAATCGACGGCGCATTCGTGGAGAGCGAGGCCTCCGGCTGTTACGCCAGCGCGGCGAGAAGCTGGAGCGATGGAATCAACACTTGTATGATCGGGGCGGGATGCGTCGCCTACATTTGCGCGGCCGGGAAAACATTCTCAAGCGCTTGGTGGTGCACTCGGGCGCGGCCAATCTTGGATTGTTAATGCGACAACTGTTCGGAAAAGGCACGCCGCGTGGCCTGGCGAGTACACGGGCTGCCATTTTTTCGGCCGTGCTCGCCTCTATCCGCGGCTGGTCTACGCCAGCGACACTCGTCACAAGGTTCGGCGACTTAATGACTCTTGCCGACCCGGCTCAGATGATTACCGTCGCGCAGTGAAAACAGCCAGTTTCACCTCACGCTGCTAGGGGCGGTTAGGATCTGGCTGGCGTCCGCGGCCACGATGCAGCGTTTCTGCTGCTAGTTTCGGCAGCTTGTGGTGCGTTTACTATCAGGACGGCATCCAGGCTCTGAAAGACGTCAATTTCACGCGGCAACCAGGCGAAACGGTCGCGCTTTTCGGACCGAATGGACCCGGCAAGACCACCTTCGTTCCACAGCACAAGGGCGTTCTGCGCGGGGAAGGCAGCATTACTATCCGCGGCTTGCCGATGACGAAAGACAACCTGCCCAAAATCCGCTCCAGGATAATCGGGATGGTGTTTCAGAATTCCGACGAACAGCTTCTTATGCCCACGGTTTTGGACGACGGTCGCCAGGCCCGAAGCGGAGGCAATAGCCAAGGCGAACCCTAAATTCCTGGTATTGGACGAACCCCACCACTTTCCTAGATCTCCGGCCGAGTGTCACTTACTTCAGTTACTCGGCGATCTTCCCCAGGCTAAATTAATCGTTACCCACAACATCCGCTTGGCCGAAGCGCTTGCCAGTCGCACAGTGTTCTTTGAAAAGGGCAGATTAGTGGCCAGCGGATCGGTGGATGACATTGCCCGGCGCTTTGAGTGGACCTACTCGGATTTGGCGCCCGCGGATTTACGGTACTCGGCCCAGCGGCGCTTCTGAGCGGCGGCGATTCTCTTACGAGCGGCTGCGCTGAGCCGGCCCGCCGCGCGCTTGCTGGTTGCGGCAGTGTTGCTGGCACCGCCATTGGTTGAACCGGGCGGACGTCCACGACGCCCGGGCGTTTTTCCCAACAGGGAACGCACTTCTTGAATTTGTTCGTCAATGCGCTGTTTCTGCAGCTCGAGTCCCTCCAGAGCCGCCGTCAACAAGGAATGATTCCGAATTGAATTTACTGTGCGAGGCATGGGTGCTCCTATTTGGATGATACCCAACCGCAAGTCAGGCTGGGATTACTCTCTTTGTTACCTTGTTACGGCGCTTCCGTCAGAGAATGTTCCGCCAGGCTTCTCCTGGAATCCAGAATGAAAGTCACCGGCCCGTCGTTGATGAGGTGGACTTCCATCTCGGCCTGGAAGACGCCCGTTTCCACAGTAATGTTACTCGATTTTAGCCGCTGAATAAAGCATTCATAAAGAGAGCGCGCTTGCTCCGGCGGAGCGGCATGGTCGAAGCTGGGTCGCCTTCCTTTTCTGCAATCCCCATATAACGTAAATTGAGAAACCACTAACAAAGCTCCTCCGGCTTGGAGTAAGCTGCGATTCATGCGGCCCGCTTCATCGGGAAATATGCGAAGTTGCACCACCTTGGCCGCCATGTACCCGGCGTCTTCTTCCCGATCGGTCTGAGTGACGCCCAGAAGAATCACCAGCCCCACTCCGATGGAGCCTACCGTTTCGCCGGCCACATCGACGCGAGCGCTCTTCACACGCTGCAAAACAATTCTCATGAATCGATCGGCAACGACTAGTATGCCATTCGTGCCCGGCAATCTGTGCTAGAATCAGTTCCCGGCTCTATTGTTTTAAGCAAGCTTTCTTGGATTTGTCACAGCCTCTCCGCAAGCACCGTGTGCAAGAACTAGGTACGCACATCCATCACACTAAGGTGATTCCCTGATCTGCAACTGGATCAACAGTCCTTGATAATGGAGTTGATGATCCACCGGGGTATTTTTCAACGCCGTCGCGTGCACGCCAAGATGCCTGGCGGCTTCTTCAATTTCGAAGAGGAAGGTACCAGCACGCGTCTGTATGGCTTCGGCCATGGCGATCACCTGCGTCTGCGCGACGAATTCGGCAATATTTGGCGCGGCACGGCGGAAAAGGTGAGTGAAGAGTCGATCCGCTATACGTTTCGCGACGCAAACGGCCGTACTATCACGGGCGTATCCGATAGCTTCGGCATCGTGCTTCGCGACGGCCGCGGCAAAACCTGGCGCGGATTCATCGAATAGCGCGCTACCATCAGCGGGAGTGTGGTTGAAAGCCCTTTAATTCCTCTCCCCATCGTACTCGGGCCCACCGGATCGGGCAAGAGCGACCTTTCTCTCTTTATCGCGCGAGCCATTGGCGGAGAAATCGTCAATTGCGATTCCCTGCAGGTCTATCGCGGATTCGACGTGGGGACGGCGAAGCTTCCACCCGCTGAGCGCCAGGGCATTCCTCATCATCTGATCGATATCGTGGAACCCACCAGCCTCTTCACGGCGGGCGATTATGCGCGTGCGGCCGAAGCCGTGGTTCGTGAAATCTCCGGGCGCAGACGAAAGGCGGTGCTAGTAGGCGGCACGGGCTTCTACCTGCGAGGACTTTTGGAGGGCCTGTCGCCAGGACCGAGGCGCGACGATACTCTGCGAGCGCGCCTGCGGCATCGCGAAGAAAAGCGGCCGGGAAGTCTGCACCGCATCCTGGCGCGTCTGGATCCGGCGTCCGCCGCCCGCATTCATCCCAACGACAAGAACAAAACCATGCGGGCTCTGGAAGTTCGTCTGCTCGAAGGAACGACGCTCGCTTCGATGTTCGAACGCGGACGAGCGCCTCTCGCCGGGTTTCGGCCAATCAAGATCGGATTAGATCCGCCTCGCGATCTGCTTTACGCCAGGCTGAACGAACGTGCCGGGAAGATGTTTGAGGGAGGCCTGCTGGACGAAGTTCGCCGCCTTCTATCGGCCGGCGTGCCGCCGGATGCGAAGCCCTTTGAGTCACTTGGTTACAAACAGGCACTGCAGTTGTTCGAAGGACGCATCGGCGTGGAACAGGCATTGGAGTCCACGCGGCAGGAAACCCGCCGTTACGCTAAGCGCCAGCTTACCTGGTTTCGAAAAGAACGAGACGTCGAGTGGATTGAGGGCTGCGGCGACGACCCGCTAGTGCAAGCCGAAGCGCTCGCGATCCTGCAACACGCCGGCGCGGCTTAAGCAACAAAATATTCACACAATTTCTTCGGAACACAAACGCCTCCGCAACGTATAAAGACATGAAGTTAGTAAGTCTGTGTTGAGGAGTTACAACTATGGTTAAGAACATTCTACTAGGATTCGGATTATTTGCGTTGGCTGTCGCGAGCGCCGCCACCAGCTACCACGTTACCTTCTATCAGCCCGTCATGATCCATGGGACCGAACTGAAGGCCGGCGACTACAAGCTGGAGCTGAACGACAAGACGGCGGTGATCAAGCAAGGCAAAACCGCAACCGAAGCGCCGGTGACGGTTGAGAAAGACAATCAGAAATATCGGCAAACCTCCGTGCGCTTGAACGGCAACCAAGTGGAAGAAATCCACATCGGCGGCACGAACATGCGGGTGGTGTTCAACCCGGCTTCGAACGCCACCAACTGAGGTTTCAGTTGCGCTCGAGGCCTTGTTCTCCCCAGCGGGCCTCTTGACCGGGCGGCGGTCCACTTGGGCTGCCGCCTTCATTACCGCGCTAAAATAGTTTCGTGCTCCGCATTTTCTGGGCCTTTGTGAGCGTGTGCATTTTGCTGCCGCCCGCGCAGGCCGCCACCTATCTGGTTCTGCCTTTTTTCAACGTTTCGAAGAATTCCAATCTCGACTGGATGGGCGAAAGCCTCGCTGAGTCGGTCCGTGAAGCGCTTTCTTCGGAGGGACTGATGGCGCTCGACCGGGACGATCGTATCGAGGCCTATAGCCGCCTTTCGCTGCGGCCCTACGCGGTTCTCACCAAAGCCTCGGTAGTGAAGATCGGTGAAGAGCTGGACGCCGAACTGGTGATCTTCGGCCAGTACGACGTGAAGCCGGTTCCCGACTCCGCCGCCGGCAAGAGCCGCGGTTCATTGCAGATCACGGCCCGCGTGCTGGACCTGAAGCACATCAAGCAAGGACCCGAATTTCGTGAAGTCGGCGCGCTCGAAGATCTGGCGGCCTTGCAAGAGCACCTGGCGTGGCAAACCCTGCGTTATCTGAAGCCAGCCAGCGCGCCGTCGGAAGCTGAATTCCAGCAGCGCCATCCGCCGGTCCGTTTGGATGCGGTGGAGAACTATACCCGCGGATTGCTCGCAACCAACGCCGACGACAAGCATCGCTTCTTCACCCAAGCGGCCCATTTGGATACGCACTACTCGCTGCCCGATTTTCAGCTCGGCCGGCTGCTGTGGAGCAAGAAGGAGTATAGCTCGGCGGCAGAATGGTTCCAAAAAGTATCGCCGGGCGACGTCCACTATCACGAGGCCAATTTTTTCCTGGGCCTGTGCCGCTATCAAACCGGCGACTTCGCGGGCGCCGAGGCGGCGTTCCAGATCGTAGCGCGCCTGGTTCCCTTAAGCGAGGTATACAACGATCTGGCAGCGGCGGAATCTCGCGCCAACATCATTCCAGCCGCCGTGGATAATTTCCGTAAAGCCCTGGAGGGCGACAGCAGCGATCCGCTGTATCAATTCAACCTCGGCTACGCGCTGTGGCGAGCGGGAAGTTTCACCGCCGCCGCCGAGCGATTCCGCACCGTCCTGGATCACGATGCCGATGACGCGGTGGCCGCCCTTTTGCTGGAGCGCTGCAAAAATCGCAGCGGCCCCCGGCCCGGCGACTCTCAAACCGAGGGCCTGGAGCGCTTGAAGACCAATTATGAAGAGAGCGCTTACTGGCAGTTGAAAGCCGTGCTGCAGCCTGACAAGCCTTGATTCGTGAAACGGGTATAATCCAAAAAGCTCATGCTGGAAGCGTTCGGTCTATCCGATCCTGGCTGTGTCCGCCAAAATAACGAAGACTTCTATCTGATCTCTCCCACCGGCGCCTATATCGTCGCGGACGGGATGGGGGGCGCTCAGGCAGGCGAGTATGCGTCCAGGCTGGCTGTCGAAACCGTCGCCTCCTATCTTCAGAACGCGCCGGCGCCGGACGCCGAAACCCTTTTTCAGGCCTTCCGCGAGGCCAATCAGCGCGTCATGAAAGAGGCCGCCGGCAACCCGGAATTGGAGGGTATGGGAACTACCCTGGTGGCGGCGCTCGAGTGCGGGCCGGAGCTGCTGATCGCAAGCGTGGGCGACAGCCGCGTTTACGTCTACGACGGCAGCGAGCTCAAGGGCATCACCGAAGATCAAACCTGGGTGAACGAGGTGGGACGGCGCCTCGGCATTGACGAAGCGGCTCTGAAAACCCATCCCATGCGGCACGTTTTGACCATGGCGATCGGCGTCAGTCCGGAATTGCGGGTCCATTCCTATGCCCTCCATCCGCATCCGGGCGAATTGATCCTGATCTCAAGCGACGGCCTGCACGGGGTAATCGAGCCGTCCGTGATTGCCGACAAGCTGTCGGGCAACGGTTCGCTCCAAGCCAAGTGTCAACGCCTGATCGACGCGGCCAAACAGGCCGGTGGGCCGGACAACATCACCGTGGTACTGTTGCAAGCCAAATAAACACCACGCGGGCATTTACCCTCTTTTACACCGATTTCGGTAACGGTTAGGCGGGGAAGTGCGATCCTTTAGCTAGTGCTCCGGTTTTGCTTATTTTTGGCTCTTGGTGCGTCGTTATACGCGCAGAACGGCATCACGTACACCGGAACCGTCAAGTTCGGCGGCCAGGCGTTGCCTGGAGCCACCGTAACCGCCACCCAAGGCGACCATCGCGTAGTCACTACCACCGACGAATCGGGCGCCTACGAGTTCACCGATCTCGCGCCCGGAACCTATACGGTGGAAGTGGAGATGTTTGGATTCCAGACCGCTCGCAAGCAGATCCAGGTGGGGCCTGGGGCGGCGCCGCAACCCACCGAATGGGCGCTGGAGCTGCAGCCCCAGCAGAGGCAGCAGAGAGAGCCGAGAGAGTTCGGGCAGCGTCCCCAGCAGCAACAAGGTGGCTTCCGCGCAACGGCGCAAAACACCGAAAACGAACTGGATCAACTTGCGGCTGCTCCACCTCCCGACTTGGCCACCCAGAGTTCGGCGAACGCCAACGAGGCTTTCCTGGTGAATGGATCGCTGAGCAATGGTTTGCAAACCGGTCAGGATGACTTTGGATTGCGGGCACCCGTGCTGGGTTTGCAGGGCGCTGCCGGCGCTTTTGGGGGACAGGGCGTGCAAGGACAGCCCGGCGTTCTTCCAGGAACTCCGGCAGGACCGGGCGGAGGGGGCGCTCCTGGGTTTGGCGGGGGCGGTGGCGGATTCGGGGGAGGACGCGGTGGTGGCGGATTCGGTGGTCCAGGCGGTCCGGGCGGGCGGCGCGGCCGGCCTGGTGGCAACGGCGGATTTATTGGCAATCGAAGGAATCGCGGCCGGCAGGGCATCCATGGCAATGTCTCGTTCCAATGGCAGGGCGCCGACACCGATGCCAAGCCGTTCTCATTGAGCGGCCAGCCTGTGGAGCAGCCGAATTTCAACAATTACCGCTGGAGCGGGGTAATCGGGGGGCCTTTGCACATTCCGCATCTGCTGAAGGGCGACTCCACGTTTTTCACCGTGAGCTACTTCGGCACGCGGGGCCAGAGTGCGTCCTATAACGTGGGCACTGTACCGACGGCTGCCGAACGCATGGGGAATTTTTCTGACACCGTGGTCAATGGCGTGGTTCCGACCATTTATAATCCCGCCACCGGCGCTCCGTTTGCTGGAAACGTGATCCCGAGCAGTCTCTTCAACCCAGCCGCGCTCGGTTTACTCCAGTACATCCCGCTGCCAAATCTTCCGGGCACGGTACAGAATTATGAGTTCATCACCGTTGTTCCGGCCGACACCGACAACGTCAGCATCCGTTTGAACCAGAATTTTGGCAAGAACGATCGCCTGTCGTTGACCGAAGGTTTCCAGCGGCGCAAGAGCGAGAACGCTCAACTCTTCGGCTTTCTCGATCCCGGCACCGGTTTTGGCGACAACACAGTCTTGAGCTGGGTGCATAACGTCGGCTCCAACGCCCTCAACACAGCGACACTGACGTTCAATCGAAATCGCACCACGCAGAATTCCTATTTCTCGTATGGAACGAACGTCGCGGCGGAACTCGGCATCCAGGGGACTTCGCAGGAGCCGATCAACTACGGACCGCCGACGCTCTCTTTCACCAACTTCGCCAGCCTTACGGACGCGATTCCGTCCGATGCGGTCGTGCAATACCTTTCTGAAGGCGATGCCTACAGCTGGGTAAAGCACAATCACACCATGACGTTCGGTGGCGATTTCAAGCGGCAGGATCGCAACACCATTACCGACCAAAACGCACGCGGCACATTCACCTTCGACGGAATTGCGACCAGCGCGTTCAATTCGAGCGGGCAGCCTCTGCCCAACACCGGATTGGATTTCGCGGATTATCTGCTGGGTCTGCCGGCTGCCAGCTCTGTGCAATTCGGGGGGTCCAGCACGTATTTTCGCCAGAATGCCTACGATTTTTACGCTAACGACGACTGGCGCGTGAATCCGAACCTGACATTGATGTACGGTCTGCGCTACGAATACTATTCGCCGCTATCGGAGAAATATGGGCATCTGGTGAATCTCGATATCGCCCCCGGTTTCACGGCGGTCACTCCCGTTCTGGCGGGTGGCGTCGGGCCCTATTCCGGCTCATTTCCGAACGGGCTGATCGAGCCTGATCGCGATGGTTTTGCGCCTCGCGGCGGTCTGGCGTGGAAACCGAGCTCGAAACATTCCACGGTGGTGCGCCTGGGATATGGAATTTACTACAATCCAACCGCGCTCAATCAGCTTGCGACGGAGCTCTCCGAGCAGCCGCCCTTCGCCCAAACCGAGCGGCTGACCACCAGCACCACCGACGTGCTGACGCTCCAGAACGGCCTCGCTACCGCTCCCACCAATGCCACGGTGGCGAACACTTACGCAGTCCAAAAGAATTACAAGGTCGGTTACGCGCAAAGCTGGAGCGTCAGTGTGCAGCAAAACTTGAGCCGCTCGTTTTTCTTCGAGCTGAATTACCTGGGAACCAAAGGCACCGATCTGGATACCCAGACCGTGCCGAATAGCGCGGCGCCCGGCTCGCCATTGACATCGCAACAAAGACTGATGATCAACAACGCGGAACAGTTCATCTACGACAGCTCCTGGGGCAATTCGATTTATCATGCCGCGCAGGTGCGACTGATGCGCCGTTTCGCGCGCAACATGTCGTTCAATATCCTTTACACGTATTCGAAGTCCATTGACGATACGTCGACGTTTGGCGGCGTGGGTAACGTGGTTGCGCAGAACGCGTTTGATTTAAGCGCCGAGCGCGGCCTGTCCAGCTTCAACCGGCCAAACGTGCTCACCCTCAACTACGTCCTCAGCACTCCCACGCAATCCCGTTGGTGGCTGCGCAATTGGACGCTGAGCGGATCGGCGCTGCTCGAAAACGGAACGCCACTGACGGCGCGGATTCTGGGCAACGATGCCAACGCCGCGGGCACAGGCGTGGTGGGCAGCGGACGCGCCGAGGCTACCGGCCTGCCGGTGGAGGATGGCAGCGGATATTTCAATCCGGCGGCCTTCACCATTCCGCTGCCGGGCGAACTCGGAGATGCCGGCCGGAACACCATTCCCGGACCATGGTCGTGGTCGCTCAACACCGCTTTTGGCCGCTATTTCACTATCGGGGGCGAGGGTAGCCGCAAGCGCCTGGAGCTGCGCTTTGAGACTACCAATACCTTGAACCACGTGAACATCACCAATGTGAATACCGTAGTGGGGTCCACGCAATACGGCTTGCCGATAACGGCTGGGGCCATGCGAACCGCCGACATAAATATCCGATTCCGTTTCTAAAACCATGACGGCCATTCCCACACTTCGAATCGTATCCGCGACGCTCGCTTGCGCGGTGCTGTTGGCCCAGGACCAGCCCACCCCCACGTTTAAGACCAACACCAATCTAGTCATCATCAACGTGGCCGTAAAAGACAAGAGCGGCAAGGCCATCGAGAGCCTGAAAAAAGATCAGTTCACGCTGCTTGAAGACGGCAAGCCGCAACAGATCTCGGTATTCGAATTAGAACGCCTGAATGGAGAGACGCTGCCGCCGCTCGAAGTGGCCGCGCCCACGCTCAAGACGCGTGGACCCGTGGAATCTAAGCCCACTCCGCCCGTCGAAGCACCGGCGGTAAACTCCAATCTGAAGGCGGATGAACTGAAGGACCGGCGGCTGATCGCGATGTTTTTCGATCTTTCGTCCATGCAGCCCGCCGAGCAAATTCGCGCGCGCGAAGCCGCCACTAAATTCATCAATACGCAAATGACCGCGTCCGACACGGTGTCCATCATGACGCTGACCAACGAACTGCGCGTGGTGCAGGAATTCACCAACGATCGCGAGACGCTGCTTACCGCAATACAGTCGCTGCGCATAGGCGATTCCAGCGAGTTGGCCGCCCTGGCCGCAACCGGCGCCGATTCCACCGATACCAGTGGCGAGTTTACCGCCGACGATACCGAGTTCAACATTTTCAATACCGATCTCAAGCTGAGCGCGCTCGAAGACGCCGCGCGTAAGCTGGCGCCATTCCCCGAAAAGAAAGCGCTGGTTTATTTCTCGAGCGGCATCGGCAAGACCGGCGTCGACAATCAATCGCAGATCCGCGCCACTGTAAACGCGGCGGTACGCGCCAACGTTGCGTTTTATCCCATCGACGCGCGCGGCCTGGTGGCCATGGCGCCCGCCGGCGATGCCACGGTGGCGTCGCCCAAGGGCACGGGCGTGTTCACCGGCAGCACCTATACCACCAACCGCACCTCGTTTCACGACACGCAGGACACAATTTACACACTGGCCGCCGACACTGGCGGAAAAGCTCTGCTCGACAGCAACGATCTCACGCTCGGCATCAAAGCGGTGCAGACCGACATCAGCAGTTACTACGTTCTTGGCTACTACAGCGCCAATCCCGCGCAGGACGGCAAGTACCGCCACGTGACGGTGAAGATCGCCGCATTGCCCGAATCCGCCAAGATCGACTATCGCAAGGGTTATTACGCAGGCAAGGTTTGGGGCAAAATGAATTCGAGCGACAAGGAGCGGCAACTCGAGGACGCGCTCACCCTGGACGATCCGTTCACCGATCTGCCGCTCGCCATGGAAGTGGATTATTTCCAAACAGGCCGCGACAAATACTTCGTTCCGATCACGGTTCGCATCTCCGGCTCGTCGCTCGATCTTTCTCCGAAGTCCACCACGGACCTCGATTTCATCGGCCAAATCCGCGATTTGCGCGGCAAGCTGCTGGGCGGCGTTCGCGACGAGATCAAGCTGAAGCTCACCGAGGAGAACGCCGCTCAACTCGCGCAGCGGCACGTGGAATATGACACCGGCGTCACCCTGCCGCCGGGCGACTACAACCTTCGCTTCCTGGCCCGCGAAAACCAGAACGGCAAGATGGGAACGTTCGAGATGAAGTTCACCGTTCCGGATTTGAGCAAGCAGTCTTCGGCGGTGCGCATGAGCTCGGTGGTATGGAGCAATCAGCGTGAGCCGCTCTCCGATAGCATTGGCACCGCGGGCGTCAATAAGAAACTGCTGAACGAGCACCCCTTGGTGGACAACGGAACCAAGCTGATTCCCGACATCACGCGCGTATTTCGCAAAAACCAGAAGCTCTACGTGTATTTCGAAGTCTACGACCCCGGAACCATAGCAACGCCCAGCGTTTCGGCCGAGCTGATGATGTTCCGCGGCAAGTCGAAAGCGTTCGAATCCGCGCCCGTGCGTGTCACCAAACCAAAATCGGGACGCCCGAACACCCTGGCGTTCGAATTCCAGATGCCGCTGGCGAACATCCCGCCAGGCCGCTACACCTGCCAGGTGAGCGTCATCGACGAACAAGCCCGAAAATTCGGCTTCGCCCGAGCCCCCCTGGTCGTTTTACAGTAATTCTTATTTAAAATTGTATTTAAACGCAAACTGCAATCGAATTTGCTGCCCCTTAAATGTGCTCGGTAGCGGCGGGAACGGAACCGAAGCGCTGATCCCGGCCACCGCCGCCCGGTCCAGCGCTTCGGAGCCGGATGGGGTCGCGATTACGAGCTTCGGCACCTGCCCGCTTCGATCGATGATGAACTGAAGCTGCACCAGGCCGCGGTTGCCAAGCCGAGCGCTCTCTGGCATCACCGCCAGCCAATTCTGACGGACCAGCGCCAGTATCCGAATCAGATATGGCTTGAAATCCACGCCCATTGGATCGCTCATCAGTTCCAGGCTGCTCCCCGTGCGGCCCAGCATCCCCGGCAGATGGATGCTTTCGGGCAGATCCGGCGGCGGATCCAAGTCGCCCACCACAACGCTGCCCTGCCCGCCACCGCCGCGCGCCATGTCGCGAACCACGTCTTGCACGTCCGCTTTCGGGGGCAAGAGCTTGGCCTGGCCCTTATGCTCGCTCGGTCCCTCTTGTCCCGGCGTCTGAAACGCGAGCTTCGGTTGTTCCACGGGCTGAATCTGCGGCGGAGGGGGAGGAGCTTTCGGTGTGCCGGACAAAGCGGGCGGAATCGGTGGAGTATTTTGCGCGGTGACAGGCGTCTCGATTTTCGGAGGTTCGGCGATGCGCGGCGGCAGCGGGGCTTGCTGCGGTCCGGGCGGTTGTGGATTGGGCGGCTTGAACGCTCGCACGGCCGGCGCGGGAGGTAGCCGCTCTTGGGACGCGGGACGCGGCTTCAAATCCTCAACGTTCACTTCCTTGGCAACCTTCCCCTTATTGGGCGCCTTCTGCGTCAAGTCTTGCGGCAATACCAGATGAACGGCCTGTCTAAAATCGGGAATAATCTCGGTGGCGTCCCTGGGTGCGGGACCGCTCAAGCTAGCCAGAAAAAATACCAGCGCGAAGATGCCGGCGTGTACGATCAGCGTACCAACGGCGGCACGCCAGTAGCGGCTCGAATCGGCGGACTCGTGCCAGTCCAGCAGCAAATTGGGACCGAGATCCGCGCCTGGTGTCATGATGGCCGAATGAAGAGACGTTGAACGCGCGCCCGCCGTTGCCCTGTAGCTGCTAGGTAAGTGACTGAAGCCGTTCGGTGACTAACTTTGCGTGCTCTTCAATTTTATCAAGAATCGCGAGCGCCACTTCGAGCGCCCGCAGCCCCTCCGCGCCCGAGACCAGCGGACGCGTGCGATTGGCGACTGCCTCCAGGAACGATTCCACTTCCAAGCGCAGCGGCTCTTCTTTGACGGCGGCCAGCGGTTGAAATCCGATTTGCTGGTTTTCGCCCACCGTAAACGCCACCGCCTCCTGCTTCTGGTAATCGAGCGAAATGTATTGGTGCGGTTGAAAGAGGCGCAGCTTGCGAACGCGCTCGGTGGAAACCCGGCTGGCGGTCAAATTCGCCACACATCCGCCCGGAAAGGCCAAGCGGACGTTCGCGATATCCACTTTATCGGACAGGATGGAAATCCCAGCGGCGCGAATTTCCTCGGGCATGGTGCCCGCCAAATCCAGCACGATATCCAGATCGTGGATCATCAAGTCGAGAACTACGTCCACATCCAGGCTGCGCGGACTGAACAGGCTGAGCCGATGGATTTCGAAGAAAAGTGGGATATTCGTGATCTTCTTGAGGGCGGCGACGGCCGGATTGAAGCGTTCCAGATGGCCGACTTGCAGGATGCGTTCGTACTCGGCCGCCGTGTCCACCAAACGCCGCGCGGAGGCCAGATCGGTGGCGATGGGTTTTTCCACCAGCACGTCGATGCCGGATTCCAGCAACTCGCACCCGACGTCGGCGTGCAGTGACGTGGGCACCGCCACCACAGCCGCATCAATGTTGCCCTTGAGCTCGCCGAGCGTAGCGAACGTCAGACAATTGTGCTCCGCGGCCACTTGAGCGGCGCGCTCCGGGTCGGAATCCACAACGCCGACCAGTGTGGCATTCAAAGACTGGCTCAACACACGCAGGTGATGCCGTCCGAACACACCCGCGCCGATAACGGCGACTCGAATCTTATTCAAAATCCAACTTATCATGGGATCATAAAGTAAGCCATGGCGACCACCTACCTGAGCCCGCAGCAATTGAAGGATTTTGCGCAAAGGGTGGACGAAGTTGCCAAGAAGTTCCCGAATGAAGTTGTGCGCATCCGGCACTCGTTTAGCCGAGATTGGGATGGCGACCCCGCGATCTATTTTCGGATTGTATTTACCGATGACGCAGTGAAGCGCTACCCCCTATCGGAGCTCACGCACCGGATCAAAGACGCCCTGATTAACGATCTTGCGCTATTCACATCCGAATACTCGGTCTACATTCCCTATTTCAACTTTCGAACCAAAACCGAACAGGATGAAGTGAAAAGTCCGGAATGGGAATAGCAGAGGACCTGCTGGCGCTGGCAGACCGTTTGGCTGCTCCAGTAGCGGGCGAGCACGAGCAAGCGTCGCTTCGTCGGTCAATATCCACGGCGTATTATGCTCTCTTTCATCTTCTAGTTCAGGAGTCGGTCCAGAAGTGGAGTGGATCCGCAACCGCCCGATTTGGCTTGGAGAGGAGGTTCGAACACAAGATTATGAAAGATGTTTCCAACGCTGTGTGGCGGAGCTCCTGGCGTGGATGGAGTGTTCCCTCCCCAGCCGTGCCGCCGGAACTGCAGGCTGTAGCCCAGGCGTTCGTCGATTTGCAAGAGGCACGCCAACAGGCCGATTACGATAACTCAAGAACCTGGAAATCGACCGATGTGCGGGCCATAGTTACAGACACCCAACTCGCGTTTGAAAATTGTGCCAGGATTCGAACCCATCCGGTCGCCAACGAATACCTGCTCTCGCTCCTCATCGGCAACAAACGTGAGTAAGCCGGCGCTACGGCTCCGGTTCACAGCCCAGAATCGCAATCTTACATTCGTTCGCTCTTGCAAGCATCGCTTCCCGATCCAGCAGCAGCGTCCGTCCCGCGTCGACAGCCAATGCAGTGGCGCCGGCCTTTTGCATCGCTTCGATGGTCCCAGGCCCGGACACCGGAACGTCAAACAGCAAGTGTCCCCGCCGCCTGGAAACCTTGACCAGCCGCAGCGCCTTGCCGTTGACTAGCGAAGCCGCGCGTTCCAGCATGGCATCGGTACCTTCCATCGCTTCCACCGCCACGCAGGCGCCGTCGCAAATCGCCACGCTCTGGCCGACGTCCATACCCGCCAGCGTGTTCGCGATCCTTCTGCCATACGCGACATCGCGCTCTTCTTCAGAAGATGGCCTGCGCTTGCTCAGCACGCCCACGCCCGCCAGCAGCGGCTTCAGCAGCAGTGTGGAATCCGCCAGGCGAATGCCTTCGTCCGCCAAAATCTGCGCCACGCCGCCAATCAGCGCGTCGGTGTTCTTCTGCTTCAGGCTGGCCAGCAGCTTCACCAGTTTCCAATCGGGCAGGATGGAAGAAAAAATCTTCGCGTGCTTCACCTGCCCCGCCATCATCACTTCGGCGATGCCTTCTTCCTTGAGGATTTCAATCAAGCGCGAAAGCTGGCCGAGGGAGATCCAATAGCAGCGCGCGGCCAGTCGCTCCACCTCCGGCGACGCTTCTTCCTTGATCGCCACCACCACTACTTCGTCGCCGGCACGCCGCGCGGTTTCGAGCGCCAGCAGCGGAAAGCGTCCGCTTCCGGCGATCATGCCGTATCGGCTCACTTCACGAACCCGCGCTCGGACCGTTGCATGAACGCCAGCAGTTCGCACACCTCCGGGCATGCGGGCACTTCCGCGCGAATCCTTTCCACCGCCTGCGTCGTGTTGAGCCCGGACCGGGTCAGCAGCCGGAACGCTTTGTGCAGGTTTTCGATGGCCTCTTTGCTGAAGCCGCGCCGTTCCAGTCCGACCTTGTTTTCGCCAAAAACCCTCGATTCTCGCGGGCTCACCGTCATCGAGTACGGCAGCACGTCCTTGGTCACCACGCTGTAGCCGCCGACGAAGGCGTGTTTCCCGATCGTGCAAAATTGATGCACGCCGCTGAACGCCTCAATCACCGCCCAATCCTCCACGATGACGTGGCCGGCGAAGGTGACCGCGTTTCCTAGCTGCGCGTGGTCGCCAATCCGCACATCGTGCGCCACGTGCGCATAAGCCATCAGCAGATTGTCGTCGCCGATTGAGGTAACCAGCCCGCCGCCTTGTGTACCGCGATGGATGCTGACAAATTCACGGATTTTGTTCCGGCTTCCAATGCGAGTCTCAGCGCGCTCGCCTTTGTATTTCAAATCCTGCGACGCCACCCCGATTGTGGAATAAGGGAAGAAGACGTTGTCTTCGCCGATGTGCGTCACGCCTTCCACGTACACGTGCGCCATAAGCCGAGTGCGCGCGCCGATCTCCACGCCGGCGCCAATGATGCAGTGCGGACCGATTTCAGCGCTTTCCGCGATCCGAGCTTGTGGATCGACGATGGCAGCCGGATGGATGGCCATGCGCGGCTTTAAGTCACCGGCACCGGCTCTTCGGCCACCGGCTCTCCCACACGCGGCTCGCGATCCTGCAGCACGCACATCAGCACGGCTTCGGCCACCACCGCTCCGTCCACCGTGGCTTGTCCGTGCATCTTCGCAATGGCGCTCTTGCGCTTGGTGACCTTCATCTCGATGCGAAGCTGATCGCCCGGCCGCACCTTTCCCCGGAACTTCGCCTCTTCGATGGTGGCCAGCAGCACCAGCTTGTTCTTGCGGTCGGGCAGCGATTTCAGCACCAGCACGCCCGCCACTTGCGCCATCGCTTCCACCACCAGCACGCCCGGCATCACCGGATACTCAGGGAAATGGCCCACGAAGTATGGCTCGTTCACCGTGACGTTCTTGATTCCCACGATGCGCTCCTCTTCCAATTCGAGGATGGCGTCTACCAAAAGCATCGGATAGCGATGCGGCAAAATATCGCGAATCTCCTGGATGTCGAGCAGAGGCATGCGAACTGGCTATTATAACAGGCAGTGCATCCGTTCCTTGCTTTTGCGGAAGCGAAGCAGCCGGCCATCGTCGCATTCATTCGCGAGTTGGCCAGGTGCGAGTCGCCGAGCGATCAGCCGCAGGCCGTAAACCGCTTCGTAAATCTTCTGGCCGGCCGTCTGGACGGTGCTGCCAATGTGAAAACCTTGCCAGGGGGGCGCTTCGGCCCTCACCTGCGCTGTGAGTTCAAGCTGCCGGGCGCAAAATCCGGCGCCGGCAAAATTTTAGTGTTGGCTCATTCCGACACCGTCTGGCCGCTGGGAACCCTTGCGCAAATGCCCCTCCGCGAGGAGCGGGGCCGCTTATGGGGACCGGGAGTGCTGGACATGAAGTCAGGCATCGCGTTTTTCATTTTTGCGATACACACCCTTCGGATGCTCGAGATCCCAGTCCGCCGCAACATTTTGTTTCAGGTGAATTCGGATGAAGAGGTCGGCAGCGAGAGCTCGCGGCAATTCACCGAAGAGGCGGCGCGGCAAAGCGCCATTGTGCTTTTAGTCGAGCCGGGCACTGGGCTCAAGGGCAAACTCAAGACCGCGCGCAAGGGCGTCGGTAATTACACAGTGATCGTAAAAGGGAAGGCGTCGCACGCCGGTGTCGATTATGAAGCGGGCGCCAGCGCCGTGGTCGAGTTGGCGCGCCAGATCCCGAAAATCGCCGCGTTCACGAATTTGAAGCAGGGCATCACGGTCAACCCCGGCGTGATCGCGGGCGGCACGCGGACCAATGTGGTGGCGGCGGAGGCGCGAGCGGAAGTAGACATCCGCATCGCCAAGGCTAAGGACGCCGCGGCGCTCGACAAGAAATTCCAATCGCTGCGCCCGGTCGACAAACGCTGCTCCATCCAGATCGAAGGCGGCTTGAATCGCCCGCCCATGGAGCGATCGCCCGCCATTCGAAGTTTGTTTCAAACGGCGCGCGCCTGTGCCAAGGAACTTGGCGTCAGGCTGGAGGAATCGTCCACCGGCGGCGGCTCCGATGGCAACTTCACGGCGGCGCTCGGTGTTCCCACGCTCGATGGACTCGGCGGCGTTGGCGAAGGCGCGCACGCGGCCAACGAGAGCATATTGCTGGACCGCATCGCAGACCGCACCGCACTGCTCGCTATGCTTCTATCGCAACTCTGATCGCAGCCGTCAAATCCTCTTCCTCCTCCACGAATACCGTTCGCAGATCCAGCAAGAGCCGTCCATCTTCGATTCGCGCCACCACTGGCGGATCGCCGAGCCGGCAGCGCAGTTCCACTTCCACTACATCCACGCAATCTATTGCGATGAGCCACGTTCGCAACGGCTGCTCCGGCGTTGAACCTCCACCGATCATCGAGCTTCCTTCGATCAACGACACTCGCAGGCCATCCAGGCGTGCACGCATCTGTTCCGATCGCGCGCGGATCTCTTCGCTCGATTGTGAAATCATGCGCAGCGCGGGAATCCGGTCCCAGCGTTCCAAAACCAGATTGCGCAGCGTGGTTTCGAGCGCTTGATAAATTAATTTGTCCAGGCGCAAGGCGCGAAACATTGGATTGCGCCGCAACCGCGCTACCAACCCGGCGTCGCCCGCGAGAATCCCCGCCTGCGGGCCGCCCAGCAGCTTGTCGCCGCTGAACGATACCAGATTCACTCCGGCCCGAATGCTATCCGCCACCAGGGGTTCCTCCACGCCGAACGCGCGAAGATCCGTCACGCAGCCGCTGCCCAAGTCTTCGTACAGAGGAACACCGCGTTCCTTAGCAAGCGCCGATAACTCGCGCAGCTCGGGCCTGGCCGTAAATCCTTCCATTCGAAAATTGCTGGGATGAACCCGCAGCAGCAGCCGGGTGCGTTCATTTATCGCTTCGCGGTAGTCCCCGATGTGGGTCCGGTTCGTGGTCCCCACTTCGCGCAACACCGCGCCCGATCGCTGCATGATCTCAGGAATGCGAAACCCGTCACCGATCTCGATCAGCTCGCCGCGCGACACCACCACTTCAAATCCCGACGCTAGTTCATTTAACGCCAGATAAATCGCGGCCGCATTATTGTTCACCGCGATGCCCGTCGCGCCGGTCAACCGTTCCATCAAGTCGGAGACGTGCACGTCCCGCTTCCCGCGCCGCCCAGCCGCAAGATCGTATTCCAGGTTCGAATAGCCGGAAATTGGCTCGAAATCGGCCAGCGGCGCGCGGCCCAAATTGGTGTGCAGAACCACGCCGGTCGCGTTGATCACGCGCCGCAGGGACGGTGTCTCCAATTTCGCTAAATTGCGTTCCACGTGCTTTTCGATCGCGACGAAGTTTGCGTCGCGCCCGGCCAATATGTCCTGGCGCGCCTTTTCGAGCACGCGGCGCACTTCTTCCACAATCAGCCGTCGGGGAAAACGATTCTCCAAATGATCCAACGCGCCCAGCACGTGATCCACCGCCGGCAGTTCACGAAGTTGTTCCGGTGCCGCCACGGAAACGAGTTTATCAGCCTCCAGCTTTATCGACACACCAGCCACCAATCACCAACCACCAGCCACGTCTTCATCGTGTTATCTTCCTGGTTTCATGGAACCCATCACGCTTCTCGTCATTTCCAGCCCACATTATCCGTTCCTGCGCTTCCTGGACCGTCTGCCGCAGCCCGTGACGGTGCTCACTGGAAACGATCTCGATTTCTTGAAACAGCACGCTCCAGAAGCCGACGTGATCCTGAACGGATTCCACGACGGCTCGGCGTTACGCGCCATCCTGCCGCTCGCCACGCGAGTGAAATGGATCCATGCTTTATCGGCGGGCGTCGAAAAGGTCCTGTCGCCGGAGTTGGTCGCAAGCCCGGTGCCGCTGACCAACGGCCGGGGCGTTTTCGGTCCCGCTCTGGCCGAGTTCTCGATTGCCGCGATGCTCTTTTTCGCAAAAGATCTGCGCCGTCTCGTCCGCCAGCAGGAGGCCGCGCGTTGGGAGCAGTTCGACGTCGCCTTCCTTCGCAATCAGGCGCTGGGCGTCGTTGGCTACGGCGGCATCGGACGGGAAGTGGCGCGCCTGGCACACGCGCTCGGCATGAAAGTATCGGCTGTTCGCCGCCGCGCTACGGAATCGGAGAGCGACCCGATACTCGAGCGCTCTTTCCCGCGCGAGCAATTAACTGAAATGTTGGGCCTGTCGGATTTCGTGGTTGCCGCCGCGCCCCTCACCCCTGAAACGCGAGGCATGATCGGCTATAACGAGTTTCACTTCATGAAAAACACCGCCGTGTTCATCAACGTCGGACGTGGCGCGGTGGTGGTGGAGCAAGCCCTCATTTCGGCGCTCAACCAAGCCATCATCCGCGGCGCGGCGCTGGACGTCTTTGAGACCGAACCGCTTCCCTCCGACCATCCCTTCTACCGCATGCAGAACGTCCTGCTCTCGCCCCATTGCGCCGATCACACCACGGGCTGGATGGAGCTGGCTGTAAACCAGTTCATTGAAAATTTCGAGCGTTTCCGCAATGAACAACCGCTTGAGTGCATTGTGGACAAGCAGGCGGGCTACTAACTCCAGGTGCCCGAAATTCAGCTCGCCGACATTCAGGCCGCCGCGCAACGCACCCGCAGTCTGGTCCATCGCACTCCGGTCTTCACCTCGCGCACCTTCGATGCCTTGACCGGCTCCAGCGTTTTCTTCAAGTGCGAAAACTTCCAGCGCGGCGGAGCATTCAAGATTCGCGGTGCGGCCAACTTCATCCTCTCGATTCCTAAAGATGATTTGCCCCGCGGCGTGGTGACCTATTCGTCCGGCAATCATGGACAAGCGGTCGCGATTGCGGCCGAATCGGTCGGTATTTCGGCGACTCTCGTTATGCCCGCCGATGCGCCCGCATCGAAGCTTGCTGCTACGCGTACCCACCACGCTCGAATCGTTACTTATGACCGCTCCATGGAAGACCGCGAAGCCATTGCACTGCGCATCGCCAGCGAAACCGGGGCCACCATTGTCCCTCCCTACGATCATCTCTGGACCATCACAGGGCAGGGCACGGCCGCTTTGGAATTGCTCAATGAAATCCCCGACCTGGATGCACTCGTCGTGCCCATAGGAGGCGGCGGATTGATCTCAGGCAGTTCCATCGCCGCTCATGCGATTCGGGCCGGCACTCGCATCTTCGGCGTCGAGCCGGAGCAGGGTAACGACACGCTGCTCTCACTGCGCTCCGGCGAGCGCGTCGGAATTCCGTTGCCAAACACCATCGCCGATGGGTTGCGAGCCACCAAGCCCGGCGCAATTACGTTTCCAATCGTTCAGAAACATGTGGAAGATATCTTCCTGGTAAGCGACGACGAAATTCGCGATGCGATGAACTTCCTGCTCACGCGAATGAAAATTTTAGTGGAACCGAGTGGCGCTGCTTCGGCCGCCGCGGTGATGCGAAGAAAACTTCCGCCGGGCGTTCGGAAGATCGGCGTGATCCTCTCCGGCGGCAATCTGGATCTCTAATCCCCGGTCTCTTCCAAAAAGCAACTCTCGAACGCCCGGTCCACCAGCTCGTCGGTCAAATGGAACGGCAGCTTCTCAAAATGAATCAAGTCGATGGCGTGCGAAAGGATATCGCGCGGATGGCAGCGCCGGAAGGGCCGCCGGGCCTTTCGATAATGCTTGTCTATGAAGCGCGCAATCAGGCCGTCCTGATGCGGCAGGGTTCTGGATTCGCAAAACCGCTGGAAGATGGTGGTAAATTCGTGCTCGTCCGGGCTGCGCAGCAGCATTTTGTATTGAATGCGGCGCAGAAACGCTTCGTCGCCCAATTGTTCGGGGTTGAGGTTCGTCGAGAAGATCAAAAAAGCTTCGAACGGCACCGTGATCTTGCCGCCGCTGTTGAATTTCAGATAATCCACGCGCCGTTCCATGGGCACGATCCAACGGTTCAGCACCTCGGCGGGAGTACACTGCTGCCGGCCAAAATCGTCGATCAGGTAAATCCCGTTATTTGCCTTTAACTGATAGGGCGCATCGTAAATCTTCGACGTGGCGTTGTAATTGAGATCCAGCATCTCGAGCGTCAACTCGCCGCCGGTGACGATGAACGGACGCCGGCACTTGATCCATCGGCGGTCATGCTGCGGACCGCTTGCAAACACCGACTGCTCTTCGGTGTCCTCCACGGGCTGATGATAAAGCGGATCGTACACCTGAACCACAGTGCCTCCACAATCCAGCGCGTGCGGGACATACACGCACGAATCGTCCACGTTCATCAGCGCTTCGGCCAGGAAGGTTTTTCCGTTGCCCGGCTGCCCGTAGATCAGGAATGAATTTCCCGAACTCACCGCCGGACCAATCTGCGCCAGAATGCGCGGCGTCACCACCATCCGGCGGTAAGCTTCCTGCAAAGCCTCGGGCGTGAGCCAGCCTTCGGCGCGGCGCTGCCTGCGAATGATCGCCGTGTATTGATACAGCGGAACCGGCGCGCGACCTGTATACTGATTGGCCTCCATGCACTCGCGCGCGGAATTCCGGCCCGTCTCGGTCAGCGCAAACTGCACCGTGCTATTGCCCATGCCGAGCGACTTCTTGGCCTGGATGAAATGCTGCTGCTTGAAAAACTCGATGATCGCCTCGATCAGGCTGAACTTGAGCCCCAAAGCTTCCGAGAGCTCCCGTCCCAGCATGTCGCCCTTGGCATAAAGCATTTTCAGGATCAGCTGTTGTACCAGCGATGCGGATAGCCCAGTTTCCTCCAAGGTCTCCGGCACCGGGGGAACGATGGCGCCGTTTTCAGCGTCTTCCGGCGGCGTCATGCTGAGCGACCGCGAAAGAAGTTCCAGCCCGCTCGGGGCGCTTGCCTCAGTGTCTGTGTTGGATGAATCTACCAGCGATGGAGAGAGCATTGGGTAAATCCAGTCTGCGACCCGCTTATGTTCAGCGCAATAGGAACTTGGTCCTTTTTTCGCGTAGGTTAAATCCCTGGCTTGACAAGCGGATCTGCCTTGGAGCGCCGCGCCGTCCACTCCGCCCCCGCCAACATCACCAGCGCCGCCAGGAAACCCCACAGGATAATAGTCACGGTGTAATAAAACGGACCGTATTCCGACTGTAGCTTCCCCCGAAGATAGGGCCATGTCCAGAGGTTGATGTATTTCAGGATCTCCAGCAAAACTCCCACCACAATCGCGGCCGGGACAATTCGCGCGGGCTGGATTTTGCAATTCGGCAGCAGCCAATAAATCAGAAATAGCACCAGCATCGACATGGGAATCGCCGCCGCTTTGAACAGCAGCAGCCCCACCAGATTTGCCACGGTGGCGGTTTGCCGCATCACGATTCCAGTCAGGAACTCGTTGTTCAGGGCCGTCACGGTAGTGGAAAAGAGCATCAGCGCGCCGCAGGCGAAAATCAGGCCCAGGCTGACCAACTGGTTCTTGAAATAATTTCGATTCTTCGGGCAATTCCAGACGCGATTCAGCGCCACTTCCAGGGGCTCGAATATTCCGCTGGCGGTGAAGAACAACAGCACCAGCGAAACCACTTGAACCGGCCCTCGCGACGCCACGGTGACCTCGAAGTTCCGCCGGATGAATTGTCCGAAAGCATCCGGGAAATAGTCGTCCAATGCAAAGTAGACCGCGCTCACGCCGGCTCTCCACTTCAGAACGTACCGGCATATGGAAAGCATGACGGTCAGAAACGGGAAAAAGGACAGCAGCATCCCCGCCGATACCGCGAACGCAAACACATGAACCTCGGTTTGCATCAGGTAGCGGCAGGTGGGAGCGAGCGCGCGGGCAATTTTTCTCACTCGTCACCCCACAATCACGCGACGTTCCTCAATGCGCCAACGCTCCGACAAAATAATCCCGATGGCTTCGCTGTAGATGCGGTGCTCTTCGACCAGAATGCGCGCCCCTAGCGTCTGCTCGGTGTCGTCGTCGAGCACCGGAACGGCCGCCTGCAAAATAATTGGACCCGCGTCCAACTGCTCGTCGACAAAATGCACCGTGCAACCGCTGATCTTGACGCCATGTTCCAGTGCTTGCCTCTGGGCGTCCATGCCAGGAAAGGCAGGCAGAAGCGATGGGTGAATATTCAAGGCCCGCAACGGAAACGCGCGGCAAAACTCAGGGCTGAGCAATCGCATGAAGCCGGCCAGGCAGACCAGTTCCACGCCGCGGTTCTGGAGTTCGGCAACCACGCGCCGGTCATACTCCTCGCGCGGCACGTCTTTTGAAGGCAGCACCACGGCAGGCAAGCCTCGCTCCCGCGCGATGTCCAACCCGCGAGCCTGGGGACGGTTTGAGATCACCACCGCGATCTCCCCATTCAGCTTTCCGCACTCGATATTTTCCGCGATCGCCTGGAAGTTAGAGCCCCGTCCGGAAAGCAGGATGCCCAGGCGCTTCACACATACTCCACGCGCGGGCCACTCGACTCCACCACTTCGCCCATCTGAAAGCACGCCTCGCCCAGGCTGCTCAGCAACGCGCGCGCCTTTCCCAAATTGCGCTTCGCGACCACCAGGATCATCCCCACACCCAGGTTGAACGTCCGCCGGTAATCGGCCAGGTCCAGATTGCCGATGGCGCGTAATTCTTCAAAGAAAGTGGGAATGGTCCAACTGGAAATATCCACGCGCGCCGCCAAGCCCGACGGCAAAATCCGGGGAGTGTTGTCGGTGATGCCGCCGCCGGTAATGTGCGCCGCGCCCTTCAGCATGCGGGCCTGGATCAGCGCGCGGATCGGCTTCAGATAGCTGCGATGCACCTTCAGCAGTTCATCGGCCAGCTCGCCGGTGAGCGGACGCCGCGCGGTCTCAAACAGCAGCTTGCGCGCCAGCGAATAACCGTTGGTGTGCAGCCCGTTCGATGGCAAGCCGAGCAGCACATCGCCCGCCCGGATGCCCGCGCCGGTCAGCATCTGCTTGCGCTCCACGGCGCCCACGATAAACCCAGCCAGGTCGTATTCGCCTTCCTGATACAACCCGGGCATCTCCGCGGTCTCGCCGCCGATGAGCGCGCAGCCGTTGGCGCGGCAACCTCGCGCCACCCCCTCAATCACCTGCCCCGCCACTTGGGCATCCAGCTTCCCCACCGCGAAATAATCCAGGAAAAACAAGGGGATCGCGCCTTGCACCGCAATGTCGTTGACACAGTGATTCACCAAATCTTCGCCGATGGTATTGTGCCGGCCTGTCAGGAACGCGATCTTCACCTTGGTCCCCACGCCGTCGGCCGAGCTCACCAACACCGGGTTCTTCCAGCCGGAGAGCAGGTAGCCGCCGCCGAAGCTGCCGATGTCCGTCAAAACAGAGCGGGTAAAGGTGCCGCGGGCATGCTCGCGAATCAGCGCAACCGCGCGGTCCGCTTCATCGATGCTGACTCCCGCTTCTTGATACGTAATCGCTTTTCTGGATGCCATGTCCGCCAAGTGAACTTCTTATGGTACGACTTCCGCGACCACTTTCCGACTTCGGGGTTATACTAAATACGAGTACGTCTGTCCCTGGATCAAGGGATCCGGGTATGGGAAAGAGAGCCCTTTTGATGATCCCAACGCGCCGGTTGGCCAGCCTCCCCTGTCTCCTGATCGTAGCCGCTTCGGCTGCCTTCTCCCAACAAGCCCCCGCTCCCGCGCCTCCCTCGGGACAAGCTGACAAAGCGAACGCATATTATGAATATTCTCTCGGCCATCTGTATGCCGAACTAGCGGCCGCCTATGGCAACCGGGGCGAATACTTCAGCAAGGCCGCCGACGCCTACCGCGCCGCACTCAAAGCCGATCCCAGCGCAACATTCATCGCCGAAGAACTATCGGACTTATACATCCAATCCGGCCGGTTGCGTGAAGCGGTGTTGGACGCCGAAGACGCGCTGAAACAGAACCCCAACGATTTGAATTCGCGCCGGCTGCTGGCCCGCATCTACACTCACCTGATCGGCGATTCGCAGACCAACCAGATCGATCCCGACATGGTGAAGAAGGCCATCGAGCAATACCAGAAAATCACCGAGACCGATCCCAAGGACGTCGAGAGTTGGATCATGCTGGGCCGCCTGCAGAAGGCGCTCATGAACTCCACCGAAGCCATGGCGGCGTATAAGAAAGCCCTGGAGTTGGATGCCGACAATGAAGACGCCATGACCGGGCTGGCCACCGTGTATGCCGATCTGGGCGACAACAAGGCCGCGGCCGACATGCTGCGCAAGGTTGCCGATAAGGATCCCAATCCGCGCAGCCTCACCAGCCTGGCTAGCGTCTATGAGCAGTTGAAAGACTACTCGCTGGCCGCCGAGATGCTGCGCCGCGCATTGGATCAACAGCCCGGCAATTCCGAGCTGAAGGCGGCATTGGCTGAAGATCTGCTGTTTTCGAACCAACTGGACGACGCCTTGAAACTGTACCAGGAACAGGTTGCGGACGACCCCAAGGACATCAAGGCCGAGCTGCGCATTTCGATGATCTATCGCCAAAAGCAGGATTTTGCCAAGGCGCGTGAAGCGGCCGACAAAGCCAAGGAGATCGATCCGAACGATCTGGAGGCCCAGTACAACGATGTGAACTTGCTCGAAGCCGAAGGCAAGATTCCGGATGCCATCAAAACCCTGAAAGGCATCCTGGACTCCACCGCCAAGAAGAGCTACAGCGCGGCGGAAAAAGCCAGCAGAGCCAACCTGCTGGCGAACCTGGGTGAACTGGAGCGCACCATCGAACAGTACCCCGCCGCCGTGGACAGCTTCCGCCAAGCGGCCGATATCGATCCAGATAACGCGGGGCGCGCGGAAGCCGAGATCATCGAGACCTACCGCGAAGCCAAGGATTATCCCAAAGCCGAGGCGGAAGCCGATTCGGCGGTGAAAAAGTTCCCGAAGGATCATATCGTATCGGCCACCCGCGCTTCTGTTTTGTCCGATCTTGGAAAAACCGATGCGGCTGTAGCCGAAGCCCGCCGCTTGATGGACGGCAAGAACGATCGCGATGTGGATCTGACGCTGGTCGACATCTACGAGAAGGCCAAGAATTTTACGGAAATGGCCAAAGTTCTGGACGCCGCCGCAGCGCTCTCACAAACCAGCAAAGAAAAGCAGGACATCTTTTTCCGCCGCGGCGCCATGTTCGAACGCATGAAGAATTACCCGGCGGCTGAGGCGGAATTTCGCAAGGTGCTGGACTTAGATCCGGACAACGACGCGGCGCTGAACTATCTGGGGTATATGCTGGCGGACCGCAATGTTCGGCTGGAGGAAGCGCGCGACCTGATCAGCAAGGCCGTGGCGCACGAGCCCAACAGCGGCGCCTATCTGGACAGCCTGGGATGGGTCTATTTCCGTTTGAACAAGCTGCCGGAAGCCGAAGACAAGCTGCGCGAAGCCTTGCGCTACATGTCGCGCGATCCCACCGTGCACGATCATCTGGCCGAGGTTTACTTCAAGGAAGGCAAGATTCGCGATGCCATCGCTCAATGGCAAAGCTCGGTTCGAGAGTACCAGTCCGGCCCACCTAGCGACATGGACCACGCCGAACTGAGCAAGGTGCAGAAGAAGCTGGAAGACGCCAAGGTTCGCCTGGCTCGCGAGACAGGCGCAGGAGCCAAAGAGCAGCAGTAAGGGCAGCTGAAGGTGCGGAAGTTTTTTCCGCTGTTTCTGCTTGCGTTTGCGTTTCACGCTGACGCCCAGAAGTTTTATACCTACGAGATGGACCTAGGGCAGGACTACGTCCAGCTGGCTTGGGGCACCACGGCCGGCGAAAATACCATTGGCCGTTCTTCGCCTTCTTTCGGCGACGCCACGGTGGACATCGCCGGCCGCAAGCTCATCGCGGTGGGCAATTCTATTACAGTAGCCGATCTCGCGCCTGACCATTCCTACAGCTACACCGTCGCACTGCACGGCAAGATACTGGGACAGGGCGAAGTCCGGACCTGGGCCGCAAACTCCGCCACCCTGACGTTCTTTGTGGTGGGCGATTTCGGCACCGGCAAGGCTCCCCAGTACGCCATTGCCCGAGCTATGTGGGACGATTCCAGCGCCGTGCCCGCACCGGCAACCCGGTCCGTTTTCTGCTCAGCTTGGGAGATAACGTATACGGAGATATCCGCGGAATGGGTTTCGGCTTTAGCCATACCGGCGCGAGCGACCAGGACTGGGGTTCGAAGTTCTTTGAGCCGTACCAGCCGCTGCTCGCCAGCATCCCCTTCTTCCCCGCCCTCGGCAACCACGACGGTAACGAGACCGAACGGCATCGCGATCTCGCGGCCATCCTGGACAATTTCCCGTTTCCACAAAACAAGCCCGCGCGGTATTACACCTTCACCTACGGAGGCCTGGCGCAGTTCTTCGCGCTCGATAGCACCAGCAACACCACGTCCGGACCGATGCGCCCCAATTACCTGGAAGACAGCGCGCAGTTCCACTGGATGCAATCTGAATTTGCGAAGCCGCATCCACTCTGGGTGATTCCCTACTTCCACCATCCGATGTTCAGCGCCGGTCCCGATCATCCTCCCAGCCTGCAGCAGCTTCGCCATTGGTTTGCGCTGTTCACGAGCAGCGGCGTCAAGGTGGTATTCTCCGGGCACGAGCACAACTTCCAGGCCAGCGAAGTCAGCCCCGCCACAGGCGGGATCCGTTTCTTCATCAGCGGCGCCGGCGGCGAACTGCGTCGCGGCAATGTGCAAAAGAACATGCCGAACGCCCACATCCAGGCGTGGGCCGAACAGAATCATTTTTTGGAAGTAGATATCGACGGAAAAACGATGAAGGTGATGCCGCTTTCCTCTGAACCGCTACGCATCGTGGACAGCGCCGGCGCTGCCGTCCCCACCCCCTTCACCGTTAGTCTTTCAGAACCGCGACCGTAAGGGAGCGTTTTCCCCGCTACAATGAATTCGCTATGGAACATTTCACCTGGGATTCGGTTCCGCTCGAAGTGATGAGCGACATGATCGCGCGCAAAGTCATCAGCGGCGAAAAAGCTATGATCGCGCAAGTCTTCTTGAAGAAGGACGCGGTGGTCCCCGAGCATCGCCACGAAAGCGAGCAGGTGACTTACATTTTGGAAGGCGCGTTGAAATTTGAATTGGAAGGCCGTGAAGTAATAGTGCACAAAGGTGAGGTGCTGCGCATTCCATCCAATGTGCCGCACCGCGCCGTGGCGCTCGAAGATACGCTCGATCTGGACGTCTTCTCGCCCATTCGCCAGGACTGGCTGGCTAAGGACGACGCCTATTTGAGGCGCGGCGAGCGCGAAGCTACCTAACGCCCGCACCACTTGCGCCTTCAACTGTGATAAATTTCCACCGATAGGAGCTTCTTCATGAAAAGTTATCTCGCCGGCTTCGTCTTGCTGGCCATCGCCTGCGCGCTGCCGCTTTCGGCCCAGGAAAAGCAGAACTTTGTGATCAACGTGGGCACGCCCGAGGGACAGATTCTGCAGTCCCTTGGCCAGGAAACGGACGATGCCAGGAAGATTTCGCTCTCTGAGGATTTTCTCGCGAAGTATCCCAAGCACGAGGCCGCGGGCTGGGTGGCGTCCCAATTGGAGGGCGCTCTGCTGGCCGATAAGAATTACGACAAGGTTCTGGAAGTTGCCGACATGGCGTACGCCAACGGACCTGACATGGACGTGGCCTATTATGCCTTGAAAGCAGCGGTTGCCAAGTCTGATCCCGCGCTGACCAAGCAATGGTCCGCTCGTACCTCGGAGGCCGCGCGCAAAATCACCAGTTCGGCGAAACCGCCCGCCGACGACGATGCCAAGCATCAACTGGAGTACGCCAAGGAAGTGGACGAGTACTCCGAATACGCGCTGTACGTGCTCGCGCTGAAGGAGCAACCCAAGGAAGAAGTGGATCTGGTGGATACCCTGATCAAACAGAATCCCAAGAGCCGGTATCTGCCGCTCGCATCCGCCGGGTATTTCGCCGCTCTGGAAAAAGCGGGCGAAGGCGCCAAGGTGTGCCCCTCCGCGGAGCGCATGTCCGCCGGCGCGTCGAAAAACGCCGAAGCGATGCTGGTGGCCGCCGATTGTTCCATGCGCGCGCAGAAGGGTGCAGGCATGGTGAGCTACGGGGAGAAGGCGCTGGAATCTATTAACTCGCGCACCAAAGAAGAGGGCATGAGCGACGCCGAATGGGCCAGCAAGAAAGAGGATGTGGTGGGAAAAGCCGATTGGTACGTCGGCGTGGGCTATAGTCTGGAAGGTAAGTATGGCCCGGCAAACAAGTCGCTACGGGCCTCCCTGCCCATGCTCAAAGGCAATGAGCAGCTGCGCGGAATGTGCCTGTTCTATCTGGGCCTGGCCAACTATCAGCTCGGCAAAGCCATCGGCGATCGCGGCCAGATCCGGCAGGGCTTGCAATTCTTCCAGCAAGCGTCCGCCATCGGCAGCCCGATGCAGGATCAAGCGTCGCGCAACGCCAAGCTGGTGCTCGCGGAGCTGGGCGGGAAGTAATCTCGCCTATCCGGCGATCGACTTCCAGTTTTTCGCCAGGTGCTCGCCGGTCCGCCATGCCAGCGCCTGCATGGTCAGCGTGGGGTTGCGCGCGCCGCTGGTTCCGAATACTGAACCGCCCAGCATCCCGAGATTTGGCGCTTCGTGCGAGAATCCCCAGCGATCCACGACGTTGGTTTCCGGATCGTCGCCCATGCGCGTGCCCCCGTAGGTGTGCGTAGAAAGCGCGGGACCGAACGGCTGGCCCTTGATCACCTCAATGGCGCCCGCCGCGCGGAACCATTCTTCCATTTTGTTCTGAGCGTAAACGGCGGCACGCGTCTCATTTTCCTTGGGGCCGCTGGTGACGCGGCACACCGGATCGCCCAACGGATCCTTCACCTCGGGATCGAGATCCAGATAGGTGTTCTCGTACGGGAAGCTGTTGGTCTGCAAATACGCGCCCGTAAAACGGTTCGCATTTTCATGCACGAACTGCTTCCATTTGGAACCCCACGCTGGCGCGCGCCCGAACGTAGGCACGCTCGCTCCCGCAATGGGATGCTTCTCCATGAAAGTACACAAGCTGGCGCCGCCGATGAACCCAAGCCCCGAATGATCGAACGTATCGTCGGCCCATTCATCCACCGTGACACCTTGCGAGAGCATCGCTCCGTACCAGGTGTTGACGTCGAACGGAAACAACGCCGTCACGCCCACGCCGGCCTGCGCGTCCCAATGTCCGAAATAGTGCTTGCCCACCTGGCCGTGATTGTTCGAAAGTCCGTTCGGATACGCCTTGGATTTCGAAAGCAGCAGCAGGCGAGTGTTTTCGTAGGTGTAGGAAGAGACCAGCACCACTTTCGCCGGTTGAAAATATTCCTGCCCATCCCGGATGTAGAGCACGCCGGTCACTTTGCCGTTGTTGTCGGAGACGATGCGCGTCACCTGCGCGCCATCGAACACCGTCAGGTTTTTGGTCTTTTGCGCTTCAGGAATGGTGGTGAAACAGGTGGAATTCTTGGCGCGAACGTGGCAACCGCCGCGATCGCAATAGCCGTGATACGCGCAAGCCGGCCGCCCGCGATAGGGTTGGGAATTGATGGCGGCAGGCGCATGAAACGGCTTCCAGCCGAGCGATGCCGCGGCCTTGTACATGTGATCCAGAAAATCGCAGGTGCGCAGCGCGGGCATCGGATATTCGCGCTGCCGCGGGCCTTCGTGAACGTTGCCCGCCGGATCGATCTTGCCCTGAATGTTTCCCGCCTTGCCCGAAACGCCAACCTCATGTTCGACGATGTCGTAATACTGCTCCAGTTCGTCGTAGCTGACCGGCCAGTCCTGGAGCGTCGAACCTTTTGGAAGTAAGCTCGCGCCGTATCGTTTAATAGTTTCTGACCGGGTTTTGAAATCCCACGGCTTCAGCCGCCAGCTTTGGGCGTGATAGTGGATGGACGTGCCGCCCACGGCGTTCATCATCGGATGCGCCGCAGCCTGCCGCGCCTTGGCGTCGGGGCTGGTGCGAAAGGTCGGGATTTCCTTCTTGGCCTTGGGAACGGTGGTCACCAAGCTGCGCACGTTGTTATGAATCTCGTCCGGCTTAAAATCTTTGGCCGGATCCATCCAGGTTCCGGCTTCGATCCCCGCCACTTTCAAACCCGCGCGCGCCAGCGGCAACACCGCCACGCCACCAGCCGCGCCCAATCCCACCACAGCCACGTCCACTGGCTTCAGATTAATGGCCATGATTCTCCCCTGCGGCCCCGTATGCGGAATGATGATACGGCTTGATCTCGACGCCCATCTTCTGATCGTCCTGCGACGTGGCCAGCCGCGGTCCAGGATACCGGATCAGATCCCAGCCCGCGAAATTCTTGTTGCCGCCGTAGTAGGGATCGCCAAACATTCCTTCCATGGTCAGCCGCCGGGCGCGATTGAAGAACGCCCGCGCATTGGGAAATCCTTCAGCCGAGCCACTGTCCATCGCCGTCAGCACCGCGTCCTGCCGGTCCGGCGATAGATCGGCGAACGCGGCATTCTGCGTACGGCGGGCCAGCGCGTCGGTCGCCTCCAGCCCTTCGATGAAGGCCGTTTTTTCGGCCGCCAGATAATCGCCCAGCGACCGATTGATGTATTCCGGCACGCCGCTTTCCGACGCGCTGGGGCCAAGCTCATCGTGTGGGATGATACGATCCACAAACGCCACCAGAACTCGAAGCTGGGCGGGAGAGAAAACGGCGGGGTCCGCCGCTTGTTGCGCGGAGGCGGTAAGCGCCGCCACCGGCACAATTGCCGCGCTCGCGATAACGGCCCGCCGCGTAATATCGCTCATGCCATCTCCTCTACTGATGGAACAAGCCGTTGTAAACGCCGCTGGCGAGAATATGCCCGCCGAGCGCCTTTTCCAAATCGTCGCGGCCGGCGGTGGCCGGCAGCTCCAGCTTGCTGTCGAGAGCGTAAACTTCGAGCGTGTAGTGATGCGGCAGGCCTTTGGGCGGACAGGGGCCCATGTACCCCGCGCGACGCGCGATATTCATGCCCTGCATGGTGCCGTCCGGCAGATCGCCTTTGGCGGGTACATCGGCGGGCAGCCCCATGGAACTGGCCGGAATGTTCCACGCGATCCAGTGCGTCACGTCATCGAACGACTTTCCGGGATGCACGTCGCCATCGTGGAAAATCACGGCAAACGACATCGTGCCGGCCGGCGCTCCGCTCCATTCGATCTGCGGAGAACCTCCCGGGGGCTTCGCGGCGCAAGTGTACTTCGCTGGAATTTCGCCACCGTCGCTATAGCCCGAAACCGTAATCTTGAGCGGCGAAGGAATTCCACCGCCGCCTCCCTTGTTTTGCGCGAATGCGGCGCCGGCAGTGATGCCCAGGGCAGCCGCGAAAATTGTCAATGATCTCATTGGCCGTTTCTCCTATTTGTTACCGGTGTAGCTCACCCGCCAGATGGCCTTATAGCCATCGTCGGTGAAATATAACGAGCCGTCTTTTGCCACCACCACCGCCACGGGCCGGCCCCAAGCGTTGCCGTCCGGCGTGACGAATCCGGTGACGAAATCTTCGTATACTCCGCTGGCATGGCCGTTCTCGAGCGGAACGCGGACTACCTCATAGCCCGCGCGCGCGGACCGATTCCAGGACCCATGCTCGGCGCCGAACAGGTCCCCGCGATATTCCTTGGGGAATTGAGTGCCTTCATAGAACGTAATCCCGAGCGACGCGTTGTGCGGTTGCATCAACACGTCCGGCACAATCACCTTGTCCTTCAGTTCGGGATGTTTGCCTTCCAGGCGCGGATCCTGGTTCGCGCCCATGTAGAACCAGGGCCAACCGTAAAAGCCGCCCTCTTTCACGTGCGTGATGTAATCGGGCACCAGGTTGTCGCCCAGCTCGTCCCGCTCATTCACCGAGCACCACAGTTCGCCCGTCTGCGGATTCACCGCCAGCCCTACGGGGTTGCGGATGCCCGCGCCATAGATCTGCACGAACTTGCCATCCGGCGTGTATTCGAGAATATTGGCGCGATGCATTTCCTTGGGATGCGTGTCCGGATCATCAACGTTGGAACCGGAACCGACGGCCACGAACATGCGCTTGCCGTCTTTTGAGAAAACCACGTCGCGAGTCCAATGAAAGCCGCCCGTGGGAAGCTCAGGGACGATGGTCTCGGATGGTCCGGTGGCCTTCAGGTCGCCGGTGTGATACGGAAAGCGAACCACCGAATCCGTGTTGCCGATGTAGATCCACTGCGGGTTGTTGCCTACCGGATAGAACGCGATGCCGAACGGCCGCTTCAATCCAGTGGCGAAGGTGGAAACCTGCTCCGGTTTGCCGTCGGCGCTGCGCCCGCGAAAGATTTTGATTTCTCCGGGCATGCTGTCGGCCACGAAGAAATCGCCATTGGGCGCCATGCGGATCTGGCGCGGCTCGGTGACGCCTTCATGCACGTACAGCTCTACCTTGAAACCGGCGGGCGCCATCGGCCACATGTTTTCCGGCTTCGGTACGATTCTTGGAAAATTCTGGCTCGACTTGGTCGCATACGGCTTCGGAAGATCAGCGGGAGTGATCTTGTGGAATAGCCCGGGCTTTTCCGTTCGATAATCCGCGAAAGCCTGCTGGCCGGTGACCAGATCCTTACTGTCGATCTTGTCGGTTTTGCCTCCGGCGCCTTGTAAAATCCAACCCGCGCCGACAATCATAACTCCGGCGGGAACCATCCAGAACAACTTTTTCATCTTGCCTCCCAGCGTTCAAGCAGCGACGGACATTATATCAGTGGTGACTTCGAGCAGTTCAGAGCCGACCAGTCTGAGGGCGTTTGGAAGGATGCTTTCGTTACCGAGACCGGGATTGGGGATTGGCGGCCAGGCACGCGGTGCGGAAATGGCAGGCCGGCGTAACTACTCAACTTTCGTGAAGGTGATCGTCCTCAGATTGGCAACCGGAGTTCCGCCATTTCTTGTGCGTGTTAGCGCGAGCATATGCTTTTCGATTTTAAACGTGTTGAGTAGAACGTTTCCAGGAGCCATGACCTGAGGATTTTTGGCGACGCTCGGCCGCATCGTCAATGTATTACCCGATATTTCATAAGTGCCGGAGGCGGCAGTAAATGGTCCCCATGCCGCCAGCAGTTCATCAGCGGTCGGTTTCTTTATATCGGGATTCTGGACCTCGGGTCTGGCCTGGTCGGAATCAATGATCATGAGGCTGTAATGGTTGCCAGTGAAGATCAAAAGCCCCGGTTGGGGATGGCTGATCGTTCGGGCGTTTGGCCCCGTGGTCTTAATTTCCGTCACGCTCCAGGCGCCAGTCAACGGTGTAGCTTTGAATTGCGCATTGGCCGAGGCCGTCAGTAGGGCGATGGCGACGAACTGGACGCAGTGTTTCATGGGGGTCAACCTAGGAGCGCAGTTTACCAAAAAATCGCTGGGCCGAACACGGGTCGGGGATTGACCGCCAGGTCCAGGGCCAGGCACGCGGTGTGCGAATCAAGTCTATCGGCGGAGTCGCTATCCTGAAAGAAGAATGAGCTCCCTCGAAAAATCTGGAAAGCCCCATGAAACGGACTGGGGTCCCCCCCTCGTGGTCGTCCTGAAAGTGAACAAATGCTGGCGCGCGCTGTGGGATATACTGTGGATTAAAGTCCACAATGGAAACCATACAGATTGTTCTCGATGCAAAGCTCTTGAAGGCAGCGGACATTGCGGCCAAGCGGCAAAAGCTGAATCGATCCGCGCTGATTCGTCAAGCGCTCCAAGAGCACCTGAAGCGTCTGCGTGTTGTTGAACTCGAGGAGCGCGACCGGCGAGGTTATCAAGCCGAGCCACAGCGCATTGAGGAGTATCTTCCCTGGCAGGAGGCTGCAGCTTGGCCGGGAGAGTGAACCGCGGCGACGTTCACCTTTGCCGGTTTCGACCGCCGGACAAGCAACGGCCGGTCCTGATACTCACTCGCTCTAGCGCCATCGCCCATCTTTCCACCGTGACCGTGGCCCCAATCACTTCCACGGTCCGGGATGTCCCGTCGGAAGTGATATTGGATGTGGACGACGGGATGAAAGGTCGATGCGCAGTAAATCTACACAATGCGGTGACGATATCCCAAGAGCGCCTGGGGAAGCGGGTCACCAGCCTGAGCCATCAACGGATGGACGAGGTATGCGCGGCGCTTCGGTTTTCACTTGCATGCAGTTAAGCAGCCAACCGTCCTTATCCCTACAGTACTACCCCTTCCCCGCCGATCAATGAGGTGCAAGACAAAACCTAAATTCTAGGCGGGAGATTCGTCCGTGTTTCCGATCATCGGTATCCTTGTCGTCCTCGGCTGTATCGCCGGAGGCTATCTGATGGAAAAGGGGAACCTTTTGGTTCTCATGCAGCCCGCCGAGCTGATTATTATCGGTGGCGCGGCGATTGGCACGGTTCTCATCGGGAACCCGCCTTACATCCTCAAATCCATCATCTCCAGCATGATCTCGGTCTTTAAAGGTGGGCACTACACCTCCACCACCTATCTCGACACCCTACGCTTTCTGAACGATTTCTTCGGCACCTCGCGCAAGAACGGTATCACGGCACTGGAAACCGATCTGGACGAGCCCGACAAAAGCGCCCTGTTCAAGCGCCACCCCAGCTTCGCCAAAGATAAAGAAGCCATGCACTTCTTTTGCGACACCATGCGAACGCTCCTGGCGGGCGGCGTGGAAGTCCATGACCTGGATCAGATCATGGAGACCGATCTGGAAGTTTTGCACAAGCAGGCTTTGCTGCCCGCTGCCGCCATTTCCACCATGGCCGACAGCCTGCCTGGATTGGGAATTGTCGCCGCAGTTCTGGGCGTTGTCATCACCATGAGCGCGCTGGGCGGACCGCCGGAAGAGATCGGGCACAAGGTTGCGGCGGCGCTGGTGGGGACGTTCCTCGGCATTCTACTGTGCTACGGGTTTCTCGGGCCCATGGCCGCCAACATCAAGAAGCAGACCAATGCCGAGAGCGAATATTTCCTTTGCCTGCGCATGGGACTGCTCGCGTTTATGAAGGGCGTGCCGCCGATTCTCGCGCTGGAAGCCGCTCGCCGCGCTATCCCCCATCACGTCAGGCCCACTTTCCAGGAAATGGATAAGGCGTGCCGGAAACCCGCCGGCACTCCTGCCGAGGCGGCCGCTTGAGCGCAAAAAAAGGCGTTCAGCCAATCATCATCGTTCGCAAGAAAGCCGACCACCATGACGACGAGCATGGCGGAGCCTGGAAGGTGGCCTACGCCGACTTCGTGACGGCCATGATGGCGCTTTTCATCGTTCTTTGGCTGCTGAGCGCGAGCGAAAAAGTCCAGAAGGCGGTGGGCGGTTATTTTCAAGATCCCACCGGAAAAGGCCGCCAGGTTGGCACCTCCACCGCCGGGATGGGCGAAACATTGACGCTCACTCAAAGCCAGTTGCAGCAGATCAAAGAGAAGCTGGAGATGGCCATGAAGCAGATGCCGACCTTCAAGGACATTCAAAACCAGATCAAGATGACCATCACAGCCGAGGGGCTGCGCATCGATCTGCTGGAGACCAAGCGCGGCCTGTTCTTCGACACCGGCAATCCCTCGCCCACCGAAGCTGGAGCCGAACTCCTGAAAGTGCTGGCGGGCGAACTGTCGAAACTCCCGAACAAAATCGTCATTGAAGGCCATACCGACTCCTCGCCTTACGGCCGTCCTGATTATTCCAACTGGGAACTGTCGGCGGACCGGGCCAACGCAGCCCGGCGCATCCTAACCGAGTCTGGCCTGGATGATACCCGCATCAGCCAGGTACGGGGATTTGCCGACCAACGTCTGCTTCTGAAAGACGACCCCACGAATCCGTCTAACCGCAGAATTTCCATCATTGTGCGCAACCAGGGCATGGACGAATTTGACGAAAAGATGGCGGCGCAGTCCGGCGCGGCCCCAAAACAGGCGGTAACCGAGAGGCCAGCCGCCGTCATGCTCCCCGCCGCAGCCAAGAAATAAACCTGGCCGCACTGGCCTGTTGTATACTTCGGCATGAAATCCATGTCCAAGGAGACCATGTGAACCAGATCTGTACCCTGACTCTAATGGGAGCTTTGCTCGGCGCCGCAGCGCTCAATGCTCAGAATCCGCTATCCAGCGATACCAAGAACTTTTACACTGGGATTAAGGGCACCTTGACCAAGGCCGCCGATGAAATGTCGGAGGCGGACTATTCATTCAAAGCCAGTCCGATGGAGCGCACTTACGGCGCCATGGTCGGGCATATCGCCGACGTCCAATTCGCATTGTGCGGCAACGCCAACGGCGAGCAGAAGAAGAGCGACGCCGAGAAGACCAAGACCACTAAAGCGGACCTGGTGGCCGCGCTCAAAGCATCCTTCGATTATTGCGATGGCGTCTATGACGCCTTAACGGATGCCGATGCGGCCAAGATGGTTCCGATGTTCGGTCCCCGGAAGGCTACCAAGCTGGCCGTGCTCAACTTCAACATCGCGCACGACAACGAAATGTACGGGCAGATGGTGGTGTACCTGCGGATCAAGGGTTTGGTGCCTCCGTCCAGCCAGCGCCGGCAGCCGTAGCGGCTCGTGCGAACGATATCCGGCGACAGCATCCGCTGCGTGCTCCCCTGGCAGGCCATTGTTGGAGAATCTCCAATCTGGCACCCGCAAGAGCAAAAGCTCTATTGGGTGGACATTCAGAGCAAGCAGATTCACCGCTTCGATCCCGCCCGGGGGAGCAACCAGACCTTCGATCTGCCGGAGATCGTCACCTGCATCGACTTCCGGGCCGCCGGCGGTTTAGTCCTGACGCTCAAGAAATGCTTCGCCACCTTTGACCCGGCGACGTCAAAACTGGAACGGCTCCCGGAAGTGGAAAGCGATTTTCCGAACAATCGTTTCAACGACGGGAAGTGCGATCCACAAGGCCGTTTCTGGGCCGGAACCATGGACGCGGTGAATTGGCCGGCTCCATCGGGCAATCTGTACCGGCTGGACGCGGACAAAACTGTTTCGCTCATGCATGCGAACATCATTTGCGCCAACGGTAACGACTGGAGTCCCGACGGTCGCAAGATGTACTTCACCGAGAGCTTTCGCTACGGGATTTTTGTCTACGATTTCGAACCTGAGACCGGCGCTCTTTCGAACCGGCTGCCGTTCGCCACGCTCGATAGCAACAGCGGCGGATTTCCCGATGGCCTGACCGTGGACGCCGACGGCTTCGTGTGGAGCAACGTCGTCGGCCTGGGACAAATTCATCGCTACGATCCTCAGGGCAAGAGGGAGCGCATCATCCAATTGCCGGTGCCGCGCGCCACGGATTGCACGTTTGGCGGTCCGGATCTGAAAACACTGTACGTCACCAGCGCCCGTGAAACCATGACGCCGGAACAGTTGGCGGCGGCGCCCTTTCGGGCAGCCTATTCGCGATCGATTGCGATGTGCGGGGACTTCCTACTGGTTCGTTCTCGGGCTGATTAAAGCTTCAGCAGCGCGCGCAACCGCTTGGTTTGCACCCGGCTCACCGGCACTTCGGTCTGCTTCTTGTCGTCCATGCGGAGCTGAAAGCTCGACTTGAACCACGGAATCACTTCCTTGATGCGATGAATATTCACCAGGAACGAGCGATGAACGCGCCAGAAGGTGTCGGGATCGAGATTGGACTGCAGCTCTTCGATGGTGCGATAGTTGGATTCGCCCTCGACGTTGGTTGCCACCACGGTGATGAGACCGTCGTCGATGGTGGCATAAACCACGTCCTGCGCATCGACGATGAAGTTGCGATTGTTATTCTTCACCAGCAGCTTGGTGCGCTGCGGCGAGGCCTTTAACGGCGTGAGCTCCGGCTGCGGCGTGGCCTTCGATTTCTCGGTAACAGCCTTTCGCGCGCGCTGAACGGCCACCTGCAAACGATCCTTTTCGATGGGCTTCAGCAGGTAATCCAACGCTTCCCAGCGGAACGCCTGGATGGCGTACTGATCGTAAGCGGTAGCCAGAATGAAATGCGGAAGTGGAATGTTCTTTTCGCGCAGATTCTGGATTACTCCGAAGCCGTCCAATCCGGGCATTTGGACGTCCAGGAAAACGACGTCCGGCTCCAGGTTTTCGATGAGTTTCACCGCTTCCAGACCGTTGCGGCCGGTGGCCAGAATCTCGACGTCGGGAAACTCCTTGAGCAGGTAAGACAGTTCCTCGCGCGCCAGTTGTTCATCATCGATCAGAATGGCCGAAAGGGTGCTCGTCGCGCGCTCCGTCATTGCCATTAGTATAGCCGAGCCCCTACTGTCAGGTGAATAACCTTCGCAATATGTCGCGCGGGAATGCATAAAATGTTAAAATACCGAAAGAAAGGCGTAGGCAGACCAGTTCGAGGGTACATTTGAGCATCCTCGCGCGCCTCCCAAGGAGAGTCGAGAGTTGTCCACCATAGGAAATACCAGGATTGCGCCCGCCGAAGGTAAGCTGGGGGTCCTGATTCCCGGCATTGGAGCGGTCAGTACGACGTTTATGGCGGGGGTTGAAGCGGTGAAGCGCGGCCTGGGCCAGCCCATTGGTTCGCTCACGCAGCTTGGAACCGTGCGCCTCGGGAAACGCACCGAGGGCCGCAGCCCGTACATCAAGGATTTTGTTCCACTGGCCGGCTTGGACGATTTAGTTTTTGGCGGCTGGGACATTTTCAACGATACGGCCTACGAATCGGCGGCCCATGCCGCGGTGTTGGACGCCGCGCTGCTTGAGAAAGTACGCGAGCCGCTGAGCGCCATCAAGCCCATGCAGGCGGTGTTTGATCCGGACTACGTGCGGCGCTTAGATGGGCCGAACGTCAAGCAGGCCGGCTCGAAAATGGACAAGGCCGAAATGCTGATGGAGGACATCCGGCAATTTCGGACGAACAACAACGTGGAACGAACCGTGATGATCTGGTGCGGGTCCACGGAAGTGTTTCACCGGCCGGGAGCGGTGCATCAGACGCTGAAGGATTTCGAGTGCGGCCTGCAGAAGAACGATCCGGACATCGCGCCCAGCCAGATTTACGCCTATGCCGCGCTGAAAAGCGGCGTGCCCTATGCCAATGGCGCGCCCAACCTGACCACCGACACGCCGGCGCTGCTGGAGCTGGCGCGCGAACGCCAGATTCCCATCTGCGGCAAAGATTTCAAGACCGGCCAGACCTTCATGAAGACCCTGGTAGCGCCGGGACTGAAGGCGCGCATGCTGGGGATGTCGGGCTGGTTCTCCACCAATATTCTGGGCAATCGCGACGGCGAGGTGCTGGAAGATCCGGGCTCTTTCAAATCCAAGGAAGAGACCAAGCTGAGCGTGCTCCAGCAGATCCTGCAGCCCGAGCTTTATCCGCAACTTTATAAGGATCTTTATCACGCCGTTCGCATCAATTACTATCCGCCCCGCGGCGACGCCAAGGAAGGCTGGGACAACATCGACATCTTCGGATGGCTCGGTTACCCCATGCAGATCAAAATCAACTTCCTGTGCCGCGATTCCATCCTAGCCGCTCCTCTGGTGCTGGATCTGGTTCTGTTCTTGGATCTGGCGCAGCGGGCCGGCATGAAAGGCATCCAAGAGTGGCTGTCCTTCTACTTCAAAGCTCCCATGACGGCTCCCGGATTATATCCCGAGCACGACATTTTCATTCAGTTGATGAAGTTGAAGAACACGCTGCGTTGGATGCGCGGAGAGGACTTGATTACACACCTTGGGCTCGAGTACTACGACTAACGGATCCAAGCGCCAGGAGCCGGCCAAGCGCAAAGTGCTGGTGATTGGCGGTACTCTGTTCATCGGTCAGGCGCTGGTGAAGCAGTTGCTTCATGCCGGCCACGACGTCACGGTTCTGCATCGCAAGCCGCGCCACAAGCTGGGGAAAAAAGTCGGAAATATTGTCGCGGACCGCAACGATCCGGAGGCCGTGAAGCGGGCGCTGGCGGGCAAGAGCTTCGACGTGGTCTACGACAACGTCTACGATTGGGAGCACGGCACCACGGGCGCGCAAGTGGAAGCGACGGCGCGGGCCTGCGGAAACAATCTGCACCGCTATGTTTTCATGTCGAGCGTGGGCGCCTATGGCGACGGACTGAACCATCACGAAGGCGACGCGCTGGCGCCGGACGATCATCCCGACCCCTACGTTCGCAACAAGGCCATGAGCGAGCGCGCGCTGTTCCGCATGCGGCAGCGCAATGGATTCCCGGTGGTGACGCTGCGTCCTCCGTTTGTGTACGGGCCAGGCAATCCGTTTTATCGCGAGGCCTTTTTCTGGGACCGTTTGCGAGACGGCCGTCCCTTGATCCTGCCGGGCGACGGACGGCGACTGATGCAGTTCGTACACATCAAGGATCTGGTGGCCGCGTGCGTAAAGGCGATCGACACTCCCGATATCGATGGCCACGCGTTCAACATCGCCAGTCCGAGGCCTTTGACGCAAGTGGAAGCGGTGGAGGCGTTCGCTCGCGCCGCCGGGAAAGAACCCACCTTCGTGCGTCTGCCGCGCGAGCGAATTCTGCGCGCGGGCGGGCATCCGATGGGGCCCAAGATGTATTTCGGCTTCTACTTCGATTTGCCGGCCATCACGGTGGTGGTGAACAAAGCGCAGCGCATTTTGAAATTCAAGCCGGTGGAATTCAATGCCGGGTTGAAGGAGACCTATCGCTGGTACGTGCGGCACAAGTTTCCCAAGCCCGACTATTTCTTTGAGGACGCGCTCATTGCATCGGCGCCCGCGTCGGCGTATTCAGCGCCCGTGGATTAGGCGCATAATAGAGGAAAAGCCGATGTCGAGCGCCACACTCGTTTCTGTCCAGGAATATCTCGCCGCGAGCTTTCGTCCGGATCGGGATTACGTGGATGGCGAGATCCAGGAGCGCAATGTGGGCGAGCAGCCGCACAGTTTGACGCAGACGAATATAGTATCTTTCCTCCACCAAAGGCGAGCCAAGTGGGGAATCCGCGTACTGACAGAGCAGCGCGTACAAGTAAGTCCGACGCGTTTTCGCGTTCCGGACGTATGCGTGCTTCCCTCGTCCGCTCCTCGCGACCCCATCGTGCGGCAAGCGCCTTTTCTGTGCATCGAGATTCTTTCCTCCGAAGACAGGGTTTCGCGGCTGAACGACCGGCTATCGGATTATTTCCAGATGGGCGTGCGCTACGTTTGGGTGCTCGATCCGATATTGAAGCGCGCCTTTTGCTACACCCCGGGCGAGATGCACGAAGTACTGGACGGCGTCTTACGCACCACCAATCCCGATATCGAGGTTCCGCTCGCGGACGCTTTCGAAGAGTAGCTTACTCGCCGCGTTCCTCGGCGCGGACCTGCTGGAGCCGCTCGCGCAGGGCATCGGGCAAGCCTGCTTCGATTTCCGGTGTGATTAACCCGACCGAATCCATGTCGATAAGATGGGTTTTGTCGCGCTGTCGAAAGCTGATCAGTTTCATGCGGACAATGGAAGCAACCGACGTAACCAAAATCCCTTCATCGTCCACGCCTGCGTCCGATAAAGCGGGAACCGGCTCCAAATCAGTTGGGCGCACCTTCTCTCCGGCGAAAAGCAAGTGTACGCCGCTTCGAGCTTTGGGGGCTACGGAATCAACCAGCATATCGACGCCGGCGACATGCCGGTGTTCCAATCCGAAAATACGAACCGCCTCGGCAATACGAGGAAGATCGGCGCGATTCACCGCGAGATCCACGTCCTTGGTTAACCGGGCGGCGAGTGGGTCACGCGATTGGACATGAAATAGGACGGCCAAACCACCGACAACGCGGTAATCGATACCGGCCTGCCGCAGCGCACCGCATACGCGCGCGGCCGTTGCAGTTAGCTGATCGAAGTGATTGTCGTAGGCATGGAGTAACAATACTTCTACTGTAGCGCTTCACGGGCCGCCTTCGCCGTGTTGCAGTGGATGGTCACGGTATCCTCGGTGTCGCGGGCGTACCCTCCGGCCAGGACTACGGCCACCGGGACGGATCGCGAGAGCGCCGTTTCAAACACCATCCGGTCGCGGCGTTTCAAACCCTCCATGCTTAACGCCAGTCCGCCGAGCTGATCTTCGCGATAAGGATCGGCGCCGGCGACGTAGAAGAGCAGATCGGGGGCGAAACTCATCCCCACTTTCAGCGCGCCGCCCAGGCGATCCAGATATTCACTGTCCTCGACGCCATCCGGGAGATCGACGTCGATCACCGAGGGAGGTTTTTCGCTCGGGTAATTGTTGAACTGATGAATTGATAACGTGAGCACGCTGCGGTCGCCCGCGAAGATCGCCGCGGTGCCGTTGCCGTGGTGAACGTCGCAATCGACGATGAGCGCTTTCTCGATGGCATGCTCATTTTGCAGTGCGCGGATGGCGATAGCGACATCGTGAATTGCGCAAAAACCTTCGCCATGCCCCCAAAAAGCATGATGAAATCCTCCACCGATATTGAATCCTATGCGATCGGTGAGCGCGTTGCGCGCGGCCAGAATGGAGCCGCCGGTAGCCAGCCAGAAGCCCTCCACCATCTGGCGCGAGAAAGGAATTTCGAGCTTGATGATCTCGGCTTCGGTCAGCGTTCCGGTTTTTAGACGATGCACCCAGCCTGGATCGTGGACCCGCAGGACATCGTCATCGGAAGCGGCCTCAGGTGCAACAAAATCGGCGGGCTCGGCGAAGCGCTCCGCGAGCAGGCGATCATGAACCAGCCGGTACTTGCGCGCGGGAAATACATGCTCGCCGAGATTCAGATCGTAGCGTGGATGATAGACGAGCCGGAAGGGAAGCATGCGCTCAAGGCCTGGTGGCGCGGCGGTACTGCTGTACGGCTACATTATGCTGCGCGATTGTTTCGGAAAACTTGTGCTCGCCGGAACCATCCCCCTTGACGACAAAATAGAGGTAATTTGTTTCGGCAGGCATGAGCGCCGCTTTGAGCGATGCGACGCCCGGATTTGCGATGGGGCCCGGCGGAAGGCCCGCGTGACGATAGGTGTTGTACGCGTTGTCGCTGTTCAAATCCGAACGATAGATGGTCCCGCGATAGCGGGCGTCCAGCAGAGCCGCGTAAATGGTGGTGGGATCGCAATCCAGCGCCATTCCCTGGCGCAGCCGGTTCGCATATACCGACGCCACAATCGGCCGATCCTGGGGGCGTCCGGTTTCTTTTTCCACCAGCGATGCAAGAGTCACGATTTCGTTCACTGGCTTAGCCTGCGCCGGAGCTTGCAGTTCGTGCCACTGCTTGCGGAACTGGCTGGTCATCATGGCGCAAAGCTGCTGTACCGTGGTGGAGCGTGTGATGCGATAGGTGGCGGGGAACAGGTAACCTTCGAGCGTGGGGGCTTGGGGCGCCAGATCGTGGATCAACGCCGGATTACGGGCGGCGCGCAGGAACTCGGAAGCTTTCAGGAAATCGAACCGACCGACGCTGGCCGCGATGTCGAACATGTTGCTGCCCTCGGGCACGACGAGTTCATAGTAGAAGATATCGCCGCGTGCGATGCGATCGAGAACGTTAAACGGGCTGTCGACGTGAGTGAACTGATATTCTCCAGCCTGCAGCCGCTTGTCCGGATGGAGGGCGCGGGCCATGAGGAACTGCCAGGAATAGCGGATCACGCCATGCTGCGCCAGCTCATCGGCCATGGCGCGGGTGCTGGTTCCCTTAGGAAAATCCAGAATCACCTGATCGCGAAAACCCTGATAGCCGGCGTGCAGAGACATGTAACCCGCCCCGGCGGCGATCGCGCCCAAAAGGACGAGGGCAAAGAGCAGGCGCTTCATGATTGACGAGAGTCGAGGAAGCTTTCGAGTAGGATAACAGCGGCCAGGCGGTCGACGGCCTTGGCGCGCTTTTCAATGCTGACGCCGCTTTCGCGCAGAACGCGCTGGGCCTGGACGGTGGTCAGGCGTTCGTCCCATAATTGAACGGCAATGCCGGTGGCGGCTTCCAGGCGCGCCCCAAAATCGCGGGCGTGTTCGGTGCCGCGTCCTCCATGCCCGCTCATATGTAACGGATTTCCCATCACTATGAGTGTGACGTTGTGCTCCAAGGCCAGTTTCGCCAGGCGCGCCAGATCCTCCCGGACGTTAGTGCGTTGTAAGGTTTCCAGGCCTTGGGCCGTTATGCCGAGTTCGTCGCTGAGCGCCAGCCCGATGCGCCGCTTGCCCAGATCCAGGGCCAGGATTCTACCGGATGTCATTAAAAATTCGCAGTAAGGGATCAAAAACGCCAAAACGCCGGCTCCCGGCTCTTATTTCGATTGCCGTTTCTGCCGATTTCATTTCATCATAGAAGCAGGTCATCGCCAAAAGGGAATCCGGGGTTCAAATGTCCGCCCTCACGCCAACGCCCACGCCTAAGTTACCGGTGCAAAGACAAGCGCAAGCCGGCGTAACTATACTGGCCGTGGCCGCAACTGTCGCATTGCTGTACTACGGCCGGGTTTTCTTCATCACCATGGTGGTGGCGGCTACCATCGCCTTTCTGCTGGATCCCCTGGTAACGCCCTTCCTGAAGTTGCGGATGCCTCGCGCGGTAGCCAGCTTCATCGTTTGTAGCGTCGCGCTGCTGCTTTTGTATCTACTCGGGCTCGGCCTCTATACGCAATTCTCCGGATTTGTCCAAGAGCTCCCCACCTTTAGCCAGCGGATGAATGAGCTGGTGGATAACGTGGCGTCGCACGTGGACGAAGTGGAGAAGCGAACCTACCAGGTGGTGATTCCCAAGCGATTTCAGGAGGCGCCCCCGCCGGCGGGAGTTGCCCAGCCAGAAGTTGGGCGCAAAAGGCGGGGAAGCAAGACGATAGAACCGCCGCCGGCACCCGCCCTCATTCCCGAAGTGCGCATCCATAGCGAGCCGACACCGCTGCTGACGTATGTGTACGGATACGTCCGTTCCTTTTACGACGTATTGCTGATGGCAAGCTTCGTGCCTTTTCTCGTGTATTTCATGTTGAGCTGGCGCGATCATATGCGGCGCAGCTTCCTCTATCTGTTCAGCGGCTCGGAGCGGCAAGTGGTGGGGAAGAGCTGGCAGGGCGTGGCCGACATGGTGCGGGCCTACGTCATCGGCAATTTTATTCTGGGTTTGATGCTCGCCACCATCAGTTGCTCGTTCTTTTTTGCCATCCGTCTGCCCTATTGGCCGTTGGTCGGAACCTTGAGCGGATTTCTGAGCTTGGTGCCGTACGTCGGGTTGCCGCTCGCAATGCTCCCTCCGCTGGCGGTGGGGCTCATGGTCTATAACCAGCCGACGGTTTATGTGATGATCGCGGTGGTGGTCGCGGTGCTGCACCTGATTGCCATGAATCTTCTGTATCCCAAGGTGGTTGGATCGCGGGTGCATCTGAATCCGCTGGTAGTCACGGTGGCGCTGATGTTCTGGGGCACCATTTGGGGCGGTATCGGATTGCTGTTGGCTATTCCCATCACGGCGGGTATCAAGGCGGTCTGCGATAATGTCACCAGCCTGCACGGCTACGGCAGATTGCTGGGAGACTAGCGGGCGTTTATTTTTCATGAACAAACGGCTATTGATTTTTTTCGGCGTCGGCCTGGTAGCCGTCGCGATTGCCGTGGTGGTAATCCTGACCGCCAACAAGGGATCGCACCTTGAATTGATAGGCAAGATCCTGAAGGTGCGCACGGGTGCGCTGGGCGACGGAAACAGCATCGCGGTGATGGATTTCCGCGTCACCAATCCTTCCGATCTCCCCTTCACCGTGCGTAACGTGGAGATCTCGCTTGAGAAGCGGGACGGAGAAATGGTGGATGGCGTCACCGTATCCAAGGCCGATTTGAAGCAGATGTTCCAATACAATCGCTTCCTGGGCGACCAGTACAACGACGGATTGGGGCTACAGGATGCGATTGCGCCGCACAGTACGGTGGATCGCATGGTCGCCGCCCATTTCGAGGTGGGCGAGCAGGATCTGGAGAAGGCTAAAGCCGTGCATCTGAGTATCCAGGACGTGAACGGTCCGCTGTGGGAGACCACGTCGAGCGTCCAGTAAGCCGCCGGCTGATCATTCGACCCGGAGGCATCGGCGATTGCATCTTAGCGCTGCCAGCGATCGAGCACCTGCGCACGGCATACACGGAAGTTTGGGTTCCGTCCGCTATCGTGCCTCTAGTTCGTTTTGCGGAAGCACGGGCCATCGGTTCGACAGGAATCGACCTGCTAGGCCTGCCCGGCGTGGAGCCACCCGCGGGCTTGATCGCAAAGCTTCGGTCGTTCGATTCGATTGTTTCCTGGTATGGTGCGAACCGTCCGGAGTTTCGCGGACATGTGGGCTCGCTGGGATTGCCGTTTGAATTTCTGGACGCGTTGCCCGCTCCGGGCTCAACCATCCACGCGGCGGATTTCTTTCTGCAACAGGTGGAAGGAAAGGGCGCGGCCGTACCGAGGATCGATTGCGAGCAAGCGGTGCGCGGAAATTTCGCGGCGATCCATCCATTTTCCGGCAGCCCGCGAAAGAACTGGCCGCTGAACCGGTTTCGCGAAGTGGCCGCGCGGCTAGCGCTTCCGGTGCGATGGTGCGCCGGGCCCGAAGAGGCGCTGGAGAATGCAGCGCGGTTCGAGAATTTGTATGACCTGGCGTGTTGGCTTGCGAGCGCTCGCATTTACATCGGCAACGATTCCGGAATCACGCATCTGGCAGCGGCCGTCGCGACTCCCGTGGTCGCCATCTTCGGCCCGACCGATGCATCGGTGTGGGCGCCGCGCGGAGAGCGCGTGTCGGTGGTGAGCGGGCCGGCATTGGACCAGATCACTGTGGATGAAGTATCGGAAGCGTTTTATCTGCGTTTATCTGCGTCCATCTGCGGCTAAGAATGGTTAATCCAGTCGCTTGCGGAAACGCAGCGAGCTGAGCGTGAGAATGACGACGCCGAAGATCGCAAGAGCCAGCATCTGCGGCCAGAGGATGGATACGCCGCTGCCTTTCAAGAACAGGCCGCGAACGATTTCCATGAAGTAGCGCACCGGATTCAGATAAGTGAGGTATTGAATCGCATCCGGCATGTTGCGGATCGGAAAGGCGAAGCCGCTCAACAGGAAACAAGGCTGGAAGAACAAGAAGGTGGTCATCATGGCCTGCTGCTGCGTCTCGGAAATGGTGGAGATGAAAATGCCCGCGCCGAGCGAAGTCATCAGGAACAGGCCCGCGCAGAAGAACAGAAGCAGCGCGCTGCCGCGGAACGGAACGTGGAATAGCAACAGAGCGGCAATGATGACAAGGACCGTGTCCACTAAGCCCACCAGCGCGAACGGGATTGTTTTGCCGAGCATCAGTTCCACCGGACGGATGGGCGTCACCATCAACTGCTCCATGGTTCCGATTTCTTTTTCGCGAACGATGGCCATCGCGGTGAGCATCAGCGTGATCAGCATGATGATATTGACCACAATGCCAGGGACAAAATAGTTGCGGCTGAGCAGGTCCGGATTGAACCAGACGCGGCTCTGCATTTTGAGCTGCGGCACGTGGAAGGAAACCGCGGCGGGAATTTGCCGCGCGGACAGCAGGCCGCGGTTTCGATCCTGCATTACCTGAGAGGCGAAGCTGGTGATGATGGACGACGCGTAGCTGGACACAATGGACGCGGTGTTGGAATTGGTGCCGTTGATCAAAACTTGCACTGAGGTGTTGCGCCCGCGCTGGAGGTCGCGCTCGAAGCCAGGTAGCACACGCACCACCAGGTCGGCGCGGTTGGAATCGAGAAGCTGCTGAACCTGACGATCATTGCCTGGTTCGGCCACTACATCGAAACGTCCCGAACCTTGAAACGCGGCCAGCAGTTCGCGGCTCTGGTAGGAACCATCGCCATCCATCCAAGCGAGCGTGGCATGATCCACATCCAGATTCACCGCGAAGCCGAACACAAACAGTTGAACCAGCGGCGGGATGAAGAGCATGCTGCGCATGCGCGGCTCGCGGAAAGCCTGGCGGAATTCTTTACGGATGATGCAGAGCAAGCGTTCGCGCATGGTTTTTCTACGCCACCTTCAGACGCATCTTGCGCGATGCGCCCCAAAATACCAAGCCCGCGTAGGTGGCCAGCATCAACACTTCGAGCCACAGGACGCGAAATCCGACGCCCTTCAGGAACACCCCGTTCAGGATGCTGACGAAGTATCGCGCCGGCACCAGGTAACTGACCAGCTGGATGATCTTGGGCATGTTGTAAATGGAATAAATGAAACCCGAGAGCAAATAGCCGGGCAGGAACGAGCTGAGCATGCCCATTTGAAAGGCCATCAACTGGCTTCGCGCACTGGCCGAAAGAAAGATGCCCCACGACAGCGCGCCGAACAGGAACAGGCAACTGGTGAACAGCAGGAACCAGACGTTGCCGCGGAATGGGACCTGAAAGATGAACACGCCGACGATGAGCGAGATGGCCATATCGGCCAGGCCCAGCGCGAAATAAGCGAGCAGTTTGCCGAGCACCAGTTCGCCGGGCCGCACGGGAGTGGACAGCAATTGCTCCATGGTGCCGTTCTCCCATTCGCGTGCGATGGTGAGTGAACTCAGCATCGACGCGATGATCATCATGGTCACGGCGATCAGTCCGGGGACGATGAAGTTCCTGGATTTCAGATCGCTGTTATACCAGACGCGAATGCGGGCATCCACGGGAACGCGAAGCGGCTGTCCACCGCGTTGCACTTGCGCATCCGAGCGCAGTTGCGCGGAATAGCTTTGAACCACCGCGTCGGCATAGCCCAGTGCGATGGACGCGGTGTTGGAATCGCTGCCGTCCACCAGCAATTGAACGTCGGCTTCGTCGCCCGCCAGCAAGTGACGCGAGTAGTATCTCGGCACCACGAGGCTGAGCAGCACCGCGCTCTGGTCGATCCCGCGGTCGGCCGCTTGGTAGCTGGAGATTGCCTCGCGGATCTGAAAATAACGCGAGCCTCGAAATTGATCGATCAACTCGCGGCTCTCAGGCGTACGATCCTGATCGTAAATGTAGGTGGGGATGCGATCCACGTCCAGCGTCAGCGCGTAGCCGAATAGCAGCAGCATCACCAATGGAAGCGCGAGGGCCAGCGCCAGACTGCGCGCATCGCGGACGATGTGCAGCAGTTCTTTCCTGGTGACGGCCTTTAGCCTGCGCAGACTCACGCCATCTTCCTTTCTTCTTCCTCGATCATGGCGACGAAGACATCTTCCATGGAAGGCTGGATGGGTTCCAGCACCGGCACTGAAATAGCGGCGTGTTCGAGGGCGGATCGAATCTCAGGAATGGCGCGCGTGGCGTCCGCGGCGGTGACGTGTAATCCTCCACCGAAAACCGCGATCTCCGAGAGTCCCGGAATTTTTTCGAGCGCGTTCATGCTGCCCAACAGATCCGAGACTTCCAGATGAAACAGGTTGTGGGTGGAGAGCGAATTCTTTAACTCGGCCGGCGTTCCGAGGGCGATCACTTTGCCGCGATACATCAAGGCGATGCGATGGCAATACTCGGCCTCGTCCATGTAATGAGTGCTGACGAAGATGGTATGTCCGGCCTCGGAGAGTTGATAGATCAGATCCCAGAAAGTGCGGCGAGCGATCGGATCGACGCCGGAGGTGGGCTCGTCCAAAAACAGAATGGGCGGTTCATGCAGGATGGCGCAACCAAGCGCCAGGCGTTGTTTCCATCCTCCTGAGAGCAGGCCCGTCAGGCTGGAACGGCGCTCTTCGATGCCGGCCATGCGGAGGACGTAGGCTTTTCGCTCGGCGCGGCGTTCGCGCGGCACGCTATAGATGCCGCTGAAGAAATCGATGTTCTCTTCCACCGAAAGGTCGTCGTACAAGGAGAAGCGCTGCGACATGTAGCCGATGTTCTGTTTTACAGCTTCGGACTCGGTGGCGATATCCAGGCCGCCCACCGTCGCGCTGCCCGAGGTTGGCTTCAGCAAGCCGCAGAGCATGCGAATGGTAGTGGATTTGCCGGCGCCGTTGGGGCCCAGGAAGCCGAAGATTTCGCCGCGGCGGACTTCGAGATTCACATGATCGACGGCCACAAAGCCGCCGAAGCGTTTCACCAGGTCGCGGATTTCGACGGCGTTCGATTCAAGCGGCATTTTGCGATTCCCTGATCAGGCCGATGAAAACGTCTTCGAGCGACGGAATGATAGGACGAAGACTGGTGAGCTGGATGCCTTGAGCGGCTAGCGTGCTTTCAATAGTGTCCGGCGCTTGTCCGAGTGGCAGGAAGAGGTGGAGCTTTGAGCCGTAGGGTTCCGCCTTGAGAATGGCGCGCGCCGCCCGCTGATCGGAGGTTTCGATTTCGAAACAAATCTTCTCGAAGTTGCGTTTCAGACCTTGCGGGGAGTCGCAGCGGATCATGCGCCCCTGATCCATCAGGCCCACGCGATTGCAGCGCTCGGCTTCATCCAGATAAGCGGTGGTGACGAAAACGGTGAGTCCGTCGCGGACCAGTTGATACAAAATCGCCCAGAAATCCCGACGCGAAACGGGGTCCACGCCGTTGGTGGGCTCGTCCAAAAACAGAACTTGCGGATGATGCAGCAGCGTACACGTGAGCGCGAGCTTTTGTTTCATGCCGCCCGAAAGATTGGCGGCGCGGCGCGTGCGAAAAGGCTCCATGCGGGTCATGCGAAGCAGGCGCTGAATCAGCGGCTCTCGCTCGGCCTTTGAGAGACCGAACAGGTCGGCATAGAAGAACATGTTTTCGTCGACGGTGAGATCGCCATACAGGCCGAAGCGCTGGGCCATATAACCGATCTGGTCCTTAACCGCTTCCAGTTCACTCGCGACGTTGTGCCCGGCTACCCAGGCTTCGCCTTCGGTGGCGTCCAGCAGGCCGCATAGCAGACGCAGCGTGGTGGTTTTGCCCGCGCCATCGGGTCCCACCAGGCCGAAGATTTCGCCGCGAGCGATTTCGATATCGAGACCATCCACCGCTGTCATGGCGCCGAACTTGCGCGTCAGGTTGACGGCGCGGATGATGGGCGAACTAGGTGCGGGAGTCATTTACTTGAATCTCCGCATCCACGGGCATGTTGGATTTCAGGTCGTGGTGGTGGTTGTCGACGTCAATCTTGATGCGATAGACCAGCTTCACGCGCTCCTCGTGGGTTTGAATTTGCTTGGGCGTGAATTCAGCTTCCGACGCGATGAAGGAAATTCGCCCGGGGTAGGATTTGCCGGGATAGGAATCCGTGCTCAGCGCCGCGGGCCCGCCATATTTCACACGGCCGAGATCGGCTTCATTGATGTAGGCGCGCAGCCAGGGATGATCGATGTCGCCGATGGTGACGACGGTTGTACCGGCGGCCAATACTTCCCCCACTTCAGCCGACTTCACCAAGACTACGCCATCCATGGGCGCGGTAACCACGGTGTCGTTGATCTGCGTGTCGGTCATGGCCACTTGGGCGCGGGCGCGAGACACATCGGCGCGGTGCGCCAGAACATCCTGTTCGCGGCGCTTCAACTCAAACTGATTGGCCTGGCTTGCTTCGAGCGCAGCTTGAGCGCGAACCACATCGGCGCGGGCGGCGTCGATATCTTCCTTGCGCGGACCTTCGACGACTAACGCCAAGCGTTCATCGGACTGCCGCAGCACGGCGGCGGTGCTGTCCAGCCGCATGCGATATTGATCGTACTGTTGTTTGGAAATATCGTCATTCTTGAACAGATCCTGCGCGCGATCCCAATCGGCCTGCGCCTGATCGTGCTGCGCCCGTGCGTCGGCCACGGCGGCTCGGGCTTCCTGGATCTCCTGCGGCCGGGAGCCGTCCACCAGAGCGGCCAAATGCGCCTCCGAAGCCCGAAGCTCGGCCGTTCGTAGCGCAACGTCGCTTTCAAGCGTCCGGCGCTGCCATTGCACCGAGGTCTCCATTTCGTCAAATTGCCTCTGCGAATTGTGGAGACTGGCTTCGTCGCGAGTACGCTGGCTCTCCACTTGATCGCGATCGATACGCGCGATCACCATCCCTTTCTTGACGTAGTAGCCCTCGTCGACATTCAGCTCGATCAGTTTGCCGGGAACCTTGAACGAGATGTCCACCTGCGTCAATTCGAGATTTCCGGAAACACTCAGCGTGTTGGTGTTCGCCGGATGCAGGCGCCCGTAGATGTAATATCCCGCCCCGGCGGCGATGGCGACGAATAGAACAATCGGGAGGATGAATTTTTTCATGCGAGACCTCACTGGATCATGCTCTGGATCGTCCCGGTGGCGGTACCGAGATCGATGCGAGCCAGGTTGTAGTTGTAAAGCGCGTTCACGCGGTTATCGCGAGCGCGCGCCAGTCGCGTTTGCGCGTCGGTGACTTCCACGCTGTTCGACACGCCGGCTTTATAGCGGCGCTCGGCCTGCGCCACTTCCTTTTCGGCCAGCACTAAGCCTTCTTCGGCGGCCTTCACCTGGCCGTCGGCGGAGTGCAGGCTGTCGATGGCGACGCGCACGTCCAGTTCAATCTGATCGCGAAGATCGGCGGTGCGAATCGCTTCCGAACGAAACATCGAAGCGCTCTCGACGCGGCGGGCGTCGCGACGTCCGCCATCGAAGATCGGAATCTTGACGGATGCGCCGACGCTGCGTGTGGGCAGGGCGCTATAGATGCTGGTTCCGATGTCGCCGTAGTTGGCGAAGGCGCTCACCGACGGCAGGCGCTCCAGCTTGGTGGCGCTGAAATTGAGGCGGGCGTTTTCTTCGCGGCGCTGCTGGGCGCGCAACTCGGCGCGGTGCTGGTTGGCCGTGGCCAGCGCTTGCGCCGGATCAACCGTGTCCATGGGAACGTAGCTGAGCCGGTCTACCAGTTCCACCGGATTGTCGAGCTTGAGACCGATCACCTTGAGCAACTGCAGGTGAGTACGATCCACATCGTTTTCGGCCACCAGCAGCGCTTGCCGGTCATTCGCGAGTTGCACTTCAGCGCGCGTTATTTCGATGCCGGTGCCGGTTCCCGCGGCTTTCTGCTGCTGGGCCAGGCGAAGCAGCGATTCCGACAGCTCGACGTTGGCACGCTCGGTATCCAGCGAGGCTTGCGCCCGCAGCCCGGCCAGGTAGGCGCGCGCCACCTGATCGCTAACTTGATCGTTGGTGCCTTCGTTGTCGGCCTTGGTGGCTTCGACGGCCACTTTGGAAGCCTGGTAGCGGCGGATGGAGCTGAAATCGAAGACGGTCTGGTTCACCGTGGCGCGCGCGTCCAGAACACTGAAGGGTTCGACAAAGCTGGGAACGGAGAGACCGGCGATCGGGAGGTCCTTAAAAATATTCTTGAAATTGAAGCCGAAGGCCTCGAGATTGGCGGTCTCGTTTTGATATTCGACGTAACCCTCAAAATCGGGCAGTAGCGCGGCGCGGGACTGGTTGGCGCGCGATTCGGCCTGCTTCAGGTCCTCTTCGGCCAGCTTCACGCGAGTGCTGCCTTCCGGCGCGAGCGCCAGTTGAACGGCTTGCTTGAGGCTGAGCTGGAGGACCGGGGGACGGGTGAGCAACTGTTGGTCCCCGTCTTGAGCCAATAGCGGCGCTGCGGCCGCAAGAACGAGCAGGAGTTTAGCACACGGCATGCTGGACCTCGGCGGAAACGGGCGCGGTGAATCCCGCTAAGACGAACGCTTTGATGCGGGCGAGAGTTCCTTCCACATCGGAGACGTCGCTCACTCCGCCCGACATGAGTTTCAGCATTCTGGACGCGCCCATGGTATGCGTCATCGCGCCGATGGCGAAGTGAATCCGGAAAAACAGCTCGACACGCGGAAGGTCTGGAAGCGAGCGTTGTAATGCCGGAACGAAGCGCTGCGCCATGTGCTCGAACTGCTCTTTATAGAGCCGCACCGCAAACTCGCCCGGTTCGGTGTACAGGCGGCCGATCAATGGCACGAATTCGTGCGCGTGGCTGCCGACCATTTCGATGATCGGGCGGAGAAAGGCGTCCAGGATCTTCTCGATCGCCACGGGACCACCGCCAGCTTCGGCCTCGTACGCGTCCAGCAGAGCCAGGCGTTGCGCGTTCACCGGACCCATGCGCCGCCCAATCACCGCCTGAACCAGCGTTTCCTTGGACTGGAAATGATAATTCACCGCCGCCAGATTCACCTCAGCTTCGGCGGTGATAGCCCGCAGCGAGGTGGCATCGAATCCATCGCGTGCGAAAAGGCGTTCGGCGGCGTTGAGGATGCGATCCTTGGTATTCATACGTTTGTTTTAATTATACGTATGAATCAATCGCTGTCAAGGAGATCTCCTAACCTACTGCTAACCTTCAAAGCTCCAGCCCAATGCTAGGATGGAGTTTACCGAGCCCTTTCCGCCATGAAATGCAAGATCTGCGACACCCGCAAGCCTCGCCGCTACTGCCCTGGGGTACATGGCGAAATCTGCTCCATTTGCTGCGGGAACGAACGCGAAGTCACCATCAGTTGCCCGCTGGATTGTCCTTATCTGGTGGAGGCGCGCCGGCATGAAAAGCCGCCTGAAGTGGATGTTGAGACAGTCCCCAACCGGGACGTCCAGGTTACCGAAGAATTCCTACGCGAGCATGAGGCGCTGCTGGTATTCCTGGGCTCGCGGCTCCTGGAGGCTTCACTCGCTACGTCCGGCGCGGTGGATTCCGACGTCCGGGAGGCGCTGGAATCTCTGATCCGCACTTATCGCACGCTCGAAAGCGGCCTCTATTACGAGACCCGCCCCACCAACCTGATCGCGGCCGGCATTCACCAGCGGATGCAGGAAGCCATCGACGATCTGCGAAAAGAGCTGGCCGGGAAAAACGCCATGCCTCTCCGCGATGCCGAAATTTTCGGGACGCTGGTGTTCCTGGAGCGCGTGGAGCTGCACCAAAACAATGGACGCCCGAAGGGCCGCGCGTTTATCGACTATTTGCGCGCGTATTTCCCGCAGCCGGAGCAAAATCTCGCGCCGGCGTCGCCCCTGATCCAGGTTTGATGTTGCGCATATGACGGGGTTCATCGTCTTCGCTCACGGCTCGCGCGTGGAAAGCGCCAATCAAGCCGTGCGCGAGGTGGTTTCTCAGATGGCTGCTTCCGGCCGGCACGTTGTGGAAGCGGCATTTTTGGAGTTGGGACAGCCGGATCTGGCCGGCGCCACTGCACTGCTCATCGCGCGCGGCGCCCGGCGCATCGTCGTGATCCCCTATTTCCTGACGCTGGGCACGCACATGCAGCGCGATCTGCCGCGCCTGGCCCGTGACGCGTCGCACGCCCACGGCGATATCGAGATCAGGGTTACGTCGCCGCTGGATGGCCATCCCGCGCTGATCCAGGCGCTGCTTGATCGGGCGAGCGAAGCACTTACACAGGATCCGGCGTGAGAGCCACGGTTTTGGAGTTTCACGACATCGCGCCCGAAGTTCGCCACTTCGTGTTCCAGGTACCTGAGGTAGAGCAGCTCCATTTCAAACCCGGCCAGTTCGTTTCGTTCAAGGAAACCGTCAACGGCAAGCAGATCACGCGCCCCTATTCCATCGTCTCGCGGCCCGACGGCAATCGCTTCGAGCTATGCCTGAACCTGGTTCACGAGGGCGCTTTCACACCGTACTTGTTCTCGATGCAGCCGGGCGACTCCATTGAAATGTCGGCGCCGCTGGGATTCTTCGTGATCCGCGATCCGACGAGAGAAGCCGTGTTCATCGCCACCGGCACCGGCATCGCTCCGTTCCGCGCCATGGCGCCGGACTATCTCTCGCATCCCCACGCGAAGCAACTAACGCTGCTCTTCGGCGTACGGCACGAGCAAACCATTTACTATCGCGACGATTTTGAGGCGCTGGCCTGCCAGTATCCCAATTTCCGTTTCTGGCCGACGCTCAGCCGCGCCGAATCCTCCTGGACCGGGCGGACAGGCCACGTGCAAGCGCACCTGGTCGAAGCCATCGGCGACCGCCGCGATCTGGACGTCTACATCTGCGGGCTGAAAGCAATGGTGGACGACGTACGCGCTATCCTCAAAGGGTTGGGATTCGATCGCAAGCAGATCATTTTCGAGAAATACGATTAAATGAACCGCACACTTGCGCTAACGCTCGGCATGCTGATGATCTTCGGCGTAACCATCGCTATTCTGCTGGCCGTGATGCCGGGCCCGCACAAATCGACGGACTACCTGGTGATCGGTTGCGTGGCGACGCTGCTCTGTCTGCTGCTGTTATTTGTGGTGCTGATCAACACCACCAAACGCCCCGCTGGCAAAACTGAACCGCGACCGTGAGGGAGCGGAGGACTACGCCTTGCGCACTTCCACCGATCGATACACTTCCTTAGTCTGTTCCAGGCTCGCGAACACCAGGCCCGGCTGCATGGCCGACGCCGTTCCAGCCGCCACGGCCCATCGGACGCACTCGGCAAAATCCTTTTTCTTCGTCGCCGCCCAGACGTAGGCCGCGGCCAGCGCGTCGCCCGCGCCCAGCGGGGAAACCACGTCCGTTCTGCGGAGGGATCACTTCCAGCAATTGATGCGCATTGACCGCCACCACGCCGCGCCCGCCCAGGGACAACAGCACAGCTTCGGCGCCCATCGCTTTGATGCGCGTAGCCGCTTCCAGAAATTGCGCACGCGTGATCAGCGCGCGATTCAAGAGTCTCTCCGCTTCGGGCTGATTCGGGCTCACAACAGTTGGGCTGGCTTCAATGCCATGCAGCAGCGCGTCGCCATCGGTGTCGAGCAGCGTCTTCACTTTCCGCTCGCGCGCCATGCGTATCAGCTTGGTATAGAAATCCGTAGACACGCCCGGCGGAATGCTTCCGCACAACATCAGCCAGGAAGCCGATTCCAACCGGTGGGCCACCGCCTTTTCGACGCGCGTGAGCTCCTCGGGCGTAATCTTTGGGCCGCGCTCGTTCAGCCGGATCGCCAGGCCTTGTTTATCGGTGATAGTCAGATTCACGCGAATCTCATTGTGAATCGGAACCACTTTGACCGGGAATCCGGACTTCGCCGCCAGCTTCTGCAGCCGCGGCCCGTTTACTCCGCCCGATGTGACGATCGCGAGCGTCTTGGCGCCGAACGAATGCAGCACGCGAGAGGCGTTCATGCCGCGCCCTCCCGCCGAGTCGCTCCGCGAAAGAATGTAGGCGCGATCTTCGAAAACCAGCCTGTCTACTTCAATATTGCGATCCACCGAAGGGTTGATCGTGACGGTGAGTATCAACACTCAATGTTACCCTGAATTTTGCCGCGCCATCCTTATTTTTCGGCCTACCTGGCGCTGGCCGCAGTCTGTTTCTTCTGGGGCACCACTTACCTGGGCATCCGCATCGCGCTCGAATCGATGGCGCCGCAGGTGTTGATGGCTTTGCGCTACACCATTTCCGGATTGATCCTGCTTCTGGTCGCCTATTTTTCGAAGGCGCATCTCCCCAGCGGGCGAGAGCTTTGGTACACGGCGCTTTTCGGCGTCATCATTATCGGCACCGGCACGGGTTGCCTGGTTTTCTCCGAGCAGTGGGTGCCCAGCGGACTGGCGTCGGTCTTCATCACCCTCTCGCCATTCTGGATGATCGGTATCGACGCCGTAATTCCGGGCGGCGAGCGCTTGCACGGCCCCACCATCGTCGCGATGCTGGTTGGGCTCGCGGGCACTACCCTGCTGGTAGCGCCCGAAATCATGAGTGAAGGTTTCAGCGGCCCTTTAGTGCGTGGCTTCCTATTGATCGAACTAGGCTGCGGCGGCTGGTGCCTTGGCTCTATCCTGCAGCGCCGGCATCAAACCAAGGCGCATCCGGTGGTGAGTGGAGCGGTGCAGCAATTGGCCACTGGACTGGCCTTCGCGGTACCGGCGCTGTTTGCAAAGCCGCATCCGTCCACCTGGAGCATGCGCAGCATCGGAGCGGTGGCCTATCTGGTAGTGTTCGGTTCCATCGTGGGTTACAGCGCGTACAGCTTTGTTTTGGACCGGCTGCCTATCTCCGTGGTCAGCATCTACAACTACATCAACCCGGTGATTGCGGTGTTTCTCGGCTGGATATTTTTCCGCGAGCATTTCGGACTCCAGGAAGTGATCGCGATGCTGATCATTTTCGCGGGTGTGGCGCTGGTGAAGCGCTATTCGCTGCCACCTTCTCCAAAGCCGGCTCCAGTCTCTGCGGCTTCGTGAGCACCCCTTCGAACAGATCCCCGGTGCGCTCAAAACGAGCGATCGCATTGTGGATGTTGAACTGCGCGGGATCGAGACCCATCTTCACTTCGGACCAATCCAGCGGCGTCGAAACCGGCGCTCCGGGGTGCGCGCGCAGAACGTACGGGGCTGCAATTGTTTTGGCGCTCGATATCTGCAGGTAATCGAAATAGACCTTCGCTTTTTTGCGGCGCGAGACCGCGCGCGGCGTCGTAAACAGATCGGGTTTTTGATTGATCACCAGAATCGACAGCAGCTCCGCGAAAGATCGCACCTGTTCGTAGGTGTAAACCGGCTCCAGTGGAATGTAAATGTGCATGCCGTCGCCGCCGGTTGTTTTCGGATAACCCGCGAGCCCGATATTGTCGAGCGTCTTCTTCACCAGTTGCGCGGCTTCCACAATCTGCGCGTAAGGGCAGCCTTCGGTGGGATCGAGATCGATGAGGGCGAAATCCGGATTGTCGAGCGAACCCACGCGGCTCATCCAGGGATTTTGATCGATAGAGGCCAGATTCGCGAGATAGATCAGCGTGGCGCGATCGTTGCAGATAATGTAATGGATCTTGTCCTGATTATGATCGGAAAAAATCGGTTCCAGCCGCACCCAATCGGGCACCTTGCCTTCGGCGTCTTTTTGAAAGAAAAATTGCTCCTGAATGCCGTTCGGATAGCGCTTCAGCGAAAGCGGCCGATCGCGCAGATGCGGAAGAATGAACGGGGCTACCGCATCGTAGTAATTGATGACATCGCGCTTGGTGATTCCGTCCTCGGGATACCAAATCTTGTTAAGATTCGTGAGCTTCAGCCGATGGCCATCGATCTCCAGCGTAACTTCAGCCGGCGAATTCGCCGGAACCAGTGGCCCCTTGTCCGCCTTGTGTTCCTCTTCTCCCTTGTATTCCTCACTTTCCCGCACGCACTCTCTGGGATCCTTGTCGGGGCGAAGCGCGAGAAACACCGGCGCGCGCAGCAACCCGTCGGGAGTAAATTCTAGATATTTTATCTCGGCCACCAACTCTGGTTGCACCCAGGTAACGTCGCGCAGCGCTTTCACCGTTCCCGTGAAAGGACTCTTCTTGGCGATGAGCGGTTCGATTTTGGAATAGATTTCCTTGAGTGACTTCTCGTTGAATCCCGTGCCCACTTGCCCGGCGTGCGTCAGCCTTTGCCCGTCGTAAAGGCCCAGCACCAGGGAGCTGAAATAGTCGCGTTCGCCGTGGGTGAATCCGCCGATGACGAAATCGCCCGACGATATCACTTTCACCTTGATCCAATCGCGGCTGCGGCGTCCTTCGTACTTGCTCCCGCGCGCCTTGGCGACAATGCCTTCCAGCCCGTTGGCGCGCGCGGCTTCGAGCATCGCATCGCCATCCACGGTGAAGAAATCGGAAACGTGAATGCGATCGGATGGGGTGACAACTTCAGCCAGCAGCCGCTTGCGTTCTTCGAGCGGCACACCGCGCAAATCGTAGCCGTCCAGATATAGCAGATCGAACAAGAACAAGTTCACCGGCGCTGATCGGGAAAGATGCGCCACTGAATTCGCATCGGTGACCGAGATGCGCGGCTGGATCAGGCTGAAACTGGAACGGCCCTTGTCATCCAGCACCGCGATCTCGCCGTCCAGAATGGCCTGCGACGCTTTCACCTGGCGTGGCAGTACGCTCAACTCGGGATACTGCTGGTCGCAACGCTTTCCCGATCGCGAGAAGATTTTCAGCTCGTTGTTCTCAATGAAGCACAAGGCCCGCACCCCGTCCCATTTCACTTCGTACAGCCAGGACGCGCCCGTGGGCGGCCGGCTAGCGAGACTAGCGAGCATCGGGGACACCGCCTTGGGTATTGGCGATCGCACGGCCCCTTTGAGAGCATCGAGGTTGGTGGCTGGTGGCTGGTGATTGGTGGCCGGTGTGAGGTTCTCTGCAATCTCCTGCTGCGTCCTTCCGGTGAGGACGCTGCGCGCGTGATCTTCGATGTTCCAGCCCGGCTGCGCTTCGGCGTCCTTCTTCTTGATGAGCAGCCATTCGTTGCCTTTGCCCCGCCCGCGCATAAGCACCAGCGCGAATTCGCCGCGCAGCTTTTCGCCATGCAAACGAAATTTGAAATCCCCGCGCTCGATTTGATGCAGCGCCGGCGCATCGCCCAGCAGCTCGTAACTGCCGCGGTCCCACAGCATCACGCTGCCGCCGCCGTACTCACCTTTGGGAATGTTGCCCTCAAAGCTTCCGTAATCGAGCGGATGATCTTCCACGTGCATCGCCAGGTGTTTGGCCAACGGCTCCAGACTGGGCCCTTTAGGAACGGCCCAGGACTTCAGCGTTCCATCCACTTCCAGGCGAAAATCGTAGTGCAGCCGGGTGGCATCGTGACGCTGCACGCAAAAGTAATTGCCGGGCGATGCGGCAGCAGCAGGCGGCGCGGGCTTGGGCTCCGGCGTCTTATCGAAGGAACGCTTGCGGCTGTATTCTTTGAGCGACACGATGCTGCACTCATTTTACAGAGCGACCGGAGGGGTTAGCTCGCGCGGTGGGATGCGAACACGTTCTCGATGACGTCCAACAGATCGCGCGAATGGATGGGCTTGGACACGTATCCGTCCATGCCTAGCGACAAAAATCGCTGGCGGTCGCCGGCCATGGCATGGGCCGTCATGGCGATGATGGGAATGTGCACGCCCTTGCTTTGCTCGCGTTCGCGAATTGCCGCGGTGGCTTCCACTCCGTCCATCACCGGCATCTGCACGTCCATGAGAATCAGATCGAAGGCCTGTCTATCCAGCTCCTCCAGGGCTTTGGCGCCATCGCCCGCCACTACCACCGTGTGGCCTTCCTTTTCGAGCAGCCCCACGGCCACGCGCTGGTTCACGAGATTATCCTCGGCTAGCAAAACGCGCAGCGGCATGCGGGCTTCCCGCAGCGTGTGGCGAGTGACCAGCTGCATCGGCTGCGCGGCGTCCGAGCGGGAACCGAGCACCCGCAGCAAAGCCTCCAGCAGGTCCGACTGCAGAACGGGCTTGATCAGATAGGCCGCAATTCCCAACTCCTTGCAACGCTGGCCGTCACCGCGCCGCCCTCCCGACGTGAGCATCACGGTCACCAGGCCTTGCAATTCGGGAACCTTTAACACTTGCTCCACCAGCATGAAGCCATCGATATCGGGCATGTGGCAGTCCACCACCATGAGCGCAAATGGCGTACCGTCCGACGCTGCTTTGTTGAGCATGGCTAATCCCGCTTCCCCGCCCGAAGCGGAGGTAGGCCGCATCTTCCAATAGCTCAGGGTCTTCTCCAGAATGTGACGGTTGGTGGCGTTGTCGTCGACAATCAGCACCGGCAGGTTTTCCAGAGTCGCGGGGTCGGCGTTCGGGGGATTGGCCGCCAATGCGCTGGCTACTCCGAACAGGACCGTGAAGTGGAAGGTGCTCCCGCGGCCCAGTTCGCTTTCGAGCCATATGCGCCCGTTCATCATCCCGATCAGGCGCGAACAGATGGAGAGCCCGAGGCCCGTGCCACCGAAGCGGCGCGTGGTGGAGGTATCGGCCTGCGAAAACGGTTCAAAGATGAGTTGCTGCTTTTCCGGAGGAATGCCGATGCCGGTATCTGAAACCGAGAAGTGCAATAACATGCCGCCGGTCTCTTGCCCCTGCATCTCTACTCTCAGCACCACTTCGCCCTTTTCAGTGAATTTGATGGAGTTCCCGACCAGGTTCAAGATTACCTGCCGCAGGCGGACCGGATCGCCCACCACAAAGTCCGGAAGCTCCGGCGGTACAAAGCAAGCCAGTTCGAGACCCTTCTCGTGAGCGCGCCCAGCCAGGATTTTCATGGCCTGGCCCAGATGGTCGCGCAGGTTGAACTCAATGGGATCCAGGTTCAGCTTACCCATTTCAATCTTGGAGAAGTCCAGAATGTCGTTGATCACCGTGAGCAGCGAGTCGGCCGAATATTTGACCGCGTTCAGATAGTCGCGCTGGGACGGGTCGAGTTCGGTATCCAGCGCCAGCTCCGTCATCCCGATGATGCCGTTCATGGGCGTGCGGATCTCGTGGCTCATGTTGGCCAGGAACTCCGATTTCGCGCGGCTGGCCGCATCGGCCGCCTCCTTGGCTTCCCGCATCTGCTCGTGTGCCTGGCGCACCAGGGTGATGTCTTCCAGCACGCCGACATATCCCTGCAGGCGTCCATCGGGGTCGCGAATAGGGCCCCCCTGCAAACTCACCCAAACCACTTCGCCGTTCGGCTTCAGATAACGAAACTGCTCGGAGAACCGGCCTTGTCGCTCATAATTGAGGCGTTGATTGGCCAGGACTCGTTCCACGTCGTCTGGGTGAATGCCGACTCCCGGATTCGCATTGATCTGCTCCATGGTGAGCCCGTGGATCTCCATCATCCGATCGTTGGAATAGATCCCGACTCCGTTTTCATCGGTGCGAAAGACGCCCACCGGAGCGGAAGCGCACAGCGTGCGGAACACCTGCTCGCTTTCCCGCAGCGCTTTCTCCGCTTCCACGCGTTCCGAGATGTCCTGAAACAGAGCGAATGCACCGGAATATTGGTCGTCTGCCACAACACGCTTGGCATGCACCTCCACATCCACCAAGGTTCCATTCTTCCGTCTTCGCTTCATGGAGCCTTGCAGCACTTCGCCGTCGGCAATGCGCTGGATGTTGGCGTGGAACGCTTGCTCGGCCCCCGGCTGCAGGATGAGTTCTTCCAGCGGCCGTCCCAGGCACTCCTGCTCGGTATAGCCGAAGATTTCGCAGAATGCGGGATTGGCCAGCGTCACCACCCGGTTTCGATCGTGCACGATGATACCCACCGGGCTGGTTTGGATGAGAGTGTCCAGCAGCTCGGTGCGCTCGCGCAGCATCAGTTCGGCGCGCCGCCGGTTATCGATTTCGGCCGAGAGCAGGTGTTCGGCCCCAGCGGCCTTGGCCATGCGCTCCCTGCGGCGCCGCATGGAACGGGTGAGCAGCAGGCCCGCCACCAGAGTGAGCGCGCAGAAGGAAATGGCGTGAAACAACCATCCAGTCAACTGTTGGACAAGCAGGTTGGTGAGCATTTCGCCCATAGCCACTCCGAATGTGACTATGGCCGCAAAACGCCAAGGGAGATGCTCCTGGGTGTTCTGTCGGCCTATCACGGGCGTAACGGCTCCGTCCGGCTGCTTGATCATCCCGTTCCTGCGGTCTGCTTGATTAAGGCACTCTTAGTCCTACTGAGCTCTATTGGGGTTATCGTCGTAAAGCGTTGGGGCCTTTAGCTTTTACCCCTATTTTGCCGTTCCTTGGAGCTTCGAATGGAAGTTTTTGGCCGGTTGGAGCGTATACTGAGCATAATGCCGTCGCGGACTGCCCGTTGGTTTGCCCTGGCACTGGTAGTGTTTCTGTTCGCGCAGCCGATCCCATTTCTGGCCTTTGCGCAGGATGCGAGCGATGGCTCCTGCTGCTGCAAAGACAAGAGCATGAGCTGCTGCCGGAGATCGCATCACCACGCCGGCTCCGAGTCCGGCCCGGCGTTTTCCTCGCGTGACTGCTGCGGGCAGTGCCAGGTTTCGGTTCGCAAGAGCCAGCCGGTTGCCGCCACTGTCGTTCCCGCGACGGCACGCCGGGAATTAGCGCCCGCGATATCGCCGCTGCCGGCGCGGCTGACCTGGATCCCTTGCGCTCGGCGCGATGCGGCTCTGTTTCAACGTCCCCCTCCTTCTGCGGTCTAATTTCATCCACCCAAATCTGAAGAACTAGGAAGGAGGCTTCATGCGGAAGCTTGTGTTCTATTGCTGTCTAGCAGTCTTTTTATTTTCTGGCTCCCTGCTCCAGGCGACAATTTTTGGAAGGATTCAAGGAATCGTGCACGACCCACAGCATCGCCCCTTGGCCGGAGCCTCGGTGAAGCTGCAGGCGATTACCTCGGATTATTCTCAAACCACGCAGTCCGACGATAACGGTGAATTCTCGTTCACCAGCGTGCCGGTGGGCGATTACAAAATCACAGTTACTCAAGCCAAGTTTGAAACCTTGCAGCAAGACGTGACCGTGGAATCGAACTCATCACCGGTGCTCCACTTTCAACTGGCGATCGCGCCATTGAGTGAAAGTGCGGTTGTGGTCGGCCAGGCGGAGCAGACCAACATGGACTCGGTAACCCCCACCACCCTGGTGGATCGCCAGGATATCGCCCTCACTCCGGGCGCCGACCGCACCAACAGCATGGAGATGATTACCGACTACGTGCCCGGCGCCTACGTAACGCACGACATGCTGCACATGCGCGGAGGCCATCAAGTGGAATGGCTCATTGATGGCGTCACCATACCGAACACCAATATCGCGACCAATCTAGGCCCGCAGATCGACCCTAAAGACATCGATTATCTCGAGGTTCAGCGCGGCAGCTACGACGCCGAGTATGGCGACCGCACCTATGGAGTCTTCAATGTCGTGCCCCGCACCGGATTTGAAAGCGACAATGAGGCGGAGCTGGTTACGTCTTTCGGCAATTGGTACCAAACGAACGACCAGCTCAGTTTTGCCGGCCATACCCAGCGCTTCGCTTATTACGTGAGCCTGAACGGAAATCGTAGCGACTACGGCCTGCAGCCCCCGATGGGGCAGGTAGTCCACGACGCCGAAAACGGTTATGGAGGGTTCGCATCCCTCATATTCAACGCCAGTTCTTCCAACCAATTCCGTCTGGTGGCTTCACTGCGCCAGGATTATTATCAGATCCCGATTGACCCGAATCCCAACTCGGCCGGCAATCAGATTTATCCCAGCTACGGTCTTCACGATAGCGAAAGGGAACCGGATGGTTACATCGCTTTCTCCTGGGTCCACACGTTTAGCCCGGACCTCTTGCTGACGGTTTCACCCTTCTACCATTACAACCAGGCCGCGTATAACGGTTCTCCGAACGATGTGCCGGTAATCTCAACCGTGGACCAGACCGCTAATTACGCCGGTGCGCAGGCGAGTATGAACATCACCGCCGTCAAAAATAACGACCTTCAATTAGGCGTGTACGGGTTCGCTCAGCACCAGAACAATTTCTTCAACAATGTCTTTACCGATTGCGCACCGAACTGTCAAAACTACGGCCCGTCCTCGGCGGCGGTGACGGGTGGCCTGATCGAAGAGTTTATCAGCGATCGCTATAAGGTGACCTCTTGGTTGACGCTGATCGCGGGCCTTCGCGAATCGCACTACGATTCCGGCTCTGTCGCTGGGGGCAGCCAGCCGGCCGTCATCGAAAATGCCACCGATCTGCGTTATGGCGCCGCCCTGAGAATCCCCAAAATCAACTGGGTTTTCCATGGATTCTATGGCGACTTTTATCAGGCGCCGCCTCTCTTAACCGCTACCGGTCCGCTGCTCAATTTAGCCACCAGCCAGACTCTCACGTTCGCGCCCCTGCGCGGCGAGCGCGATCACGAATACCAATTCGGCGTTTCGATTCCCTTCCGCGGTTGGGTGCTCGAGGAAGATAGCTTCCAGACCCGTGCCGCGAATTGGCTGGACCACAATAATATCGGCGAATCGAACATATTCTGGCCAATCACCTGGACCGCGGCCCTGATTCAGGGTTGGGAAACCACGCTGCGTTCCCCACGTCTGTGGCGCCGCGCGCAGATTCACCTGGCCTATTCGAATCAGATCGCTCAGGCTAAGGGGCCCATCACCGGAGGCGTCGTCTGCCCTGTTCCCCCCACGCCGGCATGCCCCGTGTTCGTCCCGACCTCATTTGAGCCAGTGGACCACGATCAGAGAAACACGTTGAACGTGGGCGCCAATTCCCTTCTTCCCTGGCAGGTCTTCGCTTCGACAAATGTGTACTACGGCTCGGGCTTTACCAACGGGAACCCGGACGCGCAATATCCGGGGAACTATCTGCCCCAGCACACGACCTTCGATATCGCGCTAGGGAAAAGTTTTGGCGAGAAAGACAAATACCGGCTCTCAGTGACCGCCACGAACGTGGCGAACCGGCGCGTGCTGCTCGACAACAGCCTGACGTTTGGAGGATTCCATTACAACGACCCGAGGGAGATCTATGTGGAGTTTCGCTGGAGATTTCATTACTGACGCGAGTTTCCAAGGTAGCCCATCAATGGCTGAATACGTGGCATGTAAGTGAGGGAAGATGGTGGACCTGATCGCGCCACTCCGACGGTTCTGACGCTGCCCAAGTCAGGACAATTGCCTTGACCGCCAGGCGGAGTGGGGCACCTTGAGAAACCACGAACAGGCCAGGACACGCTTTCCCCGCTTCCAGACGCGCGCGGAAATGAGCGAGCATCGTCAACCGATCATGCGTGACCAAGATACGGCCTTACCGTGCGGCCCCGTTCCAGGAGTTCTGGATCGCTCACGCCAGCGAGGCCCGAATCGCCCTGCGGAAGCGAAATCGATACTCGGTTCGCGCTGGCGGACTGCTTTGACGATAGTGTATTTGAGATCGGCGTCCGCTTGAAAGCGCGGTCTCAAGCGTGAGGCTCACCCAACTTAGTGCGAGCGCGCTCCAGCTTCTCCCACAGCACGGGATTCGCCAACTGCAACGGAATGGCGCTTCCCTCAAACTCGCGTTCCGTGCACGCGAGAGACTCGTCGATTTCCGTCTGGTGGTCGAGATAGAATGCGATCGCTCCGTAGATCTGCGCCCGCTTCAAGAGCGGAAAATCTTCATGGATCGCTTCGGGCGAGTTTCTCTCATTGAAGCAGTACACGATTGAATCCAGGGAAATCCGCATCCCGGCCACGTAGTAGCCTCCGTCGCGGGGTTCGATGTACTCGCTGTGCATGGCCGCTCCCTGGTTTCAGTACATGCAATACGGTGTCAGGCCAGCTCGACGCCCCGGGTTTCCGGAAGCGTGAAAATGAGCGCTGCGCCGATCAGGAAGAACGCAGAATTCAGCGCGAGACCGTACCCCAGGCCGTGCCGATCGGCAATGGCTCCGATGGCGAAAGGCGCCAGTGCACTGGCGGCGCGGCCGGTGTTGTACACGAAGCCTTGCGCGGAGCCGCGGATGGAAGTGGGATAAAGTTCGGCTAGCATGGTTCCGAAGAGCGAGAAAAATCCGGTTCCGAAAAATCCGACGAATGGCCCAAGAGCGAGCAGCCAGAATTCCGAGGAGGGTCCAGCCCACAGGGGCGTGAGTCCGTAGATGGGCGTGAGGACGGCGGCGACGATGACGTAGACGAAAAACGCCGGGCGTCGTCCCCACCAATCCGCCAGCCAGCCGAAGCTCGCGTATCCCAGGAACGTGCCGAATTGCATGATGAAAATCCACGCGCTGGTTTGGAGGACGTTCAGGCCTGCGCCGCCCTGCGAACGGGGAGCGGAGAGAAATCCGGGTAGCCATGTGTTCAGTCCCCAATAGGCGAACAACATGCATGTGGCCAGCGCGGTGGTGAGAAATGTGCGCCTGGCGAGCGGCTTACGGAATAGATTCAGCCAGGGACTCGCGGCGGCCTTTTCTTTCCACAAAGGCGGCTCTTTCACTTTGCGCTGGATCCAGATGGTGAGGAGCGCGGGAAAAAGCCCGGTGAGAAACAGCACGCGCCAGCCGAAACGCGGAAGAATGAAGGCAGTGCTGGCGGCGGCCAGCATATACCCGAGCGCCCAGCCGGATTGCATTAACGCGATGGCCTTGGCGCGATGACGCGGCGGCCAGCTTTCGGCTACCAGCACCGCGCCCGCCGACCATTCGCCGCCGAGTCCGAATCCGACGATCGACCGCCAGAAGATGAGCGTCGTAAGGCCGGTGGCCAAGGCCGATCCGCCGGAGCCGATCGAATAAATCAGGATGGTCAAGACCAGAGTTCGACGCCGTCCGATGCGGTCCGATAAAAAGCCCGCACCGATGCCGCCGACGGCGGAGGTGATCAAAGTGGCCGAGCTGACCAGGCCCGCGGTGGCAGCGGACCAATGAAATTCACCGCGCAGTGTCTGGACCACGAATACATAAAGCAGGACGTCGTAAGAATCGAGCACGAAGCCCGCCATGGCGGCCCACAGCGCGAGACCCCGCGGCTCAGAAACCCAAGCGAGCAGGCTGCCACGAACAACAGGTGTAGTGGATTGAGACAGGCAGATTCAAAATATCACGGCTGCGTTACTCTGATCGCATGGAGCCCGCGATTCAGACCATCCAACTCACGCGCCGCTACGATTCGTTGGTAGCAGTGGATCATCTGGAATTCAGCGCGGGGTCGGGTTCCATCTTCGGCCTTCTGGGGCCCAATGGCGCGGGCAAAAGCACGCTCATCAAGATGCTGACGACGCTTCTTCCGCCCACCAGCGGAACGGCGCTCGTGGCGGGTTTCGACATCGTCAAAAAGCCCGCGGATGTGCGGCGCAACATCGGATACGTGTCCCAGATGCTTTCGGCCGACGGCGATTTGACGGGCTACGAGAATCTGCTGATTTCAGCCAAGCTGTACGGCATCCGCGGCAACGAGCGCCAGAGACGCATCGGGGAAGCGTTCGAATTCATGGATCTCAGCGATGCGGCCGGCAAGCGAGTGAAACATTATTCCGGTGGAATGATCCGGCGTCTGGAGATCGCGCAATCCATGCTGCACCGGCCCGACGTGCTGTTCCTGGATGAACCCACCATCGGTCTGGACCCGGTGGCCAAGCGCTCGGTGTGGGAGCGCATCCGCGAGCTGCGGCGGCAGTACGGCACCACTATACTGATGACCACGCACGACATGGAAGAAGCCGATGGCCTGTGCGATACGGTGGCGATCATGCATCAGGGCCACATTGGATCGCTGGGATCGCCCGCGGTGTTGAAGGCCCGGGCCGGTCCCGACGCCACGCTGAACGACGTTTTCATTTTGTCCACGGGCGCATCGATTGAGGCAGGCCTGGAAGAAGGAGGAGCTTTCCGCGATGTCGCAAGAACTCGCCGCACGGCACGGCGCCTGGAGTGACACTCCGCGTCCGCTGGCGTTTCTGCTCCAAATGATGGTGGTGGCCGAAGCCGACGTGCGCAAGCTGATGCACGATCCGATGGAGCTTTTCACCCGCATGCTGCAGCCCGTGTTGTGGCTGGTGGTGTTCGCGCCGGTGTTTTCGCGCGTGCGCGCCATTCCGACGGGCAATTTGAGGTATCTGGACTTCATGGCGCCGGGAATTCTGGCGCAAAGCGTGATGTTCGGCGCTATCTTCTATGGCATTTCGCTGATCTGGGAACGCGACCAGGGCGTGCTGCACAAGTTCATGGTGAGTCCGGCGCCCAGGTCCGCGCTGGTGATGGGCCGCGCCATTTCCTCCACCATTCGCGGGCTATTTCAATCCGTGCTGGTCTACATCATCGCGTTCGTGATGGGCGTGCAACTGCGGTTTGAACCGTGGCAGATCGGCGGCGTGTTGCTCGGGGTAATGTTTGGCGCGGCCATCTTTTCTACCTTCTCATTGGTGGCGGCGTGCATCGTCAAATCGCGCGAACGGTTCATGGGCATCGGACAAGTGCTCACCATGCCGCTGTTTTTCGCGAGCAACGCCATCTATCCGCTGAGCATGATGCCGGGCTGGCTGCGCGTGTTGGCGAAAGTCAATCCGCTGAGTTATCAGGTGGATCTGCTGCGCGCGCTGATGGTGCGTGGCGGCGAGAGCGTTTTCGGACTCGGCGTGGACTTCGGAATGATGGCGCTGACACTGGCCGTGTTGATTGCGATTGCGACGAAGTTGTACCCGAGGATTTTGATTTGACGTACGTTCCCTCACGGTCACGGTTCAGCTTCGTGGTTCCGCTTTGGCGCCCAGCGATGCAAATTCGGCCATTTCGCGCTGTATGCGCTGCGGTTCTTGCGGCAGCGTGAAGTAAAACACGGATCCTCTGCCGGGCTCGGATTCCACCCAGATATCGCCGCCATGCCACTGCACGATGCGCTGGCAAATAGCCAAGCCGATGCCGGTGCCGGGAATCTCTTTGCCGTGCAACCGCTTGAAGATTCCGAAAATACGATCGTGATATTCCTTGGCGATCCCGATGCCGTTGTCCCGCACGCAAAACTGCCAATTGGCGCCCGAAGGCGCGACCGAGATGTGGACGCGGGGCGGCTGCTCGCCCCGATACTTGATCGCGTTGCCGATCAGATTCTGCAGCAGCGTGATCAAAGAGCGCTTTTCCACCCACACCTCGGGAAGAGTATCGTAGGTGACGCTGGCGCCGCTGGCATCGATGGCCGCCGAGAGCGCAAACAATACTTCGGCGAGAGCGCCTTCGACCGACGTGGGTTCGCTCGGCAGGGTCCTCGAACCGCCGGTGGAGGAATACTGCAGCAGGTCGTTAATGAGAGAGCTCATGCGCTCCACGCCATCCACGATATAAGCGACGAATTCAGCCGCATCCGGATCGCCCAGATCGCCGTAGCGGCCCACCAGCAGCTGGGTGAAGCTGGCGACGGTGCGCAGCGGTTCCTGCAGGTCGTGACTGGCGACATAAGCGAACTGGCGAAGCTCGTCGTTGGAGCGCTGCAGAATCTGGCGCGCGGCCTCCAACCGCCGGCGTTCCTCTTCGGCCATGGTAAACAGCCGGGCATTGTCGATGGCGATGGCGGCTTGGGACGCCAGGCTGCTGGCGACGCTTTCGTCGCGCTCGGAGAACGGCTCCCGGCTGCGACGCCCAAAAAACAGAATGCCTAAAACCGCGCCCGGCCGTGACATCACGGGTAGCGCGATGCAATTTCCCAGCGACAGCTTTTGTGCTACCGCCTTGATCCAGGCATCGTTGGCATCGAATGGCGAGTCGCCCATTTCCGAACAGCGCAGCATTTTCTTCCAGGAGAACTGCGCGCCATCCACCAGGGCCTGCTCGCCCAGCAGCGTGCTGGCCTCCACCATCGGAACACCGGACGCGCAACGCAGCGCAAATTGCCGTGAGCCATCCACCACGCCTTCCGAAAAGAAGATGCCGATATCGGCGCCGCTGAGGTCCGTACCCGCTTCCACGATGGCCGGCAGCAACCCGTCCAGGTTCAACTCCGCGGAGAGAATCTCGCCGACATGGTTCAATAAGCCGATCTGCGCCTGCGCGGCCTCTTCACGCGCATAAGCTTCCGTTTTGTCGACCTCTGCCTGGCGCGTTTCCTGGATGTAGTGCTCCACTTCGTACTGCCGCGCCCGGGCCCGCAAAGCCGCTCGCACCACCGTGAGCAAGGTGATGGAACGGAGCGGACGCTCCAGCAGCGTAATGTTGCCCAGAGGCTGCATGAGCGTGAAGCGTTCCTGCATTTTCGTTGGCAGCGCCTTAGTGCCGGTAAGAATAATAAAGGGAAAGTCCGACCAGGCCGGCTGGGTTTTCACCCAATCCTGCAGCAAAGGCAAATTGCCATTCAGAGCTTCGTCGGCGATGACCGCGGTACCGGCGCCCTCCCTCAGCCGCCAAATCAATTCAGGTACGCTGGCGCAGATCTCCGGGTTCAGCTGCTCACGCTCCAGAACGGCACTGGCCAGCGCTGCATCGCGTCCCACCGGCGCCAGGATTAGAACCCTGGTTTGCAGGATTTTGTTCGGAATGGTTTCACTGACGTGCAAGCTGGCCATCCTTCCCGAGCAGCGGACCCGACTCCCCGGTGTAGGTTGGCACCCCAGTTAATACGCCTTGAAACGCCGAGAGTGGCGGGCCGACCACGATGCCGCTCGGAGCAAGCCGGAACTCCCGTATGGTCTCTTCGTGAGCGCCGCTGCGTTTCTTGATGACCGAAATGGCCTTTTTGACCGCTCCGTGAAATTCGAAATAACGCAGCAGGACCACCGTATCAGTGAGGTAGCTAAGATCGATGGGCGAATGCATCTGCCCGATTAAGCCCTGCTGCGCCATTACCAGGATGCTCAACATGCCGCGCCTATTCAGGTATGACAGCAGCTCGTGCATCTGCATGATGAGAAACTGTTCGGCCGGCATGGCGTTGAGATAGCTGTTCAGGCTGTCTATGACAACGACACCCCGCGGATTGTCCTGCACGCGCTCGCTCACCCGGTGCGCGAAGTGACCGGGCGAGAGCTCGGCCGCATTGACGCCTTCAATCACCAGGCGGCCGCTGTCCAGGTGCGGCTTCAAGTGCATTCCCAAACCGGTGGAGCGCTCAATCAGTGTGTCGCGGGCTTCATCAAAAGTGTAGATGGCGGCGGCCTCCCCGCGCTCCAGCGCAGCCAGCGTATACTGCGTGGCCAGGGACGATTTTCCGGCTCCGGCCGGTCCAACCAGCAGCATGCTGGTGCCGCGATGCACTCCGTCGCCGAGTAACGCATCCAACGCGGCGACGCCGCTCGCGACCATCTCTCCGCTGAAAGTTTCCGCGGCGTCCTCCACCGAGAGGCGTGGAAACACCGCGAGGCCGCCCGTCGAGATCACTACATCGTGCCAACCTCCGCGAAAAGCCGCGCCGCGCATCTTGGTGATCTGAATGCGCCGGCGCTCCGCTCCATATTCGCGAACGAAGCGTTCTAGCACTATGACACCGTGCGTGATGCTGTGTACCTGCAGTTCGTGCGATCTCGAGGTGAGATCGTCCAGCAGAAGCGCGGTGGAACTGCGGCCGGCGAAAAATTGTTTGAGCGCCAGAACCTGCCGGCGGTAACGCAGCGGATCCTGCGCCAGCAGCCGGATTTCGGCCAGCGAATCGAAAGCCACGCGATCCGGCTGCAGTTCCTCGATCCGATCCAGAATCAGCTTAATGGTCTCACTGAGCTCTACTTCAGAGGGATGCAGCAGCGTGTAGTATTGATCGGCGGCGAAGTTGGCTTCAGGCGGAGTGAGCTCGAAAATGGTGACGCCGTCCAGAGACCATCCGTGCGAGCGAGCCACCGCCCGCAATTCTTCGGCGGTTTCAGAAAGCGTAACGTACAGACACTTTTCCCCAGCGCGCGAGCCTTCCAACATAAACTGCAGCGCCAAAGTGGTCTTGCCAGTGCCGGGATCGCCTTCCAGCAGATAGATCCGGTTCCGATTCAGTCCTCCCAAGAGCACTTCATCCAACCCGGGAACGCCCACAGACAAACGAAGGTCGTGGCTTTCGGTGCTATTCAAACCAGTCTCCCGGCAATTAGACTCACTGCGCGTGGAGCCGTTACGGCGCGTTAACTCGCTGCGAGGGGTTGCTCTGGAAGGACGATCCAACGCTTCAGAATTCCGCGAACCGCCGCCGCATAAGGCTCAAATCCGATGGGCTTCTGAACGTATTCGCGCGCACCGAGCGACAGCGCCTTCTGCACTTCTGTTTTATTCTGCGTTGAACTGAAGATCACGATGGGGATTTTCTTGCGTTGGTATTGCTGCAAAACGGTCTGCCCGTCCACGCGAGGCATGTTCAGATCGAGAATGATCAACTGGGGCTGGAACTCGGGGCTGTTGAGCATGTTCAGCGCCTGCTCGCCATCCTTCGCCACCGAAAGCTTTAGAGGGAAAGGCACTTGAGAGAGAGCAACCCGAACCAGCATCACATCGGCAGGATTATCCTCGACGAGAAAAACTTCTATGGTTTCCATTGTCCCGCACTTATCTATCTTGCCTATTGGTAAGATCCATTCGACGACAATCGGTTACATTAGCATGTCTGTTGGGGCAACGGCACCTCTTGTCTCCTGTACTACGCCACTGCGGAGCCGCTCACGCGCGCCCCGGATTCCTCCAAGAACACTTCGAAGCCAAATAGGGGAAGCCGTTCGCTCTTACCCCAATGCTTCATGTTCCACTGGACGCGCAGGTATTGCACGTCGCTGTACATCGCCATGTTCAGCAGGACGGAGTAGACTCCGCAATATTGACGTTGCCGGAAGGTGACAAGCGGAGCGGAGCCCCATTCCTTCTGGTCTGGCGAGCCCCACACCGAAACCGTGAGACCGGTGCGTTCCACGACGTCGGTAATCCCTAAGGTGACAACCAACAATTTGGAGCAGTGCTCGTCCAGAGCCACCACCGGGCCGGCGCCATCGCCCTGGCGCACGGATTCCGCCAGTAGACATTTTGGCCGGGAAATGGTTTTATCGGGGGAACTGGATGAATCGCCTGGCAAACCAGCACTGCCGGCGGCAAAACGGGCCAGCGAAGTTACGGAAGGTTCCCCGGATTCAACCGGGTCGTGCGTTTCGGGAGGAACTGCATTCGGGAGAAGTTGGGCGGGCATGTTAGCTGGCTCCTGTAACCGTACTTAACGGCAGTCCGGAATAATATATTTATAAGAAAATTGCCTTTTGTGATTCTTGGGACTGCCGAGTTATTTAGTGAGCATGCCGGATACCATTGTGTTTCAGTACTATTAATCGCTTAGTACCGTAATGGTTACGGCTTCGCCGCAATGGGCGGCCACACGAGCTAAGTGCTTGAAGCACAAAGTACTGCGCCACTCTCGCGTGCATGTAAATTTCACAATGCTCGGAAATAAGGCTAGCCGGTAGACGCCAAGTTCTTGACGAAACGCAAAACTTTGGTTTCAACCCTCTGAGTTTAGTCGTCTTACTGCTGGGGAACGACTATGTGGGCCATCTGGCTAAGTTGACTCGCCAAATGTTACGGCGAGTAGTAACATCATCTAGATAGAGCTGGCACGCTCGGCTTACCCAATCGGAGGATCAGGCAAAAATGGCGATTCTGGCACGCTTCGCTGGACATCTTCCCCGCTTTGCGGATCAATGGCTGTTGTCGCGGATACTCGAAGCTACCGGTTCGGCCCCGGTTCGTCTTCTGGTGAAAGGAGGCGCCGAGGTTTCCCCGGCCGGCGCTTCTCCGGTAGCCACCATGGTGATTCAGGATCGCGGCACGCTGGCCGGCTTGCTGCGCGACCCGGAAATGAGCTTCGGGGACGCCTATATGGACGGCCGGATCGAGGTGGAAGGCGATCTCGTTCGATTTCTTGAGGCCATCTATCAGGCCATGGAAAAGTCATCCCATATTGGCAAGTGGTATTCCAAACTGTCCTCCCAGTGGATGGATCTGTATCAGGACAATTCACGTCATGGATCGCGCAGCAATATTCACCGCCATTACGATTTGGGGAACGACTTCTATAAGCTGTGGCTGGACGACCAGCTGCTCTATACGTGCGCGTACTTCCCCACTCCGTCTGCAACCTTAGAGAGAGCGCAAATTGCCAAGATGGATCACGTCTGCCGCAAATTGCGATTGCAGCCGGGTGAGACGGTGGTGGAAGCGGGTTGCGGCTGGGGGGCGTTGGCGCTGCACATGGCGCGCGAGTACGGCGTGTCGGTAAAGGCGTACAACGTTTCTCACGAGCAGATTGCATTCGCTCGCGAGCGGGCGCGTGCGGAGGGCCTAAGCGACCGCGTGGAGTACATCGAAGAGGACTATCGGGCCATCTCCGGAAAGTACGACGTATTCGTTTCGGTGGGCATGCTGGAGCACGTGGGTCTGGATCACTTCCAGGAGTTTTCCGAGATCATTCACCGCAGCATCGGCGACACGGGTCGCGGACTGCTGCATTTCATCGGACGAAACTATCCGGCGGTGTTCAGCCGCTGGATTCGCAAGCACATCTTCCCGGGGGGATTTGTTCCGTCACTGCGGCAATCTCTCGCAGTTCTGGAGCCCCAGAACTATTCGGTTCTGGATGTGGAAAATCTGCGGATGCACTACGCCCGAACCTTGGAGCATTGGCTGGAGCGCTTTGAGAAATCGCGGCAGCAGGTAACCGCGATGTACGATTCCCGCTTTGTGCGCGCCTGGCGCCTGTACCTGGCCGGATCGATCGCTGCATTTCGCGGCGGCCATTTGCAGCTATTCCAGATTGTCTTTACTGGATCACAGCGAGAGCCGATCTTCTGGACGCGCGATCCCCTGTATGTGGACGCTCCGGTGATGGAGGAAGCCGAACCGGTGGTGGAGAAGGTCCGCGAGAAGGTCAAATGGACGCATGCGATGTCCTGATCGTGGGCGGCGGGCCGGCGGGCTCGTCCTGCGCGTGGGGATTGCGAGGCTCCGGACTCGACGTCGCGATTCTCGATCGGCAGAACTTTCCGCGCGATAAAATTTGCGGCGGCTGGATTACACCGCAGGTGTTAACCGAACTGGCGATCGATCCGGCGGAATACTCGTCCGGCCGCGTGCTGCAGCCAATTACCGGCTTCCGCACCGGCTGGATCGGCGGACCGGCGCTCCATACCGATTACAACCGCACGGTGAGCTATGGAATCCGGCGGCGCGAGTTCGACGACTATCTCTTGCGGCGCTCGGGAGCGCGTCTGATGGAGGGCGTCGCACTCGGGAGCTTGCAGCGCGAAAAAGACGGTTGGATTGTCAACGGCCGTATCAAAGCGCGTCTATTGGTCGGCGCGGGCGGACACTTTTGTCCGGTGGCCAAGCTGACCGGCGCCAAGCCGCCGGGCGAAAACGCCGTGGTGGCCCAAGAGGCCGAATTCGAAATGGACGATCGGCAGCAGGCCGGATGCAGCGTTCACCCCGATACGCCGGAACTCTATTTCTCCGCCGACCTGAAAGGCTACGGCTGGTGCTTTCGGAAGCGAAATCACCTCAACATTGGCCTGGGGCGAATGGACCGGCACCGGTTGTCGGAGCATGTGGCGGCGTTCGTGCGTTTTCTGAAATCCACCGGGCGGATTGCTTTCGATGTTCCTTCCGCTCTGCTGGGCCACGCGTATTTGCTGTATGGGGTTTCGGAACGCAAGCTGGCCGACCACCGCGTTTTGTTAATTGGCGACGCGGCGGGCTTGGCCTATAAGCAGAGCGGCGAGGGAATTCGGCCGGCCATCGAATCGGGATTGCTGGCGGCCCAAGCCATCTCGGCGGCGCAAGGAAATTACTCGCACGAATCGCTCAGGGCTTATGAAAAGCTGCTGGCGGGCCGCTTGGGAGGCACATCAGGCCAGGACTGGGCGTCGCGGCTGGGAGAGCATCTGCCTTCGGCATGGATCGGGGCCCTGGGAAGAAGATTGTTGGGAATGAGCTGGTTTGTGCGCGATGTCGTGATCGACCGTTGGTTCCTGCACGCCAACGAGACGGCTTTGTAGCAACGTCACGATCATTCGGAGGCGCGCTCGGCTTCTTCCGCGGCGGCCGGCCCGATTTTTTCGGCATCGGCGATCAATATGCGGGCGCGCTCGGCTTGATCGCGAGCCACCCGAACCTCGAACGCGAAGTTGGGCAGCACCGAATCGCCAACCAGCACGGCCGCAATGTCGTTCGCGTCCAAAAGATTCTTGATGCTCATGGCTTCCATTTCACTGGCGGCGCTGGCTATGGTCTCCAGATCGAGCGCCGGCGAGTCGTCCACTTGTTCAGCGTCTTCGGGCGGCGGATTCTCGGCGATCAACTCTTCGGCGCGGGCCGCCTCAGCCGATGGCACCTGCACTTCGAAGACGCCCTCGGGCACGCCGGGCGACGAGTCGTCCAGCAAAACTGCTTCCAGTCCGGCGTCGGTCAACATCTCGAGAATGTTTTCGGCGTCATCCTTGGCGCTCGCGTCCATGGAGCGAAACACCGTGATCAGATCCAGTTCGTTACTCACGATTTGATTCTAGAGGATTGTCGCGCCCAGCGCCCGCGGCTGATATAGTAATCGTTTGAAGGACAACATCGATGTATAGGCGCATTCTGGTTCTTAGCTTCTTGGGACTTGGGGTGGCCGCCTTGGCCGCCGGGCCCTGCGCGGCAGCGGATGCTAGCAAATTGCCGGGCGGCACCTGGGCTTCTATCGCGCAGTTGCCCGACATGAACGGAGTCTGGGAGATGACTTTCGGCGCTCGCCGAGCCGCGCGAGCCACCGCCACCGGCGCGGGAGACTTCGGCCCTCCCCAGCAGTTCGTACTAACGCCAGCGTATTCGGCCATCCAGAAAGAGTACATGGCCCATCCGCCGCACGATTCGCCCATGGCCAATTGCGTGCCCCCCGGGATGCCGGGCATCATGAGCCAGCCTTATCCGATCGAGATCCTCTACACGCCCGGCATGGTCACCGTGATCGCGGAAGCGTTCATGCAGGTGCGGCACATTTATACGGACGGCCGCCCGCATCCCGACGATCCGGATCTCACCTACAACGGCAACTCCATCGGGCACTGGGACGGCGACACGCTGGTGGTGGACACCGTGGGTTTTGTCAGGGACACGCCGCTCGGAATGAACATGGGCGTCAAGCACAGCGAAAAAATGCATATCGTGGAGCGATTTCATCTGGCGGATCCGAAGACGCTCGAAATTACCACCACCATCGACGATCCGGAAGCGCTTGCGAAGCCGTTTACCAGAACCATTACTTATGCCCGCCATCCGGATTGGACCCTGGCCGAGTACATCTGCCAGCAGAATAACCGCAACTTCGTGGACCCGTCCGGCAAAGCGGGCATCAATCTCACAGTTCCAAAACAATGAACCTCAAATACCTACGTACGGGCTTGGCCGCGATGGCTCTCTCTTTCCTCGGCACACTGCCGGCTGCGGCGCATCATTCCTTCGACATGTTCGACATGACGAAGCAGATCACTATCACAGGCACTATTAAGGAATTTCAGTGGACCAATCCGCATACCTTCACCTGGATCGACGTACCCAACGATAAGGGTGGCGTGGATACCTGGGCTATCGAAGGCATGAGCCCCAATTTCCTCGGCCGCCGTGGCTGGACCAAGCACACTTTGAGCCCGGGCGATAAAGTGAGCATCACGATTTATCCGCTGAAGGAAGTGAAGGAAGGCAAGTTGGGCGGTGTATTCCTGCACTGCACGCTGCCGGACGGAAAAGAGATGGTGATGTTCGACGTGCCGCGCTTACCGACCAGCACTGCGAAATGAGCCGGAAACTATTTGGCCGCGCGATGGCGCGCCAGCAGAACGGATCCTAGGCCCAGGATGGCGAAAGCCATCCCTAAGATCCAATACATGCTCTCGTAAATCCGCGGCTTCACTTCCTCTACCTGCGGCTGGCCATTGTCGTCGGCCGAACCTTCGGACTGCCCCGCGCCCGCGAGAATCCCCGTACCGTCCACTTCCACCTTGAAGCTCGCCGTCTTGATGCGATAAATGCTGGCCTGGGTTTTCGGCTCCTGGCCGGCCAGTTCCAGATCGTCGCTCTTCGCGGTGACGCCGTTCGGGACCACCAGGTTCGACGAGGCGTCCGGGTGTAGCAGCTTGTCGGTGAAGATCATGGGGCTGGTGGTGGGAACGGTATAGTTCAAGTCGAAGCGTGTTTCGCCGGGGTGGATCGGATAATCGATCTTGTAAATATCGGGATCTTTGGTCTTCAAAGCCGGCCGCTGGATGGGCATTCCGCCCGCCGGATTTACGGTAACGCCGATGGGTCCTTTGGCCTCCGGCGGAACGTAGAACCGGACTGAGCCGTTCACCGGATCGTAGTAGGTGACGTTGGGATCGCCGACGTACAGCAGCCCCTCATTGACGGTCATTTCCTTGTCGCCCGGCTGCAGCACGATAAAGTGCTGGGTCTCTTTCGCAGTGCCGGCTTTGTTGGTTGACGCGAATACAGGAATCTGAACGCCGGTGGAGGGCATGCCGGGTGGCACCATTTTGTTGTATTGCACGCCCTGGAAAATCGCTTGAATCAGGCGAGGTCCGGAATTGTCGTTGTTGTCGAAGCTGAATTTGCCCTGCGCGTCGGACTTGGTGGTGCCGAGCGTCTGCATTCCGGCCTGCGTGGGTTGGATGAGCATCACCACAGTGTTGGGCTGGGGCTGGCCGGTGGTTCCGTTGACGATCACGCCGTCCACGGCCGCGAAAGCAGGCGCGATCGCCAGAAGCAGCACTGCGAATCTCATGCCATGGCCTTTCCGCATTCGCCGCAAAATTTCAGAGGTTGAGGAAACTGAGCGCCGCAGTGCGGGCACTTGTCCGATGCCTTAACCGCTGTCTTAACCACGGATTCTGCGGCGGCTTTTGCGGCCTTGGCCTTGGCGGGCTGCGACGGCACGGGCGTCGCGTCGATCTCGGCCAGCACTTTCGCCAGTTCGCGCTGCAGGTCCACTTTGGTTTTTTGATAATCGGCGTCCGACAATTTGCCCAGGCGAAATTCAAACTGAAGATCGCGCAGGTTTTCGTAGATTTGCGCCTTGCGTTCTTCCAGATGCGCGGTGGGCGAGGGAACGGGCGCCTCGGGAACGTCCTGGGAGCGCACGAACAGAGTGAACAGAAGGGTACCCACCACGAGGACAACGGCTGCGGAAAGGACCATCAATCGAGCTTTTCCACTTCCTTCTCGATTTGATCGTGATACCGATCTAAGAGAGGATCGTGCGGCGGCGGTCCGGCGGATACAACCGCGGCTTCCTTGCGGCGGTACTTCCGGATCACGAACACAACCAGGATAAGACCCAGGGCGGCGGCGGTGTAAAACGATAACGAACCCAGGATGCCCGGCGGCACCACCACCACATTCGGCCCCATTTCACTGGCGAATGAGGCCAGAATGGCATCGTCCGACATTCCGGACTGCTCCATTTTTAGGATCTTTTTCTTGTTCTCCCAGCACATGCGGCACGGATACGGGTCCATGCGGCAAGCCATGTTGGTTTTGCAACCGCACGGGCAGTTCAACCGCGTTGCGATGCGATTCACCGCCGGGCTTTCCAGTTCCTCCGCCGACTGGGCGACACAAAGATTCGACGCACTGAGCGCCATCAGACTCAGGATCACAAGAAAGACCGCTTGCTCACGCGCGCGGTTCAGAAAAACAACTGCGCATTGGAGCATGTCTACTGAACCGCGACCGTAAGGGAGCCGGTCGCTAATTTTCAACCGTCGCATGTTTCTCGGCAACTCCTACTACTTGCGTTCGGGCGTAAGACAAACGAACTTTGTTGGGAATCAGGCAGACGATGGTGCCGAACGCGAGCACCCAAAATCCGATCCAGATCCAGGAAACTAGCGGGAAGACGTAGGCCTGTATTACCGCGCGGCGGTTGTCGGCCGAAAGTCCCGCGAAATTAATGTAGAAATCCTCGTTCAGGCGTCTGCGAATAGACACCTCGGAAGTCGGCTGCTGGCTGGCCTTGTAAAGACGCCGTTCGGGAAACAGCGTGCCTAAAGCGCTTCCATTGCGGGATACGTCCACCGCCAGCCTTTGCCACGCGTAGGTATCGTTCTCACCCGACTCGATGTTCGCGATGCGCAGGTTGTAGTGGCCCACGTTGGTGCTGCCGCCGGGCGCCACTTCTTTCGTGACATCCTGATTGAACGCCGCCCCGGTATAGCCGATGAACATGAACACGATGCCCATGTGGACCAGGTATCCGCCATAGCGCCTGGTGTTGCGGTGGGTCAGCTCGATGGCCGCGGGGATGAACCCGATGCCATTCTTGGCGCGAATAGCCGACGCGCCTTTCCAGAACTCGATCAGGACAGTGGCTGTAACGAACATGCACAATCCGAACGACACCAGCGCGTAGGGATGTTCATAAGCGCCCAAAATGGCGAGCACCACCATCAGTGCCACGCCGGCGATGGTGGGAATAAGGAACGCCCGCTTGAGACTTTCGAGCGAGCTCCTGCGCCAGGCGATCAGCGGGCCCACGCCCGTCAGAAAAATCAGCGCCAGACCAATCGGGATATTGATGCGATTGAAGAACGGCGCATCCACGCTGATCTTTTCGCCCGTCACCGCTTCTGAAATCACCGGGAACATGGTGCCCCACAGCACGGCGAAGCAACTGGCCACCAGGATCAGGTTGTTGAACATGAAGCTGGATTCGCGCGACACCACGCTTTCCAGGCGCGCTTCCGATTTGAGATACTTTAAGCGCTCCAGGATCAGGATTACCGTGGCCGCGATGCCGACGGCCAGGAAAATCACGAAGTACTTGCCGATGGGCGACTGCGCGAAGGCATGCACGGAACTGACCACGCCCGAACGCGTGAGGAACGTTCCGAAGATGCACAGGAAGAAGGTGCCCGAGATCAGCACCATGTTCCAGACCTTCATCATGCCTTTCTTTTCCTGCATCATCACCGAGTGCAGAAACGCCGTGGCGGTGATCCAGGGCAGCAGGGACGCATTCTCCACCGGATCCCAGGCCCAATATCCGCCCCATCCCAGCACTGCGTAAGCCCAGCCTTGTCCCAGCAGAATGCCCGCGCTTTGGAACAGCCACGTCACGATGGTCCAGCGCCTGGTAGTGTGAATCCATGCATCGCCCGGCTGCTTGGTGATGAGCGAACCCATCGCAAAGGCGAACGGCACGGTGAATCCGACGTAGCCGAGGTACAGCATGGGCGGATGGATCACCATGGTCCAATACTGCAGCAGCGGGTTCAGGCCTTGGCCCACGCCTTCGACGATGTTGCCCCGGCCGGCTTGCAGGATGCCGAAGGGGCTCAGCACAAAGGCGATCAGGGTGAGGAAGAATGTTTCTGTGACCATCAGGACCGAGGTCACCCACGGCATCATGTCGCGGAACTTGCGCCGGTTCATGAAGACCACCAGAGCCGAGTACGTCGCGAGAAGCCACGACCACAACAGCAACGAGCCTTCCTGGCCGCCCCACCAAGCCGTGAACTTGTAGACATGGGACATGGACGAATCGGTGTGCGCGGCGACATAGGCCAGCCGGAAATCACCCGTTTCGAGCGAATAGATGAGCAAGGCGGCCGCGACGGTAAGCAGTATCCAGACCGAATAGACCGCGCGTTGCCCGCTCACGATCAGGAAGGAATTTTTCTTTAGCCTGCCGGTCACCGACGCAACAACGGCGTAAACGGCAAAGCAGAAGGCGAGCAGAATCGAGAGAGCGCCGATATTTTCCATTTCGAGCTTGTTTAGTCCTCGGAACGGAACGCGAGCAGGGCTAACTGCGGGCCTGGTTCATTACCGGCTTCGCGTCCGTCTTCATTTGGGGCTTGGCTTCGTACTTGGACGCGCATTTTGCTTGCACTTTGCTGGCATGAAAGACGCCGTCCTGACCTAATCTTCCGTCGGCCAGCGCCTGCGCGTTGTCCTTGAATGTATCCGGCAGAGGATCGATCCCATTGTATACAACCGCGAGGCGCACAGGGTCCTTCTGGAGCATACCGGGAGTCTGATGCATGATAAAGCTCACAGAAGCGCCGTTGCGCACGATGGAGCCTTGTTCCACGTAGCCGTTCACGCGGAGCTTCTCACCCTGGGCTTGATCGCCCATCTGCTTGACTTCCTTGATTTCCTTGTAGTACGTCTTGCTTTCGGTAACACCGCCCATCGCTAGCCATACCAGCACGCCGATGATGACCGCCACAATGGCGCCGAATTTCCAATACGTATTCATATCCGCTCCTGAAAATATTAGTATAGCGCCGCTGACAGGCTGGTCACGATAGCTAAGACGCGCCTCGGGCGGCGTTTCATCCGAGTTTCTTCTCTCGGGGCTCAATTTAAGCAATCTCCCGGCCAATCCAGTCTAACTAGATGGGCAGCGCAATCGGCAATGTTGGCTATCGTTTTGACGCTATGAAGACACCTGCTCGCTAAAGCGTCGCCCGGGCGCTCCGGGCTAGGCTGCTCAGATTGCCCTGGGTGATATGCCCCAAACGTAGTCCATCTTACTGTTAACGAAGGGCTCTGCCGCTGGCGAGATTTTGGCGGCGCCGCGCTGAAATGGAAAAGGGCGCCGATGTTGTCGCGCGCCCTTCGCCGCGTCGTTCGGAATCGACCCTGGAATTGTGACTTCTTGGTCCCCTTCGAATCGGGGTTCCCGGCCGCCGAACAGCGTTACCTCACTGAGGTTATCACGAAAGCGTTAAGTGATTTTCTCTCCGATGCTCTTAGCCTGCAGGAACTGCAGCAGGTAGTCCGGACCGCCCGCCTTGGAATCGGTTCCGGACATATTGAATCCGCCAAAGGGATGGGCGCCCACCATGGCTCCCGTACACTTGCGGTTGATGTAAAGGTTCCCGACGAAAAACTGCTCGCGCGCCTGGCGGATCTTTTCGCGATTGGTGGTGTAAACGGCGCCTGTCAGCCCATACTCGGAATCGTTGGCGAGTTCCAGCGCATGATCGAAATCGCGCGCCTTGGCCACCGCCAGTACGGGCCCAAAAATCTCTTCCTGAAAGATACGCGCTTTGGAATCGACGTCCGCGATTACGGTGGGCTGCACGAAATATCCGTCGCCCGCCGCCTTGCCGCCTCCCGCGACCAGCCGGCCTTCCTTCTTGCCGACTTCCACGTAGTCCAAGATCGACTTCATGGCGCCTTCGTTGATCACCGGGCCCATGTAATTGCCGGAATCGTCCGCCGGCCCCACCTTTAAACTCGCCACTTCGGCCTTCAGCTTGTCCACGAACTCGTCATAAATGGCCGCGTCCACGATGGCGCGCGAGCAGGCCGAGCATTTCTGGCCCTGGAACCCGAACGCCGACCACAATACGCCCTTCACCGCGCTATCGATATCGGCCTCGCGATCCACCACGATCGCGTCCTTGCCGCCCATCTCGGCGATCACGCGCTTGATCCAAAGCTGTCCCTTGCGCGGCTTAGCGGCCAGTTCGTTGATGCGCAGCCCGACTTCTTTGGAGCCGGTGAACGCGATGAAGCGGGTCAGCGGATGCTCCACCAGGACGTCACCCACCACGGCGCCGCTGCCCACCAGCATCGAGAACGACCGCGGCGGGAACCCGGCGTCCAGCAGCACTTCGGCGAACTTAGCGGCGATGGTCGGCGTATCGCTGGAGGGCTTGATCACCACTGTGTTCCCCGCCACCAGCGCGGCGGTGGTCATCCCCACCATGATCGCTAGCGGAAAATTCCACGGCGGAACAATCACTCCCACGCCTAGCGGCAGATAGAACAGTTCGTCCTTTTCGCCCGGCAATTGCACCAGCGGATCGGGCCTCGCCAGGCGCTGCATCTGGCGCGCGTAGTACTCGCAGAAATCGATGGCCTCGGAAACATCGGCGTCCGCCTCGGGCCAGGTTTTGCCCGTTTCGTAAACCAGCCAGGCGTCGAATTCGAACTTTCGCTCGCGGAACAATTCTGCCGCTCGCAGCAAAATCCGCGCGCGGGTCTCGGCGGGTACGGCGCCCCACTGCGGAAAATAGGCGTGAGCCGCTTCCACGGCTTCCTTGGCGAGAGCCGCCGTGGCCTTGTTATGAATTCCAACAACCTCGCTCGGGCGCGATGGATTGAGCGACTTCAACAAATCGCCCGTCTTCTCGCGCCGCCCGGCGACCAGCAAATCGTACTCGCGCCCTAACTGCGTGTGCACCTCGCGCAACGCTCGCTCCATCGCCGCGCGGTTGGCGGGCTTGGAAAAATCGGCCACCGGCTCATTGGAAAACGGCTTCGGCGGCGCCTGGACCGGCTCGGCAATTGTACTGCTCATTCTTTAGGTACCCCGTTCGCTATCCCTTCAAATTGGACGCAGTGCTCTCAACGATCTTGCGGCCGCGCTCGAACATGTCCGCCGCTTCGTCGGCCAGCTTGCGTCCGCGCTCGTACATTTCCCGGCCGCGATCCAGCAAGTCGCTCCCGGAATCGGCCAGTGCATCCCGGCCCTTTTGGGCCTTCCGCGAAAGCTGCCGCCGGGTATCCTCGCCCGACGCCGGAGCATAGAGCAACGCCACCGTCGCGCCAATCGCAATTCCAGCCATGAACCACACCGCTTTGCTGCCGTATTCTTCTGCCATGGACCCTCCACGTCTATTCTAACGCCCGGCGCTTCCTTCCGCGCCTTGCGTCCGGACCTCACCGGGTGGGAAAATGATAAAGGTAATTTTTTTCGCAATCGTTTAAGAAATGGACCAGCAAGAGACGGCTTCCGCAGTCAACACGGCTCCCGGTGCGAGCCCGCCTTCGCAGCCTCGGCGAACACTCCTAGGGTCGCTAGCTCATTGGGCGCGGGATCTGATGATCTCGGTGGTACTGGCCGTCTTCGTCATCCTGTTCATCTACCAGCCGGTGAAAGTGGAAGGCACCAGCATGATGCCCACGCTGGACGATCAGGAGCGCATCTTCATCAACAAGTTCGTTTACCGCTTCCATTTCGGTAACATCGATCGCGGCGATACGGTAGTCTTCTGGTTTCCCGGGGATCCCACCAAGTCCTACATCAAGCGCGTCATCGGCATGCCCGGCGATCACGTGGAGGTAGTGGACGGCAAGGTGATCGTCAACGGACAGGCGCTGGTTGAGAATTACGTGCCGCCCGAGTATCGCGATCAGAGTTCCATGTCCGAGCGCACCATTCCCGAGGATGAATACTTCGTGCTCGGCGACCATCGTAGCTCGTCCAACGACAGCCGCGCCTGGGGTATGGTCCCGCGCCGGTACATTTACGGCAAGGCCGTGTTCATCTATTGGCCGCTCGATAAGATGGGTCTGCTCCGCTAGCGCTCGTTTCCGCGCCGCTCCACTCATTCGCTGGGTTATTCTGAGGTCATTCCTCTTATGAAACAGGAATCCTTCGATCCCGGCTTAACCACTAAGTTCAGCGGCAACCTGCGCAGGACCATCAACCCCGACGGCTCCTTCAACGTCAAGCGCACCGGATTGCGATGGCGCGACGCCAACCCGTATCTCATGCTGATCGACACCACGTGGCCGCGATTCCTGCTTATCGTGCTGCTGGGCTTTCTAGTCGTCAACATGATCTTTGCATGCCTCTATCTCGTGATCGGCATTCAATACCTCAAGGGACTCGAGTCCGAGATGGGCGCGTTTGCAAATGCGTTTTTCTTCAGCGTCCACACCCTTACCACCGTCGGATACGGAAATGTTTATCCCGAAGGCGTCTGGGCCAATACCGTCTCAGCGCTCGAAGCCGCTACCGGCCTGATGGTTTTTGCGATTGCCACGGGGCTGCTCTACGGCCGCTTTTCGAGACCATCGGCGCGCATCATCTATAGCAAGAACGCGATCGTCGCTCCTTACCAGGATGGAACCAGTTTGCAGTTCCGCATCACCAACGCTCGCCGCAACGTGCTTATCAATATGCAGGCCCGCGTCGTACTTATGACCGTGGATACCAGCAACGGCGGGCTGACGCGCAGCTTCATCGACCTGCCGCTGGAGCGGCGCAGCATCTATTTCTTCGCGCTCACCTGGACCGTCGTGCATCCCATCGATGCAGCCAGTCCGTTCTTCGGAAAGAAGCCCGAAGACCTGGCCAGGCTCGCGGCGGAGCTGCTGATTCTGATTGAGGGATTCGACGATACCTTCAGCCAGGTGGTCCATTCGATGTATTCCTACCGGCATGACGAGCTGGTGTGGGGCGCCAGCTTTATTCCCGCGTTTAAAATAGACGACAATGGCGACCTGGTGGTGGAAGTGGACCGCGTCGGCGAAATGAAGCAGGTCGGCTGATTTCCGATGGAGACGGTGTTCGCCGCCGATCGCGTGGAATGGCGGCGCTGGCTGAAGAGGAATTCCGCGCGTTCCCAGGAAATCTGGCTGGTGTTCTATAAGAAGGCATCGGGCAAGCCCACCGTGTCCTACGATCATGCTGTCGAAGAAGCGCTGTGTTTCGGCTGGATCGACGGCGTAATCAAGAAGCAGGACGAAGAGTGCTACGCCCAGCGTTTCACGCCGCGAAAGCCGAAGAGCGCGTGGTCGAAATCGAATATCGAACGCGTGGAGCGGCTGATTGCCGAGGGCAAAATGACGCCCGCTGGATTGAAGGCGTATTCGGGCTACGCCCGAGTAGCTCCGCCTATGCCCACCGAACTTCCCAAAGATCTGGAAGACAAATTTCGACGGCAGCGTGCGGCTTGGGGGAACTACGAGAAGTTTCCGCCCGGCTACCGGCGCATGACGGCCGGAAGGGTGGCCAGCGCGAAAAAGGAAGAGACGCGAATCAAGCGGCTGGAGAAGCTGATCGAGTATTCGGCCTACAACCAGCGCATAGAGTTCATGTGAGAAGACTTTCCACCTGTTCCCAAACCTGGCTCGCGATCGCTTCCGGGGTGCCGCGCCCGTCGATCAAATGAAACCGCTTTGGCTGGGTCCGCGCCAGTTCGTGATAAGCCTGGCGCACCTTGTGATGAAACTCGATGGCCTGTTCTTCCAGCCGTGTGTCCACGCCTCCACGCGCCCGCGCGCGCGCCAATCCGGTTTCGGTGTCGATGTCGATGCAAATGGTCGAATCCGGAATCAGGCCCTGGCACGCGATACGATCCAGCTCCAGCACGGTTTTGGTTCCCAAGCCGCGGCCCGCGCCTTGATAGGCGAGGGAAGAATCCGTAAATCGATCCGAGATCACAATCTTGCCCTGATCGAGCGCCGGCAGAATCCATTGTTCGACATTTTGCGCGCGCGCCGCGAACATCAGCAGTAACTCGGCAGTGGCGGTCAACTCTTGATTGGCGGGATCGAGCAGAATCCGCCGGATCTGCTGGCCGATGGGCGTGCCGCCTGGTTCCACGCTTTCCAGCACCGCACGCCCCGCGCCGCGCAGACGTTCGGCCAGCAAACGTGCCTGGGTGCTTTTGCCGCTGCCATCGGGTCCTTCAAAGGTGATGAACAGGCCCCGGCTAATCGTAGACATAGTGCAGGACCTTCTTCAGATCCTCCCACGCTTCCTTCTTCGCGTTTTGATTGTAGGGCCGCAACAAGTACGAAGGGTGGTAGGTCACCATCACTTGAATGTCGCGCCAGGTGTGCCACTTGCCGCGCAGGCGTGTGACACCGTCTTTGGTGTTGAGCACCGCCTTGGCCGCCGTGGATCCAAGCAAGCAGATGGCTTTGGGCTGGATGGCCTGCAGCTGCCGGTACAAAAACTGCCCGCAGATTTCCATTTCGTCCGGCTGCGGCGTGCGATTCTCCGGCGGCCGGCACTTCACCACATTGCAGATGTAGACGTCGGAGCGCTTGATCGGGATGCCTTCCTTCGAAGCCGTGCCTTCGATCATCTGCGTGAGCAATTGCCCGGCGCGGCCGACGAACGGCAGGCCTTGCGCATCTTCATCGGCGCCCGGACCTTCGCCGACGAAGACCAGCCGCGCTTGCTCGTTGCCCGATCCGAAGACGATCTTGTTGCGCTCTTCGTGCAAGCGGCAGCGTTTGCAATCGCCGATGTCGGTGAGTACCCTCAGCAGAGAGTCTTGCGCTGGTTCTAGGGTCGGTAAGGGCAGCACCGTGGCTGGTGGCTGGTGGCTGGTGGCTGGTGGTTGTGTGACCGTTCGGCGGTAGATTGTTTTGATGCCCAAGTCTTGGTAGAACTCCAGCCGTTGGCGAAGTTGGTCCCGGTTCATTGCGCGGCGTGAAGGGCCAGGCGGAGTTTCAGCACCTGATCGAAGATGCGATCGGCGATTTCGCGCTTGGGTGCGCGAGTCAGCGGAATGGTTTCCCCCGTGCTCAGCACCAGCACCACTTCGTTTTCGTCGGCTTCAAAACCGGTGGCTTCCTGATTTACCAGATTGGCCACCACCATATCGCAGTTCTTCGATTCCAACTTGTGGCGGGCGCTCTCCACTAGATTTTCAGTTTCCGCCGCGAATCCGATCAGCAGACGGTCGCCTTTCTTGCGGCCCAATTCGGCCAGGATATCGAGGGTTGGATCCAGATCGAGCGACAAGCGCATCGCGGTTTTCTTCATCTTGTGCCGCGGCACTTGCGAAAGATGATAGTCGGCCACGGCCGCCGCCTTGACGATGATGCTGGCTTCGCTCAAGTGCGCCATCACGGCGTCGTGCATTTCGAGCGCGGTGTGCACATGCAGCACGCGCACGCCGTGCGGCTCCCCCAGTTGCACCGGGCCCGAAATGAGGATCACTTGCGCGCCGCGTTGCGCCGCCGCTTCGGCCAGTGCGTAACCCATCTTGCCGCTGGACCGGTTCGAAATAAAGCGCACCGGATCAAGCGGTTCCTGCGTTGGACCGGCGGTGATGAGAACGGTCTCGCCTTCCAGATCGCGCGAGTGAAATCCCAAGGCGGCCACTACGTCGGCGATTCTTTCGGGCTCGGCCAAGCGTCCCGGACCGGTTGTGCCGCAAGCGAGCAAGCCCTCCTCCGGCTCGACGATGATGTGCCCGCGCCGTCGCAACACAGCCAAATTCTCCTGGGTGGCGGGATGGGTCCACATATTGTTGTTCATGGCGGGCGCCAGCACGACGCGGCCGGTGAAGGCCAGATACATCGTGGTGAGGAAATCGTCAGCCAAGCCATGGGCCAGGCGCGCCAGCAGATCGGCCGTGGCCGGCGCGATCACCAGAACTTCGTTATCCTGCGCGACGGCGATGTGCTCCACCGCGCTCGAAAGCACTTCGTCGGAGCTCGCCTCGGCGAACAATCCCGTGATGACTTTGTGACCGGTGAGACTGGCGAATGTCAGCGGCGTAATGAAACGCTGGGCTGCATCCGTCATCACCACCTGGACGCGCATGCCGCGCTCCATCAAAGCCCGCGCCAGCTCCGCGGATTTGTAGGCGGCGATTCCGCCACCCACGCCCAGCACCACGTTCATCGACTTTTACTCTTGCGGTACAAGCTCTTCGGGCACCACACGCAGCGAGTCGGTATATTTCACCAAGCCGCGCCGCACCTCTTCCATCGACGTGACGGTGGGCTTCTTGGACGTGGTGGGGAGGAATGGACGGGCGCCATTCTGCAACTGCCGCGCGCGCTTGGCGGCCACGATGATGAAGCGGTAGGTGCTCTGCTCGCCGTCGTCGGGGATCGCGTACATCGCGTTGTTTCTCATTCTCTCTGCCATGTCTCAGTTACCTTCCTTTATTCCAAAACTCTCGAGGATAGGCCTTACTTCCTCTTCCATGCGGGCCTTGCGCTGGCGCTCGGCCTTTACTATGGTGGCCAGACGCGCCGATGCTTCCTCGATATCCCGGTTGATCAGCACAAAATCGTATTGCGTGTAGTTCTGAACTTCTTCCGCCGCTCCCCGCAACCGGCGCTGGATCACTTCTTCGGTGTCTTGCGATCGCAAACGAAGCCGCTGCTCCAGAACATCCTTCGAGGGCGGCAACACAAAAATACTGATCGCCTGGGGAATCGCTACTTTCAATTGTCTCGCACCCTGGACGTCGATGTCGAGTACCAGGTCCTTGCCCTCCCGGGTGGCGGCTTCAAACGTCTCGCGATTGGTGCCGTAGTAATTTCCGAACACCTCGGCGTGTTCCAGGAACTCGCCACGCGCAAGGCGGTCCTCGAAGTCCTTGCGGCTGATGAAGATATAGTCCACGCCGGGGGTTTCGCTCGGGCGCGGGGAACGCGTGGTGTAGGAGATAGAAAAGGCCAGGTTCCCAACGGTTTTGAGCAGGCGGTGAACCAGCGTCGACTTGCCCGAGCCGGATGGCGCGGAAATGATAAAAACCGTGGTCATTCCGGTCATTCCAGATTGAGCGCCTGCTCGCGGATCTTCTCGATGGCGGCCTTGGAGGCGAGCGCGAGCTCCGTAATGCGCAAGCCGAGATCGCCCAGCCCGCTGGTTTTCGACAGGATGGTGTTGGTCTCGCGATTCAGCTCTTGCAGCAGAAAATCCAGGCGCTTGCCCACTTCCCCGCCCGCGTCCAGAATCTCCTCCAATTGGCGGGAATGAATTTGCAAGCGCGAGATCTCCTCGCCGATGTCGCCGCGGTCGGCCAGTAGCGCCGCCTCTTGCGCCAGGCGCTGGGGATCGATGGTGGTGTTGCCGAGCAACTCTTGCAGTTTCTCGATCAGCCGCTTATGGAACGCCGGTATCGCTCCCGCGCGAATGCGCTGCATCTCTTCGGAGCCGGCACGAATGGTCGCGTTTTGCTCGCGGATGAACGCCCCCAGTTCCGCCCCTTCACGCGCGCGAAACTGGTTCAGGATCTCCACCGCTTCTTCGAGTGTCGTCAGGATCGCTTTTTCAGCAGCGCTGTCCGGCGCTACCAGTTCCGAAGCGCCCAGGATGCCGGGCAACAGCAGGATTCGATTCAGATCCGGCTGCGCCTCCATGCCTTCTTCTTCCGCCGCTTTGCGGAATGCCGCCATGTAGGAACGAAACAGCGCCACATTCAGGCCGCCCGCCGCGCCGTTGCCCGCGCGCAGCACCGAACAGCGCACGTCGATGTGTCCACGGATCACCGAGCGCTTGAGAACGGCGCGCATCTGATGCTCGAGGGAATCCAATTCCGCGCCCAAATGAAAATGCAGATCCAGGCCGCGATGATTGACGCTCTTCAGGCTCACGCTGATGTCGCCATGCTCGACGGTTTTATTGACGCGGGCGAAGCCGGTCATGCTGCGAATGGGGGCCGTCATCGATTCTCAGGAATTACCACAGAGTCCGACAAAAATTGCAGTTCATGCAGCCGCTGGTAGATGCCGCCGTGATTGATCAATTCTTCGTGCGTTCCTACCTCCGAGATGCGGCCGCGATCCACCACCACGATTTTGTCCGCCCGCCGGATGGTGGAAAGCCGGTGCGCGATCACGATCACGGTGCGATTACTCATCAGGGTCTGCAGCGCTTTCTGCACCAGTATTTCCGATTCGGTGTCCAGGTGCGAGGTAGCCTCGTCCAGGATCAGGATCGGCGCATTCTTGAGCAGCGCCCGCGCAATGGCCAGCCGCTGCCGTTGTCCTCCGCTCAGTTTGACGCCGCGCTCGCCGATCACGGTGTTGTAGCCTTCATTCATCCGCTCGATGAACTCTTCTGCCAGCGCGTTGCGAGCGGCTTCGCGAACCTCTTCGTCCTTGGCCTTGGGCCGGCCGTAGCGAATGTTGTTGGCCACGGTGTCGTTGAACAGGAACGTCTCCTGCGCGACGATGCCAATCAGATTCCGTAACGACGCGATCTGCAGATCGCGCACGTCGATGCCGTCGATCCGGATGGCGCCGCCGGTGGCCTCGTAGAAACGCGGAACCAGGTTGGCGAGCGTGGTTTTTCCCGCGCCGCTGGGTCCTACCAGCGCCACCACTTCACCGGCGCACACTTCCAGACACACGCCGCGCATGCAAAATCCGTTGGGGGCGTTTTGATAGTGGAAATCGACATTGTCCAGGCACACCGCATGCTGGAATTTGGCCAGTTTTACCGCGTTCGCCTTTTCAATAATCTGCTGATCGCGGTCCAGGTACTCGAAAACTTTCTGCGATGCGCCCAGCGCCTGCTGAAAGATGTTGTGAATGCCGGTGAGGCGCTTCACCGGTTCATACAGCATCAGGAGCGCGATCACGAAGCTGGTGAACTCACCCGCCGTCAAAGTCCCCATCTTGATCTGGATGCGGGCGTAGCTGAGCAGCCCGACGATGGTAAGAGCGCCAAAACATTCGATCAGCGGTGAAGAGATTGCCTGCTGGGCGATGTAGCGCAGGTTGCTGGATTTAAATCGCGCCGCCGCCAGAGCGAAGCGGTTGGACTCCACATCCTCGGCCCCAAAGGATTTCACCACTTGATGCCCGCTGATGGTCTCCTGCAGAATCTGATTGAGATCGGCCGCTTCGTCCTGCGCCCTGCGCGTAGTGCGGCGGATGCGCCGCCCGATCCGCATGGTAGGTACCAGCACAAACGGCAGCAGCGTCAGGCTGACTAGCGCGAGCCGCCAGTCCTTCTGGATTACCACGCACAGCAGGAAGACCACGGTGAACGTTTGGCGCATCCAGTCGGCCAGCATATGCGAAGTGGCAACCTGAATTTTTTCGATGTCGTTCATGATGGACGACATCACGCGGCCGGTGGAGTTGGATTCGAAGAAATGCGCGTCCTGCCGCAGCACTTTATCGAAGACGGTCTGGCGCAAATCGGTGACGGCCGAGAAGCCCACGTAGTTGATGAAATAATTCCCGAAGTAATCGCTGGTGCCTTTGATGAGGAAAGTGGCGACGATGGCCACGGCCACCATGGTCCAGACGTTGTGAATGGAGGCGGGCAGAAAATCCTGCAGATAGACCGTGTGTTGAACGAGCGGGATGGTGAACAGCTTAACCAGCGTGTCGGCGGATTCCGGATTCAGCACGCGGTCAAACACCGGAGTGATCAGGATGGCCGTGAATCCTTGCGTGGCTCCTACCAGCGCCATCAAGATCACCGATAGCGCCAGGGGCGCCGCATAAGGCCGGACGTAGTGGAGAAGACGCCGGAATTCCGTCATGCGGTTGGGCGTGGAGCGGGCAGCGGCAGCAGGCTGTCCATGGCGTTCAGCGCTTCGGTTACTTGGATGGAATGGATGCCGTTCGGGCTGGTGAGCACTACGTTTTCGGTGCGCCAGGGACGCCAGTTGTCCAGATCCGACGATCCGAAGAGCACCACCACCGGACGGCCGAAGGCAGCGGCGATGTGCGCGGGTCCGCTGTCGTTTCCAATGAATAGCGCGGCGCCGGCCAGCACCGATTTCACTTCTTCGAGGTCCGCACCCTGAAAGCAGGTATGTTCTTGAAAGGCCGCCAGGTCTTCGTCTGCGCCCGCGATGAACAGCGGCTCGATACCGAGATTGGCATCCAGGTGCTTCGCGACGGCCAGAAAGTTTTCCGCCGGCCAGGTCTTGCCGGCTTCCGAGGCGAACGGATGCAGGATAGCGTAGGGACGCGGACGGGAGTGCGGCGCGGCAAACAATCGAGCGCGCGGAATCTCAGTGTGCGGCACTCCGAAATAAAACATCGCGGACGCCAGATGTTCGGCGGTGTGGACCTTGCGTTCCACCCCCAGAATCTCCTGGGCGCGCGGGATGCGCACGTTGTACATCGGTTGGAAGCGAAAGTGACCGAATCCGGCCCGCAGGCCCGACGCCGCAGCCAGCATCAGACGCACGCTGGTGGCGCCGCCGTGCGCGTTAAAGGCGAGCTGCGGCCGAAAACGCGACACGCTGCTGGCATTTGGCGCGAGGATTTCATCCACATCCGGATTACCGGCGAATACCGCCCGGAAGCGATCTTCCACCACCACGGCAAGCCGCAAATCGGGCCGCGCTTGCTTGAGCAGGTAGAGCGCGGGGGTGGTAAGCACGCAATCGCCCAGCGACCGCAAACGGATGATCGCCACCCGTGCGCCGGATGGCAAGCGGTCTAGCACAGTGGTCATTTCAGCGGGTCAGCTTACTCCTCGACCTTGGCTTCGTCGATCAGCATGACGGGAATGTCGTCGCGAATCGGGTACACGCGTTTGCACTGGACGCATTTCAAACCGCTCTGGTCCGGCTTCATTTCCAGCTCCGCTTTGTCTGCTGGACAGACCAGGATGTCGAGCAAATCCTTGCTGATCGGCATGGTTTCGATTCAGTTTAACAAGGTTATGGGACGCGCGTCCTATTCAGAACCGCGCGCGTGAGCAAGCGTCTTGGCCTAGAACGTGAATCGCGCCTGCAAATCGATGCGGCGATTCAGCCCGCTTTGGGCAAATGCGCCAAAGCCGCCCGCCAGCGTGTTCGATTCGCCAAACAGCGGCGACGTGACGATGCCGTTGATGGGACCCGGATTCACGTGATTGAGCAGGTTGCGAGCCTGGATGGAGAAGGTCAGGTTGTAGCGCTGACCGGTGGAACCGCCGCCTAGCCCGCGGAAGAAGCCGCCGGGACCGCCGCCTGGTCCGCCCCCGAAACCGCCTCCTGGTCCACCACCGCCGGGACCGCCGCGTCCACCGCCACCACCGCCGCCAGGAGGTCCGCCACCGCCGAAGTTCTGGTTGTTATTGTTGCGCGCCGTGCTCTCTCGCGTTCCGCCAAAGCCGAAGGTCTTCGCCAGGCGGAAATTGAGGCTGACGTTGCCGGGGCTGCGGCCGAAGTTGCGCGGCAGAATCGTCTCGCCCGGCTTAATGGTGCCGTTCGCCAAGTAAGGATCGGGATCCAGGTAAAGACCGTCGATCCGATAGTTGGTCGGAGTGGGTGATATGCCGGGGCGCGCGGTGAACACTTGGGAATTCAGCTCGGTGCCGAAGGGATCCGTACCGGTGATGATGTTGAACGGCGCACCGCTATTCGCAGTGAAAAACGGCGCAGCCAACACTCCCCACCACGTGGTGATCGTACCGCCAACAAACACCCGGTTGCGTTCGTCCAGCGAGGATGGCCCATATTCGCCTTGCATGCTGTAGGGATTGGCGGGAAGCGTGTTCACGCCGTCGGTGTTGCTGTAGGCGCGCCCGTACATGTAGAACCCATTTAGCGAGACTCTCTTGTTCAATTGCGAGCGGACATTGGTGATCAACTGCCATTGATTATAGAGACCCGACGATTGCATCAGCAGCACGGGATTCGTTTGGTATTGCGAGTAGAGGGGGTAAAGACCGGTACCAGGCCCCGTATAGGTTCCGGGCAGCGGCGCGTTGATATCGTCCGACCGCAGTTCGTGCAGGCCGTGCGAATTCACGTAAGACTCCGAAAGGGTGGTGCTCTTGGGCAACTGGCGCTCCACCGTGAAAGCTTCCTGCAGGATGTAGGGCGCGTGCAACTGCGAATCCAGCAGTTGGACGGTGTGCGGAGCGTCTAAGAGCAAGCCGGGGGGAAGTCCCGGAGCGGGAACACCCGTCGAAGACTCGGGCAAAAACGGAATCGGATTCGCGGCGCTCTGCGTGATCACATATTGCTGCTGCAAATAGCCGTAGCGTTCGGCGGTCTCGGTAAGTTGTTCGCTGACGCGGTCGTAGAAAATGCCGAAGCCGCCGCGGAATACCGTGGCCGGGCGGGGATTATTCTTGCTCTGGCCTGGCGCCCAGGCGAATCCGATACGCGGAGCCCAATCGTGCCAGTCGTGAATATTGGTTTGAGTCTCGAAGCGCAGGCCCAGGCTCAGCGTGAGGTTGGGTCTCATGCGCCAATCGTCGCCGACGAATGCGCCCACATCCACCTGATTGACGTTCGCCAAAGCGATTCCCTGCGTGATGGTGAATTCGGAGGGTCCCAGACCGATCTGCTGCAGGGCCGCTGGAGTGAAGCCAGCCTGCTGCAGCTGGAGGGTGCGCGAATAGACCTGGATGGAAGTGAGCAACTGGCAATCGGCGGGATTGGGATCGGTCTGGTCGCACGTCACGCCGGGCGCCACCGGCTGGTTGTCTCCGTTCAGAATGGGCACATAGCCGCCATTGAACAGGTATGTTCCGCCGAAATTGGTGGGCGAGAAGTTGTTGATGGTGACGGCGCGGGTGCGGACGCCGAATTTCCAGGTATGCGCGCCGCCGGAAACGGTGGTGTAGTTCTGGAGCTCGTAGTGATTTTCGGTGTCGGTGGTACGGCCGACCTGGGCTCCGCCGCCATTGAAGGAGCCGGCCACGATCACGCCGGGCAAAGCGCTGTTGGTCGTCTCGTTGTCTTGGGTGTGATACAGCTGAAAGCGCGTTTCATTGATGATCTTGGTGCTGATGACCGCGGTTTCGATGATTTGTATGGTGTGGTCCGTATCCAGCCCGTGATATGCGTCTGACAAAAGACTGAGGTTTCCCGCGCCCTGGTTTTGAAGATCGTTGCGAGTGTAACCGTAGCGGAAAGTCAGGGTATTGTTCGTGCTGAGCTGATAATCGATGCGCGGGCTGATGCGAAGACGGTTCTGCGGAGCAGTGAAGACGCCGTTGAAGGCCGTGGGGGCGAACGCGGGGCCGGGGCCGACGTTATACCCGTTGATGATATTTCCGTTGTCGATGTCGCGATCCTGAACATCCAGAAAGAAGGACGCCTTCTTGCCTAGCGCTCCGCTCAGCGAGCCGCCGAAATTGCGCTGCAGGAACGGGGCTTTCTGGGCCGCGTAGGGATTCCGGGCATCCCAGATGGCATCGCCGAAATCGACGTTGAAGTTCCCGTGCAGCTTGTCGGTGCCGGGTTTGGTCAGGATCTCGATGCGCCCGTAGCCGAGTTTGTCGTATTCGGGCGAAAAAGGATTCTGGTTGATGCGAATCTCGCGAATGGAATCCTTGCTTGGCAGCGTGCCGCCGGTGAATCCATCGATGTAAATCTGCCCTCCGCTCGGCCCCGCCGATGGTCCGGCGAGCGCTTGCAAATCGGCTTGCAGATCGTCTGGATCGTCGGACAATGCCTGCAAATCGGCACCGCGCAGAACCAAGGCGCCCGCGTTCTGGGAAGGATCGACGCTCACCGCCGGTCCGGCGTTTTCCTGCACCGTCACTTCCTGTTTTTCGGCGGCCACGGTCATCTGCAGATTCACTGTCGCGGTCTGGGTGCCTCCTCTCAGCTCGACCGAGGTGGGTTTGAGCTGCTGCAATCCGGGCGCGGACGCCTGTACGGTGTACGAACCCTCCGCGAGACCGACCACCGAATAGTTGCCATCGTCTCCGGCCGTGGCGGATTTCACCGGGCCGGCGGCATTAGACACCGTGACCTTGGCGCCGGGTATTATCGCGCCGGATTCATCGGTGACGAGGCCATGCACCACGCCGGCCGGTTGGGCGTAAGTGGCCGGCAACAGGGTCAGCAATAGCAACAGGACCAGTAGTATGGATTTCATTTCGCGCCCTTTTTTGTTAGAGTCTAGCGATCACCGGATCATTCCTCCGGCCCACCGCCGAGATCGAGATTCCAAGAACCTAAATTGACTTGTCCGGCGGTGCGGGGCGCGGCTGCCAGGAATGGCTCGACACCCGCCACGAATGCGAACGCAGTGACCGAATCGCCCGCACCTTTTGAACTGGAGACGATCACCGCATCACCCTTCTTTAATTCCGATAGCTGTAGCTGCGGCATCCGGTCGAGGATCTGCTGGAGATCGCCGTTGCCCGCGCCGCCCGGTCCGCCGGGCCCACCGAATCCACCACGGAATCCGCCCTGTACGCCTGCCCCGCTTGGGGGCGCACCCGCGGGCGCGCCTTCCGGTCTACTACCTTCCGGCCTATTTCCCTCTGGACCGCCCGGTACGCCAGCAGGACGAAGCCGCCGCGCGAGCATTGCCGCCACCACCGGATCTAGCCGCCGCAGGAGAGAATCTTTATTGAGTTGAACCACTACCGGCTTCTTGGTCTGCAGATTTGTGATGTGCACGACGTTCGCCGCCGCGTCCACGGAATCCACCGTCCCCGCCATGGTTAGGAACGATCCGGAAACCAGTTCTTCGGCTTTCAGTTGGGTGCCATCCGCGTTCTTATCGCCCAGAGCTCGCACGGTGTCGCCAGTTTGCAGATCGGCAAAGGAGCTGGGCTTGGCATCCGCGAATCGCACCGAATCCGGCGCATAGCGCCGGAAGTTGGCGGCTGAAGCGTCGATGGTGACAGTCTTGGAGTCGCGCCCGCGCGTTGTGATAGTGACTGCTTTGGTCGCCGGGTCGAGAGCGCTGACCACGCCCACTATGCCCCGTTTCTGCCATGCCTCCCGGTCCTGCTCATGCTTCTGGGCCAGATCGCCCTTGGTCATGATCACTACGGCGCGAGCAGGAAGAGAACTATCTTTCTCCAGAGCCAGGGCACGGTCGCCCACGGCGACATCGGTGAATGCGATTTTAGTGGCTTTCTTGAGATCTTTCTCGCCGGGAGCAACGCGCAGGAAGGATGTAGCGTCGCCCAGAATGACGGTGTAAGCGGCCCCGTCATCGCCCTTTAATTTGATTTGCTTGCTCGCCGCATCAATCGAAGTGATTTCGCCAACCACCGATTTGAGCGCCGAAGGAGCTTGCGCAAAACATGCGGCGCAGTAGAGCGAGATAGCGACAAGGCTCAACCACACTTTCATCATTAACTGGGCGAATGGGATCTGACGGCGGTTACCAGCAAACTGTCAAGAAACGTAAAAGCGCCCGGTGTTCAAGCACTTTCACGGCTTCTGGCGGACTATTGCGGGCTAACTACAAGCTTATCGTCTACTCCGGTAACGCCCTTGACTTTCTTGACCAGCTTTTCCAGTCTCGATTTGAGCTTGTCGTTGGTGATTTTACCCGTGAGCACCACCACGCCGTTGTGAGCGTCCACCTGAATGGCCTGGCCGCCCACCTCAGAATCGTCCGCGATTCTTACGCGGACCTGATCCACTATGACGTCGTCGGAAACCGGCGTCTTGTCCTTATCTTTTTGCGCAAGCAGCGGCGCGAGGAGCAGTGTGAACAACAGTGCAAGAGAAAAGAGTCGCATTAGGATATTGAAACTTCGTCCGAGTCCAATTCTCCTCCTCGCATGGATCGCCAGTCAATGGCGTTGAGAAATTCGGGATTCTCGCGCCAATCTTTTTGGACTTTGACAAACAGTTCGAGAAAGACTTTGTGCCCTACCATCTTTTCAATTTCATAGCGTGCCAGTGTGCCGACTTTCTTGAGCGCTGCGCCGCCGGCGCCGATGACGATTTTCTTTTGCCCGTCGCGTTCCACGTAGATGGTAGCGGCGATTTTCGTGATCTTCCACGATTCCCCCCAGCGGTCGATCAGCACGGCCACTGAATGCGGCACCTCTTGGCGCGTGTGACGGAGGATTTGCTCGCGAATCATTTCCGCCGCCAGGAATCGTTCGGGTTGATCTGTCAGATGGCTGGTTGGAAAGTAGGCCGGCCCTTCCGGCAGACGCGCGACAATGGCTTCGCGAATGCGATCCAGCCCTTCGCCGGTGGTGGCCGATACCGGGATGTACTCGTCGAATTCGCGCAGCGCTTTGTATTGTTCGATGAACGGCAGCAGCTTGCGCTTGTCTTGCACCCGGTCGATTTTGTTGGCCAGCAGCAGGACCGGCGTGGACAAGTCCTTCAGCACCGAAACGGCTTCGGCGTCCTCCTGGGAAAACGGAATGGACGCGTCGGCCACATACAGAAGCACGTCGCGATCCGCCAGCGCCGTTCGCACAGTGTCCATCATGCGCTTGTTGAACAGCGTCGTGGATTTATGAATGCCGGGCGTGTCGATGAAAACGATTTGAGCGCCGGGAAGATTCAGCACGCCTTGAATGGTGGTGCGCGTGGTCTGCGGCTTCTCGGAAACAATGGCCAGCTTTTCTCCGGCCAGCGCGTTCAAGAGCGTCGATTTGCCGGCATTCGGGCGTCCGATCAGCGAAGCGAACCCGGAGCGAAATCCGCTCATGCGTGCGTCTCCGGCACGGTTGCGTGCGCCACTTTCGAAACTCGCACCTGCTCCACCTTCAACTCGTCCCCGGCCAAAACTTCCAGCCGGATGCCATCGCGTTCGATCACCTCTCCGATGTGCGGCACGTGCCCCAGCCATTCCGTCACCAGGCCGCCGATGGTAGTGGACTCGGTTTCTTCTGGCGGCCGGAACTCCAGCAGTTCGTGCAAACGATCCAGGTCCACGCTGCCCGCCACCACGAAGCTGCCGTCCGGTTGTTTCAGCACGTCCCGCTCGGGCTCATGCTCGTCGTGAATCTCGCCCAGGATTTCTTCCACCATGTCTTCCATGGTCGCAAGTCCAGCGGTGTTGCCGTACTCGTCGATGACGATCGCCATGTGCGCGCCGTCCTGCTGCATCTCACGCAGCAGATCGTTCACCGGCTTGGTTTCCGGGACAAATCGGATGGGCCGCGTCAGTTCCTTCACCCGGCGGCCTTGGCGCGCCGATTCATCCAGCTCGAACATGTCGCGCACGTGAACGAACCCGATGATGTTGTCGATGGTTTGTTCGTATACGGGAACCCGCGAATATTGCTCGTGAATCACCAGCTCGCGCAAATCTTCCAGCGATTGGTGGGCTTCGATGGCCACCATTTTGGGACGCGGGGTCATCACCTCGCGCACCGTCTTGTCGCCGAAAGCCACCACCGATTCGATCAGCCTGCGGTCTTCTTTCTCGATGATGCCTTCTTCTTCGCCGGCCGAGATGAGCGCCTCGATATCTCCGGACGGCCCAGGACCTTCTTCGTTGGCGTGGCTGGGCTCCGATAGTTCCACCAGGGATTGGAAGAAGCCGAGAATCGCGGTCAGCGGGCGCACCAGCAGCGCGCACAAGCGCAGAATGGGCGCGAGCGGCAGCAACCATCGGCCGCTGGTTTTGCGGTACAGTACCTGGGCCAGAACATAGGTCGAAATGAGCATGGTGAGCCAGGCGAACAGCGCCGCTTCGAACAGATTTTGCCAGGCGTCGGCGGCGTCGCGCGTCGCCAGGAAACAAACGCCCAGCAGCACCACCAGCGTGTGCTTGATGAGGGAAAACGCGAGCACGCCGTCGTCGCCGGTTACGCCGATGCGATCTTCGAGAGACTCTTTGAAGAACTGGAGTGCGGGCAGATCGCGCGAGCGCAGACGCAGCGATTCCATGTAAAGGATCTGGACCACCGTGATCAGGCACAGCAGCACGGCCCAGATGACGGTGGCGCCCACGGCGAACCAGATCATGTTCGTACCCGCGCGATCAGACCGCCCGGCAAGCCAAAGGTGGCGCGCCATTTATTCTCGGCCCGCGCCATTTGGCCCCGGTCGCTTTCATGATCCATGCCCAGCAGATGCAGGACGCCGTGCAGCATCAGAATTTCGATCTCTTGTCCGACGCCGTGTCCGAACTCGGCCGCCTGCCGCCGCGCCTGCGGGAACGAGATGGCGATGTCGCCCAGGAAACCGAGAGTCTGCCTGGACGGAAACGACAGCACGTCGGTGGCGTGATCCTGCCGGCGAAAATCGCGGTTCAGCCGGCGCATTTCCGCGTCTCCCGTGATGAGACAAGTGAACGGGCGTCCACCCGTCACTTCCGCTTCAAGACGCTTGGCGAAAGCACGGGCCAGTCTCCGCGAGAAGCCTTGCGAAGGACCCGCGGCGGCGGAATGGAATAGCAGAGTAGTCTGCTCAGCAGGCATGGCCGGATCTTTAGACCAGTGGGATCTCGCGGTTTTCCGCTGGCGCGACGGGGAGCGGTTGGCTGGCCGGCGACGGGGCTTCGGCCGCGGAATCGGTCAGCCTCAATGCAAGCTGCCGGCCGCCCATGATTTCCTGATGCCGCTCGTATGCTTTTACAATTTTTTGCACCAGGGCGTGGCGAACGACATCGCGTTCGTCGAAATACACAAAGCTGATTCCTTCGATGCCGCGCAGCACTTCCACGGCGTCGTTCAGGCCGCTGCGTTTTCCGGTGGGCAGGTCCACTTGCGTAAGGTCGCCCGTCACCACCATTTTCGAATTGAAACCCTGCCGCGTCAGCACCATTTTCATCTGCTCGGCGGTGCTGTTTTGCGCTTCGTCCAGAATGATGAAGCTGTCGTTCAAGGTGCGGCCGCGCATGAACGCGATGGGCGCCACTTCGATGACCGCGCGCTCCAGCAGTTTCTCCACTTTGTCGGCGTCCAGCATGTCATACAGCGCGTCATACAAAGGGCGCAGATACGGATCCACTTTTTCCTGCAGATTACCGGGAAGAAATCCCAGGCGTTCGCCGGCTTCCACGGCCGGCCGCGTCAGCACGATGCGCGCCACGCGTTTGTTCATCAGCGCCGAAACGGCCATCGCCACGGCGAGATAAGTTTTCCCAGTGCCCGCCGGCCCCACGCCAAAAACCAGGTCGTTGCGCTCGATGGCATCCACGTAGCGGCGCTGATTGACGGTCTTGGGCGCGAGCGTCTTCTTTCCGAAATTGCGCTGCCGTCCGCTGTGAACCAGGCTACGGAGGGTAACTTCGGGATCGGCCGTCACCACGCGCAGGTAACTGTTCAAATCCCCGTTGGGGAAGGTCTGGCCCTCTTTCACCAGACTGACATAATCCTCCAGAATGCTGGCGGCGCGGATGACGTCGGGTTCGGCGCCCTCGATCTCGAGCGAATCGTTCATCAGGCTGGCGGTGACGTTCAGCCCCTTCTCGAGCACACGGATATTTTCGTCACGGGTGCCAAATAAGGACTCAATGCCGCGGGTGATCTGAACGCTAAGTTTCATTCCAAGATGGGGCTTAGTTGCATGGGGCAACAACAAGAGAGGCCTGAGTGCGACGCGAACAGGGATCGGCGGTAGCGGGAATTTTCATCCGCGAGTGCGGAGGAAAAGCAAACATCTACCCGGAATTATACCAAAACCGGAAGGCTGGGGTGTGCCAGTCACTTCTTGGGCAGCAGCCACTCCACGTTGTCTGCCGCTTCCAGTCGCACGGCGCCAGGCTGGTCCTGCGACTTGAAATTGGGATCGTGATATACCCAGATGATTCCGCTGGCTCCGACATCGGTCTTCGAAATGACCTGTAGCCGGTCGCCATCAATGGACCAGCTCAAAGATTTGCCGGCCGCGCGTACGGTTTGAAAAAAATGCGGGTTCTTGGGATCGTCGGCGGCGATCACATACGCGCCATGACCGGGAACATCGATTCGCGCGGCGCCTCCAATGATCCATGAGACCGGCGCATTCAAGAGTTGCCCATTCAGCCGAAGCTCAATCCCCTTGAGCGAAAGTTGTGCGGCCGTGGGGACCGCGGTCACGGATATACTGGTGGGGCTCGGCGACGGACCGGCGATGGGACGCAGAACGTCGTAGATTTTTTCGCCGGTTGCTGGATTCGACAGAGTGTCGAGCGTCACCACTTCGCCCGTTTTCACCGAGCGGAATTCGCGAACCGCGGACACCGTGGGAATCAGTGCGCCCTTGCCTTTATACGTCGAGTGAGGGTCGTTCAGTATCGCCAGGGTTTTGACATCTAACGGCAGGATGCGAATGACGGTGGTGTCCGATTGGGTGTCGCGATAGGCTTCGAGGATGTAGCCGAACAGAATGTGATTGTTCTTGTCGACGATCAGCCGATTGACTTCGTCATTGGCGATGCCGGTTTCCGCTTCGGGCGTGCTGATGTTGGTGGAACCAGTGGCCTCGGCATAAATCTCCACTCCGGTTCCGTCGGGAAACCAGGCGCGCTGGGCATTGGAGCGGTCTGCTGCCAGCGCTCCCGCAGCGGTGATAGCGACCAACGGTAACAGTGTACGTATCATTTCTTGAGTTCCTTGACAGAAATCACTCGAGCTTCGCCGTTAGGCAAGGGTTGGAAGCCAGTGGCGTTCAGGCGGGTTACCAGGTCGGACGAGGCGGGTAAAGCTTGTGGCGCGGACGATCCCCGCAACCAAACGAACACCGCCAGCACCACCAGGAGTGCCACCGCAAAAACAGGCACGGGCACGCTCACTCGCGCTTGAAAAAATCGTCGCCAAATGGGCAGACGAGGGCAGGCGTCCCGATATGCCGCGGCGACGCGCCGGTCTAACTCGGGCGAAGGCTCGGGGGATTTCCATTCCTCCAGCAGCGCATGCAGCGGATCGGGTTCTCTCATAAACAACTCCTTTCACCGTCGGGGATCAACAGAGGTGCGAGGCGCTTGCGCAAGGACTCCCGCGCCCGGTGCAGCCGGGCTTTTACCGCTCCGACGTCGGCGCCGGTAATGGCCGCGATCTCATCCAGCGACAAGTCCTCATATTCGAACAAAACGATCGCTTCGCGTTGCAGCGCGGGAAGGCTTTGAACCGCACCCGCCACCAGCGCGGCGCGTTCGGACGATAGCAAATCGCCCAGAATGTCGAGTGGAGCGGCGGGTTCCACCTCCTGTTCGGATTCGCGCTCTGAAATCCTGAGGCGCCTGAATACCAGATTTCGAGCCATGCCGAATAAATAGGCCTGCAACGAGCCGCGACCGGCATCGAAGTCCGCGCCCCGCACCAGCCCCAGGAAGCATTCCTGCGTCACGTCCTCGGCCAGATCCACCGATCCGGCCAGACGATAGACGAAACGGAACAACGGGGTACGATGGCGGCTGTAAAGCGTCCGGAAGGCGGGCTCGTCGCCGCGCTTGGCATCCCGCACCAGATCCGCGTCGCCGGCCAGCATATCCACACACTATATTGCCGCCAGCTGGCAAAAAGATACGCGGCGTTTGGTTCAAAGGCGCACATCGTGTGAAAGAATATGGTCATGAAGAGTCCTTTCTCGGCTACCGTATGGCGCGAGGGCGACTGGTATGTTTCCCAGCGCCTCGAAGTGGATGTCGCCAGTCGGTGAAACCGAAGAAGAAGCTCTTGCGAATCTGAAAGAGGCATTAGAACTCCACTTCGAGGCGCCGCACGACACGCGGCCACCAAAGGTCCGTATCATCGAGGTAGAGGTTGGGGCGGCTTAAGCCGCGCTTCATCGGCTCCTCCAGCGCGAGATGGGGACCGCGTAAACTCCTGCGGCACGCGATGCGAGAATCAGATGAACGGTCGACGCCAGTGAAATTCACACATCCTCTGAAGCGGGGACGGAGCATAGTCCTGCGTCAGGCTGGCTTGAGAGGTAAATAGTGAGCAAGTACGCAATCGTAATTGAAAAGGGCGACCACAATCTTTCCGCCTACGTTCCCGACTTGCCAGGATGCATCACCACCGGCCGAACCACCGAAGAGATCGAACGCAACATCCGTGAAGCCATCGCGCTGCATCTGGAAGGATTGCTGGAAGATGGCGAGCCAATCCCCGAGCCGCAAACGGCTGTCGCTTATGTAGAGCTGCACGGCGCAAGCTGACGTGCCAGAAGCGTCCCGCCTCACTTCACCGGCAAGAACCGCTGCACCCGCTCGCCTTGGAACACCTCGCCCGTATAGATATCGCCCTTGGAATCCACCGCGATCATGTGCAGCCCGAAAAACTGGCCGCCGTTTTCGCCCATGCTTCCCATCTGCCCCACCACTTTTCCGTCCTCGCGATTGAGGAACCAGATGTGGTTGTTCGTGAGATCGGAAATATACAGAAATCTCTGCTTCTTGTCCGGCGAAAACATCACGCCGCCGGTCGACCCGCCCACGCCCGTCCCCGGCGCCAGGATAAATTCCTTCACGAACTTGCCTTGCTTGGTGGTGACATCGATGCGGTTGGCCATCCGGTCCGCTGCGTACACCAGCCCATCGTTTGAAATATTCAGCGTCAGGTGTCCCCGGAACTCCTTGGGTTCAGGGCCGCCGGGCGTATACGCGCGGTCCGCGTCGCTGGCGGTCATTTCCGATAGCGCGTGCCCATAGGCGCCCCAGCCGCGCTTGAATTTGAAGGTATCCAGATCGAACACCATCACGCGCCCGCCCAGGTAATTGTCGGCGGCGTAAAGTTCATGGGCCGGTTCGTCCAGCCGTATCTCTTCGAGTCCGCCCACGATCATCGGCGTGGTCGGTGGATACTTGTCGCGGAAGGCCGCAGTCGCAGCGTCCCTGGCCGCCTGAGCCGCGGGATCGGGTTTGGGCCGACCTCCAGGTGGCGTGAGGAATCCGGCAACCGGTCCGGCGCTGCCGTGGCCCGGAACGTGAGCCGAAGTAAGCGGCGGATCGGCTCCCGCGCCCGGCGGCCTCTGGGGCGTCCGAGGCACCTCAGCCACTACCTTGCCGGTATTCGGATCGTATTTGCGGACCGTGTCCTGTCCGATATAAACGAACCCTTTGCTGTCCACCGCCATGCCGTGCCCTTGCGGCGCATCGAAGGACCCGATGACGTTGCCGTTTTTGTCGATGTGGATCATGGACGGCGGCCGCACGCAGCAATCGGCGAGGGGAGGCGTCAGCTCGGCCTCCAGCTCAATATCCGTCAGGTCATTGGGACGATCCAGCACCCAGACGTTGTCATCTTTATCCACGGCCAGCCCGGTGACGCCACCCATCTTCCACCTGTTCGGCAGCGGTTTGGGCCAATCCGGATCGAATTTGAACTTGGGTGCGGTCTGCTCTTGCCCTACTAGCGACACACACAAAACCAACAGGCCCAGGCCGGCTAACCCGGCGAATGCCCGCAGCCACCAGCTTCTTATGCTATTCATGACCCGAGATTCTTTCACACCTGATCGCGCATTACAACGGCTAAGAAGGGCCATCGACGGCGCGCCGAATTCGCCCAAATGGGAAAATGGAGGAGCTGGCAATGCTTTCCTTGACCTACGTTCCGCGGCCGCCGCTTTCCGAATTCGTGCGCTTCCTGTGGCTTTACGAAGGCTACGCCCAGCGCCACGACAAGGAGCGCGCCTTGCCGTCGGGGCAAATGCAGATCGTTATCAACCTGCTCGAAGACAAGTCCTGCATCTACGATCGCGTTGACACCCACCGCTGCCAGACCTTTAGCGGGTCTGTACTCTCGGGCGCGCATTCCGAATACCAGGTGATCAGCACCGCGATGCAAGCGTCCGTCATCGGCGTGGCTTTTAAACCGGACGGCGCATTCCCGTTCCTGCGGATGCCGGCGGGCGAACTGCGCGACACCACCGTTTCACTCGATACGCTGTGGGGCACAGCGGCGGCAGATCTGCGGGATCGATTGCTCGAGGCGTCCACGCATCAGGCTCGTTTTGCGATTCTGGAACAGGTCTTGCTCGCCGAACTCAAGCGGGGCTTTCACCGCCACGGCGCCGTCAGATTCGCGCTGCGCAGGTTTATGACGGAGCCACATGTGACCACCATCGGCGGCGTGACGGACCAGATCGGCCTGAGCCCCAAACGATTTATCCAACTCTTCCGGGATCAAACCGGATTCACGCCCAAAGTCTTTTGCCGCATTCGACGCTTTCAACAAGCTCTGGAACATATAGAAAGGCGCCGTAACATTGAATGGGCCCAGGTTGCGGTCGATTGCGGCTATTTCGATCAGGCGCATTTCATCCACGATTTCCGCGCCTTCTCGGGCATCAATCCGTCCACATATCTTGCACTTTCGACGCCGCACCGCAATCACGTGCCGTTAGTGGACTGAAGGTCCAATTTTTTACAATACGGCGCAGCTCGTTTTGGCGCAGAATATCTGCATGGCAACTAACATGGCAACCAAAGTGAAACCCGTTCCCGAGGGCTACCACACGGTGAGCCCCTATCTGGTGGTCTCTGGCGTTACGAAGCTGATCGATTTCACAAAACAGGTTTTTGGCGCAACCGAAGTTCACGTGTCCAAGGGTCCGGATGGAACCGTGATGCACGCCGAGATCAAGATTGGCGATTCCATCGTAATGATTGGCGAGGGTGGGGCAGGCGGCAAGCATTTCCCCGGCATGCTCTATCTTTATTTGGAAGATGTGGATGCGGTCTATCAGCGGGCCATCCAGGCGGGCGCCAAGTCGGTCCGTGAGCCAGCCGACCAGTTCTATGGCGACCGCGTGAGCGGCGTCGAGGACGCGTTCGGCAATCAGTGGTGGATCTCAACCCACATTGAAGATGTCGCATCCGAGGAGATGGAGCAGCGGGCGAAAGCCGCTAAGGGCTAGCTTCCCGAATACGGCTCAAGGCTGGGGTGAGTGCGCGGCCACGCGGGAAACATATTATCGCTGTAATGTTTCCCGGTACCCTGCGCTAACATGAAATAGCTCCATGCCCTCCGGCCAGTTCATCGATTGGTTCCCGCTGTGGCTCAGTTTGCGCGTGGCGGCCATTTCCACCGCATTCGCGCTCGCACTCGGCCTCTGGCTGGCGTGGACTTTGGCCAACCGGGCGTTTCGGGGAAAAGAACTTTTGGACGCGGCCATCACGCTGCCCCTGGTGCTTCCGCCCACCGTCCTGGGCTACTATCTTCTAGTACTCCTAGGCCGCGCCAGCCCCATCGGACACCTCTATGAATGGCTCTTCGGCGGTCCCCTTGTCTTCACCTGGCAGGCGGCGGTGGTGGCCTCGCTGTTTCATTCCACACCGCTGCTCGTGAAGTCGGCGCGAGCCGCTTTCGAAAGCGTCGATCGATCGTATGAACGCGCCGCGCGTAATCTGGGCGCCACCGAGCTGCGGTTGTTCTGGCGTGTCACGCTGCCGCTGGTGCGCCGCTCCATTCTGGCTGCCGCCGCGCTCGCCTTTGCCCGCTCCCTGGGCGATTTCGGCGTCACGCTGATGATCGCCGGCAACATTCCAGACCGCACCCAGACCGTCTCCATCGCCATCTACGATGCAGTGGAAGGCGGCAACGGTTCAGTGGCGCGCTTGCTGGTGCTAATTGTTTCCGCCATCGCGCTGGCTATCCTGACGCTGGCCAATCGCCTGACTTCCAACCCATTCGGACCTCGCCAGACGGCGTTATGATCCAAGCCCGCATTCGCAAGCAGTACGCGGCCGGCGCGGATTCGGCCGGGTTCTCTCTGGATCTTGAGTTTCGTTCCGCCGCGGGCGTGACCGTGCTGTTTGGTTCCAGCGGCGCGGGCAAGACCCTGACGCTCGATTCCATCGCCGGATTCGTGCGCCCCGATGAAGGCCGCATCCTGCTGGACGATCAGATTCTCTTCGACGGCGCTAGCGGCGTGCATGTGGCGCCGCGCGCGCGCCGTTGTGGATACGTCTTCCAGAATTACGCGCTGTTTCCGCACATGACGCTGCGGCAGAACCTGGAGTTCGCGGTGGAACGCACGCCGCGTTTGGGCCGCCATCGCAAGGTGACGGAGATGCTGGAAAAATTCCACCTCACTGAAGTGGCCGGGAATCGGCCTTACCAGCTTTCCGGAGGACAAAAACAGCGCTGTTCCATAGCCCGCGCGTTGATCGGCGCGCCCCGCGTCTTGTTGCTGGACGAACCCGGCCGGGGTCTGGATGCTCCGCTGCGGGCGGAATTTTACTCCGTGCTGCGAGATGTCCGGCAGGAGTTTCAAACCCCCATGCTGCTGGTGACGCACGACACCGAAGAATGCTTTGTGTTGGCGGACGAAATGATCGTGATGCGGGAAGGGCGCGCGGTACAGCACGGAACGCCGCACCAGATTTTCGAGCAGCCCGCGAGCGTGGACGTGGCGCGATTGCTCGGGCTGTACAACGTTCTGCCGGTGGAGATTCGCTCGCTCGACCCCGGCCGCAATGCCAGCCGCCTGCGCTATCAGGATTTCGACTTGACCGGCCCCTATTTCCCCGGCCGCTTGATTGGCGACCGTGTCTGGCTGTTCGTGCGGCCCGATCAGCTCTCGGTGGCGCCCCGCAACGGCCGTCCGGCGTTCAATCAGATTCCGGCCACGCTGCTTCGAACGGTGGAAAAACCGGAGCGCGTACGTCTGGAGTTTTCAGGCGACATCGCCGTCGAAATGCCGGCTGGCGTCCTTCACAAATACAGCGGCGTCAAAGAGTGGGTGGTGGAATTCCCCAGCCGCGATCTGCGAGTATTGTGACACGTTATTGCATCACCGATTCGGTTGACGTCGCCCGGCGCGCGGCCGACAACGGTGTGGAGATGATTCAGGTTCGCGCCAAAGAACTTTCCGCGCGCGAATTGAGCAGCCTGGTGCGAGCCGTCATGCGCGTGGCGCAAAACAGCCGGATTCTCGTAAACACCCGCACCGATATCGCGCTGGCGTGTGGAGCGCGGGGCGTTCACTTGCCTGCCGGATCGATGGCTCCGGATACCATTCGCCGGATCGCGCCCACGGCTTTTCTGATCGGCGTCTCTTGCCACACTATCGACGAACTGCGCGCGGCCGAGAGGGAAGGCGCCGATTTCGCCGTCTACGGGCCGGTGTTCCCCAGCGTCACCAAGCCGCTCTTACCCATCGGCATCGCTGCCTTTCGCGAAGCCGCCGCCAGCGTTCGTCTGCCGGTTTATGCGCTCGGCGGCGTTACGGTGGAAAATGCGCCGGCATGCGTTACGGCAGGCGCTGCGGGCATCGCGGGGATCTCTCTATTCAACTAACATGAGGGTTGTTGCCCTCGCCCTCAGAATCGTCCGCGACACTCCAGCGTAAGAAACTCCTCGGTGTAATCCTGCGCGTGGGTGTGTTCGCCCTCACCGCGGCTCTCGGCTACTACCTGGTATTTCCGCTCATTATCGCTTTCCTGGGCGCGCCCCTGTTGGTGATCTCCACACTAGGCACGTTCGCCGCCGCCGCTGTCGCCAACACGCTCGCACTGCGCATCTATGAACGCGGCAACCTCTCCGACATCGGCCTCGGCTGGACCGCCGCTTCCCGCCGCAATCTATCGCTCGGGATGCTGGGTGGCGTCGGCGCCGCGATTCTGGTAGTGGCGCTTCCGCTGGTGGCGCGCGCGGCCGATTTTGAGCCCGTTCCGAACGAGCGCCTGCACTGGCCGTCGCTGCTTTTCGTTTCCATCCTGCTCTTATTCGGCGCCGTAGGTGAAGAAATGCTGTTCCGCGGCTACGGCTTTCAAGTTCTGGTCCGGGGCATTGGCCCTTTTGCCACTGTTCTTCCCGTCGCCGTGCTCTTTGGTCTGGCCCACTCGCAAAATCTGAACTTCGGTCCGCTTGCGCTTTTTAACACCGTTCTGTGGGGCGTGGTGCTCGGCTACGCTTATCTTCGCAGCGGCGATCTGTGGCTGCCCATCGGCCTGCATTTCGGATGGAACTGGGCTCTCCCCATGCTGGGCGCAAATCTCAGCGGGTTTACAATGGATGTTACAGGTTACGCCATGCACTGGAAGACCGGAGGCCTTTTGAACGCAAGGATCGGGGGACTGTTGAGTGGAGGCGCCTATGGCCCGGAAGGCGGCTTGCTTACCACCGCCGTCGCCATCGGTTTGTTCTTTTATCTCGCCAAAGCCCCCATCCAGCAGCAGCGAGAACCCGGTTTGCCGGAGGAAGCTGGCTTGTAGGAGAAAGCTCGTGGGAGGAAAATATGATTCGTAAGCGCCTCGCGACTCACTGCCTGGTACCGCCCACGGCCTGCCTTGTTCTTTCGTTCTTCGCGCCGTTGGCCGCGCGCGGCCAGAAAATCACCGAGGACGATCGCGTGGAGATCCTGCGAGGATTGCTATCGGAGTACGCCACCGTGAAAGCGTATCTTCCGCGTGCCAAGAAACCGCTTCCGTTCCTCGCCGACGGCTCCTACGACAAACAATTCTGGGCCCAGGAAGGCCAGCAGTTCGGTCCGGCGGCGCGCGTGGGAGACCTGGTGCAGATCACGCACGTCGATATCGATAGCAATCAGATCGTGCTCGAGATCAACAACGGCATGAAGGCCGCCAAAGGGAGTTGGAGAAATCACGTGCAGATCGGCATGGGCCCTACCCTGTCGCCTATTAATCAGCAGCAGAATTCCAACGCTCCAAGCGGCACTTCCATCGCCCTGTTGTTCGGCGGACCGGTCCCGGAACTGAAAGCGGACGAGATCAAGAAGATCATGGCGCCGGTGCTCGATTTCGACAAGGATAGCGCCACCAGCAACTACGTCGAAAAGCTCCCGGAGCCGATCCAGAAAGCCATCAAGGCGAATAAGGTGATCGTGGGCATGGATCGCGACCAGGTTCTGCTGGCGGTGGGCAAGCCGCGCCACAAGGAACGCAATGTTTCGAACGATGGCACCGAAACCGAGGACTGGATCTATGGCGATCCGCCCGGTAAGATTACGTTTGTAACGTTCGTCGGTTCCAAGGTAACGCGGATCAAGGAAGACTACGCCGACATCGGCGGGTCTACCGCGGCGCCCCTGGTGGCGAAATAAGTAGCACAATAAGAACGTGGCCAAGTAAAGCCTCGACTGTCGCGCTACCGCCGGTGCGTGCGATCATCTCAACATTTAGCAATACGAAAACGAAATTCCCTGGAGGGATATGTCCATCAAAGTAGGTATCAACGGTTTTGGCCGCATCGGCCGCAACGTGGTGCGCGCAGGTTTGCACGATCCCAATATTGAGTTTGTCGCCGCCAACGATCTCACCGACACCAAAACGCTCGCGCATTTGTTGAAGTACGATTCCATCCTCGGGCAGCTGCGCGAAGAGGTGAAGGTGGACGCCGATTCGATTACCGTGGCCGGAAAGCGCATCAAGATTTTTGCCCTGAAAGATCCCGCCGAGCTCGATTGGAGTTCTCTCGGCGCGCAGGTGGTGGTGGAATCCACCGGCAAGTTCACCGACAAGAAAGACGCGGCCAAACACCTGCACGGCACGGTGAAGAAGGTGATCATTACGGCGCCTGCGCAAGAACGAAGACATCACCATCGTGCTGGGCGTCAACGAGAATGCGTACGATCCAGCCAAGCACAACGTCATCTCTAACGCTTCCTGCACCACCAATTGCCTGGCCCCGGTGGTGAAGGTGCTGCACGAAAAGTTCGGCATCCTGAAGGGGTCGATGACCACCATCCACAGCTACACCAACGACCAGAACGTGCTCGATTTCCCGCACAAGGATCTGCGACGCGCACGGGCCGCCGCGCTCAATATGATCCCCACCACCACCGGCGCCGCCAAGGCCATCGCGCTGGTGATGCCGGAGCTAAAAGGCAAACTCGACGGCTACGCCATGCGCGTTCCCACGCCCGATGTTTCCGTGGTGGATCTGGTGGTGCTGACGTCCAAGAAAACCACCGCTCGAGGAAGTGAACAAGGCGCTGGAGGACGCGGCCAACGGCCCGCTCAAAGGCATCCTTGCTTATACCGAAGATCCGGTGGTTTCCACCGACATGCTGCACAACCCCAACAGCTCCATCGTCGACGCCGGCATGACCAAGGTGTTGGACGGAGATCTGGTCCACGTCATTTCCTGGTACGACAACGAATGGGGCTATTCGATGCGGGTGGTGGATCTGATCGAGTTCCTGGGCAAAAAAGGCCTCTGAGCGGCGCGTCAGTCTTTCCGCACCACCCATGTGGTCATCGAACGCTGATTCTGCACCACGGTGGTTTTCAGCGGGTCCATCAACTGCCCGCCCAGATCTTTCGTCAGGGCCACGAGCAGAGCCTCGTCCACCAGGTAACGCTCGGAACCATCCGGTAACAGGAATCTGCGGCCGGCAATCTGCTTGAGCTGGTTTTCAATTCCAATCGACGAAGCCAGGCGGCAGAAAAACAGACCGCCCGTTTTCAGCACCCGCCAACTGCCGCGCAGCATGGCGTCGAACTGCTGATCGTCGCGCGCGAAATGCAACACCGCACTGCTCAGCACCACATCGGCGAAAGCATCAGGGAAGGACATCGCTTCCACCGGCTCTACGCGAAAGTTGTCCGACCCCGACAATTGCCGCACCGCCTCAACCGCCCGGGGATCCTGGTCCACGCCAAATACCTGGTAGCCCTCCCGAAGCAAATACACCAGATTGCGCCCGTACCCGCAGCCGGCGTCGAAGATTCGCATCCCTGGCGCGATGCGCCCGCGCAGCAGTTGATCGAACAAGTAAATGTCGATCTGTCCGAACTGCTGCTGAAGATTAGTCATACGATACCCTGAGAGCTCGATGCCGAACACACTTTACATGGTGGTAGAACGGTTCAAAAACAAAGACGCAGTAGCCGTGTACCGCCGCTTTCGGGAGCGCGGACGCATGGCGCCCGACGGACTCGTCTACGTATCGAGCTGGGTGGACGATCGATTTGAGCGATGTTATCAGGTAATGGAAACCCACGACCGGCGGCTCCTGGATGAATGGATGGAGAACTGGGGCGATCTCATCGATTTCGACGTTCACGTGGTCCTCCCCTCACGCGAAGCAGCCGAAAAGATCGCAGCGCGCTCATGGGCTCGTACAGGCTCGCTCCTAGTAATCACGCGCGGCAACACGACGCCCCCGTCCGTACGCCCGATGTTCGGATCGCATGAATGATTGCTGAAGATGATGCCGCTTTCCCGATTTGAATTTCCGCGGGTCCCAAGACGGGCGCGATCTCGGGGTCAGGCACGCGCCGCCATCCGCTCATCCAGTTGCGCCAGCACCATCGGCCAAGCTTGCTCGTGCCGGTCTCTTGATTCGGTGTCGGGAAACCCGGCGTGGGTGAGCCGCAGTTCGGTTCCCGAGTTGTGGGGCGCCCGTTCCACGGTCACCACTGTTTCGGCGCCCAGCGTGGCCGAAGTTACCCAGGTCAGCTCCACTAATCGATCGCGTTCCAGCCTCAAGAATCGCCCATAGTGGGGATGCCGCGCGCCCTCGAAATCGGTCTCAAAGTAGAAGACTGTATTGACCTCACCCTTCATCAGCACCGATCCCGGGGCCGCAAACCAGCGATCGAACTGCTCGGTCCATGCCAGAAACAAGTCACCAGGGGACGAAATCATCGCCCGTTCAACGGTAAGGCTAAACGGCATCGTTCCCGCAGTCTATCAAACAAAGAATGAGACAATCCCCCGCTCATCGGCGTCAACAAAATATGAGCGATTCTCTAGCGATCTACCTGAACGATCATCTGGCTGGCTCCAACTTCGCCGTTGAACTGCTCGAATTCCTGCGCGACCAGCACGCCGGCGAGTGGTTGGGCGATGCCGCCGCCGGGTTGCTCGCCGAAGTAGAGCAGGATCGAAAAGTGCTCCAGGGAATCGTCGGCCGCGCCGGTAATGGAGTGCCCATTATGAAAGAAGCTTCGGCGTGGATGGGCGAAAAGCTAAGCGAGTGGAAACTCCGGCGGGGAGCCTTCGGAACCTTTGAGGCGCTGGAGGCGCTGGCGCTCGGCATCCTTGGAAAGGTCAAACTGTGGCGAGCGTTGGCCATCCTTGCGGAGACCGATGAGCGCCTGCGCGGCGTGGATTTTGACCAGCTCGCGGCCAGCGGTGAATGGCAGCATTCGCGAGCCGAAGAGCTCCGTCTCGAAGCCCTGCGCGCCGCATTCGCGCCGGCTATGCGGTGATGGCGACGGCCTGAAAGCTATTCATAACGTAGCGCCTGGATGGGGTCCAACCGGCTGGCCCTTAGCGCCGGTAGCCAGATCGCGAGCAGCGCCACGCAAACTAACGCGATCGGAATGGAGGTGAACGCCATCGGGTCCCGCACATTCACTCCAAACAGAAACGCCGCCAGGAAGCGCGTGAGCCCAAACGCGGAGCCGATCCCAATGGCAACTCCGATCAGCACCAGGCGCATGCCCTGCAGCACCACCATGTTCCGCACCGCGCCCGTCTCGGCGCCTAACGCCAGCCGAATCCCGATTTCCTGCGTGCGTTGTTCCACCGAATATGCCATCAGCCCGTAGATTCCGATGGCCGCCAAAAGCAGCGCGGAGCCTCCGAATACCGTCATCAGCAGCATGTTGAAACGCTGTCGCGAAACGGAGAGCGTCACCACTTCATTCATGGTGCGCACGTCGGAAACGGGCAGCCCGCTCACCTCGCGCAGCTGCGCCTGGATAGCGCTGCTCAGGTTGTAGGGCGCTACTGTGGTGCGCACTACCCACGCCATCGGCGTCAGCCTCACGTTCAGCGCGTTGATGTCGTCGGTAATCTGCGCCTGCGGGACAAACATCCTGGGGTCCGGATCGCGATTCAGAGCGCCATCCCGCGAGTCGGCTACCACACCGATGATCTGGCGTGGCTTCTCGGCCGCGAGCTCGTGCATGGTGCCGCCACCAATGAGGATCTGATCTTTGAGCGGATCGCCCTTCTTCCAATACTGCTTCGCCATCGCCTCGTTAATGATCACCACCTGCCGCGACGCCTTATCGTCGGTCTCGGCAAAGGTTCTGCCGCGCCTCACTGGGATTTTGAATACCTCGAAATATCCCGGCGATACGGTCACCCATCCGCCTCCGCCGGTAAAAGGCAAATTGTTGGCCGGCGGCCTACCCAAAATAGTAAAGGGCAGCCCGTATCCGCCCTCCAGCGGAATGCAGCAGGTGGCGCTGGCGATTTCCACTCCAGGCAGCGCCCGCAATCTGGTGACACCGTCGCGAACCAGCCGGTCCACTGCGTCGGCCTTCAGAAATCGCGGACCGCTCAGCGACATCCGCATGGTCAAGATGTTGTTGGTATCGAACCCGGGTTCCACCGCCCCCAGCGCGAACGAAGTGCGGATCAACAGCGCGGCACCCACCAGCAACAGCAGCGCCAGCGCCACTTCGGCGACCACCAGCACCGATCGCATTTTGTTCTGGCGAAAACCGGTACCCGTGCGACCGCTGCTTTCTTTCAGCGTGGCGCTCAAGTCGGCTCGCGAGCTCTGCAACGCCGGAATCAGGCCGAACAGGATTCCCGTCCCCACCGAAATCAGCAGCGTAAACGCGAGCACGCGCCAGTCCGCTCCCACCAGCGTCCCTTTCTCGCCCAGCCGCGGAAGGCCCGCCGTATTCACCGCCAGCAGCCCGCGAATCCCGATCAGCCCCAACGCCAGTCCCGCGATGCCGCCCGTCACCGCCAGCAGTACGCTCTCGGTCAGCAATTGCCGGATAATCCGGCCTCGTCCCGCGCCAATCGCTGCTCGAATCGCAATTTCCCGCCGCCGCCCCGTCGCTCGTACCAGCAATAGATTCGCGACATTCGCGCAAGCGATCAACAGTACCAGCCCCACCGCCGCCGCCAGCACCAGCAGAATGGGGCGGGCGTTGTTGACGAATACATCCTGAAACGTGGTGACAGAGAATCCATTGTTGGGTCCGAGCGATCGCGGGAACTTCCGCTCGAAGTCCTTCGCGGAAAGCTTCAGCTTGGCTTTCGCCTGCGCCAGGCTGATGCCCGCGTTCAAGCGGCCCGCGCATGTGAAGTAGTGTCCCTGGTCGGTGGTTTTGGGATCCAACTGGAACGTCGTATACACTTCGCGGGCCGGCCCGAATTGGCTGGTGTCGAAATTGGCGCCGATGATCCCAATCACCACGTACGTCTCGCCGCTCAAGGATATGGTTTTTCCGATGACGTTGGCGTCGCGCGCGAAGCGCCGCTTCCACAGCCCTTCGCCGATCAACGCCACGTGCGGACCCTGGGGAGCGTCTTCCTCGCCCGTGAATGTGCGTCCCCGGATGATGGGAGCGCCAAACAACCGGAAAAAGTCCGCGCTCACCTGGCCGGCCTGGAGCTGCTCCGGAAACGCGCCGCCTGTAAGATTGACTACGCCCGTGCGAAACGCGGTCGCATCCTGGGTGACGCTGGTCTGCTCGCGATAATGCTGGAATTTCGCCGGGGAACAGGCCGGGAAGTCTCCTTGCGGCGATGTGCTCATGAACACCACAATCCGGTCCGGATCGGGGAAAGGGATCGGCTTCAGCAGAATTGCGTTGACCACGGAAAAGACGGCCGTGTTGGCCCCAATTCCGAGCGCCAGCGTGGCCAGCGCCGTGAGGGTAAAACCGGGACTTTGCCGGTAACTGCGCAGCGAGTGTTTCAGGTCGTGCAGAAGGGCGTTCACGTTCGCCTGCTCCTTATGAAAAGCGTTGACGCTTTTTTCCGAAAAAAGTTCCCGGCAAATCGCGCGGCCACCTGTTGTTTTCCCAAAAGAATCGTGGCATACTCCCTGTTGGAAACCAAAAGAAGCCCTATGAAAGAAAAACCCGATGTCCTGCAAGGCACGCTGGCGTTAATGGTGCTGAAAACGCTGGACGTGCTCGGACCCTTGCATGGCTATGGCATCGCCCGCCGTATCGAGCAGATCAGCGGAGATCTCCTGAGCGTGAATCAAGGCACGCTCTATCCGCTGTTGCTGAAGCTGGAGCAGGAGGGTTCCATCGCCTCCGACTGGGGGGTCTCCGAGAATAACCGCCGGGCCCGTTTCTATCGTCTGACTCGCGACGGGCGGAAACAGCTCCAGGCCGAAACCAGGAATTGGGAGCAAACCTCGGCGATCATCGGCCGATTCTTCGCGGCGAAAGCGGAGAATCTCAAATGAAAGCCGCGCGGAGATTTTTCAAGCGCCTGGGATCCTGGGCGACCAGGCGGCAGGGCGAAGAGCGATTGAGAGCGGAAATCGAGGAACATCTCGCGCTCCAAACGGACGAGAATATTCGCGCCGGTTTATCGCCTGTCGAAGCGCGGCGTCAGGCTGTACTCAAGTTCGGAGCGGTGGAAGCAGTGAGGGAGGACTATCGAGACCAAAGGGGGCTGCCATTTATGGAAACGCTGCTACAAGATATCCGCCAGGCGATGCGGCGATTGCGGAACGCTCCGGCGTTCACTATCACCACCATCCTGACGCTGGCGCTGGGCATTGGCGCCACGACGTCGATTTTTACTCTGGTGCACGCCGTTCTGCTGAAATCCTTGCCGGTATCGAAGCCTGCCGAATTGTACCGCGTCGGAAAGGAGTCAACGTGCTGCTACATCGGCGGATACAGCCAGGACAAAGAGTTCACTTTGGTCTCCTACGATTTGTACAAATACCTGCGAGACAACACCAAAGGTTTTTCGGAATTGGCGGCTTTTCCGGCGTTTGCAAACATGTTTGGTGTCCGGCGTGTGGGCACATCGGAAGCAGCGCAAGGCTATCCAGGTGAGACGGTCTCCGGAAATTACTTCACCATGTTCGGCATCCAAGCGTATGCCGGGCGTGCGTTGACGGCGCAAGACGATCGACCTGGCGCCCCACCGGTGGCAGTGATTAGTTATCGCTTGTGGCAGGAAAGGTATGCGTCAGACTCTTCTGTAGTCGGTAGCGTCTTCGATATCGATGACAAACCGTTCACCGTGGTGGGAATCACTCCTCCGGGTTTCTTCGGCGACACTCTGCGCAACAGCCCGCCTGATATTTTTCTGCCGCTGAACACCGAACCGTACTTGCAGGCGGATGCCGATCTCAACAAGTACGACACCCACTGGCTGGAATTGATCGGCCGCATTGAGCCGGGCGCTAACCCCAGTTCGATAGAAGCTGCCATGCGGGTGGAACTGAAGCAGTGGCTGCGCTCGCACTGGGGCGAGATGAGCGTCAACGATCGCGCCAGATTTCCTGACCAGACGCTGTACCTGACCCCGGGCGGCGCGGGCATCGCGACCATGCGGGAACAATACGAGCACTGGCTCCAGATCCTCATGATAGCTTCCGGATTTGTGCTGCTGATCGTCTGCGCCAACGTGGCCAACCTGATGCTGGTGCGCGGCCTGGAGCGGCGGCGCGAGATTTCGCTCAGCATGGCGTTGGGCGCGCGAGCATCACGGGTGGTGCGGCAGGCCCTCACCGAAAGTATCCTGCTCTCGTTCGCCGGCGGTGCGGCGGGCCTCGCCATCGCATTTGCGGGTACGCGCCTGATTCTGCATTTCGCATTCCCCTCAACGCCCGGATTCGCCGGCGTGCCTATCGATGCCACACCGTCCGTGCCGGTGCTGCTGTTCGCCTCCCTCACTTCGCTGCTGACGGGCCTTGGCTTCGGCATCGGTCCGGCGTGGATGACCACGCGGGCAGATCCCATTGAAGCGCTCCGCGGAGCCAGCCGGGCCACCTCGCGTCTGGCATCGCTCCCCAGGAAGACGCTGGTAGTATTCCAAGCTGCGCTCTCGCTCGCGCTGCTATCGTCGGCGGGGCTGCTCACGGCCGCGTTGCAGAGGTTGGAACATCAAGATTTCGGATTCGAACAGGACCGGCGCATCGTGATGAACATGAATCCACGGCTAGCCGGTTACCGGTCCAATCAACTCCCCCGGCTCTATCGGCGCATCCAGGATTCCATGGCAAGCATTCCGGGCGTTTCTTCGGTGGCGCTCTGTTTATACACACCGCAAAGCGGCGCGGGCTGGGGGGCCGGCATTTCCGTGGATGGGCATCCTCCTCCCGGGCCAAAAGATGACATCACCGCTATGTGGGATCGAGTGACCGCCGGGTACTTTGACGTCATCGGAACCCCGATCCTCAGAGGACGCGGCATCCTGGAACAAGACACGGCGACTTCGCGATACATAGCGGTTATTAACGAGGCGTTCGCGAAAAAGTTCTTCAAAAACGAAGATCCGATCGGCAAACATTTCGGCCCGCCCTGGCCGGGAGCGAGCCGCATGTTCGAAGTGGTAGGCATCACCAAAGACGCGCGCTATCGGCCTGATCATCTCGATCAGCCCATTGGACCCTTCTTCTACGTGCCGGTGGCACAAGCCGATTACACAAAGGCCAATCAGGGCTCGCTCCAACTGAGTGGCATTGTGATTCTGACCAAGCCGGGAGTTGGCGTGCCCACTGCGCGCCTGCGCAAGGCCATGGCGTCGGTGGATCCCAATCTCCCGATCATTTCGATTCGCACCTTGAAAGATCAAGTGGCGGGGCAGTTCAGCCAACAGCGGCTGATCGCACGCCTCACTTCGTTCTTCGGAATTCTTTCGCTGGTCCTGGCTTCCATCGGACTGTATGGCGTGACTGCTTATAATGCCGGTCGCCGCACCAGCGAGATCGGCGTGCGCATGGCGTTGGGGGCGGGCCGCGGCCAAATCGTCCGGTTGGTCTTACGCGGCGCAGTGGGGCTGGTTCTCCTTGGATTATGCATTGGACTGCCGTTGACGTTTGCCGTCGGCCGATTCCTGGGCCATCAGCTTTACGGTATGTACCCGTATAATCCCGTGGTGACGATGGCATCCGTCATCGCCCTGGCCTTATCCGCACTGGCGGCATCGTTGATTCCGGCGCTGCGGGCCAGCTTCATTTCGCCGCTGGACGCATTGCGCGCGGAGTAGCCCGCTCAAGTAGAATGACCGGAAATGCGAAGCGTTTTGATGGGACCGCGCGAGCCCCGTGCCGGATGGCGGCTGCTGATCTTTTACGCGATCTTGATCCCACTCGGGTTCGGTACGAACAGCTTGATCGATCCCTTGGCGCGCCGGCTGCACGCGGGACTGGACACCGCGCTGGGCCTCATCGTCGCGATGGGGATGCTGGCGGCCGCTTTGCTCGCGGCTGCCGCGATCGTGGCGAAAATCGAGCGCCGGAGCATCGCCGATTATGGCCTGCCGTGGCGGCGCGCATTCTGCGGTCAGTTCTGGCAGGGAGCCGCGATCAGTTTCGTTTCCCTCGCTGCCTTATTGTTTACGCTTCGGCTGGCGGGAGCTTTTACGTTCGGTTCGCTGGCCTTGCATGGCGCCGATATCTGGAAATATGGCGTTCTCTGGGCCATCCCTGTTTTTCTGGCCGCGCTGGTGGAGGATTTCTTCTATCGCGGCTACCTGTTATTTACACTGACAAGCGGTGTCGGCTTCTGGCCGGCGGCCGTCGTCACCTCGCTGCTGATGGGTGGAGCGCACTTTCTTAATCCGGGCGGGCACGGCCTTGGCCCGTTCGCCGCTTTCCTTTATTGCATGGTCACGTGCCTCGTTTTGCGCGGAACGGGCGACCTCTGGATGCCGCTCGGGATCCACTCGGCGTGGAACTGGGGTGAAGTCTTCTTTTTTAGCGTACCCTCCAGTGGTCAGATGGCTCAAGGGCATCTGCTGAATGCCGGCTTTCACGGTCCGGCGTGGCTCACCGGCGGCGCTTTCGGGCCGGAGGCTAGCTGGCCCAATTTCGCGATCATGGTGATCTGGTTTGGCATTTTCTCCAGCTGGCTACGTACAGTGAAATATCCGAAATGAGCGAAATTCTGGTACGCGCGGTCAGAGACGAGGACTACGCCGCCTGGAAACCGCTCTGGGACGGCTACAACGCGTTTTATGGCCGCAAGGACGAGACCGCGCTCCCCGACGAAATCACGCAAACCACCTGGAAACGGTTTCTGGACCCGGACGAGCCCGTCTTTGCACTCGTGGCCGAACGCCAGTGGCGCATCGTCGGGCTGGCGCACTACCTTTTCCATCGCAGCACAATTTTCCTTCAACCCACCTGCTACCTCCAGGATTTGTTCACGCTTCCATCCGAGCGTGGGCGTGGCGTTGGACGTTCTCTGATCGAAGAGGTTTTCGAACGTGCCAAGGCTGCCGGCGCCAAGCGGGTCTACTGGCAAACACAAGCGTCGAACACGGCCGGACGGATGCTCTACGACAAGTTGGCGCAGCATTTGGGATTCATTGTGTATTCCCACAACTTGTGAAGGTGCACGGGCGTCGTCGCCGGCCGATATAATAAGGGTAGTTGGAAAACAAACGAAACTATCGAAAGCTTATCCAGTATCTGCTGTTCGCAACCGTGGTGGTGTGGATCGCGATCGGCATTGAAACCTGGAGCGATCAGAAGGCCGGCGTCAGGCCGGTGCAGGATCGAACGCGCATGGCCGATCTCACATTCCCGCAGCTCAACGGCAGCGCCTGGCGTCTCTCCGATTATCGCGGCCAGGTGGTGCTCATCAACTATTGGGCCAGCTGGTGCGCTCCCTGCCGGCAAGAAACGCCGGGATTGATCGACCTGGCGCGCGACTATCGCTATAAAGGACTCGCCGTCGTGGGCGTTTCCATGGATGAGGGCGGCAAGCGCGCCGTCGAGTCCTTCCTGCGCGAATATCATTTGCCGTATCCGGTGCTGATGCCCGATCTTGCGTCGCCGTCGGCGCCCGCCATTGATGCGCTGCCCACCACCGTGCTGGTGGATCGCAATGGCCGTGCGGCTAAGTCTTATGTCGGCGCAGTGCGGGAGACCGTCTTTCGAGCCGATGTTGACCGGCTCTTGGCCGAGCAGCCTGCGCGATCCTCCAATATCCGCGATTAAACCGTACTACGTTCGGAACTCGTAGTACTTTTCACCGGATTTATTTTACTGAATGGATGTATAATCGTCCGAAACCTATGCTGAAACGGCTGGCTATCGGCGTCGTTATAGGCGCTGGATTGTTGCGCCTGCCGGCGCGGGCTCAGGTCCAATTCGATAGCATTCAACGCGAACGCGCGCGGCAGATGTTGCGCGCCCTGCAGGATGCCCTGCAGCATCACTACTATGACCCCAGCTATCACGGCGTCGATATGCAGGCGCGCTTCAAGGCGGCCGACACCCGGCTGCAATCGGTCAACAATTTGGGTGCCGCACTCACCACCATTGGTGAGACCCTGGATGCCCTCAACGATTCGCATACCTTTTTCTTGCCGCCCTCCCGCAATACTCACCGGGAATATGGGTATATAGAGCAGATGATCGGCGATCGCTGCTTCATTACGGCGGTTCGACCCGATCGGGACGCCTCGGAAAAATTGGCGGCTGGCGACGAAGTGCTCTCCTGGCAGGGGTTCGCGCCGAAGCGCGATACTCTCTGGAAAATGAATTACATTTTCAATACGCTGCTATCGCTGCCGGCCGAGAATCTCCAGGTGCGCGGGCCGGACGGGGCCACGCGCAAGGTGGAAGTGGCTCCCAAAGTGATTCGCGAGAAGCAAGTGCTAAATCTGAACGACGAGAATGACTTCTGGAAACTGGTGCGCGACCAGGAGAACGGCGATCGTGAGAACCGCCAACGGCTGGTCAACTTCGGCGACACTTTATTGATCTGGAAAATGCCGGAGTTCTTTATGACCGACGACGAAGTGGATCATATAATTAAGGACGCCCGAAAATACCCGACGCTCGTCCTGGATTTGCGGGGCAATCCGGGAGGATTAATAAAAACTCTGGAGCGCGTGGTGGGCGGTCTAATCGATCACGATGTGACCATTGCCCAGCGCGTGGGTCGGAAGCCCGACCTGAAGCCCGAGCTTGCAAAATCCCGCGGCGCGAACGCGTTCTCCGGGAAATTGATCGTGCTGGTGGACAGCCGGTCGGCATCCGCCGCCGAACTCCTGGCGCGCGTCGTACAACTTGAGCGCCGTGGGACGGTCCTCGGGGATCATAGCTCAGGTTCCGTCATGGAATCGCGGCATTACCAGTTTCATCAAGGCGCCGACACCCAGATTTTCTACGGGGCGTCCATCACGGAGGCCGACCTGATCATGGGAGATGGCAAAAGCCTGGAGCACGCGGGCGTCGTTCCGGACGAATTGATTCTGCCGTCGGCCGCCGACCTTGCCGCCGGACGCGACCCGGTTCTGGCTAGAGCCGCCAGTCTGGCCGGGGTGCAGTTGGATCCGGTGAAGGCCGGACAGCTTTTCCCCATCGAATGGCGCAAGGATTAAATTACTTTTTCGGCCAACCGGCCCACATTCCGCAAGGAACCGGCGTCACCAGCGCCTCAATCCGAGAAGGGCAAATTGCGAATGCACGTCGGTAGCCTAGCGAAACCGTGCCGGGGGTGTCAAACGGGATGCAGGCAATGACTGCAATGCTATCATTGACTAATGGCGACCATTACCATCCGTCGGTTAGATGACTCGGTGAAGGCACGCCTCCGAGTCCGGGCGGCTCAACACGGGCGGTCCATGGAAGAAGAGGCGCGCCACCTACTGACGACGGCGCTAGCGAAACAGCCGAAGAAACCCTTGAATCTGGCCGAGGCGATCCGAAGTCTCTTTGAGCCCTTAGGAGGAGTCGATCTCGAGATTCCGCCTCGGGAACCTATGCGCCCTCCGCCGACTTTCAAATGATCGTTCTCGACACCAACGCTCTGTCGGATGGGATGAAGCCTTCTCCATCTGAAAGAGTCCTTCGCTGGCTCGCATTGGAAGAACCGTCGAGCGTCTTTGTTACCGCCATCACGCAGGCAGAAATACTGGCCGGCATAGAGGTTATGCCGGCTGGAAAACGGAGGCAGAGTTTGACAGCGGCGGCCACCAGGATGTTCGATGAGTTTTTCCATGAAAGGATACTCGTGTTCGATGAGGAGGCAGCCCGGCAGTTTGCAGCCATTTCCGCCATTCGCAAGGGAGCTGGAAGGCCAATCTCTCAATTCGACGCGATGATCGCGGCCATCGTCCGTGTTCACCGCGCTACGCTGGCAACGCGCAACGTCAAGGACTTCGAGCACTGCGGGATTCATCTCGTCAACCCTTGGACGGATGTACACTAATAACTACCAAGTTGTCGGTTCAGTAAAGGAGCGAACGTGAAAACCAAATTCTTCGCTGCTCTTCTTCTCGCCATTGCGCCCGCCGCCATGGCTCAGTCACTGGCGGGTCTCTGGGACGCCACCATCACCTTTAACGGACAAGACATTCCGTTCCGGCTGCAAATTGCGGGCGAGGGTCGCAAGCCTCCGGGGTTGGCTGTTCAACGGCGATGAGAAGGTGGTCGCGAGCGGAGCCAGTTTTCAGAACGGCTCGCTCGTGCTGAACTTCGATTCTTACGCCGCCAAGCTCGAAGCCAAATTGCAGGATGGCGCGCTGGTGGGCCAGTACGGGCCGATGCTCAAGAAGACTTATCCGGTGACGGCGCATCGTCACAAGGCTGAGGCAACCGCCGGCGCGACGCTCCTTCGATCGATGGTCTGTGGGAAGTAGCGGTGAAAAGCTCCAAGGGCGAGAAGGCGTGGCGTCTGATTGTGCAGCAGAAGAGCGCATCGAACGTGGAGGCTGCGATTTTGCGTGTGGATGGAGACACTGGCGCGTTGACCGGTGTTATAAGGATGGCAAGTTCGTGCTCAGCCACTTCTCTGGTGGCCGGCCATCGTTGATGATCCTGACTCCTGCTGCCGACGGAACGCTCGCCATCGACATGACGGATCTGCACGGCAGCAGCCAGCTCACGGCGGCGCGGCCCGACGTCGCGCGCGCCAAAGGACTGCCGCCCCCCACCGATCCGGATCATCACACCACCGTCAAAGACGCCTCCGAGCCATTCCGGTTCAGTTTCCCCGATCTGAACGGCAAAATCGTTTCGAATACCGATGCTCGTTTCCAGGGCAAGGTGGTGCTGGTGAACGTCACTGGAAGCTGGTGCCCCAACTGCCACGACGAAGCGCCGTTCCTGGCCGAGCTGTACCGCAAGTATCGCAACCAGGGGCTGGAAGTTGTGGCGCTTTCGTTTGAAGAAGACGATCAGCTCAAGAATCCCACTCGCTTGCGCGCTTTCATGAAGGAGTATGGGATCGAGTACACCGTTCTGCTCGGCGGCACCCCCGACGATCGGGATGCCAAGCTGACTCAGCCGGTCAATTTAAACTCCTGGCCGACCACGTTTTTCCTGGGCCGAGATGGGCGCGTGCGTTTCGTGCATGCCGGATTCCCGGGGCCGGCCAGCGGAGCGCTGTATCATCAGGCCGTCAAGGAGTTTTATGCGCAGGTGGATAGCCTGCTGGCGGAAAACCGGGCCACTTCAACGCGCTAGTGCGGTTCGCCACTGTAATCCCTCGAATCGCGCGTAATCGCGATCGTTGGTGATCCACTCGCAGCCCGATTCTATAGCCAGGGCTGCCAGCCACGCGTCTTGCACCAGATTTCCATAGGCGTTCGCCGTCTGGCACAACTGAGTGAAGATGCGCCAGTGGCGCGGCCCGGGTTCAATGATCTGGCAATGCGGCTGCTCCATCAGGGCCTTTGCGAAGGCCAGCACGTCCGCGAAAGGATCGGGGTGCGCGAAGACGCGCGGATGAGTGGCAATCCGGATTACACTGGCGAGAACTTGCGGCGACATTCCATAGGCGGTTTCACCGCTGACCACGCCGTCCAGCCAAGCTCGATAGGCGGCATGATTCTGGGCATCGGGACGGAAGGCGTAAAGCAAGACATTGACATCCGGAAGAATCACCCCCGGCCTTCCATGATGTCTTCGAGGGCGGAGCTATCGTTCAGGTCGACGCCGGGAAGCACGCCGCCGCCGGCTTTCGAAACCGGAAGAACCACCCGTTCGCGGTGGGGCGGCTCGTGCGACTTTGCCAGGACTAATCTTAGGCCTTCTTCTATGAGAGCGGTCACTGTTTCTCCTCTCTGTTCTGCTTCTTGCTTTACTTGGTTCATTAGACCCTCCGAAAGTCTCACGGTGGTTCTCATATGTCTAGACATATCACAATTGGAGAACGTATGTCAATGAGGTTGCGCAGGTTGCAATTTGACAACCGCCGACCTCTTCTGTATTCTTATAAAGGTTTGGCGAGTTGTGTCTTCTGCTCCCGCGCTACCGCTCTTTAGTTAGAGAGCCCGGCCGGGGGCCGGCCCCGATGTCCTAGCGGTTTTTCAGCCATTTGGGATATGGGCTAGTCCAAAGCAAGTACCCTCGCAGCTTTGTCAGGCGTTTTTCGCGGTTTGGCTTTTAGCCTGCCGTCGTGTGTCAACGAACAAACATAACGTCTGAAGGGAAGATTCGTGCCGACGTTTAATCAACTCGTGCGAAAAGGGCGGAGACCGCCACGTTATAAGACCGCCAGTCCGGCGCTGCAGGCTTGTCCGCAGAAGCGCGGCGTGTGTACGCGCGTGTACACCACCACTCCCAAGAAGCCGAATTCGGCGCTGCGGAAAGTGGCGCGCGTGCGACTGACCAATGGGATCGAGGTGACCACCTACATTCCCGGCGTCGGCCATAACCTGCAGGAGCACTCCATCGTGCTGATCCGCGGCGGCCGCGTGAAGGATCTGCCGGGCGTGCGCTATCACGTGGTGCGCGGGACACTGGATGCGGCCGGGGTCGCGGACCGTAAACAGGGACGATCGAAGTACGGAGCCAAACGGCCCAAGGGACCGTGCGAAATAAGATATGCCACGCAGACGCAGACCAGAACCTCGCGAGATCCTGCCGGATCCGATTTATAACTCCACGCTGGCCGAGAAGTTCATCAACTCGATGATGTGGGACGGCAAGAAGAACACCTCGCAGCGGATCTTCTACGGCGCGATGGACAAGATCAAGGAGCGCACCGCCGACGATCCTTTGAAGCTGTTCAAGAAGGCCGTGGAGAACGCCAAGCCGCTGCTGGAAGTGAAGACGCGGCGCGTGGGCGGCGCCAACTATCAGGTTCCGGTGGAAGTTTCGCAGAACCGCCGGATCAGTCTGGCGATTCGCTGGATTTTGCAGAACGCCCGCAGCCGGCCCGATAAGGGCATGCCGGACAAGCTGGCGAATGAATTGACGGATGCCGCGAACATGCGCGGCGGAGCGATTAAGAAGAAGGACGACGTTCACCGCATGGCGGAAGCAAACAAGGCTTTCGCGCATTACCGTTGGTAGTCAGTAGCCACTAGTTTTAGCGACGCAAGGTTTTATTTATGGCACGCACAGTACCGATCGAAAAAATGAGGAACATCGGCATCATGGCCCACATCGATGCCGGTAAAACCACCACTACCGAACGTGTGCTCTATTACACCGGCCGCACTCACAAGATCGGCGAGGTTCATGAAGGCACCGCCATCATGGACTGGATGGAGCAGGAGCAGGAGCGGGGAATCACCATCACGTCGGCCGCCACCACGTGCCAGTGGCGCGACATCACGATCAACATCATCGATACGCCCGGCCACGTGGACTTCACGGCCGAAGTGGAGCGCAGTTTGCGCGTGCTGGATGGCGCGGTGGCGGTGTTCGACGCCGTCGCGGGCGTGCAGCCGCAGTCGGAAACCGTGTGGCGCCAGGCCGACAAGTACGGCGTTCCGCGCATTTGCTTCATCAATAAGATGGATCGCGTTGGCGCGGATTTCTACCACGCCATCGACACCATTGTCGACCGGCTGAAGTGCCGGCCGGTTGCGATTCAGATTCCCGTCGGCGCCGAAGACCAGTTCAAGGGCATTGTGGACCTGGTGCGGATGAAAGCCCGCATCTGGCGCGACGAGACGCTGGGCGCGCAAGTACGACGATGTCGAGATCCCGGCCGATCTGCTCGATAAGGCCAAATCCTATCGCGAGCAGATGATCGAAGCCATTGCCGAATCCGACGACCATCTGTTCGCCAAGTTTGTGGAAGGCACTCCGATCTCAGAAAAAGAGATTATGGAGGGCATCCGCAAGGCCACCATCACGCAGAAGATTTTCCCGGTGATTTGCGGCTCGGCGTTCAAGAACAAGGGCGTGCAGAACCTGCTGGATTCGGTGGTCGATTATCTGCCTTCGCCGGTGGACATTCCGCCGGTGCAGGGCGTGCTGCCCGACAATCCGGAGATAACCGAAGAGCTTCCGGCCACCGACGACCGCGCCGTTTTCGGCGCTGGTGTTCAAGATCATGACCGACCCGTTTGTCGGCCAACTCGCGTTTATCCGTGTGTACTCGGGCCGGCTAGCCGCGGGCGAATCGGTGTTCAACGTCGCCAAGAACCGCAAAGAGCGCGTGGGGCGTCTGGTGAAGATGCACGCCAACAAGCGCGAAGATATTCAGGAAATCCTGGCCGGCGACATCTGCGCGGCGGTGTCTGAAGAACGTTTCGACGGGCGACACCATCTGCGACGAGAAGCACCCGATTCTTCTCGAAAATATCGATTTTCCCGAGCCGGTGATTCAGCTCGCTATCGAGCCTAAGACCAAGGCCGATCAAGAGAAGCTGGGGATGGCGATCCAGAAACTGGTGCAGGAAGATCCGACCTTGCGGGTGAATACCGATCCCGACACCGGGCAGACCATTCTGGCCGGTATGGGCGAGCTGCATCTCGAGATCATCGTGGACCGCATGCAGCGCGAGTTCAATGTCGGCGCCAACGTCGGCAAGCCGCAGGTGGCCTATCGCGAGACCATTCGCGCCAGGGCCGAGTACGACTACACGCACAAGAAGCAGACCGGCGGTAGCGGACAATACGCGCGCACCAAGCTTACGCGTCGAGCCGAATCCCGGCAAAGGCTTCGAATTCGATAACGACATCAAGGGCGGCGTCGGTCCCGAAAGAGTTTATCCCGGCGGTGGAGAAGGGCGTCCGGGAGTCGCTCGAAGGCGGCATCCTGGCCGGATATCCGATGGTGGATATCAAGGTCGAGCTCATCGACGGCGCCTATCATGACGTCGATTCGTCGGAAATGGCGTTCAAGATCTGCAGCTCCATCTGTTTCAAGGAAGCCTGCCGGAAGGCCAAGCCGGTATTGCTTGAGCCGGTGATGCGCGTTGAAGTAGTGGTGCCGGAAGAATACATGGGCACCGTGAACGGCGATCTCAGCTCCAGGCGCGGCCGTTTGGAGGGCACTGAAGTCCGGGGCACCACGCAGCTCATCAAGGCGATGGTTCCGCTGTCGGAAATGTTCGGCTATGCCACCGAGCTACGCTCGCGAACGCAGGGCCGCGGCAGCTTCACCATGCACTTCGGGCAGTACGAAGAGGTTCCGCGCAACTTGTCGGAAGAGATTGTGGCGAAGGTTCAAGGCAAGGTAATTAAGTAAGCGAATACCGGGAATTCAAGGAATTTAGGAGAGTTCAACATCCATGGCGAAGGAAAAATTTGACCGCAGCAAGCCGCACGTAAACATCGGGACGATCGGACACATCGATCACGGCAAGACGACGTTGACGGCGGCGATCACCAAGGTACTGGCCAAGCACAATCCGAAGGTGAAGTTCCGCTCGTTCGATTCGATCGACAACGCGCCGGAAGAAAAGGCGCGCGGTATCACGATCGCGGTGGCGCACGTCGAGTATGAGACGGCCAACCGGCACTACGCGCACGTGGATTGCCCGGGCCACGCCGACTACATCAAGAACATGATCACCGGAGCCGCGCAGATGGATGGCGCGATCCTGGTGGTGGCGGCCACCGACGGCCCCATGCCGCAAACCCGCGAGCATATTCTGCTGGCCCGGCAGGTGGGTGTGCCGTCTATCGTGGTGGCGCTGAACAAAGTGGATATGGTGGACGATCCGGAGCTGCTCGAGCTGGTGGAGCTGGAAGTGCGCGAGCTGCTGTCGAAATATCAATTTCCGGGCGACGATCTGCCGGTGGTGCGGGTGAGCGCGCTGGGGGCGTTGAACGGCGAAGAGAAGTGGGAAAAGTCGGTGGACGAGCTGATGGAGAAGGTGGACAGCTACGTGCCGCTGCCGGCGCGCGACATCGACAAGCCGTTCCTGATGCCGATTGAAGACATCTTCTCGATTCAAGGCCGCGGGACGGTTGTCACAGGGCGTATCGAAAAAGGGATCTGCAAAGTCGGCGAGGAAATGGAGATCGTGGGCTTCAAGGACACGCGCAAAACGGTGGTGACGGGCGTAGAAATGTTCAAGAAGCTGCTGGATGAAGGGCGCGCGGGAGACAACGTGGGGTTGCTGCTGCGCGGCATTGAAAAAGACGACGTGGAGCGCGGGCAGGTCATCGCCAAGCCGGGATCGATTAAGCCGCACAAGAGGTTCAAGGGCGAGATCTACGTGCTGAGCAAAGAAGAAGGCGGGCGCCACACGCCGTTCTTCAAGGGCTACCGTCCGCAGTTTTATTTCCGCACCACCGACGTGACGGGAGTGACGGAGTTGCCGGCCGGGACCGAGATGGTGATGCCGGGCGACAACGTGGGGCTGGTGGTGGAGTTGATTACGCCGGTGGCCATGGACAAGGGATTGCGTTTTGCGATCCGCGAAGGCGGCCGGACGGTGGGAGCGGGAACGGTAACGGAGATCCTCGAGTAGGACACCTCGAGCCACAAAATGAGCCTACGAGAACGCATTCGCATCCGCCTGAAGGCGTACGATCACCGCATCCTGGATCAATCCACCACGGAGATTGTCGATACGGCCAAAAGAACCGGGGCTACCGTAGCGGGACCCATTCCGCTGCCGACCATCAAAAATCGCTATACCGTGCTGCGCTCGCCGCACGTGGACAAGAAGTCGCGCGAGCAGTTCGAGATTCGGACGCACAAGCGGCTGCTCGATATTCTGGAGCCGACCCAGGACACGGTGGATGCTCTGATGAAACTGGATCTGCCGGCTGGTGTGGATGTGGAAATCAAAGCTTTCGGACGGGGGAAGTAAATTCCGGATTCTGACGTCAGGATTCTGGATTCTTTCTAAAGGTACTTATGAGCCCAGGAATTTTAGGCAAAAAGATCGGGATGAGCCAGGTGTTCCGCGCCGACGGCCAGGTGGTTCCCGTCACGCTGTTGAAGGCCGGACCTTGCGTGGTGGTGCAGCGCAAAACGCCGACCACCGATGGCTACGACGCGGTCCAGCTCGGATTGGTGGAGTTCGCCAAGGCTTCGCATGCCACCAAGCCCATAGCCGGGCATCTGAAAAAGGCCAGCGCGGATGGCGTGAAGTTTCTGCGCGAAGTTCGCATGCGGCCGGGCGACGACGACTTGAAGCAAGGCGATCGCGTGCTGGTGGACCAGTTCAAGCCGGCCGACAAAGTGGATGTCATCGGCGTCAGCAAGGGCCGCGGTTTTACCAGCATTATCAAGCGGCATCATTTTCGGGGCGGTCCGGGCAGCCATGGTTCGATGTTCAATCGCGCGCCTGGTTCCATTGGCGCATCCAGTTTTCCGTCGCGCGTTTTCCCGGGAACTCGCATGGCCGGCCATTCGGGCGATCAGCAGGTGACTATCCGGAATCTGGAAGTAGTGGACGTGGTGGCCGAGGACAACGTGCTGGTGATCAAAGGCGCGGTGCCCGGTCCCAACGGCGGCTATGTGCTGGTGAGAAGGGCCAAAAGGTAAGCGGAGAGTTAGCATGCCGAGTGTAGAAGTGGTCGATTTAAATAACGCGGTGGTGGGCACGCTCGAATTGTCCGACGAAGTTTTCGGCGCTCCCGTCAACAAAGACCTGCTGTATGAAGCGGTGCGGCATTCGCAAGCCGTGCGCCGGGGCGGAAACGCCAAGACCAAAACGCGCCACGAAGTATCGGGATCGGGCAAGAAGCTGTGGCGGCAAAAGGGCACCGGGCGCGCGCGCATGGGCTCCATACGGTCGCCTCTGTGGCGGCACGGCGGAACGACGCACGGTCCGCAACCGCGCGATTACAGCTACAAGCTGCCGCGCAAGATGCTGCTGGGCGCGTTGCGGTCGGCGCTGTCGGCCAAGCTGCGGGACGGCGAACTGAGAATAGTGCAGGATTTTACGCTGGCCGATCACAAGACCAAAGCGATGCGCGCGGTGCTGGACGTTTTGGGAGCGCCCAAGACGGTGCTGGTAGTCGACAACGCCGACAACCGCAACCTGGCGCTGAGCGCCCGCAACCTGGAAGGGGTCACGCTGGTTTCCACCAAAGAGGTGGACGTGTACTCGCTGCTGGGCCATGCCGGTGTGCTGCTCTCGCAAGCGGCGGCGCAGAAGCTCTCGGAGGCGCTCGCGAAATGACCATTTACGAAGTGATCAAACGGCCCATCGTGACTGAGAAGGGCGTCGCCAAGAAGGACAACGAGCGCACGCTGTGTTTTGAAGTTGCGCCGGACGCCAACAAGACTTTGGTAAAGGCTGCCGTCGAGCAGTTGTTCAAAGTGAAAGTGGCCGATGTCCGGACCGTCAGCCAGGTGGGCAAACTGCGGCGGCGCGGGAAGTTTTCCGGCTACCGATCGGATTGGAAAAAGGCTTACGTCCGGCTGAAGCCCGGACAAAAGGTTCCCGAGTACGCGGAGATTTAAAGGGATCAGGAGTTAACGACATGCCGATGAAAAGCTACAATCCGACCACGCCGTCCCGGCGCTTCATGAGCGTAGTGTCGCGCGACGAGATCACCAAGCAGACTCCCGAAAAGTCGCTGGTGGTTGGAAAGAAGCGCACCGGCGGGCGCAATAGCGAGGGGCTGGTGTCGTCGCGTTTCCGCGGCGGCGGGGCCAAGAAGGCTTATCGGGCCATCGATTTCAAGCGCGACAAATTCGGCATTCCAGCCAAGGTTGCGGCCATCGAGTACGATCCCAACCGGACGGCGCGCATCGCGCTGCTGAATTATGTCGACGGCGAAAAGCGCTACATCATTTGCCCGGTTGGTTTGGAAGTCGGCCGCACCGTTACTTCGGGCGCAGAAGCCGACATCCTGATCGGCAATGCGCTTGCCGCTGAAGAATATTCCGGCTGGCACGGTGGTGCACAATATCGAGCTGCGGCCCGGGAAGGGCGCTCAAATGGCGCGCTCGGCCGGCGCGCAGGCGCAATTGGTTTCGCGCGAAGGTGGAATCGCGCTGCTGAAGCTGCCTTCGGGTGAAATTCGCCGCGTGCAAGTGGAGTGCATGGCCACCATCGGGCAAGTGGGCAACGTCGAGCACGAGAACGAATCGCACGGCAAGGCGGGCAAGACGCGCTGGCTCGGCAAGACGGCCGCATAATCGCGGCGTATCGATGAACCCGGTGGATCATCCACATGGCGGCGGCGAGGGCAAGACATCTGGCGGCCGGCATCCGGTGACGCCGTGGGGCCAGCCGACGCGTGGATTCAAGACGCGCAACAACAAGCGCACCAATAAGTGGATCGTGAGCCGGAAGGCGAAGAAGCGGGGTTAGGACAAATGAGCAGATCGTTAAAAAAAGGGCCATTCACTGACGACCACCTGGCTAAGAAAGTGGCGGACATGAACGCCAAGAACGAAAAGAAAGTGGTGCGTACCTGGTCGCGGCGCTCCACCATCGTTCCGGATTTCATCGGCCACACCCTGGGCGTGCACAACGGCAAGAAGTTCATTCCGGTCTACATCACCGAAAACATGGTGGGCCACAAGCTGGGCGAGTTTTCCCCGACCCGCGTGTTCAAAGGGCATTCGGTGAAGGCCGCCTCATCCACCGAGAAAACGGCCAAGCCGGCATAAGGAGCCAAAACGATGCAAGCCAGAGCAGAAGCCCGATACATTCGATCGTCGCCGCAGAAGGCGCGGCTGGTGGTGGATCTGATCCGCGGCCGTTCGGCCAACGAAGCGCGCATTATTTTGCGCCAAACCAACAAGCGCATGGCGCCGACGGTGCTGAAGGTGCTGGATTCGGCCATCGCCAATGCCGAAAATCGCAATAACGACGTGGACGTGGACGAACTGGTGGTGAGCGAAGCATACGTGAATGAAGGGCCGCGCCAGAAACGCATCCGGCCCGCGCCGATGGGCCGGGCGTATCGCTATCAGCGGCGCACGTCGCACATCGCGGTGGTGGTCAGCGACAAAGCCGGAGCAACGCCGTGGCGGCACTCGGAACAAACCAGGAGAACGCATAGTGGGACAGAAAGTACATCCGTACGGTTTTCGCCTGGGCGTCACCAAGACCTGGCGATCGCGCTGGTTCGCCAAGCAGGATTACGCCAAGCTTTTGCGCGAAGACCTGGAGCTCAAGGGCGCGCTGAGAGAACGGCTGAAGTCGGCCGGCGTCAGCTCCATCGAAGTGGACCGGCCCGGCAACAAGCTGCGCGTCACCATCCGTACCTCGCGGCCCGGCATCATTATTGGACGCAAGGGCGCCGAGATCGAAAAGCTCAAGGGCGATCTGGCGAAGAAAACCAAGCGCGAAGTATTCATCGATATTCAGGAAGTACACAAGCCGGAGTTGGACGCGCAGCTGGTGGCCGAATCCATCGCGCTGCAACTGGAAAAGCGCGTAGCGTTTCGCAGGGCCATGCGCAAAGCCGTCGATTCGGCGCTGCGTTTTGGCTGCAAGGGCATTAAGGTTCGCGTCTCGGGCCGGCTGAATGGCGCGGAAATCGCCCGCAGCGAATGGTATCTGCAAGGGCAGCTTCCGCTGCACACTTTGCGCGCCGATTTGGATTACGGTTTTGCCCAGGCCTACACCACATACGGCGTCATCGGAATCAAGTGCTGGACCTACAAGGGCGAAATTCTGGACAGCGGCCGGCGGGATTCGATGCGCAACGAACCCGAGCCCAGGCGTCAGCCATTGCGCGACCGTCGCGAGCGGCGTCCGGGCAGCGCATTTGCGCCTCCCACGCCCGAACCGAGCGGACCGGTAGTGCAGACGCCTCCCGACACCACGCCGCGCGTCGCGCCCATTTTGCCACCGCTCGCGCCGCCGCAGCCCAGCTGGAAACAGGAAGCAAAAGAAACGCCCACCGAATCGAATGGCGCGCCCGGTAGTGAGCCGCCAAAGCAAGGATAAATCGCCATGTTGATGCCCAAGAAGGTCAAGTACAGGAAACAGCAGCGCGGCCGCATGACCGGCAAAGCCTGGCGCGGCTCCAGTCTCGCTTTTGGCGAGTTCGGGCTCAAAGCCCTGCGCTGCGGCTGGATCACGGACCGGCAGATTGAGGCGGCCCGCGTCGCCATGACGCGGTTCATTAAGCGCGGCGGCAAGGTTTGGATCCGATTGTTTCCCGACAAGCCGATCACGAAGAAGCCAGCCGAAACTCGTATGGGTAAGGGCAAAGGCGCGCCCGAGCAGTGGGTGGCGGTGATTCGTCCCGGTAAGATCCTGTTTGAAATGGAAGGCGTTCCGAAAGCCACCGCGCAGGAAGCGTTCCGGCTGGCGGCGGGCAAATTGCCGCTGCCTACCAAAGTGGTGAGCCGCGAGGATAACACCGGCGAGTAGGTGTCCGGGAGAACAACGATGAAAGCTGACAAAATACGGGAACTCGATAGCGACGAGCTGCGCAGGCAAGTGTCGGAGATCGGCGAACAGAATTTCCGTCTCCGTTTCCAATTGAGCATGGGGCAAACCGACGGGCTGAAGAAAGCTGCGCAACATCCGCAAGGACCGCGCGCGGATTCTCACCATCCTGCGCGACCGGGAATTACATCCGGACACCGCGCCCGAGCCGGTGGCGAAGAAAAGCGCGGCGAAAAAGAAGAAGGGGAAGTAAGCCATGGCCGACAGCGCGGTACCCAGAAAGAAAATAGGCAACAAGAACGAAAAGGTCGGCGAGGTGGTTTCCGCCAAGATGACCAAGACCATTGTGGTGGAAGTGACGCGGCGCGTCCCCCATCCGATGTACAAGCGGATCATCAATAAGCGCAGCAAGTTTTACGCGCACGACGAAGAGCAGCGCGCGCAGATCGGCGACACGGTGCGTATCATCGAGTGCCGGCCGATGAGCAAGCTGAAGCGCTGGCGGTTGGGTGAAGTGCTGCGCAAAGCGGTGCAAGTGGCGGTGGAGCCGGCGGCGGTGGATCTGGAAACCACGCAGCCCACGGCCGGTTCGAAATCGTTGCGCGCCAAACCGTCCCGCAAGGACTCTGGGAGGAAATCATGATTGGGATGCGCACCATTCTCGAGGTGGCCGATAATAGCGGCGCCCGCAAGCTGCAGTGCATTTTGCCGCGCGGCGGAGACCTGGGATTGCGCGCCGGCCTGGGCGACGTCATCACCGCCAGCGTCAAGGAAGCCACGCCCGAATCGCCCATCAAGAAAGGTAAAGTCGTGCGCTGCGTGATCGTGCGCATGCGCAAAGAATCGCGCCGCAAGGATGGCACCTACATCCGGTTCGATTCCAACGCCGCTGTGCTAATCAACGAAGTGGGCGAGCCGGTGGGGACGCGCGTTTTCGGCCCGGTGGCGCGCGAACTGCGCGACAAGCGCTTCATGAAGATCGTGTCGCTCGCACCGGAGGTGATCTGAGATGCCGAAACGTCCGGTGGAAAAGACATTTCATAAGACCAGAATCAAGAAGAACGACCAGGTGAAGGTGATCGCCGGCCGCGACAAGGGCAAAACCGGCAAGGTAATTTCGGTGGATCGCTGGCGCGGCAAGCTGATTGTCGAAGGCGTATCGATGATCAAGCGCCACACCCGCCCCAATCCGCAGCAGCAGATCAAGGGCGGCATCGCCGAGAAGGAAAGCGGCATCGCGATTTCGAATGTGATGGTGCTCACCTCGGGCGGCATTCCCACGCGCGTGACTTACAAGCTGGAGCCCAGCGGAGCCTCCACGCGGCGCGTCCGCATCGCCAAGAAAAGCGGCGAGGCTCTGGATACAAAAGGCTAGAGGATTCTAGAGATGGCAGAAGCAAGACTCAGGCAACATTATTTGAAGAGCGTGATCCCGGCGCTGACCAAGGAGTTCGGCTATAAGAACGTGATGGCCGTTCCCAAGATCCAAAAGGTGTCGGTGAATATCGGTTTGGGCGAAGCCACGCAGAACGCCAAGCTCATGGATGGCGCGGTGAACGAGCTGGGCCAGATCGCGGGACAAAAGCCGGTGGTGACCAAGGCCAAGAAATCCATCGCGGCTTTCAAGTTGCGCGAGGGCATGTCGATCGGCGCCATGGTAACGCTGCGGGGCGACCGGATGTACGAATTCCTGGACCGGCTGATGAACGTGGCTCTGCCGCGCGTGCGCGATTTTCGCGGCGTGTCGTCGAAAAGTTTCGACGGGCGCGGCAATTATACGCTGGGCGTGCGCGATCAGTTGATTTTTCCCGAGATCGACTACAACAAGGTGGAGAAGGTCAAGGGCATGAATATTTCGATTACGACGAGTGCGAAGACGGATGCCGAGGGCTTGGCGCTGTTAAAGCACATGGGGATGCCGTTCCGGCAATAGGAAAGAAGACATGGCAACTACAGCGAAGATCGCGAAAGAAGACGCAACCAGAGCCAGGATCGCGGCCGACAAGAATATTGCGCCGCGCGTCAAGATCCGTCTCCGCAACCGCTGTTTCCGTTGCGGACGGCCGCGCGGCTACATTCGCAAATTCAATTTATGCCGGATCTGTTTCCGCCAGCTCGCTCTGGCTGGCGAGGTTCCCGGCGTGATCAAAGCGAGCTGGTAAGGAAAGGAGTCCCGAAGTAGAAACATGGCCATCACCGATCCTATCGCCGACATGCTGACGCGCATTCGCAACGCGCAGTCGGCGCGCCATCCCAAGGTGGACGTGCCCGCCTCCAAGCTCAAAATGGAGATCGCGCGCATCTTGAAGGAAGAGGGCTTCATCGTCAACTTCAAGCTGGCCGACGAAGGCGCTAAACGCAGCATCCGCATCTATTTGAAGTACACGCCGGGCAACGTGCCGGTGATTTCGCGTATCGAGCGCGTTTCGCGCCCCGGGTGCCGCGTGTACGTCGGCAGCCAGGAAGTTCCCAAGGTGCTGGGCGGACTCGGCATCAATATTTTGACCACGGCGCGCGGCGTGATGACCGGCAGCACGGCGCGAAAAGAACGCGTCGGCGGCGAGGTTCTCTGCCAGCTGTGGTAGCGAGGTAAATTATGTCGCGAGTAGGCAAAAAAATTATTCCTCTGCCCAAGGGCGTGAAGATCACCGTCGGCAAAGAGCTGCTGGTGGAAGGTCCCAAGGGCAAGCTCGGCGTGCCGATGCCGGACGGCATTGAAGCCCGCCAGGCGGATGGCACGCTCGAATTTCTGCGCGACTTCCGATCAGTTGGCCGCGCTGCACGGGCTCACCCGCGCGCTGGCCGCCGCGGCCGTGCAAGGCGTGTCCACCGGATTCACGCGCGAACTCGATATCACCGGCACCGGTTATCGCGCCGACGTCAAAGGCAAAATTGCGACGTTCACGCTCGGGTACTCGCATCCCATCGAATTACTGCTGCCCGATGGCGTGGATCTGAAGATCGACAAACAGACGCATTTGGTTTTGAGCGGCTACGACAAGCAGATGGTGGGACAGGTTGCGGCCAACATCCGAGCGCTGCGTCCGCCCGATCCGTACAAGAATAAAGGCGTCCGCTATACCGGCGAAGCGCTCCGCAAGAAGGCGGGCAAGACTGCGGGCGCGGGAGCGAAGTAAAATGGCAAAATCTTCCAAAAACGACGTGCGGATTCGAGTTCACAGCCGCATCCGGCTCAAACTCAAAGGCAGCCAGGAGCGCCCGCGTCTGGCGGTGTTCCGCAGCCTGAAACATATTTACGCGCAGGTGATCGACGATCGCGCGGGGAAAACGCTGGCAGCCGCGTCGTCGGGCGAAAAGAACTCGAGTGTCAAAAGCGGCGGCAATCTGGCGGGGGCCAAAGAGATCGGCAAGCTGATCGCCGAACGCGCCAAGACCAAGGGCATCAGCAAAGTTGTGTTCGATCGCGGCGGCTATCTCTATCACGGGCGCATCAAGGCCCTGGCCGATGCGGCGCGAGAAGCGGGATTGGAGTTTTAACCATGGCGGCAACACCCACGGCGAAGCGGATCGATGCCAACACCTTGAACCTCAAAGAGCAGGTGGTTTCGATCAATCGCGTCACCAAAGTAGTCAAAGGCGGCAAGAACCTGAGCTTTTCCGCTCTGGTCGTGATTGGCGATCCGGGCGCGAAGATCGTCGGCTTCGGCACCGGCAAGGCCAAGGAAGTTCCGGCCGCGATCAAAAAGGGAATCGAAGCGGCGAAGAAGAATCTCCGCAAGGTAAACGTGCTTGAGACCACCATTCTGCACATGGTGTTGGGACGCTTCGGCAGCGGACTGGTGCTGTTAAAGCCGGCGCCCGAAGGAACGGGCGTTATCGCCGGCGGTCCGGTGCGCGCGGTGATTCAAGCGGTGGGCATCACCAACGTGCTCACCAAGTCCATCGGCTCGCGCAATCCCCACAATGTCGTCAAGGCCACCATCAATGCGCTGGAACAGTTGCGCGACCGCGGACAGACGTCGGACATGCGCGGTCTGGCGCAGGAAAAGGTAGGTTAAGCCATGGCGGAGGGAACCATCAAGATCAAGCTGATCGGCAGCGTCATCTGCTGCCCGGAAAAGCACAAAGCGATCGTGCGGTCGCTCGGATTGAAGAAAATGAACCGAGTTGTGGTGCGGCCGGATGACAAGGTGTTTCGCGGCATGGTGGCCAAGATCCCGCACCTGCTGGCGATAGTAAAGGACTAGCCGGATGTCGCTTGCTCACGCGCGCGGTTCAGAAGTAGGCGGCCCAGGAGAGGGCGGCCCAGAAGCGGGCGGTTCAGAACCGCGACCGTCAGAGAGCGCCGACAAGGAATAATCATGAATCTCAGCGATCTACACCCGCCCAAAGGGCAAAAACAAAAGAAGCAGCGCATCGGACAGGGCATGGGCACCGGGCGCGGTAAGTATTCCGGCCGAGGAGCCAAAGGCGCTCGATCCATCTCCGGCTACAGCATCATGCGCGGTTTCGAGGGCGGCCAAATGCCGCTGCACCGCCGCCTGCCCAAGCGCGGGTTCACCAACATTTTCAAGAAAGAGTATGCCATCGTAAATGTAGGGCGGCTGGAGCAGCTGGAAGGCAGCGCGTTCGACCCGGGACGGTTGCTCGAACTGGGCGTCATCAAGAAACTGGGCGCCGGACTGAAAGTGCTGGGCTCGGGCGATATCACCCGCAAGCTGGATGTGCGGGCGCACGTATTTTCGAAATCGGCTCTGGAGAAAATCCAGAAGGCCGGCGGCACAGGAAACGTCATCGGGGGCGAATAGCTCAACGACACTTTAGTGCAAGGTCATCGAGGTAATCCAAGATGAAGTTCTTCGACACCATCGCCAATATGTTCCGGATTCCGGACCTGCGGAAGCGCATCTTCTTCACGCTGGGTTTATTGGCCGTGTACCGGTTTGGCGGGCACATCCCCACCCCGGGGATCGATGCCAACCGCCTGGCCGAGTTCTTCCAACAGAACCAGGGTTCGCTCTTCGGCTTCATCGATCTTTTCAGCGGCGGCATGTTCCGCCGGCTGACCGTCTTCGCGCTGGGCATCATGCCCTACATCACCGCGTCCATTATTTTGCAGTTGCTGCAGGTGGTGGTGCCGACGCTCGAAAAACTCCAGAAGGAGGGCGAACTGGGACGCCGCAAGATCACCCAGTGGACCCGCTATCTCACTATCATTCTGGCCGTGGTGCAATCCTTTGGAATCGCGTTGACGCTCGAGAAATCGGGCGGCGGGTTTGTTTTGAATCCCGGCATCGGATTCCTGTTGATGACTATCCTGACCCTCACCGCTGGAACCACCTTCATCATGTGGCTGGGCGAGCAGATCACAGAACGCGGCATCGGCAACGGGATGTCGTTGCTGATCTTTGCCGGAATCGTGGTGGGCATCCCGCGCGCCATCGATAACATTTACGATCACGTGTTCCGCGTTCGCGACTGGACGCCCATCCACCTGATCATTATTCTGGCGGTGATGATCGCCGTGGTCGCTTTCATCGTATTAGTAGAGCGCGGAGAGCGCCGCATCCCGGTGCAGTACGCCAAGCGCATTCAGGGCCGCAAGATGATGGGCGGCCAATCCACGCACCTGCCCCTCAAGGTGAACGCGGGCGGCGTGATTCCCGTGATTTTCGCGTCCTCGCTGCTGGCCTTCCCGCAGACGCTCACCAATTGGGCGATAGTGAAGAACAGCCCCATCCTGAGCGGGATGCTGGAATCCATCGGCGGCAACCAGCCGCTGTACTACCTGCTGTTCTGCGTCCTGATCATTTTCTTCTGCTTCTTCTACGTGTCCATCATCTTCAATCCCAATGAAGCGGCGGACAACATGCGCAAGTATGGCGGATTCATCCCCGGCATCCGTCCCGGCAAGAACACTGCCGACTATATGAACACCATTCTCACCAGGATCACGGTGGTGGGCGGCCTGTATCTTTCGGTGCTGTCGCTGATCCCGCAGATCATGATCGCCGGCATCAAGCTGCAGCGGCTGCCGCTGGTGGGCAACTTTATCGACAACTATTTTCCGCGCTGGCTCCTGGATGGGTTGAACGTTAATTTCTTCTTCGGCGGCACGTCGCTACTGATTGTGGTGGGCGTCGCGATGGATACGGTGAACCAGGTGGAAGCTCAGTTGATCATGCGCCACTACGAGGGTTTCACCCCCCGCTCGGGCCGGATTCGGGGACGGCGCAGCAGCGTGTCCTAAACGCATGATTTTGCAGTATAATGAATTTATCAGTCATTCTCGCGCAGAGGGCGGGTGTGTGCCCGCGCGAATGGTTGATCAACGGAATGTCAGTCGCTGGAGATGATTATACGTAAGAACCGCAATGAATTAGACCAGATGCGCAAAAGTGGCATGCTGGTCTGGCAGATCCTGCAGGACCTTTCGAAAATGGTCCAGGAGGGCGTCACCACCCAGGATCTGGAAGTTGCGGCCGAAAAGATGATGAAGGACGCAGGCGCGAAGCCGGCCTTCAAGGGTTATTACACGCCGTCGGCGGGCAGCAAGTATCCGTACGTGCTATGCACGTCGGTGAACGACCAGATTGTGCATGGCATGCCGTCGGCGAAAACGAAATTGAAGAGGGGCGATATCGTCTCTATCGATACGGGCGTCCAGTTGAACGGTTATTTCGGCGATTCGGCCGTCACCGTTCCGGTGGGCGAGATTAACGAGTCGACGAAGAAGCTGCTCAAAGTGACCCAGGAATCGCTGGAACTGGCCATCGACAAAGCGCGGGCCGGCAACCGGCTGTTCGATATTTGCGGAACGGTGGAGCAGCACGTGGTGGAAAACGGGTTCTCGGTGGTTCGCGAGATGGTGGGGCACGGCATCGGCACCAAGCTGCATGAGGAGCCGCAAGTCCCCAATTACGTGGATCGCCGCAATGAAAATCCAAGGCTGAAAGAAGGAATGGTGCTGGCGATTGAGCCGATGGTCAACGCGGGCGCTCCGGATATGCGGGTTTTGTCCGACAAGTGGACCGCAGTGACGAAAGATCATTCGCTGTCGGCGCATTTTGAGCACTGCGTGGCGGTGACGTCCAACGGTCCGTGGGTTTTAACGCGGCCGTGACAGTAGGCGCGATCGTGGTGGAGTTGATGCCCAGCGCGATCGTGAAAGTGAAGTTGGAAAACGAAGCCGTGGTTCTGGCGCATGCGGCCGGCCCGGCGAAGACGAATTTTTTGAGAGTCAGGCCAGGAGATCGGGTTGAGGTGGAGTTATCGCCGCACGATCCCGGCCGTGGAAGAATTGTCCGATTACTGGAGAGAACATGAAAGTGCGAGCGTCCGTCAAGAAGATGTGCGACAAATGCAAAGTGATCCATCGCGAGGGCGTGGTGCGGGTCATTTGCACCAATCCGAAGCATAAGCAGCGGCAGGGATAGGGGAAACCATATGGCGCGTATTGCAGGTGTCGATTTACCAGCCAAGAAGCGGGCCGAGATCGGTCTGACATATATCTACGGCATCGGGCGGACCCGTGCCCTCTCGTTGCTCCACCGGGCGAACGTGGACCCCGACCAAGAAGATCTCCGACCTTGCCGAAGACGAAATCAACCGCGTCCGAACCCTGATCGAGAACGAAGGCTCTGTCGAAGGCGATCTGCGCAAGGAACTTTCGCTGAACATCAAGCGCCTGATCGAAATGGGCTCCTATCGCGGGCTGCGCCATCGCCGCGGCCTGCCGGTGCGTGGACAACGCACGCATACCAACGCCCGCACGCGCAAAGGACCGCGCCGCGGCACCGTCGCCAATAAGAAGAAAGCCACCGGGAAGACCTAAGGATCACCAATGGCAAAAGCTCCTGCAAAGACAACGAAAAAGAAGACCTTCAAGAAGAAGGAAAAGAAGGTGGTCTCCAATGGCTTGGTGCACGTCCAGGCCTCGTTCAACAACACCATCGTCACCTTCACCGATATGGTGGGGAACGTTTTGGCCTGGTCGAGTTCCGGGTCGCTCGGATTTCGAGGCTCGCGCAAGGGCACGCCCTTCGCCGCGCAGCAAGCCTCTTTGACGGCCGCCAATAAAGCCAAGGAATACGGGCTGCGTTCGGTGGAAGTGCGAGTCTCCGGACCCGGCGCCGGTCGTGAATCGGCCGTCCGCGCTCTCGCCACCGTGGGAATTGAAGTGAAATCGATAAAGGATCGGACGCCGATCCCGCACAACGGCTGCCGGCCACCGAAGCGCCGAAGAGTTTGATGCCGCTTGCTGACGCGCCACCCGTCCGGTGTTCTTCCAGTCGATGTTTCTCCAGTGCACGACTTCCGGGCGTCTCCGGGTGTGCTGCTGGCGCGCGGTTCAGAACCGCGACCGTGAGGGAGCGGAAGTAAGTAGTAAGCAGGAAGAAGTCGCGCGGAAGCGCGCCGTAAACTGCACCTTTTGAAACGAGGAAGGTAAAGAAGGAATGGCAAGATACAATGGCCCCGTTTGCCGGTTGTGCCGGCGCGAGGGCATGAAGTTATTTTTGAAAGGTGAGCGCTGCCACACCGAAAAGTGCGCCATCGAAAAGCGCAACTTCGCGCCCGGCCAGCACGGCAAGGATCGCAAGCCGAAAATTGTCGGTTATGGTCTGCAGTTGCGCGAGAAGCAGAAAGCCCGCCGCTACTATGGGCTGATGGAAGGCCAGTTCCGCAACCTGTTTGAGCGCGCCTTCCGCACCAAGGGCGTCACCGGCGAGCACATGCTCAATTCGCTTGAGCGGCGTCTCGACAATGTGGTCTACCGCATGGGCCTCGGAACCAGCCGCAGCCAGGCGCGCCAGTTGGTTCGCCATGGTCACCTCAATGTGAACGGCCGCAAGGTCAACATCCCATCGTTTGAAGTCCGGGTGAACGACGTCATCGAAATCCGCGAAAAAAGCAAGGAAAATCCCACCATCCTGGCTGCCCGCGATGCCACCGCGCACGCGCCTTCCCCCAACTGGCTCGAAGTCGACCGCGATAATCTCAAGGGCCGGATGATCGCGCAGCCAAAACGAGAAGAACTCGTCCAGATCCAGCTCAATGAGCAGTTGATCGTAGAGTTGTATTCGAAGTGACGAATTGTATTCCAAGTAAAGCGAAAAGAATTGAGGAAACTGAATTATGTTTAAAGGTTTTCAAAAGCCGAAAAGGCTGATCGCCAACACTGAAACTCTCACCGAACGCTACGGCATGTTCACCGCACAGCCGTTTGAGCGCGGCTTCGGAGCCACCATCGGTACGGGCCTGCGCCGCGTCCTGCTCAGCTCCATTGAGGGCGCCGCCATCACCTCCATCCGCATCGAAGGCGTGGCGCACGAATTCAGCCCCATCCCGGGCGTGGTGGAAGATGCCACCGACATCATCCTCAACCTGAAGCAAGTGCCATTCAAGATGAGCGGAGAGGGAATCCGCATCGCCCGGCTCCGCGTGGACCGTCCCGGCCAGGTGCTCAGCGGCCAGATCGAGACCGACGCCGACGTCGAAGTGCTGGATCGCAACCTGCCCATCGCCACGGTCGGAGAAGGCGGCAAGCTCAACATCGAGATGCGGCTCAAAACCGGCCGCGGATACGTGGCTGCCGACCGCAATTACGACGAAGATCTGGCGCTCGGTTACATCCCGATCGACTCCGTTCATTCGCCCGTCCGCAAAGTAAACTTCGCCGTCGAAGCGGCGCGCCTCGGCCAGATGACCGACTACGACAAGCTGACGCTCGAAGTCTGGACCAACGGCGCCATTTCACCGCAGGATGCCATCGGCCAAGCCGCCAAGCTGCTCAAGGACCACATGGCGATCTTCATCAACTTCGAAGAGCTGCCGGAGACCGCCGAAGAGCCGGCCGAGCGCGGCGCCAGCCAGATGAACGAAGTGCTCAACCGATCCGTAGAGGAACTGGAGTTGAGCGTTCGTTCCTACAACTGCCTGAAAAACGCCAATATTCAAACCATTGGCGACCTGGTGCAGAAAACCGAAGCTGAAATGCTGCGCACCAAGAACTTCGGGCGCAAATCGCTCAACGAAATCAAGGAAATCCTTTCCAATCTCGGCCTGACGTTCGGAATGAAGTTCGACGCTCAGGGCCGGTTAGTTGCCCCGCCGCCTTCGCTGCCGCATTATGGCGCCGAGGATGAGCTGGCGGGCTTGGATGAGGTAGCGGAGTAGCCATGCGCCACGGGGTTGCCGGATTTAAACTGAAACGCAATATCGCCGCGCGCAATTCGCTGCTGCGCGGCCTGGTGACCAGCGTCATCGAAAGCGATTTCGTCATCACCACCGTGCCCAAAGCCAAGGCCGTGCGGCCGCTGGTGGACAAGATGATCACGCTCGCCAAGGAAGATACGCTGCATTCGCGCCGTCAGGCCGCGGCTTTCCTGCGCACCCCCGCTTCGGTTCAAAAGCTATTTGACAAGCTGGGCACCAAGTTCGGCCAGCGCAACGGAGGCTACACCCGCATCGTGCGTTTGGGATGGCGCAAGGGCGACGGCGCCGAACTCGCCAAGCTGGAACTGGTGGGCACCGAACTCGTGAAGCGCGCCGCCGAACGCGCCAAGCGCCGCGAAGAGCGCCTCAAGGCAGTTCAAGAAGGCCGCGAACACGAAGGCGAGGAGCCAGAAGAATCATAGCGGCGGGCACCAGGCTGATCGCCAGGCCCGCCACAGCGTCCGCTGCGTAGTGGTATCGCCCGTATACGGCGGCTATCGCTACGCAGATCGCATAAATCAGCATTCCCCAGCCGTATCGTTTGCGTTCCGGCAGAAAAGCGAACAGCGCCCAGGCCGCCGAAAACGCCGACGATACGTGCGCGCTCGGAAACACGCTGGAGTGGATGCCGAAATCGCCCACCAGCCACAAATTCAGGTGGCGCACTATAGTATCGACGTTCGGCAGGTCGCTGCCTCCAAACGCGATGCGCGGCGGATCCGAAGGGAAATACGGAAACAGCGCGTAGGCCAGCAGCGTCCCCAGCAAATACAAAAACACCGCGCCGTTCACACGTTCACGACGGTGCTGCAACCATAAAATCGCTACCACGAACGGAGCTATCGCGTACACCAGCGCGTAGCAGATCTCCAGAAACATTGGCCCCACAGCGTCCAGCGATTCCACGATGCGCTGCAAATGCCATTGATACAGAATCGTGCGGTCCCACTGCACCCACCTCAGTTCCAGATCGAAATTGCGCGGCATCGACGAGAACCAGTCCATTTCGCGATACGCCAGCAGCAGCAGGGCCACCGAGGCCCAATCCCGCATCATGCTGAACAGCTTTGGGTGCTCGCGCGTCTCGCCCCAGGCCAGCGCGAGAAATAAGGCGCAGACCAGCACCTCTACCAGGAAAGGACGCCACACCAGCTGCTGCTGCAGCGGAAAGCGCGGCGCGATAGCAGCCACATAGCCGAAATAGATTACCAGCAGCCACTCCGCCGATCGCAAAGTCAACTTCACCGCCGTGCCGCACCCAGGCGGATCAACTGTTCGGCATGCTTGAGAGCTTCGGGCGTCACGGTCTGGCCGGACAGCATCCGGCCGATTTCCCGCGTTCTCGCTTCGCCCGATAGCTCTTCGATCTCCGCCACAGTGCGGCCTTTCACTTCGCGTTTCTCCACCGAATAGTGATGATCCGCGAAGCCCGCTACTTGCGCCAGGTGGGTGACGCACAGCACTTGATTGGAACCCGCAATCTTCTTCAGCTTCCGTCCCACCGCTTCGGCCACGCCGCCGCCGATCCCAGTATCAATCTCGTCGAACACCAAAGTCCGCCGTACGCCGTTCGATCCGCCGGCGTGCCCGCCAGCTTGTCCCAATGACGTCTTCAGCGCCAGCGCGATGCGCGAAAGCTCGCCGCCCGAGGCAACTTTGTCCAGCGCGCGCGGCTCTTCGCCCGCATTCGCCGAGATCAAAAACTCCACTCGATCCGCGCCGTTTTCCGACCAGCCCGCGTCCCGTACCTCGATGCGAAATACCGCGCTTTCAAGCGCCAGCGAATGAAGCTCGGTCTCCACTTTTTTCGCCAGCTTCTCTGCGGCGGCTTTGCGCGCGTTCGTCAGTTCCGCCGCGCGTTCGCGATACGCGGCGCTCGATTGCGCCAGGTCCTGCTCCAGCTTGGCCTTGCGTTCGCCGGCGGATTCAATGGCCTCTATCTTGGTTCGAACGTCCTCCAAAAAAGCCAGTACACTGTCCAGGCTGGAACCGTACTTACGCTTCAGACGCTCCATCAACGCCAGACGCGACTCGATTTCATCCAGCCGCTTGGGGTCCGCTTCCAGTTTGTCGAGATAGTCGCGAATGGCGTACGACGCTTCGTCCACGCCGATCGCGGAGCTCTTCAGCGTCTCCACCACGCGCTCGAAGCTGCCGTCAATCCTTGCCAGTTCCTCCACCTTCTTCAGCGCCACACGCAGCTGCGTGGAAACGCTCTCCTGCTCTTCATAGAGCGCCGCATAAGCCGCATTCGCGTTCTCCTGGAGCTTCGCGACATTGCGCAGCACCAGCCGTTCTTGTTCCAATTGCGCGTCTTCGCCCGGCCTCAGCGCAGCCGCGTCAATCTCCTTACGCTGGAAGCTCCACAAATCTGCCATCCGGAGCTTTTCCTGTTCGGAGCGATTCAGTTCCTCGATCTCGCTCTCCAGGCTTTTCCAGCGCCGGAACAATCCGCCCACTTCCTCGCGCTGGCGCACCAACCCGGCAAAATCGTCCAGCGATTCGAGCTGCGCCTGGCTTGAAAAAAGCTGTTGCTGCTCGTGCTGGCCGTGAATATCTCCCAGAAAAGGCGCGATCTCCCGCAACAGCGCCATTGTTACAGGCCGGTTTCCGAGAAATGCGCGCGACTTGCCACCGGCCAGAACCTCGCGCTCGATTAATAATTCGCCATCTTCCACCGGCGCGCCTGCCTGCTCCAGAAGTTCCAGCAACGCGGCGTCCTTAGGAGCCTCAAAAATGGCCGCAACCCGCGCCCGTTCCGTGTCCGAACGCACCCTATCAGCCGACGCACGGCCGCCCAAAACCAGCGCAAGTGCGTCTACCACAATGGATTTGCCGCTCCCGGTCTCGCCCGTCAGCAGATTCAATCCGGCGTGAAACCGCACCCGGACGCGTTCCACCACGGCGTAGTTGTCCACTACCAGTTCGAGCAACACTCGATGAAATTATACGAGGTTTTCATCCGTCTAACGAAGGGGAGAACTGTTCATTCGAGATAGTTTGCGTCATACTGTTAAGCAGAGCGATCTGTAAAACAGAATGAGACAGTTCTGTTTTATGAAAACGGGAGAATCGTGGCGGCGCGATACCATGTTGGTAGGTAATGGCGTGAGCCGGAAGGAGCTTGGTTGATACTTTCGCGCGTGGGCGGCCTATTCCTGCAACTTGATGTTTGGGACCTGGTACAAAGCTCCGGTCCAGTGCCAAAGGCGGTGATGGTGATTCTGCTCTTTTTCTCGCTCGTTTCCTGGGCGGTGATCCTTTCCAAGTGGGCCGCATTCCGGCGTGCGCGCTCCGCCAACCGTTCGTTCCTGCGCGCCTTTCGCAAAGCCCCCGCGCTCGACACCATCGCCGCCGCGAGCGAACAATTCAACCGCTCGCCGCTAGTAGCAGTGTTCGATTTCGGGTATAGCGAAGTGGCGAGGCAGATGAAATCGCGGGGTAGCGTCACCAATCCTTTGGCGCTGGAGCGCACTTTGCAACTGGGGATGAGCGAAGAGCTGACGCACCTGGAGCGCAACATGAGCATCCTGGCAACCACGGCCGGCGTCTCACCATTCATCGGACTGTTCGGCACGGTATGGGGCATTATCGATGCGTTTCAGCAATTGAGCACCGCGGGCGCAGCCAGTCTGCGGGCCGTGGCGCCCGGCATTTCGGAGGCGCTCATCACCACTGCGATCGGTCTGTTCGCCGCCATCCCAGCTTACATTTTCTACAACATTTTCGGCAGCGCCATCAAGGAATTCGCCGCGCGCATGGAAGATTTTCAGCTCGAGTTCCTCAACCTGACCGAGCGCAGCTTAGAGCGCTGACTTAAAGGAATCTACATGGCATTTTCTCTGAACAGTTCCAGCGGACTTGGGCGCGGGCGTTTCCGCGGCAGTCCCGCAATGGCCGAAATCAACATCGTTCCGTTGGTGGACGTGGTGCTGGTGCTGCTAATTATTTTCATGCTGACGGCGCACGTGATGGAGTTTGGCCTGCAGGTGGAGGTTCCCAAGGTAAAGCCGGTGAAGGAGAACGTCCAGGATCTGCCGGTGGTTTCAATTACACGCGAAGGCACGTCGTATTTGAACGACAAGCCGGTGAATATCAATTTGTTGGCCGACCAGATCCACAAGCGTTTTCATAATGCATCGTCGGTTTACTTGCGGGCCGACCGCCGCACTCCCTTCGACCCCATCGCGCAGGTGATCGCCACGCTCGGCCAAGCCAAGCTGGCGGTCAATGTCGTCACACAGCCCGAAGACCAGTCCGACAAGCGCCGCTAAGTAATGCCATGCACCAGCACGCCGACATTCTGGACCAACACGAATCGCTAGGTGGGCCGTTTGTGCAGTCCGTGTTGCTGCACGCCGCTATTGCCGGCGCATTCATTATTTCCACCATCAGCTTTCAGCATTCGCGCCAGGTGTGGGGATCGGCGAACACCGCCGCCGGCACGGCCGTCGCTATCAATTCGGTGAAAACTATTCCGCTGCCGGCCCGGGCGGGAAAAATAAATCCGGTGGCGAACGACACCGAGTCCCAGGTTCCGCAGGCGCCCAAGCCGGAGCCGAAAAAGCAGGTCAAGGTTCCGGATGAGGATGCCATCCCTTTGAAGAGCCGTCTGGCGAAGAAGCAGCCCCGTCCGGAAGCTCCGCAGCGTTATCGTCCTGAGCCTCTCGCGCCCAACCAAGTGGTGAGCCGCGACGCGCCGGCCGCCGTTTCGCCCATATTCGAAAAGCCCGGATCAGGCGGAGCGGGCGTGGGAATGAACAGCGCATTCGGAAACCAATTCGGCGCTTATGCGGACCTGGTGGTGCAGCGCGTCACACAAAAGTGGGACACCAGCGGCCTAGCGGGGCAGCATCTTCCGATGGCCGTGATCACTTTCGACATTATGCGCGACGGATCTGTTAAGAATCCGCAGATCGCCCAGCGCAGTGGCAACAGTACGCTCGATTATTCCGCGCTTCGCGCCGTATCCGACGCGGGACCGTTTCCACCACTCCCGCCCAACTATAACGGCAGTTCCACCAGCGTGGAACTGCGATTTCAACTACAGCGATGAAACGAATCTATCTTCTTAGCTCCATCGGCCTCGCCATCGCCGCGTATATAGGCGCGCAACAGATCAACAGTACTGTCATCAAGACGGGCGAGAAACCCACCATCGCGATCCCCGATTTTCGCGGCTCCGGTGGCGCGGAGCAATTCATGGGCGTCTTCAACCAGACGTTGTGGAACGACCTGAACACGTCCGGCCAGTTGAAGATGATCGCGAAAACGCTGTATCCGACACAGGTGCCACAGCAACCATCGGACTTCCGCCAGGGCGGTCCTGCGATGGCCGATTGGTCCGGACCGCCGCCCAACGCCAACTACCTCGCCTTCGGATACACCGCCGCGCAGAACAACCAGATCGTGCTTTACGGATGGCTCTTCGATGTCCGGCAAGCCAATCCCAGCTCCGCGCAACTGATCGGCAAGGTGTATCTCGGACCGCTCAATGAAGCCGGCGCGCGCTTGGTGGCTCAGCAATTCGCGGCCGATATCCTGAAACAGTTCGGCGCCACCAGCCTGATCGGCACCCGAATCTATTTCGTCTCCGACCGTACCGGCCACAAAGAGATCTGGTCCATGAATTACGACGGCTCCGATCAGAAACAGTTCACTAGTTACCGTTCCATTACAACTTTCCCCGCGGTTTCCCCGGACGCCACCAAAATCGCCTTCACCAGTTACCCGGTACTTCCTTCTTCCCGCAACGCCAGCGCTTCGGCATTCGGCAAGCAGACGCAGAATCTGGGACAGCCTCTCATCTATCTCCATTCGCTCGAAACGGGCCGCAAGCTGGTCTACTATAACCAACGCGCATCCATGAATGCCGCATCGGACTTTCTGCCCGACAGCCGCCACTTACTCATTTACTCCACCGCGAACGGCGGTTTGTCGCAGATATATGAGACCGATCTGGACGGCGGCGATATTCACCGCATTACTCACTCCAACTCTCTGGAAGTGGAGCCTAAGGCAAATCCCCGCACCGGCATGGATATCGTCTTTGTCTCGGGGCGCGGAGGCACGCCGCAAATATATAGAATGAATGTTGACGGTACAGATGTGAGCCGCTTGACTACCGGGGAGGGGGACGCGGTGAATCCGTCTTGGAACCCCGATGGCCAGCACATTGCGTTTGCGTGGACGCGTGGATTCGAACCGGGAAACTTCAATATCTTCATTATGGACGTCGCCAGCCGCAGCGTGGTGCAACTAACCCATGGCGCGGGACGAAACGAAAACCCGAGCTGGGCGCCGGACGGAGTCCATCTGGTGTTTTCATCGACGCGCGGAGGAAAGACACAGATCTACACGATGCTGGCCGACGGAACCGGCGTACAGTTGCTCACCACGCAAGGAAACAACGAGAAGCCTGTCTGGAGTAGAGCAGCACAATAACAAAAGATCAAAGAATCAAGAAGAGGAGATTGTCAGGATGAGCGATAGTTCGAGATTGCACGCGTCCAAAACCGGCACGCTACTGGTGTCGGTGCTGGTGTTGTTCGCGGCAGGTTGCGCCAAGAAAGTTCCTCCGCCGCCACCACCCCCGCCTCCAACGCCCACCGCCATCGCGCCCCGCACCCAGGGGGCGCCGGTAATCAACAGCTTTACCGCCGAACCTTCGACTGTGGAAGCCGGACAATCCTCCACGTTGAGTTGGTCGATCACCGGAGCCACCGATATGTCCATCGATCACGGCGTGGGCGCCGTGCAGAGCACCGGACAGCGGCAGGTTTTCCCCAGAACCAGCACCAGTTACACGCTCACCGCGCGTGGTCCCGGTGGAATGGATTCGCGCTCCGTTAACGTGGAAGTAAGCAGCGCTCCACCACCGCCTCCGCCGCCTTCCAACACACCGCGTCTGTCGAGCGCCGACCTGCTGCAGCAACAGGCTCAGGATGCCTTCTTCGATTTCGATATGAGCGAAATTCGCAGCGATGGCCGCGACGCTCTCACGCACGACGCCGCGCTGTTGAAGCAGATCTTCCAGCAGGACCCGAATTTCTCGGTGATCGTGGAAGGCCATTGCGACGAGCGCGGATCGGCCGAGTATAACCTGGCGCTGGGCGATCGCCGCGCCACTGCCGCCAAGGATTTCCTGGTACAGCTGGGCGTCCCAGCCGATCGCCTGAAGACCATTAGTTACGGCAAGGAGCGGCCGCAATGCACCGAGGCGACCGAGGATTGCTGGCAAAAGAACCGCCGCGCGCACTTGTCGCCCGGCCAGTAAGCTGAAATGAGAAGGTGCGGGGCGTTTCCACGCGCCCCGCGAAACTATAGGAGTTGCTTATGAGCTTGTCCCGTGTTGCTATCGCATTTTTCGCGCTGTCGCCGTTCGCCTTTGGCGCGAGTAAAGAGATCATGGAACTGCAGCGCGACGTCGCTTTGCTGCAGGACCAGGTGCGCAACCTGCAAAGCACCTTGGATCAAAAGGTGGCTGCCATTCAGGCCCTTACCCAGCAAACCCTGGATAGCGTCAACCGCACCAACACGGCCGTGGCGGTGATGGAGAATCGCTTCAACGACACCATGAAGCAGCAACAGCAGGACCTGAGCGCTCCTGTCGCCAATGTCGGCCAGAAGCTGGACCAGATGTCGGAGGATTTCCGCGCCGTGCGCGAATCCGTGCTCGACATGAACACGCGCATGGGCAAGCTGGACGCCAAGATCGCCGATCTGGAAAGTCTCATCAACACGGTGCGCGCGCCCGCCGCTCCTCCGCCTGGCGCCGTACCGCCCGCAGCGGGAACCGTGCCGCCCGGCGATAATAACTCCAGCCTGACACCCGGATTCGGCGCCGCGGGCGGGCCTCCCCAAGGGGTTCAGGCCGGCACGCTGTACACCAATGCGTATGGCGATTACGGGGCCGGCAAATACGACATCGCCAGGCAGGAGTTCAGCGAGTATCTGAAGTATTTCAGCAACACCGATTTTGCGCCCTACGCACAGTACTACATTGCGAACATCTATTACCGGAACGCGGATTACGCCAATGCGCTTACGGCCTTCGACGCCGTGCTGGAGAAATTCTCCAACAATCCGAAAACCCCCGACGCGCGCTACGGTAAAGCCATGTGCCTGGTGAAGCTCGGCAGGAACGATTCAGCGGCGCGCGAATTTCGCGATATCTACTCGCTCTATTCCGCCGATCATCCCGATATCGCGGCCAAAGCCAAAGCGGAGTTGCGGGAGATGGGCCTGAGCGTGGGAACCACGGCCAGGCGGCGCAAACCGACCAACAACTAAGCCGTCGTCCGGGCGGAGCCGCGATGGTAGTCCGCCCTGTCACGCCCACCTTCAACCGGCCGATCGAAATTCACTAGCCAGCAGTCACCAGCCACCAGCGACTAGTCACCAGCAACCACCCCCCTGTGTTATGCTGTTTCCTCCCGCGCTCATGTCGCATCCATCATCGCTACCGCGGATCTGCATTGCTATGGGTTTTCCCGACGCGCAGAAACTGCTGGAGCATACACGCCGCGAAATCAACGCGGGAGAATGCTTTTTCGAATTTCGCCTGGACTATCTGGCCGCTCCCGAACAAGGCATTGCCGTCATCCGCAAGTTTCTTTCCGCGCATCCCGATTGCTGCATCCTGGCCACTTGCCGCCGTCATCAGAACCACGGAAAATTCAATGGCAGCGTGGAAGATCAGATTCGCATTCTGGACGCCGCGCTGGATGCCGGAGCCCGCGCCGTGGACATAGAAATCGAAAGCGCCGAGAACGCCATCCCGCGCCTGGAAGCGCTGCGCGGGAAAGGCCAGCTCATCCTTTCCTACCATAACTACGACGGCACTCCATCGCCCGAAGCGGTGTTGCGACGTATGCTGCGGATTCCGGCCGACGGCTACAAAATCGTCACCACCGCGCGCAAGCCCTCCGATAATTCGCGCATTCTCGCGCTCACCAAGTCGCATCCGCGCACACCGCTCATCGTGTTGGCCATGGGCGAAACGGGATTTCCAACCCGGGTGCTGGCCACCGCTTGGGGCGGGATGTTCACTTATGCCGCTCCCAATGCGTCCGAAGGCACGGCTTCGGGCCAGGTGAGCGCACGCGTGCTGCGCCATCTTTATCGCGCCGAAAAATTCTCGCGCGCAGCCAAAATCTACGGCGTCATTGCCGACCCGGTGCGCCACTCCATCTCGCCGGCGGTGCACAATCGCGCGTTTCAGGCCCATCGTCTGGATGCGGTGTATCTTCCGTTTCTGGTGCAGCCCGCGCAGTTGAAGGATTTTTTCATCCTGGCCGAATCGCTGCCGGTGGCTGGATTCAGCGTCACCATTCCGCATAAGCAGAAGATCATTCGCTATCTGGATGTGATCGATCCTTTGGCGCGCCGCATCGGGGCCGTGAATACGGTGTGGAAGAAAGCGGGCAAGTGGCGCGGAGCGAACACCGACGCGGATGCCGTCACCATTCCTTTGTCCCGCAAGTTGCGCCTCTCGAAATCCACCGTGCTGGTGGTGGGCAACGGAGGGGCGGCTCGCAGCGCGGCGTATGCGCTGGTGGGTAGCGGCGCCAAAGTCTCCATCGTGGGCCGCAATCCGGATCGCGTGCGATCGCTGGCGCGGGCTTGCGGCGCCGAGTCCCTGCTGCGCGAACAACTGAATGGCCGCAGGTTCGATGCGCTGGTGCACGCCACTCCGCTCGGAATGTTGCCTCATCCGGAAGCCTGCTTCTTTCCGGACGCCATCCCCGCTGAACTGGTCTTCGATATGGTGTACAACCCGCTCGAAACCACGCTTCTGCGGCACGCCGCGTCGCAAGGCTCGGCGGTGATTTCAGGCCTGCAGATGTTTCTGGAACAGGCCACCCGCCAGTTCGAGATCTGGACCGGAGGATCCGCCCCGCGCTCGGTGATGGAGAAGGCCGCCATGGAAGCGCTAACGGCCCCCTGTTGATCCGTGAATTACACTGGAAGCATGAGTAAGTTCACCCGCCGTGAACTCGCCGCGCTGTCCATGTCCACCGTTTTGCTAGCCAGAGCTCAAGGTCAAACGCAGCCTCAGGCGGCGGCCGCAAATCCGGATGAAGACCTGAAAGCTTGGCAAGCCCAGTTGCGCGCCACTGCGGGTGCGCTGGATGCTTTTCCTCTGCCCATGGCAACCGAGCCCGCCACAAAATTCAAGCCCTGAGCCGCGACATGAGTTCGATCTCAGACGACATCTTCTTCGCCGGCATCACCGAACTGAATCGGAAACTCACGCAGAAGGAATTCTCGGCCGTCGAGCTGGCACGGGTATTCTGCGATCGTCTGGAGAGCATCGGCCCGCGCTACAACGCGCTTGCGCTTTCGCTGCGCAAGACCGCGATCCGCGACGCCAAAGATGTGGATGGCGATATCGGACGCGACCGTCTGCGAGGGCCTTTGCAGGGCATTCCCTTCGGCGCCAAAGACCTGCTGGCGTACGCCAAACATCCCACCACCTGGGGCGCGAAACCGTATGCCGATCAGGTTTTCGATTACACCGCCACGACGCTGAAGCACCTGCAGAAGCACGGAAGTTTGCTCACCGGCAAACTCGCAATGGTGGAACTGGCCGGCGGCCCGAGTTATCGAACTGCCAGCGCCTCTCTCACTGGCCCTGGCTTGAACCCGTGGGACCCTACGCGTTGGTCCGGCGGTTCATCCAGCGGTTCGGCAATTGCGGTGGCCGCGGGCTTGGTTACTTACGCGCTCGGCTCGGAAACATCCGGTTCCATCCTGACGCCTAGCGCGTTCTGCGGCGTCACGGGATTGCGTCCCACCTACGGATTGGTTTCGCGCCACGGTGCGATGTCGCTGGCTTGGACGCTCGACAAGATCGGGCCGATCTGCCGTTCGGCGGAAGATTGCGGCTTGGTGCTGGAAAGGATCGCAGGCGCCGACGAAGACGATCCGGCATCGGGTCATAAGAGTTTCTACTACACGCCTCAGTTTTCGCGCGATCTCAAGGATGTGCACGTTGGTTACGCGCCGGTGGATTTCGACGAAGGCGTCGATCCGGCTGCGCGCGCCGATTACGCCAAGGCACTCGAAACCATCCGCGGGCTGGGCGTACAAATGACCGAAGCCAAGCTGCCCGAGTTTCCTTATAATCCGGTGATCAGCACCATCATCGCGGCCGAAGGGTCCGCGGTGTTTGAGCCGCTCATCAAAAGCGGCAAGGTGGATGAGCTGGCCGACCCGTACCAGATCGCCGGGCTCAAAGCCGGATTGGAGATCCCGGCCAACGAGTATTTGAAAGCTATGCGCATCCGAGCGCTCATCCAGGAAGCGTTCCGCGATCTGCTTTCCATCACTGACGTTCTCATCGCTCCAACGCGTTTCGAGCCGGCGCCAAAGATCACCCAGCCGCTGGTTGGTGCAAACAGCCGCCCCATACCCGCTACGGCCGGCCTTACTGCTCTAATTCCGGCTGGAAATCTGGCCGGCCTTCCGGCGCTGTCGATTCCGTGTGGTTTTGCGAACGGCATGCCGATGGGTCTGCAACTGGTAGGGTCGCCCTACTCGGAAAACATGCTGCTCGCGATTGGGAAAACGTTTCAGGATCGCACGGATTGGCACAAACGCCGGCCACCGGTTGCCAAGGCATGAAGCTATTTCTCGCTGTGATTCTGGCGTCACTCCCCGCTTTCTGTCAAAACAATTACGAGATTCAAGTGTATGGATCGGAGTTAGTGGCGCCCGGCAACACCATGTTCGAGCTTCACAGCAACTTCACCTTCGAAGGCAGCAAGACGGTGATCGAAGGCCAATACCCCACCGAGCACCAACTGCACGAGACGTTGGAGATTACGCACGGCTTCACCGACTACTTCGAATGCGGCTTCTATATCTTCACCAGCGCGCAAAGCGGAGTTGGTTGGAATTGGGTGGGCGACCATATTCGTCCGCGGTTCTCCGTGCCGGAGAATTGGCACTGGCCCGTGGGCCTCAGTATCTCGAATGAAATCGGATATCAACGCCAGCAATACGCGCAGGCGCTTTGGGACTGGGAAATCCGGCCGATTATCGACAAGCAACTCGGCCGCTGGTATTTCTCATTTAATCCGGCATTTGACCGCGCGCTGCAGGGTCCCTATACCAGCCAGGGCTTTGTATTCTCACCGGATTTCAAGCTTTCCTACGATGTGACTAAAGTATTCACGGGCGGGTTCGAATATTACGGCTCGGTTGGTCCCGTCACTCAGTTCCTGCCGATCGGCCAACAGGAGCACCAGATATTCCCGGCTATCGATCTAAATCTTTCACCGAAGTGGGAGTTCAACTTTGGCGTGGGCGTGGGCATGACGCAAGGAACGGATCATTTGATTGTCAAAATGATTCTCGGATATCGTTTCGACTTTTGATCTTAGGCGCGACCGAGCAATCGGAGGGCGTTCTTGGCCGCTTCCACGCCTCGGTATTGCGCTTCTTCAAAGATCGAAAATCCGCTGAGGTCCGAATTGGCGAAGAAGATGTTGCCCAAAGGTTTCAACCATCGCGTGCGCGCTTCTGAGAAGAGGAATCCGGGCGACGGACGCGCCATGGCGTGGCCGATGCGCATGATATCCATATGGGCCACGCATTGCCGGATATCGGGGTGGGCGCGCGCCAGGTCGTTCAGGATGGCCTCTTTCCAATAATTCCAATCTTGCGCGAGCAACAATTGGCGCGCCTCCTGGGGTGTGTGCTCGGCCAGCGACCAATAGAACGTCCACACCGTTTTATCGATGTGCGTCGCCAGGCTCATGTGCGTTGCGTTGACATAGCCGAGCGTCGGCGAATCGTAAATCACGTTGTCCCAGGCCGGTTCGGGATTGTTTTGGCTGGGGATGCGATCCAGCGTCAGGTTGGCGGTGAGCCAGGGCGAATATTGAAATCCATCGGCGCGCGGTGCGCCTTCGATGATGTAGGAGGCGAGAAAGGTGGGCGCAGCCCAGATCACGGCATCCGCGATGTATTCGGTTTGCTCGGTAAGTACGCGGATTTTAGTGCCGGTTCGCGCAACACGATACACCGCGCCGCCAGTACGCAAATATCGCTTCAGCTTTTCGATCAATCGCGCGGCGATCCAGCCGTTGCCTTCCGGCCAGGTGAGCGGGCCTTTTTCTTCCGGTTCACGCGACGCAAAGTATTGCACGCCCGCCCACGCTGACGCGTCTTTGGCCAGCGCTCCGTAATCGTCGCGGCAAGCGTAATTGATGTACCAGCGCAGTGGCGCGGAATCGAAGCCCTGCTGCGCCAGCCAATCGGCCATCGACATTCGGTCGAGCGGCGACGGACGTATGCCGCGTTCCATGGGCACGGTGAATTGGCCCGTGGCACGAAACTCGTTGATCTTATCCTGGAATCGGCGGAATTGCGCGCGATCCTGCGGCGTGGCGCCGTCTTCCGGTTCGATGCCCTCCTGCCAATGGCCGTTGATGAACAGCCGCTCCTGCGGATCGAAGCACAGCACGCGCTCGTCCCATTTGGCGTCGCGCAACACGCCGAACTCTTCGAACAATTCGCGCGCGAGCGACTCGCCCTTCGCAGGCACAGGCACATAATGCGCGGCCCAAGGAAATTTCGAGATCTCGTTTTCACCTGAGCGCGAGTTGCCGCCGGGCTGGCGCTCCATTTCGAGCAACACGAAATCGTGGAAGCCGCGCTTGTCGAGATACCATGCGGCATTCAAGCCGGCCATGCCTCCGCCGACGATTACGATGGGGACGCGCATTTGCTGCGTAGGCGCGCGGAAAGCAGCATGATCGCGCAGCCGATGGCCTAGCGGAAACGAATCGTTGACGAATCCGCCGGTGATCTTGCGATCTGTTTTGCGCCACAAGCCGATCATTGCGGGCGCGGCGAAAAATTCACGACGCGAAAACCCGGCCACTAGTGCGCGACGTCCTTCCATTCCTGTTCGTAATAGCGAACCAGAACCTGATCGTTCAACCGGTTCGGTTCGGCCGCGACGGGCTGCATGTCCACGGGAAAAATGAACAGTTCCCCGACGTTGCTGGTGGAAAGGAATCGAAGTCCGGCCGGTAATTGGCGCGGAGGCTCGTAAGGGGCGAAACTGCCGATCACGTATCCCCACTCGCCGAACGACGGAACGTAGACGTGATACGGATATACGCGCAGTCCGGCCTGCTTGACCGATTCCACGATGCACCAGTAGGATTGCCGCGCGAACAATGGCGACGTGCTTTGCACCACGATGAGGCCGCCGCTTGCGAGATGCTTGGCGGCCAATCGATAGAACGCCGTGGTGAACAGCTTGCCGAGCGCGTAGCTGGTTGGATCCGGAAAATCGGCCACGATGAAATCGTATTGCTCGGTGTTGGTGTCCAGCCACTGCATGGCGTCGGCGTTGATCACGTGAACGCGCGGATTAGTAAGTGAATGCTGGTTCAGCGCGGACATTACAGGATGCGTGGAGAACAGGTGGGTCATTTCCGGATCGAGATCCACCAGCGTGATGCTTTCCACCGAGGGATACTTCAGGATTTCGCGAACCGCCAGTCCATCGCCGCCGCCCAGCACCAAAACATGATGCGCGCCGGGCAGCGCGGCCAGCCCAGGATGGACCAGCGCTTCGTGATAACGATACTCATCGCGCGAGCTGAATTGCAGATGCGAATTCAGGAAGAGCCGCAGATCGTCTTTCCATTTCGTCAGCACGATGCGCTGATACGGAGTGTTGCGGCTGAAAATCACTTCGTCGGCATACAGGCTGTTGTCGGCGGCGGAAGAGATCCGGTCGGCAAACACCATTCCAGTCCCGAGCGTCGCCAAGGCCACCAAGGAGCCCGCGCGCAGTACGTGAGCGCGGCCGATCTGCTCTCGAAACAAGTAAGTGGACCAAAGCGCGACGGCGACATTGAAAATTCCAAACACTAACGCCGATCGAACCAGCCCGAGTTTTGGAACCAGTAAAATCGGAAACAGGAGCGACGCCCCCAACGCGCCCAGATAATCGAAGGTGAGGACGTGCGAGACCAACTCGCGAAACTGGAAACGCTCCTTGAGTATCCGCATGAGCAGCGGGATTTCGAGGCCGACCAGGGCGCCGACCAGAATCACGACGGCATACAACACAAAACGGAAGGCCTCCGTATAAGCGAAGGCGAGAAACAGCATCGACGATGAGAATCCGCCCACGATCCCAACCATCAGCTCGATAGATACAAAACGCGCCACTAACCCGCGATGCAAAAAGCGCGATAAGTAACTGCCGATGCCCATCGCAAATAAGTAGCAGCCGATGATGGTGGAGAATTGAAAAACAGTATCGCCGAGTAAGTAACTGGCTAACGTTCCAGCGATCAGCTCGTAGATCAGCCCGCAGGCGGCGATCAGGAAAACGGATAGAAAAAGTGCAATAGACACTGGTAATCGCTAATGCACCGCGGCGGCGATGATGATGCACATGCCAATGGACAAAGCGCCGATCAGGATGGCGAGCGCGACATTCTTGTCGTCGACAATTTCCTTCCACAGATGATAGGGAGTCAGTTTGTCGATCAATACGAAGGCAATCGCGAAGATAATGATGCCGAGAGCCGCGTAAACCACGGCATTGAGCAGAGCATGCGTATCCAAGTTCACTTACCTCCGATGTATCGGGAATAACCGCCATAGGACGAACGGTACGCGCCCGGATTATCGCGAATGGATTTGGGCAGAACTCTTTGCTGATTGACGCTAGACCAGCTCCAGCCGCGATACTCCGCCACGCCGGTAACCCCCAGCAGCAGAACGCCGTAAATCGCAAATAAAGCGGTATTCAATCGTCACCTCCGCCACTGGATTTCGGCGCATAATCGCTCTCGCGCCATCTTGCGGCTTCGAAACTTTCTCTTCGATACGTGATCCAAATGGGAGGAATCAGCAGCAGCAACGCGGCCACTCCGAAGAAGCCGTAGTTGGGCACGTTGCGGCGCAATTCCAGATCGTATCGCACATAGGGCGACCCGGCGGCCATCTCCGGTTCCACGCGCAGATAATACTGGCCGGAGGGCACGGATGGAACAATCACGCTGTTGTTGCGGCTCCCTTCGCTGCCGTCGGAGTCACGATAGTAACTCACTTCGCGCCCGAAGTCGAAGGTCTGGCCAGTCTTATCGTTGATCAAGGCGAAGTTGAAATAGGCCCAATTGTTATCGAGATCGGTGTGAATGGACAACTCGACATTCGAATCGCGCCCGGTGAGTTGGAAGGTCGGGGTTACGAAGGCGCTATCGCTTTTGACGCCCTGAGAGTAAGCGTAATGATCGCTGAAAGCGACGCTTCCGGGCGCGACGAACATGAAAAGGAAAACCAGCGCGGCGAGCGCGACGTTCAGCCACAGCCAGGTGCCCCAAGCGGAGCGGACGCTTGCTCCGGGGGGCGGCGGTTGATTCGCGAATATTCCGTAGGCGGGCGGCGGGGGTCCGGGCAGTTTGAACGCCTGCCAGATTTGCGAACCCGTCATGTACTCGGCGCGCGACCAGGTGACCTCGCCGGCGGTGGATTCGGACGACAGCATCAGTGGCGGCGCTACGAAATCCTGGCAGCCCACCGATTCGCCGACGTGGACGCGCCAGGGAAATTCGCCTAAAACATAAACGGTGCTGGCCGTCATCGAGTCGAATGCGCGATAAATCTGGCCACCGAAACGCACCTCAGGCCTGCCCGCCGAGCGAAGCTGCTCAGGCAGTGCGGTTTCGACGTGGACGAAATTCCAGTGGCCGTTGTACTCGGTGAGATAGCGGAAACCTTTGTATGGATTAAAGAGCAGGTATTCGTCCCAAGAGTACGAGTCGTCACCGGTGGAGACCTGTCGTACCTGAAAACCGATCACTTCATACTGTGTGTCGCCGATTTTGCCGCGCGATCCGAGCGGGATGGTTGGCTTGGTCTGCGTTTTTGTCTCGAACTTCTGGAGGATCTGAACCTCGGGCGTCGAAGCGTCGAGCACGGTCATGCACTGCGGGCAAACGACGCTGAGCGTATGGGCGAACCCGTGCAACTCCACGGCTCCGCCGCAATTCGGACAGGAGATGGATCTGACTTGAACCGACGGCATCAGGTCCAGCCCTCGAATTCACGCAGATTTTTCAAATGCAGATCGTCGAACTCAACGGCGCGGCCGAGAAACAACAGCGGAGGGTTTTCGCTGTAATCGATGGTTGCAAACTCGCCGCTGGTCGTTCTAAGATCCGCGAAGAGCAGATCGGACTTGTCCCAATATTGGAAGGGCAGTTCGCCTTGCACGCCTTTGTAGTGCGCGTGGGTACGCGAAGTCACCTGATAGCTATTGCCATTCCACTGGAAGTTTTGTCCTTGCCGGATTTCGTCCGGACCGGGCAGCGGCGCCGAAGGCTTGGTAGCCCACGACAGATCGTATTCCAGCTGTGCGTCCGCCAGCCAGCCGCTGGATCCGTCGCTATAAACAATGTGCCATTCGTTCCATCCGCCTTGCTCGTATTCGTAGATAATTCGGCCGACAACGACGAAGCTCTTGTTACGATAAATGCCTTCGGATCCGATCTGGAGGGGCGAGGCATCGGGCGGAAGGTCGGCCACTTCGCCGACTTTCTTTAAATCGACGTCAGTGCGCACCAGAATGGAGTGACAGAACTCGCAGGTGGTCTGCACGGCGCTGGACCACAGAAACTTCACCGGTGCGCCGCAATTGGGGCAGTTCGCAGCCGGCGAGCTCATACCTGATAAGGCCGCTCCACTTGGCGCACCGAAACGCGCGTAGGAGCAAAGCCGCGCTTCAGCAGCGCTTCAAAATCAGCGGACGGGCGCGGCCGGCAGCAGAATACGTTCAAGCACAGCGATTCGTATTCCGGGAACGTGTGGCAGGCCAGATGCGATTCAGTGAGCAGGCTCACGCCCGTGATGCCACCGGTGTTGGGGAACTGATGCCAGCTGGTTTTGCCGAGCGCATGCAGATCCATGGCGTCGACGATCAGCGCGAACAGTTCTTCCAGGCGGTCCTGGCTTGCCAGCGCTTCGGCGCTGCAGCCGTGCGCCTCCACGATCCACTCCAAACCATTCATGGTCTGTCGTTCATGTCCTGCTATTGCGCTTTGCCGCACTCGGGGCAGAATTTCGACGCCCGCGGAATCTGTTTTCCGCAGTCCATACAGAACTTGGTTTCGGTACCCGCCGCTGCCGGAGCGGCTGGCGCTACTGGGCCCGCACTGGGCGTTGGACCTCCGGCCGGCGGCGGAGCTTGTTCACCGGGCGTGGTTTGTCCGGGCGTCGTTTGTCCGGGCTTCATGGCATTCATCACGCTTTGCGCCATCGTAAGGCCGGCGCCCAGGCCAACTCCAACGCCTGCAATGCCTCCTCCGCCTTCGTTCGCAGCGGCGACGGGTAGCGATTGCGCCACTTGGAATTGCGTGTACTTGCCCATGTCGCCAATCATGTTCATGCTGATGCGCTGATCCAGCATTTTCTGCAGCTCGTCGGGCAGCGAGACGTTTTCCACGACGAAGTTTTCCAGCGACAAGCCGAGTTCGGCGAAAGCCGGCTTCACCGCGTCCATGATCTTCTGGCCAAGCGCGGCCTGGTTGGCCGCCATATCGAGGAAAGGCACGGAGCTTTGCGCGAAACCATCGGTCATGCGCGCGACGATGGTGTTGCGCAACTGGCCTTCCAACTCGGGGACGCCATACAGATCGCGCGTGCCGCTCACCTTTTGATAGAACAGCTTGGGATCGGCGATCTTGTACGCATAAATCCCGTAGCCGCGAAACCGGATGGCGCCGAATTCCCGGTCGCGGATGGTGATGGGCGTGGCCGTACCCCAGCGCTGATCGGTCTGCAGGCGCGTGGAGAAGTAGAATACATCCGATTTGAATGGGGATTTGAAAGCTTTGTCCCAATTCATGAGGTACGTCAGAATCGGCAGCGTGTTCGTGTTCAGGGTATAAAGACCGGGCGCGAAAACGTCGGCGATGCGGCCCTCATTGACGAAGACTGCCATTTGGGACTCGCGAACCGTCAGCTTGCCGCCGTTCTGGATCTCCATGTCCTCCATCGGGTAGCGATAGGCCAGGATTCCATTTTCCGGTTCGGTCCATTGGATAACATCGATGAACTGCTTGGAAAGGAAACTCATACGCTTGTACCAAAGTATACGGCAGAATCGGGAACTTTGTTCCCGATTCTAGTGGCTGGTGGCTGGTAACTCATTGGTGGGATTGGAGATTAGTTCGCCGAGACGCCGCTTGGCGTAGGCATCGTCCGGGTTGGCGGCCAGGATTTGGCGGAGATTTTGGATGGCTTCGTCGATCCTTCCTGATTTCGCCAGGGCCGTCGCCAGATTGAAGCGGGCGCTCGCGTAGTCGGGACGCGCCTGTAACGCCAGTTCGAATTGCGGGATGGCCTCCGCGTTCCGGTTCAGCGTGGCCAGGCCCAGCCCCAGCATATTGTGGACTTCGGGCCGGTTGGGCGCCAGGCGGGCGGCGGCGCGGAGCTCGGTAACAGCTGCCTGCGGGTCAAGGCGGGACAGCAGAATCGCGCCCAGGTTCATGTGCGCTGTGGCATCGTTGGGATTTTTTTCGATTCGATGACGCATCACCGCTTCTTGCAGCTCGCGGCGATGGTCCCCGGGCGCGTGCGGCAGAATCTGCAGCCATAAGTGGCCCATTTCGTCGGTGGCCTGGTTGCCCGATCGCACGCGTTTCGGAGGATGGTTGGGATTGCGCGGGTTGGCCGCCGAGTTGTCGTAGTGATAGCGCATGTGGATCACGGAGTCTCTCGGCAGGAACAGAGGTTCGCGGTAATAGTAGACGGCCTGCCAGTTGGGATCCCAGGCAGGGATGCGAATCAGCCATTTTCTGGAGCCGTCGGGAAGCGTGGCATAGGCTTCGAGCAAATGCCCCAAATAATGCGCGTGCGGATAGACGGCCAGGACGTCGGCATCAAGGGGAAGCTTGAAATCGTCGGAAATAGCGAAATCACTCGTGCCTGCGGGAATGTCGAGAGCCTGATCATTCTCCAGTTGGACCAGCAGGGGGAACTTAGTCTGCGGCTTATCGGTGAAATATAAACCGATCGAAGGGCGGACTTGTTCGGGCTTACCGGACGGCTGCAGGTGCATATTGAGCACCAGGTCGTTGCCCGGATCCAGCCGCCATGCGAATCCGTCCGGCTCAACATGCGGCGCGCCGCCGGGCTTCCAGAACAGGAAATTGCCGTCGGGATCGAAAGGGCTGCGCCCGATAACGAGGTCCATGCCGGGGAACCCTTTGCCGGGCGAGATTTCGTGGAGGTGCGCCGATCCCGCGCGATCGATCAGTAGGTTCGCATGGTGCACCACGCGAGCGAGACCGGGGCGGATCTCGATGGCGCAAACCCAGCGCCGCGCAGTCAGGTTGGGAGTGAAGATAACGTTCCAATAAAGATCCGGACCCGCTGCAGGCAACTGCACTGAGCTTTGCGCTTCCAGCACCAGGTCGGGTTTTCCAAGCTGCCAGGCATCGGGGAAGCTTGGCGGTGGCGGGATCTCGTCGAGGGGACCTTCGAGTGCACCGGCGCGTACCCAATCGGCGATGATTGCGATCTGCTCGGCGGTAAGGCGGCGGTCATCGGCGAACTCGCCATAGCCCTGTTGTGGCGGCTCTTCGGGCAACCAGGGTGGCATATAGCGCGAGCGCGTCGCGGCCGCGATCTGGGCTGCGCGCTTCTTGACGTCCTGATAAGTGAGCAAGGAAAATGGGGCCGCCGCGCCGGGATGATGACAGGAGGCGCATTTTTCATAGACGATGGGCGCGATATCGTGCGCGAAGGTGCGTGGTTCAGCTTCTAAAAAGGGCACAGATAAACACAGATAAACGCAGATGAAAAAAACGACCTTGATCGGCGGGTTCATCTGCGTTCATTCGCGGGATCTTGCCAGCGGCTTTGAGACTTCATAAGCGGCTCACTGGCGTTATTCATCAAGCTGGCAGTGTAGTGTCCTAGAAACACAGATAAACGCCAATGAAAAAAGGGGGCTTCATTACCTGTTTGCATCCGTGTTCATCTGTGGCAAATATCTTATTCATACCGCAGCGCGACCACCGGGTCTATCTTCGTAGCGCGCTTGCCGACGCTTTCGCTCTTGTCCATCCATTTGGGATTGGCGGCGCGAAACTGTTCACCCGCCACGATCATGTTGGCTTGCGCGGAGTCCCGCGTCGCTCCGGCCTTCAGACGGCCGGCGCACAGCAGAAAATTTCCGTTATTAGTGCTGTTGGGATCCGCCTGCATGGGGACGAAGATGTCGGCGGGAGGATCGGAATGAAAATTCGCGGGAAGGATGCCGACCACCGTGTACGGATCGCCGCCCAGGAGGATCGATTGGCCGACCAGCGACGGATCGCCTCCAAAACGGCTACGCCACAGATCGCTCGTGAGCACCGCGGCCTTGGCGCCGTTGGGCTGATCCTCCTCGGGCAGGAAGGTGCGGCCGAGGGCCGGCGCGACGCCGAAGACCCGGAAATAGTCGGCCGAAACGTGAATACCTTTGATCTGTTCGGAGCGGTCGCCCGAACCCAGGTTCAAGCCCGGTCCTGACATGTCGTAGAGAGCCAGGGCTTCGAAGGTCTGGTTGGCTTTTCGCCAAGCCATGAACTTGGGGATGGAAATCGCAGAGCCGGTATCTCCGCTCCGGAAGATGCGCTGGATACGCATGATGCGATCGGGTTGCGGGTAAGGGAGCGGCGCGAGCAACACCGCGTTGACCACCGAGAAGATGGCCGTATTGGCGCCGATGCCCAGGGTCAGAGCCGCTACCGCGACGGTTGTAAATCCCGGGTTGGAAGTGAGGACGCGGAAGGAGTGGCGCAGATCCGAGACAAGCCGGCTCATGCCTCCATGGTACGAGAATCGCCACAGCAACCGTTCCCGGAATCCGCGCGCCTGGCTGGGCTTGCCGAGGCTTAGCTCGCTGCCGCCGTCATCACGGATGACACCTGGCTGAATATGGTGCTGATGCTGCTGGTGACGGTAGGCATAATAGCGCCGGCGGCCACCGCAACAAAGCCCGCCATGAGGGCGTATTCGATGAGATCCTGACCTCGGCGATCCCGCCAGGCCTGGACCATAAGAATGAAGGCTCGATTAACAATCATTGAATTCTCCTTGAAAGCTTCTCGATTTTGGGCGAATTAAGGAAAGGCTGCCATCCTACCGATAGATCAAGGGGATCTAGTGCGTAGCCCCCCTCGAAAGTACTACATGAGGCGAGACCGTAAGTGAAAAGCGCCCCGCAAAGCATTTGGCCAGTGTCGGTGTTCGGCCTGGGATTCCTTCTCATTATCATAGGTTTATCGGGCGCCGCCAGCATCCAGGAGACGCGCCGGATTCACCAGCAGATTCTGAACGTGGAAGACAATTACCGCCTCATCGAGAATGTGGTGGAGAGTATCCGCTCCGATACGTCGAAGGTGGCCGTGCTGCGGCGAAATCGTTTGCTCGAGCGCGATGCTTCCCCCAGCGCGTACCTGATTCAATTGAACGCGCTGCGCGCCAAAACCGAACTCAGCCTGGTGCAACTGAGATCGCTCCGGCCGCAACACAGCAGTGGGCCGGTGGAGCGTTTAGAAACCGCCCTCACGGCTTACCTGAAGACCGTAGGAGCCGAGTTTCAGCAAACGCCGGCGCAAACCAAAACGCAGTTCATGGACGATGGCTTCGGTTCGGAAACCATGCCGATTTTTGCCATCGCCGAGGAGCTGGGGAAGCTGAACGAGGAAAGTTTCGAATCGCGCCGCCGGGAGCTGAGCCAGTCTGTGGTACATCTGCAGAACGACATTTGGGAGACCATGCTCACCTCTCTGGTGCTGGGGGCCATCATCGCTGGAGCCAGCGTGTTCCGCATCACCTCGCTCGAGAAGGAATCCGCGGCGCACCAGAAGGCCACCGAGCTGGCCGAGGAACGTTTGCGGCATCTGTCGCAACAGTTGGTTTCTTCCCAGGAGCAGGAGCGAAAGGCGCTATCGCGCGAGTTGCACGACGAGATCGGGCAGCTGCTCACCGCGCTCCGCATGGAGTTGGGGAATCTGGAGCGGGGGCGCGGGACGGCGAGTGGAGAAACCGATCCGCACCTGGATCAGGCCAAGAAACTGGCGGAAAGCACGCTGCGGACCACGCGCGACATCGCCATGGGGCTGCGTCCGGCTATGTTGGATGTTCTTGGACTGGGCCCGGCCCTGGAATGGCAGGCGCGCGAGCATTCGCGGCGCTACAAGACGCCCATTCGCCTGGAAGTGGACGGTGATCTGCGGGACGTCCCCGATCCGCACCGCACCTATCTTTATCGTATCGTCCAGGAAGGGCTCACCAACTGCGCGCGCCACGCTCAAGCCAAAAACATTCATGTCAAGTTGGAGGATTCCAGCGGAAAGCTGGCTGTGTTGGTGGAAGACGATGGCGTGGGGTTCGATCAGCATGGCGGCGTACAGTATGGCCTAGGCCTGCTCGGCATCACCGAGCGCGTGCGAGAGCTGTGCGGCCAGTTGACTATTCAATCGGAGCCCGGCAAAGGAACGCGGATTTCGGTGGTGCTTCCTTTGAATCGAGAAGATTTGGGTAGTGATCCGGCCGCCAGACAGACGGACGGTTAGTAGATCCTTGCCGACTCGGCGCGCAGTGCGGCCAACGCCGTTTTGGCCTTATCCGTATCCGGACTTCCCGAGACGCCATAGAACATCAGCACGTTCGCTCGCATCGCAGGCGACACGTCGTTGAGGTGGCCGTCGAACCGTTCCAGCAGCTTGGCGTAAGTCTCATCCGCCAAACGATAGTCGCCCAGACGCGTGGGACGTCCGATGTCGAAGTTTTCATTCGGGAGCTGGAGCCGATTTTCACCCTCGTTCGCCAGAAGCTGGTTGTAGCGCCGCAGGGTGTCGTCCATGCTGGCCAGGAACATCTTCTCGGCCGCAGGCGGTGGTACCTTGAAGCTGAACGCGTCAAAAGGACCCACCTTAGGAACCAGGCGGAATAGAAACGCCAGGAATCGCGTCCACCATCCCGGCCGCTCGTATTTGCCGTCCCAATCCTTCTGATATTGGGCCACCGAAAGGCGATACAGATACCGGCGGCGAGTCATGCCCTTCTGCAGGCGTTGAATGTCCTTCTTCTTGGCTGCCCAGGCGGCCTTGGTCATCTCTGGAATGGCCCGGCTGACGGAGAAGCGATAGGTTCCCAATGCCAGATCCAGGTCGGTGAACAAGCTCTTCAACGGAACGCAGTAAGTCTGTTCGAAGGCGCGCTCCAGCAGCGGTTTGGCGACTTGGAACCCAATGAAATCGTGATATGCGTCGTTAGCATACTGGCCGCGAGCCACTTCGATGACGTCGAAGCCGAATTCGGTTTTCAGATGCGCGGCGGGATTGTCTTCGTACGTGATGTCGGGACCGAATTTGGCTCGCAGTTTGGGATAGACCATTGGTACCGTGCGATTCACCGCCACCGGGTGACCCAGGTTGTCGGCGGCGTAATGGGCCAGCGCGCCGAGCGCAAAGGCGTAGTCATTTAAATCACGCGATTCCTGCGCGTCCTGAAGCAGCGCCAGAACAAAATCGCCGCTGCGCGTGTAATGCACCAGATCGCTGAAAAATTTGCTGCCGAACGGATAATAGCCCATGTCCTGAATGATTGCGCCGCCATAGGCGTAGGCGTGGGCCTCACGCAACTGATCATCGGTGGCCTGGGGAAATCGCTGCAGCAGGAGTGGACGCAGATTTTGCTGCCAGCTCAAATCGATGATGGCTTCGTGGGTAAGGACCGAATAGGCGGGAACGGGTGAAGGCAGCAAAAGGACAATTGCCAGGAACGGGAGCCGATGCACGCGCTAATGTGACCGAATCAGGCGTGCAAACGTTTCAGTCCGAAAGTACTAACATTTTTTGTCACAGATGTTTTTTCCACAATTCAACTGATTGTAATGCATGCCGGTATACAAAGAGGCATGCGGTGCGATCTGCACGTCCATACGCGGCATTCGGGCATGTGCAACATTCCCGGATTTCACCGTTTCTGCCGCGAGAGCTACAACGACCCGGAGGCAGTGTATCGGACATTGAAGCGGCGGAGCATGGATCTGGTGACGGTCACCGATCATGACTCCATCGATTCGGCCGAACACCTTCGCCGCTACCCCGACTTCTTTCTTAGCGAAGAAGTGACCTGTACCACGCCGTCCGGCACCGAGATCCATGTGGGCGTCTACGGCATAGAGGAGCGGCATCACATCGAATTGCAGCGCCGTCGCAGCGACGTGCCGGCTTTGGCCGCATTCCTCGACGAACAGAAAATTCTATTCAGCATCAATCACGTCTTTTCTAGCCTCACAGGCCGCCGCACGGAGCTGGATTTCGAGATGTTCGAAGACCTGTTTCCCGCGATGGAAACCTTGAACGGCCATATTCCGGCCAGCAACAACCTCGCCGCCGCGCGACTGGCGCAGGACTGGCAGAAGGCCGCCGTAGGCGGAAGCGACGCGCATACTCTGGAAACCCTGGCCCTCACCTACACCGAAGTCACCGGCGCGGACGGCGTTGGTTCCTATCTCCAGGGCTTGCGGCAGTGCCGGGGACAAGTGGCCGGCGCGTCGGGCAATTATGCCAAGCTCACGCGCGCCGTGCTGGGCATCGGATCCAGCCTGGTGCGGGAACTTCCCTGGACGTTTGTACTGAGTCCCTTGATGCTTGCCGTTCCGCTTGTCACGCTTGCTAACTATTTCTGCGAGGTGAGCTTCCACGCGCGTTGGTCACGCACCATGTGGCCTGCCACGCTGCCCGAGCCAGGCTGCGCCGAAGCCGCCGAAAGTTAACAAGCTGGCTTACAGTAGGACTTGCATACAGCTTGCCAGTCCTGATATATTGAGGCCGCGCTACAATCATCAGTCTTGATATAATCGCGCCGGAGGTAAAGCAACATGTCCCTGGTATCGGGCTTCCACCACGTCACCGTTTGTGCATCTGGAGCCCAAGAAGACGTAGATTTTTTGACGCAAGTCTTTGGGCAAAGGCTGATCAAACAGACCATTCTTTTTGACGGACGCTATGCCCATTACCACTTGTATTATTCGAATGCCGGTGCGGAGCCGGGTTCGGTGTACACCACCTTCCCCTACAAGCGTGTCGCCGGACGGCCGGGATCGGGCCAGATCCAGTCCACCGCTTACACGGTGAAGAAGGGCGCCACCAAGTTCTGGGACGAGCACCTGACGCACCACAAGGTGAAGCATTCGGGCATTCAGGAGCGGTTCGGACAGAAGTTCATCCGGTTCAGCCACCCCTCCGGTTTGCAGCTGGAAGTGATTGAGGATTCCACCGACGATCGCAAGCCCTGGACCGTGGGCGAGGTCAGCGCCGACGTCGCCACGCATGGATTCCATGGGCCGGTGCTCTCGGTTCGCGAAATCCCCGAGACCGAGCGGTTTTTCATCGAAGCGCTGGGATTTAAGAAGACCGGCGTGGAGGGCAACTACCATCGCCTGGAATTGAACGGCGGCGGGGCCAACAAAACCATCATTTTGCTGCATGAACCGGACCGTCCTTCGGGAAGCTGGGGATTCGGCGCGGGCACCGGCCATCACGTTGCGCTGGACGCCGGCACCGATGAAGGGTTGGCCGAGCAAAAGGGCATTTACGAAGAGCTGGGCTATACGGATTGCTCCGAGATCAAGGACCGCAATTACTTCCACTCTATCTATTGCCGTTGCCCGGGCGGAATTTTGGTGGAATGCGCGGCCACGGCCGAGGGCGGATTCTCCCGCGACGAGCCTTACGACGCGCTGGGACATCAGTTGCTCCTTCCCCCTTGGTTCGAGGAGCGCCGTGACGAGATCATGGCTATGCTGGAACCGATCACGATTCCGGAGAACAACTTCCCGACGCATCTGGAAGCGATTGCCGTGAGTACCTCGACTCCGGGGGGAACGCCTTCGGCTGCGGATGCCGTGGGCATCGGACCGTCGCGTCGTCAAGCGGTGTTTATCGGCGGGGACGGCGGTCAGAAGAAGTAACCGGCGTTCCGAACCGCGACCGTGAGGAAGCGGGTAGTAAATTAGTAGTGTGAGCAGTCATCTAACGTCGCCCCGCGTGCGAGCAGTGGGTTCGCCGCGGGGCGCGTCGCAATTTGCCGGAGTTTTGCTGCACGGCCGGGGTAAAACACCGGAAGAAAAAATTGATTTAGCCGCCCGTTTCGGAAACATCGAAGGGATCCGCTGGGTGGTTCCGGAGGCCGAAACCCCGGGCAGTTGGTACCCGGGCCGATTCTTCGATCCGCGAGAAAAGAACGAACCGTACCTGACGGAATCGGTGGAAAGGTGCCACGAAGCCGTGCTCGAAGCCGGTGAGTACGGGCGCCTGCCACCGGATCGCCTGGTAATTGTCGGTTTCTCGCAGGGCGCCTCGCTGGCGCTGGAATACGCGCTCCGTCATCCCACTCGCGTTGGCTCGCTCATTGTACTCACCGGCGGATTGATGGGTGTGCCCGGATCGAATTGGAAGGCGCTTGCGCCGCAGTCATTAGCCGGCATACGAATGTTGCTCACCGGGAGCGATGTCGACGATTGGATCCCCGAGCAGTCCACGCACGAAGCTGCGAATTTGTTCCGGGAACTCGGCGCGGACGTTCAACTCCGGATCTATCCAGGACGGCCACACATCGTCAGCGAGGAAGAGATCGACGAGGCCCGCAGCTTTCTGAACTGGATTCAGATGACGGCCGGTGTTCGCCGATAGATATCACTGCCGCGATTCTGAACCGCGACCGTGAGGGAGCGGTCACTTGCTAACGCGCGTGGTTCAAACGCGTTCGAGCAAAGTCGCCATCCCCTGCCCCACACCGATGCACATGGACGCAATCGCGTAGCGCTGGCCGCTGTTCTGCAATTGATGCGTCGCGGTGAGGATCAAACGCGCGCCGCTCATCCCGAGCGGATGCCCCAGCGCGATGGCGCCGCCGTTCGGATTCACCTTTTCGGAATCGTCGGGCAATCCGAACGCGCGCGTCACAGCCACGGCTTGCGCGGCGAAAGCTTCGTTGAGCTCCAGGATATCGATTTCGTCGATGGTCATCTTCACGCGCGCCAGCAGCTTCTGGATGGCGGGGATCGGTCCCACGCCCATCACGCGCGGTTCCACGCCTGCGGCCGCCGCTCCTACCACGCGCGCCAGCGGAGTGAGCCCGAATTTTGCCGCGGCTTCTTCAGAGGCAACGAACATCGCGCACGCGCCGTCGTTGATGCCGGATGCGTTGCCGGCCGTCACAGTTCCGCCCTTGCGAAACGGTGTGGGCAGCTTCGCCAAACCTTCGAGTGTGGTGTCGGGCCGGATGTGCTCGTCCTCGCAGACGGTCTTCGAAGTGCCCTTCGGACCGGGAATAATCACCGGCGCGATCTCTTCGGCGAAGAATCCAGCCTTCTGCGCGGCGGCGGCCTTCTGCTGCGACCACAGCGCGAACTTGTCCTGCGACTCCCGATTGATCTTGTAATCCTCGGCGACGTTCTCGCCCGTTTCGGCCATCGAGTCTGTTCCGTATTTACTTTGCAGTACAGGATTGATGAAGCGCCAGCCGAGCGTGGTGTCGAAGATCTCGGCATTGCGCGCAAAGGGCGTGGTGGCCTTCCCCATCACGAAAGGCGCGCGGCTCATGCTTTCCACACCGCCGGCGATGGCCAGCGACATTTCGCCCGCGACAATGGCTCGGGACGCGGCAGCAACCGCTTCCATCCCGGAGGCGCACAACCGGTTCACCGTTACGCCAGGCACCGTGTGCGGAATGCCCGAAAGCAGCAGCGCCATCCTGGCGACGTTGCGATTGTCTTCGCCCGATTGATTAGCGCAGCCCAGGATCACTTCGTCGATAGTTGCGAAGTCGCTCTTAGGGTACTTGGCGCACAGCGTGGCGAGCGTGTGGGCGGCCAGATCGTCGGGGCGGACCGAGGAAAGCGATCCGGCGTAGCGGCCGATGGGCGTCCGCACGCCTTGGCAAATGTAGGCAGTTGGCATAAATGGTTGGATTCAAAACACGCTGGCTGCGATGCAGAAGCGTTCCTCTTGATTTTACCGTTTCATGGACCGCATGCGCCGAACACTTTTCCAACCCGCTGAATTTCAAAGATAAACGTTCTGTTCTTTTCCTTCTGCTCCTTGCCCTCCAGCCGGATTCGCTCCCCTGGTTTAACAGCCGCGGTATTGCCGGACAGCGTGTATGTCCGCTTGTCGTTTTCATCGGTAAGACTGGTTCCGTTCGGTCCCGAGATCACGCAGCCCGTAATGGAGCTGCTTTTGTGCCGGTAGTGGATAACAAGAAAAGTCACGAGTACCCCCACCCCTACAGCCACCACTACAATTCCGGCCGTGATTTGCTTGCCTGCAGTCGCAATGCTCTCGGCGCGCATGGGTGCGGCCAGGCCCACGAAAAGAATTGCTACTACCAGCGCGCGACACGGAAATATATGGGACAGATTGCTCCCTCCTGACGCTTGTCATATCTGGAGCGTGACGAACTTCACTACCGCGCAACTGCGCTCCGGCTCAGTATAAAGCCATGGAAACCACGATTGCAGTCCCCAACTCCCCACTACTCACCGCGGCCCCATCGAAAGGCCGCGCGATAGGCGCCCTGATTTGCGGCGCATTCGGAACCGTATGGATGCTCGATGCAATTTACTTTGGAGCGATCAGAGCCCCTGTTTGGCTGGTGGCCATCGCGATTCTTGCGGTGATCTGTGTATGGTCTCCGTTGGCCCGGCTTTATTCACTCCGGCGCACGCCATATTCATCCGCCGGCCGACAGAGCTGGTCGGCCGTTTCCAAGGCATACTGGACCATCGTCGCGGTCGAATGGGTGGCATGCGCGGTCGCGATGAACTGGCTGAATTACGTTCACCGTCCCGACCTGTGGCCTCAATTCATCGGCGGCATCGTCGGGGTGCACTTTTTCCCGCTCGCGAAAATCTTCAAGGCGACCATTTATTATTGGACCGGAGCGGCGATGACGTTGGGCGTGTTGGCATCCCTCGCCATTCCAGTGGGCGAAGTTCGCAATCTGGTGGCGTGCGGTATCTGTGGCCTCTCGTTGTGGGCCACCGATGCGGTGATTCTGTGGCAGTATGAGCACTGACCCTGGCTTCCGCATGCGCCTGTTGCCGCCAAATAAAGAACTCGGATGGACGCCCTATGTGTGGCTGGTCTACCTGGGGTTCTTTTTTGTCCAGCCGATTGTAGTTAAGGCCAATTGGAAAGAGTGGCTGGCGACGGCGCTGGCTTCCGGCGTTTTTCTAGTCCTCTACTTCACCAGCTACTGGATGCAGGGGCGACGGCGCTTATGGATTGTCGCGGCGATTGCCCTAATGGGCATCGGACTCGCCCCTTTCAACGTCGGCTCCGCCGTATTCATCGTGTACGCGGCGGCTGGGCTGGCCTACATTGGCGACTACGGATTCGCGTTCAAAGCGCTCGCCACGCTGGTGACGATCGTGGTGCTGGAGGCGCTGCTGCTCCACCTGGATCCATGGTTCTGGATCATCGGTGCGGGGCTTTCGATTTCCGTTGGGTCCGTCAACATTTACTTCGCGCAGAGGAATGAGGCCAACCGGCGTTTGCGCCTGGCGCAGGACGAGATCGAGCACCTGGCCAGGGTGGCCGAACGGGAGCGAATTGCCCGCGATTTGCATGATGTGCTGGGGCACACGCTATCGGTGGTGATTCTGAAATCGGAACTGGCGTCCAAGCTGATTCACCACGATGTGGAGCGCGCGGCAAGTGAAATTCGCGACGTGGAGCGGATCTCACGAGAAGCGCTGGCGGAAGTTCGCAACGCGATTGGCGGCTATCGCGCCGGCGGACTGGAGGAGGAATTGGCTCGCGCAGCTTCTACACTGAAGACAGCAGGTGTAGCGGCCGATTGCCAATCGGTGCTCATGCCTTTGTCGCCGGCCCAGGAAACGGTGCTCGCGCTGGCGGTACGGGAGGCGGTGACCAACGTGGTGCGCCATGCCCGCGCCACGCACTGCTGGCTGAGACTGGAACCCGTGGACGGCAGCTGCCTGCTCGAGGTCCAGGACGATGGCCGCGGTGGATCGCAGGCCGAGGGAAATGGGGTGCGCGGAATGCGGGAGCGCGTGGAAGCGATGGGAGGAACCTTGCGGCGTGAGACCAGCGCGGGGACCAGGTTAACGATCATGCTGCCGCTAGAAGCTGAGAAAAGGAACGGCTCAGCGTGAATAGTGCCGCAAGGAAAAAAGAGAACCCGATCCGCGTGGTACTGGCCGAAGACCAGGGAATGGTGCTGGGAGCGCTGGCGGCATTGCTCGAGATTGAGGACGATATTGTGGTTGCCGCCCAGGCACGCAACGGCCGGGAAGCGCTGGACGCCGTGGCCCAGCAGCAACCCGACGTTCTGATCACCGACATCGAAATGCCGGAAATGAGCGGTCTGGAGGTAGCGGCGGAATTGAAACGGCTGCGCTCCAGCACGCGAATCATCATCCTTACCACGTTTGCGCGTCCGGGCTATCTGCGCCGCGCCTTGGATGCGGGTGCACTGGGGTATTTATTGAAGGACAAGCCCGCCAAGGAACTGGCCGATGCGGTGCGGCGCGTCCACGTGGGTCTGCGTGTCATCGACCCTGAACTGGTGGCCGAAGCCTGGGGGGAAGCAGATCCGCTGACCGATCGCGAACGCCAGGTGGTTCGCTTGGCGGGTGAAGGCGTGGCTGGTTCCGAGATCGCGCAGAAGCTTGGGCTATCGGAGGGAACGGTGCGAAATTACCTTTCTGAAGCCATGAGCAAAGTCGGCGCAAGCAACCGCGTGGAGGCGGCGCGGATCGCGCGGGCAAAGGGATGGCTGTGAGTTGCGCCGGCAATTTCTAATATGATGGAACACGATGCGATTTCTGCTGGTGCTGCTCGCGCTTGCGGCAGCGTGCGCTCAAGACCGGACTCCTGACGGAGCCACCCATTTTGATTGGCCGCATTACGGCGGCACGCAGCTCTCCTGGCGCTACAGCGCGCTCGATCAGGTGAACACCGGCAACGTCAAAAATCTGGTGCCTGCCTGGCTTTTTCAGACCGGCGACTACGCGGAAAATCTCCAGGCTACACCCATCGTCGTGGATGGCGTCATGTACCTGATCACGCCGCGCATCCAGGTTTTCGCGCTCGATGCTGCCTCTGGCCGAGTGCTGTGGGATTACAAATATCCGACGCCTCGGCCGGGCAAACCCGGGGGCATGACGTTCGTGCAAAATCGCGGCGTGGCGGTTTCGGGCGGCAAAGTGTTCTTCGGCACCACCGACAATTTCCTGGTCGCGCTGGACGCGAAAACCGGAGCGGAACAATGGAAGGTGAGCGTGGACGATCCGCGCCAGTGCGGCTGCGATATCACGGCCGCTCCGCTCATCGCGAAAGACAAGGTCATCGTGGGAGGCACCGGCGGCGACGCCGCGCATCGCGGTTATTTGACGGCCTTCTACAGCAAGACCGGCCGCTTCGCGTGGCGCTGGTATGTGATTCCAGGCCCCGGCGAAAAGGGTCATGAGACGTGGAAGGGCGATAGCTGGAGATTGGGCGGGGGCGCACCGTGGATGACGGGCTCCTTCGATCCGGAGTTGAATCTGGTCTATTGGGGCACCGGCAACGCGGGCGGCGATTTCAACGACCAGGATCGTCTGGTGCCAGGCGCGAAAGGCAAGGAAGCGAATCTGTACACGGCCAGCGTGGTGGCGCTTGATGCCGACACCGGCAAACTGCGCTGGTATCACCAGGAAGTTCCCGACGATTTGTGGGACTTCGATTCCGCCTATGAATGCGTGCTGATCGATCGCCAGATCAATGGCCAGATGCGAAAGCTGCTGGTCCACATGAACAAGAGCGGCGTGACGTTCGTGCTGGATCGCGTAACGGGTGAGTTCATCGGAGCTTTCTCCATGCCGGAAGTGCAGACCTGGATTTCAGGCATCACCGAAGACGGCAAGCTGGTGGGGCGTCGCGAGCCGGAAGCGGGCAAAGTGGTGAACACGTGTCCCAGTGCGGCGGGCGCGAAGAGCTGGAACTCAATCGCATATTCGCCGCGCACCGGTTATATCTACGCTCCCATCAATGAAGTGTGCAACGACCTGACGTCCACGCCAACAGAAGCGAACGAGGGCCGCTTTCATGCCAATGGCGGATTCACCTTCAAGCTGCCGCCGGATCGAAAAACATACAGCCACATCGACGCGTGGGATCCGATCACTCGTAAGCGCGTGTGGAGCATGCCCTATCGATATGTGCTGCTGGCCTCGGTGCTGGCGACCGCCGGCGATCTGGTGTTCTCGGGCGATCCCGAGGGCGAGTTCTTTGCGCTGGACGCGCGCACCGGCAACAAGCTGTGGAGCTATCAAACGGGGGCCGGCAATCGCGGGTCGGCCGTTTCGTATTCGGTGGCGGGGCGCCAGTACATCGCCACTCCGACGGGTTGGCAGCAGGCCATTACTGGCGCTCAGCTGGCTCCGTTGTTTCCCGATCAGCATTGGCGCGGAGGTTCCACCTTGATCGTATTCGCATTGCCGGAGACTGCAAAATGACGCGGGCGCTTTTCTTTTTAATGATTCCAGCGCTCGGCTGGTCGCAGACTTCGGGCGAAAAGGTTTTCGCGCAATCCTGTGCCACCGGATACTGCCACGGAGCGCGTGGCGCACCGGCGGGCGCGCCGAGATTGGCTGGCCGAGGCTTTGATCAACCCTACATCACCAATACGATCACTCGTGGGCTTCCAGGCACCGCGATGCCCGCGTTTGGAACCACGCTGTCGCGCCCCGATTTGGCGGCTGTGATCGCCTACGTCGCGAACTTGAACGGCATCGCCAATCCAACTGTGAACCTCGGGCCTGGGCCGGGCGCCGCCGGACCGTCAGAGCCGCCGCTCTCCGCTGACGCCGAGCAAGGCCGCGCGTTATTCTTCGACGCCGTGCGCGGCTTCGCGCGTTGCTCCACGTGCCACGAAGTGAATGGCATCGGAATTTCGGTGACCACGCCCATCGCCAACATTCCCGCCGATGCCGCGGCGCTGCGGGCGCTTCGGACGCCGGATGTCCGCACTGCAACGGTGGACGGCGAATCCATGCCCGCGCTCATCGTCAGCCAGGGCAAGACACGCGCTCTGTTTTACGATCTGACGTCGGTGCCACCGGTGTTAAGGACCGTGGATCCCAGCGCTCTGAAGGTTACTGAAGGCAGCGCGTGGCGTCACGCTTCGGTGATCGGCTCCTATAGCGATGCTGAGCTTGCGTCGATACTCACCTACCTGCGCGCGGTGATCAAGAATTAGCCGCGCCGCGGCGAAGAAGCTCGAATGCAAAGTCGCGGCCCATCCCTTGCGCGTAAGCCAGCGAGATCCAGAGCAATGCGAACGGTTCTAGTACACGAGCCTGAGTGAGCGGCCCGGCATCCACGGCTTCAAAAACCAGTGCGTGGATCAACTTCTTCACCACCTGTTTAGCTTCCGCGTCGTCACCGCAGTAGAACATCACGGGCTTATGGCCCTCAAAAGAAGGATCGGCCATGATGTTCGCCCCCACCGTGTTGAAAGCTTTCACCACCTTCGCGCCACGAGCCCAACGGGCCACCTGCTCGCCCGCCGAAGTGGTGGTTCCAAGCGCCAGGCCGGACAGGTCCGGCAGCAGCGGATTGGTAGCGTCGATCAGGATTTTCCCGTTCAGATCGCCCAGCCCAGCGATGATTTGCTCGGTGGCCGGCCACGGCGTTGCAAGCAGCAGAACCTCGCCGTCGCGAGCCGCGTCCCCAAGACTAGCCGCGCTGGTTTTGCCGCTGGCCTTCGCGGCTAATTGCTGCATTTCCGGTCCGTGCGGATTGCGCGTGCCAAACACAACCTCATGACCCAGTTTCGACCAGCGCCCGCCGAGCGCTCGGCCAACATTGCCCGAACCTATAATGCCGATTTTCATTTCGATGCTCCTCGCTGTTTCTATTCTGCCAATATGTAGGCATGGCGCTTCAGTTCACTACATCGTACCTGGAGGATTCCATCGGGATCTTCCGGTATTACAAGAAGCTTGGCGAGCGCGCGATCGAACAGGTGAGCGACGATCAGCTCTTCGCCGTTCTGGATGGAGAGATGAATTCGATGGCGGTGATCGTGAAGCACATGGCCGGGAACATGCGCTCGCGCTGGACCGATTTTCTTACTTCCGACGGCGAAAAGCCGGGGCGCGATCGTGATGAGGAATTCTCCAATCCGCCGGCCACTCGCGAAGCCTTGCTCGAAATTTGGGAGGATGGTTGGCAGCGGTTGCTCGGAACGCTGGAATCTCTTTCAGACGCCGATCTCGGCCGTTCCGTCACCATCCGCGGCGAAGCGCACTCGGTGATGCAGGCCATCAACCGGCAGGTGGCGCATTACTCTTACCATTGCGGGCAAATTGTATTTCTAGCGAAACATCTTTCGAGCGATCGCTGGCAGACGTTGAGCGTGCCGCGCGGGAAATCCACTGAGTTCACCAGAAGAGTGCAGGCTGGCGAAGCGAGCCAGCGGTAGCCGCTACGAACCGCTCGCAACGCCGGCCGGCCGGTGAATTTCCTGCAGGCTCCAGACACGAATGGGGTCGCGTTGGCGCGAGATAATGGCTTGCGCCGCGGCTTTCGCGCCGCTCAGCGTCGTAATACACGGAATGCGATATGCGACGGCTGTGCGCCGGATATCGCGCTCGTCCTTGAACGTATGGCCGCCGGTAGTGGTGTAAATCACCAGCTTCACCGCGCCGGCTTTCATGATGTCCACCGCGTTGGGACGTCCTTCATTCACTTTGAACACCGTCTTTACTTCCAGACCAGCGGCCTTCAACACCGCCGCGGTGCCCCGCGTTGCGGCGAGCTGAAATCCCTGCTCGGCAAATTTCGCGGCGACATCCACGGCCGCGGCTTTGTCGCGATCGTTCACGCTGATGAAAACCACGCCGCTCGCGGGTAACGGAGTGCCGGCGCTCAACTGCGCCTTGCCGAACGCTTCGCCGAAGTTCTCGCCGACACCCATCACTTCGCCGGTGGATCGCATCTCGGGCCCTAGCGCCGGATCCACGCCCGGAAACTTTCCGAACGGGAACACGGGTGATTTCACGAAGCACTGAGGCACCGGCAGCACACCGGAGCTACGGCCTCCGGTGAGATGTTCGAAGTCCCGCAGTTTTTTGCCGAGCATCAACCCCACCGCCAGCTTCGGCAGCGGCACACCGGTGGCTTTGCTGACGTAGGGAACCGTGCGCGACGCCCGCGGGTTTACTTCCAGCACGTAGACTTTGCCGTCTTTGATCGCGTACTGCACGTTCATCAGGCCGATCACGTGGAGCGCGCGCGCCAGCCGTTCCGTGTAATCCTGAATCGCCTTGAGCACGGCGCTCGAAAGCCCTTGGGGCGGCAGAACGCAGGAGCTGTCGCCGGAATGCACGCCGGCTTCTTCGATGTGTTCCATGATGCCCGCGATCAGCACGTTTCCATCCTGATCGGCCAGCGCGTCCACATCCACTTCGGTGGCGTCTTCCAAAAACCGGTCGATCAGCACCGGCCGCTCTTGCGAGAACACCACGGCTTCGTGCATATAACGACGGACCATCTCTTCGTCGTAAGCGATCACCATGGCGCGTCCGCCGAGCACATAGCTAGGCCGCACCAGCACCGGATAGCCAAGCCGCCGCGCCACCGCGCAAGCCTCTTCGGCGCTGGTGGCCGTGCCGTTGGGAGGCGACGGGATGCCAAGATCGTCCAGCAATTTGCCGAACAATTTGCGGTCCTCGGCCAGATCGATATCGGCCGGATCAGTGCCGATGATCGGGACGCCCGCCGCTTTCAGCGGAAGCGCCAGGTTCAGCGGAGTCTGGCCTCCGAATTGGACGATGACGCCATCCGGCTTTTCCACATCGCAAATGTTCAGAACTTCTTCGAGCGTAAGCGGCTCAAAGTATAAACGATCGCTGGTGTCGTAATCCGTCGAGACGGTTTCCGGATTGCAATTCACCATGATGGACTCGTGGTCGAACTCGGCCAGCGCGTAGGCGGCGTGGCAGCAACAATAGTCGAACTCGATGCCCTGGCCGATGCGGTTGGGACCGCTGCCCAGGATCATCACCTTCTTGCGATCGCTCGGATCGGATTCATTCTCCGATTCGTAGCTCGAATAAAGATAGGGCGTGAAGCTCTCAAATTCCGCCGCGCAGGTATCCACGCGATTGAAGACCGCGCCGATGCCGAGTTCCTTGCGGCGTGCGCGCACCGTGGCGGCGTCGGAGCCCAACAACCGCCCCAGCCGCGGATCGGAAAGGCCTTCGCGTTTGGCTGCGAGCAGCTGCTCTCGCGAAAGCGCGGGCAGGCTTTGGCCCGAAAGTTCTTGCTCGGAATCCGCCATTTCACGAAGCTGCTTCAGGAACCACGGATCGATGGAAGTGATCTCGTGAATCTGCTCCACGGTCCATCCCTGTTCCAAAGCGAAACGGATGTAGCCCAAACGTTCCGGATTCGGAGTGATCAAGCGCTGGCGGATGAGCGCCGGATCGAATGTTTCGGAAGTGACCGCCTTGCCGGTTTCCAGGCTGCGGAGACCTTTCGCGAGCGCCTGCTTGAATGTGCGGCCAATGGCCATCACCTCGCCCACCGACTTCATCTGCGTCCCCAGCACCGGCTCGGCGCCCGGGAATTTTTCAAACTGCCAGCGCGGGATCTTGACCACCACGTAGTCGAGCGTCGGCTCAAAGCAGGCCGGCGTCACTTCGGTGATGTCGTTCTTAATTTCATCCAAGCGATATCCAACCGCCAGCTTTGCCGCGATCTTCGCGATCGGAAATCCGGTGGCTTTGGACGCGAGCGCCGAACTGCGCGACACTCGGGGATTCATCTCCACAATCACCATACGCCCGTTTTCCGGGTTGATGGCGAACTGCACGTTCGATCCGCCGGTGTCCACGCCGATTTCGCGCAGGCAGCGCAGCGATGCGTCGCGCATCATCTGATATTCGCGATCGGTGAGCGTTTGCGCGGGAGCAACGGTGATGGAATCGCCGGTATGGACGCCCATCGGATCGAAATTTTCGATGGAACACACGATGATGGCGTTGTCGGCCAAGTCCCGCATCACCTCCAGCTCAAACTCTTTCCAGCCGAGGACGCTCTCTTCGATGAGCACTTCATGAACGGGCGAAAGATCCAGGCCGCGCTCCAGAATTTCCGTGAGATCCTCGCGGTTGTAAGCGATGCCGCCGCCCGAACCGCCCAGAGTGAAGCTCGCGCGCAAGATCACCGGATAGCCGATGCGATTGGCGAACGCCAGTCCGTCCTCCACGTTGTTCACCAGCTGCGATTGCGGCGTCTCCAGGCCGATCTTGCGCATCGCATCCTTGAATAGCAAGCGGTCTTCAGCTTTCTTGATGGACTCGATTTTCGCCCCGATCAACTCCACGCCGTATTTATCCAGCACGCCCGCTTCAGCCAAATCGACCGATAAATTCAGACCCGTCTGGCCGCCCACCGTCGAAAGCAGCGCATCCGGACGCTCGCGCCGGATCACTTCCTCGGCGAACGCCACGCTCAGCGGCTCCACGTAGGTGCGGTCTGCCAGATCGGGATCGGTCATGATGGTGGCCGGATTGGAATTGATTAGCACCACCTCATACCCGTCGGCCCTGAGCGCCTTGCAAGCTTGCGTGCCGGAATAGTCGAACTCGCAGGCCTGCCCGATAACGATAGGCCCGGAACCGACGATCAGGATGCGATGAATGTCGTTACGCCGAGGCATTCGTTAACGGGCTCCGTAATCCTTGATCATTTTCATGAAATCGTCAAACAAATAATGCGAATCGTGCGGGCCCGGAGCCGCCTCCGGATGATACTGCACGCAGAACACCGGCTCGCTGCGATGCCGGAAACCCTCCAGCGTCTGATCGTTCAGATTGACGTGCGTCAGATCCACTTCGTTCACGTTCAGCGAATCGGGGTCCACCGCAAAACCGTGATTGTGCGACGTGATCTCCACCTTCTCCGTCGTTCGGTTCAGCACCGGATGATTCGCTCCGCGGTGCCCGAATTTCAGCTTGTACGTCTTGCCGCCCAGCGCCAGGCCCAGAATCTGATGGCCCAGGCAGATGCCGAAGATCGGCTTTTTGCCGATCAGCTTGCGGACCTGCTGCGCCTGGAATTCGAGCGGTTCCGGATCGCCGGGTCCGTTTGAGAGAAACACACCGTCCGGCTTGAGCGCGAGCACGTCTTCGGCCGACGTCAGCGCCGGCACCACCGTAACGCGCGCTCCCACGTGAACCAGGCGCCGCAGAATATTGCGTTTGATGCCGTAGTCGTAAGCCACCACGTGGCAGAATTGCTCGGCCGTTTTGGTCAGGTCCGAACTCGAACAGGGCGTCACTGGCTGGTCCCAGGAATATTGCGATGGGGTGGAGACGCGCGTCGCCAGATCCAACCCGGCCATGGACGGCGCTTGCCGCGCGCGTTCGATCAGTTCGTCGCGATTCCGGCTGCCCACCGACAGAACGCCGCGCATTACGCCGCGCGTCCGCAAGTGCCGCACCAGTGCGCGGGTGTCGATTTCGGCAGCTACGGGAATCCCGTTCTCGGCGAGAAACTGCTCCGCGTTCTCTTCCGATCGCCAATTGCTCGCCACGTGCGAGAATTCTCGAACGATCAGCCCTTCAATATAAGGCCGCGCCGCTTCCTGATCGTACGCATTGGCCCCGTAGTTTCCAATTTGCGGGTTAGTTAGTACGACGATCTGGCCGGCGTATGACGGATCGGTGAAAATCTCCTGGTACCCGGTAATGGCGGTATTGAAGACAACTTCACCCAGGCTGTCTTTCGGCGCACCAAAGCTCTTGCCCTCGAAGACCGTCCCGTCTTCCAGGGCGAGGATTGCAGCATTCAATTCGGATTGTCCTCCAGTGTTCTCGGGAAGGAGTGTCTCTAATATTGAAGCATGATGCGGGTCTCTGGTTCAACAAGTGCGGTTCAACAGGCGCCGCGCTTTCCTTTCATCTGGCCCGCGGGTCGGCGTATAATTATGAATTCGCAGTGCGTTCGATTGGATAGATTGTGTGGAACGGCGACTATATTTTCTTAATTCGTAACCTGGTTGAGAAGGACTTCAAAGTTCGCTATCGGAACATGTCGCTGGGCGTGTTATGGTCGCTATTGAACCCATTGATCATGATGGGGCTGCTAACCTTCATTTTCACGAAGATCTTCGCTCAAGACAATGACAGAAGCTTTCCGATCTCGGTGTTGTGCGGCTTGGTTCCGCTTAACTTTTTCACGCTGGCTTGGCTGACGGGTTCGTCATCGGTGCTCGAAAACGCCTCGCTCATCAAGCGAGTTCCAGTGCCGCGTCATGTCTTCCCCATCGCGAGCGTTCTGTCGAACTGCCTGCATTTACTGATACAGATCGCGCTGCTGCTGGGGATCGTCCTGGTGTTCGGACGCGGTATCAACATCTACTGGCTTTGGCTGCCGCTCATCTGGGGCCTGGAGATTCTGTTTGTGATGGGATTGGCTCTGGCCTTTTCGGCGCTGAACGTTTACGTGCGGGATACGCGCTACGTGGTGGAGTCCACCAATACGGTCCTGTTCTGGCTGGTGCCGGTGTTCTATTCCTTCGCGCTGATTCCCGTTCGGTTTCGCGGCCTGTATCAAATTAATCCAGTGGCCGCTTTGGTGCTAATGATGCGCAACGTTCTGCTGGAAGGTCACGCGCCGCTCGGATCCACGCTGATTCGTCTCGCCATTGTGTCGGTTACCATGTTTGCCACGGGATGGTTTGTGTTCGGGAAGTTGAAAGATGGCTTTTACGCGCGCTTGTAGACTCGCCATGCTGATCGAATTCCAGAACGTCTCCAAATGGTTTCCCCACAGCACCGGGCGTCAGTTACTCCGCACCCATATCGCGCGCTGGTTCGGCGCGGTTCACAATGAGCCCTTCTATGCGTTGCGGAATGTTTCGTTCCGGCTGGAAGACGGCGAAAGCCTGGCGATCGTCGGTTCTAACGGCGCCGGAAAAAGCACACTGCTCAGCCTGGCGGCGCGTTTAACCATGCCGGACCAGGGCCAGGTGGTGGTGAATGGCCGCCTGGCGGCGCTGCTGGAATTGGGCTCCGGATTTCATCCCGATTTAACCGGCGCGGAGAATCTGGTGTTGAACGCCGCGCTGCTGGGGCTCTCCAAGCGAAAGACCAACGAACTGTTCGACAAAATCGTGGAGTTTTCCGGCATCGGCGAGTTCATCGACGATCCGTTGCGCACCTATTCGAGCGGCATGGTGGTGCGGCTGGCTTTTTCCATCGCCCTGCGATGTGAACCCGATATTTTGCTGGTGGACGAGGTGATGGCCGTGGGGGACGCCGCCTTCCAGGAAAAAAGCAAAGAGGCCCTGGTTTCCTTCCGCCGCGCCGGCAAATCGATGTTGTTCGTATCGCACGCGCCCGGCGCGGTCCGCGACATGTGCGATCGCGCCCTCTGGATTGACCATGGTTCCGTGATGATGGACGGCCCGGTGGACGAAGTGCTGGACGCTTATCAGGGGCGCGCTGTGATGAAACAGGGGCTTTGAAGCAGGTCGTGAAGCAACCCACTTCGGCACAGGTTCTCGCGGCGTGCGCGATTGTCGCTCTGTTGGCTTTGTTGAGCGCCGTGAACTTCTATGGCGTCACCGCGGAAGCGGCTGGCCCCAACGCCGACGTATACAAGATCGGCGAGCAAGCTGACCGCTTTCAGGATCTGAGCTCGGCGCTGCCCGCAACAGGCATCGTAGGTTATGTTTCCGACGCTCCCCCCGGCCAGACCCTCGCGGCGGTGTTGTATAGCGGCGCTCAATACACCTTGGCGCCCCGTTTGGTAATTGATCGCAGCTTAGCGCCCGGCGCTGAGTGGGTGATCGGAGATTTTTCAAAGCCGCTGGATATGGCCCAGTTCGGCAAGGAGCGCGGGTTGACGCTGGTGAGAGATTTCGGGAACGGCGTCGTGCTCTACAGGAACCAGGAGCGCTAGGTGTTGGAAGCGATTTCCATCCTGCTGGCTGTGATCATCGGGTTTCTACTGGTGCAGGCCCTGGATCCCGTGCGAAATATGCAGCCGCGCTGGGCCGCAATTTTATTTCGCGCTGCGCTCGGAGCGGGCGTCGGCATTGGGCTCACATCCATCATCTTCCTGTTATTGGACGTTGCGGGCGTTGCATCGCCCGGCGCAATTTTCGGCATCGACATCGCTCTGATTGCCGGCCTGGGTTGGCAGTGCTTCCGCTCGGGCGCGAGCCAAAACGTCCGCTCCAGTTCCACCGATCCGACGCCGGGTTTTCGCTGGACTTGGCTGCTGGCTGTCGCTTTCGGAATCGTCCTTGCGATCTACGGGGTCCGGATCACTCAGATGGCAGCCGCCCTTCCCGTGGGTGACTGGGATGCTTGGGCCCTTTGGAACCTGCGGGCCAAGTTTCTCGCCGGACCGGGCGGCGCGTGGCGCTACGCTCTATCGCCCTTGCTGAACAATACTCATCCCGACTATCCACTGCTGCTCCCAGCATTCGTAGCGCGCGTGTGGAAAGCCGGCGGCGCGCTGGACACTCTCGGGCCCGTCGTTACCGCGCTCGTGTTCTTCGCCGCGCTGCTCGCGCTTCTGGTGAGTGCGGTGGCGCTTCTGCGAGGCGCCGCTTCGGCCATGCTGGCGGGCTTGGTGATTCTTTCCACTACGACGCTGCTGACTTGGGCTCCCTCGCAATACGCCGATATTCCGCTCGCATTTTATTACCTGGGCGCCATCGCTCTCCTCTTCCAGGAGGCATCCGAAACAACTTCACCCGCCGGCGGGCGTTGGGCGCTGCTGTGGGCGGGACTTTGCACCGGTTTGGCAGCCTGGACCAAAAACGAAGGCATCGCCTTCCTGGCATGCATCCTGGCCGTTTTTGTTATTTTCACCGTCTGGCAGCGGCGGACAGCGATTGCGAAGCGCGCCGGATGGCTGCTGGCGGGCGTCGCTCCCGGAGTGCTTCTCACGCTGTGGCTGAAATTCTTCCTCGCGCCCGCGGTGGATCCGTTGGTTACGCAAGGCGTTTCCGGAATGGCACGCCTACACGACCTCAGCCGTTACATGCAAGTGGCCAGCGGGTTTTTCAACAACCTGCTCAATCTGGGCTCGGGCGTGGCGCATCCCTTGGTTCTGCTCGCCGTTCTCGGCGTTCTTTTGCGCTGGCAAATAGAGGAGCGCTACCGCTTGCCGGCTCTGATCGCTTCCACCGTTTTGATCCTGGTTTTCTTGTCGTATTGCGCGGTGTATCTGGTTACGCCTTACGGGCTCGCGTGGCAGCTGCAGAGTTCCTTCGATCGCCTGATTCTCCAGCTCTGGCCGAGTTTTCTGCTGGTCTTCTTCGTTCTGCTCCGCGGCGTTGCGGACCCCGAGCCCGTCGCCGTGGCCAAGAGCGACGTCAAACGCAAATCCCCGCCCGCTAAGAACCCCGTTGCCCAAAAGGTGAAGTGATTTGGCAAGATCCGGATTTCGTGTCGCCGCCCTGGTCTTATTCGCGGTGCTATTAGCGACCAACTTCTACCGCGCCGCCACGCAATCCATTGTTCACGATGAAGCGCTCACATGGGCATGGTACTTGTCCGGACCCGCGTCCGCCGTCTTCCACTCCTACACCGCGAATAACCATTTTCTAGCCACCGTGCTTTTCCGCATCTCCACCACGCTTTTCGGACCGTCGGAATTTGCCATGCGGCTTCCCACCGTTCTGGCGGGCGCCTGGTTTTATTGGACCGTCTTTCGCTTATGTGCACTGGTGCTGGGCGACGGCTGGTTATTTTTTGTGGGATGCGCGGCCCTCACCTTGAATCCGCTCCTTCTCGACTTTATGGTGGCCGCCCGCGGTTATGGTCTTGCCATCGCGGGGCTGTTTTGGGCGCTGTATGAGATGCTGTGCTGGTTTTACGATCGTTCGAATGGCTTGCCAGCCGCCGTTCTTCGCAAGCGGCTGTGGAAGGCGGCGGTGGGATGCTGTATCGCCGTGGCCACCAATTTGACGTTCATTATTCCAGTGTCCATTCTGGCCGTCTGTTTCTGCGTTTTTCTCCTGCGCGCCGCAGAAACCCCCGCGTCCGCCAGTGGACCGGTGTCGCCGCCTGCCTCCAAAGTTCGCAAGAAGAGCAAGAAAATCAACCCCGAAGCCGCGCGCGGACCGACGCGCTCTTATGCTCCGCTCATGAACTTCGTCGTCCCCGTCGTCGTATTGGCGGTAGCTTTTTTGCTGGCTGCTCCCATCGATTTAGCTCGCAGCGAAGATTTTTACGCCGGCACATCCAGCGCCATGGCGAGTTTGCGGGACCTTATGGAAAGCTCGTTTGCTTACGGCGCTCGCTCCGGCGTCCTGCACGGAATCGAGCGGATCTTCAGCAACGTCGCGCTCTTTTTCCTCCCCGCGGTCGCGCTGGCGGCACTGATCCTGGTTGCGGCCAAGCAGTCATGGCGCTCAACGGCGCAACAAGCCACGCTACTGGCGTCTCTCGCCGTGGTCGCTTCCGCCATTCTGCTGATAGCTGCGCATCTGGTAGCCGGCATCCCTTATCCGGAGAATCGAACCGGAATCTACTTTATTCCGCTGGCGACGTTCGCCGCGCTCGCACTGGCCGGGATGCTGATTGGGCGCACCGGAGTTTCTCGCTGGATTGGCGTCGCGGTTGCAATCGTGCTGCTCGCGTTCGCAGCCGAGTTCGCCGCGCAATGGAACGTGAAAAGCTTTCTCGTTTGGCGCTACGATGCCGACACTAAGCGAGTGTTTGCCGCGCTGGAAGCTGCTCCCAAGCCGTCTGGTCCCATCCGCCTGGGCGTCTCCTGGGTGTTCGAACCGGCCTTAAACTACTATCGCGAGGTTCGCAACGCCACTTGGATGACGCCGGTGGAAAGAGACGGCTTCGACGGCGTCCGCCAATTCTACGTGGTGAGCACGCAGGATCAGCCGAACGCTCCGTGGTCCAAGCTGAAGCTGATTTACCGCGGACCGGTTTCAGGCACCGTGGTCGCGGCTCCCAATCCGGCTCAATAGAAATCCGGAGTTATGGCTCCGTGATTCTGCCGCCCAGCGGCACCTGCATCTGGCTGCCCCAGCGTTCCGCCAGATCGGTATGGATGCCGAACTGATCCAGCGTCCGCATCACCACATGATCCACCATCGCTTCGATGGATTGCGGGTGATTGTAAAACGCCGGCACCGGAGGCAGGATTACAGCGCCCATCCGCGAGAGCTTCAGCATGTTCTCCAGGTGGATCTCGTTCAATGGCGTCTCGCGCACAAGAAGCACCAGCTTACGGCGTTCCTTCAAAATCACGTCGGCTGCCCGGTGGATCAGGTTGTCGCCTTGGCCGCTCGCAATGGCCGCCAGCGTTCGCGCGCTGCAGGGCGCCACCACCATGCCGGATGTCAGGAACGAGCCGCTTGAAACCGCCGCCCCCTGATCGCTGGCCGGGTATGAATACGCCGCCATTTGCCGCACGCGATCCAGCGAGTAAGAGGTTTCCTCAGCCAGCGTATGAGCGCCCCACTTGCTGACAATCAGATGCGTCTCCACGCCCGAATCACGCAGGGCTTCGAGCAGCCGCACCCCAAATATGGCGCCGGTGGCACCCGTAATCCCCACGATCAAACGAAGAGGATGACGTCCTGTCATGCGACTTCAAGTTTAGCAGCGGGTGAGTCTAGTCTTTCTGGATCAATCTGACGGCGTCCACCGGAGGCCGGCCGTAAACTCAAATCCGATTGCAAAATTGGAACCGCGCATTCGGGTGCAATGGCGCACGGAGGCCTGTCCCAACAGCCCCACCCTGGAAGCGCGCAGCGTCACGTACGATTGCTTGGGCAGCTCCTCGGGCATCTGCAGCCGCAGCCCAAACTCGCAGATATCCAACACCTTCGCGTTGACGAACTTGTTCTGGCCGCGCGGGTCCATCCACAAGACGGTTACATTGTGGTCGCAAACCATTCTGTCCTGACGCCGCAAATCGTGGCGGGTTTCCATAAACGTTTCCCACTCCACCTTAGATCGGAACGGGTCCATCGGTATGGAACATTCGTTCCGTTACCCGGTTGCCTCCGGTACTAGCTCGCGACTGGAATTTTGGAATGAGAAATGCTTAGCAAGTTGACGGAGCGCCGCATATGGACGTCGATGTTATCCGCAGCCGATTCATCGAAGAAAACCTGCGGCGCGCTCTCCAGGAACAGGACAGAGCCCGGGCCGCGCACACTCTGCGCGCATTTCGTAATTATTTTCAATGGTTTGAGAACCGCCTTCCCCAGCCGGAAAAGCTAATCATCCGGGGCCAGCTCGCGAGATTAGAAGCAGCCTGCCCCAGCGATACCTACAACGATGTCCTCTCCGATTCGTGCCAAGCTAATGCACGTTAATGGAATAAGGCATCACTTTTAAGAAACCACGCTCCGACAATGCCTGTAACGGAAACTTACCGAGTATTTTTTCCAGCCGCAACTGGACTTCCGCGGTCGGATCGGCGCGGCTGATCAAAAGATCCAGCACGCTGCGGCGCCCCGGGTAGGGAACCACGGTCACACGTTGGGAGGGCGACATGTGCGCCTGCTGCTTCAAGATTTCCACCGCACGATCCAGCCCGCCTAGCTGGTCCACCAGTCCGTTGGCTTTGGCTTGAGCCCCCACCCACACGCGCCCCTGCGCCAGCGGTTCTATCTGATCGAACGACCTTTTGCGACCCTCCGCGACGTGGCTGACGAACGCCCGGTAAAAGGCATCGATCTGGCTGGTAAGCTTCTGCTTTTCAGCGTCGCTGAGCGGCACGTATTCGGAATCGATATCGGCGTACCGGCCTCGCGTGAGCAACTGCTCGTCCACCCCGATCTTCTTGTAGAGGCCCTGCAGCGTGAATTTCGCGAAAATCACTCCGATGGAACCGGTGAGCGTGTTGGGATAAGCGATGATGGGATCGCCCGTGACGGCGACGTAGTATCCGCCCGAAGCCGCCTCGTCGCCCATCGAAATCACCAGCGGTTTTTTCTTGCTCAGGTTCTCGGCCTCATGCAGAATGTCGTCGGAGGCCACGGCGTCGCCGCCCGGCGAATCGATGCGCATAATCACGCCCTGGATGGACGAATCGTTCTCCACCTGCTTCAGCAGTTTGATGAAGCCGGTTCCGGTGAAGCTTTCATCGTCGGCGGTTTCGTTCCCCGTGCCCGCCGTGATCAGCCCTTGACCCACGATCAGCGCGATCCTGCGCGCGCCGCCGGTAGCCTGAAACTGGCCCTTCATATAGGCCTTGCCCGAAATCCTTCTCAGCTCGCTCTGCTTCAGCCGGTTCTGCATCTCGCCGACGGCTTGGTCCTCGTAGCCCACCGCATCGATCAGGCCGTCCGCCACTGCGTCGCGAGCCAGGAAGGGGCCGTCGTCGATCATTGCGCGCACGGAATCGGACTGTTTGTGGCGACCCTCGGCCACCGTGGCGATGAGGTTGCCATAATATTGATCCAGGATCGCATCCAGCTGTTCGCGCGTTTCGGGCGTCATCGAGGTACGGGTGAGAATATCTCCCGCGTCTTTGTATTTGCCCGCGTGAATCACGTCGGCCTGCACTCCCAGCTTATCGAGTGTCTCCTTGAAGAACACGGACTCGGCGGCCAATCCCTTGAGATCGAGCGAATCTTCGGGCGAAATAAAAATTTTGTCCGTGGCCGAAGCCAGGTAGTATTCGCGCGCCGTTGGGCTGCGCAAATAAGTGATGACCGGCTTTCCGGATTTCCTGAACTGCTCAATGTCGTCGTGAATCTCTTCCATCTTGCCCCAGCCGATATCCAATCCGCGCGGTTCAAACAGGACGCCGCGGATGCGCGAGTCGGTGGCCGCTCTGCGGAACATGTCCCACACCTGCTCTACGGACAGAGCTGTCTGGCTTTGTAGTAGAGGAATCGGGATCTCGGCCGGCAAGCGCTCGGGAACGTCGCCTTCCAGTTGGAGCACCAGCGTGGAGCCGTCGGCGACATTCACCGGCCGGTTGGCGTACGATCCGGCGTAGCGGACCGCGGCAAACACCACAATCAGAAAAGCCAGGCCCACCAGCAGAACCCCCACCACCAGTCCGATCAGGAAGTTTTTCATAGTTCTCCAGCGAATGAGACGCGGCAGAGGGGCAGAAGTTGTCGCCTCCCGGCACGTTACATTCTACAACTGAACCCCGAACGGCGGTGCGGGCCGCCGACTTCTGAACCCCGAACGTCAGTGAGGGCCTGGTGATTTCCGAACCCCGAACGTCAGTGAGGGCCCGGCGCCTCGAACACGCCCATTGGCTCGCCCTGCCCGTCAACAACATACCGAATCGCCGCCTGAACTGCATCCGGGGTCCAAAGATAGCGTGTGCTGCCATGTCGCGCCCAGCGCCTTCGATCATGGTCGTCGATTTCACACTTTTTCAATGCGCGGCTGCTGTAGGCTTTCATCGTGACCAATATCTTTTCTGGTTTGCAGTTCCCCGTGACTACAACGTGAATATATTGGTGCGAACGTGCGCGGCCGATAGTGTCCAGCCACCATGGCAACAGACTTCGTAAAGAGTATTCAACACGACTTGTCTGCGCAACGAATCGAGGAAATACGGCTGCTGAACCATTCGCTCCCTAGACCGCTGTTCCCGTTTAGCATCCGCCTCCGGGATAGGCGAGCCGAATCGATTGTTCGTCCGCAGGATGGTGCCTCTCTGGCCGGGCAACCAAGTGCCATAACAGACCCACGTGATCAGGTAGGTACTGGGCGCTCCCTCACGGTCGCGGTTCAGTTTGTCGGGCGATATTACCATCGCGAAATGAGTGCAAGTTCCGCCCGGATGATCTCGGCGATATGCTATGGAGAGCTATGTCATCCCACGCCATCGATTCCGTTCTCAACGAACAGCGCGTTTTCGAGCCCTCCGACCAGTTCCGCGCCGGAGCCAAAATCAAGAGTCGCGCCGAATACGAGCGGCTGTACAAGCACGCCAAGGACGATCCGGAAGGTTTCTGGGCCAAAATCGCGACCGAGTTGCACTGGTTCAAGCCCTGGGATCGGGTGCTCGAATGGAAGCTGCCGTTCGCCAAATGGTTCCTGGGGGGCGAACTCAACATTTCCTACAACTGCCTGGACCGCCACGTCGCCACCTGGCGCAAGAACAAGGCCGCCATTCAGTGGGAAGGCGAACCAGGCGATTCGCGCGCGCTCACCTACCAGCAACTGCTGCGCGAAGTGTCCAAGTGCGCAAATGTGCTGAAGTCGCTGGGCGTCCAGAAAGGCGACCGCGTTGCAATCTACATGGGCATGGTGCCGGAGTTGCCGGTTGCGATGCTGGCCTGCGCGCGCATCGGCGCCACCCACACCGTGGTCTTCGGCGGATTCTCCGCGCAGGCGCTCGTCGATCGGATCAACGATTGCGGAGCGTCGGCGGTGATCACGCAAGACGGGGCATTTCGAAGAGGTACCGAGGTGAAACTGAAGGAAGCCGTGGATCAGGCGCTGCCGCAGTGCTCCACGGTGAAGAATGTTCTCGTTTACCGGCGTACCGGGAGCAATGTGACGATGCACCCCGGCCGCGACCATTGGTGGCACGAGCTGATGGAGACCGCCTCCGACGATTGTCCCGCCGTGCCGCTGGACGCCGAGCATCCCCTCTACCTGCTCTATACTTCCGGGACCACCGGGAAACCCAAAGGCATTCTCCACACCACGGGCGGTTACTCGGTGGGCTCATACATCACGGCCAAATGGATTTTCGACCTGCGCGACGAAGATACATTCTGGTGCTCGGCCGACATCGGCTGGGTGACGGGCCACACTTATGTCGTTTACGGCATGTTGCAGAACGGCGCCAGCGTGGTGATCTATGAAGGCGGCTCCACCTGGCCTGAGCCCGATCGCTTCTGGCGCATCATCCAAAAATACAAAGTCAGCATCTTCTACACCGCGCCCACCTCCATTCGCGCGTTCATGCGTCTGGGCGAGCAATGGCCGCGCAAGCACGATCTCAGCTCGCTGCGCCTGCTCGGCAGCGTCGGTGAGCCGATTAATCCCGAAGCCTGGATGTGGTACCGCGAAGTGATCGGCGCCGGCCGCTGCCCCATCATTGACACCTGGTGGCAGACCGAAACCGGCGCCGCCATGATTTCGCCTCTGCCCGGCGCAATCGCTACCAAGCCCGGTTCAGCCACCCTGCCCCTACCCGGCGTAATCGCCGACGTAGTGGATCGCGAGGGGCAATGCGTGCCGCCCGGCTCCGGCGGATTCCTGGTGATCAAACAACCGTGGCCTTCCATGTTGCGGACCATCTACGGCGATCCGGAGCGCTACAAGGAGCAGTACTGGTCGCAGATTCCGGGCATGTATTTCGCCGGCGATGGCGCCCGTATCGACGCAGACGGCTATTTCTGGCTGATGGGACGCGTCGACGACGTGTTGAACGTGGCCGGACACCGGCTCAGCACCATGGAGATCGAGTCCGCGCTAGTGGCCAATCCCATGGTGGCCGAAGCCGCGGTGGTGGGACGTCCGGACGATGTCAAGGGCCAGGCCGTTTCCGCTTTTGTCACGCTGAAGGGCGGACAGGCGCCCAGCGAGGAAAACAAGAATCTCCTGCGGCAGTGGGTGGCCAAGGAAATCGGCCCTATCGCCAAGCCCGACGATATTCGCTTCACCGATTCGCTTCCCAAAACGCGCAGCGGCAAAATCATGCGCCGCCTGCTGCGCGAACTGGCCACCAACGGAGAAGTGAAAGGCGATACCACGACGCTGGAGGATTTCTCGGTACTGGCGAAGCTGGCCTCAGACGACGAAGTCTAGCTGGCCTTCTTGAGCCGCGCTACCGCCGCGCCGATTCCGAGCGAAGCATCCAGCAAATGCCGCGCCGCAATTGGGCCGGCCTTTTCGTTGGTGATCCAGTGCAGCACGGAGCTAATAGCGCAGCCGCATTCCGAGCAGTCCGGATCGCCGCCGAACACACAAGGGGCGACGCGCGTACGCAGGTCGGCCGTATAGTTGGCGGACACCCGAGCGAATGCGCATTCCTCCGGGCTCGCGGGCGGACTTAGCAGGGCGCGCGCCATACCACCCTTGATCAGAAACTTCGGATACTTCCTGGCCAGCGCTGGAATGGCATCGGCCAGCCGTCTGCGATCGTCCATCGTAAGGCGGTCCGCGCTCTGCTCCCCGCGCTGCGGCGTATACACGCTCATCCAGATGCGGTGAACCTCTTCGCGAGCGCTCCAGAACTCCAGGTAACGTTCGGCATAGCGGAGATCCTGGACGTGTGCGCGCACGGCCGTCCAGTGAACATACACCCGTCGCCCCGCGATATTGCGCAGAATTCGCTCGTAAGTGGCCGGCTTGCGGCGCTCGTCATGATGCTCGGGCAATCCGTCCACCGAAATCGCGACGGTAACTCGCGGGAGCGACGTCCATTCCGCCGGGATCGCAATCACGCCGCTCGTCACTACCATGGTGTAAATACCCCGCGCGCTCAGGATGGGAAGCAACTTGCTCAATTCGCGATGCCGCATTAACGGCTCGCCGCCCACTAAGCTCAATTGCATCGGATCGTGCTGATCCACCAGCCTCAATATGCCCTGCACCAGCGTCTCGCCGTGCGTATCCGATAATTGCGTCAGCGTCACTCCGCCGCCTAGATGCCGGTCGCCATATGCGTAGCAACCCGGGCAACTCAGCGGGCACTGGCTCGTAATTTCGATGGAAAGCAGCGGCATTTTGCCGCGCAGGAGTTTGCCCCACCCTGAAATAAAATCTCCACCGCGCATGTCTCTGTGACGCGCCCGCTCTAGGCCAGGTGTACAGTAACCGTTACATCTGAACGGCGCCAGCGGCGAAACTTAGTAAGTCGCCCCGCTCGCGTGCTAATTTCTTCAGACGCTGGGCATCTCCTGCCAATTGGCAGAGCTGAAAAGGGTCGGGGCAAGCCAATTGGTCGCGCGCGACGTACCAGCAATCCCACCAGCACCTGCGCCGATTGAATGGCCCGCATTGGGTCGGTTTGATCGTCGATCTTCCTTCTGAAATATTCCACTGCAGCATCCACCTCTTCACCCAGTAAGGCGCGCAGGTAAATGGCATGATCGCGATAAACGTCTTCAAATGGAGGCTCGCTGGTCATCCTGATTGCGAAGACAGCGCCAGTCCGATGGCCTCCCGATCCTCTAAATCCAATGCAAACCGGAGCACGTTCATCACGTGAGAGGTGTCCACATGGGCATCGAACTCGCCGAACAGCCAATCGCGGCCGGCCATTAAGTCGGGGATATGATCACTCGCCGGCGCCCGGGCCCTTCTCTGCGCTCAATCGCGTTCTTCAAGTTCGTAACCAGCTCGGCATGCAGCGTGCGCCTCACGATCCACCAGATTGGGGAACTGCACGAAGTAATTGATGGCGCGGCGAATGCCATGTTGCGCGATCAGCAGATCCAAACCCCTTCGGGGATGGACGCGCTGGCCCAGCGCGATGCCGATTGACGCTTCGGTGTGTTCGCCCGCTTCCGCCGCTTCAATGGCCGCAGCCATGATTGTCCGATCGCCCACCGCTCGGAAATATGGCCAGGCAAGCGGAATATTGCCGTCGGCCAAAAACAGCGCACCGGTTCGCGCGCGGCTTGCCTTACTCCTTCTTCATACGAGCCGCGATGGGGCTCCGGCAGATCTTCCAAGGCGCCCAGTTGGATCAACGGCAATCCCAACTCCAGGCGCTTCTGTATCAGGCGCGTCTCAAATAATTGGGGATAGTGTTTCTCGGCGAGGAATTTTCGTGCGAGAAGATCCAGAGCCGATCGAGCTCCGCCTGCTGCTACGGCTTGCTCGATCAGATTGAACGAGTCGTCGTCGCTCACACCCGCTAGCCCCCGATCGCGTACATCGGGCGCGGCGGAGCCACAAACTTGGCGCTATTGATCTCGTGCCCCAGCCACTTCTTGCGCACGGTTTCGCGAATGGTGGCGGCGATCTCGGCATCCGGCGCTCCGTTGCGCAGCAACGCCCGAACGTCGGTCTCTTCGATGGCGAACAGGCAATATCGCAGCTTCCCGTCGCTGGTGAGACGAACCCGGTTGCAATTCAGGCAGAACGGCCTGGTGACCGAAGCGATGAAGCCGACGCTGCCCTCCCCGTCGGCGTAGCGATATTCGGTGGCCGGCGCGCGTGGATCGCGATCTTCAATCTCCACCAGCGGCGAAATCTCGCGCGATAGCGTCTCGATAATTTCGTCGGCCGACAGCACGTTCTCTCGCGCCCACAGCCCCTGGGAATCGAGCGGCATAAACTCGATGAAGCGGATCTCGATGCCCTGTTCGCGGCCATAGCGCGCCAGCGGCACAATATCCGGTTCCACCAGGTTTTTCACCGCCACTGCGTTAATCTTGATCGGCCCAAAACCGATGCGCTGCGCCGTTTCGATTCCGTCCAGCACCTTGCACAGGTCGTCGCGCCGCGTAATTTTAAGGAACCGCGCGCGATCCAATGTGTCCAGATGGACATTCAGACGCCGCAAACCCGCATCGTACAAAGCTTGTGCGTGCCGCGCCAGAAGCACGCCGTTGGTGGTGAGCGCGACGTCCAGGACGCCCGGAATTGCGCACAATTTCCCGATCAGCACCGGCAGGTCCTTGCGCACCAGCGGCTCACCGCCAGTTACTCGAATCTTCGTGACGCCGAGCGATACCGCCACACGCACGACCCGCTCGATTTCCTCAAATGTGAGAATCTCTTCGCGCGGCGCGTACTGCACGTGTTCTTCCGGCATGCAATAAAAGCATCGAATATTGCAGCGGTCCGTCACGCTAATCCGCAGATTATCGTGAAGCCGGCCGAAAGTGTCCAGAAGGGGTTCGCTCACTCTACCTCACCCGCAGCATGCGCTCAATGGGAACCGCGGCCCGTTGCATGATGTCCTCGGAAAGCTCCACGCGCGGCTCCAGTCTCAACAAACATTCTCGCAGCTTCTCCAGCGTATTGCGCCTCATGTAAGGGCACTCGCTGCAGTTGCAATTCTCGTTCGGAATAAAGTGGAACTGTTTGCCCGGAGCCAGTTTCTCGAGCGATCGCAAGACGCCACTCTCGGTCATGATGATGAATTCTTGAGCTTCCGAACTGGCGCACCACTGGATCAGCGCGCTGGTGGATCCGATGAAGTCCGCCATCGCCAGCACGTCCTGCGGGCATTCCGGATGTGCGGCCACTAAAGCGTGGGGATGTTCGGCGCGCGCTTTCGTCAAACGGCGGGCCGCAAACGTGGCATGCACGATACACGCGCCCTGCCAGATTTTCATGTTCTTACGCCCGGTTTGCCGCTGCACGTAATTGCCTAAATTAATGTCGGGCAGAAACAGTATCGGCTGGTCCGCGGGAATGGAGTTGACCACCTGCACCGCGTTCCGAGAAGTACAAATAATATCGCTCTCCGCCTTCACTTCCACCGACGTGTTGATGTAGCTGACGACTGCGTGATCCGGATGCAGCCTGCGATAAGCCCGCACCTGATCCACCGGGCAGCTTTCCACCAGGCTGCAGCTGGCTTCGGCGTCCGGAACCACCACGGTACGCGTCGGATTCAAAACTTTAGCGGTCTCCGCCATAAACCATACACCGCAAAATGCGATCACGTCGCCGGAGAACTCTTGGGCCTTGCGGGCCAGTTCCAGACTATCCCCCACGGCGTCCGCCAGATCCTGAATCTCCGCATCTTGATAATGGTGCGCCAGAACGATAGCGCGCCGTTCTTGCTTCAGCGCGGCAATCTCTTCGGCGATGGTCGTAAGTGCAAACATAGTTAGGATAAGGTTATATCACCCTACATTTATTGTAACAAGGCATATACAATATTCCTGGTCTCTGATAAGCTTCCAGCAAGGTTGTTCTTCATGTTTCGCCAATTCTTTTCCCTCTTGCCCCTCGTCCTGGCAGGAATCCCCATCGCACATGCCGCCACTCTAAGCTGCGTTCCCTCGGCGGCTCCACCGATCGTTCATGGGGAAGGCATCACCGAACTTACCAGCGATATTATCTTTACTTGTTCTGGCGACGTAGCAAGCTCCACGGTAACCGTCAATCTGGTGTTGTTCTTGAACGTCAACGTCACCAACCGCCTTACTTCGGCCTCCTCCAACACGTTGACGGGTATCGCGCTGACGGCAAACAACGGCTCGGTATCCCAGACCATCTCCTCACCTGCCATTTTGATGGGACCCGGCACAGTGGGATTCAACAATGCTGCGTTCACGCTCTCTGCTTCCGGATCGGTCACTCTCCAGATCGCCGGCCTACGCGGCGCCGCTAACCAATCAGATTTCAACACGGCTAGTTCGATGCAGGTATCGTTTGGGGTAAACGGCAGCACTCTATTTGCGCTATCCAGCAACCAACTGGTTGTGGGCCAGCTCGAGCATGGTCTCTACACCGCATTCTCAGGCCAACTTGTTTGTACTCAGGCCGGATCTCCGGCGCCCCAGAATCCCGCCAGCTTTGCCAGTTTTCTGGCGTTTGGCGCGGCGTTCACCTCCACCCGCGTCACCGAAGGGTTTGCCGATTCCTTCGCCCCGAAATCGGACCCGCAGAACTTGGGCGCCGACACCGGAACGCGCATTTGGGTGCAATACTCGGGTTTTCCAGCGGGCGCCAGCATATTTGTCCCCACCGTGATCGCGGGTTCAGACGCTACACAGCCGACGGCCGGAGGTGACCTGGGCTTAACTCCTTCGGGCGGCAGGTACACGCCGGGATCCAGTTCGTCGCTGCTGCTTTCCTTGGTCCCGAATGCGGATGCTAATGGCGCGGGCGGAACTCCCGCCTATTTGCCGGGCGCTCCGGGATCGGGTACGGTAACCCTGGATTCCATGAGCCAAGTGACGCTCACCAACGGCTCGGGCATCGCGGTCTATGAAGTTGTCGATGCCAACCCGTCCATCCAGGAAAGCGCTCAATTTCCCACCTTCCTGGTGCTCGCGCCCTCAGGCAGCGGGACGTCAACAACCACCGCCGAAAATGTTTCGCTAGGCCCGATCTCTACCGTCGATACGGCCACCGCCACCGATCCCATTCCACGCTTCCAGCAAATCACGCCGCTCGCCGATTGCACCATCGTCGGAGATTGCGACGCTCCGTACTTCCCCGCCCTATCGGTGGCCCAGTCGTCGCTCAGCTACACCACGCAGGCCGGAGGCGTGACAACCACCAATTACCTGGCGGTCCATAATTCCGGAGGCGGCCTTATGCAGTGGACCGCTGCGGTGACTTACTTAAGTGGCAGCGGCTGGCTGGATGTGACGCCGACGTCGGGACAAAACGACTCCACGCTTCGGATCGATGCCGTTCCCGGAACACTCGCGCCCGGAACCTACCAGGCCACGCTGACTGTAAACGCGGGACCGCTGGCGGGTACCCGCACCGTCGCGATTTCATTTGTGATCACAGCCCCCGCCGTTCAGCCTCCGGCGATAAAAAGCGCGGTGAATGGCGCGACATTCCAGGCGGGTCCTCTGGCTCCCGGCTCCATCGCAACGCTGATGGGATCCGGGTTTTCGGGCCAAAACTTGTCCGTGGCGTTCAATGGAACTCCCGCTCAAGTGCTGTTCAGCAATGCCACGCAAATCAACCTGGTTGTTCCTGCCAGTCTCGGCACGGCTACCACGGCGCAAGTAATCGTAACCGTGGATGGCGTGGCGAGCGCACCTCTGACGGTGAACCTTGGATTTGCTCCCGGCATATTCCAAAATGGAATTCTCAATCAGGACAACACGCTGAATAATACTCAGCAGCCCGCGGCGCCCGGCAGCGTGATCCAAATCTTCGCCACCGGTCTATCCGGCAGCGGCACGATCTCGGCCACGATCGGTTCTGAAATCGTCGCGCGACCTTATTACGCAGGCCCTGCGCCCGGATTGGCGGGAGTGCAGCAAGTGAACCTGATTCTGCCGTCCACGATAACAGGCAACACGGTGAACGTTTCCGTTTGTAGCGGCGTGCCGCCACTCGCGACGTTCTGCAGCCCGCCGGTTGCCGTAGCGATAGCGCAATAGATGAATCGGTCGTAACGTTATCGATCATTCACCATCGCAACCCATCGGACTTGTTCCTCAATCCAACTGGATGAGGAGTCACGATGAGCATAAAATCGGCAGTTCTTTCAGGAGTTCTTTTAGCATCGTCTGCGCTGGTGGCTTGCGGCGGCGGATATAGGGCTGGATACGTAGCGTATAGCGTGCCCCCTCCGCCCGCCCGCTACGCCGTCGGCGCCGTTGGCTACGCACCCGGTCCAGGATATGTCTGGATCGATGGTTTTTGGAATTTGAACGGAGGCCGCTGGGCCTGGGTGAATGGCCGCTGGGCTGTGCCGCCTCGCCCGCACGCCGTCTGGGTGGCCGATCGTTGGGAGCGCAACGGCAACGGCTGGCGCTATCGCCGTGGACACTGGCGCTAGCAAAAGCAAAACCCACTTACAATAGTCAAGGATGCCCGATCTCCCCTACGACGCCGTTCTCGTGCTCTCTTTCGGAGGACCGGAAAAGCCGGACGACGTCATGCCGTTTCTGGAGAACGTGCTGCGCGGACGCAATGTGCCTCGCGAACGGATGCTGGCCGTCGCGGAACATTACCATCACTTCGACGGCCGAAGCCCGATCAACGACCACAACCGCGCCTTGATCGCCGCGCTCGGGCGCGAACTTTCGACGCACGGCCTGCCTTTGCCCATCTACTGGGGCAACCGCAATTGGCATCCTTTGCTCCCCGACACATTGCGGCAAATGCGGGCCGACGGCGTGCGAAAGGCCGTCGCTTTCGTCACGTCCATCTTTAGCTCCTATTCGGGTTGCCGCCAGTACCTGGAGGATATCGAGCGGGCGCGCGCGGAAGTGGACGGTGCGCCGGAGATTCACAAGCTGCGCAAGTTCTACAATCATCCGCTGTTTATTGAGGCGCAGGCCGATGAGGTCCGCGAGGCGCTGGGTGGTCGTCCAGCCAAGATCATCTTCAGCGCGCACAGCGTTCCGCTAACGATGGCCGAGACCAGCGATTATCAAAAGCAGATTCAGGAAGCCTGCCGGCTGGTGGCCCAGAGCGTGGGCATCGACGACTGGCGGCTGGTCTTTCAAAGCCGCAGCGGACCACCCAGCCAGCCCTGGCTGGAACCGGACATCGAGAGCGCGATTCGCGAGCTGAACCCCGGCGCCGAAGTGGCCGTGGTGCCCATCGGCTTCGTCTCCGATCACATCGAGGTGGTCTTCGATCTCGACATCGAAGTGCAAGCCATCGCTCGCGAGCGCGGGGTGAACATGGTGCGCGCCCCCACCGTCGGCGTGCATCCCAAGTTTTTGCAAATGATTCGCGAGCTGATCGAGGAGCGCCTGGGCTTGAGCCAGCCGCGGGCCATCGGACAATACCCGCCCAGTCATGACGTGTGCCGGGCCGATTGCTGCCCTTCGCCTGCGCGACGTCCCGGTTCCGCCTTGAGCGATTCTTCTCCCCGTGCCATCGCCCAGCGGTGAGCACGGAATATCGGCTTCAGCACCAACGACAGGTATCGTAGCAGGACCGCCCGGATCCGAAACTCTCGATTGTGCCTTCCGCTCGCCGGCCAGTGACGAAATGGTATTTGTTAGCGGGCATTTAGTCTTTGATAGACTTCGCGCTTGGAGAGCCCGCGTTCGCGCGCCACGGTTTTCATCGCTTCCATGCGCGGGACCCCGGCTTCGAGTAACCGGTCGAACGCCGCCTCGATGGGCATCACGTCAGCGGCCGGAGCGTCGCCCCTCCCGATCATCAGCGTGATTTCGCCCTTGATCGACGGCCGCCTCGCCAGCGCCTCCCGCAGTTCCGCGGCTTCGCCCGCCAGGAACTCTTCGTGGATCTTGGTCAGCTCACGCGCAACCGTTACCGGCCGCGGTCCCAGCACCTCCGCGATATCGGCCAAAGTTTCCAAAATGCGGTGCGGCGCTTCATAGAAAACCAGCGTTGCCGGATAGTCCTTTAGTTCCTCCAGCGTTTTCCGGCGCTGCGTCTTCTTGGCCGCGAGGAACCCCCCAAAGAAAAACGAATCGGTCGGCAATCCCGACGCGCTCAGTGCGCTCACCAGCGCCGATGGCCCGGGTATGGGAGACACCGTCACGCCCTGCGCCCGCGCCTGCGCCACCAGCCGATAGCCCGGATCGGCGATCAACGGCGTGCCCGCGTCGGACACCAGCGCGATATTTTTGCCCGCCTCCAGCTCGCGCAGCAATTCCTGGGCGCGAGCCTGCTCGTTGTGTTCGTGATAGCTCACCAGCGGCTTCGAGATGCTATGGCGGTCCAGCAGCTTGCGCGTCTGGCGGGTGTCCTCGCACGCAATCTGGTCCACCTCCCGCAGAATGCGCAGCGCGCGCAGGGTGATGTCCTCCAGGTTGCCGATGGGAGTCGCGACGACATACAGCGTTCCGCTCACGCCCCAGATTAGTACCGAAGCGCGCGTCTCAGCAAGCCGGAAGCAACTCTTTATCGCCCATGTTCCGCAGCACCAGCTTCCCTTTCGAGTGACCCAGCTCCGCGCGAACCGTCGCCCCCGGATTCACCTCGCCGCCCGCCACCATCGACGCCAGCGGCTGCATCAGCTGATGGTGCAAGACGCGCTTGAGCTCGCGTGCCCCATACTCCGCGCTGGTCCCCTTTTCAAGCAAAAACTTGCGCGCCCGCGCCGGCACCTCGATACGGAACGCCTGCTCCCCCAGCCGCCGCTGAATATGATCCTGCAGGTCTTCAATATGTTGATTCAGAATCGCCGTCAGCGCCGCCACATCCAGCGGCTGGTACGTCACCACCGAATCGATCCGGTTGATGAACTCCGGCGAAAAATTCTTCCGAACCGCCGTCTTGCCGATGCGCTCCAGCTTGTCGTTGTTTTCCGGATTCTTGCGCGGCACCAACGATTCAAATCCGAATTCCGGATTTAACTCCCGGCTCATGTCGCGCGCTCCCAGGTTGCTGGTCAGAAAAATGATCGTTTTCTCGAAATTCACCACCGTGCTGTCGCCCAGACGCAGCGTGGCCTTATCCAAAACTCCCAGCAGCAAACGCACCAGCGACTGCGCGGCCTTTTCTATTTCATCGAAAAGCAGAATCGACAGATCGCAGTTCTCGCTCGCGGCGCCGCACAACTTCTGCTGGGTCAGCAGCGGCTGCGTTTCCCGATGCCCCAGATACCCGGGAGGCGCTCCCAACAACTTCGCGACTTCATGTTCCATCTGGTATTCGCCGCAATCCACTTTCAGCAGCTTCTTCGGACTTCCGTGCAGTACGTCCGCCAGCGCTTCCACGGTCTTGGTCTTTCCGGTTCCGGTGGGCCCCAGCAGCAGGAAGATGCCGGCCGGACGACCTTCGGGCGTCAGCCTGGCCCGGTACATTTCCACATAGGGAACCACCGCAGAAATCGCGGCCGGCTGACCGACCAGTCTTCGCGAGAGTGCGCTCGCGATATCGCTCGACCAATCGCTGTCCGCCGCAACACGCAACCGATTTGGAGTGGAACGCATAGTAAAATATCAAACCTCAAGGCAATTATGGATCTAAGGGGCCAACCGGAACGCCCGCCAAACCGCGAGCCGGGTTTTTCCGCTGCCAATCGATTCTAAGAATTTAGGCAATAAGTAGTTGCGTAACCATTCCGCTCGCCGTATTTTCAATGGCTTGCGAGATCGCAGTTCAGGGCCTGGTTGTGCCGGAACAATTAGAAATGAAATGCGACGCCGGAGTTAAGTTCAATGTGAACTATAAAAATAGGGGGAAAGTGGGTGTGATCTGCGCACTGGTATTCAATGCTGCGCTCACCGGGGACTACGGCAGGCGGAAGCTCGAGCGCGAACCCTGCTAAGAAACAATATGGCAATTCCCGCAATCCAGAAAATAGAGCGAATCCCGTTAGCCTCAGACTGCTGCTCGGCTCAGCCTGCCGTCAGAAATGAATGAATTAGCTTGGAAATTCGCGCGCTAGCCTGCCCGTCTCCGTACGGATTGTGCACACGCGACATTTGGTCATATGCCCCACTGTTCCCCAATAAAACCGCCGCTTCTTCCACGATGCGCCGCTCGTCGGTGCCCACCAGCTTCACCGTCCCCGCCGTTACCGCTTCAGGCCGTTCGGTCTTCTCGCGCAGCACCAGGATCGGCTTGCCCAGCGACGGCCCCTCTTCCTGAATTCCTCCCGAATCGGTGATCAGCAGATACGCCCGGCGCATCAAATCCACGAACGGCACGTAGCTCTGCGGTTCGATTAAAGCGACGTGCGGATGTCCAGCCAGATAGCGCTGCACTGGATCCTGCACGTTCGGATTCGGATGCACCGGATACACCAGCTGCACGTCGTCTCGATCGGCGATCTTCGCCAGCGCCCGGCAAATGCGCCCGAATCCGTCTCCAAAACTCTCGCGTCGATGCGCCGTCACCACGATCAGCTTTTTCGATGGATCCAGCTCCGGCCAATCCCGCCCGCGCAGCGTCCCTCGCTCCAGTCCATCGCGAACGTAGAGCACGGCATCCACGCCGGTGTTGCCGGTGACATGGATCGAATCCGGCGGAACGCCTTCGGCCCGCAGATTTTCGGCCGCCTTTTCCGTCGCCGCAAAATGCAGCGCGGTGAGACGCGAGGCGAGCACCCGATTCATCTCCTCGGGAAACGGCTGGCGCATATCGTGAGTGCGCAGCCCCGCCTCGACATGCGCCACCGGAATTCTCGAATAAAAGGCCGCTAAGGCCCCGCACAAAGTGGTTGTGGTATCGCCCTGCACCATCGCCATCGCAGGTTTTTCTTCGCCCAGAACCGGCTCCAGCCCGGCCAGAATCCGCGAGGTGGATTGATACAGCGTCTGGCCCGGCAGCATCAGGTCCAGATCGTGATCGGGTTTCACCTGAAAGGCCTCCAAAACCTGATCCAGCATCTCGCGGTGCTGCGCGGTGACGCAGACCTTGACGTTGAATTCGCCGGGGTGTTCGCGCAAACTGTGGATCACCGGGCAAAGCTTGATGGCCTCCGGCCGGGTGCCGAAGATCAGCAGAATTTTGTGCATCTAAACCGATCTGAATCTAAGAAAGAGCTTGCCCAAACTCGGGCCGGGGAATGGGAGGCAGTTTACTTGTGCCTGTAGGTGATTCGTCCCTTCGTTAAATCGTAGGGAGAAAGCTCCAGGGTGACGCGGTCGCCGGCCAGCACGCGGATGCGGTTGCGGCGCAACTTACCAGCCAAATGCGCGAGCACTGTGCGGTCCTGGTCTAACATCACGCTGAACTGGCCGCTCGGAAACTTTTCTACCACGGTTCCGGTAACTTCTATGCTGTCTTCTTTACTCATCGTCCTCCTTCGTTAGGATTTTCTATCTTAGGTATCTTAGCAAACGGGCCTTCGGGCCGTGTCTTCACTACAACTAGCAATAATAGTGCCGCAAGCGCCGCCGACACTGCAGCCCCCTCCCAAGCCAGCTGTGTGAGCGCGCGCCTGGTGCTGAACCGGTCCAAAATCGTCAGGGTTACACTTTCCGGCAGGAAGCGCGCTCCAAACGCCAAAGCCAGTAAGACGATCAGGAACGCCGTGCGCAGAATATTCTTGACGGCGGTCGCTGAGAATCGCCGGGCCAAAACCGCGCCCAGCATCGCAACCGCCACCGATGCGCTCAAGCTGAAAACCAAAACCGACGCGAGAAAGTTCGCAGGGGGCGCGATAAACTCCCCTGGCCGGTTCATTACATTCAGCGTCACTATGGCAGTAGCGAGAATCAGGACCGTGATGCCCCAGCCCCATGCCACCAGGATCGCGATCTTTGCGAGAAGGCCGCTGGCATTCGCCGCCGCCGCTTCCGCGCTCGCGGGCGCAACAAACAGCAGCGCCAGACACGCATAAGCCGCGATAATGCGCGCGTCCAGAAATCCGAAGCCTTTGTAAATGGGCACCAGAATCCCGAACGCCACCACCACGATCAGAATAATGACGGCTTGCCTGGCCATATTGCCGCTATAGTACCGCGCACTCTGCTACCGAGCCGCGTTAGCAAGCGGGCATTATGGATTCGTCGGCAACCCGGAGTTGCCGATCATGTGTTTGGCGTCCTGCTGATTCTCCTGGCAAATGTACTCCATCAGCTCCTCATTCGGCCTCAGGCGAGCCGTGAACGTCAGCGTAAAAGGCCGCGAGTAGTCGCCCGGATCGATGATCGTCACCTTGTTCTCCAGCGTCCCTAAATCCTTCCGCGTGTAGCGCTCGATGGTGTGCAGTTGTTCGGTGTGCGGATGGCCGCGAAAATCGAACCAGAATTTATCGTTGAACCCGATGGTGTCCACCACCAGCGTGTCACCATCCCAGCTCGCAATCGAATGACCGTACCAAGTGGGGTCCGGATCGTCCGGATGCTTGCCGTTCATGAAGATCTGCCGGTAGCTGTGAATGTTGCCTTCAAAAAGGAAAAAGACGTGCGTCGGAGTTTGCACGATGCGCCACGGATAGGGCGCAATACGCGGAATCCCCGTCGGCAGGCAATTCGCCTCCGGATCGTCCTTGGATTGCCGGCTATCCATCAGTGCTTTCGCCGCGGGCAATAGAGGAATCGTTTCGCCCTTAGCCAGGCCTTGAGCGAGATCGCCTACCGGCCCGCCACCCTGCCAGACCCCCGACAGATCCGGATGTCCATCCGGAAGCCGAGGCGTTGGACCGTGCGGCGTCGTGTCGCGCGGACGTCTCCTGGCCACGTCGGGGTTCGCGCTTCCTCCGGCCGGCGCCGTCGCCTCTGCGTTATTCAAGACCGAAGGTTTTGTGGGCGCCGGCGCCGGCGCCTGCGCTGCCGCCCCCGCGGCGAACACACACGCGATCGCCAGCAATTGTGGGCCTGTCAGGTTGGATTTCACTCTAATTCTCCTTCGTGCTACTTCGCCGGAGCGTCGCTCGGCGAGAAGGCAAAAACCTTTCTCCCATCCGCCAGCGTGACGGTTCTGGCATTGGCCATCTGCGATCCGTCCTTGGCTTGAGAGCCTTCCACTGTCACCTCATCGCCTACCTTCAGGGTGTGCCTGGACCATCCTTGCCGTACCAGCACATTGGGACTGGCAAGCTCTAAATTCCAGTTGGTGACCTTTCCGCTCTCGTCTTTGACGTCCAAATAAAAGCGGGCATGTGGATTGGTCCATTCAACGTTGGTCACCGTGCCCTTCAGCGTCACCGGCTTCTTGACGTCATACTCGGCGGCGAATGAGTGGTGCGCGAGAGCTCCGGCCGGCGCCAACAGCGCGAGTCCCGCAACCAAAAAAGCGAACGCAGCTTTCATGCAATTTCTCTCCTTGGTAGATTTTGTCACAGATGGGCCCCCAGTGGATAATAAGGAGGCAGCGTGCGACGCCTCATATCGTCCGGGTCCACTTTCGAACGCGACATGGGATATTCGCGCGCCGTGGTGGATGGCGATTGGGTATTCGTTTCCGGCACCACCGGTTTCGACTACGAAACGATGACCATTTCCGACAACGTCGTCGAGCAAGCCGAGCGGTGTCTGCTCAATATCGAAAAAGCCTTGCTGGAAGCGGGCAGCCGGATGGCCGACATCGTAAGGGTTCGCTATATCCTCCCCAAAGTGGAGGATTTCGAGCCGTGCTGGCCGGTGCTGCGCGAATATTTCGGGAAGGTTCGCCCCGCGGCCACCATGATATCGGCCGGCCTTTCCGATCCCCGCATGAAGATCGAAATCGAAGTCACCGCGCGCAAGCCTGGTTCTTGAAGCTAATCGAAGATCTTGCCCACTTCCGCGGCCACGCCTGTCCAGAACGCGCGCCCGAACACACCAATAGCCAACAAGCCGCCAAACAGCGCCAGCGCCTCGAAACTCTCCCGGCCTTGGCGTTCCCAATAAACGTCGCGCAGATTCAGCCACAGCGCGAATTCATCCAACGTTAACGCCGCAGACACGCCAAACAGCATGGATGTGAGCCGTCCGGTCCACTGCGTCCGCGCAGCGATGCCCGTTCCCACTTCAACGAGCCACAAATATCCAACCAGCAGAAGCAGAAGGATTCCCCACACCAGATGATGGATGTGACGGCCACTCATGGTGATGTCGTGGAACGGCCCGATATCGTGCCGGATTGCTAAGGTGAGCGAGCGCACCACCAGCACCGTGACGAAGAAACCGAGCGAGGCCAGGAACAGCCGCTCCCTGCGCGATTCGGTGAACCGATGCTCGTAGACGTGCCTCAGCCGGCTGTGCGCAACAATCGCGGTCAACCCGCCCAGAATCGCTGCAACCAGGATGGGCAGAACCCAAAAGCTGCGGTGAGTCCAGAACATCTATTTCGAGTTTACGTCGGTCCCGGCAAAGCGCCCAGCCGCAGCGTCCACTCCGATATTCGGCTGATGCGGAGCAGATCCCGGCCGGTCCACGGATCGTCCCGCAGCCGCTGCACAATTTCATCCGGACTCCCCGCGCGCACAATCAGCAGGACGTCGGGCGTGCCTTCCAACGGTCCCCCCAGCGCCACGAAACCTTCGCTTTGAAGACCATTCATGAAGGCCGCGTGGGCATCCCATTCGGGCTGCTCTTCCAACCGGCGAGCGGCGTCAAAGGCGTGGCCACGCGTGCGGATGACAGCGAAAAGCCTCATGGCACCGCTTCTTTGAGCACTTGCCAAGCTAGATCGCGCGGAACTGTTGGGAATCCTTGGAAAAAATCCTCCAGGGTTTCTCCGCCCTCGAGGTAGTCAAATAGAGTCTGCACGGGGACTCGTGTCCCGCGAAAAACGGGCGTCCCATCCATGATTTCCGGGTCCCGTATGATCGCTGGGGCCACGTTCCGATTGTCTCGCAAACTGAATCAAAGCTCCGTTGTAAGCTCCGCCTCGTAGTCGCGCAACGCTCGCGCGGCCAACCCGTCCAGCTTCCCATTCAGGGCATCCGACTGAAGTTGCCGATCCCAGATGTCGGCATCAAACTGGACAAACCATTCGCGGAACACTTTCAACTCCCGCGCCGCGCTAGTTCGCAGACCCCGCCTTGCCCCACAGCTTCTGCGATGCAATCTTCGCCCCATCGGCCAGCGACTTCAACTTCAGCCATGTGATGTCCGGATACACCGCGCCGAACCCGGCAAATGTACCGAATCCGCAATCGGTGCCCGCAATCAGATGCTCGCGACCCACTATCCCGGCATAGCGCGCAATCCGCTGGGCCACCAGGTCGGGATGTTCCACATAGTTGGTGTTGGATCCGATCACGCCCGGCACCAGCACCTTGTCGTCGGGCAGCTTGATGGTCTTCCACAGTTCCCATTCGTGCTCGTGCCGCGGATTCGCGCCCTCAATCAACAGCGCCTCGGGCTTGGCCTTCAGCGCCACCGGCAGGATCTTGGCCCCGGGAATGTCGCGCGTGTGCGGGCCCTCGTAATTCCCCCAACAAATATGCAGGCGCGTCCGATCGGCCGGAACATTCGCCAGCGCGTGATTCAGCGCCTCCACCTGCAGCTCAGCATTGCGCAAAAACTCGTCGTCGTCCACGCCGCGAAACTTGATGTGGCGCCCCATCGCCAGGTCCGGGCAATCCACCGAAAGGATCAGCCCCGCGTTTACGATAGTCTCGTATTCGCTCCGCATGGCCTCCGCCAGCGCTTCCAGGTAAGCTTCGTGCGTCGGATAATACTCGTTCGGCTGGAACACCGCGATGGTTCCCGGCGACGCCGCGGTCATGAAGCCGTCGGTCACTTTCACCTTCGACAGCGCGTCCTTGAACCGCGCGATGTCCTGGTGCAGCGGCTCCAGGCTTTTCACCTTGATGGGCCCTTTGCAAACGGGCCGGATGTACTTCGGCGTCGCGCCCGAGGCTGCGATCTTGTCGCGATATTCCGGATAATCGTCCAAATCCTGCGGCGTGGCGCGCGGCACCTGCCCCGGCTCAAACCCCGTCAACCGGTGCCGGATGTAAGTGGCGTAGCTGATCTTGCCCATTTCGCCGTCGCTGACGATGTCCACTCCCGCTTGAACCTGCTTGTTGACGGCATCAGCAACAGCGCTGCGTATCGTCGCATCAAACTTGTTCGCATCAATGGCCTCACCGCGGTCTTGCGCGAACAGAATATCGACCACTTCCTGCGGCCTGGGCAGGCTACCGACATGGGTCGTAAGAATGCGGTCGGTACTCTTCATCTTCGTGTGATTTCTCCCTTTGTGTAAGCTTCGTGACTACAGCGAGTCCCGTACGAGCATAACACGTTGCCCGAGGAAGTTAACCTTATATGCGCTCGCGGTTCCAATTGGCGAGAAACGATTCAGACGCCAGCTCTTCAAGCAATGCGGCTTCCTCGTATTTCCACTCCTCGAACCTGCGAGACCTGAGCTCTTCGAGCAGCCGGACCTTCCGCTTGGCCTCGCTGTACTTCTTCCGCTGCTTGCCCAATTCGCGTCCGCAGCGCAGCAGTTGCTGGGCCAGATTTTCCGCGTTCCGTCGCAGCCGCAAGCCGCAAGCCGTCAGCGTTCTGAGGTCGTCGCCCCGCAAATCCGGCATGCTGCCGAGCGAAGAGATCAGCTTCGATCGCTCCGCGCTCACTTCGGCCAGCAGAGTCTGCAAGTGAAGCTGTTCCTGCACCAGGGCCTTCAGCTTGGCTTCTTCGGCCGTCAGTTCCAGGGCTCGCCACTTCAGAACTTTTTCGAGTGAGAATTGAAAACGCGCCATCGGCTATAACTCCGGCTCCCTCACGGTCGCGGTTCTGAAGCTGCTCCCGAGCAGCTCAGCCGAAGACAATCGGTCGTCGTGCGCCTGGAGAACATCGACTCGAAGGACACCGGACGGGTGGCGCATAAGCAAGCGCCCCCTATCCCAACGCCATCGCGAGCTTTTGCAGGCGAATCAGCGTCTCCGGCAGCGGACAGAACGTGTGTGCCTCCTGCTTCAGGAAATCCAGGATCTCGGGACGGCAGCGAATGGCCGCGTCCAGCTTGGGATTGGTTCCCGCCACGTACGCGCCCAATTGGATCAAATCCTGCGAATCGTGATACAGCGCCAGCGCTTCCCGCAGTTTCTGCAGATGCCCGCGCTGCTCCGGCGCCGCGATCTTGGACGTGAGCCGGCTAATGGATTGGCGAATGTCGATAGCCGGATAGTGCCCCGCCACGGCCAGCTCGCGCGAAAGAATGAAATGCCCGTCCAGAATACCGCGCACCGCGTCGCAGATTGGTTCGTTGAAATCGTCGCCCTCCACCAGTACCGTGAAAAAGCCGGTGATGGAGCCCTTTTTGAAGTGTCCGGACCGCTCGAAGATCTTGGGCAATAGCGCGAACACCGACGGCGTGTAGCCTTTTTGGCTGGGCGGCTCGCCGGCCGCCAGCCCGATCTCGCGCTGCGCCATCGCCAGTCGGGTGACGGAGTCCACCACCAGCAAAACGTTCTTGCCTTGGTCGCGAAAGTATTCGGCCACCGCCAGCGCCACGAAGCAGGCGCGAATGCGCAAAGGCGCCGGCCGGTCCGATGTGGCCACCACCACCACCGAACGGCTGCGGCCCTCCGGTCCCAGTTCATTTTCGAGGAACGCCCGCACCTCGCGATTCCGCTCGCCCACCAGCGCGATCACGCTCACGTCGGCGTCGTTGTGTCGCGACATCGCGCCCAGCAGAGTGCTCTTGCCGACTCCGCTGCCTCCGAAGATTCCGACGCGCTGCCCCTTGCCGCAAGGCAGCAGACCATCGATGGCGCGAATGCCGGTAACCAGCGGCTTGACGATGTGTTCCCGATCCAGCGGTTGCGGAGGCGCGGTGTACAGCGGATATGCCGTTGAAGCGCGCACCGGGGGACCGTCGTCCATCGGCCGCCCGAATCCATCCAGCACCCGGCCCAGCAGCCCCGGTCCCACGCGCAGCAACGCGTCGTCGCGGCGTGCGATCACGCGATCGCCAGGCTGCAGTCCGTCCGTCTCTTCGAGCGGCATCGACAGTACGCGATCGTTGCGAAACCCGATCACCTGCGAGCGAAGGGAGCGTCCGGAAGCAGTGCGAACTTCGACGAAATCGCCGATCGACACCACAGGACCGCGTGACGCAATGAGCAACCCCACCATCTCCGTCACTTCGCCGATCCAAGGCAACACCTCCATGCCTGGAACCTGCGGGACTAATTCGCGAATGGAGGATTTGGAAGAACTCACCGGCGCCATGCTAGCGCTCCAACTTGTCGATCAGCCCGCGTTCTATCTCGCGCAATTGCGTCTCCACCGATGCATCCAGAATGCCTTGCGAGGTCTCGAAGAAAACTTCCGATGGCTTCAGGTTTGGATCCGCAGCGAGCGTCAGGTTCTTCGGCGCGCCGCCCTGTTCCAGCAGCTTGCGAACCAGCGGTTCCAGCGTGGGATGCATGCGGACCCGGTTGATCTCCCGCGATTGCAACTTCGTAAACGCCGCTTGGATCAGCCCGCCGAGCGCGTCTGCATCCACGGCCACTTCGCGATGAATGACGCGCGCGGCAATCGAGATCGCGAGATGCACCAGATCCTGCAGCGTCTCTTCGCGAATACTTTCCCGCAGCCGAGCCAGCGTGTTCAGCGTCTCCGCCAGCCCTTCGACGGCGGGACGGAACTGCTCTTCGGCTTGCTGGCGTCCGGCTGCCAGACCCTCGGCGTAAGCTTCCCGCCGCGCTTGATCCAGCCTGCGCGACGCTTCGCGCTCCGCGTCCACGTGGGGATTTCGCCGCGGATCGTTGGCCGCAGCCACCATGCGCCACAACATGGGTGTGGCGGAAGGCTGATCGTTCCCCAGAACCTTAGACGACATATTCGGCGCCGCCGCCTCCCTTTAAGCTCAGCGTGCCTTCGCTTTCGAGTTGCCGCACCACGGCCAGGATCTGTTGCTGCGCCGTTTCCACGTCGCGAATGCGCACCGGTCCGGCGGCTTCCATGTCTTCCTTCAACATCTCGGCGCCGCGCATGGACATGCACTGCAGGAACTGACTCTTCATCTGATCGCTGGTGCCCTTCAGCGCCACCACCAGCAGCTTGCGGTCTATCTTTCCCACCACTTCCTTCATAGCCACGCTGTCGATCAGCAGCAGATCGTCGAAAGTAAACATGAAATGGCGAATCGCATCCACCAGCGGCTGCTCGTCCTGCATGGCGCTCAGAATCTCGTCGCTCATCGAGCCTTCCATGCGGTTCAGGATTTCGGCCACCGAGCGCGGACCGCCGCGCAGCTCCATTTTCACTTCGCCCAGCGTCTTCAGCTTTTCGCTGATCACGATGGAGATGCGCGCCACCACGTCCGGCGAAACGCGGTCCAGTTGGGCGATGCGCAGCGTAACGTCGGCGCGCAGCGGCGCGGGAAGATTGGCCAGCAGCGATGCGGCCTGCGAAGGAGAAAGATGCGAAAGAATCAGCGCGATGGTCTGCGGATGCTCGTTTTCGATGAAGCGGCTCAATTGATTCGGATCGGCCTTCTGCAGGGACTCCATGTTCTTGTTGAAGCGCGCTTCAATGCGCGGCAGATGATCGGCGATGCGCTTGGCGCCCTCCGGTCCAAAGGCGTTCGAAAGCACCCGCTTGGCATAGTCGAAGCCGCCGCGGCCGGCGTTTTGTTTGGTCAACTGGCAAAATTCTTCCAGCACCGATTCGGTCTGGCCAGGCGTGATCTTCTCCAGCCGCGCAATGGCCTTGCCCACCGCTTTGGCCTCTTCGTCGTTCAGCTGCTTCATCACTTCGCCGCTGATTTTGTCCCCCAGCGCCACGAGTAGAATGGCGGCTTTCTGCGGACCGGTTATTTTTGTCGAACTGGTTTCAGGTGCGGGCATGTTAGTTTGCTTCCTCTTCGGCCAGCCAGCCGCGCAAAACATTGGCCCAGGCCTCTGGATTATTGCGGCTGTTTTCCTGGAGCTGCGTGAGCAGCACCTCGGTACGGGACGGCATCAGGGCGGGCAAGCGCGAAGGCTCTGGAATCGCCGCCATCGCTCCTGTTGGCCCGGCCGGCAAACCGGCATAGGTATCCACGACCGGCAAGGCCTCGTGGCCCTGAGCGCTCGCGCTGCCTTTGCTTCCGCGCATCATACGCGCCACGGCGAAGCCCATCAGGCCAATCACCAGTACCGCGCCTCCCACCGATCCCCACAGCAAGGCCGGCTTCTTCTTCAGTGTTTCGATGGAGAACACTTCGTCCGTTTTCTTCGCAGCGCCGGGACCGAGCGTCCCCGGATCGAGATTCATGCTGTTGTCAAACGGCAGCGCCTCCACGGTCAGCTGATCGCCACGCGTGGTGTCCAGGCCAACCAGGGTGCCCACCAAGGTTTGAATAGCCTTCAACTTTTCGGTATCGGTGGGAATCGGCACTCGATGGGCCTGCGCGCCTTGTCCCTCCATCCGTGTTCCCTGATCCACCAGCACCGCGATGGACAACCGCTTGATGGCGCCCTGCGGAAGCTTCAGATGTTTGGTGATGCGGCTGGATTGGTAGGTGACGTTCTCCGAGCGCCGGCTGGTGGTGGTGGAACTACCGCCCGGGCGCGCGGCGGTTGGTTGAGCCGGCGCCGGAGCTTGTCCCGCGGCGGGTGCTTGTCCACCCGGTTGCGCGGGCTGCGTGGAAGCCGGCGTAGGAGGTTGTGCCGCGTTCGAAGCCACCGTTTGCTGCGGGGGCAGATTCGCCGCGGTACCGGGCGCTGTGGTGCTGGTTCGCGTGGTGCCGCTTGAATCCTCCATCTTCTGAGAGCTCACCATCACCGATTTGGTAGGATCGAATGTCTCTTCGCTCTGCTCCCCGCTGGTCATGTCGATATCGGCCGATACGCCGGTGCGGAATTTGTCCGCGCCCAGCAGGGGCTCCAGCGTGCTCGCGATCTTCGCCGCCAGATCGTGTTCGATGGCCTGCTTGTATTCGAGCGCTCCTTCGGTAACCTGCGTGCCATCCGGATTGCCTTCTCGGCGGGGACGGTTCAGCAGATTTCCGCTCATGTCCACCACCGACACGGCCTCCGGCGCCAGTCCTTCCACCGCACTCGATACCAGATTCGTGATGGCCACTACGTTCAGCGAAGACAGCCGCGTCCCCGGCCGCAGACCCACCAGCACGCTGGCTTTGGAAGGTTCCCGTGCATCGGTGAACACGGAATCCTTGGGCAGCGTCACGTGAACCCGCGCCTGCTGCACCTCCGAGATGGCCATGATGGATCGTTCCAGCTCGCCTTCGAGCGCGCGCCGGTAGTTCACATGTTCGGCGAAATCGGTGATTCCGAAATTTGTTTTGTCGAAGATCTCGAATCCGATGCGCCCGGTTTTGGGCAGGCCCAGTCCCGCCATTTCCAGGCGCAGTTCGGGGACTTTGTCCTCGGGCGCGAGCAGTTCGGTTCCGTTGTTGCCGATCTTGTAGTCTACGCCGCCTTCATGCAGCTTCTGCACGATGGCGCTGGCGTCTTCAGGCGCCAATCCGGTATAGAGCGGACGCATTCCGCTGTCGTGTTGCCAGCGCGAAAACGCCATCACGCCCCCCACTACCGCGATCGCCACCATGGCGATGGTGGCCAGCTGACGAGCGGTGAGCGCTCCGAGGAGTTTCTTGATTTGGTCCATTTTCTTTGGCTAGAAGGTAACGAGATTCCCGGGATCCATGCGTCAGACCTGCATCCGCATGATCTCCTGGTAGGCCGATACGGCCTTGTTCCGCACTTGCAGGAACAGATTGAACTGCAGGTCCGCGCGCTGCGCCGCCAGCGCAACCGAATGCAGCTCCTCGTCGCCTCCGCTCAAGAAATTCTGGGCGGCCTGGGTGGCTTGCGTCTGGGACTGTTCCACCTTCCCGATCATTCCTTCCAGCATGGATTGAAATGCGCCCGTGCCGCCGGCCGCACTGGTTGCATCCACCGGCACCGCCTGGGGCACCGCGATCATCGAAACAGGGGTAATAGGAGACATGGCTATGAACGGAAGAGATCCAGGGATTTGTTGATCATGTCTTTCACCGCCGAGATGGCCGCCACGTTCGCCTCATATCCGCGCGAGGCGCCCAGCAGATCCACCATATCCTCGGCCGGATTGATTTTCGGGTACGCGACGTATCCGTCTTTATCGGCGTCCGGATGTCCGGGTTGGTAGCGCATCTCCGGCGCGCTCGTGTCGACGGCGATCTCGCTCACCGACACGCCCGAAGGAGCGCCGCCCAGCGCGGAATCCATCTCGGAAGAAAAAGACCCCACCGAACTGTCTTCGGTGAACACGACGTCTTTTCTGCGATACGGGCCGCCCTCCGGCGTGCGCGTAGTCTCCGAGTTGGCCAGGTTCTCCACCAATACTTCGGTTCGCGCGCGCTGCGCCGCCATTCCAGAAGCACTGACTTCGATACTGGAAAAGAGGCTCACGAGCTCTTGCCTCCCTCTTCAATGGCGGTCCGGATGGTGCTGATTTCCGAGTGTGCCAGTTGGGAGGCCACGCTGAAGCGCAAGGCGTTCTCCGCCAGCAGGCGCGCCTCGCGATCCATATCCACGTTGTTGCCGTCGTTTTTATTCTTGAGGCCGGAGACTTCGATCACGTTGGGCTTGGAACCAGCCATCTGGCTTTGCAGTTCGTTTTCGAAATCGATGTCTTTGGTCTGGTAGCCGGGCGTGTCGGCATTGGCGATGTTGGACGCCACCAGTTTCTGGCGGGCGCTCACCAGATTCATGTACTGCTCGATGCCCGCACCGACATTGTCCAGCATGAATAAAATCCGGAAGCAATCGGGATGCCACCGAAGCGGCAGCGATTATGAGGGACTTATCCGGTGCACCTGTTTCAAACACGACGCTCAGGCGTTGAGATTTCGACGGTCAGCGCTCGCGGCCCAGAGCGGCGGTTTCGAGGTAAACCGAGCGAGCGGCGAGAGCGCGGCTGGCCTTTTGCACCATCGCAAGGTGCCCGGCAGTCATGGCTTGTTGCATGAGGGTCATTTCGCGGACCCAGTTGAGGAGCTCGAGGGATTGTTGGGGTATCGATGAGGCGGCCCGTTCGTCATCTGAGAGCGCCATCCAATATTGGCCTAACGCTTCGCTGTACTCCAAAGTCACGCGCGTCGCCTTGTCGTGATTGCTCGAGAGCACCGCGGCGCGAAGGTCGCGCGCCAGATTATCCAGCAGATGCGGCATTGGGGTTATTGCTCGTGTCGGCCTGGAACAGGCCCTGAAGGAACGTGTTCTGGTTCTGCAGCGTCGCGATCAGAGCGTTGGCCTGCGCCATTTGTGCGTTCAGGTTGGTCTGCATCAAGGTGAGTTTGGCCTGATCGTTGGTGATCTCGGTCTGATCCTGCGTGTTTTGATTCTGCAGAGATTGCGTATCGGTTGCGATCACGCCGGCGGTGGGGTCCGTGATACTGTCCAGCGTGTTGTTGGCATACTGCAGGAAGCCGCTGGCGTTGGGGTCCCCCAGAAACGTAAGGGCATCGGTGATCTGCGATGCGCTCATACCCTGCATGACCGTGGGATCGAACGTCAGCGTACCTTGCTGGGTAAACTCGACGCCAAGCTGCGCCAGCGAAGTGATGGAGCCGCCCGATCCGGTATAGGTGATCATCTGCGTCATCGCTTCCTGCATGTTGAGCACGCTGCTGTCTCCCACCAGCGCTCCACCGTTCTGGCCGGTATTTTTCTCCACTTCAGCGAAGGCCGCGTTATAAGCGCTGACGAACGAGGAAAGCTCGCTCGACACCGAGCTGAGGCTCGAGGATACCGTTACCGAGGTGGTGCCCACCGCTCCCAGCGTTACGTTCAGGCCCGGCGCGACTGTGACTGTCGAAGAATCGGTTGTAATGCCGTTCGGCGACGGCTGCCCATTCACCGTGTAGGTGGCAGCGCTACCCTCGGTGAGCGTGCCCATCAGATTATTGGTGCCGTCGTTCAACTGAAGCGCCACATCTCCCAGAGCATTGCTTTGGAGGCTGAGTACATAATCGGGCGATCCGGGACTTCCCAGATTGACGACCACAGCCTGCACCGGCGCGCCGCTGGAATTGATAGCGCCGGCCAGGGCGTTCAGGTTATTCGCCGAGATTGTGTACGTCGAAGTTCCGACAGTGAGGGTGAACGAAGTGCTGGAGCTGATATTTTGGCTGGTGGGATCGGTGACCGTGGTGCTGGAATCGCTAGTCGCACTGGAGTTGGTACCGGCGGTGAGAACCTGGACGGTGTAAGTACCAGGCAGCGCGCTGCCCGTCACACTGGCGGTCGCCACGGATTGGTCGCTCGAGGTTGCTTGTATCGCATTGCTGCCAGTTCCGGAAGAAATGTTCTGGACGGAATTCTGCAAAGTACTGAACAGGCCGCTTAGCGTGCTGAGTTCGCTGGTTTCGCCGCTGATGGTAGTCTGATCGGCTTGGAGCGCCTGCATAGGAAGCGCCGCGATCTCGAGCGCCCGTGTGACGGAGGCTTGCAGATCCGACGCAAAGGTGCTGGTTCCAGTGGTGGTGGTTTGTGGCGTAAGCGTCGCCAGGGCGTTGCTCAAGGTGCTGTTCTGGCTGCTGACCGGACTGGTGCTCATGGCGAACCTTTTAGCCAAATACGAAACTGGGCCGTAGTCGGGTAAGATCGGCCCAGTTCGTCCTCAGCTTTAGCTATTACACGTGCAATTACTATTGCAGCAGCTTCAGGACCGCTTCCGGCATGGAGTTGGCCTGCGCCAGGGCCGCGATGGAGGACTGCTGCAGGGTCTGCTCCTGAGCCAGGCTCGAGGCATCGGCGGCGACATTGGCGTCTTTAATGGAGGCTTCCGAACCGGTCAAGTTTGTAATCTGGGAATTGGCGAGCGAGGTGGCGTAATTCAGCAGGTTTTCGCCCGCGCCGACCGCGCCTTGCACTTGGCCCAGGTTGCTGATTGCGGTCTGGACCAAGCCCAAAGCAGTGGCCGCATCGGTCGCGCTGCTAACGTCGGAGCCCGTCAGGCCGAGTCCGGCGGCGTCCACGCCGGTGACGGTAACTCCGCCCGCGCCGCCATTGGTCAGATCGATGGTGACCTGGTTGTCGTTGGCGTTTCCGGTATCGCCGCCGCCGATAAAGATGTTGAGGGCGGCGGTATTGTACTGGGAGGAACCGATGGTCCCGGTGTCCGATGTCGTTCCGCCTGACGCCAAACCGATGTTGCCGGCCTGGCGCGTAATTTCACCTAATACCGACTGGAACTCGTTATTCAACGTGGTCCGATTACCTTCGAACGTTCCGCTGGCGGACTCGGTGGCCAACGTCTGCAAGCGGTCCAGAAGGTTGGAAATGTTGCTGAGACCGCCATCAATAATCTGAAGGATGCTGTTTCCGTTGGCGGCGTTGATGACGCCCTGTTGCAGCTCGGTGATGTTGGCCTGCAATTCGTTCGCTACCGCAAGGCCCGCGGCGTCGTTTCCCGCGGAATTGATGCGATAGCCGGAGGTCAACTGCTGGATCGTGTTGCTTTCGTTATTGTCGTTCGTCTCGAGTTGTTGTTGGGCGAACAGCGACGTGACATTAGTTTGAAGTGAGAGTGGTAGCATATTTTATTCCTCTTTCCTTAGCTCGGCTTCTCGCCGAAGTCACGCCTTGCTCAGCGTGCGTTACTCTTTTCGATCATGCCGGCCGACTTTTTCACGCTTTTTCGGGATTTTTTTACAGGCACGCCGGAAGCGTCGAAAGATCGTCACTTGGCGCCGGCGCGCTCGATCCGGAGGCTATTGAGGATCACCACGTCCACGCGGCGATTGCGGGCGCGGCCCTCCGGGGTCTCGTTGGAAGCGATCGGCACCGTATCGGCCCGGCCCACCACCGAGAAGCGCTGCCGGTTCAGTTGGTACGTGCCGCAAAAGGTCTCTAGTACCGCGATAGCGCGGGCGCAGGACAGTTCCCAATTGCTTTTGAAACGATCGTTATGGATGGGGATGGAGTCGGTGTGCCCTTCAATCTGGATGGAATTCGGCAGCGTCGCGATGAGCTCGGCCAGTTTCTTGATGGCGGGCAGGTTGGATTCATCCATTACGTCGGTACCGGATGAAAAGAACGCGGATTGCCGCAGGCTGATCACCAGTCCGCGCGGCTCCAGCCGGACTTCGAGTTTGCCCTCTTTGATCTCGGTGGCCAGCTCGTTGTTCAGGCGTTCCAGCGACGGCATCAGTTCGATCACGCTGTCCGGCGGTGCGTCTTTCTCGGCATGCTGCGCGCCACCCGGGCCTTTCATCATGGCGTTGCCCTGCCCTTTGTCGTCCACGGTGCCGCCCAGAACTTTGGCCACCGCGGCCGGCACACTGAGGGAACGTCCATTGTCCAGCGCTTTTTCGACGGCTTGGGAAACTTGCTTGGCGCGCGCCTTGTCGGTCTGCGAGGAAGCGAACATCACCACGAAAAAGGCAAACAGCAAGGTGATGAAATCGGCGTAGGAGACCAGCCAGCGCTCGTGATTTTCCGGGTGCTCGGCTTTTTTCCTGGGCATGCTTACCTCTGCGCGGCTTTATCCTTGCGCGGCGGCGGTTCGAACCGCTTGCGGACCTTTGGCTTTCTGCGGCGCTTCGGCTTCACCATCAGCGAACGCGCTCAATTTTACGCGAATCAGCTTGGGGTTCATTCCTTCCACGATGCTGCAGACGCCTTCCAGCATCAGTTCTTTGATATGCAAAGTTTCATGCAAGCGCGCTTTAATCTTGTTAGCCACCGGCAGAAAAAACAGGTTTGCCGACGCCACGCCGTATACGGTAGCCACAAATGCGACCGCAATTCCGCGGCCCACCTCTTCGATATTTTCCAGATGCTTCATCACCTGGATCAGGCCCAGCACCGCGCCGATGATGCCGATGGTGGGAGCGTAGCCGCCGGCCGATTCGTAAACTTTGGCCACTGATTCGCCGTTGCGCTGCTGGAGATCCAAATCCAGCTCCATCATCTTGCGCAGTTCCTGCAAATCGGTTCCATCCACGCTCAGCGAGATGGCCTTGCGGAGAAACGGGTCGGCGATTGTTTCCAGATCGTTTTCGAGCGAAATGATGCTGTTCTTGCGCGCCTTGGTGGCGTACCCAATGATCTCCTCGATCACCTGCTGTGGCGCCTCTTCCCGTTCGAAGAAGACAGTTCCCAGGTACTTGGCGGCGCGGATTAAGGTTTTCAGCGGCGTGGTTACCATCACCGCTCCAATGGTGCCGCCCAGCACGATCATGAGCGCGGTGACCTGGGTAATGTCGGTCAGCTTGCCGCCCTCAATCAACAGTCCGCCCAGAATGCCGCCGGCGGCCAGCAGCAACCCTCCCAGAGTCGCTATGTCCGGCCGGCTGGATGGCTTTTTTCCGCTGGTCGGCATGTTATCTGATCCCCGCTTCGGAGGTTTCGTGGATCTTCAAGGGGCATTGGGCGGCGGTCATGATAGCTTTGCGATACTGAATCACCTTCTCCACCACTTCTTCGGCCGATTCAAGAACCATGAACTTCTGGCCCGTGGTCAGGGCGACTACGGTATCGGGGGTAACCTCGACGTGCTCGATCAGGTCCGCATTCACGATCAGCGGAACGCGGTTTAGCCTGGTGAGCTTGATCATAAAGCGGCCCTTTGTTCTATCGATGGTTCCAGGGAAAGATTTACGATATTTGCGTATCACTGGGTGAGTTAAGTCCCGCTAGGTAAAGTGTTTGCCGGAGGCAGCCGATTCTAGGAATACGGTGTAGCCCGTCACATGGAATCAATTAGGGAATCCAATTGGACCAAGGCCGAGTTCAGGGTCGGCAGCAAGTTGCAAGGAGTGCCGGGGGAACTGGTGCGCCTGGCGAACGAGACGCTGGCCCGGGAGCTATCCATCAGTCTTTCGGCCTTTCTGCGGACGTCGGTGACCGCCACCCACACCAGAAGCGGAGAAATCTCTTTCGGCGAGTTTCCGACGGCCGACAAACGGGCCTGCTTTGGGCTGGCTTTGGTGCGTCCGGACGACCGTAAGCTGATCCTGGTGGTGGAAAACTCGGTGCTGCTGCCGTTGGTAGGCGTGGCTCTGGGAGCCAAGGCGGGCTCATTCGGCGTGGTGGACCGCAAGCCCACCGAGATCGAGTTACAAGTAGTGAAGCTGTTGTATCGCATGATGCTTTCCGATGCGTACCGGAGCTGGGCCGGCCTGATGGAGACGCCACTCGAGACGGTGTCGCTGGACTTTGAGCCCGCGCCGTCGCGAATTCTGCCGCCTACCGAGCCGGTGTTCGCGGTGCACTTCGATCTGGGGGCCAGCGACCAGGTGGGACAGCTCACCCTGCTGGTGCCGCCCGACCTGTTCACCAGCGTGGTGGCGGAAGAGGAGCCGGTTGCGGTGGTGGAGAAGCCGGATAGCAGCGTATCTGTGGAGGCCACTTTGGAACTGCTGCTGGGCGGCCAGGTTGGGTTCGAGGTATGGCTGGACGGCTCCGAGATGCGGCTGGGCGACCTTTTGCGGCTCTCTGAAGGACAGATCGTGAGGCTGGACCATCCGGTGGAACGAAGGGCTGTCTGCACGCTGAATGGCGTTTCCAAATTCAGCGGACAGATCGTGAGCACCGGCCAGCGGCGAGCGTTCCAGGTAGAAGATTTCATCATCTGACAGGCGTGGCCAGATGTTCGATCAGCCGAACGGCCCCGGCTTGTCGACGCCCCTGCCGCAGTGATTCCGCGGCGCCCGAGAGCACTTCCACCCTTTCCATTTCGACGGTGCTGCAGGCAGACGTGTCGGCGGCCAGGTTCTGGGCGTATTGCAACTCCCGCTCCAGGTTCTCCCCGTCCCCTTTGCGCCAAGCGATCAGGATTCTGCCCGCCACTTGCGCGACGCCGTCCGGAGAGGATTGTGCCATGGTAGCCGTATCGAAGATGCCCGGCGAGGATTGAAGAAACTTGGTGGGGAAAAATACTTAGCGGCTCGGGTAAGCAAAAAAACGGCGGCGGGGGTCAAACTGCACCCTCCCGCCGCCGGCTGGAACCAGGCGAATCTGGCCGGAGCCTGGTTATTGAATTGCCATTGTTACACCGGCCTGGCTGCTGCTCCAGCTGTATGGCTGGCGCTTAGTTCTTGATGTACAGCGTTACGCCGGTCTGAGCCGGAACGCCGCCCGCAGTGATCGTCACCGGTACCGACACAGCCGTGGTGCTGGTGGTGGCTTTCGGTACCGTGAGGTTGATCTGATAAAGACCGGTAACCGAGTCGGCCACCCAGCCTGCGTAGTCGACGGTTGCGGCGACGTTGTTGATGGTAGCCGTGACGTAACTCTTGGTGGCGAAGCAGGGAGGCAGATTGCCGACGCCCCACACGGTCGGTACCAGCACTGCCCCATCCGCAGTGGCGGGACTGGTGAGACCCTCGCCGGTAACGTAGAGAGACGTCTCAAAGCAAGAGGTGGGGAACACGGGTGCTTTGGTGGAGCTGCTGCTGGCGGACGTGCTGTTCGGCACGCCTAAACCGGTGGCGTAAACCAGGACCGTGCTGCCTACGATGGCCGGGTTAGTGGCAGAATTCACCGAGTAATCCGCGTTCAAGATCGCGCCCTGTCCTTGGCCCGAATCAGCGGTGGTGAAGATTCCCGGATTCGCGGCCACCGGAGTGGCGAGGTAAGCGTTGCTGTTATTGCTGCCGGACGTAACCACGATTTGCAGTCCGGTTAAGGTGGTGCTCGCAACGGCGGTGGACGGGACCAGAGCGTTGATCTGGGTGTCGTTGGCGAAGATCAGGTAGGCGTTGGCGATTAGTGTGCCAGTCTGGTTGTTGAACGCAACCGACAGGTTAGAGCCGCCGGCGCTGAGGGTGTTCTGATAGCGCGAATCGGTGCCCACCTGGGACAACACTCCACCGGCCGGGCACGCCACCGGGCAGAAGTTATTGCCAAAGATGGTGATCATCTCGTAGGGGGCAAAAGTCGGCGTAACGCCGGCAGCGGGCTCCTGCATTGCACCACCGTCAACCACCGAGGTGATGTAGGGGTTGGTGGTCACGGTAAGAGTGGCGGATGGCAGCGTGTTAGGCTCGCCGCCCAAAGCGCTGGTGATGGTGATGATGGCGTTTTGGCCGGCTGTACCGAGGATGGAAACCGGGCTTTGCGCGTTAGCATCTTGGTAGGGAATCGTAAGAATCATGGTTGTGGGGTTCACTACCTGGATGCTTCCGCCGACACTACCGGCCGAGAGGGACACCGGACCAACGGTACTACCGCTGGGACCATAGGTTATGTCAACGATCGTCGGTGAGATGTTCGCTGCCGTAGCGTAGAATCCCGTGCCGGTAACTACCACCTTCAGACTACCGGCCGTTAACGGAGCCGTGTAAGCCGGGAAGAGCGCGCCTGCGGAGGCCAGGGTCGGAATGGGCTGGACCACTTTGATGGTGAACGTATAGGTGAGTACTGTCGGAGTGCTGCCGTAGCTGAGGTTCAGCGTAAACGTCAGCGTGTCGTTCACGGCCGCGTTTTTGAGAACGTCAGGAAGGAAGTTGATGGTTAGTCCCGTTCCGAAGTTGTACGCGATGCCGGTGGTGGCGCTGAGTTCAGGCCAGCCCGCCGGCGCCGATGGAGTTGCACCCGTGATAGATGCTGAGAACGAGACCGGCGTGTCACTCGAAAGGATCGTGAGGGGGATGGACGGATAGGGCGTGGAGCCGTAGGTCCAGTTCAAGGCCGATATCTGAGTACCGGTGTAAGTGTTGCCGCTTACCAGCGGAAGGACGGAGCCGCCAGTCACGGTTTGCACGGACAAACTGGAGGCGGAGGGCTCAACCGAAAGAGTAACCGGCACAACCAGGTCCTGGTAACCGCTCACGGCGAAGTGGACACTGGCAGTGTAGGTGCCGGCTCCCAAGGTTCCGGCATAGGAGTTCGCCACGAAAGTGACCGGCACCCCGGAAGTGGTTGCGGTGCCGCCCAGGCCGGTGAGGCCCGCGCCGCCGAGGGTCAACCAAAATGGAACCGTGGACGGATTAATAACAAAGGTATCGGTGCTGGCTGCGGCCGTCAATGTCACCGTGACGTCCGCGCCTGGGCTCGCCGGAAGCTGATAACTAATGGCTACCGTACTGGGCGAGGGCGTGAGTGGCGAGGCTGGCTCGCTCTGCGCTTGCGCAAAGCCCGCACACAGCAGGAGCGCGGACGCGGCGAGAGAAATTTTGCTGGCAGAAGATCTAATCATGAAACTGAATCCTTTCCAAAATCTGGTGTACGGCTTCGATACCCTTGCCGCTGTTGACTCGCCGCTTGGGTACGGTCTTCTATCGATCTTTCCTGGAGCCGATTGAACATTTTTTTACGGATTGCCCGCAAAATACCCCATCCGCCCGGCTCGTACTGGGGGAGCGGGAGAACGCGGGTGAGGGTAGTACGCATGAGTGGATCGAAGCGGGCTAGCTGACGGGCAGATAGTCGAACAGCGTGGTGGTTGGTTTGTGGGCCTCGGCGGACATGGCCGCGTCGAGCGCCGTGGAGTCCTGAGTCAATTGCACAGCGAGCGTGGTGGTATTGGCGTCTTCCAGGCCGCTGAGCTGGGTCTGATCCGTGGTCTGAAACTTCTGCGCCAGGTCGAGTGCGGAGGACACATTGTTTTCCGCCGCGCCGTAGAAGGCGGTCTGGTCGTTAACATAACCGCTGGCGGTTTGGAGAGCGCTGACGGCTTGGGTAATGCTGGAGGTATCGCCGCTTTGCAGAGCTTGCACTAAACCATTCAAGGCGGCAAACGCGTTATTGGCGGTGGGGTTGCCGCTGGAGTCCTGCTGGTCGAAGAGATCCTCGGCGGTCATGGAGACTTGGAACGTCACGCCCGTGGGCCCGGCTATCTGCAGCGTGGATTGTTGCGGGGTGATGAGTTGATCCACGCCGGTGGGGCTGGAAGTATCCACTTGATAGGCCGGCGAACTGCTGGCGTCGCCGCTGAAAACGTACACTCCGCCCACTTCCGTGTTACTGATGGCCACCAATTGGGACTGCAGGGCTTGCACCTGCGCCGCCAGATTCTGCTGCGTAGACAATGTAGTGCTGGTGCTGGAGCCTTCGGTGCCTAATGAAACCGCCTGATTGAGCAGCTCGATGGCGCTTTGGACGGCGCTGCCCGCGGCCTGGACTTGGCCGTTGATGGTGGTCAGGTTCTGGACCGTTTGATTGGCTTGGCCGAGTTCGGAGCGGGTTACGAAGATATCCTGGATGGACTGCGGGGCGTCGGACGCCTGGTTGACGCTCAAGCCGCTCGAAAGCTGTTCATCGACCTGGCTCAAGTTGTCCTGAAGGATGTTCATCGACGCCAGAAATTGTTCGTTGCTGGCACTCAAGCCGCTGATCATAAGGCCTCCTTGGTGACCGGATACTACTTACGTCGGAATCATGGTGAGGAGCGTTTGCAAAGTGTCGTCGATCACGGTGACCACTTTGCTGGCTGCGTCGTACGAACTCTGGAGCTGCACCAAACGGACGGCTTCTTCGTCCAGCGATACACCGGAAACCTGCTGCTGCAAACTCTGGGCCTGCGCCACCAGTGACGTTTGCGCGGTGGCCTGCGTATTGGCGTTGCTGACCGCGTTACCAACCGCTGAGGTGAGCGAAGCAAAATACTGCGTGAAACCTTCACCATCCACCGGCCCGGGGCTCGTCGAATCCAAGCCGGCCAGCGTGAGTGCGGCGCCGTTGGCAACCGCTGGCGGTCCTACGTCGGCGGCGGCGAGCTGGCTGCCTGTGATGGTGGAGCTGACGGCGAGACTGCCGGCAATGCCAGCCGGAGTGCTCGCGTTGTAGGTGAACAGCGGAGTGCCGGCCTGATAGGGCGGCGTCGAAGTAGTGGAACCTTGCTCCAATACGGTGTTGATGCTGTTGGCCAAGCCCTCGGCCAGCGTGTTCAAACCGCCCACTTGTTGTCCGCCGCCGATCAGGGAAGGGAGCGTGGTGTTGGAGACGCTGAGAAGTCCCGCCAGGCTGCCCGCCGTAATTTGGCTGGTGATATCGTTGCCATTGCTGTCTTCGATACTGATTAGGGGCGCTGCGCCGGGATTTCCGCTGTTGGACGCGGTATCGTTCACGGCCTGGATAGCGTTCACCTGGTTGCCTTCCACCAGCGGGGTCTGGCCGCCGAGCAGCACCGTGACCTGTCCACCATTGCCCTGCAACACCGTGATATTTGCGAGGCCCGAAAGATTTTCGAGCGTGCTCTCCAGTTGGGCGCTCAATCCGGCGTTTGGCTCCGGGCTTTGCGCTACTTCCTGGTTGTAGGACTGAATGGCGGTGGCATCCTGATTGATCTGCGCCACGGTGGTTTGGATATCGTTGTTGGTGGAGGTCTGGATTTGCCCGAGTTGCACCGCGGCCTGCTGGAAGGCGCTGGCGACCTGCTGCGCGGCGTCAATCACGGACGATTGATAATCCGCATTATTCGGCTGCGTGCTCCATTCCGAAAAGCTCTCGAACAACTGATTCAGCGCGGAGGGGATGGGGCTGCTGGAAGAGACATCAAAGACATTCTGGAGCGGCGCGAGCGTGGTTTGGAGCTGCTGATACATGCCTTGCAATGACAGTTGCTGCTGCACGGCGGTGTCGGCATAGGTGCTGCGGGTGTCCTGGGTCACCTCCGTAACTCCGCCGCCCGCGCCGCTGGTATTGGACTGGAAGCTCTGCGAGATCAACTGCGGCACCTGGTCGGCATAACCGGGGCTGTTGGCGTTGGTGACGTTGTTCTGGGTGACGTCGATGGCCTGCTCGAAGGCCTGCAGAGACTGGCTGGCCGAACTCAATGCCGAGAAGAGATTACCCATGGCGTTTCATCCTTCCACGCTCAACTTTCTTACGAGCGTTAGAGGCGTGGCCTGGCCGCGATCGGTGTATCCGCCCCGGCGCGAGCGCACCGCATCCAGCCAGCCGGAAAGCATCTTGTCGGCGCCGGCCAAAAAGCTCGCGAGCACGGCCACTTCGTTTTGCAGCTCTTCGACGCCGGAGCGAATATCGGCATCCGGTTTGCCGCCGTTCTGGCGCAGAATGGCAGCTACGCAACCCAGCTGCACTTCCACGTTCCGCAGCAGCTCGGCGGATTCATCGGCGGCTTCGGCCGACGGTTGCGACAGCAGTTTCTTCACCTGGCGCATACTGGCGCGCGCCACTTGCAGGCACTCTCGGGCGTCGCCGTACTCGGTGGTATTCTCCATGCGGGCTTCGGACGGCGGGCGCTAATTCCCCGCAATATGCGCATTGATCAGCGCCTGGCTCACTTCTGTGGCGTCGGGTTGATATTGATTGCTCTGCACCAGCGCCTTAAGCTCCTGGACCCGGGCCGACCGCGCGGAGGAGGTGGAGGCGAGCGCCTGCTGAACGAGATTCCCGGAGTTGGAGAGCGAGATAGAATCATCCCCTGGCGTGGTGTCGGCGGTTGCGCTGGATTGAGAAGTCTTAGCGGCGACGGCGGGCGACGACCCCTGGGTCTTGTCGAGGTTCAAGAGCGAAACATCGGGAGTCGAATTGTTGTTGACGATCATGGCTTCCTCATTCCGTTATGCTCACTATCCGCGGCATTCCTTTATCGCAGGCTTTTGCATCGCATTTAAACTTTTTCAGCCGCGTCGTCCACGATGGGCGACAAAACTACCTCCTCATACGGGCGCATAACGATTTTGTGGACCTTTACCAGTAGCTCCACTTCGCCCTTGGGCACGCGCAAGGCGCCCGCGATGCGATCCGGAGACTGGCCCAGGCGGTGCATTTTCAGTACTTTGCTGCGCAGCGTGCTATTGACGCTATTTCCCGGCGCGGCCGGCGAGGCGGGCGCCGCCGCAGTGGACCCGAGCGACCCGAGTGAATGGTCGGTTTGTTCCAATTCCAGAATTTGGCTCTTCAGCTCGACGATTTCAGCAGACAGGCGCGCCGTTTCCGCTTGCATCTTCTTTTCGTGCAGTCCAGCGCGGGCACCGAGTTGCTTGACCCGCTGGTTCAAGCCCAGCAGGATTCCCAGTACCAGCGCCAGATTGGCGGCCACGGTCAAATAAGGAAGCAGAGTCAAAAACATTTTTCGTTACCTTAGTTTTTGGGAGAGGCTGAAGAGATCCGACGCTTCGCTCTCCGGCTCCGCATCCGAGAGGCGCGAGCCGATCTTTGTGATGCGCACTCCGTAGTTGCCGGACACCACCACCACTTCGCCGTGCGCGATGATCCGGCCGTTGACGATGATCTCCACCGGATCGTCCGGGGAGCAGTCCAGTTCCACCACAGCGCCGTTTCCGAGCTGGGCGACGTCGCGCAGAGAAAGAAGGGTGCGCCCGAGCAGAACGCGAATGGGGAGCTTCACGCCCATCAGTAGAGGCGCTGCTTGCGACAGACCGGCGGAGGGGCGCGATACAGGGGCGCTGGCGTCCGCTTGCGTTTCATCGGTGGTGGGCGTTGGTGTGGTTACTTCCGAGTCGGGCATCTAGAGGATTCCTCGGGTGGACGGCCATTTCTTGATGACGTAGGCGCGCAGGCGCAGAACGGCCTGGCTCTTGAGCTGGCACACGCGCGTGGTATGGATGCCCAGGATTTCGGCGATCTCGTGCAGGTTCTGTTCTTCCTTGAAGTACAGCGTCAAAATGGTTCGTTCCAGGCGCGGCATCTTATTCACTGCCTCCGCCAGCAGCTTCTCCAGTTCGGCGCGTTCCAGGATTCGCGTGGGGAGACTCTCTTCGTCATGCGCCACGTAGCGCAGCAGTTTGCTTTCCGAGAATCCGTCGGCGATTTCGTCCAGGCTGCCCAGGCTCACTCCGCGCAGTTCGGCGAGCAGCTCCTGGTATTCGGCCAGCGGGATGCTCATCTCGCCCGCGATTTCTTCTTCGCTCGGAACGCGCTGCAGGCGCTGTTCGGCGCTGGCGATGGCCGCTTCCACGTCTTTCAACCGCTTGCGCTTGTGAACCGGAATGCCGTCCAATCCGCGAATGCTATCCAGAATTGCTCCGCGGATGCGATGCTCGGCATACGTCTTCAGCTTGACGTTGAACTTGGGATCGTAGCTATCCACGGCGTTGATCAACCCGATGACGCCGGAGGAAACCAGATCCTCCAGACTCACCGCGCCGCCGATCTTTTCGTGAATGCGCATCGCCACCCAGCGCACGTGGGGCAGATTCTCGAGAATCAGCCGGTCCCGCTCCACGGCATCGATACTCGGAGTGGAGGTATAGAAGGCCGCGTTTGTTAGTAGATTCGAAGCCATCTATGCCGCCGAGACGGCCTCCGCGATTTCCGGCCGCATCACCGATGGAACCAGGGCGCGCGCATGGGCGGCTTCGATATCTTCGGGAATGTTCTGGCCGTTTGTAAAAAACGACAGCGGCTTGTCGGCTTCGAGCGCCGCTGAGAGAATGGCTCCGCGGGACTCGGTCTCATCCAGCTTGGTGAACAGCAGATAATCCGGCTGGAACGGCGCGTAGCCGCGGATGCTGCGCGATAAATCGGAGCGCTTCATGGAAGCGGGCAGCACCAGATGGACGTCTTTATTCGGCAGGCGTACGATACAGCTCGCGATTTCCTGAGCGCCGTCCAATTCGGCGGGACTGTAGCCAGGCGTGTCCACCAGCACAACGCCCTTGTTGCGGGACTCGTCGGCCGCTCCCAAAAACTCCTGCACTGAATTGAGCGCGGTGAATCCGACGCCAATGATGGAGGCGAAACTACGCAGCTTTTCATGCGCGGCGACACGGCCGGGATCCAACGACAGGATGCGGACCGGCTGCCGCTGAGCCAGGCACTCGCGAATCGCGATCTTGATCAGCGTGGTGGTTTTGCCCGCGCCGGGAGGGCCGACGAAAACCACAAAGCGCGCGGTTTCCTGGGGTTGTTGAGATGCCGGAGGATGGAAGGGCGGGGCAAATCGGAGCTTTTTGGAGATCAGCTCCGCGGCATAGGCGCGGAGAGGAAGAGGCTGCGGCTGTCCAATAGAAAGTTGATCGCGCAGGCGAACCGCGGACGAGACGATTTCCTGCGCCAGGTTCCGGGCCAGATCGTTCGACACCAGTTCGTCGAACAGCGCCTCGGCTTCAGGCGATCCAGAGTCCGACCCACGCGCGCCTTGTAGCGCGCTCTTGATTTCCTGCAATTGCGCGCGCAGGTTCTGCAGCTCGCTGGATAAATCCGCCGCTTTCGCTACGGGACGCTGGCGGCCGGTGGGAGCGTTGAGGCCGAACACTACTTCGTAAGCTCCCAGGTTGCGGGTTTCGGGCGAAGATCGCCGCGAAGTGATCAGCATGGCATCGTTGCCCAGTTCCTGCCGCGCCTCCTGGATAGCTTCCTCCACTGAACCGGCGAAATAGGATTTGATTTTCATCGAAGAGCTTGCTTGTTCCGTCATCTGCTATCCGACCCAACCCAGTGATTTGATCTTGATTTCCGGCGGCACTTCACTGTGCGAGAGAACCGTCACATCCGGGAAGGCGGTCTCCAGCAGTTGCTTGACGAAGTAGCGAATAGACGGGTTCACCAGCACCACGGCGGAAGAATCCGGACGTTCCAGCTTGCGCGTGATGCGGCCCACCAGATCGCGGGCCGATTGCGGCGCCAGGCCTAGCACGCTGTTGTGCTCGCTGTGCTCGACCGCCGCCTCCACGGCGTGCTCGGCGGAAGGTTCCACCATATAAGCCGCCAATTCGCCTTGTGGCGTGGTGTGCGAGCTGACGATGGCCCGGCGAATGGCCTGCCGCACGTATTCGGTGAGCAACACCGGGTTCTTGGTCATCTGCGCTCCTTCGCTGAGAGCCTCCAGGATCGTGACCGAGTCGCGGATAGGCACTCGCTCTCGCAGAAGATTCTGAAGCACTCGTTGGATCACCGAAAGCGAGAGCATTTTTGGAACCAAATCTTCGACCACTTTCGGATTGCTTTGCGCCACGCGGTCGCAGAAGTTCTTGGTGTCCTGGCGGCTGAAGAGTTCGTGGGCGTGACGGCGGACCACTTCCGACAGATGGGTGCCCATCACGCTGACGTCGTCCACCACCGTATAGCCTTTGCTGCGCGCGAGCGCGCCACGTTCGGAGGGAATCCAGAGCGCCGCTAATTGGAATGCCGGATCCTTAGTGGCTTTGCCTTCCAGGCTACCGTCGGCGCCGGCGCTGGGAATGGCCAACTCCTGACCGGCGGGCATTTCGTAGCGTCCCATTTCCACGCCCTTAATGAGCACCGTGTACTCGCGAGCGCGCAGCGACATGTTGTCGTTGACCTTCACCGGAGGCAGATAATAGCCCAATTGCGATGCGAGGTTTTTGCGAATCCCGGAGATTCGTTGCAGCAGCCGGGAGTTCGGCCCGCCCTCGACCAGCTTCACCAATCCGAGGCCCACTTCCACCGTCAGAGGATCCACCTGGAGCAGCGCTTCGACGTTTTCCTTGGCCGGTTTCTCGGCGTTTTCCGTCGAGGTTTTGACGGCGGCGTCGTTTTTCCGACGCATGCGCCATCCGATTGCGCCCAGTCCGCTGCCCAGCGCGAGGAACGGAATGGTGGGCAATCCGGGAAACAACGAAAGCGCCACCAGCACGCCGCTTGCGAGCAGCAGCGGTTCCGATTTGCCGAACACCTGGGCCTGGAATTGCGCTCCGAGTTTGGAATCCGAACTGGCGCGCGTGACGATCAAGCCGCCGGAGATGGAGATCATGAGCGCCGGAATCACGGTTACCAGGCCATCGCCGATGGTGAGCACGGTGTAGGTTTGAATCGCGTGGCCGAGATCCATGTTGTGCTGCAGCACGCCGATCAGAAAGCCGGCGACGATATTCACGCCGGTGATGATGATGCTGGCGATGGCGTCGCGCTGGGTGAAGCGGGATGCGCCGTCCATGGCGCCGTAGAACTCGGCTTCGCTGCTCAAATCGCGGCGGCGGCGGCGCGCCTCGGTTTCATCGATCAACCCGCCGTTCAGATCCGCATCGATCGACATCTGCTTGCCGGGCAGGGCGTCCAGGGTGAAGCGCGCGGTGACTTCGGAAATACGCACCGACCCGTGGTTGATGACCACGTATTGAATAGCGATCAGGACGCAGAAAATCACCGCGCCGATGATGTAGTTGCCGCCCACCACGAAACTGCCGAAAGCCTCGATGACATGGCCGGCGGCGGACGTTCCGGTATTTCCATTGAGCAAAATGAGGCGCGACGAAGATACGTTCAGCGCCAGCCGGAACAGCGTCAGCAACAGCAATACAGTGGGGAAGACGCTGAACTCGACCGGACGTCCGATGTACATGGCCACCATCATCACGATGACCGACATCATCAGATCCAGCACGATCAGGATGTCCAGCATGAAGCTGGGCAGCGGAGTGATCAGCGCGATAACGATCAGCAGTACAGCGATGGGTACGGCGAGTTCACCGACGCTCGAAAGGGCAACCGGCGAAATCTTGTTCGCGCCTGCGGAATTACCCGGATTGGACGCCGGCGCCGGATTCGCGATGGCACGCGCTTGAGCCATGGACTGCTAGGCGCAAACTTCCAGCGACTTGAATTTGGAGAGCAGCGTGGTGCGCTTCATGTGGAGCATGCTGGCGGCGCGCGCCTTGTTGCCGCCCGATTTCGCGAGCGCGCGTTCCAACAGCCGCCGCTCGATGCCGGTCATGAGCTCTTCGAAATTGAGGCCGCTTTCCGGCACGTCCAGTGAGGACAACGGGCCGAATTCCGACGCCTGGATTTCCGCCGGAAGGTCGAAGTCGCCCGGGTACAGAACGGAACGGGTGCCGCTCAGCGCGCAGGCCGATTCCAGGGCATGCTCCAGCTGGCGCACGTTGCCGGGCCAGGAATATTTCAAGAACACGTCCAGCGCTGGCGGGGAAAGGCGCTTTCTCCAGGCAGGCTCATGTTCGGAAATCTTTTCGAGAAAATGTTCGGCCAACTCCGGGATATCGGAAGGACGATCCCGCAGCGCGGGCATGCGCAGCGCCACCACGTTGAGGCGATAGTAAAGATCTTCGCGGAAGCGGCGATTGGCGACGGCTTCGAGCAGGTTGGCGTTGGAAGCGGCGATTACGCGCACGTCGATGGGCAGCGGTTCGGAACTGCCGATGCGCTGGATCTCGCGCTCCTGCAGCACGCGCAAAAGCTTGGCCTGTAATGGCAGCGGCATTTCGCCGATTTCGTCCAGGAAGATGGTGCTGCGGTGCGCCTGTTCGAACAGCCCGACGCGCGCGTTGATGGCTCCGGTAAAGGCGCCCTTGGTATGGCCGAAAAGTTCGGCTTCGAGAAGATGATCGGGAAGGGCGGCGCAGTTGACCGCCACCATTCTGGACGCCGAGCGCGTGCTCGACAGATGCAGCGCGCGGGCCGCCACTTCCTTGCCGGTACCGGTTTCGCCAGTGATCAGAACCGTGGAACGGCGGTTCGCCACCAGGTCGATTATTTCGACCACTTCTCGCATCGGGCCGCTGGAGCCTACCAGGAGATTGCGCGAACTAGGTTGCGGCGAAGAAGCGGCAGTCTTGGTCCCCCGTCGCGTTGCGTGGTGACGAATTGCGACCGCGAGCAAATCGCAAAGCTCTTCCGGTGTGACGCGGTGGGAGACGTACTGAAAAGCACCGCTCTGGGTGAGATGGAGCGCACTGCTGACCACGCCCGCGGGTTCGTAGAGGACCACGGGAACCCGGCAGCTCTGGTCATGGATCTGCCGCAGAACTTCTGAAGCCGTCGAGCCGGCGATCGGCAGATGGACCAGCACCGCGCCAATAGGCTGCGTCTTGAGTAACTCGAAGGCAGCGGGCAGGCTGGCGGCAAATAAAACCTGAAGTTTCTCAGGGCCGTCTTTCCAATAGACATGTTGCGTGCCAGTAGCGCTTTCGTCTATCCACAGAACTGTATTCACACTAAACGCTCCCGACGCGAGTAAGGTAACTTCATCTCACTTAGCCTTGTGTTTACAAGATCGGGTGTTCAAACAGAAGACTTGAGACGCGCCGCATCATTTCTTATGGGGGTAGGACTGTTACCCGCAAATGGGGGTGAAATATTGTTTGAAAAACTCCTTAGTTGGATCGATAAAGTAGCGCGGCGGAAATATCATGACACCTAGCAAGCCACACCAGGAATACATTGCCAGCCGCGTGGCGGCGGCGACGCCGGTGGAACTTACCCGGATGCTGTACGAAGGCGCCGTGCAAGCGGTGCGGGAAGCTCTTACCGCGCACCGGGCGGGCGACATTCTGGCGCGCGGCAATGCAGTTACTCGAGCGGTGGAGATTTTGGGCGAACTGCGATTTTCGCTGCGGCGAGACGTGGCTCCGCAGTATTGCGATACGCTGAGCGGCCTTTACGGTTACCTGCAGAACCGCCTGATTCAGGCGCACGCGGAGAGGTCCGAAAGCATGCTGCAGGAGGTTGCGGGATTGATCCAGACGCTGCTGGAGGGCTGGATCGGCGCGATGCACAATCTTAGCGCTCTGGATGCCGCTGTTTCGCGGGACGCCCCGGGCACCATGGCGGAGCCGGTTGCGGTTAGCGCTTCAAATCCGTATGCGCCGAAGGGAGCGCCGGAGCCTCAGAATCGGAGCTGGGAGTTTTAGCTTCGCCTCGCTCCAGGTTAGCGGTCACCATCTTTGCGATTCCCAATCCGCCGCGAGCCGCCATCGCTTGCGAAAAACCTTGCTCGGCCATTTCCATCACCAGCGATCCGGTCTGATCGTCGGAATCGTCTTCGTTGCTAAACCATCCCCCGCCGTTGGCTTCGCGGGCAGATTTCAGCATTTGTCCGATCATCAGCGCCTCGAATTGCTTGGCCACGCCTAAGATTTTTTCGGGCGTGTCCGACGACGCGGATTTGAGCGCGGAATGAAACGTTTCGTTTTCGGGGATGACATCGTTGCTGGCCTTCGCAGGCGCGGGAGAGATAGACGCCAATGCCGTCGCCGGTGAAAGAGAAATACCCATGGGGATTCGCCTAGATCACTTCGATTTCCGACTCCAAAGCCCCGGCGGCGCGCAGGCTCTGGAGAATGGCGATGATGTCGCGCGGCGTAGAGCCGATGGAACTGAGAGCGCGCACCAGCTCTTCCACCGTCGCTCCTTCCTTAAGCACCACGTTGCGCGCCTTTTCCTCCCGGACACCCACGGAAACCTGGGGAGTAACCTGAGTGGTTCCGCTGGAAAGCGCACCGGGCTGGGACACATCGTAAGTCGTTTGAATTTCCACCGTCAGATCGCCGTGCATGATCGCGACCGGAGAAACTCGCACCTCCTTGCCCATGACGATGGTGCCAGTTCGTTCGTTGATAACCACCTTGGCCGGCCGGTCGGTTTGAACGGTCAGCCGTTCCAGTTCCGCGATGAACTCAGTGGTGCGCGTCGTGAAATCCGCCGGAATTGCGACGCTCACCAGGCCCGAGTTATCGGCATGTGCGATGGCCGGCGTATCCGCGTTGAAGTGCCGATTTACCACTTCGGCAATGCGGGCCGCAGTGGTAAAGTCGGCGTCATGGAGTTGCAGGCGCACTTCTTTCGTCGGCTCTATGGCGGGCGACTGACGCTCGACGATGGCTCCGCTCGGGATGCGGCCGACGGTGGGATGATTCACCGTTTGCGTGTTGCCCGCGCCGCCGGCGATGAACCCGCCCGTTACCACGGGCCCTTGAGCGATGGAATAAACCTGGCCATCGATGCCGCGCAGGCTGGTCATCAAAAGGAGGCCGCCTTGCAAGCTGGCCGAATCGCCCATGGCGGCGACGGTAGCGTCGATCTGCATGCCCGATTGCGCGAATGGCGGAAGCGTGGCGGTGACCATTACGGCCGCCGTGTTTTTCACCAGGATGAGGGTGGGGTTCACCGTGACCCCCATTTCCTGAAGCATGTTGGCCAGGCTCTGCGCGGTGAACAGGGTTTGTTGCCGGTCGCCCGTGCCCTTGAGTCCGACGACGATACCGTAGCCAATCAACTGATTCTCGCGGACGCCTTCGAGCGAGACCAGTTCCTTGAGCCGGGTAGTGGGCGAATCGGCGGCGGCCGTAACTTGCAGCAGCAGCGCGGCGATCGGAATAGTAAGTGAGAATCGCATGACTTGGGAATTTAGAATGGCAGGATGCCCATCAAAATGCGGTACAAGATATTTGGACGATGAATGGTATCGTTGATGACGCCCTTGCCGCTCACCTGGATTTCCATTTGCGCGATCAGGTTGGAGGAAATGGTGTTGGGCGGAATCAGATCCACCGGACGTATGACCCCCCGCACGGTGATCACTTGATTTTCCGAGCTCACTTGCACGCGCTTGGTTCCTTCGATGACCAGGTAGCCGTTCGGCAGCACGTTGGTTACGCGCGCGCTCATATTGGCCGTGAGGACGGCGCCCCGGCTGGTTTCGCCGGTTCCCTGCAGCTGGGTTTGAGTGTTCGTGTTGAGCAGATTGGCCAAGGGTCCGGTAGCTTTGGTAACGCCGGCGAGCTGTGTGATGTTGCTTTGGGCGGTAGATTGCCGCTGGGTCTTTACGTCGCCGTTAGCGACGGCCGAAAACGTCTCACTTACCACGATGGTTACTAAGTCGTTTACGCGGCTGGCTCTCAGATCCATCCCCAAATTGGAGAAAAGCGCATTCTGCGACCAGGTGGACCCGGGCGGATGGGCGGCTTGTGGTGAACTCCCATCCTTGTTAGCGTCGCTGATGTACTTATCGAGCGGCGAGGGTTCCGCCGGTGCTTGATTTTTCTTGTTTTTTGACGACTGGGCCGTGCAAAGGGCGGCGCACGCCAAGAGCAGAGCCAATATCCGCGCGTTCATTGCACCCGCTCCGATTGGCTGGCGGCCTGATTGGGTATCGTTTGATCAGACAGCGGCCAGGGCAATACCAGCGCTTTGTCTTTTCCCTCGATGCGGGCGCGGAAAAGCTTTCCGGTGCGAGGATTCTTGAGCGAAATGATGTCGCCTTGTCTGCCCTGTGTCTCGGCGAGTGCCGGCATGCGCAGTTGAGCCGCGCCAGAAATGGCGGTTACATCCACCAGGTCGCCCCGCCGCACTTGGAACGGCTCAATCAGGTCCAGGCGGAAGACCGGTAGCCCCGTGCGGATGGCGCGGCGGGGCATGCGTCCCACCACCTCATCGAGATTGCGTGCGATGTCGTTGCGCAGGGGAAAGTCGTCGTAAGTTTCCATTCGGACCTGGTCCGCCGTGACGGTGTCACCCGGCAAGATCAACCGCGTGGCCACCACCCGGGTCATCGTGGAGGAGATCTTTACGCGAGCCCAGACTGAGAATTTGCGCGAGCCATGATAAAGCACTTCGCCGCGCCATGTGACCGGCGTGTCGGGGCCAGTGAGCGTGGAAGCCAGCAGTCCAGAGATCGGAAAATTTACTTGGCCCGACGGCGCCTCGGTTCTGCTGATGGCGAGAACATCGATGCGCGCGTCCGGCAATTGCAGCGAGCGGCGAATGGCCGCGCGAATTACATCTTCGGTCAGCGTTTGCAGCCTCCATTCGAAACACACCTGGGCATCCGGTGCGACCGTGACGCCGTAAGGGGCGCCGATGCGCTGCAACTCCAGCGACCGGAAGACGCGCCGCGCGCCGGGCGTGGGCGAGTAACCAATCACCGCGTCGCCAGGGATCTTATCCAAGAAGCCCGGCAAAGCCCTGGCTAGGTCCTCGCCGAGAATGCGATCGTTCGCGATAACTTCACAGGGTCCGGAATGGGTGATCATCATGTTGAAAAAAAGAATCCATACGTTCATTGCTTGAGGTTATTCACCTGCTGATACATGTCGTCAGCCGCTTTGACCACCTTGGAGTTGGCTTCATACGCGCGTTGGCTGACGATCAGGTTGACGAATTCCTGAACGATGCTGACGTTGGATTGCTCGACGTATCCTTGCATCAATGTGCCTACGCCGTCCGCGCCGCCCGGTGCGCCAATTACAGGGGCGCCGGATGCGTCGGTCTGCTGGAAAAGGCTTTGGCCGATGCTGTTCAGGCCCGAAGGATTGACGAAGTTCGCGAGCTGGATCTGGCCGGCCTGCTGTGCCGCGGCCTGTCCGGGGAGCGTGTAGCTTACGGTACCATCGCTGCCGATGGTGAGGGAAAGAGCGTTGGCTGGAATAGTGATGGGAGGATCGAGTAAGTTGCCGTTGGGATCCACTATCTGCCCCGTGTTATTCAAGTGGAAGGTGCCGGCCTTGGTATAAGCCAATTGTCCAGACGGCTGGAGGACCTGAAAGAAGCCGTTGCCTTGAATTACTAAGTCGAGGGGGTTGTCGGTCTCCGAAAAATCGCCTTGGGTGAAAATGACCTCGTTGGAGACCGCTCGTGTGCCCAAGCCCAACTGCAACCCGGTGGGGACAACGGTATTTTGGGTAGCAGCCGCGCCGGGCTGGATCAGGTTCTGATAGAGCAGGTCCTGAAACTGTGCGCGGCGAGCCTTGAATCCCGCCGTGTTGGCGTTCGCAATGTTATTCGCGATGTTCTCCACGTTGGTTTGCTGCGCGTTCATACCGCTGGCGGCGCTAAAGAGTGCTCGTATCATTTATAGTTTCCCCGTTCTCGACTACACCTTGGCTACTTCTTCGATGGCCTTCTTGCCCATGTCGTTGGAAATCGAAATCGCCTTTTGCATCATTTCGAACTGCCGCGACAAGCCTACAATGCGCACCGCTCCATGCGAAGCACTGACGTTGGACGCCTCGATTTTGCCTTGATAAATTTCCGCGCCGCTGGCGTCCGCCGGTTGCTTGCCCGTGGTGTTCGAGAAGTAATTCGCGCCGTATTTGGTAAGTCCCGACGGATTTTCAAACTGGGCCACCTTAATGCTCCCCAGCGATTTCCCGTTCTGGCTGACCTCGCCTTCGCGCGAAACTTGCAATGGCTGTGAGGTGTTCGCCTTAAAAGGCTGCCCGTTCTGCTGGAGCAGTGGGTAGCCTTCTCCGGTTACCAGCGCGCCGGAGGTAGAGAAGCGAAAGTTTCCGTTGCGTGTATAGAGCGGTCCTGAGGGGCCCTGCACCACAAAGAAGCCTTTTCCGGAAAGCCCGAAGTCGAGCGGATTATTGGTCGGCTCCAGCAGGCCTTGCGCGAAATCGGTCCATTGCCGCTGGATCATCGGAACGGAAGAAGTATTGCCGGAGCCATCATCGCTGGCAGCTTCGGAAGCGAACAGCGTGTAGAACTCGCCATCGCTTTTGTATCCGCCGGTGGACGAATTCGCAAGGTTGTTGGCAACGAGGTCGAGCGATTGCATGCGGGCCTGCATGCCTGCGGCCGCCAAGACGCTGATCTGATCCATGAGCGAATACCCCCGTTGCAACTACGCAGCCAAAACGAGTGACGCGAAAAATCGTATAACTTTGTTCCGCATTCGCGATAAGTCAGGTGAAAGCTTGCACCGTCTTCGCCGAAAGTAAGTCGCGGATCGCCGAGTTCTCGACAGACACGCGTGCTAAGGCGCTGATAACCGGAAGCGGCTGTTATGGCCGCGAACCTGCATTAGTTGCGCCGTGACTTTTTCCGCCCCGGCGCCTGCCGCTCTTCACGTGCCGGCAGTTTCTCTGGCAACTTCCTTGAATGCGAAAGACCCCGGGTTGGCTTCGAAAGATCCGAATGCGGCGAAAACAGTTCCATTCAAGAATGTCTTTGACAGCCTGACGCTGCAGGACGAGCCGGACGCGCAACAGGGCTCGGCGCAGGAAGGCCAAGCGCCAGCACGCGCGGCGCAAGCAAACACGGCCGTTCGGAATTCGCTTCGCAATCAGGAACCTCCCGATCGTTCCAGTACTGGAACTGAGGCGGCTTCCGTCCTACAGCTTCCCGCCATGCCGGCGATCGCCAATCGCATTTTGCCGAAACCTGCTCTGATCGTGAGCCAGTCGCAGCATGCTCTGACCCCGGAGAAAGAGGACAGCGCGCGAGAGGCGCCCGCGAACAGTGCAGCGCCGTTCGACAGCGCGATAAAGCAAGCGGCGTCAATTCCCGGCTCGGCCTCCACCATGCCGGCCCGCAGCGCGACGCCAACCAATCCAATCCCAGCGGTCACTACGCCTGCGCCAACCAAGCAGCCTGCGACGGCACGTCCGTTAGAGAGCCAGCCCAGACTGTCGACGAGCGAAACCACGGACGCGCCGCAAAAGATCGCAAAACCATTGGTGACTGAATCTGTCTCAGCAGCGCCCCCGGAGCCAGATACAGATGAGACGGCCGTACAAGGAGCGCTCCAGGCACCAGCCTTGCAAACCCAGGCAACTCCTGACGCGGCCAACGTTCCGATTCGGCGGTCGACGCCGGCGTTGCCACCATCGGCGACTATGAGCGCGGCCAAGGAGGGTGGCGCCGTCACACCGCAGAGTCAGACCGGGACAGTGGCTCGGATGGCGATGCCTACGCCGCGGCATCCGGCCGCCGCAACCGGGACGCACTCGACACCCACTCGCGCATCAGCAACTCCGGCAACCGAGGTCTCGACCCGCGCCTCCGCGCCGGCTGCGCAGCCAATGAAGAGCGTCTCGCAAGACAAGCCGATTGCCGTTAACTCGACTGAGCCTGAGATGGCCACGGCGGCAACGCCGGCGCCACAGATCGCACCCAGCGTCCCTGTAAACGACCCGGCGCCGGTAACGAACCTGGCTCCAGCAAGTAACTCCAATCCTGTAACTGATCCAGCGCCTGTCACGAACCCAGTTTCCGTAACGGTCCCGGCTGCGGCATCATCAGACCCAACAGCCTCGCCGGCTCAAATCGTGACTCCGGCTCCTGTACGGCAGCCAGACGCGCGCAGCTCTTCCCCGGCTAACGTCACGCTCCCAACTCCACCTCAAATTCCGTCGGGCTCTCAGGAGGACCACGCGCCTCCCACTCTCTCGTCTGTGGAGACAAAATCAGAGCCGGCACTCGCACCGGCGGAGCCCGGGGCGCAGCCTCGCGAGGTTATAGATCGAACGTCGCCGCCGCAGCACGATGCACAAGGTGCGATTCCGGCGCCGAAGATCCCGCTTCTGCCGCAAGCCGAGAATTTTGCGTTCGCCGTTCGCATGCCCGGGCTGGACAGTTCGCCTAAGTCAGCTTCGACACCATCGACGGTAATAACACAATCGCAAACGCCAGTTACAACCAACCAGAGCCCTGCTCCACAATCCAGCGGCCCAGTAACGCAACCTCAGAGTTCGGATGCGCGGCAGCCGGCGCCGGTCGAGACCCAGACGTCCAGCGATCCTGCACGCGATGCAGCGCCCGCGGCTCCTCCTGAAACAGACAAACCCGGCGCCTCGATTCAAAATCCTCTCGCGTCGCTCGCGGCACAGCCAACATCAGGACTAACTTCACACTGGAATGATACCCCCGTTTTGCAAGCTCCCGAGAACGGCGCCCTCAACGCTACGCCGGAACCCGCGGAAACAGTTCATGCGAATCTGCCTCTGGCCTCTCAGGAGACGCACTTACTTACGCCGGAACTGCCGAAAACTTCAGCCAGTTCTGAAATCTTGTTGCATCTCACGGGCAGCGATCAATCTTCCGCCGCGATTCGAGTGGCCGATCGCGCTGGATCGGTGAATGTGTCGGTGCATGCTTCTGATCCCGTCCTTCGAGAATCTCTGCGGTCTAACCTGGGCGAATTGTCGACGCAACTGAACGACCAGGGCTGGAAGGCGGATGTAAGTAAGTCACCCGTGGCGGCAACGCCATCCGGCAGCCGGCAGGACTCGCATGACGGCGGGCAGCGCGGCTCCCAACAACAGCAATCTTCTGGCGGCGAACGGCAGCCGCAGCGCGACCGTCGTGCCAGCGGCGGCCAATGGCAACAGGAGTTGGACCAGCAAATTTCGGGCGGCAACGCCCATCCAGGAGGAAACGGATAATGCAGTTACTACCCACATCCGACGTAACGAGCAGGGCGCAAGCGCTCCTGCAGACTCAAGCGCAAGCGCACGCCACCACCGGCACCAGCGGCAGCTCCGGGTCCGGCTCCAGCACCAGCACGGCAAACTCGGTTGGTTCCCTAACCAGCGAACAAACTTTCCTGCAGTTACTGGTAGCCCAGATTCAAAATCAAGATCCGCTCAATCCCACCGACAGCATCCAGTTTGTCGGCCAGTTGGTGCAGTACAGCGAATTAGAGCAACTCATGGGAATTAACCAGGGCGTACAAGCCCTGGCCGGCAGCGGTACGTCAACGACGCCCACCAGCTCGGCCCGCTCAACGAATCCCACGACGCAGCCGTCGTCGTAGCACAACTCAACCAATCCAGAACCCACAAAGGAGCAATCAAATGTCATCATTTTCCATCGCACTCAGCGGACTTAACGCGGATTCGGACGCCCTCGACGTCGTCGGGAACAACTTGGCCAACCTCAACACCACCGGTTACAAGGACAGCACGGTGTCCTTCTACGACTTACTGCAACAGTCGGTGGCGGGCGGTTCCACGCAGATCGGCGGCGGCGTTTCGGCCCCCCAGACCGAGCGCGTGTTCACGCAAGGATCCATCACGGCTACCGGCGGAAACTACGACGCCGCGATCAACGGCAACGGGTTCTTCATCGCGCAAAACACCTCCGGAAGCACGTTGTATACGCGGGCCGGAAATTTCCAACTCGACGCCAACGGCAATCTGGTTACCGCTACCGGTCAGTATGTGCAGGGATGGTCGGCGCAGAACGGCGTTGTCAACACCAGCGGCCCCATCGGAAATATCACGATTCCATCCAACGCGCTGCAGACGCCCAGCGCCACCCAGAATATGTCGTTGAGCATTAACTTAAACGCAGCCGGAGTGCCGAATACTTCGACCGGCACCTTTTCGACCTCCATCGGGGTAGTGGACTCGCTGGGCGAGACGCAGAACCTGACCGTCACTTTCACCGAACAGTCCCCGGGCAACTGGAACTACACAGTGGACATACCGGGACAGAATCTCAGTGGCGGAACAGCGGGCACGCCCAGTCCGGTGGCCACCGGCAGTCTCACCTTCGACGCCAACGGCAACTTGACTTCTCCGGCCGCTCCCGCGCAGGTGCAGATCGCAATTACCGGCTTAGCCGACGGCGCCAACGACATGAACATCAACTGGAATCTGGCCACCGACGGTGGAAACGGAACTCCGTTGATTACGCAGTACGCCGCTGCCTCGGCGGTTTCCGCCAGTAACCAGGACGGTGTGCCTGCTTCCCAGGTAACGCAGGTTTCCATTGCCAACGGCGGCGCTATCACCGCTCAGTTCTCCAACGGAAACCAGGTAGTGATTGGCCAGCTTGCCCTGGCGTCGGTCAGCAATCCGGATTCACTAATCGCGACGGGCCAAAACAACTACGAAGTGGGCGCCGACACGGCCACCCCGGTGGTTGGCGTCCCCGGCACTGGCACGCTGGGAACGGTGGAAGGCGGATCGCTGGAAGACTCCACGGTGGACATCGCCACCGAGTTTACCAACCTCATCGTGTATCAAAACTCTTATGAGGCCAACTCGAAGGTGATCTCCACGCTGGATCAAATGACCCAGAATCTTCTCAACTTGCAGCAATAGCGATGAGCGCCTCCGACGTTTTACAGCGTTTCGGGGAGTTGCCTTTCGTCGTGGAACTTGAGTTGGGGACGCTCTCCATGGCCATTGGGGACATCTTCCAACTACAGGAGGGATCGGTGCTCCGGACGGATCATCCAGCCGGCGCACCGTTCCCGCTCTTTGCCAGCAATGTCCAACTGGCCGAGGCGGAAATCATCGTCATCGACGACACCGTCTCGGTTCGAGTGCAGAAGATGCTGCAGAAAAGCGTCCCCGGCGGCGGAAATGCAACTGACTGAACAGATCGGCATGGTGCTGCTGGTCTTCGCACTCTTGGGTGGACTCTTGTGGTTCACCAAGCGGCGCGGGCTGGCGTCGTTTCCCCTGGGCTCGCGGCGCGCTGCAAACGGGCGGCGTCTGGAAGTATTGGAACGCGTTCCGCTCACGGCGCAGCACGCTTTGCATCTGGTGCGCGTCGCCGACCGGACGGTTTTGATCGCCACCGCTCCGTCTTCATGCACGCTGCTGGACGCGCCGGTCACGCTCGAATCCGCTTCTCCGTCACTGTCGCGCGATCTCTTCCGCTCTAGCCAATGATCAAGTTTCGTTCCATCTTCCTGTTCTTGCTCTTCGCCGCCGCCAGTTGGGCCGCGCCGACCAGCGATATTCCCGTCTTCGGATCCGCCAATCCCAAAGGCGGCCTGACTCTCAGCACTCCCACCCAGATCGTCATTTTATTGACGCTGCTGACGCTGTTGCCGGCCGTGGTGATGTCGGTGAGCCCCTTCCTGCGCATTGTGATTGTGCTGCACTTTCTGCGCCAGGCGCTCGGAACGCAGTCGGCTCCTTCCAATCAGGTCCTGGTGGGATTGTCGATGTTCCTCGCGTTCCTGGTGATGCAGCCGGTGGTAATGGACATCTATCACCGCGGCTGGGAGCCGGTGGAGAACGGGCAAGTCTCCTGGGAGCAAGGATTCGACGAGGGCGCCAAGCCGCTGAAAACTTTTCTGTTGAAATTCGCACGCGAGAAAGATATCCAGACCTGCGTGGAGATGACTAAGTCCGCGCCTCCGCGCAATCCGGCCGATCTCGACTTGAAGGTTCTGATCCCGGCCTACATTCTTTCCGAGCTCAAAGCCGGATTTCAAATCGGCGCTGTTCTGTATCTGCCTTTCCTGATCATCGATCTCGCGGTGGCTTCCGTCACGCTTTCGGTCGGCATGGTGCAACTGCCGCCGGTGATGATCTCGGCGCCCTTTAAGATTCTTTTGTTCGTCCTGGTGGACGGATGGAATCTGGTGATCGGTTCGCTTCTGAAAACTTTCTATTGAGGATTCCATGACTCCTGAAACCGCCGTCCACATTATCAGTCAGGCTCTTTGGACCACCGTGCTATTGTGCGCGCCGCTGCTCGCCATCGGCTTCGCGGTCGGAATCGTAGTCAATATCATCCAGATCGCGACGTCCATGCAGGATTCCGCTTTCAGCACCATCCCCCGGCTGGCTGCGTTTCTATTCGGCTTCCTGCTGCTGATGCCCTGGATGCTGAAGCAACTCTCGGCTTATTCGATTGGAGTGCTCGGCGATCTGTCGCGCTATGCGCGTTAGCAACATGCGGAAAAAGCCGAAACTCCACTTACTTACGCGCGTGGCTCAGAATCCGGACTGCGCGTTTGGCGGTACTTGCCGAGCCGCGACCGTGAGGGAGCCGGTCTCCAACTCCTATGCACGTTAATCCGGCCATTCCGACATCGGTGTTGTACGGGTTCCTGCTGGTGCTGGCCCGCATCGCCGGCGTGTTTGTGTTTCTGCCTCTGCCCGGCTTTGAAGCGGGTCCCAGCGCGGCGAAGATCACGCTGTCCATGATTCTGACGTTCGGAATGTATTCGCGCTGGCCGGCGCTCGATCCGGTTCCGGGAAGCATGGTGCAGTTGGCGGGTTGGATGCTGGCCGAAGCCGCCATCGGCGTGGCCACTGGATTGGCGGTCGCGTTCCTGATCGAAGCGGTGAGTTTCGCTGCGCAGGCCATCAGTACGCAAGCTGGATTCGCTTACGCGTCCACCATCGACCCTAACACCGAGGCCGACTCCACCGTTCTTCTTCTCTTGGCGCAGTTGACCGCCGGACTGCTGTTCTTCGCCATGGGATTCGATCGCGTGCTGCTCACCATTCTGGCGCGTAGTCTGGAAACGCATCCGCCGGGCGCGTTCATCGCGTCCCGCGCGAGCGTGGAAGCACTGGTGGCGCTCGGCTCCAGCATTTTTTCTACAGGCGTCCATCTGGCGCTTCCGTTGATGACGCTGCTGTTCCTGATTGATTTGTCGATTGGGCTGCTCGGGCATCTCAACGCTCAACTGCAATTGATCGCGCTGGCGTTTCCCGCCAAGATGCTGACCGCACTGGCGGCGTTGAGCTTCTTGGTTTTGCTGATTCCTAAGCTATACGAGCAACTCGGAGCCGAGACTTTCACCGCACTCGGGCGGCTATTGGGACTTTGATGAATCCATCGGGCGAAAAGACAGAACAGGCAACGCCGCGGCGGCTGATCAAAGCGCGCAAAGAGGGGCAGTTTGCCGCCTCGCACGATCTGATCAGCGGTTTGCAATTCACCGTATTCGTACTGTTGATCGCCCAGACCGGTCCGTCTCTGCTCGCGACCTTCAAAGAAGTAACCCGTGGGCTGTTCACTGAGGCTTTCCGCGGCGATCTGAGTCCCGCCACTCTGATCGGGATTCTGCACGAAGCCCTGTCGCGCGGGCTCTCTCCGCTAGTTTATGCCAGCGGCATCCTGATGCTCACCGCGGTCGCGTTTCAACTCAGTTCCACCGGCTTCTCCTTCAGCCTTACCCGGATGGCGCCCAAGAGTTCGAATTTCGATGTAGTTTCGAAGCTTCAGTCGCTGCCGAGCAAGGGACTGGTATCGGCCATTCAAGCGATAGTGCTGGTGGCCGTGTTTGGCGCCACTATTTATTGGATCGTCACCAAGAGCGGCGAACGTCTGCTCCTGATCCCGCTCAGCAGTTTTCAGGTGGGGCTGGAGACGCTGCGTTCCCTAATCATGGAATTGCTGTGGAAAGCGGCCGCTCTTTTTCTGCTATTCGGCTTCGTCGATTTCTTCCGGCAGAAGCGCAAGTTCTCCAAACAAATGCGGATGAGCAAACAAGACATTCGCGACGAAGTGAAGGAATCCGAAGGAAATCCGCAGACGAAGATGCGCATCCGGCGTTTGCAGCGCGACGTTCGCCGCCGCCGCATGATGGACGAGGTGAAAACGGCGACGGCCGTGGTGGTGAACCCGACGCATTATGCTGTGGCCATCCGCTATCACCACGACACCATGGCTGCGCCGCTGGTGGTCGCAAAAGGAAAGAATTATCTCGCGCTGCGCATTCGCGCGCGGGCCCTGGAGTTCGACGTGCCGCTTATCGAGAATCCGCCCTTGGCACAGGCATTGTATAAATCCGTCGAAGTTGGACAGCATATCCCGCCCCATCTATATCGCGCTGTAGCCGAGATCCTGGCCTACATTTACCGTTTGATGGGCGCAAGAGCAGTTTCATGACACTAAGGAGGTTCACAACCATGATTCACTTACACAATTTATTCTCGGACACCAACACATCCGGCACCGGACAATCGAGCAGCCAGTCCCCCTCACTCAGCCGGTCCCAACTGGATAACTTTCACGGCGCGCTATCGGACGCCGTGTCGTCGACTTTGGAGAAGTTCGGCATCCATCCCAATGACGTGAAGATTTCGATCACGCCCGCCAGCTCCACGAGTTCGCTACGAACCGCTCCGCCCACACCCGGCAATGGGTCATCCAAATCTTCAGACACTACTTCAACCAGCACCGCATCCCAGAGCTCAGAACCGCCTTACGGGGGGAACGATCCGTTTGTGCAGGCCGCGTATAACAATCCATACGCAAATACGCCCACGCAATCCTCCACTCAGTCCGCAACCCAATCCAGTTCCACGCCGCTCGATGCGCAGCAAGCTTTCGACCAGGCCTATTGGGCCTCGCAGCCGCCCGCCGTGCAGGCCTTGCAGAACATGCAAAATCCGGAACAGCGCGCGGCGCTGGGCGCGCAGTTGGCAAGCGAAGGCTACTCCATCGACGTTCCGATCATGGTTTGGGGCTGGGACCCTTCGATAACGATGGCCATGCGCCAGTCCGAGGGTTACACCTGGGTTCCGTCCGCTCTGCAGACTCCGGTGGAGGACGCTCCGGGACTGCCTTCTTTTGGAACCGTCGCGGCTTACAATTCAAACAATCCGCCGGCCGGTTCCATCTCAGTTTGAACATGTGCGGTAAACTCGCGCTCTCCCTTTTGGCGGCTTTAGTAACGGGGGCTGTGCTCCACGCCCAGCCTCCGGCCGATTTTGAGGCGGCGGTAAAGGCTGCCATGGCGCCGTCCATCGCGCAGCAGCGCGCCGCAATTCAGAAGCAGGTGTCTTCTTTGGTATCTCCGGCCGCGGCCGGGCATGTCTCGCCATCTTCCTTTTTCACCACGCCGTTTCCCCCGGTGGAAGCGGGCACGGCGGACTGCGAGCCTCTGCCTGCCGGACAACTGGATCCGCTGGTAGAGGCGGCGGCTCAGAAAACCGGAGTGGACGCTCACTTAGTGCGAGCGGTGATCGACCAGGAATCCGCCGGACGGCCGTGCGCGCTTTCAGCCCGAGGCGCCCAGGGCTTGATGCAATTGATGCCGGCCACGGCCGAGGAGCTCGACGTCGACGACGCGTTCGATCCGAAGCAGAACGTGGAGGCCGGAGCACGGCTGCTGAAGTCGCTGCTGGAGCGGTACAACAACGATCCTACGTTGGCCCTGGGCGCCTACAACGCCGGATCGGGCCGAGTGGATCAGCAAGGCGGCGTCCCGCCCATTCCGGAAACGGTCGACTATGTGACCGCGATCCTCAGTAAACTTTGGTCTCCGAATGGCAAAACCGAATCCACCATTCCAACGTCTAACAAGAACTTCGGTTGGTAGGTAATGCCGCCTTCCCTCAAGGACTTTTAATCCGTCCTTACTCCCGACTTAGTAACGTGGGGTGCGCGGCGCCCGTCCTTGGCTTTGGAAGCAGTGCAAAATAGAAAAGACGACAAGAGCACTGCAACAGGAGATCGACGTGATGCGAATTTTATCGGAGATGCAGAAACGCGCCATCGCGGTGGGCGTCGCGCTGGGTATTGCGCTGCCGGGTTTCGCGCCTGTTAGCTGGGGCCAAGCGCCGCCACCACCGCCCGCTTATCCGCAGCAGCAAGATCCACAGCAGAATCCACAACAGCAATATCCGCAACAGCAAAATCCTCAGCAGCAGTATCCGCAACAGCAAAATCCTCAGCAGCAGTATCCGCAGCAGCAATATCCGCAGCAGTCCGCTCCACAGCAGCAACAATATCCACAGCAGCCTTATCCGACCCAGCAGCCTTATCCTCCACAGCAGTCCTACGCACCGCCGCGGTCCTTTCCGCCGCAGGAATTGGACCGCGTGGTATCGCGAATCGCACTTTATCCGGATCCGTTGTTGTCCCAGATTTTAGCGGCCGCTACGTTCCCCGATCAGATCCAGCCCGCCGCGCAATGGGCGGACCAGCATCATTACTTGACCGGCCCCGCGCTGGCGGCAGCCATTTCCTCCGACCATCTTCCTTTCGATCCCAGCGTGCAAGCTCTGCTGCCGTTTCCTTCGGTGCTGGAGATGATGGCATCGGACATGTCGTGGACCAGCGAGCTTGGCAATGCATTCCTGGCGCAGCAACCGGATGTGATGGACGCGGTGCAACGCGAGCGCCACCAGGCCTACAATTATGGATATTTACGAACCAATCAGCAGATCGTCGTAAACCCTGGTCCGTATATTGAGATTCTGCCCGCCAACCCCGGTTTTATTGTGGTCCCTTATTACAATCCGCTGGTCGTCTTCGCACCGCCGCGGCCGGGCTTCTTCGTGGGGGGCGCCATCGGTTTCGGTTACGGCATCACGATCGGCGCAGCCTTTGGGCCTTGGGGATGGGGTTCCAGCCGGGTTCTATGGGGCCAGCATGCAGTGCTGATCAACAATGCGCGTTGGAATCGCACCTGGGTGAATCGAGGGGCTTACGTGCATCCTTACGCGATGCCGCGCTATGCCGGTCCACGGCCCGCGGAGCAGCATCAGTTGCAAGGACGCTCGGAACGCGAGCGCCAGGCGGCCCGCACTGGACGGGAGCGGGAAGAAGAGCACCGGTAAGGCAGCCCGGTCCATTGTTGGCTAGCCGCTGACGACGCAACTTTCGCACTAAAACGGCTTTCATGGGCCGATAAGCAATGCGGGACCATGAAAACCAGCGCAACCTTCGAGAGTTTTGTCGCCGATATTTCGAAGGCGGTAGAGACATATATAGAACAGGACGGCGCCAGTTCCAGGCACGTGCTGAATCAAATCGCCACCTCCGATCCGGCGATTTTCTTCGCCGCCGCAATCCATGTTCTGGCCTCTTCCAAGCCGTCGGAGGGGGCGCGCCACCTGGTGCTGCTTTTGGCCAAGGACAAGCGTTTGAGCATCGGGCTGCTGGACCCCGAGGTGTGCAGCACCGCCGAAGCTCTGGCGGTGCTGCGCATGGCCGCCGAGGCTGGCGCGCAATTGCAGGCCAGCTTTGAGATGGCGTTGAACAAAGCGCTGCAGGGCCAAGCCAGCCCTTCCAAAAGCGAACGCATTCTGCGGCTGCTGGATATCTTGTCGGCTAACGGCGGCCAGAGCTGCTGGAACTCATTTCAAGTGGAGCTGATGGCTTACCCGGACAAGGTGGTGCGCTCTAAAGCCGCCCTACTGATTGGCCGCAGCACGCGCAATGTCCCCTGGATCGCGCGGCGCTTGCTGGATCGGGATCCGCGCGTGCAGGCCAGCGCGGTGGAAGCGCTGTGGGGCCTGGATCCGGAGGAAACCAAACCTCATTTTCTATCCGCGCTGAAATCCAGCAACAACCGCGTGGCGGCCAACGCGGCTCTCGGCTTGTACCTCACCGGGGATGTCACAGCCATGCATACTTTGCTCGAGATGCTACGGCACCCCGATCCGCTTTTTCGGCTCTCGGGACTCTGGGCCATCGGCGAAACGAAAGACGAGCGCTTTCTGCCGACGCTGGTGGAACATTACAAACATGCCGAGGGAAAGCTGCGCCTGGCAACCGTGGGAGCCATGTCCAGAATCCGCCGCCGGGAAAAAACCGGCTTTTCCGAGAGCACCCTGCAAGTGCACCTATCGCAAGCGGCGGCTCAAGCGGATGGCCTGCGGCGTCTGGCCTTCGCGCTCTCCTGCCATCCGGCGCGAGATCTGAGAGGGGTGAAGCCGACCGAGTTTACGATCTGGGAAAACGGAACGCTCATCGAAGAGTATCAGGTCCGGCTGGTAAACCCGCCGGCTCTTTTGATGGCCGGCTTCGTCCTTCCCTGGTTTGCGTCCGAAGACGAGTCCTACGAGAAATCGGCGCGCGAGGGATTGAAGCAATGCCTCTCCATGAAGCGCCGGGACGACCTGTGGAGGATCGATCGTTACTCCATCGAAATGAACCCTCCCGCTGACGATAAATCCTCTCACGATTCCGTAGTCCCTTACCCCGATTGCCTGGTGACGCCGGAGCTGAAGGCTTCGCACGGCTGTATTTGCGATTCGGATCTGCTGGAGAAGGTGCTGGCCATGGCAGCGCCGTCCGAGCGCGCCGCCGCCCATCCCCTAGACGCGTTTGAGCGGCAATGTAACGCCTTCGCCAAGCGCGGCGGCAAACGGCACGTTTTTCTTTTCCTGCACGATATGTCCGGCTTCGACTTGAAGGAAGAAGCCGCCATGTCCCGTCTTCGGACCATAGCACAGGACAGCAGCGTGGTGCTGCACGGCATCTGTCCCGATGTCGCCGGCCAGTGGAATCTCGTTCGCGACCTGTGTTTGTCCAGTCCCGAAGGAAGCTTCACCGAAGTGAAGCTGGAGGGGATGGTGGATGGGTTGGTGGATGCCTACGCCAATCTCAGCAGCCGGTTCGAAATCAACTATTCGCTGCCCGGCTCCGCCGAGCCGGGACCGGTAAGGTTGAAAATCTCCAGCGGCTTTGGTCAAGCCGAGATGTCATTGGATGTTGCGCCGCCGCCGGCTTCGCCCGCCCAACCGCCTGGGGAGCCGGTTGCGGCCGAGAAAGCCCCCGCCCCGCCAGCCTAACCGCGCCCTTACTAGCTACTTTCCGTCGCAAAATAGAGCGCGCTGAGCCGCATCTGGTGGTATCTGGCGCGGCGAATTCGAGCCAGAACATTCACTATTGAACTTGTTTCGATCTGCCCGCAGAATGGGACATGACTCGACGCAAACAAGGAGAACGGACGCTGTGGGAAGGCGTGGTGGACGAAGATGTCCGCGCGTTGTGGGAGCCCTGGATGGTGGAAGCGGATCGGTTGTTGGAGGACGAGGAACTGGTCGACCTGGTCTACCAAGCGCAAGGCGAGCGGCACGAGCACAGCGCGACGCGCGGCCGTTCGCAAACGCCAGCCGAGACGGCGTTGCGGCTGCTGCTGTTGAAGCATGTACGGAACTGGAGTTTTGACACGCTGGAGCGCGAAGTGAAGATGAACCTGGCCTATCGGGACTTCACACGGATTGGGCTGGGGAAAGTGCCGGACGCGAAAACTCTGGCCCGGATCGCGCAGGCATTGGGCGGCGAAGTGATCGCCAAGCTGCATGATCGTCTGGTCGGCATGGCACAGGCAGAGGGCGTGGTGCGTGGCCGGAAAATGCGCGTGGACACCACTGTGGTGGAGACCAATATTCATTACCCCACCGATTCGAGCTTGCTCGGCGACGGCGCACGCGTGCTGACGCGGACGATGAAGAAGATCGAGCAGAAGGCTGGTGGAAAACTGAAGCGTAAGGTGCGAGACCGGATGCGAAGCGTAAATAGGCGCACGATCGCGATCGCGACAGCGAGCCGACACAGGGGACCGGAAGGCGAGGAAAAGCGGAAGAAAGAGTACCGCGAGTTGCTGCGCCTTTCGCGGCAGATCCTCAACGACACCAAGCGGGTGATGGCGGAGATAGAGCAGATGCCCGCTCGGCGGAAGAAAGGACTGCGGGGGCTGAGCGATGGTTTATCGGCGGTCTCAACGCGGATGCGGCAAGTGCTGAAACAGACTAAGGCGCGAATCTTCGAAGGACTGACCCAGTTGCCAGGCAAGATCGTCAGTATCTTTGAGGCGCACACCGAGATCATTCGCAAGGGCAAGGCGAGCAAGCCAACTGAGTTCGGCAAGCTGGTGCAATTACAGGAAGCGGAGAATCAGATCATCACGCACTACGACGTTTTCGACCAAAGGCCGAGTGACCGCGAGCTACTGCAGGGCGCAGTGGCAACGCACCAGAGAATACTTGGACGCATTCCCCGGCTGGTGACGGCCGACGCAGGATATTATTCGCAAGCGCAGGAGCGCGCAGTCGAAGCAATGGGTGTGAAGTGGGTGGCGGTGCCGAATCGCAACACGCACAGCCCGGAGCGCAAGAAGTTGGAGAAGAGTCGGTGGTTCAAGAAGGCACAAGCTTGGCGGACCGGTTGTGAAGGGCGAATCAGCGTGGTCAAGCGACGGCACGGTTTGCGGCGGTGTCTGTATCGCGGAGTAGAAGGCATGAAGCGATGGGTCGGGCTGGGGGTACTCGCCGACAATCTGATCAACATCGGCAAGGCGCTGGTGGTGGCTCGCGCCTAATGCGCAGCGTGGCGCTCGGCTCGCCCCGGCGCAGCAGTTCCGACAAACCTCCAACTTCCGCATTGCCCTTTCGCCATCCAGCAAGGCCAGGGCCCGTCAAAAGTGCGCATTTTGCGACGGAAAGTAGCTATACTGAGCGACAGAAACTATGTTGCCGGAATGGGCCAAGACCCTGGTCCCCGTGTTTTTGGCCGGGCAGGGACTGCTGGTTTACTGGACCGCCGGCGCCGAGCGTCCACCCGCACCACCGGCGCTCTCCGAACTCCCCGCGACATTCAACGAATGGACGGAACTGCGCGAGGATCCCATCGACCCGGGCGTCGCGAATACGCTGCGCGCCGACCGGTTGTTGAGCCGAACGTATGGGAATCGCGCCGCCGGAACAGCCGGACTATTGGTGGCCTGGTTCCAGTCCCAGCGTGCCGGAGCCAGCCAGCCGCACTCGCCCCAGGTGTGCTTGCCCGCATCGGGTTGGATTCCTGAGTCCAGCGGGGATTGGAACGTCGCCACTGGCGCCGGAGCCCTCACCGTGAACCGATATGTGGTCGCTAACCGCAGCGAGCGCGCCGTGGTTTTGTATTGGTATCAAACTTCCCGCCGGACCATGGCGGGCGAGTGGGCTGCCAAGCTTTGGCTGGTGGCCGACGCGCTTCGAGACAGACGAACCGATACCGCGTTGGTGCGCGTGGTGGTGGAGAGCGGGCCAGGAAGCGACGAACGGGCCACTCGGACGGCGGCCGATTTTACGCGCTCGGTTTATCCGCTGCTGCGCGATCTGCTGCCGCGCTGATCGAAGACCAGGCGGCTTTCGTCAGGGCGACAGGCGCCAGCGCTCAATCGCTTCCAAAACCTTCGCGACGCTTTCTTCCACCGTCTCGCGATCGGTGCGGCACTCCACGTCGGGCGCGAGCGGGTCCTCGTAGGGATCGTCGATTCCGGTGACGTTTTGCAACTCGGCGGCGCGCGCGCGGCGATAAATGCCCTTGAGATCCCGGCTCTCACAAACTTCGAGCGGCGCGTGAACCCAAACTTCGAGGAAATTTCCGATGCGCCGCCGCACTTCAGCGCGGGCCGCGCGATAGGGCGAGATGGCGGATACCAGCACGATCGCACCCCGCCGGGTCCCTTGTTCGGCCAAGGCTCCAATGCGCCGGATGTTCTCGTCTCGATCTTCCTTGCTGAAGCCCAAGTCGGGCGAAAGCTCGCGGCGCAGCACGTCGCCATCCAGCCATTCCGATGGGTAGCCACGATGGAGCAGCGTCTCATGGAGGGCCCGGCTGATGGTGGTTTTTCCCGCCGAACTGAGACCGGTGAACCAGACCGTCAGCCCGCGGCCGGTGGAATCTCGCCTGAAATCTTGCATCGCTCTTTCCATTTTCGCTATGTGGGCTGTCTTTGCCACTTACCGGCGGCTTCCGCGGTCTCAAAACCGCGCGCTCTCATCCGATAAGAACAGCGGAGGAGGTCCATGAGCGAGCTCAACGCGGACGCCGATGAGGCAGTCATCCAGCTAGCCCTGGTCGATCATCGTCTCCACCGGGCTCTGCTGGAACAGCTCGACGAGGGGGTCGCGATGGTGAATGGCGACCATCGGATCTTGTACTGGAATAGGGGCGCCGAACGGATCAGCGGATACTTGGCGCAGGAAGTGGCGGGGCAGTTCAGCCACGGCGATTTGCTGCTGCATTGTGAAAGCGATGGCAGCCTGTTGCCGGGGGCCGGGAAAGCATCTCCGGTAGTGGCGGCCATGCGGGATGGCAAGCCCCACCAAAGCACGGTGTTCCTTCTGCACCGGGAAGGGCATCGCCTGCTGGTGCAGCTCGAAGCCCTTCCCATCCACGACTCCCAGGGAGCGGTGGTAGGCGCGCTGGAGGTGTTCGAGGAAACAGTTCCGCCATTGATTCACCGGCGCCATCAACTCGATGCATTTGGATGTTCGGATTCCTCCACGCGCGCGGCCAACCGGAAGTATGGAGAGATGATGGTGCGGCACGCACTGGAAGCCTTGAACGCCTTTGAGATTCCGTTTGGATGGCTGCGCATCGGATTGGACGGAGCCGAGCAACTCGACCGCGGCTATGGACACGCCATGCTGGATGCGGCCGTAAAGCTGGTGGCCGCGACGCTGGACCGCAGCCTGGCGCCCCTGGACGTGCTAACGCGCTGGGAGCCGGCGGAATTTCGCGTCGAGATCAGCCGCTGCTCGCGATCCGAACTGGCCTCCACTGCCGAGCGCTTGCGGCTGCTGGTGAGCGCTTCCACTTTGGAGTGGTGGGGCGACCGGTTGCGCGTGACGGTATCGGTGGGAGGCGCCACAGCCGAGCCCGGCGACAGCATCGATTCGCTCGAAGAACGCGTCGGACAGGTGTACGAAGGTTGCGTGGCTAGCGGAGGCGATCGAACCGCCGTTGCGCATTTAATTAGAAGTGGAGGCGGGGCCAAGCAATGTTTGCCATCATAGGAATTGTTTTGGTCTTCGGAGCCGTGGTGGGCGGCTACCTCATGGAGCACGGGAACCTGAAGGTTCTGATGCAGCCGGCCGAACTGCTCATCATCGGCGGCGCTGGACTCGGCACCTTACTGACGGCCAATCCTCCGTCCGTTCTGAAAGCTATTCTGAGCGGCCTCTCCGGCGTCTTCGGCAACTCCAAGTACGATAAGGGTCTATATCAGGCCACGCTCAAGCAGATGTACGAGGTGATGCAGAAGGCCCGCAAGAAAGGCCTGACGGAGCTGGAGTCCGATGTCGAAAATCCCGGGAAAAGCGAGTTGTTCAAAACCTGGGACCATCACTTACGCGAGTTTGTCTGCGATACGCTACGCATGGCAATGACCGGCGGTCCCTCGCCCTTCGAACTGGATCAAGTGATGGAGCTGGACATGGAGGTCCACCATCACTACGCCAACCAGCCGGTGAATGCGCTGAGCACGGTGGCCGATTCCCTGCCGGGCTTGGGGATTGTCGCCGCCGTGCTGGGCGTGGTGATCACCATGGGCGCTATCGGAGGGCCGCCCGAAGAGATTGGCCACAAGGTGGCGGCCGCGCTGGTGGGAACCTTCCTGGGAATTCTTTTGTGCTACGGATTGCTGGGTCCCATGGCAGGCAAAATGGGCAAGGCTGCCGAAGAAGAAGGGCACTTCTATCACGTGGTTCGAGTGGCGCTGATCGCCTTCTTAAAGGGCACCTCTCCGGTGATGGCCGTGGAGTTCGGACGGCGCGCCGTGCCCGGACACGTGCGTCCCACCTTCCAGGAACTGGAGAACGCCTGCAAAGGCAGGCTGGCGCCGGTAGCGGCGCCAGACGGTAAACCGGCCCCAGCCGGTAAACCAGCACCAGACAAAAAACCAGAACCAGACAAAAAACCAGAACCGGCCAACTAGTTTATGCCCGCACAAAAATCCGAACAGCTTTTGATTCAGCCCATCGTCGTCGTCAAAAAGATCGTTCACGCGGGGCATCACGGGGGCGCCTGGAAGGTGGCCTATGCCGATTTCGTTACCGCCATGATGGCTTTGTTTATCGTCCTCTGGCTGTTGAGTTCCAGCGCCGACGTCAAGAAAGCCGTGGGTGGGTATTTCCGCGATCCTTCCGGTAAAAGCGCACAGAACGGCACCGGCCAAAGCGGATCGAACGAAAACATCGGGATCGGCAAGGACGACATGGGAAAGCTCAAGGAGAAGCTGGAAGCCGCTATCCGGCAAGCGCCCGACGTGGGCAAACTGAAGGACCAAGTCCAAATGAGCGTCACGGGAGAAGGATTGCGTATCGAACTCCTAGAAAGCAAAACCAACACGTTTTTTGAAACCGGCAACGCGCAACCCACTCCCACGGGCGAAGAGATACTGCAATTGTTGGCCGCCCAGCTTGGAAAACTTCCCAACCGGTTATCGGTGGAAGGCCACACCGATGCCAATCCCTATGTCTCGGCTACCGGTTACTCCAATTGGGAACTATCTTCCGACCGCGCGAACGAAGCGCGCAAGCTGATTCAACAGTCTGGCGTACGCTCCGATCAAGTGGCTGACGTGCGCGGCTACGCCGATCAAAAGCTGCGCAAGCCCGAGGATCCCACCAGCGCATCCAACCGGCGGGTCTCCATCGTGGTCAAGTATCGAACGCCCGACGGCTCGGGCTCCCCCGCCGCAGCCGGCAAGCCGTCGCCTGCAGGCGCCATTCAAGCTGGTTCCGCCCCCAAGCCGCCTGCGCCCGCCCCGGCTCCAAGCAAGAAGAAATGACCGTTGATCGCCTGGCGCGGCTCTTTCTTGGCGTATTTCCGCCTCTCTGATAAAATTGAACTTGAGCCCAGCAATATCCTAGCGGCGGATAGTGCATTAAACCCCTTGCGTCGATGATCTGCCCTGTTTATACTGGCTTTTTTCGCCGATGATGAACTTGAGCATGACACCGCGGGACGAACTGGATCCACTGGCGCCGCAACGCGAGGCCGCCATGTTCTACGGTCTTTTCCTGCGCGGCCATTCGGCCGAAACCTTGCGGCGCGACATTGATGTGCCCAAACCGGTGCTCGATAAATGGTTGAATCGCCAGCGGTATGAGACCGGCTTCCGGGATGCGCTGCGCCGCGTCTATCATTACCGTAAACAGGTGCTGGCCATCTTCGACGAACTGGTGCTAAACGAAAAAAACCGGCCACCCTTCGTTCACTAATCACCCCTTCCCGCCCCAGTAACCTGTTATTCACCTCCGCCGGGTTGTTTCCCCTTTACACTAGGAAAAGATGAAACACACCGAAACCCAATCCTTACCCGAAACGCATCCGCATCAGGGGGATGCCAAGTCGCGCCTGCTGTCGACACCCACTCGTCCCTTCGATCCGGTGGGAGCATCCAGCGCCAGCGAAATTCTGACGCGCATGCAGGGCACCGCATTTCAGGGCAAACAACTCGGGCTGGCGTTCGAAGTGTGGAAGCGCATGCTGGGCGACCGGTGCACCATCATGATGGGGATGTCCGGCGCCATGGTTCCGGCTGGGATGCGCCGCCTGGTGGTGCGCATGATCGAACACCGGCTCATCGATTGCCTGGTCTCCACCGGCGCGAATTTTTTTCACGACCTTCACGAGACGCTCGGGAATTTCCACTACCAGGGATCTCCAGCCATCGACGACGTGCTGCTTAGCCGAGAACCTGGTGGACCGCATGTACGACGTGCTGGCCGACGAAGAAAAGTTCCGCCAGCACGATCAGTGGATCGGGCGCTTCGCGGCCTCGCTCGATCAATCGCGGCCGTATACTACGCGCGAGTTTCTCTACCTGCTCGGGCTGGAGCTAGGCAAGCATTGCAAGGAGGACGGCATCGTGACCGCGGCAGCCAAGGCCGGCATCCCGCTGTATTGCCCGGCGGTGGCCGACAGCTCCATCGGCATCGGCATCGCGGCCAATCGCTATGAGGGCGGCAATCGCTTTACCTTCGACGTGATTGGAGACGTTGTGGAGACGGCGCGCATCGTTGCCGAATCGGAAGCTACGGGTGTTATTTATTTCGGCGGCGGCACGCCCAAGAACTTCGTGCAGCAGACCGAAGTGACCGCCATCATCATGAACACCGGCGTCACCGGCCACAAGTACGCGATCCAATGCGTCACGGATTCGCCGCACTGGGGCGGACTGTCTGGCTGCACTTTCGAAGAGGCGCAGAGCTGGGGCAAGATCGCAAAGGACGCTTCCATGGTGACCTGCCACTCCGATTCCACCATTGCGATGCCCATTCTGGTTTCGGCGCTGCTGGAGCATCGCGAACTGGTGGAGAATCGCCATCGGCCCAGCTTCACCCAGGGCAGGGAATTGGGGGTGTCATCATGAGCGCGCTGAAGCTTCCGATCTACCAGGTGGACGCGTTCGCTGGACAGGTATTCTCAGGGAATCCCGCGGCGATCTGCCCGCTCCAGACTTGGCTGCCCGATGCCCAGATGCAGTCTATCGCGGCGGAGAACAATCTCGCGGAAACGGCGTTCTTTGTGCCGAATGGCAAGGGTTACAAATTGCGATGGTTCACGCCCGCGGTGGAAGTGGATCTTTGCGGGCACGCGACGCTGGCCTCGGCGTTCGTCATCCTGAACGATCTGACGCCCGGCGAGAGGTCTGTTTCCTTTGAAACCAAGAGCGGCACCCTGACGGTGACGCGCGAGGGCGATCTCTATTCGATGGATTTTCCTTCGCGGCCCCCGCAAGAGTGCGACGTCTATCCCGGGCTGGTTCCTGCGCTCGGTGGCCGTCCGGAGAAAGTACTGGCATCGGCCGATTATCTTGTGGTCTATGGCTCGGAAGAGGAAGTCCGCGCGCTCCGGCCTAAGATGGATGGGCTGATGGAGGTGGACCGGTTTGCGGTTATTGTGACAGCGCCGGGCCAGGACGCAGATTTCGTTTCGCGCTTCTTCGCACCGTCCAAAGGAATTCCGGAAGATCCCGTAACTGGGCGGGCGCATTGCACACTGATTCCCTATTGGTCCAAGCGGCTGGGCAAGAAAAAGCTGCACGCCTTTCAAGTCTCTCCGCGCGGCGGGGAACTGTGGTGCGAAGACCGTGGGGAGCGCGTCACCATAAGCGGAAAGGCCGCGCGTTTCCTGGAAGGAACCATCTTTCTATAGCCGAAGCCTGCGGGCTTTTCTGAACGACAATGGGAGCATGCGATTTCTTTCCTTGTGGCTTGTGCCGCTGATCTTATTCTTGTCCGCTTGTTCCGAAGCTCCCAAAACGGCCGAAGAGAAACATCCTCCCAAAACGCTGGAGCCGCTGACCGGCCGCGAGGCATTCCAGCAAATGTTTCCGCAGGCGCGCGGTTGGGCGCCGGATGCCCAGCCGCTCCAGATCAGCAGCCTCAATCTGGCGCAGGTGAAAGCCGATCCGGGCAAGTCCGGCGTGTGGCAGGTGGTTTTCGTTTCGCCCGGGCGCGCAAAGGCCAAGACCTACACCTGGTCGGCTGTGGAAGCGGAAGGCAGTCTGCATCAAGGCGTGTTCGGAGGACAGGAAGAAGACTACACGCCGCGCGGCGACTCGTCTCCCTTCTCCATTGCGGCCATCAAAGTGGACTCCGATGAAGCTTACAAAACCGCTGCCAAGGAGAGCGCGGACTACATCAAGAAAAATCCCGACAAGCCGGTGATGTTCCTGATGGAGTTGAGCAGGCGGTTTCCCGATGTGACGTGGCGAGTGATCTGGGGCAACTCGGTGGGCACCAGCGACTATTCTGTCTTCGTGGACGGCACCACCGGAAAATACCTGGAGAGGATGCATTAGCCCGCAAGAATGTTTCGAGTGAGCTTGCCCACACGAGCCCTGCTTTTTGCACCGCTTGCCGCTTATCTGGCATTCCCCACGCGAAACTACTATTGGGACGGCGTCGCGTTCGCCATCGAGATCGAGAAGAACTATGCGCCCTCGCGCCTGGTTCATCCCAATCATTTGATCTATGAGCTGTGGGGATCCTGGCTGTACGATCTGTTCGACTGGATAGGCATTCCGATACGCGCGCTGTATTTGATGCAAGCAGCCAATTGCCTGCTGGCGGGGCTTGCGGTGCTGCTCTTGTATCGCTGTTTACGAGTGCAGGGATTCTCGAAAGAGCAGGGGCTGATCGCGGCGTGGACCTTTGGATTTTCGGCCACCTGGTGGAAGTTCTCGACCGACGCCAATGCGTACATCCCCGCGATTTTCTTGCTGCTCGTCGCCTATCTTCTGATCGAGGACTCGGGAATGATGTGGTTCGCTGGCCTGGCCCAGGCCGCCGCCATGCTGTTCCACGAGCTCGCGATTTTCTTTTTGCCCGTTGCGTTGCTTTTACTGTGGAAACGCCGTTCTTCCATCCGGGCTATGGCCACTTACTGCGTGGAGGCCCTGGCGCCGGTGATAGTGGGCTACGTGTGGGCGTACCGGGCTGCGCATCCGCCCGCGGGGTTCCTGGGCTGGGTTACTTCGCATTCCACCGATTCGGGGTTCTCCTTCAATCCCTTCCGGGACCTGGTTTATACATTGCGGGGAACGCTGCGGCTTTTCTTTGGAGGACGCTTACCCGATCTGGTTCGCGATCCGTTGTCGCTGGCCGCTACTGTATTGCTCGCCTGTGTGCTGATCGCTTTCTTGTTCTATGCCTGGCGCGCGCTGCCGCTCGGCTGGTCGTCACCGCCCGTGGCTCTTTATTTGTGGCTGGGCGTGTATCTGGCGTTCCTTTTTTTCTGGATGCCGCAGAACACGTTTTATCGCTTGTTCTATCTGGCGCCGCTGGTGTTAATCGTCGCGATGGGGTTCGAAAACGCTCCCCAGATTCGCAGGGCGGGCTTCTCGCTCGCGGCGGTGATGTTGCTGTGGAACTTTGTATTCCTTACTTATCCGGAATCGCGCGCCGAGTTCAACGCGCCGCTGCGATTTGCGCTGGCCCAGCACGACTCGTGGCCGCCGGGCAGCGCCATCGTGTTTCATCGCTTTCATCCGGATTTGTGGACCATCAGCTACTTCAATCAGCAAGCCGCTTGGTTCGGACTGGAGCGAGACGATTTAAGCGAGATGGATCGCGACCTGGCGTACGCGCGAAGCCAGAACAAACCTTTATGGGTGGAGCAAACGGCGTATGAGCTGCTGGAGGGAACTCCCGCCGGTAGAAAGTGGCTCGCCCAGCACGAGCATCCCGAAGAACTGCTGCGCTTCAAGGATGAAAAGCACGAATTTGTGTTTCACTCCATCCGCTAGATCTGCAGACACCGGCTCAGTAAAACGTGCAAGCACGCAGTCCCAATTCCGAGCCGCGCGCCAGCCGGACACTCGCAGACGACTGGAAGTCGTGCACCTGGCAAACATCGACTCGCAGACAAGCGGATGGGTGGCCCAGCAGCACACTCGGAGACGCCCGTGAGTCGCGCACTGGAGAACATCGACTCGCAGAAGACCGTACGGGTGGCCGTGAGCACGCGGTTCTTGCTAGGGCTTCGCGGCGGTGAGCTGGAAGTTCACAATGACGTGTTTGCGCGTGTCGTACACGCTGACCTTCTTGACGGGCGTGGTGATGTCGTCATGTTTGGCCAGCAATTCGTAGGTGATGTCCATGGGAAGATCGCGAAAGACGTACTTGCCATCTTCCTTGGTAGCGAACTCCACGACATTGGACGTCTTGGTGTCCTTCAACTTCACGATGGCATTGGCCAGCGGATTGTCGGAGGCGTCCTTCACCGTTCCATCGATGGTGCGGGTGTTCCCTTCCTTCTCGTTTTTCACCCGGTCATTCTGCAGAAAAACGCTAGGCTTTTGATCGGGCCCGTCCTGCGCCGGAGCAAGACCAACCAACAAGAGCAGGCATGCCGGTAAAATCTTGACGAGACGCATGGCTCAGAATTTGTTTAGTTCGGCGATCAGTGCCTTCATGCCCTTCTTGCGGTAGATCTGCGCCAGGCGCTGCTCTTCGTCGGAAGGGGCGACCACGCGCTGCAGTTGAGGGGCCTCCAAATCGGCACGAGTGGGAATCCAGACGCTGCCGTCGGCGAATTCGACGCTACTCACAAAGCCCGTCATGCCTTCAATGCCCAGCGGCTGACCTCCAAGTTGCGGAAACTTCAGAGTAGCATCCCCCAGGATCTGGCGTTTCTGGCCCGGGGCGAGATTCAGCTCGGCGGGCACGGAACCGGCCAGGAACTCGCGTCCCGAACGGTCGTGCAAGATCCAGCCGACTTCCAGATAGCGAATCGCGCGCTCCGAGCGGTTCTTTACTTCCAGCCGCGGCGCTCGCGCTTCATTGCCGGCGATGCGAGCCATGCCGCCCATCGGTTCGATGGGTGAATCCGGCAGGCTAAGAAAAGCGAACTGTACTTGTTTCTCGGGCTCGAAATTGGTGGCCCGCGCGCCACGCACCACTTCGACGTCCAGGCTGGGACGATCCGCCTGATGGGTCAAGCTCTCCAGCATTTCCTGCCGCAGCTTGTCCTGGCCGCCCGCAGCGAGCACCGATTTGAAATACCGGCGATCCCGCCGCGCTTCCCATTCCGAGAGCGTCAGGTTGCGCCGCGAACTGAGTTTGTCCGGCCCATAAAAGCTCAGATCATCGAACAGCACGCCGTCGAGCGAAATCTGGACCGGCACGCCGGAAGAGGCTTGCAAAGGCCGGAGCAAGCGCAAATCGATTCGAACTGGAAACGTTTCTTGCGGACCCACGTCCAGGCTGGTGACGGTGACCGAACCTTTGCCGCCGGGCGTAACGTCCTGAGCGGTGACGAGCAACGTGATCCCGCGAATCTTCCGCTGGCTGGAGTTGCGTAGCGAAAGCGCGGCATGCAGATCGAGCAGCATGGCGCCGCCGCGCGGGGTTTCATTGGACTCGCCATAGTCGGCCGACAGCAAGACCACCGGCGAATCGGCCGGCAGATCGATGCGGGGAAGCGCGGCCCCGAACAGCACGCCGTTGCACGGCATCAGAAACAGCGCCGATGCCACCAGCGCGCTACTGCTCCGCATAATAAACCTTGTTGGTGGTCACTTGCCCGGTATCGGCATCCACGAAACGGACTCCCGCCGACCCGTGCATGCTGGCCGAGACCGTGGCCGCGTCCGCGTGCGGGAGCAGAGACATCGAGCTGCCGTTTTCTCTGACCTGAATGCCGGAGGAAGACGCTTCCAGGACCACGTCTGGATTGAGCGTGGCGGCTGTCGGAGCGCTGGAGTGCACCAGAGCGCCGATGCGTTCGGTACGAATGCGCTCCAACGACGTCAATAAGTGCTCGGCCTGTTGCGGTGGAAGACTGGTCCAGAATGCGATGGCGAAAATCACGGTTGCGCCCGCCACCACCAGAGCGGCATTCCAACTCAAGCGGGGCCAGCTCATGCGGGATTTTCTCCCGAGAGGCCTGTCGAACAGGGCGATGGCTTCGCCGGCCGCGAGCCCAACCCGGATGTTGCCCGTCATTTCTTCGGCCAGCCGGTTCCAATTCAATCCCTTGGGCAACTCCGCCATCTGGTCGGACAACTCTCGAAGCTGGTTCGCGGCGTCCCGCAAAGCTTGGACCTCGAGCCGGCATTCGGAGCAACGGGCCACATGACGCGCAGTGCGCCAGTCTTCCCAGCGTCCCAGATCGCCGCCCGCAAAGAGCGCAATTTGTTCCTGAGCGGGATGCCTCATAGCGGCTTCCTTTGGGAGTCGCTAGCGGCGGCGGGCTTGTTGGCGGCACGGCGGCTGCGCTCCATATAGCGCTTCATTTTAATACGCGCGTTAGCGATATGCGAGCGCACGGTGGCCTTGGAGCAGCCCATTTGCTCAGCTACCTCTTCGGCGGGCAATCCCTCCACATCGCGGAGCATGAGCGCCATTCGCTCCCGTTCGGTGAGCACCCGCAGGCCTTCTTCCAGATAGGCGCGATGCTCGGACCGCAGCACAGCCTGTTCCGGGGTGGCCGACGGTTCGCTCAGGGGCTCAACCAAGGTGTCGATTTCGCAGAAATTGACCTTGCCGTTGCGCCGCAGAAAATCGATGGCGGTGTTGCTGGCGATGCGGGAGAGCCAATGCGCGGCCTTATCCAGTTCCTTAAGCTGATCCTGGCGCTGGAGGGCCTTGATGAAAGCTTCCTGGGTGAGGTCCTGGGCATCGTCGACGTTACGAACCTTTTTGTAGATGAGCTTGAATACCCGGCGTAAGTGCTCAGAAATAAAGCGGTTCTGCAGTTCTTGCGCGGCCAGCTGGGCAGCATCGAGCGCGGGCGGGGCCTCGCGGTCGCTCACGATGAATGCCTCATCCCTTGTGAATACTCCGAGCGTGCCGAGTGCCGTCGCCATGCCTATTACTGGCTGACGTGAGAACAACCCAAACGTGCAAGGTTATTCGACGCACTAGGGAACTTATCGGCTCCTTCCAACTAATTGTATACGGTCGTTCAGTCTACGATCAGCCGGGAGAAGGCGTCGGGAGGGAGATCCGCCAAGGAGGAAACGGCCAGGTCGGCGGCTAGCGGCGAGCCATTGCGGCGGACTCCGATGCTTCGCATTCCTGCTCGGCGGGCGGCTTCAATGCCAGCCGGCGCGTCTTCGACGACAATGGACCGCGCGGGCGTGGAGCCCAGGCGCGCGGCGGCGGTGAGGAACACCTGCGGGTCGGGTTTCCCGAGCGTTACATCTTCAGCGGAAACGATGGCCTGAAAGCAAGTGGCGAGGCCGATGACTCCCAGCACCACGTCGACATTTTCCCGGGGAGCGGAAGAGGCGATGGCTTGCTGCCAGCCGTCGCGCGCCAAGTGCTCGGTCCAGTGGCGCGCACCGGGCAAAGGTTCCAGGCCGCCTTCGCGCACCAAGCGGCGGTAGAGCTGTTCTTTGGCGACGGCGATCTGATCGACGCGGTCGGCCGTTGCGCCGGGAATCCACTGGGGAACGATGGCGTCGTTGCGCAGACCGAAAGTCGCCAGGAACTGCGGGTGCGTCAGCGGCACGCCTTCGCTCGCCATGGTATCGCGCCAGGCCAGCCAATGGTGTCGCTCCGAATCCACCAGCGTGCCATCCAGATCCCAAAGGAAGGATTTAATCATGAGACATCAGGTTCAGAATATCGCGGCCGAGCGTTCGCTCGTGCCACACTGGTTCCTGACCCATGAAAATCCGCATCCAGAGACTCCACCCCGATGCTATCCTTCCCGGCTACGCCCACGGTCCCGACGAAGACGCCGCCATGGACCTGCGCGCGCTGGAGCGCGTGGTTTTGACGCCGGGTGTGGCGCAAGCCGTGCCCACCGGAATCGCCATCCAGCTGCCGCGCGGCCACGAAGCGCAGGTTCGCCCCCGCAGCGGGCTCGCGCTGAAGCACTCTATTACCGTGAATTTCGGCACCATCGATCCCGGTTATCGCGGCGAAATTCGCGTGGTGATGTTCAACCTGGGGCGGGCGGATTACGTAGTCGAAAAGGGCGACCGGATCGCGCAGCTGATTGTGGCTCCCTATGATGCCGTGGAATGGCAGGAGGGCGACCCTCTTACCGAGTCGGCGCGCGGCGCGGGTGGATTCGGCTCCTCTGGCAGGTAACCCCGGGGCCCCTGGAAGCGCTAACATTACTAGAGAAGCCTATGTTGATTCGAAAACCTGCCGACCTTCATTATTCCGACGTCACACCCAAGCAGTTGTACGTCAACCGGCGACGCTTCCTTACTGGCTCGCTCGCCTTGGGCGCGCTGGCGGGTGTGGCGCGGGCCGGCATGAAGTTGACCGATGTCAAGAAGACTTCCTACAACGTCGGCGACGAGAAGATAACCCCGATTGAAGCGACCACCAGCTACAACAATTTTTACGAGTTCGGCACCGGCAAAGACGACCCCGCTAAGTACGCCCAGAATTTCCGTACCTCGCCCTGGACGCTGAAGGTGGAAGGCGAGGTGGGCAAGCCCCTGGCGTTCGACCAGGACAGCATGCTGAAGATTGCGCCGCTCGAGGAGCGCATCTACCGGCACCGCTGCGTGGAAGCGTGGTCCATCGTTGTCCCCTGGACTGGTTTCCCGTTAGCTGCGCTGCTGAAGCAGGCGCAGCCGGGTCCGAAAGCCAAATACGTCGCCTTTGAAAGCTACTACGATCCCAAGCAGATGCCGATGGCACGCGGGGCCGGCATCAACTTTCCGTATGTGGAAGGCCTGCGCCTGGACGAAGCCATGCATCCGCTCACGCTAATAGCCGTGGGCATGTATGGCGAAACGCTGCCCAATCAGGACGGCGCACCCATCCGGCTGGTGGTGCCGTGGAAGTACGGATTCAAGAGCGCGAAATCGCTGGTGAAGATTCGTTTGGTGGAGAAGCAGCCTCCCACCACCTGGAATATTCTGGCGCCCAACGAATACGGTTTTTACTCCAACGTGAATCCGCACGTGGATCATCCACGCTGGAGCCAGGCCAAAGAACGGCGGCTGGGCGAACTGTTCCGGCGCGATACCTTGATGTTCAACGGATACAACGAAGTGGCCAGCCTTTACACGGGCATGGATCTTCGCAAGTATTACTAGCTTTACGGACTGCGCTTGGCGACTTCGACTTCATCCGGCGTCCGACGCCCGGAGCCCATCATCGGCCGAATCCTCGCCAGCCGCTGGACCAAGGCTGTTGTTTTCGTACTTTGCCTGGTTCCCTTCCTGCTATTGCTCTGGCCGTTCTACAAGCTTTTGACTACGGGCAACGCTCCGGAGCTGACTGCTAATCCGGTGGAATACATCACGCACGACACCGGCAACTGGACCATTCGTTTTCTGTTGATCACACTGTGCGTGACGCCGCTGCGCAAGATCTTCAATCAGCCTAGGGTAGTCCGCTATCGCCGCATGCTGGGGCTCTTCGCCTTCTTCTACCTGTGCCTGCATTTTATGACCTGGTTCATCCTGGACAAATCGTTCAGTCTTCCCGACATGTGGGCCGACGTGCTGAAACGGCGCTTTATCACGGTGGGAATGCTGGGCTTCGCGATGCTGCTGCCGCTGGCCATCACGTCCACGGCGGGCTGGGTGCGGCGGTTGGGCTTTGCGAGATGGCAGGGCTTGCACCGCTTGATCTATTTCGCGGCGCTGGCCGGCGTAATTCACTACTATTGGCTGGTGAAATCGGACGTGCGCCTGCCGCTGATGTACGGCGCGATGTTGGCCGTTCTTCTGTTGTACCGGGTTTTCCTCTCGAAACTAACGCCCGCGAGGCGCGTGGCTGCGCCCCGGACCGCGGCTACCACTCCCCGTACGGCGTCCCTTCCAGACTAGTGGCGTCCGATCCGCTCCGCACATCGAAAATTCCGGGCTGGGTCTGATTTACGGTGTTGCTCGCGTCTTCCATAATCAGCTTCCAGGAATCGGAACTGCCGGTGATCGGATCGATGGGAACCTGCCGCAGATAACCGTCGCTCACCAGGTCTTCCAGCGTTTGCGGCGCCTTCTGCTTGTCGTAGGTGTACTCGTCGATTACCGTGCGCAGCGTGAACAGATTGTTCTTGAGCACACTTTCCTTGGACCGTATAATGGAGCGGTTGTAAATCGGCAAGGCCACCGACATCAATACCGCGATAACCGCCATGACGATCATCAACTCGATGAGCGTGAAGCCGAAGCGGCGGCGGTTGCAGCGATCAAGCTGCCTCATCGCGGATTCACCATGTTGAATATTGAGTTCCATCGCGCGCCTTGTCCATGCTCTTGGTGTACACATCAAAAACGTTTTGCCCGCCCCAGGACTGCGAGTCGGGATCGTCGCGGTCGCTCCTGAGCCCCCAGTCGTAGGAGTCCGTCATGGGGTCCTTGGGGATGCGGCGCAGGTACTTCATCTTTTTGTCCACTGAGCCGGTGGCCTTGATGCCGTCCACCAGTTGCTTGAGGCTCTCGGGATAATTGTCGGAGTCCAGCTTGGCCGGTCCGATTTTCTGCGCGTCCATATCGTCCTTGAACTTGTCGATCGCGGTCCGTATCTCGCGCAGCGCGCGCTCCAGATCGCGCTCCTTGTCGCGCTGCACTTTGTAACGCGCCAGAGGAACGGCCATGGAGGTAAGGATCATCATGATGGTGAAGGCTACGATCAGCTCCACCAGCGTCAGGCCGCTTTGTCTCTTGCGCCGCATTGCCACTCCGAATACCTTACCTGAAACTCCTTACTGTACGACGACCGAAACCGTGGGAGGTTGCACCATGATCGGCTGCTTGGCCGAGTTCTCCAGCGGCGCTGCGGTCACCGTTACCGTGGTGGTTCCTTTACCGACGGCCGTGAAGGTAAGCTGCAACAGTGGACCGGTGCCGCTGACGCCGCCCGCCCCGGCCATCCTATTCACGTCGATGCTGGCATCGCCGGTATCGTTACGAATGTCGAGACTGGGGGCTACGATCTTGCCGTCCTGCGACAACAGCGCGCCCGCCGAGATCATCTCCAGCCGCAACACCTTCGGGTCCCACCGCACTTTCACCGGAACGCTCGACAAATCGCTCATGTTCTGCGCCTGGAGCACCAGCTTTACCGGGCTGCTCAACTGCGCCTGCACCGTGGCCGGACTGAATGCCAGACTGGCCGCGCCACCGGGAGTGGCCGGCGTTACCGCGGGGGCCGTTGTGGTGGGCGCCGGAGCCGTCCCAGGTGCGGGAGCGGCGGCCGCCGCAGGTTCTTCCACTCTAGGCGCATAACTCAGCTTCACCTGCGCGTCCGTACCCGCCGCCACGGCTCGCATATCCAGCCCCGTAACTTCCGGCTTCCGCACGATGTGCGGGATCAGCGCGATCATCAACTGCTCTTTCTGTTTGTCTTTGGACACATTGCCGAACAGGTATTTGCCGAGGATGGGAATATTCACCAAGCCCGGAATTCCGCCGATGACGCTGGTGTCCTGGTCCGACATCAACCCGCCCAGCAGACTCACTTCGCCATCTTTCAACCGGATGTCGGCCTCGTTCTTCTTTTGCCCGATCACCGGCTGGCTGAGACCACCCAAATTGAGGGTGCTCGCAATATCGGAAATATCGATGCTGACGTGTAAAGTTACCTCGTCGTCCCCATGCACGTGCGGCGTCAACTCCACATTCACCCCGACATCGACGAACTGGAACTGGGTACTCACCAGCGGGCTTACTCCCACCGTGCCGACGCCCGGCTGGAAGCTACCGGTAGCATAGGGATACTTCTCGCCGATCTTCAAAGACACCTTCTGGCCGTCGGAGACGCGCACTTCCGGCGACTCTTGAATTTTCGTCCTGGAATCCGACATCACGGCTTGCAACATCGCCCCCGGCAAGGTGGTCGAAAAATCGTTCGAACCGAGATGCCCCAGTTGCGACAGAGAGATGTAGCTCCCGGTGGACGCAGTGCTCCCTGTGGTTGTACCCGTGGTGGTAGTACTAGTTGCACCGGTGCCACCCGTCCCGGTTGCCCCCGTGGTGCCTGTAGTGACTGGATTCGTCGGCGAGAATACGAATGGCACTGCCAGGCCGTTTGTGCCGTTGGACACTAAACCCGCTCCGATCTGGCGGCTTACGTCGCTCGATATGTCCATGACGATCACGTCCACCACTACTTCCGCCTTAGGCTTATCCAGGTCGTGCAGCAGTTTCTCTACCAGCGCCACTTTGTCCACCGTGTCGCGCACCACGATGGCATTCTCGGCATTGAACTGGAACATGCGGCGGACGTCGGTAACCGAGCGCACCGCCGTCACGATTTCAGAAAACTCCTGCGTCGAAGTGGGATTCTTCAAATAGAAAACCTTGACCACTTCGTCCTCATAGTCCCGCCGCTTGGTCACATTGTCTTCAGTAACGAAAATGGCGTTGCTGCTGACCGGCTTCCAATAAGTCTTGGTCATCAACCCGATGTAATCCAGCGCCTCCTGCAAAGTGACGTTGTTCAAATCCAGATTCGCGTTCTTGCCCGGTTGCATCGAAGGATCGAACAGTACGTTGATTCCAGCCAGTTTGCCCACCGTCTCATAGAGCACCTTGGGCGGCTGATTGTTCATCTTGAGCAGGCTGATCTGGTTGGTTACCGGCTTCAACTCGGGCACCGGCTGGAGAGATTGGATCATCGCCAGACTGTCCTTCTGCGCTTTCTCGGCGGAGGTCAGCGGTTTTTCGCCAGGAGGCGTTTTCTGCTCCAGCAGTTCCTTGACCTGCTGTACGTCCTGCAGCGCGATCATGGACCCAGGATCGACATTGAAGGCCTTCTGAAATTCAGCCAGCGCCTTTTCCAGGTCGCCCGCCTTCTGCAATTTTTTCCCCGCCTCTACGTGCGCCGAACCGGACTCGAATCGAGCCCGCCGCGTTGCCAGTTCATAGGTGGGTTCTTTGGGATCCGACTTCTGGGCTTGCTCAAAGTACTCCAAGGCCTTGTCGTACTCTTTGCGAGTTTCGGCCGCAACCCCCAGCTTGTACAACTTGTCGCCCTTGCGGTTACTGGCGTCCAGGCTAACGGTGGGCAGCAGCAACAGCGCCACGCAAAACGGGGCCAAGGCACGTAAGCTGTTAAAAGAAATCATCTTATGGTTTATAAAGGTCCTATGTTAAACTAAACATCGGGTACAGCCGGAAACTACCACATAAACGCTTGACGCGGCGGGCTTTCCTGGCGTTGACTAAAAAACATTTCCCCAGACTGGTCGTTGAAACTTGGAGCCGGGTATCAAAATCTTGAGCGACAACCGTCATGCCGGCCATGACTACCACCTGCTGGAACGCTTCGAAGCCGGGCTTGCCCTTACCGGCACGGAGGTAAAAGCCGCCAAAGATGGCCGCATCCAACTGAAGGATGCCTTTGCCGAGGTGCAAGGAAACGAGGCTTGGCTGCTGAACGCCCACATTGGGCAGTACTCGCACGGCAATCGCGAGAACCATGAGCCCACCCGGCGCCGGAAGCTGCTGCTCCATAGAGAAGAGATCGACAAATTGCTGGGAAAAACGCGTGAAAAAGGCTTAACGCTGATTCCCACCAAAATCTATTTGAAAACCGGACATATTAAGGTAGAGTTGGCCCTGGCCAAGGGCAAGAAGCTGCACGACAAGCGCGAGGCCGAACGCACCCGCGAGATGGAAGCCGAGGCCCGCGCGGCCATCGGACGAAGAAGGTAGGAAGGGGAGAAATGCAAATCAGGCTCGAGCCGAATACACTAGCCGACGTCGCTTCCGACGCGCTTGTGATTGTGGGATTTGATGGCGCCGAGCCCGCGTCGCCTGCCGCCGATCGCATCCGGGAACTCTACGAATCCGGCGAGTTCTCCGGCAAGCCTGGGGAAATCGCGATTCTCCATCGTCCCGACGGGTTGAAGGCCAAACGCCTGGTGCTGGCGGGCGGCGGGAAGCGCGAGAAATTCGACGCCGCCGAGCTACGCAAACTCACCGGCGCCGTGGTTCGCTCGCTCAAGAGCAAGGGCATCCACAGCATCACGCTGGTTCTCGATGAGCCCTTGCGGTCCGACGATTTCGCCGCTGCCGCGGTGGAAGGCGCCGTCCTGGCGGATCTGGAAAACGACCGCTACAAAACCGATCCGAAGAAGAACGAAAAGCATGTCGACTCCTTCGCCGTGCTCGGTGGATCTCAGGCGGCGCTGGATCGGGGTCGCATCCTCGCCGAAGCGCAAAACTTTACCCGCGAGCTGGCCAATGAACCCGCCAATGTCCTTACTCCCACCCTGCTCGCCGAACGCGCGAAACAAATGGCGACGGAATTCGGCCTGGAGTGCGAAGTGTTGGATCAGGACCGCATGCGCCAGCTCGGAATGGGCGCTCTGCTGGGTGTCGCGCAAGGCAGCGCCGAACCTCCCGCGCTGATCGTCATTCGATACAAGCCGGCCAGCGCGCCCACATCGAAGGATCATCTCGGGCTGATCGGCAAAGGCGTGACGTTTGACACCGGCGGCATCTCCATCAAGCCGTCCGAAGGCATGGAAAAGATGCGTTACGACATGGCCGGCGGAGCGGCGGTTCTCGGCGCCATGCGCGCCATTGCGCAATTGAAACCGACCATTCCCGTCACCGCGCTGGTGCCGACCGTCGAAAACATGCCCGGCAGCAAGGCCCAGCGCCCGGGCGATATCGTCACGTCCCTGTCGGGCAAGACCATCGAAGTACTGAACACCGACGCCGAAGGCCGGCTCATCCTGATCGACGCTCTCACTTATGCCCAGCGCCTGGGCTGCACCCATCTGGTTGACGCCGCAACATTAACGGGCGCAATTGTTGTGGCGCTCGGCAACGTTAATGTCGGCGCTTTCACCAACAACGATGCCTTCCTGCAGAAGCTTCTCGCCGCCGCCAAAGCGGAAGGGGAAAAGACCTGGCAGTTGCCCATGGACGAGGAGTACAAGGAGCTGCTGAAAAGCAACTTCGCCGATCTCCACAACATCGGGGGACGGTCGGGCGGCTCCATCACCGCAGCCTGGTTCATTCGCGATTTTGTGGACGAAACGCCGTGGGTCCACCTGGACATCGCCGGAACCGCCTGGCTGGACGACGCCAAACCGTACATGGCCAAGGGCGCCACGGGCGTGGGCCTGCGCACGTTCGTCCGGTTGGCTGAGACCTGGTAGCTGTCCGGTTCTGAACATCCGGTCCCGCGCCTGAACAAGCCGCCGCTGGATTCCGGCCTGCATTCCCTTTAGATGCTTGGCGTGCAGGGCTGGCAGCCGCCGTGCCATGATCCAGATAAGCATGCAAACTCTGGTGCAGGACATTCGTTACGGCTGGAGGATGCTGGCGAAGACGCCGGGGCTTACGGTCATCGTCACGGTCACCCTGGCGCTGGGCATCGGCGCCAACGCATTGATCTTCAGCTTCGTCAACGGATTCCTGCTCAGGCCCATGCCGGTTCCACACCCCGAGCAGATCGCTGTTCTCGCCGCGACCCAGAAGGGCAATTCTCCACTTCTGTATGCCTTCTCGTATCCTGATTTCGTCGATTTTCGCAAGCAGGCCGAATCATTCGCCGATCTGATCGGCTTTCGCCCTGCACTCCCGGGCCTGAGCGCCGATGGGCGAGTGGATCAAGTGCTGGCCAGTTACGTCACGGAAAACTACTTCCCGGTTCTGGCCGTGAAACCGGTGCTGGGCCGTTTGATCGTCGCGAGCGACGACCAGCCAGTGGTGGTGCTTGGCTACTCCTACTGGCACAAAAGATTCGGCGGCAATCGCGGCGTGATCGGCAAGCAGGTTCGTTTAAACGGGAAACCGGCCACCATCATCGGCGTTGTGCCCAGGCAGTTCCAAGGCGCGATTGCTGTGACAGAGATGGACATGTACGTGCCGTTGGCCAGTGCCGCTTCCATCGAGCAGGCCGCGAATAACCCGGCGACGGATCGCAGCGCGCGAGTGGTTCGCGTCCTGGGCAGACTGAAACCGGGCGTCAGTTTTTCTCAAGCCCAAGCATCGGCCGACGTGATCGCGTCCCGTCTGGCGAAACAGTATCCCTCAACCGACGCCAACGTCACTGTTCGCGTGTACCGCGAGCAGTCGGCTCGCCCGGCGCCTCTCGGTAACAACCTCGTGGAGTTGATCGCCAGCTTCTTCTTGCTTCTCGGCGCGCTGCTTTTGCTGCTGGCCTGTATGAACGTCGCCAACGTTTTGTTGGCCCGCGCGACGGTGCGGCAGCGCGAAATGGGTCTCCGCTCGGCGCTGGGCGCCGGACGCGGCCGTCTGATTCGTCAGATGCTCACCGAAACTATTCTGCTGGGGCTTCTGGGCGGCCTGCTGGGAGTGATTCTGGGACAATGGGCCAACCCCGGCGATTTGGCGAAGTTTGCCTCCACCAGCCTTCCTATTCGGCTCGATCTTGGTTTCGACTGGCGCGTTTTCGCGTACTCGTTCGCGGCCGCGCTTTGCACCGGAATCCTGGTGGGACTGTGGCCCGCCCTACGCGCCTCGCGCGCGGACTTGAACGCCCTTTTGCAGGAGGGCGGACGGAGCGACTCGGCAGGGGCCGGCCGCCATCGCCTTCGCAGCGCCTTGGTAGTGGCGCAAGTGGCTGGCTCGCTCATGCTGCTGGTCATTGCCGGACTTTTTATCCGCAGCCTGCGGCGCGCCGAAACCATGTACTTGGGGTTTAATCCCGATCACGTCCTGAATCTCAGCCTGGATCCGCACCAGATCGGTTACGACGAAGCCCGCGCCAACCAATTTTATCGCCAGCTCGAAGCTCGGGCGCGCGCATTGCCCGGCGTCGAGTCGGTGAGCCTGGCGTTCGGCGCACCTTTGACGGGAAGCGTGAATGCAGGCACGGTTACTTTCGAGGGCCAGGGGGCGCCTTCCGGCCAGCAGCCGCCCTCGCTCTTCTTCGATAACGTCGAACCAACCTATTTTGAAACCATGCGAGTTCCGCTGCTTCGCGGCCGCGCCTTCACCGAATCGGATAACCAAACGGCCCCGCCGGTGGTAATCGTCAACCAGACGATGGCCGACAAGTTTTGGCCCCACCAGGATCCTCTCGGGAAGCGCTTCAGCTTAAAGACCGCCACCGGAACCGCGACGACGTTAGAGATTGTGGGTGTCGCCGGGAACGGCAAGTACCTGTTCTTCGCCGAGGATCCCACGCCATTTTTCTACGTTCCCTTGGCGCAGAACTACGTTTCGACGCGGACGTTGCTGATCAGGTCATCCGTTCCCCCCGAAGGCCTGCTGGCTCCCGCGCAGTCTGAAATCCATAAACTTGCTCCCGATCTGCCGGTCATCGAAGCCAAAACGATGAAGCAAACCATCGGTGACGACCTTCTGGAATATCGCTTGGGAGCTGGAGTGGCTGCGGCCATGGGCTCCATCGGATTGCTGCTGGCCGTCATCGGGATCTATGGCATCGTTTCCTTCACGGCGGCCCAGCGCACCCGCGAGATCGGCATTCGAATGGCGCTGGGCGGCAGCGCGCGGGACGTCATGCAGCTGATTCTTCAACAAAGTGTTCGCATGGTGGCGATTGGCCTGGCCATCGGAGTGCTCGCTGCGCTTGGAATTACGCGCGCAATGACAACTTTGCTGGTTGGAATAAGCCCGAACGATCCGCTCACTTACGCCTCGGTGGCGCTTTTTCTCGCCGCGATTGCGCTACTCGCCTGCTGGATTCCCGCGCGCCGCGCCACACAGGTGGATCCCGGCATCGCATTGCGTTATGAATAGAGACCACCAATGAAAACGCTGCTGCAGGACATCCGCTACGGGCGTAGAATGCTGGCCAAGACGCCGGGATTGACGTTCATCGTCGCGGCCACTTTGGCGCTCGGCATCGCCGCCAATGCGCTGATCTTCAGTCTGGTGAACGGGTATCTGCTTCGTCCGCTGCCGGTGCCTCATCCCGAACAGATCGCTTTTGTCGCCAGCCAGCAGAAGAATTCTCCCTACCTGTTCACCTTCTCGTATGACGATTTTCTCGATTTCCGCTCGCAGGCCGCGCCGGTGGGCGAGCTGTTCGGTTACATACCGATGCTGCCGGGCTTAAGCGCCGATGGCAGAGCCGATCAGATGCTCGCGAGCTACGTCACCGGCAACTACTTCACCGCTCTAGACGTGCAGCCCGCTGTGGGTCGCCTCATCCTGCCCGCCGAAGAGAATCAAGCCGGCAAGGCCGCTGTGCTGGTGCTCGGCTATTCCTACTGGCAGAAGCGATTCCACGGCGATCATCGAGTGATCGGAAAACAGGTCCGCCTGAATGGCAAGCCGGCCATCGTCGTCGGGGTGGTCGAAAAGCGCTTTCTGGGCACTCTTCCGTTCGTTGAATTGGATGGTTACCTGCCATTGAGCAGCGGCGGCGCACTCGAGCAGGGTGCCGGCAACCTGATGCGCGCCCGCGATTCCCGAATCATTCGGGTGATGGCCCGCCTAAAGCCCGGTGTCAGCTTCGCCCAAGCGCAGAGTTCGCTCAGCGTCATCGCCGACCGGCTGGCGAAGCAATTTCCGGCAACCGACAAGGATGTCACGGTTCGCCTCTACCGCGAACAGTTGGCCCGTTCGCAGCCGCTTGGGAACAACGTGATCGTTGCCATGTCCGGCTTCTTTCTGGTGCTGGCCGCCCTGGTGTTGCTGCTGGCGTGCATGAATGTCGCCAATGTTCTGCTGGCGCGCGCCACGGTGCGACAGCGTGAGATGGGTCTGCGCGCCGCTCTGGGCGCCAGCCGCGGTCGCCTGATTCGTCAAATGCTCACCGAATCCATTCTGTTGGGACTTCTTGGTGGAATTGGCGGGATCATTGTGGGCAATTGGCTTAATCCCGGCGACCTGGCGCAACTATTGATGACCTCCGGGCTGCCGTTTCGGCTGGATGTCAGCTTCGATTGGCACGTCTTCGCCTATGCTTTCGGCGCCGCACTACTGAGTGGAATCGTGATTGGGTTATGGCCCGCTTTCAGATCTTCTCGCGCCGATGTCAACAGCCTGCTGCAGGAAGGCGGGCGCAGCGATACCGCGGGCGTGGGCCGTTACCAGTTCCGCAACTTCCTGGTGGCGGCGCAGGTGGCTGGCTCGCTCATCTTGCTGGTGATCGCCGGGCTGCTGGTTCGAAGCCTGCAACACGCCGGTGACATCCATCTAGGCTTCGATCCCGGTCACGTGTTGAACGTCACCGTGGACCCGCACCAGCTGGGCTACGACGAAAAACAAGAGCGCGAATTTTATCGCCAGCTAGAGGCCCGAGTGCGCATGCTTCCCGGCGTCCAGTCGGTCAGCTTGGCGTTCGGAACTCCGATGGGGCACCTCAACATCGTCAACGGAGGCGCGGTTACCATCGAAGGTCATCCCACTCCAGCTGGCCAACAGGCCCCCGCGCTCTCCTTCAACAACGTAGACCCCGGTTATCTTGAAACCATGCGAATTCCGCTGCTGCGGGGCCGTTTTTTCACCGATTCGGACAATCAGGACGCTCCACGCGTCGCGGTTGTGAATCAGTCCATGGCCGATAAGTTCTGGCCGCACGAGGATCCCATCGGCAAGCGCTTGACCCTGAAGCCTTTGAATGCTATCGCGCAAAGCATGCAAGTGATCGGGGTGGCCACAAATAGCAAATACGGTTTCATCACCGAGGATCCCACCCCGCTCTTCTATGTTCCGATGGCGCAGAATTTTACTTCGATTGAGACCTTGCAGGTGCGAACATGGGTGGACCCGGAGTCGCTGATCCCGGCCGTCCGCAAAGAGATCCGCAGGCTGGCTCCCGATCTGCCGGTCGTCGAGAGCTCCACCATGCGACAGATGATCGAGGGCACCAATGGCTTACAGCTCTTTCGATTCGCAGCCTGTTTCGCGGCCGGCATCGGAGGCTTGGGCCTGTTCCTGGCCGTGCTGGGTGTTTATGGCGTCGTATCGTACGCGGCGGTTCAGCGCACCCGCGAGATCGGGATTCGCATGGCTCTGGGCGGAAGCGATCGCGATGTCTTGCGCCTGGTGCTGCGGCAGGGCGTGAGCATGGTGGTGGTGGGCCTGCTGGCGGGCCTTCTCGTCGCCCTGGCGTTGACCCGCCTGATGACCCGCTATTTGCTGGACGTGAGCCCGAGCGATCCGCTGACTTACGCGACGGTCGCCCTGGTCCTCACCGCTGTCGCGCTCGCGGCCTGTTGGATTCCCGCGCGCCGCGCCACCCGCGTGGATCCGGGCGCCGCGCTACGCTATGAATAGTTACTGAACACCGCCCAGGAGGTCCCGCATGAAATCCCTCGCGAAACTTGCTCTCATCCTCGCGGCCCTATCCAGCCTGGCCTTGGCCGCCGACAAACCCAACTTTTCAGGCGAATGGAAAATGAACGCCGCCAAGAGCAACTTTGGGCCAATCCCCGCGCCCGCCACCTACACTCGCAAAGTGACTCACGCCGAACCGTCCATCACGGTGGAAGACACTCAGACCGGCACTGCCGCGGGCGATCAGCATGACAAACGAACCTACTCGACCGATGGGACCGAGATCGCCTACCAAGCCAACGGCGCCGACGTGAAGAGCGCGGCCACCTGGGACGGCAATGCGCTGATGATTAATTCCAAGGCTTCCATACAGGGCATGGACATCCTGATCAAGGACACCATCACATTGAGCGACGACGCCAAAACGATGACCGACGCGGTGCATATCGGATCGGCGCAGGGTGATCTGGATCTCACGGTGGTTTTCGAGAAGCAGTGATCGAGTAATCTATTTCCGCGTCCCGTCGATCTGCACCAGCTCGCTGTCGTTTGCGATTTGGTTCGCGTTCTTGCGCGGCGGAGTCAGCAACGAGCGCGGCAGCTTCGAGAAATAAACCAACCGTTCCACCCACGGCAGCAGCTTTCGCACGGTGCGCCCGTGCAGCAGCAGGCTTCCCGCCACCAGGGCGCCGCTTGGAATGGTGGTGCAACAGCGCGCGCATACATCGATCTCACCGGCCCGTCCCGCGACGTGCAGCTCGCGCATCCGCCTCATTCCATCCGAATTCCAGATCTCGGGCAAGCTCTGGGTCCCGATATTCCCCACCGGCCCGCCATCCAGCGTATAGCTCTGGCAGCACGGATAAACGTCGCCATTCTGCTTCACGTACACGGGACCGCGCCACAAATAATGGCAGGGATGTTTCCAATCCTCCGCCGCGTGGCGCGCCTCCGGCTGCAGCACGTTGGTTTCGTCTTCTTTGATGCGCACCTGGTCCACGCCCGGCACGGCCTTCCAGAAGCGCACGAAATCGTCCACCTCACCGGCATTGCGCTGCATACGCACCATCTGGACCACCACCTGCACCTTGGCGCCGCGCTCGTGCTTCATGCGCGCGAAGCGCAGGAAATTGTCGCGCACCTTTTCGAAATTGGCGCCTTTGCGATAGTATTCGAACGATTCCTTGGTTGCGCCGTCGAAACTGAGCGTGATGTGCTGGAGCGGCGTGTCCAGCAACCGCGCGCAGGTCTTTTCATCGAAGAACGTGCCATTGGTTGACAGCAGCGTGGAAATGTTGTGGCGCTCGCAATACTCGATCCGCTCGAAAATCTTTCGGTCCATAAACGGCTCGCCCAGGCCGATCAGCATCATGTGCTCGGCGCTTTCGCCCGACTCTCGCACCAGCCGCTCGAAAATCTCGTCCGCCATGTCGGCCTTGGGCTGCTTGTGGGTTTCGCGCGGGCACATGGGACAATACAGGTTGCATTTCGCCGTGGTCTCGACGATATACTCCACCGGAAGCGCGTTGAGTATCGATTTGCGCCGCAGGTAACCCCACAGCAGTTTCGCACGATTGACGGCCCGCATGGCAGCAGACTTTATTATCGGGAATACGGATGGTCGCGTCCAACTGCTCAATGCTGCGCCGTTACGCGCCGGCGCGCGGTATGTGCTCTATTGGGCGCAGGTGAATCGCCGCGTGGCGTCGAACCACGCCCTGGCGTACGCGGTGAGATTAGCCAACCACGCCGGGCTTCCGGTGCTCTTCTACGAAGGCCTTACATACGATTACCCGCACGCCAGCGATCGCTTGCATACGTTCATCATGGAAGGCATTCCCGATACGGAGGGCCATTTGCAGCGGCTCGGCATAGGCTACGTCTTCTACATGCGGCGCACACGCGACGATTCCAACGACATCGTCTATCGGCTGGGGGGAGATGCCGCCGCATTGGTTACCGATGATTACCCGCTCTTTCCCGCGCGCCGCTACAACGCGAGCGTGGCGCGCAAGCTCGACATCCCATGCTACGCGGTGGACTCCAGTTGCATTGTTCCGGTGGCGTGTTTCGAGAAGCGCGAGTATGCCGCTTACACCATGCGGCCCAAGATTCAGAAGCTGCTCGCCAAGTACCTCGATCCCGTCCCCGCGATTCGCGTTCGCCACAAGTTTCGCGCAGAGGCCCCGAACTTTCACACCTGCGTAACCTCTTCCCGCATCCCGGAACTGGCGGCCTGCTGCGATATCGATCACACGGTGCAGCCGTCACGGATTTTCCGCGGTGGCTCTCGCGCTGCCCGGAAACGGCTTCGCCAGTTTCTCAAACAGAGCCTTCACCGTTACGCCAATTCGAGCAACCAACCGTCTGAGAATGCCACTTCCGGTCTCAGCCCCTATCTTCACTTCGGGCACATCTCATCGCTAGAGGTCGCGCTCACCGTCCAAAACTACGCGCGCCAGCACAAACTCCTGCCTGACGAGTTTCTGGAGGAGCTGATCGTTCGCCGTGAACTGGCTTTCAACTTCGCGCGGTTCAGCGGGAATCTAGAATCGCTGGACGCGCTTCCGGACTGGGCGCGCAAGACCCTGGCGAAACATGTTCGCGACAGGCGCGATCCAATCTATTCGCGGGATCAATTCGAACGCGCTCAAACTCGCGATCCCCTATGGAACGCGGCTCAGAAAGAACTCTTGCTCACCGGCAAGATCCACGGGTATTACCGCATGTACTGGGGCAAAAAGATTATCCAATGGTCCCGCACTCCCGAAGATGCGCTAGCAACGGCAATCTACTTGAACGATCGCTACGCCCTGGACGGCCGCGATCCAAACTCGTACACCAACATCCTGTGGTGCTTCGGCCTGCACGATCGCCCGTGGGTGGAGCGACCCATCTTCGGCCAGATCCGTTACATGTCCCAGGAGGGCATGCGGCGCAAAACGGATGTGGACGCCTATGTCCGGGGCCTAGAATATCTATAAAGAGATGCCTGCAATGAATGTCGCCATCACGGGTGCGAGCGGTCTGATCGGCAAGGCGCTGCGCGAGCGGCTGGCATCCAACGGACACACCGCCGTCGCCATCGCTCGCGGCGCGCTCCCTGGAGAGTGCGACGCAGTGGTTCACCTGGCGGGCGAGCCCGTGGCCCAGCGCTGGACGGAACAAGCCAAGAAGCGCATCCACGATAGCCGTGTGGATGGCACCCGCCACTTGGTGAACGGGCTATCGGCGCAATCCAAACGCCCGCGCGTGCTGGTGTGCGCCTCAGCCGTCGGTTACTACGGCTCCCGGGGCGACCAGGTCCTTACGGAAGCCTCCTCCCCGGGATCCGATTTCCTGGCGCGGGTTGTGATGGATTGGGAGGAAGCCAGCCAGTCCGCCGAATCCTTGGGAATCCGAGTGGTGCGTCTGCGCTTTGGCGCCGTGCTGGGACCTGGCGGCGCGCTGGCCAAACTGCTTCCCGTATTTCGCTTTGGTCTCGGCGGCAAACTGGGCTCCGGCCGGCAATGGATGGCATGGATTCACATTGCCGATGCGGTGAACCTGATCCTTTTCGCGCTGGACTATGCCGCCATTCGAGGCGCCGTCAATGCCACCGCGCCCCACCCTGTGACGAACGAAGAGTTCACGAACCGGCTGGCGATCGCGCTGCATCGCCCGGCGATTTTTCCGGTCCCCGCTTTTGCTTTGAAGCTCGCATTGGGCGAGATGTCGGAGATGTTGCTGGCCAGCCAGAGGGTGCTTCCCACCGTAGCCAAATCAGCCGGATTTCGGTTCCAATATCCCGATTTGCACGGGGCCCTGGAGGATCTTCTCGTCGCGCGAACCTGAGACAATAGAGACAATATGCGTTACCTGCTCGTTTTGGTGACCGCCGCCGTCCTCTTCGCCGCTGGCGAAATGAATCTGACGGTAGCGCAGTTAGTCATGTTCATTCGATCTTCGGTGCAGCTGAAGCAGCCCGACAGGCAGGTGGCCGAGTATTTGCGCCACGTGAAGCTTACGGACAAGCTGGAGGACCGTACCATCGAGGATCTGCAGAGCCTGGGCGCCGGACCCAAGACTGTCGCGGCGTTGCGCGAACTGGCCGAAGCTTCCGCCAACTTGACCGTGGCTCCCCCGCCTCCACCCCCGCCGGTCTACGTTCCACCGCCGCCCCCGAGTTCTGAGGAGCAGGCGAAAATCATCGACCAGACGCGCGAATACGCGTTGAACTACACCAAACAGCTCCCCAATTTTATTTGCGTGCAAGTGACGCGACGCGACAACGACCCCACCGGAGCCGGCAATAACTGGTATCACGGCGACACCATTACGGCCCGCCTCAGCTACAACGGCGTCGAAAATTACGAAGTGATTCTGCACAATAATCAGCCGGTGACCAACGGAAAAGACATGCGCCAATTCGGCGGCGTGTCGTCGGAGGGAGAATTCGCAAGCATGCTCGACCAGATCTTCGAGCCGGACACTCACACCGATTTCTCCTGGGACCACTGGGGCAAGCTGCGCGGCCGGAGGATGTATGTGTTCGCCTACGATGTCGAGCAGGAGTATTCGCATTATCGCGTGGAGGCCGACGAAACGCTGGCTATCGTACCCGCCTATCGCGGCCTGGTCTACATCGACGAAGACACCAAAATGGTGATGAAGATTGTCATGGCTCCCTATAACATGCCGAGCACCTTCCCGATCCACGAGATCAACACGTCGCTCGATTACGATTTCGAAACCATCGGCGATCAGCAATATATGTTGCCGCTCAAATCCGTCCTCACATCCAAGCGGGGACGCATGATGAGCAAGAACGATATCGAATTCAGGCTTTACCGCAAGTTCGGCACCGAATCCACAATTAAGTTCGAGACGCCGGATCCGCTCCCTGAAGATCAGACAAAAGAGACCCAAAAGTAGCGAGTAGATCGGCGAGGCGGATTCGTTCGGGGCGAATCACCCGAATTTTTCCTTCGCCGGTTGGACGCCAGCGGTGGAACATGCGCTCGGAAACTGCGCCTGCAAAAATGCCGATCATTGGAATCCCACAGGCCGCTGCTACGTGGCCGCCGGCCGAGTCGTAACCCACATACAAGCGGCTGCGCTCGATGTGCGCGGCAAAGCCGGCGAATGAGCCGTCCCACATCACGATTCCCTCGCCGCCCAAGTTCGCTACCGCGCGCTCCACGCGTTCGGCCTCTTCGCCGCCCGCGCCTTTGTCGATGAGAATGGGTCGCGGCAATAACCCGAGCAGCTCTGGTTCGAACGGATCGGCAACGCGCTTGGACGGGTTTTCGCCGACGCCGAAGCTGACCGTGGTTGCGAACTCAGACGCCTCGAGACCGGTGGAAATATACGGCCGCGCTTCGGGAACGCCGAACGTTTCGGCCACCCAATCTCGAGCGAGTATGGTGAGCGGTTCCTCGCGATCCGCGCCGTAAGCCCGGCTCTCGAAGAGATAGTAATCTTCTTCCTGGCAGATCGGAAGCAGGCCGAGCTGCGTCAAACGGGAATCGGGATCGATGATAATGCTGCGCGGCGGACAGACGGCCTCGCGCAGTTCAGGCCAGACTGACAGGCGATCATCAATGGTTCCGCCGCGCCCATAGGCAATCGGAAGGTGTCGCAGGCGCGGATCGGCGGCGAACAATTCCCAGCTCTTCTTGGGACCGGTGAACCAGATCGTCGCGTTGGAAAAGCGCTGTTTCGCCGCATCCAGAATGACGCTGGTTACCGCGACGTCAGCGCCGAGCGTTACGCGTGAAAGAACAAAAACGTTCTCAATCGAATCGGGATCGCGATGGAAAATGTGCGGCCGGCGAATCCGCTCGTATCGCGAGAGAAGGTGCTCGGCGTGCAAGCCTGTCCTCTTGGCGATCACCTGGGAAAACAGCTCCGCGTAAACGTTGCACAGACGCGGTTCGAACAGATCCGCCAGCCGTTCCACGACGATACGGAACAGCTCGCGATCGCCGCCACACGCAATCAAATCGGATAACAAATGTTCCGGCCAAGGCCGCGCTTCCAGACAATGCTCCAGAAGCTGCCGGGCCAGGTTCTCAGCCGAGGTATTTTCCAACCAGCAACTCCAGCTTCTTGCGCGTGGCAGCGGGCACGGCCCCCGGATCGGTGATCAGTGCGTGCGCTAGCGCCGATCCGCACTTGCATTCGCGAACCTCCGGCATGCTCGCGACCGTCGCCGCCACCACCTTGCACGCATTGTCGGCGTTCTGCTTCAGGTTCGCGAAAATATCTAGTCACCGTTACGGCGTCGTGTTCTTCGTGCCAGCAATCGTAATCGGTGACCATCGCGATGGTGACATAACAAAGCTCGGCTTCGCGCGCCAGCTTGGCTTCCTGCAGGTTGGTCATGCCGATGACGTCCATGCCCCAACTGCGATAAACGTTCGATTCGGCCTTGGTGGAAAAGGCCGGGCCTTCCATGCAAAGATAAGTTCCGCCGCGCCCCACATCCACGCCGGTTGCAAGGCAGGCTTTGTGCACCACTTCCGAAAGCTGCGGGCACACCGGATCGGCGAAGCTGACGTGCGCGACCAAACCTTCGCCGAAAAACGTGGAGACACGGCCGCGAGTGCGATCGAAAAACTGATCGGGTATCACAAACTTCAATGGCGGATGCTCTTCCTTGAGCGATCCGACGGCGCTGAGCGACAGGATGCGATCCACGCCCAGCGATTTGAAGCCGTAAATGTTGGCGCGGAAATTCAACTCCGAAGGCGAATGGCGATGGCCGCGCCCGTGCCGCGAAAGAAACGCGACCTCTTTGCCCGCCAGCTGCCCCACTACATACGGATCCGAAGGCATGCCCCACGGAGTTTCAATCACCATTTCTTCGTGCGCAGTGAAGCCGGGCATCGAGTAGAGGCCGCTCCCGCCGATAATACCGATGGTTGGTTTCTTCATTATTGTTGAATCAATTCCAGCAGGACGCCGCCCGTGGACGAGGGATGGACGAAGACGTAAAGATGTCCGCCCGCGCCGGCGCGCGGCTCATTCAGCAATCGTGCTCCATGCGCCTTCAGCCGCTCGACCGTCGCGACAAGATCGGGAACCTTGACGGCCACGTGATGCAAACCTTCGCCGCGCTTTTCGATAAACTTCGCGATCACCGAATCCGGCTCCGACGCTTCCAGCAATTCGATGCGCGAGTCTCCAGCGGGCAGCATCGCGACGTTGACCTTTTCCTGTTGCACGGTTTCACGCAGGCTGACGGCCAAGCCGAGTTGCTCCCGGTAAAAGCCGAGCGCCGCTTCGAGCGATTGAACGGCGATACCCAAATGGTCAATCTCGAAACTGTGATGCAGCCAAGCATCCACTATCGTAAACGGATCGCGTCGCCGCGCCGCCACGTCTTCTGCCGCGCCTTGAAAATCAATCCCCGCGAATTGTCCCATCAGGCGTTCGCGCAGCATCTCACGCAGGCGCAAAGTCCAGTTGACCACTGCACGATCCTTGGCGCCGGATCGAGCAAGAAATGAACGGATGGCCGCGAGCGTTTCACTAATTCCCTGGCCCTCAGTGGCAACAGTCCGCACGATGGGAGGCGTCCATCCATCAGTTCTTGTCGAAAGGCTCTGTAAAGCGAGGATTTCGCGCTCCAGCCGATCGACGCCCGGCTGATCGGCCTTGTTGATGACGAACACGTCGGCGATCTCCATGATGCCGGCTTTGATGGCTTGCACATCGTCGCCCATGCCTGGCACCAGAACAACCACCGTGACGTCGGCGAGCTTCGCCACCTCCACTTCGTCCTGGCCGACGCCGACGGTTTCAATCAGAACCACTTGCTTACCAGCGGCGTCGAGCAGCAGCGCCATATCGGTGGTCGCCGCCGCCAGCCCGCCCAGGTGACCGCGCGTGGCCATGGAACGGATGAACACTTGCGCATCGGCATGATGGCTGAGCATGCGGATGCGATCGCCCAAAACCGCGCCGCCCGAATACGGGCTGGTGGGATCCACCGCGAGAACGCCGACCGCCCTGCCCTCGCGCCGAAGCTCGTGAACCAGCCGGTCCGTCAGCGTGCTCTTCCCGGCGCCGGGCGCTCCAGTGATTCCGATGACGATGGCGTGCCCGGTGTGAGGAAACAATTCCTTCAATAATGATTCGGCGGCCGGGGACCAATTCTCGATCGCGGTGGCAGCCCGGGCCAGCGCGCGCGGATCGCCAGCGAGGATTTTCTCAGACCAGGTGGTCATTCACTCTTGAGTAGCTGGCGGGCGATCACCAGGCGCTGAATTTCGCTGGTGCCTTCGCCGATGGTGCACAGCTTGACGTCGCGATAAAATTTTTCGACGGGATAGTCTTTGGTAAAGCCGTTGCCGCCGTGGATCTGCACCGCTTCGTTGGTGGCCCGTACCGCGATCTCGGAAGCAAACAACTTTGCCATGGACGATTCCTTGGTGACGCGCTGCCCGTGGTCCTTCATCCAGCCCGCGCGATAAGTGAGCAGGCGCGCGGCATCGATCTCCGTCGCCATGTCGGCCAGCTTGTTCTGAATGGACTGAAACTCCGAGATGGGCCGTCCGAATTGTTTGCGCTGCTTGGAATATTTCAGAGCAGCTTCGTATGCGCCTTGCGCCGTTCCCACTGAAAGCGCCGCGATGGAGATGCGGCCGCCATCCAGAATCCGAAGGCTATCGACGAAACCCTCGCCCGTCTTGCCCAGCAGTTGCGAATCGGGCACGCGGCAATCGGTGAAGATCACTTCGCCCGTGGCGCTGGCGCGCATGCCGAGCTTGTTTTCCTTCTTGCCGAACTGAAAACCGGGCACGCCCTTTTCCAAAATGAACGCGGAAACGCCGTGCTGCGACGCGGCGCGGTCTGTCACTGCCATGGCTACACACACGTCGGCATAACCGGCATTAGTGGTGAACACCTTGCTGCCGTTGAGCACCCAGCACGAGCCGTCTTTCACCGCCTTGGTCCGCATGCCCGCGGCATCGGAACCCGATTCCGATTCGGTGAGCGACCACGATCCGATCCACTCGCCGGTAGCCAGCTTCGGAACATACTTGCGCCGCTGCTCCTCGCTGCCGGCAACAAAGATGTGATTGGTGCAGAGCGAATTGTGCGCGGCCACGATCAGGCCAACCGAAGGGTCGATGCGCGAGAGTTCCTCGATGATGATGGAGTACTCGATGTAGCCGAGCCCCGATCCGCCGAGCTCCTCCGGGAAAATAGCGCCCAGGAATCCAAGCTGGCCGGCTTTCTTCACTACTTCGAGCGGAAAAATCTCCTCTTCATCCCATTCCAGCACGTGCGGACGAATTTCCTGTTCGGCAAATTCGCGGACGCTTTTGCGAAGCTGAATCTGCTCCGGCGTAAAGTCAAATTCCATGGGGGTAGGGAGACATCCCTGATTTAATGTTAGCAAGCCGGGACTTAGAATGAAGTGAGATGAATTATCTGCTTCTGTTCCTGCTCCTGGCCGCTCCCCAGGCCACCGATATTGCACAGCGGCTGGCGCGCTGGAAGCCGGTGGAGATGCCTTATCGTCCTGACAAACTCAGCGCGCGGGAGCGGCAAGAGGTGGACAAGCTGGTTCAGGCGTCGCGCCTGATGGAGGACATCTATTGGCAGCAGAGCGATCCGGAAGCGCTGGCTCTATACAACACGACGAAGGATGCTCGCCTGAAACAGCTATTGTTCATCAACGGCGCGCGATTCGATCTGATCGATGAAAACAAGCCTTTCACCGGCACCAAGACCATTCCGCCGGGGCGCAATCTTTATCCGGAAGGGCTGACCAGCGCGCAAATTGAAGCTTATGTGAAAGCGCATCCGGCCGAAAAGGACGCGATTTATAGTCCCTATACGATTTTGCGCTGGCAGGGCACGAAACTAGCGGCCATCCCGTATCACGTGGAGTTCAAGAAATGGCTGGATCCCACCGCGAATTTGCTGCGCGAAGCGGCCGGCTTGAGCGACGACAAAGATTTCGCGCAGTTCCTACGCATGCGCGCCGACGCGCTGCTCTCCGACGACTATTATCCAAGCGACCTGAAATGGCTGGACCTGAAGAATCCCAAGATCGACGTGATCTTCGCGCCTTATGAGACGTACCTGGACGGCGTGCTGGGCGTAAAGACGTCGTATGAAGCGGCAGTGTTAATCCGGAACGACGCGGAGAGCGCCAAGCTGGCGCTGTATCAGAAATACATTCCCGATTTGCAGGACGCGTTGCCCATCGCGGCCGCGGACAAGCCTTCCAAGCGCGGCCAGCCGACGCCGATGGAAGTGGTGGATGCGCCCTTCCGCACCGGCGACTTCCTGCACGGATATCAGGCCGTCGCGGACAACTTGCCAAACGATCCGCGGGTTCACGATACCAAGGGCACCAAGAAAATCTTCTTCAAGAATTTCATGGACGCGCGCGTCGGCTATGTGGTGCTGCCGCTGGCGAAATATCTGATGCCGCAGCAGCAGGCGGCTCAAGTTTCGGGCGAAGGATATCTGGCGGCGGTGGTGCTGCACGAAATCTCACACGGCCTGGGGCCCGCGTATTCGCGCGTGAACGGAAAGCAGGCGCCGATCACGGAAGCCATTGGGCCGGTGTATTCGGCGCTGGAAGAAGCCAAGGCCGACGTGGTGGGAATGTACGGCTTGGCTTGGCTGATGGATCACGGCGCGCTCGAGAAGAATCGCGCGCAGGAATATTACGCTTCCTACGTGGCCGGGATTTTCCGTTCGGTGCGCTATGGCGTGGCGGAGGCGCATGGGCGCGCGGAGATGATGGAGTTCAATTACCTGGTGGAGCAGAAGGCGGTGAATCGCGCGGGCGGAAAATATTCGGTGGATTTCGCGCGGATGCCCGCGGCAATTGCCTCGCTCGCGAAAGAACTGCTGACGATTGAAGCCACCGGCGACCGCCAGCGCGCCGAAGCCTGGTTCAATCGCTATGACAAAATGCCCGCCGAGCTGGCCGACGCGATGAAGGCGGCGTCGAAACTGCCGGTTGACATCTGGCCGATTTTTTCTTTCAAGGTGATGGATTGAGCAAATTTCAGCGGCTGACGATGCCGAAAGTGGCCGTCATCGTTACCACGCTGGTGTCGTTTGCCTGGATCGTCCTTTTCTATGCGACGCCGTGGAGCCCGGCGCACGGTCCGCGTGCCGCCCTGGTGCTGGCGATTCCGGTCGGCCTGAGTCTTTGGGGGCTGTCCTCAGCCAGGCGGCGGAAGATCGCGGGCGCGGCAATTCTGCTGTTCGCGCTCGGGATATTCCTGGTTTCGTTCTGGATCATCGGACTGTCGTACTTGCCCAGTGCGATTCTGCTGCTGGCAAGCAAAAGGGCCGAGGCTTTCACCCCGGCCCTCTCGCCTAAGAATTTACTGAATCACTGATAGGTGACGTTCTCCGAAGATAAAACACCGGCCGACGCGGTGCCGGAATCGATGCCGCTGGCCGTGAAGCTTACTGGACTGGCGAAGTTGAATACGCCCAGGCTGCCGTTGGTACTTTTTGGCAGCGCGGACAGCACGTAGGACGGGACGGTGAACTGTTCATTCCCCACCGGCGCGACGCAAATGAAGCTGGCGGACACGCTCAAGTCGATGGAGGAAGAAGAGCCTGAGATGAACACCAGAGTTCCTGAAGCGCCTCCGCTCCAGGTGATCAGTTGTCCCTGGGATTCGGTGACGGTGGAAATGGACTGCTCGTTGGTCCACGTCAACGGCACTGGCAGGGTGAGAGTGACTGTGAAAGGCCCGACCTGCTTTCCGCCCGGCCCGGTGAAGGTGTAGGCGGTGCCGCCGACCAGAGGATTCATCAGGGTGGCGTAATAGTCGCCCAGCCCGGGTCCGCTAGTAGCAACCTCAGGCAAATTTACCGAGAGACCACCGCCGGTGAGCACGATGGGCGTTCCCGCATCCAAGCCGGTGGACGTGCCGGTGGTGGTAGTGGTGCTGTTCGAGTTGGACTCTGAAACAATGCAGCTTCCGATCGAATAAAACGACGAACCTCCGATATACGAATAGCCGGTTTCGGAAGTGAAGCTCGCGTCCGCTGTGTAGGTGGTGGTGAGAGTCTGGGCCTGCGGAATGGGATGCGCCGCTGAAACGACCGCAGGGGAGGTTTCCTGAAAGAGCGATACACTTCCCGTCTTGACCGTAGTCTGGGAGCCGGTCTGTCCGATTTGGGTTCCGGTGATTCCGAGCGCTGGATCGGCGCAGACGCCGCCGCCGGGGTTGATAGGCAGCGTTCCGAAATTGCTGTCGATTCCGCTGGCCACAACCACTACGGAAACGTTGCAACCTACCAGGAGCCCGGCCGCTTCCGTCGGGACGGTGACGTTCACCTGATCGACGCCGGGATATTGAGATCGCCCAGCGTAGGAAACGGTTGCCGCGACGCCGCCGATGTAGACCTGGACATTGTAAGTGTTCTGCAAGTTGTCCGTCTTCAGGGGGTACTGACCGTCGGTATTTGCCTTGTCGGCGCCGATACCCGAGCCCCAGATGGTTAGCTCCTCGCCGGGGCTGGCTGAGACGGTGGGTTCGATCACGGTGCTTCCCGACGTGGCGACGATGCCGCCGCTTCCGGTGCCGTAGAGGGTGTCGATTCCGAAGCCGCTCGTAGTCACCTGAATAGTGGCTGGTGCGCTGGCTGTCCCGTTATAGGTGACGGTAATGGTGCCCGTGCCGGCAGGTGTGGCGGACGGAAGGACGGCTGCGACTTGGGTTGGTGAAGTGTAATAAATGTAGGGCGTCGTAGTCACGCCGTTCACCGTAACGGAAATACTGGTGTTGTTCAGGTTGGTGGGCAGGGGCGCAGACGTAGACAGCTGTTGCAATACCGGTGTGCCGGGGGCGCTCAGGCCAGTGCCATAAATGATAAACAGGCTGGCTGGAGCGATGCCGTAGTTGGGCAGGCCGGGAAGAACGTTGCCGTAGTTATTTTGCAACGAAGTGATGGTGGGCCCACTCGCCGGCGGCGTGGTGGTGGACGATCCGGTGAAGGTGTGGAATTCCAGGGTGATTGAGCCGCTGCCGATGGTGGTCACCAGCAGGGCTGAGTAATTTCCGCCATTCGTATGCACCACGAGAATGTCATTGACCGCCGGTGTGAACGCGCTCGGGCTGAGATAGGCCCCGAGCAGGCTCGCATATTCGTTTATGAGGGCGGAGCCCTCTGAAACCAACATGTTGTAACCGGACGCGCCGCTGTAGAGGCTGCCAAGGGCCGTTGAGGCAGAATCGACGGCGGTGGCCGATCCCTGCGGCTTGAGCGCGGTTCCATTCCAGGCAAGATCGCCGCCGGATGTGCCAACCGTACCGGTATCGAGATCCAGGTTGGAACCCGACGATAGAGTCTGCGTTCCCGATACGTCGGCCAGCGCCGCCACGGGAAGGGTGATTGCTAACACAACGAGAGCGTTTCGAATAAGCAGCTTCAAGATATTCTTCTCCTCTGTTAGTACGTCTAGTTTTACTATCTCTTCTAGATAGTACGCGACAAGACAAATTGAAAGGAAGGGGATCGGGGATTAATCTTAGTCCCCAGTAACCGGCTCTTCCACTAGGCGGCCGCTTGCCATCTCCTGGTCCTTGTACTGCAACTGGTACAGCTTCCAGTAGATACCGCGCATCGCGAGCAGTTCCTGGTGCGTCCCTATCTCGCGCAGCTTGCCTTTGTGCATGACGAGGATGCGGTCGGCACGCTGGATGGTGGATAGACGATGCGCGATCACGATGGACGTGCGGCCCTCCACTAAATGCCGCAGCGCCTCGCGAATGCGCAGCTCAGTTTCGGTGTCGACGCTCGAAGTGGCTTCGTCCAGGATCAGGAAACGGGGGTTGTGGGCCAGCGCGCGGGCGAAGTTGATGAGCTGCTTCTGGCCGGTGGAGTATCCGGCGCCCCGTTCGCGCACCGGTTGCGCAAAACCTTCCGGAAGGCTTTGGACGAAGTCCAGCAGGTTCACGCGCGCGGCGGCTTCGGAAAGCTGGTGGTCGGAGATGCCCGGCGTGCCCAGGCGAATATTTTCGGCGATGGTGCCAGTGAACAGATGCGGATCCTGCAAAACCACTCCGAAGTTGCGCCGCAGGTCTTCAATCGCGAAATCGCGGATGTCGGTGCTGCCGATTTTGATGGACCCGCGCTGCACTTCGTAGAATCGCAGCAGCAGGCTGGAGAGGGTGGTTTTCCCCGCGCCGGTATGGCCGACGACGGCGATGGTTTCGCCGGGCTGGATGCGGAAGCTGACGTCGCTCAGCACCCAGTCCTCGTCTTTGTAGGCGAACCAGACGTGATCGAACTCGACGGCGGCGGGCGATTGCGGGAAGGGCGCAACGTGGGAGGGCGACTGGATCTGGACCGGTGTATCGAGCAGCTTGAAGACGCGCTCGGCCGCGGCCATGGCGGACTGCATGATGTTGTACTTTTCGCTCAGATCCTGGATGGGCCGGAAAAATCGCATCCCGTATTGGAAGAAGGCCACCAGCACACCCACCTGGATGGCCCCGCCGCGCACCCGGAATCCGCCGTAGGCCAGCAGCAGCGCCAGGGCCAGCATGCCCAGGAACTCCGCAACAGGATAAAACCAACCGTAGGCGATGATGGCATCCTTATAAGCTTCCATGTGATCGCGATTGATTTGCTCGAACTCGGCGCGGCTGCGGGCTTCACGATTGAAGAGCTGTAAAACGGCGATGCCGCTGATGTGCTCCTGCAAATAGGAGTTGATGCGGGCGATGGCGATGCGAATGCGGCGATAGCTTTTCTGCACCGAGCGCCGGAAGTGCATGGTGACCAGCACCACCAGCGGCATCACAGCCAGCAGGAACCCCGTCATGCCGGGGCTCAGTTCAAGCATCGCGATAACGACGAAGCTGAGCATCAGCAGGTCGCCCAGAATCATCAGCAGGCCGGAAGAGAACAGTTCGTTCAACGCGTCGACGTCGGTGGTGATGCGGGTAACCAGGCGGCCGACGGGGTTGTGATCGTAGAAGGCAAGATCCAGGCGCTGCAGGCGCGCCATCATTTCGCGCCGCAGGTCGAACATGGCCTTTTGTCCCACCCATTGCATGATATACTGCTCGCCGAAGTCGCAAAACATGCCGAAGACGACGATCAGCAGGTACAGAAAAGCGATTTGCGCGAGGCCGGTCCAGGGACTGGCGGCGAGATACGGATCAAGAATGGTGTGAGTGGCTTTGCCGGAGGGCGCCAGGTATCGGTCGATGGCCAGGGCGGTGAGCAGGGGGCCGATCACTTGCAGCACGGCATTGAAAAGCAGCAGAACCAGCGCGGCGACAACGGGCAGTTTATATGGACGGATATAAGCGAGCAGGCGTCGCATCAGACGCCCGTCGTAGGCTTTCCCTAAGACCTCTTCTTCCACCGTAGTCCCAGTTTAACGCGGGGTCGCTCCCTCACGGTCGCGGTTCAGTTTGGGGCCCCGGCGCGACGGAGGATTCGCCGGGTTCGTACAGCTCCTACGGCTTGGGGTTCGGTTTTTCGGGGAGCGGGGTCATGTCGCCGATATTTTCGGTGGTTCGGGGCGCCCAGCCTTCGTGCTCTGTGTCCCGGGTGGCGTCTTGTTCGATTTGCCTTTTGGACAGCGGAACGTTGGTCGGCTTATATTCGCTCAGCTTGCGAGCTTCATCCGACTCATCGTTGATGCTGACGGTCACATCTTCTTCAGCCATGCATCTTTGATGCCGCTCGGAGGCTTAAGTTTCGGCCCTTCGGAAGACGAGGACGGCGTTGAGTCCGCCGAAAGCGAAGGAGTTCGAAAGGGCGAATTCGACGCTGGCGGGGCGGGCGGTGTTGGGGACCACGTCGAGATCGCAGGTTGGATCGGGTTCGGTGAAGTTGGCAGTGGGCGGCAGAAGGCCATGCTGCAACGCGAGCAGCGTCGCCGCAGCTTCTATCGCGCCCGCTGCGCCCAGCGTATGGCCGTGCATGGACTTCGTGGAACTCACCGCCAGCCGATCGGCATGCGCGCCGAAGACTTTGCGGATGGCCGCAGTTTCTGCAGCATCGTTCGCCAGCGTGGCGGTGCCGTGCGCGTTGATGTATCCGATCTGGTCCGGCTGGATTCCGGCGTCGCAGATCGCGGCGCGCATGGCGCGAGCGGCTCCCTCAGGTGATGGCTGGGTGATGTGGAACGCGTCCGACGTCATACCGAAGCCGACGATTTCGCCAAGAATCGGCGCGCCACGGGCACGGGCGATATCGAGGGGCTCCAGCACCAGCATGGCGGCGCCTTCGCCCAAGATGAGGCCGCGGCGGTCCTTCGAAAACGGACGGCAAGTGTCGGGCGAGACCACGCGCATCGCTTCCCACGCTTTAAGAAATCCAAGGCTGAACACGGCTTCGCTTCCGCCGGTGATAGCCATGGCCGCAATGCCGCTCCGCACCATCCAAAAAGCCTGCCCGATGGCGTGATTGGACGAAGAGCAGGCAGTGGAGATGGTGTAGGTGGGGCCAACCACGCCGGTTTCGAGCGAAATGCGGCTGGCGGCGGCGTTTTCCATGGTGCGGGGGATGGTGAACGGATTTACGCGCGGTATGTTGTTGCGATAAAGATTGACGAAGCCCTCGTCTTCGGTAGTTTGGCCGCCTACGCAAGAGCCGGTGACGATGGCGGTGGATTCGCGCAGCTCGGTGGTCCATTCAATGCCCGCCGCGGCGATGGCTTCGCGCGCCGCGACGACGCCGAACTGCGCAAAACGGTCGAGCAATCCGATTTCTTTTTCGTCGAAATATTGGGCTGGGACGAAATCATGGACTTCCGCGCCGTTCGAGAAACGGAGCTGGGCGCGATCGACGGCCGTGAGGGGAGCTATGCCCGATCGTCCAGCCTGAAGCGCCTGCCAGAATTCGCCGCTGTTGCCGCCCAGCGCCGAGATGACGCCCAGGCCGGTGACGGCCACGCGGACCCCCATGTCAGACGCCGACCGCGGCCGTGTCCCCTTGGCTGCTGTCGAGAAGCTTCGCGATACCGTCGATTACGTCGCGAACCGAACGCAGATTTTGCGCGGCATCGTCCGGGATATTGATATTGAATTCGTTCTCCACCGCGAAGAGGATGTTGATGCCGTCCAGCGAATCGATGCCCAGTTCCTGGAAGGTACTGTCGGCGGTGATCTTCTCGGGTGGAAGATGTTGGGTCGCGGCAATGACGGCCCTTACTCGCTCCGTCAGCTTTTCGTAGGACATAGGATATCCGTCACCCTCTCGAAATGGAAACCTCGATCCATCAATGTTGGTAAGAGTTCACGAACTGCTTGCAGAGTGACGCCGATATCGGGGCGGTGCTCAAGAGCTCGGCCATCGTGCAAGCACAAAATCGCTCCCGGGGTCGCGCCAGTGAGCAGGCGGGAGACAACCGCGGGCGTCTGCCGTTTCCAGTCTAGCGCAATGGTGCTCCACATGACGCCGCTGAGGCCCAGGCGCTGCTGAGCGGCGCGGAGGCCGAACCAGCGCGCACCGTACGGCGCACGGAAATAGCGGGGACGGCGTCCGGTGGCATGTTCGATGGCTTCTTGGGCGGCGGCCAGTTCCCCATGGATAAAACCGGAGGATTGGAGCGCGAGCAGAGGATGCGATTGGGTATGGTTGCCGATGTCGTGTCCGGCGGCGGCAACTTCGCGGGCCACATTGGGCAACCGGCGGACATTGGCGCCGAATTTCAAAGAACGTGGCGGGAGCGCCGTAGCGAGCCAGGATTTCGAGCAGCGCGGGAGTGGATTCGCTCGGTCCGTCGTCGAAGGTGAGGGCAATGGCGGGCCGGGTGTCTATGCCGCGGCAGACCGAAGGAGCGAGCCAGGAACAGGAAGGCACGCGAACGGCGTAAGCCAGTGCGCCTGCCGACGCGATCGCGATCCCGCCCGCGGTTTTGAGAACGCTGTCGGTCATGTCTCGAGCGAACCGCGTGGTTACCCAGCCGCGCGCATAAGCACGCGGGTCAGTTCAAATTTTAACAGGACGGGTCGAATTTTAGCAGGACAGACGAAAGAAAAGCCGGGCGCTGGGGGGCGTCCGGCTGAAGGATTTGCGCGGAATTGAAATGTTTGTAATCAGGCGAGCAATCCTCCATGTCCCAGGCAGGCGACTTCCCAGCCCGAGACGCGGTAGCGGGCCAGCATCGGCGGCAACATCAAATCCACTACGTTTGGTTTCGCGGAGCGGAAGCAGCCGGGAGCCGACACGATAGGAACATCGTCTTTGTAGCCCAGCAAGAAGAGATTGCCCGGTTCCACGGGGGCCAGGAAACGCTCGATATGACAACCGGCTTTCACCATGGCGCGGCCGATCACGTCGTCCGGACCCGCGGGGGCGGTGGTGGATGCGATCAGCAGAGCGGTTGGCTTGGCGCGGAGCAAGTGCTGGAGAGAACGGGCGACAGAGCCTTCCTCTTCGACCGACGAGAGGACAAAACTGGCGCTGGTTCCAGTCCGATCCAGACGCTGGCGCATGATATTTTCAAATAACTGCCGGGCTCGTTCGCCGTTTACTGGATCGGTGTAGAGAATAGCCACGGCCGGCATGCGGACAGGCCGGGCCTGCAAGATGGGACCTCTTTCTTTCACGATCGAAATCATGGCATCGAGCTCCGGCTTGGCAACCGCAAAGGGAGTGCTTTTGACGGTAGCCACACGTTGCCCGGAGCGCGCATAAGAAAAGTTGAGGGAGGTGGCGATGGCCATACTGGCAGTGCAGTTAATTTGCTTCAACAACTCGTCATCCACCAAGACGCAACACGCCTCGGTAGTGAATAAGTTGGCCCTTCCTCCAGCGGCAAGACGGATTTCGAGCGCTCCACAGCCGATTTCGCTCGCGACCTGCATTACAGCGTCGTCCTCGCCTACTTCGCCTTCTTCCAACTCGGTGACCCAGACCTGATTCATTCCTTCGGTCTCGAGCATCCGAGCATCTTCTTCGCTGATCACGTGGCCCTTGGCAAGCAGTTTCTTGCCGCCGGCGCGAAATATCGTGCAGCAAAGTATCCTTCCGGTTGATTCTTTTACGTCAATGGTCTGTGCCTTCATAGACCGTGTGGTCCCTCCCGGAGTCCTATCTAAGTATGTTTACAAATTATACACAGGCGTAGTGAGAAAGCCAGGAAAAAATCTCAATCCACTTTGGAAATTTGAAAGGAAAGCCACAACTCTTTCGATCGATCAAACGCGCTTGGGGTTGGGGAGCTGGACTAGTTCTTGGCCGGAATTCAGTGATAAGGCGGAGACCGTATCGGACCTAAGAGCTTTGAGGACAGCGATTTCGTCGCAACACTGGAACTTGGGACAGCTCAGACAGTCCTTCCACACTTTCAGCGGCAGCAACCCGCGATCCACTTGGTGGAAGCCCAGCTTACGAAAAAAATCGGCAACATAAGTAAATGCGAATATTGCATGGAGGTCGTTGTTAATGGCCTCCTTCTCCAAAGCTTCCATCAGGAGAACCCCTACGCCTTGCCTCTTGACCGCCGGCGCCACCGCTAAAGACCGTATCTCTCCGGATGTGGGAGTGTAGAAGTGCAACGCGCCGCAGCCCAGAAGTTGTGAACCATCATATAGAACGGTGAAATCGCGAATGTTTTCAGATATTTCGAATTCGGTTCGCGGGAGCATAATGCCTTCGGCTGCATAGTTGTTGATCAATTGGAGCAGAGCGGGAATGTCCCGCATGCCGGCCTTGCGAATTGTCAGGCTTTTTCGGACAAAGCGGAGATTCGAAGGGGCATCTGAAGCGGCAATGCCCGGCAATTCTGAGACCAAGCTAGACATTGGGAACCTCCATGGAGGGAACTTCCATCAGGGGCACCAGCCGAGTGCCGATGGGATCTCCCGCCAGCAGTTTGCTCACGATACCAGCAGTGGAGCCCGGAGCAATGACAACTTCGGCCGTTCCGGCCTGAAGCGCTTCCACGGCGGATTCCAGCTTGGCGCGCATGCCACCGGTGGCCACTCCGGAAGCGATAAGGCGCCGGCATTGATCGGAATTCAAGGCAGAATAGGTAACACTATTCTCGTTTTTGACGCCATCGACGTCAGTTAAGAACAGCAGCTTGTCCGGGCGAAGTGCGGCTGCCACCGACGCCGCCATCTGATCGGCATTGACGTTGAAGAATTGTCCCTGGCGGTCGCCAGCCAAACAGGCGATCACCGGCAGGTAGCCCGCAGCAAGCAGCACGTTCAGTAGGCGTGCCTCTGACCGGACCGGCTTGCCCACCCAACCCAGTTCTTCGCCCATTTGCCGCGCTTCGGTGAGCAAGGCGTCCATGCCGCTCAATCCTACCGCTGGCGCCCCGCAGGCGATGAAAGCCGCTACCAGTTCCCGATTTACCGAACCGGCTAGAACCTTCACTACAGCGTCCAGAACTTCTGGCGTCGTCACGCGGAGACCGTTCACGAAGCGGCTCTCGATACCCAGGCCGGCCAGGTAACGCGTCATTTGCTTGCCGCCTCCGTGAACAACAACGGCTTCCAGGCCCTGCTCGACGGCCGAGGAGATTTCAGACGCCAGGCGGTGGCGCGATTCCGGGGTGTCGAGCAAAGTGCCCCCGAGCTTGATGAGTACTTTCACAAGAGACCCGCCGTTTCTTCGCAGCCGAGCATCAGGTTCATGTTCTGGACGGCTTGGCCGGCAGCGCCCTTCACCAGATTGTCGATGGCGCTAACAATGATGGCGCGGCCGCTAGCTGGATCGAACTTGAATCCGATGTCGCAGAAGTTGGTGCGATTGACGGCGGCGAGATCGGGCAGGTTGCCGGGCTGATAAAGGCGCACGAATTTCTCGGTTTTGTATTGACGAAGGTAAATATCGAGAAGATCTTCGGCCGACTTGATGTTGCGCGTGCGGACGTAGATGGTTTCGAGAATGCCGCGGTCGATGGGGAGCAGATGCGCGGTGAAGCTCAACTCGGGTTCTTCGAGACCGGAGACCATCAGGATTTCGGCGACGTGGCGATGGTCGAGCACCGAATAGGCTGAGAAATTATCGGCGACCTCGCAAAAACTGGTTTTGAGGCTGGCCTTGCGCCCAGCGCCGCTCACGCCGGATTTGGCGTCGCAAACGATTCCAGCGGAGCGATCGGCAATGCCACTGGCGATCAAAGGCTGAATTGCGAGATTCGCGGCCGTCGGATAACAGCCGGGGTTCGCGATCAGACGCGCGCTGCGAATCCGCTGGCGGCAAAACTCCGGCAGACCATAGACCGCTTCGGCGAGCAGTTGGGGCGCGGTGTGCTCTTGCTTGTACCAGCGCGAATAGCTGGCGGCGTCGCGCAGGCGGAAGGCGCCGCTAAGATCGATGACCTTGGCCCCGGCGTCGAGCATCCGGGCGCCAGTTCCATGGAGACTTCGGGCGGCGTAGCGAGGAAAACGACGTCCAGGCCTTCGGCGCGGACCGAATCGGGAGAGCATGGAGCGCGGCGAGGCTGGGGATGATTGATGGGCGCGGGCCGACCGCCCTGATCCTGACGGTGTTCCAGGAGGATGGGCTCGGCCACCGGATGGGAGCCCAAGAGGCGGACGAGTTCCGCGCCGCTGTACCCGTTGAAGCCGACGACGCCGACCTTATATTTATTCATTGCCTTGAATAATTATACTACACCAGGTGCTTGGTGCTGGGGGAAGGTTTTGTTGGTTAATTATGCATCGGCTACTCAAGCGGTGCAGTCTTCTAGCGCGTATCTTCTTCCGCACCCGGCTCAAAGTTCTTGAACAGCGTTTCGCGCAATGCCGGAAACAACTTTGGTTGATTGTTGTCTGCTGCGTTGTAATCAGTACAAGGCTTTGCTCCTGTGACATCTATACGCGAGGGAGTCAGCGCGGCAAAAGTGCAGTATCTAGTCCAGCGGTGGACTCCGTAGGCATCATCATAGAGGATCAAGCCGTAGATCGCCACGTATGTTTCTCCTTTAGTGAGTTGTTCAAATTCAGGAGTAGAGAGATAGCGGATGTCTACCTTGTCAGACTGGCTTTCGGTCTTCTGGAGCAAGTAAGCGTCCAGAGCAGATGGCATGTTGGGAAAGATTATACCGGTACTATCTGTGGTTCTAGGGATGTTTGCGTATTTGAAGGATGGAGATTCTCCATTCTTAATAATTGCCATGACGAACGCACTGCTAATTTTGCTGGCTGGGGTTTTCCCCATATTGCTGATCGTCACATGCATCATGAGGCTTGGCAATCCATCCGAATTCTTTGGGTAAGTGATCTGTCCTCCAGTCGTCACGATCCACGCGCGTTGGTCGGTGATCATAGCGTATGTTTGTCTCAAGAGAATCGCACCGCTGAAAGCTGCTACACACAGACCAACAAGAGTGAGGAGAGCCATGAGGACTTCGAACACGGTCATGCCAAGAATGCGCTCCTTAGCACCATCGCTTTTATGAGCGCCATTACTGGCGTCCTTTTGTTTTACGGCAACAGGCGCGGATGGCAAAGGATTATTGGGACTAGCTTGATGATCGCTAGCGTCCCCATGATGAGTCTCGGTTTCGTGACGTTTCTGTGGTGAGAAAGATCTGGATTTACCGTGAGGTTTGCCGCCACCGTGACTCATTCAGGTTTTAACTAATAGTAAGCAAATCAGAAACATTCCACACGCGATCCGTCAATCCCGCAGCCATCGCAGGAGTAGCGCCCTTGAGCGTGATGTGTTTCCGGCAGAAGTTGTACCACGCGAAATGCAGCGCGAGCGCCGCGCGAAGATTGTCCCACTTTTTGGAGAATCCGTTTGTCAGGCGAGTTAGTCTCCGCATGCACATGCGCATCGTCAAATTCTGCCGCTCGACGTGCGACGTGCAAATCCGTTTGTCTTCTGGGTCGCCATAGACGGGCGTGGGGATCGCTTCAGCCAAGCGCGGAGGAGCGTAGCGCCGCACGTCTTCGGGAATGTCCATTGCGTAAATCTTGATGAGTTGAGCGTAATTGACCCTCTCGCCTTCGTGTCCAAGCGCGTTAGCAACAGCCATTCGATACGCAGGGAGTCCATCGGTCGTCAGTTGGAATTTCTGTGTCGGATCGGTTGCCCTGGCGATCTTCTGCATGAACAGCGTCGCATGCTTGATCGTGCGCTTTCCTAGATGATGCGCGAGTACAAGCTTCGTCGTTCGGTCGATCCCGACGAACGTCCATGCATCGCCGATCTCCGAAAGATTTTCTTCGTCCCCCCGAACGCGCATTTTGCGCTTGAACACGAAGCCGTGGATTTCGTCGCACTGGACATCCGACACGGCCAATCCGCGCACCTTCTCTGTCAGTAGTGCTTCGCAGCGCTCGCCAGCGATTTCGACAAGCTTTAGGATCGTCTTCTTGTCCAGACCAGAGATACGTTGCGCCGTGCTGATGCTGTTTCCTTCAGCCAATAGGTTAAGCGCTAAGAGCGCCTTGGCATCGTCAATCTGCTTATGGCCAATTACTCCGTACTGCTTCTTTTCGCTGTAGGTCTTCCCGCACTGCGGGCAGCGGTAGCGTTGCAGTCCATCCGAACGCTTTCCGTTTCGCTTGGCGTCGATCCGGCAATTGTGACAGGTCACTGTAGATCTCCTTGAGATCCACAGCCAAGAGAGCCGATATAATGAATTTGCAGGTCATCGCGGCTTCGGCTGTGGTGATTACAGCCCCGATCAGGATTGGCGTCTTGATCGGGGCTTTTGACTTCATGATTAGATTATACGTAACCCCCTAACGTATGTCAACAACAAAGTACGCTTGCAATTCGCAACGGGGTTACGTATGATTGGATATGGCGCGAAAAAAGCTTCCCCCCGAGGTGCTGGAGTTTTTCAAGAAGCAAGGTGCTAAAGGCGGGAAGATTGGCGGTACCGTCAGAGCTGCTAATATGTCTAAGGAAGCGCGCAGCGAAAGCGCTCGTAAGGCTGTGTTAGCACGGTGGGCCAAGGAAAAATCAAAATCCGCCGATTGAATCTTTTGGAGCCGACGGTGGGATTCGAACCTAACCACGGCTAAGTGGCTCTCTAACTTGTAGATCCTTCGATGCCCTCAACGCCAAATTTACCATTGATACCGTAGACCATTGCACGCTATTGCACGCTGAGCCTGTTCTGTGAATGGCCGGTGGGCAGTCTCCTACTCTTCCACCACAATCTTAAGTTGCTCCAGCTCGTGATTGTGTGAAAGTTCAACCCACTGGAGTGGAATTGATCGGAAGGAAGGACGCTCGCCACCATAAAGGAGCGTGACATAAAACTGATTGCATTCCACCAGTGTTGCTTGGGTGCTAACAACCTGGGCAAGGTGTGTCGCTCGGTTATGAATCGTCTCAACCGTCACCTGCCGTCCTTTGAATTTCAAGATCAGCCGCGCCTTGCTATTGCGCTGGGCGATCAGCAGAGAAAACTGTTCCTCACTCGCTTCTATAGTCTTTGAGCCTGTACGAATGTAGGACTGTCCAGTGAAGTGGGGCCGGTTCTCACTACCAGGCACGATGATTACCAGATAAGAGTGCCCATCCTCGGTCATCGCTTTGGCGACGTAGTGAACCCTGGGATAAACCTCACGAAGATCATCAGCAAGGGTCATCTGAATGGAATCGAGGTTGTGATCCTTGGTTTCAACATCCCCATTGTTTCTGACACCGATAAATAAAAAGCCAGGCTCCCCAGTCGCCAGAGAATTCGCAAATGCGACGACGGTCTTCACCGCATCCTTTTTCCAGTCACCAAAGCTCTTGCGCTCAACAAAGTGATCCTCTGAACTGCGGCGGAGCCGGGCTATATCGGCATCGTCCAGCCTCAGGCTGTCGCCTACCCGGATCTCTATGGGCTTAGCTTCGCTGTCATCCATGTTTGCCCCTTAAGCCCGCATCATCGCACGCCCGGATAGGCCAGCGTGCGAGATGCGGATTTCGGCAAGAGGTAGCCATATTCTCCGCGCCTGTTTTGGCCGATGGAAAATCGAGGGCGTTCCAATGAATGTTCGGCGTGGGTTCGCGCGACTCTATCTGGTGCTCGCTGTTCTGGCGTTTGGTTGGCTGAACCGGAATGTGCTCCAGGAAGACACAGGCGCCAAGGACCTGCTTCAGAGTGGATATCGCAACTGCGTAGAATCAGCAATGCTCGCGGCTTATGGTTCGATCCCCAGCACTTCTCCACCGATTTACTACGATGGACACGGCACGCCCATCTACGACGCAACGGATTACCCTGATTTTGCGGAGTGGCAGGTGCGTGCGCGTCAGGAAACTGAATCGATGGCGCGTGTAGAAAAGACTCGTCCGGCAGTGGAAAATGCCTGCGCCGGTGTCGAGAAATCCGCCGCTTTGCGCCGCCGATGGATCAAACTGGGGGAAGTTGGTTTGAAGATCCTGGGGTTGACGGGTCTCTACTGGGTCCTGATCTGGCTTGCGCGGGTTGCGCGGTGGATCTACCGCGGGTTCCTGACGGCCTGAACCTTCCAGCGAGCTTCCCCCCAGCATCATCGCACTTTGCACCCGCCAACGCACCGCTCAGCGAGGGTCGAACCCGTGAACGGCGAAACTTATATGATATTCAGCGCATGGCGAAACTCACAGTCAAGCAGATTCAGGAACTAGCGAAGTCCATCATTGCGGCGAACCCCGGAGGAATTCGCTACAGCGCCCTTGTTAATCAGATTTTGCAGCTGAACCCCGAGACCAACGAAAACACGATTTATGGGAGCGTATGGGACCTCGATAAGACCTTTCCGAATGAAGTTGCGAAGCCGAGTCGCGGGCTCTTTACGCCAGCAAAGAAAATAGAAAACGACATAATCTCCCTCGGAAGTGCTGAGGAAGTAGGCCCCACCGGCATCAAGATCAAGGAGTCAGACTTTTATGAACCATTTGCCGAGTGGCTAAAGAACGATCTTGATGAGGTCACCGATGTCGCCGCACTCGGCGGTGGCGGGCTCAAGGGGAAGTGGGGCACGCCGGATGTCGTAGGCACATACAAGAAGCAGCCGGGCAACGTGATTGAGTTCCCAATCGAGATCGTGTCGGCGGAGATCAAGATCGATCCGTTAGCACCTGTCGTAGCATTCGGTCAGGCAATCTCGTACCGCCTTTTTTCCACCAAGACTTACATCGCGATGCCTACCACGCTGACGGAAGAGGACAAAAGTCGCCTCGAATCACTCTGCATGCTCTTCGGAGTTGGGCTCGTACTTTTTGATCTAAACAAAGACAAACCGCAATTTTCAATTCGCGTCCGCGCCCAGCGGTTCTCCCCAGACATGTTTTACGCCAATGAGTTCGCGGATCGGCTGAAGCAACATAACCGTAAGATGTTCAGCGAATTATTCCGTTGATAGAATGCGACAATCAATCCATGCAAATCGAGAAATGCTTGCGGAGTTACTACCGAGCACGAGCAACTAAACGAAGCCATCCTGGTAATGGAGAGGCTGGCAGCGGGCAGAGGCAGAAGGAGAGGGAGGCCGCCTGCGTGGATGTCGCAAGTGAAGAGGAGAGGAGGCCGCCAGGGAGCAAGAACAAGCCTAAGTAGCTGGCGTAGGATGGCCCGCCAGAGTCTAGCAGCCTGTGTCTAAAAACCATTTCCTAATGGACATGTTTCGGCTTAAAATCAGCTATGGCGATGGGCACACGCAAACGGCTTGAGCGGCAGGAGCCGCTGTGGTATCAAAGTGAGCTGCCTGAAGCGCCTGGGCATCCTTTTTATCAGTGGCTGAACCGGGTCCTGGATGAGGAGGGTTTCGACCGTTTCTGTGAAGGCCGCTGCCGGGGGTTTTATCACGAGAAGCTGGGGCGTCCGTCGCTGGCTCCGGGGATTTATTTCCGGCTGATGATGATCGGTTTCTTTGAGGGGCTCGACAGTGAACGGGGCATCGCCTGGCGCGTAGCCGATTCCCTCACGCTGCGCCAGTTTCTGCGGATCGGGCTGGACGAGCGAACGCCGGATCACGTGACGATTTCGCGTACGCGGCGGTTGATCGGCGCCGAAGCGCATCAGCAGGTGTTCGGCTGGGTGTTGAGGCGGTTGGCGCGTGGCGGACTGCTGAAAGGCAAAACTATCGGGATCGATTCGACCACGCTGGAAGCCAACGCGGCGATGAAGTCGATTGTACGGCGAGACACGCAGCAAGGTTATGACGAGTATCTGAAACGATTGGCCCAGGCTGAGGGGGGCGAAGCGAGCGATGCAGCGGCGCTGCGGCGCATGGACCGCAAGCGGCCCAAGAGAATGCGGAACGAGGAATGGGTCAATCCGGCGGATGTAGAAGCCGAGATCACGCGGCTGAAAGATGGGCGCACTGCTCTGGCGTATAAGGCCGAACAGGCGGTGGATATGGAGACCGGAGCAATCCTGGCACTCACGACGCACGGTGGCGCGGTGGGCGACACCGACTCGATCGGCGAGACGGTGGCGGAGGCCGGCATAGCAGTCGCCGAGCAGGCGGTGCAGAGAACGGTGAACCAAGCTGGGATCGAAGAGGTGGTGGCCGACAAGGGATATCACAGTAATGAAGTGATGCGGACACTGGCCGAGTGGAAACTGCGCAGCTATGTTGCCGAGCCGGAACGTGGCGCGCGGAAGTGGAAAGGTAAGGCGGCCGAACAAGCGGCGGTGTATGCGAATCGACGGCGGATTTCCGGAGCGCGAGGCAAGCGTTTGCAGGCGGGTCGAGGCGAACGAGTGGAGCGGAATTTCGCGCATCAGTTCGATACCGGAGGTATGGATCGACTGTATGTTCGAGGTCTTCACAACGTTCACAAGAAGCTACTAATTCAGGCGGCGGCCTGCAATCTGGCGCTGCTGATGCGGTCTCTGTATGGAGCGGGCAAGCCGCGAGCGGCGCATGATCGTTGGGGCCGGCTCAGGTTTACGATTTTGCGGCTGTATTCGACTTTAATTGGGTTCTGCCATTCTGAGAGGGCCCTGCAGGTTGCTCCCGCGCCGATACCACGTCGAAGGCGGTGCGCCCACCGAGAAATTCTTCGTGCGTCAAAAACCGACGGTTTAGAGACGGGCTGCTAGGGCCTGACGCGGGCGGGTGGCTGGCGGTTGCCGTTCGGTGATCGCACTGCCGGGGTAGGACCTATCGATTTCGCGCCGATGAAATGCGAGCGTGAATCTGTTATCATCTAGCCGCGTTTTCCCATCTATGACGAGGTAAAAAGGAGCGGCCCAATGCGTCTATTTCCTTGTGTCTCTGCGCTTGTTCTTCTCAACATCGGCTCTGTGTTCATGGCCAACGCGCAGACTGGAAAAACTTTTCCTACCGGTGATGAAATCAACCTCGTGATCACTCAGACCGAACGGGCGATGCAACAATACAAGCCGCTGATAGACCAAGAAGAAATGCAACTAGAGAAGATAGATAAAGACTCCATAGCTCGCGACCGCGAAGTAGTAGACGCGCTCGAAACTGCGATCAAAGGGCTTAAGGGCAAGCCTCAAGCCTTCAACGGACCGCTAGGTTTCAACTTTTTCGAATGGCTGGATGACGCAACTCGAAACGCTTTGCTATGCGCAACTGCCGCGTCAACGCAAGGCGCTTTGCAGATGATGGCTGGAAATAGGGAAAAGGCGAACTCTCTGCTTCATCTGGCTCAGAGTTGCGCGGATGTGTCCACATTGATTTACACCGTGAGCGAGAATGCGGGGGCCTTGTACCAAAGATATGTTTCGGGCGAGGAACAATTGGCGATCCAGAGTGTTGACATGCTGGGAAAGTGTACGGATATTCTGAAGAAGCAGGGCACTCCAGCTAAGAAGTAGCGCGTGCGCGTTGCCGTTCAATGCCCCGCGTTATACTCAAGCAGGCCATGGTGGAAGCATACGAGCGCAGGAGCCAGAAAGCAATCTAGTCGTTCCTTTCCCACCGCATCAGCTTCCGAGAATGCGAAGCGGCGCTCAAAACCGCACGTAGCGCTGTCATCACGGAGGTAACGGGTAAATAGCTGATAGCCGTCACCCTCCTCGCGATGAAAAACAATGAAGCCGTGATGCAAGGAAATGAAGAGGCGCGAGTCGTGAGGAAAGCGAATCCACTAAGCGGGGCGCGGTAGAGTTTATTGCTTGCCCACGCGGGTATCAATGGGGCTTACAGATCGATTTCAACAGGTGATTACGTCCGCTGTGTCACCGACTCTTAACCAGCCGCATGACTTTGTCAGTAAATCGACGGCGCTCTCAGGACTTAACTTTCCGCACAACAGAAGTGAGCCAAGGTTGAGTAAGTCAAGAGTCCGCAGTATTAGGATACTGATCTTTGCCGCATGTTGAATTTGCTCGGTTGCAACGGGCTGATCCTTATCCGCAATAGACATAGATGCTTTGATATTCGTGTTCACTATCAGCAGTGAAGGGAATTCAGGTGGCAGGCCAGCTCGTTCTCGGTGGCTGTCGGCCTGATTTACTTGTTCACGCTGAACGCCGCCTTTACTAACGCCCTTTACTTCGACCAGTGCCACTGGTTTCCCCGCAGAATCGACGAGGGTCAGATCCTCGCGGAACGCCTCTTCGCGCTGTGCCTTAAGTGGCAGTACCGTGTTGAAGACCTCAATAACCGCGTCAACGAGGGGCTCGCTCTGTAGGACTAGAACACGTTTAAGACGCTCGAAGGTTTTCAAGCGTGTCTCAATTTCGGAGATTTCATTGCAGAGCTTGACCTTGGTATCGAGAAGACTATCTTCCTCTGGAAAGCGGTATTTCGTAGCCCATTCGGGTAAATCTTCTTTGAGGCGCTCCCAAAGGGACACGACACCATCTGCCAGGATCGTGAAGTATTCCTCGATGGCTTCGTCGGTTGATCGTGGCAGCATTGTGGGAATGGCAAACAGGCAGGCATCAACAACGACTGAAACCGAGCGCTTACCAACTGATGCTAACGTTTTGCTCCCCAGGTTTCCGTAACCGGGAGATAAAGACGACCATGCCGCGCCGTAGAGCGCGAAGAACCTTATTAGCTCATTCACCTTGCTGGTGACCTGTGGCATCCGAGTACCCAGTTGTTCTCGATTAATGCTGAAACCTGAGAGCAAACGTTTGGACAAGTCGGTGTCAGTGAAGTCGCCATACTCCAAATAGTCGGTGAAAGGGTCGGTCAACAGCAGGCAGGCGAGACCACGTTTTTCGATGACCGCTCGAACCTCCTTCGTGCGCTTGTCCAACTCATCACGATCCCAACTGTGATTCAAAAGCGGACGGCCGTACCGGCCGACTTTTTGTTGGAATGACTCAAAGCTTCCCTGAAAAACAATGACTCCGTCAAAGTCCTGAAACCGCGCAGCGTTTTTGAGGTTGGTGAAGGTCAGCGCATATTTGCGCTGCACGAGGTCACCCGCTGGTATGGGAAGTCCCTTGGTCTCCATCCCGTAGACAAGTATTCGATAGGGTTTCGGCTCTGTTGGGGCGCTCATTGGTTGGATTGTCTCAGATTGGATCGAGAACTGGGAATGCGCGGTGGGTCAGTTTAGACTCTAAATGCCCCCGACAAACCGCATTTGCAAATGCTGTGCTCGTCGGCACTCGCGACAAATGACCGTAACGCCGGTAGAGTCTGGCTGCCCGGTGGCTGGCGGTTACTGCTCGATGGCGGGCGGCGGGGCGGCAGAGTCTACTGACGGCCCGGCCTGAGCGGTTCAAATCTCGCTGGTAAGGTCCATCCCAAACAAAAAGTCATCCGAATGGTTTCTACCTCATTATCGAGTTTGTCTAGTATCGTCAATAACTTGCACGTCACCAATTCTTGACAGATTGAGTCGCCGAGCGTATTCTGGGATTGCGCCCGTAGCTCAGATGGATTAGAGCATGTTTCTTCCAAAAACAAGGTCGTGAGTTCAAGTCTCACCGGGCGTATCCCCCTAGTGGGTCATTGACGGCCCCCAATACAAGTTGTATTCTGTGGTTGGAAGAAACATGCGATAACCGTCTGAGTGACAGGGGCGAAAGCTCAGGTTCTTGAACGGAGGGCTGGACCGGTGACAGGCTTTGAACACCTGGAGGTGGTTTGGCCCTTTCGCTTTACGAGCTGCTCTATCCCTCGTTCGTGTCAACCCGCGCACTTTGGTTGCCCACTCCCCGCTTAATGGACTGACGGAAAGTCATCCGGATGCGGTCCAATTCGCTTCCGCACTTCTTCAAGCAGGGGGCGCTGCTTTGACAGCATTACGGGCTCATCGACGTGGATGAGGTGCGCGATTTTCGAGAAGTCGCGGTCCCAAACCTGTAACACATCGCACTTCGCACGGATGGCTGATGCTGCATGAACGGCATCGGCTGGTTTGAGATTGAAGTCTCGCGAAAGCTTAGCTGAGTAGGAAGCTATACGCTGATCAAGCGTGATCTTCCTTAGCCATCGCCATTCAAACATCCTTTGAATCTTATCGATTTGTGGACCTGTTAAAGCCATCGCATTGGGGAGTGACTTCCCTGGGCGCACAACCTCTGCGACTGTCCACATTGATGTGTAAAGCTCAACGTGACCATCCTGGGCATTGTACAAAATGTCCTCGCAGACCTTTCGCCGCTCAAGCTCGGATCGATTGAGGAAACAGATGAATAGGCCGGTATCCCAATACAACTTCCGTTTTGAATCAGCCATCTCTCAAATCCTCAAGATACTGCTCTAACGGCACTCCGTCTGTGAAATCCTCCACGAGGCCGGACATTTCCGCAATCGTAGGAAGCGAACTGTCGGGTGTAGCCAACTCGATCCCGTCCACATTTATAACTGTGGGCTGACCCGTTTGATTAAAATATACCAAACCATGGACCTGAACGCGTTGCCTAAGCAATGTTTTAACGTCGTTTTCCATGTCTGGAGTGAACCGGCAGGTGACAGGCTTCCCGCTGTAGTCATCCCAAACCCGAAATTCGTTGGCGCGATGCACCGTAATGGCCTCAAGATTTCCCGTGACCGAGCCGAGGCCCTCTTCCTTCGCCCCGGTAAGTTCGCGGATGTTTTTCAACGTGCCGTCATCAATGATGGTTTGATGTTCCTTCTCTTGTGTATAGATTTTTATACGTCCGAGCGATTTGCTCTGCTGAGCAAGTCGCTTGACCTTAGATATTGCCGCATCCGAGTAGTACCGATTGCGCTCGGTAGAGTAAGACAACATCGCCAAGCCATCCACGAGTTCTCTTTCGATCTGCGGAGCGAGATTCGCCAGCTCTTGCTTCGGATGGGCTACGACGCCAACGGTAAGCGGGCTCTTCTTTTCCAATGAAACCACTTCCCAACGGACACTTCCATTGGGCTGTCCTGACACGGCTGAATCTAGATCTTCTAGCACTCCCAGGAAGTTTCTCAGTGCTGACACCAGGGCATTCAGGGTTATGCTATCGTCGTCACCCAACTGCATGTAGATCGCTTGCGGCACTGTGGTAGCCTTCCATGATACACTTCAAGCGATAGTACGTGCAGTAATGGTGCTCGCAACACCGGACTGGCGCGATTTTGGAATTCTACATTTCTTACCGCTGTGGGCGATGGTCTACAGCGGTTCTCGGTTCAGTGGCGTTTCTCGCGTGAAGTCCCGATAGGGGCTCCGCTCTTCCGCTCGCCTGAATGGATGGCCAATCGTGCGGCCTTTGGTGTCTGAGACCCAGCCAGGGACGCCTGCCAAGCGTAGAGCCTTGGCCTTCGCGTTGGGCCTCCCGCTCTGCTGAGAAAAACAAGGGGCGGCGCGGCGAATGAGGTTCGGTACTCCAGCCTTACACCAATTACCAACGAGATGAAACCAAGTAACACCGACGCAACTAATTTCCATGTCGGGACCAGATATATTCTCGATTACCATACCGGCAGAAAGCCATTTGCTACTCCAGCCTTGGTGTTCATATCGTGCGTATTGTGGGTTTTCACAGTGTCTTCGGCCTACGGTCAAGAATATGGCACGGCGGCTGTCGCGATTTGGCAGCCGGATCAGATAGTCATAGGGATGGATTCGAAAGTTACCCACCTCGGCGGGGAGCCTCCTGGCGCGATCTGTAAAGTTAGATCCTCTGGCAGGTTCTTCTTCGCAATCTCGGGATTTTACGGCCGAACAGGAAGCGACTTCGACGTTTGGGATATCGCTGCCCGAGTCGTGGAAACCGCGCAGACGGTACCTAATGCCGCCGCCCTTTTGGAGGAGAGTATCGCAGCAGGATTGCCGAAGGCGCTTGATAGCGCACGCTTGTCCAATCCTCAAGAATTCGACAGGAAGTTAAGCAAAAGCTACCTGGCCTTTTTCGTTGCAGGAATTGATGCCGGGAAGCTTGTTATGGCTGGTAGGAACTTCATACCTGGCGCAGTTCTTCGAGAGGAATACCCAGGGACAAGACCTGTAGGCAGCGGCGCTACTGGATTGACCGTGTTTGGTGATCGCGACGTTATTGATCGAACATATTCCACTCAACAACAGGTAGCGCTGGCTGCGGCCAATCCAATTGAAACTGCACGGAAGTTCGTGCAACTTGAAATTGACGGAGAATCGGCTACCGTTGGGCCGCCAACTTCCATCTTCGTTTTTACCCGGAACGAATACCGGTGGGAAGAGGCCGGACTGTGCTCACAGTAATGCACTGATAGCAGCAGTTCCATACATGGAGAAGATCTTGACCGCAAATGGAAAATACGGGCGCGAGTCCTCAGGCTACGCCCATTTCCTCGCCCTTCTCGAAAACAAAAGCCGAGTCAAGTATTAATCCAACGGTAGGGTTGCCGTCGAGGTCTCTTGCTTCAATTACTTTTAGCATCGTTTTGGTTGGCCCTTCCAGGGGTGGTCATGGTGGTGGTCACGCGGCATTCTTCCGCCCCGCTGCTCGTGCTGCTCGGGTTGCTTTCTGGCGGGTGAATCGGTCGAGGGCTCTGTCCACTTGGGCTGGGGGAAAGCTGGTCATAAGGTCATAAAGATCTGGTCGCTGTGCCTTGGCGGCGTAATAGGCATCAAACCGGTCGCACTCTGTTGCGGCCTCAATCCTGTCCACCAGCAGGAACAGCTCCTGTACGGTCAGGTCGAGCTTAACTCGGTTGACTCTTGCACTTTCTTTATCATTCATATTCATTAACACCTTTCGTGTGGTTTCACCTGTGTGCAATCTGCGCCGCTTCGACACTCTATCTCCTCCTCAACCACCCCGCCTCGTTTCAATAAATTCGCTCGTGCTCTTTATCTTCAGGACAACTTCCACGCACTCTAGGTTATCCGTGTGCGGAGACTTGGAGTCGGACAGGATAAAGTCAACCTGATCACCTCTGTTTATTGGCGCCCCGATGACATCGTTACCATGGACGAACCAGTCGCCAACTGTACACTCTGACTCATCGGTAATTGAAATGAAGCCGAAATTGCGATTTGTGTCGAAGAATCTAACCGTGCCTGTCATATTCTCTCCCAACCTTTTGCTTCTTGTCTGTTCGATAAAAAAATGGGCGCGGACGTGAAATGAGGACGGCACGCGCCCGAGTAGTGAATCGTTTGCTCTGCTGTGTAAGACCTGATCGAGATATCTTCTACCTGTTCCATTGGGTGACTTTTTGTCTAGTTAGCCGGGCTGCACGGTGGCGGTGCTGGATTTATATGCAGGAATGCTGACCGGCGCGGCTTCCCGCAGCAGCGCTTTATCAATGACGCGGTAGCGCTGGCCATTCCGTTCCTCCCAATGGAAACGTAGAATCCAAAACCCGGCTGATGACTGGGTGATAATCTTCTGGCGCATTAACACTAGGAGGTCGTCGGCGTATGAAACATTGGGCAGATCGCAATCACAGCGGATGCCGATACCAGCATCGTAAAAGCGGGCGTTCGATGATTGCCGGCCGAGGATTAAGGTTTCGTCATGGTTTAAGAAGACGCATGGATCAGCATCCAATCCACCATCCGAAAAGCAACCAGGGGAGTATACTTCCCTGAACCCCCCGAGGTCGGTAGAGGGGGAGTTGTAGGGGACAACAAGCATGGAGATCTTACGCGAGTTGTCTACGGTGGTGTTGATCACGCTGCGGCGCACCACAGGGATTGCTACACGCTCATCAGGGCGGTAATTCACCCCCGGTTGGGCCAACACGTACCCGCTTGGCACGGAGGCCAGCATGCGGGAGATTACAGCGGTCTCGATTGCATCTCGAACTGATCCGCCCGAGTGAAGAGCTGCCGGGGTAGGTGAGTGATCATCGGGGGAGGCATAGTCATAATCCACGCTGGGATCGTCAGGGTCTCCACCGCAATGGGTGATCAGGGCACGTAGGCAGTCATCTCGGGAACCTACCTCGTCGGCTAGAAGAGGAAGACAGGCATGGGCAAAAGAGACTCCGCTTTCGGTGTCGTAAATCGCCTGAGCATCCACGTTGCGATTGCGGGCGACTGATGCCGCAAATACGTCTCGAACTCTATCCACCTCACGCTGCAAAACGCTTTTGGCGTCTTTGCTCAATGGCTCATGAGGGTTGCCGTCTACCTTATGCTTCCCGGCGAAAATGTAAGTGAACTTAAAGCCCTGTTGTTTATCAAACCCTGATCGGTCCAAGTGAGCCATGTAGCAACCAATGCTTCCGCATCCAGCGTCTCGCGTTGCAAAGAGTTTTGTGGCCGCAGAAGCGATCCAATACGCAGCGGAGTACGCGGAGTCATTCGCAACGGCGAATATCGGTTTCGTATTTCGAGCGTGGAAGATGAGATCTGTTAAATCGGCGCACCCAGAACTCTCACCACCGGGAGAGTCAACATCAAGCAGGATGCCCTTGACATGGGGGTTATTAAGGCAGTGAACAAGTTTCCGAGTTATAGTTTCATACGTTGTTAGACCAAGGTACTTACTTATGTAACTGTTGTTCCTGAGCAGCGGCCCTTCAATCGAGATAAGGGCGATGCCGTTCTGGATCGCGTAGGTGGTGTTACGGGAATCATCAGTGTCAGCATATTCAATGTGAGCAGTTGCCGGTATGGCGGTCAGTTCAGCGACTCTGAGCAGAATCGCAAGTCCAGTTTCGCTGATTGCCAGAGGCTTGTCGAAAAAGCTTTGCACGGCAAGGCGCGACATGAGGGTGGGTGCAACCTGACTGGTGGAAGGGTTGTTAACCATGTTTATTTCCCTCCCCACACTCGCGCTTCAATTGCTCTAGCCTCATCTTGTGAATGCGCAATGGATCAGTGTCAGCAAACTTGGTCTCAACCGGGACGGGAGGTTCACAGGATGCCTTGAGCTTGGCTAGGCGCTTCTTATGCCTATGCAGCGGGTCTACCTGACTGCGAAGTCTATCGATCTGCACTGGACTGCTTGCAGCGAAATTGTCCAACGCTAGCTCGCGCAAACTCTGTCGGAATGCTGGCGAGAGTGTTGGGCGATAGTTACTGGGTATTCGAATGATGCGGATCATGGTATTTATTCCGCCCAACCTTTCTTCCGCATGTCTTCTACGATGTAACCCAGGGCGATTAGCGGTCTGATTGCCTGAAGCTCAGTCTCGCGTGCGCAACGAAGTTGGTAGTCAACGTCTTCGGGTTTACCGATCAAGTCGGGGAATAGATCGCCCGCCAACAGGGGTGACTTGTACTTGGCTGCTATTTTGTTTAACTCGGCGAACAGTGGTGCGATTCTATGCAATTCGCGGATGGCGATCTTAGCGGGCTCGGCGATTTCAAGTGTGAGAGCTGCGCGGCGAGACTCCATCCATTGGAGTTCGAGGTCATCAACAATCTGCTGCTGCTTGGCTATAACTACTTTGAACGCGGCTATGCTCGCGTGGGCCTCAACTATGCGCTGAGCTGTTGCCTCGATTTGCTGGGGGAGTTTGGGATCGAGTTTAAGGCTGTTATCGACAATGAACTCTTCAAGCTCGGTCTTAGACTTAAGTTGTAGCGATTCGAGGTGGGACCGGGCGCGGATAAGTTCCGCGTCGGCCTCATGGGATTTGAGCACGAGGTCATCGAGCTTCTGGCGCTCTGAGGTGATGCGCGTGTCGAGTTCTTTGATTTTGAAAATCATTATTCTCTTTCTATACTTATGCCTTGAATTTATCGATGCTGGTAACTGATTAACCGGTTGGGACTTAGTTAGTGATCGCGACATCTCTTCCTGGAACACGGGGCTCAGTATCACGTCAGCTAAGCCATGCACACGCTGCCCACTGGGGAGTTGCTCATGGTAAGCCAGCACCAATGAGGTCCCACTAACCCGCTCTATCTCAGTTGAGGACGCGGACGCGGCGATGGTTTTAAGTTTTGCGCTGATGCTTTTTCTTAATCGCTCAACAGTGGCGGTGGTCCATCCAGACACGGCTCGATGCAAGTCGCATATGGACACGCGATCCAATTTGTTGAGGATCAGGTAGGTGGATTCATCGTCGGTGAATCCGAGAGAGGCCAGGAGTTCTCGCCAATATTCCGGGTTTTGTCTCAGGCTGGAGGTGACTGCGGGAGGGCACTGGTCGAGTAGATCGTCATCGGGCAACTTGACCACATAATTCCCACCACTGCCACCGAGGCGGATGGGTTTCACTGGCTCATCATAAATGTCCTTCCTATATTCAGGGTGCAGGGCTAGAAAGTCTTTCACTTCCGCCCGCTCCTGGTCTCTGCCGGCATCGGCGGGGATAAACCTATCCACGTCACGATCACTCACGCGGTGAATACGACGCTTGCCTACACCGCTGGTTGCGTCTCCATCACGTGACTTCCTGCGACGATGCCCAGCCACCCGAAGCTTGTTATCAGGCATGCTTGTACTTCTTCTTTTCATTGGGGCAGTGCATGGCGTCCTTCGCCAACTCCGGCAGATGCTCGGATACAAACCGGCGCTCGTCAGCAGTCAGTGGGAGCTGGTTTTCCACCCACCATTGGGCGCGGGCACACCTGAGTTCGAGCGTGTCGTACTTCTTGGCTCCAGTGGTTAGGTCAGGCGCTTCGAACTGATGTTGCGCTTCTGCTACGTAGGACATAACGTCGTTGCGCGTGAATAGATTGTTTGGCGCATAGTAGCTGACGGTATAAAAGCAGAGCATCGTGTAAAAGCGCAGGGGATCATAGTCACGGAATGCGTTGCGCAGCGCGACAGTGTGGAAGTTTCGGTACAAGTCGCACGGTAGACATAGGATATTGGCGAACTTGTTATTGAGGATCGCGAGCACCTCAGCATTGCCACCACCAGGAGGAGGGCCAAAGCTCCCGCCCGAGGATCTCACTCGGTGCCCACGGCGGAGGACTCGGGGCATTACTTAATCCTCCGGCCGGCATCTTTTTGGGACTGCACAACGTCCAGGCCTAATTGCCTCATGGCGCGTAGATATAGCCCGTCATGCATCTTTACAAGGTCGGCCGCGGGGTGTTTCTTTCCACCCACGACTAAGCCCTCAGCGCGGAGCAATTGGCGTGCGGCGTCGGCTAGATCGAGGTTCTCTAAGGCAAGTCGGAATAGCTCTAACATCTCGGGGGCTAAATCGTACTCAGTGAGCACCGCCTTCCACAGAGCTTTCGTTTTGGCGCTGAAGTAGCCAGGTGCGGCTGGGGTGTTCGTCTGGGGTAATTCGTTTGATATTTTCATTACAGTATCTCTTCTTTCTTTCTCAATCAGAAACTTCGATTTCGGGTAACTTCGGTTGCGTCGTGTGGCGTATTCACTGCATGGGCAAAACATTGTTGATAGGCCCTGTTCTCCTCCTCTGTGGTCGCCGGATCGTTCATTTAGCTGCTTTGTAACCCCTCTCTCGTCCTGTTTGGCATCGCCTCATATGGTCCAGGTACATCCTCACGCGCAAATTCCCGATAGGCGGTCTCGATGGCGTAGGGCTCGTGGGTTTTACCCCCCCTATACCCCCTGAACTGAAGTGCTTGTTCCCAGTGTTCCCAGTTGTTCCTTGTTCCCGGTAGGCTGTAAAGACTTGCTCCCACCTGCTGAATCAATGTTTATTCCTTACTGGGAACACTGGGAACACTGGGAACAAGTCATAACACTCAGTCACTTACCAACGTTCCCAGTACGGTTTCCTTACTGGGAACAACCGTAGCTTCTAAATCGTCTGCGTTAGCTGCGCAGGGGCTTACCTCCCTAACCTGTATCCAAAAAATCTCCATCCGCTCCTTGCGCGTGAGTTTCCGAAAGGGAGGAAGCCTAGACCCACGCTTATACCGCCATTCCAGACGATCATCAACACGTTGGCGGAAACGTTCCCAGCCAATCGATACGAGCGACTTTGCTACGCGATTCTTATCCGTCTGAGTCAACATCGAAGTCCGCTTACAGATGCACTGTTCAAGAACCTCCGGGACGCTGACTGTTTCGTGGTTCATCGCAAATGCATAGATTTTGTCATGCCAAGGATCAGTCTCGTATCGGTCCTGTTGTTCCATGGCAGCATCACCAATCAGCGTGTCATCATCAAGCCACCAAGTTTCGTTTGCTTTGTATTTCTCGCGAGCCTCAGCCCACAATTGATCCCGGTCGCGGCGTAAGGCGTCAATGTTCACGACTTCGCATTTGACAGGCCAGAAACGACGGCCTCCAGTTTCATCACGGAGGTAAGTCCCAAGGTTTATCGTTCCAGCGAACACGCATTGTCTGTTGAAGTCGCTCGTGTGGCGCCCGTATGGGGGCCGGTAGTGGTCAACTTGCCGGCTGATAAAGGCTTTAATTCGTCCTGGGTCTGCGCGGATCAATCCATCGAGTTCCGAGAGTTCTACTATCCACATCCCGCAGAGTTGCTGACATGCGTCCTTGATGTTGGTTCGGATATCTGATATGTCGTCAGTGAACCAGGGAGTGCCGAGAGTCCTCAGCAGGGTGGATTTAAGCTTTCCCTGTTCACCCTCTAACACAATTAAACTGTCAACTTTGCACCCAGGCTCGTAGATGCGTGCCACCGCTCCAATCATCCACTTCGTCCCAACCGCACGCGCATAGGCGCTGGTAAGTACCCCCGCATAAATAGTGAGCCAAGAATCCAGGCGCGGAACACCGTCCCATTTGAGCGTGTCTAGGTAGTCCCGCACTGGATGAAATAGTCTACCGTTGGCCACCACCCGCACCGCTTGGCTCACGGTGTTGACCCCGGCGAGGATATCGTGCATTTGCATCCATTCAGTGGCGAGTAGATCCGACGTGTCGGTCCATTGATCCTGCCGCCCCCATGGCGCGGGCTTCTTAAGAACGATACGCTGAGAGAATTCATCGAACGCAAGCCCTTCCCATTCGGGGGCTTGGCGCAGAGCCCATATCACGTTGGTTAATTGGGGAAGTGGACGGCCATAGATATCGTTACGCAGACCAGCTTTCCAATTGGCGGAGGAGGATACTAAGTGATCATGGACAATTTCGATAGTGCGACTGGGAACCACCACCAGCGCAGTGGAAGTTGGTGGCTGAGGGAGTAACCGATCGTCTGCGACGGTGTCAGCGGAGTCTGGCGTTATATTAGGTTTATGTGATAAGGTGGACATAGAATCTACCAACGGTCCGGTCGCAACGGTGAGAGGTGAGCGGCTGGGCCGTTTCTGTTTTTAAGCTGTCACTGCACCCTGGCGCGAGGCTCTGATTATTTCCGTGATCTCGGCGAGGTCATAGAGAATTGTTCCACCGGCTTTATAGTGTGGGAACCTGTTTCGACCGTAGAACCTGTCTTGCTGTAGAGTGCGACGTGAGATGCCAGTGAGGCTTTCAACATCACGCTCACTGCCAAACCGTTTTTCAATAGTTTTGTGTTTTACGCGGCTTTTCACGCCCCGAGGATAGAGGGTTAGGAAAATTCTGTCAAGAGGATCGGCGGGGTGCGGTTGATCCGACTTACACGGGGCTACTTCTAGCTATGTACCGCTGTGTACCGCTACATACCAGGATGCACCGTGCTGTACCGATAATTACCGAGAAGTTAGTTAGTGAGAACGATTCAAGACCTAGTGAAGTGGAGATCGGCAACCGTCACCGCCATCACCCGCAGATACTCACCAGCCTGAGCATTTACCGACAGGCGTCGGGCACGTTGTTAGGCTCTAACGCCAGAATGCTCGGCGAAGTCAGAGCACAGGTTACCTAGCGATTTTGAAAAACGTGATTCACCAGCTATTGTCTATTTATAAGACTTTAAATGCCCGTCGAGAACACCACTTTCGAACAGCATTACCGCATTGGCGAACTCGCAACCCGTTGGGGTTTAGGCCGTGAAACTGTGCGCCTGCTGGTAAAAGACGATCCCGGTGTTTTGAAAATCCAACTGGGCAAGAAGAAAAAGCACACTTTCTACAGCGTGCCAAAGTCCGCTGCTGAACGCATACACACACGCCTTTTGAACACCCAATCGTAGGGCAGTGCGAAGCGCTAGGTGCGGCTGGTGGGTAGGAGCCGGTATCTTAGTCCACCCTATGTTGCGCCGACCCAGCGGGAATAGTTTTCAGCTCTTCTCAGTGACTGCGCGGCCACCACTAATAGCTACGAGCCGGGGCTTCGGTTGATCCGCGAACGCTTCCTTCATGATGTTAGTGAGACGTGCTTGGCGCTCCGGTACCCAGCGAGAATAGTGTTCCTTAACAGTCTTTTCATCGTCACCAATCAAGTCGGCAACGTCCGCTACAGGCACACCTTTTTGAAGCAGGATGCGTACAAACGAATGGCGGAACCGATGCGGAGTCGGCGGTTCCTCGAATTTACCAGCCAGTTCAAATACCTTATTGATGCGCCTGCGCCACAGGTCCGTGACGGTTTCGAGCTTGTCTGATTGACCCACCACGAACGGACGCATACCGTATCGCCTTGCGCGATCATGGAGCCGGTCACGCAGCCAATCTTCGATATAGACCAACACCTCTCCGCCATTTTTCTTAGCGCGAAGGAATACCTCGTTGCCCTTGAGCCGATTCAGGTGGAACAAGCCCGCGTCGGAAATACGCAAGCCCGTGTAGGTTAACAGGTATATGAAGTCCTTCACGTCGTCACCCGTCCACATCCCGCTGTCTCGCCCGTTCATCCATTCAACTGCGCCTATCCGGTCACAGGCATCCAGGATGCGCTGTAGTTCTTCGTCGGTGTAGGGCACTTTATTCGCGACGCGATTGGCGCCCATTGGAGGTTTTATATCGGCGCTGACGGGATTCTCATGCAGCCACTTCCGGTTGATCGAGAAACGGAAGAAGGCGCGAAGCATGCCGAGTCGTTTCCCTTTGGCGCGTGCCCCGAGTTTCCACCCACTGTAGAACATGTCAACATCGGCGGGAGAGAACTGATCGAGCATCAGGTAGCCACGTGAGTCCGCGAAGGCTGTGAGTTGCCTGGTGAACGTCCGGTATTTGCGCAGTGTGGCCGGTGCGATCTTAGCCCCTTCGCGATTGCTCAAGAAGACTCTGACCGCGTCGGCTATGGTGATGCGGCCGTCAGGAGTAGAGGGCGGAGGTTCCGGGTTAGGGCCTACCGATGTCGGACCGTCCCATGATCCTGCTGTCTCCCAGATAGCGACCACATCCTTGGCTTCTTCCCACTTAGATTTTCCAGTCTGCTGGCGCTTGAATTTTCCTCCCAGGGTGCCCGAAACGTGGATCATGCAGGCGCACTTTTTCCACCCGCGTCGTCCTTCTTCAAAATCGCCAGAACGGGAGTCTTCGGGGTGTCCAGCTTCGCACTCGGTGCGGTGTCGGCGGTAGAGTTTCAGAGCCATAAACGGTGCAATCATTCTAGCACCGTTGCACGCTATTGCACGCCGGAAGAGGTACTTCTCTCTAACCGATTGATTCTATTCTGGCGGTGAGGGTGGGATTCGAACCCACGTATCCTGTGGAGGAGTCCCCTTTCAAGGGGGCCGGGTTTGACCGCTTCACCTACGTCGGCTCAAGAGAGTAGGGGAGCCTGACACTCCCCTACTAGCCGTAAGCCATTGATTGTGAAATACTTAAATATTGACTTTTGGTGGCGGGCGTGCGAGAATACAAATGTAGCCCAGCACCGCGAAAACGGTGTTCATGAGTCACCCAACTTAGGGATACAGAAGCCAGCAGGCTCGCCGGTTAAGCACCTGCTGGCTTTTTAATTCACCCTTAGCTCCTTTCCGTTGTCCGATCCAACGAACTCGACAGTGGGGTAATACTTGCCGCGTCTAGCCCTGATCTTTTGCTTCTCGCGGAGACGCATGAGGATCGAATACAGGTAAGGCTTTCGGACCTGAATTCCAGCGGCGGCAAAAGCTTTGTATAGTTCGTCCGTGGTCGTTCCGGTCTCTCCGCGTTTAAAAATAGTTTGCCAAGCGAAATCCGTCTTGTTTGAGGATTCCTCATGGTGATCGTCACCCGCTAGCGGCAACTGCACGCTCGCGCCCGGTTCATTGAACTGGAGTCCTTGCCGTCTCAATTCAGCATTGAGAGTGCGTTCGTATCCCTGAAGCTCACTGACCAGGAGATTGTTCTCAGCGGTAGCTTCGGCAATCCTCTTCTGGAGTGCCTCTATGTCTGCCCGCGTTTCCTTGATGCGATTTTGGAGATACCCCACCATGTCGTTGTTCATAAATCACCCAATAGCATTATTGCACACAACCAGCGGCCATGCAATGTATGCGATGAGACTGAATGATTGATGCAAGTGCTTCCGTCTGCAACTAAAACTAGATAGATCACTTAGTAGTTTCTCAAGTTGAGTATCAGACCGATTACGTCCGCGTGAGAGCCGCACGATGCGCGAGGGGGCCGTTGATGTCCTTAAGGGACGCACAACTATCCGAACGGATACAGCCGACCATCTCCAACGCAGACCGCACCAACAAAACGTGGGACCAGCGCCAGGTGCTTGGAGCGACTATCTTTCAGGTTAGCCAAACTGGCTCCTTCCGCGTTCACCAACAACGCAAAGCCATGATGATACGCCGCGCTTTAAGATGGAGGCAAAATTGCGATTAGCCGCGCGCTGGGAGGCGACTCGGATCCAACCCGGGGCCCCGTGCCATCGAGAGCCCCGACCCCGACCGCGCTCCCAGCGCTGACAAGCGACTCTAGGCCGGTTTTTGCGCCACCAACTCGGCGACGGCGTGCCGATGGCACGATTCCCCCGGCTCGCCTTCGCGGTAATGGAGAATGCGCCAGCCATGGAAGAGCGAGGGCAACTCACCGGAGTAAGCGCGCGTGGGTGTGCCCTGCGGACGATCGGCATCGGCGAGATGCGCAATCACGATTGCCAGGCCGCCGGGCCGGAGCGCGGACTTGATGACCGGAAATAAGCTGCGCTGGAAATAGTAGCAGGACAGAACCAAGTCATAATTGCCTGGCTCCATTTCCAAGTTGCCGGCTTCCAGATCGGACACTCGCGCGTCGATCGCGAGTTTGCGTTCGATTGAACGGGTGAGCAAGATCTGGATGGCCACGGGCGAGCCATCCAGCGCCGTGACGCGCCAGCCGCGCGCGGCCAGGTATAGGGCATTGCGGCCGGGACCGGAGGCAAGATCGAGCGCCGAACCGGGCGTGAGGCCGCTTGCGTATTCAACCACCAGCGGCGCTGGAGTCTCAAAAGCCTGTTCGCCAGTTCGATAACGTTGGTCCCACTCTTCAATCCGAGTGGGCATCGCCCCGTTTAACCGCGAGCTTGAACACGCGCTTGAGAAGCGCAATGGCACGGTCGATCTCCTTCTCCGTCGCGATGTAGGGCGGCAAGAAGCGCAGCACGGTCTCATGGGTGCAGTTCATGAGCAGGCCTTGCTCCATCGCATCGAGCACCAGCTGCTTCCCGGGAAAGGCCAGCTCCACGCCGATCATCAGGCCCTGGCCGCGCACTTCGCGAATGAAGGCGAACTGCTTCTGCAGCTCCTGCAACTTCTCCCGGAAGTAGCAGCCCATTTCATCGATGTGCGGCAGAAGCTGGTCCAGGATATCCAGGAACTCGAGCGCCACGCGGCAGGCGAGCGGTCCGCCGCCGAAGGTAGAACCGTGCATGCCGGCGCCGATGGACTGCGCGGCGCGCTGGTTCGCCACGATTACGCCCATGGGGATGCCGCAGGCCAGCGGCTTGGCCGCCGTCATGATGTCGGGCATTACGATAGGGTCGGAAAGCTGGTAGGCGAAGTACTTGCCCACGCGGCCTACGCCGCACTGGATCTCGTCGAAGACCAGCAGCGCATCGTAGCGGTCGGCCAGTTCGCGCGCCTTGCGGACGTATTCCATGGACATCGGGAAAATGCCGCCCTCACCTTGGATCCATTCGATGACGATGCCCGCGGTGCGTTCGCTGACAATTTGTTCCAGCGCCACTTCGTCGTTAGGCGGAACGAAGTGCGCGCCGGGGAGCAGCGGCTCAAAATCGCGGCGATATTTTTCTTGTCCGGTGACGGAAAGAGCGCCCAGCGTGCGTCCGTGAAAAGAATTGTGCAGCGCTACGATCTCGAATTTTTCCGGATTGATTTTGTGGCCGTGCGCGCGAACCATTTTCAACGCGCCTTCCATGGACTCGGCGCCCGAGTTGCAGAAGAACGTGCGCTCCAGTCCACTGGCTTTCGCCAGACGCTCGGCGAGCGGGCCCTGATAAGCATGGTAGTAGAGATTGGAGCAATGCAGCAGACGGCCAGCTTGTTCGCGAATCACTTTCACCAGGCGAGGATGCGAGTGGCCGAGAGCGTTCACGCCGATGCCGGTGATGAAGTCGAGATAGCGCTTGCCCGAAGAGTCGAAGACGTAGCAGCCTTTGCCATGGTCGAGCAGGAGCGGATAACGGGCGTAGGTCTGAAGCACGTACTCGCTCTCGAGCGCACGCACGTGGTCGAGCGCACTGGTTTCCTCGTGAACCGGCAGAACAGGGGACATAGCCTTCATCATAACTTGGACGAAAATGCGCGCAGCGGGGCTTGCGCCTTGAGCAGCATCTCGTTCCATTCGTCTTCCGGTTGCGATTGATAGACGATGGCTCCGCCTACGCCGATGCTGGCAACGCCGCGGTGAAAGACCGCGGTGCGGATCACAATATTCAGATCCGTAGCGCCGTTATAGCCGATGTAGCCGATGCTCCCGGAATAAATGCCGCGGGCTTCGGGTTCGAGCTCGTCCAGGATTTCGAGCGTACGCAGCTTGGGCGCGCCGGTCATGGATCCACCGGGGAAGGCCGCGCGGATACAGTCGATCGGGGTTTTGCCGGGAGCCAGCTGCCCCCTAATGGTGCTGACTAATTGATGCACGGTGGCGTAGGTTTCCACTTGCATCATTTGCGGGACATGCACGCTGCCGGGAATACAGACACGCGCCAGATCGTTGCGCGTGAGATCGACAATCATAAGATTTTCGGCGCAATTCTTTTCGCTCGCAGCGAGCGCAGCGCGTAGTGCAGCGTCCTCTTCCGGAGTGGTTCCTCTGCGGCTGGTCCCTTTGATGGGGCGCGATTCCACTTGACCCGTAGCGTCGATTGCGAGGAAGCGCTCGGGCGAGGAGCAGGCGACATCGATGTCGTCCAGATGCAGGTAAGCCGAATGCGGCGCGGGATTCAGTTTGCGCAGGGCTTCGTAATAGGTGAGCGGCGAGACGTCGCTGTGGACCCGCAATTGATTGGTGAGGCAAATCTCGTAGCTCTCCCCGGCGGCGATGCGGGCCCGGCAGTCGGCGATGAGACGGAGATATTCGTCGTGTTCGGTTGTCAGTTCGAATTCGACCGGGCCGGGCGGCAAAGGCGACGGAGGGCAATGTTTCAACTCCGCGATGCGTTGCTCAGTTTCTTCATCCGGCTCGCCACAAGAAACGATCCATAGCGTGTTCTCGGCGTGATCGATGGCGAGGAAGCGATCCACGCGCATCAAACAAGCGTCTGGAAACGGGGAGCGATGCTTGTTGGAAGGGTAGCCGAGATACCCGATGTAACCGCCGATGAACGGAAAGGGCAGGGGCGGGGCTTCGACGTCGATGTCGCGCAGGGCGCTGTCCAACTCAGACAGCACGTTAGACTGCAAAATTTCCGTGGACGCGCCCATGAATGAGAATCGGCTGCTTTCTGACGTCAGCGAGCTGTCGACCCAGAAGGCGTAGCGCTCGCGCGAAAACAGACCGCGGAAGAGAACTTCGGGCGCTGCGGGGAGCGGTATTTGACGTGCGTGAACGCGGATGGCACGGGGCGCCGGGATCGCTCCCTGACGGTCGCGGTTCCGAAATGAACCGCTCGCGTGAGCAAGCGGAAGAAAATTGCGCAGAATCGCCGCGCCATACTCGGTGCAAATGGATTCCGGATGAAATTGAACGCCCCAAATGGGCCGCGTCCGGTGGCGCAGAGCCATCACGACGCCGTCAGCAGTCCAAGCGATCTTCTTGAGTTGGGGTGGCAGTGGCTCACCCACCACCAGCGAGTGATAACGGATGGCGCTGAATCGCTCCGGAATGCCCGAGAAAATTTCGTCCTGGTCGTGAATGATGGTGGCGCCGCGGCCGTGCACCGGCTCAGCGGCCGGGATGACACAGCCTCCAAAATGATGCGCGATGCCCTGGTGTCCCAAGCAGACCCCGAGCAAAGGAACCGTAGCTTCGGCGATGGCTTGCGCCGAGACGCCAAAATCGCGCGCATTTTCCGGCCGGCCGGGGCCCGGGGAAACGATCACGCTGTCGAAATCCAGGCGCTGTATTTCTTCCCAGCTCATCTCGTCGTTGCGCACCACGAGCGGCATGCACTCGGTGATTTCGGCGACGAGGTGCACCAGGTTGTAAGTGAACGAATCGTAGTTGTCGATAATTAACGTCGCCAACTTTCATGATACCGGGCGCTAAACTAGAACAAAGGAGTTTTCCATGCGCCTGGTTCTGCTTGCGTCCTTGTTGACGGGCTCGTTATTGAGCGCCGCCGAGTTCCCCGCTCCGGCTGTCGATCAGCCGGCCTCCGCCAGTCACACTCCCACTGCCGTCTTCGCGGGCGGCTGCTTTTGGGGTGTGGAAGCGGTGTTCGAGCGCTTGAAGGGCGTGACCAATGCGGTCTCCGGTTTCGCGGGAGGCGCCGCATATACGGCGCACTACGAAGTGGTTAGCTCCGGGACCACGGGGCATGCCGAATCGGTGCAGGTGACCTACGATCCCACCCAGATTTCTTACGGAAAGCTGCTCGAAGTTTTCTTCTCGGTGGTGCACGATCCGACGGAGCTGAATCGCCAAGGGCCGGATGAGGGCACGCAATACCGGTCCGCGATTTTTTATTCGGATCCTGATCAGAAGCGCGTGGCGGACGCCTACATTCAACAGTTGACCGCGGCCAAGATTTTTCACAGCAAGATCGTGACACAGGTGGTGCCGCTGAGAGGCTTCTATGCCGCTGAAGAGTACCATCAGCATTTTTTCGATCGCAATCCTAATAACCCATACATCGTTTACAACGATGCCCCGAAGGTGAAGAACTTAGAAAAAGAGTTTCCCCAGTTGTGCGCACGCTAGCTGTTCAGCGCGGCGTTTGCGATGACGGCCTGGCCGAGCGAGATGCCACCGTCGTTGGGCGGGACTTTGGAGTGCAGGAACACTTCGAAGCCCTTGGCGCTCAGGCTCGCGACGGCGCGTTCCACCAGATAGACATTTTGAAATGTGCCGCCGCTGAGGCAGACGCGATCGATTCGTTCGGCTGAGCGCAACCGCAGGCAAATCTCGACGACAATAGCCGCGACGGTATTGTGGAATGCGGCCGAGATCCAGCCGGTGGGCTTGGCGGCCAGGACGTCGCGGACAATCTGTTCGATCATAAGACGCACGTCGATTTGCCCTCCGGAGGTGATTTCGAACGGATAGCTGGAGTCTACGCCGGGTTCAGCTCCCGCCTCCAGTTCAATCGCGGCTTGCGCTTCGAAGTTCACCTCATCGCGTACACCGACGATAGAAGCGACCGCGTCGAACAGGCGCCCGCAGGCAGAGGTTTCCACGGTATTGATGCGCCGCTCGATCATGGATCGAACGGTTGCGATTTTTTTCGGCGGGACGCGTTGGAAAAGCGGCAGAGCCAGAGAGTCGAGCTGCGAGCCGAACGTATCGAGCATATAGCTCAAGCCGAGCCGCCAAGGTTCGCGAACAGCCCGGTCGCCACCAGCCAGTGCAATGTAACGAAAATGGGCGCGGCGCTCGAATCCGGCGAAATCCGCGACGAGAAATTCCCCGCCCCAGATCTTGCCGTCGGTACCAAATCCCGTTCCATCGAACGCGACGCCGATCACCTTATCGCTGATCCCGTTCTCGGCCATGCAACTCGCGATATGCGCGTGATGATGCTGGACGCCGATCTGTCGCAGCTCCGTCATCTCGAGCGCCAGTTTGGTGCTGAGATATTGCGGATGCAAATCGTAAGCGACCGCTGTGGGCGAGATGCGGAAGAGCTGCTTCATGCGTTCCAGCGTTTCGCGATAGAAAACCAGCGTTTCGTAATTTTCAAGATCGCCGATATGCTGGCTCAGGAAAGCGTGATGGTGCTTGGTGAGACAAAAGGTGTTCTTCAGTTCGGCGCCGCAGGCCAGAATCTCAGAGACCGGAAAATCCAGCGTCATCGGATGGGGCGCGTACCCACGCGAGCGGCGCAGGACGCGCTCTTTGCCGGCGAAGACCCGCGCCACGGAATCGTCCACGCGGGTATGAATATCGCGATTGTGAAAGAGGAACGCGTCGGCGATGGACTCCAGGCGCGCGGCTGCCTCGCGATTGCCGGTGACGATGGGCTCTTCACTTAGGTTGCCGCTAGTCATGACCAGCGCTGGCAGGGACTCGTCGAACAGAAGATGATGGAGCGGTGTGTAGGGAAGCATCACGCCGAGCGTATTATTGCCAGGCGCAAGCGCTTGAGAAATCGGAGCGTCGGGACGTCGCGCGAGAATGACGATGGGGCGGCGGATGCTAGTGAGCGCTTCCCGTTCCGCGTCCGAAATAAAGCAAAGCTTCTCGGCCGAGGCGACGTCGGAGACCATCAGCGCGAACGGCTTGTCGCTGCGTTTCTTGCGCTCGCGAAGTAAGCGGACCGCGGTGTCGTTGAACGGATCGCAGACCAGATGGAACCCGCCCAGCCCCTTGATCGCGACGATGCGGCCTCCCCGCAGAAGCTGCCGCACCGTTTCTAACGACAGCGTGAGCGACGGCCCGCAATCGGGACAGGCGTTGGGTTGCGCGTGAAAGCGCCGATTTGAAGGGTCTTCGTACTCGCGCAGGCATTGCTCGCACATGGGGAAACAGGCCATGGTGGTGAGTGGCCGGTCGTAAGGAATCGCTTTCGTGATGGTGTAGCGCGGCCCGCAGTTGGTGCAGTTGGTGAATGGATAACCGAAGCGGCGATTGCCGGGCGTTTGGAAATCGCGCAAGCAGTCGGCACAAGTGGAAACGTCGGGCGAGACGGGGGCGAGTTGTCCGGGTTCGTCCACGCTTTCACGGATCACAAAAACCGTGTGTCCGAGGGGTTCCAAACTGGCGACCGCAATCTCTTCGATCTGTGCCAGCGGCGGCGCGTTTTCGCGAAGCTGGAGCAGAAACCGATCAATTTGCGCACCGTCGCCCTCCAGTTCAATTAGCACGCCGGCCGACGAGTTCAGAACGTAGCCGGCCAGCCCCAGTTGCCTGGCAAGATTGTAGACGAAGGGGCGAAAGCCCACGCCTTGAACGATGCCGCGTACACGAATCTCAAGTCTGGTAATCACAGCGGCCGGGCAAGTTTTTCTTCTGCTCTTGCAACGAGTATTGCAGACCTTGCGGGCCGGCAAACAAATCAGCCTGCTAGATTGCGTCCGTCATGTCTACTACACCGGTAGCAGCTACTCAACAGCTATTCGATGCGGCTTACTGGGCGTCGCAACCACCGGAGGTCCAGGCGCTGGCAAGCATTGCCGACCCGGACCAGCGCGCCACCCAGGCAGCCACTCTGACTACCAACGGGTTCACCATCGACGTGCCGATCATGGTGTGGGGCTGGGATCCATACCTGGTGATGACCATGCGCGCCCAATTCGGCTACACCTGGGTGCCTTCGGCGCTGCAGCCGCCCGTGACCATCGCTCCCGGCGTCGCGCAACCGGGCGTTGTGGCGTACAACCCTTCCGATCCGCCACCCGGCTCCATCAAAGTCTCCACCAACATCGCGGACTACCCTCCGTTCATCGCTCCGCCGCAGCCCACGCCGCAAACGCCGGCCGGCAACGATCCCGTAGGATTGCAATCGGTGGGCAACATCTATTTGTCGGTGCCCGGCGAAACCTATCCGGACGGAGCCACATATGCCGATAGCCGCGGCACGTTCCAAAAACATATCGTGGTGACGCCGTTTGGGCGAAGTTCCTATTGGGAACTGATCTCCTAAACAGCATGTCGTAAACAAGCAGGTTGCATTACGATTACTGCGCTAAAATGGCCGGTATGCGCAGCCCATGGATTTCCCCCAGATTAAACGATCCGATCCGGACGCAGATGTATTACGCGCGCCAGGGCGTCATCACTCAGGAAATGGAATATGTCGCCAAGCGCGAGCACGTTACCGGCGAACTCATCCGATCGGAGGTGGCGCGAGGCCGGATGATCATTCCCGCTAACATCCACCACACTAATCTGGAGCCTATGTGCATCGGCGTGGCGTCCAGCTGCAAGATCAACGCCAACATCGGGAATTCGGCCACCACGTCGAATATCGACGAAGAGGTGGAGAAGCTGCATTACGCGGTGAAGTACGGCGCCGACACCATCATGGATCTTTCCACCGGCGGCGATATTCCACGCATCCGGAAGGCGATCATTGAAGCTTCGCCGATCCCGGTGGGCACGGTGCCGATTTATGAAGCGCTGGGGCGCGTGCGTCGCGTGGAAGACCTGAATATCAACGTGATGCTGGAAGTGATCGAGGAACAGGCCGAGCAGGGCGTGGACTACATGACCATTCACGCCGGTGTTCTGGTGCAGTACGTTCCGCTCACCACCAAGCGCATCACCGGCATTGTGAGCCGAGGCGGCGCGATTCTGGCCGAGTGGATGGTGAAGAATCACAAACAGAATTTCCTGTACGAACATTTCGACGACATCTGCAAGATCTTCCAGAAGCACGACGTGAGCTTTTCGCTGGGCGATGGATTGCGGCCAGGTTGCGTGGCCGACGCGAGCGATGCGGCGCAGTTTGCCGAGTTGAAAACGCTGGGCGAGCTGACCAGGAAGGCCTGGGGCTACGACGTGCAAGTGATGATCGAGGGTCCGGGCCACATTCCGATGGACCAGATCCAGATGCAGGTGGAGAAGGAAGTGCAAATGTGCGACGAGGCGCCGTTTTACACGCTGGGCCCCTTGGTCACGGACTTCGCCCCCGGCTACGACCATATTACGTCGGCCATCGGCGCGGCCATGATCGGCTGGTACGGGGCTTCGATGCTGTGCTACGTGACGCCCAAGGAGCACCTGGGGCTGCCGAATCGCGAGGATGTGAAGCAGGGCATCATCGCGTATAAGATTGCGGCGCATGCGGCTGATATTGCGCGGCATCGGCCGGGCGCTCGCGATCGCGACGACGAACTCTCTCGCGCACGGTACCGGTTCGATTGGCGCAAGCAGTTTGAGTTGTCCCTCGATCCCGAAACCGCCGAAGCCATGCACGACGAGACGCTGCCCGAGGAAGGCTTCAAGGATGCGGCGTTCTGCTCCATGTGCGGTCCGAAATTCTGCTCGATGAATCATTCGGCCAAAACCGAGCAGTTCACGGCGGAAGAGGCCGAAGCGGTGCTGGCGGCATCGCAGCCGATCGTGACCATTCAGCAATAGCGCGGGCCAGCAGAAGCGCGGGACACACGTACGAGTCATCCTGGTTAGTCGTACGCTTTTTGGTAGAATGGTTTTCATGAGGGTAACAGCGTCAAAGCTCCGAGCGGACATTTACAATATTCTCGACGAGACCCTCAAGACGGGCGTCCCGGTGGAAGTAGTGCGCAAAGGGCGCGTCCTCAAGATTGTTCCAGAAACTAAGCCCGACAAGCTCAGCCGGTTGAAAAAACGCGACTACTTCGTCGGGGACTCGGATGATGTTCTCCGCATCGATTGGCTTAAGGAGTGGAACGAACTGAAGTGACGTATCTCGACACCTGCGTCGTTGTGTGGCTTTTTGGTGGCGAGACCGAAAAACTGAGTAAAGCCGCAGCCGAGGGAATTCGGGATGCAGAAGAGCTACTGGTTTCGCCAGCCGTGGTTCTCGAGCTTCAGTTTCTGCACGATATTAAGCGCGCCAGAGCGGCCGCGCTGAAGGTCGTCGAGCGCCTAGCTGCGGATATCGGATTGGCGATCTGCCGGCTCTCTTTTGCCGACGTTGTCGAACGGGCGCTGGACCAGGCCTGGACACGCGATCCGTTTGATCGTCTGATCGTGGCCCACGCCCGCGCAAACGACGCACCGCTTATCACAAGAGATGCACGAATTCGCCGGAATTACCCGCGATCTATTTGGTAAATGGATTATGGCCGAAATCAAAAAAACCGACGAAGAGTGGCGTAAACAGTTAACTCCCGAACAGTACTCCGTCACGCGGCGCAAAGGCACCGAGCCCGCGTTCACCGGCCAGCACTGGGATAATCATGCAGCCGGCACTTACCGTTGCGTCTGTTGTGGCACGCCGCTGTTCAAATCGGACGCCAAGTACGATTCAGGCACCGGATGGCCGAGCTTCTGGTCGCCTATTACGGCCCAAAACGTACGCGTCGAGACTGACACCAGCCATGGCATGCGCCGCGTGGAAGTGCTGTGCGCGAAGTGCGATGCGCACCTGGGCCACCTGTTCGACGACGGCCCCCAGCCGACGCGCCAGCGCTACTGCATGAACTCGGCGGCGCTGGATTTCGAGAAGAAGAAGTAGCCGATCGCGCTACTCGGCCAAGTCCGGAACCAACTCCACGCGATCCATGGCGAGGAAGGCTCGAATGTGCGGATGGTCGGATTTCTCCAGATCCCCCACCGGCCCAAAATAAATCGCGCGCCCTTGGTAGAGGAATACCACGGTGTCGGCCACTTTGCGCATCAGGTCCAGATCGTGCGTCACCACCACGGCGGTCAGCCGTAAGTCGCGCTTCAGCTTCAGCATCAGTTCCGCCAGGATGTTCGACATGATGGGATCCACCATGGTGGTAGGTTCGTCATATAGGATACATTCCGGCTGAGCGGCGAGGGCGCGTGCAATGGCGACAGCGCGCTTATAGCCGGTGGAAAGGTCGGCCGGATAGGCGTCCTTGAACTGCAGCATGTCCACCATGGTGAGCAGGCCGTCGACGACGTCTTCTTTGTTGTGCTCGTCATAGTCCTCCCGCAATTCCAGGGAAAACAGGATATTCTCGCCCACCGTCAGCGAGTCGAACAACGCGCCGCTCTGAAACACCATGGTCACTTTCTTGCGGATCTCACGGAGCTGCGCCTCGGTGTAGTCGGTGATGTCCTGGTAGGCCACGAAGACGCGGCCTTCATCGGGTTTCAGGAAGCCCATGATATGACCGAGACTGACGGACTTGCCCACGCCGCTGCGGCCGATGATGGCGACGGTTTCGCCCGCATTCACGTAAAAATTGGCGTCGACTAAAACGGGGCGATCGAACGTCTTATAAACATGGCGAAACTCGATGTAGTGGAGTTTGTCTGTCATTCTGAATCAATCAGGGCGACTTCGCTTCGAATTCGGCCCACTCGGCGGGAGTATTAACGTTGGCCAGCGCGGCGGCTTCCACCTTCATCCAAACGGCCCCGAATTCTTTTATCAAGTCTCTCATTCTCAAGCGCTTATCGCGAATGGCCCGTTCTACCGCGGGCAGGCAGCGCCGATGATAAACGGCGCACAGGGGTTCTGGCTGGCCGTAGGCTCCGGCTGCCGCGACGCAGTTGCGCTCCGCCGTCTGGGCCCGCTGAACGAGCTCACGCAGGATGTCGGCCGAGACGGACGGCATGTCGCAGGCCACCACCAGGTTCCAGTCTGTTTCGGTGGCCCGCAGGGCGGTGTAAATACCGCTTGCGGGACCGCTGCCGGGCAGTTCGTCCGGCAGCACCGTCAGGCCGAGATGGCCCAGCCGCTGAGGATCGCCGATCAGCGTTACCGAACCAACCGCCTCCAGCACCGTCTTCGCGACGTGCTCCACCAGGGTTGTTCCTCGATAAGGCAACAACGCCTTGTCCTGGCCCATGCGCTTGCTTGCGCCACCAGCCAGCACAAAACCGGACGCTTGCATGAGAGAATAATACCATTAGCGTCCGAATGGCCCAGCGGAAAGAAAAGTTTGCGCACGGAAGGAATCCGGTTATAATCGGGTAGAACAAAAGGATGCGATTTTGTTTGGAACTTGTTCTGGGAGTGGCGGTTCTGGGAAACTTGACCGCAGCTAGCCTGCCGGGTTCAGGGACGCTCCCTCGCGCCATGTGGGTGGTAAAGGTGGACACGCGTACCGGAAAGCTGGTACGGAGCCTGGTGGCTGCACCGCGGATGGCTGCCCTGGGAGAGAGCGCGAGTGCGGGTCCGGATGTCCGCGGCTTGGTGGCCGAAGCGGCGAAGAATTTCGACGTCAATCCGCTGCTGGTAGATTCAGTGATTCAGGTGGAGAGCAACTACAATCCGTTTGCGGTTTCACCCAAGGGCGCACAGGGGTTGATGCAGTTGATGCCCGGCACAGCCCAACGATTTGGCGTGACGGACAGCTTCGATCCGAAGCAAAATATCGAAGCCGGAGTGCGTTATCTGAAATTCCTGGAGGACACCTTCCAGGACGATCGGCTGGCAATTGCGGCCTATAACGCGGGCGAGAAGGCCGTGGCGAAGTACAAAGACGTGCCGCCTTACCCGGAGACGGTGAGCTATGTCGCCAAAGTGGGCAAAAAGTATGGGCAGGCCAAGCGAGCGGCCGGGAACGAGAACAAGCCCGAAGTAAGCAAAGCTGAGCAGCCTACGCCCGGCGCAACCGAAGAAGCGCCCCGGCATATCGTTACGTATGTGGATGCCGAGGGCAAGCTGCACATCGCAACTCAATAGGAAATCCATGCTACACCTCCCCCGGAACATGCATGGCCGCAGTGACTGGACGCGCTACTGGCGAGCGGGTGCGTTGCTGGTGATTTTAATTAGCGCGGGAGTCACTGCGGCGCTCGCCGCGGGCCCCGCGGAGCCGCATCACGTCACGGCCGTTCGCTTTTGGTCCTTGGGCGCCGTAACGCGCATCGCGATCGAGACGGACGGCGATTTTGAAGTGAAGTCGGACCGGCTGGATAATCCCGACCGCCTGTTCTTCGATCTCAGCCCGACCAGGCCCGATTTGAGCCATAAATCGTTGACCGTGATACCAGTGTCCGATCATCTGGTCCGGCAGATCCGCGTGGCCGAGCCGCAACACAACGTCACGCGCGTGGTGCTGGATCTGGAGACGCAGGTGGAACACACGCTATCGCGCTTGGATAATCCCAGTCGATTGATCATTGAGCTGCGCGCGAAAGGCGCTCCGCGTGAAACCACGAACGCGCCACTGAAGTCGCCATCCACCTTGGTTGAGCCGGCGCCCGTTTCGAAGCCTGTGGAGCGTCGCCCATTCACCCCGCCGCCTGCCGCGCAGCCCATCGCCATCCCCGCCGCGTCGCCCCAGGAAGCGTGGCTCGACACGCCGCCCGAGTTGCCATTGCGCAGCGTGCTGCCGCCAGTTTCGTCGCTACTATCGGTGAGCTTCAAGACGGCGGCTCCTCCCCCCTACTCGCCACTCCGTCCGCGGTGCTCGCAAAGCCGGCATTGCCGTCGCTCGCCAGCGTGTCACCAAGCTCTCCGGCGGCTCAGCCGATCGAGACCGCACAGCCCGCCAAGCGCAACGCTTCGGGCGACCGTTCCATGATTCGCGTGCTGGGGCTGAAAGTAGGGCGCATCGTGCTCGACCCCGGACACGGGGGCCACGACACTGGAACCGTTGGACCCGGCGGACTGCGCGAAAAGGATCTGGTTTTGGACGTCGCCCAACGGCTGGGCCGGTTGATTGAAGCGCGCATGGGGAGCGAAGTGATCTTCACCCGCACCGATGATACCTTCGTGCCGCTGGAACGGCGCACCGAAATCGCCAACGAAGCCAAGGCCGACCTTTTCCTGTCGATTCACGCCAATTCCTCACCCCTGCGCAGCGCCGCCGGCGTGGAGACTTACTATCTGAACTTCACCACCTCGAAGAGCGCGCTCGATCTGGCCTCTCGGGAAAACTCCGGCTCTCAGCTCACGGTTTACGAGTTGCAAGGGCTGCTGGAGAAAATCGCTCTGAAGGATAAGGCGGAGGAATCGCGCGAATTCGCGAGCCGGGTGCAGACCGCGTTGTACAATTTGTCCGCGAAAACGACGGACGTGCGCTCCAAAGATCGTGGGGTCAAGAAGGCTCCGTTCGTGGTGTTGATCGGGGCCTCCATGCCGTCGGTGCTGGCGGAAATCGGGTTCGTCAGCAATGCGCACGACGAAAGCGTCATGCGGCGCGAGGACTATCGCGAGCGCACGGCCGAGGCGCTGTATAAAGGGATATCCAGCTACGCCAGTTCGTTGAGCCATTTCCAGGTGGCGCAGCGGCACTAACAGCGCTCAGGGGCACTATTCAAGGTCAGGGGAAATATTCACGGAAAGACGACGGCGGTTTCAGCGGGGGTATTCGTTACCACCAGCTCAGAGCGGTACGTAAGCATCTCAACGCGGTTGCGGCCGGAATTTTTCGCCACGTAGAGCGCCTCGTCGGCCCTGCGGATCAATGCTTCCTGCGTCCAGTTCTCGCCCGGCATGGCGGTGGTGACGCCAAAGCTGGCGGTGATGCGTAGCGAGCAATCGTTGACCGACATCTCGGTCTGGGCTAGGGTCTTGCGCAAGCGGTCGGCCTGCGCAAAGCTATCCGTCTCGCTGCAGCCGGGAAACAGGATCAGGAACTCCTCGCCGCCATAACGGCCGATGGAATCGTATTGGCGAATGCTGTTTTGCATGCGGCGCGCCGCTTCCCGCAGTACGGCGTCGCCGGCCAAATGTCCGTACGTATCGTTGACGTGCTTGAAATGATCCAGGTCTACGATCACCACTCCCAGCGGACGGGCTTCGCGTACCGCGCGGGCCAGTTCGCGTCCCAGCTCGGTGATGATGGAACTGCGATTCCACAATCGCGTGAGAAAGTCCCGGGTGGCTTGTTCGCGCAGGTCTTCCCGGGCTTTGAGCAACTGGGCCTGCAAGTCCACCAGCCGGGTGCCGGCGCGCAGCCGAACCTGAAGCTCATTCTGGTCGAAAGGCTTGGTGATGTAATCGTCGGCGCCGGCCTCCATCCCCTCGATCAGATCTTCTTTTTGGCTCTTGGAGGTGAGCAGCAGGATGTAGGTATAAGGCTCACCGTCGCGCTGCCGGATGCGGCGGCAAACTTCCACGCCCGTCATCCCAGGCATCATCCAGTCCAGAATAATGAGCGAGGGAGCATCCTGGCGTTGCAGAAGTTCCAGCGCTTCGGCGCCGTCACAGGCTACCATCACGTCGTAGCCCCACTTCCGCAACGTGGCTTCCAGCAAATGCCGGGAGACTATGCTGTCATCTGCAATTAGAATCTTCACCGAAATTTCCGCGAACTTCGCACGCTTACTTTGGATCTCGATCTAACTCCCTCATCGGCTGGGAACCGTTGTAACGTTAGCGTAGTATTGCCGTTAAGAGAATCGTCCGCTAACAGGATGCCGCTTGCTGACGCGCGCGGTTCAGTAACAGCTTGGGAATCAGCGCCCCCCTGCTGAACCGCGACTGTGAAGGAGCGAGAAGAGGCCTTTTCAGCATCCCGCTAAGGCTACGGGAAGCCCGCCGACTCACCGAAGGTGGAATGCCTTAGTACCCTCGGCAGGCGCGTCAGGCGGAATCGGCTGAAGCCTGGTGAATGGCCCGCTCCAATTGGTCCTTGGAGAGGGCGGTACTAATGAAAAGCTCTTGCCGCGCCCCCGCGCTGAGCGCGATGGCTTTCCATCCGTTGGTGGTGGGCACAGTCACGCGGATCTTGACCTCGCCTTTGGCGTCCCTCACCGGACGGATTACGCCGGGAATAATGGATCGAATATCCGCCGGATTGTCGTCCAGCAGGCGCTCCAGGACCCGCCGCAGGCCGTCCACGATGCTATGCTCCACTTTGAGTTTTCCCTGGACTTTGCGGAGGCGCATGGCAGGCTACTTGAAGCGCTTCCGGTACAGGAAATCGATGCTGAAAGCGCCGTTTTCATCCCGCAGCGCCACGGCCGACCATTTCCGGCTGAAATCCCATTGGATACGAACGATCTGCTGGTTGGTCACGGCCAGGTTTGTGATGTAGGTGAGCGTGACGTCGGAGGAAACCTGCTGTTCCATGGTGAGACGGGCCTGCGGAACGATGGTGACGTCGGTCATCTGCGGATCGATCTTGATATGGCTGACGCCGAAGAATTTCTGCAGGCGCCCGGAGTCGGGCGCAATGGCCTGCGAGAGCAGCGAGTTGCTTCCGTCGCCCAGGCCCAGGTAGCTGTTATTTACGTTGGTGGTTGCCTGGGACATGGCCAGAGGACCGGCCGTGGAGGGAGTGCGTCCCACCGCCAGCAAGGCGACGATGTCGGAGGCTTCCAGCGGCGGATCGGACCGATAGGAAAAATTCAATTTGTTCAAAGAACCGGAAAAGCTGATGTTCACCGTGATGCCCCGAACTTGGGTGGACAAGTCCATATTGATCACGGGTTCGATCTTGGCCGGATTGTTGAAACTGATTTCTCCGCGATTGATGCTGTACTTGTTCCCGAAGAACTCGATCTGGCCCGAGTTCACGGTGACGTGTCCCAACAGGATGGGGCGATCCGGGGTGCCCCGCACACGCAGATCGGCATCGGCCTGGATGTTGCGGGTGAGGGCGGTTTCCACCTCCAGGGTGTGTTGTGTCACGACGCGCACATCCAATTGAAGTCCCTGCAGATACGCGTTGGGATTAGAGGCCACGGGCGTAGTAGTGGAAGCGAGCAACGCTCCCAGGTCGGTCCGCGGGCTAAAGGCCGCGCGTGTTACCGACACCGAGCCCGACAACACGCTGCTCTCCGAAGTGCCAACCAAAGCCAGCGAGCCATCCGCCGTAACGCTCACTCCATCCGGCGAGCGATACCGCACATTGCTGGCCGTAGCCTGGAGTCGATAAACCAGAGCGGCTCCGCGGAATCCCAGGAAGCTGCCGCTTTCGAAGGAAATGTCCCCGCCGCCGCTCTTGCCGCTCAGGTTCTGCACCGTGGCGCGGTTTTGATCGAAAAGGATGAGGCCGTTGGCGTTATCGACACCGTTGGGAACATCCCGCAGGAACAAGGAGGCGTTCTTCAATTCAAGCCGGCCTTCCACTTGCGGTTCGGTGAGAGGCCCACGGACCCTGACGTTTATGATGGATGCGCCCGCGCCGAGCAAGTCCGGGTTGAAGAGCTGGAGAATCGAAAAATTGATTCTGCCTTGGACGGACAGATCCCACGGATTCTTCGAGTTCAGAATCAGGCGTCCGCTGACGTCCAGTGTGGTGTCCTTGGCGATAAAGCTGGCGTGTCCGAAATCGATGGAGCTGGCGTTCGCCACAATATGTACAGGCTGGGCGTTGTGCAGAACCAGATCTTGCAGGGGCACGCCCGCCTCGGGATGCGCGTTGGGGCTGGCGTTGAGCTGGACGGTGGATAGCGTCACATCGGCCTTTATCGCAGAAGGTCGATTGAGCGGACCTGAGATAGTGGCGTCGCCTTGGATGAAGCCGCCGAAGGGCAGATCCTTGCGGACGTGTTTCCCCGGGGCCAGGTCGTGCAGCGTGGCGAGCGAGATGCGCGGAATGGCGACATGCGCTTCGCCCAGATAATCGCCCTCCATGCGCCACTCGCCGCTTCCGTGGATCTGAACGTCTGGCAAGGTAGCGGTGGCCGAAAGCGTCAACAGGGGCAGCTTGGTGGCGGCCGTGATCGTGAGATCGCCATAGGAGCGGCCATCCAGAGCGGCGTTGCGCACGGTAAGCTCGCCATTCAGCGATGTCAAATCCACCACGCCGTTTACAATTTTGGCGCCACCGGCGGCCTTCAGGCCCACACGTCCGCCCAGGCCGGGTTCGACATCCTGGAGGTGCTTGACGCCGGTGAGATCGATGCCGCTGGTTGCCACGTCGAATCGGAGTGATCCGTCCCGCCAGTCGCTGGCAGGGTGGTTGTAATCGCCGGACACAGTAACGCGCCCCGCGCCGCTGCGGGCTTCTCCATGCGAAACTTCCAGGGCCGTGGTGGTAAAGGTGACGTCGGCGCGAGCCTGCGCGAAGTGTTCGTCATAGGCGTTGAGATTTTCGAACGTCACGGCGCCGGTAACCACGGGCGATTCGAGCGACCCGGAAACGTGAACAGCGGCCGAAACCAACCCAGTGGCAGGCGGCGCTTTCCATCCGGCCTCCGCGGCCAGACTCTGGATGTCGGCGGAGTGTAAGGACACGCTGGCCGATACAGGGCTGCTCCCTTCCAGCTTCCAGGAGTGTAACCCGGCGCGCCCGTCTCCTGACAGGCGCATTTTGCCTTGTTCCACCGTCACCGCCTGGAGCACGATGCTGGATCGATCGACAGTGAAACTGGAAGCGACACGGTCCAATAGCTGGCCCTCCAGTTTCAGCTTTTCGGCCTCGGCTTTGCCGGAGATTTTCGAATCTTGGAGCGCTCCCAGGATGGTGGCATCGATGCGCGCCACTCCTCCTTGCAGTTCCACCGGCCATTGGGCAGGGGGTTGACCAAAGGGTAGAGCGCCGAGCGCGCGCAGCACGGGAAGTGCGTCGTTGAGATTGCGAGAGACGACATGCAGGGCCAGGTTTTGCCCCACAGTACCGGACACTTGCGCGTGCGTGGAACCAATGTCGATTTGAGAATCGCCCAGTTGCAGCTTGCCGGCGCGTTGATCGTAATTCATGGCGAGCGAGCCCGAGACCGGCACGCCGCCGTTGCCTGGTTCGAGATCCAGCATCGCGCTGGCGGTGACTCCCGCCAGTCCGGAAGGCGTAGCTTGCCCGACCAATTGCACCGGACCGCTAAGCGTCCCGTTCAGAGCGCCGGTTTCCCGTGCGGCTAGGCGGCCCACTTCGGCGATCGTAACAGCGCTGATTTCGCCTTTCACGTTCACCCGGTTGACGTAGCTTACCTGGATGGCCCCACGGAAGCGACCGGCTGGAGCGGAGAGCTGGACATCTTTGAGATCAATCTTGTCCGGAGTGATATCTGCGTCCGAGTTGATGGCAATGTTCTGGATCTCAGCGCCCTTGTTGCGGTAGCCAAGAGAGCGGCCGGTGAGACGGCCGATGAACCGGTCAGTATTGGACCCACCGGCGGTGACGCGGCCCTGCAACCATACCTCTCCGCGCGGTTCCAGCGGGGTCTGGACCAATTCATTCAAATCCTGCACCGGGAGCGCGGCGGTCACTTCAAAGTTGGCATAGGGGGAGAACAGGTTGAAAATGTCTCCCTTGGCCTCGATTTTCATACCGCGGGATGCCAGGTTCATGCGCTGCACCAGAATGGTATTCCTGCCTAGCTTGACTTGAGAGTCCAGCGCGAACTCGGCGGGCGCGCGCAATTTGGGCGAGGAGATGCGCATGAGCGCCGAAGAAATGGAACACAGATAATGCGGCGCGGCTGGTTGCCCGCCATTTCGCCCACCAATTAGCCCGCCGGTCTGATAGGCCAGCGACATCTGCAGATGCTCGCCGGTCGCATCCAGGGGAACGCGCCAGGAATTGTAATTGGCGATGCCGTGACGAAGCTCGATATGCTGCACGTGGAGATCGAGAAGATCCTCGATCACGTTCTGATTGAAGCGCGGAATGGTCGGCCTCGGGAAATTCGTCGAGCCATCGGGGCCAATGGTGATGTAGACGTGCGGGCTCTCGACAATCAGCGAGGCGATGTCCACCTTTTTCCGCAGCGCTGAAATGATTTTCAGGCCGATTTGGATTTTGTCCGCGCGGAATAACGGGAGCGCGCCGGCTGGCTCCGTGCCGTGCAGGACGAAGGGCTCTACCTCAACCGTCAGGTTGCGCCAGTTGTAAGAAAAGCTGCCAATCTCAACCCGGCCGCCGGTGGCGCGCTGGACCACGGATACGATTCGCTCCCGCACCTGGTTCCTAAACCACGCGGTTTGTACCAGCACCAGGCCGGCGACGAGAAGAGCAATCCCGAAGCCTGCCAAGCCGAGGAGAGTGAACACGACGATCCTGGCGCCCCGCTTTACCGGTTTCGGGCTCGGCGTTGTTTGGTCGGCGGTCGGCTGCTGCGTAAGGGGCGTCATTTCAACCCAGGGTCCAGATAATTAATTGTGACCTGATTCCGCGTATCTTTGATCCACTGTTCCAGTGCCTGGTCGATCCGCTGCTGAGTCAAAATCTCCTCGATCTGATCGCGGGACTCTTCCAGCGTCGGAATCGGCTTGATCCCTTTTTGTTCCCACCCGGAAACTTGCTGTCGATAATATGCTTGCACATCCGCGCGCGGGATTAGTATTCCGGGCCGGAAGCGGTAATCGATGAAGCGCAGCAGGGTCAACTGCCACCATAGGCGGCGAGTCAGCTCGTCTGGTGTGATTTGGTAGGACTTAAGCGCTTCTTCGAAGGCCGATTCGCTGGGATACATGGCCTTCAGGCTCTCGAACGATTTATCGGCATCCCTGAGCTCCGGCAAAGGATAATGGCTGAGATCCATTTCGCGTTTGATCAGCGCCTGTTCGATCAGCCGGCCGGCGGCCTCCTTCTTTGCGCTGGCGCTTAAATCGACCTTCTCGCGATTGAGAAAAGCGGTGAGGCGAATTTCGTCGTCGAGCTGGGATTGGGTGATTACCTGGTTGCCGACGGTGATGACGATGCGGTCGATGATTTCGGGAAACGCGAGCGAGACGAGGAATACCAGGGAGACAAGGAATGCGAGGGAGACTACCGAACCACGACCGTGAGGGAGTGCTATTCCCGGCATCAGAACGCTTGTCCCAGCGAGAAATGGAATTGGAAGACATTAATTCGCTGCACCGTCTGAGGTACCGACGAACCGGCGACTCCGCACAGGTACAACTGGTTGATGGAGCCTTCGCAGCCGAAGAAGCGCGGCGAGTTGGGGCTGAGCGAAAAATCCACGCGAACCGGCCCCAGGGGCGTTCGATAACGGAAACCGATGCCGAAACCCTGGACGGCATAGTCGAAGTTCTGTAGATTCTCCTGCCGGAATCCCAGGCTGATTTTGTTCACAGCCGAATAAACATTGCCCAGGTCGTTGAACAGCACGCCGCCCAAGTTATCGCCAACCAGCGGGAAGCGCAACTCTATCGTGTTCATCAACAGCGCGTTGCCGCCGATGGGAAAGCCGGTGGTTAAATCGCGCGGGCCGGCCTGAAAATCCGGAAACGCCCGGTTGGAGAACGAGCCTCCGCCAAAGAACCGTTCGGCCAGCGGGATTTCCGGCAGCCCGGAGTAGCGTTCAATAATGCCGAAGTCCGTGGTTCGCGCCAAAACCAGACCCTTGGTGAGCTGATAGTAGGAGGAATTGCGCGCCACCACTCGCCCGAAATCGGTTTGAGATCCCAACACGCTGGCCGACAAAGCGAGATCGATGCTGGTGTAGGTGCCATGGTGCGAATCGATGGGGTCGTCCCGCTTGTCCTGGATAAAGTCCATGGAAAGAAACCCGACATGGACAGGCTGCGACAACAACGGAATCAGTTCGGGACTGATGAGCGGAGTGCCAATAATATCCACGTTTCGGTAGGTGTAGCGGTATTGCAGGGTATCGGCCCGGGACAGCTTTTGCGCCAATTGAATGGAACCTTCCTCGCGCTGCGAGGAGAAGGTGCGAATATTGTGGGAACGGTCGAACAATCCGGAAAGCTGCAGGCTCAGGTTCGAGTTGCCCAGGAATTGCGGCGCCACGTAGGTCAAAAGGGCGCGCTGCTCGAGCGTGGAGGTCAGCGTCTGCAAGCTCAAGGTGTGGCCTAGCCCGAAGAGATTCAGGCGGCTGATGCCGAACAAAAAGCGCGGACTAAAGCCGGTTACGCCGGCCGGCGAATCGAGCGACGTGGAGCTTCCGCCAATCCGCCCGATTTCGGCACCAACGCCGACGTTCATGGAATATCGTCCGGCCTCTTCGATCGAATAGAGCACATATTTGGTAGGCTCGTCTCCCCCCGGATTCTGGATGGCGGCGTCCACGCGCGTAAAAATGCCGAGGTCGTACAGCCGGCGCTGGCTGTCGTTGATCTCGCTTTGCGACAGCGGGTCGCCGGCGCGCAGGCTGATGCGATCCGTCACCACGTCCGGCCGGGTGCGCTTCAGCCCATCCACCACTACGTTGCGCACAAAGACACGGTCACCGGGCGTGACGACGAACGTCAGATCCACGTGGTCGGCCTGGGGGGCGGGAGCGGTGGTGAAATCGAACCGGGCGGCCGGATAGCCGTTGTTAAAGTAGTAACCGAGTACATTGTCGCGATCGGTGGCAACGTTGAGATCGCTGTAGGGCTGTCCTTCGGTGGAATGCAGAAGCTCGAGCAAAGCAGGCCGGACATCGTTCGAAACGCCCTCTAAAACCAGCTTGGAGATGAACCACTGCGGGCCTTCGTCGATCTGAATAAAGATGGCCAGGTGCGCGGCGACGCCGTTGTAGTCGTCGATAATCCGAGAGGTGACCATCACGTCGCGAAAACCGTTGGCGCGATAAAGACTCCGGATGGCGTCCAGATCGCGCTCCAGCATCGGCCGGCTGTAGCGGCCCCAGCGGTAACGAAGAATGGTGGCCGGTATCACCGACATGCGCTCGCGGATGGTGGCGTCGTCGAAATAATGATTTCCGTGGACTTCGACCTTGACGATTTTGTGCCGGACGCCGAGGTCGACGTGGTAGTCGATCAATTGCTCGCCGTTGGCTGGGGTGGCGCTCAGGTAGTCGGCCTTCGCGTCGAAATAGCCTTGCGTCTCGAAGTAGGACGCCAGATCGCGCGATCCTTCTTCCAGCAAGTCCCGATCGAGAGAACGCTCCTCATAGATGGGAAGCAGGCTGCGCAGTTTTCCGGAGGAAAGTTTGGCGCCGCGCACGCGCACCAGCACCGGAGGGCCGGGATTGATGGACAGCACCGGCGTAACCGTGTTGGCATCTGCGTGATAATCCAGGTTGACCAGCTTCACCTGAGCAAGTAAGTGATCGTGCTTGGGATACCAGGACCGGATGTTGTCCAGTCCATTTTGAAGACGGGTTTCGGTGAGCTGATGCCACCCCAGCCCGAAATGCCCACGGAGGCGCTTCCAGCCGCTGGAAAGGATCAGCTTGTCGATAGGACGCAAAATATCTCCGCCGGCCACAAGTCCGTCGAACTTGGCGCGCTGGCCGGGGTCCGCGTTGAAGTCGATGTGGACCTCTTGGGTGGGCTGGCGTGTGGATGTAGCGGGCTCAACACCGGCATTGTAGAAGCCGTTTCGCTTCAGAAGGTCTGTGATGCGGGCCACCGCCGCCGTGGTATCGCCGGGCACGTATGGCGTTCCCAGAGTAAGTTTGGTGGCCACCAGCAACTGGCCCTCGTTGGGCGGCTCAGGCACCCCGCTGACGTCGAAATATCCGATGAAATACGCGGGCTTGGTGATGAACTTCAGATTTACGCCAGCCGGCGCGAGGGTGGCGTCCACGGCGATGTCGGCGTATTCGCCGGTTTGGTACAGGCGCTGAATGGAGTCGCGCAGGTCCGTGGCGCGCAGCGGCTGCCCGATCTTCAACGGGAGCATGGCCATCAATTGATCGAAGGTGAGGGGCTGCATCGCCGGGTCGAATTGCACCGCGGCGATCGGCTTGCCTTCGTAATCATTGGGCGCGCCGTTCAACAGGATCGAGCAGAGGGCGGCGAGCATGGGCGTTCGGATCCACCAGCCCAGCCGGGTTGACACAAGCGACCATCTTAACGCATCGCCTATCATAAAGCCCCGGTTGGTACCATCGGGTTGTATGAGGCCCCGGGCATGACCGATCGGGATCGCGAACGCTATTCGCGGCAGATCCGGTTTGCGGGCATCGGCGAACAGGGGCAGCAAAGTTTATTGGACGCTCGCGTAGCAGTGGCCGGTTGCGGCGCGTTGGGGAGCTTTCAGGCCGGAGCGCTGGCGCGGGCGGGGGTGGGGTTCCTGCGGATCATCGACCGGGATTACGTCGAGCTGAGCAATCTGCAAAGGCAATGGCTGTTCGACGAGTGCGACGTGGAGCAGGGTATGCCGAAGGCGGCGGCCGCGGCGCGCAAGATCGCGGGAATCAATGCGGACATCCGGGTGGAACCGCTGGTGGCCGATCTAACTCCGTCTAACGTAGAAGAGCTGCTGGACGGCGTGGACCTAATCCTGGACGGAACCGACAACTTCGAAACAAGATACCTGATCAATGATTTTGCAGTGGATCGCGGGATTCCCTGGATTTATGGGGCCGCAGTGGGCAGCTATGGGATCACGATGCCCATTATCCCCGGTAAAACGACGTGTTTACGATGTATCTATCCCGATCCGCCGGGGGGTGCGCAGCCAACCTGCGAGACGGCGGGGGTGCTCGGAACCGTAACGGCCCTGATCGCGAGTTTGCAGGTGAGCGAGGCGATCAAAACATTGTGCGGCGTGGAGCCCACGCGGAAGATTACGACGGTGGACGTTTGGACCGGCGAGATCCGGCAAGTGGCGCAGCCTGGCCCTGTTCCGGAGTGTCCCACCTGCGGACGGCGCGAGTTCCCTTATCTAACTGGTCAGCGGCGAGCGCCGGTCAGCTTGTGCGGCCAGAACGCGGTGCAGATCCACGAACGGGCGCGTCCTTTGGAACTGCGCGATCTGGCGGCTAAGCTGGCGCCGCTGGGGCCGGTTCGGTCCAACGAATTCGCGCTCCGGTTTGAGGCGCCGCCGTACTTGCTCACCATCTTCCCCGATGGCCGGGCCATCATCAAAGGCACCACCGACGTGGGCGTGGCACGGAGCCTGTATGCGCGGTATATTGGTATGTGAGGGTACCATGCGGCGCTTTTTGCCGGTTGTCGTCGGTAGCGTCTTCGCGTTCGTCCTGCTGGCCGTTCCCGGGTTCGCACAAAGGGGCGGCGGGCACGGAGGCGGCGGTGGAGGGGCGCGCGGCGGCGGTTCGGTAGGCGGACGTGGCTTTTCGGGCGGCGGCTTCCGAGGCGGTGGTGGCGCGTTTCGCGGCGGCGCAGGCTATCGCGGAGGATTCCGAGGGATCGGCGGTTTTCGCGGCCGCTACGGATTCCGGGGCCTCTATGGTTACGGGTGGGGTTACGGTTACCCGTATGGTTACTACCCAGGCTTTTTTGGCGACTACTGCGATCCGTTCTTCTCGGATTGCTATGACAACGGATACGGATATTCGGATTACGGCAACGCCGATTACGGCGGATACCCAGCGTACGGGTCTCCTTCCTACTCTTCTCCGTCGCCGCAAGTTCTGATCATTTCCAATCAGGCTCCTCCACCGCAAATAGTTGGTCCGTTACCCCCGGCGCCGTCCGTTTGGAACGCCGGCCCGAATGCGCAGGCTAACCAGAAGTATCAAGATCCGCTCTACTTGCTCGCGATGAACGATGGCACCATTCGCGCGGTTCTGGCGTATTGGGTGGACGGCGCGACCGTGCATTACGTCACGATGGATCACGTGCAGAAGCAAACGCCGTTAGCTTCGCTCGATCGCAGCCTCAGCGTACGATTGAATAGCGAGCGGCATGTGACGTTCAGTTTGCCGGGCTAGGACCGGCTCCCTTACGGTCGCGGTTCTGAACCGCGCGTCAGCAGCACGCCCGGAAGTCGTGCCCGCATGCCGGTCGAAGACGACCCACGGGATGAACATCGAAATGGAAAATCTCCGGTCGTCGTGCACTGGAGAACATCGACTCGAAGGAAACCGAACGGGGGGGCGCGTTAGCAAGCGGAAGTCGCTTTTTCCGCAGTGGTCTAAAGCAAGCCGCGCAGCGCGCGCTCGAAAATTTCCAAATCGTGTTCGTTGTTGTAAAGGTGCGGCGAGACGCGCAGACTACCGCGCCGGGCCGCCACCAGGACCCGCTGTTCGGTGAGACCGCGCACCAGGGCCGAAACATCGTGGCGCTCAAATCGCGCGGCGAGAACGGGAGATGCGTAGTCGGCTACGGTGGCGCCGAGCCCGCGCAGCATCTGGCGAGTCTTCGCGGCCAAATCAAGAACGCGCTGCTCGACGAAATCGGGACCGATCTCGAGGATCAGATCGAGCGAAGCCTCCATGCCGTAAAGCAGCCCGAAAGACAGCCCGCCGCCCTCGTACTTCTCTGCGCTCGGCAACAATTCGGGAACTCCGTGGTGCAGGTTGTCGACATTGCGCCAGTTGCGATGGCTGCGCCAGCCCACCACATTCGGCTGAAGCCGATCGCGCAGTTGCGGAGCAATGTAGAAAAATCCGGCGCCCTCGGGTGAGAACAGCCACTTGTAACCATGCACGGCCAGCATGTCCGGTTGAATCCGGCTGGTATCGAAACGCAACGCACCGACGCTCTGGGTTCCATCGATATACAGCAATACGCCGCGCGCATGAAGAAACTCCGCAAGCTGGGCGAGGGGCGGCGCGAAGCCGGTGGTGTAGTTCACGGAACTGACGATGGCAAGCCGCGTCTTAGCTTTCACGGATTCGTAGAGACGCTCCCAGGGGCAAGCGGTGGTTTCAACGCCGTAACGTTCCAGCAGGCCCGGGGCGTAAAGATTGTTCGGGAATTCGTGCTCCAGAGTGAGCACGTGGTCGCCGGAACGCCAGTCCATCCCGGCGAGCAGCAGTCCCAGCGCGGTGGACGCGTTCGGAATGAACGCGATGTCTTCAGGCGCGCAATGGATCAGCCGGGCGATCTTGCCGCGGATGCGATCGGCATCGTCGTACCAAGCCAGAAAATCGCCGCAAGCCAATTCATCGCGATGAGCGAAGTGCCGGGCGACGGCCTGGGTGGCGCGCCTGGGCAATAAACCCTGGGTGGCGGTGTTGAGATAGGTCCAGTGGGCGAGCGCGGGGAACTCGCTGCGAACTTCGTCCCACGTCACTTTTGAATCATGACTTCGGTGGACTTGACGACCACCTTGACCGCGTCGCCCTTCTTCAGCCCCAATTCTTCGGCGCTGGTTCGGGTGATGACGCTTTCGATCAGATTGTCGCCCACCTTGACGACGACGTGCGCCATGATGGTGCCGAGTTGCACGCTTTCCACGACGCCGGGAAGTTGATTTCGCGCTGAGAGTGCCATGTCCCTATTAGAGCAGCCGCTGGCCCGCCGCGCGAGTATCATAGCCGCCGAGGCTTTCCAGTTCGCGGCGATAGTTGGAACGGTTCAGCGTGTCCAATAAAGTTTGGATACTGGGCATGTCGAGATGTTGCCGCCGGATGGCCAGATCGTAGCGCTCGCTGACCAGCGGAACGAAGCCCAGGCCGAAGACGCGCGCGGCGGCCCGCGTGGCGATGCAACAATCGGCTTGCCCGGACTGCACCTGCCAGGCCGCCTGCAAGTGTCCCGGCGCAATGCGGTCGTATCCGCGAACGTTCTTGGAATCGAGCTTCAGCCGCTTGAGCGCCGAATCCAGCAGCGCACGGCTTCCGGCGCCCTTCTCACGATTCACAATGCTGACGTCGCGCCGGGCCAGGTCGTCAATGGCTTTGATGCTCTTGGGATTGCCCGCCGCCGTGACGATGCCTTCCTCCCACACCGCGAAGGTGATCACCGCCACGGCGTTTCTGGGAAACATCCGGCCGATCTCCGGAAGGTTGGACTCGCCGCTGGATTCGTCGCGCAGGTGGGTGCCGGCGATGTGGACGCATCCATCCTTTAACAGCTTGAGCGATTGCGAGCTGTTGCGGTGCGCGAGAACCAGCTCCACGCCCGCCGATTGCAGGTGATGGGCCAGCACCGAGATTCCGGGATCGCACCCGGCGATGAGGACCCGATTGCGAAAATCCTCGGCGGCGTCGAAGACTTGAACGTCGGTGCGGCCATTCTTCGGAAGCTTGCCGGCCACCACGGCGTCGCTGACCGGGAAGTACCAGGGCACAGGCGAAGGAGGCGACGCCACCAGGCGCTTGTTCACGAGGCAAAGTTGTACCGGTTGGCCTGGGTGTAAGGCTTCTGAGCCCGGCAGCAGCGTGGCTTCTTCCGAGCGCAGACCGGCGGGTTCGGCCGGGGGAAGCGCGAAAAGATCTTCCACCTTCACTTCCAGAGCCTGGGCCAACCGCAATGCCACCGCCGTATTCGGAACATAGCTGCCCGCTTCCATGGCGTAGATGGTCTGCCGCGTCACCCCAACCGTGCGAGCCAGCTGCGCCGCGGAAATGCCGCGTTTTTGCCGCAGGGTTCCTAAGTGATTCTCAATTTCTGGCATGGGGATGTCTGGAGCGAACGTATCTCATACGCAACTCTGTCGTGTTACAGTAACACCGTGGAGTGTGCCCGATGAGATTCCGGTACATAGCTCTGCTGATTATCGTAGCGTTTTGCGCCGCCGCCGGCCAGCGCGATAGTTCACCAGGCAGCGCGTCCAAGCCCGAAATTACCGTCGCAGCTGCCGCTAACCTGACGGAAGTGGCCCAGGTGCTCGGTTCGGAATTCGAGCGGCAAACCAAGATTCATGCGGTGTTCAGCTTTGGCTCGACGGCGGTGCTGACCAGCCAGATCGAGAACTCGGCGCCTTTCGATGTGTTCCTGGCCGCGGACGCCCAACACGTGGACAAGCTGGATCACGAGGGCCTGTTGGTGCCGGGCAGCAGCGCCGTATACGCGACTGGCGTTCTCGCGCTGTGGATTCCTCCCAGCAGCAAGGCGCAAGTGAACAAGATCGACGACCTGAAAGCGTCAGACGTGAAAGTGATCGCGCTCGCCAATCCTAAGCTGGCGCCCTATGGGGCAGCGGCTGTCGAGACGTTGCAGCACGCCGGCATCTGGGATGCGGTGAAAGATAGGATCGTCTACGCGGAGAACATCAACATGGCGCGAGAGTATGGCACATCCAAGAACGCCGACGCTGTGTTCACCGCGTATTCGCTGTTGTTGAAAGAGGCCGGCAAAGTGATTCAGGTAGACGAGGCGCTGCACCAGCCCATCGTTCAGAAGCTGGGCGTGCTGGCGCGTTCGCAACATCGCGACTGGGCACAATCGTTCACCGCCTTCGTATTGAATGGCCCCGGCCGGACGGTGCTGGCGCGCTACGGTTACAAAGTACACTGATACTTATGAAGTATGCGCTGATCCTCTGTGCCGCGCTTGTTTTTGCGCAGGCGCCTACCTCGGCAGTGTTGGCGGTTCAAGGCGACATCGCGACGCCGCTGTCGCTAACGTCCGACGATCTTGCCAAAATGCCGCGGGAGACCGCATCGGTGCCCGCCCCGGATGGCAGCAAGATCGTATATGAAGGCGTTCCGCTGCGCGAGGTCCTGGAAAAAGCCGGCGCGCCGTTCGGCAAGAAACTGCGCGGGAAAGTGCTTACAACTTACGTGATGGCCAAAGCGATGGACGGCTACCAGGTTATCTTCACGCTGGGCGAATTGGACCCCGACTTTGGCAACGAATCAGTCCTGGTGGCCGACAAGCGAGATGGCAAGCCCCTGCCCGATAAACAGGGGCCATTCCGGCTGGTTTGCCCCAACGATCACGAAGGCGCGCGGTCCGTTCGCATGCTCCAAACTCTGGAGCTGGTTCGTCTGGCCAAGTAGACGCGCGATTGACAGCCTAAAACCGCGCGGGCGGGACGAAACGCTTGGCCAGCGCTTCGATTTCACGCGAGGCCCGGACTTTGTGTTCGCGAACGTATAGCTCGTGATTGCGCTCCACGTCCGGGAGCTTGTAGACGTAATTGGCGGTCAGTCCGCCCGAGCGCTGCAATCCGGTAATGGAAGTATCGCCCAGCCAGTTGATCCGCTCCAGACGCGCTCCGTTCTTGAGGTGGAAGCGCGCCACGGCATCCAGCGGCTCCCGGTTCTGCTTGGCGTGCAGCAGATAATAAGCCGCCAGCGGAAGCAAGTGCCGCGGCAACTCCAACCGCAGGGCCGGGTCCTCCATCCACTGCGGACTGTCGAGTTTCGCGATGGCCGAAGCGATGGAGGCGAACTTGGGATTGGCCTGGAGAACGGCGGCTTTTTCGGACAGCCATTTGCGAAAACCCGGTACCGGGGAAAGCGTGGCGAACTTCTTGATACGCGGAAATTCTTTGCTCAGGTCCTCCACCACGCGCTTGATCAGGAAGCTGCCGAACGGCACGCCGCGCAGCCCTTCCTGGCAATTGGTAATGGAGTAAAAGATGGCCCATTCGGCCGATTCGGGATCAAGCACGGACGAGTCCGGGTCCAGCAGCGCCTGCACCGTGTCGCTCAAGCCGCGCGTCAGCGCCACTTCGATGAAGATAATCGGCTCGTCGGGCAGGGCGGGATGAAAGAACGCGTAACAGCGGCGGTCTGCTTCCAGACGCCGGCGCAGATCGTGCCAGCCTTGGATCTGATGCACCGCCTCATACTGGATCAGCTTTTCCAGGATGACGGCCGAGGTTCGCCAGTCGATACGGCGCAACACCAGAAAGCCGCGATTGAACCAGGATGTGAACAAATGCGCAAGGTCCGCGGCGATGGGCTTCAATCGAGGGGTGCGGTCCGATTCCTGCAGCACCTGACTTCGCATGGCCACCAGAATATGCGTGCCATCCGGCGCCAGGTTTAGCCGGCGAAACAGCTCCTGGCGGGGCGGTTCCACCACTTTTTGCAACCGCGCGAGATTTTCCGGGGAGGGATTGCTGCGGTAGGCGTCGCCGGCCTGTCCCACCTCTTCAGGATCGGGAGAGAACTCGCGGATCAGCGATTCGAAAAAGGAACGGCGCGCCCGATCGTCGAGGGCCCGGTAAGCATCCAGGGCTTCGGCGGCCAAGCGGCTGCCGGAAACTTCGCCGCGCTCCGATAGCAAGCTGTGACAGAGTGCAATGGCCTTCTTCGATGTGCGCGCCGGGCCGCGCGGCACCGTTGCGGATGGCCGGGGCGAAAAGCCCAAGAGTTCTGCCAGTTTCAAAGAAGATCGCTCCCGTTATCCATCGGCAAAAATCTCCCAGCGGTTCATAGCCCCAGGTTTCTCATTGTAGCTTTGCAGACCGGATAGCGTCCTACGGTTGTCATGATCCGGAAACTCAAATCGGGCCAATATCGCCTGTACTCACGGAAGAAAGACGCGAAGACCGGCCGGCGGAAGAACTTGGGTACGTTTTCCAGCCGGGATGCAGCGGAACAGCACGAGCGCGAGGTGCAGTACTTCAAGCGTCACTAGGGCGTTGCGCGCGCCAGCGAGGCGACAATCAGCGGCGTTGTGGTGGGCTGATCGGCTCCGGCTCGATCTTCGACGGTTACCGCCACGGCGGCCGTGGCTGCAATGTCAACCGCGCCCGGACGTACGTACAGCGCCTGTCCGTCTCTGTACGACTGGAACAGGCCGGCCGGCAGCGGTTTGGCGCCTTTCGGAATCAGCCACATCTCGTAGATTTTGCCGGCGGGCGTCGGAAACAAGTTGGAGGCGATCAGCAGCACGCCTTGCGTCGGATCCACGAAGACCTTACCGTAGGGCGGCCGCGGTTGGGAACCGCCGAACGACGCTTCCACAGTTTTCGGGCCGTACAAAATGCCAAGCGCGGCTCGCGCTCGAAGGGCTTCATCCACGAAGCTGCGTCTTTCCTGCAGGACGAAAATAAGTACGAGGCATATGGCCACGATCGCCGCCGCCATGGTCCAGACGGCAATCCAGCCTGGGCCGCGCCGCTCGGCTCCCACAGACCCGAGGATACGGCGGCGAAGCTGAGAGGAAGGCTCTACCGGCGGAGCGCCGGCGCCCAACAACGTGACCGTCTCGAGTGCCTGCTTTACTCCTGCCATGCAAACCTCGCAGCCTCGGTTGAGATGAGCGCGAATCTCGCCGCGCTCGGGTTCTTCGGCGATATCCAGGGCGTAGAGATCATAATGCTCGCGAAGCTGTTCGCAGTTCATGGAGACACCGCCGCTCCGAGTGCGTCGCGCAGACTTTGCAGCGCCGTACGCACCCAGGTCTTAATGGTGCCGAGGGGTTGGCCCATTCGGTCTGCCATCTCGGACTGCGACAGGCCCTCAAAATAAGCCAGCTCCATCACCGTTCGATGATTGGGCGCCAAGTTGTCCATGGCCGCCCGCACGCGGCGCACTTGGTCGGACTGGAGGATTCCGGCCTCCATCTCTGAATACAGCGGCGCGTGGCCGGCTTCATCCAGTTCCACGGCATTGCGATCGCGGCCGGCCGAGGAACGCAAATAATCGATCGCACAATGGCGCGCGATAGCCAATAACCACGGCCCTAGGGCGCCTTTCTCCGCGTCCACGGATTGGATCCGGTTCCACACGCGCAGAAACGTCTCCTGAACTAGATCCTCCGCGATCGATGCGTTGCGCACCACTCGCAGAACCAGGGAATAAGCCAATCTTCCATAACGATCGTACAGCTCGGCGAGGGCCTGGGGATCGCGGCGCTGCAGACGAGCGATCAGCGAGCTCTCCTCTGGCCCTGAGTACACGGCCATGATCAGCGGAAGCAGCATGCCGCCACACATGGTTGTATTGAGATCATAGCCCGATCAAGAAAAAGGCGCGACAAACGGGAGAACGGTTGTCCAAGCCGGCGGCGCGCCTGAGGGAAAACACACAAGGAGTCGGTCCAGGTCTACTTTTCCACGATGTCTTTCTTCATGGGGCCAAGGACGCCGAGCAGCGTTTGCTTATCGCCTTCCTTGACCATGAACTTGTCGAGCGATGCTACCAGGTCCTCGACCAATGCGTCAAAATCGGCGCTGGTGATTCCCATGCCCGCGTGAGCGGTCTTCATATCCTTGCCTTTGTATTTGCAGGGGCCGCCGGAGGCCTCGCAGATTTGATCCACCAGGTTCTTCTTGAATTTCGCGAGCCTTTTGGGGTCGGCGGCGGTGGCCTTGAAGAAGCTATTGATTCGGTTGTCAGCCGCGACGCGCCCGACAAAATCGTCCACCACGGCTATGATGGCTTTCTTGCCGCCCAAGTTCTGGTAAAGCGTGTCTCCAGCTTGCGACATGGGAGCGATCGCAAGCAAACCCGTCACGAGCGTTAGCAAAGTGTATTTCCGCATTTTATCCCCTTGGTTCTCCGCGCTGTTTACCGCGCGCGTCCAATGGTTAGTACGGAATCGGCGAGAGATTGGATTTCGAGAGGATGGCCCTGCCCCGAATTCCGAGGCAGGGCGGAAGGTTTACCTTGCTGCTCCTAGGCGTGGGCAGCTTCCGGCTTCTTGACGCCATTGATCGTCTTCAGAATGCGCGAGACGATCTGGTAGGGATCGCCCTCGGAATTGGGGCGGCGATCTTCGAGGTAGCCTTTGTAGCCGTGCTTGACGAAATTAACGGGCATCCGGATGGAAGCGCCGCGGTCGGACAGCCCATAGCTGAACTTGTCGATGGCTTGCGTTTCGTGCAGTCCCGTCAAGCGCAGATGATTATCCGGTCCATACACCGCGATGTGGTCGGCGATGTTTTCTTCAAACGCCCGCATGAGCGCTTCAAAATATTCTTTGCCGCCTACTTCGCGCAGGTATTTCGTCGAGAAGTTGCAGTGCATGCCAGATCCATTCCAGTCGCCCTTGATGGGCTTGCAATGCAATTCCACGTCGACTTCGTATTTTTCGCACAGACGCATCATCAAATAGCGAGCCGTCCAGGTGTCATCGGCGGCTTTGGCGGAGCCTTTAGCGAAGATCTGGAATTCCCACTGGCCTTTAGCGACTTCCGCGTTGATGCCTTCGTGATTGATGCCAGCCGCCAGGCAGAGGTCCAAGTGTTCTTCGACGATTTGTCGGGCCAGGTTGCCCATAAATTTGTAGCCGACACCGCAGTAATAGGGGCCCTGGGGAGTGCTGGGATAGCCATTTGCGGGGAAGCCGAGCGGCCGCCCGTCCTTATAGAGGAAGTACTCCTGCTCAAAACCTACCCACAAGTCAGGGTCGTTCTCAATAGTGGCGCGCGCGTTGCTGGAATGCGGGGTGCCATCCGGGTGCATCACTTCGCTCAGAACGATATAACCGTTCTTGCGGCTGGCATCCGGATAGAGAGCCACGGGTTTCAGCACGCAGTCGGAGCTTTTGCCCTCAGCCTGCATGGTAGAACTGCCGTCAAACCCCCAATTGGGTAAGTCAGCAAGGGTGGGTGGCTGCCCAAATTCCTTGAGTAGGGTTTTGCCGCGCAGGCCAGGAACGGGACGTTTGCCGTCCAGCCAAATGTATTCGAGTTTGTATTTTGTGGTCATGGTATTTGAAGACCTAAGGGGCTAGGGCCCCGGGTCATAGCACTCTCTTTGATTTGAAATTCTAGAATCCTTTCAACGTGGAAGGACCGGTTCCCCGAAAAAAGAGGCCCTCGCCCCGGATCGAAGAACTAAACTCTGCGCCGAACACGTTGCCGATCCCCCATTTTCGATGAGCGGAACCTACTTCGCAATAGTCCTGCCCATCAATTGTCTTTATCGAGATCCTTCAAGAAAGTGATCGGACTAGTATAATCTGTGCTTATTGGCGATGCGCCTCCTCACGATTCTGGTAAGTGGTTTGCTGGCGACGATTTCGTCCAGAGCGCAGGGCCCATCCACGTTGCTGCTAAACGGCAAAGTTCTCACGGTGGACAGCCGGTCCTCCACTCAGGAAGCGGTACTGGTTCGGGATGGGCGAATCGCCTTAACGGGCAAGTCCGCCGACCTTAGGAAACTGGCGGGAACACAGGCGCGCGTGATCGATCTGGAAGGACGCACCGTGATTCCGGGCTTGATCGATTCGCACATGCATGCCATCCGCGCGGCTCTCAGCTTCAGCACCGAAGTGAATTGGATTGGCACGCGCTCGCTCGCGGAAGCGCTGGATCGAATCCGCCAGGCGTCTCGCGAGATGCCGCCGGGCGCTTGGCTGATTGTGGCGGGCGGCTGGACCGTCCAGCAGTTCGGCGAGAATCGGCGGCCTACGCAAGAGGAACTGATGGCGGCGGCTCCGGACAATCCGGTTTATGTTCAATTGGGCTATGGCTGGGCAATACTGACGCCGAAGGCCCTGGAGAAACTGCATATCGCGAGCGACGCGGATCTGCCGGCGGGCGGAAAGCTGGAGCGCAATTCCGATGGTAAGCCGACCGGTGGAATCAGCGGCGGCCAGAACGCCATCATCGCTCTGTTTGACCGGCTTCCCGTGCCTACGCCCGAGCAGGAGGTGGAAGGCACCCGGAAGTTTTTCCGCGAGCTGAACCGGCTGGGAGTGACGGGCGTGGTGGATCCGGGCGGAAATAACATGACGCCGGAATCGTATCAGGCGCTCTTCAAAGTTTGGCGGCAGGGCGAACTCACCGTGCGCGTGGCCTATAGCTTGTGCGGCATCACGCCCGGCAAAGAGTTCGAAGAGTTGAAGGACCTGACCGAGATGCTGCCGATGGGTTTCGGCGACGGAATGCTGCGATTCAACGGCATCGGCGAGCGAATTACGTGGGCCATGAATAACAACAACAACCCGACAGGAGCCGAGCGCGAAAAGTACTACGAAATTGTGCGATGGGCCGCCGGGCGCGGCATGTCCATCACCATGCACTGGCCGCGCAACGATTCAGTGGGCGTGCTGCTGGATATCTTCGAGCGCGTGAACCGTGAAGTTCCCATCGCTAATCTGCGCTGGTCCGTCGCGCATTTGAACGACGCTTCGGCCGAGAATCTGCGGCGCATGAAAGCGCTGGGCGTGGGATGGACGGCACAGCCGGGGAGAGGTGTACCGCCGGTGGAGCTGGCCAAGGAAATGGGCGTGGTGGTGGGTGCGGGAACCGATGCTCATCGCGTGGCGTCCTACAACCCTTTCACCGCGCTACAACACTTTGTAGAGGGCAGGGTCGCACGCGACGAAGCGCTGCGGCTTTACACCATGGGCAGCGCCTGGTTCTCTCGCGATGAAGATGCGCGCGGGTCCATTGAGACCGGGAAGCTGGCCGACCTCGCGGTGCTTTCGAAGGACTACATGACGGTGCCGGTGGAGCAACTGGGCGGCATCGAGTCGGTACTAACGATGTTGGGCGGCAAGATCGTTTATGCCGCCGGACCGTTTTCTTCGTTCGAAGATCGCCGTTAGAAGCGAAACCGGGCCGGGCGAGATGAGTGTCGACGCGGCAAACGCGAGTTTTCGCGCCACATGTGGCGTACGCTTCAAGCGTGCCGCGTCGGCACTCGTGCCGAGGGTCTACCAGCTCACGCGAGATCGAGCGCGTGGAACATGGCCAGGCGCTGTTCACGAATGGGATCGTTCACCACCTTGCTCTGATTGTTGATCACCATGGTGGGCCGGTCGGTCGGGTTGAACGCGGGCCAATGCGGCAGCTTGGAAGTGTTGGGATCGCCGGTTCGCGCGAATGCGATCCATGTGTCGCTGAGCTTGTCGGCCAAAGCCATGGCGTCCGCGCCGCCACCGGTGATTGCGCGCGAGATCTGGACGTTGTCGAATGCGAACGGAATTTCCATGGTGTGCGGCGAGTGCAGCCGGCCGCCTTGCACCGGAGTTTCCCAAGTGAAGTAGTACAAATGGACCGGCCCTTGGCCCAAAGCCGCGCGGCGTTCGGCGATCTTCATGACGGGTCCGCCATAACGATAGTCGCTCGCGATCAGGAAGAAAAGATCGGACGGCGTGGCGCGCGGATTGAGCTTGCGATAAGTTTCGATCAACGTCTCGCCGTTCCCGCCGGCTAGATTCTTCACGCGTTCGCGCATGCCGGCTTCGTCCAACGAGAACGACGCTGGGTCGCTCAACAGCGTCATTTCCGTTCGCGTGTGGCCGAGCATGAGTGGCACATCGGCCGAAATGGGCGACGCCGCCGGATGGAAGGGATGATGCGGGATCGCCTTTCCGTCTACGGTGGGCGAGAAGCCCTGGGTCATTTGATCCTGACCGGCCATGTCCTTCACCACCGCGAAGTACGCGCTCATGATGCGTTCCACGGGTATCTTCTGTAACTCGCGCACCTGGGTTTTACCGACGTTCAACTTGGCGAGCAACAGCCCGGCGACACGGATGGCTTGCTCGCGCTCAACTAACTTAATAGTCGGCCCGCTTTCGATCACCGCGCGGTGAAACAGCCCTTTGGCCGACGGCATCGCCAGCAGCGTGCCCACTTTACGGCCGCCACCGGACTGCCCGAAGATCATGACGGTGTTCGGATCGCCGCCAAACTGCTCGATGTTGTTGCGCACCCAGCGCAGGGCGTGCACGATGTCGAGCATGCCGTTGTCGCCGGACGTCGCGAAATCGGAGCCGCCGAATTCGGCCAGGTAAGTGAAGCCGAGGACATTTAACCGATGGTTGATGGTGACAACGACGACATCGCCCCGGCGAGCCAGATTGGCGCCGTCGGTACCCGGCGAAGAACCGGAGCCGCTGACGAAGCCGCCGCCGTGGCACCAGAACAGAACAGGCCGTTTGCGTCCGTCGGCGAGGGCAGGCGTCCAGACATTCAGCACCAGGCAGTCCTCACTTTCGGGTGGAAGATTTGCGCTGGCCGTGGATAGTGGCGAGACCGTTCGGGGAACGCCTGGATTGCTCTGAGGAGTGCTGGGTCCATAGTGCAGCGCATCGCGGACGCCGCTCCACGGCATGGGGTCCATCGGCGGCATGAAACGATTCTGCCCGGCCGTGCTGGCGCCATAGGGAACGCCCTTGAAGATTTTGACGCCTTGCACTTCTTCGCCGCGGATCTTGCCGAACGCGGTTTCGGCGATCACAAAGTTTGGATTGTTTTGCGCGCGCGCGAAGTCGGCGATTGCCGGAGCGATGGCGAGCAAGGATGTCTGTTTGAGGAAAGTGCGACGATTCGTCATGGAACGGCCTCCTGAGATTTTGATTTATGCCGGTGGTTTCACTGGTGTCTTTTTGATCTGGCGATTACGCGGCTTGAGCGCTTTCTTCACGGTCTCCAGCCGCAAATATCCGGCGGCGGCGCGCAGCCGGACGCCTTGGGTTTTATCGTCGAGCAAGGGAATGATGTCGGGCTGAAACGCCGGGTCGTCTCGCAACACCAGGACGTGAACGGCCGCCGCTCTGACGGACCATTCCTTGTCATGCAAGGCCTCTTTCAGCGCGGCCAAAGTTGGGGCGTCTCGTTCGTTTTCGAGCAATAGAGCTGCGGTGGCGCGGCCCGACATGGATGGATCGGACAGCAGCGCCTGCATCGAAGAGACCCCTGTTCCCAGCCCCGGTACGGGCGCGAAACCAGCTCCCGTTCGCAGCGCGAACAGGAACATCGGCTTGGGAGTGTGCATCATTCGCAGGGCATCGCGCTTTTGTTTCGCAAAGTATCCCGACGACGCTTTGCTTTCGCCGCTCAAGATCGAAAGCAGAGCTTTTTTGCCTTCTGGATCTTTCAATGCCCACAAGGATCGCGCGGCGGCAAAGCTGACTTCGGGCACTTCGTCTTTCAAGGCTTTGTGAAGCGCCGGGATGGTCCGGCTATTCTTCAGATCCGACAGGCTGGCCACGGCGGAGAGCCGCACTTCGACGTCTTTATCGTCCAGCAATGATTCCAATTGCGCAGGGAACGGGGCGACGGAACCTACCAAGCTCAACGCAATAGCGGCCTGCTTGCGCGTGTCGGGATTTTTGTCGATCAGCGCCTTCGCGAGGATGTCCTGGCATTGCCGATCGCGATCGGCGGGAGCCGGCGGCGACGTTTGGCAGATCGCAATGGCGGGGCAGAGAAGCCAAACCAGTACGGTAACTCGCATCATTCTCCTGAACAATCGTTGCTCCTCAACAGATTTGCTACAGTATACGTCCATTGGTGGCTGGCGCGCCGGATCAATTTAGGCAGGAATATGATATAAATCTGGAGTTAGTCGGGAGGTCGTATGGATTGGAAGCGCATTTTCCTCGGCATCTTGCTGGTATCGGTTCTCGTCCCAATCCAATGCGCATTTGCCGACGTTTATCCGATCATCCTGCGCGGCAAGGTTGTCATGGAGGATGGCTCGCCCCCACCCACCCCGGTCGCGATCGAAAGGGTATGCAGCGACGTCTCCGGATCGGAGCCAGGGCCGGTCACCGACAAAAAAGGCGAATATATCTGGCGCATGAATATCGACCCGTTGGAGACGCGCAACTGCGTGATCCGCGCGACGCACAGCGGTTATTCCTCCACTGTGGTGGAAGTTTCGGGCCTGGACACGACGCGCACCTCGCTGGATCTTCCGCCCATCACGATTCGCGGTACGGCAGGCGATCCCTACGTTCTCAATTTTAATGACACCGGCATCTCCGGACGCGCGATGAAGGATTGGAAGGCGGCGATCAAGGCGCTGGACCAGCCAAATTTTCAGGACGCCGCGGCTCACCTGGAAGCGGTGGTGGCCGCGTCCCCCAAAACTCCGCAAGCCTGGCACGCCCTTGGCGTAGTGGATGAGAGGATCAACAAACCAGCCGAAGCGCACGCGGCTTACGAACACGCGATTGCAGCCGATCCGAAATGGCTTGCGCCGTACGTGGTTCTGACGCGCCTTTGCATCAAGACCAAGGATTGGAACTGCGCGGCCGCGACCTCCGAAAAGTTAATCAAGGCCGATCCCAAGCATTCCTACCCCGAGATCTATCTCCATCAGGCTGTCGCGCGTTATGAGTTGAAGGATCTGCCTGGCGCTCAAGCGAGCGTGGAGGAAGCCATGCGGCTGGATCCGAAAAATAAAATGCCAAGGGATGAGTATGTGCTGGGCCGCATTCTGGAGGCCAAGGGCGATATCGCCGGAGCGAAGGAACACATGGCGAAGTACCTGACGCTCGAACCTGCGCCGCCCGATGTCGATCTGGTGCGCGGGCACATTGATAATCTTGGCAAGCCACAAGCCGCCGACGTCGATCCGGAACTAGAGGCGCTGTAGAAGCGCAAAGGGCGCGGCGCGCTCCGTTTTGCGCGAGTTCTCAGAGGATCAAAGTTCGAGCTTGCCTTGGAAATGCATTTCCTCAAGGTTGAAGGGCTCCGACACACGGACCCGGCCGATCAGCGCGTCGAACTCCACGATGGCATCTTTCTTTCCAATCTCCGCCGATAGCGGGAAAAGGTACACCACCGCCACGCTGTCTTCCAATTCGAATACTTCGACGTCGATCGGCTTCACATCCTTTTTTCCCTCCCGCCTCAAGAACGCCTGTTCTTTGAGCGGTTTTCCCAAGCTGGTTGGATCGCCCTTGGCAAAACTGGATGGAACACCATACACAGCGATGACATATCCATCGTCCGACAGCGTGGGGGGCGCGGATTCATGGACCTTTACCTCGGCGGCGCGGATCGGCAGAGCGCTTTCCCATCGCACTAACAAGCGAATGGTGGGAGCAGTGGGTAGGGGCATCTTCCCAGGGATGAACGGATTTCCGAGCTTCTCGGAAACGGATCGTTTGCGGTCCTCGACCCCATCGTAGCCGACGCCGGTGGGCTGGCCCATGTTCCCACCTTCCCGACGTTCGTCTTCCGTCTGGCGGCGGGCGATACCGGCTACCTGAGCCTTGGCCCAAGGAGAATTGCCGAGAATCTGCTGGGCGTCTTGTTCGGTCCATTCGGCGATCGTCTTGGTCCTCCAGTCCGGGTCCGCTGCCAACAGCAACGCGGCGCCACCAAGGATCAATGAAAGGGATCGTACTTGGATCATAAGCTCACCTCCGCCTGCAACTTGGAACCACCGCGGTTTTTCCGCATCTCGACGCCAGCCATCCCTGGCTACTTGCCAACGCTCGGGAAGGGATGACTCACACGAAACCGCGATTGAGTTAGCTCTTTGGGGTCCAACTCGCCGCTTTTGTCCTTGTCCAGGCGGTCGAACTCGGCCTCCATAAAAGCCATGTACTCCTTCCTGGAGATCTTACCGTTCTTGTCGGTATCCATCAGCAGCAGAAGCTGTTTCACCTCGCCTTCACCGATTGCTTCTTTATCCTGCGCCTTGGGCACCGACGCCCTTTGCCCTGCAGCGAGCGCCGCTACAGCAAACATAAGAACTACAACAATGAATAGAAAGTTATCTCTTTTGGACACGTGGTCGCTCCGAAAAAATATTTGTTTACGGCACAGCGCCCAATGGAACTACAGACTGGACGCCGTGCGCGAATCGCTCCGATCAGACTGGATTTAGAACTTCACCATTACCCCGAACCCAAGCGAGGATGTGCTTTCGCGAAGATCCGGGAACCATACGTTGCTGGCGCCACCGCAGGCTGCTTGCGCGGCGGCCAAGGCGGCGGTGCCGGCCGAAGTGCCGTTCATGCAGGTATAGTACTGCGGCAAGCCATTATTGCCGCCCGGTGGCGTGATGCCACCGCGCCCGGAAAAGTAAGGGATGTTCGCATGGCGATAACCAACTTCGGCCCACCAGGTGATGTACTCCTTCGGCATGTAATGGAAGGTGATGGTGCTGTCATACATGACAGCCGGTTGCCCGGGGAGTTGCGGAAAGTAAGCGCTGCCCACCGCTGCCCACGCTCCATCGATGGGTGGCAGCAGCGTCAGATAGCGTCCCGTGTTGTTCATCTGGCCACCGCCGATCGTGACTGCAAAGAGGTCCTTGTCCCACCAGAAGCGCTGGTATGCCATCCAGCCCAGGAACGAACTCTTCTCGGGGCCGCCATGGCAAGTGATGCCGCCGCCATATTGGCACCCGGCGTCGCCGGTGAGAGAGAACGCCATCTTATCGAGGCCGGTCTTCTCGGGCTTATTGTAGTACCTGACTTCGATACTGTCGTCGGTGTGGATGCGTTGCGTCTTGGGAAGACCCAGATTATCCTCTCCATTTCCGTACTGGTTCGCCACCAGCTTGAACCATTCCTTCGGCTCCCACAGAAGCTGCCCTCCGAGGCCGGGGTGGCCGTTGTACTTGGCGTAGGATTGCCAGCCATTGATAAGCCACGGTTCGATCTTCAACTTGTTCGTGGGAAACCACTGGACGCGGAGACCGTTGAAGAACCAGGGCGTGTTCGAGGACACATAAGAGGGCTGGTAAGTCCAGTTATCGAAATTGTAGTAACTGAACAAGCCCACGTAGGACACGAAAATTCCAGCGTCGACGTTAATACCATGCTGCACGTTGAAGTGGTACCCTCCGAACGCTTCGGAGACGTACTTATACGCATTCTGGAGATCCCATTGACCCACTCCGCCCGTATTTCCCGGCTCATTGCCGGTGGCCGAACTTGCGTCGTTACGAGGCGTAGTCACCGCGAACAGGCCATCCATAAACATAATGCGGCCGCGCGCATTTTGCCAGTGGAAATCGCCGCCGATGCCGATGTCCTCTACCTGAAATTCGCCGTTGCGGAACTCCTCGGTGGATCCGCCCATGGTGTGGTCTTTCGGCTGGTTGAAGTCGTTGATAAAGTTCGTGTCGAAACGTATCTCGGGCGTGAAGAACGGCGAGTCGAACGCCACGTCCTTGTTGCGGGGCGTTCCGTTCATCCACGTAAAGTCGGCAAAGGCGAACGGTGTCTGCGTATCCACGGCCGGAGCAGCTGGAGCGGCCGGCGCCGATACGGGCTGACCGGAGCCCGTCGCATCTTGCGGGCTCGAACTTGATCCGCCAGCGGAGGCCACCGCTTTGCTCGCGTCCGGCTTATCCAGCGGAACCGCGATAATCGGAATCTGGCTGGGGTCTTTAGCCAGCGAAGCGACCAGATCGCCACGCGGCGCCGGGTTGGTCGGCGGCTCGACAGCGTTCTTATTCTTAAGCTCGGCTTCTATTCGTTGATCGATACGCTCGTTCATCTCCTTCGTCAATTCCACTTCGAGTTCTTGTCGGATGCGCGCCTTCATCGCCTCCAACTGCCTCGCCACAGTTGGACTAACGAGAGCGACATCCACGCTGCGATCCTGTTGGGCCTCTAGATCAACAGTGACCGGGAGGTTGCGCAACTCCCCTTTGCTGGCCTTTACTTCGTATCGGCCCGGTTTGAGATTCGATACGGAGAATGCTCCGTCGAAGCCGCTGATGATGGTCCGCTCGGTATTGTCGTCGGTGCGATGGATCACCACCGGAACTGACGCGATGGGCATGCCGTCCGCATTCGCCGTGACGCCGTGCAGCGTGCCGAGCGGCGATTGCGCCTGAACGGTAACAAGATTGAGCGCCATCCAAAGCGGAATGGCGATGGAGACTAACGATGGTTTAATCATAAAGTGTTTCCCGAGTGTAAAGCGTGTAAGTGAACCTGTCCAATCTGAAATTTGTATCACTCTTGCAAATGTTCTCAATAACTAAGTGCGGTATAAGTACTACATGAGAATGCCGTAAACGTTACCTCCGACATAGAGGCGGCATTCCCCGCTCTGCACTTACTCCGCTTTGGAATTAACGTGCGAGTTGCGCCGGCGCGCGCGCTGAATCTCCACACTCACTGCGGCTTTCTGGCTCGGACGGGGAGGCATGGCGATGGCGGGTTGCGGAAAGAAGCGGCCTGAACGGTTGTCCGCTATTTCCAAAACGGGCTGTGGGCGCGCTCGCCGCCCGAAAGCCTTCCATATGAGCGTGGTTCATATACTTCCCCGATCCATTTGGAAGTATGCAGCGCAAACCGTGAGGAAAGCATAAATAGACGTGCATTTTAGTCTCAAGCGCTATTACGCTCCCCAGACGAGCGCTGCGCCGCTAAATCTTTATCCCGAAAACGGTAACCGATCTGTATATCAGTCAGCAGATACTTAGGATTCGCCGGGTCGTCCTCGATCTTCTTACGTAACTGGCGAACAAAAGTGCGGAGGTATTCCACCTCGTCTCCATATTCCGGGCCCCACACCGCATTCAGCAGACGCGCGTGTGTAATGGGCAGGCCGGCATAGGACATCAGATAGTGCAGCAAATCGAATTCCTTCGGCGTCAGTCGAATGAAGTGACCCGACTTATGAACCTCCCGGCGCGCCGGATCTAACTCGAGTTCTCCGACCAGAACGGTGGCGTTCGTTTTGTCTTCGAGAGTTTCCGCCCGTCGAACGGCCGCTCGCACCCGCGCTGTCAACTCGCGAATATGGAATGGCTTGGTGACATAGTCGTCGGCTCCCGCTTCCAGCGCTTGCACCTTGTCTTCTTCGCTATCTCGAACCGTGAGCATCAGGATCGCGATATGCGGCAGTAACCGCCGCAGCTGCCGGCAAGTTTCAAGGCCGTCCATGCCGGGCATATTAATGTCCAGCAATACGACGTCGTAACGCGTGGCGCGAGCCAGCAGCAACGCTTCCTCTCCGCCGGAGGCCTCCGAAGTGCTGAACCCCAGAGCCTGCAAGGTCGTGTGAAGCGCCCGGCGCACGGAAGCATCGTCATCCACGATCAGGATGATGCCGTGCGATGTGGCGCCCGATGAGTAGGAAGAATGGCTCTGTCTCACTGTATCGCTAGTAAATGACGAGAAAAGCATTTGGCGCTTCTCATTTACGGGTATAGACTTATCCCGCTGCAATCTTTAGGCTGCAATCTTTAGATAGAGCGAGTATAGGGCGGCAGCATGAGGAACGCATAAAAGGCTTGATCGGAAAACTTTTGGCTACCCATTCATGTTTTCTTTCGTTATATAAGGAAAACATGAGGGCCATAAAAAGATCCCGTGAACGCGATCCGGTGCCGGCCCGCCCGCACGCACCAGAGGGCCGGGGCTACTGCTCGCGGAATCGATAGCCGACGTGCGAATCCGTTAGCAGATATTGGGGATGCGCGGCGTCATCCTCCAACTTTTTGCGTAATTGACGGATGAAGGTGCGAAGGTACTCCAGCTCATTGCCGTATTCGGGCCCCCAGACGGCGCTCAGCAGACGAGCATGCATGATGGGCAAACCCGCGTGTTTCATCAGATAGAGCAGGAGATCGAACTCCTTGGGCGTCAGGTGTACCGGCTGGCCGTTCTTTCGGACCAGGCGGCGAGCTGGGTCGAGAGTGATCTCACCAATCGAGATCGTTGCGTTGACGTCTCCTCCTGTGGAGTGCGAACGCCGAACCGCGGCACGCACTCGGGCCACCAGTTCGCGAATAGGAAACGGCTTAGTGACATAATCGTCGGCGCCGGCGTCCAGAGCGTCCACTTTGTCGTCCTCGCTGTCGCGAACGGTAAGCATGAGCACGGCGATGCGGGGGAATTGACGACGAATTTCCCGGCAGGCTTCCAGTCCGCCCATGCCAGGCATGTTGACGTCCAGAAGAACCGCGTCGAAATTGGCCGATCGCAGGAGCGGCAGCGCTTGTTCTCCGGTGACAGCCTCTGTGATGTCAAAGCCGAGCGTGCCAAACGTAGTACGAATTGCCCGGCGGATGGACGATTCGTCGTCCACGATCAAAACCTTACCCTGCGATACGTTCACCGCATTCATAAGACCCTCCGTTCCATGCGCGGAAGCGACAGGAAAAACGTCGTGCCTTTTCCTTTTTCGCTATTAACCCAGGCCCTTCCGCGATGGGCTTGCGCTGCCTCTCTGGTTATCGATAAACCCAACCCGGTACCGGATGCCCGATGATTCGATCCGGGACTGCGGTAAAAGCGCTCGAAAATACGCTCGCGGTCTTCGGGCCGGACTTCGGAGCCTTCGTTGTGAACCGAGATAAGAATTTCCCCTTCGCGATCATCCACGGCGATGGCTATCGGAGAGCCGGGCGTGGAATATTTGGCCGCGTTGTCAATGAATTGCATGATCGCGGTTCCCAGTAGCTCGCGATCTCCATAAGTGGCGCAGCGCTGATTGTTAATCGACACCTGTGTCGGATGACCGTCCAATTGATCCGAATGTTGCGCCAGTATGTCATCGATGAGCTGCGGAATCAAGACCGGCTCTTTGCGAAGCTTGGTCTCGGACGCTTCCAGCTTGGCGGTTTGCAGCAAACGCGTGCTAAGAACGTTCAGTTTGTCGGACTCTTCATCGATGAGAGTTACTAAGTCTTCCTGCGCCGGATTCAGGTGCCCGGCTTCCAGCAGCCCCGAACTGGCGGTTCGAATCGCGGTCAGCGGAGTTTTGAAAGCGTGAGCCAGCGCGTCCAACACCGCCGTCCGCAATTGTTCGCTCTGGCGCGCCGCCTCCGCGTGGCTCTGCTTTTCAAAGGATCGCGCGCGTTCTAAAGCAATGGCGCTGAGCGACGCAATGGAGTCGGCCAGCAGCGGGTTCAGGTTGTTCCCCCGTAGAATAATGGAGCCGATGGAACTGGTTCCCGGCCGCAGCATCCGCTGCCATGTCACTCGGTCGGCGTCATTCTCGTTGCGGTCTTTGAGATAAGCGTCCCTGGCGGCGGCCTCCAACTCCGGACTTGCCGAACCGGCGGAATCCACCCGCGCCCGCGCAGCATCGAACAGCGCGACGGCGTCCACCTGGACCACGTCGCGGATTTGAGAAACAATTTGCGGTCCAGGCATCTGCTGCGGATCCATGAGAAGAGTACGACGGCTAAGCTCGTAGAGCTTTTCCATTCCGCGGCGCTCTAGAACCGCGGTGCGCGCCTGCCTTTCCCTCTGAATGGACAGCCGGCTCACCAGCAAGGCGGTAGATTCAAAGGTAATCAGTGCGATCCAATTCTGAGGGTCCGCCACATAGAAGGTGAAGACGGGTGGAACGAAAAAGTAGTTCAGACAGATCAGCGCTACCAGCGACGTAATGGTGGCTTCCCAGAAACCGGAGATCATGGCCACCAGAACGATGATCAACAGGTGGAGAAAGCCAGTGGTGGCGAAGTTGACGTGCAGATGAACGCCGGAGTAGGCAATCAGCAAGACCGCCGCTGATGCGGCCAGTGCGTGTCGTACCATCCGCAGCGCGCTTGGTGGCCTGGGCTGGAGTTCAATTTCGGTCACAATGTCGGCCTCGGGAGAAAACCCCTGTCCCGGGAAAGACTTCAGCGCAGCTAGTGACGTTACTTCCATGGCAAACCTTCCATGAAAAAGCTAATGCTGGCATAAAGATACACCAAGACCCATGAAGAAGCCATTAATAAGCCATAAAAATAGAAGGAAGACGCGCGGAGACGCGAGGTGCTCCGGGGTCCGACGTATAACGGTTAAGAATTGGCTGCCTTACTTAATGCGCGTTAGAGTAGGAAGACCAACCTACGTCGTTTGGCGTGGCGCTTCGTGGGTGCTGCTGCGGCGATCGCTGTCCTGATCGGCGTGTCCCTTTAGTCATGGAAGGAACCTGCATGCTGATCCAGGTCGGGTACGAGCTCGTTTTTCAGTGCGCCCAGGAAACTCCGATGATCCTGATGGTCAACATCCATTACTCGCGCGCACTGGACATTGTGACTCCTGATCTCCTGATCACCGATCCCTCTACTCGAGTGACGGCCTATCGCGACCGTTTTGGAAACTGGTGCAGCCGCATAGTGGCGCCCCCGGGCAGGATTCGGCTGAAGAGCATGGGAATCGTCAGGGACTCGGGCCAGCCTGACCCGGTAGCCACGTTCGCGCGCCAGCACGCTTTACAGGATCTGCCCGAAGATACTCTGGTCTTTCTGTTGGGCAGCCGGTATTGTGAGACGGACCTGTTATCCGACGTCGCTTGGTCGCTATTCGGCCAGACGGCGCCGGGATGGCCGCGCGTCGAAGCCATCTGCGATTTCGTCCATAACCATATCGCCTTCAATTATCAGAACGCACGTCCCACGCGCACCGCTTGGGAGGCCTACAACGAACGCACCGGAGTTTGCCGGGATTTCGCGCATTTGGCCGTCACATTCTGCCGCGCGATGAATATTCCAGCGCGCTACTGCACTGGATACCTGGGCGACATAGGGATACCGCCGCCTTATGGCGTGATGGATTTTGCGGCTTGGTTTGAAGCCTATCTGGATGGCGCCTGGCACACCTTCGACCCGCGGAATAACGTCCCCAGAATTGGACGCGTGCTCATCGCGCAAGGCCGCGACGCAGCCGACGTCGCAATCGCCACCACCTTCGGCCCGAATGTCCTCGAGAGTTTTCAAGTCTGGACGGACGAAGTGGCCGAAAGTGCGCCATCGCTTCGCAAGCGCGCCACTTAGAACTAGTGGCTCGTCCCAGTGATACCTACAGTACGAACGGAGCGTCTTTATGATGTGGCCGATAATCAAGGATTGTTTGCGATCACTGCCGAGCAGCGCGAGGAGTTGCAGAGTTGGGCGCAGTCGCGCAGTTTGCCAGCCGGATACGTGTCTCGGGCGCGACTGATATTAGCGCTGGGGGAAGGCAGGACCTATCGCGAGATCGAGCATTCGCTCGGTGCCAGTGCGCCGACCGTGTCGAAGTGGAAGGCCCGGTTCGAGCAACTGGGCATGGAAGGACTGCAGGGCCAGCACCAAGGCAGCAAGCCGCGGCGCGCCACGCCCGCGGTGCAGGGCCGCGTAATCCGACGGGCGCAGCAGAAGCCCTCCGATGGCTCGACGCACTGGTCGGTGCGCAAGCTGGCTGAGGAGTTGGGCGTCAGCAAGTCCACAGTGCACCGCATCCTGGCGCAGGCCAAACTGCAGCCGCACCGGCTGGAGCGCTATATGGCCTCGAACGATCCCCAGTTCGAGGAAAAGGCCGCCGATATCATCGGGCTGTATGTGAATCCGCCGCAGCACGCCGCAGTGTTTTGCGTCGATGAGAAGACCGCCATTCAAGCGTTGGATCGGCTCGATCCTGTTCTGCCGCTGTCGCCGGGCCGGGCCGAGCGTCACGGCTTCGAATATTATCGCCACGGCACGCTCTCGCTGTACGCGGCATTGAATGTGAAGACCGGTGTGGTCGAAGGCAAAACCGCGCGCCGTCACACCAGCGCGGAGTTTGTCGCGTTTCTCACCGAGTTGATCGCCAAGGCGAAATGGGCCCGCGAGATTCACATCGTGCTCGATAATTTGTCGGCGCACAAGACCGAGGCCGTCGAGCAGTTCCTCGCCAAGCATCCCAAGGTGCGCTTCCACTTTACCCCGACCTACTCATCGTGGCTGAATCAGGTGGAGCTGTGGTTTGCCAAAATCGAGCGTGACGTGATCGCACGCGGCGTCTTCACCTCCGTCACTGACCTCAGGCGGAAGTTAATGAGATATATCCGCGCTTACCAAAAGCGCGCCCGACCGATCCGCTGGACCTATACCGATCTAAAACGCCGGATCATCACTAAGCGAATCACTGGGACGGACCACTAGTGGACCGTCGGTTGCCGATCGGGTTCGCCCTTGGCTCCGCTATCGTTCAGGATCACCAGATCGACGCGACGATTTTTTTGACGCCCCGTCTCGGTGTCGTTGTTGTCGACAGGGTCGGTATCCGCGTAGCCGGCGATGGAAAGCCGCTCCCTGGCGACGCCATACCTGGTAACCAGCTCCACCAGTGCGATGCTGCGGGCGGCGGAAAGCTCCCAATTGCTGCGGAATCGCGAGTTATGGATGGGAACCGAATCGGTATGACCTTCGGCGCGCGCCGGATTCCGCACCTTGTTCATGGCCGAGGCGATCTTCTGGATAGTGGTATAAAAATCGGTGGCGATCTCGTCTTCGCCCGAAGGGAACAATGCGGTCTGCGTAAAACTGATGGTGAGGCCGCGCGAGGTCATGCGCAGCGAAAGACGGCCGTTCTGGATCTCCTGATCGAGCGCCTGAGACAAAAGAGGCAGCAGGTCCGCCAGCGTCAATCCTGAATCGCCCAGGTCGTGCTTGGGTGCTACTGGATCCGGCTTCACGGCATCCACTTTGAAGTCGCCCTTGCCGCCCATTAATAATGAGATGGTCCCCTTGAAAGATTCGCCTTGCAGCGCCCTCTTCACCGATTCAGAAACGGCCCGGGCTTTAGCGCTGTCGGTTCTGGCGGTGGCGAACATCACGACAAAGAAGGCGAAGAGCAGAGTAATGAAGTCCGCGTAAGAAACTAGCCAACGGTCGTGATTGGGAGCGGACTGCTGCTTCTTACGCGCCATATCGTCCTACCCCTTGGCGGCCGCGGTCTGCGGTGCGCCGCTCCTACTCCGAGCTTGATCCTCGACGGACTTATTGGCCGGCGATTTCTGCTGGTAGGCTTCCAGTTTGCCGCGGATCAGCTTCGGGTTCATCCCTTCCACAATGGCCACCACGCCCTCCAGCTTGAGTTCTTTCAGCGCGGCTTCGCTTTCAATGCGGGCTTTGATTTTTGTAGCGGCGGGCAACAACACCAGGTTCGCCAAGCCGACGCCATACACGGTGGCAACGAATGCTACGGCAATTCCGTGGCCCACTTCCGCAATGTTGGCCAGATTCTTCATCACCTGAATGAGTCCCAGCACCGCGCCGATGATTCCAATAGTGGGTGAGTAGCCGCCGGCGCATTCAAATACCTTGGCTTCGGCCATCGCCCGATTTTCGGAAAGCTCAATCTCGAGCTGCATCATGCCGCGGATTTCCTGAAGGTCGGTGCCATCCACCGCCAGAGTGAGCGCCTTGCGGAGGAAATGGTCCCGGACCTGCAGGGCGGCGTTTTCAAGTGACACCAGTCCATTCCGCCGCGCCAAGGCGGCATAGCCGATCAGCTCATCGATGACCGCTTCGGGCCGCTCGGTATGATCCAGGACCACGTGCATCAGGCGTCGTGCGGCGCCCAACAGCACGTTCATGGGCGTGCTGACCATCACAGCGCCACAAGTCCCGCCCAGGACGATCAGGGCGGCGGTGAGCTGCGAGATGTCCTTGAGCTTGCCGCCTTCCAGGATCAGCCCGCCCACGATGCCACCGAACGCCAGGATCAGGCCGCTCAAGGTTGCAATGTCCGGGCGGGTAACGCTGGGTCTAGGTGCAATGGGACGGGACTTGGCTTGAGGCGCCATTGTCGGTTCTACAAACCCCGCTGGGCTATTGCTGAGCGGCTAGTCCTCATGGGCTGCCACGAGCTCTGGGCGGTTCGCAATCAAGCGGCGAAATTCAACCACTTTTTGGATCACTTCCTCGGCGGACTCCAGGACCACCAGTTTTTGACCCGTGGTCAAGGCGATGACGGTGTCCGGCGTTGCCTCCACGTGCTCGATGAGGTCCGAGTTAAGAACCAATGGAACCCGATTGATACGCGTTAGCCGGATCATTGCTTCCTCATACATCGCGCACAACGCAGCGGGCCGCGATGGCTGTCAGAAATATCGCTTTCAATTTGCTTATCGGAGGGCGGGTGGATTGTATGAGCGGGTAAACTGACGCCAGGTCTTCGGGGCCGCTGGGCTAGCTAAGAAGCTGCAGGATTTCGATCAGTTCCTTGCGAATCGCGTCGAGCATCGGACCGGCATCGCCGAACAGCGCCGGTTGGGAGCGCGCCGTCTTACTTGCCCCCGCGCTGGAAGATTTCGGGCCGACTTCGCGCGACTGCGAATCCAGATACTTTCGAGCGCCTTCAATGGTGTAGCGTTTATCGTACAGCAGGCGTTTGATCTCCAGCACCAGTTCCACGTCCTTGCGCCGGTACAAACGATGCCCCTTGCCGGATTTCTTGGGTCCCAGCGAAGAGAATTCAGTCTCCCAGAAGCGCAGCACATATGGTTTGATTCCGGCCAGGCGACTGACCTCGCCGATGCGGAAATATAGCTTGTCGGGAATTTCAGGACGAAGTTCGCCGGCCGCCGGCTCTGGCATGCTTGTGACATTCTAGCAAACCCATTGAGCAATTCTCGACATTTTTTTTACACTGAAGACTACGAAACATCCCACCAGAAATCGCACCCAGAAATTCAAGCCGGCGCCGGACCCGGAAAAGAGCCCGGCAAAGAGCGGGACAAAAGACGCCACAAAAGATAGCGAGCGGCGGCCGGCGACCCAGGTGATAGCTGGAGTGCACCCGGTTCGCGAGGCTCTGCGCGCCGGCCGCGCGTTCGATCGCGTATTGATCGCACGAGGCGCCGGTGGTCCCAGGCTGCAGGAAATTATTGATCTGGCGCGTGACCGGTCGGTTACGCTGCGCTTTGAACCGCGTGAGGCGCTGGATCGGGCGTCCAACGGCGCGACGCATCAGGGCGTGGTGGCATTCGGCGCCGCGCACCGTTATGCCGAGCTGGACCAGGTGCTGCCCGGTGCACGATTGCTGATCGTGCTGGACGGCGTCGAAGACCCGCACAACCTGGGCGCCATTATTCGCACCGCGCAAGCTGCCGGCGCGAACGCTGTGATCGTGCCGGACCGCCGCGCCGCCCCTCTGACGGAAACGGTGGCCAAGGCAGCTGCGGGAGCGCTGGAACATCTGCCGGTGGTGCGCGTGGGAAACGTGAACCAGACGCTCGAAGATCTGAAAAAGCGCGACTTCTGGATCTATGGACTGGACGAACGGGGCGGCCAACTCTATACCGAGATTGAATACTTTGAGCCCACGGTCTTGGTTTTGGGCGGCGAGGGCCACGGTTTGCATGAGTTAGTGAAGAAGCACTGCGATCTGCTGGTTCGCATTCCGATGGCGGGCGCCATTGCGTCGTTGAACGTGTCGGTGGCGGCCGGCGTGGTGCTGTTTGAATGGCGGCGGCGGCATGCATGACAATTCCGCCTGTTACAATAGGTTTATAATTCCTGCCTAGGCTCTCATAGCATAAGAATGTCAATAAGTTCCGATCAATGTGCGCTCGGCTTTGGCCTCCACTTTCAGGATCTATATGCCCGGGACGGCCTTTTGCATCTGGACGCGGCCTTTCTAAAGCAGCTCTTGGCGTCGGACATCGGCCTGCACGTCAAGCTTCTCGAAGCCCGCGCCAATGCCGGAACTAAAACGGCGAAGGAACAGTCGGAGCTCGTGATCGCGCTCGCGCCGCATGTCGAAGATTTTTTAGGCGAGCTGTTTGGGATTGAAAAGGAAGTAGAAGCGCTCCAGTCGCGGCACAATGCGTTTGCGCCGTTCTTCGCTTTCAAGCGCAAGTTCATTCAAAAGCGGGCCATTAGCGGCGTCACTCGGGAACAAGCGGAGGCGATCGATGGGCCCGCCCTCGCTCGCGAGCTGGAAGCTCTTTTCGGAGAACCGGTCACCGAGCAAAGTTTCTTCGCGCACGTCTCCGGCTGGCTGGAGAATGAATCGGCGGACCTGGAGCGGATTCAAATCGCCGCGCGTTATGCAGCGTGGGCTGCTCTCTCCGAAGCTGGACGAAAGAAGCACCACGGCGATGTTCTGTTCAAAGTGGCGCATAAACAGGATCCGGTCCATCTGGTGCCGGTGGAAACGGTGACGGAAAATGGAATCGCCAAGCTGCGGTTGCCTGAAGAAAACTGGCGCAACCGCGAAGGCTTCCAGCTGACCGACGCGGGCATGGGGCTGGAAGGCGCGCTCGATCAGGCTCACTACTGCATCAAGTGCCACAACCAGGGCAAAGATAGCTGCTCTACCGGCCTGCAGGAGAAGACAGGCGAGTTCAAGAAGACCGTGTTCGGCGTTACGCTGGCCGGTTGCCCGCTGGATGAAAAAATCTCCGAGATGAACGTGGTGAAGCAGCACGGCTACACCGATGGGCGCGCTGGCGATTGTCACCATCGACAACCCGATGGCTGCCGGGCACCGGCCATCGCATCTGCAACGACTGCATGAAGGCCTGCATTTTCCAGAAGCAGGAACCGGTGGACATTCCGCAGGTGGAAACGCGTACGCTTAAAGATGTGCTGGAGCTGCCGTGGGGCTTCGAAATCTACAGCCTGCTGACGCGCTGGAATCCGCTGAACTTCGCGCGTGCCGCTGCCGCTCGCGTCCAGCGGCTACAAGGTTCTGGTGGTCGGGCTGGGACCAGCCGGGTTCACGCTCGTCGCATCACCTGATGAACGATGGCCACACGGTGGTCGGCGATCGACGGGCTGAAGATCGAGCCGCTGCCCGAAGAGTTCGCGGGCGTCGACACCGCTGGGTGGGCGCGTCCCTATTCCGGCCGATCCGCGATATTCGCGAAGTTTACGAATCGCTGGACGACCGCGTGATGGCCGGGTTCGGCGGTGTGGCCGAGTACGGCATCACGGTCCGCTGGAATAAGAATTTCTTGAAGATCATCCGCCTGCTGCTGGAACGCCGGCGCGAGTTTAGCATGTTCGGCGGGGTGCGCTTCGGCGGCACCCTGACCATCGATAGTGCGTTCGAGATGGGCTTCGATCACGTGGCGCTTTGCGCCGGTGCGGGCCGGCCAACCGTGATCCCGATGAAGAATGGCCTGGCGCGCGGCGTGCGGCAGGCGTCCGATTTCCTGATGGCGCTGCAGCTGACCGGCGCGGCCAAGACCAATTCGGTCGCGAATCTGCAGATCCGCATGCCGCTAGTGGTGATTGGCGGCGGGCTGACGGCCGATCGATACGGCCACCGAATCGCTCGCCTACTACGTGGTGCAGGTGGAGAAATTCCTGAAGCGCTACGAAACGCTGGCAGCCGAAAAAGGCGAAGCCGAAGTTCGCGCCGGATGGAGCACGGAAGAGATCCGAGACCGCCGATGAGTTTCTGTCGCACGCGCGCGCCATTCGCGCCGAGCGCGCGGCCGCGGCTAAGTTAGGCCGAAAGCCGAATCTGATTGGCCTGCTGAACTCCTGGGGCGGCGTGACCATCGCCTATCGCCGCCGCATGATCGATTCCCCCAGCTACACGCTGAATCACGAAGAAGTATGGAAGGCGCTGGAAGAAGGCATCCGGTTTGCCGAATGCCTGGCGCCCGGAATCCGTGGAAGTGGACAGCTTCGGTCATGCGGCCGCGCTCCACGTGATGCGGCATACTTTCGACGCGGCCACCGGCAAGATGAGCGCGACGGGTGAGCCGGTGCGGCTGCCGGCCAAGTCGATTCTGGTGGCTGCGGGAACGCAGCCCAATACGGTGCTCGGCCGCGAAGATCCGCGAAAACGTGTTTCTGGACGGCAACTGGTTCCAGGCCGTGGATGAGGACGGCCAGCCGGTGAAGCCGGAGCGGGTAGCCAAGCCGAAAGCGTCGCGAGTGCTTACGTCCATCCGCGCGGACGGACGCGGCGTCAGCTTCTTCGGCGATCTGCATCCTTCGTTCGCGGGCAATGTGGTGAAGGCCATGGCGAGCGCTAAGCAAGGCTATCCCGTGGTGTCGCGGCTGCTCTCGCGGCGGACACCTGAATCGCCTGAGCCCGATGCGCTGGTGGCGCGGCTCAATGCCGAGCTGCGCGCGGTGGTGAAGGACGTGATCCGGCTGACGCCGAACATCGTCGAAGTGGTGGTGGAAGCGCCCATGGCCGCGCGCGCCTTCGAGCCGGGCATGTTCTACCGGCTGCAAAATTACGAGACACTGGCGCCGCGCGTGAATGGAACGGCACTCGCGATGGAAGGCCTGGCGCTGACCGGCGCCTCAGTCGATCGCGAGAAAGGTTGGCTCTCCACCATCGTGCTCGAAGTGGGTGGTTCCTCCGATCTGTGCGCTCTGTTGAAGCCGGGCGAACCGGTGATCCTGATGGGACCAACCGGCACGCCCACCGAAACGCCGTCGCGCGAAACTGTGCTGCTGGTGGGCGGCGGGCTGGGCAACGCGGTGCTGTTCTCCATCGGCCAGCAACTGCGAGCCAGCGGATCGCGCACCATTTACTTCGCCGGCTACAAGAAGATGATCGACCGCTACAAGGTAGAGGAGATCGAAAAAGCCGCCGACGTGGTGGTCTGGTGCTGCGACGAAGCGCCCGGATTCACTCCTGACCGCGTGCAGGACAAGGCGTTCGTCGGAAATATCGTGGAAGCGATGGCGGCTTACGGCCGGGGCGATCTGGACGAGCCGGAGATTCCGCTGAGCACGGTGGACCGGCTGGTGGTCATCGGTTCGGACGCCATGATGCATGCGGTGCAGCGCGCGCGCTACGCCGTGCTGGCGCCCTATCTGAAACACGGGCACAAAGCCATCGCGAGCATCAACTCGCCAATGCAGTGCATGATGAAGGAAATTTGCGCGCAGTGCCTGCAGCAGCACAAAGATCCGATTACCGGCGAAGAGACCGTGGTATTCTCCTGCTTCAATCAGGACCAGCAGATGGATCACGTGGATTTCGCCAGCCTTCGCACGCGGCTCTCGCAAAATGGCGTGCAGGAGAAGCTGACCAAGCAGTGGATCGACCGTTGCCTGCGCCGGATCGGCGCGCGGGAAGAACTCGCCGTTACTGGTGGCTAGTGGCTGGTGGCTGGTAATATCTAGCTAATGCTGAACGCCCGCGGCTGGCTCTTCATCGCCCTGGGTGCGTTCACAGTCTTCCTGGCCTGGGTCTGGCTCCGTAGCAAAGATCGCGCGCCCGGCGTCCCCTCGATTTTCGAGTTCTTGCTGGGCATGGTCACCAATTTCTTCGACACGCTCGGCATCGGTTCGTTCGCGCCCACCACCAGCATTTTCAAGTTCCGGCACATGGTTCCGGATGAAAAAATCCCCGGTACGCTCAATGTCGGCCATGCCCTGCCTACGCTGCTGGAAGCATTTCTGTTCATCGCCATAGTGAAAGTCGACATCCTGACTCTCGTGCTGCTGATGGCGGCGGCGGTGATCGGGGCATGGTTCGGCGCTGGGATTGTGGCGGGTTGGACGCGCCGCAAGGTACAAATCGGAATGGGAATCGCGCTGCTGGCTGCCGCGTGCTACTTTTTGATGCAAAACCTGAATCTGCTCCCGGCCGGCGGAAATGCGCTCATCCTTGAGCATGGACGCCTGTGGGCGGGCGTGCTCGGAAGCCTGATGCTGGGCGCATTGATGACCTTGGGCATCGGCCTCTATGGGCCGTGCATGATCCTGGTCAGTTTGCTCGGAATGGACCCGCATGCCGCATTTCCCATCATGATGGGATCGTGCGCCTTCCTGATGCCCGTGGCCAGCGCCCGATTTATCCAGGCCGGCAGCTACAGTCCCCGGGTCTCATTGGGCCTCGCGTTAGGCGGACTTCCCGGCGTTCTGATCGCCGCGCTGATCGTGAAGAGCCTGTCGTTGACCGCCGTACGTTGGTTGGTGGTGGTGGCGGTAATTTACGCGGCGTTCGCGATGCTGCGCTCGGCGTTGAGCGGTTCGGCGCCTGTTCCTTCCGCCGCTGCGGCAAAAGCCAAGCTATACTGAGTACAGACAGTCCTTGGGCCCCTATTTATGACCAGGCGTATCAAATTTCTTGTTGCATCCACCTCCACTTGCCTCGTTTTCGTGCTTTTGTTCGGCGCCATGCGCGGCAAGAGCGCTTCCCCCGAAGATACTTACCGGCACCTCGCCGTTTACACCGAAGTGCTCTCGCGAATCAAGAGCGATTACGTGGAAGAGCCCGATATGAAGAGCGTCACGCTGGGCGCGCTGAATGGATTGCTCGAATCCATCGACCCCTATGCCAGCTATTTGAACGCCGATCAGTATAAACAATGGATGAAGAGCAAGGATCAGCATAAGGCCGACGTCGGCCTGGTGCTGTCCAAGAAGTTCGGCTACGTCGGCATCGTCGATTCGATTCCGGGCTCGCCCGCGGCCAAAGCCGGGCTGACCACCACGGACGTTCTTGAAACCATCAACGGCGTCGCCACACGCGACATGCCGCTGGCTTTCGCGCAGCTATTGCTCGAAGGCGATCCCGGTAGCACGGTGGAACTGGGTGTACTGCGCTTCCGCAAACCGGAGCCGCAGAAGCTGACTTTGACGCGCGCCATGATCGAATACCCGGCGGTGACCGACAAGATGCTGCCCGATCAAGTGGGATTGATCCAGGCCGCCAGCCTGGAAGGCAACCGGGTGAAGGACATCGCGGCGAAGATTGATGATCTGCAGAAGCAGGGCGCGAAGGAACTGGTTTTGGACCTGCGCCACTGCGCCACCGGCGGTCCGGAGGCTGGCGAGCAATTGGCCAACCTCTTTCTCGACAAGGGTCTCATTACCTATAGCGAAGGCCAGAAGGTGGAACGGCACGACGTGAACGCCGATCCGGCGAATGACCGCAGTCATCTGCCCCTCGCGGTGATCGTGGATCGTGGCACGGCGAACGGCGCTGAGATCGCGGCGGCGGCTCTCATGGACGACAAGCGCGCCGAAGTGGTGGGCGAGCGCACCTATGGGGATGCTTCCATCCGCAAACCCATTGAGATGGAAGATGGTTCGGCGGTGATTCTCTCGGTGGCGAAGTATTATTCGCCCTCCGGCAAGGCCATCCAGGACGCCATGGTTACGCCGTCGGTTCCGGTTCAGGAGACCGAGCCGGTGGTGGTGGATGACGACGGTAATCCACAGACGGTGGAACCTCCCCAGCAGCCTGCCGGGGAAGATCTGCTGCTGAAGAAGGCGATTCAAGTGGTGACCAAGGGCAACAACGACGTGGTTTCCAACGGCCAGCCGCAGAGTGATTCCAACCCGCAAGGGCCGCCGTTGCCGCCACTCACTCCGCTGAATGTGCCGAAGTCACAAAAGTAGCATTGGTCCGTGCCCATCTATGAATACAAATGCGAAGGCTGCGGTGAAACCTTCGAAGTGATCCAGAAGTTTGCCGATGAGCCGCTGACGGTTCACGAAAAATGCGGGGGACACGTGCATCGGCTGATGTCCGCGCCCTCTTTCCAGTTCAAAGGCTCGGGTTGGTACGTGACCGACTACGCCAAGGGCAGCGGCAGCAGCCCAGCCCATACCGAATCGGGCAAGTCCGAATCCGGTAAAAGCGAGAAATCCGATTCCGGCAAATCGGACTCGGGCAAATCCGACGGTTCCAGCAAGAGCTCAACCGAAACGGCTACCAAGACCGAGAGCAAGAGCGAGTCCAAGCCGGCTCCAAGCGGCAACAGCTCCAAAAACGACTAAGCAGCGCGCTCAACTGCGATGCACCGGATCGATCCAGCGGCTGTGCGTCGGAGGCTCCGGACTTTCGATATCGAGATTTACGACAATGGGATCTTGCCCGCTGCGAACCACCACCGCTTCCACGGGGTTGTTCGGATCGGCATTGATCTCCTGATGCGGAAGGTAGGGCGGAACGAACACGAAGTCGCCCGGCCCGGCCTCATCGGCGAACTCCAGGTGTTCGCCCCAGCGGAATCGCGCGCGGCCCTTAATGATATAAAGGACCGTCTCCAGGTCGCCATGATGGTGCGCGCCGGTCTTGGCGTCCGGATCTATTAAGACCGTTCCGGCCCAGATCTTGGTGGCCCCCGTGCGCGCGTGGTCGATGGCCGCGGCGCGCGTCATGCCCGAAGTCTGCGGCGTGTTCGTATCCAATTCGTGCGAGCGTATGATTTTGACGGCTGTCATAACGACAAGACGGGCGCCAACCAGTATACTGAAGGCCTGAAAACCATGTTCCAGAAAATCGCGCTTAGCATCGCCGTTCTTGTCGCACCGCTGGCCGTGCATGCCGAGCATAAGGCTCCCGCGCCACCCAAGTCTCTTCGGCTGTATGTGTTCAATTGCGGCAGTCTCGACATTTCCGATCCGGAACGATTTCGCTTCAAGAAAGAAGAACTGGCCACTACGAACATGTCCGTGGCCTGCTTTCTCGTCGTGCATCCCAAGGGGACGCTGATGTGGGACGTGGGCGCGGTGCCGGATAGCGCGCTGAAGCCCGGCGAAAAATCCGCCACCGAAGGATACGCCACCATCACCGAGACTTTGCGGTCGCAAATGGAAAAGATCGGTTATGAGCCGTCGGACATCGAGTATCTGGCGTTCTCCCACTATCACTACGATCACGTGGCCAACGCCAATCAGTTTGCCGCCGCTACGTGGCTGGCGCGCAAGATCGAGCGCGATGCCATGTTCGCACCCACGCTGCCAAACAAACAGATGAATCCGGCGAACTACTCCGCGCTCAAAAACAGCAAGACCATCCTGATCCCCACCGACGATTACGACGTTTTTGGCGACGGAACGGTGGTGATGAAGCTGGCGCCGGGGCATACCCCGGGCCATCAGGTGTTGTTCCTGAAACTGAAGAAGACCGGGCCCATCGTATTGAGCGGTGACCTTTATCACTACCCCGAGGAGCGCAAGTTGAAGCGCGTGCCGACCTTTGAAACCGATCAGCAGCAGACGGTGGAGACGCGCGAGAAAATTGAGGCTTTTCTCAAAGAGAGCGGAGCCCAGCTTTGGATCCAGCACGATTACACGGCAAACGCGAAGCTAAAGAAAGCTCCGCAATACTACGAGTAGTTACTATATGCGGCGTATCGCGATTTCCCTTCTGATCGCCGGGTTCGCGTGCGCGCAAACGCACCAGCCGTTCCAATCGGAGTCGAAGGCAACCGTCGTGTACGGCTTCAAGGAAGGCCAGCCGGCGGTAGACATCACCAATGTCGCGTACGAAGTGACCAGCACTGGTGTGCCGGGGCGTCCACAAGATGAGCGATTGCTGCTCCGAACCACCACGCGGACGAAGCAATTAGTGGGCGACATTGGGATGACGGCCGTTACCCAGGTGGAGGCTTGGCCGCTGGGCGTCGATCCCAAGCAAAAGCCGCTGTATTCGCTGCAGGCGGATGGTGTCGATTCGAAAACCGTAGACAGCGCTCTGTTGGTTATTTTGCGCGGCTTGGAGGACACCGAGTGGTGGTCGGTTTACAAGTTAGGGACGGGCGAGAGGCTCTTCGATACCTACGTCCCCTTGCTGAGTTTTTCCATCCGCCGGGATATTCAGACCATGCGCTACGTTGGCTTTGACGTTCCCACCGGAGAGAAGGACCCCCACCTGGTGGGCACGCTGACCTATGCTTCGGCCGAGCATGTACTGCGTGAAGCCATGGTCACGAGCGACGATCCGAAGCAGGCGCGGATGTTACGGTCATTCGCCGACGCTAATCGGTCCGTAACGTTGGTGGAGACGCCAGCCCGCGCCCTCAGGATTTCTATCAGCCAAAACTATCCGTCGGCGCCTGGAACGGTCTCTATCACAATTCCAATCTTGCGGGATGACCTCGATATAGCTCATTCCCAGAAGCCCGCCTCCCTCACGGTCGCGGCTCGGTGAGAGCCGATTCCACCAGGTACTGAGAAAAATCTTCCAGTGACGCGCAGTCGGTAACCTATTTAATTACAGGCATCTACATTTGGCAGCCGGCGTGCCTTTTTCGTCCGCGAGGATCGATATGAGACTAAGAACATTACTAGCCACCGCTGCGCTGGCGCTGGGAACTTCGTTTATCACGCCGTCGGCTGCATTCGCGCGCGTCGGCGTCGACGTCGGAATCAGCGTCGGCACTCCTCCGCCACCGCCGCAGGTTGCTCCGGGTCCCGTTGGCGTAGCGCCAGGGCCGGGCTACGTTTGGACTAACGGGTATTGGGATTGGAACGGCGGGACGTGGGTCTGGGTGGGTGGACGTTGGATGGTGCCGCCACACGGGCATCATATCTGGGTTGAGCCTTATTACCACCCGTACGGCGGCGGTGCTTATCACTATCACCGGGGCTACTGGCGATAAACGTGGTACCTTCGTGATTTGCCGACGTCCGGGTACGGCCGTTATTTTGAGGACTTGGAGCCGGGCCAGAGTTTCCAGCACTGGCCTGGCCGCACTATAACCGAGTTCGACGACACGCTGTTCAGCCTGTTGAGCATGAACCAGCACCCGGTGCATATAGACGAGCACTATGCAGCGGGAACGCAGCATGGCCAAAGGCTGGTAGAAGGACCGATCGTCATTAGTCTTGTGATTGGGATGAGCCAGGCCGATATCGGCGGCTGCGCTCTGGAAACGCTGGAGTACTCGGATATCCGGCATACCCTGCCGGTGTTCCACGGCGATACGATTTACGCCGAATCGACCATTCTTGAGAAAAGCGAACTACTCGACGGTCGCGGCGTTATCCACATGGAACACCGCGGCATCAATCAGCGCCGCGAGAACGTGTTGACAATGCGGCGGAAGATCGTGGTGCCGCGGCGGCCCTCAAATTTCACTTCTACGCGCCGATAAGCGGGGCGTGAGCAAGATATTTCTCGCGTGCATCCTCTCCTCCGTCTGGGCTCTTGCGTTGCAAGCGCAAACGGTAACCACCACTCCTGGTACGTTGACGTTTACTTATCAATCCGGTTCGGCGACGCTGCCGAAGGCTCAAACTGTGGCGGTGAAACCGAGCGCGGGCAAGCCGACGTTTACCACCTCCACGCCGGCGACTGACTATTGGTTGACCGTCAACATGGACAGCGGAGTTTTGCCGGCATCCATCGCGGTAGAGGTGAATCCGACCAGCCTGGCGGTAGGAATTTACAACTCTGCGGTGACGATTACAGTTGCGGGTGTAGCGTCGGCCGCTGTGGTCACGGTGTCGCTGAACGTGACTTCACCGCCTTCTACTTTGTCGTTGAGTGCAACCAGCCTGCTCTTCACCGCACCCCCCAGTCCGTCGCCGGCGCAAACCTTCACGTTATCGACCAACGATGCACCCATCTCCTATGCAGCTACAGCGGGTGCAGCATGGCTCAGCGTCACTCCGGCGGTGGGTATTGTGTTACCCGGTGATCTGGTTACGCTGACAGTGAACGTGGATGCTTCGACGCTGGCCCCGCAGACGGCGCCCTACACCGCCAATATCACGATAGTGGCTTCCGGAGCCACTGTCACCGCCAAATCGCAAAACGTCCTGGTGAGCGTGGTCGTGCAAAGCACCACGCCTTCTATCGCCAGTATCTGGCCGGCCGTGCTTCCACAGGGTTCATTAGGGCCGCAAACCATCACCATTCGCGGGACCAGCTTTTATACGGCGACTACGGTCTTGGTAGTGGGAGTGCCGGCGCCGCTCACAACTACGGTGTTGAGCCCGTCGGCCCTATTGGCGGTAGTCCCCGCTTCTCTACTATCCGAGGGGGGAGTGCTCGACATCCTGGTTCAGAATCCCGCGCCGGGAGGTGCTTCCGCGCCGGTCCCCGTACCGGTGGAAAATATCCCTACAATTTACGGTGTATTTAGCGCGGCCAGTTATGCCAGCGCGACCGTCAGCCCCGGAGAGCTCGTTACTATCTTCGGCTCCAACATCGGACCGGCGATTCCCGGCACCATGCAGATCGCTGGAGGTTTCGCCACGACAACGCTAGGCAACGTGACGGTAACATTCGACGGTCTGAGTGCGCCGCTGCTCTACGTCAGCGCCAATCAGGTGAGCGTGCAAGTGCCCTACGAGGTGCCCATCAGCGCGGGGATACCCGTGGTGGTTACCTATGGCACGAATCAACCCGCCAACACCACGGTCACCACCGCGCTAGTGGCTCCGGGAATCTTCACCGCCGACGGCTCGGGCGTGGGTGAGGCGGCCGCCGTAAACACAGGGGCGACCTCCGGTTTAGTGACGCTGAACAGCAACACAAATCCCGCCAACATCGGCGACACTCTCACCATCTTCCTTACGGGGGAGGGTAACTACAACCCGGTCCCGTTCCAGGGATTCAGCAACACCGGTTTTATCATTCCCACCAACCTTGCGCCGCTCCCGCAGATGGCTCCGCTGCCCACCGTGAATATCGGCGGCGTAGATGCCAGCGCGGGCGTCTCCTACGCCGGCGTCGTCCCGGGTTCTATCATCGGCGTCCTACAAATCAACGTCGTGGTTCCATTGGGCAGTTCCACCGGGCAGTCCGTGCCGGTGGTGGTTACTATCGGCGGAGCGGCTACACAAGCGAACGTCACCATTAACGTTCACCCGTAGTGGACTCCACTAGCGATCATTCAGACGCGATCCAGTGCGTTACCTTGGGCGGCTCGCCGCCTTGATGAAAGGCGTGGGCCTGGGCTTCGATTTCCCGATCCGACACCGTGACGCGCTCGTGCTGGCGCAGGTGCTCGGCCCAGCTTTCAACCACAAACGTCTCAATATAGCGGCCGGGCGTAGCCGCGTCTTCAAAAAGCCCCCAACGAATGGCTCCGTCGCGGCGGCGAAGCCTGCGCATGAACTGCATGGCGCGCGCGAAGTCGCGAGCGGCGGCGGGATCGATGGTATATTCCACAGTCACCAGCACGGGCCCGTGTTCCTCGTGCCGCTCAACAACCAGGATTGGTTCGGGCCAGTGTCCGGAGGGACTCGTGTCGAGCTCTCGCAAACCGGCCAGCCGCAGGCGGAACGTGGCGGCGGCCGCGACGAGCAGAGCGATCCCGGCGCACGCGAGCGTAGTACGCAATCCGATGCGCGTGGCCACCGCGCCCCAGATCACGCTGCCCACCGCCATCGCGCCTTGGAACACCAAAAGATAAACGGCCAGCGCGCGGGCGCGCACCCAGGCGGGGACTGATGTTTGGGTGGCCGTTGTGAGCGTCGAGTTCACCGTCATCCACGCCGCGCCGGTAACGATGAGCGCCAGAGCCACGGCGATATAGCTGCTGAGATACGCCATCCACACGTTCACCGCGCCGAAAAGCGCCACCGCGGCGGTGACCATGGTGTCTAACGAAAAGAGCTGGCGCAATCGATGGAGCATCATCGCTCCCAGGATGGAGCCCACACCCAGACAGCCGAGCAGCACGCCGTATCCGGTGCTGTCGCGATGCAGTTCCACCTTGGCGATCAGCGGCAGTAGCGACCATAGAGCGCTGGCCGAAATGATGAAGCTGCCCGATCGCAGCAAAACGGAGTGAATGGGCGGCGCAAATCGCACGTAGCGGATGCCCGCCCACATGGCCGCTCCCACGCTTTCGGTAGATAGCGGCTGCGGGTGCTGTTCCGGCTCACGCCGCCACAAATAGAGCACGATCATTACGCCGACGAACGAAATGGCGTTCAGGATAAACGCCGCGCCCGCTCCGATCGCCGCAACCACCGCGCCCCCCAGCGCCGGACCCACTGCGCGCGCCAGATTGAAGCCTACCGAGTTGAGAGCGATGGCAGAGGGCAGCTCCGGCTTCGGGACCAGATCGGGCATAATCGCCTGCCACGTGGGGCCGTTCATGGTTGCGCCGAGCCCCAGCGCGAAAGTGAGCCATAGCAGCGTCCAGGGGCCGGTGGATCCCGTGAGCGTCAGCACACCGAGAACGGCAGCCGCGGCCAGCATGAGACCTTGCGTTACCAGAAGCAGCTTGCGACGATCGAACAGATCGCCGGCGGCGCCCGCGGGGACTCCGAGAAGAAATACGGGAAGGTTGGTAGCGGTTTGGACCAGCGCTACGAGCAGGGCCGATGGCGCCAGCTCGGTCATCAACCAGGCCGCGCCGACGTTCTGCATCCAGGTGCCGACGTTCGACACCACCGATGCTATCCAGAGCCAACGGAACCAGGTGTAGAGCAGCGGGGTCCAGGTGCTGCTGCGCGGCGAGGAGGCGACCGGGGTTATCGGAGGGGTCAAGCCTTATTGTGCTTCCCCAACAGGTGCTTTTGCACTTTGCCCAGCGCGTTGCGCGGCAGCTTGTCCACCAGGATGAACGAGCGCGGCACTTTGAACGACGCCAGCTTTTGGCGGCAGATGGCTTCCAGATCCTTCGGATCGATGGCACGGGTGGTGACGACGTAAGCTACGGGAACTTCGCCGCGTACCCGATCGGGCTCGGCCGCCACCGCGGCTTCGGCGACGCCATCTTGTTCTTGGAGAAACTCCTCGATCTCACGCGGATAGATGTTAAAGCCGCCGGAGATGATGAGATCGCTTTTGCGGCCGCACAAGGTGTAGTAACCGTCGGGAGAACGCGTGGCAAGATCGCCGGTGCGGAAATAGCCGTCGACAAAGGCCGCGCGCGTCGCTTCTTCACGACGCCAGTAGCCCGCGAAAATATTGGGACCCTTGAGGTGCACTTCGCCGACCTCGCCATAAGGCACCGGGCTCCCTTCCGGATCGAGTAATCGCACTGAAACGCCGGGCAAGGGAAGCCCGACGCTGCCCGGACGTCGCTCGCCGACGTAGGGGTTGCTGATGTTCATCACTGTTTCAGACATCCCGTAGCGCTCGAGCGGAGCGTGGCCGAAGCGCTCGCGGAATTCTTCAAAGATCTGGGCGGGCAGCGGCGCGGAGCCGGAGACGAAAAGCCGCACGAAGCCGCCGATTTCGCGCGCCTGCGCGGGCGGCAGGTCCAGCAGCCGGACGTACATCGCTGGCACGCCGAAGAACAGCGTCGGCCGGAAATCGAGAAATTCGCCGGCGGCTTTCTGATGCTCGAAACGTTCCAGCAAACGCATGCGACATCCGCTGATGAGCCAGGAGTGGAGTCCGTTGCCGAGTCCGTGTACGTGGAACAGAGGCAGGGTGAGCAGAAAACGGTCGGCGCTCGAGATTTGCCAGCAGGTCAAAAGATTGAGCGCGTTCGCGGCGAAATTGCTGTGCGTGAGGATGGCGCCTTTGGAGACGCCGGTGGTTCCCGAGGTGTAGATGATGCCGGCGGGCGCGTCGCCGTCGAGTGAGATCTGCGGCCTTTCGTTCCGCAACGCGGCCGCTTCGCGCGTCATATCCGATGGATTCCACAAGGGTGCGGAGCTCGGAAATTCGGTTGCGGACACGACGGCCACGGGCTCGGCGTCGGTGAGGATGTGATTCAGCTCGCGCTCGCGATAGAGGATATTGATCGGAACGAAGATCACGCCCAGCTTGACGCAGGCCAGATACAGGTCGATCATCTCGAGGCAGTTCGCAAGGTAGACACACAGCCGGTCGCCCGTTTTGAGCCCGCGCTCGGCGAGCAACATGGCTACGCGATTGCTGCGGGCGTCGATGTCACCGAAGGTGTAGGCTGCGCCTTGGAACTCAAGAGCGGTCGCGTCCGGGCGGCCGAGGAAGGACAGGTCGAAAAGGTGAAGGAGATTCAAAAGCTGAAGGTAACATGTCGCAACCAGTCCGAGTCCTAGAGTGGGGGCGCTCCATGGAATCACTTCAAACGACGTGCTGCGTGGTAGGCGGCGGACCGGCGGGCATGATGCTGGGATATCTGCTGGCACGGGCGGGCGTCGAAGTGGTGGTCCTTGAGAAGCATGCTGACTTTTTTCGCGATTTTCGAGGCGATACCGTGCATCCATCGACGCTCGAAGTGATGCGGGAGTTGGGACTGCTAGAGGATCTGCTCGAACTGCCGCACCAGAAAGTGACCGAGGTGAGCGGCCTGGTGGGCGATTACACCTTTCATGCAGCCGATTTCAGGCATTTGCCCACGCACTGCAAATTTGTGGCACTGATGCCGCAGTGGGATTTTCTGAGCTTTCTTTCCGAGCGCGCGAAGCGATTCGCCGCGTTTCAGCTTCGGATGCAGCATGAGGGGCTCAGGCTGATTCGAAACGGCGGAAGGACCACGGGCGTGGAAGCGCGCTCGGCGGAAGGGACTGTCGCGATCGAAGCAGACCTGGTGGTGGCGTGCGATGGGCGGCATTCCACCATGCGGCGGGCGGCGGGCCTGGAGGTGCGGGAATCCGGCGTGCCCATCGACGTGCTGTGGTTTCGCATTTCGCGGCGAGCGGGCGATCCCGACCAGGTGCTGGGCAATGTGAACTACGGGAGAGCGCTGATCCTGATCAATCGCGGCGATTATTTTCAGGCGGGGATGATCATTCGCAAGGGTTCCTTTGACGAGGTGCAGCGCGCGGGGATGAGCGTATTTCGCGAGAAGATCGCCTTGATTGCGCCTTACCTGCGGGACCGGGTGGGGGAACTGCAGAGCTGGGATCAGATCAAGCTGCTGACGGTGCAGATCAACCGGCTGCGGAAGTGGCATCTTCCCGGGCTGCTATGCATCGGCGACGCGGCGCACGCCATGTCGCCGGCCGGCGGCGTGGGAATCAATCTGGCGATCCAGGATGCGGTTGCAACGGCGAATGTGCTGGCCGAGCCGCTGCGAGAACGGCGCGTGACGGAAACGGCACTGGCAAGAGTACAACAACGGCGCGAGTTCCCTACCCGCGTGACGCAATGGATGCAGGTGAAAGCTCATCAAGCGCTGGCGCGCGTGTTTGAGACCAGCGGTCCATTGAAAGCACCCTGGCAACTGAAGGTGCTGGAGCAGGTGCCGTTCCGTCCGCAAGTGATGGGATACGTAGTGGGCATCGGGGTTCGGCCGGAACACGTAAACAGCATGGGGCCGCTCAAAAAGGTCGCGGTAAGCGCCGGAGCGTTTCTTGGGGCCGTAGTCGCCACGCTGCGCGCACTACGATTGGCCACAGATGCACACAGATAAACACAGATAACAGAAAAAATTCTTATCCGTGTTCATCTGTGTTCATCTGTGGCCTTAAATCTTGGCCTTTGGATTCTTCTTCCGCATCCACTCCACGAACTTCTCGGGCGCGGCCATGGTCGACAAGCCGGCCTTGCCGCACCAGCGCCCAATCGTCGAATAGCTTGGACTGTTTGATCTCGGCCAGCGTCACCGGGGGATCGATGCGCCCCAGGAACTCGAAGTCCGCCACCGCCGATTTCGGGTTCTTCGGGTCGTCCCTGGGTTCGGATGCCACCTTCGCCAGCCCCACCACGGCCGACAGACCGCCGCTGTGATAGATGAACACTTTGTCGCCCGGCCGCATGTCGCGGATGGCGCGAACGGCCTGCGGATTGTTGACACCGTCCCAGGCGGTTCTCTTTTCTTTCTCCAATTGATCGATCGAATAGGTCTCGGGGTCAGTTTTTGCGAGAAAGTATCTCATCGGAATGAACCTTACTTACTGTATGAGACCTTCGCGAGAGGAGCAAGCGAACAAATGCGGCTATTGGCTATTGGCTTGTTGGTAACGTCCTTGGGGACGGCCGCCGAGGGCGTGAAGGATATTACCGCCAAGCCGATTGACGCCTCCGTCGCGGCCCCGGTAGACCCGGGTAAGTACCAGATTGGTCCCGAGGATCTGCTGTTCATCCGCGTCTGGCGCGAGCCCGATTTCACCCTCCCGGTGGCGGTGCGGCCGGACGGAAAGATCACCATGCCGCTGATTGGCGACGTGCGGGCAGCCGGCGAGAGCCCGTTGCAGTTGACCGCGGCCCTGAAACAACTGTTAACGCAGTATTTGAACAATCCGGATGTGAACGTGTTCGTGACGGAAGTGCGCAGCAAGAAGTTCTATATCGACGGGGAAATGAACCGGCCCGGCTCATTCGCATTGGTGACACCGACATCCGTCCTGGAAGCCTTGAGCCGTGGCGGCGGCTTTCGCGACTTCGCAAATACCAGGAAGATTCGCGTGTTGCGGGGTGGCGAGGTGCTCCACTTCAATTACAAAGACGTTACCAAGGGCAAGCATCTGGAGCAGAACATCGCGGTGGAGAACGGCGACCACATCATCGTGCCGTAAATAACATGCCGATGGAAGAAACAAGCTCGCAAAGCCGGCGCCAGCTCGATATCGACGATTACGCCGATATTCTCCGCAGGAACAAAGGGTGGATTCTCGGTCCACTGTTCCTGGCGCTGGTGGTTTCGGTGGTCGTCGCGTTTCTGTGGCCGGATACATACATCTCGGTGGCCACCATTCGTGTTGCGCCTCCGCAGGTGCCCGAAAGCTTCGTTCCGGCGAACACCAACCAGGATATTCAGGGCCGCGTTAACGCGCTGGTGCAACTGATCCTCAATCGCGCCACGCTCACAAATATCATCAATACCCATGGCTTGTACAAGCGGAAGCTGGCGCGGATGCCGCTGGACGACGTCATCGAAGAGATGAAGCTGAATGATATCCAGGTGCTGCCGGTGCGGCAGAGTTTGAACGAGGGACAGCGTGAGACCCAGCAATATCCGGCCTTCGAGATCCGGTTCGCCTATAGCGAGCGCTTCACCGCGCAAAAGGTGGCTACCGATCTGGTGGCGCGGTTTCTGGAAGAGAATGTCCGCCAAGTTTCGCAGCAGACCGTTTCCACCACCGAATTTCTGCAGGACCGTTGGGAGGAATCCAAGAAAAAAGTGGATGAGCTGGAGCAGCGGCTCAGCGTGTTCCGGGCGCAAAATATCGGCCGGCTGCCTGAGGAGCAGCAGAACAACTACCAGGAGCTGGCGGCGCTGCAGGCGCAGAAGCTGAATTTGAACATGTCGCTGAATCGCGTGAATCAGGAGCGGCTGCTGTATGAGAATCAGCTGCGGATTTACCGCGATCAACTGGCGTCGCTCAAAGATGCGAACGCACCCGAGCAGGCCGCCGCGCAAATCGACGACAAATTGACGGATAAGGATCGTGAAATCGCGCAGTACGAAGATTCGCTCGTCACGGCGCGCGAACGCTACAAGGAGACGCATCCCGATGTGCAGCGGCTGGTGAATCTGCTAGCTGCCGCGCGGATGGAGCGCCAGGTCATTTTGAAGCAGGAAAGCGCAAAACAGGAGCCCGCCAAGCCGGATCGCCGTCCGGCTAGCGCGCAATTTCTGCGCGAACAGCGCGAGTTGGAGGCGGAGTCGGAAAGGACCAAGGGGCTCATCCTGGCCAAAGGCGTGGAGATGGAGGACTATCGGAAACAAAGCGCCCAACTGGATGGAATCGTCCGCAACTACGAGGCCCGGATTGAGAGCACGCCCGTCGGAATCCGCGAATACGACGAGCTGATTCGCGACCGGGATCTGGCGAAGAAAGACTACGAAGATCTGGACCGGAGAGTGAACAGCTCCGCGCTGTCCACCGCGCTCGAGAATCGCCAGCAGGGGGAGCGGCTGGAACAACTGGACCCGCCCTCGCTGCCGCAAACGCCCGCCAGGCCGAAGCGCCCGTTGATGGTGGCGTTGGGGACGAGCGTGGGTTTACTCCTCGGCCTGTGCCTGGCAGGTTTACGAGAGGTGCGCGACAGTTCATTGCGGAACGTGAAAGACGTGAGCGCGTACTCGCAACTTCCCATCCTCGCTGGCATTCCGCTACTGGAAGGGCGAGGGGTACTGCGGAGGCGCAAGCGCATTGTTTGGCTGGCGTGGGCGGCAAGCAGCCTGGCGGGTGTGGCGGTTATGTTTGCTTCGATCGCACACTACTACATCACAAGAGTTTAGGAGACAAGCCATGAGCAGAAATGCCGCCGTGGGTACCGCACTAGCCGATGCCGCGCCCGGGCTGGACTTGGAACTGGCGCCGGAGATTCCTTTTCCGTCGCCTTCCGGCATTATTCTTCTCGATCCGAGCGAAGAGTTCCGGACGCTGCGCACGCGGCTGGAACAATTGCAATCGGCCCGCGCCGTCCAAATTGTGCTGCTCACCAGCCCCTCGCCCGGCGACGGGAAATCGTTCATTGCCGCGAATCTGGCCCTGGCGGAAGCGCAATTGGCGGATAACCCGACGCTGCTGTGCGATTTCGATCTGCGCCATCCCGTTCTGCACAGCGCGTTTGGAATGGACCGCAGCCCTGGGGTCAGCGATTATCTGCTCGGGAGCGCCGTTCTGCCCGACGTCCTGCGAAGAATCGGAACGAGCAACCTGTGCGTGATGCCGGCGGGCGAAGCGGTTGCGAATCCGCTGGGGCTGCTGCACTTGAAGGAGGCGCGGCAGCTGATGGACCGTTTGCGCAATACGTTTCGCTGGATTTTCCTGGACAGTCCTGCGTTGCTCGCCGCCTCGGACGCGAATCTTCTCGCTGCGCTGGCCGATGGAACGCTATTGGTCACCAGGATCGGCGCCACCGGTACAGACGCCATGGGGCGTGCCATCGGATCTCTTGGGGCCGAGAACATTCTGGGGATGGTGGCCAACGGCATCCTATGACGATGAACCCCGAGCTGGTGGCACTGGTCCGAAAGCGCTTGCTGCCATTGTTTGGCAAATTTGGGCCGCATCCTCACAAGCGAAGATGGCAGGATGGGGAGCCGGCTTCATACGATCCGTGGTGGTGGCCGGCGGATCCAGCCTCCACTCCGGCGCATTGGGGACTGTCCGAAGAAATGTCCGACGAGTTTTGGAGCCTGTGCGAAGTTCCAAGAAGGGGGAAGGGATTTCCTGGCTTCACCGGTTCGTTGGGCGCCCAAGCCGGATGCGTCCTGATTCTGGGCGAGCGGCCGTCATTCAGCCAGAGTTACGCAAGGGCCGTGAGCAGGCTCCACAAGAGAATACTCCTGCTGGCCCAGATTCCGGAACTGGAACCGACGGCGCAACAGGCAGGCTTTCACGTTTCCGATCTGATCAAAATTCGAGGCGCCGGCCTGCGGGACGGGCTGACAAGAGAGATGGTGCAGCTGTCATTGGAATGCCTGAATGAGGAGTTCCAGACGCTGCGGCCGGCCTTGGTGCTAATAACGGACATGGCTCTGAACGCAATGCAGGCCACGTTGGCCGACTTTGGCATTGAGCAGGCCCTCCTTTTGCCTGTGCTGGCCCATCCTTGTTTAGTGCCGGTTCCGCATTGGTGCAACAATCTGCCACCGGCGGTGTGGCAGGGCCAGGTTCGGCAACACCTTCAAGAATGTGGCAGGCATCGGGGTTCATCACGCGGGGCCAGTGTTTAGCCTGTGCGGGGCACGCCCGCTGTAGCGCCTTCGGCACACTGGTTCGCTTCTCCAACATCAGCTAAAATAAGACGTTCGATTTGAGGCGCCGCGCATGGCGCCTGAAAGCGCCGCCCGGGCGCGTTGCAACCGTCCAGGAATAGCGCGTCTGGGGAAGGTAAGCGCAGAGTGGAAAGGAACCCGTCTCGATGATGTTTCACAGGCTTGGCCACCTGCGAGTGTGTGTGCTTTGCTCGGTTGCCCTGCTACTCGGTATTGGCGTGCGGCCAGCCGCGGCCCAGAATCAACAACAGCAACAGCCTCCGAAACCGCCCAATCCCTTTGAGAACGTGCCGCAGAGTCCGCAGCAGCAGGCTCCCAAGCCCACGCCCGCGCCACAAGCACCTCCTCCAGCCGCGGCGCAGGAGCCGTCACGCGCGACACGACCCGGCCAGCCGCCCACTAATACCATCGAAGCCATCGAATTCCGGGGTGCCCGGCGCGTCCGCCAGGATACCTTGCAGGCTCTCATCTTCAGCAAGAAAGGCGACCAGTTCGACGAGAACAGCCTGCATCGGGACTTCATGGCGTTGTGGAACAGCGGGCGATTCGACGATATCCGCATTGAGCGCGAACCAGGCAAGGAAGGCTGGATCATTCGTTTCGTAGTGGTGGAACGGCCGGTGGTGCGCACCATCAAATACGAAGGCAACAAATCCGTCAGCGTATCCGACATTCTGGATCGTTATAAGGACAAAAAGGTAGGCTTGGTGGTTGAGTCGCAGTACGATCCGAACAAAGTGCAGCGCGCCAAGAACGTGCTGCTGGACCTGCTGGCCGAGCACGGGCACCTGTCCGCCACGGTGGACCCGCAAATCCGGCGCGTGCCTCCCTCGTCGCTCGAGATCACGTTCAAGATCAACGAAGGCCCCAAGGTGAAGGTGGGCAACATCGATATCACCGGAAACACGGTCTTCTCGGATAAAGAGGTGATCCGGGCGATGAAAAACCTGCATCCCTACGGCATCCCGTATTCCATTCTGTTCGAGAATCTGTTCGCCAAAACCTACGATCCCGGCAAGCTGGAAGAAGATAAGAGCCGCGTCCAGGTGTTCTATCAGGAACACGGCTACTTTACGGCGCATGTTACGGACTCCATGGTCACCATGCGCAAAACCGGCGGCACGGGCATGCACATTCCCCTCTTTCATCCCAACAAGCCCGGCACGGTGGCCGATGTGAACGTCACGGTGGAGGAAGGCAAGCTCTACCACCTGAACCAGATCACATTCACGGGTGTTAAGTTCTTCCGCACTCCCGAAGCTTTGATGACGCCGCTGTTCGGGATGGGCAAGGGCGATGTGTTCTCCACCGCCAAACTCCGCAAAGGACTGGAGAACATGCGCAAGCTGTACGGCGATTTCGGCTTCATCGATTTCGTGGCCGAGCCGTCGTTCGACCCGATGCCCGACAGCGGGCTCATGGATATGTCGCTATCGGTGGACGAAGGCCATCAATTCTTCGTGCGGCGCATCGATTTCTCGGGCAATCTTACTACCCGCGACAAAGTGATCCGGCGTCAGTTGCTGATCGACGAAGGCCAGATCTTCAACAATCGCTTGTGGGAGCTGAGCATCCTGCGCCTCAATCAACTCGGCTATTTCGAGCCGCTGAAGGCCGAAGACGCCGCCGATATCAAGCGCGATACCAAGACCAACACGGTGGATATCACCCTCAAAGTGAAGGAACGCGGCAAGAATTCAATCCAGTTGAACGGCGGCGTTTCGGGCATCGCGGGAAGCTTTGTCGGCGCGTCGTACTCCACCAACAATTTTCTTGGGCTTGGCGAAACCCTGAGCCTGAGCTCGCAGCTTGGAACTCGCCTGCGCCAAGTCCAGTTCGGGTTTACCGAACCGTACTTCCTGGATCACGCCATTCAGACGGGTTTCACGCTGTACGTCCAGCGTTACAACTACAACCAGGCCGAGGAGGCGTCCATTCTGGCCGGGACGAACCTGATTTCCTATTACAATGCGCTCGGCACGCAGAACCTGCTGAATTATATCCAGAACGGATACGGAGGTACGATCTTCGCGTCGTATCCGCTCAAGCGCAGCTTCGCACGCCTGGGACTGACTTACGGTTACAACATTTCCAACGTAAAGACCCTGACTACCGCAGCTACAAATTATTTCGATTACATCGACTTTGAAGGAGTGGGCGGTCCCAATCAGCTCAGCGGTATCCGTACCAGCACCGTTACGCCGTCCTATACCTACAACAGCATCAACAATCCCATTAATCCCTCTGGAGGCCGGGAACTGTTCTTCTCGCTGGCCTTCTCCGGCACCGAACTGGGCGGCAACGTCAACACCATCCAGCCGACCTTCGACGCGAAGTATTTCCATGCGGGATTGAAAAAGGGCCACGTCATCGGAATGCATCTTTCGGCGCGCCTCATCAGCGGGTATGGAGGCCGAACCGCGCCTCCCTTCTCGCGCTATTTCATGGGCGGGGAAAACGACATACGCGGCTTCTATATCTGGACCATCAGCCCGATCGTGTACCTGCCCAGCGACGTCGCGCAAGTTCAGGTTTATAATTCCGACGGCACGCCGCGCATGCAGAGGGGCCAGCCGGTGTATATGACGGTGCCTTCCTATCAGGTGACCTTCCCCGGTGGCGATACCAGCGTAGTGGGAAACTTCGAATACCGGATTCCGATTGTGGGACCCGTCACGCTGGCGCTTTTCTTCGATGCCGGCATCGACCGGCTGCTGTTCCCCGGACAGCTCCATCTCAATTCGCAGCGGCTGGAACAACTGAATGAAGAATTTCCGCAGGCGGGCTTCACCAATCAGGCCTATGTCCAGCCGGGCTCCCAACAGCTACGCTCTTCCACCGGGCTGGAGCTTCAGGTCTTGATGCCGGTAGTGAACGCCCCGTTCCGCATCTATTGGGCTTATAATCCCAACCGTTTCGAAGGCACTTTGACGGCGCCGGTGGTGGCCGACAAATCGTACTTCCCGAATCAGGCCACCTACAACAACGCCCTCAGCTCCATCGGAGCGGTATTGCCGTATAGCGCCGAGCGCTCGGCGATGTTCCGCTTCACGGTAGGCCGGACGTTCTAACGCCGGGCGGATTGGATAGAATAGAATGATTTTCGAGATTAGGAGTCTCACTGTGAAAAGTAAGGTATTTCTGTGGCCAGTGCTTGCATTGGCTGTGACATTGACGGCGCAGGCGCAGCAGGGTAAGGTGGCGGTCATCAATATTCAGGGGGCCATCATCAGCACCAAGGACGGCCAGAAGGCGGCCGCTGAATTGAACGCCAAAACCGCGCCCAAGAAGCGCGAGTTGGAGCAGAAGCAAAACGAAATCAACTCTCTGCAGGACCAGCTCAACAAAGGCTCGAATACGCTCAGCGATTCGGCCAAGAACGATATTTATAAGAATATCGAGTATAAGAAGAAGAACCTGCAGCGCGAAGTGGAAGATGCGCAGGCGGACCTGGAAGCCGACCAGCAAAAACTGCTACAGCAGTTGGGGCAGAAAATCCTGGCCGTGATCGAGAAGTATGCTCGCGACAACAGCATCACCATGGTGGTGGACGACAGTTCGCCGCAGACGCCGGTATTGTACGCTTCGCCGAGCATCGATATCACCAAAGAGATCATCGAGCTGTACGACAAGAACACGGCGGGGGCCAGCGCTCCGGCGCCCACAACTTCGGCTCCCAAGACGCCCGCGTCACCTACGTCACCCGCTGCTCCCAAGGCGGCTCCAGCCAAGCCTGCGGGCCAGTAGACTGCTGGTCAGTCGTTTGTGAGTAGAGCTTGCGAGTAGAGCTTGCCAGCGGCCGCAAGCTGCGCGACCGCAACAAACCGGCGTACCGGGTGGCCCACTGGCCAATCTGGATTTTTGTCTTTTTCATCGCGCCCGGGCCGTCCACGTTTACCCTGTTCGAGCGCGGGTTCGACCAACGCAAGCTCATCTGGCTCGGCTTGGTTATCCTCGGAACGGGCATGGCCGCGCTGCGAGGCCGATTGCCGGGCGTGGAGCCTCGCCCCTACATCATCCGGTTTGTCGAGGATAAGCCGAACCCGCTCTATCGGCGCATCTGCTACACCTTCGCCTGGAGCATCGTGATCACATTCGCGGTGCTGAATTTCGCGGGACTCGTCGTAGCGGTGGCGACGGGCACGTGGATGTTGAAGCAGATTTATGAGTATGGATATTTCCCGCTCGCGATCGCGCTGTGGGCCATGGGCGCCATGGGATTGCTGCCGCGCGTAAAGGCGTCCACCAAGGGCGAAGGCCATGAGCGGCGCTACTTCTACGGCGCGGTTTGGGCCTCCTGCATCGCCCAGCCGGCGCTGGGAATCCTGTGGAAGTTGCTGCCGCATACCCGCGCGGCCGACGTGGTGAAGCTGGTGGTCTTTACCGGCCTTTTGGCGTTTTGCGGGATTCTGGCCCACCGCGGCCTGCTTCCCAGAACGCGCCCCATTCTTCCCGGTGAATTAGCCATCTCGGATTAACAGGCTGCGGAAAAAAGGGTCATTCGCTGCCGCTTGCTCACGCGCGCGGTTCAGTAGCAGCTCGGGAATCAGCGCCGCCCTTCTGAACCGCGACTATGAAGGAGCGCGATTCCCTCCACGCGCAAGACCCGAAATGCGTCAAAATGGTTGAGTGGCTCTACGCCGAATAAGATTGGTGTTGTCTTTTGTTGCGGTTGCGCTCGCGGCGCAGGCCGGCGAGTTCGCCGTGCTCTCAAGCGGCTTCCGTATCCACGCCGATAGCCACACTACCGACGGATCGATGGTCCGGCTCCAGACCAGCCAAGGTATCATCGAGCTCCCGGTGGCAAACGTGACACAGTTTGAGCAGGAAGATTACGTCGCACCTCCGCCATCTCCTTCCGCCCCCTCCCCGGCCCCGGCGCCCGCAAGCTTGACTCCGCAGCAATTGGTCACGCAAGCGGCCGTTCATGCCGGCCTGCCTCCGGCGTTCGTACATAGCATTGCGCGCGCCGAATCGGGCTATCGCGAGGACGCCCTATCGCCCAAAGGCGCGATCGGATTAATGCAGCTCATGCCGAAGACGGCCGCCGACCTCAACGCCGATCCCCGCGATCCCGCTCAAAACGCGGAAGCCGGCGCGCGATACCTGCGCGATTTGCTCCAGAAGTACGAGAACGATCCTCACCAGGTCTCCAAAGCCGTGGCGGCGTACAATGCCGGACCCGCCGCTGTGGACAAATACCACGGCGTCCCGCCCTATCCTGAGACCGTCCAATATGTCAATCGCGTTCTCAAGGAATACGAGAAAGAACTAAAGAAGACGGACTAAACGCCTGTTACCCTGGAGTGGATGGGTTTCGATGGTCTGCGCGTCGTTTCTTTCGAGAGCCGGCGCGCCACCGAAATGGGCGAGTTGATCCGCAGGCAGGGCGGCCATCCGTTTGTCGCTCCGTCCATGCGCGAGGCGCCCATTCAGAACAATCCGGAAGCGTTCGCCTTCGCCGAGCGTCTGTTTCGCGGCGAGTTCGACTTGGTAATTTTTCTCACCGGCGTCGGCACGCGCGCTCTGAACAAGGTTTTGGCGTCGCGCTATCGGGAAGAGCAATTCGCCGAAGCGCTGCGCAAGATCGCGATAGCCGCGCGTGGTCCCAAGCCGCTGGCCGCGCTGCGCGAATTGCAGGTTCCAGTGACCGTGACCGCGCCTGAACCCAATACCTGGCGCGAGCTTATTGCCGCGCTCGCCAGCCGGCCGGAGCGGCATATCGCCGTGCAGGAGTATGGCAAATCGAATACAGAGCTTTTGGACGCCCTGCGCGCCCGAGGCGCTGACGTTACGCCAGTGCGCGTGTATCAATGGGATCTGCCCGAGGATTTGACGCCCCTGCGGGAAGCGGTTCACCGGATTGCGGAGGGCAAGGCCGACGTCGCCCTGTTCACCACGTCCATCCAGATCCCGCATCTGTTCCGGATCGCCACCGAAGAGCGCCTCAATGAACCTATGCAGCAGGCTTTGCGCCGCATGGTAATCGCATCCATCGGCCCCACCACCACCGAGACGCTGGAAGAGTATGGTCTGGAGCCGGACATCACGCCCACGCATCCAAAAATGGGGTTTCTCGTGAAGGAAACCGCCGAGCAGGCATCAGGGATTCTGCAGCACAAGCGGGGCGTGCATGCCTAAGCGCGACGACCTTTTCACGCAGTTCGGCAAGTACTATGGCTTGGCGTTTCTAATCCCATGCTCCATCCTGGTGGGCTATGCCATCGGATACGGGCTCGACAAGCTATTCGGCACTACCTATCTCAAGCTGGTCTTCCTGCTATTGGGCATCGCGTCCGGCATGATCGAACTGATTCGCGAGTTGAACAAGAACGATGCCGGAAAGTGAGCCCAGCGATCGATTTTTCGGCCGTGTTCGGTGGCTGATCTTGCTTTTGGCAGTGGCGGGCGCGGTGGGCCTGGCGGCCTTCCAGGGCATCCGGTTCGGCGCCGCGTTCCTGATCGGCGCGGCCATTTCCTTCGCCAGCTTCTGGGGCTGGCAGCGAGTGGTGGACGCCCTGGGCCCCAATCCGCGCAAGCGAGCCAACTCCTTTTTCGTCCTGCGTCTCATCGCACTCGGGGCACTGGCCTGCGTTATAATCAAATATCTTCGACTGAATGTAGCTGCCGCAGCTGTTGGGCTGCTTGTTTCCGGAGCGGCGGTTATTCTCGAACTCATTTACGAAATGATTTATGCAAGCTGAATCGGAAATCTGGACTACTGCCCTGTTTAACCGCTTCCTCGCAGGGCCGGCGGATTCTTTTCTAAATGCGATTGGGCATCCGGCGGCCGATCCCGCGCATCCCTGGCCAAACTGGCTCACCGTTGAACTGCTGGTAGTGGCGATTATTCTGGTGGTGTTCGCGTGGCTGCGGTCCAAGCTTTCGGTGGACAAGCCGGGGAGTTTCCAGCTCGCCTTCGAGGGAATCTACAAATTTGTGGCCGGGCAGGCGAGCGAATCCATCGATCACCATGTGAACCGATACTTGCCGTTTTTCGGAACCATTTTCATCTTTATTCTCTTCCTGAACCTGATCGGGATCATTCCCGGCCTGGAATCGCCCACCATGACGCCGGCGGTTCCGCTTGCTTTCGCGGTGGTGGTCTTCCTCTACTATCACTGGATGGGCGTTCGCGAGCAGGGCTTGGGCAAGTATCTGGCGCATTTCGCGGGGCCTTTTTGGTGGCTGGCCCCCATCATGATCCCCATTGAATTGATCAGCCATTTTGCGCGGCCTCTCTCGCTGACGGTTCGTCTGTTTGCGAACATGTTTGCAGGCGAGCGGGTCACCATCACATTCCTGACGCTCACTTACTTCCTTCTGCCCGCCGTCTTTCTGGGTTTACACGTTTTCGTGGCGCTCTTACAGGCTTTCATCTTCATGCTGCTCGCCATGGTTTACGTGGGCGGCGCGGTGGCGCACGAACATTAACGGCTTTATCCGTTCGCAAGCGTGAGCCCGCCGTCCCCCCGGGCGGATTGGGAACCACCTCCTGGCGAACAATTTTGTACAAGGAGAAACACTCGAAATGAAACGCAAACTCATGTACTCGGCAGGCATGCTCATGCTGCTGGGCAGCCCGATTTTTGCACAGACGCCCGCGGGCGGCGGTGGAGGGACCGACCTCAAGCTGCCTTTCGCTTATCTCGCGATGGGTATCGCATCCGGACTCTGCGGATTAGGGCAGGGCAAGGCAGTGGCTTCCGCGGCGGAGGGCATGGCACGTAATCCAGGAGCGGCTGCGGCTATTCGCAATGCTCTTATTCTTGGACTGGTGCTGATTGAATCGCTGGCGTTGTACACGCTGGTCATCACCTTTATCGCCAGGCAGGCTTAGTTTCCACGATCAACCTCGGGGCGGCGGATCAGCTGCCCCGTTTCCATTTATGAAACTCCAAGGCATCTTCAGCCCCATCACCACACCCTTCAATCACGAAGGCGAGATGTGGAAAGTAAAAGTCCAGCACAACATCGAGAAGTGGAATGCCACAGGCCTTGCGGGCTACGTGGTGGTGGCGTCCACGGGCGAAAGCGTGATGCTGGGGACGGACGAAAAAATCCAGCTCTGGGAGTGGGTGGCGCAATGGGCCGCGCCCGAGAAAGTGCTGATCGCAGGAACCGGCATGGACAGCGTGCATCAGACCGTGGCGCTGACTAATCGCGCGGCCGACATCGGATATAAAGCCGCGCTGGTGAAAACGCCGTCGTTCTTCAAAGGCCAGTTCAGCAAAGCGGAAACCCAGATGCTGTTCTTCCGCGCGGTGGCCGACCAGGCCAAGATCCCGGTACTGCTTTACAATTTTCCGCAGAACACGGGCGTGGATCTTGCGGCCGAGGCCGTGGCCGAGTTGTCGCATCATCCCAACATCGTCGGAATAAAGGAAAGCTCGGGCAATGTCGAGAAGCTGATGCAGATGGTGCGCGAGACGAAAAAGGGATTTCAGGTGCTGACCGGTTCCGCCACTACGCTTGCGCCGTCGCTCGCCATCGGCTGCACCGGCGGCATCCTGGCGTTCGCAAATCCCGCGCCCTACGCGACCATTTCTATTTGGGAAGCGCATCGCACGCGTGAACCGGAAGCGGCGCTGGACTGGCAGAATCGCATCGGCCACGCGGCCAAGCTGGTGACCACCAAGTACGGCATCGGCGGGCTGAAGTACGCCATGGACCTGACCGGTTATTATGGCGGTCCGCCGCGGCTGCCGCTCACCGTTCCTACGCCCGCGGCAAAGCAGGAGATCGAAGAAGCGTTCGCGGATTTGCGGGGCTAGCGTGAAATCATTGCTGCCGTTCGTGCTCTTCTTGTCAGGCGCTTGGGCCCAGACGCCCGATTCTTGGAGTCAACTCTCTCCGTCGAACGCTCCTTCGCCGCGATCTGGGGTCGCGATGGCCTACGATTCCGTCCACCATCAGGTGGTCTTGTTCGGCGGCGAGGGCCCTACCACCAACGTCTACGGGCCGCTTCCGAATCTCAATGACACCTGGACTTGGGATGGAACCACTTGGACCCAGCAATTTCCTCAAAACAGTCCCTCAGCGCGTTCTTCCTACTCCATGGCTTTCGACTCCGACCTCGGCGTGGTGGTTCTCTTTGGGGGATTCAATGGTGGACTCCAGAATGGCGGCTTCCTGAACGACACTTGGACCTGGAATGGAACGAACTGGACCGAGCAACCGCAACAACCTGTTTTCGCCGCGCCTGCGCCGCGCAGCGGGGCCTCGATGGCCTATGATTCCGTCCACCATCAGATGGTGATGTTTGGCGGTGCGGGCCAGAGCCTTGACCCGTCGCAGGGGTCGGTCTTCTTGGGCGATACGTGGCTTTGGAATGGATCCAGTTGGAGCGACGTGTATCCTCGGAACCCACCGTCCGCTCGCGCTGGCGCGACGATGGTCTTCGACACGCTGCATGGTGTGACCGTCCTGTTCGGCGGCAGCTTTTATTTGAACGACACTTGGGTCTGGGATGGATCGAACTGGACCCAGGAAAATCCTCAAACCAGTCCTTTAGGGCGCCAAGGTGCTGCGATGGCGTACGATTCCGTCAATAATCAGACGGTGTTGTTTGGAGGGCTTATCGGAGTCCTCTACGATTTTCAAATTCAATTGACTCAGGGGGACGACACCTGGATCTGGGACGGTTCCAATTGGACCCAACAGCACCCCCCGAGCTCGCCACCGGACGGAGGATCGCTCGCGATGGCGTTCGATTCCACCCATGACCAGGCCGTGCTGTGGGACACCGTCGCGACCAATGACACTTCGCTCGTGTCCACGATGTGGTACTGGTACGGCGGCACTCCTCCGCCTGCGGCACCTCCACCGCCGCCTCCTCCAGTAATCGAACCTTCGATCACGAATGTCGTCAGCGCGTCGGCGTTTGGGGGGTTCGCGAGCGTCGCGCCAGGTTCATGGGTGGAGATTTATGGATCTGACCTCGCGCCCGATACGCGCGGCTGGACCGGCGCGGATTTCAACGGCAATAACGCGCCGATTGCACTCGACGGCGTGTCGGTGAGTATCGGAACGCAGGCGGCTTTTGTAGATTACATTTCACCCACTCAGGTGAACGCACAATTGCCTTCGAATATTGCTACCGCTTGAACTCTGCCGCTCACCCTCACCAATGGCACGTCGACTAGCGCCGCATATAAAATCACCGTGAATCCCACCCAGCCGGGATTGCTGGCTACCGCGCAATTCAAGATTGGTGCAAACCAATACGTGGTGGCGCAATTATCCGATGGTGATTACGCTCTCCCGATTGGATCGATTCCTGGTGTGAATTCGCGGCCGGCCAAGCCAGGCGAGAGCATGGTGATCTACGGCATTGGATTCGGCGCTGTCACCCCGAACATTCCCGCCGGGGAAATTGTGACCGAATCGAATGCACTTTCAGCGAATCTGCAGATTGCCTTCGGGGGCATTCCCGCGCAGCTAGTGTATGCCGGCCTGGCGCCAAATCTGGTGGGACTTTATCAATTTAACTTGACCGTCCCCGTGGTGCCGGACGACGATCTCGTGCCTCTCACGTTCAATCTGGGTGGCGTGGCGGGGACGCAGACGCTTTTTACGGCAGTGCAGCAGTAGCGGTCTTCACCGCGGCATTCACCTCGCCGATCATGCGCAAAGTGTTTTCGCGAACCGAGCGCACGAAAGCGTCGCGCGAGATATTGGCATCTCCAAATGCATAGCTGATGCCGCGCGAAGAATTCACGATGGCGCCGAGTCCATCGTCGTTGAAACATTCGGCCGCGGCCTTCGCGCTTCCGCCCTGCGCTCCGTAGCCCGGCACCAGGATCAACGCCTTCGGCATCAAGGAGCGCAAACGGCGTCCTTCCTCTGGAAAGGTCGCGCCGATCACCGCGCCGATGGAGCTGTATCCCGATCCGCCAACCAGATCGCGTCCGAGCTGATTCAACGCTCCGGCGATTTTCTCATACAGAGGGCGGCCGGTTTCTGAGAGCGGCTGATCCTCAAAATCCCTGGAGCCGGGATTGGAAGTTTTCAAGATCGCGAACATCCCTTTGCCATGCTTGGCGCACGCGTCAACAAAGGGCGCCAAACTGTCGCGGCCCATATAGGGCGTCACCGTGAGAGCGTCGCAATCGAATACGTCGCGGCCCAAATATGCGTTCGCGTACGCTTCGGCGGTGGAGGAAATGTCGTTGCGCTTGCCGTCGGCAATCACCAGCAGCCCGCGCTGCCTGGCCGCGCGCACGGTATTTTCAAAAGCCTGCATGCCCGCGACGCCGTATTGCTCGAAGAACGCCAGTTGCGGCTTTACCGCGGGCACCAGATCGGCCACGGCTTCCAGTATTAATTCGTGGAATTCGGTAATCGCGATACAAGGCGACGTGCGATCGACAAACGCGGGCATTTGATCCACGCGCGGATCCAGCCCAACTACGCAGCGGCTGTCTTTGGCTTGGACCTTTTCAATTAACCGGTCGGCGAACAACGCCATCTCTAAAAATTATAGAGCACTTCGCGTAGCGCGTCCGCGTATTGCTGGCGCGCTGCTTTAGCTGCATCTCTGGCGTCCTGCTCGGCGAAGTTTGCCTGATCCCAATTTTCCGACTCGACCATGGTATGGTCGGGCGTGGCGAGGTTCTCCTCGGTACGAATGGCGGCGATCCAGAGTTCCACCGCCGCCTTGTAGTTCAATCTCAGTTGCTCCAGCTCTGCATATTCCATAGGTATGTTTAGAAGACGCCTTTCAGAGCCCAAAACAGGAATCCCGACAAGAGCATCGCGGCGGGAAGTGTCAGCACCCAGGCAAGCGCCAGGTTTCGAACGGTGCTCATCTGCAACCCGGTGTGGTTCGCTGCCATAGTGCCGGCGACACCGGAAGAAAGCACGTGTGTGGTGCTAACCGGTAAACCCATGTAGTCGGCCAAGCCAATGGTAGTCATGGCGGTGATTTCGGCGGCCGCGCCTTGCCCATAAGTGAGGTGGTCCTTACCGATTTTCTCGCCCACCGTTACCACGATGCGTTTCCATCCGATCATGGTTCCAAGACCGAGCGCCATCGCCACGGCCACTTTCACCCATGGCGGAATGAACTTGGTGGCGAGATCGATGTGCTTCTTGTAATTGGCGAGAACGGCGAGGTCTTCAGTTGAGAACTGCGTTTTGCCGGACTTTTCGATCAGACGGATGGCTTCGCTCACAACATACATGTCGTTGCGAAAGTTGCGGGTCATGTCCGGGGGCACATTCTTGAGTTGCTTGTAAATGGCGGTCTCGTCGCCGATGTCGCTAATCATTGAGCGCAAAGCCAGCATGGTGTTGGCGTTGAAATCCTTGGTGCGGATGTATGCCGTCAAATCGTCCCGCGGGTCGGCGACAACTGCAGAAGGCTCCACGTATTTGCTCACTACCTGAACGGTTTGTTGAGAGACCGCGAGGAAATCCTGGGTCTGTCCTGGAGTGACAGCGCGATTCAGGGCATATGTGGTTGGCACCGTGCCGATCAGGATCAGCATGATGAGACCCATGCCTTTCTGTCCGTCATTGGAGCCGTGCGCGAAGCTGACTCCGGAGCAGGTGAAGACGAGCAGGGCCCGAATCCAGAAAGGCGGAGGCGCGCCGTCTCTTGGCGCCTCATACAGCCGCGGGTCTTTGATGACCGCTTTGCAGATCAGAAGCAGCAGCCATGCGACGCCGAAGCCCACGAGGGGCGACAGCAGCAGAGATCGGCCGACACCAGCCGCCTGACCCCAGTCCACACCGCTGGTCCCTTGCCTTGGATTCATCAATTGATTCGCAATGCCGACGCCGATGATAGAACCCACCATGGTGTGCGAACTCGATGCCGGCAGTCCGAAGTACCAAGTGCCGAGATTCCAGAGGATGGCGGCGATTAAGAGCGCGAAAACCATCGCAAAGCCGGCGCCGCCGCCGACCTGCAGGATCAACTCCACAGGCAGTAAGGTGATGATGGTGAATGCGACGGCGCCTGAAGAAACCAAGACGCCTGCGAAGTTCAACATGCCGGACAACGTCACGGCGATGTGGGGCTCGAGCGAATGCGTATAAATGACCGTTGCAACGGCGTTGGCTGTATCGTGAAAACCATTCACGAATTCAAAACCAAGCGCGACGAGAAGTGCAACGCCCAGCAAGAGGTACGGGTAGACCGACGTCCCTCGTTCCGCCTGCAAATCGCGGGCTAGACTCACGATGGTGTAAATAAGTCCGATAAAGAGAGCCACCCCGAATACGGCCATGCCGATCATTCCTGGGCTTCTCGATAGTTTTTCGTGGACTGGTGTGGATGCGGGTGCTGCTCCAGCGGCCATAGTTCTCCTTCAGCTTGCCCACTATAAACCCGTCATGTTTCAATTTGCTTAATATTTGGTTACAACGATATGCCGTGTGGAAAAACGTTTAGTCAATTTTTAGCTCTCGTGTCAGTCGCGTGAAGCCCGGTACGCCGAGGATCTTCTGGGCCTCCGTACAGCGTTTTTCGTCGAGAACCCGAAAGCGCGATTTTTCATAAGCCAACCGCGCGGCATCGTTTCCGATGTAGGTCGTGATCTGCGCCAGCCTGCACCCGGTGTTGCGTACCACTTCCTCTATAAGAGCGCCGATGAGGCCGCGGCGCCGGTACCGGGGCAGCGTTGCGACGCTTTCGATGGCGAAATCGGCTCCGACATCGGGTGGCATGCAAGCGGCCCACACGGGACCCACGCGCTGATAGGATGCCGCTACATCCGCCTCCGTCCATCCAAGATCGCGCTGTACGCTGGCCATCGCATCGCCAACGATTTCCCAGGCGTTCTGGGTTTCAAAACCGCATAGCGCGGCTGCACGCTCGCCCGACGCTTCGGCGATGAGGAAAGTGCTGTAGTGGTAGAGCGAGCGTGGCTCGGCTAAAGCCAGACGCCGGAGGTAATCCAGGCATCCGGCTTCGTCAGCCCCGATAATCAGATCCCACAAGCCGCGTGTCAGATGAGCGCGCGACGCGGCCAACATCACCCAGGCGAGAAACTCCGCATCGTCGGAGTTGCCGCGGCGGACGCGAACGGACATTATGCGGTCATGATGGCCGTTACGGTGGTGCGGTCGACCACCTGCTGATACGCATCCAGCATGCCTTCGATGGGCACGACGGTGGTGGCCAGCGACTTGGCATCGAATTGGCGCTTATCGAGAAGTTCCACGAAGCGAGGGATGTCGCGCATCGGGTTGGCGCCTCCGTACTGACCGGCGTGATGGGTGCGGCCTCCGATGGTGAACACAACGGCCGGCAAAGTGAGGTTGCCGGTGGGAAGGCTGGTGGTGACGATGTGGCCGCCTGGCGCGCACATCATATAAGCCTGTTGCAGGGGAAGAATGCCGGTTGGATCGGGGCCGGCTTCCAGCTTCGGCTTGGCGCGATCTGCGCCGACGGCTTCGACCACGAAATCCGCACCGGCTCCGCCCAGCAGTCCGCCGGAATCGCGTCCTCCGGCCCACAGGCGATTGTTCGGACCATTGGAAAGTTCGCGAACCTTCTCCACCAGCTTGTCGCCTTCCACGTTCGGATCCAGCACGTGAGTTGCGCCCACTTTCAGGGCCACTTCTCTGCGAACGCGAATCGGATCGATGGCGATGATGGTGGAAGCGCCGGAAATGCGGGCGCCCTGGATGGCGCTCAATCCCAGGGGACCGCAACCCACCACCGCAACGATGGAACCCGTCTCAATCGTGGCCAGAACCTGCGATGCCGTACATCCCAGGCCCGCCACCGCCACGCAACTGCAAACCATTTCCAGATCCACGGCGGATGCTTTGGTGAAAACGGGCACCACCCATTCTTCGAAGGTGACCATATATTCCGCGAGTCCGCCGATATGCGAGTTGGCATAGACCGGCGTTCCGTCGCGCATGTCGGCGATCGGAACCAGATCATTGGGTCCCTGGCGGCCGAGAAACTGGCACATGTCTGCGCGCCCGCGCAGGCACTGGTAGCAGGAGCCGCACTGCGGAGTGCCGGACACGCAAACGCGATCGCCCACTTGCACGCGGCGCACTTCGGGACCCACCGCTTCCACGATCCCCACGCCGCCATGGCCCTGAATGAGCGCCATGCGGGACATGGCGAGAAAGGCGGGCGGAACAGGCCGTGGAGGCGCGTCCTTTGGTGGAGCGGGCGGAAGGCCCGGCGGGGGAAGCCCAAGCACGTCGCTGGAATTGGAGTAACAAAGGTTGGTGGCTTCGGTGCGGACAACGATTTGCCGGCCGCCGATGGGACGCAGCGTCAGCTCCTGCAGCGTGGTCCTGCCGGGACCGGTTCCGCGCGAGACCCATCCGCGAAATTTGCGGCCGGGGGCGGCGGGCTTGGCCTGTGTTTGGGCAAGCAGAGTACCAGTTTGCGCGGCCAGTGCTACGCCTCCCGCCAGCACACCCCGGCGGGACACGGCAGAGTCTTTGGGTTCCATAGGATTAGTGTATCGCTACTGAATTTATTGGATTTCGCGAAATCAAGTTTGCGGCCTGGTACTGGCACCTACCGGTACCATGCGTCCATTTGGCGGAGTGCGGCGCTGATACATGATCGGTCAGGTGATAATGCCATGAGCCAGCTTGCATATGAACCCGGGAATTTCTACGTTTGGAGAGCATCGGACGGGTTTGCCATCCACTTGAGCCTGAACGTGGTGACGCAGCTGAATGCCCTGATTTCGCGCGCCGGCGTCGAAGCCGCGGGAATGCGCGGTATCTTGCTCGGCCGCACCATCGATTCGCCAGTGCGCACCACGGTAATTGAGGATTTCCTGGTGATCATGCCGGTAGAGACGGCCGAAGAACCTTCGCCGTACACGGTTGCAGATCCGGATGCGCCCCTGGAGATCGCCTGCCGGACCGCGGAGGCCGGGAAAGACCTGCGCGCCTTAGGTTTCTTTGGCGTCCAGCGCGAAGGCCGATTGAACATGCGGGAACGCGATCTGGAAACGTTCAGCCGGCTGTTTTGCGAGACAGGAAAGGTTGCTTTGATGATTCAGACGTCGAGGCGCGGCAATGAGAGCGACGCGGCTCTGTTTTATTGGCAAAACGGCGGAGCGTACCCTCGCGATTTCGGCTTCGCATTCCCACTGGACGCGGCCCAATTGGCGGAAGGGCATCCAGGCTGGAGATATCCCGATCCGCTGGAGGGCATGGAAACGCGCCAGATATCGGCGCCGCCTGCTCCAATGCCAGAAGCAAGACCACAGGCTGCCAAACCGATGACGCCGCCTCCGCCACCTGTGCGTCGCATTGCTCGCATTCCACGGGAAGGCATCCGATGGTCGCATCTGTTGCCGACGGCCGCGCTGGTAGTGGCCGGAATCTGTGCGCTGCAACTGACCACCAATTCCAGTCACTCGGTTTCCGCTGCGCCATCGCCGGGCAAGACCTTGTTAATGCCAACGTCGGCCGCTTCGGCGACTGCCGGCAATCCGACGCCGCTGGGCTTGGCTGTGGTTTCGCGGCCACACCAGTTGGAGATTCGCTGGAATCGCTCATCGGCGCCGATTACGGAATCCGAACGGGGCGTCATGAAGATCACCGAAGCCGGGGTTACGCAGGCCATTCCGTTTGACCAGCGGCAGCTGCGGGACGGGTATGTGGCTTACACGCCGACCACGACCGACGTGCAGATCACATTTGACGTGACGGGACAAGGTGGCGGAACAACCACGGAATCGCTTCGCACGGTGGCAATTCCTTAGTGGCGGAGGAAGAGGGATTCGCTCCCAACTCCTTCATTGTCAACAACTTGAGACTGATTCCAAAGACCTTTCCGCTCTGATCCTTACAGTGCTTTTTCGATCCTAACAGGCAACCCCGTCATCCTAACAGCGATCCTAACACGGGCCGAAATGCGCTTGACATTCGATCTCCATCTAGTTTCACGGAGGAAGAGGGAAGACGGCTAAACTAAAATCGTGCCCGCCATTTCTGCCGAAGACGCTGAACTGATCGTGCGTGCGCTGGAACATTACGACGATCACCTGAAAGCCGCCAAGCGTGAGGACAGCAAGTACAGAGAGCTTGCCGAACGCCTGAAGCGCAAGCCGCCCCAGAGCCGGAGATAATCACGAAGGAGAAGCGGAAGAAGGCTTGACCCCGCCCGCTTTCTGTATAAGTCGTTAGAGTTTGATTGCAAGGATTGACGTAAGCGGACATACAAATTGTTGGCCCGCTGATTCCCAGCGTGCGCCAGTAGAGGACACACCACGCACACCTTCTTTAAGTCGAGGTTCATTCTTGTGGTGGAACTCATAAGCATCCATCTCAAAGCTGCCCTTCGTTACTTCATCCATCCGTCAGCAAGCAAGACAGACTTCACTTCATCAACTTCCACATTTAGGCTCATGACCGGGTTCACCTCCGTGCCTGAGTATAGCCGAAGACGCTCCCACCCTCCAGCGCCGCTCATCGCCCACCAGGGTCACAGTGAAAATTTCATCGGGACTGGGCTTCGGCCCACGCCAATACGGGTCAGCAAAACATTTGATCGCATTGCGCACGGCTTCGGTGGATGCTTTGTGTCGAGAAGAACTAGATGAACACGAGCGTTGGCGGTGACTCGGTTGTTTGGTCATGGATTCTCGGTTGTTCGATTTTCGGTGTCTGTGGCTTTGCTTGGTCGAAGCCAAGCTCAAATCGAATGAACCTGTAGCCCTCGATTACTAGGACAATCAGGATGATCGCTTCAACGACAAACTTTTCGATGCGGGAAAAACGGAACCAGCGTCGCACTTGTACTCCCCATTAAACACGTCAAAACGCATCGCTGGGTGGATGCTTCTCAATGAAAACGAGAGCAAATACAAGGCTCCGTCATTTGCTGCTAAGATTTGGCGGATTACCCAGTCGAATCCCCAACTTTCCTAACGAAGAACTGATACTTGAAAGTGTGAAGAGTTTTGAGTTTTGAAGTTTTGAGTTTGAAGTTTGCAGTTTGAAGTTTGAAGTTTGCAGTTTGAACTTTGAAGTTGGTATTTTTTACTTTTATCTGTAGCACGTCGCAAAGTGCCTGTCAATCTCCTGGAGAACTCCGGTAGTGTCCTAAATTGCCGTTTCCCCATCGCCCGCCTGCTCCCCGGCATTCTGTGGTTCTGGATTCATGTGCAGATGCCACTCGAAGTTGGCCCCCCACTTCTTGCCGCAGTAGAGTCTTCCAGAAAACAGTTGCGTGATGGTCTTATCGCCATCAATCCTATCGAAAAAAGAAAACGCTCCTTCGACGGGGAAATCGAGCGTCCCCCATTCGTCGTAGTGAATAGTCTGCTGTGCCGTTGTGTTTATGGGGATTTCAATTGTCATTGGTATCGCCGGAGGCAAGAAGGTCCGCTGACTAATGGAGTACGTATTGGAGCCGCCAGTTTCCGAGACGCTGATGAAACCGGTGCTAAGCGTTATTGGAAAGCTACTCTGATTCGTGAGATCTACCGTGACCTTAAAGTCGTGTCGCTGAAAGGCGTTCGCCTGCAATCTCTTTACTCTCCAATTGGTAAGGTAAACGCACTGGTAGAACTGTGCGGCCATCAAATCAGTCTGGCGTTCCATGAGAGTAGCTTGCATCTGCATGGCGGTAGTTTGGCGATCAACAAGCCCAATGGTACGGTAAGCGAGAATAGCGCCAACTATGCCGACCGCTACAAGCAACAGATTAAAGAACCACGGACCCCAGTCGAAAATGTAGTCCCAGGTCGTTTTGTTCTTGTCCGCTATGGACACCACAGGACTGCCGGTGAGTTTTACGCTGTACTCGGTATCCTTGGGTGCTACGCCATTGCCTTTCTTGCTGGAGTCGTCGGGTTGGAGCGCTGGGAGAGTAGCAGGTGGCTTGGCGGCGCTTTGATCGCCCTGGCGCTTCTTAGCTGTCCTGTCGGAACTATTACTGGCGGCTCTCGTCTGCTGGCCTGGTATCGGTGGGGCTACCTGCATCGCAATGCCGATGAAAAGAGCCACCAACAGCACCTTCCGCATGGAGAAACTGTATCACAACGATTGTAGATTCCATTTATTCAAGCAATCCAGAGAGATCCGCTTCGCTCGTGACGTAATCCGGGATCGCCTGCGTGAGTGCGGCATGGATCGATTCGATTCTGGGTTGGATGGCCAGAGCGCCAGCCGCCTCAATCAATGGTAGTCTCACATAATGGATTGGCTGAAATGGGTCGCCATAGCGATCCTGCTGTTTGTGGGGATCATCCTTCCTCTGCTCGGTGACCGTTCGAAGGAGCGATTTCTTCAGTTCTACCTTCTTGCGCCGATCATTCTCGTGGCCGTGGGCATCGTAGTCCTCATCGTGTTTCATTTTCTCCATTAGAGCCGTAGTTCGAATTAACCGACGCCTACAATCTGATGCTGTTCGATTATGTCACTCTGGAGAGCCTGGAAAAGAACTGCCACATTAGAACGCTGGTTCCCAGATACCACAACGTCTGTAGATATGCGTCTTGTATATGGTTCTCCACAATGACACCGGTAGCCCGCCCTTCCCCACCCTTTTCAGGAGTACGATGATTCTCATGAACGCAGAACAGAAGCGACTAGCCATCTGCACAGTAAGCCCCGCCGACACACTCCGTGAGTTTATAGAGTTTTGGGAGCCGAGATATTTTGACGATGACCCAAAGCAGTATGCTCGGGAAAAATTGTACACCGACAACATCAAAGGTCCTCATACAACCGACACACTGACTGAACTGTTCAAGTGGAAAGACCCTAGGTTTGGCAGATGGAGACTCAACCAGATGGGGGAAACCAGTTTTCTTTTGCATATAGAAAAGGCAAAGCGATTGCGGCCTGAAGATTTCCTGCAAGAGTTTCCTAAGGGAGGATCAATCTACCGAATCTTCTGGCTACATTGTTGGCACCCTGATCGCTTCCCGATATACGACCAACATGTCCATCGTGCAATGGTCTTCATTCTACATGGACAAGTGGACGAACTGAACGACAACTATAGCGAGGAAAAGAAAATCGAACAATATCTTCGATACTGTTCTTTCTTCGAGCCGTTTCGAGCGGTGAGTGAAGAGTTGTTCGATAAACAAAGCGATGGAGTTTCGGGCCGGAAGGCAGACCGGGCGCTAGTGACGTTTGGATCGAAACTCCAATCAAAGAGATTCCGGGAGATGATTAGCAGCGACTAGCATCCCGTAGAATGCAGGGAGCGAAGCGGAATGTCTGAAGAGGTGTTATGATTTCACCTTATGGACACACAAGCTATAGCAGCCGCAATACAAGCTGAGATCGCCCGTCTCTCACAAGCTCTCTCGATATTGACTGGCGGGGCCACAGTTAAGCGAAGAGGCCGTTCGCCGAATTCCTCAATGCCAGATTGGGTGACCAGCAATGGAGCCGCCGCAGCAACACCAACGCCCGCACTCGCCAGAAAGAAGCGCACGTTCTCTCTGGCACAACGCAAAGCTCAAGCCGAAAAAATGAGGCAGTACTGGGCTGCGAAGAGGAAGGCCGGTACCAAGAAGACGCCCGCAAAGAAGACGGCGAAGCAAGCCGCCGCTGCAACTGCTTAGTCTGGACGCCGCTCTCGGATCAGCCTGTTCGTTTCGACTCTGGCGTTGGCAATGTGCGACAGCAGCGCCCCTCAGATCGCATTTCCTCGAAGCTCAGAGCGTCCACGACCAAGCGAGTGTGAGCCAACACGCTTTCTTCGATTCGCTTCCAGGTCCTCACGGCGGAACGATTCTGGCGCATCAGCGAGTTCTTCTCTCACCGCCTCACGAACCTGTTCAATGATGTCATCGGTGAATTCCTTGCGGCGGATTTGGCGATTGGGTTCGTGAGCCATCGTGGTTAAGGATGCAGGACGGCCTGAATCTCACGACGTTCAATTAGCGGAAGTTCGTGTTCAAGGTTGCGTTTCAAATTGCGTTGCACGGCTATGCGGAGCCACGTCGTCCGGTCCATTCGTAGTGAGTAGCGTGCCGCATCAATAGCGTCAACAATCTCCTCGTCTAAGCGCAGGATGATCGGGAATATCTTGCTCTTTTTCATTGTTGGTTGGTTCCTCAAGCACCGGGTGGATGCCGCTGATGTATTTAGGCATCAAGGGTCGGACGGCTCTCTGTTTTCGTTTCGGTTCGGCCAACACTTGACGGAATTCAATTTGGTGGGAAAATGAAGTGGTAGCTTCTTCAGTTAGAAGCCAACTGTAAGACCGGTGGCGAAATCTGAAGATGTCTATATATTCGTGAACTAGGCGTCGGGTGCGTCTGCTGCGTGGAGGTAACACGCTGGCGAGTGCGACTGTGCCGGTTCAAATGCCGAAAGGCAAGTCCAAACATGGGCGGCAGGTCTCGTTCAAACCCCCAGTAGCAGCCATGCGAAGGGTGCGGAAAGATCACGGTAAAGTGCGAACGGGCAATCAGGAAGAGACGGCGTCTGAAGACACCGGAAAGCGCAAGCTGAATCATTTGATTGTGAGCCGAAGCATCAGAGGACTATAAACGGTCGGGTTAGGACCTACCCGGTGGTAACCGCAGGGTTCTGTGCCGAAGATGCGAACTAGAAACCTATGCTGTGCTGGCTACAATGAACAGCGCCGAAGGGGATAACTCGGATTGAAGAACCCTCGACACGAATCCTATCCAACATGGGATTCGTGTCTCTGGAAGCCTGGATTGAGGATGATGAACTACAACATTTCTACATTAGAAACGCCGCAGGCGACCCCGAAGGGTCAAGTATCCAACTCGATTCTAAAACGTCTCCGGCCCTCAAGATATTGAATGTCGTCGTCAGGCCCGCCTAACGGCGGTCCAGCCGACGCCTATGGCGATCCATGTGAAGTTGGATCGGGTTGGAGCCAGATAGAATCAGTTCGATGCCACCACCGAAACTTGATAGTGTGGATGCCCTCGAACGATTGATAAAGGAGATGGCTCCACTCGAACCCTCAAGGACAGAAAAGCGCTTCGAGCGCAGCCCACAATTAAGTGAAAGAATACGGGGTCAGAGTTTCACGCCGAGTAAACCTGGAAGCTCGCTCACTAGAATAATGCGGTTGCTCTGATCGCTTGTTTTGCAACGATCTCGAATCTTTGAATCGTCCGTGATTAGGTGCATTGTGGGGTCGGAGAGGTAGAACAACTGCTGCGAGTCGATCCAGTCATTTCGATTCTTTGTTGCGTTGTACCCGCTTCTCATTAGTCGGGCAATCTCAAGATCATAGGCGTAGGCAGCTTCAAGGCCCTCTGCCATCTTTTGGGCCTGCACGTCAGTTAGCACGCAACCAACATCTTCAGCCAGCGCAGCCGCCCATACTTCAGGCGGCGGAAACGCAATCATACCAGCCTTCAGCCTCTCCAAGCTGGCAACATGCTGTGCCTCACCGATAGCCATTGGATTTGATATGAGTTCGGGATCTATTCCGTACCGGCGACTTCCCCCACCGGGCAGTTTCACGTTCCCGGTGAAAAGATCATCCCGTGTCCTTGCCCGAAAAGTGATTGTGAGCGCCTGTTTGAACTCCTTAGTGCCTAGTTCCGTTAGCGGTGCAGCGAAACCCAGAATTGTCTTCAGCGCAAAGGTTATGGGAAACGGCAAGAACCGAGGTTGACCACTGCCAGCCATTATCCGCAAGCGCTGCTTGTGTGCGTCGAAAAAAGTGCCGTCGCCCCCTTTTATGGCATCCATCAACTCCAGAAATGTGTTCGGCGAAATGTGAAGCTCAAAACGTCGTGTTAAACGGCGCATAATCTCACCGCTCACGTGGCCATAGGGCGGACGCATTATGGTGCTTGGAGCATTGGTGTCGAATACGGCGCTTGACTTTTCGGCCACTCAGTACATTATCAAGCAGTGGTGTATGGGTCGGTTTGTACGGAAGGTGGGTACAGCGTGGGGCTTCAAAGACTCCTGGTTCGCTGCATCCGGTTCCGTCAGCGCCCAATCCTTCTGTAGATCGCTTCCAGGCCGGAGACACGCTTTAGGGATGCCTTGCTTTCTCTCAAGACTTCACTAGCGGATCAAGCGTCCGCAATAAGTTAAACGCCGGTTGGTCCGGGGTAAGCTGGTTGCTTGAAAGGGTGAACCCAATCTCGCCTTCAAATCCCTGAGCATTGTCGGATCTCACAATGATCTTGATTCTCCAGTGGTCGTAATCAAGATGGCCGATTGGCAAGGGACCCTTATAAGCCAGGATTCGCCGGTCGTCCGCTTCCACGAACAGTACAAAGGATTGTTCTTCCCCACCCTCGATGGTCACGTCATCACACCACTGCTCAGTCTTCGCCGTCCCCCGATGTTGAATGCGATACCAGGGCACTTGAGGCACGGTAAACCGAGTGACATTGTTGGAGTCGATGAACTCTAAGCGTGCGGTGACATTTACGGCTTGCTTTGCTGGCGTTTTCTGGGTGTTCTTAATGGCTACCCACGAAGGATGACCTCCATGGTGCTCGCTAGGAAAGCTTCTTGCGCCACCTGAATGCCACTCCTGATATTTGAGCTTTGGAAGTTGAGACCGAACGACATGAAATGGTCCAGTTGGTGGCGGCTCGTTATCTAGTCGTGTGCCGGTCGGCTCTACATCAACTATGGTCTGTCGCATCGGGTCCCATCTGACACGAAAGGCGCTTCTATAATGAACCTTGCCCGAGATGTTCGAATAGGCAATTTCGAACGGAACGACGAGGTTCCTTTCGGTCATCATTGTCATTGCGTACTCGAATGCAGCCGCCGAATCTTGCCCCTCATACTCGGGCATAAGATCATCGAAGAACAGTGACGGTGATGAGAAGGCATTAAGAACCATGCTCTGACCGTCTTTCCGGGTTCCCCGGACGACTAGGGTCTCGACACTTCCGGGCCGGAGATACCTAATGACTTCGGATCTGAGAGAGTATTCCGGGCTGTGAAGGTCCACGAGTCTCACATTGGTAGCCTGCTCATCCAAGCACTCCACCCGGAGATCCACTCCGCTTTCAACATGGGACAGGATCACTTTTGGACCGGCTATCAGCTTTGCCTCTAACGTTCGGACTTGATCTCGCTCGGCGGTCAGTTCGTCTTGTTTTCGTTTCCAGGTGCGATAGAAGGCTATGAAAGCCATCACCCCGGCCAGGACCCAGGTGGCTCTGAAGACCCATTCGTTACCCCTGTTTGTAGCTTCAACGTAGATCGCCAGAAAGGTGAAGGCTGCGCAACCCATCAGACTCAACCATTCTTTGAAGAGTTCGCCTAAGAACTGCCGAAATGGATGCATCGAACAGAGTCTATCATTCCAGAGAAACAAGTACTTCTGGTATACTCCTTCCAATTGTGGACTTAAACGAGCTTCTTAAGGCGGCTCCTCATCTTCAGAGCATCGCCACGACCATCGTGGCCGGTGTGCCTCTCGCTGAGATCGTCAAACGAATAGTCCTGCCATCCGCTGATGCCCTCGGGAAGCGAATGTCGGATCGGGTCGAACGATGCTTTGCAAAGACGGCGAAGATGATCGAGGACGCTGGCGTGACTCCGCAGCCGGTCGAAGACAAACTTGTCGTCGAGATTCTGAGAGGCGCATCGCTTGAAGAAGACGAGAACCTGCACGACATGTGGGCGGCGCTACTGGCGAATGCAGGATCGGCAGAAAATGCTGGCAAGGTGAGGCCGAGCTACGTTGCGATCTTGAAGCAGATGGCAGCGGATGAGGCGGCACTTCTCAACTGGATCTACGATGAAGCGGAGAAATCGATCCCACCTAAAGACATCCTTGAACCGTTTCCCCAATCGATCTTAGTCCCAGCATACGCTTCGCTTGGTTTTGGCGTTTATAGTCCTGATCCGCCTGATGGACTTCCATCTGCCACAGTGAATGCTTGGGAATTTGGAAGCTGCTTCAACAGCCTCGAAGCCCAACAACTGATACGTACCAGATACGATGTCGTGACAAGTGGAAGCTCGGCACCTTATTTTTCGCTGACCTATTCGGGCGCTCGGTTCGTGAGAGCCTGCCGCCCGCCCAAGCCCAAAGAGTGATGGCCGACGCTCTCACCTCCGTCACGAACTTCATCAACTCGCCGCCCGGTCAGTTGGCGGCTGGTGCTGTGTTGGCTGGGGTCGTCTGGAAGAGTTGTCTTGGTGAAGTGGCTAATGTAGCCAAGATTGTTTTGTGCCCTTGAACTGCCAACACGACCTAGTTGACTGGCCGGGATGCCCTTTCGGTGGCGAGCGTTGCAGCAATCCCGCCGATCACGAACTGATCCTCATTCACTCGATCACAGATGCACGCACGTTGCAGTTGTGCGAGCAACACTACCAGGCATGGTGCGAGATTCGGAGAGCTTTTAAAGACGGGACTCTCTAAGAACGCCATCCTTTCTATGGTTCTCTTGCCATCCTAGAATCCGGCACATAAGGAGTTCAGTATGGGAGCACCCGCAGACGCAGCGGGGAAGTTCTCCGCATTGGATTAAAGGATGCCAACGTACTCACCCGTCTATACGGTTGATTCGCTCTGGTCCTAGACTCGGCAGGGTGCGCATATACGATATCTGCTTCAATCGAGGAGAATGCCTGTGTTCCTTCGCCAGTGGCAATAGCGCATTCCGATGAAGGAGCGCAGGCGAGACAGAGATATACAGCATTAGAGCGAAATCGCTGATATCGCCCAAATGTGGTGTATGTGTATTCACGTCGGGAGGGCGGAATGAATCCGAATCAGTTGTTCGTCAGGGAAACGCCGCAACGGATTATCGCCGATGCATCAGAAATCCGTGAAGAAGTCTTGCTCGTCGCCTTCTACTTCATGCCTCCATCCCGGTCAACTCTCAGCGTGTGGGATGCAGTACACTGGATCATGCCGCAAACAAAATGGCGGTATTTCGTGCTGGGCTATCAGCTAGGTGAAAGCAAAGATGGGCACCGTTGTTGGATGAGCATCGATCCTGGAGAAAGCGAGTCAATCTCCACGTCGCTCAACAATTTCGGAAAAGATGGCTGGGAGCTTGTCAACACGATCTTTCTCGCCAAGTCGGAGGAAGCGCAAGGCCAAGAAATCATGTGCTTCTTCAAAAAGCCGATTCCTTGAATCTTTTGTTGTTGGTGAAGCGAAGAGCTAGGCGTCAACACAGATGACATCGGCTGAAATTGAGAAACTGGGACGGGATTGCCTTCGTGAATACGAAGGGCGGCTGAAAGTGAAAGGCATCAAGCCCTACGATGCCGCCCATGTGGAAGAGGTTAAGTGCAAAGTCCCTGGTGACTTCAACCGAGTGTCAGCGGACATTCTCAAAGCAGGAATCGAGCGTGTATTGGACAGTTTGGCCGAGAAGGGTTCCTTCACAATGAGTGAGCCAAGGGCTTGGGTACCGCCACCAAATCTCAAGGCGGATCAGACTGTCAATGTCATTTACAACGATCTAAGAATCACTTTCTTTGAGATCATTAGTCAGGATGCGTTCATCTGGATGTTTTGTTGGTACTATTCCAGTTAGTTAATTCTATGCACGATTACGAACCTTGAACCCTTCAGGTCCGTTGAACGCTTCTTTGGTGTGCTCTCCAAAGGCGGCATACTATGTCTGATCTGCGGACTGCCCTTCCTTCTTGAAGGGCACGATGAACTGGGTCGCAGTCTGTAGCGAGTAGAGATCAAAATACGTTGCGTCGTACTCGCCCGCCGCTGTCCATCCCTGAACGTAGGCGAGATACCGATCCCCAGCGTCGTACAGGAACACTAAGGTCATCCCAACTGGGATGACAACATAACCTTCGTGGATCTTGGTTTCGATTGGAGTGAGTGTTGGTTGCACAGTTAAGCCGTTACCGATTTGGTTGCTTGTCTTCGGTTCTAGTGAGAAACATCATCTGTGTGTGTCCGCTGTCGTCCGCCACTTGAAAATTGTTATTGGCACCGAACTTGCGGCGAAACTTGACGTGATCCCCGGTCTTGAGGGTGAGTTTGGGAATCTTGTAATACCAAAATCTAACAGCTACGATCTTCTGGGCATCCGACTCGAAGGTGTATTCCATGCAGCAAATGGCATTTGATGGTGGGCCAAACGCTCCGTTGATTCGGGCAATGGCGGTGACCTTGCCGTCCGTCCAGTCAGCCGCCGATAACGACACCAACGACAGAAGCAGAAGCGCACATGCGATGCTGAGTGCTTTCACGCTTGCTTATTGTATCGTGACTAGGCCGATGTTATGTAGCGGGTTTCACCTGCCAAAACAATGATCGGACGTTTGTGTTGCTGATAGCATGGAAGCAGTTGTCCTGTCTATGAAGGTCTACTTGACCCCGCAAACGGGAATGCGAACGGGCGTCCCTTACAGTCCCGTTCACCGACCCGGAGGGTACGATAACTACGGCTACTTCGATCTGAAGCGACGGCCAGAAGACATCAACAAAATACCGGAGATCCGGGATCTACCCGAACTGCGGCAACTCATTGTGATGCTCAACGCCCCGAACAGCCTCTTTCATACGCTAGGCTGTGAGAAGAGCTTTGCCCCTTCAGAGAATCCGCAATACAAGCGGCGGATGAACTCATACTTCGATATCGTCTACGAAGTTGTGAACTGGAATCTGGACACGAAGAACTTTGAGGGATTGTATGCCAAGTTCGAGGAATTCGCTGGGAGCAAGGGAGACTTGCCGAATAGCTTTGGCGTCGAATTTGCGCTTGGGATCACGATCTTCAATGAGCATGCTAACCTCACCGGGCTGCACACGGCGATCTGGAACTTTGGATACGGGAAAAATGACGCAGAGGCAAAGCGGGAGTGGCGGAAGGGCATCGCCATAGTCAAAGAATTCTTCGAGATAGAGATCGCCGCAAATCCAATGCAACATTACAGCGATCAAAAGATGGTTTCTGTTGGAGTCGTCTCTTGCTCTCCTGACTGACAACTAGCGGCCAAATCGTCCATTTCCGGTTCGGCCGGTCGCTCCAAGTATAAACAGCACCCCCGTGGCTCCGTTCCAGTGAGCGAGAGACATGGTGAAGGTTGGTGGTCTGCCAGGGACGCACCGCCTAAACGTGTGTATCAAAAACCCATCCTAATCGCCACCGGCCCGATGTTGCATCTACGACGATTTCTAGGGCAAGAAAGCTGTATCAATAACACCCGTTTCTGACTGTTCTATTTTGATGCCTCAAGCTCAACCGCTCACGGTAAAGCCGGGATCTCGACTCGAAAGTACGTAAGTCCGATCACGTCGCCATCATTCTTCGGGTAGCGTCCGAAGCTCCAAGTCTCAGGGCGTTTCATCATGACGTTCCAAACGATCAGCCCATAGAAAAACCGGGCCATCTCCCAGTCCTCACCGACCGCCTCGTAAATCGGCTGGAACGGTGTGTCCGTCCAGTCCGCACCGGGGATCCAACTTGATGTGATGATTTCACCGCCACCTTGCGTGTTGATGTATTCGTTAAGGGCGTCACAGATGCGCTGGAAATCAGCCGGGTTCAAACGGCGCATCCATTGGTCGAATTCGAATTCGTGGGTCTGCCGCTCGATCTCCTCAACCCGTCCATTTTCTTTGATCGTCACCAACATCGTCGTTCGCCCCTTTCGGTAGAAGTCCCGCTCATGAGTTATACAGTTTCGCTCCCAGAATCGCAAATTGGTTCAGGGCTGCAACGAAAAGGGCGACTGACAAGTAGTGGACTGTCTCTCTCGTCGTACCGGGCGCACATTGACTAGCGATGAGCGAGGCCCCTTATTCCGAAACACTCTCCACACCTATGTTCGCCTTTTCATAGATGGAGTTGTCAAGGATATTCTTGATTGTGCGGGCATACCAGTTGTTTCCATTCTTCGCCGGGACTTTATCGGAATTGAGGGCGTCCGCAATCATGGCCAGACTCCAGCCATCCTCCCGGCGCTCCCGAATAAGTTGGACGACCGCCATTTCATTGGCCAGCGGCATAAGATTATCGCCGACTCGTCCGAATCCGTAAGGCGGGTGATTGAAAACCCGACCTTGCTGACGCTTATAAGTGAGCACGGATATCGTTCTCTCGGACACAAGATTGCGTTCCAATTCCGCACAACCAGCCATGAGCGTGAGAAACAGCCTTCCCATAGCCGAACCAGTACTTATTGTTTGCCCGCCCATGTCAACCAGATGCAGCGAAACTCCGCTTTTATCCCATTTTCTCGTTTGGCGCAGGGCATCCTCGGCGTCTCGAAAAAGCCGATCCAATTTCAAGCAGACGACGTGCCTGATACCATCGTGCATCAATTCGAGCAGTTTCGCACCTGCCGGTCTTTTGGCCAACGGGATGCTTGCGGAGACGCCCTCTTCACGGATAACTTGTACCATCTCCAGACCGGCCATACGGCAGTACGCTCGAAGGCGCTCCTCTTGTGCTTCTAGCGAGAGTCCAGACCTGCACTGCTCAACCGTAGAAACTCTGGTATAGCACAGAGCCAGTTTCCCGACGCTGATTTCTTTCGCCATTCTGCGTACCCATAATACCAAAGTCGTGCGGCTAAGTCAATGATAATCATGTACTCATGACCGTGAGTACATGTTTTTGGGCCGTCAAAAGGTCAGATCCGGTGGTAAGCTCTCATTGATGACGACGGCGAAGGGTAGACCAAAAGACGACGCCAAGGCCGCTTCAGGCCGGAAAAAGGTACCCAAGAGGGCGAAGAAGGTTGGCCGTCCACGGGCGAAGCACAGTTCTCCTGACTACAAGCAGATGAGCGTTTATGTTCACAAGGACGTTCGTAACCGGGTCAAGGCGCTCCTCTTCGAGCAAGAAGGCGAATTCAGTGCCCTTGTCGAAACCCTACTCCGGGAATGGCTCGATAAACAAGTGTCACGATAAAGCCTGAATGGTTTTCTCGAACTGCGCAGGTCAAGTCAATCTGCGGGAAAACTCGTTTTTCGAATCGAAGGACCAAGTAATTTTGGATTGGCGCTCTATTGTCTCCCGTTGCAAACCGGACGATAGCCCTTGATGAGGTCCGACTCCTTTTTCAAACGTGATTTCTTGCGTCGGTCTCTGTGAATACACAGACAATCGGCATCGTGCTCATCGAAGCATTCCGCTTTGTGGTGCCGCTTGAAACGGTCAGACAGGTCTCCAGTTTGCCCGATGTAAAGTACGACCTGTTCATCGTCTTCCTGCCGGGTGACCGCATAAACACCGCTCTCGGAATCCAAATCTGCGCCCAGGGAGTCGACCTCAAAATCGTACTCTTCGTCGGAGTCGCCAATGAGCGTAGTGAATTGAGTAAACGTGAGCATCGAAGCTACTAGAGAGGCCAGCCTGGGCAATACCGAAAGTCAAGTTTCGTTGACACCTCACAGCCTCTTGAGTATTTAGACCACCAACACAAAGGTCCGACGTGGCGCACGAAGTGGCTTTGATAGCGCTCGTGGTTTCATGTAACCAGAGTGTTTTTCAGAACCGGGTCCCATCCGCAAAGGTGTTACACAATCGACCGCCTCGATGCCGGGGAGGGAAGATTTTGGAGGGGGGTGGGGGGGAAATTTCCAAAACGGGTCCCTTTAGCTCTGAATCCCCATTTCAAGTTGCCCCTTTTTCCTTCAGACAACTGGCAATGTCCCACCATCAAAGCGATAAACTGTAGGAAATGCAAAACTTGAGAGCCAGAGGGCGCATCAGCAGTCCTGCGTGCGGCCGGCAGTACAAGACGACCGAGTTTGACACGTCGAAGAGTGCCATAACGAGGGGCTGGCGGGCATCCGCATGTGATCTACTGCTCGAACGGCACCAACGAGGACTCGGAATAGAATTGGCCGTCGAAATCTGCTGATCGGAGATGCTGCCGCCCTCCCAATCCACTAACCTGCCAACGTCAAAGGCAGACACCAAGCTGGCTGAATTAGAGCAAGCGATCCAACAGGCACCAGGCCAGTATTTTCGGCTTGTCATCCTGGCTGGTGTTCCTGGCTCCAGGAAAACCGCTGCCTTGCAGTCCATTGCACAGAAGGGCGGATGCCAAGTTGTAAACGTCAACCTGGAATTGAGCAAGAAGATGCTCGAACTCACCCGCACGCAGCGGTCACGACAGGTTGAAAGGCTGCTGAAAGAAGTGATCGCCGCCGTTCCAGGAGAGGTCGTCCTGCTCGACAACCTGGAGATTCTGTTCGACACCGGACTAGAAGTCGAGCCGTTGCGTATGCTCCAGGTGTCGAGCCGCAACCGAACCATCGTCGCTTCGTGGAGCGGCACCTACGTCGGTGGAACGTTGACGTATGCCGAACCAGGTCATCCCGAATTTGTTCAGTTTAAGAAAGTTGATGCAGTCGTCATTCCGGTCGGCGATCCTGCCGCCACGTGAGGGAATCATGAAATACACCGAACTTGTACAGTTTGAGCCGATTGAGTCGGTGATCCAGCTTGAGCAAGCGGATTCACCCGACGCTGTCCGTCAACTCGTTCAGACGTTCGTGGTCTCAAAGCGGATGTCCGAGCAGTTGTGCGATTTGGTGATCCCGAACCTTCAGTTCGAGTCAGCCGCCGACAACAAGGGCGTTCTGATCGTCGGCAACTACGGCACAGGCAAAAGCCATCTGCTGTCGATGATCTCTGGACTAGCCGAATATCCCGACATGGCCACGGTCGTCAAGGACAAGGACTTGGCGAAGGCAGCGAAGGCAATCTCCGGGAAGTTCAAGGTCGTGCGGCTCGAACTCCCGTCCACGAAGAAGAGTCTGCGCAATATCATCTGCGGGAGACTCGAAGACTTCATGACCGGCGAGGGACTGAGGTTTAGCTTCCCTTCAGACGAACAGGTGGACAGCAACAAGGACGACCTGTCCCATATGATGGAGCAATTCAGCACGAAGTATCCCCATCACGGGCTACTCCTGGTCGTGGACGAGTTGCTTGATTACCTGCGCTCCCGCAAGCAGCATGATCTCATCCTCGACCTGGGCTTCCTACGGGAAATCGGTGAAGTCTGCAAGCTGATCCGATTTCGCTTCATTGCCGGATTGCAGGAGAGCCTATTCGATAACCCTAAGTTCCAGTTCGTAGCTGGAAGCCTACGCCGGGTGAAGGATCGCTTTGACCAGGTTCGCATTGTCCGAGAGGACGTGGCCTACGTCGTATCGGAAAGGCTCTTAACGAAGAACGACGAGCAGAGAGCCAAGATTCGGGAGCACCTTCAGAAGTTCACGCCGCTCTACGGCGGCATGGCCGAACGGCTGGAAGAGTTCGTGCGCCTGTTCCCCGTCCACCCCACATACCTGGAAGTATTTGAAGCCATCTCTATCGCCGAGAAGCGGGAAGTGCTGAAGACCCTGAGCGCCGAAATGAAACGGTGCCTCAATAGCGATGTCCCGAAGGATCAACCGGGCCTCATCAGCTACGACTCTTATTGGGAATTCCTTCAAGGCAATGCCGTGCTGCGCTCCATCCCGGAAATCCGGGAAGTGATCGACGTGAGCAAAGTCGTCGAAAACCGCATTCAGCAAGCCTTCACTCGGAGGGCGCTCCAGCCAATGGCAGAGCGCATCATTCACGGCTTGTCCATCCAGCGACTGACAACCGACGACATCCGGGCGAAGATCGGCCCGACTGCCGAAGAGCTTCAGAACGGGTTGTGTCTCTTTGCACCGATCCCGGAGAAGACAAGCGACTTCCTACGCACGACGGTGGAAGCGTGCCTGAAGGAAGTGATGAAGACCATGAGCGGTCAGTTCATCACCCACAACACCGACAACGATCAGTATTTCCTCGACCTTCAGAAGACCATCGACCACGACGCCAAGATTCAGGACAAGGCCGACACGCTCTCCGATTCGCAACTCGATCAATACTACTTCGATGCGTTGACTCGTGTGCTGGAATGTGCCGATCAGACCTACGTGCGTGGCTACCAGATTTGGGAACACGAGATCGAATGGCGGGAGCACAAGATCACACGCCGGGGTTACCTGTTCTTTGGCGCACCGAACGAACGATCCACGGCGCAGCCGCCACGAGACTTCTACCTCTACTTTCTGCAGCCATTCGAGCCGCCACACTTCGAGGATCAGAAGCTCGCCGATGAAGTCTTCTTCAAGCTGACCCACATGGACAAGCCGTTCCAGGACACGCTGCGCCTCTACGCTGGCGCTCGTGAAATGGCTGCGTCGGCCAGCAGCGCTACCAAGAAGGTCTATGAGGACAAGGCTGATGGATTCCTCAAGACGCTCGTGGCCTGGTTGCGGACTAACATGCTGACTTCGTTCGATGTCATCCACCAAGGCGTCCCGAAGAAGATGGTTGAGTGGCTGAAAGGTCACCGCACTGGCAACTCCACCGTGCGTGACCTTTTGGAACTGACCGGCTCAGTCTGCTTGGCGACTTCCTTCGAGGACCGCTACCCGGAGTATCCGAGCGTTCACAGTTCAACTCAACGCAAGCAACCTCAAACAGCCAACCGAAGACGTGATCCGCTGGCTGGCCGGTGGTGTGAAGAATATACAAGCAACCGCTGTTCTGGACGGCCTCGAACTGCTCGACGGCGACAAGCTGAAGCCTCACCAATCCCGTTATGCCAAGGTCGTTTTGGAGAAGTTGGAAGGCAAGCCACCCGGCCAGGTCGTCAACCGCAAAGAATTGATGACAGTGAAGAACGACGTGGAGCGGGAGACCCGCTACCAGCTTGAGCCGGAATTCCTGCTGATCGTACTGGCCGCACTCGTACAGAACGGAAACGTCACACTGAGCTTGACCGGAAAGAAGCTCGACGCCGCCAATCTGAGTGAAGCCAGCAAAATGCCGTTGGATCAACTTCTGGCTTTCAAGCATGTTGAGAAACCCAAGGGGTTGCCGCTTGCGGAATTAGTCGCTCTCTTCGAGTTGCTGGGCCTGGCCGAAGGTCTGATCCGTAACGAAAACACCCACGACGAAGCCGTAAAGCAACTTCGAGCCAAAGCCAACGAATTGACAGAGAAGGTCGTCATGGTCGCCCAATACGTCCAGAGCGGGTTGCCTTGTTGGGGCAGTGAACTGATTCCACCAGAGGATCGGGAACAGCAGCGTCTCAAGCTCGATGAACTGAAGGATTTCCTTGAGGGTCTGCAAGCGTTCAATACACCCGGCAAGCTTAAGAATTTCTCAAACAGCGTTTTAGAGATTCAATTCCAAGCCGCCAATCTTGATCTCATCAAAGGACTCGAAGACCTGAACGGCTTGGTGCAGGAGTTGACCCCACTGACCGGCTATCTTGCGACCGCCGGTGCTGTGCTCCCGCCGCAAGACACTTGGCGAACCCAGATGGATACGGTACGCACTGAATGGCGTGCGAAGCTGATTGACCCTGCCGCCCGAAACGCCGCCGACTTTCGCCAGAAGATCAATCGGGCGCTGTCGAAAGTGAAAGATGACTATCGGACGGCCTACTTTAATCTCCACAAGAAGGCTCGGCTGGGAGTCAACGAGGACGAGAAGAAGAAAGAACTGCTCAAAGACCCACGGCTAGAGAGCCTGAAGAAGCTGACCAACGTATCGCTACTGACAGCATTCAAGCCTCACCGAACTTCAGACCCGGCTGGCGAAACTCCAACCCTGCTTCACGCTGGTGAAAGACGACCTGAACGCTTCGCCCATCTGTGCCCACTGCAACTTCCGGCCTCAAGAAGAAAATCTGCAAGCCAGCGGAATGGCAGCGCTCCAGCAGATTGACCAACAGCTAGACGCCTTGTTGGAAAACTGGACCAAGACACTGCTTCTGAATCTGAGCGATCCCACAGTCAAGCCGAGTATTAAACTGCTTCCTGACGAACAGACAAAAGCGGTCAACTCTTTCCTCACGGCGAAGACTCTCCCTGAAAAGATCAGCAACGATTTGGTTCAGGGAATGGAGCAGGCGCTATCCGGCCTCATTGCCATCCCGATCCGGCCGGGTGAATTGCTCGACGCCTTGGGCGACAGTGGCTCCCCTTCCACTGCCGATCAACTTCAGTCTCGCTTCGAGAAGTTCTTGCAAAAAATCACCCAAGGGAAGGAGCCGTCGAAAGTCCGTCTGGTTATTGAGCGTAGCGAGAACCCTGGAGGGAAAGAGTGAGCACCCACCTGTCCACACGGCTTGTCTGGCACGACCGGGCGTGGGACGGCCACATTTGCGATCACCCGAGCAAGAACGCTTTCTGTGTTGTCCAGGAGCATATCCGAGACGGGCGAGATGACGACCGGGAAGACAAGGCTGCTGGCGTCCATCTGGCCGAACTCAAGACTTGGCAACCTCCGTGCGCTCGTGACCCAATTGCCTTCGCAAGTCGTGGTTACACCATTACCCATAACGACCCGCTCGAATTCCGGCAGTTGCCTTCTGTGCGTGAGGATATCCCGCCGTACTCGGTATGTCCATCGCCATATCGGTGGCTGAGTGAAGAGCATTTTCCGATTGTCTGCGAGACTGAGAAACTAGACATCCGTGAGTCGGACACAAAGGGGAAGGAATCCGGTTGGGTCCAAGAACCAGATCGGCAGGTTGAACTGCTTCGCCACTTCTGGGGAAAGCTGGAGAAGGACAGGTCGCTGCTATTCCTCTACTGCAATCATGGCAACCCTCTGGATGAAAGCCTAAATCGAATCCTGCTCGGCGTCAGCCGAATCTCGCAGATCGGGCCGCAATTGTTCTTTGGCAGTAAACCACCAAAGTTCCCGGAACGTTATCCCCTCTGGTCACGCTGCATCACGCACGACTTCGAGAAGCAGGGCTTTCGGCTTCCGTATCACGAATATCTAAAGGCCGGACTCGATACGAAGAACATTCGCTGCCTCGTCCCGGAAGGGGCGCTGTTGAACTTCTCCTACGTCGCCGAGCACGTTAGCGATGACATGGCCGTGGGTGCGCTGGAGAGGCTGCTGCAATCGGTTCAGGCCGTCAAGGACGAGAACAAAGTCCCCGGCGATTGGGACCGGCATCTGCTTTGGCTGAATGATGTGCTGTCCGAGGTTTGGCAAAATCGTGGGCCGTACCCCGGCTTGGGAAGCGTACTTCAATACCTTGGCTGTGAATCGGGCACTGCGTTCCAGCGTGAAGTCTTGGTGCTTTTACTGAACAAGGGCGATGACGCCTGGGAATACGTCAAGGCCATCCTAGAAGGTCGCCGCAAGTGCGACCAGCAGCGCTACACAAAGGCGCTCAAACAGGCAGGGGAACGCTGGGTGGCGTACAAGGAGCCACGCCGCCGTCTGTTGTCGCTGCTCACCCGCTTGGAACTGACACCGCAACAGGTTGAGCGAGTCGCTCATCCCGATAAGCGGTCAAACTGCGGCATCAGCGCCACCGACGAACAACTGGTCGCCAACCCTTACCTGCTCTCAGAAATGGACCAAGGCGACCGGGGAAAACGACGTGATCGCTTTGGAGATCATAGACCGGGCGATGCGGCCCGAAGGTGCTGCTGCTCGATTCATCGACAAAGCCGACATCTGCGTTCAGGATGACCCTCGCCGGGTCCGTGGTGTGGCCGTTGCTGTGCTTCAAGGAGCCACCCAGCAAGGCGACACGCTGCTCCCATTTGCAGAAACCATCAACCGCATCATCAAACGCTTTCCTGAACGTCGAACCTGTACTCCTGACAAGGACTTGGTGCAGGGGCAAGCGAGCTTCTACCAGGACGCCTTGGATTTCCGAGTGGACGGTGATCCACCCACGATGGCGCTGAAGTGGCTATCCGAACTGGAGCGTGAAGTACGCAGCCGACTACCCCGGCGCACAAAGGCCAAGAATCCAACGCCAAAGGCAGGATGGAGTTGGGAGAAGTTGCTGCTGGACGAATTCGGCAAGAAGTCTGGCTCCAAGTTGCCGCCAGAAGTGGAAGAACGGGCGAGGAAGGAAAAGGCCGAGGCTCTGGCCAAGCTCTACGAAGGTCGCTTCAGCGTTCTCTGCGGCAGAGCCGGGACCGGCAAGACATCGGTGCTGAAAGTCTTCCTTAAAGGTCTGGAAGAGTTAGATGGCAAGCGTCCGATCCTACTCTTAGCGCCGACCGGCAAGGCACGGGTGCGGCTAATGGATCGCACCAAGCAAGACGACGGCACCGTGCGGGATGCGTACACCATCCACCAATTCCTGATGCGCCACAAGTGGCTTAACCCCGAAAACTTCGCCTTGAAGCTCCAGGGTGGCGAACAGCATGGCGCATCGACCGTCATCATTGACGAAGCCTCCATGATCCCGATGGACCTGCTCGGCGTTCTGTTCCGGGCGATGGACTTGAACAAGGTGAACCGTCTGATCCTGGTGGGCGATCCCAATCAACTTCCGCCTATCGGTCCCGGTCGCCCGTTGGTAGACATCATCGCCTGGCTCGAAGCTGACGAAGAACGAACGAAATGTCTCGCTCGGCTGATGGAGCGTGCGAGACACGAAGACCACGAGAGCCAAGCCCTTCAGCTTGCGGACGGCTACCTGCGGGATGATACGTCACCCGGCGACGACGATATGCTCTCTCGTGTCGCCCAAGAGGATGTTGGTGGCGATCTGGAAGTGCGCTTCTGGCGGGACACCAGCCAAATGGAAGAGCAGCTTTCCGCAGCGATGCGGAAGCACCTGAACCTGACCGACGACAAGAAGACGTATCTCTCATTCAACGCCAGCATTGGACTGCCGGAAGGCCAGACTCCCGACCCGGTTTTAGCCGAGCGTTGGCAGATTCTAAGCCCAGTGCGGAATCACGAGTTCGGCACCACGGAAATCAATCGCAAGGTTCAGGCCAAGTATCGGGGCGGAATTGTCACGACAGCACGAAATCCCTGGAGCAAGGTTATTAAGCCGTTCGGTGAACAGGAAATCGTCTGGACCGACAAGGTGATGCAGTCCATCAACTGCCGGAAGACCTCTTACCCGAAGGGCCAGGATGGTGCCTTGGATTATGTTGCCAACGGCGAGATCGGCCTCGTCGTGAACACATCCAAAGGGAACGGCAAAGCGGACTCGATCAAAGTCCAGTTCTCGACTCAGCCAACATCAAGCTACTACTACCCACGTTCCGATGTTGACGGTCAACTGGAACTCGCCTACGCCCTCACGGTCCACAAGTCGCAAGGCAGCGATTTCGACATCGTGTTCTTCGTTCTGCCCAAGACCGCCAGCACGCTCTCACGAGAATTGCTCTACACCGGCCTGACCCGGTTTCGGAAGAAGATGGTGCTCCTGCTTGAACGGGATACTACCGTGCTTGAAAAGCTCCGCAGTCCTCAGTTCTCCGACACGTTGCTTCGGAACACCAATATGTTCGTGTTGGCCGTCCGTCCCGAATCGGTGGACCGCTATTATGCTGCTCATCTGATCCACCGCACACGTCCATCTGCACAGCATCCGCAGGGGATTATGGTGCGCTCTAAGTCTGAGGTCATCGTCGCCGACATCCTGACCAGCTTGGGGATCAGTTGCGAATACGAACAGAAGCTTTCATCGAAGAATGATCCGAACGACTTCAAGCTGCCCGACTTCACGGTGAGCTATGAGGGCGACACGTTCTATTGGGAGCACCTTGGAATGCTCTCCGTGCCGTCGTATCGGGAAGCGTGGGATCGCAAACGGCAGTGGTATGAGGACAACGGCTATCTCGACCAGATCATCACGTCCGAGGACGGCGCTGACGGCAGCATCGACGCCGCCGAGATCGAACGAATTGCACGCAAGAAGATTCTGATGGAAGGCTGACCTGACAAGAGATATGGCAAACAAAACGCAGACCAAAATGTTCGCTTCGGGCCAGGACGCTGCCTCTGTGCAACCGGTCGAGTGCTTGGGGATCACGTTTCCAAGCGATGAGACAAGACGGCAATACTTCAGGGAGAGGTTGCGAGAGAAACTGATGGAGCCGGAGTTTCACAAGATTGATGGCTTCCCAGTCGGCGACGACGAAGACATTTTGGCATTGTCCGATCCACCGTACTACACAGCATGTCCAAATCCATTTGTTACGGCCTTCATCGACGAGAAACGACGACGCCCCCAGAAGGTAGCGGTATACAACCAAAAGCCATACGCCGCCGATGTCTCGGAAGGCAAACAGGACCCGATCTGCATGGCTCACACGTACCACACCAAAGTTCCCTATCGAGCCGTCGCACGGTACATTCTGCACTATACGCAGCCGGGAGACCTTGTGCTGGACTCATTCAGTGGAACTGGGATGACGGCAGTAGCGGCGCAGTTTCTTGATAACCCCGACCCAGGTTTCGTACGTGCAATTGAAGAAGAATGTGTCCTGCTCGGCAACCCCTCCCCCCAGTGGGGTGCTCGCAATGTTGTGTTGTTCGACCTCTCTCCGTTTGCTGGATTCCTCAGTCGGTGCTACAACTCGGAACTATCCGTTGATCTTTTTGCCAAGTCGGCAAGCTCATTGATCGCCGACACCCAGGAAACCCTCGGATGGATGTATGCGACAGATATTCCGGGTGCCGTCAACAAAGGAACATTGAACTACGCTGTCTGGGCTGATGTCTTTTTCTGTGAGTGTGGGGCCGAAGTGACACTGTGGCATGTCGTCCGTTCGGCGGACAAGTCGCTCGTGTTGGAAGACCTAACCCGCTGCCCCAAATGTAACGCAGACCTATCGAAAAGGTCTCTTCAGAAGGCAACAACTGCATTTCTTGACAAATTCACAGGGCACAGCGTCTCACAAAACAAGCAGACGATGCTTCTAATCGAGTACGTTGCGAATGGGAAAAGTCACAAGAAGAAACCAACAGAATTCGATCTTGAATTGATCTCGACAATCGACCGCCAGAAGGTTTCCTGTTATTGTCCGACGCAGCCGATGATGTTCAAAGATGGCGATTGGGGCGACATGCGCAGGTCGGGATACCATTACGGCGTCACCCACGCCCACCACTTCTGGACGAGGCGCAACCTGCTTGTCCTTTCTGAATTGTTCGACCGTGCTGCTTCTCATCAATTTGCCCACGAGATGCGGTTTGTGTGCACATCGTTTGCTGTGAAGACGGGTTCTCGAATGCACAACATTGGGCTAAAGGATGGCCACATCAACCTGGCAGGCCAAACGTACAACACCCTGCAATTGACAAGCCTATCGGCGGAGCGGAATCTCTTTACACTTGCACTTGGAAAACTCAATGATCTCAAGTGCGTGTTTGAGATGCCTAAGCGTCTGGACCGTGTGAACATTTCGACGTGTTCGAGCACCAGGCTCGTCGGAGTACCAGATAACTCAATTGACTACGTTTTTGTTGACCCGCCCTTCGGAAGCAACATCATCTATTCGGAATTAAGCTTCCTTTATGAATGCTGGCTCAGAGTCTTCACCAACCAGAAGCATGAAGCAATCGTATCGTCAGCCCAGGAGAAGACGCTCGCAGACTATCAAGCGCTCATGATCGAGTGCTTCCGTGAACTACGACGTGTGTTGAAGCCGGGTCGCTGGATCACGGTCGCATTCCACAACAGTAAAAATTCGGTTTGGAACTCTATCCAAGAAGCGCTCGGTCAGGCGGGGTTTGTGGTCGCTGATGTACGAATAATCGACAAGGGTCAAGGAACATATAAGCAAATGACCACTGCGGGGGCCGTGGACAAAGACTTGGCGATAACAGCATATCGCCCAGACATCGAGTTAGAGGAAAAGTTCTCGCTTGCCGCTGGCACCCCGGAAGGAGTGTGGGCCTTTACCAGAAATCATCTTCAGCAACTTCCTGTCATTGTGTCGAGGGGGAGGGTTGCGGAACAACTTGCCGAGCGACGCAAGTATCTACTTTACGACCGGATGGTTGCTTTCCACGTGCAGCATGGGGTTACGATACCGGTTTCGGCGAGTGAGTACTATCTCGGCTTGTATGAACGCTTTCCTGAAAGAGATGGGATGTACTTCTTGCCGGAACAAGCGGAGGAATATGACCGCAAACGTCTCGTTGCGTCGGAGATGGAACAGATCGACTTGTTCGTCAGCGACGAAAAGAGTGCGATTCAGTGGGTCCGAGGGAAGCTGTCAGAAAAGCCGATGAAGTATCAGCAGCTTCAACCTCTGTACATGCAAGAGGCTCAGAGAGTCTGGGCGCAATACGAACAACCATTAGAGCTGCAGACAATACTTCAACAGAACTTCATTGAAGAGAAGGGTGGTGCATGGCGACTCCCCGACCCAAAGAAGGAGGCAGATCTCGAAGCCATGAGAGGTGTTGCCCTCCTGAAAGAGTTCCAGCAATCGCTGGAAACGAAGGGGAAATTGAAGGTTGTACGCTCCGAAGCACTCCGGGCGGGGTTTAAGAACTGCTGGCAGAAGCAAGATTACGCCACGATAATCCAAATGGCAAAGCGAGTTCCCAACGCAGTCATTCAAGAAGACCCCGCACTGCTGATGTATTATGACAACGCCTTGATGCGTGCCGGCGAATAGGAACAATGGGCGAAGATTCCCACAATCTTGCTATCGGAGTTTGGGTGTTCAGTGCACCCCACGGAGAGCCTGTGCGCATTCTCGACGTGGAGTCGGTCTGGAATCACACTGTCTATGAAGTCTGGATTCCTCGCCTGGCGAAGGTTGAAAGAGTTCGGGCTGAGACGCTGGCTCCAACTGAATCGGCAAAGACGACCAGCCTCGACCGTATCGTGTATGCCGTCTCTGCGGCTCGAATCGCCGACGCATTGACGCAGGACGTTTTGCTGGCTCCCCTCGAAGCTGGAGTTATTCCCCTGCCACACCAACTGTACGCTCTCACTCATGCGATGGGCGAAGACCAGATTCGCTACCTGCTGGCCGATGAAGTCGGCTTGGGCAAGACCATCGAAGCGGGACTGATCTTCCGGGAACTGAAGCTCCGTGGGCTAGTGAAGCGGGTGCTAGTGGTTGCGCCGAAGGGCCTCGTGACGCAATGGGTCCAGGAAATGCAGACGCACTTCGGAGAAGAGTTTCGGCTGCTTACACCGAGCGAGTTTTCGTTGTGGCGCAACCTCACCGGCTCCGACAATATCTGGCGGCAGTTCGATCAGGTGGTGTGCCCGGTTGATTCCATCAAGCCTGTCGAGAAGCGACGGGGCTGGCCGAAGGAGAAGCTGGAGGCGTACAACCAGGAACGACTCGGCGACCTCATCGACGCCGGATGGGATTTGATTATCTGCGATGAAGCTCACCGGCTCGGCGGCAGCACCGAACAAGTAGCCCGTTACCGTCTGGGCAAGGCGCTGGCTGAAGCCGCACCGTACCTGCTCCTGCTTTCAGCCACACCACACCAAGGCAAGAGCACCAGTTTCCAGCGGCTCATGGCTTTGCTGGATCGTGACGAATTCAATACCGCTGGAGCAATCCGCCGTGAGAAGGTCGTCCCATTGGTTATCCGAACAGAGAAACGACGTGCGATCAACGAAAAGGGTGACCCGCTCTTTTTGCCAAGGATCACCAAGCTCGTTCCGGTTCGTTGGGAGGCCCAGCACGAGCTTCAGAAGCAGTTGTACGAATCGGTCACGGAGTACGTCCGTATCGGCTACGACCAAGCGATTCGGCAGAAGCGGCAATACCTTAGCTTCCTGATGATCCTAATGCAGCGGTTGGTCACCAGCAGCACACAAGCCATCGCCTCGGCTCTGGAGCGGCGTCTGGAAGCATTGCAAGCCACGGATATCGGTCCACCCGATGAGGAGCCGCACGAGAACAACGGCGAAGAGCAGGACAGCCAGGAGCGTTTGGACGAACTGCTGTCCATCCGGCTGGCCGGTTTAGCAAGCGAGAAGGAAGAAGTACGGTTGTTACTCGATCTGGCACAGCGCTGTCAGGCGCAAGGCCCAGACGCACGAGCCGATGCCCTCCTCGACATTCTGTATCAGAGCCAGCGGCAGGAGAACAACCCGGAATTGAAGTACCTGATCTTCACGGAGTTCGTTCCGACCCAGAACATGCTCAGAGATTTCTTGGAGCAGCATGGCTTTTCGGTCGTGTGCTTGAACGGCTCGATGGACCTGGACCAGCGACGGCGAGTCCAACGGGAGTTAGCAGAGAAAACACGGATTCTCGTCTCGACCGATGCGGGTGGCGAAGGTTTGAACCTGCAATTCGCCCACGTCATCATCAACTATGATCTTCCGTGGAACCCGATGAAGATTGAGCAACGGATCGGACGTGTGGATCGCATCGGCCAGAAGTTTCCTGTGAAGGCGTTCAACCTGATTTTCGAGGCCAGCGTGGAACTACGGGTCCAGGAAGTCCTGGAAGAGAAGCTGGCCACCATTCTGCAAGAGTTCGGTGTAGACAAAACGGAAGACGTGCTCGATTCCGCTGAGAGTGGAGCGATTTTCGAGAAGCTGTACGCCCAAGCGATTATAAACCCCGGCGACATCGAGGAGAACATTGAAAAGCTGATCCAGGATTTCCGGGAACAAGCTAAACAGGAAGTCGCTGGTCGGTCGTACTATGGCCAGACGGTTCTTGATCCCACGCTCGCCCAGCAATTGAGTAGCCACCCGTTGCCGTTCTGGGTTGAGCGGATGACAACAGCGTATCTGCGATGCGAAGGCGGCAAGGTTGATCGGGATTTGTTCAGCTACAGCCTGGAATGGCCGGATGGTAGCAGGATGGAGCGGGTATCGTTCCACAGTCGGGATGCGCAGGACCGTGGTTTGCAGCACGTCAGCCTCGAAGACGACCGCATTCGAGGGCTTGTCCAGCAGTTGCCACGAGTCGTGGTCACCGAGCCGATTCCGAGTTTGCGGTTCGAGAGCTTGCCATTCGAAGTGGTTGGATATTGGTCACTGTGGCGAATCACACTCGGCCACCAGTCGTTGCGTGATGTGAAGATTATCCCGATCTTCCACCACGACGATGGCCGCATCCTATTGCCTACCGCTCGGCACATTTGGGACCGACTGCTTGAAGACCGGCCCGATGTCAAGCAGGTGGGCACGAAGACGGGCGCTGATGTGGAAGCTGTCTTCAAGCGTCTTCGGACAGAAGCAGAGGGTCAGGGAGAAGACGCCTTCCATGAACTCCACGCCCGTGACCAGCTGCGATTGAAACGAGAACAAGAGAAAGGTCAGTATGCCTTCCAGGTTCGACGAGAAGCCTTGAACCGCATCGGCTTGCCCGAAGTGCGGCAGCATCGGCTGAAGCGGCTCGATGAAGACGAGAAGGCGTGGGCGGAAGAATTGCGAAAGCGAGCACAGGTGTTGCCCGAACTCCAGCCGGTCATCCTCCTTCGGGTGGAGGCAGGGAATGGCTAATTGGCGAGGCCACATCCTGAAGGAGTTTCAGCCGAAGATTTCCCGGCTGACATTGGTAGCCGACCCGGACGGCCTGCTCACCGAAGAAGGAATGCTGTCTGCGATTCGCCAACGAGGCTTTGACCTGATCCCGTTCGATGACCCGATAGCGTTCCGTTTCGCCTATGAATCGCAGTACCGCAGTCTGTGGGATCAAGGCCAAAACACCGATTTGGTGGTGGTCCTGCGTTCCACTGAACAGCAGTTGAGCAAGCTGCCATTCGATCTTCTGAAGGTGGGAAGGCAACTGACCTTCGCCCTGCATCAGTTGTTTCCAAAGCTGAATTACTCGGTGCTTAATGGGCTTGATCGCACGTATCTCGACGCTGTTGCCGAGTCTTACGAGACGCATGACGGCAACCAGTTAACCGAGCGGGAAACCAAGGAGTTCGTATTGATGCACTGCTTCAGCATCGTTCCGAAGCTCATCAAGACGCCCGTTGAATTGCTGAAAGTACTGTTGTCGCTGCACGCCCGTAAGGTCCGACTGCCCGATTTCTTGAACGAATACCTGCTGGAGAGTCTGACGAAGGACTCAACATTTGCGACGTGGCCGCTGACCGAAATTCTGCCTAGCCGGGAGAAGTTTCTACGGTTCCTCCAAGACGAATGGGCACTTTACCTTGGTTCCATCGACGACGGCGGCGAGAAAAGCCGTGTTCCCTTCAAGCATGAGGACGTTCGAGCCTACATCGACACGTTCTTCTTGGACGGCTCATTGAAGCCGATTGAACATGCGGACGCCGCCAATCTCCCCGCATGGGTCCGACCCGGCGTGATTCACGATCCGAAGGCCGACGCCGTTCGCCGGTTCCGTGCTCTGCGGCAGAAATTCGAGGCTGAAATTCCGAGCGCCGACGCATCGCACCGGGATTGGCAGCAAGCGGCCCAGCGTTGGGCTGAACTGATTGTATTGCGCTGGCAGTGGGACGAAGCGCTGGAATCCGACGACCGGACGGCCTGGATGGAATCGCAGTCCGAGTTGGAGGACGCCTTCGCCCAATGGATGATTCAGCGTTACGGGTCGTTGTACAACTTGCCGTACCACCAGCAGCCGGTGATGGTGCATCAGATTTCTCGCTTCCTTGCGGTCGAGCGTTCAAGGAAGAAGCTGGCCAAGATTGCTTTGGTCGTCTTGGATGGCGTTGCTTTCGATCAATGGCTTGTCCTGCGAGAAAGTTTGGAATCTGGTGACCCGGCGTTGCGCTTTCAAGAATCGACGGCATTCGCTTGGGTTCCGACATTTACTTCCGTTACAAGGCAGTCGATCTTCGCCGGTGAGCCGCCGTTGTACTTCCCAGACTCCATCGAGACGACATCAAAGGAGCGTTCCCACTGGCTGCGTTTCTGGGAAGATCAGGGGCTTCAACGTTCGGTCGTTGAACTTGTGACGAATCTGGATGGTCCCGGAGACCCTAAATTGGAAACCGCCCTAGCTATTCCTCGGCTGTCTGTTCTTGGGGTCGTGTGGAACAAAGTCGATGAAATCATGCACGGAATGGAAATGCAGACCGCAGGAATGCACAGCCATGTGCGCCTGTGGGCTTTGCAAGGCCATCTTCAACAGCTACTCGGTTGTCTCCACCGGGAAGGGTTCGTCGTTTACCTGACCGCCGACCACGGCAACGTGACGGCGACCGGCATTGGCAATCCGAGAGAAGGCGTGCTGGTGGAGACGAGAGGCAAACGAGCTAGGGTATATGACCGCCCGGAGTTCCGTGACGAAGTTGTAGCCAAGTTCCCAGACTCGATTCGTTGGCCTAATTACGGCTTGCCAACCTCTCGGTACGTACTCGTGGCCGGTGATCTGAAGGCGTTCACAGATGCCGGTTATGAGGTGGTGGCGCACGGCGGCATCTCTCTTGAAGAAGTCATGGTTCCCTTCGTTGCGATCACAAGGGAAGAGGCATGAGGAACACCGTTGGCATCTCGCACCGGCTGAAACGGGCGTGGCTCGATGACGTGCTGGACCGTCTGGTTCAGACGACAGACGAGAAGGAACTGCGTGCGTTTGTGGATCAGCGTCTTCGAGATGAGCTTCCTGGCAAAGAAGCTAGGGCCAAAGCATCCGGCATCATCCTGCGTATCTGGAGCGGAATTGATCCAAAGCACGTCTGCCTTCGCAATCGGGCTGTGGCTCTGCTGCCTAGCATTTCCGGCCAAGAGCGCATCTGGCTGCATTGGGGCATGACGGCGATGGCTTACCCCTTCTTCCGTGACCTTTCCGAAGTCATCGGTCGGATGCTCACGCTCCAAGACGATTTCACGACCGCTCAAGTACAAGCCCGGATTAAGACCGCCTGGGGTGATCGGGCGACGAGCAAAGAGGCTGCTCAGAAGCTCATTACGAGCATGGTGGATTGGGAAGTCCTTCGAGCAACGAAGACTAGGGGCCACTTCCTGCTTGTCCGGAAGATGACCACGCCCGTCGTGGACATACAACTCTGGCTACTTGAGGCGATGTTGTCAGCCAGTGCGTCGGACGAAATCGAAGCACAGCAGCTGTTGCGCCTACCGGAATTGTTTCCTTTTGCGTTCACGGTCAGCGTCGGCGACTTTCGTAAACACGATGGCTTCAACATTCACCGGCAGGGACTAGACATGGATATGGTCGCCATCCGCCACGTCAGGACGGAGCCGCCAACGAAGCTACCGGCAAGAGAGCAGGAGGCTACCACAGTGGCTCAACACGCCTTCTTCGAAGTGGAACCTCAAGATATGGATGAAAAAGCAGAAGCGGTGATTGCCCACTTCAGGCAGATCTACTTGAAGGGAATACCAGCGACCATCAACGATTCGTCTGCCTTCCTGTCCTTCATTTGTACCCTAACAGCGACGGAGACGCTTGGGGGATATATCTGCAACCCTGATGCCACCAACAAGGAACGTTTCTGTTCGTTTGTACAGACCTATTTTTATGCACCTTACAAGCTGATGGTTGACGATTTGTGGGTACTTCGCAACAGTCTCATCCATGCACTCAGCCCCGCAAAATTCGCCTTGACCCACCACAACCACGCTGCTCATTTGCGCACAGCGGGCGACCTGACTGTCCTGAACGCAGAGGATTTCTTCCAGGCGTTGAACGTAGCGGCAGAGAGTTATTTTTCGGCTGTCCGAGCATCCTCAGAGCTACAAGAAACACTGATGCAACGATTGAGACATCCCAAAGGCGGTGGCATCGCAGTTGGACCAATTGCTTACTTTGAGCCAGAGACGGAAAGCTGACATCAGACGGTAGAAAGATGTGGGCGCTGTGCGAATGCTGGAGCCGTCCGTCGTTGGGGTCGTGGAGTCGCTTCGGGCGGTACACGAAAGGATGAGTTGATGAACCCCTTTTCCGTGAGACGGAGACACTGTCGGCTTCTTTTCTTCTTCGTTCCACATCAGAAGCCGTAATCCCGCATTAGGTTAAAGTATTCATAAGCGTTGCCGCCCGGTTCGACGGCAGAAGTAACAGCTACTCATTCGAGATCCGATTTCCTCGGCCCACTTCTTTAAGTCGTCCAGGTCTTTAGACACGACCTTGCGATAGGTTGTGGACAAGTTGGGGCGGTTGCGAAAGGTCTGGCATAGCATACCTTTCGGCAAGGCCCAGTGCAGTGTTCCATCCACGTTATCCAGTTTGTGTTTGTTAGGTTCACAGGCATTCCAGACAAACATATCGGGGTTGCCGTGACACCACTCGATGAACTCCCGATCATGGTGCTGGCGGAAGAGGTAGACCCCTTTCGCCAACGGTTCCAGATAATTCTCCATCTTCGGTCTTGAATCCGTATAGCACATTTCGTTATGTAAGGGAAGGTCACACGTGGGGCTGGAACGCAAGCGCTGACCAGAGTAGGACCCAGAAAACGGAGATGTGAAAAAGTTCATCGGCTCCGCTGGATGACAAATGGTTTGCGGTCGCTCACGGTGCAAAACCCTTCTTCGATCTGGAGCGGCAAGACGTAGCTCAGGGCGTGGGGCGAGGTTTTGTGTTTCAGCCAGAGATTTTCACCAACTGAATCCGCCACCAGCGGGTTTCGATTTGCGCCCATCAGCACAGGGCTTCGTTTCGTAATCTCGTGCCGGATGATATTAATGATCCGAACTGGAATCCTCGTCGCCGCACCGCAGTTCTCGAACAGGACGGTCAGGCCCGTCGCAAGAGAGCCTGAATACGTAAATCGCTTGCCTGTGAGCGTCCTGCCTGTGAGCATGCGATGGTTCCTTCTGGCGATCCTAGCATCTTTTGATCGGCCACTTTAACGCCTTTGCCCGCTGGTTCTTCACGGGTGGTTAGCTTTAGCCCGCTTTTCAAACAACTCCCGCCGTCCCTGGTACTGCGTGTAGTTAGGGTTCCTGATCTTGAACCACTCGTGGCCATAAGCTCCGTCCTTTCGTTTCGCCACGATTCCTTCAAGGTCATTTTCGCAAACCAACTTGAATAAATCGCAGCCGATCCCCGACAAGTGACGGGCAACGAGAATCCGTGGGTGCCCTTTCGCCACCTGACCAAGGATTCGCTTACGTTCTAGAAGTGGAAGTTCTCGAACATCCATTCCGTTGTGCATGAGGCAGTCGAACGCATAGAAGACCGGTTCACCACGGCGGCGCAGAAGGTCGTAAAACTTCGCTCGTCCCGCCGAATCCAAAACGACAATTTCGCCGTCGAGGATCGTCTCGCAACCGAGGCTGGCTAGAGAATGGCAGAGCGAATCGAAGCTCTTGTAGACGTTTCCTCGCCGAGAGATTAACGCACAGCCCGCAGGCCCGATGTGAGCAATAGCACGAAACCCATCCTGCTTCAGTTCGTAAACGAAATCCGGGTGGTCAAAAGGCGCTCGTCTTAGAACTGGCGCTGCGGCAAGAAATTGCGTCTGGTACAACTTGCCTCTATTTTAACTGAACGAACTCGACGGGCTGATACTCGCCATGCCAGACATAGGTAACGGGCAGCGCCGTTGCTCATTTTATGGTGGCCCGCCGTCATTTACGCCCTCTAATGAAACTCGGTCGATCCGCTGGCCCGAACTACTAGATGGACGTTGGCGCACGAGTGGTCAGCAAGTCTGAAGCAATCGAAATGTTTGAGAACACAATTGCCAAAGTGCTGCCAGACGAACTGATGAAATATTGGCGGAGCCTTCTAAGCCGCTACGCCTCAGAGATCGACCAGAATCTCTTAGCGTCATGATAGATGAATGAGTTTGTCAAGTATTTGATAGCCTCTGTCAAGTTGACGAAATTAAAATTCGTGCGACACTGAATCTGTCAGCGGAAAAAGGTAAAGGATATGAACAAACATTTCATAGAACACATTATGAACCAAGAAGATGAAACACAAACTCTCAAACAATTCGAAGTGACGATTCACTTGTGGAGTGATTACAAGGTAATCGTCAACGCAGAAGACAAAATACAAGCGGGGGAACTTGCGGAAGAGTATGCGCACTACAACTACTCATACAACGGGGACTGTGAAGCAGAACTAATCGTAGAGAGGAAGGGCACCAAGCTAGGCCCGAACGATGAGGCGGAAGTCGTTGAAGCTGAAGTAATGGAAGAAGTAGAAGTAGAGAAAGGGAAATGAGCAAGTATCAGCACTTGACAACTTTTCTATCTATCAAAAAGTAGTTTGTCAGGCCAAAAAATCTGAGGTACGCTGAGGCAATCTGTCCAAGCAAGCTTGCTTGGCTCTCCTCCGAGTGGATCGGCGCATCGGGCTTTTCATCTATCCTGGTGCGCCGTCTTTTTGAAATTGAAAGTGAGTAACGAACGAATGACAAAGACGGATCTAGAATCGCTGTATAACGACAAAGAGGCAGTAGCGCTCCGTCGTACAAGCGCCCCAAGGTTACTGGAACGGGAGTTATTGGTACTCATTGCCATGCTTAGACGGCAACAGGCATCGAGAGAAAAGGACAATTTTAACGCCGCATTTGATAGGGTCCACAATGTCGAGAGTGCGCCTGATTTGCTGGCCGACATTGTTAAGGGCACTGAATGGGACCTACAAGAAACGGAGAACATCCAGGATCTTCTTTCACAGACAGAAGAGATCGGCGGATTGATTGCCTACGTGCTGATACGTGACACGTTGCGAGACTTGGCGAACGAAATTGATGCGTACTTAGGCAGTAGCGCCGAGTATGATCCAACCAGTGAATTTTACTGCGGGCATCCCTATGATCCAGCGAACCCCTACAATGATCCACCTTCGGAGGTCATCGAATTAGTCAGGCAGGCCAAGGATAATATGGAGCTAACAAAAATATTTGGTGCTGATGCGCCGCACGAAGGCGAAGGCCCGGTTTAGGTTAATCGTACTTTCAAAAGATTTTTAGGCTGTTCGCCAGTTTTTCGCCTGAGTGCTGCTAACATTGTTGGACGAGAGAAAGCTTATGAAGAAAGCAAATCCACGGAGCACAGCCGTAACAACTAACATGCTGACTAAATGCAAAGGGTGTAAAAAACCGAACTCGAACGGCTATCAATACTGCACTGCCTGTCATGCCGCACACTGGACAACTTGTTTGAGTAGGGTAACCCAAACTAGGCCAGCTTGATCACCTTACCCGCCCGCTCGGGTCGTGCCGTCCGTGCAGACATCGCCAGAATCTTGCGTTTCCGGCCTGGATAAGCCTGCATGTAGTCGTCATGGCCCTTGGCGTGCCAGTCCTGGTTTTGGCCGAAGTAGTGGCGCTGGACGACTTCGACTGTGTCGCCCATCCATCCTGCCACTTTCTCAATCCTGACGCCGTTATTGAGAAAGTGGATTGCAAAGCTATGTCTGAAACTGTGAGGCGTAGAGTGATGCGCAAACTTGCCGGTCTCTCTCAGAACTGCCGTCACTTCGTCTGACCAATTCTTTGCTGCGCTCTCAATGATCTGATTCAGCTTGTCGCTGTCGGCTCCGTCCGCTCCGGCCGTCCAAAACCAAAACTGTGTCCCAGAAACGACACGCCACGCAGAGCGTTCCAAGATTACGGGATGCTTTGTCTGGCCAAGGATCGGGAGCGCCGTCAGCATTTCATAGATGTCCTCCGGCAACGGAACCATGACTTCCGACCCGGTCTTGATTTGTGTGAGCGAAACAAAGAGGCCTTTCTTTGTCTCTTTGATGGAATGCGGCCCTAGCAACGTCGTGTCGCTCAATCGTTGCCCGAGCCAACGCAGGCAATAGACGAATGCCTTGAGCCGTTCTTTGCGTCCAGGATTGCTCTTGCAGTAACGATCTTGCCAGCCGTCAAGCACAGACCGAATGCGCTCCCATTCTACATCTAGGAATCCGAACTTGCTTTGCACCTTCCGAGGCTTCAGCTTGATGTGCGGGGCCTTGGCAAAGTTGGTGGTGATCCAGCCATTGTTCTTGCAGAACTCCAGGAACGTCCTGTATCGCTCTAGTTCATGCAGGCGTGTGTTCGTGCCTAGATCAACGTCGGAATGAAGGACGGTCTCTTTGCCACGCTCCGGCTGCAGGTTCTTCCAGGACATGTAAAAGTTTTTGACCACGATGGGGTTGTCAAAATCCTTCATCATGCGCTTGCGATTTGAAGCGCACCAGGGCAAGAGACGCTTGTGAAAAAGAATTTCGTACTTGTGCCGGGTGGATTCCGACTTGGCATCTGTAGCCCGGAACTTTTCGAAGTATTCGACCGCCTGTGCTACGGTCGCATTGCGCTCTAGCTGGCCGTCTTCTGGTTTCGAGAACTGGCCCCACTCTAGCCAGCGCTCACGAATGCTTAGAGCTTCTTTCCAAGTTTTTATTGGAGCGCCCGCTCTGCCCAGGCTCTTGTTGAGAATGCGGCCTTCGACATTGCGCAGGTAGCCACGTGCATTGATCGGACATTCACAGTCGGGACGGCTCTTGTCGCCCTCCCAGAGGACTTCCTTATAGCCATGGACGCAGGCCGGTGTGTGGCTCCGATACAGCCGTAGTGTCTGCTCCATGACACCCATCTTAACACCATCCTAACACCTGTCAATGGGTATCTAATTTCTATCTACTTGACAAAATAGATAGATAGATGAATACGGAGGAAGAGGGATTCGAACCCCCGAGCGAGTTACCCCGCTAACGGTTTTCAAGACCGCCGGTTTCAACCACTCACCCATTCCTCCGATTCCTATCCTATCGGATTTTCATCCGCTTGAGAGCACCGGCGGTCTCTATCGCTCACGCAGCGTGAAATCAAAGATCGATGAGAGAGACGGAACCATTTTTCCGCACTCCTTATCGTGTGCGGCATTGCCGGATTTGTCACCGTAACACCGGCCGACGGCGGCGTCGGGATCTTGGGGCGCATGGCCGAGTCGATTCGCCATCGCGGCCCCGACGACTTCGGGTTCTATCACGATCCGTGGTCCCATCTGGCTCAGCGGCGGCTCAGCATCATCGATATCGCGGGCGGCCATCAGCCCATGAACAACCAGACCAAGACCAACGAAAGTGGCTCCCTTTGGATCGCTTTTAACGGCGAGATTTACAACCACGCGGCCCTACGGCCGAAACTGGAAGCAGCCGGGCATCGCTACCGGACTCACTCCGATACCGAGACTATCCTCCACGCCTACGAGGAGCACGGAGCGGAATGTCTGCGTCTGTTGCGCGGCATGTTCGCCTTCGCCATTTGGGACGCCAAACAACAGCGGCTGTTCTGCGCGCGGGACCGGCTGGGAATAAAGCCCATCTACTACTATTGGGACGGCCGTCTGTTCGCATTCGCGTCCGAAATCAAGGCTCTATTGGAGCATCCTTCGATTTCGCCCGCGCTCGAAGAAGACTCATGGCCGGAAGCGCTGGCGTTCGGCTACACCAGCGGCGATCGAACCCTGTTCCAAAATATTCGTAAGCTTATGCCGGGACATCGCATGCTGCTGGACGTGGGTAACCCCCGGCCGGAGCTCAAGTGCGAGCGTTACTGGGATATTCCGATCGGCGATGACAGCCACGAGGGTCTCGACGAGCGTGGGTGGATCGCCGAGACGCGGCGGCGGTTGGAAGAGTCCGTCCAGATGCATCTGATGAGCGATGTTCCCGTGGGTGTGTTCCTCAGCGGCGGCCTGGATTCGAGCGCCATCGCGGCGCTGGCCGAACGCGCGGCATCGCGGCCCGTCCAAACCTTTGCGGTGGGTTACAACGAAGCCACGTTCGAAGCCAAGTTCAGCGAATTGAGCTACGCGCGGCAGGTAGCCGGCGCCCTGGGCACGGACCATCGCGAGGTGGTGGTCTCCCGGGACGATTTTTTCGCCGCCTTACCTAAGCTGATCTGGTACGAAGACGATCCGATTGCCTGGCCATCCAGTATCCCGCTCTATTTTGTTTCAAAGCTCGCGGCGCAACATGTGAAAGTGGCGCTCAGCGGGGAAGGCAGCGACGAGTTGTTCGCCGGCTACGAACGCTACCGCTGGCTGGATCTGAATCAGCGCTGTGCCGAGCGCTACGCCCGCGTACCGGAGGGAATTCGCCGCGCAGTCCGGAATTGGATTGCTAGGTCGCCCTGGCTGGTTGAGGAAGTGCGTCGCAAGCTGCGCCACACGGTGCTCGGTCGCGATCTCGATTTTGAATCGTTGTACCTCGAAAACTTCTATTGCGCGTTTCCCCCGGAAGGCGCCTCGGAACGGTACATGTCCTATTGGAATGCCGGCCGGGGCGCCTCAGCCTTGGCTCGCACGCTTTTTGCCGACCAAAAGACTTATCTGGTTGAACTGCTGATGAAGCAGGATCGAATGAGCATGGCGGCGTCCATCGAAAGCCGCGTGCCGTTTCTCGACCACACTTTCGTGGAGTTTGCCGCGCGAATTCCGGATCGGCTCAAGATTTGCGGGCGCGAGCAAAAACATGTTCTAAAGGCCGCGGTGAGCGATTTACTCCCGCGCAACATTGTCCATCGCAAAAAAATGGGCTTTCCCACGCCTCTCGCCCATTGGCTGCGCGATGCCCGGGCCGAACCGCTGTACGCTCGCTTGCGTTCGCCGGATGGATTGCTCGCGTCCCACCTGGACCGGCGCGAGGTGGACGCGCTGATCGATCGGCACCGTTCGGGACGCGAAGACGCCACCGATCGTATCTGGAGGCTTCTCAACCTGCAGCTGTGGGGCGACCTGTTCCTTACGGGCCGGCGAGAGCAGGTGTGGAGCGGGGCCGCGGCGCTGGCATGAAGATCCTGTGGGTGAAGACGGATTTTCTGCATCCCACCAGGGGCGGCGGCCAGATCCGAACGCTCGAAACTTTGAAGCGGTTGCACTCCAGGCACGAGATCCACTATGCGGCGCTCGATTTGCCGCAGCCGGGCATGGGCTTGGGCCGCAGTTCGGAATATTGCTCCAAAGCGTATCCTGTAGCGCATCATGTTCCAAGAAAAAGCGGGCCGCGCTACTGGGCTGAACTTGCCAAGGGCCTCTGGAGCGGCGTGCCTGTCGCCATGCTGCGTTACCGCTCGCGCGCCTTGCTGGATCAAGTGGAGAGCCTGACACGCCGCGAGAAATTCGATGCGATCGTGTGCGATTTTCTGGCCTCGGCGGCCAATATTCCCACACTCGAAAGCGCGGTTCTGTTCCAGCACAACGTGGAGTCGACGATCTGGAAGCGGCATGTGGAACACGCGGCGACCCCTTGGCACAGGGCCTATTGTCATGGGCAATATCGACGCATGCTGCGCTACGAAGCCGCCGTTTGCCGCACTGCGAAAAACATTATCGCGGTTTCAGACGCGGACGCTCGCACCCTGCATTCACTTTACGGAGTATCACGCGTGCGTTCGGTTCCCACCGGAGTAGACGTGGAATATTTCGCTCCGCCCTACCCCATGACGCCCGCGCGGGACCTGGTGTTTCTGGGCGCCATGGACTGGCGGCCGAATATCGACGGTCTCCGCTGGTTCGCGAGTAGCGTTCTTCCGCTCATTCGCCGTCACCGGCCGAACTGTTCGCTCGCCGCAGTGGGGCGCCATCCAACGGCGGAGGTCTCTGGAATAGGGAGCAGACACATTCACATCACAGGCACCGTCCACGACGTGCGGCCTTATCTTTGGGAATCGGCTGTGTCCATTGTGCCGCTGCGCATCGGCGGAGGTACGCGGCTGAAAATCTATGAAGCCATGGCCGCGAAGATTCCGGTTGTTTCCACCTCAGTGGGCGCCGAAGGGCTGGACATTCGCAACGGCGAGAACATTCTAATCGCCGATTCGCCCGAGGATTTCGCGGCAGCGTGCCTCGAATTGCTTGACCACCCGGAAGGGCGTCGCCGTATGGCCGCCACAGCCTGGGAAAGGATCGCCGCATGCTATTCCTGGGAGGTAGTTTCTCGCAAATTTGAACAACTTCTGGTTTGAACGGTTCACTATCCCCCGCAATTCCTCTTATGCCTGCTTACGCCGACGCGCGATATTGGCGGTGATTTCCCAAAACAATTCAAGGAACCATACTCTCCTGACGATAACTGGAGCGTATGGGAACGACCAGCAGTAGTTTGGGATCCACCAACAATGCCGCGAGCAGTGCCGCCAGCACCACCGCTCCGATTTATTTCACCGGGCTCAGCCAATTCTCGAGCGATTTCCAGAGCATCATCCAGCGAGCTGTTCAGATCGCGGATATTCCGGTGACCACGCTCCAAAACCAGCAAACCACCGTCACTGCCGAGGAGAACGCTTTGAATGCGCTGGAGCCGACTGTTACGGCGCTGGGCAGCGACGTCACCAACTTGGGCACGCTTGCAAGCAGCCAGGGGCTGGCGGCATCCAGTTCGGATTCCAGCATCGTTTCCGTAGTGAACACCAGCGCCACCGCGCCCGCTACCTATACGGTTTCCGATATCAGTTCTTTGGCGTCGGCGGCATCGGAAACGTCTCTGGCCGGCTACTCGGCAACCGATTCCATAAACACGAACGGGCTGTTGAACCTGGTGGTTGGCTCCAACACCTATCTGCTGAATCTGACGGGCACCGGGGACAACAACATCAGCGGGCTGGCTGCGGCCATCAACAGCGCCGGCGCTGGCGTCAGCGCTAGCGTGTTAACCTCCGGTTCCACCGGCTATCTGAGCATTTCGGCGAACAACACGGGAGCTACCACGCTGCAGTTGAACAATGCGACACCTTCCGACTTGGTCAGCAGCACCGGCACGGGCACGGAAACCTCATCGCAGACTTACGCCGGTGAGACATCGGGCACCGTATCGGCCACTGGTCAACTTCAATTGGTAGTGGGATCGCAAAATTACTACCTGAACGTCAGCGCCAGCAATAATCTCAGCAGTGTGGTGGCGGCCATCAACGGCGCCGGTGCGGGCGTGACAGCCAGCGTCACGGGCAGCTCCGGAGCTTACTCTCTTTCCCTGACCGCTGCTTCCGGGCCCACCAGCATCCAGCTCAATGATCTTCAGAATGGTTCCGGCCTGATCACCCAGACCAATCAAGGCACCAACGCCACGTTTTCCGTAGGCGGCATTCCAAACCCCATCACGGAGTCCAGCAATACCATCACCGATGTCATTCCAGGCATCAGCTTCACGCTCCTGAGCACCACCCCCGTCTCCGGAGCCGGATCGTCGGCCACCTTGACGCTCGCCACAGACCCGTCTCAACTCAGTAGCGCGCTGCAAACTTTCGTTACCGACTACAACACCTTGGCCAGCGCGGTATTGTCGCAAGAGGGACAGAACGCCGGGCCGCTGCAGGGCAACCTGATCATCAATGAGATCAGCAGCGCCATGCAGGCTCTGGTCACTTATTGGAACCCCAACAGCACTGGCATCCAAAGCCTCTCCGATCTCGGGGTTAGCTTCAGCTCTACCGGAACCGGGCAGATGAGCTTCGATTCCAGCACCTTCAACGCCCTCTCAGACTCCCAGATCTCGAGCGCGTTCCAGTTCCTCGGCTCCGCCAACTCAGGTTTCGCATCCCTGGCCAGCAATTTCACCCAATTGACAGACCCGATCACCGGCATGATCCAGGCCCAGATCAGCGGTTACGAAACCACCAATACCGACCTGAGCAACGAGATCACTACCGCGGAGGCGTACGCCACTCAGGTGCAGCAAGACGCCACTACGCAGGCCGAAGCCGCCGATGCTCTGGTGGCCCAATTGGAGTCTGAACAAAACATCGTGGACTCCTCCGTCCAAAGCGTCAATTACGTTCTCTACGGCAGACAAGTAGGCGCCAACGGAATCTAGTTACTCCAGGCGATAATTCGGCGCTTCCTTGGTGATGATGACGTCGTGGACGTGCCCTTCCCGCAGCGCCGCCGAAGTGACGCGCAGGAACTTGGCATTCTGCTGCAGGTCGCGAATGTTGCCGCAACCGCAGTAACCCATCCCGGCCTTTAGCCCGCCCACCAGTTGATACACCAGCTCCGATAATGGCCCCTTATAGGGAACCCGTCCCTCGATGCCTTCCGGCACCAATTTCCCGCTGGTGTCCTGCGGGTAGCGATCCGACCCTGCGGTCATTGCACCCATGGAACCCATGCCGCGATAACTCTTGAACGTTCGGCCCTGATAGAGAATCGTTTCACCGGGGCTCTCCTCGGTGCCGGCCAGCAGGCTTCCAATCATCACCGCATCGGCGCCCGCCGCGATGGCCTTGCTGATGTCTCCCGAGTATTTGATGCCGCCGTCGGAAATCAGCGGCACGCCCGATCCCCGCGTGGCGCGCGAGCATTCCGCGATCGCCGTGATCTGCGGCACGCCGGCGCCGCTCACCACGCGCGTGGTGCAAATAGAACCCGGCCCGATGCCCACCTTGATGCCGTCGGCGCCCAGGCTGATCAAGTCCCGCGCGCCTTCAAACGTCGCGACATTTCCCGCAATCAGGTCCACATCCGGCAGCATGTGCTTGATGGTGCGCACCGCTTCCATCACCCGCTGGCTGTGTCCGTGCGCCGAATCCACCACCAGCACGTCCACTTTTCGAGCTACCAACTCCTGGGCCCGCTCCAGGAAATCGGCGCCGGAACCCACGGCCGCGCCCACCCGCAATCGCCCTTGGGAATCCTTCGCCGCGTTCGGATACTTCAACTTCTTCTGAATGTCCTTGACGGTGATCAGGCCTTTGAGCGCGAACTGATCGTCCACCACCAGGAGCTTCTCCACCCGATGATGGTGCAGAATCTTCTCGGCCTCTTCGAGCGTGGTGCCTACCGGAACGGTGATCAGATTCTCCTTGGTCATCACATCGGAGATGGGCAGATCGTGGCGCGTTTCGAATCGCAGATCGCGATTGGTCAGGATCCCTACCAGCCGCCCGTTCTTGGTCACCGGCACGCCGGAGATACGATAGCGCTTCATCAACGCCAGCGCGTCGAAAATTTTGAGCTCGGGATCGATGGTGATGGGATCGACGATCATTCCGCTTTCACTGCGTTTCACGCGGTCCACTTCCTCGGCCTGGCGCTCCACCGACATGTTGCGATGAACAATTCCGATGCCGCCCTGTTGCGCGAGCGCGATAGCGAGGTGCGACTCGGTGACTGTATCCATCGCCGAGCTGACGATCGGGATGTTGATCGCGATATGCCGGGTGAGGCAAGTGCGCGTATCGGTATCGGCCGGCAGAACGTCGCTGCGCGCCGGCTGGAGAAGTATATCGTCGAAGGTGAGACCTTCCAGAATCGTTTCTTGGATCATGAAGCGGTACTTTCATTATGACGCGAACCGATACGATGAGGTATATGGCGACTCTAGGATTGATTGAATACAGCGACGCGAGCCCTGAAGTTCGCGCCATCTACGACGACATCATGGCCACGCGCAAGACAGATTGGATCAATAATTTTTGGAAAGCGCTGGCGCATCATCCGGCCACGCTTCGGCGCACCTGGCAAAGCGTGAAAGAGATTATGGCGCCGGGCGCGTTGGACGCGCTGACCAAGGAAATGATTTACGTAGCCGTGAGCGCGACCAATCAGTGCGGCTATTGCATTGCATCGCACACCGCCGCCGCTCGCAAGGCTGGCATGACAGAAGCGATGCTGGCGGAAGTGATGGCGGTGGTGGGCATGGCGAACGAGAGCAATCGGCTTGCCAGCGGTTATCAGGTGGAGATCGATGAGAAGTTTATCGATGTGTTCAGCAAGTGACGCAAGGTTCACGGTTACACGCACAATTCTTACGTTCATCGGCTTGAGCGGGGTGTAAAATTCGGACTGGGAAGGCCCGAAAAACATAGCCTTCTCGAAGTCAAGCAATGAACAAGAGGTGAAAAATGACAAGTAGTTTCTTAGCCGGAGATACGCGCCAGACGCTGGATCATTTCCGGCGTTCCGTCGATCAACTCTTTGAAAACTTTTACGGACTTCCCGCGGAATCAGGGCGAGCCGGGCTGCAAGGTAGCGGCCAATGGACCTTCAGCCCGGTGTTAGAGACCGCTTGGGGCGAGTCCCTGTTGCATCTCCGGGCTATTGTTCCTGGCGTTACACAACAAGACCTCAAGGTCAGCGTGCAAAATAATCAGCTGATCATTGAGGGCGAGCGGAAGGCGCCCGAAACGTTTAAGAACAACGCGCACGCGCAGCTTGCGTATGGCAAGTTCTACGCGGCGCTGACGTTGCCGAGCGGTCTGAACGTCGACAAGCTAAATGCCCGACTGCAAGACGGCATTTTGGACGTCCAGATTCCGGTTTCCGAACAAATGAAACCTCGCCAGATTCAGATTCAATCCGGCGAGTCCCGAAAGAGCATTTCGGCCTAACAGCAACGCCGTGCATTCGAGTGGGAGAGAAATCTCCCGCTCGTTTCGCCATGCCTTGGCGGCCAACCAGTCCCGAATCTCTCGAGTTACTCCGGCAAGTAAGACGAGAAATTGCCGAACGCGGCGATAATCATCTTGCCATGTTGCTGGCAGGGGTGGAACTGTACGCGGTTCTGGGACGCGAGTTCGATCTGCTGGAGATCATGCGCTCGTTTGCGCACGACATGCACCAGGCAGTGGAGGGTACGCCCACCGTCCGGCAATTGGAGGAATTGTTTGAGCGCGATCCGCCGTCCTAGCAGCCTGTGTCTAAAAACCATTTCCTAATGGACATGTTTCGGCTTAAAATCAGCTATGGCGATGGGCACACGCAAACGGCTTGAGCGGCAGGAGCCGCTGTGGTATCAAAGTGAGCTGCCTGAAGCGCCTGGGCATCCTTTTTATCAGTGGCTGAACCGGGTCCTGGATGAGGAGGGTTTCGACCGTTTCTGTGAAGGCCGCTGCCGGGGGTTTTATCACGAGAAGCTGGGGCGTCCGTCGCTGGCTCCGGGGATTTATTTCCGGCTGATGATGATCGGTTTCTTTGAGGGGCTCGACAGTGAACGGGGCATCGCCTGGCGCGTAGCCGATTCCCTCACGCTGCGCCAGTTTCTGCGGATCGGGCTGGACGAGCGAACGCCGGATCACGTGACGATTTCGCGTACGCGGCGGTTGATCGGCGCCGAAGCGCATCAGCAGGTGTTCGGCTGGGTGTTGAGGCGGTTGGCGCGTGGCGGACTGCTGAAAGGCAAAACTATCGGGATCGATTCGACCACGCTGGAAGCCAACGCGGCGATGAAGTCGATTGTACGGCGAGACACGCAGCAAGGTTATGACGAGTATCTGAAACGATTGGCCCAGGCTGAGGGGGGCGAAGCGAGCGATGCAGCGGCGCTGCGGCGCATGGACCGCAAGCGGCCCAAGAGAATGCGGAACGAGGAATGGGTCAATCCGGCGGATGTAGAAGCCGAGATCACGCGGCTGAAAGATGGGCGCACTGCTCTGGCGTATAAGGCCGAACAGGCGGTGGATATGGAGACCGGAGCAATCCTGGCACTCACGACGCACGGTGGCGCGGTGGGCGACACCGACTCGATCGGCGAGACGGTGGCGGAGGCCGGCATAGCAGTCGCCGAGCAGGCGGTGCAGAGAACGGTGAACCAAGCTGGGATCGAAGAGGTGGTGGCCGACAAGGGATATCACAGTAATGAAGTGATGCGGACACTGGCCGAGTGGAAACTGCGCAGCTATGTTGCCGAGCCGGAACGTGGCGCGCGGAAGTGGAAAGGTAAGGCGGCCGAACAAGCGGCGGTGTATGCGAATCGACGGCGGATTTCCGGAGCGCGAGGCAAGCGTTTGCAGGCGGGTCGAGGCGAACGAGTGGAGCGGAATTTCGCGCATCAGTTCGATACCGGAGGTATGGATCGACTGTATGTTCGAGGTCTTCACAACGTTCACAAGAAGCTACTAATTCAGGCGGCGGCCTGCAATCTGGCGCTGCTGATGCGGTCTCTGTATGGAGCGGGCAAGCCGCGAGCGGCGCATGATCGTTGGGGCCGGCTCAGGTTTACGATTTTGCGGCTGTATTCGACTTTAATTGGGTTCTGCCATTCTGAGAGGGCCCTGCAGGTTGCTCCCGCGCCGATACCACGTCGAAGGCGGTGCGCCCACCGAGAAATTCTTCGTGCGTCAAAAACCGACGGTTTAGAGACGGGCTGCTAGCTGTAGCTAGCTACTTTCCGTCGCAAAATGCGCACTTTTGACGGGCCCTGGCCTTGCTGGATGGCGAAAGGGCAATGCGGAAGTTGGAGGTTTGTCGGAACTGCTGCGCCGGGGCGAGCCGAGCGCCACGCTGCGCATTAGGCGCGAGCCACCACCAGCGCCTTGCCGATGTTGATCAGATTGTCGGCGAGTACCCCCAGCCCGACCCATCGCTTCATGCCTTCTACTCCGCGATACAGACACCGCCGCAAACCGTGCCGTCGCTTGACCACGCTGATTCGCCCTTCACAACCGGTCCGCCAAGCTTGTGCCTTCTTGAACCACCGACTCTTCTCCAACTTCTTGCGCTCCGGGCTGTGCGTGTTGCGATTCGGCACCGCCACCCACTTCACACCCATTGCTTCGACTGCGCGCTCCTGCGCTTGCGAATAATATCCTGCGTCGGCCGTCACCAGCCGGGGAATGCGTCCAAGTATTCTCTGGTGCGTTGCCACTGCGCCCTGCAGTAGCTCGCGGTCACTCGGCCTTTGGTCGAAAACGTCGTAGTGCGTGATGATCTGATTCTCCGCTTCCTGTAATTGCACCAGCTTGCCGAACTCAGTTGGCTTGCTCGCCTTGCCCTTGCGAATGATCTCGGTGTGCGCCTCAAAGATACTGACGATCTTGCCTGGCAACTGGGTCAGTCCTTCGAAGATTCGCGCCTTAGTCTGTTTCAGCACTTGCCGCATCCGCGTTGAGACCGCCGATAAACCATCGCTCAGCCCCCGCAGTCCTTTCTTCCGCCGAGCGGGCATCTGCTCTATCTCCGCCATCACCCGCTTGGTGTCGTTGAGGATCTGCCGCGAAAGGCGCAGCAACTCGCGGTACTCTTTCTTCCGCTTTTCCTCGCCTTCCGGTCCCCTGTGTCGGCTCGCTGTCGCGATCGCGATCGTGCGCCTATTTACGCTTCGCATCCGGTCTCGCACCTTACGCTTCAGTTTTCCACCAGCCTTCTGCTCGATCTTCTTCATCGTCCGCGTCAGCACGCGTGCGCCGTCGCCGAGCAAGCTCGAATCGGTGGGGTAATGAATATTGGTCTCCACCACAGTGGTGTCCACGCGCATTTTCCGGCCACGCACCACGCCCTCTGCCTGTGCCATGCCGACCAGACGATCATGCAGCTTGGCGATCACTTCGCCGCCCAATGCCTGCGCGATCCGGGCCAGAGTTTTCGCGTCCGGCACTTTCCCCAGCCCAATCCGTGTGAAGTCCCGATAGGCCAGGTTCATCTTCACTTCGCGCTCCAGCGTGTCAAAACTCCAGTTCCGTACATGCTTCAACAGCAGCAGCCGCAACGCCGTCTCGGCTGGCGTTTGCGAACGGCCGCGCGTCGCGCTGTGCTCGTGCCGCTCGCCTTGCGCTTGGTAGACCAGGTCGACCAGTTCCTCGTCCTCCAACAACCGATCCGCTTCCACCATCCAGGGCTCCCACAACGCGCGGACATCTTCGTCCACCACGCCTTCCCACAGCGTCCGTTCTCCTTGTTTGCGTCGAGTCATGTCCCATTCTGCGGGCAGATCGAAACAAGTTCAATAGTGAATGTTCTGGCTCGAATTCGCCGCGCCAGATACCACCAGATGCGGCTCAGCGCGCTCTATTTTGCGACGGAAAGTAGCTAGCGGGCTGCGAAAAAGGCGTTTGGGGACCGGCTCCTTCGCGGCCGCGGCTCAGTAAACGCCTGCAAGCACGCACTCGCAATTCTGCGCCGCGCACCGCGGAGACGACCGGATGTCGTGCACTGGAGACGCGTGGCGCGTCAGCAGGGGTCTTCGCTTTGTTCAATTGCTAGCGGATCTGTTCAGGCTTCGGCGACCACGGGATTGCGCAATTCGCCGAGTCCTTCGATGCTGACCACAACTTCATCGCCTGGTTTCAGATAGCGCGGCGGCTTGCGCGCAAATCCCACTCCGCCGGGTGTTCCTGTGGCTACCACATCTCCCGGTTCCAGCGTCACCACGCTCGATAGATACGCCACCAGATCGGTAATCTGGAAAATCAATTCGCGCGTGTTGGAATGCTGCAGCACCTCGCCGCCGATGCTGAGGCTGATATCGAGCGCATGCGGATCAGCGATTTCATCGGCGCTCACCAGGTAAGGCCCCATGGGCGCAAAAGTGTCGAACGTCTTGCCGATCATCCACTGCGAGGTCACGGATTGGAAATCACGCGCGCTGACGTCGTTGAAGGCGGTGTATCCAAAAACATGCCGCTGCCAGTCCTCGGCCGCGATATGCCGGCCGCCTGCGCCGATGACGAACATAAACTCCGCCTCGTAATCCGGCTTGCGCGAGATCTTCGGAAGCACGATGGCCTCACCCGGTCCAATGACGACGTTTGAAAACTTGGCGAAGATGGTGGGCACCTTCGGAATCTCCTGGTGCGCCTCGGCAGCGTGGTCGCGATAATTGAGCCCGATGCAAATCAGCTTGGGCGGACGGGGAACCGGGGCGAGAAGCCGGAGGGAAGCGAGCGGCAAAACGGAATCGGCAGGCGGATCGGAAACGAATTTATCGATCTTCGCACGGCCTTCCTCGCCGCTAGCCAGCACCGCCAGCATGTCGGCAAAACCTGCCGCGGCAAGGCCGATCACCCGGTCGCCAGACAATACGCCCGCTTCAGCGCGCGCCGCGCCTTGAAAGGTTACGAACTTCATCGGTTGTGTTAAATGGGAGGGAGAATTCTTACGCGGCCGCGGGCTTTTGAACTTTGCCGGCCTTCTGCACTTTGCCGCTGCGAATGCAAGAGGTACATACGCGAATGCGTTTGGCAGCGCCCTTCACTACCGCGCGCACCGATTGCAGGTTCAGATTCCAACGGCGCTTGGATACGTTGTGCGCATGGCTGATCCGGTTGCCGAACTGCGGCCCGCGTCCGCACACTTCACATACTTTCGCCATAATTGTCGCTCCTTGGGATGAAACTCAAGTCTATCAAGTTCCTGATTGCCGCTGCAACCGATCTGATATTCTGACAACGTACCATTCATGGGAATCTCCGCTTGACCGATTTCAACCATATTCACTCGCGCGACGGCGACGACTGGGTTTGCGGGCGCAGCATGTCGGTGCGCGACGAGCAGATGCTGCATTGTGAAGGGCGCGATCCGGACGAAATTGAGGCTTGCCGTCTGTGCGCGGAACGCATTATCGGGTACTTCGGCGATCCCATGCATGTCCACTAAACTCGCAGTTCGTACCCAGTGGCGCGCATTGCTTCGATGACGCGGTTGCGAATGGCAGCCACTTCCTCCGACGATAATGTGCGGTCCGGCGCGGCAACCGTCAGCCGGTATGACACGCTCTTGCGATCCTCGGGCAAGGGAGCGCCGGTATAGGCGCGGACGAATTCGATCTCGACAAGATCGCTTCCCGCCGCGGCGATTAACTGCCGCTCGATTTTGCCCGATGGTTCGCGTAAGCCTGCCACTACCGAGAGGTCGAACGCGCTCACTGGAAAACGCCGGAGCGCTTGGTAGAGCCGGTCTTCTGTTTTCGCCAGCATTTCCATCTTGTCTAAATCCAGATCCAGGATGGCGGCGCGTCCGTCGATTCCGAGCGATGGATGCAGCTCAAACAAGCGACCTACTTCTGCGCCGCGCCACGCGATCATCGCGGCACGCTCGGGATGTTCGAACGGGCGCGCCTGCGCCAGCCGTGCCTGGCACCCGTCCATGAAACACTCGGCCAGGCGCTTCAACTCAAACAATGACGCGCTGCCATCCCCTTCGCGCGCGTACGTCGCCGCCACAAAGTGCGGGACTTCTTCTGGAAGCTCGCGGTTCTTGCCGTGGATCTCCCTGCCAATTTCGAAAAATCGAAAGGCCTGGAAGTGACGGCTGTTGTCCAAAATGTTTTTACGAATGGCGGGCAGCAGGCTGGCGCGCAGCAGCGTTTGATCGGACGCAATCGGATTTGTCACGCCCACATGCTCCGCCCTATCCATTCCAAACGCGCGCGCCATCTCTTCGGTGACGAAAGAATAGTTGTAGACTTCGGTGAATCCCTGCGCCACCGCCATGTTCCTCACGCCTCGCAGGTACAAGCGCGAAGGGCTCTCCGGCGGCACAACGGATTCGATCAGCGGCGCCCGCGGCGTGATGGACTCATAACCCACCATGCGCCCGACTTCTTCCAACAAGTCGTCCTTGATGGAGATGTCTTTCGTCGCGCGCCAGCTCGGCACCGTGACGGAGAAGTGGCTAGGCGCCGATTCTTGGACGCCGAATGCAAGCGATTCAAGAATCGATCGCACTTCATGCCCGTCCAGGTCGCGTCCCAGTTTCGCTTTCAACCAGTCGACGGTCAATTCAATGGGCGCGGGTGTTTTCAACTCCGCATGCGAGTCCGCGAGCCCCCCCACCAGCCGGATGCCGGGCGAAACTTGCTCCAGCAATTCCAGTGCGCGCGCCAGTCCCCGCACGGTATTGGTTGGATCCTGCGACTTTTCGAACCGCATCGAAGCATCGGTGCGCAATTTCAACGCTACGGATGTTTTGCGCACGGTGGCTGCCTGGAAATTTGCGCTCTCCAGCACAATTCGCTTGGTATCCGGACCGATCGCGCTGTGCAATCCGCCAATCACACCCGCCAGCGCGATGGGACCTTGGGCATCCGCGATCACCAGATTCGATGGGCTCAAGACGTAACTCTCGTCATTCAACGCGACAATCTGTTCGCCCGGCCGCGCAGCGCGCACAAAAATTGACGGCCCATGCAATTTATCGGCGTCGAACGCATGCATGGGTTGCGCCAGCTCTGCCATCACGTAATTGGTGACATCCACGATGTTGTTGATCGCGTTCAGCCCGATTGCTTCCAGGCGATACTGCAGCCACAAGGGCGACGGCTGCACCGTAACGTTTTCGAAAACCAGCGCGCTATATCGCGGGCACAAAGCCAGGTCTTCGATCTCGATCTCAACCGGGGCCTTGCCCTGTGGCAGCAGATCAAGATTCACTGGATCGCGCAGGTTCCGATGCGTTATCGCGGCTACTTCGCGCGCCATTCCATGATGGCCCCACAAATCCGGCCGATGCGTGAGCGACTTGTTGTCGACTTCGATAATGGTGTCCGCCGCTAATAGCGCTTCGCTTTCCAGCTCCACAATCCCGGTGTGATCGCGTGTGACGCCCAGTTCCAGTGCGCTCGCCAGCATCCCATCGCTTTCCACGCCTTCGATCACCACCGGCGCAAGCGGCAGATACGCCGTTAACATTCCGGGCCTGCAATTTGGCGCGCCGCAAACTACCCGCTTGGTTCCATAGCGCGCCGTTTCCACAACAGCGATTTGATTGTGGCTGCCAGGGATAAATTCCACTTCCTTGACGCGTGCCACTGAAGCTTCGGCCAGCGCCGCGCCCACCTGCTCCAGACCTTCGCACTCGGCGGTCTTCATTGTGATCAGGCGCATCAACTCCCGCGGCTTGGTGTCCAAGCCAGGGACCAGCTCTCGAATCCAGTGATAGGAGAATTTCATCGCTTCAGAACTGCCGCAAAAACCTCAAGTCGCCGCTAGCAAACAGACGAATGTCGTCAATGCCGTAGCGCATCATCGCCAGACGCGTCAGCCCCAGCCCGAACGCGAACCCGCCCCATTCGTCCGGATCGATGCCGCTCATGCGCAGTACATTCGGATGCACCAGGCCGCACGGCAGCAGCTCCACCCAGCCGCTCTGCTTGCACACCGGGCAACCCGGACCGCCGCAAATCAGGCAGCGAATATCCAGCTCGAAGCCCGGCTCGACGAATGGAAAATAGCCCGGACGCAGCCGCACCACGGCCTCGCGATGAAAGATGGCGCTGAGCAGCGTCTTCATGAAATAGATCAGGTGCGCCACCGAAACGTTGCGATCCACCATCATGCCTTCCAGCTGATAGAAGGTGTGCTCGTGTGACGCATCCACTTCCTCGTTGCGGAAAACGCGGCCCGGTGCGATCATGCGCAGCGGCGGCCCCAGCCTCTCCATGCCGCGCACCTGCACCGGCGACGTGTGCGTGCGCAGCAAGTGCCCGTTCGAAAGCCAGAACGTATCCTGCATGTCGCGCGCGGGATGTTCGGCCGGAATGTTCAGCGCGTCAAAATTGTGATATTCGGTTTCCACTTCCGGACCATCCAGCACCGCGAATCCAAGGGAGGTGAACAGGTCCTCGATTTCGTTCTGAACAATGGTCACCGGATGCAAGCTTCCTGGCCGCGGCCCAGGGGCGGGCAGCGTCAGATCCAGCCATTCCTGTTTCAGGCGCGAATTGAGCGCCTCGGCCGCAAACGCCTGCTTTCTTGTTTCAAACGCATTCTCAATCGCTTGTTTCGCGGCATTGAGCGCCTGGCCGGCGATTTTCCGCTCATCCGGCGCCAGTTTGCCCACATTGAACTGTGCCAGCGATCCCTTGCGGCCCAGCACGTCCACGCGCACCTGCTCGAGCGCTTCCTGGTCCTGCGCATTCTCGATGCGATCAAGAGCCGCGGACTTCAATTGTTGGATTTGATCTTCGATCACCGCGCGTACTCGTCAAGAACATCCACCACGGCCTGGTGGCCCTTGGTCAATGCCAGATCCATCGCGTTCTGCTGGTTCCCGGCACGGGCCTGCACGTCCGCGCCACCGGCGATGAGCAGCCGCACCATCTCGACGTCCCCATTTTGCGACGCGGCGTGCAACGCTGTCCATCCCCCGTCCTGGCGCGCATTGACGTCGGCGCCGTGTTCCAGCAGCGCGCGCACCGCCTCCTTGCTCCGTCCGGCGGCTGCGGCGTGCAGCGGTGTGTTCTGCATGGGATTGCGCGACCGGGCACCGACGTCCGCTCCTTGCGCAATCAAAGCTTCGGCAACGCCGGGTTGCCCGAAGAAGCAGGCCAGGTGCAGCGGCGTCCAGCCGTCGCGACTATAGGCATGAACAAGTTCGGGATTTTCGCCAATCAGCTCCAGCACGCGATCCTTCGCGCCCGCCAGGCACGCGGCGAACACGTCCAGCGTGACGCCTTTGTCGAGCAGCAGCGCCGCGATATCGTTGCGGCCGGAATATTTGGCGGCCGTATAAGCGCCCAGGCCCTTCTCATCCGTCGCGCCGAGCAGAGTTGCATCGGCGCTGAGCAGCGAGTCCACCCGATCGCGGTCGCCCGCGCGAATCGCTTCGAAGAATTGTTGGCTCATGCCGGAACTTGAAACACTTCCTCGCTCTTCGCCAGTTCCCAAGCGAGATGGTTGATATAAAACAGCAGCACCTGTGCCGGATATACGTCCTTGAACTTCTCGTAGATTCGCTGCTGCCAGCCGTCGGTCAAATATTTCGAGCCGTCGATATCTTTATCGAAAAAGCCTTCCTGATTGGGAATCCCGAGATCGTCGATCACCGCCTTGATCATGTCCAGATGCGAAACCAGGATCGCTTGCGCCAGATCGGTGGCGAACTCGTCGTCCTTTTCGCTGATTCGGGCCCAAAAACGCGGCGTCGCCTTCTTCATATTCTCCGCGTTGAGCTTGCCCAAATGGAAGCGGACTTTCATGCGGTCATAGAGTTGATAGGTCTTCAGCTTGCCGATCGAAATGCTGCGCACCAGGTCCGTAAAGGGTTGCTCGCCCTGCCCCAGGAAGATTTCCGACAACTGCATAAACTGCCAGCGTACCACTGAGCGCCGTTATCGCGCCTGGCATTTGGGCGGGGTTATATACTAAAGAAACAGAGATTTGGCTCACAGGAGGCCCACGATGGCAGTCACTTTTACTTTGAATGGAAAGCCCCAAACGGTAGACGTGTCCCCGCAAATGCCGCTGCTATGGGTTTTGCGCGACTCACTCGGGATGACCGGCACCAAGTTCGGCTGCGGCATGGCGCTGTGCGGTTGCTGCACGGTCCATCTCAATAATCAGCCTATCCGCTCCTGCGTTACGCCCATTTCGAGCGTGGCCGGCAAGAGCGTCACCACCATCGAAGGCCTTTCATCCGACAACAGCCATCCCGTGCAGCGGGCGTGGATTGAGGTGGATGTGCCGCAATGCGGCTACTGCCAGTCCGGCCAGATCATGACGGCCGCCGGACTGCTGAAGAAGACCGCGCATCCCACCGACGCCGATATTGATGAAGCTATGCACGGCAATATCTGCCGTTGTGGGACGTATCAAGCCATTCGTCACGCGGTTCATCTGGCGGCGCAGTATCAGGCCGCAGCCAACCACAATGGCACGGTAGCGGAAAACACTGCTGTGCACGCACTCGAAGGAGCCGCAGAATGAGCGCCACCATTTCCCAACTCAATCGCCGCAGTTTCCTGAAGGCCGGCGCCGCAACCGCCGGTGGACTTTTCATCGGATTCCATCTGCCCGAGAGCGCGAAGCTGGAGGCTGCCCCCACAGCGGCCACCAAGCTGAACGCCTTTATTCACATTGGCAGCGACGACATTGTCACTTTCGAGATCCACAAATCCGAAATGGGCCAAGGTCCGATGACTTCGCTCTCACAGTTACTGGCTGAAGAACTGGATTGCGATTGGAAACAGATTCGCACCGAATTCGCCCCCGTCGACCCCGCCTATGGCCCGCTGCAAGGAACGTTTGGCAGCATGAGTATCCGCACCTGCTGGGATCCGCTGCGCAAGGCCGGTGCCTCCGCCCGCGACATGCTGCTGGATGCGGCCGCTCAGAAGTGGGGCGTCGCGAAATCGCAGCTTCGCACCGAAAATGGGTTCGTAATCAATACCGCCAACAACGCGCGCTTGAGCTATGGCAGCCTGGCGGACGCCGCCGGCAAACTGCCGGTGCCGGCGAGAGTGGCGGTGAAAGATCCGAAGCAATTCCATTTGATCGGCACGTCGCCCAAGCGGCTGGACACGCATCTGAAAGTGAACGGCACCGCCGGGTTTGGTTTGGATGCGCGGCGTCCGGGCATGGTGTATGCGGTGCTTCAGCGCTGCCCCGTGTTCGGCGGAAAGGTGGCCAGCTTCGACGATACGAAAGCCAAGGCCGTTCCCGGAGTGCAACAGGTGGTGCAGATTTCGCGGGGCGTTGCTGTGATTGCGGACAATACCTGGTCGGCCATGCAAGGCCGGCGCGCGCTGCAGGTTCAGTATGACGAGGGCAAGAACGCCAATCTCAGCAGCGCGAGTATTCGCGAGCTGTTCGTGAATCTGGCCTCGAAACCCGGCGCGGTGGCGCGCAATGACGGTGATGTCACTGCCGCGCTGGCTAATGGCGCTAAGAAACTCGAAGCCGTCTACGAAGTGCCGTACCTCTCACACGCTCCCATGGAGCCGATGAATTGCACCGCCGACGTGCGCCCCGACAGCTGCGAAGTTTGGGTTTCCACGCAAATCCAGACTGCGGCCATGGGGGCCGCGGCGAAGGTTACCGGTCTCCATCCTGACAAGATCCAAATCCACACCATGTTTCTGGGCGGGGGATTTGGCCGCCGTGGCGGAGACGATTTTGTTGCTGAAGCGGTGGAGATTTCGAAGGCCATCGGCAAGCCGGTGAAGCTTACCTGGTCGCGCGAGGACGATATGCAGCACGATTTATATCGCCCCGCGTCCTATACGAAATTCGCCGGAGCGTTGGACCAGGACGGCTGGCCCGTGGCCTGGGACACGCGCGTGGTTTGCGGGTCGTTCGGCGGATTGCGCAATGGCGTGGATCGCACCAGCGTGGAAGGCATCATCGATCTGGAGTACACCATCCCGAATTTCCATGTCGATTATCATCCGCCCGATGTCGACATCCCGGTGACTTACTGGCGTTCGGTGGGATTTTCGCAGAATACGTTCTTCTCCGAGAGTTTCCTGGATGAACTGGCGCACGCGGGCGGGAAAGATCCGCTGGAGTTCCGGCGGCGCCTGCTCGCGAAGTCTCCGCGCCTGCTCGGCGTGTTGGAATTGGCGGCTGAGAAAGCAGGTTGGGGCACACCTCTGCCGGCCGGCCACGCCCGCGGAATCGCTGTGGTGAACAACATCGGCAGCTATAACGCTCAAGTGGCGGAGGTGTCGGTGGAGAAGGGCAAGCTGCGCGTGCATCGTGTAGTTTGCGCGGTGGATTGCGGGCACGTCATCAATCCGGCCGGCGTGGAGCAGCAGATCCAGAGCGGCATCGTTTACGGGTTGAGCGCGGCGCTGAAGGGCGCCATCACCATCGAGCGCGGCCGCGTGGTGCAGGGTAACTTCAATCACTACGACGTTCTGCGAATCGACGAAATGCCGGTGGTGGAAGTGCACATCGTGCCTAGCCAGGCGGCGCCGGGCGGCATTGGCGAAGCCAGCACGCCGACCGTCATTCCGGCGGTCGCCAACGCGATCTTCGCCGCCACCGGTAAACGGCTGCGTAAACTGCCGATTCTTCCCGAGGATCTGGCATAGAACCGCTCCTTCTTCTGCCGGGATTGATCTGCGATCAGACGCTGTGGCGGCAGCAAATGGACGCGCTGTCTGACGTCGCTGTTAGCGCTTGCGCCGACTATGGCTCGCTCGATTCGCTTCCGGCCATGGCGACGGCGGTTCTTCGCAGCGCGCCCGAGCGATTCTCCATCGCCGGACACTCTATGGGCGGGCGCGTGGCGCTGGAAGTTTACCGGCTGGCGCCGCAGCGCGTGGCGCGAATCGCGCTGCTCAATACCGGATATTTGACGCTCGCGGCAGGCGAGGCTGGAGAAGTGGAAAAGCGCAAGCGCGGGGAGTTGCTGGCTCTTGCAAAATCGCAGGGCATGCACGCGATGCTGCGGCAATGGCTGCCGCCGATGATCGATTCGCGCCGCCAGAATGACGCTGCGCTGGTGAACGGGATCATGGAGATGATGTCGCGCAAAACTCCCGAAATTTTCGCGGCGCAGGTAAAGGCGCTGCTGGCCCGCCCGGATGCCAGCGAGGTGCTGCAACAAATCCGATGTCCCGCGTTGCTACTGACGGGCCGCGAGGATGGATGGAGCGGGCCCGCGCAACACGCCAAGATGATGGAGAAGATCGTTGGCGGCCAACTCGTAGTTGTCCCCAACTGCGGCCACATGTCGCCGTTGGAACGGCCGGCGGAAGTGAGCGCCGCGCTGCGGGCATGGCTGGCTGAAGCCTGATATGCTGCTCCCATGCAAACCCGCCGCGAATACTTGATGAAGCTGGCGGCCCTGGCGGCCTCGCCGCTGGCTGCTCCGGTTTTTGGCCAAACCGCCGAAGAACTGTTCCGGCGCAACATCGGTTCACCCGACCAGTTCAACAAACAGTTTCCTCCGCACAAAGTAATCGGAAACATCTACTACGTTGGCTCCGAATCGCTTTCTTCGTTCCTGTTCGTCACGCCGCAAGGAAACATCCTGCTCAATAGTTGTTTTGAGGCGACGGTTCCCGTGATCCGCAAATCGGTGGAGCAGTTGGGTTTCAAATTCACCGACATCAAGATTCTGCTCGGCAGCCACGCCCATGCCGACCATATGCAAGGCGACGCCCTGGTGAAAGAACTCACCGGTGCTAAGGTCATGGCGATGGAACAGGATGTACCCGCGCTGATGCAGATTCGCCCCGATGACAAGCCCCATCCGCTCGACAGGACTTTGCATGATGGCGACGAAGTAAAATTGGGCGGCACCACACTGGTGGCTCATCTTACGGCCGGTCACACGCGCGGCTGCACCACCTGGACCACCCAGGCGCAGGAAGACGGCAAGACGTACGATGTTGTCATCATCGGCAGCGTCGGAGTGAATCCGGGGTACAAATTAGTGAACAACCCGGATGTTCCCGACATGGCGAGCGAATATCAGCGCAGTTTCAAACTGCTGCGTTCGCTGCCCTGCGATGTTCCGTTGGGGTCGCATCCCTCAATGTACAACATGGCGGCGAAATACGCCCGGCTCGGCAAAGGGCCGAACCCGTTTATCGATCCGGCGGGCTACAAGCACGAGTTGGATATCCAGGAACACGCGTTCCTGGAGAAGCTGGACGAACAGAAGAAGGCTGCCGGTCTCAGTTAGCGGCCTCGGCCGCGGCGTGCCGCACGTTCACCGTCATCAACACCAACAGGCCCGCCACAAAGAACGTCACCAGCGAGAGAATCGCGAGCCGATAGCTGCCGGTGAATTGTAGCGCGAGCCCGAAGAGCAGCGGACAAAGCCAACTGGTTCCCTTGTCGCTGATTTCGTACATGCCGAAATACTCGGCTTCACGGCCTTTGGGAATCATCTGGGAGAATAACGACCGACTGAGCGCCTGTGTGCCTCCCAGCACCAGCGCCACAACCGCTGCGACGATAAAGAATTGCGTTTCAGTGCGCACCGAAACATACATCGCCACCAGCACGCCAGTCCAGATCAGCAGGCTCACAATCACCGCCCGTTTCGCCCCAATCCATTTTGCAATCCAATCGAACAGGAACGAACCGAAGAAGGCGAGGAACTGGACCATGAGAATCACCTCGGTCAGGTCGGCCATCGGAATTTTCAGCTCGCCGTTGGCGAATTGCGTGGAAAGCGCGATCACGGCCTGCACGGCGTCGCTGTAGAGCAGGAAAGCGATCAGGAATCGGAGGGTCTGTGGATAATGGCGCATGTCGCGCAGGGTACCGACGAACTCGCGCAGACTGTCCAGCAGCCCATCGTCGGGGCCGCGCGTTCGTCCCGCCGGACGATGCCGGATGGCCGCCAGAGGAATCGTGCTGAAGAGCGCCCACCAGACGCCGGCCGATGCCAGATTGATCCGGACGGCCATGGATGGCGAAATTCCGAACGCCTTCGCCTTTGCAAACAGCGCAAGATTCAACACCAGTAGCAAACCGCCGCCCAGATATCCGATTCCCCAGCCGGTGGACGACACCGCGTCCCGCTGTTCGGGAGGCGCGATTTCGGGCAAGAACGAGTTGAAGACCACAACGGACGCGCCATAGGCGAGATTCGCGATCAGGAACAGCACGCCGCCCGCCAGATATTCGCCTCCGTGCAGAAAGAACATGGCGGCCGTTGCCAGCGCGCCGGTGTAGGCGAACAGGCCCATCAGTCGTCTTTTGTTCGGGCTGAAATCGGCGATAGTTCCGGCGATCGGCAGCGCCAGGATCTGGGTGAGGACCGAAATCGAGATCAGGTAACCCCACCAGGACCGCGGATCCACGGGAATGCCCAGTGGATGCACGCGACCGTCCGGACCGGCGGCGGTTTGCGCCAGATCCGTGAGGTAGGGGCCCAGGAAAAGCGTGACCACCGTGCTGTGGAAGGTGGCGTTCGCCCAATCGTACATGTACCAGCCGCGCTGCTCGCGCTTGCTGTAGGGCAGGGTTGGATTGGAATTTTGCGAGGCTCTCCCGTGCATGGACGCGCGGGATGGCCCGCGAAGCCATTAGAGCACACGGTACAATAAGGAGGTTTTGGCTCCTCACATGGGAAACATCGTCGTGCTAGGTGCGCAATGGGGTGACGAGGGCAAGGGCAAGGTGGTCGACTTGTTCTCGGAGAAATTCTCGGTGGTGGCTCGCTACCAGGGCGGCCACAACGCCGGGCACACCGTTTTTATCGGCCCCAAGAAATTTGTTCTTAAATTGATTCCGAGCGGCATCTTGCGTCCCGGCATTCAAGCCGTGATCGGCAATGGGGTGGTCATCGACCCGGCGGCGCTGATCGAGGAGATGGACAAGCTGGAACAAGCGGGCGTCGACGTGCGCAGGCAGCTGGCCATCAGCGATCGCGCTCACGTGATCTTTCCTTTTCATCGCATCGTGGAGAAAATGTCGGAGGGCCGGCAGGATCGCGTGCCTATCGGAACCACGTCGCGCGGAATCGGGCCATGCTATGAGGACAAAATCGGGCGGCGCGGCATCCGCATCGCCGATCTTTACGAGCACGACAGCTTCTGCGCCATGTATACGGCGCTGGCCGAAGACAAGCAACTGCTGGCCCAGACTTTCAATATTCAGGAGACTATCGACTTCGAATCGATCCGCGATCAATACCTGGGATACGCGGAGCGCCTGCGGCCCCTGGTGTGCGACACGGCCCAGCTGCTGAACGATGCCATGCGCGCCGGCAAGCGCGTGCTGTTCGAGGGAGCGCAGGGCACCATGCTGGATGTGGATCACGGAACGTATCCGTTTGTGACGTCGTCCAGCGCCACCGCGGGCGGGGCGTGCACCGGCGCGGGCATTCCTCCCACCGCAATTCACGGCGTCATCGGCGTGTCGAAGGCTTACATCACCAGAGTTGGAAGCGGCCCCTTTCCCACCGAACTGCTCGGCAATGACGGCGAGAGAATCCGCCAGGCGGGCAATGAGTTTGGCGCCGTCACCGGACGTCCGCGCCGCTGCGGTTGGTTCGATGTTCCGCTGCTCCGCTACACCGCCATGATCAACGGCTTCACCAGCCTGGTGATCACCAAACTGGATGTGCTGGACCAGTTCGACGAGATTCCCGTTTGCACCGAATACAAGAACGTGAAGGCGATGCCCGCAACGTTTCGCGGCCTGGAAGCCGTGGAGCCGGTGTACGAGAAGCTGCCCGGTTGGAAATCCGAAACGCGCGGGCTCTCGCGAGAGGCCGATCTTCCGGATCGCGCGCGCAAGTACCTCCGTTTTCTGAGCGATCGCATCGGCGTCGAAGTGGGTTGCATCTCTACCGGACCCGAACGCGACGAAACCATCCTAATCGAGAATTCGCGCCTGGCCGGGTTGCTGTAGCGGCTAGTCTCTGGTGACTACAATTGACCTCCAGGCTTGGTTTCCAGCGGCGTCGCTGGCATAGATCATGACGGTGGTGGTGCCGACATAGAGCGAAATCGGCCCGGTGTTCCAATTGCTGGTGCCGGTCGCTGTCCCACCCCCGCCCGTTGAGCTGGACCACGTAACCTCCGTCACTCCCAGGCTGTCCTGCGCCGTGCCGCTCACATTGATCGAACTCGCCGAGGTTGCCACAGTCGTCGTGGCAGGCGACAGAATGGTCACGGACGGAGGCGCTGTATTCCCGCCGCTTCCTGAGCTGGAAGGCGGAGCCGGCGGAGAATTCCCGGACACCGGATTGTCCACTGGCGGACTCGGCGGCTGGCTGGTTACGGTCACGCTCTGTGACGCTTGATCCTGCACCGCATCGGAAGCGATTACAGTAATCATGTTCGCGCCGACGCTCAGGGGAATCGTGGCGATGGACCAGCTGATTGATCCTTGTGCCGTTCCCGAGGCTCCTTGATTGGTCGACCAGTTCACCTCGACCGCGCCCGAACCGCCGGACGACGTCCCGCTCAGCGCGATGGATGACGCGGTTGTTGTGGCCTGTGGCGTTTGAATCGTCAATGCGAGAGGTGCTGTAGGCGTGGCAGGTGCTGTAGTCGTCGTACTCGATCCGTTCGTCGCCGCATACTGCTGCTGGATGGCCGAGATATCGCCCGCTCCCAGCGCCGACACCGTGCGATAGTACGGATACATTACGTCAGTAGGATCGTCGGAATGTCCCAAGCCCAAAGCGTGTCCAGTCTCGTGCAGCGCGACGCTGAAAACATCCACGTCCGCGCCGATGTTCCAGCTCACGTCGTTATTGAAATGCTGGTGGCCCGCAATGGACTCCGGGTTGAGCGGATAAGGATAGAACGTGTGGGCCAGCACTCCGGTTGGGCCGGTAAACGGATACCCGTCTCCGTGCGCGCCGCTGGCGAACAGCACAGCCAATGTCTGCGGCCCGGTGGAGTCGGTGGTTTGAGTAAACGTGACTTGCACATACTTGGCCCATTCCGCGTAGGCGCGCTCGATCTCGGACTCTACTGTCGCCGCGGGCTGTTGCTGGGTGACATAGACGAACGAGTAGTTCAGAGCGGCGCTTCCCAATCCCGGCCCATCCCAGCCATCGCCCACCAGCGGAACGCCTTGAGCCACCGGTCCGGCAGAGGTCAACGCGCCCGCGCAACCATGCACCGGCAGGCCGCGAACCAAGTCCGTGGATGCCGGAAAAATGTACGACACTTCGTCCCAATTCGCCAACTCCCGCACCTGATGGACCGTGCCTTCGATTAACAGGTGGTGCGCCAGCAGATCCGGATTATCGTGGATCGCCGCGCCGCTTTCCGTCGCGATCGCGCGTGCCTCGCTTTCAGGAACATCGGAGTAAAATTCCACCAGGACCGGCGGCGCCTGGCCATCCAACAGCTTTCCATCCAGCTCCGGGCTGAATTTTTGGACCGGTTGTAGCCGCCCCATCCATTGAATGCCCAACCCGCTTAGACTTGTGCCATCGCGCATGGCGACGGATAGCGCCGCGTCGGGAACATAAGACAGCACTGTAGCGCCCCGATCGGCCAGCGCCTTCATTTCCGCCGCCGCCGGTTCGGTCGCAAACTGCACCAGAAAGTGCGACCGTCCAGGCGTCCGCGTCTTCGTAACGACGGGCGCGAGCAACCCACGCGGATCTGCCGCCTGGAAGCCCTTCAAGCGCAGAGTTGGTTGAGCACCGGCGACGCTGGCCAGCAGGACCAATCCGAAAACAGAGGAAAACTTATTCACGATACATCCATCGGAAGCACCCTGAGAGTTTTCCATCGGGCAGACACACTACTCCTAGCAGGAGTACCTGTGGTTAGCTTTCGACTCGTTCTACTCTGTCTGTTCACCGCGGCCTATATCGCCGCCGCCGACACGCCGTCGTCTTCCTACATCATTCAAACCGTCGCCGGAAGCGACAACTCGGGCGATGGCGGCCAAGCTCTCTCAGCCGCGCTAAGCCAGCCCGAAGGGATCGCGGTGGATGGCTTGGGCAATGTCTATTTCGCCGATGCCGCCGTGTCTCGAGTTCGTAAAATCGCGAAGGACGGTTCCATCCAAATCATTGCCGGCACCGGCGTAGCCGGATTTGCGGGCGATGGCGGACCAGCCACTTCTGCGCTGCTCAATCAGCCGTACGGGCTGGCGCTGGATGCGGCCGGAAATCTTTACATCGCCGACCTCGGGAACGCGCGCGTGCGAAAAGTCGGGACCGATGGCATCATCCAGACGGTGGCCGGGGGAGGCTTGTTACCCGCCACCAGCACCGGCCAGGGCGGCCCCGCCACCAGTGCGCAATTAGCACAGCCACGCAACGTCGCCTTCGATGCCTCGGGTTCACTGTACATTTCCGATTTCGGCGCTAACCAGCTATATCAACTGGCGAGCAACGGCATACTGTCTCTGGTGGCAGGGACCGGCAAGGCGGGATTCTCGGGCGTCGGCACATCCGCTCTGCTCGCGCAACTGAACGCACCCGCGGGACTCACCGTGGACCCTACCGGCGCCATCTATTTCGCCGACAGCGGCAACAACCGGGTTCGAAAAGTGTACAACGGAGTCATCATTACGGTGTTCAACACTCCCGGACCCACCGGCGTCGCGCTCGATTCCACTGGCATGTTGTGGGTGGCGGCGGCCAGTTATTTCGGCAGTCTCATACAACAGACTGCGGGAATCGCATCGGCCAGGGATGTGGCGCTGGGCCGCGCCGGCGATATCTATATCACGTCGGGCGTTTTCGTCATGGAGATCCCGAGCGGCGGCATTGTCACCACGATTGCCGGAAGCGGAACAACGCCCAACTTCGCGGGCGACGGCGGTCCGGCTACCGCGGCTCAACTGAATTTCCCGTCCGGTATCGCCGTGGATTCCAGCGGCAATTGGTACATCGCAGACACTTCGAACAATCGCATTCGCAAGGTGACGCCGGCAGGTGTGATCAGCACTATCGCGGGCACCGGAGCTCCGTCCGAGCTAAACTCGCCGCGCGCAGTCGCCGTCGATAGTTCGAACAATCTCTATATCGCCGACACCGGCAATAACGTCGTTCGAATGCTTACGCCTTCTGGAACGATGACGTCGATTGCCACCCAGCTCAACAATCCCGTGTCGGTTGCGGTGGATAGCCAGGGATCGGTTTATATCGCCGATTCGGGCAACAACCGCATCGTTCAGGTAACGGCTCAAGAAACGTCCAGCACTTTCGCGAAAATCAATCGACCGCTGGCCGTGGCGGTGGATGCATCCGGCAATGTGGTGGTCGCCGACGCCACTCAAGTTTGGCAAGTCGCGTCGGACGGGACACCGAGTTCGCTGATCACCGGCCTTACTTCGCCCGGCGCGATGGCCTTCGCAGCGGACAGTACTCTTTTCATCGCGGACACAGGCGCCAATGTCATTCGACAGCTCAGCACATCCGGAGTGCTCACGGCGATCGCCGGCACAGGCAAGGCCGGATTCTCGGGCGATGGCAATCCAGCCCTGGCTGCGCAGTTGAATGCGCCCGCGGGCATTGCGATGGGCGCCAATGGAACCATTTTGGCCGCCGATTCCCTCAACAATCGCATCCGAAGTTTGACGCCGTCGTCCGCTGCCTCCGACACCGCGACCGTTGCCGTTGTCAATGGAGCCAGCCTTGCCGCGGGAGCCATCGCACCCGGTGAGATCGTCACAATCTTCGGAGCCGGATTCGACCCGAAAAATACGCAAGTGCTCTTCGACGGCGCGCAGGCAACCCTGTTCTATACCAGCGCCACTCAGATTAACGCGCTCGCGCCCGCCAGCCTGACTGCAAACTCAACCACCACCGTGAGCATCGTGGTGGATGGCGCTGCCGTCGCCGGCGCTGCGGTATCAGTGGTGGCCGCTGCGCCCGGTATTTTTACAGTGGCCGGCTCAACCGGACCAGCCGCGGCCAACAACCAAGACGGCAGCCTCAATTCGGCATCCAATCCGGCTGCGCGTGGATCGGTGGTATCGCTCTACGCCACTGGAGTTAGTTCTGGAGCGGGCGCCGTCACGCTGATTATCGCCGGCTACAACGCGCCGCTGCTCTATTCCGGACCCGCGCCCGGCTTCCCGGGCTTGATGCAGATCAACGCACAAATCCCGGGTGGATTCCTGCCGCCCGGCATCCAAACGGTGACGCTATCCGTCGGCGGCACAGTCAGCCAATCCGGAATAACGCTGGCGATCGGGCCTTAGCAGGGCGCTGAAAAAAGCAATCTGGCCACAGATGAACGCAGATGAACGCGAATAAAACATTATCAAGCTTATTGTTTTCAATCTGCGTTCATCTGTGTTTATCTGTGGCCACCTGCGTTATGGCCTTTTTCATCGGCCTGTTAGAGAGTCGACGTGCAGTTCGGGCAGCGCGTGGCGGCCAGCGGGATGGTGGTATGGCAGAATGGGCATTCCTTGGTGGTCGGGTCGGCGGGCGCGGGAGCGCGCTTCATCTTATTGGCCGCCTGGATCAAGAAATAGATTGCAAACGCGACGATCACGAAATCGATCACGTTATTGAGAAACAGGCCGTAGCCGATGGTTGCGTCGCCGGCCGCTTTCGCTTCCGCCAAAGTCGCGTGATGGCCGCCGGAAAGATCCACGAACAAATTGCTGAAATCGACGTTCTTAAGGGCCAGTCCGAGCGGCGGCATGAGGATGTCGTTGACCAACGATGTCACAATCTTGCCGAACGCCGCGCCGATGATCACGGCCACGGCCAAATCCAGCACGTTGCCGCGCATAATGAACTCGCGAAATCCTTTAAACATGCGTCCTCCTCGAAGCGCACCATCATAGCACTGTAGCGTGGGGCTACACTGTTTTGAGTGAAGACCTGGAAGCTGACCATCGAATATGACGGCACCAAATATAGCGGCTGGCAGGAACAGCCCAATGCCCGAACGGTGATGGGCCAGCTGCGGAAAGCGGCGGAGGAGTTCTTTGACGGCGCCATCGAAATTCAAGGCGCGGGTCGTACCGACGCAGGCGTTCACGCTCGGGCGCAGGTGGCGCATTTAAGAATACGGCGGACGAAGGAAGGAGATAAGCGCCGTTGGCCGAGGCCGGATGAAATTTTACAAGCCCTCAACAGCCGCTTGCCATCCGATGTGTGTCTGCTGGATGTATCGGAGGCGCCGCCGGACTTCCACGCCCGGCATGACGCCATCGCTCGGACTTATATCTATCAAATCTCGACGCGGCGCACGGCGTTCTTCAAGAAATACGTCTGGTGGATAAAGCAGCCGCTGGATGTGGACGCCATGTCCAGCGCCGCGGGGATGCTGAAGGGGCGGCATAACTTCAGTGCGTTTCGCGCCCAAGATAAATCAAAGGAAGATGAGTCGCCCATTGTGCTGGTAGAAGACGCCGGAATCGAGACCGACGGCGACTTGATCGTCTTCCGTATCACCGCATCCCATTTTGTGTGGCGCATGGTGCGAAGACTGGTAGGCGTATTAGTGAAATTAGGACTGGGGGAAATCACCAAAGACGATCTCGCCCGTTTGCTCGAAGGCAAAACAGACCCCAAACTGGATGTTGCAGCCTGGACGGCCCCAGCGTCGGGGCTATTTCTCGACCGCGTGGTTTACAAGCAACCGCGCGTTACTGGTGAACAGCGCCCGCAGGCGGCGTCTGCGGAGCCGGAGCGGGAGCGTCATCGCCGGCCGCGCCGCTAAATACCTTCTTGCCGGACGGCAAGGTCACCAGGCGCGCGCTGGCCGTGTTGGTGCCGTCCTTGGCTCGGAGGGCCTGGATGGTCACTTCGTCGCCCACTTTCAGGTCGTTCTTCCTCCAGCCCCGGCGAACCAGCTCAATAGGCGCGCCCGTTTCGAATTGCCACGATACAACGCCGGTGTCGGTTCTCTCATCGACGTAAATCCAGGCATGCGGATTCATCCACTCAATTTTGGTGACAGTGCCTTTGACGGTGACTGGTTTGTTCAAATCGAATTCAGCAGCGAAGGCGTGATGCGCCAGGGCGGGAATCGCAACCGCGCCCAGCAGGGCCACAATCGAAAGAGCGAGTGTCTTCATATCACCTCTCGAACGCCCCAATTCTATCATGCAGAGCCGGCACACACCGGCCTATACTCGAAGCGTGTCGGCGCAAAGTGATAATGTCCTATTTGCGCAAAGTAGAAATGTCCTATTGACGACCTCCAGGCTGGGGAGGTGGCAGAAGGACAACTATTGATGACGCAGGCCGAGCGGGACCGGCTGGTGGCCTTGAAAAAGGCCAAGAAGAAACTGATTACCCAGAAGCAGGCGGCCGAGGAGCTGGGGATTACGGAAAGGCACGTGAGGCGTCTCCTGCGAGCTCTAAAACGCCGTGGGGATAAAGCTGTGGTGCATGCGTTACGAGGGCTGCCATCCAATCGCAAGATGGATGCCGACCTGGAGCGGGAGGCAGTGACAATCCTGTCGCGTGCGGTGTACCGGGGATTTGGCCCGACGCTGGCGTCGGAATACTTGGCTAAGAAACACAACATCGCGGTGAGCCGGGAGACGGTACGGCAGTGGATGATTCAAGCCAAGCTGTGGCGAGCGCGCAAGCAGCGGATCGAGAAGATCCATGCATGGCGTCCGCGACGCAGCCGCTGGGGCGAGTTGGTGCAGTGGGACACCAGCGACCACGACTGGTTGGAAGGGCGCGGAGCACAGATCTTGCTGATCAACATGATTGACGATGCGACCGGGCGGTGGTTCGCTCGCTTTGTGGGCAGCGACTCAACGGCGGAAAACATGAGCCTGCTGGAGAGCTACCTGAAAAAGCACGGGCGGCCGCTCGCATTTTACACCGACAAGGCGAGCCTCTTTCAGACGGCGGAGAAACGCAGGCGGGATGAGCCCGGAGTGGAGCAGGATAGGGTGGAAATGCCGCCGACGCAGATCGGTCGGGCGTTGCGGGAGTTGGCAATCACCTGGATAGCAGCGCACAGCCCGCAGGCCAAAGGGAGGGTAGAGCGCGGGTTTGCTACCGCTCAGGACCGGCTGGTGAAGGGGATGCGCGTCGCGGGAGTGACGACTTTGGAACAAGCCAACCACTACCTGGAAACCGAGTTTCTGCCCTGGGTCAACGCCACTCTGGCGGTGACGCCGGCCAGTGCCGACGATGCTCACCGGCCGCTGGAAAAGCAGCCTGATTTGGCGGCGATTCTCAGCCACGTGGAAAGCCGGCGGGTGAACAATGATTACACCATTCAGTTGGATGCGAAGATTTACCAGATCGCCCGCCAGGACATCCGCACTGGACTGCGAGGCGCAGTGCTGCGGGTCGAGAAGCGCCGAGACGGTTCTGTGGCGGTTCGATTCGGCGATCGCTACTTGCGTGTTTCTATCTGCGAGCAGCGTCCCAAGCTTCCAGCACCGAAGGCGCCCAGCCCAGCGCGGCGTACGGGGAAACCTCGCCCAGCCAGTGCATGGTGTAAGAACTTCGATCTGAAAAAGTCACCCAAGATCTGGCAGGCCTCGGAAGGTTCCGCCAAGCCGGAGTCGCTCTGAAAACCCGCCACAACGCAAAAGGAAAGCCGGGCAAGCCCAGCCCGGCAGCTTCGCGCTTTCTCTATTCAAGGCCTCCGCTCCGAGACTCCACCCAAGTAATGAGAATGTCAAAGTCAAAAGCAAAACCCTCGGAGGGTACCCCGCAGGGCCCGGTTGACCGAGGGTTTGCCGCCGATTACTTCGGAGCCAGCCCCGTCGCATCGGCCTTGAATCTTCCCCAGGAGCGCGACTCCCCGGAGAATCGAAGTCAGACTATCACGCACCCTCCGCCAACACGGTCAAAACCGGACATTTCTACTTTGCAGGGAATAGGACATTTCTACTTTGCGTTGACAGCCTATACTCGAAGCGTGGAGACCCGCGTCACCATCAGCCGCACTTCCCCCGACGACATCAAGCAGCGCCAGATCATCGTGAAGCTGGATGGCAAGCGGCTGGGAGAGCTGATGCACGGCGATGAACTATCGCGCGTAGTAGAGCCGGGGCGCCATCGTGTGCAAGTGGATAACACCTGGAACTGGAAGAATGTCGACTTCGTTCTGGCGCCGGGCGAGCACGCGCGATTTCAGACCGTGAATCGCGGCGGCCGGTTTACCTGGTTCCTGGTGGGGACGCTCGGCGTTGGACCCATGTACGTCCACATCGAGCGTGTGCCCGAGGCGGTGAATCAAGCGCTTTGAGACGCCAGCTGGCGGTCGCCCAGTTCCGCGCGAACCAGGCCCGCTCCGGCGACCATGGCCTGCAACTTCCCGAAAGCAACCTCGCGCGGAAGATACTTCATACCGCAATCCGGCGCGATAATCAGCCGTTCGGCGTCGATGTAGGGCAGAGCGCGGCGGATGCGAGACGCCACCTTTTCCGGCGTCTCCACTTCGTTCGAAGAAAGATCCAGCACCCCGAGAATGATCTTTTTGCCGGTAAGTTTGGCAAGCACCGAGCAATCCAGTGACGACTGCGCGGTCTCAATAGAGATGCAGTTCACCGGAGCATCGGCCAGTTCGGTGAGGAACTGATATTCCGACGGTCGATTCGCCACCATGGCCGCGTAGCCGAAGCAAAGATGGATAGCGGTTTCGCCCCGCACGCCCTCCAGCGCCCGGCTAAGAGCCTTCAAACCGAACTGCCGCGCTTTCTCCGGCATGGCTTGCATGTAGGGCTCGTCGATTTGCACGATGTCGGCCCCGGCGGCGAAAAGATCCTTGATTTCTTCATTCACCGCAGCCGCATAATCCATGGCCATTTCTTCTTCGGACTTGTAGAAATCGTTCTGCGCCTGCTGCGACATGGTGTACGGACCAGGTACGGTTACTTTGGCGCGGCGATCCGTATTGGCGCGCAAAAACTGCATGTCGCGAACCTCGACGGCGTATTTGCGGCGAATTTTGGACACGATGCGCGGCACCAGGTTCAGCTTGCCCGAACGCGCCACCACCTGCGCGGGATTGTCCAGGTCGATTCCTTCCAGCGCCGTCGCGAAGCGGTTGGAGTAGCTCTCGCGCCGGATTTCGCCGTCGGTAATGATGTCCAGGCCGGCGCGTTCCTGCGCGCGAATCGCCAGGATAGTGGCATCGTCCTGCGCTTGTTCGAGAAATTCGGGCGCTACACGCCACAAGTCGGTGGCGCGAACGCGTGCCGGCAATCGGTGCGAAAGCTGATTACGATCGATCAGCCAGTCGGGTTGGGGATAAGAGCCCACCAGGGATGTCGGGAACAGATTCTTGCTCATGAACGCCTGAATTGTATCACGCGGGCAGGAGTTGCCGGCTCATGCACTATGATAGTGACCATGCGATTTTTGTTAGCCCTGCTGGCGATGGGTGCGCTCTACGCGCAACAGCCGGAAACGCCTGGCGCGGCGCAATCGGACTGGCCCACGCATGGCGGATCCGAGTTCGCCTGGCGCTACAGCGCGCTGGATCAGATCAACACCACGAACGTGAAGAACTTGGGTGTCGCGTGGGCGTTTCAAACCGGGGACTATGGCGACAGTTTGCAGTCCACTCCGCTGGTAATTGATGGAGTGATGTACGTTTCCACATCGTATTCCCAGGTGTTCGCACTGGATGCGGCCACCGGGCGGCCGATCTGGCGCTACAAATATCCATTGTCGGCAAGCGTTGGCCGATCGGGTGGCGAGGCGTTTCGCATCAATCGCGGGCTCGCCATGGGCGATGGCAAGGTTTTCCTCGGCACGCCGGACAGCTACCTGGTGGCGATCGATCAGCGGACCGGGCGCGAATTGTGGCGCGTCAACGTCGACGATTCCAATCAATGCGGGTGCAGCATCACTTCGGCGCCGCTGGTGGTAAAGGATAAGGTCATCGTCGGCGGATCAGGCGGCGACAACGCGCACCGCGGATATCTCACGGCGTTTTATGCCGCCACCGGACGCCTGGCGTGGCGCTGGTACGTGATTCCCGGGCCGGGCGAAAAGGGGCACGAGACCTGGAAGGGCGATAGCTGGAAGACCGGCGGCGGATCGCCCTGGCTTACCGGTTCGTTCGATCCGGCGCTAAACCTGTTGTATTGGGGAACCGGCAACGCGGCGGGCGATTTCTACGCAGGCGATCGGAACCTTGGCGCGAAAAAAGACGTGAACCTTTATACCGCGAGCGTGGTCGCGCTCGATCCCGACACGGGCAAGCTGCGCTGGCATTTCCAAGAGATCCCCAATGACGTCTGGGATTTCGATTCGGCCTACGAATGCATCCTGATGGATCGCACGGTGAACGGGCGGATGCGGAAGCTGCTGGTTCACATGAACAAGAGCGGCGTAACGTTTGTGCTGGATCGCGCAACGGGAGAATTCGTAGGCGTGTTCACCGTTCCCGAAGTCCAGACTTGGATCTCCGGCGTCACCGAAGATGGAAAACTCGTAGGACGCCGCGAGCCCCAGCTCGGCAAGACCATGAACTTCTGCCCCACGCCCGCGGGAGCGAAGAGCTGGAATGAGATGGCGTACTCGCCACGCACTGGATTCATTTATACACCGACGCTAGAAATTTGCGTGGACATTACGGCCGAGCATCAGCAGCCCGACGAGGGCCGGTTCTTCATGAGCGGCGCTTGGGATTTGAAACTGCCGCCGAATCGCGCGACGTACAGTCATTTGGACGCATGGGATCCGATAACGCGCAAGCGAGCCTGGACCTATCCCTACAAATACGTCCTGCTGGCATCGATACTGGCGACCGCGGGCGACCTGGTGTTCACTGGCAATCCCGAGGGCGAGTTCTTCGCACTGGATGCGCGCACCGGCGACAAGTTGTGGAGTTTTGAAACCGGCGCGGGACATCGCGGATCGTCCATCAGTTACTCTGTGAACGGCAGGCAGTACATCGCCACGCCCACCGGTTGGCCGGTGACGAATATCGGCGCCGCCACTCAGGCGCTGTTTCCAGATCAAATCTGGCGCAACGGATCCACGGTGATGGTCTTCGCGCTCCCGACTGGATCGAAATAAGTGAAGCTGAACGTACTGGATCAATCACCGATCGCGGAGGGGTCCACTGCCGGCGATGCATTGCGCAACACCATCGACCTGGCGCGCTGGGCCGAGCAGCTCGGATATAGCCGCTACTGGCTGGCCGAGCATCATGGGACGCCGGGGCTGGCGGATGCGAGTCCTGAGGTGATGGTTGGGCCGGTGGCGGCCGCTACCTCGCGTTTGCATGTCGGCACCGGTGGCGTCATGCTGCCTCATTACAGCCCGTTGAAGGTAGCCGAAACATTCAGTATGCTGAGCGCTTTATATCCCGGGCGCATCGATCTGGGATTAGGGCGAGCGGCGGGCACCAGTTCAAGCATTGCGTATGCTCTGCAGCGCGACCGCCGGCAGCCCGCGCCGGACGATTTTCGCGACCAGCTTGCGGAGCTGTTGGGGTATTTGGAGAATCGCGGGCCGGCGACAGGACCTTTTCGTCAATTGGCCTCATTGCACTTCGACAGCCCTGAGCCGTGGCTGCTGGGATCGTCGGCGCAAAGCGGAATTTGGGCCGCGGAGCTGGGGCTGCCCTACGTGTTCGCCGATTTCATCAATCCGAATGGCGAGGCGATTGCCGAGTATTATCGCGACCACTTCCAGCCATCGGCGCGATTGCAGTCGCCGCGCGTCGGAGTGGCCGCGTGGGCCATCTGCGCCGACACCGAAGAAGAGGCGCAGCATCTGGCGTCCAGCATGCGAATGCTTATGCTGATGTTGTACCGGGGGCAATTGATCCCAGTGCCGTCGGTGGAAAAAGCGGAAGCGTTTTTGGCGCAGGAAGGCGTGGCGCCGGGGACGTTGCCGGTGGGACGCCGCATTATCGTGGGGGCACCAGGGAAGGTTCGCGCGATGCTCGAAGAAGTCGTCGCGGATTATGGAGCCGAGGAACTTTTCGTGGTGAACATCATGCACGATCACGCGGCGCGCAAGCGTTCCTACCAGCTGATCGCGCAGGCCTTCTTTACATCATAAAGTACTCTGTACTAAACTGGATTCATGACCGAAAGCGATTGGGTCCGGTATTTCCGCGCCAACCGAACGGAGCCTTCCTTACCTTGGGACGACGGCTATCGCTTGAGCGGCGCCGAGCGCGTAGTGGTTATCCAGTCCATCCAGCAATTCCAGCTGGGCGAGAACGCCCCGGGGCGCCGCTTGCTGGAGCGGGCCAAGACCGAGGATGCAGAGTATCTCCAGGCCCTACGGCTATTCATCAAAGAAGAGCAGCGCCATAGCGAACTGCTGGGCCGGTTTCTTGAGATACAAGGCGCGCAGTGCTTGCGTCGCCATTGGGTGCATGCCGCATTCCGCCGATTGCGTGGACTGGCGGGCTTGGAGCTGCGCATGCGAGTGCTGGCGACGGCCGAAGTGCTGGCGATTCCGTATTACACGGCTTTGCGCGATGCCACCGGCTCGCCGTTATTGCGGTCCATCTGCTGCCGCATCCTGAGCGAAGAAGCCGAGCATCTGCGCTTCCAAGCTTTCACATTTCGTCAATTGGGTTCGCGACGGGCGGCGCTGCTGCGCGCGCTAATGCGTATCGTGCAACGATGTTTCCTGATGGCGACTACGCTGCTGGTGTGGAAGGAGCACGCACCAGTCTTCCGCGCTGGAGGATATTCACTGCGCGGGCTGTGGAGACAAAGCCTTGCGCAAGGTGAAATCATCATCCGAACAGAGACGTAGAACCGCCGACGCTGGCTTCGAATGCCTGGCGCTCTTCGCGGCCCGGATCGACCGCAACTTTGCACTCGTTGTCGAGCAGCATCGTCGCGCGCCGGTCGCTGGTATAGACCGGCCAAGCGGGCAAGCCGGGAGTGTTCGGTGAGCCGTTATGAGCGAACGCCGCCCAGGCGCTGCTCATCTTATTTGACAAGCTGTACCGTTCTGGGCCATCGCCGGTAAGGCCCTTCCAAGCATCGGGATGATCGAACACGAACGGAATCTCGATGGCGTGAGGAGATCGGAGCCTGCCTTCGAGAACCGGCGTTCGCCAGGTGAAGTAGTACATGTAAGCGGGGGCCGCGCCCTGAGCCGCTTTGCGCTCCGCCTGCCGGATCGAATTGATGCGCATGAAACGATCCGATTCCAACGCGACGTGCGCTTCGATATTGCTGCCGTGCGCTTGCTTGTAGACCGCGATCAGATGCTCGGCAGCCGCATCGTCCACGCGCATGCGCTGCTTGGTGAGTTCGAGCAAGGTGGCATCGTCCATCGAATCGGGCGGCTGCTCGAATAGCGTGAATTCGGTGGCGTTGCTGCCGATCAACAGTGGAACGTCGGCGGAATAATCGGGAGCCTCTGGATCGAACGGATCGCGAGAAAGAGAGCGCCCATCCACCACTGGCGCCATCGCAAAACCGCCGCCCGGAATCGCAGCCATGGCATCCTGCAGCTGCTGCACGGGCATATCTTGAAGGTCGTCAATTTGATCGGCTCTCAAACTTAACTTGGCCAAAAATGTTTGCGCGAACTTGCTTGCGCGCTCGCGAGTGACGGCTTTCAACATCGCGCCGCTCTGCACGATGGCGCGGTGAAACAAGCCCTTCGCGGAAGGCATCGCCATCAGCGTGCTTACCTTCCCGCCGCCGCCCGATTCGCCGAAGATGGTAACGTTCCCAGGATCGCCGCCGAATTCCGCGATGTTGTCGCGCACCCATTCCAGTGCCTGCACGATGTCGAGCGTCCCGACGTTCCCCGAGTCCGCATATTTGGGACCGCCGATTTCGGCGAGGTAAAGATAACCGAACACGTTCAAGCGATGATTGATGGTAACAACCACCACGTCGTGCTTTGCGGCCAGGGCCGTGCCGTCATAGATGGTCTGGCCGCCCGATCCCGATGAGAATCCGCCACCATGCAGCCAAACCATCACGGGACGTTTGGATGCGCTTCCCAGGCTTGCGGACCACACGTTCAGACGCAGGCAATCCTCGCCCATCGGATCGGTGAAACTCATGCCTTCGCTCAGGACTTGGATCTGCGCCGGAAGCATCATGGGAAGCTGCGGGCATCGCAGACCCAGCGCGAGGGCATCGCGTACACCAGCCCATGCTTCGGTCGCCGTCGGCGGCATGAACCTTCCCGCGCCCGCGGTCGACGCGCCGTAGGGAACGCCTTTGAAAATGTTGACTGCGCCGTGGAAGACGCCGCGAAGTTTACCGCGCGTGGTTTCTACAACAGGCGCGGCCAAAGCAACTTGGGTTTCCGATGCCATGCGAGTTTTTCCTAACTGAACTGCGACCCGGGTAACGATGCCAGCGCCAGACGCACTTCTTTGCGCGGATCGTCCACCACTTCGCATTTGTCGTCCAGGATCATGGTCGCGCGCTTGGCCGTGTTGTAGGCGGGCCATGCCAATCCCTTCTGGCTAGGATTGCCGGTGCGCGCGAAAGCCACCCATGCGCCGCTGATCTTTGCCGCCAGTGCGTAGCGATCCTCGCCTGAGCCCGTCATCGGTTTTCCCGCATCCGGATTGTCGAAGACGAATGGAATTTCCATGCAGTGCATGGCCTTCAGTTTGCCGTCGCGCACGGGCGATCGCCACTTGAAATAGTACATGTACGTGGGCGCTTTTTCGAGCGCCACCTTGCGTTCGGCGGCCGTGATGGCGTTGGTCCAGGTGAATGCGTCGGAAGCGGATTCGAGAGCGAGATCGATATTGCTGATGCCGGCCTCCGTTTTTTTGTACGCCGCGATCAGCTTGTCCGTATCGGCGTCGCTCAAGTGAAACGCCTGCTTGACGCGCGCGCGGGCGGCGGCTTCGTCGATGGGATCCAGTTGCTGGCCGGCGAAGAATGTCACTTCGGTCTGCGTGGTGCCGATCAACAACGGAACGTTCGCGGAGATTTCGGGGGCGGTGGGATCGAATGGATTGGCCGGGAGCGTCTTCCCATCTACCACGGGACCGAATCGCAAACCGGGTGCGCCCGCCGGTCCGCCGCCCGCCAGAACTTGGGTTAAGCGCTCCACCGGCATGTTCTGCAGTTGGTCTATCTGATTCGATTTCAAACCAACTTTGGCCAGAAATGCTTCCGTGGATTTATTGGCTGCATCGCGCGGGATTCCTCGCAGGGACGCTCCGCTCTCGATGACGGCGCGATGGAACAGGCCCTTGGCCGCGGGCATCGCAAGCAACGTGCTCACTTTGGCGCCGCCGCCGGACTGCCCGAAGATAGTGACGTTCCCCGCGTCGCCTCCGAAATTGGCGATGTTGTCGTGTACCCACTGGAGCGCGGCCACGATGTCCAGCATGCCGGCATTGCCGGAATCGGCGTACCTGGCGCCGCCCAGATCGGCCAAGTACAGATAGCCGAAGGCGTTGAGGCGATGGTTTACGGTGACCACCACGACGTCGTGTTTTCCCGCCAGATTAACGCCGTCATAGATCTTGAAGCCGCCGGAACCGGAGGTGAATCCGCCGCCATGCAACCAAACCATAACGGGACGTTTATGTCCTGAGGACGGGCTGGGAGTCCAGACGTTGAGCACCAGGCAATCCTCGCCGGAGGGCTCCTTGGCATCCACCGCCGCCACTTCGGGGATGAGACCGGAAGCGGCCTGCGGGGATCGATGGCCGAGTTCCACTGTGTCCTTCACTCCGCTCCAGGGCTGCGGTTTTTGGGGAGCCATGAAGCGGCCCGCGCCGGCCGTGGAAGCGCCATACGGAACGCCGCGAAAGGCGCAGACTTTATTCTCGATGGATCCGCGAATCTTCCCCGCGGTGGTTTCGACCACCGGAGAGGAGGAATCGCCCGAGGCAGGCGCCCCGAGAGCGGACCCGGTTCTAAGCACCAGGCCGGCGGCGAGACCGCTGCCGAGAAACGAGCGGCGATGGATCAAAACATTTTTGCCGTTTTGTGCGCGAGTGTTCACAATGAGGCTCCTTTTCGAGTTGAGTTAACGGGCGTAACCGTGAAAATTATACATCGTTGCAGGAGCCCTCACAGAACAACGAAACGAGAGGCGCTGCTCGCCTCAGGAGACTTCATGCGATTCTTGCGGCCAGCTACTGCAGTCGCCCTTTCTTGGGGACCCGGTGGCAAACCCGGGCCGTCCGCGTCTTTGGCGACGGTTTGACGGGCCAGTTGCAATCCATCGAGCTCTCCATGGTCACGCCCACTCCGCAGCCGCTCGAAGGCACGCTGTACTATACGTCCAATTGCGGTCCTGATGCCTCCCTCGGCTGTTTGGTGGATTGGTCCGCTCACTCCGGACGGCAGTTGCGCGGCCGGTGCCCCGCGTTCGGGCGGCGTGAACTATACCAAGACAACTCCGAATGTCAGTGATAGGGTTTGGTTGCGATGCTCATGATATGGGCGCTCGCTCCCACTAACGTGGGCTCGTTCTCCAGTGCCCTCACGGTGGCCAGCAGCTCCTCCTGGTGGTCGGCGGTGGTCGCCCATTCCGGTACCGTCCACAGCGGGCCTTCGATCGCGCACAGCTTCGGGTTTGAGAATCCCCCCGCGAGCAGTTCGGTCTTCAACTCGTCGGGATGATGGAAGAAGGCGGTGGTGAAATAGTCGAGATTCCCGGTTTCGTTGCGGTGTTGCCCGGTCTGGAGATCCTGTTCCACGATGCGAACGAAATCGGGGTCGCGAATTAACCCGCGCGCGATGCCATCCAGCGCGGAGGCGAAACGCGAGATTGCCACTGCCAGCAGAAGGCCTCCGGCACGCAGCACGCGGCGCGCTTCACGAATCGCTTTCAGCCGCTCGTCGGAATCGGTCAGGTGGTAGAGCGGTCCGAAGAAGAGCACAGCATCGGCTGCCCCGTCGTCACAGGGGATTGCGCGGGCATCCCCCACTTGAAAGTTTCGCGGCCCTGGTTGCTCTATGCCGGCTCTCTTCTTAGCCTGCTCGACATGCAAAGGCACCGGATCGACAAGGTCGACGACATAGCCCTTTCGCGCCAAGGGAAAAGCATAGGCGCCGGCGGCGCCGCCAACATCCAGAATCAATGCCGGAGCGGGAGGCAGAAAGCGATTCAAGAGATCCAAAGTCCGAACTCTTTCCCAACGAAAGAATGGGCTCTCCAACCGTTCGGCTTCTTGACCGCTTTCGTAATAGCTGAGAATTTGTGGTTCGAGCGAAAGGCGCGGAGAGGGCATGCCTCTATTTTGTGACTAGCCGAGAAAGCCGATCGCACGCCCCGCCAAGCCGACGCCGAACCACAGGCACAGTGCAACAGCAGCGGCGATTTTGCCTCCAACGGGAGCGGACTTACCTTCGTTCTTCACGACCCGATTGTAGATGGTGAACTGAAACAGCAGGGCGAGAAAGAGGAAGATCATTTTTACGCGAAACGATGTATTGCTGTAGCATTTCATCGCTTCCGACAAGAAGAGCAGAATCCCGGAGGTGAGCATCACCACCAGACTCCAGCGGTTCCAGGGACGCAGCGCATCGGCAACTTCCGAGATCGGCTGCGCTTTGTAGAGCAGGCCGAACTGTCGCAGCACCAACACCACCAGCGACCCCAGCAGCACCGTAAGCGCGAACAGATGGAAATTTTCGATCACCGGAAACGCTACTCGCGAATTGCGAATCGCCTGCGAGATGATGGTGTTGTCGCACCATTGAAAGAATGGGACCAGAGCTGACATGGATGGAAGGCCTCTAATTGTTCCCTAGAAAGTGTACGCCATCGTGCGGCCGCAAGTAATGATCGCCACCCAGAAGATCAACGAAACCCAGCCGGCTAGACGAGCTTCCATGGGCGGGACCAGCGCGTTATCCCATTTATCGATTTTGCGATAGATGCCGCGCTCGAACGCCAGCGCGTTAATCGCGGCCAGGACCAGCAGGACGACTTTTATTTTAAAGAAGATGCTGTTATAAGCCTTCACCGCCTGGCACCAGAACAGAAAGATTCCCGTAATGGTCATGATGGTGAAGCCAATGAACATCCAGGGCTTCACTTGTTCGTAAACTTCCGTGACCGGCCGGCGTTTCATGATGAAGCCCATGAGGCGCAGATCGGAAACTAAGAGCAAACCCACGGAGATGGAGAGCCCCAGAACGTGGATGGTCTCAATGATGGGAAATACCCAAATGGACTCGCGGATGGATGTGCCGATGTTGGTGTCCTGCAGCCACTGGCACATGCTCAAAATGGACATCTACCGAAGATCCTCCTAGACCTACGGACTATGATGACATGATATGTCAACTGAACGACGTTGCTGCTAAGGCTCGAGGTTACAAGGGGCGGGAAGGGGAAACGACGGGGGCGGGTACGAAAATTAGAAATGCAACGCCGGGAGCAGAAGCCTGAGTGCGATTTCGCTCCAGGGCTCCTGTCCGGCGCAAATAAAACCGTTGACTTAGTTAGCGGGTGCCGCCGGCTTCCACCGGAGTAGCTTCGTTTAGCATGATTTTGGACTTTGTGCCGCCTAAATCAAGCTCTTTCAGCTTGGCTTGACCGTTTTCGGTCTTAATATCCATCTGCGTGTCGGAAAATTTCGAGGCATTGGTCTCAACCTTCGCGCCGACCGCTACCACATTCTTGCCTTGCTTGAATGTGACCTTGTCGCCATCCACCCGGACTTCATACTGGCCAGGCTTCAGTTGCGTTTGGCCAACCCACGTGGGATCAGCGATCTTGACGTGGTAAGTGGAGGCCGCCGTGGCGATTCCGAGCGAAAAGACACAAGCTCCCAGTATCAGTTTGTTTATCTTCATTTAGCTTAGCTCCTTAGATTGAATGCGTGTGGTACAGCTCAACGAGGAGTGTGGTTGTGTTCTTGCATACAGGCCACACTAGTAGGAACGTAGGCTGGAGACGAAAGGTTACTCCCGGCACATTAAAACTTAGCAAAGTGTTAATAATGTGTTACTTAGCGAGTCGCGAACATTAGATGAAAGCTTCCTGCCATTGGTTGCAACGTAAAATACATCAATTGCTTTGTGGCCTTCCGTATCAATGAGTACGACATCAATATTACAACCCGCCGTTGATATCGCGGAAGACAAATCGTAAAGCAGCCCAGGACGGTCTTCGGCGATAATTTCAATTAACGTCGCGGTATCGCACGCATTCGGATCAAAGTGCACGCGCGGTTGAACAGTGCGCTTCTTCAAACGATTCTGCACAGTCCGGCCGCGAAGCAACTGCTCGGTGTCCAGGCGGCCCAGCGTGACATCTTCGAGCGTCTGGCGCAAGCGATCGTATTCAGTCGGGTTCAATTCCAGCGTGCGCCTGGGATCGGCAAATACAAAAGTGTCCAGAATTACGCCCTGCGCGTTAGAAAACGCTTCGGCCTTCACGATGTCCATGCCGAAACTGGATACGGCGCCCGCCAAAGACGCGAATAGCGCCGGCCGGTCGTTGGCCACGATGGTGGCGCGATAAACTCCGCCGCCCGATTCGATCTGAGACTCAATCTGGACGGCCACGCCGCTGGATTTACTCAATTCGTACAGCTCGGCGTGCGCGCGCATCTGGTCCGCGCTGTGGGTACGCAGATAGCGCGATGGAAAGCCCCGGATAAAGTCGCCCGGCTCCAGAACATCGCTCTCCAGATCAGCTTGGAGATCGGGCGGCAGTTCGGCGATGCGCTCGCTTTCCAGCTCCTTGAGCAACTGTTGATGCGTCACCCGGTAGGCCTCCCAAAGCTGCTCCAGCCGCCAGGGCGTCATCGCGGCGGGATTTACGGCCGAGATATCCGCATAGGTTAAAAGCGTCAGCAGCTTTAGCCTTTCCAGGGTGCCGATGCCACCGGCCAGCGCGCGGGCGGTGGCTGGATCGTGCAGATCGCGGGAACTCATCACCGCGGAAAGATCCAGGTGATGCTGGATCAGGAACTCCACCGCGCTCTGCTCTTCGGGACGCATTTGGATGCGCTGCATCGCCGTGCGCGCCAGCTCCATCGACAGGCGCGCGTGATCGCCGCTGTGCGCGCCTTTGCCCGAGTCATGAAACAGCAGCGCGAAGCGGAGCAGGGCCAAGTCCTGCACTTCGGAGAGAATTTCCGCCAGGCGGCGCTCGGCGGGATCCTTGCTCACCGCAAGCGCGGCCAGCTTTTCAATGGTGACCAAAGTATGCTCGTCCACCGTGTAGCGATGGTAAAAATCCGGAACCACCAGGCAAAAGATGTTCCGCCATTCCGGGAACAGGGCCGGCAGGAGTCCGGTCTCGTGCATCACGCGGAGCGCGGCGGCGGCATGCGGAAGCGACAGGATGCCGTGCAGAGCAGGCCACAAGGGCTGCGCGCGCGCGCAATATTCCGCAAAACTGTCGCAGGCCTGCTCCACGCGACGTTCGGTTTCCGCAGCCAGAGGGATGCCGTGCCGCGCGACGAACTCCAGCAGGCGAAAGAAAATGGCTGGATCGCTCGTCAATAGCGCGGGCGAGCGCAGATAGATGCGTTCGTTTGAAACCGTGAATTCGGAATTGGAGAGCCGCGAACGCCAATCGCGAAACTGCGTCGCGAGTGAGCTTTCGCTTCGGTCGTTCACATCCAGCGCGCGGCGCGCCTCGTTGAAGATCACGCGCGCATTGCGGAAATACTCGCGCATCAGCTCAGCCGGCGCTGCAAACGCAAGGTACGGCTGGGTGGCGAGCGCCTCCTGAGCATCGAAGCTAAGCAGATTTTGATCGCGCCGCGTCTGGTAATGAAGAAACGAGCGCAGCGAGTGAATAAACCGGGTGGGCGCCGCTAGACGCGCGGCCACTTCCTCATCCGGCTTGCGCAGTTGGCCCAGCCAATGGATCAAGTGCAGATCGCGCAGTCCGCCGGGAGTCTCCTTGACGTTGGGCTCCAGATGATAGAAGGTGCCCTGGAACTTTTCGTGACGCTCGCGCGCCAGTTGGCACAAGTGTCGGGTCAGCACGCGGCCCTGGCGCTCGAAAAATACCGGCAGCTTGCTTTCCAGTTTGGAGTAAAGATCTGGCGACCCGGCCAACATGCGGCGATCCAGCAGGCTGATACTTAATTCGATGTTGCCCTCATGAATTTCGGCGCACTCGCCAACAGTCCGCACCGAATGGCTCAAGCGCAGACCGGCGTCCCACAGCAGACGAACGAATTCAGAGAGCGCGTTCTTGAGGCCGGCCGCTTGCGACTCCCGCTCGATCAGGATCAGCACGTCCACGTCGGAGAATGGGAACAACTCGCGGCGTCCGAAGCCGCCTACGGCGAGCATGACGTTGGGATCCCTCAGAGCCGCAAGCGTAGCTTGAAATGCGTCCATACTCATCCGCTCGATGAGCGAGGAAAGTCCAGCCAAAACCGGCGCGGCATCGCCGGTGGCGAAAAACTGCTGCTGAAGTTGTTGCCATTCCGGGCGTGAGTGCAGCTTTTGCATCGGGAATCTTGCGGGGCTTCGACTTTGATTGTATCGTCTGAGGTGTGGTCCCACCATCGCGATTCCTGATCTTCCTCGGCGCAGCACTCATCCTGGCGATTACACCGGGTCCCGGAATTTTCTACGTGCTGGCTCGCAGCTTGCGCGGCGGACGCCGGGAGGGCATATTATCGGCGGCAGGAACGTTTCTCGGCGGCTTGGTACATGTCGGCGCGGCGGCATTCGGATTGTCGGCGATTCTGGCGGCCTCGGCGCTCGCATTTGAAACCGTGCGGTACGCGGGCGCGGCGTATTTGATCTACCTCGGATACCGGATGATCCGAACGCGCCGGCAAGACCAGGCCACGCCGGAAACCGCGGAAGCTTCACGCGGAACGTTCGTTCAAGGCGTTCTGACGGAAGTTCTAAATCCCAAGACGGCGCTGTTTTTTCTTTCCTTCATCCCGCAATTCGTCGCGGTAGGCCAAGGGCACGTGGCGATGCAGTTTCTGCTGCTGGGCGCGATTTCAGTGACGCTCAACACCTGCGCCGATATTGGGGTAGCGTGTTTCGCGGGCCCGCTCGGAGCAAGAATGAAGAGCAGCGCCAAGCTTCGCAGCGGCCAGCGTGCGGCGTCGGGCGCGGCAATGATCGGCCTGGGTGTTTATGTGGCCACCGCGCGGGCCAGAAGCTAGCGGTTAGTAATATGCCAGCGATTCAACGCCGGTGCCGCCGGTAAAGCTGGATACCACGCGGTTCTGCGACAGATCGATCACCGAAATTGTGCCGTCGCCGTGGTTGGCTACGAGAGCCGTTTTGCCGTCGGGCGCGAACGCGAATCCCATCGGATCCTTGCCCACTGGGATCACCTGCTGTTTGCCGTGCGGGTCCGCAATGTCGATGATGTTCACCAGCTTTTCGGACATATTGCACACCAGGAGCTTGGAACCGTCGGGCGAAAAGCGCGGTTTGAACGACGCCCTGGTATTGCCCTGCAGCGGGATCGTCACTACCACGGTATCGGATACCGGATCGATCACCAGCAGCTGCGGTTCGGAATGATCCACCACCGCCACCCAGTGCCCATCAGGCGATGCCGCGATACCCTCCGTGCCGTTCGGTGCAGGAATGCGCGCCACCATTCTGCGCTTCTTCAAATCGATGACACTGACGAACAGACGGTCGTTCTTATTTGCGACGTAAGCTTTGCTCGCGTCGGGCAGAACGGCCGACCAGTGGCCGGTGCCTTCGGTGTCGATCGCGGCTTCGATCGTGCGCGTTTTCGGATCGATCACCAGCAGCTTGCGGCTGAGATCGCAGGTGACGTAAATAGTCCCCGCGGCGTCGATCTGAATGCCGTGCGGCGCTTCATAGGGCGAGACATCGATGGTTCCAGCCAGTTTCCTGGCCTCCAGGTCGATGATCGCGACGGTGTGGCCTGGATGCGGATTCCGACCGTACACGCCGTCTCCATAGACGGGAATATAGGCGAACTTGTGATCGGGCGAGATGGCCAGGTCGTGCGGAGCGACGCCCACATCGAGATTCGAAATCTCCTGGAAGCTCGACGGATCGAAGAACCGGACGCGCCTGCCGATTTTGTCGATCACGATCAATCCGTGCGTGCCGGTGGGATTGTTGGGATCAACCAGGCCAGCGCCGAAGACCAGCGCAGCCGCCGCAAGTCCGGCGACAGCCACCAAGACGTTCTTTTGGATTGCCATGCGTGGATTATATACCGGCCCTATGCGCGCCACGAACGCGGCGCAGGCCTGGCCATAGCACGCGGTTCCACCACATCAGAACGCCAGTGCCGAAAAGAAACGCGGGCGCCAGACCAATAATCACCCACAGCGCTTTGCTCGGCCAGCCGCCGAAGTTGCCGAAATGCAGATAGCTGAACCAGCGGATGATCTTGTCGCCCGTGCTGTATTTGGGCCGGAAGCGCGGACGCGGAGTTGGCGTGCTCACCGCAATGACCGGAATCTCGCGAATCAGGGAGGCGTCCGGGAGGGGGCGATACACATCCAGCGGCGCGATCTTGTTCACCAGCGTCTGAAACGGCCCTGGAAAGCCAGCGTAAACTCCCACCATTCCAAACATGAATACGATGGGCAACGTCCATAGCCCGATCACGCTGTGCAGTTCCCAATTGAACAGCTTCCAGTTCGACGCGGATTGCATGGTCAAGCCCCGGCGCCAACGTTCCACGCCCGGCCACCAAAGCACCGCTCCAGTGAAGGAAAGCCCCAGAACGAAAATCGCGAGCACGCCATTGATCAGCCGTCCCGTTTTGCCGGACAACAGGTTCACATGCAGATCCAGCAGCCACGCCATGATCTGGATGGAGTAAGGGCGCGACTCGCCCAGATCCTGGCCCGTGTAAGGATCAAACAGGCGCTGCTTCTTGTGGCCGTTGCGGTCCAGCCAGATCTCAATCGCCTTGTTAGGAGCTTCGTTGGGCTGCCTGGCGTCCCAGATCCAACTCACCCGGTATTCGGGATAAGCGCGGCGTGCGGCGTCGCGCAGTTCCTCGTGAGTAAGTTTATGACTGCCCACCGCGACCACTCGCGGTCCGGGCCACAGCGAAGTGTACAGCTCGTTGCGAAAAACAATGGCGCTGCCGCTAACGCTGATCGCGAACACGTACAGGCCAAGCCCGATGCCGGTCCAAAGATGAACCTGGAAGAGCGCCTTGCGCAACCAGACGCTTTTCGGCCGCCGCAGCCACCGCTCCCAGGAATCCATGGATGGAGCGCGGTTAGCTGGCTGCCTTCTTGACGATTTGGGACGGATCGGCTCCCACTCGGCCCGAACCGTAGGCTGCCGCGGCGGGAAGTTGGAAGTCGAACTTGATGGTGGGCAGATTCGGAATGGGCGAATCCGGGTCCTTGGCTCGCACGTCCGTCACCAGCGACGCCGTGACGCCGAACACCGTGTCCGAATCGATGTGCTCATCACCCTGCAGATACAGCGCCGTCACCACTTCGCGATAACCATCCGCGCCGATGATGAAATGAATGTGCGCGGGGCGATAGCCATGCCGTTTTTGCGCCCGGATCATGTCGCCCACCGGCCCGTCCATCGGAATCATGTAGCCGAGCGGCGCGATGGTGCGCAGGTAGAAGCGCCCATCGGCGTCGGTTTTGAAAGTGCCGCGCAAGTCCATCTCGGAAGGGTCGTGCTTCTGCAGATCGTAGTTGCCCGTCTCGTCCGGCTGCCACACTTGCACTGTGGCGTGGGGAACCGCTTGGCCGGCGGCGTTCGTGACACGGCCGTAAAGGCAAACTTCCTGGCCGTTGGTCGGCTTGGTGACGATGGTATCGCCCAGCTTCAGGACCGGCGAATCCTGGCGATAAAACGGACCCACCAGGCTGCTCTTGGTGCCGGCTTCGGTGGAGCGGCGGTCATGCAGCGCGTTCACCAGGCTGCTGAGGCCGAGGGTGTCCGAGAGCAGGATGAACTCCTGGCGGTACGCCGTGCATTTTTGGCCGACGGCGGTCAGAAACTTGATCCCTTCCAGCCACTCTTCCGGCGTGAGATCCACCTCGCGCGCGAAGTCATGCAGATGGCGCGTGAGCACGGCCATGATTTCCTTCAGACGCGGATTGGGCGTGGATGCCATCTGCTCCAGAGCAGCTTCTGTAATGGTGTATTCGTCTATTGCACGCATGAGTGCCTCCGTGGTCACCGTCAGGCGGTGAAAAACGAGTATACAGCAGGATCGCGCGGCACCGCTTACCACCGGGGCTTTACACTGAGAGCTTATGCCGAAGGTTCTGGTGACGGGCGGAGCGGGTTACATAGGGAGCGTGACCGCCCATCTTTTAAAGCGGCGCGGGTACGGCGTGGTGATTGTGGACCATTTGTCGCGCGGACACGAACATAACGTCCGGGGGCTGCCGTTTTACAACCTCGATCTGCTCGAAACCGGCGCCCTGGCTGAGGCGTTCAGCCGCGAACGCGTGGACGCCGTGATTCATTTTGCCGCTCATTCCATGGTTGGCGAGTCCATCAAGAAACCCGAGCTTTATTTCCTCAACAACGACGGCGGCAGCGCATCGTTGTTCAGCGCCATGATTCAGGCGAACGTGAAGCGGCTGGTGTTCTCCTCGACGGCGGCGGTGTATGGAACCCCGAATGTCGTGCCGATTCCAGAGGATCTTCCCTTCGATCCGGTGAATCCTTATGGCGAATCAAAAGTTCTGGTGGAGAAAATGCTGAAGTGGCTGGATAGGTGCAGCGGGCTCCGCAGCATCGCGCTGCGGTACTTCAACGCATCCGGAGCGGACCCGGAATCCGGTCTGGGAGAGGAGCACGAACCTGAGACGCACTTGATCCCGCTGCTGATCCGCGCCGCTGCATCCGGAAAACCAATGACGATTTTCGGCAACGATTACGAAACGCCCGATGGCACCTGCATCCGCGATTACATCCACGTGACGGACCTGGCCGAAGCGCATGTGGCGGCCATCGATAAATTGCTGGCGGGCGGAGCGGCGGACGTGTTCAACGTGGGAACCGGCGCCGGGCATTCCGTGCTGCAGGTGATGCAGGCAGTGGAGCAAGTGACTGGGCGGAAGGTGCCGCACGAGATCGGCCCGCGGCGTGAGGGCGATCCGCCGGTGCTGGTTGCGAATTCCGATAAACTCAAGCGGACGCTGGGATGGAAACCGAAGTTCACCGACGTAGACGACATCGTTACCACGGCGTGGCAGTTCAGCCGCACTCGATGATGCCCATTACGAGAATTTACTGCTGCGGTCCCGCAGGCTTCGTAACCGGCAATACCGCGCAGGCGTCTTCTTAGCGGCCACAGTTGAGCGGTGCGTTGCTCGCTGGCGCACTTGCTCGAGGGCGGTGTGCAATGGCTCAGTGCAAATTCTGCGGTTCAGAAACTCAGCTATTCGATGGGGGTGTTCCCATCTGCCTGGATTGCGCGGCGGCCCGGGAGAAGCCCAAGAAGAAACCGCCCGCTCCGGTAGTGGATTCCGAATCGGAGCAGGATAAGACCGCAAGGGCGAGCTAGCGATTCTGCGCCTGCGCAAGGACCGGGCAGGGAAAAGCGCCGATCAAGCGGCCTTGGGTTCAGATAGACTCGGAGCCGTGCGATTCATAAGGCGCGTGCATCCCCTGATACGGCTCGCGCTGCTGTTGGCCCCCTGTGTGATTCTTTGGTGGTCCTGGATCATTTCGGCACTGAGTGGAGCCCAGGATCTTTAGCTCACGCGGCCTCTAGGATTTCACGCAAACATTTGCCGCGCTATCGCCCATTGCGTTGCATGCAGACCTAAAATATAATATCGACAGTGGTTTCTGCCCCCAAGGAGGGTGACATGCTGCGCATTTCTGTGGCCGGTCTTGGAATCGGTATTGGTTTAGCGATGGGGATGGCCGCCCTCGCCGGGACGGGCACCAGTTCGCCCACCTTCAACAAGGACGTTCTGCCCATACTGCAGAAGAACTGCCAGGGCTGCCATCGGCCGGGCGAAGTAGCGCCCATGTCGCTGATCACCTATCAAGATGCGCGCCCCTGGGCCAAGGCGATGAAGGTTGCGGTGGTCACCCAGAAGATGCCGCCATGGTTCGCCGAGTACGGCCATTTCGCGAACGACCGCACCATGAGCCCCGCCGACATTAATACGCTGGTCACCTGGGCGAACAACGGCGCGCCGGAGGGCGATGCCAAGGACGCGCCGCCTCCGCTGACCTTCCCCGAGGGCTGGCAGATCAAGCCCGACATGGTGATCGAAATGCCGAAGCCGTTCCATGTGAAAGCCACCGGGACCATCAATTACCAGAACATCAAAGTGCACGTGAATTTTCCCGAGGACATGTGGGTGGTGGCGGCCGAGATGCGCGCTGGAAATCCGAAAGTGGTCCATCACATGAGGGCCATTGTCACCCCGCCCGGCGCAACCTGGATGGCGAAGGCCGTTTATGGTGAGGCGTACGAGGAAGGCTCGGAGGCGATGACAGGCGCCAAGGAAGGCACGGACCTGCTTGGCAAGTACAATCCAGGCCTGGGTGCGCAACACTTCGATGTCGACGGCTCGGCCAAGTTCGTGCCGAAGGGTTCCGACATCGTATTCAATATCCACTACACCGCCGTGGGCACCGAACAAGAAGACCTGTCGAAAGTGGGCCTGGTGTTCGCCAAGACTCCGCCCAAGCGGCGCTACTGGATGTCGCCCGGAACTCCGGCGGCTTTCAATCTGGTTCTTCCGCCTGGAGCTGAGAATCAAGAGGTGGTGAGCGAAGTGACGGTGGGCGTCGATCACGCGGAGCTGGTGTACATCCAACCCCACATGCATCTGCGCGGCAAGGATTATGAGTTGGACGCCATCTATCCGACCGGCGAGAAGCAGGAGATCTTCAAGGGCAAATGGAATTTCGATTGGCAGGTTGGCTATCAGCTCGCAAAACCGCTGCCGATGCCCAAGGGTACGCGACTGGTGGCCATCGCCCACTACGACAATTCGCTCAATAACAAGTACAATCCCGACCCCACCAAGGAAGTGCATTGGGGCGATCAGAATTGGGACGAAATGCAATCCGGATTCCTGGGCCTGGTGGTGGACCGCGACACCAACGTCGCGAAAATCTTCATCCCGTCCGGTCCCAGCCTGCTGCCGCGCGGTAAATCCGGTCCGACGCTCGCCCAGGCTTTTGGTCTGACGAAGTAGTGGACGCGGCGTGACGCGCTTACTGCTTCGCTCTTGACGATCTTGCCGCTGGCTGATTATGTCAGGCGTCTGGCAAGGCGGCGGCGCGAGCGGTCTGGCTTTTGCCGTGGGATCCGCGAATGCTAACGCCACGCGGCGGTAGTACCCAGCCGCGTCCCGCCGCCCTACCAGGACTGGATGCTACCCAAGATCAAGGAACTTCGGGACCGCAGGAACATCGACGATCCCCAGGCGCGAAGTGACCATCGACGATCCCCAGGCATTCACCAAAGCCTGGAGCCCCGCGCCACGGAAAATCTGGTGATCGAAGCGTCGCCTGAAGGGCCACCGGAAAATCCTACCTGGTGTATCCAGGCGATCAGGGCAAGCGCGGCGACGCGGATTTCGACGGGTCACGTCGGCGGCTATTAGTACGTCTACGCAAGGACGCCGAAGGGTTGGCGCATCAAGTCGCGCTTGCACGTGTTTCCGCCGCAGATTCCGGGCGAACATAAGGGCGTTCCGAATACCAAGTTGGAAGCTGGAAGCGGCAAATAAGCGCGGGCGTCTCGCGACCCAGTAAAATGGGTTATCCCGCATGAGGATCGCCCTGGCACAAACCAACAGCACGGTCGGCGATCTTTGCGGCAATGCGAAGCGCATGCTGGAGTTCTCCCGGCGAGCGGCTGAGGCCGGCGCAAACGTCGCCGTTTTTCCCGAGCTTTCGCTGACCGGCTACCCTCCGCGCGATCTTCTGGAAAAAGAGAGCTTCCTCGATCGCACCGAGCAGCATCTGGAGCGCCTGGCGGCCGACGCGGCGCCGCTCAACATCAGCATCATATGCGGCACCGTGACGCGCACCGGCTCGCCCGCCGGCCATCCTATTTACAACAGCGCGGCCGTCCTCCAAGGCGGCGCCGTCGCGTTCCGGCAGCATAAAATGCTGCTGCCCACCTACGACGTTTTCGACGAAGCGCGTTATTTCGAGCCGGCCACCAAACAGTCGCCGCTGGCGCTCGGCGACGTGGTTTCCGCGCTCACCATCTGCGAGGACGCCTGGAACGACAAGCAGTATTGGGAGCGCCGCCGCTACAGCCGCGATCCGGTGGAAGAGCTCGCTTCGGCCGGCGCCCGTATCCTGATCAGCATCAACGCATCGCCTTATCACATGGGCAAGCGCGCGCAACGCACCGAAATTTTCGCCGCCACCGCGCGGCATTTCCGCGTCCCCATCGTGTATGTGAACCAGGTGGGCGGAAACGATCAGTTGCTGTTCGATGGAACCAGTTTCGCGATGACTCCGGAAGGCCAAGTGATTGCCAGCGCGGCTTCGTTTGAAGAAGACCTGGTGATAGTGGACACCCGGGACCTGACAGGCGAACGCCACGACAACTATCCCGACGAATGCGACGCCGTTTATCAGGCGCTGGCCATGGGAACGCGCGACTACATTCGCAAGTGCGGCTTCGAGCGCGTAATAATCGGCCTGAGCGGCGGTATCGATTCGGCTCTCACGGCGGCCATCGCGGTGGACGCGGTGGGCAAAGAGAATGTGATTGGTGTCGGCATGCCCGGCCCGTATTCGTCCGAGCACAGCGTCAGCGACGCGCGCGATCTGGCCCGCAACCTCGGCATCCGGTTCGAGCTGATCCCGATCAAAAATCAATACGGCGCCTTCCTGGATGTTTTGGAGCCGCTATTTGACGGCGGCGCCGTGGGCGTGACGGAAGAAAATCTGCAATCGCGCCTGCGCGGCGTCACCTTGATGGCGCTCTCCAACAAATGGGGCGCGCTGGTGCTCACCACCGGCAACAAGAGCGAGCTGGCGGTGGGATATTGCACGCTCTATGGCGACATGTGCGGAGGATTGGCCGTCATCAGCGACGTGCCGAAAACGCTGGTGTATTCGCTCGCGCGCGTTGCCAACCAGCGCCACCGCAACGCGATCCCGGAGAACACCTTCATCAAGCCGCCGTCGGCGGAGCTGCGCCCCGATCAGAAGGACACCGATTCGCTGCCGCCCTACGAAATCCTGGATCAAATTCTGCGCCTCTACATCGAGAATAACGATGCCCCGCAACGCATCGCCGAAACGCTTCATCTACCTGTCATGCTGGTGCGGGACATTGTGAACAAAGTGGACCGCAACGAGTACAAGCGCCAACAGGCTGCCCCGGGCCTGAAAGTAACCACCAAGGCGTTCGGCATCGGCCGGCGCTTTCCGATCGCCCAGAGGTTTTCTGAATGAGACTACACGTCATCTTCGCCGCCTTCATCCTCGTGACCGCCGCGCTCCTTAGCTCTTCTCAGCCCCCGCCGCGCGAACAGGTGGGACCGTTGGCGGATGGCGGATTTTTGTTGAACAGCGGCTGGCGCGTGAAACCCGCCGGCACGCAAATCCAATTGGATACTTTGCCGATGTCGTCGGTCGTTTCCAAAGACGGCCGATTCCTGGTCGTGTTGAACGGGGGCTACAATCCGCCATCACTCAGCGTGCTGGACACCAAAGACGGCCACGAAATCGGGCGTACTCCGGTTGCCGACGCGTGGCTTGGCTTGGCGCTTTCGCCCAACGGCAAGACGCTGTGGGTGGGCGGAGGGTCGCAAGCGTCGGTTTACGAATTCTCGTTCGATGAAAACGGAAAGCTCGCGCCTACCCGGACGTTTGAAATCGTCAAGGGCGCGGCGCGCTCGGCGAACGATTTTATCGGCGATGTCGCCATCGATCCCGACGCTCACCTGCTCTACGCCTGCGATCTGTATCACGACGCGATCGTAGTGGTGAACACGCAATCGGGCACGGTGATCGATCGGTTCAAGACCGGGCGGCGGCCGTATCGGATCATGTTCAATCCCGACGGCAAATCGTTCTATGTGACCAGTTGGGCCGACGGTTCCTTGTATCATCACCAGACCAGCGATGGGGCGCTGGTTCAGACTCTGCGGCTGGGCGCGCATCCCACCGACATGCTGTGGCGCGACCGCGCAACCCACGCTGAAGAAACCGACGACGGCGCGCAACAACAGCCCAGCTTCCGGGCTCGCATCTTTGTCGCGGCCGCCAATACCAACAGCGTGTTTTCGGTTGGCGTATCCGATAGCGGCGATCTGCGCGTGGTGGAAGCCATCAACGTGTCCACGTCGCCCAATCATCCGCTCGGCATGACGCCCAGCGCGCTGGCGCTCAGTCCCGATCAAAGCCGGTTGTATGTGGTCTGCTCGGACGCCAATGCCGCAGCCGTGGTGGACGTCACGTCCGCGCGCAGCCAGGTGCTGGGCTTTGTTCCCACTGGTTGGTATCCAACGGCCGCCCGGGCGCTCGCCGACGGACGCCTGGTGGTATTGAACGGCAAGGGCTCGCGCAGCTATCCGAATCCGAAGGGACCCAGTCCGATAAGCCGGCAGAGCAACTTAACGGTTCAGTATGTCGCGCACATCCAGACTGGCTCGGCATCGTTCATCCCCGCGCTCACCGATGAATCGCTGGCCAGTTACACGGACCAGGTGAAATCCAACTCGCCTTATAGCGATGAAGATCTGGATGACGATTCCGGCGGGCATCCCCGCCGCCATCCAGCATGTGCTCTATATCGTCAAAGAAAATCGTACCTATGATCAGGTGCTGGGCGATATCGGCAAGGGCGAGAGCGATCCGGCGCTGTGCCTCTTCAAGGAAAATGTCGGCCCCAACCATCACAAGCTGGCGCGCGAGTTTGTGCTGTTCGACAATTTCTACGTCAATAGCGACGTGAGCGCCGACGGCCACAACTGGTCGACATCAGCCATCGCTAACGACTTCGTCGAGAAGATGTGGCCGAGCAATTACGCGCGCCGCAATCCCAATTACGGCTTCGAAGGCGGCGAACCGGCGGCCTATCCTCCGGCCGGTTATCTTTGGACTAACGCGCAAGCGGCGGGCATTTCGATGCGCAACTACGGCTATTGGGTGGCAGAACAAGAAAGAGCCGGGCGCCGATGGCGTGCAAATCGAGAAGGTTCTCGATCCGGTGCTGGCCAGCGTCACCAACATGAAGTATCGCAGCTTCGACACGGATTATCCGGACGTGAAGCGTGCGCAAATTTTCCTGGACGATCTGGCGCGGTTCGAGAGTACGAATCAAATGCCCGCGCTGATGTTCATGCGCCTTCCGAACGACCATACCTCGGCCACCACGCCGGGCAAGATCGCGCCGCTTTCGGCTTTCGCGGATAACGACTACGCGCTGGGAATGATTGTGGAAGGCCTCTCGCGCAGCAAGTTCTGGGCCAGTACGGCGATCTTCGTTTTGGAAGACGACGCCCAGAACGGACCGGATCACGTGGATTCGCACCGCTCGCCCGCGTTCATCATCTCTCCTTACACCCGCCGGGGCGCCATTGACAGCAACATGTACAACACCACATCGATGTTGCGGACCATGGAACTGATCCTGCATATGCACCCCATGACGCACTTCGACGCGGGCGCGCGCCCGATGTTGGCCGCATTCACCCAGCAGGCCTCGCTCGCGCCGTATCAGGCCGAGAAGCCGCGCATCTCGCTGGATGAGCGGAACCCGGCCAATTCGTCCACCGCGTCCCGTTCCGCGCGCCTCGATTTCAGTAAAGAGGACCTGAACGACGACGATGAGTTAAATGACATCCTGTGGCGCGCCATTCGCGGGACCGATCCGCCGGCGCCCGTGCGCAGCATGTTCGGACGATAACGGGACCATAACGGAAGCTCATTTGCCTCGCGCCCATCTCTGTTTTGTTTGGCACATGCACCAGCCTTTGTACAAGGACCTGGCGACCGGTGAATACCGCCTGCCGTGGACGCGCTTTCACGCGTTGAAGGACTACTACGGAATGGTGAAAGTGCTGGAGGATTTTCCCACCGTTCATCAGACGTTCAATCTGGTTCCTTCGATGATCGTGCAGATTCAGGAGTATGCATCGGGCGCGGCGGCCGATCCGTTCCTGGATTGCGCCGTGACGCCGGCCGAAGAACTGAGCGAAGCCGAGCGCGAGTTCGTCCTGCGCTATTTCTTTCAGGCCAACCCCGATCATCTGATCTATCGCTATCCGCGCTACGGCGAGTTGTTCAACCAATGGAAAGCTTGCGCCACGAACCCTCAGGTGGCGCGGCGGCATTTCAGCGTCCAGGATCTGCGCGATCTGCAAGTCCTGTCGCAGCTAGCCTGGTTCGACGAAGAGTTTCAGGCGCACGATCCGGATGTAAAGGCACTGGTGGCCAAGGAGCGCGATTATTCCATCGAAGATCAGGCATTGATGGCGCGCAAGGAGCGAGAGATCCTTGCGGCAGTGGTGCCGGTGTACAAAGAATTTGCGGCGCGCGGCCAGATCGAGATTTCCACCACGCCCTTTTATCATCCGATTCTGCCGTTGATTTGCGATTCGAACATTGCCGCCGTGTCGCATCCGGGCGTCACCCTGCCCAGCCGTTTTCAATATCCCGGAGACGCGCTCCATCAACTGAAGAGCGCGCGTGAATTCATGGAACGCCAATTCGGCCGTGCGCCGGTAGGCCTGTGGCCTTCGGAAGGTTCGGTTTCCGATGAAGCGCTGGCGCTGGCCGCGGAGGCGGGCTTTGAGTGGGCCGCCAGCGACAACGGAGTTCTGGCGCGAACTATCAATCGGGACGGCGGCCCGGAGGTGACCTACCGGTCCTACTTGTGGCAGCAAAAGGGCCGCGAGCTGCGCATGATTTTTCGCGATCATTTCCTGAGCGACCAAGTGGGCTTCGTCTATTCCAGGATGGGGGCCGAAGATGCCGCCGGGCACTTTCTGGATCGCATTCGGGAAAACACGCGGCCTCTGCTCGAGCGCGGCGCCGACGTGCTGGTTCCCATCATCCTGGATGGCGAGAATGCCTGGGAATACTACGATCATAATGGCCGTCCCTTTCTGCGCGAGCTCTACCGGCGGATTGCCGCATCGTCCGATCTGGCAGCCTTAACGGTGAGCGAAGCTCTGAAGCTGGATACTCCGACTACGCTCGATCATATTCACCCGGGATCATGGATCGACGCCAACTTCGACATCTGGATTGGCGCGGAGGAAGACAATATCGCTTGGGAATATCTGCTCGCCGCGCGCAGGAAATTCGATGAGATCGCTTCCACTGTTCCCGAAGAGCGGCGCAGCCTGGCTTACGAAGAACTGCTGATCGCCGAAGGCAGCGATTGGTGCTGGTGGTATGGACCCGAGCATATTTCCGAAAACCGCATCGAGTTCGACGAATTGTACCGGCAGCATCTGGCAAACGTGTATCACGCCCTCGGCGTTGCGCCGCCCGAGGAATTATCGCGGCCCATCCTCAGGTCCGGGGTTCCGAATTTGAACCAGCCTCCCACGCATCCGATCCATCCGGTGATTGATGGCGAAGTCACTTCCTATTTCGAGTGGATGGGCGCGGGACGCTACCAGCCCGATAACCGGTCTGGAGCGATGCACAGCGATGAGCCGAAGATCCGCGATATTTACTACGGCGCCGATGGCGACAGTCTCTATTTGCGGCTGGATGCCGATAATGGCTTCGCCTTCACCGCGCTCGAAGCGCGGACCGAACATAACGCCGTGCCGCTGCTGGACAATCCTGCCGTTCAGTCCGCCAAGAAGCGCATTTTCGAAATTCGAATGCCGCGCGGCATGCTCGGCTCCGCCGACGCCGGAGTGAAGTTCCGGCTTGCGATCAACGGCGTCGTGATGCCACCGGATAGCTGGCTCGAAGCCTGAGCTACTTGCGGCTGGAATATTTATCGAGCGTTGCAATCAATTTGGCAGCTGCGGGAGGCGCGGGCGTGTTACCCAGGACGATCTCGCGATTTGTGAGCGGCGCGTCGTACAATTCCCGGTTCCAATCTTCGTCGGGCCGCAGCGTCGCGCCTTGCAGCGAGATGCCGGCGAAGGCTCCGCGCGAACGAGAGTAGGTAAGAATCTCGGCGTGCAGTTGCGCGTCGGTTTCAGCGGATGAAGTGCGTCCCACCGGACCCGCGGCAACCGATGCATCGGCGCCCAAAGTGAACTTGCTCGCGAGCAGTTTCTTTGCGCCCGGCTCGCTGTTCACCAGCATGACGACGTCGGTTTCCGAACCGCCGATCTGGAATCCAAAACTTCCGCCTTCTACGCGAATTGCCGCCGGAGCCGACCAGCCCACGCCGCCGGGCTTGCGGCACAGCATGAATCCCTTGCCATACTTGGCGCCCACGATGAAGGCGCCCTTCTTGAGACCCGGAACCAGAACGACGCACTGAGACTTCTCGAGAAGATCCTGCGGAATCCCTTTATCGGGAGCGGACATGATTTCGGTGAGCATGTCGGCGGAATCGTCCAGTCTTTTCGCAGCGTCGCCCGCGGCATGCAGAAGGCTGCTGGTTGCCAAAAGAAGTGCTACGTGAGTTAATTTCATCGTGGTCTCCTCCAGGCTCGATTCTAGCAAGCTTCCTCATCAGTTCGATGACAATTAACGTGCCGCTGCTGCGGGGCGCGGATCCTGCCGCGGCCGAGCGTCAGCCGGAGGCTGGATCTCATCGAAAGCGGCAAAGCCAAGCCCGGCTCGGTGTTTCGATTTACTCAGGCCGAGCTGAACGCCTGGGTGCGAGTGAAAGCTCCGGCCATCGTGCCCGAGGGCTTTCGCCAGCCGCGGCTGGTGTTGGGGAATGGCGAGGCGAGCGCCTCGGCGCTGATCGATTTTCTGAAGGTGCGGCACGCAAGCGGCGTAGAGACCAATTGGCTGGTGGCGAAATTGATCCAGGGCGAGAAGCTGGTGAGGGCGAGGGCTGGCAGTTCAATCGGCCCGCGGCCAAGGCGACTGTGCATTTGCTGAGTGTGGAGATCGGCGGACTGGCGGTGACGGGCGCGCCGCTCGATTTTCTGGTGCAGAATTTCCTGCTCGCCGTTTTATCCGAACGCCAAAATCGATGAGCCGTTCGAGCTGGCGGATAACGTGGATCGGATCGAGGTTACGCCGGCTGAGGCTCGGGTTTATATGCGGCGATAATCTTCGTGGCGGCTTCCTGGCCCATGCGAACGCAATCGGGAATGCCGATGCCGTGATACGCGTTGCCGGCCAGATACAAACCGGGGATGCCGCGCATAAGTTCCTCGATGCGTTCGACACGCTTGGCGTGACCCACCGTGTATTGCGCCATGGAATGGGGCCAGCGGGCGACGTTGTGAAACACCGGCTCGGCTTCCAGGCCCATGATGCTATGCAGGTCCGCGCGCGCGGCGTCTACCAGCTGTTCATCGCTGAGGGGGATCGCATCCCCGCCGAGGAAACAACGCAGGACCACCATATTGGCGGGCACGCGATGGTCGAATTTGTTGCCGACCCAGGTGCAGCCGAAGATGTGTTTGCGCTCTTTCTTCGGAACCAGGAAGCCGTGACCTTGAATGGGGTGGTCGAAGGTAGCTTTCTGGTAGCCGAGGGAGAGCGTGATGGACGATGTGTAGGGAATGCCCGCGAGAAGATCACCAAGCTCCGCGTTCACGGGACCCAGCAATTGGGCTCCATCATGAGCAGTGGTCGCGACTACGAGTGCTCCGTTTCCAGCCAATTTCCGTCCGCTCGCACGCGGAAACCGGAGCTGATTTGCTCCAATGCTTCGACGTTCGCGCGCACCACTTCGGCATAGGGCTTGAGTGCTTCAATCAATCGGCCGAGCCCGTCTCTTAACGTCAACAAGAATGAACTACCGGGGGCTCCTTTAGAAGCTGGGGGACGCGGCGCGGCCAGAACGCCGCGTGTCAAGCTGCCGTATTTCGTTCTCGATCTCGACAAAGCGCCCCAACACGCTATTGACGCTCATGTCGTGCGGATCGCCGCCGTAGACGCCGGCGAGCAGTGGCTCAGCCAGATAGTCGATGCACTCCTGGCCGTAATGATCCAGCAGAAAATCATAGACCGAGCGATCAGGCTGCGGCGCGTGCGGAGGCTGGCGGAAGAACTCCAGGCCCATGCGGATCTTGGCTCCCCAGCTCAACAGCGGCGTTTCCACCAACGGCAGGATTTTCGTAGGCACCATCATCATCAGCCCTTCAGGCATGGGAACCAGCTTGCCCTTTTTGACGATGTAGGTGATGCGCGAATGGTCGTTGGAGCCCATCACTTGATCGGCCAGACCAAGTTCGGTGATCAAGTTCCTGGCCCAAGGTTTGGCGGCCATAAATCCGTCGGGCCCCTCCTCAAGCACGCAGCCTTCCTGCAGGGAGGTTTGAATGACACCGCCCACGCGAGACCTTCGCTCCAGCAACACCGGCCGGATGCCCGCTTTCGAGAGGTAGTAAGCGGCTGAAAGCCCGGAGATTCCGCCGCCGATGATGATTGCCTTGTTCTGCACGCTACATCTTGAACTCGCGCACGAAATCCACCACGGCGCGAACGTGGTCCGGCGGAGTCTCGGGCAGAATCCCGTGGCCCAGATTGAAAATGTGGCCGGGGCGCGAGCCGGTGCGCTTCAGCAGCTCATGCACGCGCATCCTCAGCTCGCGGCAGGGGCGCAAACAGCACCGCCGGATCCAGATTGCCCTGCACGGCCGAGCGATAGCTGATGTCCATCCAGGCCTGGTCGATATTGACGCGCCAGTCCACGCCCATCACGTCGCCGCCGGCGGCGTGCAGTTCGCGGAAGAAGCCGGAAGCGCCGGTGCCGAAGTGGATCACCGGAACGCTGGCCGTGCGAATGCGCTCGATCAGGGCGCGCGAATAGGGCGCCACGAAACGGACGTAATCGTCCGGGCCGAGCGCGCCCACCCAGCTATCGAACACCTGGATGGCGCGCGCGCCGGCGGTCACCTGGCTGAGCGCGAAGGGGCCCAGCACGTCCACCATCTTGCCCATCAGACGGCGCCACAGGGTTTCGTCGCTGATACATCATCGACTTGGTGCGGACGAAATTGTGCGAAGGGCCGCCCTCGATCATGTAGCTGGCCAGCGTGAACGGCGCGCCCACGAATCCGATCACCGGAACGCGGCCGGCCAGTTGCGCGCACCACCTGCTGAATCGCCTCGCCGACGTAGCCGAGATCGTCGGTGTTGGAGATGGAGAGCGAATCGACGTCGTCGGAGGTGCGCACCGGATTGTCGATCTGCGGGCCTTCGCCCGCGAGAAACTTCAGCTTCAGGCCCATGGGCTCGACCGGCAGCAGCAGGTCGGCGAAGATGATGGCGGCGTCGACGTCCAGAATTTCCACCGGCTGCAGCGTGACCTGCGCGGCCAGGTCGGGCCGTTTGCAGATCTCCAGAATTCCGGCCTTGGCGCGGATGTCGCGGTATTGCTTCATGTAGCGGCCGGCCTGCCGCATAAACCAGACCGGCCGAACATCGGTGGGCCGGCGGCGGCAGGCATCCAGAAAGCGGCTGTTCGTCGAGGTCATTCGCATCGATTTCCCGGCGTGAATTGGAGATTGAGCATGTGTGAGTGGGTGAGCATCCATTTTGGCCGCTCGCATACACGGCCCAAATTATAGTAGCGCTTGGACCAAGCCCTACTGTCAATAGTTTGGCCCCAAATTTGTACGTACCTGCTCAGAGGGGATTGCCTTGAGCTTTAGATTCAACCAGATAGCTATTCGCGGGGACGGCCCTTCTTGATGCGCTTGAGCAGGTGTTCCATCCGGCCTGCCAGTTCGGTGGCGATGTCGGCCTCAAAATGCAGCTCGGGGACTCGAAATAGCTCCAGCCGCCGGGCCACTTCACGGCGCAGGAACGTGGCGGCGTGTTCCAGGGCAGCGATGGCCTGCGCGGCATCAGCGCCTTCCTCTACCCGGACGCGCACCAGGGCGTGCCGCTTGTCGGGCGAGACGTCGATGCCGGTGACGGTGGCGGAAGCGACGCGGGGATCGGAGAGCTCGTAGCCGATCATCTCGGTCAGTTCCTCTCGAAGAGCTTCAGAAATGCGCTCGGTACGGTGCTGCATGTTTCAAATGCGCTCGCGACTTTCGGCCATGCGAAGCAGCGCACGGATCTTCTCGCCGTCCTGCCGGGCAAGGAGTTCCATCGCTAATTTGAGCGCTTCGATTCGTTCGTCGATGTTCATGAGCGAAAATCCCTACTCAATCCACTCTAACGTACTGCCCACCAACGCGCCGCCCAGCAAATTCGCCGCTTCGCGCTCCACCAACTGCAGCATTTGTTCGGCATGCGCATGATCGCCCGAAACGGTGACGGCCGAGACCACGGAGCGCTGCCAGAGCTCCTGATAATCGATCTCGGCCACCGCGACGTTGAACTTGCTGCGCAGCCGGTCCTTCAGGCTCTTGACGTCTGGCGCTTGTCCTTGAGCGAGTGCGCGTCGTCCAGCCGCAAGTTCGAGAGTCAGCACGCCGACGAGCGGCCATGACATTAGGCCATGCTCTCGACGGCGACGCGCTCGGTGGCGAAGGCCTCGATGACGTCGCCCGGCTTGACGTCGGCGAAATTCTCGAGCGTGATGCCGCACTCCAAGCCGTTCTTCACCTCGCTCGCGTCGTTCTTGAAGCGCTTGCAGCGATTCGATCTTGCCGGTGTACACCACCACGTTGTCGCGCAGCAGGCGCACTTCGCTGTCGCGCGTGATGCGAGCCGTCGCTGCACCATGCAGCCGGCCACGTTGCCGACCTTGCTGATGCGGAACACTTCGCGCACTTCGGCCGGCCCTTGTAGACTTCCTTGAACACCGGCTCCAGCAGGCCGGTCATGGCGCGCTTGATCTCGTCGGTGAGGTTCGTAAATGATGGTGTGCAGGCGGATGTCGACCTTTTCCTGCTCGGCCAGCGCGCTGGCGTTGCGCTCCGGCCGCACGTTGAAGCCGATGATGATGGCGTTGGACGCCGAAGCCAGCAGCACGTCGCTTTCGTTGATGGCGCCCACGCCGCGAGCGCATCACGCGGATCTTGACCTTGTCGTTGGAAAGCTTCTGCAGCGTGTCGGTCAGCACTTCGGCCGATGCCGCCCACGTCGGTCTTGAGGATGATGTTGCAGCTCCTTGACCTCGCCTTCCTTCAATCTGCTCGTGCAGCTGTTCGAGCGTGATGCGGCCGGTCTTGGCCATGGCCGCTTCGCGCGCCTTGGCTTCGCGGTAAATCGACGATCTGCTTGGCCTTGGCGGTGTCGGTGACCACCTGGAAGATCGTCGCCCACTTCGGGCAGCGATTCCAGGCCGAGCACTTCGACCGGCATGGAGGGTTCGGCTTCGCGGATCTGCGCGCCGCGATCGTCGAACATGGCGCGGACCTTGCCGAACACGGAGCCGCAGATGAAGTAATCGCCGACGTGCAGCGTGCCGTTGCGCACCAGCACGGTGGCCACCGGGCCGCGGCCGCGATCGAGCTTGGCTTCGAGCACGGTGCCCATGGCCGGGCGCGCTCGGGATTGGCCTTGAGATCCTGCATGTCGGCCACCAGCAGAATCATTTCGAGCAGCAGGTCGAGGTTGGTCTTGCGCCTTGGCGGAAACCGGCACCATCACCGTGTCGCCGCCCCAATCCTCGGCCAGCAGGCCGCGATCGGCCAGTTGCTGCTTGATGCGCTCGGGCTGGGCGTCCGGCTTGTCGATCTTGTTGATGGCGACGATGATGGGCACGCTCGGCGGCCCGGGCGTGATCGATGGCTTCGAGCGTCTGCGGCATGACGCCGTCGTCGGCCGCCACCACCAGAACGACGATGTCGGTGACTTTGGCGCCGCGGGCGCGCATGCGGGTGAACGCTTCGTGGCCGGGCGTATCGATGAACACGATCTTGCGGCCGTTCTTCTCGACGTGATAGGCGCCGATGTGCTGCGTGATGCCGCCGGCTTCGCGCTCGGCGACGTTGGCTGCGCGGATGGCGTCGAGCAGCGAAGTCTTGCCGTGATCGACGTGGCCCATGATGGTGACCACGGGCGCGCGCCGCACGCGATCCTTGGTCACTTCGGCTTCGTTCGATCTCCTGCGTGGCTCTCTTCTTCGTAGCTGACCTTGTTGGTGGAAGCGCCGAATTCGCGCGCCAGGTCCTGGCCAGTCTTGACGTCGAGGGTCTGGTTGATGGTGGCGAAGATCTTCTTTTCCACCAGCTTCTTGATCACCAGATTGGCTTTGACGCCGAGCTTTTCGGAAAGCTCCTTGACGGTGATGCCTTCCGAAATTGTGATCTCGCGATCGATGGGCGGCGGCGCGGCCGATTGTTCGCCGCGGCGCGACGGCATTCGCAGCCGGCCCTCTTCCTGTTCCACGTCGCGATGCCGATCGCGCCCGCGCGGGCTTCGCCTGATGGCGCCGTTGCTGCTCGGTGGGGATGGGCGTGGCCGGCTCGGCGCGCAGAGGCGACGTCGGGTGCAGAGTGCGGGGCCGGCGGAACGCTCCAGGGCCGCCAGGAGCTCCGGGAGGGCCGCCACCGACGCCCGGTCCACGCATCACCGGCTGGCCGGGACGAATGGGACCGCGATAGATGGGCTGGCCGGGAACGGGCGTAGCGCTGCGCGTCGGCATGCCGGGCCGGGGGGCCTGTTGCTGAACCTGTCCAGGCGCCGGACGAGTTTGCTGTTGTTGTAATCGCGCCACCATATCGGGGCGCGGGGGCACCACGGGACGCGCGGCCGGTTGTCCGGCGAGATTCGGACGTGGCTGGGGACGCAAAGGCGTTCCAGGCGTCGGGGACAGCCATGGGTGCATGAATTTCGCTGGGAGCCGACGGCGCGCTTCGAGCCACCGGCTGGGCTGGAATGGTGACCGAGGCCGGCGGCATCGGCGGCCGCAGGAGCGGCCGCAGGCGGTAAAGGCTGCCGGGGACCTGACAAGATCTGGCCCGGGCGAGGCGTGGGAACCGGACGCGCCGGAACAGGCCCAGTGCGCAACGGCGGATGCAGCGGAGCGGCGCCACCAGCCGACAATGGCGGCCTTAAGGGCGCAGGCTTGCTGCGAAGCGGTTCTTCCATGGTGCTGACGGGGGTGCTAACGGGGGCCTCCTGCGCGGGCCCAGCCACTGCGGCTGACGCGGGCGCTTCAAATTCGGGAACTGGGATGCGTGCGGCGTGCTTGTTATTTTCGGCGGCAGCGGACGGGACGGACTCCGGGCGCGCAGACGGCTCCATCGGCTCCGGCTCGGCAACCGCGACAGAGGCGTCGGCTTCGCGGCGCATCGCAGCACCCGCTCCACCCTGTACTCGCTGCCGGATTATTTCCGCCACCGGCTCATCGATGGAGCTGGAATGGGTTTTCTTCTCGGTAACGCCGAGCTCGGGCAGCATGTCGATGATGGCGTGCGAGGGAACCTCGAGCTGCCTGGCGAGCTCATTGATTCGAATTTTACTCATAAATAACGGCAACACCGGATCGCGCTGCGCTTAACGGACCCCCTCCGAGTTCTCTATAGTATCAAATTCCTTTTTCTCATCTGGTGCGTTTGCACCGGAAACAGGGCCGGTTTCAGCCGCTTCGGAGCCGTTGGGTACGGCGGCGGACCCGGCGTCCAGTGGCGGACCCGAGGCGCCTTCGTTCAGCCAGTCTTCGCTAACCGGCCCCGCGGCCTGCTCGCCTTCGGCTATGCCCTCTTGTTCCGTCTCCACCGCCTCCAGCAGAGCGTCCATGGGCATTTCGGCCGGCGCTTCAGCGCCAGGTTCAAACTGCGCGTAGTACGAATTCACCGCCACCAGGATCTTCTCGACAATCGTGGGCCCAATGCTCGGGATGGATTCCAGCTCCTCGGGCGTCATCGAACCCAGCTTCTCCACGGTGCCACGCCCGCTTCCAGCAGCTTTTCCACGATCTCTTCGGCCAGGCCGTGATCGATCAGCACCGACACCGGCGCGCCCGGCGGGAACCAGCGCCGCCATGGCGGTCTCCACTTCCTGGCGCTTCTCTTCTTCGCTCTTGATGTCGATCTTCCAGCCCAGCAGCTTGGCGGCCAGGCGCACGTTCTGCCCCTTCTTGCCGATGGCGAGCGAAAGCTGCGAGTCGTCGACGATCACTTCCATGTGCTTCTCCACCGGATCGACGATGGTGACACGGCTGATCTTGGCCGGACTCAGCGCGTGGGTGGCGAACACCACCGGATCTTCGGAGTATTCGATGATGTCGATCTTTTCGCCGCGCAGCTCGCGGATGATGGACTGCACGCGCATGCCCTTCATGCCGACGCAGGCGCCGACGCTGTCCACGTCGCGGTCGCGGCTCATGCACCGCGATCTTGGTGCGCTCGCCGGCTTCGCGCGCGCAGCCTTTGATGACCACGGTGCTGTCGTAAATCTCCGGCACTTCCTGCTCGAACAGGCGCATCACCAGCTCCGGCGCGGCGCGCGACACGATCACGCCCGGCGTTCTTGCCGGCCTTCTCCACGCTGCGGATCACGCAGCGGACGCGGTCGCCCACGCTGAAGCTTTCCAGGCTTGCGACTGTTCCTTCTTGGGCAGCCGGGCTTCGGTCTTGCCGAGGTCGACGCATCAGATCCTGGCCCTCCACGCGCTTGACGGTGCAGTTGACCAGCTCGCCGACGCGGCCCGAGTATTCGCGAATAAACGGTTTCCCGCTCGGCCTCGCGCACCTTCTGGAAGATCACCTGCTTGGCGGTCTGCGCGGAGATGCGGCCCAGCGCGTCGGTGGGCTTGGGGATGCGGACTTCGGATTCCGACTTCGGCCGTCGGGATCGATGCGCTGCGCGTCGTCGAGCGACATCTCCTTGCACCGGATCCTGGACCGCCTCGACCACCTTCTTCACGCCGTAGATCTCGATGCGCGCCGGTGGCATCGTTGAATGTCCGCGACCAGATCTTCGGTGGTGCGGAAGTGCTTGCGGGCGGCCACCAGCATGGCATCCTTCACCGCGTCGAGGACGATCTGCGGATCGATGCCCTTTTCCTTGCTCAGAATCTCGATGGACTGATAGATACTTGCCACTGTTTCCTCTTCTCAAATGTCTCAGGAGTGAATTACCACTCGAACTTCAGGTTGGCTTTTTGGACCTGATCCAGCGGGAAGTGGATGATTCTGTCCGGCGGCCGGCTCCAAGGCGACGATGCCTTCGAGAGATACCAGCCAGCCTGCCTTCCCAGCGACGCTGGTTTTCCACCGGCTCGCGCAGCACGACTTTTGCTTTTTGACCCACGAATCTCTCGAAGTCCTTGGCTTTCGATAGCTTACGCTCCAGGCCAGGCGAACTGACCTCCAGCGTGTAGCTGTCGCCCAGGTATGACGTCCTCGACGTCCAAAATAGTTCCCACCTGCTGCGAAATAAATTCGCAATCGGCGTGGGAGACGCCATGGGGACGTTCGGGCGAAGGCTGGCCGCTTCCCGGATTGGGCCGATCAATAAAAATTCGCAACAGTCGCCCCCGACCCGCTCCCAGGAGCTGGACCTCGACGATCTCGATGCCTTCCGGATCGGCTACTCGCTCGGCGATTTTCTCGATCTTTGCCACAATCTCTTCTTTAGCGAAAACAGACATCGGACTTCAATCTATTCAGTCTTCTGCAATAAAAAAGTGGGCTTTCGCCCACTGGTCACTTCCGACAATTCCATTATACACGTATAAGATGTCAGGGCGGTACTGGAGATTCAAGAACTTCAGTGCTTCCAAAGGTTCCAGCAAAGCTCCAGGCGCCTGCGCCATTGTCTCGGTTCTTCGCTGTAAAGCCGGGTAGCCAGGCTCTTGGCGTCTGCACGAAGCTGTTGCTGATGGCGCTCCACGATTCTTAGGAAAGCGCTGAGATCTTCTTCCTTCCCAAAATCGTCCGGACTTTCGAGAATTGCGTCACGCAGGACGGCCAGATTATGGTCGTCGCCCAGCTTATGTTCCAAGTCTTTGGCTGCCTCCCCGTAGCCATCCAGCACCGCGGGCCACGCTTTGCTGAGAAGAGCCAGGTGATACCGCAGGTCTTTCGCGCGCTTTCTCCATTCGTGGAAAGCTTCCGGACTTGGATCGTCGTACGCAGCGTCGCAGGCCCTTCGATTCCGCCTGACCGTTCTTGCGAATCCTTTCGAAACAGCGCTGAAATCGCCTTTCCCCAGATCCCATTTCTCCACCCTTGCGGCAACTTCGCGAAGAGTCTTCAAGGCCCTGCCAACCACCCGCTTACGCTCAAAATCGCGGTGCAATTCGTTCTTGTGAGCAACCAGCCCATCGCGTACCGACACCAGACTGCGATCACCCAGTTCTTCGCGATACTGGCCATTCAGCTCGTCGAAGATTTCGATCAAAGCTTGCGCATCGCGCAGCGGCGATAGCTTTCTACCGGCGTCGCGCAATACGCCATTTTCTTTGCCGTACTGAGCAACCGCAGAGCGGAACGTATCTTCTTTAGCGATTTGCGAGCCTCATGCACGGCTTCATCCAGAACCGCCGAGTTCTCCGAGAGCTGCCAAATGACAACCTGCAACTCCTCGCCCACGATACGCTGCAGACCTTTGGAGACGCTTTCGTCCGCCTTCCAGTGATACGTCGCCTCCGGCTTTTCGGATCGGCCGCGCCATTCCGAATGCTGGCAAAGACGATCCAGCAACTGGTTCGCGTCTTCGAGCGGAATGGGATATTCGAATTCCGCGCGGCTCAAGCCGTTTTGATCGCCATTATTTCCCTTAACGGTCAAGAAAGCTTTCCTGGCGCCCGCGCGAATCCGGACGCTACGGCCAGGATCGGTGGAAAGATATCCTTGCCGGTAGTGTTCGCCGTTCCGCTCTTTTTCTCGTGCCACAATACCCCGCGTCATCCAGTGGGACGCACCCGCCAGTGGGACACACCCGCGGGGGATCGTGTTTCGCTTTAAGCCGATGTTCCCACTTTGGAATTTAGCATCTGCTCCAGGCGGTCCAAGACCCGCATGGCGTTGATGGTTTTCTCGACGCTGGCATTGGGCTCGCGCTTTTCTTTGATGGCGGCGAAGAATTCGCGATCCTGCAGCTCAATCCCGTTCATGGACACGTCCACTTTGCTGAGATCGATGGGTTTGTCGTCGCCGTCTTTTAGGTCGTCATAATAAGCGACGTAGGTGCCCGTGTCGCCAATGTAACGGAAGAACGTGCCCTGCGGCCCCTTGTTGTTAAACGACAGTGACAAAGTGCAAATAGCGCCGGTGGGAACCTTCATCACAATCCCTAAGTCCATCGCGATCTTCAACTCCGGATGATGCGGGCCTTCCAGCGCATAGCACTGGGAGATGTTTTGGCCGGTTTGATATTGGAACAGATCCACGGTGTGGCAGGCGTGGTGCCAGAGCAGATGATCGGTCCAGCTGCGCGGCTTGCCGGCCGCATTCATGTTGGTGCGCCGGAAGAAATACGTCTGCACGTTCATCTGCTGGATGGTCAGCTCGCCGGACACGACGCGCTTGTGGACCCACTGATGGCTGGGATTGAAGCGGCGCGTGTGGCCCGCCATCGCGATCATTCCGGTCTCTTTCTGAACCTGCAAAATGCGCTCGGAATCGGCCAGCGAATCGGCCATGGGAATCTCGATCTGCACGTGCTTGCCGGCGCGCATCACCTGCTCGGCCTGCTTGGCGTGCATCTGGGTGGGCGTGGCCAGGATCACAGCTTCCAGGCCGGGCTGCTTCAGGCTCTCGCCCAGGTCGCCAGTCCAATGCGGAATTCCGAATTTCTTGGCCACTTCTTCGGTGGCTGCCTGATTGCCGCCTGTCAGCGTAATAATCTCGATGCCGGGGATATTCTTGATCGCCTCGATATGCTTCACTCCAAAAGCGCCTTGCCCGGCGACACCAACCTTCATGGGTTCTGCCTCCTTACCAACGTTCATTCAAACAAACTTCATTGAACCACAGGTAAATTCCCTTTTTGTTACTCTGCATCCTATGAAGGCCAGCCTTTTGCTGATCGCGTTTGCGGGTGCGCTCTCCGCTCAGGGAACTTACGTCTTGAAGGCCGCGCGTCTTTTCGATTCCACCAGCGGCCAAGTGGTCTCGCCGGGATTGGTGGTGGTTTCAAATGCCATGATTCAATCCGTAGGCGGCGAGAATACTCCGCCGGGCGCAACCGTCCTTGATCTGGGCGACGCCACGCTGCTTCCCGGTTTCATCGACGCGCACACCCATCTGTCTTTTGAGTTCAACCCGGACTACAACCGTGATACGCTGCTTTCACTACAACGGACCATTCCGGAGAAGGCGATTCGCGCCACCGCCAACGCCCGTAAGACGGTGATGGCGGGCTTCACCACGGTGCGCGACGTCGGGTCGGCCGATTTCGTCGATGTCGGGCTGCGCAATTCCATCAATGCGGGGATCGTGCCGGGCCCGCGCATGCTGGTATCGGTTCACGCCATTGGATCCACGGGCGGCCATTGCGACGACAGCGACGGCTTTCGTTTTGGCGTGCTCGGCCACGAGACGGGCCCTGAGCAAGGCGTGATCAATTCCCCCGATGAGGCGCGCTACGCCGTGCGTTTCAACGTCAAGTACGGCGCGGACATCATCAAGACTTGCGCCAGCGGCGGCGTGCTCTCTCCCACCGACGACGTGGACGTCCCGCAGTTGACCCAGGCCGAATTGAACGCTCTAGTGGATGAAGCGCACACGCTGCATCGCAAGACCGCCGCGCACTCGCACGGCGCCGAATCCAGCAAACGGGCGATCCTGGCGGGGATTGATTCCATCGAACACGGAACGTTCCTGGACGACGAAGACATGCGGATGATGCACGATCGCGGAACGTTCCTGGTGCCGACGCTGACCACGCGCGTGGGACTCGCTGAATCGAAGTTTCCGCCGCTGGTACAGGCCAAAGCAACACGCGCTGTCCAGCAGCAGGACGCCATGCTGAAGCGCGCACTGGCGCTGGGCGTAAAGATTGCGCTCGGAACGGACGCCGCCGTTTATCCGCACGGTGAAAACGCACTCGAGTTTGCCTTCATGGCGGCCGATGGGATGACGCCCGCGCAATCGTTGATCGCCGGCACCAAGTCCGCCGCGGAGCTGCTCGGGTTGCAGGATAAGATCGGCGCGCTGAAGCCGGGAATGCTTGCCGACGTGGTTGCGGTTCCGGGGAATCCGGTGGAAAACATCAAGTTGACCCAGAGCGTGATTTTCGTGATGAAGGACGGCATTGTGCTGCGAAACGATCGCGCGGTTCCGCGGTGAGCGTTCGCATCATAGCGATCGCGGCCGTCTGCATCATGGCGATGCTGTATTACTTGGCCAATCGCGCCCTCTACTATCCTTCCAAGTATCCCGAGGGCTCTTGGGACGCGCAGCAGTTGGTGGGCGCGTCCGATGCGTGGATGGAGACGTCCGACGGGGTGAAAATTCACGGCTGGTGGGTGCACCGCGAAGGCTCGCGTCTGGCGACGCTGTTCCTGCACGGCAACGCGGGCAACATTACGCATCGCGCGCCCCGCATCCAGGAAATCGTCGCCGCCGGATCTTCGGTGTTGATGCTGGACTACCGCGGCTACGGCAAGAGTAGCGGACGGCCCAGCGAACAAGGCTTGTATCGGGACAGCGAAGCCGGCTTCATCTATTTGCTCGGCAAAGGCTATCGGGCGGAGCAGATCATATTGCACGGCGAGTCACTCGGAACGGCGGTTGCGATCGATCAGGCGTCGCGGCGGCCTTGCGCGGCGCTGATTCTGGAGGCTCCGTTCACCTCCGCCAGCGATGTCGCGGGCACCGTTGTTCCCTACCTGGGACCGCTCCTGGTCAGGAGCTACAACTCGCTACCGAAAATCCGCTGGATTCGCGCGCCCAAGTTTTTCATGCAGGGCGACCGCGATGAAGTAATTCCTCTGCGCCTTGGACAGCAGCTCTTCGCCGCCGCGCAGGAACCGAAAACGTTTTGGATCGTTCCCGGCGCCGGACACAACGACATTCTGGAAACAGCCGGAGCCGAATACCGGCGTCGATTGCGCGAATTTTATGCGGGCTTGATCAGCCCACGTTCATAAGCTTGCCCCGGCGGACCACCCACTCTTCGGTGCTAAACACTCGCGGGCCCACTTCGATAAGGCGCGGCAGCATGTCGAACACGGCGCCTGGAGTCCACTTGGAGTTCAGGCGCGTACGGAAGCCGCGACGGTTCAGCTCACTGGCGGTTTCCGAGAGCGGTTTGTCCTGGACGATCATTTCCAGCATGATGAGCAAGGCTTCCCGCTCCTGCATATCTTGCTCCAACGCCGTGCAGTCCTCGGCGATTTTGAGCCCATAGGGCACAGGTTGGGTGATGTCGGCAAGCGGCGGGGGGTTGTCGCCCGGCTGGTCGCGCACTTCCCGCTCCCACAGAACAGCCACTGGTTTCCAACCTTCGGCGGCCTTGCGTTCGATGTCGGCGCCGGTCAGAGGATTGGATAAGACTTCGCGCATGCGTTGCGGTCTGGGCATGGCTCGGGGAAGGCAATTCTTCGGCCAGGATTTCTGCTGGAAACACGCCGGTTCCTGAATCAGACCTGTCCGTTCCTGGGATTGGGGGTTGGGGATTGGCGCGAATCAGGGCAGGATTCCCGCACCATCTGGCGTGCCCGGTTCTCGAACTCTGCGGCAGAAGCAGAGCTGGCCGATGGTGTAGTATTTATCGCGATCCAGCCAATCCAGGTGGGTGCAGAGCATCGGTAAAAGGAAGCCGAACGGGATGGCGAGAAATGGCCATAGCAGCACGCGAGCGCCGCGCTCAAAAAATTCCAGGACGTCGATGAATTTCCGCCCCATGAACCAGAAGTAGCCTCCTAGCGGTCGAACGATATCCACCGCGAATCCGGCTTCTTCCAGCAGATTCTGGGCGCCATAGCGGGTGAAGCGGTAATAATCGTGCGGCATCTGATGCTCTTCCCACATGGTGGGGACGATGATCATCAGTTGGCCGCCGGGCTTCAAGGCGCGCGCCATTTCATGCAGAGTCTGGCGCGGGAACGGCGTGTGTTCGAGCACCGCCACGCTCAACATCCCGTCGAACGTCGCGGGCGGGAAAGGAAGCGCTTCCACGCGGGCCCAGGCGTCGATTTTTCCGTAGTTCCAGTCACCTTCGCCTACGCCCAGGTCGATGGCGCGGTACTGATGGCCGGCGCGTGCCACGTCGGGACGATATTGGGCTTCGCCCGCGCCCGCATCCAGCACCAGCGAATTAGGCGGGAGCTTGGCCGAGAATTCGCGTACCGCGTTCACCACGAATCGGTCGAATGGATTTATTTGATCCAGGACGAAGCGCGGGATGAGCTTGCGCCCGATGGCCACCACTTTGCGATTCAACATGGCTTTTTCTGGAACTGGCGCATCGCTTCCATTCCGCCCCATTGCCACCACACTTGCCCGACAAATAGCAGCGGGCTGAGCGGAAGAGCGTCTGGGCATTGCGGCAAGTTGCGAGCCACCAGATATGCGGTACCGGCCGCGGCGAGCGCCGGCAGAAGAAGCAAACGGGCGGAGGGGCTGGTTGGAAACAGGCGCGCGATGGGTTCCTCGTCGCGCCAGCGGCAAAAGTATTCGGATGTTCCTGTGCCGTAGTGGCGCATTTTTCCTAAGTATTCCGAAAGCCGGTAAATCGCCGGATAGTGCGTGACACGGGCCTGCGGCTGGTAACGCAGGCGGAATCCGAGCTTGCGCGCGCGCGTGGTGAAGTCGCGATCCTCGCACATGGTGAGCGTGGTATCGAAGCAGCCGACTTTCGCCGCCACCTCCCGGCGCAGGATAAGATTCGAGGTAGAGAGATGCCGCGCGGGACCGGCGGCGAGACCGGGCGATAAAACAGGACCGTCCGTAGAAAGATACTCAAGGCGCGCCGCAAGGCCCGGTTGGCCCGGAGCGCGCGAGCCGCTGGCGAGATCGGCAGCCCCTGAGTCCAGAACATTCCACAGCACGTCCGACCAATCGGCTTCCGGCACGCAGTCGTCATCCAGAAAGTAAAGGACGTCGCCCGTGGCTTCGGCCAGGCCGCGATTCCGGGCGTACCCGTATCCCCGCCGCGGTTCGGGAACATATCGCGCCGCAAATGAAGAAACCACCTGCTCTGTGTCGTGAGTTGGACCATTGTCGATCACAATAATCTCGTCGATTTGCCGCAATTGGCGCTTCACGCTGGCGAGAGTTCGTTCGAGCAAGGCGGCACGGTTCAAAGTGATGATGATGAGCGAGCTGGTCATTTCTTAGAAAATCAGGGTTTGCGGCACCAGCAAAAGTAGCCCAGCGTGTAGTCGCGGCGGCGATCCACCGGATCCAGAAAGTAGCAAACCACGGGAATCGCAAAACCGAAAATGGGCGCGAGCACGGCGAAGATCAGCCAGCGCCAGCTCCGTTGGAAGAAGCCCAGGATCGCCATCAAGCGGAAGCCGATGAGCCAGAACAGGCCGCCCAGCGCTTCCACGCGGCTTTCCAAGCCCGCTTTATCGAACAGGTAGGTGAGGCCGTAGCGCGTGTAGCGGAAGAAATCGTTGGGGTGCTGATGGATCTCCCAGCACTGCACCGTGGTGAGGATCAACTGACCCCCGGGCTTGAGCACACGGGCCATTTCGTTGATGCCGATGCTGGGTTCCTTCAAATGTTCCAACACCTGGATGTTGATGACGGCGTCGAACGCGTTGTCGCAAAACGGCAGCGCGGAGATATCGCCCAGGACTTCGATTTTCGAGTAGTCCCAGGCCTTGTCACCAATTCCGCGATCCAGGCGGACGTAGCGAGTGTGGGCGAACAGCGGAGCATGGGGACATTCGCCCGCCCCGGCGTCCAGAACATGTGCACCGGAGGGAAGCTTGCGCGCAGCCTCGGTGAGATGTTCCAGCAGTTCGGTGTGAAATGGATCGATCCAGCGCAAAACGAACGCCGGAACCAGCGGCTGGACCAGCCTCCGAAATTTCGGTTTAAACACTACGCTCCCTCACGGTCGCGGTTCTGAACCGCGCGCGTTAGCAAGCGGATGTTTCTTATACCAGGCGCCAGGGAGAGAAGATCAGGTTCTTGGTCTGGAAGCATTCGTGTGTACAGTGGCAACCGCTCTGAACCTTCTGGCGAAGCTGTGTAGCCTGAAAATCGTGCCAGAGCCGGTTGAAATCCCAATTATAGGCCTTGAGATTCCCCACCGGTTTGAGCAGCTCGCAAAAGGACACGTCGCCATTGGCGTCGATGACGCAGCTCACATCGCCCGCATTGCAGGAGATGTTCCTCGGCTTGCCCTGCATTTCCTGCATGTAGTAGCGGTTCAGCATGAACCGGCCGACGGTGGCGGTCCATCCGCCGATGCCTCCCCAGCGGCCGTGGAAATAGCGGCGGCAAAGCTGTAACTGGAGCTTGGAGACTTCGGCGTATTGCTCAGGCGTAGGCGCCGAGAGCGTGGCGTCCATCCATTTTCCGCGCAGGATATTGAGCGAGTGATAATCCAGGTCCCAGTCCGTGACCCCCAGGTTCAGCAGCCGCTTAATGTCCTCGATATTACTGCTCATCACGGTAGACACCACGCTCAGCGACAGGCGCTTATCGCGCGTGCGAATTTCACGCAGCGCTTCCATGGTGGCCAAGGCACGCTTGTAATTGCCCGGAACGCCGCGAATGCGATCGTGAACCTCGCCGATGCCGTCGAGCGAAATGGCGATATTCAGCCGGAATTTGTTGGGGTTGGCAAGGATGCCCTCCACCGATTTCCGGATCACGTCGGTCTGCAGCGCGTTGGTGGGAATGTTGATGAACTTGGCCTGGTTGTGATCCAGGAAGCGATGGCAAATCTGGTCGATGTCCTTGCGAAGGAACGGCTCGCCACCCGAAATGTCGAGCCACACCAGCTCGCCCATGGCCTCTGAGATCTTTTGAATATGATCAGGCTGCAGCGCCTCGCCCTGATTCAGGTTCTGCCAGTAGAAACAGGTGCCGCATTTGGCGTTGCAGTGATCGGTGATGAACAGGATCAGATGGACGGGCTTCTGCTGCCGCTCGGAAAGCTTTTTCCAGGACAGAATATCGGTGGTGAGCATATTGAGCGGCGGCTCGTCGTTGTCCGTACCAGAGTAACGCAATACGCGCCACGACCCCAATCCCTGGAGCGCCAGTCTGTACGCTTGGGAAATTTCAATCCAGCGTTCGATCCCTGTTCCGCTCTCTTCTAGCCGCTCGATCTTGAGCCCCTCGGTTGTCCCGACGGTCCCGCACGGCGTCGAAAATCCAGCCGCACAGGACGAAAAGGAGCAACGCCACAATGCCAATACCGATCATTGTGCGATTCATGCGACCTTAGTGCGAATGAGGACCGGCGATTCTCATTGCGTCGGGCTTGAAAACCAAGCAACGTGATCGCTTGGGGCCGCACTCGCGAGGCGCTACGTCGCGGCCCTACTGCGGCCGTTCGGCGGACGCAATCTTCTTGGTCCCGACAATCTCGTGGGCGTGGTCTAGCATAGCCTTGGAAGCGGGCAGCGAGCTCAGGCCTTTGAGAACCTCAGGGTCGTTCTGAAACGCCAGGCGGTCCGAATCTTCCTTGCTGAACGCGGTGATGAACAGCTCTTCGCGCAGGCGATCGCGAATCCAAGTCTTGTCGTGATCAAACTCCGCGGGTGTGAACGGAACGCCGCGTTTGGTGGCAAAAGCGCGGAAGTCCCCGAGCGTCGCATCATCCGGCACCCACTCCTTGGTCAGCGGCGCGGTGTGGCTGGCGAAAAATTGGGGAGCGTAGAAGAAGAACACCAGCTCGTCGCTCAACCCGGCTTCAAGCGGCGTGGCGCGGGGCATGGTGTACTTCTCGTCGGGCGAGATGCCGTCGCCGCCATACACAATCCGGCCGCTGTCGGTCTTCTTCATGTCCTTGGGATTGATCTTGCCGTTTTCCCGGCTCAGATATTCAAACAGCCCCTGGTGCTCATAATCGCGCTGGATGAGACGGCCGCTGGGAGTGTAATACTTCGCGATGGTCAGCAACAGCGCGCTATTGCCGGACAGCGGGAACGGCGCTTGCACTAATCCCTTGCCGAAAGTGGGCTCGCCGAAAACCCATGCCCGGTCGTGATCCTGTAACGCGCCGGTCAGAATCTCGGCGGCCGAAGCGGTGCCCCGGTTTACGAGAACCACAATTGGATATTCGCGCCCGCGCTCGCCGCGCTTGGCGATGAACTTGGTCTCTGCGGAAGCGCGGCCATGATGCGAAACGATAAGCTGGCCCTTGTGGAGGAACCGGTCGGCCACGTTCACGGCTTCCTGTACCAAGCCGCCGGGATTATCGCGCAGATCCAGAATCAAGCCGTCGATAGAGCTTTCAGGGAAGCGCGCCAGAGCCTGATCCACTTCGTGGCTGGTGGTTTCGTTGAAGGCTTCCACTCGCATGTAGGCGATGCCGGGACGCAGCCAGAAGGCATAATTCACGCTGCCGCGCGGAACGTTGTCGCGAACCAGGGAAAAGTGCATCGGCTCGGAATGGCCGGCGCGACGTACGGTGATGGTAACCGGGGTCCCTTTGGGGCCCTTCAGCATGCCGGAAACTTGCGACACCGTCGCGTGCTCGGTATTGGTGTCGTCCACGGCGACGATCTGATCGGCCGGCCGCAAACCGGCGCGGAAGGCCGGAGAATTCAGGAACGGATACATCACGATCACTTTGCCTTCCGGCGAGCCGACGTACATCCCAACACCGAAATAATGGCCGGACTGTCCCTCGCGCATCAGCTCGTAGGCTTTGGGATCGAAGAAATTCGAGTGCGGATCCAGGGTGCGCAGCATGTTGGGAATCGCGCCCTTGAACACCGTGTTATCGGCATCCACCTTGTCGGCGAAATTGCTTTCCACCGCTTCATAGACCTCGGTGAACTTCTTCAGGCTCGCATTGACGTCCGCTTCGGACTGCGCAGACAGGGTTACAGAGAGCGGGCTAGCCAAAAGTAGGAAGCCCAGGAGCCATCGGGGGGATGCCATGTGTTCGACCTCGGGTGATTTTATAGTACCAATAACTTTGACGCGGCAGCCGACCCTGGGGCTCGGACAATTTGGGGGCCGGGGACGCCGAAGTTTAATGATTCAGCGCCCACACGTAAGCGGCAACTGCCGCTAGCTGGCCGGAAGTGAGTTCCGCTCCACCCTTGGCCGGCATGGGGCTGCGATATTCCTTGGGATTGGGCACTCCATCGGTGATCGTTTTCAAAATTCCGGCATAGCTGCCATCGCTCCACAGCCACTTTCCCGAGGTAAGGTTCGGACCCAAAGGCGAGCCTGCGGCGTTTGCGCCATGACACCCCGCGCAGGGAGCTGCGCCCACTTGGCCGTGATAGATGCGATCGCCCAAGGCAACCATCGCCGCTGTGGCTCCTTGCGGAACGGGAAGCTTGCGAGCTGCGGCTGCACCTGCATTGGCGTGCGTTCCCTCTGGAGGTTGCGCGGCAGCTTCCACCGCTTCCCGCACAGGAGCGGACGCGCTTGGGCATGGAGTGATCGCGCCGCCCGAGACGCCACCCTGATATACAATCCGATATATCCGGCCGCGGATGTCATCAGAAACATAGAGCGCCCCGTCCGGACCCACGGCCAAGCCGGAAGGACGATGGGTGGCTCCAGCCGGACTCTCATCCCGTCCCGCGAAACCGTCGGCGAAAACCTCGCAATTGCCCGACGCATGATCGCCTTGAAGCGGCTGAAAAACCACGTTATATCCCCCTTGCTGGTACGGGGCGCGATCCCAGGAGCCGTGAAAGGCGATGAAGACACCGTTCTGATAGCGGGCCGGAAATTTCTTCTGGTTGTAGCGCACCATGGCGTTAGGCGCCCAATGGGCGGGGAGCGAGGCCACCGAAGCAATCTTGTTCGCGCAAACACCCACCTTTTTGCCGCCATCGCCGCCGTATTCGGGTCCCAGAACCAGCTTTTTCTGTACGCCGTCGTAATAGCACTCGGGCCAGCCATAGTCGCCGCCAGGTTTCAAAAGCATCAGCTCCTCAGCGGGCAAACTAGCTTCTTCGGTAGGCTTGTAGAGATTGGGCCAATTCGCATGCAGTTGGTCTCGTCCTTGTTGGGTCACGAATAGTCCGCCGTTGGAATCGAAGCTAAAACCTTCCGCATTGCGTATGCCCGTCGCGTAACGTGCGGCCGGCGAGAACTTCTGGTCTGTTTTATTGGCGTCGAAACGCCAGATCCCGCCACGCGTTTCAAGTTCAGTACACGGGTTTACACCGGGCGATCCCGGCTGGCGGTTTTGCGACTGGCAGGCATTGGTGGCGGTAGCAACATCGACATAGATTGATCCTTTGGTGTCGATAATAAACGGATGCATGGGATGATCGCCGCCCAGAGGCAGACCGGAAACGATGGTTTCAGGAACGCCTTCCGGAACAATGGAGCCATCAGGGGGTGCGGGAACAAGGGAGCTGGCAGGGAGTGCATATCTCACGATTCGATCGTTGATTTCCGCGTAAATCCAGCCCTTGTATACGGCAATTCCCGTGCCGCCGGCGCCGCCGCTCTGAACGGTTTCACCGAAGCGCTCGATGACGTCGGCCTTCCCCGTACTGTTTTTGTCCTGGAGCGCCACCAGGAATCCGCCCGCGTGCGGAACGTCGTCGCCGTAATACCTGCCCGACCAAGTGTTCACATAAACGAACCCACTTGGCGATACCACCAGGTGCCGGGCGTGACCGATACCGTCGGCAAACACGCTGGCGCAAAAACCAGGAGGCAATTTTAACCCAGCGTCGGCGTACGGACACGGGCTCTGGGCCGAGACCAGAGAGCTGAACAAGGCGAATCCGGTAACCCAATGAAACAACAGAGGTCGAGCTATGGAAAGCAGACGCATAGAATTCTCCCGGGGGCAGAGATTGCACGTCGCGTTCCTCTCGCCTTGTCAGCGCAACCGGAACGTTTCGATCGAAATGCGCCGGCCGTCGGTGCGAACCGTGACCAGCCCGTCCAGATCGGTGCGGAGAATCCCAGCCCGGTGGGCGCTCAGGCGTTCCAGGACCTTGGGGTGAGGATGCCGGAAGGAGTTTTCAAAACCGTCGGAGATGATGGCGAACTCGGGCGATACCGCATCCAGGAACGGATCGATGCTGGAGGTGTTACTGCCGTGATGGCCCACCTTAAGAACGTCGGCGCGAAGCGGCTGGCCATCCAGGAGAGCGCGCCGTTCCATGGGTTTTTCCATATCCCCGGTGAGCAGGAGCGAGCGCTGGCGATAAGTGATGCGGATGCCCAGGGAGTCGTCATTGGTGGGACCGGCGCCGGGAACGTAGTCGGCGGGTGGCGAGATGACGTCGATATGCGCGCCTCCGAAATCGAAGCTGCGGCCGCTCGAAAGCCTGAGGATTTTGGTTTTCTCAGCTTGCGCTTTGTCGCGCACTGCCGACCAGGCCGCGCTAGTCGGAGTGGCGCCGGTCCAGAGTTCGGAGGGATGGAAATTCTCGATGATGGCGGGCAGCCCGCCCGCGTGATCGTCATGTGCATGGGTGAGCGCCACCACGTCAATCTTGCGAATGGACCGGCTCCAGAGATACGGCGAAACCACGTCCTCACCTATGTCCAGACGCGAGTTGAGGCGCGGGCCGAACGAGAGAACCCCGCCCCCGTCGATGAGCATCAGCTTCGAATCGGGGAACGAGACCAGCAGGCTATCGCCTTGTCCGACGTCGATAACAGCCAGCTCAAGCTGGCCCGGACGGACCGATGGCGGGAAAGGATGCCAGAAAATCAGCGCGAAAAGCCCGAGAACGATAGCCGACCCAGCCAAAGACCAGCGCAACGACCGGCGTAGCGCAAGTGCCAGCAGGATGAGCGCCGCCGTAAATAGCACCGCCAGCCAGAGTGGAGGAGCCAGCACGCGCCAATCGGGCTCCAGATGCGTGTGCCATTCGGCGATGCGTTCGCCTGAGTGCAGCAGCCATCCAGCGATTGCCGCGGGCAAATGCCACATGGTGAGGATCGCAAGGAAGCCCAGCGGGACCACCAGCGCCAGCAGCGGCACAACCAGGATGTTGGCTGAGATGCCGGTAAGCGAGATGCGGTGGAAGTAGATCGCCATCGGTAGCGCGAGTCCGATTTGTATGGCTGCGGAGATGACCGCCAGTTGGTACGCGTAGAACAGGACGCGCGCGCCCGACGCGAAGGCATGCTCCCACCAGGGGCGCGGGAACCGGATGTAGTAACTGGCTGTTTCGGCTGCGAGGCGCAGCTCCAATCGAAACTGTGCCGCGTGGGGCGGAAGGCGCGCGACGCGGCTGGGCTCGGTGATTCCAACGAGTCCGCGCGCATAAAGCCTCGAAGTGCTTTCTAGAATTGGAACAGCCAGCAGCCCGATAGCGGCTACAGCCAGGAACGAGAGCTGAAAGCCCGCCTCGAAGAGCTGGCCGGGATCGTAAAGCAGATAGACGATTGCCACCGCAGCCAGCAGATTCATCAGATGGCTGCGGCGATAGAAATAGCGCGCGATAACATACAGCGTGAAGCCGCCGGCGGCGCGAATAGCGGGCGCATTCCATCCCGAAACCAGCGCGTAGACCCATGCACCTGAGGCGGTGATGGCCAGCGCCGTGAGTTCGGGGACAAAACAGAGCCGCAATAGAAGCAGCAGGAATGCGGCCAGCACCGTGATGTGCAGGCCATCGATCACCAGCAGGTGATAGGTGCCGGTGCGGCGAAAATGATCGGTCCACAGGCGCTCCATGCGGCTGGATTCGCCGATCAGCGTCGCCTCCATCATGCCGGTGGCGTAGGGGCTGCCGGCGTAGAGGCGCTCAATGCGTCGCAAGGCGCCGGTACGCAGAGCGAAAACTGCGGCGAAGAAGCGCGATCCGCAGCGGCCGGGTTTTCGAATCACGGAGCCGGCGCCGGTAGCTGTGGCGGTCCAATAAATGCCGCTACGCGCTGAGAAGCCTTCATAATCGAACTCGCCCGGGTTTTGGAAATTGCGGATGCGGCGCATCCGGGCTTCCAGTTCCACCTCTTGTCCGTAGCGCAAATCGGGCGGGATCTCGCGGTCGCGAACCATGATCGTCACTCGGGCGCGTGCCTTGGGCGCTAGTTCGATGACGAACTGGTCCCGGCCCTCCGAAAATGCCGAAGGAGCGACCACGCAGCCGTCGAGAATGACCGTTTCATGTGCGTGAGCATCGATCTCGGGAGGACTTGGCGGCCGGTGCAGGACTTGGAGCAGCGCGCCGCAAAAAAGAACCATCACTGTGACGCTAACGGGCAAGGTCCTGGGGGATCGCTTCCAGGCCGTATAGGTGATAACGCTGAGTAACGGAAGAGTCCAGAAAAAGTCCAATAATCGAAAAGGGACCAGTCGAGCCAGTAAGATGCCCGAGGCTAAAGCCACAAGCGGGGGCACCAGAGGGCCCCCAAGCGGGGTTACTAACCTGTTCTTCACTAGGTAACAGGTAAGTGCAAGGTTTTCCAGCAATTCTCATAAACACGTAACGGAATCTGCCGGCAGGAGTCCCAAAAAAGCTGAGTCTCGTATATGCAGACCATGGAGATTCTTTTGGTGGAGGATAATGCCGGCGACGCGGTGTTAATCCGGCAAATCCTGGCGGATGCCTCCGTGCCAGTGAACCTCCACATTGTTAGGGATGGCGAGCAAGCTATTACGCTGCTGAGCGACGCCCATTTTCGGCCCGCGCTCATCATCCTGGATCTGAATATCCCTCGGGTATCCGGCACGGCGCTCCTGGAGCGTTGGAAATCGGAAGGAACGCCGGTAGTTGTCTTTAGCTCCTCATCGAACGAGGCGGAGCGGAAGCGGGTAATGGAGCTGGGAGCGCGCGAATTTATCCAGAAGCCGGCCGACTTAGAGGCGTTTAGCATCGCGGTGTGCGGCATCATCGAGCGCTGGGCGGGCCATCGCAACCAAAGACGCCTGCGGCGCCTGCTGAGCTAAGGCGCCAAGTTCAAAAGCTGCCAATATAGTGGGATGCAAAAGCGAAAACTGGGTACGAGCGATCTGGAAATCACGCCCATCGGCGTAGGCGCCTGGGCCATGGGCGGCGCAGGATGGCAGTTCGCCTGGGGAGCGCAGGACGACAACCAGTCGGTGGACGCCATTCATGCGGCGCTGGACAAAGGCATTAACTGGATCGATACGGCGGCCGTCTACGGCTTGGGACATTCCGAAGAAGTAGTCGGGCGAGCGCTGGCGGGCCGGGCCCAAAAGCCGCTGGTTTTCACCAAATGCGGGATCGTTTGGGACGAGAAGCGCGAAACACGCCGGACCATTGAGCCCGAATCCATCCGCAGAGAACTGGAGCAGAGCCTCAGCCGGCTGAAAGTGGACGCGATCGATCTGTATCAGATCCACTGGCCGGAGCCCGACCATCTGGTGGAGGCAGCCTGGACGATGATGGCCAAGCTCCAACGGGAAGGCAAGGTGCGGTACATCGGCGCGTCCAATTTCAACGTGGACCAGATGCGGCGAGCGCAAGCCATTGCGCCTATGACGTCGCTGCAGCCGCCGTATTCGATCATCGTGCCGGACATCGAGAAAGAGATTTTGCCGTACACGCAGGCGAACAATATAGGGGTAATTGTTTATTCGCCCATGAAGTCGGGGCTGCTCACGGGCGCCATGACGCGCGAGCGAATCGCGGCGATGCCCGACGACGATTTCCGCAAACGCACGCCCAATTTTCAGGAGCCTCTGCTTTCACGCAATCTGGAGCTGGCGGAACTGCTGGTGGCCATCGGCAAGCGGCACGGGAAAACGGCGGGCGAAGTGGCCATCGCGTGGACGCTGCGCCATCCGGCCGTGACGGGCGCCATTGTGGGCATGCGGTCGCCCAAGCAGGTGGATGGCGTCATTGGCGCGGCTGATTTCCGGCTGAGCGCGGAGGAAATCTCAGAGATCGAACAATTCCGTCGAGCGCCCGTGACGGCGTAAAGTGGGTGGTGGCCATGACTCCCGCTTCGCCCAGCCTCTACCTGGAGCGCCCCGGCCCCGTCCAGCGCTTTTGGGGCTTGTTCCGTCAGGCCAGCATGGCCGCTTTCGAGAACAATTGCTTCGGCATCGCCAAGGGCGCCGCATACTCCTCGTTGCTGGCGTTCTTTCCGGTGTTGGCGTCGCTGGCCGCCATCTTAGCTAGCGTCAACGCGGGCGCGGTGGCGCGGGTGTTTTCCAGGCTCTTGTTCCAGGTGATCCCACCGGGCACCGAGGATCTGGTGCGATCGCAGTTTACTGCCAAGGACCAGCGGTCGGGCTGGTTGATCCTGGTGGCCACTCTGCTTTCGATCTGGGCCGCGTCGGGGATCATGATGACGCTGATGGAAGGATTCCAGGCGGCATACCGGCTGCCATCGGGCCGTTCGTTCCTGAAGCAACGCGGCGTCGCGATTCTGCTGGTGTTCATTGCGGCGGTACCGGCGGTGGGCTCTTCTGTGCTAATCGTGTTCGGCGCGCGCATCGAACAAGGGATGCTGTCCAGCATCGGCCTGGCGCCGGAAGAAGATGTGCGTACTTCCGTGATTCTGGCCTTCGGCCTGCTGCGTTATGTAGTGGCGCTCTCTGCAATCGTCCTCGTCACCGGGTTGATGTATTACACCGGCCCCAACCGTCCCATGAAATTCCGCAGCGTTTGGCCCGGCGCGATTCTAGCCACGGTGCTGTGGTTGCTGGCCACGTCGGTGTTCGCCCTGTACGTTCGCCACATCGCCCGCTACAACGTGCTGTACGGCAGCATTGGCGCGGTGATCGCGCTGTTGGTCTGGATGTACCTGCTGGCGGTGATCGCGCTGTTTGGCTGCGAATACAACGCGGTCAGGGAGCGTCTTCTGGATTGAACTCCATGCCGCGCACGACGCCCGTCTGGGCGTAGTCAACCATCACTCGCGCCGCCGGGGATTGCGCGCCACATACGAAATCGGACGGCGCGTGGCGCATTTGTACGTGCCCGAGATCTGGAATCGCGAGCGTTACCAGTTTGCCGGCCGCTTCCACGCGGATGGTGGTCGGCTGGCCGCAATCGATCTCGCGCAGCTTGCCTTGGATGCGATGGATATCGTCGCCGGGCTCAATGAACGGGTTCCAATCGGACTGCTGGTGCGGCACGCGCGTAGTCACCAGTTGCAAATGGCCGGAAGCGTCGCCTGCGAACTGGACGCCAGGGTCGGTCTCGGCGATGTAAGTTTCTTCGGCGGCCTGGGCCCGCTCGGCCGCTGTGGTGGCGAGTTCGCCGGCGTGGCGTGCGGCGGATTGGGCTTCATCGCGCCGGCCCAGTTCATTGAACGTGTCGGCCAGCGCCAGCCAGTAGGTGTAAGCGCGCGTTTTGGACACCGTGCGCATGGCATGGAATTGTTCCAGCGCCGCTTCGTAGTTCCGCGCGTTTTTTTCGAGCAGCGCCAACTGGTAATGCGCATCGTCGAATTCGGGCTGTAACCCGACCGCGCGCTCAAGAGCCGGGCGAATATCGTCGGCGGGAAGGCCCGCTTGATCGGCCAGAATCGCGTAGCTGTAACAGAGCTGGGCATCGGCGATGCCTTGTTCGATGGCCCGTTTCCAGGCGCGCCGGGCCCCGGCGGAATCGCCTTGGTGCAACGCAATGGCGCCGAGTGCAGCTGAGTTCTCGGCCGAATCGGGCAGAGCGTGGAATCGTTCAGCGGCGCGATCGAACTGGCCTGCGGCCAAAAGAAGCTGCGCGAGCAGGGACTGCGCGGCCAGCGCCGGGACATCCGACACCTCGGCGTCCACAGGCGGCGCCACCACTTCCGGAAGCTGAATCACCGGCAGTCTCGGTTGATCGATCCATTGGTGTAGATCCCGCGCCACTGCTTGGGCGTCGGCCGGAATCTTCGGAAAGCTGTCTGCATACTTCGGCGACAACAGCAACATTTCGGTGAGCGCCCAGCTCTCGGCGTAGAACAAATCCGCGGCGCTGCGTTCCTGGCGCGCCTGGGATTCTTCGGAAGTCGAGAGCACCTCCGCGAGCGGCATCCAAGCCCGCGTCTTGAGCGTGCGCAGCCGCCCGGGCAGCGGGCCGCCCAGCTGAGTGCCATGCTCCGAGATGTGCAAGGTGGCGAAAAACTCCGCCAAGCCCTCCTTCAGCCAGGGCGGCAGTTGCTCGCCCGAAGTGCGCATCACCAGGTGCGCGTACTCATGCGCGGCCAGGCCAAAATGCGCTGGATCGTCCGTTGCCATTACGATGTAATTCTGGCTTCGGGTGCCCACATAATAGGCGTCGGAGGCGGGTCGCAGGCGGTAGGGCTGGTATTGCTGCTCGGAAGCGAAGACGATCACTCGGACCGGTGTCGGAGCATCGGCCTTCCATCCCCGCTGCTGTTCAAAAAACGCGCGCAGTTGCTCGAACCACTCGAGCATCCGACGCGCGCGCTGGTCGCTCGATTGTGAGTAGATTTCGAAATGGCCGCTGCGTGTGAGCCGCCACGCCGGAGCTGGCGCGGCATACATCGACATCGGGCAGATCGCCAACGCGGCAATGGCGGCGATCCGCCGATGGAAATCCAGGCGCACAAGGATGCTCTTTGTTTTATTGTAGTCGCGGTTGTTACAATGAGTCTCATTTTGCAAGATTTGGCCGCGCTCCATGACATCCTTCGGACGAAGTCTGTGCGATTCGGTACTTTTACCCTGGCCTCCGGCCAGACCAGCGATGTTTACGTAGACTGCCGACCCACCACTTGCGACCCCAGAGCGATGCCGCTGATCGGGCGTCTCTTCCTCCAAAAGATGGAAGAGAAAGGTTGGATCCCCCAGGCTGTCGGCGGACTCACGATGGGAGCGGACCCGATTGCTTTTGCCATTGCGAGAGAAAGCTTAGATCGCCCGCCGATTATCGATTCCTTCGTCGTTCGAAAAGAGAAGAAAGCGCACGGCATGCAAAAGCTGGTGGAAGGATTAGCGTCCACCGAAGGGCTCAATGTGGTGATCGTCGAAGATGTTTGCACCAAGGGCGAATCCACAGCGTTGGCTATTAGAAACGCGAAGTCAGCCGGAATGGAAATCCTGGGAGCCATTTGCCTCATCGATCGAGAAGCGGGCGGCGCCGAGTTGCTGCGCTCCGAGTTTGGCGTGGAACTTGCGAGCATTTTCAAGCTGTCGGACTTCCCCCGCGTTTGACACCCCAATTCCCGCCTCCTATACTGAAAGTTAACTAGTCCTTCTACGTTTCGGGTGCTTTGCCCGGGCCGGGAAATCAAATGCCAAAACGCACCTTTCAGCCAAACAATCGCAAACGGGCAAAGACACATGGATTCCGGGTACGCATGTCCACGAAAAATGGCCGCGCCGTGCTTGCGCGACGCCGAGCCAAAGGCCGACACAAACTCACCGTTAGCGACGAGAGAGCCGTTCGGTACGCCGACTAGCGTCGGCTTTCCGACCACCGCTCGGATTCTGAGAGCCTCCGATTTCCGCAGGGCCTACAATCAGGGAAGCAGATTCACGAGCCGCTTGTTTGCGGCCTTCTGCCTGCGAGTGGTCCGCGCTGGCGACGAAGGACCCCGGCTGGGCTTTACCGTGCCGCGGGCGTTCGGCAAGGCCGTGCTACGGAATCGCGTGAAGCGCCGGCTGCGGGAAGCGCTGCGGGTACGCTTGATGGAAGTTGCGCCGGAATGGGATATTGTGATCAACCCGCGCCGTCCCGCGATTGCGGCACCGGTGGAGGAGCTGCGGCGGGAAGTGGATCGGTTGGTGACGCAATGCAGAAAGCAGTAATCGCTACTTTGCGTCTCTATAAACGGTTCGTGTCGCCGCTGTTGCCATCGGCCTGCCGGTTTTCTCCTACCTGTTCGGAATACATGATGGCGGCGGTTGAGCGGTACGGCGTACTGCGGGGCGTCGGAATGGGACTGCGGCGTCTTGCGCGCTGCCATCCATTCCATGCGGGCGGATTCGATCCGGTCCGCTAGAAAGAAAGCCTCGATATCATGGCCGATAACCAAATCCAATCCAACAAACCCGGAAAGAAAGAGCTTTCCATGGAGCAGCGGCTCCTGCTGGCGTTTGTGCTCATGGGATTGGTGCTGTTCCTCACCCCTTATTTCTATAAGGCGCCCCCGCCGCCGCCCAAGCCGGCGACAAAAAGCACCGACCAGAATGCGTCGACGGCCACGAAATCGGCAGCCGTGGCTCCCGCTGTACCCCAACCCGAAGCCGCCGCGGCTGAACCAGTCCCGGGACAGATTGAAGCCACCAAGGAACAGCAATTTGTTGTCGACACAGACATCTATAGCATCACCCTGTCCAATCGTGGCGGGACAATCCGCAGTTGGATCCTGAAAAAATACCGCGACAAACTAGGCAAGCCGCTGGAATTGGTGAACGAAGCCAGCTATTCCAAAGTGGCGCCGCCCTTTTCGATCGTGCTGCGGGATGACAAAACCGCCGACACCCTGAACTATGGCCTGTACGTCGCTAAACCCACCGCCAACGGTTTAGGGATCGAATACGAATTTTCCAACGGAAAAGACTACGCGAAGAAGAGCTTTCAGTTTTCAAAAAGCGGCTATCTCTCGCAGATCGTAACTGAAGTCACAATCAACGGTGTGCCCACCGACCACCTGCTCCAGTGGCGGGGAGGCTTTGGCGACGCGACGGTCCTGAATCGCTCGGCTGAAGAGCACGCGGTCTATTTCGATCCGCATGAAACCAGCATGCTGGGCCTCAGCCAGGGCAAGCTGGTAACCAAGGACGCCAAGTCCGTCAAAGACGGTCCGCTGCTCACTACCGGCGATTATTTGTTTGCCGGTTTGGACGACCGCTTCTTTGCCGCCGTATTTCTGCCCAAGGACAATACGGCAATCCGGGTGGAGACCATCAAGGACGATGTGCCACCTGCGCCCGCCGGCAAAGAAGAGATGCGCGTGGGGGTGGAAGTGGGCGGCGATTCGGTGAATCGCTTCGCGGTATTTGTGGGTCCCAAAGATCTGGACCTGCTGCGCCGCGTGGATCCCAAGCTTCCCCAACTGATCGACTGGGGCTGGTACGGAGTGATCGCCAAGCCGCTCTTCCTGGCCATGCATTGGGTGAACGACAACCTGGTTCACAACTACGGCTGGTCCATCGTTTTGATCACCATCGCCATCAACGTGGTGCTGCTGCCGTTGCGGCTGAAGAGCATGAAGAGCCAGCGCAAGATGCAGTCGCTGCAACCCAAGCTGGCCGCCATCAACGCCAAATACAAGGGCCTTAGCATGCGCGACCCTCGCAAGGCGGAGCAGAACCAGGAAGTGATGGAGTTCTATAAGAAAGAAGGCGTCAATCCCATGGGCGGCTGCCTGCCCATGATCGTGCAGCTTCCGCTGATCTACGCCTTCTACAAAGTTCTGGCCGTCACCATCGAGATGCGCGGGGCGCACTGGCTATGGATTTCAGATTTGTCGCAGCCCGAACAACTGCCCATTCACATTCTGCCGCTCATCATGATCGTCTCGCAGTTCGTCATGCAGAAGATGACTCCCAACCCGGGCATGGATCCTTCGCAGGCGAAAATGATGATGTTCATGCCGCTCATGTTCGGCTTCTTGTTCTACAATTTTTCGAGCGGCCTGGTGTTATACTGGCTAACCAGTAATTTAGTGGGAATCGCACAACAATGGGCCGTGAATCGGATGATGCCCGCACCACCGCCACCTCCGCCTCCGGCCGCCGTGAAGAAGAAGGGCAAATAACGCAGGTGGACGAAAAGACCTACACAGTTTCAACCAGCGGATACCAGATTAGCGGGTTTCTCGACATGGTCATCGGAGACATGGGGCTGGAACTTTCGTTCGAGCTTCTGGAGGGCCAGCATCTACATCCCGATCTGGAAGATCCCGATATATTGGTGAAATTCTCCGGCCCCGACGTGGATATGCTGCTGGCCAATAAAGCGGAGTTGCTGCTGGCGCTGGAGTTTCTGACCATGGAAGCTCTGCACATGCCGGCCGAGCATCACTCCCGCTTGTGTTTCGATTCGAACGATTACCGCACTTTGCGCATTGAAGAGTTGAGGCTGAGCGCCATGACCGCGGCCGAAAGCGTGAAGCGGACCCGCCGGCCCTTTCACTTCAATCCGATGAACAGCCGCGAGCGGCGCATCATCCATTTGAGTCTGCGCAACGAGACCGATATTCGCAGCGAAAGCACGGGAACCGGACCGTTTCGGCAAGTGGTGGTTCTTCCCATCGATATGCCCCTGCCGGAGCCCATTCGTCCGCCCCGGCCGGCGCCACCTCCACGCGGCGGCGATCGAGACTCCCGCGATCGTGGCCGGCGATCCGGACCTCCGCGGCGTGGCGGAAGACGGCCCTAGCCACCAAACAAGCTGCAAATTCACGACACCATCGTTGGTATTTCCACCCCGCCTGGACGATCGGGCTTGGGTTTGGTGCGCCTTTCCGGTTCCGACGCAAGACGCATCGCGAAAAGTATTTTGCGATTTCGCGCCGGGCATGAGTGGATCCCATGGACTCTCGCGCTGGCGGAATTGATCGATGATTCGGGCACGACAGTAGATCAAGTGGTGGTCGCTTATTTCGCCGCGCCGCGATCGTATACTGCCGAGGACCTGGTGGAGATCTCCTGCCACGGATCGCCCGTAATCCTTCGATTCTGCCTGGAGCGCGCTTGCGCCGCTGGCTCGCGGCTGGCCGAACCCGGCGAGTTCACACTGCGGGCCTATCTCAACGGAAGAATCGATCTCCCTCAGGCCGAGGCGGTGCGCGACTTGATTGAAGCCACCACGCTGTATCAGGCCCGTGTGGCCGCGCAGCAGGTGGAAGGATCGGTGTCGAAGCGCATCCGTCCCATCAAAGAGCAACTGGTGGAACTGATCGCGCTGCTCGAGGCCGGTATCGATTTCGCCGAAGACGATATTAGCGTCGCGCCGCTCGAGGAGATCCTGCGGCGCCTGAACCCTATCGAAAAGGCCCTCGCGGCGCTCGCTTCTACGTTCGACTATGGCAAGCTGGTCCATTCCGGAATCACCCTCGCCATCGTCGGGCGGCCCAACGTCGGCAAGAGCAGCCTGTTCAATCGGCTGTTAGAGCAGGATCGGGCGATTGTCACCGATGTGCCCGGCACCACGCGGGACTTGGTGTCGGAGGTAGCAGCGATTCAGGGAATCCCCGTCAAATTCGTGGACACAGCCGGCATTCGCTCCGCGCAGGACTTCGTGGAGACGCTAGGAATCGAGCGCAGTTACCAGGCCATGGCCGACGCCGACGTGACGCTGGTGGTGCTGGATCTGGCGGCGCCCGTTCAACCCGACGATCTCGCGCTCATCGAACACGCCAAGAGCCAGGGGCGTTGGATTCTGGTCGGAAACAAGGCCGATTTGCCACGCGTCGCTCAGCCACCCGGCGATTCGATCGCGGTCTCGGCGCTCACGGGCGAAGGAATCGCACGTCTACGCGAAGAGATTTTCCCTATAGCCTCGCGCGAGCAGGACTCCGGATTCATCACCAGCGTCCGCCACGAGCAACTGCTGCGCGAAAGCCGGGAGGCGCTGGCGCAGGCTCGCAAAGCGGCCGAGTTCGGAATCCCGCACGAAATGCTGCTGCTGGATCTTTACGCCGCCCTGCGGCCGCTGGACGGCATTACCGGCGCCACCACCGCCGATGATATCCTGAACCGGATCTTTTCCACGTTTTGCATTGGCAAATAGATTCTGAGACATGATTACAATGGGATTAGCTTTGGTTCGCCTGCTCGCAGTTGCGCTCCTCCTTTGCGCCGTTGTTCTGGCGCAGCCGCAGCCCGAACAGGGCCAGCTGGATGGCAGCGAGGCATTGTTCACCGTGCTGGCCGCGATCAATGCCGCCGGGTACGACGCGAACGTCGATTCCAACGCCAACTCGCCCCTACGCAAGCAGGTTCGCGATCAGATCGCGGCCAAACATCCGGCTTCGGTGGAAGCGCTGAAAAAGTTTATGGCCGACCACCATCAGGACGACCCGGAGGCTGAGCTGAACCAGTACATCTCCTTCGCGCTCTCGCTTCAGGGTCCGCCCGATTTTCAATTCTGGATGCCGATCCAGGAGGTCCCGCCGGACGTCCGCAAGCTGGATGGATTGAACGAGTTGATCGCCGATTTCTACAACGAAGCCGACATCCACGATCTTTGGAAGCAGTCCCAGCCGGCGCTCGATCGTGTAATCGAGGCTTACCACCTGGGCGTCTTGCAGGCGCTGCAGGAAGCCAATGCTTACTTGCGCAATCCCAGCGGCTCGCGGGGAAGCCGTTTCCAGATCTACGTGGATCTGCTGGGCGCGCCGAACCAGATTCAGACCCGCAGCTACAAGAGCAATTACTATGTGGTGGTGACGCCCTCGCCCGAGCCGCAGATCGATCAGGTGCGGCACGCTTATCTGCACTTCTTATTAGATCCACTGTCGCTGCGATATTTTGAGCAATGGGGCCGCGATCGGTCTCTGGGCGACTTTGCGCAGGCTGCGCCGGCCTTGGATGAGGCTTACAAAAACGATTTCATGCTGCTTGCCACCGAGTGCGTAATCAAGGCGGTGGAAAGCCGTCTGGCGCGCGGCCCGAAGAAACAGGAGTTAGTGAATGAAGCGCTGAGCCAGGGTTTTGTCCTCACTCCCGCGCTGGCCGACGGCCTGGCGATCTACGAAAAACAGCAAGAATCGTTAAGGAATTACTTTCCGGATCTGCTGGGTCAAATCGATTTGGCGCGTGAGGACCGGCGTTTGCAAAAAGTGGAGTTCGCCAAGGAAGCCACCGTTCACAGAGCTAAGGAAGCTCCGCCTCCGCCCGCGCCGGTGTTGAGCGCAACCGCCAGGAATCTGGCCGAGGCCGAAAATGCTTACACCAGCCGGAATCTCATCGCGGCCCGCGCAGGCTACGAGAAGGTGCTGCAGCAGGCGGCCGAGAATTCGGTGCACGCCAGGGCTTATTATGGATTGGCACGCATTGCGGCGCTGGATCACGATCCGGAGCTGGCCGAAAAGCTGTTCCAAAAGACGTTGGAGATGTCCCCGGACGATGAAACCAAGTCGTGGGCCCATTTGTATCTGGGCCGGCTGTCGGATGCCGCCGGCGAGCGTGAGCAAGCCGAGAAGCACTATCGGGCTGCGCTTGCGGTGCATGGAGTGCCCGAGCAGGTGAAAGCGGCCGCCGAGAAAGGACTCGCGCAGCCCTTTCAGCGGTAGACCAGGATAGATTCAAAACCGAATTCAGAACTAGGAGCAAAGATGAAGAGAGCAATCCGAAATATCGCCGCGCTGACTTGGGCCGCTCTGGCGCTCGGCTTTTCGCCGCTGTGGGCGCAGAAGGTCAAGTCGCCGAAAGAACAGCAGGCCATTTTAGCCGTCCAACTGGCGAAGACGCCGGACGAGCGAATCGCCGCCGTCGAGAACGTTTTGACCAACTTCGCGGACACCGAATTTAAAGTGCCGCTGCTGCAGATAGCGGTGCAGGCCGAACAGCAAAAGAACGACTATGCCCAGACCATATTTTATGCGGACCGGCTGTTGAAGGCCGACCCCATGAACGCCTTTGCGCTGGTCACGCTGGCATCGGAAACCGCCCGGCACACGCGCGTCAACGATCTCGATAAGGACGAGCAACTCGCCAAGGTGGACAAATGGGCCAAGGACGCCGTGGAAGCCGCCAAAGTGATGCCGAAAGTCCGCGCCGATGTTCCGGATGCCGAGTGGGAGGGGTTCCGAAAGGACATGCAAGCCCAGGCATACGAGGCCATGGGGATGGCCGACACGGTGCGCAAGAATTATGACGGCGCCGTGATGAACTATAAACAGGCACTGGCAACCGCAAGCACGCAGAATCCGGCCACCCTGGTCCGCTTGGGGCAGGTCTACATGAGCATGGGCAAGCTAGCGGACGCCGAATTCACTCTGAACAAGGCCATCAGCTCGCCCAATGCCCAACCGCAGGTGACGCAGGTTGCCGAGTCTTTGAAGGCCGAAATCGCCAAGCACAAGCCCGCAGCGCCCGCCGGCGGCACACCCGCGAGTCCTGCGTCGCCAGCCAGCCCGGCTCCAGCCCCGGCCACCAGCCCAGCGCCGCCGGCCGCGAACAAGTAGCCTTAGCCGGAGCTGTGGAACTGGAGTCGGAAGCACTCGACGCGGCGCTCGGCTATCGTTTCGAAAACCGGGATTTGCTGGCTCGCGCGTTCACGCACCGCTCCAGTGTTTATGAAAAGACTTCCAGCGCCACGGCCAGCGACAACGAGCAGCTCGAGTTTCTGGGGGACGCGATTCTCGGATTTGTGGTGAGCGACGCTCTGGTGCGCGCCCATCCGGATTATCCGGAAGGGCGGCTCTCCAAATTGAAAGCGCACCTAGTCAGTTCTTCACACCTGCACGAAGTGGCTGCGCGGCTGCGATTGGGCGACTATTTACTGCTGGGGCGTGGTGAGGAAATGAGCGGCGGCCGGGAGAAGAAGGCGCTGCTTGCCAACGCCGTGGAAGCCGTAATCGCGGCTCTGTATTTGGATGGCGGCATCCAGCCGGCGCAGCGTTTCATCGTGCAGCATGTCATCGGCGAATCCGAACCCGCGAGCGAAGCGGCGCTCGCCACCGACTACAAGAGCGCCCTGCAGGAGCTGGCCCAATCCATGAAGCTGCCGCAGCCGCGTTACGCCATCGTGGAGGAACGCGGACCCGAGCACGCCAAAACCTTTCTGGTCGAAGTGCGCGTCGGGCGGGACTGGGTGAGCCGCGCCGAAGGCCTTTCCAAGAAGAGCGCCGGGCAGAAAGCCGCGCAGCAGATCCTGCGTCAATTGGCCGATTTGGCGCAGTAGCGGGCTCCGTCCCCCTAACGGTCGCGGCTCTGAACCGCCCGCCAGCAGCACACTCGGAGACGACCGGAAGTCATGCACTGGAGAACATTGGCTCGAAGAAGACTGGCCGGGTGGCGCGTGAGCAAGCGGTCAGCTCAAGCTAGCGCGGTTGGGGATGTTCTCCGCGCCTGGGCGGGGCTTCAGCCTCCAACTTCTTCCATTGATCCAGCGTGAGCACGCCGCGGAATCCGAGCAACATGCGCGCGTTGGCCTTCTCCAGCTCCGCGCGCGCCTGCGCAATGCGGTCGATTTGCGCAAGCACCTGCGATTCATCCGGCCGGTCCGCTTCGAGCAACGGCTCAAGGATAGCTTCTTCCTTCTGGAGTCCCGCGCTCAGGTCGATCAGTTTCAGCCGGTTCTGTTGAAAGAGCGCGTCGATGCGTTTCTGCTGATCGGCGGTCAGTCCTAGCTTTTGTACCAACCCCGGATCCATCCACCATCGTCCCGGCGGACCTTCGTGGAAAGCTCGTTCCATAGGCGGACGATTCGGACGCATCGGCGGAGGCGGACCCTGCTGCGCCGAAACCATTCCGGCGAAAACCAGGACGACGGCCAAAGTGAGGAGGGCGCGGGTCATCATTATTTCTGCACCACCAGCTTAACCAGCGGCTCCATCGATGACGGCACCGTGCTCGAAACCTCCGCATCCACCCGATCGAGCAACACGACATCGGCCGGCGTCTTGTTGACTTGATAGCGCGGAAGTACGAAGCTGGCGACGATGCACACGGCGGCGATCAGCAAAGCCCACGCCAGTTGGTGTGAGCTTCGCCACCAATGCGCTTCCGGCAGCGCGGCGCTGGATCGATATTGGTCCGCTTGCTCCTCGCTCCAGGCGCGCACCGCTCCCTGAAAATCCCCCAATGCCTCGCGAAAGTTCCCGAGCATGGCGCGACACGCCGGGCAGTCCCGGATGTGCCCTGCCACCAGTGGGCTGGACTGGCCCGTGACAGCTTCCGACAACTGCTCTGAAGAGAGATGCCCGATCATATAGTTTCTCCGATGGATGCTCCCAGGCGATCCCGAACCGCGCGCAAAGCGCGAAAGAGATGCGTTTTTACAGTGCCTTCTTTCATTCCCGTGGCCACCGCAATTTCCAGCAAATCCATGTCTTCCACAAAGCGCAGCAGAAAAACCGTGCGCTGCTTTTCAGGAAGCCTTTCGGCCGCGGTCCAAATGGCCGCCACTCGTTCATTATGCAGCGCCTGAGCTTCCGGGGATCGGGCGCCATCGGCCAGCTTGCGGCCGGCAACTTCCATCGGCTTCGCCGTTCGATTGGCGCGTCTCCAAAATTGAAATCGCCGGTTGCGAATTTGATCGCGGATCAGATTCACGGCAATCTGCATCAGCCAGGTACGCAGGCTGCAGTCCTGCCGGAAGACTTCGCGCGCCCGGTACGCTCGCAGGAAACAGTCCTGCGTCACGGTCTCGGCGGCGTCCACGTCGCGCAAGGAAGCCAGCGCGAAGCGAAACACCTGGGGCCGATACCGCCGCACCAGCGCCTCGAAGTCTCCCGCCAGCGCGGCAACGTTCGCTCCGGCACGGCCTTCCAGTTCAGACGTTGCCAACTCGGACGCCGCCGACAATTGCATGATTCGTCGCGCCTGCTAGTGGGATCCGCCGAACCCGCGGGGACCAGGTCCGCCCGGGCCTCCGAAACCGCCAGGTCCGCCGCCCAAAGGCCCGAGTGATTCGTACTTGGTCTGTTGATCATTGGATAGGATGGCGAAGAACGCGCCAGCCGCCGTCGCCTGGGCCAGCACTTCTTCACCGGTCAAAGTGCCAATTTGCGTCGACTCGGCACCGATGGCTCCGGTATCGTTGCTCTTGATGGCGGTTTGAAGCGCCGTTCGCGCCGTCTGCATACCGCTCCTGAGCGCGGCCAGCGCGCTCTGCTCGGTAGTGAAGATGGTGGTGGCCGAGGTTTGCTGCGTGGAGTTCAAGTCCAGCAGCTTGGTGAGCCTGGCCACCTGGTTGGCGACAATCTGGGCCGGAGTAGGCGGCGTTGGCGGCGTGCTTTGTGCGTGAGCAAGCATAGAGCTAACTGCCAGGAGTGCGGTTGCGGCAAGTATTTGTTTTTGCATGCGGGTGTAGACGACGGTTCCCCTCAGTGGGTTTACACGCTCCTAATCGTATAGACTGGCTTTGGATGCCAAACGTGGAACTCTTTGAAGGTGACGTCGCGCTCATCAGCGGTGCGAACAAGGGAATCGGGTACGAGATTGCCCGCGGTTTAGGGGCGAAAAAGATCAAAGTGCTGGTGGGTGCGCGGGATGAGGCGCGGGGCCAGGCGGCCGTCGACAAGTTGAAGGCCGAAGGCGCCGACGCGCGTTTCGTCAAGCTTGATGTAACCGATCCTGTCACCATTCAGCATGCCGCGGCGTGGGTGGAGAAGGAATTTGGGCGGCTGGACATCCTGATCAACAATGCGGGTATCGGCGATTGGGGAGGGAAGCCTAGCGGCGCCGATCTGGCCAGGGTGCGCGAGGTCTACGAAACCAATCTCTTCGGCCCCATGGCGATGACGCAGGCCTTTCTGCCGCTGCTGCGCAAATCGAAACATGGCCGAATCGTAAATGTTTCGAGCGGCCTGGGGTCCATCACCCTCGCCGGCCAGCCCGATTCGCCGGTCGCCGGGATGGCCATTCTGGGCTACAACACGTCGAAGACGGCCTTGAATAGCATGACCGTCCAGTTCGCCAACGAGCTGAAGGACACGCCCATCAAGGTGAACGCCATCTGCCCCGGCTACTGCGCCACCGATCTGAACGGCCACAGCGGACCGCGCACCGCCGCCCAGGGAGCGGTTGCCGCGATCCAATACGCCACCATCGGCGAAGACGGACCCACCGGCGGCTATTTCAACGACGAAGGTCGCTTGCCCTGGTAAAATGCTTCGTCGTAGGGAAAATCGCAGCCCAAACGTTTTAGTTCGGCGCGGCAATGGTCGTCGATCTTTTGTTGCAGCGCCGGCGTGAGCAATTCGGCCGATCCGCCGCGCTGCCCTCGCCGCATCATGGCTCCGCGTGGCGTGGCCCAAGGAACCACCATGCCGGTTTCGAACTTGTGCTCGATCTGTTTCATGTAGTCGAAAGACGCCTGCCGAATTACCGCGTCCATTTCCGCCTCCGACAGCTCCACCTTGAGGAAGGCGGCGATCTTTTGCACCGTTCCCCGCAGATCTGCTTTCATTTCCTCGTAGGTCATGAAAAGCACGTTCTCGCGATTGCGAATGCGCCAATAGCCATCCAGAAACGCGGCCCAGGAATAGTAAGTGAAAGTGGGCGAGAGAAAATATTCCACGAAGTTTGGAACTGACGGCGTCATGGGCCCCATGACGGATGCACGGATAAAATAATAGGCGGAGACGCACACGTCTTTGGGATCGCGGACCACGCACACGTAGCGCGCTTGCGGTGAAAACGGGACGTCGGCGAACAAGCGGTGCGTCTTGATGACGCGCAAACCTTCCGGGGATTTCTTCCAGGTGGCTTGGTCGGAGAGAGGAACCGCGTAACGCGGGTCCGGCGAGTCGGGCCACGGGACGATATCGTGGACATGCTCGAACTGGGCCACCCCATGGTGGACGATTTCGACCACGATCTGCATCAGCCAGTTGGTGCCGCTCTTGAAATAGACGCAGGCGAAAACATCGTGAGAGGTGGCTTGGTAATCGCCGAATTTGCCGTTGATATCGCGCCGGCGCCGGGAAGCCAGGCGCGCCCACAAACCTGTTTTCTCCAGGAACTTGGTGAAGGGAACCAAAAAACCGTAGAGCAACACCAGGCTCGGATAGCGTACCCAGGGCGAGAAGGATTTCCTTCGCAACCCCGAGACGACGCCGGCGGACATGCTATCGGCTCCAGAGTTGTTTCGTCGCCAGCGCCGCGCCTTCGGACAGAGCCTTCAGCTTGGCCCAGGCGATCTGCGGATGGACGCGCAGACCGAGCCCGCAATCGGTGCCGGCGATGACATTTTCCCGGCCCACCAGACCGGCGTACAGCGCGATGCGATCGGCCACCAGCTCGGGATGCTCCACCACGTTGCTGGCGTGGCTGACTACGCCGGGGATGAGGATCTTGCCGTCCGGCAGCTTCACGTCCTTCCATACCTTCCATTCGTGCTCGTGGCGCGGATTGGCCGCCTCCACCGAGTAAGCGCCGGCCTTCACTTTGAGCATAATGTCGACCAAATGTTTCAGCGGCAGATCGTGTGTATGCGGACCGTGCCAGCTGCCCCAGCAGATGTGATAGCGCACGCGATCTTCGGGCAATCCCTGGAGCGCGTGGTTAAGCGCGTCAATGCGCACCTCCGCGAACTTCCGGTATTCGGCGATGGTGGGCGTGGGCACAATCATGTCGTAGGTGTCGGGCAGCGCCGGATCGTCCAGCTGCAAGATGAAACCGGCGTCGACGATGGCTTTGTACTCGTGCTTCATCGCGTCGGCGAGGGCGAACAGATACTGCTCGTCGTTGGAATAATATTCGTTGTGAAAGAAGTGCTCCAGCCAGCCCGGCGCCAGCACGCACAGAAACGTTTCCTCGGCTCTCGCACCTGCTTCGGCCAGCGCCCGTTTGAACAGTGCAATATCGTTCGCCACTTCCTGCTCGCCGATATAGGTGATCGGGCCGTTGCAGATGGTGCGTTCGGGCGGCAGAAATTGTTCGAAGTTCAAGTCCTTGTAAAACTCGGCGAATTCGACGCGCTCCCCGGTGTTGCCGCCCATCCAGCCGGTTTCGCCGGGATTTACTTTTCGAGTGGCGAGGCCGGATAGCCGCCGGCCATAGTACGCGAACCCGAAGCCGATCTTGCCCAGTTCGCCATCGCTGATGATATCGATGCCCGCGTCCGCCTGCTTGCGGATGGTCTCGGTGATGCCGGATTGCACGCGAGCCATGACGGTGGCCAGATCGGGTCCGCGGCCGGACATGAAGCTGAAGGTCATCTCCCGTAAGTCGCGCGGACCATCCAGGCGTCCGGCGTGCGTGGTCAGAATTCGATCGGTGCTGTGCTTCATCAGTTGTATAATAAGCCGAGTTTCAGTGCCGCGGGGATGACATCTGCTTAGTTTGCATCTTCGCCCGGGCTGCGTTGACTGCCTGAACGCGCGTTACGTGCGCGTTGAGAGTTGTGTAGCCAGAGTCGGCATCAGCCTTGGTCCTGCAATATCACGTGATCGAAGGAGGTTGCCCTCGATGGCGGAGAACGGATTACTGGGCCCTTTCGAACTCAGCGATCGGGCGATCGACCAGGAAGTGCGGCAGAGCCGGCCGGGCGCTTACGCGCTCGAAGAATCCGCGGATCTGGTCAACTTCCGCGTGGCTTACGTGGGCCGGTCCGACACCAACGTCAACAATCAGCTGCACGTGCACGTGGGTTCCTACAAACGCTTCCGCTACGAATATTGCTCTTCGGCTCAAGCCGCCTTTGAGAAAGAATGCGCTCTTTATCACGACTTCGAGCCGCAGGATAATCCGATTCATCCCCAGCGTCCGTCCGGATCGGATTGGAAATGTCCGCGCTGCAAGCTATTTGGTTAAACACGAATCCACCAGGGCCAGGATGTCCCCGGATAGCGCAAACGTAGCCGTAGTGCCATTAAGCTTGCTCCACGGTGCCCGCCTCGAGGTGCTTTTGTGAGGCCTCGCAGTACGGCGCCTGTTCGGCTAGCCAGCGTGCCAAAGCGTCCGCTTTATCGGGCGATAGCCTGTATTTGAGGACCCTGGATGCTGGAATGCGTGCTCATTTCGTCGCCTCTGACAGTATGCGCGTACGCTGGGCGCCGATCAAGCTAAACTGAGGTTTTCTACTGGAGACTAACGTAAAACAATGCAATACACACTACTGGGCAAGACCGGAATCACGGTATCCCGCATTTGTCTGGGATGCATGAGCTATGGCGGCGGGGAAGTGCCGGATTGGTCCATCGGCACGCGCGGCTGGCACGTCAACAGGGAGGATGCACGCGAGCATTTCAAGATTGCGATCGAGGCCGGCATCAACTTCTTCGACACCGCCGATGTTTACTCGGCCGGCTTGAGCGAAAAGATCACGGGCGAGTATCTGAAGGAGATGGCCTCGCGCGATGAAATCATCGTCGCCACCAAAGTATGCGGAGCCATGGGCCGGAGCCCCAACAAGAAGGGGCTCAGCCGCAAGCACATCATTGAAGGCTGCGATAATTCGCTGCGGCGTCTGGGCATGGATTTTATCGATCTCTATCAAATCCATCGCTGGGATTTCAACACGCCCATTGAAGAGACGCTGGATGCCCTGGATTCACTGGTCCGCGCGGGCAAGGTGCGCTATCTCGGCGCCAGCAGCATGGCGGCCTGGCAATTTTCAAAGGCGCTTTATCTTGCCAAGGAGCATGGCTGGCACCGCTTCATCGCCATGCAGAACCACTACAACCTGGTCTATCGCGAAGAAGAGCGCGAGATGATTCCGCTGTGCATGGATCAAGGCGTGGGCGTCATTCCGTGGAGTCCGCTGGCGCGCGGCTTCCTTACCGGCACCAGGCATCGCGAAGGCGGTTCCACCACGCGCTCGCAAGTGGACACCATGGCCAAGGACATGTACTACAGCGAGGACGATTTCCAGGTGGCGGACGCGGTGGCGGCGGTGGCCAGGCAGCGTGGAGTTTCCGCGGCACAGGTGGCCTGCGCCTGGGTGCTGCAAGCTCCGGGCGTTACCGCGCCTATCATCGGAGCCACCAAGACAGAGCATCTCAGGGATCTGATCGCGTCCGTGGATTTGAAACTCAGTAGCGATGAAGTGGCGGCGTTAGAGAAGCCCTACAAGCCGCATAAAGTGCTTGGGCACCAGCAGCCGGCCGCGAAGTCGATGCACGCTTGAAGAAAGCAAATCTGGCCACAGATCAACACAGATCAAACCGGATAAAACAATATCAAGCTCATTGTTTTTAATCTGTGTTGATCTGTGTTCATCTGTGGCCATCTAGGTTTTGCCGGCTGGCAGCAGCTCCGCGGTTAGCGTGGCGCCGCCCATTTCGGCCATGACCGTGGATATTTTTACCGGCATTCGGGTAGCTTTGGCGATCCAGACCGTGGATTTATCCGCGCCGCCGTCGGCCGAGGACAACTCCAGTTTGAATGCGTCGAACGTGCCCGCCGGCACCGTGACGCTTTCCGATCCGGCTACTTCGAGCTGCATCAACTTGGCCTTTTGTTTTTGCACATCGAAATTTCGAAAGGCCGTGCTGTAGCCCTCGGCCAGGGGAAGGCATCCCAGCACGAAACTTGAGCCGGCCCCGTCGGCGAACAGCGGGCCGTCCAGATCCTCGGAAATCGGCTTATCCTCGCCCTCCATTTCCATTGAGCCGGTGGCTTTGCCGTTCGAAAAATCCAAATAGATGGCGACCGGCCCTTGCTTCACGTTTCGCTTGGTTAGCGTGAGAGTGCCTTTCTCCAGCGTGACCGTGTCCAGCATCTCGCCCATGGGCGTATCGATGGTCTCTTCGGCCGTCCAGATGCCGCCCGCCTCCTCAATCGTGGTTGCCAGCTTGAGCGCCATCTGTTGATCGCCCATCGACAGCTTAGCGTCGTACTTGTAAGTGCCGGGCGTCAACTCCGCGGCTACTTTGGGAACGCCGACTGCCGAGGCGTCCAGCGTCTTTGAGAGCACCACGGTTTTCGGATCAACCGTGATTTCCTGCAGGCGGGCCACCACCTCCGGCGATCCGCCTTCCTGATAGCGACCCTGGAGATGCGCAGCTAGGAATTTTTCAACGGCCATGAACATCGCGATGTTGTTCACCGGACGCGCGAAGCCGTGGCCTTCGTCGGGCGCGAGCAGGTATTCCACCGGGAATCCGCGATCGCGCAGCGCGATGACAATCTGCTCAGCCTCGCGCCGGTTCACGCGCGGATCGTTGGCGCCCTGCACCACCATCAGAGGCGTCTGGATTTTCGCCGCGGAATAAAGCGGCGAGCGCTCGTCCAGCCACTTCTTGCCCTCAGGGGTGTCGGGATCGGCCATGCGCGCGTACATGATCTTGCGGCCGGCTTCCCAATAAGGCGGAAGCGAGCCAAGCAGCGTGTTCAGATTCGACGGTCCAACGATATCGACGGCGGCCCGGTACAAATCGGGCGTGAAGGCGACACCCGCGAGCGTGGCGTATCCGCCGTAGGAGCCGCCGAGAATGCCGATGCGTTTCGGATCGGCGATGCCTTCCGCTATCAGATATTTCGCACCCCACGTCACGTCATCCTGCATCTTCACGCCCCACTCGGCGTTGCCCGCGTTCAGGAACTTTTTGCCGAAGCCGGTGGATCCGCGAAAATTGGGCATGAAAACGGCATAGCCGCGATTGGCGAAGAACTGCGCGATCGCGTTGTAGCCCCACTCATCGCGCGCCCAAGGCCCGCCGTGCACTACCATCAGCACCGGCAGATTCCGGGCTTCCAGACCCTTCGGCAGCGTCAAATAGGCGGGAATCTCCAGGCCGTCGGAGGATTTATATCGGACCGCCTGCATCGGCGCCAGCCATTCGCGCAACAGCTTCTCGCGAATTTTGTACTGAAACGTGAGATCGCGCGTTTTGCGATCGAACAGGTACGTTTCGCCTGGCTCCGTGTCGCCATGGGCGGCGATCAGCCACTCGGCGTCGTCATGTGTGCTGGAAGTGACGGAGATTTCCCGGCCCGGAAATTTCGTCTCCAGCCATCGATAGTCGGCTTCAAAGGCCGGATCCTTGAAATAACGGCGATCGCGATCGTCGGAGTATTCGGTTTCTACCAGTTCCTCGGTGGCCTCTGAAAACCACGCGGAGCCGAAGTCGACGCGGCCCAGCGGATCGGACTCCACAGTCTCAACCTGGCCCGTGGCGGGATCGAGCAGCGTGAGCGTAGTGAGATCCAACTCGCCTTTGTTGGTCTGCATGTAGGCGCGCTGGCCGTCCCGATGGAACTGAATGACGTCGCAGGTTTCAAAGACGTTGCAGCTGTAGATTGGCGTGAAGCCGCTGGAGTCCACCCGCAGGATTTCCTGATCGCCCGAGTCCTGCACGCGCTGCGCCAGGCGCAAATTTCCTTTGAGATCGAAAATCCAGCCGGCGATGCGGTCCGTGTTCTGGCGGATGAGCGTGCGCTCGCCGGTGGAAATCTGCAGCTTGTAAAGGTCGTGCCAGGATTTGTCGCGATCGTTAAGACCGATGTAGATCACGTCGGGATCGGTCTTGGGCGCGCTGAAAAGCATGACACGCACGCCCTTCAGATTGGTGAGATCGCGCGATGGCGGAGCGTCGCCGTCCGGCGCAGCCTCGGCATTCGGATCCACCGCGTAAACGTTGAAGTTTTCATCGCCGTCCTTATCTTTTACGTAGGCGATGTACTTCGCGTCGCGCGTCCACAAAAAAGCCGCCACCGGACGCGCGGTCTCGGTAGTCATCAACCGGGCTGCGCTAAACGGCTCGCTGGTCTTCTTCACCCAAATGTTGCGGGTTTCTTTCCAGGGCTTGAGGAACGCGAGGAACTTGCCGTCGGGAGAAAGCTGGGCGCCGGAAATTTCCGGATTGCCGAAGAGCAGTTCGCGATCGATAAGAGGTGGAAGGGGCATCTGTGATCCCAACTTAGCGGATTTCCGGGTATCGAAGCAGGGTTACGTTCGATTCTTCTAGCGCCCGGCGGACTTCACAACTGGTGAGCGCGTCCAATTCGCGGCGGCGGCTCTCCTTCAGGCGCGTGCGAGCGGCCTGCAGTTCCTGAGTGCAGAAGCCGGGATGGCACATGAATTCGGTGACACCCTCCGGCAGATGGCGGATGAGACTCGCCAACTCGGCAGCGTCGTAATGGCCGGTCATTTGGAACCCAGCAAAATGATCGGTGGTGCGGCATCCATGGCGCTCCAGAACGCGGTGGAAACGAGCGCTCGCGAATCCGAGCGTCTGGCTCACCACCCTCCGTCGCCAGGGTGCGCTGCCACCGCTCAAAGGCAGATCGAACGGACGGCGCACCCAGGGAATTCCAAATTCAGCGGAGACCCGCGCCAGCGCATTCAGCACGGGCGGCAACAGGTGCGTGTGCTTGTGCGTATCCAGATGAGTGGGCCAAATGCCGGAGCGCTGCACCTTGCGCACCTGCGCGGCCAGTTCCTCATAGATATGGATGCGGCGACGAGCGATCTGCCGAATCAATTGCGGGATAGTTTGCGGAAAGCCCTGGCTGCCTACCAGCACTAAATGTACGCCAACATCGAGCGACCGATTCTCGCGCGCCAGGGCGACCGCGTGCTCGAACTCGGCGCCTGTGGCCATGAGTGTGGTTGCGGTGAGGATGCCCTGCCGATGAGCATGGATGATTCCATCGTTCACGTCGCGCGTGTAGCCGAAGTCGTCGGCGTTAGGGATCAAGTATTTCAAGCCTTAGAATATCGACAACTTGATGCGCAGGAACTTCTTCGGATTGGCGCGGAAGTCCTGCATCAGAAGGTGCATCTCGCGCGTAGCTCCGTTCAGGTTGTCGTACAACTGCTGATTCACCAGCAACTGGCCGATGGTCCCCTGACCGGAATTCACCTTATCGATGATCGCATCGATCTTGCCGATGGTGGCCTTCAACTGATTGCTCAAATCCTCGCTGGTGAGAAGCTGGCCGGCGGTGCCTTTGCCGGCGTTCAGATTGTCCACCAACTGGTGCATGCCCGCTACGGTTTGTTGCGCTTCGTTGTAGAGGGCTGGATCCTTCAGCAGCTTGCCCGCTGTGCCCTGCCCGTTCTGCAATTGCTGCAGCATGGTATCCACGCGGCCTAAAGTAGCGGCGAATTGATCGTAAAGGTCGTGATTGTTGAGCAAAAGACCCAACGTGCCTTTGTCGCTGTTCAGCGTATCGGCCAGCCCTTTCACCTGGTTGAGAATTTGCAGCAGGTTGTTGTAGAGCGTGTCGTCCACCAGCAGCTTGCCGATGCTGCCTCGTCCGTTTTCCACCAAGCCCACGATTTTGTCGACGCGCTGAACGGTATCCTGCAGCGAATTCATGACGCCAAAGCCCTGCTGCACCAGATCCTGAATTTCACCGGTGTTGACGCTCGGAAGTTCCTGATCGGCCATCACGGTGGTGGTGCTTTTCCCGGATTTGATGTTGATGTATTTGGTGCCGAGCACATTGGCCGCGCTAATGGAGGCCAGCGAATCGCTGGGGATGTCACGGAGTACATGCTCGGGCAATTGCATGTCGATGCGAACCAGCTGCATGGGATCTTTGGAGCCGGAGAGGCGAATGGACTTCACCTTGCCGATGGGTATGCCGTCCAAATTCACGGGAGCGCCATTGGTGAGCGCGGCGGCATCGGCCATGTGGGTGTAAATGACGACTTGGTGCTCAAAAATATTGGTCTGGCCGGTGATCAGAAAAATGAGCACCGCCAGGATGGTCATGGCGAAGATCGCCAGTATCCCCACTTTGAGTCGCGCCCAGGTGGCCCTATTCTGAATCGCCATAGATTATGAATGCTTTGGCACGAACTTTTGCACGTAATCATCCTGAGACGCTTCTAGTTCGTGCTGGGCGCCTTCAAAGACCACCCGACCATCTTTCATGACCATAAAGATAGTGCGCGTCGGATTGGAACCCGCTCCTCCTCCGCCCCCGTTGCTGGATGCTGGCTCCAAGTGTCCGCTGCTGCGATTGTAGCGAAAGTTGGCCATCAGTTGCCCGTCCTGATAACGCTGGGTAACGATCAGGTTGGCGATGTCCTTAGAGTCGCGCTCTTTGGCGATCAGGGCCATGATGAGGTTGGCGGTGATGGGATCAAGTCCGGCGGTAGGCGAATCGTAGAGCACCAGAGGAGGTTCGCTCACCACCGCGCGGGCAATGCCGACACGGCGCCGCATGCCACCCGAGAGTTCGCTTGGGTACTGCTCCAGGGTTTGTTCCAACTCTACAAATCGCAGAGCTTCCCTGACCTTCGTTTCCACCTCTTGGAGCGATTCGGCATGCTGGGTCCGATTGAGCAGCGGATAGGCGACGTTCTCCTCGACAGTGATGGAATCGAACAAACCGCCCTCCTGAAAAAGCACTCCGACGCCGCTGCGAATCTGGAACAGTTGCGCCTCTTTGAGACAAGTGATCTCGTTGCCGAACAGATAAATATTTCCCGAGTCGGGGCGGATCAGTCCGATGGCGGCTTTGAGCAGGGTGGTTTTGCCGCTGCCCGCGGCTCCCAGCACCACGCGAGTTTCGCCGGAATGTAACTCGAAGGAGATGGCGTCCAGCGCCACGATTTCCTCAAAGCGAAGGGTTACGTTCTCGAACTTCAAAAGGCATTCATTTGCCGGAGGGCTAGGCGGATCGTTCATCGTTATTCGACAACCCGCTCCCTCACGGTCGCGGCTCCGCCAACGAATAGGCAGCGGCATTTCCGAGCCGCGTGAGCAAGCGGTTGTTGGCCATTTTCAGCATCTTGTTAGTGCAAGTTCACAAATATGCGCGTGATCAAGGAAGTGATGACGAACACCCAGACCGAGGCCGCGACCACGGCTTTGGTGGTGGCCAAGCCCACGCCTTGCGTGCCGCCCGTGGTCCTGAGACCGTAGAAGCAGCCAACCAGGGAGATGATGAAGGCGAAAACGAAAGGCTTCAGCAGACCCTGCACCACGTCGTTATACTCCAGCGCCTGATATGCGTTGGTCCAGTACTGCGTAGAAGTGAGGCCGATGGAGAAGTAGGCGATGACGTAGCCGCCAATCAAGCCGACGAAATCCGCGATGATGGTCAGCATGGGAAGCATCACGCAGGTTGCGATCATGCGCGGGGTCACCAGCTTTTGAATCGGATCGGTGCCCAGAGCGCGCATGGCGTCGATTTGTTCGGTGACCTTCATGGATCCGAGTTCGCTTGCGATGCCGGACGCGTTGCGCCCCGCCACCAGCAAAGCCGTCAGCACCGGGCCCAACTCGCGCACCAGGGTAATGGCTACGATCTGGCCCACCTGGTCCGTAGCGCCGTACTGCGCGAGGGCTCGCGACATCTGCATGGTGATGACGAAGCCGCTGAAGAAGCCGATCAGAAGCACGATGGGCAGGCTGCCCACGCCGATGACGTCCATCTGGATGGCGATGTCGTCGGCGTAGTGGGGGCCTCGAAAGAGGTTGAGGAGCGCGCGCCCGGAGAGAACGTAGAAATCCTGGATCGCAGCTACCGGCGCCTTCAGGAAATCGAGCAAACGGGCCCCCGCATTCCCCGATGCTACCACGCCGTGCAGTTGTGAGCCGCCTCCGGAGGAAGCGTTTCTAGAGCCTTACAATTTTGGGCGAACGATGGTTCTTGAGCGCGTTGCGCGTATCGACGATCAGTTTGGCTTCCTCGACAATGGCCGCATAGTCGACGCCGCTGTGATCGGTAACCACCACCACGCAGTCGGCTTCCTCCGCCATCCGGAGGGGATCCTGCGCGGTCAACTCGTGATCGGTGAGCGCGAGCGTTGGAACGAATGGATCGCTATAAGTGACCCGCGCTCCGCGGCGCTCCAGCAGCAAAATTATATCCAGCGCCGGCGATTCACGCACATCGTCGATGTTGCGCTTGTAAGCGGCGCCCAAAATATGCACGTGCGAGCCCTTCAGAGGCTTGGAATGATTGTTGAGCGCGTCCTGGATCTTGTCCACCACGAAGTGCGGCATCTGACCGTTGATGTATCCAGCCAGCTCAATGAAGCGCGCCTCTATTCCCGCCTGCTTGGTTTTCCAGGACAGATAGAACGGATCGATTGGAATGCAGTGACCGCCCAGGCCCGGCCCAGGGTAAAACGGCATGAATCCGAACGGCTTGGTGGCCGCAGCATCTATCACTTCCCAAACGTTGATTCCCATGCGTCCGCACATCAGCGCCATTTCGTTGACCAGCCCGATATTGATCATGCGAAACGTGTTTTCCAGAAGCTTTACCATCTCGGCCACGCTGGTGGAACTGACCGGCACCACCTTTTCAAGAGCTTGCGAATAAAACAGCGCCCCTAACCTGGTGCAGGCGGGCGTGATGCCTCCCACCACTTTCGGGATGTTGGCTGTCTGATACTGTGCGTTTCCCGGATCCACGCGCTCGGGAGAAAAACAGAGAAAGAAGTCTTCCCCGACCTTCCAGCCCCCCGCTTCGAGCATCGGAAGAACCAGTTCGTCGGTGGTGCCCGGATAGGTAGTGGACTCTAGAATCACCAGCTTGCCGGGACGCAGATATTTGGCTGTTTCCTGGCACGCCGACACCACGTAGCTCATGTCCGGGTCTTTGGTCTTGCGCAGCGGCGTGGGTACGGCGATGTTGATGGTGTCCAGGTCCAAAATGACTGAAAAATCGGAAGTAGCGCGAAATTTTCCTCCCGATACCCACTTCTCCAATGTATCCGCAGGAACATCCTGGACGTACGACTCGCCGCGGTTCAACCGCGAGACCTTGGATTCTTGAATGTCGATACCAGTAACTGAAAATCCCGCCTTGGCGAACTCCATCGCCAGCGGCAGCCCGACGTAGCCGAGCCCGATGATGCCCACCCGCGCGGTCCGGTTCTTGATTTTCTCTTCCAGCGCTGTCGCGGTGGTGGTGATTGTGGATTGCATAAAGGAAGCTCTACTTACTGTAACCCCAATAGCGCAAATTCCAGAGCGAGGACTTAAGTTGAAAATGGAAAAACGAACTTCGATTGCCGTACTTGGACTGGGTTATGTCGGGTGCGTGACAGCGGCGTGTTTGGCGAGCCTTGGACATCGCGTTTTGGGGGTGGACCGGGATGATCGCAAAGTAAAGGACATTGAAAACGGGCGCGCGCCTTTTTACGAGCCCGGATTAGAAGATCTGGTTCGAGAAAACATCCAAGCGGGAAGACTGTCCGTTTCCACCTCCGCCGATGCCATGTCTGCGGCGGACATCGCGCTGGTTTGCGTGGGCACGCCTTCGGAGAGGAACGGTAATTTGGGGTTTCACCAATTGCGCCGCGTGGTGACTGAGCTTGCGGAGCACCTTCCGCGCCGCCGGAAACCGCTGGTGATCGCCATTCGTAGCACGGTATTCCCTGGCACCTGCGAGGAGCTGGTGCTACCCGCCTTCGCGGATCACCCCGGCGTAAGCGTTGTGTCGCATCCCGAGTTTCTGAGGGAAGGCTCGGCGGTTCGGGATTTCTTCGAGCCCTCTCTCCTGGTGGTGGGCGGTGAGGATCGGGCTGCACTGGTGAAGGTGGCCGGTCTCTATCGGAATCTAAGAGTGCGGCCAAACCTGGTCTCGCTTCGGACGGCGGAGATGATCAAATACGCTTGCAACGCTTTTCACGCGTTGAAAATTACGTTCGCCAATGAAATCGGCGCGCTTAGCGGGAAGGTGGGCGCGGATGGCAACCAGGTGATGGCCACTCTGCGCGAAGACGTAAAGCTCAATTGTTCCGCCGCATACCTGAAACCGGGATTCGCCTTCGGAGGATCCTGCCTGCCCAAGGACTTGCGTGCATTGGTTTATCGCGCGGCCCATCTGGATTTGAAACTACCCCTTCTGGAGTCCACGCTGCCCAGCAACCAGCAGCACTTAAAGCGCGCCCTGGACGCCGTTCTCGATTTGCCCGCTGGGCGCATCGGCGTGATTGGACTGGCTTTCAAGGAGAACACGGACGACTTGCGCGAAAGCCCGGTGGTGACGCTGCTGGAACAACTGATTGGAAAAGGTCGCGAGGTGCGGGTGTTCGATCCGCGCGTTCGTTTGGATGCCCTGTACGGATCGAACCGCAGCTTTATCCAGGAGGCCGTTCCGCATATCGGTCGGCTCCTCACCGGCAGCTTGGACCAGATTCTGGCATGGTCCGATCACCTGGTGCTGGCTCAAAAGCAGGATCCTGACAGCACGGAACGAATTCGCGCCAGTGGCCTTCCCGTTCTAGGACTGGTGGATGGCAATTTGCAATCGACCCCCGAAGCCGCCAGCGCGTTGGGCGCGGCGAACTAGAAGCCATGCTTCGGTTATTTCGGGTTTATGTCCCGGCCAGCGTCGCCGCACTGCTAGTTTCGGAATTCATTCTCATTTACGCGTGCTACTTGGCCGCCACGTTCGCGTGGCTGCGCGCGGATGCGCCGGTCTTTCTGGCCGACGACGGCGGATGGCTGCCGATCCTCATTGTCGTGGGCAGTTTGATGCTGGGCATCTATTTTCACGATTTGTACACCAACCTAGGAGTTCGGCCGCGAGAACTGCTGCAACAAGTGGGCGTGGTGGCGGGAACGGCCTTCCTGACCGAAGCGATGCTGGGCTACTTGAAGCTCAGGCAATTGGTGGTTCCCGCCGGGCCCATGATCGCGGGCAGTGCGCTCACCATTGTCGGGCTGGTGGCATGGAGGCTCTTCTTTAGCCGCGTGCTCTTGAAAAAGATGCGTTCCGAGCGCGTGATTTTCCTGGGCCATTCTCAGGTGGTGCAGGAAATAGCGAACCATCTGGAAGCGCATCCCGAGAAAGGGCTGACACCGTTGGGATTTCTGGACGATTCCAGTGTGCCCGGGGAAAAGCGGCTGGGGGCGATTTCGGATCTTTGCGCCGTGGTGAACCGGCTGCGTCCCGAGCGCATCGTGGTGGGCTTGCGGGAGCGCCGTTCCAGTTTGCCGGTAACCCAATTGCTGGAATTGCGGCTCTCCGGCATCCGAATCGAGGATGCGTTGAGCACCTACGAAATGGCATTTGAAAGGATCTCGACGCACGAGCTTCGCCCCTCACAATTGATCTTCAGTTCCAGTGAACTGGGACCCAACCGGACCGGCGTGCGCCTGCAGGCTGCTTATTCGATGGCCATTGCCGCAGTGGCGGCGGTGGCGGCGGCGCCGGTGATGCTTCTGGTGGCGGCGCTGGTGAAACTGACGTCGTCCGGACCGGCTCTGTTTCGGCAGCAACGCGTCGGGAAGAACAATCGGATATTCACGCTGTACAAATTTCGTTCCATGGTGCGGGATGCGGAGTTACACAGCGGCGCCGTTTGGGCTGCCCGGAACGACCCACGCGCAACCCCGCTGGGGCGCTGGCTGCGCAAGCTGCGCCTGGACGAGCTGCCGCAGTTGTTCAACGTTTTGAAGGGCGACATGTCCATTGTTGGGCCGCGGCCGGAGCGTCCCGAATTTGTAACGGAGCTCGAAAAACGCATCCCGTACTACCGCCAGCGGCACTGCATTAAACCCGGCATCACCGGCTGGGCGCAGATCAAGCACAAGTACGGCGACACTGTCGAGGACACTATCTTGAAGCTGGAATACGATTTGTATTACATCAAGAACCTGGCGCCGGCACTGGACGCCGTGATTATGTTTCACACAGCGAAAGTAATGTTGTTATCGCGAGGAGCGCAGTAAATGAAAACTGAAATTGTTAGAGCCAACAAGCTTCCGGCAGGACTGGTTCGCGTTCCCGCCGGAACCATCGAACGCCGCATGTTTATGCTGCGCGGCCACACTGTTATGATGGACCGCGATCTGGCGAAGCTGTATAAGGTAACCACCACGGCGTTCAATCAGGCAGTGCGACGTAACGCCGATCGGTTTCCTTCCGACTTCATGTTCCAGTTGACCTCGGAAGAAGTGAAATCTCTAAGATCACAATCTGTGATCTTAGACGCGCAAGGACGCGGCCGCTACAGCAAATACGCGCCCTACGTCTTCACCTAACATGGCATCGCGATGCTTTCCTCAGTCTTGCGGAGCAAACGCGTGGTCCAAATGAATATTCAAATCATTCGCGCGTTCATTCGGCTGCGCGAGATGCTGATCAACCACAAGGATCTCGCGGTTCGCCTGGAAAAGATCGAATCCGTAAACCGACGCCACGGCGGGATGATCGGTGTGCTTGCCAGCGAAATCCTGCAGATGAAAAAGTCGCCCGCTAATAAGCGGCCGTTCGGATTTCAGGTCGCAAAGAAGGACTAGTCGTCCAGGATGGGCAGCAGCACCGGCTCCACCGGCGCGCCCAAATCCAAATAGCGCGGATCGAGCAGACGGCTGGGTTCCAGGTTGCCCATGGCCGAGAGCAGCGTCTCCTTCAAATGCGGATAATCCTTTTCGATTTCACTGAAAAGGCCGCGGATGGATTTACGCACAGTGCCGGTCCGCAGCGAACAGCCGCAGGGGGTGATGGGCGCGCCCAGCGATTCCGCGAAACGGGTGGTGATATCTTCGGTCACAAACGCGAGCGGCCGGATGAGCCGGAAATCCTTCTGGCGAGAGTAGGTGATGGGAGGCAACGCGCTCACGCGACCAGTGAACATGGCGTTGCGCAGGAACGACTCGCAAAAGTCGTCGGCGGTATGCCCGAACGCAATCACGTTGGCGCCCAGGCCGCGCGCGATCTGATAAACGGCGCGACGCCGGAAGCGGCTGCAAAGGTCGCAGCCGTGATCGGGCTGTTCTTCTAGCAATCTTATGGAGGGATTGTCGCGGTGGTACGTCCAGTCCACGCCACGCGCTTTCAGGTATTCACCCAGCGGCTCGATAGGGCGCAGAAACTTGCCCTGCTCCACGGTGAACGCGCAGACCGAGAACTGGATGGGCGCCCGCTTGGCCAACAGCAACAGCGCTTCGAGCAGCGTGAGGGAATCCTTGCCGCCCGATAACGCCACGGCCACCCGGTCGCCATCGCGGATCATTTTGAAGCGGCCCACCGCCTCGCCGACTTTGCGGAGTAGAACCTTCTCGAGGTCCACGCCTAGTTCTCCGCCACGTATTTCCAGCGGCCGGTTTCGAACTCGAGATTGAAGTTTTCACCCAGATACACGCGCCGCACCTCGGCATCCCGGCCCAGCGCGTCGGGGGTTCCGGCTCGAAAGATCTTGCCGTTGTTAATAATGTAGGCGCGATCCGTCACCGCCAGGGTCTCGCGAACGTTATGGTCGGTGACCAGAATGCCGATCCCAGAGTTTTTCAGATCGAAGATGATGCGCTGCAGCTCCAGGACCTGGATGGGATCGATGCCCGAGAACGGTTCATCCAGCAGCAGAAAGCTGGGCTCGATCACCAGCGAGCGCGCAATCTCCACGCGCCGCCGTTCCCCGCCCGAAAGCGCGTAGCCTTTGTTGTGGCGAACCGTCTCCAGGCCAAGCTGTTCGATCAGCCGGTTCATTCGTTCGCGCCGCTCGCGTCCGCTCATGCGCAGCGTCTGCAGAATCGCCATGAGATTGTCTTCCACGGTGAGCTTACGAAAGACCGACGCTTCTTGCGGAAGATAGCTGATGCCGCGCCGGGCGCGCTGGTACATGGGCATGTTGGTGATGTCTTCTTCCGAACCATCGCCGTTGCTCACTTGCACGCTGCCCGAATCGGGACTGATCAGTCCGACGATCATATAGAACGACGTGGTTTTGCCCGCGCCGTTCGGCCCCAGCAGACCAACCACTTCGCCCTGTTTCACCCACAGCGACACGTTGTCCACCACTTTGCGGCCGCGGTAGCTTTTGGAGATCTCGGCAGTTTGCAGAGTTCGCATGGTTAACTTACTTCGCGGGGAGGTTCTTGCGATGCAGCACGCTCTTCACCGGCTGTTGAGGCATGCCATCCACCAGCAATCTGTCGTCGGACGAATACCAAGTTAATTTTTGACCTCGGGTGGTTCCGCGCATACTGTCCAGAAATCGCGGTTGCCCTCCTTCTAGGATAACTTTGTCTTCGTCCACGTAGTATTCGGCATGGTCCGACCATGCGTCGCGCGTTCGGTCCACCCCGGTTTCATGCACCTCCACATGGCCATCCGCGGTGGCGTGATCGAGCGATGAATCGTCGCTGTCGTTGCGCAGGAAGGCGTGAATATCCTGGCCTTTCACCGTCATGTTCGGGCGCTCCAGTGTCGCGCCGCCGCCGTAGTGCGCCAGGCGAGTATCGTCGTTGTAATCCAGATCTGGCGCCTTCACGATAGTAAACACGCGCAGCGAGGCCTTGGTTGCGCTCTTCGGTGGATCCGCCTTGGCCCAGGCTTTCGGCGGCGGGGCCGCCTGCGCTTTCCCATCTGATTTCGCGGGGTCTTCGTCTTTCGTTTTGTCGAGCAACTGGCTCAGGACGTGCCCGTGCGCTTTCAGCAGATTGTTGTCGCGATCAATCTCCACCGTGTCCGCTTCCAACCGGTCGGCGCCCTGCCAGAGCACGGCGTCGCCCTCATACCGGATGTCCAGATTATTGTCTTTGGAGATCATCTTCTTGGCGCGGGCGTGCAGCGGTTCATTTTCATCCAGCATCCCGCCGCCGCTGGAATCGTCTTTCTTTTTGTCAGGCAGGCGAGTGGAAGTAACGTGCCCGTCCGCGGTAAAATCGCCCGTCATTTGATTCATCACGATCTTATCGGCATCGGCCGAGCCGGTAGCGTCCCACATGCGCGCACCGCCGATCAAATTGATAATGTTGTTGGGCTGATCGAGCAAAGCGCGTTCGGCCTTGGCGTGGCGCTCGCCTTCCTGATAGCGAAAGTCGCCCGATTGATCCAGGTGATCCAGTTGCGACGAATTGGGCAGAAAGGTGGCCACCATGGTCTTGCTCCAGGTGAGCGCCGGCGCGGGCGCTTCCTTGGCATCTTTCAGCTTGGGCTTTTCAGTGCGCGTGGTGGCCGCGATGGAGCGAAAGCTCTGAATGGTATTCTTCGGCCCGTAGGTTATCCAGATATGATCGCCATTCATCCAGCGGTGCGGGTTCTCCGGGCGATTGGGAATGAACTCGATTGCGCCGGGCCCGTCCGTCTCCACCGCTTCGATCTCCTGTCCGCCGGGCCGCATCTTGGTATGAATGGTTTCGCTCTTCAGCACCCGCGTGTCGGAGGGATCGACGCCCGGCTTGATCACCGGCTTGGATTCCATAATGCTGTGGCCCTGCGCTACTGCGGTCTGCAAAAGGCTGTCTGAATCGGTGGTTTCGAAATCCATCACCACGCGATCGGACGTAATGGTGGTCTGCGATGTTTCGCCATGCGACACCACGCGCGCCTGATCCACACCAGTCATCTTCTGGATCTGGTTGTAGTCGTTAAACTCGACGGTGAGCTGATTGGCGGCGTATTCCAGGTTTCGGCCGGGCCGCATGTCGGTGCCCTTGGCCTGAGTGGTTTCCACCAGCTTCAGATTGCCCTTCTGCAGCGTCACGGTGGCGGGGCCGGCATTCAGCATTAAAGTATCGCGGGTCAGCTTGGACCACGGCGTGAGATATACCTTGCCCTCCCGTTCCTTGTAGTTGAGCTGCGCGGTTTCGATCTTCATTGGGATGGTGCCTGGGTCGGTTCCCCGCCATGTCATCGACACGTCATTATGCAGATTGAGCTCGCGCGTATTGGGATCGTAATCGACACCCAGGGCTTGCCCGTCGCCACGGTCGAATTTAAAAGTCGCCAGACGATCCGTGGTGGACTTACCGGTCTTGCTCTCCACGCTGACGCCGGAAGATTTGATCGCCATCAGCCGGCCGGTGGGTTGCTCGTTGTCTGGTATGTTGAGGGTGATTTCCACCTCGCCTTCCGAATATAGGATCCCCTTGGCAACATCGAACTCGGCCTTGGCGCACCGGACATGGTCGTACTTGTCGCCTTCTTTATTGAAGATGTCGAGCGTAACGCCGGTGAGTTCGTCCTTGCCGTCCAATTCCTGAAAGTCGTCGGACTGGATGGTAATTACAGTTTTCTGGCTGGAGGTATGGCTATATTTCCAGCCATGAAAGGTGGCCGAGGTTCCCGGCGCCAGAGTCCTGGGTTTTACCGGGACGTTGCGAGCCTGCTGTTTGAGCCGGACGTAATACGTCCTTCCCACGCCATAAATGATCGCCACAAAAGCCAGTAAGATCAGTGGCGCTACACGTCGCATGAATACCCCTCCAGCATATCCAGAACGCCGGAGCGCTGTCTATCGAGTGTCGGTTACAAATTTATTTGGCTTATATACAGTAACTTACAGAGAAATATTGTCACTCCTCGCCGGAGTCTGCTAATATGACGCTGGAGCGGGAAGGCGTACGCTAATCCCGCCCCGAAGTTTCCATCCCCAAGTAAGAGGAGGTTCGCGACTTATGAATATTCGACCGCTCTATGACCGAATCGTGGTGAAACGGATCGAGGAGCAAGAAACCAAAGTTGGTGGTTTGTTTATTCCGGATTCCGCCAAAGAGAAGCCCCAGGAAGGTGAAGTAGTCGCCGTTGGAAAGGGCAAGCGCCTGGAGGACGGCAAAGTGGTTCCACTGGACGTGGAAAAAGGCAACCGCATCCTGTTCGGCAAGTACTCAGGCAGTGAGATCCGCATTGATGGAGAAGAGTTCCTGATCATGCGCGAGGACGAAGTCCTCGGCGTGCTAGAAGGCGCCGCCAAGAAAGCCACCAAGGTAGCTTAGGCGCAGAGTTTCTTTGAAAGGAGACATTTTTAATGGCAGCAAAACAGATTGTCTATAGCGAAAATTCCCGTCAAGCGATTCTGCGCGGCGTCAACCAGTTGGCTGATGCGGTGAAGGTCACGCTTGGCCCCCGCGGCCGCAACGTCGTATTGGAGAAAAAGTTCGGAGGCCCGACCATTACCAAGGACGGCGTCACGGTAGCCAAGGAAGTGGAGCTGAAGGATCCGCTCGAGAACATGGGCGCGCAGATGGTGCGCGAGGTTGCTTCGAAGACCTCCGACACCGCTGGCGACGGTACCACCACCGCCACCATCCTGGCGCAGTCGATCTTCCGCGAAGGCGTGAAGGCCGTTGCGGCCGGCGCCAATCCGATGGCCCTGAAGCGCGGCATTGAGAAGGCCGTCGAACTGGTGGTCAATGAAGTAAAGAAGCTTTCCAAAGACGTCAAGGACAACGAGACCATCGCCCAGGTGGGCACCATCTCGGCCAACGGCGACTCCGACATCGGCAACACCATCGCCGAGGCGATGAAGAAGGTGGGCAAGGACGGCGTTATCACGGTGGAAGAGAGCCGGACCATGAACACCGAGCTGCAGACCGTGGACGGCATGCAGTTCGACCGCGGTTATCTGTCGCCCTACTTCATCAGCGATCCCGATCGCATGGAGTGCGTGCTGGAAGATCCCTACATCCTGATCCACGAAAAGAAGATCAGCAACATGAAGGACCTGCTTCCGCTGCTCGAACAGATCGCCCGCTCCGGCAAGCCGCTGCTCGTGATCGCAGAAGAAGTGGAAGGCGAAGCGCTGGCCACGTTGGTAGTGAACAAGCTGCGCGGCACGTTGAATGCCTGCGCGGTGAAGGCCCCTGGCTTCGGCGATCGCCGCAAAGCGATGCTCGAAGACATCGGCGTCCTGACGGGCGGCAAGGCCCTGATGGAAGAGACCGGCATCAAGTTGGAGGGTGTACGACTGGAAGACCTGGGCCGCGCCAAGCGCGTCACGGTGGACAAGGACAACACCACCATCATCGACGGCGCCGGGCAATCAAAAGGCGATCGAAGGCCGCATCAAGCAGTTGCGCGCTCAAATCGACGAAACCACCAGCGATTATGACCGTGAGAAGCTGCAGGAACGTCTGGCCAAGCTGGCCGGCGGCGTTGCGGTGATCAAGGTGGGCGCTGCCACCGAGACCGAGATGAAAGAGAAGAAGGCTCGTGTCGAGGACGCGCTGCATGCCACTCGCGCGGCTGTGGAAGAAGGCATCGTTCCGGGCGGCGGCGTGGCTTTACTGCGCGCAGCCAAGGCTTTGGACGGCCTGAAGGTGGCTGGCGACGAGCAGATCGGTGTGAACATCATACATCGCGCCTGCGAAGAGCCGGTCCGGCAGATCGTTGGTAACGCCGGCTATGAAGGCGCCATCGTGATCGAGAAGATCCACAACGCCAACGACGCCAACTACGGCTTCAACGCTGCCACCGCGCAGTACGAAGACCTGGTGAAGGCGGGCGTCATCGATCCGACCAAGGTGACGCGCTCGGCTCTGCAGAACGCTTCGTCCATCGCGGCGCTCATGCTGACGACGGAAGCCATGATCGCCGAGATTCCGGAGAAGAAGCAGGCCCCGGCCCCCGGTGGGCACGGCGGTCCCGAAATGGACTACTAGTCGCTCGCGCGACGGCCATGGCGCCTCCGGCGCTGTGGTATTTGTGAGCACTGAGGCCTGCCCTTCGGGGCGGGCCTTTTTGTTTTCTACGCGAAGAATTCAGCGATGTCCGCGGCTAGCAATTCTGGTTCTTCGGCTGCCGCAAAATGCCCGCCGCGCGGCATTTCGGTCCAGCGCTGGATGTTGTATCCTCGCGCTACCCACTCGCGGGGCGGAAACGGCGCTTCCTTGGGAAATCTGGCAATCGCGCAGGGAACGCGCACAAACTCGCCCGGCGCGAACTGGAGCGGCGCCTCCTTCGTTTCGTTGTACAAACGGAAGGACGATGCAATGGTTTGGGTCATCCAATATAGAGTCACGTTTGCCAGCAGCTCGTCTTTCGTGAAGCGCGTCTCCACGTTTCCGCCGCAATCGGACCAGCTACGAAATTTTTCGACGATCCACGCCGCCAATCCGGCCGGCGAATCGTTGAGCGCGTACGCCGGAGTCTGCGGTTCGTTGCGCTGCAAATGGGCGTAGCCGCCGTGCTCCCAATACCAGCGATCCAGATCCGCCTGAAAGGCCCGCTCCACAGGCGTCAGTGCGGCGCCAGCCTCGATAGCCGGCCGGTACGATCCTGGAATGTAATTGAGATGAATGCCCGCTACACGGTCGGCATGCCTGAGCCCCAGAATGGTGCTGACGCTGGCGCCAAAATCTCCGCCCTGGGCGACAAAACGCGGATAGCCCAGCTCCTCCATCAGCCCAACCCACAATTCCGCGATCCGAAACGTGTTCATTCCCGCCTCGGTGGGCCGATCCGAAAAACCAAACCCGGGCAACGACGGAGCCACAACATCAAACCCAAAGTCATTCAGCAATGGGATAATCTTCAACATTTCGAGGAACGATCCGGGCCAGCCATGAGTCAGGATCAAAGGCGTTCTCTTCGACCGAGCGGCGCGAGCGTGCAGAAAGTGAATTCGGACCTCATTCGAGGTGTAGCGGCAATGCTCCCATGCCGAGAGCTTCTCGATCTGCGCCTTCCAACTGAACTTCTCGCGCCAATAAGTACAGAGCTCGCGCAGGTAATTGAGATCGACGCCGCGCTCCCACGCCGGCTCAGGAATCTCATCGGGCCAGCGGGTTCGTTTCAGACGCTCGCCCAGATCGTGCACGTCAGCTTGGGAATAAGGCAATTCAAGGGCTTCAATGGCCATTCCCTCAATTTTCTCATCGCGAGCCGCCAACCAGGACCAATAGCGGATCCAGCATATGGGACATAGTATCGGCTTGGTCCTGCAAATTGTGCATGGTCTCCAGTGCCTGTTGGGAACTGTCGGCGTTCACGCGCGCGATCCGGTGACATGGTCCATCACTTCACGAATGTGGGCCACCCGCTCGTTCTGCGGCTGGCTCTGCTCCTCGATTTCCCGCGCCCTCGCACTCACCTCGCGGGTCTTACTCACGATCCCCTCAAAACTGTGCGCGAACTGCTCGCTGAGCTCGGACCCGGTACCGGCTTGGGCCAGCGATTCGCCGATGATTCCCGCGGTTTCCTTGGCGGCCCACGAGGTCTTTTGCGCCAGGCTGCGCACCTCCGCCGCCACTATCGCGAATCCAACCCCGGCTTCGCCAGCGCGTGCGGCCTCCACGGCGGCGTTGAGCGCCAGCAGATTGGTTTGAAACGCAATATCGTCAATGCCCGACAGCACTTTCGCAACACGCTGGCTGGACTTGCGAATGCTGCCGATCGCCGCCTGCATCTGGGTCATCTGCCGCTGGCCGACGTCCACGGCGCTGCCCACCTGGCGCATTAACTCGCCGATTTGAAGCGCCCGTCCGTTGGACGCCCGCATGCCCTCGGAAAGATCTCCCAGCGCCGTCCCGGTCTTCTCCAGGGAGCGAGCTTGCTGCTCGGACCCCGCGCTCACCGAGGCTCCGGAGTTCGCCACTTCCTCGACGGCTTGGCGGATCTCCTCGGCGTGCTCCACAATGTGCTCCGTCGCCACGCTCAAAGGCCGCGCAATGGACCGGCCCAGGCGATAAAATCCGGCCAACGCCAGCGCCATTACCGTCGCCGACACGGTGAGCATCAGTTTGGTGAGCGCCGCGATCTGTTCCTCCACGTCGCCCACGTAGACGCCGGAGCCTACGAACCACCCCCAAGGCCCGTACAGCTTCACGTACGAGAACTTCTCCACCGGCAACGTGTTTCCCGGCTTGGGCCATAAGTAGCGCACCAATCCCCCGCCCTTTTCCCGGCAGACGCGAGCCATCGCGACGAACAACCGAAACCCGTTCGGATCCTGATAATCGCTCAGATCCTGCCCGTCGAGCGCGGGGTTGACGGGATGCATCACCATGCGCGGGGTCATATCGGCTATGAAGAAGTATTCCCCTCCCCCATAACGCATCCCGCGCAGCGCCTCCAGAGCGTTGTGCCGCCCCTGCGCGTTAGTCAGCGCACCCGCATCCACCTGTTTGCCGTAATAATCCAGCACGCCCCAGGCGGTCTCCACCACCTGCCGGATCTTTTCTTCCTTGTCTCGATAGGCGAAGCTGCGCACCTGCGCCCGCGTCCAGATCAGAACCGCGACAAAACATAAAATCACGGCGCAGCCGCCCAAGGCGATACGGGAGGAGAGACCTAGCTTTCGATGCACAGATAGCCTTACAACCAATTCTTATCGGACGCCTGTGGCCGGGTGTGAGCGGTCCGCTGCCTCTGGGCCCGGTTTCCTGCTTTCCACCGTTTTCGTGTTTTCATTAAGATATGCGGTCCCTGCTTCTTGCTCTTGCCTTCGCGTTGTCTCTCGACGCCGGAGCATTGTTCCACTCCTCTTTCGACAGCCGGTCCCCCGCTTGGACCGTAATGCGCGGCTCGGGCGTCAGCGATCCCGCCGTCACACACGATGGGCAAAGCGCGATGCGGCTGGAACCGGAGGGCAAGCGCGATGCCCGGGTACAATCGGCGCCCATCGCGCTCACCATTGGCAAGAGCTACCAGCTCAGCGGCTGGATCCGTACCGATCGGCTCACCGTCCGCGATCTGGACCGTTCGCCCATCGCCACCGGCGCCGCTCTCGGCATGGCGTCTCTGCCCTTCGATGTCGAGTCGGAATCCGTGGCCGGAACGCGCGACTGGACCCGCGTCGAGCTCAGGTTCACTGCCACTCGCGCCCAGGACAGCATCGTGCTCGCGGTTGCCTATGGCGGAACGTTCGATGGCAAGGCTTGGTTCTCGGGAGTTACTGTTGAGGATGCACCGGGAGTCGGAGCCGTGGCCCGCGCCCAGCGCCGTCACCATCTATGGTCCCGCCTATCGCTACCCGGTGGGCGGATGGATCTATCTTCACGTCGAAGGCCAGCCCTACGAGCGCGGCTATCAGCATGGCCACCTGATGGCCAAAGAGATTCCGCAATACATGGAGCGCTGCGCCGCCGAGCTGGATCCCAAAGACAAGAACAAGAGCTGGAATCTGGCGCGCACCACCGCCACCGCGCTATTCATGCACGGTTTCGACCAGGAAATTCTGGCCGAAATGAAAGGCATCGCCGACGGCGCCTCCGATGCCGGTGCACGTTGGGAAGGCCGCCCCATCGATCTTACAGACATCGTCGTGGTGAACACCACTGTCGAACTCGGCGAATTGAACCCGGCGCTGACGCGTGACTCCGAACGGCCTGGAAGGCCTGCGCCTGATTGCTCCGAAATACCTCGACAGTCTGGACGCACCGGATCATTGCAGCGCCTTCGCCGCCACCGGGCCCGCCACTCGCGACGGCCGCATGGTGATCGGCCACACCACCTGGTGGCCGCTGACGCTGGCCGAGCAAACCAACGTGATGCTCGATATCAAACCCGCCAGCGGCCATCGCGTGCTGATGCAGAGCTATCCCGGCGGCATCGAGAGCGGAACGGATTGGTATCAGAACGATGCCGGCGTGGTGCTCACCGAAACCACCATCAATCAAAGCCCGTTCAACATCAACGGCACGCCCGTCGCTTACCGCGCCCGCAAGGCGATCCAATATGGCGACAACATCGACCAGGTAGTGGAATACCTGAGCACCAAAAATAACGGCCTCTATACCAATGAATGGCTGCTGGGCGACGCCAAGACCAACGAGATCGCGCTATTCGAACTCGGCACTTACAAAACCCGCCTCTATCGCAGCTCCAAGGACGATTGGTTCGGCGGCACGGAAGGCTTCTATTGGGGCGACAACAACGCCAAGGATCTGGGCGTTCGCTTGGAGGAAAATCCCGATCCGAACGGCGCTCCGGCCTACGTTCCCTACGTCCCCACACAGCGCGACTTGAAATGGCAGGCGCTCTATCGCGAGTACAAGGGCAAGATCGACGAGCAGTTCGGATTCATGGCCTTTCACACCGCGCCGCTGGTGAGCGCCACCGCCATGGATGCCAAAGTGGTCACCGCCGACATGGCCTCGCGCATGATGGTGTGGGCCGATTTCGGCAAACCGAATCAGCGCGAGCGATTGCCATCCAAAGGCGACCAGGAGGAATATCCGGGCAACGACGGCCTCTACACCTCCGGCTATCGCTTGATTTCCACGCGGCCAGTTCCCACCGCGCAGCCCGAAGCCCGCAGGACTTGGATGCGAAGAGCCTCCGCAACAAATCTACAGCGACCGTCTGTGGAGCGGCTGGGTGCTGCCGGCCTCCGACGCCGACGTTTGGTTTGCCTCAGGCTCCGCGGCGTATTATGACGATCTGGATTCCAAAGATCTTCACAACGCGATTGCCGCGCATTGGGCCGAATATCGGGCTCTGAGTATCGTCGCCGATCCTTCGCCCCAACAGCGCTTTGAGCTGGAAACCGCAGAAGGGCGTGCTGTTCCTGGACCAATTGCGGCGCAACCTGGGCGACGATCGCTTCTTCAAATTGATGGCCGATTTTTTCGCCGCTCACAAGACCCAGGCCGTCGCCGCGCAATCGTTCCTGGACGCCGCGGATGTTCAGCTTCACCCTGCCCCCGGACCCAGGGCGGCCCGATGTATGTGGCATCCGATATTCACGACCGCCTGGGTTCCGCGATGCTGGTATATGGCACCATGGCCGACGCGGGCGCCAACCGCTACGCCGCCGAAGAGCTGCAAAAACATTTCTACCGCGGGTTGGAAGCATGCGGTTCCCATTCGCAAGGATTTCGAAGTGAGCGATGAAGAGCTGCGCACGCATGACATCATTTTCGTCGGCCGCGCCGAGAGCAATTCGGCCCTGGCCGCGTGGCAGGACAAGATTGGTTTGCACTCTTCCGGCGGCCTGTTCAACATCGCCGGCCAGGATCACGCTTCCGAATCTGAAGGCCTGGTGCTGGCCGCCTCCAATCCTGGGGACCAGCATCGCATGGTTCTGGTTCTGGCCGGGAACAGCGCGCTCGAAACCGTTCTGCTGGTTAACGCGGGCTGGCCCGAAGCGCAATACTCGATCTTCGATTCCGGCAAGATGATGACGTCCGGATTTGTGACTTCTACTGCTTCGACTCTTGCAGTGCGTTGATAACCATCACAGCGGTGGTTAGGTCCGCCTTGGTGGCCGCCTGATATTTCTTGATGGCGTCGATCTTCTGCTGCCGTCCTAGGAACTCCCTCAATTCGCCGCGCAATGGATCTTTCAACTCAGCCAACAGCTGCGCCGCCTTCTTTTTCTGCTCATCGCCCTCTTTGCGTTGCTCGCGCAGGTAGGCTATTCCTTTTTCATTAGGGCAGGGAAAAACCACAAACCAGGATCCGTTCGCTGGCGCAAGAAATCGGGTAAAGACGAGATTGCGCTGCTCGAATTCGATATTCACTTCATAGGTCGGCTGCACCGGATACTGGACGTCTTCGGCGGGCAGGAAGGTGGGCGCCGCCTGCCGCATCGGCTCCATCTTAATGAGGCGATAGGGACCACTTACATCGAATTGCGCCTCATGCTCCACGATATCGCCGAAGAAATCCTTCGTCCCCGGATTGATGCATGCGCGGACCGCTGGATGAAGAAACCGTTCCAATCTCGCCTTGTCTTTCGACCGAAGCGCCTCCACCCACGGCTTCACGAAAGTGCTCTGAATTGCAGCGTCATCGGAGGCGGCAAATGCACTGGCCGCTGCGAGTGCGAACAAGACGGCAAGTTTCCCCATGCTCGAAAATCGACCTTCCCCCCGGAAAGCTTTAACCTGCATGCTATACTCGCTGGAGATCTTTTCGCAGGCTGCTGAAAAAGGCGAAAATCCGCTTGCTAACGCGCGCGGCTCAGTATTGCGCGCGCGTGTTTACTGAGCCGCGACCGTAAGGGGGCGGTTGGCATGAAGACGGTCGCGAGCGCTTGATTCCAGGCGCGACCACTCCGAAGCCGGTGCCGCGGCCTTTTTCAGCAGCCTGTTAGTTCTAGAGCTGAACGGCGAGGGATGTTCGGGAAGGCGGTGAAAATCCGCCACTGCCCCGCAACTGTAAGCGGCAAGAATTCCGGCCGAGGCGATCACTGCGCAAGTGGGAAGATCGCTTCAAGCAATCAAGGCCAGCCGCAAGTCAGGAGACCGGTTCCTCGCTTGAAAACCAACTCACGTTTTCGAGGGAGAAACGTACGATGCGAACCATCCTGCTATTGTCTCTGTCGCTCGGGCTTTGCGCGGGCGAAAACCTGGAACTCCACGGCACCATCCTCGATCCATCCGGCCGAGCCGTCGAAGGCGCGCGCGTGACGTGTGAAAATCGATCGGTCTACAGCAATGCCGAAGGCCGATTCAGCATCGCCGGAATCGACAAATGCCTGGCCCGCGTGGAAAAGACGGGCTTTGACTCACGCACCGTGGATCTCACCGGCGCCTCCGACGCGAAGATCGCCCTCGAATTAGCCGGGCGTACCGAAACCGTCGTGGTATCGGCCAACCGAACGGAAACCACGCCCGAACAGGCCGCCGTCGCCGCCAATGTGATCACCGAACAAGATCTCCAGGCGCGCCAGTACCCGATGCTCTTCGACGTGCTGCGCGATATTCCCGGCTTGCAGATCGACGAGTATGGGCCGCCCGGAGCGCTGGCCGAAGTGTTCACGCGCGGCGCCGACTACACCGGCACGCTAGTATTGCTGGATGGCGTTCCCCTCAACGATCCGGGCGGCGAGTTGCACCTGGAAAACATCACTTCAGAAGGTCTGGAACGCGTGGAAGTGGTGCGCGGGCCCGAAAGCGCGCTCTTCGGCGCCGAAGCCGCCGCGGGCGTCATCCAACTTTTCACCAAGCACGGCCATTCCGAGGACAGCGTTCCGCACGGTTCTGTTTCCTACGAGCGCGGAAGCTTCCAGACCGACCGCTGGATCGCCAATCTCAACGGCGGCTTCCTAAAGCGCTTCGATTATTTGCTGAGCGCGTCCGAATTTCACACCGTGGGAGAGTGGCCCAACACTTTTAACCGCAACAATACCGGCACGGCCGACATCGGCTACAAGATTTCGGACTCCACTCAACTACGCGCCGTCTTCCGGGCCTACGACGCAATCGCCGGCATACCCGGCCAGATCGCCTATGGCGTCGACGATCTGGTACCGAACGAACATGAGCGCGACGACACGGTCTCGCTGCGGCTGGATGATAGCCGGGGCGCGCATTACCGGCAGCAGTTTACTTTCGGCTTCCATCGGCTCACTGATCGATACAACGATAACGAGCCTTATTCGGAGCAGCCGTTGGCGGCTCTGGTGCAGGATGTCGCCGGGCCTCCGCCGGCCACCTATTTCGTTACGCTGGTGAATCCGTACAATCCGCCGGCCGTGATTCCGCCCGGCCTGACGCTGGTCGAGAGCGACGCGTATTTCGGCCCTTCCGATTCGCTGGATCTCACCGAACGAAAAATTGCGGGCTATCAGGGCACGTTCTCCTATCGCGGCGGCGCGCTGGTATTCGGCTACGATTATCAGGACCAGAGCGCCGTTCTCTCCGGCCTGCCCGCGTCGCGCACCAATAACGGATTCTTCGCCAACCTACAGCAGAACTTCGGCCATCGAATTTTCCTGAGTGGCGGCGCGCGCGTGGAACATTCCAGCGCGTTCGGAACCATCGGCTCAGGCCGCGGCGGCGCCAGTTTTCTGCTCGCGGGCGAACACGGTCCGCTGTCCTCCACATACTTTCGTTTGAGCGGCGGACGCGGCGTCACCGAACCCAGCTTGCTCGAGAACTATGCGGACGTTCCGCTGCTGGACGAGATTCGGAAATCCCACGCTGCGTCCGGAAACCACCACCACGGGCGAGGCCGGCGTGGTCTCGGAATGGTGGAGCAAGCACATTCGCACCGAAGTGGACGTGTTTCGCAATTCTTTTCACGACCTGATCGCGTACGTCGAACCCACCTGGGAAAACATCGAGGCCAGTTGGGCGCGCGGTGTGGAAACATCCGCCCAGGCGCGCATCACGAATTACCTCCGCGTCAATGGCGCCTACATGTGGCTGGACACGCGCATCACGGCATCCACCACGCCTGAATCCTCTGCACACGGGCATCGGCGAGCCGTTGGTGCGACGTCCGCGGAACTCAGGTTCCCTGTCCATCGCCGTCACGCCGCGCGCTTCTCGTTCGTGATCGGCGGCCGATTCGTCGGCGAGCGGCAGGATGACGACTTCACGTTCGGGATAACTCGCAATCCCGGTTACCAAAACATCTACGCCAGCGCCTCTTACGATCTCGCCAAGCATTTCACGCCGATTCTCAGGGTGGACAATCTGCTCAATGAACGATATGAGGAAGTGCTCGGCTACCAGGCGTTGTCGCGAGACATCATCGGCGGTCTGCGGATTCATTGGTGAGATGATGGACGTATGTCCTCATCGCCGCAACCCCAAGCCCCGTCGCCCGGGATCGTATTCGACACGCTGCAGGCCTTCCAGCGCTCGGTGGCGCTCAGAGGCGCTATCGACCTGGATCTGTTCACGGCCATTGCCGAAGGCAACCATTCGCTGAACGCGATTGCCGGGCGGATTAAAGCATCCGAGAAGGGGACGCGAGTGCTCTGCGACTATCTGACGATGATTGGGTTTCTAGTGAAGCAAGGCAGTGAGTATTCCCTGACGCCCGATTCGGCGGTGTTCCTGGACCGCCGCTCGCCCGCCTATCTTGGGACCATGGCGAAATTCCTGATGAATCCTCATGTCGCGGGAATGCTCGAAAACATCACGGACGTCATCCGTCACGGCGGCGCGTTGCCCAGCGATCACGGCGCACTGGAGCCAGAAAATTCCATGTGGGTGGAGTTTGCCCGTTCCATGGCGCCGATGATGCAGATGCCGGCCGAATCGATCGCGAAAATGTTCGCGGGCGATTCAAAATCGATCAAGGTTCTCGACATCTCGGCCGGCCATGGCTTTTACGGCATCGCCTTCGCCAGGCAAAATCCGAACGCGAAAGTGGTGGGCGTGGATTGGGCCAACGTGCTCGAAGTCGCCAAGGAAAACGCAGTCAAGAGTGGAGTCGCCGATCGCTACTCCACCATTCCCGGCAGCGCCTTCGACGTCGATTTCGGATCTAGCTACGATATCGTTCTGATTCCGAATTTTCTCCATCACTTCGACCCCGCGACCAACGAGAAGCTGCTGCGGAAGGTGCACGCCGCTCTGGCGCCATCCGGAATCGCGATCGCACCCGAGTTCATTCCCAACGAAGATCGCATCTCACCGCCACGCGACGCGATGTTTAGCTTGCAGATGCTGGGCACACCGGCGGGCGACGCTTACACCTACTCCGAGCTCGAAAAAATGTTCCGCAACGCCGGATTTGCGCGCAGCGAAATGCGAGAGCTGTCGCCCTTCCCGCAACGCCTGGTGGTCGCTTACAAATAACTTGACCAACCAACTGGTTTTCGAAAACCTCAAGCACCGCCCCGTGCGGACGCTGATCGGCATCCTCGTCATCAGCATCCAGGTGACGCTGGTTCTCACGCTGGTGGGCTTGCGGGAAGGAATTGTGAACGATCAAACCAGCCGCGCACGCGGCGTGGGCGCCGATATCATGGTGCGCCCGCCCAGCAGCTCCATCGTCACCATGAGCGGCAACATGCCGGCCGGCTTCGTCGCGAAGATCGACCAGCAACCCCACGTCCAGGTCTCCGCCGGCGTGCTCCAACAGGGGACGGACCTGTTCAATTACGTCACCGGACTGGATCTGGCGCAGTTCAACCAGCTCAGCGGAGGATTTCATTTCGTCTCTGGCGGCCCTTTCCAAGGCCCGGACGACGTAATGATCGACGAGTTTTACGCCAAGCAAAATAAGCTGCATGTGGGAGACACGCTCATGCAACTCAATCGGCCCTGGCACGTTTGCGGAATCTACGAGCCCGGAATGCTCACCCGCGTGGTGGTGCCGCTGGATACGCTGCAGAAACTCACGGCCAACACCGGCAAGGTGACCATGATTTACGTGAAGCTGGACGACCCTTCCAAGACAGACCAGGTGGTGTCACAGCTGAAGGGCGTTCTGAAAGACGATCGAGTCTACTCCATGGAGGAGTTCACGTCGCTGTTCTCGGTGAGCAATATCCCACTGCTGCAAGGATTCATCTGGGTAGTGATCGGGCTCGGCGTGGTGGTCGGGTTTCTGACCATCCTTTCCTCTATGTACACGGCGGTGCTGGAACGCACGCGCGAGATAGGTGTGTTGAAGGCGCTGGGTGCATCGCCAGGATATATTTTGAACATCCTGTTGCGGGAAGCAGCCCTGCTCGGAATTGCCGGATCGATACTCGGCATCCTGCTTTCTTACGTAACGCGTGTAGTAATTCACAACCTGGTGCCCGCATCCCTGATTCAAGCGATCGTTCCGGAGTGGTGGCCCATCGCCGGCGGAATCGCGATTGTGGGCGCGTTGCTGGGCGCGTTGGGCCCCGGTCTCAAGGCGGCGCGGCAGGATCCTATCGAGGCTCTTGCATATGACTGAGGCTCTTGCATATGACTGAGGCTCTGGCCTATGACTAACGGCCAGCCGCTCATCTCCATCCGTGGCCTCCGCAAAACTTACCACGCCGGTGAAGTGGACGTGCATGCGCTGCGCGGCGTCGATCTCGACGTTCAGCCCGGCGAGTTTGTCTCTGTAGTCGGCCCATCCGGCTCCGGCAAATCCACTTTGTTCAGTATTATCGGCGGGCTGACGCCGCCCACCGCGGGAACCGTCGAAATCGCCGGCCGCGATCTGTTCGGCATGTCCGACGCCGAGCGCACGGAGCTGCGCAAGAACACCGTTGGGTTTGTTTTCCAGAAATACAACCTGCTGCCAACCCTCACCGCGCGCGAGAACATCGAGATCGCGCGCGACATCGCGCATAAAAGCGGCCCGCTGCCTCCTCAGTTTCTCGATGCGCTGAAACTGTTGGGTATCGAAAGCCGGCTGGATCACAAGCCTCGCGCGCTTTCCGGCGGCGAACAGCAGCGCGTCGCCATCGCGCGCGCCATCGTCAATCAACCCGCCATTTTGCTGGCCGACGAACCCACCGGAAATCTCGACACCGAAAACTCCACCGCCGTGCTCGCCCTGCTGCGCGGGTTGAACCAGCACCTGGGCCAAACCATTCTGATGATCACGCACAATCCGGAGGCCGCCGCTTACGGCGACCGGATCGTCCACATGCGCGACGGCCACATCGAGTAACGTTTGCTCCCTTGAATCGCGAGACCCCCGGGTCTATGATGGCCGCGGGAGGCGTGCGATGAAATCTGTCGATACGCTGGATTCTGTATTGAAATTCAAGGGCCGCCAGGTGTGGTCCATCGCCCCGACGGCCACCGTTTACGAAGCAATTGCGCGCATGTCCGAAAAAGGCGTGGGGGCATTGTTAGTCTTGTCCGAGGGCCGTCTGGCCGGCATCATTTCCGAGCGCGATTATGCCCGCAAGGTGATTCTGAAGGACCGTTCGTCCAAAGAGACCCAGGTGTGGGAGATCATGACCGATCGCGTGATCACCGCCAGTCCTCACAATACCGTGGAGGAATGCCTGCGGTCCATGACCGAGCATCGCATCCGGCATCTGCCGGTTCTGGACGGTGAGAAGGTAATCGGCGTCGTGTCCATCGGCGATCTGGTGAACTGGACCATCAGCGCGCAGGAGGCCACCATCGGTCATCTGGAAGGCTATATCGAAGGTCGTTATCCGGGCTAATCGCGCCACACGGTCTCGTGATCCCTCGCCGCCGGCACATGGAAGAACTCCAGGAACTTTCGATGGTGGGCTGGCAGCCCGTTGCGGCCGGGTGCGGCGGGAGCGAGCGAACGCGCCAGAGTCATAATGCTCTGGCCGAGGCTGGACCTGTGCGATATTGGAGTGCCCTCCAGTATTGCGCCTTGCACCCCCGAATAATCGTTGCAAAATTGGTGCGCAATGGGAACGCCGGCCAGTTGTGAAACTTCCCCGTCGGACAATCCATGATGCGCTGGATTCTTACGGTTCAAAAGCAAGCTGACTTTGTCGGCCAGTCCCAGTTCTTTTAGATGGTGCAAGCGATCAGCCGTCATATACAGCGGGACCAGTTCGGGCGTGGTAACCAGAAAGATGCGGCGCGCTTCGTGCAAGATCTGAACCGTGAACGGGTCCAGACTGCTAGCCAAATCCGCGCATATCGTGTCATAAAGGCCGCGAGCGAATCCCAGCACTACTTCCAGACTCGCGGCGGTCAATGTGGCCGGGGGAGCGAGCTCGCCGGCGTGCAATACCTCCAGTCCGTCCCAATGACCGACCATCTGCGACCACAAATCTTCATCCAAAGTATCGGCGTGCTCCAGAGCGTTCACGATAGAAGAACTGTTGCCCAGCTTCAACAGAAACTTGGTGACCCCTGCCATCAAGTCGCAATCGAGCAGTAGAGAGCGAACGTGCAGCTCATCGGCCAGGGCGCAGCTGGTGCTCACGGTAATGGTGGAAGCGCCCACTCCGGGCTTCGCCGGTAGGAACGCATAAATGTCGCCCAGCCGAACCAGCGGCGCGGGATGCCTGGTGAGCTGCCGCGCGATGGAAGCGATGGTTTCGCCCAGCTTCCCAGAAGTGACGGGCGAGGTCAGAAAATCGCGGACGCCTAACCGCATCAGCTTGGGAATCAATTCGATCGGGTTCGCCTCCCGCGCCACGCCGACGACCGAGAGCCCCGGCATACGATCGTCGATGATGGCGGCCAAGGCTTGGAAGCGCGGGAAATCCTCCGTCGCCAGGAACACGAAGTCGGGCCGGCGCGCTCGAACGATTCGCAGGAAATCGTCCGGCTCCGGGTAGGGAGCCACCTGGCGAACCAGTTCAATTTCCGGGAACTCGGCGAGGGCGGCCGCGAGCTCATGATTCAGCGCCGGGTCGGGTACAACAACGATTGTTCGCATTGCCTTTGCCTCGCTTCTATGAAGGCAATTCCGTCTCCCGCGTAAAGAACTGATGCGGCTACCGGACTAGAACTTTCGATCCGTGCCGGTCGTGCGCGGTGTAGCGCAGAAGGTGCGCAAACTCACCTAAGGTTGCGAAAAAAACCGGAAGACGCTTGCTTACGCGCGCGGTTCAGAAAGCTAGCGTGTGCTGGCCGGTACTGAACCGCGACCGCGAGGGAGCGCTCTCGCGAAGCAACTGCGCGCCGCGTTTGCCGGTCTGCCACATCACCCGGCCCTGGGCATCGAACAGGCGGATTACCGGCTGGCCTGAAGAATCCATCTTCCACTCCCGCGCTTGCGGCCGGCGTCGTCCAGGAGTACGAAGTTCCTGCTACGAAGGATATCGACACCCGGCGCCTGCGCGTAAAGTGTCATGTGACAACCGATCGCTCCGCTCACGAAGCCTGCGAACGCGGCCAGAACAAAGGTTGAAACACGCATATACGCTCCTCGGAGGAAGCATGCCTTCACACTCCGGATCCTTGCACAAACTATTTACAACCGTGATATTTTGGATACGCCTATGCCTGAAGCAGCCACCACCGAATTTTGGAAAGAACTGAAGCCGATCAGCCAGGTGTTCCAGCTGGACGCCCTCCCGGAGGTGTACTCGCACAATGCGCCCGGTGGCGACGAGCGGCTGTTCGTACCATTTACCGACACCGTGTCTTCAAAGCCTCTGTGGATTTCGCCCGGCCAGAACAAATGGTGCGACATCCTGATGGCCAAGAGCGCGGGGCTGGTGAATCGCCACTATCACCCGCACGAAGTGTTCGCCTACACGATCTCCGGAAAATGGGGCTATCTGGAGCACGATTGGACGGCGACGGCCGGCGACTTCATCTACGAAACCCCCGGCGAAGCGCACACCCTGGTGGCGTACGAGCACAAGGACCCGATGAAAGTGTTCTTCGTGGTGCAAGGGCCGCTGATTTGGCTGGATGAAAACGGCCAGTCCAACGGCCACTTCGATGTCCACAATTACATCGCGCTGTGCCGCGCTCATTACGAGAAGGTGGGGCTGGGCGGCGACTTCGTAAAGACGCTGTTTCGCTGATCTGTCATCGATTTGTAATTCACAGTTGGATTCCCGATAGGTATAGTAGGAAGTACAGCCATGACCCGGATAACTTCTTCTCGCCGTGACTTCCTGACCCGCTCAGCGGGCGTTCTTTCGGTAGCAGCCGCCCTCCCTTTGCGAGGCGCTGGAACACTCAAAGTCGGGATGGTTCCCGATGCCGGGGCGACGCAGGTTTCTATCGAAGAAAAGGCGCCCTTGCGCGACTATCTTGCCAAGGCCGTCGGCGCGAAGGTGGACTTGATCATCCCCACCAATTACAACGCCACGGTGGAAGCGCTCGGCAACGGCTCGCTGGATTTCGCGTACCTGGGCGCGCTCACTTACGTGAAGGCGCACGAACGCTACAACGTCACTCCGCTGGTGCAACGCAGAGCCGATAAGAATTTCCATTCGCTGTTCATCACGCAATCCGGCTCGGCCATTCAGAAGCTGGCCGATTGCAAAGGGAAGCGTTTCGCGTTCGGCGATATCAACTCCACCAGCGGCCATTTAATCCCGTTCGATGAGCTACGCAAGGCCGGGATCAATGCCGACCAGGACATGCAGATTCGCTACACCGGCAGCCACGCCGCCACGGTGAAGGCCGTGGAAGGCGGCGCGGCGGACGCGGGCGCTTTGGATGAGACCGTGTATCATTCCATGATCTCGGAAGGCAAAGTGGACGGGAGCAAGGTGCGCATTTTCCTGACGTCCCCTCCCTTCGTGGATTACGTTTGGGTGGCGCGTGCGAATGTGGGCGCCGCCGAGCGCGAAGCTTTCGCGAAGGCATTCCTCACGCTGAAGGAGGGCCCCGACGACGCGATACTCAACATTCTTCGCGGCAAGGATTTCGTGCGTGCCGACGATGCGGAATATTCCAACATCCGCAAAATTGCCCGCGACTTGAAGATGCTTTAGGCTAGCCGTTATCTTGCCTGTTGAAGATTACTCCCTCCAGATTCTCGATCTGGTGGTTCGCTATAACCGGAACACCGTCCTGAACGGCGTGTCTTGTGCGCTGCGCAGGGGCGAGCGCGTGGCCATTCTTGGCTCCAGCGGGGCGGGAAAGACATCCCTATTGCGTGCCATCAACGGCTTCGTTCCAACCGCTTCGGGTAGCATTCTGGTGGACGGAATTGAAGTAACAAAAACGCGTGGAAACGCGCTGCGGAGTTTGCGCAGCCGCATCGGCGTCATTTCGCAGCGGCACGATCTGGTGGATAACCTGGCCGTTTATCAGAACGTGATGGCGGGCGCGCTGGGACAATGGTCGTCGTGGCATGCGCTGCGATTCCTGATCTGGCCGCTGCGCGAAGAATTAGACGTCGCTAGCCGGGCGTTAAAGCGCGTGGGCTTGGAGCACAAGCTGCGTGCGCGGACTTCCAGCCTTTCGGGCGGCGAACATCAACGCGTGGCCATCGCCCGGGCGCTGGTGCAGAATCCGATTATGATGCTGGCCGATGAACCCGTGGCTTCGCTCGATCCGGCACTCAGCCAGCAAACGCTGGAGCTGCTGTGCCGCCTGGCGGAAGAATACCGCGTCACGTTGCTCTGTTCCCTCCATCAGCCGCACCTGGCCGAGCACTATTTCGATCGAATCATAGAACTACGTGGCGGTGAAATCGTCCGCGAGCGAAAAGGCGAGGGCCGGTTGGATGCGCCGGAGCTTTTTCCCGCGTTGGGAGAAGGAATCTGATGGCGGGATTCGGACCGGCGTTCACGCTGCTACGGGAGTTTTTTCCGCCCGAGCTTTCGCCAAAGTACTTGATGGCCGCGCTGACGCCGCTGGAGCAAACCCTGGCGATGGCCGCCGGCGGGATCCTGATTGCGGTAGCGATCGGCATGATCACCGGGATCTGGGTGGGCGCGGGACTTCCGGGCCATCGCTGGATCTATGCCGCCCTGGCCAGCGTGCGGTCCATTCCGGATCTGACGCTCGGCATCCTGTGCGTGGTGGTGGTGGGGATTGGTCCGGCCGCTGGAATGCTGGCGCTCGCCGTCTTCTATAGCGCGGCCGTCGGCAAGATCTTCGCCGACTTGTTTCGGTCCGCCGATCGCGGCGCAACTCAGGCCCTGCGCGCTACCGGAGCCAGCCGTCTCTCGGTGGCTCTCTATGGACTGTTGCCGCTGCGCTCGAAGGATATTTTGAGCTATGGTTCGTACGAATTCGAGAGCGCCATTCGATGTTCGGTGATCGTGGGCGCCGTCGGCGGCGGCGGCATTGGCACGGAGCTGGTGGGAACCATCAATGCGCTGGACTACCGGCGCGCCACCACCATCATCCTGCTGTTGATTGCCCTGATTGCCGTCATCGACATCGGTGCGCGCTGGATCAAACAGAAGCCGATTCTTCTGTTTCTGCTGTTTCCGCTGGCGGCCATCGCATTCTGGCAGGATCGGCCCAGCATGCTGGCGTTCTCGCATTCCATTTCCACTTTCGCCGGCATGCTCCCGCCGGACTTACCGCATGAGGCCTGGGTTCAGTTGCCGAAGCTTTTGCTCCAGACCGCCGAGATCGCGCTGGGGGGCACGTTCTTTGCGATGCTGGGCGCGCTGCCGCTGGGATTGGCTGCCTCGCGGAATTTCGTGCCGCCGTGGATTTCGCTCCCCGTGCGGCGTCTGCTGGAAGCGTTGCGCGCGATTCCCGAATTAGTTTGGGGATTGGTTCTGGTGAGCGTCATCGGCACCGGCCCCGAAGCGGGCATCATCGCGCTGGCGCTGCATGGCACTGGTTCGCTCGGCAGACTATATGCCGAATCGTTCGAGAACATTCGCATGGAACCCGCTCATGCCATCGCCGCCACTGGCGCGCGTCCCCTTGCCATCGCGGGCTTTTCCTATCTTCCGCTGGCTGTCGCACCGCTCGCGGTACACACGCTGTTTCGTCTGGAATGGAATGTGCGCGCGGCCACCATTGTCGGCGTGATCGGCGCGGGCGGTATCGGGCAGGCGCTTTACAACGCGCAGCAGCTCTTCTTCTATCGCCAGATGGCCGCCTACATCGCGATTACGTGGCTGATTGTCGCGGCCGTGGATTACGCGAGCAGCCGCTTCCGGCAGGATACGGGATTGATGGAGCGCTACACGTGAGAGCCGTAATCACGCAACGTGTTTTCGAGCAAACCATCGATCTGCTTTCGCCCCACGCCGAGGTCATCATCGGTCCGCCGGCAATCGACGCGGATGCCTTGATGGTCTTCATGCCCGATTCGCTCGACGAAGAGTTTCTGCGACGCTGTCCTAATTTGCGGATTGTCGCCGGCGCATTGAAGGGCTGCGACAATTTCGATGTCGAGGCGTGCACCAGGCTCGGCATCTGGTTCACCGTCGTGCCGGATCTGCTCACCGAACCAACCGCTGAGCTGGCGCTCGCGTTGCTGCTTGGCTTGTCGCGCAACGTCCTGGCCGGAGATCGTCTGATTCGAAGCGGCGAATTTCAGGGTTGGCGGCCCACTCTTTATGGAGCGGGGCTCGCGGGCAGCGTGATCGGCATCATCGGATTTGGTGCGGTAGGCCGCGCGCTGTCGAGAATGCTGCAAGGATTTTCGTGCCGGGTTCAATATCACGATCCGTCCGTTGATGGATCGGTTCCGCTGAAAACACTGCTGGCATCCAGCGATTTTGTCCTGCCGCTTCTGCCGCTCACCACGGATACTTTTCACCTGTTCGATCGCGATGCATTGGCCCGCATGAAGCGCGGCAGCTATCTGATCAACGTAAGTCGAGGATCGGTGGTGGATGAGGAGGCGATCGCCGAAGCCCTGGAAGCGGGGCACTTGGCCGGATACGCGGCCGACACCTTCGAGATGGAGGATTGGGCGCGGCGCGATCGCCCCCGCGAGATCAGCCCGCGCTTGCTGCAACTCACCGATCGAACGTTATTCACACCGCACCTCGGTTCAGCCGTGGCCTCCGCGCGTTTAGAGATCGAAATCGCCGCCGCCAATAATATCTTGCAGGTGCTACGCGGCGAACGGCCGTCGGGTGCGATCAACAATCCTGTCCGCCGTGATTCACTCTAGATCGAGCGCGGCTCTTAGCCCTTCTTCCACCGCGCTGAGCAGTTCTCGCGATAATCTTCCGGCATATCGAGTCAATTTTGATCGATCCAGCGTGGTCACTTGATGGCATACAGCAATGCCAGGACGAGAGAGTCCGCTGGCGCTTTCCGGAATTTCCACTGCGGTAAGGCCGCGTCTTGCCTGCGCCTTCGACGTGGACATCGGCACTACGATGACCGATCGCCAATTGGGAGCTTGATTGAACCCGTCATGAGAAACCACGATTACCGGGCGCCGGCCGGCTTGTTCTGAACCCGAGCGAGGAGAAACCTCTGCCCAGTAGATGTCTCCTCGCGTCATGAAGGTCTCTTTGGAGAACGCTCACTTTCGCGCCGTACTTTCCGTGGTTCGCCATTGAACAGCAGTTGCGCGGAGGCGGCTTCGAGATCAGGATCCAGGTCGAGCTCCGTTCCCGCCATTTCCGCGGCATAAGCTGCAATCGCTTCTTTGCGCGCTGCCTTTTTGCGAGCGGCCAGCCAGCTTTGGATCGCGTGCCTAGCCATCGAGGTTGCAGGCATCCGGCTACGCTCGGCTTCGGCCTTAAGTTGATCGTAGACCTGGTCCGGCAACGGCAGATGAAAGTTCTTCATGCCCCTTCATTATGGCATTTCGCGATGGCAGGTTCCTTGACACGATCAATCGCCAGAAGAGGCTGGCCTATTTCACTAGCGCGGGCCAATCGACGATCACCGACAACGGCGACGCCTGCTGCGGCGGGGCCTGCACCAGAAACCGCTGACCATCTGCGGTGACGTCGTAGGGTATGAAGTTTATGGTGGGAGTGGGCAGCGGAAAAAGCTCGCGCGGCGCCGCCGGTTCCACCGAGTCATGGCCCAGCTTGAGATCCACCGCCATCAGCTTGTCGTTCGGCGACACGTAAAAAAGTTCGCGCCCGCCGGGGCCCCACTTGGGAAAACGCCCGCCGCCCGCCGAAACTTGAAACTTGCCGCGCGCTTGCGGAAACGCTTGCACGTAGACTTCGTACTGTCCCGATTCGTTCGACGAGTAAGCCACCCAGCGCGGATTCGTTGCAGTTGAAAACTGGCCGTCCTGTTCGTTGAATTGGGTCTTCAAATAAGCTTGCGGCTGGCCGGTGGGCTGGCCTTCCGAGTTCACGGGAAGAACCAATAGATCGGACGTGGCGCGGGGAGAGAACTGGCTGAACAGGATCAGCCGCCCATCACGCGACCAGTCCGTCGGGGATTGAAAACTTGCCGAACCGCTGACACGTTGTTCCTCGCCGGCGCCACTGGCGTCCTTGCGAAAAATCCCATTGCGCCAGCGATACACAATCGTGCGGCCATCGGGCGACCAGACCGGATCCGAATGCCCGGTCCCGGTGAAGGTGAACCGGCTGGACACGTTGCGCTCCACGTCCAGCAGCCACAGATCGGCGCGCGCGGGATTTCCAATCGCCGCCGCGACGCGCCGTCCATCCGCAGAGATGCGGAAGATGACATAGTCGTTCGCATCGCCCAGCGTTCCCAACGGCTTGCCCGCCGCGTCCAGCCAGGTGAGCTGGTTGGAACCGCTCGTCGAGTAAAGCAGCAATCCATTGCTCGAAGCGGACACGTTCATCCGGCCCGTAATGGCGCTCTTCCCCACCGGGTCGGCCACCGGAGCGGCTTCGCCCGTCAGCTTCAGCGTCTTGGCATCGAACTGCTGGGCCATCAGCGTGCTCCCGCGCATCCAAAGCAGAAAGCCCGAAGCGTAGATGGCGTTGGTGTCCGTCATCAGCAACCGAACCCGGCGATTGGGATCGGCCAACGATGCGGCATAGACACCGCTGCCATCCGGCTTCGCGCTTTGCGCCAGGTATAAGAAGTTTCCGCCTGGGAGCGCTTGGGGCCAGTAATGCGCGGCGTCGCCATTCGCGGTGTCGAATTTGGTTTGCGGCACAGGCGTGCCGCCGGATGCGGGCACTTCCAAGATAGGACTCGCCAGCGCGGCAAACAGAATGTGTCCGTCGTTGGTCCACGCGCCGCCGCGGCCGGGTCCCCGCGTGTCGCAGATGGTTGTGGCTGTCGTTGCGCTGAGATCGATGCGGCGCAGCTTGCCTTCGGCGAAAAATGCGATGGATTTGCTATCGGGAGACCAAAACGGCGAGTACGCGCCCTCCGTGCCGAACAGAGGCCGAACCACGGTGCCGTCCAGGGTGCGCACCCACAAGCCGGTTCGCCCGCCCAGCGTAGCGACATACGCGGCGGTCTGCCCGTCCGGAGAGAGCGCTATCCCTCCCGAACCCGCGCCGATGGTGAAGCGGCCATTGCCGGGCGGCGCGATGTCGAACCGCAACGCGTGTTCTTCCGCAGCCCGGCGTCCAAAATACGCGATCGCCCATCCGCCCAGTGCGCCGGCGAGTAAAGCCGCGGCGACTAAAATCCACCACAGGCCGCGCCAGCGCGAAGACACCGCCGGTTGTTCGAAGGCCCACGCCAACGCCCGTTGTGCCTCACGCGCAGTTTGATAACGCTGGCCCGGATCTTTGTTCAGCAATGTCCGCACCACTTGCCCGAGGGCCGGGGGAACCGGCAGCGGCGCGGGTTGCTTGTCGAGAATGGCCGCGATCACTGTTGCAGCGTTCGGCCCTTCGAACGGCCGGCGTCCACTCAGCATTTCGTACAGCACGCATCCAAACGAGAACAGATCGCTACGCGCGTCGGCTTCCTTGCCCTGCAACTGCTCGGGCGACATGTATTGCAGCGTGCCGACAATCTGGCCTTCGCCCGTGATGGCCTGCGTGAGCGTGGCGTCGGTTTCCTTGAGCGGACCGCCCTGCTTGGCCAGGCCAAAATCCAGCAGCTTAATGCCGCCACGCGATACCAGGATATTGGCCGGCTTCAGATCGCGATGCGTGATGCCCTTCTTGTGCGCCGCCTCCAGCGCGCCCAAAATCTGCTGGGCGTATTCGGCGGCCTGTGGGAGCGGCAGCGGACCCTGGAGCGGCGTTCCGTCCACGTACTCCATTACCAGATAATTCGGCCCTATATCGTAAATCTGGCAGATGTGCGGATGGTTGAGCGCCGCCACCGCGCGCGCCTCGCGCTCAAAGCGTTCGCTGAATTCCTGGGTGGAAACCTTCAGCGCGACGATGCGATCCAGCCGTGTATCGCGCGCTTTCCAAACCTCTCCAGTGCCACCGACGCCGAGCTGAGAAATGATTTCGTAGGCGCCCAGGGTGTCGCCCGCGGAAAGCGGCATGTCATAAAGAGTCTACTCCAGCACCGGCTCCCTTACGGTTGCGGCTCGGTAAGCGCCTCGTAACAGGCGGCCGCGATGCTGCGCCGCGCGCGTGAGGGCTCAATGCGTCATGGCGTACGTGATGTAGTTCACGCCGATGCGAATCCCGAGCGCCGAGTATCGTTCCGGGTACTCGGGCGAGTCCGCCCACTCCCACGAATCGCCCAGGTCGGAATTTTGGGTGATCGCCACCATCAAGCGGCCCTTGTCGTCGAAGATGCCCTTCCAGTGCGCCACCCGGCCGTCGTTCTGATACCCGCGACCGTAGAGCCCCCAGGCGCCGGTCACCTGGTAGCGTTCGTCCAGATCGTAAATGGTGTGGAATATCGGGCTGCTATTTTCGAGTTCCACGGCTTGCCGGTCCGGAAAAACGCGCCCCATGCTGTCCCAAAACACCGCCCACTCGGGCGTGCCCCAAAAATCGTCCGCCATAAAGAATCCGCCGCGCAGCAGATAATCGCGCAGCTTGTGCGCCTGCGCGTCGGTGAGCTGCCATTCGCCGGGACGCACGGCATATAGCCACGGCCAGTTATAAACGTCGTCGCCGTCGTCCAGATTCACGGGTTGCTCTACCGATCGCGCGTGAATGCGAGTGAGGCGGCGCAGCGCCAGCAGAAAATGGCGATCGGCGCGCGGATAATCCTGCGTCCAGCTGGACATGCCTTCAGCCCAGCGCGGCCCAGCGCGATCGAACATGGCGGTGGGAGCGGGCGGATACATCAGGCGCGCGAAGGCGAATTCGGTTTTCTCCTGCGCGTCCGGGGGCAGCGGAAAATCGTCGTATTCGATGCCCGGATATTCGCGGAACTGGCGCTGGAAGGCGAACAGCGAACCGAGCAGCGAGATTCCGCCGGCGATGAGCCACACTGCTTTGCCGTGTTTAGCCATAAAGAGGTTCAGCGGGGCGCTGAAAAAAGCAATTTGGCCGCAGATAAACGCGGATGAACACCGATAAGTTTTTGGTTTCCAATCCGCGTTGATCTGCGTTCATCTGTGGCCATCTACGTTTTGGACTTTTCCTCCGCCTGTTAGCCATAAAGCAGACGCCTTGTTTTCTCTCGCACGTAAACCGGCAACGCGCGCCGCAACATCGATCGTCTAAATTGTACGTGGCTCAGCGCGCCGGTTGCGTAACGGGCCAGCAGATCGGCGAGCGCGGAGTGGCGGCTGGCGGCGCGAACCAGGCGGTCGATACGCGCGGGATCCGCCAGCAGCAGTTTTTGAAGCCGGATGCTGTGCGTCAGTTCGTCGCCGATCTCCCGTTTCCACGCGCGCTCATAGCTACGGAGTTGAGCGCTCGCGAAATTGCCCGCGCGAATGGCGTCCATTGCGGCGCGTGCCGCGATTTCGCCGCTCACCATCGCGTAGTAAATACCTTCCGCGGTCAGCGCATTCACGAATCCACCTGCGTCGCCTGCCAGCAACACCCGATCTGCATAGGTGCGCGCCAGCGGCCCGGAGATGGGCAGTGGAAATGCCCGGAAATTCGCCCGGTTGGATTGCCCGCTGAGCAATCCTTTGGATTTCAGATCGTCGACGAAAGCCTGATGATGCGCATAATGTTCGCCGCGCAGATTCGACAGATAGTAATCCAGCTTGAACCCCACGCCGACATTCAAGTGTCTGCTCTTCGGAAACACATACCCGTAGCCGTAGTGGCTGCGAATGCGGTAGTAAATATACATGCGGTCGCGCTCGGCCGTGCTCAATTCCTGCTCGGGCGTCTCTTCCATCATGTCGATGGCGTAATCGTTCTGGACGCTGCCGGTGCGGAGCCCGGAAGCACGCGCGACGATGCTGTTTGCACCATCGCAGCCGATCACCATGCGCCCCCGGTACTCGCGCAGATCGGTAGTCACGCTCACATGGTCGGCGTGTATGGTCACTTTGCGCACCAGCCCGGTTCCAATTTCGACGTGCGGCCGGGCCAGAGAGAACAGCAGATTATCGAAATCACAGCGCCGGATCATCAAATACAGCGGACTGGGCGAGCGGTAATCGACGACAAAGCCGGAAGGGGATTCGAAATGGACCTTGCTGACCCAACTGGTGGGAATGCTCGCCAGCGCATCCTTCAGATAAGGGAATCGCGCCAGGGCTCGCGCGCTGATGCCGCCGCCGCAAGGTTTATCGCGCGGAAACGCGCTCTTATCGATCAGCAGCGTTTCGACGCCCGCTTCGCCCAGCAGCTTGGCCGCGGTGGCGCCGGCCGGTCCCGAGCCGATGACGATGACATCGAAAATGGCCACTGGTCCTAATTGTAGCGGCGCAGCTTGGTGAAGGCGGCTTGGATGAAATCGACGCCGCTTTGTGTAACCGGCACCACCACCCGTACCAGTTCCGTGTCCGTCCGGTTATAGCGCAGCGCATCCCAAGCGGTGAATGCGGCCGCTCGATACTCGCTCGCCACCACGCGATCGCGCGATTGATACCAGTACAAAACGACGGCGCGCTCAACGCCCTTGGAAACAATGTAGCGATTGATCTCAATAGGCCGCGCGCGCCCGGCGATGTCGACGCGAATGGTGTCTGCCACAGACCACGTCCAGCCCGCCCCCGGCAGGCAATTCTTGGGCGAATGCGGCGTCTGCCCCGCGCGTTGCGATTGGAAGTAAGCCACGAAAAGGTTGGCCGATTTTCCCGCTGAAGTAGCGTACTGGCGCGTCAGATAATCGTCGGCACCCAGAACGTCGCGCTCATCCTGTTCGATTACGCCCTCGCGCACCATGCGCCAATCGCCAAGCGCCGCGGGGAAATCGGAGAGGTGTTCTGACGGCGGGGTAGTCTCAGGCCGTTGCGCCAAACCATAATAAGCCGCGCCCTGAACCACCAGCAGCGCGCTCAAAATCAACTTAGGCGGCGGCATGTCTCAACAACCAGTGAACCGCGACTAGCAAACCGAGCGCCACCACAAACAGCGCCCAGCCCTCGAACAAATGAAAGACCCCGTGCGCCAGATCGGATCGATATTCGCCCAGAATGCCCATCAGCGTGACCCGCGCGGCATTCGCCGCGATCGCGATGGGAACCGTCGACGCCAGCAAAACCCAGCGCATCCCAACTCGCCGATCGAAAAAATAGGCGTAGACCAAGGACAGAAACGAGAGCGAAAGCAGCGAACGAATGCCGCTGCACGCTTCCACCACCGAAAGGCGCTCATGCGGAAGCTCCAGGATATTGCCGTCGCGCAGCACCGGAATGCCGATCCAATTCAAAAGGGTCTCGGCGCTGGCCGACGCAAAAATCTCCAGCGGCAGCGTGACGCGTGCATAGATCATTGCCGGGAGAGGGAACAGAAAAACCAGCAGCAACAGCGGGAACGCCAGGGTCTTCAGCGCTCGCTTGCCCGCAAGAAACAACACTGCGCCAGTCAAAGAAACCAGAAACGAAGTTCGTGCGACGAATAATTGCGCCGCGAGAGTTCCCAACAGCATCTGTGCCGCGCCGCAGGCAGCAATTGCGAGTCCCCAGCTGTTCGGCGCCGGCTGGATGGCGGCAAGTTCCCCCCTTCGTCGCCAGACGATATAGGCGACCACCGGCAGCACGAAAAATCCATGCGACATATCCGGGTCCGTAGCCCATTGCCGCGTCAGCCCCGCCAACAATGGCGCATAACAGGCCAAGAGGAGGACTAAGATCGATGCATGGGTTTTCGTCATTCTGATACGGGCTAGAATGTAATAGTGAGCGTTATGCGTTTCTTCGTCTCACTGATTCTTGCGGCCAGTGTGTGCTCGCCGCTCGCAATCGGGCAGATTGCAATTTATCCGCTACGGGATATCCGCGCCGGACAGCACGCCATCGGCAAGACCGTATTTCAAGGCAACAAAATTGAAGAATTCCAGGTGGACATCCTGGGTGTGCTTGAAAACGTAGGGCCGCGCCAATCCGTCATCCTGGCCCGTCTGTCGGGAGGGCCGCTGGCCGAAACCGGCGTCATGCAGGGCATGAGCGGCAGCCCGGTTTATATCGACGGACGCCTGGTGGGCGCGGTGGCCCTGGGCTTCAATTTCTCTAAAGAGCCGATCGCCGGTATACGGCCGATTGAGGAAATGCTGGCGGTGGGCGATCCGGCACCCAAGCGCGACCAACAGATAGCGGCGCAGCCTGGCCAGCGCAGAGTAGCTTCCAACGCCGGCTCCTTCGCCTCACAACTCATTGACATCGCGACGCCGCTCTCCTTCAGCGGATTCACGGCCGGCACGCTGGACCAATTCGCGCCTCAACTCAAGAAATTGGGCCTGGAGCCGCGCCAGGGAGTGGCCAGCGGCGGCAAGCTGCCCCCCAGGATGGGCGCGCCCTCGTCACTGCGGCCCGGCGACATGATCGCCGTGGAACTGCTGTCGGGCGACATGAGCATCGGAGCGGAAGGCACGGTCACCGCGGTGGACGGCAAGCGCATCTACGCCTTCGGCCATCAGTTCATGTCGGTGGGAAACACTGAGCTGCCGTTCGCGCGCGCCGAGGTGCTGGCGCTGCTTCCGAACCTCTCGTCATCCTTCAAAATTTCTTCGCCCCTGGAATGGATGGGCGCAATCACGCAGGATCGCAGCACCAGCATCTACGGGGAACTAGGCCGCAAAGCCGACACCATCCCGTTTGCCATCACGGTGAAGGATGGACGCCGCGCGCCGCTGGCCTATCACATGCAGATGATTCAGGATCGCGTGCTCTCGCCCTACATCGTTCAGACCGCCGTCTATTCGGCGATGGACGCCACCGAGCGCACCTTGGGCCTGGCCAGCTATTCGCTGCGCGGCGGCGTCGAATTTGTGAACGGCGCTCCGCCGCTGAAGCTGGATAACACCTACGCGGGCGATTTCAATGTGCCTCTGCAAGCGTCCACCGGCGTCGCCTCGCCGCTTGCGTCCATTTTTGGCGCGGGCTTCGATGCGCTCAAGATCAAGAGCATCAACCTGGAGATCGACGCGTCGGAGCGCAAGCGGTTCTTGCAGGTGGACCAGATCACGGCATCGCCTAAGCAGATTCATCCCGGCGATACTGTGGAGCTGAGTGTCACACTGACCGGCGAAAATGGGCTGGAAGTGCAGAAGACCGTCCGCTATCGCGTGCCCGTCGGCGCACCGGACGGTCCATTGAACTTCACCGTCTCCGACGGTTCCATGTCGAACGCGCTGGACTATCAGCAATTGGCCACCGAACCACCACGCAGCCCGACGCAACTGGTTTCGTTCTTGAATAATCTTCGGCCGAATACCGACGCCTATGTACGGGTATGGCGCACCGATCCGGCTTTTCAGGTTCAGGGCCAGGATTTACCGGACCCGCCGCCGTCGGTGAGCCTGATCCTGGCGAAAGCGCAAGCGCAGCAAGGTGCCTGGGTGCCGCGCGGTTCGAAGATCGATGAATTGCAGATTCCCACCGGCGACGTCGTAGTAAGTGGGTCCAAAACAGCGCAAGTGGAAGTAACAGAATGAAGGCGCTTAGCACTATAGCGCTCGCGGCCGCGCTGACAACATCTCTATCCGCCGCCACCACGGCCACCTGGGAGATGAACACCTACCAGGATTTATTGAAGGGCCGTTTCCAGGGAATTTCGCTCGATCGCGATGGCCGCCTGATGCTGGCTCCCAAGCTGGAGACGCTGTTTTCCTCCGGCCAGCCGACCATTTGGAGCATCGCGCGCGGGCCGGACGGAACCATTTACGCGGGCACCGGCCATCGCGGGCGCGTTTATCAGATCGCTGCTTCGGGCGCTAATAAACTGCTTTGGACTTTCGATCAGCCCGAGGTTTTCGCCGTGGCTGTCGATCCGCAAGGCGTGCTCTACGCAGCCACCTCGCCGGACGGCAAAGTGTATCGCATCGAAAACGGAAAGGCCACCGAATTCTTCGCCCCGCAGGCCAAGTACATCTGGGCGCTCGCCTTTGCAAAGGACGGAAGCTTGTTCGTGGGCGCTGGAAATCCGGCCAATATCTACCGCGTCGATAAAGCCGGCAAAGCTGAGACGTATTACCAAACCGGCCAATCGCACGTGACGGCTCTGGCTTTCGATTCGCACGGCAACCTGCTCGCCGGCACCGAACCCAACGGCATCCTTTATCGCATCGGCGCCAAAGACAAGGCGTTCGTGCTCTACAATGCCAGCCTGCCGGAGATCCGTTCGATTGTTCCCATGCCCGATGGGACCATCTATGCAGCGGCCCTGGGTGGTTCCATTGCAAATCGCAACGCACCGCTGACCACTTCGCTCTCGTCGCAGTCGGGGCCTATCGTCACCGCGCCTACCACTTCGATCACCGTGACCGATTCCACCGATTCGCAGGCCGATACCACCATCCAGCCCAAGGCCGACGCCTCAAGAACAACCCCCGTGCAGCCTCTGCCGCAAGTAGCCAGCGCCACTCCACTGACCGAAATTCCCGGCGTGGACAAATCGGCGGTCTATAAGATCAATCCCGACTCCACGGTGGAGACTTTGTGGAGTTCCAAGGACGAAAACGTTTACAGCTTGGCCGTCCAGCCCGACGGAGGGCTTTTTTTCTCCACCGACGGGCAGGGACGGCTTTACCGCCTGAGCGCCGATCGCAAGGCCACGTTGATGGTGGAGACGAACGAAGGCGAAGCCACCCGGTTACTCGAATCTTCGGACGGTCTGGTAGCTGCCACCGGCGACATGGGCAAGGTTTTTCGATTGGCTGATTCGGCGGCCCTAAGCGGCAGCTACGAATCGCCGGTACACGACTCCGGTTCTGTGGCGCGCTGGGGCCGAATTTACTGGCGGAGTGACGGCGGCAAGGTCCAGCTTCAGACCCGATCCGGCAATTCGGCGCGGCCGGACAGAACCTGGAGCGATTGGTCCGATCCGCTTACTAATTCGCAGGATTCTCTCATCCGCAGCCCCAACGCGCGCTACATCCAATGGCGTGCCAGCCTGGAGGGTCCGGGCGCGGCCATCGAAAACGTGAGCCTGGCCTATTTGCCGCAGAACAATCCGCCCGTCATCCGCAGCATCAGCGTCACCATGCAGAACGCGTCGCAAAAGGCGGCGGCCGCAGCGTCGACATCCCAAACGGCCGCGGCCTACAGCATCACCGTCACCGATACCGGCGAGACGTCTACTCCCGCCGGCACGCCCACCCAGACGCTTTCGCACGGGTCCGGATCGCAGATTCAGGTAACATGGCAGGCCGACGATCCCGATGGCGACCGTCTGCTCTACTCGCTGTATTTTCGTGGTGAAGACGAAAAGGAGTGGAAACTGCTCAGAGCCAATGTCGCCGAGAACTCTCTGCTGCTGGATGGCGACGTTCTGGCCGACGGCCGCTATTACTTCCGCGTAATCGCGTCCGATCAGCCCTCCAACGCAGCCAACGTGGCGCGCACCGACGAGCTGGTTTCCTCGCCCGTGTTGATCGACAACACGCCGCCCGTGGTCACCCTCGGCGCGCCCCGCCGCTCCGGCGATCGCCTGGAAGTGGACGCCGACGTCGCCGATCAAACTTCGCCCTTGCGGCGGTTCGAATATTCGCTCGACGCCGGTCCCTGGACGCCAGTGGAAGCAGCCGACGGCGTCACCGATTCACCGCGCGAGCAGTATCGCATCGCCATCGATCCGCTGCCCCCGGGCGAGCATCTGTTAGTGGTCCGCGCCTACGATACCGCCAACAACGCAGGACTGGCCAAGGTAGTGGTGCATTAAATTGCTACGATGCTAGTTCATGCCAATCTACCAAGCCGTCGTACTTGCGATTGTCCAGGCGCTCACCGAATTTATACCCGTTAGCAGCACCGCGCATCTGATATTGTTCCCCTGGCTCTTCGGTTGGAAAGATCCCGGGCTCATGTTCGATGTCGCACTCCACGCCGGAACGCTGGCAGCGGTGATCATTTACTTCTTTCGCGACTGGATTCAGATTATCGGCCACGCGTTCGGATTGAATCTCGGCAGCGATCCCGATCTCAGGCAGAACCGCAATCTTCTCTGGCTGCTGGCCGCCGGCTCCATCCCTATTGGCATCGTCGGCTATCTGTTCGACAAACAGGCCGACACCACCTGGCGCCAACCCTACGTGATCGGCACCATGCTGATCGTGGTCGGCGTCATCATGTGGATGGCCGAGCGGCGGCGCATCGGCAGCAAGTCCATGAGCACCATCCAAATGAGCGATGCCGTCGCGGTGGGCCTGGCCCAGGCGGTCTCTGTGATCCCCGGCACGTCGCGCAGCGGCTCCACCATCTGCGCGGGCCTGTTCCGCAACATGACCCGCGAGACCGCCGCGCGTTTCTCCTTCCTGCTTTCCACGCCCGCCATCGCGGCGGCAGTAGCGAAGAAAGGCTGGGACATCCACAAGGAAGGCGGCATTCCGGCGGACATGAAAGCGCCGATTGTAATCGGCATTATAGTGTCAGGCGTGCTGGGCGCCATCGTGATCGCATTCTTCCTCCGCTACCTGCGGCGCAGCAGTTTGATGCCATTCGTATACTATCGAATTGTTTTTGGCATAATAGTAATCGCTCTAGCTGCATTTTTCCGCTTCTCAGCGGGATGAAAATTTTAGGACCGACACGCTTCCACAGACTCAACGAAGCCGGCGGATTGGTGTATCTGTTCACCGGATTCTTTTTGATCCTGTGCCTGATCTCCTATCACCCGCAAGATCCCTCCTGGAATTCGGTGACTGGCGCCGCTCGCGCCCACAACCTGACGGGGCTGGCCGGCTCGCACATTGCGGATCTCTGTTTTCAATTGCTCGGCCTCAGCGCCTTTAGCCTGCCGATTCTACTTTGGCTTGTGGCCTGGAAATGGATCCGCTCACAGCCTATCCAAGCCGCCGGCGTCAAGGTATTCGGCTCCATCGTGCTGTTCCTCAGCATTTCCACCGCTCTCTCCATCCGTCCGTTCTGGCGCCCGTGGAACGGGGCGTTTTCCGCGGGAGGTGTAGTCGGTATCCTGATTGCCGACTCGCTGCGGTCGTCGCTAAACGTGGCGGGAACCGTTTTGTTCACCGGCATTTGCCTGATTCTCTCGTTGTATCTGATCTCCAAATTCTCGATGGCGATCGTGGCTGGCTGGCTGGCCGGGCCGCTCAGCTTCCTGGTTCGGTTCTACGGCTGGCTTTACGCGCGCTTCGCCGCCTGGCGTGAAGCGAGAATGGCGGTGGCGCAGGAACGCGCCGAACAGCGCGCGGCGCAAAGAGCGGAGCTGAGGGCCGCGCGAGACGCCGCCGCGCAAAAATTGGCGACGATGATACAGGAAGAGCCGGCCGTTCCGGTGGTGACCTACAACGAAGCACCCGTAGAAGAGCTGGAGCGGCCCATTGAGCACGAAATTCCGATCCACGAGCTCGAATATCAACCTCCGCCGCCCTCTTCCGCTCGGCCGCCCTGGGAAGAGCCGGAGCCCGTCGTCCGGGAACCTGAACCCGAGCCGCCTCCTGTGCCAGTTCGAAAGCCCAGAAAGCCCGCGCCGGAAATGACCGAGCATCCGGCCTACCGCGTACCCTCCACCGCGCTGCTGAACGAAGTGCCGGCGCGGAATCCATTCGATTCGCTGGAGCTCAAAGAAATCGCCATCCGCATCAAGTCCAAGTTTGAAGAGTTCAATGTGCACGGCAACGTGGTGCAGATCAATCCCGGCCCCGTCGTCACCACCTTCGAGTTCAAACCTGAAGCGGGCGTCAAATACAGCCGCATCACCACCCTGACCGAAGATCTTTGCCTTGGCCTGCAGGCCGAATCCATTCTCATCGAGCGCATCCCCGGCAAACCGACCGTGGGCATCGAGGTTCCCAACACGCGCCGCGAAGTGATCAGCCTGCGCCAGATCCTGGAGTCCGAAGAGTTCATCGACTCTAACTCGCGCCTCACCATGTGTCTGGGCAAGGACATCAGCGGGCGTATCAAAGTGGCCGCCTTGGAATCGATGCCTCACCTGTTGATCGCCGGATCTACCGGCGCGGGCAAGAGCGTGATGCTCAATTCCATGATCATGTCCATCCTCTATAAATCCACTCCGGACGAAGTCCGCATGATCCTGGTGGATCCCAAGCGCCTGGAAATGGGGCTGTATGAGGGCATTCCCCACCTGTTGACGCCCGTGATCACCGATCCCAAAAAGGCCACCTACGCGTTGCGCAACGCGGTGATCGAGATGGAGCGGCGCTTGAAGCTGCTGGCCGGGCAGGGCGTCCGCAACATCGATCAATTCAACAAAAAAGTGCGGGCGCTGGCGGCCGAGCCGCGCAGCCTGTTCGAGGAAGACGAACCGCTCGCTGAGGATTTGAAGCCGCTGCCGTTCATCTTGATCGTGATCGATGAGCTGGCCGACCTGATGATGCTGGAGCGCGGCAACGTGGAAGAAGCCGTGGCCAGGCTGGCGCAGATGGCGCGCGCGGTGGGCATGCACCTGGTGCTGGCCACGCAGCGGCCCAGCGTGGACGTGATCACCGGCCTGATCAAAGCGAATTTTCCGTCGCGCATCAGCTTCCGCGTGGCCACGCGCGTGGACTCGCGCACTGTGCTGGACGTGATGGGCGCCGAGCATCTGTTGGGCAAGGGCGACATGTTGTTCCTGCCGCCCGGATCGTCGCGGCTCACGCGCGTGCACGGCGCGTTTGTGACGGAGGCCGAGATCAATCGCGTGGTGGAATGCTGGAAGGCCCAAGCGCGTCCGGATTACGACCAGACATTTCTGCAAGCTCCGCCCGCCGATGACGAGGATCCAGAGGGCGCCGAGTTTGAGGGCGGCGACGATCCGGCCTATCAGGACGCCGTGCGGGTGGTGCTCGAGATGGGCAAAGCGTCGACATCCACGCTGCAACGCCGCTTGCGCTTAGGCTACGGCCGCGCCGCGCGTATTCTCGACATGATGCAGCATGAGGGCATCATCGGACCGCCCGACGGCAGCAAGCCCCGCGAGGTGCTGAAGCGGCCGGATTGGTTGCAGGAAGTGGAGAGCCAGTTGCGCTAGCTGGCGTGAACTCGCGTCAGCGCCGTGACCGGATCCTTGGGCATGAGAATCCACGCGGCGATATAGGAAACCAAGCCGAAGCAGGGTAGCGGAAACACGGTGATCACCACCCAGAGCACTCGCACCAGCGTCACGTCGAGTCCGAAATAGCGAGCGAATCCGGCGCAAACTCCCGCGATCTTGGCCTCGCTCATCGGCCTGCTCAAGCGCGCTTCCGGAGGCGATGGCCATGCGCCCCGCGCCGTGACAACTCCGCAAGAGGAGCAAAACCTGTCTTGTTCTCGAAGCTCCGATCCGCACTTGGTGCAAAACATCGCCGTTCACCTCTGTGAATATTTACGTACCGGACTTCAGCCTTGTTCCGCGAGAGATCTTCCCCAAAATCACCGCTTTGCGCGCGCCTGTGGCCGATGGCAGATTGCCCGCGCGTCCATGAAACGTTTGGTAAGCGAGCAGCGCGAACAGGATGGCTTCTTTCCCGTCCACGCTGATGCCGAATTCCGCCGTAGTGATGACGCGTGCCGACACCAAAGCGGCCAGCCGCTCCATCAAATACCGATTGTGCGCGCCGCCGCCGGAGACAATTACCTCGCGAGTCGCGGGATAACGGCCCACCGCCATCGCGACGGTCCGGGCGGTCAGCTCCGTCGCGGTGGCGATATCAATTGCGGTCTGATTGACGAACTCCGCTCCATATTGTTCGCGGCCGCAGGATTTCGGCGGATCGCGCTGGTAATACGGATCGGCCAGCAATCGATCAAGCAGCACGGCATTCACTTTTCCCGCGCGAGCTCGCTCGCCGTCTCGATCGAACGGCGGCGCAACGGCGTCCATCAGCATGTTCCCCGGTCCGGTGTCGAAGGCCACCACGTCTTCCGGATTTGCGCGCGCCGGAATCACTGTGATGTTCGCGATACCGCCGATGTTGAGCGCGATCCGCGCGTAGTCGGGATGCCGGAAAAGTTCAAAATCCAAAAACGGCACCAGCGGCGCGCCCTTGCCCCCGGCCGCCATGTCGCTGGGACGAAAATCGGCGATGGTCTCGATGCCTGTCCGCTCGGCAATCACCGCCGCCTCGCCGATCTGCAAGGTGCTCGCGATTTTCCGGCCAAGAAATTCCACCGGCTCGCCTTCGTGGAAAATGGTTTGCCCGTGCGATCCGATCAGCTCTATGGTGTCGAGTGGCACGCCAGTTTTCTGAAGCGCTTCGGCGAACAATTCACCAAGCAGAAAATTGAGCCGTGCGATGGTTCCGGTTTGCGTGGCCGCATTGGAAACCGAAAGAATCGCGGCCCGGACTTCCGCCGGATAAGGCACCGTGGCCGTGGAGACCACTTGAATGCCTTCGCCTATATCCACCACCGCCACGTCGATGCCATCTACCGACGTTCCGCTAATCAACCCTGCCACCCTCACTGACGCTTGAGCTCCCGCTGCAACTCACTCAATAATTGAAGCGCGTCAATGGGCCTCAACTCGTCTACTTTCAAATTGCGGATGCGCTCGGCGATCTGATAATTGACCGGCTCGAACAATTGGATCTGCGTGGGCGCTGACGCGCGCGGCGTCAGCTCCTCGGTAACCGCATGCTCGGATCGCTCGTGCAGGGTCAGAATTTCTCGCGCGCGTTCCACCACCGAGATCGGCAACCCCGCCAGCCGCGCCACTTCGATGCCATAGCTGCGGTCCGCACGCCCCGGCTCAACCTTGCGGAGAAATATCACTTGGTCGCCCGCCTCCTTCACCGAAACATGCAGGTTGGCGACCCCCGGCAACTGGTCGGCCAGCTCGGTCAGCTCGTGATAATGCGTGGCGAACAATGTTCGCGCGCGGATGCGCTGATGAATGTGCTCTACAACAGCCCAAGCCAGCGCCAGGCCGTCATAAGTCGCGGTGCCCCGCCCGATTTCGTCCAACACCACCAGGCTCCGCGACGTGGCCGTGTTCAAAATGACAGCGGTCTCGGTCATCTCCACCATGAAAGTGGATCGCCCGCGAGCCAGATTATCGGCCGCACCGATTCGCGTGAAGACGCGATCCACGATGCTGAGCGCCGCCGAATCGGCGGGCACGAACGATCCCATCTGCGCGAGAATCACAATGGCCGCCGCCTGTCGCAAATAAGTGGATTTACCGCCCATATTCGGGCCCGTGATCACCGCGATGAACTGCTGTTCGGAGTCGAAGTACAGGTCATTCGGAATGAAACGCAGCGCTTCTTTTTCCGCCAGCTTCTCGATCACCGGATGCCGACCGGCCACAATCCGAATCTCCCCGGAATCGGTGAAGCTGGGCCGCGCGTATCGATTCTCGGCCGCCACTTGAGCCAGCGCGCAGGTGACATCCAGCTCCGCGATCGCCGCCGCCGTCCGCCGGATTCGCGCGGCATGTTCGGCCGCGAACTGGCGCAACTCCTGGAAGATTTCGCGCTCCAGCGTGAGCATCTTATCTTCGGCGTCCAGAACCTTGCTCTCCAGCTCCTTCAGCTCAGGCGTGGTGAAGCGCTCGGCGTTCACAAGTGTCTGCTTGCGCTCGTAATCGGATGGCGCGTGATGCAGATTCGCTTTCGAGATCTCGATGTAATAACCAAAGACGTTGTTGAACCGCACCTTCAGCGATTGAATTCCTGTGCGCGCGCGCTCGCGCAGTTCGATCTGAGCGATATATTGGCGGCTGTTGCGGCTGAGATCCCGCAGCTCGTCGAGGCCGGCGTGGTAGCCCGAGCGAATGGTGCCCCCGTCCGCAAGATTCACCGGCGGTTCTTCCGCAATGGCATTCAGGATGCGGTCGCGCACTTCGGGGATTTCGTCCAAGTCGCCCGCGAGCGACCGCAATCGCGCGGCATTGAACACGGCCATCTGCTCTTTCAACTTCGGCGCCAGCGCGAGCGAACGGCCCAGCGCCAGCAACTCGCGCGGCCCGGCCGTTCCGAGTGTCAGCTTCGCCAGCAATCGCTCGAGATCCAAAACATTGGCGAGCAGCTTGCGAGTTTCCGATCGCGCGATGGTGGCTTCTAGCGCTGCCTCCACCGCATCCAGCCGCGCCTGAATCTCCTCGAGTTGCAAACAAGGCCGCAACAATCGCGCCCGCAGCATTCGGCCGCCCATGCCGGTGCAGGTTTGATCCAAAACATACACCAGCGTGGACTCGCGGCTTTCCCCCGCAAATAGCGGCTCCAGCAGCTCCAGATTTCGCACCGTGACCGCGTCGAGGATCATCGACTCGCAGCGATCATAAAACGAGGGCCGGTCCAAATGATCCAGCGCCGATTTCTGCGTGTCGCGCAAATAGTGCAGGATCGCGCCCGCCGCCGAAACCGCCAGCGGCTTGCCTCCCAGCCCGCAGCCATCCAGCGTCAAGAGACGAAAATGTTCGCGCAACGCCCGGTCGGCATAATCCAGGCTGAAGATCCAATCTTCGAGTGCAGTCCGCAATCCGGGGACATCCGTTACCGATTCCGCGGCTAGAACTTCGCGCACGTTCAAATTTTCGAGCGCCGCATTCACGTCCGACACATCCAGCTCGGTGGCATGAAACTCGCCGGTGGAAATATCCACGTGCGCAATCCCCGCGCGCGTGCCGTTGCGGCAGACAGCGGCCAGGTAGTTGTTCTCGTGCGAACGAAGCAACGACGATTCGGTTGCGGTTCCCGGCGTCACCACGCGCGTCACTTCGCGCTTCACCAGCCTTTTGCCCGGGCCCGCTTCCTCCATCTGATCGCAGACGGCGACGCGGTAGCCTTTCTGGATCAGCCGCGCCAGATAACCGTCGGCCGCATGATACGGCACGCCGCACATCGGAATGGCCTGGCCTTTTTCCTTGTTGCGCGCCGTCAGCGTGATCTCCAGCTCGCGCGCTGCCGTGATGGCGTCGTCATAAAACAGCTCGTAGAAATCGCCCAGCCGGAACATCAACAGGGCATTCGGAACTTGTTGTTTGATGGCGTGATACTGCCGCATAAGCGGCGTTGTCTGCGCCTCTTCAGGCATACAGGCCGCGGGTCTGCAGGGCCGAAGCGACGCGATCGATGGCCAGCATGTAGGCCGCCAGCCGGTTATTCACCTGGTGTTTTTCGGCGAAGCTCACCACGTCGCGAAAACTGTTCACCATGATTTCTTCCAGGCGTCCGTTGACCAATTGTTCATTCCAGAAGAAGCCCTGGCGATCCTGCACCCATTCAAAATAGGACACCGTAACTCCGCCGGCGTTGGCCAGAATGTCCGGGATCACGAAAATCTTTTTCTCGGCCAGAATCGCGTCCGCTTCCGATGTGGTGGGCCCGTTCGCGCCTTCGCAGATAATCCTGGCTTTGATACGGTCGGCGGTCGCGGTGGTGATCACATTCTCTTTCGCGGCGGGCAGCAGGACATCGCAATCCAGGAAGAACGCCGAGTCGCGATCGATATCTTCGCCGCCTGCAAATCCAGTGATGGAACCCGTATCGTGCCGATGCTGCATCAGTGCTTCAATATCCAAACCCTTCGGATTGTAAACCGCCCCATCGTATTCAATGATGCAAATGATCTTGAACCCGGAGCGCGTCATCAGCCGGGCCGACATGCCGCCCACATTTCCGAAGCCCTGAATGACAACCCGAGTATTGGCGACGTCCAGGCCGAAATGCCGCAGAGCCTGCATGGTGACGATCATGCAGCCGCGTCCGGTAGCTTCATTGCGCCCGCGCGATCCGCCCAGCGCCAGCGGTTTGCCCGTAACCACGCCCGTTACCGTGTGGCGCTTGTGCATGGAGTACGTGTCCATCACCCAGGCCATGGTTTGCGGATTGGTGTTGATATCGGGCGCCGGAACATCGCGCTCGGGACCGATGATGTCCATGATCTCGGAAGTGTAGCGGCGCGTGATGCGCTCCAACTCGCCGGGCGAAAGGACATCCGGATCGCAAATCACGCCGCCTTTGGCGCCGCCGAACGGGATATTCACCACCGCGCATTTCCACGTCATCCAGGCAGCCAGCGCCCGCACCTCATCCAGCGTCACGTCGGGCGCGAAACGGATGCCCCCTTTGGCGGGCCCGCGCACGATGGAGTGCTGCACGCGATAGCCGGTGAAAACCTCGTAGCGCCCGTCATCCAGCATCACCGGGACGCTGACCTTCAACTCCAAGGCCGCCGTTCGCAGAATCTTGCGCAGGCCTTCATCCAGGCCCAGCAGCTCGGCCGCTTCGTCGAAGCGAGCCTCCGCCGAAACCCACGGATTGGTTTCCTTTTCCGAGGATGGAATCGCTTCCAGGATCATTCGGAAAAACCTCCAGCTACATTGTAGCTGCGTATTTTCGGCCGCGCGCGGGTCTAGAATGAGGTATGGCCGCGCGATTGTTGGGAGCCGTTTTGCTGCTTGCGTGCGCGCCGGTATTCTGCCAGACCGACGACCTGGCGATCGGCAAACTGTTGGTGGCCAGCCGCGACCTGGGCGATCCCAACTTCGCCAAAACCGTCATCCTTCTTGTGCACTACGACGAAGACAAGGGCGCGGTGGGCCTGGTGATCAATAAGCGCACCGACGTTCCCATTTCGCGCGTGTTCCACGACCTGAAGGAAGCCAGCGGCCGCAGGGACCCGGTTTATATCGGCGGTCCCGTGGAGCTGAACAGCGTGATGGCGCTGCTGAAGTCCAGCGGCAAACCGGAAGGCGCCGAACGCGTTTTCGGCGACGTCTACCTGATCAGCAATAAGGAGCTGTTGACGAAAACGCTGGGCTCAAGCGCCGAGGCAACGGTGTTTCACACCTACATTGGCTACGCGGGCTGGCAAGCAGGGCAATTGGAGCATGAGGTGGAACTGGGCGCTTGGCACGTCATGTCTGCCGACGCGGGGACGGTTTTTCACGCCGATCCCGATTCTGTCTGGGAACACATGATTCGCCGCACGGAAACGCAAATCGCCGGCGTGCTCACTTATACGCCGCCACGCCGGTCACTCGCTCGCCAATAACCAGCGCGTGGATGTGATCCGTCCCTTCGTACGTCTTCACCGTCTCCAGATTGCACATGTGCCGCATGATCGGGTATTCATCCACGATGCCGTTGGCGCCCAGCAGATCGCGGCTCAAGCGCGCGCACTCCAGCGCCATCGCGACGTTGTTTCGCTTCAACATCGAAATGTGCGCCGGATCGATTTTCCCCTGATCTTTCACGCGCCCGGCTTGAATCGCAAGCAATTGCGCCTTGGTGATTTCGGTGATCATCCATGCCAGCTTCTCCTGCACCAGTTGATGGCTCGCAATCGGCCGCCCGTCGAACTGCTTTCGGACCATCGAATACTGCCGCGCCGTCTCGTAACAATCCATCGCCGCGCCCAGCACGCCCCACCCGATCCCGTAGCGCGCCTGCGAGAGACAACTCAGCGGCGCTTTGAGCCCCTTTGCGCCGGGCAGCATCGCGGACGCGGGTAGGCGGCAATCCGACAGCGCCAGGCTGGACGTCACCGACGCGCGCATCGAAAGCTTGCCGTGAATGTCGGACGTGGTGAACCCGGGCGTGCCTTTATCAACCAAAAATCCGCGAATCCCTTCGTCAGTGCGCGCCCAAACAATGGCGACGTCGGCCATCGATCCGTTGGTGATCCACGTCTTCTCGCCGTTCAATATCCACTGATCGCCATCCTGCTTGGCGCGCGTTTGCATCCCAGCGGGATTCGACCCGAAGCCCGGCTCGGTGAGTCCGAAACATCCGATGGCTTCGCCCGACTGCATCTTGGGCAGCCAGCGATCTTTTTGCTCGGCCGAGCCATAGGTGTGGATCGGATACATCACCAGCGCGCCTTGCACGGAAACGAAGCTACGCAATCCCGAATCGCCGCGTTCGATTTCCTGCATGATCAGGCCATATTCGACGTTGCTCAGCCCCGCGCAGCCGTAGCCTTCCAGGTTCGCGCCCAGGAATCCGAGCTGTCCGATTTCCGGGATCAGCTCGGTCGGAAAACGCCCGTCGCGATAACAATCGCGGATGATGGGGATCACCCGGTCTTCGACGAACTGCCGCGCCGTCTGCCGCACCAGCAATTCCTGTTCTGAGAAAAGCGAATCGATTAGCAGGTAATCGACGCCGGAGAAACGAGCCATTGCCCTATTGTAAGCGGCCTTCGGCGGGCTATAAACTTCGCTTCCTTAACCACACGAACCAGTGATTTCCCAGTTGCCCGGCGCGCTTCCACTTGAACAACAGCAGGTCCAGATAGCGCAAAGGAAAAAGCAGCCAGCCCAACGTCAGGTGAACCAGCCCTCGCCAAGGACGCCACGGCAGCCACAGCTTTACGTACTCCAGAAAAAATACCAGCATGGTCGCAGTGGGGCCCGTCCTCCAGCCTTCGTCTACCAGCTCCAGATCATCGCCCGCCAATTGCTTCAGGCCATCCAGTGTGAAGCGCCGGTAGTCCCGCGGGTATTCATGAAAGGGGTGGCAAAAGGGCGTCACCAAATGAGCGTATCCACCCACTGCGAGCACGCGGACCATCTCTCGCATCACGCATTCCGGATGGCGGACATGCTCCAGCACCGCATCGCACTCGATGCGCTGGAAAACATCGGACCGGAAAGGAAGAGCCTCCGCGTCGGCGACAACGTCCACTCCCGGAGCGGCCATCAGATCCAGGTTGACGCATCCCGGCGCCGGGCGGCCCGCGGCTCCGATATACAGATTCCACCGGCCCAAAGGATAATCAATCCTTTCGCGCGGATTTTCAATCAGCAGCGCGGGCGGTTGCAAAAGCTTCCACAGACGATCCTGCCAGCGCTTCGAGCTGCGGCGCTCATAGATCTCCTGCATGGGAGTCCGATCCACAGGTGTAGATTAGCTCCCCGCAGGTTCGTTAGACGTCCAGATTCCGCACGTCCAGCGCATTCTCTTCGATAAACTTGCGCCGGCTCTCCACGTCTTCGCCCATCAGCGTGGAAAAGATTGTTTCGGTCTCCGCCAGATCGTGCAGATCCACTTTCAGCAGCGTGCGGGTTTCGGCGTTCATCGTAGTGGCCCAGAGTTGCTCGGCGTTCATCTCGCCCAGGCCTTTGTAGCGCTGGATGGAAACCTCGCGCATCCCCTCGCTCTTCACATGTTCCAGCAGCTCGCGCCATCCCGCCTTGGTCTCGGCTTCGGATTTGCCTTCCTTCAGAATCTTAAACGGCGGCCGATTGAACTTCGACATCTGGCGCGCGATGGTTCGCATCCGCCGGTACTCCGGTTGCGACGCCAAATCGATGGTGATGCCACGCTCCGCGTTGGTCGGATCGTGATAAATCACTTTCCACGCTTCATGTTCCTCTTCGCGCTCCAGCCGCGCTTCCACTTTGGCCGCCTTCAACGCCGCTACTACCGGCTCCAGATTGGCTTTCTCCTGAAAATCGGCCTTGGTGTCCAGCTTGAAGTCGACATTCGTCAGCACCTCCACCACGCGCGCATCGCGTACCCGGCGTTCCATGCGGCGCGACATTTGCTGCAGCTCGTCGAGCGAAATCAGAAACGCTCGCAGCTCGGCCCCCTCCAGTTTGGAGCCGTCTTGCGCCTCTACCGACAGGTTTTCCGTAGCGCGGCGCAGAATCTCGCGCGTGAATTCCTTGTCGTCCTTGATGTACTTCTGCGTCTTGCCCTTCTTGATTAAGTACAGCGGCGGCTGCGCCACAAACACGTGCCCGCGCTTGATCAGCTCCTGCATATGCCGGAAGAAAAACGTCAGCAGCAGCGTGCGGATGTGCGAACCATCCACGTCGGCGTCCGTCATGATGATGATCTTGTGGTAGCGCAGCTTGGCGGCGTCGAAGTCCGTTAAGCCGATTCCGGTGCCGATGGCCGTGATCATGGAGCGAATTTCCTCGTGCCCCAGCATCTTGTCGTAGCGCGCCTTCTCCACGTTCAGGATTTTACCTTTGAGCGGCAGAATGGCCTGATACCGCCGGTCGCGGCCCGATTTCGCGGTGCCGCCTGCCGATTCGCCCTCTACCAGAAACAGCTCGCAGCGTTCGGGATCCTTCTCCTGACAATCGGAAAGCTTGCCGGGCAGGCCACCGGAATCCATCGCGCCTTTTCGACGCGTTAAATCTCGCGCTTTCTTGGCCGCTTCTCGCGCGCGCGCCGCATCGATCGCCTTCGACACGATCTTCCTCATCACCGCGGGATTCTTATCGAAATTCTCGCCCAGCTTTTCGTTGACCAGCTGTACCACGAAGCCTTGGATGTCGCTATTCAGCCTGCCTTTGGTCTGCCCTTCAAACTGCGGCTGCGGCAGCTTTACGCTCACTACCGCGGTTAAGCCTTCGCGCACGTCGTCGCCGGTCAGGTTTTCCTTGACGTCCTTGAACAGCCCCGCCTGTTGGCCATACGCATTGATGGTGCGCGTAAGGGCGCTGCGAAATCCGCTTAGGTGCGTGCCTCCATCCACCGTGTTGATGTTGTTCGCGAAGCTAAAAACGCTTTCCGAATATCCGTCGTTGTACTGCAGCGCCACTTCCATGCTCAGCAGCCCGCCGTTCGGCATCTCGCGTTCGCCTTCGATGTAGATCGGCTTCTCGTGCAGCACCGCCTTGCCTTTGTTGAGGTGCCGGATAAACTCCGCGATTCCGCCGCTGTAGTGAAACTCATGCTGCTTCACCGGATCGGCGCGCTCATCGGTAAGCGTGATAGTGAGGCCCTTATTCAGAAACGCCAACTCGCGCAGCCGCGTCGCCAGAGTGTCGAAGTTGAACTCCTTGGCGTCCATGATGGTGCCGTCGGGCTTGAACGTGATTTTGGTGCCGGTCTTTTTTCCGGCCTTACCCGTTTGCGCCAGCGGAGCCATGGGAATGCCCTTCTCGTATTCCTGCTCCCAGGTAAATCCCTTGTTCCAGATTTCCAGGTGAAGCCGCTCAGAAAGCGCGTTCACGCAGCTCACGCCCACGCCATGCAGCCCGCCCGATACCTTGTAGCTGTTGGAATCGAACTTACCGCCCGCGTGCAGCTTGGTCATCACTACTTCGGCCGCCGAAACACCAAACTCCGGTCTTGATGTCCACCGGAATGCCGCGCCCGTTATCCACCACGGTAATGGAATCGTCGATGTGAATGGTGACATCCACCTTGTCGCAGAATCCAGCCAGCGCTTCGTCCACCGAATTGTCCACCACTTCGTACACCAAGTGATGCAGGCCGTTCTCGGTGGTGGATCCGATGTACATCGCCGGGCGCAATCGAACCGCTTCCAGGCCTTCCAGCACTTTAATACTGTTCGAATCGTAAACTTCCACTGGAGTTATTTCTTTTGTTGCCATGTGTAAAACTCAATCCTTTTTACTTCTTCGCCAACGTCCCATCCGCGCGACACATCTCAAATACGCATCGGTCAAATCCGCATCGGCATCACGACGTAGCGGTACTTGTATCCGGCTTCCCCGTCCACGGCGGGCCGCAGCTCGCCGGCGCTGTTGGCGTCCTTGAAATGAAACGTGACGTTGGCCTCGTTGGACGCCCGCAGAAAATCCAGCAGGTAGCTCGCATTGAAGCCGATCTCAACCGGAGTTCCGTTGTATTCCGCCGGCAGGCTCTCTTCGCTTTCACCGGTTTCAGATAACGATGAATGGATGTGCAGCTCGCCTTCCTGTACTCTCAACCGGATGGCCCGCGATCGCTCATCGGAAAATTGCGAGACGCGCTCAATCGACTTGCGCAGCTCCTCCCGCTCCAGCACCACCGAGTGCGGATGATCTTTCGGCAGCACCCGTTCAAAATCGGGAAAGTTCCCGGTCAGCTTGCGGCTCAGCAGCAACCGCTCGCCGAACTGAAAGAACAGGTGGTTCTCGTCGCCCGAAAACGCCAGCGTCGCATCCGCGTTCGACTCTTGCCCCAGCTTCAAAATCTCGCCCATCGCCTTGCGCGGCAGCAGCGCTCGAAACATGCTGGTCACGCCCGGCAGATCCACCGGATGCTCCACCATCGCCAGGCGATGCCCATCCGTCGCCACCATCGCCAGTCCGTTGCTCTTCAAAATCAACAGCGATCCGTTCAGCGTGAAGCGCGACTCTTCCATCGATATCGCAAAAATCGTTCTCGAGATCATCGACGCCAGCATGCCCACCGGAATCTGCGCCAGCACATCCGGCATTTGCGGCAGCTCCGGAAAACTTTCGCGCGACATCCCGGCGATCCGGGTGCGCGACCGCCCGCACACCAGGCTGGCCCACTGGTTATCCTGCAGCTTCACTTCCAGGTCGGCGTCCGGCAGCAGCCGCACGTAATCCAGCAACCGCTTCGCCGGAATAGTCCCAGCGCCCTGCTTCTTCACCCGCGCCGGACAAGACGAGCGGATCCCCAGCTCCAGATCCGTAGCCGTCAAATTAATCCGATCCCCAGTCGCTTCCACCAGCACGTTGGACAGGATCGGTATGGTGGTCTTCTTCTCAACCACGCCCTGCGAAAGATTCAATTCTCGAACCAGGTCCGTCTTGCTGACTGTGAACTCCATCATGTCCCCTCGCTCAGATTGCCACCGGCGAGACTCTCGCCGAAAAACTTCAATGTGTCGATGCCTGCCGCCTGATTTGCTCTAGCCTGAATAGCTCTAGAGCTTTCTCAAATGAGTCTCTAACTAGAACCGTAATCGTAGGGTCTGTTGAAATGTTGATTTCTCTCTAAATTATACAAAAATCAGAAACTTCCTGCCACTAGAAGTTGTGGATTCCGGGGTCTGGAGGCCAGGAAAATTCGACCCCTCGCAGGCTTCTTCCACAGGCCATCACAGCCTCAATCTGGGCCATACCTGTGGATAACAGAGATAACTCTAATGGATTGAATCAATTAGACTGTGGATGAGGCTGTTCAAATCTGGACTCAGGCTGCCGCAGCCGGTCGATCTTCTGCACCGAATGCAGCACCGTGGTGTGATGCTTGCCGCTGAACGCCTTCCCGATCTCGGGCAGGGAGGCCTGGGTGAGCTCTTTGGCCAGGTACATGGCGATCTGGCGGGGGTAGGCGATCTTCTGCTCATTGGTCTTCAGCTTGAGCTGCGAGGGCTGCAGGGAGAACTTTTCAGCCACCGCTTTGACGATGGATTCGATGGTGATCCTGCGCTCCCCGCCCACCGTGAGATGCTTCAAAATCTGCTGCGCCATGGGCAGGTTGATGGGAGATCCCGTCACCGATGAATAGGCGATCAGCTTGGTCAACGCGCCTTCCAGTTCCCGAACATTTGACTTGGTTTTTGTCGCGATGAAAATGCGAACCTCTTCGCGGAGCGCGACTCCTTCCGGCTTCGGCCTTCTTGTCGAGAATCGCCATTTTGGTCTCCAGGTCCGGAGGCTGCACGTCCACCATCAGTCCCCATTCGAAGCGCGACCGCAGGCGTTCCACCAGGCCCGGCGTGTTCTTGGGCGGAGTGTCGCTGGAAATGACGATCTGTTTCTGGTGCTCGAACAGATCGTTGAAAGTGTGAAAGAACTCCTCCATGGTTCGCTCCTTGCCGGCCAGGATTTGAATGTCGTCGATCAGCAGCGCGTCGGCCGAACGATAGTGGCGATGGAACAGCTGCATCCGGTCGTTCTTGATGCAGGTGATCATCTCGTTCATGAAGCGTTCGCTCGAGGTATAGATAATCCGCATGCTGGCGTGTTGATCCACCAGCGATCGCCCGATGGCGTGCATCAGATGCGTTTTGCCCATGCCCACTCCGCCGTAAATGAAAAGCGGATTGTAGGTTCGCGACGGATTGGTGACTACGGCCTGCGCTGCGGCGTGCGCGAACTGATTACACGAACCCACCACGAAACTATCGAAAGTGAACCTCGGGTTCAGTGAAATGGATGTCGCAAATAGCGACTCCTGCTTTTCTTCCAGAAGAGTCTTGTTCCCATTCGCCGCCGGCGTGCCATGGATCTCATACACGATCTCTCGCAGCGACAGCTTCATCTCGCGGACGGCAGACCAGATGTCCGCCGAATATTCCTGCTGGATCCAGTCCCGCGTGTGCGTATCGGGAACCGAAACCCACAATCGATCTCCTTCCGCTCTGACGAAGGCCGCTTTGGACAGCCAGTTTTCGAAAGCCTCGGTGCTGATTTTGCCCGAGATCTGTTCCTTAATACGCTCCCAGATATTCATTCCCTTCACAGTCCGCGCAATTTTTGCACATGTTTTCCACAGATTGTGGAAAAGATAGATTTCAAGTGTTGGTACTGTTGGAGGAGCCAACTTGACTGCCATCTCGCCAAGCGGTCCCTCTAGAAACTGTCTGCTTCCCCTTCTTGAGGAAAAGTCAGCATAGCACAACCCATCCTGGCCTGTAATGATTTTTTACTCCTTTTGTTTGAGTGGGTTAGCTGAAACACGATTAGTTCGAAATGGTTGGGAGTACGGCGGGCTATCACCGTGAATATTGGGTAAACTCCCAGGTGGATGGGAGTTCTAGTCCTCCCAGACTAACCCTGCGTGCAGCTGGATGCCCTGCGTGGCGTTTGACAGTTCTTCGGCCACCGCGCGACAATGGAATTCGCCTGAGGGCGATCGAAGTTTCCCCTCGCGGGAGTAACTCAGCTGGTAGAGTGCAACCTTGCCAAGGTTGATGTCGCGGGTTCGAATCCCGTCTCCCGCTCCAATCCTTCTCCGGACCTTTTCGAAGTGTTTCCTCGTACTCATGAGTGGAGGCTCGCAATGCTTGGATTCCTGCTATGGTGCATTCTGTTTTTTCTGTGCTGGCCCTTGGCATTGGTGGCTCTGTTCCTGTATCCCATCGTCTGGCTGATTTTGCTGCCGTTCCGAATCGTGGGCATCGCGGTGGGCGGAGTTCTGGAACTGGTGTGGTCCATCATCACGCTTCCGGCCCGCATGATTCGCCGGGTCGCCTAGTAGAAAACTCCCTAACGGCTGCGGTTCTGAACCGCGCGCCAGCCGGACACTCGGAGGCGACCGGTCGTCGTGCACTGGAGAACATCGACTCGAAGGACACCGGACGGGTGGCGCGTGAGCAAGCGGCTTGTTTGGTCAGCTCTGGTTCTCGATGTCGACGTAGATTCGTTTCACCCGCGCGTGAATACCGCACAGGACGCTATAGGAAATCGTCCCCGCCAGCCGCGCAATCTGCTGCGCGTCAATTGACACGCCGCCTTCAGAACCCAGCAGCGTAACCGCGTCGCCAGGCCCGAGCGCCGGGCAATGCGTGATGTCGATGGTAGTAACATCCATGGACACCGCTCCGATAATCGGCGCCAACTGGCCCTTCGCGATCACCCGGCCTTTGTTCGACAGCCTGTGCGGAATGCCGTCGGCATAGCCCGCCGCCAACACCGCGATCCGGGTGGGTTGCGTGGTACGATACATCCCGCCATAGCCCACCAGCGCGCCCGCCGGCAGGTCCTTCACCGCCAGCACCGCCGTTTTCCAGGTGAGCGCGGGCCGAACCTCCAGCAGTCGTGGCGGCGCGGTCCCTTTAGCCACCGGCGACACGTAGCCATAAACCGCGTGTCCAGGCCGAACCATGCGGTGCCAGGCATCCCTGCGACCATACGCGATGGGAGTGCTGCTGGCCAAATGCAAAATCGGCGGATGGACTCCGGCGCCCGCCAGCTCCGAGCAGATGCTTTGAAACAAGCGCAACTGTTCTTCAGTTTGGGCGCTGGCGTAATTGGCGGCGGAAGCGAAGTGCGTCATCAGGCCTTCCAGCCGTACGTGCGGAGCAGCGCCCACGGCCTGCAGGATCTCCGGCGCCCGCGCGCGCGTTCCCAGGCGTCCCATTCCGCTGTCGATTTTCAGATGATAATCGGCGGTGACGCCGCGAGCCGCCGCTAAGCGATCCCATTCGGCGATGTCTGAGAGCGAATGAATGACCGGCGTCAGGTTGTAATCCAGGAGGCCGGCTCTTTCGCCGGGCAGGAAATCCGCCATCACGAGAATGCGCGTGCCCAAGCCGCGGTCGCGCAGAATCGCACCTTCTTCCACATTGCTCACCGCCAGCCAGCGCGCTCCGGCCGCGGCCAGCGCGCGGGAAACCTCCACGGCGCCGTGCCGGTAAGCATCCGCCTTCACTACCGGCATCACTTCCACGTCCGATCCCACGACGTCGCGGACCGCGCGGAAGTTTTCGGCGATTTGTTTGAGGGAAATCTCCACCCAGGATCTGTACGCGACAGACCGGGCGGCCAGAGGAGGGGAGGCGAGCATGCCCATAAACTTATAGTAAGGCCCGCGCGTTAGCGTGGAGGACGCGGCGTCATCAATTCTTCATATTGGCTGGTCACCGTTTCCCAGCTGTAGCGCTCGGCCACGCGCTCGAAGGCGCGTTTGCCCCACTCCGCTCTCTGCTCCGCCGACATGCCAAGAACCTCCTCGATCTTCTGTCGAAGGCTAGTGCTCTCGAAAGGAATGGCCACGCCGCCTGCTACCTCGGCATTTTCCGGAGTGTTCAGATACAACACCAGCGCGCCGCGGCCCATCGCCTCTATCAGCGCCGGATGTGTGCCGCCCACCTCAGTCGCATGGATATAGGCCAGGCAGTGCGAGAGCAGTTCGTGATAACCCGGTCCCATAAATCGCCCCGGGGATCACCACGCGCTCGTCTTGCGTATCGCGCACGCGCTGGATATATTCCTGCGCATAAGGCGCGTCGCCAATCAACGCCAGTTTGGTTGGCGTGGCAACTCGCTCAAACGCCTCCCGCACCAGCAGAGCATTGTTTTCCGGCTCCATGCGGCTGACGTACAGGAAGTAGCGGCCGCGTTCCAGTCCGAGCTTGGCGAGTACCTCCGCGCTCGACACCTTGCCCGTCTCCGCGCCGTAGGGGATAAACTGCGTGCGCTTCCCATAGCGCTCCGCGTAATAAGCTTCAATCTGGCGCGCGTCGGTAATCACCACGTTCGGGCAAAACGTCGCCAGCCACTCCGACACCGCATACCAGGCCTTGGCCAGCCGATTCCACTTCTTGCGCTTGCGCTCCAGACCATCCACGTTGAGCAGCGTGGGAATGCCGAACACCCGCGGCGGCAGCGTAAAGATGGCATTCGCGCCATTGCAGTACAAAGCCACATCCACGCGATGAAAAATGAGATGGACAGTGGAGAAAAGCGTATGGACAATGGTGTCGAAATACTTGTGACGCCAGGTGGGCAAGTAAGTCAGCAAAACGCCGCGATAAGTGGGTTCAGGATAACGCTCGCGGCAGTAAACAGTGACGCGATGTCCGCGTGCCACTAAGCGCGTGGAGAGCTCTTCGGCGAAGGTTTCAAACCCGCCATAGCGGGCGGGAATGCCGCGGGTTCCGAGAATCGCGATGCGGCTGGCCAACGTTATGAAGAGCTGCCGATAAACTCGGATAAACGCCCATTCGATTTATCTGTGTTCATCTGTGTTCATCTGTGGCCAATAACGCTAACCCCGCGCTGCCTTCGATCGTGCCAAAGGACGCCCTGACGGCTTCGGTTTGCTGGCCGGCGCGCTCACCGGCTCATAACGGAACCAGTGCGCAATGTACTCGTCGTCCACGCGCTTGCGGCTCATGATGTCGCGACGCTTGGCCATCACCCGTTTCCAGTTCCTGGCGATGTACCAGAACGCCTTCAGCGAACTCTGCTCCCGCACCAGGCAGCAAGAGATCACCACCAGGTCCCGCACCGTGATGGAAAACCAATTCCGCCGGTATAAATCGCCGGTGATATTTTTCATACGCATCAGGAAGCGATTCTTCACCGAATGCATGTTGATCACGGACGGCAGCGCTCTCCGGTTGCCGGGCAGGACGTTGCGGACATGATAACCGCGCGCGTGCGGAGTATAAATGCAGCGCCAGCCCATCAATTGCGCCCGCCAGGCTACGTCGGCGTCCTCGCGATATACAAAAAAATCGGGATCGAAAAACTCGTCCTCCACCGCTATGTCGTCGATCATCTGCCGGCGATACAGGGCCGCCGCGGCAGTGGCGCCAAAAACAAACTCGTGGTTGAGATAGTGCCCGTTGTCCACTTCCTGGCTGCCGCGATCCAGATGCCGCAGCATGGGCGTGAAATAAATTCCTGTGGAATCCACTAACGGCTTGTCGGGCAAATCGAAACTGGCGCGGATGGTCAACAGCTTTCCGCACACGGTCCCGATCTTGGGATCCATTTGTCCCGAGTCCGCCAGAGCTTGGATAAAGTTAGGAAGCAGCAGGACGTCCGGGTTGAGCGTCAACACCCATTCGCCGCTGCTCATCCGGATAGCTTGATTCTGCGCCGCCGCGAACCCGATGTTTTCGTCGTTGTAAACCACGCGGCAGCGATCCACGAACTGTTCCAGGATATCCCCCGTGCCATCGGTGGAGGCATTGTCGATGATGATGATTTCCTTGTTGGCGTAACGCTGCGCGAGAACCGACTCCAGGCACCGCTTAATGAATCGACCGCTATTAAATGTGACGATTGTGACGGAAACCCGATCGTTACATGACATGTATGTGGGGTCGCGACTCTATTCTTTTTATTTTTTTACTGCTGGTGTTCCTCTACTGCTTGAACCCGAACATTTCAGTTCGCCGACACGGCCAGAGATAAGACTGCGTCCCGCGAGCCGGCCTATCCTTGCGTACACCGTAATTGGCCTAAAACTTCGCTGCGTCATTACCCCGACGGCCGTTCGAAACAAGGAACCGAGCACTACTGCCGCGCTCACCCACCGAAAAGCGTGCGGGCGAAAGTGCTTCGAGGCATACCTTAGAAGGCTAACATACCAATAGACCTCGCGGCATTGCCACTTAAGGCCTGCAATACTGTGGCCACCTTCGTGGCGCGCCGTAACTTGAGGGACATACTGTATTTTCAGGCCCAAATCGCGCGCGCGCTTACAGAAATCCACGTCTTCAAACCATAAGGGATAGAACTGTGTGTCAAAACCGCCCAGCCGTTGCCACACTTCGCGGCGGAACATCAGGAACGCCCCGGCCGGCTGCTCGGCGGCGGCGGACTCAATTGGTCGAGTAAGATCCAGATCTAAACATCGATAGGATCGGTTTAACCTGTTAGACGGGATCAGCCGGTTCAGTCCCAAAACCTCGAACGCCAGTGTCGATGCGCTGGGGAAACGGCGAAGCGTAAAGCCACGCTGCGGCCGCCCCTGTTCGTCGGTAAGCTGGCCCGCCGCTATGCCGGTGTCCTTCCCGAGACACGCTGACTCTAAGTCGTCAATGGACGTCTGTAACTCGGTATCTGGATTCAGTAGCAAGATTAGTTGTGTTTCAAGCGCCGACACGCCCTGGTTCACAGCCGCCGCAAACCCATAGTTACCCGGATTAGCAATCAATGTTGCGACACTGCATTGCCGAACCAACGCGCAGGTCGCGTCCTCGGAAGCATTGTCAACCACCACAACGGGTAAGTGACCGCAGGATTTCAGGCAGCGTTCGATCATGCCCGCCGAGTTATAGGTGACTATCACCACGCCCGTGCGAGTCATCGTAATCGAAGCCGGGTCAAGGCGAAGTACAATCTCCAATAGAGATCGAACCCGGTCAATCGCTGGATTTCTCGGATCTGGGTTTCGCTTTGATCGAGGATGACACGGAAACTGGCGCAGGGCTTTCCGCGCGCCTGGCGGAACTGCCGCAGACCTTCCACTTTTCCGGCGAGATAGCCGAGTAGCGCCCCGTGACGCAGCGCGATGAATCCCCATAACCCCTGTGCGATGAAAACTGGCCAGCCATAGCGTAAGATCCAGTTGGGCGAATAGTGTTTCGCCACGATGAGCAATTGATTCCGCGCGATTTTCCGCACCGTATCCGGGTGCCAGCGTCCCAGCGTCCCGCTCCCCTGATGATAGGCCACCGCCTCCGGAACATATAGGCCGCTCAGCCCCGCCTCCGCGCACCTCAGCCCGAAATCCACGTCTTCCAGATACGATTCGAACCGTTCGTCCAGCAGTCCCACCCGCTCAAACACGGCAGTTCTAAACACGGCAGCGGTGAAGGGAGCTAACTGGATGATTCTAGGCTGGTTCCAAAGAGCAGAATCCAGGCGCCCCTGCCCGCACCTCCAGGCGCAGCCACCCCGGCAAATAGCGTCGAACGAGCCGTCAATCCGTTCACGGTGGAGCGCATCCAGAAGCTTCCCGGTGGCAAACCATGCCTCGCCTGGTTCCAGCTTGGCCATCAGCCGTGCCAGCCAATCGGGCGTCAAGGTGACATCATTGTTGAGAATACCGACCCACTCCGCGCTGGCTTCTTGAATTCCCCGATTTACCGCGGCTGCAAATCCCCGGTTCTGCCCAAGCGAGATCACCTTTGCACCTGTTCGCACGGCGACCTGGACGGAATCATCGGTGCTGCCGTTATCCACTACGATGACGCGATCAATCGGATAAGTCTGCCGCCCCAGGTCCTCCAGCGCCTGGGCCAGCAAGGCGGCCCGGTTCCAGGTTGGGATCACGATTGCCACACGCGCCGTCATCACTTCGAGAATCGCTTTTTCACCAGGAAGTAGAGATTGTAAAAGCCGTCTCTCCAGGGGTTCAGCTTGATCTCGCCCAGCCGTGAGGTGTACAGAATCGAGATTTCGGCGAACCGGATTTGGCTGTTCTTCAGAGCTTCAATCTTGATTTCTTCCGAAAACGCCATGCTATTCGACTCCAGGTGCATATGCTCCAGAATGGAGCGCCGGAAAACCCACATTCCGGACTGTGAATCGCGCACCCATCGAAAATAAAGCAGCGACATCGCGAGCGAAAGCACCCAGTTGCCGAAGCGATGCTTCATGCTCATGGCTTTCGGATCTCGCACCGGGAATCTGGAGGCGTTGAGAAAATCCACGTCCAGGTGCAGCAGCGCCTCCAATAAATAGGAAATCGCATCCGGCGGATAGCTGTGATCGCCGTCCAGCGTGATGATGATGTCTCCGGTGGCCGAGGCGAACCCGCGCTTGTAGCTTCTTCCATAACCGCGCACCGGTTCGCGGATCACTTCGGCGCCGAACGATCGCGCGACGTCGGATGTGCGGTCCGTCGATCCGTTGTCCACCACAATTACCTGGTCGACGAAATCCGGCATCCTGCGCAACACCTGCTCGATCCCTTGCTCCTCGTTCAGACAGGGAGTGATTACTGTAATCCTTTGGGACTTGTACACGTTGGGGCTGAGAGCCGGACCATAATGCCTCAAAGTGACGCGCCGGCGCTGGTACCATATTCTCATGAAGTTGTTTTGTGCCCTGCTTTGTTCAATTGCTGCGCTAGCGGGTTCGATCGCCGCGCTCGCGGCCGCGGCTCCGGCCAGCGTGAATCCTCAGCTCCACGAGGTGAAGCGGGTTTACCTCCTCGGGATGGGCAGCGGGATGGATCAATTTCTGGCAGACCAACTCACGCGGTCAGGCGTCTTCGAAGTGGTCACCGATCCCCAGAAAGCCGACGCCATCCTCACCGATAACGTGGGCGAAGCGTTCCAGAAGAAGCTGGACGATCTGTATCCGCCGCCCCCAGCGCCGAAAAAGGCGCCCGAGGCCACCGCGCCCGCCGCGGACACAGGCACATCGCTCGATGTCGGAGACAGCTCTGACACAAAGCCAGCCCCGAAGGATAGATTCGCGGACGTGGATTTTAGCGGCGGCGGCAATCGAGTCAGCACGCTCGGCCGCGGCAAGGGCAACTTCTTCGTGGTGGACCGCAACAGCCGGGTCGTGCTGTGGTCGGTTTATGAGCACCCCAAGAATTCAACGCCGGGCGAACTCACCAAAAGCGCCGCGCGAGCGGTAAAGCATCTGAAAGACGATCTTACCAACAAGAAGCCGGCCGAATAGGCACGTGGCGCACGCACTTTTGCGTGCCGCGTCGACATCCCCGACGCCGCGAGACTCATCTCGACGCTCGCTTGGGCCGCCTATCCTCGGTACGGAGGCGCCTTCAACTGTCGTTTATTCCGCAGTACCTCGCGATAGCTCTCCACCAGCCGCTCCGTTAGCACCCGCATATCGCGCGTCGCCACAACTTGTTCTCGCGCGCGACAGGCCAGTTTCCGCGCCATCTCCGGTTCGTCAAAGAGCTCAACAATCTTCTGCGCGAATTCTGCCGGGTCGTCAGCCAGAGCGCAAATCTCGCCGTCTTTGCCGGCCAAGCCCTCCGCGCCCAGCCGCGTCGAGACCACGGGAATTCCAGCCGCAAACGCCTCCAGCAGTTTCACCCGCATGCCCGATCCGCTCAGAATCGGACAAACGAACACCGCGTAACGGCCCAGCGGCTCGCGCACATCTTCGACAAAGCCGCGGAGCTCAATGTTCTCCGGCAGAGCGGGGAGCGAGTGGCGCGGCGGCGGCTCTGAACCCACGATTACCAGGCGGGCCCGCGGCTTCTCTTGCAGCACGGCCGGCAGCACTTTTTGCGTAAACCAGCGCAGCCCTTCCTGATTGGGAAGATGGCGGAAGCTGCCGAGAAACAACAGGGTCTCCGGCTCCCGTCCATTGGGTTGAAATTCGTAGCGCGACGTGGCGATGCCCGCCCGGTTGTCATCAATGCGCCCGCGCAAGCCCGGCAAGTAGGAGAGAAGATAATTGCCATTCTCCGGGCTGCACACCTGCACGCGATCGAAGCGCGGCAACACGCGCAGCTCATAGCGCAGCGCCCGCAGATATTCATAAGCGGCATTCGCGCTTTCGATCAATCCCCGCGGATTCGCGGAGCCCCGCGCAATGGACTGGAAATAAATGTCGTGTTCGAACAGCACGCACGCGATGCGCCGGTAATCGCCGCCATACTGGCTGAGAGCCGTGTATTCGAGCTGCACCACGTCGATCTCGCGCAGGTACATCTCGCGATGCAGGCGCCACTCGAAATCCTGGCTGGCAAATTCGCGGACCGCGTGCGGCAGGATGGAACCGAACTGCTTCTTGTTGGCTTCGGGCCGTACTAGAAACTCGGCCGACGCCACTTGACGGACCAGTTCGTCGTGCGGCTCGCGCTGCCAGGCGTGATCGAGCAGGATGAGCAGGTGCAGTTCGCACAACCGCGCCAATTCGAGCGCGGTTTGATACATGAATACGCCGCCGCCGTGGATGGGCGGGCAGATCGGGTATGGCGAAACAAAGAGCACGCGCAATGGTTCTGTCCCAAGCGGTACAAACCGATCCCGGAAGTAGCCGCCCAGCGGTCGGCGAAATGCTTCGGTGTCGTCGATAACGGCCAGCTCACGCGCGCGCATCCGCGAACGCAAAGCCGAAGGCAACTGCTGGAACGCTCGCCACAATCCCGCAAAGTTGGTGCGCTCCGGCGACTCGCCGAACAGCACCGTCACCACCGCGCCCGCATAGGCGAAGAAGAAATACGCGGTCAGCCGAGGCCACTCGTGAATGTTCTTCCAGCAGAACAATGCGAAATTCTTTTTCAACACCAGATCGATCTGCGCCGCGGAGAAACGCTTGCCGATGGTCCCCCGATGCTCGTGATACACCACGCTGCGCGGCTCATACAGCACCTTCCAGCCGCGCTTCCAAGCCCGGTAGCCAACGTCGGTGTCTTCCAGGTAAAACGGCGCGAGCAGCTCGTCGAAGCCGCCCAGTTCCAGGAATTTTCGCCGATCGAATGCGCAGGAGCCGCCGCCGCCGTACGCGCACGGGTAGGGAACCTGGATGGCGGGGTCGTCGCGATGCCGCACTCGCAGGGATCCATTCTCCCACCAGGATTGCGTCAGGCCGGTCTCTTCACGCAGCTTGTTCGGGTCGCTGAAAAAAATCTGGCACGCCACCGAGAACACCGTCTCATCGCTGAATGCTTCCAGCAGCGGCCGAAGAAAATCGTGCTCCACGCGCATGTCGCTGTTCAGCAGCACGACGATGTCATTCTTCGCCGCACGAAAGCCGGCGTTCGATCCGCCGCCGAATCCCAAATTGCGATCGAGCGCCAGCACACGGACGGAAGGGAAGTGCTCGCACAGGAATTCCGCGCTGCCGTCTTCGGACCCGTTATCCACGACGATGATTTCGTTCTCTGGATTATCCGTGAGAGCCTCAACAATGGAAGGAATGTATTTTGCGAGAAGATCGCGGCCGTTCCAATTAGGAATGACGACGCTCGCGGAAGTGTCGTTTGGCCGCTGATTGGGTGGAACCGATTTTTTGCGGAAAGCGGACACCAGATCGGCAACGGCGAGCGAGAACGCCGCAATCAACAACAGGATCGGGAAAAGGATTACCAGCGGCAGCGCCTTCACGAACCGCCAGAGGATGATCAGGAAGGTTTTCACTATTTCGAAAGGTCGGGGCCAATCCCCACCTGACGCCCTAACTTCACCCAGCGCGATTCGCGGATCATTTCAAGCTGCGCCGCGAGTCGCGCGCGTTGCGCCTCCGCCGTCTGCGCCCATATCGTCCGTTCGCGCACCGTAGCCTCGGTCTCGTCGAGAAGTCTGACACACTCGGCCAGCTCCTGGCATTTAGCTTCCAGATCCGCGGAAGCTTTGCGCGCCCACGCGGTCTTTACCTGGTCCTGCTGTTCCATGTGCGCCAGTTGAGCTTGATATGCCGCGGTGAGTTCGGCCATTTCGTTTTGTAATGCGACGATCACTTCGCCGGCTGATTTCAGATCCGTGTCCAGCCGCTGCGCCCAGTCGTTGCGCTCTTCGAGTTCGCGCGTCTGTTGCCGGAACAGTTCGAGCAAGGCCTGCCGGTCCGCTTTGATATCGGCCAGCTGCCGCTGCAGCGCCTCCACGTGCAGTTCGCGCTCGCGCAGCATATTGGCCGCTTTGGGAACATATACGAACGACTTCGGATCGGGCAAAGGCCCGCGAGAACACAGCGCGATAAAAAAATGGGCGTCTTCCGCATTGCCGCCCCCGCCATCGATGCGCGCTTCGGCCGGCCAGAAGCTGACAGGCGGATGAAATGCAAACGATTCCACTCGATTCTGCAACAGCAATCGAACCTGGGGGAAGACACGCTCGAGCTCCCGAACGAACTCGCTCGCCTCAAATTCATGCTCGTGATAGGGATTCGGACCTGCCTGGGCCCGCGTCTCGCTGTAGTAACGCTTGTTGGGAGACGAGACGATCAGCAAGCCCGCTGGCGTGAGCAGCCGCGCGGCTTCGTCGATCAGTGCACGATAGTTTGACAAATGTTCGATTACTTCGAAGGCCACCACCACATCGAACGATTCCGGCGGGAAGGGAACTGCGGTGCATGACGATCGCAAAAAGCGAAGACCGGGGATCGGATAATTCGCGGTGGCATATTCAATTGCGTCGGCTGCAATGTCGACGCCCGTTACTTCGGCAGCCGATTGGGCCAGCTCGGCCGATCCATAACCTGTTCCGCAACCAGCGTCGAGCACGCGCGCCGATTGAGCGTATTGACGGGCGAAGGCATAGCGGGCGACGTGCTCGCTCCAAAGGTCGTCGTTCACTTGGCCCGGAATTACCCGCTCACCCGTGAATTCAACCAACGGCTGGCTCCGCGTGAGTCGCGATGGGCGGCTGGGCACTGAGACAACGATTCAGCTCGACGCGGCACGGCAGATGGATGTGCCCGTACACCTCGCCGTCGGCCGGCCCCATCTGCAATACGATCGCGTTGTCCACCCAATCGCACGTGCGATAGGAATGCAGTGTGCCATCGGCGATAGCGGGCGAGAAGGAAAACGCCGAAGGGTAAAGCTCCGGAAGCTGGAGGTGAAAATCGACAGTGTAGATATCGCCGGCGGTCATGGGAGGAAGATCGAAGGCTTCTCGCGCCGTATTCGTGCCGGCGAAATCGAGGCCAATGTGATTGCGCATCATAAATCCCACGATCGGCAGCGTAATATCTTCGATGGCACGCACACTGATTCGAACCACGATGCTGGAGGAGGGTTCGAGAATGTACAGGGGCTGTCCCGCGGCATCCAGAATCGCAATGCCGATCACTTCCGCGCGACCGTCGCCGAAACGATGATCGATGTTCGGAATCGTGTCCACAATCTCGGGAGCCTTTACAGGTTCACGGGGAGCCTCTTGCGCGTGGCGGTGGGTGCCTGCCAAATAGACATTGTCCTTCTCCACCATCGCCGCCATGTAGCGAGTTACTACGGTGTCTGTGTTCCCAATCTCTTTGATGCGGCCGGCTTCCAGCCACATGGCGCGGTCGCCGAGCGCCTTCACTTCGGCGATGGCGTGCGAGACGAACAGAATGGTCACGCCCGCATCGCGCATCTCGTGTACCTTGCGCATGCAACGTTGCCGGAAATAGATATCGCCCACCGAAAGCGCTTCGTCTACCAACAAGATTTCAGGTTCCACATGGATGGCGACAGCAAAGGCCAGACGCACGCCCATGCCGCTGGAATAAGTTTTCACCGGCTGATCGATAAACTCGCCGATCTCTGCGAACTCTTCAATCTGCGAAAACTTCGCATCGATCTCACGGCGCGAGAGCCCGAGTATCGCGGCATTCATATACACATTCTGGCGGCCAGTGAATTCGGGATTGAAGCCGGTGCCCAGTTCGAGCAGAGCTGCCACGCGGCCCTGGACTACCACATCGCCTTTCGACGGATGTAATATCCCCGCGACAATTTGTAGCAGTGTACTTTTGCCTGAGCCGTTCTCGCCTACAATGCAGAATGTTTCGCCACGCTGGATCTGGAAGCTTACATCACTGAGCGCCGAGAAATCATGGTGGAACGAAATCCGATTGAGACAGAGTAATTCTTTGAGGCGAGAACTAGGGGAGTTGTAGATCGGGTAGTTCTTGGACACACTCCGAAACTCAACGATCGGCTGCGGCACTAAATCGAATCTACCGGAGGGAAAAAGGAGGTGTCAAATGGAAAGCTGGACGTTCAATTGGTTCAGGGCGACCGCCAACCCCCGCTTGCTTGCCCTGACGCTGATTATGCGGTGAGTACACCGCAAGTTTGTGAGGCAAATTCTCTCACACTGCGTTTTCGTCTAGGCAAAGCACGTCGAGGAAGCTGGTAGCCGCCCTGCAAGGTAATCGCAGTCGATAAAAACCTCCTCAAACTCACTTCGACTGGCTGGCTCTTACATCCGCCAGCCTTCAATTATTAATTAACTCTAATCCGCTACTTTTGTCAAGCGTTTTAATCATTTAGGCCCTGCTGGTTGACAGGCTAATGCCGCTCCGCCTACCCTTGAAAAAGCGCTGCCGGTGTAGCTCAGGTGGTTAGAGCGACGGTCTCATAATCCGTAGGTCGCAGGTTCGACTCCTGCCGCCGGCACCATCAGGTTTTTGCTCCCTCCGGAATTTCCGATCCAGTGGAAATGATCCACTCATAAATCCTTTGCAGCTCTTCCTGCGAATAATACTCAATTTCGATTCGGCCGCGCTGATCGGACTTTTCAACAATCCTGACGCGGGTGCCGAGCGCCGCCTCCAGATTACCGACCGCAGCTTTGATATTCGGATCCTGGAGGGGATCCTCTGACGGCACCCTCGGCTCATTCACTTTTTTGACTAGCCGTTCCACTTGCCGGACGGAGAAACCTTGTGCCGCCGCCTTCTCGGCCACCTGGGTCTGCAACTCCGGTGTTAGCAAGCCGAGAATCGCCCGTGCGTGTCCCATCGAAAGGCGACGTTCCGCCACCAGAAGCTGAACGTCACGCGGAAGGCGCAGCAGACGGATCATGTTGGTAATAGTGGTTCGGTCCTTGCCGGTTCGGGCGGCGATCTCTTCATGACTCAGGTTCATCTCCGCGTGCAGCCGCTCCAGGGCCTGGGCGGTCTCCATGGGATTCAGGTCTTCACGCTGGATGTTCTCGATGAGCGCGATCTCGAGAATCCGTTCGTCGGCGTAGTCCTGAATGATCGCAGGAACTTCCACGAGCCCGGCAAGTTTGGCGGCGCGCAGACGGCGTTCTCCCGCGATCAGTTCATAATGGGCGTCTTTGCGGCGAACCAGGATTGGCTGGATTATCCCATGTGTTTCTATAGAGTTAGCTAGTTCTTCTAGGCGCGTTGCGTCGAAGACTGAGCGCGGCTGCAGCGGGTTCGGCTGGATGTCGGCGATTGCTATCGACGCTATTTGAGGCCCGGCTGGTTCCGTCACGGCTTGAGCCGTAGTGGCAGTGGGGCGCTGAGGGAGCAGGGCAGACAGGCCTCTACCCAAGGCTTTGCGTTGCTTTTCCGGCGTTATGTTCACGTGCCAGAACCTCCTTTGCCAGTTGTATATAGCTCTCCGCGCCTCGCGAGCGAAGGTCGTAGGCGATGATGGGTTTTCCGTAGCTCGGCGCCTCGGCCAAGCGTATGCTGCGCGGGATGACTGTTTCGAAGACGGCCTTTTCGAAGAAACTGCGAAGATCCAGTTCTACCTGACGGGTCAGGTTCGTACGATCGTCGTACATCGTCAGCAGAACGCCTTCGATCTGGAGGGTGCTTCCGAATGATCCCCGGACCCGTTCGATGGTGTCCATCAACTGTGAGATACCTTCCAGTGCGAAGAATTCGCATTGAATCGGGATGAGGATGGAGTCGGCAGCAACCATCGCATTCAAAGTGAGTAAATCCAGCGCCGGCGGACAATCGATGATAATGAAGTGGTACCGTGCGCGGACGCTTTCCAATTTCTCGCGGAGTCTGAACTCGCGGTTATCTTGATCAACCAGTTCCAGGTTTGCCGCCACCAGGTTCCTGTCGGACGGGAGGATATCAAGGCCTCGGACTTCGGTCGGGAGGATAGCAGATCCAATGTCTTCTTGGCCTAAGAGAACTTGATAGAGTGTCGGTCGTCCTTCGCCTTTCGCGATACCCAGCCCAGTAGTTGCGTTTCCCTGGGGATCCGAGTCGATCAAAAGGACCCGAAGCTCGTTGGCGGCAAGGGACGCAGCGAGATTGATAGCAGTCGTGGTCTTGCCCACGCCGCCCTTCTGGTTTGCAACTGCTATGACTTTGGCCAAAGGTTCCACGTGGAACGAAGAGCTCGTGTTTCACGTGGAACACTTGCCGTAAACACAGAGCCTTCGGTCTCCCCAAGGTAACCGAACTGGCTCGGCCCACGCAATGCGAGAATCCTGGCGAATTGACGAAAAATCGTCTTCGCCCAGCATTAGGCCGATATTCGATGCCAGCCGGGGAACATTGAGTAGCACCTCTTGAGGATCTAGGGCTCTTGCAACGACCCAATCGCTTGGCTCTGCGACATGCTCCATCCGCTCGGCTAGGATCGAGACGTTCTTGAGGTGACGACTGGATTCGCGAAGGAACACCGCTTTTCTTTTGCTGGACTCAACCAGCCCGACGTGCCAATCAGGTTTGAGAACGGCTATCGGTAGTCCGGGAAATCCCGCTCCCGAGCCTAAGTCGAAGATCGAGATGCTCTGCTGTGCCGTCGGCAGCTGCGCGGCAAAGAAGAGCGACTCGCAGTAATGGCGAATCACCATTTCGGGTCCAGGCTTAACCGTCGTCAGGTTCATCCGCTGATTCCATTGCAGAAGAAGGCGATAATGCTGATAAAGCTCAGCGATCTGCACCTCAGTCAAGATCATCCAGAGATTTAGCTCACGATCAAGGAGCTCAGCGAACCAGATGGGAACTTGCTCAGGCGCGGGCACCGAAATTCAAGTAAACGTCAATCACAGCAACCGCTGCCGGCGTTATGCCGGGAATGCGGCCAGCTTGTCCGAGGGTCTGCGGCCTCACTCGCTCCAGCTTCTGCTTGGCTTCAGTCGAGAGGCCTGGAATATCTGCAAATTGAAAACTTGCGGGAATGCGGCGGAGTTCCGAATCCCGAAGTCGATCGATCTGACGTTGCTGCTGGGAAATATAGCCGGCATATTTCATCTCGGTCTCAATGGTTGCCAGCACACCCCGAAGAGGCTCCTGGCCTAGGACCTCGCAGAAAGATTCTGAGATCGACGAAAGCGTATTCTCGGGGCGCTTCAGCCAGGGCAACAGACGCTTCGCTTCCAGGTGCGCTATCAGCCTGGCCTTCTGCTCCTGCTTGCCCAAATACAGATTCCAGCGGTCGTCGGTGACCAGGCCAACCTGCCTCCCAATGGGTGTGAGACGCTCATCGGCGTTGTCGATACGCAAGTGCAAACGAAATTCGGCGCGCGAGGTGAACATCCGGTACGGCTCGTCGGCGCCTTTACTGATCAAGTCATCGATCAGAATCCCGATATACCCCTGGGTTCGTCCGATAATCACCGGCTCTTGCCTTCCAATCCTCCGCGCAGCGTTGATGCCGGCGATCAAACCCTGGCATCCAGCCTCCTCGTAACCCGAAGTCCCGTTGATCTGTCCCGCCAGGAATAGACCGTCAATCGCCTTTACTTCCAGGCTGTGCTTCAATTCCCGAGGATCGATCGCGTCGTATTCGATCGCATAGCCGGGACGGATCATCTCGGCATTCTCCAAGCCAGGGATCGATGCCACCATTGCTGACTGTACGTCAATTGGCATGCTCGTCGACATGCCGTTGACATAGACTTCATTCGTATCCAGGCCCTCTGGCTCCAGGAAGATTTGGTGGCGGTCCTTATCCGGAAACTTAACCACTTTGTCTTCGATGGACGGGCAATAGCGCGGCCCCACGCCTTCGATCTGACCGCTATAAAGCGGTGAGCGGGCGATGCTATCTCGCAGGATCTTAAGCGTTTCTCCTGTAGTGTATGATATATAACATTTAATCTGCTCCCGCTCGATCTTCTCGGTCATGAACGAGAACGGTGTTGGTTCAGCATCGCCGCTTTGCGCTTCAAATCGCGACCAATCGATGGTCCGGCCGTCCAGCCGCGGCGGCGTACCCGTCTTCAGGCGCGTCCAGGCCAAGCCGAGAGTTCGCAACTGATCGCCCAGCAGGTTCGACGGCGCCTCACCATTGCGGCCGCAACTGTACTTCATCTCGCCGACGTGCGCCAGGCCATTCAAAAATGTTCCGGTGGTAACGACAACACAATCGCTCGAAATTGTTCGGCCATCGCGGAGCAAGACCCCAGTAACGCGAGCGCGGTCAATCACCAGTTCGGCGACCTCGGCCTGCAGAATACGCAGATTCGGCTCGCGCTCCAGCACTTCGCGCATCTTGATACGGTATTGTTTCTTGTCGCACTGCGCGCGCGGCGACCATACGGCGGGCCCGCGGCTGGTGTTTAACAGCCGAAACTGAATACCCACTGCATCGGTAACTTCACCCATGATCGCCGCCCAGCGCGTCGATCTCGCGCACCAGATGACCCTTCGCGATTCCGCCGATCGCCGGATTGCAGGACATCTGCGCGATCAGGTCCAGGTTCATCGTGATCATGGCGGTACGCAGGCCCATGCGAGCGCAAGCGCGCGCGGCCTCGCAACCGGCATGGCCGGCGCCCACCACAACGACGTCATATCGGGACTTCATGGCGTTCGTTTTCAGTGTGGCATACTTAGCTTTCCAATTACGCCCATGAAAATTCTAGTGATCGGCTCGGGCGGCCGCGAACACGCCCTCTGTTGGAAATTGGCGCAAAGCCCGAAGACCTCAGCATTGTATGCGGCGCCTGGGAATCCGGGAATCGCGCAGGTGGCGACATTGCCTTGCGACCGCCGACTATCTTGCGGCCGCCGAATCGGTGGATGCGGACTTGACCGTGGTGGGCCCCGAGACCCCGCTCGCGGCTGGCATCGTGGATCAGTTTCGAGCGAAAGGCCGTAGGATCGTGGGTCCAACAGCCGCCGCCGCGCAGCTCGAAGCGAGCAAAGCTTTCGCCAAGGAGTTGATGCTGCGCGCGGGGATTCCAACCGCACGGTTTGCCACCGCGAAGAGCGCGGAGGAAGCACGCGACGCTCTGCTCGAATTCGATCTCCCGGTGGTGATCAAAGCCGACGGTCTGGCAGCAGGCAAAGGCGTCATCATCGCCAACACGCATGAGGAAGCATACCGCGCCATCGATCAATTGATGAAGCTCGGATCGACTCTGGTGATTGAAGAATTCCTGGCCGGCGAAGAAGTGAGCTTCATCGTACTGAGCGATGGCGCAAACGTGGTGGCGCTCGAGCCAACGCAGGATCACAAAACAGTCAACGATGGCGACCAGGGTCCGAACACCGGCGGCATGGGCGCCTACTGTGACGGGCGAATTCTGGATGCATTCCGCCAGGAGTTGGTAATGGCGCAGGTGATCCGGCCAGCCATCGCGCAGATGCGCGCAGAGGGTACGCCATTCACCGGCTTTCTGTACGCCGGCTTGATGATGACAGCGCGGGGGCCCAGGGTGGTGGAGTTCAACGCGCGTTTGGGCGATCCGGAGACGCAGGCGCTGATGCACCGCATGGCTTCCGATTTTGTGGAGCCTCTGTTCGCGGCCTCGCAGGGCGCGCTGGATGAAACGCCACTGGAGTGGAAGGCCGATCCATCGGTATGCGTGGTGCTGGCGGCGGCTGGATATCCCGGATCGGTGCGCACGGGCGATGCGATCGCGGGTCTGGATCAAGTTCACCAGGCGACGGTATTTCATGCCGGAACAAAGATGGACAAGAATGTTTTGGTGACAGCGGGCGGCAGGGTATTGGGCGTGACTGCGAGCGGCGCTACTCTCGCGTTAGCGATGGACCGCGCGTACGAAGACGTGCGCAAGATCCATTTCGATGGCATGCACTACCGCAAGGACATCGGCCAAAAGGGCCTGAAGCGTTGGTAAGATCGGGCATGAAGAAACTGCGTTTCGCGGTCCTGCTTCTTGCGGGGGCCCTGGTAGCGGCGCCGCTCGACGAAGCCACGCGCAAACTGGCGCACGACATTTTTCAGCAGCTCATCGAAATCAATACGACGGATTCGGTCGGAAGCACTACCGCCGCGGCGGACGCGATGGCGAAGCGGCTGTTCGCGGCCGGATTTACGGCCGACGATGTGAAAGTCTTAGGTCCCAATAATCGCAAGGGTAACCTGGTGGCGCGCTATCGCGGGGCCGGATTGAGCGGCCTAAAGCCGATCCTGATCATCGGTCATCTGGATGTGGTGGAAGCACGGCGCGAGGATTGGACCACCGATCCGTTCCAGTTTGTCGAAAAGGACGGTTATTACTACGGCCGCGGCACTCAGGATATGAAGGTGAACGATGCCATCCTGGTGACCACCTTCATTCGCTTCAAACGCGAGGGCTACCAGCCGAATCGAGACGTCATTTTAGCGCTAACAGCGGATGAAGAGGGCGGGACCTCGAATGGTGTCGACTGGCTGCTGAAGAATCATCGCGAGCTGGTGGACGCGGCGTTTGTACTGAACGCCGATGCGGGCGGCGTCACCACCGTAAAGGGCAAGCCGTTGAATGTGGACGTGGAGGCGAACGAGAAACTGTACGCCGATTTTGAGCTGGACTCAAACAACCCGGGCGGCCACAGCTCGCTGCCAGTTCCAGACAATGCCATCTACCATATTGCCGACGCCCTATCGCGCCTGGAGCACGCATCGTTTCCGGTGGAACTGAATCCGATCACGCGGATCTATTTCGAGCGTCGAGCGGCGCTTGAATCGGGACAGACCGCCGCCGATATGAAAGCGATCCTCGCAACCCCGCCGGATCCGAACGCGATCGCGCGGCTCTCCATGGACGCTCGATTCAATTCGCTCCTGCGGACCACTTGCGTGGCCACGCGCTTAACCGCCGGACACGCGAACAACGCACTGCCGCAGCACGCGCAAGCCATCGTGAACTGCCGCATTCTGCCAGGCCATGCGATGGAGGAGGTTCGCGAGAAGTTGATCGGAATCTTCGCCGATCCAAAAATTACGGTGAAGTATGTGGACAATTCTTACCATGTTTTCGACCGCGCTCCTGAGACGAGGGCCTTTGCTCCGGTGCTGCCGCCAGCTGAAGTGATGCAGCCATTAGAGCGCGTGACCGACGCGATGTGGCCCAGTGCGCCGGTGATTCCTGAGATGGAGACGGGCGCGTCGGATAGCGTTTATACCATCGCGGCGGGCATACCGAGCTACGGTATTTCGGGCATCGCGCTGGACCAGGACGATGTACGGGCCCATGGCAAGGACGAGCGCGTGCCCGTGAATTCGTTTTACGACGGCGTGGAGTTTTACTACCGGTTCTTGAAAGCGCTGACCGCGGGGCAGTAGACGATACTAAAGTATTCACTTGACAATGGTAGTGTGCCGGATCAATACTTAAGCATGCCCTTAACTATTCCAGAACGATCCGTTACGCACCATACCTTCGTGCTCGAGCGAAATTATCCCGCGGCGCCCGATCGCGTCTTTGCGGCATTCGCCGATCCGGAAAAGAAGCGCCGCTGGTTCGCGGATGGCGGTGGCGATCAAATGGCGGAGTTTGCGATGGATTTCCGGGTGGGTGGCAAGGAACGCCACCGCTCCCGCATTGCGAGCGGTCCGGTGCAGGGCAGCATCCTTACCAACGTTGGCACGTATCTGGATATTGCGACCGCGCGCCGCATCGTGATCGCCTCCAGGATGGCGCTGGATGACCGGCCCATCTCTGCGTCTCTCGCCACGTTCGAGTTGCTGCCAGGTGAGAAAGGCACCCGGCTCATCTTCACGCATCAAGCGGCGTTTTTCGAAGGTGCCGATGGTCCTGAAATGCGACAAGGGGGCTGGCGGCAACTGCTGGAGCGACTGGGTGCTGAGTTGGGACAATCGGCCGAGGTCTAGACGTGCCTCGCGCTAGACCGAACGTCGATCGGGTTTTCCATGCTCTCGGCGATGCCACACGCCGGGCGATGGTCGAGAGGATCAGCGAGGGGCCGACCTCGGTCTCGCGGCTGGCGGAGCCGCTCGCCATCAGCCTTGCGGCGGTGGTCCAACATCTGCAGGTGTTGGAGAAAAGCGGACTGGTGCGCACTGAAAAAGCCGGGCGGGTGCGCACGTGCCGCATCGAGCCGGCGGGTCTCTCGGCGGTGGAAAAATGGATCGGTGGAGTCCGTTCGATGTGGGAACGGCGGCTCGACCGGCTGGGCGATTTGCTGTCGGAGCCGGAAGACCCTGGCCGCCCGCGCTAAAATCGAAGCGTGAAGTATCTGCGGGGACGTAGCTCAGATGGATAGAGCGGTCGCCTCCTAAGCGACAGGTCGGCAGTTCGAATCTGCCCGTCCCTACCAGATTTGACCCGCGCAGATCAATGTGCGGCCGCTCGTCAAGCGCACAGGCGCCAGCCGTTGTGCGCGTGGAAGCGATGGATTCGGTCGCCCCGACAGGTCGGCAGTTCGAACTGACGCGTGACATCAGCGGCGCGTGCACTAGAATGAGGCATGGCCAAACTGGCGCTGATTTACGGCATGCGTTTGCTTCCCGCTGATGAACTCGAAAAGGTCGGAGATGCGGAAGTCACCCTCAAAAGTGGCAAGAAGGCTCATGTAACCATGCATCTGCTGGAGGGCGGCGAGGACGAGATTCGCAAGCAGCTGATGCAATCGCTGGATGCCTTCTTCGAGTTCTATCCGGAAATTTGAATCTCGCTATTTGGCCGCACTACTTGCCAACCAGGTGACTGACGTCCCGGTTGTTTTCCGTACAAATAAACTCGAAAATTTCTTCGTTCGCCAGGTCGGCGACGCGTTTCTGAGTGAAAGGTTTGGCGAGAACGCCGGGATCGTCAACGGTGATTTCGATATCGAGATGGCCAAGATCGGGGCGACGATAACGCTCGACGATGTGCAGCTTATCGGAATGCGGGTGGGATTCCAGGTCGAGCCATACGCGCGGATCGAAGGCGACGCGATCTACAACCAGCGTGTCGCCATCCCAACGGCCGATGGAATGCCCGTACCAGGCCGGGTTCGGGTCGGCGGGATGGCCGCGGCCATCTAAATAAATCTGATGGAATCCGGGGCTTTCGTCATCCGAAATGTAGACCAGATAATCTTTGCTCTGGACGAACTCCCATAGCGGGCCGTTGCGCAGCGGTCCGGAAGGCAGGCAATGCGCCTGCGGGCTGTCCACGTTGTTCCTTTCGCGGCGCTGGTTGGTGATCGCAACCGCCGCGGGCAGCCACTCGGGTTTGCCCGGATCCACGGTGCGAGCTCGCCACCAGACGCCGGAAAGATCGGGCTTGCCGTCCGGGGTGCGGGGCGTGGGGCCAGTGGGCGGGTGATCGCGTTTGCTGTCGGCGAGGATGTGCGTGCGATCCTCACCGAGCGTATTGAGCTGCGTGGTGTCGCCGAGCCGGATGTCGAGTGACGCGGTTTGCGAAGCTTGAACGGCGACGTCTTTCTTTGTGAAGGCGGTGAGACCGGGGGCTGACGCCGAGACCTCGTAAGAGCCGGGAGGAAGATCGCCCAGCGTGTAGTGGCCCTTGGCGGTGGTGGTGGCTTTGAAAACGACGCCCGATTCGGTGTTCTTGGCTTGCACCACGTTGTTGTCGATGGGATCGCCAATCGAATCGTAAAGAGTACCACTGATGGCGCCAGTGGGCGCGGTGGTTTGTGCGGCCGCGGCCATGGAGAGAATCAGCGCGAGCCAGAGTGACTTTTTCATTTCCTTTTCCCCTTGGAACGAACGCGACGGTAGGTCAGCGCGATTTGACTTTTCGAATAAGTCTTATTCTCTACCAAAACGAAGTCGCGCTGGGGGAACCCGGCGGGGAACATCGGAAGGCCGTCGCCCAATAGGATCGGAACGATACCGAAGAAGAGCTCGTCGATGAGGTCGGCCTTAAGGAATGCGCGAGCCAGCTCGCCGCCTCCCATATGCCAGATGTGCTTGCCTGGGCGCGCTCGAATTTTCTTGAGCCAGGCTGCGGGAGTTTGATTGGTGAAGATGACTCCGTCGCGTTCGCCGGGCGGCTGGGTCCGCGAAAAGACATAGGTGGCGATTTTGCCGGGCGACTGGTAGGAGCCGCCGCCCAGGACGATTGCAGCTTCGAGGGTTTTGCGCCCCATAACGATGGTGTCGACAGTGGCTACCAGGCGCGTCAGATCGGCGGAGCCGTCCTTCGTCATTACCAGGTAGTCCACCGAACCATCCGGCCTGGCGATCAGGCCATCAAGCGTGATGGCGGCGCCGAGGATGACTTTGCGCATGGAGCGATTGTACAGGGAGCGCTCTCCTATTGACAATCTATAGGACCGGGAAATATCCTATAGACTGTCGATAGGAGATCTCCGAATGCCGTCCGCCGATCTGTTGCCTGGGACGCTCGATCTTTTGGTATTGAAAGCCGTATCGCTGGGGCCGCTGCACGGGCTGGGCGTGGCGCGGCGCATCGAGCAATTGACGGGTGGGACTTTCATGGTGAAACCGGGTTCGCTGTTTCCGGCGCTGCATCGCATGGAGGGGCAAGGCTGGCTGATGTCGGAATGGGGCGATTCGGAAACGAATCGCAAGGCGAAATATTACCGGCTCACGAAAGCGGGTCGGAAACAGCTCGGAACGGAACTGAAGCGCTGGGGCCAAGTGGCGCTGGCGATGTCGCGGGTCATCGAGGCTTGAGTGAGGCTATTGCAAAGATTTCGCCGCAAGGGCGTGGAGCAGGAGCTTGACGCCGAAGTTCGCGCGTACATGGACGCGCTGGTGGGCGAAAAGATTCGCGCGGGCCTGAGCGCGGAAGAGGCCAGGCGAGCGGCTCGGATGGAGGCGGGCGGAATCGAGCAAGTGAAGGAGGAAGTCCGGGAAGCGCGCGCCGGCGCTTGGTTCGACACGCTGCTGCAGGATATTCGATACGGGGCGCGGATGCAGGGGCGCAGTCCTGGGTACGGCGCCGCGATCGTACTGACGTTCGCTTTGGGCATTGGGGCGAACACGGCGCTGTTTAGCGTGGTGAATGGGCTGCTGCTGCATCGGCTGCCGTATCGCGATCCGGACCGGCTGTTTTACGTGTCGGAATTTTGGCCGCACGAACAGGCGGTGTTTGGCGCGGCCAGTCCGGACTTCGTGCATTGGCGAAAACAGGCGCATTCGTTCGATGGCCTGGAAGCATACGGCGAGGGCGCGACGCGGACGTTGACCGGCCTGGGCGACCCGGAGCGCATCAACGGCACGATGGTGACGCGTGGATTCCTGGATTTGCTTGGCGTTCCACTGGCGCTCGGGCGCACCTTCACGCCGGTGGAGGATCGCCTGGGTGGTCCACCGGCCGTGATCCTGAGCTACGGTTTGTGGCGCCGCAAGTTTGGGGCGTCTTCGAATGTTGTGGGAAAAACTATGGATCTGGATGGCAAAAGCACCACCGTCGTTGGAGTGCTTCCGGCATCGTTCATTTTCCCGGACAACAATTTCCGCGCCGAGATGCTGATGCCGATGGCGCTGCCCGCCAACCCCACCTGGTATGACCAGCAACTCCGGGTGCTGCGTGTGCTTGCTCGCCCCAAGCCGGGCCTTACGCCGGCTTCGGTTCGCGATGAATTTTATGCGATCATACAGCGAACAGCGGGAGAAGAATCCCCTACCTTCGCCACCATGCGCAAGGGCATACAAGTAGCGGTCTCGCCTGTGCGGGAACGGCTGGCGGGCGATGTCCGGCCCATCATTTTGATCCTGCAAGGCGCGGTGGCGCTGGTGCTGTTGATCGGTTGTTTCAATGTTGCGAACCTGCAACTGGCGCGGTCCATTTCGCGATGGCGGGAAATGGCGCTGCGAGCGGCGCTGGGAGCGGAGCGAATGCGGCTGGTGCGACAGTTGCTGACCGAAAGTCTGCTCTTGAGTCTCATCGGTGGCGGCGTGGGCGTGCTTCTGGGCGATGTGGCGCTGCGGTATTTGAAGCTGGCGCTGCCGGCGAATCTTCACCTCCTGCCCGCGGTGCGAATCGACTATGCGGTGCTCGCGGCGACCTTCGCCGCAACGATGTTGGTGGGCGTTCTGACCGCTATTGCGCCGGTGCTGGCGGCGTCGAAGATCGATCTGACCATGGCGCTTAAAGAGGATTCCGGCCGAAGCACCGGTTCGCGTGGCCATCAGCGATTGCGCGGAGTCTTCGCGATGGCGGAGATCGCGATCGCGATTGTTCTGCTTGCGGGATCAGGCTTGCTCGTTCGCAGCTTTTTGAAACTCAACTCGGCCGGCCTTGGATTCGACCCGCATGGCGTGCTGACCCTGCGAGTTTCACTCCCCTTCACATTCGAAGATCCGAGGCGCGTGGACCAGTTTCTCTCTCAAGTTTTGGAGCGGATACACCGCATGCCCGGCGTGGACGTGGCGGCGACCGGCGACGTCCTGCCGCTGGGGGGTTTCCGCGGTTCGGCGGGTGTGACCGTGGAGGGGCAGACTAGCCCGCCCCAGGGAGGCGCACCCACGGTTGCGCAGGCATCCATCAGTGCCGACTATTTCCGGGCGCTCGGGATTCCAGTGCTCGAAGGCCGGGCTTTCACGGATGCAGATGGTGCGGACTCGCCGCGCGTACTGGTCGTAAACCAGGCGTTCGCCAGCCGATTTTTTCCTGGCCGCGATGCGATTGGCAAACGTGTCATGATGGCGCGCGGGCTATGGGAGCAGATCGTGGGGATTGTCGGCAACGTTCGCGAGGAGCGCCTTCGGGTGTCGGATGAACCGCGGATCTATTCTTCGTATCGCCAATTTCGGGATCCGGAAAACATGTTGATTTTGAAATCGAGCGCTCCTCAAGCCTTGGCTGCCGCCGCCGCGAAAATCGTACACTCCATCGATCCCACGGTTCCGGTGGACGACATCGCCACGATGGACCAGCGCATCGCCGAGTCGCTCTCGAGCGATCGGACGAATATGCTGCTCATGGGCATTTTCGCCGCGCTCGGATTGATTCAAGCTGCGGTCGGGATTTTCAGCGTGATCGCTTATATGGTGAGCCGGCGATCGCATGAGATTGCGATTCGCATGGCGCTGGGCGCACAGCCGAGGGAAGCGTTCCAACTGGTGCTGCGGCATGGCATGATTCTAACGGTATCGGGAATTGGAGCTGGGCTACTCGGCGCGATGGTTGCCACTCGTGCGCTGGGCAAACTGCTCTACGGCGTCACCCCCGGCGATCCGCTCACGCTCGCGGCCGTGATTGCATTGCTCGCCATCGTCGCGATACTGGCTTGTTATCTGCCAGCGCGACGAGCCGCGCGGCTAGATCCAGCCATTACATTGCGGCACGGTTAGTGGTCACCTTGATTAATGGCCCTCGGCTTCTAAGAATCGCTCGGCTTCGATGGCGGCCATGCATCCGGCGCCGGACGCGGTGATCGCCTGCCGATAAGTCCGGTCCTGGACGTCGCCCGCGTGAAAAACGCCAGTGACGTTGGTGCGTGCGCCGCCGTGGGAAAGGATGTAGCCATCTGGATCGAGATCGATTTGCCCCGCGAAGGGCGCGGTGTTGGGGATGTGGCCGATGGCGACGAAAAAGCCATCGACGTCGCGCTCCCAGATTTCATCGGTCAGCGTGTTGCGCAGCTTCACGCCGGTGACCGAGTGCTGGCTGGCGTCGTAAACATCCTCGACGACGGTGTTATTGAAGAACTTGATCTTGGGATTGCTGCGCGCGCGCTCCAGCATGATCTTCGAAGCGCGGAAGTTTTCGCGCCGATGCACCAGCGCCACCTCTTCGCCGAAGCGGGTGAGGAAATTGGCCTCTTCCATCGCGGAGTCGCCTCCACCCACCACCATGATTTTCTTGCCGCGATAAAAGAAGCCGTCGCAGGTGGCGCAGCTGGAGACGCCATGGCCGATGAGCTTCTGCTCGTTGGGCAGATTGAGCCAGCGCGCCGATGCGCCCGAAGCGATGATGAGCGTGCGGGTTTCCAGCCAGTCGTGATCCACTTTCAGGCGAAAGGGCCGCTGGGAAAGATCGGCCTCGACGACGGTGCCGTGCAGGTATTCGGCGCCGAAATGCTCGGCCTGCTTCTTGATGTTTTCCACCAGTACCGGACCGTCGATGCCCTCGGGAAATCCTGGGAAATTTTCCACCAGCGTGGTGAGCGAGAGCTGGCCGCCCGGCTCGTGTCCGGCGACCACCAGCGGTTTCAGATTGGCACGCGCGGTGTAGATGGCGGCGGTATTGCCGGCGCAGCCGGAGCCGACGATGATCACATTATGCATGGAAAGTTTTATGCTACCAGACCATCAAAAATATCGGCGGAACTATCGATGGGCCGTCAGCGTGAACACGCCGGTGCGGACCACTTCGTTGGTAAGGAGCGCGCAGAAGTAAGCGAGGAACGTCATGTAGGCGAACTGCACCGCCGGCCACTTCCAGCCGCCGGTTTCGCGGCGCACCACCGCAATGGTGGACATGCACTGCATGGCGAAAGCGAAGAAAACCAGCAGCGCCACCGCGCCGCCGGGACTCAGATCGCTTTGCAGAGCCTGGCGCAGGCCAACCGATTCCGACGTCGCCTTCCTTGCCATAGATGGTGCCGAGCGTCCCCACGATGACTTCGCGCGCGGCGAGCGAGCTGATCAATCCGATGCCGATCTTCCAATTGAACCCGAGCGGTTTGATGGCCGGTTCCACGGCGTGGCCGATCATGCCGGCAAAGCTGTCGGCGATCGCGGGCGGCTGGCCGTTCTTCACCGGCAAGTTTTCAAGCACCCACAGCACCACGATCACAAGCAGGATCACGGTGCCCGCGCGGTGCAGGAAAACCTTGGAGCGGTCAATCAGACGCAGGCCGAGCGATCGCAGAGTGGGCCAGCGATAAGGCGGCATTTCGAGAACGAACGGAGCGCGCTCGCTCTTCAAAATGGACGATTTCAGCAGCCGCGCGGTGGCGATAGCCGCGACGAAGCCGAGGATATAAAGACCGAGCAGCGCACCGGCCTGCATCCCGAAGAAATGCCCGAGCAGCGGCCGATCGGCAATGAAGGCCGCGATGATCAGGGTGTAGACCGGCAGCCGCGCCGAGCAGGTCATAAACGGGGCGATCAGGATAGTGGCCAGGCGATCCCGCTTGTTTTCGATGGTGCGCGTGGCCATGATGGCGGGAACGGCGCAGGCGTAGGCGGAGATCAGGGGGATGAAGGATTTTCCTTGCAGGCCGAACTTGGCCATGGTACGGTCCGCAATCAGCGCCGCGCGCGCCAGGTACCCGGAATCCTCCAGGATTCCGATGAACAGGAACAGGAGAAGAATTTGCGGCAGAAAGACGATCACCGCGCCGACACCGCTCCAAACGCCGTCGACTAAGAGCGAGCGGAAGATGGAAGGCGGCAGGACGTGTTGCGATCCATTGCCCGGAAGTTTGAATCAGATCCTGCGAGTCCGTCCATCAGCGGCTTGGCGCCCGCAAAGATGGTCTGGAAAACTCCGGCCACCACCGCGAGGAAGATCAAAGGCCCGGCGATGGGATGCAAAAACACCGAATCCAGACGCCGCGTCCAGAGGGGTGGTGCGGGAGCCCGATAGGCAGCGCCCGAGCCTACATCGTGTGCCCATTGGCGGCAACGCGGGATGTCCTGCAGAACCGGAAGCTCGACGCGTGGCGGTGTGGCCGAGGTGGTGCCCGCCGAGGTGCCCTCCATGAACTGGAAAACTTTCTCGACGCCCTGGCCCTTGGAGGCGCTGATCAGCGCCACCGGCGCTCCCAGTTCGCTGGCAAGCTCGGCTGTATCCACCTGGCCGCCGCGGCTTTTAAGATCGTCCGCCATGTTGAGGATGACCAGCGTCGGCAGCTTCAGGCTCAGAATCGGCGCGGCCAGCACCAGGTGGCGGCCCAGGTTGGTGCAATCCAGAATCAGCAACAGCGCGTCGGGCTTCGGGATGCCGGGCATGGAGCCAGCCAGGACGTCGCGCGTCACTTGTTCGTCTTCCGACCGCGGATTCAGGCTGTAGACGCCGGGCAGATCCACCAGCACCACGTCGCGGTCCTGTCCGTGCTTGCGCGCTTTGCCCACGCGTTGTTCCACCGTGACGCCGGGGAAATTAGCGACTTTTTGCCGCAGGCCAGTGAGGCGATTGAAAAGCGTCGATTTGCCGGAATTGGGCGGCCCGATGATGGCGACAACGTGCGAACGGGCGTTCTTTTGCAGTGAAGGCGGCAGCTTCGGCAACCGCGCATCCCGCACAGCCATGGCAATCGCTCATATCGTATCCCGCGATGCGCGGAGTATCAGGCGTGATGCCGTTTCTCGTCGCAGAGCCACTTCGGAGCCATCCACGCGATAGACGCGCGGTTCGCCGCCGGGCGCGCTACGGGCCGGAACAATGATGTGGCCGGGAAGGAAGCCCAGTTCCATCAACCGCCGTGCGATGTCGTCCGGCAGATCCAGGCGATCCAGCACACCCGCTTCTCCCTCTGGAAGTTGAGCGAGCGTCCGCGCAACTGCGCGATTTTGCGCAGCGCCTAGTCCGCTGTTGACACTCATTTGCAGCATCAATCAGTATCCGCCTGTCGGCATAGCACGTCAAGGACCCAGAAGTGAAGGCTCATGATATCGCCCTCATTGAGTATAGCGGACCTTTTCGGTCGTAGTTACAAGAATCCCGAAAATATTTCTTACGCAGACATATTGACAAATACACGCTAAGATTTTATACTCATGTTGGAGTTAGATACAAGGGAGGTTAATTGCTATGTCGATTGTAAAATATGGACCTTTTGCGGATACAGAGGACTTTCCGACTGGACTTAGGCTCTTCCAGGACAGCATCAATCGCCTGTTGAGTGAAGACAGCCTCAAGACTCGGCCGTGGACTCCAGCGGTAGATATCCTGGAGACCGAGAATGAGTTAATTCTGAAGGCCGACATTCCGGGAGTCGACATGAAGGACGTCGACATCCAGCTTGAGAACGGAACCCTGACAGTGAAGGGCGAGCGGAAGTTTGAGAAGGAAGAGAAGAACAAGGGCTTCCACAGAATGGAGCGGAGCTACGGCTCGTTTGTCCGGATCTTCACGGTGCCGGATACTGTGGATTCAGAGCATGTGAAGGCGGCCTACGAAGCCGGAGTGCTGACGATCACCCTTCCGAAGAAGGAGGTCGCCAAGCCCAAAGCGATCAAAGTGCAAGTCAGTAACAACTGACACCGCGCAACTCGCCAGCAATTTATGCAGGTTTATGGGGTGGCCCCGGCCGCCCCATAGTTTTTTGCGCACTCTTTCGGTGCGCAGTAATCTAACAGGTGACAGGCGGGTATTATGAACGGCGTTAAAACGGTACTTCTTCTGGGCATTCTCAGCGGTCTGCTTCTGGCGGGTGGCGCGATGTTTGGAGGACGGCATGGTCTGGTCATCGCCCTGATGATCGCGGTGGGTTTGAATTTCTTCAGCTATTTCTTCTCCGACAAGATGGCGCTGGCAATGTACTCGGCTCAACCGGTGACGCCGCAGGAGAATCCGGACGTTTACGCCCGTGTGTTCCCCTTGGTGCAGAGCCTTACACAGCGCATGGGTTTGCCGATGCCAAGGCTCTGGTTAATTCGGGATCCATCGCCAAATGCATTTGCCACGGGCCGTAATCCCGAGCATGCGTCGGTGGCGTTCACGGCGGGCGTTCTGCAGTTGATGAACAACCAGGAGCTGGAAGGGGTGGTGGCGCACGAGTTGGGACACGTGAAGAATCGCGACATCCTGACCAGTTCGGTGGCGGCTACCATTGCCGCGGCCATTACGTTCCTGGCGCGCATGGCTTTTTGGTTTGGCGGAAGCAGGGACGACGAGGAACGCGGCAGTGGGTGGGCCGGGCTGGTGATGTTAATCCTGGCTCCGATCGCGGCGCTGCTGATTCAAATGGCGATTTCACGGACGCGCGAATACTCGGCCGACGAGACCTCGGCGAAAGTAACGCATAATCCCGATGAGCTGATTTCCGCGCTCGGCAAGCTGGAGAGCTGGTCCAAGCAAATACCGATGCAAGACGTGAACCCGGCCACGGCGCACCTGTTTATCATCAAGCCGTTCTCGGGACAAAGCATGCTGCGCCTGTTTTCGACGCACCCGTCGACTGAAGATCGCATTGCGCGCCTCGAAGCCATGCGCCGCGGGGTTTAACTGGCCGTCCGTTGACCGATAGACTAAAACTTGCACACTGTTCGGGTTAACCGCAAAGGGGCAGCTCGCGTCCGGTCCGGGCACCCTTGGATTTTTTCGAGCGACGTCTTGAATCGAAGCCAAGCGGCCAAGGGGGAACCCGTGGTGGTTGTGGATACGGGCGGCGCCTCTCTTGGGACGGCGCATTACAGCGACTCCTCCCAAATATCGTTGCGCCTGCTCTCGGAGCGGGTGGAGACTATCGACCGGGAGTTTTACCTGCGCCGCATCGCCGCGGCCGAAGCGTACCGCAAGCGCGTAGTGACGGATTCGGAGGCGTACCGGCTCATCCACGGCGAAGGCGATCAACTGCCAGGGTTGGTGATTGACCGCTACGGCGACTATTTGACGATCCAGACCCTGGATCAAGGGATGGATCGCGCCAAGGCCGAGATCGTGAGTTGTCTTGAGGAGCTTTTCGCACCGAAAGGCATCGCCGAGCGCAACGACGTGGCGGTTCGCAAGCTGGAGGCGCTGCCTTTACACTCCGGTGTGCTGGCTGGGGAAGTTTCTGAAACCGTCGCGGTGCGGATGAACGGACTGAAGCTCTACGCCGACCTGTTGCACGGGCAAAAAACCGGGATTTTTCTCGATCAGCGGGAGAACTATATCGCGGCGGCCCGGTATGGCCGAGGCCGGGCGCTGGACTGTTTCACATCCACTGGCGGATTCGCGCTGCATCTGGCGCCGCGGTGCGAAAGCGTGGAGGCGGTGGACAGTTCGGAAGCGGCGCTCGCGGTGGCGCGTATGAATTGCGAGGCGAACGGGATCGGCAACATCGAGCTTCGCGAGGCGGATGTGTTTGAGGTGCTGGCCGGGTATGCGTCCGCGCGCAGAAGGTTTGATATTGTCGTGCTGGATCCGCCGGCTTTCGCGAAATCGCGCCAAAGCCTGGAGCCGGCGATTCGCGGATACCGTGAGATTAACCGGCGCGGATTGGAACTACTTGGCTCTGGAGGCATTCTCGTGTCGTGCTCGTGCTCACAGCACTTAAGCGAGGCCGCACTGCTGGAGATTGTGGCAACGGCGTCGCTCGACACGGGAAGAAAATTGCGCGTGCTCGAAAGGCGGATGCAAGCTCAAGACCATCCTGTGCTGCTCACAGTACCGGAGACGCTATACCTTAAATGCTTGATTCTGGAGATCATTTGATCGGATAGTCGCGCCGTCTGCAGTCTCCCAAGGTTGCGCCATTTCCCCCAGTGCGGTATGGTGATCGAAGGTATTTAGGGATTCGTAATACCCGTCTGTCTGTCTCCCGTGCAGGGAGGCTTCCGAGATTTTCATGGAGGATTCAACCGAATGCTGAAAGTCTGCGCGCCTGCTCGTCGGCTCGCCAAGTTAATCATCATGCCGCTCCTGTCAGTGGCCTTGATGTTGATGAGCGTATCCGTTCCGGCGTTCGCGCAATCGGGGGCTGGAGGCGAAGCGAACCTCACCCTGCCCAACCTGGCGCAAGCGACCTTTCTGGGTGGCACAAACGGCCGCACGTTACTGATGTGGGGACTGCTGGTGTGCGCGCTCGGACTCCTGTTCGGGTTTGTCACGTTCACACAACTGCGCAACCTACCCGTGCATCGGTCGATGCTCGAAATCTCGGAGCTGATCTACGAGACATGTAAGACGTATCTCATCACGCAGGGCAAGTTTCTCCTGCTGCTGTGGGTGTTCATCGCGGTGATCATCGCGGCGTATTTTGGATGGCTGGCGCCTACACCCGGTAAGTCGGTAGCCGTGACGCTGCCTATCATTCTGCTGTTCAGCCTGATTGGCATCGCCGGCAGCTACGGCGTGGCTTGGTTCGGCATTCGGGTGAATACATTCGCCAATTCGCGTACGGCATTCGCCAGCCTTACGGGCAAGGCCTATCCGTGCAATGCGATTCCGCTGAAGGCGGGCATGAGCATCGGGATGATGCTGATCAGTATCGAGCTGGTGATGATGCTGTTCATTTTGCTGTTTATTCCGGGCGATTACGCCGGACCCTGTTTCATCGGATTTGCGATCGGCGAATCGCTGGGCGCGGCGGCCCTGCGCGTGGCGGGCGGCATCTTCACCAAGATCGCCGACATCGGCGCGGACCTGATGAAGATCGTGTTCAAGATTAAAGAAGACGACGCGCGCAATCCCGGCGTCATCGCGGATTGCACCGGCGACAACGCGGGCGATTCCGTGGGACCGAGCGCGGACGGTTTCGAAACTTACGGCGTCACAGGCGTGGCGCTGATCACCTTCATTATTCTGGCGGTGAACGATCCGCTGGTTCAGGTGCAGTTGCTGGTGTGGATCTTCGTGATGCGCGTAGTGATGGTAATTTCCTCCGCTGTCTCCTACTTCATCAACGAAGCCATTGCCAAGAGCCGCTACGGCAACGTGGCGAAGATGGACTTCGAAGCGCCGCTGACCTCGCTGGTGTGGCTGACCTCGATTATTTCCATCGCCGCAACTTATCTGGTGTCCAGCCAAATCATTCCAAGTCTGGGCGGCGACACGACGCTGTGGTGGAAGCTTTCTTCGGTGATCACTTGCGGGACGCTGGCGGGCGCGGTGATTCCCGAGTTGGTGAAGGTTTTCACTTCCATGAACTCAAGGCATGTTCGGGAGGTGGTGATTTCTTCGGAGGAAGGCGGGGCGTCGCTCAATATTCTGTCTGGCTTGGTGGCCGGCAACTTCAGCGCTTTCTGGCTGGGACTGGCGATGATGACGTTGATGGCGATTGGAGCCTGGATCAGCGGCTTCGGCTTCGGGGCGCTCATGGTGGCTCCGGCGGTTTTCGCATTCGGCCTGGTGGCGTTTGGGTTCCTGGGCATGGGCCCGGTGACGATTGCGGTGGATTCCTACGGACCGGTGACCGACAACGCACAATCCGTTTTCGAGCTGTCCACCATCGAGAGCATTCCCAATATTTCCGGCGAGATTCAAAAGGACTTCGGATTCAAACCTGATTTCGAAAAGGGCAAAGAGAATCTGGAAGAGAACGATGGCGCGGGCAATACGTTTAAGGCTACTGCTAAGCCGGTGCTGATCGGAACCGCGGTGGTGGGCGCTACCACTATGATTTTTTCGATCATTGTCGCGTTGACCGACAAACTGAAGCCCGAAATGTTGGCCAACATTTCGATCCTACACGCGCCGTTCCTGCTGGGATTAATCACTGGCGGCGCAATCATCTACTGGTTCACCGGCGCCTCCATGCAAGCGGTTACCACGGGCGCTTATCGCGCGGTGGAATTCATCAAAGCCAATATCAATCTGGAAAGTTCGGACAAGGCTTCGGTCTCCGACAGCAAGAAGGTGGTGCAGATCTGCACGCAGTACGCGCAGAAAGGCATGTTCAACATCTTCCTGACAGTGTTCTTCGCCACGCTGGCGTTTGCCTTCGTGGAACCGTACTTCTTTATCGGATACCTGATCTCCATCGCATTGTTCGGCTTGTACCAGGCCATCTTCATGGCGAACGCGGGCGGCGCCTGGGACAACGCGAAGAAGATTGTGGAGACGGAGTTGAAGCAGAAGGGCACTCCGCTGCACGACGCCACGGTGGTGGGCGACACGGTGGGTGATCCGTTCAAGGATACGTCCTCGGTGGCGCTGAATCCGATTATCAAGTTCACGACGCTGTTCGGATTGCTGGCCGTGGAACTGGCCGTTTCGCTGACTCACGACCAAAGCGCGGGATTCACCGACGTGCTGGCCGCGATTTTTCTGGCGATCTCGCTCTTCTTTGTGTATCGGTCGTTCTACGGCATGCGCATTGAACGCAAGGGGTAACGGACAATAGAGTGATGAGTGGAATCCAGTTCGTTACCGACCAGAAGGGCCGCAAAGTGGCCGTGCAGATCGACCTGAAGAAGCACGGCGCGCGGCTGGAGGATTTTTGGGACGGGCTGATTTCCGAATCGCGCCGCAAGGAGAAGGGCGTTCCGCTTGAGAAGGTCAAAGCGGATCTCGTCAAGCGCGGCCGTCTTCGTGAATAACTATGCCGTTGAAGTAAAGCCAACCGCCAGGAAGGAACTCGAAGCTTTGCCGGACAAGGTGCTGGCGCGTGTCGTCCGCAAATTAGAATCTCTGGCCAGCAACGCGCGGCCGACAGGATGCAAAAAGTTGAAAGGCTACAAAGACCAGTGGCGCATTCGAGTGAGCGACTGGCGGGTGGTTTACATCGTCGACGACGTCGCGAAACTCGTCAGCGTGACTCGGATCGCACACCGCCGCGAAGTCTACGAATGATCGAGCAAAGGGCAGTAGTAAGTCACGGTTGACTAACGGTCAGCTACGAAGCATCCTCAGCGCGCCTGGTAGTCCCACTAGCGGAGGATGTCGCAATGAAGAGAAATATTCTATTTAGCAGCATAGCCGGCGCGGGTTTATTAATCTTTTCAGTGACTACTACCGCGGCGGCACAGGATGGGGACCCGCAAACGTACCACAGCGACCGGGACGCTTATTTTCACGATCAACAATGGCGGGGCCATTTGTTTGAACGCGTGAAGGACGATGTGGAGCATGTTCGTTCCGTGACGTGGCCGCAGGGCGGCGACGATTTCCGCCTGGATAGAACCTTGACGCAACTGGACGAGCTGCAGGGCAAACTGGCGAATCATGTTTACGACGAGCGCGAGCTCATGGCTGTAATCGACACGCTGGGCCGGGTGGCCAGCTTCAATCGCATGGCGCCTCGCGATCGAGACATGCTGAACGACGATATTGCCCGCTTACGCGAGTATCGGGATCGGCATGCCGATTGGGATCGCTAAGCCTGCTTTTTGACTAGCACCGCAACAAACTCCGGGTCTGAGGCGGCCAGGACATTCTTCGGAATGTAGCAAAAGCCCTGGTCGCCCCAGTCCGTTCCCCATGAATTCTTCAGCGTAAAGAAATTCCCTACGTAGCCCACCATCAACATGGCGTGCCGGCCGTGCCTGCCCGACGGCCCTTCAGCGGCGTTGAATACGCCATCGCGTCCCACCCCGGAGAAGGCTGCGCCGGTGTTCATGGAGACGTGCACGGGACATCCGGCGCTCAAAACCTTTTTCACATCGTCGATGGCGATAGGCAGTGGCACGGCTTCCAGGCGATAACGCTGGGCGTCGGCCTCCAATTGTTTCTCGCCTTTCACCGGGCTCGGGCGATCGTCGGGCCATAGTTCCTGCCGGCAGGTCCCGTTTTCGACCAGCACCTGGCCGGGGTCGGGACCACTCACCGTGCCGTCGCCTCCTTCATAGGCATACTCATAATCGCGCGCATCGCCCTGCATGCGCTGGAATTCGAGCATCGTGAAGTTGGGCGAGAGGCGCGGAGAGGTTGCGCTCGAATCCGGGTTGAGAATATTGCGCGACATTTCGGTGGCGTGAGTCCAGGCGAAAGCGGAGCAGCGGCCGGTTTGGCCTTGATCGCCTATCGGCGTAGAGTATTTGCGCAGATCCACGGCGTCCTTCTCCGCGACGTTTGCAAAGGCCGGCGGCAGGGGCTGTGGCGGGACTGAATCGCCTTTTTGCGGAACCGAGACGTCAATGTTGTTCCAATCGATGCCGGTGTAGCGCGCCATCAACAGCTCGAGCACGGCCTGCGATACTACTCCGAAGGCCACCAGCTTGCCTTCGCGCTCAAACAACTGAACGGTGTCGGAAGTTCCGGGCGCAATCTGATCGAAGTTCCGATCGAAGCCCGCGTCCTCGTAGGGCTTGAAACCTTCGTCGATTTTTTGCTGTTCCAGCGTGTCGCCAAAGTAGGGATGATCGCCGAAGAGGTTTTGCGCCGATTCCTGATAGTCGGAAGCCGACCAATCGCCGGCGTCGTCTTCAAAGTCCGATGCATCGGCGTTTGGAAAATCGGACGCGCTGCCGAAGACATCATCGTCAACGGGCGGCAGATCGTCGCTCGAAGCGAATATATCGTCCAGGTTGTCGTCGTCGCCGCCCTGATCGTCCTGACCCTGATCGTCGTCGTTTTGGTCGTCGCCGTTCTGATCGTCGTCGTTCTGATCGTCTGGCTCCTGATCGTCCTGGTCTTGATCGTCCGGGCCTCCATCGTCACCGTCGTCGCCGTTTCCAAAATCGCCAAAATCGCCGCCGTCGCCAAAATCGTCGCCCATAGAATCCTCGAACGATGGTTGCTTTCCAGATTGCGGTTTGTCAACCGGCCGGCGTGAAAACGGTATGCTATCCTAGCCCCGTCGTTTCCCTGGCAAGAGTTTACAAATGGAGGAAAGATGAATTCGCAGGAAGTTTTGGAGTTTGCGAAAAGCAAAGAAGTTCACCAAGTGGATTTGCGCTTCACGGACCTGCCCGGTTTGCAGCAGCACGTCTCCTATCCCATCAGCCAGCTCACCCAAGACTCGTTTGAAGAGGGCTTTGGCATTGATGGATCCAGCATCCGCGGTTGGGCGGCCATTAACGAGAGCGACATGCTGCTCATCCCGGACCCGAGCACCGCGTTCATCGATCCGTTCGGTGAAATCCGGACGCTCGTGATGACCAGCGACGTGATTGATCCGATTACGCGGCAGCATTATGAACGCGATCCACGCTGGATCGCGCGCAAGGCCGAAAGCTATTTGAAGAACAGCGGGCTCGCGGACACGGCCTATTTCGGCGCGGAAGCCGAGTTTTTCATTTTCGATAATGTGCGGTTCGATCAGAATCAGCATTCCGGCTACTACTTCATCGATGCCGAGGAAGGCCGCTGGAACTCGGGGCGCGAGGGCCAGAACCTGGGCTACCGGCCACGCTACAAGGAAGGCTATTTCCCGGTACCCCCGACCGATCATTATCAGGACTTGCGCGCCGAAATGGTGGAGACGATGATCCGGTGCGGGATCAACATTGAGTGCCATCACCATGAAGTGGCCACCGGCGGGCAATGCGAGATCGATCAGCGCTTCGACACGCTGATCAAGTCGGCCGACAATATGATGCTGTACAAGTATGTGATCCGCAATGTCGCGTATCAATACGGCAAGTCGGTAACGTTCATGCCCAAGCCGCTGTTCGGTGATAACGGCAGCGGGATGCACACGCATCAAAGCTTGTGGAAGGATGGCAAGCCGCAATTCGCAGGCGATGGATATGCGGGCTTGAGCCAGATGGCGCTGCACTACATCGCTGGATTACTGAAGCATGCGCGGGCGCTATCGGCCATCATCGCGCCCACTACTAATAGCTATAAGCGGCTGGTGCCTGGTTATGAGGCGCCGGTGAATCTGGCGTACTCGCGGCGCAACCGTTCGGCTGCCGTTCGCATTCCGATGTATTCGGCGAACCCCAAGGCCAAGCGTGTGGAGTTTCGGCCGCCTGACCCTTCGTCGAATCCGTATATGGCTTTTGCGGCGATGTTGATGGCGGGAGTGGATGGGATTCTGACCAAGGCCGATCCGGGCGAGCCGCTGGATAAAGACATCTACGATCTTTCGCCGGAGGAGATGAAGAAGGTGCCGTCCATGCCATCTTCGCTGGAAGAGGCGCTGGGATGCCTGGAAGACGACCACTCGTTTCTGCTCAAGGGCGATGTGTTTACCGAAGAGCTGATTGAGACCTTCATTAATTACAAGCGGCGTAACGAGGCGGATGCCATTCGCTTACGGCCGCACCCGTATGAGTTCGCGCTGTATTACGACATCTAAGGGCCGCTCTTATTGGCGTTGAAAATATAAAGTCTCCGAAGGAAGGCCGGTGCGGTCAACCTGCAGCATCATCGTTCCATCGCCGAGCAGGCTGTAACGCTCGACGATCGTGACGCCGTTCTGCACGGTGGTTACTTTGAGAACGTCGCCGTCCCACTTGGCCTTACTCTTAAAGCCCGGCTCCTTGATAGAAGCGTTGTGCCGCGCGTCGGTGCTGAAGTTGGTGGAAATCGTCGTATTCCCCTGATCGAAATTAAAATCTCGGGAGACGTAAACGTTGTGCTCGCGGTCGTTGATGGTGACAGTACCGGTTTGAAGCGCCGGTTGGCCGTTAAACTGGCTCCGGGCCGGAACCAGATTCCACGTTCCGTTTAGCTCATGATGGTTGGCGGCGAACGTTAATCCGGCAAAGAAAGCTAAGGTAACAGCGGCGGTTAGGAAATTTCTACAAGTTTGGCTGAACATAACACCTCCGGAAAGATGAAGGAGCAAGTGCGATGCCACGATAAGTGTGTAACCCTGTCTCTTGGGTGATTTGGTCGAGAAACCTGCCGGGTCGCCGGCACGCGTCGCCTTCCGCTACCCGAATTTTCGTTTGTTCATGACGGCGCGATTCCTGTCCATCGTGTCGTCGGAAATGATTTCGGTGGCGGTGGGCTGGCAGATTTACGCGCTGACGCATCGGCCGCTGGATCTGGGGCTGGTAGGACTGGCGCAATTCGCGCCCGGCGTGGTGCTGTTCCTGGTGGCGGGGCATACGGCGGACCGGCTGCGCCGGCAATCCATTCTGCGGACCTGTTACGGCGCGTTCGGCCTCTGCTCCGCCCTTCTGCTTGTGCTGGCATTGCGTGGAGTCTCGTCGGCATGGCCCATCTACGCGGTGCTTCTCGCCAACGGCGCGGTGCGAGCATTCAACGGACCAGCGGGCCAAGCCTTCTTGCCGCAATTGGTGAAACCGGAACATTTCGCCAACGCGGTGACGTGGGGCTCTTCGTTTTTCCAAACTGCGACCATCCTGGGGCCAATGGCGGGAGGGTTGATCTACGGTTTCTCCGGCAGTCCCGTGCCGGTTTTCGCGTGCGCAACCATCGCGTATTCCGCGGCAGTGCTGCTATTGGCCGCCATTCGCGTGGACATCGCATCGCGGAAACGTTCTCAAGAGCCGGTGGGCATGATCCTGGAGGGGCTGCGCTATATCTGGCGTAGCAAGCTGATTCTGGGCTGCATGTCGCTGGATCTTTTCGCGGTGCTGCTGGGAGGCGCCGTGGCGCTGCTGCCGGTTTATGCGAGCGAGATCCTCCACACCGGCCCCTATGGATTGGGTGTGCTGCGCGCGGCACCGGGCGTGGGCGCCGTTACGGTAGCCATTCTTCTGGCGCACCATCCGCTGCGGCGGCGGGCCGGGTTGCGCATGCTGTATTCGGTGGGCGCATTCGGCGTGTTTACCATTGTCTTCGGACTCTCGCATAGCATTGCTCTGTCTTTGATTGCGCTGATGCTGACGGGCGCGTTCGATATGGTGAGCGTGATTGTGCGCTCCACTTTGGTTCAGCTCACTACGCCCGACGAAATGCGCGGCCGCGTGAGCGCGGTAAACATGCTGTTCATCGGAGCTTCGAATGAAGTGGGGCAATTCGAATCTGGAATCACGGCGCAATGGTTCGGCGCGGTGCCGGCGGTAGTGTTGGGCGGAGCGGGAACCATCGCGATTGTGCTGGCATGGAACTGGTTGTTTCCATCGCTACGCCGCGTGGATCGGCTGGGAGTGGATAAGGTGGCACAAAAATGACGGGTTCCATCCTTCAAATAAATATTTCGCTGGGCGGCGTTCCTAAGCGGGCCATCGCGGAGGCCGAGGTGACGCCGGTGGGAATCCGAGGGGACTTGTGGGCGCATCCGCAGATTCATGGCGGACCGAACCAGGCTCTGTTGCTGATCACGAGCGAAGGCATCGGACAACTGATCGCGCAAGGCTATCCGATTTTTCCAGGTGCGCTGGGTGAAAATCTGACCACCAGCGGGCTGGATCGGCGTCAGATGCGGATCGGGCAGCGCTATCGCGTTGGCGAGGTAATGCTCGAAATCACGAAAATGCGCGCGCCCTGCACCCAACTGGATGTGTACGGGCCTTCCATCAAGCATGCGATCTACGACCCTCAAGTGAAGGCCGGCGATGCTTCCACGCCGCGCTGGGGGTTGGCCGGATTCTACGCGCGAGTGTTACGGAGCGGTTTCATCCATCCGAAGGATATAATCGAGCTAGTAGACCTAGTCGTCTAAATGCGAATGCCGCTGCTCGATACTATGCCTCTCCGCAAGCCGGCTCCCGTGCGCGGAGAGGCGGCCCTCGTTTCGCTCGGTCTCTCCAATCCAGAACAAGATCAGTTGAAAGTGTTCTTGGCATCGTCGGCCGATCCCGAGGCTGCCATCCATTATCTGGTCAGTTTGAAGCAAAAGCAGCCGGAGGCCTTCGCGCGGCTGGTGGAAACGCCCGCTGCCCTGAGGCACCTGATCGCGGTTGCTTCGTTTAGCCGCTTCCTTTCCGAAGAGATCCTGCAGAATCCCCAATGGCTGGAACAGGTCACCGGGATGAACCGCGTGCTGACGGCGGCAGAATACAAGAAGCGTCTGGGGAAGTTCCTCAAAATGGCCGAGGGCAAGCCGCTCGCGCTTTCCCTCGCCCTCTTCCGCCGCCAGCAGATTCTGCGCATCCTGCTGAGGGACGTGCTGGGGTTCGGCAGTTTGTCGGAGACCACCGAAGAGCTCTCGAACCTGGCCGACGCCATTCTGCATATCAGCTACAAACGCATTCGCGCGGACCTGGTTGCGCGGCACGGCACGCCGCGCTATGCGGATGCCGAGGGCGAAGTGCGCGAATGCGGAATGTCGGTGATCGCGCTCGGCAAGCTGGGCGGACGCGAGCTGAACTACAGCTCCGATATCGACCTGATGTTCGTGTACGCGGCCAACGGCGAGACCGACGGCGAGCATCCCATATCGAACAAGGAATTTTATAAGAAGGTCGCCAATCAATACACGGAACTGCTTTCCACGTACACTTCCGAAGGCCTGTGCTATCGGATGGATCTGCGGCTGCGACCGGACGGCAGCCTGGGTGAGGTGTGCATTTCGCTGGAGGGCGCGAAGACCTATTATCAAACCCGCGCGCGCGATTGGGAATTGCAGATGTTGATCAAGGCGCGCGTGGCGGCGGGCGATCCGGAGGCTGGACGGGAGTTGCTCGCGACGGTAGAGCCGCTGATTTACTCCACCACTCTCGACTTTTCGGCCGTGGAAGAAGTGTCCGCGACGCGCGAGCGCATCAGCGAAAAACTGGGCAAGCGGAGACTGGGCAAATCCGCGTTTGACGTCAAGCTGGCGCCCGGCGGCATTCGGGACGTCGAATTTCTGGTGCAGTGCCTGCAACGGCTGCACGGGGGACGCGTTCCCTGGCTGCGGCACGGCGGAACCATGCTGGCGCTTTCGCGTCTCAGCCAGAAGGATCTGCTTTCCGCGGCCGAGTTCGGGCGCCTGATCGCGGCGTATCGGTTTTTGCGCAATCTGGAGCACCGGCTGCAATTCGCGGAGGATCGTCAAACCCATACTCTGCCTACGTCGCCGCGCGAGTTGGATCTGCTGGCGAGGAAGATGCCAGCCGCGCAATTCGGGGAAAAACTCGGTGAAAAGCTGCTGCAGGAGTTGAACGCGCACCTGGAAGCGGTGCAGGAAATTTATGAACGTGTGATCCATGCGCAGCGGCCAATCTATTACAGCCTGCCGCCCGCCGTAGCACCGCAGATCGAAGCGCCGGAAGTTGTGGAGCCGACGTCCAGCAACCTGATTCGCTTTCTGGATGAACGCGCACCGGCGCTGGCCCAGGCGGTTTCCCAGATACAACTTCGGCGCGGGGCCGGCGCCTTTGAACATTTTCTCGAAAAGTTGATGCCCGATTCCAGGCTGCTGGCGCTGCTCAACTCCGATGCGCAAGTGGCGCGCTTCACGCTGGATGTCTTCGAACACAGCCCATACTTCGCCGACGAGCTGGTTCGCGTTCCGCACCTGATTGAAGAATTCCGCCAGCTTCCCGGCGCTGGCTCCGACGAAACAAAAGGCGCTGTGAGATTTGAGGATGTCTCCGAGCTGCGCCGCTATTTTCGTCGTGAGATGTTTCGCATTCAAGCCGCCAGCATGTGCCAGCGTGTGCCGGTTTTCGACACGCTGCAGCAGACCTCAGATCTGGCCGACACGGCGATCGCGGCCTGTTACCAGATGGCGGTGGAACACATCGCCGCATTGCATCCGCCCGCGAGCCCCAGCTATCAACCCGGCCAGCAGCTCATGGTGATCGCGCTGGGACGTTTGGGAATGCGCGAATTCGACTTGGCATCGGACGCCGACCTGGTGTTTGTATTGCCGGATGAAGACCACGAAGAACACGTGTTCTGGACGCGCGTGGCGGAGCGGATTGTGGATTTAATCACCGCATACACCGGTTCCGGCGTGATGTTCACCGTAGACACGCGCCTGAGGCCGAACGGGAGCGCGGGTGCGCTGCTGCAATCGGAAGCGGCTTATAAAGAATATTTCGCCAAGAGCGCGGAGGCCTGGGAGGGCATCGCGTACATGAAGTCGCGCGCGGTGGCGGGCGATACCGAGCGAGCCACGAAGTTTCTGAATGAGTTGCAGAAGGTGGATTGGCGCAGATACGGCCAGAGCGGCCGGTCCAAGAAGGATCTGCGGCAAATGCGGCTGCGGCTGGAGAAGGAGCAGGGTCCGGATCATCCGCTCAAAGCCGGCCACGGCGGATTCTACGATATCGATTTTTCGCTGATGTTCCTGCGCTTAAAGGCCGGCGGGCTGTTCTACAAGGTGCTGAATACGCCGGAGCGCATTAACATCATCGAGGCGACGGGCCACCTGGAGCGCGCCGATGCGGAATTTCTGCTGGATGCGGCCACGTTCTATCGCGCCGTGGATCACGCCCTGCGTGTGTACTCCGGCCACGCCGAAGCCAGCCTGCCCAATTCCCAATCGCACCTGCAGGCGCTCACCGAATTAGTACACCGCTGGACTCCGGACCATCGCAATGGACAGCCGCTGAAGGCGGAGCTGGCGAAGATCCAAAATCACACGCGCGAGATTTTCGAACGTTTGTTCGCAAACTGACGCTTGCTTACGCGCGCGGTTCGGCTGCCTTTACTAAACCACGACCGTAAGGGAGTGATCCCGGTTACGCCGGGCGGATCATGTCGAAGCGATCTTGGGTCCGCGTGTAGCTGTTGCCGGCCATGCGGCCGATGGCGCGCAGCTTGTCCTGATCGATCCGAAAATTGCTGAAATAAGCGTCATCGATGTGAAACCGCACCACTTCACCCAGCACCAGATTCCCGCCGTTCACCAGGCTGCTCATCGATATCGTGTAAAGCAAGCGGCACTCCATGTTGATATGGGACTCGGCGACGCGCGGCGCCTTGACGATATCGCTCGCGATGGGAGTGAGGCCCGAGATTTCAAACTCGTCCACATCCGGGGGATAATCGCCGGCGCAGAGATTCATCTTCTGAGCGAACTCTTCCGACACGATATTCACCACAAACTCCCGCGCCGTAGTGATGTTGCGGAGGGTATCTTTTCGCGGATCGACTCTCGCTCGATTCCCTACCGTGAACCCGAGCACCGGTGGATTCGAACTGGCGACGGTGAAAAAGCTGAACGGCGCCACGTTGAACGCGCCTTCCGTGTTCAGTGTGGAAACGAAGGCGATCGGCCGTGGAACCACCGAACCGATCAGAAGTTTATAGACGCTCAAGTGATCCGTGGACCCGGGGTCAACTATCAATCAGCGCGTCTCCACAGGTTTCTTTTCCATCCAGCTGGCCCAATAATCCTTCCATTCCACCTCCTCGCCGGCCGGCAGAACGTGAATCGGATTCAGACCGTCCAGCATCACCGCGTATTCGTCGGTGTGCGTCTTCTTCTTCTGATTGGCGAGCGCCTTGGGATGCGGCCCATGATGGATGCCGCGCGGATGCAGCGTGGCCATGCCGGCCTTGATGTTGTCTTTGCTGAAGAAATCGCCGTCGTGATAGAAGATGAACTCGTCGTAGTCGGTGTTGCGATGGAAGAACGGCACGCGCAACGCGTCTTCGTCCTCTTCGAGCGGACGCGGCAGGAAACTGCACACCACCGCGCCTTCGGTGACGAACGTGGTGTGGGCGCTGGGAGGCAGATGGGCGCGATGGCTCATCACCGGCCGGATGTCGCGCATGTTGATTTTCCACACCGTCAGGTCGCCCTTCCAACCCACGACGTCGAGGGGATTGAACGGATAAACCACCTTCGAAATCTCGTCCTCCGCCTTGATGCGGATTTCCCATTCGGTATTGTCGTCGAGAAACGGCTCAGGCTCGGGCGTGACGATAGCCGCGGGGTCGTATAGCGCGTGCTGGCCCAGTAACCCTTTCTCGGGCTGCTCGAATTCGTGCTTGGATTGAACGATCAGGAAGAAATTGTCGCGCGTCTCCGGGACGATCCGGTAGGTGACGGCGCGCGGGATGTTGATGTAGTCGCCCGGCTCAAAATGGAGCGGCCCGAAATCTGTTTCGATCTTGCCGTGGCCGCGATGGACAAAGTACAACTCGTCGCCGTCGGCGTTGCGGAAGTAAAACGGCATGGGCTCCGAGCGGCGGGACACCGACAAACGGATGTCGTCGTTCCCAAGGAACGCGGCGGGCAGGCCTTCGGCGTCGGTCATATCGTCCGGCTTGAGCTGATTCAGATCGAAACAATGCGGCCGCAGTTTGCCTTCAAAGCGAATCCAGCCGGTGGGGGGATGCGCGTGGTAGAGATGCGCGGATTTGCCGTAAAAGCCCTTGCGTCCGTGCTCCTCTTCGAACGTGCCTTCGGGAAGGCCGACATGGGCCTGGTTGGTGGTTTTTCCTTTTTTGAGCGGATACATGTTGCTCTCCAACTTCAGTATAGGTTGAGCGGGATGCCTCAGCTAGTACGGGCACCACTTGCGCGTGGTGCTATTTAGAGGGATGATATGGACGGAGAGCTATTATGCAAGGCTCATCTGTTAGTCCCGGTTTGACCACAAATGGTCGGGCTACAAATGATTTGACTACAAACGCCTCGCCGTTTATCGAACAGGCCAAGCGCGCCGGGGAACTCTATATCGAGCAGCCTTATGATCTGTACTCGGAAGAAAATCACGACGCTTGGCGCAAGCTTTACGCGCGCATGCTGCCCCGCTGGGATCGCTACGCGAACCAGCACTTCCTGAAAGGTATCCATTCGCTGTGCCTGGATCCGGATCGAATACCGCGCCTGGAAGATGTGAATCGTTTTCTAAAACCGCTGACCGGATTCCAGACCAAAGCCGTCAGCGGATATGTCCCGGCGTTCGTGTTCTTCGATTGCCTCCGCAACCGCGCCTTTCCCACCACGGTCACGATTCGCCGCTCCGACCAGTCTGGATTACCTGCCGGAACCCGATATCTTCCACGACGTGGCGGGCCACGTCCCCATGCACACCGACAAGCATTTCGCCGAAGCGTTGGTGCGTTTCGGGGAGTGCGCGCATACGGCGGCTGAAATGGCGTCGCGGATTCGCGGGCCGGACACACGCACGCATTACCTGACCAGCGTCATTCGGGCCATGGCGCGATTCTTCTGGTTCACCATCGAGTTTGGTCTCATGCGTGGATCGGACGGCTTCAAAGTGTACGGCAGCGGGTTGCTCAGCTCCTATGGCGAGATTGCGCACGCCATCGAAGCGCCGGAAGTGCAACGCTTTCCGATGCAGCTGGAATGGGCCATCAATCAATGTTTTGAGATCAACCATTATCAGCCGCTGCTGTTTGTCGTCGATTCGTTCGACCATCTGTTCAGCCTGGTGGATCAGCTGGAAAGCTGGATGAAGGCTGGGAAGCTCAGCAATGTAGCGCCCGGCGAGCCGGCGGTCAATGAGGAAGACCTGAAGAGCTTCCTGCACGCGGAGCTTTCGTAGAATTTCGGTTTGAAAACCGAGTCATAATAGAGTAATGCGACTTCGCATAGCAGTACTATGCCTTTTCACTCTTATGCTCGGGGCCTGGGCGCTTGTGGCGCAGACGCCGGTGCACGCCACTGCGCCTAGCGCAGAGGACGCCTGGAAGACATCGCAGACGCTCGGCAATATCGATCTCTCCGGATTGACGCCGGTGCAAAAGAAGGCCGTGCTAAAGGTCCTGCGCGAGGAGAGTTGCACCTGCCAGTGCGGGATGAAGGCGGCCGAATGCATCATGAAAGATCCGAACTGCTCCTACAGCCGCGCGCTGGCCAAAATCGCGATTGAAGGCGTGAAAGACGGCAAGAGCCTGATGGAGATCAGCAAGCTGATGGATGCGTCCCCCAAGGCGCACCGGCCGAAGCTGTTGGAAGCGCCGGTCACCATTCCCGTGGATGGCGCGCCGGTGCGGGGCCCAGCGAACGCGCGCATCACGCTGGTGGAGTTTTCCGATTTCGAATGCCCCTACTGTTCGGCGGCGGTGAAACAGGTGGACCTGGTGATGGCGGCCTATCCCAAGGATGTGAAGCTGATCTACAAGCAGTTCCCGCTGTCGATGCACCCGCACGCGGAGTTGGCGGCCGAAGCGTCTCTGGCGGCGGGCGCGCAGGGCAAGTTCTGGGAAATGTACGAGGTGCTGTTCAAGAATTTCCAGAGGCTCTCGCGCAGCAACATTATGGCCATGGCAAAGGACATCGGGCTGGATGTGGACAAGTTCAAGGCTGATCTGGAGTCCGGCAAATTCAAGAAGGACGTGGATAAAGATCTGGCCGACGGCGAGACGGCGGGCGTGTACGGAACTCCTTCGTTCTATATCAACGGCAAGCAGTACAACGGAGAAGTGACGCTGGCCGCGCTGAAGCCGATCTTCGCCACGGAACTCAAGGACGCCAAAGAGAAGACCGTGGCCGCGAAGCAATAGACAATTAGGACGGCTCGCCGTGCCGGCATCGCCGTTGGTGGCTGGTAATGACTGATGAGCCCCAGCAAGCGGCCGGCGCGTTACAAATTGCCGCGCGAGGCCTGCTCCCGCTCGATGGCCTCGAACAGAGCCTTGAAATTACCTTTGCCGAAACTGCGGCTGCCTTTGCGTTGAATCACTTCGTAGAACAGCGTCGGCCGGTCCTCCACGGGCTTGGTGAAGATCTGCAGCATGTAACCTTCGTCGTCGCGATCCACGAGAATCCCTAAGTCGGCTAACTCGCCCACCGGTTCGTCGATCTTGCCGCAGCGTTTTTCCAGATTCGTCATAGTAAGTGGTGGGAACGCGCAGAAATTCGATGCCTTGCGCGCGCATCCTGGACACAGTGTCGATGATGTTGCCGGTGGCCAGCGCGATATGCTGCACGCCCGGGCCGCCATAAAACTCGAGGTACTCTTCGATCTGGGATTTCTTCTTGCCGACCGCGGGCTCGTTGATGGGAAACTTCACGCGGCCGTTGCCGTTCGACATTACCTTCGACATCAAAGCCGAATACTCGGTACTGATGTCTTTGTCGTCGAAGTGCTGGTACAGCTGGAAGCCCATAACGTCGCGATAGAAGCCGACCCAGGCATCCATTTGGCCCCAGCCGACGTTGCCAACCATGTGGTCGATATGCAGCAAGCCGACGGGACGGGCGATGGAATCCTCGCTTTCCATCGCGCGAAAACCGGGCAAGAACGCGCCACGATAATCCTTGCGCTCGATGAACGCATGCATGGTGTCGCCATACGCCGCGATTACGGAGATGCGAACGCGGCCGTCTTTATCTTCGCGAATGGTAGGTTCTTGCACGCCGCGGGCGCCGCGCCGGGTGGTTTCGTTGTACGCGGATTCGGCGTCATCCACCCAGAGCGCGATCTCGCGCACGCCATCGCCATGGCGCTTCACGTGGTCAGAGATGGCGCTGTCTGGCGAAAGCGACGTCGTCAGCACGAATCGGATCTTCCCCTGCTCAAGGACGTAATCAACCTGGTCGCGCGTTCCGGTCTCCGGTCCGCGATAGGCGATCAGCTTCATTCCGAACGCGGCGCGATAGTAGTAAGCCGCCTGCTTGGCGTTTCCGACGTAGAACTCCACAAAGTCGGTGCCATTCAGCGGAAGAAAGTCGGCGGGGGCTTTCTCGGGGACTTGATTTTCCACTAGCTGTTGCATGATAAAGGTACCTCTAACTTCTGAATTGCTTCGACACACCGTTCGTTGTCTTCGGCGGTTCCGGTGGAGATGCGAACGCAATTGGGAAGTCCGAAACTCGCGAGCGGACGGATGATAATTCCCTGAGTTAGTAACTCATTAGTAAGTCTCGCGGCGTGCTCGGCGCTGGGCAGTACGGCCATCACGAAATTCGCCTCAGAAGGTACGACATGGAGGCCTAACTCGCCCAAGCCAGTAGTGAGGAACTTAAGACCGTGCGCATTCAGCTCCAGCGTTCTATGCAGGAACTCCTTGTCGGCCAGCGCTCCAATGCCGGCGGCTTGCGCCAGCGTACTGGGCTCAAACGGAAGCTTCACCTTGAGTAAGTTTTGAATCAGGCGCTCATGCGCGAATCCGTACCCGATGCGAACTCCGGCCAGTCCATATACTTTCGAAAAGGTCCGCAAGGTAATGACGTTGTCGTACCGATAATGCATCGAATCGGGATAGCGCGGCGTATCTTTGGCGTATTCGAAGTAGGCTTCATCCAAAATGATCAGCACGCGTTCGGGAACATGCCCGTAGAAGGCGTCGAACTCGTGTTTTGAAAAAATGGTTCCGGTGGGATTGTTGGGATTCGCCAGATAGACGATCTTGGTGCGCTCGGTGATGGCATCGGCGAGCGCGGGGAGATCGTAATGCCAATCGCGATAAGGCACCGTGCGGTACGCCACGCCGCGCGACTTCGCCAGCACCTGGAACCCGATGAACGCGGCTTCAGTGGTGAGCACTTCGTCCTCGTCGCCCAGGAAGGTACGAATGATATTGGAGATAATGCCTTCCGAGCCGCTGCCGGCAATTACGTTTTCGATCTTGGTTTCAAATTGCTCGGCCAGAACGCGGCGCAGATCCAGACCGCTGTTGGGATAGAAGTTCAGGCCGCCCATAGAGCGCGCCATCGCTTCCAGCGCCAGCGGGGATGGACCCAGGGGATTTTCGTTGGAAGCGAGCTTGCTGATGCGGCTTAAGCCATAGGCGCGTTGGACCTCTTCCATGCTGCGCCCGGCCTCATACGGACGCAGCGCCTCGATATATGGTGGAACCAGCGGCATCCAATTTCAGTGTGACACAGCCGGCGCCGCGGACAGGTCAGGTTTTGCCCGCCGCGATGGCTTTGACCTGTTCGGTGGTCATGGCTTGGCCGCCGATCCCCCACTCGCCGCTGCGAACGTCCTCGATGATGACCCAAGTGACCGGCCGCATGTGCTCGCCTTCCACGGACACCATGGCGTCCGTCAGTTTGGTGATGATCTCCTTCTTTTGGGCCGGTGTAAAAACTTCCTCGATCAGCTTGACTTGAATTAAGGGCATTGATCTCTCCTTCGGTAAAGTTTAGCCGAAAACACGGGCGCGACCGTGGCGGTATATCTATCTTGTGAGAGTCAAGACGTCCATCCCACTTCCCGATGAACTCCTCAGCCAGTTAGATCGCGTCGATAAAAACCGGTCCGCTCTTTTGGAGCGCGCGGCCCGCGCCTACCTGGCGAGCCTGGAGCGCCAATCGGAGACTGGCGCGACATCGAGGTTATAGACCGCAATGCCAATCGTTTTAATCGCGAAGCTTTAGACACCCTGGAGTATCAACAACTCCGGTAAAACGCGCCGAAGCTTATCTGGTCCGCAAGCCAGGAGGCGGCGTGTGTTCCTCGATGTAAGCCGGCAGGCCCTCCTTGAATCTCGCTTTACCTCCCTGACGCTGGACTTAGCACACAAGCTGAGCGTCGGGTCGGAGGAGGATTATGATTTACGTGGGATCGCTTAAGCCAATCCAACTGAGAGAGTTGGAGCGGGCGGTGGTCGGCATAGAGAACCTCGAATTCTAGGCATAGTCGCCGGAGGCACGAATCTGTTCACCAGAGTGAGCTTTTTGCTAGCCCCATCCTGCCGCCTCCTGTAGTTTAGTTAGAGCCATAATAGAGCGATCCGCCATGCACGCTGTCTCCAAGATCGATCCAGCCTCCGCCCAGACGCCGCAGCTCTACCGGCAGCACAGCGCCGGTTTCCGCCGGGCCACGTATGTGGATCGCGCGATGGGCTCGGTTCATATGGGGACGGGCATTTGTTTCCTTGATGCCGGCGGTTCCATTGAGCCGCACCTGCACTCGTTTGAGGAGAGCTTCTACATTCTGGAAGGCAGCGTCGCCGTCGAAATCGGGGCGAAGACGCACACACTCCGCCCCGGCAATTTCGGATTGATTCCCACCGGTATGACCCATTCCTGGAAGAACGCGGGCAGTGGCACGGCTCGATGGCTGGAAATGCAGGCGCCGCAGCCACGCCCGGCGGACTACGGGACGGACACTTTTTTCACCGGCCAAGCCGCTGGTGGGGAGGCGAGCGCGCCCATCGGCCACTTCGACGAATCGCAACTGCCGCGCCCGGGCGGACCGTCGCAGATGGAAGGTTTCAATCCGACAACAGGTGTCGCCATCAAGATGTTCGTCGATCGTTCTTTCGGCGCCACGCACCAATCGCTGTTCCTGATCCAATATTCGCCCGGCGCGAAGATCGATCCTCACGACCATACGTTCGAAGAGTCCTACTTGATCGTGGGCGGGCGCGTTCACGCCATAGCGGATGGAAAAAACTACGACCTGGGCCCTGGCGACGTGATCTGGACCGGCGTCGGCTGCATCCACAGTTTTGCAAATAACGGCGCGGAACCGGTGCGCTGGATTGAAACCCAGGCGCCGCTGCCGCCGGCCAAAGAAGTGTTCCGATTCGAACGCGATTGGACGAAGTTCGCGTGACCTCTTAGCTACAGCTCCAGGAGAAAGCCATGTCAACAGAAGCCAAGCCCATATTCGGCGCCGTGCGCACCCAGCCGTTCACGTCCGCGGAGTTTCTAGAAAGTCTTCGCGATGGGCGCGAAATCTGGATTTACGGCGAGCGCGTGAAGGATGTGACCACGCATCCGGCCTTCCGCAACACCACCCGTATGCTGGCCCGCTTGTACGACGCGCTGCACGATGAACGGAAGTCGATTCTGTGCACCGAGACCGATACCGGCAGCGGCGGTTACACGCATAAGTTCTTTAGGGCGCCGCGGAACGTCGAGGAAATGGTCGGCTCGCGCGACGCCATCGCCGAATGGGCGCGCGTGACCTACGGATGGATGGGCCGCAGTCCGGATTACAAGGCCGCGTTTCTGGCTACGCTGGGGGCAAACTCCGATTTCTATACGCCGTTCCAGGAGAATGCGCGCCGCTGGTACAAGAAGGTGCAGGAGGAGGTCACGTTCGTCAATCACGCGATCGTGAACCCCCCGGTGGATCGCAACAAGGAATTGTCGGAAGTTCGCGATGTGTACATGCACGTGGAGAAAGAAACCGACGCTGGCCTGGTGATCAGCGGCGCCAAAGTGGTGGCCACCACCTCCACGCTGACGCATTACAATTTCATCGCCAACAACGGCGCGCTTCCCATCAAGACCAAGGATTTCGCGTTCGTCTGCATCGTCGCCACGGATTCGCCGGGGGTGAAGCTGTTCTGTCGGCCGTCGTACGAGATGACGGCGGCGGCCATGGGCAGCCCGTTCGATTATCCGCTGTCCAGCCGGCTGGATGAAAACGATTCGATCATTGTTTTCGATAAAGTCCTGGTGCCGTGGGAGAACGTGTTCGCGTACGGCGACATCGATAAGGTCAACAATTTTTTCCCGCGCTCCGGCTTTCTGCCGCGATTCATGTTCCATGGCTGCGTGCGCCTGTCCGTGAAGCTGGATTTCATTGCGGGGCTGTTGCTCAAGGGCGTGGAAGCTACCGGCTCCAAGGATTTTCGCGGCGTGCAGGCGCAGGTGGGCGAAGTGCTGGCGTGGCGCAATCTATTCTGGGGCTTGACGGACGCCATGGCGCGCACCACCACGCCCTGGACGCCCGGCTACGTGCTGCCCAATCTGGATTACGGCCTGGCGTATCGCGTGGCGTCGAATCTGATCTATCCGCGGCTGAAAGAGATTATCGAAAACGTGCTGGCCAGCGCGCTGATCTATCTGCCTTCCCACGCCAACGATTTCAAGGTGCCGGAAATCCGCAACTACCTGGAGACCTTTGTGCGCGGCTCCAACGGCTACTCGGCACTGGATCGGGTAAAGCTGATGAAGCTGATGTGGGACGCCATGGGCACCGAGTTCGGCGGACGGCACGAGCTGTACGAGCGCAACTACTTCGGCAATCACGAGAGCATTCGCTTTGAAACCTTGATGGTGGCCGATCAGCTGGGACAATCCGCAAAGTATAAAGGCTTCGCCGAGCAGTGCATGGCCGAGTACGACCTGGACGGCTGGACGGTGCCGGATCTGATCAATCCCAACGATATTAGTGTTGTAATGAAGAACGGCCGCAAGTGATTATCGCGGTCCCGAGTGACCAACCAGCAGATTGACACCAGGCAGTTCCGCAACGCATTAGGACGCTTCGCCAGCGGCGTCACGGTTCTCACGGCCGAATACCAAGAGCAGACGCACGGCATGACCGCCAATGCGTTCGTTTCGGTTTCGCTCGACCCGCCCTTGATCCTGGTGTCCCTGGACAATCGATCGAACATGCACCGCATCCTGCCTAAAGTGCGGCGCTTCGGAATCAGCGTGCTGGCCGAAGATCAGGATGCGCTGAGCAACCATTTCGCCGGACGCAAGGCGCCGGATCTGCATGTCCGCTACGTGCAGCGGAACGGGATTCCGTTAATTGGAGGCGCGGTGGCCTATTTCGTGGTGGAGGCGATGGACATTCATCCGGCGGGCGATCACACGCTCTACATCAGCCGCGTGGAGCATTTTGAAGCCAACGAAGGCCGGCCGCTGTTATTCTTCGGCGGCCGATATCATCACATGCGCGAAGAAAAGGGCAAGCCGACGCAATGGCCCGAGGATGAGTTTTCCTTGTTTTCGATCGGTAATATCGATCCGCCGGCGGAGTGAGAGCGCTCCCTAACGGTCGCGGTTCTGAACCCCGCGCGTGAGCAAGGGCTGTTATACCGCTGCGGGCGAAGTCTTAGCCCCGGCTTCCACGGTGTGCTCGTTGAAACTATAGCCGAAGCCGCGCACCGCTCGAATGAACGACGGATTGGTCGGATCGGGCTCAATCTTCTGGCGCAGGCGCAAGATGTAGACGTCCACGGTTCGATCGGTCACCGCGCGATCGTGCCCCCATACCGCGTCCAACAGCTGTTCCCGGCTATACACGACGCCGGGCCGGCTCATGAGAAACTCCAGCAGCCGGAACTCAGTGGCTGTTAGCGCCACTTCGGCGCCGCGCAGCGTAACGCGACAGCTGGCCCGGTCCAGCTCCAGATCCCCCGCTCTGACCGTGCGGGCCGGCGAGGTTTGCGTACGGAACTGGTTCTTGACGCGGGCGATCAGTTCGCGGATGAAGAACGGTTTGACGATATAATCGTTGGCGCCGAGTTCCAGGCCAAGGATGCGGTCGGTTTCCGAAGCGCGCGCGGTAAGGAAAATAATGGGTACGTGCGTCAGTTCGGAATGATTGCGGAGGCCTTTGCAAATTTCGAGGCCGTCCGAGTCCGGCAGCATGATATCGAGAATCAGGAGATCAGGGCGCTCGCGCCGGCACAGCTCAATAGCGCCGCGACCCGTTTGGGAACCGGCGACCGCGAACCCTTCCTTTTCCAGGTTGTATTTCAGGAGAGCGAAGAGGTCGGAATCATCTTCAATCAGGACGATTTTCTTCATGGGCCTTTCCTAGAAGGTAACCCGATTTACGTTACAAGTGCATTACGGATTCATGAACGGTACTTGAACAATGCGCCTTTAAAGCGTCCGCGCTCTCACCCGTCCCGGCGAAGTTTGGTATAAATGGCGCTCGGAAATGTAATGGCCGACGGCTGGCGGCAACTCGGCGGGGATCTCGCCTTCGGCTAGTTTTCTCCTTATTTCCGAGGAAGATACAGGCAGCGCGACGGTTTCCAGCCGATGCACGCGGGCTCCGGGTGGGGCCGCATACTGGTGGCCCGGGCGCGTCACCACGATGAACTCGGTGAGCCGGACCAAGTGCTGCCAGCGATGCCAACTCGCGATTTCGGCAAACGCGTCGGCGCCGATGATGAAGTAAGGCTGCTCGCCCATCTCGCGCACACGCTCCACCGTGTCCACCGAATAGCTCTTGCGTTCTCCTGCCTCGAGGCGCGAGGCGACGAAGCGCGGATCAATCTGGCAGGCCAGCTCAGTCATGCGGAAGCGGTCCTCGTAACTTGCGCCGGTATGATCGGACTTGTGGGGCGGGTGGGCGGCGGGGACGAACCAGACTTGATCCAGGCTGAACTGGCCGGCGGCTTCGCGCGCCACGGTGAGATGGGCGTTGTGGATGGGATCGAAGGTGCCGCCGAAAAGGGCCAGTCTCATGACCAGGTTTTTCCGGCAAATCCATTTCCACCGGGATTTGTTTAGTTTAGCGCACCGCCGCGGCTGGTTTGGGGACCGGCCTCCTCACGGTCGCGGTTCAGTAAACAGCGGCAAACACGCACTTGCAGCCGCTAACGGAGAGCCGAGAACGTTCGTTGGCTGAGGAACCAGGCCTGGCAGTCGCCACCCGCGCGGCGCGATTTCGCCGAGTAGGAGCCGTCCTTGGACATGTGGCGGGAGCCGATTTCATCGTGAAGGTACGAGTGCAGGATTTCGTCCCGGATGCGCTTGATACTTTCGGGCCGATTCACGGGGAACAGCACTTCCACGCGGCGGTTCAGGTTGCGCGGCATCAAATCCGCGCTGCCCAGATAGCATTCGTCGGCGCCGTTATTGCGGAAGTAAAAGATACGGCTGTGCTCCAGGAACCGGCCCAGAACGCTGCGGACGTGAATGTTCTCGCTGACGCCGGGCGACTGCGGGCGCAGACAACACGCGCCGCGTACGATCAAGTCCGTTGCGACGCCCGCTTGGGACGCTTGATAGAGCAGCTTGATGATGGGGCCGTCTTCGAGCGCGTTCATCTTGAGAATCATCCGGCCCCGGCCGCCGCGGCGTTGGATGTCGATCTCGCGCAGGATCATTTCCTCCATCCGCGGGCGCATATTGAGCGGAGCCACCAGCAGCTTGCGAAAGGTCCGTTTTCGCGAATATCCGGTGAGGTAATTGAACAGGTCGGTCGCGTCGGCGCCGATCTCTTCATCGCATGTGAACAGGCCGAGATCGGTGTACAGGCGCGCGGTGGCGGGATTGTAGTTGCCGGTTGCCAGGTGACAATAACGGCGGATGACATCGCCTTCGCGACGAACAACCAGAATCACTTTGGAATGCACTTTCAGGCCGAGCAGCCCGTACACTACGTGCACACCTTCGCGCTCCAGCGCCCGGGCCCATTCGATATTACTCTCTTCATCGAAGCGGGCTTTGAGTTCCACAACGACGGCTACCTGCTTGCCGTTCTCCACCGCTTCGAGCAAAGCTTCCACGATGGGCGAATTGCGGCCCAGACGGTAAAGCGTCATTTTGATGGCCAGCACCTCCGGGTCGCGGGCGGCCTTTCGCAGAAATTCAACCACCGGTTGGAACGATTCGTAGGGATGATGGAGCAGTTGATCCTGTTGCCGGATTAGCTCGAATACATCGTCGTCTTTTGACGCAAAACCGGAGGGCGTGTGCGGAAGAAACGGCTTGTCTTTTAAATCCGGGCGATCCAGCGCCGCGAGGTGCCGTAAGCGGCTGAGATCCAGAGGGCCCTGCACGCGAAAGATATTGGCGGAATCCAGCTCCAGTTTGCCGGCGATGAAATCAACCATGGGGGCCGGCATCCGGGCGTCCACTTGCAGGCGGACGGCGTCGCGAAAACGCCGCTGCCACACGGCTTCCTCAATGGTCTCGAGCAGGTCGTCCGTTTCCAGTTCCTTGATCGCCACTTCGGCATCGCGGGTGAGATGGAAAACGTGCGCGCGCAGGATCTCGAGACCCGGAAACAGGTGGTGCAGATTGGCGACGATCAGTTGCTCCAACCAGACAAAGCCATGCGCTCGCGGAGTGCCGCCGTGCGCTACAGCCACTGGCAGCAATTGGGGTAAGCTGTCGGGAACCTTGACGCGAGCAAAGTGTTCGGAACCGCCGCCGGGGTCGCGGACCGCCACGGCAATATTCAAGCTGAGATTTGAGATGTGCGGAAACGGCCGGCCAGGATCGAACGCCAGTGGCGTGAGAACCGGGAACACCTTCTCGGTGAAAAAAGTATCCAACTGCGCGCGCTGCTCCAGGCTCAGTTCACTCAGGGGCAGCAGGCGAACGTGATTCTCATGCAGCGCGGGGAGCAGATCTTCCCGAAAGAATTCATAGGCGCCGTTCACCAGCCGGCCCACGGACACCCGAATCGCATCCAGGGTCTCCACCGGGCCCCGGCCGTCCATGCCGGTTTCCTGCACGCCATTTTCGATCTGCTGCATGACGCCGGCCACGCGGACCATAAAAAATTCGTCGATGTTGGAGGCGAAGATGGATAAAAACTTTACGCGCTCCAGCAATGGATTGCGGCGGTCGCGGGCTTCTTCTAGAACACGCCGCTGGAACTCCAGATGGCTCAGCTCGCGGTTCAAGTAAAGCGAGGGGTCATTCAGTTCGGGAAGATCGGCAATCTTCAGCGGGGCTCTTGCGGCTTCCGCGCACATGGGAATGCTTTAGTGTACCGGATTGGAGCGAGTTGCGATGTTACAAAAGAAGAATGGCCGCCGGTCGGTCAAAACGGCGGCCACTGCCTCTCTCTGCGCTTCCAGGAAACTTGTCGTTAGCTCTTCTCGGCGACTCGCAAGTCATTGGTCACCGAAAAAACTCCAGGAACCGAGTTGGCGCGAATATTGGCGACATTCTTGTCCGCTTCGCTATCCACCACACCCTTCAGAGTTACGTGCCCAAAGTCCACGATGATGTGGATGGACGGTATCGCGCCCTGCGCATAGCGGTACATGTCGGAATAACCGAAAATAGCTCGGTACTCGGCTGCGCGAATATGGTTATCCATGCTGGAAGGCGGAAGAAGGTTGATATGATTGATCACCTTCGTCACGCCCGGAAGGCGCTTTACCGATTTCTCGGCGTTAATCTTCACTACGGGGTTGTTCACGTCTCCGGTCAGCGTTACAACGCCGTTATCGATCGAGTAATTCAGATCGTCGAAAACGGTGTAGTAAGGAATCATTACCAATTGGTGGCGCACCTGATTGGCCAGGTCCTGTCCGGCAGGGGTTCCCGCGTCAGTTCCGGCAAACACAGGAACCGCAATAGCTAGCGCCGATGCGAAAGCGACGTTCTGGATTATTTTTTTCATGTGCATCTCATTCCAATTAATCGGATGTAGGGCCTCCCCATCGGGTTGCGGAAATTACAGAAGTTTACGGCCACTTACCATAGCGGCTGTCTTCTGAGAAGTGGCTGATGCTGCGGAGGTTACACGGCGGAGCGGGTCGCCACTTCACCCCCTCAGGCACGGTATGATGAAAGGGAAAGCCCTCATATCTATTTCCATGTCCGAATCACGCGCACCTGAATTGGGTATCAACAGTTGGCTCGAAGACGAGCTGTACCAGCAATACTTAAACGATCGCAAGAACGTCGACCAGAGTTGGAAAGAAGTTTTCGAGACCAACGGGGGTGCTGCTTCCGAAGCCCCTACTGCACCGCCCGGTAACGGCACTCACGCGCCACAGCAAGCGGTGACGCTACAGAACGGCGGAGCCACAACTACCTCCACGCTCACCGTTCCCGAACATCAGCCGGTGGCCGGCGAAACGTTAATGCCGCTGCGGGGCGCCGCCGCACGCATCGCGGAGAACATGAACGCCAGCCTCAGTATCCCGCTGGCAACTTCGCAGCGCGTGATGCCGGTGAAGGTGATTGACGAGAATCGCCGCGTGATGAACGAGCATCGCGCGCTGCTCGGCAAGAGCAAGATTTCCTACACGCACATCATTGCCTGGGCGATCGTGAAGGCGCTGCGCAACAATCCTTCGTTGAACCACGCCTATGCCGAAACAAAAGGCCAGGCGTTCCGCGTGGTGCGCGATCAGGTGAACATCGGCATCGCCGTGGACGTGGCCGGCAAGGACGGTACGCGATCCTTGAAGGTGCCCAACATCAAGGACGCCGGCTCGCTGGATTTCGCCGCAATTCGTCACTGCATTCGACGACATCATTTTTCGCGCCCGCAACAACAAGCTCACGGTGCAGGATTTCGAAGGCACCACCATTTCGCTCACGAATCCCGGCACCGTCGGAACGCTGGGTTCGGTGCCGCGCCTGATGCCGGGACAGGGCGCCATCATCGCCACGGGCGCCATCGATTATCCGGCCGAGTATCACGGCGTGACCGAGCAACTGCGCGCGCTGCTAGGGTTGAGCAAAGTGATGACGGTTACTTGCACCTACGATCATCGCGTGGTGCAGGGAGCTGAGTCCGGCACGTTCCTGGGCCGTTTGCAAGCGCTGCTCGAAGGCGAAGATGAATTCTACGAAAAGATTTTCAGCGATCTCAAGATACCCCACAAGCCGGTTCATTGGGAGCCGGACCGGACCGTTTCTATTCCCGGCCTGCGTGGCGGCCAGCGGGATGAAGTGGTCAAGGAAGCAGCGGTACTGCAGCTCATTAACGCCTACCGTGTGCGCGGCCACCTGATCGCCGATTTCGATCCGCTGGGATCGGAGGCGGTTTATCATTCTGAACTGGACCCAGCGACTTATGGCCTGACCATCTGGGATTTGGATCGCGAGTTTCTGACGGGTACGCTGATGTCGGAAGACGACCAGCCGCAGAAGATGGCGACGCTGCGCGAAATCCTGGAAACCCTGCGCCAGACGTACTGCGGAAAAATCGGCTGCGAGTACATGAACATCCAGATTCCGGAGCAAAAGCGCTGGCTGCAGCTCCGCATGGAGCCGACAGGAAATCGCTGGCCGCTGGATTCGCAAACCAAGCTGCGCACGCTGCAGCGCGTCATTGAAGCCGAAGAGTTCGAGCGCTTTCTGCACACGCGGTTCATCGGCCACAAGCGTTTTTCGCTGGAAGGCGGCGAATCGGCCATCGCGATTCTGGACGAAATTCTGGACCGCGCAGCGGCCACCAACGTGCATGAAGCGGTGATCGGCATGGCGCATCGCGGACGGCTGAATGTGCTGGCGAATATCGTCGGCAAATCGATGGTGCAGGTATTCTCCGAGTTTGAAGGCATCGATCCCGACAGTACGCAAGGGTCGGGCGACGTCAAATATCACCTGGGCGCGAGCGGCGTGCGCAAGTCGTCGTCCGGGCAGGAAATCGTGGTTTCGGTGGCGTTCAATCCCAGCCATCTGGAGGCGGTGGATCCCGTGGTGGAGGGGCTGGTGCGGCCCAAGCAGGACCGGCTGGGCGACACCGCGCGCGAGCGCGTGATCCCAATCCTGATTCATGGCGACGCGGCATTCGCCGGGCAAGGCGTAGTGGCCGAGACGCTGAATCTTTCGCAACTGGAAGGCTACACCACCGGCGGCACAATCCATCTGGTGATCAACAATCAGATCGGATTCACCACCAATCCGAATGAAGCGCGCTCCACGCCTTATTCCACCGATGTGGCTCGCATGGTGCAGGCGCCCATTTTCCACGTCAACGGCGACGATCCCGACGCCTGCATTCGCGTGGCGCAGATGGCTTACGATTACCGGCAGACCTTCAAGCGCGATGTGGTGATCGACATGTTCTGCTATCGCCGGCACGGCCACAACGAAGGCGACGATCCCAGCTACACGCAGCCCATTCTGTATCGCAAGATTCGCAACCATCCCTCGGTGGCCACTTCGTATGCCGAGGCTTTAGTTCGCGATAGCCTGATCGACGCCGCGCAGGTGGCGCAGATTCACAAGAACGTCAACCAGCGGCTCAACGACATCTATGACGCATCCAAGCAGAATCGGGAGCAGTATCAAGTTCAGGAACTGAGCGCGGTCGATCTGGAGGAGATGATCGCGCCGCGTCCCAATACCGCCGTGGATCGGGCGGCGCTGGAGCGCGTGGTGCACGGCATCACCACGTTTCCGGACGAGTTTCACGTGCATCCGAAGCTCGAAGGCTTCCTCAAGAAGCGGCAGGAAGTACTGCGTGGCGCGCCCATCGATTGGGCCACGGCGGAAACGCTAGCCTTCGGCACGCTGGTGCTGGAGCGCACGCCCGTCCGGCTGAGCGGCCAGGACAGCGGACGCGGAACCTTCAGCCAGCGGCACCTGGAGTTGTACGACAGCGAAACCGGCGAATGCTATATTCCTCTGCAGCACCTGGCGCCCAACCAGGCGCGCTTCGATGTTTATGACAGCTCGCTCAGCGAGTACGCGGTGATGGGCTTTGAATTCGGCTACAGCGTCGCAGATCCGTTGACGCTGGTGCTGTGGGAGGCGCAGTTCGGCGATTTTGCCAACGGGGCGCAGATCCTGATCGACCAGTTCATCGCCAGCGCCGAATCGAAATGGGGACAGCCCAGTGGATTGGTGCTGCTGCTGCCGCACGGCTACGAGGGCCAGGGTCCGGAACATTCCAGTGCGCGCATCGAGCGTTTCCTCATCCTGTGCGCCGAAGACAATTTGCAAGTAGTGAACGCCAGCACGCCCGCGCAGTATTTCCACTTGTTGCGCCGCCAGATGCACGGCGGTCCGGATCGCCGTGGGGTTCGCAAACCGCTCATCGTATTTACGCCAAAGCGCATGCTGCGCCATCCCAAGGCCGTTTCGAACGTGAACGATTTGATGAGCGGCTCGTTCCGCGAAGTGATCGACGACACCACGGGCATCGAGCTGTCGCGCGTCAGCCGCGTGCTGATTTGTTCGGGCCAGGTTTATTATGACGTGCTGGCCGCGCGCGAGGAGCGCAAAATTCAAGACGTCGCCGTTGTGCGGCTGGAGCAGATCTATCCGTTCCACGCCGGGCAGGTGCGCGATATCCTGGCGCGTTATCCGGAAACCGCCGAGGTGGTGTGGGTGCAGGAAGAGCCGCGCAACATGGGCGCTTGGCGGTTCGTGCAGGAGCAAATGCAGCCGATTCTCGAATCCACCCAGCGCGTGCTGCGGTATGCGGGCCGCGCCCCTAGCGCCAGTCCGGCGTCGGGATCGCTGAAGCGCCATCAGGAAGAGCTGGCGGAGCTACTGGAACAAGCTTTCGCGGCCGAAGTGAAGCCGGTGGAAACCAAGCGCAAGGTGCCCGCGCGGCGCAGGCGATAGGACTTAGCGAATCGCAACCGCTGGAAGTCGTTGCACCGGGACAGCGAGTCCACGAGCAGAACTGACAGCCGCGATTGCATCCGCTGGGCTGGCTCCTGAAGCGGCCAGACCTCCTGCGGCGATTAAGCCTGAGCGGCCAACACCCTGACGGCAATGCACTGCGACATTCTTTCCTTGTTTCAACGCACGCGCGAGGTCGGTCAGGAGCGAGATAGCCGCAGGCAAAGAATCCGGAACACCGCGATCCGGGATCGGGAATGAGATAAAAAGGATGCCGTTCGCTTCGGCAACTCGCTGTTCGTCAATCAAGTCTAGTTGAACCGCCTCTTCGCGTTCTAACAGAGAGATTACGACATCGATACCAGCGCGCCGCCAACTGCCTACTTCGTCCTCAAGCCAGTCCCCTCCCCTTGGCTTGCTAGCCACGGCCAAGCGGCCTCGCCACGGACCCGGTATCCAGTGACGTCCGTCGAGTACAGTCCCGTCTGGCAGGACCTTTAATGAGCCCGGTTGTTTGGGGCGAAGCGACAATTTTATCGAGTCAGTTGGCAACTTACGAAATGCTTCAAGCTTTACTGGATTTCAGAACGTCGGAATGCAGGAATCGCAGCTTTGGCTTCGAGAGGAGTCCTCGTGGTTCCTCACACGGCACTCAAGGATCGATCAGGCCGTTCCGCCGATAGGCGCCAGCCAGCGCAGCAAAAAGAAGTGATGGCCGCACAGAGTGCAGCGGTAGGGCCACAGGATCCAGTGGATCGCCTGCTCCAGGGCGTTGCGAACGCCCACGCCTCGAAAATCAACCGATTTGCAGTGCGGACATCGCATGGAAAACATGGCTTATTGGAAACCTCTTTTCTAACCGTCGGTTTTTGCCGCGCTGCCGGTACCCTGGATGTTGCTCCGCATTACGGGTGACGACGTTCGCAGATTCTTATCGGCGCCGCCACCACCCCGAGTGGCGCGGCTGGCTTCGCGCGCAGCCTTGATCTGTTCGGGCGTCCTCAGATCGGGTTCGGAGAGCTTTACCCGCTCTCTTTCGCGGGCAACTTGACGCTTGTGTCGCTTGGCTAATCGCTTGTCCATATCCGGTCCTGTCTTCACCATTGTCAGTTAAGTATTGCTTGCATGTCAATCCTCTGCGTGCCAGAATTGGATTGCCATTCACTACGGATGGTTAATAAGGTGGAGTCTTGGACGTCTCCCTGGTCATAAAACAACGTTTAAATGAACTAGGTCTGGATCAAAGGGATCTGGCGGCCGCCACCCAAGTGACCGAGTCCTATGTTTCTCAGCTCCTCACCCGGAGGAAAGCGCCGCCGGCGCCTGGGCGCACCGACATTTACGACAAGATCGGCGAGTTCCTGAAGCTACCTGCCGGTGAACTTTCGAAACTCGCGGACTTGCAACGTCAGGAGGAGTTCAAGAAGCGCGTAACGGAGGCGCCCAGGCCGCTCTTCGCGGAGTGCCGTCAGTTAATTCTTCGGAAGTGCGAGCCCGACCACGAAAAGGAAGTGCGCAGGATTTTTGAAAAGGAGCCGTTTGGAGAGCTCGAACGGCTGGTCACGCAAAAACTTCTAGACGTAGCTCAGGGTGTCGCGCGGGAGGAATTGAGGAGCGAGGACTGGTTGCGGTTGATGGCCCAGGTGAGCGGCCGCAGCTATGAACAAATGCGAGTGGCGATTCTGGAGTTTCTCGACACGGAGGTTTTCAACATTTCGGTCGAGAATTGCGTCACCTTTCTCGATCCGATAATCGACTCCTGGGATATGGATCTGAAGACGTTCGGCATGGAAGTGGTCCTGAACCGGCGGCTCGCGCCCGGCAGCCGCAAGCGTTTCGAGTTCACCGAACAGGAGCCTCCCCAATCCTTCGCGTTAGAGCCAGGCTTCGAACAGTTCTTGAACGACACGTCTCTCAGCGGCGATGCTACCGAAGAAGAGATCCAATTCCTGAAGACGCTGCACTTTCAGGGCAGGCGTCCGGCGCCTTTGTATTATTACCGGGAGCTACAGAATCTAAGGGATCCGCTGCATTTCTCGCATGAAAATTGACGTCACCCACTCCACGGTTTACCGCTACGACTTTCCGGTTTACCTGGAGCCGCACATTTTCCGGCTGCGGCCACGCGAGAACAGCGCGCAGCGGCTGCTCACGTTCGACATTCATATTGCACCGACACCGTCAGGAACCACGGAGTGCCTGGATCAGGACGGCAATCTGGCGCTGAACGCGTGGTTCCAGGCTCCCACTAGCGAACTCAGCGTAACCAGCCGGTTCAGGATTGAGATGCTCCGCGAGAACCCTTTCGATTACGTGCTCACCAGCGAATCGCTGAATCTTCCGCTGTGGTATGTGGAACCGCTGTGCGCGGCGCTTACTTCTTACCGCAGCGACGTACAGGTGGCCGAATCGGTAAAGCAGTATGCGAAATCGGTAGCCGCCGGTGCGCAATGGAACACGCTGTCGTTTCTGTCGGCGTTGAGCCGGGAAATCTTTCAAACCTGCCGCCAGGTGACGCGCCCTTATGGCGCGCCGTGGCCATCCAGCCAAACGCTCGGTGCGCGGAAGGGATCGTGCCGCGATCTGGCGGTCTTGTTCTGCGACGCTTGCCGCGTGATGGGTATCGCCGCCCGGTTTGTCAGCGGGTATGAATGCGAGTCCGCCAACAGCAATTTGAACAACCAGGATTCGTACATGCATGCTTGGGCTGAAGTCTATTTGCCTGGCATCGGATGGCGCGGCTACGATCCCGCGCGCGGCCTCGCAGTTTCGAACCAGCACATCGCCGTAGCGGCGGGCTTCGATCACGATCTGGCATCTCCGGTTGCCGGATGGTATTCCGGCGGCTCGGGCTCGCGAATGGAGGCAACGCTGAGTCTGCAGGTGTGCCCTAATTATTAATAGCGATGAAAAAGATCGATCCCGACGACTATCGCGTTCGGCCCGGCCAGAACGTGGACCTCGCCAAGTGGCCAACCAAAGGGAAACCCGTTTATAGCTCGAAAGACGAATATGAAAGCCTTCTGCAAGAGCACATCGAAAAACTGACCGAACAGCAAAACCTGCTGTACGCCGCCAACCGCTACGCGCTGCTGCTCATTTTTCAGGCGATGGACGCGGCCGGCAAGGACAGCGCTATTAAGCACGTGATGTCGGGGGTCAATCCCCAAGGCTGCCAGGTGTTCAGCTTCAAACATCCCAGCACGGAAGAGCTGGAACATGATTTTTTGTGGAACGCGATCAGGCGTCTTCCCGAGCGCGGCCATATCGGGATCTTCAATCGCTCTTATTACGAAGAAGTGCTCATCGTTCGGGTGCATCGCGATATTCTGAGCAACGAAGATCTTCCCCAGGAGCTGGTCCAAAAGAAACACTTTTGGCGCGACCGGTACCGTTCCATCAAAAACCTGGAAGATCATCTTCACTGTAACGGGACCCGCATCGTGAAATTCTTCCTGCATCTTTCCAAGGAAGAACAAAAGAAGCGCTTCCTCAAGCGGATCGACGATCCGGAGAAAAATTGGAAATTCAGCGCCGACGATATCAAGGAGCGGAAATACTGGAACCGATACACAGAAGCCTATGAGGATTGCCTCGGCGCCACCAGCACTCGCAACGCGCCCTGGTATGTTGTTCCCGCCGATGACAAAGAGAATACCGGGCTCATCATTTCCCGCATCGTGCTGGATACTCTCGAAGACCTGAAAATGGCCTATCCGAAATCCCGTCCTGAGCGCCGCCGGGAGCTGCTCGTGATTCGCAAACAGCTCGCCAAGGAAAAGTAAGCAACAATTTCGCCCCTCCGTAGCGTCAGACTCCTGGTAGGTAGCGCCGCTTGCTCAAGCGCGCGGTTCTGTAATGCAGGAACACTTTATTCCGCTGGATGTCGCCACCAAGCTCGCTCTCTCGCTGGGCACGCTCAGCTCGTTAGTCTCCATTCAATTCTCGCTGGGCCGCTTTGGGCGCCATCGCGCTGATCATCGCACTGGTCAATGGGCGAGCGTTGCTGCGTGCCTGGCGCGCAACACCTGGGTGAGCATTTTCACACGTGATCGCCGAATCGCAATTTCTCGCAAAATAGATCCAACAAAATCTAGATTCGTGCGTCTTAAGTCGATAGTAACGGGGATTTGAATGCTCCGGCACGATCTGAGTTTCGCGTTTCGCCAATTCCGCAAGAGCCCGATATTCGCGCTCACCGCCATCGTGTCGCTCATGCTCGGTATCGGCGCCACCACCGCGGTGTTCAGCGTGGTTTACGCGATTCTAATTAACCCTTATCCTTATCGGGACGCCGGACAGCTGGTGTATCTGCTCGTGAGAGACAAGGCTGGTAATGATCGGGGGGTTGGTTTATCCGCTCGCCAGATCCAGCAGCTTCGACATCTAAATTGTCTGGAAAGCATTATGGGGTATCAGGGATGGAGCCTCACTACTACGGACGGCGACTTGCCGGAAAATGTGGATGCTACTTATCTGACGCCGAACGCGACCGCTCACCTTGGCGTACCGGCATTGCTGGGCCGCCCGCTGATCCCATCCGATGCGCCCGATGGACAAGACCCCCAGCCCGTAGTGGTGCTGGGCTATAAATTCTGGCAGCGTTATTACAACGGCCGCACCGACATCCTGGGTCAGACACTGCGGCTGCTTCACAAGAGTTACACAGTTGTCGGGGTGATGCCGCCGCGATTCACCTGGCAGGGCGGCGAAGTTTATCTGCCTTTGAAGCTGGTGGATTCTCCAGGGCTGACTTTTGCAGGGTCGTTCAGGCTGAGGCCGGGCGTTAGCAAAGAGACCGCCAATGCCGAACTCGAACCGATGATCGAGCAATTTGCCAAGGAAACTCCCGCGCGCTTTCCGCCAGTGTTTCGAGTACACGTCCGCGGCCTGAACTACTGGGTGGAAAAACGAATGGGCGGCACCTTGGGATTGCTGTTTGGCGGCGTGGCGCTGATGCTGTTGATCGGCTGCGCCAATGTCTCCATTCTGCTGTTGGCCAGGGGGACGAACCGGCAACAGGAATTCGCAGTGCGGGCGTCGGTAGGCGCCAGCCGTGGCCGGATCGCGCGTCTGTTGCTCACCGAATCGCTGGCCTTGTCTGTGTGCGGCGCGGCGGCGGGCATTCTTGTGGCTATTTTGTTGGTGCGGCTGATCGCGATGTGGCTTCCGCAAGATACGTTCCCGAGCGAAGCCGTGATTGGGATCAACGCGATGGTTCTGGCATTCAGCACTGCGTTGGCGCTCGGGACGGGTGTGCTCTTCGGACTCTCCCCCGCCCTGCAGCTTTCGCGTCCCGAGCTGGCGCAAGCGATGTCGGGATCGCGACGCACCACCGGCGGCATTCGCGGCAAGCGCACTCACGGCATCCTGGTGGCGGCTCAAGTGGCTCTGACGCTGATCCTGCTGACCGGTGCGGGAGAGGCGCTCGAGGCCTTTGTGCATCTGATGCGCGCCGATCTGGGCTACGATCCGCATCACACCATGTCGGTGGGCATTCCCGTGCACGACAACACGCACAAGGAGTGGGGCAACCGGGTGCAATATTTCGAACAGCTACGCGAAAAGATCGGGGGGCTGGGCGAGGTGGTAACGGCCGGCATCTCCACCAACGCGACACCGCCCTCCAATGGATGGGATACGCGCTTCGAGATTTTCGGCCAGTCGCAGTTGCAAGAGCAGCAGGCGCGCACCAATTTTGTCAGTCCCGAATATTTTTCCGTGTTGCATATTGCGTTGGCATCGGGCAGAGTGTGGACCCACGATGAAGTGATGCGGGGCGCCCGCCTGGCGCTGGTGAATCAAACGCTGGCGCAACGCTATTGGCCGCGCGGAAATGCGATAGGGCAGCAGATTCGGGTACCTCAATTAAAGTCGCAAGGGCCGTACCAGGTGGGTGTCGATGGGAGCGATGGCTGGCTGCAGATCGTGGGTATCGTCTCGGATGTTCGCGACGATGGGTTAGGCAAGCCCATTAAGCCGGGGATCTACGTGCCTTATTCGATCCAGATGGGAATGTGGACGCAGATCCTGGTGCGCACTCAGGGAGAGCCGCTGGCGATTATCCGAACGGTCCGGGCCAAAGTCCACGAGATTGATCCGGATCAACAGGTGGAAGGTCAAACGCGCAATTTAGATCAGTGGATCAGGAATCAGCCCGAGTTCGTGGGAGCGCGGCTCACGATGATCCTGCTGGCGGGGTTTTCGATTCTCGCGCTGGCGTTTTCGCGTTCGGCCTTTATAGCGTGGTCTCGCACGTTGTCGCGCAGCGAACCAATGAATTCGGAATCCGCATGGCGCTCGGCGCGCAGCCAGGCGATGTGCTGGGTCTGGTGCTTCGTTCCACCGCGGTCACCGTCGGATTGGGACTGGTTGCCGGGGTGGTGCTGAGTTATGCTCTGTCGCGTGTGTTGTCGAACTGGATGCTCGAAGCATCGGGCGATCCCCTGCTCATCGCGGGCGTCATCTTGCTGCTCGCCGGAACGGCCACGACCGCCTGCCTGCTACCGGCGCGGCGGGCTTCCTCCATCGATCCCATGACCGCCTTACGTTTTGAATAGCCGCTATTCGATAATCACCACCGGCGCCTGCCAGAACGCGGCCTTCTGTCCCATGGGATCAAGCACGGTCACCTGGCAATTATATTCACCGGGCGCAAGCTTATCGAGCGAAACGTCGAATCGCAGCGGAATGGTTCTCAAGCGATTGCTCAGCGCATCGGTAACCGAGCGTGGCGGAGTTTCGAAAACTTTGGATTGGCCATGGTAGAAGGTTACGAAAGCCACCATCGGCTGGGTGCTGGTAGCGGTTGGCTCGTAGGCTTGTAGATAAACGTACATCTGGCGGCTTTTGCTGAACACGCGCGTGACGCTCGGAACCAGCTTCTGACCATCTTGAACCAGCGGGTTGGTTGTCTCGGCCTGCTCCTTACTCTTGAGAGCGTTGTAAATAGCCTCCTTCAGATCCACGCGCTGGCTGCTGAGAACCACGGAGCTGACTGGAATGCGCTTCACTTCCTTGTTCAGGTTGGGAATGACGAAGTCGGTTTCGTAAGTTCCGATTCTGCCCGTCTCCGCATCGCGCGCCAGCAATTTAATTTTGTATTTTCCAGGAAGCAGCGTGAAGCCGGTATCGTACTCTATGGGCTGTTTAGCCAGCTTCGCCGCAGTCTCGCCGCTCAATTTGATATCCGCTTTATCGCGGACGTTTTGGATGGTGCTGCCGTAATCGTCCTTCACTTCGCCGATGAAATCGATCAGGGTCCGTTCGGCGCCTCCTTTGCGCGCTAGCGCCAGTTCCCGGCCCGGAATCTTGATGACCACGGGCACGAAATATTCGGCGCGATTCAACTGGAAGTAATCGATCTCCATCGCGATGGTCAGCTCGGTAATCGGATCGCCCAGCATCAGCGCGTCTTCGAGCTGCCGCTCTTTTTCGGATGCGGTGAACTTCCCGAATGTTTTGCCGGCGAAATAGCCCTGCCGATAATCCAAGTTCACCGCGGCGCCATTGTTCAACGAGATTTTGATACGGCGAAACTTGCCATCCAGGTTAGTGTTCGTCGCGTAGTAGCCAATGATGTAATAACTGGACACGTTTTTCTGCGCCTGCACGATTCCCATGGAAAGGTCGTTGTTGTCGAGCAGGGCCTTCCCGCCGGTATCGGCCGCCAGCGCATATAAGGTGTCCTGCGATACCTGGAAGTTTGTGGTCATGGCCAGCGCGGCGCTGCCGGTGTACATGCCTCTGCCGCCCGGCGATCCCTTGGTTGCATCGCCAATGGGCGCTTCCGCCACCAGGCCGCGCGCGTCAATCGGCCAGAAAGAAACTCCGGCGCGGGCAGCGGCATTGATGGTGGCGTGCAGCTGCGCCTGGTTATCCAGGCCATTGAGCCGCAAACCGCTGGCGAAATACAGCAGCGACTTCTTCTCATTGAGCTGTCCCAACATTTTCGCCGCGGTCTGCAGCGCCGAAAGCTGGCGGTTGGTATTGAAGATGTTGAACTCGCTATCGTCCTGGCCGAAGGCCGCTCCCGAGTCGGGCGTGCTGTCGTCGCTGACTGTTTCATCGAAGCCCTGCGCCTCGCCCACGATCATAGTTTCGAGGATGCTATCCAGGCGATCGCGATCGGCGGTGAAATCCGACATCACCCGAACCGCGCCGCCTTCAAATCTCATCAGCGCCATGCGATCGGCGGGCGTCATCTGGGTGCGTATGAATTTTTCCGCCGCTGTGATGGCGCGCAACTGATCCGGCGGCGGCATGGCGGTCATGTCGAAGTAAAGCACCAGCAAGCGGCGATTTTGGTATCGGACGTCGCCCGGCTTTTCCGTTGTAATCTGCGCCTCGGGGAGTTTCTTCAGCGGTTGAGGAATCGTTTTCACAGGCGGCTCAACATCCATTGCGTCGGGTAGCTTTTGATACTCGAAGAATTTTATGGCCTGTTCGGTTCCGTCTTCGGTTACCGTGAAATCTTTCGCGGTGAGGCCTTCCACGGGCTTGCCGCTCTTGTCTTTTACATTGACGGTCTCGATTACGAGTTGGCTGCTGGTGGAGAAGGTGGCCGGGGTATCGCCGGCTGCGGGCGCGTTCTCGCCGATTTTCTGAGCGTCAAAGGGCAGAGCGGAGGCAAGAAGTAACAAGAGAAGGGGAAGGGCGGCGCGGGTCATGTTTGTAAGAACCTCGGTTTTTAAAACCTCAATATAAATCCTGTTGTCAAAGCGCGCATGGCATTGGCCGTTAGCGGAAGCCCGAACTGCGGGCTGCCGAACGTGGTGTTCCAGCTTGGGTAGGTGACGTGGTTGATCGGGTTGGTGGAATCGATCCGCAGGTCGCCACTCAGCCGGTCGCTCAATCGGAAGGTGCGGCCGGCCGAGGCGTTCAACGTGAATTGGTACGGGCCGGTGATGGAGTCGCGCCCGGCGTTGCCAAATTCACCCGGCGGCGGCGCGGCATAAGCGGCGGGATTGAGGGATAAGCCCGGCGGCGCATTGTAAAGGGACGCCCCGGTAGATTCCGGCCGCAGCGGACCCACGACGCCAGTGCCCTGTTCCGGCGCCACATACGCGGGCGTGAGCGGCAGCCCGCTGCCAGCCGCGATGGTGGTGGTGAACATCCAGCCTTTGAAGAGCGTGCCTCTCCAGCCGTTCAGCAACGTCCCTCCCGCCAGTCCCATGCCGGTAGTGTACTGGATGGTCGCGTTCACCAGATGCCGCTGATCGAAACTGGAGAGGCTGCGTTCGGCGCTCAAATCCAGCCAATTCTGGGCGACGATCAGATTGCGCGGGCCGGCGGCAGCCGCGGCGCCTGGAGCGGCGGACGCTACCTGAGTACTTGCGCCAGTTCCCACGCCTCCCAACACCGCGTCGTCGTCGATTGCTTTGGCGAAAGTGTACTGGAGGGTGGCGGTGAACCCGCTGTGCAGGCGGCGGCGCAACTGGATGGATCCGGCTTCGCGCGTGGAGTTGCCGTTCGACGTCACGTACTCATAGCCGGCCGGACACTCGGGGCACGGATTGGTGGCGCCGGCCGGGTAGGTGTTCGGCAGGAATTCCTGAGTTCCATGAGTTCCCTTGATGCCGATATACGTCGCGGTCATTTGGAGCGAGCCGGGCAGATCGCGCTGCACCGAGAACGTCCAGTTCTGCGCGTAGCCGGGGCGAAAGTTGGGATCGATGCCAAAAGTATTGGGCGTGGTGGCGGGAGGCGCGTTGAATCCATCGGCCAAGGTGAGCGGATTGGCCGGAGTATTCTGCACGGTGAGGCTTTTCGAAAGCGGGAACTGCTGCGCCATTTGCGTGGCCAGCGTTTCGTAGACGGATGTGTCGTAGTACACGCCGTAGTTCGCGCGAATCACCAGAGACGATGCGGGAAGAGGCCGCCAGGCGATGGCGACGCGCGGTTCGAATCCTCGTTTATCGGGACGGATCAGCGAGTCTGGATAGCGGGCGCCTGTCAACGAGCCCACTGGATCGCTCGCCACCACGGGAGCTTCGTTCGAAAATCCGGGAACAACATCCAGGTTGACCAGGCGTCCATACAATTCCGTGATTGGCGCGGAGTATTCCCATCGAATGCCGGCGTTCAAGGTGAGAGCGGAGCTGATGCGCCAATCGTCGTTGAAAAAGCCGTCATACAGCGATGCGCGGAAATATTTGTCGGCATTGCCGAATGCGACGGAAGCCGCGTCGGGAATGCCAAGCAAGAAATCCCCGAGATCCGATCCGGTGGCGAGGCCGTCGAAGGTAAAACTCCCGCGCCCGTTCTGCTGCCCCAGCACGTTGAACTGCTGCTTCTTGTAGTCGCCCCCAAACTGGAAATTGTGACGTCCGCGATTCCAGAAGAAAGAGGCGGAAACGGCGCCCGTCTCATTGTGGTTGGTGGCTTGCAATCCGTCCGAGAGCCCTTGTAGGCTGACGAAATTGAGACTCGGCGGTCCCCAATCCAGGGGATTTTGATCGTTGCCGGTTATCCCGGCCAAGCCCGAAACGTTTTCGCGATTTTCGAAGAACGGAGTAAGATTCATCGAGAACCGGCTGAACTGGTACTGGAAAGTCCCAAAAAGTCCCTGCGCGAACCTGTGAAACCAGTTGGCGCTGGCGGTGAGTCCAAGGCTGTCGGTGGTGTCCAGGAAGCCGAAGACATTGGGAGTCGCCTGGCGCGTGTCCTGAAATGCAAAGTTTCCGTAGACGATGTTTTTGCGGTCAATATTCTTGTTCAATCGGGAATTCAGGCTGTCCTGATGAGTGTTGCCGACCAGCGGAACCTGGTAGTTATAAGCGCCGTTGCCCGGGAAATTCGGCAGCGGGTACAGGTTCAACAGCGCCTGAGCCTGGGGGCTGATTCGGCTGGACGGAATGATGTTGCCCGCAAACGGCGCGCCGGTGAGCGGGTCGACGATGGGAGTGATCACCGAAGACAGGTCGCCCATGCGCTGCGCCGCCGTCGGCACCAACGCGGTTCCAATGTTGTCGGTGCGATTGCGCGTCCACGAATAATTGACAAAGAAGTTGGGACCGTTGTTCAGCAGGTGAGGAATCTTCAAAGGCCCGCCGAAGTATGCGGTGCCGGTGAAATGGTTGTAGCCGGGCTTGGGGGTATTCTGGCCTGTGATCGAAAACGGCCGCGCGTCCCAGATGGAATTATCGTCGAACACACCCAGGCCGCCGTTGTAGAGCGATCGCGATCCGTTGCGGTTATTGCCGAAGGCCGGGAATAAGGCGAAGGGCGAACTGGCGCCGTTGTTCACGCTGCCGTTGATCAACAGGCCGTCGGCGGCTCGTTGAGCCATCTCGTCCCGCGCAGGTTCGGTCTCGCTGACTTTCGGCGCCGGCTTTGGCTGTTCGGCTGCGGCGGTCGGCGCGGGTGGTGCGACGGGCGGAGGCGGCGCGGCCGGTTGAGCTTCGGCGTGAATCTGATCCAGCGGCAGCATTTTCAGCTCCCAGGTTGGGGGCTTGGTGTCCGGCGAGACCGTGATTTCGTTTTTCAATGTGGAAAAGCCGAGCATGTCCACTTGGATGGTCCAGACGCCGTCGGCGAGATCGGGAAACGAGTACGCCCCTTGCGGATTGGTGACTACGGTGAGTTTTTTGTCGCCCTGCGTGGCCGTAACGATGGCTCCTGGCACCGGCAAGCCGCCAAAAGTGACCTCGCCATGCTGTTCGGACGCAAACAGATTAAAGACCACCAATCCGACTGCGACCAGAGACCGAAGGAGGCGGCGAGTCATAAAGCGAGTACGTTAATTCTCCGAAGGGCGTTCCACGTGATCGATGACCATAATTTCCACCGGGGCTTTTTGCGATTCCAGTTTCAGGCCGAGTTGTTCCTGGATGGCGGTGAATAGAGAAGGGCCACTAGGATCGATCGGTGGAAGCGTCGGCATGCCGGGCGGAGGCGATTGCAATTGCGGGATTTCCGGCGTGGATTCGAGCTTAATGTCGTACTTTCCCGCGAGACTTGTTTTGTCGAGGACAACCCGACCGCTGTTGAGCGAAAGAGTATCCACCAGTTGGCTTATAGTCGCCTTCTGGCCCAGAATATGCCCCGGAAGAATGAACAGAAAACCGCACGGCCCGTTGGGCAACTTGGTAGGATCTGGCGGACCGTCAGGCGTATCGCAATCGCCTTCGACCTCGCGGATTGTCCCTGGCTTTGCCAGCTCCAACGAATAGACGGGCAATTCTTTGGTTCCGTGATGGAATTTGAGCTGAAGCCGGTCTTCCAAGAGCGCCTGAAGCATGCCGAGCATCGTCTGGAAGGACGGGCTTCCTTCGGCCCGGGCCTCAACATCGAATCGTTCGGACGTGAACCAGGCCGGCGTCCCTGACAGCTGAACGTCGCGGATGTGATAGGCCATTGTGACGATGGTCTGCATCGGGAGGTTGATTAGCGTGAATCTTCCCCCATGGAGCGCCCGAATGAGACCTGGCTCCGCCGATTGATTCGGCTTGATGGATGCAACTTCGAATGCCGGACGTGTCGCGGCCGGTTGGCCAAGAGTCTGGCAGGCGAGGAAGCTGAGACCCGCTGTCAGGATTCGAAGCATCGATTAGTTCTCCGAAGGCCGCTCCACGTGATCAATGACCATAATTTCCACCGGGCCTTTTTGCGATTCCAATTTCAAGCCGAGCTGTTCCTGAAGCGCGGTGAATAGAGAAGGGCCATTGGGATCCGGTCGCGGAACGGGGATGTCTGGAGCGCCTCCCGGCGGCAATTGGAGCTGGCTCTGCTCAGGAGTGTAGTCCAGACTAATGTCGTATTTGCCCGTTAGGCCTGTTTTATCCAGAACAATTCGCCCCGCCATGTTTGAAAGCAAATCGGTCAACTGCGCCATCGCGACCTTCTGGCCGGCGACGTGCCCGGGGGTTCGAAACATCCCACCACACGGCGGGCTAGGCATCTTTCCCGGTTCCGGCGGAGGCGGCAAACGGTCGGGCATGGGACCGCATTCGCCTTGAGATTCGTGAAGTTTTCCGGCCTTGGCGACCACCAGCGTATAGATCGGCAGCTCTTTCGTTTCGTGGTGAAATTTGAGCTGGAGCCGGTCTTCGAGCAGCGCCTGGAGCATGGGAAGCATTGCGTCCAACGACGGATTCCCCTCGGCCTTGGCCTCTATGTCGTAGCGCTCCGCCGTGAACCAGGGCGGCGCCCCGGACAGTTGGAAGTCCTTGATGCGATAGGCGATCGTAACGACGAACTGCAGCGGAATGTTGGTCAGTGTAAACCTTCCGCCCGGGGATGGTCTGGCTAGTGAGAAGCCCCCGCCAGACTTGTTGAGCTTGATGGACGCCACCTCGAATTGCGGACGCGGAGTCGCGGCCGGTTGGGCAGAAATCCCACTGGAGATGAACAAAAGACTCGCGGCTGCCATGGCGCGAAGCATAGCTATTTTGTTCCCTCCAGAATACCGCGCCCTATTTGCACGACGAAGCCCGAAGAAAAGAGACGGCTCCGCGCTCGATTTGTTAGGATTTACCGGAACGTCGGTGTGCATTCGGTGAAACACATGTGCCTCCCAGTCCCTAATTTTCCGAAGGCCGTACCACATGATCGATCACGAGAATGTCGACCGGACCTTTGGTGGATTTTAGTTTCAATCCGAGCTGCTCCTGGAGCGCGGTGAAGAGGGACGGAGCGTTTGAATCCACAGGCCGGGGAGGTTCGGCTCGCGGAGGCAATCCTATGCCGCCGGCTCCGCCTTCGTTCGGGGCGGGCGTCCATTGCAGCGTAAAGTCGTAATTGCCCTGAATGCCCGTTCGATCCATTACCGGACGGTCCAAGTTCAAAGTGAGGTTCCCCGCTAAAGCTGCGACGGAGCTTTCCGTAAAAGTGGCGGATCCAAAGCCAAACTGCACTTCGGGCCGGTGCGGGGACGATTCGGGCGAGTGTGGCTTTGGTCTGAATCCGGTTTTCGTCACCACCAAGGCATAGATGGGCATTTTTCTTGTTTCGCGACGGTATTTCAGTTGGAAGCGATCCTCGACTAATCGCCGGAGCAAGACCGTGAATTGCTCGCGCGGAAGACTGCCCTGAACACCCTCGGTCTTCGCTTCTATATCCCATCGCTCGACGCCCATCCAACTCGGCGCGCCTGAGATCTGATAGGCGGCCACGCCATAGGCAAACATAATCAGCATCTTGAGCGTCACGCCCGTGGCCGTTAAACCTCCGCCGGGCAGCGGGCGCAGCATGAAGCGATCATCGCCGGATTTATTGGGCTTGACGGACGCCACGGTGAAAGCTGTAGGCGCTTGACCGGAAACCAAGCACGGCAAAAGTACGCCAAGTGCCAGCAAAATTCGAGCCATTGCCTACAATGACGCGCGCGTCAGGCCTTGCGTGCATGGCTCCTGCCCGCTGCCCTATCATCGTAATAAGGATGTAAAAATGCAGTTCGCCAGCTCGAAACCCCTGGGATTCGTGCTCAACAACCGGCCTGTTTCTACTGAAGGCGTCGCCGTTCAGACGACGCTGCTGGACTTTATTCGCGCGCAGGGCCTGACGGGCGCGAAGGAAGGTTGCGCGGAAGGCGAGTGTGGCGCTTGCACCGTGGTTCAGGTTGCCCATCGAGAAGGCGGAAGCGAGTACCGTGCCGTCAATAGTTGCTTGATGCTGGCGCCGATGGTCACCGGTCACGAAATATATACCGTGGAAGCCTTGGCGGCGGATGGAAAGCTGGCTGAGGTGCAGCAGGCCATGGCTGCGGCAGGAGGGTCGCAGTGCGGCTACTGTACGCCCGGTTTCGTGATGAGCATGTTCGCCGAACAATACCGGCCGGGGCGCATCGGCCCCTGCGATCCGCACGAACTGGGCGGCAATTTGTGCCGTTGCACCGGCTATCGGCCCATCCGCGATGCGGCGCTGTCGCTCGGTCCGGCGCCTGCGGGGACTTTTCTCGATCGCCTGTCGCATCCTGCGCCGAAGATCGAAGCCATCGAATACGAGGCCGCAGGCGCGCGATTCTCGCGTCCCACTAGCCTGGAGCGATGCCTTTCGATCCTGGGCGGCGATCCCGCCGCGCGCTTGATTTCCGGGGGCACGGACCTGGGTGTGGAATTCAATTTGCGCTCGCGACGGTGGAATCACCTGGTAAGTGTGGAGGCGATCGCGGAGCTGCGCGAATTTTCCGAGAGCGCGAGTTCGGTCACCATCGGCGCCGCGCTCCCGCTGAATGAAATCGGCAGGCGCTGGACGACGGCGCCGGGAGTGGTTCTCGAATGGCTGCGCCTGTTCGCATCCCCTCCGCTTCGCAACCGCGCGACTCTCGGTGGGAACCTGGCGACGGCATCGCCCATCGGCGATGGAGCGCCGTTGTTGCTGGCGCTGGATGCCACGGTACACCTGGCGAGCCAGCGGGGCCGGCGAACAGTTCCGCTGTCGGCTTTCTTTACCGGCTACCGCCGCACCGTGCTGGCGCCGGACGAATTGATTACCGCCGTTGAAATTCCCAAGCCGCTACCCGAGTTCGTGCGTTTCTATAAGGTAGCCAAACGACGCATGGACGATATCAGCACGGTGGCTGCGGCCCTGGCGATGGATTGGGATGCTTCGGGAAAAATCGGGCGCGCACGATTCGCTTTGGGAGGCGTCGCGGCGATTCCGATGCGTGCAATTGCGGCCGAAGAAGCAGTGCTGGGCCAGCGCTGGAATGACGCTGCCGTCGAACGCGCGCAAGCGGCTCTCGACGCGACACTGGAACCGATCGGCGATCATCGCGGTTCGGCCGAGTACCGCATAGCTGTCGCCCAGAGCCTGGTTGCCAAATTCCTCTGGGAGCGGCGGGAGGCGGCCGCTTGAAAATTTCCGGACAACCGGTCCCGCATGAGAGCGCGCGCCAGCACGTCACGGGCGACGCTCTGTATACCGACGATCTGCTGCTCCGTTTTCCGCGCGCGCTGCATGCCTGCCCGGTAATGTCGCCGCATGCACACGCGTCGGTGAAAGCAGTGGAGGTTTCGGGCGCATTATCAGAGCCGGGCGTGGCCACCGTTCTCACCGGCGAAGATGTTCCGGGCGAGGGCGATTCGGGATCGAACCGGCACGATGAACCGCTGTTCCCTACCGAGGTGATGTACCACAGCCAACCCGTGGCGTGGGTTCTGGGCGAAACGCTGGATGCGGCGCAGCGTGGCGCCTCGCGCGTGGCCGTGGAATACGAATCGCTGCCTGCCATCCTCACCATCGAAGAGGCGATTCTGGCGGAAAGTTATCATTCCGCTCCTCTGCGGCTGGCGCGGGGAGACGCGTCGGTGATTGAATCCAGCGCGCTGCGCCTGGAAGGCGAACTACAGATCGGCGGACAGGAGCACTTCTATCTGGAAACGCAATGCGCGATTGCGTGGCGCGACGAAACCGGCGGCATCGCGGCGCATTCTTCCACCCAGCACCCCACTGAAACACAAGAGGTGATCGCGCGCGTGTTGGGAATCTCACGCAACAAAGTGACGGTGGAATGTTTACGCATGGGCGGGGCCTTCGGGGGCAAGGAAGTGCAAGCCAGTGCGTGGGCGGCGATTGCCGCGTTGGGGACGTGGAAAACCGGACGTCCGGTGCGCGTCCGGCTCACACGTGCCCTCGATTTCGCGCTTACCGGCAAGCGGCATCCGTTTCTGGCGCGCTACACGGCGGGCTTCTCCGACGACGGGCGTCTGGAAGGCGTGCGGATCGCGCTCTATTCGGACGGCGGATGGAGCCTGGATTTATCCGAGCCGGTGCTATCGCGCGCGATGTTCCATTGCGACAACGCATACCTGCTGCCGGCGGCCGAGCTGACCGGCGTGATCTGCCGTACGCATAAAACTTCGCAGACCGCCTTTCGCGGCTTCGGTGGCCCCCAGGGAATGCTGGTGATCGAGGAGATTTTGGATCAGGCGGCGCGTCGTCTGGGCTTGCCGCCCGATGTGGTCCGCGAACGCAATTTCTATCGCGACGGCGACACCACGCATTATGGGCAACCGGTGAAGGATGCTGGCCGCATCGGAGTGATCTGGCGCAGCCTCAAGGAATCGAGCGGATTCGCCGCGCGGCGGGAAGCCATCCATCGATGGAACGCGCGCCATGAGCATTCCAAGCGCGGGCTTGCCATTACGCCCGTGAAGTTTGGAATCTCCTTCACCGCGACATTTTTCAATCAGGGCGCGGCGCTGGTGCTGATCTACCGGGACGGCAGCGTGCAGGTGAATCACGGCGGCGCCGAGATGGGACAAGGGCTGCACACCAAAATCCAGCAGATCGCGGCGGACGGCCTGGGTCTGGATTTGCGGGACGTGCGTGTCATGCCCACGAGCACCGGCAAGGTTCCGAATACATCGGCGACCGCGGCTTCGGCCGGAACCGACTTGAATGGCGCGGCGGTGGCCGATGCGTGCTCGGAACTTCGCCGCCGCCTGGCGCAAGTTGCCTGCGAGCTGTTACGCTGCGATTTTGATGCCGTGGAATTTTCTCGCGGCCGGGTATTTCCTAAGGGTGACGAGCAGCGGGCAATTGCGTTCGCAAAACTGTGCGACGCGGCGTATCGCCAGCGAGTGCCGCTGTTCGCGCAAGGTTTCTACAGCACGCCCGGAATTCATTACGATCCGCGCACGGGCCGCGGCGCGCCGTTCCACTATTTCGCCTACGCCGCGGCGGTCTCTGAAGTGGAAGTGGATGGCTTCACCGGCGACTATCGTCTTTTGAGAACCGACATTTTGGAAGACGTGGGTGATTCTGTTTCGCCCCTGGTGGATCGCGGACAGATTGAGGGCGGATTCATTCAAGGCGTCGGATGGTTGACGCTGGAAGAACTGGTGTGGGATGCGCAGGGCCGCTTGGCCACAGCGGGCGCATCCACCTATAAGCTGCCGTCTTGGACCGAGGTCCCGGATGTGTTCAACGTGGATTTTCTGGAGCGCGCCGCCGAACCCGGGGTCATCTTTGGCGGTAAAGCAGTGGGCGAACCGCCTCTGATGCTAGCCATCTCGGTGCGTGAGGCGATTCGTGATGCGATCGCCGCGTTTGGCGCGGCTGGACCTGTGTCGCTGGAAAGCCCGGCTACGCCTGAGCGCGTGTTTTTCGCGGTACAGAGAGCGCGCGCCGGGCGGGAAGCGCAGGTAGGATCGGTTGGTGCCGCGCAGTGAATCCCGCGCCAGGGGGCGAACTGCTGCGCGCGCCCCTGTTTCACACGCCGCGCAATCCGTTTCACGAATCAAGAGCGCTCGAAAGTTATGCGGATGGCGGATTGTTGATCGCCGAGGGACGCGTGACCGCTTGCGGCGATTATGCCACTGTGCGCGCCGCGCATCCACAAGTTCCTATCGTTGATCTGCGGGGTGGATTTCTTCTGCCGGGTTTCATCGACGCGCACACTCATTTTCCGCAGCTCCGCGTGCTGGGCGGTTGGGGCCGCTCGCTTCTGGACTGGCTGGAACACTGCGCGCTGCCCGAAGAGGCGCTGATGGCCGATCATTCCCACGCCTGCCGCGTCGCCCAGGGATTCGTACATTCGCTGGTTTCGCACGGAACCACCACGGCGCTGGTATTTGGCGCGCATTTCGCTCCTGCCACGGCGGCGCTCTTCGAGGCTGCGGAAGCCATCGGCCTGCGCATTGCGGCCGGACAAGTACTGTCGGACCGGCTGCTGCGACCCGAGCTGCACCAGACGCCGGAGCGCGCCTATCGCGAGAGTAGTTGGCTGATCGAGCGTTTCCATCGCAAGCGCCGCTTGCTGTACGCTGTTACTCCGCGATTTGCTCTCTCTACGTCGGAAGCCATGCTGGAGGTTTGCCAGACGCTGCTGGCTGAACACGACGGGCTCCTGTTTCAAACGCATATAAACGAAAATGTTCAGGAGATCGCGGAGGTCGCGCGCCTGTTTCCGTGGGCGTCCGATTATTTGGCGGTTTATGAACGGTTCGGACTCACCCGCCCGAACGCCGTGCTGGCGCATAATGTTCATACCACCGATTCACAATTGGATCGCTTGGCGGCCAGCGGCGCCGCAGTGGCGCATTGCCCCTCGAGCAACGCAGCGCTCGGGAGCGGATTGTTTCCCTTGAAGCGCCATGTCGACGCCAAGGTGCCCTGCGCGCTAGGAACGGATGTGGGAGGCGGCACTGGTTTCAGCCTGCTGAAAGATGCGCTCCAAGCATATTTGCTGCAGCGGATCGCTCCCGATGGAATGCTCCTGGATGCCGGCCATCTGCTTTACCTTGCCACTTTGGCAGGCGCGGAGGCGCTTGGATTGAGCGATCAGATCGGAGATTTTCGCGCGGGTAAATCCGCCGATTTGGTGTATCTTCGGCCGCCCGCCGCTAGCCCTCTGGCCGCCGTGCTCGAGCGCGAGCAAAGTCCGGAAGGCGTGCTGGCTGCCATCTTCACGCTGGCTGGCGCGGAAAGCGTGCGCGAAGTGCGTGTCGAAGGTTCGGTCGTCTACCGGCGTGTCCCCGCGGAGGAGCGATGACCGTCCAGGAGCTGAATGTGCTGGATTGCATCGCTTTCGTTGATGCGCTTGGCTGGATCTTCGAACATTCGCCGTGGGTGGCCGAGCGCGCCTGCCAGGGCCGGCCGTTCGCCAGTCTGAACGCACTCCACGCCGCAATGACGGATCAGGTGGAGCGCGCCACTTTTGCCGAGAAATTGGATTTGTTGAAGGCCCATCCCGACCTTGGCACGCGCGCCCGCCTGAGTGCTGCTTCCACCGGCGAGCAGGCCGGCGCGGGTTTGGACACGCTGACGCCCGCGGAATTCGAGCAGATCCATCGTTTGAATGCCGCTTACCGCAGCCGGTTTGGATTTCCTTTTCTGCTGGCGGTGAAAGGCAGCACAAAATACGACGTGCTGCAGTCGCTTCAGGCGAGAATGGAATCTTCTCCGGAGGACGAATTTCGCGAAGCCCTCCGGCAGGTGTATCGCATCGCGAGATTTCGGTTGGAGGGCTTGATCGGATCGTGATAGGACACTTTGCGAGCGGATGGAAACGCAGTTATTACGGCAAGGGCGACGTGATCGTCTATCGCCTGAATCGGGACGGCAAGACTGCTCCGGGCGCCAGTGCGCTGTTCGGCGCGAAGATCACGATCCTGGTGTATGGCGATGCGTTTTGGCAAACCTACACCACCGGCGACAACACCGGCTTGATCGCCACCGATTCGATGAAGAATTTCATTCAGCGCGAGATGCTGAATTTCGAAGGGTCGGACCTGGAAGATTGTTGCCGCTTTTTAGGTGCGAAGTTCCTCGCCACCTATCCGCAGGTGGAGGGTCTGCAAATGTCCGCTGTGGAAATCCCCTACGCGAATTTGCCGAACAGTAGGGTTGCGTTTGCGCCCGGCGGACCGGATCGCGCCACGGCTCGCCTGGAGCTGAATCGTCAGGGAGTTGTGGAAATTGCTTCCGGCATCCAGGACTTCAGACTTCTGCGATTGGGCGGAAGCGCATTTCGAGGCTTCGTTCGGGATCAATACACTACTTTGCCGGACACCGCCAACCGGCCTTTGCACATGTGGCTGGATCTGGAGTGGCTCTACAGCGAATCTTCAGCGGCCTTCAGTTCGGGGGCCGTCACCGCGGCCGTGCGGCGCATGGTGCGCGAGATTTTTGACGGCTTCGAATCTGGAAGTATCCAGCAGGTAATTTATCAGATCGGTACGAAAATGCTGGCGGACATCCCCGCCATCTCTGAAGTGCATCTGGAAGCGACCAACCGCACCTGGGACACCATGGCGGAGCGCGGGGAGGAATTGGGCGTTTACACCGAAGCGCGTCCTCCGTTCGGCTGTCTTGGCTTACGCTTGAAGAGATAAGATGGCTCGCATCTCCACGCATGTGCTGGACACCTCGCGCGGAAAGCCCGCGCAGGGGCTCGCCATCGATCTGCGCTTTGGCGCGAAGCATCTACAATCGGCCGTCACCAATAGCGAGGGCCGGACGGACCAACCGCTCGCCTCGGCTGATTCTCTCGAAACCGGTGTTTACGAATTGACGTTTCACGCTGGCGACTATTTTCGGGACCTTGGAGTCGCGTTACCCTCCCTTCCCTTCTTGGACGAGGTGGTGGTGCGGTTTGGGGTGGACGATCCGAAGGGCAACTATCACGTGCCGCTTTTGCTGAGCCCGTATGGCTACAGCACCTATCGAGGTTCGTGATGACGGACGTTATCGCCCGGTGCCGTTTATTGGCGGGGTTGACCGAAGAGCCGAGTTTTACGACGCGGACGTTTTTGTCCGAACCGATGCACGCGGTTCACGCGCATTTGCGCTCTTGGATGGAGCAAGCAAGCATGAGCGTGACCATCGATCATGCGGGCAATTTGCGGGGCATTTACCCATCCGACCGACCCTCAGCGCCGCGGTTTTTCATCGGCTCGCATCTCGATACCGTTCCGCGCGCGGGCGCACTCGATGGAATCCTAGGCGTGGTGCTGGGAGTTGCTTTGATCGAGAGCCTGCGCGGACGCCGCCTGCCGTTTGCAATTGAAGTGATTGGCTTCTCCGAGGAGGAAGGCGTGCGATTTGGCGTGCCGTTTATCGGCAGCCGCGCTTTGATCGGCGACATCGATGACCGCTTGCTCACGACGATTGCTGATGCGGTCACCGCGTTTGGATTAGATCCGAACCGAATCGGCGAAGCGCGCGCAGGTGAGGACGCGCTGGGATACCTGGAGTTTCACATCGAGCAGGGGCCGGTGCTGGAGAATCTCAACCTACCGCTCGGCATCGTGGAAGCCATCTCCGGCCAAAGCCGCTTGGACGTGCTGTTCGAAGGGAAGGCGAATCATGCCGGGACCACCCCGATGAATCTGCGGTTCGATGCGCTGGCGGGCGCGGCGGAGTGGATCGGCGTGGTGGAGCGTGAAGGGCGTGGCGTACCGAATGCCGTTGCTACCGTCGGACGCTTGAATGTGTCGCCCGGAGCCGGCAACGTTATCCCCGGGTCTGCTGCAGCGAGTTTGGACGTCCGGCATTCCGACGACGGGGTTCGTCGCGATTTGGTGGCACGGCTATTGCGATGCGCTCAACAGATCGCGGCCAGCCGTTGTCTGAAAGTTTCTTCGCAGCAGTGCCTGGATCAGCGGGCTGTCGCGATGGATTCACATCTCGTACAGATGCTGGAGCGCGCGCTAGCCACCACGGGCCGCCCCATTCATCGTATGTCGAGCGGCGCGGGGCACGACGCTATGATTGTCGCTCGCCGTATGCCCGCGGCCATGTTGTTTCTTCGCAGTCCAGGCGGCGTCAGTCACCATCCCGATGAAACAGTTTTGCCCGAGGATGTCTCGGCTGCTCTTGAGGTAGGGCTGCGGTTTCTCGAGGAAATGGAGAAGCGCCATGCCTGACGTTGTGGTGAGAGGTGATGCGGAAGATATCGCGATTGAAGACGGCAAGATCGTAGCGATCGGGCCCGAGCTTCCTGGCGCTGCCGAAGAGATCGATGCGCGGGGCCTGCACGTGTTTCCCGGCTTAATCGACGTGCATCTTCATTTCAACGAGCCGGGCCGCACGGAGTGGGAAGGCGCCGCCACCGGAAGCCGCGCGTTGGCTGCGGGCGGGGGAACGCTTTTTTTCGATATGCCGCTGAACTCCACGCCCTGCACGGTGAACGCCGAGGCGTTCGATCGCAAGCACGCGGCTCTCGCCAAATCGGCCATCACGGATTTCGCGCTGTGGGGCGGATTGATTCCCGGCAACGTTTCAGAAATGGCAGAACTCGCCGATCGCGGAGTGGTCGGATTCAAGGCGTTCCTTTGCGATTCCGGATTACCTGAATTTCCACGCGCCGATGATCTCACTTTGTTTGAAGGTCTGCGTGAAGCGGCGCGGCTAGGGCTTCCGGTGGCGGTGCATGCCGAGAGCCAGGAGATTACACAAGGCCTGGCGCAAAGAATCGCGAACGAGGATCGCGGAAGCGTCCGGGCGTTTCTCGCATCGCGCCCTGTACTGGCCGAGTTGGAAGCCATCCAGCGCGCCACATTGCTGGCGCGTGAGGCTGAAGCCAAACTGCACATCGTGCATGTGAGCTCCGGCCGAGGTGTGGCGCTGGCGGCGGAGGCTCGCGCGCAAGGTGTGGATGTCTCCATCGAGACTTGCCCGCACTACCTTTTCTTCACTCAAGAGGATGTAGAGCGGCTGGGCGCTATCGCGAAATGCGCGCCCCCGTTGCGGGACGCCGTGGAGCAGGATCGTCTCTGGACGCAGTTGCTCGCCGGCGCTGTCGACATGGTCGCTTCGGACCATTCGCCCGCCCCTCCCGAGATGAAGACCGGCGATTTCGGACGCGCCTGGGGCGGCATCGCAGGCGTGCAGTCTACTTTAGCCGTGCTGCTCGATCGCGGTCATCACTGCCGCCACCTTACACTGGAACGGATCGCATCGCTGATCGCTGCCGAACCCGCGCGCCGTTTTCAGATTCCAGGAAAAGGCGGCATCGCCGTGGGCATGGACGCGGACCTGGCGTTGGTGGAGGTCTCCCGACGGGTTCAATTGCGACCGGAAAATCTAAAGCAACGCCACGCACTGACGCCGTATCTGGGTTCGTTTTTTCGCGGCTGCATCGAACGCACCATCCGCCGTGGTGAGACCATATTTGCGTCAGGCGAAATTGTCGCGCGGACCAGCGGCAGATTGGTCCGGCCGAACTTATGCACCACTTAGGACAAACCCGTAGCGTTCACCGCGCCGACCATCTTTTGCAAACGCCCGACACCTTCATTCGCGCGCCGCTGCCGGGAATGCAAAAGGCGACGGCGATCGTGCACGCCGCACCGGCCGTAGGTGCGCGGGTTACGGAATATACAGCCGAGTTCGAGGCTGGCGGATCGCTAGCGCCGGCTTCGACACAACGATTCGTTTATGTGATCGAAGGCGAGGTGGATGTGAACGGCGCCTTGTTGTCGCCGGGCGATTATGCGTATTTTCCTCCATACCACGCTGCAACTATTTCCGCGACCAGCGCCGCGCGAGCGGCAATCATCGAGAAACCTTACCTCGCTTTGCCCGGCGTCCCGGCGCCAGCATGTTTCAGCGGTCGCGAGAGCGATGTTGCGTCGACCCCGCTCATGGGAGACGACGCGCTCCAGGTTCGCGCCCTGGTTCCCGCCAATCCGTCGTTCGATTTCGCCGTCAACACCATGACCTTTCTTCCCGGCGCAACCCTCCCCATGGTTGAAATCCACGTCATGGAGCACGGATTGTTGATGCTGGCGGGCGGCGGCATCTACCGCCTCGGCGACTGCTGGTACCCGGTGGCCGAGGGCGATTTCATCTGGATGGCGCCTTATTGTCCGCAGTGGTTTGGCGCGCTAGGAAAGACTCCTGCCAAGTATCTTATTTACAAAGATTGGAATCGATGAAACTCGAAATCGATGGCGAGCGCCTGGCATCGGAGTTGGACGCACTGGGCGCCATTTCGCAAGCAGAACCGCCGGTGGTAACTCGTGTGGTCTTCACCGAAGCGGACATAGAAGGCCGGGCATTCGTGAAGAAATTGTGCCGCGAAGCCGGGCTCACCTTGCGCGAGGATGCGGTGGGAAACACTTTCGCGCGCTGGGCCAGCGAAAGAACCGATCTGGAGCCCGTCGCCACCGGTTCGCACATCGACGCCATCCCCAACGCGGGACGCTTCGACGGAACCGTCGGCGTGCTCGGGGGGTTGGAGGCGATCCGCGCGCTGATGCGGGCCGGTTACAAACCGCGCCGCTCCATTGAGTTGATTGTTTTCACTTCCGAAGAGCCCACGCGATTTGGAATCGGATGCCTCGGGAGCCGGCTGCTTTGCGGTCTGCTGGATCCGGATACTGCCGGCGCGCGAATGGATCGCGATAGAGTTTCGATCGACGATGCGCGCTGGGCGGCCGGCTTTGAGGGCCCCTTGTCGTCGGTGAGGCTGCCGCCGGGAGCCTATTCGGCGTTCGTTGAAATGCACATCGAACAGGGTCCGCTGTTAGAACAACACCAGGTGCCCCTGGGCGTGGTTACAGCTATCGCGGCGCCGGCCGGGCTGAGGATCGAAATTGAGGGCGAAGGCGGCCATGCGGGCGCGGTGTTGATGCAGGATCGCCACGATGCATTTCTCGCGGCGGCCGAGATCTCGTTGGCGGTGGAAGCGAGCGCACTCGCGAGTGGCTCGCGCGATACGGTGGGGACGGTCGGGAAGTGCGAGATTTTCCCCGGCGCCGTCAACAGCATTCCCAGCCATGTGCGGATGGAAGTGGACGTTCGCGATATCGATGAAGCCCGGCGCAACTCCGTTTTGCTGAAAATCGAGCAAGTGTGCGAGGAAGTGGCGCAGCGCCGCGGCGTCAAAGCGAAATTGGAACTTGTCAATGCCGATCCGCCCGCCCAGTGCGCTCCCGGTGTCGTGGACGCGCTGGTGCAGGCTTGCCAAGCGCATGGCCTCGCCTTCGAGCGCATGATCAGCCGGGCCTATCACGATTCGCTTTTTATGTCGCGTATCGCTCCCGCCGCCATGCTGTTTATTCCGTGTCGCGGAGGGGTGAGCCATCGCCCCGATGAGTACGCGTCGCCCGAAGCAATCGCACAAGGAACGCTGGTGTTAGCCGAAGCGCTCGCACGATTGTCCGCCGAATAGTCGCGCTACGTCTTACTTCCGATATAAACGAACCGGATGATCAATAGGCCGGCGAGCAAATACGCCGCCCAGGAGACTTGCCGGGCTCGCCCGCTCGCAAGATGAACCAGCACGTAGGAGATGATGCCGCATGCCAGGCCGTTCGCGATGCTGAAGGTCAGCGGTATCGTAATCAGAGTCAGGAATGCCGGGAGAGCGATGCAGGCGTCCTCCCATGGAATCTCGGCAACTGCCGAAATCATCATGCCGCCCACCACCACTAGCGCGGGCGCGGTGGCGGCCGAAGGCACCGCGCCAATCAGCGGCGCCACAAACAGTGCGGCGATGAAAAGCACCCCCGTGACGATGGACGTAACGCCCGTTCTTCCGCCCGCCGCCACTCCCGACGCGCTTTCCACGTAGCTCACCACCGTGGTGGTTCCGAGCAGCGAGCCGCAGATGGTGGCGGTGGCATCCGTCAACAGGATCCGATTCACCCGCGGAATTCGATTATTGGCTTCGAGCAAACCCGCCTTCTTGCCCACCGCCATCAATGTGCCAACGTTGTCGAACAGATCCACGAACAGAAACACGAAGACGATTTCGAGCAGCCCCAGCCCCATCGCCGCGCGTACATTCAAATGCAGCATGGTGCCGGAAATATCGCTCCAACTGTACGATTGCGGCTGCCAGCGAACTAATCCGAACAGCACGCCCACGGCTGTAGTGGAAAGAATGCCGAGCAGAATGGCCGCGCGCACCTTCCACGCTTCGAGCGTGGCGATGGCCAGGATGCCAAAAATGGCCAGCGCCACGTTCGGATCCCGCAGGTTGCCCATCGTAACAATGGTGGCTGCATCCGCCTTCACGATGCCCGCGTTTCGCAAACCGATAAATGCGATGAATAGTCCGATACCCGCGCTCACCGCGGCGTACAATTCAGCCGGGATCGCGCCGATGATCCATTGCCTGATCCCGGCCACGGTGAGAATCAGGAACGCCACTCCAGAGAGAAACACCGCGCCCAGAGCCGTCTGCCAGGGCACGCCCAATCCCTTCACCACTGTGTACGTGAAATAGGCGTTCAAACCCATGCCGGGCGCGAGTGCAATGGGATAGCGCGCCAGAGCGCCCATAAGAATGGTGGCGAACGCCGCCGACAGGCATGTAGCGGCGAACACGGCCGGCACCGGCATTCCTGCGTCCTTCAAGATGGATGGATTGACAAACACGATGTAGGCCATCGTGATGAACGTCGTCGCCCCAGCCAGGATTTCGGTCTTCCAGGTGGTGTTGAGTTTCTTGAATTCGAAGTAGCGCTCCAGCGGCTTTAACACAGGCGGTACGGGTGGATGAATGGGAAAGATTGGCGGGGACGACGGGGCTCGAACCCGCGACCTCCGACGTGACAGGCCGGCGTTCTAACCAGCTGAACTACGTCCCCGAGTGTGAAACAACGTCGGCAATTGCATCTTAACATACTGCCTGATCCAGGCCGCTTGTTATAGCTCGAACAGCATGGCCTGCTTGCGTAAGACCACGGGCGGGCCCCATTCCATCCATTCGGCGAGCAGCGGAAAATACAGGCCTAATCGAATCGGCCGCTCTTCGCGGTGCGCCATCAATCGCGCATAACGTTCCAGTTGTTCCCGATAGCGCTCCTTTTCTTTTTCCAGGAAATTCTCCACACCCGTGCCTTCATGCGCGCTGGTTTTGTAATCGATGATCCATCGGACGCCGCTTTCGTCGATGAAGGTTCGGTCGATCACCGCTTCGCACAGATCGCCGTTAATCAGTCCCGCAATTGGCAGCTCGCTCGCGGCATCGGCATGCCGCTCGAGAATCCAACGCCCGCGCGGATCACGCACCGTTCGCAAAAGGCCGGATTCCACGCGCTCCACGGCCCAGCCAAGGTCGGCCGGTGGCACGCCGAGGTTCGTGAGCACAGCTCGATATGCACCCCGGCGCGAGCGCACCGCCGCTTCATCCCACGCATCCAGACCTTCGCGTGCCATGCGCTGCAAGAATCCGTGCAATGCAGCGCCGGCATAACGCGAGCGGTCATTCACCCAGTCGAACGCCACTTCTGGCGGTTGCACTCGCTGGATGCGCGGAGGCTGCCATTCCACCGGCTGAGGCGAAGGCGGAACACGCCAAGTGGCGGGCAAGCGACGGATGGTTCTGGTTTGAGGCGATGGCTCTTCCTGCATAGCGGCGGGCGTATTGAGAAATTGCCCGGCCACGACCGGCCATAGCAGCTTCAAGAACGATCGCGATTTGGGCTCGCCAACCGTACCGTCCTCCTTCGCTTTCAATGAGCCCAGCAAGTGCAGGCAGCGCCGGGCGCGAGTGGCCGCGACGTACAACAAGCGCGCTGTTTCTTGATCGGACTTGCGAAGTTCGATGCTTGCCAGATACCGATAGATCGGGTCTTCGTCGCCGCCGGACTGTGCGATTGGCGCAAGCAATAGTTCGCCGCGATGCTCCAGCCAGAGCAGCAGCCGTTGATCATCTCCACGCGGGACGGCGCCCAGCCCCGGCAGGATGACGGTGTCAAACTCCAGGCCCTTGGCTTTATGGATGGTCATCAATTGCAATTGCTCGCCGGCGCTCGGGTTGGGTTGTGCGAACAGGGAGTTCACTTGTTCGCGGAACAATTCGAAGTCGGCCAGGTCGGCGCCCTCCGCCAGATTTTCGAGCAAATCGAAATACGCAGCGGCATCGTCGAGCGCTGTTTCATCTTCCAGACACGCGGGTCCGCCCAGCCGCATCCACGCGCCCTCCACCCAGTAGCGCAACGGATGTCGCCCGCGTTCGGCGACCGCTTGTTCCAGCGCCGGGAAAATTCGCTGGATGCGCGTGCGTCCGTCCTCACTGAGCTGTTCGTGTGGCCGATGGAGCAAATCCCAGATTGTAGAGTGGTGATCGGCTGCCGCCAGCGCATGCAAATCGTCGAGCGTGAGGCCGCACCAGGGCGCGCGCAAAATCGCCAGCCACGATACACGATCCGCCGCGTGCAGCAGCGCAAAGGTGAGGGCCATTAAGTCTTCCACCACTTGCCGCTCGCCCAGCTGATCGATTTCGATGGCCTGAAACGGAATGCGATTGCGCTTCAGCGCCTTCACGATATCGATCAAGTGCGCGCGCGAGCGTACCAATACCGCCGCGCTCCCCGTGCGTTCCTGGCCGAGCAATTCGATCACGCGCGCCGCTTCCTGGGTTCCGTCCGGCAGCGCGTGGATAGCGACGACGGCATCCGATCCGGTTGCTCCAGCGACGCTCGCGGAATAGGCCACGGCGCCCGATTCCGGATCGTCCGTCGACGGCAGAATCGCTTGGAATGTCCGGTTCACCCACTCGACCAGTTCCGGCCGCGAACGAAAATTCACGCTCAGCGTCAGCGGCTCCAGTTGAATGGCGCCGATTCCTTCCAGCCGCGCCTTTAGAAAAAGGCTCACGTCCGCTTGGCGAAAACGATAAATGGATTGCATCGGGTCGCCCACCAGGAAAAGCGTGCGCCCATCGCCTGGCTCCCACCCGGCGGTCAGCTTTTCGATCAACTCAAACTGCGTGTACGACGTGTCTTGAAACTCGTCCACCAGAAAATGCTGGATGCGCTGGCTGAGCGCTAACGCCAGATCCTCCGGCGCATCAATGTGCCCTAGCGCCCCCGATGCGCGAATCGCGAGTTCCGCGAAATCTACACAGCCTCGCTCGCGAAAGACAAGCTGCAATTCACCGGCGGCGAGCGTGAGAACGGAAACAGCCGCCTGCACCGCTTGCCATTGCGGCTCCGTGAAGCAAGGCGCGGGCAGGTTGCGGAATCGCGCCAGGCAATCGACCATAGCTTCTTCAGCTTGCAGACTCGCCAACAGTTGCTCGCAGCGAGTTTTCAGCGGATGCCCGGTCACCCGCTTGCGCAGCTCGCCCTTTTGGGTCAGCAGCAAATCGGTGATTTTCCGCCAATTATCGAGATCCTCCAGACCCGCTGCGGGGAAGCGCTCCAAGTCGCAAAGTAAAGTGATCTCGGCTGCGACAGTGTCGTCAAACGCGTCACTCAGTTGAGCGAGGCCTTCTAGTATCAGGCGCTGTAGCGAACTTTCGAGTTCTTCTCGCAGATTCGCGCCCGTGTGCCGCAACCATTGATCGCGCCGTTCCAGCATCTGGCTGATGAGCTGGCGCGCTCTTTGAAAATCATTGTCGAGATGCAGCAGAAGATAGGCCAGACCCTGGTGCCCGTTCTCCAAATGGGCCAGCGTATTTCGCGCCGCCTCGCGATACAAATCTTCAGCTTTCTCCTTAATCTCCGGCATCGCTCCGAAGCGCGCCAGCCAGGGCATACGGCGGGTGATGGATGCACACAAAGCGTCGATGGTCTCGATGCGCAGCCGCGCGGGATTTCGCAGCAGGTCCCAGCCGAGCTGCCGGTCGCGATCCAAAACATGGAGGGAAATTTGAAACGTGAGCCGTTCGTGTTCCGCCTCCGGTTCCAAGCCGCTCTGGGCCAGTCGCAAGGCTTCCATAACGCGCGTCCGCATCTCGCCCGCGGCTTTGCGGGTGAAGGTGATCGCCACCACGGCGTCCGGAGTCTCCACGGTTTCGAGCAGTTTCAGATAGCGCTGGATCAGCAGTTCGGTTTTGCCTGAACCGGCCGGCGCCTGCACGATGAAGGACTGCGAAGTGTCCAGCGCCCGCAGCCGCGCCGCGCTATCCGCGCTCATGCTCTAGCTCCTGGATGCGGCAGAGCGCGCGCAGGCCGCAATTGTCGCAAGCGCCCTTCTTGGGATCCACCTGCGCTTTGCCTGCGCGGAAGTCTTCCGCCAAATGTTCCAGCACTCGCCTCCACTCCAGCAATTGCCGTTCAAAGGGGATGGCTGAATCGAGGGACATTTTCTTCAACGAGGGCAGGCTGGTATCGCTCGCAGTCAAGCCGCGGAAGTGCAGTTCCCCGGTGCGAATCATGGCGAAGGCCGCGCCAGCCACTGACCGATCGTTCGTGGCGCAATAGAGCGGGAGCTGCGGTTCGGCGGGCCGATCGCTGTTCCAGCCGTCCGATTTGAGCTGACCTGTCTTGTAGTCCACAATGATCTGGCGGCCGTCGGGAAGCGCATCCACGCGATCGGCGCGCGTCTTGATTTGCAGGCCTCCGATCTCCACCACGCGCTCGGTTTCAATGCCCGCCACGGTGAATGGGGAGCGTGATTTTTCGATGTCCAACCATTCAATAAGCAGCTTTTGCAAGCGCTGCTTCTCCAGATCCCGGCCAATGCCTGGGCCGATTTTGGCCACTGCCGCATCGGCGCCGCGCGCGATGAGAGCTTCCAGTTCCGCCGGGGTTAATTGCACCAACTGCGCGTGCGATCCCAACTCGCGCCAGATGAATTCCAGTGCTTTGTGAACCGTCGTTCCGCGGTCGCGATAGCTTAATCCCAGGTCGGTCTCCTCCAGCGGTCGCGCGGCCAAACGGTGTTTTGCGAAAGCGCGAAACGGACACGCCGCCATGTCTTTGAACAGCGACGCACCGCCCGACGAATCGCTCTGCAACAGCTGGGGAGCCGTTTCGTCCGCAATCTGTTCGAAGATTCCGCGAGCGTGCCGGACCGGCGCTTCGCCATCATCCTTCCACGAAGCGCCCGCCACCAACGGGCTCGGCGATAAAGCTCGATCGCCCTCCGTTTGTGGATAACTCAACACCACGTCGGGGGCGCTGGAGAGCAACCGTTCCACGAGTGCACTCGCGAACTCCAGTTCTCGCTCAGGCGTCGAGTGCGGAAGCCGGTGCTCTCGCTGTAATGATGTCGGCAGGAACGGATTCGGATGTGCGGCGGCAGGAAGCGCTTCATCGTGCAGGCCCATGATCCACAGATGATCGAATCGCAGCCCCGCCGCTTCCAGCATTCCCATCACCTGTATCGGCGCGCCTTCGTCTTCCACTTGAAAAGGAGTATTGGAGGCCTGTTGATGCAGCCAATCGATGATCTGTCCGAGATTCATTGGTGGCGCTGTCCGATCGAGTGACGCCAAGCCGAAGAGCAGATCGCGCCAGGCTTCGATGGTCTGGAATTCGCGGCTGCTCGGCGCGCGGTTTCCCGGCCAACCGAAGGCTTCCAGCAGTTCCTCGATGCGGCGGCTCCAATCGCTGGCCTGCTGTTCTTCTGGACGTTCGCGAATCCGCTTTTCCACTCGTCGCAGCACGCGCTGCAGTTCGGGACAACTCCCCGCCTCTTCGCGCAATCGGGACAAGGACAGATCCCACACGCCGTTCTTGCGCAACTTTGCATCCAACTGCGCACGTTTTCCCCATTCCTTTTCGGAACCGCCGGCAAAAGGGGAACGCAATAGCATTCCCGCGCGCGGTAGCGTCAATTTGCCCAGCGCGAACTCCACCATAAGAAGCGCCGCGCGCACCAGGGGATACTCCGCGAGCGCTGGCCCCACCGAAAGATGAAAGGCTCCTTCCAGAACTTCGCCGAAAGTCCGGTCCACCTTGGGGCGCAAACGCGTGAGGTCCGGCGCAACAATAATGCCGATTAGTGTTTCGGGATCCGACTCCAGCAACCGGCGCGCCCAGGCCGCCGCGGCGCGAATTTCTTCGGAAGAATCCCGCAGACTCCTTCGTGCCGGGACAGAACAGTACCCCCGCCTTGGAACTGTGTGCCATTCGCCAAGTGATTCGAAAAAATCTGCCTGCTGCGGCGTCATTTCATCGAATCCGGCGACGAAAACTGTGATGGGCAGGAGCACTTCGCCGGCGCCAATTCGATCCTGCAGGAAATCGCTTAGTCGCGCGCGCTCCAACCAACCATAGGCCTTGCATCGCCGTCGAAACTCGCGCCACCAACTCGCAAACGCCGCCCAATCCTGGGACGCTTCGTAGCTCCCATCCACCGGCAGCCGGTATTCGGCAATGAGACGGCCGGTGTCCATGGCCTGCCGCGCGGTCTCAGGGATTTGCAACAGCGACGCCCCCGCGGGCGACTCGCGAATAATCCGCTCCCACAGCATTTGCTCTTGCAATGCGTCCAGCAACACCGGGGCGTTTTCGTCCGCCCAGCGTCCCAGCCACTCGCCCCAGGTACGGTCCAGATATGCGTCCAACGGCAAGACATCCGGACGGTTCCAAACCGTGTTGCCGCGCGCGGCTTCCATCGAGTGAAACTCTCGCGCCAGCACCCGCGCCAGGCGCCGGCTGGCCGTGATTACGGTGGCGCCTTCGGCGAGCGCGCGGAAAATCTCCTCATGCATGTGCTTTCATGATAATTTGAGCAAACGAATCACGATTGCGATCGACGGTCCCGCCGGCGCCGGCAAAAGTACGCTCGCGCGCCGCATCGCGGCCAAGCTTGGATTTGTCTATGTCGACACAGGCGCGATGTACCGCGCCGTGGCGCTGTGGGCGTTGCGCACCAATGTTGCGCCATCCGACATGCATCGTCTGGAGCAGCTTGCCAACGCGGCGCACATTGAATTCGTTGCGGGCGACAACGCGGTGATGTTGAACAACGAAAACGTGACGGAGGCCATTCGTACGCCCGAAGTCAGCCAGACGGCGTCGGAAGTTTCTCTGGTTCCCGCGGTGCGCCGCGCGCTGGTGGAAAAGCAGCGCGAGATTGGCGGGCAGGTTTCGGTGGTGATGGAGGGTCGCGACATCGGGACCGTGGTTTTTCCCGAGGCTACGGTCAAAATCTTTCTGGACGCTCTTCCTGAGGAGCGCGCCACGCGCCGCGCCAACGAGAGCGCGCTGCCAACGGATCTGGTGGAGCAACAAATCCGCGAGCGCGATCAGCGTGACCGCAGCCGGGCGGAATCGCCGCTGGTTCAAGCGCCGGATGCGGTGTACGTGGACACCACCGGCCTCAGCATCGATGAAGTGGAAGCGGCCATTTTGAAAATTATCCGCGATCGTACCTCCAATGGGCGTGAACGAACTCAATGAACAATCTGCTCGTTATGAAATTCGGCGGCACCAGCATGGGCTCCGCCGAGAGAATCCGCGTGGCGGCGTCCATCTGCACCGAACAGAAAGCGCGGCGGCCGGTGCTGGCGGTGGTTTCCGCTATGTCCGGAGTCACCGATCTGCTGCTGGGCGCTCTGCGGCACGCCGAAGCGGACGACGAAGCCGGGATCGAAGCCAGCATTCACAGCCTCTCGGAGCGGCACGAAAAGACGTGCCACGAATTACTGCTGGAGCCGGCCCGCTGCGCTCGTGCGATGGCCGGCGTTCGCGAACTGATCACCGATTTTCGGCGCATCGCTCATGGCATGCTGATGCTGGGCGACCGTCCGCCCCGGTCGGTGGATGAAGCCATCGCCATCGGCGAGCGGCTGTCCGCCCTGATGATCGCCGAATATCTGGAAGCTTCCGGGATTCCCGCGCGCGCCGTCAACGCCGCCGGCGTCATTGTCACCGATGCTGTTTTCGGCAATGCTACGCCCATCATGGAAGCCACGCGAAAAAAGGCCGCGAGCGTGCTGGAGCCGCTGCTTGCGAGTGGCGTGCTGCCGGTGGTTACCGGCTTTAATGGAGCCACCGTGGATGGACGGCCTACCACCCTGGGACGCGGCGGATCGGATTTTTCCGCCTCCATTCTCGCCGCCGCCCTGGAGGCCACCGAACTCTGGATCTGGACCGACGTGGACGGCATCATGAGCGCCGACCCGCGCTCGGTCCGCGAAGCTCGCGTGCTGGACGCGCTTACTTACAACGAGGCGGCTGAGCTGGCGTATAACGGTGCGAAAGTGCTGCATCCGCGCACGCTCGCGCCCCTCATCGAACGTCAGATTCCGGTATGGAGCAAGAACAGCTTTCATCTGGATCATCCAGGCACGCGCATCATGTCCACTGTGGAGGCTCCCGCTGGTCCCCGCGCCGTCACTTCCATGGCGAACGTGGCCCTGGTATCCATTGAGCCCGCCAGCGCCGCAGTCAGCGGTACCCGGCTTATGGCGCGCGCGCTCGAAGCCCTGGCCGACGCCAACGCCGAAGTGCTGGCGCTGACGAGTTCCAGCTATCGCCAGAGCTTCTGCTTCCTGGTGCGCAAGGAAGAGCTGACGCAGGTGATGAAGTCGCTCGAAGCGGACCTGGCGCTCGAACTCACGCACGGCTATCTGAAGCCCATCGCCGTGGACGACAATGTCGGGCTGCTGGCTTTGGTGGGCGAAGGCATGCGGGGCACGCCGGGACTGGCGGGGCGTCTCTTTCAAGCCATCTCGGAGCAGGACGTCAATATTATCGCGATCGCTCAGGGTTCGAGCGAACTCACCATCAGCATCGTGGTGCGCCGCGACGGGCTGGAGCGGGCTATCCAGGCCGTCCACCGCGAGTGCCGGTAGCGTGTGTCAAACTGAAGTCGTGCCCGAATTCTGCACCTGCGGCGCGCAATTGCCGCCGGATGCCCGCTTTTGCCACAAGTGCGGCAAGCCACAATACGACTACCCTGGCCTGGAAGAGCCTGAGCCGACGCCCGCGGCCGTCGAACCGCCGCCCATTCTCCCCCCGCTGGCGCGCGCGCCATTGTCGACAGAGATCGGTTTCCACAACCGGGTAGCGGTAGGAATCTGTTTCATTGCAGCGCTCACAGCCGTATTCGTGTTTCTGGTGCCGCTGCCATTTCCTTTTCTTCGCCTGCTCGTCGCGTTTATAGCCGGCGGATTCTTCGCCGTCTTCCTCTACTCGCGGCGCACGGGCCAGACGCTCAGCATAGGCAGCGGCGCACGGATGGGCTGGATTACCGGCATCTTCTCGTTCACCATGCTCAGCGTGCTGTTCGCTTTCGTGATGGTCAAAATATCGAACGAAGGCGGCCTGGCGAAATATCTTCTCAGCCAACTGCCCCCCAACGACGCCCGCACCGAGAGCATCGCGCAGGCGTTCAACGATCCCAAGATGCTGGTGGTGCTGGTGCTCCTGTCTTTGGGGATGTTGTTCGTTGTGCTGACGGCGCTGCCCGTCATCGGCGGTGCGCTCGGCGCCAAGGTTCTCGAAAAGGAATGAGTGGCGCGCGCGGCATCGCGTGTCTCGCGGTCCTGCTGATCGTAAGTCCGCTAGGTGCGGCGCTTACGCCGGAACAACGGCAACTCAACATCCAATCCTTCGAGTATGTGTGGACCACCATCCGCGACAAGCACTGGCAAACCAATCCTGGCGGCCTGGATTGGATAACGATCCACGATGAATTCCGGCCAAAGATGGAAGCGGCCGATAGCATGGACGCGGCGCGTGCCGTGATGAACCAGATGCTGGGCCGTTTGCATCAGACGCACTTTGCCATCGTTCCTTCGGACCTTTATTCGAACGTCGATGGCGCGCATGCTGGCGACGCGTCCACCGGGCTGGATGTTCGGGTGGTGGACGCGCAGGTTTTGGTGACATCGGTACAGCCGGATTCGTCGGCCTTCGCGCAGGGCGTGCGACCGGGGTGGGCGATTATGAAGATCGCTCGCACCGATGTTGGCCCGATTGTGGCGAAACTGAACGAAACCTACGCCGTCTCCTCGTTGCGCGACCTCATGCTGCGCCGGGCGATACTGGGACGTCTAGAAGGTGCGGCCGGCCCGCTATCGGTGGAGTTCCTGGACGCCGATGGCGAACGTGTTGTTAAAACGCTCGCACCGAGCCAACCCAAGGGCGAGCGGGTGCAGTTCGGATATCTCAACCCGATGCAGGTCTGGTTCAATGCATCGCGAGTGGGCGACGGAAACATCGGTTATGTTGCCTTCAACGCCTTCCTGGATGCCCAGCGCCTGATGACGTCGTTCGGGAATGCCGTCGAATCGTGCGGCAAATGTGAGGGCTTTATCGTCGATCTGCGCGGAAATCCGGGCGGCATCGGGATCATGGCGATGGGGATGGCGGGCTGGTTCATCGCGCAGCCCGATCAGAAGCTCGGAACCTTGTACATGCGCGATACCACGCTTAAGTTCGTGGTGAATCCCCGGCTTACTACTTTTGCGGGACCACTCGCGATTCTTGTGGATGGCACTTCGGCGTCCACCTCCGAGATCATGGCGGAAGGCCTGAAGGACCTGGGACGCGCGCGCATATTCGGAGCTCGTACGGCGGCCGCCGCGCTGCCGTCGGTATTCGAAAGGCTGCCGAATGGCGACGGATTTCAGTATGCCATCGCCAACTACATTTCCGAAGGCGGCCAGCCGCTCGAAGGCGTGGGCGTGACGCCCGACGTAGAAGCGCCGGTCACGCGGAAGGCGCTGCTGGCGGGCCAGGATCCAGCTCTCGACCAAGCTGTGGCATGGATCGAAGACCACAAGCAGGCCGCGAGATAGCTCCCTTACAGAACTCAGGCGTGGATGGGCTGCCGGTCAAGAAGGTTGACGATGCGATCGCGGATCTCCGCCGTGATGCGCTCCCGATCGCGCGGTTGGGCTTGGTCAGTGGGAATGGGATCGCCAATCCGCATGGTTACCCATCCGCTCCGAACGTGTCCTGAGCCGAAAGGCAACACTTCGCGCGTTCCCTGTAAAGCGATCGGAACCAGAGGGACTCCCGCGCGAATCGCGATGTAGGCCGCGCCTTCCTCGAAAGCGGCCAGCTCGCCGGTTTGCGATCTCCCGCCTTCGGGAAAAATCAGCAGCGAGATGCCGAGCTCCCGGATGGCCTGCACCGCTGTAGTCATGGTTTTCACCGCCGCTCGGGCGTCACCGCGTGGAACCGGGATGTGGCCGGCGGTCGCCAGGTGCGTTCCGAGCATCGGAATCTTGAACAGGCCGATCTTGGCGAGAAAACGGAAGTCCGGAATGTTGGCAAGAAGTACTGGCGTATCCATATAGCTGAGATGATTCGCAACGAAAATGTAATTGCGATTCGGTGCGATCTTCTCCAGACCTTCCACTTTCACCTTCACTCCGCTGCCCCACAGAAGGAAGCGCGCCCACTCGCGCGCCACTGCGATTTGCTTGCGTCCGTCGTTCTCGAAAAACGCAATCACCCGGCTCACCAATCCGAAAGCGATGGTGGCAAGTACGATCAGTGGAGCTGTGATGAGGTACGCGCGGAGAAAAGACACTGTTCTATTTTACGAGCAGCGCGCGCGCCTCGCCCGCCAGGTAGAGCGATCCGGCGATGAAGATAGCGTCCTCCGGCGCGGCCTCAGATAGCAGTTCGATGGCTTCGGCGATGGTATGCGTGATGCGAGCGCCCGATGCCGGAATGTCCTCTGGCGGCATGGCGCGCGAGTTGGCGGGCGCGGTCAGGATCACTCGATCCGCCAGGGGAAACAGCAGGGAAGCCATCTCGGCTACCGCTTTGTCACGCAATGCGCCATATACAATCCAGATGCCGCGTTCCGAATAAAAGCGCCGAATATAAGCGGCCAGGGCGCGGGTTCCGGCGGGATTGTGAGCGCCGTCGATAATGATCTCGGGCTGTTCGGAAACACGTTCCAGCCGCCCGGGCCAATGGGTGGAAGCGATGCCGGCGGGCGAAATGCCGAGCTGGTTGAGTGCGACGGCGGCCACGCGCGCATTCTCCACCTGATGCTCCCCCGCGAGCGGACAGACGATATCCATACTGGTATCGGCGCTGGTATCGGCGCATCGCAAGCGAAAGCGGCTGCCGCGCGCGTCGATGGCAAGATCGGCGATCGGCCAGTCGCGCGAGAGCGTGTAAGGCCCGCGGGCAAGCGTACGAAGAACAGCCTCGGCTTCCGGCCGCTGCTCGGCGAACACCGCCGGTACGCCCGGTTTGAGAATGCCGGCTTTTTCCGCCGCAATCTGCTCGATGGTATCGCCGAGAAAAATTTGATGATCGTAGTCGATGGGCGTGATCACCGAGAGCACGGGAGTGACCACGTTGGTGGCATCCAATCGGCCGCCCAGGCCCACTTCGAGAACCACGGTGTCCAGCTTGGCATCGGCGAAAGTCACGAAAGCCATCGCGGTGACGGTTTCAAAATACGTGGGGTGCATGTCCAGCTCGCCCGCGGCCACCATCCGTTCGGCGGTTTCATGCACCCGCGCGAATGCATCGGCGAATTGCTCCTGGCTGACCTGGCGACCGGCAATCTGGATGCGTTCGGTGGGCTCTATCAGGTGCGGAGAAATGTACAGTCCGGTGCGAATCCCAGCGGCGCGCAAACCCGCTTCGATCATCGCGCACGTGGACCCTTTACCGTTCGTTCCAGCGACGTGAATCCAGCGGCACGCCTGGTGTGGATTGCCGAGAGCGCCGAGTAAAGCAGTGATTCGCTCCAGCCCCAGCTTCGCCGTCAGCACTTCGTTGCCGAGCGAATAAAGATATCGGACTGAATCGGCGTAGGTCAGGCTAGTCACAAATGGTCATCGTACACTAAGGGAAAGAGGATCTCAGGACGACCATGGCAACGACTTCCAAGCTTCTTACCTACGAAGAGTGGCTCGCGCTCCCTGAAGTTGAGGGCGTGGAGGAGGTGGTCAATGGTGAGATCGTCAAGATGCCGCCAAATAAGATTATTCACGCTTACATCGTTGAAGATCTGGCCGACCTGCTGAAGGCGAAATTAGATCGCAGGACCGTTAGAGTCCTCGTCGCGACTTTCGGGCTTTTGATTCGCCGAGACCCGATAACTACCCGCGTCCCGGATATTGCCGTCTTCACTCGAAGCAATGCAGTCGAGCGGGATGGTTACATCGAGTCGGCGCCAGAACTGGTGGTCGAGGTGCTTTCCCCCGCCAACACCCGCTCGGAACGCACGGCGAAGCTCAAAGATTATGAGAGCCTCGGCGTCCCTGAAGTCTGGGTGGTGTCTCCGGAAGCACAGACCGTGGAAGTACTGCTGCTCCAAGACGGACGCTTAGTCACCACCACACTGCTGCGCGAAGGCCAACTGACGCCGACGCGTTTTCCAGACGCCGCAGTGGACATCGCCTCTATCTGGCCCAAATAAAAAGCGCCGAGTGCGGTGAAGCACCCGGCGCTCAAAACAACTGCTAGCTTCTGCTTACTTCGGGCAACCGATCTTCTTCAGGTCGGCGTCCGGCAGTTCCTTGGCGTCGCGAGCCGCGGCTGGGAGAGCCATACCTTTTGGAACCAGCCAGATCTCTACTCGCCGGTTCTTGGCGGTATCGCTGTTTCCAATCTCCGCGCCCCTGCGCTCCTTGGGAGCCGTGGTGGATACAGCGCAAGAAGTCGGCACGGAAGGCGTTTCCTGCGTCGCCCCAATCCAGCTTCCCTTGATGCGGGACGGATCTAGCGAACTGCAAGTGCCACCGCCCCCGCTCAGCACTGCCGCGGTCTGAAGCACCCGATCCCGATCCAGATCGCGACCGCGGCGTGACCTGCCCTTGGGCGCTTCGCTGGAATCGATGTGGCCCACCAGGACAACATCGTAGTTCGGGTTAGCGGCAAGCTGCGGATACAACTGCTCGATCAGTACCCGTTTGCCGCAATTGTTGACGCGCGCGCTGTTCTCCGGGAACAGAATATCGCCGAAGTGCGTCGCTTCCGGCCCCAGGTTCACGGTGAGGTTGGTGGAAGCGCTGCCGGATCCGCCCTTGCTATCGGTTACTGTCGCTGTGACGGTCACCTGCTTGGATTGCGGACGGCTGCGATCGTTGCTGAAGTTGACCGAACTGGAGTCGAATTCCGCGTTGGTTCCGCTACCAGCGACTGTTCCCTCCGAGGCGGCCCAACTATAAGTGAGCGTTCCGCTGCATTCCGACCCCATGCCAACGGCACGCAGCATCGCCATTTGCCCGCGCTCCATCTCCATGGGATTCGCCGCGATGCTGACCGTCGGACGGCTATAGGTATTCACGTGGACCGTGACCGGGCTTGCGTCCGCACCGCGCGACGGGTTGGTTGAATCGGCGACATGCAAGCCAATCCGGACGTCTCCCGAAGAGTTCGGCATGTAGGTGTACCGCGCGCCGCTTCCCACGGGGCTTCCGTTGGCGGTCCATTGGTAGGTCATCTGGTGCCCGTCCGGATCGGACGCGTTCGAACTCAGCGTCACCGCGTCGCCCGGACAAACGGAAGTCGGGCTGGCGCTGATGCTGCCCGGATTAATCGCACCCGGAGCCGGTGGCGGGGGTGGCGGCGGTGGTGGCGGAGGCGCCGGAATCTCACCGCGATGTCCAAGATAAAGGGTGAGGCCGGCCGTGGCCTGAATGCCGTTCAGAATCTTTCCGCCGGGTATGAAGGCGCCGCCGTTGGGGTTGCTGGTAAGCACGCTAAAGCGAGGAGCAAGCCCGGTTAAGCCCCGAACATCGAAGCGGACGCCGAACCACTTATTCGCCTGGTACTTGATTCCGCCACCGTAATTGGCTTGAAAGCGCTCGTCGGTTTTGAAGTCTCCGAAGCCCTCGTTGGGAGGCAGCGACTGCGCGAATTTCTTCGCGTTTTTCGTCGGATTGTCGAAGGAAGCGCCAGGGCCAAACGCCACAAAAGGCCGGAACTTGTGATCGCGTGGTGTGAAGTTATACACCAGATCCACTGAGGGCTGCAGGGTGCGGAACGGGAACGGCGGCGCCAGGATGGTCCCGTCCGGCGGATTGGAGAGGAACTTATATTTGTTCCACGAATAGGCGTTCATGTCCTCTTCGATGGAGAAATAGTTCCAGAAATTCTCGGTGACGCGGCCGCCCAGGATGGGCGCTTCCGTAATCTTAGAACCCAGGCCCGACGGCAGCCTCTGGTAGTTGGAATATCCGCCGTAGATGGTAAATTCAAAGAAATTGTTGTCTTCATCTGAGTGTGCCGCGGCGTTTTGAGCGCGCGCCGGATTTGGGATTCCCAAGACGCTCAACGCAACTAGCGCCAGAACCGGATACCTCCATACTGCTCGCATATTTTTCACCTTTCCTCTGATTCATTTACTGCTTGCAATAACAGCGTGATCCTGTTGGGCCACAGTAGCCTGAGGCAGATCGAAAACTAACGCCCCGCGCGCGGCGCTGAGCGCAAAAATCCGCCGCGGAAGGTCGGGTGCGAACCACAGCATTCGAATAGCGGCGCCTTCCAGGCCCTCGTTGGAGAATGCCTGCCAGGAATTGCCGCCGTCGACGGTGCGGTAGACATTTCCGTATTGAACCAGGAAGGCTTCCTCTTCCTGGGATGGGTTGAAACGAACCGAGTCCACCGTCGCCGCGGGAACACCTTGCGTGATAAGCCTCCAATGTGCGCCTTCGTCAGTAGACTGCAAAACGCCCCGGGAGGTTGCAGCGAGAATTGCGGTATCGTGCTGTACCGGGAGGGCCACATCATAGATGTAGTACTCGTTTGGCAGCAGGGCTGCCTGCCAAGTTCGGCCGGAATCCTCGGAAATGAACAATCCGGAACCGGTTCGCACAGCCAGCCGGGAGACGCCGGCCGGTGGCGCGTAGATCGCCAGCACCGATACGTCCGTGATTCCGGCGGACTTCACTTGCTCCCAAGTTATTCCAGAATTGGAACTACGGAATAGTCCAGCGTCTGTTCCCGCGAAGAGAACCAACTTGTCTTTTTCCAGCCGCACGGCTCGCAATGCGTGGATGTGAACCCGTCCCACGCTGTGCGTCACCGGTACCTTCCGGCTGATCCGGGCGATCGCCGGACGAGGCTCGGTCCCTGAGACCCAGGTTTTGCCCCCGTCCACGGATTTCAAAATCGCATCCTCGCTGGCCGCAAACACCACGTCCGCGCTGGCGGAAGACGCGGTCAAGCTGTGGAGATTATGGCCATGCAGCGCCTCTTCATTGGCTTCCAGGGACCACTGCAGTCCGCCGTCGCGGCTCACAAAAACGCCGCCGTACAGTCCCTCATAGGTGCTGCTGGCGTACAGGCGCTTGCCATCCGACGTGATTTCAGAAAGGCGATGATTTGCGAATCCTTCATTCATCGCCCGGAATGTTTGGCCCGAATCCGTGCTCTTCAGAATGCCCGCGAACTCGGTCGCCAGATAAAGCGTACGCGGGTCGCCCGGATCGAACACCATCCAATTGACCTGCTCGGAGTTCAAATGCTGCCAGGTCTTGCCCCCATCCGGGGATTTGAACAAGCCCAAGGTGGTTCCGGCGAAAATCGTGTCGGAATTGCGCGGGTCCTCCGCGATGATGTGCGTGCGGCGATGGGTTCCCGGAATGCCCTGGATCTTGTGCCAAGCCTCGCCGCCCGTGTCGCTGCGGTAGATACCGCTGCAAGCGCTGGCGAAAACCAGTTGCGGATGCATCGGATCCACGCGGATAGAGAAAATATCGGAATCGTCAATGAGACCGCTGGAAATGGAATGCCAGGTGACGCCGCCGTCGGTGGTTTTCCAGGGTAAGTGTGGAGTTCCGGCGTAAAGGACCTTGATATCGGCGGGATCGAAGGCTAAAGCCGTGATCTCCTGCATCTCCGGATCGTTCGCTCGCGAGATCCTGCGCCAGGTGGCGCCGCGGTCGTCCGAAACAAAAACGCCTTTCGACGTACCGGCGGCAAGGGTGCTGGAATTGATCGGCGATATGGCGAGCGATTCGATGCGAGATCCCCGGATGCCGCCTAAAGCCTGCCAGCTTTCGCCGCCATCCTTGCTCTCGTAGACGCCCGAGTCCTGGGAATCGCCGGCATCCAGACCTGCATAGTAGTGGGGAGACTCCTTGGGATCGATCAGTACCGAGTTGAATACCCCGGGAGTTCCGCGCGGAAAGGGTAGCAGACGCCAGGATGCACCTGCATCGTCTGAACGAAACAGTAACGAGTCACGCGAGCCAGCAATCAACGTGCGGCCGTTCTGGCGATCGATCGCGATTGCTCGCGCACTCCCGCCAAACGGACCTGCCAACTTCCACCCGCCAATTACAGGAAGCGTGGCAACCAGGAGCAATGCGAGACCAAGGGCTGGTTGCCGCCCCAGCTTTCGTAGTGGCACTTCCTATTACCATAACAAAATCCACGGAGTCTAGGGTATGACTCGAACCGGCGAAGTCGTTGAAATGTTTATTGTTACAAGGATTTAATGAAGACCGGTCGGCGAGGAGTGCTGCGAGGCATCGGTGATCTCTTCGGCCAATTCTCGCGGCCGGTCGAGATTGTCCACCACCAGGCGGCTCTTCTCCCCCGCTGTTTCGATAGAGATGTCCCCCACGCCGAAGATACGCTGCCCCAAGGACTGAAGCACTCGAACGTCCTGCACTTTGGGGAGTTGAATAATCCGCATCGACTTGGTTAACAGTCCGGTTTCATAGCGCAGCTTGTCTCCTGCGATTGTGAGCGTCATGGTCTGCCGCCGCAAATGCCGCTTGATGGGCCATAGCAAGACGAGCAAGCTGGCGATGGGGAGATAGGGATGCGGATACTGGTCCGCGAGATATTTGTAGTGAATGACGATCGCCGCGCATACAACAAGGAGGGCGCATACGTATCCCGCCTTGATAAATTTCATGCTGGGACGAATCACGACGTCGGCCATCAGGCACAATTATAGTTAGGCGATGAAGCTCTCTGGGAAGCGACCGCAGCGGAAATCGGCCAAGGCCGGCGCAAGGGTTGCCCGCTATGTAGTCTCATTACCGGAGCGCGTGGTGCGATCCGGGGCGGCGCTGGCCGGAGGATTGATCCGCGAGATCGGCGATGTCTCGGTTCCTTCCGCCGTTCGGCGCACCAAAACGTATCAAATGATGGTGGACATCGCGCTGCGCTTTCTGATTGAGCAGGTGGGCGAGGTGAAAGGCGTTTACCCGACGGGCGACGCGCTGGCCGGAGATTTTCTGCTTCGCCGGACGGCGGGCCATGGCATCGAGTTGGCCGGTCTTCTGGCGTTTCGCGCTTCACCGGTTTGGATTATGGCCGCGCTGGCCGATGTCTCGGGCGCCGGACGTTACATCGTTCAGGAGATCGCCGATGCGCTGAAACTGGAGGGCCTGCTTGCGCGCGACGCCAAATTCGAAAACGTCGATCAGCTTTTGGAAGGGCTGGAGCAGAGCGCCAGCCAGGTGGCCGATCTTTGCAATGCGCCGCCGCTCGATGTGGCCGGTTTGCGCCGCGAATGGAGCGCTTTCCGGGAGGCAGTGGCCAAGATTCCTCCGCGCAATCTGCCTTCGGTGGGATTCCTGGGAGCGCATTGGGAGGAATTGAAAGCGGAGGCTGCGGCGCAGCACCGCTCCGTGTTCGAACTGTCGTCGATGATGGCGGTTGCTGCTATCGCCCGTGTCCCGGTAACCTTGCTGCGGCTGGCGCGCGCCGCGAATCGGGTGGTTTGGCGCTCGGGCGAGACCTTCGGCTCTAGCGTTCTGTTGCACTATAGCCAGGTTTTGACCGACATCCACGAACGCGGCTACGCGGCCTATTGGGCGCAGGAATTTCAGCCCTATCTGCGAGCGGCTGCGGGACAGTTTTCTCCCAAGCACAGGTCGCTGACGGCGCGCTGGCTGAATAAAGCCGCCGCGCTGAGCCGTGACCGTGAGGGAGCGGTAGACTAAAGATCAAGTGAACAAGCGAACCATCACCTGGCTGCTGGCGGCGCTGCTGGCGATTTCGGCCAACGCCGCCGTGCCCGTGGTTCGCGTGCGCCCGGGTAGCGGCGATGCGGCCATTGTCTGGATCGCACAGGATCGCGCCGAGCAGAGGGCCCTGCTCCCCACTCGCGCTTCCGCGACAAACGCTCGCCCCGGCGTTCCGCTCAACTACCAGCCGCCGGCGCAGTCCCGGTATTTTGCAACATCGCTCTATCAGCGTCCTCCACCTTTTCTTCGATAGCTCAAGTTCGAAGAAGAAAGGAGGGCGTTACCGTGCGCCAATTTTTGCGAAATCTATTTCGTGATTCGGCGAAGCCCGAGTCATTCATTCCATTCATCAATAACCGTCGCGCGGAGTTGGCCAACTCGAGCGACGCTGAGTTGAAAGCCATCCCCTGGCGCTCTCTGGAGCTTCCCGAAGTGGTGGCGCTCACGGCCGTGGTGGCCGAACGCGTACTGGGCCTGAAGATGTTCGATGTCCAGTTGAAAGGCGCACTGGCGCTGACGGCGGGAAAGATCGCCGAAATGCAAACGGGCGAGGGAAAAACACTGGCCGCAGTTCCCGCCGTCGTCTGGTTCGCGCGGGAAGGCGCGGGGGTGCACGTCATGACGGTAAACGATTACCTGGCGCGGCGAGACGCCCGCTGGATGGGCGGCATTTATGAATTCCTTGGGCTTTCGGTGGGCCATCTCCAACAGGATCGCCGCCAGGCTTATGCGTGCGACATCACCTACGCCACCGCCAACGAGATCGGGTTCGACCTTTTGCGCGATGGCCTGGCGCTCTATCCGCACGAGCAGGTGCAGCGGCCATTCGCTACCGCGGTGATCGATGAAGCCGATTCCATCCTCATCGACGAAGCCCGAATACCTTTGGTGATCGCGGGCGGTGAAGCGGACCAGGCGCCGTTGGCGTATCACGTGGATCGCATCACGCGCGGCTTCCACCGCGGGCGGCACTTCACTTTCGACGAATACAGCCGGAATGTCGCCCTCACCGACGCCGGCATCCGCACCGTGGAAGCGTCGTTCGGCTGCGGTAATTTGTTCGAAGAACGGAACCTCGCGCTGCTCACCGCCGTTCAGGATTCTATCCACGCGCATGCGCTGCTGCGCAGAGACGTGGACTACCTGGTGAAGAACGGCGCCATCGAATCGGTGGACGAATTTAAAGGCCGCATCGCGGAGAATCGGCGCTGGCCGGCCGGATTGCACACCGCCATCGAAGCCAAGGAGGGCCTGGCGCTCAAGACCCAAGGCCGAATTCTTGGATCCATCACGCTGCAAAACTTGATCTCGCTATACCCGATGGTCTGCGGGATGACCGGCACTGCCGCCACGCAAGCCGAAGAGCTGCGGCTGGTATACGGCCTGGAAGTGGAGGTGGTCCCCACCAACCGCCCGATGATCCGCGCCGATCGGCCAGACCGCGTTTATGCTTCGAAATTCGACAAGGAAAGGGCCGTGCTTCAAGAGATCCGGCGTCTTCATGCCACTGGCCAGCCGGTGCTGGTGGGGACGCGTAGCGTCGAAGAATCGGAGCGCTTGAGCGCGCGGCTGGGGGACCTGCCGCACCAAGTGTTGAACGCCAGGCACGAAGAGCAAGAGGCGGGCATGATCGCCCGGGCCGGCCAGCTCGGCGCCGTGACGATTTCCACCAACATGGCCGGCCGCGGTACCGACATCCAGCTAGGGCCCGGCGTGGCGGAGTTGGGCGGGTTGCACGTCATCGGAACCAATCGCCACGAAAGCCGGCGCATCGACAATCAACTGCGCGGGCGAGCTGGACGGCAGGGCGATCCCGGTAGTTCGGAATTCTTCGTCTCGCTCCAGGACGATCTGCTGGTGAAATTTGGCGCTAACAATGAAGACATCGAGAGTGTTCAGCGCACCGCCGAGGGGCAAAACCTCGAAATCCGGCGCTTTCTGCACAAATATGAGAGCGTTATTGAGGGCCAGCGGCAGAAGATCCAGCAACGGCGCCAAGCCATTCTGGCGGGTGAGACGCACGTCTATTCCGAACTGGAACGAATTGTTGCGCTACGCACCATCGACGAGCTGTGGGCCGATTACCTGGCGGCCATTACCGAGCTCCGCGAAGGCGTCCAGTGGGTTTCCTGGGGCGGTCGCGATCCGCTGCATGAGTATCTAACGACGGTTGATGCGCTGTTTACGCAGCTCGAAGAGGGACTCGACCAGGAAATCGCCACCCGCTTGGGCGAAGCCGAGGAGTCCGGCGTGGACCCGTCCCAACGCGGCGCCACCTGGACTTACCTCACCACCGACCAGCCGTTTGGGACCGCCACCGAGCGGATGATGCGCGGGTTGATGCGAAAATTGAATCGAAGCCGCGCTCATTAGGAAGGGTTTCGTCTTTTTCGACTCGGGGCGCGTCCTTGGATTGGAGCCGAAGTTTGATCTTTCGGGAGGTTGAGGACCGCGACCTGATCGCCAAGGCGCGTCGGGGGCACGTGGAAGCTTACAACGTGCTGGTGTCGCGCTGGGAGAAGCGTGTCTTCAATTATCTCTTGCGGTTGGTGGGGCAGCGTGAGGACGCTCTCGATCTGAGCCAGGATGTGTTTCTGAAGGCCTATCAGAATTTGAAGAAACTGGACGACCCGGCAAAGTTCCCGGCTTGGCTGTTTCGGATTGCGCACAACGAGGCGTATTCGTTGCTGCGGAAGAACCGTCCGGAGGGCGAAATCCTGGGCGAGCCGAAGATGGCTGAATCGAGCGGCGGGCTGTTCCCCATCGAATCGACGCTGGCGGTGCGGAGCGCGCTCGAAAAGTTGTCGGAAGACCATCGCGAGGCCGTGCTGCTCAAGGTCTATCAGGGATTCAAGTTCGAGGAGATGGCGGAGATTCTTTCCTGCCCGGTCTCCACTGTCAAATCCCGCCTGTACACCGCATTCGATCTGTTGAAACAAACTTTAGCTCCAGTAAACACCGGAGGCGCGGAATGAGTTGTGAAATTGATTTAAAAGCGTATGTTGTCGGCGAAGCGACGAGTCGCGAGCGGACGGAAGTGGAGACGCACGTCCGTGGCTGCCAAAGCTGCCGCGAAGAGTTGGACCGGCTGAACCTGACGCGCTCGGCGCTGGCTTCGCTCGAAGACGAAGAGATCCCGCGCCGCATCGCGTTCGTGTCCGATCGGGTGTTTGAGCCGCGCTGGTGGCAGACCATGTGGCGCTCGGGTCCGGTGATGGGTTTTGCGTCCGCGGCGTTGTTGGCCGCCGCTATTTTGGTCCATGGGTTTGAGGCGCGGCCTGTGGCGGTGCCGACAGCAGTGGATGCCGCGCAAATCGAAAAACAGGTCGAGAGCCAACTGAACGCGCGAGTACAGGCCGCGGTGAACGAAGCTCAGGCCAAACAGTCCGCCGAGTTCGCCAGAGTGCTGAACGCCACCGAGACGCGCTACGAAACCCAGCGCCAAGCTGATCTGGCGACTTTCCAGCAAGGCATTGAATACGCCCGAAAACAAATGGGCCGCATGGAAATGGCGAGCAACGAGGCATTCAGGCAATGAGAATCGCTTTGGTTGCTCTCCTGGCGCTGTGCGCGCTCCCCGGCGCGGCCGACGGGCCCAAGGTGAATCGCGGCATGATCGAAGCCATGGAACACAGCATGGACAACCGGCTGTCCCTTATGTGGCCGCAGGATCCGGCGGAAGTGGTCGGGCTTTCGCAAGGCACCTACATTCAGGGTTACGGCGCAATCTTTCTGAGCGAAGTGAATGTGGCGCCCAGCACCAGGATCAGCCCGTTCCATCCAACTATAAGCCCGGAGGAAATCCGCCGTACGCACGAAAAGAAGGTGCAGCGCATGGCCGCCATACGGTCCGCGATGCGCGCCATGCTGGTGGATTCGGCGCGTTCGCTCGATTCGGTTCCCTCCGACGAGCAGGTGGCCGTGGCCCTGTCGCTTTTCTATTGGAAGTGGGAGAATCGCGAGGGACTGCCCCTGCAGATCGTGATGCACGCGCCGCGCAAAGCGCTGCTGCAATCGGCCAGCGCCGAGCAGGCCCCCATCGCATCCGAAGAGTTTTAACGCATGCGACACCTTTTAACGCCATGCGGCTAGGCGAGATTCTGATCCAGCGTAAGCTGATCACCCAGGAAGACCTGGAGCGGGCGCTCGAGCTGCAGAAAGAGCGCGGCGACAAAATCGGCAAAACGCTGGTTGACATGGGTTTCATCGCCATGCGCGATGTTTTGGCGGCCCTCTCGGAACAGTTGGAAGTGCCGCTGGTTTCCATCGACGCTCCCCCCTTCGTCTCGGCCGAAACCGAAGCGCTCTCGCCGCGCTTCCTGCGGCAATTCCGCTGCCTGCCGATGAGCCGCGAAGATCATACCATCACGCTCGCGATGGCCGATCCGCTGGATGTCGAAACCATCGCCGCCGTGCGCCACTGCACCGGTCTGAAGATCAGCACCGTGCTCGCGCCCGAGCAGGAAATCATCGACGCCATCGACAAATATTACGGCGAATCGGCCGCGCGTGCCGAGGCGGATTTCGAGTTCCAGGCCGGCGAGATGTCGGAAGATCTGGAACACCTGCGCGACATGGCGAGCGAAGCGCCCGTCATTCGCCTGGTGAACGCCATCATCGCTTCCGCGGTTGAAAAGCGCGCCAGCGACATCCACCTGGAGCCGTTCGAAAAAGAATTCCGCATCCGCTATCGCGTGGATGGCGTGCTCTACAATCAGGACCCTCCGCCGCGCGAACTGAAGGCCGCGATGATCTCGCGCGTCAAGCTGATGGCCAAGCTGAACATCGCCGAGCGCCGGCTGCCGCAGGACGGCCGCATCAAGATCAAGACGCTGGGCCGCGAGGTGGACTTGCGCGTCTCTACGCTCCCGACGTTGTACGGCGAAAGTGTCGTCATGCGTTTGCTGGACCGTTCGGCCGGCGATTTCTACGATCTCGGCCGGCTGGGTTTCGACAAGCACATGCTGAATCGCATGGAATACTACACGTCGCTGCCGCACGGAATTTTTCTCGTCACCGGGCCGACGGGCAGCGGCAAGTCGACAACGTTGTATTCGGCGCTCAAGAAGATCAATCAAAGCGACAAAAAGATTATTACCATCGAAGATCCGGTCGAATACCAGATGGATGGAATCAACCAGCTGCACGTGAATACGCAGATCGGGCTGACCTTTGCCTCTGGGCTGCGCCACATCGTGCGCCAGGATCCCGACGTGATCATGGTGGGGGAGATTCGCGATCGCGAAACCGCCGACATCGCCATCCGTTCCTCGCTCACTGGCCACTTCGTGTTCTCGACGCTGCACACCAACGACGCGCCCAGCGCCATCACGCGTCTGACCGACATGGGCATGGAGAATTACCTGATCACCTCGTCGGTGGTGGCGGTGCTGGCCCAGCGCCTGGTGCGCGTCATTTGCGAGCACTGCAAGGCGGAAAGCGGAACGCGCATCGCGCCGGATGGAAACACGGTGGTCTGCTATGCTGGCCGCGGTTGCGAGCATTGTTTCGGATCCGGCTACTCGGGCCGCATGGGCATCTTCGAATTAATGGAATTGGGCGACGAGATCCGGCAGCTCATCATGAAAAACGCCGACGCAGCGTCCATCACCAACGTGGCGCGGCGCAACGGCATGCGTAATCTGCGGGAAGACGGCTGGCTGAAAGTGATGAACGGCGTTACCACCGCCGACGAGGTGATGCGTGTCACGCAGGAATTTTAATTGGCCACAGATAAACACAGATGAACACAGATTTCGGAATAATGTTTTATCCGTGTTCATCTGTGTTCATCTGTGGCCAAATTTGCGCGGTGAAGAATGACCAATTTCTACTTCCGCGCCGTGGCATCCGATGGACAGATTCGCACTGGCGCTATTCACGCCGAATCCGAGCGCCTGGTGGCCTTCGAGCTGCGCCGCCAGGGGCTCACTCCGGTTTATGTCGGCAAGGAAGCCAAGGCGTCGGTTGAAATCAAGCTGCCGACTTTCTCCGGCGGCAGGAAGCGCGACGTCCTGTTCTTCACCCAGGAAATCTCGACGCTTCTGAGCGCGGGCGTGCCGGTGGACCGCGCCCTGTCCATTACCGCGGAATTGACCGATCGCTCCAGCTTTCGCACGCTGGTGCTGGATATTCTACGCGTACTCAAAGGCGGCCGCACGCTGGCCGATAGTTTGTCCACTCACCCCGACCACTTCTCGGAGTTGTACATCAACATGGTCCGGGCCGGTGAAGCCGGCGGCTCGCTCGCAGTGGTCTTCGAGCGGCTCTCTGAATTCGAGCGCACGCGCGACGATCTGCGCAGCTACATCATTTCTTCCATGGCCTATCCGACGCTGCTTTCTCTCGTCGGCATCGGCTCCATTCTGGTTCTCATGAATTTTGTCGTCCCGCGATTTGCCTCAGTCTTCGAAGAATCGCATATGGAGATGCCGCTTCCCACCAAAATGCTGCTGGTGGGCAGCCGGTTTCTGCAAAGCTACGGCTGGCTCGGGATTACGTTGTTCGTGATCTTCGCAATCGGAATGTATACCTACGTACGCACTGTGCCGGGCCGCTTGTGGTGGGACACCCTGCGGCTGAAGATCCCGGTGCTGGGCGACGCATTTCGCAAGGCCGAGACAGCGCGTTTCGCCCGTGCCATGGCCACTTTGGTTTCTAACAGCGTGCCCCTGGTGCAGTCGCTCGCCATTGCCGGTGCGACGTTGAACAATCGCCGTATTGCGGGATCGCTCGAGATTGTGTCCCTGGGCGTGAAGCGCGGCGAAGGCATCGCCGGACCTTTGCGTAAGGCCGGACAGTTCCCTCCCCTGGCCGCCCATCTGCTGAGCGTAGGCGAAGAGACCGGCCGATTGGATTCGATGTTCGTGCGCATGGCCGACATATACGACGCGGACACGCGTGCGTCCATCCGGAGATTTACCTCTTTGTTTGAACCCCTGGTCATCTTGATCATGGGGATCGTGGTAGGAACGCTAATCTTGAGTATGCTGCTGGCGATCGTCGGAATGAATGATGTTGCAATGTAGTGAGGTGAAGCGATGAACAAAAGAACAAAAGGGCAGTCCGGTGTCACTTTGATCGAAATGATGGTGGTGGTCACCATCATCGCGCTATTCGCGGCGCTGGTTTTGCCGAAGATGATGCATCAAGCGGATCGGGCCAAGGTCACTTCGGCGCACGCGCAGATCGACGCGTTTTCTACCGCGCTCGGGTCGTACAAGCTGGATACCGGCACCTATCCGACCACCGAGCAGGGCTTGCAGGCTCTGCGCCAGCAGCCGGAGGGCGTTGAGAACTGGCAAGGGCCGTATTTGCAAAAGGAGATCGGGAACGATCCGTGGAATCATCCCTTCATCTATCGCTATCCCGGCGACCACGGAGACGAGCCCGACATCGTCAGCTTAGGCGGGGACGGCCAGCCCGGCGGAGATGGATTCAATGCCGACATTGTCAGTTGGAAGAACTGATCGATCGCTTGCTAACGCGCGCGGTTCTGAGGCGGCCGGCGTCACTCTCATCGAAATGGTGGTGGTGGTCGCGCTGATTTCCCTGATGGTGGGCATCAGTTATCCCGCCATCAGCTCCGGGATCGACTCTTTGCGCCTGAATGCCGCGACCAACGGCGTGGTCAGTTTTCTCGATTACGGGCTGAGCCGCGCCGAACGCCGCCAGCAGATGGTGGAGATCACGATTTCTAAGGCCGACAATTCGATCGAGATGCGATCCAGCGAGCGAGGCTTTTTTCGCAAGCTGCAAATGCCGGAGGGGGTCTCCATCGTGCAAGTGTTTCCCCAGTTGCCCGAGCAATCGGCCGACGATGCCAACCTGAAGCGCAACTTCCTGCTCTATCCCGGCGGTACCGTGCCGCCGATGGGCTTGCAATTGATCAATCGACGAAATGTGCAGCGCGTGGTGCGCGTCGACCCGATCACCGGAGTCCCACGCGTGGAGGCGCCGCCGCAGGCCGAATGAAGCAGCGCGGATTCACTTTATTGGAACTGCTGGTGGCCACTTTGATCATGGCCATCGCGGTAGCCGGGCTGATGGGGGCCATCTCCACTTCTCTGCGCAACGCCGCGCGGCTCACCGATCACGACCGCGCCGTTCTGCTGGGCCATCAAAAGATGGACGAGCTGCTGATCGCCAGCGGTCTCGAAAAAGGTGTGCCGTTCGAAGGAACGTGGGGCCCGGAAGCCACCGGCGGCGGCACCATGGGATGGCGCGCGCGCCTTACACCGTTCGAGATCCCCAAGGGCGGTGGCGTGGGACAGCCGTTTGTGGAGCGCGTGGAACTGGAAATCTGGTGGCTGAACGGGACCCAGCGCCGCTCGTTTCGGCTGGAGGGCTTTCATCGCTCACTGCTCACCCGCGCCGATCTCGCGGTGGCGGGCGACCAGACTCTGGGGCCATTAGGGTCGGCGCAATGATGAAACGAAAACAGCGCTCGGCGGGCGTCACGCTCATCGAGCTGCTCATCGCCACCTTGTTGCTCAGCTTGCTTTCGGTCGGCATTGTGATTACGTTGCGCGTCGCTTTGAGCGCCATGAACAAATCGGACTCCAAGCTCATGGCCAACCGGCGTGTCTCCAGTATCGAGCGCATTCTCGACCAGGAAATCGAAGGAATCATGCCGTTGACGGCGGATTGCCAGGCCCGGCCCGGCGTGGTGGGAGGGCCGTTGATGTTCTTCCAGGGCGAGTCGCAGTCCATGCGCCTGGCGTCCACTTACTCGCTGCAGCAGGGCGAGCGCGGTCTGCCGATGATCCTGGAATTTCAGGTCATCCCCGGTGAAAACGATCAGGGCGTGCGCCTGGTTGTGAATGAGCACTGGTACACCGGGCCGCGCGGAGCTGGTGTGTATTGCCTCGGCATCGGAGCGGGTCCGGACGGTGGTCCCGTCGGACCGCGTTTCGCCCCCATCAGTGTCGGGCCGGATTCCTTTGTTCTGGCCGATAAGCTAGCCTATTGCCGCTTTAGCTTTCGGGATCCCGGCATGCCTCCCGCCCTAGCGCCGGCGTGGGTGCCACGCTGGGTGAAGCCGGTTTTGCCGAATGCCATTCGAATCGAGATGGCGCCGCTGACGCCGGACCTGGGGCGTCTGCAACCGGTGACTCTGACGGTCCCGGTTCACGTCACGCGCGAGCCTTTGCCCGAGATGCCATATGAAAATACCGATAACTAACTCCAGGCACCGTCGGCGCGGCGCGGCGCTATTGATTGTCCTGTGGCTGTCTGCGGCGTTATCGGCGATTGCATTCACGCTGGCCAACACGGTACGCGGAGAAGTGGAGCGCAGTTCCACCGATGCGGACGGCCTCAAAGCCTACTATCTGGCCGAGGGCGCCATAGACCGGCTGTTGGTCTACATCCAGTCGGGTCCCGCATTCCTCGGTCCCGATGGAAAGCCGCGCTTCCGGCAAAACGTCACTCGCGTACTGCGGCTCGATTTTCCCGCCGGTGTGGTCCGCGCCGAATACATTCCCGAGAATTCCAAGCTCAATGTGAACTTCGCGACGCCGCGGGAACTCCTGAGTCTGCTCGTGGCGCTGGGAGTGGATCCCAATCGCGCCCCCGCGATCGTGAACGGCATTGTCGACTGGCGCGGTCCCACGGCGGGCGGATCGTTTTCCGAGCTGGATGAATATTACTTGTCGCTTACGCCGTCTTTTCGCGCGCGGCATGCGTCTGTTCAAGAGATTGAGGAATTATTGCTGGTGCGAGGAATCACTCCCGATCTGTTTTACGGCAGCTACACGCGCGACGCCGAAGGAAAGCTCATCCCGCACGATGGACTCCGCGATTGCTTGTCGGTCTATGGCGCCCTCGGCGCCTTGGATGTGAATACCGTGACGCCGGAGGTGATGGTGGCGGTGGGTGTCGCTCCAGAGACGGCCGCGGCAATTGTCGCGCTTCGGCAGGCCGCACCCATCGCAAATATGGGGCAACTCGCTCCGTTTAGCAACGGCGGCAGGGGCATGGGGCGGCTCGGCATTATTAACGGAACGATGGTGACGTTACGAGCCACGGCGTGGCTTCGGCTGCCCAATGGCCAGCTTTCCGATCTACACCGCACCGTCTCCGCCATGGTCAAGCTGCTGGGGCCCGACTGGAATCCGCCGTATCACATCATGCGGTGGTACGACAACGCCCCGATTTTGCAATAAGGCCACTGCCATGACAAAAATCGATTTTGCAAAATGGCTTGCCATCGGGACCGGCATCGGGATCGAAATCGGATCCGACGATCTTACCGTGACAGTGGTCCGGCTCCGTCCCACCGGCGTCCGGGTGCTGGGCGAACTCACGATCCCGCATTTTCGCGAGCAGCCGGCGGCCGATTGGGGCGGCGTGTATGCCGGCTTCCTGCAAAAGCTGGGCGTAGGACACCTGGCGGCCACAATTTTGTTGCCCAGGGATGAAGTGACGGTGCGGCAGATTTTGCTGCCCGGAGTAACGGACAAGGATCTCGCCTCGGCCGTACGTTTTGAAATCGATTCGCTGAATCCACATTCGGAAGAAGAAGTGGCGTACGACTGGGCGCGTATCGGCAACACTCCCTCGGTTCTGATCGCCATCACGCTGCGATCGGTAGTGGATCGCTACACCGCGCTCTTTTCCCAAGCCGGCGTCAAGGCCGCGTGCTTCACGTTTTCGGCTCCCACCATTTATTCTGCTCTGCGCCTGCTCTCGGTTCCTCCCAAGGACGGCTTGCTTGCCATGGAGCCGGCTGAAGGCGGTCTGGAAGTGTATGGCGAAAGCGCCACGCGTCCCATCTTTTCGGCCCGGCTGGAGCAATCGCTCGATCGCGTTCGGACGCTGGCCATTTCCGAACTCAGGCTGCCGCCCGAAACCGAAGCAGCTTCCTTGCGCGACCGGCTTCCGCAGCCGCTGGCCCAGCCAGAGACGTACGAGCCATCGCGCGCTTGTCTCTCGTATGCCGCGGCCCTGTCCGGCGCCGGTCTCTTGCGTCCCCTCAGCTTGAATTTGTTGCCCATCGAGCAGCGCCAGTCCGCATCCCGGCTGCGTTATATTCCCACTGCCGTCGTGGGCTCTATCGTCCTGCTGCTGGCAGTCGCGGTGCTTGCTTATCCCAGCTATTCCGAGCGTCATTATCTCGGGCTGGTTGAGGGGCAGATCCAGACGTTAGAGCCTCTGTCAAAAAGGGCGGCGAATGTAGATCGCGAGATCGTCAACGAGCGCAATCGCGCCCAGACCTTGGACAACTTCCGGCAGCAAACCCGGCAGGACCTGGACGCCTTGAACGAGCTCACTCATCTGCTGGCGCCGCCGGCCTGGCTCAATTCGCTGCAACTCACTCGAACCTACGTCAGCATCACCGGACAAACCGATCAGGCCGCGGCGTTGATCAAGCTTCTGGACGGATCGCGGCAATTTCAAGGTTCGGCTTTCTCGCTGCCGTTACAGAAGACCGCGGGCGGGGAGCTGTTCACCATCCGCTCGACTCGCAAGGCGCCGGAAGTGAAATGAGGAAAGCCGCGAAATGACGCTCTCCGACCGCGACCGCCGCGCTCTGCTCATTTTGGGCGTCGCCCTGCTAGCGGGCGGGCTGTTCTATTGGTATTCCAGCTCCTCCTCGCCATCCTCGGGCGCGAGCGGCGGCGCCAAGATCACCGCTCCGGTGGAAAGCGTCGATCGCGCCGAAAAGCACCTCGCGATGTTGCGCAGGCAGGCGGCCAAGCTTCCCGGCAAAGAAGCGGTCCTGAATCAGGTTTCGCTCGAGTTGGCGCAGCGCGAAAAAGGTCTGGTTCCCGGCGACACCGCCGAGCAGGCGCAGGCGCAACTGCTCGAAATCGTCAAACGGGTAGCCCAGCAGCAGTTGCCTCCGCTCGATGTGGGGCAGGTGGAGCTCGGCCGTCCGCGGCCTTTTGGCACGGCTTACGGCCAGGTGAACGTTTCCATCACCGTTACTTGCCGCATCGATGAGCTGGTGAATTACCTCACCGGCCTGAGCGCGCAACCGGAGCTGATTGCTACGGAAGAGATTCGCTTCGGAACCGCGCATCCCAAGCAGAAGACCATGCCGGTGCGTCTCACCATCTCCGGATTGGTGGCCCGGCGGCTGGTGCCGGTGCGAAAAGGTGTGGAAGAGTTTTGAACGGGAAAAGGCCTTGGGCGGGAAACTAAGACTGTTGGATCTGGCGCTGGTGGCGCTGGCCGCGTTGCTGTACTGGCAGTTGCGGCGCGAGTGGATCGACGCGCATGCGCGCGATCTGGCCTTGCTCCATAGCGCCCTGCCGGCCGCTCGCGTGCCGGGCCTGGCGCCCCTCGACAAGGTGAACGCGCTGACCGCGGCTGACTTTGCCGATGTGGCCACCCAGAACCTGTTCTCGCAAGATCGCAATGGCAATGTCATCGTCGATCCCCCCAAGCCGCCGCCGCCCAAGCCGCAACCGCCCTTCCCGGTGGCCCACGGAGTGATGTTGTGGGACGGAGTTCCTCCCACCATCGTGCTGAGCGAGAAGGCCAACGGACCTCAGAAGGGCTATCATCCCGGCGACACCATCGGTCCCTGGACCATTGTTTCGGTGGATAGCAGCTATGCGGACTTCGAATGGGACGGCAAAGAGTTCAAGAAACGGATTGACGAGTTGATCGATCGGACGCCTATCGCCGAAGTTTCAGCGCCGCCCTCAAGCGCTTCGGCGCAGGTCGCGCCGGCCAAAACGGGCGCTCAAGCGTTGTCCAGCGCATCGCACTCCGGCCCCGGCGTGGATATAGGGAATGGACGCAGGGCTTGCTATTCCGACGACAATTCTCCCGGAGGCACCGTCGTGGACGGCCTGAAAAAGGTGATTAGCCCAACGCCGTTTGGAAACGCCTGCCATTGGGACCCGACCAAATAGAAGAAGAGAGAGGAATAATTATGAAGACCATCGCACTCACCCTGTTCGCCGCGGCGCTCGGATTGGCGCAAAGTCAATCGAGCGCTTCTTCCGGGACCACTTCGACCACCGCTCCCGCTACTACAAAGGCCGCGCCCAAAGCTGCTTCCAAAACCCAAAACAAGAAACCGGCCGAACTCACCCCCCAACAAAAGGCCGCGGCGCAGCTGCCAACCATTCCGGCCGGAGCGAAGTTGATTGGACCCAATCTGTACCGTTACACCGATTCCAGCGGTAAGACATGGAACTATCGCCAGACCCCGTTTGGCCTTTCCAGATGGGAGGAAAACGCCGCTTCGGCCCCTCAGGTCGCTCAGCCGACTCCTCAAGACGCGCACCCGGATACACAGGCGAAGAGCGAACCGGTGGTGGTCACCGATCTCGGCGACAGCTATCGTTTCGAGAAGAAGACGCCCTTTGGCGTGTCCACCTGGGTGAGCAAAAAGACGGAGCTAACGGATAAGGAGAAAGCCCTTGCAGGCGCCCACCAGACCCCGCCCGATTCCAACCAAACCAGTGTGAACAGCAAGCCGGCGGAGCACCAATAAGGTGAATTTTCGGCTTTGGTTTTGTGGTCTGGCGCTACCGGCGGCATTGCTCAGACCGGCTCTGGCGCAAGACCCGCAGCAAGCTCCACCTCCGCGGCAGGGCCCCGTGTTTCCTGGGCTTATGCCGCAACCGTTTCCGCAGCCGATCGATCGTCCTCAACAGCCGGCCCCTGCCACGACGCCGTCGCCAACGTCCGCGCCCGCTCAACCTAAAGCCCCAGCCACTCCTCCCACCGTCTACGGCGGCCTGGCGCTGAACAATGCTTCACTCACCGAAGTAATCGATCTGCTGGCGCAAAAGCTCAAGATCAATTACATCCTCGATCCGCGCGTCAAAGGTGGCGTCATCCTGAATACGTACGGCGAAACCAAGGACATCGACACGCGCTCGCTGCTGGAGACCATTCTGAGGATCAACGGCTTCGGAATGGTGAAGCAAGGCGATTTGTACCGTATCGTTCCGCTCACCGACATTTCCCATCTCCCGCTCGAGCCGGAGATGAAGACCGACCCCAACAGCATCCCCGAAGACGACCGGACCATGCTGAATCTGGTGTTCCTCAAGTACGTCACGGCCGAAGAGCTGGTCAAAGTTTTGGAGCCTTTTCAGGGCGAAAATGCCCGCATTTACATGTACGCCCCGGCCAATTTACTCTTGATGCTCGACAGCCGGCGGAGCATGCGCCGCCTGATGGAAATGGTGGCTTTGTTTGACAGCGACACGCTCGCCAACCAGCGAGTTCGCGTCTTCGCCGTGAAGAACGGCCGCCCCTCCGACTTGGCGAAGGAGCTGGAAAATATCTCCAAGGCCATCGCGCTGTCCGATAAAAATGCGCCCATCAAGTTTCTGCCCATCGATCGCGTGAATACCATCATCGCCGTGGCTCCCAATCCCGGGGCTTTCCAGGAAGTAGAGAAATGGCTTGAGAAGCTGGATATTCCCATCAAAGCCGCGGCGGGCGGGATCAAAGATTATGTCTATCGGGTGCATTACGGGGACGCCATATCCATGGCCTGTTCCATTCAAGCGTTGTATGGACAGCTAGCCGGTTTCGGCAACCAGAACGCGATTCTCGCCTGCATGGGGACCAATGGCACCGGAGCCGGCAGCGGGTTGGGCGGCAACACCTTCGGCGGCGGCGGCTTTGGCGGCACTGCTTTTGGAGGCGGCGGTTTCGGCGGTGGTGGTTTCGGCGGCGGCGGTTTTGGTAGTCCCTACGGCGCCAACAACGGGGGCATGTACGGCGGCGGTGGGTATGGCCCTGGATATGGAGGAATGAACGGAGGCGGATCCCCCTACGGATACAACGGTGCTCCCAATGCCGGCGGCGGAACCCCTTTCGCCAACCCCGCCGGTGGTGTCGCTGCTAGTGGCGCAGGCGCACCGGGCACGGGAGATCTTACGGGAACTTACCTGGGAACGGTGCCGGGTGGTTATGGCTCCCGAGGGCCGCGCGTTATTGCAAACCCGACCAACAACACATTACTCATTCAGGCCACGCAGCAAGAGTATGAGGGAATTCAGCAGCTGATTCGGGAACTGGACGTTCCACCTCGCCAGGTGCTCATCGAAGCGAAGATCTATTCCATCGATTTGACACACGCCTTCTCGAGCGACGTTTCAGCCGCGTTGCAAACTCTTTCCGGATCTACCGGACCCACGGGACCCGCTGCCATTACAAGCACCGCGGCCTCCTTGCTGGGGGGACTTGCGGCTGCCCCCGTTTCCGGCGGCGTCACTCTATCCGCTGCCACGCTGGTGGGCAAGAGCCGCGCGCTCTCGGGCGTAGTCAGCTTAATGGAGACGGAGGGTAACTCCAAGATTATCTCCTCGCCCTCCGTGATCGCTACCGACAGTATTCCGGCCTCCATCAACGTCGGCGCCACAGTGCCCACCGAAGCGGGTTCCACCACCAGCGCGCTGGGATCGGTGACCACCGGTATTTCTAACGTAAGCACCGGAATAGGACTGAACATCACGGCGCGTGTGACGCCTAGCGGCATCGTCACCATGATTATCAACCAGAACGTAAGTAATCCTGGACCGACCAGCGCCGCCACCTCGGGAAGCAATATCGACTCACCCACATTTGCAACCCAGTCCGTCACCACCCAAGTGACGGTTCAGGACGGCGACACCATCGCGATCGGCGGCCAGATCCAAGAGACCACCAGCACCTCCCTCTCGGGAATTCCCTTATTAGATCGGATTCCTGTGTTCGGCGCGCTTTTCGGCTCTCGCTCCTACAATAAAGAGCGTACCGAGTTGATCATCTTCATTACACCCCACGTCATTTTCGACAGCAACCAGTTGCTGGATGCCTCCGATGAACTCAAACAGCAGATGAAGTCCTTGCGGAAAGACATTAAGGAATAGATAGCTTCGTGGAAGTAACTCAAACAAAGCAATAGGACTCCTCTGGCTTAGCGCACGCACGGACCCGGAGCTGGAACGCCGGACAACCCGCCCGTGCGACCATTCAAACCCTCAGATTCGCCATTGGCTGTAAAGCATTGACGGGACAAAAAGCTGTGTGATGTAATGGACCGCTATTGACGATAGAGGAAGAGAAGCGGCGGGTTGTGAGATCAACAATTTACGCTTGACTTGTTCCAGCAGGTAGTGTTATGAATGATTGACTGCGTCCGAACAAGTTTGGCGGCATTCATTCTTTGGCGCATGAATCCCGCGAGCACAAAAGAAGATACGAGAAGTTCAAAAAGCAAGTTGAGCTGGATGGAGACAGAGCTTGGTGGAGACAATGAAGCAGGATCGAGCAAGCAAGGCGGCGGCAGCCACCAGGTGCGGTGTTTGATCGGCTGAGATTTCAGAATCTTCATGACGAGCATTTACTCGAGGCTCAGGTTGAAAAAAGATAACTTCCATCAATTCAATTTAGATTTTCACAAGGAGAAGGAAATGGTAGATTTTCGCAAATGGATTTTAGCGCTCGCTGTAGTCGGCCTGCTACTCGGAATTGGTAGCTCCGCAGCCAACGCGCAGGGTACGTTTACATGCTCGGCTACCGCTGGCGTCCCTAATATTGTCCGTGCAGAAGGAATCACCGAGCTGTTGGGCGACTTGGTTCTGAATTGCGCAGGTGGTACCCCGACAACCTCTGGGCTTCCCATCCCGCTGCAGAACGTGCAGATTTCGACCAACACCAACATCACGAGCAGAATCGTCGGACTCGGCAACGTCTCGGAAGCTTTGCTGTTAATTGACGAGCCCTATCCCCCAGGCGCCGATGCTTATCCGCCCACCAGCGTGCCCACCAACGGTAACGCAACCACGCAACTCGCCTGCCTGGCAAACAACAACACCAACTGCGCCATTACCAGCGTTGGTCCTGGTCTTGGGGCGGCTGGCTCCTATAAAGGAACGGCTGGCCACTACAACATCTTTCAGGGCGTCCAGACCGGCGTGAACACCATCGCCTGGAACGGCGTGCCGATCGATGCTCCCGGAACAGCCGGCACCCGCGTGATTCGAATCACCAATATTCGCGCCAATGCGTTTCAATTAGGTGTTTCGTCCACCCTGATTCCGACCCAGATCTCGGAGATCCTGGCGGTCAACGGTTCCACTACGATCACCATCAACCAACCCTCTGGTGGCAATGTCGTCGGTCAGGTAAGCCCTGGCTTGCTGCAACCCCCGGCTATTGGTCTCGTTGGCGGGGCTCCCGGTCCTGCAGCGTATCAGCAATGTAACAGCGTCAACACATACCTGATTCCCATTCCCGGCGTCCCGGCCACCGACAGTGGTATCGGTGTCAGCGCCGAGGAAGGCTTTGCATATTCGTTTAAGCCGCAAAGCTATGACCAAATCTACGAAGTGAAAACTCTAGGTGCTACCGACTATATTCCGCCAGGGAACCCCAGCGTGCAGGATATTCCCGGATTCCCCTACGATACAGAATCCGGCTTTACCCCATTCGCTACTGGCCTCACCAACGGCACAACTGGTGAGTATGTTGGCATTGCCGACCACGGCACTCAGCTCCAGTTCACTGTTTCGGGCATCAGCTCTGGTGTAACTCTATATGCTCCGAGCTACGTTTACCTCAAGGGTGCCTATGGCAGCGGCACGCCCATTGGCGTCGCTGTCCTGGTCAGCCAAGGCGCCGTCTCCAGCGGTGCGTTTAGTGCGTCAGCCACTGCGATACCAGTTGTGGATGCGCCTGCCACGGGGACCAATGGTGGCGAGGTGGCTATCACATCTTCGGGTACCACGGACACGTTAATTTACGAGATCTACTACTCCGATCCCAGCGTTCAGGAAACTCTGACCGTGCCGATCAGCGTCTCGTACACTTCCAACACCGGGAGCAACATTCCGACGCCAACCACGACCCCGACCACGGTGGGCGTAGAATTCTCGCCCCAATCGACGGTTACTACCGCCTCTTCCACAGCGCCGATTCCGCGCTTTGGTCCGAGCGGATCGCCGCAAAGCCTGTTCTCGATTTCGCCTTGCTCTTGCAACCTGCTGTTCCCGTTCGTTGCAAACGCTGCAGGATTTGACACCGGCATAGCAATCGCGAATACTTCAGCTGCTCCGTCTACCTACTCGTCGGCGCCCCAGACCGGTACCGTGACCTTGAATTATTACGGAACCACCTCGGGCGGTGGCGCGGCTCCTCCCGCGTTCACTACCACTTCTGCTGTGCCTGCGGGTGAAGAGCTGATCTTCGACGTGAGCTCGGGTGGTAACTTCGGTGTTCCGGCTACCCCGGGATTCGAAGGCTATATCATTGCTCAGGCCAACTTCCAGTACTGCCATGGCTTCGCGTTCCTTAGCCCTCCGGGCGCTCAGGGACAAGGCGCCTCGGCCGGTTATCTGGCGATCGAACTTGACACGCCGGGCCTCTATCGCACCCATAACATGGGCGAGAACTTAGGCCACTAGACCAAGGTTAGTTGATCCATAAAGGGGGGGGGCTTCGGCTCCCCCTTTTCTATTTCACCTCTCGTTTGCTCCGCTCGAAAACCCGCCCTTCAGCCCGAATCCAATCCAATATCTGTGGTACGCTGTTACTGATTTTTCCCCGCGTCCAAAACCAGGAGAGGTTTTACAGGCATGCTCAAGAGAGTATCTGCGCTTTGCGCCCTCAGTCTTGCTTTGCCAGCCATGTTGCTAGAAGCCCAGGACTTGTTTGTCCTGCCCGGCGCTGGAATCAACAACGGAAATGTGCAGGCGTTCGTCACTAATCCACTGACGACTTTCAGGACCTTTAACGCCGCGGAAGGTTCGTTCGCCTTACTTCCCAATCTGAACGCGTCGGAGTTCTATGTCATTGGGAGCTCCACCATAGATAGCATCTCCTCCTTTGAAGCGACGTCGTTGGCGCCCACCGTCATCGCCAATCTATCTAACTCTCCCACCCAGGCGATCCTCACTCCGGATGGGAAGCTGCTTGCCGTGGTGGCTGGTACGGTGCATCTGGTTAGCACCGCAACAAACAGTGAGCTGGTCTCGGGTGGAGTCAGTCAAGGAACCGGGATTAATACCATCGGGATCGCCGCTAGCTTGGACTCTACCGCTGTCTTCGCCGTCGGCCAAACTGAGGCAGGTGCGAGCCAACTTTCAGCCATCAGCACTTCTACCTATGCCGTCACAGCCACGCTGCCACTTTCAGCGTCAGCGACGGCCGTCAGCGTTGGCCCGAATGGATTGGTTTATGTCAGTCTGCCAAATCAGATCCTGGAAGTAGACCCAAGAACGCTGCAGCCCACCTATAACGGGACAATCTCGGTCACCGGAACCGCCGGTCCCCTGGTATTTACCACGGACGGGCAATACGCGCTCGGCGCGAATCAATCTTCGTTCGGAAACAGCCTTTTGATCGCAACGCTGGCAAACCACACGGCCACCGATCCGAACCTCGGATTACCCGAACTCACGTCGCTGCAGTTGGTCGGGGTGGACACTGTGGTTGCGTTGTCAAACCAGGGCCTTTATCAGATTGACGTCTCGCCCTTGAGCGTAATGCCGATCGCAGTGCCCAATCTCGCCTTGAGCGGGGCGCTTGCGCTGACCGCTACCAACGATGTGCCCACCAGCTCTCATGAGACCGTCCAGGCGGTCTATTTTGTTTCATCCAGCACTCTTTACCAGTACAATCCGGCCTCTCAGAACATAGTAACTTCATACGGGATTGCAGGGGATATAACGCCCGGCGCGGTCTCATACGCGGTCCCAGCCGAGACCAGCGCCACCTCGCGTCCAGCCTCTCTGCTCACTTTTGGCAACAACCAGACCATTCTCCCCAGCTCCACATCCGAGCCTCTGGTCGTCCAGGTTCTAGACCCCAACAATCTTCCTCTCAGCGGTTACAGCGTACAATTTCAAACCAGCGCGGGTGTCACGCTTTATTCCACCTCCGCCATCACTGGATCCAGCGGCTACGCACTTACCTACGTCACTTCGTCCACCACAACGGGACCCATCACGGTTACCGCGACCGTCGGTTCACTGACTGCATCGTTTTCGGTGAACGTAAGCACCACGGCGCAGGGCGGCGGCGGCCCCACTCTCACCATCGTGGCCGGGCAAGGCCAACTGATGTTCAACGACACCAGCACGGCGAGTGGACCTCTTTACGGATCGCCGCTCCAGGTGTTAGCCACCGACATCAATGGAAACCCCATCGCCGGTCTTCCAGTCACCTTTTCGGTACCTTCCTCGGGAGGAACGCTGGTGGGAACCGAGGGCGGAGCATCTTCGCAAGTAGTGAGTACGAACACCGCCGGGATCGCATCGGTGGACTTTCTCACCACCCAAGTTCCAGACTCCGCCACCCAGGGCTTTGTGCAGACCCTGGTGACGGCAAGCGCGGCCAATACCACTGACGTTATCTTCTACATCACCACCGTAAACACCAACCCCACTCCTTCGGTGTATTTCGTGGCGCCAACTCCCGGCACCACACTGACCGGAGCCGAGGGAACCATTCTCGCCGGTGCTGTACAGGTCCAAGTGGTTTCTGCGCTGGGGGTGGGAATACCGAATGTCTCTCTCACGCTCAACGACAACAATGCCAATCCGAGCCTCTTTCCCTCCGTGTCCTGCAACGCGGCTGGCGGGTTGGTTCTCACCAATTCGAGCGGGATAGCCACTTGCAACGTGGCGTTCGGCCCTCGCATCGGATCGGGAACGTTCATTGGCACCATCGGCTACACCCATACTTCGGTTCCGATTTCATTTACTGTCACGCCAGGCGCGCCAGGCGCAGTCCAGATTACCCAGGGCAACAATCAAACCGGCGGTCCCGGACAGACCTTGCCCCTCGCCTTGGTGGTTCACGTGACCGATTCGGGAGGCAACACCGTCGTTGGTGCCGCCGTTCATTGGCAGGTCGTCACGACGGGCGCAGTCACGCTGAGCGATATCGTGAGTACCACCGACAGCAACGGGAACGCCTCCGCATTGGCTACCCTCGGCGCCATTGGCGGTGTCGCGCAAGTGAAGGCCACCTCGGGAAGCGCCTCTGCTACGTTCAGCCTGACGGTCAATATTCCATCCGCCGGCATTCAGAAGGTGTCCGGCGACCAACAAAGCGCCGTGATCGGCACTGCGTTCGCTTCGCCGCTGGTGGTGGAGGTAGTGAATTCGAGCGGCGCCGGCGTCGCGGGCGCACAGGTGAACTTCCAAATCACCTCTGGTGTGGCCACGCTAAGTTCTTCGGCGGTCATCACCAACTCCAGCGGACAAGCGTCCACTACTGTGACGGCAGGCGCCACACCGGGAGCAATTACAGTCACTGCGACCTCCGCCAGCTTCAGCGTTACCTTCACTCTGACCGCGCAGCCTCCGGGACCGCAAAACATCACCATCGTCAACGGGGCCAGCTTCGATCCGAATACGGGCATCTCTCCCGGCGGCATCGCAACCATCAGAGGCACCGGCATTCTGATGGGCGTCACGGGCGTAGTATCGGCCGCCAACAGCGCCGGCCAGCTTCCTACCAGCTTCTCCGGAGTGACGATTACTTTCAACGGCACACCCGCGCCCATCTACTACGTCGAAGCGACCAATGGAGCCGATCAAGTAACGGTGCAGGTGCCCTTTGAAGTGCAGCCGGGACCCTCCGTCGCCTTAGAAGTCACCGTCGCCAACGAAGGTTCTACCACGGTAAACGTTCCAGTAAAGACTCTCGCGCCAGGGGTCTTCACCTCAGCTTACAGCGGCCAGAATTATGCGGAGGCCGTTCGGTCCGATGGAACTTACGTCAGCCCCACGAATCCGGCGCAAAGAGGCGAGAACATCTATCTGTTCGTCACGGGCCTCGGCCAAGCCACTCCTCCGATCGCCACCGGCGCTGCCGGAGGGGCGGATCAAACTGTGAATGCCCCGCTGCTGATTGGTTTGAACAACGGCGGCGTTCCGCTCATCTCGGCCGTTTACGTTCGGGGAGCAATCGGTGTTTACCTCATTACGCTACAGGTTCCGGCGGACACCCAGACCGGCCCCTATCAGCCCATTGGCGTCATTGCCTATGATTCGGAGAACAACCCGTATTTCGCTCAACCGAGCTATATTCCTATTCAGTGACCCTATACCGTTATGGATCCCGCCGGAGGACTATTCGGGTCATAAGATGTGCCCGCGAAAGTTAATCCGGGCGCTACTTCAACGGGCTGCTGACCGGCTGAAGGAACCCAGGTGTAACCCATGGCTTCACGACTGGCGGTGGTAGTGGCGGGATCCCAGCCCCAAACCATAACGGGTACATCTATCGAGTAGCCCTGCTGAGTGAGTTGCTCAGCCACTTCGGCCCGCTGCGTTGGGTCTTGGATTGACTGCAATTGCTGTACGGCGGCCGGCTGGCTTGCCCAATAGGCCTGATCGAAAGTCATGGCTTGCGACGAAGCTTCCGTCGTTGTAGGCGCCTCCGTCGTGGTGCTGGGATAATTAATCACCAGCGCACTTAGCTGGGACGGCGTGGGTGTGGTGCTGGATGTTGAGTTGTCAGAATTTCGCCGCGTGACAGTTTGTTCGCTTACCGGCGGGGCAGCGGATTGCGCGGCATTATAGATTGTGCCCGCGAGCTTATCCGACAGCTCGGCTGCAAAAGATTGAGATGGCGGCGGCTGCGTCCTGACGCTCACAGAAACGGAGCCCTCATGCGAGGCCACATGGCGAAACCCTGCTGTCGGATCGATCATTCGGCACTTCCTCCCGTGCAAGGTAGAGCACGGGGAGGGCCGCTACTTTACAGGCGGCGCTGCGGCTTGAGGCGGAGTGGGTTGCTGGAAAGCGTTCGCAAAAGTGACGCTAATCGGAAAAGTCTGGCCAGTGGGCTCGATGTGCAGCTGAACCACGTGGCGGCCGCTCATCTTCTTTGCGCAGTCCAGGCATTGGATGGCGGGATCGTCCAAGCGCCATTCGAAAAGCACCGCGGCCTCTTCGTGCGCCATCAAGCGGGTTTTCTCCAGGGTCACCTTCAGCCCCGGCAGGTTGGGATCATCCAGCTTGATTCTAACTTCTCCGGGCATGCCGTTGCGTACATGCACCGCGTCTTCGGATGCCTCGAAGGATCGCAATCGCACGAATGTCTTATCTACACTAACCTGGGATAGAATTCCTTGAGCCGCACCCGCAATATCTTTCGGTACCGGTGGGGCGGCCGCGGGGGAGGCACCGGAGGGTATCGGCACCAGGCCGGTGGGCGAAAACGGACTAGGCGCCATGGTGGGCTGCTCGAAGTACCAATACCATTGCCCATCGATCACTTTCCAATTGCTGTTCACCGGGAAGGTTCTCAGCGTGACCGCGCTCATCCACCGCCAGTCGCTCTTGACGGCAATCACTACCTTGGCTTTGGTGAACTCATCCGAATATTGGATCTTAATGATCTCGAAACTCTTGAACTGGTCCTTCGATACTCCGAAGAAAGCGTCCTGGGAATCGTCGGCTACCAGCGGATAAGCGTCTTTGAACTTGCCCGCAACGAACGCATCGTAAAACCTGTTCACTCGGGCTCGCAACGCTTCGTCGATCGCCGGAGGCGCCTTGTCGAACAGATCCGAAGAGTTTTGGCCAAAACCGGCGATGGCGGAGAGTAGCAGAAGAGACGAAAACGCAAACGTTCTCATAGTTCACTCGATTGGCTGGGAGGCAGGGACTCGAACCCCGATACGCAGATCCAGAGTCTGCAGTCTTACCATTAGACGACCTCCCAGCAAAGGGTGTCCACACCATTCTAGCATCGGGTGCTGAAAATGCTTTAAGTCTTGGCCCGAGCGGATTTTTTCCGGGCTGCCGGGGTGGCGCGCTTGGTTCGACGCTTGGAATCGCCGGCGGCCAGATAATTTCGCCAGCGCTTGAGTTGGCCCTCGGAATCGAACGTTCGCCAGCTTTTGCGGAGTTCCCTTACTCTCAGCTTCAGGGCCTGGTCGATCTTGCGCTTGAGCTCGCCATCGCTGGACAAAACGCGCTGGATGGCTTGATAGTCGCTCACCTTTCCGAGCGCCCCCTGCAATTCGCGCAGCGTTTTCAAATAGCGATCCAGATTGGGGCCATATAGTGGACGGAACAGCTCCAGGGTATAACGAAACCTTTTAGTCTGTAAGCGAAACCCATGCAGTTCCTCGGGCGGTCTTTTGCCGTCGATGGCCTCGCGCCCGGCCTCAAAATATTGACGCGCCATTTTCGGCAACACCGCGCGGGCGTTCTCGGCTGCCGTCAATGCAGGCTTTAATTTCATACGCCCCGAAGCGATAATCCGTTGCGCCACTTGGCGGAAAAATCTCGCGCGCTCCAGCGGCGCACCATTTCGGCGAACTGACGCTGATAGGTGCTGCGCTCCCGCGAAAGACGGGGCCGGTGCCCATCATGCTGCGATTCCGTCAAGAATTCGAGCGTAATGTCACGATCCCGAATCGAAGAAGTGACCCGCATCATGCGCTTCAACATTCTGTGAATTTTCTTGACCTCCCCCTTGGGGAAAAAATCGGAGAACAGTTCCAGGCCCTGTGAAAAACGCCGCACGCTCACCCGCAAATCGTGGATTTCATCCGGGCCCGGCTTCTTGGCCGCGCGGTGCACCTCAAACGCGAGCCTGGTGAGCAGCCGGTTCATCTGCTCCACGGCGTAATCGTGCATGCTGCCCTGGCCGGTCACGGCTTAACCCGCGTCAATTGGAGCTGTGTCTGATAGGTCTCCCGAAAGGAATCGGCCACCCGTTCCGCGGCCCAAATTTCCAGATCCGGATCGGGCTTGGAATCCAGCGCCAGCGTCACTGAACCGTTCCGAAAATGTACCTGCAGATCGGCCACTCGCTGCTCGTGGCTGCGATCCAGACTGTCGGCGATGCGCAACAAGGGCACCAGCATCGTGATGGCGCGCCGCGACTCTGGATCGATGGTTTGGAAGGGGGAATGCCTGGGGGTGGGCATAGCCTTTCTATGATAGCGGCATAACAGGGCGATCATCTGGCGCTCGGCATCGGTGAAACCAGGCAAATCTGAATTAGCCACCAGATAGAAGGAATGTTTGTGGTGGCTGGTGTCGCTGACGTAGTGCCCGATATCGTGCAGATAGGCCGCCGCTTCCAGCAGCTTGCCCAAGCCCGGAGGCAGCCGGTGCAGCGGTTGCAGCGCTTGGAACAAACGATGGGCCAGCTCTGCCACCTTGCGCGCGTGCGGCAACTGCACTCCATAGCGGCGCGCCATCAGCTCCACCGCCCGGCGCTGATCGCGATTCAGCATGCTCAGCTCCCGGCCAACTCCGCGCGCGGCCAGGTCCGCGATGATGCCATCCCGCACGCCCGCCGCGGAATAGTGCATGGCGGGTTGTTTGAACAGCTCCAGCAATCGCAAAAAGACGGCTGTGCCCGCCACGATCAGCTCGGCACGGTTGGGTCCGATACCCTGGATCTTGCGCCGGCCGCTCACGTCCAGCGTTACAACCTCGCGATAGAATCGCCGGATTTGCGCCACGGAAGCCTTCAGGCGGTCCGCTTCCTCGCGCCGCGCCCGAGTGACGCGGTTCACGGCGCAAACGATGGCCGCCGCTGTCGCCGAAGTGGAGATGGCGCGATCGAAAGGTCCGGGGCCGATCTTGCGCAGAGCGGCTACCAGCTTTTCATCGATGTACTCGTTCATGCGGCGCAGATCGATGGGCCCGGGCGGATCGGTTCGGAGGAAAACTTCCGTCAGGCGCACCGCTCCGAGCGGTTTGGAGAACGCTTCGGCGAGTACGCCGTGTTCGGACAGGATCACCTCCGCGCTGCCGCCGCCCACGTCCACCATCAGTACGCGTTTCCCGCCTTGCGGCCAGCGCGCCAGCACGCCCAGATGAATCAGCCGCGCTTCCTCTTGTCCGGAGATGATTTCCACCGGCGAGCCCAGAGCCTTCGCGGCGCGTTCCAAAAACTCTTGCTGATTGCTCGCGTCGCGCACCGCGCTGGTAGCCACCGCGCGCACGCCGATGACATCCAACTTTTGATACATCTGCGCCATGCGTTCCAGATTGGCGCATACGAAGGCCATGGCGTCGGCGGTGATGCGGCCATCGTGGAAAACTCCCGCGCCCAAACGCGTCACCTGCCGCTCGGCCGCCAGGATCTTGGTGGCCATGCCGGGTCCCGTTTCGGCGGCCTGCATACGTATGGAGTTGCTGCCAATATCGACGGCGGCGTAACGCGGCATATTGTCCATAGTATCGTGGCACTTTTCGGTCTTCGCGAAAAATTCATCAAAACGTTATAATTGATCTTCGCCTCCCCCTTATGCCGTTACTCCATCCCAACCGCTATCGCGGCAAGCTGATCGTGGTGGAGGGCATTGACGGGTCCGGCAAGTCGACGCAACTATCCCTGCTGAGCCAATGGCTGCGGTCGCAGTGCATCGCGGTCGCGTTCAGCGAGTGGAACTCGTCGCCGCTGGTGAGGGAAACCACCAAGCGCGGCAAGAAGAAAAACATGTTCACGCCGGTGACGTTCAGCCTGATTCACGCCACCGATTTTGCCGATCGCCTGGAGCGCTACATCGTGCCGCTGGTGAAGTCGGGCGCGGTAGTTTGCGCCGATCGTTACGCCTATACCGCCTTCGCGCGCGACGTGGTCCGCGGCGTCAGCCGGCGCTGGGTGCGCAACCTGTACCGCTTCGCGCTTCGACCGAACCTGGCCTTTTATTTCCGCGTGCCGCTGGAAGTTGCCATCGGCCGCATTCTGGGCGGGCGCAACGCCATCAAATTCTATGAAGCGGGCATGGACCTCGGCCTCAGCCGCAACGTGGAGGAGAGCTTCCGAATTTTTCAGGGCCGGATCCTGGACGAGTACGAAGCCATGATTCAGGAAGTGGGCTTTCACGTGATCGACGCCACCGGATCCATCGAGGAACAGCAGCAGCAGATGCGCGACATCGTGATGCGCGAGTTGGGCGAAAGCCTGCGCAACGGCTTGATGCGGGCTTCGCCAGGAGACGTGGATGCTGCTCAAACAGCCGCTCGCATTCTATAGCGAATCGCTGTCCGACGTCGATCGCAGCGAGCTGCAGGGCAAGCTGATCGTTATTGAGGGACCGGATTCGGTGGGCCGCTCCACGCAGGTGGCGCGCCTCAGAACCTGGCTGGAACACCAGGGACACGCGGTGCTGGACACCGGCATGGCGCGCGGCGCGCTGGCCGGCAAGGGCATCCAGCAAGCCAAGGAAGGCAACACGCTGGGTCCCATTACGATGACTTTGTTCTATGCCACCGATTTTGCCGATCGGTTGGAGAACGAGATCGTCCCGGCGTTGCGCGCCGGCTTTGTGGTGCTGACGGACCGCTATATTTTTTCGCTCATGGCGCGCGCCATCGCCCGCGGCGAGGACCGGACCTGGATAGAACGAGTGGCCAGTTTCGCGCTGGTGCCGCACGCCATTTACTATTTGCGCGCCGAGGTCCGCGATCTGGTGCCGCGCGTGGTGCTGGGCCGCGGCGCCTTCGATCATTGGGAAAGCGGCATGGATATGCGCTTCGGCTCGGATATGCACGACAGCTTCGTCAAATACCAAACGCGCGTCATTCACGCGCTGGACCGCATGGCGAAGCGCTACAACTTCGTGATTATCGACGCCACCAAGACGCCCGATCAGATTTTCCGCGAGCTGCAGCGATCCATCGGAAAGCTATTCTGAGCTGGCCGCGCTAGGTTTATCTGTGGCCAAAAACTTAATGCGGCGCCGCCAGGCTATAGATCAAAATCACGAGCACGATCGACGTGAGCACCATATAAGTGCGGTCATGCTCCAGCGCAAAGCCCGCTAGCGAAAACGCCACGCGCGCTACGGGAGTCAGGATTAACAGCAAGAGGCCGGCCTGGATGACGGCCTGGCAGTCGGACGGCGAAATGGCGTGGATCACGCCGGAAATGCTGCGGTACATGGGCGCTGTCCCGTGGAAAACGTGATACTCCGGCTGCTCGTGGCCGTGCTTGGTGAGAAAGCAGATTCCGCCGAGCAAAACCACCGAGGCGGCGAGTAATACACCGGTTCGGAGTAGAACGCTGATGATCGTCTCCAGACGCTGATCCGTCATCACAGCTTCCCCTTCACGCCGGTGAAGATCATCTCAATCGCCATCACTCCCACTACCGCGGCGAATGTCCATCGCAACACGCGAACCTTGGCGCCAATGAGCTGCCGCGCGCCGAGTATGGACCCGGCCAGAACACCCAGCATCACGGGCATCGCGAGCCCAGGTTCGATGTAGCCGCGGCTCAAATAGATGCCCGCGCTCGCCGCCGCAGTGACGCCGATCATGAAATTGCTGGTGGTGGTGGAGACCTTGAACGGAACGTGCATGGCTTGATCCATGGCGATCACCTTCAACGCTCCGGAGCCGATGCCCAGCAGCCCTGACAGCGTGCCCGCGCCAAACATTAAACTAAATCCGGTCTTGACGCGATCTACGCGATATTCACACGGTCCTTCGGGTGAAGGATAGGAGCCGTCCAGCTTCAAACGCTGAGCCAGCGCGTCCGATTTCTTGCTTTTTTCGTCGTGCGGGCGTCTGCGGCTGGATTGCCAGGCCGCGTGCAGCAGAACCAATCCAAAGATCACCGAAAGAATCGACGTCGGGGTCCGGGTGGCGAGAAAAGCGCCGAAGAGCGCGCCCAGCGTCGTGGCAATCTCGAGAAACATTCCGATACGAATGTTGGAGTAACCCTCGCGGACGAAGGCGGCGGCCGCGCCAGAGGACGTTGCAATGACTGATACCAGACTGGCGCCGATGGCGTAGCGAATATCCACGCCTAGCAGCAAAGTGAGCGCCGGCGTCACCACTACTCCGCCACCCAAGCCCGTCAGCGCGCCCAGGCAGCCAGCCACCGCTGAGATACCAAAGACCAGCGGCGTGAATTCCAGATTGGTCATCTACTCATGCTAGTTGTTGTTCAACAGCGCGGCGGAAGAGGAGTGCCTGTGATGAAACAACTTGCGATGGACATCGGGCCAGAATTCATCGAAGGTGTTGCCACCGAACTCGCCAAAAAATCCCAGCCCAGTACGGACGGCCGCGTTGCCAGCGGTATCATCGCCCGGCGCGCGCCAGGCGTTGGAAATGAAGTTACTGCCGGGAATGGCGACGAAACGGGCATAGGCGGGCATGTCCCCGCCTTCGCGATTCTGCGCCATAAAGGTCATCTTGGCGGCATGCCCGAGCCGATGCAGGAATGGCGACTCGTCCCCGTCCCGCTTGTAACGAGGATCCTCACCCCAGATCGCGCCAATCCCCGCTTCCATGCTGTTGCTCAGTGCAAGTCCACTCAGGCGCATGCCGTAGCGATCGCCAAAACCCTCCCAATGCGGACCATATGTCTTCGGCTGATTGAACAATGTTCCCCAACCCGCGCTAAATAGTCCGGCCGTCAGGCTGGCCGGCCCGATGGTGCTCCTGATCGCCCATTGAACGCGCTCGCGCGCGGTGATGGGATGCGTGGCGTCGCTGCTGCTGGAGGACGTCGTATCAAACGACGAAGGCGTGGCGTCAGGGTCTGGCGCAGTGGTGGACGCCACCGTCCCAGGCAGAAGCTGCTGCTGTGCCAGAACGGCCGAAGCCAATAAGAAAACCGAACAACCTACTTTGCAAAACATTTTCGCGTCCTCCGACGCGGAACATACAGCAGATTTTGTGCCATCGTAAAGGTCCTCCGCGCTTTGAGCACAAGGGTCGTGTCTTCTTCGAGATGCGCTCACGCATCCATAGCGAGCCTGCTTGCAGCCCTGGTAGGAAACTCTCGGATAGATGACGTTTCGACCGCCGGGCGTCTTTTCCGGGAGGGCGATTCGCGGTGGGATGGGCGTTGCCGGCCGAAATCCGATATCGTTAGACGAGCATGCCGGATTGGCTAAGTATCCACGAACCCGTCCTGGTCAACACCATTGGACACTGCGCGGGCGCCGTCCTGTTCGGGATGCTGCTGTATTTCTTTCTGCTGAACTGGCAGCAGGATCGGGAGGAGCGGACCAAGCTTCCGGCGCTGGCGGCGGCCCTGGCGTTTTTGTGGAACATCGGTTCCCTGGTGGCGCTGGGCGTCGGACGGCAAGGCGGAATGGCGGCCGATGTCATTGTCGCGGCCAGCTTTTCAGTCCTAAGCTTGCTGCCGGCGGTGCTGCTGCATATCTCGCTCGCTTCGCATCGGCGGCCTTTGTGGATCAGCGGCTATGTGCTGAGCGCCACGGCGATTGCGCTGCACGTGGCGGACCTGATTACGCGCTCCCCGCGGCTGCATTTCGCGGCCTTGCTGGTAGTGACGGTGGGCTTCGCCGCCCTCACGGCCATTTCGGTGGCGCTCGAGATGCGCCAGAAAAACGGTGCGGCCATTTCCCGGCTGGCGGGAGCGATGGTACTGTTTCTGTTCGCCATTTCGTTCGCGCACTTCAGCTCCGAGCAGGCGCCCCAGGCCTGGTCCAAGGAAGTTGCGCTGCACCACGCGGGCATACCGCTGGCGCTGTTCGTGCTTTTGCAGAACTATCGCTTTCTGTTGCTGGACGCTTTCCTGCGATTTGTGGTGAACGCCACGCTGGCGGCGGCCGCGGTGCTGGCGTCCATTCGAATCATTCAATCCACGCATTTCGGTCCCACGCTTGCCGATCCCTTTCACGCGGGGCTATTGTTCGTGGGCGCGTGCCTGCTGCTCGCCTTGTTCGTGTACGTGCGCAATCGCGTTCAAAGTTGGCTAACTCAGGTGATTTTCCTGCGTTCCGACATCGAAGGCGCTTTGGAAGAGCTTCTCAAGCTGGCTCGGGCAACGCGGGATGAGCAAGAGTATCTTTCTCACGCCGCGGAAATGATCGCCGCCTTTGTGCGAACCAGCCGCTATCAATTAACAATCGAGTCACCGGCCGAAGATCGTGAGCTGGCCAAGCTCACAGACGTCAGCGAAGCAGGGAATTACAGACTAGCGTCCTGGGTGAAAGCCGTGGTCCCGTTGCGCTTTTCGCGAGGCGACGCCCGGTATCTGTTGCTTGGTCCGCGTGACGGCGCCCGCCGCTACCTGAGCGAAGATTTCGCGGTGCTCATGCGGCTGGGCGCGGCTGTGGTAGAGCACGTCGAACAATTGCGCGGCGTTCAAATGCAGGGGCTGGTATCGCAGGCGGAGTTGAGGGCTCTGCAAGCGCAGATCAATCCGCATTTCCTCTTCAATTCGCTCAATACCCTGTACGGCACCATCGATCGAAGCAATGCCGACGCCCGTCGCCTGGTGCTGAACCTGGCCGACGTTTTTCGTTACTTGCTGCGCTCGGATCGAACGCTGATCGAAATGGAGGAGGAGCTGCGGATTGTCCGCGCTTATCTGGAAATCGAACAATTGCGACTGGGCGCCAAGCTGCGGACCGAGATCAACGTGGATGAAGCCTCCCTCCGCGCCACCATTCCCTTACTTTCGGTGCAGCCGCTGGTAGAGAACGCGGTGAAGCATGGAGTGGCTCCAAGAACGGGTACCGGGTTCGTACGTGTGGATATTACATCCCGACTGGATGTCACATCCCGGCTGGATATCCTCTCGGTGACGGTTTCCAATTCCGGCGAGTGCGACGCCAGCGCTCTGTCGGCGTCAAGTGCTGGCCCAGGAATCGGCTTGGCTAATGTCCGTCGGCGTCTGGAGCTGTGTTATGGCGAAGAATCCAGCTTCGTCGCCGAGGTGGAGCAGGGCGTTACCACGGTGGGTTTCCTGCTGCCGCTCAAAGTGGGGACGATTGCGGCTGCGGTATAAGCCATGTCCGTTCACGATTCTTTCCAGACCACTGATCGATCGATTCCGCCCGCTGGCCTGAAATACATGCGTACCGCCCTCGACCGCATGCTACAAGGGGCTGAGCGTCGGGTGACCAGTATGCGTTTGAAGACCCTGATTGTCGATGACGAGCCGATCGCCCGGAAAGTTCTGCGCGAGGAACTGGAACTGATTGAAGACGTTCAGGTTATTGGCGAGGCTGCCGATGGTTTGGCAGCTTTGGAGAAAATCGATTCCGAGCAGCCCGACCTGGTTCTGCTGGATCTCGAGATGCCGGCCATGGGCGGGCTGGAGGTAGTGCGCCAACTGGGGCAAAGCAAGCACGTCCCGGTAATCGTCATCGTCACGGCGTATGATCAGCACGCGTTACAGGCGTTCGACGCCGGCGCGATCGATTATTTGCTGAAGCCCGTGGGACAGGAGCGTTTATCGCAAGCCGTGGAGCGCGCCAAGCGCGTGACGGGCCGCCAGGCGATGGAGCGGATCGCGCAATTGCAGGAGATCGCAGAAGTCCCGGCGGGCCCTCCCAACCGCCGCATCGTTGGTAAAGTGGGCGAGGAATATTTCCTGCTGAGCGCGGACGAGATTTACGCGTTCCAAGCCGAAGGCGATCTGGTGTGGATTGTTACCGCCAAACGAAAGTTCCTGGCCACGCAGACCTTGAAGGAGCTAGAAGTGCGCTTAAGCAGCAGCAATTTCCGGCGCATCCATCGGAATGCGCTGGTAAACGTGAATCACGTCCGCAAGATGAGCGCTCTCAGCAGCCAGCGCTGGCTGATTACAATGAACAACGATCAGGAATTCATCGCCAGCAAGCGGCAGGGGCGCACCGTGCGGGAGCTTCTCACCTGGTGAAGTAACCCGCTCACCGCAAAATTTAGTTCCTTCACCTCGATTATCTGGCCGCCGATCGGATTCTCATAGGTATGGAAAGGCGCGCCCTCCACAATCAAAGGATGGGGCGTCCCGCTATTTCGTTGATTTTTCTGGTCGTCTGTCTCACGTTGCCCAACGCGAGCGATGCACAATCCAGCAGCGGCAATTCCGGGACGGTTCGCGGCGCGGTGCTGGATCCTTCGGGAGCGTCCATCATGGGCGCCAGTGTTGAGATCAGTAATCCCGTTTCGCACTTCATGCAGACGACGAAGACGGATAATCTAGGGAATTTCCAATTTTTCAACGTTCCGTACAACAACTACCATATCAGCGCGACGGCCCCTGGGTTTCAGTCCAGCTCCCAAGACCTGGATGTGCGGTCAGCTCTGCCGCTCGACATAAAGATCAATCTGCAGATCGGCAGTGCGGTGCAAAGCGTGGACGTGACGGCAGAGGCTGCGGATTTGCTTGAAACCACTTCCACTACCCATACCGACATAGATCGTTCGCTTTTCGACAAGCTACCCTTGGAAAGCCAGTCTTCCTCGCTCAGTTCGCTGGTAACGCTGGCCTCGCCCGGAGTGGCGGCGGATTCCAACGGTCTGTTTCATGGGCTGGGAGATCACGCATCGAATTCGTTTTCCCTCGACGGCCAGCCGATCACCGACCAGCAAAGCAAGGTGTTTTCCAATCAAATACCCGTGGACGCGGTGCAATCGATGGAAGTGATTGAAGGCGCGCCTCCCGCCGAATATGGGGACAAAACCAGCCTGGTCATTAACGTCACCGCGCGCTCCGGATTAGGCGTAAAGACGCCGCACGGCGACATCACGGCCTCTTACGGAACTTTCGGTTCCACCAACGGTGGCTTCGACCTTCAGTATGGCGGCGAGAAGTGGGGTAATTTCATCGCCGCCAACGGCGTGGATACGGGCCGATTTCTGGATGGTCCCGAATTCCAGGTGTACCACGATCACGGGAATGAAGAGAATGTCTTCGATCGCGTCGACTTTAAGCCAAGCGATGCCGACAGCATCAGCGCGAATCTCGGCTTTACCCGCTCCTGGTTCCAGACGCCCAACTCGTACGACGCGCAAACCGCCGATGCATGGTCGGGATTGGTGGTAAATAACGGCGGGCTGGGTCCCAACGGGCAACCGGTTGGTCCCACCGATCAACGCTCCCAAATCAGAACCTTCAACGTCGCGCCCACCTGGACGCACTTGCTCAATCCGAGCACCGTTTTAACTTTTGGAGGTTGGGTGCGGCAGGATCAGTACAACTATTATCCGAGCGACGATCCTTTTGCCGATCTCATACCGGATCTTCAGCGCCAGAGCATTACGCAAAGTCGTCGCCTGACGAACCTGGGGCTGCGCTCGGACATCTCGTACATAAAAGGCATCCACAACATTAAGGCGGGAGTCAATTATGAGGATACGATCCTCACCGAGAAGGACAGCTTCGGGATTATCGATCCGACGCTGAACGCGGTCTGTTTGAATCCCGATGGAAGCCCGGACACCAATCCCAACCTGACCGATCCCAATGAGTGCGGGGCGCTGCCGGTAAATCCGAATTTCAATCCTCTGCTGGCGTGTTACGACCTAACCCGGACGTCGCTGCTGCCGGCATCCGACGGCTGCCCCAATCCCAACAGCGGCCTGTACACCTTTCACGGCCACGCCGACATTCGGGAAGTGGCGGCGTTCATCCAGGACACCATGACCGTCAAGAACTGGACCTTCAACGTGGGACTCCGGTTCGACTACTACGATGGCATTACCGAAGCCAAGCAAGCGGAACCTCGTCTGGGGATCGCATACAATATCAAGCCCACCAATACGGTACTCCGCATTTCCTACGCCCGATCGCTAGAAACGCCGTTTAACGAGAACCTGGTGCTTTCCAGTACCGGTTGCAGCAACCCGGTGGTGAACGCCATCATGTCGAGCACGGTGAGTCCTTGCGTAAGCACCACGCCTCTGAGCCCCAGCCAGCGCAATGAATTCCACGCCGGTCTTCAGCAGGCCTTCGGAAAATACTTTGTGCTGGATGGCGAGTACATCTGGAAATACACGCACGAGGCGTATGATTTCAGCGTGCTGGGCGACACGCCGATCACTTTCCCCATCGAGTGGAGCAGGTCGAAGATCCCCGGTTTTGCGGTGCGGGGCAGCATGCCGAACTTCCACGGACTCTCAGCCTTCATCGTTTTGTCGCACGTATCGGCGCGCTTTTTTGAACCGCAGGTCAGCGGAATTGGCGCCACGCCCTTTTGCCCGGCGTCGACAGGTTGCGAAGTGTTTCGCATCGACCACGATGAGATTTTCAATCAGACTACGCACCTGCAATACCAGCCTTTCCAGAACGGCCCCTGGCTCAGCTTCAACTGGCGCTACGACAGCGGACTGGTGGCCGGCGCGGTGCCCTGCGCGGGAGGCGATTGCGCGAACGGACCGAACGGGACCGATTCCATCGTGGATGTTTCGGGCCTGACGCCGGATCAACAGTACCAAGCCGGCCTTTATTGCGGCGGCGTTTATGCCACTCCCACCACCCCGATCAGTCCGAATGGCCTGTGCCCGGCGTCCATGTACGGTTCCCACTTGCTCAAGATACCGGCGGCGGGTACCGAGAACGACGATCATAATCCGCCCCGCGTGGCCCCGCGCAATCTGTTCGATCTCGCACTGGGCGATGACAACCTGTTTCATGGCGATAAACGCAAGTGGAGCGCGCGCGTCGAGGTTGTGAATCTGGCCAACAACTATGCGCTGTACAACTTCCTCTCAACCTTCAGCGGAACGCACTATGTGAGTCCGCGCACGATTAGCGGGACCGTTGGCTTCCATTTCTGAACTTCGTTCTACGGATTTTCGGCGTAGACGCGCTTAACAACGTTAGCCACCGGCCCCATGGTCTGCCAATCCGGGTACTTGGTTTTGAACTCGGCGGTCACCATCGCAGCGGCTTCATCGGCGGACTTGCCCTGGCGCTTCAACTGGAGCGAGCGGGCTTGTAAATCCAGAAGAAACGCCCGCTCTTTCGCGATCAACGATCCATCGCCCAGCGCGCCGTGGTCGGGTACGATGAAGCGCGGGTGGAGCGGTTCCAGCCGATCCAGAATAGCCAGCCAGTTTTTCACGCTGGCATCGGCGTTGGGCATGTTGGGGACGATTTTATCCTGCACGATATCGCCGGGTATCAGGACGCTGTCCTGCACCACGAAAATCATCTCGTCGCCCAGCGTGTGCGCCGGTCCCCACCAGAACAGGCGCGCCGTAACGCCGCCCAGATCGAGCGTGATTTCCTTGTCGAAGGCGATGTCGGGCGGGCGCATCTTCACGTCCGCCAGCAGCTCTTTGCTCTGCGCCGAGAAGCCTCGGAACAGATCCATCATCTCGGTGGCGTGCAGGTTCATTTCGTCCTGCTGGACAGCCGGGCGGATGATGACGGTGCGCGGAGGAAAGGCCTGTTCGCCCATGGCATGCTCGGGGTGAAAATGCGTGGTGGTGAGATACAAGTTAGGCGCTTTGGCCAGCTTTTCCGCCTGCTTCACCACGATGGCGCCGTTGCGCGGGCCAAGGCCGGTGTCTATTACCAGCGTCCCGCGGTCGCCTACCACGATTCCGATGTTGGGAAAGCCGACGATCGCGTAAACGTGCTCGGAGACGCGAGTCACCGAGTTTTCGGGCAGCATCATGGATTCTTGCCCGAGAGTGAGAATCGGCAAGAGCAGGAACGCGGAAAGAATAGCCGCTTTACGAAGCAACATCAGCATCATGTTACTACGGCGCAGTTCAGGGGAGCGTCGATGCGGGCGACGCTAGTACAGCTGTGGGAGCGGCCGGCAATCCGGCGAAATGCAGGATGAAGCGCTGCATACCCAACTCCATGGAACTCATTCCGAACGTTTTAGCCTCGGCCAACGCCTGCTGGTTGGTCCAGTGATCGTGTGCGATCCTATAACACGCGATGGCCGTGCCGGTTCGGTCCGCACCCCTCTTGCAGTGGATGAATACGGGCCACGCCGAATTGTCGTCAAGAAGGGAAAGCACCGCTTGAATTTGAGACTCGGCCGGAGCCTTGTAGCCGCTCCAGGGCAGCCAGATATAACGCATGCCGGCGCGCTGGACTTCGGTTTCCTCGGATTTCTGACCGCGCAGATCGATTACGGTTTTAATGCCCAGCTTTGCGAGCCCATCAAAGCCCTGCCCATGAGGCTGCGCACCACGATAGACATGTTCGTTGACCTGATGAAAGTTGGGAACCCCGGGAACGTCGGGGATGGAAGCGGCTTGGAGCCCGGCCAAGCTCAACGAGAGCGCGAGAAGAACCGGAAGCAGGCGCCGATGGAGCGTGGCACTTTGCATAACAGGTATTGTACTACTACAGATGCGCCAGCCCGCACGGCGGTTGCCGATTGGCGGGCCAACAGGTAAGAGAAAGAATCCAACGATAAACCACCAAGCCCTCCTTTTCGTTTAGTACGAGGAGTACGAAAGTTGGATGGATTTTGCACAAAAGCAGAAACCGCCTCTTGTGTGGAAGCCTATCCAAGTCCACTCTGTTTATAGCAGCCTGTCGTAACATGCGTTAACCCGTAGGAGTTGTGACGATTCTTTCACAGTTAGGACATGCCTTTTGAATCGAACAGCTCTGAAACAGAGAACTGTCGCCAAGCAAAGGCCCCGTCAGCGCGATGCCGATGCGCAATCGGGAGGAACCTCTAGCCAGAGCGATATCTCTCCTGGCCTTCGCCGCTACGTTTATGTGACCGCTGCCCTCACCGGCGCCGCGGTCCTGATCATTGAGATTCTTGGCGCGAAAATGCTGGCTCCCTATGTGGGAACGTCCCACTTTGTTTGGACGGCGCAAATCGCGGTCACCTTAATGGCCCTTGCAACCGGTTACGCATTGGGAGGCTGGGTTGCGGACCGTTCGGCGCAACTTCGGCACCTGTACACGGCACTGTTGCCGGCCGCCTTGTGGCTCTGCGGGGCGGCGTGGGCGTGCGAGCCCGTGGCGCTTGCGAGCCTTCGGTTCCGGCTCGCGCTGGGAAGTTTGCTGACATCCGCAATTCTGTTTTTTGTCCCGCTGGCTCTGTTGGCGATGGTGGGCCCGCTCGCGGTTCGTTGGTTGACCAGCTCTGTTTCGTGTGTCGGTCAACAGGTGGGAGGTTTGAGCGCCGTTAGCACACTCGGCAGCGTTGTGGGTACCGTGCTAATCGCCTACGTGTTGATTCCATATTTGGCGAATTCATCGATACTCTACATAACTGCAAGTTATCTACTCGTCCTGAGCGCCGGATATTTCCTGATCTGGAAGCGGCGAGGCCGAATGCTGGCTCTGACTGGGGCCGCTGCTGCGATCTTTTTGATCGCGGAGGGTTCAAGCCACCAGCAGCTCCATTGGTTGGGGCCGATGCAGGAGCTATTTCGCGCTAACTCAAATTTCGGATTAGTCCAAGTTGTCCAGGCTGGAGGTGCGAAACCACGCCGGTACCTTCTCAATGACTTACTTGAGCAGAACATCTATGATCCCGTGCAACATGTCAGCGCGGCGAGCTTCACTTACGCTGAAGACGGCCTGATCCGAGTCTATACCTCGGAAGACGTTCACGATGTGTTGTGTGTCGGTTTGGGTGCGGGTATTACACCGATGCGCATGGCGCGAGCCGGCGTGCGAGTAGACGTGGTTGAGATCAATCCAGCGATGATTATCGCAGCCGAGCGATTCTTCGATTTTCAGCCCGACCGGGTTCGAGTGGTAACCGGGGATGCACGTTATTTTCTCCATGAGGGCACGAAGCGCTATGATGCCATCATCCTCGACGCGTTCCTGGGTGAGTCGCCGCCAACGCACCTCATGTCGCGAGAAGCATTTCAATCTATGCAAAAGCGTCTGCGGCCGGAGGGTCTTCTGGTTATCAACTCGTTTGGCGAACTGAAGCCGGGTAAAGATTTTGTCCCTGCGTCACTCGATAAAACACTGAAAAGCGTGTTTCGAAATGTGCGCCTGCACGTCGCCCGAGGAGCCGTGTACTTCGTTGCGTCCGACCGTCTGGATTTACGGATTGTACGCCACCTTGATCTGCCATCCATACCGCCCGATCTGAGAAACAAACTTCAAGAAGCGTTTGAAAATGTGAAAACGCCCGACCCGGCTCACGGAATGGTGCTTACAGACAACTACAACCCTGTCGAGTATTGGGATGCGGCATATCGTGAGACGCTGCGGCGGCGTACCCTCGGCGCCGATTAGCGGGCATGGCGCCATTGACGGCAGGCGATTCGCAAGATCGGACTCTCTGGGCGGGCATGCTCGCCGGCTGAAGGCATACCCACTGCAGGTTCAGCAATATCGGAACTGACTTGTTGGCCTCCTCGCGCCGACCGGATTCTTCTCTTGTATGCATGGTTTGGCTTGTCGAGTTTATTTCACGAATATCAAAATAAGAGCGGAAAGATGATGAGACACACCAGTGCGAGGATCTGCGTTTTGGAACACATTGAATGGATCCCTTGCAACCTCTCCGTGGAGCGAATAAATCGCGGAGCCAATGGGAACGTTCCAGTTCTTTTCAATGTCAATCAGTGCGCGTCGAGCATCCATTGAACTTTTCCGATAAAGCTTTGAGATCCATACCCAAATACCGCAGAGCACCGGCGACGCGATCGCAAAGTAGAGTCGCGTTGGCTGGTTCCATAGCTTGGTTTCCAATTCCAAAGATAACGCTTCTCGTTCAGGTATTACCGTTAGCGCGTCCTGAGCCGGCGCACTGCGAATCAATCTTGGGAAGTTCGTCACGTCAATATGGCGGAAACATCCATCGGCTACAGATTTGCCGGTCTCCGTTTGAGGAGTGACTTTCGCTGGGGGATATCGTGGTTTGCTGAAGTGACCACAGAACCAGCGCGGTCCAGGAGCCCGCGCCTCGAATCACAACTTGAGTTTGCGCATTTGTTTCGTGGAGGTCCACAAGTCCAGCGCGCATTAGGCAAAGCTGTCGCGCGATGGTTCTCGCGCTCTAATGTGAATCGTGAAAGCTTGGCGTGCGACGGGGTGGCCGGCGACGGCGCTAGCGGACGGGCCGCTACCGCGCAATCACTTGCGCTTGGTTGCCTTCTTCTCGCGGTCCAGACGGTCCGCCGTGCGCTTCTTGACTGCGGCCGTGGCTTGCTGGGTCCGCGTGGCGTGTGCCGGTTCTCACTTGCGAGGGCGATCAGGTTGCTGTTGACGACCTAGTGTTCATCACGCGTTTCGGTAATCCGTTTGATGCGCCCACTGTAACTCACCGCTTTCAAGCTCTATTGACGCGGGCTGGAATAGGGCACCATCGATTCCATGATCTTCGCCATACAGCAGCCACGCTGCTTGCGGTGCAGGGCGTCCACCCGCGCGCCATTCAAGCTGCCTTAGGTTGGGAAAATCTCTCGATGCTAACCCGATATGCTCACTTCGTAGAAGAGCAGCGACAAGCCGTCGCGAGCCCCGACGCCAAGTTGAATTGAGCGCTAGGTTATTGAAAAACTGGTGGGCCCTGAAGGATTTGAACCTTCGACCAACGGATTATGAGTCCGGCCATGCCCTGTCCATGGAGTGCGATGGCATGGTTTCTCAGCCACATGGGCAACCTGTCCCGTCCACCAGGGACACCCAGGAGCAATCAGAACAATTCCTGTTGGCTATCCGGGTGGCTGTCACCACTAAACCAGTAATTCTATTTCTTGCGCCGGCTTGGAGTGGAAGCGTCGGTCGGAGATGACCGGCTAGCGCTGCGCCGCTTGACGGGCAGTTCGAGTTGGTCTTCAACGCCTGTAAATAAGTCCACGATCCGCACTCCAAGGGTCTGGGCGACCAAGTGCAAGCTGCCGATCGTAATGTTCATTCTCCCGTTTTCAAAGGCACCCACTTGCGCACGGTGGAGGCCAGCGAGGTCTGCAAATTCGTCTTGCGTCCACCCTCGTTTCGTTCGAAGGTCACGAATGCGCGCACCCAACCGCCGCTGAATCTCTTCACGTTGCAACAGGAGCAGTTTCGGGGTATTCTGCTTAAACGCATACTACTTATACGTAGAGTAGCGGATAGAAAGAGAGATCTGGGATTCAACTCGATGGCGGAGGAGGTTCCAGCGCCGACGATTGTGCCGTGGGACGAAGTCCAAGGAGCCGCCTCACTCGCTTTCCACACCTGGGCAGAACAGCCGGAACTGGCATGGGCCAAGTCAGCATGGCAGGTTCTGACCGAAGCGAAGCTGACCACGTACAGAAGCGAACTGGAACGGTACGAAGTTCTCTTCCGGCTGCTCGTTCTGGGTGGGATTTATTCGGATTTTTGCGACGCGGCGTGGGAAGAGCGCTCCGACCCCGACTATTCCTCCTGGGCTGAGCCGATGAAACTGGACTCATTCCTTCTAGGGCAGCTTTACGCCAGACTGCCAACGTGGAATCCGGAAAATGATAAAACCGCCTACCAAGCTCTAGACACGCTCGTCGAGAATCAACGCCAACAGGTGGTGACGGTCCTGATGGCGGCTCATGGCGGGTCGTCCGGACTCTACGCATCCTTCTGGCGAACCCAGCACGCCGAGGGAGAGGAGCGTGAAGACGATGACGCTTACGATCTCAGCGTCGGACAGCAAGCAGGCTACTCATGGGTGGAACAGGGTTGTTGTCGTTATCGGTGACATGCGCCGCGCAAGGGGCGGTGGTGAAGGGACTAGGAATATGAAGGTGCCAGATTCGTGGTCATGGTCCGGCGTAATCGCAACCGTCGCCGGTGTCCTGTCAGTCGCAGCGTGGATCTTAGGCGATGTGTACCCAAATCCCGAGTCAACGCCTCAGCTCTTGTATTGGATCTTTGGTGTTGCGGGCCCTCTCTTCTTTGTAGGATTCGCCATAGCGAGCGCGGTCTCGTGGGGCCATCATTGCGCATTATGGGCTGGCAAGCGAAAACTACGACCACGCGATGCGTACTACCGAGCCGCCTCGGGACCCATCATACTGGCGTTCATATGGTTGCTCATCGCCCATAACGCGAGGAGGCGTGATGCTTTCTATGGAGCTGTGTTTTTCTCTGCTGTCGCATCGATAGCCGCATGGGTAACCATAAAAAGCGAGCGATGGCTCTTATCTTTTGACTAGGCCAGTGACACGGCGGCCACGTAAAGCAACAGCCGCTCAGGGGGTCCACCGAATCAGTGTCGAGCACACTAGGCATTGCATTGGCACCTGACTCAGCTACTCTCGGCGAGACGCTCGGGATCACGCTAGCGCAATCGCTATCCGGGGTTGTAAAGTGAGCTGAACTACTGGCGAAGCATCGGCCCAATCCGCCGGCCAAACGCCTCAGAGAATGATCGCTCAGGAAAGTTCACTGCGCTCCAGGCTTAGTCGCGTTTTTTCTGCGAACTGTTCTTGGGCTTCGCCCATCGCGCTGCAGCAGCCTTCTTGGCGGCGGCGGTCCGCTGCTTCGCCGTTAGCTTGGTCGCTCGGGCCTTCCCCCCTTTGGCGCCAAGTTCACGAAGGCGACTCTTCAGAAGTTCATCGACGTCCACCTTATCGTCACCTTTATTTCGCGTCACGCCTTATGCTTAGCAGCTTTGCATCGTTAGCGTCAAGCCAAATCTGTTGACATGCGTAGCGGCTAAGCATTATGATTCTTATGTCGAGTCGTAAAGGATGAGAGCCGCAATTTACGCCCGCGTTTCAACATCGGACCAAACCAACGCGATCCAAGTCCGCGAACTGACGGAGTACGTCGAGCGTCGTGGCTGGGAACTGGCCGGGACGTATCAGGACCGGATGAGCGGTGCCAAGGCTTCGCGACCCGGACTCGATCAGCTGATCGCGGATGCCCGGCGACGGAAATTCGACATCGTGGTCGTCTGGAAGCTTGACCGCTTCGGGCGCTCGCTCGTGCACTGCGTCTCGGGCATTCAGGAGTTGGCAAGCCTAGGCGTTCGCTTCATTGCCACCTCGCAGGGCCTCGATACCGACGAGTCCAACCCGGCGAGCAAGCTCCTGATGCACATCCTCGCGGCAGTCGCGCAGTTCGAGCGCGAGCTGATTCGTGAACGCGTCAGCGCCGGCATGAAGGCCGCCAAAACCCATGGCACGAAGACGGGGAACGCGATTGGGCGCCCCCGTCGGATCTTTAATCGCGATGAGGTGGTGCGGCTCCGAGGAACAGGGCTCTCCATCGAAAAGATAGCGGACCAGCTGAGCATTGGCGTGGGAACCGTTGTCCGGGTACTCCAGGCCGTCAAAGCTTAGGGTCCGGGTTGGGCTGACATTGGTCTCACGGCCTTAGCCTTGCCAGGCTCTGGATAGAAGTGGAGACACCGAACTGATCGCGCGGAAATCTCGAATCCGAGTTTCGACAGCTCACCGTGAATCGGGTTTTGCTAAAGTAGCATACACCGGCGCACCGGGGCGCCGGACTCATCGGCATCGTACTAGCGGAGGAAGAGTCGATGGACCCTAATCATGATCCGAATATTTCGACAAGCGATCTTGGCCATGCGCCCAGCACTATCAGCCTGACGGTAGCTTCGCGAACTTCCGATCCAGCGCACCAATTTCCCGTCGCGATCGGTCGTTATCGAATCCTGCGGCTCCTCGGGGAGGGCGGGATGGGTGCCGTCTACGAAGCGGAACAAGAACAACCGCGACGCACCGTCGCTGTGAAGGTAATAAAGTCGGCATGGGCCAATCCCGAACAGCTCCGGCGGTTCGAACAGGAATCGCGTGTGCTTGGCAGGCTTCAGCATCCAGGGATTGCGCAAGTGTATGAAGCCGGAACTGCTGTCGGGTTCGGTGGACAGCCCTTCTTCGCTATGGAACTTATCCATGGCAAAACCCTCTGCAAATATGCCGACGAGAAGCGACTGAATACGCGCGAGCGTCTGACCCTGATAATTCGACTGTGTGAGGCAGTCGAGCACGCGCATCAGCGCGGCGTCATTCACCGTGATCTGAAGCCGGGCAACATCCTCGTCGATGAGACCGGTCAGCCTAAGATTCTGGATTTCGGATTGGCGCGCGTCACCGATAGCGATAACCCCGTTAGCCGTCAGACTGATATAGGCCAACTGTTGGGAACACTTGCGTACATGAGCCCCGAGCAGGTGCTGGCTGACCCCCTGGCTATAGACACGCGCACCGACGTGTACGCACTGGGAGTCATCGCGTACGAACTATTGGCTGGAAAGTTGCCATACACCGTTAGCCCGAACGTGCATGTAGCGGTGCAGACCATACGCGAACAGGATCCTTCCGCGCTGAGCACCTTGAACCGCTGCTTTCGCGGGGATATCGAGACGATTGTCAACAAAGCGCTCGAGAAAGACAAGGACCGAAGATACGCGTCGGCGGCGGACTTCGGGGCTGATATCCGACGGCATTTGGCAGATGAACCAATTGGAGCCAAGCCTCCCAGCGCGAGTTATCTGCTCCAAAAATTCGCTCGCCGTCATAGGCCACTCGTGGCTGGAATCGCGGCCGTATTCGTCGTGCTCGTCGTCGGGGTGGTGGTCAGTACGCTAGAGGCAACGCGCGCCCGCAAAGCAGAGAAGTCGGCCTTGGCGGCGCAGGATGGGGCAAACCGCGACAGGGATCGCGCAATAAAGGCAGAGAACCGGGCGCTACAGGATCGGGACCGCGCGGTGCAAGCCGAGAGCCAAGCCGATCGGGAACGCGCTCGGGCGCAGGCGTCTGAAACCCAAGCTGTCCGCGATCGAAACCTGGCGCTGGAGCAAAAAAAACGTGCAGATACCGAGGCGAGTACGGCAGCGGCCGTGAATGCCTTTTTGCAAAACGATCTGCTCGCACAAGCGAGCGCCGCCATTCAAGCGGGACCTAGCATGAAACCGGATCCGGACCTGAAAGTGCGGACCGCATTGGATCGCGCGGCGGCGCGGATAGGCGGAAAGTTCGAGCACCAACCCGAAGTAGAGGCCTCGATCCGCAACACGATCGGGCGGACATATATGGATCTCGGCCTGTACCCGGACGCGCGGATGCAGTTAGAACGTGCCGGCGAATTGCGCCGACGAATGCTTGGTGAAGAAAATCAAATGACGCTCGAAACGATGAGTAGTCTTGGCCGAATCGCCCACTTGGAAGGCAGATACACTCAGGCCGAAGCTCTCGATAGTCAGGTGCTTGAGACTCAGCGCCGGGTCCTTGGGCCCGAACATCCCGCGACGTTGGCATCTATGAACAATCTTTCGAACGCCTACTTTTCACTGGGCAAGTACGCTCAAGCCGAGGCGCTCCGCAGAGAAACCCTAGAAATTAGGCGTCGTGTGCTCGGGCCCGAACATCCCGATACGCTGGCATCCATGAACAATCTGGCGAATGTGTACAATGCGCGCGGGAAGTACAGCGAAGCCGAGGCGCTTAACGCACAGAGTCTCGAAATCCGGCGTCGCGTTCAAGGGCCGGAGCATCCCGACACGCTCATGGCCATGAACAATCTAGCAAACATCTATCAAGCCGAGGGCAAGTACTCCGAAGCGGAGGCGCTTCGCTACAAGACGCTTGAGATCCGACGCCGAATATTGGGTCCGGAGCATCCCGATAGTCTCGCTGCCATGAGTAATGTCGCCGGTACTTACGAAGCGCAAGGCAGGCATGCGTCGGCCGAAGCTCTTTATAAGGAGACCTTGGAAATTCAGCGTCGCGTGTTGGGGCCCGAGCATCCATCTACTCTAAATTCCACGAATAATCTGGCCAACGTCTATTACTTGCAGGGTAAGTACGTCGAGGCCGAGTCCCTCTACAAACAGGCCCTGGAGATCCAGGGTCGTGTGTTGGGTCCAGAGCATCCGTCTACTCTCGGTTCCATGGGTAATCTCGCAAGCACATACCACGCGCAGGGTAAGTACACCCAGGCCGAGACGCTCGATAGTCAGGCGCTCGAAATCAGACGACGTGTACAAGGCCCAGAACATCCCGAGACACTCGCGGCCATGAACAATCTGGCCGATGTCTATTCTTCTGAAGGCAAGTACCCGGAAGCCGAGACTCTGTTTAACCGCACGCTCGAGCTCAAACGCCGTGTGCGCGGCCTACAACATCCTAGTACGCTGACTACGCTTTCTGATTTCGCATCCATGTACCTGCGACAAGGTAATTACGCACAGGCAGAGTTGTACGCCAAGCAAGCTTTCGAGGGCCGTCGGCGTACTCTAGGTGTGGAGCACCAGGACACTCTTCACGCGGGACTTGATCTGGTGTTTGCCTATCAATCGCAGGGAAAATTTGCCGAAAGTGAACTCCTGGCTCGCGATCTCGTAAAGATATGTCGAGAGAAATATCCGAACGATTGGCAACGATTCCGGGCCGAAAGCCTTCTGGGTGGAAGCCTAGCTGGACTGCGGAGATTCGAGTTAGCGGAACCGCTGCTTGTCGGCGGATACGAAGGAATGCTAGCACGGAAAAACCAAACTGCCGTCCCGGACGGCTATTACGTTGACCGTGTACGTGAGTCGATTATCCAGTTTTATAAGGATTGGGGTAAGCCCGAAAAGTCGGCCCAGTGGCAGCAATCGAGTATAGGTGTTGCCGCAAAGTAGCAATGACAGATGGCTTTTTTGAATTCGCACGCCAGCGTGTCTGTGCCGTGACATGCTGAGCGAATGAACCGCGCTCAGATTCCACGAGCAGCGTTCGGCCGCGCAAAGAGAGAGCGAGGGATGAGCATCCGTGTAAGAGATCGGCTGCAACCGATGGAGCGACAAGCCAGATCGAGCGCGAGTCGGCTCGCCAAGATCTGCGAACAAACTCGTCCTCGCTCGACATGAAGGCGATCATTACACGGTTGCGCCGACTGGAGAATGCATCTGCTCCCGCTGAGCGCGAGCGGGCAGCGGTTAAAGCGATCTTGGAAGCGAGGCGCCGCCGCTTGTGCTCAGATTACGAGCCGATAGAGTACCCCCCAGACTGGTTCGCAAAGTGTCGCGGAGACGCCGACCACATCCTGCGTGCTCGCCGGTTCACGATGGAGCCAAAGGCGAAAGGAGCGAGGCGTGACGACGAAGAACCGAGCCAGAATACCTTCCGATAATGTGAATTATCGTTCCGTTGCAGCCGGTCACATTCACAAGTCGGTGAGGAGCTTCCAATACCGGAGCTTCCAATACCGATCGACTCTGCTATTGAATCGTGATATTGACGATGTTCTCTGACTGGCTGCCCACGGTGACGGCCACTTCGCCGATAACCACGCTCATCACGGTCCAACAGTAACTACCACCCGCCCGGGCCGCGCCGGATGGTCCACCAGCTCGTGCGCTCGGGCGATCTCCGCCAGCGGAATCCGCTCGCCGATCTCAAAGCCCGGCCAGCCCGCCGCCAGTGCAGCGTTCAAATCCCGCGTCGCGGCCATTTTCACCTCTTGCGGAAAATCGTCGCTGCCCAGAAAGTATAGCCGGATGTTCTTGAACATCAGCAGCCACACCGGGACCTTCGGCGTCGCCTCGTTGGTGGCATACGTCGCGACCGAGCCATCCGCCTTCAGCAGCTCGATGTCGGCCTCGATATTTGCGCCGAACGCCACTTCGACAATATGATCGACGCCCTTCGGCGCGACCGCCTTTACGCGCGCGATCTGATCCTTCTCGTTCAAAATCACCTCTTGCGCGCCGGTCTTCCGCGCGATGGGTTCATCCGACGCCGCACGCACCGTCCCGATAACGCGTGCTCCCGCGCGACGCGCGAGGTTAACCGCACACAGACCCACTGCTCCCGCCGCGCCTTGCACCAGCACCGTGCGGCCATTCACGTCGCCTGCCACGTGCACCGCCCGGTGCGCCGTGATTCCCGGTATTCCCAGGCACGCGCCCTGCTCCATCGAAACGTTTTCGGGCAGCGAAGCGACTTTATCCAACGGCACGACCGTAAGCTCCGCGGCCGTGCCGAACGGTCGGTACGATTGCGCCCCATAGCACCACACCCGTCGGCCGATCCATTCTGAACCCACGCCCGCGCCCACCTGATCCACCATCCCCGCGCCGTCACTGTGCGGAATCACGCGCGGGTAAGCCATGCCGTATCCGAAGGCATCCTCCCGCTTCTTCGTATCGCCCGGATTCACGCCCGAGGCAGCGATACGAATGCGAACCTCGCCGGCCCCAGGCACCGGATCCGGCATCTCGCCCACCACCAGCACGTCGCGCGCCGGGCCTTGCTTCTCATACCAAGCTGCTCTCATCGGATGCCCTCTCCGCCCGATGATACCCGATCCAAGCCCCAATCCCGGCGGAGGTGCCAGGCCCGCCACATTCCAAGGCAATATCCTCAGGACATCGCTGTTGAAAATTGAGCATCACAACCGGACTGTTCGCGCTTTGGTCGGCACCGTCCGTTACCGTGAGCTGTGAACGTAAAATCTCCGTGCTCTCGTCAGTGCCACGGCCTAACCGCGGTTGTGACGTTGGAGAAAACTGCCGTTAACTGGCGAATAACGGGTGTCTTCCTGCGCGCCGCTCGATTGTGTGCCTAACGGGCAGTTCGTTGTGTATGCGTGCATAAACGGCATTACTCCACCAGCCAGCCGCCAGCCGTAAAAGGCAGACGCCGGAAGAAAGGAACCCGTAAAGCACGACGATGCCGTCGTTGCTCTGCGGTCCACCACCTTGGCGGTCAGGATCGGTTCGGGCTAGACTCTACAACCAGGAGATTACAATGCCCGCTGCCCAAGGTTCTATCGCTCTCTTGGACGATCCCATTGCAAAGGAACTGTTGTGCTCCAAGATTCCCGCCAGACTTGCCTATGTCTGGCCGGATGGCTCGCCCCGTGTCGTGCCCGTCTGGTTTCACTGGAATGGGTCGGAGTTCGTGATTGCAACACCCCCCAAGGCCCCAAAACTGAAGGCGCTCAGAGTGAACTCAAAAGTCGCGCTAACAATCGACGACAACACGTTCCCACACAAGGTCCTGCTGGTGCGGGGGACTGCGACGCTAGAAGAAGTTGAAGGGGTTGTTCCCGAATACCAACTGGCGGCAGAACGGTACTTTGGTTCAGCGCAAGGGGAGGCATGGATTCAGCAGTTACGCCAAGCGCTCACACGAATGGTCAGAATCCGCGTGCGTCCCGAGTGGGTCGGAATTCTTGATTTTCAGTCACGCTTTCCGAGCGCCATTTCTTCTTGATGCATGCTCTCCACATTCCGGGCAAGGAGCCGAACTGGCTACCGATAATTGTTATCAGGTGAGCATACGACGAGTCATTTTATGTGACCTACCGCAGTCGGAGCGTGTCTTTCGCGCCGCTCCACGGACTTTGAATATGAGAGGGATACAGCCTTGCTGCCGGGATTGTCGAAGACCACTTCAGCTGCGGATGCACTACCGCGACAACGCCTACTGTCAGCAGTCCAGGTTTGGAGTCATTATATGGCTAAAATTGGATCACCTGAGACGGCGTTTTACAGCCAAGGAGCGTGATGGATGAACAAGACAGATGTAGGATGTTTCCTCGCCGTGATCATAGCAATGCTCGCCAATAGCGGTTGTTCACAGGTGCCCGCCGGGCCATCTGCCGTCTCTATCAATCCTGTGTCCATGCGACGCATCGCCAGCGTCGATGAGCGCTATCAGTCTTTTAATATCGAAATGATTGAGGTCACGGGTGGGAGGTTCTGGAAGCCATACAAGGATATTGAGGCCCTGTTGAAAAAACAGGCCGCTCCCAAAGCAGATGGTGCTGTGCCGGCAGGGATGGACCCGGGCCTATATCAGCAGCGCCCTCCCATAAACCTTGGGAACGCCCGATTGCGGGCGTTGGCAGCGGGCTTGGCGCCTGCTTACATGCGCGTCAGCGGCACCTGGGCAAACACAACTTATTTCCACGACTCAGACAATGTAGCGCCCGCTGAGCCTCCTAAAGGATTTGGCGGGGTGCTGACCCGCCTGCAATGGAAAAACGTCATCGATTTCTCAAAGGCTACCGATGCAAAACTCGTCACCTCTTTCGCCACCAGCCCCGGCACGCGCGATGCTCAGGGTCTTTGGACGCCCAAAGAGGCGCGAAAGCTGCTGGCCTACACCGAAGCTGTTGGCGGCAGTATCGCCGCTGCCGAATACATGAATGAGCCCACTTATGCGGAGATGGGCGGCGCTCCTAAAGGCTATAATGCTGCCGCGTACGGCCGCGATATCGCCGTTTTTCGTCCCTTCATGAAGCAATCCGATCCGGAGATGATCCTCCTTGGGCCGGGCGGTGTCGGCGAGGGAGTCGAACTCGCGCCCATCGGTCTTGCGGGACACCAGCTCCAGTCCGAGGATCTCCTTAAAGCTACCGGCCCGGCATTTGATGCTTTTTCCTATCACTCATACGGCGCAACCTCGAAACGCTGCGCAAGCATGGGTCCCGCTTCGCAGACCACGCCTGAGGCCGCCCTTTCGGAGGACTTTCTGTCACGCGCCGACAAGATTGAGGAGTTTTACGCCGCTCTCCGCGACAAATTTGAGCCGGGCAAGCCGATCTGGCTTACAGAAACGGCTGATGCCGCCTGCGGCGGCAATCCATGGGCATCGACGTTTCTGGACAGCTTTCGGTATCTCGACCAACTCGGGCGTCTGGCGAAACGGGGCGTCATGGTCGTGATGCACAACACGCTGGCATCGAGCGATTATGGTCTGTTGGATGAAAATTCCTTCGCGCCCCGTCCCAACTACTGGGCGGCTCTTCTTTGGCGGAAATTAATGGGAACGGCCGTTCTCGATGCCGGCGCTGCGTCCTCTCCCGGGCTCAACCTATATGCCCATTCCTTGCGCGGCGTTGCCGGAGGTGTCGCTCTACTGGCGATCAATGCAGGTAACGGTGCCGAGTTTCTTCAAATCGCCACCGGAGCAGAGAGGTACACGTTGTCAGCTCCGGAACTGCAAAGCAGCAGCGTTGAGCTCAACGGGGCAGAACTAAGGCTTGGCGCGAACGATGCAATGCCGCAGATTGGAGGCGTTAGGGTGCCATCGGGTACAGTAACGCTTGCGCCCCGCACCATAACATTCCTGGCATTCGCTGACGCCAAAAACAGCGCCTCCCGATGAAAACGCCTCAATGCCGGCTATCAGCAAACGATGTTCAGGACGTCGATACGAGGCGTTGCGTTTGCTGTGGGATCGGCCCATGGGCTGGACTCAAATACCTCAACGCCGCCGACAAGCACCGAAAGGCGCTCCATACCTCGGTCTCCATGTGCTTTGTTGGATAATGCAGGAACCGCACACAGGAGTCTCACATGACGCAGGGAAAAAGGCCGACAGAGATCCTTGTAAATCTCGACAAGCTGCTTCCTGAACTGGAGGCACTCTACAAAGACATACACGCTCACCCCGAGTTGTCGATGCTGGAAACGCGCACTGCCGAGATTGCGGCGCAGCATCTCCGGGCCAGCGGCTTTGAAGTGACAACGGGAGTCGGTAAAACGGGGGTGGTCGGCATACTGAGCAACGGAGACGGCCCAACTGTCATGCTGCGCGCGGACATGGATGCGTTACCCATCAAGGAAGCCACGGGTCTTCCCTACGCCAGCTCAGTGACAACCGTAGGCTCTGATGGCAGGAGCGTTCCGGTGGCCCACTCATGCGGACACGACATGCACGTAGCTTGCCTGATCGGCGCTACCTCCCTGTTTACCAAAAGCCGCGATAGCTGGAAGGGTACTCTGATGGCAGTTTTCCAACCGGGGGAGGAGACGGCACAGGGTGCTCAGGCCATGATTGATGATGGCCTCTTCAAACGATTTCCAAAACCCGTTGTTGTCCTTGGCCAGCATGTCATGAGCTTGCCATCCGGGCACGTCGATTGGCGTACTGGGGTTGTGACCTCGTCTGCCGACAGCTTTCAAATTCGAATGTTCGGGCGTGGCGCGCATGGCTCGATGCCGGAGGCGAGCATTGACCCCGTTGTCATGGCTGCCTCGACCGTAATGAGGCTGCAGACGATCGTGTCGCGCGAAGTCGGTCCGACGGATTCCGCAGTGGTGACGATCGGGGTGCTGCAGGCGGGCACAAAAGAGAACGTCATTCCTGACGACGCGATCATTAAGTTAAACGTACGTACCTTTGATGAGGGGGTCCGCAAGCATGTGCTTGCGGCGATTGAACGAATTGTGAATGCCGAAGCAGCGGCTTCAGGTGCGCCGAAGCCGCCGGAGATTACGCCGCTGGACCGGTATTCACTGGTAACGAACGATGTCGATGCGACAGACAAGGTCGTTAACGCGTTCCGCCAAAACTTCCCTGACGGCTCCGTGGAGCAGACGAAGCCCACGATGGCGAGCGAGGATTTCGGATGCTTTGGAACGGAGTGGCACGTGCCGGCGGTGTTCTGGTTCTTTGGCGGCGACGATCCGGAGGTATATGAGAAGGCGAAGAAGGATGGCGCGCTTAGCGCGCTTCCGACCAACCATAATCCGCGCTTTGCACCAGTGATTCACCCAACTTTGGAGACAGGTGTGAAAGCGCTGGTCGTAGCGGCGCACGCCTGGCTGGCGTCGTGAATGACATTCTGATTCACGGAGAGCACCTGGCCGGCCCCTTTCTGATTGCGCTCGATCTGCTTGGTACGTTCGTTTTCGCACTCAGCGGCGCAGCAGCCGGTGTCAAGAGCCAACTCGATCTGTTCGGCCTGATGGTGCTGGCCTTCGCAGCGGGCAACGCAGGCGGGATTACCCGCGACCTGCTGATCGGCTCCGTCCCGCCTGCAGCTATCAGCGATTGGCGTTTTTTGGGAGTCTCTCTCCTGGCTGGCCTGGCTACGTTTTTCTGGTATCCCGACATCGACGTGCGGCGCAGGCCCGTGCTGCTGTTCGATGGCGCCGGGCTGGCTCTCTTCGCCGTCACCGGTACGCAAAAAGCGCTGGCGGCGGGACTTAATCCAGCGATGGCTGCGCTTATGGGAATGATGACAGGGATTGGCGGCGGGATGTTACGTGACATTCTGGTCAACCAAACTCCTACAGTGCTTAAGGCTGATCTTTATGCTGTCGCAGCACTTGCCGCCGGCATTGTGGTTGTGGTGGGTCACGCCCTGCATTACCCATCTTTTGCCGTCATGATCGCGGGTGCACTCCTATGCTTCTGGCTCAGAGTCATGGCTATCTTGCGCGGCTGGCATCTGCCGATCGCAAGGACGCGACCTCCACCAGACTGACAAGCCATGCTCGGTAGGCTGCTCAAGTGCTTTTCTGGAACCGCTGGATTCAACCTTCCCTCACGTTAGAAGGTTGACAGCGTCACTCAAAACCATCTGCCGAATATTAGGCATTTCTCCATTCCCGCTACCGTTGGAAAGGCTCGATGGGTGATTGATCTCCGAAATAACTGGTGCGGACGATGGGCGAAATAGCTACCGATAATGGTGGACATCAGGCTGAAGTCTCGCTCCCGCCGACTGCCCAGAACCGGTTAGCTCCGTGCGGCCCAATGTCTGTATAACGCGTTAAACGGGATTTGAGGATGCCTGCGGGGTAGAATTGTTCCAATAACCATGCCCCTTACCGCGGGGGCGCGTGCAGGGCCTACGAGCGGAAAGCCCACTATGGCGGAGTCAGAGTCTCGTAGGCATATAATCTCGACCAGGAGGTCAGATCGGTGACTCCAAACGTTGCGGTCGCCACGGCATTTCTGAATGCCATGAAAAACAAAGATCTATCGCAAGCACCGCTGGCCGAGAACGTCTCGTATGACGGTCCGCTCTCTGGGGAGGCAATTCGGGGACGCGATCACGTGTCTCGTTTTCTGGGGGTCTATCTGCCGGTGATCAACGACGTCCGCTTAGTTCGTCAAATTTCAGAAGGTGATTACGTGGCTACGGTGTGGCGGGCAGAGACCAGTTTCGGTCCGATCTCGCTGGTCTATGTTTCTCGCGTCGAGGCTAGTAACATCGTGGAGATCCAGGCATTCTACGACCCCAGGGGTTTCCTCGAACGAATGGGAATGTGGACGGGCGCATAAAACGATTTAGACTGCCCACACACAGTTCAGGCGAAACTGACGGGAAAGGGAACGGGCGAGATCTCTACACGTTTCGATCTAAACTCTCCTAGGCGATCAGAATTTTCCTCCTGGAGAACGGCGGACGATTGAGAACGACCAGGCGATCGCGGACGAATCAGCGCGCACGACGAAGCTCTACGATCAGGCGAGTGATGACATTACACTCGATGAGGTGGAGCGGATTGCGATACAGGCTGCTCGGTGTTCAAACGGGACTGCTGTCCGCAACTTTGGCGTCTGAAGCCATCGAGTTCTCAACCAGACTTAGTAAGTCATTGGCGCGAATCGGTTTGGCAATGTAGCCGTCCATTCCTGCGGCGAGGCATCGGTCGCGATCGCCAGTCATTGCGTGCGCCGTCATCGCAATGATGGGGATGTGCTTCTTCTTGCCAGCCTCGTCTTTGCGGATGGCCCTGGCCGCCTCAAACCCATCCATCCCCGGCATTTGCACATCCATCAAGACCAGGTCAATTGTTTCGCGTTGCAACGCGGCAATCGCTTCTTTGCCATTGCTCACGATAAGCACATTGTGGCCTGCTTTTTCGAGGATTCGAGCGGCTAGACGCTGGTTAACGATGTTATCCTCGGCTAAAAGAATACGCGATCGCAGTGATTCGGGCGCCGCCCGCAATGCAACTTGCGAAACTGGCAATGCCTGCTCATTTCCGTTTCCACCCAGAGACGGGACTCTCAGCGCCTTTGCTATGGCGGCACGAAGCTCAGCGCGCCGAACCGGCTTCATGAGATAGGCTGAAACACCCATCCCACGATAACGTTGGAGATCGCCTCTTTTTTCGCCTGAAGTTAGCATCAGAATAACGACATCGGTTAGATTAGGTGCGTCCTTGATTCTCTCTGCAAGGTCAAAGCCATCCATCTCGGGCATGTGAACATCTGTCACCACCAAGGCAAACGGATGGCCGCGTTCGGATGCGCGCCGTAAGTGGGTCAACGCTTCTTGAGCGCTCGACGCTTCGGTCGGTTTCATTTGCCACATCCAAAACATTTCCGTTAGAATTCGTCGGTTAGTGAAATTATCGTCGACTACCAATACGGGGATCCCAGCCAAAGACATTTCTTCACTCGACGGTGCCACTGCTTGGTGGTCGATTCCCAGAGAGACCGTGAAGTGGAAATTGCTTCCCTTACCCGGCTCGCTCTCCACCCAGATCTTTCCTCGCATCGCCTCAACGAGACGAGAAGAGATAGTCAGTCCCAAACCTGTCCCTCCGAATCTTCGCGTCGTCGAACTATCAGCCTGAGAGAATGCTTCGAAGATGAGCTTCTGCTTTTCAGGAGGAATGCCGATGCCCGTGTCGCTCACGATGAAGTGCAGCCGCAGTTCATCGCCCACTTGAGCCTCCACTGCGACTTCCAGCTCCACTTGGCCACGCTCAGTGAATTTGATGGAATTCCCCACCAGATTGGTGATGATCTGCCGGATGCGAACGGAGTCGCCGATGACGTAGCAGGGAACCTCCGGCTTGATGTCGCAGAGCAACTCCAGGTCCTTCTCATGCGCCCGAAACGCCAGCGCTCTCATCGTTTCCTCGATGCTCTCTTGCAAGTGGAAGGAGACCGGATCTAGCTCCAGCCTTCCAGCCTCAATCTTGGAGAAGTCCAAGATATCGTTGATGATGGTCAGCAGTGATTCCGCGGAGACCTTGGCCGTAGTAAGATAGTCGCGCTGTTCAAACGTCAGCTCAGTGTCCAGCACCAATTCCGTCATGCCAATGATGCCGTTCATGGGTGTGCGAATCTCGTGGCTCATTGAAGCCAGAAACTCGCTCTTCGCTCGGCTAGCGCTCTCGGCAGCTTCTTGAGCTCGCTTTCGCTCAGTGATGTCCGTCATCACTCCGACAAGCTCCTTAGCCTTTCCATTCCCGACAACTAGGCGGACTGAAGTTCTGAGCCAGATAATGCTACCGTTGGCGCATATCATTCTATGCTCGAAGCGTTGAGAACCGCGGCCTGCGGCGGCTGCGGTGCAGAATGAATCCGTTAATTCGCGATCGTCTGGATGCGTGTGATCGGAGAGAAAATTCCCGTGGGCCAACCACTGTTCGTGTCGGTAGCCCAGGAGTTCCTCCGCTTCTCTATTGACAAAACTGAATAGCGATGAATCGACGCTCCGCCGCCACAATATCACTTGGGCCGACTCTACCAGTTGCCGGAAGCGCTGTTCGCTTAAGCTCAATTCCAAGGACTGAGCTGAGAACCGCCGATCGACCAGTGACGTCAGAATAGTCAGGCCAAGAACCATCAGAGTGACGACGATGATCGCTGCAATACCGAGCTCGGAGATCTCCACCGAGTGAGTCAGCTTTGGGGCAGAATCCGTCCGGGTAAACGTGACTGCGGCCATGCCCGTATAATGCATGACCGGGATTGCCGCGCCCATCAAAATCGCGCTGGCCAGCTTCCGCCAGCCTGTGGCCGTTCGCTCTTCACGCAAATGGAATGTCAGCCAGAGTGCCACCAACGAAATGACGATTGCAAGGATAACCGAGAGAATCACGAACCCGGGTGAATAGTGGCACATGGCGGGCAGCCGCATCGCCTCCATGCCGGTATAATGCATGCCCGCGATTCCAATTCCCATGAGGACGGTGGATTCGGGCGGAATCTCCGGCAACGCGCCCCGGCAGGTCGTTCGCAAGATCAACCCGCAGGGTTAACCCTTTCCCTTGTGCCGCCGAAGATGCAGAGTCGACAGCACCGCGAATACAGCTGGCGAGCGTGAAATCAGCCCGCTCGATGTCCAACTTCTCCAGCTCCATCCTGGAGAAATCCAGCATGTCATTAAGCAGTACCATGAGCGAACGAGCAGCATCTTTGCAGAGTTCCAGATATTCCCGCTGCTCGGTCGTCGGCTCAGTCATCAGCGCGAGTTCCAGCGTTCCGACGATTCCGTTCATCGGCGTCCGAAACTCGTGACTCACGTTGGCCAGGAACTGACTCTTGACGCGGCTGGCTTCGCGTACGTGCGCGTTTTCGGTCTCGATATTCTGTCTGCGCTCCGCGATGACTGCGGCCAGTTGCCGCTCCAGCTCCCTGCCGTGGACAACTCTGCGTCTGAAAATCAAAGCGAGAACGAGCACTAGCGTCCCAAACAGAGACTCAGCGAAGGTTCGGAGGGAAAGTGGCCACCAGGAGAGAGGTGCCAAGAACCCTGGAGTAAGGCTAGGTGCTTCGATAAAGAGTAAGCCGCCGCTTCCGAAATCTCCACCGCCCCATACGCAGTCTCGTTGCAAACCCCAATCGTATTTATCGAATGCGAAATGAGATTGATCTCCGGGCTGCTGGCCATCTGGCAGACTCCGTGACCTTAACGAGTCGTATCCGCGGTGAAGTTCCTTATTTGAGGGCAGACCGGCGGCCACTGAGAGCGCAAGAAGGCAAGTTCGCGCTATGAGACTTCGAGGCCGCATTTCCGCGCTATGATCGACAGATTATTACAAATAGATAAGCCCATTGAGCAGATAGTTCCCTTTTTTCAAGCAATCCAGCGTTTCCAGATCGAGAACCGGCAAAGAAACAAAATAGTAGCGAAGCGATAGTACGCTTCGCTACCGGCCCAAAAACCGCCAAAGTATGCGGACGGAAAGAGGAAGAACCGCCCGGTTCACCGACTCGAATGTATTATCAAAGTCCCCCAATCAGCGATCAAAGGCTTCCGCGTCATCGGCTCCATAGAGTGGCGTTATTGCCGAGAAGCTACTGACTCCGGCTGAGTAATCGTTTCCCCCACGCCATCCCAAGAAATGGGTTGGCAGGCAGCTCTGCGGGCGTCTCGGCGCGTTTTTGAAGCAAATGTAGCATCTCAACTCCTGCCCGAAATAAACCATCGTGCAGTTTCCGACAATGGCGCACAACGGCAAATACGAAAACCGCTTCGCTTGCGGCAGCGATTGTTTGATCGCGCTGAAGCAAGATCGGCGACTCGATTCCGAGCCCGTCACTCGAGATATCGACGATCGTGATCTCCACCGGGCTGGCGTTCGGCGGAAAAGCTGAGCGGGGAGCTTTACGGGAAAGCGAGGCGTTCTCCGAAGACCAGTCTCCCCGGCGTCGTCTATCGTGATGTGAGCTTCGTATCCAATTGCTTTTGGACGGCAGTAGAGAATCTGCCCTTCAAAAGCGAACGAATGCAGATGGACGCTGGCTTCGCGCTGTTCAGACAACGGTTCTTGAAGCGACACGACCACTTCGCCGGCGGTGAAGCCGTGGAGCACGTCGGGCACGCGGTAGCCGGAGAGAAAGTCCACCACTTCGACGGTAAGGAGGAGGTCCCCACCCTGCTCAACTTCCTGAGTGGCATCGACAATCAAGTTCAGTGATGCCGCTCGTGGTCCCCAGATCCGACAAAGACGTTCGGTGCTTTGGACTGTGACGCTGAGGTCGGGAGCAGAAGGTTCGGCGTGGGAATGGCTGTCTTCATTCCGGCAGCCTCGGCAATTCCCTCGGCCGCAATTCAGAACGTCGCACAATTCCGAGTTTGCCTAAGCGTTCAACGCAGCTCTCGCAGCTGGCAAGGTGATTTTTCACTTGAATGGCCTCTGAGGCGGGCAGCCCATAACCCGACCTGTAGAGCTTCAGCCGGTCATCCTGGATGTGCTCGCCTGATGGCGCGTGCGCGTATTCCACAACGGCAATCGCAATACCCACGTGATAACGACCCGATATGGGGTGGCAATAACGTGACTCGCCGAAGATCACCGTGCCATCGTGCAACCAAATTCGGAGCCGCACTCCCTTAGCAATCGGAAACACGCTTTCAAGCCGCAAGCCACTCCGCGACACATCTAACACCTTGCCGGGCGCCCGAGGCCGGCTTTCGGATGGGAGAAGCTGAAACTCGACAACATCGTTCGTGACGTACCGCCTCTCCCGCCGCCTTTCAGTTCGCACCGACGGTGGCGGGGTGCCGGTGGGTTTTCCATCGGTCGCTTCTTTCGGAGGCGCGATCCCCGGTTTGACTTCGAGAGCCATACTATGTATCTCCTTCGTAGGCTGGTGCGCCCGCGCTAGTATGCCAGCGCCTCGCTCACATGTTCTATCGTTAAATGGCGTCCTATACTTTAGGATTGTTTTCGCTTTATACCACAGTGCCGTGGATAAATAGAGAGTATTACTACACAAAGCAACTGTTTTGTGCGCGGCTGCGCTTGGGTCGCGGGCGCTTTAATCTGGCCGTGCGAAGATGCACGGGTGCGACGCTTTCGCCTCAATGCTGCCCTATTGTTGACGCTACTAAATGCGTACCAAATTCGCAGAGCATATGCCACAATGCTGCGCGATTTCTAAACCATGTGGTTGCAATAGCGACGCTGACCTGCGCGAAATGGCGCAGGTAGGTAGGGCTAGCAACGCACCGCGCGGTGAAGCGGTGGCGGCAAAAATATCTTCGTGGCAAACAATGGGAACAGCGGAAAAAAGGGAAGCAGCGGAGCGCTCCGCCGCCAGGCCCAGCCGCAACGGGCGGGCCGAGGCGCAACAATGCCACCTACCTTGATGACAAGACAATCGCTGGCCTCGTAGCGGTTGCCGCTTTCGTTGCCGGTTCAACTCTAAATCGGCGATCACACAAACGGCAGTTGCCGGAATACTGACGGATCGTGAGCTTGCGAGTTGTGCCCTATGCACATTCGCGCGTTCGACGCGTTCCGGCCGATTGGCGAAACCAGCTCGCGAGCGTCGCGGTCTTCTCGAATCAGCTCGGTATCGGAAAGCTTGCGGATTCGTGCACGGATCGCCTCACGGTCGATGAACTTGTCGCCTTGAAATGACTCACATCCTCATAAGAAGCTAACCCGCAGCGCGTCGTCTACCGTGCAAGCGTCCAGTAGATCCTCGCGGAATACCGAGAAACAGTGCCCGTTCCACTCAACATCAACCAAACCAGCGCGGTCGATCTGATCTTGGATATCAATCACCGCACCACTTGGAAGGGTTGCCGTCCTGTCTGTACTGCTTTGACGACTGACAAGGGGCTTAGCCAGGATCGCTTGCATATACGGGTAGTCAGCACTATTGGGGCCAACATTTATCCGGTGAATTGTCCCAAAACCTTCCAGATTCTGGAACGCTAATCCGCCCACCCGCGAAGGACCAGTTTTAACGGTTTATAGCCCCAACTTCCCGGCGCTATTCTCGCGGAACAAACTCCCGTCCCGTATATACCGCCGAACCATTTGCACGCTTCGATGCCCAGTCTGCTTCATGATTGACCGCTCAGAAGCCCCAGCAATCGCCGCCGCCGTGGCATGACCAGCCCTTAGCGAATGGCCCGCGTACTTCGCTGGATCTAGGCCCGCCCGCACTGCCAGTTTCTTCACCACGCGCGCCACGTCTATGCCAGACAACCTGTCTACACTTCATCCATGATGGTAGTAGAATCGTCTGTGCCGGGAGGCCGCTGAAATCAGTGTCCAGCACCGCGTCGTCGAGTGCTCCCGCCTTCGCTCCGCTCCCAGCCCTTTCCAGCAATGAAGAGTGTGTAGTCGTACGTGCGGTTTCCAAACAAGGACGAGTGGTCGAGGATCTGGCTGGTCGTGGCAATTGTCTGGACGCTCGCGCTGGTAGTAGCGGGCGTGATCCTGGCAATGCAACGGTAGAACGGGTGGGGAGTGTAGTGCTCTGCACAGCGGGATCTTCTCGGAATACTCGCGTGCTAACGCCCAACGGACAGTAAAACCACCCCTCGCAAGCTGCGTGATATCCCGCACCGCCGAAATGGAGGATTCCCCTATTCACTGAATCATCCCTCATTGAGAGTGTCTATATCCAGTTGAAACCAAACAGAGCTTGAAACCTTCCTTTTCAGGTTTACCCACTCCGTTCGAGGACGTTTATATGCCCGGCTTGTTGATTGCACATGAACCTGCACATGCACAGCGTCCAGCTCGCAATCCGAGATCGAGCCTACGGCTCAGCGTTACGCGATCTACTCATGTCCGATGGGCAACACGTGGTCTACGTCGTGGACTACCCGAGCCCAGCCATCGACGGCATTGTAGTGGTTGACGACACAATTGCCAGTCGCATGACTTCATCGACGGCATTTGACTTTGATCGGTGTGTAGTCTTCATACAAAATGTAGCGTTCGAAGTGAACCAGCTCTGGCAGGCTGGCGTGCGGCACGTAATCCACGGCGATTATCCGCCGCATGTGGGCCAATTGGTCGTGCTTGCAGCGGAGAGGCGACTGAGCGGTAGTGCGTCGGTTATGGAGCAAGAACTTTCGATTTTTGACGAAACCGATAGATTATTTCTTCAAGCGTTGAGGATTTGCGATTCATGAAGGCAACGCTTACCAAACCAGTCGTGGGTGTTCAACTCGACACTCGCATCGCCGAAACCCTTCCTTCTGGATCGGAAATCGAGGTTTCTCAAAGTTCACCGAGAGGCTGGGTTGAATTTTCCTGCAATGGTTCGCAGTATTCAGTTTTCCCCGAAGACCTGCTCGATGCTACGGCCGGTGACGCGGCTATGGAGTGAAAGCGGGAAGCGATAGTCAAGGTCCGCCACCGGCCTAAGCGCGACGGTAGGCGTTGGGCGAGAGAGTTGCCGCTCTGAAATCTCCCTGCGACATATCGCGCAGGGCCGTGGTCGCATCACGCAGGGCCGTGATCGTCAAGCTTGAAAACTAAGGCTTCGGCATGGGCCTCCCAATTGCGATCTTCGCGCCCTATACTGTGCCGAATCCGAGCCTCATTCTGTCTATCAATCTATTCCTCGTGTATGTATTGCGCTCAAGTGGCTGCCATGGACGGCTGACGGCCGGTAGAGTGGAACGGATCGGACTGAAGAGCATCAACATATACGATGAGCACGACGCATGGCTCGAATATTTTTCAGGCGATGCGTTGAGAAGTTGGTGTGTCCTGAACGAGCTTGGAATGCCTCACGAATACTGGAAGGCGGTACAACCTGAAGACATAGACCACGTGGTCTCGTGCGCCCTGAGTCAGCGTGCGACCGATTAGAGTTAAGTCCCATGCCATGCGAAGAACGGAAACGGCTCGAAAGGATCTACCTCGATGCCCTGCAAAATGAGATGGCTGGTGCACACATGTCAGTTCCAGGCTCCCGGCCAAGTTAGGATATACGTTGGAACCGTGATTGGAGTCCGTGGTCACCACGAGCTTCCTCCGGCGGAGACAGAGCAAGTTGTCCTCTCGCAGGATTCGGCCCACCCGTTTGTGGTTCACCTCCCAGCCGCCGCTTCAGTTCCGCCGCCCGGTCCATTTCGCCTGCATCCGTCAAAAGACGAGCCAGCAACCCCGTGGTCAAAAGATCCCAGGGCGCCACGCGGAGAGCATCTTCCGCTGCCTCCCGTGCCTCTCGAAGCCGCCCTTGGGAGCAGAAGCTTTGAGCCATCTGCATGAGAGGCAAATGGCCCCGAGCAGGCATCGAAGGGAGATTTCATGACACACGGCACACGCTAATCACCGAGTTGGCAGAGAGCGGTGCTGGGGGGCGCAGGTTGCTCCAAGAATAGTTCGGCCGCTCGACTCATCAACTGGAGCAGATCGATCGCCTGGTCCATGGAGGCGGGTGTGGCTCTCTCGACCTCCTGTATCTTGCGCAACAAGCTGTTCTGCTGTAGGCGCAAAGTTGCGGAATGCTTATCGAAGAAATCCTGCGTGATGCGCCCGTCCAGCTTGTCCATGTACATGGTCCCGACGCTCCCCTGAGCGTCGCGTTTTAGGTCAAAGGGATTGTCAAAGGAAAAAGGTGTCCGATAGCGCGGTGTATCGAATCCATAGGCACGAAAAACGTCTATAAGAAGTCGAAACGAATGTTTCATTTGACCCTGAGGCGCACGTGTCGCTTGACCAGCTGCTTATCGCAATACGTCGGTCAAACGATCCAACTGAGACCACATATCGAAAGGTTCGGCTGATTCGGTACAGGCTCGTCTGAGATTCCCGATTCCAACGTGGAATTGAGTCGACCGCGCACGCACGCAGCTGCGCACCGAACCTAACATCCTTTCGTCGTCGCGCACAATTTCTACTTCCGCGCCGACGGGGAATGGATAGGGAGCTGTCACCCGGAGACCCGAAGGCGAGGTTTCCACAACCTCGGCGACAGCCATGCCAAAAGTCATACTTCGAATAATCGCTGCATCGCTCACTCTCCGTCTGTTCTCGCCGCGCCGTTCCCGGCGCCTCCTCTCGCGTTGTTTGGGCACTGTCATGGTCACCAGACTAGTGGCCGCCCTCGTGTTCTGCAATAGCGAGGTGGTCATGGCATTTTTGATCCAGAAAACTCCCCCGCTCGGCTGGTACGAACGTCCTTATGCCGGTTGTTGAGGCGGTCATCGGTGTACGCGGACTCCCTTACATTAGATCGCACCGTTCGCCAAGGCTTGAACTACGCTCGCATCGTCTATTGCGACGCGCTTGGCTCGCCTATGAGGATCTGGGTGTTCCGAGATTGTGCTTCTTGAGCTTGTATCGAAGCGCATCGCGGCTGATGCCCAAAATACGTGCTGCCTCAGACTGATTGCCGCCGGCAGTTTCGAGCGCTCGGCTGATCAATATGCGCTCTTGTTCCGCCAGTGTGCTGCTGCCGACCTCGGTCGATGGCGCGAGGGTCTCCGTTGTTCCTACCCGCCCGGCCTGGGGCTCGGGTTTGGCTGCGCGCTGAAGGGCTTCGATGGCTCGATTCAGCTTGTCTCGCGCCGCAATCAAGAGGGCCAGCACTTCGACTGTCGGCATTGGTAGATTATGGCGCGGTACCGCTTACTGAGAGCGGCCCGTTTCCATTGTCCAGCAATGTGAGTCTGAGTGGCTCGCAAGATTCGCGCCATTTTGGAGGACCGAAACTATTAAGGCGGATTCCTGGCCTGCGTCCAGCCGCTCCGAGTTCCAGATCCAGATCCCATGCTTCGTATACTTCACCCATGCCGCCGCGGTTGATGTACCGCAGAATCCGGTAGCGACCGGCGACGGTCTGCCCGCTTTGAAAAACCGGCATGGACATATAACGATTGAAGAAATTGTACCTCTTAGGCTGACTATGGTCGGCTCTCTCTGTTATGCCGCGGAACGTTAGACGCGTTGATCTTCGGCTATCGGGAAGGCGACCAGCTCATGTATGCCGCGCGAACACGGAGCGGGTTCACTACAGCCGTGCGTGAGCAGTTGCACCAGCGGTTCCAGAGTCTAGAGACACCAGAGTGCCCGTTTGCGAATCTGCCGGAGGCGCGGGCCTGACGCTGGGGCGACGGACTCACTGCCGCGAAGATGAAGAACTGCCGGTGGCTGAAGCCAGTCCTGATGGGGCAGTTTGAGTTTGTGGAATGGACTCCCGAAAATCATCTCCGGCACGCCCGATTCATCGTATTAATTGAACACAGGAACGCGCTCGGCGTTCAACGTGACAGCTAAGCCGGGGTCGAATTACTCCGAGACGTTCGCGGTGTCCGGATCTCCTCCTCGACCGCATGGTCGACGGTCGCGCGTGCGTCCCATTGTTGTTGCATTTGGGCATGGAGTCCGGCGGGATCGGTCCTCACGGCCTGCCAGACGGCCTCGGCCCGTTCGTCCGCATGGACATCGTTCAGACCATTCCGGATTCCGTCTAGGGTGCGCTCGGCAACCTGTCGCGGCGGGGTTTTTTCGCGGTCTAAGCCCGCCGCCATATCGGTGTCGATGAATCCGGCGTAGACGGCGACAACCTGCGTGCCCTGGGACTTGAGTTGTATCCGCACGCCCTCGGTCAAGGCGAGCGCCGCGTGTTTCGAGGCGCAATAGGTCGCGTTGAACGGGAAGACGAACCAACTGACCACGGAGAGCATGTTCGCGATTGCGCCGCCGCCATTCCTAGCGAGTACGGGCGCGAAGGCGCGCACCATGCGCAGCATTCCGAAGACATTCACTTCCATTTCGGCCCGAAGCGCGGCCGCGGAGCCTTCGGCGAGTATCGGGCTCGCGAGCATGATCCCGGCGTTGTTGATGAGAAGATTCACGTCGGCGCATAATGTGGTGGCTGCATGAACGTCGGTGTCCTGGGTGACATCGAGTTTGACGGGGACGAGGCGGCTGTCGGTGATGGCAACGGATGCCGGATCGCGGGCACCGGTGTAGACTTTCGCGACGCCCGCCGCCAGCAGCGCGTCCGTGTAAGCTTTTCCCAGGCCGCGATTCGCGCCCGTCACGAGGGCAATGGAATTCTCGATATTCATGATTCATTGTGACGCGGGGGACCACCTTGTGTGGGTGTGGCGGAAGTCGAGTTTGTGGAGTGGACGCCGGATAAGCATTTGCGGCATTCGCGATTCGTAGTAATTCGCGACGACAAGAAGGCTACCGAGGTAACACAGCAGAGGACGAGGTAATGCCGAAGGTTGCGATTGCCGGGCGATCCTTGGGAGAGATCGTTTAGTCAGCCTGCGATCGCCAAGCCGACCAACCCCCAGTGTGTTGACAGCAGAGCGGGATGCTACAATCGAGTGCCCTAAGAGGCTAATCGAGCTATTTCGATTGGCTCACCTTTTCCGCGTCAGCCTTGTCTTCGCGCCGAGCGCCCGCGAGGATGTCTTGCAAGCCGTAGTTCCCCTCATGGCAGGCGTACTCATAGATCGTCTTGTTCGAGGACCGCAGAGGGATCATCGCGCTCCACGGTTTAGTCCACGCTCCCGGATCATCGATCGTGAGTTCCCATCGTAAACTGTCCGGCCCCGTGCGCGTGAATCGCTCGACGACATGTAGCTTCTCGGTCGAAACGTTCCTGAATGCGCCTGGCTTAAAGTTAGTCGAATCGACAACCAGGGTATCGCCTTCCCAATGTCCACGCGCGTCTCCTATCCACGACTGGACCTGCGGCGGCAGATGTGGACGACCGTCAATTGGAATTACGCGGACATCGTGAATCATCTCTGTCAAGATAGCGACTGAAGTACGCGTCTGTACAATCTGGTAATAGCTTTGGTATCCGGCGACTAGCTGCGGCGATCCATAGGTAATACACCGTTCGCTCAAGGATCGGTCCTCTGGGCCGGACGGCCTGCCTGTCATGGCGGCCAACGCGGTGCGCTGCTTCTCTTTAGCCTGCGGCGTCATGGGCGGCAGCCGTCCGTCCGCCGGATCGGTAATTAGCGAGGTTCGATTATCCCAATCCCTGGCGACCGTCCAGACAGAGCTGTAATCGCCGGTCCCGCCGTCGGTGCTCTTGAAACCCGATTTCGTTCCTTTGACATTCGCTAGCACGCTCTCGAAAACGGTGTCACCGAAAGCGGCGTCTGAATTGCCGTTTGCGAACAGTTCGGCCGCCTTCGTCTTGAGTGCTGCCACTTCCTGATCGGTCAGAAACGCACGCCCTTCCAGCGCTTTTGGCCGCTCTAGCGGCGTTGCACTGTTGTTAGCCCATACTCCCTGAAGATCTGGATGGCCGTGCGCAGTCCGGTGTGCCGACCAGGTTTGGGTCGGGGCGTTCTTAGTGGGTTTTGCATTTAGCGACTGAGCGGTCGCTTGCCCTTGGACCAGCGATAGAACAAATGCTGCTCCACCTACGAATGTGAGACTTGGCAGAAGCATCTTGGCCTCCATTTTGGTAGCAAGTATATACGCTTAATACGTGGTTGGGTAGCCACCGACCTCTTCGCGATTCCCAAGACTGGCCGTAACAAGTGCGCCGGGCCGCCGTCGCATAGTGGGCAACAAGGGCTCATCTCCCATCTAAGTACGTCTCCGCAACGCCGTCCACGCCTGCACGAGTTCCTGACTCAGCCGTGGCGACGGCAACCGCATCACGTACCGGAGGGGACAGGTTCGGGACGGCCGCGCGTAGTCGCGTACCGAGCTATAGTTATGGTCGTCGAGAAAAAATGGACGACTGTAAGTCCAGCTTAAAGGAGGACACCGTGGGAGGACATTTGCCGGCAGCAGCGGGTGTGTTTGCGGCTTTGTGGATCGCGCTGACACCAGCGCGCGCCCAAGTCACCAAGGAAAACGTCGACGGCATCGTTAACTTCCATCGGCTGGAGACCACTATCGCCTGCTCGGGGGCGATCAAGCCAGGGGCGCTGCCGAACATCAAGAAAATAGGCTTCGTATCGGTTATCAATTTACGGGAGCCCACCGAGCCGGGCGCGAACGTCGTAGAGGAGGGCGAGGCAGCGAAGGCTGCGGGCTTGCGATACTACAGCATCCCATTCAATGCCAATGCTCCTGATCCCACCGAAGCGGACAAATTTCTCGATGCCATCACCATGGTGCCACCAGATCAGCTTGCGACAGTACCGGTCGGACGGCGTCGAAAAAAGAATCCGGGTCAGGCTCATCCAAAATGAGGTCGCCGGTAAGAAGCAGAGTGATGGTTGATTCGTCCAAGAGGCCCATTGTACACAGCAGTAGAGAATCAGGCTCAAGCCCTCCTGACGATGGTATAGAGTAGAATGCCGTGAGGGACACTCGCGTTGCGGTCAGATTGGGCTAATGCAAATGAAGGCGAAGATCAAGTCTAGGCTAAACCAACTTATAGGGCTGACAATTATACTGGCCGGAATGCCCCTGCTTGGACATCATTCGTTCGCCGGATTCGACTTGTCGAAGACGATTACTTTGACAGGCACGGTCAAGGAATTCCAATGGGTAAACCCTCACTCATGGATCCAGCTGATGGTGACGGATGCCTCGGCAGCCGTAGTGGAATGGAGCATCGAAATGAGTGCGCCGTCCAGTCTTGTCAGACAAGGGTGGAAACCGAAAATGCTGAAGCCTGGTGATCAGGTCACCGTCACCGCGCACCCATTGCGCGACGGGAGGCCGGGCGGTTCCTTCGTCTCTGCGACACTCGCCGATGGGACGCGGATCGGAGGTTCGCCGACGGGAGATGCTCAGCCCCGGAACTAAAATCCGGAAGCCGCACCTCTTCGATAACCTTCCGCCGCCAACCCGGGCCTGACTCCATCCTAGTGGCCGAAAAGGAGGAACTAGCCGATGAGTATCGATTTTCTTATGCCAACCGGACGAGTGGTCGTGGTGCTGGGCATCGTGCCGCTCCTGTTATGCGAAACCGCAACTGGACAGACAACCCCAAGCTCGCCGGCGCGCATCGAAGCTTATTCGAAGCTGCCCGATTGGAGTGGTCTGTGGAGATTGAAGGGCTCGCCCGGTTTGCTCGATGTGGAAAACGGCCGATCGTTCACGCCTGGCAACCGAGACCACCCACCGTACAAACCTGACTGGGAAGTCAGGTATCAGACGGACTTGGTCCGCGCTGAGCACCAGGGTGACGCCAGTTATCCGAACCCCTTGGTGGATTCTCATACTTTGTACTGTGCCGCGGGCATGCCCCGAGTCATCGGCACGCCTTTCGACTATGAATTCGTTGTGACTCCGGAGGCCACCTGGATTATCGTCGAAAAGGAGACCAGGCACATCTATACCGATGGCCGCGGATTCCCGCCGGAAGATGAACTGTGGCCAACGTTGTTGGGCCGGTCAATCGGCCATTGGGAAGGCCAGACCCTGGTTGTGGAGACAATATCGGTGAAGTCGGGTCTTTGGGCCGATACCACGCCCGCGACGCTGAGCGAGCAGGCGCGGTATACGGAGCGAATCCGGCAAATCGATGCGAATACGCTCGAAGATCAGGCGATCATCACGGACCCCGTTGCGCTTACAAAGCCGTGGAGCTTCACGAAGCATTACACGCGTATGAAGCCTGGGTTGTGGGCGGCTGAGCCGGAAACGTGCGGCGGCCCAGATGATCGAAACCCAATCGTGAATGGCCGGGTTACGGTGGTTTTGCCCTCCGCGAAGTGAAGCGAAGGAGCAGAGAGAGAGCACATCTTAACATCATTGTGTCAGGTTATGATGACTCAGGCGCTCCAGGGATACGTCGTCCCACTTTGTGTTCAGTGGGCGAAAACAGACTAGTAGCTTGTCTCTGAGTAACCATAAGCATTTGGCTCCCGTCCTAGAAGTATGCCGTTTGATGCGGAGCCTTTAATCCTGACCGAAGAGGAGCGAGAAGAACCCAGCAGATGACGCAGTCGCGGATGCTTCCGGCGGGCGATGTGATGAGGGCGCGGATGATTCTGCTGCTCGCGGATGGAGTTTCTTACCAGAAGATTCAGGATCTGTTGGAACCACCGCTCCCACGATTGCGCGTTGGAAAAGTCGTTTCTTGCAGCATCGCATCGGCGGTCTAACGGAGGAACTGCATCCAGGCCAGCAGCCCTCAGTGAGGACGCCGAAACTGCAGGCCAAGGTGCTGGCCGCGATTAAAGAAGGACCGAGAGATGGCTCCACGCACTGGTCGTGCCGAAAACTGGCGAGCCGCTTTCATGTCAGCAAAGACACGATCCAACGGATTCTGGCGCAAGCCGATGTACGTCCGCATCGACTGGAGCGCTACATGGCCAGCGACGATCCGGATTTCGAGGCCAAGGCTGCCGACGTGATCGGATTGTACTTGACTCCACCGCAGCACGCGGTCGTGTTTTGTGTGGATGAGAAGACCGCGATTCAGGCACTAGACCGCCTGGATCCAGTGCTGCCGTTGTCGCCCGGACGACTGGAACGGCACGGTTTTGAGTATCGACGCAATGGCACGTTGTCGTTGTGCGCGGCGCTCGACGTCAGGACTGGAAAGGTGCAGGGCAAGACTGCCGAACGGCACACCAACGCGGAATTCGTCGGTTTCCTCGAACAAATTATCTCCGGCTGTAAGCCCAACCAGGAGATTCACATCATTCTCGACAACCTGTCCGCACACAAGACCAACGAAGTCGAACCGTTCTTGAAGCGAAACGCCAACGTGAACCTGCACTTCTCGCGCACCTATTCGTCTTGGCTCAATCAGGTCGAAATCTGGTTCGCAAGACTGGAGCGCGAAGTCATCGCCCGGGGTATCTTCACTTCGGTCCAGGATCTCTCGCGCAAACTCATGCGCTACATACGCGCTTATTCGAAAACCGCCCGCCCCTTCAAATGAAAATACTCCGACGTCCGCCGCAGAATCCTGCCATGCTAACGAACTCGCTGCGACGAGCCACTAGGCGCTGTCCGCTTTCAAGTGCAACAACAGGATAGAATCGATTGGACTCGACGCAATGGTCGGCGACGCGCACAACGATGCCCTGCCATCCCCGTGAGTCCCCTTCGGCTAGTGGCCGAATCGCGAACAAAGGAGTTCTAATGGCGTTCAGCGTCCGTACCGTGACTTATTTCTATAGCCGCGTCCGAGCGGAGCCTGGCAAACCCTATGAATTGCTGGCAAGACTCGCCGATGAGGATGTGAATCTAGTGGCGTTCAGCGCAGTTCCCTATGGTCCGAACCACGTCGAGCTGACCATCTTCCCTGATCGGATCGATAACTTCCTGAACATCGCGAAAGAGATGGGGCTAGTCCTCACTGGGCCGCAGCATGCCGTCTTGATCAATGGCGACGATCATTTGGGTGCACTTGCGGAGATCCTGAAGACGCTGCTCGATACCGGGGTGGATATCTATGCGTCCACCGGAGTGACGGACGGACAGGGCGGGTACGGGTACGTGATCTATTTCAAAGAAGGCGATTACGACCGGGCGGCGAAGGCGCTGGGGAAGTAGGCGGCGTAGTTCGCGCCAAGTATTGAGGCGAATTGGCGCGATCGTGCCGGGATTGTCGGGCCCCCCGAAGTAATCAGCCGGACCCCGAATCTGAAAAAGTAGTGGACGGATAACGCGTTATACAGGCACAATCCGCTTCTCGATGGTCTAAGCTTCGCTGAATCCTACGTTTGCCGCTCTCCGATCAGCATCGCTATCGCCTTGCCGCAGTTGCGTTACCTTACGCAGCCTTTGGGTTTTATTCTCGTTCCGGCTGGGTTTCTGGCATTTGCGGGTGTCGCCAGTCTTCCTCTTTGGGCTGGTGGAACTGGTGAAGAGACTCTTACTTGCGCCGGCCAGCCTCCAGCCAGCCAATCCGGTCCTTGAGTTGCGACAGACGAAGCTAAAGGAGGCACTATGATAAGCAGAAGTGTTGGCGCTCTGAGTATCGCTGCGACGATCTTGGGCTTGGCGTGGTCGGCTCAGCGTGCGGGTCCAGCCAAAGAGCGGCTCATCGCCTCTATGCAGGGGCCTGCTCTGTATAAAGCTTATTGCGCCCAATGTCACGGCCCGGGGGCCAAGGGCGATGGTCAAATGGCGGCCTTGCTCAAGGTCCCTCCCCCAGATTTAACGCGCATTTCAGAGCACTATGGAGGAGTGTTTCCGTTGATGCGGATCGAGCGGATCATTTCCGGTGAAGAAGAACTGCCGCGCGGGCATGGGGAGATGCCGGTGTGGGGGCCGGTCTTCTCGCAAGTCGACCGGGATCAGGATCTGGGACGGGTTCGAATAGACAACCTCGCCCGATACTTGAGAGGCATTCAATCGAAGTAGAGAGTCTCGAACGCTTTTGGCAGAGCTGAAGCCCAGCACTCGCGAGCGAGGAGGGTGTGAGGGGGGCCGCGCCGCTAAAACCGCTGGAGGCCGTAGACGATTACAGCAGGTGTGATCGGACTGGATACGGCTAAGCACGTGTTTGACGTGTGAGGCGTAATGGTTGCTTACCGAAACTCACCGTTACGATGCTGGCCCGGGGGAATGATTACCGGTCGAAGGATTGCGGATGGCTTTCAAGATCAAAGTCGATGGCTTCGTGGAGGGCGGTTCTATACCCAAACGTTTGACCTGTGATGGAGAGGACATTTCACCGGCCTTGAATTGGACCGGCGAGCCGCTTGGGGCGAAGAGCTTTGCGCTTATCGTGGACGATCCGGACGCACCCGGCGGACCGTGGAACCACTGGCTAGTCTGGGACATTCCCGCGTCCACTCATTCGCTGCCGGAAAACATTGCGCAAGGCTCAATTGGGAAATCCGGCACAAACGACCTTGGGGAGATCGGGATACGGAGGGCCTTGTCCTCCGCGGGCCAACGGTCCGCACCGGTACTTTTTCCGGCTCTTTGCCCTGGACACACCTTCACTCGGATTAGCTGCTGGGGCCAACCGGCCCGCCCTTGAGAACGCCGTGCGGAAACAGGCAATCGCGGAGGTTGCATATATGGGTCGCTATGCGCGCAGCTAGGTCCTACGGACGTCGGGAAGGTGACCAGCTCGCCAAGATAAATTCCGGATCAGTCATCCAGGCTCCAAGCGCGAGAGTAGCTAGTCAACCGAGAAGGTCACTTCTACGAGAATCGACTGTCCGGCCACGATAAGATCGTTCGGTCCATTCCTGGAATTACCGGAGCGCAAGGCCCTCTCAAGATGTGGCTGAGCTACCTCTGGATAATAATGGTCGCCAGTTTCGGCGACGTGAAGCAGCATGATCTCGGCTCCGAACTGACTGGCGAAAGCTCTCACGTATCGTGCAGCGCCAATACAGCGCTTTGAGAAATCTACTGGAAATAGGATTTTTTTAACGCCCAGCACGCGGTATTCCTTATTCTATAAGTTAGGCTCTAGTGGCTTCCCGGAACCCGGATTTTGTCCGGCACCATCACTTCGATATCGGTGATCTTGCTTTTGACCGTTACTTGCTGAAGCGAGCCGGTCTCACCAGGGTTGGCGAGGAACTCCAATAAATACTGATTGGCAAGATGGTCCGCTAGATCGGCAACGAACGGCGCTAGAGAAGGCAGTGGTCCATAGTACAAGAAATAAGCCTCGCCGCCGGTTTCATCCGCAACGTGTGCGAGCTGAATTTGCCCTGAATGGAGCTTAGAAAAATCGCTCGCGAGATAATCGGCGCTTGGATGATAGATCACATAAACGATGACACCAGCTCATCGATGATCTCCGCGGGACCGCAATGCCCCCAGGCGTCGGCGTTGGTGGTGAGGCTCAGCACGAAATTACTGGTTCGGATGAATGGCTCATCGAGATAAACCGGATCGTTCACGAAGGTGGCCAGAAGCAGATAGTCGCGTGTAATACTCCGTCATCGTAGCCAAATCGCTGGTAGGCGCGCCGTTGCGCAACAGCCAGCCGGTCTTGATGTGTGTGGTCTCGACGACGAGCATGTTTCGTTCCCAGTGTCCGGTCGAAAATCCGGCCCAGGTGTGGGGCGCGAGCGGCGACGGATGCTCGCGGCCATCCATCCAAACATGATGGGTGTGCGTCCTCTTAGAGAAATGGTGCCGCTCGCTCGCGTCGAAGCCTCGTTGAGTGGCAAGCCGGTGTAATCGCCAAGCTGCACGCCGCCGCGATGGAGCAGGTCTTCAAAAAAGGTGGCGGCCCACTCGCCGCCCAGATCAAGTCTGAGCGAAGGCCGAGGCGGCCGTCAGAAGGACTGTGACGCTCAGTCGTCTCGTTGCATTGATGGACATGAAAGACCCAACCAGTCTACTGAATCGCGAAGACCCAGACAGCGCCGCCGGCCAGATTCTCACTTTCCGTATCAGCGACTTCCCAGGAGTTGAGGGGAAAGCCGAATCTTTTGCTTACACAATTAAAGCGCCGCGCGTAGCCTCATCCAAGAAAGATACGGCGTAGCGCGCTGGTGGGAGCTTGAGGCGGAATAGCGCTTGGCGGGACTATCGAAGCCCTGGCCCAACTCGATGGCACCGGGGCCGTCCTTCGCTAAGGTCACTTTGCTCTGTGAGTGAAATTAATCCGCAATTATCCAGCGGAGCGTAACGCGGTGGTGTTCACCGGCGTAAGACTTAAGCCTGGCTCGCCGCAATCTTGGCTTTTGCTTGCCGGATGCGGTGCCAGTCCGGCCCGCGGCGAGTGCGCCAGTCTACCGGTATCTGGTCCTGCTCGATACTTCCCCAACCCATTGCGATTTGCTCGTCTAGAATGCGGTCATGCTCCGGGTCACGCAGGGGAGTAATGGTTTCTCTGTGATCACCAGTGAAATACACCATTGGGGTATTGTAGCAATGCCCGATTCTCCTCGCGGTCGAACCGGTCTTCCCAGGGATCGTGCACCAGACGATGGTAGCGTAGTGGTGGGAGCTTTCCGACGAAAAGCGCTTGCTTGGTGGCAGGGAGGAATCAAGAGCCGAGAATTGCGGTTACCGTCAGAACAGACCCAGCAATTTTCTCGGCTCTTGGCGACGGAGGTTAGTTCCGCCTTTATGACCGACTGTTAGACTCGCTGCTATCAGCTTCGTTTCTTCTGGTCTCCGTGGTCACCCTGGCCGGAGGGCACTACGGTCTTGGCATGCGTCCGGCGATCCGCCGCGAGCGACTTTCCCACGGATACCTGATCGCTGGTGAAGTGACCTTGCTCGTCTCGGCGGGCATAGCGCTTGTCGTTTTTCTTCGGCTGAATGAGTTCTCGTTTTGAAGCCATGATGTCCTTCCGGCTGTTAGACTCCAGCACGCTTCCTGTGTTGCGCGGGATACACTGAAATCGAAGTGATTCTCCTGCAGTTCAGCCCCGCACCGCTCACTCGGATCCGAGAACCTTTCGACAGCGATGAGTTCCTGTTCGAGCTGAAGATGGATGGATTCCGCGCGCTGGCTTCAGGCAAGCAGCGCGAAGCCGCCTCGTTAAATCTGATCGGCACTGTTGCCGTTCAAGCGCTATGCCAACTAGCAGCCATGTTCGCGTGTGTGTTTGAAAAGTGCGTGGCTGGCTTCCGTCGTTGCTGCTCTGGCTTTTTCTGCCGAAGCCCAGAGGCGATCATAATCCTGCTTGGATACTTTACCGCTAGTGAGAGTCAGGTCGCGGACGGTTGCCGCATGAGCGGACACACTGTCCCTGTAGAGGTTGAGCAGGCGATACTTTTCTTCGCAATGCAAGGCACCATCGATTTTATAATCTCGCTCAAAGGGATTATAATACTTTGGGTGTGGATCACAACACCCCGGAAGCGGCTTGTAAGCCTTCAACGCACATTTCAGACAACACCGGGCATCTTTCGATCCCCGGAACTGACGTAGTCCAGAAGCATCACGGTTACATTTGTCAAAATGGTCGGTTAAGCGTGTTACTGTTGGTAGCCGCTCTTTAGGGTCGCCGCACGAATCGTAGGGACTTCTCTTTCCTGCCGCAGGACGAGAGGTACCGACATGCGCGGGCAACGCTTCCGTTTTCATACTCCGACCCTGGCCATCTTGGCTCAGGACGGCCACAAGATTCGAATTATGATTCCTCAAGGCGCTATGGTCGAAGTGGAGGCCGGTCCTTTGGACGGAACCCGGCTCGTAGACGTAAGGTGGGAAGGCAAAATCGTGATGATGTTCACCATAGACCTTCGTGAAAGAGGCGCACGGATCGACGACGATGCTTGAGGCAAACTTTAGCCCTCCTGGGAATGTACAAATCTACGTAACAGTTTTCCTCTGCCGTGGGTCCAACCTATCGTCCTATGGACGAAGAGGAATATCGTGCGGCGATGCGCGAGTATAGACTCGCAGTGATCGCACTGGAGAATGCAAGCCTCTCAGATTGGGAATCGTTTCAAGCCGCGCACGAACGAGCAGAAGCAGCGCGATTGTCCTACGAACAAATCCGAATGTCTGCTACAGACACAACAGAAGAGCCGGGTCGCTCGACTACTTAGTTGCCACCTCGTCCTCAACACCGCCCGACTTGTTAACGGCGTCTGAGATCCCACCTTTAAATTCGATGTTTTGTCCCTCTCCGGTTCTCAACGCTTCATCGAGGGTAGGGAGCGAGGTGGCTCTTAGCGCGAAAAACGAGCGTAGATATCTTCTGCTCAGTACATGAGCAGCACTACCTGCGATTAAGAACCCACACCAGCAAGAACCCAAGATCCACCAGAGGTTTCCGATTTCGATGAATGACGCAGCTAGAATACGCTCATTTGAATCGGTTCGAAGGACGTACAGATTTCCCTGGTACTGATAAAGACGCCATCCAACGGTCGGCAGTGCTGTAGTTTTAGGGACAAACGCCGGCAGCCACCACCCCCATCTCAGAACCCGACCGGTGTCGCTTTCCATGACTACAAATCCGTCTATGGTCAGCACACTACGCGCGCCTCGTGTACTTTTTTTGCGTTCCCAGTCGGCTGAAATCTGGTTGGCGTTGCGTATCAGACTGGCATCGACTACATCTAAGGGCGGCCCATCAGCGTCGATCTTCGAAGAAGCTCTCATCTGATTCCCAACGACGACATACATATGTCTACCGTTGGCGTTGACTGCTTGCGCGTAAAGCCTCCAAATCTCGCCGTTGGGAGCGGCGTACGAAGCGGGCTTTATAAAACTTCTGATGAACGATGAATCGCAGTAGTCGAGCGGTGGGAATGCTCCGGATCCTCGTCCGTTGGCATCGGAAAATTCACAAAATATCGGGTTTCGGTGTCAATGATATAGTCGGCGCCAGCTGACGCCGTGTCGGCCAAGAAATTCTGGATATCGCATTTCGAACCCTCGCAGGTAATCTCCGCCAGCGTCCGGAAGTTGCTCTCGGACCGACGTATAATGCTGGCCCGTGCCGATACCACCCACATTCCTGCAGTAACGAAAGCTCCGGCCAGTCCTAAAGCAACAGAGAAACGCAGGATCTTGCGGTTGACCCGTCGACGAGTGGAACTCGCGCTCAAAGATTCCTCCGGCGGGGTCAGTGTTTCCGAGGGGATCGACAAATGAAATATAGCTCATTTACAGTTGGATCGCTCGTAGCGTGCCGCACGCCGCTTGATAATTAAGCCAGTCCCGAGGTAATGTTCACATGGCTTAGCTACCGTAACAGGCCCTACTCGTCCTGCGGGCAACCTTCCAAAAAGCCTCAGGTGGTTTTTGTGGCTGGGGAGCGGCTCCATTGGAGTTGGGCTCACGGGTCTGACCATTCCAGAACCATCACTTTTTGGAGGAGCGGCTCATGTGTTCTTGCCGACACGTAGTATCCGCTTGCGACCCGATCGACTGAAAATCCTCATGCCACAAAGCTCGATTAGACCTAGAGGCTAATGCGGAAGTTTGAGACAACCAACAGCGGTGGAAATGGGATCGGGCGCTACCAGTTCTCTTGAAGTGGCAAGCAATCTTGGCGACTATCTGAAACGCCCTCGTTTGCTGAGCAAAAACAGTAGTCGCAGGTGAACAAGCAGTTGGAGCGCCGACCGAAAAGCAGTTAGATCGAACTTTTTATCAGAGACATCGCCAAGTAGATAAGGGCGAGCACGACGAAGCTTCCAAATTGACTTCCTGTACAGCCGGCGGCCTGCCCAATTGAGAAGATGCTCGCTGTCCGTCTTTTCTCCGTACGGGACCAACTCGTGCGCATCACGAAACAGTTGATCCATATGTTGTTGGAAAGCGGAGGCCAACGCTTCTCGTGCCGCAGCATTTCGGCCAGCTTCAAGGTGCTCGGTGGCGGTTTGGAGTAACAGCCCGACGGTAGGGATGGTTACCACTGTTGGCCTAGCAAAGTCGTCTCTCGCGACACACCGTAACAGGACTTCGAAGTCCTCTACTGCGGCAATTCCTGAATCGATCTCAGCGCTGATTTCGTCTTCCAACTCCGGACTAAAGTGGACAGTAGGATTTAGAATAAAGCGCCGTGCGTGCTTAATCTCTGCGATCACGCCAGAGGCCCAGACGCGGTCATCTGGACTGCCGAGGTCGCCGAGATGTCGCGTGATACTCGACAAGAACGCTTCCGTGTTCAGGTTCCGGCGTAATTCCACATACTCTACTGGCAGTCGCCATTTAGAGCAGTACCAACCCATGATGGACTCCCAGGCACTGCGCGCGTAGACCGCCGCCGCCTTCGCGTCTCCCATGTTTAGCTGCTCACGCGCCTGTATCAGCAGAGTACTGCTCTCCGCCACGATAATTGGGCACTCTGTTCCGGCTGACTTTCCGAGCCGAAAAGTTACGCTGCGCCACTGGTATGACCACCTGGAATCATCTATGCGAGCTTTGAGAATTTCAAACCACGCCTTATGGTAGGTCAGAATAAACACTTGCCAGTTCTGGAACTCCTTTTCGATAATTCGGAGGACCGCCATTCGATTGACCATGTCTAAACCTATGAGAATGTCATCGAGAATCAGCAGTCGCAGTTGTGGCGCAGGCAATTGCTTTAAAGCGGCGAAGTAGATGGCAATTGCCAGTGCTGATAGTCGAGCCTCGTTCAAGAACCCGTGATAGTCGGGCTGAGCAAGGAGACGGAATGACGGCTGGGCAACGACACGGGGGGCGAATAACGCCTTCGGCGGCCATGTATATCGGGCGTAAGTAATCTCAACGTCGGCCGCAAGGTCGCGGTCAAACAACTCAAGCAGGCTCGCCGCGCTACGAAAGGCATCCTTGATTACCCGCTCGAAGCCCGCGTTAAAACTCGCCAAAACCAGATCCAGGTTCGGTGGCTTTCGTTTATAGGGCGAGAAGGCCGACTTAATCTCGTTCCACTGTTCCGCGAACGTTTTACCAGTAGTGCTGACAGGATTCCTAAAATGGGTAAACAGGACCTCAATAAAGAGAGGGAACAGATCAACTTCATGCTGACCAGTCGGAAGCAAATTTCCCTTTGGCCGGTTCCGTACATAACTACCAGCTTGGGACGATTCACTCGAATCCTTTCGCGGATCGTAGCGATCCTCTCCTTACGGAATGGTTGTCTATCCCTTGAAATGCTGAGATTGTTCGCCGCTAGGCCGAAAAGCTCGATGACACACGTTTCGGCGTCTGCCATTCCCCATCGCTTACGCTGATATTCTCGCAGGGTGGCGGTGTCAGTTGGCTGTTCAAGGAAGGCCATTAAAAGTCGTATCAAGCGTTTCCACGTCGATTGAAGCTTACCTTCCCGGTGCCAGGCGTGCTCATTGATTTTCTGATGGAACTCCTCGCAGTCGCAGAGTTCGCGCGATCCTAGTTTCACCCACGCGCTGAGCCGTGGCCCTAGATCGCCATTCTCCACGCGCCGCTGCCCCTGCTCTGGGCCAATGAACCAATATGGCGCATCCCAACGGCCGTAGCCGTAACAATACTGCGCCATTTTGTCGATGGCTCCGTCCATTGTGGTCATTGCGGGCGGGCAATTCACCGTTGGCAGATGATATCACTCGGCACGCCGCTTCGGTTGTCACCGCGCATACCCTGTGATAAGGTCGGATTCCTACAAACATCTTGAAAGCGAGGGCGCGAACGATGAAATCAGCGTTCAAGCTTCGCCGGAATCCTCAGGGTGGTGTTCGGGTATAGGCAGAGCAGACCTTCTCGAAAAGGCTTGAGAGCTGCGGAATCATAGCGGCGGATCGGTCATCGACCAAGAGAGCGAGCCTGCGATTTGACGACCTCAAGAATCATCTTCACGAGTTCAGGGATGCCATCGACTGACTTCCCGGCGACCCGGTCTGCGAGCGTCGGTGACTGTTGGACAAGAGTGGCGTGATCGATGTCGTGCCATATCGGCAATATCCTCGTTGCGCCATCCGCTATTTCGCGGGAAACCAGGCCGGCCAGCTCCCGCTTAGGCCATCGCTTAGCAAGAAAGCTCGGACTGACGATAACGATGCCAAAGGAGCATCTCGCCAGACCCTCATCAATCTTCCCGCTTAGGCTGTCGCCCATTCTCAGCACGGCTTCATCGAACCAGACGGAGACGCCCGCCGCAGTTAATGCCTCATAGAGTGGGCGTGCGATGCTTTCCTTGTCTTCCCATGCGTGCGAAAGGAAAACGTTGTATCTGGCAACATGTTTCGGCGCGTGCGTGATTTCGGGAATTGGTGATGGCGCAGGCGTTTTGGTATACCCGAGGGTTACGTCATAGTTTCGCTGTACGGCTGTGTGACGTTTCTCGATCGCGGGCTTCACTAGGCTTGGTAGGCGCTGGTTCCACTGATCGGCTTGTTCACGGACGAACTGCAAGGCGTTTTCGATCTGGTTGATTCTACTTTCAAATTCTCGCTTAATAACCTCGGGATCGGGATTCTCCGCCGTATGCGTCAGGATAAGCGCATCCGTCACGACTTCCGCCTCTAAATGCAGGCCATAGCCGGAAGATGGGTATCGGAAGAGCTGCGGGTCTCCGGTAAATGGAACCTTGATGCTGTATTGCGTGGCAGGCACGAAGTGTGGGCCTGGAGTGAAGAACGCACGGTTCTGTGTAAACTGGGGCACCTGAAGTTGCGTTTCCTTCGCTGGGAACTCCGCTATGTTATCGCGGTGGAGCTGGGGCGTTCGAAGGGTGTATCGCTCAATGACCTCCGCAGATACTTCCTGCGCGGAGCGTCGGAGTAGCAGTTCCGCAGGAAGGTAGGCAAGTTCCTGCTTCAGGCGCTCCTGGAGCTGAAGCGTGATCTCATAAACTGTCGCCCCTCCGGAGAACAGATAGTGCCGATTCGGGCGAGCGGCAAGGACCCGTCGAGGGGGCATGGATAATTCGATTGTAAATGAGACGCAATGCGCGCAGAAACTGAGTCTGCGCTTCGCCAGGGAATATTAAGCAAATATTAAGCAATAGAAGAATGCCTCGCATATTGGCGACAGACAGCGCGGCGGCGTGGGAACCCGCTATGCTGCCTTGGCAGCCTTCTTCCGCTTGCTCGTTGCCTTCGATTGGGGCTTCGTCGCAGCCTTCTTCTTCGCAGCCCAGAAAGCCTTCATTCGCTCGACTGTCTTTTTGCCAACGGGCGCTAAAATGGTGGACATGGTCCACGCCAGCTTCCGGCATCTTGAGACGTTCATCAGTGAACAGTATTCGAATATGGCCATCGATCACTCAGCCGAAGACGAGTTCACGATTGGGAAGGGCCAAGGGATGCTGACGGTGAAATACGAGCCCGGCGATGTCATATTCTTTCGGACTGCTACTGGTACTCCAAACGGTTATTTCAAGATCAAAAGCGGTGCAGAGGGTCCAAAGCTCTTTCTGAAGGACTCTGAGAATGGTCTGTACACCGATCAGGCGGCTGAGTATCTGGTTGGGCTTGCGAAAGGGTGACGCTCGCGTTGCCGTTAAGAGACCTGGTTCAATCAGCAGCGAGCCGGGAACGAACAAAATAAGGCAGGCATCCCTGAACCGGTTGGGTCGGCTCAATAACGGGCGTTGAAGTCCTTGTCATTGCGTGAGTGGAGTTTAACTTTGCCGCCGGTCTTGATCGCTTGCGGTGGCCGTCGAGCTTCAGTTCGTAGAGCCAGTTCGGGCCTTCCGGGAAGCCGCTCGGTCGCTCGGTTGTATCCACCCCTTCATTGGCCGCTTTTCACCTGATCGCCGAGGGTGTCCACCACGGGTATGTGGTGCTTTCTTGGTTATTCGCAAACCCTATTTGTCGGAGCGATCGTCTGTAAGCGGAATCGTTACAAGGACGGGAAACGTCTACAGTGGCTAGGAGGAAGTCTTATGCTGATTGAATTCTGTCTCCTGGGTGGTGTTTTCATTTCTGCAATCGCGCGAGCGGGAAGCCGTAGAAAGGTACCAGATTTTCCCCCGCTGAAAAATCCAGGCAGCCCAACAACAACTTCGCCGGCTCCCAAAGTTGAGAACGAGATTCGCGAAGTCGGGCACGAGATCGCAATTGAGGGCCTAGGGTTGGTGGGAGATGTTCTAACAACAGCAGCACTTGAACACATGCCCGTCGCCACGAAGACCGGCCTTGCGATCAAAGGCGTGTTGAAATCAACCTGGGCGTGGGTGAAAGGAGCCTCTTCGTGGATTGGGGCTAAACTTTCTGCCCTTGCGGCTTACGTGGCCGGATTAAACCCGGCGACGTTGGGCGCAGTTGTAATTGGATTCGTCGTCATCAAAGTGACGCTTATCGTCTTGATTCGGTGATTCGGACCCGTTGGATTCGATTTTATGGGCGACTCCGCTGTGGGTCGCCCTTTCATTCTTGGAATGCCCGCGGACGATGCTACAACCCCCGAAGGATGCAAACTCGCGACGTTCTTTGTCGGCCATTATCCAAACGTGATGCTGCTCGAAGTTCCGCGCGGGCAAGACGTTATCCATCGCGCCGGATGGTGATACCTTGCGTCGAGCAGGATGTGGGGACCTCGGTGGACACCTGAAAACCGGCCATGCGTGGACACTTCAAAACCGGCCAACGGAAGCGATCCAGGACACCAGTATTTATAACCCGAACGGGGGATTTGAGCAATCTTTTTCATCTGGAGTGAGCGAGTGGGGTTATACTGGCGGAACCTGGACGGAGGGTACGGCAACGCAGGGATGCGACCAGAGCGCCGATTCAGGGGCCGGAACGGCGGGCGGCCCAATGTGGTCGCCCTTCATGTGCTTCGGTCATTGAACAAGGTGATCCTGAGTGAAACGAGCATCAGGCTCGTTGAGCAGTTCCAACTCACTCAGAAGGCAGATCCCATTTCCTCCTGCAAGCGGTCGATAGCCAGCGAAGATCTTAGCTTCACCTATGTTGTTAATGCTGGTTTCGATCTGAATCACGATGACGGGAATCTCGCTCTCAGCGTGCAGGATGGCACAGCAGGGAAGGGCAAAATCAGAAGGGCGGCTCTTCTGTCCGGCAGAAACGTCGAGGTAGAAGACGGCTCTTCCGTTCTTTACATCTACTTCGGTCGCCGCTCGTCCGCGAATGCATGGCGTCGCATGCCACGAGGCCATTGCTATTGGTCCCCACAGATTGGGAAGTTCAGCTTCTGCCATCAGTTTTGCCTAAAGTACCGCATCGGCAGGCTACGGCGCGAACAAGCCATTCTGGCGCGAATAGCGATAAATCCCGGGAGCGCGAGGGCAGAGCCCTCGCAGTGAGAGGAGCCGTTTTCCTTACGAAGCCGCGGCTGTCTTGGTGCGCCAACTACGCGGGCCGCACTTGAGCACGTGGCCATGATGCAGCAGGCGGTCGAGCATCGCACTCACGGCGGCGACATCGCCGAGCAGCTTGCCCCAGTCCTCAACTGGGCGATTGGAAGTCAGCAGAGTGCTGGCAGCGTTCGTAGCGGCGCATGATGATCTCCAGCAGATCCTCGGCGGCAGTGTGCGGAAGTTTGCGCATGCCGAAGTCGTCGATGATGAGCAGCGGCACGGTGGACACCGACTTCCATATACTCGCTTGCGAGTGCCATCGGCGACGGCCTCGGCCAGTTCGTCCAGCAGGACGTGTGTTTCGCGATACAGCACTTTGTAACCTTGCAGGATCGCGGCCTGACCGATGGCCTGCGCCAAGTGGCTCTTGCCGGTTCCGCCGGGACCGAGAAACAGAGCGTCTTCGCGCTTGCTGATGAAAGTGCCTGTGGCAAGATCGAAGACCAGACTGCGATTGATTTTCGGGATTGAAGCTGAAGTCGAAGTTATCGAGCGTGCGATCGGGATCGCGGAAGCCGGCCTGTTTGCGACGGCGATCCAGTAGCCGGTCGGAGCGGCGCGTGAGCTCGTCCGAGACCAGGCAGGAGATCAGATCGATAGGAGCCATGGGTTCGGCTTGAGCCTGGCGCAGCCGGGTTTCGAGCACCGCGGCCATGCCGCCCAGCCGCAGTTGGCGTAGCGAGCGTTCGAGTTCGATGATGTTCATGGTTGGTTCCCTTCTTGATGTTTTGGGTTCGGCTGTTCGATGAGGTCGCGATACAACGTGAGCTGGCGGATGAGTGGATCGACCTGGCGCAGACTTAACGGCAGTTGCGGATTGACGTTCCAGATAGCGGCGCACGAAGTGGTACTCGCAGGTGCCGGTTTCCAGCGCCATGCGGCATGCGTCCTCGGTGGAAGCGACGCCATACTTCTTGGCCAAGCGAGAGCACGCCCAGGATGCTGCGCACCGCTACCTCGCCGTGCTTGCGATGCAGAGCCTGGCACAACGTCGCCGATGTGCTGTCCGGCTTTTTCGGCGCGGCGCAGCAGTTGCTGTGTGCGCCAGCGGCGTCTTGGCGGGACGATCCTCGTTCCTGGATGCGATGCCGGCCGCGCTGCTGGCGCAAGTGCTCGCGCAGCAGTTGGCCGGTGAACGGATCGAGCAGGCGGACGTGCGTGGCATTCCACTGCACTTGAACGCGGCGGCCGATCCAGCCCGGAGGTGCGCTGTAGTAAGCCGCTTCGACTTCGACGCAGCCATCCAGATGCACCGTGCGTTCGCCGTATTGGTAATAGCGGAATGGTTCGAGCGGCAATGGCAAGCAGCGCCGGCTTCTCTTCGGCGAACATCGCCGAGACCTGCCGTTTGGTGGTGCCGTGAATGCGCGTGTCAGCCCAGCGCTCCTCCCAGTGATCCAGATAGGCTTGCGCTTCTTCCAGGCTTTCGAAGCGCAGCCCCTTCAGCGGCGTCTTCTTGGCGTGTCCGACGCCGGACTCCACCTTACCCTTGCGATCCGGATCGCGGACGCGGCACGGCAGCGCCACCGCACCATAGTGCGTGCAGCATGTCCCGGTAGAGCGGATTGAGCGTGGGATCGTAGATGTCCGGCGTGAGCACGCCCTCGCGCAGATTATCGAGCACCACCACGCGAGTCACCCCGCCGAGTCTGCGAAACGCCTGCTCGTGCAACTCGGCCCAGACTCGCGCGCTGGAACGGAACACCAGCAGCCGAACGGACTTCCGGCTGTAGCCCAGCGTCAGGACGAACAACCGCGTACGCCGGTACCGGCCGGTCTGCGCATCGCGCACCATGGGCCCGTGCCGTAATCGACCTGGGCCTCCTCGCCGGGCGCGGTTTCGATCACCACGCGGGCTTCCGGCGCGGGAGAGCCGCGCAGCTTCCGCACGAAGCGCTTCACGCTGAGCGTATCGCGCCGAGAAGCCATGGCCGTCCACCAGGTCCTGCCAGATGGCCATCGCGTTGCGGCCCTTGGCGAGCTGCGCCTCGATGAAATCGCGGTATGGTTCGCAAGCGCTGGCCGAGGGACTTCGGCTAGGACGTGGCTCCGGAACCACCGTCCCCCGGCCCGAGTCCGCGCCAAAGTCGGTGGACACCTCGATGGCCGGTTTTGCTTCGCTTGCGGCCCCAACCGCCCGGCGGGCGAACTGGCACTCCTGCCGCCTTCAGATACGCGGCTGCGGTTTCGCGACGGATATGGACCGCTCCGCTCGATGCGTCGTAGCGACCAGCCCAGCCGGCCCAGCGCGAGGATCTTGCTGTTTCTTTTCTTCGCTCAAGACATTCACTCGACGGAGGGTAAACCTCACGTCCCCAGTCAATGTCCTGGCCTACTTCCGTTGGCCGCTTTTCAGGTGTCCATCAATGGCCGGTTTTGGGTGTCCCCCGAGGGTGGGGATTCCGGGGGACCGGGAAGGCGATTCCGGGATGATGCCGAACGCCAGGGTGAACGCCGAATCCGGGATGAAACCGAACAGTTTTAGGCCGATCCCGGAACCGCGTTCGGCTTCGCCGGAATCCTCACTTACGCCTGAGAGGCGCAAGTCCATTGCGAAGAAGGCAGCGAAAGCAAGATGGGGAGTTTAGCCTATGTCAGCGGATAACTCGGCTTCTTCGAGATCATCACTGAAATCAAAAACAATTTGGATAGGTTCCGTTGTATTGAAGTTTTCGTTGTAGCTGTCCAGATCGTTCTTGAGCTGCTTACAGTCGCCGACTATTGATTGTCGTCTTTGCTGAAACGCGGTTTCCATGTGCCTTCGTGTGGCGAACCGCATGTCTGCCCACAATGGCACCTGTTCGCTGCCGCGCCTTAAGGTGGCCACGTGCTTTATTCGCACGCGCCGTCCTTGTGGATCTGTCAAATAGTCTTCGCGCATGGCGCGCGAAAATTCGTCCGCGCACTGGCGAACAAGAATGGACGGCTGTGGTTCCCAATATTTGTTTTGTATTGCCCAGAGCGCCATTTCTCGTGCCGTTACCTCAGTGCGACCGGTTTCCTTCATATACCGGTCGGCCAAACGTTGTATCTGTTCGTTATACGTCATTGTTCCTGCTCCTGCCCAATTCAAGTCAAATCAACGGCGTCTCCCCAACCATCCGTTAGCGCGGATGAGATCACCAATTCCTTGATCTTCACCAAATATTCTCGACTGTGAGCGTAAGTGATCTTTCCCTTGTGCTGTAGTTGTCCAACAACAATTCCCGGATGGACGTGGATCTTATTGGCAAAGGCCGCAATCTTAGCTTTCGAATACAGCGGATGCACTCGAGCAATAAAATTATCAAGCTTCGACTGATCGACAAGGAAGCTAGTAGCAAATAGATCAGCCGTTTTTTCGCTATCCATCTTCTGTTCAAACGGCTGCGCGTCTGATCCGACTAGTTGGGTGTCCAAGGTAGGATTGTCTTTGCCCTCGCCGTTTTTCAAGTGAGCCATTTCGTGCATCAGCGTGTGCCAGAACCAATCGATTCGATCAAACCTCAGTGATAATGCGATCACTGGCGATTCTTCATCCAACCAGAAGCACACGCCATCGATCTTGGAGTGTGGAAGGTGGGCCACGATCAAGAAGCGGATTCCTGCTTTTGCTAGTACAACCGGAACACGTCGCGCCTCCTCCACTGATGCCTTAAGGTTGCTAAGTTCCACAAACGCCTCCGCTAAAGAGTGTTTGGAGAACTCTCCAGTTATAGAGATGCCACGCGCAAGATTGCGAGCGCGATAAAGCCAAGCTAATTGAGCAGGAGTGATCGATCCGTAGTCGGTGGACTTGCGCGCTGCGTGATGAAGATAAATTGGATCGTCGAAGCTGTGAATGTTGTAAAAGTTCAACACCTGCGATTCAATGACTGCAATATTTGAAGACTGTTCAATCCATCCGCGCTTTTGCATATCCTTGAGCGGAGCGATTTCGTAAAGTTTGGCTTTGCGTGAAACGGAATCATCTCGCCCGGCTAGTTTAGCTAACTGATACGCGGATTCCAGATTCATCCATAACTGCGCGCTCGTGCCCAGCGCTTCACCGAGAGCGCGAGCGGTATCCGGCATGATAGCCCGCTTGCCCGAGATGATCTCGTTTACGGCCTGTGGTGGTCGGCCCAGTATTTCAGCTAAGTCAAGTTGGCTCCAACCACGCGCCTCAAGCTCCTCGCGGATGTAGTTGCCCGGCGCGAATGCTTCAGGGTTAGTTGTCATGGGCATTAGTGGTAGTCCTCGATTCCAACAATCACAATCTTTTTGTTCGGAGATGTACCTTCCAGTTCGATGATGAGCCTCCATTGATCGTTCAACCGAAGAGAGTGCTGATGATCCCGACTCCCTTGTAACTTCTCAAATCGAAGAGATTTCCACGCATACAAATCGCGCTCATCTGGAGCTTGCCTGATGAAGTTCATACGATTCCGGTACGCCTTGACAATCGCTGCGGGATGCCCCCCAGTGAACTTTGGATCGCTTTCCAACGACCTGTAGGCTTCGTCCCGGAATAGGACCTCCATACGGTTCCTATCATAGATCTTTTGTGTTATTCTGTCAATCACGGATTAACGGATAGCGTGAATTTATGCTGCGATGCCGCCACCCGCCGAAATACGCCTTGGCCCCTCCACCTAGCGCCCTTGGCGACGACCTTCGTCAAAATGGGACGAAGACAAGTTTCCTGCTTGGCAAGAATGGGCCGATGAACTAGAGCGTGTCCTGGAACATCTACTTGCACAGGGTCAGTTCGGGCGATTCTTGCCTCGACTACGGGACATGGATGCGTTGTCCCCAACAATGCCGGAAGAACGAAATCTCCTAAAGCGCATCGACGAATACAACTACAGCATGCACAAAAAGGGCTGGATGTAACAGTGCTGTTTCAAAAAGCGGTAGATGAAAACTGCTTCAAGTGTTGAGATAGAACTACTATCATCTCTGGCTTTTCAAGGTGCCGGCCTTTGGCGAGACTGTCTGACGACCTCGGTCGCTCGATTCAGCTTGTCTCGTTCTGCAATCAGAAGAGCCAGAATTTGTTCTGTCGGCATCGAGAGAATCTTAGCACCGATTCTCTAGGTTGATTGGGTATCAACCAATTCCGCTGTGGTCTCCACCACCGTCTTGCCTTCCAGCGCGAGTTGGGGATGAAGTTCTAAAAGTTCCGCCTCCATCTCCTTCAGTTGTTCTGGCGTCATTTCACTGATCCGACCGCTCCAACTCAGCGTGCGATCGACGAACATGCCACGCTGTTTGCCGATCAATTCCTCACAACGAACTGCGGCCGAAATCTGACCACATTCCTCGGCCTTTCTGCTCAATACGTCTAAACGATTCAGCACGCGTTTCTGATCGAACGCCACTTCTTCCGCAGCGGACTGGGCAGCCAAAGACTGAATCTCGTTGAGTCTTTCTCGAACATCAGTACGTTTAAGTAAATTGTTAGCAGACTGGGGAGCGCCGGCCTTGCTGTAGCCGAGCGAAACGTAAGCTGCTGCTGGTTTTATGCCGCTGGCGACAAGTTGAGAAAATTTCTCATGTCGTGGGTTGCACAAAACTGGCATTACGGTGGCTCTTCACTTCCGATGATGAGGGACGCGGCTCCGTCAGTCAAGAGTGACGAGTCTAAACTGTTACTACCCACCGTCACTTTGTCCACCGCGTATCACACCGTCGAACCGCCGCTTCCATTCGTGAATTTCAGCCACCACCTCCGGGTCGTCTACCACGACGATTCGCTGCACTTCCACGGCTGTATAAATCTCGCCGCGCCGCGCCTCAAACCGTTTCATCGTAAGACGCGAGTCCTCTTCATCGGCGACAAGAAACAGACGGCCTGCCCAGAATTTGTTCTGTCGGCATCGAGAGAATCTTAGCACCGATTCTCTAGGTTGATTGGGTATCAACCAATTCCGCTGTGGTCTCCACCACCGTCTTGCCTTCCAGCGCGAGTTGGGGATGAAGTTCTAAAAGTTCCGCCTCCATCTCCTTCAGTTGTTCTGGCGTCATTTCACTGATCCGACCGCTCCAACTCAGCGTGCGATCGACGAACATGCCACGCTGTTTGCCGATCAATTCCTCACAACGAACTGCGGCCGAAATCTGACCACATTCCTCGGCCTTTCTGCTCAATACGTCTAAACGATTCAGCACGCGTTTCTGATCGAACGCCACTTCTTCCGCAGCGGACTGGGCAGCCAAAGACTGAATCTCGTTGAGTCTTTCTCGAACATCAGTACGTTTAAGTAAATTGTTAGCAGACTGGGGAGCGCCGGCCTTGCTGTAGCCGAGCGAAACGTAAGCTGCTGCTGGTTTTATGCCGCTGGCGACAAGTTGAGAAAATTTCTCATGTCGTGGGTTGCACAAAACTGGCATTACGGTGGCTCTTCACTTCCGATGATGAGGGACGCGGCTCCGTCAGTCAAGAGTGACGAGTCTAAACTGTTACTACCCACCGTCACTTTGTCCACCGCGTATCACACCGTCGAACCGCCGCTTCCATTCGTGAATTTCAGCCACCACCTCCGGGTCGTCTACCACGACGATTCGCTGCACTTCCACGGCTGTATAAATCTCGCCGCGCCGCGCCTCAAACCGTTTCATCGTAAGACGCGAGTCCTCTTCATCGGCGACAAGAAACAGACGGCCTGCTGCATCGGACCACAGCTCTATCGCGCGGCCCTTGAGCACGGACTCCAGTGCCTCGGGTTCGGGTTGGTTCGGACCCGAGAGGATCGCTAGTGCCTCAGACTTGCGGGCTTTCAACGTCTCCAAGGCTTCTGTTACTTCCGGGGGTCGTTCGCGAATCTCGTAGCGAATCGCGCCGCCAAGCACCGCCAAAGAGCCGACCTGTCTTATCGCGGCGATTGCCTGTTCTATCGTCATCTTGCTTCCTCAAGCGTTCCAGTACGTCAGTTCGCTACCTGTAGGGTTAACGATCTGCCGAACTGACCGTAACCTCCACACGCCGCAAGACTTGGACCTCGTCAGAATCTTGGTGACTTCCCTGCTCATGACAAGCTCAGAGGACCCCAATTTCGACCTCGGCGCGGCGATACGACTGTCGACCCCTCGGTCCAATGTCGACATTCAGCCAGCCGGCCTGAACGCCCTCTTCAAGCAGCGCCCTCGTTAGTTTTTGCGGAATTGCTGCCGCTGCTGCAAGTCTTTCAATATCGCCCTTGCTCGCTCCGCTATGTCGTTCGATCAAACGCTCTAGAATCTCCCTGTTTGTCTCCGCTCGCTGAGTAGCAAGGTCAAATCGATCGTTCCGGTATTCGATGCACAGGGCTTCGGGTAGAGTCAGGCGGTTTTTGAATGCTTTCAGGCGTAGAGAGCGAATCCCAGCACCAGACTCGCCAAACGACTCCAGTACCCAAGCGAGATCAACGGCGGCTTTGATGTCGGAGCTCCCACGGTATTGCTTAGAGGTATCAGCTTTCCCCGTGTGGTGAAGCACAATCACGGCAGCACCTGCCGATGCGAGTGAAATATACGCCCGCATATGCCTCCGAGTTTCCGACGCGTCCTGCTCACTACCGGTGTGGAAACCCACAAGCGAGTCGAAGATTATTAGTGGCCGATGCGCCGAAGCAAACTCCAAGATGCTGGCGGCTGTCGGGCCATCCGGCAACGGATTGACCCATAGCCCCCAAATGATCAGATCCGCCGTTTCGATGATGCCCAACCTGTCTATCCGCTCGCGAACCACCGCCAGAGGGTTTTCGCGATCAACGTAGAGCACTGGACGCTGTACTGTTCCGCGACCAAGAAAGGCTTGTCCATGCGCAACCGCTCCAGCCACCGCCAGTGCAAACGTCGACTTGCCAATGCCACTATCACCACACAGAAGGGTAACCGCCGCCTCGGGGATCAGCCGGTCGATGAGCCAAGTCGTTGACGCCTGACACTGCCAAATGGACGGGATATCCTCAATTCGAAACTGTCTCGGCCTCATTGGTGAGTCGGAAGTCGCGAACCAAGCGTACGTCGGCGGGAATTTGGCGAAAATGTCTTTGATGTTCTTGTCATGGCACCCGTTGTGCTTACAGTCGAATCCTGGAGCGCCGTTTGTTCCAATGGTGAATGCTGCGGAGCCGTTGGTATGATCATTGTTGAACGGACAATGGGCGAGTTCATATATGAGGCCGCCAGGATTTGACTGCCATGGCTTACGACTGATCACTTCGAAGCCATACTTAGAGAGATAGCTCTTTACATCAAACGCTTCATTGTTGACGGCAGATATCACTTCTGCCGCTGCGTTGGCCACAAAGCGAGATAGTGCCTCACTAGTTACCATTCGGCACCTCCAAGACTTTACTCGGCCGGTGCGGTCGGGTTGGGATGCTGTCTCCTTTGCGAGCTACTGTGCCATAAGCTTTCCAGATCCGGGCGGCATTAGCCGACGTGATATCGACCTTAACAAGGTCGTCCGAATAACATCGATCCAGTTCCGCTAGTGCTCCCGACACGGATGCGAGCGCCTGTTCGTTGTTCTCAAGGTCGATCCGATAGAGAATATGTGCACCATTTCCGGAGTCTGCAATGATCGGCTGACCCCATTCCGTAGCCATCTCTCGTGCGATGGTCCTTGCCCGCTGAATGGCCGCTGCGTGCTCATCATCGGATGAGGAGATACCCGCGGGTCGAACGGGATCAAGGTCGATCGGAAGCCATCGCCGCCGGAGGACGTTGTTATCTGCTGTCGCGTACTCTGCGCGTTCTCTGAGCCGATTGTAAGCGCGTCCCAGCAGTGCGGGATTGATCCGATTGAGCACGTAGTAGATACCAGCAGCGTGGTATTTCGCATCCGCTTCCTGAATTGCGGTTGCCATTCTTGAGTGATCGTCGAAGTATCCTGCCACTACACCCGCCCGGGTCTTTGGAATTCGAACCTCCACGACGTCGCTCGGATCGAAAAGCAGCGAAATGCCGCGATCTATTTCCGGGCGCTCCGCCCTAGGGCCGCTCATCGGTCGTTCTCCGCACCCAGCCTCGACATGGTGCCCGGTTCCCTCCGGCATTTGTCGAGTTTCCACGGACTCCCGTCGCAGAGTATCATGCTCATTCTCCCGCACGGTTCCTTAGCCACGCCCATGGAACCCGCACACAACGACCGAAACGACAGGCGGGCATCGTACCGGCGGAAATCAACTTATGAATCATAGCTTTAGAAAGCCTAAGGAATTTCGCAGCTTCCGCTGGCGTGGCAAAGCCGGAAGCTTCAACGAGCTGATTCTGGTTCTGAGGTAACTGCATTGGGTCACTCCGTGTAGACTGTAAAATGACGCTAGACATAAAGTACCGGACCAGCTACACTGAGTCAATACGTACATGTGGTTGATGACCCTATGCAATTCGACCAATCATTAAACGTTCGGGGAAAGTGGAAAAAATGGACTCACTACGAGCTTGTGAATGGTGTCATTGTTCCCGCCCAGCATGCTGAACTTAAGGAATACGATCCCTGGGAGAAGTACCGAGTGAATTTTGGAAAGTATCGAACGGTTGAACAGCCATACTGCTCTTTGCTTGAATTGGGTCGACACCTCGACCACGAAAAAAATGGAGGGGTACGGCAATCGAAAGGCGATCCGAAGCAAGTCAGTGGAGGCACAAAACGCGGGCCTCAGAATGCGGCGGACAAGCTAATTCTCGATTGGTGCAACAAACATGGACTTCTCGGATTGCTTCCTGTTTTATCAACAAGGATAGAGGTGACCGACAACGTCTTTCACCATCGTGACGGCGGAAAGTGGCTGACGATCCTTAGACACCAAGAACGCCGGAGATCAACAGTAATAGAGAGCCAACGAGTGGAAAGCGGCGAAGACGACTCATTCACCCCTCAAATTCGAGGAGACAGTCGTGAAACACTTACTTGGCTAGACTGGGTCATCCACGAATACGAAACAACACAGTTGGCCAAGAAAAGCACGTTCTTCGGTGGGAGCCCAGGTGAGCCCTTTACTCCTTGGAGGCCGGGGAGCGGAGCGTTCTGGAAAATATACCGGGAGCCTGCGGACGAAATCGGCGATTGGTGTACCGTTTTTGCACACTCCGCGAGTTTCCTGAGCCGATCGAGTGGCTTAACAAATGAGCGAGATTTCTTGAACGCTAGCCGTCTGGTACTCAGCAAACTGGCCGAGAGCGCAGCACCGTATTACGAGTATTATCCGGAGCGTTCAATAATACTGGACGAAGTGCGCAGGCCAGCCGGTCTTCTTGCTTCATACGCGCAGATGCTTCTTTGGGACCTGGTAGAAGGACGTCGAGTGTTGCGTTGCGTGAATTGCGATCGCTACTTTGTCTCGGATGAACACCGGGCCAGCTATTGCAGTCCGCGCTGCAGGAATACAGCCCAGAGCCGGCGGTATCGCGAAAGCAAAAAGACTAAAAGTTCGATTGGAGGATGAACGAAGCATATGGCAAAGCGTGGGCAGAATGAAGGGTCGATCTTCCAGCGGCAAGACGGACGGTGGGTGGCACTGCTCAATCTAGGTTGGGTGGACGGGAAGCGCTCCAGGAAATCTTACTACGGCGAAACCCGAAGAGAAGTCCAAGAGCGACTGACGAAGGCACTCGGTGACATTCAAAAGGGCTTGCCAGTGGTCGGTGAAAAGCAAACGGTCGGCGACTATTTGGGCTGGTGGGTAGAGAACGTCGCCAAACCGACGGTACGCCCGTCTACCTGGACGAGTTATGAAGAGTTGGTGCGCCTGCACCTTCGGCCCGCATTTGAAAAGGTTGTGCTCTCCAAGCTGAGTCCGCAACACGTCCGTGGTTTTCTGAATGAACGACTCACCAGCGGGTTGAGCACTCGCCGGGTTCAATATCTTCATGCGGTTCTTCGTGCCGCTCTAAATACTGCCGTCAAGGACCAACTTCTGATCCGAAACGTCGCGGCCGTTATAAAGCCGCCGCGCGTGATCGGAAAAGAAGTTCAACCGCTTACCCCGGAAGAAGCTCGTCGCTTCCTTGATTCAATCCGTGGAAATCGCCTGGAAGCTTTGTTTACTGTGGCTATCTCAATAGGATTGCGCCAGGGCGAGGCCTTAGGTTTGCGTTGGAGCGATGTTGACTTCGAGGCGGGCACGCTTCGGATACGATATGCTCTGCAGCGTCTCAAAGCGCACGACGATGGCGTCAGTAGTGCCGGAGAGAGCAAAGCACCCACGAAGCCGGGCAAGCGCTCCGAGTTCCACCTTGTGGAGCCAAAGACCAAACAAAGTCGCCGAACCATTGCCATCCCCAAGCTCACCCTGAGCGCCCTCGCAGAACACAAGGCTCGGCAGGCTCAGGAAAGATTGCTTGCTGGTTCCGCGTGGCGTGTGCCGGTTCTCACTTGCGAGGGGGATCAGGTTGCGGTTGACGACCTAGTGTTCATCACGCGTTTCGGTAATCCGTTTGATTCGCCCACTGTAACTCACCGCTTTCAAGCTCTATTGACGCGGGCTGGAATTGGACACCATCGCTTCCATGATCTCCGGCATACAGCAGCCACGCTGCTTGCGGTGCAGGGCGTCCACCCGCGCGCCATTCAAGCTGCCTTAGGTTGGGAAAATCTCTCGATGTTAAACCGATATGCTCACTTTGTGGAAGAGCAGCGACAAGCCGTCGCAACCGCGATGGAGTCGATTTTGACCCCGGTGGCTGTCAAGGTGGCTGTCAAAAGCTCCGACGCCAAGTTGAATTGAGCGCTAAGTTATTGAAAAACTGGTGGGCCCTGAAGGATTTGAACCTTCGACCAACGGATTATGAGTCCGCTGCTCTAACCGCTGAGCTAAGGGCCCGATCCTCACAGTGTAGCGCTGAAAGCCCTTAGTCGATAGAGTACATGGCGGCGCAAGGGATGGCCACCCGCGAGCTCCGGGTGGTCGAAATCGTCGGCCGCGTCATGTGTCATCCCCAACTTCTCCATTACGCGCCGGGATCGGACATTGGCCGGAACGGTGAAGGACACCAGCTCGTTTAAATGCAGCACGTCAAATGCGTGCCGGACCATTTCTCGAGCGCCCTCAGTGGCCAGCCCCCGCCCCCAGTGCGTGGCGGAGAGCCTCCAGGCAATCTCGACACAGGGCGTAAAGTGCGCCGGAAATGTCGCTAGATGCAGGCCAATAAACCCGACGAAGGAGTGATCTTCAATGAGCTCCGCTGCACAAGGTCCAAAACCGTGCTTCTCGAAATGAGCCTCGATCTGGTTCATCAGCAGGTCGCTCTCTGCACCGGAAAGCGGCTGTGGGAAAAGCTCCATGACGCGAGGGTCGGCATTCATACGGGCAAAGGGTTCCCGATCGGATTCGCGCCAGCGCCGAAGAATCAGCCTCTCGGTTTTTGCTATCACTTCTCCCATAGATGTAACGGTTAGATACTAGCTCTCACTTGAGTACTAAGTAGCTAAGACGCGATAATCGCCACAGTGACCCAGCTCTGCCGGGGTTGCCAGAAGCTTGCGGCCGACTGCGGCGGGTTTTGTAACGCTTGCAGACGCCGCGTGCAGCGAGATCCCCTGGTCCCCACCCCCCGCCTTGGCATTTGGAAACTCGCTGGAGTCATGGTGGTTCTGCTCAGCGTCACCTCCAGTTTAATCGCCGCAGCTATCGTTACTCATCGCTTCAGCACGGGGGCCCCATTGCCTCCGCCAAAGCCTGCGGCAACGTATCGGACCACGATGGTGGTGGAGCAAGTGACTCGCAAAGTATTCCCGTACTCCATCGTGCCAGGCGGCGCCCAGAATCTGGATGAAGCCAAGCGGGCCATGGGCGATCCTGCGCTCAAAACGAATTACGCGGGAATCAATTTCACGAAATTGCGGCTTGTGAAACTGACCAAGAACCTGTCGGGATACGTTTCCTACCGCTGGGGCGACAAAATCTATTGGACATCCAAGATGCTGACGCTACGCCCCGGAGAAATGGTCTTCACCGACGGTGTGTATCTGGTGCGGGGACGCTGCCTCAACGGTTATTCCGCGCAGCCCATGCTGCCCATCTGGCCGAACGAGCCCACCGAGAAGGTCCTGGACACGCCCGTGGAAATTCCAGTGATTTCCTATTCATTCCCGAGGGTTCCGGTGGGAGTGCTCGGAATGCCCCCGTCCCCCGAGGAATTGACGCCCACCGTCCCCATTTTCCCGACTATGCCATCGGTGGCCCCGGGTGGAGGCATCTGGTTTCCGCTGATCCCGATCATCCCGCCCATCCACCTGCATCCGCCCGCGATTGGGCTAATCGTGGTTACCCCCGAACCGAACTTCCAGTGGTTACTGGCGGGGCTGTCTCTAGTTCTGATTCTGCTTTATGGCCTACGCCGGCCAGGAGCTTCTCCAGTTCCTCGCGCTCCAAAGTTTCTTTCTGGATCAGCACAGAAGCGATCAGCTCCAGATCCGCGCGGCGTTCGCTGAGAATGGCCTTTACGCGGTCATACAGCCGGTCGCTGATCTCCCGGACGTCAGCGTCGATCTGTTCCGCGGTGCTCTCGCTGTAGTTTTTCTCTTCGTTCTCGAAAGGCATTTTGAGAAAGCGCGATTCGTGCGCCACGCCATAGGTCAGGCTGCCCAGGCGTTTGCTCATTCCATAACGCGTCACCATCTGGCGGGCCAGTTCGGAAGCGCGCGCCAAGTCGTCGCTGGCGCCCGTCGACGTGACTCCGTTGTAGATGATATCCTCGGCGCCTCGGCCTCCGAGCAGAACCGAAATGCGGTCTTCCAGTTCCGGTTCAGTCAATAAATATCGATCCTTCGCCGGAAGCTGCAGCGTGTGCCCCAGAGCGCCAATGGAGCGCGGAATAATAGAAACGCGGCGCACCGGATCGGCGTTGGGAACCGAGAGAGCCACCAGCGTGTGGCCCACCTCGTGATAGGCGACGCGGTCCTTTTCCTCTTTGCTGATCAGCCGGCCCTTCTTCTCGAAGCCCAGCGTAACGCGATCCACCGCTTGCTCGAAATCGCGCATCTCAATCTGCTCCGCGCTGCGCCGCGCCGCGTTGAGCGCCGCTTCGTTGACGATGTTGGCCAGGTCGGCCCCCACCATGCCGGGGGTTTCGGCAGCGATGCCTTCGAAGTTCACATCCGCGCCGATCTTAAGCTTGCGGGAATGCACGCGCAGGATGGCCTCGCGCTCCTTTAAATCCGGCCGGTCCAGAATCACCTGCCGATCGAACCTGCCGGGACGAAGCAGGGCCGGGTCCAGCACCTCGGGCGTATTGGTGGCAGCCATGATGAGCACGGCCTTGGACGTGTCGAAACCATCCATTTCCACCAGCAACTGGTTCAAGGTTTGTTCACGCTCATCGTTGCTCAGCATGACCCCTCCGGCGGAGCGCGATTTTCCGATCGCGTCCAGCTCGTCGATGAAAATGATGCAAGGTGCCTTGGCTTTCGCCTGTTCGAACAGATCACGCACCCGCGCCGCCCCCACGCCTACGAACATTTCGACGAACTCCGATCCGGAAATCGAGAAGAACGGCACGCCCGCTTCGCCCGCCACGGCGCGCGCCAGTAATGTTTTTCCCGTTCCGGGCGGGCCAACCAGAAGCACGCCTTTCGGAATACGCCCGCCCAGCCTTTGGTATTTTTCGGGAGTCTTCAGGAAGTCCACAATCTCACGCAGTTCCCCCTTGGCCTCTTCCACACCCGCCACGTCGGTGAACTTGGTGTCCAAGGTTTCCGATTCGTCATGGATCTTCGCGCGGTTGCGGCCGAAACTGAGTGGACCGCCGCCTTTCTGCATTCTGCGCATGGCCACAAAGTAGATGACGAACAAAAGCAGCAAAGGACCCCAGGAAATCAGCACACCAGTCCAGATATTGCCCGACGGAATGGTGCCTGAGAATTTCACGTGCTGTGCTTCCAGGTCCTGCACCAGCGGGCCGGAGTCCAAGCCGGGAATGCGATCGGAGGTGATCTGTGGATTTTTCTGCGGCGGCTTCAGCGTTTTGAGATAGTCCTTCTTGTACGTGCCGATGAGCTTGTCCTCGGTGATGCGGACGTCATCCAGATGACCGGCCTTCACTTCATTCAAGAAATCGCTGTAGGATAATTCACGCGGCTGTGGCGGATTGAATATGGAATGCAGGAACCAGATGGTCAAGATCATCCAGGCCAGATAGCCCAGAGTGAATTTCCACTGCTGTGGGCGGAGATTAGACATGGGAAACTCCCTGCCTAGTGAGACGCTGCAACCAGCTTTAGGCTACCCACCTTGTCGATGGAGAAGCTCCAGCCGGGCGGGATCAGGGTGGTGGAACCGTAATCCAGAATTAGCGCGGGGCCTCTGAGCGCCCTGGTCGGAAGGGCGGAACGCGGATAGACCGGGGTGTCGCGCCAGGCTCCCGCGGAATGAATTCGGCGGCTGCCCGGTTTTTTCGATTGGCGCGATCGCGGACCCGAAGCGAGCGTTGGCTTTGGAACACTCAAACTGGCCCGCACGCGAACGGTGACGATTTCGATGGCCCGTTCGGGATTCGAGTAGCCGTACACGCGCCGGTGTTCCTGATGGAAGTGTGCGGCTGGATGGTGAGCGTTCCAGCGTACCGTGAGCTCGTAACTCTGGCCGGTATAGCGGATGTCCGCCGAGCGGATCAGTTCGGCGCCGGGCAAATCCTTTTTCGCCGTGCGCTCCAAACGCTGGAACTCGCGTTCGAAATCGGACCGCGTCAATACGCCCGCCGCGTAATCGCGGACGTGGCTTGCCAGCAGCATTCCCAATGCCGAAAGAGCGCCCGCGTATTCGGGAACCAAGACTGTCCGGATGCCCAGCTCCTGCGCAATCTCGCAAGCGTGCAGTCCGCCGCAGCCGCCGAATGCGACCAGCGCGAAGTCCCGCGGATCGTGACCGCGTTCCACCGAGACCAGGCGAATGGCGCGCTCCATGTTGGCGTTGGCGACGCGCAGGATGCCCTGGGCCGCTGCCACGCGGCTGATGCCAAGCTGGTGCGCGATCGAATCGACGGCCGTAGCCGCTCGTGCGGTATCCAGGCGCATCTCGCCGCCGATGAGTTGGTCCGCCGCGATGCGTCCCAGCACGACGTGTGCGTCCGTCACCGTGGGACGGCTGCCTTTGCCATAGCAGGCAGGGCCGGGATCGGCGCCCGCGCTTTCCGGTCCCACGCGCAGCAAACCGCCTTCATCCACGCGCGCGATGGAGCCGCCGCCGGCGCCCACCGTGTGGATGTCGAGCATCGGCACGCGCACCGGGAGCCCGTCGATGGAGGACTCGAGAGTTTCGCGGGGCTGGCCATCGCACAGGCTCACATCGGTGGAAGTGCCTCCCATGTCGAAGCCCAAAATGCGCGGGAATCCGGAAAGCCTGGCTATTTCAAGCGCGCCAATTACGCCGCCGGCGGGACCGGAGAGCACGGTGCGCACGGCGTGCCTGCGTGCTTCTTTGGTGGACATGAAGCCGCCGTTCGATTGCAGGATCGCGATGCGGTGTGGGCTGGCGCGTTCCAGTTCGGCGAGATACTGGTCCATGAGCGGGCCGACGTAGGCGTTGATCAACGTGGTTGAGGAACGCTCGTACTCGCGGAATTCGGGGCAGACATCGTGAGACGCGCACAGATAGCCGAGGCCTCCGAGCGCTTCCGCGACACGCTTTTCGTTCGCGGCGTTTCGATAGGCGTGCAAAAAGCAGATGGCGATGGATTCGACTCTGGCGCGGCGCAAACGAGTTTTCAGGCGCGCGATTTCAGCGGCCGAAGGCGATTGACCGATGGCGCCGTCGAAATATGTCCGTTCGCGCACGCCGAAACACATGCCGCGAGGGATGATGGGCGATCGCGACATCGGCGTAAGGTTGTAAAGCTCGGCGCGATTCTGGCGGCCGATATGGATCACGTCTTCAAACCCGGCCGTGGTGACGAGCGCGGTACGCACGCCCTTGCGCTCCAAGAGTGCGTTAGTGGCGACCGTCGATCCGTGAATCACTTCCGCCCGCCGGCCGGCTGTTGCCTGCGCGAGCCCGGCCAGGATCACGCTTGCGGGCGAGCGCGGATTCGATCGCAGCTTCAAGGTTTCAATGGCGCCGTTGTCATCCACAACAATAAAGTCGGTGAACGTTCCGCCTGCGTCGATTCCGATGCGCATTGATTTTCGGTCATGATAACAGTAGCTTGATAGAACTCGCGAACGTCAGCAAAATTTTTCAGGGCAAGCGCAAGGTCACAGCTCTGGAGAACGTCAATCTGTTCATCGGACGCGGCGAAATGGTCTCTATTGTGGGGCCGTCGGGCTCGGGCAAATCGACGCTGCTGAATTTGATCGGCGGCCTCGACACCGCATCGTCGGGCGAGATCGAAGTGGATGGCAGCCGGCTGAGCGGGCTCACCGACGATGAGCTGACGCGCCTGCGCCGCGATAAGATCGGATTCATTTTCCAATTCTTCAATCTGCTTCCGACGCTGAGCTGTTTTGAAAATGTCGCCATTCCGCTGCATCTGCGCGGATGGCCCAAGAAGAAGATCGACGAACGCGCGAACGAGCTGTTGAAGCTGGTGGGGCTTTCGGCACGCCGGGAGCACTTGCCGGATGAGCTTTCAGGAGGTGAGCGGCAACGTTGCGCCATCGCGCGGGCGCTTTCGGTGTATCCGCCGGTCCTGCTGGCCGATGAGCCCACCGGCAACCTGGACACTCACACCGGCGCCGAGATTCTGGCGCTGATTCGAGACCTGCACCAGCGGCTGGGATCGACGGTCCTGATCGTCACCCACGACGTTCACGTGGCCGAGAGCTGTGCGCGTTTGGTTGCGTTGCGCGACGGACGCATTGAAGAAGATCGCGCCGGCAAAGTATCCGTAGTGATTCATGATTCTGCTGAAACTCATTAGCTGGCCGTACGTCCGCCAGCATTTGCCGCGCTGGCTGCTGACGCTCGCGGGCATTGTGCTCGGCGTTGCGGTGTTCGTCGGCATCCACACCGCGAATCAGTCCGTAGTGTATGCATTTCACCAAACCGTGGACCACATCGCGGGCGCCACCGAATTGCAGGTCTCGGCGGGTGAAACGGGCTTCGATGAAAATGTTCTGGACCACATGCAGGCCGTGCCGGAAGTTCGCGTCGCGGTGCCGGTGATTGAGGCCGTGGTGAACACCGATGTCGAGGGGCAAGGAAATCTCCTGATATTGGGCGTAGATATGTTGGGCGATCGCAGCCTGCGCGATTACGATCTGGAATCGAGCGGTCAGGATAGCGACGAATCCATCGACGATCCGCTGGTGTTCCTCGCCCAGCCCGATTCGCTGATGGTGACCGACACCTACGCGCGCGCGAATCGCCTCACCGTGGGCGCCAGGATTCCGATGAACACCATGGACGGCCGGAAGCTCTTTACCATTCGCGGCATCATGAAGTCGGGCGGGCTGACGAGCGCGTTCGGCGGAAACCTGGCGGTGATGGATGTCTACGCCGCACAAAAGGTTTTCGGACGCGGCAGGAAATTCGATCGCATCGATCTTGCGGTGAAAGCCGGCGCGAACATCGCCGTGGTCAGAGCGAAGCTCGAAACGCTGCTGGGGCCCGGTTTTCAGGTGCAGGAGCCCTCGGCGCGCGCGCAGCAGTTCGATTCCATCTCGCGCGTTTACACCATGAACGCGAACGTCAGCAGCGTATTCGCGCTGTTCATTGGAATGTTCATCATCTACAACACATTCCAGATCGCGGTGACGCAGCGCCGCGCGGAGATCGGGATTTTGCGGGCGCTGGGAGCCACGCGGCGGCAGATCCGCATGCTGTTCCTGGGCGAGGGCGTGGTGGCTGGGTTGGTCGGATCCTTGCTCGGACTGCTGGTTGGAATTACGATCGCGCGCGCGATGACGGGCTACATTGGATCGTTACTGGGCGAGATTTACGGCGTCGCGCAAAGAGCCGATGAGATCTCTACCAATCCGATATTGATGGCGTTCGCGGTGGTGCTGGGCGTAGTGGCGAGCGTCGTGGCGGCGGTGATTCCAGCGCGTAGCGCGGCCCGCGTGGATCCGGTGCAAGCCTTGCAGAAAGGCAAGTACCAGCAGTTGAGCGCGGGCGAGAATCGAGTTCGCAGAATTGCCGCCCTGATAGTCGCGATCGCGGCGGCGGGATGCCTGCTGTTCGAGCCATACCGCATCGTGTTTTATGTGGGCGATGCTTTGACGGTGCTCGCGGCATTGCTGCTCACCCCGACCTTCGCGCTCTGGCTGGCTCGGGAGATGCGTCCTCTATTGCGATGGCTGCGGCCGGTGGAAGGAACGCTCGCGGCCGATAGTCTGCTGCAAGCGCCTCGACGCACTTCGGGAGCTGTGGCGGCGCTGATGTTGTCCCTCGCCCTGGTAGTCTCGCTGGGTGGAATGACGCGCGCCAGCTACGATTCCATTTACCGGTGGCTCCGAGTGGCGCTGAATCCGGACCTTTTCGTTTCCCCTTCGCAAAGCCTCACGCAGCGTGACTTTCGTTTTCCGGAATCGATGGGCGCCCAGTTGGCCGCAATCCCGGGCGTGGGCGAGCTGCAAATGGTGCGTGACGCCCGAATTGAGTTCCAAGGGAAACCGACGATGTTAGTTGCCGCCGATGTTGCCGCCCTGAGAAAGCACGCCACACTTCCGCCCGTTGCCGGCGACACCAACGACATGTTTCGAAGGACTCAGGAAGGCAAAGCAGTGCTGGCTTCGGAAAACCTTGCGCTGCTGCGCGGGCTCAAGCTTGGCGACATCGTCGATATCCCGAGCCCGAGCGGTGTACTGCATCTGCCGATCGCCGGCATCGTCACCGATTTTTCCGATGAGCAGGGCAGCCTGCTCATCGATCGCTCACCGTACAAGCGCTATTGGAACGACAGCACGGTGAACGTCTTTCGAATTTATCTGGCGCCTGGCGCGGTGGAGGCCGATGTGAAGCGGCGGATACTGGAGAAATTCGGCAATCAACGGCGGCTCTTTGTGCTGACAAATCGCGACGTGCGCCGCTACATCCTGCGGCTCACCGATCAGTGGTTCGCCATCACCTACGTGCAGATCGCGGTGGCAGTGTTGGTGGCCGTGCTGGGCATCGTGAACACGCTGACCGTTTCCATCACCGATCGGCGGCGCGAACTTGGCGTGCTGCAAGCCGTCGGCGGACTGCGCAATCAGGTTCGTGGAACCATTTGGCTGGAAGCGCTGGCGGTGGGCGCCGTGGGACTGATATTAGGGCTGGCATTCGGCGCTTTACAGCTTTACTACAGCCTGCACAACGAGGCCATCGATATAGCCGGCGTGCAGCTCGCGTACGAATACCCCTACGGAATCGCGCTGTGGCTTGTGCCTGGAATCTTGTTCGTGGCCTTTCTGTCCGCCATCGCGCCCGCCGAAACGGCTGTGCGGGGATCTCTGGTGGAGGCGCTCGAATATGAATAAGCTGATTGCCGGGCTGCTGCTCGCCGCGGCCTTCGCCCATGCGGAGGATGCACGGCAAATCGTCGCCGAATCGGAAAACCGATCGCGATCCAAATCGCAGCAGTACGAAGGGACGCTCGAAGTGATCGGTGCGTCCAACAAAGTGAGCATCAAACGTTGGGAGTACCGGCGCATCGGATCGTATGGAAACAGCAAAGCCATTCTGCGGTTTACCGCGCCGGCTGAAGTGAAGGGCGTGGCGCTGTTGATTGCGAACCACACCGACCGCGCTTCGGACCAATGGATGTGGACGCCCACCATTGAGCGAGACCGCCGCATCGCGACACAGGATCGCTCCACGCGATTCTTCGGTACCGACTTCAGCTTTGAGGATCTGGAAGAGCGCGACGTGGATCAGTTCGACTATACGCCCGCGGGCGACGACAACATCGACGGCGCCGCCTGCTGGAAGATCGAATCCAAGCCCAAGGAATCGAAAACCTCGCAGTACACTTCGTCTCTGGTGTGGGTTCGCAAGGATAATTACGTGGTGGCGCAGATTGAGGGCTACGCCAAAGACAAACTCGTCCGCCGCATCCACTACAGCGATATTCAAAACGTCAGCGGCATCTGGACTCCGCGAACGGTGGAGGTCTACGATGCCGGCCGCAAGAGTCGCACGGTGCTGAAGCTCGAAAAGCTCGAATACAATTTGCCGATGAAGGAAGAAGATTTCACGCTGGAGGCTCTGAGGCGTGGGTAAGCTGGCGTGGGCGCTGGTGCCCGCCATGCTCTGCGCGCAAAATTTCAACCAGCGCGGACTCCTAGAGACCGACCTCTCACTCTATCCGCAAACTGCGCCCAACGACAGCGGCCAGGTGGTGGATGACGATCTGTTTCGCTATGAAGCATCCTACAAAGCGCTGCCGTGGTTGCGATTGGCCGGCTCGTTCGACGCCCGTTTCGACACGCACCAGGAAGTGGAGCGCACGGCGCATCTGGATTGGCAGGATCGCTCGCTCCGGCGTCCAGCGCTGTCACTGCGCGAGTTCAACGCCACCGTCACCAAAGACAAACTGACGGCCGAGTTCGGCAAGCAGTTCATCCGCTGGGGCCAGGCCGACATCTTGAATCCGACCGATCGTTTCGCGCCCAAGGATTTTCTCACCGTCACCGATCCGGATTTTCTGGCGGTTATGGCAGCGCGCGTCATCTACGACACCGGCACGGATTCATTCGATTTCGTGTGGCAGCCGCGCTTCACGCCCAGCCGCACGCCGCTGATCAACGAACGCTGGACCGTGCTTCCACAAGCTGTGGACGGCCTCGCGCTGGTGGATCTGGGGTCCGAGTTTCCAGGGCGCTCGTCGTTTGGCGCACGCTGGAATCATATCGGGTCCGGCTACGAATTTTCGGCCAGCTTTTATGATGGCTTCACCTACCTGCCGGTATTTCAAGGCAGCTTGAATCCGCTGGCCAACGCGATCGATTTTGTGCGCACCTATCCGGAGCTTCGCTTGTACGGCGCCGATGCGGCCCTGCCGTTGCGCTGGTTCACCGTGAAGACCGAAGCCGCGTACTACACTTCGCCCAACCGGCAACAAGACGATTACATGATTTACGTGCTCCAGTTCGAGCGCCAGATCAAGGAGCTTTCCCTCGTGGCCGGTTACGCGGGCGACGTCATCACGGCGCGCACGCCGACGCTGCAGTTTTCACCGGAGCTGGGTTTTGCGCGAGCCATCCTGGCGCACTCGCAGTACACCATCGATTCCAATCGCAGCGTGGCTGTGGACGCGGCGGTGCGCCAGAACGGGCGGGGAAGCTGGCTTCGCGCCGAGTATTCGCAAGCCTTCGGACAGCATTGGCGCGCCACCGCCGACTACAGCTGGATTCGCGGCGACGAAGACGATTTCCTGGGCCAGTATCATCGCAATTCATTCGCGCTGCTGGCGCTGAGATATAGCTTCTGATCGCTTACGCCGATAGCGCCTCGTAAACCTGCTCGGCGTGCCCGTCCGGCTTCACCTTGCGGAAGATTTTCCTGATCTTGCCGTCTTTGCCGATCAGGAACGTGCTGCGCTCGATGCCCATATACTTGCGCCCGTACATGCTCTTCTCCACCCACGCGCCGTAGGCCTCGGCGACTTTGTGATCCACGTCGGCCAGCAGCGTGAACGGAAGATCGAACTTGTCCTTGAACTTCGACTGCGCCGCCGCTTTGTCGGGCGATACGCCGACGATTACCGTGTCGGCCTTGGTGAACTTCTTCGAATGATCGCGAAACTCGCAGGATTCCCTCGTGCAGCCGGGCGTGTCCGCCTTGGGGTAAAAGTACAACACTACGTTCTTGCCTTTCAGCGTGGCGAGGTCGAAGGGCTGTCCTTTGTCGTCCTCGACATGAATCGCCGGCGCGGCATCGCCTTCGGTGAGAGCTTTGGCCATAGGAACATTCTAGCGGTGTCCTGAGCTATGATCTATGGCTACAAACCGATGAAGGTCGTGAGAGTTGCTTACGTCGTTGCTTTTGTCATCGCCGGATTGGTTGCTATTGGCGCAGTAACAGGACCGATTATCGTTCTGCCTTTTGCGCTGATTCCGCTGATTGCGGGCATTGGAATCTTGCGTGGAAGAGTCTGGAGCGCCTATGGATTGGCTCTTTACGAGGCTGCCCAACTGTTGGTCTTGTTGTTCGTTTTTATTCGTTCCGGATCCACGACAGGGTTGGCCGCAATTATCGCGCAAGCCTTATTCGCCGTGGTTCTTGTTCTTTTGTTTGTCTTCGCCGGAAGGTCGCTCGCAGGGGCCGGTGCGCCACTTGGCCGGATCTGGCCATGGATCGCGATTTCAACTCTTGCCACGATTCCACTTCTCTTTGTTCAGGCGTTTGCGAACCCAACAGGCTCCATGGAGAACACGCTTCTCATCGGTGATCGCTTTCTGGTTCAACGCTTCCCGAAACCGAGCGTCGAACGCGGCGATCTGATTGCGTTCGTCTATCCGCTCGATCGGAGTCAGGCGTTTGTGAAACGGGTAATTGGTTTGCCTGGAGACCGCATCAGGATCGCTCACCAAATCGTTTACCGAAATGGGGTCGCGCTGAAGGAGCCTTATGTCGTCCACAAGAACCCTTATCCAGATTTCTATCGCGATAACTTACCAAGCGAACCCAGCAGTCCCTTCGCGGACGCCGCCACAGCGATGCTCAAAAATAACGTCGTGAACGGCGAGGTGGTGGTGCCCCAGGGCAAATACTTCGTTTTGGGTGACAACCGGGACAATTCGTTGGATAGCCGGTACTGGGGTTTTGTTGGCTCTACCGATCTGATTGGCAAGCCTCTTCTAATCTATGATTCCGAGGAACAGCCAGCGCAAAGCCTATCCAATGGGAAGCCTACTTTGTTGCATCGAGTGCGGTGGAACAGATTGTTCAAGATTCTTTGATCTCCCTGTCTCAACCTTGCCGATGCCGACTCCGTGTCTGGCCATCCAACATGCGTCGCTAATGACTAAGCCGCGGGGAAGATTGTAGACTAAGTGAGTAACATTCCAACGGGAGGAATCCGAATGCGGAATTGGATGGTAGGCTGCGCCACGGGCGCGGTTTTGGTGGCCGGGTTAATGGCCCAATTGAATGCCCAAGACAAGGCGAAACCGGGCAACGCCGCCAAGGGCAAGGAAGTTTTCGATCAGTGCTCGGTCTGCCACAACGCGGACAGCGACGAGGTCAAGGTGGGGCCGGGACTCAAGGGCCTCTTCAAGATGGACAAGCTGGTGAACGGCAAACCGGTGACCGAAGCCAACGTGCGCGATTTGATCAACACCGGCGGCAACGGAATGCCGGCCTACGCCGATCAGTTGTCGGAGCAGGATAAGAACGACGTGATCGCTTATCTGAAGACTCTGTAGATACCGGCTTCCTCACGGTCGCGGCTGGTAATGCCGTGTTACATTGGTTGCTGCAGGCGTTTTGCAGACTCCTTTCCGGAAAGTCCCCATCGTCTAGCCCGGCCTAGGACACCGCCCTTTCACGGCGATAACAGGGGTTCGAATCCCCTTGGGGACGCCACTCATTTCAAAGCGCCAACACCGCCAAGCCTGCGCTCGCAATCTGCTCGTCTTCCGGCGATTTTACGCCTGAAACGCCCACCGCGCCCAGGCATTCCCCTTCGTACAGAATCGGAAGCCCGCCCTGCACGGGCAACCTACCCGGAAACATAAGCGTGGCCGTGCGTTCCTTGGTCACGTCTTCGAGGAATTTGGTGGGAACCCGCGAGAGTGCCGCCGTGCGCGCTTTCATGGTCGCAATCTCGGGGCTCGGAAGCGTCGCTCCATCCATTCGTTCCAGATGCAGCAGGTAACCGCCTTCATCCACCACCGCGACGCTCACCTTCCAATTGTTCTTTACCGCTTCCAATTTGGCAGCCGTTACGATGGCGTGGGCTTCCGCGGATGTTAGGCTAAACTTCTGGCGCATGTTCTCCCTTATAGCACTTCTCGAACTTCGCACCTCCATCAATTCCTGGCAGGCATTAGTGGCGTTTGGCGCCGCCTTCATCGCCGGGGCCATCAATTCGGTAGCGGGCGGCGGCACGCTGCTCACCTTTCCCACGCTCATCTGGCTCGGGCTGCCTTCCATCAATGCGAACGCCACCAGCACGGTGGCCATCTGGCCCGGCACCGTCGGCACCATCTGGGGCTATCGGCAGGATCTGAGTTCGTCCAGCCCACGCATGTTGGCTCTGGTTTTTCCCAGTGTGGTGGGCGGCATTCTGGGCGCGCTGCTGCTGAATCACACGCCGCCCGCTGTCTTCGACGCCTTGGTGCCCTTTCTGATCCTATTTGCCACGCTGCTGTTCATGATTCAGGAGCCCATCCAGAAGCGGCTGAAAATCTCGCACCCCGAATCGCATAAATCCACGCGCTGGCTGATCGGCGCCATGACGTTTCAGCTTTTCGTCGCCCTCTATGGCGGCTACTTCGGCGCGGGCATCGGCATCCTCATGCTGGCCGCGCTCAGCGTGCTTGGGCTCACCGACATTCATCAGATGAATGGATTGAAAGCGCTGCTCGGCGCGAGCGTCAACGGCGTGGCGGCTCTCTATTTTATTTGGGCGCGCATGGTTTATTGGCCGGAGTTCGTGGTGATGGTGGCCGGCGCCATTATCGGCGGATACGGCGGCGCACTCATCGCGCGGCGAATCGGCGGCCCGGCGGTGCGGCGCATCGTCATCCTGGTGGGTCTATCGATGGCCGTGTCGATGTTCGTGAAGTTCTTTCGGAACTTGTAGGCTACTTCAGTTCCGCGATCATCCCCGGCACGCTCCACTGCTGCTGCAAGCTGTTGGGCGCCCACTTGTACTCGGTCTCCATCACCTTCGCAATTTCGTCCTGGCTCTTGCCCTGGTGCATCTAACGCGCTCACGCGATCCCGCAGTTTCTCCACGTTGTTGCGATACGTCAGCAAGCCAGCTTTATTCGTGACGGCTCCATGGCCGGGAATCACGGTGTCGAAATCGAGTTGCAGCGCCTTGTCCAGCGTCTTCGTCCACTCCACCACGCTGCCGCCGCCGTTGTAATCGATCAGGGGACTCGTCCCGGCCATCAGATCGCCAGTGTGCAGCACGCGCAAGGCGGGGAAGTAAATCACCGCGTCGCCATTGGTGTGGCCGCGACCCATGTAAATGGCCCGCACTTCTTTACCGCCGAGATTCACGTCCGCTTCGGTCGTAAAAGTGATCCGCGCGGGGCTCACCGGAGGAGGCTGGACGTTCGACTGTTTGTGCGCCAGGATATTGGCCCGCGCCATCGCGGTAGAGATGATCTCGGCTGTCGGCAGGAACTTGGCATTCCCGCCGCTGTGATCCTGGTGATAATGCGTGTTGATGATGTACTTGATGGGCTGGTTGGTGACGCTCTTTACGTTATCCACGATCGCTTGATGATCCTGATCGAATTTGTCGTCGATCAAGATGACGCCCTCGTCGGTGATGTAGACCGCGACGTTGCCCCCGTCGCCTTCGATCTCGTACAGATCGTCCTTCACTTTATTGAGCTTCAGTTTCGCGGGCGCCGGATTCTGCGTAAACGCGATCCAGCCCAGCGCCAGAAACAGCACGCAAGCGGAAATCCGTGCAATCAGTGTGCGGCTCATGTCCGGTCACTATATCAAAGTCGGGGCGACTTTAGATTCTTCTGGAACAGATCGTAAACGCGTTTATACTCGTCCGCCCAACTGGACGGTTCCACGAATCCGTGGTTCTCCACCGGATAAACCGCCAGCTCCCAATTCTCCTTGCGCAGTTCGATCAGCTTCTGCACCAGCTCCGCCGTATCTTGAAAATGGACGTTGGTATCCACCATGCCATGGCAGATTAGCAGCGCGCCTTTCAGACCCTGCGCGAAGTAAATAGGGGACGACCGTTTGTACGCCTCGGCATCGGTCTGTGGGAGATTCAAAATGTCCGAAGTGTACCCATCGTTGTAATTCGCCCAGTTGGTCACCGGCCGCAGCGCCGCGCCCGCCGCGAAGACATCGGGCTGGGTGAACATCGCCATCAACGTGATGAAGCCGCCGTAGCTGCCGCCATAAATTCCCAGCCGTTTCGGATCCGCGCCGTATTGCGACACCATCCAGCGCGCGGCGTCGATGTTATCGTCCAGATCCTTGCCGCCCATGTGCTGGTAAATCGCAGTTCTCCAATCGCGGCCATAGCCGGCCGAACCGCGATAATCGATATCGGCAACCAGATAGCCGCGCTCCATCAATAGCTGATGGAACATGTACTCGCGCGCATAGTACGACCACATTCGATCCACGTTTTGCAAATAACCGGCGCCATGCACGAACAGCACGGCCGGCCCGCCCTTGCGATAATTCGGCGGCTTGTAAACATGCGCGCGCAACATCGCGCCGTCGCGCGCCCGAAAAGTGACAATGGGCGTGTCCAGCCATGGATATTCCCAGAACTCGGGCGCCGGCGAGGACGTCAGCTTCTTCGAGGGCGCGTCCGCGGACACCCGTTGCGCATACAGCTCCGGAGGTTTATTGGTGTACGAATAAACGTCGGCGAACCAGCCATCGTCGGGCGACGGTACAAACGAGTGTCCGCCGGGCGCCATGGTCAGCCTGGTGCGCGCTCCGCCTTCCGCGCTCATTTCATACACTTCCTGGTCACCGGGATCGGCTTCGTTGGTCACCAGGAAGAACCTGCTCTTGTCGCCCGATAAAATCGCGCTATCCACTTCCCAGGCGCCCGATGTCAGCGCCTTGGCCTCGCCGCCAGCGAAAGGCACGGTGTACAGATGAGAGTAGCCGGTTCGCTCCGATTGAAAATAGATGTCCCCATCGCCCTTCATCCAGCCCAGCGTGCGGTTGCCGGGTCCATCAATCCACGCATCGTCGTGATCGTGCGCCAGCACGCGCGTCTTGCCCGTATCCTCGTCCAGCGCCAGAATCCAGCGGTCTTTGTTGTCCACGGCCCGCGCATCCACCACCGCCTTGGTTCCGTCATCCGACCACAGCGGCTCCGACAACTGCACGTCGCGATCCGTGGGGCTCTTCGCATCGGCGGTCTTCTGGCCGTGATCCACCCACTTCACCTCGCCCGTCTCCACGCTCAGGATCGCGAGGCGGGCCAGGCTCTGTTTATCGCCCACTTTTTCGTACGACGTCTCGTCTTCGGTATAGCCCGACTCGGTGACAAACCTCGGCACGATCGTCCGCTTGGCGCCGGTGGCCGGGTCGTGAATGCTGGCGATTACATATTTCTCGTCGGGCGTGAGCTGTAACGCGGCCACGGTCTGCCCGGCCTGCGGGATAAACGGCTTCCTGGGATGCTCCCGCTTGCGCTTGGCCTCTTGTTCTTCCCGCTCGGCCGCGCGTTCCCGGATGGCTTCGAACAAATCCTTCTCGTCCTTCTTGAGCGCCTCCTGGCTGGCCGTCAACTTCTCTTCGTCTGGTGGTGGCGGAGTTCCAGCCGGACGAATATCCGTCATCTGTTGTGTCGCGCCGCTGTCCAACGCGACCACGTACAAATTGTTCGCTCGCATGAACGCCACCCGCTTTTCATCCTGCGTGAAATGCGGATTCGTCTCCGCGTCTTCCGTGCTCGTGATTTGCCGTGTGGTTCCCGACGCGGCATCGTAAAGGAAAATGTCGCCATCGCGCGAATAAACCGTCCGCTTCTTATCTCGCGTGCTGTTCCCAGCCGCCGGCGGCGCGAGCTTCGCCTCGGAATCCGGCAACTTCCGTAGCCCCGAGCCGTCTCGCCCGACAACGTAGGTGTCCGGCGATTTGAGCAACGGATCGCTCGCCTGCTTCCACTGAAAATAGATCCGCGCGCCGTCGCCCGACCAACGCACTCCCGAAGGCTCATAGCCATACAACTCGGGGCCGCGCATAATATTGTCGATGGTGAGCGAGAACTTCCCGGCGGGATCTGCGTGAAACGCCAGCAGAGTGGCTGCCAGAGCCAGCGTAAACCGCTTCATTCCCACATGCTAACGCAGGTTATTTTCGAACGAAGGTCAGCGTGGCTTCGGCGTGCTGGCCATGCGTCGAGCTTTCCTTGATATCCAGCGTCATGTGTCTGCCATCGTCGGAAAGCGTCTGCACCCAATGCCCTTCCACCGGATCGCCATTGATCTTTGCGGCCCAATCGGTCATCAATTTTTTGCTGTTGCCGTCCATCGTAGTTTTAAAAACCGCCATAAATGGACCGATCTGGGTCTGTTGTTCCTGGCCATCCGTATTCAAATGCAGCTTGTTGGTCATCACGCCCAGGTACAGCAACGGAACCACGCCATTGTCCGGCTCCTTGAAGCTGGATTCAATGGTCAGCCCGGAGTCGTCCTGCTTGATCTTGGTTTGCAGATCGTTGGGCGCGTCGCCTGGCCGTGGGCTGTGTTTGTCCAGGACCCACTTACCGGAAAAGCTATCGGGGTTATCCTTGGCGCTCGCCAGACCGACCAACGTTACGAAAGCCATTGTAAATAAAAGTATTATCGATTTAGCGAATTTCAAAACACAGCCTCCTCGCCAATATGATGCCGCAGAGCGCCGAACGATTACACTCGTTGTGCGAATGTTACGAAGCTTAGAGTTTCTGGGCTCCTTCCACCTTGGCGAGATTCCGGTCGAAAGTGCCCAAAGGAACATGCCCGGCTTTCCGGGCTAAATGAAGCATCAGGCAATCGGAGAACCCAAGCCCTGGTTTTGCGCGAAAGAGTTCCAGGGCCGCGGTGATCACCTCCGGATCCTGTAGCGTCAGGTCGCGATGATTAAGAAGCATTTCAATCGCCTTTGCCAATTCCCTCGGGCTTACCTCGTGGACCGTGGCAAGCACCCACGTCGCTTCAGCCAGGGCCAGTAGCGAGACCCACGCGCTCTGCTCGATAAAGGTCTCGGCCGATGCCACCTGGCGGGAATCGTCCCGTGCGATCAGCCGGACCAGGACATTGGTATCAATCGCGCGCATGTCGTTTTCGCACGTAGCGTCGAATGCCTTCTCTCATTTCATCGACGCTTCGTCTTTTGGGTGGACGCGCCCCAAATAACATCCGGTGGATATCCTCGGAACTGAAACGCCCCGCGCGACGGACCACAATCTTGTTGCCGTCATCCTCCCATTCCAGGACCGACCCCGGGCCCACGCCAAGCTTGCGGCGCACGTCCGCGGGGACCGAAATCTGTCCCTGGGCCGTGAGTTTTGAGCGCGCAATTGCCATTGCTTCACATTACCACGGTAATGGAAGCACGCCAGCCCTCCCCACCCAGCTATACTTGGGGCATCCGTCCATGTTGTTGACTACCGCGGCCTATTTCAGCTTTCTCGCGGCCGTTTTCTTTGCCTATTGGCTGGCGGCGCGTTACCGCCTGGGCGCGCTGGCGGTGGTGCTATTCGCCAATTATTTCTTTTATGCCCGCTGGGATGTCGTCTATCTGGCCATCATCCCGGCCGCTTCCACCTGCGATTTTCTCATTGGCCACGCGCTCCATCGCTCTTCGAGCCCCGGACTTCGACGCCTGCTCATTACGCTCAGCATCGCGCTCAACGTTGGGCTGATGGCCTCGGTCAAATATCTGCCCGTTCTGCCTTGGGTGCTGCCGCTGGCGCTTTCGTTCTACGGCTTCCAGTCGCTCACTTACACCATCGATCTGTATCGCCGCGACGCCAAACCCGCCGAAAGCTATCTGGCGTATCTTGCCTCCGCGAGTTTTTTCCCCACCACCGTGGCAGGCCCCATCACCCGCATCTCTACGCTTTTGCCGCAATGGTCCAAGCGCGAAATGCTCAGCGCGCAGGACGGAGGCAGGGCTCTGTTCCTGATCGGGCTCGGCCTGGTGAAGAAGCTGCTCATCGCCGACTTCCTGGCTGAAAATCTGGTGAATCGCGTCTTCGATTTGCCCAAGCTGTACTCGGGCGCCGAAGTGCTGGCGGGAGTGTACGGCTACGCGCTGCAGCTCTACTACGATTTCTCGGGTTATACCGACATCGCCATCGGCTCCGCGCTGCTTCTCGGCATCACGCTGCCGCGCAATTTCAATCGTCCTTACGCCGCCCAAAACATTTCCGATTTTTGGCGTCGCTGGCACATTTCGTTCTCGAATTGGCTGCGCGATTATCTTTATTTTTCGCTGCCCGGCCTGCGCTCCCGCTGGAAAATCTTTGCCTACTTGAATCTGGTAATCACCATGGTGATCGGCGGCCTGTGGCATGGCGCGGGTTGGACCTTCCTGGTCTGGGGCGCCTGGCACGGCGTGGGACTGGCGGCGCACCGCGGATGGCGAGCGCTGCACGGCAATCCGAAATTAACCCTCACGCCGGGCGCGCGTTTTTTGTGCGGCCTCTTCACTTTCCATTTCGTTCTCGTCGGCTGGGTCTTCTTTCGCGCCTCCAGCCTTGCCACCGCGCGCGATATCCTCTATCAAATCTCCTCGGGCACCATCTCCTTTGCGAACATAACCCCGGCGTTCGTGCTGGTGATGGTCATTGCCGCCGCCGCGCACTTTATTCCGGACCGCTGGTACGATTTCGGGGTCCAGCTATATTGCCAATTCCCGTATTATGCGCAGGCCGCGGCCATTGCCGTGCTCGTGGTGGCCATTCGATACGTCGCCGGATCGGGCAGCGCGCCGTTCATCTACTCGCGGTTCTAACCTATGCTGCCCCCCCTGTTCCCCAAGAAGACATCGCTCGCCATCGCAACGCTCGTGGCGCTCTTATTGATGCTCCAAACCGCAAAATTGGCGCGGCCCTTCACGCTCTCCGATGTCATCGATTTTCGCCCGCGCGATCTCCCGAACGTCGAACCACTCCCGCCCATTCCGCCGGCTACGCTGTCCGCCAAGGCATTGAAGCGCCCGATTATCGAGCCCAATCTCATCGATCCGCACGACAATCTCCGGGCGTTCTATCTCGCTCTTTGGCGCACTGAATTGGGCGCTCCGGGCGCCATCACGCGCGTGCTGCATTATGGCGATTCTCCGGTGACGGCCGATTCCATCACCGCCGACGTGCGCTCGCTCCTGCAACAGCATTTCGGCGATGCGGGCCACGGCTTCGTGCTGGTGGCGAAACCCTGGGCCTGGTATGGACATCGCGGCGTGGAAGTGGAAGGGAAAGGCTGGCTCATCAATGCCGCCACGCAAGTCCGCGCTCGCGATGGCTTCCATGGCCTGGGCGGGGTGAGTTTCGAGGGCGACGCGGGCGCTTCCTCGCGCTTCACACTCGCCGAAGATCACGCGCAGATGGAAGTTCATTTCATGCGACAGCCCGGCGGCGGTGTGGTCATGGTGGAAGCCTCTGGACAGAAGATCGGCGAAGTGGAAACCGAAGGAACGGACGATCAGCCCGGCTACCAGACCTTCCCGCTCAATCCCGGCGCGCGCGAAATCAACTTGTCGGTGGCGCGCGGCCCCGTTCGCCTTTTCGGTGTCAGTTTCGAGAGGAATACGCGGGGCGTGATTTACAATAGTCTTGGGTTGAACGGCGGCCAAGTGCAAACGGTGGTCCGTTATTTCGACAAGCCGCAGTGGACCGAAGAGTTGCAACACCAGCATCCGGATCTGGTGGTGATTAATTACGGCACCAACGAGAGCATTTATGCCGATTACATCGAGCGTTCTTATCCCGGCGAGCTGCGGCAAGTGATCGAAAGCGTCAAGGCGGCCGTTCCGCGGGCGTCGGTTCTGATCATGAGTCCCATGGATCGCGGACAGCGCGACTCCAACTCCCGCATCACTACCGTTCCCACGCTGCCGCGCCTGGTGGAGATCCAGCGTCAAATGGCGTTGGAACTGGACTGCGCGTTCTTCAACACTTTTCAAGCTATGGGCGGCGCGGGCACCATGGCGCGCTGGTACGACAGCACGCCGCGCCTGGTGAGCGCCGATTTTACTCATCCCATGCCGGCCGGCGCGCGCAAAGTGGGGGTGCTGCTCGATCAGGCGCTCGAATCCGGCTACCGGCAATTCAAAGCACGCGAGCAGCGGAGACTTCATTAGTGTCGAGGTTTCGCGTGCCGAAGCTCGCGGTCGCTTTTGCGGTTCTGCTTGTAACCTCGCCCGTCCAAGCCGTGACCGCCAGCGCGAAAAAGTCGAACAAGAAGCCGCTGCATAAAAAACATGTTCGAGTGCCCGTGGTTTATGTTTCGCCCATGGTGCGGGGCGCGGCCTTGCGCGCCATCAACGAACGAACCGCACAACCCGCCGGCGTTCTGGAAGGAGGCGGAGCGCTGGTTCCGTTCTTCGAACAGCTCTCGCACCCTCCGGAGAACATGTCGGTGCACATTTTGCAATATGGCGACTCGCATACCGCGTCCGACGACTGGGCGAACCAGATGCGCCAGGATTTTCAAGCCAAGTTCGGCGCCGGCGGCCCCGGATACACGCTCCCCGGCCACCCGTTCCTGGGCTATCGCCGGTTCGACAGCCGGGGCAGCAACTCGCGCGGCTGGTACACCAGCGGAGTTGTCGCGCGCAAAAGCGACGGGATCGACGGCCTCGGCGGCGTCAGCCTTACGTCGCAGTCCGCCGGTGAGACCGTGACGCTGAATGTCGAGTGCGAGCAAATCGAGCTGCATTATTTGCGCCAGCCCGGCGGCGGCCAGTTGGAATTCTCGGTGGATGGATCGCCGGTTGAAACCATCGATACCGATGGCGAAATGGGACCGGGCGTCCAGAGCTACACGGCATCGCACGGGCCGCATCAATATGTGCTTCGGACCCTCAGCTCGGCGCCGGTGCGCCTGTTCGGCTGGGTGGCGCAAAATCACGCGGGCGTCACCTATGAGACCTTGGGGATCAACGGCGCGCAGGCCGATCGGATACTGGATTGGAACCCGGCCATCCTTGCTCCCGAGCTAATGAGCCGCGATCCCGCGTTGATCGTTCTCGCCTACGGAACCAACGAAGCACTCAGCCGCTCCTGGACCGCCGAAGAATATCGCGCCGCTTTAACAGAAATCATCCATCGCCTGCGTGCCGCGGCTCCGGTGGCCAGCATTCTCCTGATCGGCCCACCCGATTGCGAATATCGCATCCGCGGACGCCGGCTCCCGTTCCCGCACTTGGACCAGGTCGTCGAAATCCAGCGTGATGTCGCGCAAGCCAACGGCTGCGCTTTTTGGGATTGGCGCGCTGCCATGGGCGGCCCCGGATCGGTTCGCCAATGGGTACAGGCCGGGCTGGGACAAGGCGATTATACGCACCTCACGGGCGCCGGCTATCGGGCGGCCGGCGGCATGCTCTTCGATGAACTCATGGCGCAATACAACCGTTTTCTCACCATTCGCGCCGAAGGAAGTCATAGTCAATAACGATGGACAATAGAGAACGCATCCTCGCGATCGTGCGGAAAGTGGCCAACCAGACCGCACTTCCTGATCCGGACGAGTCGCTGTTTGATTCCGGATTTCTGGATTCGTTCGCCCTGCCGGATCTGGTGAGTGAACTGGAGCGCGAGTACGGGATCAAGATTCCCGATTCCGATTTGAATCCACGCAAATTCGAATCCATCAATCGCATCCAAAGCTACATTGAGAGCAGGATGTAAACTGTGGCGGCAATCCGGGGCTTTGGAGCCTATCTGCCGTCGCGCATCGTTCCCAACGCCGAGCTCGCCGCGCGATTGGGTTGTGAAGCTGGCTGGATCTTCGACGTTTCAGGAATCGAAGAGCGGCGTTATGCTGGTCCCGAGGAATCCGTCGCGAGCATGGGCGTTATCGCGGCGGAGCAATGCCTGGAAAACGCCGGAGTAAAAGCCCGCGATCTGGGAATGATTATCGTAGCCTCGGGGTCATCCGAGCGCCGTTTTCCCGGACCGGCGTCCACCATCGCGCACGCTTTGGGCATGGACGGTGTACCTGCCATCGACTTGCCTCTGGCTAGCGCTGGCAGTTTGTTCGGTATGGCGCTGGCTGCGTCGCTTTCTGCGACTCACGGCAATGTTCTTGTGGTGGCATCCGAGAGAATGTCCGCAATTGTTTCGCGCCATCCAATGGAGCGCGGCTATAGCCCCGCTATTTGGCGATGGCGCGGGTGCGTGTGTCATCGGCGCCGAAGACGGCCCGGTGAAGATCCTGGATTCGGCGCTCCATTCCGACGGCGCATTCGCTGAGGATCTGCGCCTTGAGTTCGACGCGCCACTCCACATGAACGGCCGATCCGTCATCTTGCAGGCCTCGCGCAAAATTCCATCCGCGATCGCAGAATTGCTCCAGAGAAATGGCCGGGATGCTTCGTCTGTAAAAGTCTTCCTGATGCATCAAGCCAATCAAAACCTGATGGATCGCGTAGCGCGCGCTCTGGACGTGGATGCCGGGCGCTTCTATTCCAACATCCGGCGTTACGGCAACACCTCGTCGGCATCCATGCTCATCGCAGCCGCCGAATGGTGGCGCGATCCCGGGCCGCGTCCCGACGATCTAATCTGCTTCGCCGCTTTCGGCGCCGGATTTCATTGGGGCGCTTGCTGGCGGCGCTAGTCGCCGGACGCCCGGCTCGGTGAATTGTACGAGAAATATGATGCTAGCGTCAGCCGCACGGCGCTCCAGCGCGTCCGCAACACCGATAGTCCAACCATGAGCAGGATCACGAGAATCGCCGCCGACGCCGCACCATACATTGCTCAGCGATTCCTTCATCGCGCCGAACCAGCGGCCATAAACCAGCTCGATGTGAACCCAGTAAACCAGCAGCGACGTGGTGCCAAGCTGCCGCACCCAACTCCAGGAGGCGGCGAGCGGCGACACGTTCCACAGGTAGGCGAAGCCCATCACCAGCATCACCACGCCCAGCTTGATGATGATGAGCCCCGGACTGTCGAGCCAGAATTCAGATTTCGGATATAGCGAGTACGGCATATTCGAGAAGTACTGCCCGCCGATGATCAAGCCAAAGCCCAGCAGCCCGCCCCACTGCATCACGCGATTCATTTGGTCCGCCTTCACCAGCCGCAATATGCTGCCGATGCTGAGCCCGAAAGCGATGAAAGCGGCCCAGGGAAAGAACGCGAAGTATTGATAGCTGGGGACGAAGTACGCGGAAACTTGCGGCGGCAGCCAGCGCCAATCGATGGCGGAAACCAGTGGAGAAGCAGCCGCGATGGCGACGCCCAATCCGGCGCACAGACGCACGCGCTCGGCCGTGGTGAAGATCGCCATCACCGACATCAGCGCGATGGCGAATCCCATGCAGTTGAGGATGTCCACCTTGAACAGATCGGTCCAGGAGCTTTGTCCAAACGCAAAAGACCAAAGCTGGAAACGAAACAGGAACGCCAGCATGAACAGATAACCGGAGCGTCTCAATGCCGCTCGCCAGCGGCCCATCGGATTCATGCCCTGTCGCTCGCGGCGGTCCATCAAAAATGAGAGTGTGATGCCGGTAAGCACAAGAAAGATGGCGGGACCGATGCCGCCGAAGAACTGCGACAACATGAACGGGCCGTCGGTTCGCAGATCGGTTCGTTGAACGAATGGAATACGTGGCCCTGCAGCATCACCACCACGGCTGCGCCGCGCGTCCAATCCAGGAACGTCAGGCGGCCAGTGGTGTCGCGATTGTTGGGTTCTGGTGTGGTCGGCACGGCTCTATTGACCTGGATGCTCAATCTTGACCCCCGGCGGCGGCTTCAGTTCCAGCGCATTGGGTTGCAATGGCGGATTGATCTTCTCATCGCTAAAGGTGGCCAGTCGATAATCACCCGATGGCTCGAAAATTTTCTCCTGCAACGGGTACGGATCGCCCTCAGTGGGAATCCACAATTCGAGCTTTTGAACATATTTGCGCGCCTCGGCAACCTTGGGAATCAACTGCAGGTGAATCACGGACTGGCCATTCATGTTCTCTGTCCCAAGCACGGTCACGCCGTAGTCCTTTGCAAGTTCCGTGCCGGAAGTGCCGAATCCGATCATGAAAAACTTGTCGAACTGCTCCCCATGCTTGTTCAAATCGAACACTTGCAAGGTGTTGATCTTAGGAAAATATTCCTGGACGCGCCGTTTCTCGATGGTTACAATTTTACGATCCGGCGCGGTAAATTCCACCTTCCCTTGTATCTCGCCGGGCTGAACCTTCCGCATAGTGACAGTTCCCAACTCTCTATCGTCTTCGCCCAAAACGTCGGTGTGCGTGATGTAGTTAACCTGCGCGGTCATAGATTTAAAGTCTTTCGCGGCTTTGTCCATGCGCGCCAGCACCTGTTGCAGGCTGTCGTCGGAGGCTCGGAGCGCCACGGGGCCAGCCAGCGCCAGACACACAATAAATCCCCGCAATCGCGTATGCATCAACAATTGGATACTTGAAACGCCTCGCAGCTTCCCTAAAAAGCTTCACGGCTCAGGGCGTGGTGAACGCCATGAATCCTTTAATTTCCTGTTCGGAATCAACGATGGGTTCTAAACGAACCACGTGGTATTTCTTACCGGTGCGCGCCTGCAGCAGAGCGCTGGCTTCAACAGCGCGCGCCTTTTCCGGCGTGTTCGAAAGTTGTTCCGCATCCATCCAGAAAACAGTACCGCCATGTTCGGAAGGAAGCATAACGATGCTGTTGGCACGCGGCTGATCGCGAAACCACTCCCTGGGCGTGAGGAAGATGAAGGCCAGAATCAGCCCCACCATCACATCGTATTGCCAGCCGGCGCGTGGATAATCCCACAACAGAAAGCGCTTGGCCGCGCTCATTGGACTAGCCATGTCGATCTCAGTTTAACATGCGTCCTGGCGAGGCCTAACTTCGACGAATGTAAGTGAATGTAACTACTGCGTTACTTGTATTTACGCAGGACGGCGAGAACGCGGCCCTGGATCTGCACCGAGGCGGGATCTAACAAAATAGGCTGCATGGCGGCATTGGCAGGTTGCAGCCGGATGCGGCCATCGGATTCATGATAAAGACGCTTGAGCGTGGCTTCATGCCCGTCCACCAGCGCGACTACGATCTGGCCATCCTGCGCCTGTTGCGCGCGCTCCACCAACACATAGTCGCCGCTCATAATGTGATCTTCGATCATTGACTCGCCGGTTACTTCCAGCGCGAACGTGTCGCCCTTACCGGCGAAATCGGCAAACTGCAGGGTGTCCTGTCCTTCGATCGCTTCCACGGGCGCGCCGGCGGCGATACGGCCGGCAAGGGGAATGTCGGTGGATCGAGCTGACACGCGGCCCTTGCGCCGCTCCTGAACGTACTTGGCCGACACTTCGAGCGACCGGCTTTGATTGAAGAGGCGGCGCAGATAATTGCGCGATTCGAGCGCCTGGATGTGCTTGTGTACCGTGGCAAGCGACGCCAGATGCAGACCCTGGGCCAGCTCCTCATAGCTGGGGCTGTATCCATTTTCTTCGACGAAGTCCGCGATGAAGTCGAGCACTTCCTTTTGCCGCTTAGTCAACGCCATGGTTCTATTGTCAGGCGAACAAAAGGAGAAGTCAAGCCAAAATAGTGGCTGGCTATTGGTGGCTCGTGGCTGGCGGGTTACTCATCCCACCTGTCCAGCCGCTCAAGGTCGCGGCGGATGCGGCGCTCGCGGAAGGCGAACCATTCCAGATACGCAATGGCTAGCAGGATCGTCAAGGCGCCACCGAAAAAGTACGGGCGTAGCGGCAGGCGGCGCATTACGAAATCCAACGACAACCAACCTGCCACGATGGCGAGCTGCACGGCTAGAAACCAGCGTCCCAGGCGGATGGCGCGCTGCTCCCGTAGACATCGCCGGCGCGAGAGGTCGAGAAATGCGGCGTTGGACTGAGACAGGGCCTTCCACGTTCCCGCACTGTTCCAGACCGTGAATCCGGCGGCGAAGAAGGTTCCGAGCCAGATGACGGCGGCCCAGAGAATCCATTCCAAAGTCGGGTGCTTGGAAGCGAACCAGGCGGTGAAAGCCAACATCGCCACACCGAACGTCAGGTGGGCGATCAGGGCGAGAGCCATGTTGCGGCGCTTCCGCTCGACGAGACGGCGCAGGTCCAGGCGCAACATCGCATCGTCCGATACCTGAGGGGCCAACCAATCCGTTCGCCAGGCCGCCAGTTCCAAGTCCATGCTCATGGGCGATCCTCCAGAATCTCTCGAAGCGCTTTGCGGGCGCGGTTTAGCCGAACGGCGACATTGTTCTCCGTGACCCCGAGCACGGCTGCGATCTCGGCTGGCGTAAGATCTTCCAGCGCAAGCGTGATTACCTGGCGATAATTCACCGGGAGAGCGCGGATGGCTGCGAGCAGCGACTCGCGGCGGCGAGTGTCGATGGCCATCGTTTCTGGATTCTTGCGCGGGTCGGGGACTTGCGGAAAATCGGCTTCGCTTTGCGGCAACTTGCCGCGCTTCCACACGTGCGTCAAGCACCGGTTGTGGGCCACCCGAAGAGCGAAGGTTTTTTCCGAACAATCGCCGCGGAAGCTCGGCAATGCTTTCCAGATGGCTAGCAGAATCTCTTGCAACAGATCTTCGCGCGCTTGCGGCAGCGATTCGAAGCTGGCCGTGAGGCGCACCAGCGCTGGGCCGTAAGCCGCGAAGATATGTTCGTACTGCGCTACCAGCGTGCTCCGGTCCATGGAGCTCATCGCGTCCAGACTGGCCGCCGCGTTACCCCCCAAAGACCACCTTCTCATTCCGCATCAAGCGGGCGGAGGCAGCCAGAGCGGCCAGGCCCAGGCCAACGGCGCAAGCCGCCGACAATGCCAGCCACGCAAGGTGTGGAATCTGGCCGCGAGTGAGGCCCGAAAGCATGCGCTGCTGCCCGAGCAGAGGAATAAGTGCGACGGCGTTTTCCAAGCGCACGGGGAAAAATTCTGCCAGCATTCCGGTCAGCATCGGAGCCAGCAATGCCACCGCGAGATAGGAATTGCCTTCCTTCGGAGTACGCGCGAAGGTGCAGATCAGCAGATCGAATCCGGCGGCGAAAGGAACCAGCGGGAGGGCGACCGCCAGCATCCAGAGCAGACCGCTGGCGTGCATCCGGGAGCTAAGTGGTGTTGCGTAGAGGACGGCCAGAGAGATCACCAGCGTGAACACCACGCCCGCGAGGCTGAAGGCGCAAATCGCGAGCCACTTGCCGAACACTAGATCGCCGGGGAAAACCGGATTCATCAGCAGAGGTTCCAGGGAGCCGCGCTCGCGTTCGCCGGCCATCGTGTCGTTTGCGATGTTCATGGCGCCGGTGAAGGCGGTAATCATGAGGAACGCCGGCAGCAGTGCCAGCGCTGTGGGCAGGCGCCAGAGCAAGCCCACCAGCAGGGGTCCCAGCCAGCAAAACATCATGGCCGAGAACAAGGAGCGACGGTCGCGCAGCCCGTCGCGAAGCTCTTTGACAAAGACAATGAACCAAGCATGTGTTTTCATGCCGTCAGCTCCACGAAGGCTTCTTCCAGACTGCGCGCGTTGCTCGCCCGCATCAGCTCGGCGGGCGATCCCTGGGCTACTACCTTGCCGCGAGCGACCACCACTACGGTATCGCATACCGCCGAAACTTCCGCCATCAAATGGGAGGAAAGCAGCACGCACTTGCCGGCGTCGCGAAAGCGCTCGAGCAGGGAACGCAGGGCGCGGACACTCGCCACATCCAGGCCGTTTGCAGGCTCATCAAGAAGGATATTAGGCGGATCGTTAATCATGGCGCGGGCCAGCGCCAGTTTCATTCGCTCGCCTTGCGAGAATCCTTGTGCGCGGCGATCGGCGATCGCGTGCATAGCGAAGAGGTCCAGCAGATGGCAAGTGCTCGTTTCCAGTTCATGGGCCGGCATCCCGCGCAATTCTCCGAAATACCGGAGGTGCTCGCGAGTGGTGAGGCGCGGATAGTTACCCAGGCCATCGGTGAGCGCGCCAAAGCGGCGGCGCGCGCCCATCGGATCGTGGGCGGGATCAATGCCATCCACCAGCACCTGACCGCTTTCTGCCCGAAGAAGACCGGCAATCAGGCGCAGGATGGTGGTCTTGCCGGAGCCATTCGGCCCGATCAGGCCGGTGATGGCACCGTCCCTGGCTGAGAACGTGAGTCCGTCCACCGCCACCCGGCCGGCAAAGGACTTGCGAAGGCTATCGGCTTGAATCACGCTGAATATAGTCTCAGCCCGGCCCCAAAACTTACAGAGCGGCAAACTGTGAAGCGACTCAGATGTTATAAGAGGTTTAACCGAACTTATTAAGGCTCCATCCTAGTCGAACTCATCCAACCGATGCATGGCTTCTCAGGGAAGATCAGCCAATAATAGACTGGTCCTGCGCTTCCCGGGACTTGCTGGATATGAGCCTTCAGGTAGGAGACATTTTCGGCGATTATTCCATCACTGCTCTGCTGGGCGGCGGCGCGGCGCCACTTTACAAGGTGGAGCACTGCTTAACCGGACGGACTGAGGCGATGAAGGTACTGGCGGCGGGACCTGCCAGCGAGGTTCAAATCAAGCGATTCGAACGCGAGATGCGAGCTCTGGCCCGATTAAATCATCCGAATATCGCGGCCCTTTACAACGCTTTTTATTCGGACAATCAGCTCATCCTGTCCTTGGAGTACATCGAAGGGCAGACGCTCCAAAGTGTCTTTTGTGCCGGGCCGGTGCCCCTCGATGCGGGGATTAATTACATAAAGCAAATTCTATTGGCGCTCGGTTACGCCCACCAGCAGGGGGTGGTGCATCGCGACGTAACGCCGGCTAATGTGATGGTCACCGGAAACGGCCAGATTAAACTGACCGATTTCGGATTATCGAAGTCCTATGGCGATCCTCTATTAACCAATTGCGGAGAGGTGCTCGGTTCTTTGGCTTACTTAGCTCCTGAGCAAGTGAAGGGCGTTACGCAGCCAGACCGGCGTTCCGATCTCTATTCGGTGGGCGCCATTCTGTACGAGCACCTAACTGGACAAAAGCCGTTCGGGCCAAACCGTCGGCTGGCGCCAATACTTACCGATTCCGAGACGGAACCTCGACCGCCTAGCCAGGTGGAGAGCAGCCTCCCACCCCAATGGGATGAAGTTATCCGCCGCGCTCTAGCCAGAGATCCGGCGCACCGCTATCAAACGGCCGAGGAGTTCCTGGAGGCTCTTACTCAGATTGAGCGGTCCGCGGCGCCAGACCTTCCACTGCCACGGCTGCGCAAATTGGCATTCGGAGTCGCCATTTTTGCGGGCCTGTTGCTGGCGGGGGTTGCTTCTCCGGCGCTGAAAGGGTTCTGGCATCCGACGCCTCGCATCGCGCCACCGCTACGGCTGCACATCGCTCCTCCGGACTTTGCGATGAACACCACTCCGCACCGCGTTGAGACCGCCGCTGTCCCCACTCGGCCGCGGCTGTTCAAGCCCCGGCAGTTGAAGCCAGCCAAGGCGGCTCCCCGAGCCATAGTCGCCATTTCTCCTCCTGCTGCCAGCGCCGCTACGGTGGCCCAAACGGCCCCCCCTGCTCCGGTAGCCAGTCCCATGCCAGAGGCCGACAATCCGGTCGCGCCCGAAGCACCGGAGCCGGCGGCCGCCCAGGAAACGCCCACCCCAAAGAAGAGCTTTTGGGGCAAGCTCAATGTATTTAAGAAGCACAGCGCCGACGCGAAGGAAAAACCGTAGGCGATTACGTCAGAACGCCACGGGAACGGAGCGCTTCCTCAATCAGGGCGATCAGTTCCTCGCGCGTAAGATTCAGCCGGTCCGACGAGCCGGCCTCGGCGTCCTCAGCCACCACGGGTTTACCAGGTTCCATCCGGTTGCGGGATTTCACGCCGTAGCGCCCGCGCGCTTCAAACAGTTTTCCTACTTCGTGTTTGGGCAGGACCTTCGGGCCGCCGAGCAGCTCGGCCACCAGGGTGACGCGCGCGAAATGCTCCACGGTTTCCATCTTGAAGAAGGCCTTGTACACGTCCTCGCCATAGCACACCGAGCCATGATTGCCGAGCAGAATCGCGTCGTACTTGGGGATGTATTCGAGCATTCCGTCGGTGAGCGCGTTGGTGCCGGGCAGTCCGTATTCGGCCAGCGGCACGCAGCCCAGGCTGACCACCACTTCCGGCAGAAGGGCCAGTGTGAGCGGCCGCCCGGCCACGGCGAATCCGGTGGCTACCGGAGGGTGCGCATGCACGACGGCGGACACATCGGGGCGCATCTGATAAATAGTGAGGTGCATGGCGATCTCGGTGGTCCGCTCGCGCGCGCCGTCGATCTTGTTGCCTTCCAAATCGCACACGATGACATCGGCGGGCGTCATCATGCCCTTGCTCACGCCGGTGCAAGTACACAGCACGCGGCGTTCATCCAGGCGTACACTGATGTTGCCATCATTGGCGGCGACCCATCCTTTTTGATAGATCAGCTTGCCGACGTCGAGGATGTCCTGGCGATACTGCTGCTCCGTCTTAGGCATCCGGAATCTTCCATTGTATCAATCGCGTTCCATCACTCGTTTTGATGGAGCTACTTCAAAAGAGGCACTGTACAATGGGTGCTGTGGACAAGAGGCGGATGTGCCCGAATTGCCGGGCGTTTGTGACAACCAGCGATAAAGTGTGTCCTTATTGCCAGGTTCCGATCGGTCCGCGGGCAGTGGAACGGCGCAATCCCGGCGACATTTTGGGCGGCTTGATCCCGCACGCGCGCTTCACCACCGTAATGATCCTGTTGATCAACTCGGCGCTATTTCTGATTCAGCAGTACGCACCGCAGTCCGGAATTACGGAGGCGGGGCAGAGCATTCCAGCCGTGCTGATGCAGGGGCAGTGGTGGAGGCTGGTGACGGCCGGCTTTCTGCACGGCGGCTGGCTCCATATTCTGATGAACTCCTGGGTGCTGTTCGATCTGGGGGCGGAAGTGGAACTCTTTTATGGAACAAGCCGGCTCATCGTCTTCTATTTTGTCTCCACGGTGACGGGATTCGCAGCCAGCTCGCACATCAACGGCGGACATTTCTCGGTAGGCTCGTCGGCGGGCATCTTCGGGTTGATCGGCGCGATGCTGGCGTTTGGATTCACGGACCGTTCGTCGCTCGGGATGCAGGTGAAGTCGTTTTACACCCGCTGGGTGATCTATGGAGTAGTGATTAGTTTCCTTCCGGGCGTGGATTTTTGGGCGCACGCGGGCGGCTTCGCGGGTGGATTCGTCGCCGGCTGGCTGGCCAGCACCCCCAGGGCGCGCTTGATGTGGAAGGAGCCGTTGCTCAGGGCGCTGGCCGGCGTGTGCATCGCGCTGACGGTGGTTGCGTTTGGCATGATGTTTCTGGCCATGAACGAGTCGTCCCGGCTGGTGCAGTAAATATCACTGGACCGCCGTGATGTCGGTCTTCTTGAAATTCTCGCCTTTGAAAAAGAGCGGCTCGCCGGTGATTTTCGCGAGAGCATAAGCAAAGCAGTCGCCGAAATTGAGCCCCGCCGGGTGACGTCCTTTGCCGAAATCCAGGAACGCTTGCCGCGCCAGATGCGCCTGCTCAACGGTCACAGGTTCGATGACGATGTTCGCCCGCCGGAAGAACATGTCGCACTGCCGGCTCGCTTGGTGGCCGATTTGGGATTCAATGACTATCGACAGCTCCAGAAAGTTTCCGGCGCTCATCAGGCAGGAGTCGGCCCCGTGTATCTGACGGATAAAATCTGCGGCCTCGGGTTCCCCGAACAATATGGCCGCGAGCGCGGAGGTATCTAAAATCATTTAGGACTAGGCATCATTTCGGAAGACCGTTCTCATCATAGAGAAGTTCGGCATGATCGAGGTAAGGGTGCTGGACGTGAGCGGCCGCGCGGTTTGCGATTGCGAGCAGTTCTTCTACAGAAGCTTTGCCGCGATGTCGCCGATGTCGGACGACGGCGAGCCGGTCCGCGAGGGCCTTCTTCACCGCTTCGGTTTTGCTTTCGCCGGTCAGCTCAGCGAGATCTTCGGCCAGTCTTTCGGCTTCAGGATTGCGAATATTCAAAGCCATTGTTCATCCTATGATGAAAATCATGTACACATCTACATTGTGGACCAGTGCATATAATACTGTCAATGTTTTAAGAGCCAGTGAGGGCATGCAAGTCCGGTTATGTACACACCGCACAATCCAACATCGCTTATGATTAGACTGCATGTCCCGGCCCGCACACCCAGTCCCACAAGCGGACACGCCGGGCGGGAAGAGCACCCGAAAATCCCCCAGCCTGCCTTATTTTTCAGTAATATCGACATTGGCAGAGCATTTGCGAACTGACATTAGGAGAAATCTCCCATGGCAATGGATGTACCACGCGGTAAAGAAGTCGCTCGCCGGAAGCTGATTCGCCGAATCATCTATATCGCGCTTCTGGTGGCGGCCATCCCGCTGATCACTTGGGGGCTTTCCCGGCTGAAGCCTGCGGCGCCCTCGGTGGATCGGGCGACGGTTTGGATCGACACGGTGAAGCGCGGCCCCATGGTGCGCGACGTGCGCGGCTTGGGAACGCTCGTCGTCGAACAATATATGTGGATTCCGGCGGATTCGGACGGCCGCGTGGAGAAGATCAATTTCCTGCCCGGCGCCACCATTCATCCCAACGAAGTAATCATGCAGCTGAGCAATCCCGACATGGAATTGGCAGCGGCGGACCTGGAATGGCAGATCAAAGCCGCGCAGGCCAACCTGGAGAATTTGCGAGTGACGCTGGAATCGCAGCAACTGGCGCAGAAAGCGACCACCGAACAGGTGAAGTCCGACATGGAGCAGGCGCAACTGCAGGCCGATCGCGATTCGCAGTTGACCAAGCTGGGGCTGAAATCGGACCTGGACACCAAGCTTTCGGTGGCCAAATATCAGGAGCTGAAGGGACGCTACGCGCTCTCGAAACAGCAGTTGGATATCAGCGATAAATCGATCCAGGCGCAGATGGATGCTCAGAAGGTGGACATCGAGAAACTGCAGGCAGCCTATAACCTAAAGAGAGCTCAGGTGAATCAGTTAACCATTCGCTCCGCCACCGATGGGACGCTGACCCAGCTGGGCACCACGGCCATGCCGCTTGAAGTGGGGATGCGAGTAACGCCGGGCACCATTTTGGCGAAGATCGCTCAGCCCCATAAGCTGAAGGCCACCCTCAAGATCCCAGAGACGCAGGTGAAGGACGTGGCCATTGGACAGTCGGCGTCCATCGACACCCGCAACGGAATTATTCCGGGACACGTCTCGCGAATCGATCCAGCGGCAGTGAACGGAACGGTAGATGTCGACGTATCTCTAGAAGGACCTCTGCCGCAGGGTGCGCGGCCGGATTTGAGCGTGGACGGAACCATCACGCTGGAGCGATTGGCGGACGTGGTGTATGTAGGCAGGCCGGTGGTTGGTCAGGCGGGCGCGAAGATCTCGTTGTTCAGGCTGGACACCGAGGACAAGGAAGCGCAGCGGGTGAATGTGACGCTGGGGCGCGCCTCGGTGAACAACATTGAAGTGGTGGACGGGTTGAAGGTGGGCGATCAGGTGATCTTGTCGGACATGTCGGCGCAGGATGCGTATAACAGAATTCGATTGAACTGACATCGGGAGTGCACATGGCGATTGACGAAACAGCTTTGATCAGCATGGACGGCGTGACCAAGGTCTTTCAGACCGACGAGGTGGAGACGCACGCACTGGCGGGCATTCATCTTCATATCAAGAAGGGCGAATACCTGGCCATCGCCGGGCCATCGGGCTGCGGGAAATCCACGCTGCTGGCCATCTTGGGGCTGCTCGATTCGCCGTCCGACGGCGAGTATGTGCTGAACTCCAAGCCGGTGCAAAACCTAAAGCTGTCCGAACGCGCGCGCATCCGCAATCGCGAGATCGGATTCATTTTCCAGGCGTTCAATCTGATCGGCGATCTGACAGTGTACGAAAACGTGGAACTTCCGCTCACCTATCGCGGGATGCCTTCGGCCGATCGCAAGAAGCGGGTACACGATGCGCTGGAGCGCGTGGGTATGTCGCACCGTATCAAGCATTACCCGTCGCAGCTCTCCGGCGGTCAGCAGCAGCGCGTCGCGGTGGCGCGGGCCTTGGGCGGCGATCCGTCCATCCTGCTGGCCGATGAGCCCACCGGAAACCTGGATTCGGTGAACGGGGAAGCGGTGATGGATTTGCTGCGCGAATTGCATCGCGGCGGCGCAACCATTTGCATGGTGACACACGATCCGCGCTATGCCAGTTATGCCGACCGGACCATCCGGTTGTTCGACGGCCGGATCGTGGAAGAAAGCGTGGGAGTTGCGTAATGCTGGGACGAAACATCGATTTTTTCGCCGTGTTCTTCATCGCGCTCGCGATGCTAGGGTTTGCCGAGGTGCGGTCGTGGCACGTGCCGGATTCAATTCGCATCGGAAATGCGATTGATGTGGAACGCTGCCCGATTTCAGAGCAGGTGTTGACGAGTCTCACCGCGATCTTTCGCTAACCGCTTCCTGACGGTGCCGGATCGGAATCCTGAATTCCTCATAATATAGGTACCTATGAGTTCCCCGATGATTGTTCTGCGGAACGTGGAGAAGTACTTTGAACACGGCCCGACCAAGACGTTTGTGCTGCGCCGCATCAACGCGGAAGTGAAGGATGGCGAGTTCGTCTCCATCATGGGGCCGTCAGGCGCCGGCAAATCGACGCTCTTGCATTTGCTCGGCATGCACGACAGCTCCTGGACGGGCGAATACTATCTGGCCGAACACGCCATCCACAAGCTGCCGAAGAAGGATCGCATGGAGCTGTACAAGAAGTATTTCGGGTTCGTGTTCCAGAGCTATCATCTGCTGGATTCGCTCACGGTCTACGAGAATCTGGATATTCCGCTGTCGTACCGAAACATCAAAAAGTCGGAGCGCGACAGCATCGTGTGCGATGTGCTGGACCGCTTCCAGATCGTAGGGAAAAAAGATCTGTATCCCAACCAGCTTTCGGGCGGCCAGCAGCAACTGGTGGCCATCGCGCGCGCCATCGTCGCCAGTCCCAAAATCATTCTGGCCGACGAGCCCACCGGCAATCTGCATTCCAGCCAGGGCAAGGAGATCATGGAGCTGTTCAAGCGCTTGAACGACGAGGGCACCACTATTATTCAAGTGACCCACAACGAAAAGAACGCCGAGTACGGGCATCGCATCATCAATATTGCCGATGGTTGGATCGACTAAAGGCAGATGAAGGAATTTTCCAGCGCCGCCGCGCCACGCATCTTAGTCGCCGACGATCAGGCTGACGTGTTGGAAGCTCTTCGCCTGCTGCTGAAAGGCGAGGGCTATCAGATTGATGCCGTCACCTCGCCCGCTGCCGTGATTGCAGCGCTTGAGGCCCGGGATTTCGACGTCGTCATCATGGACCTGAACTACACGCGCGACACCACGTCCGGGCGTGAGGGGCTGGATCTGCTGTCGCGTATCCGAGCCATCGACTCCGTGCTGCCGGTGATCGTGATGACGGCTTGGGCCAGCGTCGGGCTGGCGGTGGAAGCCATGCGCGGTGGCGCGCGCGATTTCGTGCAGAAACCCTGGGAAAACGAGCGTCTGCTCACCATCGTCAAGACGCAGATCGATCTGAGCAACGCCATCCGCCGGGGCCTGCGTCTGGAAGCTGAAAATCGCCTGTTGCGCACTGAAGGCGTTCCGTCGCTAATTGCCGAATCGCCCGCTATGCAGCCGGTGCTGCAAATGATCTCGCGCGTGGGGCCGTCGGATGCGAACGTGCTCATCACCGGCGAACCGGGCACCGGCAAGGAAGTGGTAGCCAAGACGCTGTTCGCCATTTCGCCGCGCGCCGCCAAGCCCATGGTGACGGTGAACGCGGGCGGCTTGGCCGAAGGTGTTTTTGAAAGCGAACTCTTCGGACATGTGAAGGGCGCATTCACGGACGCCAAGACGGATCGCGTGGGCCGCTTCGAACTGGCCGATGGCGGTACGCTGTTTCTGGACGAGATCGCCAACGTCCCCATGAATCTGCAGGCGAAAATGCTGCGGGTGCTCGAAGTGGGCGAAATGGAACGCGTCGGGTCGTCGAAAACCAAGCGAGTGGATGTGCGAGTGATCTCGGCCACCAACGCGCATCTGGACGAAGAAGTGCATGCCGGCCGCTTTCGGCAAGACCTGCTGTTCCGTCTGAACACCATTGAGATTCATCTGCCGCCGCTGCGGGAAAGACGCGAAGACATTCCGCTGCTGGGGACGCATTTTCTGGCCGCGCATGCTCAGCGTTATCGCAAACGCATCGGCGGGTTCGACCGCGCGGCGCTGCAATTAATGCTGGAGCATCCCTGGCAGGGTAACGTGCGCGAGCTGAATCATGTCATCGAGCGCGCCGTGCTGATGGCTCAGGAGAGCCAAATCAGGCCGGCCGATCTGGCGCTGCGCTCCGGACGCGAAGTGAGTCCGCGCCTGGAAGACATGAGCATCGAGGAAGTGGAAGCGTTCCTCATCAAGAAAGCTCTGGCGCGCTACAACGGGAACGTCAGCCACGCGGCCAACACTTTGGGCTTGAGCCGCAGCGCGCTTTATCGCCGTCTGCAGCGCTACGGGTTGTGACCGCGCCGTGAAGCTGCATAAGCCCCGCCTGGTTCACGAGCAGCGGGTTCTCGTGATGGCCCTCATTGCGGGAGCTCCCGCTGTGATCACGTCGATGCTGGTGCTGTGGCTGGGCGATTATACGTCGCGGGTGCAGTGGACGCTGACGGTCTTGATCGGAGGCGTCTGGCTGGGCTTCTGCTTCGCATTGCGGGAACGCGTGGCATCGCCGCTGCGGACGCTCGCCAATCTTTTGGAAGCGATGCGGGAGGGCGATTATTCCATCCGCGCGCGAAACTCGAAAAGCGGCGACGCCATGGGCGAGGTGATGCAGCAGGTGAACGCCATGAGCGCCACGCTGCGCGAACAGCGGCTGGGCGCGCTCGAAGCCACCACGCTGTTGCGCAAGGTGATGGAGGAGATCAACGTCGCGGTATTCGCCTTCGATGGCGACCGTCGCCTGCGCCTGGTGAATCGCGCCGGCGAGCGGCTGCTGAATCAACCGGCGGTGCGGCTGCTAGGACAATCGGCGGAGCTGCTGGGGCTGGAGTCTTATCTGGAAGGCGAAGCGCAGCGCACCGAGCAGCGGACGTTTCCGGGCGGCGTCGCGCGCTGGGGCGTCAGCCGCAGCCTGTTTCGAGAAGGCGGTTTGCCTCACCAATTGGTAGTGGTGACCGATCTGACGCGGCCCTTGCGCGAGGAGGAATTAAAGGCCTGGCAGCGCATCGTGCGGGTGTTGGGACACGAGTTGAACAATTCACTCACACCCATCAAATCGATTGCGGGCAGTTTGGAAAGCATCCTGGAGCGCCAGCCTCGGCCTGAGGATTGGGAGGCCGACACCCGCAGAGGGTTGGCCGTGATCGCCGCGCGCAGCGAAGCCCTGAGCCGGTTCATGAGCGCCTACGCAGCGCTCGCTAAGCTTCCCCTGCCGACCATGACGCCGGTGGTGGTGCCGGATCTGATCCGGCGAGTGGCGCGGCTGGAGACGCGTATTCGGGCGGATGTGGAGCCAGGGCCTGAGGTGGTGATCCAGGCCGATGCCGATCAGCTGGAACAATTGTTGATCAATGTGATTCGCAACGCGGCCGATGCGTCGCTGGAAACCGGTGGCGGCGTGCGCGTCGGCTGGGAGCGGCAGGACTCGCGACTGACGGTGTGGGTGCGCGACGAAGGACAGGGTTTGCCGAATACAGCCAACCTGTTTGTGCCGTTCTTCACCACCAAGCCGAACGGCACGGGTGTGGGGCTGGTGCTCAGCCGGCAGATCGCCGAAGCGCATGGCGGGACGCTGACGCTGCAAAACGCGGAGGAGGGTCCGGGATGCGAAGCGCGGCTGGTCTTGCCGCTGGGTTAGCTCTATCCGCTCGGAGACCGAATATGGTGCTAAATTAGGTACCATGCGTGCATCCGACGTTAAACCAATTACCTATATGAAGACCCACTCCGCTGAACTCGTCGCGGCCGTGAACAAAAAGCGCAGCCCAGTGGTCATCACGCAAAATGGCGAGCCTCGCGCAGTTGTGATGGACGTCGAGAGCTATGAACGAATTCAGGACGCACTAATTCTGTTGAAACTGATCGCACAATCCGAGGACGCCCGGCGGAAAAAACGTTGGTTGACGCAAGAGCAAATGGAGGCCGAGTTGCGCAAAAGGTTCGGGGATTGAAAAGACTTCCCGTTCGTTGGTTAGAGCCAGCGTCGCTGGACCTAATCGAGATCGCGGAGTTCATCTGGCGCGATCGGCCGGCGGCGGCCACCAGAATGGGCCGGGATATTCTTCTGGCAGCAGAGCGACTGACCCGTCAGCCTCGCTCTGGGAAACTTGTACCCGAGTTGCACGAGCAAGGAATCTCCGAATACCGGCAAGTCTACGTCGGCCCATATCGAATTGTGTATAGCGTGGAGCTAGAATCTATGGATGTCCTGGCCGTGCTGGATGGCAGATGCGATATGCAGGCCGCGTTATTCCAGCGGTTGATTCGATAGCGCTCTATCCGCCTTAACGCGGTGGCATCCATCGCGGCCAACCCCGATGGTGACCGGTGCGCCTTGCATGCGCGAACTGCCTGCCCATCGCGCGTATGAATCGCGACCAGGCCAAGTGCGCGCCGCGGGCGTGGGCGGAGGAGAAGAAGTCTTCAACCAGAGCCGCATCTTCCTCGGTTCCCCGGCGAAGCGCCTCAACCACAAGCAAAGCTTCGTGCCTATTCCGATCCGAGGTTAAGCGCAATTCCGCTGTCGCCTCCCGAAAATCTTCCGCGATGGCCTGGCATTCGTCGCACATACCCTCTACCCCAGCTTCGCTTTCAGCAGCTCATTCACCGCCGCCGGATTGGCCTGCCCCTTGCTCGCCTTCATCACTTGTCCGACCAAAAAACCGATCACGCCGGTCTTCCCCGACTTGTACTGCTCCACTTGCTTGGGGCTGGCGGCGATCACTTCATCCACGATCTTCTCCAGCGCCCCAGTATCGCTGATCTGACGCAGGCCCTCGCGATCGATAATCGCGGCCGCCGATTCGCCTGTCTCGAACATCCTGGCGAAAATGTCCTTGGCCATCTTGCCGCTGATCTCGCCTTTCGCGATGAACGCCACCAGTTCACCCAGTTGCTCCGGCGACACCGGCGATTCGGTAATCTCACGGCCTTTGAGCGCGCCCAGCAGATCGCCCGTCACCCAATTCGCCGCCAGGCGCGGATCGCCCGCTACCTTGGCCGCTTTTTCGAAATACTCGGCTATATCGCGCGTGGCGGTCAACACCTGCGCGTCATATTCACGCAGCCCATAGCTCTCGACGAATCGGTTCCGTTTGTCGGCGGGCAGTTCGGGCACGGTTCCTCGAATTTGTTCCAGCCACGCCGCGCTCACGCGCAACGGCACCAGGTCCGGCTCAGGGAAGTAGCGATAATCGTGCGCGTGCTCTTTGCTGCGCATGCCCACCGTCTCGCCGGTCGAGACATTATATAGCCGCGTCTCCTGCTCCACCCGGCCGCCGCTTTCGAGCACTCCCACCTGGCGCGCGATCTCATAGTCCAGCGCCATTTTCGCGAACCGGAACGAATTCAGGTTCTTCACCTCAGCCTTGGTGCCAAACTTCTCCACGCCTTTCAACCGCACCGAAACGTTGGCATCGCAGCGCAGCTGGCCTTTCTCCATGTCGCACTCGGACACGCCCACGTACTGGAGAATTTGTTTCAGCTCGGTCAGGAAAGCATACGCTTCATCCGACGACCGGATGTCCGGATCCGTCACGATCTCGATCAGCGGCGTCCCGCTGCGATTCAAATCCACATAGGTGTACCGGTCGGAATCCTTAAATCCGTCGTGGATGCTTTTGCCCGCGTCGTCTTCCAGATGAATGCGCGTGACGCCGATGCGCTTCTTCGCGCCGTCGGCCGCCGCTTCCACCCAGCCGTGCTCGGCCAGCGGCTGGTCATATTGCGAGATCTGATAACCCTTGGGCAGGTCCGGATAGAAGTAGTTTTTGCGCGCGAATCGCGAAAACGCATTCACCTTGCAATGCGTCGCGAGCGCGGCTTGAATGGCCATCTCCACCACGCGCCGGTTCAGCATCGGCAGAGCGCCGGGCAGTCCCAGGCAGACTGAGCACACATTCGAATTCGGCGGCGCACCGAAGCCGGTGGGACAGCCGCAGAAAATCTTGGTGCGCGTATTGAGCTGGACGTGTACCTCCAGTCCGATGACGGGCTCGTATTTGCCGATCTCTTCCGGCGTAGCGATCGCCGGCGCGCTGGAGGACATGTTTCATTATAGAAAGTACGTCATTGTTTTTGCGACGACAGGGACGTAGTGGCCAGCATTCCGCCCAGGCCCATGGTCTCAACCGCGCTCGAAGGCACAATCACCATCGAACCGCGCTCTTTGATGGCTTCGTAGAGCATGTTCATAGCGCGCAGGTGCAGCGCCACGGGATTATTCAGATAGACCATCGACGCGTCCGCGAATTTGCTCGCGATGTCCGTCTCCGCGGTACCCAGGATAATGCGGGCCTGCCGTTCCCGCTCGGCCTGCGCCTGCCGCGACATGGCGTCTTCGAGCGCCTGCGGGATGTGGACGTCGCGAATTTCCACCGATTGCACCGTGATGCCCCATGGGTTGGTCTTTTCGTCCAGGATGCGCTGCAATTCGCGGCCCAGCGTTTCGCGTTCGGTGATCATTTGCGCCAGATCGTGCCTGCCAATCGACTCCCGCAGAGCGGTTTGCGCGCTCATCACGATGGCGTCGCTGAAATCGACCACTTCCAGGATCGACTTCTCGGCATTCCACACCATCCAGAACACGATGGCATCCACGTTCACCGGCACCGTGTCGCGCGTGAGAGCGGATTCCGCGCTTACCTCCACCACGCGAACACGCTGGTCCACAAACAGGCTGATCTGATCGATCACCGGGACAATCATGAAGATCCCCGGCCCCCTCAGGCCGGTGTAGCGGCCCAGCCGCAGCACCGCGGCACGCTCCCATTGCTCTGCCACGCGAATGGCGAACAGAAAATAAAAGCCGATCGCAATGCCGCTCACGACAGGAATCGGATTGTTGAAGCGGACGGTGAGCGCCAGGCCCAGAGCCGCGCAGATCAGGAACACCGCTGTGCCCACGGCGCTGATTTGAAGTCCCAGCCGGGGTGCGTTTGGAATGCCACGGATTTTCAACGACTGCATGGTTCAGGTTCTCCTCTCGGACTGTAATTCGTTCAGATAATCGATAATCTCGGCAAGCGCGATTCCTTCCGAACCGGCCCGGGCCAGAAGTTCGCCACAAAGCTGCCCGACGCGGCGCTGGCGCTCCAAGCCGTCCACGGGCGGCTTCTGGTCGGTAATGAACGTGCCCGTCCCTTGCTGCGTGTCGAGCACTCCGCGAATTTCCAGTTCTCGATAGGCGCGGACCACGGTGTTAGGATTGATCGCCAGATCGACGGCCAGTTGCCGCACTGTAGGGAGCTGATCGCCGGCGCGCAGCGTTCCTGCCGCGATTCCGCCCAGCACTTGATCGATGATCTGGCGGTAAGCCGGAACGCCGCTGCGAGGGTCCAGCGTGAACTGAGCCCTTCGATCAGCGGTTTTGCCACTCGCAGGCACGTGCTCAGTGTATTAGTATTCTAGTACATTGTCAATACCTAAGGCGAAGTTGGTCGTAAACTTCCGTGCCGGAATGACGTTTAATTGTTGTAGGCACATGAAAACCAGCAGTATTTTCCTGGCCATCATACTGATCCTTCCGGCCGGTTCTATGGGAAAGGGGAAGGCCCCTAAGCCCGTGGACGACGCCAAGCTCCAGGCCAAGTTGTTCCAAAAGAAGCTCACGAAAGACGAGCAGATCGTTCATGCTCTCAATCGCCTCACCTTTGGGCCCCGGCCCGGCGATATCGAACGCCTGAAGCGCATGGGTTTGAAGAAATGGATGGATCAGCAGCTTCATCCCGATCGCATGGACGAAAATCCGGTTCTGGAAGCGCACCTGGAACAGCTTGAGTCGCTGCGTATGACGCCGCTCGAAGCGGTGCAGCATTATCCGACGCCGCAAATGATCCGCGCCATCGCGAACGGCAAGCAGCCCATGCCGGACGATCCGCTGCTGCGGGCGAGCGTCGAGCGTGTGATTGCGCGCTACAAATTGAAACAGGCCGAAGCCGCCGGCGTGGCGACGCCTTCAAAAGACGCGAACGCCGAACTGGAACCAGTGCATCCGCTCGAAGAGGTCCTCAATCCCGAAGAGCTTGCAATTGTTCGCAGCAATAACGGGGAAAAGAAGCGGCAACTGCTTGAATCCATGCCGCCTGACCGCGTGGAAGACATGCTGGTGGCGATGACGCAGAGAGAGCGCCTGCGGCTATTCGGCCCCGCGTCCAGCACCATCCGCCGCGAGATCTTTCTGCTGAACGGTCCCCAGCAGGTGGTGAACTACGATCTCGTCGATTCCAAGATGCTGCGCGCCATCGAGAGCACGCGGCAACTGGCCGAAGAGCTGGACGACTTTTGGTTTAACCACTTCAACGTCTTCTACGAGAAGGGCGCGGACCGTTTCCTGATCCCGGTGTACGAACGCGACGCCATCCGTCCGCATGTGCTCGGGCAGTTCCGTGATTTGCTCGAAGCGACGGCGAAAAGTCCGGCCATGCTTTTCTACCTGGATAACTCGGAATCCGTACGCGCGGATCTGGACGCCAACGACAAGAAGCGAAAAGTGAAGCGCGGATTGAACGAGAACTACGGGCGCGAGCTGATGGAGCTGCACACGCTCGGCGTCAATGGCGGCTATACGCAGAAGGATGTCACCGAAGTAGCGCGCTGTTTCACCGGCTGGACCATCAAAGCGCCGCGCGAGGGCGGCAGCTTCTTATATAACGATAAGTTGCACGACAAGGGCGAGAAGATCGTCCTGGGACATGTCATCGCAGCCGGCGGCGGCATGGAAGACGGCGAACAGGTGCTGGATATTCTGGCGCGTCATCCCTCCACTGCGCATCACATTTCCCTGGAACTGGCGCAGCGCTTCATCGCCGACAATCCACCGGAGGCGCTGGTAAACAAAATGGCGCAAACGTTCCTTTCAACCAACGGCAGCATTCGCGAAGTGATGAAGACCATGCTGAATTCGAAGGAATTCTGGTCTGAGGGCGCTTATCGTGCGAAAGTAAAATCGCCGTTCGAGATGGTGGCCAGTGCGGCTCGTGCCTTGGATGCCAACGTGATCGATGGCTGGGCGTTGGCGAACCAGGTGGGGAATCTGGGCGAGCCGCTCTATCGCAAACTGGAGCCCACTGGGTATTCGAACCTGAACTCGGAATGGGTGAACTCCGCCTCGCTGCTCGGACGCATGAATTTCGCGCTGAGCCTGGCGCAGAATCACGTGGAGAGCGTGAAAGTGGATGTGTCGCGCTTCGGGGACGACCCAAATGAGGTCGCGAAGGCGCTGATGTTCCGCGCCATGTCGGCGCAAACGCGCGCGGCCATCGACAAAGCTTTGGAAGACAAGAAAAAGAACCCGGCGCTGGTTGCCGCTCTGGTAATCGGATCGCCGGATTTTCAGAAGAGGTAAGTAAGAGAGACGAGGTAAAACAATGCCATCCAGACGTGTTTTCCTGAAAGGCTCCGCGCTTGCGATGTTCGGCGTCGGCTCCATGCCGGGCTGGTTGTCGCGCTCGTTATACGCGGATTCGGCCGACATTCGCAAGAAGATCCTGGTTGCCATCTTCCAGCGCGGCGCCGTGGATGGCTTGAACATGGTGATTCCTTTCGGAGAGCCGCGCTATTACGAACTGCGTCCTTCTATCGCGATCCCCAAACCAGACGGCACGTCGAATTCGGCCATCGATCTGGATGGATTCTTCGGGCTGCATCCGGCGCTTGCGCCGCTCAAGCCGATGTTCGACGCGCGGCACCTGGCGATTGTCGACGCCGTAGGCTCGCCCGATCCCACGCGCTCGCATTTCGACGCGCAGGATTACATGGAATCCGGCACTCCCGGGTTCCATGGCGCTACCGACGGTTGGCTGAATCGGGCGTTGCCCAAAGAAACGGGTCCTGCGTCTCCACTGCGCGCCATTAGCCTGGGCGATACGCTGGCCCGCAGCTTGCGCGGGCGCAACGACGCGGTCGCGGTTCACAGCCTGAACGATTTTCAGGTGCACGATTCGAGCGGTGCTGCCACGTTTGAGAGCATGTATGAAAACACGCTGGACAAAACGCTGCATGGCACCGGCAAAGAGGCGTTCGACGCGGTGAAGATCATGCAGACCATCCGGAAGCAGACTTACGTGCCGGCCAATGGCGCGAACTATGGCAATGGCGGCTTCGGCAAAAGCTTGCAGCAGATCGCGCAATTGATCAAGGCCAACGTGGGCGTGGAAGTGGCGTTCGCCGACATCGGCGGCTGGGATACACACGTCAACGAAACCGGTGGACAGCCCACCAACGGCCAGCTCGCGAACAATCTGGCGCAATTCGGACAGGCGCTCGCGGCCTTTTATCAGGATCTGGGCGATCGCATGGAAGACGTTACGCTGGTCACCATGTCCGAGTTCGGCCGCACCGTCAAAGAGAACGGCGATCGCGGAACCGATCACGGCCATGCTAACGTCATGTTCGTGCTGGGCGGCGATGTGCGCGGCGGCAAGATTTATGGCGACTGGCCGGGGCTTCAGGAAGAGCAGCTTTACGAAGGGCGGGACCTGGCGCTCACCACCGATTTCCGCGACGTCCTCAGCGAACTGGTTGCCAGGCACATAGGCAACACCAACTTGCGATCGGTCTTCCCCGGTTACGAAAGCCCGAAATTCCGCGGGCTGTTGGTATAAACGCTCCCTCACGGTCGCGGTTCAGAAGAGAAGCGCGCTGGCTTGAGCAAGCGGCCCCGGTTGTTACACTGGTTTTGTGCTGATTGTCATGCGCGCGCAGGCCACCGAGCAGGATATCGCTCAGGTTTGCGCCAGAATCCAGAGCCTCGGCTTCCGCGCTCACGTGATGCCGGGCGCCGAGCGAACGGCCGTCGGCATTACCGGCAATCATGGCCCAGTGCCGGCTGAGGAATTCGAAAGCCTTTCGGGCGTGGCCGACGCCATTCCGGTTTCCAAGCCCTACAAGCTGGTGAGCCGCGAAGTGAAGCCGGACAACACCGTGGTGGATGTCGCGGGCGTGCTGGTGGGCGGCTCTGAACTCGCGATGTGCGCCGGTCCGTGTTCGGTGGAAAGCCGGGAGCAGATTCTGGAAGCAGCGCGCGCAGTGAAAGCCGCGGGCGCTCAACTGCTACGCGGCGGCGCGTACAAGCCGCGGACTTCGCCATACGCGTTTCAAGGCCTGGGCGAAGAAGGTCTGCGATACCTGGCCGACGCGCGTGCTGAGACCGGCCTCGGGATCGTCACCGAAGCCATCGACGTCGAAACTTTCGATCTGGTGGAAGAGTATGCCGACTGCCTTCAGATTGGCGCGCGTAATATGCAGAACTTTTCGCTGCTGCGACGCGCCGGCCGCGCGCGCAAGCCGGTGCTGCTGAAACGCGGCATGTCGTCCACGCTCGAAGAATTCCTGATGGCCGCCGAGTACATTCTCTCGGAGGGCAACTATCAGGTGATCCTGTGCGAGCGCGGTGTCCGAACCTTTGCCGATCACACGCGCAATACGCTGGATCTGAGCGTGGTTCCGGCGGTGCAGCGCTTAAGCCACCTGCCCATCATCGTAGATCCCAGCCACGGCACCGGCAAGCGCGACAAAGTTCATCCCATGGCTCTGGCGGCGGTGGCGGCGGGCGCGTCCGGACTCATTGTCGAAGTGCATCCGAATCCCGATCGCGCGCTGTCGGACGGCTACCAGTCGCTGTACCCGGATCAATTCCGCGAGCTCGCCGAGGAATCGCGCGCCATCGCGGCGCTGTTGAACAAGCGAAGAGCGACACGGACGGAAGCGCAGCTCACGTGGTCATGAAAAGACTGCTGCTACTGATAATTCTCGGAGCCCTTTCGTTACCCGCCCAGCGAGTGGATCCGCTGGATGGCCTGTGGACCGGGTATGACGGCGAATGGCGGCACGTTTCCAATCAACTCGTGGCGCTGGCCGAAGCCATTCCGGCCGACAAGTACGCGTGGCGTCCGGCGCCGGGCGTCCGGTCTACCAGCGAGGTGTTCATGCACATCGCGATCGCGAACTTCTATTTGCTAAGCGTCACCGGTCCCGCCATGCCCGCTGAGATAAAGTCGATTAGCATGGAGAAAACCATTACCGCGAAACCGCAGGTGATCGCCTGGTTGAAGCGCTCGCTGGATGCGGTCAAGAATGCCCGCGCGAATCTAAAGCCTTCCGACCTCTCTCGCCCAGTGAAGGTGCAGGGCGTGGACGCCACGGTGGACGGTATGTATCTCCGCATTATCGTTCACGACAACGAACACATGGGGCAATTGATTGCCTACGCCCGCGTCAACGGCATTGTTCCGCCCTGGTCTGACGGGGGCGGAAAGTAACCCGCTCCCCTGCTATCATGGAGTCGGAGGTTTCTTAGCATGGGTCCCGTGGGTGTGCAGGAGATGATGGTCATTTTCCTCGTCGCCCTTGTCTTGTTCGGTCCCAAGAAGTTACCCGAGCTTGGCAAGACGATCGGAAAAGCGATCACGGAGTTTCGCCGCGCTCAAAGCGAACTCAAAGCCACTTTCGAAACACACATGCGCGAGCTGGAGAAAGAGAGCGATTCGATCAAGGAAGTTACCCGTAGCTTTACCAACGATGTGCAGCGTTACGCGGGTGAAATAACCAACCACTACACCGGATACGATTCCTCCTATTACGATGCCGGCGCTTATGGCGCCAGTTCACCATCCACCGAAGCAAATCCATCCACCGTAAGCGTACCCGCAACTCAGGGCGCCGAATCCAGCGTGTCTTCAACTGAATCCGATCAGCTGCGGCTTACTGCCGGGGCTGAGGCGCCAGTCAATGGAACCATCGCTCGCACTGGTTACAACGGCGGTACGGAGCATCCCTCCGAACATCCGGTCAGCCAGCCTGCGGAGCCAGAGTCCATTAACACCTGACAGACATCGCAGAAAAAGTAGCTCAGCATGGAAGACGATAAGCCGGGAGGATTGCCTCCCGAAGAAGTTGTCGCCACTCCGTCCGTGGAAGTGGTGACGGACACCGGTCTCATCCGGCGACCGCCGCCACCTCCGCCTCCTCCCGTGGTCCGCGACCCGGAAGAAGAGGAAGAGGACAAAATGCTGCGCATGTCCTTCATGGAACACCTGGAGGAACTTCGCAGCCGCATCATCAGAGCTCTTTACGGCCTGGGAGTCGCTTTTGTCCTGTCTCTGGGTTTCGCCAACAAGCTTTGGGATTTTGTCAGCGACCCCGCCGTGGAAGCGTTGAAACACCTGCATGTGGTTCCGCCGCGCCTGGTGATTCTCACGCCCATGGAGGCGTTTTCCGTCATCTGGGTGGAATTGCCGCTATTAGCTTCGGTGTTTCTCGCCTCACCTTGGGTAGTTTACCAGCTCTGGGCGTTCATCTCTCCCGGGCTTTACAAAAAGGAACGGCGCCTGGCCCTCCCGTTCGTGCTGCTGACCGCCGGCTTGTTCATCGGAGGCGGCTGCTTCGCTTACTTCCTGGCCTTCCGCTACGGTCTGGAGTTCCTGCTCGGCATCGGCATGAGCAACAACGTGACACCGGTGGTTTCCATCACCGAGTATTTCGATCTGTTTGTCAATGTCACGCTGGGAGTCGCGCTAGTGTTCGAACTACCGGTGGTGATCTTTCTACTGACGCTGCTGCATCTGCTGTCGCCGCGCTTCCTGCTGCGTCATTCGCGTTACGCCATCCTGGCCATCGTCATCGTTGCCGCCATCATCACGCCCACGCCCGATGTTTTCAACTTGATGCTCTTCGCCGTTCCCATGTGCCTGCTGTATTTCGTCGGGGTATTCGCGGGTCTGGCTCTTGTGATGCGCCGTGAGGGACGCACGTTGCCGTTGCGCAGAATCGTGTGGTTCGTTGCGATCGTAGTACTGATCGTCGCCGCCGTCGCTTTCGCCATGGTGCACTTTCATTTGCATTTCGGGCCTAAGTGGCCATACCTGACTAAGTAAGGCGTCTGAGCTATTACTACTAGGCGTAGGACGCGATAGCTCGCATTCCTTGTGAATGGCTTAGTCCCAAGCTCTCGCTAAACACGACGAAATTGCTGGCTTTTTCTAGCGTACTCGTCTACGATAGGGGAAACCCGAAGACAATTTTTACGATGGATATCGTCAAAGCTCTGCGAGATCTCTACAACGAGAAAAAACGCCTAGACGTGGCTATTGCCACGCTGGAAGCGCGTGTGAAGTCCGCCCGCGCCGGCTCCTCAACGACAAAGCATGCCAGGGGCCGTCGAGGCAGAAAAAGCATGAGCGCAGCCGAACGGCTGGAAGTGTCCAAGAGAATGACGCTCTATTGGGAGGCCCGCCGCGCGCAAGCCCGCCCATCGGAAGAACCGCCACAAAGCCCCGCGGAAAATCCCGCACGAAACGAAGACCAACAAGCCAGCACCACTTCGGCGTGATAAGCAGACACCAGCTTCATACGCCGCGTATCCGCTGTATGCAGCCCGTTACTTCCTGAAGAACCACAGCCAAAAGTATTGCTCGCCTGCTCCGTGCCGATAGCGCGGGTCAAACCCGCAACGGAATGCCATGTCCACCGCCTGCCGTTCTGAAAACGGCACGCCCAGCCAGGTGTCGTCGGGCTGCGTCTCTAAAGTACTATCGCCCTGCACCTGAAACTTGAACAATGCTGCGGGGCGAAGCAGCCGATGCACTTCCCGCACATAATTCTCGATGATGTCGCGGCTCGGAATATGTTGGAAGACGATGGAAGAGAATGCGAAGTCAAACTCCAACGGTGGCAATACTGTCAGATCCTGGCCGTTATTCTGGTACACGAACGCGTTCGGACGGTCCTGCAATGCCGCCTTGGCCTGGCGGACCATCTCGCCGCTGACATCTACGCCATGCACCTCGCCAAACAGGTTCGCCAGCGCGCGCGTCACGCGTCCCGCGCCACAGCCGATTTCAAGGACCCGCATCTGCTTGGCCTCCTTGCCTTGGCAAATGTTTCCCAGGTCGGTCAGGATTTCATCGGCCACGGTCCTTTCGCCCGAAGCGAAGAAGTCCTCATCGGTCCAATCCGCGGTCGCGGTGTTCACGTAATAGCGCGCGTTTTCCTTGGCCCTCTGGTCCCAATCCTCGCGCATCTTCCGTAGTTGCTCCTCCGTGCTAATCTCGCTCATAGATAGTTGTGACAATTTGGATTCATCCCGCAGGTTCGGCTACTTCGCCATTGTCCCATGCCTAGTAAGCGAATGGCCTTTGGTGTGCGAGGGAAGGAGTACTGGCCCGATTCGTTATTAAAATGTTACCGAAACGGGTCTGAATCGGGGTTGCGGCTATTGATTCGAAACCTATAACAGTTTAGAGTCTTAGAGACACGAGAAGACATGGAAAAGCGTAAAGCGCAACGATTCGAATTGAAACTGCCTCTGGAGCTGATTCGCAAGGGCTCACAGGCCCTTTCAGAACACGGCGAGACCAAGAATCTCAGCTCCGTTGGAGTCTTCTTTGAGGCTGGCGCCACATTGGGGATCGGGGAGCCAGTGGAGTATATGATTACTCTTCCGAGTACGCCCGGGCATGGGGATCAGAAGGTGCGTCTGCATTGTCTGGGGAAGGTTGTACGTTTATCCCCGGAAGCTGGAGTGGCCGCCACTTTAGAACGCTACGAATTCGTCCGCTGAACTCCCGTTAACTCCCGCAACAGCCGCAACGCAGCCTGCTTCCCTGTTTCTCCCACTTCTCCCACCGGCCCTACGCACGCCGGACACCCCATTTCGCAAGGGCACTGCTCCAGGACTTCTAGCGCGCCGGCCAGCAGTTTCGGCCACAATTGGAACAGAGGCTGGCTTTGTCCAATGCCGCCAGGGTAATTATCGAACAGAAACAGATCCGGCTCGAAGCTTCCCGCGGTGGTGGAAATATCCTCGGTGATCGCGATTCCCAAGTCCCGCGGGTCGCACATCAACAGCAGCGCGGCCACGGTGCGCATCACCTGCACCAGGCCCGTCAGTCCGCTCTGCCTCTCGGCTGGGCGTCAGATCCGGGAATCGCGCCAGGAAGCTTTCGGGAAGATGCAGCCAGAACGCGGTGGTGTGCATTTCCTGCTCCGGCATCGACAAATTGCCCGCGCCGATATTTTCCATGGTGTAGAACTTCATCTTCTTGAACCCCACCACTTGCGTGTTCACCCGCACATCGCCGTGCGCCGCCCGCGCGCCATTCGCATCCGCCGATTCGAACTCCTCCAGCTCCTTCACCTGCGTGTAGTCGATGGCATCGGTGAAATAGTCGCAGTCCACGCGGCGCACATACGCCTTGCGGCCTTCGTAATCGAAGCTTCTCCACCTGGAACTGCCGCGCTTCGTGCAGATAAATCGCCTTCTCGTGCAGCGTGGTGAGCGCGGCGGTGAACGACACCTCGGCGATCACCTGATGATCGCCCGTGATATCCACCACCACGAAGTTGTCGCTCGAAATCGGCGCGCAGGCTGACGGCGTCGGCCGGGATAGGTGTCCGAGGTCCAATGCCAGCAGCTCGTCGGAGCGATGCAGCAGGCCGGCGTCTTCCGCCAGGAATCGGCATAGCTCCGCAGGGTCATGCGGGCCGAACTTTTCTCCATCGCGAATGGGCAGCTCGAACGCCGCGCACTTCAGGTGATTGATCAGGATCTCCAGGTTGTCCGGCGTTGATGTGGGCGTGCTCCGGCGAGCGTTCGAAGAAATACTCCGGGTGCTCGACGATGTACTGATCGAGCGGCGCGCTGGACGCCACCAGCACCGCCAGCGATGCGCTCTGCCGGCGTCCGGCGCGCCCGGCGCGCTGCCAGCGAAGAGGCAATGGATCCCGGATATCCGGCCATCACCACCGCGTCCAGCGATCCGATATCGATGCCCAGCTCCAGCGCATTGGTCGCCACCACGGCGCGAATCTCGCCATCGCGCAGCTTGCGCTCGATCTCGCGCCGCTCGCGCGGCAGGTAGCCGCCGCGATAGCCGCGCACCGCGTCGCCCGGCAGCGGCCCGCGCTCGCATGGCGTCCCGCAAATACTTCACCAGCATCTCGGTGGCCAGCCGGCTATTGGCGAAGACCAGCGTCTGCTGATGGCGCTCGATGAATTCGATCGCCATGCGCCGCGTCTCTTGCATGTAGCTGCGGCGGATGCCGAGCTGGCGGTTCACCACCGGCGGATTGTAGAAGACGAAATATTTCTCGCCGCGCGGCGCGCCGTTGCGCTCCACCAGCTCGAACGGCAATTCCGGTCAGCGCTTCGGCCAGTTCGCGTGGGATTGGCGATGGTGGCCGAACAGCAGATGAATTGCGGCTTCGATCCGTAAAATTCGCAGATGCGCTGCAGCCGCCGCAGCAGGTTGGCCAGATGGCTGCCGTAGACGCCGCGATAATAATGCAGCTCGTCGATCACGATGTAGCGCAGGTTCTCGAAATATTTCGCCCATTTGGTGTGATGCGGCAGAATGCCGGTGTGCAGCATGTCGGGATTGGTGAGCACCACGTTGGCCCGCTCCCGGATGGCTTTGCGCGCGTCCTGCGGCGTGTCGCCATCGTAAGTGAAGGCGCGAATCTCCGACCCCATCGCATCCACCGCCGCTTGGAACTCGTGCAGCTGATCCTCGGCCAGCGCCTTGGTCGGGAACAGGTACATGGCGCGCGCGCCCGGATCGTCCATCAGCCGCTGCAGCACCGGCAGGTTGTAGCAGAGCGTCTTGCCGCTGGCGGTGGGCGTCACCACCACCACGTTTTGGCCCGCCACGCACCGCTCGAAAGCATCCGCCTGATGGACGTAAAGCTGGGGAATGCCCCGAGCGATCAGCGCGGCACGCAAGGCCGGAGCGATGGTGTCCGGAATCTCGGCGTACTCGCCCTCCCGCGCCGCCTGATGCCGGATGGCCCGAATGGGCGAATCCGGCGCCGCCATCCACTGCTCAAAGCGCGCCACCGAGGATTCAATGCCGCCGTTCCGGCGTGCGATGCCGAACGGGTCGGGAGATTCGGATAGTCCCAGGGTCAAATTGGAAGAGACCAGGTTCATGCTTATTCGCCTTTTCTTTGCCAGCTTACACGAAGAAGCTCGCGTTGTCGAGACGAATCGGGGCCAGCCTATAATTACCACCATGGGCATCACTGCTTCACGAGGCGGAGTAAATGAATCGGCCGTTCGCCTGGACCGCCAGAACCCCTACCTTCGCATCGACGCTGTCAACGTGTATGTCAAAGATCAGGACCGCAGTCTCGAGTTCTACGTAAATCAGCTCGGATTCGATTTGGCCCTCGATATCCGTCTTCAAAACGGTCACCGCTTAGTGGCGGTGGCGCCGCCTGATGGCACTACAGTGCTTCGGCTGATCGTGCCGGACCCCGAGTCGGAAGACTACCAGCTTATCGGCCGGCGCACGCCCATCGTCTTCCTCACCGAAAACGTCGTCGCCAAGTTCCGCGAATGGAGCAAGCGCGGAGTTCACTTTCGCTACACGCCACGCTTGAGGCGGGTTCAGCATAATTCGCGCGCCTCGGCAACGGAACAGCAACCGATTTGGGGCGGTGTGTTCACGCGCTTTGAAGACATCGACGGGAATTCGTTCTCTCTCGTCGGATTCGACGATGTCAGCCGCGCGCTCGAGGAGCAGCGCCGTGCCACCGCCGAGAAGCTGGAGCTGGAGCGCCGCGCGGCCCAGGAGCTGGAAATTGCGAGACTGGTTCAAGCCAGACTCTTCCCGCAAACGTTGCCGCCGTTTGGCACGCTGGAGTATGCGGGCGTTTGCGTTCAAGCTCGTCAGGTGGGAGGCGATTACTACGATTTCCTGAATCTGGGACAAGACCGCCTGGGGCTGGTGGTGGGCGACATTGCCGGCAAAGGAATCGCCGCCGCACTCTTGATGGCCAACCTTCAGGCGAATCTGCGCAGCCAGTGCGCCGTCGCTTTGGAACATCCGCAGCGATTCCTGGAGTCGGTGAATCGGCTCTTCTTCGAGAACACAATTGAGAGCGCCTACGCCACGCTCTTTTTTGCCGAGTACGATAGCCGCGCGCGGCGCCTGCGTTACGCCAACTGCGGGCACCTGCCCGGACTCATCTTGCGAGGCGATCACACGCTTGAGCGGCTGGACTCCACGTGCACCGTTCTGGGGCTCTTCGACGATTGGAAATGCTCGATCGATGAAAGCGGCTTCTCTCCCGGCGACACGCTGGTGCTGTACACGGACGGCGTCACCGAAGCGTTCAACGATCGTGGCGAGGAATTCGGCGAACGGCGTTTGGTTGACAGCTTGCGACGGCATCGCGACCTGCAGCCGCCTGCGTTGATGAAATCCATTCTAGACGACGTCAAGCAGTTCAGCCCGCACGAGCAGCAGGACGATATCACGCTGCTGGTGGCGCGCTGCGCAGGACACTAAAGAAGTGCGTTTTGGGCTTGACACGACGCATCCGTAAGTATATTCTTACCGTAAGTGATCACTTACCAAGACGCGCAGCTCGACGCGATCGGCGATGCGACGCGACGGGCGATTCTCGATCGGCTGCTCAACGGCCCAGCTTCGGTGGGAAAGCTCGCCGCCGATTTCCCGATCAGCCGGCCGGCGATCTCGCAGCACCTGAAAATTCTCAAAGACGCGAATCTGGTGGTCGACCGGAGCGAGGGCACACGCCGCGTTTATCAGCTCAATCCCGCAGGGTTTGATTCCCTGCGCGAGTATTTCGACAAATTCTGGAGCCAGGCTCTGAACTCATTCAAAAACAAAGTGGAGGAACAATGACACCAACAATGCAACATACAATTCAAAAAAGCATCACGGTGAAGGCGGGTGCGGAGCGCGCATTTCGTGTCTTCACCGAAGGAATGGACACGTGGTGGCCGAAATCGCATCACATCGGTGCGTCGCCCCTGAAAAAGACGGTGTTAGAAGGCCGCGCCGGTGGCCGTTGTTATAGCGAGCAGGAAGACGGCACGGAGTCCGATTGGGGACAAGTGCTCGAATGGGATCCGCCGCGGCGTTTCGTGATGGCGTGGCAGGTCTCTCCGGAGTGGAAATATGAGCCGGACTTGGCCAAATCAAGTGAAGTAGAAGTCACCTTTACGACCGAGCGTGACGGATCCACTCGCGTTGACCTGGAGCATCGCTATTTCGAGCGCCACGGCGCGGGCTGGCAGCAAATGAAGGCTCAGATCGATGCACCCGGCGGATGGGGCGGCATGCTGCAATTGTTCGCGAAGCAAGCCGAGGCCGAGGCGGAATAGGTGTGAGCGCGAGGGCGTCGTACCGCATTGCGGCCATCCTGTTCGTGCTTTTCGCCGCGGGGCACACAGTGGGTTTCCTGAGATTCAAGCCTCCGACAGCGGAGGCTCTGGCTGTTCTTGACGCGATGAATAAGGTTCATTTCGAAGTCGGCGGCGCGAACTTCAGCTACGGCGGATTCTACGTCGGCTTCGGATTGAACATCACGGCGTACCTGATTTTCTCGGCATTTCTGGCGTGGCATTTGGGGAATATGGCGGTGGCGTATCCTGCGGCGATGAGGATGTTGGGTTGGACCTTTTTCGCGATCCAGATCCTGACCCTGCCGTTATCGTGGATATACTTTTCGATCGCGCCAACCATATTTTCGGCGCTCTTGGCGATCTCTCTAGGCTGGGGCGCGTGGATGGTCCAGCGAGGCTAGCGCTTCATACATAGGCTCCAATGGGCCGGCTAAACCACCTGTCATACTCGTCCAGGTGCGTTAAACATGCACGCTCACGAGTTGCGCGCATTGGACCACATCGTGTGTTCTTCTCTAGCAACGAAGCGCTGGAGCAGCGACGCGTGCACATGCAGCGCGAACTACGGCGGCCGGGACAGTTAGTCACCAAAAACCGGGAAGTGTGGATGGAGGCATGGCATGAGTTCTTCGGTCGTCGAAACTCGCCCGAAAGCTCGTGAAGTTTCAATAAGCGACGGCGAGCTCACGGTGTCGCTCGCCGACGGCCGGCAAGATTTCCGTTCCCTTGGTTTGGTTCCCGCGACTTCTTCACGCGGGCTGTTGCGCGGCACGGCGTGAGGAACGAAGGCTCAATGCCGAGGATCGAACAGCGCCATCTCTTCCGCTGAAGGGCGCTCAAGGGTCCCGGCCCACTTCACCATGTCGTCCAGCGTTACGGGCGGCGACTCCGTGTTCCGGTGGCGAATTCTCTCGAAAAGGACCTCCACAGGAGCGTCCAGGAAGTGAAGTTCGACGGCGGCCCCCAGGGCGCGCGCTCCGATCCTCAGCGCGTCGCGTTCCGATCTGGCCCAGGTTCCCCACTCGATAATCACGTTGTGACCGAGAGTGAGCAGGTCCTGGGCGAGCTTCCATTGAAGCTTTTCGATCCGGTCGCGAGTTTCCACCTCCCAGAGGCTAATCTCCATGAAGCTCATCCATTCGTCGGGACAGAAGCGAATGGCGCGCAGCTTCCGCTCAACTTGCCTGGCGTGGGTTGTCTTGCCCGAGCCAGGCAAACCGCAAACGATGATGAGCCGTGGTGCAAATTGGACTTGGCTCACCGATTGATCGCCTCCCCATTAGTTTCCCGAATTTCAGCAGCCACCAGCCACTAGCCGCCAGCACCCGGCTACAATTCATGTGTGCAACTCACCCCCATCGACTGGCTGGTAGTCGCCCTTTACTTCCTCTTCAACCTCGCCATCGGCTTCTACTACAAATCGCGCGCCGGCAAGAACGTCAATGAGTTTTTCCTCTCCGGCCGCAACGTCCCCTGGTGGCTGGCCGGCACCTCCATGGTCGCCACCACCTTCGCCGCCGACACGCCGCTGGCCGTCACCGGCATGGTGGCGATGGGCGGCATCGCAGGCAACTGGCTGTGGTGGAACTTCATCGCCAGCGGCATGCTCACCGTCTTCTTCTACGCCCGCCTGTGGCGGCGCTCCGGCGTCATGACCGACATCGAATTCAGCGAAATCCGCTATTCCGGCAAACCCGCCGCGTTCCTGCGCGGCTTCCGCGCGCTTTACCTCGGCATTCCGATCAACTGCATCATCCTCGGCTGGGTCAACCTGGCCATGGTCAAGATCCTGCAACTGGTGCTGGGCGTCGACAAAGCTGCAGGCCCTGGCCATCGTCATCGGCATGATCGCCCTCACCTCGTTCATCTCCACCCTTTCCGGATTGTGGGGCGTGCTGGTGACCGATCTTTTCCAGTTCGTCATCAAGATGGGCATGGTCATCGTGCTGGCGGTGTTCGCGGTGCGCGCCGTCGGCGGCATCGACGCCATGAAGGCGAAGCTCGCCCTGGTGGATCAGCGCGCGCGGCGCGTCCCAAGGCTCGGTGCTCAATTTCGTCCCCGATCTGCACTCCGCCTGGATGCCGATGATCACTTTCCTGGTCTACATTTCGATGAACTGGTGGGCCACCTGGTATCCCGGGCGCCGAGCCGGGCGGCGGCGGCTACATCGCGCAGCGCATGTTCAGCGCCAAGGACGAAAAGAATTCGCTGCTCGCCACGCTGTGGTTCAACATCGCGCATTACGCCGTGCGTCCCTGGCCGTGGGTGCTGGTCGCGCTGGCTTCGCTGATTCTCTTCCCCGGCCTGGCGGATCCGGAAACCGGCTACATCCGCGTGATGATCGCCTACCTGCCGCCCTCGCTGCGCGGCCTGATGATCGCGGCCTTCGCCGCCGCCTACATGTCCACCATCGCGACGCAATTGAATTGGGGCGCCAGCTACCTGGTCAACGATTTCTATCGCCGCTTCTTGAAGAAGAGCGAAACGGAGCGCCACTACGTCACCGCATCGCAATGGGCCACCGTGCTTCTGACCATCGTCTCGGCCGTCGTCACGTTTTACCTGGATTCGATCGCGGGCGCGTGGAAGCTGCTGTTGGTCACCGGCGCGGGCACCGGCGGCGTGCTGTTACTGCGCTGGTATTGGTGGCGCATCAATGCCTGGAGCGAAGTGTCAGCCATGATCTCGGGCTTCGTGGTTTCGCTGGCCATGCAAACCGTGTTCGGGCTGGATAAAGACCAGCCGCGCGATTTCGCCTGGATCATGATCGTCACCGTTTCCATCACCACCGTCGTCTGGCTGGCAGTCACATTCCTTACCCGCCCCGAATCCAAAGAGACCCTGATCGCCTTTTATCGCCGCACCCATCCATCGAAGGCCGGCTGGCGCCCCATCGCAAAACTTGCTCCAGACGTCCGTCCCTCCACTGGCGGCCTTTCGAACTTGCTCGATTGGATCTGCGGCTGCCTGCTCATCTATGGCATCTTGTTCGGCACGGGCAAATTGCTTTTGAAAGAATTCACCAGCGGCTCTCTGCTGCTTGCTATGGGGATCGCCGCCGGAGCCGTCATCTATTGGGACCTTTCGCGGCGCGGCTGGAGTACAGTAGTGGAATAGACGTGAAACCGCTATTCGCAATTCTGGTTCTTGCGTCGGGATACTCCGGATCGGGATGCCTTGCCCTCGCGGCCGACAAACCGCTGGCCATCGTCCACCCCGTCTTCGCGCGCAGCGAGGACGGTCCGCCCGAAGCCTCCGACGAAGATTTTGTTCCTGGAGAAACGGTCCATTTCAGCTGCCAGGCCGAGGGCTATCGCAAAGTGGACAAGCCCAACGACTACGGCAAGCAAGATGTCTTTCTCAAATTCCAGATCGAGGTCCGCGACAAGAGCGGCGCATTGCTCAAACCTGTGGAAGAAGGCAAAATCGAAACCACCGTCACGCAGGAAGACAAGGATTGGAAGCCGAAGCTGCGCGACAGTATCGTAGTTCCGCCCCTGGCCGACACAGGCGAATATACGGTTGTGGTGAAGCTATCGGATGAGCTTGCCAAGGCCACATTAGAGAAGTCCGCCGTGTTTCACATCAAAGGCCGCGACGTGGCTCCCAGCGATACGCTTATTGTTCGCAATTTCCGCTTCCTGCGCGGCGAGGACGATAGCAAGGCCTTGCAGGTGGCCGCGTATCGCCCCGGGGATGCCGTGTGGGCCCGCTTCGACATGACCGGCTACAAGCTGGGCGACAAGAACCAGGTGGATATCGAGTATGGCCTCACGGTGCTGCGGGAAGACGGCTCGGTGGCCTATGCCGAACCACAAGCCGCGAACCAGAAGCTCCAGACGTTTTACCCGCAGCGTTATCAGCCGGGCGAACTCAACCTGAACCTGGCGAAAGACCAGCCGCTTGGAAAATACACCATCGTGCTCGCGGTGCGCGACAACCTGGGCCAGCAAATGTACGAAACTCGCGAGACGTTTTCAGTCGAATAGCCACTTCCTGGGTAATGGCCCTTTTCCGGACCCGCAGTGCGGCTGTCTTTGGAATCGAAGCGCACCTGATCGACGTCGAGGTGGACATGTACCCCGGCGGCAACGCGCGCGATTTCATCACCGTCGGTATGCCCGACACCGCGGTGCGCGAAAGCCGCGAGCGGATTAAGTCGGCGCTGCTCAATTCCGGATTCGGTTACCCGAATAAATCGATCACCATCAATCTTGCCCCGGCCAATGTGCGCAAGGAAGGCGCGGGGTTCGATCTGCCCATGGCCCTCGGAATTCTGGGCGCGATGGGAACGGTTGGCCGAACCGAGGAGCACATGTTGGTGGGCGAGCTTTCGCTCGATGGCACGCTGCGGCCGGTGCGGGGCGCGCTCTCCATCGCCGTATGCGCTCGCCGGCAGGGCATTCCGAATCTGCTGGTTCCTTTTGACAACGCCGCCGAAGCCGCCGTCACCGAAGGCGTGCGAGTTTTCGGCATGCGGCATCTATCCGAAGTGGTGACGTACCTCAATCAGCCGGATGGGTTCCATCCGACACCGTCCTCGGCGGCGTCTTCGGGGACGGCGGAAGAGCCGCTCGCGGATTTCTGCGATGTCCGCGGCCAGACCAGCGCCAAGCGCGCGCTCGAAGTGGCGGCCGCCGGCGGGCACAATGTGCTGATGATCGGCCCGCCCGGCTCAGGCAAAACGATGCTCGCGAAACGATTCCCCGGAATCCTGCCGCCGCTGACGTTTCAAGAATCCATCGAGACCACGCAGGTGCATAGCGTGGCGGGGCTGCTTCCGCGCGGCGTGGGATTGCTGGCCCGCCGGCCCTTTCGCGCGCCGCATCACACCGTATCGGACGCCGGGCTCATTGGCGGCGGCTCGGGAACACCGCGTCCCGGGGAAGTAAGCCTGGCGCATAACGGCGTTCTGTTTCTGGATGAGTTGCCGGAGTTTCCACGCAACGTACTTGAAATGTTGCGCCAGCCGCTGGAAGAATCCTCGGTCACTCTGGCGCGCACCAACATGACGCTTTCCTTCCCTTCCGACTTCATTCTCATCGGCGCCATGAACCCCTGTCCGTGCGGCTTGCGTTTTTTACGTCTTTTCCTCGCCTCGCATTCTCAAGTGACCGCTTCACCTTCTCGGCTTTCTTGGCTTTGCCGCCTTTAGCACCGTGCAGCGGATAGTCAGCGAATCCTCGTTCTTCGACATCCTCCTCCATTTCGTCAATGAAGCGCTGAACTAGATCATCACTCTGGATCGGCAGCGGCAGACCACCCCGCACTGTCAAAGTCACAGTTCCATCCGAGTTCATGACGATACGTTCGATGCTCTCGGCCAAAACTGCTTTTCGCTCTTCCATCGGCCACTCATCGAACTTCCAGAAGCGTTCTCTCAACTGCTTCGCCAGCTTAAGAACGTCCTTCTCGCCAAGGTGAGCGGCCAACTCAACTTGGATCTTCGCCAGCTTCATTCGTTCGCCGGCGACTTCGGCTTTCAGCGTTCTTACCTTTTCGATGTATTCAGGGTGATCCAATGAGAATTCGACCGCCCGACTCAGCCTCTTTTCGGCCTGTGCGAGAGACCTCTGAATTCGCTCTACAGCTTGCTCCTTCTGTTCCTTTCCGTCCCCGCTCATTACCTTCCGCACTCGCTCTCCTACGAAGCGCTGATCTGTCAGGTAAGTCATCACAGCCCATTGAATCGTCGTGTCAACAGATTCGGCGTTCAAAGCCGGGTGTCCGCACGGCACCTTCTTGTTCCAACCGGAAGCACAGATGTAATACGACGGTTTGCCCGGTCTGCTTTCGATCTTGTGGTACATCTTGCGCCCGCACTGACAGAACAACAAGCCCGTCGCCAAGAACCTGTTTGCTCTCGATTTTCTCTGCGTCCAGGTCTTCGTGTTGCGGTTCAATAAGTCTTGGACGGTTTGAAATTGAGCAGGTGAGACCAGCGGTTTCTGGGCAAGATTCGTTGGCGTCAGAATCGGGCTTACTCTCTTCACCTTCCGGCCATCAGCAAGGCTACCGTCTTCTCGTGTTTTGCGTTCTTCGCCGTAGTCCCGGCGTTGTGTCGTAGCTTTCACGCCAATCCACCAGTGCGACTTCAGTGTTGCCCGGAGCGCCGTTGCTGAAGTGAATTTCAAATCTTCAGCCACCCCTTGCAAGGAATCACCCTTCAGGACACGCATGAACGCCTCTCGTACCCTTACAGCATCCTCCGTGTACTTGAATCTTCCAGTCGTTCCATTCCCGCCAGCGATGAAAACCACACCTTTGGGCAAGGTGTCTGTCTTTGAACTCGGATCAAGTCGCTTGAACTCTTTACCCCGCATCATGCGGTCCCGTATACGAGTGCGTTCCATTCCCGCCATTTGGCCCCACAGAACGATCTTCATCTGATCTTTTTCGTCTCGTGGATTCAACTCACCCAAGTCACAGAACAGATGCTTTCCGGTTGCCTCGAATGGGCCGAAGACTTCGTAAGCGGAGAGGCCCTTTGGTCTGAAAAATCTGTCGATGGAACTGAAAACAACTCCTGCAATAGCCTTCTGCGTGAGGGTCGAAAGCATCTCCCGGAATTGTGGCGAGTGCTTTACGTATGCGCCGGATATTCCATCAAGTTGGAACTCTTTGACGACTTCAAGGTTGTGAGTGCGGCAGTGAAGCTGGATGTCTTCGAGTTGCCGTGGAATCCCGGTTCGATCATCCTTGGCTTGCTGCGAAGACGACACACGGATGAGACTCACAACCTTACGCATGGAACTCACCATGCTTGATTGTCGCAAAAAGGAGAAGCCGTGCAGTACACAGATGCTTTGATTCAATCGGCCTCAAGCGTGCGCTTTTCTCGTTCCAAAAACCAGGTTGGGGGGGCGGGACTCCAATGGAAGATTTCCAGGGGGTGTACCTTTGTCGGGATTTTCAAAGGCAAGTTTCATCCCTTTCGCAACAAAGGGGCCGACTCTATAGACGGGAAAATAATGGATACCTTATCCCGGAAACACTGTACATACGGGTTTTCCCAAGCGAACGGCGGCTTCGCCTCCGCTTCTCTCTCCCGTTGAAGATACACATCCGGGGCATTTCAAGCGATAGCGGCTAATCGTCCCGTAGCCGTCTATCTCGTACTCATGCTGTATATCGTATTGACGCCACCACATGCCTTCTGTTGAAGAGCAGGGGGCCTGCCGATATACAGGGCAAGTCAGTGGCGATTTCGCCACTGGTAGTGGAAGGGCAAAACGGCGCAACACATGGATGGAAAATCGAAGCTAACAAAGACCACGCTTCAGAAGAGCCTAAACGTTGTGTGTGAAATATTAGCTCTCTACCTCCAAGAGCAGACCGAACAAATAACGGCTGAACAGATTGGGGCATTGTCCGATTACGTCTTTAATGTGGCGGTTTGGGCCGATTGGATTCCTGAAGCGGCTGCTCTGAAAGATTCGTCCGTTCGCTTCAAACTTGGCCCCGATGAGGCGTTTCTCGGGCAATTTGTTGTGCACCGTACCTTCCGAGAAGAGTTCGTCGGATTGATCCAAGAAACGCTCGACGGCCTCGAACCGTGGGACCTCGAAATAGCAAAAAACAAGTGGCGTGAAGAAGCGCAGAGAGAGATGCGCCTGGACGAACTGCAAATGGCCGCAGAAGAGTATCAGCGGATCGCTCTCGTTGTGAGGCCCACCGCCAAGGAGTTGATGGACCGCTGGCAGAATGAAACAGGATTTTCGCTGGAAGAGCTTGCACATCGAGCCAAAGTGGGCGACGCAACGCTGTACCGCATCCGGGCTGGAGAATTCGCCTACACGACAGCTAGGGGCACCGAAAGTTTGAAGGATGTTGCCGCCGTCCTGGGATGCGAATGGCAGGACCTTATTCCGGGGAGGAATGTGAGAGAGAAGTGAGAGAAGAACAACCGGGATAGGCGTTTTGTGAGAGAGTTCTGATCTGTCAAAAAAGCACGTTGGCGGATACGCTGGAATAGTAGGTCAGCGATCTACAAAGGACAGAAAATGAACCACTTACAAGCGCACACAAACACCGAGTCCAGGCCCATTTCGATGGTCTTGGATTCGAAACTTTCATCCGAAACCGCCGCTTCCTTTCCCGGCTTGAAGAAAGACATAGACTACTTCAAGCGGGAACTGAACAAGGCAAATCTGGCGTTCTGGCGCTCGACCAAATTTCTTGCAGATACTCTCGTGGAAGCTCGTTTGACGCTTTCACCTGACGAATTTCAAGAAGTCATCGGAGAAGCGCAGCTTGACTATTCATTTGTTTGCAAGGTGCTCAAGCAAGGTGCCGACTTCCGCTTGAACGATCCTGCCAACGACGGCATCCTGCCAGAAGCATTCTCGACTCGACACGAAATCATGTTGATGAAGGAAACAACGTTTCGTCACGGTGTGAGCAAGGGCATCATCCACGCCAACTGCACGTTGGCAGATTTAAAGAAGTTCAGAGCGCAAATGGAAACGCCGATTCGCAAGAGCGCCAATCCCAAGACGAAGGTCAAAGGCAAGGCGTCCACTGCGACAGCGACGGCTGAAGTGCCGAAACCGATGCCAACTCCTGTGACGCCGGGAGCGAAGGAAACGGTGCCACAAGTCGAAAAGGTGGTGCTGAACCAGCCTGTAAATACTTTGGCGGTTCGTACGGTGGAGAACGCTTCCACTGACGAACGTTTCGCTATCGGCCCTGGCACGGCAACCGCAAAAACGGTGGCTGCTGCGAAGGGTCGCATCGCAATCGTACTACCGATCGAAATTGTTAATCAGCACAAAGCTGCTGTGGACCGCCTTAAGGAAGGCATCGAAGCACTGGCGAAGGAATGCGACTTCATCAGTGTTGTCGAACTAGAGGTAGCGGCGTAGGCCGCTACTTCACCAGGAGAATCACCATGAGCGACCCACAAGCGGAAAACATGCAACACGAAATCAAGACCCGGCTTCAAGGGTTCCAACAGATGGGGAGACACGATCTGGAGGCATACTTATTGATGGCCGCACCGGATGAATCGACCGAGGAAGGAATAGATGAAGTTGAAGAAGCAACTTTTCGGTTGATGATTCAACGGCTCAAAGCGACCCCGTTTGAGTTTTTAACGGCATCCGACGCCTACTATTTCTTCATGCGAAAGACGTTCCAAACTGCGGAAGCGCATCTATGGAAACACGTATGGCGCAACGAAGACATGAACCAATCCACACACACCGAGCGGCTGAAAGTTCTCGACGCTTGGTTAGAGGAAACGGGTCATGTGGAAGACGAGTTAGTCGGTGCGTTTGAAGGCGATGCCACACTGAACGAGTATCGTCAGGGTGGGGAATCATATCCGATCCCGGCACATAAGATGCTCAAGATCGCAATCGCAGTGCGTCGAAGCCTCCTGAACTATGCCGAGAAGCACGGAGTTCGTGCATACTTCGACAGCTTGCCAGCCGACCCAACTCCCGAAGACTGAAATAGAGTCCCGGACTGGAGCAGATCCCCGCTGCGATGTACATGGGATGGGTCAAGACAGAACAGGACACGATTCATGGGGTTTGATCCCGACCTTTCTCTTCGGCGATGGAGTCTAGAGCGTATCCAACGGCGTAGCGAATGAACTTGCATCGGTTGAAGCCGCCCAGCCAGTCCAGCGTGGCGATCGCATCGTCAATTTCAGCGACGGTAGCCTTCGGCAAGCGAAGCTGAAGGGCGTGGTCTAGGTCGGTTTTATGCGTTGCCATGAATCGTGCTCTGTTCAATGATCTGCTTCATGTAGACAAGTTCCCGGAGCAAAGCTTCCATTCTGATTAGCCTATCCCGGTCTCGCTTCGTTTTGAGGGAACGTGGGTTTGCCGCCGCAAGCGTCGGCGCTTCGCTTCGTTGTTTCATCCATTGGGCGAAAGTGTTCATTTATGTTTCTCCTGATTTTGAGCATGGTAATACGAATACGGCGCTCCCGAGAGTCGCCGGTTGGCCTTTCGTCAAAATGATCCAGGATTTCCCTACAGGCGATTGCCACTCAGTATGGCCTGGGTCTGATATTTCGCTCCGCTATCTCTTCCGGCGAAGCTCCGTGCTCGTGATGGTATTGTCAATGGTCCATCGTGGATGGAAGGTTTTGCCGCTGTAGATACGGGTTGCGTTTGCTTCGCCGTCTTGTTCACCAATCACTTGAACATGGAATTGTCCCGAAGGAACAATGTCACGCCAAATTCCTGGAGCTTCAAGAAAGAAGCTCTCCTGCTGTTCGATTGGGACGTTCCATAGCATGTTGTAATGGAGGTACGTTGCCATCTCTGGCACGGCGATCCACTGAGTACGAGCGGACTCAGGTTGCCGACTCCAATGTTTCCCGATGAGGTGACGGGCGATCTTCATATCGAAAAGGTTGATCTTCTGTCCGCACCAATCCGGCTCGACCGATTTGAGATTGAAATTTGCGACAGCATAGAAGTTCCCCGGCCTCTCCTTGAGCGTTTGAAGGAACCCATCTTTGTAGTCCTTCCACAACCGCATTAGCGGCAGTATGTCACTCTCGTAATTCTGCACTTCGGGCATCGGGCGCTTCATCAGCGCATCCACGGTCATGGAAACAGCGGGGAGTCGCACAGTTGTGATTTGGGCTTGAGGCATATGTCGTCGTCCAAAGATATTTAGCGCTCGTCCATTTTTTCGGTCTGATCCTCGCAGTGGCCATTTCGCCACTTCTCTGAGCCTTGTGGGGCAACATGGCGATTGAAAACGAGGGGCTACGCCTTATCTGTAGATTGGGCTTGAATTTCAGCCCGTTCTTTGACACAATCAACGGGTGACGAAGGGGTTTCTATACCTGAGGGTCAGCGCCAAATCGCAGGTCCGAGGCGATGGCTTCGCACGACAGGAAGCGGCCATCCGTGCTTATGCGAAGGCTCACGACATCAAGCTGGTGAGGGTGTTCAAGGAAGAAGGCGTCAGCGGCACGAAGGAAATCACCGACCGTCCTGCTTTCGTTGCGATGATGGAAGCCTTACACTCGAACGGCGTGAAGCTGGTGCTTGTAGAATCGCTTGGCCGTCTCGCACGAGACCTGATGGTGCAAGAGAGCATTCTGCACGATTTGAAACGCCACGGCTTTGAGCTTGTCTCGGTTGCCGAGCCGGACCTTTGCAGCGATGATCCATCAAGGAAACTCATGCGGCAGATAATGGGCGCATTCCACGAGTACGAAAAGCAGATGATTGTGGTAAAGCTACGTGGCGCACGCCAGCGAACCAAGTTGAAGCGTGGAACTTGCGAGGGCCGTAAAGCCTTCGGATTCTATCCAGGAGAAACCGAGACGCTGAAGCGTATCGAAGAGCTATATGCATCCGGCGAGACGGCAACGGCAATCGCCAACCGACTGACGGCGGAAGGGCGCAAGACTCGCTCCGGTGGCGATTGGCTACAACCGACCATCAGCAAGATACTCAATCGGATCGAGCGAGTGGGGGAGCATCCGTCGAGGTGACTTGGCCAGGTGAAAGAGAATAAATCGATATGCCTTACATGCTGACTATTGGAGAGCGGGGACACTCTTGGGCTGGACGCCCGCCGAGGGCCACACTGCACGCCACTCGTGAAGAGGCGGAAGCCGAATTGCTGACTTTCGTTCAAAACAACTGGGACAGGAACTTCCCGACGATGAGCGTCCTAATGACCCAGACGAGATGATCGAACACTATTTTGAATACGTGCTTGAACGTTATGAAATTGTGTTCGCAGAAGCCCCGGATAACCAATGAGATGCTGAGTTATCGGGCCATAACAGCAGCCCCTACGAATGCTTCAGGGGAAATGGGAGGAAAGAGCTTGCACGATCCGATGGACACGCAGCGCCAGCAACGGGTAGAATCCAACAGAGTGGTAGAGGCTCCGTTCACCTTTTACGAATTCTTCGCTGGCGGCGGCATGGCACGACTCGGCCTTGGCCCTGACTGGCGATGCATCTTTGCGAACGAGTGGTGCGAAAAGAAGGCGGCCGCCTATCGCTCATTCTTCGGCAAAGCCGAAGTTGGTGTGAAGGAACCCAAGGTTGCAGACGTAAAGAAATTATCGGTGGACGATTTCCCTGGGACTCCAACGCTTGTATGGGCGTCATTCCCTTGTCAAGACCTGTCTGTAGCCGGATCGGGCGCTGGCCTCAAAGGGGATCGTAGCGGGACGTTCAAACCTTTTTGGAACCTGATTCAACAAATGGTGGCGCTGGACCGTATTCCTAAGCTCGTTGTACTTGAAAATGTCGTAGGGGCGTTGACATCCCACCGAGGGCGGGATTTCACCGCAATTTGCGATGGGTTAGCGGGTTCAGGTTATGCAATTGGAGCGATGGTAATTGACGCTGTGCGCTTCTTGCCACAATCCCGGCCTCGCCTGTTCATTATCGGAGTTCGATCCGAAGGGCATATTCCCCGGAGCCTGATCGCTTCAGCACCCAATGACCTGTGGCACACACGGTCGGTACAAGACGCTTATGCCCGTCTGCCAGAGCCTCTGAAGGAACGGTGGTTGTGGTGGAATCTCCCTGCGCCTAACGACGACATTAAAGCGCTTAGTGACCTCATTGAGGAGAATCCAACTGGCGTAAAATGGCACACGGTCCAAGAAACAAAGCGCTTGGTAAGCCTGATGTCGCCGCTTCACTTAGAAAAGTTGGCAGAGGTCAAGAAGCTGCGGAAGCGGATCGTTGGAACTATCTACAAGAGAATGAGACCTGGTGAAGGTGATGATCGAGTTCAACGGGCGGAAGTAAGATTTGATCAAATCTCTGGCTGTCTACGAACCCCGGTTGGAGGATCTAGCCGTCAAGTCATCATCATTGTGAACGGCAATAGTGTGCGGTCCCGATTGCTTTCTCCAAGGGAAGCGGCTCGATTGATGGGCGTCCCGGAGACATATCCGCTTCCACAAAAATACAATGACGCTTACCATCTTTTTGGTGATGGCCTCGCCGTGCCCGTTGTCGGTTGGCTCGAATTAAATCTCCTTCGTCCACTCGCCAGTGCTGTTGGCGCTGCACAGGCAGCATGATGGCGAAGACAACGAAGAAGCGGAAGAAGCCGAAAAAGAGCAAGAACCCTGATGTCGTTCCTCTCGATGTAGCCGCCATCCGAAAGCAGATAGCCGACGCCTTCAACGTCCTAGATGACGAAGGACGGAAGGTGGGTAATGCCACCTTTGGGGTGTACGCCTTTTTCGATTATGATGGCGAACCGATCTACGTAGGCCAAACGAAAGAGATGTTGCGCTCTCGTATTGGGCGGCACTTGACCAATCAGCGAACCGATCCAGTAGCGATGAACGTTTTGGACCCGTTCGAGGTCGCTGAAATCGAGATGTGGCCGTTGTATTGGCTACAAGGGCGAAAGAAGAGTGATCCTGAAGCCAAAGCGTTTCTGAATGCCTCTGAGTACACGGTATTTCAACTTGTGCTCCAGAAATCTACATTCCACGCCGTGTTGAACGAAAAGGATATTGCAGCAAAAGAACTCGTCAAACTTCCAAAGTCGCATCGGGTGAAAATCATCCCCGAAGACCTCTACGCACAGCGGAAACATGCTGACATCCGAATTGCAAGAAGAGCGTCTACGATCGCTAATCTTGCACGAGTAATCAGTGAGCGTGACGTGTCAAAAGGCTTACGAAAAACACTCGTGACTCAGGCGAAGAGGCTTGAGAAACTGGCAAGTGATCGGTTCAACGAAATTGGGGGTGACATTCCGATTGCTGAACCCGGCGAAGAAGAATGAACCTTAGCTTGTAGGTCATCGAACGATGGATACCGTCAGCCGGCATACCCGCTCCCTCGTGATGGCGAAGGTCAAATCGAAGCGCAATCGCTCAACGGAATGGCGGCTAAGGGCGCTACTCATTCAAAGCGGTTTGCGTGGATGGAAGGTGCACCCTCACGACCTACCGGGGTCACCGGATTTTGTTTTTCGTGTTGAAGGGCTTGTGATTTTCACTGACGGCTGCTTCTGGCATGGCTGTCCCCGGTGCAAGAAAGTGCCTAGTTCCAACGTGGCGTATTGGAGTAGCAAGATCGAGCGGAATCGGACTCGGGACCGAGCCGTTACTGGAGAACTGAGGGGGCTTGGTTGGCGGGTACTTCGGCTCTGGGAGCATGAGTTGGCTCCGATCAACTCCGTCGTTCAGCGCATCAAGAAGCATCTTGAAGGAAGATGACCTAACAATGCGAACCGAGCTTGAACTTGTTAAGGAATCTTACCTGGCCGCCAAGAATGAAGCGTATAGCAACAATCCCGCAGCCGACTTCATTCGTCACGACGTTCCAGAGGCTATCAAGACCGCATTGGGTTCGGATGCAGACGGCCTAGTGTTCAAGGGTTCAGCAGGACTCGGTAGATGGACGGACTCTCCTTGGATTGCGGTTATGAACCCATTGGTGACCACGACCACACAGCGGGGCTATTACGTTGCTTATCTGTATGCCTCTTCCATGAAGCGCATTGTCCTTTCGCTACAGCAGGGTATCACGGAACTACGAGAAGACATGGGAGTTGCCGAGGCCAAAGACCAACTTCTCCACGGTGCTGCGCTCATTCGATTGGCAATACCTGAACATCGGAAGCTGTTCTCCGACAGTCCTATTGATCTTGAAGCGAACGGGCAAAGCAGCCGCACTGCTTACTACGAAGCGGCGCATGCTTTCGGTGTCTCGTATGATGCACTCCTGCCTCTGGAAGATCGGCTAGTAGACGATCTCAGGAGCATTGTTCGCCTTTATCGCTTGTTGACGTATCGTGGCGTGGCCAGCGAAGAAGAGGAAGATCAGGTTGAGCAGGTGCCTGATAAATCGTTATGGGGAATCGAGGACCTGCGACGCTTCAGGATGCACAAGAGGATCGAACGGAACCGACGACTTGCGAAAGAAGCCAAGAAAATTCATGGGTCTATCTGTCAGGCTTGTGGCTTTGATTTTGAGAGCGTGTACGGCGAGTTAGGAAAAGACTATATCGAAGCACATCATCTCATGCCACTCTCGGAACTGCCAAAGGATTCGCCCGTTAGACTTGAGGCCAAAAAAGACTTTGCAGTTCTGTGTGCGAACTGCCACCGGATGATCCACAAGCAAGATGCACCTAAAGAGCTAACTGCCTTTCGAGGCGTTATTCGGACACGCATCGGCGTGACCTGACACGACAACTCACCACATCGTTTCTCCAGATGATTCCGTCATGTAGCAATGATGTCTATAAGTGATGTCGGCAGAACATACTGGAGACCATGTTCCGCAACACGTTCCCGCAGCGATGCGATGACAGCTTCTCGAATGCGCATTGGTAAAGCAAGCAGTTCGGCCCGGAACCGTTCGATACCAAGCTCACAAAAAGACGCCGGGAAGAGCTTTGTTGTAATGAAGCCGTGCGGGAATGACTGCTCAACCTGAGCTTCCAATCCAAAGTAGTGTTTCAGTGTGAAGTTGTCGAGTTGTATCCAGTATGGGAACCGGACAACCTGGCATCCCTGCGTGCGTGCTATCTTGTCTTTCGCACGGTCTACCTTGATCTTGATGGAATGGCGGTAATGTTCGTCACCATCGTATTCGACTACGGTGGTGATGTCGTCCAACTTGTAAGACATGTCCCATCGCTGCCGACTGTTGACTACACGAACCTGATCACCCAGCCAAGAATCCGGCAAGAGTTGTTGTAGCGCTATTGAGAGCTTCGACTCCGTGAGATAGCCTTCGATCTTGATCAGCTTAATGCTGCCAAGCTGAACTACTTTGGAGTTCTGATCGCTCATGGTTCATCGCCTTGTGCGGCTTTCAACGGCCAGTGTAACCCGATGCAGACCAACGCAGGCGTTGTGGAAAGAAAATTGACACTTCTTCCGAAACCGCTCACGGGGCTTTCTGTGTCGAACGGCGTGACAGTTCTCAACGGCTCCTGGAGTAGATGAAGCCCGTCCGATCCGTAATGCAAGGGAACGATCACACATTACACGGTCAACCCTTCAGGAACCTGGATATAGTAGTAGGGAGATGGCTATCATCGGTCCTGGCATGACGGATGAAGACTATGCATGCGGTAAGATCACGCCGCTGGCTGTTTTCGAGGGCCGTATCAGAGAATGGACGCTTGCCTTTGCAAAACAACTCACAAAGCAAGAAGACTCGGGAATCGCAACCTTATTGTTGACCGCTTCTGTATTCGAGCCGATGGGCGGCACGCTTCTAGGTGTTGGCACCAGTGAGAAAAAATTCTGTGCTGGATTCCTTCGGGTTTTTCCGAATGTGCCGGGTGGAAAGGCAGAGGACATTGCTGCGATGGTATGCGATCTTCTCCGGGATGGATTATTCCACGAAGGTTTCTTTAAGGCGGGGCTAATTCTTGAGCACTGTGAGACCCCGATTGAACTACGAGGAACCGCAATTGTCATTGATCCAAGACGGTTCCTTGACGCCGTGGACGCCGGGTTTGGAAACCTATGTGATGAGATCCGTCGTGCCGATGGCGAGTCAGCCATACGGAAGAGTTTCGATGCTTACTGGACGAAGAAGCTAGGTGACCAAGCCAATTACGTCAAGGCTCGATTCGACCCCACTATCGGGGCCGTCGCAACTTCAACTAGCACCACAGCCGTCATGCCACGAGGGATCTGGTTAAAGAAGATGTAAGGCGGTGTCCCTTGCTTCATTCGGTTTCTTCGGTTATTCTTTGACGGATGCCTCTCATTGCGCTCATCACGGCGATGTGCGTGCTTGCCATCGTATCTGCCGTATCCGTGACAATTGCGATGCACGCATCGAGCACCAAGGCTCGTGAATTGAAGATGTTGAGTGAGAATTTTCAAAGTAAGCTTGACACCACGGAGCAGCTTGCGTCTTTGAGAACCAAGGATGAGATGCAAAAGCTCCTAATGGACGCAGAAATTCGTGCCCAGGTCAGTACAGCAACACAGGAGTTGAAGGATCGGCATTTCGAGGAGCAGCTTGTCGCAAAAGTCGAAGGTGCGAGAGCGATAGCAGCTTCCCTTGCCAGACAGGAATTGTTGGATAGTTTCCATCCTGAGATTCGTCACTACCGATCAGTACGAGGCAAGTTGTGGAAAACACATTTTGTAGTGATTGAAGAGCGCCTTCTTCTGGGACAGTTGCCCGTGACTGGCTGGTTCAAGCACGAAATTCAGGTCAACGAGACGCTGGATGAGCGAGAGTTGAAAGCTCTCGCTGAAGCGGCTGCGATTCTAATTAAGGCAACTGTGCCAACTGCTCCGAAATTGCCTTCATTGAAGGATGTTGGACGTGTGCTTCTTGACCAAATCGCTCCCGATAACGGCGAGAACCAGGACAGCCAGCTTGCGGACAACCAGAAGACGGTTAGCGATAAAGAGACCCAAAAACTCGCCTCGGAATGAGCCTATCGGCGTCTCCACGCTGACGGCCACGAAGAATGCGGGTCGAAGGAGACAATTGTCGCACCTTAGGGAGGACCGAAACGCCCCCTGTTGATTGGGGGCGCTTGGCGGCGCATCGCTTTCACGTCGTGGAGCGTGAAAAGCATACCGATGGCATCTCGTTTGGGCCTAATCCGGGGATAGTGGCCGTGTCTCAATCGCCAACGAAACAGATCCGGGCTGATGCCCAAGACGCTGCACACCTCGCCGGTTCTGTAGCTTTCTCGAATAGCTAGTCGAAGTTCATTCAAGGGCTTTGGAACTTGAAGAAGTCTGGGGCAGGGTACCAGATCCACGGTAAACGAAAAACCACTGTCGCAAAATTCCAAAACCGTGTCCGTGCGGTTATTTTTCCGATCCCACGCGCGAATGCCGCTGCACCGGCGCCATCATTCAGCGTTACCTGAGCAAGGTGAGCGGCCCATTGCTCGATCGCATCGATCTGCATGTGGAGGTTCCGGCGGTGGCCTACAAAGAGCTGCGCGGCAAAGATCACGGCGCCACGTCGTCGGATATGCGCGCGCGAGTGGAGGCCGCCCGCGTCATCCAGCGCGGCCGGGGATTCTATAACGCCCGCATTCCGTCCCGCCTTCTCAGAACATTTTGCGTGCTCGATGAAGCCGGCGAACGAACCCTCGAAATGGCCGTGCGCCGCATGGGCTTGAGTGCCCGCGCGCATGACCGGATACTCAAAGCCGCCCGTACCATCGCCGACCTCGACCGCTCCGACTCGATCTCCGCCAAGCACCTGGCTGAAGCCGTACAATATCGCAGCCTGGATCGAAGTTATTGGAGTTAAAGCATTATTAACTATGAGTAACCGCATTAACGGAAACCTGTGCGCTTCGACCGATATCTAAACTGCATGAGGTTAATGCACATGAACAAATTAGCTATGGTAAGTGGAATAGGTCTTCTATTTCTGGGAACTGTGAGCGCGCAAGAGGTGTCTCATTTTTCGTTTGATGTTGGCGGTGGTTTCACCACTCCAGTGGGCAACACCGGCCGGTATCTGGGCGACGGCTGGAACGTCCAGGGCGGCGTCGGTTACAATTTCTCGAATTATATCGGTGTGATGGGGCAGCTTGATTACAACTCGATGGGCATGAACGGGACCGCGTTAGGCACTAGCGGGTTCCCTGGCGGAGACATTCACGTCTTCTCCGCTACCGTCGATCCCATCCTGCATCTGACGCCGAAGAGTCATTTTGACTTATATGCGATCGGCGGCGGCGGGCTCTATCATTGGTACCAGCAATTCTCGGCGCCGACCGGCTTTGTCAGCAATTCCTTCGCCGGTTCTTTCCCCCTCGTCATTCCTACTTTCGGGGATGCGTATTCGGTAAACAAGCCTGGCTGGAATGCCGGCATGGGCGTGGCGCTGGGCACGAAGTGGCACGGCAAAGTGTTCGCGGAAGCTCGTTACGTACACATTTTCTTGAATAACGGCGAACGGGCCGACTACGTACCGGTTACGTTCGGCTTTCGTTGGTAAGTCACGGTTACAATCCCGGCGAATAATATCCGTGTCGATAATAAACGCGTAAGTCGGGTATTTTAACCTGGGGAGTTACTCGAACACTGATGATCCTGAACTTTCCATCGCGCTCGGAGTTAGTGGGCGTGTACCCTAACAGGTACTGATTGCGAAGCTGATTGCCAATCCGGGCGCTGATGGAAGGCAGATCGTCGAGGCTCAAGACCGGATATTCGCGGCCGCCGCTCTGTTCGGCCAGCTCTTCCAGGAGCTTAGGGCCGTTTTGTTCTTCGACGGAATGCTTGGGCGTGTCCGCCGGATCGAAGATGCCCATGGCATAAACCTGTAAGTCCGATTCGAGCATCGCGTTCTTGATCTCGCGCGCGCTGTGGCGGCTGCGGTTGTCTCCGCCATCGGAAACAATAACCAGCGCTTTTCGGGTGTTCTGTGCGTGTTTCATCTCGCCCATGGCCATGTGGATGGCATCCAGGAGCGAGGTGCGTCCGAACGGGCTGGCGTGCGCGATCCGGTCATAGACCTCGTCCGCATCGGGGGTGAACGGAATGGTCAACTTCGGCCGGTCGCTAAACTCAATCAGAAAGAACTCGTCCTGCGGATTGGTGGTCTTGAAAAAAGCCGCTGCCGCTTCCGTGGCTTTCTTGATCTTGTTCCGCATGCTGCCGCTGGTATCGAACAGCAGCCCGATGGATAGGGGCGCGTCTTCTCTCGCGAAATTCGTAATGGGCTGCTCCACGCCGTCTTCGAAGACTTTAAAGTCTTCCTTGTTCAGATCGGTGACTGGAGTTCCTAACGCATTCGTCACCTGAGCCGGCACCAACACCAGCGCTGAATCCACGCGAATGTCGGCTTTGGGAAAGATGGTTTGGCCAGTAGAAACAGCCGGCCGGAAACGGGGCAAAATAGAGACCGCGGTATCTACGCCGGACGCCTGGAACGCCCAACAGGGGGAGCACACAAAAATGGCAACAGCGAGGCACGCCGCGTACTTATCAGTGCGAGCCATTGGCAGATTGTATCCCAATCCGAGGCGGCGTGCGCAATCGGCAGTCATGACCTAGCGGCACTTTGGTACTAGGTGGGCTATAAAACCGGCCGGATGTTCCTTTGATACCCTTATCGGTGAGTGAAGCTGTTCGCGATCCTGCTGCTGGTTTTAAGCGCCGCCGCGCAGGACTTTGCCAATATTCGGATCGAAAAAGTAGCCACAGGCTATGCCTTCGCGGAAGGTCCCGCGTGGTCGCCCGCGGGCTTTCTGGTCTTCAGCGATATTCCGAACAATAAGTTGATCGAGTTCACTCCGGGCCAGCCGCCCGCTGTTTTTCGCGCGGATTCGAACGGCGCCATCGGCAATCGATTCGACGCGCAAGGCCGCCTTTATACCTGCGAAAGTCACTCGCGGCGGGTGACGCGGACCGACAAGAAGGGTAAGGTGGAGGTCCTGGCCGAGCGCTGGCAGGGCAAGCGGTTGAATGCTCCGAACGATCTGGCGGTTCGCAAAGAGGGCGATGTTTACTTCACCGATCCGGCTTTCGGAAACCAGCAGGATTCGCGCGAGCTGGATTTCTTCGGCGTGTATCACATTTCGCGCAAAGGCGAATTGGAACTGATCGCGAAACCGAAAGGGCGTCCCAAAGGCATTGCTCTGGCGCCGGACGGCCGCACGCTGTACGTCACGAACCCAGACGAAAGGAATGTGCGCGCCTACGATCTGGACAAAAGCGGCGCGGCATCGAACGAGCGCACCCTGATTTCAGGTATCGATGGCGTAGCCGAGGGCATTTGCATCGACGCCAAGGGCGATCTGTATGTAGCCGCCAATCAGATTCAGGTTTACACTCCGGAAGGCAAGCCGCTCGGGACTATTCAGACCGAAGAGACTCCGTCCAACTGCGCATTTGGCGACCCGGATTTGGGCGCGCTCTACATCACGGCGCGAACGACGCTGTATCGCGCGCGGCTAGACGTGAAGGGGATCTCCTATTAAGCACCGATATGAATGAGGAGAGCCGCCGTTATCCGTCACGCCCGTTCCTCGGCGTGGGAGCGCTCATTTTCGAGGCGGGAAAGATCTTGCTGGTGGAGCGCGGCAAGGAACCGCTCAAGGGGTACTGGTCCATACCTGGGGGCATTCTGGAAACGGGTGAGAGACTGGAGGAGGGAATCCGTCGGGAGGTGGCCGAGGAGACGGGGCTGGATGTCGAGCCCTACTCGATGTTCGAAATCTTCGAGCGCGTGATTCCCGATGCCGAGGGAAAGCCCGAGTATCATTACGTGCTGATCGACTATTTGTGCCGCCGATTGAGCGGAGAAGCGGCCGCGGCCAGCGATGTGAGCCGCGTGGAATGGGTAGCGGAACAGAACCTTGGGCAGTATCGTCTTACAGAGGGCACGCTGGCCGTGATCGAGAGAGCTTTTGCAAAACTTCAGCGCTGATTTATTGGAATTCGATTCGCTGCGGGCACTGGTGGGCCGCTACGTGGGGAGCCCGCTGGGTAGAGCTGAATTGGAAAAGCTGGCGCCGCAGACGGATCGGGCTGTCTTGGAAAGCGCGCTCGCGGACGTGGCCGAAGCCATCGCCTACCAGGGAGCGTCGCGGCAGCCGCAAGCCGCTGCCCGGGGCTCGGCCATTCGTTTGCGATTTAGTTCGATTCCGGATGTCTCCTCGGCGCTCACCATCCTGCGCATCGAAGGCGCGGTGCTGGAGCCCAGGCAGATTTTGGAACTGGCGCGGCTGATCGAAGAGGCCGGCGAAGTGCGCGCCGCGCTGAATCTGGCGGCGGAAAAATATCCACGGCTGGCGGCCCAGATGGCGGCCACGGCCGATCCTCGCCCCATTCTGCGTGACGTGCGCGGCAAAGTGCTCGGCGATGGCACCGTAGCCGACGACGCCAGCGTGGCGCTTCATCGGCTGCGCCGGGACATCGAACGGCAACAAAAACAGATTCAGACGTCGCTCGATCGATTCTTGAAAACGCATCGCGACGACGGCACGCTGCAGGAGGAGTTCATCACGCTGCGCAACGATCGCTTCGTGGTGCCGGTGGTTGCAGGGCAGCAGCGCAAGGTTTATGGAGTAATTCATGGCGCCAGTAGCAGCGGGCACACGCTGTTCGTCGAGCCGCTGGAAACCATCGATCTGAATAACGAGCTGGTGCGCCTGCGCGAGGAAGAGCAGCGCGAGGTGGCGCGAATCCTGCGCGAGCTGACGGAACTGCTGCGCAGCAACGGTCCGCAGATTCAGGCGCTGGTGGCCGCCATCGGCCGGTTGGATCTGCTGTTCGCCAAGGCCGAATTCGCCTCCGACTTCGAGTGCGTGATTCCGCGCTTCAGTGCGGACCGGGATCGGCGGTTGGCGCTCCATGAGGCGCGGCACCCGCTGCTTCAGGACGTGCTGCGCCGGCAGAAGAAGCCGATTCTTCCCATTTCGCTCGAGCTTGACGAAAAGCAGCGCACGCTGTTAATCAGCGGCCCTAACACGGGCGGCAAAACCGTTTCGATGAAGACCGTCGGATTACTGGCGTTAATGGCGCAAGCGGCGCTGCCGGTGCCGGCGGCGGAAGCGGAGTTCCCGCTGTTTGAACAGGTGCTGGCGGAAATCGGCGACCAGCAGTCCATTCAGGAAAGCCTCAGCAGCTTTTCAGGGCATATCGCCCGGGTGCGCGAGATGCTGGAGACCGTTACCCCGCAGTCGCTCGTATTGCTGGACGAGCTGGGCCGCGCAACCGATCCGGAAGAAGGCGGCGCGTTGGGCGTTGCGATTCTGGAATCGTTCCGGGCGCACGGGGCGTTCACTTTCGCTTCCACCCATCTATTGGCGCTGAAAATCTACGGAGCAACTACTGAAGGCGTGGTGAATGCATCCATGGGCTTCGATGAGAAAACGCTGCAGCCTACTTATGTTTTGCAGCTGGGAGCGCCCGGGAAATCCGCGGGGCTGGATATCGCCAGCCGTCTGGGACTTTCGGAAGACCTGATTGCGCGGGCGCGCCAGCGAATGTCCACCAGCGAGCGCGATATCGCCGTATTTCTCAACGAACTGCACCAGCGGCTTCGCAGGACCGCTGTGGAAGAGCAGGACCTGCGGGAACAGCGGCAGGCTTTGGAGGCCCGCGAACAGACGCTGGCCAAGGAATTCGAGCAGCGTGAAAAGGCCAAGTTTAAGGAGCTGGACGAACGCTTGCGGTCCGCGCTGGCCGGGTTCGAGGCGCAGAATCAGGAATTGATTCAGAAGGTGCTGGCGGGAGCCGAACAGCGCAAAGCGGCCGAGCAGGCCGAGCGGCGGATCGCGAAAACCAAGCGGGAATTCGAGGAGAAGGCTCGCATGGAGGTGTTTGGGGAAGCGCCCGTCGAGCAGCAGCGATTCATTCCCATCGAAGAGGGCGCGCGGGTGCGGCTGAAAGGCGTGCGCGAGCCGGCGCGGGTACGCCGCAAACTTGCGGGCGGATTGCTGGAAGTGGAAGCCGGCTTGATGCGGATGAAGATAACCACCGACGATGTCGAGGAGGTTTTACCCGCCGCGCCGGAAGGTACACGATTGCCGAAGAATGTTTCGTACGAGCCGGGCCCGCGCTGGGATGTGACCTATCGCGAGATCAACGTAATTGGAAAACGCGCGGAAGAGGCTCGCGAAGAAGTGGATAAATTCCTGGATAAGGCGTCCATGGCGTCTGTGGACCGAGTGCGCATCGTCCACGGACATGGCATGGGAATTTTGAAAAAAGTAATTGGCGAATTGCTGTCCACCAACCCACATGTCGAAAAGTACTATCCGGCCACGCCCGCCGAGGGCGGAACGGGCGCAACGGTGGTCGAGCTAAAATAGGCTTATGCAGCTCGCGAGTCGGCTCACTATTGACGATTTCGAACGGCTTCCGCACGAGCTCGCTTATTACCACGAGTTGGTGGACGGAAAGCTGGTCGACGTGTCAGGGAATACACCGGATCACAATTATCTCCGGGATCTGTTAATTACTATGCTTTTGCCCTTTGTCAATGAGCATCAGCTCGGCAGAGTCGTCAGCGAACAGGAATACAATTTTGATGGGAACGCTCACGGACCCGATATAACCTTTGTCGTTGCGAAGAAGACAAAGCTGTTCGACCGCAAGAAACGCGTCCAGCGCTTTGTTCCCGACCTTGCGATCGAGATCGTATCGGAAAACGATAATTTCAAGAAGCTGCTGAAGAAGGTGGATCGATATCGAATATGCGGAACGAAGGAAGCTTGGATTTTCGACATCGATTCACGAAGAGCCTTCGTATTTTCCGAGGAGCGCAACGCTATACTTGACGAAAACCAGCAGTTTCAGTCCAGCCTGCTCCCCAGCTTTTCCATCCGTCTCGGCGACCTGTTCGACCAGCTATGACGCTCACCCAGCAGCAGGAATTCGACGCGCTGGTGCAGCACGCGAAACTCGCCGGGCAGGCGCGCGACTGGCAGGGCGCACGTCAGGCCTGGATGAAGGCGCTGGAGTTACTGCCGCCGGATTCCGACGAGTATCGTCTCACGAAGACGCGCATCGAAAATATCGACCTGCAGCTTTCCGAGAAAAACCTCTGGAAGAAGCGCCTGGCAAAGCTCGGCCCCGTCGGCACGGGTTTGTTGGTGGCGTTGTCGAAAGGCAAATTGTTGCTGCTGGGGCTCACCAAACTCAGCACCCTCGCCAGTATGCTGGCGTTCTTCGCCGTGTATTGGTCGCTGTTCGGCTGGCGATTCGCGCTCGGTTTCGTGATGTCCATCTACATCCATGAAATGGGTCACGTGATGGCGCTGCGCAAATACAACATCGCCGCCAGCGCCCCGATGTTCATTCCGTTCTTCGGCGCGTTCGTGCGCATGAAACAGTATCCGGGCAACGTGGGCGAAGACGCGCGCGTGGGTTTGGCGGGTCCCATCTGGGGACTGGGCTCCGCTGTTGCGGCATGGCTGGCGGCCATCAGCACGGGGCTTCCCGTGTGGTACGCCATCGCGCACACGGCCGCATGGCTGAATCTGTTCAATCTGCTTCCGATCTGGCAGTTGGACGGCGGACGCGGTTTTCGCGCGCTCACACGGAAGCAGCGCTTGATTGCCGGTGGCGTGGCGATTGCCATATGGGCCTTTACTCACCAAACGATTCTCCTCCTGATCGCGCTGGGCGCCGGTTACCGGCTTTTCAGCCGCGATTATCCCGCTGAAGACGACAATATCGTGCTGATGCAATATGCCGGGCTTATCGTTTTGCTGTCGATGTTGATGGCCATGACCGATCACATCGCCGGATCGGCGTTTTAGGTTCTTTCAGCAAAAGTTAAGGTGGTGTCGATACCCTATCGTGGATGCGCCAACACTCCCGCTGGGTCCTTGGTATGGGATTTGCCTTGCCTTTCCTCCTCGCTGTGGGAGCGCATGCGCAGGTCGGACCGCCGTTTCGCACCGACGATCCCGAAACCCCCGGCAACGAGCATTGGGAGATCAACTTCGGCTGGATCGGCGACCGCAATCCGGCCGACGGCGCCTATCAGGTGCCCGACTTCGACATCAACTACGGGCTCGGGGACCGCATCCAGCTCAAGTATGAGCTCCCGATCGCGATCGAAGAGATCCGCCCGCTGCCCGCCACTGCCGGCACTCCCGCGCAAGCCGGCCACGTGATCGCAGGGTTGGGCGAGAGCCTGCTCGGCATCAAATGGCGCTTCTACGAACATCACCCTGACGATCCCTGGTTCGAGGATCGCTTTGGAACCGGTTTGCTGAGCGTCTTCGGCCAACACACCGAGCCGCCGCTGCCTGCCTCAGCCTCGGGCGATTCACCCGGTGTCAAGGACGCCCCCGAGCAGGTGGTCGACTTCAGCGTCTCCACTTACCCGCAGATTTTTCTGGACAACCCCACCAGCGCAGTCCAGCGTGGCCTGGTGGCTCGCGGTCCCGACTTTTTTCTGCCGCTGGGGTTCAATGCCCGCCTGGAGCCCGTCCGCATCAACGGCGAGGCGGGGTACGATTTTGGCAACCACGGCGTCCCGCAAACCTGGAACCGGGGATGCTGGTGGGGCCACGAATTCAGCGACCGCACCGAGGCTTACCTCGAGCTCTATGACGTCCAGGACGCCAACCGAATCGCTCCGGGGCAGGGCGTCGGAGTCTTCGCCACAGGCTATCCAAAGCAGCGCGAGTCCACCATCGGGCTGGGCGGACGCCAGGCGATGAATCATGCCAAGACGCTCAACCTGTTGCTGATGGGCGGCCGCAGTTTCCAGGCCATCACCATTACGAACGGCCAGCCCAGTTGGATCGCGTATGTGGGGTTCCAGTTGTTGCAGGGGCCGAAATAGGGGTTGGGGATTGGTGGTTGGTAGATTGGGGGTCGGGGGATAGCGCCGATTTCTTGGTGGCGGGACATGAGGAGCTTAGAATTTGACGCTATCGTGCTCCTACGGCCGCGCCTCTTCGATTTTCACGCCCTCCGGTCTAGCGAACAGCTTCGAATCGAACGCACTTGCGCGTATTCTCCGTACCAGAAGATTTCGCGAGTCTTATCTTCCGTTCGGACTACCGAAACAGGCGCCTCGGGATTTCCACCGGTGAAAAACAATTTTGAACTACCGATTTCTATTGAATACACCATCGTCTGCTTGCCTAGCAGCACAGGGCCTGGAGCGGGCGCGCCCGATCTTGGTCGGAAGTAGTCAAGTTCTCGTCCGAATTCGAGCTGTGCTGCCGGTTTCTACAGATCGTCAGTGGACTTAATATCTTCGAGTTTCGCGAATATTGGCATGCGGCAAATAAACGTCGGTCCGGGGTCAACCATTTGCCGCGCGGTCTTGCTGAGCCTGTTAATCAGCCAGGAATCTGGCTCATTCATAATCAGCAGGCCATGAATTCCATTTTCTAGGTCAGGATTTTCCTCGCTGCGGCAGTATCCCGCGCCAGCTCGGTACATTCCCTTCGGCTGCGCTGAGAAACTGTCCTTCGGAATCTCCGTACTCTCCAGCTTGACCTTAAACTCGGTCATCATTTTGGGAACGTCTTCTCCGAAGGCGGAGTGCACAGAGCCAGCAGCATGACCGCAGCATACGTTTTCATTATCGGAGTATATCAACGGTCGCCAGGGTGGGGGAATATGGAGATCGTCGCAGATTTCGCACACGACAAACCATTTACTTCGATTCACGTACATAAATGGTGTGATTACGACCCTCGCGGTGAAATTCGCAGCCATTTAGCTCTAGGTGTCGAATGAGATCCGCACGTTTCACACCACTGGCAGGTTCAGAGCATCGCGGATAACCTCGGCGCCTTTGAGCGACTGCTCGGACAACTCGCGGTTGGCATCCAAGACCATCGCCACGGCTTCCTTCAGGTTCGCGCCCGCCTCTTCGAGAGTCTCCCCTTGCGTATTCGCGCCCGGCAGTTCCTCGACGAAAGCGACATAGCCTTCAGGCACTTTCATGTACACGGCCGTGAATTTCAGTTGGGCCATACGCAGTAATTGTAGCAAGCGGGCACCGAGCCGCCGCGATTTACGGCAAAACTTCGGCTGCCAGCGCTAGCATAAACTCAAAGATCATGCAGGTGCTGGTGGTCGAAGATGAACGTCGCATGGCGGACCTGCTGCGGCAGGGCCTGGAAGAGGAGGGCCACGCCGTGGTGGTGGCCGGCAACGGGCGCGATGGCCTGGCGATAGCCGAGTCGCATCCCTTCGATTGCATCGTGCTGGACGTAATGCTGCCGGGGCTGGACGGCTTTTCCGTCGCCAGAAAGCTGCGCGCGGCGCGAAACCAGACGCCCATCCTGATGCTGACCGCGCGCGACGCCACGCCGGATATCGTCGCAGGTTTGAACCTGGGCGCCGACGATTATCTGGTAAAGCCGTTCTCGTTCGAAGTGTTGCTGGCGCGCTTACGAGCGGTGTCGCGGCGGGGCGCCATTGCGGAGCCGCCGGTGTTGCAAATCGCCGACCTATCGCTCCATCCGTCGGCGCGCGAGGTAACGCGCGGCAGCCGAAAGATCACGCTGACGCGCACCGAATTCGGATTGCTGGAACTGCTCATGAAGCGCGCCGGGCGCGTGGTGACGCGCGAGAAATTGATCGAATCGGTATGGGGTTTCCACTCCGAGGTGCGCAGCAACACGCTGGACGCCTTCATCCGCCTGTTGCGCGAAAAGGTGGACGCCGAGGGCGAAGCAAAGCTGATACAAACGGTGCGCGGCGTGGGCTACTGCCTGCGCGCGGGGGACGCGTGATGCGGAACTGGTCCATCGGCGCGCGTCTAACGCTGTGGTACTCGGCGGTGCTGCTGGCGGGCCTCGCGCTGTTTGGCGTCAGTATCTGGGTGGTCGTGAACCACCGGCTGATGGCAACCATCGATGAATCGCTGCTCGCACAGGCCAAGGGAGTCGCCACCGTCCTCGGAACCGAATACGAGCCCTCCAGGCCGGAACACTTGAAGGAGGAGCTTTCCGAGTATGTGGAGGCCACTCCGGAAGGGCGCTGGATCGAAGTCCGCGACCCGGGCGGCGAAATCGTGATCGGCAATGGTTTTCCGGCAGCGGGCGGGCCTTACCGCAGATATACAACAGACGTGGTGGTCCAGGGACAGCGCTATCGCATCTCGGTGGCCGCGCCACTGGAGGGCATGCAGCTGACGTTGCGGCGTCTGGGTGAAGTGCTGCTGTGGGCCACGCCGGGAGTTCTGTTGATGGCGTCATTGGGCGGTTACTGGATCAGCCGGAGGGCGCTGGCGCCGGTGGATGCCATTACGCGCGCGGCGCAGTCCATCGGTATTGAGAATCTGTCGCAGCGTTTGGTGGTGCCGGCCGCGGGCGACGAATTGCAGCGCCTGTCGGAGACCTGGAACGCGATGCTAGAGCGCCTGGAAGCCGCGGTAAAGCGGCTGTCGCAATTCACCGCCGATGCGTCGCACGAGTTACGCACGCCTATCGCGTTGATTCGAGCCACGGCCGAGGTGACGCTGCGTCGCGAGCGATCCACAGAGACATATCGCGACGCGTTGCGGCACATCATCGACGAGACGGATCGAACCACGCGCTTGATCGAAGATCTCTTGCTGCTGGCGCGGGCCGATGCAGGGCTTCCGGCGCTGCCGCTGGATCGAATGGAGCTGACACCGCTGGTGCGCGATGTTTGCGAGCAGGGACAAGTGCTGGCCGAGGAGCGGGGACTTGCGATTTCGGCCGAGGCGCCCGAGCAGCCGGTGTTTGTGGAAGCCAACCATCCAGCACTGCGGCGGCTGCTGCTTCTGTTGGTCGACAACGCACTGAAATATACGCCCGCCGGCGGCCGGATTATCGTATCGGTGGCGCACGATTCGTCCGGCCCAACGGTGACGGTCCGCGATACGGGCATCGGGATTCCCGACACTGCGCTGCCCCATGTGTTCGAGCGCTTCTATCGCGTGGATGAATCCCGGAACCGGGAGGCAGGCGGCGCGGGGCTGGGGCTTTCGATCGCACATTGGATCGCCCAACGTCACCATGCCAGTCTGGAAGCCGAGAGCGTGGAAGGGTGCGGATCGGCCTTCCGGGTCCGGTTTCCGGAGATAAATCTGTAGTTATTAGATATAAGGTAAGCGCTCTACTCAAGTCGGCGGGCCGAAGCGTCGAATAGACCTATAGGTGCGTCTTTCCGCAGTCTTCATCCCCTTGATCCTTAGCTCCGGCGCGTGGGCTCTCACTGTGCAGGAGGGTCGCACGGCCGCATCGGTGAGCGAGCAATCCTGCGTAGCTCCAAAATCGGTTTCTGTTTTTCAGCCCGGGGACCGGCAGGCGTTCGTGTGGTTCCTCGCCTTGCAAGTGCGCACGGGCGACCAGCTGCGCGTGGAATGGCTAGACCCTTCCGGTGCGGTTTCAACCACGGCCGACTATGGCGAACTGCCGACCGCAGGCGCATTGTGTTTCACCTCGCAACTTCCAATCGCCGGATCCGCGCCCGCATCCCAGCCCGGCAACTGGACGGTGCGCGCTGTGTCGAATGGCACGGTGGCTTTTTCGCACAATTTCACAATCGCGGCCAACCCCGACAATGGCGGTCCGGTAGTGACCAGCGTGACTTGGCCCGGACAGGGGCCTGGACAGGTCTCCGGCGGCGTCGCGCAAGAGATCGACTTCACGGTGCGGGGCAAGAACTTTCAGCCTGGCTCCATCGTATTAATAGCGCAGTACAAGCCCTCGGGTGGGTGGACCTACCTGGCAAGCCTGCAGGCGCGCGATACGACGGCGAATCAACTGACCGTTCACTATGCGGGACTGCCGGCCAATGAGTACTGGGTGATCGTGGAAAGTCCCGATGGGCGCCTAAGCCGTCCAGCGCAGTTCCTGATCGAGACCGGCGGCTATAAGCTTCCGACGGCGGCGGGCGTTCCGTGGGTGATCACGCAAGGTCCGTACGGCACGTTCTCGCACTGGGGCAACAGCCTGCACGCTTTCGATATCGCGCCGCGCGCGGGAAGCTGCGTGGTGGCGATGAAGGCGGGCATCGCGTACACGCACGATCTGGGGCTGCAGCAGGACCACCGGCATCATTCGTTTGGAAACTACATCACCATCGACCATGGCAATGGCGAATTCAGCCACTATGCCCACTTGGCCACCGGCACGTTCGTGGTGAGGAACGGCCAACATGTGGAGCAGGGACAGGCGCTGGCGACGGCCGGAAATAGCGGCTATACGCTGGGCGAAGGCGGCGGCTATCATGTCCACGTCAGCGTTACGCGGGCGCTTCCCATATCGTCGCAGAGCGTGCCGTTCCAGTTCGAGGATCTGCCGGATTGGACGCGCGGCAGCCGGTATCGGACCGTAGTTTCAACCAATGCGTCGCCTTTGTGCGATTGCGGTTCTCGGCGCGCCGTTGCCGGAGCAAGCGCGGCAGCGGGAGGGTCCGTGGCCGCCGCTCGTTCGCCGGAAGCGCAATTTTCGGGAACCGTTTCCGTAGCGCAGTGGTGGAGTGAAGTGATTGCAGTGTCGAAAAGATCCAAAGCGCTGGAAGTGACGCTTTCCTGGGCCGGCCAGCCCGGCGATCTGGACCTGCATTTGATGAGCCCCACTGGACGGCATTACGCCGCGTATGCCGACACCACGGGATATTCGGGCGATACCAATCCCAAAACGTTTCGCGTGCCGAATCCGGAAGTAGGGTTGTGGCGGATTTCGGTGGAAGGCATGCGTGGCTCCGGGCCCATCAATTTCGACGTGGAAACTTCGGGATCTTCCGCGGCATCTCGGGGACGCCTGCGCGCCTCGCGCTAGCCTGGCGGGCCAGCCTTTCATCCAATCTTCAGACCGCTGTAGTAAGATGGCGACCATGCCCCGACGCGCCCTGTTGACCGTTGTTTCGCTGTTTGTTTTGGCCCTTGCCTCTGCGCAGAGCGGTTACCATCTCATCAAAAAGATTCCCATCCCCGGCGATGGATTCTGGGATTACTTGACCACCGATCCCGCCACGGACCGCGTCTTCGTCTCCCACGGCACCGAAGTGGATGTCGTCGACGCCAAGAAGGGCGAAGTCACCGGCAAGATCGGGGGACTCAAGCTGGTGCATGGCATCGCGCTCGCCCCCGAATTCAACCACGGATTCATCAGCGACGGCGCGGCGAATCAGGTGGTGGTTTTCGATATGAAGACGCTCGCCAAAGTGGGCGAGGTTGCAGCGGGGATGAATCCGGACGGCATCATCTATGATCCGGGCAGCAAACGCGTGTTCGCCTTCAACGGCCGCAGCGCGAGCGCCACCGCGGTGGACGCTGAGAAGGGAACGCTAGCCGGAACAGTGATGCTGGAAGGGAAGCCGGAGTTCCCGGCGCCGGATGGCAAGGGTCACGTCTACGTCAACATCGAAGATAAGAGCGAAGTGATGCAGATCGATTCGAAAGCCCTCACCGTGCTCAACAAGTGGCCGCTCGCGCATTGCGAAGAACCATCTGGTATGGCGATGGACCCCAAGACGCGCCGCATCTTCTCCGGCTGCGACAACAAAATGATGGCCGTGATGGACGCCGATACGGGCAAGGTTGTTGCCACCGTGCCGATCGGTGCCGGAGTGGACGCCACGTGGTTTGATCCGGGAACGAAAACCGTTTTCGATTCCTGCGGGCAGGACGGCGTGCTCACCGTGATCCACGAAGATTCGCCGGACAAATATACCGTAGTTGAAAACGTCATGACGGAAAAAGGCGCGCGAACCATGGCGCTCAATCCCAAGACCCATATGGTCTACCTGGCATTGGCACAAGTGGAGATGCTGCCTCCCGCCGAAGGCGATGCCAAGGGACGCCCGCGCCGCAAGGTGCAGCCCGGCACGTTCGGCCTGCTAGAATTTGGGAGGTAATGACAGGGCTTGCCGCGGATCCACTTTGCAAAGAGCATTTAACGGGGCCGCAGCATCCTGAGCAACCGGCGCGATTCGACGCGGCAGTCGGGGCGTTAAAAGGCCTGGAACTTGTTCCCATTCCGCCCCGGTTGGCCAACCACGACGAACTTGCGCTGTGCCACGCACGCCGCTACATTCAACTGGCCGAACGAGAAATCTACGAAGGATTTCACGAGCTGAGCACCGGCGACACCATCATCTCGCCGAAATCGTTCGATGCGGTACTGCGCGCGACAGGCGGTGCGCTGAACGCACTGGACGCCATCGTGGAAAAGCGCGTCACCAATGCCATCAGCATCGGGCGCCCGCCGGGCCATCATGCCAACGCCGTTCGCGGCATGGGCTTCTGCATCTTTAATACCGTCGCCATCGCGGCGCGCTACGCACAGAAGAAGCATGGCATCGGGCGCGTTCTGATCGCCGATTGGGACGTCCATCACGGAAACGGCACGCAGGATATTTTCTATACCGACGGCACGGTATTTTTCTTCAGCACGCACCAATCGCCGTGGTATCCGGGAACTGGCCCGCGCAGCGAACGTGGCGAAGGCAAGGGCGAAGGGATGACCCTTAATTGTCCCTTTCCGGCAGGCGCCGGACGCAAAGAGATTTTGGGCGCCTTTCAAGAACAACTGATCGCCGCGGCGGAAGAAGTAAAACCCGAACTGGTGCTGATATCCGCGGGCTTCGATTCCAGAGCCGGCGATCCGCTGGGGCAGTTCGTGCTTACCGACGCCGACTTCGCCGATCTCACCGGCGTGATGCGCGAGATCGCCGATAAACATGCCGGCGGCCGGCTGCTTTCGGTGCTGGAAGGCGGCTACAGCTTGACAGGCCTGGCATCCGGTGTTCGCGCGCACGTGGAGGCGCTGCGGTGATCCGCATCGACGCTGCCTCCGAGCGCGATCTCCCGCTGATTTTGAAGTTCATTCGCGACTTGGCGGAATACGAGAAGCTATCCCATCTGGTAGTGGCCACCGAGGAGAACATTCGCGAGCACATATTTGGTCCCAATCCCGTGGCCGAGGTTTTGCTGGCCTATTCGGATGACGAACCGGTGGGCTTCGCGCTGTACTTTCGCAATTTCTCCACGTTTCTCGGCCAGCCAGGCATCTATCTGGAGGATCTTTTCGTGGAACCCGGGCATCGCGGCAAGGGAATCGGCAAAGCGCTGCTCGCACGCCTGGCAAAAACCGCCCTGGAGCGCGGATACGGACGCCTGGAATGGGCGGTGCTGGATTGGAACACGCCGTCTATCGAGTTCTATCGCAGCCTGGGAGCAGTTCCCTTAGACGAATGGACGCAGTATCGCGTAACAGGCGAAGCGTTATCGCGGCTCGCCCTGGGTTATCGGAGCGGGGCGTAGCTGCGCGTCTTCCAGCCGCTTGGCTTCCTGATAAGTAAAGATCATGCGATGAATCACGGTGATGTTGGCAAGCACCGCGATCACCCATAGCACCGGCGCCATGCGATCGAACAGGGCTCCGATGATCATCAGCACCACGCGCTCGGGACGTTCCATGAAGCCCACCTTGCACTTTGGAATGGTGTTTTCAGCGCGCGCCCGCGTGTAGCTCACCATCACCGATCCGGTCATCACAATCGCAGTCAGCACCACATAGAAATACCGGTTGATGGTTCCGTAATACACCAGCAGGCCCATGAGCAACGCCAGATCGGAATAACGATCCAGCACCGAATCGAAAAATCCGCCAAAACGCGTAACCTGCTTGGTTTCCCGCGCCACCCGTCCGTCCACCATGTCGAACAAGCCGGCGCCGATAATCACAAAGCCGGCCGAACGGAACTGCCCGGCGGCCAGCAAAACCGCGGCGACGATATTGATAACCAGCCCGAGGAAGGTGAGAACGTTGGGGTGAATCTTCGAAAGAGCGAGCCCGCGAACGATGAAGCGAATTACTGGGTTACACGCGTCCCCGATCGCACGGGTGTATGTCATGCCAAACGGCCCCTCCCGATTCTAACTCGAAAGCAGTTCATGCGGGATCGTCGTGAATGGTAACCAGCTTGGTGATTTCCATCTCGCGGACGCCGCCGGGAATCATCACCTTGACGGTGTCGCCCACCTGCTTGCCCAGCAGAGCCTTGCCGATCGGGGAAGTGGTGGAGATACGGCCCTGCGCCACGTCCGCCTCTTCGCTGGTCAGCAGTTGGTAGGTAACCTCTTCGTCCTTGGTGAGATCAAGCACCGTCACCCACGAACCCAGGCCCACGCGATCGCGCGGGATGCGCGACATGTCCACCAGCGACAACGTGCGCAGCCGCGCCCGCAGCTGGCCCAGCCGCATATTGACGATACCCTGGCGTTCCTTGGCGGCGTGATACTCGGCATTCTCGCTCAAGTCGCCATGCGCGCGCGCTTTTGAAATCTCACGCGGCAGATCGACGCGCAGTTCCATATCCAGCGCCGCTATTTCTTCTTCGAGCTTTTTCTTTAAATCCAGCATGCTTGCAACTGCCTATTATTATACGGAGGGTCGAGGGGGTGTGGCGGGGGCCGGGGGAGCGTGCGGTTTCTCGAACAGCTCCACCACGACGTCGCCAAAGGGCCCCAATCGTTCCCGGTGCCAGGTGGAAAACTGGGGCTGTATGGAGAACCAGTTGCGCCAGTAACGCACGCTGCCCGACCCGCCGTAAATGAGGAAGCGGCCGGTGGTGGTAAGCGTCCCATCGGCCAGGCTTTGGACGTAGCGCTTGGCTTCGGGTGACTCGTCAAAAGGCAGCAGGTACGGCTTGCCATGGAATGGATAAACCGGCAAATGGCAGTACAGGAAGCCGGGCAATGCATAGGATGGCTGCCAAATGGGCGGGCGGGCTTCGATGAACGGACTGGGACAAAGCACCGGCGTGTTGGGCGCCTTGCGGTCCCATTCATCGATGGTGTGCGCGGCCAGCCGCCAATCCGAGCCGTGATGCATCGGCCAAGGTTGGCGCCACTGGCCCAGCATCAGCAGCACGCCGGCGGCGAAGACCACGGATAGTGGTCTCCACCAATCCGATGGAATGAAATACGCCGCGGCCAGTGTTGCGGCCAGGGCCGCGCCGGGCAGCCCGATATAGAGGTAGCGCGCCACAAACATGCTGCTGCCGGTGAATTGGGAAACCACAAACAACGCCAGCGGCTGCACCAGCCACCAGGCCGCGATCAGTATCACGGAACTTTCCCATCGGAACGCCGCCGCGCGTGGCCAATGCAGGAACCGGCCAAGGACGAAAGCGCCCGCGCCGCAGATCAAGATGATTCCAAACTTGAGTTGCACGCGCAAGTCGCGGAAGGTGGGAAGCGCGACAATAACGTGTGACGTGGCGTGGCGGAATTGGCCCACGGCGTCGATCGCGACGGGGATTAAGGCCGCGCCAAGGATCGCAAACACCGCGAGTATCGCCAGCCATCCCGGCCGCGTCTCTTTTCGAATCAGGCGAACCAAAGCATAGAGCGCCAGCACAATATAGAACGGCCAGAACAGCAGATGAACGCGCCAGAGCAGAGCGGCCAATACGATGAACAGCGCGGCGTCCCACCAATGTGCGGAATCCAGCCAGCGGATCAGAAACCACAGGCTGGCGGCGGCAATGGCGGTGCCAAGCGCGTAAGGACGGGCGTCGGCCGCCTGATCGTTAATTCCTCGCATCGACAAGCAGACGAAGGCCGCAAACCACGCGGCGCCGGGATGAATGAGACGGGCTGCCAGACGCGCGATGAGCAATAAAGCGATCCCCATCAGCAGGACCGATGGCAAACGGTAAGAGATTTCCGAAAATCCGAGGAGCGATCCAGCCGCGCGGGGAAGTTGATAGTAGATGGAATCGGGCACTTGCGGCGCCACCGCCAAGGAGGGATGGTTCGGTCCGTGCTGGACGACGAACACGGTGGCCATCTCATCCACCCAGAAGCTGGAGGGCAACGGCATCAGCCACAGGCGCGTGACGCACGCGGCCAGCAGAATTACGGGCAGCAGGTGGAGTATCCGTTCGCGGGAAAACATACGCTAAGCCCCAGAAATGTTACAATAGCATTGAGGCATTAGGTACCTCTATGGCATTCAAACCCGCTTTCGCGCAAGGCGCACAGATCGAGCACAACAAATACGGTCTCGGTTCCGTGGCTTCCTGCACGGAAGAGTACATTGTGATCAAATTCGACGATCATGGCGAGAAGAAATTCGTGCTTTCCATCGCACTACCCGCTCTGAAAAAGAGCGACCGGCAGCCGCCCGTGGAAAAGCGCCGGGCCGCCCGCAAAAAAGCCACTCCTGCAGCTGCCCAATAATCAGGACACCCGCTCCCTCACGGTCACGGTTCAGTTTGGAATGCGTTACTGAACCGCGCGCGTGAGCGAGCGTTTTTCGCGGTCAAACTGCCGGAACGGGCTTGAGTTTTTCGCGCTGCTCGCGCAGCACGGCCTTGCGGCTCAACTTGATTTTGTTGCCTTCGAGCGCCAGCACCTTCACCAGGATCTGATCGCCTTCCTTCAACTCGTCGCGCACCGCTTTGATCCGGTTTTCCGAGATCTCGCTGATGTGTAGCAGGCCGTCCGTTCCCGGGAAAATCTCGACAAAAGCGCCGAATTCGGCAAGCCGCACCACTTTGCCCAGATATGTTTTGCCCACCTCGGCCACGGCGCAGATATCGGTGACGCGCTGGATGGCCGCCTTGGCGGATTCGCCGTCTGAGGCGAAAATCTTGACCGATCCGTCGTCTTCGACATCGATCTTCACGCCGGTTTCGTCCACAATGCTGCGGATCATCTTACCGCCCGGTCCAATTAAATCGCGAATCTTATCGGTCGGAATCTGTAGGGTGTAGATGCGCGGCGCATATTGTGACATTTCTCCGCGCGGCTTGTCGATGGTGGCCACCATTTTGTCCAAGATAAACAGCCGGGCGCCCTTGGCCTGCGCCAGCGCTTCCTTCATAATCTTGGTGGTGACGTTGGGGACCTTGATGTCCATCTGCAGGCCGGTGATGCCCTTGCGCGATCCGGCCACTTTGAAATCCATGTCGCCGTAATGATCTTCGGCGCCCGCGATGTCGGTCAGGATGGCGTAGTCCTTGCCTTCCATCACCAGACCCATGGCGATTCCCGCCACCGGTTCCGAGATCGGCACGCCCGCATCCATTAGAGCGAGTATCCCGCCGCATACGCTAGCCATGGAGCTGGAACCGTTCGATTCCAGGATGTCGCTGACCACGCGAAGCGTGTAAGGGAACTTTTTGTCATCGGGAATCACGGCGGAGATGGATCGTTCGGCCAGCGCGCCATGCCCCACTTCGCGGCGTCCCGGCCCGCGCATGAATCCCACCTCGCCGACGCTGAACGGCGGGAAGTTGTAATGCAGCATGAAGCGCTTGGAGGTCTCGGTGAGATCGAACATCTCGATGCGCTGTTCGTCGTCCTTGGTCCCGAGCGTAACGGTGACAAGCGCCTGGGTTTCGCCACGAGTGAATAGCGCCGAGCCGTGAGTGCGGGGCAGCACGCCCACTTCGCAATCGATATTGCGGATCTCATCGAAGGCCCGGCCATCCGGACGACGTTTGGCCTTCAACATTTCGTCGCGGAAGATACGCTCCTTTAAGCTGTCGAACAGCTCCTTCGCTTCCCCCTGCTCTTCCTCGGGAAGCGCCTCCACCACCTTGTTCTTGGCTTCGTGAACGCGATGATAGCTTTCCAGCTTGGGGTACTTCTTGGTGTCGAGCGCGTCGGTGAGCTCCTTGCGGATCTGGGATTCAATGCGCCCATATAGCTCTTTATTGACTGTTGGCGGCGTGACGGCCCACTTTTTCTTGCCCACTTTGGCGACCAATTCGCGGATCGCGGTGGCGATTTTGTTGCAGCAGACGTGCCCGTATTCGATGGCGTCCAGCACTTCCTCTTCAGAGGCATGCTGCGCGCCCGCTTCCACCATCACGATGCCTTCTTCGGTTCCGGCCACCACGATATTGACCTTGGATTCCCGCGTTTCATCGTAGCTGGGGTTGGCCACCAGCTTGCCCTTCACGGAGCCGACGCGCACGCCGCCCAACACGTGCTGGAACGGAATGTCGGAAATCGCCAGCGCCGCTCCAGCGCCAATGATGGCGAGCGTGCTGGGATCGCGTTGCGGATCGGCCGAAAGCACCATCGCGATCACTTGCGACTCGTTCATGAAGCCTTCCGGGAACAAGGGCCGGATGGGCCGGTCAATCAGCCGGCTGGTGAGGATTTCCTTCTCCGAAGGCCGTCCTTCGCGCTTGATGAAGCCGCCCGGAAATTTGCCCGCGGCGTAAGTGTATTCCCGATAATCGACGGTGAGGGGAAAGAACGCTGCGTTCGCCTTGGGTTCCTCATTGGCGCACGCAGTCACTAAAACGACGGTGTCCCCGGAGCGGACCACGACGGCGCCATTGGCCTGTTTCGCGATCTTACCTGTCTCCAGGGTGATTTTTTGACCATCCAGGTCAATCTCTACTGTTTGTAGCATCAGAAAATTCCTTTTAATCCAGGCGAAGCTGTCCGCTTCCCTGTTTTTGGACTAAGAGGAGACTTTGGAGTGTTTGAAACTGTGGGAACGCCGCCCACCGGGGCGGTTTACCTGAACCCGAACATCTAACGGCGAATGCCCAGGCTTAGAATCAGGCTCTTGTACCTTTCGGGGTTACGGCTTTTCAGGTATTTCAAAAGGCGGCGGCGCCGCGCGACCATCGACAGCAATCCCCGGCGGGAATGATGATCTTTACGGTGCGTCTTGAAATGATCCTGAAGTTGCATAATGCGCTGACTCAGGATCGCGACCTGTACCTCTGGCGAACCGGTATCCGTTTTGTGAACTCGGTATGTTGCAACTACTTGCTTCTTGGAATCGGTTGCCAGCGCCATTCTCGAATCGATACTCCTCGTCTTAACTTAATCTCTTTTTTGTCTTTTGTAGGATAGCACATTTGACAAAGTAGATAGAAGTGATCTCGGTGGTCGCGCGTCAAGTGCACCAGGCGAATGCTATCGTTGGAACATGAAGGGCAAAATGGAAAAAGCGGTCGAGAGGATCGACGGCATCCTCGAAGGCCATTTTTCGTCCCTTCCGCAAACGGAGCGATCGCAAAAAGAGCGTGCCTTTAACACGGCCGCTAAGAAGATCGATACTCGCGCCAAGCAGTCAGAGCGCCAAGAACGCGGGTCGTCCCGGTGAAGCCCGGCGGCAAGCATAGCCTCGACGAAATCTTCCTCGATTCCCAACTCTAGGTAAGTTCGAATTGCCTTTTTTCGTTCATCGGCCAGCCCCCGAGGACGTTTTCCGCGCCGCGATTCCGAACGTCAAATTTTTTCGATATCAGAAGCCCAAATGGGCTCATACCTTCCCGGCAACGAAAGAGCGACGAATTCATTCCAAACCTGTATCCGGTCCTACTGTCGTGGTAGCACCGCCAGACACGGCCCCTGTCCGAGCCAGCCGAGCCGGGGAAGACAATTTTCAGCAGCCAAGCGCCGCATCCAAATCCGCTCCACTTGTGTTACATTTAGTGTCTTCGGGTTTTGTGCCAGTCCGCTGTTCCCAACCCAGCTTACAGGAGATAGTCATATGAACCTTCGTCCGCTCCATGACCGCGTGCTTGTCAAACGGCTGGAAGAGCAGGAAACCAAGCGCGGGGGCCTCTTCATCCCCGACAGCGCCAAAGAGAAGCCGCAACATGCCGAAGTGGTGGCGGTGGGCAGCGGCAAACTCCTTGAGGACGGGAATCGCGCGGTTCCCGACGTCAAGGCCGGCGACAAGATTCTGTTCGGCAAATATTCGGGCTCCGATATCCGGATCGACGGAGACGAGTATCTGATCCTTCGCGAGGACGAAATTCTGGGAGTGTTCGCCAATGAATAAGCTGCTGATCGCGGTGCTCGCACTCGCCAGCATCGGCACTGCCAGCGCTCAAGTGAAGATCGCCGTGATCAACACCCAGAAGGCGCTGCTTGAAACCGACGACATCAAGAAGGCTCAAGCGGAAATGGAAGCCAGGTTCAAACCGCGCCAGGATCAAATGATCAAGGTGCAAAAGCAGCTGGAAGACATTCAGGCTCAACTGAACAGCGGCAAGCTCAATGAATTGGGCACCCAGGAGATGCAGGCCGAAGGCCAGCGCAAACAGCGTGAATTGCAGCGCATGCAGCAGGACCTGCAGGAAGACGTGGAGCGCGAGCGTACCGAAATTATCCAGCGCGCCGGCACCCGGATGCAGGAAGTGGTGAAGAAGCTGGCGGATGAAAAGGGGCTCGACATCGTGGTGGACAGCGCCAATACGGTTTTCTACAAGGCGGCTTTCGACGTCACGGCCGATGCCACCGCCGCGTACAACAAAACCTATCCCATAACAGCCGCGCCCGCCGCGCCCGCTAAGTAAGAGCCGCAAAAGCTGTAAAGTAGAAGTAGGATGTCCAGCTACCTGGAAGCCTATGGAGCCGCGGAGCAACACCGCGCCCGCATCGTAAGGATTATTAAGATTTCCTCCATCGTTCTGGCCTGCGCCCTGGTAATCGGCCTGATCCTGTACGGCGTCTTCAGGAATTACGGCGAAGAGCGGCGCGCCAAGACATTTCTCGGCTTGCTGGATGCCCACAATTATCAAGCCGCATACGCCATGTGGGGTTGCACGGATGCGCATCCCTGCCCCGCCTACCCTTTTTCAAAATTCCAAGAGGACTGGGGCCCCAAGAGCGAACACGCCGATGAAGCGGCGGCGCACATCGGGCTTTCGCAATCCTGCGGCAGCGGCGTGCTGATCCGGCTGGATTATAAGGCCGCCGAGGAACCCGTTTCGCTATGGGTGGAGCGGGACGGCGGGATTATCAGTTTCGCGCCCTGGCCCGAGTGTCCGGGACGGCACCTGCATTTCGGCGCCTGGCTCAAGTCGGTATTCGGCGGCAGCTAGCAATGGAGATTGAAACGGATCGTCTGTAACACCAATTCCCCTCCCTACTTCGTAAACTCCGAGTCCAAGATTTTTCCTGTATCTTCGTCTATCACAAGCTGTACCCCAAGCCCAGGCTGCGAGTTTGCCGTCCCGACGGTCGGCGTCTGATGCCGGTTTGAGATGCTGTGTAGTAATCGAGAAGTACGATGAAGTCGGCGTCAACGGGGACCTGGCAACCGGAGCGTTGAGCCTGCGTGCGAAGTCGGCGACCACATCGTCTATCTGTTTACCCTCCCGCGGTCACTTATTAGCCTTTAACGACTATCGGTATCCGGCGGCTTGCAGCTCGAACAGCTCAGCGTACCGGCCGCCCAGCGCTACTAACTGCTGGTGCGTGCCCTGCTCCACCAATTCGCCATCGGCCAAAACCAGGATTCGATCCGCCATCCGAACGGTGGAAAAGCGATGCGAGATGAGCACCGCCATCCGGCCGCGAGTGAGATCGGCAAAGCGCAGGAACACTTCGTATTCGGCGCGCGCATCTAAACTCGCGGTTGGTTCATCCAGGATCAGCACCTGGGCATCGCGCATGTAGGCGCGCCCCAGCGCCACCTTCTGCCATTGTCCGGCCGATAAATCTACGCCGTCTTCAAAACGCCGCCCGAGCATTTGCTGGTAGCCATGCTTGAACTGCGCGATCAGCGGGTCCGCCAGGCTCTTGCGCGCGGCGCTCTCCACGCGCGGCTGATTCGCCAATTCTTCAATGCGGCCGAAGCCGATGTTCTCGCGCACCAGCATGTCGTAGCGCATGTAGTCCTGAAAGATGACCCCGATTTCGCCGCGCAGGCTGTCGACATCGTACTCGCGCAAATCAATGCCATCAAGGAGTATTGTGCCGCCGGTGGGCTCATACAGGCGCGCCAGCAGCTTCACCAGCGTGGTCTTTCCGGCCCCGTTTTCGCCGATCAGAGCGATGCGCTCGCCGGCATCGAAACGGAAGCTCACGCGCCGCAGCACCTGCCGTTCCGATCCAGGATAAGCGAAGGACACGTCGCGAAACTCGAAGCCGGACCGGATGGGCCGGGGCGCGGGCAGTGCGTTTGGCACCGAAACGATGCTCGGCTGCGTCTCGAAGAAATCGAAAAGGTCCTTGATGTAGAGCGCCTGTTCACCGATATTGTTTAGGCTCGAAAACAGGGTCTCGATCAACGATCGGGAACGCGCGAAGGCGCCGGCGACGAAGGTGAGGCTGCCTACGGTCATCAGCCCTGCCATGGTCCGGATAAGGATGAGAACATAAGCGCCGTAATACCCCGCCGTCGGCAGCAGGTTCAATAGCGATCCCGTGATGGCCCGCTTGATGGCCAGCGCCTTGTTTTCCTCGTAGAATTTTTCGAACAGTGTGCGCGAACGATCGGCTAGATGCGTGCCCAGCCCGAAGATTTTCACTTCTTTGGCGCTCTGATTGCTTGCGCCCAGCAAGCGCAGGTAATCCAGCTCGCGACGCTCGGGCGTGTGCCGGTAAAGCATGGAATAGGCCAGCATCGCGAAACGGGTCTCTCCCAGGAAAGCCGGGATAACCGCGCCCACCAGAAGCAGCAAAAACCAGGGCGAAAACGAGACCACGGCGGCCAGTAAGGACAGCAAAGTGACCAGTTGCTGGCCCATACCGGCGATGATTCCGAGCATCCCCAACCGGGCCGTGGTCTGGCGGCGGGCCCGCTCCAGTTTGTCGTAAAACACTGGATCCTCGAAGGAAACCAGATCCAGCCGGTTGGCGTGCTCCATCAGGCGCAGGCTGACATGATTGGTGAACTTGTCGCCCAGCAGGCTGTCTGTAAGGTTCACTGCGCGCGACAGGAGGTCGCTCAGCACGGCCAAGACGATCTCGTAGGCTAAGTAGACCCAGATGCGATGCGGGTCCGTTAGACGGCCCTGGATGGCCCGCACCACCTGGTCGATGATCAGCTTCCCTACCCAGAGCTGGCTCACCGGGATGACGGCCGAGATCAGCCGTAACAGGACGGTGCCGGTAGTAAGTCCGGGGCTGGTTTCCCAAACCATGCGCAACAGGGGAGGAACGTTCCGAAGCGCACGAAGGCGCTCGCGCCAAGTGACGGGAGCATCGGCGGACCTCGGAGGAGCGGGGTGCGGAATCAAATCTCAGTGTAACGCTTGATTGGAGGTTCCGAGGCTCAGAACGGGGCCCAAAGGGCCCCATTCGACACCATCTGCCTGAATCTGAACAGGCCCCTCGCTCACGCAAGGGCGATGTATGGGAGAATCAGATTCGACGGAAACGCAACCGTCAAAACCTGTTTGTGATTCAGATGATAGGGCCACGGCGGTTTCGAGTCAAGTGAAAAACTGGAACTTGTCTAATCCCCTCTAACATCCTGATGCAGCGCCACTTGCGCCGAGCATTCATTTTGGAAATCTGGTGGAAGAATTTGTCGAGAGGTAGGTGCGCGCTAGGGCTTTGGTTTCTAAGGTGGAGAAATGTGAGGAGTTATTTGCCCTCAAGATGAAGAGTGATCAGCGATCCTTCAGCAGCTGAGTAGCCAAACCGGCGTGCCAGTCGCAACGTGCCGCCTACCGCGAGCCCCGATAGCAAGCAGAAGGCCAACAGAATTCCAGCCAAACTGAGAATGGCCAGCACCATCCGTCCCGCAGTTTCTGGCTTGAGTTCCAGGGGCTTCTCGGGCGGTTTTTCATTTTCGGCGACAACCCCCTGATAGGTCACGTTTTCCAGGAGTTTGGCCGAGGCTGCGGAGGGGCCGATGGCAACCGCGATGAGCGGTCCGGTTCGCTTGGCGGTCACACCTGTAATCTTCTCAAACTGCGGGAGTTGCTGGCGCGCCATGGATGGCAGCGGGAACGAAAATACGACCAGGCTCACGGTGCCTGCGGGTATTTGATAATGCGCTAGTTCGGCCTCCGTGCCGAAGTCGAAGAGGGCGGCTGCAGCGGGAATCTCAGGGGCGTTGGCGGCCAGACCGATGGGGCCAAGGATGTAGCGTTCCGAGCGAGGAACCAAATTTTTCTTGTCGAAGTATGCCGGCAACGTGGGAAGCGAGCCGTGAGAAACGTGGGGCAATCCGGCGTCGGCTAGCTCGGCCAGATTTTTCGGGCATTTGCCTTTGCAGCTCACCAGGTAGTTCCCAACCCGAATGGCGTCCCTATTGGCTGGGTCGAGCGAAGCCGCGTATGCGCCCGTGCTGTCCTTAAATTGAGATGCCATCACTTGGAACGAACCGTAGTTGGCGCGTTCAACGGCCTGCCGGCCGTCCTCGTTCGAGAGGTCGTCAGCGCTGCCCGCAACGGGCACAAGCGACACCCGTTCGAATTTGCCCAAATGGTCCGGCCAAATGCCAGCACACGCAGAGGAGACAAAAAGAACGGCTAATATCAGGCTCCGTGGCATTTCTTATATTTTTTGCCGCTGCCGCAGGGGCAGGGATCGTTGCGGCCGGCCTTCTTTTCAGAGGTGGCTTGCTTTTTCTCGGTCTCCGTACCGCTGCCACCGACAAATTGCAGTGCGGCCATTTCCTTGTCTTTCTTGCGCTGGATGTTGCGGGTGAAATCTTCCACCGCGCTTTGAGCTTGCCGGCGCTGCTCGGAATTCGCTGCCACCAGCGCTTCCTCGTCGCTCTCCTCTTCCTCATCCTCCTCGTCTTCATCCGAGAAGGGCAGCACGGGCCTGGGCCTTCCCAATGGACCGCCGCCATCGCCATCGGGACCCGGGCCTCCCGGACCGGCAATTTGCAGGAAGAACAGGTAGCGGATGGTCTCGTCCTCGATGCGGTCCATCATGTCCTGGAACAGCTCGAAGGATTCCTTCTTGTACTCGACCAGCGGATCTTTCTGGCCGTAGCCGCGCAGCCCGATGCCCTGCTTCAAGTGGTCCATCGACAGCAGGTGGTCCTTCCACTGGTTGTCGATGACGTTGAGCATGACCATGCGCTCGGCCTGGCGCATGATGTTCCGGGCCCGACCAGCTCTTCCTTCTCCTGGTAGCTTCGCTCCAGCAGCTCGATGATATGCGTCTTCAATCTCGCTGCTGCGTCAGCCCGCTCAATTCCGCCAGGTCGATCTTGACGCCGAACTGGCTCAGCACGTCGGTACTGCAGCCCGGTTAAATCCCAGTATTCGGGGCATGTGTTTTCTTCGGGGCAGCGCATATCGCATGAACGCGGCCACGATGCCCTGGATCATCTCCTTGATCGCGCTCTTTCTGATCCGCGCCTTCGAGCAACTGGCGGCGCATGCCGTAGACGGCCTGGCGCTGCTTGTTCATCGACGTCGTCGTATTCGAGCAGGTGTTTGCGGGACGCGAAGTTCTGCGCTTCCACGGCCTCCTGCGCCTTGGCGATGCGCTTGGTGATCAGCTTGCGATTCGATGGGCACGTCCTCTTCCATGCCCAGCCGCAGCATCAGGTTCTGCATGCGCTCGCCGCCGAAAATGCGCAGCAGGTCGTCCTGCAGCGAGAGAAAGAAGCGCGAGCTGCCGGGATCGCCCTGGCGGCCGGCGCGTCCGCGCAGCTGGTTGTCGATGCGGCGCGATTCGTGGCGCTCGGTGCCCAGCGATGTGCAGGCCGCCCAGCGCCGACCACTTCGTCGTGCTCGGTGTCGGTTTCGGCCTTGAAGCGCGCGAAAACCTCGTCCCATTCGGTGCGTTCCGGCGAGCCCGCCGGGCTGGTCTGGTACAGATCGGGATCCTTGTTCTGCTTCTTCAGGCACTCCTTGGTGAGGAACTCGGGATTGCCGCCCAGCAGAATGTCGGTGCCGCGGCCGGCCATGTTGGTGGAAACCGTGACCGCGCCCTTGCGCCCGGCCTGCGCCACGATGAACGCTTCGCGCTCGTGATTCTTGGCGTTCAGCACCTCGTGCCGGACGCCCATCTTCTTGAGCAGTGCCGACAGCCTTTCGGATTTCTCCACCGAGATGGTGCCCACCAGCACCGGCTGGCCCTTTTCGTGCAGCTCCTTGATCTCCTTGGCGGCGTTGCGGAATTTCTCTTCCTCGGTGCGGTAGACCATGTCCTGATATTCTTTGCGGATCATGGCGCGGTTGGTGGGGATCACCGTCACGTCCAGCTTGTAGATCTTCTCGAACTCGGCGGCTTCGGTTTCCGCCGTGCCGGTCATGCCGGCCAGCTTTTTGTACATGCGGAAGTAGTTCTGGAAGGTGATGGTGGCGAGCGTCTGGTTTTCGCGCTGGATCTTGACGCCTTCCTTGGCTTCGACGGCCTGGTGCAGACCGTCGCACCAGCGGCGGCCGGGCATCAGGCGGCCGGTGAATTCGTCGACGATGATCACCTGCGCCGTCCTGGACCACGTAATCCCGGTCGCGCTGGAAAAGCACGTGCGCCCTGAGCGCCTGCTGCACGTGGTGGTTGAGTGGACCAGTTCTCGGGCTCGATAGAGATTGCCGCAAGCCCAGCAGCTTCTCCACCTTCAGCGACGCCCTCTTCGGTGAGCGCCGCGCTGCGGTGCTTTTCGTCGACGGTGTAATCGCCGGTGGTGTACTTCTCGCCCGGCTCCTTGCCCTCGATCACTTCGCCGCGCATCAGCTTGGGGATGATGCGGTTGATCTTGTAATACTTGTCGGTGGATTCTTCGCTGGGGCCGGAAATGATCAGCGGGGTGCGGGCTTCGTCGATCAGGATGGAATCGACTTCGTCGACGATGGCGAAGTGATGGCCGCGCTGGACGCAATCCTCCATGCGGAACTTCATGTTGTCGCGCAGATAATCGAAGCCGAATTCGTTGTTGGTGCCGTAGGTGATGTCGGAGGCGTAGCTGTGCTTGGCGCTCCTGGTCGTCCAGATCGTGCACGATCACGCCCACGACAGCCCCAGGAACCTTGTAAATCCGGCCCATCCATTCGGAGTCGCGCTTGGCCAGGTAATCGTTCACGGTGACCACGTGGACGCCCTTGCCTTCGAGCGCGTTCAGGTAGCAGGGCAGCGTCGCGACCAGCGTCTTGCCTTCGCCGGTTTTCATTTCGGCGATCTTGCCGCGGTGCAGCACCATGCCGCCGATCAACTGGACGTCGAAATGGCGCATGTTGAGGACGCGGCGGCCGGCTTCGCGGCAGACGGCGAAAGCCTCGATCAGCAGGTCGTCCAGAGGTTCCCCGTTAGCGATGCGCTGCTTGAATTCGATGGTTTTCGGGGCCAGTTCGGTGTCGGAGAGCTGCTGGAGTCCGGGTTCGAGATCGTTGATGGCGGCGACAGTTGGACGGAGCCGCTTGACTTCGCGTTCGTTCCTGGTCCCGAAGATTTTCGCAAGGGTGGCGTCGAGCATGGGCGGGGGCCTGCTTCCATTTTAGCGGATCTTGCAAATTTTGACGCGTTTACCGGCTAACCATTTGTCACAGGGGTACTGGAACGCGGGCTAGAATGACTGTACGCATGTTGCTGCGCAAGGTCAAGTTAGAGAATCTGCTGTCTTTTCGGAACACGGAGGTGGAGCTTCGCGGGTTAAATGTGCTGATTGGGGCAAATGCATCGGGGAAGAGCAATCTTATTGAGGCGATTGGGCTGTTGCAGGCTGCGCCGGTGGATCTGAGCGCAGCGATTCTGCGGCTGGGTGGCGTGCGAGTAGTGTGTTCACTTGCAGTCCCGTCACCAGTTGCAGCCATAGAGTGTTACGGAATTAGCGACGAGCCACTCAAATACCGGTTGGAGTTCTCCGAAGAAGCCGAAGGGTTCCTCATTCACAGGGAAAGCCTCAGTCTGTCCGCACCTGATGCGGTAAACGGTGGTGAGGAAAACTATTTTCGACGCGTAGCCGGTACGGTTAGCTTTGGAAATGAAGTTAGCAAGATTCCTTCAGCGCAGTCTATTTTTGAATTGTACAAGAGCCCAGCCGACCCAACCCCAATAACCCGCATTGGACGCTGGTTCGAAGGTATTCGAATCTATCGTGAGTTCCTGACGACGGGCGACTCGCGGGTCAGAATCGGTGCCTCGACCTCGACGCGGAAGGAGTTCTTGCACGACGGTGGTGGCAACCTTGCTCTGGTACTGCTCGACATGGTTTTCAAGGGACTTCACGAGCAGATTCAGGCGTACCTCCGTCGTTTCTGTGATCGCTTCAACGACGTCAGGATCGGGCTTGATGGTCCTATCGCAAAAACGTACATCGAGGAGAGCGGTTTGCTCAGGCCGCTAGTGTCTTGGCGGCTGTCCGACGGAACGCTCAAGTTCCTTTGTCTTCTGGCCGTGCTCCTGCAGCAAGAGCTTCCTCCCTTAATCTGCATCGAAGAACCAGAAGTTGGCTTGCATCCCGAAGCTGTCCAAATCGTCGCCGACGCTTTGGTTCAGGCCTCCGAACGGACGCAACTCATCGTCACAACTCATTCCGAGGCGTTGATCGACGCTCTTTCCGACCGTCCGGAAGACGTTCTCGTGACAGAGAGAGACTTCGACAACAGCACACAGTTTCGCCGATTGGACAAAGAACAACTTTCGCTGTGGCTCGAGCGCTACAGCCTCGGGCAGCTTTGGCGGAAGGGTGAAATTGGCGGGACGCGGTGGTGACAGAACTACGCGTTTACTTCGAAGGCGACAATGGACTCAAACGAGGGTTCGATAAATTCCTGCGGGAAATCGTGGAAGTCGCCCGGAGCAAGCGCTGCAAATTTCAGGCCGTGGCGACCAACGGCACACCGATCCAGGATTTCCGCGATGCTCTGAAGAGCCACGCTAACGCGTGGAACGTGCTGCTTCTGGACTGGGAAGATCCGAATGAGGCCGAGGTCCGCAAGAAGCAGCTTGGGAATTGCGATCCGGACTCCGTCTTCTGGATGGTCCAAGTCATGGAAGCTTGGTTTCTCGCTGACGTGGAGGCGTTGAGGCTGCTCTTCAAAAGGCGCTTTAGCGAAGGCGCTCTCGGGTGGAACGCGAAGGTGGAAGAGATTCCGAAGGTCGACGTGCTGGAAAGGTTGAAAAAGGTGAGCGGCGGTGAGTACCACAAGGTCAATCACGGAGCGAAGCTGCTTGAGCCAATTGATCCAACGAAAGTCAGAGGCGCCGCGCCGAATTGTGATCGCATGTTCAGAATGATCCTGGCGAAATTACGCTAACGCTGCTCTTGGCAGCGCCCCAAACCGGCGCTCTCGGGAACGAAACTCGGCCGCGGCCGAGGCTAGGTCGGCAGAGGTGAAATCCGGCCACATCACAGGCGTAAATACCAACTCCGCATAGGCGCACTCCCACAGCAGAAAATCGCTCAGCCTTTGTTCGCCGCCGGTGCGGATCAGCAGATCGACGTCCTGCGCGCCAAGGGCTTCGGAAAGCGCCTCTCGGGTACCGTTTGCGCCCAGCGATTGAGCGGCGGCCAGGATGGCATCGCGCGAGGAATAATCGATCGCCAGGCGCAGATGCAGCTTTTCTCCCGCGGCCGTAGCGCTCTCGCATTCGTCAATCACGGGCAGCAGCAGGCGCGGCAAGCGGTCCCGCCGGCCGATCACCGAAACGCGCACGCCCTTTTCGACGCACTTGGCCTGCTCGCGGCGCAGATAGGTATGGAACATCTTCATCAGCGCGGATACCTCCGGCTGTGGACGCCGCCAGTTGTCGGACGAAAACGCGTAGACGGTCAGCACGCCAATGCCAAGATCGGGCGCGGCTTCCACCGTGCGGCGCAGGGCCTCCGCTCCAGCCCGATGCCCGGCGACTCGCGGCAGCCCTCGCGTGGATGCCCAGCGTCCGTTGCCGTCCATGATGATCGCGGCGTGCAAAGAATCCGAAGTGCTTTGTGACATAAAGAATAGGCCGAAAAAAGGGGCTTATCGCTCCCGAATGGCTTGGATCAGCGCTTCCATATGATTCAAATATTTCTCCAGCGCCCTCCGCCCGTTTTCCGTCAAACGATACTGAGTCTTGGGCATGCGGTTTTCAAACGACTTGGTGCAAACGATATACCCGGCATCCTCCAGCTTGCGCGCGTGAACGCTCAGGTTTCCATCGGTGGTATCGAGAAGTTTCTTCAGTTCGTTGAACGTCAGCGAGTGATTGACGGCCAGAGCGCTGACGATTCTGAGCCGGATGGGTTCGTAGATCAGGCGATCCAATTCAGCCAGGGCTTTGCCCGCCAGGGCTTTCCCGGCCACGGCGCGGACGCCGCCCGATTTGGACAAGTCTTTTTGAGCAGCGTTTTGTCTAGCCACCGTACCTCCTGGCAATCACCATTCCGAACGCAAGATGCAGCCCGCCAAATCCCGCGGCCAGAAACGCCGTGCCCCAAGCGAACGGGCAGAACAGCGCCACCGCGCCTAGCGCCATGAAACAGAGGCCCATCACAGGGACCACGCGCACCGAGAACGCGCCGCCGGTCACCACGCCCGTTCCATAAAGCAACAGCCATACGCCCGGGATGGCAGCGGGAAAGCCCGCGCGGTATAAGGCGGCGGTGAGCAAACCGCCCACCAGAAAGGGCGGAGCGAAGCTCAACACGAAGCGCCGCGCCGGAGCGGAGAGCAGCGGACCTTGCGCCGCGTTGGCCTTGCGCTTGATGGCCAGCACCGCCAGCGTCATGGCGAAAGCCGCTTCGAGCAACCATGCGCCGAGCCAGCGTTCGAGAGTCGGTTGGCGGCTGGCGATCGCGGCGGCGGCCAATGCGCTTATCCCAATCGCGACGCCGCCCCAGCCTGGAACGGCGGTAAACGATCCCGCGCGCTCCATGGTCTCGCGAATGAGGCGCAGATTGTCCATCGCGTGGGTATGCAAGGAAACCGGTTCCCCACGAGTGGCGCGAATGCTACGGACGGTAGCCATGGGATCGATTATAAGCGATTCACTTTGCGTTGTAAAGTGGTAGCCGCGCCCGGTCCCTTGGAAATCGACGGAAACAGCTCTAATTGGTCGTCAACCGGCCATTCCAGCTCCTGGCGGGAGGCCAGTTTGTGCCTTCGACGGATGCGCTCCACACGCTCGGCAATCATCTCCGGATAGTGGCCCTTCAGATACGCGGTTTTTTCGAAACGCTCGCGATAGCGCCGCACCAATTGAGGAAAACGCTGTTCGAGAAACGGCAGAAAAACCTGCGCCGCGCACGGCTTCAGGAATAGCGGAGCGGCGCTGAAGGAGGATGCTCCATTGCGGGCGGCCGCCGCGCAAATGCAATCCAGGCTTTCTTCGCTGTCGTTGATCAGGGGCATCACCGGATGCGCCAGTACGCTCACGGAAACTCCGGCTTCGGTCAGCTTCCTGACGGCGGCCAACCGTAGCGCGGGGCGCGGCGCACGCGGCTCAATCAGGCGGGCCAATCGTTCGTCGAGCGTGGTGATGGTCAGGTGCACTCGAATCCTGTTCCTGCGCGCGATTCGAGCCAACAGCGTGGCGTCGCGCGCCACGAAATCGGACTTGGTGGTGATGCCGAAATCGAGCCCGCGTTCTTCGGAGAATACTTCCAGGATTTGGCGGGTGATCTGGAAGCGGCGCTCGGCCGGCTGGTAAGGATCGGTTGCGGTGCCGATCCAAATGGTATCGCCGGTCTTCAAGCGTCGAACTTCAGCCCGAAACGCCGCAGCCTGGAATTGTTTCGCGTAAATTTTGCGTTCGAACAACTCCGGATCCCTCAATTCCATGAATTCGTGTGCATACCGGGCGTAGCAATATTTGCAGCCATACTCGCAGCCCCGATAAGGATTGATGGTCCAGATGGACCGCATCCGGCCCGACCCGCGGCCAATGAAGCGGCGAGTCTCCAGTTCCAGATATTCCACCTGACGCTTGGCTTCCAGCAACTCGCTGGACGCGGCCAGACGCGCGATGCCGACGAGTTGGGGCGAAGGGTCGTCGTCGAAAAGCATAAGGCGTGCTTCGATATTCGCCTTTTCTTCGCCAGGTTGTCAAGCTCCTCCCGGTTACAAGATGACTCGCGAATCCCCCTGCCGCCGCGTAATCCGTTCACGGTCAAGATATTCCAGTAAGGGAATCGCATACTTGCGGGAAATGCCGGTCCAATCTTTGAACTCGGGGACTGCAAATTGCAACCCTTTTTTCTGGGCTAGGAGTTGGCGGAGGGATTCCATGGCGGAAGCATGAAAGACAAGTTCCTCACTGACGCGTACCAGCCTTTTGTCACGCAACATAAGCTGCAGCAGCGTGCGGGCGCGGACGGGGTCGACGCCCGATTTTGCCAGCACTTCCTGTACAGCAGGCGTGGCCAGGCCGTGCGAACGGAAGGCGTTTTCGATCTTTGCGGTGGCCTGCTCTTCGTCCTGTTTCAGTGCGATCTTGTGAGACGAAAGGCGCATGGTTTCGGCGTCGGCGGCGATGGTCTTGGAGTGGGCCAGCAGAGCGTCCATCAGCCAGGGCGGCGCGCCAGGCAGGAACTTGCTGCGCAACTGCTCTTTAGAGGCTCCAGCCAGCAGGGGATTCTGCCGATGGAACTGCTTCAAATGCTCGTGCAGCGCTTCCAATTTGGCCTCCACCCATCCGGGATCGAGCAGCCAAAATTGCGGCGAATCGAGTGCGATCAAAGACGCCTCGGACGCAGCTTTTCGGATGCCGGCTTCCACCAGCCCGGTGCGCGCCACCAGCTCGGCCATTCCGATTCCGTAGCGGGATTCGCGGGCCAGCAGCGCGATGCGTTCCCCAAGCGACGCGGTATCGAGGATAGGCAAGCGGTCCGGCTGGCCCGAGCGCGGAACTCTTCGCGGGGCCGCGATGTCGAGCACCACTCCGCCGCCAATGGTGACCACGGGCGAGAACATGCGGACAATAAAGCGGTCTCCCGGCAGGATCAGCAGCGGCTCCCGCAGCACCAGGCGCACGTATTCGCGCGATCCAGGCTTTATCGGATCTGTGCCTTTGAGCCGGCGGATCTCCGCTTCCACTTCGGCCGTACCGGCGTGGAAATGTACCGGCGCCCGATGCTTCAGCGGCTTCGCCGATTGGAGCAAATGGAAGGCGCAGTCGATATAGGTAGTGGCATGAAACCGTCCAGCCTCAGCCAGCACCATCCCGCGGGCCGTGTCGGAAACGTCCAGCCCCGCGATATTCAGGGCGGTTCGTTGACCAGCGGTGGCCTGTTCCACCGCATCACCATGCACCTGGATGCCGCGGACGCGCACGCGCTTGCGCCCCGGATGCAGCTCCACTTCCTGATCCACGCGGACGGCGCCCGAGACCAGCGTCCCGGTGACCACGGTGCCGAATCCGCGCATGGCAAAGGCGCGGTCGATCGGCAGGCGGAAATATTGCGAGGAGTCTTTTTCTGGAACCGTTGCCGCCAGTTTTGCGAGCTCGGCGCGCAGCTCCGTCAGTCCCTCGCCCGTCAGCGCGCTCACCGCCAGCATCGGCGCGTCTTCCAGGAACGAACCCCTCACGAATTCTCCGGCCTCCAGCCGGGCCAACTCCAGCAAATCGCCCTGGGCCAGGTCGGCCTTGGTGAGAACCACCATCCCCTTGCGTATGCCTAACAACATGCAGATATCAAAATGTTCGCGGGTCTGTGGCTTTATGGACTCGTCTGACGCTATAACAAAGAGAACAAGATCTATGCCGCTCACGCCCGCCAGCATGTTTTTAATGAACCTTTCGTGGCCCGGTACGTCTACTAAGCCGAGACGCACATTCTCCGATAGCTTGAGGTGCGCAAAGCCCAGGTCGATGGATATGCCGCGCTGCTTTTCTTCTTTCAGGCGATCGGTATCGATGCCGGTGAGAGCCCGGACTAAAGCGGTTTTGCCGTGGTCGATGTGGCCGGCGGTGCCGATAATGATGTTTTTCATCTCGACGATTCTCATCCTAGCGCCTCTGAGCGCCCAGGATTCGAATCAAATCAACGCCAAAGAGGCGCAGCCATCCGCCGAGCAGCCCCTGGAGCCGACGACCACCTTTAAAACCGGGGTGGCGGACGTGCGCGTGGACGTCCAGGTGACCGCGGGTGACAAGCTGATTCAGGATCTCACGAAAAGCGACTTCACGGTCACCGATGAGGACCAGCCGCAGTCGATTGTCTCTTTTGCGCACGGCGACGAGCCGGTGACGCTGATCCTGCTGCTGGACGTGAGCGGCAGCATGCAGAAATACATCGATCAGATTTCGATGGAAGCGCGCGAGGCGCTGGACCATTTGCGGCCGGGCGATCGGGTGGCGCTGATGGTGTTCGCCAACAATACGGCGGTGGCGCAGGGCTTTAGCGATAACCTGGCCGAAACCGCGCGCAACATCGGCAGCGCGGTGAAGAATTGGGACGTGGGATCGAGCACCATGATCAATTCCGCCGTGATGGACGCCGCGCATTATATGGATAAGCACGCGGGACCGGGCGGAAGGCGCGCGATTTTGATCCTTACCGACAATCTGAGCACCAGCTACCGGCTCACAGACGGACAGGTGATTCGCGAGCTGAACAAAGCCGACACCGTGATGAACGCGATCATTACTGGACGCGCGATCCGGCCTGCGCCTTTGGATCAGAGAAAACCGTCGAATCCCGACTTTACGCCGGCCAACGTCTACGATCTCACCGAAAAAACCGGCGGTGAATGGGTGAAGGCCGAGAACGCGGGCGATTCGTTCAAGGACATGATCGAACGGATTCGGAGCCGCTATATGCTGGCCTATCACGCGCCGGATGCGCAACCCGGAATGTTCCGCCACATCACGGTGACGCTGGATGACGCCGCGAAGAAGCGGTATCCGGGGGCGGAGTTGCATTCGCGCAGCGGGTATTACGCGGAATAGCTGGAATCATTCCGGCCAATTGCCTGGGCGTTCCTGGTCGCGAAACTCGAAGTCGCCATAGACCCATACGCCACCAGCGTCATACAAACTGGTAAGCGGCTGCTTAGCGCGCGTTTGTTCCAGGGCTGTAGATCCGCACCGATTTCACAGAAGCAAACGTCCGTTTCACCTGCGTCTTGCAGCTCTTCGGCGCGCACGAGAATTGCTGCGAGAATCGCTTGATCAAAGGGTCCGAGTGAGAGGCTTAGTGTGCTCAGGCTTATCACCCGTTCGAGCATGTTCTCATTCAAGGCGAAGATTTCAAGACCCTGCTCGCCGCGTAAAGAGTTAAGCGTGCCGTCGAGTTCTCGAAGCTCTGCGTGAACCTGTTGCTCGAAGCGGTCCAGCACCTTCCTGGTCATGCGCTCCTCCTCGGGCGATACCGTTCGCTCCGCTCTCGCTCGCAAAAGAAAACGACGAATCGCGTCGGCCTCTTGGCGCGGTTGGCATTTCGTCAGAATTGGTTGCCGAGCTTCGGTGAGGCAAGGCGCTGGAAGGTGCAACTGTACTTCACCCGCGCGGGAGCGTTCCAGGAGTTCTACGGCGTCGAGCCGCCTGTGATGCGCGGGCGCCGAGTAACCGAAAACGCAGTTGGTCTCAACGAACACATGGCGCATTTTTCATGAGCCGGTCCGACGCCACCGAGGACCGGTGGCACGAATAATACCGCCAGCAACGGACGGTAAGACCAACGATTCGATAGCCTCCGCCACGGATGGCGGCCATACCCGCCGACCGCTTGCGGGTAAGCTTTCCAGCCATTGTTCAACCCGTAGCGCCAAGTAGGATTCCGTAATGGCAGCCTTGTCCGGCATTCCTCCAAGCAGCTCATTCGTTCGGCACTCTGCAATTTTCTGAATCGTCTCGGCCTCGTAGCCGGTGTATGGGTTCCTAAAAAAACTTGTGTCTTCGGCGGTGACGAGCATGCCAACCGGACAGCTTTGATGCACCATGTAGTCCTTGATTCGGGTCTCGGCAACGAGTACGTCGCCGGCCCCATTCTTGACCTCGACGGCGAGAAGGACCTCGGGTGAATCTGGCTTGGTAACCACAATATCGGGCCACGCCAGCATATGCCCAGCGTAACACTCCCTACTGGAAACTCATGGAGCAGAGTGCTCAGACTATTCCAGCGATGACGGAATCCTTGGCCTCCTCAAGCCCTTGAACCGCCATATCACGCGTGACGGTAGGAAACTGCTCCAGGAATTCTCCTAGAGAATGTCCACCCTCCAGATAATCGATCAAATTCTTGAATGGAACTCGCGCACCTCGAAAGCAGGGCGTGCCGCTCATAACGTTCAGGATCCGCTACGACTACGCGCTCCGCATTCATGTTTCCATGGTATCCGCCAGGCAACCTGCTACTGTAATTTCGTATGTCAACCGACCGACTTGCCGAAGTGCGACGCCGTCACGCCAATGCAGAGGCCGGCGGCGGCGAAGAGCGCATGGCGCGGCAGCACAAGGAAGGCAAGCTTTCCGCGCGCGAGCGCATCGATCTGCTGCTGGACGCCGGCACATTTGAAGAGATGGACAAGCTGGTGCGGCATCGCACCACCGACTTCGGCATGGATCAGCAAGTCATCGACGGCGACGGCTTCGTCACCGGCTACGGGCATATTCGCGGACGCCTGGTTTACGTTTTCGCCCAGGACTTCACGGTGCTGGGCGGGTCGCTCTCGGAAGCGAACGCGCTCAAAATCTGCAAGATCATGGACCTGGCGCTCAAAACCGGCGCGCCGGTGATCGGGCTGAACGATTCCGGAGGGGCGCGCATCCAGGAAGGCGTGGCGTCGCTGGCCGGTTACGCCGATATCTTCCTGCGCAACACGCTTGCGAGCGGCGTCATCCCGCAGATCTCGGCCATCATGGGACCTTGTGCGGGCGGTGCCGTCTATTCGCCGGCGCTCACTGACTTCATCTTCATGGTCGAGGGCACCAGCCACATGTTCATCACCGGTCCTGAGGTGATCAAGACCGTGACGCACGAAGATGTGTCCAAGGAAAAGCTGGGCGGCGCCGAAACGCACAACAGCATCAGCGGTGTGGCCCACTTTCTGGCGCACGATGACGCCGAATGTTTGCGCATGATCCGCGAGCTGCTGTCCTACATCCCGAGCAACAATCTGGACGGCGCGCCGGCGGAATCTTCGGACGATCCCATCGACCGCGCCGACCCGTCGCTCGACACCCTGGTACCCACCGATCCGCAGATGCCTTACGACATCAAGGACCTCATTCGCCGCGTGGTGGATTCGGGCGAGTTCTTCGAGATTCACGAGCACTGGGCCAGGAACATCGTGATCGGCCTGGGGCGGATGGACGGTAAGAGCGTCGGAATCGTGGCCAATCAGCCGGCATTCCTGGCCGGGTGCTTAGACATAAGTTCATCGGTAAAAGGCGCGCGCTTCGTGCGTTTCTGCGACGCCTTCAATATTCCCATTCTCACGTTCGAAGACGTGCCTGGATTTTTGCCTGGCACGGAACAGGAGTTCGGCGGTATCATCCGGCACGGCGCGAAGCTGCTCTATGCGTACGCGGAGGCGACGGTTCCCAAGGTCACCGTGATCACGCGCAAAGCATATGGCGGCGCGTATTGCGTGATGGGATCCAAGCACCTGCGCACCGATGTGAATTTCGCTTATCCGACGGCCGAGATCGCGGTGATGGGCCCGGAAGGCGCGGTGAACATCGTGTACCGGCGGGAGTTGATGGCCGCGGCCGATCAGGACGCCCTGCGCAGGCAAAAGATCGAAGAGTTTCGCGAGCGTTTTGCCAGCCCTTTTGTTGCGGCCGAACGCGGCTTCATCGACGACGTGATTGAGCCGCGCGAAACGCGTCCGAAAGTGATCCGCGCGCTGCGGATGCTCGAAAACAAAGTGGACACCATGCCGCGAAAGAAGCACAGCAATTTGCCGTTGTAGGCGTCACAAGCTGCGGACGCCCATGGCCGTGATGTCGTCCACGCGCATGGTCTCTTTAATCACAAACGGCTCGCCATATTTCACCCCGATCAAGTTGCCGTAGAAGCGGGCGATGGAGCCCAGGCGATCGCGAATTTCCTGTTGATCGGGAAAAAGCTCCGACGCTTCAGCCGAATGCCCGTACTGCGATTGGTAACACAACAGCGCCGACATGCGGCGCTCGAACTGATCGGAAATATCCACCACGAAAGACGGCGTAACGTTGGCGTAGAGCGACGAATAGAGAATCTTGTGCGGACGATGCGGCGCGGTTTCCTCATCCAGCTTCTTCAGACCCGCCAGAAAGCAGGCTTCAAACGCGATCTCAGACGCCCGGTAATGATCCGGATGGCGCGCTTCCCAATAGGGCAGAATCACCACGCGCGGCCGCAGATTGCGAATCTCCACCGCCAGGGTCATCCGCACGCTGACGGTATTTTCCAGGCGCGCATCGGGAAGGCGCAGATTGCCGCGCCAGGCCAGCAGCATCGCGCAAGCGGCATCGTCGGCTTCCTTCAGACGAATCTCGGGCGTTCCTCGGCTTCCCATATCGCCGGCGGTGAGATCGAGTACGCCGGTGCGATAGCCTTGCTCGGCCATGCGGAGCAACGTTCCGCCGCAGGTTTGTTCCACATCATCGGGATGAGCGGCGATGGCGAGAACGTCGAGCGGCTTCTCGATGCTTGACGATCCCGTGTCCACTTCCTGCCACATCGTCTAATATCGCCAGGGGCGCGCGCGCTGTTGGGTCGGCATTAACATGACCAGCAGCATGCCGGCGATAAAACCGCCCACGTGCGCAAACCAGGCCACGCCGCCGTCGGATGCCGAATAACCTACCGAGCCGATGCCGCTGAAGAACTGAATAAAAAACCAATACAGGAGCAGAAACGCCGCTGGAATGTCGACGGTAGTGATGAAGATGACGATGAAAACCAGAGTGACGATGTGGGCTCGCGGGAACTTGATCAAGTAAGCGCCCATCACTCCGGCGATGGCGCCGCTCGCGCCGATGGTGGGCGCGGTGGAGTTGGAATTTACCAGAACATATAAGAACGCGGCGGCAAATCCGCAAACGAAATACAGCAGCAGGTATTTTGTGTGGCCGATCAGGTCCTCCACGCCACGGCCAAAAATCCACAGGAACCACATGTTGCCGGCGATGTGCAGGAAGCCGCCGTGGATAAACATGGAAGTCAGGATGGAAGAATAGTGAAACCGGTCCGGCACGATGCCGTAGTGCATGATGAAACGGTTCAGCGAGTAGCTGGACATCCCGAGGCTGAGCTCGTACAGAAACACCAGTACGTTCAGGGCGATGATCGCTAGTGTGACCGTGGGTCGCGAATAGTGCGGCTCGGAGGATCGAAGGGGAATCATGTAAGGTCAGCCGCGCTGCTGAAACTCCGGGTTGGAGCGGCGGCGGCCGCTGCGCGTCAAATCTTCCACTTCAGACCGGGAGCCGATGTGGCCGCGCGCGCCCAGGGCAGTACAGTTCAGGGCCGCCATGGCATTGGAAAATTCGAGCGCTTCGCGCACCGGCATGCTCTCGATGACAGCATAACAGAACGCGCCATGAAACACGTCGCCGGCGCCGGTGGTATCGACGGAATCCACCACGAAGCCGGGCGAATAAAGGAAGAGGCCCTCCACGCGCGCGAGCGAGCCATGGGCGCCCAATGTCATGGCGGCTACACGCATGCCATATTCGTCCTGAATCATGGCCAGCGCCCGAAAAGGATCGGGCTCGTGAGTCCAGCGGGAGGGGAATTCGGAGCTGGCGAGCAGATAATCGACGTTGGGGAGAACACGATCGAACCCGGGATAAATGGTATCGACATCCACAGTTACGGCGATTTGATGCCGGCGCGCGATTTCCGCTGCGCGCGAAACGGCGGGTGTATCATGCCCATCGATATGAAGAAGCTTGGCGCAGGTGATTTTCTCGGGCGTCAAGCTGGCGGGATCGATGCGCAGGCAATCGTCACGATGCCACAGCACGGTGCGCTCGCCGGTGCTTTGGTCTATCAGGATGTAGGCGCTCTGGTTGGGACAGTTGGGACGGATTTCGATGTCGTCCAGGTTGATATCGCTCGCGCGCAGGCTTTCGAGCTGGATGGCGCCCCGTTCATCGTCGCCGAGCGCGCCGATATATTTGGCGCGCAGACCCAGCCTGGCGCAGGTGACCATCGCACTCGCCACTTGTCCGCCTGGGCTGAGAACCTCGCGCTCGAATGGTACTTTCCCGCCATAGGACGGGAAGCGAGGGAGGAGAATCAGAGTGTCGGTAGCATTCAAGCCGACGCCGACGACGTCAAAAGAGGGCACAAGGAATAGAGTAATCGGCGGCTATTTCTTCTTGGGAGGCATTTCGTACAGATAGATGGTGTGCCCGTGCCTTTCCGGGTCCTTGTCCACCAGTTTCGGCTTCCAACCGGGCACGACGTATTCATGCGAAACTACGCGAGCGCCGTTCTTCAGGTACTTCTCCAGATTCGGGCGCAGCATCTCGTTGGCGTCCGTTGCCAGGTAGAGCGTGACAACGTCCGCGGGGCTGAGATCAACATCCAGGAAGTTCCCGTGGATCACTTGTGCGTCGCTGTCCAAACCCAACCGGCGAATGCGGGCGTTGGTGCTATCCACCAGAGAATCGGAAATCTCGACGCCCACGGCTTTGGCCTTGAACCGGACGACGGCGGTGATGAGGATGCGCCCGTCGCCGCTGCCCAGGTCGTAGAGTTTTTCGCCGGGTTTCAGATCGGCGAGCTCCAGCATCCGGTTGACGATTTCCTGAGGTGAGACAACATACGGCGCCAGGCTATTGGTGTAGTGCTTGGCGTGTTGCTGGCCATAGAGGAGGCCTTGGGCAAACCCCGGAATTGCGAGGAGTAAAAACACTCCCGCTAAGACAGCGAGACCTGTTGTACGCATGGAACCCCTACTGGCTTGAGATGGACGAAGCCGCCCTTCCGTTCCTTGATTTTACGATCTTTGAGACCATTTCCGAAACGGCAAACCACAAATCCCGGGGGCGAGAGATGGTGTATTCATAACCGCGGAAAAAGTGGACGGTGTGGCTAATGGCGTCCTTCCAGGGTACCGCCTGCGGATTCAGGTTGTAATTCATGTAAAAGACGGGAAAATCGACATCGGCGGCGTCCTTGAGAGCCTCGTCGGGGGGATTGGCGTCCAGCAGGATCTTAGGGCCGGCGAAAACCAGCGCGTCGGGGTGATCCTGGGGGGCCGTCATCTCCTTGCGTACTAAGGTGGTTAGGAACTCCGTATCGCCGTGCTTGTCGCTCAGGCGTTTCAGATCCACGGTGCCCAGATTCAGGCTGTGCAGCGCCGTGCCCAGGGCTGGGAAATCGATGCGGCTGGCGTCGTTCTGGCGATAAATCACCTTTTGTTCCTGCATGTTAAATGCGACAATCGAAAATTTCCCGATGCGCGGATCGCGGGCAAGAGTGCGTAGGATGGAGACCAGCGCAGTGGTATCCAGCGGCTGGAGCGCGGCCGACAGGGAATTCTGGGGAGCGAAATTCACCAGCACCTTCACATTGAGCGGAGGATCCAGTTGGACCGCTGGGTCAACCGGTACGCGCTGGGCAGGCGGCTCTTCCTTGAACTGGTCCCCTTCGGCGCGCTGGATGGCCTGGGGCGGGATGGCCAGATTGATCGGCCGGTCCTTGGTTCCGAGCGTGGCCTCGGTGTCCCAATTGGACGAGCACACTCGCTCGGCGCGATCCCGCATCAGCCAATCGATATGATAAGCACCTTCGCCGATGTCGAACGTACCCTGCAGGTAGGCGTCGCCCTTGGCATCCTCTTCGATGGGCGGTACGCGCAGATGCTGGGTGAAATAAACCGGTTCGTCACGATGGGCGTCGGGCGCCACTCGAAACACGATCTTGAGCGAGTTCTCGGCGCCCGCCAATTCCTTCAACGGCACGGTGACCTGATAGCCGGCGTGGAACTTGAGATCGAATCCGAGAGTTGGTTTACTAGGAGTAACAGTACAAGGCAAGTCCTTGCGCTGTTCATCGCCTTCCAGCACCGCCAAATCCGTATTGAAAATGTTGGCGCGCTGGTGCGGTCCGGAACCGAGGATCAGGATTTGCGCACCCATCGGCGCAGCACTCAAGACAAGAGTGGCCAACAACCATCGGCCGCCGAGTGGAACGAACAAACAGGGTCTCTGCATACCCTCTTCACTCACTCTCTTACCTACTCGATGGCGCACAACGAACAGCAGTGCCATGCGCTCACCCGCCTGGATTGTCCCCTATTGTACATCCAGACTCCGCGGCTGCAAGCAAAAAATTTAACTTACCTGGCAGCCACTCACTGAGGAAGTAATCGGAGGCTCCGATAGTTCTCAGTAGAAAAGCTCTTCCGATTTCCGCACAAACGGTGAGACGCCGATCGGGCTGCACCTGAGACAGGAATTTGTATGGTACAGTGCTTGGATTATGGCATCGCGCAGTGTTAACAAGGTAATTCTGATCGGACACTTGGGCCGGGACGCCGAGACCAAGTTCACTCCGGCTGGGGTGGCGGTCACCAAGTTTTCGGTGGCCACAAATCGCCGCTGGAAAGATCAGCAGAGCGGTGAATGGAAAGAAGAGACCGACTGGGCCAACGTCGTTCTCTGGCGCCAGGAGAATCTGGCGAACTACTTGACCAAGGGCAAGCAGGTATTTGTCGAGGGCCGGCTGCAGACACGCAGCTACGACGATAAAGACGGCAAGAAACAATACGTGACCGAAGTAGTAGCCGAAGATGTCATCCTGTTGGGTGGACGGGGTGGGGAAAGCGCGGAGGATTCCGGACGCCAGCCCGTCTCCATGCCGCGCGGTGCGGCACGCCCGGTGGCCGCGGCGGCCGAACCGATGGATCACGGAATCACCGACGACGACGTTCCGTTCTGAGGGACTGTCGCATTATTGGCGGGAGTGAAAATCGTGACCTGGTCCAGAGTGATGGTCGATGTCCCCTTGTTTTGAAGTTCAAGGTTGAACAACTCGGCGAAAACATTGAAGATCGCCCCGCCTGCGTCCTGATAGGCGAACGTAGCTGTGTTCGCGGTCGCTATATCGGTAGTGACGTACATCCCTTGCCAGCGGGCCTCCAGAACTAAGCCCAAAGCGGTCAGGGAAGTGGTGGCCGTGGTACAGGCGGTGCATAGGACCGCGACCGCTACGGTGCTGGAGGAGGAATAGTCCGCGGTGGACTGAATGACCACGTTCCTGCCGGGCGCGATCACGACGTCCTGGTAAACCTCGGCAGCTCCCGCCGCCGTTGACGTGCTCGCGGCCGCCTTCGGACGGGCCTTCCACACGTAGACATTGGACGCGGTGGATTTTTCGGTCGCGCCGCTCCCATTTTTTTCAGTGGCGATAGTTCGCTGGTCCGCGGCAAGGGACGAAGCGATGAAGCAGAAGGCAACGAAACCGGCTGTGCGGACGGACATTTTCATATTCACCGAACAAGAGGATGCAATCCCTGGACCCTTGGCTGATGCAACAAAATGAGCCTCTTCTTTCAGGAGGGGGTCTTTCCAGAGGCAAATAGCTAGCGCAGCTGCTAAAGTTTTGGCGCGTACTTGCGATTGCTGTATGGCGAAGCATGGATGACGTGTTTGCTGAGGATGCAGCCTGTCCTTCACACGATCCTAATTTGTTGAGAAGGCTGTTTTGCGCCTAAGAGGCACCGAACCGACGCATAAGGCTAGAGTCCTACAGAATTTGGCCGATAAACACGGGTATGGATGCCCTCGTCGCCCGACAGGCCATCTTCGACCGCGACCGTCGCGTCTACGGCTACGAGCTGCTGTTTCGCTCCGACGCCGGACGAAATGAGTTCGACGGCACCGAAGCCGGTCTCGCTACCAGGCAAGTCCTGGCCAACAGCCTGCTCGTTATCGGACTGGAGAATCTGGTCGGAACCAAGAAAGCTTTCGTCAACTTCGGCCGCGGGGCGCTGGTGCAGGGCTGGTATGCTTCCCTGCCACAGGCCAACACCGTCATCGAGCTGCTGGAGACAGTGGAGCCGGACAGCGAGGTTTTGGAGGCCTGCCGCAAGCTGCGCGACCAAGGCTATCAGATCGCTCTGGACGATTTTGTCTTGCGCCCGGGGTACGAAGCTTTGCTGGAGATCGCGAACCTGGTGAAGATCGAGGTCCAGAGCCTTTCCCGGCCGCAGCATGAACTGCTGTTGCGTTCGTGCAAGGCGCGAGGTCTTCAAACCCTGGCCGAGAAAGTGGAGACGTACGAAGAGTTCAACTGGACGAAGCAATCCGGCTACGATTATTTTCAGGGCTATTTTTTCGCGCGGCCGGTGTTGGTGCGTGGCCGAAAGATCCCGGCCGCCAAACTCCACTGCCTGCGCTTGTTGCAGGAAGCCCAGCGCCAGGAGTTGGATTTCGACCGTATGGAAACGCTGATCCTGGAGGACGTCTCGCTTTCTTATCAATTGCTGCGCTATGTGAACTCGCCCCTCTTTACACTGACCAGCACCATCCGTTCCATTCGTCAGGCGCTGCTATTTTTTGGCGAGACGGAGCTGCGCAAATGGATCGCTCTTGCCACCCTGGCCCGCACCGCCGAAGATAAGCCGAGCGAGCTGATCCGCCATTCGCTGGTGCGCGCGCGGTTCTGTGAAGCGATGGCACGGATAGCGAAGAAAAGCCTGGAACAATCCGCCTTTCTCACTGGCCTGTTTTCGCTGCTTGATGCGCTGATGGACCGGCCGCTCGCTGAGACGCTATCGGAAATCCATTTGGCGCCCGAGATCATGTTGGTGCTGAGCGGCCAAGCGCCGGAGCGCGATCCGCTGGCGGGCATTTACCGGCTGGCGCAAGCTTACGAAGTAGCCGATTGGCAAGGCGTCGAAGAAACCGCCCTCGAGCTCGGCGTACCGGTAGCCAGTCTCGGTGGGGAGTACTGCGCGGCAGCCGGCTGGGCGCAGCAGGTGATGGAACCTGGAACGGTTGCCCAGCCGGTATAACGGTTAAGCGTCGGCCAGCGCCGCCACTAACGCACCTTTCGCCGAGGCGTGCAGCGGATCGGCAGCCAGGCGAATTTCGTTACTGGCAATGGGCAGCTCGGTTTCGGCCAAGGCCTTCTCGAACCGATCGCGGAAACCTTCCGGCAATGCCGTGCCTCCGCTCAGCACGATGGGCAGCGGCCGGGTGGACTTCGGAAGATTGCGCGAGTTGGCGAAGGCCTGCTTCATGCCCTGCACCAGCGACTGGATCATCTCGTCGTAATATACGCCCAGCACCTGCTGCAGCTTGTCGGCGAAGAAGCCGTTGAAATGGAAAGAGTCCTCCTTCACGATCCGGACGCGGTTGGCTCGCTCGCCGGTGATGGCGGCGGCGCTGGTGTCGATGTAGTCGCCGGCCTTAGGGATGGAGAAGCTGAACACGGGCACAGAAAGATAGGCCACGCAGACGTTGCACAGTCCGCCCCCGCAACTGATGCCGATGCCGGTGTAATTGGAACTCTCCAGCTCCGAGTAAATCACCGCAAGGCCTTCGTTGATGCTTCTCACTTCATAGCCCATGTCGCTCAGGATCTGGCGCAGCGTGGCTTCATGGTAGGTGAGGTTGTCCTCGGCGCCTAACGGGGCGGCGGGAACCGTGAAACAGAGCTTCTGCCGGTCCTTCACCGGATCGAGCAGAGACTCGACGATCTTGCGCAACATCCCCAGGCTCTCGGGCTCGGCCGGGTTCAGCACACCTTTGTCCATGGTGCGCCGGGTCTCGATATTGAGTACGTCGGCGAAACGGTCCGATTCGTTGCCGTGCACCACAATCTCCGCCCCGGTTATGGTGTGCGGCACCTTCTCCCGCTTGAGCGTGCTCTCGGTCATCTTCGAAAATGGAATGGTGACGAAAGCGTTCAACTGCGTCTCATATTGAAACTCTTCGCCCACCCGTTGCGCCAGGCAGATGCGGCTGGTGCCGACATCCAATCCCACCGCGGAATTGTTGACTTTGTCGTTATGTCTCATGGCGTTTGTCGTTGGCGGTGGCCGCAGCCTTGAGCGCCGCCAGTACCTCCTTATATTGCTTTTGAAGAATGGCTCTGTAACGGGACAACGGGATGCCGCGCGCCGCGGCCTGCGTTTGCATCTGATCTTCGGCCAGAGCGAGACCTTGCCAGAGGCGAACCCCAGTAGCGTGTACGAACGCGGGATCGTAGTCGAACCCGAAAGCATAAATGCTGGGAGGCGGCACCGAGTAGTTATCGTTCAAGCCGATATCGCGAAACGGAAAATTGCCCGCCCAGTCCGTGTGGTAACCCACCAGCATGTTGTCCGGATTCACCGAAACCTGCGCGTGCGTCACGCAGTTCGATTGCGGAATGTGGTACTTGGCGCGCAGCATCTCAGTGAGGACGCGTGCCGCATGCACTTGCGCCGCAGTGGCCGAAGGCATGTCGCCCAGCTGGGTCTGGGTCTCAAACGCCACTCCCAGGAAGCTGCTGTTCAGGTTCACGAAGATCCTCTTGCCGTCCGCCCACACCGAGTAGCCGGCATGATTGGCTACATCGGACTCGGGAACAATACGGAACACCTGGCCAAACCGATCGATCAGAAAATGATAGCTGTGGTTCTGCTGCACTACTCCGATCACCGCCTTGCCGATGCGCTTCAGGCGCGCGTTTTGATCGGCGGTGAAGCGCGCCTGATCGCTTTCTGTGGTGTGATAGACGATTCCCGCCGGTTCCGAGCGCCACTCCGGCTGGGCGGCGTCAATGGCGCCCTGCTGATACACCGGATAAAAGATGCGCTTCTGATTCGGCGTGACGTAGCGATCGTCAATCCGCAATCCATTGCTGTACGTTTCGAAATCGTGGGTTTGGTCCACCAGCCAGACATTGGGCAGCACATCGCTGGCGGTCTGGCTGACGCCCGCCGTCACGGCGATGTGAGCCACCGGCTGCGGTAAGACGGAAGCTTTGACGCCCGAAGACGCCTTGTATTTCGGGATCAGCAAACACCCGAGGAGCAGCACCAGGCCCAGCATCGCGAGCCTTCTCGAGTGCAGGAATTTCGCCGGATGCAGAACCGGCGCCGGGCGGCCAGTGACAGATCCCATGCTGCTTTGCAAAAAGCGCAGGCGCGCAACCGGATCTTGGATTTGCCGGGCTCGTCTTTCCACGGCGCGTCCGACGAGAAGGCCGACCAAATTGTGAGGGATCAGACGCACGCCATGTACCCGTACTCTTATCGGCCGATCGGTACGAAAGCCTTATAGAGCCAAGGGGAACACCGCAGGAGGGATCGGGGAAATAACGCAGTGGCACCCAGAGAGAGCTATTATTCGGTAGTAGGGGCACCCGTCGTTTATGAAACACGGCAGTATGAAACACACCAGCTTCCTGCTTTTGTTTTGCGCCCTTCTCGCCGCCGTGACCTGGGCTGCCGAAATCCCCCCGGGCGCGCACGTCCTGCTGCGCATGGAAAATTCCTTGAATACCCGCACGGCCCAGGAAGGCGATTACGTCTACTTGCGGACCGCGGTGCCCATCGCGCTGGGTGGCCAAATTGCGGTGCCCGCCGGCAGCTACGTGCAGGGCGTGGTTACGGAATCCAAGCGCAGCGGACGGGTGAAAGGCAGGGCGCAGCTCGCGATCCGTTTGGAAACCCTGACGCTCGCTAGCGGCAAGGTTTACAAATTCTCGCCGCACTTGAGCGCGGTGGAGTCGGGCGAGAGCGGCCAAAAAGTGGTGGGCTCCGAAAACGCTATAGAACAGGCGCCCGGCAAAGGACAAGACGCCAAGAGCATTGCGATTCTGGCGGGCACCGGCGCAGCAATCGGCGGCATCGCGGACCAGAGTTGGAAGGGAGCGGGTATCGGTGCGGGCGTGGGGTCGGCCGTGGGACTCGCCACCGTGCTGCTGACGCGCGGCAAAGAGGTGGAACTGCGGCAGGGATCAACTCTGGATGTGGTTTTCGACCGGCCGGTCTCGTTGGAATAACAGGTCAGCGCGGGAACCCCGGCGAAATCGAATCCACTTTGATCGCTTTTCCGATCCTCTCACCGGTGACGGTTACTGGAGTGACGTGCTTCTTCCTGTCGTTCGGTACCAGCGCGGCTGCTTTGGCATTTCCCGCCGGATCCAAATTGAAGCTCCGTCCGTCGCGGTCGACCACCGCGAAAACCCTGGTTTTTGAGCGCGGTGAACAGTAGCGGATCTCGTAACTTTTGTCTCCATCCACCCAGGTCTCAGTATCGGTGGGATTCACGTTCCGCTGCTCGGCGGCGTAGCATTTTGAATCCACCAATTCTCCCGACCAGGTTGCCGCAAAGCCGATTAGGGACGAGAAAGCCGACAGAGCGGCAATCCGCAGCGTGAGCGCCATAAACACTTAGCTCCCGATTACAGGACTCTCAAATCGCCGGCCAGGTTTCCTCTATCGCCGGGTGGGCGACATCTTGCCGTTCGCCGCGATGTACTGCTGCACGCGGCTATGCTTGCGTCCGTAAGTCAGGTAGATGGCCATTCCGACGATGAGCCAGACGACCAGCCGGATCCAGGTGGACAGGGGCAGGCCGATCATCAAGACCACCGCTGCGACGATACCGAGAATCGGCACCAGGGGAACCAGCGGAGTTTTGAATGGACGGTGCAAATCCGGGCGGCGGATCCGCAGCACCCAGACACCCGCGCACACGATCACAAACGCCAGCAGCGTCCCGATGCTGGTCATTTCATTCAAAATGTCGATAGGCAGAATGGCCGGGAGAAACGCCACAAAGACACCCACCACGATGGAGGATATCCAGGGAGTGCGGAAGCGGGGATGCACGGCGCCCGCCCACTGCGGCAGCAGGCCGTCGCGCGACATCGAAAAGAACACGCGGGACTGGCCGAGCAGCATCACCAGCATCACGGTGCTCAATCCTAGAATGGTTCCGATCAAGACCAGAAACTCGCCCCACTGCACGCCCGTTTCGGCTATGCCGAGCGCGATGGGCGCGCCCACATTCAAGCGTGTGTAGCTGATGACTCCGGTCAGCAGGAATGACGTGATGATGTATAGCAGCGTGCACAGAACGAGCGAACCGAGTATGCCCACCGGCATGTCCTTCTGCGGGTTCCTGGCCTCCTGCGCGGCGGTGGAAACGGCGTCGAATCCGATGTAGGCGAAGAAGATTTTGCCCGCGCCCCGCAACACACCCGACCATCCAAACTCGCCCCTCACCCCCGTGTTTGGCGGAATGAACGGCGTCCAATTGGCCTTGGCCTGAGGCAAGTGCTGCAATACGAAGGCGGCCGCGATGGCGATGAAAACCAGCACGGTTCCCACCTTGATGAATACGATCACGGTGTTGATGGTGGCCGATTCCTGGATGCCTATTACTAATATGGTAGTTACCACGGCGATGGCCAGAAACGCCACCCCGTTGAAAACCGCCGTGGCGTGCGGAAGCGTAGCGGCGTTTACGCCGGCGGGCAGGGAAACGACGGGTTGCCAGAAGTGCCGGTAATAGGCGAGCTGGGTTCCGGGCGTCGCGATCCACTGGGGCGGCAGGTCGATACCCAGCCGCGCCAGCAATTGCACAATGTTCGCCGACCAGCCGGAAGCGACTGTCGCCGCGCCGAAGGCGTATTCCAGAATCAAGTCCCAGCCAATAATCCAGGCGAAGATTTCACCCAGGGTCGCATAGCCGTAGGTGTAGGCGGATCCCGCGATGGGAATCAGCGAGGCGAATTCGGCGTAACACAGGCCCGCGAAAGCGCACGCGATCCCAGCAAAAATGAACGACAGCACCACCGCCGGGCCCGAGTTCAAGGCGGCCACTTCGCCGGTCAGCACAAAAATGCCGGTGCCGATGATGGCCCCGATGCCGAGCGCGATCAGATTGGTGGGGCCGAGGGCGCGCTTGAGCGTGTGCTCGCCAACCTCGTCAACCTCCTGCTTGATCATGTCGAGGGGCTTTTTGGCCAAGAATTCAGGCATGGTTTGTGTGCAGCGTAACATAAAGCAGGCACACGTGTACAAATCGGCGTTCGGGCGCGCTGGAGTGATGCCGGACGGCTGGCGTGGTAAGAGAAGCGCTACTTCAAGCTGTTACATCTCTTCAAAGCTTTCGAGAAATTGAGCGTCGGTTGGAGATTCGGCCACCACCGCCGGTTTGTGCACGGCAGCTTTGGACGCGGCCGGTTTGGACCCAGACGATTTGGACACCGCAGAGCTTAGGGCGTGCAGCCCGGCGCTAGGCAGCGGTCTCGGCCGCTTCTCGGACGCAACGGTTCGTTTCGCGGATGGCGGCCTTCTAACGCCCGGTTCGCTCGAGTCCACCAGGCGGGAGAGCTTGCGAACGGCGTGACTCATGGCCTCAGCCTGCGCGGACAGCTCTTCACTGGCCGATGCGCCCTGTTCGGCGCTGGCGGCGGTACTCTGCGTCACTTGATCCATCTGCGCGATGGCTTTCGCGATCTGCTGGATGCCGCGCGCCTGTTCCTGGCTGCCCAGGTTCACTTCGTCCACCAGCGTCTTCACCTTCACCGTGCTTTCAGTAATGGCGCGAATCACAGCGGCCACCCGCTCGAGCCGGGTGCTGCCTTCATTGGATTTGGCGATGGATTCTTCAATCAGCGCGGAAGTATCCTTGGCGGCTTGCGCGGAGCGTTGAGCCAGGCTGCGGACTTCATCGGCCACCACCGCGAATCCCATGCCCGCTTCTCCAGCGCGGGCCGCTTCCACGGCCGCATTCAACGCCAGGATATTGGTCTGGAAGGCGATTTCGTCAATGACCTTGATGATTTTCGAAATCTTGTCGCTCGATCCAGTGATCTCCTGCATGGATTGCACCATCTCCTGGAGCGTCTGATTGCCTTCGGTAACACGCTGATCGACGTCAGTCATCAGGGTTGCGGCCGTGGCGGAATTCTCCGCGTTCTTTTGCGTCATCGAAGTGATCTGCTCGCTGGATGCGGAGGTCTCTTCGAGTGACGCGGCCTGTTCAGAGGACCCTTGCGCCAATGCCTGGCTGGATGAGGATACCTGGGCGGAAGCGCTGGCCACCTGCCCGGCGCCTTCGGCCAATTCAGTGACGGTCTGGCGCAACACTCGAGTGAGGCTGCGCACCACCAAGAACAATGCGCCGCTGCCCAAGCCAACCGAAAGAAGAAGGACCAGCCAGGTGAGCCACTTCACGCGCGCGCCGGCCGTCGCGGCTTCTTCGGTATATTTGGTCCCAAGCCCACGTTTAAATTCGGTTTCGGCGCGAATGGCGTCGTTGACCTCCTCGACGGTGGCAGAGACCTGGGCGAACTGCCGGTATACTTCCTGTTGATTGGCGGCGCCCACCGTCGCCACCTTGTCCCAGACTTCGTAGAAGCGCTGCAAGGCGGGATCGATCTTTTGATCGATGGCGCGCGCTTCATCGGTGTGAATCAAGCTTTGTACCTCCTTGCTCTCGGCGGCGATCTCGCCTTTGAGCCGCTGGATCTCCTGCTCCATGTGCTGCTCGTCCTTGGGATCGTTGGAAGCCACGTGCCTCCATGCGTCGCCCCGCAATTCCAGAAAAGACGCTTCCAGCTTGCTGCCCGCCGTAACGCCAGCCAATGCATCCTTTGCAAGCGAGTTCACGGACTTGTCATAGTCTCTTAGCCCGAGCAGCGTGACGGTTCCCAGAACAATCGTCATCCCGATGAGCAGCACGCCAATCAGTGTCAGCTTTTTTCCAACAGTCATTTGTGAGTCCATAAGCTTCCTGAGGCGCTTATCGGGCCGGGGCGAGTTTATTTGAAAGTCTCATTTTGACTGGCCGAGCCGATAAGAACGGCGTGCGCTGGATTTATTTCCTGGTGGCGTGTGCCGGTGTGTCTGCTCAAGAGCTCGAAGAATTATCGACCGACCGTCCGGGTTTCACTTCGCCCAGCGGCGCGGTGGGCCTGGGAGTGCTGCAATTGGAACAGGGCAGGGGACGGATCTTCGGTTCCGGTGAAAGCCTTTGGGCCGCGCGCAGTGTCGGAACCGGCGTTCGGTCTTCGCCGAGGCCTTTCACACCACCATCGGACGTCTGGAAGGCAGCGAAGTTGCAACCGACCTGGGGTTTCGCGGCATAGGCAGACATGTACAGATCGATGCTGAGGCCGGACACACAGTGTGGGGCGCACGCCCTTCCTGGTTCGCCTCGGTGGGGTGCGTGCTGCGCAATCCGCGCGCGTTGCTCGGAAGCTAGCGCCCCGAGCCTTCGGTCCATCCATCGCCCAATCCGTAGGGAATGGTGACGAACGGCATCGCTTCCACTTCGTGGATCTTACCGCCGCGAATGCCGAAGCTCTCCACGATCATCGCGTTCATTAGCATTCCCGGAGGCGCATCGGCAGGGGCTCCACGCCTGGTTCCATCGTGGACGAAGAGCACAAACATTGTGGCTACGCCCTTTTGCTGATCGATAATGACCGCGTGCCGCGGCCGGATGTGTTTCATATAAGCGAAAATCTTGCTGTCGATCTGCTCGGAGCAGGTGAGCATGCTGAACCGGAGCTGCTCTTTCCCTTGCGGAGTGTCGGGATTGGGCAGCGGCGGCGCGGGCATCATGCGGCCGCCGGGCGCGGGATTGTTCACGGTCTGGTAGCCGTTCTCGTGGCGCACGCAATCGTCGGCGAACGCGGCGATCTTGCCGTCGTCGCCTTCCAGCGCATCGAAATAGGAGTTGGCGGCGTAGTACAGAACATCCCGCGGCTCACGCTCGGAAGCGGGGATATCGGTGACCAGGCCGGGGCGCGGGGTGGTGAGCAGCGGGATGGCCGCATCGTTGATATTGCGATCATAGAGTTGTTCGATCTCGGTAATATGCCCGCGATCCACTTTGAGCCGCACGGCCACCAGCGCGCTGCGTCCCTGAATCATCAGACGCGCCTGTAGCGCCACTTGCCCGGTCACCGGATCGGCCACGTAGATCTTGAACTGCGTCGGCTCCACTTTGGAGCGCCACAGCACACCCTCGCCGACATCCATGCGGCCGGTGTTCTCGGTCATGCGGACGTCGATGGCCAGCGGCGGCACGGCTTTGGGGTCGTGCTTGTAGATGGCGTCCATGTAGCCATCCATGATTCCGACCAGGCACGCACGATCGCAGTCCTTGACGCGGTTGGCGCTCCATTCGGGCTCCGACGCCGATAGCTGGAAGGCGACCAACGCCGCCAACAGAATGCTTTTCATGCGCGAACTCCAACTATTTATTCGCACCGGACTGGGGCGGATTGATCCGCGCTTCGTCCCAGTGCTCCTTGATATGGCCGTTCTCCATCCGAACCACGTCGTAGTGATTCCAGGTGTACATCTTGCTGGGATCGTCCGGATCTTTGGCCATGCGATTCCACATCATTACCGAATACGGGCCATCGATCAGCGTCAATGCCGGCGGGTTCGGCCACTCGGGCTTGATCTCCTGCGGCTGCCGTCCGGGCCTGGCGCTCATGAACGCTTTGAAGCCGTCGCGTCCCTGCGGAACCATCGGATTGTGCTGGATGTAGCCCGGGTCCATGGTCTTGTCGGCCAGCTCCAGGTGGCCATATTGCAACATGTCCTTCAGCTCTTCGGTGGCCAATGCGAGCGTCATTTTCTCCTGCTTGTCGAGTTTCCCGGTGTTCCATTCCATGGGCGGTTTGGGAGACACGCCGGTGTTGACATTGCCGGAGCCTTTCATCTTCATCGCGCTATCCCAATGTTCCTGAACTTTGCCATTTTGAATGCGCAGCAGGTCGAAGCTGTTGGAGTGATAAGTCTTGGATGGATCGCGCGGGTCCTTCTGTTCGGTTTCCCAAATCAGCCATACATAATCGCCCTTGGCGCCCATCACCACCGGCGGATTGGCGAGCTTGTCGGGGATGGGATTCTTGGGCTTGCTGAACTTGCTGAAGAATTCCACGAAACCCTGACGACCGGTGTTCACGTTGGGATTGTGCTGGATGTAATCCTCGGCCTGATATTTGGACGTCTGATCCAGGTGGCCCCCTTGGATCACAACGCGCCACCATTCGAGCACCATGTCCAGGTTTTTCTTTTCCTGCTTGTTCATGGGTGCAGTTTGCGGCGTGGTGGGCGGGTTGATGGACTCAGCCGATAGCGCTCCAACGGCCGATAGTGCCAGGATCGCTGTGAATAGCGTTGTTCCTGCGGATTTCATGTGGTTTCTCCTTGTCGCTTGGTCATCATACTCGTTCTTCCGGCTTGCATGCAACGGTATATACTGGCTACGAATTGGAACCAACCCGATGAAATCATGTTTCAAGAACATAATCCTCCTAGGCATTACAGCGGCGGCGATGAGCAGCGTAGCGAGCGCCGCAAAATGCGACCGGGCGTGCCTGGACAAGACGGTGGACACCTATATCGCGGCGATGGTGGCGCACAATCCGTCCGGAGCGCCATTGGCGGCGGACGTAAAGTTCGTTGAGAATACGGTGCCGATGAAACCGGGCGAAGGATTGTGGAAGACGGCGTCGCAAGGCCCCACAACTTTCAAGATCTATGTTCCCGATCCGGTGTCGCAGCAGGTGGGCTTGCTGTGCATGATGAAGGAGGGCGATAAGCCAATCCAGTTTGGCCTGCGCCTGAAGTTAAAGAACGGCAAGATCATCGAGGCCGAGCACCTGATCGCGCGCGATCTTCGGGAAACCAGCCTCAAGAATTTGCAGACGCCGCGCCCTGGCTTGCTTGCCACCGTGCCGCCCGCCGAGCGGACGCCTCGAGACAAAATGTTAAAAATCGGCTACTCCTATTACACCGCGCTGGTAAGCGCCAACGGCAATGCAGCGCCGTTCGCGGACGACTGTTTGCGGCATGAAAACGGAATGCAGACCACCGGGAATCCGCCGCCCAAGACGCCGGGCATGGGAACCATGGGTGCGATGGGCTGCCGCGATCAAATAAACACGCACACCTTCGATTACATCACCCGGATTGAACCGCGCCGCGTGGAAATCGCCGATCCCGAAACTGGCCTGGTGTTCGGTCTCTCGCAATTTCGCCAGCCAATGGAGCAGAAGTTCGTCAAGATCGTCGGCGTCCCGGACGTGCAGAAGGTAGACCTGAACATCAAGCCATTCGATCTTCCGGCGGCTCACATTTTCAAGATCCAGGACGGTAAGATTCACGAGATCGAGGCGATGGGATTCATGATGCCTTACAACTCGAAGACGGGATGGGAGAGCGCGGCGAAGTAATTCTTTATTGATGATTGTTTTCGTAACACCAGCGAACCAGCGGATCGGGATAAGCAGAGCCGTTGCTGGCGCGCAACTGTTCTAAGCTTAGGCGTTCGAAATCGAATGACACGGCGCCATCCGGAGCGACCGTGGCGATCATATAGCCATAAACATTGGTCTGGGCGTGTTGTGCGGGCGTGAGATCGGGCGGCAGTTTGTAGCGCTGAGCGCCGGCCGTTCCGATAATCCAGCCGGGCAGAACTTTGTCTTTCCAAGCAGGCGTTTCGAAAATATTGTCCATGTAATAATGCGAGTGGCTGGCCAGGACATACACGTTTTTATGGGCAGTGTGGTGAGCGTGCCACAAGGCTTCATACGCTTCGCGTCCGCTTTCGAGGCCGCGCGGAGACGCGCTCATGCTGTGCATGTCGCTGGTGCTGCCTGGTAGCGCTTCGTGCATGCCGGCCACGATCGTGTGAATCCGCGGCGACGCTTCATCGCGCGCCAGCACACCGTGGAGCCATGTCATTTGATCGGGATCGAGTTGCTCCGGCGTGGCGTTGTCGAGCGAGATGAAATCGATGCCGCGCTCCACCCAATGATAGTAGGCGTGAAGCTTGTGATCCGACGGATCGTCCTTTAAACGCTGCGTGCGCAGGGCGGGCGTTTCCACCCAATCGGCGAACTGCACCAGCCACGATTCTCGCGACATGGGCGGAACGGTCTCATGGTTGCCAATGACCAGGTAAACGGGCAGAGAGCCGAACGGGACAATTTGGTGGGCGATGAAATCGGGCCACGCTTCCTTTAAGTACGTCAGGGTTTCGAGCGGCTTGTTGTGCAGGCCCAGGTTGGCTGGCGCCGACATGTCCTCGTCGATTTCGTAGATGGCGCGGAAGTCGCCCAGGTGCCAGTAGAAAACTGCGCCGCTTTTGTGGACGCCGGCGGCGATGGCGGGCATGACGATATCACCGCAGTTGCGCGAGTCGCCCGAGACCGCGAACTTCCAGGCACGGCCCGCCCGATTCTGCGCCGCGAGCGAAAAGCAACAGCAGAGGAGGATCGGCGCAAAGAAATATCGCATCGAAACCCGACTGTAACGCGTCGGTAGCGCCCGGGGCAATGCGCAGGTCACGGGAGTAATCTAAATGAAGATGAAAAGACGGGAATTCAGCCAGGCGCTGGCGGCTCTCACTACGGGCGCTGTGCTTTCGCCGCTGGAAGCCGCTGCCCAGAGCAATGACGGCAGCATCACCGATGTCCAAGGCGTCCAGGTAGGCCATTTCACCGAGCCGCGACGGCCCACCGGTTGCACCGTGCTGTTGTTCGGGAAGGGCGCCACCGCCGGCGTGGATGTGCGCGGCTCGGCGCCGGGAACGCGCGAGACCGATCTGCTGAATCCGATCAATACGGTGCAACAGGTGCAGGCGATTTTGCTCGCGGGCGGCAGCGCATTTGGATTGGACGCGGCGTCAGGCGTCGCGCGCTATCTCGACGAGCATCGTTTGGGCTACACAGTGGGAGACGTGGTGGTGCCGATTGTGCCCGCGGCGATTCTTTATGATCTGGAAATCGGCGATTCCAAAATCCGGCCGACGGCGGAGTCCGGATATAAAGCGTGCCAGGCCGCGACGTCCGGGCCCGTTGTAGAAGGCAACGTCGGGGCCGGCGCGGCGCCACCATCGGCAAGCTGTTCGGACCGAAGCAAGCGATGAAGTCGGGCTTGGGAAGCGCCAGCGTGCGGGTGGGCGACACGGGGATCGTGGTGGGCGCTATCGTGGCGGTGAATGCGGCCGGCGACGTGGTGGATCCGAAAACCGGAAAGATTATCGCGGGTGCGCGTACGGCGGAAGGATCGGGATTCATGGATTCGATGGCACGCATTCGCGAAGGGTACAGCGTTCGGGCCGACGCGGCCACCAATACCACCATTGGCGTGGTGGCCACCAACGCCGCGCTCGATAAAGTACAAGCCACGAAAGTGGCGCAAATGGCTCATGATGGCCTGGCGCGCACCATCAATCCCGTGCATACGCCGAGCGATGGGGACACGATTTTTGCAGTAGCGACGGGAGCAATCGCCACCCGCGCGAATCACGGGGCCATCGGCGCGCTGGCAGCCGAAGTGATGGCGCAGGCCGTGCTGCGGGCGGTGATGAATGCGCGCGGCATCGCGGGGTTACCGAGTTACTCCGACCTGCATTCGCGCGGCTGAACGCCTGGCCTCCTATTGCAACATCGTGAAGCCGTACAACGTGTCGCCCGCGCCCACTACGACATACTGGCGATTATCCAGCTCGTAAGTCATCGGACCGTTACTTACTGTGGCGATCAGATGCGCGTGCCACAGAATTTTGCCGTTGGCCGCATCATAGACGATGAAATTGCCCGATGGATCGCCGGTAAAAAGCAGCCGGCCCGCCGTCGTCAAGATTCCGATCGATCCACCGCCGCGATTGTACTCGTGCGTCCAGCGGATCTGGCCGGTGCGGTAATCGATGGCCTTGAGCGCCAGCGTGGAGTAAACGCCGGAATCGCGGCCGCCGTAGCCTTCCGGTTTGTCGCCGGTATCGGTGAGGTAGTACAGGCTATAGGAGGACGAGGCGTTGACGTAAAACAATCCGGTTTCGGGATCGAAACTGGGAGACGGCCAATTCGCCGCGCCGCCCAGGGCCGGGATCACCAGCGTGCCGTCGGTTTTCGGCTCTTTCTCGGGATTTCCGATGGGCTGGCCCTTGGCGTCCAGACCCTTGGACCAATTGAGATCGATGAACGGCTTCGAAAGGATGTTCTTGCCATTGGTGCGGTCCAGCACAAAGAAGTAACCGTTGCGGCTGGATTGTGCCAGCAGCTTGCGTGGATGTCCGTCGATTTCGCCATCCATCAGCACCGGAGTTTCGGCGGCGTCCCAATCGTGCGTGTCGTGCGGAGACGCTTGAAAATACCACGCCAGCTTTCCAGTATCCGGATTCAGCGCGACAATGGAGCAGGTCCAGAGATTGTCGCCTTTCCGGCCTTGGCCGGCCATCACCGGATTCGGATTGCCGGTGCCGAGGTAATACAGATTGAGCTCGGGATCGTAAGTGCCGGGCACCCACGTCATGCCGCCGCCGTGCTCCATCGCTTCAGGATTCGGCCAGGTCTCGGCGCCCGCCTCGCCCTTGCGCGGCGTGGTGTTCCAGCGCCATTGTAACTGGCCAGTTTCTGGATCGCGCGATTCCAGATAGCCGGGTACATCCAGCGAATCGCCGCCCACGCCGATCAGAATGTGATTGCGGATCACAATAGGCGCAGGCGTGGAAAAATATTCCTGTTTCACATCGGCGATTTCCACATGCCAGCGTTCGGTACCGTCCTTGGCGTTGAGCGAAATAAGGTAATTGTCGGGCGTCTCAAAGTACAGCCAGCTCCCGTACATTCCGAAGCCGCGGTTCCCGATGTGAATGCCGCCGTGCGATTCCCATTGGTAATGCCAGAGCTGCCGTCCGGTGCGGGCATCCACCGCCCAGGCGTGATCGGGCAGCGTGAAATAGAGGACGCCGTTTACCTCCAGCGGCGTGGATTTGATGCTGGAGGTGAGCGTGCCAGTGCCGGGGTCCAGGCGATATTCCCAGGCCAAGGTCATCGCCGTGACGTTCGAGGAATTGATGCGCGAGAGAGTACTGAAGCGGCGGCCGGAGTAATCGCCGTTGTAAGTGGGCCAGGTATCGGTGGGCGGCTTGAGTAACTGCGCCGGATCGAGCCCCTGTGCGAAGAGCGAAGATCCAACCAGCGAGAACGCAACCAGAGCGATCTTCATTTCAGGGTCTCCAGGTAAGCGAGCAGGTTATGCATATCGGCATCGGTGTATTTCTTGAGTAACTCGGCATGGGCGGCCAGCGGATCGTGAATCTCCACTTTGAGGTGTTGGTCGCGCGAGAAAGAATGATAATCGCCGGAAGCATCGCGCAACGCCACATCGAAATCGTCCACATACTCCAGCGTGCCGGAGACGGACTGGCCGGAGGACGTTCTCACGGTAACTTCCGGACGGACCGGCTGGCCGTCGCCGGGGCGTTGGCGCGGATACAGGAATCGCGACTGCAGCGTCACGGCGTCATATTTCTTCGCGATGCCCGCCAGATCCCCCGTGGGCGAATGGCAAGAGTGGCAGCGCCCGGCCCCGTTGAAATATTCGCGCCCTTTCTCGCGATCGCCCGTGACGACATTGAGGATGCTATAGGCGTTGCGATCGATGGCGGCTTGCTGGCGGGAGCGCAGAAAAGCCGCGATGTCCTGGATCTGATCGGCGGGCAGATGGAACGCGGGCATGCCTTTGCCGGCTCGGCCCTGCTCGATCACCGGACCGATCTTGTCGCCGTGTTCGTCGTCCAACGCGAGCGGTGAGCGAACCAGGTCCGGACCGCTGTCGCCGCCTTGCGCCGTTGTGCCATGGCAGAAGCCGCAGTTGCCGACGAAAATTTTCTGTCCCCGCTCCACGGCCGCGGCATCGGGAACCGCGCGGCTGATAAGCATGTTGCCGCCCGGACGAGGCGCGGCGGCAGGCGGGGCTTGAGCGGACAGTGATGCTGCGGTGAGTAGAAACAAGGCCGCGAATGGTTTCATGCCACGAGTTATTCTTTCATATTTTTCACTCCACGTCGCTCGAATGGCAGCCGTCATAGGTGAAGAGCGAAACGCATGTACCGTGCCCTCTTCGCGCTGATGGTCGCCGGCAGTTGCCAGGCCGGAACCGTAGAAGGCGTTGTATTGGAGCAGGCTTCGGGACGTCCACTGGCTAGAACCACGGTTCGTCTCGATCCTGTGCCGCAGCCTGGTAGCGTTGCAGGCCAGCCGCAGACGGTGCGGGTAGGCATTTCCGGCCGCTTCTCGTTTTCGCCTGTAACGCCGGGCATTTACCTTTTAACAGCCATCCACGGCGGATATCTTCCAGTCGCTTACGGCCAAAGGCTGCCGATCGGGCGCGGGACGTCCTTCCAGGTAACCGCCGATTCCAATCTTTTCGCCGAACTTCGGCTGCGCCACAAGGGCGCCATTACCGGGCGCATCCTGGATGAGAACGGCGTGGGTACGGATGGCATTACCGTAGTTGCTTATCGCATGCGCCTTCCCCAGCGGCAGGCCGGGAGCGCAATCTCGGACGATCGTGGAGTGTATCGGATTCCTGGCCTCGATCCCGGCAAGTACTGGGTTCGCTCCGCGGCAAACACTTTTGCGGACAGTTCGGGATGGCTCCCCACTTTTGGGCCGCAGACGCGCGAGACCGGCCAGGCCAGAGCCTACGCCGTCACCGCGGACGCCGACACTTCGGAAGCAGACATCGATCCCGAACCCGGCGCCCTGTTCCATCTGGGAGGATTTATTGGATGCGATACGGACGGAGCCGTAGTGGTCACTCTATCCTCTGAAACCGGGCGTCGCGGTACGCAGGCAGTCTGCAAGGGGCGATATCGATTCGACGGGCTGGCTCCTGGCGTTTACGAGGTCACCGCAACCTTGCTGGATGCTTCCGCATCTGGCTTTGTGGATCTGGCGCTCGATCAAGACAGCGAATCCGGGAATGTCCAGGTGCTGCGGTTGCCGGACGTCGATATTGAAGTGCGCCGCCCCGGCTCCAGTTCTCCCGCCGGCATCCCGTTCACTTTAACCGCGCGCCGCGTGAATCTGGCGGAGACGGAGCCCGAGCGCGAGATCATGGGTTCGCACACGGTGCTGGCGCCTGGATATTGGGAATTGCGCGCGCACGTTCCTCGGGGACAGTACGTGGAGTCCATCGTAAACCTGCGCAGCAATACTCGCCGCGCGTGGAAGGCGGTGAGCGACTCGGATTGGTTCGAGGTCTTCATTGAGCCGCGCACGCCGGCACGCATCAGAATCACCGTATCGGATCAGGCCGGACAGATCGCCGGCGGCGTCATGGCGGACGGGCAGCCGGTGGCTGGCGTTCCCGTATTCTTGTGGCCCGTCGCGGAGTCCGCGCGCCGGTCGCTCAGCGGCTCTCCCCAGACAATCTCCGATACCGAAGGACGCTTCCGGTTCGATAGCCTGCCAGCGGGCGATTATCGCATCCTGGCCAGCTTCGACGTGAACGAGATCGACGAAGATTTACTGGACCTGAGTCAGGCGCCCGCGGTCCATGCCGACGCGGCACAGGTCGCGACCATCGATTTGCCCGTTTGGTCGGCGCCCTGAGGGCTGGCATCCCCGTGTTGACAACTGATGACGCTTTTGATGCTAAACTGTATCTATGGGACCAGCCCGTTCTCTCATCAAAGTAAAGAAGCAGCGAACAACATTGACGCTGCCCTCAGATTCGCTCACGAAAGCGAAGAGTATCGCTCGCGCCAGAGGCGTGAACCTCAGCGCGGTGATATCGGAGGCGCTGGCTGAGGGGTTGCGCTTGCACCGGGCGACTGAGCGCTCCGCAGAAGTGCTCAACGCATACCGGAAAGCTTTCTCCGGTTTCACAGACGACGAGAGGGCGCTTCTGGACGGCGTCATTCTGGAACCGTCCCCGAGGCGCTGATTCTTGGTCGACCCCACGTCCGGCCCTTTTCTGTTCGACACCAGCGCCGAGAGTTGGCTGGTGAGAACCAGGGATTCTGAGATTCTAAAATGGTTGGGCGCGTACCTGTCGCAGCATCCGCTTCACGTTTCCGCGGTCACGGTTCTGGAGCGAATTCGGGGCTACAGCCTTTTATGGCGCCGCGCCCACCAGGACCGGCGCGAGAGCATCGAATCAGCCCGGATCGCTTATCTGAGCGCGCTAGGCCCAGTGTGGCCGTTGGACGGCGCCGCGGCCGTAGTAGCCGGAGAGATCATGTCGCTATTGCCGGATCCGCCCACCCCGCCCCGGCGCTCGCACCATTTGGCCGAGTCGCGCCAGGAACGCTTGTCCCGCTGGCGGTTCGATGGCATGATCGCCGCAACCGCATTGGTAGCCCAGATGCCCTTAATCCACAACAACGCCGCCGATTTCGAGGCGATGCGCAGTGCTATCGAACGGTCGCCGGCCCGATTCCCTGGCCTGGGCCCGCTAGAGCTGATCCGGTGCGCGTCGCTGGTCTGAACCCGAGGTCAGCCTTGCGCGGCACCCGGATTTCTGCATATACTAAATCTTCATGCGTCGTTGCGCCGACAACTCGTTTCGATTTTGGTACTGGTTTAGCGCCTGAATCGGGGCGAGTGGCGTTGGCTTAAGCAATAATTAGTGAGCAAAAAGCAACCCACTCGAAAGAGTGGGTTTTTCATTTTAGAGGAGATAGGACGATGATCATCTCGATGAAACTCCACTCGACGAAAGAGGAGATCGAGCAAGTGTGCGAGCGCATCCGGGATTTCGGCTATAAGATCCACTCCATCGAGGGCGAGGAGCGCGTCGTGATCGGCGCGGTCGGCATCGGCGACGTCACCGCCTGCCTGGAATCGGTCGAAGCCACGCCGCAGAGTGGAGAAAGCCGTGCGCATTTCGGCGCCCTACAAGTTCGTCAGCAAGGAATTCCGAACGGAGCGCACGCGCATTCGCGTGGACGGTGTGCGAGATCGGCGGCGACGAGTTCATCGTGATGGCCGGGCCGTGCTCGGTGGAAAGCGAAAAGCAGATCATGCAAGCGGCCGAGGGCGTGGCGCGCGCCGGCGCGAAGCTGCTGCGCGGCGGCGCGTTCAAGCCGCGCACTTCGCCCTACGATTTTCAGGGCCTGGAAGCCGAAGGGCTGAAGCTGCTGCGCCAAGGCCAAGCGCGCCACCGGCCTCGGCATCATCACCGAAGTGATGAGCGATCGCGACGTCGACCTGGTGGCCGAGTACGCCGACGTTCTGCAGATCGGCGCGCGCAACATGCAGAATTTCGCGCTGCTCAAGACGCTCGGCAAGTGCGGCCGGCCGGTGCTGCTGAAGCGCGGCATGAGCTCCACCATCAAGGAACTGCTGATGTCGGCCGAGTACGTGGTGGCGCACGGCAATCCGCAACGTGATTCTGTGCGAGCGCGGCATCCGCACTTTTGAGACCGCCACGCGCAACACCTGCGACATCGCGGCCGTGCCGGCGCTGAACGAGCTGACGCATCTGCCGGTGATTCTCGATCCCAGCCACGCCACCGGCAAGCGCAGCCTGGTGCCCGCGCTGGCGCGCGCGGGCGTTGCGATCGGCGCCGACGGCCTGATCGTGGAAGTGCATCCGGCGCCCGAGAAAGCGGTCAGCGACGGCGCGCAATCGCTCGATATTCCACAGTTCCACGCGATGATGCGGTCGCTTAAGCCGTATATCGATCTATGGAAGGAATCGCGGCTCACCGAAGCGGCAGCGGCAGTGTAATCTCTCGCGCTGTGAATGCACGCTTTCAACTTCGGCGTTCCATCGTGTTCCTGTTGCTCGCGTGCGCGCTCTCTGGCGGCGCCGGCTGGTACTGGTCTCGAGCGCGGAGAGCGGCTCCGCCTTCTAATTTAGTCGCCTATCTGCCCACCGCCAACGCCAGTGTCATCTACATCGATGTGGATGCGCTGCGGCGATCGGGAATTCTCGCGATGCTGGCCGGCTCGAAGACGGCCGAAGATGCCGACTACCGGCAATTCTTGGATGAAACCAAGTTCGACTACCGCCAGGATCTGGATGCGATTGCCGCTGCGCTGAAAGACGGCCGCATCTATTTTGCCCTACGCGGGCGTTTTCATTGGAAAGATCTAAGCGGCTACGCGGTGCGACAGAACGGATCGTGCCACAACGATTTTTGTGTCGTGCCGGGAAGCCAGCCCAACCGGCGAATCTCGTTTTATCCGCTCCGGCCCGATGTGATGGCGATGGCGATCGGCCCGGATGATTTTGGGGCGTATCAAATTGCAAATCAGACCGCCAAGGCGCCGCTCGCGGCTCCGAAAGATCCGATGTGGGCCATCATTCCGGGCGTCGCGCTCCAGACTATGGGTTCGCTGCCGGCCGCGGCCAAGGCATACGTGCCGGCGTTACAAAGCGCCGAGCAAATTATATTCACGATTGGCGCGGATCAAGCTCGGCAATTGCAGTTCGGAGTTCATGTCACTTGCAAGGATGCGACGGCGGCGTCGGTGCTGCTCACGCAGTTGGAAGCGATCACCAAAGAGCTGCGCGACGTGCTCGCGCGCCAGCGGCAAAAGCCCGATCCAGCCGATTTGGGCGCAGTGCTGGTGGCCGGAAGCTTCTATCGCGACGAGCGGCAAGTATACGGCCTCTGGCCGATCCCAAAACCCTTCGTGGATGCCATTTCCGGAAGCGCGCATTAGCAGGCTGCTGAAAAGGCCCCAAAAAACGCTTGCTCACGCGCGCGCTTCAGAATTGCGCGTGTTTACCGAGCCGCGACCGTAAGGAAGCCGGTGCTGCAGGCCCTTTTCAGCAGCCTGTTGGCGTACTAGAACCATTGTCACTTGGCCGGTCCACCCGAGAATGCAAAACTGGAATGGCGTGACCCGCAGGAAACTCCTTTCGTTATTACCGGTGGCTGGATGTGCGCCCGCATATGCGTTTGGCGTCGAACCCAACTGGCTGGAACGCACCTTCACCCGCGTGACACTGCCATGCAAGAGTCTCACCACTGGGGTGCGGATTTTGCATTTATCCGATTTTCACGCGTCGCCCATGGTGCCGTTTTCATTAATCGAGAAGTCGATTGATCTGGGTTTGGAAGCCAAACCCGACGTGATCTGCTTGACGGGCGATTTTGTCACCGACGCCACGCCGTTTGACGAAGCGGAGTATGCGCGAATTCTGCGGCGATTGTCGAACGCGGCGCCGGTGTTCGCAACCTTAGGCAATCATGATGGCGGGACCTGGGCTGCGACGGTCCACGGGTTCAAGGATACTTCGGTGGTTCGAGCGCTGCTCCGCGCGGCCAACATTCCCCTGCTCCACAATCGTTCCGAAGTTGTGCGCGTCGGCGATCAATCCGTTCGCTTCGCCGGAGTGGCCGATTTGTGGAGCCACCAGGTGGATGCGGTTCTGGCGTTCGCAGATGTCGCTTCGGACGATCCTGCCATTCTGTTGGCGCACAATCCCGATACCAAGGACGTGTTGGCGGATCGTCCCTGGGATCTCATGCTCAGCGGCCATACACACGGCGGCCAAGTGGTGTTGCCGCTATTGGGCGAGCGCTTCGTGCCGGTTCGCGATAAGCGCTTCGTCGCCGGGCTGAAGCCATGGAACGGCCGCCAGGTTTACGTTACGCGCGGCGTAGGCAGTATCGACGGTGTGCGCGTGAACTGCCGCCCCGAAGTGACGGTGCTGGACATTAGCGCTTAGCGTTCTCGCCTTCTTCCACCATCCGCTTGACGCGGTCCAGTTCCTCTCGCAGCTTCTTCTCGCGCAGCGCGATGGAGATCACATAAATCATGATGATCAGCCACGCCACGGTAAAGCCATAAAACATGAAGGTGTAGTTTTGTGGACTCATGAGCGCGTCTCCTAAAACGCGTGGGCGTGGCGGCGCATGGCGTCGATTTCGAGTTTCATCGCTTCCTGACGGGTGCGGATCAGGATCAAAGCCGCTGAAAGCATCAACAGCGCCAGCAGATTCCACCACAGCGGCGATTCCATCCCGGGCGCCATGCCGCCGCCGCCGCGGATTTCCAAAACCGGACCAGGATGCTGCGTGCGGAACCATTCAATCGATTTCCAAACCAGCACAATATCCACGCAGGCAAAGATCGACAGCACAGCCGACAGCCGGGCGCGCGTGTTGGGATCGTCAATCGCGCGCCGCAGCATGAAATAGCCGAAATAAATCAGCAGACAGACGAAGTAGGACGTCAGGCGCGGATCCCACGTCCACCAGATGCCCCAGATGATGCGGCCCCAGATGCTGCCGGTCACCAGCGTAATGCAAGCGAAGGCCAGGGAAACTTCGTTGATCGAAGCAGCGATGGAGTCCAGCCGCAGGTTCTTGAAAACCAGATAGCCGATAGCCGAAAACATCCCCAAGTAGAACCCGGTAAACGAAGTGATCGCGGCCGGCACATGAAAATAAATGATGCGAAAGATCGCTCCCTGGTTCGCTTCGTCGGGAACGTTGAGGAAGATGGTGTGCAGATTCCAAGCCAGAATCAGCCCCGAGAGGACCGTCAAGGTCACGATGATTTTCAGACGCATGTCCTTACCCCACTAGAACGATTTCTACCAAAGCCAGAGCCAAAATAGTAAAGATGACGTTGAACGCCACCAAAATGCGAAACCAGATAAAGTTCTCAGCCAGCGGACTGTTGGTGATCAGCGCGCGGCTCAACTGGATGGCCCCGATCAACGCCGGAACCAGCATCGGATAAATCAGCGTCGGCAGCATCAGCTCGCGCAGACGCAAATTCACGGTCATGGCGCTGAACATGGTTCCTATCACTGTAATCCCCCAGGTGCCCAGCAGCATCACCAAGAACAAAAGCCCCAAGTGCGGTAAACGAACATCATAGAATATCGCGAAGAAGGGCAGGCTGATGGTTTCCACGATCACGATGAGCACGTAGTTCGCCAGACACTTTCCAAAAAATAGTTCCGCGCCGCTGACCGGTGAAGCGAGCAGCGCGTCCAGGCAATCGTTCACCAGTTCGCGCGCGAAACTGCGGTTCAGGATCAGCGTGCCGGCGAAGGCGAAAATCATCCAAAGCAAACCGCCCGCGATGTCGCGCATCTGTTCCGGCTCCAGGTCGAAGGCGAAGCTGAAAAGCAATAAAATGACCAGCGCGAAAGAAATGGAAGCGTTCACCGCCTCCTTGCTGCGAATTTCCGAGCGCAGATCTTTGGCGGCGATCGCCAGCGTCCGGCGCAGAAACTTCATGCTTCCCCGTAATGACGATACAGCCAGCCGGGATCTTCCAACATTTCCCACGTGCGTGGACCGCGAAACGCGAGTCTGCCGCGATTGATGAGCGCTACGTCGGTGGCCAGTTCCAGCGCTTCCCGCAGTTGATGCGTGGACATGATGATGGTGCGGCCTTCGGCCAGCGCCGATTTCAGCAGGTCTTGCAGCACGGCGATGGCGCGATCGTCCAGCGCAGTGAAAGGCTCGTCCAGCAATAGTAATAACGGTTGATGCAGAAAGCAGCGCGCGATGGCGAGGCGTTGGCGCATGCCGCGGGAAAACTCGCGCACCAGGCCGTCGCGCACGCGATCGAGGCCCGTTCGTTCCAGCCATTCCGTCGCCGTGCGGCGCGGATCGTCCATGCCATACAGCTCGCCGAACATCTGCAGATTCTCGAACGCGGAGAGCTCTTCGTAAACCCCGATGCCGTGGCCCAGGATGCCGATGCGCTGCCTGGTGCTTCCGGCTCGCGTGTCTTTACCGAGGATGGACACGCGCCCACGCGCAGCTTTCGATAGGCCGCCGATGATCCGCAGCAGCGTTGTTTTGCCCGCCCCGTTGCGGCCCAGCAGCGCCAGGCACGCGCCGCCATCCACGTTGAACGAAATATCGCGCAACGCGGGATAATCGCCGAAGTATTTCCAAACGCCTTCAATTGTTACTGCGTTGGCCGCCGGCATGACACCTCTAAGGCTTGGCGGGCGCGCCCGCCAGGCGGATGCCTAAGTCGCGCAATACGCGATCGGAAACCGGCGATGGCGCTTCCGACATCAGATCCGTTCCGCGCGCCGTTTTGGGAAACGGAATTACTTCGCGGATGGAATTTTCTCCCGCCAGGATCATCACCAACCGGTCCAGCCCGAGCGCGATTCCGCCATGCGGCGGCGCGCCAAATTGCAACGCTTCGAGCAAAAAGCCGAAGCGCTGTTTCGCTTCCTCTTCCGAATATCCCAAGGCCGAAAAAACCTTGGACTGCACGTCGCGGCGATGAATACGAATCGATCCCGAACCTAATTCGGTGCCGTTCAGCACCACGTCATACGATTTGGCGCGGCAGCGCGCGGGATCGCTGGTGAGCTTTTCGATATCGTCGTCGTGTACCGAAGTGAACGGATGGTGCGCCGCGTTCCAGCGATTTTCTTCCTCATCCCATTCGAACATCGGAAAATCCACCACCCAGAGCGGCTTGAAATTCATGGGGTCCAGCAGCTTATGCCGGTCATTGTATTTCTGCGCGGCGAACAGACGCAGTTGGCCGCAAGCCTGGTAGAACGTTTCCTCCGGACGCTGGCCTTTGGGCGGTCCCGGCCATCCGGCGATCAAAAGCAAATCGTCTTCCGCCGCGCCCGACGCCGTACGCGCCTGCTCCACCAGCTTCGCATCCAGCTTCTTCAGGTCATCATAAACGCGCAGCCCGCGCTCGGTTCCATATTCCTTCAACTCGTCGCGTTCTTTGCGGCTCAGCGCGCCGGTCTTCGGAATGTGAATCGCAACCGGGGGAAACGTCAAGCCAAGCTGCCAGGGTTGACCATCAGCCGCTCCGTCCAAAACATGAAACGGCGGCAGGCGCAGGTCCGGCTTATCGATGCCGTAGGATCGCATGGCCTGCGCATAAGTCAGCCTGGGGAATTCGTTCGGCACCTGGAATCCCGCCACTTCAAACACGCGCTTGAGCATCGGCTCCACTACTTCGTAGACGCGCTCCTGCTGTGGGAACGACATTTCCAGATCGATCTGCGTGAACTCCGGCTGGCGGTCCGCGCGTAAATCCTCATCGCGAAAACAGCGCACGATCTGAAAATACTTTTCGTAACCGCTGATCATCAAAAGCTGCTTAAAAATCTGCGGCGATTGCGGCAGCGCATAGAACGAGCCCGGCTGCACGCGGCTAGGCACCAGATAATCGCGCGCGCCTTCGGGCGTCGACCGTCCCATGAACGGCGTTTCGATTTCGAGAAAGCCCTGGCTGTACAAAAACTCACGCACCGCGAAACTGATTTTCGAGCGCAGCATGATGTTGCGCTGCATGTGCGGCCGGCGCAAATCGACGTAGCGGTATTTCAGGCGCGCGTCTTCTTTCACGTCCACGGTCTCTTCCATCGGAAACGGCGGCGTGCGCGATTCGTTCAAGATCCACAGCTTGGTGGCCACCAACTCCACCTCTCCGGTTTCAAGCGACGCGTTCACGGTCTCAGGCGACCGCTGCGCCACCGTGCCCTCCACCGCGACCACATATTCCGAGCCGAGCAACTCGGCCTTGGAGTGCAGTGCGCCGGAATCGCCATGAAACACCACCTGCGTAACGCCATCGCGGTCACGCAGGTGAATAAAGAACACCCCACCCAGATCGCGGCGGCGATGCACCCAACCCATCAGCAGGGCGGTGCTTCCAACGTCCGAGGCGCGCAATTGCCCGCAGCTATGCGTGCGGCGCAGGTCGCCCAAGAAATCTAACGGTACTTGCTCAGGCATTCTTCCACCTTTTCGAGGAGCAATTCACGCGGGATCTGCACTTGTACCTGATTCTCCATATCCTTCATCGATATTTCGCCGACGGCGGTTTCGTTTTCGCCGCAGATTACGGCCACCCGCGCGTTCAGCTTGTTCGCGATTTCGAAAACCCTCTTCAATTTTCCTTCAGCCGCTTCCACCCGGATTCCTTTCGCGCGCAATTCAGCGGCGGCATCGGCGGCGGCGCGGCGCGTGGCATCGCCCGCGGTGAACGTCACCATCACCAGCGGGTCCTCTTTACTCTGCGCCGTTTGTTCCACGCTCATCACCAGCCGGTCTTCGCCGATGGAGAATCCAATCCCTGGCGAATGCACGCGCGAGCCTAGCGATTCGGCCAGTCCGTCATAGCGCCCACCGCCCAGCACGGAATTCTGCGCTCCGAGCGAGCCGTGCACGATCTCAAAGGTTGTTCGCATGTAGTAATCCAAACCGCGCACCATTCGCGGCCGGACTTCGTAACGAATGCCCCGGTGGTCCAAGTGCGACTTCACGGCATTGAAATGCGTGAGGCACGGCTCGCACAAATGATCCTGAATGGATGGCAGCGCGTTGATGATCTCCTGGTCCTCCGGCACCTTGCAATCCAGCACGCGCAAGGGGTTGGTTTCCGCGCGCCGCTGGCAATCGTCGCACAGGCGCGAGGCCACTTCGCGCAGCTTCTCTTGGAGCAGCGCCACGTACTGCGGCCTGCAATTCTGATCGCCCACCGAATTAACGAGCAACTGAAAGCCATCCAGCGAGGCCCGGCGAAGCAGATCGATCACCATCTCGATCACTTCGGCATCCACCGCCGGCGATTCCGATCCGATGGCCTCCGCGCCAATCTGGAAGAACTGCCGATACCTGCCCTTTTGCGGACGCTCGCGCCGGAACATCGGCCCAATGTAGTACAGCTTCTGCAATCCCGGCTTCTGGTCCAGGCGATGCTCGATATAAGCGCGCATCACCGACGCCGTAGCCTCCGGCCGCAGAGTGAGCGAACTGCCGTCGCGGTCGTCGAAGGTGTACATCTCTTTACTGACGATGTCGGTCTCCTGGCCCACGCCGCGCGCGAACAGAGCCGTTTCTTCGAGAATCGGCGTGCGGATCTCCTGATAGTTATAGATTCGAAAAACCTCGCGCGCCACCGCTTCCACCTGGTTCCAGACGGCGCTGGAGGGCGGAAGAATATCGCGCGTGCCTTTGACTGCCTTAATCATTGTTTACTGGCCGCTTGCTCACGCGCCACCCGCCCGGTGTTCTTCGAGTCGATGTTCTCCAGTGTAGGACTTCCAGTCGTCTGCGAGTGTCCGGCTGGCGCGCGGTTCAGAAGCCACGGACGCCACTGAAGCCACGATACTGAACCACGACCGTAAGGGAGTGTCCCTTTCAAGCGGGCTCGTCCCGGTAAATCCGCGCCGCCTCGACGTAACGGTCGGTATTCTGGCGAAAGCGCTCGCGCTCCTGGTCGGTAACGGATCGCTTCACCTTGGCCGGCACGCCCATCACCATGCTCAGCGGCGGAATCTCGGCGCCTTCGGGCACCACCGCGCCCGCCGCGATCACCGATCCCTTTCCGATTCTCGCGCCATTCAAAACCACGGCGGCGATTCCAATCAGGCACTCGTCCTCGATGATGCAACCATGCAGCATCACCATGTGGCCCACCGTGACCCGATTGCCGATATGCAGAGGAAACTTTCCGGCATCACAATGCAGCACCGAATTGTCTTGAATGTTGGTCTCTTCACCAATACGGATCACATTGACATCGCCGCGAGCAGTGACATTCGGCCAGATGCTGGAGCGCTCGCCAACCACCACGTCTCCGATCACCTGCGCGCTCTGATCGATGTAAGCGGAAGCGGCGATCCGGGGTACGATGCCGCGATAGGCACGAATCATGACTGCGGTGTAAGTCTAAATCGTAACACACGCGCAACGGCGCATCTTAGCCCGAAATCGCGCGCGAAAATTGACTCGAAACATCCTTCGTTGTGCGACCATCTCTAAGACGGCGAAAGTAAGAGTAGGAAACGACTTTCGCTCTTTCGCGATGCGTTGCCATCTGACAGAATAGACATGGACTCTCTTGGCAACCTATCAATCGGAGACTCATAAGATGCAATTGCGCGTGCTCGCATTTGTATTGGCCGGAGGCAAGGGCACCCGCCTCTACCCGCTTACCAAGGAGCGGGCGAAACCCGCCGTTCCTTTCGGGGGTCGATACCGGATCGTGGATTTTGTCCTCAGCAACCTGATCAATTCGGGCATCTATTCGATCTATGTGCTGGTGCAGTTCAAGAGCCAGTCCCTGCTGGAGCATTTGCGCGAAGGATGGGAGGCTTCCAGCCTGCTGCGCAACCACTTCATCATTCCGGTTCCTGCGCAGATGCGCTCGGCCGGCGAAGATTGGTATCGCGGCACGGCCGACGCCATTTACCAGAACATCAATCTGATCGAACAAGCCGAGCCGCACGTGGTGGCCATCTTCGGCGCCGATCATATTTATCGCATGAATATCCGCGAGATGATCGAATTTCATATCGATCGCGGCGCGCAGGTGACCGTGTCGGCCATCCCGGTCGAAAAGGAACAGGCTTCCGAGTTCGGTGTCATCGAAACGCGGGAAGATGGCCTGATCTGCGGTTTCCACGAGAAGAAGCCCGACGCACCCACCATGCCCGGCGATCCCAACCGGGTCTATGCGTCCATGGGAAATTATCTTTTTTCCACCAAGCTGCTTCTCGACGAGCTACGCGTGGATGGTGAAAAGCAGGGCAGTTCTCACGATTTTGGCCGCGACATTCTACCGGGGCTCATCGGCCGCGCCGACATGTACGCTTACGATTTCCAAACCAACCGCATTCCCGGCGATCCGGCCGGCGCGCCGGTGTACTGGCGGGATGTCGGGACCCTCGATGCGTTCTTCGATGCCAACATGGATCTGCGGTCGGTCTCGCCCGAGTTAAATCTGTACAATCGCCAATGGCCGCTCCGCACCGCCGGCTATTTCGACGCCCCCGCAAAATTCATTTTCGACAGCGACGGCCGCCGCGGCGAGGCCTTGGATTCCATCGTCTCCGGCGGGGCCATTCTTTCCGGCGGGCTGGTGCGGACTTCGGTGATCGGGCGAGGGGTGCGCGTTCACTCCCACGCTACCATCGAGGATTCCATCATCTTCGATAATTGCGATATCGGGCGGCGCGCCCGGGTCCGCCGCGCCATTCTGGACAAGAACGTGCGTGTGCCACCCGACACTTCTATTGGATACGATCTGGAGCGCGACCGCCAGCTCTACCACGTCACCGACAGCGGAATCGTAGTGGTGGAGGGCTACCGGTCCCCGGTCGACATCGCCAGTATGAATCTGTAAGTAGGTGCCGAATAGGTAGTTTACAGCCCAAACGCCCTTTGTGAACAAGCGCTTCCACCGCGGCGTCAAAAGATCCATGTAACGAGTTACTTGAGTTTGGTGTCCCACCATTGAGATGATGTCTACAGATGTAAACCCCATCGAAGAGACCACCGCAGTGTTGAACGGCGTCCCCGCTGCCGAAATTCGCGCGCAGCTGGATATTATCCTTCGCAGCCGCGCATTCATCCAATCCCATCGTATCCGCCGCTTCCTGCAGTTTGTGGTCGAAGAAAGTCTTCTCGGCCAGCCTCATCGGTTGAAGGAGTATCTCATCGGGCTCGAGGTTTTCGACCGCCGGGAGGCTTTCGATCCTCGAGTGGACTCGATTGTCCGCGTGGAAGCGCGCCGCTTGCGCTATAAACTCGACGAGTATTATCGGTCCGAAGGGCGGGAGGACGGAATACGGATTGTCCTGCGCAAGGGCAGCTATGTTCCCATCTTCGAGTATCGAAGCGCGGCCAACGGCGGCGCTCCGGTCTCTCCCCGCCGCAGCATGGAAATCGGACTCATCTCTTTGATCAATGCCACCTCGGAAGCGGGTGCGGCGGCCGAAGAGATTCAACGGCGCCTGGCGCACATACTCATCAAGGAAGGCTGCTTCCAGGTCATGGTGAAATCGCCCAGCGCGATATCCAGCGCCGACATGGCTCCGAATGGCGATACCGGGCAGAGCGGCATTGTTCCCGGCGCTGCGTCCAGCAGCATTGCGCCCATCAGCACTGCGGACTACGTGGTGGAAGGCAGCATGGAATTCCAGGAAGACAATTTCCATCTCTTATTGCAGTTGCAGCAGGGCGCGGACGGTTCCTACATATGGTCCGAGACAACCGATGGCCGGCTGCAGGATTTGTCGTGCATCGATCATTTGGCGCAGCAGTTGTTGCGCGATCTGGCCACTCCACCCAGAGAAGGCGTTGCGCGCCGTCAATCGGAACGCAAGGAAAGTTGCGACGCCTATTTACAGGGACGCTACCACTGGAAGCTGGGTACACCGGACAGCATTCGCAACAGCGTGGCGTTCTTTACCAAGGCGGTGGAAGCCGATTCCAACTACGCAGCGGCCTGGGCCGCGCTGTCGGAAGCGCTGCTGGTCAGCTCCGTTTTCGGATTGATGCCGCCCAGCGATTCCGATACGCGGATGAAGGAAGCCGCGCTGCGAGCGATTGCGCTGAATCCGTCGTTGCCGGAAGCTCACGTTGCGCTGGGTGCAGTGCTCTCGCTCCTCGATTGGGACTGGGCCGCGGGTGAAGAAGAACTCCAGAAGAGCATCCAATTAGATAAGGGCGATCCCATCGGCCACCTCGCCTATGGGATTCAATTGGCCTGCCGTGGTGCGCAGGATGCCGCCGTGGCCGAAGTGGAACGCGCGCTGGAAGTGGATCCGGCTTCGCTGTTTCCCAACTTCGTTTTGGGATGGATGTACGGCATTTGCCGCCGCTTTGACGAGTCCATCGCCCAGCACACGCTGGTCTCGCGGCTCGCCACCGACTATGGATTGCCGCATCTGGGATTGGGCATGGCCTACGCGGGCAAGGGGCAGTTTACCGATGCCATCGCGCATCTTACCAATGCCTCGCAAATGAAATGCGGATCTCTGTTGCACGGTCAGATGGGGTATTGCTATGCCATGGCCGGACGCCGCGACGAAGCGCAACGGGAGATTGGAACTCTGAAGGCCCGTTCGGACTCCCACTACGTATCGCCTCTGAGCTTCGCCGCGATCTATGCGGGTTTGGGGGACCACGACGAGGCGCTGTTACATCTGGAGAGCGCCGTCGAAGCCCGCGATACTTCGCTTCCGGTGCATCTGCTGGGCGCCGAATTCGACCATCTCCGCAATCATCCGCGCTTCCAGAACCTACGCGCCCGCATTGGCCTGCTGCAGTCGGAGTTCGCGCATAGCGGCGCCTAGAATCTGGCGATATTGGCCGAACTGATAAAATAGCGTCATTAGCGTGGATCAAATCGGCCGATACCGGATTCTGGACGAGCTCGGCCGTGGAGCTACCGGGGTGGTTTACCGCGCCCAGGATCCCGCCATCGGCCGCATCATCGCGATCAAGACCATCCGCCTGTCGGATTTCACCGATGAATCCGAACGGGAACGGTTGCGCGAACGCCTGTTTCGCGAGGCGCAATCGGCCGGGATGTTGTCGCATCCCAACATCGTCACCATCTACGATATCGCCGAGGAGAACGGCTTGGCCTATATTTTCATGGAGTGCGTGGATGGTCCGCCGCTCGAAAAAGTGCTGAATGGCGCCGAGCCCATCCCGAGCGATACCGCGCTCTCTATCCTGCGGCAGACCGCCACCGCGCTCGATTATGCGCACCAGAAAGGCATCGTCCACCGCGACATCAAGCCCGCCAACATCCTGATCCACGAGCGCATCCACGCCAAGATCACCGACTTCGGCGTTGCCAAGATCATGTCCCAGCAGATGACCCAAAGCGGCGTCATGATGGGCACTCCCAATTACATGTCGCCCGAACAGGTGCAAGGGCACGCGGTGGACGGCCGCGCGGATCAGTTTTCCCTCGCCGTAATCGCCTATGAAATGCTCACCGGCGAAAAGCCGTTTCTGGCCGATCAACTGCCGGCGCTGCTATTCCGCATCGTGCGGGAGGATCCGGTGCCGCCGCAGCGGCTGAATCCAACCATCGGCCCGCAGGTGGAAATGGTGCTGAAGAAGGCGCTCGCCAAGAGTGCGAATGATCGCTATGGCAGCTGCCTCCAGTTTGTGGATGCATTAGCGGGCGCACTCGGGAGCAGTCCGGGCTGGCGTCCGCTGCCCAGAAGCAGCGCGCACACGATGCCGACCATGGGAGCAGGCGCGGCGCTGCCCCCCAAACCCGTCGCCCGGCCGCCCCAGGTCCCTTTGGAAACACCCGCCGAACCCCGGTTGCTCTTACAGACGGACGAGCCCAAGCCTTTCCGCGACCCGCTTTTGCGGGAAGAGGAGCATACGCGCAGCCCATTGCTTCGAAGCTTGGTGTGGATGCTGGTGGGGATCGGACTGGTGGGGTTGGTGTTGTTCGGAGCGCAGAAGTATCTGTTCAATCGCAATTCCGAGCAGCCGGCCGCTGAAGCGCCCACTCAGACCGCGGATAATTCAGCTTCCAAGCCCAGTCCCGTGGGCCAGTCGCCAACTCCGGACGCTACGGCGAAACAAGCGCCCGCGCCGCAAGCCCCTCCGGAGGCCACGGCGCCCCAGTCTACTACGCCGCCTGAGACCACGGCTCCCGAGACGCCCGCGCCTCCGTCTCCACACCAGGAAGACGAGACTCCGGTAGCGCGGCCCAAGCCAGCACGCTCAGCCGCCCCGGTTCCTCCGCCCGTCGTGGAGCCGAAACCAGGCGTGGCACAGAGCGTACAGTTCCTCACCGAGCCGCCGGGCGCGCTGGTAACCGTGGATGGCAACTCGTCCATGACCTGCAAAACGCCCTGCATGCTGCCGCTGAGCGGGGGCCGTCACGCGCTGACGATGCAACTGGCCGGGTATCGGCCCTATCCGCGGGTGTTTAACGTACCCCAGGACGGCGACATCTACCTGCGGCTGAGCAAGGCTTCAGGAACTTTGAGCATTACTTCGGAGCCTCCCGGCGCGAGCATCGAAGTAGACGGGATGGTGCAGGGCAAGCGGACGCCGGCTGTGTTCAATCTGTCGCCGGGCACCTATCACCTCAAGGTGGCGCGGAGCGGGGCGTTTATCGAGTTCGACGTCCAAATCCGCGACGGCGAGTTCATCAACAAGAGAGTCGATTTTTAGGAAGGTAAGGGCAGGACAAAAAATGACGGCGGGGAGGTATGATCCGCCCCGCCGCCTCAAGTTTAAAACGAACCTTAATAGTTCGTCTTAGTTGACGTAAATGGTCGCTCCAACTTGGCTCGCTGATGTCGGCGAACCCGGCGTTGAACTATTCTGGATGATTTGCACCGGTACTGTGCCATTAACCGGCGGAATGACCCACGTAGCGGGTAGCGTGACGATGATCTGATAGAGACCGACGACCGAATCGGCCACCAATCCGACGTAAGTGGGTGACACAGCAACGCTGTCCACTAACACCTGGAATAGCCCGGTCGTTGCTCCTGCCTGCAAGCAGGGCGGGAGGGTGCCACTCCACATATAGAGGCTCTGGAAGACCAAGCCGTCGAGGCTCGGACTGGTTGGCGGGGTTTGGGTTGCTATGTCTGACTCTGACGTGGTACCGTATGCCGCGCTGGGTGGGGTTCCTCCGCCACCGAGAATGCCATCGTAGGCAGCCGGCGTGATGCAGGCGCCAGGCGCGGTACTCGTGGTTTCAATCGCAGCATCAGTGTTGGTGCCGTAACCACCGCTAAATTCTCCGAGACCCGTGGCGTAGATGGTCACCACATTTCCGTGCGTAGCCGGAGTGGTGGCCGTATTGAGTGTCGCCGGCGTTGTGACCGTGCCCGTAACGAAAGCTGCGTTAATGACTGCGGCTTCCCCACGGCCGGAACCGCTAGGAGTAAAGACGCCCGGAGCCGCCGTCGCGACATCCAACGGGAAGTATGTGATGTTGGTGTTACTGAGAATGCTGTTCACGCTGACGATCACGTGGACTCCTAATGTCAGGCCAGGGTTTCCCGAAGATGATCCCAGAGAAGCCACGACTTCTTGAGGAACAATGGCGTTGATCTGGTTTGCAGATACAAAGATCAGGGGTGCGTTCGCGATTGAAACGCCTGTAGCCTCACCCGTGGTATAGAACTCGACCGCAACGGCCCCCGCGCCCGATGGAGCGTTCGCTTCGGTAATCGAGCTCGGGAACTGAAGCATCAGTGCGTTGCTCAGTGTAGCGGTTAGCATTTCAGTGGGGCCAGCGAAGTTCGCACCGAAGATGCTGATAATTTCGTACGGCGCTACCGCAGGTACGTTTCCGGCGGTGTTGGTCTCCTGGAAGGAGGCGGCGTTGGTGACGGAATAGATGATCGGCTTTGTGGTGACATATATGGTTTTTATGTTCCCGCCGGTAGCTCCGACACTGTTGTTATAGATTTCAAGGTGATCTGTCTGTAGTACACCAAGGTCAGAGGCAGGGATCGTTACGATCATTTCGGTGCTGCTCACGACCAGCACCGAGACGCCAGTGCCGGACATAGATCCGGACGCGATAGCGACCTCAGCCGTCGTCACGCCGCCCTGCGCGAACCCTGTGCCAGTAACCACTACGGTATGGCTATTCACAGTATCGACGGGAAGCTCAGTGGGAGTTACGCTGGTGACCGACAGAGCCGCCGCTGCGACGTTAACGTTAAGATTGACAACTAATGGCACGGATCCGTTGGTTGGCTGGATGGTCAACGTCCCGGTGAGACTGTTGCCGGGAGGAGTAGACAGTAAAAGTTGCTCCGGAATGGTGACAGTGATCGGCGCGCTGCCCCACAGATAAGCGATTCCGCCCGTCGGCGATACCGTCATCGGTAAAGCGCCAGTGCCTAGATTTCCACCGGGCGTTACGAGGAAGGAAATCTCTTCGCCACTGGAAGTGCAGGTTACCGCTATGGTTATAGTTCCCGTGGTCCAGCTCATGTTCCCCACGTTTCCGCCGGCGCTTCCGTTAATGGTAGGCGTTTCGGTACACCCGAAGGTGGCATTCGGTCCTTTGATCGACAATGTGACGGTAACCGTTGCCGTCCCGGCAGCTCCGATATAGCCGGCCGTCGTCGTGGCATAGGCGACCGTTCCGGTGTACGTCCCCGGTGACATGGTGCCGGCAACCGCATTCGCCTGGAAGGTAAACGTTGCCGCCGTGCCGGCGGCCACGTTCGAGGCGCTCGTGCTATAAGTAAGCCACGGCGCATTGGTCACCCCAGTCACGTACATGAACGTGCTGGCAATGGTAGGGGTGAAGCTGAATGACGCCTGAGCTCCCGGCGTGCTCGGCAACGTGTATGTGACCGTTACCGCCGGAGCTGCATTGGTAGTCAGAGTGGAAGGAGTTGCGTAGGCTGTACCGGCGCCAATCAACAAGATGGGCACCGCCAGCAAAAGTTTTGAATACAGAGCTTTTGACATTGTATTTTTGATGTCCTTTTTCGATACCCATTGTTTAGAGCGTTGCGGCTCGGGTACAAAATGCTTATCGCCCTGGTTTGAGATTTTGTTAGGCAGCCGGCCAGGCCACGGCAAGCCGCTGGCCGATCGGATGAATTTGCGCTTATGGAAGAAACTGTGAGAGCGCTTGCCAAAGCCCCAGGCTGGAAATCTTTGCGGACTTCGACGGCGGCTTCGGCGGCGACATTCGGCGTAGCCCCGCGGTGCTAGCAGCGCCGGACACCGATAGCCCCGGTCCTTCGATTGAAGCCACCATGATTAACATGGCCGAACCTCTTCAACTGCGTGAGTCTAATGAGCGGCAACCCGGTTCGTCTACCAGTGCTTCAGCCGGTCCCGACAGCTAGATGGCAACCGTCAACTTGTGGCGCCTAGCACTCTCAGGACGAGATCGACGGCGCTGTGATCAACCCTGAGTTACGACGCCGATGTTCGGAGCGGTTGCGATGCCAGTCACAGGGGTCCGATTAGCCAGCCAGTCCATCCTTGGGCTTTATCAGATTCGGTTGATCGTACCGTCCGGGGGGGGCGCCAGCACGGTTGCCAGGCGGCGCCACTTCCGCTGTTTCAAGCCAAGCTGGCGTCACCACGTGGGCTCAGTAGCAAACCAGATCAATCGCTTCACGATTGACTACTTGCCAGTAAACCTGGCGGCGGGGCGGATCATTCCTCCCCCGCCGTCATTTTCTTCTCCTCACCTCTTTATATCCTCACGTCAGCCCGCGATCTTTCCCCGCCGCAGCCAGGGCGTGCTGGAGAGGAGACTCCACACCTCTAGCAAAAGTCTAAAGCAATGGTGAGGGTTTGTCGGTACGTGGCGCGAGCGGTTTAGGCGACAGCGATGCTCACTCGTGCGCCGGACTCTTCTGCGTACACGTAGAATCCGAACATGGGCATGCTTTCACGCTTGCTCCACCGGCTCATCTTCCATTGGATGCGCAGAAATCTGACATCTTCTCGCGATCCCAGATTCAGCAAAATGGAATAGAGCCCGCAGTAGAACTTGGGAGGGAACTTCGCCAGCGGCTTGACTTCCCACTTTTGGCCGTCGGGTGAACCGCAGACGGTTATTTCCAAGCTCTCTTGTTCCAGTATTCGAGTAATGCCGAGCGTAAGCACTAACAACTTGCCTCGTTTGGAACCGAGATCAATCTCCGGTCCAGTGCCATCCGCTCGCACGATGCTTTCAGGCAACAAAAAGTTACGCAGCATAATTTCCTCCAGCCGGGGGACATGCCGGGAAAAAGCTTCTTGTGTGCTACCTGGCAGGTGTTACCTACAGGGTAACTCTGATCCTACGGAGGCGGTCACCCGCCTTTTCAAGAGTCTCATACTTCTTGCAAAAACAAAAGCGAATTAATGCTCTACCGGCATCGGAATCGGAAAAAAAACTGGAGCCCGGTACGGCTGCGACGCCGACCTTTTCGATCAGGTGACGAACGAAAGAAAGATCGTCGACAAAACCGAAGGCGCTGATGTCGGTCATGATATAGTACGCCCCATTCGGCTGATAACAGCGGAATCCAGCCTGCTCTAGACGTTCCGATAATAGATCCCGTCGACCCTGATATTCCACGCTTAGTTTTTCGTAGTATGAATCGGGTAGGTTCAACGCTACCACGCCCGCTTGCTGCAAGGGAGCCGCCGCGCCAACGGTGAGAAAGTCGTGGACCTTTCGAATGGAGTCCGTCAGATCCGGCGCCGCCAAAACAAAACCTACTCGCCAGCCAGTGACGGAATAGGTCTTGCTCATGCTGTTCACTAACACAGTGCGTTCCCGCATTCCCGGTAATGTCGCTATCGGTACATGAGATGCCCGGCCATAAATTATGTGCTCATAAATTTCGTCAGTAATTGCAAGGGCGTCGAACTCCTGGCACAGGCTGGCGATAACCTCCAACTCCGCGCGCGTAAATACCTTACCTGTGGGATTATTCGGAGAGTTCAGAATGATCGCCTTGGTCTTGGAAGAGAATGCGCGGCGCAGTTGGTCTGGATCGAAGGTCCATTCCGGCGGCGAAAGCTTCACAAGTTTACGTCGGGCTTCGCATAACAATGCATCTGGACCGTAATTTTCATAGTACGGCTCGAAAATTATGATCTCATCGCCTGGATTCGTCACCGCCAGCAGCGCCGCGATCATACCTTCGGTGGCGCCGCAACACACCGTAATTTCACGCTCCGGATCGTAATCCATGCCGTACCACTTGAGATATTTCGCCGCAATGGCATCGCGGAACGCTTTCGCACCCCAGGTAATCGCATATTGATTGAAGTCGGCCGCGATGGCATCCTGGGCCGCGCGTTTAATCTCGTCCGGCGCGCCAAAATCCGGAAAGCCTTGGGCCAGGTTGACGGCGTCGTGCTCAACGGCCAGGCGTGTCATCTCGCGGATCACCGATTCGGTGAATTGCGAAGTGCGTTGGCTGCGAAATCTTGGCCGCTGGTTCGCGACATCAGCCGGACGCACCGGCGTTCTTACCGAAGAACTCATAAAATGAGGCTAGCACCAGTGGCTGCCTTGAGCTAACGTATGGGGCAGCCTTGAGCTAACGTATGGGAATGACGGCTCCGAATGCCCGCCCCGCTTTCCTCTCCGTGACGCCGATGATTCCCACCGGAGGTGCGCTCGCGGAGGCGCTCCGCTTCTACACCGAACACTTGGGATTCTCGGTTTCCTGGGCAAGCGATACCGGGGCTGGAATCGTTCGAGACAATGTATCGTTTAACCTGGTGACTAACAACAACCGAGAGTGGATCGAGAATTCGAGTTACAGCATTGGCGTGTCCCACCTGGATGCGCTCTACGAAGAGTATCGGAACCTTCCCGCGCGAGTGGGTCCGCTCGAAGTGAAATCCTGGGGCCGGCGCGAGTTCCACATGATCGTTCCCAGTGGCGTCTGCCTTCAGTTCTATCAGTTGAACAGCTAGGCTACCGGAGGATACCCATTTTCTTCGCCACGCTGGTTAGGATCTCCGCCGCACGATCCAACATTTCGCGTGTGTGAGTCGCAGTTACAATAGTGCGAATCCGCGCGTTGCCTTCGGGCACAGTAGGAAAGCCAATCCCTGTTGCCAGCAGTCCACTCTCAAATAGCGCCGCTGAATACGCGTGAGCGGTTCTGGCCTCTCCGACAATGATCGGCGTGATGGGAGTTTCGCTGTCGCCAGTGTCGAATCCGGCATTCTTCAAGTTGGACTTGAAATATCGCGTGTTCTCCCATAGCTTGTCGATGCGCTCCGGCTCATTCTCGAGAATCTGGAACGCGGCCAGGCAGGCAGCCGCCACGGCCGGCGGATGGGAAGTGGAAAAAAGAAATGGACGCGCGCGATGATAGAGGAACTCGATCAGATCGCGGCTCCCGCACACATACCCGCCCAGCACGCCGATGGCTTTCGAGAGCGTACCCACCTGGACATCCACCCGGCCATGCAACCCAAAATGATCCACCGTGCCGCGCCCATTGCGGCCCAGGACGCCGGAGGAATGCGCGTCGTCGATCATCATGATGGCGCCGTGCCGCTCGGCGAGTTCCACCAACTCCGGCAACGGTCCGATATCTCCGTCCATGGAAAACACGCCGTCGGTGATCAGCAGCTTGTGACCGCCGGCGCCGTCCAGTTCCTGGAGGATTCCCGCCGCCCGCGCTGTGTCTTTGTGTGGGAAGACATGGATCTTGGCTTTCGATAACCGGCAGCCATCGATGATGCTGGCGTGATTGAGTGCGTCGGAAATGATATGATCCTCCGGCCCCAGGATGGCGGCCACTGTTCCCGAGTTCGCGGCGAAACCGGATTGGAACACCACGCATGCTTCAGTGCGTTTGAAATCGGCGATCCGTTCCTCCAGTTGCATGTGGATGCTCATGGTCCCGGAAATGGTGCGGACGGCGCCCGAGCCCGCGCCATACTTCCTCGCTGCGTTCACCTGCGCTTCAATCAGTTTGGGGTGATTCGCGAGCCCCAGATAGTTGTTGCTCGCCAGGTTGATCACCTCTCGGCCATCGAAGCGCGAGATCGGTTCGCACGGCGATTCGAGCACGCGCAGACGCTGATAAGCGCCGGCCTTGCGCCAGGTTTCCAACTGTTCCGAGAGATAGCCGAGTGGGTTCGCGGTGGTCATCTCCTTCATCCTAACCCGCGAAGCAGCCGTTACAAGTGGGACGGCGATGCAGCCGGGTGCATCGCATATGCGCTCGTCAATGCGGTGAATTACAGCGTCCTTCCGCAGCCTTCAGCGGCCGATGAACCAAGATCGGAAATACCGCATGAAAATCTGCCGAGCCCCGCAATTTTGCGGCTTATTCCCTCGCGCAGAACCATCGAGCAACTCATGCCAAGCTGATCCACTAACCGCGCCAGAATTTTCTCGGTATCGGGGTCCAACCTGGCTTGCACGGTCTTCATATTATTAACCGCCTCACCGCTTCTTTAATCGGTAATCTTCCACATCCGGCATCGGGATCAGCTTGCACATCTCAAACAATCGCGAGCGCGCCCGCATTCCGATGCGCTCTTCGAGAAAAAATTTACTATGGATGTCTTCCTGCAAACCCGAGCCGCGCTGGTCGCCCGCCTCCGGATCGCGCAGGTTGCTGGTGACGATGGTGGCCTTGCGCGAGTTGCAGCGGTGCGTGACGATGGACGTCACCGTGTCTTCTACCCAGTCGTTAATGCGGCTGGCGCCCACGTCGTCGAGCAAAAGGATCTCGGCATCCAGAGCCGATTGAAAGGCCTCCCGGTCGCTCGATCCCGACGCCTTGTCGTAGCCCTTGTGAATGCGCGTGAGCAGCGATTGAAAATCGTAGAAGATGCCCTCGAAACCGCGCGCGATCAATCCGCGCAGCGCCGCCACCGCCAGGTGCGTTTTGCCCGTGCCCGGCGCGCCCAGAAATAAAAGCCCCGGCTTGGGGCCGTGCGGATATTCGCGGACGTACCCCCGCACCGTCAGCACCACGCTCGCCAGCGCCGACCGCGCCTGTGGATTGCCGGATGGCAAACTGAAGTTGTCCACCGAAGCGTTCTGGTAAAGCGGAGGAATTCCAGCCCGCTGTTCGATTCGTTGTGCCCGCCCCTCATCCACGCATTGGCACTTCTCGGCGCCCGAAATTCCTTCACGCTCGGTGATCTTCCAGCCGGAGCCGCCGCAGATGGGACACGTTTCGACAGCGTTCATCGTGCCCGCCCTTACCAACCGACCGGCTGCCCGCGATTCTGTTCATCCAGCCACTTCTTCAGCGGCGCGAAGTAATCCAGGATCGCCGTCGCGTCCATTTGCTCCTGCCCCGTCAAGACCGCGAGCGCCTTCGGCCACGGCTGGCTGGCTCCCATTTGAAGCATGGTGTTGAGACGATCCCCCGCGGTTTTGCTTTCATAAATGGAGCAGCGGTTCAACGGGTCCGTGCACCCGGCCATCTTCGCCAGCGCACGATGAAACTGGAACTGCAAAATGTCCGCCAGGAAATAGCGCGCGTAGGGCATATTGGCCGGCACATGATACTTCGCGCCCGGATCGAAATCGGCCTCGCTGCTAGCGCGACCGGCGGCGCGACGCCCTGATATTGCAGACGAAGTTTCCACCAGCTCTGGTTGTATTTGTCGGGCGAAACCTGACCCGAAAACACTTGCCAGCGCCACTTGTCGATCATCAGCCCGAACGGCAGGAACGCCACTTTTTCGAGCGCTTTGTACAGCAGCAGCCCGATATCCTTGGAGCTGTCGGGAACCGTCGTCAGCAATCCGATCTTCTTCAAATACGCAGGCGTCACCGACAACGCGATGGTGTCGCCGATGGCCTCGTGGAATCCGTCGTTGGCGCTATCGCGGAACAAAAACGGCTGCTGGTCGTAAGCGCGCTGATAAAAATTGTGGCCCAGCTCGTGATGGATGGTGGTGAAATCCTCGGCGTTGATTTCGATGCAGAGCTTGATGCGCACATCGTCCACCGAATCGATGTCCCAGGCGCTGGCGTGACAAACCACATCGCGATCGCGCGGTTTCACGAACATCGAGCGCTCCCAAAACGTCTTGGGCAGCGGCGCAAATCCGAGCGAAGTAAAAAAGCGCTCGCCATACTTCACCATGTCCAGCGGCTGCGTTCCCCGCCCTTTCAGAATGGCCGTCAGATCGTAGCCCGGATCGGCGTCTTTCGGCGCCAGCAGCGGATAGATGTTCTCCCACTCCTGCGCCCACATATTGCCCAGCAGGTGCGCGGGAATGGGGCCGTGGGCCGGAACCAGATCGCCGTATTTCTCGCGCAGCTTCCAGCGCACGTAGGCGTGCAGCGAAAGATACAGCGGCTTCACCTGCTCCCACAGCCGGTCCATTTCAGCCGGAAACGCATCCGCCGGCATGTCGTACTTCGAGCGCCACATCGCGCCCGTATCGGCGAAGCCCAACTCGCGCGCGCCCTTATTGCCCAGTTCGACGTACTTTTCAAAGAGCGGCCGGATGGGAGGCGAAATGGTGCGCCATCCACGCCAGGCATCCAGCAATTTCGCCGGATCGGTGCTGGCTCGCAGAATGTCGCTCAATTGATCCAGGTCCAGACAGGCGTCTTTAGAGTCGTTCGGACAATATTTGCCGCTGCCGTAGATGCCTTCCATCCGGGTGGCGATCTGCGTCAGCTCTTGGGCTTCCTGGGGATTGGACGGGGCGGCCAGCGTCAAGGAGAGGCGCAGCATTTGGAATTGCCTGCGCCATGTCCTCCGGCATCTTCAAATGATTGAAGCGCGTGGATTCCTTGGCCAGCTGCATGGTGGCCTCAATGTCATCCTCGTCGGCTTTGGCCGCCAGGATCTCGGTGTCGTAAGTGATGAAGGTGGATTTTACCCAATCGGCATGCGCCTGCTGGACCGAAAGCTCCAGCAGCTTCGCTTGTGCGCGCTCGATAAAGGATCTGGCCTCAGCCAGCGTTGGCGGGTTGGTGGCGGCGGTTAAACAAAAGCCGGACCCAAGACAAACAATTGCAACAAGGCTTCGCATCCGGTGAGTAGGTTCTCCTCCGCAAGCTGGCGAACCAAAGGTCCGTCTCCCTCACAGTGTACCCTCCCGAAAGGCGCAGGAACGGTGGCGTATGAAAAAGTAGTTATTATTGAACCACCGTCGAGCCTTGGCTAGCTTGGGTCCGGAACTCATACTGGTGGATTTCAATCGCGGCCCGGCCCTCTTCAGAGCGAACCACGCGCCCCCGCGCCACCAGCTTTAAAGCCACTTTACTGTTCAGCTGGGCTGGCCAGCTGATGGAAACTTCGAGTCGTCTGCCGGGAAGCAGGTGGCGATCGGTCGTGAACAATACTCCGTTGCTGCTCATATTGACCGTTACGCCGGTGCCGCTTTCGCCTTCCGAGCTGGTTTTCCGGCTCAAAATCTTATAGCGCACTTCCCGCTCAATGGGGAAACGGTCCGCGCCTCGACGATCGTCTTTGTCTTTGTCTTTATCCAAACTCATGGTCGCTCCCGGCACCAACATGCTTTGAACTCGCTTTCCGTTCTCGCACCACTAGATTGCAATGCCGAGACGAGTGCTCCTATAGCGGATTCTTCCTAATTTGGCGTGGTACTGCGCCTGGAAGTGTTAGTACCTGAAGGGAGATTACTTCTGGGAGGATTGCTTCTTTCGAGCGCGGATTTCGTCCAACCGTTCGGCGATACGCTGCTCCAGCCCGCGGTTGGTTGGTTCGTAAAACCTTGTGCCTACTAGCGATTCCGGCAGGCACTCCATATCTGTGAGTGCGTCCTGGGACTGATGGGCATGTTGGTACCCGGCCCCGTATCCCCACTGCTTCATAGCCCCGGTAGGAGCGTTCCGGAGGTGGAAGGGCACCGGCTCGGCAACCCGCTTCTCCACTGCCTCCATGACGCGGTTGAGCGCCTGGTAAGAAGCGTCGGACTTGGGAGCCACGGCAAGGTAGATGGCCACCTGCGCCAGCGCCAGATCCCCCTCCGGAATCCCGAGAAAGTGGACTGTCTGCATCGCGGCGATGGATTGTTCGAGCGCCCGTGGATCGGCCAAGCCAATATCTTCAATCGCCATGCGCACCAGGCGCCGCGCGATGTACATGCGGTCTTCGCCGGCTTCCAGCATTCGGCCCAGCCAATACAGCGCGGCATCCACGTCGCTTGAGCGAACGGATTTGTGGAGCGCCGAAATGAGATTAAAATGCTCCTCGCCGGATTTGTCATACAGCAATACCTTGCGCTGCAGCGTGTCCGCGATGGCTTCGGGCGTGAGCTGGCCGTCCTTGGCCGCCGACGCCGCAAGCTCCAGGATGTTGAGCGCGGTACGGGCGTCGCCATTGGCGTAGGTGGCAATTTGCTTGAGCAAATCCTCGGGTGCCGCGATCTTCACCACTGGCAATGCGCGCTCCAGTAAACCGAGAATCTCTTCCTCGGTCAGCGGCTTTAGCATATAGACTTTGGTGCGCGAGAGCAGCGCGGAGATCACTTCGAACGACGGATTTTCCGTGGTGGCGCCTATCAGGCTGATGTCGCCGCGCTCCACATAAGGCAGGAAGGCGTCCTGCTGCGCTTTGTTGAAGCGGTGGATTTCATCGATGAAGATCAGCGTGCGCCTTCCCACGCGGCGGTTGCGTTCGGCATCGGCCATCACCGCCTTGATTTCCTTGATCCCACTCAACACGGCGCTGAACGGGATGTAGTCGCAGTGCGTCAGGCGGGCGATAATTCGCGCCAGCGTGGTTTTGCCCACGCCCGGCGGACCCCACAGAATAATGGAGCCAAGCTGATCCCGCTCGATTTGCATGCGCAGCGGCTTGCCCGGGCCCAGGATGTGCTGCTGCCCGACGAATTCTTCAAGCGTCTTCGGGCGCATGCGCTCCGCTAAAGGACGCTGGCTGTCGTCCTCCCGGCTGGCGAGCGGATCCTGCTCAAAGAGGCTCATACCAGCTCACCCAACGACGGCCATCCTTTGTTTGCGTGCGACGAACAGCGCGATGCCCGCTGCCAACGCTGCGTTGAGCGATTCCACGCCCACCGTCGGAATCCGGATTGGCGTAGACTTATCGCGCAATCGTTCGCTCACGCCTCTGCCTTCGCTTCCGACAATGATCGCGCACTTCTGGCCCAACTCCACTTCGCCGACGTCGGTGGTGCCCTTGGGCATCAGCGCAAACAGGGCGATCTTGCGCTGGTCGGCCGCGGCCAGAAAGAGCTGCTGATCAAGCGCCGCCGCCACCGGAACACGGAAAATGGAACCTGCCGAAGCTCGCAGGCATTTCGGATTGTAGGGGCTGACCGTACCTTTCAGGAATGCCACACCCGTGGCGCCGAAGGCCTCCGCCGCGCGTAAAACCGCCCCAGCGTTTCCCGGATCCTGCAGTCCATCCAGCACCACGGTGAGCGAATGACCGCGAAATAGCTGATCCAGGCTCCATTGCGGAGGACGTACCAACGCCATCACCCCCTGGCTTGATTCGGTAGCGGACATGGCGCGGAAAACGTCGTCCGGGAGCACGTGCATGCGAGTCTTCTTCAAGCCTCGTACATGGCTCTCCACGGCCGCGCGCACCGATTCGGCCGCAAACACGGCTGGAATCTCGCAGTCGCTGCGCAGCGCCTCTTCGAGCAAATGAAAGCTCTCAGCCACCGCCAGACCCTCGTCTGTCATGGTGCCGCGCGCAATTGCCTTGCGAACTTCCTTCAAAAGAGGATTTCGCGCGCTAAGCAGCGTTGGCATACTCTAGACTGTGGGCCTGCTTCTATCATGAACCCGATGCTTCTATCATGAACCCGATGCTTCTATCATGAACCCGATGCTTCTATCATGAACCCGATGCTTCTATCATGAACCCGATGCTTCTATCATGAAATGGATCGTCGCACTTGCGCTAGTGGTAGCAGCGGGATTCGTGTCGCTGAAAGTAGTGCGCGTGGCGCGCGAGATCCAGCAAGAGTCGCGGGTGGATGAAGCGCAACCCGCCGACGCCATCATCGTGCTGGGCGCGGCGGAATATCGCGGCCGCCCCTCACCGGTGCTCGAAGCGCGCTTGAACCACGCTCTGATTCTCTACCTGAAGGGTTTGGCGCCGCGCGTGATCACCACCGGCGGCGCGGGTGGCGACCCGGTTTTTACCGAAGGCTCCGTCGGACGCCGCTATCTTTCCCAGCACGGTGTGCCGCCCGAGGCCATCGTCGTGGAGCGGGAAGGCGAAAGTACCGCGCAAAGCGTAGCCGCCGTGGCCGAGATCATGCGCCGCATGAATCTGAGAAGCGCGATCGTGGTCAGCGATGGTTATCACATCTTTCGCGTGAAGAAGATGCTGGAATCGAGCGGCCTCAAGGTATACGGATCACCCCGCCCATCCATTGAACCCGGAGAATGGCAAGCGCGTTGGCAGGATCTACGCCAGGCAGTGGGCTATCTGCTTTGGAGGATCGGCATTGCGGTCTAACTCCTTGTAACCCTTCAGCTTGACTCACCGCGTGTGTAGAGTTGGCCCGGTCTCCGTTTCCGATTTCACCTGAGTTCAAAGAAATTTTTGTCTAACCGAAAGGCTACGCGTACTAAGCAAATGGTTCCCTGTTCTAGTCCCCAGCCCTGATAATTATTACCGAACGAAGCAGCAGGTTTGGCCACTGCATGAATCATTTACCGTCAATTCCCCTTGCGTTTACGAGGTGAAAGTTACATTGGTCCCTGAGTTGCTTCAGACGCTGGCTAAGGATGGGGGTTAGTTGACAGTAAGTCAAGTTGGGAGGAGGAGCTGGCGCTGGATATGTACAACGAACGCCGGATGAAATCGAGATACCCACTCGAGTTGAATGTTCGTTACCAGACAATGGGAACGGCCGGCCCGGTTGCCGGAGTTGGACAGACCGTGAACATGAGCAGCAGCGGCATGCTGATGGCATGCACGAAAAGCATTCCGGAGGGCACCCGGCTGAAGATGTTTGTAGAGTGGCCCAGCCTCTTGAATGGAACCACGCCCTTGCAACTGATTACCGTCGGCACAGTGGTCCGGTGTACCAAGACCGGGCTCTCCATCGTTTTTGAGAGTTATCAATTCCGGACCATGAGCCGCGTCACTCGCATGCCGGAGCGGGTTTCTGCGACTTACGGAAGCCCGGAGCCGGAAACTCTTTCCCTAATTGCGAAGTCTTCGTCCTGAGAAATGCGGGGGCCGTGCGAAGCCCTTACGCGAAGGCCTGCGTCCTGCCTGGTCCGCTACCAGAGGGGTCCTGAGGGGTGGAACCAGATGTGGTGCGGCGAAGTTTTCCTTCCCACAATTCGAACTCGGTATCGGTAGCTGTATGGACCACCTTCACGGTGTAGCCATCCTCCGTCAATCCGCGGCATAAAGCTTCCGCGGCTTCAAATCCCCTCGCCATGTATAGCGTACCCGGCGAGTTTGGTGAGCGCCAGAGGTACAAATAATAGCTGTCGGATAGGCTCGACGGTCCCATCTTCGGCCCATCGGCTGAAGGCCTCGAAAACTATAGAAGCCGTATTAGTAACTACAGAAAGCCGAATTAGTGATTGGGAACCGTTGGAGCCTTGGCGTGTAGGGCTGTGGCGTGCTTCGGGGGCTTTTGGGGTTTCGCGTGGGAGGTTGCCGGGTGCGGCTGACGGGACACGGTCTCGTGCGGTTTGCGCGATTCGCCGGTGGCATGCGGGTGATGCTGTATTACCGCTTGGTGAGCTTCGGCGAGTAGTCCGAAGAAAAGCAGCGCGGAGCAAACCATTACGGATCGAAGCAAGTTTCCCGGTCTCCTAGAAGGACACTTCGGCGGGTAAGCTTACAGTCTTTAGTGCGGCCTCGCTTTAGCGCCTCGCTTTAGCGCCTCGCTTTAGCGCCTCGCTTTAGCGCCTCGCTTTAGCGCCGCCCTGCTGATTTCTTTCATTTCGCCGATAAATACCCTGAGGCTCCTCGGGGCCACCGCAGCCAATGATCACAATCAGGCCATCCAACGTTACGGAGAACGACGACACTCCGCTCGAGGAGGAGGTTAAGAAACGAATTCCCCTGGTCTGGATCCCCATCACTCTGGGCATTGGCCTTCTGATCGCCGCACTTTATCTCAGGGGCCGAATCGTCGCCGCGCATCCGCCTGCCAAGCCCGAAGTGGTGCATCTGGCCGCGCCGGCAACCGTCCCAGTACCGCAAAAAGCCGCGCAAGAACCCGCGCAAGCACCTCCGCATGAACCTGCCCCGCCTTCAGCGGCCCCGACGGAAACCGCCACCACCACCAAAGAACCGGCCGCAGTTGACGTTCCCGCGATCGACGATGCAGCGGATGACATCCCGATGATCGCGCCGCACCCAGGCGAGCATTATATCCAGATAGGGGCATTGAACGGGGAGGCTACTCGCCACTTCATCCAACGTCTGCGCAACCAGAATCTGAACCCGCACGTCGCGCCCGGCCCCACTCCCGAACTGCTGCGCGTCCTGATCGGTCCCTTCGACGATCGGGATGCCCTGAACGCAGAAAAGGCTCAGTTGGAGTCCAAAGGCATTCCCACCTTCGTTCGCCAGTACTGAGCCCTTCGTCGTCTAATTGCTAGTTAGCGGCGGCCACCGCCACCACCACCAAATCCGCCGTGCATACCTCCGGCGAAACCGCTTCGCCCGAATCCACCGCCCATGCGCGCGCTGCCAGCAAAACCGCCGCGCGAAGCCACGGCGCTGCCAGCGACATGTCCATGCCCGGGGACGAAGCCGTGGAATCCATATCCACCGAAGCCGTATCCATATCCGAAACCTACAACCCAAGGCGAGTAGAACGGCCATCCAAACGGGCTATACCAAATGCCATCCCCAGGGATGAATCCATACATGTCCCAGTAGGGATTCCAATACCAACCGGGCCCATACCAATACGGTTCGCCGGCCACGAAAATATTCCGCGCAGACTGCATGCTCGCTTCGGCCTCATACTCGGAGCGCAGATTACTCCAGGCATACAGAGGATCTTGAACGGCTTGCGCCTTTGCATCGAAATGCTGGACTTTCCACGGTCCATTGAGCGCCAGCTCGTGGTCTTTCTTTAGTTCTTTATTCCGGTCACCTTGCTCCACCGTCGCTTGGCCATCGAAGACCTGAACCATCTGGGTGCCCGCGTTGAAAGCGTAGAGACCCTGTTTGTCCAGCCGGGTGTTCGCTCCATTCATCATGACCCAGAGGTTGTTGTCGGGAAATAACTCGGCCACTTCCACGATGGCTTGTCCGCGCAAAACTTCAACGCGCGTATCGGCCAAACCGGTGGACACCAGGCGAAATGCGCTATTGTCGCCCACCCGCAGAAAAACGCCAGGCGTAAGCAGTACCTCGGCCCGGCCTTGCCCTGTCTCCAGCACCTGGTTCGGCGCAATTTGAACCGATCCCACCGATCTGGATGTGACTGTCTGTCCGGCTACAGCCACTTGCCCTTCCACGTAATTTAACGTTCCTGGAACGGCGCTGCTGGCCGCGGCCGCCGGTATCGCCGCAAGAATAGAGGCCGCCAGCACCCCAAGTAACGATTTGTAATGTCGAAACATATGTCTTTCTTTCACTTACCTAACACTTGGATGTTTATAGTTGCAACATGGTTGCGTCAGGCTCATTCCCAAGGCGGTACAACAGGCTAAGGCAATTAAGGCCAGAACCTTAGGGCAAAACTCGATACTTTCTCTTCCGAACTCGGCCGTTTATCTGGCAGGGAGCCCCTGGTGTGCGCGCTCACTGGGTGCATACCGACTGGCCGGAGAGGGAGAGTATGTCGCGATGAAGAGTAACATGGTTCCGCTGCTGGGGATTGCCTTTGTCGTGGCAATCATTTCCACCGGCGTCTTCTACGGGTTGTTCGCAGGCAAGTTACGGTCTTCGAGCGACTTGCCGGGCCATGCGGTGGTAGTGGCGGCGCGCGATCTGGAGCGCGGCACCGTGATCCAGCCGAGCGATTTGCGAGTATCGGAGATAGAGGGCGTGTTGGGGGGCGCTTTTTCGAAACCCGAGGAAGCCACGGGCGCCACTCTTTTAACCGCGGTGAAAGCCAGCGAGCCGTTGCTTCAGGAGCGCGTTGCGCTGCGGGTTGCTGAGACCGCCGGAGCTGGAGGGCCCGTGCCGGCGGGAATGCGCGCGGTTTCGATGCATGTCTTTCAGTCGGAAAGCCTGCTGAACCTGCTGCGGCCCGGATCGCGCGTGGATGTGCAGGCCGTAACTGAACGAAACGGCGGGGCGGAGTTACGCACGGTGCTCGAGAACGTCCAGGTTCTGGCGGTGAGTTCGCCGGACGCCAATGGTAATCGGCCGGCCGGCTCCGTGGTGACAGTGCTGATACGTGCTGAGGATAGCGACATGGTGGCGCTGGCGGACGCCGGGAGCCGGATTCGCGTGGCGCTCCGGAATCCCGCCGACGAAGCGACCACCCCGCGTCGATCACTGGCGCTGGCTGCGCTCTTTTCGGGCAGCGCTGGCCTGGGCCTGGACACGCCGGCATCCATGCGTTCAACCAGCCAGGCGGTGTGGGTTCATCCCGTCCAACTGCGCGTCCGGGTGTTGAGCGTGAGCGACATGGCCATCGAAGAATTGCGCGCCAACTCCGTGGAAGTCGCCTCAGACAGCATGTGGCGGGTGGCCGCCTTCCGCCCGGGCCACGACGCCGGAAATTTACTGCGCAGTCTGGAACAAAAACAGCAGCTGGAGGTGGTCTCGAGCGAAAGGCTGATGGCGGGCGTAGGACGTCCCATCAGCTATCACGCGGGAGCGAAGCCCAATGATCTTCACATCCAGTTTTCGCCGGAATGGCTGGCCACCAATAAACTCAGCCTGCGAGTGCAGCCGCGGATGGGGGTTTCGGCGGGCCCGCCGGCGCCATTACCCGACACATCCAGCTTCCTGGTCGAGAACCGGGCCAGCGATGCGGCCACCGAGAGCTCACTAACTCGTATTTTTCCCGGCCATTCCTGGGAGCACCAGCACCTGATCGTGCTGGTTTCGGTGCGGACCATCGTTCAGAGTTCTCCGGTAGCCGTCGCGCGTACCGACAGGGGGCGCTAGGTGCTGGCCCTATCCTCGGTTCTGGTCTTTCTCACCACGTTCCTGGCGGCCGGTTTGGCCGTGCTCGTTGGATGGTTTGCGCTGCAGCGCATGGGCGCCCAGGCTCTGGCAGAGGACTTATCGGAGCACCTCTTCGAGGACGGCCCGCGCCTGCTCAAGGATGAATCGTTGAGCAGTATCTCACCCTGGGCGCGGGTGCTCGAGAAATCCGATTTCATACGCATCATGCACCGCCATCTGCTGCAGGCCGGGCTTACCTGGACGGTGGGACGCGTCACGCTGCTCATGCTGCTGGCCAGCAGTGTGGCGCTGGGGTTTGCGATGCAGTTCGAATGGCTTCCCGGCTGGGCCGACCTTTTGATCGCGCTGGCCGTGGGAGCGCTGCCGTACGCCTACATTCTGCGCTGTCGCGCCCGGCGCTTCCGCCAGTTTGAAGAGAATTTTCCGGACGCGCTCGATTCGCTCGCCCGTTCGTTGCGCGCCGGGCATCCCTTCCCCGCCGCCATGGACATCCTGGCCGAGGAATGCGAGCAGCCCGTCGCAGCCGAAATGCATCAGACCGCGATGGAAGGAAATTTGGGAACATCCTGGGAACAGGCGCTCAGCAACCTGGCCGAGCGCATGCCGCTGCTCGAGGTGAGCATGTTCGCCTCCGCAGTCCAATTGCAGAACCGGACCGGCGGAAAACTGAACGAAGTGCTGGGAAAGCTGGCCGAGAATATGCGGGAGTCGGTGGCGTTGAAGGGCGAGGTCCGGGCTTTGGCCGCGTATGGCAAGCTCACCGGCGCCGTGCTGACGGTGCTTCCGCTGGCCATCGCCGCCGTTATGGCCGTGGTGAATCCGTCCTATCTCCTGGTTTTGACCCATCATCCCAACGGCAAGTTCCTGATTGCCGCGGCGGTGGCGTGTTTATTGCTGGCGCACTTGGTGATCCGGCGGGTGGTGGACATCAAGATATGAACGGAATTTGGGTGGGCGCCGCATTCTTCGCGTTCGTTCTGACGGCCATTGCGCTGGCGGGCTATGGTTACCAGCGCCTGGCCGAACGGCGGAATCCGGAGGGCTCCGGACCGCTGCTCGGGGACGGGCAACCAGCCACCTGGGGAGCCGCGTTCGCGAAATTGTTCCAGTCCATCGGCGAGAACTTCCCCGCTTCCAAGAGCGAGCAAAATCCCTACCGCGTACGGCTTACTGCCGCTGGATACCGATGGCAGGCGGCGCTACCCATCTTTTACGGAATCAAATGCGGCGGCGCGCTGTTCTTTGCCGGTGTGCTCGGCATCCTGGCGTTGCTTTACCAGCACGATCCTGCGCTCACTCCGCTTCCGATGATCTGCGGCCTGGGGATCGGGTTCCTGTTGCCCGATCGCGTGCTGAGCTCGCGCGTACACGCCCGCTCGCAGCGCCTGCGCAGCGGCATTCCGCCGGCGCTGGACCTGATGGTGCTGGCGATGGAAGCCGGGCAAGCGCTGGATCAATCCATTGCCGACGCCAGCCGCGGATTGAAACGCACCCATCCGGATTTGAGCGCCGAGTTCGCGCTGCTGTGCATGGAGTTGCGTACCGGCAGCTCGCGTGTGGACTCATTCCGCGCCTTGGGGGCGCGCAACAAAGAGCCCGAACTGCGCAAGCTCGCGAATCTGTTGATCGATAGCGACCGCTTTGGCGTCAGCATCGGCCCGGCCTTGCGCTCGCACGGCAAGCATCTCCGCACCCGTTTTCGGCAGCAAGCTCAGGAGAAGGCCAGAAAAGTGGGGGTGAAACTGATTTTTCCGGTCTTCTTCCTGATCTTCCCGTCCGTACTACTGGTGACGCTCGGACCAGCCTGCATAATGATGTACGACCAGTTGAAAACGCTCTTGTAGGCTCGGCCGGGTTCGCGCTATTTCTGCTCCTCCTTTTTCTTGTCCTCTTCCTTCTTAGGCGCCGGCTTGGCCTTAGGCGCAGGGTTGGCTGGCCTGGACGGCGGATTATTTTGGGCTGGCGCCGCGCGTTGAAGCTCGCGGGATGCTGGCGGCGGAGCTACAGGAGGCTGGGCGGGCGTCGCTGCACGAGGCGGCGGCGTGGCCGGTCTTTCCACGTTGGGCGCTGGCGCTGCCCTGGGCGCAGCGGGCGCCGGGGTTGGCGGCTGGGCTGTCGCTCTGGGCGCCGCAGGCGCGGGAGTGGGCGGCGCTGTAGTAAATGTTCGTGGCGGTGTCCCTGGACTTGGAACGGCTTGCCCGGGAACCGTCCTGGGCGCGGGCGCGGGAGCGCGAGCCTGCACCTGCCGCACCAGGGGCTGTGCCGGCGCGGGCTGGCTCTGGCGGATCTGCTGCACTTGGCCGGTATCCAGCGGACGCCCGGCGTTCGCCGCCAGTGCTTGCTGTTTTTGAGCGAACGGCACGGGCGGAGGTGGTGGCGTCCGTTTCGCTATCACGGGCCGGGTTTGCAAGGCAGCCGGCGGTTGCGCCACCTGCACTCCCGGCGCGGCCGCTTTCACCACACTGGCTCTGGTGGGCGGTACAGCGGACGTGGCCACCACGCTGGCCGAACGCAGCGCTTCTGGCCGCACCAAGATGGCGGCCGATTGTACCGGCTTCGCGCTCGAGAACGCATTCTGTTGCACGGCCATCACCGCGCCCGGCGCTTCGCGATTGACGTACCGCACATTGGTCACGTTGATATTCACCGTGTTGTTCACAATCACGGTGTTCGAGACGTTCACCTGGGTGCGATAAGCGGGGCTGGTGCGATAGGACGGCACGAAGACCTCGCGCGGGCCGAGCGCGAACCAGGCTACGCCGCCGATGGCCCCACCGCCCACCCAAGCCACCAAGGCCGGGGCGTACACCGGCCGCGCCGCTACCGGTCCAGGCACCCAACCCCAGTAACCGTCCACATACGCCCAGCGGCCGTAATGAAACGGAGCAAATCCCCAGGGCGCATCATCCACCCAGGTCCAACCCCAAGGGTCCACCCAAAGCCAATGACCGTAGTGATAAGGCGCCCAGCCGACGGGCGTGCCATTGGGAACCCACACGGCGCCATAATCGGGAGTGTTCCGCCACGATCCGTACTGATCAAGGTCCTGATACCCCACCAGTTGCCGGGAGACGTAGCGCGCCGACGGCGATTGATCGTCGCGCTGATCGCGGCCCGCGCTCCAGGTGTCGAACTCATCGCGCGGTGGAGCGCCGGCGGTCTGATACGCCGGTTGATCGGCACCGGCCACCTGCGCCTGCTCGCCTGAGTGGACAGTGAACGCTTGATCGGGGCCCGTCAGCTCGGCTTCGCCTCCGCGCAAAGTGACGATGGTGGTAGAAGTATCGGGCTTGACATCGATCCGATATTCGCCTGGGCGCAGCAGCGAGAGCGCCAGGTTGGGCGTGTCCACTTCAAAACTGTCCTGATCGCCGAGATAGCGCACGCGGACAATCAGCGAGCCCTCCGTCAGGCGAAGCTGCACGTTGGTGTCGTCCAGGTTCAGGAATTCGAGAGCGCTGGAAGTTTTCATCCGCAGCGCAGCGTTCCCGATTTGCAGTTCCGCCGTTCCGGCGAATTCCACAAAGAGATGATCCCCGGTGGTGAGCGGGCGGTTGAAGTCCACCGGAGCCCAGTCGTCCACGTCCCCAGGACGGAACGAAACTGCTCCGTAAACATAGCTCACGCGCGCCACGCGGCCGGGCGGATCGCCCTGGGCCGTCAGCAGGCAGGCCGATAATGCGAGCCCGCACACAATTCGACTTATTAGTTGCATCCCCGTCTCCTTCGACTATTCACTAAACGCACCCGCGCCGCTCCCCGTTGCCGAACGCAGGCATTAAAGTAGCTCCATGGTAGCAATTGAGACCGCAGGTCAAGAATGGTTACGATGAAGCCTGGTTACCATGAAACGATGAGATGCGGACGCGCAGTCGCTGGATGGATTTGGCCGTGGTTGCTAGGGTCCGCCGCCGTCTGGGGCCAGCAGTACAAAGCGGACAAAGCGGGTCCGCCCGCGGCCGAGCTAGCGCCCGGCATCTCTCAGGCGCTCGAGAAGTCGGGGTTTCAGATCACCGCCAACGGCGCTCGGTACTGCGAGATCTGGCTGCGTGGCAGCGCGCCGGCCAGTCCGGCCTCCCATGAACCAGACGGGGCGCTGCCCGCCGTAACATTGCCCCACATCCAGGAGGGCGCGCTGCTCGGGGCGATCCGCTTCGACGCCCAGGGATCGGACCGGCGCGGCCAGACCATTCAGCCCGGCGTGTACACTTTGCGCTACGGCATTATGCCGATGAACGACCAGCATGAAGGAGCGGCGCCGCAGCGCGATTTTCTGCTGCTGACGCCAGCCGCCGAGGATCGGGACTTGAACTACACGCCGAACTTCGAGGCGCTGGTAGCCATGAGCCGCAAAGCCTCCCATACGCCTCACCCGGCGGTGCTGAGCTTGTGGAGAGCCGCGAGCGACTCGCCCGGTTTCAGCCAGCAAGGCGACAGCGACTGGGTGCTAGAGTCCAACGTGGGCGAAATTCCCATCGCCATCATCGTGGTGGGAACCGCCGCCAGATAACGGCCCCAGCGGCTCACCCGCAGTCCGCGGTGGAAGGGTCCGCGCTAACCTGCGCTTTTTCCTAAAGAACCACGCCTCATTCCGATAAGAGAGACAGGCCGGTAACAAAAGACCAGGGAGGCGGGAGCACCAAGTGTTAGACGTTCTCATTGTGGACGATTCGGCTGCGATCCGAAAGATCCTGCAGCGAGTATTACGGCAGACTGAAATTCCGATCGGTACTGTATACGAAGCCGGCGACGGAGTGGAAGCGCTTGAAAACTTGCGCCATCAGACCATTGGGCTGGTGCTTTCCGATATCAATATGCCGAACATGGACGGTCTGGAGTTCCTGACCAAGATGCGCGCCGAACAGGCGTGGAAAACCATCCCGGTCCTGATGGTGAGCACCGAAGGGACGCAGGCCAAGGTGCTGGAGGCGGTGGAGCGGGGGGCTTCCGGATACGTCCGCAAGCCGTTCACCGCCGAACAGATCAAGGAAAAGCTGGTCGGATTGATTTAGGAGCGGCTGACTTCAGAACCGAGGGAACGATGACAACCAACACAGAGCCGGTGCCAACGATTTCGCAAGACGAATTGGTCGACGCCATCCGGACCGCTACCAACGAGGTGTTCACCACCATGCTGAATCTGAGCGTGACGGCGGGCGAGGTATTCGTGGAGAAGGAAGAGGCGGTTCCGAGCTCGGGCGTGGTATCGCTGATCGGGCTGGCGGGATCCTGGGTGGGATCGGGGAGCCTGGCCTGCGCGGCGGGTTGCGCGGCGAAGATCGCCTCGGCGCTGTTGATGACGCCCTATACCGCCATCGATGAAGACGTGCTGGACGCGGTGGCTGAGGTGACGAACATGATCATCGGCAACGTGAAGACCGCGCTCGAAAGCCGCCTGGGCGCCATGGGACTGAGCACCCCGACGGTGATTTATGGCCGCAACTTCCAGACGCGCAGCAGCGGCAATCAAAAGTGGACCGTGGTTCCTTTTTCGATGGGTGAAGAACGGTTGTGCGTGCAGATTTGCATCGCTCCCAACGTGGACGCCACGAGGAAGACCACGCGCACCGGCTTTCCGGTCCCGCATCTGCTGCGCACCTGAAAGTGATGGGAACCATGACGGCCCTCTCGGCGGCAAGCTTGAACCAGCCCACCGCGGACGCGCGCGCAGGCAAGTATCTGACGTTCTCGCTGGGCGGCGAGGAGTTCGCGATACAGGTGCTCGGAGTCCGCGAAATCATGGGTGTTCGGGATATCAACGCGGTCCCGCAGACCCCGGCTTATGTCAAGGGCGTGATCAATCTGCGCGGCAAAGTGATTCCGGTGGTGGATCTGGGGTTGAAATTCGGGCTGGCGGAACGGGACTATACGCAGCGCACCTCGATCATCGTGCTGCAAATCGAGGGGGCGCAAATCGAGAGGGCACGGGCTGCGGGACGGAGCGGGCATCTGGAGATCGGGGTGATCGTGGACGCCGTCTCGGAGGTGGTGACGCTCGGGGCCGCCGACATCGAGAACACGCCCGATTTCGGCGGCGACGTGGCGCTGCCGCATCTGCTCGGAATGGCCAAGATCAAGGGCCAGGTGAAGATCCTGCTGGACATCAACCGTGTATTGTCGGCGCAGGAAGCGGCCGCTGTGAGTTCGTTGTGAGGAGCGTCGAAGGAGCGTTCGAAGATGGGCGTTGATTCCGACCAGAAATCGGGGGCGAAAGATGCGGCCTCCGTCAATTCTTTAGCGAGCGATCCGGAGCTGATTGGCGATTTCATCATGGAGTCGCGCGAGCACCTGACCGCCATCGAGCTGCAGTTACTGACGCTCGATCAGGAACCGGGCAATGCGGAGGCGATCAACGCCATATTTCGCGGTTTTCACACCATCAAGGGAATGGCGGGATTCCTGGACCTGAACGCGGTCCGGGACCTGGCGCATGAAGTGGAGACGGTCCTCGACCTGGCCAGGAACGCGAAGCTCGCGATAACGTCCACCATCATCGACCGGATTCTCGAGAGCAAGGATTATCTGAACGTCTGGATGACGGATCTGGAGGCGATGCTCAGAACCGGCCAAACGCCTACGGCTCCGGATCCCGCTGCATTGCTCGATTCGATTCGCGCGCTGGCGACGGGCGAGCCGACGGGTGTGGTCGAACAGGAAACCCCGCAAGCTCGGCCGGCCCTTCTTCCTGCCACGCGGGGTCTCGCGGAATTGGCGCGAGAAGTGGGGGGCGCCCCGCCGCCGGAAAGTCCCGCCGAACCCGGGCCCGCAGAAAACGCCGAAGTGGTCCTCAGGACGGGGGAAGCGAGGCCGGCCGGAGCCCGGTCGATCAAGGTGGAGACGGCCAAGCTGGACTACCTGGTGGACATGGTGGGCGAGATGGTGATCTCGCAATCGCTGGTCAGGCACGATCCGGACCTGGCCACCGGGCTGAAGCCGCGGCTGGCGCGCAATCTTTCGCAACTGGCGCGCATCACCGACGATATCCAGCGCACCGCCATGTCGATGCGCATGATTCCGGTGGGGCAATTGTTCCAGAAGACTTCGCGCCTGGTCAGGGACCTGTCGCGCAAGGCGGGCAAACAGGTGGAGCTGGAACTGGCCGGAGAAGAAACCGAGCTGGACCGCAATATTGTAGAGGAGCTGGCCGATCCGCTGATGCACATGGTGCGCAACTCGGTGGATCACGGCATTGAGAAGCCGGAGGAGCGGGTGGCGGCGGGCAAGCCGGCGCAGGCCCACGTCACGCTGAAGGCGGGGCACCAGGCGGGCCATATCGTGATCCAGATATCGGATGACGGACGGGGGCTGCAGCGCGACAAGATCCTCGGCAAGGCGCGGGAGAAAAAGCTGATCGACCCAGGCGCCGCCGATCCGCCCGACAGCGAGATTTTCGCGTTGATTTTTCATCCCGGCTTCTCCACCGCCGAAAGGATCACCGACGTATCGGGGCGCGGCGTCGGCATGGACGTAGTGCGCAAACAGGTGCAAAAACTGAGGGGCCGCATCGAGGTGCTTTCAAAGCCCGGGGAAGGCACCACGTTTCTGCTCAAGCTGCCGCTCACGCTCGCCATCATCGACGGTCTGGTGGTAGGCGTCGGCGACCAGCGCTACATTGTGCCGATCTTCGCGGTGCGCGAGATGCTGAAGCCGGCCGAAGAAGCCATATCTACCATCCACGGCCGGCAGGAGATGGCCATGGTGCGCGGCACCCTGATTCCGGTGATCCGGCTGCACCAGCGCTTCCATGTCCAGCCGACGCACGACAAGCCTTGGGAAAGCCTGCTGATCGTGGCCGAGAGCGGGACCAAGCTGTTCTGCCTGATGGTGGACGAACTGATCGGCAAGCAGGAGGTGGTGATCAAGAGCCTGGGCGAAGGAATGCGCAATATCGCCGGAGTAGCGGGCGGGGCCATCCTAGGAGACGGCCGGGTGGGCCTGATTCTGGACCCGGAGGGTCTGTTTCGAGCGAGTGGTGGAACTGGCCATGGCGAATGATATGGTCTTTTCCGCGACCGGGGGCGCGGGCGCCGCGGGCGAGCTGAAGCTCACGGCCGGCGAGTTCCGCCAGATCGCCGATCTGGCCTATCAGCGCTTCGGACTGGATCTCAAAAGCGGCAAGGAGGCGCTGGTGGCGGCGCGCCTGGGCAAGAAACTGCGCAAGCTGGGGTTTGCCACTTTCGCCGAATACCATCGCTACGTTCTGGCCGATTCCAGCGGCGATGCGTTGATCGAGCTGATCGATGCGCTGACCACCAATCACACCAGTTTTCTGCGCGAGCGGGCGCATTTCGAATTTCTGGCGCGGGCGGTGAATGAGGAATTTCGCGAGATTTCGACACTGCGGGTGTGGAGCGCGGCCTGCTCGAGCGGCGAGGAACCCTATTCGATCGCGATGTGTCTGGGGGAGGCTCTAGCCAAATCTCCGGGACGGCAGTTTCGCATTCTTGCCACCGACATCTCGACGCGGGTGCTCGAAATGGCGCGGCGCGGCGTATACCCGGCGGCTCGCTTCGATGATGTGCCGGAGCAATTACGGCGTGCCTACCTGCTGCGAGGGCGGGGCGAATCCCAGGGATTTTACAAAGTAAAGCCGGAATTGGCGCAGCGCATCGAGTTCCAACGCTTCAACCTGATCGAGCCGTTTGCCGACCGCGGGCTGTTTCACGTGATCTTTTGCCGCAACGTGATGATGTATTTCGACAAGCCGACCCAGCAGGATATTGTCCAGCGGCTGAGCGGGTGTCTCGAGCGGGGCGGTTATCTGCTGGTGGGGCATTCGGAATCGCTGACCGGCGTCGAACACGCTTTAGAGTATGTGCGGCCAGCCACTTATCGCAATCAAAAATCGGGGGGCGGATCGAAAGCATGGCGGTAAGGTCGGTGATCGTGGGCATTTCCGACTGCAAAGTGACCGGCGACGCCGAGTCTGTGCTGGTGACGTACGCGCTCGGCTCCTGCATTGCGGTGGCGATGCACGATCCGGTGACGAAAGTGAGCGGCTTGCTGCACTATATGCTTCCCGAATCGGCCATCGATTCGAAGAAAGCCGAGCAGAATCCCTTCATGTTCGCCGACACCGGGATCCCGGGCTTAATGGACGCGCTGCGGGCGGCCGGGGCCGACGGCAAGCGGATGGTGGTCAGGCTGACTGGAGGCGCGCAGGTGCTGGACAGCCAGGGTGTGTTTCAAATCGGCAAGCGCAACTACCTGGCGGCACGGCGCATTCTGTGGAAGGCGGGGATACTGATCGCAGCCGAAGCGGTGGGCGGCGACGTCTCGCGCACCACGCGGCTGGAGGTGGGCTCGGGCCGGCTGTGGGTTCGCGAAGGGGGCGGCATCGAACGGGAACTGGTGCGCAACGGCGGCCCCAAAGGACGGAACGGCAATGCCTGACGAAATCGTGGCGCCTCGGGGTGCAACGGGAATGCGGCTGCCAAGGCAGCGGGAGAGCAATTGATGGCTTACTCTGTCCTGATCGTAGACGATTCGCCGGTGATGCGCAGTTTTATCCGGCGTGTTCTGGCGCTGTCCGGATTCGAGGTCGGCGAGTTTGTGGAAGCGGGCGATGGGGCGGAAGCCCTGCGGCAGTTGGGCGCCCATCGGGTGGACGTGATCCTCACCGACATCAACATGCCGGGGATGAACGGCGAGGAGTTGTTGCGCCGCCTGGGGGCGGATGGAATTCTAAGGACCACTCCGGCGGTGGTGATTTCAACCGACGCCACCAACGAGCGGATCGTGCGGATGATCGAATTGGGAGCCCAGGGCTATATGTCCAAGCCCTTCACGCCGGAGACCCTGCGGGATGAGTTAGAGCGAGTATTAGGAGAAAGAGATGCTTCCAGAGCTTGAACAGCAATGCGGCATGGATCGAGAACCGGCAGCCAGCGACACGATTCGCCAGGTGGCGGCCGAGGTGCTGGAGACCATGTTCTTCACCGAGGCGGAACTGTCCCCTTGTGAACACGCCTGGCTCGGCTTGGCGCGCTGCGGCCGGATTCAATTCGAAGGATCGCACTCAGGAGAAATGCTGCTGGGCCTTTCCGCCGAAGCAACCGATCCGATTGCCGCTTCTTTCCTTGGTCTGGAGCCGATGGAGCTGACCGATGCGCAGCGCGGACAGGTGGTGCAAGAGCTGTGCAATATTATGTGCGGGGCATTGCTGAGCCATTTATGGCCGGCATCCAGGCTGGCGCTCGGATCACCCGAGTTGACGGCCTGGCAGGAGTGGCCGGGCGAAGGAGCCCTACATCGCTGCTTCGCGATTCCCGAAGGGATGCTGGCCCTCTCGATTCACTTGACGTCCCGGGCGCCAGGCGACGCCCCGCGGGGCGCTGTTTAAGCGATAAATCCGATGGACGAAGGACGCAAGATACGAGTGCTGATTGTGGACGATTCGGCGATCGTCCGCAAGATGCTGGCCGAAGCTCTGGCGGCGGAGGCCGACCTGGAAGTGGTGGGCACCGCGCCAGATCCTTTTGTCGCACGCGACAAGATCCTGAGCCTGCGTCCGGACGTTCTGACGTTGGACATCGAGATGCCGCGCATGGATGGGCTGACGTTCTTGAAAAAACTCATGCGGTTCCATCCGCTGCCGGTGATCGTCATCAGTTCGCTGGCGCAATCTTCAAGCCAGACGGCGCTCGAAGCGCTGCAATGCGGGGCGGTAGAGGTGCTGGCGAAGCCGGGCGGTCCCTATTCGGTGGGCGAGTTGAAACAGGATCTGCCGCAAAAGGTCCGGGCGGCGGCCCATGCCCGGGTGGGCAAGGCCAAACCCCAATTGTCGGCGCCCACGCCCGCGGCCCCTCTGGTTCTCTCGGGCGCCAGCAGCTCGACGGTGATCGCGATTGGCGCTTCCACCGGTGGAACCGAAGCCATCCGGGAAGTGCTGACCGGCTTACCCGAAAACATGCCGGGGATCGTGATCGTGCAGCACATTCCTCCGGTATTTTCGCTGGCGTTCGCCAACCGTCTAAACGATCTGTGCCGTATGCGCGTCAAGGAAGCCGCCGATGGCGACCGGGTGACGGCCGGGGTGGCGTTGATCGCGCCGGGAAATTTTCATATGACCTTGCGCAGAACCGGCGGCGAGTATCGGGTGGTGATTCAAGACGGGCCGCGGGTCTGCTACCAGCGGCCGTCGGCGGATGTGCTGTTTGAGTCCGTCGCCGAGGTTGCCAAGGGGGATGCCATCGGCGCCATTCTGACCGGCATGGGTTCGGACGGGGCGCAAGGGCTGCTCAAGATGAAACGGGCTGGAGCGCGCACCATCGCGCAGGATGAAGCCAGCTGCGTGGTATTTGGAATGCCGCGCGAGGCCATTCGCGCCGGTGCCGTGGACCGCGTGTTGCCGCTGCATCGGGTGGCGGCGGAATTGACCGCGCTGAGCGCGATGATTGCGCGATGAAAGGATCTTGAGATGTCTCAAATGACGATAGGGAAGAAACTGATGCTGGGATACGCCGCGATCCTGCTGGTGGCGTTAGCCTTGGGCGGCGCCTACCTGTATTCGGTCGGCAGTTTGGCGGGTGAGTTAAGAGCGGCAACAGATTTAACCGCAAAGAGGGTATTCCCTACAGCAGAACTGCAGCAGCAACTATTCCGGCTGCGGGGCGATCAGCGAGGCGTGATGTTATACTCGGTGGCCAAGATTCCGGAGAAAGCACACAGAAACAAGTCGGAATTTGAGAGCCACGCGGCCAGCGCGGAGACACTGCTAGGCCAAATCAAGCCTTTGCTCGTTTTGGAGCAGGGCCGGCGAGATGCCGCTATCATTGAAGCCGAGCTTCCCAATTGTAAGAGCTATTTCGAGCAGGTCGCGGCGGCTGCGCTTGCGGGCGATTCCGAAGGCGCATTGAAGATTACCAACGAGCATTCGGTCCAATCCTTGGATGCGCTTGACGCGGCAGCCGACGATATGATTCAGCTTCAAAAGCAATTGACGCAACAAAGTTCCGAACGAGGAGCGCGGGCCGGCTCGCGGGCCAATTGGATGGCGTACATCTTTTTATTAGCGGCGCTCACGATCGCGCCGCTCGTTCTGCTGTTGGTCGCGCATACCACCCGGCAACTACGCGGCGTGGCGGCTGGTCTGGCCGAGGGCGCCGAACAGATCACCAGCGCCTCCTCACAAGTGGCTTCTTCGAGCCAGACCCTGGCGCAGGGCGCCTCCGAACAGGCTGCTTCCCTGGAAGAGACCTCTTCATCGAGCGAAGAGATCACTTCGATGACGCGTAAGAACGCCGAAAATTCGAAAGCCGCCGCGGCCGTGATGGCCGAGGTGGATCAGCGCGTGGCCGAAGGCAATCGGACGCTCGCAGAAATGGTCCAGTCGATGCAAGAGATCACCGGATCGAGCGACAAAATCTCCAAGATCATCAAGGTGATCGACGAGATCGCTTTCCAAACCAACATCCTGGCGCTGAACGCGGCGGTGGAAGCGGCGCGCGCGGGCGAGGCGGGAATGGGATTCGCGGTGGTGGCCGACGAAGTCCGCAGCCTGGCGCAACGCTCGGCGCAAGCGGCCAAAGACACCTCCGCGCTGATTGAGGAGTCCATAGGAAAGTCCAATGAAGGCAGCCAGCGCCTGGAGCATGTGGCGCAAGTGATCCACGCCATCACCGAAAGCGCCGCCAAGGTGAAAACTCTGGTGGATGAAGTGAACCTGGGCAGTCAGGAGCAGGCGCGCGGCATCGAGGAGATCTCCAAATCGATCGCCGAGATGGATCGCGTCACGCAGGCCAACGCGGCCAGCGCGGAACAGAGTGCGTCGGCGAGCGAGGAAATGTCGGCCCAGTCCGAATCGCTGCAGCAGATCGCGCGCGAGTTGCGAACGATGGTGGGTGGCGGAGAGGGCGGCGAAGCTGGGGTGCGGACCACGCGCCCCACAGTCAACACACGAAGGGCGTCCTCCGCTCCCTCGTTCAATATGGCGAAAACAAACGATCTGGTGGCGCCCGGTTCGGCTCAAGCGCCTCATGACGACTTCGTGAATATGTAGCCGGTACGGATAGTTCCGAGTACAATCCTCGCCCTTCCGTTGTTGTGCTACTGGCCTTTCGTCGGTAGACTAGACGGAAGCAATGCGACGCTTTTGCAAGGCTTGCCTGCTTCTGGCTGTTCCCTTGGCTTGCCTTGCCGCCGACGATTCCCCGCCGGCCTGCGGTTCCCGAAACCAGGGGCAAATGTGGCCCGAAGCCGCCAATCACAATCCCAAACTCATTTCGCATCTGGTTCGCTGCGGCGAACTGCTGATTTGCGTGCGTGGAACCTGGCACTATCATTGGGAATCGCCCACCGTTCGCCTGGATCAATTGGACCGCCACGCCAAGTCCAAAGGATCCAAGCCGAAGGGGTGCGAAGTAGAATCCCTGGTGGATTCTCCCCGGACGGATGCGTCGCACTCGAACGAAAACTAGAGCGGAACTCTCAAGTTCGCACTCGCAGGTGGTGCTATCCTCCTTTTATGGCGATGCTGCGCTATACCACCCCGGGCGGAATCACTATAACCCGCTTGACTTCCGCCATCCCCTTCAAAAAAGGCCTCGGTCACCTGCTGCACAAGCTGGACCGCTACCGCGGCATCTATCTTTCCTCCGGCTACGAATATCCGGAGCGCTATTCGCGCTGGGATGTCGCTTCGGTTTGCCCGCCGCTCGAGATTGTGGCCGCCGGCCGGCGAGTGGAGTTCCGTCCGCTCAACGCGCGCGGGGAAGCGCTCAATCAAATGCTTTATCCGGCTACTGGAGCGCCATCCGCATTGGGAGGCAGTTCGGTTTTCAAGGCGCGACGCTCCATGGCCGCCTGAAGCCGCTGCCCGCGCTGTTTCCGGAAGAAGAGCGCAGCAAGCAGCCCTCCGCGTTTTCCATTCTGCGCGCCGTTGATCGGAGAATTCCGCAGCGAGCAGGATTCGCGCCTGGCGCTGGTGGGCGCATTCGGCTACGACCTGCTGTTCCAATTCGATCCCATCGATCTGAAGCTCGCCGCGCGACGGCCACAAGGACCTGCACCTCTTCCTGTGCGACGACATCTACTTCATGGACCGCAAGAAGGAGCAGATCGAGCGCTTCCGCTACGATTTCGAGCGCGGCGATGTCTCCACCGTCGGCCTGGCGCGCACCGGAGCCGCCGGCTCGCCGCTGGCCCAAACGTCCCGACAACGAAATCGTTTCCGACCACCGCCCGAAGAGTACATGGCCAAAGTGGAGACGGTGCGCGAAGGCATGCGGCGCGGCGATTATTACGAAGTGGTGCTGCGGCAGACCTTCCAGGCGCCATTATTCCGGCAGCGCCTCGGAGCTGTTCGAGCGCGATGCAGAACGCCAGCCCCAGCCCCTACGAGTTTTTGCTGCAATTCGGCGACGAGCAATTGGTTGGGCGCGTCGCCGGAGATGTTCGTGCGCGTGGAAGGCCAGCGCGTGGAGACCTGCCCGATTGCGGGCACCGCGCGGCGCACCGGCGACCCGCTGCGCGACGCCGACAACATCCGCGAGCTGCTCAATTCCACCAAGGAAGAATCCGAGCTGACCATGTGCACGGACGTGGACCGCAACGACAAGTCGCGCGTCTGCGATGCCGGGCACGGTGAAGGTGATCGGGCGGCGGCTGATCGAATCCTACGCCGGCGTGTTCCATACCGTGGATCACGTGGAAGGCATGCTGCAGCCGGGTTTCGATTCGCTCGACGCGTTTCTCAGCACATGTGGGCGGTGACGCATGATCGGCGCGCCCAAGAAGGCCGCCGCGCAGGCCATCGAAGATCTGGAAAAGGACGCGCGCGGCTGGTACGGCGGCGCGGTGGGCATGATCTCGCTGAACGGCGACATCAACACCGGCATTCTGATCCGCACCTACACCTGCGCGACGGCATCGCACGTTATAGCGCGGGCGCGACGCTGCTCTACGATTCGGTTCCGGAACTGGAAGAACGGGAGACGCGACTGAAGGCCACCGGCTTTTTCCGCGCGCTGCGAGGCGCGAAGCAGGCGGAGGCTTCCGAAATCGTTCCGGCGCAGCGCGGTGGTGGCGTCAAACTGCTGCTGGTCGATAACGACGATTGCTTCATCCACACGCTCGCCAACTACGCGCGGCAGACCGGGCGCCGAAGTGGTGACCTATCGCGCCGGATTTCCGCACGAGTTGATCCTGGATTTCGCGCCGCATCTGATCTCTGATCTCGCCGGGGCCGGGCCGCCCCGCCGATTTCGGCGTGCCCGATCTGGTGAAGTTCGCCGCGGCGCGCTGGGCATTCCGGTGTTCGGCGTTTGCCTCGGGTTGCAGGGAATCGTGGAGGCGTTCGGCGGCGAACTGGGCGTGCTCGACTATCCGATGCACGGCAAGCCGTCCACGGTGCGTGCATCGCAACCTGGGCGATCTTCGAAGGACTGCCCGAAGAGTTTCAGGTGGGCCGCTACCATTCGCTGTTCGCGCCGCAAAGAGACTTTTCCGGCGTGCCTGGAAGTGACGGCTGAATCCGAGGACGGCGTGATCATGGGCGTCCGCCATCGCGAACTGCCGATTGAAGCGGTGCAGTTTCATCCCGAGTCCATCCTGACCTTAGATGGCAATTGCGGTGTTCGATTGATCGAAAATGTAGTGGCTCAGGCGTTGGCATCGCCGGCCGTGCATTCCAGGTAAGATACGACTCCTAGTACCGTTCGGTCCAATGGCCCACTATGCTAAGCTGAAAGCTAATTCATAATTAGGCGCCAGGAAAAGAATAGTGCAATTCGATTTATCCGACATCGTATTTCTCGTGGTTGTGCTTTCCATTGCGGTGCTGCTGATTAATAGCAGCGGGGGCGGCGGAGGCCATCGCGCTCAACTGCCGGTACGCGGCTAAGACTCTGAGCCACTGTGCCCTCGGTGATTGTGATCGGCGGAGGTTTGGCCGGGCTCGCTTCGGCTGCCGCGCTGGGACAATCCGGATTCCAGGTGGATGTTTTTGAGGCGCGAGGATTCCTGGGCGGGCGGGCAACTTCCTATCCAGTACCTGGTGATGCCTCTAATCCAGAAGTGATCGACAACTGCCAGCATGTCCTGCTGCGCTGCTGCGTCAACCTGATGGATTTCTACCGCCGCCTGGGCGTGGCGGATCGCATCCAGTTTCACAAACAGTTTTTCTTTATCGAACCGGGTGGGCGGACTTCGATACTGCAGGCCGGCGGACTGCCGGCGCCGCTGCATTTCACCGGGAGCTTTTGGGATCTGACGTTTCTGGAGCGATCGGATAAGTTCGCGATCGTGCGCGCGATGTGGGCCATCCGGAGCGAGCACGGGCGGCGGCAGGATCTGGATCGAATCACGATGCTCGATTGGCTGCGCGAAAAGGGCCAACCTGAGCGCGCCATCCGCCGCTTCTGGAATCAGGTTCTGGTCAGCGCGGTGAACGAAGAGCTGGACCGGATGGCCGCGGGCCACGGATTTCAAGTGTTCCGGCTCGGTTTTTTGGCTCGCGCGAATGCGTACGAAATGGGGATTCCGGCGGTGCCGCTAGGGGATCTGTACGGTCCGGAAGGCTGGAAGCGCATCCCCAATGTTCGGATGCATGCGCGCACTTCGGTAGAAAGAACGATCGTGGAGAATGGCGTAATTCGGAGATTGATCGCGGACGGGCAAGAGCATTCAGCCGATTACTACGTCTCCGCATTGCCGTTCGAGCGCCTGGCCGGCGTGCTTCCGGAGTTGGACCTGAAGCTGGAGGGCTTCGAGCACTCGCCGATCACGGGGATTCACTTGTGGTTCGATCGCAGCATCACTCAACTGCCGCACGCCACGCTACTCGATCGCACGGTGCAATGGATGTTCAATAAATCCGGTGGGCGGTATTTGCAATTGGTGGTAAGCGCGTCCAGGAATCTGGTTGAGATGCCGCGCGGCGAAGCGATCGCGTTGGCGGTACGGGAGCTGGGGGAGTTTTTCCCTCGGGCAAAAGAGGCGAAGCTCGAAAAGGCGCACGTGGTGAAGGAAATTCGCGCGACATTTTCGGCGCGTCCGGGGCTGGAGCAAGCCCGGCCCTTGAGTGCGACCAAGTTCGGAAACCTGTTCCTAGCTGGCGACTGGACGCGATCTGGATGGCCGCCCACCATGGAAGGCGCAGTTCGAAGCGGGTATCTCGCGGCGGAAGCAGTGACGCGCGCGGCCGGTCAGGAACAGCAATTTCTGCTGCCTGATATCGCCTGATTACGGGCCTGATTACTAGGAAAGTACCGCGGCGATTACGTCAATCTCCACGCGAACGTCGCGGGGTAGTTTAGCCGCTTGCACCGTGGAGCGCGCGGGCGCATTCTTCGAGAAATAACGTTCGTAGATCTGGTTCATCTGTGCGAAATCGTCCATGTCCTTTAAGAAGACCGTGGTCTTCAGGACCGAATCGAGGGAAGCGCCGCAGGCTTCAAGCACGGCCTTTATGTTTTCCAATACTCGCTCGGTCTGGTCCGAAATGCCGCCTTCGAGCACCTTGTTGGTAGCCGGATCGATGGCGATCTGCCCGCTCAAGTAAGCCAAGCCCCCGTACACCACCGCCTGCGAGTAAGGGCCAATGGCTTTAGGCGCTTTATCGGTCGCTATGGTCTGCTTCATATCTGCAAAGTCCCCACCAGTTGTTGAACATGGTCGATGCTTTCTTTTTTCAAATAGTCATCCAGCTCGCGCGCGATGCGGCAGGGCGCTTCCGGATCCCAGAAATTTGCCGTGCCCACTTGAACGGCCGAAGCGCCAGCCACCAGAAACTCGGCCGCATCTTCTCCGCTGCGGATTCCGCCCAGCCCGATCACCGGAATTTTCACGGCCTTGGCCGCTTCATAGACCAGGCGCAGCGCGATGGGCTTGATGGCCGGTCCGGATAATCCACCAAAGCCGGCCCCAATACGAGGACGCCGAGTGTGGGCATCCACGGCCAGAGAAACGAAGGTGTTCACCAGGCTAATGGCGTCAGCCCCGGACTGTTCCGCCGCCTGGGCCAGAGGCTCGATGCGCGCCACGTTGGGCGACAGTTTGACGATTAAAGGACGCCGGGCCAGCGGCCGGATCAGAGTGAGCAGTTCGCTCAACAGCGCGGGATCGCTCGAAAAATAGATTCCCCCGTGGCTGGTGTTGGGACATGACACGTTCAATTCGTATCCCGCGATGCCTTCGGCGTCTTCTAAAATGCGGATCACCTCGGCGTAATCCTCGGGCTGATATCCGAAGACGTTGGCGAAGATCGCGGTCCGCAGATGGCGCAACGCCGGGAGCTTTTCCGCCACAAAGGCTCGCACGCCGATGTTCTGGAGACCGATGGAATTGATCATGCCCGCCTCGGCCTCAAACAAACGCGGCGGTGGATTGCCGGCCATCGGCTCGCGGGAGAGTCCCTTGACCACCAGGCCGCCCATCGCGTTCAGGTCGGCGACAGTCGAAAATTCCACGCCATAGCCGTATGTTCCGGAGGCTGCAATTACGGGGTTCTCGAGTTGGATGCCGCACAAGTTCGTTCGCAGGCGACCCATTCGGTCCAAGAATAACACCTAGGGCGAATCCCTTATATCTGGACACGGTAGGAAAGCCGATGGACGAGCATGGCCCAGCCATCGACAGGCGACCCAATCCTCGTGCGTCCGGGGCGGTTGCGCTCGCTGGCCCTGAAATTCTCGCTATTTACAGCCGCGCTGGTGTTTTGGGTGGTTGCCACTATACTGGCCTACGACCTGCGGCAGGACACCTTCGATATCCCTAAAGCCCTGCTGTTGTTGTTAATAGTGACGCTGGTGGCCGCCGCGATCTCGCGCTTCACCATCCGATTGCTGGCGCGCCCGCTGCGGCAGCTTCAGGACGGCATTACCTCCGCGCGAAACGGCCGGTTGGAGCCGATCCAGGTGAGCAAGACCGGCGATGAGGTGGAGCTGCTGGGGGAAAGTTTCAATGGAATGATCGACGCCCTGGCTACTTCGCAGAAGGCTTTGCTGGAGCACCAGGGATCGCTCGAAAAACGAATTAAGGACCGTACCGATCAGTTGGAAGAAGCCATGCGCAGCGCTCAGGCCGCCAGCCAGGCCAAGAGCGAATTCCTTGCCAATATCTCCCATGAGCTGCGAACCCCGATGAACGGCATTATCGGGATGCTGGACATGACGCTCGATCGCGATCTGAATCCGGAGGTGGCCGAACAGATCCAAACCGCGCAGAGTTGCGCCTATTCCTTGCTCTCGCTGTTGAACGATATTTTGGATATCTCCAAGATTGAAGCGGGAAGGATGACGCTCGAAAAGCTGCCGTTCGATTTCCGCGTGCTGCTGGCGGATTGTATTAAAGCTCATCAGCCCAAGGCCGCCGAGAATACGGTTGTATTGGGCGGCGAAGTCTCTCCCGGTGTGCCGCAGGAGATTATCGGCGATCCGCTGCGCATTCGCCAGATCATCGCCAACCTGGTCAGCAATGCAGTGAAGTTTACAGAGCATGGATCGGTGGTTGTACAGGTGGGTGGGGAGTTCATTCAGCCCGGCGAGTTCATGCTTCGCATCGTAGTGCAGGATAGCGGAACGGGAATACCGGCCGACAAGCTGCTCTCAATTTTCGACAAGTTTACGCAAGCCGACGGCAGCGTGACCCGGCGGTTCGGTGGAACCGGGTTGGGCCTGGCAATCACCCGGAGCCTGGTGGCGCTGCATGGCGGCGATATCCAGGTCCAGAGCGAACTGGGGCGGGGAAGCACCTTCACCGTCACGCTGAAGTGCGAAGCCCACGTTGCCCAGGGCGCTCCGCAGAAAACAAAAGAATTGGAGCATATCCCATTGACGCCGGCCCTATCGGGAAGCGCCGCCCGGATTCTGGTGGTGGAAGATAATCACGTGAACCAGAAAGTAGTGACGGCGGTTTTGCGCAAGCGCGGCTTCTCCATCGAGCTGGCGAACGACGGACAGGAGGCGCTGAACAAGCTCGAAAACAGCGCCGCCTTCGATCTGGTCCTGATGGATGTGCAGATGCCGGTGCTGGATGGCTTGGAAGCGACGCGGCTCATCCGCAAGGAAGCGCGCTGGAATCGGCTGCCGATTATCGCCATGACCGCGCACGCCATGAATGGCGACAAAGAGCGCTGCCTGGAAGCCGGGATGAACGGGTACATCTCCAAACCGGTTCATCCGTCGCTGCTGCTCAGCACGGTGGATGAAATTCTGCTGCAAAAGACTACCTGATCGCGGGCTTTTTGGCCGACTGGCGCACCAGGCTCCAGGTCTCTTCCAGATCCTCCCATTGCGTTGCGATGTTTCCAATGGCCAGCCGCAACACGAACCGGCCGTTCAGCACGGTGTGAGATAAGAACGCTTTTCCAGAAGCATTAATCGTTTCCAGCAGGGCTCTGTTCTCATCGTCGGAGCCGCGATAGCGGAAGCAAATCAGCGAAAAGGGCGTGGGCGCGGCAATCTCGAAATCGGGATGCTCGCGAATCAAAGCGGCCAGCCGCTGCGCGTAATCGATGTGCTTGCGAACCAGCTCCGCGATTCCTTCATGGCCGTAGTGCCGCATGATGAACCACAGCTTCAGAGCCCGGAACCGGCGGCCCAGCTGCACGCCGTAATCCATGTAATTCACCGCGCGCGGATCCTCCTTGGTTCGCAGGTATTCGGGCACCAGCGAGAAGGCTTGACGGAGGATGTCGGGCCGGCGGGTATAAAACGCGCTGAGGTCTATCGGCGTGAACAGCCATTTGTGCGGATTTACGACCAGCGAATGCGCGCGCCTGGCGCCGTCCAGGATGGATTGCAGCTCGGGAACTACCGCCGCCACGCCGCCATATGCAGCGTCTACGTGCAGCCATGCGCCGCACTCTTCGGCGACGTCGGCGACCGCATTCACGGGATCGATACTGGAAGTAGACGTGGTGCCGACCGTGGGCACGATACAGAATGGGCGCTTGCCCGCGCGTTGGTCCGCCGCCACCGTTTCACGCAGCACATCCACGCGCATGCGAAAGGCGTCGTCCACGGGAATCTTGCGGATGTTGTCCTGGCCGATACCCAGCGTGATGCCGGCCTTCTCCACCGAAGAGTGCGCTTGCTCGGAGGTGTACATCACCAGGCCCGGGGCGTTCCCGCGCGTGCGCGACTCGGCATCGGCCATTTCGCGCGCCGCCGCGATGGCATGCAGCGTACTGATGGACGCGGTGTCGTAGATGATTCCGAAGAATTCCGCGGGCAGGCCCATCCATTCGCGCAGCCATCCCAGCGTCACTTGTTCGAGCTCCGTCACGGCGGGGCAGCTCTTCCACAGCATCCCATTGACGTTCAGAGCCGCCGACAGCATTTCGGCGAGAATGCCGGGGTGGGAGGCGGAGACCGAGAAGTACGCATAAAAACGCGGATGATTCCAGTGCGTCAGCGCGGGAACGATGGAACGTTGGAAATCTTCGAGGATCGCGTCCATCGGTTCACCCTGATCGGGCGCGTGGGCCGGCAGGCGATCTATCAAATCGCCCGGTTTGATGTCCGGCAATACCGGATACTGCCGGATGTCTTCCAGGTAGTCCGCGATCCACTCCACCACCTGATGGCCGTAACGCCGGAACTCTTCGTTGTCCATTGGGTTTAGATTAACGTGAATGCCGTCTGTTAAAATCACCATGCATGTTTGGTACGGTACTGGTGGCCAATCGTGGCGAGATCGCCGTGCGCATTGTTCGCGCATTGCGCGAGAGGAATATCCGCAGCATCGCCGTGTTCTCGGATGCGGACCGGGGCGCGCTGCACGTTCGCCTGGCGGATGAGGCCGAGCACATCGGACCCGCTGCGTCGGTGGAGAGCTATTTGCGCGCGGATCGGATTCTTGCGGCGGCCAAAAAACATAGAGCCGACGCGATCCATCCCGGTTATGGCTTCCTGAGTGAGAACGCCGGGTTCGCGGCTGCGTGCGCAGAAGCGGGCGTGGTTTTCATCGGACCATCCCCCGGCGCAATTCAACTTCTGGGCTCGAAAACGGCGGCGCGCACTCTAGCCAAGCGAGTGGGGGCGCCGGTGGTGCCGGGCAGCGAAGAACCGGCCACCAATATCGATCGTGCGCGGGTGCTGGCGCGTGAGATGGGCTACCCGATCTTGCTGAAAGCCGCGGCAGGTGGAGGCGGCAAGGGGATGCGCCGCGTGGACGCGGAGAACCATCTGGAGTCCGCCATTCGGGATGCATCCAGCGAAGCGGAGCGCGCTTTCCAAAACGGCGAGGTCTACATCGAGAAGCTGATCGAAAGGCCGCGGCATATCGAGATTCAAATCGCGGGCGATCGGCACGGGAATCTGGTGCACTTGGGCGAGCGCGAATGTTCGCTGCAGCGGCGTCATCAAAAGATCATTGAAGAGTGTCCGTCGCCTTTTGTGGCTAAGCATCCGGAAATGCGGGCGGCGATGGGTGAAGCCGCGTTGAACATCGCTCGCGCAGCCGGCTATGAAAATCTGGGGACGGTAGAGTTTCTCGCCGACAATCAAGGGAACTTCTATTTCCTGGAAGTGAACACGCGTCTGCAAGTGGAGCATCCAGTGACGGAGCTGGTTACCGGGTACGACCTGGTCCAGCTCCAATTGCAAATCGCCGCGGGAGAAGCGCTGCCATTCACTCAGCAGGAAATCGCCTGGCGCGGGTGGGCCATGGAATGCCGTGTTTGCGCGGAGGATCCAGAGAACCATTTCTTTCCGTCGGCCGGCGAGATCGTCCAACTGCGGGAGCCCAGCGGACCGGGCGTACGGTTGGATTCGGGCGTGTATCCCGGCTGGACCGTTCCGTTGGAATATGATCCGCTGCTCGCGAAACTGGTGACGTGGGGCGCCGGCCGGAACATCGCCGTCCAGCGAATGGAGCGTGCGCTGAGTGAGTACGCGATCTCGGGCGTCCAGACCAATCTCGCGTTTTTTCGCGAAATCCTGAACGATCCAGAGTTTCGGGCGGGGAATCTATCCACCGAATTTGTCCCGGATTTCTTAGCGAGGCGCAAGCCTGGGACTGAGTCGCCCCAACTGGAGGTCGCCGTCGCGCTGGCTGCTTTGGCGCATGTCCAGAATGCGCGGCAAAATGTGGCGAGCGCTTCCAGAAGGGACTCCAGCCGCTGGCTGACGGAAGGGCGGGGCCAGCTCCTCAGATGAAGTGGCAGGTGGCGGTGGATGACCACACGATCGAAATCGATTCCGGGCAACTGAGTTCCGTCAGGCAAGTGGAGCCGGGCGTCTATTCCGTGCTGCTGGATGGCGTGAGCTACGAGATTCGCGCCGTCCAAACACCGCAAGGGCTGAGCGTGGAAGCGGGCGGGCGACGGTTCAAAGTGGAAGTGCGCGACCCTCGCGATGCCAGCCGGGGCTCGCGCGGCGCCGTCGGAGCAGGACGGCAAAACGTGGCCGCGCCGATGCCCGGCAAAGTGGTCCGCGTCCTGGTGGAGGTTGGAGAATCGGTGGAAGCGGGGCGAGGCTTGGTGGTGGTGGAAGCGATGAAAATGCAAAACGAGATGAAGGCTTCGCACCCCGGGCGCGTGGTGGAAATTCGCGCCAAGGCCGGTGCGACGGTGGGCGCGGGCGACACACTGCTGGTGTTGGAATAAGATGGGAGTTGCCCCCTTTTCGAGGACCGATCCGTGAGCCGTAGCCGAAGCTGGCTCGCCATTCTTCTAGTAGGAGCCGCAGTGATTGTCGCTTGGGTGGCCACCAAGAAAGCAGCTCCGCCGGAAGTGGAGTTTGTCAAAGTCACACGCGACAAGCTGATCAGCTCGCTGAACACCAACGGCAAGGTGGAGCCCATCGAATGGATGCCGGTGCGCTCGGAACGCTCGGGGATCATCACGCGTGTTTCGGTGAGCCGCGGCGATCACGTAGTGAAAGGCCAGCCGCTGGTGGAGCTCGATACGCGAGTTGCCAGCGCAGATCTGGCGAAATCCCAAGCCGCAATTCAGGAGGCCAAGGCGCAGCAGCAGGTTTTGACCCAAGGTGGGCGCATATCCGAGCGCCAGCAGATCGATTCCGACCTCGCGCGCGCGCGGCTGGATTTGGACGCGGCGCAAAAAAGCTACCAGGCGCTAGACCGATTGGTGGCCAAGCAAGCTGCAACCCGTCAGGACCTGGATTCTGCGCGGCAGCTTGTGGATCAGCTCCAGTTGAAAATCCAGGCTCTCGAAAAGAGCAAGGCTGCGCTGGTCACCGCGACCGATAAAGAGATCGCCAAGGCTCGGCTGGAGGAGGCGCAGTCCGCCGCTTCGGTGGCGCAGAGCAATCTGGATCTCAGCAGCATTCGCGCGCCCATGGATGGAACCGTGTACGACTTCGATTTGAAGCAAGGTTCCTATGTCAATCCCGGGGACGCGATTGCAAAGGTGGGGAAACTCGATCGGGTGCGGGTAACCGTTTATGTGGACGAGCCGGACCTGGGGAAGGTTCGCGAAGGGGAACTGGTGGTGATTACGTGGGACGCGAAACCTGGGCATCAATGGAAGGGCCAAGTGGACAAGCTGCCGACCCAGATTGTGCCGCTGGGGACGCGCCAGGTGGGCGAGGTGGGATGCATCATCGAAAATCCGGATGGCGGTCTGTTGCCGAACGCCAACATTAACGCCGATATTCAGGCCACCGTGGTGGACAACGCTCTCGCGATTCCGAAGGAGGCGATTCGCCGGCAAGGCTCCGAGACCGGCGTTCTGCTGCTCCAAGGCGACCGCGTGGTGTGGCGCAAAGTGAATCTGGGCGTTTCGAGCTTCACCAAGTCGCAAGTGCTTTCAGGATTGAGTGACGGCGACGCTGCCGCGCTGCCTTCGGACAAACCGATCCAGAACGGGTCGCGGGTGCAGCCGGTGTTTCAGTAACCGATATCTGGACGCCCTGGCGAGCGTGGATGGCAGCAAGAGTTTAGGCGAACTGCTTTGTCGCGTCGACAAGCCCGTTACCTGGAACAGCAAGCGAGTGCGTCCGCTGCACCCTTTAGAGAATCCAGACCGACGCCTGCTGCAGATCATCAGCCGCGGCGAGTTCGTGATCAAGGGCCCTCGGAACAAAATCCGGAAGGTCCCCGCAAGCCACCGCTATCACCTCACGCCCACAGGCCGTCCGATCGCTACCGCTGTGCTTGCAGCTTCCAAAAGCCGCCTGATGAATTTCATCGCGAGGCAACAAGAAACTGATGGTCAGCAAGGCAGATGGACACAGACTTTAATTTAGATCCAATAGGCCCTCTGGTGGATTCACGACGATCCTTTTGTTTTGTAGATCGATGCTGGTGCAGATCGATTTGGCAAAGGGGATCAGTAGTTCTTCTCCCACGCGAAGCAGGGGCGTTCCTCCGGTTTCCTCGAAATCCGTGACCACCCCGAGGGAGCGGCCAGTGGCGTCGATCACCTGGCAGCCGATGAGATCGGACTGATAGATTTCGTCCTCGCCAAGTTCGGCGCGCTGTTCGAAAGGGATGGCAACTTCGGCGCCCGCGAGTTTTTCGGCGTCCGAGATCGTGTCCACGCCTTCGAACTTGAAGATCAAATGATCTCCGTGCATCCAGGTATGCTCCACCTGCATGGGTTTTTCGTTGACCAAGACGCTCTTCAGGCGATCGGGATGGTTGGTGAGCGGGAGGGCAGCCAACTCTCCTTTGTTCCCGCGCGCGCGAACCAGACGGGCGATGGTGACTAGCTTCAGATCTATTCCAGAATTTCCAGCGTGAACCGGCGGTTCAGCTTCATGCCCGCCGCGCCCAGCAGCGTGCGGATGGATCGCGCGGTGCGGCCCTGTTTGCCGATGACCTTGCCCAGATCGCTGGCCGCCACTCGCAATTCCAGGACCGTAACCTGCTCGCCCTGTACTTCGTGGACGTTAACCTGGTCGGGCAAATCAACAAGGGCCTTCGCGATGTCTTCAATGAGTTGTTTCATTTTCCAGGTATGCCTGTATGTAGTTTAGCGCTAGGCGGAATCTTTGCGGGGTGTCTTGCCAGGGGTCTTGCCAGGGAGACCAGCGGGATTTTCGTGCACGCGTTCGCGGAAGCGGCCCTTGAGGCCCATGGCGAGCGAGACGCTGTCTTCGCCGAATTTGTCGCGCATTTTGTCGACGGCGGACATGGCTTTGCGCCAGCGATCGGTGTTTTGTTCGTCCAGCATATTGAGCTGCCCGGTGACGTTCTTCAGGCCGGAGGCGTGCACGCCGAGCAATCGAATGGTCGCGTTCGGTTTGCGATTTGTACGGAACAGGGCGCGCACTTGCTGGAAGATTTCGGTGTCGAGCTGGGTGCCGTGATCGAAGGAGTGCGCGCGAGTGATGGTGGTGAAATCGGAATAGCGCAGTTTCAATTGCACCGTGCGGGCGTGCAGTTGGTGCTCGCGCAGGCGGCGGGCCACCATTTCAGAGAGCCGCGCAAGCGTGGATTCCAGTACGTCCGAATCGGCCGTGTCCTCGTTGAAGGTGAACTCGTGGCTGATGGATTTGGGCGCGTTGTCGTCGCCCACTTCATGATCGAACCAGCCGCCCGCATCCATGCCGCGCGACTTTCCTGCCAGCGCCAAACCCCATTGGCCGAGATGCTGGCGCAGGAAGTCTTCATCGAGCGCGGTGAGATCGCCCACTTTGCGAACGCCCCAGGCCGCGAGATTCTTTTCGGTGACTTTGCCGACGCCGGGAATTTTTCGGACATCAAGCGGCGCAAGGAAGCCAGCCTCCGCGCCGGGAAGCACCCACAGGACGCCGTTGGGCTTGGCCTGATCGGACGCCACTTTTGCCACCATGCGGGACGTTGAGATGCCGATGGAGCAGTTGAGATCGGTGGCGCGCTTGACGGCGTCGTGCAGGCGGTGCGCGGCCGAGAGCGGCGGACCGTGCAGGCGTTCGGTGCCGGTGAGATCCATGTAAGCTTCGTCGACGGATGCCATGTCAACCTGGGGCGAAAATGTTTTGAGGACTTCGTACACCTTGCCCGAGTATTCGCGATAACGCGTAGGATGGCCGTCGACGAAAATGGCTTGCGGGCAAAGGCGGGCGGCGGTGCGGAGCGGCATGGCGGAGTGGACGCCGAACTTTCGCGCGGCATAGGATGCGGCGGAGACCACGCCGCGCTGGTTGGCTTGTCCACCGACGACCACGGGTTTGCCTTTGAGCGATGGATCGAAGAGCTCTTCGACGGAGACGAAGAAGGCGTCCATGTCGACGTGGAAGTATGTTTTCATCCGCCGGCTCTCGTTTCAGTATGATTGAGGCCGGAGGTTCCCATGAATCGAATGACAATTGCGATTGCCCTAGCGGCCGGTCTGGTTGGAGGGGTGACCTCTCGGTACATTTCCCCCGCCCCGGTTCTCGCGCAGCAGCCTCAGCCCCAGACTCCCGCGCCGGTGGAGCTTCGGGCGCAGCGCTTTGTTTTAGTCAGCCCAGATGGTCTAGTTGTGGGTACTTTTACCGTCGAGCCGGGGAAACTAACCGATGTTCCTTTTACACCGCCTTCCATCCGACTACTCGATTGGAGCGGAAAAGAAATCTGGCGGGCAGGCGGAAGTCCTGTGCGGAATCTGGCGCTGAAATAGCGATTTTATAAGGTCACAGATGAACACGGATAAACACAGATCCGAGTTCATCTGTGTTCATCTGTGGCTAATCTTTTTCTTGCCGCGAGGACGCGCGGGAAACCTGCCAGATCGGGGGTCACGTCGATATCGCTCCATCCACTGTCAAGCATCGCGCGCACTGGGTTTAACGAATTGTAGCCGAGTTCGAGCAGCAGCCAGCCGTGGGGGCGCAGAACGCGAGCCGCTTGCACGATCAGGCGTTCATAGATTTCAAGGCCTGTAGGTCCAGCGAAGAGAGCGACATGCGGCTCGTGATCGCGAACTTCGCGCTGGAGTCCGGCTTCGTCGGTTCGGGGCACGTAAGGCGGGTTAGAGACCAGGACGTTGATGCTGTGATCGCGAACGGCTTCGACAAGATCGCAGGCCAGAAAGCCGACTCGCGCCGAGAGTTGTTGAGCATTGGCGCTCGCGACACCAAGAGCGGCGGTGGAAATATCTGTCGCGAAAACGTGCGCGGGCGTTTCCAGCGCCAGCGTAATCGCGATTGCGCCAGAGCCGGTGCCTGCATCGACGACGATATCGCGTGGTCGAATTTTTGCAAGCGCCGCTTCGACCAAGTGCTCGGTCTCCGGTCGCGGGATCAGCACGTCCGAAGTGACGCGGAAATCGCGGCCGTAAAATTCCTGGACGCCCGTGATATATTGCGTCGGCTTGCCTTTCAATCGCTCATGCAGGTAGCGGCCGTAATGGATCCAGGCGATCTCACTCAGCTCGTCATCGGAGTGCGCGTACAGATAGCTGCGTTCCTTTTGCAGCGCGTGCATCAGGAGGACTTCGGCGGTAAGCCGCGGTGCTGCGATCGCGTCGTCTTCCAGGAGTTTGGCGCCCTGGAGGAGAGCGGTTTGAAGGGTCATGGAAGCGCTAGGCCGCTTCGCCCTGCTCTTTCAATTTTTCAGCTTGATAGTAGTTGGTGAGCGCGGAGATCAGCGGATCCAGGCGGCCCTCCATCACCAGGTCCAGCTGGTGCAGGGTGAGGCCGATGCGATGGTCGGTAACGCGGTTCTGCGGGAAGTTGTAGGTGCGGATCTTTTCGCTGCGATCGCCCGACCCCACCATGCTGCGCCGCTCGGCGCCGATCTGCTGCTGCTGCTTTTCCAGCTCGATCTCATAGAGCCGCGAGCGCAGCACGCGTTCGGCCTTGGCGCGATTCTTGATCTGCGACTTTTCGTCCTGGCAGGATACCACTAACCCGGTGGGCAAGTGCGTCAGGCGCACGGCGGAGTAAGTGGTATTCACCGATTGGCCGCCCGGTCCCGAAGAACAAAACGTATCGATGCGAACGTCCTTGGCTTCCAGCTTGATTTCCACGTCGTCGGCTTCGGGCAGCACGGCCACCGTGATGGCGGACGTATGCACGCGGCCTTGCTGCTCGGTGGCGGGCACGCGCTGCACGCGATGCACGCCGCTTTCGTACTTGAGATGGCTGTAAACCTTGTTGCCGCTGATGAGCGCGATCACTTCTTTGAGCCCGCCGACTGATGACTCGCTGGCCGAAGTCACTTCCACGCGCCAGCGCTGCGATTCGGCGTAGCGCGAGTACATGCGAAACACTTCGGCCGCGAACAGGGTGGCTTCGTCGCCGCCCGTGCCGGCGCGAATTTCGAGCACGATGTTCTTTTCGTCCAGCGGATCTTTGGGAAGCAGCAGCACTTTCAGTTCTTCTTCGATGCGGACCAGCTCCGGCTCCAGCCGGGCGATTTCATCGTTGGCCATTTGGCGTAGCTCGGGGTCGGGATCTTCCACCATCGAACGCGCTTCGTCATAGTTGCGTTTGGTTTGTTTGTAGTCGCGATATTTTGCGACCACGTCTTCCAGCTCCGAGCGCGTCTTGGCGATTTTGCGATAGGCTTCGCCATCGGCAATGACGGCCGGGTCCGCCATCTGACGGGTAACGGCGTCAAACCGCGCCTCCATATCGTCGAGCCTTTGCGAGAATTGCATGGCGGAATCCAGTGAAACCGATCGCGTTAAGCGATCACCAACTCGCCGCCCTGCGCCGCTTCCAGTTGCATGGCTCCGTCCAGTGCCTGGATGGCGACATTGGCTTGTTCGTCCGACGGCGGCTGCGTAGTGACGCGCTGCAGCCACAGCCCGGGCGCGGTAAGCGCGGCCATCAAGCCTTGCTGATGCCGGGCCGCATAGCGGATCAATTCGTAACTGACGCCGACAATCAGCGGGAGCAGCGCAATTCGAGCGATCAGTTTGGCCGCAAATCCGTCGAAGGGCAGCAGTGGATAAACCAGAATCGCCAGCACCATCACCAGCAGCAGAAAACTGGTGCCGCAGCGCGGATGGAACGTGACGAACTTCTGCGCGTTTTCCACCGTCACCGGTTCGCCCGATTCGAAGTTGAAAACCACTTTGTGCTCCGCGCCATGGTATTGGAACATGCGGCGGATGTCCTTCATGCGCGAAATAAGAAAAAGGAACCCAAGGAAGAGCACCAGCCGGATCAGCCCGTCCATCATGTTCACCGCGAAGCGGCCATGCAGCGTGGGAACGGCCTTGCCGAGTTCGGTGGCCAGGAACAGCGGCACGAACTTGTACATGAACAGGAAAAACAGCAGCGAAAACGCGAGCGGGGCAACCATCATCCAGCCGTTCAGTTCGGGCGGCTTCTCGCCGGTCTTCGCGTTTTCTTCGCCGAGCGCCACGTTGGCCGAGAATTGCAGGGCCTTGATGCCCAGAGTCATGGCGTGGCCAAGCGTTCCCAAACCGCGCAGAATGGGCAGCTTGAATATCGGATATTTTTCCGAAATGCGGGGCAGCGGGCTCTGCTCGGTAACGATTTCGCCATTGGGCTTGCGCACCGCGACGCAGTAGCTATGGGGCGCGCGCATCATGACGCCTTCCATGACGGCTTGGCCGCCCACCAGCGTCTCTTCGCCGCTTTCGAGCACGGGCAGCATTTGGATGTGGGCGCTCAAGCGCAAAAAGCTTCGGATGGACAAATGGGAAACTCCTTCGCTATTATATCGCGAAGTCCGGAAGGGGTCCCGGCCGCAGGAACCGCTACAATGGCTTTATGCAGGTGTTGTTGGCGGGAGGGCACAAATTCCTCCTGCTGGAACTCGATCCCGACTTCGTGGCGAATATCGCCAAGCAGGCGGGGTTTGACTATCGGATCGAGGAAAGCGAGCGATCCATGAACCTGCATCTCTCGGCCGTGGACCGTCAGGCGCCCCTGCTGCTGTTCGACGCCGCCGATCCCGGTAACCTCGGCTGGTTTTCGCGCTGCCAGTTCTACGTGGACGGAAAGAGCGGAGCGGTGCTGCAAACGCCCATGTCGCTGGCCAATCAAAAGGATCGCTCTGGGCGCACGCTGCCGGATTCGGTGCGGTTGCAAATTGCCAAGGAACTTCCCGAGTCGTTCCGCATGCCGGGCAAACAGCCGGTGACCGAACAGATGGTTTACGCCGTTCTGTATAACCTGCTTAACGCGCTGTTGAACACGGGCGTGGGAGTCTGCGGCGGAACAATCGTGAAACCGTTGGCGGGCCGGACGGAAAGTATCGGGACGAGGAATTAAAAGCGGCGGCTCCCTTACGGTCGCGGTTCGGTAATGAGCGGCGGATCGGCGTCGGCAAGAACTGCGTTTAACGAGCCCTGCCGGTAGCCCTCCAAATCGATAGTCACGTAATGGAAGCCGAGCGGCTTGAAAATTTCGACAAACCTTTGGGCCATTTCGGGGGTGAGTGCGCTGGGGAGTTCATCCTTGGCGATTTCGATACGAACCAGTTTGCCGTGGAAGCGCACGCGAAACTGGCGGAATCCCAGTCCGCGGATGGCTTCTTCGCCGCGTTCCACCGTCTTGACGTTTTCCAGTGTTACAGGCGTTCCATAAGGGATGCGCGAGCTGAGGCAGGCCGCCGCGGGGCGATCCCACGTGGACAGGCCGGAGAGGCGCGACAACTCGCGGATTTCTGCTTTGCTCAAGCCGGCGTCCACCAGCGGCGCTTCGGCTTGGTGCAGTTTGGCGGCGTGCTGTCCGGGCCGGTAATCGCCTAGGTCATCCACATTCACACCATAGGCGATGTGCTCAATGCCTCGTGCGCGCGCCATTGCTTCCAGGCGCGTGAAGAGTTCGTCCTTGCAATGGAAACAGCGATTCGGGTCGTTCTTAATGTAGTCCGGATTGTCGAATTCGCGCGTCTCGATGTATTCGTGGCGGAATCCCCACTCGCGCGCGAAGGCCTCGGCATCGGTTTTGTGCGATTCGGGAATGGAAGCCGAATCCGCGGTGACGGCCAGCGCGTCTTCGCCCAGAACGCGGTGCGCGGCCCATGCCAGATAGGCCGAATCGGCGCCGCCCGAGTAAGCGATGATGACACGCCGCATCGACTTCAGAATCGAGAAGAGCCTCTCCTGCTTGGCCTTCAAGTGTCCTAAATCCAACTTTGGCGCGGCTGCCAATCGAACTAGAGCCACCATAACCTCAGTATAACCAGCCTCTCTGATGAGACTCCGCTCTAAAACAATTGTTGCAGCTTGTGAGAACGGCTCCGCTTCTGCTTTCATAGAAAGGCTAAGCGAGTTCAAACCGTGAAGTTCGAAATCGAAATCAAACTGCGTCTGCCGGGAAACCTGGGAAAGATCCGGCGCGCCCTGCGCGACCAGGGCTTCCGCGTTTCCAAGAGCCGATTGCACGAATACAACGTGCTGCTGGATACTTCCAGCCGCTTGCTGCGCAGCCATGGCAAGCTCATTCGGGTCCGTCGCGTGGGCACTCACAGCCTGCTGACGTACAAAGGCCCGTCGGAACAGGGCCGCTACAAGAAGCGCCACGAGATCGAAGTCGTTTTGCCGGACGCCTTCAAAGTGGAGCAGATCTTCAACGAGATCGGCTATCATCCCATCTTCCGCTACGAGAAGTTCCGAACCGAATACGCGAAGGCTCCCAGCACCGGAAAGGTGTTGCTGGATGAAACGCCGATCGGCAATTATCTGGAGATCGAAGGCAGCCCCCGCTGGATCGACAGCACCGCGCGGCTGCTCGGTTTTTCGACGGCGGACTACATCACGCGCAGCTATGGCTATCTTTATCTGGCTTACTGCCGGGAGCGAAGAATGCCGCCCAGCGACATGTTGTTTACGCCGAAAGACATGAAGCAGCTCCGCAAGAACGCCGCGCATGCCTGACGAAAGCGAGCGCAATGCGCCTGAAACACGCGTCTCCCACACTACGCGCTTTCGCGTGCGTTATTCGGAAACCGATCAGATGGGCGTGGTGTACTACGCCAACTATCTGGTGTGGATGGAACTGGGGCGCGCCGAATATTGCCGCGCGTCCGGCATCCGCTATCGCGACATGGAAGTGGACGATGGAATCCTGCTGGCGGTGGTGGAGGCGCACTGCCGCTATCGGAGCCCGGCGCGCTACGACGAAGAGATCGCGGTGAAAACCTGGGTGGCGAAAGCGACCCAGCGCATGGTGGAGTTTCAGTACGAAATTTCCGACGCCCAGAACGGCCGCACACTCGCCTCCGGCGAAACCAAACACATGTTCCTGAGCACCGGAATGCGCCCGGTGAAGCTTCCGGAGAAGTATTTCCAGTTCTTTGGAATTACTTCTGTTCCTGCTCAAACTTGATAATGGATTCACCCTCGAACTTGTGATAATTGCGGAACTCGATGACGTTCCGCTGGCATTCGTTGGAGTTGCGCCAACAGCTTAAAGCTTGCGCCTGAACGGGCAACAGGAACTTGTCCGCGGATCCCAGGCTGATGGTGTCGTAATCCACGGCGGTCTCGACGGAAATCTCCGGAAACGCCTCCGGAATATCCTTGGCCTGCATCTCGATTCGAAGCGCTTGCCCGGTCTGCTTATCGATCCAGACCGAACCCTTGTAGCTGGGCACGACATATTGTCCGGGCACCCAGATCTTCCAACTGGAACGCACGCGCTGCACCTTGAAATCGAAGACGGAAGCGGCGCGGTGTGCGATGGTGTCCTCTTGCACGTATTTGAAATCGGTGGCCGACTGCGGCGCGAAGAGGTTTCCCAGGATGGTGCCGAATTCACCGGTGGACCAGGCGCCTGAATCCTCCGGCGACTTCTTGGTGGGCCGGCCGTTGATCTGGAGATTGCGGTAGCTTTCCTGGTGATCGTCGTAGACCACTTCGGCGGAAACAATGTCCACCACGTTCCAGCTCGGCTGGCGCGTTTCGCTGACGTAGCGCGTAGTCTGCTCCTGGCAGACGTAGTTGGGCAGGCTCTCCAGGAAGTTCGCCGCCGCCTCGCGCGCCTGTTCGATCAGCACCATGTGCGGATTGCTCGGAGCCACGGCCGCTCGGGAGATCGGCCGGGCGGGAGCGCTGTCGTTGGGGATGGAGGTGGAGGCCGTCTCCACCGGCTTTCCGCGCTTCAGTTTGGGCGGACCCGAATCGTCGGGGTCGGCCGTGCTGTCGGGCCGGACAAGAATGGTGGGCGGCGGGCCAGTTCTTCCTTCTTCGGCGGCGACCCCGGGAAGCGGCGCAATGGCATCGGCTTCATTGATGCTCTCGGCAATCTTGCTGTTCGGCATCATGCTGACCAGGTGAAACATGCCTTCGTCGTCCATGTTCGCCGTCACGTCCAGACCGTCGCCGGTGCGGAAATTGGCGGGCTTCGGTACCGCGTCCGAGAACTGGATAATCAGGAAGCGCGTGTCTTCCACTTCGAGTTCGAAGGTATCGCCGTCCACTTTTCGCACCACGCCGCTAACCACTTCCGTATGCGTGGACGGCTGGTCCTGGCGACTGGTTCGCCGCGAGCGCCCCGAACCTCCGGGATTTCCGCCAGATGGATTGCGGCCCGGATATTGGCCGGGTGGATAAGTTCCCGGTATTCCGGGTACCTGGCCGAACTGGGCGGTTAGTACAGATGCAGTAATCGCTAGCAGAAACGCGAGCTTCATGCGTCCTCCTTTTCCTGGAGCCGGTCTTCTCTCAGGAAGTTCCTCTATAGACGGAATACCACGCCGGAACGGTACAGCGGGAAACGGGGAGCCTAGCCTTGGACCCTTTTCGCCTTACCCAGCCAAAATTGTTCCCGCAGTACCAGTTTACGGATCTTTCCGGTACCTGTCTTCGGAAGGGGTTCGTCGCTAAAGGCGATGATTTGGGGCAGCTTAAATTTGCCCAGACGGGCCCGCAGAAACTGGAGTAGTTCGTCCGACGTCAGCGCCGAGCCGGGCTTCCGCACCACGATCGCGGCCGGGATCTCGCCCCAGGTCTCGTCCGGTGCGGCCACCACGGCGCATTCGAACACCTCCGGATGGGCGAAAATGGCCCTCTCCACTTCGATGGACGAGATGTTTTCGCCGCCGCTGATGATGATCTCCTTCTTGCGGTCGACAATCTGGATGAAGCTCTCCTGGTCCCACACGGCCATGTCGCCGGTGTGGAACCAAGGTCCGCTCATGACGGCGGCGGTGGCATCGGGCTCGCGGAAATAACCCTCCATCACGTGATCGCCGCAGGTTACGATTTCGCCGATGGTCTGCATGTCGCGCGGGACGTCGTGCATTTCAGGATCCACCACGCGCACCTCCATGCCGATCACCGGCCACCCGGCCATGGCGCGACGGCGATGACGGTCGGCGTCGGAAGTGTAGCTGAATCCGGGCTTGGAAAAAGAGACCGTAAGCAGCGGAGCCGTCTCCGTCAGGCCATAACCGGAGAAGGCGTCGCAATGGAACGCGTTTTCCATGCGCTCAATCAGTTCGGGCGAAGAAGCGGCGCCGCCCAGTACGATGTTGCGGAGGCTCGAAAGATCGTAAGACGCGAGGTCTGGACAGTTGAGCAAAGCGTTGGCCATGGTGGGAACCAGGCACATGTCGGTGGCGCGATGTTCTTGAATCAGGCGGAAGACGCCGGCGGGATCGAATCGCCGAACCATGATCTGCTTGGTCCCCAGCAGCGTGGATGCTTGCGGACGGCCCCAGCCGTTGGCGTGGAACAGAGGAATGGTGTGAAGATCGACCATTGTTTCGGGTTCGCGGAATAGGTTGGCTACGGCCAATGCGTGCAAGTAAAGCGTGCGATGGCTCAGCATTACGCCTTTGGGAGTGCCGGTGCTGCCGCTGGTGTAGAAAAGCTCGGCTATGGAATTCTCATCGAAGCTGAATATGTCGGCGCGCTCGGGCTGTCCTTGGCTGAGCAATTCCTCGTAAGTGAGGTCGGCCGCCGGACCTTTCTCGTCATGATCCAGGGCGACGAAACGCTGGATTTCCAGGCAGGCGGGTTTGAGCTGCTCCACCAGGGGCGCGAAGTCGTTTTCGAACAGCAACATTCGTGCGCCGGAATGGTTCAGGATGTTTTTTAGCTCGAGCGGCGAAAGGCGGACATTGAGCGGCATCACGATGGCGTGCCCCAGCACCACTCCGTAATAGCTTTCCAGCAATTGATGCGTGTTGAAACTGAGATAGGCCACGCGGTCGCCATGCTGGATCCCGTGTTTGTGGAGCGCCGAAGCCAGCCGATGGCAGCGTTCGCCGAATTCGCGATAAGTGAATTGCCGCTCGCCCGAGACGATCCCAATTTTTTCCGGAAACAGATCCACGGCGCGGTGGAGACACCGGATAGGTGTCAGGGGGACGAACATGGTGGAATTGTACTCCTAATCACCTGCTACCATCGGATTTCCTTGCGCCTCGGGCTCCATACTTCCATCTCGAAGTCTCTTGAAAACGCAGCGATCAAAGCCGCGGAGGTGGGCGCCAACGCGTTCCAGATTTTCTCCGCCAGTCCACGCATGTGGCGCGCGTCTCCGCCGGCGCCCAGCGCCGTCCAATTGCTGCAACGGGCGCGCGAGCGTTACGACCTGGCGCCGCTAGTGATCCACGACAACTATCTGATCAACCTCGCGTCATGCAGTGAGCCGCTGCGCATGCAGTCGACTGCGGCGTTTCGCGGCGAGATCGAGCGCGCTCTCGCCATTGGGGCGGATTATCTGGTGGCGCATCCCGGCAATTGCAAGGGACATTCGGTGGAACAGGGCATTTTACGCGGTGATTCGATCGCTGGCCGAAGCGGCGCAGGGCCTGGATACCACCAGGCTCATGGTGCTTCTCGAAAATACAGCCGGATCGGGCGCGGCCCTGGGCAGCCGTTTCGAAGAGCTGGGCGTAATGCGGCAATTCGCGGCTGAAGTCACCGACCTAAAGATTGGATTTTGCATCGACACCTGTCATTGCCTGGCGTCGGGTTACGACATCAGCTCCGCGGCGGGATTGAAGCAGACCGTGGCCGAGTTGGATCGCGTACTGGGGATCGAGAACGTGCGCGTCATCCATGCCAATGATTCGAAGACGCCACTGGGGTCGCACGTGGACCGGCACGAGCACATCGGCAAGGGTTACATCGGCGAAGACGGGTTTCGCCGCATTCTGAATCATCCCAAGCTCCGCGGCAAAGCATTTATTCTGGAGACGCCAGTGGATGAACCAGGCGACGAGTTGAGGAATATGCAAATGTTAAAGAGGCTATGCCGGAAAAGCACGGCCACGTGAGTCCTGAGGGCCCGCTTGCCCGCGTTTCGTGGGCCATCTACACTTGTGGTAGGCGAGAGAGTCAGGCGGTTTGCTCACATGACTATTCCAGCTAAATACGAAAATGGTGTTTTCAGGCCGCTAGAAGCTGTCCAAATCAAAGAGGGGACGCTTGTTGAGGTATGCGTTCCGACCGAGCAGAGGCCACCTGACCAACGAAATTCCATCAAGGATCTTCCCTTCTTCGGCATTTGGAAGGACCGCGAAGATATCGGTGACGGCGTGGAATACGTGAATAGCATCAGGGACAACCCGCGCGGCTAGCGGGACAATGCCTCGCTACCTTCTCGATACCGATGTGATAATCGATGTCTCGCGCGGCAACGTAGGTGCCGCCTCTTACGTCGATTCGCTCAGCGATGTCGCGATTTCCATCATCACTGCCCAAGAACTGATCGTCGGGGCGAGGGACAAGCGCGATCTTGCCGCGATCGACTCGCTTTTATCGACATATTCGGTGGAGCACCGCGACGCAGCGATCGGCCTGCTTGCCTATAATCTTCTCAAGCGTTACGCGAAATCAGACGGCCTCCACACCTTTGATTCACTGATTGCAGCGACCGCCCTGGAGCGAGACCTCCTGCTCGCCACTCGCAATCGCAAGCACTTCGCGATGATCGAAGGATTGCGGATGGAAGTTCCACAGGCTTGAGCGCAAGCACGGCGGAGACGGCTATATTGAAAGTAACGGGTTTCGCCGTATCCTCATCCGTCCGAAGCTCCGCACCAAGCCATTTTGAGAAGCTATGCCGGAAAAGCCGTACGACCATAACCAGATCGAGCTGAAGTGGAGCGAGCGCTGGGACGACCGCCGCTCTCTACCAGGCCGAAGAGAATTCCGCGCAAGCCCAAGTTCTACGTGCTCGAAATGCTGCCCTATCCCAGCGGCACGCTGCACATCGGCCACATCCGCAACTACTCGATCGGCGACGCGCTGGCGCGCTACAAGTGGATGCGCGGCTTCAACGTGCTGCATCCCATGGGCTGGGACGCGTTCGGGCTGCCCGCCGAGAACGCCGCCATCGCCAACAAGCGCCAGCCGCGACGAATGGACCCTGCACAACATCGCGGACATGAAGCGGCACGCACCGGCGCTTCGCTTTCAGCTACGATTGGGACCGCGAAGTCGCCACCTGCGAGCCGGAATATTATCGCTGGAACCAGTGGTTCTTTCTGAAGATGCTGGAGCGCGGCCTGGCCTATCGCAAGAAGGCGCTGGTCAACTGGTGCCCCGAATGCGCCACGGTGCTGGCCAATGAGCAGGTGGTGGACGGCTGCTGCTGGCGTCATGAAGACACGCCGGTGGAGCAGCGCGCGCTCGAACAGTGGTTCCTGCAGATCACCGCTTACGCCGACGAGTTGCTGGCCGATCATGGCAGCTCGAAGAAGGCTGGCCGGAGCGCGTGCTCACCGATGCAGCGCAACTGGATCGGCCGCTCGGAAGGCGCGGAGATCGATTTTCACCTGGAAGGCAGCGGCGAAACCGATCCGCGTTTTCACCACGCGCGTCGACACCATCTACGGCGCCACCTGCGTGATTCTGGCGCCGGAGCATCCGCTTGGTTGCCGAACTCGCGTCCGCGGAACTGAAAGCGCAAGCGAAAGCAGATGATCGATGCGCGCGCCGCCAAGGGTCCGGGCGATATCGAGAAGGAAGGCTTCTTCACCGGCAGCTACGCCATCAATCCGTTCAGCGGCGAGAAGGTCCCCATCTGGATCGGCAACTTCGTGCTGATGGGCTACGGCACCGGCGCGATCATGGCCGTGCCCGCGCACGATCGAGCGCGACTTCGAATTCTGCAAGCAAGTACGGCATCCCGATCCGCCCGGTGATCCGGCCCGTGGATGGCGCGCTGGCCGATCGAGCCGCGGCCATGACAGGAAGCATTCGGCGACGACGGCATCGTCGAGAACTCCGGGCCGTTGGTCCGGCCTGCCCGAGCGAAGAAGCGCGCCGCGTGATGGCCGCCTACGCCGAGCGGAAGGGCTTCGGCAAAGCGCGCCGTCACCTTCCGCATCAAGGACTGGGGCATCTCGCGCCAGCGCTACTGGGGCACGCCGATCCCGGTGATCCACTGCCCGCAATGCGGCGTGGTTCCGGTGCCCGAAAACCATCTGCCGGTGGTGCTGCCGCTGAACGCGTTGAGATCACCGGCGACAGGCCGCTCGCCGCTCGAAAACGTGCCCGAGTTCGTGAACGTGAAGTGTCCCGAAGTGCGGCGGCGCTGCGCGGCGCGAGACCGATACCATGGACACGTTCATCGATTCGTCCTGGTATTTCTATCGCTATTGCGATCCGCACAACTGACACGCGCCGTTCGATTCGGCGAAGATCGCCTACTGGTTCCAGATCGATCAATACATCGGCGGCGTGGAGCACGCCATCCTGCACCTGATCTACTCGCGCTTCTTCACCAAGATGATGCGCGATATCGGCCTGATCACCAACAACGAGCCGGCCGCGCGCCTGTTCACGCAGGGCATGGTGATCGCCGACGGCGCGAAGATGTCGAAATCCAAGGGCAACGTGGTGGGCGCCGACGAGCTGGCCGAACGCTTCGGCGCCGATACCGGCCGCCTGTTCGTGCTCTTCGCCGCGCCGCCCGAAAAGGAAATGGACTGGCGCGACGAGGCGCCGAAGGCGTTTACCGCTTCCTGGGCCGCGTCTACCGCTTCGTCACGCGCAACGTCGGGCAAGGCGCGCCGGAACCGACCGAAGCCGACCGGAAGGTTCTGCGCAAGCTGCACCAGACGCTCAAGCAAGATCACCGACGATTTCGAAGGCGCGCTGGCACTTCAATACCTCCATCGCCGCGTTCATGGAACTGATGAACGTGCTCACGCGAGCTAGAGAAGGATTTCTCGGCGCCGGTGATCGCCGAAATTCTCGAAAAGCTGGCGCTGATGCTGGCGCCGTTCGCGCCTTATCTCGCCGCAGGAGATCTGGGAAGAACTGGGACGCGAGGGCCCGGTGTTCCGCCAGCGCTGGCCCGCATACGATCCGGAACTGGCCGCGCGAGGAAGAAGCCGAAGTGGTGATCCAGGTGAACGGCAAGCTGCGCGGGCGCGTTCACGTCGCCTTTCGGAACGCCGCGCGAGGCGCTGGAAAAGCTCGCCCTGGCCGACGCGAAGGTCCAGGCCTTTCTGGACGGCAAGCAGGTGGTGAAAATCATCGTCGTCCCGGATAAACTAGTCAATATTGTTGTTCGGTAAGCTCACAATTCTCGCATTGCTGATCCCCGCGGCGTGCCTGCTGGCGCAACCGGACAAGACCGCCTGGGATGTGCTGAAGCTCGGGCTCACCGATACGAATCCTTTGAATCGGCGGCAGGCTGTGACAGCTACCGGGTCTATCGGACTTGATCCGGAAGCGATCCGTCTGGTGGAAGCGGCGATGAAAAGCGATAGCGATTTGTTGATTCGCGCCACGGCCGCGGCTGAGCTGGGCGAGATGCAATCGCGCCAGTCGATTCCCGCGCTCCGGGCCGCGCTGGACGATCCATCGGGCGAAGTCGGCTTTGCGGCGGCGAAATCTTTGTGGGATATGGGCGACAAAACCGGCCGCGGCTTCATTGAGGATGTGATAGCCGGCCAGCAGGTGGCAACCGACGGCGGAGTGAAGGGCGCCCTGCATCGTGCCGACCGGCTGCGTTACGACCCGAAGCAAATGGCTATTATCGGCGCCAAGTCGGCATCGGGCGCGTTGCTCGGTCCGTTCAATATCGGCGTACTCGCCGCCGAGCAGGTTTTCAAGGGCGGCGCGACTGCCGCTCGGATGCAAGCGCTGAACCTGCTGGCCCAGGATTGCGATACCCAAACGTTCAAGCTGCTCGAAGCGGCATCCACCGACGATAAGACCTGGGCCGAAAAGGCCACCGCAGCCAAAGCCCTGGGACGGTGCGGCAACCCTGACGCGATTCCGAAACTGGAAGAGAATCTCTCGAATTCCAACGCCGCGGTGAAGTACATGGCCGCGGCCGCGATTATCCGGCTCAGCCGGAAACCGGATGCGGCTTCGGCTTCCCTTCAGCACCAGCCTTAACCGCCAGGTAATTCTTTCGGCTTTCCGCAATCACATTGCGGGCTTCAATCGGGTCCCCCCATCCCAGCGTACTGGTCTCGCGACCCTCCAGCTCTTTATAGATATTGAAGAAGTGTTCAATGGCGCGGCGAAGATGCGGAAAGATCTGGTCGAGAGTGTGAACCTGCTGGTACATCGGATCGCGGTTCAAAACCGCCACGATCTTCTGGTCCTTCTCCTTCTGATCGACCATATTTAGAACGCCGATGGGCCGAACCTCCACCACGCAGCCGGTGAACGTGGCTTCCTCCACCAGCGCCAGCACATCCATCGGATCGCCATCCGACGCTAGCGTTCCGGGGATAAAGCCGTAATCGCCGGGATAATGTACGGGAGAATACAAAACCCGATCCAGGCGGAAGGCACCCAGCTCCCGATCATATTCGTACTTGTTGCTCGACCCTTTGGGAATCTCCACCACCATGCGGACCACCTCTGGAAAGGCGCTTCCGGGATCGAGATCGTACAGGGAGGGGCTCATGGAATTGAGCCCCCAATCATTAGTGGTGGCATCGACAAACCCTTCGTTAGGCAAGAGTAAGCAGAAATAGTTCTTGCAATCCTTTTTAGAGTCGTGGCAAAATCCATTCAAGGCCGAAAGTGGCCAAACCTGGACAAAAGTGGAAGAACAGCCTCAAGCACCGCCCGTGGACTCTCCTCGTGGGTTCTTTTCGGCCCATGTGGACGATAAGGGCAGGCTCAAGCTTCCCGTGGAAGTGCAGCAGTACTTGACGGCCATTGGCGATGAGAAGTATTTCGTGACCAGCGTAGACGACCGCATAGCTCGAATCTACCCGATTTCGGTGTGGAAGGGAAACGAAAAAGTTTTGGAGGCGCTCGCCACCGAAGATCCCGACGCAGCCGAGGCGCTGGCGTTTGTGGCGAACGATTATGGCGCCGAAGCGAAGGTAGATCCGCAGGGACGCATGACGTTGCCCACCGATTTGCGGCGGGCGTTGGCGCTCGAAAATCAGGAAGTCCGGCTGGATTGTTCGCAAGGCGCGATCAACGTTTATTCGAAGACCGAATACGAAGCGCGCAAGCAGAAAGCCAAGGACATGCTGGCGGAGAAATTGAAGACGGCCAAACTGAAGGGATTCAAATAGCGGTTATGTATGCACGTTCCGGTGATGCTCGCCGAATGCCTGGAGTACTTGAAGCTCCGGCCCGAGGGCATCTATCTGGACGCGACAGCGGGATTAGGCGGACATTCGAGAGCGATCGCGCAGAAGTTGGAAACTGGGTTCGTGATCGCGAACGATCGAGACGCAGAATCATTGGAGCTGGCGAAACTGAACACTTCCGAGTGGGCGGACAGAATCCGCTTTCACCACGGAGCGTTTTCGGAATTGCGCTCCGCGCTGGCCGGGTTCGGGATCGAGCGTGTGGACGGATTGCTGGCGGACCTGGGTGTCAGCCGCTATCAATTGACCGAGCCGGAGCGAGGGTTTTCGCTCATGGCCGAGGGTCCGCTGGACATGCGGCAAGATCGCAGCCAGCAGTTGACCGCGGACGAGATTGTGAATTTTACCCCAGAAAAGGAACTCGCCGACTTGATTTATCGGCTCGGCGAGGAAAGGAGGTCGCGGAGAATCAGCAGAGCAATCGTTCGGGCGCGGCCGATCCATACGACACAGCGACTGTCGCGTGCGATCGAAGTGGCCGTGCCCCGGACGAGCAAAATCCATCCGGCCACGCAGACGTTCCAGGCGTTGCGTATGGCGGTGAACGACGAGCAAGGGGAGTTGGACCGGTTGCTCGCCATCGCGCCGGATTTAGTGAAAAGCGGCGGGCGCATCGTGATCCTGTCCTTCATGTCGCTGGAGGATCGAAAAGTGAAGCAGAGCTTTCAGGCGCTGGCGCGAGCGGGGCGAGCCGAAATTCTCACCAAGCACGTCGTCAGGCCGTCGTCAGAGGAAACCAAGAATAACCCTCCTGCGCGGAGCGCCAAGCTTCGTGCACTGGAGATGAAGTGACTGAGAGCAAATAAATAATGGCAACTCTCGCAACTATGCTGGACCGCTTCACAACCCACGGGGCTGATGGGCGGCCACATTATCTGGGCAACGAAGATCCCTTCGAGGTTCCCGCGTTTCCTAACGAAGATGTGTTTCTGTACGTGAAGCACATCGACAATTCGCGCATCCTGCGTGAAGCTGACCCGGCCGCGCGGCAGATTTGCTGGCGGCTGATCGGTTCGTCGTTTGTGTTCGCGGTGCTGGTGATTGCCTTGCTGCTGCCCACCCTGAATCGTCTGATGGCGGGCTACAAGATGGAAGCCCTGCGCCAGGAACGGCAGCGTTTGGAACTGGACCGCGCTTCGCTCGAGTTGGAAGAGACCAAGTTGCTGAGCCCGGCTCGCCTGGAACAACTGGCGCGCATGCAGCGCTTCGTCGATCCGGCGCCGGAAGCGGTGGTTTACCTGGACGGCGCGAAGAGCGACGCGATTTTAGCGAAAAAGTAGCGGGGAGGCAGCTTGCTAACACGCCACCCGTCTGGTGTCCTTCGAGTCGATGTTTTCCAGGTGCATGACTTCCGGGCGTCTGCGGGTGTGCAGCTGGGCCACCCATCGGGTTGTCTTCGAGTCGATGTTTTCCAGGTGCATGACTTCCGGGCGTCTGCGGGTGTGCTGCTGGGCCACCCATGGGGTTGTCTTCGAGTCGATGTTTTCCAGGTGCATGACTTCCGGGCGTCTCCGAGTGTGCGGCTGGCGCGCGGTTCATTTTGGCGAGGAAGTAGGTCGCTTGCTCACGCGCGCGGTTCAGAACCGCGACCGTAAGGGAGCGTAGTTTGTATGGATCCACTGGCGACAAAACGCATGCACGTATTGGTCCGCGTGGCCTTTATATGGGCCGCACTGATCGTCGCCCGCCTGATTCAGTTGCAAGTATTCCAGCATCCCCAATTCGCCGAGATGGCGCGCGAGCAGCAGCAGAGAGAGGAAGAAATCAAGGCCCCGCGCGGCGCGATTCTGGATCGTTACGGCCAGCGCCTGGCCATGAGCTTGCCCGCCGAATCGGTGGTCGTGGATCCGTTGCGAGTGCCGGATTTGTCGGTGGCCGCCGACGTTTTATCTAAAGTTTTGAGGCTGGATGCCAGCGACCTGCTGGCGAAAATGAAAACCGCCGTCGACGACCATCGCGGCTTTCTTTGGGTCAAACGCAAGATCACTCGCGAGGAGGCCAAGCGGCTGCGAGACCTGAACCTGGAGTGGATCGAGTTTCGTACCGAGACCCAGCGTTTTTATCCCAACCGTTCGCTGGCCGCGCACGTCATCGGCAGCGTCGACTTTGAGGAAGAGGGCAACGGCGGCGTGGAGCAGAGCCTGAATGACGAACTCGAGGGGCACGCCGGCGAACTTCTCGTCACCGAAGACGTGCAGCGGCGCGGCTTCGCGTCCACGATGGAGGACCAGCCGCAGCCAGGAAAAGACGTGCAGCTCACCATCGATTCGCGGATTCAATTTGTGGCCGAGCAGGAACTGGCGAAGATGGTAGCGCTGCATCATGCCAAATCCGGCAGCCTGGTGGCGATGGACCCCCGCACGGGCGATATCCTGGCGATGGCGAACGTGCCCACCTTCGATCCGAATGAGCCACCCAAGCCCGGCCAAGCGGCCGCGCGTGAAAACCTGGCGGTGTCGGCGCCGTTCGAGCCCGGCTCGGTCTACAAAGTGATCACCCTTTCTTCGGCGCTCGAGACCACCCACCTGCGTCCCGACTCGATGATCAACTGCGGCCATGGAAGCATCAATCTGTTCGGCCGCATCATTCACGACCACAGCAGTTATGCAGCGCTGTCCATGGCGGACGTACTGGCGAGGTCCAGCAATATCGGCGCCATCAACATCGGCCTGCAAGTGGGCGACAAGAACCTGTACGAATATATTCGCCGCTTTGGCTTCGGCAAGAAAACGGGCTTGCCGCTTCCTGGAGAATCGTCGGGGATGGTCCGGCCGCTGCGCGTTTGGCAGAAAAGTTCCATTGGATCTGTCGCCATGGGGCACGAGATTGGCGTCACGGCGCTGCAACTGGCGCAGGCTTGCACCGTGATTGCCAGTGGCGGATTGCTGATGAAGCCGCGCTTGCGGATGGATGCGCCGCGCGTGCCACCCGTTCGCGTGCTGAAGCCCGAGACAGCCATCACGATGCGCAGCATGATGGAGGGCGTGGTTCTGAAGCCTTATGGCACCGGACATAAATACGCGCAGCTGGTGGGCTATACTTCCGCCGGCAAAACCGGCACAGCGCAGATTTACGACGCGCGCATTCATCAGTACACGCACCAGTACAACGCATCGTTCATGGGATTCGCGCCGGTGACGAATCCCCGCATCGTGATCGTGGTGACGATCAATGGAACCGCCGGCACGGTGGGCTACGGAGGCCCGACGTCCGCCCCGGTTTTTCGTGAAGTGGCCGCCGCCGGACTGCGCGTCATGGACGTGCCGAAAGATCTACCCGAAATGATTCCTTCCGAGGGTAACGATCAGGCGGACGAAAACGATGTTGCGATAGCCGATCTTGGTTCTTCCATCCCTCCCCCGCTGGTCCAGGCGGGAAATGCCGTTGCCGCCGACGACCGACCGGTGGCTTCCGCAGCAAGCGCTTTGGACCAGCGGATTTTTTCAGGCCTGGGTGCAAACTCTGGCAAGGATCTGGCGGGGCCGCGTGTGCCGAATTTTGAAGGTAAGACCGTAAGAAACGTTATCGAGGAGGCAGCCGCGCTGGGCATTCCGGTGGAATTCACCGGCAGCGGGATCGCGCGAGCGCAAGCTCCCCAGCCGGGCGCCATCTTGCCCTCGGGACAGTGGGTTCGCGTGCAGTTCGGCCGCTAGCGAAGCCCATGACAATGGAACAGATCCTCCGGGGCGTAAAGCTCAGGAAGGCGCTGCCGGGCGATTGGGGTGCGGCGGCGGTTTCGGGATTGGAGTATGATTCGCGGCGCGTCGAGCCGGGATTCCTGTTTTTCGCCTTTCCCGGAGCGCGAGCCGATGGCCGCGAGTTTGCCCAGCAGGCCGTCGACAAGGGCGCAGTGGCCGTAGTGAGTGAGCTTCCGGCGCCGGCGGGATTTGCTGGGCGCTGGATCGAAGTGGAGCATGGCAGGCAGGCGCTGGCACTGGCGGCGCGAAATTTTTATGGCAATCCGGCTTCTGGGGATCCGGATGCGAGGGTGAAGTTGACGGGAGTGACGGGGACCAACGGCAAAACCACAACTACGTTTTTGATCGACGCAGTGCTGCGCGCCGCCGGATTGACCACCGCGCTGGTGGGAACCATCGAGTACCGGCTGGCCGGTGAAGTGCGGCCGGCGGTGAATACGACGCCTGAATCTCTGGATCTCTATCGCTTGTTCCAGGAGTTGGAACAGGCCGGCGGAACGCATGTCACAATGGAGGTTTCATCCCACGCGCTGGCGTTGGGACGGGTCTACGGCATTACGTTTCATACTGCTGTCTTTACGAACCTCACGCGGGATCACCTGGATTTCCACCACACCATGGAAGACTATTTCGCGGCCAAGCGTCTTCTGTTCGCGCCCGAAGGGACAACCGCGCCCGAGTGGGCGGTGATCAACTTCGACGATCCTTACGGCCGCCAGATCGGCCCGGCCCCGCACACTTTGCGCTACGGATTCGAACCGGGCGCGGACCTGCGCGGGTCAGCGCTTGAAATGAATTTCGACGGGCTGCGTTTTACGGTGGAACACGCCGGCGCGCGCGTGCAATTAACGTCCCCGTTAGTCGGAAAATTCAACGCATATAACATACTGGCCGCCTGCGGCGCGGCGCTCAGCTACGGTCTGGATTGGACCACCATCACCAGCGCCATCGCAAATTCCCCGCGCGTCCCGGGCCGCTTTGAAAGCGTTCAGCAAGGCCAGCCGTTCTTGATTATCGTGGATTACGCCCACACCGACGACGCGTTGCGTAACGTCATTTCGGTTGCGCGTGAACTGCACCCTCAACGTGTGATCACGTTATTCGGCTGCGGTGGCGATCGCGATCGCGCCAAGCGCCCGCTCATGGCGCAGGCCGCGGCACAGGCCAGCGATTATGTGGTGCTGACGTCCGACAATCCGCGATCCGAAGATCCGCTGGCCATCATGAACGACGCGCTGGTGGGGCTTCGCCGTTTTGACACGCCCCACACGCTGGAGCCCGATCGCGCCAAAGCCATCCGCGCCGCGCTGCAGCAGGCCCGGCCGGGCGATATCGTGATTCTGGCCGGAAAAGGCCACGAAACTTATCAGGTATTGAAGGATCGCGTTATCCATTTCGACGATCGCGAGGTGGCACGGGACGTGCTTCGGGAGTTGGGGTATCAAAAGTAAGCGATGGAGTTCAGGTTCACCGACGTGGCGCAAGCGCTAGGATTCACTGTCGAGAGCGACGCGCGAATCACGGGCTGGAGCATCGATTCGCGGAGTATTGTGCCCGGCGATCTATTCTTCGCATTGCGCGGCCCGAATCATGATGGCAACGCATATGTCGACGAGGTTTTGCGCAAGGGCGCTGTGGCGGCAGTCGCGAATGAGGTTAACCCGGGCCCTGTTTTGGTTGTGCCCGATACGCTGGCGGCGCTGCAGAAGACTGCGATTTGGGCTCTGGCTCGATGGGGTGGAGAGGTGATCGGCGTGACCGGCAGCGCGGGGAAAACTTCCACCAAGGATGTCATCGCGACCCTGCTGGCGTCGGCGATGCCGGTCGGCAAAACGATCGGAAATTTCAACAATCACATCGGCGTGCCGCTGTCCATTTTGCGTTTGCCGTGCCAGGCGCGGGTTGCAGTGCTCGAAATGGGAATGAACCACGCGGGCGAAATCCGCGATTTGTGCCGGATCGCCAAACCGCGCATCGGCGTCGTCACCAACGTTGGACACGCGCACGTGGAGAATTTCGATTCCATCGAAGGCGTGGCCGCTGCTAAGCGCGAACTGATCGAATCGCTTCCGCCAGAGGGCGTAGCGGTGCTCAATGCCGACGATCCGCTGGTCAGCCGGTTCCAGGAGGCGCATCCGGGCCGGAGCATAACTTTCGGCATCAGCTCGCCCGCCGACATCCGCGCCGAGCAAGTCCAACTCAGCGATTCGGGAGTCCGGTTCGTCGTGGACGGCACACGCTTTGAGAGCGAACTGCTCGGCCGCCACAGCGTGTTGAATATACTGGCGGGGATTGCCGTGGCCTTGCTCTATGATATTCGCCCCGCGCAACTCACCGAAGTGGTGAAGAATCTGGCAGCGCCCTCCATGCGCGGACAACGTCTGGCGCTGGACGGCATGGTGATTTTGAACGATTGCTATAACTCCAATCCCGATGCGGCGCGCGCGATGATCGACGTGCTGCGGGATACCCCGGCCCAGCGGCGCATCGCCGTGCTGGGGGAGATGCTCGAGCTCGGACACTGGTCTGAGTCCCTCCATCGCGACGTGGGAAGTTATGTCGCGAAGAGTGGAATTGATGTGCTTGTAGGGATACGCGGCGAGGCCTGTCACCTTGTAGACGCAGCCAAGGAAGCAGGCCTGGCAGTTGACGCCGCGTTTTTTTTCCCCGATCCCGGCGCGGCGGGAGAACACCTGCGGCGGATCGCGCGATCAGGCGACGTGATTTTGTTTAAAGGCTCGCGCGGCGCGCACGTCGAGCATGCTCTGGAGAGGTTCCTCGCGCGGCCCAACTAAATGCTTTACTGGCTGTTCTACGAAAAGCTGTTTCGCCACTTCACGCCGTTCCGCGTGTTCGGGTATGCCACCTTCCGCACTGCGTTCGCGGCGCTGACGGCCTTGTTCCTGTGCCTGGCCCTGGGGCCTTGGCTGATCCACAAGCTGCGCGAGTTTCAAATCGGCCAGTACATTCGCGAAGAAGGCCCGAAATCGCACATGAAAAAAGCGGGCACGCCCACCATGGGCGGCATTCTGATTATCATTTCCATCCTGATTCCCACGCTGCTCTGGGCGAATCTGACCAACCCCTACGTTTGGATCGCGATATTCGGTCTGGTGAGTTTCGGACTGATCGGCTTTTGGGACGACTATGCCAAGGTCCGGCGAAAACAGAACGAAGGCCTGACGGTGAAACAGAAGTTCGGGCTGCAGGTGGTGGCCGCGCTGCTGGTCGGTTTCATGCTGCTGACGCTGCACGCCCAAAAGGCGTATTCCACCAGCATGAACGTGCCGTTTTTCAAATCGTTCAAGCCGGATTTGCTGATCGACTCGCTGCTGCGCAACTGGTACACGTACCCGCTCGCTTTCGTGTTCTTCTTCGCCTTCATGATGCTGGTGATCGTGGGTTCGTCGGACGCGGTAAATCTCACCGACGGCTTGGATGGCCTGGCCATCGGGTTGATGCTGATCGCATCCACAGCCATGACCGCGCTCACTTACGTCACCGGTCACGCCACGTTTGCGCAATATCTGGATCTGGCGCGGCTTGCCAGGCGCGGCCGAGCTGACCATTTTTTGCAGCTCCATGGTGGGAGCTTCGCTCGGGTTCCTGTGGTACAACGCGCATCCCGCCGAAATTTTCATGGGCGACGTGGGGTCGCTCGCGCTGGGCGGAGCGCTGGGTGTGGTCGCGGTTTTGATCAAGCAGGAAATTCTGCTGCTGTTCATCGGCGGCGTGTATGTGATCGAGGCGCTGTCGGTGATTCTGCAGGTGGGCAGTTATAAGCTCCGCAAAAAGCGCATCTTCAAAATGGCGCCCATCCATCATCATTTCGAACAGCTGGGTTGGGAAGAGTCGAAAATCATCACTCGATTCTGGATCTTGGGATTGGTGATGGCGCTGTTCGCGCTGACGACCTTGAAACTGAGATGACACGATGCGGACGCTCGAAGGGAAGAGAGTTGTCGTGGTGGGAATGGGGCTTTCTGGAGTTGGCGCAGTCAGGTTGCTGCGGCAAAAAGGCGCTCGCGTTCGAGCAGTGGATCAAAAGCCAAAGGGTGAGCTGGAAGGCGTGATGGTGGAACCTCAAACAGAAGCAGCTTTTCGCGACGCGGAGCTGGTGGTGATTTCGCCCGGCGTTCCTGCCGATCTGGGTGTTCTTGTTCCGGTGCGAGCGCGCGGCGTTCCGGTGATCGGAGAGCTGGAACTGGCCGCGCCGTTTCTCGAGGGATCGAACATCGGCATCACGGGCACCAACGGCAAGACCACGACCACCGCACTAACTGGACACATCCTGCGCGAGAGCGGGATCGCCTGCCAGGTGGGCGGCAATATCGGAACGGCCCCAGCGGATATGGTGGAAACGTCGCGGCCGGGTGCGTGGAACGTGCTGGAGCTCTCGAGCTTTCAACTGGAAACCATCGAAACTTTTCACGCGTCGATTGCGACTTGTCTGAACGTGACGCAGAATCATCTGGACCGGCATCACACTTTCGAAAACTACCGGAACGCGAAGGCGCGTCTGTTCGAGACGCAGGGTCCGGACGATCTCGCGGTGCTGAATGCCGACGATCCGGTCACGGTGACGTTCGCGCAACGAACCAAGGCGAAGACCGTCTGGTTCAGCGGCACGCATCACGTGTCGGGCGCGTGGCTGGACGACGAAGTGATTCGGATGAATGAGGGCGAGCTTCTGAATGTCCACGAACTGCGCCTGCGCGGGCGTCATAATTACGAAAATGTGATGGCCGCCGCGCTCATCGCGGTTCGAGCGGGCGCAGGTTTGCCAAAAATCGCCAGCGCCGCCGCTACTTTCGCGCCGGTGGAGCATCGCCTCGAATTTGTCCGGGAAATCGACGGCGTGGCTTATTACAACGATTCGAAAGCCACCAGCGTGGATGCGACGCTGAAGGCCATCGACGCATTTCCGGGCGGCCTTTGGATCATCCTGGGCGGGAAAGACAAAGATAGCGACTTCACGGCGCTCCGCGAGCCCTTGCGCGCGAAAGCCCGCGCTGCCCTATTGATTGGTGCAGCGGCTTCTAAGATCGCGCGGCAACTGGGCGACGACACCATCCCCGTCATTCAATGCGGAACGCTCGCCGCCGCCATCGATAAAGCCTCGCGCTCGGCGGTTCCCGGCCACACCGTACTGCTGGCTCCGGCCTGCGCGAGCTTCGATCAGTTCGACAATTTCGAGCATCGCGGACGCGTCTTTAAGGACCTGGTAAACGCCTTGGCGAAGGAAAAACGGTAATGGCGCAACAGTTGAAATCCGATTGGCTGCTGTTTGGCACCGTGGTCGCCATGGTGGGGGCCGGCCTGGTGATGATTTACAGCGCCTCGTCGGTAACGGCGGAGCTGAATCCTCGAATCCATTCCAGCTTCTACTACGCGGCGCACCAACTGGTGTGGGCCGCGTTTTCATTCGTCGCCCTGATGTTTTTCAAACGCCGGGACTATCGCGTATTGCAAAGCCCCGCCTGGGCGTTCGGATCGCTCGGCATGGTGTTGTTTCTCCAGCTTCTGGTTTTTTTCCTGGACAGCAAAACGCACCGCTGGTTCCGCGTGCAAGGCGTGGGAACGTTGCAGCCTTCGGAATTCGCCAAGCCCGCGCTCATTATTTTCTTCGCCTACTTCGTCACGCAAAAGCGTGAAGCGATAAATACCCGGCGGACGATTGTGGCCGCTTCCCTGGCGCTGGCCGTATTGGCTGCCACGGTGGGGCTGGGCGACCTGGGCACCGCCGTCGTTCTGATTGTTCCCGCCGCGGTGGTGTTCTATATCGCGGGACTGGAACGCAAATTCGTTTTTGCCGCCCTCGCGGTAGGCGCTCTGGTGGCCGTCGGCTTCGTCGCTTCCAAACCTTACCGCATGGCGCGCATCGTCGGGTTTTTCGACCCCGATTATAAATTGATCGACACGCTGGATCCGGATGGCAAAATCAAAAAATACGTCAGCCAGTCTGTAACCACGCGCGATGCGGGCTACCAGGTGCGGCAGTCCAAAATTGCCATCGGCAGCGGCGGACCCATCGGGCTGGGCCTGATGCAGGGCAAACAGAAGATCATGTATCTTCCCGAAGCCCACACCGACTTTATTTATGCCGTCATCGGCGAAGAGCTGGGGTTGTGGGGTTGCGGGGCGATCCTCGCCGGATTTCTGGTGATCCTGTGGCGCGGCTTTCAATTGTATTGGGTGGCGAACGACGACTTCGGGCGATATCTCGCGCTCGGCGTCACTTCGTCCATCGTGATTCAGGCGTTGATCAACATGAGCGTGGTTCTCGGAATGGGCCCCACCAAAGGCATTCCGTTGCCAATGATCAGCGCGGGCGGCAGTTCGTTGATGAGCACGCTGATCTGTTTGGGAATGCTGTTGAGCGTAAGTGAACACTCAGGTTACTGAGCGATGACAAAGGAATGGCAACTTTTGTGATGGCCGGCGGAGGGACGGGCGGACACGTAATGCCGCTGCTGGCGGTGGCGCGCGAGTTGCAAGCCAACGGCCACGAATCCGTTTTCATCGGGACGCGCAACGGCTTTGAGGCCAAGCTGGTGCCGCCGTCTGGTTTTCCGCTCGAGTTCATTGAGATCGGTGGGTTGAATCGAGTGGGAATCCTGCGGACCATTCGTTCGCTCGCGCAGCTTCCCTTGAGCGTCTGGCGCTCCCGGCAGTTGATCGACAAGCATCATCCCTCCGCGGTGTTCAGCCTGGGTGGTTATGCGGCGGGGCCCGTGGTGCTGGCCGCTCTGTGGAAAAAGTCGCCCTTGGTGGTGATGGAACCGAACGCCATGCCCGGCCTGACGAATCGCAAGATCGGACGCTTCGTCCATCGTGCGCTGTTGAGCTTTCCGGATACGGCGCGCTTCTTTCCGCCTGGAAAATCGGAAATCACGGGGCTGCCCGTCCGGCCGGAATTTTTCAAGATCCGACCCAAGCAGCGCGACGCCAAACTGACCATTCTAATCACGGGCGGAAGCCAGGGATCACGAACGCTCAACCAGGCGGCGAGCGGCAGTTGGCAATATTTTCGAGAAAATCGAGTGCCCGTTCGATTCATCCACCAGACCGGCACTGCGGCGCACGCAGCGCTGGCTCAAAAGTTCGCCGAAAGCGAAATGGAGGGGGAAGTGGCGCCTTTTATCGACGATATGCCCGCCGCATTTGCGCGTGCCGACCTGGTGATTTGCCGTGCGGGCGCCGGAGCGGTAGCGGAATTAGCGGCTGCCGGCAAGCCCTCCATTCTGGTCCCTTTGCCTACGGCCGCGGACCAGCACCAGCTACGCAACGCGGAAGCGTTCCAGAAAGCGGGTGCGTCCATTCTGGTTCTCGATTCCGAAATGGATGGGGGACGGTTGTTTGAAGAAGTGGAAAAGTTACGCACGCGGCCTGAATTGTTACATCGCATGGGCGAGCGGGTCCGCGCTTTTGCGCATCCCGATGCGGCGCGCCGCGCTGCCGGCGTGCTGGAAGAGATAATCACCCATTGACATTCATGCTGAAAGCCGAAACAATACAATATAAAAATGTTTTTTAAGCCGCAACACCTGCACTTCGTCGGAATCGGCGGCATTGGCATGAGCGGCATCGCCGAGGTGCTGCTGAACCTGGGTTATCGGATCAGCGGATCGGATGTGAAGCTGAGCCCCACCACCGAGCGGCTGGCCTCGCTGGGCGCGCGGATCTACGAAGGTCACGCGGCCACGAACGTTACCGGCGCCAAGGCGGTGGTGGTGAGTTCGGCGGTGGATGCCGCCAATCCCGAGCTGCAGGAAGCGCGCCGCCTGCTGATCCCGGTCATTCCGCGCGGCGAGCTGCTGGCAGAATTGATGCGCCTGAAGTACGGCATCGCGATCGCCGGAAGTCACGGCAAAACCACCACAACTTCCATGACCGCGACCGTGCTGAATCTGGCCGGGCTCGATCCTACGGTGGTGGTGGGCGGGAAAGCCGCGTCCATGGGCGGCTCCAACGCGCGCGTGGGACAAAGCGATTTTCTGGTGGTGGAGTCCGATGAGAGCGATGGCTCGTTTCTGAAGCTCAGCCCGATTCTCGCTGTAGTCACCAACATCGACCGCGAACATCTGGATCACTATCCATCCATCGTCGAAATCCGCGCCGCGTTTCTCGAGTTCATACAAAAGGTGCCGTTCTACGGAGCGGCCATCCTGTGCCTAGATGACGAAAACGTCCAGCAGCTTCTTCCCTTGGTGAATCGGCGCGTCATCACTTACGGGCGCAGTCCGCAGGCTACGCTGCAGATCGCCGACGTGGATTGCGGCGCCTTTGAGAGCCGCTTCTCGGTTCGAACGCGCGGCCACAACCTGGGAACATTTCATCTCCGGGTGCCAGGCGTTCACAACGTGTTAAACGCCACCGCCGCTATCGCGGTGGGACTGGAGCTGGACATCCAGCTGGAATCCATCCGGCAGGCCATCGCCAGCTATTCGGGCGTGGATCGCCGTTTTCAAACGCGTGGCCAAGCGCGCGGCATCACCGTGATTGACGATTACGGCCATCATCCCACCGAGATCCGCGCTACGCTCGCCGCCGCGCAGCTCTGCCAGTTTCGCCGCGTTCACGCCGTGTTCCAGCCGCATCGCTACACGCGAACGCAGCACTTGATGGACGAGTTCGCCAAAAGTTTCCATCAAGCCGACGTGGTCTACGTGCTTGATATCTACGCCGCTTCGGAAGCTCCGATCCAAGGAATTACAGGCCGGGCGCTGGCCGATCGGATTCGAGATTTCGGACATCGCTGCGTCCACTACACCGGCACCATTTCGCAAACCGTGGATGCGGTTCTCGAAAAAGTGCGCGACCAGGATGCCGTTCTGACGCTCGGCGCCGGCAATGTGTGGCAGGCCGGCGATCGCATCCTGGAAAAACTGCGGGAAGCTTCGTAATGCCGTCGGAATCCAAATCGAAGGCCAAGGAACGCCGCACTCCTGCGATGCGCGTTGTGCTGCGTTACAGCGGCATCGCGATCGCAGCCGGAGTGGTGCTCAGCAGCTGCATCTACGCTTCGGAAAGCTTCGAGCGCTTCTTGATTCGCGATCCGCGTTTTTTCCTGCCCGCTCCGGCCGACTACGGATTGGAGAGCCCCAACCTGGAGCTGCATGGCGTGAAATACGCATCGAGACAGCAGATTCTGCGGCTCTTTGAGCCGGACTACGACCGCAGCTTGTATCTGTTTCCGCTCGCCGCCCGGCGCAAGTCGCTGCTCGGCGTCCGCTGGGTGCATGATGCATCCATCGCCCGGATCTGGCCCAATCGCGTGATCGTGCAGATCTGGGAGCGAAAGCCCGCGGCGTTCATCAAGCTGCCCGCCGAGAGCATGGTGCGTTGGGCGCTCATCGACGAGGAAGGCGTCATTCTGGATCCTCCCCCCAAAGCGTCGTTCCAGCTTCCGGTGCTGACCGGTGTCATGGGGGGCGAGAGCCAGGAAAAGCGCGGCATTCGCGTGCGACGCATGCAACGGCTGATGAAGGAACTGGGGCCGCTCTCCGACAATGTCTCCGAAGTGGACGCGTCCGACCTGGACGATTTGAAGATTGTCGAACGGGCGGGCGGCGGCGCCGTGTCGCTGATGCTGGGCGATCGCAATTTTTCCACCAGGTTGAAAAACTTCCTGGACCATTATCCGGATATCCACCACAAGATGCCGCAGGCGACGTCGTTCGATCTGAGGCTGGACGATCGGATCACAGGTTTGGAGGCATCTCGCGATGCCCGATAGACCCCAGGTTGCCGTCGGCCTGGACCTCGGAAGTTCGTCCACTCGCTGCCTCATCCTGCTGCTCGAAAGCGGGCGTCTGCGTTACGCCGGCCACAGCGATGTCCCTTCCAATGGCTGGAACAAAGGCCGGTTAGCGGATCAGCAGGCTGTGACGGCCAGCGTGCGGGCGGCCGTGCGCGAAGCCGAAGCGCAAGCGCGAGTATCGGTGGACGCCATGGTGGTCGGCATTGGCGGCTCCAGCGTGGAAGGCTGCAACAGCCGAGGCATCTACGAATTCGGCCGGCCCCGCCCGGTGACCATCGATGACATGGCCTACGCGGTGGAGCGCAGCGAACAAGTGCGTCTGGAAGAAGATCGCATCATCCTGCACCTGTTTCCGCAGGATTTCACCCTGGACGGGCGCGCCGGCAAGCGCTATCCGCGCGGGTCCATATGCTCGCGCCTGGAAGCCAACGTTCACATCACCACTTGTTCGGAGCAGGAACACTACGCGATTCTCTACGCCGTGCAGCAGGCTTCGTACGCGGTAGAGGAGTCCATGTTTGAACCGGTGGCCACTGCTTACGCCTCGGTCAGCCGGGACGATCGCAACCGCGGCGTGGCCGTGGTGGACATCGGCAAGCATTCGACGGACCTGGTGGTGTACGACGGCGAAGCGGTATTGCTGGCGCGAAGCCTGGCGGTTTCAGCCGATCATTTCACTCGCGACGTTGCGGTGGGCCTGACCGTGCAATACAACGACGCCGAGCGCCTGAAGTTGGAATACGGCTGCGCGATGCTGGGCCTGACGTCGGACAACAGTTACATCGAGGTTCCATCCAACGAGGGCCGGTTGCCTCGCGAAGCGCCGCGACGGCAGTTGAACGAAATCCTGGAAGCGCGCGCCGAAGAGCTTTTCATCCATGTGGGATCGGAACTGGTGACCATCGGGATGGATCAAAAACTTCTGGAAGGCGTCATCCTGGCCGGCGGCGGAGCGATGCTGAACGGCATGTGCGACATGGCCGAACGAGTGCTGAATTGTCCGGCGCGCAACGCCATACCCGAGGGCATCCAGGATTTGCCGGAGGAGCTTTCGAATCCGATCTGGGCCACCGCGTCGGGATTGGCGCGATACTCGGCGCGCTTGAAAACCAATCGGGAGACCAAACGCAGAGCTCCCGGTCTAATGGGGATGTTGTTCCGCTAGGAGGCATGGAATGGACGCATTGAAGTTTGCCATACAAGAAGAAGTTCTCGCCGGCACCAAAATCAAAGTGGTGGGCGTGGGCGGAGGCGGCTCCAACGCCGTCGCCAGAATGATGAACGAAGGCCTGCAGGGCGTGGAATTTCACATCCTGAATACCGACGTTCAGGCGCTGAACGCGTCGCAGGTGCCCAACAAGCTGGCCATCGGCTCCAAAGTGACCAACGGTCTGGGCGCGGGATCGGATCCAACCCTCGGCCGGCAAGCGGCGCTGGAGGATACCGAGCGCATCATCGAAGTGCTGGAAGGCGCCGACATGGTGTTCGTTACGGCGGGACTCGGCGGCGGTACCGGAACCGGAGCCGCGCCCGTGGTCGCCTCACTCGCCAAGGAATTGAACGCGCTGACGGTCGCCGTGGTCACCAAGCCTTTCGCCTTTGAAGGACCGCGCCGCATGAAGCAGGCCGACCGCGGACTTTCCGAACTCGGCGGCACGGTAGACACCGTCATCACGGTGCCGAACGATCGTTTGCTCGAACTCGTTCCCCGCGGCACCAGCTTCTTTGAGGCGTTTCGCATCGCCGACGACATTCTGCGCCAGGCGGTGCAGGGCATCAGCGATATCATCACCACGCCCGGCCTGATCAACCGCGATTTTTCCGATATCCGCGCCATCATGCTCGGCATGGGCTACGCGATGATGGGCACCGCGTCGGCTTCGGGCGAGAACGCGTCCATTGAAGCGGCTCGACAGGCCATCAGCTCGCCGTTGATGGAAGAAGGCGGAGTGAAAGGCGCGCGCGGCGTGCTGATCAATATCACCGGCTCCAGCAAACTGAGCCTGCACGACGTGAACGAAGCTTGTTCGCTGATCCGCGGAGCCACCGCCAATGAAGACGCGCAGATCAACTTCGGCGTGGTGATGAACGAATCGTTGAAAGACACGGTGAAGATCACGGTGATCGCCACCGGATTCCAGCGCGATAACCTGCCGCAACTGGCTCGCCGCGCCACCGCTTCCGCATCGGCATCCGTCGAGCCGATTGTTTTTGAAAATGTACCGCCCCCGCCTGCCCCGGCTCCCATGCCGGCCCCAGTGACGGAGCCGCTCTTCAGCAGCGGATTAAGCCCGGGATCGTCGCTTTTCCGCGAGATGCCGCCCGATCCAGTGGAAGAGCCGCAGATGGAGGAATCGGCGTCAATGTCCGTGCCAGACGACATCGAAGTACCCGCGTTTATGCGCCGCGAGCGAAGGTTGTATCAGTAATCCGCTGTAGCATTTTAGCCACAGATAAACACAGATAAAACACCGATGAACTCGATTTAGTCTTATCTGCATTGCTAACCATCAGTTTCTTGTTGCCTCGCGATGAAATTCATCTGGCGGCTTTTGGAATGAGCAGATTCAGAGTGGCATTGGAAGCTGCAAGCACAGCGGTAGCGGTCGGACGGCCTGTGGGCGTGAGGTGATAGCGGCGGCTTCCGGGGACCTTACGAATGAGGTGGTGGGCCCGCAGTATGCGAAGCTTGCGACTAAGGGCGCTCGACCGACGGCGGCGTTCTGCTACCGATTTCGCCGCACTGGTGTAGAGAGTGGTTGTAGGCCTTTGTTCCGAAGGCCATTGATTACGAACTCGCCGCGGCTGATGATCTGCAGCAGGCGTCGGTCTGGATTCTCGAAGGGGTGCAACGGACGGACTCGCTTGCTGTTCCAGGTAACGGGCAAGCTTGTATCACACAGCGCAGAGCCGCTTCTTTCACCCGTCCGCTGATCTCATTGACATGAGCACCAAACGTGGTCAACGGCACCTGATTGGCCCATAGATACCCTTGCAGCCCAAACGCTAGGCAATCTTGCGCAGCGACCCACGAAAAACTAACCGGTCGAAGCCGCTCAACGTGCCAGCGATCAGTGCAGCGTGCCTTGATGTAAACTCGATCATGCGTCCCTCCCCGTATCACGGTGTTTTTGGATAACTCACAATGATGGAGCGACGCTTTTCTTTTGGTTGCGGCCATTGGCCGCGCTAGGTTTATCTGCGCCAACATGATCTTCCGCATCCTCACCCTCTTCCCCGACTTTTTCCAAGGCCCCCTGCAATACGGCGTCGTGGCCAAAGCTGCGGAATCCGGCTTAATCCAGATCCACATCTACGACCTTCGCACCTGGACGCATGATCGCCATCGCACCGTCGACGATCGTCCCTTCGGCGGCGGCGAAGGCATGCTGCTCAAACCCGCGCCCGTCTTCGAGGCCGTGGAGAGCATCTGGCCTGAGCGGCAGCCCACCCAGCGCATTGTCCTGCTGTCGGCGCAGGGCCCGCGCTTCACGCAGGAAACCGCCCGCCGCCTCACCCAATACGATGACCTGCTACTGATCTGCGGCCGCTATGAAGGCGTGGACGAACGCGTGGCCGAACACCTGGCCGACGAAGAGCTTTCCATCGGCGATTTTGTCTTGAGTGGAGGCGAACTCGGCGCCGCCCTGGTGCTGGATTGCGTCGCTCGCCTGCTGCCCGGCGTCCTTGGCAACCAGGATTCAGCGCTCCAGGAATCCTTCAGCGAGCCCGGCCTGCTGGATTGCCCCCAATACACCCGCCCCGCCGAATTCCGCGGCTGGAAGGTTCCAGAAGTACTATTAAGCGGCAACCATGAGGAGATCCGGAACTGGCGCCGGCAAGCCGCCCGTGACAAAACTGTGAAGAACCGTCCGGACTTACATCCATGAGGCCGGATCTACTACAATGGAAATTCAAGGATTTGTCACATGCCGAACCCCCTATTGACCAAAGTCGTTGCCAAACATATGCGCCCGGTGCCGGAATTCCGCCCAGGCGACACCATCCGTGTCCACGTAAAGATCAAAGAGGGCGACAAAGAGCGTCTGCAGGCCTTTGAAGGAACCGTGATTGCCCGTAACAACTCGGGGCTTGGCGCGACAGTAACCGTAAGAAAGGTCAGCTTTGGCCAGGGGGTGGAGCGCATTTTTCCGCTGCATGCCCCGGTGATCGACCATATCGATGTGGTGCGTACCGGCCGCGTGCGCCGCGCCAAGCTCTACTATTTGCGTGAGCTGAAGGGCAAAGCAGCACGTCTCCGCGAACGCGAATAGCTTTGCTGTCGACGGTGATTCTTTCGATCGGATCAGCGAAACCGCCTACCGATGAGATGCCAGGCTAAGTACGAGAACGAAGCCCGGGCGCAGGGTTATCAGCGCATCGCCGGCGTGGATGAGGTGGGGCGCGGCGCCTTATTCGGGCCGGTTTTCGCCGCCGCCGTCATTCTCTCGCCGGATCGTCCTATCCGGGGTCTGCGCGATAGCAAAATGCTGGATGCCGAGCGTCGCGAGGTGCTGGCCGAGCGCATTCGCGAGCGTGCCGTGGCATGGTCGGTGGCCGCCATCGATGCCTTTGAGATTGATCGCATCAATATCCTGCAAGCCTCGCGCCTGGCCATGAAGCGGGCCATTCAGCGCCTGAATCCTACTGCCGATTACTTGCTGGTGGATGCGGTCACGGTGGATCTCCCGCTTTCCCAGCGCGCGCTCATACACGGGGACGCTCTATCGCAATGCATTGCCGCCGCGTCCATTCTGGCGAAGGTGACGCGCGATGCTTGCATGCGCGAATGGGATCTTGTGTTTCCCCAATACGGTCTCAAGAATCACAAAGGCTATTCGACCGACGAGCACTGGAAGGCGCTGGAAACTCATGGCCCCACTCCGATGCATCGCTTCAGCTTCTGGCCGGTGCGCGAACATTCGCCCGACACGGTCTGGACCGGCTATCCGCGCCAGGGCGATCTATTTGTCGAGGGCGACGACGCGGCCGCTCCGGCCACCGATCTGGAATCCGAAGATTCGCTCCAGTCCGAAGATTCGCACCAGGAAGCCGCATGCGCCCACTAGAACGCAAAGTGGTTCAGGAACACGACGAGACGCCCGTATACGCCCGGCACACCTGGTATCACAAGCTCGGCATTTTTCTATTCATCATCGTTTGTTTCGAAGTCGGCGCCTTCCTGATGGTGTTTCCCTGGACGCCGCAATGGGACAGCAATTTGCTCGCGAACCTCTTCCCGTTGCTGCGCGACGTTTGGCCCAATTCCTATTTTCGCGGAGCTCTCAGCGGGCTGGGCCTGCTCAATATCTATATTTCGCTCGGCGAGGTGTCCCGGCTTCGCAAATCAAGTGGAGGCCGCCCGCCTGCTGATAGACTAAAGGTATCGACGTTATGAAACCCACGTCAGAAAGCGGAAAAGCAGCAGCGACGGCCGATCCTTCCGTAGCGCAGGCAGCGGCGCCGGCCAAACCGGTAAAAGCGGAGCGCCCTCGCGGAACCATAGCCGAATGGACCATTACTATTCTGTTGTTGCTGTTCGGCACCACTTTCCTGGTGCAGGCCTTCGTGATTCCCACCGGCTCCATGGAAGATACTCTGCTCATCGGCGATCACCTGCTGGTGGACAAGCTGGCTTATTCGCACTCCGGGCAGCGTCAGCAAGTACATCCTGCCTTATGAGAGCCCGCGCGACGGCGATATCATCGTGTTCCGCTATCCGGTGGATATCTCCCAAACCTTCGTCAAGCGGGTCATGGGCGTCCCCGGCGATCACATCAAGATTATCGATCAGCAGGTTTATCGCAACGGCAAGAAGCTGAGTGAGCCTTACGTGGTTCACAAGAATCCGTATCCCGATTCGTTCCGCGACAACTTCCCCAGCAGCGAGGCCAATTTCACGCTTCTGGACCGCGGCCGCGACATGCTGGCCTCGAACGTCGTCAACGGTGAAGTAGTGGTGCCGCCCGAGTCCTATTTCGCCATGGGCGACAATCGCGATAATTCGTTGGACAGCCGCTATTGGGGGTTCGTACCCCGGGACAATATCATCGGTAAGCCGCTCATCATTTACTGGTCCTACGACGCAACCACCGAGAGCCTGGCCAGTTCGTCGGTGAACAATCTCGCCAGCCATTTTCTGGATCTGGCCGAGCACTTCTTTACCAAGACGCGCTGGAATCGAACATTCCGATTGATCCATGGCTACCACAACGACAACTAAGCCGGTTGAGCCCGCGCCGAGGGAGCCTAAAACCCCGCAGCGCAATTCGGTGGCCGAGTGGGCCATCACGATCCTGGTTCTTCTGTTCGCAACCTCCACCATCGCCCAGCCGTTCGTGATCCCCACGGCGTCGATGCACAACACCCTGCTCACGGGCGACCATTTGATTGTCGACAAGCTGGCCTATTCGCCCACCGACAGTTTCAGCAAGCATTTGCTGCCCTATGAGGACGTGAAGCGCGGCGATATTATCGTCTTCAAGCACCCCACCCTGAACGTCAATTACGTGAAGCGCTGTATCGGAATGCCGGGCGATCGGCTCAAGCTGGTGGACAAGCGCGTCTACATCAACGGCCAGCCGCTGGATGAGCCTTACGTCATTCATCAGAGCGATTCCTTGCTTTATCGCGATAATTTCCCGCAGGGCGAGCCGGAGTACGTGCAAGATCCAGCGATGGCGCGGAGGACTTACTATATGCTGCGCGACCACGTGGTGAAGGGCGAACTGGTGATCCCGGCGGGCTTCTATTTCGCCATGGGCGACAACCGCGACGATTCGCTCGACAGCCGCTACTGGGGCCTGGTGCCGCGCGACAATATTGAAGGCAAGCCGCTGCTGATCTTTTGGTCCTACGATGCGCCCACCGAGGATTTGAAGGATTACAATCTGCACCATATGCTCGACCTGGCCACGCATTTTTTCACCAAAACGCGCTGGAACCGCACGCTGAAGCTGATCCACGGCTATCACCAATATCCCCAAAGCTGATGGCGAAACCAGCGAATTACTACGGCCTGATCCTGGCCGGCGGTCGAGGTACGCGCTTCTGGCCTCGCAGCCGGCGCGCCCACTCCAAGCAAGTGCTGCGCTTCCTGGGAGAGCGATCGTTGATCCAGCAGACCGTGGACCGGCTGAGCCCGGTGATTCCGCCCGAGCGCCTGTGGGTTCTCACCAACGATCATCTGCGCGCCGAAATCGTGCGCCAGTTGCCCGAGCTTCCGAAGAATCAGATCCTGGCTGAGCCCGCCCAGCGCAACACCGCGCCCGCCATAGGATTGGCGGCTCATATTCTGCAATCGATGGACGCGAACGCGGTGATGGGCGTCTTTCCTTCCGATCACGTCATCGCGAAGCCGGCGCACTATTTGCGGTTCATCCGTCCCGCGCTCGCGGCCGCTGCTGCCGGCAAGATCGTGGTGCTCGGCATCCAGGCGCGCTGGCCCGAAACGGGCTACGGTTATATCGAGTTTCCGAAAAATGTCCAGGCCGGATCCCGCCAGCCCGTCGCCGTGCGAAGCTTTCGCGAGAAACCGGATCTGAAAACCGCGCGCCGCTACGTCAAAGCGGGCAATTTCTATTGGAACGCGGGCATGTTCTTTTGGAAGACGTCCGTGCTGCTGGATGCGCTGCGCGAATACCTGCCCAAGACCGCGACCCTGCTGGCCAGCTTGCCCGAATTTTCCAATCGCCGTTTCGCCTCAAAAGTGAAGGAAGCCTTCCCGCACTGCGAAAATATTTCGATCGATTACGCGGTGCTCGAAAAATCCCCGCACGTGGTCGGCTTCGCCACCGACGATTTTGGCTGGAACGATGTCGGAAGCTGGAACGCCATCTACGAACTGCTGGCGCGCGACGACAACGGCAATGTCTTCCGCGGCGAAGCGCTGGCGCGGTCCAGTTCCGGCAACTACGTGGACGCCGACGGCAAATTGATCGCGCTGGTGGGCGTGAACGACCTGGTGATTGTGGACACCCCGGACGCGCTGCTCATTGCCGACCGCTCGCGCTCGCAGGAAGTGGGCGACATAGTCAAGGAACTAGAGAAGCGGCACGGTCACCTGCTCTGACCGGGGTTCATCTATTCCCGTGAGTTCTGCTTCAACCGGCGAAACAGGATCGGATCGTCCAGGGCTCGCTCATCCAAGCCGAATTTGAGCAAGAACGCCTGAACCTGCGGCGCTGGAGCGGTGAGCACGGGGTGATCGTCTAGCGTAAAGTTCGCGAGCGAACTGGTTACCTGCTCGCGAATCCATTTCGAATCCACGAATTGAACCTTCAGCCCCTCGGTCGCCGGACGAATGCGCAGAAAGACATGGCACGGAATCGCGAAGGCGCCGGGGGTGGATGTGGCCAGATCGAACATCCTTTGATCGCCCACCTTGAAGAGCCGTCCCTCCATTCGCACAATCCGCGGAGTTTCCGTGCCCTCCGCTCCTAGCCAGTCGATACGATAACTCTGGGCATCGCCCGCTTGAACAATTACGACGGCATCGCCTGAGTTCCAGGCGCCCACCAGACTCGCATCAAAGACGGTATTTTCCTTGTTTGCCAAACCCTGCACCGAGGGTAAATCGCCGCAACCCGTTAGCAGGACGGCTGCGAAAACGGGTGTAATCCATAATGCGCGCATAGGAAACTCCTTTCTGTTTCCAAACTCGCTTACTGAGCTGACGCCGGCATGTTCTCGTTGAACCACCGGAGCACGCGCTCAAACCGGTCGCGAATGTGCTGCGGATTGTAGAAGGAGTGGCCTTCCCCGCTGTAGAGAACGAATTCCGTCTTCACTCCCAGGGTTTTCAACGCGTGCCAGAACTCATACGACTGCGGCGGCGGGCACTCGGCATCGCGATCGCCCACCATCACCAGCGTCGGCGTCTGGACGTTCTTGATGAAATCGATGGGCGAGCTTTTCGCATACACCTGGGGATCGTCATATACCGATGCTCCGAAATACGGGATCATCCACTGATCGATGCCGTTCTCCCCGTAGTAGCTTTTCCAGTTCGCGATGCCCGCACCGGCGAACGCCGCGCGAAAACGATGGGTCTGCGTGACGGTCCACATGGTCATATAGCCGCCGTAGCTCCAGCCGCCGATCCCGACGCGGTGGTCGTCCACCGGATAATCCTTCACCACCGCGTCCACCCCGGCCAGAATATCATCCAGATCGCCGTGCCCGAAATCCTTCACGTTGGCCCGCGTGAAATTTTCGCCTTGCCCATAGCTGCCGCGCGGATTCGGCATGAAGACGAAGTAGCCCTGGGAGGAAAACAACTGCATTGGTAGCTGCGTCCGCGGCCACGCCGCGCGAACCACCGACGCCGGACCTCCGTGCACATCCACCAGCAGGGGATAGCGTTTCGACGGATCGTACGGTTGCGGAAAAGTCAGCCAGCCTTGCACATCGAAACCGCCGTTCTTCCATTCGATGCTCTTCACATCGCCCCAGGCGCGCTGCGCGGTGTCGTTGGAATGGGTGAGCTGCCGCCATTGTCCGGTTGCGCCGGCCCATACCTCCGGAGCCTGGGTCCAGGAGTTCCGCACTACCGCGCTGGTTGTTGCGTCTCCCGAAAACAGCTCGCTCTCGGCGCCTTTCCACAAGGTTTCCGCGCTGCCCGACGCCACATCCAGCGTTGATATCGCCGAAAATCCAGCCACGTTTTCACCCATCAGAATTTGCTTGGACGAAGGCGACCACTGGAACCAGTTCGGCGATGATTTTCGATGCGGCGTAAGATCGCGGGGCGTCCCACCTTCGGCCGGTACCGCATAAATGTCGCCGCCCACCACCCCTTCGTCGCTCATCAGTCCGCCAATAAATGCGATCGTCGTGCCATCGGGCGACCATTTCACGTTCGCCACTTGCATCGCTGGTTTCAGCACATGGCGCACCGCACCCGAATTCGCATCGATCGCATATAACTCAGCGATGTACCAGTTGTCGTCCCCATCGCCCGGCGCTGCCAGATACGCCAGATTCCTGCTGTCGGGCGACCAGTCGAACTCATACACATACATGTCCGCGGGGGAGATAGATCGCGCTTCGCCGCTAGCCACGTTCACGATCGCCAGGCGTTGCTCGACAATTTTCGATGCGATGACGCCCGATTCGGGAGCTGTGGCTTGGGTGGGTCCAGGCACGCGAGTCACACCTTCGATCCGGAGCACCGCGATGCTTTTGCGGTCGGGCGACCAATGCGGATCGGCTACGTAACCTTCGAAATCGCCGATCTTGTGAGCCTTGCCGCGGCCCGGCTTATCGACGACGTACAACTGCATCTGCCCGTGAACTTCGGAGTCCGAAAGAAATGCGAGCCGGCCATCCTGGGACCATGCCAACCCCTGCGCCATGGTAGCGGCATCCCCAATACGCTTGATGCCCGAGAAGGGATCGCGCAGGTCTTTCGCGTAGACGGCAACCGACGGCCGGGCGTTTTTGTCGGGCTCGCCATTTACAGGCGATGTTTCGATCCACGCTACCCGCGTGCGATCGGGGGAAAACGCCACTTCGTGAAATTCGTGCAGCGCCGAAAGGGAATCCAGGGCGCTATCGACAGTAAGAGGCGCTGCCGCCAGCTGAAAGCACGCCAGCAGCAGCGTTGAGGGAAAAATATTGCGCAACTATTCGTAGTATAGCTGCGGCTATTGAGCCGGCGCGGGACCTCGCCGCGTCATCGCTCGGCCTTGCGTCACGGTGTAGTCGGAAGGCACGGTGAACAGCGACGCGTCCGGCTCCGTCCGGGTGATGGAGTTCAACTGGTACACGGACTCGCCAAACCGCGGATCGCTGGTCTTGCTCATCACCACAACCTGCAGGTCCGGCGAATACCAGGTCTCGGTAACGATATCGATTTCTTTCTCGTTTCCCTCGCGACCCGCCGCGATCACCCTCGTGACGCGCTTGCCCTGCACGCTCAAGCCTTGAATCACCTGCGTGCCCAAATCTTCCGTCTTTGCGGCGGCCTGCGCACGTTCATGAGGGCGCGCTTCGCCCGTGCCAGGGCGCGCCGCCGGAATCTGTGTGGACCGCGCCGTGTGGCTGGTCGGATCCAGCGCATAACTCACGCCAGCCACCGGATCGTGGATGATAATCGCACGGTTATGCCCGCCGCCCGCCGCCGCGAGAGCGCCCACCGTCGAGAGCGACCGGTCCGTACGCGTGCGCCCCATGCTGTCGCGCGCTACCGAAGCCGTGGTGCTACGTTGGATATGATCGCCGGTTGACAGCGTCTGGGTGAACTGCGTCACCGCCTGCGCCGAATAAGGAGCGCCCTGCACCACCTTATTGGAGATCCCAAACTCAGCGTGAAGCAGTGCGAAATCGCCCGGGCCGCCGCCGCGATGGGGTCCCGGCCCCTGAGCCATTAAGCTACCTGTCGCCAGCGCGGCGGCGATGAACATGAACGAACCTTTGCGAACCATACAACCTCCGAACGAGAATTATTCCGCCAAACGAACTGCGCGAGCCAAACCATCCTGGCCCAGTAAAAGGTCGGCTTGGACGCTGGCATCCGCGCCCTCGTCGCTGACCGGAACTCCCATCAACTGCAAAGACGAAACAGGCAACTGAACCCGAACCACCATAGCGTTTTCCACCGCAGGCAGCGCCTCGGCTTCTGGCAATGGGTAAAAGCTGGTATCGGCCTCATCCTCGGCCGCCGGAGCCACCGCGCGCGCCGCCACCACGGCGGGAACCGAAGCCGGCTTATGTTTTACGCCAGGAATCCATAGCGCCAATGTAATGGCAGCCGCCGCGGCAGCGCCGAACGCCGGAATCCAGGTCAACAGATTGCGACGCCGGCTCCGCTTGCGAAACTCGACGCGGAGCCGTTCTTCGATATAGCCCGGCGCTTCGTGCGGTCCTTCGGCCCCAAGCGCCCGCAAATCTTCCATAAGCTCTCGAATATCTTCGCTCATACCGCACACCTTTCGCCGGCCCGCATCTTCTCCGCCAGCAGCGCCCGTGCCCGGTGCAACCGCGACCGCACGGTTCCAATCGCGCAACCCAGCGCACTGGCCGCTTCGGCGTAATCCCGTTCGTGTAAATCGCACAGCACCACAACTTCGCGATAGGCCGGCGGCAGCGCCAGCACCGCCTTGCGCAGCGTCTCGATGCGCTCGTTCTGCGCCAATTCGCCAAAAATGTCCTGCGCCGCCGCGACTTGCGGAAGATCGTCCAGCACGGTTACATAGGGTCTCTCGCGCTCCAAAGCCCGCAGCACGAAATTCCTCGCGATCCCATACAAAAACGCCGCCACCGAGCCACGCTCGCTGTCGTATCGAACGGCCGAGTTCATCACCACCATGAACACGTCCTGCGTTACCTCTTCGGCAATCTGGGTTTTCCCGCTCATCTGCAGTGCGAACCGGTACACCAGACTTTGATGCTTGCGATAAAACTCGAGAAACGCCTTCTCGTCGCCGTTTGATAACAGCCGAAGCAGATCGCCATCACTACGGGACGGGGATTCCAGCATTAGTTGAGTGCGGCGATCCGCATCGGCCTTTGATAAGGATTCCCTCTGGCGACCGGAAAGGTTCCAAATATTTGTGCCCATAATTAAGGCTCCCGCAGCGTCACCACCGTCGCTCCCCAGCCGCCCGCTTCCCCCGACGCGTCGGAAAAGCTTGCAACGATAGGTGTCTTACTCAAGATGGAGCGCACCATTTCGCGCTGCACCCCAATTCCCCGGCCATGGATAATCCGTAGCGCGCGGAAGCCCATCCGATGTGCCTCCTCCAGATAATTTTCCACCACCGCCTTCACTTCGCGTGGCTGTACCGTATGCAGATCAAAAACGTCGGTAACCGGAATGCGAATGGGCTCTTCGTCGTCGTCCATGCGTCACTGCTGTTAGCCTAACATTGTGAATCCCTTGGCAGACTACCGGGCGCGCATCGAGAACCGCCGCCAGGCATCCGAGCGCCTGGAAAAGCAGTTCCGCCGCATCGGGAACGCGCGTCTCGTAGCCGGACTTGCCATAGTGGTGGTCGGTTTTTTCGTGTTCGGTGAAGTCTGGATCTCGTTCTGGTGGCTGCTGCTCCCGCTGGGCGTCTTTGCGGCGCTGGTTGTGGTGCACGCGCGGGTAGTGGAACGCCTGGAACGCTCCAAACGCGCTATCCAGTTTTATGAACGTGGCTTGGCCCGCTTGGAAGGCAATTGGAGGGGATCGGGCGAATCGGGCGAGCGCTTTCGCAACCCCAACCACGTGTATGCGGAAGATCTCGATTTGTTCGGCAAAGGCTCGCTCTTCGAGCTGCTGTCCATCGCCCGAACGCGCGCCGGTGAGGATTTTCTCGCGGGCTGGCTGCTTGCGCCTGCATCTAAGGACGAAGTGGTAGCCAGGCACGAAGCGGTTCGGGAACTTCGCGGGATGCTCGATCTGCGGGAGGATCTGGCGGTGCTGGGCGCCACAGTCCGCTCGGGGCTGGATCCGGATGCCGCTGCTCGCTGGGGCGAAGCACCCGAGGTCGTTTTTCCATCCGGTGCGCGCTACATTGCGCCTTTCGCCGCCACCACCGTGATCGTTTCATTCGGGTTGTACATGGCGGGCATCCTCACGCGCACCCCGTTCCTCGCGTTACTGCTGATCGATCTGGGCTACGCTTTCTATCTCGGCCATCGAACCTTGCTGGTAGCGAACGCGGTGGAGTCGCCCGCCCACGACCTCGCCCTACTCGCCAAACTTTTGCGCCGCCTGGAGAGTGAAACCCTCCGTGCGCCGCTGCTCCAGCAACTGCAAGCACGATTGAAGACTGGTACCCAACTGGTAGCATCGGAGGAAATCGGCCGCCTGGGCCGCTTGGTCGCTCGCCTGGACTGGCAACGTAACGCGATGTTTGCGCCCCTCGCCCTGGTGCTGCTGTGGGGCGCCCAAGTTGCTATGGCGATCGAACGATGGCGCCGCGTGGCGGGCCGTCACGTCCGCGAATGGATCGACACGGCTGGAGAATTTGAAGCGCTCTGCTCGCTGGCCTGCTACAGCTACGAGCATCACGCCGATGTTTTTCCGGAATTAGTCGATATTCCCCGCGGCTGGTTCGAAGCCGAAGCGCTGGCGCATCCGCTGATGCCCGAGTCCCACGCCATCCGCAACGACGTGCAATTGGGCGGCGACACCCGGCTGTGGATCGTCAGCGGCTCCAACATGTCCGGGAAGAGCACTTTGCTGCGCACCATCGGAATCAACACTGTGCTCGCCTGGGCCGGCGCTCCCGTGCGCGCCGCGCGCCTGAAGATTTCGCCGCTGAGCCTGGGCGCGTCCATCCGCGTTATGGATTCCCTTCAGGACGGCCGTTCCCGCTTCTATGCCGAGATCACGCGCCTGCGCGAAATCGTGGCACTCACCGGCGGCCCTCGCCCGGTGCTGTTCCTGCTCGACGAACTGCTGAGCGGCACCAACTCGCACGACCGGCAGATCGGCGCCGCCGCCATCGTGCAGGCTCTGGTCCAGCGCGGCGCCCTGGGGCTGATCACTACGCACGATCTGGCGCTGGCCCATATTGTAGACGCTCTGCCCGGCCGCGCCGTCAACGTGCATTTCGCCGACACGCTCCAAAACGGCGAATTGCACTTCGATTACCGGCTGCAGCCGGGAGTGGTGGAACGAAGCAACGCTTTGGACCTGATGCGCTCGGTGGGGCTGGAGGTCTAGCCCGCGTCTAGCAGGAGATGCTAAAAACGCCTCCTGTCGCTCCTTCACAGTCGCGGTTCAGAAGGACAGCGGGCGCGCTGTTACTGAACCGCGCCGTCAGCAAGCGCCAGCGAATCGCCCTTTTTCAATGGCCTGTTAGCTTATTCCCCGACCGCCGGTGCGCCAACGCCTGGAATCCAGCGATCCAGCGCTTCGCGCAGCTTTTCCAAACCCACCGGCTTGCTGATGTAATCGTCCATGCCGGCGGCCAGACAGCGCTCCCGGTCCCCGTCCATAGCGTTGGCTGTCAGCGCGCAGATGGTCTGGCGGCGGCCGCCGTTTTCGCGGCTTCGGATCACCGCCGTTGCCTCAAACCCGTCCATGTCGGGCATCTGGCAGTCCATCAGCACCAGATCGTAGGTGCGTTTTTCGAGCGCCTCCACCGCTTCGCGCCCGTTCACCACCGCGTCCGCCGCCAGCCCCAGCTTTTGCAGCAGGCGAAGAGTGATGCGCTGATTAATCTCGTTATCTTCCGCCAGCAGAATGCGCAGGGGCCCTCCGGGCGCAGAAGCTGGTGCCACGGGTGAAGGCTGCGGCGCAACCGCTTGGGCTAACTGCAAAGTCCCACTCTGGGAACCAGTCGTCGTTAGCCGTGGTGCGAGCGTTGGACCGGGCCGCGCTTCCACTTTGGTTAACGCTGGCCGCGTAGCTTCCAGCTGTGTCGATTTTCCGAAGCTGACCGTGAACCAGAACCGGCTTCCTTTCCCGGGCTCGCTCTGCAAACCGATCTCGCCGCCCAGCAGTTCCACCAACTGCTTGGAAATCGCGAGGCCCAATCCGGTGCCTCCGTATTTGCGCGTGTTGGAATCGTCCACTTGCGTAAAGGTATCGAACAGCCGGCCCTGCTCACCGGCCGGAATCCCGATGCCGGTATCGTACACCGTGAACCGGATGTTGACGGCGTCGCGCGTTTGGCTGAGCATTTCAGCCTTCACCCCCACCTGGCCCCGCTCGGTGAACTTGATGGCGTTGCCGAGCAGATTGGTGAGCACCTGCCGCAGCCGTCCAGGATCGCCCACCAAGCCGTCGGGCAGGCCGTTGGCGATGGTGGATGCAAACTGCAAACCTTTGGCGCGCGCTTGCAGAGCGAACATCGAAGTAGTCTCTGCCACCGTGGTATGGAGGGAAAAGTCCACGCGATCCAGCCGCAGCTTCCCCGCCTCGATCCGCGACAGATCCAGAATGTCGTTGATCAGCGCCAGCAGCGCATCGGCGGAGCGCTTGATCGATTCGGCGTATTCCTGTTGCTCCGCATTGAGACCGCTCCCCAGCAGAAAGTCCGTCATGCCCAGCACGCCGTTCATGGGAGTACGGATCTCGTGGCTCATGTTCGCCAGAAAACGGCTCTTCATCCGCGTGGCCTCGCGCGCCTCCGTCAGAGCCTTTTCCAATTGCTCGTTCTTTTGCTCCAGCTCCTGCGCGTCCTCCATCAGACGCTGTTCACCCAGCTTGCGCGCGGTGATGTTGCGAACAATCGCAATCCATTCGTCCCAGTGCAAAGGCAGCACTCGCATTTCGTAGGTCTGGCTTCCCAGACGGTCCTGAATGGAGAACTCCACCACCTCCATGACATTGTTGTTGCGGACTTTTTCGAGCGTCGAGCAAACCTGCGCCAGTACGCCCGATGGCAAAAGATCTTGCAGATTCCGGCCCTGAAACTTGTCGGTGCGCAGGAACGAGTCCGAACGTTGGCCGCCTTTGGCATCCAGCACCATTTCGTTCTTGTCGATGCGCAGGAATAAATCCGGGAATCCTTGGAAAAGCGCCTGCAATTCCCGGGCGTTCTGATAGGCCGCCTCTTCGCTGCTCTTGCGCTCGGTGACATCGATGGACGCCATCCGCATCCCCGAGACGGCGCCCAGCCGGTCTTTGAGCAGCTCCTCGTGTACCTCTACCGTATTCTTGTTCCCATCTTCGTGGGTGTACTCGCGCTGGTAGGTGACCAGGGCGGTGCGCCCCTCGATTTTCCGCTGAATCTGCTCGCGGTACCGAGCGCGGTCGATTTCAGGAATCAGGTCGGCGCAATGCACTCCCAACATGGCGCTCTCTTCCAGGCCGCGCAGCCTGCATTCCAGGCGGTTCACGCGCCGCACCACACCTTCCCGGTCGATTTCCATATAGCCGATGTGCCCGGTCTGAAACAGGTCGTTCTCGGCGATGCCGTGATCGTCTTGCCCGGTGGTTGTGCTCCGTTTGCGGAACATCAAGACCACTGCGGCAAAGCACAGCGCGGCTATGATGAAAGCCATTCACCAAGCTATCGTCAGTAGCGGCTAGATCGTTTAGTCCCGGTGCCTTAACCGGAATAGCTCCAAGGGGGTGGACCTGCCTAGTTCGCGATTAGATTGATGGCGCCGATTCCGCCCTGAACGTCCAAACGCACCGTGGTCTTGGAGCGGCCATAAGCGTCGTTGACGTACCGGCCCTCACGTTTTTGAAGCCCGGGCGCGTGAATCTCTCCGATGCCCCCTTCCAGGTGGGCCTCAATCCCAACGTTTTCTGGAAGATAGATGGTAACCTCGCCCACGCCCCCATGAACGTTCACCTCGTAATCGTTCTTCGGAGTTCCGCGCAAATCCATTTTCAGATGGCCCACGCCCATCTCGACGTTCACCCGGCGCAGCGTGAGGTCACCCAGGTCCAGCCGGGATTCCCCAGCTCCGCAATTAATATCGAACTCCAGAGGTTTCTGGTCGTTGAAGCGGAGGTCCCAGATATACCGGGAGGTTGCCGTACCCACATGGCTAGGCTCCTCCACTAACAGGTGCCCCCGAAAGCCTCCGGCGTTATAAGATACTTCTGGCCGCAGCCGCAGCCGGTTATAGGTAAACCTGCCCTCCATCAGCTTGTCGGAGCCGCCGTCCACGCGCATCTCGCCGGCGGCCATCTTCAACTCCACGCGCACTTCTTCGGATTTGTCCAGATCGATGCTGCGCGTTTCCGTGCGCTCCGGCCCGGGCGGACCCCAATCCGGACCACAAGCGGTCAACAAGAAGCAGCTCACGCCGAGCGTGGGCATAAGCACGCGATAGGAGATCAGCATCCGTGAAATACCTTAATCCAGCATACGAGCGTTTACGTGGCTTATGTTCCCTATATTTGGTGGGATACGGAAACCGCTAGGGCAGTTTCCTTAGACCCATAGGCACGAACTCCCATCTCACATGCATTCTTGCCTTAGTACATTTCATTGCGGCTGTCTGGTTGCTACACTGGGTCATCGTGAGCGCCAGTCCTATGGCCTGCTTGTATTGCCGGAAGAATATCGGCCCCCTGCGAAAGCTGAGGGACCGGCATTTTTGCTCTAAAGACCATCGCAAGAAATACGGCAGCTCCGCGCGTGCGGTGCGCGAGGCTGAGGATCTCTATGGCTTCGACGAGACGCATGCCGCTAGTTGGCGAGCAGTCACCGAAGTTAGGCCGGAGGACAAGCTGGACCGCAAGTCGGGGATAGGCGGCATCATCTTTGTTGGCCTGGCGGTGGTGGTTGTGCTGCTCGGCTTCTCGCAATTGCACACCGATGCTCCGCGCGCCAAGGTTGTTTCTCCCCTTCCGGACGCCAATCCGCATCCCAATCAGGGCGGCTTTGGGCAGTTGATCGGCAATTTGATTCAAAGCAACAGCTCCGGCACGTTGCGCGACGATTTCCGCTCCGGTTTGAGCGGTTGGGAGGGCCTGAGATCCGTCGGCTCGGGGTGGAGCGTGGATGCGGGCGACGTGCGTCCAGCATCTTTGAAACTTTGGAAGCCTTCTACCTCGCTTTCCAACTACGAGCTCGAATTTCTAGGACATATCGATCGCAAGAGCATGGATTGGGCTTTTCGAGCGGCCGATCTGCACAATTACTACGCTACCAAGCTGGTGATGACCCGGCCCGGGCCGCTCCCGAACGCCGGCCTGGTGCGCTTCGTGGTGCTGGATGGACGCGAGCGTGAGCGTGTGGAACTGCCGCTTCCGCTGACGCTCGAGCGCGGCGTCGACTACCGGGTTCGGGTCAGCGTGCGCGGAAATCGCTTCCTTACTTCCGTGAATGGCCAGTTAGTCAGCTCCTGGATGGACAGCCGCATCAGCCGGGGCGGCGTGGGATTCTTCGCCGAAGAGGGCGAATCGTCGGTGCTCAAGTGGGTGAGCGTATCGGAGCGCGACAGCTTCCTGGCCCGGATGGCTTCGCACTTCTCGCTGATCACTGTCCCCACCGCGGCCGTCGCCGAATTTCGCTAACCTTAGCCACCCGGTGTCATGGCTTGCCGGAATAGCAGAATAGCGGGCTTCCCGAATGGCGACAGTGTTGGGAATTGACCGGAGCGCCGTGCGCTTCCTTCACATGGGTAGGACGACTGCATCCATGCCGGCTGGTAGGGCTCTGTGGCTTCCGATTCCTATCCATTCGCCTGCAAGTTGGGCTCCCGCTGTGTGCCAGGACATTTTTATGGGCGCCATTTTAGTCTCCCTTCGCTCCTTATTCTACGCCCGAAAGCATTCCCGGCCCGGCCTCAGCTACTGTATTAGAAGAAGTGTATTCTCCGGAAGCTATCGAATGTTTCGTTGTCGTGTGTCGTTCCTTGTCCTCTTAGCCCTGTCAGCGGGCATCTCGGCCGCGGGTCCGCCCTCGAATCCAAAGCAGGCTGAAAAGTCCTTCAAAGAAGGGCTGCGCCTGGAAGAGGCGAATCGATGGAAAGAGGCGGAGTCCGCGTACTCGGAAGCCATCCAGGCCGATCCCACGGCGGCAGCCTACTACTTCCACCGCGCGCGCGTCCGCTACTTCAGCGGCGACTATCCTCACGCGCTTGAAGACGCCGGTTTCGCCACGCGCCTGGAGCCCAACAAGGGCGAGTATTTTCTTCTTACCGGCGACATCGACGCCCGGATGAAAAATCCGCGCAGGGCGGTGACCGATTACACCCGCGCCATCGAGCTGGGCATAAATACCGCGGACGCTTATAACAACCGCGCGGACGCGCACACCGACCTGCACGAATACGATGCCGCCATCGCCGACTACACGCTCGGCATCAAGCAGCGCCTGGATAATCCGGAGCCCATCCGGCGGCGCGGCGATCTCTACAATGCGCTAGGCCGCCATCGCGACGCCATCGACGATTACGACCAAAGCATCAGCCTGAAGCCCGACAATCCCGAGGCGCTGCTTGGCCGCGGCTTCGCTTACGGCCAGCTCGGCGATTATCATCGGGCCATCCAGGACTTCGATAAGCTGCTCTCGCTGCGGCCCGACAACGCCAAGGCGCTCACCCTGCGCGGCGCGGCCAAGTTCCGGCTGGACGACAACCAGGGAGCCGTCGACGATTTCACGGCCGCCATGAAATTCACGCCCCAGGAGGTGTATCTCTATCTGGCTCGCTCGGCTGCGCTGGTGAAACTCGATCGGCATGCCGAGGCGCTGGCGGATCGCGAGCAGGCGGTGAAACTGGCGCCTGACTCGGCCGAGGTCTATCTGGCGCGCGGCGGCTCTTATCATGAATTGGGCGAACACGAGAAGGGACTGGCCGATCGCAGCAAGGCTATCGAACTGAACCCGCAGCTTCCGGAAGCATGGTTCGCTCGTGGCAGCGCCTATTACCTGCTAGGCGACTACGCCAAGGCGCAGTCCGACATCGCGCAGGCGCTGCGCTTACGCCCGGATTACCAGGAGGCCGCCGAGGTTTTCGCCAAAGCCCAAAAACATTTGGAAGAAGCCAAGCAGTCCGCGACCGTGGCGCCGCCTGCCCCTGCGCCGCCTTCCCCCGCGCCGCCTTCCCCTCTGCCCACTCCAGCCGTAAGAACCGCGCCGGCAGTCCAGCCGCCTGCGCCCGTTTCCGTGCCTGTGCCCCCTCCAGTCAAAGCCGCGGCATTACCTTCGGGAACCGCGCAAGAGCACGAGGCGCGCGGACGGGCATACATCCAGGCGGAGAAATTTCCGGAGGCGCTGGTGGAATTGACCCAGGCCATCCAGCTGAACCCGAAGTCGTCGCATGCTTATAACGCGCGCGGCTACGTCTACCTGCGCCAGCACGATTATCCGCACGCACTCGCCGATTTCGACGATGCGATTCGCCTGGAGCCCAACTACGCCAACGCATATAAGAATCGTTCCGTCACGCGCAAAGCTATGGGGGATGCGGTGGGCGCGGCGGCCGATCTGAAAGCGGCGCGCTAAAGCAGGTGCGTCTTACCCGTTCAACCAATTCCCCAATTCCGCCGCCGGGCAGCGAATGCCGACATAGAACGTTCCGAACAGCGCGTAATCGGCGCTCACTTCATCGAACCGCATCTCGTAAATCAGCTTTTTGAACACCAGCGGATCGTCGGCAAACAGGTCCACGCCCCATTCCCAATCGTCGAACCCAATGGATCCGGAAATAATCTGCTTCACTTCGCCCGCGTATCTGCGTCCCACCATGCCGTGCTCGTGCATCTGGCGCTGCCGCTCGGCCATTGGCAGCCGGTACCAGTTCTTCAGTTCACCGCGCTTGCGATCCATCGGATAGAAGCACAGATATTTGTGCGGAGGCATGTCCGGGAACAGGCGGGGCGCCATGGCCTCACGCTGCCGCGCCATCACTTCTTCGATCCCGGCCGTCCATTCCGGCGAAAACGGAGCGATGCCTCGCTCCGCCAGGGCGCCATAGGTTTTGAGACTGGATTCGTACAGCCCCAGTTCCACTACCGACAAGTACGACGATGTCGGCTCCAGGTAATCCCACAGCCGCAAGCCGGCCAGTTCGCGCTCCACCTTGTTCAATTCATCAAACGATCGCCGGAAGTGCACCAGGATCAGATCGCCCTTGTGCCCCAACAGCGAAAACGCGGCGCTTTGTCCTCCTGGCTCGCGCTCCATATCGGCGATCGCGGCGGAGGCTTCCTGCGCTATTCCGGCTCGCTCGGCGGCGGGAAGCTGCTTCCATGCGGTCCAGCGGACACGCAGCATCTGATGCAGCATGCTGGCGCCTTCGAGCGTCAGCGGGACGGCCGGCAGGTGCTCGGCGGCGGTTTGTGGAGGGGCGTTCGTAATGACGGACATAGGAAATCCTGCTGCTATTCTATCCGACGCCCTGCTATCATGAGCATGGATTATGCCTGATTTACGGTCGGAGCACGCTCCGATGTCCGACGCGGTGACCAACTCCATCCGCGTCGAAGTCTTATCGCGCCACTCGCCCGAGAACTCGCGCCCACAGCAGGGCGAATGGATCTTTGAATACACGGTCCGCATTACCAACCAGGGAAACGATACGGTGCAACTGATCAGCCGTCACTGGATCATCACCGATGCATTGGAGCACGTGGAAGAAGTGAAAGGTCCTGGGGTGATTGGCGAGCAGCCCGTCCTGGCGCCTGGCGAGTCGTTCAAATACTCGTCGTGGTGTCCCCTGAAGACTCCCACCGGGCTTATGCGGGGCACGTACCAGATGGTGCGCGCCGGCGGCGAGAGGTTCGACATCGAGATCGCTCCCTTCGCGCTCAAAGCACGCTACACGGTGCATTAACACCTGCGATTTTCTTCCAGCATGCCGCACTGTAAGGCATGAAAGTTTATCTCTCTGTCCTCCTCACCAGCGCCCTGATTCTCGGCGCAGCGTCGTTGGCCTTTGGCGATTCGAGCAAAAGCGAAAATAGCGCGGGTCACGCTAGTAGCAGTCATCGCTCTCATAGCTCCACCCACCATCACAGTACCGGGTCGCGGCATAGCAACACCAACTCCGGTTCGAAGACTCACAGCAACGTGCCTTCCAACTGAGCGAATAAAGCCGGAGGCGTGGTATTTTGTCTCCTTGCCCTCGCCTCCATTTTCTTCCCGGCTTCACTGGAATACTGAGCCAAATCGCCTCAGCCAGTTGTTGGCCGAAAAACGATCGGCTGGCGTGCCGATCCTGGACCTCACGGAATCCAATCCCACCGCCGCCGGATTCAGCTATCCGTCAGATGCGATTTTCTCCGCTCTGGCCGATCCCCGCTCGCTCCGTTATGAGCCTGCCGCGTCGGGATTGCCGGCCGCTCGCTCGGCCGTCGCCGAATATTATTCCGGACGCGTAACGCCGGATCGCATTCTGCTTACCGCAAGCACCAGCGAAGCCTATGCCTTCGTATTTAAACTGTTGGCCGACCCAGGTGACCAGGTGCTGGTCCCCGCACCATCGTATCCGTTGTTCGATTATCTGGCCGCGCTGGATTCCGTGCGGGTGATTCAGTATCCCCTCGTCTATCACGGGACATGGAACATCGATTTTGACGGGCTGGCGCGATCCATCACGTCCCGCTCGCGCGCCATCGTGCTGGTGAATCCGAACAATCCCACCGGTTCGTTCCTGAAAAAATCGGAACTGACCCCGCTTCTCGCGCTCTGCCGCGAGCACAACCTGGCTCTTGTTTCCGACGAAGTTTTCGCCGACTACGCCTTCGAAGACGATGCCCGCCTGGTGCGCTCCCTCACCGACGTCGACGAAGTGCTGACGTTTTGTCTCAGCGGTCTCTCCAAAGTGGCAGGTCTGCCCCAGATGAAGCTCGGCTGGATCGTGACGGGCGGCCCGCCAAACGATCGCGAGCAAGCTTTCGAACGCCTGGAACTGATCGCCGACACCTACCTGTCGGTCAGCGCTCCAGTACAATGGGCCGCACCTGCTTTGCTCGGCCTGCGCGGCGAACTGCAGCGACAGATCCTGGGGCGCGTCCGCGATAATCGCTCTTTTCTCGCAAGCCAGATCGGCCCGGCCTCACCTTGGAAGCTGCTCGCCACCGAAGGCGGCTGGTATGCGGTTCTGGAAGCGCCGAGAATTCAGAGCGAGGAGGAATGGGCGTTGGGGCTGCTTGCCACCGACAGCGTCCTGGTTCAACCCGGCTTCTTCTTCGATTTCGAAAGGGAGGCGTTCCTGGTGATCAGCCTGTTGACGCCAGGGGACGTTTTTCGCGAGGGCATCCGCCGCATTCTGGCGAGGGGGGGCTGAGACGCCTAACACGGTGCTGAAACAGCAATCTGGCCGCAGATAAACGCCGATGAACACGGATAAGTGTTTTTGTTTTCAATCTGCGTTGATCTGCGTTCATCCGTGGCCAGCTAAGTTTTGGACTTTTTCATCGGCCTGCTAAACTAAGCCGGCTTCCGGATATCCACGTCCGCTGCCGCCGGCGAAGCAATGCGCGCATTGGCCAGTTCCATCAGTTTCTCGCAACACCCGCTCAGCGAAATAGTGATATCGCGCAGTGAAACTCCCTGGAAGTGCAGGCGCGGAGGCTGGTGATGATCGGGACAGCGTACGCCACGCAGTTTTTCCTTAGTGGATTGCTTGAAGCGCTCCACTCGCAGGCTGTCGAAGTTCGCCACTCGTGAACATTCTAACATCTGTTTGTTACAAACAAACCGCTAAAAACCTGTTTGATCGTGCCAAAATGGACTCCGTCCGATCCTGGTTCTAAAGGCCACCCCGCCCCCTCTGGGTCGAAAAATGGGCGCAAATAAGGGACCAATCGGAACTTTTGGGGGCTTGACAACCGACCCGACATGCTTAGAATGGGGATAATCTCCCTTTCTTCTATGCAGCCCTGCAATCACACCCGCACTGAAATGTTGGCCCGGCGTGACGGTGTGGACTATGTTCGATGCCTGGATTGTGACCAGGTGTTCGAAGCCGAGGACCTGGAAGCCATTCTGCCCGCCTACGACGAGGACGACCAGCCCGCCGCTTAACAGGATCCTGAAAAACGCTGCTTGTCGCCCCTTCACAGTCGCGGTTCAGAAGGGCGGGCGCTGATTCCCAAGCTGTTACTGAACCGCGCGCGTCAGCAAGCGGCGGCGAATGGCTTTTTTCAGAAGCCTGTTAAGCTGCCTGGATCGCGGAAGTACCAAACTTACGTCCCGTGCGCGTCCCAGTACATTCATGAGATTTTCTTGCCCAAACTGGTACCACATAGCTATCCAAAGGTTCCGCGTAATTTAGTGCCAGAGGCCCACGGAAGCTCGCACGGAACCTGCGATCCTATGTTTAGCCAGCCACATACACACCAATGACACCTTTTCGCATTGTCGCTATTGGGGGCGGAACCGGACTTTCCACGCTTTTGAATGGCCTGAAGCGGTATGCCCTGGAGCCGCGCGAAGTGGAAATCACCGCCATCGTCACCGTTACCGACGACGGCGGCAGTTCCGGCCGCCTGCGCCGCGAATTCGACGTCCTGCCGCCGGGCGATATCCGTAACTGCATGGTAGCCCTCTCAGAAGACGAGGCTTTGCTCTCGAAATTGTTCCAATACCGGTTCTCGGAAGGGCGCGGTCTCAAGGGACACAGCTTCGGCAACTTATTTCTAACCGCCCTGACAAACCTGACGGGCGATTTCGTACAAGCCGTGAAAGTCTCCTCGGAGGTGCTGGCCAGCCTGGGTCGAATTTATCCGGCTACCAATGCCAACGTGGTCCTGGAGGCGGAGCTGGAGAACGGATCCATCGTCAAAGGGGAGACCAAAATCGGAAAAAGCCGTTCGCGCATCCGGCGCATCCATTTGCAGCCGCGCCACTGCCAGCCGCTTCCGGAAACGCTGGCCGCCATTGAAGAGGCGGACCTCATCAGCTTCGGACCCGGTTCGCTTTTCACCAGCGTGATTCCGAACCTTCTGGTGGAAGGCATTGCGCCCGCCATCCAGCGCAGCCGCGCACTGAAAGCTTATTTCGTGAACCTCATGTGGCAGCCTGGCGAGACCATCGGTTACCGCGCTTCCGATCATGTGGCAGCGCTGCATCTGCACGCCGGCATGCCGCTCATCGATGTGGCGGTGGTGAATACCCGCGCCGTCAGCGCCCGTCAAAGGCGCAAGTACGCCGCGCAGAAGGTGCGCCCCGTGCTCAACGATGTCGACCGCCTGGCTGAAATGGGGTTGCAGGTAGTTGCCACCGATCTGCTCGCTTCCGGCGACAGCGTCCGGCACGACCCGCGCGCATCCGCTGAGGTTGCACTACAATTGGCAAAGCGCGGCCGGACGGCCCGCCACAAAGTGCGAGTTCTCGGCGAGCGTTAGCTAACCTAGGTAATGACATTCCCGATAAATGTGGTGATCCTGGCCGCTGGCCTGGGCACCCGGATGAAATCCAAGCGCGCGAAAGTGCTGCATCGCGCCGGCGGCCTGACGCTGATTGAGCACGTGATCCGGGCAGCCAATGCAGTTGCGCCCTCCAGCAACACCACCGTTGTGGTGGGACACCAGGCCGATCAGGTTCGGGCGCTTCTGGCGCCGGTGGGCGTTCGTTTTGTCGATCAAACCGAGCAAAAGGGAACGGGGCATGCGCTGCTGGCCTGTCGCGCCTCGCTCGCTTGCGAGCCGGGACTGGTTGTTGTGCTCTATGGTGATTGCCCGCTGCTTTCGCCCGCCACTCTCACCGAACTGGTTCGCCGCCAGTCATCGAGTGATGGGGCGAGCGACGCCGCCGCAACGCTGATCACCACGCGCCTCACCGATCCTACCGGCTATGGCCGTATCGTTTTCGGCGAAAACGGCACGGTGAGCGCCATCGTGGAACACAAAGCAGCCAGTCCCGCACAACTCGCCATCCCGTTCATCAACTCCGGCATCTATTGCTTTCGCGCCGATCTGCTATGGAAGCATTTGCTGGAAATACGTCCCGATAATCCCGCCCACGAATACTATCTGACCGATATTGTCGAGATCCTCGGCCGCGCCGGCCACACCGTCGCCGCCATGGAAGTGGAGAACCCAGGCGAACTACTGGGCATCAATACGCGCCTAGAGCTGGCCGAAGTGGACAAGATCTTCCGCGAGCGAAAGGTGCGGGAGCTGATGCTCTCAGGCGTCACCATCGAGAAACCGGAGACCGTGACCATCGATTCCGGGGTGCGTATCGGCGAGGATTCCATCGTGGGGCCGTTCGCGCAAATTTTGGGACGCACCGAAATCGGCGAGGATTGCCGCATCGGGGCTTGCTCCATCGTCGAAAATTCGACGCTGGCAGATCGGGTTGAGATAGCCCCGTTTACCAGCGTCGTGGGTTCACAGATCGAGACGGGCGCGGTGGTGGGGCCGTTCGCGCGCTTGCGGCAGGGCAACCGCGTCGGCAAAGACGCGCGCATCGGCAATTTCGTGGAACTGAAGAACACGCGCTTCGGCGCGGGCGCGAAAGCCAACCACCTGGCTTATTTGGGCGATTCCGACATCGGCGACCGCACCAATATCGGCGCCGGCACCATCACCTGCAATTACGACGGCGTGAGCAAGCACAAGACCGAGATCGGCAAGGACGCTTTTGTCGGCAGCAATTCCACGCTGGTGGCGCCGCTCGAAATCGGCGACGGAAGCTATATCGGCGCGGGCTCCGTGATCACTCATGCGGTGCCGCCCGACGCCCTGGCCTTGGGCCGTGCTCGCCAAGTGGTCAAAGAAGGCTGGGCCGCCAAGCGGAAAAAGAAGAAGTAGCTACTTCTTCGAGCTTCGCACCACAATCAAGCGCGCCACGTCGCCATCGTCAGAGGCCACGTATCCCACCGTCACTTTCACCTTGACGCGCAGCTTGCCTTCGATCCTGGTGTCGGACTTGATCCAAAAAGTGCGTTTTTCGGCGGGTTTGCCCAGGATGCTGCGCGACACCGTGATCTGGGTGGCGGTTATTTCGACGATGGGCCCGGAAAACGTCTCGTCGTACTTGGGCTCGCTTTTGGCACTGTCGCCGTGGCTGGATTTTTCTTCGTTTGACTTGTCGAGGCTCGCGTTTTCCTGCGCCCAGCCGCGAATCGCGAACAGCGCGCCCGCAACAATCAGCCAAGTCGCGAAACGGAGCCGCACTCTTGCATCATAAACCAACCCGGTTGGGACGGGACCGGAGTTGGTATTAAACTTGCTTCATTCGTTGGCGCCCATTCACAAAACGAGCACAGGATGATAAAGATTCGGCAGGCGCGCCTCGCCAATGGCGATTAAATCGCCCTCCGGACTAACGGCTTTTACATACTTCGCGCCGGCTCGGTCCACGAACGGCGACAGCCGAAAATCCTTGCCGTGCCGGATCTCGCCGGCCGTCAAGGCATCCACGGTGGCGTTCGGAATCTCGGGCAAAACATCGGAAGTGGGAATCAGCGCCTGATCTAAGGCCCCCCGTTGCGCCAGATCTTGCAACGTTTCTAACGTGCGTGAGAGGCTTTCGGTGAACTCGCCGGAGACAGTGCGGCGCAACGCGGTCAGGAACGCGCCGCAGCCAAGCTCGCGGCCCACGTCATGCGCGATGCCGCGCAGATAAGTTCCAGCCGAACAGCGCAGCAAGATGCGCGCCGTGGCTCCATCGAATTCGATCAGTTCGAGCGCGAATATCCGCACCTCCACCGGCTCCAATTCCACGGCAATGTGCTTGCGCGCGAGCCGATAGGCCGGCGTCCCCGCCACCTTTTTGGCTGAAAATGGGGGCGGAGTTTGGAGAATGGTTCCGCGAAACCGTTCGAGCACCGCTTCTAATTCCAGGCGCGTGAAATCCAGCGTAACGGGCTCCGATGTGGGCGACCCTTCGCGGTCGTAAGTATCGGTGGCCCATCCAAATTGAATTCTTGCGTCGTAGGTTTTTTCGCCGCTCGAAAAGAACTGCGCCAGGCGCGTGGCACGGCCGAGCACCAATGGAAGCACCCCGGTAGCCATCGGATCCAGCGTGCCTAAGTGCCCCACCTTCCGTGTGTTCGCCAGACGGCGCATGCGATTGACAACGTCATGGGAAGTGAGCCCCTCCGGCTTGTCGACAACGATAACCCCATCCACGAGACCACTGTATCAAGCGCCGGAAACCTGGAGCGCCGCCGGCACGTCATTTTAAGTAGCAATATCGCATTTCGCTTTTTCTCCAAGACGAATATCGATTTGACTTAGGCAGCCTGATCCGCGTTAAGCAGTTCAGTTGCCGGCCGGTGAACATCTTCCTCCGAGTGTTCACCGGCTTCTATTTTGGAAGGCGCGCGTGGCGGCCTGTATAATGCTGCGCGGCAGTTCATAGCGCGCAAGCTCGTCCATGCCGCACCAGGCCACCTGGGGCGCTTCATCGGTAAGGGCGAACTCCGCGGAGCCGGCGATAAAAGCAAAAATCAGGTCGTGATGCAGATGGAACGGCTCGCCTTTGCGCGCTGGAATTGCATGGACGTCCAGCCCGGCCAGGCGAGTGGAATCGCCGGCTTGGATTCGCACCTCGGTTTCTTCTACGGCCTCGCGCCGCGCGGTTTCACCGAGCGTTACATCGGTCTGCTCCACGTGTCCGCCCGGAAGCAGCCAGCGGCGATGTCGATGATGATGCATCAGCAGGAACTGAGGCAGCGCCGGATGCAGCACCACCGCCGTGCAGGTGATGTGGCCGGGATGAAATTGATCCCGCGAAAAAGGCGCCGGGGTGAATTCGAGTAGCGCCAGGATCAGCTCAACGCTCTTTTTTTCTTCCGGCGATGCGTCGAATGCGCGCAACAGCGCCAGGGCCTCCGTCGTGGTTCGCATTAAAAGGCCCGCATTAAAATTCGATGGCCGACAGCACTTCCGACGGCCGCTTATCGAACGCCCGGCAGATGGCCAGCAAACTTTCGATGCTCGGCAGATTGGCGCCCCGTTCGATGGAACTGATTTGCGAGATGCTGAGTTTCGTCGCGGCGGCCAGATCCTTCAGAGACCAGTCGCGCTCCACGCGCAGCATCTTGATCTGGTGCCCCAGCCGTTCGCGCAAACGATCCTGCGCCGTGCGTCCGAATCCATATTTTTCGATGGCGTTGTGCAGCGTTTGCCGGAGTTGCGCCAGCGAGAAGGGCTTGGAAATATAGTCGAACACCTTCATCTTGAAGGTGGCGCGCATGTCCTCAAGCGAGGGATAGCCGGTGACGATGATGACGCATAGGCCCGGATAGGCAGCCAGCAATTGCTCCAGCACCTTGTCGCCCTTGAACTCGCCCATTTTCATGTCGAGCAGAACGATGTCGGGCGGGCGCTGCTCGCAGGCCGCGAACAGCTCGTCGGGATGGCCGAAGGCGCGGATGGAATACAGCCCGTCGTCTTTCAGCGCGTCTTCGAGATAATTGCAAAAGTCGGGATCGTCGTCCAGGATGGCGAGATCCACCAGGCCGCCCGGCGCGGGATCGGACGCTCGCTCGGATGCGGGTTTTATTGCCAATTCAATTCGCTCCTCCGGGGCGTTTCGCGCAGGAAGCGGGCAGGGTCACTTCAAGACAAGCGCCACCCTCCGCGCGGTTGGATGCGGCGATCGTTCCGCCGTGCTGGTGAATGATGCCCTCGGCCACCGTGAGTCCCAGGCCGGTGCCCTTGGCGTCCAGACGCGTGGAGACGAACGCCTCAAAGATGTCGGGCAGCACGTCGGGCGGGATTCCGGGCCCGTTGTCTTCCACCGCCACCGAGATCCACGGCTGCGCGTTGCGGTTCAGGCGCTTGGAATGCACCGCAATTTCCCCCGAGGCCGGGATGGCATAGAGGGCATTGCGCAACAGATTGACGAACACCTGCACCAGGCGATCGGAATTTCCGGTGACCACGTCGGCCGAGTCCACGCGATTGGCGAAGCGCGAGGCGGCGGCCTTTTTGTCGATCGCCACCAGCGCCCAGGCTTCGTCGATCAGATGTCGCAGCGGCACCGGCTCCATGTGCTGCTTGCGGACGCGCGAGAAATCCACCAGGCTCTCGCTGATGCGCCGGATGCGCTGGGTGACGCGCAGCATGCGGGCCAGTCGTTCGAGCGTAGCGGCATCGGCGGTAGTTTCGGTCAGCTTTTCGATGGAGCCTTGCAGGACGGTGAGCGGCGTGTTCAGCTCGTGCGCCACGCTGGCACTAAGCAGGCCCAGGCTGACCAGGCGGTCCTGCGCTTCGAGTTTACGGAGCGCTTCCTCCAGGTCCTCTTCGCGCTTGCGGAGTTCCACGATGGTGGCGTTGCGCGAGCGCATGATGTGGCCGATTTCGTCGCCGGGGATGAAAGCCTCGTTGATGAGTTCGCGATCATGGTCCCCGTGCTGCGTGGCTTGATCGGCTTCCAGCATCAACTGCAGCGGGCGATAGACATACAGCGGCATGATGGTGGTTTCAAGCACCAGCACTGCCAGAATGTAGATGGCGCCGAGCACGATGAAGAGGTTGGTTTTCGCGTGGTCGGGGAGATACGGGTAAAGCGCGAAGTACACGCCGATGGCGAGGATCAGGAAGAAGACGTTGTGCAGGACCATCAGCTTGACGCGCACCTTGAGATCGCCGAAGAACCGGGTGACTCGCTTGGGCGACCGCATTGGAGACCGCACGGGCGCCGGGACGCTGAGGGATTGTGTTCGGGTCACGGGATGTACCTGGTTACTACGATTCTACGCTGGCTGGTGGTGGCTGGTGGCGGGTGATTGGTGGCTAGTGGCTGGTGGCGGGAAGAGGCGCGCGCCCAGAGCCGGGAGAAAATCTCGGGCGCGCGACACTCAGTTCGGGCAATTATCCCCGTTTACCGCTCGTGTGCCCGCGCCCGTCGCGCATTTCATTCCCTTTGAAGTGGGCAACCTTATCGAGACGCTTTGACGGCTCCGCTTTCGCGCCACGCTCTGGCAGCGGGCCCTTGTAGCCGTGTTCGGGATGAAACCGGTTATTTACCCGGCCCTGGAAGTTAGCGGCTCCATGAAACCATGGGCCGGCGCCAATGAAGACACCACCCGTAAACCACTGCGGGCCGTAGTAGCCATAGGCAGCACAGCCATAGGGAGCAGTGTCGTAATATCCATAGGGACATTGGGGAGCCACGCCGATATCGATCGCAACCTGAGCCTCTGCTCGGGGAGTGCTAGCCGTGAAGCCGATTCCAGCAACAGCAGCTAGCACTACAAATGTAAGTCCACGCATTCAATTCACCTCGCCACTCTGAGTGCACTTCAATTGCCGTGGCCCTTCTGATAGCCAGCCTCGTACGCAGTCTGGTCTTCGTCTTTCTTGAAATGCCTTTTCTTGCTGTGGTCCCGATTATGCGCCTTGTCATTCTGGCCTTCGCGTACACCTTGCTGGTATGTTTTGTTTTTCGAGTAATCCGGGCCCTGGTCCTGGAAGAATGGGGCCGCCACGGCCTGTACCGCGCCGCCGCCGAAGCCGATACCCGCGGCTATGGCTAGCGCCCAGGTGCAATGTCTTAGATTCATTTTCATGAAGTTTATCCTTTCGCCCCCGAGAGAGGCATGCACAGGGCCGTTTAGAGCGGACAGTGAGCGGACTGCAAAGCGCGTGGTTGGCGATCGCAACTCGCAACCACATATGGTCATCCGACCGCCCATGGTCGGTGATGGGTGGTCCAGCTAGCGCGCGTTATCGTGGTGTTCCGAGTTGACGTAATGCCCGGCGTCATTATCGACGCAAGGAGCCGCTTCGTCGAGCGTGTCCATCTGAAGCGTCAAGGTCCGGTAAATAGTCCACGGCTTCATGAGCACCGACGGATCGTCGGCGATCATCGTGTACTCGATGGTGTCTCCCACCCGGCGAAACCGCTCGGTGACGTGCAATTTATTGCTGTGGTACATCCCGTTATCGGCCAGCCAAGTGTCGCCGGTTAATCGCGTCACATCCACCACCAAGGTGTCGCCATCCCAGTGGGCCACTGAATCGCCCATGTAGGTGGAGTCGCTCTCCGGGTCCGTGCTGTGATGTCCGTCGATTGGAATCACTCGCCAGTAATTGCCGGTGGAATCGGCATACAAAAAGGTCAACTGTTTCGGCGTCTGCACAATCTGTTGCGGCGGCCCGATGCGCGGCACACCGGGAGGCATGCAATGCAAAACATGATCTTCGGTGACCTGATTGTCGTTCAAATATTTGACCTTCGCTAGAAGCTCGGGTTTGTACTCGGGCAGTGGGTCGGGTTTGGGACGGGGCGCTCCGGCGGGCCCGCCTAAACTGAAAGCAAAAGAATTGCCGCCCACGTTATGCACTAACTCGCCAAAGAAATGATGCCATACGCCGCTCAGATCGGGATGCCCATCCGCCGTGTGTGGCGTCGGCTTGGATGCCGCACCCGGATATTTAGCGGCCTCGGCGGCGTAGCTGCTCTGCGGCGGACCATAGGCGGGGAATTGACCGAAAACATTCGCGGGCGCCATCAGGAGCGCCGCAATCCCCAGGCTAACTGCGCCCACGGCTTGAATCGATAAACGGAATTCCATAAGTCATCCTCTCCTTTGTCGCCGCTATTTTGCTGGCGCTGCTGCATTGGCCGGAGGTGGATTGGGCGCGGGTGGAGCAGTACCGCCGCCGAGATTGTAGAAGTGTCCATCCGGATAGGTCAGCTTCAGCAGGAAGCCGAAGCCATCGGTCCCGTCTTTCGCCGGATATGCGGTGACAGTAGTCTCCGAGCCGTCGAGCAACTTGTCTTTTGTCAGGCCACTGCCTTTGAAGAACATGGGTGGCACCGATTGCAGTCTCCAAGTGGTGACTTTTCCGCTGTCGTCCTTCACATCGACATAAATAAAGATGTGCGGATTCACCCAGTCCACTTTGGACACGACGCCCTTCAGGGTAACCACTTTGCTCGCGTCGAATTCGGCCGATACCGCGTGATGCGCAGCGAGTGGCCATGCGCAAAACAGTGCCGCGGACGCGGCCAGCGCCAGACATATCTTTCTCATTGGATCTCCTTCGTCACCGCTGCTGCGGCCTGAACTCGTCCCCCCTGGGTCGATTCCACTTAGGTATATCGTTCAGAGCCAACGGTGTCAAGCGGCGGCGACAGTTGCATGCAGCAGCCTGCATCTTTGGCTACTTCAACCGTCTGCGGCGGCCCACAAAAGTGGCCGCGGCCGGTGCTAAGAGCCGTAGAATCAGCCACATGGCCGATTCTGCTGAGCGGGGGAGTAGGCCGTCGCGATACAATCAATAACCTGTCAGCATGTTTTAGGATTCAACGAGCACATCCGACTTTGTCGAATGAGAATCTTTATGACTAACTTACTCCGTTACGGGAAAGTGGCCTTAGTACTTACTATGTTGTCGCTCCCGCTGGCTTCACTTGCACAGACTCCAAAGATCACCGTGAACGCTGTCTTTCCGCCGCTCTCTTATCTGCCTTATCCGGGCACGCATTCTGCAAGTGAGTTTTTGAAGTATGTAGCGTCCAGTCCGTTAGTGGACGGAATCAATCCGCCGTTGCTTTGGTCGATGGTGGACATGGGGCCTGACAATTCCGGCGGGCAATACAACTGGTCGAAGTTCGACGCCGTGATACAGCCGTATATCAACCTGGGGAAGACCGTGAATCTGATCGTCTGGCCGATCAGCGAGGCCGGCCCGAACAGTGAGAACTACGCCAATCACGCGACTCCTACTTATGTAATGGACCTGGTGGATTCGGTAACCTGCGATAAGTATCCGGGCGATGGCACAAAGGCCGGACGCTATCCGATCGTATGGGAGACGGCGTTCAAGCAAAACTACCAAAATTTCATCGCGGAAGTTTTGACGCATTATAAAGGCAACCCTCACATCGGCTATATTCGCTTCGGACTAGCTCCGGGAGCAGCCATCTATCCGAACTGTGAGGGGCAACAAACCAACTATCTGCCGGCGGGACAAACTTTCGAGCAGACGTTACTCGACTTCGACAGCGAAATGGTGAGCTACGAAAAATCGCAAAATCCAGCCTTCCCAATCATTGCTCCGATGGTGGTTTATCAAACTCACTTGGCCTATGCCACCACCGAGGCGGCGAACGGCATCGCAAACGGATTCGGCTTAGGATACCAAGGCCTTCGGAGCAGCGATATTGCAACCTATCCCGACTGCACGTCAGATTGGTGTGGCATATACGCGAAATACTCCACCGCTGAGCCCCCTCGGCTTTTCGAACTGCAGACCGTGGGCCAAAGCGATCCTTCGGCCACCTGCACTCCATCCTGCTGGGATGGGGTCCAGCAACAGACCGGCCCGCTGCCTCCGTTGCTGTCCTTCGCGGTTGAGAACAACGTGAACACTTTTGAGGTCTATGCCGACGATCTGCTCCTGGCGCTGGATCCAATGTATCCCGGGTACAACGAGTATCACATTCAATACGAACACGCGCTCCAGGCGGTCCACACCGGAATCGGCTCCTCCGTCACGCTCTCGCACACTTCGCTGGAATTCGAGGAATACGTGGGATCCACAAGCACGCCAGAAACGATTGCGGTGATCAACTCGGGCTCTTCCGACTTGACCGTCCACAGCGTCAGCGTGGTCGGGGATTTCTCGCAGACCAACGATTGCGTCGGGAAAAAGCTCAAGTCCGGGGAGCAATGTACAATTTCCGTGCTATTCACACCCACCACCGCTGGGAAGATAGGCGGACTGTTGACTATCGCCGACACCGATCCTTGGACTCCGCAGACCGTGGGATTGAATGGCAGCGGCAAATAACATCGCCAAGCCAAATCTGCTGTAACTCTGCCCCGCTTTTCGAGCGCCTTAAACACCGATGTCATTGCTCGGCGACGTCCGCTCAAGTTTTCGGGCTCTGATCCAGAATCCCGGCTTTACGGCGGTGTCCGTAACGATGCTCGCTCTTGGCATCGGCGTCAACGCCACGGTCTTCACCGTAACGAACGCTGTACTCTTCAAGGGCTTCCCGCTTGTGGACAGGAACGATCGCCTGCTCTATATCAGCAACGGCGGTTGCTGCGTCTCCTATCCCGATTTTGAGGACATCCGGGCTCAATCGAAATCGTTTGAGGGGATGGCGATCGTCCACGGTGTGGCGAAAATCCTTAGCGATGGACGCGGTTTTGCAGAAAACATCGACGTCACCGAGGTCAGCGCCGATACTTTTCGCCTGGTTGGACGGAGGCCCATTATGGGGCGTGATTTCACGCCGTCGGACCAGACGCCCGGCGCCGCTCCGGTTGCGATCCTGAGCTATGGCTTCTGGGAGCGCCGCTACGGAAAGGATCCAGCCATCATCGGCCGCACGGTGCGAATAAACGGTGCACCAACTACGATCGTCGGGCTTATGGCCGATGGATTTTTGTTTCCGCAAAAATGCGAGATGTGGGTCCCGCTGGTGGAGACCGCGAGCGTTAGAAACAGAAACAACACCGACACCTGGTTCGCCTTTGGTCGCCTGGCCAAGGGCGTGACATTTGAAAGCGCGCGCGTGGAAGTTGAGACCATCATAAAACGTTTGGAGACCGCCTACCCGCTTACCGATCAGCGCTGGCATCTGAGCGTGCAGAATTTCCATCAGTTCTTCATCGGCCCGGACGCCACCGTGCTGTACGGCTCCATGTGGGGCGCGGTCGGCTTCGTACTTCTGATCGCCTGCGCCAATCTGGCGAATCTCATGCTGGCTCGCGCCATGGGCCGGTCGCGCGAGATTTCCGTTCGCATTGCACTGGGCGCGGGGCGCTGGCGGATCATCCGACAACTCCTCGTCGAGAGCGTGATGCTGTCGGGGCTGGGCGGTTTCCTGGGCTGGTTTATCGCCAAATGGGGCGTGCACGCGTACCAGCTTGCGATGGCTTATAAGGCGTCCTGGCTGATCATCGACTACAGCATGGACCAGCGCGTTCTTGGATATCTCATCGCGATATCGATAGCCACGGGATTACTGTTCGGGCTGGCGCCGGCCATCAGGCTTTCGAAACTGGATATCAATACGACGTTGAAAGATGGCGGCTGCGGGTCAATTTCTGCAAGCGGCGGCGGAGGGCGTGGAAAGCATCTCGCGTCCCTGCTGGTAATCGGAGAAATGGCTCTGGCTGTCGTGCTGCTGGCGGGCGCGGGCGTGATGATCCGAAGCTTTCTTAAGGTTCATACCGCGGATGTGGGCGTCAAAACAGAGAACCTTCTCATGGCGGAGATATCGTTGCCGGCTGCCGATTACGCGCGTGCGGAGGCGCAGATTTCCTTCTTCGAGCGTGCCAAGGCGCGTCTGGCGGCGATCCCGGGTGTTGAGTCCGTCGCAATCGCCAGTACTTTGCCGGTGCGCGGATCGCGGCACATTCCCTACCAGTTGGATGGTGCGCCGCCACTGGATCAGGCGCGTCGCCCCAAGCTTTCGGCGCTGATCGTTGGCCCGGGTTACTTCCGAACAGTGGGAGCGGAGGTGTTCTCGGGGCGCGAGTTCCAGGATGCCGACGGAGTCTCAGGAATCCCGGTGGCAATTGTGAACCAGCGGTTCGCGAGCAAATATTGGCCGGGAGAAAACGCTCTCGGCAAGCGTCTGCGATTGTTCGATGGAAACGATGGAGCGGCGCCGGGGCCGTGGCTTACCGTGGTGGGCCTCGTCTCCAATATCGTTCAGAATGACGCAACCCGGCAGGAATTCGATCCGTTGGTTTATTTGCCCTACCGGGAAAAGCCGAGCGGAACCATGTGGGTGATCGCGCGATCCGGCGTCTCTCACGGAAGCCTTGGAACGTCCTTTCGGCGCGAGGTCCAGGCGCTCGATTCCGATCTGCCCATTTATGGCCCCTTCACCGCCGATACTTTCGAGAGGTATTCGGACAACCGATTCTACGGATCGTTGTTCCTGATTTTTGCCACCATCGCGCTCCTGCTTTCTTCCATCGGCCTGTACACCGTGATTGTGCATTCGGTGAGCCAGCGCACCCAGGAGATCGGAATTCGGATGGCGATTGGAGCGACGGCACGCGATATTCGCAAGCTCGTGTTCAAGCAGGGGATGCTTCCGCTCGGAATCGGTCTCACCATCGGACTGGCCGCTTCATTGGCCGTCAACCGCCTGCTGAGAGCCGAGTTAGTCCAGGTTTCCCCGTCCGATCCTGTCACGCTCGTAATTGCGTCCGCCGCGTTGATTTTATCCGCCACGTTAGGATGCCTGATTCCGGCTCGCCGCGCGATGCAAGTGGATCCGGTTGTCGCGCTCAGGCATGAATAGCTATTTTCCCGTGCCGCTCAGCTTCACTACCTGAGGACTATCGCCCGCGTTGTAGGTCACCGTGGCCGCACCATTGACGGTTCCAGTATTCGTGGGCGTGAACTTGATCTCAAAGGTGCAGCTCCCGTGGGCCGCCACGGTCGGTCCGCAGGGCGCGGTTCCTGCCGCGGAAACCGAGTAATCGCCGCTGGCCAGCAAGGAAATCGACGTCAAGGCGACCGGCTGATTATTAGTCAACGTCACGGTTTGAGGAGCGCTGGCTGTGCCTGCGGCCTGTGCTGTAAAGGTGAGGCTAGTGGGATTCAGAGTCACGGGCAGCACACCCGTGCCGGATAGGTTGAAAATCTGAGGATTCACGCCGGAGCTGTTTGCCAACGCGACGCTGCCTTTGATGGAGCCTGCCGCCGAAGGTGTGAAGGTAACGGATATAGTGCATTTGGCTTTGGCTGCCAACGCTCCGCCGCACGGTGTGGTGCCGCTGCCCACCGCGGAGAAATCGGGCGAGGGAGTTAAGGAAACAATGTTGACGCTGGCCTTGCTGCTGTTCGTAACCGTGACTGTTTCGCTGGCGCTGGGAGTGCCCACTTCCTGATCGGCGAAGCTAATAGCGCCGGGGCTGAAGGTAAGTGCAGATGCCGCACCATCCGTACCGCTTCCGGCTAGCATCGCAAGCTGTGTAGCGAATGAGGTCCCGGAAGCCGCCAGCGTTCCGTTGATAGAGCCGTTTTGCAACGGCTTGAAAGTAACCGCGACGGTGCAACTGGCTTTCGCGCCGAGAGTGGCGCCGCAGGGTGCGGTCCCGCTGCCAACCGAAGCGAAGCCGGCGCTGGCCGCAAGGTTAAGACTTACATCACCCGCTGAGTTATTCGTGACAGTTATAGTCTGGGGCGCGCTGGTTGCTCCTACGGTTACCGAACCGAAAGCGATGTAGGATGGTGCGAGAGACACGACATTCACTTCCGTCCCTGTCAGGCTTACTACTTGCGGTGAGTTACTCGCATCGTCTGTAATAGTAAGCGCGCCGGAAACAGTACCGGTTACCGTTGGCGTAAAGGTCACACTGATGGTGCACGTGGCTTTAGGTGCTAGCGATGCCGGACACGGGTTGGTTTCCGCAAAATCGCCGCTGGCCGCGATTCCGGTAAGAGTAAGCGAGGCCGTTCCCGAGTTAGTGAGTATGACGGTCTTCGCGGCGCTGGTGGAAGCGACAATTACCGAACCCAAGTTGACACCGGTGGCCGAAAGCTTCACCGCGGGTATCCCTGGCGTATTGGTCAGCGAGAAGTTCGCGGGAGCGGTTACACCCGCGGGGGCCGCTGTCACCGTGTAAGATCCGCCCACCGTTCCATTCGCCGTAAACGATACTGATGCCACGCCCGCTGCGTCGGTCGACACCGTAATGGTGGTCTTCTTGTTGACAAATAATCCGCTCGCGCCGCTCGATGGAGCCGTAAACTTCACATCCACGTCGGAAACCGGCTTGTTGTCCGCGTCGGTCACCGTCACCGCCAGCGCACGGAACGCGGTTTCGATGGAGGCGCTCTGCGGCGTGGTGTCGGCATCCGGAGTCACCGCGGTGGGTACTCCTGTGATCGTCGTGGAATCGGCGGCACTGGCCGATTCCGTGCCACCGCCACTTACCATTGCCATATTTACCTGCGGCGTAGTGGCATCCAAGGAGACGTCGACGGTTACGGTGATCGCGCCGTAACTCATCCCGGCGGCCAGCGCGTTGGATTGCGTGCACGTATTGCCGCTGCAAGTCCATCCCGATCCGGACATAGATACCAGCGTTTCGCCGGCCGGCAGGTTTTCAGTTACCGTCACCGGCCCGAGCGTCGAACCAGTCCCCGTATTGCTGACCAGGATTGTGTACTGCGCGTTCTGCTGGCCGAGCGCGAAGTTCCCGACGTGCGACTTCGTGATGGCGAGCACCGGCGGTCCAGCCGAATTGGTAACCGGGAAGGTGAAATAGGCGCTGGGATTGCACTCCGAGGGAACTACGTTCAGGACGACAACCTGGTAATAACCCGGAACAGCCAAATCGCCTGGTTCGAGATCTATCGTCAATTGTGTTGAGCTAACGAGCGTATTGGAGCGGTATAGGAGATAACCCGTGGTCGGCGAGACAAGGTAAGTGTACGTAACTGTGGGGTTCGTCGTGAATCCCGTGCCAGTGACCGTGAGATACACCGCGCCTGTGGTCACCGCGGGAGTTGGTGAAACGCTTGTGATGCTAAGCGGATCCGACGTGCCCGGGACATTAAAGTTAGCGGTCCCGATTAACTCTCCGATGGTCGAGTACGTAAACGGGTTGGAGCTTCCGCCGCCAGACAAGCCCTGGGACCACCCAACGAAATTCAGGCCGCTGGTCGTCGCCGAAGCCGTAAAAGTCACCATGTGGTCGGGTGGAAAGAAAGTATCCAGATTTCCTTGCGTCCCAACCGAATTGGTTCCGCCCGGAGATGCCGTCACCCCCAGCAGGTTGTCGGCCGCGGTGGGCTCGCAGTATAGCGACGGCATCACGATGGAGCGAAAGCTGGGCGTGAAGATCGCGGTGGTTTCACTTTTACCGGACGACGGCACCACCAGATGGAGAGAATCCCCATCCGGCGTACCCGTTCCCCACCAGCTTTGGAACGCATAACTGATGTTCGTAGTAACCGGCGACTGAGTTTTTGCGGAGAAAGTTACCCTCTCGCCGGAGGCAAAGCCAGGGCCGTTGAAGGCGGCGTCGAAATTGGCCGGCGTGTACGCGGTAGTGGTGTTCCCGTTGCCATCCACAACGCGGATTGCGAACCCTGGGAAAATGCCTGCTGTGCCGAGGTCCTGGGAAGCCCCCATTATGGTAGTAACCGGATCGGTAACCAGGTTGGCCGTGGCCGAGTCAAAATCGTCTGTCACCGAGAAGGTGTATGGATTGGAATATAGGCTGAAAAACGGTGACGGGTACCAATCGTAGAAGTGGAATCCGGTACCCGTAGTTACCGTTAGAGTGATCAACTGGCGGTCCTGAAAGTAATTGGTGGACGCGCCGTCGATGATCAGCTTGCTCGGCGCGGGTGATACCGTAATCGTGCCGTCGCCGGCCGGCGCGACGATCGGGTTGTAAGGATGAACGGGAATGAAACTGGCCAGGTAGTTAGTGATCGCAGGCATCGTAACGGGGCTGAGCGGCGTGCCATTCCCGAGCGAGTTAGTAACCGTCACCGTTTGGACGTTCGCCAAACCTGAGTTCCAGCGCCCGAAAATGTAGTTCTGCCCGTTGAGAGCCTGCAGAGTTTGGCTGTTTGAATCCAAGGGAACGCTGAGCGTGTGCTCGGAACCGGTGGTCCAATTGATGAACACGCACGGCGCCGTGCAGGGAACGCTGTCGACAATAACCTGTAATCCGCTGGGGTTGGTGTCCACCGTGATCGTAGTGGGCGCATGCGAGTAAAGGCGCATGATTCCATCCAGGTCGCCCGTGGTGTATTGGGGCAGGCTGGTGCTGAGAACCATTCCGGCTGGGATCGTTTCCAGCACTGGCGAGACGCCATCCTTGGAGAATTGGAATGCGCCATATTCCATAATCGAGGCGTAGTTGTAGTGACCGGAGTCGACGCTGGAAGGAATGATGTCGAAGTTGCCGTGCTGGGGCTTGTCGATGTTCTGCTCCATGTAATTCACATAAGTATCGCGGTCGGCGCGCGACTGCTCATGGTACAGGCCCAGCGCATGCCCCATCTCATGCAGGATTGTCGTGGTGGTGCAGTTGGCGGATCCGCCAATGGTCTGGGTGCCTCCCACCATTCCCACGTAGGCCTCGCAACTGCCGGTTAAATCCTTCGGGTCGAAGTCGAAATTCACCAGGTTGACGTCGCTGGCGTTGGCCGGCTCCCATTGGACGATGCCGGCGAGTTGGGTATTGGATTCCGCGATGGCCGCCTTGATGGTGTCGGTGTTTGCGGCGGTGACGTCCGTGATGGTGTAGGGTATCCGGGCCACGCCATTCACCACAGGCCACAAACCAGTGGGAGAGAGAGGATTGGGCGCGATGGTCACTGCCTCCGGGCGCATGCCCTGCGTGCTAGTGGGGGCGGACGGTCCCTTAAAGGCGGCTGCGGCAATGTCCGCGGCTTTTCCCAGGATCATATCGCTCTGATAAATCGCCAAGCCGTTTCTTACCTCGTAAGCGATTTGTTTCCCATGGAACATCGTCGTCGCTAATGCCGCGGGCGGGGCTTGCGCTTGCGGGGTATAGAAAATATTCACGGAAGTCGCCGCTCCCGGCCGGTCCAGCGCCTTGATCCGCACGTGGTTGATCCCCGGACGCAAGGGAATTGGCGAGGTGGAGATCCAAAGCGCGATTCGCCCCTCGTCGGCTAAGCGAACAGTAGCCAGATCGCTAAATCCGCGATTGCTCTCCCACAACACCCGATTCTGTCCACTTTGCGAGGCGAGAGTGCCCTTCAGATAGATTGCAGGCTCACTGGTGACGATGGTCCCATCCTTGGATGGCGCAGGTTCCGTGATCCGAAGGAACGCATTCTGGCTGAAAGCCGAACTGCAAAGAAGCCAGGGCGCAAGCCAGGCGAAGCGTCTTGGGAGCTGCTGCATCCACTCAACTTAACCGTGCAATCCCCTTACTTCAATGGACCAGGAAAAGCAGAACTTCTAGTAGGTTCAGTACTTTTCAGTACGTGTATGATGTTTGCGGATGCGAATCATCACGCTGGAAGAGCACATGACAACCCCGGATATTCTGAAGGCGGCGCCGATGGGTGCGAGTGGCGCCTCTCCCGCCTTCACAGAGTCCCTGAACGCCAAGCTTCTCGACGTCGGCGAGGGGCGTCTTGCCGATATGGATGCCGCAGGCATCAATATGCAAGTTCTCTCGGTGTCGGCGAATGCGGTGGACAAACTGGATCCATCCACGGCGAATGCCCTGGTGCGAGACGCGAACGATCGGATGGCGGCAGCCGTTCGGGCGCATCCAGATCGCTTTGCCGCTTTCGCCCATCTGGCGCTGCAGGAACCGGACAAGGCAGCCGCCGAGATGGAACGCTGCGTCCGGCAGTTGGGTTTCAAAGGCGCAATGCTGAACGGCACCGTGAACGGCCAATTTCTGGACCATCCGCGATTCACGCCGATCTTCGAGGCCGCGCAAGCGCTCGACGTCCCCATTTATCTGCACCCCGCGCCTCCGCCTGCACCGGTGATGGACGCCTATTACAGCGGTTTACCGGGCCAGTTGGGATTCTTTCTTTCCACCGCCGGTTGGGGCTGGCACGTGGAAACGGGCATGCACAGCCTCCGGCTGATCGTTAGCGGCATATTCGACCGCTTTCCACGGCTGAACATCATCATCGGGCATATGGGCGAAAATCTGCCGTTTTCTATTGCCCGGTCGGAAGCCGTGATGGGCCGGGGAGCAGCCAAGCTGAAGCGCTCCATCGGGGAGTACTTTTGCGAGCATTTCTATCTGACCACAAGCGGGTACTTCACCACACCGCCCTTCTTGTGCATGCAGCAAGTGGTGGGAATCGAACGGATTATGTTCTCGGTTGACTATCCGTTTAGCCCCAATTCCATTGGGCGCAAGTTTCTGGACAACCTAGCTATCAGCCCCCAGGATATGGAGCAAATCACCCATCGCAACGCGGAGAAGCTTTTAAAATTGTGAAAGCTTGTTGCGGAGAGCCCAGCGCGGCGAGCACCCGGCCAGGCTCCCTATCGGTCAATTCTGCTTCCGAGGAGAAACGCAAATTTTCCGAACGCAACTGTACCTATGTTGCAAGAACGCCGCAACGGTTGCAATGAGAAAAGGGGGCTAGTACTAGGCGTTTTTCGTCCCGTGACGAAAAGTCCATCACTCCGGTAGGCTCTGGGTTTCAAGAAGGATCGGCTTTGCGCCGATCAAAACCACCTGTCCCGGACTGCATCGCAGTTACGTCGCCCGTAAGATTCCTGTATTGAATGAATGAGTTAGGAGCCGTGTAGCTGGAGGTGCACCCAGCAGCGTGCCGACGGAGCATGACTTGTCCTCCGCGAACGCGCAAGTTGGCGTGTGATTCTACGGGTGTCAACGGCGGATGAAGAGGGGGGCGCAATCAGGTTATGGATAGCACGGGCAGTACGGCATAGTATGTCGGTGTGCCGCCAGCCACGCGGATGCGAGTTATATTGGTCCAGAGTTAATTACCGTGCATCCACCGGCAGAACTCGCACGCCCACTTAGTATCCCGCAGGGCGCATTGGCTAATGTTGCGGTGTTGATCCCGGCCTACAACCCGGACTCGGCGCTCTCGAAATTCGTATCCGAGTTACTCGACCGAGGGTTCGGCGGAGTAATAGTGGTCAATGACGGCAGCGACAAATGCTGCGCCGGCGTGTTTCGGGATATAGCGGCCATACCCGGTTGCACGGTGATTAAACACGTCGTGAATCTGGGGAAAGGCAGAGCCCTCAAGACCGGATTGAACTACTTCCTGTTGCACTGCCCGGATTTTCTGGGCGTCGTGACCGCGGATGCGGACGGACAGCATGCGCCCGACGATGCTGAATCGGTTGCGCTGCAACTGGTCAGCCATCCCACGCACCTGATTTTGGGGGCGCGACAATTTGAACACGGCGTACCGCTTCGCAGCCGCGTCGGCAATACCTTAACGCGTTGGGTCTTCGCATTTCTGATGGGCAAGAGAATATCGGACACCCAAACCGGTCTTCGAGGGCTATCCCGAGACCTCTGTGCGCGCGCTTTGCAGGTAGACGGCGAGGGCTATGAGTTCGAGATGAATATGCTGATCGCAGCTCGCGCTCAAACGCGGGGCATTCTGGAGCAGCCGATCAAGACCATTTATATTGGCCGCAATGAGTCGTCCCACTTCAATCCGCTGGTCGATTCGCTGAAGATATACTTCGTTCTTTTCCGGTTTCTGCTGTCATCGCTGCTGGCCGGCGCCACGGACCTGGTTATCTTTACAATTACCTACCGGAGCACCGGCAACCTGATTGTGAGCCTGCTTTTGGGCCGCGTTGTGATCGGGTCGGTGATCAATTTTGGCTTGAATAAGCGCTTCGTGTTCCACAGCCGGGAGGGAATTTTTGGCCCGCTGGTGAAATATTATATGCTCTTTTGCGTGAATGCATTGGTCTCTTATTTATGCATACGATCGCTGCATGCCCGCTATGGAATCAACGTCATCTCGGCGAAAGTGATGGTTGAATCTTTGCTATTTCTTGCGAGTTTTGCGATCCAGCGCTCTCTGATTTTTCGATCGCGGCCGGATGGCGACTGACGGTTGAGCTTCTTCAGTGCCGCTTGGCGCTCAGGGCTTGGGAACCGGCCGCTTGAGCGCGCTGTTTCTGGGCAATGGCGTACAGCAGATTGTTCCTGGCCAGTTCGAAATCCGGCTTTAGCCGGGTGGCTTCTTTGGCCGCCTGGATGCCCTCATCCCACTGCGCCATCGAATTGTAGGCGGCCGCAATGTTGTTGTAGGCTTCGGCGGAAGTCGGTTTCAATTCTAAGGCCCGCTTGGCGGCGCGGATGCAATCGGGATATCTGCCCGCCTGATAATACAGCAATGAAAGATTAATCAGACCGTCGGCCGTCGGGGCCGTGCTCATCGGCTTTTCAGCCGCGCTCATCTGCTGTTCCCGCCTCTGGGCGGCTTCCAACAAGCGGTGGGCGGTGGCTTCGTCCGGGGCCAGCCGGAGTGTGTCGTCAGCCACGCGCCGCAGCTCTGCCCAGTTACGCTGTTCGAAATAGGTCTGCATCAGCAAGTCTCGCGCGTCGACGTCATTTGGGCTGGCGCGTACGGCCGTTTCCAGGTGCGCGATGCTCTCCGCCGTTCGTCCTTTCAATTTCAACCAGCGGCCGTAAAAGAAGTGCGAGTCCGCTTCGGTGGGCGCCAGTTGGAGAGCGCGGAGAAAATGGTTTTCGGCCTCGCGATCTCGTCCCAGTTGGCCATTGTCGATGCCAAGATTGATCTCGAGAAGAGAGTAGGCCGGGGTATAAGTCTCGGCGCGTTCGAAATAGCTCAACGCTGTGAGATAATCGCCCTTGCCCATTTGAGTGAGGCCATAATTCATGAGCCCGCGGCCATTTTTGGGGCTCTTCAGCGTGACGTCCCGCCACAGCGACTCCTCGGTATGCCAGACGCGATTACGTTGCCAGGCGCAGGCCGCCGCAACCAGCAGAATGCAGGTCGCGGCCAGCCAGCCGGCCCCTACCAGCTGGGGGTTGGTTGTCAGCCGCGCTGTTTTCCGAAAAAGCAAAAGACGCAAAGTCCACACCACGGCGAGCGTGAGCCCGATAAAGGGAAAAAACATACGATGATCGTTCGTTACCTCGGCCAGCGGCGTGATGGAGGTGGGGATCAGAGCCAGGAAGAACCAAAGGATTCCGAACGCGATCGGCCGCGTGTCCTGATTGCGCGCGGTGCGGATCGCGACGGCCAGCAAGGCAGCCACAAAAATGAATCCGATGATGGAATCCGTGCTGAATATTCCGGAGACTGTGGTCCAATCCGTATCCGCGCTCAGTTCGGTGGGTAAAAAGAAGGATTTGAAATAATGCAGCGCAACAAAGGGCTGCGTGGCCCGGTAGAGCAAGCTGGATGAGGCGCCCGGGGAGAATTGAGGCGGCGTCATTTTCCAGACCAAGCCAGCCGTGGCCAGGCCGATGACAAAAGCCGGAAGGGTGGCTTTCCAGGCTGCGGACCACTTCCTTCCGCCCATTTCAAACAGGAAGACGTAGAACAACAGGAGGGCGGGGAAAACCAGCGCCGGCGCTTTCGCCAGCATGCCCAGGACGGCGGGAATCATGTACCCGCCCCACTTTCGCGACGTAGGCCAGTACATGTATAAGACCAGGGCGGCGACTACGCCGAGCGTGGAATAAATATCGGCCCGCTGGATGATGTAATTCACGGTTTCCGCAATGGCCGGATGCAGCCCGAAGCACGCCATCGCCAGCAGCGCGAATTGCCAATTGGAGGGATGTTGGTCCGCGATGTCCATAATGCGCCGGAACAGAAAGAAAAGCAGCACCAGCATCGCCAGGAACCAGAAGAAGGTGGAGAGGTGAAAGTAGAGCGGCTTGAGTCCGCCGCCCAGCCAATAGTCGATGGCCAGCGTCGCGGAAGTCAGCGGTTGATACACCTGATGGGTGGGAAGCGTGCTGAACAGCCGCGCATCGGTGAAGAACCTGGGCAGGTTCCTCACATTCTGGATATAGACGTTTCCGACGACCGTGTGAAAATCGTCGAAATGAAAACCGTTCTGAAAATGGTTGGCGTAGACGGAAGCCACTGCGAGAAGCACCAGCAGCACTCCCAGCAGCCTTTTTCGTTCAGAAGTTACGAAGAAACCCATCCTGAGTTTTCGGACCGCATAAATAGGAGAAGCGGCCTTTGTTGGTAATCGGCCGCTTCTCGTCCTCGGAATAGGCTGCGAACGTGTTACTGCTTCTCCAGTGAGGCGTGAATGCTCAGCGAATCATAGGGAATCGGCGAGTAAGAGGTTGTTACCTCGACCGCCACCCGATCACCGGGATTGACGGTCACCGAGTGAGTAGTGTCAGAACAGGTAAACGGACTGGGACCCGTCACTAAGGGGCAGGTCAGAGGCATGGCGAGGCCATTCACATAAACCGTGACATTCAGCGTGATGGCGTCACTAGCTAGGGTGGTGCCGGAAATCCCGACGACGGAAAGATTTTGGAGTGTCCCCGTAGTAATAGATGGTATGGGTAACCCCGCTACCGTCTGCGGCGTGTACACATTGAAGCATTGAGCGTTTGTGGGGTCCTCACTGCCCAGTTGTAAAAGAACGCCCGATTTATAGCCCGACTCTACGGCACCCAGTGTGGTTGTTCCACAGAAGCCGCTCAAGATCGCAGGAGCGCCGGCAGCACCCGTTGCGCCGGTCGCCCCGGCGGGACCCTGCATACCCTGCTCTCCCTGCGATCCGTTGGTTCCGTTGCTTCCGTTCACGCCGGGAATCCCTTGCTGGCCGGTGGCGCCGGTAGCGCCGGTAGCTCCGGTAGCCCCGCTAGCCCCCGTGGCCCCCTGAACGCCAGACGGGACGACGAGCGAACCGGTCCCTACCGTCTGACCGGGCGAGACATTTCCGGGCGCGCCGAGGGTGAGATTAACACTCGTCGTGCCATTAGTGTAGTTTACAGTGTAATAGCCACCATTTTGGATGAAGAGGGTTTCCCCAGCCGCCATGAAGGCCGTGCTTGCGACGGAAACGTTTACCGGCGAACCGGGACTTGGCTGCGTGAATCCTGCCGATGTAACGGTGTAGGAGTTGCCGCCGGCGGCTCCGGTGGCTCCCGTAGCTCCGGCAGCGCCCGGCGCTCCTGTCGCCCCCGTTGCGCCCGCAGCTCCCGTCTGCCCGATGAAACCCTGAGCCCCGGTTGTTCCGGTTGCTCCCGTTGCGCCGACTGCACCCACTGCGCCCTCCACCCCGGCGGCCACTACGGCTGCGCCGGCATTGATGGGGTTGCCAACTGGGGCGTTACCAAGCACGCCAGTGTTGGCCAGCACCACGTCGGTGCCGTCAGGAATCGACATCACCGTGTAATAGCCGCCCGACTGCACATAGAGGATTTCTCCCGAAGCCATAAACGCCGTGCTTCCCACCTGGACGGTCACGGTCGGTCCTCCTGTGTTAGGCTGCATGAAGGTCGCCAACGTCGTTGTGTACGCATTGCCTCCGGTGGCTCCCGTCGCCCCCGTTGCGCCCGCAGCTCCGGTTGCGCCCGTTGCGCCCGCAGCTCCGGCTGCGCCCGCAGCTCCCGTTGCGCCCTTAGCTCCCGTTGCGCCTGTAGCTCCGGTCGCGCCAGCTCCCGTAGCTCCCGTAGCTCCCTTTGCACCAGTAGCTCCCTTCGCACCTGTCGCGCCTACCGCACCGGCCGCCCCCGCCGCTCCTGTTGCTCCGGCGGCTCCCGCCAGTCCCGCCGCTCCGGTAGCGCCCGTCGCGCCCGTAGCGCCCGTCGCACCGGTCGTACCGGTGGCCGAGATCCCATACGCAACCGACGCCGACCCAACCGACACAGCACCACCGGATCCGGTCACGATGACCTGAACTCCGTAAACGACTCCGGCAGTTAAACCGCTAGGAAGTGTGCCGGTAAGTGAACCGGGAGACGCGGAGGTGAGGCCTACTTGAGTGCCGTCAAGTAATACTAAAGTTGTACCTCCGGAGACCAGGAAATTCTCCCCGGTTAAGTAAAGGCTGCCGCCACTGGCGATGGCAGAGTAGATTAACGGCACCGGCGGAGCGGCCAGCGCCACGGCCGCAATCGCCATAGCGAGAATAATCGCGCGAAGGAAGGCGATCGATTGGATTGAACGAAATATCTTATAAGCGCTGGCCATAAAATTTGTACCTTTCAAAGAGAATTCGGGAACCTCCAGGAGGCTCCCGTCGTGCTAATTAATTACTCGCTTTCAGGGTGTGCTGTCCGCTGGCGGCAGCAAGTTCGTGCTCAACAATGTCCCGCAAGGCTTCATATTTCATCGAGCCATTGTAGAAATGGCCGTTGATGAAAAAGCTGGGAGTTCCGCTGAGGCCCATCTTTTGTGCATCATCGCTTGCCTTTTGCACTTTCGCGGCCTCAACGCCGCCATCGAGGCACTTATCGAATTCCGTTGTGTTCAGCCCGAGAGCTTTGGAATAATCCTTCAACTGCGCGGTGTCCAACTTGCCGGGATTTTCAAACAGCGTATTGTTGTACTCCCAGAATTTCCCTTGCTCCTTGGCGCAATTGGCAGCCTCGGCCGCCTTCTTTGCGTGACTGTGCATGGGCAGCGGGCAATCCTTGAAGACCACCGAGAGCTTTCCGTCGTATTCCTTTTCCAGCTTCTTCAGCGCCGGATACACTTGTTGGCAGTAGGGACATTCATAGTCGGCGTACTCCACCAAGGTAACCGGTGCCTGGGCGGACCCCAGCCTGGGAGCGCCGTCAACAGATACTTCCACGCCCGGAGGCAAGAACGAAGTGACGACTTTTGCTTCGCTGAACAGCGTCTTCATATACTCGGCGCGAACTTTCGCCGTACGCTGTTGCCGGTACTGGTCGAGAAGCTGCGACCGCATTTTCTCGTACGGCTGGTCCGTGCCTATGATCTCGTACAGGAACTTCAATAGCTCCTCGGAAGGATCGACGACCTTGCTGGTGATATCGCGCTTGACCAACTCGTCGACGGTGATATGCTCAGCGGCCGCCTTTTGGGCCAGCAACTGATCGTCGATGAAATAATTGATAGCCGTTTTCTGGGCCTGGTAGTAAGTGTTTTGGGCTTGCAAAAGCCGGCTGCTCTCCTTCTGCTCCACGTCGGCCAAAGTAAACTTGTGCCCGCCTACTTCCACCACCACGTCATTTTCACTTTGCGCGCTAGCCGATACGGCTAACGCAAAAATCCCCACGACCAGAGGGATATTGGCTTTCAGCATTTTGACTTTAGCTCCTTTTAAGGTTTGTAAAAGTACCAATTATGAATACCAATCGACCGAATCTGTTTCTCGATTAAAATTCGATCGCCGGCTTGAAATTCGTTACGTAAGTAAGGGTGCCCCAGATTGCATTTTGTGGCAAGAGGCGGTTTCTGCTTTTCGGCGACGGGCAACACTGCTTCCGTACCACTCGTACCAAAACGAAAACACTGCTCCCGTATCACTCGTATCAAACGAAAAAGAACCAAGGCAAGCGTTCGATTCGGCGTGTGAATGAAAAGGAGCATTGAGAGAGGAGGGGCTATCATAGTTTTTCAGCGGCGCAAGCGCTGCGACGGCAAGCGAAAACATAGCATGCAATTCCGCGTACGCGGCAGGATGATTTCAAGGCTGAACGGCCTGGCCATGCGCCGTGCCGCCCAGCCTTTTGGAGTTACTGATTGGAGTTACTGAGCGGTACCAACTAATCGGATCTGATGCCGGCCCGTTGCGGCATCATCCCAGAAGGAAAGGTAAGCCTTGGGCGATCCATGAGCCAGCGGGCGGAAAGTGAAGGTGATGGTGCAGCTTCCCGAGGGGGGGATCGGAGCTGCACAGTTGTTGGTCTCCATGAAATTCGGCGCGTATTTGCCTCCTATGGACCAACGCCCGATCTTCAATTCCGTCGTACCGGTATTTTTCAAATTGACGATTTTGGACGAGGTCGCGCCGACTGCTGTCGGGGGGAAAGTGACGTTCCAGGGATTCGGCTGGGCATATTGCATTGCTGCGATCCGCCATTGTTCGCCGTCCAGAGTCAAGACTTTCGTATAGAAAGTGTCCTGCGGCGAATCATCGATCGGAGTGATGCGCAGAACGCCGTGCGTGACGATGACGTTGATCGAGACTGCGGTGGATTTTTTGGTCGTTTCCTTGATCGTAGGCCTGCCCAAATTCTTGAAAGCAGAAGACCAAACGCGCTGCATGTTCTCCAGGCCCACCGCTAACCCGCCGGATTCGTTCAAAACAGTTGCCCCGGGCATGTACAACTCGGCGAGCGCCTTTGCATCGCCTCGGTTAGTCGCGGACACGAACGTGCTCTCGAACTGCTGCACGATAGAATCGACCTCGGCCTGCGCGATCGGCGACTTTGGTTCGGCGGCCGAGGCGGAGCTTGTTCCTTCATTTTTGGGCGTGGCCGGAACAGGCGCTTTACCGTCGCTCTTAGCCGCGACGGACCGGTTCGGGCTGGAAGTATCACTGGTTGTGCTTTGGGCATTGAGTATAGATAAGAAGACGAAAGAAAAGAGAGCAATGCTTAAAATAACTTTCCTGCTTAGGTGCATCTGGTAACCTCCATGGTTGAAGTATGTGGATTGCTGGACATAAAACTACCGGGCAGGATGGTATCCCGCCCGGCAAAAAGATACGAAACGCGTACGATCTCAAAAAACCAAGATCATTAGAAACCGCCGGCCGGGGGGATCGAACAATCGTTCGAACCAGGCGAAGTCTCACCCGGAGGGCAGAGACCACCCGAGAGCGGCTCAACCGGCAGAGCGCATTCGCCGAAGTTGCTGCCGTACTTGTAGATGAAGTTGCAGTTCTGCACCAGGTCGGCCTGTTCGGCGGCGCTGAGGGGCGCTTCCGCAAATGCCGTCGTCGTGACACCGAACTGAGCGGGTAGCGTGATGGGGTTGGTGCTATCCACCCGAGTGATCCACGCGCGCAGGTCCGAAACCGGCGTGATGGAAGCGGCTCCTGACGGGCAGGCGACGGGTCCGGTCTTGGTCGTGGACGAGATCACCTTGATCACGCCGTTGTGCAGCCCGTTGTTATTCAACAGGTTGGTGATCAGCGAACTGACCTGAGTCTGCACGATCTCATCGGGGGTCAATTCGACCGAGCAGCAGGCTTCCATTTCCTCGCTCGGGTTCAGCACGTAGATATTCGCGCAGATGTTCGCGGGAGCATTTGCGCCTGGATCGAGAATGGTGACGCTAGCGTCGAAGAAATGACTCACGTTGTAGAAGTAAGTCTGATAATAGTCGTCACCATCGACTGGGGTTGAGGCCGACAGTTGAAAACTGAGGCCTAATACAGCGGTCGCTAAGACCGCCCATTTTGCGTTAAACATAGTTTCTCCTCGGAAGCAAATTTGAATTTTCGCCAAAGATATTTTCCTTGGCGGTTATTACCGGCTGGCTAGACCGGTGTGGCCCATGTTTGCTCGAACTCATCGAAGTAAAGGTTGCTCAGAATCGATCATCACTATGAACGATTTCGTTTCTAGTAAAGAGTGAACTAGATGGCTCTTTCAGACAAGAGGCCGTTTCTGCTTTTTGTGGATGCGAGGCCAACTTTTGTACCCCTCGTACTAATCGCATTCCACTACTAATGGCTCGCGCGCGACAGGTGGCGACGCCGCCCACAGCGATTTCGTGATGCTGTAATGTCGAATCGGGTTGGCCGGGCGAGCGTGCGGAAGCTCCCGGATCGACGCTCGTTTCGCTTCGGTGGCCGCAAGCCGCGCAGTGCGAGCGTTGAAAAACCTCGCCTGGAGCGTTGCCGAGCAAGGACGGACCTGGAAGTACTACACGTACGATGAGTCCGTGGAAGCGGCGGAGCGTGAAGCGCAAGGATTTGTCGTCGGGATTGGCTGCGACCGGCAAGTATGGCTGCGCGGTTACTCGCGGCGGTCAGCCGGTCTGTTCATATGTCAGCAACAGGGTGGAGCCGACGGCCGGGAACTGCGCCCGGTATTTGGAGGGGGAAAGTCCGTACCGCTGCTTAAAAGCCCGCATGAAGTGACTTCGTTCCGTGATGCCGGCCAAAGGCAGAACCTCGCTCAGCGGCAGCGTCGTGGTTCTGATCAACTGCTCAGCCTCACGGAACCTGAACTCGCGCAAGAAGCGGGCCGGACTTACACCGACTTCGCTTTGGAAAAGATGAGCGAAATGGGAAACGGATAAGCCGATCGTACGCGCCAGTTCGGTCAGGCGAATCTGCCGGCGATAATCGCGAGAAATGATATCGACGGCACATTGAATTCTAGGGTCACGACGCCTGTCCTGATAGCTTGTGACTAGCATGGCGCCCTTCGATTGCATTGCGCTCAGTTTACACCTCTTTGAAATGACTTACTATTATTTTTCTGATTTGCTTGTCTTTGTCAACGGTACGAAACGCGTTTAGAAAGACCCGGGCGAGCCACTGAAGCAACAGAATCAATCAAAAGCGGGGTTAGTTTGCCAAAGATCAACAAAAGTACCGCCGAGTACGTTGGGACCGCTAGTACCAAAAGGGGTTGACTTGTCTTAGGGTTAGATGCAAAAGTATTCATTCCAGGGTAGATGGTATTCAAACTTAATACGCCATCTGTAATTGGCGGTCGCGAAGCGTACCTGAAAGCTAACACGAAGGAATAAGGATTTGCCTCGTTTTTCTCAATTCAAACGAAACGCGCCTCTCGGACTGCTGCGGGCTTTTCCGAATACTTAGTTGGACAAACATAAGAAAACGTTTGTAGCGCTTAGGTGAGTAACGTGATGTTATCTTCGAATCGAGACATTGGCGCCGGGGGTGAGGCAAGGGCCTTCCCGGGGCCGGCCCAACATCCCTGGTTTGCCGTTCGCGTCAAGTCGAACCACGAGAAGGCGGTTTGTTCCTACCTGGCTGTAAAAGGCTTTGAGGTTTTCCTTCCCACTTGCCGGACGCGCAACCGGTGGGCCGACCGGTTCAAGTTAGTCGAGACGCCCTTGTTTACAGGCTATGTATTTACCCGTCTTGACCGGACTCAGCCCCATGCGATACTTTCCACTCCCGGCGTGCTGCAGATCGTGGGCTCGGGCCGTCATCCGGAGCCGGTGCTGGAAAGCGAAATCGCGGCCATCCGCCGCGCCGTGGACGCGAACTGCGAGCTGCGGGAATGCGATTTTTTCATTAAGGGTCAACGCGCCACCGTCGTCAGCGGCGCCTTGGCGGGATTGGAAGGAACGGTTGTGAGCCTCAAGCAGCAGTCGCGGCTGGTTCTTTCGATCTCTCTGTTGCAACGTTCGGTAGCTCTCGAGATCGATGAAAGTCTAGTAAGAATAGAGTCGGACCTGCCTATCCTGCGGTACTCCGCGCAATCCGAGCGCGGCTCCGCAATTCGTCTGGTGGGGAGGAGTTGATTGTGAAATCTCATATTTTTTTCAGGCGCGAAGTCTTGCGCCCAACGTTCTTATCTTTAAGCTTGGTCTTTCTAGCTCAATTTTGTTCCACGCTTCCGTGCCTGGCACAGGAAGCAACGGACTCCGCACAGGCGGGGTTCGCAACCCGTTATCCCAGATATCAAATGGGACTCGGCGACGTCATCGATATCGAGTTTCCGCTCGTTCCGGAATTTAACCAGGTTGTCACCGTTCAGCCGGACGGATTCATTACTTTGAAATCGACCGGTGACATTCATGTGCAGGGTCTGACTTCTCCCCAAACGGTGGAGGCCATCCGGACCGCTTACAAAGACATTCTCCACGATCCCGTCATTGCGATTACCCTGAAAGACTTCGAGAAACCCTATTTCACCGCCCTCGGGAAAGTAAGCAGGCCGGGTAAGTACGAGTTGCGCGGCGACACCACCGTCACCCAGGCCATCGCCATCGCGGGCGGCCTGGACGACGCGGCGAAACACTCCCAGGTGCTGCTGTTCCGGCATATCGACCACGACCGCGTCGAAATCAAGACCATCGATGTGAAAGCCATGCTGAAGACCGGACACATGGAAGAAGATTTACACCTGCGTCCGGGCGATATGATCATGGTTCCCAAAAACACCCTCTCCAAGCTCCGTCCATGGATTCCGAATCAGTCTATGGGCATGTACATGAACGGTCTCTAATAGCAGCAGCAATCTAATAGCAGTAGCAACTTACCGTTTCCTAAATACCCTTTTCCTAAACAAAAGAAAGCTGGAAGTCTATGTCACAAATTCAATCTCTTGACATTGCACCTCGTAACGCCTTGGCGCCGGCCATGTCCGATGCAAGGGGAACCGCACTCGAACCCCTTATTGGCCAAACGCCGCCGGATCGGCCGGTTTCGTTATCGAGTCTTTTTGGGGCAATCTCACGGCGCAGGAAGCTGGTGCTGGCGGTTTTTTGTACCATGCTGGCGGCGGTTATCGCAGTCACCCTGTTAGCCGGCGACAAATATCAATCCGAATTCAAGGTTCTTGTCAAACAACGCGTGGAACCCCTGGTTTCGGCGGACGGCTCCGGGATCAATCGAATGGGAGTAACTGAGGAAGAAACCAATACGGAAGTCGAGTTACTCAAGAGCCGTGACTTACTCGCCCAGGTGGTTGCGCAGTATCATCTGGACGTGCCGGGAACGCAGCCCTGGTCCGAGTGGCTCGAAAAACTGCAGGGCGGCGCCGCGACGCGCACCGACCGGGCCATCCGCCACCTGGCGTCCAATCTGCGCGTGGACGCGGTAAAGAAATCCAACATCATCGACGTCAGCTACTCGTCCCCGGATCCGCGGCTGTCGGCGAAGGTTCTGCGGACGCTGGCTGACCTGTATCTGGCCAAGCACGTTCAATTACATGAGACTCAAGGCGCCTACGACTTCTTCGCCCAACAGGCCGACCAAGCCAAGGCCGCGCTGGCCAAAGCCGAAGCCGACCTGACCGAATTCAGCCATGCCTCTTCGATGGCCGCGCCGCAGACCGAGCGCGACCTGATGCTGCAGAAGATGGCCGATATCCGGGTGCTGGAAGCGCAAAGCGAGGCTGCCGCCGACAGTGCGTTCGAGCGCTACAAAACCCTGCAGGCCGAGCTGGCCAACACACCGCCCCGCATGGTGACCCAGATAAAGTCGGCCGACAACGAGGTATTGATGGGCCAACTGAAAACGACGCTTCTGAACCTGGAATTGAAGCGCACCGAACTGTCGATGAAGTACGCTCCCAACTATCCGGCGGTGAAGGAAGTAGAGGATCAGATCGCTCAAACCAAGGCTTCCATCGATGCCGAGAACGCCAAGCCGCTGACCGACAATTCCACGGATCAAAATCCGACCTACCAATGGATCTCCGGGGAGCTGGCGAAGGCGCAGGCCGAAATGCCCGCTCTTCGCACGCAGGTCAAGATGGCTCAGCAGAGCGAGGCTAGAACGGAAGAGCGGGTAATGAAGCTCAACGATGCAGCCACCATCAAAGAAACCCTGCTTCGCAACGTTCAGACGGCGGAACAGAACTACAATCTTTATCAGCAAAAAAGAGAACTGTCGCGGATCTCGGATGAACTGGACAAAAGACGGATCTCAAACGTGGTGCTGGCCGAAGAGCCGGTTCCCACGGCCCTGCCGGTACGATCGCGCATAGTCACCATAGGGATGGGTTTTCTGCTCTGCCTGTTGATCAGTGGCGCGGCCGGCTTCGCGGCCGATTATCTGGACCCGACCTTCCGCACCTGGCGCGAGGTGGAGGATTATCTCGACGTTCCGGTGCTGGCTGTGGTGCCTGAATCGGGTGCCGAGTCCACCAAGAGTATTCCCCAGCAATACGGTTTACCGCTGGAAATCGAGGCCGGGACCGGAACAGCGTAAATGACGGTCTGGACCTTCCGGTCAATCGATGAACGACGAGCCGCGCGCGGATAGTGCCAGATGACAGGCAGGTTGCCAGCCCCACTCTCCTCCGACCACTTCATGAGAATAGCCCCGCAGATTTTTCTGCTACCGGCGCAACCGGTGCGGACCGCTCTGTTCTGCGGCGCGGCTGGAGGTGTGGGCTGCACGTCGGTTTGCATGAAGACCGCCGAAGCGCTGGTGCGGCTTACCGCCGAATCGGTGTGCCTGGTGGACGCCAATTTCCGTGCACCTTCCCTGCATAGCGTTTATGGAGTGGATCGCGCTCCCGGTTTCAGCGATTTCCTGAGCCAGGCCGGGCTGGCTCGCTCGTTTGCAACTCCGGTGAACGGCAAGAACCTGTGGCTGTTGTCGACCGGTAATCGCGTTGCCCATACTGACAGTCTGTTTGCCGCCGCCGCTTTTCGCGCGCGCCTGGCTCAGATCGCCACCGAATTCCGGTTCGTCCTGATCGATGCGGGCACGGGCCGGGAATCCGCGCAATTCGCTCAGGCCGCAAGCGGCGCCATTCTAGTGATCGATTCGGATACCACACGGCGCGACGACGCACATCGCGTCAAGCGGCTATTTCAGGCGGTCCGATTACCGTTGCTGGGCGTGGTGATTAACCGAGCCGCGGCCGGGGCCATCCGCTAGCCGCTATCCATCTAAAAGCTTAGATCGCAGAAGAGCCACTCATGAACGAGCTTCGGCGTCGTATTCTTCACAACTCGCTCCAGATATTCGATGTCGGCGTGATGCTGCTCGCCTTCGGTATCTCGGCCGGCCTGGTGGATCACGCGACGCTTACCGATTTCGGCAGGATTCTCGCGATGCGCGTCAAGGTGACGAATTTCGTCCTGCTCCTGATGCTGATCGGAGTCTGGCACGTCACGTTTATTCAGTTTGGTCTGTACCGGTCGCGGCGTATTGCCGCGCAAAAGCAGGAATTTCTGGACATCCTGAGGTCCACCGTGTTCGGCGCGGCCATTCTGGGTTTGGCGAAATGGATCTTCAATATTCGCCTCCTACCGATGGATGGTCTGCCCTTATTCTTCCTGATGTCGACGGCGGTGATCGTGTGCAGCCGCGTGCTGCTTCGAACTTTCCTGAAGTGGGTTCGAAGACGAGGCCGCAATCTGCGTTACGTATTGCTGGTGGGAACCAGCGAGCGGGCCATTGAATTAGCCTGCCGGTTGGAATCGCGGCTGGATCTTGGGTACCGCATCGCCGGATTTGCGAGTGACGATGTTCCCCAGTCGCCGGCCTTGGCCGAATCGGGCTACCGAGTCGTATGCGGCCTCCGCGATATACGTGAGTTCCTGCGGCATCACGTGGTGGATGAAGTGATGATCACTTTGCCGGAGTGGTCTTCTTTCGCGGCGATTCTCGAAATAGAAGCCATTTGCGACGAACAGGGCGTGATTGTCCGCCGGCTGGCGCAGGCGACGGAAAGTTCCTGCCGGCACGTCAACCAGGTGGAAGGCGAAGTTCTGCTGAGAAACGGCAAGGATTCGCTCGATAGCTGGGGCGCCACACTCAAGCGCTGTTTCGATGTAGCAGGCGCCACGGCGCTGCTGGTTTGCTGTTCGCCGATTCTGGTCGCGGCAGCCGTAGCCATCAAGCTGACATCCCCCGGACCGATCCTGTTCTCCCAGGAGCGAGTGGGACTGCACAAGCGAATCTTCCGGATCTATAAATTCAGGACCATGGTTCCCGACGCCGAAAAGCTCCAGGCCGAACTCGAAGCTCGCAATGAAGTGCCGGGACCGGTGTTCAAAATCCAGAAGGATCCCCGCGTCACCCGCATCGGACAGTTCCTGCGCAAAACCAGTATCGACGAAATGCCCCAATTGCTGAACGTGATTAAAGGCGACATGAGCCTGGTGGGGCCGCGTCCGCTTCCTTTGCGAGATTATGCCGGATTCAGCGAAGACAGTCATCGCCGCAGGTTAAGTGTTCGTCCCGGAATCACCTGTAGCTGGCAGATCGAAGGCCGCAGCTCCATTCCTTTCGACCAATGGATGCTTCTGGACCTGCAATACATCGATAAGTGGTCCTTCTGGCTGGATCTCCGTATCCTGCTCAAGACGCTTCCGGCTGTGCTGAAGGGTTCAGGAGCCGCGTAGAACGCCGGCTCGCCTCCAAGACAATGTCCGATTTCCGCACAAATTCCGCATCCCGAAAAAGCCGCTTTCGCGAGTCCATCGGCCTGGATAAAGACAAGCCCGTAGCCGCAGCCGCCACGGTTCACGCTTTATTTGAAGCGCAGGCACAACGCACTCCCGACGCCATCGCAGCCGAATACGCGGGCAAGTATCTCACCTATCGCACGCTGAATGATGCCGCCGATCGCTTCGCGTCCGCCGCGGTGAGCCATGGGGTGACGCGCGAGAAGATCGTGGGCATCGGGCTGCAGCGTTCACTCGAGCTTCCCATCGCCTTGTTGGGCGTTTTGAAGGCCGGCGGCGTGTGTATGCCGCTCGATCCCGACTATCCGGCGGAACGCCTGGCCTACATGATGGAAGACGCCTGCGCAGACCTGATTGTCGCTCAACCCGAGTTTGAAAAACGTTATCCGAGCGCCAACACTCAGGTGATTTCTCCGAATCGAAACCTGGTTCCTTCCAGCGGCGCCGATAGCGACAGTCTTCCATTTCAATCTCAACCCGGCGATGGCGCCTGGATCGTCTATACCTCGGGATCCACCGGGCGGCCGCGCGGAGTGGTGCTCACTCACGCGGGAATGGTGAATCATCACCTGGCCGCCATCGAACTCTACGGGATCACCGCTAGCGACCGCGTTTTGCAGTTTTCGTCGCTGAGCTTCGACATAGCGATCGAAGAGATGCTCCCGTCCTGGCTGGCGGGGGCCACTGTCGTGTTTCGCGAGCCCGAGATGCCGCTGGTCCCCACGGAATTTATGCGCTGGATTGAACGCAGGAAAATATCCGTGCTCGACTTACCCACCGCTTACTGGCACGAGCTGGTGCACGGGCTGAGCAAGAAAAAACAGCCCTTGCCGGAATCGCTGCGGCTGGTCATCGTGGGCGGCGAGAAGGCTTCGGCGTCCGCCCTGCGCACCTGGACCACAATCAGCCGCGGCAGAGTCCGCTGGATCAATACCTACGGACCCAGCGAAGCCACTGTGATCGCAACCTCGTGGGAACCGCGAACCGGAGAAGAGCTCTCGGAGCGCGAGCTGCCCATCGGCCGCCCCATCGCGAACACGCGGATTCACTTACTCGACGCGAACCTGAATCCGGTACGAGCTGGCGCAACCGGCGAAATCTATATAGGGGGCGCGGGAGTCGCGCGGGGATATCTGAACCGGCCGGCCCAAACGGCTGAAAAATTCATTCGCGATCGTTTTTCTTCCGAGCCCGGCGCGCTGCTCTACAAGACCGGCGATATGGCTTGTTACCGGCCGGACGGGAACATTGAGTTCCATGGCCGGACAGACCATCAGGTCAAAATCCGGGGTTTCCGCGTGGAATTGGGCGAGATAGAAACCGCGCTCGATGGGCATCCGGCCGTGCGCGAGTCAGCAGCAGCCATTTTGGGAGAGGAACACAAAATCCTCGCGGCCTGGATCGTCCCGTCCGGATCCGAATGTCCGACGGCGCGGGAACTCCGGGATTTTCTCGCGAATACGCTGCCCGACTACATGATTCCGGCGATTTTCCATTCCGTGCCGGCCATGCCCTTGACGCCCAACGGCAAAGTGGACCGGCGCGGATTGACGCAGCTCGAAAATCCAATTCCGCAGGATCGCGGCATCGTCGCATCGGGCGATGAAGTGGAAACGCGGATCGTCGCGATTCTGGAGAAGGTGCTACACGTTCGTCCCATCGGCATTCATGACGGCTTCTTCGAACTGGGCGGCAATTCGCTGCTCGCGATCCGCTTGATGGCCGCGATTGAGGAGACGTTCGGCCGCAGCCTTCCGCTGGCCATTCTTTTTCAATCTTCCACGGCGGCGCAGATCGCGGCGATCCTTCGCGACACCAAAGAACTCCCGGCCCGCTCCTCTCTGGTGGTTGTTCAATCGCACGGTAGCGAGCGGCCCTTCTTCCTGGTCCACGGCATGGGAGGGCATGTACTTCGCTTTCGAGATCTGGTGCGGCACTTTGCGCCCAACCAGCCGGTCTTTGCCTTGCAGGCGCAGGGGCTCAGCGGTGAAGCGCCCTGCCTGGATCGCGTGGAAGATATGGCTGACCGGTATCTGGAGGAGATCCGCGCGGTGCAGCGGGAAGGTCCTTATTGTCTCGGCGGCTATTCGTTCGGCGGATTCGTGGCGCTCGAAATCGCGCGGCGGCTGGCCGAACGCGGCGCCGAAGTTCAGTATCTTGCGCTGATCGATACCTTCGCCGGCCCAGCCGCCACCAAGCGCTCGCTTCTGTTGAGCTTCCTGGGTATGCCCGCGCGCGAGATGGCTTCTTATTTAGCGCGCAAGATACGGAAAAAAATTCGCCGAACAATGGCCGGTGTTACTTTACCCGCGCCTGTCAAGGCTGTACGGCAAGCCTGCCTGGATGCGGAGCGCCACTACCGGCCGCAAGTTTTCGATGGGAAAATTTCGCTGTTCCTGCCATCGCAGAGATCGCTGCGGACTTCGCCCGCGCGGGATGGCGGCTGGAGCGACTTCGCCACCCAGGGCGTCGAGGTTTCCGAAATCCCCGGCGATCACGGCAGCATCGTGGACGAACCCAGCGCCAGGGAGCTGGCCGGCTTGATCCTGGAGGGGATCGAGCGTGCGCGAGCCGAACAGCCGCGTTCGATACGCAACGCCGCTGAGGTGACGCGATGACCAGCGCGCAGATGACTCCGGCGGGAAGCAGGAATTACGAATCGCCGGCGATGGAGCCCGTCGGTCCCAGGACTGCTTCGAAAGCAGCCCACTGGACTGCTAAAGCCGGATTCGCGCTCACCGATCAGGGGCTCGTGTCGGGTTCGAATTTCGTCATCAGCATTGTGCTGGCGCGCTGGCTGAGTCCCGAACAATACGGGGGCTTTGCGCTGGTATTCGCGGTTTTCCTGCTGCTGTCCATGGCTTATCAATGCCTGCTGCTGGAGCCCATGGCCATCTTCGGGGCCGGAGAATACGGATCGCGCGTGCGCGGTTATCTCAAGACACTGATCGCGATCCATGCCGTTATTTCAGGCGCCATCTTCGTGGTGCTGGCGGCCGCGGCGGCGCTGGCCCATTGGCGGACGAATACCGGCGGATTGCCGGGCGCACTGGCGGGGATTGGAATAGCGGCCCCTTGTATCCTTCTGTTCTGGCTGGCTCGGCGCGCGTGCTACTTGGATGCGCGCTCGGGCGTGGCGGCCGTGGGAGCGATTCTCTATTGCGCCTCGATGATGTGCGGCCTTTGGGTAGCGCACTCATTGGGCGCGCTGTCGCCATTTTCGGCCTTCCTGATCATGGGTGTGTCCGGCCTGATTGCAGCCATCGTTCTGTTCCTGCTTATTCATGGCTCGCTCGCGGGCAACGAATCCGCGCCTTCGGCACTAGAAGCCTGGCGTCGCCACTGGGGCTACGGAGGATGGGCGCTCGCTGGGGCCATCGCATCCTGGATTCCGGCTTATATTTACTATCCGTTGGTCGGCGGGTTCGCGGGTCTCGGCACAGTGGCCAGCCTCAAGGCGCTGATGAATCTGGCGGCGCCGGTGACACAGCTCCAGGCGGCCTTTTCGATGTTACTGATTCCTTATGCGACGCGGCGCTTCCGGCAAGGGGGCGAGGAGAGCGTCGTCCGGCTGGGCAGGCTTCTCACCTTTGGCGGGCTGGCAGCTGCCGTCGGCTACTGGCTGTTGATCGCGGGTTTTCAACACACCATCTTCCATGTTCTGTATGCGGGCCGGTACGCAGATGTGGCGGCGCTGATTCCTCTGGCGGCCATCGGATCCATCTTTTGGGCGGGCACCTTCGGATTTTCCACCGTGTTGCGAGCGATGGAGCGTCCACGGGCGATCTTTATCGGGTTCGGCGTTGCGGCCGCGGTTTCTCTGGTGGCCGGCATCCCCGCCACCCGCGCGTTCGGGCTCACCGGCGCGATTTGGGGCATCAACGTGTCGGATCTAGCGGCGTTCCTATTATTAATCCTCGCCATCGGGCGAATCCGGCGCGGCAGCAATCCTATAAACAATCATTCCTCCGACTTGGATTCTCAGATGAAAATGCAGCGTCTTCGTTATCAGCTTTCCATGACGTCCCTGCGCGGACCGGTAACCGCTCTGCGCCACCGGGACCTGCGTTCCGACGATACTTTCGTGGCCTCCTATCCGCGAGCCGGAAGCACCTGGCTGCGCTTCCTTCTGCAGGAAATTATGACGGAAGAGCCGTCCACGTTTCCTTCCGTGAATCGTGCGATCCCGCAAGTGGGATGGCATCGCGATGCGTATCGCCTACCGAATGGAGGCCGGTTCATTAAGACTCACGAGGCCTTCCGCCCGGAATATCGACGCGCGATTTATTTGGTCCGCGACCCCAGAGACGTCCTGCTTTCCGAGTACGCGTTTCAGAAAGCCCTCGGATTGACAGCCGCCGGAATGGACGACTATATCGAGGAGTTCATCCGGCGCCGCGTGAGCGCCAGCGGCTCCTGGCGCGATCACGTCCGAAGCTGGCTCAACGCGAGCGAGAACAACCACAACATTCGCATCTTCCGTTTTGAGGATCTGCGCCGCGACACGCCGGGCACTCTGCGGGAGATCCTGAGTTTTCTCGAAGTGCCCGCGGATCAGAACAGGATTCTGAACGCCATCCGGAATAACGGAGTCAACGAAATGCGGGCCAAGGAGCTGCTCACCCCGCAAAAGACGTCCAAGGACGGGCGGTTCGTGCGCGAAGGATCGCCGGGAGGGTGGAAGAAAAATCTCACCTCGCGGCAGGCCCAGCGCATCGACCGTGCCATGCAAAACGAGATGCTGCGGCTGGGATATCCGGCGACCAAGGATGTACTTTCCGGTTTGGATGTCTTGTCGGCCGTCGGCCAAGGATCGGGTACCTAACTATGTCTGGAATGAATCGCGCTGCATTGCGTTCGGCGGGTGTTCTTCTTCTTTTCGCGCTAACCGGAGCGTTCGTCTGGCTTGCGCCGGCCTGGATGTTCACGCCGGACATGCTGCCAGCGTTCGGTACGGGCATCCTTATCATTGGAGCGGTGTGTTTCGCCACCGCGCGCCAAGGAGACGCGGAGGAAACCTACCGCCGTCTGACATTCTTGCTGTGGTGGGTGCTTCTGAGTTCGGAAGAATTTTTCGTCCGGCTGAACCAGACCGAAGATACCGCCTCGGGAAACTTCGCGCCGCAGGCGTTTGAAGAGGCCATGGTCTGGGTGCTGGTGTTCTTCTTTGCGGCCCTTCTGCTGCTGCGCAGGCCGGGCGCTCTGGATGGACTGTGGCGAGGGCCTTCCAAGTGGCTATCCATCTATGCGCTGCTGTGCGTGATTTCCTGCACGTACGCCATCGAGAAGTCGTTCTCCCTGGCGTGGGCTTTCAAGCTCTGCGTGGTGGTTCTGCTCCTGCAGTTGTGCCGCAGCCAGATTCAAGACGAGATCAGGTTGAAGACCTTCCTGAACGCCACGCTATGGGGACTCGCCTTTCTGACTATCGTCCCGCCGGTCCGGGCGCTGTTTCTGCCCGGTCCCATCTTCGAAGATGGCCGGTTGGGCAACAGCATCTCGCCCACTGGATTATCCGCGATCGCGGGCACGTTGTTTCTCGCGGCCCTCGCCTTCCGGCCGTTCACGGGCAAACGAGCGACGTGGTTCCTGGCGGGCGCCGGAGCGATTGTGATGTTCCTGGCGGGCGGCAAGACGTCGATCGTAGCCGGTATCTTATCGGCGATGTTGTTCTTCCTGATGCAGAAGCGGATTGGAGCCGCGGTCGGAGTTGCGGCCGGGGTTCTGGCCATCGGAGGCGCGGTGGTCGCGGTGACGCCGGTGTCCGGCTACCTGATGAATTACGTGCAATCGGCGGATGGAGCTACCGTTACGGCGCGCACCGCCCTGTGGGAGCTGGCACTACCACTGATGCGCAATCGGCCTCTGCAGGGTTACGGCTATGCTTCCTCGCGATTTATTTCGCTGCAGGTGGGAGGCGTGTCCTGGGATCCGGGTCATATGCACAACGGGTTTCTCGAAGCGCTCTACAACAACGGGCTGATAGGACTGCTCGTGATGCTGGCGATTCAAGTGTGCATCCTGCGCGGCATCTTTCGCATTCTGCGCGACAAAACCGTTCAGCCACGTCTGCGTGCGCTGGCGATCGGTTGTCTGGCCATCTATTTCAACATTCTCCTGAATGGAATGTTCAACGCCAGTTTCGGCGGACGCGCGGGCGGCACATTTGTCGCGCTGCTGGCGCTCGTGATCATCGGCGACAGGCTGACCTTCCTCACCAAGCGTGTTCCCGCAACGGCGACCGTCGCCGAGCCGGCCGCCTCCGCTCCCCTCTTCGCTACGCCCTGGACGGCAATGTGAAAATCCTTCTGATACATAACTTCTATCGCCAGCCGGGCGGAGAGGACGTGGTGATGAACGCCGAGGCGAGCATGCTTCGGCGCGCGGGGCACGACGTCAGGATCTACGTGCGGGATAACGATGAAATCGATTCCGGAGGTCTGATCCGGGCGGCTTCGCTCGCCATGAACACGGTATGGGCGCGGGACACGTATCGCGAGCTGAAAATCATATTGTCGAACGACAAGCCCGACATCGCGCACTTTCATAACACCTTTCCCCAAGTGTCTCCGTCCGGGTACGATGCCTGCCGGAACGAAGGTGTTCCGGTGGTTCAAACGCTCCATAATTATCGTCTGCTCTGTCCGGGCGCCACCTTTTATCGCAACAACGCCTTCTGCGATCGATGCCTGGACGGTAGTTTGCTGAACAGCGTGGTACACGGTTGTTACCGGGGCTCCCACGCCGCCACGGCGGTTACGGCCGCCATGCTGGGCATTCATCGCTTTAAGAAAACCTGGTCCGGCAGAGTGGATCAATACATTGCGCTCACCGACTACGGACGTCGCATGTTTATCCGGGGCGGACTTCCCGCCGAGAAAGTGACCGTCAAGCCGAATTTTGTGGCGAACGATCCCGGTCCGCAAGAGCGCCGCGGAACGTATGCGGCATTCGTCGGCAGACTGAGCCCGGATAAAGGGCTCCGGACGCTGCTCGCGGCCTGGAAGCGGCTACCCGAGATTCCCCTGCTGATTGCCGGTGACGGACCGATTCGCGCCGAGCTCGAAGCGGAAGTGGAGAGAGAGGGTCTTAGGAACGTAATCTTCAAAGGCCATCTCAGCAAAACCGACACCATCTCTACCATTCGCGGCGCGCGCTTTCTGGTTTTTCCCAGCGAGTGGCCCGAAGGGTTCCCCATGACCATCGCGGAGAGCTTTGCCTGTGGCGTTCCGGTGCTCTGCTCCGATATAGGTGGCTTGCCGGAGATCGTCAGTTCCGGCAAAACCGGACTTCTTTTCCGCACCGGCGATTCCGGGCATCTGGCCCAAACGGCCTTACACGCCTGGAACAATTTTGAAGCCACCGGTGCGTTGGGCCGAGCCGCACGCGTGGAGTATCAGGCCCGCTACACGGCGAGACAGAACTACCGGCAGTTGATGGATATTTATGAGCGCGCGATTCACGGCCGCGCCGAAGAACCGGTGGCCGAGAAGAGCAGGGCGGCCCACGCATGAGTGAATACAAGGTTCTCGGCGTGCGTGTGAACGCCGTGCAGATTCCTGGCGTGGTGGAGACGCTCCGCGGGTGGATTCGCGAGCGCGGGCCGGCGAGGTTCGTCGCCGTGACGGGAATGCACGGGGTGATGGAGGCTCAACAATCCGCCGAGTTTCGCCAGGTGCTGGCCGACGCCGACCTGGTGGTTCCCGATGGCATGCCTCTGGTCTGGATGGGCCGATGCTACGGGCAGAATTTGCGCCGCCGGGTGTATGGGCCGGAATTGATGGAGACCTTCCTCCGCGAGACCGGCAGCGCGTACCGGCACTTCTTTTATGGAGGCGCCGAAGGCGTGGCGGATCAACTGGCGAGCGTCCTTCATCAGAAGTTCGGTATTCAGGTGGCTGGAACCTGGTGCCCTCCTTTCCGTTCGCTCTCGCCCTCCGAAGAGAAGGAAATCGCGGCGCGGATCGAAGAGACCAAGCCCGATGTGGTGTGGATCGGTTTGAGTACGCCGAAACAGGAACGCTGGATGCATGCCCACCGCAATCTGAACGTGCCGGTGATGATCGGCGTGGGCGCCGCTTTCGACTTTCATACCGGAAGGGCAGTGCAGGCGCCGGTGTGGATGCGGGAAAACGGACTGGAGTGGTTGTTCCGGCTGCTGTCGGAACCGCGCCGTTTGTGGCGGCGCTATATTATCCTGGGCGGCAAGTTCGGCTGGAACGCGACCCTTCAATTGCTGGGATGGAGACATTTCAGTTGAGGCGGATCCAGTTGAGGTGGATCGTGGTTGCAGCCATGTTGAGCTGCGCTCTGGCGCGCGCGGCATCGCTATCGCCCGACGAGATTGTCCGGGGTGCGGATCAGCGCATTGAACGCTACCGGAAAGGCAATATGGTTCTGGCGTTGACGGATGCCCAGGGCAAACGTCTCGCGCCGGGAACTGATGTGCATATCCAGCAGGTCCGGCACAAGTTTCTGTTCGGAGCCAATCTGTTTCGCTTCGACGACATTCAACAGCCCGCCCTCGAAGCTTTGTACCGCGAACGGTTCGCGGACCTGATGAATTATGCCACGGCGCCCTTCTACTGGCGGATGTACGAACCGGTGCAAGGACAGCCGGACTACGCGGCAACCGAAAAACTGATCGAATGGTGCCGAAGCCACGGGATCGAGATCAAAGGCCACCCCCTGGCCTGGAATCTGCGCGACCCCGAGTGGCTGCCGTCGGATCCGGAAGCGGTGCGCCGGCTGATGCTGGGACGCATTACCGATATTGTGCGCAGGTTCAGCGGCTCCATACGGTATTGGGATGCTTTCAACGAGCTCACCGCGTATGACCGGTCTTCGATGCGGGAGGACGCGCCCAAGCAAACGGCGGTAATTGACCGCATGGGACAGATCCCGTATGCCAAGACCGTGCTGCGCGCGGCGCGCGACGGCGATCCACGGGCCCAGTTGGTAGTGAACGACTATCTGGCCGGACCGCGCTTCCGGAATTTGCTGGCACAGGTGACGGACAACTCCGGCCATCCGGGTTTCGACGTCGTCGGTATCCAGAGCCACCAGCACACCGAAGTGTGGTCGCCGGAAAAAATCTGGAGCATCTGCGACCTCTTCTCAGGCTTTGGCAAGCCCATTCACTTTACCGAGACCACCATCCTTTCCGGTCCCCTGCAGGGAATCACCGGCCCTCCCGACTCCGGCTGGAACACCACCCCGGAAGGCGAGCGGCAACAGGCGGAACAGGTAGTTCTCTATTACAAAATACTTTTCAGTAATCCGGCGGTGGCCGCGATCACCTGGTGGGATCTCACCGATCTTCACGCCTGGAAGAACGCGCCGGCCGGCTTATTGAGAAAGGACATGTCGCCCAAACCGGCCTTCACGGCCTTGAAGGATTTAATCAAGAACCAATGGTGGACCCGCTGCGATGAAGTGGCCGATGCTAATGGCGATGTTCACCTGAGGGGTTTTTACGGTACGTACCAGTTGACGGCGCAATCCGGCGCGCGGCATTTGCGCGCTGAGTTCACCTTCGACTCCGAAAGTGCGAAGCCCATCCAAGTTCGTTTGCAATAAGGTTCATCTGCAATAAATAGCAAGTCACAAGTTAAACACCGCCAGCGGCAGAGCACCGCGGGCGGATTCATTTGTTTATAAGAACCCGATCGTCCATAACTCCTTTACGAACACCTTTTATTGATTAGGAGAGCGTTGCATGAAACTACCGCAATCACCAAAAATTTCTTCGTCGATGTCCATGCTGCGTGTCGCTCGCGTAGTGGCGGTAATCGCTCCGCTATTGCTCCTATGTCCGGTTGCGCCGGCCCAGACCACCGCGGCTCCCACGATTACGAGCATCTCACCCACGGTAGCGACGCCCAAAGGTGGAACCGTGATCACCATTACCGGCACAAATTTCATAAAGGGCGCGACGGTAAGCTTCGGATCGAATAATTCCACCACAGTGGTCTGGGTCAGTAAAACGACTCTCAGGGCCACCACGCCAGCTTCCACCGGGGACGCCGAAGGTCCAGTGAACGTAACAGTTACCGACCCCAGTAGTCTGGCAGCCACGTTGACGAACGGTTTTCTGTATAAATATCCGGCTCCAACGATCACGAGCATCTCACCCGCGACAGGTACGCCCAAGGGTGGAACGGTGATCACGATCACTGGCGCCGGCTTCTTGAGCGGCGCAACGGTCACGTTCGGTGGGAATAGCGCAACCGCGGTTACTTGGGTCAGCGGTACCAGCCTGAAGGCCACCACCCCGGCGTCGCCCAACAACGCCGAAGGCCCGGCCAACGTAGTCGTCACGAATCCTGATAGTCAGGCCGCCACATTGATAAGCGGTTTTACTTACAAATACCCGGCTCCCACCATTACGAGCATCTCACCCGCGACGGCCACGCCGAAGGGTGGAACCGTGATCACGATCACTGGTACCGGTTTCTTGAGTGGCTCGACGGTCGCGTTCGGGGCGAATAAAGCCACTGCGGTAACTTTCGTCAGCGTCACTACCTTGAAGGCCACCACGCCAGCCTCCACCAACGACGCCGACGGTGCAGTGAACGTAACGGTCACCATTCCCGACGGTCAGACAGCCACGTTGACCAATGGTTTGACGTACGCGTATCCGGTTCCCACCATCACGAGTATCTCGCCCACGATAGTCACGCCCAAGGGTGGAACGGTGATCACTATCACCGGTACCAATTTTGTGAGTGGCGCGACGGTAGCGTTCGGTGCGAATAATGCCACCGCGGTCACCTTTGTCAGCGCCACCACCCTGAAGGCCACCACGCCGCCTTCCACTAACGAAGCCGACGGCCCAGTGAACGTCACCGTAACCAATCCGGGTAGTCAGCCAGCCACCTTGACCAACGGTCTGCTGTACCAATTTCCGACTCCCACCATCACGGCCATCTCACCTCTCTCGGTGTCAACCAGTGGTGGAACCGTGGTCACCATCACGGGCACCAATTTCTTGAGTGGTGCGACCGCCGGCTTCGGGGCCAATAGCGCCACCGCAGTCACCTTTGTCAGTTCCACCACTCTGAAGGCCACCACGCCGGCTTCCACCCTGAACACTCTGGAAGGTACGGTCACCGTATGGGTGACTAATCCCGACGGTCAGACAGCAATGTTGCCGCAAGGCTTGATGTACGATCTTCCGCCCTCTTTGACTTCCGTATCTCCCGCGTCGGGGCTCCCGGGGGGAGGTTATACTGTCACGCTGAACGGCCAATATTTCCGCTGCGGCGCCCAGTGCCCGGCTGGCCCGGTGGTCATGTTTGGGTCTGTACCGGCCACATCGGTCATCTTCAACAACAATGCCAGCCTGACCGTAAAGGTTCCGGCACAAGCGGCCGGCACGGTGAGCGTGACCGAAAAGAATACCGACGGCCTTTCGACGGTTCTTAAGAATGGCTTCACATACACCTCAACCTTTGTGACGCAGATAAGCCCGGTGATCGGTCCGCTGGGCGGCGGGAATACCGTGACCATCACGGGGCAGGGGTTCACCAGCGGTTCAACCGTGACGTTTGGTACGACGGCGGCTACTTCGGTGACATTCGTTTCGTCTACCACTCTTACCGCGATAGCGCCCGCACATGTCGCCGGACCGGTGAATATCACGGTCACCACTTCCGGAGAAAGCGGTATCTTGCCGACAGGCTATAAGTACACCGGCCTGCCGATCATTACTAGCCTAAGCCCATCCTCCGGATCATTGGCGGGCGGCACATCCGTTGTGCTCCACGGCTACAACCTGGGTACGATCAACCAGGTGACGTTCGGAGGCAATGCGGCAACGATCGTCAGCACGGTCTCCAACGCGGTGAACGTGACTACGCCCGCATTTTCCGGCGGCGCCAATCCTGTCGCGGTGGTGGCAGCGGATGCGGCCGGATCATTCACCTTTCCGGGCGCCTTCTCCTATCAATTGTCGATCATCACGCAGGGCCTGGATGACGGTTATCCCACTTTTCCCTACAACAATACGTTAAGTGTCACAGGCGGAAGCCCGCCTTACAATTGGACGATTACTTCGGGATCGCTGCCCTCTGGTTTGTCGTTGAACGCTTCCACGGGCGTCATCAGCGGCACGCCGGCTGCCAACTATGGCACTTACACTCTCACTTTCCAGGTGACGGATTCCTCCACGCCCGCCAACATCGCGAGCACTTCGCTGAGTTTCAATATTCTTTTTGGCTTCAGCACCGAAACGATACCCGCGAATTTCTTTGGAATGATTTTGTATGACCAGAATATCTGGCCTACGATACCGTTTGGCGCGCTTGGAAAAGGCCTGGCCACCACCTGGCCATTTCTCGAACCTCAGCAAGGCGTCTACAACTGGGCTGTTCTCGATCAGTACGTGCAGGATGCTCAGTCTCACAATGTGCCTGGTACGAACACGCCCGTAACTCTATACTGGACCAACGCCAATGTCCCACCATGGGCAGCCGCGGATCCGACAACGTGTTCGGCATATCCGGGAACCAGCCCAACCATCTCGGCTTGCACCAGCATGGTAAGCAATATTCAGTATTTCGCGGATTTCATGACCGCCTTGGTTACCCGTTACAACGGATCGCCCGGATCCCCGGGACTCATTCAGATTTATGAGCTGTGGAATGAGCCTAACGTATCCAATGTGTGGACCGGAAGCTACGCCGACTTGGTTACTCTCACATCCACCGCTTACAACATTATCCGCGCCAACAATCCCAGTGCCATCATCCTTTCTCCGTCCTCCACCCAGGCGCCCTATTTGCTGACTTATCTGACCACGCCCGGCGCGCCGCTGGGTGTGGACGGAATCGCAATCCACGGGTATCCCAATGTTTCACAGGACGATGCGCCCGAGTCGATCACCGGTTTCAAGAGCGTGAACATCAAACTTGCCATGCTCCAGGCTCCCGGCGTGGGGATAAAACCGATCTGGGATACGGAAGTCTCGTGGGGAGGAGAAGATTCCATTACGGACCCGAATTTGCGGGCTGGCTTCGTGGCGCGCAGCTTCCTGCTGCATTGGTCCGCGGGCATTCACAATATGTATTGGTACGGCTGGGATTCTCCGGTGTGGGGAACGCTTTACTATCCGCCGCCTGGCATTGGAATGTCCCCGGCCGCGTATGCTTATAACTCTGTATTCAGCTGGATGGTCGGCGCATCTATGCCCTTACCTTGCACCGCCAATGGGGGGGCGCTTTATACGGCCGTGTACACCTGCCAGCTCACCCGGCCCGGCGGCTATAATGCGCTGGCCATCTGGGATGCCAGCCAAACCTGCAGCGCCGGCACTTGTACTTATTCCAATTACACGCCGAACTCGCAGTACATTCAGTATCGGACCCTGGCCGGCGGGCTGATTACCATCTCGCCTGGCCAGACGGTTCAAATCGGCGCGCAGCCCATTCTGTTGGAGAATATGTCCGCTCCGGGCGAGACGCCGCCGCCCACGAATGCAATCTTTTCCTATACCGCCGTGACGCCGAATTTCGCCACTACAGCGGCGCAAAATCCCTATGTTCCGGCGGTGCCGGCGTCGTCGAATGAGGCGCCGGGCGGAACACCCCTACCGGGTCAGATTTCGCCGAACAATCTGCTGGTCATGCCGGGTCTCTCCGCGCCCACTTTCGGCACGCAGGCGGTGGATTCCGACGCCACCCTGGCCGTTGGAACCACGCAAGTGATGCAGTGGGCCGATTTCGGGCTGCAAGTTTATAACAAGAGCGGCAATCCAGTTGGAAGCGGGATACCGGGCAATCTCTTCTGGTCCGGCGCCAGCCCGTGCTACGGTTCGGTCGGCGCGGATGGAACAGTCCAGTTCGACAAGCTGGCGTCGGTTTGGGTGGTTGGTATGAGATCGGGATCGAATAACGAGTGTTTCGCCGTCTCGCAAACCTCCGATGCGACGGGGGAGTATAACGAATACGCTTTTCAATATATCGATTCTCAGAATCCCACCTTCCAGATGGATTACCCCAAGCTGGGGGTTTGGCCGGACGGCTATTACCTGGTGTTCGATATGCTGGACCCGAACATCATCGGCTTTCCTCCACAGTACTCCGTGGCCTGCGCTCTGGATCGTTCCGCGATGCTCCTCGGGGAGCCGAATCCGGGAGTGGTTTGTTTTACCACCCAGTATTCAAACAATACCGGTTTCTTCCACCTGATTCCGTCTGATCTGGACAGCGCCATTCCGCCACCGGCCGGTTCTCCAGACTATATTTTCACTTTCGCCAAACCGTACGGGGCTACCCAATATCACTTGTACGGTTATAAGTTCCACGTGAACTTCGCCACACCGTCGGCGAGTACGTTCACCGGACCTGTTCAGATCGACACCAACGCTTTCGCCAGTCTGGTGCCGGCCTGCGGCGCGGGCAACACGAATTGCGTGCCTCAGCCTCCACCAGCGACAACGCCGCTCGATTCGGTGGGCGGATACATGATGGGTCGCGCGGCTTATAGGAATTTTGGAAGCTATGAATCGCTGGTTCTGTCGCAAGCGGCGCAAACCGCGGCAGGTGACCCAGTCGGAGTCCGCTGGTATGAACTGCGGAATCTGCAGGGGGGCGCGACCATCTATCAGGATGGTTTCCTCCAGTCGGCGAACAGTTCCACGACGCCCGATGGTTTCAGCCGGTGGATGAGCGCCGCCGCTGAGGATAGCGCGGGCAACATCGCCATGGGCTATAGCATTTCGGGCGCGGGGGCCACTTCGTATTACAGTGGATTCCCCGGCCTGGCCATTGATGCCAGAAGCCCCTCCACGCCGCTCGGTACGCTACTCACCGAGCAGATCGTCTTCAATGGAGTAAGTGTGGAGGAGCCGAATCCTCCACTCACGCCAAAGATCGAACGCTGGGGCTCGGTATCGGGCATGGCGATTGACCCGGTGGATCAGTGCACCTTCTGGTTCACTGGACAATACCAACCCGTGGCCGGCGTTTACGACTGGTCCACCGAACTCGTTTCCTTTAGCCTGCCGGGCTGCCAGTAATTTCACCCGGCGGGCATAACCAAACACTTCGCACATCAGCCAATCGCTGAGCAACGCGCGCGGAACGCAAGCATCCGTTCGTTCACAACCACGTAAGTTTACAGAAAGAGCAACTGTATGAACCTACAACAACCACAAAAGCCCCATCCTTTTTCCTGGATGTCGATACTTCGTGCCGCACGCGTAATAGCCGCGCTCGTTCCGATATTGCTACTGTGTCCGGCCGCACCGGCGCAGACCGCTCCCACAATCACGAAAATTTCGCCTGCGACAGCCACCCCGAAGGGTGGAACCGTCATCACAATCACCGGTACCAATTTTGTAAGTGGCGCGACGGTCAAGTTCGGTGCGAACAGCGCCACTGCGGTCACTTTCGTCAGCGTCACCAGCCTGAAGGCCACCACGCCAGCCTCCACCGGCGACGCCGAGGGCGCTGTGAACGTAACCGTCACGAATCCTGACGCTTTGGCAGCCACATTGACGAACGGTCTGCTGTACAAATATCCGGCCCCCACCATCACGAAAATCTCACCCGCGGTGGCCACGCCCGTGGGTGGAACCTCAATCACGATTACCGGCACGAATTTCCTGAGCGGCGCAAAGGTCGCGTTCGGATCGAATAGCGCTACCGCGGTCACCTTCGTCAGCGCCACCAGCCTGAAGGCCACCACGCCAGCCTCCACCGGCAAGGCGGAGGGCGAAGTGAACGTAACGGTCACCAACCCCGACAGTCAAACCGCCACGTTGACAAACGGCCTGATGTACCAATATCCGGCTCCCACCATCACGAGCATCTCGCCGGCGGTTGCTTCCACTAGCGGAGGAACCGTAATTACGATCACTGGCACGCATTTCATGAGCGGCGCCACGGCCGGCTTCGGAGAAAATAACGCGACCAAAGTCACCTTCGTCAATGGCACCACCCTGATGGCCACCGCACCACCCTCCACTTTGAGCGGCCAGGAGGGAACGGTGACGGTGTGGGTTACGAATCCCGATGGCCAGACAGCGTTATTGCCGGAAGGTTTGCTGTATCATTTGCCTCCCTCTTTGACGTCGATATCGCCAGCGTCCGGGCTCCCGGGAGGCGGCTATACGGTGACGCTGAACGGCCAATACTTCCGGACGGGAGCGACGGTACTGTTTGGCACAGTGGCCGCGACATCGGTCATCTTCAATAGCAATACAACACTCACCGTAAGCGTGCCGGCGGAGGCCACCGGGACGGTGAACGTTACCGAAGAGAATAGCGACGGACTCTCGACGGTTCTCAAAGATGGATTCACTTTCAGTCCCGTGGTGGTCACGCAAGTGAGCCCGCCCATCGGGCCGACGAATGGTGGAAATACCGTGACCATCCGAGGAGAAGGATTCATCAGCGGATCCACCGTGACGTTTGGGACGGCAGCAGCCACATCGGTGAAATTCGTTTCGGCTACCGAGTTGACCGCGGTTGCGCCCCCTCATGCCGGGGGCTCCTTGAATATTACCGTCACCAATACCAACGGAACGGGTGTCCTGACAGATGGATACAAGTACTCGGGCCTGCCGATCATTACCAAGATTTCGCCGGTCACCGGGCCGTTAGCCGGTGGCACAGCCATTACCATCCAGGGCTTCAACCTTAAGACGGTGAGCCAGGTGCTCTTCGGAGGCGCCGCGGCGACCATCGTCAGCGCCTCCGGGACAACGCTCAAAGTGACGAACCCCGCATTTCCCGGCGGCGCCGATCCTGTGGCTGTAGAAGCGACCGATGCCAGCGGATCGTTCACCGCTCCGGGGGCCTTCCTGTATGAATTAGCGATCACGACAACGGGACTCGACGATGGTTATCCCACTTTTCCGTATAACAATACCTTAAGTGTCACGGGCGGAACGCCGCCGTACCACTGGTCGCTTACCTCGGGCGGCAACACGCTGCCGCCCGGTTTGTCGCTCAATGCTTCCACTGGGGTGATCAGTGGTACGCCGGCTGCCAATTATGGCCAGTACACTCCGACTTTCCAAGTGACGGACTCCTCCACGCCTGCAAACGTGGCCAGCACCTCGCTTACCTTCAATATTCTTTTTGGCTTCAGCGCCGAACAGATACCTCCGACCTTCTTCGGAATGATCATTTACGACCAAACCATGTGGCCGACGGTGCCGGTGGGCGCTCTGGGAAAAGGCTTGGCGACCACCTGGCCCTTTATCGAGCAAACGCAAGGCGTCTATGATTGGACGGCACTGGATCAGTACGTGGCGGATGCTCAGGCGAACAATGTGCCCGGCACCAACACGCCGGTGACGCTCTATTGGACTAACGCGAACGTTCCGCCATGGGCGGCGTCGGATCCGACCACCTGCTCGCTTTACGCGGGAACAGCCATTTCGGCTTGCACCAGCACGGTGAGCAATATCCAGTATTTCGAGGATTTCATGACCGCGCTGGTGACCCGTTACAACGGATCCCCCGGATCTCCCGGGCTTATCCAGGTTTACGAGTTATGGAACGAGCCCAACATCAGCAACGTATTCACGGGAACCTACGCCCAACTGGTTACCCTGACGTCGGCCGCCTACAGCATTATCCGCGCCAACAATCCCAGCGCGACCATCCTTTCTCCGTCGCCCACGGCGGCGAATTATCTGCTCGGGTATCTGACCACGCCGGGTGCGCCGCTCGGATTTGACGCGGTCTCGATTCACGGGTATCCCGATGTGGACGATAACGATGTTCCGGAGTCGATCACCGGCTTCAAGAGCGTCAATATTAAACTTTCAATGCTCCAGGCTCCTGGCGTGGGAGTGAGACCCATCTGGGATTCGGAAGTCTCGTGGGGAGGAGCAGGCGCCATCACGGACCCGAGCCTGCGCGCGGGCTTTGTGGCGCGCAGCTTCCTGCTGCACTGGTCGGCGGGCATCCACAACATGTATTGGTATGGCTGGGATTCGCCCACCTGGGGAACGCTTTATTACCCGCCGCCTGGAGTTGGGATGACCCCCGCCGCGTACTCTTACAACGTCACATTCGACTGGATGGTGGGCGCAACCATGCCGTTACCTTGCACTGCCAACGGCGGATCTACCTATTCGGCCGTATACACTTGCCAACTCACACGGCCCGGCGGCTACAATGCGCTGGCCGTTTGGGATACCACGCAAACCTGCAATGGCACGTGTACTTATTCCAATTACACGCCCAACTCGCAGTACACGCAGTATCGTGATCTCACCGGCGCGGTGCACACCATTACGCCTGGCCAGATTGTCCAGATTGGTGCAGAGCCGATTCTTTTGGAGAACATGTCCGCCCCTTCAGGCTATGGACCGGGCACCCCACAACCGGCGGCTAAAGCGGGCCTGCTTACCCCAGCCCTGCCCGCCCCGCACGCGGATGTGGCGTCTGGCAGCGGTGAAGTCACACCTCTGGCGCCGACACCAGTACAGACGGGTCAGACCGATATTTCTTTCTCCTATAGCGGCGTGACACCCGCGTTGGCCACTGCGGCGGCGCTGAATCCGTCTCTACCGCTGGTGCCGGCGTCGGCCAATCTGGCGCCCACGGGCGCTCCTGTAAAGGGGCAAGTGCCCCTCGCCAATCTGGTGGTGAAACCGGGTCTTTCCGCACCGCTGTCCGGCACGCAGGCGGTGGATTCCGATGCCACCCTCGCGGTAGGCGCCACGCAGGTTGTGCAGTGGGCCGATTTCCGGCTGCAGGTCTTCGATAAGGGCGCCAATCCTGTTGGAAACGCCCTGCAGGGGAATCTCTTCTGGTCCTCCCAAAGTCCCTGCTCGGCGGCGGTGGGTGCGGATGGAACGGTTCAGTACGATAAGCTGGCATCCGTCTGGGTGGTGGCGATGCGATCGGGAGCGAACCGCGAATGTGTCGCGGTCTCCAAAACCTCCGACGCAACGCAACAATATTACGAATACGCGGTTCAATACATCGATTCTCAAAATCCGACCTATCAGATGGATTACCCCAAGATCGGGGTGTGGCCGGACGCGTACTATCTGGCTTTCGATATGCTCAACCCGGACAAGGACTGGGCTCCGGAGTACGCCGTGGTCTGCGCTTTGCAACGTCCTTCGATGCTCGTTGGGTCGCCCAATGCGCAAATGGTTTGTCTCACCAGCGCGTATTCGAACAACACCGGGTTCTTTCACCTGCTTCCTTCCGATCTGGACAGCGCCACTCCGCCGCCCGCCGGAATGCCAAACAATATCTTCACTTTCGCCAAACCGGTGGGCTCTACAGGATGGCACCTGTACGGTTATCAGTTCCACGTGAATTTCGTCACGCCTTCGGCGAGCACCCTTACGGGACCGGTTCAAATCGACGCCAGCGCGTTCGCCAATGTGCGGCCGGCCTGCGACGCGGGCGCGATTAATTGCGTTCCACAACCCGCTCCGGCGCTCTGGCCGCTCGATTCGGTAGGGGGTTATCTGATGGGCCGGGCGGCTTACCGGAATTTTGGAACCTATGAATCGGTAGTGCTGACTCAAGCGCTCCAGACGTCGACAACCAGCCCCGTCGGGGTCCGCTGGTATGAGCTACGCAATCTCAACACGACCGCGACCATCCACCAGAAAGGCCTGTTGCAATCGGCAAACGACTCGACGACGTCGGACACTTTCAGCCGCTGGATGAGCGCCGCCGCTGAAGATAGCCTGGGGAACATTGCCATTGGCTACAGCATTTCGGGCAAGGCGGCTACCTCCTACTACAGTGGACTGCCCGGCCTGGCCGTGGATGGAAGACTCTCCGCCACGCCCCAGAACGCGCTGCTCACCGAGAATATCGTTTTCCCGGGAGTCAGCGTGGAGGTGCCGGTGCCACCCTTGAAAACGGGCCGCTGGGGCGCGGTTTCGGGTATGGCGATCGACCCTGTGGATCAGTGCACGTTCTGGTTCACGGGCCAATATGAACCTGAGCCCGGCGTTTACAACTGGGCCACTCAACTCGTTTCATTCCGCATGGCGAACTGCCAGTAATCCGCCCGGTGGAAGAAAAGTCTCTATCTGGAGAACATTCATCATGACTTATAAAGCCAAAGTTGTCGTTACAGGAGCCGGAGGATTTATCGGCCATTACCTTTCCAGTTATCTGGTCAGGCAAGGCTACTGGGTGCGTGGTGTCGATATCAAGGAGCCGGAATACGCACCCACCGAGGCTCACGAATTTGAACTTCTCGACCTGCGGCGTTTCGATAACGCGCTGATAGCCACGCGAGGAGCTTCTCACGTTTACGCATTAGCGGCCGACATGGGCGGAATCGGGTTCATCGAATCCAACAAAGGGATTATCGTAAGGAACAACACGCTCATCAATCTGCATACCATCGAGGCTGCCAGAATCAATGGCGCGAGCCGCCATCTTTATACTTCGAGCGCGTGCATCTACCCAGGCTACCTGCAGCGGGAAACCGATATCGCTCCGCTCAAAGAGGAGGACGCCTATCCCGCCGACGCCGAGGACGGTTACGGTTGGGAAAAGCTGTACGCGGAACGCGTGTGCCGTCACTATACCGAGGATTTCGGGCTCGACACGCGGGTGGTTCGATTCCACAATATTTTCGGGCCGCTCGGCACCTACGACGGAGGGCGCGAGAAATCTCCGGCCGCGATCTGCCGCAAGATCGCCCTGGCGGAGGATGTCGATTCCATAGAGGTCTGGGGTGACGGAAACCAGACCCGCTCGTATTGCTATGTGGACGATTGCGTGGAGGGGATCTTCCGGCTCATGCAGTCCAATTTCACTCAACCCCTCAATCTCGGGCAGGACCGCATGATCTCTATCAACGAACTGGTGGACATGGTGGCGCAAATCGCGGGTAAGAAAATCGGACGGATTCACGATCTCTCCAAGCCGCAGGGAGTCCGGGGCCGTAACAGCGATAATTCGCTGCTGCGGAAAGTGCTCGGATGGGAACCCTCCATCTCGCTCGAGGACGGTCTGGCGAAGACTTACTTTTGGATTCAGGATCAGTTGGCGGCCAAGGGCAGCCTGCCGCATCGCATGGCGGCGGCTTCCTGAGAATCGCTCCGGCACGTATTTCCAACGGGCATAAGTGAAAAAATGGCGTGTACTACGGTTCTTTCCCGAATCCGCTCAAGCTGCTGAAGCCACTGATTCTAACCGCCGATACGTACAAGGGGGATCATTTTGGAAGTCAACGAGGGTACAGGGCCGTTGTTTCTGGTGGGTGTCTGGCGTTCCGGGACCTCGCTGCTGCAAACTCTGCTGAACCAACACTCACGGATCGGGCTTATGTATGAGGCGGAACTTCCGCTTCTGAAACGTCTCTTCCTCGGCGGGAACGCAAAATCGGACTGGCTGGAGCGGTGGGAGTTCTGGAATAGCGCGCTCACCCGTCATCGGATCGAGGCTGAAGGTGTTCTCCCGCCGGCCGGCGACTTAAGAAACGCCTCCGAAACGGTCTATCGCAGTTATGCGCGGCGAAGTGGAGCGGCCATCTTTGGGGAGAAATCGCCCAACTATTGGGATTGTCTCGACGAGGTTTCGAACACGTTCCCCTCGGCGGGGTTCATCGTCCTCTGGCGAAATCCCCTGGCCATCTGCCGCAGCGTGATGTCGGCGGGCCAGAGCGAACCGTATTTCGCCAAGCGCGGAATGCTACTGCGATCTCTGCTGGCGTGCCAGAAACTCCGGGAGCAGTGTGACCTTCTGCTGAAGCGTGGAATCGCGGTGCATGAAGTACATTATGAGGAACTGGTTCGGGATCCAGCCGCAACGCTCCAGGGAATCTGCGCGTTTCTGGAGATTTCGCCCGAATCCCGCATGATCTCGCTCGAAGATGCGGACCGCATGTCGGTCTATGCCGGCCAGCACCATTCGCTGGTCAAGGGCAACCGTATTGTTTCCTCCGAGCAGCGCCCGGAAAATTTGCCGGGCAAGTTCAAGGAAAAAATCGACCGCTACGTTGCGCTGTGGCGGGAGCAGTCCGGCGGGGCATTCCCCCGCTATGTTTCGCCCGCATCCGCGAGTGCAGGCAAGCCGGGGTTCGTGGAACGACGGTGGGACCGCTTAGCGCTATGGTTTCTGCGCCGGATGGATGCGGCGGTGGTGTTGATTTATTGCTGGGCGCCGCTATGGCTTTTGCGAGCCTGGCGGGGCCGGAAACGGTCGGCCGGAGTTGTTCTGGCGGCTAGGGGAGATCGGTAACGAGGACAAATATGCAAGTACATAATAATCTCGAAAACGGACTGAAATCTTTAATCCAACCTTACGGCGGCAAGTTGATGGATCTAACCGTGGCGCTCCAGGAACGCGCGGAATTAACCCAGGAAGCCACCGAACTTTCTTCGCTCCAACTGTCGCCCCGCTCCTTGTGCGACCTGGAGCTGCTGGCGGTGGGAGCCTTTTCGCCCCTGCACCGGTTCATGAATCGGGCCGAATATCTTTCGGTGCTGGAGCGCATGCGGCTGCCGGATGGAACACTGTGGCCTATTCCTATTACCTTGCCCGTGGATAACGTGGACGGCTTGGAGGGGAAGCGCATCGCGCTGCGCAGCCCGAGCAATCACCTGATCGCGATCATGCAGGTTGAGGAGATTTACGAGCGCGAGATGAAGTTGGAGCCGCAGCAAGTTTGTGGAACCTCGAGTGAAGATCACAGCCTGGTTGCGGAAATGCGCGGCTGGGGACGGTTTTATATAAGCGGTCCCTTGCAGGTTCTCGAGTTGCCCCAGCATTACGATTACCCCGAACTGCGTCTCACTCCGGCGCAGGTGCGGGCGCGGCTGGAGGAAATGGGAAATCCGCGGGTGATCGCCTATCACACCCGCCGGCCGATGCATCGCGCCCAGGAGGAACTCACCAAACGGGCCAAGGATGCAGTGGGCGCCAGCCTCCTGGTTCAACCGGTGGTGGGAGTAACACGGCCCGGGGACATCGATCACTTCACGCGCGTGCAGGTTTATAAAATGCTGATCGATCACTACTACGATCCCAAGAGCACGGTGCTGAGTCTGCTGCCTTTGGCCATGCGAATGGCCGGTCCACGGGAAGCGCTGTGGCATGCCATCATTCGTAGGAACTTCGGCGCCAATCACCTGATCGTGGGACGCGATTATGCCAGTCCCGATAAGAGGCCCAAGGGGCAGCGCATCTACGGTCCCTACGAAGCGCATGAGATGCTAGCGCGATTCAGCGGCGAAATCGGCGTCCAGCCGGTCCTTTACGAGAAGCTGGTCTATATGCCCGATCAGGACCGCTACGAGCAGGCCACGCAGGTTCCCGAAGACACCAAGACGCTTTCGATCTCCGCCGCCCAGATTCGCAACGACTATCTGGCAAAAGGAAAGCTGCTGCCATCCTGGTTCACCCGGCCGGAAACGGCGGCGATCCTGGCCAAAACGTTTCCGCCGCGAAGCCGGCAAGGGGTTTGTATCTGGTTCACCGGCCTGCCCAGCTCGGGGAAATCGACCATTGCCGAGATCCTCGCCATTGTGCTCACCGAGCACGGCCGACGAATCACCATGCTGGATGGCGATGTGGTGCGCACGCATCTTTCGAAAGGCCTGGGGTTCTCGCGCGAGGATCGCGATATCAACGTCCGGCGTATTGGCTTCGTGGCAGCCGAGATCGCGCGTCACAATGGTACGGTGATCTGCGCCGCCGTAAGTCCGTTCAACTCCACCCGCAACGAGGTGCGCGAGATGGCAGGCGAGGAGAACTTTGTTCTGGTTTACGTAAACACCTCGCCTGAAATTTGCGAGCGGCGCGACCCAAAGGGTTTCTACGCCAAGGCCAGAGCCGGAGAGCTGAAGGGTTTTACCGGCGTGGACGACCCTTATGAACCGCCCCATAATCCCGATATCACTCTCGAAACGGTCCATTCCACGCCCGAGCAGAACGCCCGCAAAATCATCGCCTGGCTGCAGCAGCGCGGATTTATCGAGCAGGCGCCTCAGGGGACAAATTCCAACGGCCTTGTGGCAAGAAGTCCCAACTCCGGACCGGAAATTGCTTTCGGCTTGCGCCCGTGGTACGCGAGCATTTAGTACCGGTACTCTCCGATACTTGTTCCTTCCGCAATCTAGACCCATAATCCGCTTCGGATTGTATAAGCGGCTTGGACGGGAGTTTGTCTTTTTTTCGCGTAACCGTGGCGTTAGAAATGCAGTTCGAAATTCCTGCGTTTTGAGAGCGGCGTGCAATAAGGACGGTTTTTAATGCTGTTGCAACAATTCGGGTTTTGGTGGGGACGAGGTGCGAAGTTCGGGGCCATTCTGGTCCTGGCGTCGGGCCTTGCATCCGCGACGAATTCGGTGAGCGTGGTTTCGAGTGCGAGCAACCTTCCTTCGCCCGCGGCGCCCCAGTCCATTGTGACGGGCTACGGCTCCGATCTTGCCACCGCCATTCTTTCGGCTAACTCCGCCACTTGGCCCACCTCTCTCGGCGGTACCACCGTGTCAGTTACCGACAGCTCGGGTGTCGCACAACCCGCTCCTATTGATTTCGTATCGCCGGGGCAAGTGAATTTTCTAATCCCTGCCGAAGCCGCTACCGGCGCCGCAACAGTAACTATCACCAGCTCGGATGGAACCGTCTCCACCGGCACTGTCCAGATCGCCGCCGTGGCGCCCGGCCTTTTCTCAGCCAATAGCAACGGTCAAGGCGTCGCGGCTGCCCTTGTCATACAAGCCGTAAACGGGGCGCAGACTTCATCGCCCACGTTTACCTGCGGCAGCACTCCGTTGAGCTGCATTACGCTGCCGATCGCCGTGAATTCCGCAAATGGGGCGCAAACCGTGCTGGAACTTTACGGGACCGGCATCCGGGGACGTTCTTCGCTGTCGGTGGTTTCCTGCACCATCGGCGGAACCCCGGTCGAGGTGCAGTACGCGGGGGCGCAACCAAATGATCCCGGGCTCGACCAGGTGAACGTGGTGCTTCCGGCCAGCCTGGCCAATCAGGGCCCGCTCAATGTCGTGCTCTCCGTGCAGGGACAAACCGCGAACACGGTTGTAATCGCCACCGGCCCGGCACTGAACACAACCCAAAATCTGTATGTCGCTCCCAATGGGAACGACCAATGGAGCGGAACGTTGTCCGCGCCGAATGCCAACAACACGGATGGTCCCTTTGCGTCGCTGGCCATGGCTCAAAACGCCGTGAGGAATCTCATCCAGAGCAAGCCCGCGCAACCCCTCTCGATCATGCTCCGGAATGGCACTTACTATCTCCCCCAAAGCCCGACCAACCCCGGGACTCTGAATTTCACCTCCGCCGATTCGGGTAGCGCTAATCTACAGGTGACGTGGCAGAATTACCCGGGTGAAACGCCAGTAGTTAGTGGAGGGATTCCGCTAGGCAAGGCCTGGAAAAATGTTTCGGCCAATCTGTGGCAGATCCAGTTACCGGCCAACACGCAACCTTTTGAGTATCTGTTTTACAACGGGGAACGGCGTCTGCGTTCGAGGGTGGCCGGACCTACCGGTGTCGGTTACTACATGAGTAACGGCTCTTGTTATTCGACCGCAACTGGCCAGACTGTCGCAGTCTCCGACTGCAACGTCGGCGCTTTCTTTCGGGTAGCCGCCGAAATCACTCCCACTGGTCCCGACGCGAGTTGCCCCAGTATTACAAACTCCGCGGGTACGGAGTCCAAGTGCCTGGATCGCTTCGGATACAATCCGAGCGACCCTATCGCGCAATGGATCAACCTGAACCCGAGTGGGAGTGCGTGCGGTGGCGAGGCCAATCCTTATCCCGTGGGTGACATCGAACTCACCCTGTTCGAAGCCTGGACCGACGAGATAATGCGGGTGGCTTGCGTGGACACCACCCGGCACATCATCTATTTCACCGGCACAATGCAGGGGAGCGCCAGCGAGTTCAGCTATTTCGGACCTACGGTGGGTCACCGCTACGTGGTCGACAACACGCTGGACGCCTTTCACGCCGCCCAATCCGCCGGTCAAACCGGCATCTGGTTCGTGGACCGATCGACCTCTCCCTGGACGTTGAACTATATCGCCAATGCGAATGAGAACCCGAACACCGACAGTGTCGTCATCGCACAGCAGTCCTCGGCCACTCACACCGGCGGCAGCCTCATCTCGGCCACCAATCTGAGTTACGTCACTTTCCAGGGGATCACGTTCGAAGTGGACAATTTCATACCGCCCGCCGGCGGCTTCAACAACGATGAAAACGGCGAAGGCACGCTACCGGCCGCGATCGATTGCGAAAGCTGCCAGAACGTGACGTTCGATAGCGTGGTGGTGCGGCATACGTCGGCATCGGGGCTTCAGATCGCCTCCGCGTCGGGGAACTCAGGCCCGCCCGCATCGAACGACTTGATCGAGAATTCGGCCCTCTATGACATCGGCGCCGCCGGCATCCATATTGGACACCCTCCGGTGGGATCGGACCATGCCGCTAATGTGGTTCAGTTCATCACGGTTCAAAACAATATTGTTCAGGGTTACTCGCGCGTGTCGGCGAATGGGGAAGGCATCGCTCAGGGAAATGGTCACGATGTCACTTACAGCCACAACGACATCACCGATGGCTATCACGCCGGCATTTCTATTTGCCTGCTGGGCTGCCCTTCGGTGGATTTCGCCGCCAACGGTGTAAATATTACGACCCAATACAACCATATCTGGAATATTATCCAGGGAATTACTTCCGACGGCGGGACACTGTACTACAACATCGGCAGCGGAGGCGGAAGCGGCAGCGGCGGCAAGATTCTGAACAACTTGCTGCATGACGTAACGGATTCATCAATTATCGACCAGAATATCAAGGCTTCCGGTTACGGCGGCCACGGCATTTATCTCGACAATCAATCGGCCGGCGTGGATGTGGAAAACAACGTAGTATACCGGGTGGCGGATTCAACCGCCTTTTTTAATGAAGGACTTGGTCAGGGACAAATGGCCAACACCTTTAGCAATAACATCTTTGCCTATGGTCGCGTGAGCATGTTCGAGCAACAGACCCCCTGGCCGCAAGGATGTAACCTGGCCAATGCGCCGCAGGTGAATGTCGCCAATAACATATTTTATTTCGATCTCAACGATTCCTCCGGTTTCTATGTGACTACTGGCTGTGCGGATTCCTGCGACTTGCCTTATAACCAATTCCAGAATTTCCAGGGAAATCTGTATTGGAGAACCGACGGGCAATTCTCGACTTATGGCAAGGCTTTCCACGTACTGACCAAGCCTCCGGGGGCGCCGCCGCGAGTTCCTGCGGTGTGCCTGCGAATCCGAATACGGCCTGGACCTTCCTGACGTTCTCCGAATGGCAGAGCAGCGATCCGGCGGTGAATGGAAGCCCGCTCCCAGTGAATGAAGACGCCGGCGGCTCGGCGAGCGTCGACCCGGGATTCGGCAATTCGGGACTTCCCACCGACTTCCAGCTCTCTGTCGCTCCCATGGCGGGCTTTAACGTTGCCAGCACGAACGACACTATTCTCAATGCCGGACGAAACGTCCCGGTAATATTCGTCCCAACCGTGCCGGCCACTTACCCCACTTACACGTTCACGCAGTTTTGATGTAAGTCGCAAATCTGCGGCTGAGCGCTACATGCGAGCAATTCGCCCTATTGTCCCACCTTGAGGTAGAGGCTTTGTACGAAGCCAACAATCGTGCCGTACTCCGCGTGGGTTGCATCCCTGCGCAAGGCTGCAAACCAATACGCGTCGGCTGACACTTCCCTAGCTTTATCGGTCCACGCCGGTGTTATGAGCCAGCCCATATAATGGACCGTTTGAACGGGCCTTCCGTCCTGTTCAACTAATCTGCAGGAACCGCCCACGCTCAGTTCGCTGTCCATAATTAAATCGGGATCGTCTGTGAACAGGTATGTGATCTCGTTTGTTTTTGCGTCCCACGCAATCGTGAAGCGTCTCTTCTGAATCGTAACTGACGCACACGGGTCACGATGGCCCGTGTCAGTGAGGCACTGCTGAGAATCAGTTCTGGCCTTCAGGACGTACGACGGAACCTCAGAGCCTAATCTGGGGACGTACCTTTTCTGGGCTACAGCTTGCGATGCGCACAGAGCCATCATCAATGCGGAGAGGAGGCCGTGAATCATACGTTTCACTCTCGTCCGTCCGCTCCTCTGCTTGATTGATTTCTGTCCCAAATTAGATTGTATGGCTGGCCGGGCATTGCTTGCCGGGAATGCCACTGGCGGGCGTTGGATCGCCGACCTGTTCCCTGAATCGCTCTCTGACCGGCTGCGTTTGAGCGCTCCAGGCTTTTGCAGCCGTGCCTTGAGTCGCGGCTCCCGAAGAGAAACCCGCGGACCGGGAAATAAAAAAAGGCCGCGTACCGGATCGCCCGGCAGCGGCCTGTAAGCTTGCAAAGATTGGGTTAAGCCTTAGAGCGCTTTTCCATATAACGGCGGCCCGCCACCAAAATGCCGAACAAGCCGGCCAAGGCAAACGAGATGGACGATGGCTCGGGAACGGCGCTGGTGTTTTGCGTAACAATCACATCGTCCAGGTGATAATAAGCGTCCGCGGTCTCCCCGCCGAATGTGATGTTTGAACTCGTTGAAGTCGCGGTCTCGGTGAAGGAACAGAGGTCGTATCCGGCGCTATCAGGCCCGGAACAAGAACCCGGATAGGTTGAGCCGGTCATCGTCAGGATATTCGTGCCGTCCCACTCCGCGACGAATTCGCCATTTTCGCTGACAATATTGCCGGGAACGGTAGCGTCCACGTAGAAACTGACGCTGTAGGTATCGCCCGCAACGGTGCTGAAAGACTGTTCGATGTAGTCCAGGGTGGTATCGCCAAAACGAGCATCGTCGTAGCCGGAATTGGGTACGTTAGTGGTGACGTCGAAATTACTGCTCACTGTCCCTGTAACGGTCCAATCCGTGAAGTCGCCAGTCCCGAATCCACAGTTATTTATTAAGTTATCGGCCACGGCACTGCATATACTGGCGGTGTTTGCGAAAGTCGGAATCGCACCACCCAGTCCAATGAGTCCAAGTAATAAACCGATATGAGATATTTTCATGCCTGCGTCTCCTTTATAATCGCAACCACTGCCAAGTGGCTCTTGAAGTGACTATAAATGGTGTACAAAAGCATTTCAAGCTACCATCAATCATATAAGTACCGGTACATTACTTACTCGCGCGCAGACGCCAAAAAAGGCGCCGCTGTTTCGTTGCTGAGCCGAACAGAACAAGGCACTTACATTCTGTTCTTGCGGCTGCGGCCCACCTTGGCCGCGATCCTGCCCGCAGAATTCGCGGACCCCACGTGCCTCTAAAAAACAAGTTGACTAAGCCTTAGCCATTCGGTCCCAGTACCGTGTGGTACGGCCGCACAGCTTTCAACTCAACCGCGCGCGTTTAAACTGTGAGTCCAGGTAACCACTAATAAGGAGACCCGAGTTAGCCGGACTTACAGCTGATCTTGTGGCGCGGAAGGTGAAATTACAATTGAAAGTTACTGCCACGCTGGCAAGTGTGATACCCGGAGCGAATCAGTGCACCATCTCTAGGCCGGAAGTACCAATCAGTACCGGTACAATTTGGTGGGATGGATTACAGAAGCGCGGTCTCAATCCAAAGGGTCGGGTGTATACTACCTGCATCTAGGTAGCAAAAATGGCAATTCCTGTTCCATTATCTCAGCGATCGGACTCCAAATCGACTGCAAAGCAGCCTGAATTAGCCCCCGAATTTCTGCAGCAAGCGATCAAGCTGGTGCACCGGCTATTTTCTCCGGCGGGTCAATCCGGACCGGCGGCTGTGATGTTCTGCGGCATTGATCGGGGCTCCGGCTGTAGCACGGTCTGTTGCCAGGTGGCCGAGATTCTGGTAGCCCGGGCGCCAGGTGCGGTCTGTGTAGTGGATGCCAGCTTGCGCGCGCCCTCCTTGCACCGCAAGTATCATTTGGAGAATCGGGCGGGGTTTTCGGACGCGCTGGTGAATCACCAGTCTCTGCAAGGGTTTGCGCAGCAAATCCAAGGAAGCAAGCTGTGGGTGGTACCCTGCGGCAGCGCACTGGATGTTTCTCTGACAGCCTATGCGGAGCGGCTGCAATCCCAGTTACTCACACTACGAACTGTTTTCGATTACGTTTTGATTGACGCCGGACCCGTGAACCTCTCCGCGGACGCCATCCAGCTCGGCAAGTCGGTGGAAGGCGCTGTGCTGGTGATCGAATCGAACTCCGCCAAGCGGGAATCGGCGCGGCAGGCCAAGGAAGCTCTAAAAAGGGCGAACATTCGTATATTCGGCGCTGTTCTGAATAAATGGACTTCGCCCGATCCGGTCAAAGACAATGTGGCCCAGGCGCCTGCCCAGCCTGTTCACAGGGAACCTTTACGCGAACCCAAGCGAGTTCCGGCCGAGCAGAAACCTGCTCCCAAGGCCGAATCCGCTCCCCCGGTCGAGCGGAAAACGCCACCGGTGCAAGCCCTGGTGAAGGTTTCAGCATTGGACATTCCGGGCAAGCGTGCGAAACGGCGCCTCTGGAAGAGGCTGGTGCGGCCCGCTACTGCTCCCGTGGTAGAAAACGCTCCCTCCATCGCCAAGGAATCCCGGCGTGAATCAACTGCCAGACGCGTCCCGAAGAACGGCGTTAGCGGATCGGGATTGAAACAGGGCGCATGGAACAAGCCGGCAACATCTTCTGCCAAGGAAACCCGGAAGGAAACCAGGCCGCCCGCAACTGAGGCATCGCAACCCAAGGCCACCGCTGCCAATTCGACGGCGAACAACCCATCTAGGCCGCCTATTGCGGACGCCGCCGAGGACCGGTTGTCTCGGTCAAACCGGCAGAATCCTCCGCCATCCCCGGCTCCCTTCTGGCAATCGAAGGGCTTCGCCGCCGCCGCCGGGATGTTTGCCGTAGGCGCCACGCTATGGCTCACCCAGGCGCGCAGCCCGTTCCATTCAGTCCGGCCGGAAGCGCGCGAAGCGGTTCCGGTAGTGATCTCCAATCCGCTCGGTCTCCAGGTGGATCGCGCCGGAGCGATGCTGGATATCGTTTGGGATCGCACTTCGGCCATCGCCGAGAATTCCAACGGCGGCTCGGTGACCATTCGCGATGGCGACCTGGTTAAACGAGTCCCATTGAATCCCGGTGAAATTCGAACCGGACACATTTACTATGGACCCCGCAGCGCCGATATCGACATCCGCCTGGAAGTGGCGGTCGAAGACGGCGGCACGGCCAGCGAGTCGGTCCGGGTGGTGGGCGCAGTGCCAGACGAGCCGCGTTCGTAAACTCTAACAGCCTCGGCTCAGAATCGGAACGGCATTGTACGGAGCCGCGACCGTCAGGCAAAGGCCAGCCCCTGCGATAGGACTGGCCTTTCGGCGTTCCCGAGCTTACGTTCCACTGCCGGACAAAGTAATCGTCTGCGGACTGGTGGGATCGCTGTCCACCACGGTGAGTGTGCCGGCTTGCTGTCCCATCGCAGTCGGCGAAAACGTCACATCGATGAAGCAAGTAGCTCCCGCCGCGATTCCCCCCTTACAGGTGGTGGTGTGGGTGAATGGGGCGCTGGTCGTGATGGCCCCGAAATGCAGATAGGAACTTCCCATATTGGTGATGGTGATGGTCTGTGGCGCGCTGGACGTGCGGATGGTCTGAGATGGGAAGGTGAGGCTGGTGGCGCTGAGCTTGACCGCGGTTGCCATGGTGCCTTGGACCGGGACCATCCAGGGGCTGGATGGATCGGTGCTGGTAATGATGAAGTACCCGTGCCGTATGTCCGTTTCCGTCGGAGTGAACGTTACAGTGATCAGGCACTTGGACCCGGTGGCCAGAGGTTTCGTACAGGTGCTCCGGGCGGCGAAATCGCCGGTTCCAGCGACATTCGTAATGGTTTGCGCCGTAGAGCCAATATTGGTCAGCCAGGTGGATTGTGAGATCGGGACTCCCAGCAACTGGGGATTGGGGAAGGTCATGCTGGGGTGTGTCAGTTGGAGATTCGATCCAGTGCCGACCAGTGTGGCCACCTGAGGACTGGTGGGATCGCCGTCGGTAACCGTGATCGTGCCGGTGTGGACCCCCGGCGTTGTCGGAGCAAAACGAATATTCACTTCGCAGATCAGCCCAGGCGCCAGCGAAGCGGGGCAGTTGTTGGTCTGCGGGAATCCAGCCGTGGTAGCGATCTTAGTGACGGAAAGAGGCGTGCTTCGGAAATTCGAGACCAGGACGGTTGTCTTATTGGCGGTGGTGCCCACCGGAACATCCCCGAACGCGACATGCGGCGTGGAAAGGATTGGGCAATCGCGCGGCTGCAGAATCAGGGGCGGGATGGGGCTCTGCTTGAAATTGAACGCATTGGTAATGTCGTTGGCGTTCGCGTCGCGAGTGCTCAAAGCAGGCAGTCCAAAGAGCTCTTCGGTGAACTTGAGCACCGAAGAAAACTCATAGCGTTCGTGTGTGATAAATCCGGGCTTGGCGTAAGGAGAAATGATCAGAAAGGGCACCCGGATCCCAAGGCCATACTCGTCCAGGGTAGGCGGCTTCACGTGATCGTAGAAGCCTCCAAAGTCGTCCCACACCAGAAAAACCGCACTGGAGGCGCCATCGGGTCCGCTCAGCAACGCGTTTATACTGTTGACTGTCCAGTTTTCTCCCAAACATGTGCTTCGAGGGGGATGCTCATTTTCGGTTCCCGCGACCAGCCAGCTTACCGCCGGCAGGTTCCCGCTCTGCGCGTCGGTGACGAATTGCGCGTAGGGGACAACGTTTTCCGCCCAGGCCGGGCCGTTGCGGATATGGTTGATGGCATCATAGGTCGAAAAATGATAGTCGGGTTGCCCTTCCGCAGGCGCGTAGTATTTCCACGAAACTCCGGCCGCAGCCAGGGTATCTGCGAGCGTCTGGTAGTCGAAGCAGGGATACTCTCTACTGATTTCGCCTTCGGTGCCCAGCACGGGAACGCTGAAGTCGGGGGCCTGATCGCAACCCCATCCGCCGGTGGAGGATCCTCCCCCGCCGTTCGGTAAGACCGGATCCGAGATGACGCCCCCAGCGGTGGCGGCAATGGTGTAGAGATGGTTCGGAAAGCTAGGACCATGCAGGGAGGAGTACATATGATCGCCCAATGCATAAGCCTTACCGTAGGCATAGTAATTGGGTATTTGGGCCTCTGTCATCTGCGTATAGGCCAACAAATTGCCGTTGGTGTTGCCGCCATCGATCAAGTCGTAGCCATTCATCAACCCGCCATTCTCCCCGGTGAGAGACGATTCCCAGTCATGGTCGATGTCATTCATCAACTGGTCGGGAGCGGGAGTTAATGGAACGACTTGGCCGGTGGAGGTGACGCCCGTAGTGGCGCCGTCGACGCCGGGGAATGCACCGAAGTAATGATCGAAACTGCGATTTTCCTTAATTATGAATATTACGTGTTTGATTACGTTCATTCCAGGGGGGGCCGGGGTTACTGTCCCGGCTGCTTTCGCGGTGGGAACAGCATCCGGCAACAATAATGCGGGCAGAAAGCTAATACCCAGTAGAGCGCTGCAGCCAATTATCCAACGCCAATGAAATCTTTGCATCTGCATCCTTTAATCAGAACCGGAAGCTAGGACGAAGGCATGAATCGCGAGTACTGGGCATAAGAACTTTTGGTCTAGGACTTTCCAGGACTTTCGAGCGTGGCCACCGGACTACTCGCCAGTACCCCAGGTGCAGATGCCGTACCCGCTGCTTCCGCTGCCAGCCACTGTCCGGCGCCGGTTTCGCTGCGAGAGTGGCAACACTTCCGGGTAATCTTGTAGGCACAGTACTCCTGCAGTTCCTGGTTGGGATTCGTGCCGGTCTGGCTGCCTACATTTGCGATCTGGGGGGGCGAGCGGACAAAGTAGCGGTTAGGACAAAAAGAACTGCCTCGCTATTGATAAATTCTTAAGCACAGTCTCTCCTCGGAAGCAATTTGTTCCGTTCTTGCCGCACCACAAGCTCGTGAATCCGTTCCTATAAGGAACCGGTTTATGTGGCTTACTAATTACTAAACTGGAAAGCTGCTTCCAACAAGAGGCGGTTTCTGCTTTATGTACCGCCCGTACTATTGACGGGTGCGAGCGGCAGGGGGGCTTCGAGGAGCATTACTGCGATTGCTTAGTGGGCCCGATCGGCGTGCCGATAATGTCGCCTGAAACCACCATCTCCACGCGCCGGTTCTTTTGACGGCCCGCGGCGGTGTCGTTGGACGCTACCGGATTGTCTTTGCCGAGCCCCTTCGCGGTGATATCGTCCGGCGCGATGCCTTCGCCGATCAGATAGCTTTCGACGCCCTGGGCGCGGTTCTCGGACAGCTTCAGGTTGTAGTCCTCGCTGCCAATACTGTCGGTGTAGCCGTCCACTTCCAGGCGCAGGCCAGGATGCGAAAGGATGATGCCCGAGATCTTGGCCAGTTTTTCGCGCGCCGCCGGACGCAGTGAATACTTGTTGAAATCGAACAATACGTCCGACATGTTGACAATCAGCCCCCGCGCCGTATCGCGCGTATCCAGGATCAGGTTGAACTGCTGGAGCAATTGTTGGCGCAGCTGCTGCTGGGCTTGTTCGGCCTGCGCGCGCAGCCGGTCTGCCTCCTGCGCCTTTTGCTCCGCCTGTTGGGCCTGCAAACGCGCCTGCTCGGCCTGTTGCTGTTGTTCCTGGGCCGACAGACGGGCCTGTTCGGCCTTCACGCGCTCCAACTCCTCCTGCGCTCGCGCCGCGTCCGCCGCCGCTTTCTCTTCGGTAGCTTTCTGAGCTTGCTCAGCCGCCAGCTTGGCGGACTCGGCCGCCTGTGCATCGGCAATCGCCTTCTGCCGGGCCGCTTCATCGGCGGCTGCGCGCGCGGCTGCTTCCCGATCCGCCGCGGCCTGCTTTTCGCGTGCGATTCTTTCGTCTTCTTGACGCTTCAACGCCAGCAGCCGGGCGGTCTCGGCGTTTTGCACCGCCTCGCGCGACGTCATGATGACGGGCTTTTCGCCGGCCTTGCGCGCCTGGTACGTCTCGGCCTGCCGGAGAAGGCTGTCAGCGCTGTCATAGGTGTCCTTGGCATAGGTGTCGGCATTGGCCACCTGTGCGATCTGGACGGCGTTTTCGGCCTCCAGCAGCTGCAACGGAAAGTGCTTGTCCGTGTCCACTTTGTGGTACCTGCCGGGAGTGCCGGTCATAGTATACGTGCCGCGCTTCAACAGGTCGTATTTCACGCTGGTCTGTTCGATTTTGCCGACGGTGTCCTGGCGGATGACGTTTTCCATCACCACCACGTCGCTCGGCTGGCTGACGCCAAAATATGGCTCGGCCGTGACGATCAGCGCGAAAGCCTGCAAATCGGTGGTGACGTCCAGGTGTGAGTTTCCGCCGTCCAAAAGCACTTCGCCCAGATTCTTCGAGCGACCCTCCGGCGTGATGGCCCATAAAACATAGGTCAAGTATTCGGGCCCGTACTGCGAAGCGGGCAGCAGCTTGTGCATCTCCGTCTTTACTTCGATGTAGCCCTGCCTGCTGTTGACGTCGGCGTGCCCGGTGGCATCCGGCGCCAGCGGCGTACCTTTCAAATCCACCTTGGTCCAACCACTGCGGTTGCGATAGCTCACCGCATTGGTGGTTCGTTCCACCACGGTGACGCGGAAGATCGGCTGTCCATTGCTGGTCTGGGCCGGCTCCGGAGCCTGGGCTTGAAGTCCGAATGTAAGTAAAGACCCAATGGTAAGAAATCGGATTACGCTAATTTGATTCATGGTTGGACCCTCCTCGTAGCCGCACGGACACTAAGCGTCACGGTTAGCAAGCGCGTAGCCAATGTCGAATGGCTTTTGTTTTGAGCGCGGAGAGGCAGAGGATGAAATTCCGTCCCTGAAATTTTTTCCAACTTGCCAGCAGGACGATGTGAAAAGCCGGCGTCAGAAATTCAAATTTTCATATTCGCGAGCGGGGGCCGATGTTATACTGTAAAAAGTTGTAGCGTAGGCGGGTGAATTGTGGCGCGCGGTTTAGCACGGGTTGGAAGTTTCGGCCTTCTTGCATCTCTCATCCCTGTTGTTGGGTTGCTCTTAGTCACGCCCGCTTCCCCCTCGCCGGACGACGACAAAGTCTCCATAACTCCCAACTCCAAAGCTTCCGACAAAGCGACGCAAGCGGCATCGATTCTGGAAGCGCGCGCCGGAAGCATCCGGGTGGACACCACGCTGGTCCAGATCAACGTGACGGTCACCGATCCCTTGAATCGCTTCGTCACCGGTCTCGAGAAGGAGCATTTCCGCCTCTTCGAAGACAAGGTCGAACAGAAGATCCTGGACTTTTCGAGCGAAGACGCTCCTCTCTCCATTGGCCTGGTATTCGATACCAGCGGCAGCATGGGGCCGAAGCTGCAGAAGTCGCGCCAGGCCGCAGTGCAGTTCTTTAAAACCGCCAATCCCGAGGATGAATTCTTCCTGGTGGAGTTTAACGACCGGCCGGAGCTGGTGGTTCCATTCACACCCGACACCGAAGACATTCAAAATCGTCTGGAATTTGCGCAGTCCAAAGGCAAGACCGCGCTTCTGGACGGGGTCTACATGGCCATGAATCAGATGAAGAAAGCGCGCAACCCCCGTAAGGCGATTCTGATCATCTCCGATGGCGGTGACAACAACAGCCGTTATACTGAAAGTGAGATCAAGAACGCCGTCCGCGAAGCCGACGTTCAGATCTATGGGATCGGAATTTTCGAGCCCATCGGCTCGCGCGGCCGGACTCCGGAAGAGCAGATGGGGCCTGGCTTGTTGAGTGAGGTGGCCGAGTTGACGGGCGGCCGCAGTTATAATGTGGAGAATTTAAACGAACTTGCCGACATCGCCGCAAAAATCGGAATCGAACTTCGCAACCAGTACGTGCTCTACTACACTTCCACCAACCAGGCGCGGGATGGCAAGTATCGTCACGTCAACGTCAAGCTGGTGCAGCCGCGCGGTCTTCCTCCGCTCAAGGCGTATTTCCGCCTCGGGTATTATGCGCCGTCTCAGTAGTCTGGCTGCCTTATCCCTGCTGGCTTCCTGCTCGGTTCGGGCCCAAAACGCGCCCGCTCCGACACCGTCTCCCGAAGAGCCCACCTTTAGCGTTGGTACGCGCCTGGTGGTGCTGCCGGTCAGCGTGCTCAACAAGGACGGCAAACTAGTTACGGATCTGCAGCAGAAATCCTTCAAGGTTTTCGAAAACGGAGTTGAACAGCCCATCAAGATCTTCCGCCGCGAGGACGTGCCCATTTCACTCGGCATCATCATCGACAACAGCGGCAGCATGCGCGAGAAGCGCCAGAAGGTGGAGGCGGCTTCCTTGGATTTGGTGCGAGCGTCCAACCCGCAGGACGAGGTGTTCATCGTCAATTTCAACGACGATCCTTATCTGGACGTCCCCATGACGAGCGACATCAAGAAAATGGAAGAGGGCGTGGCTCGCATCGATTCGCGCGGCGGCACGGCCATGCGCGACGCCATCGATTCGTCGATGACTTATCTCAAGAAAGAGGGCAAGCGCCAGAAGAAAGTTCTGCTGGTGATCACCGACGGCAACGATAACGCCAGCACCATCAGCCTGGAAAAACTGGTGAACCGCGCGGAGCAGAATGAAGTGCTGGTTTACTGTATCGGTTTGTTGAACGAGGAAGAACGCCGGGAGGCACGGCTGGCCAAGCGCGCCCTGGACGCTATCACTCGGGATTCGGGCGGACTGGCTTTTTACCCCAAAAGCCCAGCCGAAGTGGACGCCATTGCTCTGCAGGTGGCGCACGAAATCCGCAATCAGTACACCATCGCATACTCACCCACCGTCCAGGAAATGGATGGCAGCTTCCGTCAGATCAAGGTGACCGTGAACGGTCCCGGGCACCCGCAAGTGCGCACGCGGACCGGCTACTACGCAACCCCCGACTCGTCGTCCAAGAAAACCCTGAGCCAGTTGCACTGAGGGTGGAACTAAACCGAGGATTGGAACGAATGTGATGCTGCGCTTCCTGTGGCGCGCCAGCCGCGGCTATCGGCTTCGTCCCTGGTGTAGCCCATACTTGCGCTGGCGCATGGAAACCTACTGGGGAGTTCCGGCCGACCAGATCGGCTTTGACGATTTCTGGCGTTTTATCTGGCAACACCGCCGGGACCTGAGGCGTTTTCTCGCTTGGGCCCGGCGGATGCGATAACAGATGGGAAAGGGCGGTCTTTATTTTCCTGGTGTAGTAAACGCGGGCTTGGCAGAGGATTCCGGTCCGAAATAAGCGTCGTTGAGCGTTACGGCCGTATGGGCCTTCACCTGTTCGATGGCCGCTTTCGCCATCTTCGGCTTCAGATCTTTTTCGATTTGCGGCCGGGCTTCTTCAAAAGTTCTGGAGGTGCGCGCCGTGATCTTGATGATGTGATAGCCGAACTGACTCTTCACCGGCTCGCTGACTTCGCCTATCGGCAACGAGAACGCCGCTTTGTCGAATGGCGCCACCATCTGGCCGTGCTTGAACTTGCCCAAATCGCCTCCCTTAGCGCCGGAACCGGCATCGTCCGATTCGGCCTTGGCGAGGGTGGCGAAATCCGCGCCCGCCAGGATCTTCTTGCGAATATCTTGCGCCTTGGCCAGTGCTTCCTCATCGGTGAGGTCCTTCTCATTGGGCTTTAAAGGAACGGCGGATCCTTTGAAGCGAATCAGGATGTGGCTTCCCTGGGCTTCCTCGAACTCGCCTTTATTGGCGTCGTAGTACGACCGAAGATCGAGCTCGCTGAACTGGGTGCCGTCGGAAATCTTCTTCGCCAAGGTGTTGGCGAGATAGCTGTCCACCTGGATAGCCATCATCTGCTTCACCTCGGCGCTCTCGTCTAGCTTGCGCTTGCGGGCTTCCTGAGCCATCGTTTCCAGCTCGGCATACTGTTGGGCTACTTGCCGCTTCTGGGCTGGACTCGACGCTGGGCGGCCGTTTTCAGCCAAGGCCGACAGCAAAGTTTCGAATTGAGCGCGGGTTATTTGTTGTGCGCCGATGGTGAGTACCACGGTGTCGGGCGCGACATTGCTTTCCGGAGCGGTTACCGGGGCCAGTGCCGGGGCAGGAGGTTTGGGGGGAACGGCGGGGGCGGGCTGCTGCGCGATCGCGGCGGCGGCGGCGAAGCCGCAAACAGCCAAAACACGGGCAAATGCGGATAATTTCATGGATGCTTTTATTGTACCCGGTCATCAAGCGGCCTGCTTGTTCCGCCGGCCCGTTAGCCGCGTAGACTGGATTCATGCCGCGTGTGGGAGGAATCGAGGCCGGAGGATCGAAGTTTGTGTGCGCCGCCGGCAGCGGCCCCGACGACGCCGAATTCGCGGAGTTTCCAACCACCTCGCCCGAAGAAACCCTGCGGCACGTCATTGATTTCTTTTCTGCAACGCAACCCGTTGCCGCCCTTGGAATCGGCTCCTTCGGCCCTATCGATCCCAATCCCCTATCGCCCACCTTTGGTTACATCACGTCCACGCCGAAAGCGGGTTGGAGGAACTTCGATTTTGCCGGGACTGTTCGCCGGGCACTCGGAGTACCGATTGTTTTCGATACCGACGTAAACGCGGCGGCGCTGGCTGAGTCCCGCTGGGGAGCTGCGCGAGGCTTGCGCAACTTCGTTTACATTACCGTTGGCACCGGCATGGGCGGAGGCGCGCTGGTGGATGGTCGCCTGCTTCACGGGCGGCTGCATCCTGAGATGGGCCACATTCGCATCCCTCATGACCCCGTATGCGACCCGTTTCCCGGCGTTTGTCCCTACCATGGCGATTGCCTGGAGGGCCTGGCGTCGGGCCCGGCCATCGAAGCACGCTGGGGCCAGCCGGGGCATCTGTTGGCCGATGGCCACGCCGCGTGGGATCTGGAGGCCGGCTACCTGGCGCTCGGCATCGTGAACTGGACGTGCATGCTCTCGCCCGAGCGCCTTGTGCTGGGTGGCGGCGTCATGCAGCGGGAGGAGCTGTTTCCCAAGATTCGGGTGCGGGTATCCGGGCTGCTGAATGGATACCTGGAGCCTCCTGAAATGGTGCCTCCGAAGTTGGGCACGCGGGCCGGCGTACTTGGCGCGATAGCCTTGGCGGCGGCCGGGCTTGAGTAGGCGAACCTACTTCAGTTTCAGGTGGACTTCTCCGTGCGCGACGATTTCTCCGGGTGTCGTCGTTGTAATTGACCTCGTCCGCTTGGAGTAGCACGGCATCGCTTTCAATTCTCACGTGGCCGATGAGATGCCTTACGGCGCCTTTTTGCTCCGCCTGATCCGCGGTAACAACGAACTCGCCGTGGCGAATCGGCGTTTGTGCGAAGGCCAGAACTGCAACGCACGAAATCAAGGCCAGCCGTTTCATGGAATGGTACCTCTGGTCTATTTTAGGTCACTTCCACGCTTCGGCTGCTTTTGCGTCAAGACGGTTGTCATGGCGCAGTTTTCCGAACGCCGCCACCCACGCCGATTGTCGTCCATCGATCTTCTACTGATCACGATTGCGATCGCCTTCGTGATTCTGACGATAGCCGGTACCAGATTAGGGGACGGTCACATGTACGCCGCGAGCGAGATGGCAGCCGTCCGTGAACTACAGACCATCAATGCCGCACAGGTCCAATACAAGTCGCAATTCCAGCGGTATGCAGCAACGCTGGCCGAGTTGGGACCGCCCGCAAGCGGCGGTCCAGGCCCGCAGGCTGCAGACCTGATACCCGCCCAGCTCTCGTCCGGTGACAAAGATGGCTACATTTTCACCATACTCGCGACAACCTCTGGATACACGGTCAACGCGAACCCCAAGGTATTCAACAGAACGGGCCGCAGAACGTTCTATACGGACCAGAGCGGAATTCTTCGACAGAATCGCTCCGCCAGACCCGCTAACGCCAACAGTCCCGAATTCGGCCTTCCACGCTCGAACTAGGTTTCGCGTCATAATTGTTGTCATGGGGCACCTTCGTAACCGCCGCCGCGCACGCGGTTTTTCACTGATTGAGCTTCTGATCGTGATTGCGATCATTTTGATCATTCTGGCCATCGCTGTTCCTAAACTCGGAAGCGCGCGCATGAACGCCAACGAGATGGCGGTGATTCGCGAGTTGCAGACCATCAACACCATGCAGGTTCAATACATGTCGCAGTTCCAGAGGTTTGCCACCACGCTGGCCGAATTGGGACCGCCCACCAGCGGCGGACCGGGACCCCAGGCTGCCGATCTGATTCCGGCGTCGCTCTCCTCGGGTGACAAGGATGGCTACATTTTCACTATGACAGCCACGCCCTCCGGTTACACTCTCAACGCCAATCCCAAGGTGTTCAATACGTCCGGCCGCCGCACCTTCTACACCGACCAGAACGGGCTGATTCACCAGAATTGGTCCGCTGAAGCCGCCAACGCCAGCAGCCCCGAATTCAAATAGTTCAACGGTCCCGGTTTCGGACGGCGTTCGCTTTTGGGAGCGACTGTTCGCGCGCGGGAATGTTGTAAAAAGGTTGTGAATCCCAAAACGAAACCACTCGTTGGTGCGTACAACAGTACATGACGCCAAGTATTTCCTGTCCTGTGACGGATGCGTCTGGAAGCACCATTCGCCGCCGCGACGTCGTCGGATTTTCTCTCACCGAAGCGCTGTATGAGGAAGGGGCATCGCTGCCGACGCATTGCCATGCGAACTCCTATCTCACGCTGGTTCTTTCCGGCGATTACATCGAAATGCACTCTCATCGGGAGTTCGAGTGGTGCGCGGGCGATTTGCATTTGTTGCCCGCGGGCGAGCGCCACGGAAATCAATTCCCGGCTGCCGTGCGTTTGCTGCGGGTCAAAATTGAGGCGGCCGCGGTTCAGCGGCTGGGCCAGGAGCACGCGCGTTGTCTGGCGGAGCCGCGCGAAGTTACGGGACCGTTATCCAAGTGGCTCGCCAACCGGATGATTCGCGAGTTTATGGCCCAGGACGATATCGCGCCGCTCGCCATGGAGGGCGTGCTGCTCGAAATGCTAGCCGAAAGTGCGCGCTCCTGCGACGAGATACGCGCGTCCCATGGGCCAAACTGGTTGCGGCTGGTGCGCGAGTCACTCGAAGATTCCTATCTCCAGTCGCCCCGTCTCGCTGACTTGGCGGCCATCGCGGGAGTGCATCCGGTGCATGTGTCGCGCGAGTTCCACCGGCACTATGGGATGACGATCGGAGAATACATCCGCAAGCGGCGTATCGAGCATGCTTCCGAACTGCTGTCGAATTCGGAGCTCTCGCTGGCCGAAATAGCGAGCACCTGCGGGTTCTCCGATCAAAGCCACTTCTGCGCGCTCTTCAGGAAGCACTCGGGTATGACACCGGCGAAATTCCGCAACTTATCGGGCGATCAGCCCTTTATTAAACCCACCAGGCTGCGGCCGGCTTCTCTTTGATCACAATTCCGTTCAGGAACGCGGCGGCCTTGGCGAGACCTTCTTCGGGCGACATTAACGAATCCTCGTGCTCGATGGAAAGCACATAATCGTAACCGTACATGCGTAGCGTGGAGATGAATTCCTTCCACCAGCCGTAGGCGTGCCCGTATCCGACCGTCCGAAACATCCAGGAGCGATTCCGTTCGTCGGTATATTTCTTGGTATCGAGCACTCCGGCTTTAGGAAGATTGGCCGCATACATTTGCGTGTCCTTGGCATGCACGTGAAAAATGGAGTCGCCTAATATTCGGATCGCTTCGATGGGATCGATGCCCTGCCAGAACATGTGGCTGGGATCGTAATTGCAGCCCATGCTCGCACCCGCGATGGAGCGCAGCTTCAGCAGCGTCTCCGGACTATAGACGACGAAGCCCGGATGCATCTCGATGGCGATCTTCACGCCGTGGTCTTGGGCGAACTGCGCATGCCGGGTCCAAAACGGCGTCACCTTCTTCTCCCATTGCCAGTCCAGAACCTCGAGGTATTCGGGCGGCCAGGGACACGTGATCCAGTTCGGATATTTAGCGGCATTGCTGTCACCGGGGCAGCCGGAAAAATCGACGACTACCGGGACGCCGAGCTTCTCGGCCAGGCGCACGGTCTTCCGGCTGGTTTCCTGAAAAGCCTTGGCCAGAGCGGCATTGGGATGCAGCGGATTTCCGTGGCAGCTCAAAGCACTGATGGAAAAGCCGCGATCTTCGAGCTTTTGCTTAAACTCGCGCAGCGCGGAGCGATCGGTAAGCATCGACAAGGGACAGTGTGGATCGCCCGGGTAATTGCCAGTGCCCAGTTCCACGGTGTGAATGTCGAGGCTCTGTAGCTTTTCGAGGACCTGGACCAGCGGAAGCTTGTTCAACAGTGCCGTGAAGACGCCGTTTTTCATCGAAAGATCATTATACGAACGCCTAAGGAAGGAAGGCGGCGCCATGTGCGATCGGAAGTGACGGCGGTGGCGCGGAGTTGTTTCGCCAAAGTGAGGCAGGCCCGGTCGCCGAGCGAGAGGCCGTGCGATTTGTTGAACGCGGTAAACTCCGCGCTGTCATAGGCCATATCTTCCGACCAACCCACCACATTCAATTCCATATGCGCCATCATTTGTCGCACTGCGGGCACCGAGGGCGTTTCCCTCGCAAGTTTGTTTGCGATCTCGGCCAGATTGACAGCGCTAACGATCGAGCGATCAAGAAGACCCGCAACGCGCTCATGCCCGGGTTCCAGGCCAAGTAGGGCTAGCAGAGCCGACGAATCCAGAACATATTCAGCGCTTGAGTTCACGACGTGCTTCCTTGCGGCGGTCCTTGATCAGCTCCTCCGACCAGAGCGTTCCCTCTTTTCGAAACTGGGAGAAATATGCCTGCGCCTTACGGAGGGCCTGCATCCGGGTTTGCAGCACGAGTTGTTCTTCGTTCACGCTTGCAATTAGCTCGGAACCCTTCTTCAATTTGAGCTGCTTGCGGACTTTCGCGGGGAGTAGTATCCTGCCCGAGCCATCGACCGCTACGGTGAATCGTTCCATACTGCCAAGATTAGCAAAATCTGGCAGATCCTAGAATTCTGCCATCTATCCCGTCGTGCTGCGATGCTCAATGCCCAGCTGCTGGCACTTCTTGTACAGATGGCTGCGCTCCAAGCCCAGCGCTTTGGCGGTGTCGGTCATCTTGTAATTGTGCTTCTTCAGCTCGGCCAGGATGATCTCGCGCTCGTGGGCGTCCATGCGCTCGGAGAGAGGTCCGGCTTCCGCGGACTGTGGTGGAGGGCTTGAATCGAACGGCAGCGCCAGGCGGGCGGTGGCGGCGTCCACGCGATCGTCGGTCAGCAGTAAAAGCCTTTCGACGACATTGCGAAGCTCCCGCACGTTGCCGGGCCAGGAGTAGCGCTCCAGTTCGGCATACGCTTCCGGCGCGATTTCCCTCGGCTTCCAATCGTTCTGTTCCGCGACGGCCTGCGCGAAGAAATCGACGAGCAGCCGGATATCGTCGCGGCGCTCACGCAGCGGAGGCAGCAGGATGGGAAAAACGAAGACGCGATGATACAGGTCCTGCCTAAACTCGCCTTTGCGCACCAGTTCGTCCAGGTTGCGGTGCGTGGCCACGATCACGCGCACATCGACGGCCATCGGCCGGTCACCCCCGATCCGTTCCACTTCCTTCTGCTCCAGAACGCGCAGCAGTTTAGCTTGCATTATGGGCGGCATGTCGCCGATCTCATCCAGGAACAGCGTGCCGCCGTGCGCCTGTTCAAACTTGCCCGCATGGCGCGTGGCCGCTCCCGTAAAAGCGCCCTTCTCGTGCCCGAACAGTTCGGATTCGATCAGCTCGGCGGGGACCGCCGCGCAGTTGAGCGTAATGAACGGGCCGTTGCGGCGCTGGCTTTTCTCATGCAGCGTACGCGCGATCAATTCCTTGCCGGCTCCGGTTTCGCCCAGGATCGCGACGCGAGTTTCGCTGGCCGCCACCCGCTCCACTTTAGCCATGACGTTCTGCATCACGGCCGATTTCCAGATCAATTCCTGCTTGCCCGCGCGCTGCCGCAGCCGCTTGTTTTCGTCCTCCAGACGCGACAACTTCACCATGTTTTCCACCGTGACGAGCAGCTTTTCGGTGGACAGCGGTTTTTCGAGGAAATCCACCGCGCCCAGGCGCGTGGCCCGCACCGCCATCTCGATGCTGGCTTGCCCGGAGATCATCACCACCGGCGCCGCCACGCCCGCGGCCTTCAATTCGGCCAGTAGCGTAAGGCCGTCCTTGCCCGGCATGACGACGTCGGAGAGAATGACATCGAAGCGCTGTGTCTTAGCGAGTTCCAGCGCGCGATCGGCTTGATCGCACACCACCGCCTCATGCCCCGCCAGACGGAAAGCGCGCGCCAGCGACGCCAGAGTGTTCGCGTCGTCGTCCACCAGTAGCAGCTTGCTCATGTGTTCGCCGCCGTTCCAAGTTCGATGCGGAATGTTGTACCTTGGCCAGGTTCGCTGTGCACCGTGATGGTGCCTTTATGATCGCTCACCACCGACTGCACGATAGCGAGGCCCAGCCCCGTGCCATGTTGCTTGGTGGTGTAGTAGGGCGTGAACAAACGATCGCATTCTTCGGGCGTTAAACCAGCGCCTGTGTCCGAGACTTCCACGGCCACTTTGCTATCGTGCCGCGCGGTGCGGATGGTAAGCGCTCCACCTTGCGGCATGGCATCCAGAGCGTTCAACACCAAATTCTTCAAGGCCCGCCGTAACTGGTCGGGATCGGCCGGAACTTGACCTGCGTCGGCCGCGAGCTGCAACTTGGTTTCGACGGACGGTTGCCCGGAGGCGCGCAATTGCGCTTCGAAAAGTTGAACCACCTCACGTGCCAGTTCATTCACGTTCACGGGCTCCAGTTGTGGCACGGGCATCTTGGCGAAGTCGCTGAAGCGCCCAATGATGGTTTTTAGGTGACCCAGTTCCGTGAGCAAGGTGGTAGTGCTCTCGCGAAACACTTCCTCAAACTGCTCGGGTGCCGCGTCGCGGGAACGCTGCAAGTTTTCAATCGTGATCTGGAGTGGAAAGAGCGGATTCTTGAGTTCGTGAGCCAGTCGCCGTGCTAACTCGCGCCAGGCGGCCACACGTTCGGCTTGGATCATACGATCGCGCTGCTCCACCAACTGTTCGGTCATGCCGTTGAAATCGCGCGCCAATTGTCCCACTTCATCGGACGACCACACTCTGGCGCGCGTGTCCCACTTGCCCACCGCGACTTCTCGCACGCTGGACGCCAAATCGCGCAACGGACGCGTTACGCGCGATGCGGTCCAAAAGCTCAGCAGCAGCGCCAGCAGCACGCCCGCTGCGCCCACCAGGCCGGCCGTTCCTTGGATGGTTCTTTTCAGGCTGGCCAGTTCGGCGCGCGAGTTCTCGATCAGCAGAATCGCGAGCAGTTGCTTGTCGCGACCGCGTAGCGGGATGGCCGTAATGGTGGCGGCGTTGCTCACGCGCGTCAATTCCCGAGGCTGCCGGCGTACCTCTTGCAGCAGGCCCGCCGCGAGCTCCGATCCCGGTGAAGAGGATGGCTCGAAATTGGGGTAGAGCTGCAGCCGCATGCCTTCGGCGGCCGGAAGCGAATCCAGAAACTCATTGTCCAGCCGCTGGCCTCCCACTACGTAGAGCGGCTTATCTTCCGGCTTCACGGTGCGCACGGTGATCAAACCGAGCACTGGCCCATCGGCGAGTTCTTCCTTCTTCAGGAAGACACCTTGCGTTTTCCAATCCAGCGGCTGCGCGAGCCAGTCCTCTTTGTAACCGAAGCGAGCTGGCCACTCGGCAGAGCTGATAATGGCGGCATCGGGTCCCACCAGCTCCAGGAAATCGAGCGATTGCTCTTGCGCCATGCTTTGCGCTTCGGTGTAATACTGCGAAGTATCCAGTTGCCCGCCGAGATTGACAGCCAAGCGCTCCACGGCGTCTGAGTCCGCGACGGCTTGGACGCGACGTGCCACTTCCGCGCCGCGCCGGTCGAATTCACGTTGCAACTGGCTAACGAGAGCCGCGGTACGCTGGGCGTCACGGCGCTCGAACGATTGCGTCACCAGCGTTGAGACTACAGCCGCGACCACCCAGACGGCTAGAACCACGGTGGCTGTGATGCTGAGGAAGATCTTGGTTCGAAAACTCATGGCTGGATCTTCTGCTCAACCCACACATCTTCAAGATGCAGTGCGAAGGTATCGGGTGTGGATTTCGGGATGTGAACTCGCGGCGCGATGCCGAAGGTCTCGCGCAAGTAGACCAGCGGAACGACACGACGAGCATCCAGCACAGATCGTTCGAATTCGTAGAGACTTTCCGGCTTTGCGGAATCGAGTTGCGAAGCGCGATCGCCGGCTCCGATCTCTACCGCGAGACGCTCGAGTTCATCGGCGGCGTCTGTGGATTCGAGTGGCCACTCCATTAATCGCAGATTGCCCGTGACGGCCGGCGCAGGCTGGACGGAAAGCCCGGCGTCGCGGGCATTCAAGGCCACGCGGTCGGCCACGGAACGAAGAAATAAGTCGTTGGCGGGATAGCTGAGGCTCAGCGGGGCAGAATGGGAGGCGGCCGCAAGCTGCCTGGCGCGAGTCAGGTCCGGCATCGTCTGGAATAAGAACGCGTATCCTGAGAGCCATTGCGGCAGTAAACCGAAGGCCGCTTCGCCCTTGTGCTGCGCAAGCACATTCACAATGGGCGCGCGATCGATGGCCAGCGCGAGCGCCTGCACAACCTGCGGGTCGGCATTATTCGCGACCAGTGCCAGCAGCGTGCGCGGCGCGGACGACCAGGTTGCCAAGCCTTCGGGGAGTATCCGGCGCGCGGGGCCGATCGGGATATCGAACAGATCGGCATGCCCGCGTTCTGATCCGAACTCGATGGCGATGGTGTCCAAATAGGGCCGTCCAGCCCAGTAGTCCTCGAACGCGGCGAGCGTCAAGCGGTGACCGGGGTCCCAGGCGGTGACGCGGAACGGCCCGGTGCCAATCAATAACCCAGCCTCGCTCTTCCGGACGACGGCGGCCCCCGGCAAAGCGAGTTCCTGAAGCAGCTCCGGCATGGCGCGCCCCGATTGTATGACCAGCGCCTGCCCACCAGCCTCAATGGAGACCTCGCCATATTTTGGTTTCAAAGCGGCCGCGAGCGAGGGAGCGGCGCTTGCAGCAGTGAGTGCGTCGCCATCGTGGAATGCGACTTTCGGACGCAATGAGAATCGCCAGCGCTTATAATCCGGATCGTGCTGCCAGGCTACGGCCAGCACCGGTTCCGCCTCTCCGCGCGAGTTCAAGCGGACCAGGGTCTCGGCGATAGGAACCGCGAGTGCGGATTTGAAGCTGCCGGGATCGAGCGTGGTCCAGGCGCTGGACAGTTCCACCGTCAAGGCTCCGCCGTAGCGGGGACGCACCGCTCCCGTCAAAGAACTGAAGATGAGGAGGCTACTGAGCGCAAGCCAAAGCCAGCCGGGACGCCTCATATTGTCCTGTTTGCAGGTTTCGTATCACCAGCGTAGCTTGGCTCGATTCCGCCGGCCAGAGCGCGGTAACCGGTCCAGGCAACGGAAGTGCCGCGCTGACTGGAGCGGCCTGGCCGTCCATTTCGTAAACGCGAATCTCTTCGCGCTCGTCATTCGAACCGGCGGCAATTACCGCGGCTGGAGCGCCGCAGGGATCCATCACGCCGGCGATGTCGCTGCCCCAGCCTTCCGAGCCCGCGACAGCTTGCCCGGAGCGATCCTCGACGCGGCCATCGGCCATCGCGAACAGGCCGCCGGCGCTCGAGTAAAACGGCGCTTTCATCGCGTCCGATTCCAGAACGTTTCGATCCGCCACCCAACGCACTCCGGTGCCCGGCCAGCTTGCAGTGCCATTCACGCAGGTCAACCGAAGTTCGGGCAGCCAAGTTCCCTGGCAGGTGGCGGCGGGCAGATAGGCGCGGAATCCGTCCGCTGTGGCTTCCAGACGCCCACGCGCATCGCGCGGCATTGGGCGGGGCAACACCAGGGAAGCTGTAGCCGAGGGTGTCCACTTGTCTCCGGTCAAACGATAGCTCGCCACCTGGTTGGTACCCAAAACCAGCATCAGTGAACCGGAATCGGCGAGTAGAACGTCGAGGATCGGCTCCGGCTGGGTCCAAAGCGCCTTGGCGGTGACGGCGACGCGCGGCCTGGCTGCAATCAGCGACGGGGGCATCGAGCGAAGCATCGCGATCTGGCGGTTGTCCTGGGTGAAGACTTCAGCTACGAAAAGCAGTCCGCGCGCATGCTCGGACAGCGTAACGCGCACGCGGGATTCAGGCGGCGTCGCCGCTCGTTCCACTCCAGCCGTCTCGAAGCCCGCCTTGCGCAATTCGTCCTGCAACAGCTTGCGGAAGCTCAACCACTCGGCTGACGGTAACGGCGTCAGGTTCTGCGTTTCGAGTGAAACGATTGAACGGCGCGGCAGCAGGGAGGATATACGGGCCGCTAGTTGAGCCGCTGCCTGGGCCATGGTCTGAGTCGCGGTCCCCTCCGGCGGCAGGTCCCTTTGTGCCGGCGACGGCAGCACCGAGCCAAATAATAGAACCAACGTGACTCGGATCATCCATTCCATTATGACCGCGCGTCATCAGGCTCAGCAAAAGCCGCAGGGAAGCGAACCCGAGAAGCAAGGCGCATCCGAGGCTGAAGGCCAGACCCAGAACCATTTCGGGGAACCCGCCGAGAGCGCTCAACAACGTCATTCCATTCCTCCAACAACTTCTACATCGGCTGCGTTCGCCTTAGCCTGTAGATTATTCGCTTGACTTTCCTCAAAAAGGCTGGCTTCTTCCGGAGTTGGATCGGCGATCATATCCACTTCGTCTCCCACGCGAACCAGTTCAAACAATTCCTCGACATCATGATTTCGTAGCCGGACGCAGCCGTGCGACGCGGCGTGGCCGATGGATTCCGGATGATTGGTTCCGTGGATGCCATAGCCTTTGAATCCGAGGCTCATCCAGCGCGTGCCCACCGGGTTGGAGGGTCCCGGCGCCACCACTTTGCCGGCGTGCGAATAGGTGGGGTTCACCACATGGCTCGCGATATGGAAGGTGCCGCGCGGGCTGGGAGTGCTGCGTTTGCCCACTGCCACCGAAAACATCCGAATCACTTTCCCGTCCTCAACCAGCGCAATCTTGCGGGCGGGAATGTTCACGATGAGACGCCGCGACGGTGCACTTTCGGCTGCCAGCTCGCTTGCCGCCGCCATCAGGATGGCGAAGAACTTGATCATCTGCATCGCTTTTTCTCCTCTTCGCGGAAGAGATATGCAGGTGGGGTTCCGGCGTGGAAGTGATTGAACCGAAAGGTATTATTGTGCTTTGGCGCGTCAGCCTGAGGACATAGAGTGTCAGGGTTGACACGTTCATTTCCATGCCATGCTCCTGCGGCGCGTAATGGCATGGTAGAACCCGAAGAACGCCGCGCTGTTCACCATGCAGAAGTAAAAAGGAAGCCGGAGCGCTCGCGGACGCAGTCTGCCGGTGAAACCCAAAACAGCCAGGGCATAGAAGAGGAGCTGGGCGCCCAAGAGGACGCGATAGGCTGACGTGCGGATCAAGCAAAAATTTGCCGCCCAGGCCGCCAGCATCGCAAAAGGTACGAAAAGACGGATCACTTTGTGCGATAAGAAGAAGAGGAGCGGCAGAGGCTGGAAAGGTTTGAGGAACCGGCCGAGATACCGAAGCTGCTGGAGATTGCCCGCCACGATTCGGATCCGCCGCGCGAAGCCGGTCATTTCCCGGGCTTCTTCACAGACCAAGGCGGAGGGTTCGTATACCGCGCGGAAACCTGCGGCGAGGACGGAGAGGGGGATGACGTAATCGTCGTTGATTGTTCCGGCGGGCGGAAACGGATACAGCTCCTTCCGGATGGCGTGCAGATGGCCGTGAGCGCCCACTGTGGAGGCGAGCCGCGACTCCCGGGTTTTGACGTAACCCTCGTATTTCCAGTAGAGATCTTCGGAAGCGCCGATATTGACCTCGTTCGGTTTGACAACCCGGTATCGGCCGCTCACCGCGCCCACCGCTGGATCCGCAAAATTTTCCGTCAGCCGGCGTAGCGCGTCGGGCGCTAGCATGGCCGAAGCGTCCGAAAACACAATCACTTGGCCGCCGAGCTGGGGTACGGCTGCATTGAGCGCCGCCACTTTGCCACGGTTCTTCGGGAGCGCGAGCACACGGACCCCGCCCCTGGCACGCGCGATCTCTACTGTCTCATCGGATGAACCGTCGGAAACGACGACGATTTCGATCCGATCGGCAGGGTAATCGAGCGCGAGCGAGTTCTCGATCTTGCGCGCCATCACCCGCGCCTCGTTGTAAGCGGGAATCAACAGCGAAACCAGCGGCCAAATGGGCGCCTTTTTGACGGTGCGGCGAAGGGCCAGGCCCAGAACCAGCAGCAGGAATGGGTAGCCTGCAAACGCGTACAGCGGTATGGCGACTGCGATCCAGAAGATCAGTTCGACAGGCATCGATTCGCGTTTCCGGTCAAACCGCGCAGGCTTCCGCCGAGGCGGTTGCACTTCGTAGCCGGCCGTCCTCCTGGAACCACAATTCGAGCATGAGCAGCTTCCAAAGATGGTGATGATTGTCGCGGCGTCCGCGGTCGTGCTCTTCGAGCAGATGCATCACGAAGTCCGGCGACACCAGGCCGCGATCAAGGAAGGCGCGGCTGCTCAGGTGGTCCCACACGAAGCCCCGCAGCGATCCTCGGAACCAACTGGCCAGCGGTACGCCGAAGCCGCGTTTGGGCTGATGCAGCAACTCCTGGGGCAGCCGATGCCCCACGGCGCGAATGAAGATGTCTTTCCCCCGGCCATTCCTGAGCTTCCAGGAATGGGGAATGCGCGCGGCGAGCGCGGCCAGTTCATGATCCAGCATCGGGCAGCGGACTTCGAGTGAATTCGCCATGGACATGCGATCCACCTTCACCAGTATGTCTCCGGTGAGTTTCGCGGCGGCCTCAAAATAGAGCGCCTGCGTGAGTGCGTCGCTCCCTTCGGCGAGCAACGAGTGCGCCATCTTTCGCGTCAGAAAGGCCGCGTCGGCGGGCGGCATCCACCCAGGCGTCAGCAAGCGCTCCAAGAGATAGCGTGGCGCTGCGCTTTCAAAATAGCGGCCCAGCGCTGTCGGACGGCTGATCATCCGCAGATAGTTTTTTCCGTACGCCGTGTAGGGAAGCAAGTCGGCGATTGTTGAGACGAGTGCGCGCAGCGCGAGCGGGACGTGGTCCAACATGCGGAGCCGCTCGATATCGCGAAAGCTCTCGTAACCGGCGAAAAGCTCGTCGCCGCCGTCGCCGGTGAGCGCCACTTTCACGTATCGCGAAGCGAACTCGGAAACCAGATAGGTGGGAATGGCGGACGAGTCGCCAAAAGGCTCGTCGAAGTGCCGTACCAATTTGTAGACCAGGTCTACCGAATCGGGATGAACCAGCATGTGATGGTGCTCGGTGCCGTATTTTCTGGCCAGCGAGGCCGCGAGCGAAAGCTCGTTGAACCCCGGTTCTTCAAATCCGATGGAAAATGTTTTGACCGGGTGGGGGCTCTGCAGCGCCATGGACGCCACCACCGAAGTGGAATCGATGCCGCCGCTCAGAAAAGCCCCCACGGGTACGTCGGCGATGAGGCGCAGTTTGACGGCTTCGTCAAATTTATTGCGCACATAATCGGACGCTTCCAGCTCGCTAAGACCCTGGGGCGGCTGCGCGCACGGGACAGGCAACGTCCAATACCGCCCTTCCTCGATTCGGCCGTCGGCATCGCAGCGCAGCCAGCCGCCTGGCGTAAGTTTGCGAATGGCGAGGTAAGGCGTCCAAGGATCGGGAATGTAGCCGAGCAGGAAGTAAAGTTGCAGAGCCTCGCGGTCCTGTTCCATTGGCACGCCCGCCGCGCGCAGGCATTTCAGCTCGCTTCCGAAGTAGAAGCCTTGCTGGAGCGCCGCGTAATACAACGGCTTCTTGCCGAACCGATCGCGCACCAGCAACAGCGACCGCGTGCGCGAATCCCAAATCGCGAAGGCGAACATGCCGCGCAGGCGTTCCAGGCCGTCCATGCCTTCCTCTTCGTAGAGATGAACCAGGACCTCGGTGTCGCTCTGGGTGCGAAACCGATGGCCGCTGCGGATGAGGGACGCGCGCAGCTCGCGATAGTTGTAGATCTCGCCATTGGAGACTACCCAGACATTCCCGTCTTCATTCGAGATCGGCTGACGTCCCCGGGCCAGATCGATGATGCTGAGCCGCCGCATGCCCATACCCATCCGGCCTTCAATCCGATAGCCTTCATCGTCCGGGCCGCGGTGCCGGATCTCATCGCACATCGCCTGGATTTCGGCGAACTCGGCGTTTCTCGATCGTAGAAAATATCCCGCTATTCCGCACATATGGATGTGAAGCTTTTATTCCGGGCTCGCCAGGAGTTGATCAACGTCGTCCTCACCGTGCGTCCTCCCAAGCTCACTTTCGGCGAAGACTTCGCTCCGCGTTTGCCCTTGCCGGACGCGGCTAGCCACGATGCCGAACAGACGATCGAACTCGCCGGTCAGATCCGGCGTCACCAGTTTCCTCTGCTCGCCACAACCATCGAAGCCGGGCCCGACATTCGCTGGCGTCGCGATTACCTGCGCGGTATTGAAACTGGCCTGCCCTATTTCCGGCGCGTTCCTTACCTGGACACGCCGCGCGCGGGCGATCACAAAACCATCTGGGAATTGAACCGGCATCAGCACCTGATTGTTCTGGCGCAGGCTTATCGGTTGACGGGCGACGCCCGGAACCTGGACGAGATTCGTGCCCAGCTGGATAGCTGGATGGCCGGCAATCCTTTTCATCGCGGAACGAACTGGGCGAGCGCGCTCGAAGTCGCGTTTCGCGCGTTGTCCTGGATCTGGATCTATCACCTGGTTGGCTGTAAGCTGCAGGGTGAGTTTCGCGTTGGCTGGCTCCATACGATGTATTTACATGGTTGCCACTTGGCGAACAATCTCTCGTTCTATTTCTCGCCGAACAATCATTTGGTGGGCGAAGCCCTGGCATTGCACGCGCTGGGTCTTTTTTTCGCGGGGTATCCCAGAGCCGCGAGCTGGGAACAACTCGGCGCCCGCGTGATGGGGGAGCAGATGGACCGGCAAATCCGCGCCGACGGATCCAGTTTTGAGCAATCCACTTACTATCAGGTCTATCTGATCGATATGTTTCTGCTGCACGCGATTCTGGCGGGCCCGGGCGCCGAGTATCTCGCCAAGCTGGAGCGCATGGCCGAGTTCCAGCACGCCGTAATGGGTCCGTCAGGCCGACCGCCGATGCTGGGCGATGACGACGGCGGACAATTGCCGCTCGTGCTGACAAAGCGCCCGTCCGTAGTGGCGAATTGGGAGTCGCGCCTTTTTCCCGATGCGGGTCTCGCGGTGATGACTTGCGGCAATGTACACGCCATCGTGGATGCCGGTCCATTCGGCGCGTTGCACTCGGGCCACAGCCATTCCGACACATTGAGTATCGTGCTGCGCTGGGGCGACGACGAAATCCTCATCGATCCGGGCACCTATACGTACACCGGAGATCCAGAATGGCGCGACTGGTTTCGCGGCTCCAGCGCGCATAACACGATCCGCATCAATGGACTCAACCAGGCCGCGATGGCTGGGCCGTTTCGATGGACCGATCAGCCTAACGTCACGATCCTGAGTTGGCAAACAGATTCAGAGCGCGATGTTCTGGATGCCGAATGCCGCTATGCGGGCTTCACGCATCGCCGCCGGGTCGAGTTTCGAAAGCCGTACGTTTTCTTTATTACCGATTATGTCGATGGTCCAGCGGGCGAACACGATATCGAACAGTTCTGGCATTTGGGCTCACTTACGGCAAGATCCAAGCTGATTCTGCCGGCCGGCGCCGAACTTACCCAGAGCTGGCGATCCAGTACTTTCGGCGAAAAACATCCATCCCCGATGCTGCGCGTTTACAGGCGCTCGAAATTGCCGCTGTGCCTGGAAACCCACATCGACGTTATTCGCTGAGCAAATGCAACATCACGCCGCGCCGATGCGACCGCTCGCGATGCTCGAACAAATACACGCCCTGCCAGGTACCTAGCGCCAATTTGCCTTCGTGAATCGGAATCGATAGCTGGGTCTGGGTGAGCGCCGATCGAATATGCGACGTCATGTCGTCCGGGCCTTCCGCGGTGTGCCGGTACAGGCGCGTATCTTCGGGCACCAGGCGCGTCATGAAATCGGCCAGGTCAGCGACTACGTCCGGGTCGGCGTTCTCCTGAATCACCAGCGACGCCGAAGTATGCTGGCAAAACACGGTGAGCAAGCCGGTTTGTGTTTCATGCTCGCGCAGCCAGCTCTGGATCTCACGAGTGAAATCGTACAGTCCCTTGCCGCGCGTGGCGATATGAATCTGATGAGTGAATTGCCTCACTCAACCGTTACGCTCTTAGCCAGATTGCGCGGCTGATCCACATCGCAGCCACGGCGCACCGCGATGTGATACGCGAGTAACTGCAGCGGTACAACCTCGAGAATCGGCAGAAGCAGTTCCGTGGTGGCCGGAATCGCGATGGTGTAGTCGGCTATTTTGCCGGCCTCTTCGACGTCCTGATCGCACACCACGGCGATCACGATGCCGTTGCGCGCCTTCACTTCCTGAATGTTGGACAGCGTCTTTTCATAGCGCACCCGGCTGTCGTCGCTTCCCGGGTCGCGCGTCGCAATCACCACTACCGGAAGGTTTTCATCGATCAGCGCATTGGGCCCATGCTTCATCTCGCCGGCCGGGTAGCCTTCAGCGTGGATATAGGAGATTTCCTTCAGTTTGAGCGCGCCTTCGAGCGCGATGGGGAAGTGGATGCCGCGGCCGAGGAACAGGAAATCGGTGGCGCGGAACAGCTTCTTTACCAGCTCGTCGTAAATCGCCTCGTGGCTCAACACGGTTTCGAGCCTTCCTGGCAGCTTCACCAGTTCCTGTACCAGGCAGGCCGATTGTTCGGGTGTCAGCGTTTCCCTCACTTGTCCCAGATACATCGCCAGGATGAACAGCGCCGTGAGCTGAGAAGTAAACGCCTTGGTGGACGCCACGCCGATCTCGGGGCCCGCGTGGGTCATCAAGGTGCCCGAGGCCTCGCGGGTGATCATGGAGCCCACAACATTACAGATAGCCAATGTCTTGGAGCCGTGCTCCTTGGCTTCGCGCTGCGCCGCAATGGTGTCCGCCGTTTCGCCGGATTGAGAAATCACTACTGTCAGCATGTCGGAGGAAACGATGGGATCGCGATAGCGGAACTCGCTGCCATAATCCACTTCCACTGGGATGCGCGCCAGCTTTTCGATCATGAACTTGCCCGCCAGCGCCGCGTGCCAGGCGGTGCCGCAGGCGATCATTTTGAGCGATTTGAATTCCTTGAACGCCTTGGGATTGATGTCCATCTCGTCGATGAACACGCGGCCGGTCTCCTGCCCCACGCGCCCCAGCACCGTATCGCGCACCGCGCGCGGCTGCTCAAAAATCTCTTTGAGCATGAAATGCTTGTAGCCGCCTTTTTCGGCCATGATGGGATCCCACAAAATGTGGGTCACCTGGCGCTTGATGGGGCGTCCGTTGAAATCGGTCAGGTGCACGCCGTCGAGCGTCAGCACCGCGATGTCGCCGTCGCCCAGGAAAAACATATCGCGGGTGTGGCTCAGGATGGCGGGCACGTCGGAAGCGACGAAATATTCTCCGTCGCCCAGCCCGATCACTACGGGCGGACCCATGCGGGCCGCGACGATTTTGTTCGGATCGGAACTGGCGATCACGCTCAGCGCAAACACGCCGCGCAGCTCTCTGACCGCGCGCCGGACGGCATCCTCCAGATTGCCGTCGTTGTATTTTTCAACCAGGTGCGCGATCACTTCGGTATCGGTCTCGGTGACGAACTTGTGCCCTTCCAGCTGAAGCTGGTGCTTGAGCTGAAGATAATTTTCGACAATCCCGTTGTGGACCACCACGATGTCGCCGGTGCAGTCGCGATGCGGGTGCGCGTTCTCCTCGGTGGGGCGTCCGTGCGTGGCCCAGCGCGTGTGGCCGATGCCGTAGGGGCCGTCCATCGGATTTACGCGGATGGCGTCTTCCAGATTGCGCAGCTTGCCCGAGGCACGCCGAACCGACAGATGATTGTCACCGTTCAGGACTGCGATGCCCGCCGAGTCGTACCCCCGGTATTCCAGCCGGCGCAGGCCATCCAGGATGATGGGGACTGCTCTTCTGTTCCCGATATAGCCGACGATTCCGCACATATATAACCAGGATACAGGGAACGGCGGAAAATTAAGTACCCCCGCATGGGAGGGAGCCGGGGACACAAAGGCCCGACGGCACCGGCTCCGTCACCGTCGCGGCTCAGTAAACGCGCAGTCTCTGCGTGAGCTGGCGGTTCCTGGACGAGCACAGTTATCGATGTATTCCCGAAATGTAGAACGATCTTAGGATGAGGTACAGCGCACCCATCACGAACCCGATCAAGGCCTGGTATTCGCGATTGCGGATATACAAGTTCCAACGAAAATGTTCGGGCTTCCGGATGGGCGAGATCGTCGGCCACAGAGCAGGCACGCGCTCGGCGTATGCTGCAAACTCCGGAAACAATTTCCGGAGGTGTTGTTCTTCCAGCTCAATCGCGGGCAGATAAATAAACACAAATACGATGCCAAATAACACCCCCAGCGGCCATTGCCTGGATGCGATGGCGAATCCTGTGGCTACCAGCAATGTTCCCAGGTACAGCGGATTGCGAACATACGCATAAGGGCCGCTTTCGGCCAGCTTGATGTTCTTCTCCACGTGCCCGGTGGCCCAGGCGCGCAGTGCCAAGCCGAGCGCGGAAACCGGCAGGCCCAGCGCCAACGATCGCGGATCGGGCCGCGAGAACCACGCGAATGCAGCCACCATGATGAAGCCGCACGTCACGCGCAAACGCGCCACTAGATCGGCGTACGGCTTTGGAAAAAAACTCACGCGTTTATCGATCCTTGTGGGCTGCAAGGATTGGAACCAGCGCCTCGAACACCTGATCCGGCGTTATCTCGCGCATGCTCGGCTCGGGTTCCGATGTTCTGCGATATGTCGTGACAGCGTCTGGGCTCCGCAACACGCCGATGGTGCCGCCGTATGGACCGTGCCGCGCCGGATCGGTGGGACCGTAGATGGCGACGCCCGGCCTGCCCAGCGCTGCCGCCAGATGCAGCGGACCGCTATCGAGACCCACTACCGCCGTCGCTCGCCGTGTGGCATAAATCAAACCCGCCACCGTGGAGACGTGCGTCTGGGTGCCTTGCACATGCAATGGATACGGCGCGTCCAGCACCAGCGGCATCCCGCATTCGCGATGCAGCCGTTCGGCCAAATTCGAATAGTATTCGAGCGGCCATTGCTTGGCGCCCCAGCCAGCCAGCGGACTGGCCAGTACGAAATCGCCCTCGGGCAGTTCGGCTTGGGACTCGCCGGGCGGCAAGGGAAAAGTGCGCAGAATATTCGACGCTCCGGCCGCGGCCGCGAGATCCAGGTTCCGCTCCACCGCGTGATAAGAGCGTATGGGAACCTTGGTGGAGTAAAACCAGGAGGCCGGCGACTCGCGGGCATAGGTGGCGTTGAATCCGAAAATGCGTTCCGGCCGCGCCAGCGTGGCCACCAGTGCCGATTTCACCAGTCCCTGAAAATCCACGGCGAAATCGAAGCGGGACGAGCGCAATTCGCGCCACGCGTTGCGCAATCCGGTGAATGTTCGCCGGTCCAGATGCAATACCGAATCGACGTACGGATTGCCTTCGAGCAGCAGGCTCCACTTCGGATCGATTACCCAGGTGATCTTGGAGTGCGGGATGCTGTGCTTCAGGCTTGCCACCGCGGGCAGGGCGGCGATCACGTCCCCCATGGAGCCGAGCCGGACAACCAGAATCTGAAGCGGCGAGACGCGCGGCGCACTCATCGGGAAGTTTCCTGAGTATGACGACGCAGTACGTGCTCGATAAAAATCTCACTAAGGCCGGCGTCCAATGGCGTTCCCGCGGCGGCTTGACGGCTACTCATTACGACGTAATCCACCATCGACAACGCGGCCACCAATTCGGCCCGCGCGCGCTGCGCCAACAGCGGTTCGGGCGGATTCGTCACTTCCACCACCAGCAGCCGCCCCGGCTCCCGCGCCTGGGCGAGTCTCTGCACATGTTCAGCGGTCAGGGGGTCGAAATAACCGGATACCCAGCGGGCGGCGTGCTTGTGCAGCCGCTCTTGGATTTCGTGGAGCGGGATGATTTTTGTTCTCGTATCCAAAAACAAAGTCTAGCAGTTACGTGCTCGGATGGTTCAGGCCTGTTCCACCCGCAGCTTCAGGCCCGCGATGCCCCGGACGCGAACGTGAGCGCCGGCTGGAATGGCGGAAGGAGCGATGGCGTCCCAGTATTCGCCCCGCACCAGCACCTGCCCCTCGGGCTCTAGCGCGGTTTGCGCGACGCCCAGCTCTCCGATCATTCCTTCGGCGCCGGTGAGCACTTTGTTGCGCCGCGCCTGGATCACCATCGAAACCAGGAACATCGTGATGGCGGCGAAGGGCAGCGCCACGGCCAGCGCGGTGGCAAGATGAATGCGCATGTCGGGCGGTCCATTCACCAATAGCAACGCGCCCAGCACCATGGAAATCGTTCCACCGATGCCGAGCATGCCGTGTGAAGCGATTTTCGCCTCCAGCACGAACAGCGCGAGCGAAAGCACCAACAGCCCTACGCCCACCCAGTTGATCGGCAGCACCGAGAGCGAGGACAGCCCGAGCAGCGCCAGAATCGCGCCGGCAATTCCAGGAAAGATCAGCCCCGGTGAAGTAAATTCGACATAGATTCCGAGGACGCCGAGCACCAACAGGATAAATCCGATATTTGGATCGGCGATGGCCGCGATCACCTGCTCGCGCAGGGTTCGTTGGACTTCCGTAACGCTCGCGTTCGCCAGATGCAGGGTCAGCTTGCGGCCGTCCCAGCGGGTGATCTCCCGGCCGTTCAGCTGTTGAAAGAGCTGCTGTTCGCTGGTGGCGATCACTTCGATCAGATGTTGATCCAGCGCCTCCTGATCGGCGAACGATTTCGCTTGCCGGACGGTCTCCTCGCCCACCGCACTGTTGCGCCCGCGCCGCGACATCATGCCGCGCAGCATGGCCGCCGCATCGTTTTCCACCTTGTTGCGCATCACCTGATCCATCTGCCCCACCAACAGGACCGGCGACGACGCGCCCGTGTTTGTGCCCGGCGCCATCGCGGCAATGTCGCCTGCTTCGAGCACGAAAAATCCGGCCGATGCGGCGCGCGCTCCGCTGGGCTCGACATAGGTCACTACCGGAACCGTGGATGCATCCAACTTTTGAATGATTTCGCGCGTGGCATCCAGCAGCCCGCCGGGCGTATTGATCCGCACCAGGAGGAGCGCGGCGTTTTCCCGCTGCGCCTGCTCAATTGCGTGGCCGACGATTTCGGCCGTAATGGGATGAATATCGCCTTCAATGGATACGGCAACCACCCGCGGCCCGGGGGCCTGGGCAAGCATGGCCGTGGCGAAAAGCGCGAGCGCTCCGAATCGGCAAAGCATTCGCAAAGCACATTTACTATAGCGAACCTGAACCCACCGGGTATAATCTTCTGTGCCATTGCCATGAACAAGCAGCACTACTTTTTCAAACTGATTCCGCCCCGGCCAACTTTTCCCATGGACATCACCGAGAGCGAGAAAGAGTTAATGGACGAGCACAGCACCTGTTTTCAGCGGCAGTTTGAGGCTGGCAAGCTTCTTCTATATGGCCCGGTGATGGCTCCGGGTGGGGCCTTTGGCTTGGCCATCCTCGAGGTGGGAGACGAAGCCGAGGCCAGGCAGTTCGCCGAAAACGACCCTTCGGTTCTCGCCGGCTTGAACCGTTGGGAGATCTATCCGATGCGGGTGTCTGGCTCTCGCGCGAAGGTTTAGACCGTCGAAAATGCCTCGTGCAACTTCCGCCAGGTGGTCGATAAATCTTCCGGCAACACGCGCGTCTCCGCCACGGTAGTCATAAAATTCGTGTCGCCCGGCCAGCGCGGCAGCACGTGCATGTGGATGTGCTCGGCGATTCCGGCGCCCGCGCTTTCGCCCAGATTCATCCCGAGATTGAAGCCGGGCGGCCGGTAGACCTCCTGCAAATGAATCTGCGCTCGTTGCGCCAGCAGGATCATTTCTCCCAGCGTCTCCTCGGACGCGTATTGCAGCAGATCCACGTGCTCGTAGGGAACTACCATCAGATGTCCGGTGCAGTAGGGATACAGGTTCAGAATGATGTAATTCTTGTGAGCGCGGTAAACCACCAGATGTTCCTCATCCCGGCCGGCGGCAGCGGCCTGGCAGAATACGCATCCGCCGCCAGCTTTCTCTTTTTGAACGTACTGGTAGCGCCACGGACTCCAGAGGTGGTCCATAAATTGGAAACTGCGATTACGAGCTGTGCGAGTTTTCTCCGCCGGAATTGGACTCGGTGGAAGCGGGCGCGGCGGATGCCTGGCCGTCGCTGCTCGCCGAATTATTGACCAGGTCCTTCAGTTCCTTGCTGGGCTTGAAGTAGGGGATGCGCTTGGAGGGCACTTCCACGCGAGTGCCGGTCTTCGGATTGCGTCCCACGCGCGGCTGCCGCTGCCGCGTGCGAAAACTGCCGAACCCGCGGATTTCGATCTTGTCCCCGCTGCGCAGCGATCGCACGATGCTGTCGAAGATGGCCTCCACGATTACCTCGGAATCCTTACGGGTCATTTCCACCACCCGGGAGACTTCCTCGATCAACTCGGCCTTCGTCATGTGTGCTTTCTCTCCCTTTGGTCCGGTTTCTACCGGCCTTCACCCTTGACTCGGATGTTCATCACTTCTTCGATGGTCATTGTGGCGGCGGCGGCCTGGCGCTGGTAATCTTCCAGCCGGGTGCGTTCCTCGTCGTCGGCCAGCGCACGAAGGCTCAGCCCGATCTTCTTCTCGGCTTCGTTCATCCTGCACGATCTTGAAATCGCACTCCTCGCCGATGGGCAGCGGCGATTCGTCGTGCCGGTGTTCGGACGTGCCGGGAATTTCCGAACGATGGCACAAGCCTTCCACTCCCGGCGCCAGTTCCACGAACACGCCGAAATTCGCCGGCGCGGCACACCCGGCCGCGCACCATATCGCCCACCTGATGGGCGCGGAAGAAGCTCTCCCAGGCATCCGGCTGCAACTGCTTGACGCCCAGCGACAGCCGGCGGTTGGGCGCGTCGATCTTGCAGAATCACGGCCTGCACCAACTGGCCCTTCTTCAGCACTTCGGAGGGATGCTTCACCCGCTTGGTCCAGGACAAGATCGGAAACGTGCACCAGCCCGTCGATGCCTTCTTCGATTTCGATGAACGCGCCGAAATCGGTCAGCTTGCGCACGCGCCCTTCCACCACCGAGCCGAGCGAGTAACGCTCGGCGACCGTGGTCCAGGGATCGGCTTCCAGTTGCTTGATGCCGAGCGAAACGCGGCGGTCCCTGGGCTTGACTTCGAGCACCACCGCTTCCACCTGATCGCCGGCCTTCACCACTTTGGTCGGATGCTTCATGCGCCGGCTCCAGGTCATTTCGGAGATGTGGATCAGCCCTTCCACGCCCGGCTCCAGCTCGACGAACGCGCCGTAATCGGTGACGCTGACCACGCGGCCGATCACGCGCGCACCCTGCCGGGTAGCGCTCGGCAATCGTCTCCCACGGATCGGGCACCAATTGCCGCAGGCCCAGCGAGATGCGTTCCTTGGCGCGATCGAACTTCAGCACCTTCACGGTGATCTCATCGCCGACGTGCACCACTTCGGAGGGATGGTTCACGCGGCCGTACGACATGTCGCTGACGTGCAGCAGCCCGTCGATGCCGCCCAGATCGATGAAAGCGCCGTAATCGGTCAGGTTCTTCACGGTGCCGGTGACCACCGCGCCTTCTTCCAGATACCTGCAGCGCGGCGCTCTTGCGGGCGTGCTGTTCTTCTTCCACCGCCATCTTGCGCGAAACCACCACGTTGCCGCGGCGGCGATTCAGCTTGACGATCTTGACCGGAATGTCCTGGCCGAGTAGCGAATCCAGATTGTGCATGGGGCGCGGGTCGACCTGCGAACCGGGCATGAACGCCGGAACGCCCACATCCACCGAAAGTCCGCCCTTGATGCGGCCCGTCACGCGGCCCGATACAACCAAGCCGATCGCGATGCGCTTTCTCCAGGTTTTCCCAGGAGCGCAGACGGCTGGCCTTCTGGTGTGATAGCAGAATGTAACCTTCCGGCTGCACGCCTTGCCGGTCCACCATCACATCGATCTCGTCGCCCACCTTCACATGGATGCTGCCGTCGGGTTGAGCGAATTGCTCGATCGGCACCAGTCCTTCGGACTTGTAACCGAAATCGACGATCACATCTTTATCGTGGAGTTTCACGACGCGCCCTTGCAGCAGTTCGCCTTCGTGTGGCGGAGCAAAATGGGTGTAATCGTCGATGAGCTGCTCGTAGTCCGATTCGTCGGACACGGGCGGGTTCAGATTTCGCTCATCTGCTTTGCTGGCCATGGCCAAACTCCCGATTCATGCAACTACGCTGGATGTTCACCGATAGGCGAGTAGTAAGTCAGTATTCAAAACGACAGGGTCCAGTAACTTCGGACCTTCCCAAACCGCTCCATCAGCCGACAAACCGTTGATACATCAGCACTTCAGCACTATAGCGGAGCCGTTGGCGGAAGTCAACCAAGCTAGTACCAAGCATTTCCTTGAGATGCGTTCTTGGTTGGTTGCTAATTCCGCCCGCAAAGATCCGGCGTCCGACACATTCCTCCGGCGCACGTGGGGAACTGGGCTTCTCCATTGGAGGCCTGCGTTTTTCCATTGGACGAATGCGCGGCGAAGGTTGAGAGAGCGGTCTTCAAGTGCGATTCGCCGCAACTGGGGCAGGCCACCGCAGCTTGGTTACGTCGGACCAGCTTCTCGAATTTCGTTCCGCAGTCGTCACAGATATATTCGTAAATAGGCATTTCTTTTAGGCTCCCGGCACTATGCGTTTCATTAATTCTAGCGCATCCGGGACCCCCCAGTACCCGGCCGGGGCGGCTGCGCGGGCCGCCGCTAGGACCTTACTGTAGCAGTACCAGGACTAGATCGTCTATCGCCTTGGTCACACCCGGGGCGGGCTCTTCGAAATTGTTCACCAGCAACGAGAACGCCACGCGGCCATAGGCGGGAGTGTCGGCGTAACCGGACATCGCCTTTACATGATCCAGCGTTCCTGTTTTGGCGCGAATCGTGCGCGCTTCCGGATGCCCCGCGAACCGCGATCCCAAGGTTCCATCCTCGCCGCCGATGGGCAGCAGGTTCAACCACTCTTCGCGATGTTCGGACTGATTCATGTGCGCCAGGAGCTTGGTGATGGCCGAGGGCGAGACCAGCGTGTCGCGCGAGAGTCCGGAACCGTCGGTGAACTGGTATTCGGCGCCGGAGATGTCGATGCTCGTAAGGAATTCCTTCATCGCCGCCAGGCCGGCTTCCCGGCTACCCGCGTGCCCCGCTGCAACCGCCACCTCGCGCAAAAACATTTCCGCGTGCAGGTTCTGGCTGACTTTGTCTACCACTTGCAGAAGCTCAAACAGCAGGGGCGAACGATGTTCCGCCAGCAGCACTTCAGGTTTAGGAGAGTCGGAAGATGTTTCATCGGGAAAGCGATGGCGGGCTACCGCCTCGCCCTGAATGGAGACCCCGCGCCGCAACAGTGCGTCCCGCAATACCTCAGCCGCGTAGAGCGCCGGATCGCCGATCGCGAGCTCTTGTGTGTACCCGGCGTCTCCTCTCGGGATCGTGCCCCACACGTGCAACTCACGGCCGGATGCGCTGCGATAAACCTGAATCTTCCGTTCGCCGCGCTCGCTGGTGATCACACGATTATCGATGGTGAAGTTCTCAAAAGGAGGCGTCAGGATAATGCGCGCCGAGTCGCCTACTCTTGGCGCTGGACGCAGCGTCAGCGCAAAGGTATTGTCATGCAGAATGAGCGCGCTCACTGGAGCGCCATATTCCCGCGTAGCGCTGTCGGATGACCACGGACCGGGCTGGGGTTCCCAAACGTAGCGGCTATCGTCGCCGACGACGTTGCCTTCAATCCGCTGCAAGCCGCGCGCAGTTAATTGATCGGCCAATTCGTCGATGGCGCGGAAGGAGTAGATGGCGCCGGGCGAGGTGTGGCTGCGATACGGATATTCGCGCCCGGATAAGCTGGGATCGCCACCGCCGATCAGCTCCAGATCGCCGGCGAGAGTGCCCGAGGCATCTATTGGAACCTCCGCGCCGATTTGTGTCGCCAGGCGATAGTCGGCGCCCAGTTTCGAAAGCGCCAGCGCGGTGGTGAACAGCTTCATGTTCGATGCGGGCACGAACAGACGCTCGGAATTGCGCGCGTACAGCACGTGCCCGTCGCTAAGCCGGACCACGCGCATTCCTACGAAGGCGTGCGACAGCGCGCTGGAATCGTCAATGATATGGTCGAGTCTCGACGGCAGATCGGCCGCCCTAGCCAGCGGCGCGATCAACGCTAATGCGAGTAGTGCGCGCATCCATTGTTATTGTAGACAGTGTCATTGTAGACAGCGCAGAGTGATAATATGCATTCCAGCAAAACCATGCATTTCAGTAAAACAACGAAGACCTTGGCCGCCGCCTTTACATTGTTAGCGTGCGGCGCGATCGCGATCCAGGCCGCGGAACAGGAAAACGGCGAACTGGACGTTGTGCAGGTTCGGCCCCATTTCTATATGATCGCCGGAGCCGGCGGAAACATCGGCGTCCAGATTGGCTCAGATGGCGTCGTGTTGGTGAATGCGGGAACCGAGGCGGCATCCGCGCAAGTTCTGGCCGCCCTCCGGAAGGTGACCCCGCTGCCGATCCGCTACATCATCGACACCAACGCGGAAGCCGATTTCGTGGGTGGCAACGGCAAGCTGGCCAAAGCCGGAAGAACAATTTTCACTAATGTGCTGGGCAATCCGGCGCTGGCCGACGCGATGACCAATGGCGGCGCTGCCGCGATTCTGGCGCATGACAGCATCCTGAACCGAATGAGCGCTCCCACCGGCAAGACGTCTCCGTTTCCCGATGACGCCCTGCCCACGGAAGCTTTTTACTCCAAGCGATACACCCTGCGCATGAACGATGAAGGGATCGAAGTGCTCTACCAGCCGGCGGCCCATAGCAATGCCGACAGCTTCGTGTTTTTCCGCGGCTCAGACGTTGTGGTGGCCGGAGACGTGATAGACAAAACTCGATTTCCGGTGATTGATATTGCGAACGGCGGAAGCATCCAGGGAGAAATCGACGCGCTGAATAAGCTGATTGAACTGGCCATCCCGCCGACACCTTTTATATATAAGGGCGTGGGAACGTACGTCATTCCAGGTCATGGGCGGCTGTGCGAACAGATGGAGATTGTGGACTACCGCGACATGGTGGTGTTGGTGCGCGACGTGGTTGAGGACATGATCAAGCGCGGGATGACGCTGGATCAAATCAAGGCGGCGTCGCCGGCCAAGCCCTTTGAGACGCAGTATGGCACGCAGGAAGGCTCGACAAGCGCCTTCGTGGAAGCGATATATAAGAGCCTGATGGTCAAGAAATAGAGAGTATGCGAATTTCAAACAGATTTCTCGGACCTATGATTGCCATCGTGCTGCCGCTTGCCGCGCTTCGGCTTTCCGCGCAGCCTCCGGGCGGTGGGCGAGGCGGGCCGCCGCCGAATCCCAAAGCGGCTGCGCCCATCGATTTGACCGGCTACTGGGTTTCGATTGTCACTGAGGACTGGCGGTATCGCATGGTCACGCCTGCGCCCGGCGATTATCAAGGCGTTCCCATGACGCGCGCCGCGGCGAAAATCGCGGATGCCTGGGATCCCGCTAAGGATGAAGCAGCCGGCGATCAGTGCAAGTCCTACGGAGCGCCTGCGATTCTGCGTGTTCCCGAGCACCTGCATATCACCTGGCAGGACGATCACACCCTGCGCATGGACACCGACGCGGGCCGGCAGACCCGTCTTTTTCATTTCGGCGATTGGAAAGCGCCCACGGGCGAGCCCACGCTGCAGGGAGATTCGGTGGCCGAGTGGGAAATCCAACGACAAGCCGGCCGCCCAGTGAACGGATCTCTCAAGGTGACCACATCTCACCTGAAGGCTGGCTATCTGCGCAAGAACGGCGTTCCCTACAGTGAGAACGCAGGCCTTGGCGAATACTACGATCTGGTGCACGAGCGCAACGGCGATTTGCTGCTGGTGGTCACCATCGTGGTAACCGATCCGATGTATCTGCGCGAGCCTTTCATTATCAGTTCCCACTTCAAAAAGCAGGCCGACGACACCGGATGGAAGCCTTCGGCGTGCTCGGCGAGATGGTAGAGGCAGACATGACCCACAAAAGAATGACTCTCACTCTGGCGATTTTTCTCGCTATCGGTCTTCCCGCCCTGGCGGAGATCGATCTGTCGGGCTCCTGGGCTTCCAAGAACCACGAGGACAACCTGGAGCGCGGCGCGGGGCCGAACCCCGACGACTGGACGGGACTGCCCTTCAACGAATCGGGCCGCGCCAAAGCCCTGAGTTTTTCACAATCCATCATCTCCATGCCGGAGCGCATCTGCTGGTTCCAGACGCAGTGGCACATCGCGGCGGGGCCGTTCAGCCTGAAGATCTGGAGCGAAAACGACCCGCTCACCGGTAAGATCAACGCCTGGGTGATTGGCGGATGGGAAACCCGCGCGCCCATGACCATCTGGATGGACGGGCGTCCGCATCCTTCGAAAAACGCTCCGCACGATCAGACCGGCTTCACCACCGGCTCCTGGAATGGCGACGTGCTCACGGCTTACACCACGCACATCAAAACCGGATACATTCGCCGCAACGGCGCGCCCAGTAGCGACCAGGCGACGATTACCACCACATTTTTCCGCCATGGCGACATGCTGACGCTGGCGCTAGTCATGGAAGACCCGGTTTACTTGACCGAGCCGTATATTCTGACGCGGTCCTATATATCCACTCCCACGCCTGTTGCAGTGGCGGGCCCGCCCTGCATCGTCGGGTACGAAGGCGTGGAGGAGGGTCGCGTTCCACATTATCTGCCGGGCAAGAACCCTTTCGTGGATGAGATGGACAAGATCTACCACATTCCACCGGAAGCCGCCATGGGCGGTGCGGAAACAATGTATCCGGCTTTCCGCGACAAGATCAAGGATAAGTTTGTGATTCCACCCAAGTGCACGCGGAATTGCGGAGCGCCAGCGCCAGGCCCGAATTAGCACCGACTCCCTCACGGTCGCGGTTCAGTAAACACCCGGAAGCGCACACTCGCAATTCTGAGCCGCGCGCGTGAGCAAGCGGGTTTTCGCCGCTAGCGAAGAATGCCCGTGTGACCGAGCGAGTAGCGGCCAGGCTGCGGGTAGACGCACAAGCCGTGGGGGCCCTTGCCGACGGCGATACGCGCTAATAAGTGTCCATCGCCGGTATCGATGGCATAAACTTCGCGAGTGTAGCGGCCGGAAAGCCAGAGCACCTTTCCATTGGCTGAAACGCCGCCCATGTCGGGACTGCCTTTGGGGATGGTCCACTTTTGAACCACCTTGTGCTCTGCAAAGCTGATCACAGATATGGTTCCCTCGTCGCGATTGGAGCAGTACAGGAGCTTCGAGTCGCGGCTGGGGTAGAGTCCGTGCGCCCCGCGCCCGGTGGGAATAAAGCCGATTGGAACAAATTTGTCGCCATCGATTAAATGCACGCCATTTTCGAGCATATCCGCGACATAAAAGATTTTGCCGTCGGGAGAGGTTTTCACATCCTGGGGCATGCTCCCGCTCGGTGAGTGTCTTATGTCGTAGGCTCGCCTCATGGACATGCCTCGCGGCCGGCGTGCCAGGGCCGTAGGGACGATGGCGGCGCCCTCGGGATGCGGCAGTTCCATCGTCCCGATGACGGCCCGCTTCTCGACATCCAGCTTGATGATGGATCCCGAGAATTCGCAGCTGGCGATCAGATAGCGCCCATCCGCGGAGAAATCCATGTGGTCGACGCCCCGGCAAGGAACTGCGACGGAATCAACCAGCGCCATGGTGGTGGGATTTCGAAAGTCCAGACGGTGAACCCGCTCGGCGACCACAATGGCAAATTTGCCATCGGGGGTGTAGTACATGTTGTAGGGATCCTTGACGCGAATGGTCATGCCCTTCTTCCCGGTGGCCGGATCGATTTTGGTTAGGCTGTCGCCCAGATCGTTCAAGACCCATAGCGTCTTCAAATCGTAAGAAGGCGTGACATGCTGCGGCTGCCGTCCCACCCTGAAGTGATTCACGATCCGAAAAGTCCGCGGATCGATGACATCCACGGTATTGCTGTCGCTGTTGGGAACGTAGATCAGATCAGGGAAACTTCGGACCACGGGACTGAGCTTTCCCGCCTGAGTTTCCGAGTAGATATCGTTCGGATTCACCACTGGCGGCATGCCCGGCAAACCCGCGATCGCGGCGCCATGCAGCAATCCCGCTATCGGCCAGATAGCTACGGCGAGCAAAATAGGCCAGCGGTTCCCCAATTCAATTTTATTTTAGCGCTCTGCGCTGTTTCAGGCGAATAAATTTTGTATGCCGCGATAGACCCAGATGCCCGCTATCACCGCGAGCAGAGCTGCCGACGCCCAACCGAATCCTAGAAGATACGGCTTTATATGTTGCAGGCGGCTCTGAACCTGGTTTTGCTCCTCCTCCAATTTAGACTCACCGACACTAAGAACCAGGACGTCTTCCTCCTTCAAGCCAACCAGAGAACGGTAGAACATTAAAGAAAGAAAGACGACGGTGACGGCTACCCAAGCAATGGTCAAAATCGTCAACAGTGACATAGTCGGCATACGGGACCTCCTTGGGAGTCTATTCAACAACGAGTTGGGCTCGAAGTCAAGGCTACCGGGGTCCGTGTCGCTGCCACGTGAGAATGTCCTATTAGTGCCGTTTAGAAAAGTCCTATTGACAGGAGGATGCTGGCAGGGTGGAAACCGGAGCCCTGCTGATGACCCAAAAGGACCGCGACCGATTGGTCGTGTTGAAGAAGGCACAGAAGAAGCTGATTACGCAGCGCCAGGCGGCCGACGAGCTCGGTGTCACCGAGCGGCACGTGCGGCGTATGCTGGTGAAGCTGAAAAAGGCAGGCGACCGCTCGATCGTGCATGGGCTTCGCGGCCGGCCATCGAACCGCAAGTTCAACCCGGAGCTGCGCGAGCGGGCCATTCGGATTCTCTCGCAAGAGGTCTATCACGGCTTCGGCCCTACGCTGGCCAGCGAATACCTGGCCCGCAAACACAAGCTCCAGATCGGCCGGGAAGCATTGCGCCAGTGGATGATCCAGGCCGGGCTGTGGCGGGGGCGCAAACAGAAGATCGAGTCGGTCCACCAATGGCGGCCGCGCAAAGCCTCGCGCGGGGAGATGGTGCAGTGGGACACCAGCGAGCACGACTGGCTAGAGGCCCGCGGCCCCAAGCTGTATCTGATCCACATGATCGACGATGCCACCAGCGAGTTGACGGCGCGGTTTGTGGAGCACGACTCCACCGAAGAGAACATGCGCCTGTTGTGGAGCTATCTGGAGCGGCACGGACGGCCGGTGTCGTTCTACACCGACAAAGCCGCCCTGTTCCATACCACGCCCCAGGTGTTCCGCAAATCCACCGATGTTTCGCGCGACGAGCGGCAGCCGGCGCCGCCAACTCAGATTGGCCGGGCGCTGCGCGAGTTGGGGATCGTGTGGATTGCCGCGCACTCACCGCAAGCCAAAGGCCGGATCGAGCGCAGCTTCGGCACCGCGCAAGATCGTCTGGTGAAGGGACTGCGCGTGGCTCGAGCGCGCACCCTGGAGCAAGCCAATCGGTATCTGGAACAGGAGTTCGTGCCGTGGTGGAATCAGCATCTGATGGTGTTGCCGGCCAACGCCTGCGACGCCCATCGCCCGCTGGGCGCCGAACACGACTTGGCGGGGGTGCTGTGCCAGGTGCATACACGGCAGGTGGCCAACGATTACACGTTTCGCTTTCAGGGCCACCAGTATCAGATTGCCCGTGGCAGCATTCGTGCCGGATTGCGCCAGCAGGCAGTGCGGATCGAACAACGTTTGGACGGAGGGCTGCGGGTCGTCTTCCAAGGCCACGACTTGAAAGTGGATGCATGCCCAGCATCGCCGTTACCGGCCAAGCCGCAAACGCCCAAACCGCGCCGCGCAACCCAGAACTCACGCACCTCCAACTGGGGACGGACCTACGATCGGATGAAAGACATCCCGCTCTGGCAAGCTATCGAAGCGGGCGGCTGATTCATGCGGTACGCCGGGTAAAACCAACCCGGCGATCTTCGCGCTTAATCTATCCGAAGACCGCTGCTCAGAAACTTCACCCAAGCAGATCGGTTCGGAAAAACCAAAACCCCCAGAATGGGCATCTTATGGCCCGGTTTGACTGGGGGCTTGGCGCCATCTGCTTCGGAGCCAGCCCCGTCGCAGCGGTCTTCGGATCTGTCCCAGGGAGCGCGACTTCCCCGGAACATCGTATCTACTTTAAACCCACCCCTCAGACCCATCCCGCAAAACCGGACATTTCTACTTGGCACCGATTAGGACATTTCTATTTGGCATTGACAGGCTACCGGGGTCCGCCGAACATGTGCTTGGGGTCTTTGTTATTGTCCTGGCAAAGATATTCGTACATCTCTTGATCCGGCTGCCAGCGGATGATCCAGCCGCCGGTCCAGGGACGCGTGTATGCGCCGGGGTCGTCGATGGTGGCTTCGTATTTCAGCGTGTTGTAGTCGGTGCGAGTGAAACGCTCGGTGAGGTGCAGAAATTCGGTATGGGGAATGCCTTCGCGCGTCAGCCAGAATCGTTCGTTGAAGCCAACTGTGTCCACCACCAGCGCGTCGCCCTCCCAGTGGCCGACGGAGTGGCCAAAGAAGGTTGGGTCCAGGTTCTTAGGATGCGGCCGGCCATCCATATAGATGGTGCGCCAGGTGTGCGGGCCACCCACCTCGATCATGTAGATACGCTTCTCTTCGGGTACGTCGAGGAACTCGAAACCGTACGGCGTATGAAACAGCCGCGGACCGCCGGACGGCAGGCATTTGGTGTGCGGATCGTCCTTAGTGGTGGTGGCTTGCCGGTAATCGTAAAGAGCCCGGGCCCACGGCTGGAAGGGAACTTCGCTGACCTTCAGGTTGGTAGGCAGGTTCATGCGAGGGTTGTCTATACCGCGAGCGTTGGTGGCAAGCGTCGAGCCCGCGTTGCCCTCCCACACGCCTTTTTCTCCCGGGAGCGGGCCCAGGTTGACGTGGCCATCGGGCCAGTGGGGCGTCGGCCGCGCCGGCTGAGTGTCTCGTGGACGATCCAGGCGTCCGCCGTTCAGGCCCGCCGGCTGCTCATCCTGCGCTCCGAGCGGGAGCGCCAACGCGCACAATAAAGACGCAACGGCTGCTCGCGATATCATTGCCCGCCGGATGGAGGATTGCCCCGTTCGCTGGACGCCGCACCCAGCTTCTTACCAGTGGACGCCATGGTGACCGAGCGTGCATTGGCCTGTTTGCTGCCATCCTTGGCGAGCGTTCCTTCCACAATTACCTCGTCGCCCACCTTCATAGTGTTGCGCGTCCAACCGCTGCGCTCCAGGCCGTTCGGCGGCCCCATTTCGAGCGACCAGTTGGTGATGTTTCCGCTCTCGTCGGTCACGTCCAGGTAGAAATAGACGTGCGGGTTCATCCATTCCACTTTAGTGACGATCCCTTTCAGCGTCACCGGTTTCTTGCTGTCGTATTCGGCGGAGAAGGAGTGATGCGCCGCGAGCGGCGTTACTGCCAGGAACACACCGAAAACCGCCGCCAACAGACCGAACGCGCTGGATCTCATCGAGACGCTCCTTGCGAGTTATTATATGTCACTGGCCACCCGGCCCCACCATATGAGGCTCGTCCTTGGAATCGTCCTGGCAGAAGTATTCCTGGATATCCTGGCCGGCGATCCAGTGCAGAGTCCACGCGCTCGACCAGGGACGTGTGTAGGCGCCCGGATCGTTCACCGTCACTTCGTATTTCAGCGTGTTGAAATCGGGGCGCGAGAATCTTTCGGTGAGGCGCAGGCTCTCGGTATGGGGCAGGCCGCCGTTTGAAAACCAGAACCGCTCATTGAAAGCGTTGGACTCCACCACCAGCGTGTCGCCGTCCCAATGTCCGGACGAGTAGCCCCAATATGTAGGCGTCACGTCTTCACTTTGCGGCAGCGCGCGGCCGTCCAGATAGATCAGCCGCCAATTACGGTTTCCGCCGCCCGACAGAACAAAGATGCGCTTCCGTTCGGGCTGCTCCAGGAATTGCACGCCATGCGCCACTTGAAACAGACGCGGGCCTGCTGGCGGCAGGCAGCTGAGCATCGGGTCATCCTTCAAAAGCGCGCGTTGGCGGTACTCGTAGAGCCCTTTGGCCCAAGGCTGAAATGGCGCCACCTTCGCCGCGTCGGCCGGGTTCGCCAGAAGCCCGTCCTTATCCATTCGGATGCTACCCGCTACGCTATCCACCAGGCTGGCCGCGCTGGGACGGGCCCAGTAGCCGGTCTCGCCGGGAGCGACGCCCAGGCGTGGATGACCATCGGGCCAGCGTGGCGTTGGTTTCGCGACGCTCGACAGCACAGGTTCCACTTCCGAGTTGATCAACTTCTTTCCGCTCGCCAGCAGAATCGTTCTGGCGCTCGCCAGTTTACTGCCGTCGCGCGCGAGCCAACCTTCGACGGTAACGGTATCGCCCACCTTGAATGAGTCCCTGGTCCAGCCCGATTTACGCAGATCGAGCGGACTGGCGCACTCCACCGCCCAATTCACAGTACCTACGTCAAGATAAAGCAGCGCGTGCGGATTGTTCCACTCAAAGCGGGTAACGATTCCGTGCAGCGAAACTGGCTTCTGCTGATCGAATTCCGCTCGAAGCTCGTGGTGTGCCGCAAGAGGCAGAGCCGCGAACGCGGCCATCGCCAGGGCATAACGACAAACGCTCATCGCTTTCTCCCGTAGTTCTTCGTGAGGTAATCCAGGATCATGGAAAGCTCTTCGTCTGTGACAGGCGCCCCTTCGGAAATCATGCCTTTGGTCAGGCCGCGCCACTCTTCCCGGGTGAGTTGCTGGCCGCGCAACCGGTCCAGATTATGGCAGTAGGTGCAGACGTCTTCTACTAACTCGCGCTCGCGATCCTTCGCCCGAGCCTCGTCTCGCGCGAAGGCTGCCATCCCGAGCACCGCCGTGATCGCCGCGACTTTCATTAGCATGCGGACTAGTCTCGAGTGATTTTGAAATCGCCCTTTTTGTCGCCTTCGGTCCAGGTGCCGGTGATGGTGCGATTGTACGAGCCGATGTTTTCCAGCTTGCCATCCGCGACGATGTGCTTCCGATCTTTGGTGTCGGCTTCCAAATGGACTGTCCAGTTCGATGCATCCAGGTCCGCCACTTTCAATGGCGCCGCATTCCGTCCCGGATTGATGGTCCCTTCGATGGTTTTGGAATTCCACTTCATGTAAATAAATATTGGAATTTTCTGCCCCGCGTCTGGATGCCACTCGCCATGCCAGGAACCCGTGAGGGGATGTCCTTCCTGCGCCCAGGCGCCAATCCCGAAGGCGAGAAGACCGAGCCAAAAGATAGATCGTCGGAGCATTGCTTTGAAAGTTCGTGAGGCAGACGCCATTTTATATGCAGGCCGCTCGCAAACGCAAGGAACGATGCGCGCGGCAACCTCGGCATCGGATATGATGACTGACCGAGAGGGCTTCATGCTCCAGATCAAAAAGCTTTGCCTGGCAGCCGCCGGGCTTTCGTTGGCAGCCGGTATCGGCTTCAGTCAATCGCAACCGCAGCCTCCGGAGCCGCCCGCGCCCATGCCCGCCGTACTGCGCAATTATCAGCCGGTAACTGCCCAGCGCCTTCTGAATCCGGAGGATGGCAACTGGCTCTCCATCCGCCGCACCTACGATGGCTGGGGCTACAGCCCGTTGGACCAGATCACGGTGGATAACGTGAAAGGCCTGCAACCGGTTTGGATTTTTTCCACCGGCGAAGCCAAAGTCCACGAATCCGCGCCTTTGGTCAACAACGGCGTCCTGTTTATTTCCACGCCGAACAATCAGGTGATCGCGATTGATGTCCGCACTGGCAATCTTCTTTGGCGGTACCATAAGCCGCGCCCGGCGGGAGCCGTCGTCGCGCACGATACCAGCCGGGGCGTCGCTCTCTACGGCGACAAGGTCTACTTCGCCGCCGGTGATGCCGTGTTGGTTGCGCTGGACGCACGAACCGGCAAAGAAATCTGGACCACCGACGTAGCCGACAGCAAGGCTGCTTATTACATCACGCTCGCTCCGCTCATCGCCGGCGGGAAGGTGATGGTGGGCGCGTCGGGCGGCGAGTTCGGCATCCGCGGTTTCGTGGCCGCTTACGATCCCGACACCGGCAAGGAGCAGTGGCGCACATACACTATACCTGCGCCTGGCGAACCTGGCAGCGAGACTTGGCCCAAAGGCAACCAATGGAAAACCGGCGGCGGCTCGGTATGGGTGACCGGCAACTACGACCCCGCCACCAATCTTGCTTATTGGGGCGTGGGCAATGGCGGCCCTTGGATGGGCGATCGGCGGCCCGGCGACAATCTTTACGTTTCCTCCACCATTGCCCTGGACGTGGCCACCGGCTCCATCAAGGGACACTTCCAGTACAATCCGAACGACTCCTGGGATTGGGACGAAGTCTCGCCTCCCATCCTGGTGGACTTTGAGCGCAACGGGCGCACCTTCAAAGGACTGATCGATGTCGCGCGTGACGGCTATTTGTGGTTTCTCGATCGCGGCGATGCGACGACGGGCGGACGCATCAAATTCATCGAAGGCCAGCCTTACGTCTACCAGAACGTGTTCCGGAGCATCGATCCCGAGACCGGACGACCGGACGTGGATCCGGCGCACAAGCCGGGCACTGGGAAACTGGCGGACTATTGCCCGGAACTGCACGGCGGCAAGAACTGGCCGCCCATCGCGTACAGTCCCAAAACGCGCATGATTTACATTCCCGCCAACAACAATATGTGCGGCGCCTCGATGGGCACGAAGGTGGAATATTTGGCCGGCCAGGGATTCACGGGCGTGAAGATGGAGCCTATGCATATCGTGCCGGGCGCGGATCACTTCGGCGAGGTGCAGGCGTGGAACGTGGACACCGGCAAGCAGGTGTGGAGGCACGACTACGCGAAGAGTCCGAACTGGGGATCGATGCTGGTAACCGGCGGGGGCGTGGTGTTCAGCGGCGGGACCAACGATCGCAAGATTCACGCGTTTGACGCGGCTACGGGCCAGCTTCTGTGGGAATTTCCAACCAACTCAGGCATTCTGGCGCCGCCCACTACTTTCACCGTCGACGGCAAACAGTACATCGCGGTGCATGCCGGTTGGGGCGGCGATTCACGCGGCGTCGAAGCCAATCTGAATCGCGTTTTTCCGGGAGAATATCCTGAGGTGCCGGAAGGCGGAGCGGTCTGGGTGTTCGCGCTGCCGTAGCGGCTTACCACAGAGTTCGGATCGGGTATTGCGAAACTAACTCATCGGGTGTCAGCACGGCGAAACCGTTCACGATGGCTTGGCAGGTCAGCATGCGGTCAAAAGGATCGCGGTGCCGCTTGGGAATTTTGGGCAGATAAGCATCGCGATCCGTAGCAGGCTGATGAATTAGTTATTCGGCGAAGCTTTTTGCCTCTCGCCAACGGTCTTGTCATGAGCATTTACGTGGAGATTGTGTGCCTGAATTGGCGACTTTCCGTCGTCCAGACACACTTCTCCCCGAACTTACGCGGAGAGAACCACCGTAAGGTTCCGCATCCGCACCAGATTGTAGGCGGCGGCCGCGAAGGTGAATACCCAACCAACTTTGAAGACGCCGCGATGTCGGGTCTTGCGCAGCATTCCTACCGTCTTTAACCACCCAAATACTTCTTCGATCCGTTTTCGCTTGCGCTGGCTCACCTGGTATCCAGCGTGCCGTGTCGTGCGCCCGTCAATGGCACTGCCGCCTTGCCGATTGATATTCTGCGACACGTGCGGCGTCACGTTCCGGCCACGCATCTCTTGCACGAAGCCTCGCGTGTCATAGCCTTTGTCGGCTCCCACCGTCACGCGCTGGTCGCCCTCGATCCGCCCCGCCATTTCCAGCGCTGCGTCGCGCTCGGCCTTTCCGCTGCACAGCACCAGTTCGGTATCCACCACCAGTCCGTTGCGGTTCTCGATCAGCACGTTGCCGCAGTAGGCCAGCTTCGACTCGTGACCGCCGCTTTTTCTTGCCAGCCTGGCTTCCGGGTCGGTCGTCGATTGATGCGTGTCGTTGCGGCGCTCCTCGCCATGAAAATCAATAGTCGGATTACCCGGGTCCTCCGGTGGTAGCGTGGGGCCTTGATCTTTGCGTTGAAAACTCTTCTGACTCGCCCAGGCTTCTATCAGCGTGCCGTCCACGCTGAAATGCTCATCCGACAACAGGTCGTTGGCACGCGCCTGTTTCAATACCTGCGCGAAGAACTTCTCGGCGATGTCACCATTCAGCAGCCGGTCGCGATTCTTGCTGAACACGCTGGGCACCCACACTGGCTCGTCCATGTTCAGACCCACGAACCAGCGGAACAGCAGATTGTATTCCAGTTGTTCCATGAGCATCCGCTCGCTGCGAATCGTATACAACACTTGCAGTAGCAGTGCGCGCAAGAGCTTTTCCGGCGCGATCGAGGGACGACCCCAATCGATGTATAGTTGCCCGAACGATCGGGACAGTCCTTTCAAGACCGCATCCACCATGCTTCGGATCGGCCGCAAGGGATGATTCGCGGGAATACGCTCCTCCGGCGACACGTAACTGAACATCGCGCTTTGCTGGGTGTCTTTTCCTCGCATAGGCTAAAACATAATGACGTTGTTTTGTCTTCCTTGGTCACACCCCATCCCAATTACTTTTTCACCATCCTGGTAGGCCTCTCGTTGGGATGGAACGAAATCGAGTGGCGCCGCCGCGCATGCTTGACCGCAGTCTCCCAGGCGGATACAACGCTCAGGAACACCTCACGAGTTGCGTTCAAAGGTATCGAGCAGATCGTCCGGTAATGGCTTGAAGAACGATTTGGTGACTTTAAGTTCGTTCTTTGCGAGGCCGATCGGCCGCTTGGTTTTTCTCGCCGCGGGTATGGCTCGAATTTCGGCCACGGGTGTATTTCGTTTGCACAGGAGGATGGTTTCTCCTTTCGCCAACCAGATCCAGATACTTCGAAAGCTGGATCATAGTTCGTTATCGAACTAAAGAGAGCCAGCGATTATCTCATCGGCGGAACGAACGGCAAATGCCGCGCGAATAGCCAGCAGAAGAAAAATACGAGGGGGGCCTGCACCGTGAGCTGCAACAATCCATATCCCACCAGATCGCGGGCGCGCAACCGCAGGATCCCGAGCAGCGGCAGCATAAAAAACGGATTGATCAAGTTCGGCAGAGCTTCGGATGCATTATAGATCTGCACCACCCATCCCAGATTCACGTGATGCTGAATCGCCGCCTGCAGAACATACGGCGCTTCGATCACCCATTTGCTGCCGCCCGACGGAATGAAGACGCCCAAAGTGGCGGAGTAGAGAGCTACGATCAACGCGAACGTATTGTGCGTGCTCAACGACGTCAGCAGGCGCGCGGCTTTATCGGAAAGGCCCGTGCCGACGATCATTCCAAAAATCACCGCGTAGAGAGGGAACTGTATGATCACGCCGGCAGTGCCTGGGACGCATTCCATTACCGCGCGCAGGAAGCGCTTGGGACGCCACTGCAACAGCAGTCCGGCGGTGATGAAGATCAGATTGAAGGTGTTCAGATCCAAGGCCGCCAGTGCACCTTGGGGAGACGTGCGGAAGAGATCGACTAGATAAACGGAGAGCAGTGCGACCACCAGGATGGTGAGCAACGGGCTGTATTCGAGCCATTCTCCGGGTTTAGTTCTCGGCTCAAGGTCTAACTGAAACGGCTCCCATCGCAATTCATAAGACTCCGCGGTTCGCGCGTTCCCGGCTGCGGGCGCGGAGAGATACGCCACCGATATGCCGGCCACAATGAGCACCGCCGTCATCAACAAACTGGGCCACAGGAAGATGGTGCCGGTGAGCGGGATAAGGCCGCTGATGCTGAACAGTTTGGGAGGCATCGCGCTTTTAGTGGCCATCAACATGGCCGCCGAGGAAGAAAGCCCCAGGGCCCACACCGTTCCTCCGCCCAAATAAGCGGCGGCGCCGGCGGCGCGATAGTCCAGGCCTTTGAGGCGCTGGGTGAGCTGACGGACGAATAGTCCGCTCACGATGGGACTCATGCCCCACGAAACGAGCGCCGTCAGAGTGGAGAAGACAGCGACCAATGCGACCGCTTGCCGGGGATTTTTCGGAACATTGGCCAGCTTTTGCATCGCTCGCTGGACCAAGGGAGTGGAAGCCACAACGTAGCCGCCGATGATGATCATCACCATCTGCATGGTGAAAGGGATCAGCGACCAAAAACCTTTGCCGCCCTGAATGGCCAAGTCGGCTGGCTTTTCGCCCGCTGCGACGCCGATCAGGAAAACAACCACGATTCCAACCAGCGCGAACACCAAAGGATCGGGGAACCAGCGTTCGCTCCAGTTGGAGAGCGCGACACCAATGCGCGCGAGGCGGGTCAAACCTGGCTTTATCAAACCTGGCCGCGCGACCAGGCGACGACGTCGAAGCCATCGGCGACGCGGATAAAGATGTTGGTGACGGGCGTCAGAATGCGAGTGATGTGACCCTTGCCTTCGAGGTCTTCCAGGAACACGATGTCTCCGGGATGAATTGCATGCTTCTTGCCACCAGACACCTCCACCTCGATTTCTCCAGACATCGAAATTGAAAACTGGCGGCCAGGTGTGCGATGCCAATCTTCGACGGAGCTGGATGGATACTCAGCGTAGATCATTCCGGTGACGGGCGCAGATGCGGCCCGCCGGGTTTTGCCGGGCTTGGTTGCTATGGGCAACTCCTGAATTTGCGAATTGCCATCGGCATCGGCGTAGATGCGAATGACACGCTTACCAGCGGAGGCCTCCTCCGCCAGCGCCGATCCAAATGCTCCCGCAATGGCCGCGATCCCGCCCAGACTCAATAATTCACGCCGTTCCATGTCATCTCCCGGCGGTCATTCTATCAAACGGCTCTCCGTTTCTCCATCAGCAGCGACGCCTTGTCGGCGCAAAGTGATAATGTCCTATTTGCGCAAAGTAGAAATGTCCTATTGACGACCTCCAGGCTGGGGAGGTGGCAGAAGGACAACTATTGATGACGCAGGCCGAGCGGGACCGGCTGGTGGCCTTGAAAAAGGCCAAGAAGAAACTGATTACCCAGAAGCAGGCGGCCGAGGAGCTGGGGATTACGGAAAGGCACGTGAGGCGTCTCCTGCGAGCTCTAAAACGCCGTGGGGATAAAGCTGTGGTGCATGCGTTACGAGGGCTGCCATCCAATCGCAAGATGGATGCCGACCTGGAGCGGGAGGCAGTGACAATCCTGTCGCGTGCGGTGTACCGGGGATTTGGCCCGACGCTGGCGTCGGAATACTTGGCTAAGAAACACAACATCGCGGTGAGCCGGGAGACGGTACGGCAGTGGATGATTCAAGCCAAGCTGTGGCGAGCGCGCAAGCAGCGGATCGAGAAGATCCATGCATGGCGTCCGCGACGCAGCCGCTGGGGCGAGTTGGTGCAGTGGGACACCAGCGACCACGACTGGTTGGAAGGGCGCGGAGCACAGATCTTGCTGATCAACATGATTGACGATGCGACCGGGCGGTGGTTCGCTCGCTTTGTGGGCAGCGACTCAACGGCGGAAAACATGAGCCTGCTGGAGAGCTACCTGAAAAAGCACGGGCGGCCGCTCGCATTTTACACCGACAAGGCGAGCCTCTTTCAGACGGCGGAGAAACGCAGGCGGGATGAGCCCGGAGTGGAGCAGGATAGGGTGGAAATGCCGCCGACGCAGATCGGTCGGGCGTTGCGGGAGTTGGCAATCACCTGGATAGCAGCGCACAGCCCGCAGGCCAAAGGGAGGGTAGAGCGCGGGTTTGCTACCGCTCAGGACCGGCTGGTGAAGGGGATGCGCGTCGCGGGAGTGACGACTTTGGAACAAGCCAACCACTACCTGGAAACCGAGTTTCTGCCCTGGGTCAACGCCACTCTGGCGGTGACGCCGGCCAGTGCCGACGATGCTCACCGGCCGCTGGAAAAGCAGCCTGATTTGGCGGCGATTCTCAGCCACGTGGAAAGCCGGCGGGTGAACAATGATTACACCATTCAGTTGGATGCGAAGATTTACCAGATCGCCCGCCAGGACATCCGCACTGGACTGCGAGGCGCAGTGCTGCGGGTCGAGAAGCGCCGAGACGGTTCTGTGGCGGTTCGATTCGGCGATCGCTACTTGCGTGTTTCTATCTGCGAGCAGCGTCCCAAGCTTCCAGCACCGAAGGCGCCCAGCCCAGCGCGGCGTACGGGGAAACCTCGCCCAGCCAGTGCATGGTGTAAGAACTTCGATCTGAAAAAGTCACCCAAGATCTGGCAGGCCTCGGAAGGTTCCGCCAAGCCGGAGTCGCTCTGAAAACCCGCCACAACGCAAAAGGAAAGCCGGGCAAGCCCAGCCCGGCAGCTTCGCGCTTTCTCTATTCAAGGCCTCCGCTCCGAGACTCCACCCAAGTAATGAGAATGTCAAAGTCAAAAGCAAAACCCTCGGAGGGTACCCCGCAGGGCCCGGTTGACCGAGGGTTTGCCGCCGATTACTTCGGAGCCAGCCCCGTCGCATCGGCCTTGAATCTTCCCCAGGAGCGCGACTCCCCGGAGAATCGAAGTCAGACTATCACGCACCCTCCGCCAACACGGTCAAAACCGGACATTTCTACTTTGCAGGGAATAGGACATTTCTACTTTGCGTTGACATCAGCAGCGACGCCTGACGGCAGCTCTGTTCCAGGAAGCGCGCCAGTTCCGGATTGACGTCCGAAAGCGCGCGTAGTTGTCGCGGCAACTCGCGGGGCGTGGGGTAGGCTCTCCGGCCTCCTTTGAGAAAGGAACGAAGTGTGCGGATGAGTTGCCGTTCCAGCAACGTGGCTGAAAGGGCCGGCGGCACTCGCGCGTGGCGCAGCGATTCCGATGCCATATGGAGGAGCGCAAACAGCAGAGTGCCGGTGCAAGTGAGCGCCGCCAAATAGAACGGCTTCAGGGGCCGCTCGATGGCCACGGCCCGCCGCTCGCGATACTCCACCAGGCTTTTTGACTGGCGAATCGCAAACGGGTCGCCCTCCACCAGATAGCGCTCGTCATTGGAGCCTTGAATTGGAAAGCCGGGAATCGGAGCGATGGATCCCACTGACGCGCCACGCGCGGAAAGCTCCTGCAGTTCGCCGCTGTCCAGCCAAGTGCTGCACAGAACCACGGCTTTACCCGCCCAGGAGACACCCGACTCCACCATTTCGGAAACCACATGCGCGACGGTTTCCTCCGGTACACACAGCAAAATAAGAACACAGGATTCTAAATCCGCGTAATCCTTGACAGGATGGCCGGCCTGCAGCATGTTGGCAATGCGGCTGGCTACGCGATACGAGGCCGATTTCACGGGTCCGAGGCGCTCCGATAGCCACCAAAAGCGCGTCAGCGGAGAGTCGGTGAGGCTACCCGTGCCGATTAGGCCCACCGACTGGGCTTTCTTCATGAATTCCGAGTGATTTTAGCACTTTTATGCGGTCGCGAAGTTGAGCGGCTTTCTCAAACTCAAATCTTTTTGCCGCATCGCGCATGCTTTCTTCCAGCTCGGACGATGAATTTCTCGCGTCTGCTCGGGCGTCCATTCTTCGGCGGGATCTTCCGGCTCCACGGGAACGGTGACGTAGTCGCCCTCCGCGATCGCCACCAGGCTCATGTCGATGGGCTTGATGATGGATTGCGGAATGATGTTGTTCTGCTCGTTGTATTGCTCCTGAATTGCGCGCCGCCGGTTGGTTTCGTCGATGGCGCGCTTCATGCTGTCGGTGAACACGTCGGCGTACAGGATGGCGCGGCCGTTGAGATGGCGGGCGGCGCGGCCCATGGTCTGGATCAGCGATCCGGCTGGAGCGCAGGAAGCCTTCTTTGTCGGCATCCAGAATCGCGACCAGCGAAACCTCCGGCAGATCCAGGCCTTCGCGCAGCAGATTGACGCCGATCAGCACGTCGAGTTCGCCGCGCCGCAGATCGCGCAGAATCTTCATGCGATCGAGCGTGCCGATCTTCGGAATGCAGGTAGGCGCAGCGCACGCCGACTTCGGAGTAGTACTCGGCCAGATCCTCCGCCATGCGCTTGGTCAGAGTGGTGACGAGCACGCGCTCGTTCAGCTCCACGCGCCGGCGGATTTCGTGCAGCAGATCGTCCACCTGGCCTTTGATCGGGCGGACGTCGACTTGCGGATCCACCAGGCCGGTGGGCCGGATGATCTGCTCCACCACCACGCCGGCCGATTTGGTCAGCTCGTAAGGGCCGGGCGTGGCGGAGACGTAGACCACCTGGTTGACGCGATTCTCGAACTCTTCGAAGGTGAGCGGGCGGTTGTCCAGCGCGCTGGGCAGGCGGAAGCCGTAGTTCACCAGCACTTCTTTGCGCGAACGGTCGCCATGATACATGCCGTGCAGTTGCGGGACGGTCTGGTGGCTCTCGTCGAGGAACAGCAGATGATCGTTGGGCAGATAATCGAGCAGTGTGGGCGGCGCTTCGCCCGGCAGGCGTCCGGAAAAATGGCGCGAATAATTTTCGATGCCGTGGCAATAGCCGATCTGGCGGATCATCTCCAGATCGAACATGGTGCGCTGGTAGAGGCGCTGCGCCTCGATGAGCTTGCCGCCCTTTTCGAGTTCCTTCTGCCACCACTCCAGCTCCGTCTCGATGCTGCGCAGCGCGCTTTCGCGCGATTCGGGCGTCATCACGTAGTGCGTTTTGGGATAGATGGGCAGACGCAGGTAAGTCTGGCGCACCTGCCCGAGCAGCGGATCGATCTGGCTGAGACTTTCCACTTCGTCGCCCCACAGTTCGATGCGATAGGCGTAATCGTCGTAGGTGGGGAAGACTTCGATGACGTCGCCGCGCACGCGAAATGTGCCGCGCGTGAAGTCTGTTGTCGTTGCGCTCGTAGAGGATTTCCACCAGGCGCGACAGGATCTGCTGGCGCGAGATCTTCTGCCCTTTTTCGAGCATCAGCAGCATGCCGTAATAGGCTTCGGGCGAGCCCAGGCCGTAGATGCAGCTCACGCTGGCGACGATCACGCAGTCGCGGCGCTCGAACAGCGAACGCGTGGCGGAAAGCCGCAGCTTGTCGAGCTCGTCGTTGATGGTGGCTTCCTTTTCGATGTAGACGTCGCCGGAGGGCATGTAGGCTTCCGGCTGATAGTAGTCGTAATAGCTGACGAAGTACTCGACGGCGTTGCCGGGGAAGAACGTTTTGAATTCGTGATAGAGCTGCGCGGCCAGCGTCTTGTTGTGGGCCAGGACCAGCGCAGGGCGGCCCGTTTTCTCGATCACCTTGGCCATGGTGAAGGTTTTGCCGGAGCCGGTGACGCCCAGCAGCACCTGGTGCTTTTCGCCGTCGAGCAAGCCGCGGAAAAGCTGATCGATGGCGGTGGCTTGATCGCCGCGCGGGCGGTAATCCACGCCCAGATGAAAGGCCATGATTCTAGGATAGCGGTGGCTGGTGGCTGGTGACTAGTGGTTGGTGACTGCGTGGCCCACCAGTGCGGTGAGGTGTTGCATGATATCTTTCAGGGCGCCGGACTGCGCGTGCAGTTCCACCGCCGCCGAAGCGCTCTCTTCGGCATTGGCGGCCGTCTGCTGGGTCACCTGCTGCATCTGCGCGATGGCTTTGCCGATCTGGTCGATGCCGCGGGCCTGTTCCACGCTGCTGAGGTTCACTTCGTCCACCAGGACTTTTACCTTGGCAGCGTCCCCGGTGATGGCGTGGATCGCGAGAACCACCTGGTCCACTTTGGATTTACCATCATTGGACTTGGCAACCGATTCCTCCACCAGCGCCGCGGTATCTTTGGCGGCCTGGGCGCTACGCTGTGCCAGGCTTCGGACTTCGTCGGCGACCACTGCGAAGCCCATGCCCGCCTCGCCGGCACGCGCTGCTTCCACTGCCGCATTCAACGCCAGGATATTAGTCTGGAAAGCGATCTCGTCGATGACTTTGAGGATGTTGGAGATTTTACCGCTCTGGGCGTTGATATCGCTCATAGCTGCCACGGTTTGTTCCAGGGAATGGTTTGTTTGAGCGAATTTTTCCTGGGATTGGGCCACCAGTTCAGCGGCCGCGCGGTTCTTCCCGGCGTTCATGCGGGCCATGGAATTGATTTCTTCACTGGAAGCGGAGGTTTCCTGCAGCGAAGCCGCCTGCTCGGAGCAGCCCTGAGCCAAAGACGAGCTGGAGGAGGAAACTTGTGAAGCGGCGCTGGCCACCTCTTCGGCGGCGTGCTCCAGTTCGCCGGCCGTGGCTTGCAGTTTGCGCGCCGCGCCCCGTAGGGCGAAGGTGACGATGAGTCCCAGCACAGCGCAGCCCAGGAGGCCGAAGGAGAGAACGGCTTTCGCGGTCCGTTGCATCCCGGCCGCTTCTTCATTGGCCGCGGCGTTCAGCGAGTGCAGCAATTCACCGTACTGATTGAGCGCAGCCACAATCCTGCCTCCGGCCGTAACGAGGGTTTTCTTGTCCCATGCGGCGGCCTGGTCGAGCTCACCGGCGGCCAGGAGCCTGCGAACTTCCATTTGTTGCGTCTTGTACTCCTGGAGACCTGCTTCGGTTTGGTCCATCAGCTCGCGTCCGCGAGCAGTGCGGACCAGGGTCCGGATCAGACCGACCTTTTCGAAGGCGGAGCTCATGGCTTTGTCGTAGGCGTCGCGACAAGCAGCTACCTGTTGGTCCGCCTTGATATAGGAAAACAGCAGCATGCCACGTTCCTGGAGCCGGAACGTGAATACGCTCGCCTCCAGTTCTCGCGCCAGCTCGATTTGTCGAGCGGACACAGAGATGGATTCATCCAGGCTTCCGGCCAGCGCAGTGACGTACCACCATCCGCTGGCCCCTACCAGGGCGCATGCGGCGATCATGCCGCCGAGGCCAAGCCCCATCTGTTTTCCGATCGTCATCTACTCCGTCCTGTGGCCGCGCACACCAAGCGGGCCCAAAACTCGCTTATCGGCGGGATCTGTCGAGGTGTGAGTTGAGGACTACTGTTTATCGGCTTCCTTGTGCGGAGTGAATTCCGTAGCCAGGCGCTGCGCTTCGGCCACCTGGCCGGGTTTGAGTTTCTTGGCAATCAAATCGCGCTGCGTGATGCATCCGCTGTTGCCCTTCGCGGCGCAAATGTTCAGCCACTTATAGGCTTGCATGTAGTCGCGCTTCACGCCTTGGCCGGAGCCGTACATGGCGCCCAGGTTATGCTGGGCTTCGGTGTAATCTTGTTCGGCGGCTCGCCGGAACCAGTTGGCGGCCTCGGCGGAACTCTGCGGCACACCATGCCCGTCCAGGTACAAAAGGCCGAGGTTAAATTGAGCGATGGCGTCGCCCGCCTCCGCCAGTGGGCGCCACTCCTTGGCCGCCCCAACAAAGTCGCCCTTCTGGTATGCGTCCACTCCGGCGTGAAAATCGGCCAAGGCGGGAACGGCGGCGATCGCAACGGCCAGGGTCAAAACAGTCGGGAACAGCGACGGCTTTCGCATGGAGATACGCTCCTATTGGTATTGAAGCACAGGAAAACGATTTGGTTTCCTGGCGAGCCCGAAAGCGGTACCTGGCGCGCGTCTACACCGGATAGCAGAGATAGGTGTGGAGGATGTATTTGGAGCTGGATCGCGGCGCCAACCCGGCATGAGGAAAGAGCCAAAGTGGAGGAAACGCGAGAAGCTTGCCCGGCTCCGGCGCGATGGAAATATCCAGATCGGGGAAAACGGTCTCGCCTCCGGCTGTCGCATTCAGATAAATGAACGCCGTCATGAATCGCCGGGCCGCCACCTGGCCCATGACGTCCACGTGCAGCGGAAAGAAATCGCGCCCGTCTGGGAGATAGCGCTTCATGCGGAGTTGTTCGAAACAGAAGCGCGGAGGCCAGAAGCGCCCATTGACCGCCGCTTGGTAACGATTGAAATGGGAAAGAAATACGGGTACGAGAATCTTGCTCTCATCCGGCCATTTCTCGGTGACGTTTAGCTGAGTAAAGCTATATCCGGACTCAAGCCGGCACGTCTCATGATCGGGCGACGACTCGAAACGCTGGATGAGCGCCTGGCAGTGTTCGGGAGAAAGCGCGCCCGAAAAGACCATCACGTGGTCGGCAAGCGACGTATTGGCCGCCACTGTCATCCCTGAATGGATGGTGTCGCGTGGGAGGGAAGATTCTCAACGCTCGAGCAGGAAGCGCTTGGATTCTTCCAGGAACAGATCCAGCCGATCGTGATGCACCCAATGACCGGCCTCCGCCACCTTCAGCACCCGCCGGTTAGGAATCACGAAGGCGCGTTCGTCGGTGTCGGGATCGGGCAGCCAGCTCTCACGGCCCCACACCAGCAGGACGGGGCAAGTGATTTCGGCATAGATGGCGCGCTGTTCGTCCAGACCGTGGCCGTAGGGCGGAAGGCAGCGCACATAGTTGTCGAATTTCCAACTCAAGGAGCCATCGGCGTTCCAGTTCGTACCGTGTAGCGTGAGGTGGCGCGCCACTTCGTCGGACAGATGCGGGTTGGCTTCCTTCATGCGTTCCACCGCGGCTTCCAGATTCGGATAGGTGCGGGGATCGAGTTTATCCGTCTGGCGCACGCTTTCGATCCAGGCACGCATGCGGTCCGGCGCGGGTTTGTGGATGCGGTGCGAGGCGGGGAAGCCCAGACCCTCGATGGCAATGACCTTGCCCACACGATCGGGGTAAAGGCCGGAGTAAAGCAGCGTCAAGATGCCGCCGAGCGAATGCCCGATCAAATGGATGGGGCCGCCTCCGAGCAAGTCGACCAGAGTGGAGACATCGAAAACATGCTCGGCCGTGCTATACATGGCGCCGGGCGCCCAGGCGCTATTGCCGTGTCCGCGCAGATCCATGGCGTAGACGTGAAAATGCTCGCGGAGCGAGCGCGCCACCCAGTCCCAGTTGCGGGCGTGATCCAGGCCACCATGCACCAGCAGGAGCGGGGGCAGGCGATTGTTTCCCCAATCCCAGAACTGTAGCTTCAGGCGATCGGAATAGTAATAGTGGGAGACAGGTTCCAATCCACTATTGTAGGGTTGACGGGCCGCGCCGCCTCGCTATCGTTGCCTTCACGCGATCAGAAGCTGAAACGAGCCCCGATTACCGGAGCAAAGTTACTGTTGTGGAGATAAGGGACGCCGGGGCCATGCGGAATAGCGATGGCCAGACCACCGGTCACGAAGGAATACGCAAGTCCGGCAAAACCGTCGACACGCGGCGTGAAGTGATGATCCACATAGAGCGACCCAAAGCTGAGGCTACCCGAGCAGGAACTGCGGAAACCGGCTGCGGTCGAGCAGGTGGACGGAATACGGAAGTCGTTCTGCAGCTGCTCATACCAGGCGAAAGTAATGTCGGTTTTGCGGTTGACGGCGTATTTGGTGCCCACCCACCAGATCTGCACGATCTTGGGAGAATCCAGATTGTTGTCTTCGACGCCGCTCAGGTAAACACTGCCCTGGTCCAAGGCGCCAACGCCCAACGGGTTCGACGGGTTGGTCTGCCGGATCCATTCGTAGCCGGCAAAGAACCTGACCGGGTCCAACGTATACTTGGCAGCAACCATGATGGCGTTGTTGTCGGTCACGATGCCATATACGGTGTCCGTCGTTGCAATCAGATTGGGCCCGGTGATGGGGTTGGTATTGATGCTGTCGGTGGTCGACTGGTAGGACGCCGTCGGACTCTGAGGCCCCAGCAAGGGGTTCAACACGCTGATCGCCTGGTTGTAATGTTGGAAGACGGCGTCGATGGAGAACTTGCCGGCCTCTCCGCCGACGTCAAATCCATAGGCGTTGTTGTGCGCCGATTCCGGAGTACAGGTGGCGGCAGTCCAGGTTGAGGAGGCGGAGTAACAGCCGGCATTACCGTCGGCGAATTTGTACATCGCGCCGAAATGGGCCGGGCCAGTGGTGAGGCGATACTTCACCGCGTCGTCCCAACGGCTGTCCTCGGTGTCGCCGCCGCCGGCCATGGTGCCGTTATACCCGATGTACGAAAAGGCATAGGAGCCGTTTGCCGGATCATATTGGAGCATCGCGTCGGTACCGAGAGAGCGCTGACGCCCGAAGGTGAACGTGCCGAACACCTTGGACGATATACCGCCATAGTATTCGTCATTGAAAGGCTGACCGGCGCGCGCGCCGTCGATGGCGTAAGAATAGCTGGTCCTGGGAAGGCCGTTGTTGATGGTCTGGGTCGCTGACGCGTTGGCAAGCTGGCCGGACTGCGGATTGATGCCAGTGGAGGCGTTGAACACAAAGGACCAGCCAGGCATAAACTCTTCCCTGCCACGGACGCCGAAACCCGTCTGCTGCAGGTTGTTCGGTGCCACGAGGAATCGATGTTGATAGCCGTTTCGGTTCACCAGAGAAGCGCCTTCATAGTTAACGGCGTTTTCCGGTAAGCCGTGGCTGACCCAGCCGACGCCGATATCATACGCGCCGTACACCGTGATACCGTGCCAAGTCAGCGCGCAATCGGTGGTGAGGAATTCCTTGCCGCTCGCGCAGGCGTCGGAGGTGCTCCGCTGCATGTTAATGTCGGCCGTGGCGTTCTGGCCAACCGCCAAGCTGATTCCCGTGCGCGCTACATTGGCGAACCCTTGTTTCGCCGCTCGAATCTCCAAGCGCCCCGGAGGCAGGCCGGACGTCTGATAGTGCCCCGCGCCGTCGGTTGGAATGGTGCGCGTTTCGCCGGTGTCGAGGTTCTTGATTGTCACCGCGACCTCGGGAAGGGGCGCGCCGGTCTGGTCCGTCACCACGCCGGAAAGGCTCGCTCCGGTTTGGGCCCACGCCGTGAACGTCGCCATCGCAAGCCACAAAAGCAGCAAGAAGGGTTGGGCCAGCCGCAGTGAGGCAGCCGTTGGAGCGTGGCCGGCGCGCTGTTGTGGAACTCGCGCAAAACGGAGTGCGGCGCGAAACAGTTCCCGAGTCTGGCGGTGCGCGCCGCACCCTTTGCGCTTCAAAATTTTCCGTCGCCTCCCGTACCGGAAGAGGATCTGCGAGCGGTCAGAGGGTTTCACGATGGATCACCTTTCCTGAGAATCCGTCTCGACGAGGCTGATGCGTAGGCCCCAACGAGCTTGCGAGAGATCATTGCAAATTGTCTTGGCAAATTGTCTTGTAAACAAGAGACTGTCTTGTAAAAGAGATCCTAACGCATTCCGGAATCTGAAGCAAGCTAAGGAACAGCTCTTGGCAGGGGGGATTCTGTTGCCGTAGGACAACTTACATATCCGGCCGTACAAACAAAACTGGCGACCCCTTTGGGTGGGTCGCCAGTGCCGGTTGAATTGTCGGGAAGGTCTAGTGGGTGGTGCCCGCGTCCTTGAAGTTGAGCGCGAAGTAGGGATAGGTGAAGTTCGGCCCCTTCTCCTCCAGATGGAGAAATTGGCCGGCCAGGATGTGGCCCACTCCAACGCCAATATTCACGTGGCGGTTGAGTTCATACCAGGTGTAGGTGTCCACTTCCTGGCCGATGTGGGTGCCGGCGGTCCCGGCGGCGTTGCGGACAATGGAGCCGCCGGAGGTGTTATAAAGCGAATCGGTGGCGCTCACCAGCCAGAAGTCCAGCCATTGGCCCGTCACTGTCCAGCGGTTGTGGGGCTCGACCGTGATGCCGGCTCTAACCGCTTTGATGTTCTCCCATCCGAACTGATCGGAGATGCCGAAACGGTCGTGCGCGGTCGGGTACATGGTGTCGAAGGTGCCGTGGACTTCGTCGTGCGGATTCTTGTCGCCGGACGCGTAATCGTACTGGCTGAACACGCGCGGCTTCCAGTACATGTCAGAGAACCGGTACGCCAGACCGTCGGTGGTGCCCCAGGCGCGGATGTCGTTGTTGCCGTCGGTTCCTCCCTCGCGAATCCCTTCAAAGGAGTAGTCGAAGTTCCGGAGCGCGAGGCCCTTAAAGCGAACTCCATAGGCTTGTTCATTCTCATGGCCGGTGGTGGCTTTGGATTTGGTCTCGACGGAAACACTGGGATCGACGCGCCACAGGACGAAAGGCTCGAGACTGGAAGTCGGCAAAACGTTGTCGATCCGCCCGTACGCGCCGTAAATGTTGTTCCCTTCCGTGTGATGGCTGATGCCCTCGTCCATCGGAACGACAACCGAAGCCGCGAACAGCCCCAGGTGATAACGGTCGTAGTGCAGGTTGGTTACCACCCCATCGTAGGAGCGGCCTTGATCGCGCCATTCCGAATTCGCAATGATGGTGTTGTTGTAGTTGATTAACTGACGTCCCACCCGGAAGCTGATCCACTTCTTCTCGGGGTCCAAGAACTCAACGTAGGCCAACTTCAGATCGAAGCGATTGGTGTTCGGCGGCTGCAGAGGCGGCTGTTGCAGCCAGGCGCGGGCGTCCTGCATCTGCCCGACAATTCGAAGCCAACTGGTGGGCTTGATCTGCATCAGGAAACGCCACCGGTTCAATAGATAATTGTCGTCGTCGTGGAGCTTGAAACTTTGGTTCTCCATGCCCTCCGCGCGGAGCCGCTCTTCCAGGCCGAAGCCGATCCAGGAAGGGAGACCCTCGTCCAGGTTGCTCATGGGAGCGAAGTCCGGAAGGTCGTAAGGCGTGTTCTGGCCGGTAGTTCGAAAGGCCGGACCGTTCAAGAAACTCAAAGGGTTAGAAGCCGGACCAGTGATGAAAGCGCCGCCGTAAGCGCTGGACCCGTTCTGTGTCGTGGCATCGTCTTGAGCGGCGGCCGGAAATGCACCCAAAGCCCCCAGAAGCAAGAAGCTCGCCATGAGCGTCCGTCCACGTTGCGGATATGTATTTTTCATGTCAAGTAAGTCTATCAAGTGACTGTAGTAATAGGCAAGAGAAAAGTGACCCCAAAAGGACTGATTTGAAGTAAGACAATGGAAATAAGTACTTAGTGCCTTTGGTACTTATTGTGGGTTGGAACTTCCGCTGTGGACTTTCGGATCAGAGGCGATGCCCGGAACTGAGCAAATCCAATGATTTCTAGTCCCGGTGGTGTCCCGGGGTGCTACTTACTATAAAGGGTCTGTTCGCGCACTTCGGCGTGGTGGCGGACGTCGATGCCCTTCACCAGGAACAGAACGTCCTCGGCGATGTTGGTGGCGTGGTCGGCGATGCGCTCCAGGTTGTGGGCGATGAACATCAGGTCGACGGCGCGCGGGATGGTGGTGCTTTCTTCCTGCATGAACGCGACCAGTTCCTTGTAGACCGCGTCGCGCAGGCGGTCCACTTCGTCGTCGGAGAGCAGCACGCTCGCGGGCCAGTTCTGCGTCGCGCTTGACGAAGGCATCCAGGCTTTTGCGCACCATGTCTTCGGCCAGGCTGGCCATTTGCGGGATATCGATCAGCGGCTTAACCGGCGGTTCCCGCATCAGGGAAAGCGCGCGCTGGGTGATGTTCACCGCCAGGTCGCCCATGCGCTCCAGGTCGCTGTTGATCTTGATGACAGCGGTAAGAAAGCGCATATCGCGGGCCATGGGCTGGTACAGCGCGAGCAGGCGCGTGGCGTACTCGTCGATCTCGATCTCCTTCTGATTGATGAGCGCCTCGTTCCACATGACCTCCTTGGCGGTCTGCTCGTCGCGGTCCACCAGCGCGGCGACGCTTTGTGGATGGCCGATTCCACCAGGCCGGCCATCTCGAGCAGTCGGCTCTGCATCTCGTCGAGTTCTTCTCTGAAGTGGATCAAAGGTAGCTCCTCAATAAGCATCGCGGCAAACCACGCCATTGATATCATGACGGGCTCAGCCGAACCGTCCCGTGATGTAATCTTCCGTTTCTCTTTTGGCCGGGCGCTTGAAGATGACCTCCGTCCTGTCGAACTCGATCAGCTTGCCCAGCAGGAAAAAGCCGGTGAACTCCGCCACGCGCGCGGCCTGCTGCATGTTGTGCGTGACGATCACCTGGGTGCACTGGTCCTTCAGGGTGAACAGCAGGTCCTCGATCTTGGCGGTGGCGATGGGATCGAGCGCCGAACAGGGCTCGTCGAGCAGCAGAACTTCCGGATCCACCGCCAGGGCGCGCGCGATGCACAGCCGCTGCTGCTGGCCGCCGGAAAGCCAGTAGGCCGATTCGTGCAGCTTGTCCTTGACTTCGTCCCAGAGCGCGGCGCCGCGCAGGCTGTGCTCGACTATTTCGTTCAGCGAGCTGGCCCGCTTTCAGGCCGTTCACTTGCACGCCGTAGGCGATGTTGTCGAAGATCGACTTGGGGAACGGATTGGGGCGTTGAAACACCATGCCGACGCGGCGCCGCAGTTTGGTGACATCCTGTTCCAGCACGTTCTCGCCATCCAGCAGAACTTGCCCTTCGTAGCGCGCGTTCTTGACGGTCTCGTTGATGCGGTTCAGGGTGCGCAGGAAGGTGGACTTTGCCGCAACCGGAAGGACCGATCAGCGCGGTGATGTGCTTCTCGGGAACATCCAGGTTGATATCGTGCAGAGCGTGGAACGCACCGTAGAAGAAGTTCAGATTCAGGGCCTGCAGTTTAGGTTTTGCGGCTACTTCAGGCTGTACGCCGGCGGGCACAGAGGGTGGGGCGGTGGTTTCACTCATTTTTGCGGATTCCGGCGTGGCTGCCATAGTTTAAGTTTACTATCCCCTTTGAGCGCGATGCTGCCGCGAGACAGCACCCAGCGCGAGGCGATATTGGCGATTAAGACCAGCACCAGCAGCACCAGGCCCGCGGCCCAGGCCTGACGATGCCAGTCGTCGTAAGGCGATATGGCGTGGTTGTAAATCATGACCGGAAGCGAGGCCGTGGGCTGGTTGAGTGCGGTGGCCCAGTATTGATTGTTCAGACTGGTAAACAGCAGCGGCGCGGTTTCTCCGGCGATGCGCGCCACGCCCAGAATCATGCCGGTCAGAATGCCTTGTTTGGCCGCCGGCACGATCACCGTGAGGATGGTGCGCGTCTTGCTGGCGCCCAGCGCCAGCGAACCTTCGCGGAGCGAATTGGGAACGCCTCGCAGAAACTGCTCGGTGGCGCGCAGGCCGATGGGAATCATCATCAGGCTCAAAGCAAAGCCGCCGGCCCAGGCGGAGAAATGGTGCATGCGGCACCACGATCACGGTCCAGGCGAAGATGCCGATCACGATGGAGGGCACGCCGTTCAGCAGGTCCGCGGTGTAGCGAATCATCATCGGAACGGTCTTGCCGCCGAATTCGGCCAGATAGATGCCGCCCAGGAATCCCACCGGAATGCCGATCACCGCCGCGATCAGGATCAATACGGCGCTGCCCACGATGGCGTTGGCCATGCCTCCGCCCATCTCGCCGGCGGACAGCGGCAGCTTGGTGAAGAAGTTCCAATCCAGCGAGCGCCGCCGTTGACCACCAGATAGCCGAGAATCAGGAACAGAACCGACACCGTGACGAAGGTGCAGATGCCGGTGACCGCCAGCATGACGTTGTTCACGATGTTGCGCAGCGCGATACGGTCCATTAGGGTTGTTTCGATCCTTTCCCCGTGGTGGCGATGATCAGCAATTGGGCGGCGGCGTTGAGGACGATGGTGAGCCGCGAACAAAACCAGTCCCAGTTCGACCAGGGAGCTCAAGATAAATATCGCCGGTGGCCTCGGTGAATTCATTGGCGATCATGGCGGCGATGGTGTAGCCGGGCGAAAGCAGGGAGGTGTGAATACCGGTATCGTTGCCGATCACCATGGTGACGGCCATGGTTTCGCCCAGGGCGCGGGCCAGAGCGAGGAAAATCGGATCCAAGAATGCCCAGCCGCGCGTACGGCACCACCACTTGCCAGGTGGACTCCCACTTGGTGGCGCCCAGCGCCAGCGCGGCCTCGCGCTGTTCGCGCGGGACCGCCAGCAACGCTTCCCGCGAGATGGAGATGATGAACGGAAACGTCATGACGGCCAGAATCACGCCGGCCGTGAGATAGTCCGACTCCATAAGCCGGTCCCTGGAACAGCGGCAGAAAGCCGAGCGTGTCTTTCAGAAACGGCTCGACGTACTGGCGCATGATCGGCACCAGCGTAAAGATCGCCAGCAGGCCAAAAATCACGCTGGGCACCGCGGCCAGCAATTCCACCAGGAACGTGCAGGCATTGGACAGCTGCGGCGGCGCCAGTTCGGACAGGAAGATGGCCGCGCCCACTCCCAACGGAACCGAAATCAGGAGCGCAATGAACGATGTCAGCACCGTTCCGTAGATGAACGGCAGCGCGCCGAACTGTATCGGTGTACCGGATCCCACTTGGTTGCCGTCAGAAAATGAAAGCCGAATTTCGCGCGCGAAGCGCCGGAATGAATCCAAAGCTCGTAGACCAGGAAGACGGTGACCAGAAATACGCTGGCCGCAAAGAGGAACGTGACGAGGTGCGCGATCTGATCCCCGTCACGACAAAAGCTTCGCAATTTTACCGCGCGATTGCGGCGGTGCGGTAATTACGGCGGTTGCCATTCTTGAACTTCTTACTTTATCAAAGCGATCTGCTTTTCTTCCTTGACTACTACTTCTTTGGGGAGCGGCGCGTAATCCAGCCCGGCTGCGTACGCCTGGCCGGCGGTCAGCATCCACTGCAAGAAATCGGTGATCGTCTTCTTCTTGGTCGCGTCGGGATTTTGTCCGGGATCAGCAGCCACGTAAAGCTCGAAATCGGATAGGCGTTCTTGCCGGGAGCGTTGGTGATGGAGACCCGAAAGTCGGCGGGCATGCTCTTTGCGGCGCCGGCGGCCGCATCGGTCACCGAAGCGACGTCGGCCTTGACAAAGTTGCCAGCGGCGTTCTTCAGGGCGCCGTACTCCATCTTGTTCTGGGCCGCGTAAATCAGTTCGACGTAGCCGATGGAGCCTGGCGTCTGCTTAACCAATCCGGCCACGCCTTCATTGCCCTTCCCGCCCAGGCCTACGGGCCAATTGACGGAAGTATTGGGCGCCCACCTTCGCTTTCCACGCCGGGCTCACCTTGGAAAGATAGTCGGTGAACACGAAAGTGGTGCCGCTGCCATCGGAGCGATGCACCACCGTGATGTCATCGTTGGGAAGATTCACGCCGGGATTGTCCTTCTTCAGAGCCGGATCGTTCCACTTCTTGATGTTGCCCAGATAGATGCCGGCCAGCGTATCGCCGGAGAACTTCAGTCCCATGGCAACGCCCGGAACGTTATAGGTGGGCACAATGCCGCCGAGCACGGTGGGAAATGCAGCACTTTGAATTTGGTCGCCTTCGCCAATTGCTCCGGGGTCATGGGCATGTCGGACGCGCCGAAGTCCACCGTGCCTTCGGTGAGCTGGCGGATTCCGGCACCTGATCCGAGGGACTGGTAGTTGATCTGGGTATCGGGATGCGCCTTGTGAAATTCTTCAAACCACTTTTGATAAATGGGCGCGGGGAAGGTGGCTCCCGCGGCGTTGATGGTCTCCGCCGGCGCTGCCGTGGCCGCCGCGACCGTGAAAACTAGAATCCAAGAAATTTGTTTCATCATGAATCGAGTCCTTTTTCCGGGTTGGGGGCGGCTTATGCGCCACCCCCTCTCTGCTTAGTATTTGACGCTTTAGAACGCTGGCATGCTGCCCGGAAGAGTATACCGGACGTCGAAGTAGACGCTGTTGTCGTGAGCTTGACTTGGATTGGTGACGTACCACGGTTCCCTGGTCATATACTCGTATTGACCGATCAGATTGATTGCACCATAGCGCGGGTTGGCCCACATGGTCTGGTTGAAACCAAGGTGTCCCTTCCTGAATGGCGCGATTCTGGCTGTTGGCTGAGCCGGTGTAACCGTAACCCACCAGCTTGCCGGTGGTGTCAATCACAACATCGCGGCCGATGTAGATGCCGCCGTAGTACATAAACAGTAGCAGCTTGCTGCCGATCCTGCTCTCGAAGCCATCCACGGTGCCGCCCGAATGAAGTAGGCTCATGGTGCCGTTGGCGTTCACCACAACATCGGGCGCTGTGCCGAACAGGTAGCGGCCATCACCATCGCTCCAGAAGTTGGTGGTGATCAGGCGGAAGCCCTTGAAGATTTCGCCGTTCATGCCAACCAGGACGCCGCCGCCCGCCTTGGTATTGGTCACGCCCAGCGCCAAGTTATTCGGATTAACAATTTTGAAGGTGCTCACCACGCCTCCAACTTCGGCGTGAAAGCGCGAGCCCGGGTCCCAGGCGATTTTGGAAATGAAGTCCGGCGTGAGCTGCGGCCCGTTAAAAGGATTACTATATGTGGCGTTGTCGAGCTGGGTGCCGGCCAGAGCAGTGAGGGCGGACGGCAGGACGATTGTTGAACCGCCCGAGGAGCCACCGATGTACTGGTCGGGTTCCTCAGCCGACAAGCCCCATGTCAGTGTGTCGCCGAAGTGGTAGAGCACTCGGAAGCCCGGCTGGCGGGTCCAAGTCAAGCCCGCCATGTAGTTCACGTCCATGACTTGCGAGTAGAAGATGTCGCCCGGCAGGGGAGAAATTCCTCTGCGGTTGGGCGTCAGCATGCTCCAGCTTTGGCCGGCCAGAAATTCCCAGCCCCCGTGCCTCGCGTCTACCCAGTACAGGCGGATGCGGGGAACGACGGCGCCGTTGGTGGTGTTGATGTTGCTTGCGCCGCTGGTTCCTAAGAAGTCGAACTCGTTATAGCCGATAAAGTGAGTGCCCTTCCAGTCTCCATCCATACGAAACCCGATCCGACTGTTCTGGATGCTGAAGCGGGTTTCAGAGAGATTTCCGTTGACCGTGTTGTTATATGGAACGCTGCCGAAGTTGCGTTCCGATACCCGAAGCGGCGTTTTTGTCCCGGCCCACGAACGTCGCGTCCATAAAGCCGATCGGGGTGATGCAAACGCTGCCGAGCCGCAGATAAGGCGGGACAGCGTTGGGGTCCATACCGGCTTCGCAGGGATTGCCGGGTGTCACTGATTTTTGCCCACCGCTGATCACCGGAGTGGTGACGGGAGCGACCGCCGGAATAATGGGCGTAGTGCTGGCGACATCGCCCAGCGCCTTATCACGCGGCAAAGCCATCGTGTTCTGGCTGTCCCGCGCCGTCGCGGCGCTGGCGGTCTTTTCTATGAGTTTCTTTTCTTCTTCGATAGCCGACTTCAGCGCATCGATTTGCTTCTGCTGCTCGGCCAGTTGCGCCTTCAACGTAGCGACATCGTTGTTCGTGGACTGAGCTGCCGGCGCGGGCGCGGAGCTTTGTCCAAACAACGAAGTGGCCAATAGAATCGCGGAGCACAGAGTCACACTTCCTAGCGTTTTAGCTTTCATCATCTCCATCCCAAATTGGGTTTTTTGTCCAAGATTTTGTTCCAAAGCGAGGCGGTCCGGTATTGTGGCCGCCTAAGGGAGAATAGCTGCGCCGGGTTAGCGATAAATGACGATCGGGTTAATATCGTGTTACTGCGGAGGCGCTAAGCAGCGGGCTCGGCGGTGGGAAGTTCAACGGTAAATTCAGAACCTTCGCCCAGCCTACTATGCACCTGGATGGTTCCGCCCATCTGTTCTACGGCGTGTTTGACAATTGACAGTCCCAGGCCGGTGCCGCCCATGGCGCGCGATCGAGCCTTGTCGGCGCGATAGAAGCGCTCGAAAATGCGCGGCAGATCCTCGGACGGAATACCGATGCCGGTATCGCCGATCAGGATGCGCACCCTGCCGTTGTCACGTCGCATTTCCACTTGCACTTCGCCGTTCGGGCGATTGAATTTTACGGCGTTATCGAGGAGATTGACGAAAACCTGCTCCAGGCGAAGCTCGTAACCCACCACTTTCAAATCGTCCAGCCGTTCGCACAGCAAGCGCACGCCCTGCACCCGCGCGGCCGATTCCACGGTGCGAAGAGCGGATTCAATGGCGGACCGGATGGAAACCGGTTGGGGCGGAGCGCTGAGAGCGGTGGACTCCAGTTCGGAGAGCGACAACAGATCGGAAGCGATGTTGCTCAGCCGCGTGGCCTGCGCCAGGATGATCTCCACGAAGCGCCGGTTGTTGTCCAGGTCCTCGAGCGCGCCGTCCAGCAGTGTTTCGGCATAGCCGCGAATGGCCGCCAGCGGCGTTCGCAATTCATGCGACACGTTCGCCACGAAATCCCGGCGGACACGCTCCAGCCGTTCCAGTTGCGTGACATCGTGCAGGATCGCGAGCGCTCCCCGGGTGGCGGGCGCTCCCAAGGGGCCGGCCAGCACTTCAAACGATCGGGCCCCGGCGCCGGGCAAAGTCAAGCGCCGCTCCAGGCGCTCGCCGGTGGAAATCACCGCGGTCATGATCTCGCGCAATCCGGGATCGCGCACCAGCTCCAGCAGAGGCATGCCGGGAACCACCGGAAGGCGGGCGTCCACGGTGCGCGCGAAGGAATAATTGCAGAACGTGACGCGCAGATCTTTATCCACCGCGAGAACGCCTTCTATCATGCTGGCCAGAATGGCTTCGCGGCGCGCGCCTTCCAACTTCAGGCTTTCCACCAGCTCGCGGATACGCGGTGCGGTGCGCTGCAGCGAGCGCGCCAGCAAGCCCAAATCGTCGTCACCGGAGGGCAGCGGTTGATCGAAAACGGGCGGATCGAGCAAACGTTCCGCGTACGCGCGGATCTGTGACACACGGCGGGAGAAAGATCGCGTGAAGAGAAAAGCCAGCACGCCCGCCAGCACCAGCACCGCAAGCGTGACTCCCAGCAATGGACGCCATAACCCGGCGCTATGCTGCGCCACGTACAGATCCATGCCGAGCAGCGAAGCCGCCAGCAATGCAAAGCCGCTCCACAGGAACCTACGAATAATGCGACCGCTCACGGAATCTGGTGACAGTATACTCGTTCCAAGGTGGTTCACCAAACTTCAACGCGCCAGGAACTCGATGTCGCCGGGATTCGCCTCAGTCTGCTCGAGTGGTATCGCAGACACAAGCGCGATCTGCCCTGGCGGCGCACGCGAGATCCGTATCGGATTTGGATTTCCGAAATCATGCTGCAACAGACCCGCGTTACGGCGGTGATTCCTTATTACGATCGGTTCCTTGCTTTGTTCCCGGACGCTCCTGCGCTGGCGTCGGCCCCGGAGCAAGACCTGCTGGCGGCATGGGCCGGATTGGGTTACTACTCGCGTGCTCGAAACTTACAGCAGGCCGCGCGCGCCATCGTCCAGCTGCCGCAGTTCCCCCGCGATTATTCGGCGCTACTCGAATTGCCGGGTGTCGGCGATTACACCGCATCGGCCGTCGCCAGTATCGCGTTCGGGATGCCGCATGCGGCGCTGGATGGAAATGTTTTGCGGGTGCTGAGCCGCATGCTGGCCGAGCGCGGCGACATTAAATCGCAGCTGGTGCGAAGCAGACTGCGGACGTTCGCCGAAACATTATTGGATCGCCGGCGGCCGGGCGAATTCAATCAGGCGCTGATGGAGTTGGGCGCTACCGTTTGCGTGCCGAAGCGGCCGCTGTGCGGCGATTGCCCGTTGCGCCCGCACTGCCAGTCGCGCCAGCAAGGCATTGAAAATCAGTTGCCGGTGAACGGCGGGCGTTCGAGGGCGATCCAGCGCGAGCAGCACTTACTGCTGATCGAAAAGGGAGACAAGATCCTGCTGTGGCAGCGTCCGCCAGACAGCCGGCGGCTGGCCGGGTTTTGGGAGCTTCCCGAACGCGAGCAAATTCCGCACGCCAAGGTGTACGGGCAGGCGGCCGGATTTCGACACACTATTGTGAACACCACTTACTTAGTGCAGGTTCATCGTGCTTCGCTACGGTCCAATCCTCAGGGGCTTCAATGGCTTGCCAAAAGCGGTTTACGAGCCGTCCCTCTCAGCACTGTCACTAAGAAGGCATTAGCACGCCTGGCGGAGAGTTAAGTAAGTGGCCTTACTTGTAACATAGGTGATAAGCTGAGTAACTTTTCGAGCAACCCGCAGTCTTACCTTTGATGACTCGCCTCGTATCCCTCGCACTGTTTTTGCTGGTCCCAGCAGCGGTCTTGGCCGAGAGCAAGACGCCGAGCCTGGGCTATACCGGCGCTCCCACCGATCACGGAGGCCAGGACTGCAGTACCTGCCACAATAGCTTCGGCCCGGCCAACAGCGACCCTACCGGATCGCTGCAAGTGACGGTGAGCAACTATGTGCCGAGCGTCCAGCAATTAATCCGCATCGTAGTGCAGAACCCCCATGCTTCGAATTGGGGTTTTCAAATCACCATTCGAGAGCAAAGCGATGAGACCCTGTCGTCGGGAACCTTTTCCATCCCGAGCACGACACAGGTGGAGCAAGTTGTCTGCGATGACGGTTCGCAATATGGGTCTCCGGCTCCCTGTGGCAGCAACATCCCGCGTCAGTTTGCCGAGCACTTGAACGCGCCGAGTGGCGCCTTGGGCGCGCCTTATGAATTTGACGTGCTGTGGATGCCGCCTTCGCAGGAGATTGGCCGGTTGCAGGTTTATGTGGCTGCCGTTGCCGCGAACGACGATGGCACTCCTTCTGGAGACCGTGTCTACACCTCGTCCCAGCCCATTTCGAATGCGGGAGCCTGCGCCCTGGTGGGGACGCCGGTATTTCAAAGCATCGTGAATGGGGCGTCGTTCCAGCCGGGTTTTTCTTCCGGCTCGATGGTTAGCATCTACGGGACGGATTTTCAGACCTCGGGCCGTCAGCGATCGGCCGGCTTGGGTGACTTTGTGAATGGAGCTTTTCCCACCGAACTGGGGTGCCTCAGCGTGGAGGTTACGGGGCCGGGTGTGGCGCAACCGGTTCAATTACCCATTTCATACGTGAGCTTCGGCCAGATTAATGCGCAAATGCCGGAATTCACGGGCACCGGGCCGGTGACGCTAACTATTATGCTCAACCCCGACACCGGCAGCGGAGTGAGCAGCGCGGTGGCAACGCTCGATTCGTTGCAGGCGTTCGCGCCGGCGTTCTTCTTATTCCCGAACTCCACCAGCATTGCGGCCGAAGAAGCGGCGACGGGTTCGCTTGTCGCCGACCCGAGTGTGGTGACGGGAGGGTCACCCGCCAATCCAGGCGATGTAGTTTCGCTTTTTGGCACTGGCTTCGGATCCACCAATCCTGCGGTCCTGCCTGGATCTCTCGCGGGCGGAATCGCGATGGTGACGAATTCCGTAACCGTCACTCTGGGCGGCGTCACTCTCCCGTCCTCCGACGTACTCTATGCCGGCCTCTCGCCCGGCTCCATCAGCGGGCTCTATCAATTCAACATCCGAATTCCGTCCACTGCGCCCACCGGCGAAGTTCCGGTGGCCATCTCGATCGGCGGCGTCCAGACACAAGCCGGCGTAACCATTCCAATCCAGTAGCGAGAACCCGGCAGTGGCGGCCGATCCGGTGTACTATAGCAATTTAGTTCGATGCCGTCCCGTCTAGTTCAATGAAAGATCTGCTCGAGGTTCTCAAGCCCGGCAGTAAGGATTGGATCCTCGCCAACTCGATCGATCCCACCCGCTTGCCCGCGCACATCGCGATCATCATGGACGGCAACGGGCGCTGGGCCCGCCGTCGCAATCTGCCGCGTGTGGCCGGGCACAAGGCGGGCATGGATCCGGTCCGCAATACGGTGGAGACGTGTACGCGCCTTGGCATCCAGGCCCTCACGCTCTACGCGTTTTCAGCGGAAAACTGGAAGCGGCCGCGCGCCGAAGTGGACATGCTCTGGCGATTGCTGCGGCTGTATTTGAGCCGGGAGCTTCCGGATCTGCTGCGCAACGGAATTCGATTCACTTGCATGGGGCGTTGGGACCAGCTTCCGCCGGGCGTGCGGCAGGAACTGGAAACGGCCATCGAGGCGACTGCGCACAATACGGGCATGCGACTGAACGTCGCCATCAACTATAGCGGCCGTGCCGAACTGGTGGACGCGCTGAATGCCATCATCGAAGACGCGCGACTGGAAGGACGCCTGCCCGATTTGCGTATCGATGAGCAGGCCATCGCGTCGCGGCTCTACACGGCGGGCCTTCCCGATCCCGATCTTTTGATCCGCACCTCGGGCGAAATGCGCATCAGCAATTTTCTGCTCTGGCAGATCGCCTACGCGGAACTCTACGTGACGGAAACGTTGTGGCCCGACTTCCGGCGCGCCGATCTGCTGCACGCCATTGTGGACTACCAGAAGCGCGACCGGCGCTTCGGCGGCTTGGGCCCCGCCGCATCCACCGACCAGGAGTGGATTGAAGCCGCCGGCTCGATCGCTCGATGAAGCGCGTCGTCACGGCGCTGCTCCTCATCCCGTTCTTCTGCTACATCGTGCTGTGGGCCCCGCACTGGGCGTTCCTGATAGTGGTGGCGGCCGTGGCGGTGCTGTGCTTTCGCGAATATGGCCAATTGGCGGCGTCTGCACGGAATCGCGAAGCCCGGTTTGTTTGGGCAAGTGGCGGGATTGCTGTTGTTGCTGCTGCCAAACAAAGACGGCGCATTTTTCGTGCTGATTGCCATTCTCGCGATGTCGCTCGCGTTGCGATCGCGCGAAATGGCGGAAGCGTTGCCAGACGCCGCGGCGCTGCTGCTCGGCGTAGTGTACGTTTTCGGCTCGTTGCGATGCGGCGTCGATCTGCGCGCCATCAGTCCGTATTGGCTCTTCTTTGCGTTGTCGCTCAACTGGTCCGGCGACATCGCCGCTCTTTATGTGGGCCGAATGTTCGGCCGCCATAAGCTGGCTCCCGAAGTGAGCCCCGCGAAGTCGTGGGAAGGCGCCATCGCGTCCACCGTGGCGTCGGTAATTTATGGCGGGTTCTATTTCCCGTCGTTGCTGCCAAGGGCGCCATTGGCCGAAGCTTTGGGGCTCACGGTAATCGCCAACATCGCGGGACAACTCGGAGACCTGTGCGAATCGGGCATCAAGCGCGGCGCCGGCGTCAAGGATAGCGGAACGCTGCTGCCAGGCCACGGCGGATGGCTGGACCGGGTGGATAGCAGCCTGTTCGCGCTGCCGGTGGTTTATCTGGTCGTCAGCAATTTCGGCTGGTGACCGTTATGAGATTCGAAGACGATTCGAAAACGGCGGAAGAGCTTTTCCAGATCGCATTTCAGCGAGACCCTGAGGATGAAGAGGTCTCGGACGCGATCCGATTCCTGCGAATTCGGAACACCGAAGAAATCTTTCAACCGTGGGCTCGGTATGCACAGTCCGTGGAACCTCGTGAGCGCGCACGTGCACTCGATGTGTTGGCGTAGCTTGGAGCGGTCAGCCCAGGTCCGAACGTGCCGGGCGTGATGGCGACGCGCGGGATGGCATGGATCGTCGAAGGGGAATTGAATTACCGCAACGACCCGGCATTCAAAGATAAGGATCCGGGCCAATTCAAAATGTACGCGGTGACGCTGCCGAAGAACTAATCTCAGCCGAACGTAAACGAGTACACCTGCGCTCCCGGATCGAGGAACTCGATCTCGAAGGTGTGATCTTCAATGGGACTTTTCTGACGGATGAGCTGGTACAGACGTTGCTCGGTAATCTTTCCGTCGCCTTGCGCGTCGGTATCCACTCCGTGATTCACGCCCGGAGCCTGACCGTCGACCTTGACCCTGAAACGAACCGAGTTTCCGTGGGGGCCCGGACCCAGCACCAAGTGTAGATCTCGCGCATGAAAGCGGTAAACAATTTTGCCACGCGCCGAATCGAGACTTGCAACCTGCGCGTGATCGGTCCAAGTTCCAGAAAGTCCCCACTGATTGAGCTCCAAATGCTTCGGCAGGATGTAAACGTGCGCCACATCCTGCTTCAACCCGCCAGTCGGAAGGAAGCCATCGGCGCGCTCATAGCCGACATAGGTCTCGGGCGACTCAACATCGTTGTCCGGCGGCGCCTCGGCGCCCGTGGCCGCAACTTTCACCAATCCATTCACTGATAACTGCCCATCACGCTCCTTGAGCAGTTGCTGGATCTGCTGCTCGGTCTCGTCGTACTTGCCCTCGCCGAAGTGGTGAAAGCGAATGTGGCCGGTGGCATCGACAAGATAGTCGGCCGGCCAGTATGAGTTATTGAACGCCTTCCAAATCTTGTAATCGTTATCCAGCGCCACCGGATAAGTGATCTTCAACTCGTCCACCGCGCGCTTCACGTTATCGATATCTTTCTCGAAAGCAAACTCCGGCGTATGCACTCCAAGGACAATCAGGCCGCTGTCTTTGTATCTCTCCGCCCACGCCCGCACGTAGGGAATCGAGCGCAGGCAATTGATGCAAGAGTAAGTCCAAAAATCGACCAGGACGACGCGCCCCTTGAGTTGATCGCGATTCAAAGGCGGCGAGTTGAGCCATGCGACGGCGCCGGAAAGATCCGGCATGGTCTGGGGTCCGGACGCCGCGCTTCCGGCGGTGGAGGACATCATCATCATCATTCCGCCCGGATTTTTGGGCGGTGCGTTTTGGGGCGGATGAAAACGGTCGACCAGCGATTGTTCCAGCCCCGATGTGCTCGCCAGCGACACCCGCGTCAGGAGGCCGCGATCCAAGCCGAGCGCTATCACCACCACACCCGCTAAAACAGCAACGCCCAGCACCCTGCGTATTATCATTTCGGCTCCGAGCGAACGCTTCAGAGCGGCGAACACTCGCCCGCCCGCCAACAACGCCACGGCCAAGGAAACGGCGGCGCCCGCGGCGTAAGCCAGCAGCAGGAAAACACTGTGTTCGCTGGCGCCTTCCAGCGCGGCGCCCGTCAGGATCAGGCCCAGAATCGGCCCGGCGCAGGGAGCCCACAGCAATCCCGTGGCAACCCCCAGCAGCAGAGAGCGAAAAGCGCTGGGATGAGAACCGTCCTCGTTTGGTTGAGCCAGGCGGCTGCCGAATCGGACGAAAGGACGCGAGAGCCAATCGGCCAGCGCCGGCCAAAGCAGGGTCAACCCGAAGATCGCCAGCACCACCAGCGCAGCCACGCGTCCGTATTGATTGGCCTCGACCGCCCATGCGCCGCCCACCGTCGCGATGGCGGCAAACCCCGCGAAAGTGAGCGCCATGCCGGCCAGCAGCGGCAGTCCGCTCTTGCGAAACGGCTGATCGGCTTTCGCAAACACAAACGGCAACACCGGCAGAATGCAAGGGCTGATGATGGTGAGAATGCCGCCCAAAAACGCGAGAAAGAGCAGTAACATGATTCCTCTTCTGGTGTCTCGTATGGCAGACGATGTCTAGTATACACACCGGGCCACAAGCATCCCAAAGTGATATTATCAAGGCGAAACGCAGCCCAGGAGATCAATTGATGCCCAAACCAATCGCTTGCTTCCTTCAAACCGGCTTCGAAACCGCCGCCGTGATGGCCTTGATAGCCGGATTCGCGTTAAGCGCCGCCACCCTGCCCGGCCCCGCCGTGGATGAGAACCGGTCTGAAAAAAAGTCGGAAACCGTCGTGCTCGCCGGCGGCTGTTTCTGGGGTGTGCAAGCCGTCTTTGACGCGCTAAAAGGCGTTTCGAGCGCCGTCTCGGGGTACGCCGGCGGAAGCAAGGCAAACGCTCATTATGAGATCGTGAGCACCGGCACCACGGGCCACGCCGAATCCGTTCAGGTGACCTTCGATCCATCGCAGGTTTCCTTCGGCCAGCTTCTGAAGATCTATTTTTCGGTGGCGCACGATCCGACGCAATTGAACCGCCAGGGTCCCGATGAAGGCACCCAGTATCGCTCGGAGATTTATTACACTACCGACGAGCAGAAGCGCGTGGCGGAGGCGTACATCCAACAGCTGACCGCGGCCAAGGTATTTCCGAGGCCCATCGTGACGAAGGTGGCGCCGCTCCAGGCCTTTTATGAGGCCGAAGGGTACCATCAGAATTATGTCGCGCGAAATCCGCACCAGCCTTACGTGGCTTACAACGATTTGCCCAAGCTGACGAACCTGCGCGCGGAGTTTCCCGAACTATTGAAAGGAGCCAAGCAATGACCGTTTTCAATTCTGCTCGAGAACTCGCGCAAAACGGAGCGCGACGCGAGCCGGCGCCTGATCCTTTTGACGGTGCGCGTCGCGCCCCTTGCGCTTCGAAATCCCGCCGGCTTTTCCTCAAGGCTCTTGGCGCCGGTTTCCCGGCCGCCATGGCTGTCGGAACCTTATCTGCTTTCGCTGCATCCTCAGGGAAAAAGCAACTGGTGCGAATTGTCGAGTTCGACCCATCCGGACTGCGCACGGGCGTAGTGGAAGTGGAAAAAGTGGAAAAACCCGAAGCGGAATGGAAGAAACAATTGTCGCCGGAACAGTTTGAGGTGACGCGCCAGGCCGGCACGGAAGCGCCCGGTACCGGCAAGTACGCCAACAACCATGCCGACGGTCTGTATCATTGCATCTGCTGCAACACGGTTCTCTTCGATTCCAAGACCAAGTTCGATTCCGGCACCGGCTGGCCCAGCTTCTGGCAGCCCATCGCCAAGGACAACGTCCGGGTGCAAGGGGACAACTCGCATGGCATGCAGAGAGACGAAGTGCTGTGCAGCCGCTGCGACGCTCATCTGGGTCACGTTTTCGACGATGGTCCGCCTCCTACTCACTTGCGCTATTGCATGAACTCGGCGTCTTTAAACTTCTTCCCGCGCGGCAAGACGCAAAGTGTCTAGCTCGGAGGACGTCCTCACTCTGATGGACGCGCTGGATGCGCACACCGGTGTGTTCGGCGCGGACGATCGTCGCACGCTCGCCGTGGTTCATAAGTTGGCGATGGCCATATGGGGCGTCGCACCCGGGCGCTCATCATCCCCGTTCTCTCGCGGCCAAAGGCGACTTGGCGGCCGTGCTCTTGAACTCGTGGAATCGGGCGCTCAATTGCGACCGGGGAGATCCGGATGTTGCAAGAAAGTGCTCGCGAGGAATTAGCCTGGCTGCTGGCGGAAGACCCTTCCAACCTGGAGACGAACCAGAATATCGTTCGCACCCTGCTTGCCGAACGCTTCCATTGGGACGCCGCGAAGGTGTTAAGCGTCGCTCAAAACGGATAACGCGCTGGCTGGCCGCTTACCGTCACCCATTGCCACTCGGTGAACTCGTCCATATTGGTGGTGCTGCCGAAGCGGGCGCCGTTTCCCGACTGGCCCATGCCACCCATTGGAATGCCGGGATGGTCCGCGATAGTCTGGTCGTTGATGTGAACCATTCCAGCCTTCAGCTTCCGCGCTACTCGCATGCCGCGCTCCACCGAACCGGTTTGCACCGCGGCGGCCAGCCCATAGCCCGTGCTATTCGCTAATTCGATGGCGTGATCGTCGTCTTCGGCAATGGTCACGGGCGCGACTGGTCCGAAGATCTCTTCCTGGAACGCTCTGGTTTCGGTTGCCACGGCGCCCAGTACGGTGGGTTTGTAGAACAGCCCATCATGCGTACCGCCCGTCACCAGGTTCGCACCGGCGGCCACCGAATCCATTACAATGCCATGCACGCGATTGAGCTGCTTTTCACTGATGAGCGGGCCGATGGCAACTTCACTGCGGTAAGGATCGCCCACCGGGAGCGCCGCCGCGCGCGCCGCAAGCTTTTCCAAGTAAGCATTCGCCACTTTGCGAAGAACGATGTGGCGGCTGGTAGCCATGCAAACCTGGCCCTGATGCAGGAACGATCCCCAAGCCCCGCATGAACTGGCTGCATCCAGATCGCAGTCGTCCAGCACCAGCATCGGGCTGTTGCCGCCCAATTCCAGCGACACCTTCTTGAGATTGCGTCCGGCTAGTTCGCCGACGCGCCGGCCCACGGCACTGGAACCGGTGAACGTCACCAAACGAACCACCGGAGCGGTAACCAGCGCCTCGCCAACGTCGGCGCCCCCCGGCAGCACCGACAGCAACCCGCTCGGCAAACCAGCTTCTTCAAAGATGCGCGCCAATAGATAGCCGCCGCACACCGGGGTCTGCGGATCGGGCTTCAAAACCACGGCATTTCCGAGTGCCAGCGCCGGCGCCACCGAACGCATGGAAAGCACCAGCGGAACATTCCAGGGTGTGATGACGCTGACCACGCCCACGGGAACGCGGCGCGCCAGGCTCATCCGCTCCGGATCCGCGGACGGCAGAATCTGGCCGATCGGCTGCGTCAGCAGCGCCGCCGAATGATAAAGCTCTCCCACCGCCATCGCCACTTCGTACCCGGCCTTGGCTGTCACGCCGCCGGTTTCGCGAATGATCCAGTTCATGATCTCCTGAGTATTCTCTTCAATCACTCGCGCGGCTTGGCGCATAATGCGCGCCCGCTCGTCGGGCGGAGTCTCGGCCCATTTCGGTTGAGCGTGGGCCGCCTGCTCGGTAAGCTGCACCGCCAGTTCGGCCGTTCCACCGCCCGCGATCCCCAGCTCCATGCCGGTGGCCGGTTCACGAACCGGGATGCTGGCGGGCGCGGCTTTCCACCCGCCATCGAAGTATCGCTTCTCCCAAACGGAGGGATCGAGCAATTTGTCTGTCAGGGTTGCTAGCATTGGATGCCTCCAATAAATTAGGGGCTGACGCAAATCATCGCCAGCCCCGCCTGCTTGTCAAGATGTAACGTTAGAGCTTCACGGTTACGGTCTTCACTTCGGTGTATTGTTGCAGGCCGTACTCGCCGAGCTCGCGGCCGATGCCGGACTGTTTGAATCCGCCAAATGGCGCAGCCGTATCTAGCACGTTGTAGCAGTTCACCCATACCGTGCCGGCGCGGACATTGTTGGCGATGGCCAGGGCTTTGCCGATATCGCGGGTCCACACGCCCGCGGCGAGCCCATACATGGTGCGGTTCGCCCGGTCGATCACTTCATCCAGGTTCTTGAACCGGATGATGCTCATCACCGGCCCGAAGATTTCTTCCTGCGCGATCTTCATGTGGTCTTGCACGTCGGAAAAGACCGTCGGCTCAACGAAGTACCCTCGGTCTCCCACGCGTCCCCCGCCGCAGGCCAACTTGGCGCCTTCGCGCTTGCCCGACTCGATGTAGCCCAACACTTTGTCGAGCTGCGTTTGATCCACTTGCGGACCTTGCTCGGTGCCGGCATCGAACGGATGGCCTACCGTGCGCTTTCGCGCGCGAGCCGCGCTGTGCTCCACAAACTGATCGTAGACTTTGTCTTCGACGAACACGCGCGAACCCGCGCAGCAACACTGGCCATGGTTAAAGAACAGCCCCATATGCGAGCCTTCGATGGCCTGATCCATGTCGGCGTCGGCAAAAATGATGTTCGGGCTTTTGCCGCCCAGTTCCAGCGAGACGCGCTTCAAATTGGATCTGCCCGCGGCTTGCTGAATCAGATGACCCACTTCGGTGGAACCGGTAAAGGCCACCTTGTCGACGTCCATGTGGTTCGCGATAGCGGCGCCGGCGGTTTCCCCAAAGCCGGGAAGAAGATTCACCACGCCTGCCGGAAAGCCGGCTTCCACGATCAACTCGCCGATGCGCAGCGCCGTCAGCGGGGTCTGTTCGGCTGGCTTCATGACACAGGTGTTCCCGGTGGCCAGCGCGGGCCCGAGCTTCCAGGCCTGCATCAGCAGTGGAAAATTCCAAGGAATGATCTGCCCGCAAACGCCAATTGGCTCGTGCCGCGTATAGCAGAAGAAATCCCCTTCGATGGGAATGGTCTTACCCATCACCTTATCCGCCCAGCCGGCGTAATAACGGTAGCAGGCCGCGGTGGCGGCGACGTCCACTGCCTTCGCTACTGCGAGCGGCTTGCCGTTGTCAAGAGATTCCAGGCGCGCCAGTTCATCGGCGTTCTTCTCGATGAGATCGGCTAACCGGTGTAAGAGCTTGGCTCTCTCGGGGCCGGAAGTTTTTCGCCACGGGCCATGTTCAAAGGCCGTTCGCGCAGCCTTCACCGCGATGTCGACGTCCGCGGCGTCGGCTTCCGCCACCTGGCAGATCTCTTCGCCGGTGCTGGGATTGATGGTGGCGAAGGTCTTGCCGGATTGGCTGTTGACCCACCGATTGTTGATCAGAAGTTTGGTCGCCGACACGGCGACTTTATTTTCAGACGGAGAGGACAATACAGATGCCATGAAGTTGCTCCTTTTGCTGGGCCGGCATGCCGCCGAACTGCATCCGGAAACCGCGAATCGCCTTCGCGGCCGCCTTTACGCTAATGAACGACAGGTGTCAGCTAGAGTTGACGATATCACGTTTGCAGCCCTTCTGGGCTGACGCGCGGAGGCGTTCAGGCCGGCATGGACCGCGCGTCGCTCGTGAGCGCTGACAGCGTCGCCGAGAGTGTATTTCGCACCGCCCGCGACTCTGGATGATCCTGCCCTAGCGCCTGAATCCGGCAATCCAGCAATTCGCGCTGAACCGGAAGCGCCGCCTTCCAGTCGCCCTCCTGGCACAGCAGAGTAGACCACGCCTCCAGGGCACGAATGCGGACCGGATGGTGCCTCCCGTGATGTTTGGTCAGGTCTTCGAGCGCTCGTGCCAAAAGTTGCTTGCCTTGGCCCGAATGGCCTGAATCGCAGAGGGCCACTGCCAGAGCAGTTGCCATGGCGAGCGTCTGGGCGTGATAGGGGCCGAAGAATCCTTCATAGGACGCCAGCGTGGCCAGCATGGCCGGGATTTCGCCGCAGCGATCGTCCGCCGTTGGGTGCGGTCGTGTCATTGAAAAGCGCTATGGTCTTTTTAACACGACGAACAGACGGTTGGCGAGAAGGCCTTGGTGCACGGCGGTGGGTCAGGGGAGCGCGGCCGTGGCGCCCAAAATTGGACAAGGGCCTAGGGTGACATCGACGTCAGTTCAGGGCGCTAAAGAAGTTCTTTCGCGCACCTTCCTGTGCTAACGTCGGTAGCAGATGCCGACCTCAGAGTTTCCGAATCCCAGCATCGACCCACGCGTCGACTCCGCGGAAAAACAGACCGCTGTGCTGGCAGGTGGATGCTTCTGGTGTACGGAAGCCGTGTTTTTACAGATTGCCGGAGTTGAAAAAGTGGTTTCCGGATACGCGGGCGGCGACCGCGCAACCGCCAACTACGAGGCCGTGTGCACCGGAAGGACAGGTCACGCCGAAGCCATCCAGATCACTTACGATCCCAGCCAGATTTCCTACGGTCAATTGCTCAAGATCTTCTTCAGCGTGGCGCACGACCCAACCCAACTCAATCGCCAGGGCAACGACCGGGGAACTCAATATCGGTCGGCTATTTTCTATTCCAGCCCGGAGCAAAAACAAATCGCCGAGGCCTATATCAAGCAGTTGGACGGAGCAAAGCTTTTCAGCGCTCCTATCGTGACGGTGGTAACTCCGCTGGAGGCTTTCTATCCGGCCGAAGGATACCATCAGAATTATTGCAGTTTGAATCCGCACAATCCCTACGTGATGGGCGTGGCTGGGCCTAAGGTGGAGAAGACGAAAAAGCAGTTCGGTGATCTGGTAAAGAAATAGACGTTGCGTCTAATGTATGGTCCGCGTCTTGCGATTCATATAATCCATGAGCAGATACTGCCCCAGATTATAGGGCGTGGTGAAATACGCCTTTCCCCGGCATAACTCGGTCACCTTCTGGACGAAGTTCACCAAGCCGAAATCGCTGGCCAGCATGAAGGTGTTGATCAGGATGCCCTGCTTCTTGCAGCGGCCCACTTCTTCGAGCGTGCGGCTGATCACCAGCGGATCCAGGCCGAAAGCGTTGCGGTACATGCGCCCGTCCTCAAGCGTCAGCGCCGAGGGCTTGCCGTCGGTGATCATGATGATCTGCTTCATGTCCTTTTTTTCCTGGTTGAGCAGCCGCTGCGCCAGGATAAGGCCATCGCGCGTGTTGGTGTAATACGGGCCCACTTGCACTCGCGCCAGATCCGCGAGCCGCAACTCCTCTGCCGAGTCGTGAAACAGGACGCAGCGCAAGCTGTCGCCAGGATATTGCGTGCGGATCAAATGCGCCAGCGCGAGCGCGACTTTCTTGGCCGGCGTGAAGCGATCCTCGCCATACAGAATCATGCTGTGGCTGCAATCCAGCATCAACACCGTGGCGCAGGAGCTTTGATACTCGGATTGGTGCACGTGCAGGTCGGCATATTCCAGGTTGAGCGGAACCTTCACGCCTTCGCGTTGTATAGCGGAAAACAATGTTTGCGAGATGTCCAGGTTCAGGGTATCGCCGAATTCGTATGGCTTGGCCGCGCCGCTGGTTTCCACGCCCGTGGCCAGATCGCGCGTGTCGTGCGCGCCGAAGCTCGATTTCCCGAGCGAGCCGAGCAGATCCTTGAGCGTCTTGAATCCGAGAAAATCGATGGATTTGTCCGTGATCTGAACATCCACTTTGCGATCGGCATTGCCGGTGCCCCCGGGCCCGGTTTCATTGGCTTGCTGCTGATCGGTGTTGATGTAGCCGTCATCCACCAGCTTCTGGACCAGCCGATTCATCAGATCGTCCATCTGCTCCGGCGTCATGTTTTCCAGCGCCTGTTGGATGCGCTGGGCCTGCTCGGGATCGAATGTGTCGCCCTGTTCGAGCGCGCGCTGCAGTGCGTTCTTCAAGTCTTCCAGCGTGTGCTGGTTCCACTCGCTGAAGCCCATGTACTGGTTCTGAAACCCGCTTTCAAGGAAAAAATCCGAGAGCGCCTTCAGAAGGTCTTCCGAGCTGAGGCCGAAATCGTCGCCGGTGAAACGGGTGTAATGAATCCACTTCATGAACTGCCTGCTTCCTTAATTAAATTGCTTCCGAGGCGGCCTCCGGCCTTCGCTGCCCTCAGGTGGTTCCCGCTTGCGCTCGCCCGCCGTGAATCCCACTTCCTCGTTCCGGCTGATGCGGCGATGCGCATATAGACCTTCCAAAATGAACTCGGCCGCCGAGGCCCGCACCGCGTCCGGCTCGCTCGCGCCCAGCCCTAACGCGCCGGTCTTTTCCAGTAGTCCCTGGATCTTCGACAGTTGCTTCAGGATGCTCGCCGAATCCACCGATTCGTCCATCTTGAGCGAGCCGCCCAGCTCGAACCATTGCACGATCTGCGCCACATTGACGCCCTCGAAGTAATTGGTATAAACCTTGCCAACCGCGGTTCTGATCAATTCACGCGCGATGTTGTCGCCGCCCTTCAGCTCACCTTCGTATTCCAGTTCCAGCTTGCCGGTAATGGAGGGCAGAGCGGCGTAGATATCCAGCACGCGAGGCACGGCCAGGTCTTCACCCGCCTTTAGCGCGCGGCGCTCGGCGTTCGAAATGACGTTCTCGAGCGCGGAAATCGGCAGCCGCTGCGAGACGCCCGAGCGTTTGTCCACGCGCTTGTCTTCGCGCGCCAGGAACGCCAGTTGCTCCACGATCTCGCGAATGTAATTGGGAACTTCCAGGCGAATCGGCGAACCGCGTTCCACCCAGGATTCCTGCTTGGTGATGGTCAGGCCCTGCTCCACGGTGAGCGGGTAGTGGGTGCGGATCTCGCTGCCGATGCGATCCTTGAGCGGCGTGATGATTTTGCCGCGCGCGGTGTAGTCTTCCGGATTGGCGGTGAACACCAGCATGATGTCGAGCGGCAGGCGCACCGGATAGCCTTTGATCTGCACGTCGCCTTCCTGCATGATGTTGAACAAGCCCACCTGGATCTTGCCCGCCAGATCGGGCAATTCGTTGATCGCGAATATGCCGCGATTGGCGCGCGGCAGCAAGCCGTAATGCACCGTCATCTCGTTGGACAGCTCGTGCCCGCCGCGGGCGGCCTTGATGGGATCGATATCGCCGATCATGTCGGCGATGGTCACGTCCGGAGTGGCGAGCTTTCTCCACGTAGCGCTGGTCGCGATCCAGCCAGGCGATGTGCGTTTTGTCGCCTTCCTCGGCGATCAGATTGCGGCAGCGGCGGCAGATGGGATGAAAAGGATTGTCGCGGATTTCGCAGCCCGCCACGTAGGGCAGGTGTTCATCCAGAAGCCCGGTCAGCATCCGGATGATGCGGGTCTTGGCCTGGCCGCGCAGACCCAACAAGATGAAATTGTGCCGCGACAGCACGGCGTTAACGATCTGCGGCACCACGGTATCTTCGTAGCCCACAACGCCCGGGAACAGGTCCTCGCCGCGTTGCAGCTTGCAGATCAGATTCTCCCGCAGCTCGCTTTTGACGGTGCGCTCGCCGAGGTGCCGCTCGCCAAATTTGCTGCTTTTCAGGGCTCCAAGGGTCGAAGGTAATTCAGGCATAACAATGAAGTAGCTACCAGGATTCTAGCAGTAAACGTTCATTGGGTAGTGGACGCGGCAAGTGCGGTGCACTTTGCTCAAGGAACCCATTCGCCCTGCGCAAAGATTCGACCGTGGATGCGTCGCAAGTAAGCTCGCAGAATCGGAGCCGGTGCATTTCCCCCCTTCAGAACCAGATCCTCGTTTGAAACAATGGCGATTTGCGATCCGTCGGGCCGGGCGTGGATGTACGGATAGTACGGGTGTCCGGGGTCGTCCTGTGAGGGCCTCGACAAAGAACGCTTCTTAAAAATCAGGTCGCCAGCATGGGGTCCTCCGCGAATCACGAAGACATCCATCACCCCGGGAACGTACCTGACTCCACCCGTGCGCAAATCGATAATCGCGAGACAGCCCGAAGTGCCGGAGAAAGGACTCACGATGTATAAGGTCGTCCTCGAAGGAGACAGGTCCGCGTGTTCATACTCACAGATAGCGATGTGCCCTCCCATTGTCGGGTAAAGCGGCTTGTCGAACAGCAGTGACTCCTTGTTCGTCCGCGTGTCAAAGACTACGACCCGGCTCTTAGCCGCTGGGCGTTCGCAACCGGACTCGCCATAGCCTATCCGCGCACCCCGAATTAGCAGGAACTCGTGGTCCGAAATTGGAACGGAATTGAATCCCGTCCCAAGCGAACTCAGTCGCCCTTGTGCGTCCTCAAGCATGAGGTCGGGACCGCGCTCGTAAACGCGCTGAGCACGCGACTCGGATAAACCGAAAAACAATATAAAAAAGAAAGGCAAAAGATAGAAAAGCCAGACCCTCAGCATGCCATCACCGTGCTTTCAACAGCGCCTTCACCCCGTCCACGCACAACACCGCGGCGTGTTTCGATTCGGGAATCAGCCCGCCCACCGCCGTTTCAATGGTCGCCGCGTTCAACGCCGCCAGCTCCGAGCGCGATTTCCCGATCATCCATTCCGTCAGCGCGGACCCGCTCGCGATGGACGCCGTGCAGCCGCGAACTTTGTAGCGCACCTCGGCGGCCCGGCCCTCCTCAAAACGCGCCGACAAGCGCAGGATATCGCCGCAAGCCGGATTCGAAATCTCCACCGTGACGGCCGGCGGCGGAAGCTCCCCCACGTTGCGCGGGTTCTGGAAGTGATCCAGCAAGGCTTCGCTATACAATGGTGGTCTCCTCTCAATTATGCAATGCGATTATCCTAGCGGTGCTGGTGCGCGGTGACTACCGTGGTGGCGGCAGTGATCGAACTGGACGGGCGCATCCTGATCGCGCAGCGCAAGCGAACCAGCCAGCATCCGTTGAAATGGGAGTTTCCAGGCGGCAAGGTTGAGCCGGAGGAAACGCCGGAGCAGGCTGTCGTCCGCGAACTGGCAGAAGAACTCGGAATCCGCGCGCAGGTAGGCCCCGAGATCGCGCGCTATGAGTACCAGTATCAGGGAGGCTGGCCGATGATGCTCATGTTCTATCGGGTGCTCGAATTTACAGGCGAACCGAAGAATCTGGATTTCGAACAAATCGTGTGGGCGCCGCGGGATCGGCTGGGCGACTACGATTTTCTGGAAGGCGACGCGGAGTTCCTGCGCACTTTTACTGAACCGCGACACTGAGGGAGCGTCCCGATTATCGCGCCGCCGGCAGCCGGAAATCCAACCCGCGCTCGTCGTTCAGACGTTGCGATAAATCGCGATCCACCAGGTCGATACTCAGCTGATTCAGCGTGTGTTCGGCGCTCACGTAGTGCAGCGTGCTGCCTTCCATCCAGTATCCCAGCGCTTGAACGATGGTGTGGTCGCGCAGGGCGATCAGGTAAATGGTGGGCTGGTCGCTCGAAGCGGCCCGTTGAGCAGCGGCGGCATCGGCATAAGGATGCGAGGGCGGTGCCTGGTACAACTTCAGGCCGGATTGATCTGACGGCTGCTGCGACTGGTCGCCCGTGTATTCGCGCACTTGAGGATTGGCCTGTGGCGGAACGAAATTCTGGTTAATCACCACAGAAGGCAGGCCGGGCCCACCCTGCGAGCCGTCGTCAGCGTAGTCAGGGCCATAGCCAGGAGCGTACCCGTTCTGGTAACCCGCCGCGGAAGGATCGGCATAACCGCTGCCGCCATAATAGCCGCCGTAGTAAACCGGATACGGCACAATCACCGTAGAGCCATGCTGAGGATGAGCCGCATACCCCGGGCCGCCGAATCCACGCGAATGACCGCCCGAGCTCACAAATTGCCCGATCGGCGGAGTCGCCGTGGGCGCATGGCCGGTTCCAGGGTACAAGATACTACCGAAACCGCCCAGAGACCACGTTCCGCTGGAGTGCCCCTGCTGGCCGAAGGCGAGTCCGGTGGCACCTGCCAGGCAGAAAGTTGCCAACGACAGCGTAGGGATGAGGCGACGCATGGCAAAACTCCTCAACTCGATTGTAACCCCAAAAACGGCCATAACAATGTAAAATCCGGTCTCCAAATCAGCAATTGGTAGTACCAGCCGTATGATGCAAGACGTGGCCGAACCCCGCCCGGTTGCGCTCCAAACGCCGCGCTCGAAGCTATGCCGGCAAAGCTATAATCGGAAGATGCCGGAAGTGCGACATTCCGTCTGCGCGCTGGATTGTCCGGACACCTGCTCCCTTCTGATAAATGTAGAAGACGGCAAAGGCAGCCATTTGCGCGGCGATCCGGCCCATCCGGTGACGCGTGGCTTCCTGTGCGGGAAGGTGGCCCGGTACTTAGATCGTGAGTATTCGCCGGACCGGTTGCTCTATCCGCAGAAGCGCGCCGGGGCCAAGGGCGAAGGCAAATTCCAGCGGATTTCTTGGGACGAAGCCTTAGACACCATCGCCGAACGGCTGCGGAAGGTTTCGGACGTGTACGGGCCCGAGGCGATCTTGCCCTACAGCTACGCGGGCACCATGGGACTCTTGAACGGCGGCGGGATGGATCGCCGCTTCTTCCATCGCATGGGCGCGTCGCAGCTGGATCGCACCATTTGCTCCGCCGCGGGCGGCGCCGGCCTCACTGCCACGCTCGGCTTTAAGTACGGCACGGAGCCCGAGCAGTTTCGCCATTCCAAACTGATTATCGCCTGGGGCGCGAACGTCCTGGCCACTAGCGTGCATTTGTGGCCGTTCATCGTGGAAGCCCGCCGCAACGGCGCCCGCTTCTACACCATCGATCCGGTTTTGAATCGCACCGGCAAGCTTGCCGACAAGCATTTTTCGATTTATCCCGGCAGCGACCTGGCGCTCGCGCTGGGACTAATGCACGTCATCATCGGCGAGAATTTGCACGACGCCGCGTTTGTCGCCGATTACACCAATGGATTTGAAGCACTTGCGCACCGGGTCCGCGAATATCCTCCGGAACGCGTGGAGCAACTCACCGGCATTCCCCGCGAAGACGTGGTCTCGCTCGCCCGTGAATATGCCACCACCCGGCCGGCGGCCATCCGGCTCAACTATGGGGTCCAGCGCAGCGAACGAGGCGGCTCGGCCACGCGAGCTATTGCGGCCCTTCCGGCCCTGATCGGATCGTGGAGCGAGGTGGGCGGCGGCTTGCAGCTATCCACCAGCCAGGCTTTTCGGCTCAACAAAACCGGCTTGGAAATGCCCGAATTGCAGCAGCGATCGGCGCTCGGCCGCGAGGCGCGCATCGTCAACATGGCTGAACTGGGCAAGGCTCTTACCCAGTTGAACGATCCGCCCGTGAAGGCCATGGTCGTATACAACTCGAATCCGGCGTCCATCGCTCCCAATCAGAACCTGGTGCTGGCCGGGATGCGGCGCGAGGATCTTTTTACCGTCGTGCTGGAGCAGTTTCAGAACGACAGCGCGGATCATGCCGACATTTTGCTGCCATCCACCACGTTTCTCGAACACACCGACCTCTATTTAGCCTATGGACATTACTATCTGCAGCTCGCCCGTCCTGTGCTGCCCGCGCCGGGGGAAACCAAGTCGAACGTGGAAGTGTTCCGGCTGCTGGCCCAGCGCATGGGGTTCGACGATCCTTGCTTCGGCGATTCTGAAGACGACATGATCCGCACGCTGCTCGATTCCGGCCATCCCTTCTTGGAGGGAATCACGCTGGAGCGCCTGGATCGCGAGCATTCCGTGCGATTGAACGTCGCGCCGGAACCCGAGCCCTATCTTCCCTTCGCGCGCGGCGGCTTCGGAACGCGATCCGGCAAGTGCGAGTTTGGCGCGGATGCGCTCGATTATCAGCCGCCCATCGAATCGCGGCTCGGCGCTCCGGAATTGCGCGCGCGCTTTCCCCTGGAGTTGATCTCGGCCAAAAGTCACGACAGCATGAACTCCACGTTCGGGAATGAGCGCTCGCCGCGGGCTCAGACGTCCACTTTGTTCCTGCACGCCGACGATGCGCGCGTGCGGCGAATAGCCAGTGGCGATCGGGTACGCGTCTTCAACCAGCGCGGAAGCTGCCTGTTGACCGCGAGCGTCGACGGCGCGGTAAGGCCGGGCGTGCTGCTCGCGCCCTCGGTTCGATGGAACAAGTTGGCGCCGGACCATTCGAACGTCAATGCGCTCACTTCCGATCGGCTGACCGATCTCGGCGGCGGTCCCACGTTCTACAGTTGCCTGGTGGATGTAGAGAAGTGCGGAGATTGACGCCGGCTATCTTCGTTCATAAAGATTAGAAACCATGCGATCAATCTCGTTGACCTTGATACTCATTCCACTGCTGCTGGCAAGCACCGGCTGCAAGCGCCGCCACAGGAGTTCCGGCCAAACCCAGTTGGTGGCCAGCACCATCTACGCGGGCGATCCGAACGCCGCCCCGCATTTCGCGAAAGGATTCTATCAGGTGGAAGAGAATGCCTGGCGCTGGACCGGCAAAGATTTCTCCGTGGATCTTTCGCCGCCTCTGCACGCCGATCAGAAAGGCGCACAATTGGTAATGAAGCTGGCGGTTCCCGACGTGGTGATTCAAAAATTAGGATCGGTCCAGTTATCGGCGGCCATCCAGGATGACAAGCTGGAACCGCAGATCTATACCAAACCGGGCCAATACACCTACACGCGCGACGTGCCGGCGGGTAAGCTGCAGAACGATGTGGTGCGAATTGACTTCTCGGTGGATCACACGCTCGCGCCCACCCAGACCGACATCCGGCAACTCGGAATCATCGTGAGCGAAGTTGGCCTGGTCGCCAAGTGAGTTGACTTCATGAACTATTTCGAACAGCACCACGATAGTTACCTCGAAGGACTGAAAACTTTCCTTCGCATCCCGAGCATCAGCACGCTTTCCGAGCACAAGCCCGATATCCAGCGTGCGGCCGAATTTGTGCGCGGCGAGTTGGAACGCGCCGGTTTGCAGCAGGCGCAGTTGATCGAAGGCCAGGGCAATCCGCTGGTTTACGCCGAATGGTTGGGTGCGCCGGGCAAGCCGACCGTGCTGTTTTATGGGCATTACGACGTGCAGCCGCCCGAGCCTCTGGACGAATGGAAGTCGCCGCCGTTTGAGCCCGACATCCGCAACAACAACATTTACGCGCGCGGATCGGCCGACGATAAAGGGCAGACATATATCTTGATCAAAGCCGTGGAGGGTTTGCTGAAGCAGCATGGCCGCCTTCCGATCAACGTGAAATTCTTGATCGAGGGTGAAGAAGAAGTTGGCGGCGAGCATATCGAAGCCTATGTCGCCAGCAAACCCGCGCGCCTCAAGTGCGACGCCGCGGTAATTTGCGATACCGAGATGTTCGCGCCGGAGTTGCCCACCATCTGCGTCGGCTTGCGCGGCATCATTTATGGCGAGTTGGTGGTGGAAGGCGCCAATCACGATCTACACTCGGGCGTATATGGCGGGGCCGCGCCGAATCCGCTGCAGGCCATCGCGGAGATCCTGTCGACGCTGAAGGATCGCGAAGGCCATATTCGCATTCCAGGATTTTACGATCGCGTGGTGCCACCCAGCGAGAAGGAACGTGCAGCGTGGGCGCGGCTGCCGTTCGATGAAAAAGAATATAGGGAGAAAGAAGTCGGCGTCAAAGAACTGGTGGGCGAGCCGGAAATTCCGCTGTTCGAGCGGCTATGGGCGCGTCCCACGCTCGAAGTCCACGGCATTCGCGGCGGATTCATCGGCGAGGGCGCAAAGACCGTGATCCCCGCGCGCGCCGTCGCTAAGGTCAGCATGCGCCTGGTGGCCGATCAGAAGCCCGACGAAGCCGTCGCGCAACTGCAGAAAGCGGTGGCCGCGGCGTGTCCCAAAGGCGTGACGGCCGAGTACAAGACCATCCACAACGCACCGCCTTCGTTGGTGAATCCGGACAATCGTTTCATTCATGCCGCCGCCGAAGCGATGAAACAGGTGTTTGGCAAAGAGACCGTGTACATTCGTTCGGGCGGCTCCATTCCCATCGTCGCGGCGCTCGAGGAGCACCTGGGAATTCCGAGCGTCATGATGGGCTTCGGCTTGCCGGACGATAATCTGCACGCGCCCAACGAGAAGCTGTACCTGCCGAATTTCTTTCGAGGGATTGAGGCAGTTGCGCGCTATATCGAAATCCTGGGCGCCTGATCTTGTTTGCCGTCCCGGCCGTGTTGTCCGCAGTTTTCCTGGCAATCGCGGCGCATCTGGATGCCTTCAGCATTCCGTTAGCGGCTTTGATTCTGGCCTATACGTACTTGCCCACGGGCGTCGCGTATCTGGCGCGCGACACTCCTCCGCCGGCCTGGCTCGATTTCGTCATCATCGCGCTGCTGTGGTTTCCCCTGGAATTTTCCATCGGCCATCAATTCATCCCGAAGCACGCGCAGGGCACGCTGCACCTGGCCGTGTACGGCGTTTCCATCCTGCTCGCCCTCTACATCTTCCTGCGGTTCCGCCGGCTCAAAGGAATGAAGATCAACCTGCCACGATCCGCTGGCGATTTGGTCAACTTGGTGCTCGGCTTCGCCGCGTGCGCCCCCGTGCTGATCGCACTCGGCCGCGCCATCGGCTTCCTGCCGCCCTTTCACCTGCCCACACACCCGTCGCCAGCGCGCATCGGGACCCAGTATCTGATCATCCTGGCCGCAACCGCGCTGCCCGAAGAAATCCTCTTTCGCGGCCTGGTCCAGAACTGCATCGCGCAGAGATTTGGAACCAGCACATCCACGTTGCTGGTCTCCGCATTCATCTTTGGATGCGCGCACCTCGACAACGGTCCCCAACCTTTGCCCAACTGGCGCTACATGATTCTCGCCACCATCGCGGGTATCGCCTATGGCAAGGTTTTCGAAAAGAGCTCCAGCATCTTCGCCTCAGCCGGATTGCACGCGCTGGTGGACACCATCAAGCATGTTTGCTTTTGACGGTGGCCATCAGGCTCTCAAGATAGGCTGGCGCGGCCGGATCGCCTTCCCGCGGAGCCCAAGGTGCGAAATCTTTATCGTTCGCAGCCAAGTACGGCCCCGGTTTCACTTCATAACAAATCGCGTGCGCCGACACCGGGGTCATGGTGTGCCACACGCCGGGCGAAAGATCGATTCCGATTGGATCGCGGCCCACCACTTCGGTGCGCACCACGTGGCCAGCATCGTCGAATAGAAAGAACGCCACTTCCCCGTGCAAAACTACGAACGATTCAGCCTTGGGCGGATCCAGATGCCGATGCGGAGCCACATAGGTGCCTTTCACCATCGCATTCAGGAAGCGATGCGGATTGTCTTCCATGGACGCATGAAAGTTGTGATTCACGCGCAGCCGCGGTGAACGCTCGGCCCGCTCAATCAGTTCCTGAAACAATGCATTGGTCAATGTTTGTACGTTCGCGCCTGGCATTGCCTTCCTTAAACTCCGATGTCTTCGTTCCACAACTCGGGCTTCGAGCGAATGAAGCCGGTCATCATTTCAATGCAGTCCTCATCCTGTACCACGTCCACCTGAATACCCTGGCTGCGCATATAATCCTCGGCGCCGAGAAACGTCTTGTTCTCGCCCACCACCACGCGCGGGATCTTGTAAAGTACGATCGCGCCGCTGCACATGGGACAGGGCGAGAGCGTCGAATAGATGGTGCTGTTCCGGTAAATGCGAGCGGGCAAGCGGCCGGCGTTGCGCAGACAATTCATCTCGCCATGGTCGATGGCGCTGCCGGTTTGGACGCGGCAGTTGTGGCCGCGCCCAATAATTTGCCCCTCATGCACCAGCACGGAACCGATCGGAATGCCGCCTTCGGACAAACTTTTGCGCGCCTGTTCAATCGCCGCGCGCAAGTAAGCATCGGTTGTCGCCATTCTCGCTGTGGCCTTCTTGTCGGCCCGGTTGGTCCAGGATTCGCTAGCGGAGAATCACAGTCATGGCATTACAAAGCCGTTCTTTGATGGATTCCCAGAAGTTCTGAGACAGCACTTCCAAATCATAGTATGGCAGTGGAATTGGGCCCAGTACGCGAAAGCCGGATTCGCCGGTGATGAACGGAGTTCCCCACAGCATCATGTTCTCCACTTCTAACCCCGCCTGCTTGGCGATCTGGCGCATCTCGGCCGGCGTAATCAGAAACAGATGGCCATCGGAATCAGGTTTGAATTCCCGGGTTTCGAGTTGCTCGAAATCTTCGATCTCGGAATGCGTCGGCAGTTTGTTTCTGAAATACGCCCCGTTTGGAGTGGTCAGCAGAATCCGCCCGCCGGGGCAGAGAAAGCGACGCAGGTGCTTCAACAGAGCCGACGCGTGGGCTACATGTTCGATAATCTCGCAGGCGATCACAAGATCGAATTGCCCTACCACATCGGGGTGCAATTCGTACACGTTTCCCGGCACAATGCGGATGCGTTGCCGGTTTTCGAAGTATGCCACCGATCTCTTGATGTTCTCGCGGCGAAGATCGTTTGCCACCACGTCGCAGCCCGCTTGCTCCAGGCAGGCACACAGCGCCGCATCGCCCGCGGCGATCTCTAGTACCCGTTTTGGTTTCAGCGAACGGGCCAGGTTCAGGGTCAGTAGAGCACGCAGCCGGCCGTAGGCGTAGTAGGAAGGCGCCTTCGCGCTTCCAAAGTTCCAGCCTTCCGGATCGGCGGAGCGAGCCTCACGACGAAGAGGCCGAACAACGGACAAACCGCGCTGGCACACCTGTTCAAAAATTCCCTTGTCCGGAAAATAGTGGCAGAGAGGATCCTGGATTGGCGTGATGGTTGCCGCGCCGGTTAGTGTGTTCGCCATGCTCGCTTTTCTTTTTGGATGAAAGGCTCTGTAGCCGATGCTCCGCAGCCTCTCCTTCACTTTTCCAGTAGGCTTTGATTCCGTAAATCCCCTGAAAATACCGGTACTAGAGACCGTCTGTTCGACAAGCAGTACTTCAGTACCCATGACGAGTGGTCCATGAGGGCCCGTTCGGTGCGAGGTGCGAAAGCTCGTTCGAAAAAGGATAAGATGAGGAATGCCCGCCTCCGCCGTCGAGCCCAAGTTCCATACCTCCGGCCTGATCCGGCTCACGCGTCCGCAAATGTTCGCCACGATGACCGGGCTGCTGCTGGCGGTCTTGCTGGCCGCGCTCGATCAGACCATCGTCGGCACGGCCGAGCCGCGCATCATCGCGCAGCTCTCTGGATTCGACCGCTATCCCTGGGTCTCGACAACCTATTTGCTCACGTCCACGCTGGCCGTTCCCATCTTCGCCAAGCTATCCGACATGTATGGCCGAAAATGGTTTTTCCTGGGCGGAGCAACGATGTTCGTGCTCACCTCCGCGTTGTGCGGGGCCGCCGGAAAATTCACGTTCTTGCTGATCGACGGCATGAACCAGCTCATCCTGTTCCGCGGCCTCCAGGGCATCGGCGCGGGCATGATGATGGGCCTTGCGTTCACCATTATCGGCGACGTATTTTCACCCGCTGAGCGCGGCAAGTACCAGGGCTTTTTCGCCGCCGCTTGGGGATTGGCTTCCATCTTCGGACCAACGCTCGGCGGCTGGCTCACCGATCATGTCTCGTGGCGCGCGGCTTTCTACGTGAACCTGCCCGTGGGCCTGATCGCGATCGCCGCCATTTATTTCCAGTTCCCCGAACTGCATCCAGAAGGCGTGGAGCGCCGCCTGGACTGGGCGGGAGTGATCTCGCTCATTCTCTGCATTGTGCCTCTGCTGCTCGCGCTTACCTGGGTGACCGACTACGGCTGGACCTCCACGCGCGTCGAATCGCTGCTGGCGTTCTCGGTAGTGATGCTCGCGGTATTCTTGCGTGCCGAGACCCGGGCCATCGAACCATTGATCCCGCTATCGCTGTTTCGCAATCCCATCATCAGCCTGTGTTCGATTTGCGTGTTTCTGCTGGGCATGGGAATGTTCGGCGTCATTATTTATCTGCCGCTGTTCATGCAAGGAGTGCTTGGCACGTCGGCCACGCAGTCCGGCAATCTGCTCACGCCTTTAATGATGGGCGCGGTGGCCGGGAGTATCGTCACCGGCCAGCTCAATCTGCGCTTGGGGAGTTATAAGCTTGCGGCGGTATCGGGATCAATCCTGGTTGCAGCCGGCATGATCCTGTTCGCGCGGATGGGCGCGGCAACCCAACGCGCGGACGTGATTCTCGCCATGATCGTCGCGGGCACCGGCATGGGCCTGCTGCAACCGGTTTACACCGTGGCGGTGCAAAACGTCGCGCCGCGTAAACAGATGGGCGCTGCCACGGCGTCCACGGCGTTCTTTCGTTCCATCGGAAGCACCATGGGAGTGGCCATTTTCGGTAGCGTGCTGCTCACCAGTTATCATCGCGATCTGACCGCCGGAATTCCGCCCGGCACTCCACCCGCGGCGCTGAAATTGTTTTCAAATCCGCTGCTGCTTTCTCACATGGGGCCGCAACTGGATGCCACGTTCGGACAATCGGCGGGCGGACGCCGCCTGCTGCAAATGCTGATGGCAAACGTACGAACCGGGCTGTTGACCGGTCTGGAACGCATCTTCTTCGCCAGCGCGGTAATCATGACGCTCGCCATCATACTCCACGTGATGCTGCGCGATGTGCCGCTGCGCCGCCATCATGCGCCTGAGCCCGAAATTCCGGTGGGCTGAACCATAACTGAACCGCGACCCTGAGGGAGCGGACGAAAGGATTCATATGTTACAAGTCGCATTAGGCTCGCTCGGACTCAAACTTTCGCGCATGGGCCTGGGATGCATGGGCATGTCGGAATTCTACGGCAGCACCGACGATGCCGAATCCATCGCAACTATTCACCTGGCGCTAGATCGCGGCATGAATTTCCTGGACACCGCCGACATGTACGGCCCGTTCAAGAACGAAATGCTGGTCGGGAAAGCGATTCAAGGCCGGCGCAAAGAGGTGGTGCTCGCCACCAAGTTCGGTAATCAACGATCGCCCGACGGAAAATTCCTGGGAGTGAATGGCCGTCCGGAATATGTTCGCGCGTGTTGTGAAGCCTCGCTCCAGCGCTTGAACGTGGAGACAATCGATCTCTACTACCAGCATCGCGTGGATCCGAAGACGCCGATCGAGGAAACAGTGGGAGCGATGGCGGATTTGGTCCAGCAGGGGAAAGTGCGCTTTCTCGGGCTCTCGGAAGCCGCTGCCGGCACCATCCGGCGCGCGCATCGCGTGCATCCCATCACAGCGGTCCAGACCGAGTATTCGCTCTGGACTCGCGACCCCGAAGAAGATATCCTCGCCACGGTGCGAGAACTCGGCATCGGTTTTGTGGCGTACAGCCCGCTCGGCCGGGGCTTCCTGACCGGCGAATTCAAGCGGCCCGAAGACATTCCGGGTAACGACTTCCGCCGCTTCAACCCGCGCTTTCAGGGCGAAAACTTTTATAAGAATCTCGGCTTGGTGCGGCACATCGAGGCGCTCGCCCAGGCCAAAGGCGCCACGCCCGCGCAGCTTGCTCTCGCTTGGGTGCTGGCGCAAGGCGACGACATCGTGCCAATTTTCGGGACCACGAAGCGATCGCGCCTGGAGCAGAATCTCAAGGCGCTCCAGGTCGTGCTCACGCCCGAGGAGCTGCGGGAAATCGATCGCGTGCTTCCCCGGGGCAGCACGGCCGGGTTGCGCTATCCCGAGCAGCACATGAGCGCAGTGAACATCTGAGTCGAAGACGCAATGCGAATCATTCGTCGTGTTGCCGTCCTGGGCGCGGGCACCATGGGGTCGCGCATCGCCGCGCATTTTGCGAACGCGGGCCTTCCTGCATTGCTGCTCGATGTGGCCGGGCAACCCAATCGAAATGCACCCGCGCTGCAAGGAATTCAGAACGCCTTGAAACTGCGCCCGGGCGGATTTTTTACCGACGAAAAAGCCGCGCTGGTCCAAGCCGGTAATTTCGAGGACGATCTCGACCAGCTTGTGGATTGCGACTGGATTATCGAGGCCATCGTCGAAAATCTGGACGCCAAGCGCGCGCTGTGGCGCAAGGTTGAGACCGCGCGCAAACCCGGCGCCATCCTTTCCACCAACACCAGCGGCATTCCGCTCGCCAAAATCTCGGAGGGCTTTTCACCCGATTTCGGCCGCCATTTTCTCGGCACGCATTTTTTCAACCCGCCGCGCTATCTGCACCTGATGGAGCTGATTCCCGGGCCGGATACCGACCCGCGCATCCTCGCCGACGTGGAGCAGTTTGCCGACCGCCGTCTCGGCAAAGGCGTGGTGCGCACCAAGGACACGCCCAACTTCATCGCCAATCGCATCGGCAGCTTCCTGGGCGGCACCATCGGGAAGGCGATGGTCGAAGAGGATTTCACCATTGAAGAAGTGGACGCGCTCACCGGCTCGCTCATCGGCGTGCCGAACAGCGCCAGCTTCCGCCTGCTCGACATAGTGGGCCTCGACGTCTGGGCCTTCGTCGGAACAAATCTATACGAACTTGTTCCCAACGATCCTTGGCGCGAGCGCTTCCTTCCGCTCGATTTTCAAAGGAAGATGATCGAGCACAAATGGCTGGGCGACAAGACCGGCCAGGGCTTCTACAAGCGGGTGGGCAAGGACCGCGAAATCCTGGCGCTCGATTGGAAAACGCTCGAATATCAGCCGCTCCAGAAGCCGCGCTTTGCTTCCGTCGAGAACGGCGCGCAACATCGAAGACCTGGGCGAGCGCCTGCGAACCCTGCTCCGCTCCGACGATCGCGCCGGGCCGTTTCCTGTGGAAGGTCCTGAGCGATTACTTCCTCTACTCCGCGGAAATGATTCCCGAGATTTCCGATCGCATCGTCGAAATCGATCGCGCCATGCGCTGGGGCTACGCGCACAAGCTGGGTCCTTTCGAGCTATGGGACGCGCTCGGTTTTCTCGAAGTAGTGACGCGCCTGGAAATGGAACAGCGCGCCGCTGCCAGCCAATATCAAAGACGCGCTGGCGCGAGGCATCATCGCGCTTTATCGGCCGCCTGAGCCGTTCGGCCGGCCCGCTACGGAATATTTCGATTTCCGCTCGAACAGTTATCAACCCGTCGAACCCCGGCCCGGCATTCTGACGTTGCGCGACCGCAAGCGCACGCAGGGCGTCGTCTTTGAGAATGCCGGCGCGTCGCTGGTCGACCTGGGCGACGGCGTCCTGTGCGTCGAATTCCACAGCAAGATGAACACGCTCGGCGAAGATAACATCGCGATGATTCACGCCGGCGCTCGAGGAGACCAACCGGAATTTCGAAGCCATGATCATCGCCAACGAAGGCGAAACGTTCAGCGTGGGCGCCAACCTGATGCTGGTGCTGCTGGCCGCGCAAGAAGGCGAATGGGACGATCTGAATCTCGCCATCCAGCGCTTCCAGCAGATGAATATGGCGCTGAAGTATGCGGCGAAACCGGTGGTCGCCGCGCCGTTCTCCCGCGCGCTGGGAGGCGGATGCGAATTGGTGATGCATTGCACGCGTGCCCAGGCTTCGGCGGAAACATACATCGGACTGGTGGAAGTCGGCGTGGGCTTGATCCCGGCCGGCGGCGGCTGCAAGGAACTGCTGCCGCGCCTCAAAGATCCGTTACGCATCTTCGAGCTGATCGGCTACGCGAAGGTTTCATCCAGCGCCGAAGATGCGCAAAAGCTTGGCTTGCTGCATCGCTCCGATTCCATTTCGATGAACCCCGAGCGGCTGATCTGCGACGCCAAGGCGCTGGCGCTCTCGCTGGTTCCCAACTACTCGCCCGGCGTTCCGCGCACGGATATCAAAGTGGCGGGCGAAAGCGCTTTCGCTCTGATGAAGCTCGGCGCATGGTCGGCCCAGCAGGGGCATTTCATCAGCGACTACGATGTGATCATTGCCGAGAAGCTCGCGCATGTTTTGAGCGGAGGCCGGCTCACGGGCGATCAGAGCGTGTCCGAACAATATCTGCTGGATCTGGAGCGCGAGGCTTTCCTCAGCCTGTGCGGCAATCCGAAAACGCAGGAGCGCATGCAGTATATGCTGAAGACAGGCAAACCGCTCCGAAACTGATGAACATGGAAGCAGTGATTCTCGATTGTCTGCGAACGCCGGTGGGCAAAGCGCCCAAAGGCAGCTTGCGCAACACGCGGCCGGACGATCTGGCGGCCATCGTCATCCGGCGTCTGCTTGAAAAATATCCGGCGATCGCGCCGGAAGAAATCGACGACGTGATCCTGGGCTGCGCGATGCCCGAAGCCGAATCCGGCATGAACATGGCGCGCATCGCCGCTTTGCGCGCGGGCCTTCCCGATTCGGTGCCGGGCGTCACCATCAATCGCTTCTGCTCTTCGGGACTGCAGGCCATCGCCATGGCCGCCGACCGCATCCGCGCCGGCGGCGCGCAAATCATCATCGCCGGCGGCGCCGAGTCGCATGAGCATGATTCCGATGGCGGGCAACAAATTCGCGCCCAATCCCTGGATGGTGGATCATCTGCCGCAGATCTACATGGGCATGGGCCTCACCGCCGAACAGCTGCAGAAGAAGTACGGCATCAGCCGCGAGGACGCGGACCAGTTCGCTCATCGCAGCCATCAGAACGCGCTGCACGCGCAAGCCGAAGGCAAATTCGATGACGAGATCGTGCCGGTGGAATCGAATCACGCTTGCAATGGCTGCCGCGCCAGCCGATGTTCACAAAAGATGAAGGCCCGCGCGCCGACACGTCGCTCGAAGCGCTGGCGAAACTGAAGCCGGTGTTTCAAGCCGACGGCACCGTGACGGCGGGCAATTCATCGCAAACCAGCGACGGCGCGGCGGCGGCGATCGTCATGTCCGATAAGAAAGCCAAGGAACTCGGTCTGAAGCCCATGGCCCGTTTCGTCAGTTTCGCCGTCGGCGGGCGTGCCGCCGGAAATCATGGGCATCGGGCCGGTGGTGGCCATTCCAAAAGCGCTGGCGCTGGCGGGTTTGAAGATGGAAGACATCGGCGTCATCGAACTGAACGAAGCGTTCGCCGTCCAGGCGCTGGCGGTGATTCGCAAAGCCGGCCTGGATCTGGATCGCGTGAATCCCAACGGCGGCGCTATCGCGCTCGGACATCCGCTGGGCTGCACCGGCGCGAAACTCACCGCTACCATCCTGCGCGAAATGCATCGCAAGGACACGCGGTACGGCATGGTCACCATGTGCGTCGGCGGCGGCCAGGGCGCCGCCGGCATTTTCGAAAATCTGATAAGGAACAATTCCGATGGCATCCTCGACAATCTCTCCCACGAAGCCTAAGGGCGGCGCGTTTCTGATCGAACCTACCGCGCCCGAGCAACTTTTCACGCCCGAAGATTTCACCGACGAACACCGGGCCATCGCCCGCACCACCGAGGAGTTCTGGAGCAAAGAAGTCGCGCCGCAATGTCGACGCGATCCAGCACCAGGAGCCGGGCGTCGCGGTGTCGGTGCTGCGCAAAGCCGGTGAACTCGGCCTCACCGCCGTGCTGCTTCCCGAAAAATACGGCGGCATGGAGATGGATCTCACTTCCGCCATGATGGTGGCCGAGGGCATCGCGAAAGACGGCTCCTACGCGGCCTGGCACGGCGCGCAAAGCGGCATCGGCGCGCTGCCGCTGCTGCTCTTCGGCACCGAAGAGCAGAAGCAGCGCTATCTTCCCAAGCTGGCCAACGCGCGAGATGGTCGCCGCCTACTGCCTGAGCGAACCGCAGGCCGGATCGGATGCGCTGGCCGCGCGCACTCGCGCCGACTTGAGCGCCGGACGGCAAGCACTACATCCTCAACGGCCAGAAGATGTGGATCACCAACGGCGGCGCGGCCGATCTCTACACCATCTTTGCGAAAGTCGACGGCGAGAAGTTCACGGCGTTTCTGGTGGAGCGCAAGTTCCCCGGCGTGGCCGCCGGCGCGGAAGAAAAGAAGATGGGCATCAAGGGCAGCTCCACCACGGCCATCTATCTCGACAACGTGCCAGTGCCGGTGGAAAATGTTCTGGGCGAAATCGGCCGCGGCCACATCATCGCGTTCAACATCCTGAATCTCGGCCGTCTGAAGCTGGGCGCGTTCGCCTGCGGCGGCGCGAAGGAAGTGCTGCGCGTTTCGCTGAACTACGCCAAGGAGCGCAAGGCCTTCGGAAAATCGATCGCCGAGTTCGGGCTGATCCAGCACAAGCTGGCCGAAATGGCCATCCGGATTTTCGCCACCGAATCGACGACGCTATCGCGTGGTGGGGCTGATCGAGAGCCAGCTGGAAGGCTTCTCGTGGGATCAGCCCAATGCCGCTCAAACCGATGCTGAAGGCCGTGGAAGAATTCGCCGCCGAATGCTCCTACATCAAAATCTTCGCGTCGGAAATGCTGGACTACGTGACCGACGAAGGCGTCCAGATCCACGGCGGCTACGGCTACCATCAGGACTACGCTGTCGAGCGCGCCTATCGCGATTCGCGCATCAACCGCATCTTCGAAGGCACCAACGAGATCAACCGGCTGCTCGCCACGGGCATGCTGCTGAAGCGCGCGCAGCGCGGCCAATTGCCGCTGGTGGAAGCGGTGAAGAAGCTGCAGGCCGAGATCCTGGCTGGTCCGGCGCTCGCGTCCGGATCGACCGAAGACGCACGGTTGGTCGAAAACGCGAAGAAAACCGCACTGTTCGCGCTCGGCGTCGCTTATCAAAAATTCGGAACCGCGCTCGAAGAGCAACAAGAGATTCTCGCCTCCATCACCGACATCGCGATGAACGCGTTCGCCATGGAATCGGTTTACCTGCGCGCTCAAAAGCTGGCCAAGCTGCGCAAAGGCGAAATCGCAGCCGACGCTTGCGCGGTTTTTCTGCGGGAAGCCATGGAGATTGTGGAGAGCGCCGCCCGCAACGCACTGGCGGGCAGTTCAGAAGGCGATGCTTTGCGGACCAACCTGGCGGTGCTGAAGCGCTTCACCAAATTTGAGCCGGTGAATGCGATTGCCGCGCGCCGCCGGATCGCCGACCGGCTGCTGGCCGCCGGCCGCTACATTGTCTAATCGCGGGTTTAGGTGAAGCTGATCATTACTGTCGGGCTGCCCGGTTCGGGTAAGTCCACTTATCTCGCGCGCCTGGGCGTGAATTCCATCTCGTCCGATGAAATCCGTCGGCTGATCGCCGACGATCCGCACGATCAAAGCATGAACGCGCGCATCTTTTCGGTGATCCGCTATTTGATTCGCCAGCGCATCGCAGCCGGCCGGCCGGTGACCTACGTAGATGCCACTCATCTCACAAAATGGGAACGGGAACCGTATGTGAAACTTGCGCAGCACCTCGGCTGCACTTTGGAAGCGCTGTTCTTCGACGTCCCCGTCGATATTTGCATCGCCCGCAACCAGGCGCGCGACCGCGTGGTTCCCGAAGATGCCATCCGAAAAATGGCGCAACAGATGATTCCGCCTTCCTTAGACGAAGGCTTCGCGGAGATCGCGAGAATTACTTCGGACGGCGTTCGCTAGTCGGCGGCACCAATCCCTTCAACCGCAGATAGACCGCCATGTAACCGTACATTTCACTATCGTGAGCCACGTTGCCCCACAACGCGCTCAGCTTGGACTGCGGCCGCCCGAAGATCTTCACTTCCTGCGTGGCCGTAGCGTCGGTCATGGTGTCGTAAACGCCGTCGCAATAGTCGAAGGACGCTTTCAGCGCGGTAAGAAGATCCGCCTTGGATGTTTTTCCTGCCGTGTCGGCTTTCTTGGTTTCACCCTTCACCGCCGAACAGATCATCATCTGGGCGTCGGCGACGTGGGCCACGCGCGATCCGAACGTCCCTACTTCGGGAGTTGCCTTGAAGTTATAGTCGGCATCCGACATGCGGTCGGCTTCTCCCAACAGGGCATTCTTCCGCTGATCGTAATTCTGTTTCAGCTCGGTGCTGAGCGGATTGTCCGCGGCTTGCAAAACGAAGGCGCTGGAAAGCGCGGCGATGAACAGGATCGGGTAATAACGCATCGGCGAAAAGGCGTCGACGGCGCGAGAAAAGTTACCCGCGCATCGGGGGATGGAACGCGGCCAGCGCCAGGCGCTCCTCGCCATGCGGGTCGTTCACCACCTTGCACTGATTGTCGAAAACCATGGTGGCGCGCTGGCTGGTATTGAATGCCGGCCAGTTCTGCAGACCTTTGTGATTCGGATTGCCGGTGCGCGCAAAGGCGGCCCAAGCGCCGCTCATTTTTTCCTGCAGCGGATAGCGGTCGGCGCCCGAGCCGGTCATCGATTTGGCTTCATCGACGTTTTCGAGGACAAAGGGGATCTCGAGTGTGTGGAAGGCTTTCAGCTTGCCATCGTGCACCGGCGACTTCCACGTGAAGTAATACATGTACACGGGCGCGGCCTGCGCCGACTTGCGTTCGGCCTCGGTAATGACGCCGGAGCGGAATGCATCGGAGGCGATAATCTGCGACAGATCGATGTCGCTGGCCTGGGGGCGGCCCTTGCGATACAGGGCGATCAGTTGATCCACCTGGTCATCCTCGGCGCGCGTGGCCTGTTTCACGGCGGCGTGCAGCGCGGCATCGTCGATGGGGTCCAGCTTGGTGTTGGGAAAGAAATTCACTTCAAATTCGGTGGACCCGATGAGCAGCGGAACATCGGCCGCGAGCGCGGGAGCGGTGGGGTCGAACGGACCGCCGGGCAGCGTCTTGCCATCCACCACCGGGCCCAGCCGCAGGCCCCGCATCGAGAGCGTTGCGGCCACTAATTGATCCATGGGAACCTGTTGCAACTCGTCGGCTGTTTTCACCCCCAGCTTGTCCATCAACATGTGTGCCGTTTTCGTCGCATCTTCAGTGGAGAAGCCCTTCAGGTTCGCGCCGCCCTGAACGATGGCGCGGTGGAACAGGCCCTTCGCCGGCGGCATGGCCAGCAGCGTGCTTACCTTGCCCGCGCCGCCGGACTGGCCGAAGATCGTCACGTTGTTCGGATCGCCGCCAAAATTGGCGATGTTGTCGCGCACCCATTCGAGCGCCGCAACAATGTCGAGCATTCCGGCGTTGCTCGCGTTCGCGTATTTGGCTCCGCCCACATCGGCCAGGTACAGAAAACCGAAGGAATTGAGGCGATGATTCAGCGTCACCGTTACGACGTCGTGTTTGCGCGCCATGTTCGCGCCGTCGTACATGCTGTAGCTGCCGTTGCCGCTGGCGAATCCACCGCCATGCAGCCAAACCATCACGGGCCGCTTGCGCGCGTCCAGGCCGTTGGTCCAGACGTTGAGATGAAGGCAATCCTCGCTGATGGTCTGCTTGGGGATGGTGGCGGCCACCTCTGGAATTTCGGTGTGCGGACCTTGCGGAGCTTCGGGCCCCCACTCGATGGTTTCCTTGATGCCGGTCCAGGCTTCCGGCTTGACAGGCGGCATGAATCGGTTCGCGCCGCCGGTGGGAGCGCCATAAGGGATGCCACGGAAAGCGTGGACTTTATTCTCTTGCACCGTCCCGCGGATTTTGCCTGCAGTGGTGTTCGCCACCGGCCCTTGCGCGGATGCGTCCTTGGCGCCCGCGGCCATCACTTTGTTCAACGCGCCGCCCAGGATACTGCCCGCGCCGAGAGCCGTTCCGCTCACGAAAGATCGACGATTCATTTTGGTCTTCAATGTTTTTCCCCTAGATTGGCGACAGTGTCAGCCGGGCACCATTTTACACCCTCCATTCGTGGCAGTCTAAAAGGTTCACGGTTAAAAGGAGAAGTATGTCGACGAATCAGTCCATCAAAGTTGGTCTGCTGAAACAGAGTGAACTCGAAGAGGCGAGCCGTATTGTCCGGCTGGCGTTCGGAACGTTTCTGGGATTGCCTGATCCACTCAAGTTCATGGAAGGCCGGGATCTGATTACGCCCCGCTGGCGCTCAACGAACGTCAAAGTGATCGCGGCACGTGAAGGTGGCCGCCTGATCGGATCGAACGTGGCCACCCGCTGGGGATCGTTCGGGTTCTTCGGCCCCCTGACTGTGTTGCCGGAATACTGGGACCGCGGCGTGGCGAAACTCCTGCTCGAAGCCACGATGGCGACTTTCGATCGTTGGGGTGTGCGGCATACCGGGCTGTTCACGTTCCCGCAAAGCGCTAAACACGTGGCCTTGTACCAGAAGTTCGGCTACTGGCCGCAATATCTCACCGCCATCATGACCCGCACGCCGGAGGCTAAAGCTGGCAATGCGCCGGCGTTGCTATCGGCCTTCACCAAAAGCCGGCGTGAACAGGCCATCCAGGCCTGCGGCAAACTTACCCACAAGATCGATAAGGGACTTGATCTCTCTGGTGAGATCCGGGCCGTACTTCGGCAGCGCACCGGCGACGTCGTGTTGACATATACGCGCGGTGTTCTCGATGCTTTCGCAGTGTGCCTGAACGGCCCCGGATCGGAGGGCGGCGAGAAGACGTGTTACATCAAGTTCGGCGCGGCCCGTATGGGCGCAGGTGCGGGTGAACGTTTCGACAAGTTGCTGGATGCTTGTGAGGCCTTTGCATCCTCACGCGGAGCCACTATAGAGGCTGGCGTTAACCTGGCTCGCGAAGATGCCTACCGGCGCCTGCGCTCCCACGGATATCGAGTGACCATGCAGGGTGTCGCCATGCAAAATCCGCATGCGGACGGATTCAATCGATCCGATGTCTATGTGATCGACGACTGGCGTTAAGTGTCGGCGCGGGAGAGCCGCGCCAGCGAGCGCGCTAAGGAAGCCGAGACCGAGGCCAGCGACATATCCAGAACTTCGGCGATCTCGCGGTAGCGGAGCCCCTCCGCACGCAACAAAAGACAGCAGCGGTCCTGCTCGGGCAGCGCATCGAGCGCGGATTGCAAGCGTTGCTGCCTTTGGCTCCGCGAGAGCAGCTCTTCGGGATTTTCGGCGGGATCCCATGCGGCGGCCAGCGACTCCTCGGACGGCGTGATGGTAGCGGCTTCCCGCGTCCTGGCCAGCCGGAGTTTCAAGCCCAGATTGTGAGCCACGCGAAAGATCCATCCGGGCAGGTTTTGCCGTGAGCCTCCACGCCGCAGATGTTGGTAGAGAGCCAGGAACACTTCCTGGATCACTTCCTCGCCGTCTGGCGCGGGAAGACCGAAGCCGAGTAAGTACCGCAGCAAGCGGCCCCGCAGCTCATCGAAAAGCTGGATGACCTGCTGCTCGTCGGCGGTGGGGACGGGCGCGTGCTCGGAGTTGGCGTCCGCTCGAAGCTCCCAGCGCGCGACTGAATCCGGTTCCGGCACCTGAAACGAGTCCTCAGTTCTATATTCTCCAATCGGCTGAGAGTTCGCATTCTCAACAAAACGCCCAGTGGGCCGATAAGCGGAAACGAGGCATCAACCTCGGTTGAGGTGAACTGTGGAGTTCGCGAGCGGCATCCTGGAGCGTGGCGGTTTGATTGCGGCAGTCGAGCAGGCCGCGGATGCGGTCATCATTACCAACACCAACGGCATCATCGAGTACGTGAATCCGGCATTCACGGCCATCACTGGGTACTCGCGCGACGAAGCGGTGGGGCAACACACCCGCATGCTCAAATCGGGCCACCAAGCTCCGGCGGTTTACGAGGCGCTGTGGAACACCATCCAGAGCGGCCGGGTGTGGAAAGGCGAGCTGATCAACCGGCGCAAGGACGGAACGTTTTATCAAGAGGAGATGCAGATCACCCCGGTGCAGGGTTCAAAGGGCGAAATTGTCAGTTACATCGCCATCAAGCGGGACGTGACCGAGCGCAAGGCGGCGGAGAAAGCGCGCGGATTTCTGGCGGCGATTGTGGAAAGTTCCGACGACGCGATCATCGCTTACACGCCGGCCGGCATTATCCAGGCCTGGAACCAGGGCGCGGAAAAGATTTTTGGCTATGCCGCACCGGATGCGATCGGAAAGCCGATGTCTTTGCTGGTTGCACCGGAGAAGCTGCCCCTTCTGCCACGGTTCACCGAACAGATCCTGAAAGGCAAGGCCATCCAGCAACACGAAAGCGTGTGCTTGCATCGCGACGGAAGAAAGATTCATGTATCGGTTACCGGTTCCCCCATCAGAAACGCGGCCGGTGAAGTGGAAGCCGTCTCGGTTATTTTTCGCGACATCAGCGAGCGGCGAGTGGCGGAGCAAGCCCGAGCCTTTCTGGCGTCCATCGTGGAGTCTTCCGATGAAGCAATTTATGGCCTGAACCTGGACGGGGCCATCGTGAGTTGGAACCGCGGCGCCGAAGCGCTGTTCGGCTATTCGAGCGAGGAAGTGATTGGAACGAACGCGGTCACGCTGGTTCCGGCCGTGGATCGCGAACAAGTACGGCTCCGCCTGCAGGCGATTGCACAGGGCCGTGCCATCGCCCCCTTCGAGAGAATCCTGACGGCCAAAGACGGACACGCCGTTCACGTCTGGTTCTCGCTTTCCGCAATCCGGAATTCGGCCGGAGAAGTGGTTGGCGCCGCCGTCATGACCCGGGATATCGGCCAGCGCGTGCGGGCTGAGCGTGAGCTTCGGGAAAGCGAAGAGCGGTTCCGCGGGGTCTTCGAACACGCGCCGTACGGTTTGTGCGTGTCGAGCCTGGACGGGCAATTCATCCAGGTGAACGCGGAGTTTTGCCGCATGGTTGGGTATTGTGAGCAGGAACTGCTGGCCACAGCGTGGGCGGATCTCACTCACCCCGAGGATCGCGAACGTTCCGAACAGATGGTGGAGCAACTTTGCCGTCATCCCGCCGAATCGGTCGAAATGGAAAAACGCTACATCCACCGCAAGGGAAACTCGGTATGGGGGCGAACCCGAATCTCGTTGGTACAAGACGCTACAGGCAGTCCGCTTTATTTTGTGGTTCACGTGGAAGACATCACCGAGCGCAAGCGGACCGCGGAAGCGCTGCGGGAGAGCGAGGATCGCTTCCGCGTCATGGCCGACAGTTGCCCCACCATGCTGTGGGTGACCGGCCGGGAGGGGGGAAATCAATTCATCAATCGGATGTACCGGGAGTTCACCGGCGCCAGCTACGAACAAGTGGAAGGCGGCAAATGGCGGTTACTGGTTCATCCGGACGATGCTCCGGAATATGTGGGAGCGTTTGATCGCGCGGTGCGGGAGCAGACCCCTTTCAGGGCCGAAGCACGAGTGCGCCGCGCCGACGGTGAGTGGCGGCTGCTGGGGTCCTACGCGCAGCCGCGCCTGTCGTCCGGCGGTGAATTCCTGGGACACGTCGGCCTGAGCGCCGATATTACCGAGCGCAAACAGGCCGAACAGGCCTTGCGAACGAGTGAAGAGAAGTTCCGCCAGTTGACGGAAAACATTCGCGAAGTGTTCTGGATGATGTCTCCTTCCGCCGATGAGATCCTGTACGTCAGCCCGGTGTATGAACAGGTTTGGGAAAGGACCTGCGAGAGCCTCTATAAGGACCCGATGTCGTGGGCGGAGGCGATCCATCCCGACGACGTCGAAAAAGCGCAGGCCTTGTTTGCGAGGCAAATTCAAGGAGAAGCAATTGAATCCGAATATCGCATTCGGACCCCGGGCGGCCAGGAGAAATGGATTCGCGACCGCGCTTCTCCGGTTTCGGACGAAGCGGGGCGACTGATTCGCGTGGTCGGAATTGCCGAGAACATTACCGATCAGAAACATTACGAGGAGGATTTGGTTCACGCTTGGGAGGGCGCCGACGCCGCCAATCGGGCCAAGAGCCGTTTTCTGGCCAACATGAGCCACGAAATCCGCACGCCGATGAACGGCGTGATCGGCATGCTGCAACTGCTTTCGGGAACCGATCTCACGGTGGAGCAGCGCGAGTACGCTCAAGTGGCGCAGACCAGCGGACGCACACTGCTGGCCCTGATCGACGACATCTTGGATTTGTCGAAGATCGAGGCGCGCAAGATCACCCTGGAGAAACTCGATTTCGACCCGCGCCGAACGATGGAGGATATCGTCCAGCTTTTGCGGGTGCAGGCTGCGGCCAAGGGCCTGGAGTTGCACTCACGCGTGTCGGCGGACATTCCGCTGCTATTGCAGGGCGACGCCCACCGCTTGCGCCAGGTGTTGACCAATCTGGCCGGTAATGCCATCAAGTTCACGGAACGGGGCGAGGTGAGGCTCGAAGCCGTGCTCCTGGAAAAGCAGGGCGGTACGGCCACGGTTCGTTTCGAGATCGCCGACACGGGGATTGGGGTACGGCCGGATCAAGGCACGCAGCTGTTCTCCCCCTTCACCCAGGCCGATGGCTCCACCACGCGCAAGTATGGCGGCACCGGGCTGGGGCTGGCCATCTCCAAGCAGCTGGTAGAGCTGATGGGAGGGGCCATCGGCTTCGACAGCCAGGAAGGCCGGGGTTCCACCTTTTGGTTCACCGCCACTTTTGAACTGCTCTCCGAGGGCCGGCAGGGGCCTCGGAGCGAACGGGGCCACGGGCGCCCGAGGGCGCAAAACGGAACAGCGCGAAAAGCTCCGGGCGCGCGCATTCTGGTAGCGGAGGACAACGCCACCAATCGGGAGGTGGCTTTGGCGCAACTGCGCAAGCTGGGATATACAGCCGATGCGGTGAACAACGGCGCCGAGGCAGTAGGGGCGTTACAGCAGGGAGGCTACGACCTGGTGCTGATGGACTGCGAAATGCCTGTCATGGACGGCTATGAAGCGACGCGGCGTATCCGGAAGGCGAGGCCCGGTTTTCCGATCATCGCTCTCACGGCCGACGCGATGTCGGGTGACCGGAATCGCTGCCTGAACGAAGGAATGAGCGACTATCTGGCGAAACCGGTGGATCTGGAACTGCTGGCGGACGTGATCGCTAAATGGCTGCCGGATACAAAGCGTGCAGAGAGCGCTGCAGCCGGGGAGCAAGCCAAGGACATTTTCGATGAGGAGGCTCTGCTCCGGCGTCTGATGGGGGACCGGCGACTGGCCACCACCATCCTGAAAGGGTTTCTGCAGGACGTTCCTTCTCAGTTGAAGATTTTGCGGCAGCGGCTGGATCAGCGGGACGCGCCCGGTACCCGATCGCAGGCCCACACCCTGAAGGGCGCCTCGGCCACGGTTTCGGCGCGCGGTCTCAATACGGTGGCTTTGGCGATGGAACGGGCCGGCGCCGCTGGGCAACTGGATCGTTGCGGCGAGCTTCTTCCGAGCGCGGTGGACCAGTTCGAGCGGTTCAAAGACGTCCTGGAGCAGGCCGGATGGGTGCCGAAGGGTGACGAAAAGGTATGGAGCGGAGGCAAGCGATGATCGATCTGGACGACGAACTGGCTCAAGACTATCTGGCCGAGTGCCGCGAACAACTGGCTGCGATGGAAGCAGACTTCTGTACCATGCAAGCGAGCGGCGGCAAGATCGACGGCGAAATAGTAAACCGGGTTTTTCGAGCCGTGCATTGGGTGCAAGGAGGAGCGGGGGTTTTCGATCTGGTGAAAATCGGCGAACTCGCGCGGTTGATGGAGAACGTGCTGGTGCCGATCCGCTCCCATAAGATGATTCCAACGCCTGAGCGCGTACGCCTTCTGCTGAGAGCCACCGACCGGCTGCGCGCTCTGATTGAGAACCCGGGCGCGAGCAACCAGGCCGACAGCGCTGAAATCATGGGCGCGCTTACCGGGCTTTATGCGGAACACCGCGTCCCGGCGGCGCACGCGCAGCGGGGTCCCCGGCGACTGCGGATGCTTCTGGTGGAAGACGACTTCGCCAGCCGGCTCCTTCTGCAGACGTTTCTTTCCAGCTATGGCGAATGCCATGTCGCGGTGAACGGCCGGGAGGCGAGTGCAGGCTTTTCGCTTCGCCCTGGAGCACGGGCAAAGATACGACCTGATTTGCATGGACATCATGATGCCGGAGATGGACGGCCGCGAGGCGGTGCGGCAGATCCGCGAACTGGAAGCCGAACATGGGATTCTCTCCACGTTCGGCGCGAAGATCATCATGACCACGGCCGTGGAAGAAGTGAAGGAAGTGATCCGGTGCTTCCATGAACTTTGCGATTCCTACCTCACTAAACCCGTGGATCTGGGTATCTTGATGCGGCAGATGAAGGCTTACGAATTGATTCCGTAGCTGGATGGCCGCGGTTCAGAAAACGTAGCCGATGGACGCCTGGTAAGTGCGCGGCGCGACGAAATGCGTTCCGCTAAAGGTAGATAGGAAATTGTAGAGCGCCACTTTATCGGTCAGATTCGTCACCGTGAAACGGAGCACCGTTTTGTAGTGCTCGGCGTGGAACAGATTATCGGTGCCAAGCGCCATATCGAATAGGTTGCGCGGCTTCACGCGGTCCGGGTTGTGATCGTTGTTCTCCGTCCCGGTGGGCGGTAGAGTCAGCAGGGTGGAAGTTACGTCGCCGCCGCAGCTTCGTAGCGGATCGTCGAAGGTAGCTTCCAGGCCGCCGCAGGCCAGGCCAATGTCCACTTGCTGCGCGGCGGTCAGCTTCAAGGCAGCGGCCGCATCCGGCACGCCCGTAACCACCAGCCCGCTGTCATAACGCCAGATGAAGGAGCCCCACAGCCCGTCCTTGCCGCGTTGATAGCGAAGGTTGGTGGTCTGCTGGAAAGCCTGATCGTGGTCGATACGGAAAACTCCCGGTACGTTGGCGGTTCCTTGGAAAATCAATCCGCCCACTTCGGGCGGAAAATAACGGGCGCGAGTGTGTCCGAACGTCGTGTAGGCCTGGAAGCCGTGCAGACTGACGGTGCTCAGCCGGCCGGTTAAACCGTCGAGTTTCGAGTTGTGCCAGGCGATCGGGAAGGTAATGGGCGTGTTAAACAGCACGTCGAAATCGTAAGCGTTGTGGGTGAATTTCCAGAAGTAGTCGGCGTCGAATACCAGCCAGTGTCCGATCTTCTGCTGCAAGCCGCCGTTGAACTGATTCCGGAAACCCGGCTCGATGGGATAGCTGGCCTTGGCGCCGAAAATGTTTTCGGCCAGTCCGCCGATTCCAGTGGCGCTCGAAAGCAACAGGTTCTCGTTGAACGGAGTCTCGAAGGTGCGCGAATAGGCGATGCGCAGCACGGTCCCGGTACGATTCACCAGGTAGGAAAGGCCCAGCCGCGGCTGCGGGCCGTTCTTGGACACCAGCCCGTCGTACTGGTCGTCCCGCAGGCCGATGTCGGCGGTAAAATCGCCCATCTTAATGTCGTCGGTGGCGTAAAAGGCGGCTTGGTTGATGTTGCCGAGGCCGTGAAACAGGAAGTACGAGCCGCCGCGCGTCAAGTCGTAGGGGACCAGGCCGGGGAGGAGATTGGGATTCGGAATGTAGGCGGGATTAATGGAGGTGCATTCGTTCGGGTCCGTGACTCCGGGCAATCCCAGCGCCGCGCCATTCGGCCCCAGGCATAACGGGTTGAAGGTGGGGCTGGTAACGGCCATGCTGAAATTCTCCTCCAGCCTGGTCTGCTGGATCTGGGTTCCGAACTTCAGGTTGTGGCGTTTGTGCGAGATGGAAATATCCGCTTTTACGCCGTAGTTGGTGAGGAACCGGTTCTGCGATTCGGTGACGGGAGTGTCGTCCAACGGATCGCGGCTGCCGTAGTAATTCACCTGGTCGCGGCGCGCGAAGGGATTCACTGTCAGCAGGGCGTTGGAGCCGAAGGTGTGCTGATAGCCGGGCGCGACGTCCCAGGTGAGGACGCGCTGCTTTTGGTCCTGGCTGAGTTGGTTGTAGTCGTTGGGAACCTGGAACCAATTGCGCGCCAGAAAAATATTGAGATGAAATGCATCGCGTCCGGTGGGGATGTAATCGCTGCGATCGAAAATGTTTTCGCTGTTGCCGATGTCATGGAAGGGCAGAAACTCGGGCGTATCCAGGAAATGGCCGGTACGGATGCCGTTGATGGCGAGGAAATTCCCCAGTTTGGCGGTTCCCCAGCCAAAGGTCGCATTCTCGCCGTAAGTGCCGAACGATCCCGCCACCGCTTCGATGCTTCCGAACGGCGCCGCGCCCAGACCGGATTTCGTGGTGGCATTCACCACCAGGCTGGACTTATCGCCATACTGCGCGTCGGGAGCGCCGGTGATAAGCTGCATGCTCTGAATGGCGTCGGGCGGCAATTGCGTCGAAAAAACCTTGCTCTGCTGATCGCTGATGGGCTGGCCGTCGATGATGAAGCTGACTTGCGCGTGATCGCCCAGGGGATGGAAAAAGCCGTTGGCGTCGGCGGCCGTGCCTCCGGTGCTGTTGTTGATGATGCCGCTCAGGCCCGAGGCCGGATCAAAGGAGGGCAGTTTCATGAAAGAAGTCGAGTTGGAGTCGGTGTGCGCCGAAGGATCCGTATCGATCAATGAAAAGGACGCGCCGACGTCCACGCTGGTGGAGACCTCGCCCATTTGGAGAGTAAAAGTTAAGCTAATGGGGACCGGGTTGCTGATCTCGAGCGGCTGCCGCTTGGTGGAGAAGCCCGTGGCCGTTACGACGACTTCGTACATATTCGGCGGAACATTGTTAAAGCGGAAAGAGCCGGAGTCGTCGGTCTCGGTGCTTTGGGTGTAGCCGGTTACCTGGTTGCGGAGTTCCACCTGGGCTTTGGGGATCACCATCTGGGAGGGATCGAGCACCGATCCTGTGACGGTGCCGCTGCTGATGGATTGCGAGAACAGCCGAGCGGCGACAAGTAAGCTGAGCGAAATTGCGGCAACGAGCCGGTTCATACGGACCCCTTTCGTATTAACCCGAACGTAGGCACTTGTGCGGCCAGACGGTAGCGGCTTAAAAGCTAAGGATTTTCGGGCGGGGAGCGTGGAGACTGAGGGATATCGCGCAGGGGCCTGGGATTTATTTCGCGTCTTGTATCGGAAGCTCGTCGGGTTTGTCCCCGGCGTACATTTTGGCGCTGTCGTAGAAGCCGGCGGTGGTCAGGTGGATGTCCACCTGCTTCTTTCCTTTGTTCTCCCAAAACCAGCCATGAATGCCGGTGGTGGGCGCGGTGAACGAGCCGAAGGAGTGATCTTTACCCACCTGGTCGTCGAGCTCGTAGCTCTCGAAATAATCTTTGTTGGGTTTTTGGTCCGGCTCGCCGTGGAATTCGTAGGCCACATTCCCGGTAGCTTTCCATGCGTAAATCATTCCGGCGCCCTTTTGCATATGGTACTTAATCTCCACTCCTTCGCCCGGCCCGAGCGACAGGTCTTCGCTGTCTACCTTGTAGGAGTTCGATTGGGTGGTATAGATGCCGGCCGGCGCGGCCGTGGGACGAGCCCCGGTCACCGGTTTCGCCTGCGGCGCGGCTTCCTTGGTCTTTGCTAGATCGGTGAGATGCAGTAACGCGCCGGTTTTCAGAGGATCGATTCCGTATTCCGCGGGCAGCACAGCGGTGAAGAGAATCACCAATGCCACGATTAGCGCGATGCCTGTGGCCTTGGCTATGGCTTTCTTGGAGGGCGCGTGCACTAGATTGTTCGCCATGATTACGCCGCCTCGAAATAGCCGGCGATTTGGTATCCCATCAGAATAAATCCAACTGTCATCAGTACGGTGTTGGCGGTGAAGGCTTGGCGGAGAAAGCCGCTCTGGGTGCGCCAGGCGCTGAGTGCGATCAGGACGGCGGTGAGCGCCAACACCTGGCCGATTTCCACCCCGACGTTGAAGGAGATGATATTCGCGATCAGCCCGTTTTTCGACAAGTCCAGCTCTTGAAGCTTGGTGGCCAAGCCGAATCCGTGGAACAGGCCAAAGATCAGCACGGCTGTTTTGGTATTCGGCTCGAAGCCGAAGAAGCGGCGGAAGCCGTCCATATTGTCGAAGGCTTTATAGACTACCGACAGGCCGATGATCGCGTCGATGATGTAAGGGTTCGCGTGAAATCCGCCCAGCACGCCGGCCAGCAATGTGATGCTGTGGCCGATGGTGAAGAGACTGACGTACACCACGATGTCCTTGAGGCGGTAAAGGAAAAAAATAACCCCTACCAGGAAGGCGATGTGATCGTAGCCGGTCAGCATGTGCTTTGCGCCCAGGTAAACAAATGCGGCGACGGCAGTGCCCTGGTTCGATTGGACGAAGGAGGCGTCCCGCTTCGATACGTTGTGGGCACTGGCGCCGCCGGGGAAGATGACCACCGCAAGGATCAGGAAGATCGCCTGGAAGGCCAGACAGCGAGCGGTGGTGGGCATTGTCGTCAGAACATGAACTTCAGAGCGGCTTGCATCAGACGGGGCGCAGCGGCGTTCACCACCTGGCCGAACAAGGTGCTGTCGATATTCCCGTTTACTGCCGCGGGCCCGAAGAAATTGGTGTGATTGAACGTGTTGAAGGCTTCCAGGCGGAATTGAAGTATACGGCTTTCGCTAAATTGGAAGGATTTCAGCAGAGCCAGGTCGAAGTTCAGCTCTCCGGGGCCAAAAAACGAACGGCGCGAGGCGCTGCCCGGAGTGCCCGGCGCATTCGGGGTGAATGCCGAGATATTGAAATAGGGCAGCCCGTTGCGTGGATTTCCGTTGAGATTGAGCGGCAGGCCATTATAATCCGGCAAATCCAGGCTGTGATTATTTACGCCGTTGGGAATGCTTCCCATCAGTGAGTTGTCGCCGTCGGATTCGAGCGTCACCGGGAAGCCGGTACTGGCACGCGTGATGCCGGAAATCTCCCAGCCGCTGGTCAGCCCCTTGATGTGCCGGACGAAATGCTCGAAAGGAATCTGGTATTGGTAGCTGGCGACAAAATTTTGCGGCAGGTCGAAGGAGGAAAGCGCGCGCGTGGCGCTCAAGTTGTAAGGATTTCCGGGATCGGAAATGCTGGAGCCCTGATCAATCGACTTACTGTAGGTATAGCTCAGCAAGAACGTCAAGTTCTTGGCAGTATGCCGCAGCGTGACTTCGAGGGCATTGTAATTAGAGTTCCCGACGCTCGCGTCGTAGTCGTCATTAGAGAATGCCGGGCCGAGGCCGACACGCGTTCCATGGTAGACCTGGCCGGACGCGCTGGTATAAACGGTGTCTTCGCCGAAGGGGCCGCAGGTGGGCGATCCAGGCTGCACTTCGCTCGGCTGGCTGAGCGACAGGCACAAAGCCGGATTGCCGGGGTTCGCCGAATAGACCAACAGCAGGTGATGCGCCTGGGAGCCGACATAGCTCACGCTGAACACCGTGTTCCCGCCAAACTGCCGCTCCACGGACAGGAAATAACTTTCGGTGTATGGATATGTGTTCCAGGGTGGAGGCGCGGTCATTCCGGCGATGGGCTCGAAGCCCGAAAAGCCGACGCTCGGATTGGGATGTGATGGCGAGGCGTTCAGCGGCGGGAACGTTAGCGGGAACGGATTGCCGGTGAAGGAGCCGTTGGCGGCGGTCGTAAAGGGCGTCGCGAACAGCGGCGGCCCCGGGCTGGTGTAGCTTAAACCGTAAGGCGGCTGGGGCTCATCAATCGCCATGACGTTCCCTTCGATCACCGAATAATAGATTCCATAGCCGGCGCGAATGCTGGTCTTCTCCGGCCCGCCGGTGAGTTTCGATAGCAGCCCGTCCTTCCAACCCGGCGAGTAAGCCAGGCCCAGGCGCGGCGAGAAACGGTTGCTGGACGGTACCAAGGTGCTGGGCACGCCTTTGTCGCCCACGTACACCAGACCGACGGGGGCATTGGGATAAACCACGGACTGTTCGCCAGGAATGAAGGTCGGGATCTGGTTGTATTTTTCAGACCAGTATTCCATAAGATCCCAGCGCACCCCGTAGTTGAGCGTCAGCGTGGGAGTAGCGCGCCAGCTATCCTGCGCGAAGCCCCCCGCATACTTGTGGCGGATGTAGTAAGCCTGCGAGTCGGCTTGATTGTAATTGCTCGCGACGCCGATCAGAAAGTCCGCATAATCGTTGCCGGTTTCCGTTCCGGAGAACAGGAACGACCCGTTAAAAGTGGGGTTCGGATTGACATTCACCTGCTCGTAGCTGAACTCCAGGCCAGCCTTGAAGGTATGAGATCCCCATACTTTCGAGACGTTGTCGTTCGCCCCGTAAGTATTGTTGGCCTGTTTCAAGTTCGTGATGGGCGTTCCCATGACGAAAGAATTGAAGATGACATTTTCGATGCCTTCAATGGATGGCGCGAGCGGAACAATGCCGGGAGTGCCGACGCCTGTGACGAAACCTTGCGAAGCAAGAGCTGGGGCCCACGCCTCCGGAGGGTTGCCCAACGTTGTTGGAATCCCGCATGTAGCTCAGACGAATCTCGTTGACCGTGGAGGGGCCGAAGGTCTTGGTTTCGCCCAGGTTGACCAACTGCGCCCGGCCCAATGTCAGAGCGCTAAAACCGGGAACGCTGGCGCCGCCCTGGCCGGTGGGATAGGGATTATTCAAAGTGTAGTCGTCGAAAAAATAATAGGCCGATAATAGGCCCAGGCGCTCGCTATTGGCGTCCACTTTGAAGCTGCCCTTGTCATCGCGCACAGTCTCGCCGTTGGCGCCGGTAGTAAAGGTGGACGGTCCGTCATTGGGGAATGGAATGTAGTTGCAGCAGGTACTGAGCGGGCGCGGACCAGACCTTTTGCGGAATGATGGCGTTGGGAAAGACGCACTGGGAACTGGAGCCGCAGCCCGGCGTGTAATAAGGTTCGTTCTGCGAAACGGCGTAACCAAGCTTGCCGGCAAGGAGATTCGCCAGGTAAGGGCCACTCACCGAACCGGTCAAGGTGCTGGCTGCGTCCATGAAATTGCCGGAGCGTTCGGCCCGTGTGGGAACGGCAATCAGTCCGGTATCGATGCCTTGCGCGGTGCGCGTCCCTTGATAATCGGCGAAGTAGAAGATCTTGTCCTTCTTGATTGCGCCGCCCACCGTACCGCCAAACTGGTTTTGCCGATAGAAACTGCGCTGCGGCGAAAAGAAATTGCGGGCGTCCAGATCCGTGTTTCGCAGAAATTCGAAGGCGCTTCCGTGAACCTTGTTGCCGCCGCTCTTGGTGACCACATTCACGATGCCGCCGCTGTAGTTGCCGTATTCGGCGTTGACGTTGTTGGTGAGCACGCGGAACTCGGCGATGGAATCTAAGTCTGGAACGATCGTCGTCCCCCCGTTCATGAGCTCCTTGACGTCGCCGCCGTTCACCATGAACCCATTGGCGTCCTCCCGCTGCCCGCTGATGGATTGATTGCCGGGGTTTAAGTCGCCGGAGGGAGCAATGGCCACCGAGGCGCCGGCCATGACGATAGAATCGGGAAGCTGCGTGGACATGGGAACGATGCCGGGCTGCAGCGCCAGCAGGTCCGTATAACTGCGGCCGTTGAGCGCCACGGAGGTCATCTGGGTTCCCGTCACCACTTGGCCCATCTGCGAGCTGGCGGTCTCCACTTGCGTAGTGTTCTCAAGGACCGTGACCTCTTCCGCCTTCTCCGCCATCTCGAGGGTCAGATCTACCATGAGCGCGCTGTTGGCATCCACCTGGATATTGTTCCGGACTTGCGTGCCAAAGCCTTCCTCTTCCACCTTGATGTTGTAACGGCCCACTTGCAGGCTGGGGAAAGCGTAGTAGCCTTTGTCGTCGGTGACGGTTTTGGTCTGAACGTTGGTGGCCGTGTCGGTGGCGATCACGGTGGCGCCCGGGATGACGGCGTCGCTAGGGTCTTTCACTGTTCCTGAAATACTGCCAGTGGTGGCGGCCGACAACAGGGCGGCACAGACGAACAACGCGATTCGCTTCAAATGCACCTATTCAGTCTAATGGAGGACCTGATTTTCTCACGAGGCTGGCGGAGTCTTGGCTAGTCAGTGACCGGTGTGTGACTTCGCCAGCATGTGTGTTTTCAATGGGCTTCGAGCGTGACCTTGCGGATGTTCGCCAGGTTGGAGCCATCCCTGGCGCGAAAACCATCGACCATCACCTGGTCACCTGGCTTGAGCGAATCCACTTTCCAACCCTGGCTCATCAGGCCGTTCGGGCTGGCAAGCTCTAATTTCCACTTGGCCACCTTCCCGCTGTCGTCCTTCACATCCAAGAACATCAGCACGTGGGGATTATCCCAAGTGATTTTGGTGATGGTGCCTTTGAGTGTAACCGGCTGGGTCTCGTCGTATTCCGCCTTAAACGAATGGTGGGCGAGAGCAGGCAGGGCGGCCAGGAGCAAACCGGCGGTAGCAAGCAAAACGAATCGCTTGGTTCGCATCAGCGATACCTCCAAACAGCCCGTGAAGGCCGTTCGACGTGAGTATAGCACTAGCTTACGATGCCAGCTTTAGGATCGAGGGCCGCCGTCATAGGGCGATCCAACGAACAACTTCCGACCATCGGCCAGGACCACTTCGCGGGCCGACGCCACGTTCGCGCCGTCGCGCGCCTGGTATCCAACCACGGTCACACGATCGCCGATCTTCAGCGACATCCGATTCCAGCCTTGCCGCGCCAGCGTGTTAGGACCGGCGGCCTCGCAGGCCCAATTGGCGTTTTTGCCGCCGACGCTGACATCCAGATATACATACACATGCGGGTTGGTCCATTCGATCTTGGTCACGCGGCCTTGCAAGGTGATCCGCTTGCTGAGGTCGAACTCGGCACCCACGGAATGGTGGGCGAAAGCCGGCGTCAGGGGCGGAAGCAGCCCGAGCAGCAGGGAGCACAGCAATGGGGCGAAGAAAGTACGTCCAAATCGCATGTTTCGCCTGTGATTGGAGGCTAACACGAGTGGGGACGGCAGGGAAGGACCGCGCGGTCACATCCGGTAGCTGACCGGTACGTGACATTTCGGGCGCTACTTCTGCGGCTGGTCACGATAAACTTTATGGCAGTTGTCGCAGGCCTGGCTGAGACTATCGGTGCAATTGCTGACTTGATCCTTGCTTTTGACCAGCGCGGCTTTCAAGCAGTCCCTTCCGGCGGGGGCGAGCGCGGCGGCGAACTTGGCGTAATCGGCATTCTGCACCGGCGCCGGCTGGCCGTTGGAGCGGATGCGGCCGGGGATCATGATCAGATTTTCCAATTCCTCGATGGCTACGGACGCGCTGATCACCTTCTGCCACTCCATGTCGTTCTTGGGCAGGTTCTCCTGAAATCCGAGGATGATGTCGGAATTGGGCAAGGCTACGGCGCGCATCACCTGCTTGAGGTTGCCGTAAGGTTTGGGCGTGTAGGAGGGCGCTTGGGCGATGGCGGCGACGGCGAGGAAGAAAACGAGTGGCAATATCTTTTGCACAAAAGACAGCATCACGACAGCAGGCTAGCACGTCCTTGACTCCGCTAGAATGTTGTCTGCGATGATACCCACCGGCTATTCTCGCAGTTGCATCGCAATTTACCTCGGGACACTCCTGGATTGGCCAGCTAGCGGCCAACTCCCCACCACCCCGCAATTACGGGCCAGCGACATCGTCAATGCGGCCGATTACCGCGCTGGCGGGGTGGCGCCTGGTGAGATCGTTGTCGTCTACCCATCCAATGCAGGCCCGCCAAGCATAGTGCCCTGGGGCCTGAATGGCGACCCATCGAGGACAACCTTGCTCGGCGAGACTAGTGTGCTTTTTGATGGCGTACCAGCAAACATAGTCTATTCGGTTCGCGGGCAGGTAGGCGCGATTGTCCCCCAAGAGGTGGCGGGCAAGAAGACCACCCAGGTGATTGTTGAGTACCAGGGACAACGCTCACCTCCGGTGAATCTCGCTGTGATCGACAGCACACCTGCGCTGTTTACGTTAGATGCATCCGGGAAAGGGCAGGCTGCCATGCTGAACGAGACAGGCTGCTGTAACTCGGTCCGGAATCCAGCGGTACGTGGCACACTCGCATCTCTTTATGCCACGGGCGAGGGCCAGATCGCTTCCGGACGAATTGCCAGAAATATCTCAGTCACGGTAGGCGAAGTGCCCGCCCCGATTTTTTATACGGGCCACCCCGGTGCTGCTCTGCAGGTGAACTTTCGAGTGCCGGCAAACGCACCGGTGGGTGACGCGGTCCCCTTAGTTTTGACGGTAGGTAAGCGGCAAAGTTCGAGCCAGGTGACGATGGCTGTGCGGTCCGCCCAACGGCGTGTTTTGGTGCTAAACAATGATGCCGTGATTCGCCGCAGGCTGGTTCGAATCCTAGGTAAGGCCGGTTATCAGGTATCAACCGCCCAGCAAACCTTGGAGCAACCGGATTTAGCAATTTTAGATCTTGCGATGCCAACGGAAGAAGCGTTAGAAATTATTAGAGCCCTCAGAGAGGTACGTGCGCAGCTTCGAATCATGACCGTGTCCCAGTCATTGGATCCCGACGCTCTCAGAACAGCCGACTTACTGGGGGCACAAGCCGTTTTGACGCAGCCTTTCACCGCGGTGAAGGTCCGAACGCGCGTTCGCGCCCTTCTCCAAATGCGGCCAGCCGTTTACTAGCTGAGGGCGGCGAACTAAAGGTCGATTTCGCCCGTGCTGTCGCCAACACGGTCAATTGGCATGCCAAGTTTGCGCAGAACGGTCAACAAGGCGTTGGCCTGCGGAGTGCCCGTTTTGCAGGCTCGATGCAGGTTGCCCTTGAACTCACCGCAGGCATGGCCCGCCAAAAACAACGGCACACGCCGGTGGTTATGGGTCTGGGAGTCACCCATTGGGCTGCCATACAAGATCAGGGCATGATCCAGAAGACTGCCGTCGCCGTCCGGAGTGTTCTTCAGCTTTTCCAGGAAATACGCCACCAAACTGACATGATACCGGTTCAGTGTGGCAAACTCGGCGAGTTTGGCCGGCGATTCCTCATGATGGGACAACGTGTGGAAGGGAGCTCGTACACCGCTTTCCGCGAAAACCCGATTGCTAACGTCGTGGCTCATCTTAAAAGTAGATACGCGCGTCACATCCCCGGCGAAAGCCAGCACCTGCAAATCGAACATCAGCTTGACGTGCTCTTCATATGAGTCCGGGACGCCCAGCGGGGCGGTGTACAGTTCTCGTTTCACGCTGGCGGCATTCCGTTTCTCGATGGCTTCAATCCGCCGCTCAAGGTTGCGAACGTCTTCCACATAACCGCTCAGCCGGGTGCGGTCGCTGGGCCCGAGTGTATTTTGAAGCCGGGCCAAATCAGGCAGGATTGCATCGACCACACCACGTCTCGCGTTTCCACCGCTTCCCACCAGCCGCTCAAATACCTCGCGTGGATTGATCACGGGGGGCAGCGGAGTGCTGGGAGAAGCCCAACTGATGGCATCCGAATAGACGCAATTGTAGGTGAAACCGCACGAATTCGAAGCGTCGACGTGCTCTATTCCCAGTTGGATTGACGGAAGCGGCGTGTGGGGAGCGAACTGCTGTGCATACAGCTGATCTATGGAAATGCCGCCGAAAACGTCGGGGCCGTCGGTCTGTTTCGGACGCGCCGCGGTGAGGAACACAGCGCTCGAGCGGAAATGGTCGGCGCCTACTTCGGTGGGAGCAAATGCCTCCGCCTGACGGGCATCGGTACCGCCCACAATCGTTACGTAATCTCGAAACGGTGCGAGCGATTCCAGGGAATAAGTAAATTCGAAATCCGATCCGTCCTTCTCCGGGCTCCAGAGGTGCTTGCCGATTCCTGCCTCCGTGCTGCCGGCAGCTCCGTGGACCATTTCAATGCACGCCAAGCGGCTGGGAGGAGGAGATGCTGGCGTCTTGCTCACAGGCGTCTGCGCGGGCACCATCGAATCCAAGAACGGCAGCGCCAAACTCACGCCAATGCCGCGAAGAACGGCGCGGCGCGAGACATGTTTTTTCGCGATAAACATTCCTTGATCCCCCGGTGTACCCGCCCCTGGTACCTGCGTTCGATTATACGTCCGATCCGTTCAAATTGGCGCTGACCTGTTAGCGCCAGCCTCTAATCCGAATCGAGGTGTGGGACAAGAACTGGCGCGTCCGGCCGGAGCGTACGTCCAAAAGGTACAACTTGTCGCTGAGATCGTCGCTGACTTCTGTGCCAAAAGAGATCTGCGTTGCATCGGGCGACCAGACAATTCTTCCCCATAACTCCTCCGGGAAAAAGAGCGCTGAGCGGGGGAGCTCTAGCCAGCACCGTTCTCCCGGTTCCGTCGGCATTGATGGTGACGATCCCCTCGTGCGGGTAGTGTGCGATTCGGTCCGAAAGCGGAGAAAAGCCGGATCGCTGCCCGACAACAAGGCGGTTTACGAGATTCTGGCGAAATCCGCAAAACCAGCGGCCAAGTAAGCCGCGAAATCCAAATCCCTGTGTCAAAATCATTGCAGAGGTACTTTTGGCACAGGAAGGCAGCACTCCCAGAGCGGCCAGTTCGGGATCGGTCGGGTCCGTCCGCTTGCTGGGCGTTCCCGTCCGACTGCATTTCACCTTTGTTCTGCTACTCATTTGTTTGGTAGTCATCGGACTCGGCAGCAACCAATCGCCCGCCAATTACGCGCTGTTCGTGTTGGCGGTGATCGTGTCGGTGCTGCTGCATGAGTTCGGCCACGCCTTCGTCAGCTTCCTTTACGGCATCCGGACGCTCGAGATCGTTATGTTTCCCATCGGCGGCGTCGCGCGCCTGGAACGTCCCGCCAAGCCGTGGGAAGAATTCTGGACCGCGCTCACCGGACCCGCCATTAACCTCGCGATCGCCGGTTCTATTTTCGCGGTCCTTTATTCTCAGAACCGCGCCGTGAATCTGTTCGCGCTGGTGCAGCCGTCGGACGCGAACCTGGCCGACCGCATCGCCCTGGCCAATCTCATCCTGGCCGGATTCAATCTGCTGCCCGCGTTTCCCATGGATGGCGGCCGCATGCTGCGCGCCGTGCTCTCGCGCCTGAAATCGGAATACGAAGCCACGCGCATCGCCACCTGGAGCGGCCGGATGCTGGCCATCAGCATGGGACTTTACGGAGTGATTTATATGCCCATGCTGGCCGTGGTGGCTTTCTTCATCTACTTGGGCGCGGCCAATGAGGGCGCCGCTTCACGCGGACGGTCGCTCACGCAAGGCATTCCGGTGCGGGCCGCCATGATGACCGGTTATCGCACCCTGGCGCATGGAGCCACCATTCGCGATGCGGCGAACCTTTTGCTTTCCACCTCGCAACAGGATTTTCCCGTCGTGCTGGGCGATCAGGTGCTGGGGCTGCTGGGCCGCAACGCACTCTTGCGCGGCATGGCGCAGGAGGGTCCCGATTCCTATATCGCTGGTTACATGGAGCGCGAGTTTCCGAGCGTATCGCCCGACAAGGATTTGGCGGACGTTCTGCCGCTCATGGCGCATTCCGGCGCTTGCGTGCTGGTGATGGAGGAGGGCCGGCTACTCGGCTTGCTCAGCTCCGAGAATCTCTCGCAGTTCCTGCTATTGCGCAGCGTGGGTCTTGAACCCGCGGAGGGTTGAGCCATGCGCAAGCTCTGCTGTCTGCTTTTCGCCTTTTGCTTTTTCGCCAGCGCTGAAAACGTCAAGCTTTATATGAAGGACGGAAGCGATCAACTGGTTCGCGAGTACCAGGTACAGGGTGATCGTGTGCGTTTCTACAGCCTCGACCGTGACGATTGGGAGGAAGTGCCCGCTTCGTTAGTGGATCTGGATAAAACCAAGGCCGAGATCAAAGCGCATGCCGATGCCATCCGCGCTGAAGCCGCCGCCGAAGACGCGGAGAACAAGGCCGAGCGCGCCGCGCGCAAAGAAGTAGCCAGCGTTCCCTCGGATCCGGGCGTTTACCTGATTGACGAGGACAAGCCGGCGCCCGGAAACCTGACGCCGTTGAAAATAGGCGAATCGAAAGTGGTCAACAACAAGCGGCGCAGCGTGCTGAAGATCATCAGTCCGGTGCCGCTGGTTTCCGGCAAAGCCACGCTCGAACTGGATGGGGCGCACGCTTCGCAAGGCACCGCCAACCGTAGCCCCGAGTTTTACATTCGCCTCTCGGACGAAGAGCGCTTTGGCATCGTGCGGCTGAGCGAGCACAAGGGCAATCGCGTGGTGGAAAAGCTGACCATCCAGCCGGTGGTGAACGAAACCACGCAAGAGCCGGATCTCGTAGAGGTGTTTCGCCAGCAGGTGGCCGACGGGTTGTTTAAAATCTGGCCGCAAAAGCCGCTCGAACCAGGCGAGTACGCGGTGGTTCAATATTCCTTGGAGAAGGTGGATATGCAGGTCTGGGATTTCTTTATCGCGGCGGGGACAGGCCAGCAGAAGTAGCTTGGGCGGCTTCCAGGCTCGCGATTAAATGCGTGTGCTTGTACTTTCGCGCCAGATCGAGCGCGCTTAGCCCGTCCTTGGTGCGCACATCGGCGCGAGCGCCCGATTTCAGCAGCAGATCGATCATGGCGGAATCGCCGAAGTCGATGGAAGCCGCGTAGAGCAGCGCCGTGAATCCGATGCGGTCCCCTCGATTCACATCGGCCCCGCGCGCGATCAGCAGTTGCGCGATCTCCACCTGATTCCCGAGCACGGCGCGATCCAGCAATGTGATGCCGCTGCGCTCGAACTCGTCCGCCGGAACGCCCATATCCAGCAGCTTCCGCGCTACCGCGAGATTGCCGCACCGCACCGCGCCAGCAATCGCTGTTGTGGAAGACGTCCCGATCAGCACCATCGGCTGGTCCAGCTGGTCGCCGGCTTCGTGCAGACGGGGAAGTATTTCGGCGTTGCCCGAATATGCCGCCAGAAAGAACGGCGTAGCGCTGAACATAGGCGCATGCTGGCCGGCGGCAACCTGAACTTCGGCGCCATGATCCAGCAGCAGGTTCATCGCCGCCGTGGCGCTTTCGCCATATTGCGCTGCCACCATCAGAGCCGAATATCCGGTCTTCGCACGCGCATTCACGTTTGCGCCGCGATCCATCAGCAGCTTTATCTTGGCGGCGTCCGGCGCGGCCATCATGAGCGCGGTAGTTCCAGCTTTGGTCGCGGAATTTGGATCGAATCCCGCGTCCAGCATCCGCTTCAGTTGATCGACGTTTCCAAAAAGCAACGCCTCGGCCCACGGCTCAACGCCTGACGGCTCACTTTCCTTCAACTCCGGCAGCTCAACTTTCTTGCCGGGCCCGAGCGCGCGCGCCAGCGCCATCACTGCCCAATCCGCGGCCAAGGCTGAGAGAAACTGATCGTGTCCGTAAGGATAACCCGATTCAAAATACGGCGGACTCACCGACGCCGGCGGATGCAGGCGCGACACCACATGCCACGATCCGTCCGCCGCTTGCGTCTTCAACAAATAATCGATACCTCGCTGCCAGCGCGCATCAGATATCGAAATGCCGCCTGCGTCCTCGATCGCCACCAAGACCTCGGCCGTGGAATAAGCGTCGCTCTCGCGCCCATCCAAGGAGTTCCAGCCGCCATCGGGCTGCTGTGTCGCAAGCAGCTCCTGGCGAGTTTCGCTAACTTCGCCCGATCCGCACCCGCCCACCACAATCCCAATAATTGATAGGTTCGCGCCTCGGTGTCCGGCGGCTTGTGCGACTCCAGCCAGTTTCGCCCACGCGCGATATGCACAAAAGCATCGGCCTTCTGGCTGGGATGGCTGAACAGCTGGATGGCGCGCAGCGTCAACGCGGTCTCAGTAAAGAAGCTATAAGACGACGGAGGCCGCTGATGGAAGCTGGTCCATGAGCCGTCGGCGTCTTGCCTGGCCGTGAGCAGCCGGGCATAAACCGCGGTCACTAGATTGGGCCGCATGCCCGCCGCATCCGCCGCCACCAGCTCATAAGCATCGTCCATCGCCGGCTCAATCACCCAGTTGTATTGGACGGCGGCGTCCAGATCGGTATAGTTGAACGCCTTTACCGCGTCGGCATGCGCGATCGTTTCATCCAGCGGAATGCCATGCGCTCGCGCCGATTGAAACGCAAGCGCGGCTTGAAACTGGTGATGACAGGAATCGCATGTTTGCGCGGAATACCAGTGCCTTTGGCTGGCCTGGAACAGCGTGAGGGCGCGCGTGGCAGCATCGCGAATTCGATCAGCCGGCGCGCTCCCGGCCGACGCCACGGCAGCGGAACACAGCATCGAACATAAAAGGCCGTTCCAGACGCGCATACCGGGATTATATCGTCCGCCGGTCAGACTCGGCCGAAAAACTCCAGGCTTTTCCGCGCGCAGATTTCCCAGCGATACGCGCTCTTGGCCCGCGCCATGCCCGCCGTTCGCAACTGTTGCTGCAATGCCGGGGACGTCAGCAGTTTCTCCAGCGCGTCTCGAATTTCCGCCGTACTGCGAGGGTCCACCAACAGCGCGCCCTTGCCCGCCACTTCCGGCAGGCACGACGTATTCGAAGTAATCACAGGCACGCCCGCCGCCATGGCCTGCGCCACCGGAAATCCGAAACCTTCGTACAAGGATGGATAAACGAACGCGCTCGCTCCGGCCATCAACCCCGGCAGTTCATCTTCTGGTACGTAGCCGAGATACCGCACTCCGGCCGGCCGCGCCGCCAATCGCGCCCGAATACTCTCACCCGCCCATCCGCTGGCGCCCGCAATTACTAAATCGAAATCCCCGCGGAAAACAAAACCGCTCCACGCATCCAGCAAGGTGTCCACGTTTTTGCGCGGCTCAATTGCTCCTAAGTACAAAACGTAGGGCTGCTCGCTGGGACGCGCCTGCGCACCGAAGTAAACTTCCGGCACGCCAGGATAGATGGTTTCGATTCGCTCCGCATTCAACCCAAGCAAACGCGCGGCGTCCTGCCGTGAATTCTCGGAAATGGCAATCAAGCGATCGGCCCGCGACAGAACATTCTTCGCCAGACTCTCATCGGCTTGAATGTTGGCGGCCGTATGAAACTCGGGCATCAGCCGGCAAGTCATATCGTAAATGGTGGCAGTGAGCTTCACGCCATGCGGCGGAAACCGGATCTGATTCGATACGTGGAACACATCCGCCTGGGGCATGGTCCAGCGCAGCAGCGGCAACCATGGCGCGGCATTGGCGGCAAACACGCGACCCAGGTGCAGGTATGTTCGCGCCGCTCCCGCGATAGAACGCTCGTGATTCAGTGGACCCAAGCTCGCAAGCGCCGGCAAAGTGAGTATCCGGTCATTGCGCGCCTGCTGCCACAGACTTTGAATCCAATAATAGGTGTAATTCTTGACGCCCGCGCTTCGGAGCAGCAAAGGCGTGGCGTCAATCAGAATCCGCATGCTTGGTCAGCAAGAGGTTAGCACGGACCGCGTTACGTCTCTACCGTTAGAATGGTCCTTACAATGGGAATCGTCAAAGCCACTCGCGCGTACGAAACGTGGCTCGCCACGCACATCCGCCTGCTGCCCGCCGATCTTCGCCGCAAGCATGAAGCCATGGCGCAGGATCTGTTCCCATTCTTTCGCGCCACCTTTTATCGGTGGATGCAGCTCTGGCCCCAGGTATGCGCCGACGAAGCTCGCGCTCCGCAGGTGCTCGCGGTGGGCGACCTGCACGTGGAGAACTTCGGCACCTGGCGCGACATCGAAGGCCGCCTCGTCTGGGGCATCAACGATTTCGACGAAGTCTACGAGTTGCCGTATACCATCGACCTGGTGCGGCTGGCGGCCAGTTCGCACATTGCGATCGCCGAATCCAGTCTGAAGATCCCCACCCATGACGCCTGCAACGCGATCCTGGAAGGTTACAAGAAGAGCCTTCAAATGGGCGGCGTTCCGTACGTGCTGGCTGAAGAGCATGACTGGCTGCGCCACATGGTGACGGGCGTTCTTCGCGACCCGGTTCAGTTTTGGGAAAAACTCGACAGCCTCCCTACGTTGAGAGGTCGCGTACCGAAAAGCGCGCGACGCGCCATCGAGCGGATGCTGCCGGAGCCTGGATTGGATTATCGGATCGCTCATCGGATTGCGGGCCTCGGCAGTCTGGGACGCGAACGCTACGTAGCCATCGCGACGTTCCGTGGCGCGCGAGTGGCGCGGGAGGCCAAAGCCCTGGCGCCTTCAGCGTGCGTGTGGGCCGCCGCCGGGAAGGTTTCTGAACGCATCCGCTATCAGGAGGTGTTGGACAAATCGGTCCGCGATATCGATCCTTTCGTTCACTTGCGCGGCAGCTGGATTGTCCGGCGTCTGGCGCCTTATTGTTCGCGCGTGGAGCTGGCTTCCATGCCCAAGGAACGCGACGAGTCCAGGCTGCTGCGCGCCATGGGATTCGAAACCGCCAACGTGCATCTGGGAACTCCGCGCGCGGCCAAAATGATTCTACGCCATCTTGGCAAACTGCCGGCCGATTGGCTGCATAAAGCCGCTACCGCCATGGTGAAGGCGACCAGCGCGGATTGGCGCGAGTGGCGTGCCGGCATGCGGCGAAAGCCGGGTGCGAAAGCATAAGATGGAAATTGGCGATTAGAATTTTCCTGCTCTGCCTGCTGCCAGGGCTCCTCTTCGGCCAGCCGCCCAGCTCTGTTCTGGTCGTCGTCAATCAACCCTCCGAGCTCTCGCGACAGATCGGCGAATATTACGCCGAGCGGCGCAATATTCCGGCGTCGAACATTTGCCGTTTGAACGCCAGCACGAGCGAAGAGATTTCGCGCTCCGAATTCGACGATCAGATCGCGCGTCCCATTCAATATTTTCTGCGCGGGCACAATCTCAGCGAAAGCGTTCTCTACATCGTCACCACCGCGGGCGTCCCTTTGAAGATCCACGGCAACACCGGCATGGCGGGCGAAGCGGCTTCCGTGGATTCGGAACTCACGCTGCTCTATTCCGATATGCATGGCCGTCCGCATCCCGTGCCGGCCGGCATCCACAACCCTTTTTTCGGAAAACTCAACGCGCCATTTCGCCATCCCGATTTCCCGATTTATTTGGTCACTCGCCTGGCCGGATTCGATTTTGAGGATGTGAAAGGCATTATCGACCGCGCGCTGGTGGCCCACAATCGAGGAAAATTCGTGATCGATCTGAAGGGCAGCGATAACACCAAAGGGAATGCGTGGCTGCTGCAGGCCGCGCAACAACTCCCGCGCGACCGCGTTGCGCTGGACGTTTCGCGCACCGTGCTCGCTAACCTGTCCGATGTGATCGCCTACGCGTCGTGGGGTTCGAACGATCCGGACCGCAAGGAACGCCACCTCGGCATCCATTGGCTGCCGGGCGCCATCATGACCGAGTACGTATCCACCAACGGACGCAGCTTCCGGCGCCCTCCCGATACCTGGAGGCTGGGCGGCGGTTTTGCCGGATCTCCGCAAACTTTGACGGCCGATTATATTCACGACGGCGTCACGGGCGCATCCGGCCACGTCTATGAGCCGTTTCTGGAATTCACCCCGCGTCCCAACATCCTTCTGCCCGCCTATTATCACGGCCGCAATCTCGCCGAAAGCTACTATCTCGCCATTCCTCTGCTCAGTTGGATGAACATCGTTGTCGGCGATCCGTTGTGCAGCCTGGGGAAGCCGTGAGCAATCGATTTAAAGAAACGAGAAACTAGAGATAGATGATCCAACTTTCCGGCGCCGGCAAGCGCTTCGGCCCCAAGCTGCTGTTTGAAGATCTCAACTGGATGATTACGGCCCAGGACCGCGCCGGACTGGTGGGCGCGAACGGCAGCGGCAAAACCACGCTGCTTAAAGTGCTGGCGGGCATGGAGTCGCTTGACTACGGCAAGCTCAGCGTCACGCGCGGCGTCAGCTCCGGCTACTTGCCGCAGGACGGCCTCTCGCTTTCCGGGCGCAGCGTTTTCGCCGAATGCATGTCGGTTTTCGCTTCGCTGCAGCAGATGGAAGTGGAGATGGAAGAGCTGACTCACAAGATGGGCGAACTGGATCCCGCGGGGCCGGAGTATGCGCAAGTGGCCGACCGCTTCCATCAACTGGATAGCGAGTTCCGCACCCGCGACGGATATGCCATCGAAGCGCAAGTGGGGACGGTGCTGGCGGGCCTCGGGTTCCCGCACGAGGAGTGGAACAAGCGCACCGAGGAATTTTCGGGCGGCTGGCAGATGCGCATCGCGTTGGCTAAGCTGCTGCTTGAAAAACCGAACCTGCTGCTGCTGGACGAGCCCACCAATCACCTGGATCTGGAAGCGCGCAACTGGCTGGAGCAATACCTGGCCAACTACCCGTTCGCCTTTGTGCTGATCTCGCACGACCGCTATTTTCTGGATGTGACGGTCAACAAAATCGTCGAGATCTGGAACCGCGGCGTGCATTTTTACTCGCGGCAACTACGAAAAATACCTGAAGCAGAAGCAGGAGCGGACCGAGCAGCTGGAAGCCGCGTATCGCAATCAGCGCGAGCGCATCGAGCAACTGGAAGCGTTCATCAGCCGCTTTCGCTACCAGGCCACCAAGGCGAAACAGGTCCAGAGCCGCATCAAGGAGCTGGAAAAGATCGAGCGCATCGAGCTGCCCGCCGAAGAGAAGACCATCCATTTTTCTTTTCCGCAGCCCAAGCCAAGCGGCCGCATCGTGGCCGAGTTTCAGAATGTGTCGAAGAGCTATGGCGATAAATTCGTTTTCGGCGGCGTGGACTTCATCATCGAGCGCGGCGACCGGATCGCGCTGGTGGGCGTGAACGGGGCGGGGAAGTCGACGCTGATCAAGCTGCTGGCCGGCAGCGAGCCGCTATCGAGCGGCGAATATCGCCTCGGGCACAATGTGGAAGTGGATTACTTCGCGCAGGATCAATATAAAGAGCTGGATCCCAACGCGCGCATGCTGGACGATTTGCAGGGCGAGGCTCCGCGCTCCACCAACACGGAGCTGCGCAGTTTGCTGGGCTGTTTTCTCTTTTCTGAAGACGATGTCTTCAAGCGCATAGGCGTGCTATCGGGCGGCGAGCGCAATCGTTATGCGCTGGCACGCATGCTGCTGCAGCCATCGAATTTTCTGCTGCTCGACGAGCCCACCAATCACCTGGACATGCGCGCTAAGGACGTGTTGCTCGAATCGCTTGAAAAATACACCGGGACAGTGGTTTTCGTTTCGCACGACCGCTATTTCATCGACAAGCTCGCGACGCGGATTTTCGAAGTGGGCAATGGCGAGGTCAATGTTTTCCCCGGCAACTACGAAGACTATATCTGGCGCAAAGAAGGCAAACAGATCGATCTCAACCTGCCCACGAATGGTCACGTCGTTGCCAATCCCCAACCCCCAATCCCCAATCCCGAGCAGCCCGCGAAGCGCGTAAACCCAATGAAGCTGAAGCAGCGGCAGAATCGAGCGAAGGAACTCGAATCGCAAATCGCCGCCCTGGAAGCAGAAATCGCAAGCGACGAAGCGAGTCTGGCGAATTTTGTGAGCGCCGAGGAAACCATGCGCGTGGCAGCGCAACTGGAAAAACGCCGCGCGGCGTTGAACGCTCTACTCGAAGAATGGGAAGAGGCGTCAGCAGAGGCATGAGCGATTTCCAGGAGCAACTAGCGTATCTTCGCAAACGCATCGCGAGAATCGACAAGAAATACACGCGGCCTGTTTCCAAAGCGCCAATCCCCAAGCCCCAGCCCCCAATCCCCACTCCCGAGGATTGGCTGCACGGCGAAGAAGTGGCCACACCGCACGGCGTCCATTACGAAACCGAACGGCTCTACGAACGCCAGCGCCGCCACGGCAGCGTCGGCATCGTTGATCTGGAGGATCTCCCGCACGATCTGTTGATTTCCATCTCGAACGGGCAGATCGGCCGGGTTCCGCCGGAGAAATGGTGCTTTCTCGATACCGAAACCACCGGCCTGGCGGGCGGCTCGGGCACCTATGCGTTTCTGGTGGGCGTCGGACGAATCACGCCGCAAGGATTTCGCGTGCGCCAATTCTTCATGCGCGATTTCGGCGAAGAAGCCAGCCAGTTGAGCGCGCTCACCGAGCACTTGAAGCAATTCGAAGTGCTGATCACCTACAACGGCCGGACTTACGATCAGCCGCTGCTCGAAACGCGCTTCCGCATGGTTCGCCAGCGCCCCCCGTTCAGTTCGCTGGAGCATCTGGATCTGCTCTTCGGCGCGCGCCGGCTATGGAATCTGCGCTTCGACAGCTGCCGCCTGGTGGAGCTGGAAAACCAGATTCTGGGCGTGGAGCGGCAGGGCGATCTGCCGGGCGAGCTGATCCCGTACGTCTATTTCGAATACGTGCGCACGCACGAGATCTTTCGCTTGCTGCCGGTGTTTCATCACAACGCCATCGACATTCTGACGCTGGCCTGCCTCACCGCCATCGTGCCGCGTGCTTTCGATTCTCCGGGCCAGGCCGAGTTTTCGCACGGCGCCGAGATGGTGGGCCTGGCGCGCTGGTGGCGTCAAGCCGAGCAGCACGAAAACGCGCTGGCGCTGTTTCGGCAAGCCATTGATAAAAATCTTTCCGATGAGCTGCTGTTTCGCACCTTGTGGGATATCGCGGCGCTTGAAAAGAAGCTGGGCCGGGAACACGCGGCGCTGCCGGTGCTCACCGATCTGGCCGCTGCGCGCAATCCGTGGCGGGCGGCGGCCTTTGTGGAGCTGGCCAAATATTATGAACGGCGGGAGCGCAACTACGCGCTGGCTTTGGAAATGACGCGCAGCGCTATGGAATTAGAACCTTCCGAAGCGCTCGATCGCCGGGCGGCGCGCCTGGAAAAGCGCATGGCGGTTCCAAAAACATCGAGGCTGATATGAAGACATTATTTCTAGTCCTTGTTGTACTGAGCATGGTCGTACTGAGCATGGGGGGTTGCGCGAAGGCGCCCAAGCTGGACGTCAGTTTAAGCCTCGACAAGCAAAGCGCCGATCTCATTTTCGTGAAGGTGAAAGTGATCAACACTGAAGATCGCGCCACCGTTCCCATCGCCATCGAAGTGACGGGTCAAACGGAAAACAACGGCCACTGGGACAAATCCACCACGCTGCTGCATCCCGCGGCGTTTGTGCTGAACCGCAAGGAGCAGCGCGAAATCACAAAATTATGGAGGGTTCCGGCCGATGCGGCCCGCACCACGCTGACGGTAAAAGAACAGGAGCGCGGGTTTTTGTTAAAAACGGAACGGGCAGAAAAGGTTTTCTCGCCTGCCGCGGCGCCTACAGCAAAGCTCTGAGGTCGCTGCCGGCCAGCCCTTGAGACTCGGCCACGCCCGGATGCGTGATGTGTCCCGCGTAGGTGTTGACGCCCACTCGAATCGCCGCGTTATCCCGGCAGGCCTGCTCCAAGCCCTTGTTGCATAACTCGGCCAGATAGGGGAACGTCGCATTGGTGAGCGCATAGGTGGAAGTGTGCGGCACGGCCGCCGGCATGTTCGACACGCAGTAATGCAGCACTCCGTCGACGAAATAAATTGGATCGGTGTGCGTGGTGGCATGCGAGGTCTCAAAACATCCGCCTTGATCGATGGCCACATCCACCATCACGGCGCCGGGCTTCATGGTTTTCAACATGTCGCGCCGCACCAGCTTGGGCGCCGACGCGCCGGGAATCAGCACTGCGCCCACCACCAAATCAGCGTGGCGCACTGCATCGCGCACCGTGAAAACATTCGACGCCAGCGTGACCACCTGGCTGCTATAAATGTCGTCGAGCGCGCGCAGACGATCGAGATTGCGATCGATGATGGTGACCGCCGCGCCCAGGCCCACCGCCATCTTGGCTGAATTGTGACCCACCACGCCGCCACCCAAAATGACAACATTGGCGGGTGCGACGCCGGGCACCCCGCCGAGCAAGATCCCCCGGCCTCCGTTGGGCCGTTCCAGATATACGGCGCCCACTTGCACCGCCATGCGCCCGGCCACTTCGCTCATGGGAGTGAGCAGGGGCAGCGAGCCATCGGCTTCACGGATGGTTTCGTAGCCCACGGAGTTCACCTTGGCGTCCACCAACTTGCCGGTCAGTTCGGGCAGCGGCGCCAGATGGAGATAGGTGAACAGGATCAGGCCGGGGCGGAAGTGCGCATATTCGGAAGGCTGCGGTTCCTTGACCTTGATGACGAGATCGGCGTGGCTCCAAACGGCGGCCGCATCCGGGACAATCTGGGCGCCTGCCTCAACGTATTCGTCATCGGGAATGGAACTGCCGGCGCCGGCCTGAGTTTCCACCAGCACGCGGTGGCCAGCCTCGCGCAACGCGGTTACGCCACTCGGAACCAACCCGACGCGCGTTTCGTGATCCTTGATTTCTTTGGGGACGCCAACAGTCATTGCGGAGGGGACGTGGGCGTTGTTGGAGCGGGCGGCGCGGCCGGGGGCGCGGCATCCGATTTCGCGGTCAGGCGTTTGGGACCCAGGCCCAAGGCGATGAGCGAGAGGGAATTGATCTTGCCGTCGGGCATCAGGTTCTGGTCGGCTTGAAAGCGCTTGAGAGCGTCGGCGGAGTCGGCGTCCCACGCGCCGGTTGGCTCGCCATGGAAGTAGCCCTTGCTCGCCAGGGCTTGTTGGATTTCCTTATAACGATCCGCTGTCGGGGCCTGTTGATAGGAGCGCGCGGGGCTGCGGGAAATCTTCCCTTTTCGGCGGGCCGCGGTTTTGGTGGCAACAGTTTTGGTGGACTTAGCTGAAGGCGTTTTCGCCGCGGTGGATTTCTTTGTGGTAGTGGTGTGCTTATGCGCGACTGTTGCGGAGGCAGTGGAGGCGTGCTTGCGTTTATGAGGTTTGGCCGGCGTGGCAGCCAGCGTTGACCCGATAGCCACCAGTGCCAGCGCCGGAAGAATTACTTTAAGCACTAAGCTACATTGTAGAACGGATGGGCGGCGGGCGGCCGGTGAATCCATGAAGGCGACCGATTTCGAATATCGTCACCAGACTTTGCTCCATTCGTTGCTGGTTGGCGCGGCGGTGTCGACATATTTTCTCAATCCGGACGATATCGTGTGGGCTTTGGTCCGGCACCATACGAATAGCGCGTTTCTGGAACAAGCCACTTTCGGCGCCGGTACGCTTCTGCTTCTCGCTTCCGCTGTTTTGGAGACCTGGGCCAGCGCATACGCTCAGCCTCTCCAACACCCGCTGCTGCTCTCGCGACTTCTTTTTGCGCTTGTGCTTGGGCTTCTGGTACCCCTTCCGGGCACCATCCTGATTGTCGCGGGAGAGGCGGTTCTCGTTTTCCGCTTGTTGGTCCGCGATCGTTACAGCGCTACCGCCGCGCCGGCAGCCGAGGCCAAGTGGGGAGCAGGCTTAGGGTGGGCCGCCGCAAAGTGGGGATTTCTGGCGAGCATGATCGTTTTCACCTGGACGCGGCGAGACAGAATCGCCGAGATCGGAGGAGCCATCAGCTTTCTGGTTTGGCTTGCGCAGCGTCTAGCTCATCGATCTTTACTTGGTAGCCCCGCGCCGTACGAAGATTGAGCGGCACGGCGACGATTAAAACAACGATGAAGAGGGCGCCTACGAGGGCATTGATTCCAGCCTGGTCCCCTCTGGCAGCGATACCGGCAATGCAAAACAGAAGCAGGCCCGGAATCATGACGATGAATCGAGACCAGAACCACAGGCCACGGTGGAAGTCGCGCTGACGCTCCAGTTCTGCCCGGTAGGCATCCGCTTGCCCGGACACTTCGCGAGCACGTCGGGCAAAAAGCTGCCAGGCCGAGTACAGCATGGAAGCCACCACCAGCAAACTTGCAATTCTTTGCATCCGGGTGGGAACGATGCAGGCGATCCAGGTGAAGCACCCAGCCTCGAACAATGCTGTGGCACTCCCGATGACAGTTCTCCGGCGAACGACTTTGGCAAGATTTTGCGCGGCGAGGGGAATCTGTGACGGCTCTAAGAACGGGACGTGACAGGGTACAAAAAGGATGCGAACACTTCCCAGCGCCCAACCGAGCGCCGCCCAGTCGCTTTCAATATGATCGAGTTCCCGCAGCATGGCCGTGGCCCACTCACGAGCGCGCGGCGGAGCCCGGCGTACCACCGCTTGCGATATCTTGAGCCCTAATCTCCGGCGAAGGGTCATCTTATTTCGCTCCTCCCAAGGCCGGCTCGGGTACGGTCCTCTTTGAGGTTGCGGGCGCATATTGGCGGGCATACCGTAATCCGTTGGGCGTCAGCTTGTACATGTGCCGCGGAGGCTTGCCCGCTTCGGAAGTTTCCCAGCGCGTTTCCAGCAGCTTTCGTTCCGCCAACCGGATCAGAATGGGATACAACGTGCCCGATTTCAAGCTGGTGTTCCGGCTGATGTCGTAACCGTACTTCCACTCTTGCGGATGGTGCAGAAAGTCAGCGAGCACCAGCGCCGTCTGCGGGGAGTGGCGTGGGTTCATGCGTTAATTCTACATATGTAGAGTTAAGGCAGTCAATCGAAAGCTTCATTCATCGCCCGGATCGAAAGGATGTCGTTTACACGCTGCTCTAGAAATTCAAGCCGCTCGGCGGGTCTGAGCGAGAGCATCCAGCGGATCAGCGTCACGTCTACGCCGTCGGGGCTGTAGTCGATAAGACCGTGCGGCCGTCAAGGGAGCGACACCCCGAAGACGAGTTCAACCAGGCTCCAGCAACAACAAAATAAGGAGCCCAACGCCATCAAGCCGCCGGACCTGCGGTGGAGAATTCTTGTCCACACGGGATACACGGCTAAGCAAGAGACCACGAACATAAGTGGAACGTGTGCCAACGCCGCCTGAACAGAGGAGTACAAATGCAGCGAGTCGTGACCGAAATAGCGGAGCACCTGTGCGAACCACGCCGTTACGAGCACCGCGCCCGTTAGAAACATGCAATGACGCCGGAACTTTTCGTCTCGGCTCAATTCGGCCAACGGCTTCTCGCCGAACATACGACCATCGCTAATCTGCCTTACTGGGCGCTCTGCTGGAAACCCTCCGCGGAAACGGCTCAGGTGGTTTAGTAATTCGAGGGACGCGTTTTCTATCTCACGATCGAGGGTTTGCAGCCTACCGTCCAGATAGCGGTAGCACCACAGCGCTGTAATCCCAACCACAAGGCCAAATGCTGTGGGCCACGTCGACTCCGCCAGCCCTGCAGCGAAAGGCCCAATGCCGCTTGACCTTTGGCCTATGCAGGGCCGAAAGCAATTCACAATCCCCAATATCGTGCCGAACAACCCCACCCACGGAGCAACGCACGCAATGGTCGCGGGGCTTGACACACCATCGTTGAGCTCCTGGCACACAACGGCTGAAGTGCGTTTCGAGGCCCGGCTCACAGCTTGGAGTACCTGCGGCGTTTGGCTCACGCTTCCTTCTTAGCCGATCTTGCCGGCAAATGGAAGCCCCGCCCCTGACATCAAATCGTAAACATTTCTCTGCTGAGTTCCCTCGCCCCACGCCGCTACAATAGAACAAGACGATGGTCAAGGACGGCATTTATTACGGCATCGCCTTCTCGGCGACTGGGGCCCTGCTCTGGTACTTGATCCACCCCGCGTTCGCCGCGCCATTGTTCCTGGCCGCGGTCTTTTGCCTCTACTTCTTTCGCGACCCCGATCGCACCATCCCGGACGGACCGGTCGTCGTTTCGCCGGCCGACGGCAAAGTGGTGGCCGTCATCGGAGACGGCGCGGGCGCCGAATCGACGCGCATCAGCATCTTCCTGAACATATTCGACGTTCATGTGAACCGCGCCCCTATCGCCGGCAAGATCGCGCAGGTGGAATACACCCGCGGCCGGTTCCTGGTGGCCAGCCGCGAAGTGGCCAGCTCCCAGAATGAACGGAATACAGTGACCATCGCGGGCGAGTCCACTAGCGTCCGGTTCGCCCAGATCGCCGGCCTGATCGCCCGCCGCATCGTGTTTTATAAGAAGCGGGGCGACACCGTCGCCAAGGGCGAGCGCGTTGGGCTCATCAAGTTTGGTTCCCGGGTGGATATTTTCTTAGGCCCCGAATGGGAAACTAAAGTGCGGCCTGGCGAGCGCGTCTCGGGCGGCTCCAGCATCCTGGCCCAACGCCGGGACCCGACAAGGCAGAGCTGATGGCGCGGCTCACCTTCAAGGAACGTTTTTTCGATCCCCGTCCGCCCTCGCGCCGGCCCAGGCGTGCCGCCTACGCTCTTCCGACGCTGTTTACTGCCGGCAATATTTTTCTTGGATTCATTGCCATTTTGCGCGCGGTGGAGGGCGCGCTGTTCGCCTCAGCCGGGCAGCTCGGCGCCAATCCGCACTTTGAAGTAGCGGCCAAAGCGATCGGCGCGGCCGTGGTTCTGGACGGGCTGGACGGACGCATCGCCCGCATGACGAACACAGTGAGCGCGTTCGGCCGCGAGATGGATTCGCTCGCCGACGTCATCACTTTCGGCATCGCTCCCGCCGTTCTGGCCTACACCTGGGGCGTGGAGTTTGTCGTACCGGGCGGATTCCTGATGGATCACCGCGCTGGCTATTTCCTCGCCTTCCTCTTCCTGCTGTGCGGCGCGGCCAGGCTGGCGCGTTTCAACGTCCAGACCAATCCAGTGCCCAAGAATCCCGGCCGGCCCGATCGCAAATATTTCGTGGGACTGCCGATTCCCGCCGCGGCAGGCATGGTGGCGGCCATCGTTTACGCCAACGATAGCGTGCCGGTGGAATGGTGGATCCTTTCGGCCTTATGGCTCGGCGTGCTGGCTTTGCTCGCGTTCCTCATGGTCAGCACCTGGCGGTATCCGAGCTTCAAAGAGGTCAATCTCACAGGTCCGCGATCGCCGCTCACCGTCATCCTCTTTGGCACGCTCATCGTTCTCATCTGGTTCTATTCCCAGCCGGTGCTGCTCGCGCTGGCGGCTTTATATGTGAGCACCGGCATCGTGATTCGAGCGGCTGGTATTATCCGGCGCAGGTTCCGGCCTCAGCCCCCATCGCCGCTGCCGGAGCATCAAACTAGTTAGCATGCATGCTCATCGCACTGGCCGCCGGACTTCTATCGCGATTGTCGGTGGCGACACCCTGCTAGGCAAGGAGGTCAGCGAGCTTTTGGAAGCCCATAAAATCCCGGCGAACATCCAGTTGGTCGCCTCTTTCGATCCAGACACAGCCGGTAAGGCTGCCAGTATTCTCGCCATTGGCAAAGAAGAGCCGCTGGTCATGATTTCCATCGAGTCCGCCGATCTCGGCTCGGCGCAAATCGTGCTTCTGGCCGCCTCCAAAGAATCCAACCAAATGGCCTACGAAAAAATCCGGGGCGCGAAGCCGGGGCCGGCGGTGATCGATCTTACCGGAGCGCTGGAGGACTTGGCCGAGTCGCGTCTGCGCGCTCCGCTGGTAGAACCTGCCGGTTTTGAAGGCAAGAGCCCGGTGCAAACCATCGCACACCCGGCCGCCATCGCGATCGCGCTGCTGTTGACGCACGTGCTCAAGGCCGGCGCCATCCGCCGGTCGGTGATTGAAATCTTTGAGCCGGTCAGCGAACGGGGCAAGGCCGGAATCGATGAGTTGCAAAAACAGGCCGTCGCTTTGCTCTCCTTCAAGCCACTCCCGAAAGCTGTCTTTGACGCACAAGTCAGCTTCAACATGTTGTCCGAATATGGCTCCGAGGCGCCGCTTTCGCTCGAAGAGATCGAGCTGAAGATCGACCGGCATCTGGCCAGCTTGCTGGCGGCGTCCGGTGCGCCCATGCCCTCTTTGCGACTTATTCAAGCGCCGGTGTTCCATGGTTATAGCATCTCGGTCTGGCTGGAATTTGAAGAGAATCCCGGAATGGATAGCATCTTCGAAGCTCTCGGATCGAGCAACATCGACGTGCGCACTAAGGATCACGAGCCGCCCACCAATGTAGGTGTCGCCGGACAGAGCGGCATCACGGTGGGCTCTATCGCGCAGGATCGTAATCAACCGCGCGCCTGGTGGTTCTGGGTGGTGGCGGACAATTTGCAAATTGTGGCACAAAACGCGGGGGAGGTTGTACGTGAGTATTTGGAATAGGCGAAGCGCCTGGGTGCTTACCGCCTGTGTCGCGCTGAGCTCTTGCGGTTACCACGTGGCCGGCAAAGCGAACCTGGTGCCGAAAACCATCCACACGGTGGCCATCCCGGCCTTCGCGAACGCCACCGTGCGCTACAAGCTCGGCGATCTTCTTCCGGAAGCGCTCAGCCGTGAGCTGATCTCCCGAACGCGTTACCAGATTATCAACGATCCTACCCAGGCCGACGCCGTCCTGCGCGGTTCGGTGCTGAGCTACATCGCGTATCCCACCCTGATCGATCAAGCTACGGGCCGAACCAGCGGCCTGGGCGTGAACGTCCGGTTGGAGGTGAGCCTGGTGGAGCGTTCTACCGGCAAAGCGATCTATTCGCGTCCGAATTTTGAGGTGCATGAACGCTACGAGTTGTCGGCCACCAACAACATTCAGTACTTCGACGAGAGCGGCGCTGCGTTACAACGGTTGAGCAGGGATGTGGCGCGCGATCTGGTAAGCTCGATTCTCGACAATTTTTGAGTAAAGCTTTTGAACCCCGAACAGTTTTTACAACGCGTCCAAAAAGCTCCGCCCGCGCCAGTGTACCTGTTCCTGGGTCCTGAGGTATATCAACTCAGCGCCTGCCGCCACGCGCTGGTGGAGAAAACGCTCGCGCCCGAGGATAGGGAAAACGGCTTGAGCCGGCACGATCTGGAAGAGACCACGCTCGCCCAGGTGTTGGACGATGCCCGGTCCATGTCGCTGTTTGCGCCCAACCGCGTCGTATGGGTCTCGGGCGCCGAGGCAGCGCTCCCCAGGGGACGGGCGGCCAGTGACGATGAAAATTCCGCCGCGGCCGAACTGTCAGCCTATCTGAAGAGCCCTACCCCAGGCACGGTGCTGGTCTTCGAATCCAGCCGCTACGATTTTGAGGGTGAAGACCGCGCCAAGATGGAACGCGTCCAGAAATTTTATTCCGCGATTCCGGACGTGGTGGAACTTCGGCCTTACACGCTCGAATCGGCGCGCCGCCTGGCTCAGGACCTCGCCAAGGAAGCCGGCCTGCAAATTGGCCTGGCCGAAATCGGGCTTCTCGTAGAATCGCTTGCTTCTGACGCTTCCCGCATCGCGAATGAGATTGAAAAACTGCGGCTCTACACCAGCGGCACGCGCAAAGTGACGGCCGACGATATCCTGAACCTGGTTCCGAACGCGCAAGCGTCCACCATTTTCGCGTTAGTGGGCGCGCTGGGACGCGGCGATCGCAAACGTGCGCTGGACAGCTTGGACACGCTGTTCCGCGAAGGCGAATATCTTCCGCTGGCTCTGACCTTCCTGGCCACGCAATTCCGGCTGGCCCTGGCGGCGCGCGATTCCGGACTCAGATCCTCGCAGCAGATCCAGGCGCAGTTCTCCAAAGCCGGCATCCGGATCTGGCGCGATCGCGCCGAGCAGGTGTATCAAACCGTGGGCGCGTTCCCGGGCGACAAGCTCGCGCGCGCCATCGAGAAGATCTTCTGGGCCGACAAGGCGCTACGGGACACGCGACCGGACGACCGTGTGGTGATGGAAGAATTGGTGTTGAGCCTGACGAGCTGAGCGCCTATGCGATCGCTTTCAATCTAGCTTGCAGCCGGCTCTTGTACCGCGCCGCGGTATTCTTCTTGATAATGCCCCAGCGCGCCGAGCGGTCGATCAGTGAAAAAGTGGCGGGCAGCGCGTCGTTGGCGCCTTTGGAGTCTTTATGCTCCAGCAGCCGGCGCATTGACCGGATCTGGTGACGAAGCCGCGATTTGCGAAGACGATTCACCACCGTCTTCCGCTTGGTCTGGCGCATGCGTTTCAGCGCTGAAAGTGTGTTTGCCATTCTTGTACAGCTAACAGAATAACCCATCCCAACAGGGAAACTCAACGCAGGCCCCCCTGGTCTGCCTCAGGCAACCCGCCGACCCCTGGACACGCCAATCCAACACTCAAGCTATAGCTAATCGAATCCCCGGTGCAAGATCGAGCGAAGCTGCATATTCAATGTGAAGAACGCGCCGCGGCGTTTCGGTACGCGCTTTAGAGGAAGAGTGAACCAGTAAGGGCCGCATCGCGAGGACTCGTCCGCGAGGGACAAGGCACGTCGTCGGTTCGTGGCTGATCACGTAATCACGAACACTCCGATCCGTCAATATGCCCGCTGGGTGCGAACCAGGAACTACTCGCAGCGGACCGTTTTCGCTAGTCGAAGAATCCAGATGGACGCGGAGCGCGACCAGTTGCGAGAGCGCCCAGGCCGGAGCGTTTGCGTAGTGAATACCCGACTTTTGCGACCATGACAACCATTCAGGATCATCGAACCTGCCAATAACAGGCAGGGCAGTGTCCTGATGCCAGGGGATTAGCCAGTTGGCGCTACCGGACTTGACAAAGAGAGTCGCACGGAACGGTAGTCCGGACGAACCCAGAGCCTCATTCGCAATTCCCAACAATCGTGTGTCATTGGCGAGCTTGTTCACCGCGTCGGTCGACAGCATGTGCCGCGTGCCGGCACGCCCCGTCTTGATCGATTTCTCAAGAGTGCCGAGCAAAGCGTCGCATTCGCCGCCGGACAGCACTGGCAGTTGAATGCAATTTAAACTAATGTACCGCCAACCCCAATCCCAAATCCCCAATCCCGGCTTCGAAGCGCCTTCAGCGCTCCCAACCCTAAAGCTTTCCCCCTAGTCGCCGATAGCAAATGAGGTGCCGCTCACCGAAATATCGCCGGAACTGGCCGACGCAGCCGATGTACTCAGCGATCAGCTCCGTGTTCACCTGCACCGGCTTGCAGTGTTCCTGTTGCCGCACGCCGAAACCCTGGACCGGCGGTTCCTTGCCAAGCTGAAAGGCAAATTCGAACCTCGGCCTTTGGAAACCAAGATCCGAACCGCACTGGCCGCCATTACTCCGGGCGCCGCCGCGCGCATACTGGCCAGCGGCCAGGCTCCGCTGAAGTTCATCGAGCAGGTGGAGTACAACGGCCGGCGGCTGGCCAAGCTCAATCTCCCTCCCAGCAGCATTGTTGAGGCCTTGCAGGAATATGACCGCCTGCTCACCCCCATGCTGCGCAAGCTGCTTCCCAACGAGTACGCCAATTTTCAATGGGTGCGGGAGCAACTGCATTTCTGCGTGATCCTGACCCTGAACAATGCCTATTACCAGGTGCGCGAGGCCGAAACCCAGGCCTTCTATGAGCTATTCCGGGTGGAGCTGGAATCGCGCAATCTGGACGAACTGCTGCGCCGCTTCCTGGATGCTTTGGTCGAAGTATGCCACGCCGACGCGGGCCATCTGTACCTGCTGAACGACAAGCGCAGCGCCTGGGTGTTGCGCGCCCAGGCTCAGACCCGCGGTCAAAACAAGCCGACATTGACGGAAGTCCCCAATAACCGGGCCGCGATGCGTACCTTCGCCCACTCGCGGCAGATCGAGCTGCGGGACAATGGCGCGGGCGGATTACTATTGGAGCCGGCCTGGAAGGGCCGTTTTCAAACTGTCTGGTCCATTCCGCTGGCCACCGGTGGCAGAACCGCCGGTGTCATGCAGTTCGGGTTTGCAAAGTCTTATGAATGGCTTCCCCGCGAGCAGGAACTGCTGGCCGCGGCCGCGGAGCGTTGCCTGATGGCCGCCGAGAAAGCCCGTCTGATGGAAAACCTGGCCGCGCGCGAGGAGCAGATCCGGCAACTCGCCGAACACATGCTGCACGTGGAAGAAATCGAGCGCCGCCGCATCAGCCGCGAGTTGCACGACGAAGCGGGCCAATCCCTGCTCTGCATCCGCCTGCAAATAGAACTGCTGGAGCAAGCCATCCCGTCCGAGCATGCCGAGTGGATTGGCAAACTGCGGGAGGCGCGGGACCTGACCGAGCGCACCATCCTCGAAATGCGGCGCCTGATCGCCGCTCTGAGCCCGGCGGTGCTAGAGCAATTGGGGCTGGGAGCCGCCATCCGGCAGCTGGTGAACCGCTTCCGCCGTCTGCACCCCATCCGCGTCAAGCTGCAGTTGGGCCGTTTGGGGCGGCTGCCGCAACATACTGAAATTATTGTCTATCGGCTGGTGCAAGAGTGCTGTAACAATATCGCGAAACACTCCGGCGCGCACAGCGTAAACATTTCCGTTATTTCGGCCGATGGATGGGTCAGACTGGCCGTTGAGGATAACGGCGTCGGATTTAGAGTCGAGGAAGCGCTGGCTCGGAAAGATTCGTTTGGACTTTCTGGCATGAGGGAGCGCGTTGCTCTACTTGGTGGCAGGTTTGAGGTTCGCAGTTACCCCAAGAATGGATCCAGCACCAACGGGATCAGCAATGGGGTCAGCATGGGAACCGGTGTTCGGAGCAGAACTGGAAAAACAGCGATTGATCGGAAGAGACCAGGACGGGGCACCAGGATTTTGATCCGTCTTCCGGTAGCCAAACAGCCGCCGGAATCCAGTTCGGTCGAACTCATTGCCGCCAAGCCGATGGGAGCTAAACCGTTGGGAGCACGACCTGTGCGGAGGATCGGAGCAGTCGGAGCGTAGGTCCGGCGGCCCGATGAAAACTGGAGAACTCCGCCTATGGAAAGCCAAGCTAAGGAAAGGGATTCGAGACAGTAACCGGGGTAAAAGTTATGGCCAAGACTCGCATCATGTTGGCGGATGATCACACGCTCTTTCGCCAGGGTATCAGAACCCTGATTTCCGCGGAAGCCGATATGGAAGTGGTCGGCGAAGCTTCGAACGGTGGCGACGCCGTTGAAAAGGCCGCCGAACTCCGGCCGGACGTCGTGCTGATGGACATCGGCATGCCAGGTCTCAGCAGTTTCGAAGCCACCCGGCAGATCAAGAAGAACCGCCCCGAGACCAAAGTCCTTTTTCTCACCATGTACGATGACGAAGACTACCTGGTAGAAGGCATGGAAGTGGGCGCCAGCGGCTATGTGCTCAAGGACAGCCCCTCGGCCCAACTGGTGGCCGCCGTCCGCGATATTTGCCGCGGTGGAAGCTACCTGAGTCCCCGTATGCTGTCGCAATTGGTGGACGATTTCCGGTCACGCATCAAGTCCGCCAACCGGCTGCCGCGCTTCGCCACGCTCACCACGCGCGAGCGCGAAGTTCTCAAAATGCTGGCCGAAGGCAACTCAGTGAAAGAGATCGCCTGCGACCTGAACCTGAGCGTCAAAACGGTGGAAGCCCACAAGTTCAACCTGATGCGCAAGCTGGATATCCACAACAAAGCCCAACTGGTGCAGTACGCGATCCAGAAGAAGATCATCAAGATCCCGAACCTCGCATAGCCGAAGCGGGCCCGGCGCGCTACCATGAAGTCGGTGTGAATCGGCCTATTCTGACGGTACCCGTCCAAAAAGTCGAAGGCGATTCGTCCGCTCCCTTTCAAGATCTGCTGGCCGTCGAAGAGCCGCTCGAAATCCGAGTGGGCGACAAGTCCATCTCAATCACGATGCGTACGCCCGGCAACGATTTCGACCTGGCCGTCGGCTTTCTGTTCACCGAGGGCATCCTGCACGACGCCACCGAAATTGGCGAGATCCGCTGGTCACACCAAACCAATGGGAACTCGCGCCAGGTGGGCAATTCCGTCACTGTGGATCTGAATCCGGGCGTTGAAGTGGATCTCGAACGCCTGGAGCGCCACTTCTACACCAGCTCGAGCTGCGGCGTCTGCGGCAAAGCGTCTATGGAAGCCATCCAGATGCAAGGCTGCCCGGTGCTGCCGCGCAATGCACCGCTGGTCGCGCGCAGCGTCGTTCATCTTTTGCCCGAAGCTCTGCGCCGCGCCCAGCCCGTCTTTGAGCGCACCGGGGGCTTGCACGCGGCGGCGCTGTTCTCATCGGAGGGAACGCTCCAACTCTTGCGGGAAGACGTGGGCCGCCATAACGCGGTGGACAAACTGATCGGCGCAGAAATGCTCGCCGGTCACACGCCGCTGTCGGACCGCCTGTTGTTCGTCAGTAGCCGCGCCAGTTTCGAGCTGGTGCAGAAAGCGCTGATGGCCGGCATCCCGATCCTGGCCGCGGTGGGCGCTCCCTCCAGCCTGGCGGTGGAAACCGCGCAACGCTTCAACCTGACTCTGCTTGGCTTCGTGCGCGACAACCGGTTTAACATTTATTCAGGAGCATCCCGAATCGTATGAAACTCCGCATCCATGGAAATTCGCTGCGGCTGCGGCTGAACCAATCGGAAGTGGCCCAGTTCAGCAAGACCGGCTTTGTGGAAGACAGCATCCAGTTCGCGCCCGGCGCCAGCTTCGCTTACGCGCTCGAATCGATGTCGAGCCTCGCCGCGCCGCAAGCCCTCTACGCGAACGGCTGGCTGCGCATCCAGGTTCCGGGCGCCGACGCCAGCGATTGGGCCTGTTCGGACCGGGTCGGCATCGCGGGCGACCAACCGCTCGAGTCCGGCAAGCGCCTATCGATCCTGGTGGAAAAGGATTTCCAGTGCCTGCACGGGGACGAGGCGCGGGACCCCGACGCTTATCCGAACCCGCTCGAAGAACCAGTCAGCTAGAGACGTGATGCCCGACACCAAATTCCTCGGCCAGGGTGGATAAGCGCGGATCGGCGGTCCATAACTCGAGGCCGTCGACAATGGCGGACGCCAACAGGTGGACACCGATCCAGCCGATGCCGCAGCCATGAATGCGGCGGTGTTCGACAAAAGTCACCACTTCTGAATGAGGAATGGTGGCGGCTTGAAATATGTGCTTATATTCGGCCAGCAACTTCTTGCGGCCGCCGCGATCGCCGATCAGAAGCTCGCCGTAGATCAAATCATGCCCGGCCACTTCATCGCGATCCAGCAGTCTGTCCAATTCCGCCACGAACGGCGCTCGGTCGGAAAGGGCTCTGATCCAGACCGAGGTGTCCACTAGAACCATTTACGCCACGTGATGTTTCGCCGAGGGCTCTTCACGCCGCCGTGGCACATCCTGGGCATCGAGCTCGGTGCCGAGAAGAGCGCGCAAGCGCCGATAGGCGCCATGACGCACCAGCGACTCCAACCCCAACCGAACGGTCTCGGTGTCCGTTGACGCTCCGCAAGCCGCCTTGGCCTGCTCAAACAGCGTTTCGTCGATATTGAGCGTCTTCTTCATATGTACGAATCTGCCATACAAGTATGGCAATGTCAATGGCGCTCAGGGAAGCGACGCGCCCGTCGCCCGCCCCGATCCGCGAAGATGCTGATAATAAGCAAGATCCTTCCCGGTTAGCATCTTGGTGAGAAGAATAATCTGCCCGGTGTGCATCGAGAAATGCTCCACAACGTGGGCGATGGCCTCCAACACCGTGACATCGTACCCTTGCGGAAGTATGCGCTCTGTGAGGCGGCTAGCCGGGACTTCACGGATAATGCGCACGGCTTCGGCTACCGTGGCGTTCAATCGCTCGGCCAACTCAGCGGGCGCCATGCCACCGCGCGCGTCAAACTCCGAATCGCGCTGGCGATGGTCCGGCATTCCGGCCACCCCTGAACCGATCCACTGGCGAACGTTCCCGCACAGATGCAATACCAGGTTGCCGACCGCGTTTTCATTTTCCGAATTGCGAGTCCAGATCTGCTCGGGCGTCAGCCGCGCGAGGCAATCCTGGATGCGGCCGTGCAGCTGATCGAGCTTGCCGGCCGAAAACGTGACGAAGATTTCTTCGGCGGTCACAAAACTTCTTCGGACCAATTCTCGAGAATCGATTTGACCTTGGCGGTGAACTGGTCGGCCAGCGCGCCGTCGATTAACCGATGGTCGAAGGTAAGCGCGAGATACGCGATAGAACGAATCGCGATGGCGTCGTCCACTACCACCGGCACTTTTTCCACAGCGCCCACGCCCAGGATCGCCACCTGCGGCTGGTTAATCACCGGGGTGGCGAACACGCTGCCGAAACTGCCGAAATTCGTGATGGAAAACGTTCCGCCCTGCACTTCGTCGGGCTTGAGCTGGCGCGAGCGGGCGCGGGTGGACAAGTCCACAATGGAGCGCTGCAGTCCCACCACGTTCTTTTCGTCGGCGTTGCGGATCACTGGCACGATGAGGCCGTTTTCGAGCGCCACCGCGATCCCGATATTGATTTCGTTGTGATAGATGATGTTGGTGCCTTCGATGGAGGCGTTCAGGATGGGGAAATGCCGGATCGCTTCCGCCGCCGCCTTCGCAACGAAGGGCAGGAAGGTGAGCGAGTAACCGTAGCGCGCCTGGAACTCGGCTTTGTTCCGCTCGCGCATTTTGGCGATCTTGGTCATGTCCGTTTTGTGGACCGTGGTGACGTGCGCCGAAACGCGCTTGCTCATCACCATGTGCTCGGCAATGCGCTGCCGCATGACGCTCATCGGTTCCACGCGAGCGCGCGGGGCTTCGGCGCGCGGCATGATGGCTGGTGTTGGCGCCGGTTGGGACTGCGGAGCGGAGGGGGTGTAAACCGTCGGAGTGGCGGGCGATGTAGTGGCGACGGCGTTGGGAGGTACGCTCGATTGGGCCATGGTTCGCGCACCCTGCGCCGACATGTACGCTTCCAGATCCTGTTTGGTGATGCGTCCGCCGGCGCCACTGCCGCGCACCTGCTTCAGATCGATGCCATACTCGCGCGCCATCTTGCGAACCAGCGGCGAGAGGGGTCCGGCGGGCGATTCGGCTTCCACGGCGGGCGCGGGCTCTTCGACAGGAATGGGATATGGGCCAGCCGAATGTGCCACCGGTTCCGGCAAAGGCTCGGGCTCCGGCGCCTTCGCAACCGGTGGTGCGGGAGCTTCTTTGGGTGCGGGCGGGGCTGCGGGCGGTGCAGGCGCTGCATTTGTGGAAGGCGCCCCCGGGGCGGTTTTCGCGGCTGCGGGCGCTGGAGCGGATGCCCCATTTCCCGCCCCTTCCTCGATGCGGCCCACTACGGTGCTGATGGCCACCGTCTTGCCTTCTTCCACCAGCACTTCTTTCAACACTCCGGCGGTGGGCGACGGAATCTCGGTATCCACTTTGTCGGTGGAAATTTCAAAGAGCGGCTCGTCGCGATCCACGTGCTCCCCGGCCTTCTTCAGCCATTTGGTCAGGGTGCCCTCCACGATGCTTTCGCCCATTTGAGGCATGATTACGTCGGTCATGAATATGTCTCCGTATATGAAAAGTCCGCTTCCTCACGGCTGCGGTTCGCTTGCTGAAATACGCGCGCAAAGCTGGTCGACAACGCGGCGAGCACTTGTTCGCGGCTCGATCCCGATCCCAGCTCGCGCATGGAGGTGACCGGCTTCGTTAGCCCACAGGGAACGATGTACTGAAAGTAGCGTAAATCGGTAGTATGATTCAACGCAAAACCGTGCGAGGTGACCCAGCGGCTAATGTGAATGCCGATTGCCGCCACCTTCTTGCCATCTACCCACACCCCGGTGCAGCCCGGAACGCGCCCCGCACCAATGCCGAATTCCGCGAGCGCATCGACGATCCCCTGCTCGATGGCCCGAACATATGCGACCACGTCGCGTTTCCATTCTCGCAAATCCAGGATGGGATAGCCGACGATCTGGCCAGGACCGTGATAAGTGATGTCGCCGCCGCGATTGGTGGGGAAGAACTCGATGCCCGCGCTGCGTAGAGCGTCTTCGCTGGCCAGCAGGTTTTCTGCGTGCCCGTTGCGGCCCTGCGTGATCACATGCGGATGCTCGACGAACAGAAGCTGATCGGGGATTAAACCCTGCTTGCGCTGTTCTACCAGATCTTTTTGAATGGCGAGCGCGTCGCCATAACGCATCCGTCCCAGATCGCGGACTTCAAGCATTGATGGTGAGCCCGTAGACGTTGTTGAACGCCTCGCCCATCGCTTCGTACAGCGTCGGATGCGCGTGGATGGTGCCCATCAGCGTCTCCACAGTAGCTTCGGCTTCCATCGCGAGCACCGCTTCCGCTACCAGTTCATACGCCTCCGGCCCGATGATGTGAACGCCCAGGATCTCGCCGTACTTCTCTTCGGCCACCACTTTCACGAAGCCGTCGTGCATCCCCAAAATGGTCGCCTTGCTGTTGGCCACGAACGGAAACTTGCCCACCTTCACCGCGTAGCCTTGCGCGCGCGCCTGTGCTTCCGTCAGGCCGACGCTTCCGATGCCCGGTTCCGTGTAGGTGCATCCGGGAATGCGATTGCGATTGATCGGCTTGGACGGCTTGCCGGCCATATGCGCCACTGCAACCATCCCTTCCATGGTCGCGACGTGCGCCAGTTGCGGCGTTCCGGCCACCACATCGCCGATGGCGTAGACGCCCGGTTCACCCGTCATCTGGTACTCGTCCACCTTGATGAAGCCTCGATCCAACTGGACCTTCAGCTTGTCGAGACCGATGTTCTCGGTGTTTGGCTTGCGTCCCACGGCCACCAGCAGCGTCTCGGCTTCCATGTCCTCGCGCTTGCCGTTTGCGAGCGCGGCGCAGAGCCGGACGCCGTTTTCGGTGCGAGTAATGTTCTCGGCTTTCGCTCCCGTTTCGCAGCGGATGCCGGTCTTCTTGAAATAGCGCTCCAGCTCTTTAGAAACCTCTTCGTCTTCCACCGGAACCAGGCGGGGCAGCATTTCGAGCACCGTCACTTTCGTGCCGAAACGGTTGAAGATGGACGCGAACTCCACACCCACCGCGCCCGCGCCGATAATCAGCATGGTTTTCGGAATGACGGGAAGATCCAGGATTTCGATGTTGGTCAGAATGGTCTTTTCGTCGGGCTCCAACCCGGGAAGCATGCGCGCTTCCGATCCGGTGGCGATGATGACATTCTTGGTCTCGAGCGTTTGAGCGCCCGTTTCGGATTTCACTTCCACTTGAAGCGGGCCGTTACCAGAGCGCGGCAGGATGGTGCCGTAGCCCTTCACCCAGTCCACCTTGTTCTTCTTCATCAGGAACTCGACGCCCTTGGCGTGTTTCGACACGATTTTGTTTTTGCGATCCAGCACCTTGGCGTAATCGAGCTTGGGATTTTCGCACTGGATGCCCTCGTCACCGGGATTCACGAAGTGCTCCCAAAGATCGGCGGTATGGAGCAGCGCCTTGGTCGGAATGCAGCCCACGTGCAGGCAAGTGCCACCGAGTTTCGGGTCTTTTTCGACGATCGCGGTCTTCAGGCCATACTGGCCGGCGCGCACCGCCGCGGAGTAGCCACCCGGGCCGCTTCCAATCACAATCAGGTCGTAAGTCATTTTATTTTCAGGATAACATTCGAGGCACGCGGGACCTGCCCATCACTGGAATGCCCGGCGCTCGAACGCTAACGTAATGTGATGCGGCAGCGGGGCCAAAGATTCAGGAGGCCAACCGAATGGATAACTTCTCGCGCTCGGGTACTGGAAGGCGTAGGTGCCGATTTCCGAGGTGAAACTAACTCTCCGTAAAGTACTAAGTCACAATCCGGGGCAAATTGGCGTCAAGACAGTCTGGAAAGTGTGGCTCGCATCGCTTAAGGTGGAACTTCACCCATGCTGCGCCGTCCGAAACATGCTGGCACCACCCTGCTCCAGCTTTATATATTGGGCGCGCTCTTCCTTATTCCGCTCTCGATCGGCATTGTGATGATCACCAACAATGCCAACCGTAGCGAGCATGCGTACCAGATCAGCCACGACGTCGGCAGCATGTACGCACAGGGCGTCGATTTTTCACAAAGGGCCAACCAGGACATCGCGCTCAGCGTGGCGGAAGGCATCGGCATCGACATACAAGCAGGGAAGGGCGTTCTCATTCTCAGCAAAATTCGCGTGGTTCATCCGTCGGATTGTCCGGTAGCCGGCGGAAAATGCAACAACCAAGGATATCCCGTGGTGATCGAGCGCTACGTGCTGGGGAACCGTTCCCTACGGCCCAGTTCATTCGGCACGCCCGAAAGTTTGGATCCCACCAGCGGCAAAGTTCGCGATTGGACCAACGACCTTTCGGCGAGGGCGGCCAATTTTGGTTCGGAGTTGAAGCCTGGTGAGATCACCTACGCGGCCGAGTGCTATCTCACGTCGCCCGAATCGCCCACCGGTGTTTATTCCCGAACTATGTTCTAACGGGATGCGGAAAAGGCCCAAACCGCTTGCTTACGCGCGCGGTTCAGAATTGCGCGCACGTGCCGGTGCCGCAGGACTTTTTCAGCAGCTTGCTAAACTAAGCCGCACTTACTGAGCAGGCACGCCCGAAGTCTTATAGACGAAGGGCTCCGAAGCTTCCTTGATCCTAAAGTCGGCGGGCACCGAAAACAATGTTGGATCGGGCTCCGCGCGCACGATGTTGGTGAGTTGAAAGGTCTGATCGCCCATCCGCGGATCGCTGCGCTTGCTATAGACAATAGTTTTCAATTCCGGCGAAGTCCAGACTTCCGTGACGATGCTGAGCGGCCGGTCATTGCCGATCTGGCCGGCGGGAATGGTGCGCGTCACGCGCGTGCCCGTCACCGTCACGCCTTCCATGGTCTTCGATCCCAAATCCTCCGTCTGCGCTTGACCTTCGTCGGCAATTGCGACTCTCTGGATAGCCACCGGCAGCGGCGGCGGTTGAAGCGAAGTAACCGGGCCCGCATAGGCTCGGGCGAACGTCGCGCCGCTGGTTATGGTCGCCGTCGCCGTCGTACCCGCAAAGCCAGCGCCGGGAAAGGACGGCCCCTTGATGGCCGTCTTGTCGGTCAAGTTCAGCGTGTAAGACGCCTGCGCTACCGGGTCCTGAATGATGACCAGATGGGGTGCATCGGCCGGCGACATATTGCCGATGTTGGGCAACGGTGCATCCTGGCGCGTGCGGCCCATGGAATCGCGCGCGGTGGTTCCCGTGCTGGTCTGCACGATCCGGTTGCCGTCGGCCAGCGTCTGCACGGATTCATTGGTGATGGTGGCGGTATATGGTGCGCCCTGTACCGAACCGGCCGCCAAGCTTCCCCCGATAGCTCCGGACCTGACAGAAAACTGGTTCGTCTCAGGCTGGGCGAATACACAGGATGATGCCAGCAGGGCCAGAATCAATGTACGTTGCATAGACGGTCTCCTTAGCAATGACTTACTGGTTTAAACGGACGTCCGCGATAAAACTGAAGCCTGGAGGAACGGCGCCGGGCGGAAACAGCGCGTCGGCCGGCAGGGCCACTTCGACCACGGGCTCCTGGGCAATCCATTGGCGACGAATGGGTCTTCGAACCGCGCGATGTTCCACCTGGACCGGCGCGCTGACGGCGATCGCCGGCGCGGGTGGCGGCGATGGAGGATGCAAGACGAGCTTTTCCACTGGAGCCTGCGCCAGGAGCATGGCGGCAACGATGGCCGCGGCCGCAGCCGCGCTGCCCATGGTCCATATGGCTATTTTATGGCGTGGCTTCGTCACTGTGACGGCTTCATAGCAAGCCAGGAATGCACCGGAGATTTCCTCATACTGGCTGACGGCTTTCCGGCATTCGGCGCACTGCCTCACATGCCATTCGACGTTGGTCGCCTCTTCATCCGGCAGCTCTCGATCCAGCCACGCGATCAACCTTCCCGAATATTCACACATTGCATTTCTCCGCGAGTTTCTTCACTGCGCGCTCCACCATGTCGGCCACCGTGGAAGTGGCGACGCCCAGCACTTCTCCGATCTCGCGATAGCGCAAGCCGCTCGCGCGCAGCAGCAGGCATTGGCGTTCGTCGCCGGCGAGTGTCCGGATGGCATTCGCGAGACGCTCGAATTTTTCCTTTTCGAGCAGCACACGCTCGGGCGTGGCCTCGTCCAGTATAGATTCGGCGGCGTCTTCGAAGGGCGCACTGAACTTCCGGTCATAGCTATTCTGCCGGTTGCGAGCGCGATTGTGCGCCACGCGAAACAGCCAGCCGCGCATGTTCTCTTCCGAACCGCCCGCCGACAAATGGCGATGCAGGCTTAAGAAAGCGTCCTGCACCACGTCCTGCGCTTCATCGGAGGAGAGCCCCAGGCACACCAGGTAACGAAGCAACGGTTTCCGCAGCTCACCAAACAGGGTTGTAGCCTCGCGATCGCCAGTTTGAAAGCGCGGGAGCGGGAGAGCCCAGGGTACCGAATCGCCACTCATAATGTTCCCGGCATCGCGCTTCTAGTCATAGAACAATTGGCCGCGGCTATTTTCCGGCTGCCTGCGTTATAACAGAATTTGAAGGCCGGTGTTCTTCTTCCGATCGCGCTACTCGGCTGCTTCACCGCAGCGTCTCAGGAAGGTGTGCTTCATTTGGGTCCTGGCATTGTTCCGCCCTTTGTGGTTGCCAAGGCGAAGCCCGCATACACCGATGAAGCGATCCTCGCGAAACTGGAGGGCAGCGTGCTGCTGTCGCTGGTGGTGGGTGCCGACGGCCAACCGCGCGATATTCAGGTAGTTCGCCCGCTGGGGCTGGGCCTGGATGAAAAGGCTATCGAAAACGTGCGGGAGTGGCAATTCAAACCAGGGAGCAAGAACGGTTCTCCAGGGGCCGTGCTCGTCAACGAGGAAGTCTTCTTTCACCCGCAGCGGACTTTGTGGGACTGGCATTTGGGGCGCGCAGCTTTTCGTGCGCCGGGCGTTGAAACGCGCCCGGTTCTGATCAAGGTGAAATTCCCGCCAACTGTGGACCTGGAAGAAAACGCTTCCGTAACCATCTCCTGCGATATCGGTCCTACCGGTGTGCCCGCCAATGTCCTAGTTGTGAAATCTTCCGATGCGAAATGGGAGAACGAACTGCTCGCGGCTATACGTCAAGGCTGGAGATTTCGCCCTGGAATGATCGATGGCAAACCGGCCACGGTGCCAGCCTGGTTCGAGTTCGTTCGCGGATCGCACTCTCCGATTCCGGCCGTGCCGATCCCGCCCGCGTACATCGCGCGTTAGCGCTGGTTGGCCTTCAGGATCTTCTTGCGCAGCCGGATGGATTGCGGCGTCACTTCCACGAACTCGTCGTCGCGGATGAATTCGATGGCCTGCTCCAGGTTCAGAATGCGCGGCGGCACCAGGCGGATGGCTTCGTCGGCGGTGGAGGCGCGCATGTTGGTCAGCTTCTTTTCCTTGACGATGTTGACGTTCAGGTCGGCATCGCGCGCGTTCTCGCCGACGATCATGCCTTCGTAGACCTCCGTGCCCGGGCTAACGAAAATCTCGCCGCGCTCCTGCAGATTGAAGATGGCGTTGCCGGTGGTCTTGCCGGCGCGGTCCGCCACCAGCGAGCCGGTGGGCCGCGTGGGAATGTCGCCCTGCCATTCGATGTAGCCGTGGAACAGCGAGTTCATGATGGCGGTGCCGCGCGTGTCGGTCAGCATCTCGCTGCGCAGCCCGATCAGCCCGCGCGACGGCACGTGAAACTCCAGGCGCACGCGGCCCGAGCCGTGGTTCACCATCTTGCTCATCTTGCCCTTGCGCCCGCCCAGCTTCTCGATCACCACGCCGATGAACGTCTCCGGGCAATCGATCACCAGCAGTTCCACCGGCTCATGCACCTTGCCGTCGATGGTCTTGGTCAGGATTTCGGGCTTGCCCACCATCAGCTCGTAACCTTCGCGCCGCATCATTTCGATCAGGATGGCGAGTTGCAGTTCGCCGCGGCCCATCACCTTGAACGTGTCCGGGCCCCGGCTTCCTCCACGCGGATGGAAACGTTGGTGAGCAGTTCCTTGTCCAGCCGGTCGCGCAGATTGCGCGACGTCACGCACTGGCCTTCGCGGCCCGGAGAACGGCGACGTGTTGATGGTGAACGTCATGGCGATGGTGGGCTCGTCGATCTGGATGTGCGGCAGCGGCTGCGGAGTTTCGGCGCTGGTGACGGTCTCGCCGATGGTGATGCCTTCCACGCCGGCGATGGCCAGAATGTCGCCGGGCTGGCCGATGGTTTCGTCCACGCGCTTCAGGCCTTCGAAGGAATAGAGCTTGGTGATGTTGGTTTTTTGGAGCGAGCCGTCCAGCTTGGCGATGGCCACTTCATCGCCGTATCGCAGGGTGCCCGGAAAACACGCGGCCGATGGCCAGGCGGCCCAGGTAATCGCTGTAATCGAGATTGGCCACCAGCATCTGCAGCGACGCCGTCGGGATCGCCCGCCGGCGGCGGGATGTGCTTCAGGATGGCGTCGAACAGCGGACGCAGGTCGTTCGAGTCGTCTTCCATGCGACGATCTTGGCGATGCCGGTCTTGGCGTTGGTGTAGATGCACCGGGAAATCGAGCTGGTCTTCGGCCGCGTCCAGATCGATGAACAGATCGTAGATTTCGTTGAGCACTTCCTGCATGCGCGCGTCCGGCCGGTCGATCTTGTTGATCACCACGATCGGCGGCAGCTTGGCTTCCAGCGCCTTCATCAGCACGTAGCGGGTCTGCGGCAGCGGGCCTTCGCTGGCGTCCACCAGCAGCATGACGCCGTCCACGATCTTGAGCGCGCGCTCCACTTCGCCGCCGAAATCGCTGTGGCCGGGCGTGTCGACGATGTTGATCTTGATGCCGTGGTAGCGGACGCCGGTGATCTTGGCGAGGATGGTGATGCCGCGCTCGCGTTCCAGGTCGTTGGAATCCATCACGCGCTCGACGTGCTGCTTCGTTTTCGCGGAAAATGCCGCTCTGGTTGAGCATGGCGTCCACCAGCGTGGTCTTGCCGTGATCGACGTGCGCGATGATGGCGATATTGCGAGTCAGGCGATTGTGCTGCTGCGCTTCGCTATGATCGGTAGGAGTACTGAGGACTTCAGGTTGCATCTGGATACTAACTATGGTCGCACGCCCAGAGCAGTTTGACCGAATCCGCGCTGCCGGTGGTGGTGATCGTGGGCCGGCCGAACGTGGGCAAGTCCACTCTTTTCAATGCGATCCTGGGCCAGCGGCGATCCATCGTGGGCGACGAGCCGGGCATCACGCGCGACCGCATTCAGGGCGAAGCGTCCTATCTGCGGCAGAAGATTTGACCTGATCGATACCGGCGGCATCATCCCGAACGACGCCGAGATGATCCCGACCGAGATTCTGAAGCAGGCGCGCGTGGCCCTGGATCGAGGCGGCGCAGATCATCTTCCTGATCGACGGGCGGACCGAGATCACGGGCACAGATCGCGATCTGGCGAAGTGCTGCGGAAGCTCGGCAAGCCGGTGACGCTGGCGGTGAACAAGATCGATGCGACTGTCGCGCGAGGGTCTGGCGCACGAATTTCATTCGCTCGGCTTCAAGGATCTGTTTCCGATTTCTTCCGAGCATCGGATCGGGTTCGACGAGCTGCTGGATCATGTCACGCAAGATTTCCAGACCGACGAAAGCGCCGGAAGAGCCGCAGCCGGAGAAGCGGCCGATCAAAGTGGCGATCATCGGGCGGCCGAACGTCGGAAAATCCACGCTGCTGAATGCGCTGGTTGGCGAGGAGCGGGCGATTGTGTCGCCAGTCGCCGGCACCACGCGCGACGCGGTGGATGAGAGCCGTGGTTCACGACGGCGTCGAGTATATCTTCGTCGATACCGCGGGCATCCGGCGCAAAGGCAAGACCAAGTTGATGGCCGAAAAGCTGAGCGTGGTGATGGCGCGCCGGCACATCCGCATGGCGAATGTCGTGTTGCTGGTGCTGGACGCCACCGAAAAAGTTGCGGCGCTCGACGCCACCATCGCGGGCTACGCGGACGAAGAGGGGCGGGCGGTGATCCTGTGCGTCAACAAGTGGGACGCGGCGGGCGATAAGGGCAAGCGGAAGTTCACCGAAGAGATCCGCGACGAGCTGAAGTTTCTGGAGTACGCGCCCATCGCGTTTGTTTCGGCCAAGACGGGTGCGGGGGTGGACCGGCTGTTCGGGATGATTAGCGATGCCTACCAGTCGGCGTCGAAGCGCGTGACGACGGGCGAATTGAACCGGTTCGTAGAGATGCTGGATTTTGATCGCGACATGAAGATTTACTATATGACGCAGGGTTCCGTGCGTCCGCCTACGTTTGTGGTGTTTACTGATAAGGCGAAGGACTTACACTTCTCGAGCGAGCGATTCCTGATCAATCAACTGCGGAAGCGCTTTGGATTTGAGGGGACGCCGATCCGGATCAAGGCGAAGCGTCGGTAAGGCTGCCCTTGCTTACGCGCGCGGTTCAGAACGCATGGACCGAATCGATTCCGTTGGCCTGCAAAACCACTTGCATTTTTTCCAGCGCCGATTTGTGGATCTGCGAGACGCGGCTTTCATTGATGCCTAAGATGCCGCCGATTTCCTTCATGGTCATTTCGTTGGTGTAGTAGAGGAACACGACCTTCTGATAGCGTTCGGGGAGGGTCTTCATGGCAACGCCGAGGACGGAGCGCATTTGCTCGCGCGAACACATATTGTCGGGCTGAGTTTCAGGCTTGCTGGGAAAATCGGGGGCGGGCAGGTCGTCATGCTCGGCGGTGCGGGAGGAGGCCGAGATCAGGCCGACGCTGCGAAGGTCCACCATCATCTGACGCCAGCGCTCCACGTCGACGCCCAGCTTCTGCGCGATTTCAGATTCAGTGGGGGTGCGCTGTAGCGTGGCTGCCAGCTCGCGCGTGGCGGCTTCCACTTGCTTGTGACGGCGGCGAGATCGCGCGATGCCCAGTCCAGCTGGCGCAGGCTGTCCAGGATGGCGCCCTTGATGCGATGCTTGGCGTAACTGGAGAAGGCCACTTGTTTATCGGGATTGAATTTGCTGGCGGCGTCGAACAGCCCCAGAACTCCGGCGTGAACCAGATCGTCCAGGTCCACGTGCACGGGAAGGTTTTCATGGACGCGGACAGCGATGGCTTTCACCAGTGGCAGGTGCTCGAGCACAATCCGATCGCGGCGCGCGATTCTGGTGGCCTGGTTGATCGGGGTGGTCTTTTTTAGCACCGGCTTTAACACGGGCGTGGTCTTGATCACGGTGGTCTTGAGCAGGGGCGTTTTCATCAATGCCGATTTCATCAGGAGTCCTTTTGCCTTAGTTTTTTGAGTCTGGGCTGTCATTGCTGACGCTCCTCTAGGTGCAAGCCTGTCGCCATAAGGGGACTAAGGGAAAATTGCCGCTCTTCGTAAAGGAGACTTCTGTACTCCTGTACGGTCTAAGTCCCGAGACTCAATAAGATGCGATCTCACTGCGACGGTCCATCTGAGTGAGGTGAATCGCGGGTACTAAGGACCTCATCGTTAGTCTCAATTTCGTTCTGGAACGTACTAGCGATCCGCTAATGCCGAAACGGTACGCGCGTTCCAAAATGAAACCAATTTGGTCCCGCCTCTGCAACTCTTATCGGCGAGTCCCAGGTAATCTTCAGTACCGTCGTTAAGGGATGGTTAGACCGGTTAGCTAGCTTAGCTAGGGTCGCTTCAAGGTCTCGAGGTAGGTCCTGAATGCCAGCCAGCCCATGAAGATCCATACCACCCAACGGAACTTTCCGTCCAGGGTCAGGGTCGCAAGGAGCGCGATAGCGGCATAGATGGCTAGCGCCAGATAGAACTTTCGTCCTCGGCGTCGGCCGGGGTCTACTTCGGGATCGGGATAGAGGGACAACGGGCTATTACTGCTAGGGTCTCGGGCTGGGCGAATGCTCCGTCAGCTCGATCCGCGTTCCCCAAGGGTCGGTAAGGAAAGCCACGGCAAAGCCCATCTGCGGGATCTTGCGATAGGGAGTATCCAGTTTTATGCCGTTCCCTTCCAGGGTCTTGGTGAAGCCTTCCAGATCCTTCACCTCGAAGCCGATGTGATCCAACGCGCGCCCCTTGGTTCCGGTCACCGGCGTTTCTGTGGGGCTGAAGATCAGAGTAACCCCGGGAAGCGTAGCCAGTCTGGCCTTGCCGAAAGCCTGCGGCGACGCGCCGAAGTTGGCGACGTACCACTTCTGCATGGCGTCGATATCGGGCGTGAAGAAATGCACCTGATGGTTTTCTGAAACCGTTGTCAGGTTCGGGCCAGCCAGCAACTCGATGCGAATGTCGTCGGGTCCGAGGAAAAACGCCTGGGTGGGGTTATCCTTATTCGGGTTGACCACCTGAATAGTGAAGCCCTGCGCGGCCACTTTGGCGAGAATGTCCTTCATATCGCGCACCCGGAATCCGACGTGATTGACGATGGAGCCCTCGGTCCCGGCCGTGGGGTTCCCTTTATCTACGATCACAAGCACCTTCGGCAGCGTGTAGCCGTCGCGATCCGGACCCATTTTGGCGGCGGTGGCGCCCATCACGTCCACCCAGAAGTGCCGCTGGACCTCCGGATTCTTGGTGAACAAATGGATATGGCTGTTCGAGACACGGCCGTCCGTGGTTGGAGCCGGAGCCGAGCCCGAGGCGGCGGCCGGAGGAGTTTGTGCCAGGGCCAGCCCGGCGAGTGCGAGCACGCCGATTGTGATATAAAAGGTCTTCATTTTTCCTCCCGTGGCTTTTTAATCCACACTTAGGGAACTCACAGCATACACCAAAGGTATAATCTTCTGAAGCTCAGATCGTAACGGAGGTGGAGGGTGGAACAACAGAAGGTGGGCATCCAGGAACAGAAGCTGAGCGTGGGCGACGGCTTTATTGGAATGCTGAATGTCTTTGTGGACCCCAAGGCGACGGCCCAGCGCATTCCGGCGCCGCTCTCGTGGCTGTGGCCGCTCCTAACGTTGACCATTATCTATTTGGTTACCGGCTATCTCATGCTGCCGTACATCATGAACCTGATCGACATAAGGATCAACCAGCAGATTAGCCAGCAAAACTCGCCGGTGGAGCAGGCCGAGCGAGCGCGCACGGTCGCGCACGCCATCTACCAGTTTTATCCCCTGGCCATACCGGTAATCGTGATCGTGTTTACCCTCTTCTTCGCCTGGCTGGTGAGCGCCATGGCGTCGATGGCGGGATTACGAGCCAAGTTCCGCGACATTTTCTCGCTTATGGCCGCCTGCTCGCTGATTCCCGCGCTCCAGTCCATTGCGACTTTTATCGTGCTCCGCGCCAAGGGCGACGAAATCACTTCGCAGGATCAGCTCACACCTCCCTTCGGACTCGACATCTTTCTTCAAAACATTCACGGAGCGTTGCTGGGGCTGGTGAATTTCTTCTCGATTTTTGAAATCTGGTATCTGATTGTGTTGACCGTAGCTTTGGCCTACCTGGGTAAATCATCCAAAGGCAAAGCCTTCTTTGCGATCACGCCGGCCTGGGTGTTGCCGCTGGTGATCAAGGTTGTGCAGTCGATGCTGCAGGGTTCTCAGGGGAGTTGATCAGCCGGGGGCCTCTTAGGTTTCTTCGCCGGGCGGACGCTTGTGCTTGGGCTTCTTGCGCTGCTTTTTCGGCAAGATGAGCTTGGGCGAAGGCACCGCGCCGACGCGTTCGCGCGCCAGGCGGCGGATTTCAGTGGGTACGTTGTACTTTTTCGGCTTCTTTTTCGCCATGGCCGGCCATCGATCTTACCATCCTATACCCTTGTGCGCGCTTGACTTCGTTACTTCTGGTTCGATAGCCTGACGATTCTACATGTCCTCTATCGACGTTCCCTTAGAGCATGGCCGCTTTGGAAAGACGGCCCGCCGCGACAAATGGTGGCTCTACCCGTTACTCACGTTTCTCGGCCTGGGCGCTTTCCTGGTTTACGCCAATTGGGCCGCCTTCCAAGGCAACCACTACAGCTTCGGCCCGTACCTTTCCCCGATGTATTCGCCCCTGATTTTCGGCCATCCGGGTGAGGACTCCTGGTTCGGCCCGATGCCTTCGTTTCTGCCGAGCTTCGTCACGGTAGCGATGATCATCCTGATTTTCCCGGGTGGGTTCCGCATCACTTGCTACTATTATCGCGGCGCTTACTACAAAGCTTTCTGGGCCGATCCGCCCAACTGCACCGTCGGCGAGCCTCGCAAAAAGTATTTGGGCGAGCGCTACTTCCCCCTCATCATTCAAAACATCCACCGCTACTTCCTTTACTTCGCGCTTCTGTTTCTGGTGTTTCTGGCGCACGATGTGTGGAAGGCGCTGTGGTTCGACGGTAAATTCGGCATCGGCGTAGGCACGCTGGTGCTGCTGGTGAATGTCCTCCTGCTGGGCAGCTACACGCTGGGCTGTCATTCGCTCCGCCACCTGACAGGCGGAATCTTCGATGTGCTCTCGCGCCGGCCGATCCGCAAGAAAATGTACGACTGCGTGAGTTGCATGAATCGCCGCCACATGCTGTTCGCGTGGATGAGCCTGTTCTGGGTCGCCTTCTCCGATCTGTACGTAAGGATGTGCTCCATGGGCATCTGGACGGATTGGAGAATCCTCTGATGGCGGCGGAATACCAAACGTTCGAACATGATGTACTGGTGATCGGCGCGGGCGGCGCCGGACTTGCGCGCGGCCATTGAAGCCTCGGCGGGAGGCGTCAAAGTCGGTGTAGTGAGCAAATCGCTGCTCGGCAAAGCCCACACCGTGATGGCGGAAGGCGGCATGGCTGCGGCCATGGGCAATGTGGACGACCGCGACAACTGGCGCGTCCATTTCGCCGACACCATGCGCGGCGGGCAGTATCTGAATTATCCTCGCATGGCCGAGTTGCACGCCAAGGAAGCTCCGGCGCGCGTGCGCGAACTGGAAGCCTGGGGCGCGCTTTTCGACCGCACCAAGGACGGCAAGATTCTGCAGCGTAACTTCGGCGGACATCGTTATCCGCGGCTGGCCCACGTGGGCGATCGCACCGGACTAGAGATGATCCGCACCCTGCAGGATCACGGCATCCATCAGGGCATCGATTTTCACATGGAGTGCACCGTCATCACGCTGCTGGTGAACGCCGGCCGCGTGGTGGGCGCGTTCGGGTACGATCGCGAGCGCGGGCGCTACAAACTGTTTCATGCTAAAGCCGTGGTGCTGGCGACGGGCGGCATCGGCCGCGCATACAAGATCACGAGCAACAGTTGGGAATACACTGGCGATGGCCATTCGCTCGCCTATCATGCCGGGGCCACGCTGCTCGGCATGGAGTTCGTGCAGTTTCATCCCACCGGAATGGTTTGGCCGCCCAGCGTGCGCGGCATCCTGGTCACTGAAGGCGTGCGCGGCGAAGGCGGCGTTCTGTTGAACAACCAGGGCAAGCGTTTCATGTTCGACGATATTCCGGCCAACTACAAGAGCCAGACCGCCGACAATCCCGAGGAAGGCTGGCGCTATACGCAGGGCGACAAGAACGCGCGGCGTCCGCCGGAATTGCTGACGCGCGATCACGTGGCGCGCTGTATCGTGCGTGAAGTGCGCGAAGGCCGGGGCAGCCCGCATGGCGGCGTCTTTCTGGATATCGCCTGGATCAAGGAGAAGCTGCCCAACGCGGCCGAACATATCAAGAAGAAGCTGCCCAGCATGTATCACCAGTTCAAGCAGCTGGGCGATATCGACATCACCAAGGACCCGATGGAGATTGGGCCGACGACGCACTACATGATGGGCGGCGTGCGAGTGGATCCCGATACGCAGATGTCGGACGTGGACGGCTTGTTCGCCGCCGGCGAATGCGGCGCTGGATTGCACGGCGCGAATCGGCTGGGCGGGAATTCGCTGTCCGATCTCGTGGTGTTCGGCAAACGCGCGGGCGAGTTTGCGGCGAAGTTCGCAAAAGACCATGGAGCCGGCGCGGTGGATAGTGCGCAGGTGGATGAAGTGGCCCGCCAGTCGCTCGAAGCCTTCGAGCGGAAGGGGGAAAGTCCCTACCAGGTGCAGCATGACTTGCAGGATCTGATGCAGGATCTGGTGGGCATCGTTCGCCGTGAAGATGAGCTGGAGCGTGCGCTCGAAGGGATCGCGAAACTCAAGGCGCGCGCGGGGAAGGTGGGCGTTGGCGGCAACCGCGAATACAATCCCGGCTGGCACACCGCGCTCGATCTGAACAATCTGCTCACGGTTTCGGAAGCAATCGCGCTGGCCGCGCTCGAGCGCAAGGAAAGCCGCGGCGCGCATTTCCGCGACGATTATCCGGAAAAGGATCCGGCCTTCGGAGCATTCAATTTCGTGATCAACAAGGGAACGGACGGCGCGATGCGCATCGAGCGTGAGACGCTGCCTCCCATGACCGACGAGCAGAAGCAGATCATTGAGGAAATGAAATGAGTACGGCAACCTTCCGAATTTGGCGCGGAGACCAGTCGGGCGGCGAGTTCCGCGACTACAGCACCGAAATCTCCGAAGGCATGGTGGTGCTGGACGCGGTCCATCATATCCAGGCCGAGCACGCCAACGATATGGCGGTGCGCTGGAACTGCAAGGCGGGCAAGTGCGGTTCCTGTTCGGCCGAGATCAACGGCATGCCCAAACTGATGTGCATGACGCGTCTGAACACTCTGCCGCTGGACCAGCCGGTGACCATTCAGCCCATGCAGACGTTCCCGCTGATCAAAGACCTGGTGACGGACGTGTCCTGGAATTACAAGGTCAAGATGGGCATTAAGAAACTGAAGCCCCGCCAGCCGGACGCGCCGGATGGAACTTGGCGCATGGATCAAGCCGATGTGGACCGGCCGCAGGAGTTCCGCAAGTGCATCGAGTGCTTCCTGTGCCAGGATGTGTGCCACGTGCTGCGCGATCATCAACTGTTCGACCAGTTCATCGGGCCGCGTTTCCTGATTTACACCGCCCAACTGGAGATGAACCCGATCGATACCGAGGATCGCCTTCCCGATCTGCGCAAAGGGCAGGGTATCGGCTATTGCAACATCACCAAGTGTTGCACCAAGGTTTGTCCGGAAAACATCACCATCACCGATAACGCGCATCATCCCTTTGAAGGAGCGCGTGGTGGACCGGTATTTCGATCCGCTGGCCAAGCTGTTCCGGGCGTTTGGGGGAAAGTAGCCAGCGCGGGCGGCCCCATATTCAATGCTGGTATGGAATATGGTATTGTATAGTCATGACGCAAGCCGCTCGTAAAGTAACCATTGAATTGCCCGCTGAGTTGTTGGAACAGGCGCAGCAGGCCACGGGTTCGGGGATTACCCAAACCGTCCGGACCGGCCTCCAGTTGGTGGCGGCCTCGCAGGCGTATGCGCAATTGCGACAGCTGCGCGGCAAGGTTCGATTCTCGCGCACCGCCGCTGAGCTAAAAGACGACCGGTGATTGCGGCCGACACCAGCACCTGGGTCGCCTTCCTACAAGGAGACGACGGCGAGGATGCTCAGTTGCTCGATCGTGCGCTTGAGGACCGCCAGGTTCTGATGGTTCCTGCCGTGCTCACGGAATTGCTGAGCGATCCCAAGCTCCCTCCGGCCGTCGTGTCGTCGCTTTCAGACATACCCCTGGTTGACGTGGCCTCCGGCTATTGGGAACGCGCCGGCCTCTTGCGCGCTAAAGTGCTGGCGAAACGCCGCAAAGCGCGACTTGGCGATGCCCTGATCGCTCAGAGCTGTATCGACCGGGGCATCCCGCTGCTCACGCGCGATCGCGACTTTCGAAACTTCACTGAAACGGCGCGCCTGCATCTGGCGGTACCGACGGGCGGGCGCAGCCGTTAGCGGCTTGCGATACACTTTCAGTCGAGATTATGCATTTCGAGTTAAAGCCCATTTCAAGGGCCGCTGTAGGCGAAGCTCTGGAAAAGGCGAGCCGTTACCGGCTGTTGAATGAACCGGCGCTCGCCGAGAGCATTTGCATGGACGTGCTGGAAGTGGAACCGGAGAACCAGCGGGCCCTGGTGACGTTGCTGCTTGCGATCACCGATCAGTTCGGCCATGGCGCGGCGGCGGTCAAAGCTCGCGAATTGTTGCCGCGCCTCAAGAGCGCCTACGAACAGAGTTATTATGCGGGAATCATTTGGGAGCGGTCCGCTCACGCGCAGTTGCGCAAAGGCGCACCCACCGGCTCGTTCAGCGCCTACGACGCCTTTCTCCAGGCTATGCGCTGTTATGACAATGCGATCGCGCTACAGCCGCCCGGCAACGACGATGCCATCCTGCGCTGGAACACCTGCGCGCGGGTCCTGATGCGCAATCCAAACCTCCGGGCCAAGCCGGATGAAGCGTACGAACCTGTCATGGGGGAGTAAATCGGGTTACAATAAAAGCATCCCGATGAAGTTTGGCGTCGTCGTGTTTCCCGGCAGCAATCGAGATCACGATGCGTGGTACGCCGTTTCGAAGATTCTCGGGCAAGAGTGCGAAATCATCTGGCACGATGCCACAAATCTTGGCAACGTGGACGCTCTCATCCTTCCTGGCGGCTTTTCCTATGGCGATTATTTGCGCTGCGGAGCCATCGCGAAGTTTTCTCCGGTGATGCAGAGCGTTCGCAAGTTCGCCTCCAGCGGCGGGCTGGTGCTGGGCATCTGCAATGGATTTCAGATTCTGGTGGAGAGCGGGCTGTTGCCGGGGGCGCTGGTGCGCAATCGCGGGTTGAAGTTCGTTTGCAAGCAAGTGCCGCTGCGGGTGGAAACCACCAATTCTCCTTTTACTTCGGAAGCAACGAAGGGCCAGCGTCTGAGCGTGCCTATCGCGCACGGCGAAGGCTGCTACATCGCCGATGAGCGGACACTCGATCAACTGGAAGCCGAGGATCGCATCACGCTGCGGTATATCGAAAATCCGAACGGCTCGTTGCGCGACATCGCGGGCATTTTGAATGAGGGCCGCAACGTGATGGGGTTAATGCCGCATCCAGAGGACGCGATCGAGCCTCTGATGGGATCGAGCGACGGCATTGTGATTTTCCAGTCGATGGTTGCGGCATTGGTCGGCGCGCGCTAAAGCATGACTCCAGCCGTTATTGAAGCGCACCAACTCACCGATTCCGAGTATGAGAAAATTGTCTCGCTGCTCGGCCGCGAGCCCACCTACACCGAGCTTGGAATCTTCAGCGTGATGTGGAGCGAGCATTGCTCCTACAAAAGCTCGCGCATTCATTTGAAGAAACTGCCCACGCGGAGCAAACTGGTGCTGCAAGGGCCGGGCGAGAACGCCGGGATCATCGATATCGGCGACGGCTACGCGATCGCGTTCAAGATCGAATCGCACAATCATCCGAGCTTCATTGAGCCGTTCCAAGGCGCGGCCACGGGCGTGGGCGGCATCCTACGCGATATTTTCACCATGGGCGCGCGGCCCATCGCGGTGATGGACGCGCTCAGGTTCGGTCCGCTGGACATCCCGCGCAACCGCCGGATACTCGAAGGCGTGGTTTCGGGCATCGCGCACTATGGGAACTGCTTCGGCGTTCCTACCGTGGGCGGCGAGTGCGTGTTTGAGGATTGTTATAACGGCAATCCGCTGGTGAACGCGTTCGCGCTGGGCGTGTTCCGCAAGGACGAAGTGTTTTATGGCAAGGCCACGGGCGTCGGAAATCCGGTGATTTACGTCGGCGCGAAGACGGGCCGCGACGGGATCCACGGCGCGTCGATGGCGTCGGCCGAGTTTACCGAAGAGTCGAAACAAAAGCGTCCCAATGTCCAGGTGGGCGATCCATTCCTGGAAAAACTTCTGCTCGAAGCGTGCCTGGAAGCGATGCAAACCGGCGCCATCGTCGGCATTCAGGATATGGGCGCGGCCGGCCTCACCTGTTCCACCTGTGAAATGGGCAGCCGCGCGGGCACCGGCGTCGAGATCGATCTCAAATACGTGCCGCAGCGCGAGACGGGTATGACGCCCTACGAGATCATGCTCTCGGAATCGCAGGAGCGCATGCTGCTGGTGGCCGACAAAGGGCGCGAGGCAGAAGTATTCGCGGTTTTTCACAAATGGGGATTGGACGCCGTCACCGTGGGGCGCGTTACCGCGGACGGCATCCTGCGCGTGAAGGATCACGGCCAAGTGGTGGCCGAGATTCCCAATCGCGCGCTCGCCGACGAAGCCCCGGTTTACGATCGGCCCCATACCAAGCCGGCACGGATTGCTCCGCTTGAAGCCCCGATTATTCCAAGCCGTTCCGCACCCGGCGTACTCCGTGCCGATCTCAAAACGCTGCTCAGCTCGGGCGATCTTTGTTCCAAGCGCTGGATCTGGGAACAGTACGATTATCTGGTTCGAAGCAGCACGCTGGCCGGACCCACGGCGGATGCAGCCATCGTGCGCGTGAAGGAGACCGGCACGTCCATCGCGATGTCGCTCGATGGAAATGGGCGCTATTGCGCACTCGATCCACGCGAAGGCACCAAGCTGATGGTGGCCGAATGCTGCCGCAATGTTTCCACTGCGGGTGCGCTGCCCGTGGCCGCGACGAACAATTTGAACTTCGGCAATCCGGAGCGGCCCGAGATTATGGCGCAACTGGTGGAGTCCATCGAAGGCATGGCGGAGGCCTGCGAGTTTTTCGAAACGCCCATCACCGGCGGCAATGTCAGCCTGTACAACGAGACGTTGGGTGAAGCGATTTTTCCCACGCCTGTAATGGGGATTGTCGGCCTGATGAAGACCACCCAGCCGACGCCTATTCATTTCCCGAGTGCAGGATTGGATCTGATTCTGCTGGGCGGTTTCGGAAGTTGCGACGAAACTCATTTTGGAGGAACCGAATACGCTAAGGTGATTCTCGACGATCTTTGGGGTCTGCCTCCTAGTTTGGACATGGCGTACGAGAAGCGCGTCCACCACGCGATCCGTGAAATTGTTTCGGCCAGGTTAGCGGACGCGGCGCACGATGTGAGCGACGGCGGCCTTGCAATTGCCTTGTGCGAGAGCTCTTTTGGGCCCGCCGGGATCGGCGCGGACATCGAAATCCCGAGCGGCTCGCGCCCGGAATTTGTACTGTTTCATGAAGGCCCATCGAGAATTGTAGTGGCCACATCGCAGCCGGAGAAGGTTCTGGAAATCGCGCGCAAGAATTCAGTTGAAGCGCTGCGTATCGGTGTTACGATGAAGGAGCGGTTACGGATTAATTGCGATTCTGAAACCTTGCTGGATTGCGACCTGACGGAGTTGAGGCAACCTTGGGAAACTTCACTCGAACGCCTGCTGCACCAGCAGTAGCCGAAATATCTTTCGACAAGCTTCGCGAGGAGTGCGGCGTCTTCGCCATCCACGGCCATCCCGAAGCTGCCAACCTAGCCTACCTCGGGCTCTACGCGCTGCAACATCGCGGGCAGGAAAGCGCGGGCATCGCCACCAGCGATCATCGCGAGATCCGTTGTTCCAAATCGATGGGCCACGTGGCCGATATTTTCACCCCCGAACAGATCGCGAGCTTGCCGGGCGACATGGCGATCGGACACACGCGTTATTCCACCGCGGGCGACACGGTGTTGCTGAACGCCCAGCCGTTTTTGGTCGCGTGCAACAAGGGACAGATCGCGGTGGCGCACAACGGCAACATCACCAACGCCGGCGAGTTGAAGCGCGACCTGGAGCGTGAAGGATCGATTTTTCAGGCTTCGAGCGATACCGAAGTGATCCTGCATCTGGTGGCGCGGTCGCGCGAACGAACGCTCGCGGGCGCATTGCGCGAAGCTCTGCTGCAACTGGAAGGCGCATTTTCATTGGTCTTCCTGGCTCGGGATCGCGTAATCGTGGCGCGAGATCCGCACGGCTTCCGGCCGCTGGCTTTTGGACGAATGCCTTCCACCGAAGGCGGCACGGCCTACGTTTTCGCATCGGAAACCTGCGCGTTCGATTTGATCAACGCCGAGTACGTAAACGATGTGGAGCCGGGCGAGATGGTGTGCGTCGGTCCGGAAGGCTTGACGCGCGAGCGCTGGGCTCCCGCCGCCCCGCAGGCGCATTGCGTTTTCGAGCACGTGTATTTCTCGCGGCCCGATTCCATCGTGTTCGGCCGCTCGGTGGGCCAGTCTCGCGAGAATCTGGGGCGCTTGCTGGCGCGCGAATCGGCGGTACCGGCCGATGTCGTGGTCCCGGTTCCCGACTCGGGCGTCGCGGCCGCGATCGGGTTTGCGTCTGAATCGAACATTCCATTCCGCCAGGCCCTGATTCGCAATCACTATGTGGGCCGCACATTCATTGAACCTTCGCAAGCCATTCGCGACTTCGGCGTGAAGCTAAAGCTGAATCCGGTGCGCCATCAGTTGGAAGGCAAGCGCGTAATCCTGGTCGACGATTCCATTGTGCGCGGCACCACCAGCCGCAAGATCGTTCGCATGGTGCGCAATGCGGGCGCCCGGGAAGTGCATCTGCGCATCTCGTGCCCTCCCACCATTTCACCGTGTTTCTACGGCGTGGATACGCCGTGTGAAAGCGAACTGATCGCCGCCAACCAATCCATTGAAGAGATCCGCCAGTTTGTGGAGGCCGATTCGCTGGCTTACCTGTCTCTGGATTCTCTACGCAGAGCAGTGTCCGATACCAAGGACGAATACTGCTACGCCTGCTACACCGGGAATTACCCCACCGAACTGGTGCAGATCGAAGAATTAGTCGCCTCTAGAACTCGCCGCTAGTTTTTGGCGTAAGAGTACAATCGAGATATGGGTGCAACCACGACGCTGTTAACCGTCGAAGAGTTCCTGAAGCTGCCTGAGGTAGAAGGCGAACCCCTGGAACTCATCAATGGCGAGATTAACAAGACGGGGCAAGCCGGGTACCCGCACGAACTGACTAAATCGAACCTGATTCGGCAGTTGACCGTTTGGTCTGTCGCAAACCCTCCTTCAAGGGTATTCTGCGAAACAGCGCCACGCGCGACGACGCTGTGATCGTCATCCAGTCATTCTCGAAAGCCTATTGCATGACAGGTTGGCGCTTGGGATGGCTGGTGGCACGCCGCGATCTGGCCGCGCGAGCCGCCCAGCTTAACGAGTTCGTAGTGTCGCACGCGCCTAGTTTTACTCAGCGGGCCGGAGAAACGGCGCTGCTATGGGGCGAAAACACGCTGGCGGAAATGCTGCTGCGATTGAAGGAGAATCGCGACTTTTGCCTGGCCGCGCTGGCGAAGATGCCGGGCGTTACGGTTCCCAAGCCGGACGGCGCGTTCTATTTGTTTCCGAAACTCGCCAGCGCGTCCGACTCTTTCGATTTCTGCAAGCGCCTGTTGCTCGAAACTCATGTCGGACTGGCGCCAGGCGTCGCATTCGGCGCAGGCGGCGAAGGATCGGTGCGAATTTGCTACGCCGCCGATCGTCCCATTCTGGAGCAGGCCATGGCGCGCCTCAGCCTGTTTCTCGGTTAAGCACGCGCCGGCTTCCTCGTCTCTTAATTCTGATGCGCCGCGTTGTGCTTGTCGCGATAAATGTTCCGGCTCAGCTTATTCTGCTGGCGATTGATTTGCCCCTTCTCTTTGTTGGTCAAGTTACCGCCGTTCTGCCGGCGGTCATTTCGGATCTCCCGATTCAATCCCGCTTCCTTGTTTTCCAGATTGGCGGTTTCGTGCGGCGTCAACGATCCGTTCGCAACTCCATTCGCAATACGGTGCTGCTGATTCTCCTTGCGCTGCTGAATCTCCTGAGCGGAAACAGCGCTCGACAGCGCCCCTGCAACTGCCAATGTCAAGAATAGGTTCTTCATATTTGCTCTCCTATTCTCCTAAACGCACTTTGGCGGGAAAACTCTCGCGGATCATGGTTAAAATCCCTGAAGAAACCGCCGGACTTCTTGCTCCAGGCCGGGCGCGCAGCCGATGCCATTGCCGGCATAAATAGTGGAACCATCATCGATATTCAGGTAGCGCGCGCCCGCCTCTTCCAGGATCACCTTGTGCGGGGCGAAGTCCCAGGGAGACGCGCTGGGCTCAATCCAGACTTCAGCCTGGCCCGCTGCTACCATCACAGCGTCGGCGGGGCCGCCCAGACCTCGCACCGACCAAAAGCGCTCCATCCAATCCATTAATCGCGCGCGAAACGGCGTCTTCGCCAGCCTGTCGTAGCCGTTCACACACAGAACAGATTCCTCCACTGTTGTTTTGGCGGAAGCGTGCATCCGTTTGCCGTTTAAATACGCGCCGCCACCGCGGCTGGCCGTCGAAAGCTTGCCGAGCACCGGCAGATTCACCACGCCAATGACGACGTCGCCCCCCGCCTCCAGCGCGATCAGATTGGCCCATAGCGGATTGCCGCGCACATAATCGCGCGTGCCGTCAATGGGATCGACGATCCAGCGCCGTCCGCTGCGGGATTCCGCGCGCGCTCCCTCTTCGCCCAAAATACCGTCGTCTGGAAATGCTTCGCTTAACAGGCGCGCGATCATCCGCTCGCATTCGCGATCCGCCTGTGTAACCGGCGTCCGGTCGGGTTTGGTTTCGGCGACGATGTTCGGCTGGAACTCGAGAGCCAATTCGGCCGCCTTCTTCGCGGCTTCTATCGCAACTTCCAACTCTTTGGACCAGGTATTCGCCACCGCCGACGTTGACACAATCCACACCGTAGCACGTCTACAATAGGCGCATGGGTGCTCGCACAATGTATGCGGTCCTGGAAGAAACCGCGCGGCTCCGTCGCAATGCGCCGGCGCTGCATCAGCCCATCGGCAAAGGTAAATACGAGACTTATAGCTGGCTCGACTACCTTCGCGCGGCTCAGGAAATTGCTTGCGGCCTGCGTCAGTTGGGTATCCAAAAGGGCGACATCGTGGCGCTGCATTCGGAAACGCGCGCCGAATTTTATCTCGCCGACCTGGGCGTTCTTACCAACGGCTCCATCGCGGCGGCGCTCTATACGACGTATCCTATGGCTGACCAGGCAAAGAACGTCCGATCCATCAATGCCAAGGCGATTTTCATGGAAGATTCCAAGAGCATGCAGGCGCTCATCGCGGAGGGAGGCGAAGCGTTCGCCGGTTTGCATTGGATCCTGCTGACCGGTGAATCCGAGCGCGCCCTGACGCTAGAGCAATTGCGAGCCAAAGGCCGCGCCGCGTTGAAGAAAGATCCCAGCGCATTTGAAAATATTCGCACCGAGGTGCAGGCGGAAGATATCGCGATTCTGTATCTCACTTCCGGCGCCACCGGCGAACCGAAAATGGGCCTGGTATCCCACGCCGCGCTGACCTCCAATATCGACATGGGCCCGGAAGTGCTGCCGCTCACGCCCGACGACTGCACCATCGCGTTTCTGCCATCGGCGCACATCGCGCAACGCGTAGTCATTGAGCTGCTCCCCATACGGATGGGCGTTCCGGTATGGTTTTCCGAGAGCCTCGCGAAACTGCCGCATGAGATGAAAACCATCCAGCCGACTTTTCTTCTGGCGCCGCCGCGCGTTTGGGAACGTATCGCGGCCAGCGTCAACACAGAGGTGAAGAAGAAGAGCGCGATCGCGAGAAAGATCTTCCATGGCGCGGTCGGATTAGGCGCCGAAGTGAGCCGTCTTCGCGAAGAGGGCAAGCCCGTTCCGAGGGCGCTGCTGGCGATGCTCCAGGTGGCCAACCGGATGGTGTTCTCGAAGATCCGTGCTCGATTGGGCGGCCGGATTCGATTGGCAGCCTCGGGCGCCGCGCCCCTCGGCAAGGATCTGGCGCGTTTCTATGCGGCCATCGGCATACCGCTGATTGAAGGATACGGGCTCACCGAAGGCGGTGTGGTTTGCTTGAACCCGATCCATCGCCCCAAGTCTGGGAGCATCGGTAAGAAGCTGCCGGGCGTGGAGCTGCGTTTGGCCGAGGATGGCGAGCTGCTGGTCAAAAGCCCGGCGCTGTTCTCCGGATATTACAACGACCCCGCGGCGACCGAAGCTGTGTTGCGCGACGGCTGGCTCTACACCGGCGACATCGCCGAAATCGATGCCGAAGGATATGTGTACATCACGGGCCGCAAGAAGGAGCTGATCGTCTCCTCCAACGGCAAGAAGATTTATCCCGCGCGCATCGAAATGCTTTTTAAGACCGAGCCTGTCATCAACCAAGTAGTTCTGATTGGCGACCGGCTACCGTACGTCACAGCCTTGGTCACCATTAACGCCGCCGAAGTGGCTACCTCCGCCGAGGCGGAAGTGAAAAAGGCAGTGGCGCGCGTGAACCGCAAGCTGGCTCCGTTTGAACAAATCCGCAAATTTCGCATCCTTGAACGCGACTTCTCCATAGAAGCCGGCGAGCTGACGCCCACCATGAAGGTCCGGCGCAATCGCGTTCTCGAAAATCATCGCGATCTGGTCAGCGAGTTGTACGTGGGGAAAGAGGAAAGCCAATAACTCGGCCTTACGCCAAAGTTGTCCCAAAGGAAATCGTGCAGCACGGCGACCGGCGTATCGACAACTACTTTTGGTTGCGCGATCGGTCCGATCCGGACGTGATTCCCTATCTCGAAGCTGAGAACAGCTATACCGAAGAGGCGATGGCGGCTACCAAGTCCCTCCAGGACGGCCTGTATCACGAGATCCTGGGACGCATTCAGGAAACGGATGTATCCGTTCCGGTGAAGCGCGACGAATATTTCTATTACACGCGCACCGAAGAAGGCAAGGCGTATTCCATTCAGTGCCGCAAACGTGCAAGCCTTGACGCTCCCGAAGAGGTCCTGCTGGACGCCAACATGTTGGCCGATGGGCAGCAGTATTTTCGTTTGGGAAATTTCGCGGTGAGCCCGGATCACCGGCTGCTCGCGTATTCCACCGATTTGGAAGGCGACGAAGCGTACACCATCCGCGTGAAGAATCTTGAAACTGGCGAACTCCTGCCGGATGTAATCGCCAACACCTACTACACACTCGAATGGGCCAACGACAATCGCACCTTCTTCTACACGGTGCTGGATGAGACGAAGCGACCGTATCGTGCCTTTCGGCATGAGCTAGGCTCGGTGTCGGATCAATTGGTTTATCAAGAGGACGATGGTCGATTCAACCTGAGCCTGGGGAAAACGCGCAGCCGGCGATTCCTATTTATTGAACTATCGAGTCCGCTCACGTCCGAATTGCACTACCTGGAAGCGGCCGAACCGCGCGGAGAATTTCGCGTCATGCTGCCGCGGCGGCAGGGTGTCGAGTATGACGCGACGCATCATGGCGAGTATTTTTACATCCGAACCAACCAGGGAGCGAAGAACTTTCGCTTGATGCGAACCGATGTGGGCAATCCTTCGATGGCCGCGTGGCACGAGGTAATCCCAGCGCGCGCAGACGTCACCATCGAAGGCGTCGATTCATTCGAAGACCATCTGGCGGTATACGAGCGCGAGACGGGACTGGAGAAGATTTGCATCCGCGATGGCTCGGGCGCTTTTTCCCATTACATCGAGTTTCCCGAGCCGGTCTACACCGTGGGCGCGACCGGGAACGCCGAATACCAGACCAGTCTGCTGCGATTCAGCTACACGTCGCTCGTCACGCCGCTGTCGGTGTTCGACTATAACGTGCGGACGCGCGAGCGCGAGTTGAAGAAGCAATACGAAGTGCGTGGTGGCTACGATCCCTCGCAATATCAGTCGGAGCGAATCTTCGCGAAGGCGCCGGATGGCGTGGAAGTCCCGATTTCACTGGTCTATCGCAGGAGCTTTGAGCGGAACGGCGCCAGCCCGCTGCTGCTGTATGGTTATGGCGCGTACGGCCACAGCATCGACCCGCGCTTTTCGTCCGATCGGCTCAGCCTTCTCGATCGCGGGCTCGTCTTCGCCATCGCGCACATTCGCGGCGGCGCCGAACTAGGCGAAGAATGGCACGATCATGGCCGTCTGCTGGAGAAGAAAAACACCTTCACCGATTTCATTGCCTGCGCGGAACACTTGATTGCGGCGCAATATACTTCGATCGAACACCTTGCGATCATGGGTGGAAGCGCCGGGGGTCTTCTGATGGGCGCCGTGCTCAACATGCGGCCGGAGCTGTTTCAGGCAGCCGTCGCCAAGGTGCCGTTCGTGGACACTTTGAACACCATGCTCGATCCTACTCTGCCGCTCACGATGTCCGAGTACGAAGAGTGGGGCAACCCGGAAGAGAAGCGGTATTACGATTACATCCGATCGTATTCGCCGTACGATAATGTGGCGCCGCGCGCGTATCCGACGATGTTGGTGACCGCCGGCCTCAACGATCCGCGCGTGTCCTACTGGGAGCCCGCAAAGTGGGTGGCAAAGTTGCGCGCGCTGAAAACGGATTCGAATGTATTGCTGCTCAAAACCGATATGGGCAGCGGCCACTTTGGACCGTCGGGCCGCTATGAAGGCATCAAAGAAACGGCGTTCGACTACGCGTTCTTGCTGCAGGTTCTAAGCCGCGAGTGAAAGCAGCGTGCGCTTGACCACTGCTTTCGTCAGCGGAATTTTGTATTTGTTCTTCGCCAGTGGATGCGCGCCTTCAATGGCCGCTTCGCCAGCCTGGGCCAAAAGTTCGGGCGTGATGCGCTGGCCCACCAGCAATGCTTCCACCTTTGGAAGCCGCCATGGAATCGGGGCGACACCACCGAGGACCACGCGGGCGCTGCGGCAAATTTCCTGATCTATTTCCAGCACGATTGCCGCGCTTACTACGGCGTGCGTCCAGGCCTCGCGATCCAGAACTTTGTGATACGTGCCTCGCACACCCGGCCGCGCCGAGGGCAATTGAATCGCCGCCAGCACGTCGTCCTTGCCGAGTACGTTTTCGCGCGACGCGTCCACGCGCGGGAGCTGGAAGAATTCGGAAGCAGGCACCACGCGCTCGCCCGAAGGGCCCGCGATGTGAAACTCGGCGTCCAATGCCACCAGAGCCGGAGCGGTATCTGATGGATGCACGATGTAGCTTGGGCCGCCGCCGAAAATCGCGTGTAGCTGATTCTCGCCGGACGCGGAAAAACAGATCTTTCCGCCATTTTTCAAACACGGAAAGCCGTTGCGAAAATACCAACACCAGGGGCGCTGGCAAACATTGCCCGCAAGCGTTCCGGCGTTGCGAATCTGCGGGGTCCCGACTTTCTCGGCTGCTTCCGCCAGCACAGTGTACTCTTTCCGAATGCGTGGATGGCGGCTCAGCGCGTCCAGCGTAACCAGCCCGCCAATTATGGCGTGGTCACGGTGCACCTCAATTTGATCGAGCCCTCGAATCGCCTTCAGATTCACCAACACATCTGGCGCGACCAAATGCTCCTTCACCATCCCCAGCAGATCGCTTCCGCCGCCCACGATGGATGCGCTGCGGCCTTGGCCATGCGCCTGGCTGAGCATCGATACCGCTTCGCGGATGTCTTTCGGATTCGCGTTGCTAAAGGCTCTCATGCCAGCACCTCCAGAAGCTTCTCGCGAGTAATAGGAAGATCTTTGATACGCTTCCCTGTCGCGTTAAAGATGGCGTTCGCCACCGCTCCCACCGACGGAATGATGCTCGATTCGCCGATCGACTTGGCGCCAAACGGCCCGTACTGATCTTGGGTCTCGACGAACAGCACGCCGATGTCGGGCGTGTCGAGATGCGTCATTACACGCGCGCCATAATAACCGGCGTTGAGCGGAACACCGTGCGTGGGATCGTACAGCAGCTCTTCATGCAGGGCCATGCCGATGCCTTGCGTGGAACCGCCCATCACCTGGCTGGTGCAGGTGAGTGGATTGATGATGCGTCCGCTATCATGGGCGGCCAGATACTTCACCACGCGAACGTGTCCGAGTTCGGTGTCTACTTCCACTTCGGCGAAATGCGCGGCGAAAGAGTAGCGCGCTGAATCTTTCGGCTGAGCCGGATCGGGCGTCGCATTGCCGGTGCGAATTTCATCGCCTTCGGGCAGCCCCTTGTCGGCGATCTGTTGCTTCAGATCCTTCACCGCCTGAATCACCGCGTAGCCGGTATGCGTGGTAGTCCGGCTGCCGGATTCGCCGACGGAATAGGGACAAACTTCGGTGTCGCCACTCACTACCGCAACCTTCGCCAGTGGTACTCCTAATTCCTCTGCCGCGATCAGCGCCATCGTAGTCTTCGCCGCGGTGCCCACGTCGGTCACGCCGACGTGCAATTCATACTCACCCTTCGAATTCATATGGATCACCGCGCTGCTGCGTCCTACAGCAGCGCCGAACGCACCCATCGCCATGCCGACGCCGCGCTTCACGGGACCATCGCCCGCGCCCGGCGCATGCCAGAGCTTCTTCCATTCGAACGCCTCGGCTCCGCGCAGAACGCAATCCTCGAGACCAAAACTGGTATACGGCAGCTGGTCGTGATATTTCCGCGTCATGTTTTTCACGCGAAAATCGATTGGATCCATCCTCAGTTCGTAGGCGATGTGATCCATCAGCGATTCGATGCCGAAGATGCCTTGGGGATAAGCCGGCCCGCGGAAATTCGCCGAAACCGCCATATTCGTGTAAACCGGATAGACCAGCTTCTCCACATTCGGGCATTGATACAGCTCCACGCCCGCGATATCGCCGGAGCTTTTTCGATACGGCCCCATGCCGCTATAGCCCCGGAACTGAATAGCGGTCAAGGTTCCGTCGGACTTTACTCCAATTTTGTAGTACTGCTTGGTCGGCCAACGGCCATGCACGGCGACGTAATCTTCCTTGCGCGTGAACTCCAGCTTCACCGGCCCACCCGCCTTTTTCGCCAGCATCGCGGCCATCAGATCGAAATCGTGGACTTGATTCTTGTTGCCGAACCCTCCGCCCATGTACTTGCAGACTACGCGCACGTTTTCGAGCGGCACCTTCAAATCGCGCGCAAGCTCAATCCGGCACATGGAAATGCCCTGGGTTGAGGCATACACAGTCAGCTTCTCACCTTCCCATTGCGCGATGCTCACGCGGATCTCAAGCTGCGCGTTGTTCAAATGCACCGAGCTGTAGTGATCTTCGAACACCCGGTCGGCTTCGCTCAGACCCTTCTCGATGTCGCCGTGGGCGTAGGCTTCCGGCTTCTGCTCACCCTTATTGTTCGGCGAAAGATTGCCGCCCGGTTGGATCTCCACCGCGCCCGGCTTCAGCGCTTCTTCTGGATCGAGCACGAACGGGAGAGTTTCGTAGTCGACGTCGATCAACCGGATCGCATCTTCGGCCACATGCCGGTCCACTGCCGCAACGGCCGCCACCGCGTCGCCCGCAAAACGCACTGGATTATTGAACAGGTAGCGCTTGTTCTTGGTGTCGCCGCTGCCCCAGATCACGTCGCAATTCTCGTGCGTCAGCACGGCCTTCACGCCCGCGAGCGCGAGCGCTTTCGATGCATCGATACGGCGGATGCGCGCATGCGGATAGGGGCTGCGAAGGACGCGTGCGTAAAGCATTCCGGGCAGATGAAGATCGCCGGTATAAGTGGCTTTGCCGGTGACGCGTTCGAGCGCATCCACGCGCGACGCAGGATGGCCAACTGTCTTGAGTGCGATCATGCCGTCCTCCCTGGCGCCACGGCGGAAGCCGCCAGCACGGATTCCACGTAGCGATTGTAATTCGAACAGCGGCAAATATTGCCGGTCATGGCTGCGCGAACTTCATCGGCGGTGGGATGCGGATTGTGATCCAGCAGCGCTTTGGCGCTCATCAACTGACCCGAAGTGCAGTAACCGCACTGCGGTCCGTCATGCTGGATAAAGGCTTCCTGCAACGGATGCAGGTGTTCGCCGCGCGCCAAACCCTCCACCGTCTGCACCGTGCGACCATCGGCCCAAACCGCGAGCTGGCTGCAAGAGTACACGGGCTTGCCTTCTAAGAGCACCGTACATGCACCGCATTCCCCGCGATCGCAACCGATCTTGGTCCCCGTGAGGCCCAGGTGATCGCGCAGCACTTCGACCAGTGTCCAGCGATCCTCCACTTCCACGCGATGCTCCGTTCCATTGACGATCAGCTTGATGGAAGTTTGCGGCGCGGAAGGTGCGACAGCAGTGGTTTCTTGAGCTACGAGGGGCACACTGGTAGCAACCACCAGACCCGCGCCCGTCGTCTCCACGAATTCGCGGCGTGAGATTTTGCTCATTTCGCCTCCTGGTGAAAATCCACTCCTATATTATGTCTTGCGGCGGTTCTCCATGATTTTCAGGAACGATCGCCCGCGCAGTTCGTCGATACTGAGCCCGGAAGCGGCCGCTTCGTTTTCCGTGAACGCGCCGCAATTTACGCCGCGCAGCAGAAAGTTCAGCAGGCCCTGGCCAGTGGCCGCGTCGTCGAAGACATCGCCCACCAGCGTGGCTTGCGCCGCCTTGTCGATAAAGTTTTTCAGGCGTGCCGCAGCCGAATCCAGGCTCTTGAGGAAAAATGCGTACACCGCGGCATAGCGCGTCGGAAGCTGGCCGGGATGCAGGTCCCAGCCCTGGTAATAACCATGCGCGAGCGAGCGTTGCACCAAATCGAAATGGTGGCGCATGGCGCGATGGACAATCGTGCGATTTTCGATCTTCTCCTGCTCGTTGGCCGGCGCGCGATGGCGTGGGATGGGCAGGATGGTGCTGGGTCCGTCGGAAAGAAAAACGCCGCGATCGGCCGCGCTCACCTGCATGACGTGACGCGCAAAGTCGCACGCCGGATGATCCAATCGTTGTTCGGCCGCCGCGATGTTGCAGCTCGCCGAATAATCGTACGGCCCGAAATGGAGGCCTCGGCAGCGTCCTTGCGCGGCGTCCAGCAGTTTCGGTATGCCGATCGATCCGCTGGAATCAATGATGGCCTGCGGGGTCTCGATCATCAGCTCCATCTTGAGAACCCCGGGCTCCAGACCGTGGCGAGCTTCAGTGTTATCGAGCAGCTCCACCAGTTCGCTCACTTGTCCTGGCGCCGTAATCTTCGGAAGCGTGACCACGAAATTATCGGGAAGATGGCTGGTCTGTTCGAACAGCGCCGTCAGGAACAGATCCAATGTTCGCGCCGATCGCGCCCGCAGAACTTCGGTGAACGGCTTGATGCGAACGCCGATGAACGGTGGAAAGCCCGGTTTGCCCGCGCCGCGCGCCAGGAACTGCGCCGTCGAGACCGCGTGCCCATCTTCCTCCGCATCGGAGCGATAGCCGTAGCCGTCTTCGAAATCGATCCGAAAATCTTCCACCGGCTCCCGTTCCAGCTTGGCGACGGTGCGGAGGAACACCGAATTCGCAAGCTCGCCCGCCGGCAACCCCAGGCATGCGGCGAAGGAAGATGTGTCGGGGGTGTAAGTTCGAATCAGATCGAGAGCAAGTGTTCCCAATCGCACGGGAGTCTCCGCTTTGAAAAGCTGCGCTCCCCCGTAAACAACGTGAATGGGCTGGCGATCCGCCGAGTTTAGAACCACCTGGATCAAAACCAGCGCGTCATGAGCACTTTTTGCTCGGTGTAAAACATGACGGCGTCTTTGCCGTGGGCGTGCAGATCACCGAAGAACGAGTTCTTCCAGCCCGCGAAAGGGAAAAATGCCATGGGCGCAGCCACGCCGACATTGATCCCCACCATGCCCGCTTCGACACGCGCCGAATAATCGCGCGCCGCTTTTCCGCTGCCAGTGAAAATGGAAGTAGCATTGCCGAAGGGTGAGCTGTTCACCAGCGCAATCGCGTCTTCCAACGTCTTCACGCGAATCACCGAAAGCACCGGCCCGAAGATCTCGTCCTTGGCGATGGTCATTTCCGGCTTCACGCCGTCGAAGATGGTTGGCCCCAGGAAGAAGCCGTCGCCTTTGGACTTGGTCACCCGGCCATCCAGGATCGGCTTCGCCCCTTCTTCGACGCCTTTGTCGATATATCCGGCCACGCGATCGCGGTGTTCCCTGGTTACCAGTGGCCCCATCCCGATGCCTTCTTCGCTGCCGTCGCCAACGCGCATGGCGTTTACCTTCTCTACAAGCAGCTTCAGCAGCGGCTCCGCGGCATCGCCCACTGGAACCAGCACGCTTCCGGCCAGGCAGCGCTCGCCTGCTGCTCCGAACGCAGAACTGATGATGTTTTCGACAGTCTTCGGCATGTGCGCATCGGGCATCACCACCAGATGATTCTTCGCGCCGCCCAGCGCCTGCACTCGCTTTCCTTCCGCGGCCGCGGTCTTGTAAATGTACTTGGCCACCGGCGTAGATCCGACGAACGAGATCGCGCGCACCAGCGGATGATGCAGCAGCGCGTCCACCGCTACTTTGTCGCCATGAATCAAATTGAAAACGCCGGCGGGCAGGCCAGCTTCGTGCAGCAGCTTGCTGGCTAGGGTGGGCGTCATCGGAACTTTTTCGGACGGTTTCAGGATGAACGCGTTGCCCGCGGCGATGGCGAAAGGCCACATCCACATGGGCACCATCGAAGGAAAATTGAAGGGCGTTATCCCGGCGCAGACGCCCAGGGGTTGCCGGATGGTATGGCTGTCGATGCCGCTCGATACGTCGTTCAACGAATCGCCCATCATCAGGCTGGGCATGCCGCACGCCACTTCCACCATCTGGATGGAGCGGCGGACTTCGGCCCGCGCATCATCGATGGTTTTTCCGTTTTCAGTGGTCAGCGTCGACGCCAGTTCGTTGTGGTGCTTTTCGAGCAGCATCTTGTAGCGGTACAGCGGCTGCATCCGTTCCACCACCGGAACGTCGCGCCACTTCAGATAGGCGGCGTGCGCGGCCTGCACCGTGCGATCCACGTCCTCCGCGGTAGCGTAGGCCACTTGCGCGATTTCAGCGCCGGTTGCGGGGTTGGTGATGGGGGCGAGTTTGCGGTTGCCGGCGCTCTCCCACTGGCCGTTGATGTAGAAGGATACCGTTTCGACGGAAGGTTGGCTTGCGATCATTTTTTGTGCTCTCTCTAGGGTACCGCTGGGGGGCTGGGGTTGGGGATTAGGGGCTGGGCGCCACCTTTGTTATGGTATGGCAGTGCAGCTCTCGCGCTTCGGCGGAATCGGCAAGAGATCGCAACGAAGCACGTACTCGGCACACCCGCCGTCATCCTTCCAGGCGTCTGTCCTGAGAATTTCTTTGTAACCGAGTCGCTGCGGGTCTCTAATCCTGATTTTCCGTTCGGTTATAGCTCCGGCTTCGACCAGTGTTTCGATGAAGGGTGCGGTTTGCGCGAAGATCGATCGGATCTTCCACGAGTAAACCAGTGGCAGAACGTCGCCAGTCTTGCTGAGAGTCTGGGAGTAATGGAAAGGGTCAACGCCAAGTCTCATTCGGGCAGCTACATTGGATCCCTTCAGAAAAGACGGTTGCTTGGATGATGGGACTTCGTAAACCAAGATCCCTATGTCTAGAATGGTGATCTTGTCAGTCTGCACGAGAACTTCTGCCACCGCGTCGTATAGGCCATGCTCAAGATTTTTCGCGGATATCCTTCCATCAGAGACTCGGTACGGAACTCCCTCCGCAACCCAGAACTCCAGAGCAAATTCGGCAGTCTGTCCAACCGCGAAATCCGGGTAGTTTCCATCTTGAATGATCCAAGCCCCTAGCTCGATGTCCCAAGTGGAGGGAGAGTTTATAGGAACCGTATCACCGTACATGCGGTCCCTACTGCTTTTGAGGGCCTCGCTGGAACAGCTCCAGGTACAAATTATTCGGATCGCGCAGCATGCAGAACTTCGACGTGCCATTCATCACCGGCTCGCCATTTTTCGAAATCACCGTAAGTCCCGCCGACTTCAACGCCTTCACAGTGGCATCGATATCGCGCACGCCCACCTGCAGAATCGCCGTGCCTGGATCTTGGATGCGGGTGTGGAGCGGCGTGCGCTCGATATCTTTAAATTCCATGAAAGCCATCATGACGGACGTGCCCGGAATCGTCGCCGAGCTTCTGCGAAACTGCGCGCCAGGCGTACCGGCGGTATCCATCATGAGCTTCGTTCCATCCCAAGCCGTGGGCGGCACAGTTTGAAATCCCAGGACGTCGCGATAGATGTGCAGCGTCTGATCCAGGTCGGCGACAATGATCTCGAACGCACCACCGATGATGTTGCTCGAATCGGGCGCGGTGGTCGCCGGCGCCGGGTCGCGCTGTGAAATTTCGATGAAAAATCCGTCGGGGTCCTGCACGAACACGACGTGGCCCACGCTGCCATTGGCGCCTTTGAGCGTCGCCGGCTCGCCGCCTTTGCTATTGATGTGTGCGTGCGCCGCCTTCAGCTTGGCCATCATGGCACCCATGTCGCGCACGGTAAGGATGAGGCTGGCCGCGCCCGGGTCCTGAAAATGCGGATGCACGGCTTTGCGATCGATGTCTTTGTAGTCGATCAGCTCGACGCCTAATTTCGATCCCGGAATATGCAGGATGGCGGGCCGGGATTGCGCGCCGGGCGTGTTGCCCATGTCGATGATCCACGGCGTGCTGTCGAAAGCGCGCGGCGGGTTGGGCATTTCCATTCCCAGAACGTCGCGATAAAAGGCAACCGACCTGTCGACGTTTTCGACGATGTGGCTGAAGCCTCCCACACCCACCACGTCGCCGGGAGGGGCGGGCGTCTGGGCTGATCCCGCGGAAACCATCAGAGCGATTGCAGCGAACGTGGCAATTTTGTCGTACCTGGGCATTGTTCGGCACAGGGGCATTGTTTGGTTATGATACACTGCCGCGCAGATCCTATGCGATTCTTGCTCTTATTCGCGGCCATTGCCACCGCCGTGTCCGCGGCTCCCACTCCCGACGGCGCCGCAATCTTTGACAGCCACTGCGCCACTTGCCATCACACCGAAGCCGGCTCGCGAATCCCCACCCGCGCCGAGTTGAGCAATCTGACGCCGGAGCAAGTGATGAGCGCGTTGCTGCGTGGCAAAATGACCATCCAAGGCGCGACGCTGGCCACCAGTGAGATCCGCGCGGTATCGCTCTACGTTACGGGCAAGAATTTTTCAGCCGTGGCTGCTGACCCAGCAGCGGGCCGATGCGCGGGTAATCCAAAACCGTTTGCTCCAGGACCGGGCGATTGGAACGGATGGGGCGCCAATCTCTCCAACGCACGATATCAGGCCAAACCCGGTTTCAAAGCGGAAGACGCGCCACGGCTCAAGCTGAAGTGGGCTTTCGGATTTCCCGATGACACCCAAGCTGCCGGACAACCAGTGATCGTCGGCGGCCGCGTGTTCGTCGGAAGCAATGGCGGCACGGTGTATTCTCTTGACGCTTCCACCGGCTGCGTTTATTGGGCCTACGACGCGGGCGGCATCGTTCGCTCGGCTATTAGCATCGAACGGTCGGCGAAAACTTCCCGCTGGGTCGCCTATTTTGGCGACCAGCACGCCTTGGCGCACGCGGTGGACGCCGAAACCGGCCAGCCATTGTGGAGGGTGAAGATAGACGATCATCCGGCGGCGCGCATCAGCGCTTCGCCCACCTATTACAAAGGCCGGCTCTATGTTCCCGTGGCGTCATCGGAAGAATTAGACGGCATGTCCGCGCAGTACGCGTGTTGCACTTTTCGCGGTAGTTTGACGGCGCTGGATGCGGAAACCGGCCAGAAGCTATGGAAATCCTACTCGATTCCCGATCCGCCCAAGCCGTACAAGACCAGTTCCGCGGGAGTCATGCTCTATGGTCCGGCCGGCGCTGGCATTTGGAATTCGCCGACCATCGATGAAAAGCGCAAGCGAGTTTACGTCGGCACAGGCAATTCATACACCGGAGTAAGCATTCCCACCAGCGATTCCATTCTCGCGTTCGACCTCGAAAGCGGCAGCCTGCTTTGGTCCTTACAGGCGACGCCCGGCGACAACTGGATGACCGGCTGTCCGAAGAGTCCCAATTGTCCCGACAATCCCGGCGAAGATATGGACTTCGGCAGTTCGTCTATACTGCGATCGCTGGGCGGCGGAAAGCAGATTCTGATCGCGACGCAAAAGTCGGGCATGGTTTATGGCATCGACGTGGATCAGCGCGGCAAGATCCTGTGGAAGACACGCATCGGCTCGGGCGGCGCCCAAGGGGGGATTCAATGGGGCGCGGCGCTGGACGATCACACCATCTACGCAGCGGTGTCCGACCTCAATCAGCGCGAAAAAGGAACGCCGGGAATGTATGCCGTCAAGATCGATACCGGTGAGAAGCTCTGGAGCACGCCCGCACCCGATGGCGCGGGTAACAAGGCGCAGGTATCGGCGGTCTCGGCCATGCCTGGCATCGCGTTTTCCGGATCCTGGGGCGGACACCTGCGCGCGTACTCGACGAAAACCGGCGAAATTGTCTGGGACTTCGATGCCATGCGCGATTTCGAAACGGTGAATCATGTGGCGGCGCAAGGCGGATCGTTCAACGGCGGCGGCGTGGCCATCGCCAACGGCATGGTGATCACCGATTGCGGCTACGGATTCGTGGGAGGAAAGCCGGGCAACGTGCTGCTCGCATTCTCGGTGGACGGCAAATAGGCGCCTACGATAAGGCTGTGAATCTTAAACAGAAGATCCCTGGCGTGGATCGGCTTTGACATGTAATCGTCCATTCCCGCCTGGATGCAGCGCTCGCGGTCTCCATCCATGGCGTGCGCCGTCAAAGCCAGGATCGGCGTGTGCCGGCCGCTGGCCTCTTCCAGCCTGCGAATAGCGGCCGTCGCTTCCAGCCCGTTCATATTCGGCATCTGGACGTCCATCAAGATCAGATCGAAGGAATCGAACGAGCACATTTCCACTGCTTCCACACCGTCTTTCGCGATCGCGATCGCGTAGCCATTCCGTTTCAAAATATTGATGGCGAGAACCCGGTTGGTGGGATCGTCTTCCACAATCAGGATTCGATGGCCGGCGCCGGTGGGCGGATGCGGAGACGGCGCGGGAGCGTCCGGAGCAGACGAAGCGCTGTTCGTACCGAGCACTTTGAGGATTGCATCAAACAGCATGGAGGTGGTCACCGGCTTGGTCAGATATACCGAAATGCCAAGCTCCTCGCATTGTTCCGAGCTAACTTGCCAGCCCACCGAACTGAGCATCATGATGGGCGGCGTAGCGGGCGAAGCTTCCGACAACATCCGCCGCACCAACTCCAGGCCGTCCATGCCAGGCATCTGAAAATCCACCAGGATCAGCTGGAACGGCTGGCCCGCGGCATCGGCTTCGCGCATCATCTTCAAAGCTTGCGCACCGCCGCTGGCGGGAACCGCGTTCATGCCCCAGCGCTTGAAATTCTCCACCAGTATTTTGCGGTTGGTGGAGTTGTCATCCACCACCAGCACGGGCAGGCCTTCCAGATCGGGCGGGCTCACCTGCGCATCGCGACTCTCTGCGGTCCCAGCATGCCCGAAGCACGCGGTGAAATGGAACAAGCTGCCCTTACCCGGTTCGCTTTGCACCCAAATTTTGCCGCCCATCAGTTTCACCAGGCTGCCGCAGATGGCCAAGCCCAGGCCGGTTCCGCCATGACGCCGGGTGCTGGATCCGTCCACTTGCACGAACGCGTCGAAGATGCTGGCCTGCTTGTTCGGCGGAATCCCCACGCCGGTGTCGGCCACCACGAAGTGAACCACGGTTTCGTCCACGCCCGCGGCTTCCAAACGCACCACCACCGTCACTTCGCCTTCATCGGTGAACTTGATTGCATTGCCGATCAGGTTCACCAGGATCTGGCGCAGGCTGTTCGGATCGCCCACCAGGCGGCCGGGGACGTCGCGTTGCACCTGGTAAGTGAGCTCCAGGCCTTTCTCATGCGCCGGAAGAGCCAGAGCCTTCACCGTGTCGCCCACCAGAGTTTCCAGGTCGAACTCCACCCGATCGAGCGTCACCTTGCGGGCCTCGAGCTTGGAGAAATCGAGCACGTCGTTAATGATATTGAGCAGGGAGTTCGCCGAGGTTTGAACCACGTCCAGGAATTCGCGCTGCTCAGGTTTCAGCTCCGTGTCCAAAACCAGCGCGGTCATGCCGATGACGCCGTTCATGGGCGTTCGTATTTCGTGGCTCATGTTGGCCAGGAACTCGCTCTTCAGCCGGGCCATCTCCTCCGCTTTTTCCTTGGCCGCCCGCAGCTCTTCGTTGGCTGCCTCCAATTCGGCCGTTCTCTTAGCAACTTCTTCCTCCAGTTGCAGGCGGTGCTCCTGCAGTTTCCGGTCGCGCTCGGCCAGCCGCGCGTTCTCTTCCTCCAGCAGGCTTTTCGCGATGGCGCTCCCCATCTGCTCGCCGATAAAGGCGATATCGCTAATTTCCTGATCGGAGTGATGGTGCGCTTCCCGATGATGCACGTTGATCACGCCGATGGTCCGTCCCTTGTAAGTGAGCGGCACCGATAAAAACGCCTGGTAGGTGTCTTCCACCAGGCTGGAGAAACTTTTGAAGCGCGGATCGGCGGACGCATTGGAACCCAGCGCCACCACGGACTGATGCTCGGCAACCCAGCCGGTAACGCCTTCGCCCAGCTTTACGCGAACATCATCCAGATCCTGGGCGCGGGGAACCTGCGACGCACGCAGTACGAACTCGCCCGTGGTGGATTCCAGCAGATAGATCAAACAAGCGTCGCACTGCGTGGATTGCGCTGTCAGGCCGACAATTTGCCCCAGCATCTCATCCAGCGACAATTCCGAGGTGACGATACGGCTCACCCGATGCAGGAACGTAAGGTCAGGGCTTCGCCCTTCCGGTTTATCCGACATCGGTACTTCGAGCCTAAGAGAGAAGGTCGGCGACGGTCCAATCAAATCTTTCTATGGAGGGCATAGACTGAGGGTCTGGGCAGAAAAACCTAAGTTCTGAAAACAGCATCAGGAGCGTCACTTAGACAGCATGCCGGGCACGGCGCAGCAAACCTCGCTTTACCAGCGCACGATCGCTCTGACGGGACAAATATTCGACCAGTGGTCGCGCGATAATGCCCCGCGGTTGGCGGCCTCGCTGGCCTATTACACGATTCTCGCGTCGGCTCCGCTTCTGGTGATATCCATCGCCCTGGCCGATCGTGTTTTCGGGCAAAAGGCCGTCGAAGGCCAGCTCGCCTGGGAGATTCAAACCCTGGTGGGTGGCGACGCGGCACAAGCCATCCAGGCGGTGATCACCAATGCCCATCGCCCCTCTAGCGGACTCATTTCTACGATACTGAGCATTGCCACGCTCATCGTGGGAGCTTCCTCCGTGGTGGTGGAGCTGCACTCCGCGCTCAACCTGATTTGGGGCGTCCCCGATTCCGAATCCGCCACCTGGCTGAGGAGTGTCGTGGACTTTATCAAACAGCGATTCTATTCTTCGCTCATCGTTTTGGCGGCCGGATGCCTGCTGCTGGTTTCTCTCGTCGTCAGTGTTGTGATCGCGACCATCGGAAATCTGTTTCGCCCAGTTCTCCCAGCGCCGGAATGGGTGTTGCACTCAGGAGCTTTCGCCCTCTCGTTCATCGTGGTGACGCTCCTCTTTGGCGCCATTTACAAGCTGCTTCCCGACGTCCACCTTCGATGGAGCGACGTATTGATTGGAGCATCTGTAACGTCGCTATTATTCACCATAGGAAAGCAACTGCTGGCCATCTATCTGGGCCGGGTGGGTTTTCAATCCACTTATGGCGCAGCCTGGACGGTGATCCTGTTCCTGGTGTGGGTCTATTATTCGGCGCAGCTTTTCTTCCTGGGGGCGGAATTCACCAAGGTCTACACACGGAACTACGGATCGCACCGCAGCGGGCTGGTTTCCCCTGCACGCGCTAAAATCGACGAAGCAACGTGAGATCGTCGTATCCGAGCGCGTAACGAAAATGGCAATCCGGGGTCCAACATAGGTGCGGTGTTCGCTCCGGCCACTCGCGAGGAGTGCGTCTGTCTTCGCTTTTCTGATCGCGTTTCTCCCCGCTTTCCTCGCTCGGGCGCAGACCTCGGAGTTCGAAGGAAAGCCGATCGTTGACATTCAGTTTCCAAACGGCCAACCGCTCGACCCAGCCGACCTGGCCCGCGTTCTCCCGCTGAAGAAGGGCCAGCCGTTGCATTCCGACGATGTGGCCCACGCGATCGACGGCTTATTCGCCACCGGGCGTTTCAACGATATCGTGGTGGAAGCCGAACCTTCCGGCCAGGGCGTGACGGTCCTCTTTGTCACCCAGAACGCCCGCTTTCTGGGAGGAATCGCAGTGGTGGGCAAGGTAGTGGAATCGCCTAACCGGGCCCAGGTGACTAGCGATGCACAGCTCTCCCTCGGCGCTCCGTTCCACGACGACGACGTCACCCAGGCGGTGGACCGCGTTCATCGCCTGCTCCAAGCCAATGGATTTTACGATGCCCAGGTTACTCCGATGGTGGAGAACGGAAACGACGCCCAGCAGATTTTCCTCACTTTTCGAATCCATGAAGGCAAGCGGGCCAAGTACGATACTCCCGCCATCACCGGCATGACCCAGCTTCCGGACGCCACCATCTTGCGCGCCACTGGCTGGCGCTTTCCGATCATCCATTGGTGGAAGCACGTCACCAGCTCGCGCACCCGCGGCGGCGTGCAAGGCGTCTTGAAGAAGTATGGCGGCAAGGACCGTCTCATGGCGCGCGTGGACCTGAAAAAACTGGATTACGACGCTACCCGCAATCGCGTCCATCCCGATCTCGATATCGACGCCGGACCTACGGTGAAGGTCACCGCGGTGGAAACCAAGGTGTCCCGCCGCGTGCTGAAGAGATATGTTCCCGTGTTTCAGCAACGCGCCGTGGACGACGATCTTCTGGAAACCGGCAGGCGCAATCTGCAGGAATATTTTCAGAGCCAGGGATACTACGACGTGAGCGTCGATTTCATGGTTCAGCCGGTCAAGGACGATCAGGAAACCGTCGAGTACGCGATTTCGCGCGGCATGCGTTACAAGCTGGTGCGGGTGAGCGTTACCGGCAATCGCTATTTCGATACCGAATCCATCCGGGAGCGGATGTTCATGCAGCCGGCGGGCTTCTTGATTCTGCGTCACGGCCGCTACAGCGAGGCTTTCCAGCGCAGGGACGAGGTAAGCATCGCCAACCTTTATCAGTCGAATGGATTTCGCGATGTGAAGGTCACTTCTGAAGTGACCCGCGATGTGCACGGCCAGCCGGGAAGCATTGCGGTCACGGTTCATGTCGACGAAGGCAAGCAATGGGTAGTGGACAACCTTGCGATTCGCGGCGCCACTCAATTCAAGCCCCAGGAGCTTCCGAGCCTGGCGTCTTCCAGCGGCCAGCCGTTTTCAGAAGTAAACATCGCCAACGATCGCGAAACCGTGCTCACTTTTTACTACACGCGCGGTTTTCCCAAGGCGAGTTTTAACGCCTCCTGGCAAACCGTAACGCCCGGGCACGTCAACGTTGTTTATAACATCGCAGAAGGCGACCGCGAGTACGTGCGCGGCGTGCTGACGTCGGGCATCCAGACCACGCGGCAAAGCCTGGTGGACAAGGCCATCACACTGAAAGCCGGCGATCCCCTCTCACCCACCGAGCAAACCAAGGTCCAGCAAGACCTCTACAACCTGGGCGTCTTTGCCAACATCGACACCGCCGTCGAAAATCCGGACGGCGCCACCGATCACAAGTACGTGCTGTATCATTTCGACGAAGCCAACCGCTATACCCTTACGGTCGGAGTCGGATTGCAATTGGGGCAATTCGGAACGCCCAGCACCACTAGTCTCGCGGCGCCGGGCGGATCCACCGGCGTCAGCCCTGAAGGTTCGTTCACCGTCAGCCGCCTGAATTTTCTGGGGCTGGGACACACCGTAAGCCTGCAAGGCGCCTATTCCACCCTGGAGAAGCGAGGCACGCTCACTTACTTGCAACCAAGATTTCTCGATGTGGAAGGGCAAGACCTCACTTACAGCGTGCTCTACGACGACGAGCTGGATGTGCGGACCTTCGCCGCCCGCCGCGAAGAGGCCTCGGTACAGCTCACCAGGAAATTTTCAAAGTCTTTTACGGGCGTGTTTCAAGCGTCGTTCAGAAAAGATGCCGTCAGCGACATTGTGATTCCGGTTCTGCTGGTTGCGCAATTCCTGCAGTCGGTTCGCATCGGCATGCTCTCGGCCAACTTTGTTCAGGACCGGCGCGATAATCCCGCCAATCCTCGTCACGGCATGTATAACACCGCCAGCTTCGGCTTGAGCGGTAAGTTTTTCGGGTCCCAGCGCAGCTTCGGCCGCGCGCTGCTACGGAATGCTACCTATTATCCTTTGGGAAAAAATTGGGTGCTGGCACGCCAGACCCAATTCGGCGTGATTGTGCCCTTCGACCCGCCGGCCGGTATCGACGCTCAAGAATCGGTCCCGCTGCCGGAGCGCTTCTACGCCGGGGGCGCCGATTCGCTACGCGCTTTTCCCTTCAACCAGGCGGGCCCGCGCGACATTGGGGCGTCGCTGGTGCCCGGCGGCCCCTCGTCCGAGCCAACCGGATTTCCGCTCGGCGGCAACGCTCTCTTCGTCAATAACATCGAGTTGCGATTTCCGTTCCTTGCACAAAATATTCAAGGCGTGTTCTTCCACGACATGGGGAACGTATATTCCAGCCTGGGCGCCATATCGTTTCGCTTTCACCAAAACAATCTTCAGGATTTCGACTATATGGTCCAGGACGTCGGTTTCGGAGTCCGGTACCGCACCCCGATCGGGCCCATCCGCGCGGATTTTGCGTACAGCATCAATCCGCCGCACTATGTGGGATTCTCCGGAACGCCCTCGCAAATATTGAACTGCAACCCGAACGTTCCCGTTTCGCAGCTGCCCAGTTACTGCCAGAGCACGCCGCAGAGCATTAGCCATTTCCAGTTTTTCTTCTCGATTGGGCAGACTTTCTAACATGCGGCGCCTGGTGTCCATCTTCAGCTTTTCGGCGCTGCTCTTGACAGGAGCCGTGGTTCTCGATCGCATCGCCGTGGTTGCGGGCACGCACGTGATCAAGTCCAGCGACATCGATCGGGACATCCGGCTTACGGATTTTCTCAATCGAGCGCCACTCCATCTCAATCCCGACGCCAAGCGGGAATCCGCTGAACGCCTGATCACGCAGCAGATCATTCGCGACGAGATCGTCAGTGGTGGTTACCGCAGGCCGCCGGCGTCGGAAGCGGCCCAGTTGGAAGCCGAACTGCGTCGCGACCGTTTTGGCGACTCCGAACAGCGGCTGCGCGCGGCCTTACAGCGCTATGGATTGACCGAGCCCGAACTGCGCGAACAACTGCTGTGGCAAATCACGGTGCTGCAATTCATCAATCAGCGTTTTCGAGGCGGGGTGGTTGTCACCGACGAGGACGTGCGCGCTTACTACGATCAACACCCCAAGGACAGCACCTTCGACGCAGCGGAGTCGAAGATACGAGCGACGCTCGAAGGCAAGCGCATCAATCAGGCCTTCAATGAATGGCTGGACCAGGCGCGTAAAAGCGAACAGGTGGAGTTCAAGCAGGGAGCGTTCGAATGAAAATCATGCGCCGAATTGCGCTCGCGCTCTGTGCCCTGATCGTCGTGCTGGGGATCGCGGCCGTCCTGATTGTGCAATCCGCATGGTTCCAGAACTACGTCAAGCGAACCATCATTACATCGGTCGACGACAGCACCGGCGGAAGAACCGAAATCGGAACCTTCCACCTCGATTGGAGACACTTGACCGCGGTGGCGACGGACTTCGTGATTCACGGCAATGAGCCGGCCGGCGCCGCGCCAATGCTGCGCGTCGCGCGAGTGCAGTTGAATCTCCGCTTTTTCACCAGCCTTCATCATCTATGGGACATCACCTATCTCGGCATCGATCGTCCGCAAGCCGACGTGATTGTTTATCCCGACGGCCACACTAATATTCCTTCGCCGAAAACTTCTTCCAATAGCTCACCGCTCGAAACCGTGGTGGATCTCGCGATCGGTCGTTTTGAACTCACGAACGGTTTGATCGCCATCGCCTCGCAAAAGCACCAGCTGAACGTGCGCGGAAACAATTTGCGCGCGCAGCTTTCATTCAATCCGTTGAGCCAGCAGTACAGTGGACAGATCTCGCTGCAACCCACTTATGTTGTTTCCGGCCGAAACACGCCGGTGGATTTCACCGTGAACTTGCCGGTCGTAATCGCGCGCAATCGAATCGACCTGCACGCTGCCGGCATTTTTTCATCCCAATCGGCCATCACACTTAATGCGTCTATTCAAGACTTGAAAAATCCCAAAATATCGGCCATCGCCACGGGACACATTGCGCTGGCGGACTTGAAGAACGCCGCGAATGTTCCACTGACGCTCAAACCGAATATTCCCTCGGTGATCGATCTGGAAGTCAACGCCAGCGGCGTCGGCAACTCGATCCAGATCGCTGGATTGCGGCTCTCTCTAGGCAATTCGAACATCACGGCCTCCGGGAGTTTGAACGGCGGGCTCACTTTCAATAGCCGTCTGGCGCTAGGGGAGTTAGGAAAGCTGTTGAACCAACCCACGCTTCCGAGCGATATCGCGAGCATCAATGGAACGATGAAGCTAGATCCGCAAAACAATTTGACACTGACGGAGCTGCGAGCTTCGGCCCTAGGCGCCGAGTTCACAGGGGACGCTTCGCTAATCAACACCAGCTATCAACTGCGCGGCGAACTAAAACACCTGGATCTCGCCAGCGCCGTTCGTGCCGCTGGGCAGACGCGGCTGCCCTACGACGGTGTCCTTTCCGGACCGATCGACATCGCGGGAAATCTCAACACCGGCCTCCGGAACCTTACGGCGCAGGCCAGGCTTTCTATTGTTCCGGGGCCGCGTGGAATTCCGCTGTCCGGCAACTTGACCGCGGATTACTCGGGCGTCCGGGACGATGTAGCGATTCAAAAATCACTCATCACGCTGCCGCATACCCGGCTCACTGTGAATGGTTCGGTAGGCAGGCAACTGAATATCGCACTGTCCACCACCAATCTTGGCGATCTGTTCGCAGTCCTCCCCAAGGATTCCCAGCCGCCCATTGCCCTTCGCGGCAGCGGACAAGCCAGCTTCACCGGCAAGATCACCGGCAGCTTAACCTCGCCGAATATTTCCGGCCACCTGAACGCCAGCCATTTCAGTGTTGCGGACCGTCAATTCGACAGCTTCAATGCCGATGCTTCCGTCACCAAGCGTGGCGCCGCCATTCAAAACGGCAGCCTGGGTCGGAACACCATGCAGGCTCGCTTCTCTGGAACACTGGGGCTGCACGATTGGAAACCGCTCCCGAGCGCGCCGCTGGCGGTTGACGCTTCCATTCAGAATGGCGACCTGGCGGATCTTCTCGCCCTAGCCGGCCAGCCCGGCAACGGCTATTCCGGCCAACTGAGTGCGAATGTCAACGTGAACGGCACGCTTGGCAATCCAAGGGGCGCTGCCTCCCTGGTTGTCACCAACGGCATCATCCAAGGCCAGCCGTTCGATCGCGCGCAAGCACAGGTGAATCTGACCGACCAGTTAGTCGCGGTGCCGAGCGCATTTGTGCAACTGGGCTCCGCGCGCTTGAATCTGACCGGCCAATTTCAGCATCCCCGCGATAGTTTCACCATGGGCCAACTGCGCGCCGATCTTCAAAGCAATCGGATCGATTTGGCGCAGATCGGCGAGTTGCAGAAACAACGCCCCAACACCGCGGGCGTCATACAAATCAACGCAACCGTCACCGGAAACTTGTCAGGTCAGTTTCAACTCACCAGTATCAACGGCGACGCATCCGTGCGTGGACTCCAATCCGCCGGCAGCAATTACGGCGACCTCACTGCCGACGCCACCACCAGCGGCCAAACGGTGAATTTCAGCCTCAGGTCGGACTTTGCCGGATCGAATATCGACGTCAGCGGCAATACCCAGCTCACGCCCGACTATCCCACCACCGCTCGAGCCAACCTCGGCAATCTGCCGGTTCAGCGGCTGCTGGCGGTCGCCAATCGCAGCGATATTCCGCTCAAAGGGCTGCTCTCTGGAACCGCGAACTTCAGCGGAACCATCGGCAATCCGCAAGGCAGCGCGGACTTGACACTCGCGAACGGGACCATTTACGACGATGCCGTGAATCGCGTCCACGTCCGCGTTGATTATCAGCCGCAAAGTATCGACATTTCCGAACTGGAACTGGTGTCGGGACCGTCACGCCTCGAATTAGGCGCTCATTACGACCACCCCGCGGGCAACCTGGAAGCAGGCGATCTCCAATTCCACGTGAATACCAACGGCATCGATCTTGGCCGGCTCAAAACGCTGGCCGAAGAGCGGCCGGGACTGGGCGGAACATTGCAAATGAATGCGTCTGGCGCAGTCCAGATTCGCGGCGCTGAACCCAGAATCCTGGTTCGGGATCTGACCGGCAATATCAAGTCCACCAACTTGGCGCTGGACGGCAAGAGTCTGGGCGATCTCACGCTCGCGGCCAACACCGCTGGAGGCCGAACCAACTTCACCCTCACTTCCGGGATTGCAGGGGCCGCAATCGAAGGCCACGGTAGCGTAGAGCTCGGTAATGACTATCCCACGCAAGCGCAACTAACGTTCAAGAACGTCACCTGGGCCGGGCTGCGCCCTCTTGTTGGATACGACGCCGGCGAAGGCCGTGGGTTTGAAGCCTTAGCGGACGGCCAGGTATCGGTGAACGGTCCTTTACTGAACATCCAGCAACTGCGCGGCTCCGTTCAAGTGACGCGCCTGGAAGTGAGCGGCGCGTCCTCTGCGTTTCACCAGACGAACCACACACTGTTGCAGAATCAAGGCCCCATCGCCGCCACCCTGGACCGTGGAGCGCTCAGGATTCAGAGCGCGCATCTGAGCGGGCCCAATACGGACTTGCAGGCCACCGGCACTGTCCCTCTCAGCGGACAAGCCATGGACATCGCGCTGAACGGGAACGTGAATCTGGCGATTCTCCAGCAATTCGATCAATCCATCACCTCTTCCGGAAACATAGTCCTGGCGGCCGGAGTACGAGGATCGCCTGCCAAGCCGCGCTTAACCGGCCAGCTGGAGCTGAAGAATGCGTCGTTCGATTCCACCGCTTTGCCCACCGGATTGTGGAAGGCCAATGGTGTCGTCTCTCTTAGCGGGGACAGCGCAGTAATTCGCAATCTCACCGCGCAAACGGGTGGAGGACAGGTCTCCGTCACCGGTTCGGCAACCCTGAACAGCACGCTGCGATTTGGCCTCGAAGCCAAGGCCAGCCGGGTGCGGGTCATGGTTCAACCAGGCGTGGGAGTGGTAGTTTCCGCCAACATTAGCGTTTCGGGCACCACCGCGAGCAGCGTGATCTCTGGCTCCGTAACGGTGGATCAGGTCTCTTATGCCGTCCAAAGCGATCTTGGCTCCCTGTTGAGCCTGGCCGCGCCGCCCGTGCAGGCTCCGACGCCTGAGACTTCCGCTCTATTCGAAAATATGCGGCTCGATATTCGCGTGCGCAGCTCCAGCGCGCTGGGCCTGCAGTCGTCGGTGGCACAGGATCTGCAGATGACCGCGGATCTGCGCGTCCGTGGAACCGTGGCCAATCCGGGGGTCCTCGGGCGGGTGCTCATCACCGAAGGCAAACTGGTTTTCTTCGGATCCACATACACCGTTAATACCGGAACCATCGCTTTTTACAATCCCATCCGCATCGAACCTATTCTCGATCTCAGCCTGGGAACCCAACTGCAGGGCGTGAGCGTGGTGCTGAAGGTAACCGGGCCCATCGATAACATGAAATTGAGCTACAGTTCCGACCCGCCACTTCAATTTCAGGAGATCGTCAATCTGCTGGCCGCCGGCACCACGCCAACCTCCGATCCTACGCTGCTCGCCAATCAACCGGCACTACCGGCTCAGAGCTTTCAACAGATGGGAGAGTCGGCTATCCTGGGCCAAGCGGTGGCCAATCCGGTAACCAATCAACTGCAGAGGGTCTTCGGAGTCACGCAGCTCAAGATTAATCCGGCATTCGTTTCCGGATCGCAACTTCCGGAAACCCAAATCAGCTTACAACAGCAAATTTCGAATAACATCTCCTTCACTTATGTAACTGGCTTAAACACGGCCAATGCCCAAACCATTCAAGTGCTATGGACATTTACCCCGACGTGGTCGGCGCAAGCGTTGCAGGATTACAACGGAATCGTCAGCGTCACGTTAATTTATAAGAAGCAGTTTCGCTAAGTTTTATTGTTGACGAAGCGCCAGTACATCCACGGTGTGTTCCTGGAAAGAATTCCGCTCGGCCGCAAGAATGGCCTTCGCGTGCTCCAGCCAGTTCTTGGCCTCGTCTTTGGCGTGCAGCTTCTTCAGGGCCTTGGAGAGTGAAATCATGGAAGCCACCACGGCCTGGGTATCGCCCAGCACCCTCTGCTGCATGGTCAATGCTTGCCGATACGCGGCCGCTGCGTCTCTCCAGTCTTGCTGCGCCATATAGAAGTCACCCAGGTAGCACAAGACCATGGAATGGGCCAGGGGCGCTTGACCAAGGCTCTGGTTGAAGATGCCCAGGGCCTGGTCAAACAATGGTCGCGCCTCCGATAGCTTATGCTGCTGCACGTAGACGTGGCCTAATTCGCCCGCCGCCACTGCGCTGGATGCGTTCGGCCTATTGGACCCCCGCCCCTCAATCTCCAGATACTGCCGGAACGCCTGCACGGCCGCGTCGTAATCACCATAAAGGGCGCTCGCCTGCCCGGAATGCAGCAGGACGTCGTCATATCGGGAAGCGTCTGATCCGTAGCGCAATCGCCCGATCTCCAGCGCCCGATTCCAATTGGTTTGCGCCTCCGAGTATCTGCCCCTCACCATCAGATACGCGGCCTGTGTATCCAGGTGCCGGATCAGCCGGGCGTCGTCCGGCCGCGCTCCATCCGCCTTCATCCGAGCTTCGTCCATGAGACGTGAGCCGTCCATCAATTTCCCCCAACTTACATACAGCCAGCCCAGATCGTCCAGGGCCATCACCAGACGCAAATCGTTGGGCTGCGCAGAGCGCTTTAATAGATCGATGGCCTTTTTGTAATTCATTTCCGCCGCCGGAAACGCACCACGCATTTGCTCGATCTGAGCCAGATCGATGTAGGCCGCTCCCGCATCGGCCTGCCGCCCCAAATCGAATTGCGCAAAAGCGCCGCCACTGAATACAAATAGGGTAAAGCAAGAAACAACTACAAAAGTCATGCACACTCGCACGAGTTACCGAATGCCGAAAGAGCAATCAGGGCCTTTCGGCTGTACTTAGGCGGGAACTTACTTCGTGCGCCTCCGAAAATTTGAGGCGCCTCGCGGAACCTCACACCTTAGATTGCAAACGCACGATAATGTTTTCCCGAATGGGCTGAAGATAACCGTGACGAGAGCGAGGAAAGACCCCACGCCATCTACAGAGGCAGGTTGCTGACGCCTAAGGCCTCTCCCCTAGAAAGCAATATAACCAAAGCCACGTCTAGTACGGCCGATAAGTCAACCAGATGGCGATCGGTGGAAGCAGGTTCGTGCGGCGTCTCGCCCTGGTGGCCGCGCTGGCCGGTTGGCCCGGCTGGGCGCAGAAAACCAACGATCCTGATTTATCTCAGGCCAGCATCGAAGATCTCATGAACATACCGGTCACCTCTGTTTCGAAGAAAGAGCAGAAGCTACTGAAGACCGGCGCTGCGATTTTTGTGATCACCCAGGAAGATATCCGGCGTTCGGGAGCCACCAACATCCCCGACCTTCTGCGCATGGCGCCCGGAGTGAATGTCGCGCAGATCGATGCGTCGACTTGGTCCATCAGCATACGGGGATTCAACAACCCTTTCGGGAGCCAGGTTTTGGTGCTCATCGATGGGCGCAGTGTGTATTCGCCGGATTTTGGTGGCGTGGAGTGGGATCAGCAGGACGTGCCGCTCGAAGATATCGACCGCATCGAGGTGATTCGCGGGCCGGGTGGCACGGTGTGGGGCGCCAACGCAGTGAACGGAGTAATCAGCATCACCACCAAGAATGCGAAGGCCACACCTGGCGGCCTGGTTGCCGCGGGTGGTGGATCTCAGGACTCCGCCAATGCACTGGCCCAATATGGCGGCAGCTTGGGGGCCGACGGGGCATATCGAATCTTCGGAAAGCATTCCAACGCGGGCGGCAATGAGTTCCCCAATGGCAGCGCCGGAGGCGACGGGTGGCATTCTTCGCACGGCGGATTCCGGGCGGACTGGGACCTCTCGCCGCAGGATGCGCTGACCGTCCAAGGCGACCTGTTGCAGACCGCCGGATCGGAAAATCTCACCACGCTGTTGTCGAACGACCTGTCGTCAGGAGAGCATACTCTTGACAGCCCCGTTGGTGTAACGAGCGCCGATCTGCTGGGCCGCTGGACCCACACTTTTTCCCATGGCTCGGATGCGTCGGTGCAGTCCTACTATCAACGCGACGATCGCACGCTGTGGGGCATCCGCGACATTCTGGACACCTTCGACCTGGATGTACAGCATCATTTCAAGCCGGGGGCCAGGCACGACATTGTGTGGGGCGGGGGCGTTCGATTCAGCAAGGACAGTTCGACGCCCGGATACGCCATCACCCTGCTGCCGCTCTATCCACTCGACAATCTATCGAACGTTTTCCTGCAGGATGAGATCGCGCTTGGCAGGTCTCTCTCGTTCACCATCGGGTCGAAACTGGAGCACAACACTTACACCGGGTTTGAATATGAGCCGAGCGCGCAGCTGCTCTGGAGCGTAAGCGATCGGCAAAGCTGGTGGTTATCGGGGGCTCGCGCCATCCGCCAGCCGGCGCGGCTGGATGATTCCATCAATGTCGACTACGAGACGCTGCCGGAGCCGGGCGGAAGATTCGTGCTGCTCGAAATCGTCGCCAATACGCATCCGGTAGCCGAGGAACTCCGCGATGTCGAGACCGGGTACCGGGCCCAACTGAACGACCGGCTGTCGTTCGACGCTACCGCGTTTTTCGGCTTCTATTACAACCTCCGTACGCAACAGCCGGGAGCCCCTTACATCAACCCGAATCCGGCCGCACCCTACCTGGTGGTCCCCATCGAGGCGGGTCACGCCGGTTCCGGCAACACCTATGGTGGAGAAGTTTTCGGCAACTGGAAGGTGACCGGGCGCTGGAGAATCAGCCCCGGCTACAGTCTGCTCTACACCCGAACGAAGCTGGCTCCAGGAACTGAGGACACGACGCTCGCAATCCTTGCGGCCTCTTCCCCCAGAAATCAGTTTCAGGTGCGGTCGCTGTGGGATGTGAACCGCCGCTTGGAATTCGACAGCTCTCTTGGCTACGTCGGTGAACTGCCCAACGCCGGGAATGGATTGACGCCCGGCTACGCGCGGCTGGATAGCAGGTTGGGATGGCACATCGGCGAGCGGACCGAGCTGAGCCTGGTGGGCCAAAACCTGTTGACGCCCAGCCACCTGGAGTTCCACTACGTTTATCCGGTTACTCCGGTGGCGATTGAGCGCAGTGTTTTTGGGAGGATCACGTGGCGATTCTAGGCTTAGCGGCCGCCCTGCTGATGCTGTGCGGATCGTTGTGGGGGCAAATCCCTGCGCCCGCGCCACCGCCCGATCTCTCAAAAGCCAGCCTGGAAGATCTGATGAACATCCAGGTGACTTCGGTATCGAAGAAAGAGCAGAAGCTATCCCATACCGGGGCGGCGATTTTCGTCATCACGCAGGAAGATATCCGGCGCTCGGGGGCAACCAACATTCCCGACCTTCTTCGTCTCGCGCCCGGCGTGGACGTGGCGCGCCTGGACGCCAATCGTTGGGCCATCAGCATCCGCGGATTCACCGATCAGCATGCCAACAAGGTGCTGGTGCTGATTGACGGCCGCTCGGTGTATAGCCCCTCCTTTTCCGGCGTGTTTTGGGACATGGTGGATGTGCCGCTGGAGGATATCGACCGCATCGAAGTCATCCGTGGACCGGGCGGGACCGTGTGGGGCGCCAATGCGGTGAACGGCGTCATCAATATCATGACCAAGTCGGCCGGGGCCACGCCGGGCGGGCTGATCTCGGCCGGCACGGGTTCCGAAGATCGTGCGGATGCTTTGCTCGAATATGGCGGAGCAGTCGGCCAGAACGGCAACTACAGAGTGTTTGGAAAGTTCTTCGACGTGGCTGATTCGGTATTCCCCGGCGGCCAGGCAGCGGCCGACGGTTGGCTGGGTGGCCACGCCGGTTTCCGCTCCGATTGGACTCTTGCGCCGCGCGACACCCTGACGGTGCAGGGAGACTTCCTCAAGACGGACGAGAGCCAGACCATCACCACGCTGCTAGAGAACGATCTCCCGCTCGAGAAGACCTTCAACGATCCCCTGGCCGTAACGGCGGGCAATATGCTGGCGCGCTGGAATCACACGCTCGCCAATGGATCCAGCATGTCGCTCGAAATGTACGACGACTACTCGCGGCACCTGGATCTGGGATTCGTGGATTCCCAGGACACCGTGGATCTGGACTTTCAGCATCACCTGGCGCTCGGGTCGCGCAACGACGTCGTGTGGGGCTTAGGAGCGCGCCTGATCGACAGCAACTACGGTCAGGGTTACGCTTTTACGATTGTTCCCAGTCACCGCTTCGACCGCCTCCTGAGCGCGTTCCTGCAGGACGAAGTGAAGCTGGCCGATACGCTCGCGTTCACCATCGGTTCGAAAGTGGAGCATAACGACTTCACCGGTTTTGAATTCGAGCCCAGCGCGCAACTGGTGTGGACGCCTTCGGAAAAACAAGCCGTGTGGGCTTCCGCCTCCAGGGCCATTCGCGAGCCCAGTTCCGTGGATGCCGGCCTGCTTGAAGACTTAGCGACCATCCCCCTGGGCCCTACGATTGCCATCATCCAAGCCGAGGGAAACCCGCATATCCAAGCCGAGCAGCTGCGCGATTTTGAGACCGGTTATCGGGCGCAGGCGACGAAGCATCTCTCGCTGGACGTCACCGGTTTCGTCGGCCTATATCACAACCTGGAGTCGATCGCCGCGCTGGCGCCCTATTCGATCGTCGAACAGGGAGTTCCCTACGTCGTTCTGCCGTCGACTTTTGTGAACGGCGCGGGCGCCCGCACTTATGGGGCGGAATTCTTCGCCAACTGGAACGTGTTGCGCCGCTGGCGGATCAGTCCCGGCTATTCCTACTTTCATATCCATATCGATGGCGATTCGGCCGATCTGAATCCACCGCCGGGCGTGGCGCCGAACCATCAATTCCAGGTGAGATCCCTGCTGGACCTGCCGCGCCATCTGGAATGGGACAACACGCTGGAATATGTCGACAAGCTGGCCACGGGAAATGTGCCTGCTTATGCCCGGCTGGACAGCCGGGTGGGCTGGCGTATCGGAGAGTTCGTAGAACTGAGCGTGGTGGGACAGAATCTTCTGACGGCCCGCCACGCTGAATTTTCCGACACTTTTTATCCATTGAACTACACGCTGGTGGAGCGCAGTGTGTTCGGAAAGGTGACCTGGCGCTTCTAATGAAGCCCGAAAGCAACCTCCCATGACGCGTTGGCTGATCACACTACTTTTGCTCGGAATGCCGCTCGTGCCGCGCGCGCACGCGCAGGCCGTCGAAGAGTACCAGGTGAAGGCCGCCTTCCTCTATAACTTCGCCAAGTTCGTGCAATGGCCCGCCGAAGCGTTTCGCACGCCCAAGGACCCCATCATCGTTTGCGTGCTGGGACACAACCCGTTTGGGAACGCGCTCGAAGAGGTGATCCGCGGAAAATCGATTGAAGGCCGAACGGTGGCCTTTCGCCAGGTAAGCGGGGCGGACCAAGCCAGCGCCTGCCAGATTCTTTTTATCAGCTCGACGGAGGGCAAACGCTTCTGGTCGCTTTATGCCAACTTGAAACCGCAAGGAATTTTGACGGTTGGCGAGGCGCAGGGGTTCGCCTCCGATGGAGGCGTCATCAACTTCAAACTGGAAGACGGTCATGTGCGTTTCGAAATCAACGTGGGCGCCGCCGAGCATGCGCAGCTTCAGATCAGTTCCAAACTACTGAGCCTGGCGCAAATCGTAAAAACGGAGAAAGGCCGATGAACTGGTCCCGCCGCTATCGCGACCTGCCGATTCGCCACAAGCTCCGGCTGATTGTGATGCTCACCGTGGGGGCCGCGCTGATCAACGCCTGCGGAGCGATCCTGCTGTCGCACTACTATATGCAGCGCGATTCCCTGCGGCGCGATCTGAGCGTATTGGCTGACATTACCGGCGACAACAGCACCGCCGCGCTCAGTTTTGGCGATCGCAAAACCGCCGAGGAGCTGCTCTCCGGGTTGCGAGCCAAGCGCTCTATCGCCACCGCCGCCATCTACTCGGCCGATGGCGCGGTGTTCGCCGTTTACCGGCGCGATGCCGCCTCCACGGCTCCTCCCAAGTTCCAGATGAGCGCCGCCGGCGCTTCGTTCGTGAATAACCGGCTCCGCCTCTATCAACAGATTCTGCTCCAGCACCAGCCGGTCGGCGGAATCTATCTGGAATCGGACCTGGGCGAAGTCAGCTCCAAACTTCGCGAATTCGCCCTCATTGTTATCGGCACTCTGGTGGTGGCGCTGCTCGGAGCGTTCATCCTTTCCGCGCGGCTCCAAACTGTTATTTCCGAACCCATCGCTCGTCTGGCGCGCACGGCCCGGGCCGTTTCGGTCGAAAAAGACTTCGCGGTCCGCGCCGCCAAGACATCCGATGACGACCTGGGACAACTGACCGACACCTTCAATGGGATGCTGGCCGAGATTCAGGAACGAGACGGGAAGTTGCTGGACCATCGCGACCGGCTGGAGCAGGAAGTCACCGCCCGCACGGCGGAGCTAGTGGCGGCCAACCTGGCATTGTCGCTGGCCAAAGAGAAGGCCGAAGCCGGCAGCCGAGCCAAGAGCGAGTTCCTGGCCAACATGAGCCACGAGATCCGGACTCCGATGAACGGAGTGATCGGGATGACCGAACTGGTGCTGGACTCCAGCCTCACTGCCGAGCAGAGGGACTATCTCAGGACGGTGAGGAGTTCGGCCGAGTCCCTGCTCATCATCATCAACGATATCCTGGACTTCTCGAAAATCGAGGCGGGCCGGCTGGAGCTGGATCCGGTGGGCTTCAACCTGCGTGAGAATCTCGAAGAGGTGGTCCGCACGCTGGCCGTCACCGCGCACGAGAAAAGTCTCGAATTGTTGTGCGAATGGAAGGCGGACGTTCCCGACTGCGTGGTTGGCGATCCGGTACGGATCCGGCAGATCATCGTGAATCTGATGGGGAACGCCGTCAAGTTCACCCAGGCCGGCGAGGTGGCTCTCGAAGTGGGGGTCGAAGTAAACGGTCCGGAGCGCGTGGAACTGCATTTCGTGATTCGCGATACCGGCATTGGCATCGCTCCTGAAAAACAGAACTTGATCTTCGATGCGTTCTCCCAGGCCGACGGCTCCATGACTCGAAAGTACGGAGGAACCGGACTGGGACTCACCATTTGCGCGCGCCTGGTGGAGGCGATGCGGGGCAAAATCTGGGTGGAGAGTACGCCGGGCCTGGGAAGCGCGTTCCATTTCACGGCCTGGTTTGGCGTCGCTCCCGAGGTGATTCCTGTGGAAGTTCCTCCCATGTTAACCGGGCTTCCCGTGTTGGTGGTGGACGACAATGTGACCAATCGGCGCATCCTGACCGACGTGCTCTGGCGCTGGGGCGCCAAACCGGTCTCAGCAGCGAGCGGTGTAGAAGCGATTTCTTTGATTCGGCGGGCGTTTGAAGGGGGGGATCCGTTTGCAGTGATCCTTACCGACGTGCACATGCCCGAGATGGATGGGTTTGAGCTCACTGAGCGGATTGCCCAGTTGCCCTATTGCGCCGGAACCATCGTTCTCATGCTCACCTCCGGCGAGCGCCCCGGCGACATCGAGCGCGCCCGCTGTCTGGGGGTCTCAAACTACTTGCTGAAGCCCGTCCGCAGGGAAGAATTGCGGGAGGTTATCGCGCTGGCGCTGGGCAAGCCCAACACCTCCCTGGAACATACGGGCCAGGAACATACGGGGAAAGCAATCCACGCTGCTCCTCGCGGGCCGCTAGCGGTCTGCCGTTCGCGGATTTTAATCGCCGAGGACAATGTGGTGAACCAGCGCCTGGCGCAGAGCGTTCTTGAGAAGCAAGGACACGCAGTGGTAGTCGTCGCGAACGGGCAAGAGGCCTTGCAGGCCTTGGACAAGGACACTTTTGATTTGGTCCTCATGGACGTTCAGATGCCAGAAATGGACGGATTGGAAGCCACCCGGGTCATTCGTGAGAGGGAGGCGCTTACCCGACGGCACATTCCAATCATCGCCTTAACGGCCCACGCCATGAAGGGCGACCACGACAAGTGCATCGCCGCGGGCATGGACGCTTATCTCTCCAAGCCCATCCATGCCGCCGATTTGCTCAATGTCGTGAAAATCTATGGCAGGAAAGACTGCCTGGTTCTCCAGGCGTAGCAGCCGGCCTACGCTGCGCCTTTTTGGCTTAACTGCCGGAATAGTTCCCGGCCCTTGTCGGAGGGCTTATATGTTCTGCTTTTGGTGCTGATCCCTGGGCCCTTCCCCTTCGCAAAGGTCACAACCACCAGGAAACCATCCTCCACCAGTTGCTCCAATCGCTCATTACAATCTCCGTTGAATCCCGAACTGGCGCGCCCTGCGGTGCATACAGTTTTCAGAGTAGCGATCGTCTCCGCATCCATGATAGATACCTCTTCAGCTCCATCGTAGCACCGCGAGTGTTATAACCCTGTTACAACAACCGGTTTGTGCGCGATTGAATTTAACCGATCTGAGTGAAGCGACTCGGCTTGATTCGCCTCATTCGCTTGACTCCCTGGAGCAATTAACTGATAATGGTAAATGTCTGAGCGATTCCGCCCACTCGCAAGTCGCCTGAACTAAGTCAGGCGATCTGATTCCCTTCTCTTAGGCCATCCGACAACCGAGGAGGTTGCTGTGAGTTTGGAACGAGCGAACAGGGAGAGCCACTTTCCGAGAAGGCGAAGTTAATCGCATGGCCCAAATTACAGTCAAACTCACCGAACAGGAACTGGGACTGCTTACCACCTTGGCGTCCGATCAATTATTCCGTAGGGAATTTATCGACCCCAAGATGCCGGGCTATAAGTTCAACCCCGCGGAGTTAAGCCTCGGCAAGAAACTGGTGGAGCGCCTGCGATTGGTGGCGGATCGCGCGAAGAAGGTGACTTCCAGGGTGCCGTATGCCGTTTGAGGAGATCGAAGGAGCAACGTAATGCAGTTCATTCTCACAGGATTCACGCAAGACCGGGAATTCCGGGTGTTCGCATTTGAAGGCATCGCTGCGGATCGGGTTCGAACGGTGTTCACCGTGCGCGCGGACCTCGCTCTTAGCCGTACCTATGGCATTCGTCTGCAGGAGCTGCCGCTCATGTGCCGCGGAATCCTGGAGCATCGCGAGGAAGGCGAGGAGCGGAATGCGCTGACCTTCACCGAAGAGGCGATGCAGCTTCACGCGAGTAATTGCAGCGCCGCCCGGGCGCTTGCCGCGCAAAAGAAGAGAACGCCCCGCCGTCCGGCCAGTGAAAACAACGGCGCGGCCTGGCGCTCGCCCCAAGCCTAGCGCTTACCGATTTTCAAACCGTAGAAGCCTTGACTTCCTCGCGAGGTTGGTTTATACCTAAACTCACTCGTGGAGGACCCCGTGGTGTCACCGCGCATCAAGATCCGCACATTAGCCGGGTACGCATTGCTGGCGGCGTTGGTTGCCGGACTGAACCTGGCGGGTCAAACGCCGCCCAAGTGGTCCGTGCCGCGAACGCCGGATAGCCAGCCGGATCTTGAAGGGATCTGGACCAACGCAACCGTCACCCCGTTCCAGCGGCCGGCGCAACTGGGTAGCAAACAATTCTTCACCGCCGAGGAAGCGGCAGCCTTTGAAAAGCAGCGCGTTCAACAGGGCAACGTCGATCTGATCGAAGGCCAGCGCGGCGCTTCGGACTTGGCGCGGCGCGCCTACAACAACTTTTGGACCGATCGGGGAACTCGCGTCTCCAAGACCATGCGCACCTCGCTAGTAATGGATCCGCCGGACGGCAGAGTTCCGCCGTTCACGCCCGAAGCCCAGAAAAGGTTTGACGCATTTCACGCCGATTTGGCGCTGCATCCCGCGGGCGGTCCCGAAGACCGGTTTTTGAGCGAGCGCTGCATCCTGTTTGGCGCCGCCGGCCCGCCCATGCTGCCGGAGCCATACAACAACAACTATGAGATAGTCCAGAGCCGCGGGTTGGTGGCTATCGCGGTGGAAATGAACCACGATACCCGGATCATTCCGCTGGACGGGAGCCCGCACTTGCCGCCCGAAATCCGCCAGTGGACCGGCGACTCGCGCGGCCATTGGGAAGGCGACACGCTGGTGGTAGATACCACCAATTTCAAATTTAACAACCAAAGCCGCTTCGGAGTGGGCTACCTGGATGGGATGACGGACCAGAATCTACACGTGGTGGAGCGCTTCCGGCGCACCGATCCCGTCACCATCATCTATCAGGCGACTATTGACGATCCCACCGTTTACACCAAGCCATGGACGGTGGAGATTTCCATGGCGAAGCGCACGGATCGGATTTTCGAATACGCGTGCCATGAAGGCAATTACGCCATGCGGGACATTCTGGCGGGCGCGCGCGCCGAAGAGAAGAAAGCCGCGAAGCCGGCATCGAAGCCATGAAAATCTTTCTTGCGTTACTGCTCGTTTCCGCCCCCGCGTTCGCGCAGGTGGATTTCTCGGGGAGTTGGTCGCCCTTGTACCACGAGGATCTGCCGGATCGCATTCCCGGCCCCGAGTTGGGCGATTACTTAGGGCTTCCGCTCAACGACGCCGCCCGGCTGCGTGCCGACAGCTACGATGCCGACCGCATCTCCGTGGTTCCCGAGTATCAATGCCGGCCCCACTCGGCGGATTATTCGATGCGCGGCTTGGCCAACATGCGGGTGGACGCCATCCGCGATCCCATAACCCAGCGCGTCACCGCGTTTCACACCCACATCAATTTTCAGGAGATGGAACGGACCATCTGGCTGGACGGCCGGCCGCACCCGTCCGAGTATGCGCCGCACACCTGGCAAGGCTTTTCCACCGGCACGTGGGACGACAACATGCTCAACGTCTACACCACGCACCTCAAGGAAAGCTACCTCAAGCGCAACGGAGTTCCGCGCAGCGACAAAGCCACTTTCACCGAGCATTGGGTGCGCCACGGGAATTATCTGACGGTGGCGACAGTGGTGACCGACCCGGTGTTTATGACCGAACCGCTGGTGCGGACGCAAACCTGGATCTTGGATCCCACCCAAGTGATCGCCCGAGATATTTGCGAAACGGTGGCGGAAGTGCCGAAGGCCGCCGATTATGTCCCCAACCACCTGCCTGGAACCAATCCTTTCTTACACGAGGTTGCGGATTGGTACGGACTGCCTTATGAAGCTACCCGGGGCGGCGCTGAGACGCTGTATCCCGAATACCGGAAAAAGATGGGCAAGCCGGAGCACCCTCGCGATCGCTGCGAGCGCTACTGCTCCTGCGGGGCCGAAGGCCAAGTTTGTCTAAGCCCGACGTCCGCTCCGCCCAAACGGTAATCAAAATGTTCAGAAGCGTTTCAATCATCGGCGGGCTCTTTGTTCTCTCACTCACGCGATTGGGAGCGCAGCCGCAACAAAACTTTGATAACGTCCAAATTCACGTGGAACCGGTGCAGCACGGCATTTACATGCTGGTGGGTGCGGGTGGCAACACTACCGTGCAAGTGGGCAGCGAAGGCGTGCTGATGGTGGACACTCAATTCGCTCCTTTGGCTCCGAAACTGATGGCCGAGATTCGCAAACTCTCTCCGGGACCTTTGCGCTACATCATCAACACCCACATGCATCCCGATCATGTCGGCGGAAATGCCGCCATTGCCAAGCTGGCCGGTTCCGATCCAGCGCTGCCGTTGAAGATCATCGCGCACGAAAATGTGCTCAATCGCATGACTGCGCCCGGTGAGCCTCCTTTCCCGCAGGCTGGCCTCCCCATTGACGAGTACGCCACGCCCACCAAGAATCTGCACTTCAATGGAGAGGCGATTATCATTTATCACGAGCCCAATGCGCACACCGACGGCGACAGTCTGGTTCTGTTTCGTGGATCGGACGTGATCAGCGCGGGCGACATCTTCACGCCCGATGCCTATCCCTTTATCGACCTCGAGCGCGGAGGCAGCGTACAGGGAGAGATTGCGGCGTTGAACCACATACTGCAGCTTGCGGTTCCCGCTAAGACGCAGGAAGGCGGCACGTATGTGATTCCCGGCCACGGACGAATCTGCGACGATGCCGACGTCGTCGAGTTTCGCGACATGCTGGTGATCGTGCGCGATCGCGTTCGCGATCTGATTCAGAAAGGCAAGACGCTGGATGAAGTGAAAGCGGCCCAGCCCACGCGGGATTACGACACCGAATATGTGTCCAGCAACAGCTTCGTCACGGCCGATCGTTTTGTCGAAGCAGTTTACAAGAGCCTTTCGCGATGAAATTCAAATTGCCAATCCTGATACTTGCCACCGCCGGCGGACTGGCCGCCCAGTTCGGTCCTCCCGCGCCCGCTCCACCGGCGCCGGGGAAGCCAGGCGCGCCCATCGATCTCACCGGATACTGGGTGGCGTATGTCACCGAAGATTGGCGCTGGCGCATGGTGACGCCGCTCAAGGGAGACGCCGCCAGCGTCCCGACGAATGCCGAGGCCCGCAAGGTAATCGATGCCTGGGATCCGGCTAAAGACGAAGCAGCCGGCTTGCAGTGCAAAGCTTATGGCGCGGCCGCCATCATGCGCGTTCCCGGTCGCCTGCGCATCACGTGGCAGGACGACAAAACATTGAAGATCGAGACCGACGCTGGCCAGCAGACTCGCTTGTTCCATTTTGACGGCCAGCCTCCGCGCGACGCGACGCCCTCGTGGCAGGGTTATTCGTCGGCGAAATGGGAAGGAGCATTGCCCACCCCCAACCCGCCCATCTCGTTCGGTCTAGGTTTGGCTCCCCGCCTGGGCGCGCGATCCCGGTCCCTGGAAGTAACCACCACGCAATTACGCGCCGGATACCTGCGCAAGAATGGCGTTCCCTATAGCGAAAAAACCGTTCTCAAGGAATATTACGACCTGTTCAGCGAGCCGAACGCGGACACCTGGTTCATGGTGACCACGGTAGTGGAAGATCCCACGTATCTGGCGGTCCCGTTCGTCACCACCAGCCACTTCAAGAAGATCGCCGACGCCTCCGGCTGGGATCCCGAGCCGTGCACGGCGCGTTAATCGGGAAGACACTTCCTGGGGAGCTGGAAACCTGGCTCCAGATGATCCGTACTTTTTGGACCCTGCAGTCCAAGGTGGAGGATTCCCTCAAGAAGCATAAACTCACCCTCGCGCAGTTCGATCTGCTGGCGATGCTGTTGGGGCTGGAGAATCTGAATCAGCAGGAGCTGGCAAATAAACTGGCTGTCACAAAAGGGAACATGGTAGGGCTGGTGAATCGTCTCAGCGGGCGGGGTTTCGTCAAGCGGGTTCCGTCGCGGAAAGGACGCCGCGCAAACGTGATTCGCCTGACCGCGGCTGGGCGTAGATTGGTGACGGCGGCGCTTCCCGATCACCTGCGGCTGGTCAAATCGATGATGGGACCTCTCGCCAGCCGGGAGCAGCAGGAACTGCGAGCGCTGCTCCAACGCCTGGACGAGCGTGGCAACTGTTAATCGGAGAGAATAAGAACGTGCGAAAGAGAATTGTTAGTTCGGACCGGCCGGCTGCTAAACCGGGACCCGGCCCGCGCTGGATGGACCTCGGGCAAATTGCGACCGTTGAAGTCACCTCCGAAGATCCTGGCTTTCCCATCGAATCGGTTTTCAGCGCCGCGGGTGGTCCAGGCTGGCGAGCCTCCCAGAAAGGCGAGCAGCAAATTCGTCTCATCTTCGATCAGGCGGTAGCGGTGCATCGGATACAGCTCCACTTTCTGGAGCCGGCGCGGGACCGGTTGCAAGAGTTCACCGTTCGATGGTCGGCGGCCGATGGCGGACAGCCCAAAGAGATCGTGCGGCAGCAGTGGAACTTCAGCCCCGCCGGATCCACCAGCGAGTTGGAAGACTACGAAGTGAATTTGGATGGCGTGTCTACCGTGGAATTAGTGATCAAGCCGGACCTCACGCACAATGAAGCGCTGGCCACTCTCGCGGCTTGGCGCGTCGCTTAACAGACTGCTGAAAAAGGCCGAAAAACGCTTGCTCACGCGCCACCCGTCCGGTGTCCTTCGAGTCGATGTTCTCCAGTGAACGACTTCCGGTGATCTCCGGGCGTGCTGCTGGCGCGCGGTTCAGAATTGCGCGCACGTGTTTGCCGGTGTTTACCGAGCCGCGACCGTAAGGGAGCCGGTCTCCAAAGGCTAACTGCAACTCGGCAACTCGCGCCGAACCCAAGAAATCGGGGCCAGGAGTCCGGCGGCTCCGAATGGATTCCACAATCCAGTGGCCGGCCCTCAAAGGCGCGTCCACTCGAGGCCGCTTCCACCGAGCTGGTTAGCTGGATATGCAGCTGCCTGCCTTCGGGCAGTGGGCCGCATGGTCGGCGCGGCAATTCTCCCGGATTAATCCGCCTAGCCGCCGCCCATCGTAAGCCATGGGCGACAGCGTATCCTGCGTGGGTTTGTGCGGCGTCCTCACGAAATAATTATGTTTTGTTTTATGACTTCTTAATAATCTTTCAATGGCAATATTGTTTTCCCCTCATGCCTTCCTGATTAGGCGGGAAGCATAATACGAAATAGAAGGAGATTTTATGAAGTCCCGATTTATTAGAGTGGCCGTTTTATCCGCCCTCTCACTGGCGAGCCCCGTGCTCATCTTCGCCGCGGGCCAGCCGAAATTGCACATGCTCAGCACGAGCCAGATGCAGGATCTCTCCGGCGCCACACCGGCCGTACACCAGGGGAAGGGCGCGGGATTGTCGCGGAACTATACTGAAGTTCCCCGCACGAGTGACTTTCATCTGGCGACAGCCAAAGAACTGCCGGCCCCTGAGGATCCATCCTATGCCGCGCGCCTGAACTACAGCGACACCGCGTTTCGTAAATAGCACGGCCTGAATTGCTGAATTAAATCAGAGTTCCAGTTCGCCCTGGAGCTGCATTTCCCAAGTGTAGAAGAACTGGGATACGAAAAGACGGCCGATCTGGGCCACGAACAGGAGCCTTCCATCTTTCTTGGTGATTTCCTTGGAACGCGGAAACAGATAAACGATGGTGGCGATTTTGTCGTCCTGGCGCAGGATGTCGACATGCGAAGGTCTTATGTCTTTCTTGGTGTCGCGGTGTATATATGCGATGCCTTTCAATTCGTTCGCGATATTAAATCGTTTGGGAGTAAGAATGTCGTAGACCACGATGGCGTAATGATCTTCGTCCACGCTGGGAACACTGGTCTCGCCGGCCTTCTGCTCGGCAGTACGGACAGTAGGGGCGCTTTCCCACCGAACCACCACGGCGTCGGGCGTAGGTTTATAGTGGGCGCGCGCCAGGGCTTCGGCCTGCCTGCGCGGTCCCAGTATTCCAAGACCGGCTAGACCCACACCATGGCCGACACTCGCCTCCATGTTGCCGCCTTCTCGCCGTTCGTCCGGACTGAGGTCGCGTATATTCTGCGGCGTCACCACCTTAACCCAGGGAGAATCGATTAGCACCTGTTTCGCGTCTTCGGCGGTCCACTGCGAAAGAGGTTTGTCTTTCCAGGATGCATCGGCCGCCAGGAGCACAACAGCAGCAGCAAGAGGAACCGAGCACAAAGTCAGTGTTCGATACATAGGACTGCACCTCACAAAAGCCTTGTCTTATTCTAAACGATGCCCAACTCACTCGCGCGGCCGGCGGCTGGCAGGACGCTGAGAAAAGCCAAAAACCGCTTGCTAACGCGCGCGGCTCAGAATGGCGAACGCGTGATGGAAGCCGCTTACCGGGCCGCGAACCTAATGCAGCCGGTGCGGCAGAGCTTCTTCAACAGGTCAAGAGTCAGCGGATAAATTGAACAGTGACGCGTAGTCCGATCGGCAGGGCATTGGCCGGCTGATCCAGATCGGCCGTCACTTCCAGTATGTCGCGATCGGCTTTCTGCGCCGGATCGCCGGTGACCACGGACTTGCGCCCCATCACGTCGGCGAGCTTCGTAACCACGCCCGAAAAAGTGCGGTGCGAGTAGGCATCCGCCGAGACCACGAGCTTCTGGCCGATATGCACGTTCGCAATATCGTTTTCGTCCACCTCGGCGCGCACCCGCCGGCCCGAAACATCCGCCATGGTAAACAGCGGGCGCGGAGAAATCAGCCCAAAGGAGTCGCCTTCCCGCAACAGAACGCGCAAGATGGTGCCGTTCATGGGCGCCCGAACCACGCATTTGCTCAATTTGTCCTGCGCCAGCTTTATTCCCGCCTCCGCAGCGCTTAGATCCGCATCGGCCCGCGCCAGTTCCTCCGGCAGAGGACCCGCATTGACCAGTTCTTCATTCCTTTGCGCCTGCCGGAATTGCGCTTCGGCGACGTTCTTGTCGCGCTGCGCCTCTTCGAACGTCAGCCGGGATACCTCCTGGGCGTCGTAGAGTTTTGACATGCGGGCGAGCTGCGCCGCAGCCTGGTCGAGAACCGCTCGCGCGGCCGCGGTTTTTTGAGCCGCCGCCTCCCGTTCCTCCGGCCGGCTGCCGCGCTCTAAACGCAGGCGGGCGTCCTTCAAGCTATCGCGATTCGCCGTGGCTACCTGGAGCCCGGACTGCAAATCGTCGCAGGCCAGATCGGCCAGCACATCGCCCCGCTGCACGGTTTGGCCTTCCTGAACGTGAATGGTTCTGACTACGCCGTCAATGGCCGCGCCCACGTTCACCAAATCGGACCGCGCCTCAACCCGGCCTGGAGAAGCCAGCGCGATGGCGGTGGAATGCGACGTGTCCGGTGCGACGCGCGAAGGGCCCGCAACATCGCTGTGCGCCGAAGCGCCGCTGCGCGAAAGCATGGAATAGATCGCTACAACCGCAATCAGCAACCCCAACAGCACTATGCTTAATCGCGTCAGTCCACTTGGCAAAATCACTTTCATCGATCAGTTCCTCCTGGCATTTTGCTTTTCTTCGACCATCCGGCCGTCTTCCAAACTCACGGTACGGTCGGCAAAACTGGCCCAGCGGGGATCGTGCGAAACGATGACCACGGTGTGGTTACTCTCCCGCGCAAGCCTCCGCAAAATTTCGCAGATTTGCCGTCCCGAATCGGAATCGAGCGAAGCGGTGGGCTCGTCGGCTAGCAGAATCTTTGGATTCGAGATCAGAGCGCGCGCGATGGCCACTCTTTGCTTTTCGCCCCCGCTCAGCGCATCCGGCTTGAGATGCAGCTTGCCATCCAATCCCAGACTGACGAGCAGGTCGAGCGCGGCCTTCCGGCTGTGCTGGCGCTCTTCCCCGGCAATATGCGATTTGATTACGACATTCTCGATCGCCGACAGCGAATGGAACAATCGGAAGGCCTGGAAAATGAAGCCGATCTCCCGCCTGCGCAAAGCCGCTCTCTCTTCCGCCGTACACAACGCGGTATTCGCCCCTTGTACGAAAACCGATCCGGCATCCGGAGTGAGAAGACAACCGAGCAGAGAGAGCAGCGTGGTTTTTCCGCTCCCGGAAGGGCCCATCACCAGAGTCAAGGTGGACGGGGCAAACTCGAGCGATACATCCGCCAGCGCGCGCACGCGGGTACGGCCCGATCCAAACCAGACACTAGCTTTTTCGACCGCCAGCTCAGGTTCAGGCACGGAACACCTTGGCGGGCTCGACGGTAATGGCCGCCTTCACCGAGACAATGGAAGCGAGAGCGCACATGGCGACAGCGGGCAGAAAAACGCCCACCGGCAGCCACCACGGCGTCGATATCCAGGGAATGTGCGGCCTGGCCAGGTGAATCATCGGTCTCGTGATCAGCACTCCCAGAAGATAGCCGGTCAATCCGGCCAGGAGCGCCTGGGAAACGATCACGCGCACGATATATCCGGGAGTGGCGCCCAGCGCCTTCAACGTCGCGAACTCTTCGATGTGCTCCATGGTGGTGGAGTAAATCGCTTGAGACACGATGGTGAGTCCAACGAAAAAACCCAACACGGCCGCTGCCAGAATGGCCCCGCCGGCGCCGGTTTCGGACGCCCAATAGAACTCGGCCCGCCGCGAGAACTCCTGCCGGGTGGACACTTGCACGCTGCGCAGACGTGCCTGCAGCTCCCGTTTTACGGCCGCGACGGAGAATCCCGGCTGAACCTGCACCAGGATGAACATGGTCTCATCGGGACGCAGCCCCAGATAACGCGAGGCGTCGGTATAGGAAGTGAAAACGTAGGGGCTTCCAAGAAACGAGCTGAATCCGGACGTCCTTGCCACCACACGCGCGCTTTGATCGTTGATTTCCACCTGGAGCGGCAGACGCCCCGGTATGTCCAGCATTTCGGCATTGCTGCTATCCACCACCAGGGCTTCCGGTGTAATGCCGAGGGGGCTGCCTGCCAGCTGAGGAAGCGGAAGGTGAGCGCCGCTGCCACTATCGGAGGCGCTATCGACATCGGCCCCGATCAGCGCCACTTGTTGCTGGCTGCCATCGAGTTTGCGGAACTGCACCAGGCTGGTGCAGATGCGGCTGGTGCCGCTGACTCCGGGCACGCCACGAGCGAGGTCTGCAAAGCGCCTTTCAATGGGAACCGCAAATTCGAAACATTGGACGCCGCGCCCGCTGATCCAGATCTCGGCGCCGGTGGAATCGATGATCTTTGAGGCAGCGCGTAGGAATCCCAGCAGAATGCTGCCTTGAAAAATCATAAGAAACACAGCGCACGTAATGCCCAGAACGGTCACCGCGAACCGCATCCGGTCGTGCGTGATGTTGTACCAAGCCAGCCGCATTCGCCTACGACTTCAAGGGGTTGGGGAAAAACAGACCCGTGCGAGCCCGATAGCGTTCGTACGCATCGCACAGATGGCTTCGCATAAACTTTTTTTCTTCCTCGGCTGCCGCCATAAAATAAATCCCAAACATCACGGCGACGGTGGGCGCCAGCCACAGGCGGCCGGTGGCAACCCATCCCGCGAGCCAGCACATCAGATAGGAGCAATACAAGGGATGCCGGATGATTTTGTAAGGGCCGTGCGCCACCAGATGGCCCGGCAGGTCGGGAGAGAACGCGGCCGACAAAGGTTTCTTCAAGCTGGCGTTAATCGCCCACCAAAATAATCCGAGCGAACACAGATAAAGGACCGCTCCGCTCACTCCACGTAAAACAGTAACCTTCGGAGTGGCCAAAATTGCCCCCAGATGTAGCACCCCGAACACTATGCCGAAGGCTTTGATCACCTTCATGCCCGTCGTCAAGCCTGCCGGCTGGACGAAAAATCCGCGCATTGCCCACCCGAAGCTTGCCAGGCAAGCGATGAGCAGAGCCGCCGAAGTCCATTGCCAGCCGGATGTCGTCATATCGCCTCGCGACAAATAACGGGAACATCCCGCAGGCTGGAACGGCAGGCGTCCATAAATTTGGAATAACGGGGGTTTGGGCGCGAAGAATCGAACCGCAACACCTCCATCTGACAGCGATAGTGCGTATCGTAATAGGAAGGGAGCTCTTTTCCCTGCGCTTCGAGTTGTTCTCCACCGATCCGCTTCAATATGGCGGAAGAACAGCGCCGGGTGCTGGCTGTGGTTATTCCCAGAGCTCCGCCGCACAACTGGGCGAAGGCGTAAGCGGTGGCAATCATTCGGAGCGCCTCGGTGGTGCAGCGCAATGCCTCCGAAATTACCCACCCCCCCAACTCCACGTACGAACATCCCCGCTGCCGGGCATGCCGAAGATCCGCTTCCACCGCCTTTCGCAACTGGTATCCCCAGGTTTTCGATCGGGCCAGCGTAGAGCGAGAAATGGCCAAGTCGTTGAACCCGGCGTCTCTTCGATGCGGCAGGTATCGCATGCAAGCCGCAACATGGCCCTGGTCATCGAGGGTTAGCAGATGCCAGCTATTCCGATCGGCCGATTGCACATGACGGCCGTCGGCCAGCAACTGCGCCGGATCGACGGCGCCTTCGTGCAGCGCGATTCTTCCTCTTAGTTTCTGTGCTTCAGCTAGCCGGAGATCGTGGCTGGAAGTATCCACCACCATGTCCGTAAACGAAGCAGAAGCAATGGAATTTGGCGCCAGCAACAGATTCCTTCTCTGCATGCGGGAGCTATCGAATGAAAAAGATCTCATCCAGCAAAACCTCGATTTTTTTAGACGCTCTCCGAGTAAACTACTGAAGGGACTAGAGATATATGAGCAAAAGGGCCTCTGCCCGGCCAGGGCGCAGTACAACGACCGCGGAATTCTAATCCAAAAGTGGTAAGACCGCGAAATGATCTCCCACCAAGCCGGGCCAGTGGGAGCGGAACCAAAAAAACTTTAATGGCGATAGTACCATCCATACCAGAGGTTTGCAAGAAAAAAACCGCTCGCGGCGAGATTTCCGCTGTTCAGGTTTAATTTCTCACCTTCCAGTCATCGACTGTTAGATGGATGTTACTTAATAGTGATAAGTACTGGGGGCGGGTGCCTAAACGAGAAAGCCGGAGCCCCCGTGGATGAGGATTCCGGCCTGGATAAAGCAATCTAGCGGAGGTGGAGTCTGCGATTACGCCTCGCTCTTCTTGCGCTTGGAAACCACCAGACCCATCAAGAGGCCGGCCAGAACGACGATTGAAATCTGGCGCGGTTCCGGAACGACGCTGGTCGCGGTCAAGCTGAGCTGACCCGCATAGGTGGTGGTATAAACCGCGGACCCCTCAAGTTGTTCGGGAGTGTCGCTCGCGGTGTCCGCGCTGAAATTCCCCGATACGTCGGCGACCGTTGTACCGGCGACCGTTTCGTAGCCGGAGACGGGCAGAATGGCGGTTGTTCCGGTTCCTGTGTCGGTCAGGATGATGGGCGAAGGTCCAGACGGAGTGGTGGGGGAGCATGACTCGCCGGACGTCAATCCAGCGCAATCTGAATTGGAGCTACCCGGCCCAAATGAGGTCAGCGTGATGCTGAGGTTGGGTTCGTCGGGAAACGTCAAGGTGGCCGGCAGCGTAGTCGGCGTCACCAAGTTGGTCCCTCCGCTTCCTGTAATATCGATCGGCTGGCCTGGCGACAGCGTAACGCCGTCGTCGGACAAGGTTGTGCCCACGCCGACCTCGGTGGATGAACCGCCGCCCGCCGGATCGTTCTGAGTGAACGTGATTCCCAACGGAGTGACTGTTACCGTGCCGGTGCCGCCGGTATTCAAAGTTTCCACGGTGTCTGCAAACGACGGCGCCGCCGTCAATAAAATGAGGCCTAATCCAGACCCCATCAAACCCCATCGCGCGAAAAATTTCATTGGCTCCTCCTGAGCAGTTTGAGTGACACATCGGTTTCCCTCACGCTATGAATGTCGCAAGAGTTGAACATTCCTACCCACTAGCAGGTCCCTGGCTAGCTCCGAAGAACGACTTATCGTCGCGCTTCGATTCATCGCTCTGCCAGAATAATATCCCGGAAAGATCGCCACTTGAAGTGACACTTGCTCGTAACCTGTACCATTAGTAACGAAAAACGCTATTCGTGACGTAAAGGTGAAACAAATCGATGGTGAATTAGTCTAACTCCCAGTATGAAACGGTATGCTTGGGTCGCAGCCGCGCTGTGCTTTCAGCTGGCCTGCAGTAAGTCGCCGCAGTCCTACTTGGAGCGAGGCAATCGCTTCCAGGCGGCCGGCAAATACCAGGACGCTGAGCTTGAATATCGGAAGAGCGTCGCTCAGGATCCCAAGTTCGCCGAAGGCTACTATCAGCTTGGCCTCCTCGAATTCCGTCTGCGGCGGGGATTGGAAGCGCTGAACGACCTGCAGCGGGCGGTGCATTTCGACCCGGCTAACGATCGCTATGCGATCGACCTGGCCAATGTTTCCATCGAAGCTTACCAGGTAGTCCCCGACGGGAAAAATCTGTATGATCAAGCGGCCCGCGAAGCGGATGTTCTTTTAAGAAAGGATCCCAACTCGTTTGACGGCCTCCGGCTGCGTGGTGACGTGCTGGTGATAGACCGCAAATACGACGATGCATTGGCGGAGTTCCGTAGGGCTAATGCGATTCGGCCCAACGATCCCAATGTAATCCTGGCCATGGCTCAGGTCCTATTTTTACGGAACCAGGACCGGGAAGGGGAGGATCTGATTGGGCGATTCCTAACCGTGCGTAAAGATTATGCGCCCATTTACAACTTGCTAGAAGCGCACTATGTTCGGAGTAAGAGGTTAGCGGACGCCGCACAACTTCTTCGTCAGGAAATCGCTGCACTCCCGCACAGTGTTCGTCCACGATTGGAACTGGCGGGTCTGTATCGGGATTCGGCAAGTTATCCGCAGATGTTGCAGGTGCTAACTCAAATTATTAGCGATCGTGCGAACTTCCCCGAAGGCCACGCCGAAGTGGGCGATTTCTACGCTAACTCCCGTAAGTGGGACGATGCCATTGCGCAGTACCGCGCTGGGCTCGCGGGCTCGTCCCATCCGGATCTTTATCATCGGAAAATCGAGCAGGCGCTGGTGGCCCTTGGCAAACGAGAGGAAGCCATCGGAGAGCTGAATGAGATATTGAAGGCGAACCCGAAAGATTCCCAGACGCGCTTGACGCGCGCCCTGCTGTTGCGCGAAAGCCAGGACGCGAACGAGAGGGATCTGGCGGGCCAGGAATTTAAGTCGCTGGCCGCTCAATTTCCGGGCAACGCAGTAGTGCACTATAACTTGGGATTGTACTTTCTGAGCAAAAGCGACCCCGCCTCCGCTGGACAGGAACTCAACAAAAGTGTAGAGCTGCGCAACGATTACATCGCTCCCCGGCTGGTGCTGGCGGAAATGGCCCAGTCGGAGCATAATTACGCCGGAGCGCTGGGGGCGTCCGAGCAAGCCCTGGCAATCGATCCGAATAATTTCGACGCCAAACTTCTCAAAGTCGCCGCGCTGTTGGGGGACAAGTCCTACCAGGAAGCGGAGAGAGAGCTCAATGGCTTGTCCAAGCTGCAGCCTGATTCCAAGGAAGTGCTTCTGGAATCGGCCGAACTGGCCGCGGGCGAGAAAGATTATGAAAAGGCGGAGACGTTGTACCGCCGCATTTTTCGGCCGGGTTCAGCGGATCTGCGTCCTTTGGAGGGGCTGCTACAGGTTTACGTTCTGGAACGCCATCCAGAAAAGGCTCTCACTTTCCTGGGTAACGAGCTCAAACAAGAGCCGGACTCCCGGCCTGTCCATCTGCTGCTGGCGTCCGTTGCCACTCAGGAGGGAAAATTCGATCTGGCCTCCCAGCAATACCACTGGCTTCAGTCTAAGGACCCCAACTCAGCGCAAGTGTATGTCGAGCTCGGCGACTTATACCGGCTGCAAGGAGTAACTCAGGATGCGCTGGCGAATTATGAAAAGGCCAGCCAGTTAGCGCCAAAAGACGCCAAAATATTGAACGCCATCGCGGTCCTGGAAAGCAGTCATGGGCAGCCGCGGGAGGCCATTGCGACGCTGAACCGGGAGCTGGCGCTCGATCCGAACAACCCGGCTGCTATGAACAATCTGGCATTCAATTTGGCTGAAACCGGGATGGATCTGGATCGGGCGCTGACGCTCGCTGAAGGGGTGGCGCGCAAGTTTCCCGATGACCCTGGGGTAATCGATACGCTCGGTTGGGTATACGCCAAACGTGGTTTAAATCAGACCGCCATCCAGGTGTTTCGCGGCCTCGTCAAAAAGTACCCGAACGAACCCACTTACCGGTATCACTTAGGCGTGGTGCTGTTACAGCAAAAACAGTCGGACGACGCCAAACAGGAGTTTGTTGCCGCATTGTCGCAACACCCTTCCAAGGAGTTATCGAACAAAATTCAAGCGAACCTCGACCAGGTTCGATAAGCCAGTGGATTTCGTGTAACTGCCTCGCTCCAGCCGCATCAAACCAGTGAGTCAACACCTCCTTGGTGGAAGCCGGAGTAAATTAGCGGCAGGACTTACTCCTAGGCTCGGCTCCGGCTTCCCTTTCTTCCAGTACGGTTGTAACTGTGGCGGGATTTTGCTAAATAAGCTACCGAGCTTCCCACTATTGCACGAGACGAAGGAAAGCTTGCCTTAGCTTGCTTTTCGAGTTACTCTAACCGGGCACCTTGGAAGCGATCAACTCCTTGATGGCTTCGCCTCCTACCACGAGATCGCTCTGAATCAGACCGTCCGTGCCGATCAGAACAGCGGCTGGAGTGGCCGAACAACCATAGGCTTCCGAGACTTCGAGATCTGGCTGGAGCAGCACGCGCGAAACTTCCAATTCCTTCAGCTTGGTCAGATTGTCCTTTACGTCGCCTCGGCTGAGGACAACTATATTTAAGGATTCCTGGCGCTCACGCATCCAATGGCCGATCTTCGGCGCCAGCGCCCGGCAAGGATCGCAATAGGGGCTGGAAAAGACCAGTAAAACGGCCTTCCCTTGCTCCACCAGAGCCTTCAAGGAGCGTTTCTCTCCCGTTATGCCCGGCAGCGCGAATTCCGGCGCAGGCGACCCAATGCGGAGGGGAACGATGTCACGTGGCGCGGGGCTCTCGGTCTGGAGTGTCGGAACACCGTCATCGCCCTTGGGCGGATCTGACACCCACTCATCGACGATCTCGGATTCCGAGGCGACCCCCTCGGGCTCTGCCGGTTCGCTTCGGCGGGCAGCGCGAAACAACAGGAAGCACACCACACACGCCCCCAAAAGAAATAGCCTGCGCTCGTCGTCGCCAGCCGAAGCAAGATGTTTCCACAGAGACGGGCCCACCCGCGATTGACCTCTGGAGACAAACCAGCCGGCGGCCGCGGCCAGTAACCCGTTGCGGGCCAAAGTTGTCCATCCCACGGGAGCCGAATGCAATTGTCCGAAGCAGTGACAATCCGGCTTGCGCCCCCCCGCTAAGTTGACGCCAATGCCCAGGATGAAAATGGCGAGGAGAGCGAGCGCGGCGCAAGCTCCATACCAGGCGAGAGGCGCCACGATGAGCGCGACGGCGATCAGGATTTCCGCTACCGAGAGCAACAGACTAAGTGGTTGAGCCAGCCTTCGGGGGAGGCCGAAATCGCCGACCGCTTTACTCGCTCCAGCGCGATCGCCGAGCTTGGCGGCGCCTGCAAGAAGAAACACGGCCCCCAGGAAAAGTCTCGCTACGAGCAGAGTAAGTTCCATGATGCTTGAAACTTGGGCACGTACGCCGGGCGTGCGGTTGCGCCACTATTAACCTTACTATATGCTTTCCCCCGCCGACGAGAGCGGAAAACAGGGCGGCGGAGAGGGCCATTGTCAATGCCAAATAGAAATGTCCTAATCGGTGCCAAGTAGAAATGTCCGGTTTTGCGGGATGGGTCTGAGGGGTGGGTTTAAAGTAGATACGATGTTCCGGGGAAGTCGCGCTCCCTGGGACAGATCCGAAGACCGCTGCGACGGGGCTGGCTCCGAAGCAGATGGCGCCAAGCCCCCAGTCAAACCGGGCCATAAGATGCCCGTTCTGGGGGTTTTGGTTTTTCCGAACCGATCTGCTTGGGTGAAGTTTCTGAGCAGCGGTCTTCGGATAGATTAAGCGCGAAGATCGCCGGGTTGGTTTTACCCGGCGTACCGCATCCATTAGCCGCCCGCTTCGATAGCCTGCCAGAGCGGGATGTCTTTCATCTGATCGTACGTCCGTCCCCAGTTGGAGGTGCGTGAGTTCTGGGTTGCGCGGCGGGGTTATCGGTCGCCAAACAATTGCGCGATCGCTTCGAATGGCTTGATGGCGTCCATGAACTCCATCAGCCTATCCTCCAGGAATCGCCCGATCCGACCGCGAGTCATTCAACCCTGTCGGGCCTTCTGCGCGAGCTAAGATAGGCCATGCCCGACTCGCTCGCCAATCTCGCTTCGCCAGAGGTCCTTACCCGCGCCCGAAAAATCAAGCTCTTCCTCATGGACGTAGACGGCACTCTCACGGATGGTGGCGTGTGTCTTATCTCCAGTACAGCTGCAGATGGTTCAGCCGCGAGCGTATCGGAGATGAAGGTATTTGACGCAAAGGATGGACAAGGTCTGTCGCTTGCACACACGATGGGCATCCAAACGGGTTTCATTACTGGCCGGCGCTCACCTGCGGTTGCTAAGCGTGCCGAAGAACTCAAGGTTACGTTCGTCTATCTGGGGCAGGCGAAAAAGATGCAGGCGTTTGAGGAATGCGTCGAGAAGGCCGGCGTCAGCAAGGAAGAAGTGGCCTACATGGGTGACGACTTACCGGATATACCGCTGGCGAAACGTGCCGGCCTGGCAATTTCTGTGGCCGACGGAGCCGATGAGTTGAAGGCGATCTGCCACTATACAACGCAGCGGCGGGCTGGCCGGGGCGCTGCTCGCGAAGTGATAGAGCTGATTTTGAAGGCTCAAGGGCGCTGGGAAGAAGCGGTGCCGCTGGCTTTGGCGTAGGCCGGAAGACGCGATCAGCTTAGAATGCTAAAATTCCATCGATGCCGACAGAACAGATCCTTGCTCTTCTGGTTGCAGAACGAGACAAGCTGAACCGAGCCATAGAGGCTCTCCAAGAACCGACTCAGCGCAGGGGGAGACCGCCGAAGAGTTCGCTGGCCACTCCCGCCTCTCCTGAACCTGCTCCACCGGCGAAGAAGAAACGTCGCAAATTCACCGCAGCTCAACGCAAACAACAAGCGGAGAGAATGAAGGCTTTTTGGGCTGCCAAGAGAGGGGCTGCGGCCAAACGCCAACCGAAGGCAGCGAACAAAGCCAGGAAGAGTACCAAGGCAGCATAGCGGATTTTCCAGAGAGCGGAGAGCCAGCGTATTCGCCCAGGTCCCGGTCCTCAGGCCTCGGCTGTCTTCCGCAGCGCCACGGCATTCATGCAATAACGTAGACCGCTCGGTGCCGGACCGTCAGGGAAGACATGACCCAGGTGGGCGTCGCAGGTGTTGCAAATGGTTTCGACGCGCTTCAAGAACGCAGGCCCGTCGAACCGGTAAGCGATGACATTATCCTTGATTGGCTGGGTGAAAGATGGCCAGCCGGTATTGGACTCGAATTTCTGAGACGCATCGAAAAGGACCGTGTCGCAGCACAGGCAGGAATAGATTCCCGGCTCAAAGAGGCTGCACATTTCCGAGCTGAAGGCGCGCTCCGTTCCGGCCCGTCGTGTGACGCGGTATTCCTCGTCAGTGAGCTGAGCGCGCCATTCGGCGTCCGTTTTGACGACCTTGCGATCCGGCGAGGGGTTGCCGTTCCTTGCCAAATTCAGAACATCAGGCCATTTGAGCATCACACCTATATTTTAGGCGCGGAGCGGGACTGATCGACACTACTCGATGGCTACTCGCCGGAGCAACTTGAAGTCGCTCAACATCTTTCCGGTTCCCAATACGACGCTCGCCAGCGGATCCTCGGCGATGGATACCGGCAATCCTGTCTCCTCACGGATGCGCGTATCTAAATTCTTTAACAACGCGCCGCCTCCGGTCAAAACGATTCCCCGATCGCTGATATCGGCGCTGAGCTCCGGCGGCGTCCTTTCCAGGGCCACGCGAATCGAGTTAACAATCGCGGCCACGCACTCCGACAGAGCTTCCCGGATCTCGGTGTCATCGATGGTCTGCGTTCTCGGCACACCTTCGATTAAGTTGCGGCCTTTCACTTCCATCGTCAAAGGCCTGTCCAAAGGAAACGCCGACCCAATCTGAATTTTGATGGCCTCGGCGGTGCGCTCACCGATCAGCAGGTTGTACTTGCGTTTTAAGAAGTCCATAATGGCGTCGTCCATCTGGTTTCCGGCCATGCGGACCGAGCAGGCATAGACGATGCCGGACAACGAGATAACCGCCACATCGGTGGTGCCTCCACCGATATCCACCACCATATTTCCGCAGGGTTCGGTGACAGGCAGGCCGGCGCCGTTCGCGGCCACCATAGCCTGATCCACCAGATGCACCTCGCTGGCTTTGGCGCGGGTGGCGGAGTCGATGACCGCGCGCTTTTCCACCTGGGTGATTTCGCTGGGTACGCCGATGACGATGCGCGGATGGACCAGCACCTTGCGGCTGTGCGCCTTCAGGATGAAGTACTTGAGCATGCGCTCAGTGACCTTGAAGTCGGCGATCACGCCGTCCTTCATGGGTCGGATGGCAACCACGTTACCCGGCGTGCGGCCGAGCATCTCTTTGGCCTCCTTGCCCACCGCTTCCACCTCGCCGTTGCTCTTATTAATTGCCACAATGGAGGGTTCGTTCACGACGATACCCCTGCCCTTGGCGTAGACCAATGTGTTGGCAGTGCCCAGATCGATGGCGAGATCCGAGGAGAACACGCTAAACAGCGAGCGGATATTCATCTAAGAGACTCCTTGACGCTTTCATAGGGCGTGTTCCATCAATCGACGTTTCAGAGGAAGTTCTACAGTCGATCCGCGCGTGTTTCAGTTTTTTATTCCGCTGAAGGCGCTGGCGTTCGCACCCGACGCACCGGCAGAGACACCAAATGTATCCGAGCTTACCGCGTTTGAACAGCGGATTCACGGTGACGGTTGTGGACGCGCTGGTGGCGCTTTGCTTCCACGCTGAGCACGGTTCCGGCCGGATTGACTACCGCCGCGTCACCATCCGACGGCGCGGAACGTGGTGACCACTTTATGGAACCTGGACGATCTCTCGCCAGCGCAGTTTATGAAAAGCTTTTACCAGCAGATCACCGCGGGCCGCAGTCCGGGAAGACGCTCTGCGACAGGTCAAGATTCAAATGGCGCGGGAACCGGGCGCAATGGCGGCATCGCTGGACTTCGCGAACGGCTTTTGCAATCGGTAGGTGCAAACTCCTCCGTAACAATACCCCGGGTGGTGAATCAAATCTTTGTCGAGTTACAGTCACGGAAGGAAACGAAACAATGGCAGAAAAAAAGACAGCAGTATCCGGTACTTATCAATATGCAAAGCAAGCGGAGCAGGCGGTCCCAGTGCTTGTGGCGGCCGGGTTCTCCAACGACGCTATCGCGGTTACGAAAGCCCCAGAAGGTAATGCTGGCGGGGCTCGGCTTACCGTTCACTGTGTCACGTCCGAGGAGACCGATAGCGCTAAGGATGTTTTAAAGCAGACCCATGCCCAAGAGATTTCGTCGTCCGCTGAGCAACCCGACCAGATCTTCGTTGAAAGTTAAGAGAATAGGCTAGTTCCAGTGTCGGACCTTCCACGGTCTTGTGCTTTCATGGCAGCCGGAGGCGACTCGCCCTTGGTCCGCGCGGCGGAGCAGCGGGACAGCTGGCGTGGCGTTTCGAGAATTTCTCGATCGCACCCGCCCTAGCCTATGCCGCCGGGCATTCACCGCGCCTCCGCCCAGAGGGAACGGTGTGGTGCCGAGTGCCCGACGGTGTTCATCCAAGGCGAAACCGGGACGGGAAAAAGGAGCTTTTCGCCCGTGCGATACAGGTGATGAGCTCTCGGCGCGCGGCCATTCCGGCCAGCCTTCATAGGTGTCCGAAGGCATCGGAGAAGAACAGCGGTTCCCCTTTAATCGATTTCGGCATAGAATTCGCCCATCGTTTGGTTCGCCTGAGACGTTGTTGCCGCAGAACTTGCGAACGTGAGCTCGGGAAGTTTCTGTTCCGCGATGACGGCAGGCGTCGCCTTCATAATCTTAAAGAAAGCGGCGTTGACCAGGATCGTGATGAGCGAGGCGGCTAGAGTAGCGTTGTAGACGTCGGACCCGATCAGACCCGAATGCAGCGAGACCTGGGCAAGGATGAAGGAAAATTCCCCTATCTGAGTGAGACCAACACCGACACGCAATGCGGTTCGCGCCGGATAACCAAAGAGACGGACGACCGTGAACCAAATCGTGAACTTTCCTACCAGAATCAGCCCTACCATGACAGCCAGAAGACGCCAGTTGGAAAGCAGCGCGCGCGGATCAATGAGCATGCCAATGGTGACGAAGAAGAGCGCGACGAAAGCATCCCGAATGGGAAGGGTTTTCGCGGCCAGTTTGTGGGCGTAGTCGGAGCTGCCGAGAAGCAGGCCACCGACAAAAGCACCCAGCGCGAGCGACAGGCCAATCGCCTCCGTGATGGCGGCGATAACCAGACAAACAGTGAGCGCTAGAAGAAGTGATAGTTCGTCATTGCCGGTTTTTTCCACGCGAGCCAGGAGCCGTGGAACGATTTTCCAGCCGGCCAAGACAACCGGAACAAGTAACAGAAGGGCTTTACCAATTTTCCAGAGGACTTGAGCGGTGTCCGCGCCACTCGAAGAACCGAGGCTGGGAAGCAGAACGGTAAGAATAACGACGGCGAGATCTTCGACCAGCGTGAGGACCACCATGACGCGGCCTGCTTCGGAATCGAGTTCGCCGCGATCCATCAGAAGGCGCATCAGAACCATGGTGCTGGCGGCGGCAATGATGCAACCGACAGCGGCGCCTTGCAAAAACGGCCAGCCTAGGAGAATGCCAACGCCGGCGCCAAGCCCAATGGAAAGTGAAATGCCGACCGGAGCGCCAATGAGCGCGACCCACTTCACGCGGAGTAATTCAGGAACGGAAAATTCGATACCGACAGAGAACATCAGGAGGATAACCCCGACTTCGGCCATGATTTCAAACGTGTGAACGTCATGCACTTGAGGCCCCGGCGTGAGCGGGCTCAGAACGAGACCGGCTAAGACATAGCCGAGAATCAGAGGCTGGCGGAGTCGCCAAAACAAAAAGCCAAATATGAGGGCGCCCGCAAAAACCATGGTGACGTCGCGAAAGATGAACGTGGGTTCGTTCACAGGGGACCTCCGCACGGGTTTGAAGTGTCTAGCGGGCAAGAGCGCAGCACGTTGGAACTGGTTCGGCAAGAAAAGTCTACATTCATGTTCGTGTTCTCTCGACCAAACACAGCAACCGACGGTCCAACGGAAGCCAGAGCTCTAAGCCACTCCGTCCGTGCTGTCTTAAAGAGCTTTTCCAACGAACAGCGGCTGCCGGCTTCGAAAACTGGCGACGATCGTCGCAATATTTCGACTCGCTGACTCCCGGATGGCGCCTGCTTCCCTTTGTGGAACGTTCCATCTGACGTTGGGGTGCCGTCGAGTGGGGATGCGACGTTCAGGGCAGTTACATTATCTTGAACAGCCACCCCGTCTTGAATCCCGAAAAATTGGCAGCGTGTATCAAAGAAGTCTGCTCCAGCCGGTGTCCCGATAACCGAACGCGGACGGCGCCGACCCGATTAAGCAAACGCCGCTGACTGATCTCAAGATGGATCCAGGCGCCGAACACCGGATCGAGTCCGCCGCCACGGAACCCTACGGTGGCAATGAAACCGGTCCGGCAATCGAGGCACGTGCAGCCTTGTCGCTTGAGATGCGGTACGCAGTTGATTCCTGGACTTATTTCCAGACTGAAGCGACGGGCTTGGCAACCATAAATTCCGGATTGGCGCCGGCCTTTGGATGGAACTTCTGAACTCGCCCCGCGTCCACTTCGGCAACGTACAGGTTCCCATCCTGATCCACACTGATTCCATGCACGCCCCAAAGCCCGCCAGGGAAAACACCCATACTGCCCCAGGAGTACAGCAGGTGTCCTTGCAAATCCCACTCGACCATCTTGTTCGTGGTGCGGTCAAAGGTCCAAATGGTCTTGCCCGATCCGATATAGAGCAGATGGAGGCTGGATGGGTCGGCGTCGATTTTCCATTCATACAGATACTTGCCGTTCTCATCGAATACCTGAATCCGATGGTTGTTTCGATCGTTGACAAAAACGTGGCGCGTCGCCGGGTCCACAGCCACTCCATGCACGTTGCTGAAGTACCCTGGACGAGTGTCGATGGGACCGCGCGGAGGCCCACCTAGCTTGCCCCAATCTAGAAGGAACCTCCCGTCCTTGTTGAATTTCGCCACCCGCGTTCCGGTGTAGCCATCCGAGACGAAAAAGGTACCATCGGGCAACCAATCGATGTAAGTGGGGCGGTTGAAGTGCGTAGCGTCTGCTCCCGCCACTCCCGGCGTGCCGATAGTTTGTAGGAGCCTGCTGCCATCATGAGTGAACCTGTAAATAACCTGCATGTTATCGTCAACGATCCAGACGTTCTTTTCCGGATCATAGGGGCTGATGTAGATAGAGTGCGGACGCCGGAACAGCTTGTCCCACTGCTTCCAGGTTTCGATGATCTTGCCGCTGCCATCCACTACCACGACGCAGTTTTCCCACTTCGCGTCCACGCCAAGCTGACGATACGGCGGACCCTTAATTCCCAGATCCGCGGCTTTTCCCTCCCAAGCTGTCAGCCATTCGCTGGTGTCATTGTCTGTACCGCCAGTTCCCGGTAGAGAGGCTACGGTGGCATCGCGCCAAAAGCCGGCCACTGGAAAACTGATGCTGGGGCCAAGCTGCGGCAGTAGGACGGCCTTGGGCGGAGCCATCTTCGGCAGTTCGCCGCGAAAGAGCATGTAAATGCGATTCGGGCTTTCGGCAAAAACGCTTTCACCCGCGCCATAGGTCCACTTTTCGTTCCCCGGCAAAGTGCTAATGTCTTGCGGCCAGTTCTTGACCACATCGTAAGGACCCGTAAGGTCTTCCGAACCGACGCTTCCTGGAACCGCGGCAAATCCGGCGCCGGCCTTGGATCGCGCTTCAACCGATGCCAGCCTGCCCGAGATAATGACCCCGATTCCGACTCCGAGCGCCAGCATCAGTAACATGAGCGAAGTTTTTCGCATGAGTGACCTCCAGCCCAGAGATCATACTACGCGACGCAAGAGTTCTCCAGGGCCCGCGAGTTTATGAAACAAAACGTAGCTGGGCCACGGATAAACGCCGATCAACGCAGATGGAAGACAAAAACTTATCCGTGTTCATCGGCGTTTATCTGCGGCCAGATTGCTTTTTTCAGCACCCTGTCAGGGCTAGCCACAACCCAGGATATTGTGGCGTGGCGCTCTCGGCGACTTCGCGACATAATTCTATTTGCTCCTTTAGCCAAAATCACCTCACCAAACGCACGGGAGAAACCACATGAAGCGCAAGGTCGCGGTTCTTTCAGCTCTTCTGGGCCTGGCTTTTTTTGACGCAACGACGGGAACCTCATCGGCACAGACGGTAAAAGATGTCCGCTCCGTTTTGGAAGCTTCTCTCAAGGCTATGGGCGGCGACAATCTTAAGACGATCCAATATTCCGCCAGCGGCTGGTCTTCGCGGATCGGCCAGACCTACGGGCTCGCCGAAGACTGGCCGCGCTATGAAGTTGACGACTACACGCGTGCGATCGACTACGAGGCCAAGTGGTCGCGCGAGGATTACACGCGCAGGCAGGGCTGGTATCCACTTCTCGGCAGGCCTCCGATGCCCGTGGAGCACGTGACGTCCATTCTAAGTGGCGATTACGCTTGGGACATGCAGGGTGACAAACCGGTGCCCCTGACCAGCCTGTATCTTGACGGCGTGTCGTACGCCGACCTGCGGCAGCTGGAACTCGCGATTACGCCGCACGGATTCCTAAAAGCGGCGCTGGCCGCTAAAAACGCAACAGCCATCACGCTGCCGATTGTGGGTTCGTCGGACGCCGGCCTCTCGCAGAATGGACGCAAAGTGACGATCGTATCGTTCACTGTCGGCAAGTATCGGGTCAACGGGACAATCAACGATCAGAATCTGGTTGAGCTGACCGACACCTGGTTTCCCAATCCCGTTTACGGCGACATGGATTACGAGATGCGCTACACCAGGTACAAGAGTTTCGAAGGCGTGCAGTTTCCCACATTGGTGCATGTGCACCAGGGCGATCCGCGACTGAACCCCGCACACAACTACTATGAGTACAACGTAACCGGCGTGAAAGCCAATGTTCCGGTAACCACGATACCCGTCCCCGATGTGGTGCGCACTTCGACCTTGGCGCCGGTCAAAGTGGAGAGCCAAAAACTCGCCGATGGCCTTTGGCTGCTCGGAGGAGGCACTCACAACAGCGTGCTGGTTGAATTCAAGGATTTCGTCACTGTCGTGGAGGCGCCCCAGAACGAGGCCCGGTCCCTCGCCGTCATTGAGGAAACAAATCGCCTGGTCCCCAACAAACTGATCAAATACGTCGTCAATACTCATCATCATTTCGATCACGCTGGCGGTCTTCGGACCTATCTTTCCCAGGGCACCACCGTGATTACACATGAGTCCAATAAGCAGTATTACCTTGACATCATGTTCTACCCGGCGCCCCGCGAATTGCAGCCCGACCGCATGGCCCTTTACAGCCCGATGTATATGATCAGCCGGCGCCCCGCTCCGATTGAGACGGTTTCGAGCCAACTTGGCGGTCCAGGCGGCGGCGCCGACCGATACGCCATCACCGATGGGGCGCGCATATTGGAGATCTTTCACGTGCAGGACATGGCCTACGAGTTGGAAGATCAGTCGTACGCGCAAGGCAACCACAGCGCCGATATGCTGATGGCTTACCTTCCGAAAGAAAAGATCTTGATCAATGCAGACCTCTACTCGCCGCCCTCGCCCGGCGCGTCAATACCCACTCCAACGGCTGGAATGCGGACGCTCTATCAGAATATGCGGAAACAGAAGCTGGACGTGGAGCAACATGTTCCCATTCACGGACACGTCGGAACCAATGACGAGTTCCTGAAAATTGTGGCCCAGACTGGTGTCGAAAGCCATTGAACAGCAGTTTGCGGACTAGTGTTTATTGACCGGAAACAATCGTCCTGCTCCGGTGCCGATTTTGCCAATTGGGGATTCAGTCCGCGCGCTGGGCGCGGGCTCTGGCCAAGGCCGCGCAAGAACAGCCGTAGCTCAATTAGCAGGCCGATGAAAAGTCCAAAACGTAGGTGGCCACAGATGAACACAGATAAACGCAGATGGAAAACAAAAAACTTATCCGTGTTCATCGGCGTTTATCTGCGGCCAGATTGCTTTCTCCAGCAGCCCGTTAGTTTAGGCAACCGGCGAACCTCTGGCTAAGTCCGCCAAATTCTAAGGAAACTTGGCTTTTCTGTCGGAGTATAATTGGCGGAGATTGCGAGGTCGTGCGATGAAGATGGATCCACGGAGTTCCCGCATGCTTGCGGCTGTGGTGATAATCATCACGGCGGCATCGGAATCGGCCAACGCACAGTGGCTGAACTACCCGGCGCCCGGCATCCCGCGGACGTCGGACGGCAAACCGAATCTTTCCGCGCCCGCGCCGCGGACCGCCGACGGCAAGCCGGACCTGTCCGGCATTTGGCAGGCTGGGCGGGCTGGCCAATATGGATACGATTACAACGTTGCCCAAAACCTGCCCGCTGGAAGCGTCACGCCTTGGGCCGAGTCCGTACGTGAGCAGCGGGTCCAGAACTTTCGCAAGGACAGTCCGCTGGCGCAGTGTCGGCCGGTCAGCATCCCGTTCCTCAACTTCCGTGGTTTGTCCAGGATCGTCCAGACGCCGGGATTGATCGTGATCCTTTATGAATCCCCCAATAGTCCGCATCGAACCATCTTTATGGACGGCCGGGAGCTTCCCAAGGAAATGAATCCCACCTGGCTGGGATACTCGGTCGGGCATTGGGAACAGGACACGCTCGTGGTGAATAGCGCGGGGTTCAACGACCAGGGGTGGCTGGACGTGGGCGGGCTTCCGCAAACCGAGTCGCTCAGGCTGACCGAGCGCTACCGGCGTCGCGATTTTGGACACCTGGAAATGGAAGTGACCTTTGACGATCCGAAGACCTTTGCCAAGCCGTTCACGCTGCGCATGGACAAGACGCTGACGCCGGATACCGACATCCTGGAGGACGTCTGCGAGAATGAGCGCGACAGTTCGCACTTGGAAAGCGGTGTCAAGTTGGCTCCCGAGATCCTCGCGAAGTATGCGGGGACTTACCAGTTCGGCACGGGACGGGAAGTTGTGGTCAGAGCTCTCGGCTATCAGTTGTCGATCGAAGACAGTGCGAATCCCCTGGATCAGCTCTTCGTGGCGCGTTCAGAGACGGTTTTCCTGTCCAGTGTGAGCCAGGTTGTTGTCGAGTTCTTTCGTGATTCCGAGGGAGCCGTCACGCACTTTGTCCGGACGGGTACGGGTAAGGACGAGAAGGCTGTGCGGAAGGGCGACCTTCCGAGCCAGCCCGCACAGGGCCGGCCCGGACGTCCTTGAAAGTTTGAAGCCCTGACGCTTGAGCCCGCGCGGTGGGGCCGGGCGCCTTTCCGCGTGATGGACGCCCCGGAGGATGAAAGCCCGGAAGTTCAACTTCGACACCTTGCGCGTTAACCAGCACAAAGTTTTGCGCACGGACCTACCTCGGTGCTGGGCCCTGTGTTTGAGCATGCACGGGCAATGCGCTACGTAACGGGAAAGCAGGCCGCCTAACAGGCCAGCGGCAAGAGCAAAGTAAGCGCCAGAGTTCGATTCGTGTACCGAGTCTCCGTTCAATCATACTCAGCAAGCCACTCTTTTTAATCCGCTCCGACGCTTCCAATCATTCCCAACCGGCGAGGGTGACTGATCTTGATACCATCGACACGATGAACATCACCAACGGGACCGTCTCCGCCGACGTGGAGTACACCCAACACGACGACGGCACCTGGTCGTTCAAACTGACGTTCGAGGACGATCCGGTCTCGATTGAGAGCATCGAGAATTTTCCGTCAAAGGAACTCGCGGAAGAACAGGTGAACTACGAACTACAGTCGGCGTCCCTGAGAAACGCGGAGGGTTGAGGGGCGTGCAACATTCTGCACCGGGACAACTTAACCGGCGCAGGTGCCATTCTGTCCCAACACATCCTTCCAGAAGTTACTATTCGCTTGAAAAGGCGAGTTGGCTACGCAGATGCAAGAAGGGGTCTGGAGGAGGTCCCAATGATTGAATTAACCGCAAAATGGTGGTGCAGAACATTTCACACTAAGACGATGCGTCCGGTGAGGGGCCACTATCAATGCGCCGAATGTCTTCACGAATGGCCCGTTAATTGGGACCTCGAAGTACTCACGGCTCCGAAAGTAAACTGCTCCGAGATCGTTACGCCAAATGCGCGGCCGAATGCCCAGCACGGTCTCGCGTGATTGTTCGCCTTTCCGCCCATCTGTCGGAGTTTCTGAGATTCGCCGTCACACGCGTCCGAGTCCGCGCTCTGGCGAATGTCTGCTCGGCGCCAGCCCGTTGCCGTAGCCTTCGTAGTTGTCCATCTGTGTCCACTCGCTCCACGACAATCTCAGTGATGAATCTTCCTCAACCTTCAGAGTCGCCAATCGGCACGCGGATTGAATAAGATTCATCGAGACCCGAGAACCCAGGACGTAAGTGACACGTCAAAATGAACGAAGACGGATTTTGCGTCTCGCACGTCGCGAAGAAAAAGGAGCACAGATTATGTTGAAGAAGACACTGATGGGGATTTTGTTCGCAGGTGTCATAACTATCGGAGCAATTGGGCAAGAAGTGGTGGTTCGAGTGAGGCCGCCGCATCCAATCGTTGAGACACGCGTCCCAGCGCCCGGCCCTGGCTATGTCTGGATCGCCGGATATCACCGCTGGGATAGCCGTGCTTATGTCTGGGTGCCGGGACGATGGGAAGTGCCTCCCCGCCCGCACGCTCATTGGGTAGCGCATCGCTGGGTCCATCGGAATGGAGGATGGGTTTTGGTGGAAGGACATTGGCGCTAGCGTAGTGTAACGAACGCGAGAACTACAACCAGACCAGACTTCCATGTGTTGAACTGGAGCAGTGCAGCTTCGGTCGATCCTGATCGGCATTTTCGTCGGCCTTGTTGCACTGCTCGTTTCGTATCGGTTCTGCTCTCGTCCCAAAACGACCTAGAAGTTGCCCCCGCTCGGCAGGCGATCGAGAAGGCGAAAGAACGCGACAGGACGCCGGGGAGCAAGAACAAGCCCGTTCCAAGTGGTCCAGCATGTCAGCCAGTTTTTCAAACGGCTGAGGCCGCTGCCTCAAACGCGCTGTCTAGGGTGACCCCTTAAACTGAGACAAACTGGATCACGACAGTTTGCCGTTTAATGAATTTCCCTTCTCAAGCTACTCCATCTCCTTCAAACTGGTCGTCGGCTGGCGAAGCGGAGGCGGGCAATGCTGGAGAGCAACCCACCAAGGAATAGCCAGCTGGAGACTCATCAAGACGATGGTCCGGGGAGCCGGCTTCGGTTGGCTTCCCGTCAACACGCCCATCGGATCGATAGATCTCCCAATGCCTGAAAAAACTCATCGTCGCTCCGTAACCTTCGCCGGAAGCGACGGCTTGCTCGAACTCCTGCGGTGGTCGATAGCCGAGCGCTGAATGAAGCCGGCGCCGGTTGTAGTAGTGCTCGATGAAGTCCTCGACATTCGCGCGCAGGTGTTCACGATCGCGATAGTCGTTGGCATAGATTTCCTCGTACTTGAGCGTTTTCATGAAGCTTTCGCAACTAGCGTTGTCATACGGATTCGCGGGTCGGCTCATACTCGGAATCATTTGGTGCCTCCTCAGAATCGCCACATAGTCTCGTGACGCATATTGTAGGCCGCGATCGGAATGATGCACGAGACCCGGCGGAGGTTGCCGTTCTGACACTGCTTTCTCTAACGCCGCGATCGGCAACGTCGCTGCCAACGTGCAGTCCAGTGCCCAGCCCACCACCCTGCGGGAGAAGGCATCGAGAATCACCGCCAGATAGACAAACTCACGCTGCAGCCGGATGTAGGTGATGTCCGCTACCCAGAGCTGATTGATTCCTGTCAGTTTCATGCGTGCCGCCAGATTCAGATAGACTTCCAGATCGTGATGGGAATCGGTTGTCACGACAAAGGCGCGCGGCTGGACCGCCAGCAGGTTGTCTTTGCGCATGATCCGCGCCACGCGTTTGCGGTTGACCTGCATTCCCATATGGCGCAACTCCGCGGTGATCCTTCGATAACCGTAGCGGCGCCTATGCTCGATCACCAGCTTCTGAATCGCCGAGCGCACTTCCATGTCTTCTTCCACTGGCGTCTTTTCAGCTATTGACCGGTAGAACCCTGCCCGGCTGACCTGCGCCAGGTAACACATCCGTTCGACAGTCAGTCCGCCTTGCATCGGCATCACTTCCCGGATCTGGTCGTAGATGCCCTCTCGCCAGAGTCTTTGTTCCGCTGACGACGAGCCGCGACTTTTTGCAAGGCACTTTTGAAAAAATCGACTTCCAGGTTCTTCTCCACCAAGGCACGTTTCAACAGTTCGTTTTCCTCGCGGAGTTTAGCGTCACGCGGATCTTCTGGCGTAGGTCCGCTCGGTGTCTCAACTGTAGGGGTCACCTCAAACTGACCCCTCCAGCGATACAGAAGGTCGCGGTTGATCCCGAGTTCCTCTGCCAACGCGGAAATGTTGTCGCAGCTCGACATCCGTGCCAGCGCCATGCGCCGGAACTCCATCGGATATCTCCCCACTCGTTGTTTTGCCACTTGCAGTTTCCTTTCCCTGCAAAGTGTCGTAATTTCCTCTGTCTCACTTTAGGGGGTCAGTCCAGTCCACGATAGGACATTTTGTCGTAAAGAACGTCAGTTCTTACAGGTTGCGACATAACGGGGAATGACTCATAGCTGATTCTGTTGGGTTTAGCGTTTGGTCCTTGCGGTGCACTTTCAGGTGCGTATGGAGAAGTTCAGCGCCGGGTGGCTTGCAGCCGAACATCACCGCCTCCACAATGTCGAGCAGTGGCCTGACAGTCCTCGCAAGCAAGCGGTAATTGGCGCAATCCAATCAACTCTGGACAGTCTTGCGCGCTATCCTCGCACGGCTCACGAAAACTTTGTCTGCTTCCTTTGTGAGACCCGAAAGACGAAAGCGAAGGTTCTAGAGATGCGGCCCAATCGCGAGGCAGTGCCGATCTTGACAGCCTCGACAGAATTGGAAAGAACAGGCTGATAGCACTTCCCTCCCAGAGCAGAATTTCGATTGATCGCAGCCAAAGCCGTCGTGAAGATGTTGGCGGAGTTGCGACAAAGAGCGCCGTCCGCCGAAGTGGATGGCGGAAGTGAAGCGGCGCGGCGGGCCCACGAGGAGCCAAGAACAAAGCCGAAAGACTCGTGACATCGATCCGTGTTCCAAACACCAACCACGCAGACTGCCGAATGTGCCAAGCGTGACACCGCTGACTATTTGTGATAGCGTTCCGTCTGAGGTGCTGACGATGTGGAATTGGCTGGCTAGCTTATTGCACAAGTTTGATCGGTGGCTGCACCGAGAGAGACTTCCGACTGCTCGCTACCGTTCAAACCTTCATGGCCGTCATCGCTAGAATCACCCGCTTTTGTGCCTCCCCGGTCGTGGATTCGGAGAACTAATCCACCGCCGTTCACGTAAGCAAGATAGGGGCATTATGGCATTGCAGGACTTTGTCGAGGAAGTGCAGGTTCTCGGAAGGGATCTGGTGGATAAGGTCAAGTCCCTTATCCACGAAGGAAACGTGCGTCGGATCATCGTCCGGGATGAACACGGCAACACGTTCGTTGAGATTCCGGTTACTGTGGCTGCGGTCGGCGCCGTCTTAGCCCCGGTCCTGGCTGCGCTCGGCGCGATTTCGGCCTTGGTTGCAAAATTTACCGTGGTGATAGTGCGGGCCGAAGACAAACCACCGAACCGTGAAGAAAAGAGTACCGGAGCCTAATAGTCACGTTGCAGATGGGCGACTCCACTCGATCGGCCATCGAACTTAGTTAGTTTAAAAGGCTGCTGAAAAAAGCCGAAAAATGCTTGCTCACGGGCCACCGGTCCGGTGTTCTTCGAGTCGACGTTCTCCAGTGCACGACTTCCGGTGATGTCCGGGTGTGCTGCTGGCGCGCGGTTCAGGATTGCACGTGTTTGCAGGTGTTTACCGAGCCGCGACCCGTAGGGGAGCCGGTGCCGCAGTCCTTTTTTGAGCAGCCTGTTAGTTTAGAAGTTAGAATCAAGAGAGGTTCCCAAGAGGAGGTATCTCATGGGGTCTTTGCACCGACCACGGCTCGGCGTCAATTGCGTAGGCGCTATCCTGATTACCGGTGCTTGCCTGTCCGCTCAGATACCAGTCTTCATCCCACAGACCCCGGTAGCCGTGGAAGCAAACCCGGTCTCGTTCACTGTCGGCGATTTCATCGGTGATGGAAAGCTCGACCTGGTGACAGCCAATCAAGGAGCGTCCACGCTCACACTCGTAAGGGGGCTCGGCAATGGCTTCTTCCAGCCCCAGCGTAACCTAACTGTGGGCGAAGGTCCGCGCGCTGTGGCGCAAGGCGATTTCAACGCCGATGGAAAGGTGGATCTAATCTCGGCCAACTTCATCGCGGATACCGTGACCGTGCTGCTAGGCAGAGGCGATGGAACCTTTGTGCAGGCCGCGAGCCTGAGCGCGTCTGGTCCATCGTCGATCGCGGTAGGAGACTTCAATGCGGATGGAAAGTTGGACTTGGCGATCACCGAAGCCAATTCCAACAGCATCTCGATCTTCCTCGGCAATGGCAACGGAACATTTCACGCGATTTTCAACTCGAAGGTTGGAGACCGCCCCACGTCCATCGCAGCCGGTGACTTCAATCGCGACGGGAAGCTGGATCTGGCCGTTGTCAATACGAACTCCAATAGCCTTTCTGTCTTGCTCGGTAATGGCAATGGAACGTTCCAGCGGCCCCTCAACTTCGCGGCAGGATCACTCCCCGTGTTTGTTGTGGTGGGCGACTTCGACGGGGATGGCAGACAGGATCTGGCGGTCGCCAACGCCACTGGCTTCTTGACGAGTTCTGTGTCCGTGCTGCTCGGCCTCGGGAACGGGCATTTTCGAACTCCATTAACCTTCACTGTGGCAGCAATGCTTCATCCTTAGCGGCTGCCGATTTTAATCTGGACGGAAAGCTCGATTTGGCTGTCGGCAACTCTGGCTCCAACACGGTGTCGATACTTCTGGGAATAGGTGATGGAACGTTCGCGCCAGCACTAGATTTCGGCGTCGGCAGCGGACCAGCCTGGATCAGCGTTGCCGACCTCAATGGCGATGGCAAGCCCGATCTGCTGGTGGCCAATAGCCTATCGAACACCGTCTCTGTGCTGATCAATCGAACGAGCCTTCTGCTGAAGTAGCTTGGCAGCTCGCGAAGAGTTTCGTCATATCGCTCCGTTCCGCTGTCACCTCCCGCCGAAATCTAAGCGTGGGGTACGTTTAGATTCAGGACTCACCAATTGAAATCCATTGGCCCCTGTTGCCATACGTTCAGATTATGCACTTAAGCCCGAGACGGCACTGGCCGAAGATTGTTTTGATGTGGACGGAAAATCCTTGTGCGGTGACGATCGATACGAAAACGGAGGAATTCGAGTCGCTGCCCGGCGTCCCGCGGCGGAAAGTCTACTTGCCAATCAATACCTAGAACAACGCCGCGAAGTTCCATTCGGTTCCACGGAGGAGAATAATCCCGCTAGTTCCGCCTTGCGGCAACGGCGAGCAACGGCGAACAGCACCTATGCTGTTAGCCGCGCGGGAGCCGGGGGCGTGACTTGTTATTTGCGGGCCATGGCCTGCCGCTCTATACTCGCTGCGAACAGCGGCGTCTCGCGGCGGTTGTGGTCGCCGCCATCGCGCTGCCGAGCGGCGGCGGCATCTTCAAAGGTGATATTGTGCTTGGCAATGAAGTCCATGAATTCCGCAGTAGGATGTGCCACAACGCTGTTCGTATACTCACAGCTCCGCTCGTCAATTCGCTTAGCGCTCAGGGTCCAGATCACCTGCACGCGCGTGTGACCATTAGGCGTGAAGGCGTCTGAAGTGGAAACCATGCGGCAGAGTGCCGGCGTCGCAACTTCTGCTATGTAGTGCTGAATCATGAGCGTCTTGCCAATCATCTCGACGTTGATTGACATGGGCGTGCCGTTGTCAGTGGATGTCGTTCCGCAAGAGATGTGGTCGGGCGAACAGCAGCGCCGGTATTCGGCCTCGGGCAACCCGAAGAGCCACGCGGCAATATCGACTTTTTCAATTGGGGCATGGATCGCGTGAGTATAAGCGGAGTTGGACAATTCCTTGTCCGTCAAAATCCCGTCAATGATGGAGCTTGTCATGTTCAGTTGAAGACCTTACCTCCCAACGGTGATTGCAAATAGCTAGCCATCCATGCAATTCCGTGCCTGGCTACTCTACGATGTTGTGTTAGAAGGACAGGCTTCGCGCGCCGAGGATGGTTGGATGCTGGCGTGAAGCCGCCGCAGTTCGAAGCAGGCCCAGCTGTGGACACGCGCTCGACATGGATCGTCCACGGTGAGTTCGATTTCCAGCCTCCCGTAATTCGGTCGCCGCGGAATCGCTCGGTCAATCTAGCCGCCTCGGTCAGCGGATCGCCTTTCAAGTCCAGCCAAATTCCATCCCGAAATCCGTTGGTTTGGACCACCATGTACCAGTTCCAGGACGGTTGCGGATCGACGGGCAACGGATGTCCGTCCAGGAAGATCTGGCGGTAACCGGCGTTCCACTCGGTAAGAATGAGCAGGAGTTTGGGAGTTTGCACGAATCGCGGAACAGTTAAGGGCAGCCGGCCCACGGTTGGTACGGTAAGCCGCCCGCAAGACCGCGGCCAATATCTATGGCCTCCAGCGCAATCGGGAACTCGGCGTCGCAGTTCAGCAAATCGAGGCCTTTCGCCGGGTCGCACGGGACTGGATCCCCAGTAATCCATACCCCGGAGAAATCCGGCTTGCCGTCGTGAGTGCGCGGCGGGGGGCCGTCAGATTCGGTTTGCTATCGGGGGCCCGGGGAACGCTGGGCGTGGGATAATTCAGCCACTGCGCGTCGAGAGGCAAAGTGGTCGGTCGTTCCTCCTTCTCCAGATACATACTCCAAGAGAAGCAGATGGTGACCGGAGCACAGCGCATCCAGAAGTTATCTTAACGAGGTAACTCGCCTTGCCCACGAACATCGCAAAGCGTTTTGGAGAGCCGCGGGGAGTGGCGGGGGAGGTTTGGCGCCGTCCCTCGTTCGGTAGTCTTCGCGCGGCTCGGAACCGATCATGCCACGGTCTGGCCGGCAAGGGAATACCCCGGAAGTGAAAACCGTACTGCTCTGACGGGCATCTTGTACTGGGAGTTCCAGCGCCGCCTTGGATGAGCGGGTGGTCAAGTCGCCGCTGAAATCTGAGGAAATAGATCGCCGGGATTGCTCCCGGTGCCGCATCTGGCGGCAGCCACATTCGTTCTGGAATGCTCGGGACTCTGGGCGCAAGTCCAATCGAACTGCGCCCGAGCCCAGAAACAGGCTAAGGCTTTTTGGAACGAACCCATACGTTGCATCCGAGTGTACGCTGACGGAGATCGCGTCGACGAGCGAAAGCGACTTCAAGTGCCTGGCAAGGACCGGTGTGAATGCGCCTGGGACGATGTTTCCGATGCCGCGGGAGTGGAGCGAGTGGTGAGCATCGTGGGCGCACAGTGGCTCCGAACAATGCCCTCGCCGCCTGTGGGCTAGAGCTGCAAGCCAACTGTGCCCCCCGATCTTCCAAGTGAAGGTGGGGCGCACTGCTGCCTGCACCTGCACAGCAACTCCATGCTGATGAAGGCAGCGAGTCGACTAGCAGGATGGTGAAAAAGTAATTGGGATGGGGTGTGACCAAGGAAGACAAAACAACGTCATTATGTTTTAGCCTATGCGAGGAAAAGACACCCAGCAAAGCGCGATGTTCAGTTACGTGTCGCCGGAGGAGCGTATTCCCGCGAATCATCCCTTGCGGCCGATCCGAAGCATGGTGGATGCGGTCTTGAAAGGACTGTCCCGATCGTTCGGGCAACTATACATCGATTGGGGTCGTCCCTCGATCGCGCCGGAAAAGCTCTTGCGCGCAGTGCTACTGCAAGTGTTGTATACGATTCGCAGCGAGCGGATGCTCATGGAACAACTGGAATACAATCTGCTGTTCCGCTGGTTCGTGGGTCTGAACATGGACGAGCCAGTGTGGGTGCCCAGCGTGTTCAGCAAGAATCGCGACCGGCTGCTGAATGGTGACATCGCCGAGAAGTTCTTCGCGCAGGTATTGAAACAGGCGCGTGCCAACGACCTGTTGTCGGATGAGCATTTCAGCGTGGACGGCACGCTGATAGAAGCCTGGGCGAGTCAGAAGAGTTTTCAACGCAAAGATCAAGGCCCCACGCTACCACCGGAGGACCCGGGTAATCCGACTATTGATTTTCATGGCGAGGAGCGCCGCAACGACACGCATCAATCGACGACCGACCCGGAAGCCAGGCTGGCAAGAAAAAGCGGCGGTCACGAGTCGAAGCTGGCCTACTGCGGCAACGTGCTGATCGAGAACCGCAACGGACTGGTGGTGGATACCGAACTGGTGCTGTGCAGCGGAAAGGCCGAGCGCGACGCAGCGCTGGAAATGGCGGGGCGGATCGAGGGCGACCAGCGCGTGACGGTGGGAGCCGACAAAGGCTATGACACGCGAGGCTTCGTGCAAGAGATGCGTGGCCGGAACGTGACGCCGCACGTGTCGCAGAATATCAATCGGCAAGGCGGCAGTGCCATTGACGGGCGCACGACACGGCACGCTGGATACCAGGTGAGCCAGCGCAAGCGAAAACGGATCGAAGAAGTATTTGGGTGGTTAAAGACGGTAGGAATGCTGCGCAAGACCCGACATCGCGGCGTCTTCAAAGTTGGTTGGGTATTCACCTTCGCGGCCGCCGCCTACAATCTGGTGCGGATGCGGAACCTTACGGTGGTTCTCTCCGCGTAAGTTCGGGGAGAAGTGTGTCTGGACGACGGAAAGTCGCCAATTCAGGCACACAATCTCCACGTAAATGCTCATGACAAGACCGTTGGCGAGAGGCAAAAAGCTTCGCCGAATAACTAATTCATCAGCCTGCTAGAGTTCACGCGCGTGAAGATAGCTTCCTGGGAAACGCGCTGTGTTCCGCCGATCATCCAGGCAGCCACTTCGTCGTCGTCGCCGGGACGCTGGCCGACTTGCTGTTCCTAATGCCCAGGGCGAACGTCATCACCCTGTCTAACAAGCCCGAACCAACTCCGATTCTAGAACGACACAACGTGTGATCTAGAAGTCACGCTTGCAAGTTGCGAACGCCCCGGACTCACCCGGCGTCCGGCTCGAAATTCGGCTCGCCGGCGTCGGCATTGGGCGGCTATCGTCTCAAGCTGCCCCAATTGGTTTGTCGTAATGCTATTGCCGTCCGCTTCGATGATTGCGTAGGGCGTATCCGTCTGGAGGGAGAGTGAGTGAATCACAGCTGAGGCCGTATTGGCGGGGCCGCAGTTGAACGCGCCGATGTTTACGAACCCGTCAAAACCTCCAGAGTGTAGCAGCGCCGCGTAGCGGCCAACAGTAATCGGCGCCTCGGTGTAACCGTTCATCGAGATGCGCCGGTGTCCCTCGTTCTGGATGTCGGCGAAATTCACGTATGGATTGAAGAGGAGGCCGGATTCCGCCGCGATCCTGCGCCAGCGCCGGTCCATCATTCCGATATAGCCGATATGCATCCGAGACCGCATTGCCCGGACAGCGGCGTTCTTGTCGTCTGCCTGGAATAGTTCCTGCAGCAGGACCGGCATGGAACACTGCGCCGCAGGCGCCAGATGGCCTTGGGCGAAGCCGAGCCGCACTATGTTTTCGGTTTCGATAAAGCACATGAACTCGGACCACTCGGTGGTCTTCGCAAGGATGCCGCGCTGTTCGAAGAAATCTTTCACGGGCCCGTCCACGAAGACACGGTTGATGCCACCGAACAGCAACACCCTGGGAGTGTCTTCGACCGGGTCGCGTAAGGGCACTTGCGCCAGCCGCCGTGCACCGCTCCGCAATGCGCGCTCGATGGCCAGCAAACCGCTTCGGCTCGCTGCGATCAGCTCGCTCTTCAGGTCACTGAGAAGGGCCAAGGCCGTGATAGGTCTCTCTGCCAGGCACGTGAGAGACGAACGTACCTCGGCAAGAAGATCGCTCAGGATCAGCGCCGATACCCTCATAATGCTGAACCGGTCGCCCTGACCGAGATAATTGTTCTTCTCTGTGGGCCACGCGACCAAAGCGTTTTCCTCACCGAGACGCTCGAACAAAATGGGCGCGGCATCGTACCAGGCGCCAATCTGGCATGGGCCTTCCTGCTCCAGAAGATGAAAAAGCGTGACCTCTCCCTGCGGCCGCGACTCAAGATGCTGCACAACTTTCCCGAACATGGACAAGAAGGGCAAGCATTCGCGACCCGAACAAACCTTGCGTGCGCAACGGAGAACGTCGGCACTCGTATTGCGCGTCGGCGCTGTGCGCCATCCGTTCGAAGCGTAGAAGGCGGACATCATCTCAGAGACGAACGGGTCCCCATCGCAAAGAGAGACGTGCACCATTTCGGGAGCATCCAAGGCAAGGCGGCGTCCGGCGCCGGTGACGATGGAAGTACCGCGGTTATCCTGCTGCAGGCGAGCGGGGACCGTGCGCTTTTCCGTCGAACGAAACGGAAGCACCTGGCAACAGCGCCGCGCTTCAATGATGTCCAGGAACGCTCCGATGCGCGTTTCAATACCGGCGTGAGCGGTGTGAGAGTCGATCTCCAAGAAGCAGAACGGCTGTCCTTCCAGCTCGGTGCGCAGCCGGTGGTGCAAGATCGCGTCCGGACCGCAAGAGAAACAGGAGATGTCGCAAACGTAGAGGTTGTCATGCGTTCGGGCATAGTCCACGGCAGCCATCACGTCCTGGGTGAAGTGCCACACGTCGTGCTCGTTCGGAGGCGGCGGGGCGGAAATGCCATCGCCGGGAATGACGGTAAACCCGCGGGTGGCAATCTTGCGCGGGACAGATAAGTTCACTTCCGGCGCATAGGCGACGTACGGACGCCCGGTGAGGATGACGGCCGGCTGATTGAGGCCCACAAGGGCTTCCTGAATCGCGCACCGGTAGGCCCGTTTGAAGTTAGCTTGGTGCTCCATTGCACTGGCCCAGGCCTCTTTTGCACGCCCCGCCGGAATATCCAATGTTGCAGCCAACCGGATGACCTCCTGTTCGGTAACTGCCGCTAAATGTGGCGCCAAGCCCATTTCCGGAGTGAGAATCCTGGCCGCCGCGACGTCGAAGAAGGATTTGATCACACCGGGTATGTCTTGCGTTACCGAGCACAGGTATCCGTGCGCGTGTCCCTCGGGGACGTCGAACTCACGCATGTAGGGAAGGAAAACAAAATCTACGCCCTGGGCGAGTAAGTTGTCGACAGCGGCATGCATCAACTCACTCGGGTAACACATGGGAGCGCCAGTCCTGCGGGATCCCAAGCCCGGCCGCGACAGTACCACGTCGTAGCCCAGTTCGGTCAGGAAACGGGAATACAAAGGATAGAGTTCGTAGGTTGTGAGCGCGAGCGGTAAACCAATGCGGCCGCGAGGATGAGCCGGTTGTAACGGAGCGAAGGTCTTAAACATCATTTCGTGCCGTAAAGCGACCAGGTCGCGAGCTTCCGATTGCCGCATGTTGCGCGGCCTGCGTGTCATTTCCCACTTGGAGCAGAGCCCTCCAAAGGGATAAGCTTTGCCGTTGAGTACCACTCGCTGAATCTCACACCGGTTTTCGCAGGACCGGCAGGGGAAGGGCGTTCTCGGTTCCATGTGCATCTTGCCGAACGAGACCAGCTGGCGATTCCACGGCTGGATGGTTCCGGCACGAAGAAGATCGCCAGCCATGAAGGCCGCACCCTCGCAGCCCATGAGTTCCGGCCTCGGAGGGACGGCGACTTTCGTTCCAGTGATGGCGGCGATCGCCGGAGCGACGGCGGGATTGAGCGCGACGCCCCCCTGGAGAAGAACGGTCCGGCCGATATGCCGTGCGCCGACGACTCGGGACAGGTAGTTTTCAACTATGGCGTAAACCAGACCGGCGAGGACATCCTCTCGCGGCACGCCTTGCTGCAGCGCCGATCGCACTTCCGTATTAATGAATGCGGCGCATCGCTCCCCAAAGGCGACCGGGCGTGTGCTCTTGAGGGCCAGCGGGCCAATCTGCTCGATGGGAACCTGCATATCGGACGATGCGGCCTCTTCGAGGAAGCTGCCAGTTCCGGCGGAGCAGCCGTCGTTCATCGCGTAATCCACCGGGATACCGGCTTGCAACGCCACGAACTTCGCGTCTTGCCCACCGATCTCGAACAGAGTGTCCACCTCGGGCACCAGTTCGCGGGCGGCGCGCGCATGCGCTAGGATTTCGTTGAAAACTGCACAGTTGTCCAAGTAGACTGAAACGATCTCGCGCCCGGAGCCTGTGACGGCGGCCTGTACCACTTGGTGGGCGATCCCGGCCATCTGGCGGTCGAGCTCGGCAACGCATTCAAACGAAGCACGGACCGGATTACCGTGAGTGCGCAGATAACAGCCAGCCACCGTTTGACCGGACTCTCGATCGAGCAAGATCGCCTTCGTGGTGGTCGAGCCGGCATCCACCCCCAGTATTAGGTCCATGCCTGGCTTCGCGGGAGTAAATCCGTGTCTTTCGATTCGAATCACGTGATCGCAGTACTGGCCCAAAGGCGGGCGAGCGGGGAATCGACCGGCGTCGATCGGCTTCAGCCAGGACGTACGCGCGGGTAGCGAACAAGATCCGGCGCTCCGCCCAGCTACTGCAGCGCCGAGTGCCTCCAGATAGCAGCTCTCGGGCGGTACTTCGAAGCGCGCGTCCGGAAGCAGAGCCGACAGATCGGCGATGAGTTGCGTGCTCTGAGTAAGACCGCCGGCGAGCAACACATGTTTGCTCGACCAGCCTGTGCTCACAATCAATGTCGCGATTTTGGCCGCTAATTCGGCCAGCAGCGATCGAGCGATGTCGGCGGGCGTGCACTCGCCTTTGTTCAACTTGTGGGTGGCGTCGGATTTGCAGTGCACCGAGCAGCGGGATGCCAGCGGAACACGGCGTCCCTGGCTCGCTGCGGCGATTCCCGTGCTTAGATCGAGGTCCATCCTACCGAACTGCTGCACCAGGAACTCGCCACTACCGGCGGCACAGCGGTTACTGGTGATCATTCGACGTACCGCGCCATCAGCCAAGCAGTAGGCGACAAAGCTTTCGCCACCCAACGAAAGAACCATGTCCGGATGAAGATCGAGATGGCGAAGTGCCGCTTCGATGCAAATTGATTCCGGCTGGTAAGGGAGGGACAGCAGCGAGGCGGATTGGGGACCGGTGACCAGAGCGCCCGCTGGAGTTGCGGATTCTTTCTCCAGGAGGGCCCGAATCACTTTTGCGGGGTCACCACCGTGCCGATGGACATCCGCTTCAACCAGACCATCATCGCTGAGGCGGACTCTCTTCACGGAAACCGCCCCGATGTTCCAGCCTTCAAAAAAGGCGCCGGTGCTGGACAGGTCTCGATCGATGGCACGATCCATGACGGCACCCTCGGTTTATTGCGAGCAGTTCGAGCGCCGTGCGGCGGGTCTCGCGCAAAAGGCGTTTGCGGGTCACGCCCTGATATGTAACTGCTGGCAAGATTCGCGCAAACGCGCACACAAGTGGTTTGCAATCATGGGGTGTGGAGCGGCGGTGAAAGCCAACTTCCGCAGGTCGTCAGCGACTCCATATTCAACCGATGGCTGAGTGCCTTGCTTGAATGGTCTCGAGCACTTACGGGCTGGGAAACTCCTGAGTATAAGAGCTCATTTGGCCCAGTCTTTGCGTCGGATCCCTCATGACGAAGTGCGGTGTCGGGTATGAAGGGCTGCATGACTGGCGATCGCCGGTCAAGAACGCGTCGGGCAAGCGACCCAGCACGCGCTGAATCCACTCGCGCGTCTCGAAGCGCGGAGAGCCATGGCGAAGAACGAATGGGTCTTTCCAGCCCCAACAAGAACGGGCCACATCGAGAAGTCCACTCTACATTTTTCGCCATACCTGCCTCACACGCTGGGCTGAGGTCATGGACCCGTATACGCTCGCCTACCTCGCCGGCCGCAGCGATTTTTCCACCACAAAGCGCTACGTTCATCCGCAGACGGAGACGGTGCTCGCCGCCTTCGAGCGCGCCCGCGAGGTAAGAACCGGGCATAGTTTAGGCATAGTGACGAAAAAGCGGCTGAAGCGCTTGTTTCCTCAACCGTTCTAACTGCTAATGATTTCAGCGATTTAGTTGGTCGGGGCGAGTGGATTCGAACCACCGACCTCCTGGTCCCGAAGCAGGCGCACCCCGCTATCTCCTTGATTACAGAGCGAATATTTTCGTGTAAAACTTCAATTTAAGTACCAAAAGTACACTCGTGGGTGGGCAATTGGGTGGGTCGTTTTCGTTCGGAGAACATGCTGAACGAACGCGCGACCTGTGTATGACGCCGCGCCAGCATGGCGCGCAAACTGGCCGCTCACATTACGACGGCCGTTCCGGCGTCTTTGCGCTGGACTATCCGCCCGGCGGCTTCGCCCCCGTCATGTACGTGTCAGGCCGCTGGCGACTAGAATGAGGCGTGAACCCAAAATGAGGCGCTTTTCGGTTTTCGTGTTCCTAGAAGTTTTCCTCTACCTGACCCGGCTGCAAGCGCAGCATGGTGGGCGCCCTTAGCGAGCGTGGCCGCGTATTCGGCCGTCCGGCTAAACGCCACGCAGGGATGCCAGGTGGTCCCGCCTTCTCAAGTCCGATGCCACTGGGTGTTGGGCGCGGGTCCCAAGAGCCATGTGATAGTCATAGAATCTCCCGTGCGATATTGGCCTGGACAATGGGCCAAAGAAGGGAGGCGGACCGCGGTCGTCGATCGGAAGTCCCGCGGCTCGAGTTTGGACGCTACCGTTGCCCGCGGCGAGTTTCAATGCCCAGATCTTCGAGCTTCGCAACGTCTGCCAGTTTGCCCCATGCGGCGCCTGATGTTGGGGTCTCGCGGTCGCTCGCTTCCCTTAGCGCCTCGAACCACGTACACGAAACAGGCCTACGGCTTCGAATTGATCATCGTTCCGCGAAAAGTCCTGGCATTGTCTTGCTTGCTCAATCTCGTGTCGGGACTCTCGGCGCAACTGGAACAGTCACCGTTTCTGAGCCTGATTTCCGATGAACGCATCGCGCAAACGCTGGCGCGGATGGCACAACCCAAAGACGCGCGATTCACGAAGGAATTGACGCGGGAGGTTTGCCAGCGCACGGCTAACGCGGCATTGAAGGCTCGATCGAGAGCTTGGGCGTGTAAGTGGCTGCAAGACTCGCGAAATATTTTGTAAATCGCTTGCTCCTCTTCCGAATCACTGCGATTCGTCGGTCTCTGCGCCGAATCTGGCTGCCTTCCCGAACAAAGAACCGTAAAAGAAAGTCATGCTCCGTGGGACAGCATCAACCGTATTGAAGTGATGGAGAAGTGATTCTAACCCGAGGCGAGAAATGTTGCAGACAGTCCATTTCAGGAGTGCGACGCAAAAACAGGTTGAGTTGGTGGAACATGCGCTTCGCCAGTTGACCGGAATTTCACGATCAGCTTGGCCGGAGATTCCACAGTACCTGCATCCAGCGTTTGCAAGATACATGAGCAAGGATACCTGGACCGGCGAGCCCGACGCGCTCACACTGTCAGAGGCCGCCCTGTTGATCGTCCGCGACGCGATCATGCGAATCGGCGAATTCAGTAACGATGAAACTTGGGAAAATTAAATGGAGCAGCGAGCAACGACGGGAAGTGATCCGCACATTCAAATCGCCCGGCGACGGGTACACCAAATCTAACGAGTGCTTTTCAAGCGCCCCGATCGGAACAGGACTCGCCCGTTGCCGTCCGACAATTGCAGCAGTCCGCCGCCCAGCGCAAGCTGTGAGTGCTCCAGCAGCTCTTCCAACAATTCGGCCTCACCTTGGCCCAGCTCCTGCGCGATGAACCCCTTGACGTCGTGAATCCGCTGCCGCAAATCGTGGTCTAGCAGCGCGTGGTGAAACGCCGTTGCCTGTGTGACCTTGGACGTAGTTTGATCGTCTTCCAAACATGGCGATGGGACGACGAAAGAAGCGCGTTCGGCAAGAGAGGTTGTGGACACCGACTGCGGCGCTGCCGATAGGGGCAAGCCATCCGTTTTACCAACGGCTGAATCAGATTCTGGATGAGAAGAAGTTCGACGAGTACGTCGAAACGATTTGCGAGGATTTCTACGCCGGTGAGGTGGGCCGGCCGGGCTTGTCGCCGGGAATCTATTTCCGGCTGTTGATGGTGGGCTATTTTGAAGGGATCGATTCGGAGCGCGGAATCGCATGGCGGGCCAGCGATAGTCTGTCGATTCGATCGTTCGTGAGGATCGCGCTGGACGAAAGCGTGCCGGATCATTCGACGATCTCGCGCACCCGGCGGCTGATGGATGTGGACACGCATCAGGCGGTGTTCCAGTGGGTGCTGCAGGTGTTGGCCGAAAAGAAGCTGCTGAAGGGGACGACGATCGGGGTAGACGCGACGACTCTGGAAGCCAATGCGGCGCTACGGTCGATTGTGCGGCGCGACACCGGAGAGCGCTACGAGGAGTTTCTGGTGCGGCTGGCCAAAGAAAGCGGCATCGAAACTCCCACGCGTGAGCAGTTGGCGAAGTTGGATCGCAAGCGGCCCAAGAAGGGTTCCAACGATGACTGGACGCATCCGCACGATCCCGATGCGCGCATCACCAAGATGAAGGATGGACGCACGCATCTGGCTCACAAGGCCGAGCACGCGGTAGACATGGAGACCGGGGCGATTGTCGCCGTAACGCTGCACGGGGCAGACGTTGGAGACACGGCAACGATTCCCGAAACGGTAGCCGAAGCAGGCGAGCGCATCACGAGTGTGGTGGCGGATGCCAACGGCGATGATGTTGTGAAGCAGGTCAGCACGGACGGGCCGCGCGAAGTGGTCACCGACAAGGGTTATCACAGTCGCGCGCTGGTAAACGAACTCACCGAGTGGGGCTTGCGCACGTACTGCTCGGAACCCAATCGCGGACCGCAACAGTGGGGAGGGCAACAGCGGGAACAACAAGCGGTGTATGCGAATCGACGGCGCATTCGTGGAGAGCGAGGCCTCCGGCTGTTACGCCAGCGCGGCGAGAAGCTGGAGCGATGGAATCAACACTTGTATGATCGGGGCGGGATGCGTCGCCTACATTTGCGCGGCCGGGAAAACATTCTCAAGCGCTTGGTGGTGCACTCGGGCGCGGCCAATCTTGGATTGTTAATGCGACAACTGTTCGGAAAAGGCACGCCGCGTGGCCTGGCGAGTACACGGGCTGCCATTTTTTCGGCCGTGCTCGCCTCTATCCGCGGCTGGTCTACGCCAGCGACACTCGTCACAAGGTTCGGCGACTTAATGACTCTTGCCGACCCGGCTCAGATGATTACCGTCGCGCAGTGAAAACAGCCAGTTTCACCTCACGCTGCTA
>CAVTJS010000002.1:0-1682344 GCA_963735145.1 Bryobacterales bacterium | reverse complement strand
AAATCAAGAGCCGCGTCCGACGTCAATAACCCATCGGGGGCATCGTCGCCTGGTTCACTGCGGCGTGGTTCGCTGCGGGAGCAAAGATTGGTATCGGAACGGCTGGCAGGCGTTCCTCTGCGTCCGGGTGTTCGAAGACTTTGCGAATCTGATAGGACGTGGCGCGCTCCGTGGGAATGCGCCCGATAGTCCGGATCAAGGCGCGAAACTCACCGGGAGAGACGTACTCGCCGAAATTCGCGCCTGCTGCTTTGGAGATACTCTCTTCCATCAAAGTGCCGCCGAAATCGTTGGCTCCCGCTTCCAGACAGGCCAGGGATTCTTCAAACCCAAGCTTCACCCAAGAGACTTGAATGTTGCGGATGTAGCCATTCAGCAGAACCCGCGAGAGAGCATGCACGATCAGATCCTCGTGGACCGAACGACCCGGCCGCGCGTCTCCCCGCTTGAAAAGCTTGGTTTGGGAATGGATGAATCCCAAGGGAACAAACTCGGTAAATCCGCCAGTCTCCTTTTGAATCTCGCGCAGCAAAAGCAGATGCCTGACCCAATGTTCCGGAAGCTCGACGTGGCCGTACATCATCGTCGATGTGGTGGGGATGCCGAGGCTATGAGCCGTGCGAACCACCTCGATCCACTGCCGCACTTTCAGCTTGTTGGGACTCAAAGATTTGCGTACACGATCGTCGAGAATTTCCGCCGCCGTTCCTGGAATGCTACCCAAGCCCGCTTCTTTCAACATCAGCAGGTACTCGCGAAGCGGCAGGCGCGTTTTTTCAACCCCATAAGTGATTTCCATGGGAGAGTAGGCATGCACGTGAAGCTGGGGTAAGCTGGCCTTGATCGCGCGCAGAAGTTGGACGTAGTAATACCCGTCGAGATCTTTCGGGAGACCCCCTTGGATGCACACCTCGGTGGCGCCGAGTTTCACCGCTTCGGCCGATTTGGCCACCAGGGTATCGGTGGAGTGAAAATAAGCGTCGGGTGAATCCGCCCCTCGACCGAACCCGCAGAACGCACAGCCCACAATGCACACGTTCGTGAAGTTCAAATTTCTGTTCACGACATAGGTGATGCGATCCCCGACGACACGCCGTCGAATCTCGTCCGCCACCCTGACCAGCGCCAAAAGGTCGTCCCCTTCGGCCTTCGCCAAGATCAGGCCTTCCTCCATTCCGAGATCGTTGCCGGCCAGCGCCTTCTCCAAAGCATTCGAGACCTCAGGACGCGCCGCTCGAAGAGCCCGCTCCCATGGAATCTCCCGCCATTCAAGACTTGCCGGTTTCAGCATATTTCACACTCCCTCACGAGCATAGCCATTTTCGGACTGAAGTATCCGCAGGTGCGGTTCAAGGCGGGCGCTCACGAATTCCGGCCTCGAACAGAATTCCGGATAAATCGCCAGCCGCTCGCGCAAGACGAATCCCGCGCCGGCTGACCTGGCGGCGAGCGAAGAGATTTGCGGCCAAGCGGCCTCTGGATTGATGAAGTCCTTGGTTACCGGAGATATTCCGCCCCAATCGTTGATACCGGCCCCGAGCAAATCGGGGTAGTCTTCGGAGAGCAAATTGGGCGGAGACTGAATATTCATCTCGCCACCGAAAATCAATCGGGCCACCGCGATGGTGCGCTCCAGATCCTGGGTGGAAGGCTCCGGCGCTTGAGCCATGCGAATATCCGGCTTGGCGCGGAAGGGTTGCACGATTACTTCTTGGACGTGGCCGTACTTCTTGTGGGCGGAACGAATGGCCAGCAGCGCGTCCACGCGCTCTTCCGTAGTTTCGCCGATTCCGATCAGAATGCCGGTGGTGAAAGCCATCGATAATTGGCCCGCGTTCTCGATGGTTCGAATGCGCAGAGACGGCACTTTATCCGGCGCCTTCCAGTGCGCCCCTCCAACGCGCAGCAGCCGCGGACTGGCGCTTTCCAGCATCAACCCCACGCTCACATTGGTCTCGCGCAGGCGGCGAAGATCTTCCGCGTTCATCAAACCGGGGTTGGAATGCGGTAACAGACCGGTGGTCTCAAGAACCAGCTCGCTCATCGCCGCCAGATAATCGAGCGTGCGGTCAAACCCCAACTTCTTCAGAAACTCCTTGGCTTCCGGGAAGATTCGCTCAGGCTGGTCCCCCAGGCTGAACAAAGCCTCTTTGCATCCCGCTTTGCGGCCCGCTTCGGCCACTGCGAGAACCTCGTCCGGCAGCATGTAGGGTTGGACACCGGCTTGCGGGTCAGCGCGGAAAGTGCAATAGCCGCAATAGTCGCGGCAAAGGTGGGTCAGCGGGATAAAAACCTTTCGGGAATAGCTGACCGAACGGCCTTTGAAGCGATCCCGGACAGACGCCGCGGTGGCGAGTAACGGATCGAGCGGGCCTTCCTCCATCAAGGAGAGCGCGTCTTCGCGCTCCAGGCCGCGTCCCTCGATTCCACGTTCAAGAGCAGTTTCCACGCGGTAGGGGATCGCTATTTCTGCCATTGTGACGCCTGTGCCAATTTTAACCTATGGCATGCCCGGTGATAGCGGGCTCAGCCTGCAAAATTTCGAACTGGCCTGTAGCACGGCTCGGAATTTCTTGGGTGCGAGGTCACCCGCCCAATGCAGGATCGGCGGTGACAAGCCGACTAGCAGGACTTAATCGCCAGAACTGCCCTTGCCGCCCAGGAGGTACGAGCCTCCAACGCCCGAACTTGCGCCCGCTCTGCTCGACTACTAACTAACTCTGTGCCGGCTTATGGTCGCTGAATAGTGCGTTCAGGGCGAGCAGGCTCTTTCCCTGAACCTTGACGGTGTTGGAATCGACTCGAGCAAAAGCCTCGTTGCCGAGAAATGAAACCTCCTTTTGTCTAGGAATCGCGAACCGTATGACTAGCTTGCCACGGTATTCGATGGTGTCGATTTGGGCGAGCAGTTGAGTCTTTAACGGTTCGCTGAGATCCGATGCACGCAAAGCGGCGACTAGCTTGGCGACATAGGCCTCCGCAGTTACGCCAAGTACCTTAGCTTCGCGGTCGACGCCCACGACATAGCGGTGCCCGACTCTCTCTGCCACCACGCCGTCTAGATCTTCGATACGCTTGGCATCCCGTTCGTTGTCTGCCACTCCGATGTAGATAAATCCAGCTGCTTCTGGGCCGACGTTCGCTATCGCACAGGCAGTCTCTAATATTCTCTTGACGAGATCCGTATCGTAGGCTCGTTCTTGAACTAGGCGGAGAAGGCCCTGCTTAGACTCGTAACGGGACGTTTCGATGCTCGACCTGCGCAGGGAGTTCTCGAACTCCAGCGCCAACCCCGGGCCATGAGTCAGAACGGGAGGGTCTTTCACGACGAAAAACTTCTGGATCAGACCTGTTGTCTTATCGATGTTCTTCGTCCTATCCTCGGCCTTTGTGTAGTGGGCCGTGGTGATCATGTCGCGTTGAAGATTTTTCAATGCACCCATGATTTCTCCTGAGTCAGATGGCGAGCGCTGCTGTTTTACCACCAAGTCGTAGAACGACATGAAGATCGCGTAGAACGCCGCCTTGATCGGATTGGCACTACCCGGATTGACCATCCCGCGCAGTGTATTACGGTCCTTGCTGAAGCTCTCGACCGTCTCCCGGATCACCGAAAATGTGACCTTGATCTCATTGGCAAATTTTTCCGGAGATCGGGCGACTAGGCCGACCTCGACCCTCTTCAAGAGCTCTGACTCTGGAGCGTAAAGGTCGTCGAGGAGCTCCCGACTTCTTGCCAACGGTTGATTCAAAAGGATTGAGGCCGCTATGTCAGCGATCATCTCCTCGTCTTCGCTATCCCGCAGCTGGGAGTTCGTGAGAATCCCCTGCTTGCACCAGAAGGTATCCTCGGCTGTCAGTCCGTACTTCTGCCGAGCCCTCTTCGAGTCGATACTGATTTCTGGCATTTCGACGAGCGTTAGTAATTCCTTCGATGCGTCGCCTCGGATCTCGGCACTGAGTTGTCGAACAAGCGTTGGAAACGGTGTCAGCAAGCCGGCTTGCCGCTTCTCCTGATCACTTAGCTGCTTGCCACCGGAATTGATGCGACCGAAGACGTCGGTTATCTGTGTCTGATCCGCCGGACTGTAAATCGTTACGGCCAGCTGATAATCTAGAAGATTAGCGCAGTCGGGCGGCGGCAGGCGAGGCGCTTCTGCTGGTGCCATCTCGAATCCCCCTGAGTCCGCAACCTGTCTTGCCCGCGCGAATTGCCCGACGTCAAAATATAGGCCGTTCATTGGAAACGCGTTCTCGATATAGGAAAAGATCGCGTTGAGGCGCTGAAGGCCATCGATGATTTCGTACGTGGCGGGTGTCGTTTTGGAGCGCTCGGCCAATAAAATCAGCGGAATGGGGAAGCCTTTTAGGATACTCTCTATTAAACGAGCCTTTTCCGGCTCCGTCTATACGAGCTTACGCTGGTATGCTCGATTGACGAAAAGCGCGTTCTCACGATAAAGTCGATAGCCTTCCTGTACGCTCATTCCCCGCGGTGCAGTGCTCATGCGAACCCCTCCGAACTAGTACAATAGCGTACCGCAACCGTGGCAAGGCTCGGACTAAGACCGAGAAACGCGCTTCGATTCGCCAGTCTGCCAGGACGAGGTGCCGGAGACCCTTCGTCTGCGCGGGAAACTGACGTAACTCCCCCGATGTATGCTTGGCGTTATGTGGCGTCTACGGACCGGAGTAGAAAGCGGTGGCTAATGCGCTGACCGCCGTTCGCCTGCTTCTGGTGTTTCCGTTTGCGTTTTTCATGGCGCAAGGAGACCGGCGCTCCGCGATTTTCGCTCTCCTGGCGTGGGTGTTGGCGTTGATCACCGATTTTCTGGACGGGCCCATCGCGCGCCGGCGAGGTACGGTGACCGCATGGAGCGGAACGTTCGATCACACGACCGATTTTCTATTCGTCACTTCCGGGTTGTTTGCCGGAGCCCTGCGCGGCGCATTCCCGTGGATTTTGCCGGTCCTGATCACGGCGGCCTTCGCCCAGTACGTGATCGATTCCTACTGGATTCACCGCCACACCAAGCTCCGCGGGAGCAAGCTGGGCCGGTACAACGGCATGCTTTACTTCGTTCCGAGCTGCATGGATATCCTCATCCGAATGGGACTTATGTTTTTGCAGCCCTTACTCACGATCCTGGTCTGGTTGCTGGTTCTGAGCACACTGGTATCGATGATCCAACGGCTGATGCTGAGCCGCGGCCTACCCGAACAGCTCCCGAGTGGCCCGCCGGAGAAATAGCAGGCCCACGGCGGCATTAAAAACGAGGAAGAAATTGTGCATGACGAAGCCGAAGGCGGTCATCTGGCCCGGCTTATCGGGAAAGAGCAAAACCCAAAAAAGAATCGCGACCGAGTGCATCGGTCCGGGCGCTGCCGCACCAAAGAAGATCACCGGCAAAATGCCCAGCATCTCTCCAAAACCTATGGAGCCTCCGAAGAGTCTCAGCGCCAAAGTATAGACGACCACGCCAGCAAGTACCAGCGGCGCGCGCAACGCGATGACCACGCCGTACTGCCACACTTTCGCCAGCCGGAACGCCCGGAAGATGGGGCGGTCGCGCAGTGCTATCCCGGGGGCGATTCTTCCGCTAAAGAACAATTGGAAAAGCGTGAAGAACACGGCGGCGCCCAAGGCGATCCATGGAATGGCGTGGAAGGCTGGCTGGAAACTATTCCAGCGCAACAGCACGCCCACGGTGGCCCACAGGATCAGGCTGTAAATCTCGCAGAACATGACCAGCAGCATGCTGGAGCCGACCTCCCAGCCGGGCACCCCGTCTCGACGATTCAGATAAACCGCAATGGCGCCCTTGCTGACCTGTTCGTTCACCAGCGAGAGAATGTACGCGCTGGCGCGAATGGGCAAGATATCGGAGTAGCGTATCTTGGCGTTGAACCAATTGATGACGCTCCAGACCACCAGGCTATCGAATATTACATAAAGGCAGCAGTACGGAATCATGAGCGCCAGCCAATACAGCCAGTTCACATGCTCGAAGCTCTTTGCCAGGTAAGTGAGCAGCCCCGTGCCTTCGGCCGAAGCGGCGTGGCTGAGGCGGTTATACAGATAGGCGAAGCAAGCGAGCGTAATCAGTAGCGGCAAAAGCCGCTGCCAAGGCTTGGCTTTTTTTGCGCTCGAGTTGCGCGCCGATGCAGCGGCCTCGCTGGCCTGGTTCATTTTTTCGCTCCTATAAGCTCTTCTTGATCATCTCATCGATGCCGGTCAACTGGATTCCCAATTCGCTCGCGGCGGGCCGCGCGTCCAGACGCGTATTGGCCGTGAGCACTTCCACCACGTCTGGCGAAAATCCGGGGCCGAAGACTCGCCGGCGAATGGCCAAAAGAAACGAGAGCAGTCCTTTCGGAATCGAGTTCACCCGCACCCGGCGGCCAAGCAAGCCAGCCGCGCGCTCGACCAGTTCCCGCTCCGGCAGCGAAACGGCGCCAACCAGGTCCAACGTGCGATTGCTCGCAACCGAAGATTGTGAGGCAGCAATGGCAGCCCGCGCTAAGTCGTCCACATAGAGAGGCTGTTGAAAATTTCTGCCGCCGCCGATCAGGGTGGCTCTGTGGCTGCGGGCATTCCGCGCCAGAGCTTCCGCGCCTTCGGTGGCGGGCCCTAGCAGGAGCGGAGCGCGCAGTATCGTATAGCACAGGCCAGAAGCACGCACCACAGCTTCTGCCTCTCCCTTGGTGCGATAGTAGCCATTGGAAGATTTCTCGTCGGCTCCCGTGGCGCTAATCAAGACGAACTTATCCACGGCACACCGCTTCGCGGCTGCCACGACGCTACGAGTTGGCGCAACGTTTGCCTGTTCATATGTCGAACCCGGCCGCTCGACGAGAATACCCGCTAGGTGAATGATCGCAGAAGCTCCTCGAATTGCCGCGTCCAGACTGCTGGGATCGTCATAGGAAATCTTGGCCAGGCTGCACCCCTCGCCGAGCAGGGGCCGAATCTCGTCCGTGGCGCGTTCGGAGCGGACTGCGGCGACCAGGGCGTTTGGCGCCACTCCGGCTTCCGCCGCACAGCGCAGTATGGCTTGGCCCGAAGCGCTGTTGGCGCCGGTGATGACGATTCTCATGGATTCAACCCGCTGGACAGTGGACTGCGGATCTGCTCACTAACGATCCAGCACGGGAAACGAGACAATCGTCACGCCCGGCGGCAGCTTCAACTGGGGATAGTTTTTAGATCTCGTCTCCTGAACGTCTTCTTGCTCGGCCGGATCGGTTACAAGGGCCAAAGTGCACTGTCCCCCAGCAGCAGGACCAAGCAAATCAAAATTACTCCAACTACTTTCAAGAGCGTCTTCATGTTGGTTCCTAATTATCGAGCACGTGAAACACATTGATGGTTGAAGTCGCTGGTATCTTCTGCTGAGGGTATTTTTTTCTTTTTGCGGCAATGACACCTGCTCTCTCGGCCGGATCGGTCACGTAGGACAAAGTACGATCGTACAATTGGTCTCCTATTTTGATTCGAACATGGGGATCCCGGGCTACGTTCTCGTTCCAACTCCTGCCGTGAGGGTACGTGAGCCCCGCCCGATAAACGGAGGTTAGGTAGAGCTGCCCGTTATACGCAACGCAATAAGTGGTTACCGAGTGTGGAAGCAGATACCAGGTGCGGGTCTGAACATTCACGGTTTCAATCTTGTCGGTGAACGACCAGTCTGCAACGGGAGCCGTTACAAGATTCCCTTTGAGCCATAAACCAGGGGTATTTCCATGAGGTCCACAACCGGTGACGCTCAGCACGACAAGCAGCAGCGCCAAGCAAACCACGATTACTCCAAGAACCTTCAACAGCATCTTCATGCTGCCTCCCGTTACGAGCAGTCAAGTTCACTCAGGCAGCACGTGAAATAAATGCAGTACTGGGCCATTGCCGGCATTTGAGGCTAGCACTCGAGGGTTCTGTTTTGCTCGCTCTTCGAGCACGGCCGCTCTCTCGGCCGGATCGGTGACATGGGATAGCCTGCAATCGTATAAATTATTCCCGAACTTCAGGCGGACATGCGGATCGCGCATCACATTCGTAACCCAACTCTTGCCTTGCGGAAAAGGCACTCCCGCCCCAAACATCGACGTTATATACAGCTGACCGTTATGAAGGATGAAAGCTGTTGTCACCGAATGAGGAATCATGTACCAGGTTCGCGTCTGCAGTTTGTCTGTCTTGTATTGGGACACGAACGACCAATCGGTGACCGGGGTAGTTACAACAGTTCCACTAAGCCATAATCCAGGGTAGTTCCCGCGACCGGGCGTATCCCCGATGGGGTTAAAGCCTGTGATACGCAGCACCACCAACGCCAAAACCAAACAGACCAGGATTGCGCCTACAATTTTCGTTAACGTCCTCATCTTGGGCTCCTAAACGTGAAGGCCGGATTTCCGTTTTGGCTTCCGGCACTGAGTTATTGTACACTCGACCGTCTCCCTGTGCGCGTCCAGCCTCTCGAAGTTTTCCCATCCCGAGCGCAGATGGACAAAGACGGACGGGTTTGGGTGTAGAATTAATTCCGGATACAGCATGGAATAGTCTTTAGGAGCCTAGTATGAGAGTGGTAAAGATTGTTGGGTCAACAGTAATTGTCTTGGCCGCGGTTCTGCTGTTACTGAGCGTTACTGGTTTCGAACCGAAGGACTGCCCACCAACCGATAGATCTTTGTCGTGCAAAGTGCCAGGGCTTTGGCTAAAGGGAGAACCCGTCACTACCCCAGTTGCCGACTGGTCGTTCACGGACAAGATTCCACAGATCAAGATTCAGACCCAGACCCCGTTTCTGCTGCCTCACTCCGTGATTATTTGGTGCGCCGTATATAACGGCAATTTGTATGTGACCTCTTATCGCGGCAGACAGTGGGTTGAAAACATAATCCGTGATCCCCACGTGCGCCTGAAGATAGCGGACCAAGTGTTTGACCGTACCTTGTCAATCGTCAACGATCCGGCTGAAAAAGCAGCCGTGCTCCAGGCTAAGGGAAGAAAATATCCCCAATGGAAGGTACCATCGGTCTCGGTAGCAACTGTCTTTCGCGTGAACCCTGCGTAGCGCGGCCCATCCGCAACGCAGTGGAAACGTCTGAAACCGGAATCGGGCTACCCCTTTCGGGGGTCTTCCACTAACCCGCGCTAGCAGGATGGTGAAAAAGTAATTGGGATGGGGTGTGACCAAGGAAGACAAAACAACGTCATTATGTTTTAGCCTATGCGAGGAAAAGACACCCAGCAAAGCGCGATGTTCAGTTACGTGTCGCCGGAGGAGCGTATTCCCGCGAATCATCCCTTGCGGCCGATCCGAAGCATGGTGGATGCGGTCTTGAAAGGACTGTCCCGATCGTTCGGGCAACTATACATCGATTGGGGTCGTCCCTCGATCGCGCCGGAAAAGCTCTTGCGCGCACTGCTACTGCAAGTGTTGTATACGATTCGCAGCGAGCGGATGCTCATGGAACAACTGGAATACAATCTGCTGTTCCGCTGGTTCGTGGGTCTGAACATGGACGAGCCAGTGTGGGTGCCCAGCGTGTTCAGCAAGAATCGCGACCGGCTGCTGAATGGTGACATCGCCGAGAAGTTCTTCGCGCAGGTATTGAAACAGGCGCGTGCCAACGACCTGTTGTCGGATGAGCATTTCAGCGTGGACGGCACGCTGATAGAAGCCTGGGCGAGTCAGAAGAGTTTTCAACGCAAAGATCAAGGCCCCACGCTACCACCGGAGGACCCGGGTAATCCGACTATTGATTTTCATGGCGAGGAGCGCCGCAACGACACGCATCAATCGACGACCGACCCGGAAGCCAGGCTGGCAAGAAAAAGCGGCGGTCACGAGTCGAAGCTGGCCTACTGCGGCAACGTGCTGATCGAGAACCGCAACGGACTGGTGGTGGATACCGAACTGGTGCTGTGCAGCGGAAAGGCCGAGCGCGACGCAGCGCTGGAAATGGCGGGGCGGATCGAGGGCGACCAGCGCGTGACGGTGGGAGCCGACAAAGGCTATGACACGCGAGGCTTCGTGCAAGAGATGCGTGGCCGGAACGTGACGCCGCACGTGTCGCAGAATATCAATCGGCAAGGCGGCAGTGCCATTGACGGGCGCACGACACGGCACGCTGGATACCAGGTGAGCCAGCGCAAGCGAAAACGGATCGAAGAAGTATTTGGGTGGTTAAAGACGGTAGGAATGCTGCGCAAGACCCGACATCGCGGCGTCTTCAAAGTTGGTTGGGTATTCACCTTCGCGGCCGCCGCCTACAATCTGGTGCGGATGCGGAACCTTACGGTGGTTCTCTCCGCGTAAGTTCGGGGAGAAGTGTGTCTGGACGACGGAAAGTCGCCAATTCAGGCACACAATCTCCACGTAAATGCTCATGACAAGACCGTTGGCGAGAGGCAAAAAGCTTCGCCGAATAACTAATTCATCAGCCTGCTAGAGTTCGATAATTCCGCGTTTTACCGCTATCGTTACGGCGTGGGTCCGGTGGTTAGCGCCGAGCTTGGCGAGTATGTTCGAAATGTGGCTTTTGACGGTCTCCTCAGCAATGGAAAGCTGACCGGCGATCTCTTTGTTCGCGTTCCCGGCCGCGATCAGCCGGAGCACGTCAATCTCGCGCGAGGACAGGGCGTCCTCCGCAGCATGGTCAACCAATTCGGCGGCCACCTCCGGGGGAATGCGCTTTTGGCCGGCATGGACGGCACGGATGGTGTCCAGCAGTTCTCTGCGCACGTGCCCCTTCAATATGTAGCCGCGCGCACCCGCTTTCAGAGCCCGTAACACCTGGACGTCGCCGGCGTACGTCGTCAGGACAATGATTCGCGCATCGGGGAATTCGCTGCGAATGCCAATGATCGCCTCGATGCCATTCAGGGCAGGCATCTGGAGATCCATCAGCGTTACATCCGGCCGATGCAATCGGAACTTTTCGATGGCGTCCTTTCCGTTGCAGGCTTCCGCAACCAACTTCATGTCGGATTCCGCGTTGACCAGCGCTGCGATTCCTTCGCGAAGGAGGGCATGGTCGTCCACCGAGAGAACCCCAATCAAGAGTTCGCCGCCTTTTTGCGGAATAGCCCAAGAACGGTGCGGGCCGGAGATGTCCCGTATGCGATCGACCCAGGGATGCTCAACTCGATCTCCGTGCCCGCTCCGGTTCCAGTCCACACGTCCAGCTTTCCGCCGATGCGCTTGGCGCGCTCGCGCATTCCAGGCACACCGTAGTGGCCGGCACGTCCTTCTGTGACAATTCCCGCGTCCATGCCCCTTCCATCATCCCGGATGCGTAACTGAAACGAACTTTCGTTATACGTGATTTCCACTTCGATATCGCGCGCCTGTGCGTGGCGGAACGCATTTCGCACCGCCTCACGAGTAATTGCGTATACCTCGTCCCGCAGGATCGGATGCAGATCCTGTGGCGGACCCTGCACCACTACATGGAACCTTGTAGAATCGGAAGCCAGTTCTTCGCCCAGGGCCGTCACCGCCTGCGCCAGTTCGTTGGTGACCACCGTCGAGGCACGTAAACCCTGTATCGCATCCCGGCCTTCGGCGATAGCCTGCTCCGTCCGTTCGAGGGCTTCGTCGAGAGCTTGAACAGCCTCTTCGGGACGCCGGAGGACGATGTTGCGAGCCGCTTGAAAACGGAACATCAGCCCGTGAAAACTCTGCAGCAAGGTATCGTGCAGTTCGCGTGCGATGCGCGTGCGCTCATTGACGCGCTCTTCCAGGCGCGCGTTGAATTCCCGTGCGATCTGCAGCACGCGGTATCGAAATAACAGCCAGAGCAATGCCAGAAAAGCGGCGGCGCAAGACACCTGGAACCAAAGCGCTTGGTAGTACGTTGGGGCAACAGAAAAATCGAGAGAAGCGCCGGCTTCATTCCAGACGCCGCTGTTATTGCACGCCATAACGCTGAAGCGGTAATTCTTAGGCCCGAGATTGGTATAGAACGCCTGGCGGCGATTCCCCGCATCCTGCCATTCGCCATCGTAGCCTTCCAGTCTGTAGCGAAACAGCATTTTCTCCGGCGCAACCAGGCTGAGCGCCGTATAGTCGATTTGGAGGTCGCGGACCAGCGCCGGCAGCCGTAAACTCGCCTTTTCATTGGAGGGGACGTCGTAGGTCTTGTGATTGGCGGTGACCTGCTCAATCCGCACCGGCGGCACAAGCCGGTTAAATGGAAGATGGCGCGGATCGACCACGCTGGCGCCGTCCGACGGCAAGAACCATAACCGTCCATCCGCGGACTTGGCGGCGTGCGGTGTATAGTAATCGTAATCTTCCAGAGTCCTCACCCCGTCGGAACTGTCCAAAACATTGGCTTGGATGGTAGGCTTCGCGTCCTTATCTCTGTCCACCGCGGCGGCCCACGCGTCCACCTCGGAGCGCGCAATTCGTACTAAGCCGCAGGTCATGTACAGCCAGAACGAGTGGTCATTGTCCTCGAGCGTCCAATTAGTCGCATCACAGGGCAACCCGTTTTTGCTTGAAAGCGTGGCGAGACGGCCGTTCTTCAGGCGGCTGAGCCCGCCTTCGGTGGCTGCCCAAAGCGTCCCGTCCGGATCCGAGCGAAGGTCGTTCACTCGACCCTGGCCCAACCCGTCCGATGCCGAATAGGATGAGCGAACCTGGTCGTCAGCGAAATAGACGATGCCGCCCCCATAAAATCCAACCCACGTGCCGCGCCGTGAAGCATCAGCGGCCAGAGCCAGCGCGATGTCATTATGTCCCAGCGTGGTCCAAGGATACATTTGGACCCTGCCGTCATTGAGCAACTGAATGAGACCGCGATCCTTGTTGGCGATCCATAGATTACCGGCGCCATTCTCGGTAATGGAATACACTGGCCCGCCGGGGACATTCTTAACAGCGACGAACCGGCCATTCTCGAGGTAGCCGAACTCGCGCAGCGTCGACGCCCAAACGCGCCCCCGACCGTCCTGAAACAGAGATCCCGCGTAATTTCCGTTGAGCAGCCCGAAGATCGTAATCCGCCCGTTGTTCCATCGGTCTAGACCGCGCCGGGTACTGAACCAAATGCTGCCGTCCCGATCCGGGAGAAACGACACGACGCTGGCACTCGACAAACCCTGGTTTTCAGAAAGCGTAGGGACGGCGAACTCGCGAAAACGGTCTAGCCCGCCATGGGTGCCCACCCAAAGACTGCCTTCCCGATCCTCAAAGAGCGCCGAAACGTAATCGCTGGAGAGTCCATCGGCCTGTGCGAAAACATCCGTCCTGCCCCTGTGGACATGCGCCAGGCCCGCGTCTGAAGTTCCGATCCAGAGGCTCCCATCGCGATCGCGCAGCAGGCACGAGACGGTGAAATGCTGCGCGGAATTTGGGAGCGGATATGCCTCGATTTTCGTCCCAACGATTCGCCGGAGGCCGGTGCGCGGGCCGAACAAGAGCCCGCCGTCATCGGCTTCAGCCAGACCTCGGATTCCCATGCCCGGCCCCGGCGCCGGATGGAATTCCGGAGGGCCAGGTTTCCATCGCCACAGTCCGTCCCGCAATCCCACCCAGAGATTGCGCTCGCGGTCCTCGTACACGCTGCGAATTCCGTTAACAAAACGTCCGTCCTCTCCATAGCACTGAACGCTGCCGCTGTCCGGGTGAATCGCGCACAGCTTTGCAGGGGGCGGAAACCCGTTCCCGCCCACCCATACCGTGCCGTCACGGTCCTCGAGCATGGGAGCGCGAACGAACTGTCCGGCAAGCTCCGGGTACTGGGTTAGCTTCCCGTCCTTCCAACTCGCAAGTCCTTTCGAGGTGCCGATCCATAGAGTCCCGTCGCGCGCCGCGAGCAAGCTGAAAACGGCGTTGGAAGGCAAATGCTGCCCCGGCGGTGGCTGCCATGGCACCGTCCGGACGCCATCGAAGCGCAGCAGCCCGAATTCCGTCCCCAGCCATAGATAACCGTCCGGCGTCTGCGCAATGGAGCCGATGGTGCCCTTCACAAAGCCGTCCCGGACTTTCCATGAAGCGTGCGCGTACTCGCTGACGTCCAGCGCCGGATTCAACGCCAACGCACAGGGGCAGACTAGTGTGAGCAGGCCTAGGACGCAAACGGCTCGTTTCTTCCGATCGCGACCCATGTGAAACATATTATCCCGCTTCCCGGTCGACACAGGCGTATCGATTCCGGGTTCAATCAGTCAATCGATCGATGATACTATCCCAGTTGTGAGGCCCCAGTAACCCCTGGAAGGCGGTTTCTGATGAACCATCCATCTCTCGCTTTGTTCATCGCGGCAGCTATGGTATTGGCTCCGCCAAATACCGCGGCTCAAACCTTTACTTCAAAGCTTCCGCGAACTGCTGACGGCCGGCCTGATCTTCAGGGGATATGGAGCAATGCCACCCTCACCCCCTTTGAACGACCCACGGAACTTGAAGGAAAGGAATTTTTCACCGAAGCAGAGGCGGCTGAATTCACCAGAAAGACTCTCGATCGCGCGAATCGTGATCGTCGTGGTGCAACCCCCCAGGAAGATGTGGAGGCCTCGTATAACGAAGCCTGGATGGACCGCGGGACCAAAATTTTTCCCAACCTCCGCACGTCCATTGTCGTGGACCCGGCGAACGGACGAGTGCCTCCACTAACTAGCGCGGCGCGAGAAGCGGCCACCGCCCGGGCAGCGGTTCAGCGGCGGAGGCCTGAGGGTCCGGAAGACCTCGAATTGTGGACCCGTTGCATTCTAGGGCGGACCTCCGGCCCTCCTATGATTCCCGGTGCATACAACAACAACTATCAGTTTGTCCAGACTCGCGATACCATCGCGATTGACTCTGAGATGATACACGACGTCCGCACTATTCCGCTGGAAGGGCGCCCGCATATCTCATCGGCCATTCGCCTGTGGATGGGTAATTCAGTTGGACATTGGGAAGGCGACACGCTGGTTGTGGACACAACCAATTTCACCGACAAGACTCCGTTTCATGGATCGGACCACAACCTGCATGTGATCGAGCGGTTTACCCTCACGGGTCCGGATACTCTCCGGTATCGATTCACCATCGATGACCCTACCGCGTTTACCAGGACGTGGACTGGCGAGATCATTATGAGCAGGGCTCGCGGACCCCTCTATGAGTATGCTTGTCACGAAACGAATTACTCGCTCCCAGATATACTCGCCGGCGCTCGGGCCGAAGAGAAGCATGACCGCCTAGAGGGAAGCGGGACGAGAACAAAATAATCAAGGCTCCGCGAAGTAAGTATATTTCATGCTCCACGAGAACTCTTCACCGGGAGCGGCGTGAATCTTCACGTACGGCTCAACCGCGAGCACCGCGCGGATCGACCACAAAGATTCACTCTCTAACGGACGATCGCCGGTGATTCGCAGACCCGCGTGGCTGCGATTGTTGTCGATGCGCACGTCGTAATCCTTGGGGTCCGTACCGAAGCCTTCTATGGTGGTGAACACGCTGTCCTGGTTGACCAGAAGTTTTCTGTAAACGATTTGGTTCCCGCGAATTTCCGCGCGCTCGGCGTCCGGACGACGGTGCGACTGAATGGCGAACGGCACGCTGATGGTGTAGTCCGGCCCGGGCGCAGCTCCATCAATGCGCAGGAAATTGTGATTATAGACGTCGGTATCGATCGGCTTCGATCCGGTATTTCTGAGCCTGTGCCTGATGGTCATCTCGTTTTTGGAAACAGAGACCGTTTTGCGGTAGACATAGCCGTAGCCGGATTGGGGATCAGTGAGGCTTTGTGTGAACTCGATGGACTGGGCTGTCTTTTGAACCGTCCAAGTTCCGCCATCCACGAGTTCATACAAACGAAACCGGTCGTACTCGGAATCGGCTGGCTTGCGCAGAGCGCCAACGCCGATTTTGACAAAAATACCGCCCGCTTTCGCCTCGTTATATCCGAGTGGTTGATCCGCCGCGGTGATAAATTCCTCGGCCGGACCGACGGCCGCGGTCGACGGGCTCGCGACAATATCGGCGCCGTCGTAAGTGAAGTCGCGGACGCTCGGATCGACTCTCTGGAACCAGGGACCGTAATATTCATGGCCGCGATAGATGAGGCTGACGATCATTCCGGACCAATCGAAGCGGGAGGCGCGATAGAATCCGGTCCTGGCGTCGGGAAGATACAGCTGGACCCGCAAAACGCCGCTAGAGATTTTCGCCGACGGAAATTCCGCCGCGCAAAGCGATGTAGCCGCAATCAATGTTGCGAGGCCAATTCGAATCGTCACAATGACCACAAACCTTACTTCCCGTCCACCGAAAAAGCCAGCAGGACGTTGCCCGGCATGCCTCCTAAGTTCCCATACCCGGAGTTGACGTAAACCATTCCGCCGACGACCGCCGGGCCGCCGCCGTCCATCGACCCGCCGCGCGCCTTTCCGCCGTTCACCGCGTCGTATTCGCGGGCTGTGTCGAAATCCCAAATGATTTCGCCCGTGTCGCTTCGATATGCGCGCAGGTGTGCGTCTACCGATCCCGAAAACACAACACCGGGAATCGCGGTGACGGCGCCCGATTGCGCCGGACTACATTTGGTGCGCGTACCGCATCCGGGCGGAACCGCGTTCCACACCTGCTCGCCGGTTTGCAATCGTAGAGCGAACAAGCCTCCGCCCTTGGCCGGATCGAGCTCCATCGTAGTCCCGTCCAGAGCATTGGGATTCGTCACCACATGGAAGACGACATCGGAAAGCGCGACATACATCCGATCCGAGTCGGCGGCCGAGCCCCATTGACTTCCGCCGAGCGGGCCGCCTTTCCCGAGTCGCCTTTGCCACAGCACCTTGCCTTGCCGATCCGGATCTATGGCGTGCGCCACAGCGGATTTCTGGCCGATGACTAACGCCCGTTTCCCGTTCGGGAGCGATACCAAAATGGGCGGCTGACCGAAATCGGCGTCCGGCCCGTTCGAATCCGGGCAGTTCGTTTTCACCGCTCGATCACAATCCACGGTGTAAGCGTCGCCAGCCGTCAGTTGACGGGACCAGAGCAGCTTGCCCGTAGCGCGGTCCAGGGCCAGCACGGCATCGCTGGTTCCGGTAGGTGGATCGGAGTAATTGTCACCCGTGGCCACGTAGATTACATCGCGCTTTTCATCGATGGTTGGCGTCGACCATACGCCGGCGCCCGAGGGTCCCCAGCGCTGAATGCCACTCTTGGTTTTCGTGGTCGGCTTGGGAACCTCGCCGACAGTGTAGGTTTTCCAGATCTGCTGGCCCGTGGCGCCGTCCAGTGCTACGACACTGCCGCGAAACGTGCAGCACTCCGCGGTAGGCATCGCCGCCCCGGTGCCCTCCTCGGCGGACGAAACTCCAAAATAGACCACGCCCCGATAGAAATTGGGAGCGGCCGTGATCATAGTTGCGTAGTGATCGTCGACACGGGTCTTCCAAAGCAGCTTGCCATTGGCGAAGTCGGCCGCGTATGCATTCCCTGCAGCGTCGCCGAAAAACACGGCGAAAGCGTTACCCGACGGCCCCGCGACCAGACCCGTGATGACTCCGCCGCGGATTGGCGCAGCGGTATCGAAAACCCAGTAAACGCAGCCCGCTTTGGCGTCCAGCGAGTAGAGCTTGTTCGCCTGGCTGCCGGCGAACAACCGGCTGCCCACTACCACCGGCTGGCCGCGCGCGAGGGTAACATCGCCCAAACTAAAGGCCCATTTCAGACGGAGCTTAGCGACATCGGCAAGGCTGAGGCCGGCGGCTTCCGTCGATTGAAAGCGCGCATTCGTCGGGCCGGCTCCGAAGCCGTTCCAACTGGGACCCCGCGTATCGCTCGTGGGCTTTCCTGCTTCGACGCAGTAGGCGGACTGAGGCAGAGCGCTCTCGCCTTTGATAGGTCCGCCACTAAGGTAAATGGCGAGCGCGATGCGCTCCGGAGAGCTTAAGCCTTGCGCTTCGATTCGCATCGTGCCTGATTCGAGCGCCCTTAGAATGGCGGCGCTACTCATGGCGCCGAGAGCCGAGACAGCGGGCGTTCGACCCGTGGGAGAATCGTGGCACTTCGCGCAGCGCGCCTGATACAGCGCCGCGCCATCCTGAGGGAAACCCGGGCAAGCAACAGCGAAGGCCAAGGCAATGAGAAAAGACGCTTTCATCGATTTGGCCAGTATATCCAAGCCGCGATTCGTCCAGCTAAATCACGCCGCAACTCGTGATCGTTTACCGCCGTCACATAGGTCCGTCAAGGGTTTTCAAGCGAGGTCAAGGAATGTTATTGTTGCACAGATTCTCAGGTTGCGAGGTCTGCATGAAACTCCTTTTGCGTTGCAGCGCTGGTTTTTCAGTGTGTTTGCTTGCCGTCGTGTGGTCCACTCGCCTCACAGCCGACGTCACAGGCTCCATGGTCGGAGCTGTTCGCGACAGTTCCGGCAGGGTGATCCCCAGCGCACAAGTAGTTGCCACCGAGGTGGATACCAACGTCAGCAAGGCAACATCGTCTGAATCGGATGGACAATATCACTTTCTGGCGGTGCCGGCCGGCAGGTATCGTATTACAGTGTCGGCGCCTGGGTTCCAGCAGTTCGTCACCAACGACGTCGATCTGAAAGTGAACGACCAGTTGCGGATCGACGCGACACTGTCCCCGGGCGCGGTCGAGCAGCGTGTCACGGTGGAAGCGAATGCGGTGCAGGTGGAAACCGAGAGTACACAGCTCGGCGGCACCCTGGAATCGGCGCAGATTTTAGCTATGCCATTGAACGGCAGGAGCTTCCTGGATCTGCTGCCGCTTCAGGCCGGTGTTGCGCCCGTGACCTCCGGCACGATTCCTAATGACCGGCCGGTCTCCGGCATGATTTCTAACCCCGGCAACGTGTCCGTGAATGGTCAGCCCGAAAGCGCCAACCAGTTCCTTGTCAACGGAGGGGACGTGAACGAAGGTAAGGACATGGGCGCCGGGCTGATCCCCAATCTGGATTCGATCCAGGAGTTCCGGCTCATCACCAACAGCTATGACGCCGAATACGGCAAGTTCAGCGGCGCCATCGTGAACGCGATTACCAAATCCGGGACCAACAGCATCCACGGCGACGCCTTCGACTTTCTTCGCAACAGCGAGATGGATGCCCGCAGTTTCTTCGAGCCTTCCGTCGGTGAATTGCGGCGCAATCAGTTCGGCTATGCGGTTGGCGGCCCGTTCTGGAAGAATCGGCTTTTCTGGTTCAGCGACTATCAGGGAACCCGGCAAGTGCAAGGGGCCGATACAGGCCTGCTCCAGGTCCCGACGCAGGCCGAAAAACAGGGGATCTTCAACCCGTCGCTGCTTACGGGCGTGGTGCAGGGCAGCTACTGGGCCCAGGTGCTTTCCCAACGCCTGGGCTACACGGTAACCAATGGGGAACCGTACACCTCCGTCTTCCCAGGCGGCGTGATCCCAACCCAGGCTTTTGATCCGGTTGCAGTCAACGAGCTGAAATACTTTCCGGTAGCCAATATCGACCCGGCTACCGGCCTGTACGAAAACAATAGTGCGAAGGCCACCGTGTCGGACGACAAGATCGGGGAGCGCGTCGATTTTGTCAATGAGAAGACGGGTACGTGGTCGTTCTATTACCACCTCGACAATACTTCGGCAGTCAATCCGCTGTCCGGACAAGCGTACATGCCCCAGCCGGCCCTGCCGGGCTTTCCTGATTCGGCGCCGCAACGGGCGCAGATGTTCACCATGAGCAATACCAAGACTTTCGGGCCCACCTTGGTGAATGAAGCCAGGTTGAGTTTTTTCCGGACTAGGATTCAAACCGCGGAGCCTAGCTCCAGCACCACAGTCAGCCTGTCCTCTCTCGGGTTCACCACCGGCGCGGGAACACTGGGCATCAATCCTTCGGGGCCGGCGGGCTATCCGCAGTCCCTCCCGCCGTTGCAGTTCAACAATTACACTATTGGTAATAACTGGTTGAATTTGTACCAGGCCAACACTACTTATCAGGCTTTCGACGCACTGTCGAAGGTGGTCGGCTCCCACCAACTGAAATTCGGTGGAGAATTTCGATACTATTACCTCAACGTCCGCAACATCTGCGGACCGAACGGGTACTTTTCGTTCACCGGCCAGGAAACCGGGAGCGATTTCGCAGACTTTCTACTGGGTGCTCCGGCGGGCTACGTACAATGCAGCGAGCAATTTCTGAACAATCGTGCGAAATACGGAGGACTTTTCATCCAGGATTCCTGGCAGGCACGGCCGAATCTGACTGTGAATCTCGGTCTGCGCTGGGAGGTTGACCAGCCATGGTCCGACACCGAGGGCGAAGTCGAAACCGTGGTTCCCGGTGCGCAGTCCAAACTATTTCCGACCGCTCCGCCAGGGCTGCTGGTGCCTGGCGATCCAGGCGTTCCGAGCACAGTTTCACCCACTCAATGGCACACTTTCGCTCCCCGCGTTGGCTTGGCCTGGTCGCCCAGCGTTTCCGATGGCTTTTGGGGGAAGATTCTCGGCGGACCAAACAAAACCAGCATCCGAGCCGCCTACGGAATTTACTATCTCGGCCCGGCGGATCTCGGCAATTTCACGCTGATTGGCGATGCCCCTTTCGGACTTTACTGGGCCAGCACCGCTCCGCCGGAGCTCGACACACCGTTTGTCACTCGATCGACGGGCCAGTCCCAGGGTGAGCGCTTCCCGTACACCTTCCCGATAATCGGCAGCGCAGCCAACGCCAACCTGAATTTTGCCCAATACTACCCGATGTACGAATTCACCTACTTCGACCGTAACAAGCTCACCTATGCCGAGCATTACAATTTCTCGATTCAGCGCCAGCTTTCCGCTTCCACGGTACTCACGATCGCGTACGTCGGCACTCAAAGCCATCACGTCCAGGCCACTCTCTACCCGGGTGAGGGGAGTGCATCGCTTTGCCAGCAACTGAATGCTGAGGGAGCAACGCCCGCTTGCGGCCCTGGAAGTGAAACTTCAACCTTCACACTTCCCAATGGCAGCCAGGTATACGGCACCCTTTTGCCCGTAGGAAACTCGGCTCTCGGCCTTGGCCCCTTGAACAATCAGGCACTGGGGCAGACCTATCACACCGTCGTTTATGGGCCATCCGCATGGCTGGCCAACATCGGAAATTCCAATTACAATGCGTTGCAGATCACTGCACAAAGAAGGGCGCGAGACGTAACATTCCTGATCGCGTACACCTATTCGAAATCCATCGACGATTACAACGGGCCCCTGAATCCGACCAACTTTGCCCTCAGTCGCGTTCTTTCGCCATTCGACCTTACGCACAATTTCGTTGGAAGCTACACATGGAACCTTCCGTTCGACCGCGCGTTCGGCGCCTTGCCTAAGCGCCTGGCACAGGGTTGGGCCATCAGCGGAATCAGCCGGTTCTCGACCGGTTTTCCCATTACCCTCAGCCAGAGTAACGATAACGCGTTGACGGCTATCGGACTGGATGTTCCATTTGTAACCGGCCCGGTGGTGACGCAAAATCCGCGCAACGCTGGCCCGAACGGACCGAACACCTACTTCCTACCGACTTCTTTTGCCGCCGAGCAGGTAGGGCAGCTGGGCAATGCCGCGGTCCGCTTCTTCCACGGACCGGGCATCATCAATACCGATTTCGGAGCATCGAAGAGCATCGCCATCAACGAAAGAATGTCCATCATGCTCCGAGGGGAGTTCTTCAACATTTTTAACCACGCCAATTTCACTGGGGTTGTCGGTAACATTGCCAGCAGCGAGTTTGGCACGGCAACAGGTACAATGCCTGGGCGCATCGGCCAAGTGAGCGGGAAATTCATCTTCTAGCGAGAGGCCGCAACCGAGTGCCGGACAATGTTTGAAGCTGTCCTACACGCGATGCGGTTCTTCGCCGACCCCTACTGGCGAGGACCCAAGCCCGATCCTTGCGGCGTCTTCAAAGTTGCCCTGGTGGGCGAGGCCGGACGCGTTCGGGAAATCGAGTTCGTCCCCCTGTCATCAAACTACTGGCTGGTATAAAACAGCTGCCTGCGATGGGTTAATCGAGCCGAAAAGACTCGCGAGCAAATTTTGATTCTGCGTATTTGTGTTCACCGCGTTTGACTGGGTTGAGCTCGAACCCTGCTTCCCCCCGCCCTGACAGTGGTGGGCGGATAACCCGCTTTGTGGCGGTTGCTGCGCGGATAGTCCAGTAGAAGTAGCAGCGGTAGTGTCGCTGAGGAGTGGCTGACCGCTCATCTGCGAAATCATCGCCTGGTACTGCTGCGGGCTTTGCACCTGTTGCAGTTGATTCAGAAACTGATCGGCGGAGGAACCGAGCACATCAGCTTGCTGCTGGACAGAGGAAGCTGAACTGGCGGTGTTCGCTGTGCTATTGGCGGGCAAGAAATAACTGAGGGGATTGACGTTCATAGGACTTCACCTTCGAAACTGAAATACTAGCGCGCAGCCGTCGAGTAGAGTTCGGCAGAGCGCGAGGAGCCGCGCAACCAACTCTCGAGCCAGAACCGGCGGAAGCCGGAACGCTTCGGAAGCAACGTTCGGCCGCAGCAGAATTCGGCCACCTTGGTACATTCGGCCAGGGTGGCGGAATCGGCCAGATCTACTCTAAACTCGGAAGCATCGATCAAACTGGGGTCCATAGGTATGGCTGCAATCTTCTCGGCGTCGATGGCCCAACCCGCCTCACGCGGAATGGCACGATCCGAGCCCTTGCGGTTGACGATGTACTTTACTTTGACGGCCGGGACACCACGCGCTTCCAAGTCGTAGCGGCGACGAGCAGCCAGGTACAGCGAGGGAGACGATGGCGCGGTGACGACGAAAATCGCCTGAGAGGCGCGCGCAATCACTTCGGTGGCATCGTTGACCACCTCCGGTAAATCGCCAATGACAAAATCGTAACGGCTGCGGACAAAGGACAACAGGCGCTGATAACCCCAGGGCGACACCTGCCGCACACCCAGGCGGCTGACGGAGGAGAGTACGTCGATGCCGCCCGCGTGCGTGACCATCTCGTTCCAAGTCTCATCGGTTAACCGGTGCGAGTCTTCGAGCGCGTCCATGATCGAATAAGTGGGCCGAAGGTTGAGCAGCACGGAAATGGGCCCGGCGTGCAAGTCGCATTCCAGCATCAGGACCCGCTTCTCGGCGATCGTGGCCAGGATATGCGCTACAAACAGAGCCGTGGTGGTGGCTCCGCTGCCGGCTTTCGCGGGCTGGAACGCGAATACCTGAGCGTTATTCTTGCCGCTGCCGGATTCGAGCGCCTGAAAGATGGCCGCACGAAATTCGTCGGGTGAGCAGGGCATGGGACATATCGCAAAACCGCCGAAACTGGTTTCAAAGATGTCGGGGCGTTTGCAGCGGGCCGATACTCCCAGAATGGCGGTCGAAGGATGAATGCTGCGGATGTCATTTTCCACGGCATGCGCGGCCGCTTCATCGTCGGCGCCCAGAAACACCAGTTGGGGCGTGAAGGAATTCAGCAATCGCATGCTTTCGTGGGCCTGGGGATAACGCTCCAGGGTCCGAAAGACGCAGACATCTTGCGTCAGCGAGCACAGTTGCTGGAGTTGCGCGGTGGTTTCGCGGTCCGTGCCGAAGATCAGTGCCGTCAGCATTTGAAAGAGGGCTCCCTGTGGACCGTTGACATCCGGTACCGTTTGCTAAGTAAGCAATCGAGGGGCCAAGGGTGAGAAACCTGGGTAACTTCGAAAAAACCCTGAAAACAAACTAGGACGCTCTTGTAGGATGGTGTCATTTTTCCGCCACTGCGTTGAGATTGTGACGCCGCCGAGCTGAACAATGCGCAGCGCGATTGACGACAGGCTTCCAGGTCTGCTCTAATCGCCAAGTGCCCGAAAATGAAGTGCGCGCGGTAGCCGAAAACCTGTTGGAAGCACTGCGATTCTTCGGGCAGGCCCGCGCCGACGCCGAGATTCGAGATTTGCCCGGTGTGTCGCTGATCTTTTGCGGGTTGAACTATGCGGCATTCAACGCGGCTCTGCAGGCCCAGCCGATTGAGGGAGACGCTCACGAGTTGAGCCGTTTGATCGATGTTTCGGCCGAGCAGTTCGGCGCCCGCAGCCTGCGCTGGACCTATTGGGTCTGCGCCGACTTTTTGAACCAGCCGTTGCGCCGGGAAGCCGGGCGCGTCTTCAAGCGTCATGGGCTTCGCCATCTGACGGAAGCGCCGGGAATGTACGCCGAGCACCTGGCGCCGGCCACGCGAAGTCTTCCCGAGCTCCGCGTGCTGCCGGTAGCCGATGAATCCACGCGCGCCGCCTTCGCCGAAGTGATGTCCACCGCGTTTGAGATTCCCCATTCGGTGAGCGTGTCGGTGTACGGCGCCGAGCGAGCGTGGAAGGGAACGTTTCAAGGCTACGTCGGGTACTCAAATGGCCGGGCCGTAACCACCACGGCCGCCGTGATCACAGGCGATGTCATCGGATTATATTCGGTGGCCACGCTGCCGCAGCACCGCCGGCTGGGGTTCGCCGAAGCCATCATGCGCCAGGTGATCCAGCAGGCCCAACAAACCCGCGGCGTATCGCGGACCGTTCTGCAAGCTACCTCCTCCGGATTGTCTTTATATGAAGCGATGGGGTACCGGACGGTGACCAGCTTTAATGTGTTTATTAGCGATTAAAAGAAGACGCTCCCTCACGGTCGCGGTTCAGCAAGGCCGGTGAACGCGCCGGAGCCGATCCAGGCACTGGTGTTTTCGATGTCGGCGCTGAGCGGCCGGTCGGCCGTCCAGGGAGCGCTGATGGACGCGAGCGCCGCCCGCGTTTGTTCGATCACCGGACTGGATGCCAGAGGACGCAGGCAATCCAGTGCGCGCGTGGCCGCTAAAAGCTCGATGGCCAGAACGTGGCGGGTGTTGCGAACCACTTGCTTCAGCTTCATGGCCGAAGTCATACCCATGCTGACGAAGTCCTCCTTATTGCCGCTGGTGGTGATGGATCCCGTGGACGCGGGATAAGCGAGCACCCGGTTTTCGGCCACTAGCGCGGCGGCGGTGACTTGCACCATCATGAAGCCAGATTCCAGGCCGGCATGATTGGCGAGAAACGGTGGCAGCTCCTCATTGAGCGAGGGATTCACCAGCCGGTCGATGCGGCGCTCGGAGATGCCCGAGAGCACGGTGAGAGCGACGGCCATGGCGTCCAACTGGAGAGCCAGCGGCTCGCCATGGAAGTTGCCGCCGGAGAAAATCTCGTCACCGATGACGAGCGGATTGTCGGTGACCGAATTCAGCTCGATTTCGAAAGCACGGCGGGCGGTGGCGAGGGCGTCGCGAACGGCTCCGTGGACCTGAGGCGCACAGCGCAGCGAGTAAGCATCTTGTACGCGGCGGCAAGTGATGTGCGACTGGCGGATCTCGCTGCCTTCCAGATAGCGCGTGAGATTTGCGGCGCTTTGGAGCTGGCCGGGGAACGGGCGGGCTTCGTGGATGCGCGGATCGAAAGCGCGCGGGGTGCCGCGCAAACCATCGATGGTCATGGCGCAGATCAGGTCGGCCGATTCGGCGAGCGCTTCGGCTTCGAGAAGTTCGAGGCCGCCCACCGAGAGCATGGCCTGGGTGCCATTGACGAGCGAGATGCCTTCCTTCGACGCCAGCACGATGGGTTCAATATTGGCGCGTCGTAGGGCTTCCGCGCCCGGCCAAAGCACACCCTCAAATTCCGCTTCGCCTTCCCCGATCAGCACCAGCGCGATGTGGGCGAGCGGCGCGAGATCGCCACTGGCTCCCACGCTGCCTTGCGAGGGGACCACAGGCGTAACCCCGCGATTGAGCAAATCGCACAAGCGTTCCGCAACAATGGGCCGGATTCCGGATAGCCCTTTGGCCAGCACATTGGCGCGGATGAGCATCATGCCGCGGACTTCCTCGCGAGCCAGCGGTGCGCCTACTCCACAGGCGTGCGAGCGGACCACGTTGCGCTGTAGCTGCTCCAGTTCTTCGGGCGGGACGCGAACGTCGGCCAGCAATCCGACGCCGGTGTCGACGGCGTAAACCGGATCGTCGCCCGATGCCAGTTTTTCCACCACCGCGCGCGAGCGGAGCATCCCGGGGAGTGCGGCGGGAGCGATCTGGACCGGTTCGCCGGCCTGGGAAACGCGCTGAAACTCGTCGAAAGTGAGGTGGGAGCCAGAGAGTGAGACCATACTTACCGTTGTAGCAGTGCCGGGTGCCACGCGAAATTGCCATCACAATTGTTTTGATTTGGGAGTATGATTGTTGAAATGAAATTTGAGCCGGCGCCGATCGTGCGTAGCAGGCCAGAGCCGAACTGAATCAAGGCTTCGCGCGGGTGTGGCGCAACTCAGGAAACGCAGCGGGTTTAGCTCGCGGCGGGCGCCATGACGCAACAAGAAGAATTAAGACTATCTCAATTCCGGGCCGACCTGCTGAAAATACTGGGCGAAATCTACTCCGAGCTGTCCACGCTACGCAAAGGCGTTCGGCCCGCCCGGCTGTTTGGCGAAGGAGCTGTCGAGGAACTGATGGATCTGATTGCCAACCTGGTGGCCGAATGCGAGCCGAACGAGTCGAAATTGAACGGGACCAGGAAGGAAGCGGCGGCGGCCGTGGGTGGAGGTTCTGACTGGCAGCACCGGGAGACGCGCGGAAATCATCGAGGATGAGCCGGCTGGAAATAGCTTGGCAAATGCGGCTTGGTTTCGCGCAGGATTGCGACGATCGCCTGGCGGTCGGCAAGGGAAAGGCGGGCATAGCGGCTTCCCTTCTCTGCCCCAGACAAAACTTGCCACATCCGCTGATATACGGCGTTTCTCGCTTGCTCGGGCATGCTGTCGAACGCCTGGGTGTAGATCATGTAGCTGCAGGGGTAGCGTAGCAGGCGCGTTCGTAGGTCGAGTTGGCGCAAGGATCGGCCGCGGCTGTCGAACGGCCCCTCAGCGGCAAACTTTTCGGCGAAACCGGAGGTGCCGCGGACGGGACCGGGCAACGGCGCTTCATCGATGAAGAGCAGGTAGTCCACAAGTTCCTTGGCCGATTCACGCAGCAGTTCGGCGAGCGCGCTGGCCGGCGCTTTATCGTAGAGGGCACAGCGGACCTCCCATCCCATGCGCGTGATCAGGTTGGTCATGTCCATCTGATGATCGAAAACCAATAGCGCAACAATGTCGCTATGCGCGGAGAGATAGTTGTTGGTGTCGAACTTGGTTTCAAGCGACGCCACGTGCAGGGTCTGACCTGTAATCATGGCTTCGGGATGGTCCGGATCGGTGAGCAGGGCGTTACCCATGTGCCGGCCGTGCTCCATGGCGCCGGTAACATACCAGCCGCCCCAGCGTTCTTCGAAAGGGCTGCGATGGTCGGTGGTAAATCCGCCGAGAATCAGCTTGGCATTGCCGTCTGGCAGGGTGTAGAAGCTGCGCAGGATCATGCCGGGAATGCCGAGACTGACGTCGGACCGATGGCAGCTCAAACAGTTGTCACGGCGGACGAAATTGGGTTGCGCCGTGAATTGCTGCTCGAGCGTATAGAAAATCACGCCCTCCTCGGGATCCTGAGCGGCCAGTTCGATGAACCCGCCGTGAACCCAAGCGACAGACACCGAGTCGTTAAAGAAAATGGTGCGCGGGTTGCCCGGCTCGATACGCGCCGCTTGAAAGCTGGTTTTCGAAAAGACGGCCATTTGCGACTCGATGGGAACGTTCAGGGCTTCGAGAACAGCCGGGAGGTATCCTTTATCGGGGTCGAATTTGAGTTGGATTTTGCCTTCTTCAACGCCGCGCTTGAGCTTCGCGACAACGTCGTTCGGCGAATGCTTTAAGTAGTTGAAGTATTGGATGGCGGGGTGATCGAGTTCGGGGGAGATTCTATCGTTGAGTTCCGCGAAACCGGAAGTCGCGAGGATCGCCACAGCGGCAATGAGCAAGGCGCTGACGCGGCCCGGGGACCGATTATTCATATCGCAGCGCAATGGTTGGATCGATGCGCGTGCCGCGGCGGGCGGGCAGCCAGACGGCAACCAACGCGATGGCGGTGAGCAGGATGGGCACGGACGCGAAAACCGCTGGGTCCCACGGTTTGACGCCGTAGAGAAAACTCGCGAGGAGGCGCGTAAGGCCAAAGGACGCGGCGACGCCGATCACGACGCCGATGAACGCGAGCCGCATGCCTTGGAGCACCACCATATTGCGCACGTTGTTCGCTTCGGCTCCTAAGGCGAGCCGAATCCCTATTTCCTGTGTGCGCTGCTGGACTGAATAAGCGATCAGTCCGTAGATGCCGATGGCCGCAAGCAGGAGCGCGGAACATCCGAAGATGGTCATAAGCAGGGTGTTCAACTGTGCGCGAGCGGTGGACTGCGAGGCCACTTCGTCCATGGATCGGACTCGGCGACGGGCTGTCCAGTGCCCCTACGCAACTGCTCCTGGATGGACGCGCTGAGCGAATGCGGCTCGACGGCGGTGCGAACAATCCATGCCACGGGGAGGAGCCGGAGATTGAGCGCGTTGATGGCGTCCGGCAATTGCGCAATGGGAACATACATCTCGGGACGCGGCTTGCGATCCAGGCCGATGGCTCGGATATCGCCGACGACGCCGATGATTTGGCGAACGGGGTCGTTGTCGTACTCCGGGCGCATTCCTCGGCCAACCAACAGACGATCCTTGAGCGGATCGCCGTTTGGCCAGAACGTCCGAGCCATGGTTTCATTGATGATAACGACACCGGGCGCGGAGGCGTCGTCGCGCTCGGTAAAGGTACGGCCGCGTAAAACGGGGATACCAAGCGCGGCGAAATACTGGGGCGAGATAAACGTCCAGCCCGTGACACCATGAAAGCGCCCTTCGAGCGGCCGGCCGGAGACGATGAAGAAATTCTGCCAAACAGTTTCGAGCGACACGCAACATGAGGTGGCGGCAGCCGTTACTCCAGGCAGGGCGCGGATGTTCTGGATTCCGTCTCGAACCAGCCGGTTTATTTGGGAAGTCTTTTCGAAATGAGCGCCAGCCAGCGACATTTGCATCACGAGTACATTGTGAGAGTCGAATCCAGGATTGACGGCTTGCAACTCAATGGACGAGCGAATAAGCAGAGCGGCGCCGATGAGCAGGATCAAAGCGAGAGCGATTTCGCCGATTACTAGCAGCGAGCGGGTTTTGTTTTGGCGAAGGCCCGTTCCGGCGCGCCCGGAGCTTTCTTTAAGGGTGGTGCCAAGATCGGCGCGGGAACACCGGAGCGCGGGGATCAATCCGAATAGAACACCGGTGACCAGGGAAATTAGAAATGTGAATGCAAGGACTCGCCAATCCAGCGTAATACCAGACGCGCTTTCGCCGCTTCGCGCAACAGTGACCATATTCAAAGGCGAATGCAGGGGATTGCTCGGGTAGGCTCTAAGAATGGCCCGAATACCCGCGACGCCAATGAACAGGCCGACCGCACCTCCCAATAGAGACAGGAGCGCGCTCTCGGTCAAAAGCTGACGGATCAGGCGGCCCCGGCTGGCGCCCAAAGCCGCACGCACGGCGATCTCGCGCTGCCTGCCGGTAGCGCGAACAAGTAGAAGACTAGCCACGTTGGTGCACGCGATGAGGAGCACGCAGATCACGGCGCCCCCGAGAATCATGAGCAGCGGGCGGACATTGCCGACCATCGAATACCTCAAGGGCTCGACTATGAATGTCCTGCGGCGATCTCCGGGCCTGGGATACGCGCGGCGAAAATTCTCCGTGGCCACCTTGAGTTTCGCGTTCGCCATATCGAACGTGATTCCAGGCTTCAGACGACCAACGACGCGGCAATAGCAAGCGCCATCCGTGCTATTCGGGTCCATTTGATATGGAATCCATATGTCAGGCCGCTGATCGAATTGTTGCGAGTTAAAACCTCGTTCAACGACACCGATCACAACGTAGGGATCGCCGCTCAGGGATAATGTTCGGCCAATGATGCCTGGATCTCTGCCGAACGTGCCGGCCCACAAAGCGTCGCTCAAAATGGCTACGTGCGGGCCGCCCGGCCGGTCTTCGTCGTAATTGAAACCGCGGCCTTGAGCCAACGGCGCGCCAAACAGGTGAAAGAACTCCGCACTTACGCGGCCAACGGCCAGCTCCCGCGGCTCGGCGCTTCCGGTCAGATTTAACAGCTCAAGCCTGAGAGCTGAAACATCCTGAACGATGCTGGTTTGCTGGCGGCGGAAGTAGAACTCTCGCGCCGATCCGCCCGCGTCGCCGCCTTCACTCAGGGCGAATTGGACAATGCGATCCGGGTGAGGCGCGTTCAGCGGCTTCAGCAAAACGGTATTGACTATCGAAAAGACCGCGGTGTTCGCACCTATTCCAAGCGCCAAGGCGGCCACGGCGGCAAAGGTGAACGCAGGGTTGCCGAGGAGCGCCCGAAGAGACTGCTTGAGGTCTCGAATAAAGTCTTCCATGCGATGACCTTCTTAGCTTAACGCTTCGAATTCGGCGGGTGGAGAGCGGAGAAACCGTGGAGATATTCTCTGATCTCATCGCGCACGCGGCGGAACAGCGCGATCTTCGCGTCGTCGGAGCCCTGAAGCGCCGCCGGATCCTGAAAATTGTGATGGATCGCAACTGTTTTGCCTGGAAAAATCGGGCAGGTTTCCTTGGCGTTATCGCAGACAGTCAGCACGTAGTCGAACGATTGGCCGGCGAATTCGTCGACGCTTTTGGAGCGCTGGCCGGAAATATCGATACCCAACTCCCGCATCACCTGGATCGCCTCCGGACGGATGGGGCTGGGCTTGGTTCCGGCGCTGAAGACCTCGAAACGATCGCCCGCGTCGTGCCGCAAGAGACCTTCGGCCATCTGGCTCCTGGCGGAATTTCCCATGCACAGGACAAGGACGCGCTTCCTAACGGGCACGAGTGCTCCCGCTTGGAGTATGTGCAAGGAGCACGTCGGGTGCGTCCTGGGGAAGGGATGGCGCCAGCCAGCGGAAAAGCAGCGTGGCGGCCATGGCTCCGGCGAACTGCGCCACGATGAAGCCGGGAGTGTCTGCCGGACGAATGCCCGCGAATGTGTCGGATGCGGCTCGGGCCAGGGTGACGGCAGGGTTCGCGAAGGAAGTGGATGACGTGAACCAGTAACCCGCGGTGATGTAAGCGCCAACCGCGAACGGTACTGCGGACGGTCGCGCCCGGACGCAGCCCCAGATCACGGAGAGAAGTCCGAAGGTGGCGATAAATTCGCCGAGGATCTGCGCGCCTCCGGCTCTGGCATGACGCGAGGCAAAAAACAGCGGCTCGCCGAACATCAGATGAGCTGCCGCCACACCAGAGAATGCGCCGCCGATTTGAGCGGCGATGTAAACCGGCACATCGCGCCACGCTATACCGCCCTGCGACGCGTCGGCCAGGGTGACGGCGGGGTTGAAATGCGCTCCGGAAATAGGCCCGAAGGTGAGAATCAGCGCGACCAGGGCCGCGCCCGTAGCGATGGTGTTGGCGAGCAGCGCAATCGCGATGTTTCCACCAGCCAGCCGTTCGCCCATGATTCCGGAGCCCACCACCGCGGCCAAAAGGAAAGCCGTTCCAACCGCCTCAGCTACAGCACGCCGGGCCACAGCATTCCTTGGGTGACGGCTTCGCGCCTGGTTTCATCGCACGAATGAAGGCGCTCAGGAACTTGTTTTCCACTTGCGGCGCGATGGCGTCTACGTCGATGCCTGCCCCGGTCAGGAATTGGCGGGCGTCCTCAATGCTGTAAACGCGGGTGGGCTCGATGTCGATGGTCTCAAATCCGGCCTTGGCAAGCTTGCCGATATATTCGTGATCGGCGATCGCACCGGCGATACAACCGACCCACATCTCCATGCTGCGTCGCACCTCGTCCGGCACATCGCCCCGCACTACCACGTCCGAGACGGCAAAACGGCCGCCGGGCTTCAGTACGCGGAAAGTTTCGCGCAGCACGCGGTCTTTGTCGGCGGAGAGATTAATCACGCAATTGGAAATGACGACGTCGACCGAATTGTCGGGGAGCGGAATATTTTCGATCTCGCCCTTCAGAAACTCGACGTTCTCGACGCCGGCCTGGCGCTGGTTCTCTCGAGCGAGAGCCAGCATTTCATCCGTCATATCGAGACCGTAAGCTTTGCCGCCGGGACCGACACGGCGCGCGGAGAGCAGCACGTCGATGCCGCCGCCCGAACCGAGGTCGAGCACCGTTTCGCCGGCGTTGAGTTGAGCCAGCGCGGTGGGATTGCCACAGCCCAGCGAGGCTTTGACAGCTGCTTCGGGCAACTCGGATGTTTGGGCGAGATTATAGAGATTCGAAGTGATCGGGTCGCAGGCACCGAATGCCGGCGCAGCTCCACAACACGAACTGCCGCCGGTAGTCACGCGCAAGGCAGCCTGGCCGTATTTTTCTTTTACGACGTCTTTGATTTCCACGCTTCTCCCTTATTTACAAAGAGTGATGATGGCTTCTGGTTGGACGGCGTTGTTGCGAGTGCAGCACTCGGCATAGAGAAAGCCGAGAAGTTCCCGCAGCGCCTCAGTGTTCGCGGTATACCAAAGAAACGTGCTCTCGCGGCGGACTTTGACCAGCTGCTCGTTCTTCAGCTTTTCCAAATGGTGCGAGAGTGTTGAATTTGGAATGCCCAACTCGCTTTGGATTTCACCGACCACCAGACCTTCCGGATGAGCGGACAGCAAAAGCTGCATAATCCGCAGGCGCGGCTCCGTTCCCATGGCGGTAAACATGTCGGCATACTTCGCCACTTGCTCCGCGCTCTTCTTCGATTTGGCTGCGGCCATACTTCGACAATAGCAGAAATATGGAAACTGTCAACAGGAGGGTCGCGCGCGACTACTGTTTCCAGGCGTCCATGGCTTGCCTGGGGAGCGAGCCGGGGAGAAAATCGACCAGCTCCAGGCGGACGCCGTTGGGATCCATCACATTGGTGATGCTGGTTTTGGTCGAGCCGGTTCGAGGGTCGGCGACGGTGACGCCGCGCTCACGCAGCGCCGCGATGGTTGCGCCCAGATCCTGTGGCCAGATGCCGATGTGGCTCAAGCCCACCGGTCGCTCGGCGGTGGCGGGCGCAAGTTCCAGGAAGGTATCGCGCGTGATCTGCAGGTAGGCGAGAACAGGCTTGCCGTTGGGATCCTTAATAGTGAAAGCTTCGCGAAAGCCCATGGTCTGGGTGTAGAACTTCATGGACTGGTCGAAATCCTTCACATAAATTCCGACGTGATTCAGGCGCAAGCCTGGAACCGAATTGGATTGGGCGCTCGAAGGCTGCATCAGAAAAGCTCCAACTCCGACGCCGACAGCAAAGAACGCGAGACTAGCGACGATGCGTTGCATAAAGGCCTCCTTGAAAGAACTCGGGATGTTATTTGCCGACCAGGTGGTTCAGGCCGGTGTTGTTTTCTAAACAGACGAACTCGATCAGTTCCGTATCCGGCATCAAGCGCTGGTCGAGCGTGAAGCTCCACGGCCTGGTAAAAGTTTTCGGATCGTCCACGGTGATTCGGATTTCGAGCGTTCCGTAATTCAAGCGCCGGAATCGTTCGGTGAGTCGCGCGGCGCTGGTGATGGGCGTACCCTCCTCGTCGATCCAACCCTGGTCCCGGAAACCAGTAGTTTGGACCACCAGTGTATCGCCTTCCCAGTGGCCAATCGAATAGCCGTACCACCACGGATCGGGGTCGTCGCCGGGCAGCGGCCGGCCGTCCATGAAAATTTGCCGGATGCCGTCGTTCGCTTCGTAGAGCATCACAATCAGCCCGGGTTTCTGGATGATTTTGCGCGGTTGCGGATGGCTGTGAAGCTGTATGGGATTAATCGGCAAACAGCGCGCGTCGGGATGGTCTTTGCTGTGCTCGGCCAGGCGCTCGGCGGCCCACGGCTGAAGCGGCAAGCCATCGGGAAAAAGTGACGGCAGGTCTTGGAACGGAAGAGGTCCTTTCGGCTTCGTGGCGCCCAGAGTATTTGCTGGAGCGGGCACAGGCGCACCGGGAACCAGGCCGCGGTCCCAGATTCCGGAAAGGTCGGGATGGCCGTCGGCGGTGCGGGGGGCGGGCGCCTCCATGTTCACTTTTCCATTCGGCAAGCGGGGCGCGGATGGATTTTTAAAGACAGGCCATTGCCCGAACAGCGCAGCGGGAACAATCACGATGGCTACCAGCCGGGTAATCACTCCTGGATACTTTATCGTACTTTCAAAAACTCTGTGTTCGCAGTGGGAGCCTTGTACTGCCCGTTACAATCGTTCGATGAAAACGATTATCTTTGGATAGGTTACCTCGCTTTCCCTGGCGACGCCCAATCGTAAGGTGTTGACCAGGCACAATGTCCGAATATCGGGAGGGTTCTCGTTATCGAGCCGATTCAAGAAAGCTATCGAGGCTTTTATGCCTTCCTTAAGAGGGTTCGCATAGATTGTTGTTGAGACATTAAGAGGAATCCGTGAAACCATCTGACGCACGAGCGAACGATGTCTATCCTACGGGCTCTTTCTCGGTGCCTGCGTCTTCTGGCTTCGATTGTCCTGAGGATAATCGTTTGATTCAGGCTCCCCGCCGCACCCTGGATCTGCGGGCTTATAAAGAGCGGAGCCGGCGGATCGTCAGGATGCCAGCACCCTCTTCGCTGGCTAATCGTTTGATTATAAAGCCAGAAGCCAACAGCGGTGAGATAATAAGCACTCCAAATCCAAAACCCATGTGGCGCCTGGAACGAGTGTGGGAGGAACGAAACAGAACTCCGGTGCTGCTGGCGAGCGCCGCCATCGTTTTGCTCATCGCGGTTGCGGACTGGTGGACAAAACCGTTTGTCGCGTTTGGGTTTCTCTATCTGTTCCCCATCATGCTGGCGGCGGGCTTCATTCCCCGATGGGTCATCGTGTTTCTCGGCGCTGGCTGCGCGGTGCTCAGTGAGATTTTCAGCTCGCTCAACCGCTCAGCCGTTCGATTGAGTTTTGAGACGCTGGCGCTGGTGGGCTGCGGATTGTTTGTCGCCGAACTGGTGCGCAATCGCCGGCTGACGTTTGAAGGCCGGGAAAGATTGAAGGCGCTGGTGGAGACCAGCCCGGCGGCGATCGTCACGGTGGATGAGCGCGGCTTCATCGAACTCGCCAACCAGGCGGCGGTGGAACTCATGGCGCCCCGCGACGGCAAACTAATCGGCAATCCCGTGTCGGCCTTCCTGCCGGAACTGCACCACGCCCTGCGCTGGGAAGAAGCGCCCCAGTTCCGGGCATCCATGCAATGCCGGGGCCATCGCGGGAATGGCGAATCGTTCACGGCGGATGTTTGGTTCTCAACCTATAAAGAAGGAGCCACGCCCAAGCTCGCCGCCATCATCGCCGACGTGTCCGAAGAGACGGACGCTGCCAGCCCCAACCTATCGCCTTCCGAGCACCAGGAACGAGTAACATTGACGGATCGTGAAATGGATGTGCTGCGCTCTTTGGTGCAGGGTCTGGCGAACAAAGAAATCGCGAGCCGCTTGGAAGTATCCGAGAGCACCATCAAGAACACGCTGCAGCAACTTTTTGCCAAGACCAACGTGCGCACGCGCGCGCAACTGGTGCGAGTGGCTCTGGAACAATATCGAGATGTTTTATAGATCGCCAAAATATATTTAATTGGCTAGCTGAAACAATCAAAAGATTATTGGCGTTATGACAAGATTAGTGTGTTTATTAGCGGCAATTACACCGTTTCGCCGTCGTACCGAGGCAAGCTCGCCACCGGCGCGCCTTCCAGCGCAATTCTAACCAGTTGACTTCTGGTCCTGACACCCGTCTTCTTAAACAAGTGCTGCAAGGTCGCTTTGATAGTGGATTCGGACACGCCAATCTGGTTGCCGATCTTTCTGTTGGACAGGCCCTCCACCACACCATGCAGAACGGTCTGTTCTCTTTCGGTGAGATTGCCTTGCCACCTGGTCTCAAAGTGCGGGTAGCGTTGCGCCAGCAGTTGGACCACCTTCTGTTCCACCCAAGCTTCTCCGCTTGCCACCAGCCGAATGGCTTGCATCAGGCGGCTGGAGGAATCCGACGCCAGGAAAATGCCGGAGGCGCCGTATTTCAGGACCAGGGCGGAACCGGTGGCATCCAGCTGTCGGGCAATGACCAGGCAATTTCCGGGATAGCGCACCTTCTTCGCCCACGGAATGAAGTCCTTAGCGATGCCGAGATCTACCAAAATCACATCCACCTCGGATTGTTTTAGACTTTTCAAGGCCTCAATGGGCGTGGCGCATTCCGCGATGAGCTCAAAATCGTGTTCTGCGGCCAGCAGGCGCGCCAGACTCTCGCGAAACAGCAGGTGATCGTCCAGCAGGACGAGCCGGATTCGGGCGCGAGTGGTCTGGCCGCCCTTCCTTTCCTGCTCCTGAACACTGGACTCGAGCTTCGGGAACTCCATGCACAGCATAGTAGAGCCAATCGGTTACTGTGCCAAGTCCCTCGGCCGAAAGATCGCTATCTATCGTCGTAAGACCGGCGGGTTAATCGTTCCGTAAAGCGTTAGCAACAAGGTTGCCGACCCGGAGTCGAAAGATAATCGAACGACACCGACTTTAGAAGCAAGATCACTGGAGTAAGGCGCTCGATAGGGCTAAAGTCGAATTTCACTGCCCCGTCAACGCAGTTCAAATTCCTTTCCCTATGAAGAGTGCATCATCGAGTTGGCTTAAGCCCCTAGTGATTGTGATGGCTGGAATGCCGGTTGCAACGCTGCCGGCTCAGACCGCGTTCACCTGGGAGCAGGTCAAGACCAAGTTCGAAATGGTGAACCCCACGTTGAAGGCTGCGCAGCTAAATATCGATGAATCGCGGGCTGAAGAAATCACCGCGTATCTCCGTCCTAACCCCGATTTCACGTTCTCGCTGGACGGGACTCAGTTGACTCCTTATCAAGGAGTGTGGCGTCCCTTCACCGGCACCCAGGAATCGCCCAGCTTCAGTTACCTGCACGAGAGAGAACATAAGCGCGAGTTGAGGCTGGAAGCAGCCAAAAAGACGACCGATGTCACGGCGTCGGCCTACACGGATCAAGAGCGGAATCTGATTTTCAATTTGCGGAGCGCCTTTGTTCAGACGCTGCAAGCCAAGGCAGTGCTCGAGAACGCGAAGGAGAACCTCGCTTATTGGGACAAGGAACTGGACGTCAATCACCTGCGCTTGAACGCGGGCGATCTGGCGCAGGTGGATTACGACCGGCTGGTGCTGCAGAGCGTGCAGTTTGAGTCCGATTTCGAAACCGCCGTAGTGAATCTGCGCACCGCCAAGATCCAGCTTCTGATGCTGCTAAACGATCGAACGCCGATCGATAAGTTCGATGTCGACGGGTCCGTTCGACTACAGCAACGAACTCAAGCCGCTGGAGGACTTCCGGAAAATCGCAGTCGAAAACGCGGCCAGACCTGAAGGAGGCGGCTCAGAACGTGGAACTGGCCAGAGTCAATTACCAGCTGGCCGTCGCCAATGGCTCCACCGATCCCACTTTCAGCTTGTGGTGGACGCACAACCCTTCGTTCAGCAACCCATACGACTACAACACCATCGGCGGCAGCGTCAGCATCCCTTTGCGAATCTTCGACCGCAATCAGGGCGAGAAGGCGCGCACCAAAGTCGACATCGGACGTAATCGAGCAGTTGCGGGACGCGGCGGAAGCGCAGGTATTCAACGATGTGGATTCGGCCTACGTGACGATCGTGAGCGCGGTAAATCTGTTGCGGCCCTACAAGGCAAAATATCTGGAGCTGGCCAGCTCGACGTTCGCGACCGCATGTCTTTCTCTTACCAGAACGGAGGCGCTTCTTTGCTGGACTTTCTGGACGCCGAAAAAGCGTATCGCGATACGCGCCTGGCTTATCTGAATTTGATTGGTTCCTATCTTAACCGCGGCCGCTCAAATGAACATGGCCGTTGGTCGCGAGGTCTTACAATGAATCGTTCCCTGATCGTAGTGGCAGCTTTGTGCGCGGGTTCCAGCCTTTTCCTCGCCGGATGCGAGAGAAAGGTGAACGCCCAGGACAAGGTGGAGGCCAGCACGGGTCCGTTGCCCATCACGGTGGAGCCCGACCTGGACGCGAACAATTTCAAGGTGGATCACCCCGAGCGGTTTCCGCTGGCAACGGCGGGCGAACACATTGCCGCGCCCGAGCTCAACGTGACCGGCGTGGTGAATCCCGATGTGTCGCGACAGGTGCCGGTGCCCTCGCTCGCCACGGGACGAATCGTCGAAATCGACGCGCGGCTGGGCGATGAAGTGAAGAAAGGCCAGCTTCTGTTCAAGGTGCGAAGTCACGGACATCGCGAACGCCTTTTCCAACTACCGGCAGGCCGTCAAGAACGAGGAATTGACCAAGATTCAGCTCGGTTCGCGCCAATATGCTGTTCGAACACGGAGCCATTCCGAAGAGCGCTCAGGAAGTTGCCCAGAACGCCGAGGACGACAATCTGGTCGTGCTGGAGACGGCCAAGGAGCAACTCGGGCTGCTGGGCGCCGACCCCGACCATCCCACCGGCATCGTTCAAGTTTTCGCTCCGGTATCGGGAACCATCACGGATCAGGAAATCACGGACCAATCGGCCGTGCAGTCTTACGCCGCGCCGAACCCGTTCACGATTTCCGACCTGTCGCACGTCTGGATCATCTGCGATGTGTGGGAGAACAACATGGCGCAGGTGCATATGGGAGAGTATGCGGATATCCATCTGGCGGCCTATCCGGACCGGGTTCTGAAAGGCGCGGATCAGCAACATTCTGCCCATCATCGATCCGAACATTCGCACCGCGAAGGTGCGGCTGGAAGTGGAAAATCCCGGTCTGATGCGGCATCGGAATGTTCGTCACCGCGACCTTCCACGGCGAAACTATGGAAAAGCACGCCACCGTGCCGGCCAGCGCGATTCTTCACCTGCACGACCGCGAGTGGGTTTACGCGCCGCTCGGAAACGGCCGCTTCCGGCGCGCAGGAAGTGACCGCCGGGAACATGCTGCCCGACAACCTGCAGGAAGTTGTACGCGGCATCAAGCCGGGCGATCAGGTGGTAACGAACGCGCTCGTCTTCCAGAACACGGTGGAGCAGTAAGGGTGACCAGCAGATGATTCGAAAGCTTGTCGATTTCGCTCTCGAGAACCGTTTTCTGGTACTCGCCGCGGCGCTCCTGCTGTTCGGCTGGGGCGCGATTTCGTTCCATCAGCTCCCGGTGGAAGCCTATCCCGACGTGGCGGACAATTACGTCGAGATCGTCACGCAGTGGCCCGGAATTTCCGCCGAGCAAATGGAGCAGCAGATCACGATCCCGCTCGAGATCGTGATGAACGGCATGCCGCACGTCACGCATCTGCGGTCGTTTTCGCTGTTCGGCCTCTCCGACATCAAGCTCATTTTCGACGACGAGGAAGAGAATGCCTGGGACCGCGAGCGGGCGCTCGAGCGGCTGTCGCAGGTCAGTCTTCCGCCCGCCGCCGTAGCCGCCGGCGTGTCGCCGCAAATGCAGACCGACTGGAGCCCCGCCGGCCAGATCTATTTCTTCACGCTGCACAGCACCAATCCGGCGTATGACGTGATGGAGTTGAAGTCGCTCGAAGACTGGGTGGTGGAGAAGAACTTCAAGGCCGTTCCCAACATCGTCGATGTGGCCAGCTTCGGCGGTCCGACGCGCGAATATCAGGTGCGCGTGGATCCCGACAAGCTCATCTCCTACGGTCTGAGCATCGGCCAGGTGGAGCAACAACTCACCAACAACAACGCCAATTCGGGCGGCAGCTTTGTCGAGGCCGGCCTGCAGCAGATCAACATTCAGGAAGTGGGCCTGGTCAGGAATGTACAGGACATCGAAAACACGGTGATCACAGCCAAGAATGGCACTCCGATCCGCGTGAAGGACATCGCCGTGGTCGCGCAGGGTCCGAAAATCCGGCTGGGCCAGTTCGCGCAAGCGTATCCGGCACGAGGATGGCAAGCTCATCGATAACGACGACGTAGTTTCAGGAATCGCGCTGCTGCGCAAAGGAGCCGATGCCGACACGGCGCTGAAGGGAATTCACAAAAAGGTGGACGAACTCAACGACACCATTCTGCCCAAGGGCGTGAAAGTTGTGCCGCTCATCGATCGCAGCGACCTGGTGCACTACACCACGCATACCGTGCTGCACAACCTCCGCGACGGCATCATTCTTGTGGTGATTATCCTCTTTCTGTTTCTCGGAAATATTCGCGGGGCGATCATCGTCGCTCTCACCATTCCGTTTTCGCTCTTGTTCGCGGCGACGTGTTTGAACCTGAAGGGCATTCCAGCAAACCTGCTGTCTCTAGGCGCGCTGGATTTCGGAATGGTGGTGGATGGCGCGGTGGTGATGGTGGAAAACATCGTACGTCACCTCAGCCACAGGGAGCAGGACGGCCGCTCGGCGAAGCAGAAGATCTCCGACGCCGCGCACGAAGTCCAGCGGCCGGTGTTTTACGCGGTCGCCATCATTATCACCGCTTACCTGCCGATCTTCACGTTGCAGCGCGTGGAAGGTCGACTGTTCAAGCCGATGGCCTGGACCGTGGCGTTTGCCCTGCTGGGCGCGATCATTTTTTCACTGGTGATCGCACCCGCGCTCGCCAGCCTTTTCTTCCCCAAAGGCACGCGCGAGTGGCACAACCCGGTAATGAGCTGGCTGACCGTCATATACCGCAAGGCTCTCAGGATCGCCATTCGTTTGCGCTTCCTCACTGTAGCTGGAGGTGTGGCCGGTCTGGCTGTGGCGCTCTATCTTTGGCTGGGTGGCGTGATCGGTTCGGAGTTCCTTCCCCACCTGGACGAAGGAGCGCTGTGGGTGCGCGGCACTCTTGCGCCGAGTACCGGCCCCACGGAAGGCATCCGGCTTATGAATCAGGCCCGGCTTATCCTTTGTTCCTGGCCCGAAGTGACGCAATGCACCAGCCAGACAGGGCGTCCGGATGACGGAACGGACACCACCAGCTTTTTCAATACGGAATATTTTGTCGATTTAAAGCCCAAAGAACAATGGCGGTCGGCTTTTCATCAGAACAAAGATGAAGTGATCGCGGCCATGGACCGGGAGTTAGAAAAGATACCCGGTGTCGTGTGGGGCTTCTCCCAACCGATCGCCGACAACATGGAGGAAGCAGTCAGCGGAGTGAAGGGACAGCTAGCGACGAAGGTGTACGGCGACGACTTACACGTCCTGGAGGAAAAAGCCGACGAGGTCGCCAAGATTATGGGAAAGGTAAAGGGCATTCAAGACTTGGGGGTGTTTCAGGTTCTAGGCCAGCCCAACGATAACTTCATCGTCGATCGACAGGCCGCCGCTCGTTATCAAATCAACGTCGCCGACGTGCAAGACGCGATCAATACCGCCGCGGGCGGGAACGCTCTCACCCAGGTGTTGCAGGGCGAGGCGCGGTACGACCTGGTGATGCGCTATCTCCCGCAGTATCGCAACACCAAAGAGGCCATCGAGAACATCCGGCTCTTAGCGCCCACTGGCGAACGGGTTTCGCTTGCGCAACTATGCAAGGTGGAAGAGCGCGACGGAGGGTCCGAGATTTACCGCGAAGGCAACCAGCGCTACGTCGCGATCAAGTACAGCGTGCGCGGCCGCGATCTGGGTGGTGCGGTCGAAGAGGCCATTAAGAATGTAACCGAGAAAGTGGATCTGCCACGCGGATATCACATCAATTGGGAGGGCGAATACGAAAGCGCCCAGCGCGCCAACGCCCGGCTGGAGATTGTGGTGCCATTGACCATCCTGCTGATCTACGTCATTCTCTACAGCATGTTTCGATCGTTCAAGTGGGCCACGTTGATCCTGGTGAACGTGATGCTGGCGCGCATCGGCGGATTGCTCGCCTTGCTGGTCACCCACACCAATTTCAGCGTGTCTTCGGGCGTCGGATTTCTGGCGCTGTTTGGCGTTTCGGTGCAAACCGGCGTCATCATGCTGGAGTACATCAATCAGCTTCGGGTGCGCGGGCACACCATCGTGGATTCGGCTGTCGAGGGCGCGGTGCTAAGACTCCGACCCATCATGATGACGATGCTGGTGGCCACCCTGGGACTTTTGCCTGCGGCGATGTCGCACGGAATCGGCTCGGACTCGCAGCGGCCGTTTGCAATCGTGATTGTGGGCGGCCTGATCTCCGATCTGGTCATGAGCATTTTCCTGCTCCCCACTTTGTACGTATGGATGGCTGGCGACAAGGACGTGCTGCCGGAGCCGGAAGGGGAGTTTGCGGAGCAAGTCTAGCCCATGACCAAGGGTGAGGTTTGTGCAAAGATCCGGGAACTAGCGATCATACCGGCGGTCCGCGCGGCCAGCCATGAGGACGCTCTGTTCGCCGCCGAGGCGGTGTCGCGCGGCGGTCTTCCCATCGTGGAACTGACGATGACGGTTCCCAAGGCCACCGAGTTGATCGCGCACCTGCTGAAGAAGCATCCGCACATGGTGGTGGGCGTCGGCACCGTGTTGGATGTTGCGGCCGCGCGCGCCTGCATAACAGCCGGTGCGGCATTCATAACCAGTCCAGGCCTGGACCTGGAAGTGGTCGCATTCACGGTTCATGCCGGGGTTACCGCAATACCCGGAGTTTTGACGCCCAGCGAAATCATCGCCGCGGTCAAGGCTGGCGCGGACTTCGTCAAAATCTTCCCTTGCTCTCTAGTCGGCGGCGTGGCTTACCTGCGCGCGCTCAAGGCTCCATTTCCCCAACGTGTCGTTCATCGCAGCGGGAGGCGTCAACCAGCAAACCGCGGGAGATTATCTCGGCGCCGGAGCGTCCGCTGTAGGGATTGGAACGGACTTGATTCCGCCCCGCGCCATCGCTACCCATGAGGCGCATTGGATCGAGGAACTGGCGCGGCGATACGTTCACACCGTAAAGTACGTGCGCGCGGGCGATTAATCCCGCCTGGCGCGACAATGTGGTCATGAGCAAGCCAAGCGAGCTTCGGGACCTGTTGCGCAAAGAAGGCATGATCGCGGCGCCGGGCGCGTACGACTGTATTACCGCGCGCATGATCGATCAAGCGGGATTCAGCGCCCTCTACATGACGGGCGCGGGAACGGCGGCGGCGCTCGGCTATCCCGATTACGGCCTCGTGACGATGTCGGAAATGGCGGACAACGCCGGGCGGATCGCGGCGGCGGTGAAGGCGCCTGTCATCGCGGATGCCGACACTGGATACGGCAACGAACTGAACGTGGTCCGCACCGTGCGCGAGTACGAGCAGCGCGGCGTGGCGGGGATTCACATTGAGGATCAGGGCTTCCCGAAGAAGTGCGGCCACCTGGAGAACAAGGCCATCATCCCGCTGGAGGACTATTTGGCGAAGATTCGCGCGGCAGTGTCGGCCAGGCGCGATCGCGATTTTTTACTGATTGCGCGCACCGATTCGCGCGCGGTGCTGGGATTTGAAGAGGCCATCCGGCGGGCGAATGCATCGCTGGACGCGGGCGCGGATATGGCGTTTGTGGAAGCGCCGCAGTCGTTGGAGGAAGTGGCGGCGGTGCCCCGGTTGGTGCGTGGTCCGTGCCTGCTCAACATAGTTTGGCGGGGGAAGACGCCGGATGTGGCGCTCGACGATGCGCAGGCCATGGGATACAAGCTCGCGATTCTACCGGTGCTCTTGTTCAATGCGGTAGTGGGCGTGTGCGACCAGATGTTGGTTGAGCTGAAACAGAAGCGGCGGCATCCAATGCCCGCTGCGGACGTAGCGCCCAAAGAGTTTTTCCGCCGGATGGGCGCGGAGGAATGGGATCTATTGACGCGGACCGTAGTGCGGTAACGGCCGGTCTAGCTCATACGCGCCCAGGTCCGGCGCGCGACCGGTGAAATCGTCGGTGATGGAAGGAAGAACAAAGCCGGCATCGATGGCGCGTGATCCGGGCCTCAGGCGAAAATCGAAGTCTTCCGGCTTATAGAGATGCTGCGGATCGGACTTATCGGGAATCCGCACGTTCACGAAAACGTCGTAATCGATCAAAACGCTGTGCTGCTCCTGCCCGGTCGCGTGGCTGTACTCTTCGAGGGATTTGAAGTGACGAGTTACCTGCTGTCCCTGATAGTCGGCTGCCACTTCGAAGGGTGGTGAGTTCCATTCAAAAGCGTCTTCGACGTTTGGATTCGGGCGAAAGCCGTTGTAATCGGAGGTGGAGTAATTAGTGTAAGTGCGCAGATTGAGCACTGGATCCGCGAAGCCATCGCCTAAAATCAGATTATTCAAGAAGTGAACGTTAGAGGCCGGACCCATCAGACGGCCTTGACCGATGAACGTATTCTGATACACCAGGACGCCGGCCGGCGTGTCCAGCAACTTTAAAGGACCGCCGGTGGTGGCATCGTAAACCAAATTGCGGTAGAAATACAACGGACCGCCGAACGTCGGCTGAGCGCTGAAACCGCCCCCGGCCGAGTTAAAACACCGATTCTTAAAGACGCGAATGTTGCGCGCCCCTCCGTCGGCTTCGATACAGTTATCGGCCATGTTGGAAAAATCGTTGTTGTAAAAATCGATGGAGACCGGGAGCCGGTCCGGAATCGGATTCGGAGTGCCGTCCGGATCGCCATAAGTGGCGATGTCGATGCCGTCGTGCCAATTGGCTGCGTAGTTATAGGCGACTACATGACCCTGTCCATAAACCTTCACCGCGTACTCCGACGTAATCGGAGCTGGATAACCCGGAAATTTCGCCCAAACCGCCGGCGACCACCAGCTTTGGAGCTTATCGGGATCGTGGCGGCCAATGAACACGTTGTCGGCGATGTAGAAATTCTTAGAGCCCGACCAATCGTCTTCCACGCCCCGTCCAATGTTTTCGAGACGTGAATGTTTGAGCGTGAAGCCACTCGCGCCGGCAATGTTTTTTATTCCCAGCAAAAACGCGACGTTGGTATTGCGAACGGTGATGCCTTCAAAGTAATTGTAATTCGCGGCCAGCAGATTGAACAGATTCTGGCAGCCATCGCCATCAAAAACCACCTCGCCGTCGCCCGCGCCTTTAATAACGATTGGTTTCTCGGGCGTGCCGCTCTGAGTGAGATAGTAAGTGCCGTCAAAGGGCGTACCATATGCGGGAATGTTACGGTCCAAACCGCCGTAAGTGAACCGGCTGTCCTTGTAAACTCCGGCGTGGACCAGGATAATGTCGCCCGGCTGCACGCGCGCGGGCATCGCGTTGGAATGATCGGACTCATCGGAACCCATATAGTAAGCGGCCAGCAATCCGGTAAATGCGGGCTCTTGCTTGGTTCCTTTGTAGCCGAAGGGGTAGACGTGATACACGTGGCCACCGGTTGCGGGTTGGGGTTCCTGGCGTGTCCGCACGGTCACCGTCTTTTCCGCTTGGCCTTTCACACCGTCCGGATCGGTAAGCACGAAGTGGCATTCGTATTCGGTACCGGCGTCGAGGTTGAGAACGCTGCCCGCGAACAGATTGGGCGCGACGAAGCTGTAGTAATGCTTGGCGCCGTCGCGCGGCGCTCCACCGAGCACCTGCTCATTCTGCAGACGCAGAAGCGGCAGACCTTTGCGCCATGCTTGCTCGCCCTTTTTGCGATAAGTAACGTCCACGTGGGCGTTGCGATTGTCGTCGCCCGTGATTTTCCACGCGAAGCCGAGGGAGACGAGAGTAGGCGGATCGACGATAAACTCGCCGGCACTTGTGTTGTCCTGACACCAACAGAGCGCTGGAACAACCATCGCGGCGGCAAGCGGGAGAAGGCGGAAGGAATGCACGGCCTCTTATTTTATATGCAACACCACTGGCTGGCTTCCGCCGCTCAGATGCGCGCCGGCGAAGAGGCTGCCGAACAGGAAAATGTGCCTGGCCAGAGAGGTGAGGAAGGGCTCCAGATAGCGCGCATTTTGAAAGCAATCCAATAGCAGGTGAAACAGCCATGGAAGATCGATGGAAGGGACGCGGCCGAAGTTCGGAATCGCCAGCGTTGTCGCAAATATCCAAACGCCAAGCTTGCCCCAGCGGCCGATCAGCCAGCCCACAGCGGCCAAGCAGCAACACTCGAGCGCGAGCTGCGCCGTGGGGATCCATGGCCCGCCGAGAAGCGGAGCGGTCCATTGAATGAGCGGACGCTCGATCAAAAACAGGACTGCAAACAGCGCCACCCAGCCAAGAACGCACGAGCGCATCGCGATCAGTAAGCCGTTCTGTGACATATGGGATACTCGCTGCCATGACTGTAGCTGATTTTCGACGCATTGCGTTGAGCCTTCCTGGTGCGGAAGAAGGCTCGCACATGGGCTCTGCCGACTTTCGCGTAGGCGGCAGAATCTTCGCCACGCTCGCTTCCGAAAAGCAGGGCTACGGCAACCTCATGCTCACGCCCGAGCAGCAAGCAGATTTCGTGGCGGAGCAGCCCGACGTATTTTTGCCAATCCCCGGCGGTTGGGGAAGGAACGGAGCAACACACATCCGGCTGGCACGCGCCAACAAGGATTTGCTGGAGGGCGCTTTGCGGACCGCGTGGAAGCTGCGCCTGGACAAGAACGCGAAAACGCCCAAGAAGAAGCGCGCAACATAGGTACCATAGTGTGATGGCGCGCGCCACCGCACCTCGGAGAGCATCGCACAAGCAGTCGCCGAAAGAACCATTCTCATTCGTTCTGTTTCTCATCGGCCTGTTCAAACTGTTCAAAGCTCTTCTGCTGATTACGGTCGGAATTGGCGCGCTCAAGCTCCTGCACAAGGATCTCGCGGGCAGCGTGCTGCACTGGGCGCAAGTGCTGCGCGTGGATACCGACAATCGATACATTCACGGCGTGCTGGTAAGGATCTTCCGCGTCACCCCGAAACAGTTAAGGGAACTGAGCGTGGGTACGTTCATCTACGCTGGCCTGTTCTTGACCGAGGGTTGCGGACTGCTGCTGCGCAAGCATTGGGCGGAATATTTCACCATCATTACAACCGGCCTGTTCATCCCGCTCGAGATTTACGAACTGGCGCGGCATTTCACCGTCGTGAAGCTGGTAGTCACCGTGATCAACGTGCTGATTGTCTGGTATCTGGTGGCGCGCGTGCGCTCGCGTTCAAAAAGATTTTCCGCATAGTGTCGATTTCGTGGCCAGCCGTTCGACTATATGTTGAAAGGCCAAAGGAGGCATATGGAGTATCTATTACTGATCTATGACAACGAAGCGGACTTCGCGAAGATGACCGAATCCGACCACGCCACCATGCACGCGGAATTCGGGCATTTCACCCAGGGCATCCAAAAGTCAGGCCATTTTCGCGCCGGAAAGCAGTTGCAGCCGGTGGCGACGGCCACCACGATCCGCGTGCGAGACGGAAAGAAGGCGACTACCGATGGACCGTTCGCCGAAACGCGTGAACAGCTGGGCGGATTCTATTTGATCGAAGCCAAGGACCTGGATGAGGCGCTGGCGATCGCCGAACGCTGTCCGGCGGCGCGCTTTGGATCCATCGAAGTAAGGCCGGTGGTCCCTCCGCATCCTTAATCCATCGGGATGAATCTGGAATCGCTCTATCGCGAGGAATGGAGGCGAGTGCTGGCCACTACTGTGCGTCTGACGGGCGATTTCGATTTGTCCGAAGAGGCGGTGCAAGATGCTTTCGTCGCCGCGCTGGAACAGTGGCCGCGCGATGGCGCACCCGCGAGCCCGTTGCATGGCTGGTTTCCACGGCCCGCAATCGACTGGTGGATCAGCTTCGCAGACGGGCACGTTTTCGGGAAACAAGCCTGGAACTCGAGCAGATTGCCGCGCTCGAAAGATCCGAGATCGACTTTTCCGAGGCAGCCATGCTGGACGACCAATTAAGGCTGATTTTCACCTGCTGCCATCCGGCGCTGGCTGTGGAGGCGCAAGTGGCACTCACACTGCGTACCGTGTGCGGACTCACCACCGAAGAGCTCGCGCGCGGATTTCTGGTGCCGGTTGCCACTATGGCGCAGCGCCTGGTGCGGGTGAAACGCAAGATCCGCGATGCACGCCTTCCGTTCGCCATGCCCCCGAAAGAGAGACTGGCCGAGCGGTTGGACGGTGTGATGCTGGTGGTTTACCTGGTATTCACGGAAGGCTACGCAGCCACGTCGGGCAAGTTGTGGATACGGCGGCAACTGTGCGACGAGGCCATCCGGCTGGGGCGATTGCTGTGCGAGCTGATTCCACGGAATCCCGAGCTCCGGGCACTGCTGGCACTGATGCTGCTGCACGATTCGCGCCGCATTGCGCGGGCCGGCCCGGACGAAGAAATCATCACGCTGGAGGAACAGAATCGCGAACTCTGGGATCAGCGAGAGATCGCCGAAGGTGTGCCGTTGCTTGAATCCGCGTTGCGCGATGGTGCACGCAGCGAATATGCCTTGCAGGCGGCCATTGCGGCGCTGCATGCCCGGGCGCGGCGCGCTGAAGATACGGATTGGAAGCAGATCGCGCGTTTGTACGACGCTTTGCTGCGAACGCGGCCATCGCCGGTGGTGGAGTTGAATCGAGCGGCGGCGGTTGCGATGGCGGAGGGTCCGGTGCGCGGGCTGGCATTGATCGATGAGCTGGAAGCGAAAGGCGAACTCGCTGGATATCATTTGCTGCCGGCCGCGAGGGCGGATCTGTTGCGTCGCGAGGGTCGCTGGATCGAAGCGGCGGAAGCCTACCGACAGGCGCTGGGCCTGGTGACGAATGATCCGGAACGCCGCTATCTAATGCGCCGCCTGACGGATGTGGAAGGACTACAATCGGCACGTGAAGCAAATGTCGATTGAGCCGATGCTTCCTCGGGATTGGCTGGCTGTACGCGCGATTTACTTAGAAGGCATCGCCACGGGAAATGCCACTTTCGAGCAGATGGCGCCGGAGTGGGAACAGTGGGACGCGGGGCACTTGCCGACGGCAAGAGTCGTGGCGCGCCTGGACGGCGGAGATGTTGTGGGATGGGCTGCTCTGAGCGCCGTCTCCAGCCGGTGCGTGTACGCGGGTGTGGCCGAGGTTAGCGTCTATGTTGCCGCGCGAGCGCGCGATCGCGGAGTGGGACAGAAGTTGATGGCGCGGCTGATCGCCGAGTCGGAAGCCGAAGGCATCTGGACGCTGCAGGCCGGCATTTTCCCCGAAAACATCGCGAGCATCGCGTTGCATCAGCGCGCAGGATTTCGCATCGTCGGCCGCCGAGAGCGGCTGGGCCAGATGAACGGACACTGGCGCGACGTAGTGTTGATGGAACGCAGAAGCCCGGTGGCCGGCTTTTAGCAACTATGTCGTCGCCGGAGCCTGCTTCAAGGTGCGCTGCCGTCTGGTTTCAAGATTCGGCAGGAATCCCGTAAGTAAGCCGATGGCCGGCAGGAAAGAGCAGACCTTATAGACGAATGTGATGCTGGTGTGATCGGCCAGATTGCCCAGTAAAGCCGCGCCCACGCCGCCCATGCCAAACGCCAATCCGAAAAACAGGCCGGATACCATTCCGATTTTGCCCGGCATCAATTCCTGCGCGTAAACCAGGATGGCCGAGAAGGCCGACGCGAGAATCACGCCGATCACTACGCTGAGAACGCTGGTCCAGAACAGGTTCGAATACGGCAGTAACAAGGTGAACGGCAGCACGCCGAGTATGGAGCACCAGATGACATACTTGCGGCCGATGCGATCGCCGATAGGTCCGCCGATGATAGTGCCGGCCGCGATGGCGCCCGCGAACATGAATAAGTGGATCTGAGCGCTGCGCACCGACACATGGAACTTACTCATCAAGAAGAAGGTGTAGTAACTATTCAGGCTCGATAGATAGAAAAACTTGGAAAACATCAGCGCGATCAAAACCGCCAGCGAAAAGTAAACTTTGCGCGGCGATAACATGGGATGATACTCGGTGTTCCCGGAGCGGGATTTTCGCGCGGGTGGCCGGTTTTTCTTCGACCAGGAACCCACTCGCGCCAGCACGACGATGCCGAGCAGAGCGACTACCGAAAACCACGCCAGGCTCCGCTGCCCGTGCGGCAGCACGATGAAGGCGGCCAACAGCGGCCCCAACGACGATCCGGCATTGCCTCCTACCTGAAAAAACGCCTGCGCAAAACCGTGCTGTCCTCCCGACACCATCCGCACCACGCGGGAGGACTCCGGATGAAAAACGGCCGAGCCCATGCCCACTACCGCCGCGCCGAGCAGAAGCATGGGATATGCCGACGCGCCCGACAGAGTTACTAAGCCGATCAGCGTGAAGCCCATGCCGATGGCCAGGGAGTAAGGCCGGGGATGGCGATCGTTAAAGTGGCCGATCAGAGGCTGCAGGAGTGACGCCGTGATTTGGTAAGTCAGCGTGATCATCCCGATCTGCCCGAAATCAAGATGAAAGGATGCCTTCAGCAGGGGATAAATCGCCGGAATCAGCGACTGCACCATGTCATTCAGGAAGTGGCAGAAGGCGGCGGCGAATAGAATGGAGAAAACCAGTTTCTCCGCGACATGTTTCGGCGTTTCGGACTGAACCGGATTGGCGGCAGACTGCATTAATAGTTAGGGTAACGCACCAACTGCCTTACAGTCGCGGCTCAGATTCCCAGGCGTTCCTTCAGAACGCGCACACGGTCTCGCGATACCTTCAGCTCGGTGTGTTTCTGATCTTTCAGGCGGACCATCATCCCTCCTGCGAACCAGGAGTGCAGTTCCTGCACGTGCGCCACGTTGACCAGGGTGGAGCGGTGCACGCGCACGAAACGCCCGGGGTCGAGCTTCTGCTCCAGCTCTTGGATGGTGTAGTCCACCGCGTAATTCTTGGCCGCTGTGGCTGCGAAGGTAAGTTTGTCGGAGGCGAAGAAGTGGGTTACGTTTTCAAGATCGATGAACTCGATGCGCTCGCCGATTTTCGACGCAACTCGATCCGGATAAGCGGGCGATCGCGCGACGCCGGCGGCCGCGGCCAGACGCTGGATGAGCGCGTTCAGTTCAGGAGGATTGGCGGCCGCTCCGCGCAGACGCTCGATCTTGTCCAGAGCGCGGTCCAAATGCGCGGCTTCGATGGGCTTCAACAAATAATCGATCGAATTCACTCCGAAGGCTTCCAGCGCATAGCGATCATAGGCCGTGGTGAACACCACCCAGGGCTGCGGATCAAGATGCGCGAGCATCTCAAAGCCGGTCATGCCGGGCATTTCGATATCCAGGAACACGATGTCGGGTTTGGCTTCAAGAATAGCGGGCACGGCCTCCACCGGGTCGGTACTGGAGCCGATCACTTGCACCCGCTTGGTGGCGGCGAGCATCCGCTCAAGGCGCTTCAGCGCCAGCGCTTCGTCGTCAACCAGGAATGCCCGCATGGCCGTTGACACTGAAAGGGACGGAAAGAATCAAATGATTGCGGCCACCCGCACGCTCGAAAAGCAGCGCCGCCCGATCACCAAACAACGTCGCTAATCGACCCTTCAGGTTGTGGAGTCCATGGCCGGCCGGCGCCGCTTCCAGCTGGAACGCCGGACCGGGATCCGAAACGTCAACGCAAAAAACGCCATCGGAACGAGCACCGGTGATGCGAATTTCGCCGCCTGCGCGTTGGGGCGCAATCGCGTACTTGACGCTGTTCTCCACCAGCGTCTGGAGCGAAAGCGGCGGGATTCGGGATTCGCTCAACTCAGCGGGAACGTCGATTTGATAGCGCAGGCGGTCTCCAAAACGGGCGCGCTCGATTTCCAGGTAATCCCCGACGATCTTGAGCTCGCTCGCGAGCGGCACCAGGCCGGATTGATTGGCGTCCAGCGAGAAGCGCAGTAGCGCGGCCATCTGCTCCACCAGGCGTTCGGCGCGGGCCGGATCTTCGGGGATCAGCGAAGAGATGGAGTTGAGCGTGTTGAACAGGAAATGCGGATGAATTCGCGATTCGAGCGAAGCCAATTGGGCTTCGGTAGCCAGTTTGAGAGCGCGCTCGCGTTCCAGCTCCTTGGTGCGGAGTTGCAGCGTGGTTTCTTCCAGGCGTTCGCGCAGTGTTTGGTAGATGCCGATGGTCAGCCCGACGCCGATGGTCAATAAAGCAGCGAGCTTCAGTGAGCCCAGAAACTGCGGCCAATATGCGCCCATGGGCTGCCAGCCGAAGGCGACGAAGGCCAGGCCTGCGATCAAGGAGCCTGTCACACAGGCACCAAACATGGCAGCCACGCGGGCGATCCAGCGAAACCACCGCGGGAGCGAGCAGCTTCCCATCCATATCTTCGGAATAACCAGGAACGCGATACCGCCGATGCAGTTGGAATAGATCCAGGAGAAGCGGAAATCTTGCAATAGATCGGGCCACGTAACGTGGGTGTTTATCGTGAACAGCAGAATGGGCGGAATAATCGCGATAGCCGAATCCCAGATGGCCGCTTTCAGAATGATTTTCCACGTCGCCGCGCTCATGAGTGCCTGCTCTTTCATCTTACTTGCTCTGATCGCTGGAGCCTGTATGACAGCTCAGGCAGCCGGCTTGTCTAGGCGCGAGCGTTTTGGTCTGAAGCCAGGTGGTCGCGGACGTCGCGTAAGGCGTTCCCGGCAGCTCCTTTTGAATGCGCTCGAACCACGGTTGCGCTTTATCTGCTTGGCCGAGCCGAGCGTAAGCGTCCGCTAGGCCAATCATGAGCTCGCCGCTCTTATGCATACCCAGCCGGCTCAAATCGGGCCCCTGGATTGAGTACGTCTTCTCGTAATCACTGAGACCCTTTTCGATTAAAGGGCGGGCAGCCTCTTCGGGCAGATATTGCGACGCAACCAGGAGCACGGCGCCACGAACGATGCGCACGCCCAGATCGTTGGGAGCGAGGGTCGCAGCTTCGTCCATTTCGTCCAGGCCGCGCTGCCACAAAGCGCCGCCGGTCTGTTGATCGCCCTTTTGGAACGCTTCCCGCGACTGTTGAACCAGGCCCATACCGTGCCAGACCAGCGCCTCGGGCTGCCGGGGATCGGTGGCCAGGATGTCTTCGCAAATCTTCATTCCCTTCTGGAGCGAAGCGGCATCGCCCGCCAGACCGGCGAAGAAGTAGTTGCGGACCTTCATGTCGAAACGGTCCTGGCTGAGGAGAAGGCCGCTGGTGAGAATCATCACCGCGGCGATGGTGGTTTTTTGTAGTTTCATTTGGAACTCCTTGCGAATACAGAATACGTGGGGAACCCTGGATTTCGAGCGAGGTTCGGATGAAGGGTCAAAAAACCGGATGAGCCGTTTGGATTAGGGGACGGCGGGACGAGCTGCACTTCCGCCTAGATGTTGCGAAAGGACAGGCCAGCCTCCCCTGGGAACGAGCTGGAACAAATTAAGTAACGGAATCGGGAGTGGCCGTTATAGACGTGGGAAGTGACGCACCGCCCATCACCTGAGCCGGAGGAACATATTGAATGTAGGCCCCATTCACCGCCGAGCGTTTCCAGGCTTTCAAGATCTGCCGTACTCGCGCGGGCCCCAGGCCATACCGCGCGCCGATCTGGCGGCAGTTCCATCCCAACACAAAGTAGAGCAGGGCGAACTTCCGTTGCAGGCTGGCCCGGGTATGTTCCGGAAACGTTGGAACCTGCGCTGGGAAGCTGACTTGGTTCGCACGAACGGCGGCGCGCAAATCGCGAATGTCTGTCTTTTCGAGGTCGGGAACATCGTGATCGAGCTGAAGCGCCCGAACCGGCGGTCCGTTCGTAACCCGCTCGCGGGGCAGCCATGCCGCGATCCGGCACATGATTTCCGACTGTGCCTTGGAATCACAGCCGGAGGCACTTCCGATATTGCGGGCGTCCGTTGGCAGGCAGTAGAGAAAGAGTTCCCCGATCGCTGTACCGGATGCGATCTCGCAATAGGTAACCCATTTCCCGCCGCTACAGCAGGCAGTACGCTTAAGGCGCAGTTTCCACTTTCGATCTCCGATGAGCACACGAATCACCGGTTGGCCTTCTTCGATGCTCGCCTCCCAAGCTCCCGCCCAGGGGTCCGCGTGAGACGACGACTTCTCCAGTGCGGAGCGCAACTCCTCCCCCGCGTCGCCAATCGGGTCGGCGACCGCCATTGTAATCGACCTAAGCCTGTATCGTTGCCGGCGACACTGGGAGCAGAGAATAGTGCGACCGAAAACCTTCCAGCCGCGTGGCAGTTGCTCTCCTCTTGCGCGCCGCCGGCAAAAACAGCAGTTCATACACGAGTCCTATCGTTCACGGCTAGGACCGGGACGCCAGCGTCAGAAGTCGAGCCGCAAGGCGACTTGTCCCGTACGATTGCCTCCCTGCCCCTGGGGCAGTGCAGCCTGCAAGACGCCAAAGCTGGAGGGGTTCCCGACGTTCAGCGCAGGCGGCGCAAAATTGGTGTGGTTTAGAACGTTGGTAAACGTCGCTTCGAAGCGAACATGCAATCGCTCCCCAATATTGAAGCGTTTCGCCAGACCCCCATCCACATCGATCATACCGGGCCCCTGCAAAACCCCGACTCCGCAATTCCCAAACCGTCCGGCGTCGGTAGGTGGCAGAGCAAAGGCGCTCAGGTTGAAGAAGTTTTGATTAGTCTGGCCGGCGTAAGGGTTACCTACGCAGTCCGGCCGCGCGATGGCACCGCCGGTGTTGCGCACGATCAGATTGGTGTTGGATTGATCGTCGGCTGCGGGCATGGTGGGCGTGAGCCACTGACCCGTCTGTATGGTCGTCACCGTGCTCAGCATCCAGCCTCCGATGATTGGACTCAGAAAGTGCGGGCCCTCGAAGGCTTGCCCCTTTCCGAATGGCAGTTCGTAGGTGCCGCTCAGCATGAAGCGCTGGCGCGGCATCCCCACCACGTTGCCGCGGTCATAGTTTATGTTATAAGCATTGGCAATTTCCACGGCGTAGGGCTCTTCGCCTGCATATGCGGTTGGAGCATCGGTGCCTTGCGCGTTGCTGATATTTTTCGCGAAAGTGTAGCTCCCCTGGAACGTGAGCCCGTTCCCCACTCTATGGGTGAGCTCCGCGATACCCGACTGGTAGCTTTGATTGCCGATGCTTTCCGACTCCATCAATATATTCCAGTTCTGGAAGGGCGCGCGGGGATCGACCACCGAATATCCGTTGTTCGGAATGGTGTAGGGGATGGTGCTGGCTGGAATTTGGTTCCGGTCTATGGTGATGGGAAGATGGTATGCGCCTTGGCCGGTGTAGCTCAACTGGAGCACCGTGTTGGACGTCAGTTCCCGTTCCAGGGTCAAGTTCCATTGCGCTGAGGAAGGATCCTTCCAGTGCGGATTGTTTGCCTCCTCGAAATCGCCGCCGCCGTATGTTACCGACGCGTTCGGAGGGGACGTATAAGGAAACTGGAACGCGGCGATACCGTTGGTGACCGAATCGTTGTAAGTGAGCAGGTCCGAGAGGGCGATGATGCCACTGTTGACAGACATGGGGCCAAGAGTGGTCATAGTATAGATGCCGAAGCCGGCGCGAATGACCGTCTTGTTGTTGTTGAACGGACGGTAGGCGAAACTCACGCGCGGATCGAAATCGCGCCAATTCCAATACCGAAGACCTTGAGGAATTCCGGCTTGGCTCGCCGTTTCGATGTTCGAGCACGGCAGCAAGGGGGTATGGTTCGGCAGCACACATGCGTTGAACCCTTGCAGGAAGCCCGTGTAGATCTGCTGGTACGTAGAATTGTTTGCGATGAGATTATAGAACTTGTTCGGAACCACCACGGTCAAGTTGTTTCCCGAAGTAAGATAAGTCGCTATGTCGCCATTGGTTTCCTGAAACGGCGGAAGCAGCTCCCACCGCATGCCGAAATTGACCGTGAGGTGGTTGTTCACCTGCCATGTGTCCTGGCCGAAGACGCCCCATTGGACGGTCGTTGCATTCATTTGCGGACCAATAGCGGCGAAATAAGACGGGTCCGGCAACCCGAGCAGAAAGTCGCCAAACGAGTAGCCGGTCTGGGCCCCGCTGAAGGTGAAGTTGCCGAAGTCGTCGGACGGCAGGTAGTACATGGTCATGCTGAAACGCTCTCTGCGGACATCCATTCCAAATCGGAGCGTATGCTTGCCCAAAATTTTAGTCAGATTGTCTGTGATCTGGATGTTTCCGGAGACCGTCGGTCCCGTTTTGTCCTGCCCGATGTTGGTAATGGAGCCGTCGGCGAAATTGAAGGTCGGGAAGGCATCCGCCGTGGGATGCGCGCTGATGCCTACGGGATGGTCGAAGATCAGCCCAAGTTGAGATAAGGCATTGGCTCCTTCAATCGGAAAGGAGTCCTGCTCGTTGTAATTGGTGAAACCGAAACGGAACTCGTTCAGTAAGGTGGGCGTGATCGAATAATTGTAGGAGACCACCAGGCTGCGGTTCTGCTCGTTGGCTCCGATATTGGGCAGGAAATCGTTCGCTGATCCTATGACGCCGGCATTGTTGGACTCGCTGTAGAACGCGTTCTTAAAGCTGTAGCGCACGTAGATCTGCTGTTTGGAATTGATGATGTGATCCAGTCTGACGTCGAAGCCGTCGGAATTGGAGGGGTTCGGCACCAGAGTCTGATAGTTGTACGAGGGATTGACCACACCCAGGTTCGCGTTCGGCAACGGATAATAGTTCAGCAGGGCCTGCGCCACCGGATTGATGCAGCCCGGACAGGAGCCGGTTGGAATCGTGTTGTTGGGGAAAGCCGCGCCTGTAAACGGGTTGATCACTGGCCCTGCGCCCAGCGCCTGCACCAGGCCGTTCAGGTTGCCATTTCTCTCCGCGACCGTCGGCACCAGAAGCTGCTCGGGATAGGACTGAGTCTTGCGGTTGCCTTCGTAATCGACGAAGAAGAACGTCTTGTCGCGGCCGTTGTAGAGCTTGGGAATCGTGACCGGTCCGCCCAGACTCCCGCCGAAAGTGTTAAACGTCCGGGGCGCCTTGAAGGAGAAATTCAGAACGGTGGCGTCCAGAGCGCTGTCCTGAAAATATTCAAACGCACTGCCGTGCAATTGATTGGTTCCGCTCTTGGTGACGAAAGTTACGTCGCCCATCTGGGCGAACTCCGCATTGTTGTTGAATGCCGTGATCTTCATCTCGGCGATGTTTTCCATGGATGGGTAAGCATCCTGCAGCGCGCCGTTGTAGCGCACGCTGGCGGTCGAAATTCCATCCACCGAAAACCCGGTCTGCGCCGATGTCGAGCCACCCACCGCGAAGTTCCCCTGCGAATCCCTGGTTACCTCGGGAGATACGGCTAAAGCCGCCAGAGGGCTAGACGACACACTGCGGGAGTTGATAGGGAGTTGCGTTATGTCGCTGTTCTGCTTGGAATCGCTCAGTGTGGCGTTTTCGGTGTTCACCGCCACGGCTGCGGCGTTCACTTCAATCGCCTGCGATTGAGCCGCCACCGGCAAACTCACATCCACCCTGAGGTTCTGGCGGGCCGTTAATTCCACTTGATTGACCACCGCTCGTGCGAAACCTTCCTTGCTGGCCGTGAGGGAATAGTGTCCAGGCTTGAGGTTCTCGAACAAGAAATTGCCGTCGGTGTCGCTCATGGTGGAGGTATTGGTGTTCTCGTCGAGGCTGTGCAGCGTCATCGCCGCCCCAGGGATTCCCGCCCCGCTTGGGTCCGTCGTGCTCCCGCGCACGCTTCCAAAGGTGGACTGCGCATTGAGATTTACCGGCAGGTGTAGCAACAGGCACCCAATCGTGAAAACCCCTAATGCCATCCTTATAATCGTGCAATTCATTTTTGCGATCTCCTTGTTGGGGCCAAGCGGGCACACATATAGCCTGTGCTGGACCCGTGTTTATTCAAAATTTAATTTGGACCTCAACGAGGAGGGTGGACCTAACGTTCCAGCGATTATAAAGGACGGAGCACAAGGATCGCATAAGAGAGGCGCAAGCATCGTATAAAAGTGCTCTTTTCGTGACTTAATCTTTTGGGCAGCTTCTGGATTCACTTTTCTAACATCCGTATGCCTGCCCACCGGCGACTAATTATGTAATCGTGATGTTTGTTGAATCTTCACGGGGGTAATACTTTTGAAAACCTCACACTATATTTATTAACTTCTTATCCTCCTCGACGGAGAAGCGCGGGCGTGATCGAAAGTATGCTGGTGTTCATGTTTTCGATCACACTCGATCAGTCTTTCGATTGCTCGCAAGGCGAAGCCCAATCAAATGACCACGCACGATTTGTATATCATGGACTCTGCTTCACCCACTAAGTCGAGGAGAATCGGCATGAAACCATATAACTTGGCGAAACTGACTGCGCTGGCGTTGGGCGCGATTGCATCTGCCGCCGCGCAGGACCTCACCATCACCAATGCTCGTATCATCGGTCCCAACGGCACTGTGATGGAGCGCGGATCGATCGTGGTGCGCGCGGGGAAAATCGCTTCCGTGACGCCAGGTGCGCCGGCCGCGAGCGGCTCCGCGAAAACCATCGACGCCAAAGGCATGACTGCCATGCCCGGCTTCATCGATGCGCACCGGCACATTAATAGCGGTCCCGACGAGAAGGCGCAGATGCAGGCGCTGCTCGAAGCGGGTTACACCACCGTCCTGTCGGGAGGCGGTCCGGCGGAAGGAAACATCGCGCTGCGGGATCACATTGACAAGGGCCTCATCAATGGACCGCGCATCATCCCGTCTGGGTCCTTGAGGTTGAGCAACAACACTCCGGAATCGGCGCGCGCCGAGGTGCGGAAGATGGCCGGCATGGGAATCAAGTTTACGGGCGAAATAGCCCTCACTCCCATCCCTGGGCCATCCGAGAAAGAGTTGGAAGTTCTGCGGGCGGTGGTGGACGAAGCGAAGAAAGACGGCGTCATGGTCCAGGTCCACGCGGTGAGTTCCTCGGCCATGATGGCCGCCGTGGACGCGGGCGTTCCTCTGCTGGTTCACCTCCCCAACAAAGATTGGGTGAGCAAAGAGCAGGCCAAAAAAGTGGCCGCTGCGGGCGTCAAAGTTTTGGGTACGGTGAGCTTCGGCTCGCCCGTTTTCGGGGTGTTTGCGAATGATAACAAGCCGCGCTTCCGCGACGGTAAGCCCTGGCCCGATTCAATCGTCGATGGCGACCTCCTGGACGGCGTGCGCATCGGCCAGGAAGCCGGATACATGCCGGTGAACGCTCGAACAGTGTGGGACGCGGGAGTGATCCTCGGCTATTGCACCGACACCAACTACGATCCCACCGCCGGCCTGGATCATGAGCTGAAAATGCTCAACGTGATGTTTTCGATGCCGGACCTCATTAAAATGATGGGCCCCAATACAGCGTCCTACATCCAAATGGGCGACCAACTCGGAACGCTGGAAGCGGGCAAACTGGCCGACTTGATTCTTCTGGACGGCAATCCGCTGGAAGGCTATTGGAATTGGCTGAAAACCAAAGTGGTGGTCAAAGGCGGCGTGATTGTAGTGGATAAACGTTAGCGTCGGATCCAGCCCCCGCCATGCCTCACTGCTCTTCCTGCGCGATTGATATCCCGGAGACCAGCCGATTCTGCCTGCGCTGCGGCAAGCCTGCCAACAACATCGATCCCGATAGCGTAGAGACGCAAGCGGCGCCGATTTCGCAACCACGCACGCCGGCGCCGAATCCGCAAGAGCGCTTCGCGCCCGGCACACTGTTGGCGAGCCGATATCGCATCGTTTCGCGCCTCGGCAAAGGCGGTATGGGCGAGGTTTTCCGAGCCGACGATCTCATCCTCGGCCAGCCGGTGGCTCTGAAGTTTCTTCCCGAAGAATCCAGGAGCAACGTAAACCTGCTCACCCGCTTCTACAGTGAGGTTCGCATCGCGCGCCAGATCTCGCACAAAAATGTCTGCCGCGTTTACGACATCGGTGAGGTAAATGGCCAGCCGTATCTGTCCATGGAGTACATCGACGGCGAGGACTTGGGCAGTCTGCTGCGGCGCATCGGGCGTCTGCCCGCGGACAAGGCCACCGAGTTCGCGCGCAAGCTATGCGCCGGTGTCGCCGCCGCACATGCGCAGGGCGTCCTGCACCGCGATCTCAAGCCCGCCAATATCATGATTGACGCCCGTGGCGAGCTTCGAATCACCGATTTCGGCTTGGCCGCTATCGCCGAGCAACTGGAGGGAGCCGAGATTCGTAACGGCACGCCGGCTTACATGGCGCCGGAACAGCTTACCGGCGAAATGGTCTCGACCCAGAGCGACCTCTATGCTGTCGGCCTGGTGCTCTACGAGATGTTCACCGGCAAAACGCCGTTCCAGGCGAACTCCCTCGTCGAGATGACGCGTCTGCGAAAGGAGGGCCGCGCGGCCAACCCCTCAACCTTGGTTGGGGATTTGGACAAGAGTGTGGAGCGGGCCATCCTCCGCTGTCTCGAGGGCGATCCCAAAATGCGACCGGCCTCAGCCCTGGCTTTAGCGGCCATGCTCCCCGGTGGCGATCCACTGGCCGCCGCCCTCGCCGAGGGAGAGACGCCGTCCCCAGAAACCGTCGCCGCTGCAGGCTCTACCGAAGGGCTCTCTCCGAAGATCGCGATTCCTGCGCTGGCGGGGATCGCGGTGGGGTTGATCGCGTTGTGCCTCGCGTTCCCCAGGCTGTACCTGATTAACCTGGTGCCCATGGAGAATCCTCCCGAAGTCCTGACGGCAAAGGCGCGCGACATCGCACGAAGTCTCGGCTATACGGAACGCGCGGGCGATTGGGCATCGGGGTTCTACGCCGAAGGCGCCAACGTCACCTACATGCGATCGAAGGCGCACAACACGGATGAATTTAGGCGGACAATCGGGCAGCCGCCCTCGGCTCTCGGCTATTGGTATCGTCAAAGCCCCAGACCGCTTGCTGCGGAGCGCATGGGCTCGTATGGCATGGCCAGCATTACCGACCCGCCAGTCTCTCTTCCAGGAATGCTCACCGTCACCATGGATCTGGACGGCCGGTTACGACGGTTTGTGGCGGTTCCACCGGAACGGGAAGCTCCCCCAGGTGCTTCCGCCTCAAGCGACTGGTCTGCGCTATTCGCCGCTGCGGGATTAGACATGCGCGACTTCAAATCTGCCGAGCCGGAATGGACGCCGTTGGTTGCCACCGAAGCGCGCGCCGCCTGGGTGGGCAATTACGCCGGCAGATCGGATGTTCCAGTTCGTATCGAAGCCGCGTCCTTCCATGCGCGTCCGGTTTACTTTCAAGTTTTGTGGCCGTGGACGCGCTCCACCCGTCTGACGCCGCAGGCCCCCTCCGCTTCACAGACGGCGAGCAGCGTCGCGTACTATATCGCGGCCGCTATCGTTCTCATCGCGGCGCTTTGGATTGCGCACTATAACTGGAAAGCGGGCCGCGGCGACCTGCGAGGAGCCACTCGCATTGGTATCTATTGCGCCAGCATGAGTCTAATCGGGTGGCTGTTGCGCGCTCACCATGTGGCCTCGCAAGCTGAACAGAGCTTGATCGGCGATGCCTTGGCCAACGCGGCGTTTGTCTTCCTCGAATACTGGCTTTTCTACCTGGCTTTAGAGCCCTGGGTCAGGCGCTATTGGCCGCAAGCGCTGATCACGTGGTCGCGTGTGCTGGCCGGAAGATGGCGGGATCCGCTGGTGGGCCGCGATGTGCTTTTCGGGGCCCTCTTCGGGATAGTTTACCTGTTGTTCCTCGCGCTCTTCTCATATGTACTCATGCGGAGCGGCCAAGACGATTTCGCCGAGTTCAATATCGGCCAACTCAGCGGCTTGCGCGCTTTTTCTGCTGGGATTGCAAACAATCTGTTGGGGGACGTCGGTGGCTCACTCGTTTTTTTCCTCACGCTCTTCCTGTTGCGCGCGCTGCTCGGAAAACAGTGGCTCGCAGCCGTGATCTGGGTGGCGGCCTGGACCATTGTGCGGACGTTGCGAGCGGACCCAGGTCCGTTTCCGTTGCCCTTGTATCTGGCTGTGCTGTACGCATTGATTTTCGGCGTCCTGGTGTTCATCATGCTGCGGCTGGGCTTTTTTGCGCTGGTGGTCGCGGTGTTCGTGCTCGACTCGGTGGCCGCATCATTTTTTACCACGGATTTTTCAGCCTGGTATGGCACCAGTTCGCTCGCCGTCTTGATCCTGATCGGCGCGCTGGCCCTGTGGGGATTCCGCCTCTCGCTCGCTTCACGTCCTCTATTCAGCGCCGCCGTACTAGAGAAATGAAGCCCTCACGAGCCTGCGTTAACATGAAATTGAATGAGTTTGTTAATCGTCGACGACGATGCTGAGCTGTGTTCTCTGCTGAAGGAATTTTTGGAGCGCGAAAGCTACACCGTGCAATGCGTTCATGAGGGCCATGCGGGACTGGAAGCGGCGCAGCAAGGCGGCCATGAGCTGATCGTGCTGGATGTCATGCTGCCCGGCCTGGACGGTTTTGAAATCCTCAAACGGCTGCGCCTCACTAGCCGTGTCCCGGTGCTGATGCTGACGGCGCGCGGCGAAGACGTGGACCGCATTGTCGGCCTCGAACTGGGAGCCGACGACTATCTTCCCAAGCCCTTCAACCCGCGCGAACTGGCGGCGCGCGTCAAGGCCATTCTGCGGCGCACCGAAGCCCGCGTGAATCGTGGCAAGGTGGAGATCAATGGCGTGGCGCTCGATCCGGGAACGCGCGAAGTTACCTGCGACGGCAAGCCGGTGGAAGTGACCACTCTCGAATTCGATATCCTGGAACAACTGATGCGCAACGCCGGCCGGGTAGTATCGCGGGACGGTCTGATGGAAAGCCTCTATAACCGCAAAGCCACGCCCTTCGACCGTTCCATCGACATGCACGTCAGCCATCTGCGCCGCAAGCTGGAGAGCAGCCGGCCGGTGATCAAAACCATTCGCGGCGTGGGCTACCAGTTCTGCCAAAGTCCGGAGGACGCGGTGTCGGCCTAAGGCATAAGATGAGATCCCTGTTCGCAAAAACGCTGCTCTGGTTCCTGGCCACCACGGCCGTGGCCATCGGGGGCATCATCATTACTACGGCGGCGACCTTCAGCTCCGCCGAGGGTGGCGGCCCATTGGGCATGCTGCTGAGCGTGCAAACCGAACAGGCCAAACGCGCCTATGAGACCGGCGGCCGGGAGGCTTTAGCCGCGGCGCTGGCAAAATTCCAGCAAATCACCCAGTTTCGAGTAGTGTTCACCGACGCCAAAGGCACCGACCTGCTTACCGGCAAAGCCCATCCGGAATTGATGACGTTGCCGCGCCGCCGCAGCCGCTGGCGTCTGCCGTATCCGTTCGGTGGAAGGCAGCCGATTATCGGCCGCCAGGATTCCACGCACCAGTACCGGCTTTTCCTGATCGACCAGCGCCGCAACTGGACGTTCTTCTTCCTGCAGCCCCAGCATCTATGGATTATCGGGCTGGTGGTGCTGTTGTGTTACGCTTTCGCGTACCATCTCACTTCGCCGGTGCGGCGTCTGCGATCGGTGGTGGATTGCTTCGGACGCGGCGATTTCTCGGCCCGCGCGCCCGCCAATCGCAAAGATGAGCTGGGCGAACTGGCGCGCAGCTTTAATCAAATGGCCAGCCGTATTCAGACGCTGCTGGCCGCCGAGCGCCGCCTGTTGCTCGACATTTCGCACGAATTGCGCAGCCCGCTGGCGCGGCTGGGAGTGGCCGTGGAGCTGGCGCGTTCCGGCGAAGATCGCGAGCACATGCTGGATCGCATCCAAAAGGAGGCCGACCGGTTGAATGAACTGGTGGCCGAACTGCTGCAGGTGACGCGCGTGGAAGCCGATCCATCCATGCAAAAAACCGACGCCGTTCATCTGGACGAATTGCTGGCCGACCTGGTTTACGATTCACTGCTGGAGGCCAAGGCCAAGGATTGCACGCTGCTGTTGAAGGCGCCCGTTTCGGCCATCGTTGCCGGCGACGAAGAGCTCATCCGGCGTGCGCTGGAAAACGTGATTCGTAACGCCATCCGCTATGCGCCGCGCAGCACTGCGGTGGATATTGAGCTGGCGAAGTACCCCGATGCGGCAGTGGTCAGCGTGCGCGATTACGGCCCCGGCGTTCCCGACGACGCGTTGAGCAGGATCTTCGATCCCTTCTATCGCGTGGATTCGGACCGTAACCGGGCCAGCGGCGGTCTGGGCCTGGGGCTTGCCATCGCGCGGCGCTCGGTGCAATTGCACAAAGGCAAACTCGCGGCGCAGAACGCGCGCCCGGGCTTGCTGGTGACCATGGAATTTCCACTCGGCCCCGTGGACGCAAACACGCCCTCATCCAAACCGGCTGCGGCTGCTACTCCGGTTTCAGCAGTTTGATGCTGGAAGGCAGCAGGAATAAATCGTCGGCGGCCTTCTTATCGTTCACTTCCACCGAGCTGGAGAAAATCTCGTAGATCTTCTCGCCATTGCGGTCGCGCTCAATGGCGAACGGCCACTGGACGCCGTCGCCGGCATCGCGATACTTGGTAAAATGCGTCACCTCTTCGTTCCTGTCATGGGTAACCGAATCGCGGCGGAAAAAAACCTGCCGCACGGGAAGCTTGGTGATCTGATCGAAGTATACGGTGGTCACAACATTGTCGGCGTCGGTTAAATCGACGATCTCAACCGGCCGGTTCTCAATCACGTCGGCACCCTTGGACTCGATGATCCAGCCCGGTTCGTGCAGCCGCACGCGAATGATATAAAAGATGTCGCGCAGAGTAGTGTCCTTGTAGCGCGCAAAACGGTCAGCCTCGAGCGAACGCGCACCGCGAAAAGTGATGTCCCAAGCCCCCTGGTCGGTAAAAAGAGTGCCGTAATCTTGCTTTTTCCCGTAGTTATCGCGCTCGTGCTGCGCCAGGTTGTGCGTGGTATCGGCGACGCCGGAATCATAGCGAGTATAAATTGTCGCGATGCTCAAGCCGCTAAGACTGTCGTGATAGAACGAATATGCGCGCCCGGTTTCCACGCGGGTCTGCATGTTTAGATAACCATCGCCGCCCAGCGCCTGCAGGCACTCGTCCACCACGCGCTTGCCGCGCTGTTCGGGAGTTTCCGCCGCAAGCGTTAGCGACAGCGCCAGGAAGATTGTAAGACCGATCCACTTCATGGCTTCTTATTACTGGGCTGGGGAGCGGCGGGCGGCGGTGTCGGTGGCGCAAAGGGAGGCTTCGTGTTCACGGGCCGTTGGCCGAGCGTCTCTGCGGTTAATCCCGAATTGATCTTGTAATCTTGAACGGTCAACTGAGCGAACTTCTTCCCGCCCTGCATAATCGACCATTGGAACGGCAGCCGGATGCCATCCACCTCGCGCCAATCCGAGAATGTTTCTTCCACTGCGGTTCCGCCCTCTGCGGGTGACTGTTTGTAGGCCAGTTTCTCGGGAAGACCGGTCTTCTCGTCCACCGTCATGCGGACGCTCTCGCCGTCCTTGGAAGAAATTTCGAGCGCCCCATCGGCGGCCAGGTTCACGGTGCGGTCGCCGTCGCGATCGCTGAGCGCCAGGCTCGCAATCTGCCGGAACGCCTCGCCATGGATTTGTTTCAGCACCGGCGGCGGCAAAGTCTGCACGCCTTGCATTCCTGAGAGCCAGCCGGAGCTACCGTCCGAATAGACGGATTGCTTCAGAAACGGCAGCTCGTTGTCCTGCCTCACCGTGGAAGGCGCGATAAAGGAAGTGGTTTGCTTCACTTTCATGGACGCTCCCGGAGTGAATACTTCAAGATCGGCATGAAATTGGAGATCCTTGACGGCGGCCAGCTTGTCCGCGCCGCCCAAGGCTTGTTGCACTCGCGCCAGGAGCGCTTTCCCTTTGGCGAGCGATGCCGGATCGGCCTGCGCAGCCTCGGGCTTCGGTTCTGGAATCGTCAGGTCGATCGGTTCCACTTTCATACCGAGGCTAGCCAGCGGCGTTCCAAACTCCTTCGGATTGCCCACGGCGACGTAGCTCAGGTTCTTCGGCTGAAAATATTTCTGCGCGGCGCGCAGGACGTCGGCCTTGGTTACGGCCGCGATGGCCTTTTGATATTGGAAGATGAAATCCTTGGGATAACCGTAGTACTGGTACATCATCAACCGGTTATTGGTTTTGCTGGGACGATCGAAATTGAAGACGAAGCCGTTCAAGACCGTGTCCTTGGCGGTCTGCAGTTCATCGTCCGTGACCTCGGTGGTTCGGATCTTCTCAATCTCATCGCCGATCGCCTTGAGCGTGTCCACGGTGTGCGCCGATTGCGTACTGCCCGAGATCACGAAGGTTCCCGGGTGATCGTAATTGGCGGACCAGTCGGCCGAGATGTTGTATGCCCAGCCGTGCTTGGTGCGCACGTTGCGAAATAGCCGGCTGGAGAAGCCGCCGCCCAGAATCTCGGACGCCACTTCCAGCGCGGGATAATCTTTGTCGCGCAATTCGCCGCCCAGTTCTCCCACATGAAAGAAGGTCTGCGTGGTATCGTCCTTCGACGCCAGGTAAACGCCGGGCTCGGGCTTATCTTCCACCTTCGGAAATGCAGGAACAGCAGGCTGAGTAACCTTCCAGCTACCCAAAATGCTGCTCCAGCTTGGCCTGCATGTCGGCGATTGAAAAATCACCGATGATTTCCAGCGTGATATTGGCGGGGAAGTAGTAGCGATGGTAGAAATCGAGCAGATCCTGTCGCTGAATGTTATCGATGTCGGCGTATTCAATAGACCAGCCGTAGGGAGTGTTGCGCCCGTAAACAAGGTCGCTGAATTCGCGCTCCGAGATGCCGCCCGCGTCGTCGTTGCGGCGTGAGATTTCACTGCGCGATTGGGTCTTCGCCAAATCCACTTTATCCTGGCGAAACTCGGGCGAACTGAGCAGGTCGCGAAAGAGCGCCAGCACCTGATCGGCGTTTTCTTTCAGGCATGAAAACGATAGCGTCCCATTGGTCTCGCCGATCTGGCTTTCGATGGACGCCGCCACGTTTTCAAGGTCCTGATCCAGCTGGTCGCCAGTACGCGCCTTCGTGCCGCCAGAGCGCAACACTTCGCCGGTGAGCCCAGCCAGCCCCTTTTTGTTCGGTGGATCGAACAAATTTCCCGTTCGGATCAAGGCGGCGCCAGAGATGAGCGGCAGTTCATGATCCTCGAGCAGCAGCACCTTCATTCCGTTGGACAGCGTGAACTCGGTGGGATCGGGAACCTTGAGCGGAGGAAGCGGCGGGTACTTCAGATCCTTGTAAGAAGGCAGCACGATGGCGCGTCGAACTTCGGTTTGGGCGCCAGCCGCCATGCAAATCGCCAGCGAAAGAATAAGGGTCCTCATTGCGCGCCTCCTTCTGGTTTCGCTCCTGGGGGCGTCGCACCGGCAGGCGGAGGTACGGTGTAAACCACCGTGCGCGTCTCCGGCACCAGGTACTCCTTCGCCACCCGCATCACGTCGTCCGCGGTCACCTTGTCGGTGTCATCGATCGTGGTGAAAAGCTTGCGCCAATCGCCGTAGTTGGCGTAATAGAAAGTGAGCGCGTCCGCCATGCCGGAGTTACTGTCCAGCCGACGGATCAGCGATGCGCGGACTTTGGTCTTGATCCGTTGCAGCGTTTCAGCGCTGACCTTTTGCGTCTTTAACCGCTCGATAATCTGGTAGCACGCCTTCTCGTTTTCCTCCACGGTGTGGCCGCGATTGGGAACCAGGAAGAAGAGAAACAAATTCGGATATTTTCCGCCAGGGAACGAAGCTTCGGCAGCGGCCCCGAGCGCGATCTTTTTGTCGCGAACCAGGTCCGTATACAACAGCCCCGTGCGCTCCCCGGCCAAAACCTCACCCAGAACGTCGAACACCGGATCGTCTTTATCCAATTGGTTCGGCCGCTTATAGGCGATCGCCATAAAGGGCTGCGCGGGCGATTCCACCTCAACGCGCTTTTCGCCTTTTTGAACCGGCTCCACGGTGCGCGGACCACTAGGCAGCGGTCCCGACGGCAGAATCGAGAAATACTTGTCGGCCAGCCGGCGGCATTCCTTTGGATCCACATCGCCGGCGATGGCGATCGTGATATTGGCCGGCACATAGTATTTCTTGTAGAACGCGATGGCTTCCGTCAGACGGAAATTTTCGATATCGCTGGCCCATCCGCCCGGCATGTTGCGGTACGGATGCGCCGCGAAGGCCGTTGCCAGCAGCGCCTCCGCCAACTGCCCCTGCGGGCTCGATTCCACGCGCATGCGCCGCTCTTCGCGCACCACGTCGCGCTCTTTATAGAACTCGCGAAATACCGGATCGTAGAAGCGCTGCGATTCCAGCAGAAACCACAACTCCAGGCGATTGCGTGGGAAGTTGTAAAAATAATTGGTCGAGTCCTCGCCCGTTCCCGCGTTCAATCCCACGCCGCCGTTCTCCTCGATCAGTTCCGGGTACGCGTTCGGGATCACGTAGCTGTCGGCCTTTTCCATGGCCGCCTTGAGCTGCTGCTGCAGATCTTCCAGCGTCTTGGGGTCGGCCTTCACGCCCTTATTGCGCTCGGCATCGTACTGATCGTAGATGTGCTCCACTTCGTCCATGGCTTTGCGTTCGAGCGGATAGTTCTTGGTGCCGATGGTCTCGGTCCCCTTGAACGCCATATGTTCGAACATGTGCGCGATGCCGGTCTCGCCGCCCGGATCGTCCACCGATCCGGCGTTCACATAGGAGTGGAACGAGACCACCGGCGCCTCATGCCGCTCGAATACGATGAAGTGCAGTCCGTTGCCGAGCGTAAACTCGGTGACCCGTTTCTCAAAATCCTGGAGTGATTGCGCCGCCAGCAACAGCGGGAACAGCACGAGAAGAGGAAGCCGGAAATGGGCGATTTTCATGGCTACTAAATATTGTAACGGGCGCGGGCCAACTAATTCTCGTGACGGCCGAACTCGAATTCCAGGTGCGATTTGAAAACCAGACGGGGCTCTCTCGCGGTTAGACCCACTCCCGGCGCAATGCTCCACACCAGGTGCCGGGCGAGTTTGATATCGACGCCTGGAAAAATCTGATGGACCTGCTGCGTCGCAGGCGAGAAATCCGAAACCGAACCCAATTCGCCGTACCATTCCAGATACGGCCTGAGCCTGTGTTTATCCGGGTCGCCATACGCGACGCGAGCGGCCGGCTCGAAGCTCCATCCCTCACTCACCTCCGTTCCCCGCAAGCCTCGCGCGAACACCGGATTGAGAACAAAATCAAAGTTTTTGATCCGGCGCTGCAAAATGGGCCGTACCTCAACGTGGGCCGTATCCGCGATGAATTGGGGACGCGCAAAAGAAAACTCGACTACCAATCCGAGCTGAACCGGCAACCCCCAGGAGGGCGGCGCGTAAAAGTGCGGCAGCACGCGCCAGCCCGCGTATTCAAAACCCGCACCGGGCAGCACGGCATTAAGTTGCATGAAGCCGAGCGAGATCCGATCGGTAATGGCGCCAGTCAGTTCATAAGTCATATGAAGCTGATCGTTGGTGGGCGCTAAGGTACCCTCGGCGTCTTTTGAGCCGATCGCCCAGTAGTTCAGGTGCTGCTCCAGCGTAAATTGACCTGGCTCCAGGGTCTCGTATTCGTAGACATGAATTTCGAACGGATCTTGAGCGCGGGCGCGAACCGCCAGCATCGAGGTCGATAGTATGACCGCGATCGCCGCGGAAATGTGCGCGACGCTCACGCGGTGGAAGCGGGTTGGGGCGTCCAGATGGCCGCCAGGGCGCGCTGGAAATTTCCGCCCAGAATCAGCTCGATGTTCTGCGTTGAATACTTGCGGCGAATCAATCCCTCCGTAATATCGAAGATTTTCTGTGAATAATCGATCCCGTCCAGATCGAAACGCTTGCGGGGGCGAATGCGAGCATCGCGCCCATCCAGATCGACGTCGCTCCCGATGCCGACATGTTCCACGCCCACCAGCTTGGCCACATGATCGATGTGATCCAGAACGTCTTCGATGGAGGTAGGACCAGCCGCTTGCACGAAATGCCGAACCATGGTGATTCCGATCACGCCACCCCCGGCCGCCAGCAGCCGGATGGCCTCGTCGGTCTTGCAGCGCGCGCAGTCCGGCACCAAGGCCCGGCAGTTGGAATGGGTGACCAGCACCGGCTTGCGCGACGCGTGGAGAGCATCGAGCGTAGTGTGATCGCTGCAGTGCGAGATATCGATCGCCATGCCCACCGTGTTCATGCGGTCCACGATCTGGGCGCCGTAGACTGTTAAACCGACGTTCCGGGGATCGGTAGAGCCACCGCCGATGGCATTGTCGTCGTAGGTGAGCTGCGAAACGCGCTGCCCCAGACGATAAAAGCAGTCGACGTCGTCCACGGTGCGGAAGTGCAGCGAGTTTTGCTGGCCGATGACGATGCCCAGCCGGCCGCTGGCCTTGGCCCGTTCCAGATCGGCGGGGCCATCGATGCGCAGAAATTGGCTGCCGTGCGATGCGATGAATTCGTTCCATCCGTTGATATCGCGTAGCGAACTGGCATAAACGTCGCCATCGGTAAAGCCGACGGCCGGATGGAAGATCGTGATTCCCGACGAGCGCAGCTTCGCGAAATCATGCGGCGCGAAACAGGAAGGCTGCGCTTCCCAGGACGACAGCTTGGCATAGTCGAGCGTCAGCAGGCCCAGCATGTCGATGACGGTGCAGCGACCGACCAAGTCCAGAACCTGCGTGGAATACGCGGTTTCATTTGGCGCAAGTGGGCTCTGGGCAAAAAGGCAGAAGCGCCCTCGCTGAATCATCGGCGCAGCAAAAGCAAGCGCTGCGCCTTGGAGCAAAGAACGGCGGGAAACCACAGGATTACAAACTTACGGAAAACGAAGTGTATCACAATCGGGCGCGCGACTTGTCAACCGGCACGGCGAAGCAGTATCCTTTGGGCGGAAATCCGATTGCATGGGGTCAACATCCACCAAGAGTCTGGACCAGGCTCCGGGCTCGCGCGAGGAACTCCTGCGGAAGCTTCGCGAAAGGATCGTCGGGTTCGCGGCATCTAGAATGCAGAGGGATGCCGCCGAGGATCTGGCGCAGGAAGTCCTGATCCTGCTGCATGAGAAGTACGGGGACCTGGACCGGTTGGAAGACCTTCTCCCGCTTTCGCTCAAAATCGTCCGCTTCAAAATGCTGGCGCATCGCAGGAAGGCGCGGAGGCATGGCGAGTTCACGCAGGTCTCGCCGGACGAGATTCAGATGCCCGATGGACGCACGGACGCCCTCACGGCCCTGGAGCAGAACGAGGCGCGCGCTAGGTTGCTGGCCGCGGTGGCGGGGATGGGCGAGCGGTGCCGCAAACTTCTGGCGCTCAAGCTGGATGGCAAGAGCTTCGCCGAGATCCAGGCTGTGTTCGGCGTGAGCTCCATCAACACGATTTACACCTGGGATTTTCGCTGCCGCCAGCAACTAGCCGAGAGTATGCGAAATCTGGAAAAAGAGGCATGACGCAAGACGAGATTCGCAAATTGCTCGGAGGTTACGCGACCAACACTCTTAGTGCCCAGGAGCGCCAGCTTCTGTTTGAAGCCGCAATCGAAGATCAGGAGTTGTTCAACGCGCTCGAAAACGAAGACGCCCTGCGGGAGTTGCTCGACGACCCGGTATTGCGCGATCAAGTACGCGGCGTGCTCCGAGGGCCGCTTGCGCACAAGCCCCGGCCGGGGTTCGGATTGCGACGCTGGCTGCTCGGCGTAGCCATACCGGCCGTGGTTGCTGTGATCCTGATTGTGATGATGAACCGCGCGACCGCGCCCCGGCTCACCGAGTCAGTTCCGGAGACAGTCGCCAGGAACATTCCGCAGCAAGCGCCGCCCGCACCGCCAAAACCGGAAGCTCTACCGGCGCAAGCCAAGAAGCAATCCGCCGTCCGCCGTCCGCCCGCGCGCGTGATTCCGGCCCCGGCGCCAATCCCCCCAGGCCCGATTCAACTGGACTCGGCGCGCGCCGCTTTCCCGGCAGCCAGGCCAACGTTTCTGGTGGCACCGTCATCCGCAATGCCCGAGGCGGTTCGGCAACAATTCGCCGCGGGTTTCGCCGCAACCGCTCCGCTCTACCAGGGGCCGCTGGTGCGATACTCCATTGTCCGCAGCGGTCCGGCTGGCGATGCGGTCCGCATCGATGTTTCTACCGGCATCGCGGGCTACCTGGCTTTGTATCGAGTGGACGCGTCCGGCAACTCCACGCGCGTCTATCCGGAACGCGACGTCGCGGCACACGTGTTGCCCGGCTTGCCGATTCAAATTCCAAACGCGCCGATCAAGCTCGCACCGGCTGGAGAAAGGCTACGGCTGGTGGTGCTGCCCGTCGCGCAAGCAGCTGTCGTGGGTCAATTAAGTACCGGCCAATTGGCGACGCCTGGATTGGGAGGAGCAATCAACGGCACGATCATGACGGGCGCGGCGCCCGTCCAAGCGCCACTCGCTCCGTTGGTAGTGGATATCCCGCTAGCGCCCAACTAAGTGGCAGTTTCCAATCGCTCCAGCAGAACGAAGATCCGTCCGGCAGCGTCCACATTTCCGCCGAAGCGCAGCTCGTTATAGGCGCTGGTAAAATCCTCTACCAGCAGCGCCAGCTCCGGCTCTGGCAACACGCGCGCGAATTCGAAGGGTGTCAGCCAAGCGGGTTTTTCGATACCGCGCCGGTGCAGCGCCTTCAACATGCGTTGATAGAGCAGCGTGGCATCGGACGCTTGGCCTTGGCCGCGCTGCGCCCGGAGCAGGCGCTGCCGCGTAGTCCACCAGCGCCATCCGTCGCGCTTCAGCAGCGTGCCCAGAAACGCCAAAGCGATGAAGCCGGCCAGCACCAGCCCGACATTGCGCAGCCCTTGCCAATACCGCGCGCTCCACCAGCGCGGGCCATCGCTCCAGTTAAATCCGATGTGCCGCCCGGATTCGCCCACGCGCGACGCCAGTTGCAGTTGCCGCTCCAGGTTGTAGTTCAACACCCAATCCTGCCAAAAAACATCCACGGCGTCGGCGTAGAAGCTCAGCCGCGTCCAGGCCGAAAGCGACGGCGCATTCGGATCGGGCGGCGTGGGATCGAACGTAGTCCAGCCGCGGTCCGGCAGCCAGGCCTCCACCCAACTGTGCGCATCGGAGCTTCGGATCAACTGGGACTCGCTGATCGGGTTGTACACTCCGCTCTGGAAGCCGGTGACGACGCGCGACGGAATATGCACCACACGCAGCATCACGGCCAGCGCCGACGCGAAGTACTCGCAGTGTCCCTTCTTGCGATGAAACAAAAAGAACGCCAGTGGATCTTCCGGTTCCACTTTCGGAAGTTCCAGCGTGTAGCCGTAATGGGTGCGCAGATATCTCTCCAGCATCGCCGCTTGCCTGGCGGGCGACGCTTCAGCGCCCACAATGTTATCGGTCAGCTCGCGGATGCGCGAGTCCAGCCGCGGCAACTGCAGATAGGCGGCGCGAGCGGCGGGATCGAGCGGCTCCACCGAGTCTGGGTCGGCCGCGGGATCGGGCGAATCCAGACGGCTGTAAACCTGGTAGGACACGGTGCGCGAGTCGCTAAACTGGGCGCTATAGTTTCCCACCGAGCGCCGCACCACCGGCGTATCGATCCTGAGGTACTGCGGCGTGCCGGCGAAAAACAGCGCGTCCTGCGCCAGGTCGCTCAAGTAGACGGCGTAAGAGATGTAGCGGCCATCGCGCCGCGGCGATTCGTCCTCCATGCGCAGTAACCCCGCTCGATCGGGTTGCAGAATCTGGCCCGCCCCCGGACGATTGAACCACGCGCGTCCGTTGAATTCCGACAACGCCGCGCCACGCCATTTCAGCGCCAGTGTCCGATCCTCCGGACGATCCATCTTCACGTGCATCACCGGAACGTTCTCCTGCTTCACTTCGCCAATCTCGCCCAGCGTGACGTGGTTCGAGAAACCAGCCAGATGATAGCGATGCGACACCAGGTGCTGGAACGCGGCGCGCGCCGTGCGCGGCAGGAAAAAGAACAGGCCGGCCGTGATCACGAGTATCGCCACTGAAACCGACAGGACCACGCCCATCAATCGCGCCGTCACTCCAGCACCCGCGATCCGGGCCGGCGAATAACCGCGTTTCCTCGATTGTCGAATCTCGCTCGACGCAAATGTCGCCACGCCCAGCACCAGAAACAGAAGCAGGAAAAGGAAAAAATTGAAACTCGCCGACACAATGCAGGCGGCCAGCAGTTCGAGAAATGCGATCACTTTCAGCAGCAGGTAATCGCGATCCGTGTTGCCCGTCACGATTTTCACCACCGCCACGAAAAACACCAGATGGATCGCGGCCGGAATAAACGAGCGGGAAATCACGAAATAGTCGATCGCGAAAAAGCCGAAGTACGCCAAGGTCAGCAGGTTTACCACGATTGGCGGCAGCTCGAAACGGATGAGCCCCGCGACCATCAGCGCGCGAGTCACGAGAGCGGCGGCGGTCAGGACGATGGTGGGCGCATCCAGGTATCCCGAGCCCGCCACGGCCAGGAAGCCGCTCGCCAGCAATCCCAGTAGCGAGAGCTGAAAGAACCGGTCCACCTGGTCGGCGACCCAGGACGAAGCTTGGGACTCGCCCAGCGACGCGGACCGTTGAACCATAACCTTATTCTACTTCCGGGCCGATTGTTATCATGAGAACTTGGAGGCGCATTGACCCCAGCCACACCCGCGCACGCGGTACACGTTCCCGATCCGGCGAAACGGAAGCTCGCAATTTCTATCGTGCTGGCCTGCACGCTGCTGGTGGCCATCGCGCAGTATTTGATCAAGCTGGGCGCCAATCGCCTGTCGCACGCCGGTCTGGTAGCGACCATGATCGGGATTTTCACCATACCGCAATTGTTTGCCGGTTATTGCCTCTATGGCATCTTTACCGTGCTGTTCATCTATGCGCTGCGTCATGGCGAGCTTTCCATCCTTTATCCACTCATCGCCCTCAGCTACGTTTGGGTGACCATCACCGGTATCCTGGCGTTCCACGAGAGCGTGAGCCCCTTTAAGATCGTCGGCGTGCTGGTCATCATCTGCGGCGTGGGCGTGTTGGGTTTTGGAGGAGGCGCCGGCGCGGAATGACAACTCCCCTCTCTTCGATGATGCTGGTTCTGGTGGGATCGGTGATCGGCTCGGCTGGCGCCATCTTTTTGAAGTCCGGCGCTCACGCAGTGCACGGCCATTGGACCAGCATTGCCTTCAACTGGCGGCTGGCTCTGGGGATTGTCACTTACCTGATCTCATCGGTGCTGTTTGTAAAAGGGATGTCGAACGGCGAACTTTCGGTGCTGTTTCCGTTGGTGTCGCTGGGCTATGTCTGCACGCTGGCGTGGTCGCGGCTGTTCTTTAATGAAGTGATCACGAAGGTGAAGCTGGCGGGCGTGGGCTTGATCCTGGTGGGGATTACTTTCCTGAGTCTGGGTAGCCGATAAGTCCGCTTGCTGACGCACGCGGTTCCGTTTGGCGCTTCGGAACCACAACCGTCAGGAGTCTCGCGGTTACGCGTGCCCTGCAACCAGGCTTTCCGCGTTCACCAAATAGCGATGCATCCCCTCGGCGGCTTTGCGCCCCTCCGCAATCGCCCAAACCACCAGCGATTGCCCGCGCCGCAGATCGCCAGCGGCGAAGATCCCCGGAACGTTCGTCGAGTAATTCGCCTCCGTCGCCACATTGCCGCGCCCATCCAGCGCGATCCCAAGCTGCTCCAGCAGTCCCTCTTTCACCGGTCCGGTGAATCCCATGGCCAGCAGCACCAGGTCGGCATCCATGCTGAATTCCGATCCCGGGATCGGCTCGAACTTCGGCGCCGGGCCCACGCGAATTCCGTGCAGCTTGTTCACCCGTCCATTCTCATCGCCCGTAAACGAAACCGTGGCCATGCTCCACTCTCGGACGCCGCCTTCTTCATGCGAGCTTTCCACGCGCAATTGCAGCGGCCATAACGGCCAAGGGGTTTGCGGCGCGCGATCGTTGGGTGGCATGGGCATGATCTCGAACTGATGCACCGAGGCGGCCTTTTGCCGATGCGACGTGCCCAGGCAATCGGCGCCCGTATCGCCGCCGCCGATGATCACCACGCGCTTGCCGGTGGCCAGAATCTGATCGGGCACTTCATCGCCGGCGCAGCGTTTGTTTTGCTGCGGCAGAAACTCCATGGCGAAGTGGATGCCCTTCAATTCCCTCCCCGGCACAGGCAAATCGCGCGGCTGTTCGGCGCCCCCGGCCAGCAGAATGGCATCGAACTCTTTCTGCAGTTGATCGCCAGTGATAGTTCGCCCGACGTTCACGCCGGCTCGAAATTGAACGCCCTCGGCCGTCATCTGATCCAGACGCCGGTCCAGCACCCACTTCTCCATCTTGAATTCGGGGATGCCATAGCGCAGCAATCCGCCGATGCGGTCGGCCTTTTCAAAAACCGTAACCATGTGGCCGGCGCGATTGAGCTGCTGTGCCGCCGCCAGTCCGGCGGGACCCGAACCCACCACCGCCACGGTTTTCCCCGTGCGCCGCAACGGCGGCTCCGGTTGTATCCAGCCTTCTTTGAAGGCATGTTCGATGATGGTCTTCTCGATCACCTTGATGGCCACCGGCGGCTCATTGATCCCCAGCACACAAGCGGCTTCGCACGGCGCGGGACAGATGCGCCCGGTGAACTCGGGAAAATTGTTGGTCGAATGCAGAACGCGGATGGCCGCGCGCCACCGGTCGCGATACACCAGATCGTTCCAATCCGGAATGATGTTATTCAGCGGGCAGCCGGTATGGCAGAAGGGCACTCCGCAATCCATGCAGCGCGCGCCTTGCGTGCGAACTTTGTCTTCCGGAAAATCCTGATAGACCTCGAACCAATCGTTGATGCGCTCGACGGGCGGCCTGCGCCCCGGGGTTTCGCGCGTATATTCGACGAAGCCGGTGACTTTACCCATGCGCGGCCTCCTGCCTCAACGTGGAACCCTGCGCCACGTGTGCATGAGCGGCTTCCGCTTTGCCCGCTTGATATTTCGGAATCCCGAGAACGCGTTTGTACTCGTGCGGGAACACCTTGACGAACTTCGGCAGCAGCTCGCCCCAGTTTTCGAGAATCCACTTGCCGCGCGGACTGCCAGTAGCTTCCACGTGCCGGGTGATCAGGTTCTGCAAAGCCTGCATGTCGGCCGAATCCACCACCGGCTCCAGGTCTACGCTCGCTTGATTGCACAGAACGCTCGAGAACTCGCCCGTTTCATCCAATACGAACGCGATCCCGCCGCTCATTCCCGCGGCGAAATTGCGTCCGGCGCGGCCCAGCACCACCACCAATCCCTTGGTCATGTATTCGCAGCCGTGATCGCCCACCGATTCCACCACCGCCGTGGCGCCCGAGTTCCGTACCGCAAAACGCTCGCCCGCCATGCCGTTGAAAAATGCTTCGCCCGAAGTGGCGCCATACAGCACCACGTTGCCCACCACCATGTTTTCTTCCGGCAGAAACGTGGATGTGCGGGGTGGATAAACGATCAGGTGCCCGCCGCACAGCCCCTTGCCGACGTAATCGTTCGCATCGCCTTCGAGCGTCAGCGTGACGCCCTTGGCGAGAAACGCTCCGAAGCTCTGGCCGGCCGACCCTGAGAAATGGAACCGAACGGTGTCGTCAGGTAGTCCCGCCGATCCATAGCGCCGCGCGATCTCTCCGCTCAACATCGCGCCCACGGTACGATGCACGTTGCGGATGGGCAAGCAGAATTCCACCGGCGCCTGGTGATCGAGAGCGGGTTTGGCGTGTTCGATGAGCTGATAGTCGAGCGCTTCATCCAGGCCATGATCCTGTGCGATCAGACATCGGCGGCCCACCTTACGGGGCACCTGTGGATTGTAGAGAATGGAGGAAAAATCCAGACCCTTCGCCTTCCAATGATCCACCGCATGCCGCATTTCGATGCGATCCACGCGCCCGATCATTTCATCCATGTTGCGATAGCCCAGCTTCGACATCCACTGGCGCACTTCTTCGGCGATGAAGAAGAAAAAGTTGATGACATTCTCGGGCGTGCCCCGAAATTTCGCCCGCAACGCGGGGTCTTGAGTCGCGATCCCAACCGGGCAGGTATTCAGATGGCACTTGCGCATCATGATGCAGCCCATCGACACCAGCGGCGCGGTGGAAAATCCAAACTCTTCGGCGCCCAGCAGCGCGGCAATGGTGACGTCGCGGCCGGTTTGCAGTTTCCCGTCGGTCTGGACGCGCACGCGGCTGCGCAGATCGTTCAACACCAGCACCTGCTGCGTTTCCGAGAGCCCCAGTTCCCAGGGAATTCCGGCATGTTTGAGCGACGTGAGAGGCGATGCGCCCGTGCCGCCGTCGTATCCGGAGATCAGCACCACGTCGGCATGCGCTTTGGCGACGCCCGCGGCCACGGTTCCAACCCCCACTTCCGCCACCAGCTTCACCGAAATCCGCGCCAGCGGATTCACGTTCTTCAGGTCGTAAATAAGCTGCGCCAGATCCTCAATAGAATAAATATCGTGATGCGGCGGCGGCGAAACCAAGCCTACGCCGGGAATGGAATGCCGCACGCGCGCGATCACTTCATCCACTTTGTGACCGGGCAACTGGCCGCCCTCGCCAGGCTTGGCGCCCTGCGCGATCTTGATCTGCAGCTCATCGGCGTTCACTAAATAGTGCGCGGTCACGCCGAAGCGCGCCGAAGCCACCTGCTTGATCGCGCTGCGCCGCCAATCCCCATTGGCATCGCGCGTAAACCGCTCTTCGTCTTCCCCGCCCTCGCCGGTGTTCGACTTCCCGCCGATCCGGTTCATCGCGATGGCGAGCGTTTCATGCGCCTCTTTGCTGATGGATCCGAACGACATCGCGCCCGTCGCAAAACGCTTCACGATCTCGCTCGCGGGTTCCACTTCCTCAATCGGGACCGGCTTCTCGGCTAGCTTAAACTCCATCAACCCGCGCAGCGTACATAGCTCCTTGCTTTGGTTGTTGACCAGCGCGGAGTATTCCTGAAAAGTCGCGAAGCTCTCCTGGCGGACGGCATGCTGCAGCTTGCTCACCGTCATCGGATTCACCAAGTGATACTCGCCCCTCACCCGGTATTGATAGCTGCCGCCCACATCCAATTCGGTATCGGCGTCCGATACGGCCTGCAGCGCGTAATCATGCTTCATCTTGGCTTCGCGCGCCAGCACGTCCAGGCCAACGCCTTCGATGCGCGACGCGGTCCCGGTGAAATACCGGTCGATCAGAGATTTGTTCAGCCCGATGGCTTCGAACACCTGCGCGCCGCGATAACTCTGCAGCGTGGAGATCCCCATCTTGGAGCACACCTTCAGCAGGCCCTTATTGATCGCCTTCTTATAATTCTTCAGCGCGGTCTCGAAGCTGATGCCGGCAGGCAGATGCCCCTTAGCGGCCTCGTCCTCCAGTGTCTCGATGGCCAGATACGGATTCACCGCGCTCGCGCCGTAACCAATCAACAGGCAGAAGTGCATCACTTCCCGCGGTTCGCCGGATTCGATAATCAGCGCCACCTGGGTGCGCGTGCCTTCGCGGACCAGGTAATTGTGAACTGCAGAAAGCGCCAGAAGGCTCGGGATGGGCGCGTATTCATCGTCCATGCCGCGGTCGGTCAAGATCAGCAGGCTGTAGCCCGAACGCACCGCGAGCGAAGCACGCCGGCACAGGCCATCCAGTGCCCGCTCCAACTCCTTTTCGCCGCCCGCCACGCGAAACAGCATCGGAAGCGTGTTCGCCAGCAAATCGCCGGCCGAAACGCGCCGCAGCTTCTCCAAATCGCGATTGGTCAGCAGCGGATGCGGCAGCTTCAGCGTATGGCAATGCTGCGGAGTCTCGTCCAGAATGTTGCGCTCGGTCCCGATATAGCTGGTGAGCGACATCACCAGTTCTTCGCGAATGGGATCGATAGCCGGATTCGTCACCTGCGCGAACAACTGCTTGAAGTAGTGGAACAGCGGCTGCGGTTTATCGGAAAGACAAGCCAGCGGCGTATCGGTGCCCATGGAACCGATGGGCTCTTCGCCCTTCTCCGCCATCGGAAGCATCAGCACGCGCAGATCTTCGTCGGTATACCCGAAGGCTCGCTGCCGCTGGATGATGCTGCCCAAATCCGATTCATAAACTCGCGGCGGCTCCGGCAAACTATCCAGGGTGATCTGATTCTCTTTCAGCCACTGGCCGTATGGCTGGCGGCTCCACAGCCGCTGCTTGATTTCTTCGTCCGGAATGATCCGGCCCTCAACCGTGTCCACCAGAAGCATGCGGCCCGGTTGCAACCGACCCTTGAACTTCACTTCTTCCGGCTCTACCGGAAGCACGCCCGCTTCCGAACCCAAAATCACCAGACCGTCGTGCGTCACCAGATATCGCGCCGGACGCAATCCATTGCGATCGAGCGTCGCGCCGATGGACCGGCCATCGGTAAAAGCAATCGCCGCCGGACCGTCCCACGGCTCCATCAGCGAGGCGTGATATTCATAGAAGGCTTTCTTTTCCGGACGCATGGTGCTGTCGGCGTCCCAAGCTTCTGGAATCAGCATCGCCATCACGTGCGGCAGACTGCGGCCGGCCAAAGTTAGCAGTTCGACGGCATTGTCCAGCGATCCCGAATCGCTGCCGCCGGGCGCGATCACCGGCATGGTCTTCTTCAAATCCGCGCCGAACAGGTGGGAAGCCAGCACCTTCTCGCGGGCGTGCATCCAATTGATGTTGCCGCGGATCGTGTTGATTTCCCCGTTATGGCACAAATAGCGATACGGATGCGCCAACTGCCACGACGGAAATGTATTGGTCGAGAAGCGCTGGTGTACCAGGCACAGTGCGCTCGTCGCGTCCGGATCGCTCAGCTCCTTGTAGAACTCCGAGATCTGATTGGCGAGCAGCAGGCCCTTGTAGATGATGGTGCGCGAAGACAGCGACGGAATATAGAAGAAATGTTTGTCCGGAAGATCGCTGGTTGCAATCTCAACCTCGGCCCGTTTGCGAACCACATAGAGCTTGCGCTCCAGTTCGTCGGACGACATGCCTGCGGCGCCCGCGATAAAAATCTGCTCAATGTAGGGCTGCGACGCGCGTGCGATGCGGCCGATGGCGTCGGCTTCCACAGGCGTGTCGCGCCAGCCCAGAACGGCCAGCCCTTCTTCACGCGCGATCCGCTCCAGGATTCCTTCCGCGAGCAAACGGTGCGACGGCTCTACGGGCAGGAACACCATGCCCACGCCATATTCGCCTGCCGCCGGCAACGGGAAGCCCAGCCCGGCGCACTCCCGCGCAAAGAACTTGTGCGGGATCTGGATCAGAATTCCGGCGCCGTCGCCCGTCTCCGGATCGCATCCGCAGGCACCGCGATGAGCCAGGTTGATGAGGATCTGCAGTCCCTTTTCGATAATGTCATGCGACTGCTTGCCCTCAATATTGACGACAAAACCGATGCCACAAGCATCGTGTTCGTTTCTCGGATCGTAGAGACCCTGCTCAACCGGGAGTCCGACCATGCCTGAGTATATCAGCACCGTCACGGCAGAGCAATATTAGATAAGTAGAAAACTTCATTGACACTCAATTAGTAAATCTAATACTATGAAGGTCGGATGGATTTCGATCGCCTCAAGCTTTACCGTGATGTAGCGCACAGCCGGAGCATCAGTAAGGGCGCCACTTTGAATGGCATCAGCCAATCGGCCGTCAGCCAATATCTGCAAGATCTCGAGGAGCAATTGGGAATGACGCTGCTCGATCGCGGTAGCCGCCCCCTCACCGTCACCGAAGCCGGAAAACTCTACCTGGATATGTGCCGCGATATCTTGAACCGGCGGGATGAGTTTCAAGTAGCGCTCGATATCCTGAAAGGGCAAGTGGAGGGCACCGTCCGCGTGGCTTCCATTTACTCAGTAGGGCTGTCGGAGCTCTCGCGCCTGGAGAAAGAGTTTATCCGGCGCTACCCGCAGGCCCGCATCGAAGTGGAATACCTCCGTCCCGAGAAAGTGTATGAAGCCGTCGCCACAGACCGGGCGGACCTCGGTCTGATGAGTTACCCCGAACCGACCAAGGAAGTCACGGTGCTGCCCTGGCGGCGTGAGGAAATGGCCGTGGCAGCCTCGCCCTATCACCCCTTAGCGAAGAATTCGGAGGTCAAGCCCGAAGATCTGGACGGCCTGGACTTCATCGGCTTTGACGAAGACCTTCCTATTCGCAAGGACATCGATCGCTTCCTGCGCGAGCATCACGTGCATGTCAACACCACTCTGCACTTCGACAATATTCAAATGATCAAAGAAGCTGTGGCGCACGGCTCGGGCATCAGCATCATGCCCGCGCGAGTGATGGAAGAAGAGGTGGGGCAAGGACGCCTGGTCCCGATTCGAATCGCGGGCTTTGAGCTGTTTCGTCCGGTCGGCATCGTGCACCGCCGGAAGAAGCGTTTCCATCGCGCGGGGCAGGCGCTGCTCGAGCTGCTGCAGGCGCCGGCGACTTTTACTCCGTCGCTTTACGGAGCCTAATCTTCTACTTCAGCCGATCCCACACCAACTCCTGGTAGGCATATCGCACTCCGTCGTCCCAAGCCAAGGGCTCCACTGTTCGCAATGTCACTCGGTCGCCCTCCAGCTTCGTGATAATGCGGACCAGGTCTTTATTCAACCTGTTCGGATCGGTTGCGGCTTCGACATGGTGAGTTACCCTGTCCCCACTTACGGTGAACGTGCCAGCGTAGGCAAGCGATGTCGAAAATGCTTCGGCTTTTTCCTCGGCAGGAGCCACTTTCCAGCCCTTGGATAGCGGTTTCCGTCCCCCGTATGTGAGAATGCCCATCATTCTGCCGTCAGCGGTGTAAGTGAGAAAGCCGATCGGATTCGGACCATAAACTTCGTCCTTGACGATGCCTTTGTCGGTTACATTCCAGACCGACACCAGCTTCCACGTGCCCACCAGCATCGATTTTTCAATGCTAAGGGGCTGGGCGTTCCCAATCGACGAGAGCAGCATCGCCAGTGCGGCGAACACAAGAATTCGCTGGTACATTTTGGCCATCCTAAGCTTTTCTGAGTCTGAAATGGTAGATCGCCGCGCCAGCCGCCACGGTAAGCACCGCGATAGCTGAAATCCCCGGGCGCAGCATCACGCCCAAAATTGTCATCCACACTCCCACCGCCACGAAAAATACCGGCAACAGCGGATAGGCGAAACTCACCACAGCCAGCTTCTGCCAACCCGGCCGCTTGCGGAAGATAAACAGCGAACCTACCGAGAGCACGGCGAAAAAGTTCAACAGCAATCCGATGTAGAGCAACAGGTTGAGAAACGGGCTGACGGTCATGAGAATGGAGCAGACGCCCTGGCAGACGATCGCGATGACGGGTGTGTGCCAGCGCGGGTCCACTTTCGCGGCCATGCTGAAGAACGCGCCGTTTTTGGCCATCGCGTAATAGACGCGCGGGCCGATGGTCACTTCGGCATTCACTGTGGCAAGGAGCGAAAGAGCCATCGCAGCGCTAAAGATTCCGGCCACCGCGGGTCCAAAAAGATATTGGGCCGCAAGCGCGCCCACCGCCACCACGCCTTTCATCGATTCAAGCGGCACCGCGTAGATGAACAACACGTTGAGACCCAGGAACAGCGCCGCTACCAGCACCGTCCCATACGCCAGCGACAGCGGAAGCGTGCGCGCCGGATGCTTCAACTCCTCGGCCACATAGGTTGCCGCGTTCCATCCGCTGTAGGCAACGTAAATATAGAAGAGGCTCACGAAGAATTGCGCGAACAAGGGCGTCACCGACGTGCGCACGGCCGGGTGCATGAAATTCTCCCAGCTCCCTTGTCCGAATGCGAATCCCATCACGAGGAAGCTCAGGATAATCACGATCTTCAATGACGTAAGAACATTTTGGACTCGGGCCGTGCGGCGAATCCCCAGGCAATTGACGACGGTGAAGAGCGCGATGATCGCGCTGGCCAGAATCTGCGCTGCGCCCAGCCTCAGTTCCCAGGTGCCCGATCCGATGACGTACCGCGCGCTCTCCAATCGCAGGCTCGCGAAAAAATGCCCCAGATAATCGGAAAATGCCAGCGCCGCGGCCGCGATCGGCGCGGAAAATCCGGCAAAAAACGAAATCCAGCCCGTCATGAATCCCCACGTTGGACCGTAGGCTTCCGTCAGATAAACATACTCGCCGCCCGAGCTCGGGAAATTAACGCCTAATTCCGAATAACAAAACGCGCCAGCCAGCGCGCACCCCGCGCCCACGCCCCAAATCAACAGCACCAATTTCGCCGATCCGAGTTGACCGGCCAAGAAACCAGAAGTGGTCAGGATGCCGGTGCCGATCATGTTCGAGATCACCAGCGCCGTCGCACTGCCGATCCCCAACTGGCGAAGGAGGTGGGTGGCTTTGGGGGTCATCGGGCGAATGACTCAAGAAATAACGCTCGGAAAGCACCGGCATCGGCATCCACGGCGACGTCGGCGTTCGGTTTACCCGGGGATGCAACAGTTCGTCCCGCTTCGGGCCCGTCTTCTTGGATGTCGATGTGCATCGCTTCCGTCTTCACGATATTCGGATGGAGCAGCGCGGCGGCGGCCAGCGGATCCCAGGCGTAGAAGATGCCGTCGCGAATGGTCTCGCGATCCGCTTCCAGCACTTCAGCCACCACGCGTCCCAGCGGCGAGCGGGCTTTGGCTTGAATTTCGTGCAAAAACCCACTGTCCAGCGGCACTTTGTTCGTCGCATCCAGCGCGATCAGCCGGATAGGCACGCCCGAGCCGAAAACAATGCGCGCCGCGGTGGGATCGATAAAAATGTTCCATTCAGCGGAGCTGTTCTTGGTGTGGAACACGCCCCCGTCCTGAAGGTTGCCCGGCGCCCGGACCGCTCCGCCCATGATGACGATCTCGCGAATGTGAGCAGCCACCGAATGGTCGCGCTGAAGGGCCTCGGCAATATTGGTGAGCGGCCCGAGCGCGAGAATCCGCACCGGTGTTCCAGAGTTGCTCAGCCTTTCCACCAGATAGTCGACCGCACTCTTGGTTTCAGGCGTCCGCGACGCAGGCGGCAGCACAACACCCGGCAGATCGTCGGCAATCTTGCGCCATTCGGCCGGAAATTCCACGGCGCCATGCAGTGGGCGATTCCGGCCTGCGAACACCCGAACGTTTTTGCGGCCGGCCAAATCGAGCAGACGGCCCATATTTCGGGCGCCCGCATGCACGTGAGCCAATCCGTTCACTACCGTGATGGCATCGATTGCAACGCTATGTGCGAGCAGCAGCGCCACCGCCATAATATCGTCCGAGCCGGCGTCGGTATCGATGAGAACAGGGCCAGCTTGCGCGCGGGCCAGCGCAACGGTGAATAGGAGCGCGGCAAGCGCTCGTAAGAGATTCACCTAGCTATTATGACGTCTTCGAAGTGAGCGCCTTGGGATAAACCATCACGCCCGCTTCGGTATCGCGAAAGATCTTGTAGAGAATCTGGTTGGTGGGAAGCTGGCTTTCCAGAAAATCCACCCCTTCCGCCGCGATGATGAAGCTGCTGCGATCGTCCTGCAGAATGTAGCGTTTCGCGCGCAGATACCATAGAGCGAACAACAGCCGTTCGCGCGGGAAAGACATAATGTTCTCCATGTCGAGCAGCGACAGCGCGGCATAATCGGGATTGGCGCGGCGTTTGCTGTAGAGCAGGCAAAGGACGCCGATGCGAATCTTGGCCTCGGCATCGATTCCGTCGGTGAACTCTTTTCCCAGAAAGATCGGCAGCGGCCCCGCCTGGTTGGTTTCAAATTGCCGATCGTACTCCCGCCGCTTCAGCGGATCGCGCAATATCTGATAAGCCTCGGTAAGCACGCGAAACCGCTCGGCGTCGCCGGTCTGCTGGTTATCGGGATGATACCGCGCCGCCATGATGCGGTACACGCGTTCGATGGTCTCGATCTCCGCCCGCGGATTGATCTGCAGCAGATCGTAATAATTGATCGATGATACCGGCATCCTGGCTTATTTATCGGCAGGAATGGCGACCGTCCGTAGAGCGTGGAGGTATGATCAAGCATGAGATTCGTCTGCTGCTGCCTCTTGTTCGCGCTCCCCGCCGCCGCTCAACTGGATTCGTACACGTTGCGCGCAAAATACGGCAATCCGCTGAATCGCGAAACATTCCACATGCCGCAAGGATTCAACCTGACGGTGGACTACGGCGCGGGCAACCAAGTGTGCAAGTTAGAAGTGCCGGCCGAGATGCCACCGCAACCCAACGTTTCCGGCGCTTTCAACCCCCGGCAACAAATGCAGGATTTTCTCGCGGACCTGGTGCCTGTTTCGATGCGCGGCAAAGAAGTGCGTCGCATGCTAATGTCTTTTGGCCTTCCTTCCATATCGTTTACAGAATACGAACACGTCATCATTGTTGAGCCGTCCCCGGGCGAATCGATCACCGTACGATTCATGGACGCCGATTGTCCAAACGAAGCCGGCCAGTAGCTTTAGCCGAGCTGTTGCAGCGCGCCCTCCAGCGCCTCCACAAAGAAATACTCGCCCCAAATCACCGATTCATCCACTCCCAATTCCTTAGGCAAGTGGTAAACACCGCCTTTCAGCACGCCCTCCCACTTCTTGTCCTTCTTCGCGACATAATGCTCACACAGCGTGCGCAGGATGCGAATCGCGAGCGACCAGTAATGATGCCCTTTCACTGGATCCTGCAGCAGGCGGCAAAGGCGCAGCAATCCGGAAGCGGCGATGGCGGCCGCCGAGGTGTCCATGAGCCGCCGCGATTCGGGCGGAGCATTGAAGTCCCACGGCGGAACGCCATTGCTGTTGGAGTGCGTGACGTAGTAGTCGGCGCAGGATTCGGCCGTTTCCAGAAACCGCGGATCCCGGCTGTATTCGTACGAGAGGCTGAAGCCGTACAGCGCCCATCCCAAACCGCGCGACCAGCAGGAGTCGCCCCGGTAACCTTGTTGCGTGCTCTGGCGCAAAAATTCGCCGGTCTGCAGATCGAAAATTCCCTCCTGCGCCGTCGAGCCGTCGCCGCGCACCAGATTGCGGCGCGTCGTCAGGCAGTGCCGCAGCGCCATGTCGCGCAATCGGCGATCGCCCGTTTCCCGAGCCGCATAGAAGATGATGCCGACGTTCATCATGATGTCGATGAAGAGCGAATTTTCGCCGACAAACGATCGCAGGTATTGCCCGTTCTCCTTAAACCGCAGCGACTCGGTTTTGCCCGCCTGGATCAACGCCTCCTTCAGCTTGGGGTCCTGCGTCAGGCGATACCAGCGGTAATAAGTGGACATGAAAATGAAGCCCAGATCGTGGACGTCGCGGTCATGCTGGCGCGGCGCAAGCGGAGTGGTGTAGCGTATGGCTTGCTCCAGCCAGTATTTGTCGGTGGCGCCGGAAGCGATGGCCCACTTATGGAAAATCCACATAATTCCGGGGAAAAATCCGTCGCACCAATTGGTCCATACCTGACCTTCGTGCTTCCACTTTCCTTCGGAGGTGTACATCGGATAAAAGCCCGGATGCGTCTCCACCAGCTTGCGTATCTGTTGCTGCGCGAACCGCATGGTGTCTTCAAACAGCGCGCGGTCCGTTTCCAGGACGAATTGGATCATGCTTTATGGATTCTAACAGTCCGGAGCGGCCTACTCGTCGATCTGAACCCGCCTCAGGAGCGACCAGCGATCGCCCTGCCACAGGAAGTAGAAAGCGTAGGAGACCGCATCTGGTTTGTCCCAATGGGGCGTTGCTTTGATGACCATCAACCTGCTATCGATGCGATATTCCAGTTCGGGCGCTCTTCCAACCGAATTAGGAAACATTAGCATTGGGAGTGCAAGACCACCAGCGGAAACGGGCGGGCTGTATACAGATCCGGTCTTCGCGTCGGCCATAGCCATCCTGATACAACCTGCTCCGCAACCCCAGACAATCACGATGTGGTGCCCGGCGAAATTTGGCCCGGGCCTGTTTTGCTCCCGGCCCCACTCGCCGTTAATCCATACGCCAGATCCATTTTCGACGCCCTCGCGAATTCGTGTTCGGAAGAGGCGCTGTTCGCGGGTTGTGAGGACCGGCGGATGAGGTGCGCGATTGAAGGCCTCATTGACGGGGTATTCCTCGAATCTCGGCAGCGGTTTGGCCGGTTGTTGCGAGCGTGCGAGCTGGAGCGCTGCGACGGTCGAGATCAGGAGGGCTGCGCAGCGGGCGGTCATTTCTATCTGGATTCTAGCAGCCGACGCGAGCCGATCTGCTACCATCGCAATGCATGGCAGCCACGAAAGTAACAGTGAACAACAACGGATCGATTCGCATCGAAGGAGATTTCAGCATTCACGACGCCGAAGGCAAAGAGTTCGGACTCGGCGGCCGCACCGTGATTTCGCTGTGCCGCTGCGGCCACTCGGCGAACAAGCCGTTTTGCGATGGAAGCCACAAGGCCAATGGATTCGCGTCGAGTTGTGAAGCCCGGGATTTGCCGCCCAAAGCCTAGGGGTTGGGGATTAGGGATTCGGGACGAGGTTTTGTCGTTGGCAGCTTGGACCGGATCGAAACCTGCAGACGGTTTAGCTTCCTTCCCAGGACATCGGACTGGGCCCGTGCTGCGTTTGAATCTGAGTCTGCGTAATCGAGCCTGATTGCCAGTTCCAGCTGAGTCTCCAACTCAGCCAGTGACCCTCGGGAAATGGCCAGAAAATGCAGGAATTCACGGGTGGAATCCCTAGCCCGACCCTCAGCAATGTTCGAGGGAATCGAAACGGCCGCGCGTCGCATTTGTGCCGTCAAACCAAAGAGTTCTGCTTTCGGGAATCGAGCAGTGATTCGGTAAACCGTTTCCGCTAGCTCTACTCCCAGGTTCCAAACGTCCAAATCCCGAAAGCTCTTGACCATCTGCGAAGTAGTGCTCAAGCCGCGAAGGTTTTCTCAATCACGCCAACCCCCAATCCCCAACCCCAATCCCTACCCCCTACTCCTCCGCCAGCACGCAAATATCGCTCAAATTCCTATAATCCTCGGCGAAATCCAGCCCGTAGCCGACCACGAATTCGTCGGGAATCTGGAAACCGACATAGGATACCTGCACCGGACGCAGACGCTTTTCGGGCTTGTCGAGCAACGTCGCGATCGCGAGCGACTTCGGCCGCCGCTGCTCCAGCACGTTCATCAAGTACGTCAGCGTCACGCCGCTGTCGACGATGTCTTCCACGATCAGCACATGATGCCCTTCGATGGAAACGTCCAGGTCCTTGGTCACCTTCACTTCGCCCGACGATGTTTTGCCGCGGCCGTAGCTGGAAATGCCCATGAACTCGATGCGCGACGGCGTCTTGATATGCCGCGACAAATCCGCCATGAAGATGAATGCGCCCTTCAGAACCGAGATGAGATACAGCGGACCTTCCGGATAATTGGCGCTGATCTGATCGCCCATTTCCCGCACCCGCTTTTGGATCTGCTCGGCTGTGAGAAAAACGCGCGGGACCAGGGCCATTCGCTAGTCGGCGCTATGCGTGCGAATAGCCAGGTGCTTGCTCAATTGATTGGTAACCAGGCGCGTGCTTCCCGGACCAATGTGGATGTGGGCGGCCGTGGCCTTCCCCGGAATGGCGCGCGAAAACGCATAGTAGGGGATCTTGCGCGCCTGCAGATATTCGCGCAACCAGACGCCCTCCGGAGCGCTAGGAACAACGGCGACATCCACGCGTCCGCGATGATCGAAACCCAGCGCGCGATGCACCTCGGTCTCGCCTTCCGCGCTGATCGGAAGCGGACGGTCGAACTTGTCTGCGAACGCAAATTCGAGCGGCGGCAGATCACTCGCCTCGTTGAATGCGCCGTCGCCCTCATAGTGCTCCATGCCCTGGAAAGCCAAATCCGAATCGTCCAATGGCGCCGGCACGAAAACCGGCGGAGCGGCGGGAGGCGGTGTCATGGCGGCGCGGTCCGCCATCAAATGCGCGCGGAGATGAGCCAGGTCGAGAGTGGTTTGCCGCGACGTCAACTCGGCTTCAAATGTCGCCACATAGGACCGCGCGACAATGCCTGCGTCCACCATTTTCCGCGCCTCATCCACCCGCGCTTGCTCGCGATCCACGCGGCGCTGGGCAGCGGCAATCATTTCCGCCGAGGCTTGTTCGGTGGCGCCTTTCTCGGGAAGGTCGCCATACAAGTCGTGCGCCAGAATCAGTTCGTCCTGGGCATCTTGCAGATTGGCTTCCGCTTGCTGGATGCGTGCGCGCGGTAGAGCGCCAGCCTCTACCAGATCTTTCATTCGAGCGAGTTCCTGTTGGGCCAGTTCAATTCCCTTATCGGCTGCAGTGCCGGCTGGTGTGTCAGCCGAGACGTCGGCCGCCTGCGCGACGCTTTGCCCCAAGAGAATTAAGGCTCCAACGGACAATAGGAGTACTAGCAATTGTCGCATCGGAATTTTCAGTGTACCATACAGGTAGGAGAACCCCTTAGCTATCCGACAGCAACACAACACGGCCGCGCACCCCGTTGCGCCGCCGCTCACCACTCCCCCGTGGCTCACCGCCGTACGAGCCGCCGAATCGAAGAAAGCCCTGGACATTCGAGTTTTGGACCTGCGCGAGGTTACCACTTTTGCCGATTTCTTCGTGATCTGCAGTGGAAGCAACCCCAAGCAGATCCAGGCCATCGTCGAAGAGATCGGCCAGCAACTCGACGAGCGCGGCGAATATCCGGTCAGCGTGGAAGGCTTCGCAAACGCGGAGTGGATTTTGGCCGATTACGGGGATTATCTGATCCACGTATTCTCGCCCAAGGCCCGCACGTTCTATGAACTGGAACGCTTGTGGCGCCACGCCAAAGTTGTGCCAATTCCCGAAGCCCCTTCCGAACCGCGATCGTAAGGGAGTGGCAGCGCTTACTGACGTTCGGGATCAGACCGACCGTTTCGCCTTGGCGCAGCAGTTCGCCCCATTCTTTGAAACCATCGGCTCCAGGATGCCCGTGATCTCTTCAAAAATGTAGCCGGGCGAGCGGTCGCCCCGGATCTGATGATACTTGCGGTCCTGATAGTAGGCGAGAACCGGCCGCGTCACTTCGTCGTAGGTGCGGATGCGCTCGGTAACCACCTCTTCGCTGTCGTCCTTGCGGGTGATCAACGGCGTGCCATCGTCGTCGCATACACCGGGCACGCGCGGCGGCAATTGCAACAGGTTGTAGATCCGTTTGCAGTGCGGGCATTGGCGGCGGGAAGTGAGGCGTCCCACCAGCGCGTCCATCGGGACGTCCAGATGCAGCACGATGGGCGTTTGGAATTGCCGCTCCGCCAACAATCGATCCAAATATTCGGCCTGCTCCACGGTGCGAGGATACCCATCCAGTAGGAAGCCGTGCGCGCTGTCGGGTGAAGACACACGTTGAGCCAGCATCCGGTTGACGAGGTCGTCACCCACCAACCCCCCACTGGCCATGATGGACTTCGCGGCGTTCCCCAGCGCCGTGCCGGCTTTGATTTCCTCCCGCAGCATATCGCCCGTCGAGATTGCCGGTATGCCCAACCAGTTTGAGATTCTTCCTGACTGCGTTCCTTTGCCGCTGCCGGGCGGTCCAAAGAGCAGAAGGACCAAAACTAGCCTCCGTTCCAGTTCAGCCTATACCTGAACCATTCCTGCTGGTATCAAATTCCCTGATGGATTCCGCCAGCCCTGGATTCCCCTACCCCTCCGGATTTTCCCTACCAAAGATGGACGAATTCCCATGAAAAGACTATCACTATTTTTGCCGTACCGTGCGGATGCGGTGCCACTACCGGACACCTGGCGCGGCTAGCCTGTTCTCTAGGCCGGCGTTACTTCCTACAAGCAAGCGTCACTTCTTACAAGCCAACGTCAGCCCGTCCCGCACCGGCAGCATGCTCAACCACACTCGATCGTCGTTCTTGAGCCGCTCATTGAAGGCCCGGATGGCTCGAGTATCGGGATCGTCGAAGGAAGCATCAATCACCCGGCCATACCAGAGTACGTTATCCACGCCGACCAATCCACCGGGCCGCAGCAGCGTCAAGGCGCGCTCATAGTAGTTTGCGTAATTTGTCTTATCGGCGTCGATGAAGACAAAATCGAAGCGGCCTGCTTGTCCATTGGCGATCAGCCCATCCAAGGTGGCCAGCGCGGGTCCCAGCCGCAGATCAATTTTGTGATCCACACCCGCTTCGCGCCAATACCGCCGTGCAACCGAAGTCCATTCCTCATTGATGTCGCAGGCCACCACCCGGCCGTCCTCGGGCAGCGCCTGAGCCACCGCCCATGCGCTATAGCCGGTGTAGACGCCGACTTCAATGGTGCGCCGCGCCCCCATCAAATGCATCAGCAGCGCCATGAACTGCCCCTGCTCCGCCGAAATCTGGCAACTGGAGCTGGGGAGCTGGGCCGTTTCCTCGCGAAGACGCCGCATCAGCGCAGGCTCGCGGAGGGTGACACGCCGCATGTAGTCCCACAACTCATCGGTAATGGTGAGATCTTCCATCACCCTCTATTGAACACCAGTCGCCTGAAAACGTCAGCGGCTACCAGTTCGGATCTACGTCGGTGGCGGCAATCTCTTGTTGCGATCCGGTGGTGGCGAACTTCAGAAACGAGATCACGTCGGCCAGTTCCTGCGACGTATAGTTGGCCATGGCCGGTGGGTGCCGCCATTTTTGGTCGCGTGTTATGGAAACGATTTGATTGGTGTACAACGTCCGCAGCACCGGCGGGATCTCGCTCAGGTCATAATACTCCGCCCGGTCGCCATACTTTTGGTGCAGGATCGCCGGAAAGCTGCTGGATTGGGTCTTGATGAGATACACATGCTCGGTCATGGTCATGTGCATGGTCAGGACGATACTGTGCACACTGCCGTTGGACGCCATGTTCGTCAGGTTCGGTCCGATAGCCGTTCCGATGCCCGCCAGCGAATGGCACGTCTTGCAGGCCACGCCTTTCTTTGCGTTGGTGAAGAGTTCCCGCCCTCGCTGGATCTGCGCCGTGGGAGCGGTCTTATCATCTGGTTTCGAAGTGCTTTGAGCCCGAACCGCAGGCAGGCTTAAGGCTGAAATAACGACGAAGTAAAGTGCCTTTCGCATGGTCTTTGCCTCCGGCGAAGCACTGTGCAATCGCGCAACCACTCAAAGCGCTGACCATGCCTTATGTACTTCCCGCTGTACTGGCGCTTCTGGGCTACTGCCCACAGAACCGGCTGCGTCCTGTCACTCAGGCCGGACGCCGTATGGAGTGTTCGAGTTCGAGCACGGTGCTGCGGCTGGCGCGCCGCGCTTCCTTGGCGCGAGCCAGGGCTTGCTCGGCGAACGCGATCAGGCTCTCGGCGTCGGCGCCATTGTCGGGGAAACACGCTACCCCTACCGCCAGCCCGGAATTCTCTTCTCCGCACAACCCGCGGCAAGCATTTGCCACTAAGCGATCCAGCGATTCCAGTTTGGCGCCCAGTTCCTCTGGACGCGCCGCCGCCAGCAGCATGGCGAACTCGTCGTCGCCTACCCTGGCCAGGTAATCGACGCTGCGCGAGTTGCTCCGCAGGATGTTGGTCACCAGTTTCAACAGCTCATCCCCGGTGGGACGCCCAAACAACTCGTTCACGCGACGAAATTCCTCGATGTCGCACAGCAGAACCGTCACCGGCTTGCGTTGCGCGGCAAATCCATCCTGCAGGTACGCCAGCAGCGCCGCCCTGGTCGGCAAGCCGGTAAGCTGGTCGGCGCCCGTACCTTCCTGCGCTTTCTGGAAGCGGATGGACCCGTCCACCGCTCGGGCGATATCGCCCTTGATCGCCAGCAGAACCCGCAGATGATCCGCGCTGTAGGCGTCCTTTTCAGTCCGGTACAAAGTGAGCGCGCCGCTCAATTGATCCACGCCGTCGCCCAGCGGAATGGACAGCGCGGAGTTCAAAGCCCCCAGTTCGGCCGACGTATCGGAGTAGCCGGGTTCCACCGCCGGATTGCCGTTGACGATGGCTTTCCCGTTTTCCACCACCCAGCCGGAAACGCCCTGGCCCACCGGAATCTCGATGGACGCAAATCTTTGACTGCTCACCCCGCTGGTATAACGGGCCTTCAGGACGGATTTTTCCCGAACATAAACCACCATGCAATCGTAGGGCACCAGTTGCTTCAATCTGGCGGCCAGCAGCGAAAGAATGTCTTCGGTGCGCAACGATTTGCTGAGATCCAGCGCCAGATCCACGATCACGCGCATTTCCTGGCGCGCCGAAGCGATGGAATCGGTGGCCGGAACCAGCCCTCCTGCAGACGCCGCGCTCTTTTCGTATCCGGCGTCGGGAGCCTCGCCTCGGCCCACAATCAGATCCTTGCTCAGCTTATGATTACGCAGCGGCGTGGTTTGAGCCAGACTCTCGAACTCGCGGTAGTTGGCCTTCAGGATCTCCACCACCTGCGGGTCGAAGCTTTTTCCAGAGAGTCCCGCCACATAGTCCATGGCTTCTTCGAGTGGAAGCGCGCGGCGATACTGCCGGTCGCTCGCCAGCGCGTCCAGACAATCCACAGCCGACAGAATCCGCGCGCCAATGGGAATGTCCTCGGCCTTCAGGCCATCCGGATAACCACTGCCATCCCATTTCTCGTGATGCGAGCGAACAATGGGAGCCACCGGATACGGAAACGCCACCTGCTCCAGGATCTCGGCGCCCACCACGGTGTGGACCTTCATCTTTTCGAATTCGTCGGGAGTCAGCTTGCCGGGCTTCGAGATGATGTAGTCCGGCACCGCCAGTTTGCCGATGTCGTGCAGGATGGAAGCGGCCTGCAGCGCATGCACCTCATCGGACGCCAGGCCCAGGTGCTTGGCCAGTTCCAGCGAATATACCTGCACGCGGCGCAGATGATCGCCCGTGCATTCGTCCTTGGCTTCGATGGCAGTGGCCAGGGCTTCGATGGTCCGCAGATGCAGCGCCGCCATGCTTTCGGCGTGGGCTCTGTCCTGCTCCATCTTGCCGAAGTACAGCCGTACGGAGCGATAGATGAGGTACAGCGGCGGCAGCAAAGCCAGCGTGAAAGCCCACCCTAACCGGCCCGATATTCGATGCACAATCTCCGCTACCGAGACTCCGACCAGGTAATAGAAGAACACCCAATCGCAGAAACTTCGAATCACCGCCTGGATGCTTCTGCTTTCGGTAAGCGCGATCACAATGCCCAGGGGAATGTAGTTGACAAGAAAATAGGCGATCCCGGCGAGTGTCAAGCGCAACAGCTCGCCTTCCGGCACATTCGTGAACCAGGGCTTGTGATATACCCAGAGGGCGGCCAGAGCCGCCAATGCCAGGCAAGTAGTGTTGAAAAAGAGACGAACCAGCCTGGCGCGTCCGTCGGCGTGCCACAAAGTTTGCGCGGCGGCGCTGGCCACGGTGAGAAGCAGGGTCTCCGGCGGACTCAGTTCCACCAGGCTCAGCATGGTGAAGATAAAGCTTACCGAAATCGCGCCCTGCACTCCGGGGAAGCTGGCTTTCATCCCGGCGGTAGCCAGAGCCAGGACCAGATAAACCAGAAAGCGCGGCTCCGGTTCGGCATTCCAGCCGCGGAACGTGAGTGCCATGCCCGTCAAACCGGCGAGCCCGATCGCAGCGATAAACAATCTCGCCGAGACAGGCATTCGCTGAGGCTTCGCTGATTCCACGTCCAATCTTTCCCTAGGGCTCACCTAGCGAGCCGACAAGTTTCACAAGGATTTATCGGCAGAGGGGCGGCGGAACTTTATAAAGATGAAAGGGTTGCGGGTTGTCGGGGGGGGCTCGGCGATCACTCGGCGCGGAGCGCCGTGGCGGGATCTACCTGGGCGGCCCTTAAGGCGGGCACCAGGCTTGCGCCTATAGCAACCGACAAAATCACTAGACAAGTGGCGCCGAGCGTAATCGGATCCGCAGGGCTGACGCCGAACAGAAACCGCGACAGGAGCCGGCTGGCAGCCAGGCTGGCGGCCACCCCGATCCCGAGGCCGATCCCGGCTAATCCAGCGGCATGTATCACCACCCGGCGCAAAATGTCGCCCGGTTGCGCCCCCAGCGCCACTCGCACGCCCAGCTCGGTGGTCCGCTGCGACACCGAATATGCCACCACGCCGTACAGCCCGAGCGCGGCCAACACCAGAGCCAAACCGGCGAAGACGCTGATCAACGCGGTGCGAAAGCGTGGCTGCGCCACTGAGCCGTATACCAGATCCTGCATGCTGTGGACATCGAAAACCGGCAAGCTGGGATCGAGCATCCGAAGCTCCTGGCGCACTGAGGGTGTCAACCCAGCAGGATCGAAGCTCGACCGCAGCACCAAAGCCACCGTTCCCTCGGCAAAATTCATCGCTTCCGGAGGCACCTGCAAATAGTGGTAGTAGGTTTCCGGATTGGTCTCCGCGTCCAAAGCGGTGTGCTTCACATCGCCCACCACTCCGATAATGGTGGACCATTGGTCCTCGTCAAAGCCCGACAGTATCCGCCTTCCGATTGGATTCTCATGCGGCCAGTAGCGCCGCGCCGCCGTCTGGTTGATGATCACCACCTTGGGCGTCTTTTGATTGTCGCGGTTGTCAAACAGTCGCCCTGCGAGCAACGGGATTCCGAGCGCCACAAAATATCCGCCGCTGGCCGTCCGGTACTTCGCGCGGGGCTGATCTGCCGCCGTGAGACGAGGCTGCCCTTCAATCTGGAAGCTAAAGCTCGCGTCGCTGCCGCTTAAAGGAAGAAACCGGCAGATCCCCGCTGTTTGCACTCCCGGGAGCTCGGCCACGCGACCAAGAAGCTGCTGGTAAAACAAACCCACTTTCAGCCCCGGATAACGGGACGGCGGCAGTGAAAGCTGCATGCTCAGCACCCGATCGGGGCGAAAGCCGGGATTCACCTGCTGCAAATGGACCAGACTGCGAATCAACAGCCCAGCGCCAATCAGCAGCGCCGCGCTAGATGCCACTTCGCACACCATCAGCACATCCCGCACCCGGCTTCGGGTTCTTCCGCCGGTTCCGCCGCGCCCTCCGCTTCTGAGCACCAGGTTCAGATTGGATCGCGCGGTGGAGAGCGCCGGCGCCAAACCGAATGCCAATCCAGTGAGGATGGATACGCCCAGAGTGAAGGCCAAAACTCGCCAATCGAGCGTCGCTTCCCCGGTCTGCCCCAGGCCCGAGGGAGCCAGCTTCGCCAGGATCCAAGTGCCCCAATAAGCGATCAGGAGCCCAAAGAGTCCGGCGACTATGGCCAGAGCGACGCTTTCGGTCAGCAGCTGGCGGATCAAGCGACCGGGATTAGCACCGAGCGCCGTCCTGACAGCGATCTCTTTTTCGCGAACCCCCGCGCGAGCCAAAAGAAGATGGGCTACATTGACGCAAGCGATCAGCAAAACCGCGATCACGGCTGCCATCAGCATCCACAAAGTGGGACGGATGTCGCCCACCAGTTGCTCTCGAAGCGGCGTAAGATCCACGCTATAACCTGCATTGGTGTTCGGGTATTCCTCGGACAGCCGCGCGGCGGCGATGCGCAATTCGCTCTGCGCCCGCTCGCGCGAGATCCCCGGCTTGATGTGCCCCAGAACATTGAGGAAGCGCATGCCTCGGTTACCGGACAGAAAATCACTGGGCTCGGGAGTATAGGGAATCCACAGCTCGGACTGTATTCCTGGAAGCTGAAAATGAGGCGGGGCGACGCCAATGATGGTGAACGATCCTTCGTCCAGCGTTAACTTTTTGCCGAGAATGTTGGGATCCCGCCCAAAGCGGCGCTCCCACAGTCCGGCGCTCAGAATCGCGACGTGGTTTTTGGCCGGCTGGTCCTCATCGGCGGTGAAGGACCTTCCTAGAGCCGGGCGCATTCCGAGCATCTCAAAGACGTTCGCTGAAACCGCCGCAGTCTCGATTCGCACCGGCGCCTCGGTGCCCGTCAGCACCAGGGATTGGGAGCGAATGGCGCCGGCTTCATCTAATCCCTGGGCCGAAGCTTGGAGATCCCTGAAGTCCGCCGGGGAAAGCTGCTGTTGCCGCATGCCCTTGGACAGCTTATTCTCCCAAACGCACACCAGATGTTCCGGGTCTTTGTAAGGGAGGGCACGAAAGAGGGTAGCGCTCGTCACGCTGAAAATCGCGGCGTTGGCGCCGATTCCCAAGCTAAGAACAATAATGGCAACAGCCGTCGAGCCCGGATTGTTCCAGAACGTTCGCAGGGCATACCGCAAGTCTTGCGTGAGGGCGCTCATTTGCCAGAGTAAGCATTGTAACTCTGGCGCTCGATCGCCTGCTGAACGCCAAACAGCGGCCTACAAAAGGAAACCGCGGCTGGTGTGGTTCCAAGCCGCGGTCTCCTCCTAAATGTTGGGCTGAGTCGGTCTAGCCGCCCCAGGTTCCGTTGCCGGCTTTTACTTTCGTCTTGGTCCTCATTGGTATTGTCTCCTTAGCTTGATTTCGAAATCTGCTTACTACTGACTTACGCCTTTACTTAGGCAACTCGGACACCAAAGGTACCATAGCTCGAGCAACAAGTGTACTAAGCAAACGAAAACCGCTGAGCGCAAAGGAGAAGGACATCGAAGCCGCCAACCGGCTGCAATGGCAGACTAAGGTTTAGAGGACATTCCGGCTATCGGCTCAGATAGTCATCCTATCCTGTTGGATAGGGTGTTCGCTCTATTCCTCCTAGGGCCGCACGTCCCGCCTTTGTCATGCCATCGCAGCCGTAATCCGTTATACTTACGCCTGAGAATGCCCGACACTCCCGCTGAACTCGAAGCGGTAGCTGGCCCACTCAAGGGAAGCACGATTCCCCTCTCGGAGCGTGAAACCTCTATTGGGCGGGAACCCGGCAACCAGGTTTCGCTGCTGGATGCGGCGGTATCACGCAAACATTGCGTGATCACGCTCAACGATGGGCGATTCAAAATCCAGGACCTGAATAGCCGTAACAGTACCTTTGTGAACGGTGTTCCGGTGATCGAGCGAACACTCGCCTCCGGCGACGAAATCAAAATCGGAGCCTCGCTCTTCGTCTTTGTGCTCCCGGAAGAGGAAAAAGCCAAGGGAGTTTCCACCTCGGTGGAATTCGACAAAGCGGATGCGGGCGGCGGGTCCACCATCATCTTGCGCAGAGAGGACGCGCGCTACCTGCGCGATTTGGGCAGACTCTCCGTGGAAGACACCAAGGCGGCCACCCGGACGGTGGGCGATCTGAATGCCCTGCTCCGCATCAGCAAAGCGGTAAACTCGGTGCGCGGCCTGGAAGCGCTGGAAAAGCAGGTGCTCGACTGCATCTTCGAAGTGGCGCCGGCCGATCGAGCCGCCATTCTGCTGTGCCAGCATGGCATGGAAGAGTGGAGCTCGGTGTTCGGATGGGACCGGCGGGCCGGGCCGAATCAGGCGGTCCAAGTGAGCCGGACCATTGTCTCGCAGGTGCTCGAAGACGGTGTGGCGGTGCTCTGTAACGACCTCGCGGCCACCGAATCGTTCTCCGATACCGCCAGCATTGTGGAGCGGCGCATCCACAGCGTGCTGGCCGTGCCGCTGGAAGTGTTCGATCAGATTCTGGGCGTCATCTACCTGGACGCCTCCAATCCCGATGCGCGCTTCGACGAGAATCACCTGCAGCTGCTCACCGCCATCGGGAGCATCGCGGCGGCCGCGCTCGATAACGCGCGCCGCATGGAATCGCTGGAACAGGAAAATCGCCGTTTACAGGAAGAAATCAGCCTGGAGCACAACATGGTGGGCGACAGCCCGCGCATGCGCGATGTCTATCAATTCATCGCGCGCGTGGCTCCGCGCGATACCACCGTATTGATCTTCGGCGAAAGCGGAACCGGCAAGGAACTGGTGGCGCGCGCCATCCATCGCACCAGTAGCCGCTCGAACAAGCCGTGCGTGGCCATCAACTGCGCCGCCCTGGCTGAAAGCCTGCTCGAAAGTGAGCTGTTCGGGCACGAGAAAGGCGCGTTCACCGGCGCCATCGCGCAGAAGAAGGGCAAGCTAGAGGTGGCCGAGGGCGGCACGGTTTTTTTGGATGAAATCGGCGAGCTGGCGCCCCTGCTACAGGCCAAGCTGCTGCGCGTATTACAGGAGCGTGAATTTGAGCGCGTGGGTGGGACGCGCACCATCAAGCTGGACGTGCGCCTGGTGACGGCCACCAATCGGGATCTGGAAGAAGAGGTCAAAAAGGGCCGTTTCCGTGAGGACCTTTTCTATCGCCTCAACGTGGTCTCGCTGCGCATGCCCGCGCTGCGTGAACGCCGGGAAGACATCCCGCTGCTGGCCAGCTATTTTGCGGCCAAGTTTTCGCAAAGATCCAAGCGGCCGGTGCTGGGGGTTTCGCCGCAGGCCCGCACCTGTCTGGTCAACTACGATTGGCCGGGCAACGTGCGCGAGCTCGAGAATGCGATTGAGCGCGCCGTAGTGCTGGGGTCGGCGGACCTGATCCTTCCCGAGGACCTGCCGGAAGCAGTGCTCGAAAAAGCCGAGTCGGCCGGCGCCAGCATGACCGCGTTCCACGATTCCCTCAGAGAGTCCAAGAAACAGCTCATCCTGAACGCGTTCGAGCAAGGGCAAGGCAGCTACACCGAAGCCGCCAAGCTGCTGGGCCTGCATCCCAATTATCTGCACCGCCTGATCCGCAACTTGAATATGAAGCAGCTGCTGAGGCAAGCGGCGGCCGAGTGAGAGTAAGACTAACGCCTGCGGTACGATATTCAAGTGCTTCCCCTGCTCGCTGAACTGTTCGAACATCAAGCCTGGGCCGACGCAACTCTGCTAATGGCCATTCGCGCGTGCCCGGCTGCCTGGGATGACGAAAAAGTGCGCCAAACGTTGCACCACGTGGTCACGGTGCAACGCGCGTTTCTGGCGCTGTTTGTGACATGGCCGCTCGATATGAACGCCGAGTTGAAGCCGCCCGAGTCTTTCGATGCTTTAGTGGCGCGCTTTCGCGTTACTCATCCGGCCGAGATTGCATTCGTGAAGGGCCTGGATGCGGCCGCGCTCGATCGCGTGATTGAAACGCCCTGGCTTCCGGGCGCAAAGCTGACGCTGGCGCAAGCGATGATGCAAGTGCTGCTGCACAGCCAATCGCACCGCGGCCAGTGCCTGACCCGGTTGCGCGCCGCGGGCGGCCAGCCGCCCACGCTCGATTTCATTCTTTGGCTCAAGGATCGTCCCGCGCCTGCTTGGTCATGAACCAGGGAATCGCGTTCGCCCGAACCCTGCGCGCGCTAGAAGCCGACGACTTCCATGCCTCGAAACTCGGGCTTTTCGCAGCCGTAATCCTGCTGGGCGCGTGGATCTGGTGGATGCTAGGCGCGAGCGTCCCGCAATACGAATCGACAACCGATGTGCGAATCGAGTCAGGCCACGCCATCGCGCATTTCGCGCCGAATGCCCTCGCCCAAGTGCATCCAGGCCAACAGGGAACGGTGCATCTGGGAGCCATCAGTTTTCCGGCCCAGGTTCAATCGGTAGCCGCTGATCAAGCCGAACTAGCCTTTACCAGCCACCAACCACCAGCCACCACTTCGAGCTCGGCCACAGCCGAGGTCGAAGTGTCCCGCGTTTCCCCAGCAACCATCGCGCTTCAAACGTTAACGCGCGGCAATCGATGAAGAAGCGCGTTCGCCTCCTGGTCCCCGAGGTGGTCCAGACCTCCAATATGGACTGCGGACCAGCGGCGCTCAAATCGCTGCTAGAAGGCTTCGGGATCCCCGTCAATTACGGCCGTCTGCGCGAGGCCTGCCAGACCGGCGTGGACGGCACATCCATCGACACCGTTGAGGAAGTGGCGAATCAACTCGGGCTCAAAGCCGAGCAGATCCTGCTGCCGGCCGATCATGTGCTGGTCGAGGAAGCGCGCGCGCTGCCCGCCATCGCTGTCGTAGTGCTGCCCAACGGGGTCACGCACTTCGTCATCGTCTGGCGCAGACTTGGCCGATTCGTTGAATTGATGGATCCCGCGGTGGGCCGGCGATGGGTGAGCGCGGCGCGCTTTCTGTCCGATCTTTATCTCCACAAGCAGTCCGTCGCAGCCGAGGATTGGCGCGAGTATGCGGGCTCTGACGATTTTCTCGCGCCGTTACGCCGTCGTCTGGCGTCGCTTGGGATCAACCACGCGATCGCGACGAACGATCCGGGCTGGCGATCGTTAGCAGCACTTGATGCGGGCGTTCGGATGCTGGAATCGCTCGCAAGGTCGGGAGCCATCAATCGCGGCCCCGAGAGCGAGCGCCTGCTTATGACGCTGCTCGAAGACGATAGCGCGATTCCCGAACATTATTGGTCGGTTCGTCCCGGCGCAGAAGACGGCCAGCTCGCGATGCGCGGTGCGGTTCTCGTCCGCGCTTTAGGACCGGGCGAAAGGAGCGCAACTACGCCTGAACTTTTGGCCGCTCTCCAACAACCCTCCGCCCGCCCCGGCCGCGAGTTGCTGCAACTGCTCCGCGCCGATGGAGTGTTCACCCCCCTCGCGATCGGCATCGCGCTTGCTTTGGCGAGCGCCGCGGTGATCTTCGAAGCAATCTTACTCCGCGGATTGATCGGATCCGGCCGCAGCCTCTTTGCTGTCACGGTGGCCTTCTCGGCCATCCTACTATTGCTCGAAATCCCTGTCACCTCCACTCTGCTGCGATTCGGACGCCGTCTTGAAATTCGTCTGCGCCTGGCGTTCCTCGAAAAGATTCCGCGCCTGGGCGATCGCTATTTTCAGAGCCGCCTCAAGTCCGACATGGCCGAGCGCAGCCACAGCATTCACCTGATTCGCCGCCTTCCCGAACTCGGCGGCCAGCTCTTGCGCTATAGCTTCGAAATCGTCTTCACCACTGCCGGCATCATCTGGATCGATCCGCCCAGCGCCCTTATTGCACTGCTCGCCGCATTCGCCGCCCTCGCCATTCCGCTGGCGGCGCAGCCGGTACTGATGGAACGCGATCTACGTTTGCGAACCCACGCGGGCGCGCTCACGCACTTCTATCTGGACGCACTGCTCGGATTGGTGGCCATCCACACTCACGGCGGACAGCCGGCGGTGCGTCGCGAGCATGAATCGCTGCTCACCGAATGGGCGCGCGCGGGATTGAATTTGCAACGTGCCGTTCTTTCGCTCGAAGCGCTTCAATTTCTGGCTGGCTTTGGACTGGCTATCTGGCTGCTCGCGTCGCACCTGGGGCGCGCGGGCGAGGCTGGCGCGGTGCTCCTGTTGGTCTATTGGGCGCTCAATCTGCCCGCGCTCGGCCAGGAAGTGGCAATCATTGCGTGGCAGTATCCCTCGTATCGAAACATTACTCTGCGATTGCTGGAGCCGCTCGGGGCGCTAGAACAATGCGCGCCCGGCGTCGTCGCGAACACGCAACCTTCATCCGCGGCTGTGTCCATCGTTTTCGACAATGTGAGTGTCGTCGCGGCGGGACATCAAGTGCTCCGTGAAATCAACACGACCATCGCCCGAGGCGAACACGTCGCCATCGTCGGAGCTTCGGGAGCGGGAAAATCCAGCCTGGTTGGGTTGCTGCTGGGCTGGCATCGCGCGGCGTCCGGAAGCGTGCAAGTGGATGGCGTCCAGTTGGACGATTCCACTCTCGATCAACTGCGTCCCCACATCGCGTGGGTGGACCCGGCCGTGCAACTTTGGAATCGGCCGCTCGTCGAAAACCTGCGCTACGGATTGCCGGACAGCGCACCCGTCGAGGAAGCCGTGAACGCCGCTGAATTGCATCGAATCATCGAACGGCTTCCGAATGGTTTGGAAACTCCGCTCGGCGAAGGCGGCGGATTGGTCTCCGGTGGCGAGGGCCAGCGAGTGCGGCTAGGACGCGCGCTGCTTCGTCCCGGCGTGCGCCTCGCGATTCTGGACGAGCCGTTTCGCGGGCTCGATTTTGAACAGCGCCACAAGCTTCTGGTGCGTTCCCGCGAGACGTGGCGCGATGCTACACTGCTCGCCATCTCCCACGACCTCGCCGAGGCTCTCTCCTTCCACCGCGTACTGGTTCTCGAAAACGGAGAAATTGTCGAAGACGGCAATCCGCAAGAGTTGGCGAGCAATCTTGAGTCGCGCTTCCACGCCATGCTCGCAGCCGAGCGCGCCATCCGAGACGAATTCTGGAACGGAGCAGAGTGGCGTCATCTGCGTCTCGAAAATGGCCAACTTACCTGATTCGTTGTGGTGGCCAGCCTCTGGTCTCGGCGAGGCCCTCAGCCTACTAACGAATGTACCGGGATCGGCCAATCCCCAAGCCCCAACCCCGATTCCCGACTGGTGGATCGAATCCGCCGCGCAGACTCTCGGCTTTGAAGCGCAGCCGGCCGAAACCACCTACGCCGAATTGGAGCGCCAACTCGATCGCATGGGACCAGCCATCATCGCCATCGATTCCACGTTTCTCGCGCTTCTTCCTAACTCCACGCTGCTCACGCCCGATCTCAAGAAAGTCCGCATCGATGCCGCGCAGATCCGCTCCGCTCTCTGCGCCGACATGGAAGCGCCGGTTCTGCGCGAGATCATGGAAACGCTGGACCGCGCCAAAATCCCGCCCGAGAAACGAGATCGCGCCCGCGACGCCATCCTGCGCGAACGTCTGAGCTCCAAACGTATCCGCGGCATCTGGCTTTTGCGTCTGCCGCCTGGCGCAAATTTTTGGGAGCAACTGCGCCACTCGCGTGTTCCCCGGCGGCTGGCCGCACTCGCAAGCGCTCATGCGGTTCAATACCTGCTCTGGATTCTGGCGTGGTACATTGTCGGCTCGCATGTTTTAAGCGGCGGAACCGATCGCGGATGGCTGATTCCCTGGGCGCTGTTGCTGCTGACGCTGGTTCCCTTGCGCGTCCTGATCACGCGCCTGCAAGGTTGGGTGGCGATTGGCGCGGGCGCGCTCTTGAAGCAGCGGCTGTTCTTCGGATCGCTGCGCCTGGATCCCGACAGTTTGCGTCATCAAGGCGCGGGGCAACTGCTCGGACGCGTGCTGGAATCGGAAGCGGTGGAGGCGCTGGCGCTGAGCGGCGGATTTCTGGCGCTGGTAGCACTGATCGAAATCGTGGTGGCCATTTTCATTCTGGCAGCCGGAGCCGGCGGTCTTCTGCAGGCGGCGCTACTTTTCCTTTGGCTGCTGGTCGCGGCCGCGATGGCCTGGAAATATTTCGAGCGCAATCGCGACTGGACCGACGTCCGTCTCGCCATGACGCACGATCTGGTGGAGAGCATGGCGGGCCATCGGACGCGCCTGGCGCAGCTGGCCTCCGATCGCTGGCACGAGGGCGAAGACGAAGCCCTCGAAAATTATTTGAAAAGCTCCCAGGCCGTAGACCAATCGACGGCACGGCTGATCGCGCTGGTGCCGCGCGGCTGGCTGGTGCTCGGTCTGCTCGGTCTGGCGCCCGCGTTCATCTATGGAAACGCTTCCACCGCACGCATCGCGATCGCCGTCGGCGGCACACTGCTCGCCTATCGCGCCTGGAGGCGGCTGGCGTCGGGCGCCTGGCAACTGGCGGGCGCGGCGGTGGCGTGGCAGCGGACCGCGGTGTTGTTCCACGCGGCGACACGGATGGAATTGCCCGGAGCGCTCGATGTCGTCGCGACAAAAACTTCGCCGCTCGTCGTGGAGGCTCGCGATCTTCTGTATCGCTATAGCGATCGCACCGAGCCCGTACTGCGCGGCGCAAATCTCGCCATCGCCCGAGGCAACCGGTTGGTGCTGGAAGGCGCGTCGGGAGGTGGAAAATCCACTCTGGTCTCGCTGCTGGCCGGCGTGCGCGAACCGAACTCCGGCCGCATCTTCATCGACGGATTTGATCGCCCCACCCTGGGCGCCGCCGAATGGCGCAGACGCCTGGCCGCCGCGCCGCAGTTCCACGAGAATCACGTGCTGGCAGAAACATTCGCCTTCAATTTGTTCCTGGGGCGTCCCACCGTTCTGATGCCGGCCGATTTCGAAGAAGCGCAAGCCCTCTGCGATGAACTCGGCCTTGGGGATCTGCTCGGCCGCATGCCCGCCGGAATGCTGCAAATGGTGGGCGAAACCGGCTGGCAGCTTTCACACGGAGAACGCAGCCGCCTGTATATCGCTCGGGCTCTGTTGCAGAATGCCGAACTCGTTGTACTGGACGAGAGCTTCGCCGCGCTCGATCCCGAAAATCTGAAGCGCGCGGTGGAATGTGTCGTCAAACGCGCGCGAACGTTGCTGGTGATCGCGCACCGCTGAGCCGGCTTATTTCAAGCCGCTGGCCAGATACAAAGTGCCGATGTCGCGCTGGAACGAATACGCGTAGGCGTTTCCATCCGGCGTCACGACCACGTTATAGATCTGCACGCCCACCGGATCGGCGGGTTTGAGTTCTTTCCACAGATCCTCGTGTCGGCTCGCCAGATCCAGCCGGTTGATCTTCACCGCCGTCAGCCCCACCATCTGCCGCAGGAACAGTGAGCGCCCATCCGCGCTCCAGCGCAGCACGGATTCTCCGGGCTGAATGTCGAGCGCCGCTTTGGATGGGCCTCCAGCGATCGGAAGCAAATTCAATTTCCCGCCGGCCACTTGCGTCACGTACTTGCCGTCGGGCGAAACGCGAGTTGCGGTCACCCCTTCTGGCGTCACAGGCATCGGATGTCCGCCGCGCACGTCCTGCACATAGGTCCGAGGCCGCGCACCCGGCTGATTGCCCGTGAACAGGACCTGCGCGCCATCGGGAAACCACTCCACACGCTCATAGTGCATGCCGGGCGAGCTGATGGTGCGCGCTTCTCCGGCTCCGGTGGGCAGCAGCGTCAACTGGGTCCGCGGTCCGTCGTTGACAATACAAGCCACCCATTTTCCGTCCGGCGAAAGAGCGGGCCGGTTGCCATCGCCCAATCTTACAGCGGGCGATCCGTCGGTCTTGCGGAGATAAATCGCGGGATTGCGCGCCGTGCCGTAGGACAGCTCTTCGAACAGGATGGTGCTGCCGTCGGCCGAAATATCCAGGATGCTGCTGGCGTCGAACCAGGAAAGATCACGCTCTTCCTTGGCGCCTGGAGCCAGGCCGGAAATTCCCAGGCGCGTATCAAGAAGAGTCACCAGCACCTTGCGATCGCGCGTCACGTCGTCGATGATCATTGTCGATGGCGGCCCGATGAGCATCCGTTCTTTCCCGGCGAGCGAAACGGCGCGCAACGCGGGTTCTCCGCCAGCTTTCGCGGCCCCGAACCAGATCTCGTCGCCTTTCGCGGACCAAGCCAGACCGAGCAGCAATTGCCAGCCGCGGGACAAAACCTGCTTGCGGCCGTTGGTGTCGAGAACGGTCACCGTGTAATCGCCAAGATCGTTGTCCGGTTCGAAGAACGCGATCCGATCGCCCTTGGGCGAAACGCGCAGCAGCTCCGGGGCGCGCCCGTCGCTTTCATAGCGCACCGTTCCGATCGGATACTCGATCCGGTTTCTTCCGCCCACGCTGCGCGATACCGCCAGAGTGGCTCCATCCGGTGACCAATCGGCGTCATTCACGTTTTCCAAAATTTCGCGCGGTGCTCCGCCCGATAATGGCACCCGCGCCAGCGTTCCGGCCGTTCCGTTGGTGGTGGGCCCGAGCAAAATGGCCATTTCGCCCGCCGAGCTGATCGAGAGCAGCCGGCTTTCGGGCAGTTCCAGCGGACGGTATTCGCGATTGCCTGGACGCATCGAAAAGATGTTGGTCGGTTCACTGGCCCATTGCGCGCTGAACACCACGGTTTGGCCGTCCAGCGCAAATTTCGCCGATGGGATGTCGCCGCGGCGGTAAGTCAGGCGTTCGAAGGTGGGCTGAACAGGCTTCAGCCATCGCCAACCGGCGTAAGCGCCGCCAGCCAGCAAAGCGATAGCGATCAATGCCGGCCAAAGCAAAATACGTACGCTGCGTTTCGGCTTGATCGCCGGAGCCGCGTCATCCGCTAATCCCAATTTGCCGGATTCCAACTCGTCCAGAACATCTTCCAGCGCCACCTTGACATCGGCGATGCTCTGCCAGCGGCGTTGCGGATCTTTGCGCAGGCAGCGGCTGATGATGCGCTCCACGTCGCGCGGAATGCCCGGCCCGATTTGACTCATCGGCAAGGGCTCGGAATGCAGCACCGACGCCAGCGTCGAAAGCTTCGAGTCACCCATAAACGCGCGCTTGCCGGTGATCATCTCGTACAACACGGCGCCGAACGAAAAAATATCCGAGCGCGCGTCCACCGTGTGCCCGTCGGCTTGCTCGGGCGACATATAGGCGACGGTTCCGATGATGGTTCCGGCCTCGGTCCTGAGCGCGGCGTCGATGTGTACGCTTTGCGTCACCGCGAATACGTCCGGTTCGTCGATCTCGGTGAGCTTGGCCAGGCCAAAGTCGAGAATCTTCACTTCGCCATTTTCGTTGACGATGACGTTGGCGGGCTTCAGATCGCGATGCACGATGCCGGCGTTGTGCGCGGCCGCCAGCCCATCGGCGATCTGGACCGCGTACCGGAGCGCCTCATTCAGCCGGATGCCCTTGCGGCCGATCAGACGGTCCAGCGTTTTGCCGGCCACATACTCCATGGCGATGAAATCCACCGGCTGCCCGTCCACCTGCCCGGTGTCGATATCGAAGATGGTGACGATGTGGCGATTGCTGAGCGCCGACGCGGATTTGGCTTCTTGCGAGAAACGCGCGCGGCGGTCGGCATTGGCGACAGCGTTCGCGGGCAGCACTTTCACCGCCACCGAGCGATCCAGATGGGTGTCCAGCGCTCGATAGACCACGCCCATCCCCCCAGCGCCCAATTTGGCTTCGATACGATAGTGCCGGAGAGTTTCGCCGATCATTGCCGGATTCAGGACTGCCGGATTTTACGGTCCGAGCGTCTATCTTATCATCTGCGGTATTGGAACGTTTGATCCGGTTTTTGTTTCGTGGGTCTGCTGAAGGATTTTGCCCGGATCCACCGATAGTTCATCGTTCGGTCTAATGGAAAGACGTATCGAAATGATCAGACTTGCGGTCGCCTGCTGTGCTCTGGCCGGAGTCCTTCAGGCGCAGCCCAGCCTGCGGATCACCTCACCGGCGGATGGCAGCACTGTCCATCCGGGCGAATCGCTGACCGTGGTAGTCGAGGCGTCGCCTAGTGAGCGGGCCTTCCAGATAGTGTCGATATTCGCCCCCTATCCCCTCGGCCTTCCCTTCAGCAAGACTGGTCTCATCGCTCCACACTTTCGGCTCACGATTCAGGTGCCCGGCGGTATCCCACCCACCAGGTACTTCCTCACCGCTGCCGGGGTTACGTTGTCCAATGAGTTCGTCTACTCCCCGCCGATCACTATATTTGCCGAACGTTCCGATTCGCCCGTAAGCATCACCGTTTATCCGCCGGTAGCGGATTTCACGATGACAGAAAAGCGATACCTTCAGGTCACCGGACTCTACGCCGATAGGCAGACCGCCGATCTCACTTACTCGAACAGGATCAGATTCGTATCGAGCGCGCCGGAGATTGCCACCGTTCAGGCAGACGGTATCGTCGCTCCTGTCGCGCCGGGAAGCGGAAAGATAACCATCACGTATGGCGATCTCAAGCTTGAGGTGCCGGTTCGAGTGCGGGCGGGCGAGCGATGAGGTGTTTGGCGACCGCTCGGATCAATGGGTATGCGCACGGGATCGTAATTCTTCCGCAGCACGGAACCAATCTTCTTCCGCTGATCCCTCCGGACACCCGCGAGCTTTCCAAAGCTCATAAGCCAGCGCTGCGATGTCAGAATGTCCGAATGCGGCCACGCCATGTCCAACTGTAGCTGCTGCTGCCAGAGTGGCCTCATGCGCGTGTTGAGAATGTTCCAGCGCTTGGCGCGCATGCTCGTGTCCGGTCTGGTGATCCTGTTTCCCCTGCTGCTCGGCGACACGATGGGCATGCGCGGCGGCATCGTGCAATTCGGCGGCTTTTTGGTGGTTTTCCCAGTGTGATCCGTCGTTGTAACGAGTGGACATGTTAGATAGTCACCATCTGCCCGGACTTGGCATGCGCTGCCTTTGCAAGTTCATAAGCGCGGTCCGAGTACTGCAGCGCTCGTTCCGCGTGCCAGTTTCCGGTCTCGTTATCGCCTTTTTCGTTGTGTTCGGCGGCAGTACGATGAGCCTGCGCCGCAAGTTCGTGCTGCTCGGCGGCTTGCCGGTGTGCTTCGTGCATGGTGCTCCTCCAGTGCAAGTGTAATACTCTCCTCCACTGCACGCAGCCAGCCACAGTGGGAGTACCGCCAGCATTGATAAGGAGCGGCTCCGCAAGCTGGACAGCCGCAATCGACCGTTCATTCGTCCAGACGCGGAGCTCACTGTCCTCGTTAGCTCACCATCGAAACCAGTCCGCGCTCCTTCAACCCGCTGATGGCCAGCCCATAACGTCCGCGCACGCCGGTCTTTTCGAAGATATGCTTCAAATGAATCTTGACCGTCCCGGGGCGAATGCCCAATTCAAGCGCAATCTCTTTGTTCTTGAACCCCTGCTCCACCATTTCGAGCACCTGGTGCTCGCGCGGGGTGAGCTCCGAGCGCGGGTAGCGCTCCTGCCGCGCCGAATCGCGAAATACGCAGTCCTCCATCCAGCTTCGGCCCGAGGCCACGGTCCTGAGGCAGCTCAGGATGCTTTCCACATCCGCGGTTTTGCGCACAATGCCCTTGGCGCCGGCCTGCAGCAGACGCAGCGCTTCGGCCTCGGTCATCGAAACGCCCCACACCGTGACGGCGGGCGCGGCGTCGGCCATTTTCAAATCGTGAATCCAATCCAGCACGATTCGCATGCCGAATCCCTTATCCACTACCACAACATCAGGTGGACGCGCGGTCACCAGCTGCGTGGCCGCTTCCAGCGAATTCAACGACGCCAGGAACTCCAGGTCTCCGGACGTGGCCAGCAAGGTTCGTAATCCTTCCGCCGTGATCGGTTGAGTGTCGCACACGACGACAGTTTTCTTCGAGCGGTCTTCTTTCGGGTGTTCTGGGCTCATAATGGTCTCTTACCAGCCGACACGCCTTTCTCATGCGGGCCTCAGTTCGATTGGTGAATCAAACTAAGCCTTATCGACGAGTGCGTTCGAATGTTTAGTTGATCGGGTGAGTGAAGGCTCTCATGTTATCATCAACACTAGCCGATTTGATCTGTTAGGACTCTCCGGTCGGATAGTCCGCAGTGTGCCGATGCCCCAGCCCGATGCTCCGAAATTCAGCGGTACTTGGAAAGCGCTGTTCATTTGCCCTAACCAGAAGATAATTCGGGACTTAGCGCCGCTCCTCCGCAAGCATCTGCCCACCTTTTCCGGCCACGATTTGAACGCTTACCCCATGCGCCACCAACTGGCCGAGGTGGTGAGCGCAGAGGCGCCCAATCTTTGCCTGCTCGAGATCGGCGAACCACCGGAAGCAAGCTTGGGTCTCATTCCCGATTTACTGCGTATTGACGCCAAGTTGCCGATCATCGTCGTGCTGGCGAGCAACGATCCCGAGCTGGTGCTGCGCTGTCTGCGCCAGGGCGCCAGCGATTTCCTGATGCCGCCCTTCACCTCAGAACAAGTGGAGGGAGCGCTCCAAAAGATTGCCCGCCTGCAGCCCAACCGCGCCGCCAACTCCGGCAAGGTGTATTGCCTTATGCCGGCCAAGGGCGGCTGCGGAGCCAGCACTATCGCGAGCAATCTGGCGTATCAAATGAAGCAGCGCGGCGACAAGCGCATATTGCTGGCCGATCTGGATCCGCTGGCCGGAACGCTTTCGTTCCTGCTGAAAATCAAATCCAATTACAGCTTTATGGACGCGCTGGCGCGCTCGCAGGATATCGACGCCGACCTGTGGAAGGCCGTAGTCACCAGCCGCAACGGCGTGGACGTGCTGCTTTCACCCGAAGTCATGATGGATGGGATGAGCGAGCTAAAGGATGCCAGCAGCATCATAGAATACGCGCGCGGAACCTACGACCTGGTGATTCTCGATACCGGCGGCGTGTACGGAGAATGGAACCTCAGCCAGGCGCAACTGGCCGACGAGATTCTGCTGGTGACCACCAACGAGCTCACCGCCCTGCAAGCCGTGCAGCGCGCGCTCGGTTATCTGGAAGCCAACAACATCGCCCGCTACAAGCTGCGCCTCATCGTGAATCGCTATGACCGGCACACCGGGCTGAGCAAGGATGTCATCGGCACCGCGCTGCACACGGATATTTTTCATATCATGCCGCCCGATTACGAAGCCATCCAGAAATCCTTGATGGAAGGCAAGCCGATGGGGCCAGCTACCAACTTCGGCAAGAGCGTGATCGGCCTGGTGGATCGCCTGGCCGGAACGTCGGAACCTCCTAAGAAGAACAGTTCGCTCTCCGGGTTGCTCTCGCTGTTTTCCCGCACTTCGTAGAAGCTAAGATTAGGGCCGCAGATCAACACAGATGAACACTGTTGGGGATGCCCCTAATCGCCAATCCCCAATCCTCCGATCCCGCGTAAGCGGACGCTAGCGCCAACCGCTAAACTGAAATCGGAGGCACTTCATGCCCGGGGCTCTTTCATGAGTGATCAGCAGGACCTCCGACCGCCAACCCAGGTTCTCACCCGCGGTTTCGATCCCAGCCTTTCGGTCGGGTCGGCGCGCCCCGCGGTGTTCCGCAGTTCCACCTACGTTTTCCCCAGCCCTGAGGCCGCCGAGCGCGCCTTCGACTTGGTGGCCGGCCGCGCTCAGCCCGCGGTGGGCGAACAGCCCGACCTGATTTACTCGCGCTTCAATCACCCCAACGCCGAAATCCTGGAAGCGCGCGTGGTGCCGCTTGAAACAGGCGCACACGCGGCCCTGGTTTTCAACTCCGGCATGGCTGCCATTGTCACCGCGCTATTCACCTTCGCGCGGCCCGGTCAGAACATCGTTTATACCGTGCCGATCTATGGCGGCACGCAACACCTGATTGAAGACTTCCTCAGCACGCTCGGCATCGGCGGGGTTGCCGTCGAAGCCGGACACACGGGCGAAATGGACGAAGCCATCCGAACGACCAAAAACCTCGCCGTGGTCCTGATTGAGACTCCCGCTAACCCCACCATCGTGATGACCGATATCCGTCACGCCACCGATCGAGTAGCGCATCTCGATCCGAAACCCGTGGTCATGGTGGACAATACGCTGCTCGGCCCAACGTTCCAGCATCCACTGATGCTCGGCGCCGATCTCTCCCTATACTCGGCTACTAAATATCTTTCGGGACTCAGCGATCTGATTGCGGGCGTGGCCATCGCCAGCGATCCGAACCTGATTCGACAGATGCGGTCCAAACGGAATTTATTTGGCAATATTCTGCAGCCCGACGAATGCTGGATGCTGGAAGGGCGGCTGCCCACCGTCACGCTGCGCATGAATCGATCGAGCAAAAATGCGGAGCGCATCGCGATCCGGCTGGCCAAGCATCCGAAAATCGCCCGCGTTCTTTACCCGACGCTATTCACCGATCCGGAGCAGGTGGAGATCGCGCGCCAGCAGTGCGATTTTCCGGGCGGCATGTTGTCCATCGAGCTGCGCGGCGGCAAGCGAGCTGCGTTCGAATTCTTGCGCAACCTGCGCATCGCGCGCAATGCCGTATCGCTGGGCGGCGTGGAAACGCTAGTGTGCCATCCGAAAACCACCACACACTCGGGCTTTACCGAGGAGGAGTTCGCCGCGGCGGGAGTCACCGATGGTCTGGTCCGCATCTCCATCGGCATTGAGGACTGGCGCGATTTGATGAGCGATTTCGAGCAATCGCTGGATTTGGTCTGAAGCGCGACCGTGAGGGAGCGTTTACTTGATTTGAAACTTGACCACGGCCTTGCCCAGGTGGATTTCGTCACCCGGTAGCAATCTCGTGCCGCGCGTGTCGCGATGCACCTCCTGCCCCATTCCATCGCGCACGATCCATAGCCCGCAATTGTTCTCCGCCTTGTCGCCGCGCTTATACCAGCGATCGTTGAACAAACGATACTCGCCGGTCTTTTTGTCATGAACGATGTGGGCGTGCTCGCGCGAAACCGTTCGATTGATCGGATTGTCCTCGGCAAACGCCAGGTCGTTGCGGCGCGAGAGGCCTTCGGCTTTGTAGACATCGGTGAGGCGGCCGATATTGGTTCGGATCTTCTGCAGCGGAATTTCCGATTTGTTGGCGCTACCGGCCGTAACCATTAATCGCGCGGCCTTTCGCAAACGCGGAGCTTCTTCGGTAATTGGCGAGCTCTCTTCAGCGAGCATTTCCACGCGCAGCCATTTCCCGTCCGAGTCCGTAGCGCTCACTTGCACGCGTAAGTCCAGCGGAAACCGGCACGCCTCCTTCGACAATGCCGCTCGCACTTCTTCGTCGAAGTATCGGCGAAAAAAGTCATGCTCGAAAACTGCGCGTTCTTCAGCGGCGGCACGGATCTGGATGCGCACCCGGTTGTACGGGAAAAGCGCCTGGCCGCCGGCACGCTGGATCTTCTTCTTCACTTCATCCAGCACGGCGATGCGAATCTCGGCCACTTCGGGCGATTCACCCACCACCTGCGCGGTGGCGCCAAACGGCCCTTCAAACACCGTACGTCCCAGGCGTTCGATGACTTCGGAAATCTTCATTTGACTAACCCCAGTTCAGCCGCCGCATCGACGATTTCGCGCGCAATGGGCGCCGCCAAAGTTCCGCCATAGCCGCCGTGTTCGACGACTACTGCAAACGCAATGCTCTTCGTGCGATCCCCGTCATATGGCGCAAAACCCGCAAACCACGAATGCGGCATGCCTTCGTCCAGTTGCGCCGTGCCGGTTTTTCCGGCCACGCTCACCGCCTCGCCCTTCATCGCGCGCCGCGCCGTTCCCTCCACCACTACCGACCGCATCGCATTGGCGAGAAACGCGGCCAGATCGGGCGCAAGAATTTGCCGGGCCGGCGCTGTTCGCGCATTGCTCTGATCAATCACCCAGCGGCCTTCGGGCATCGAACCATTGGCCGCGATAGTCGCAGCAACACGAGCCATTTTAAATGGTGTGACCAATACCGGACCTTGGCCGTAGGAGGCAAATGGCATCGCGGCTTGAATATCGGCCACACTGCCGGCCGGAATATCCAGCATTTTCGCCGTATCGCTCAACTGTTTCGCACCCACCGAAAATACTCCCAGCTGCGCGAAATACGCGTTGCACGAAACAGCGATGGCCTGGTGCATGGTCAAAGTTCCGTGCGCCGAATCGCCCACGTCGTCGCGAATCGGCTTGCGCCAGCCGGGGATGATCGCGCCCACGCGGCCATCCGGGAGCCGCCGGCAACTGAAGCTCTTGTTCTCGAGCGTTGGATCCAAACGCAGCGCGGCCATTGCGGTCACCAGCTTAAACGTCGAACCCGGCGGATACTGGCCGTAGCGCGCGCGATCGAACAATTCTTCGGGCGTTGTCGGCGATTTCGGATCGGGTGCGGGCGCGCTCACCAATGCCAGCACGTCGCCCGTATTCGGATCCATCACCACCACCGCGCCTTTGTCCTTGTGCGCCTTGGCCAGCCGATCATCGAGCGCCTTCTCGGCGCGCATTTGCAGACGAATGTCGATGGATGCGCGCACGTTGCGATCCCGCGCCATCAGCTTAGCGATCTCCGGATTGCCCGGTTGATGCCGGTAGCGAATCAGCGGCGCCAGTTCGCGATAATCCGTGAAGCCTTGCAGTTTCGCATTCGAATCATGCTCGATCAGCGATGCATTGGTCGCATGGAAATTGTCGCCGGTGCGCAGATCGCCCAAAATGTGCGCCGTCAGGGATCCGAACGGATAATGCCGGTTGTCCAGTCGCGAGCAGGCTGTATCGATGGAGATACCCAGCTTCGAATATTGATCGCGCCGCCGCTCCAGCTCGCCCCAATCGCTGGTCGCGAGCAAAACGCCATTTCGGTCGAAAATGTTTCCGCGCCGGATCTCCCGCGCCAGCGAATTCAGCCTTGGATTGCGTTGCGGCCGCTTGACGCCGTCGTCTTCAAACACTTTCGCCTCGCGCGCCAGGAAATCCTGATCGCGCGCCACTTGATAATAGGCGGCAAATCCGAGCAATGTGGCCGCCGCGGCGCCCAGCACCCATTCCAGCCGAACCACCGGCTTGCGGAACGGCTCGTCGATTACCACGGCTGCATTCCCTTGGCTCGAGATCGCCACCAGAATTCCGAAAATCAGAAAATTAGCCAGCATCGCCGTATTTCCGAAGCTCAGAAATGGCGACACGACGCCCGACAGCGGAATAGCGCCCAGCACACCGCCCGAAATCAGCAGCATTTCAAACGCGATCAGCGCGGATAAACCCAGCGCGAGAAACATGCCGTATTCGTTCGCGGCTCGCAATCCAATCCGCATCCCTCGCCACACCAGAAATCCGAGCAGCAACAGCACCGTCGCCACGCCGCAAAATCCCCATTCTTCGCCCACCGCCGGCAGCACCAGGTCGGTATGCCCGGCGGGAATCATTTCCGGATCGCCCCAGCCGGGCCCCGATCCTAGCGCGCCACCGGTGGAAAACGCCCAAAGCGAATGCGCCAGTTGATTGCCGCCGTGTACGTCGTTGTCCCAGGGCGACAGCCACATGTTGATGCGATCCACCACCGTGGTCGGCTTGCCCAAGTGGTATCCCACCACCACGCCGCCAACTAATAGAGCAATGCCAAGCAAAGCCAGCCCAGCGCGCCCGCGCGCAACCCAAAACATTGCGAGAAACAAAAATCCAGTTACCAAGGCGGGGCCGAGATCCTTCAACAAAAAGAAAAACCCGAGCGCTGTCGCGACCGCGAACATCACCGGCAGCACATGCGACAGACGCGGCACTCCGATCCAGCGCGGCAGCAGTTTTTTCTCGCGGAGATCGCGCAGCCGCTCCCAATTGCGCGTGAAGTACCCGGCCAGAAAGAAGACCAGCAAAATCTTGATCGCTTCCACCGGCTGGAACGGCCCCAGATTCACGTGCGCGTCATTGCCCGTCGGTCCCGAGCCTAGTCGCAGCAATAAAACGAAAAGCCCAAGCGCGCCGAACAGCGGCGTATAACACCACGTCGAAAAACGCTGGTAGTTAAAGATACGCAGCGACGGCAGAAGCAACACCAGGCAGCCCAGCGCCACGCCCCACGCGAATTTGCTGAACTCGAGGGTGTCGCGCAGAGGATCGCGCAAGCTCACCGCGAGAATCAGGCCCATGCCGGTTAGCAGATGAATGGCGGGAAGGATCGCGAAGTCGCCACGCAGCCCGCTCCAGCGCCAGATGAGAAACACCATGTGAAAAGCCGCCAGGTATAGCGCGATCCAGATCAGGAACTGCGTTTGAAATTCTCCCGGCGTGCGAACCACGAACGCGGGCTTCAATTTCGCGAGCGGTAATAACGGCACGTGCGGCGCGGAACGCAATCGCGCTAAAGCTCCGACATTTGGCAGCGGCCGATGGGCGGCCAGGTAGTCGAACATCTGGTTCGCCACTCGCTCGCGCTCCGCCTCATCGGGAAACACCTGCAAAAACGGCAGCAATTGCTCGGGCTGGCTGACGCTATTTAGATCCAGCAATTCCCCGCGCGCCAAAGCCGCCGACAGTTCGGAGAAGCTCTGTGTCTTGGCCGAAAAGACCATCAACAATCCCGCAGCAACTAACACCGACGACATTGCCAGCCAGGTAAACTCGCGCCAGCCGATTCTTCCGGGCGCTTTGGCGCCTTTTGCACCCGTAGAAACAACGTTCGATTCCCAGCTCTTCGTTATTGCCAATGAGTCCTCCGCGTGGTATAATGAGGCCGCTTCACTGATTTCGTTTTTTTCTCGAGCACGTCGGCCAACTGTTGACGCGCGCGATCGTCGTCCTCCACTTGCCGCAGCGCCACGCTCACATTCGAAAAACCCTCGATCGGTTCGTACAATTGGCGCGCGCGATCGAAATCGCGCTGGGCCAGCCGCAAATAGCGCTCCTCCTCGGTCTTGCTGATTGCCTCCTTGCGCGCCTGGTTCAACTCCGCCGTGGCTCGGAAGCGATACCCGTCCGCCTGCTCTTCGATTTCCCTCGGACCAGGCTCAAACCCCAAGCGCTGCGCTTGGTGAAGCTCCGCCATCGCCTTGCCGATATTCTTTAGCGCATAGACGTCGATGCGCGCGAGGCCCAAGTGCGGATCGGGCGAGCGCGGCAGCAGTGACACCGCATTTTCAAAATCCGCCTGTGCGATCTGTTGCCCGTGCTCCAGGTTCTCGTATCCGTGACACAACGCCAGCTTGCCCTGGGACGCATGGTCGTTCCGATCCATTTCGATCAAATGCGTGAAGCACACCTCCGCCTTCGGCCAGTCGAAATCCTGAATGCGCGGATCGGAATTGTTGCGATAGCCTTCGATCACCGCATCGCCCGCCTCAAGCAATGCCGCGCGCATGTTGGAAGCCAGACGGATGGCCGGCGACATCCCACCCAGGAACGCGTTTTGCCTTTGGACGCGCTGGAGCAAATCCCAATCCCGGTTGATCTCGACTACACTGGCGTGCGAAAACTCCAGGCTTCCGGCGAGCGGCCCGCTCTCGCGCCAGAATCGATAATAGTAGCCGACTGGCACGCACACTACTAGGCCAGCGAGCAGTCCCCAGCTCAGCGCCACCAGAATGCTCATTACCGAAGCCAGTTGCTGCGCGCGCGGCGATTTCAATTTCAGCACGCTGCGCCGCACCGTTTCGGCCATGCTGGCCACGCGCTGCGGGATGTGCGGCCGCTGCCTCTCCACTGTCGGATTGCTTTTCCACGAAACGCGCCGCTCCATTTCGGCGACGGTGGGCCTGCCTTGCAGGAACAGCGTCACATCGTTTGCGAAGGCCGATGCCGAAACATACCGCTGGTGCAGATCGCCCGCCAGCGCCTTATGCAGGATCGCGGTCATCGCGTCTGGACAGCCTTCCGGCAGCGCGCGCGGCGGGCGTCGCGATTGAATGAGCGCCTCCAGTTTCCTGGTGTCCTGCGCCTGGTAGGGCGGCACGGCCGCCACCATTTCGTATAACGTCACGCCCACCGCCCAAAGATCCGCGTGCCGATCCACCTGCCCGCGGCTCAAGCGCTCCGGCGAACAATAACTGGGGCTGCCCAATCCCAGATGCGTGCGGCTATGGGTGAACGTCAGCGCCTTGGCGATTCCAAAATCCAGCAGCCGCACTTCGTCGTTGGTTCCGATTTGAATATTGGACGGCTTAATATCGCCATGCACCACCGACCGCCGCTGCCCATCGATGGTGGCCTGGAACGAGTGCAGCTGGTCGAGCTGGCTTAGGATCTCAAGCGTAAACGCCGCCGCCCGCGCCGGTTCAATGCGTCCTTCCTGCTTCAAAATCTCGGCCACGGTCCGTCCCTCGATATACTGCATGGAGACGAAGAAGAATCCGTCCAGATGGCCGTAGTCGTAGATCTCGATCACGCGCGAATCGGCCTGGTGCAGTTGCTTCTGCAGGTCGGCTCCGCGCCGCTCGGCTTCGAGGATCAACTGGGTCAGCGGATCGGGCAATTCCTCAATAATTTTTAATACCGCGTGGCGGTTGGCGCTGGTATCGAAGGCCAGATACACGTCGGTCATTCCGCGCGCAAGCTTGCGGATCACCTCGTAGGCGCCAAACTGCCTAGCTATCGAGCACAGGTTCGATCGTACGATCTGATCGTAGAAGTTGACGCGCGGGCCGGTTTACGGTTTCGGCCAACGCAGCACCAGCGCCAGCGCCACGCCCAGTACAAACCCGTAAACCAGGAAGGCCGCTCGCGTGGTCAGCGCCCGTCCCACCTTAGCCCAAGCGCCCGAACGCCGCCCGGCATTAAGGTTTTCGACTACGTCTTCGCGCGCTTTCGTGATCGCATTCCGCGCCCGAGCCTCCGCCGCGGCGGGCGATGCATTACCCAGGAATTCGCTGCCTGCCACGAAGATAGCGGTAATGTTGTCGCTCCCACCGGCCACGTTGGCGGCCTCCACCAGCTCATTTGCCACCTGCGCGGGATCGCCATTATATCGCTCGATCACATCCAGCATTTCGGTCGAAGTAAGCAGGTCGCTCAGGCCGTCGCTGCACAAAAGAATCGCGGCATCCGGCTTGAATAGAAACTCCTTCACTTCGATGAAATCCTCTTCATCCGGCTGCCGGAGGCGCGATCCGACGTCCCGAAACACCTCGTGACGCCGGGGATGGGCCATCGCCTCGGTCTCGGTCAGCTCGCCCGCGTCTTCCCGCTCGCCCACCGGCGAATGGTCCGACGTCAGCTTGCGGATGGCGCCGTTCCAGGTTAGGTAAAGGCGAGAATCGCCGACGTGTCCGAGAATCACGTTGTCGTCGGCGATCAGCGCCAGCGTCAGAACACAGGCCATGCCGCGCCAGGTTTCGTTTCCGGCAGCCTCCTCGAAGATGCGATTGTTGGCGGCGGTGATGGCTTGCCGGATTCGATCGTGTGGGTCGGAATCCCTCTGAGCCATCTCTCGGACAATAGTTTCTACAGCGATTTCGGCAGCCTTTTCGCCAGCCGCATGCCCGCCCAGCCCGTCCACCACCAGAAAAATCCCGCGCTCGTCTTCGGCGTACGCCCGATCCTGATTCTCCGCGCGCATGCGCCCCGGATCGCTGGCCGTCGCCGATCGCCACTCGAGAGTCTTCGCCATGGTTAATGCCGCTTCACGGCCTGGGTGAGCACAAAGCACAGCGCGAATCCCAGGAATAGCAGCACGAACGGGACGTGCGCGATATACGGGATGTGAATCACTGTTTTCCCTCGAATTGCAGCGTGATCACCTCCGCCACGCTGATCTGGGCTTTGGCCGGGAGCGTCTCCTCCACTCCTCGCGCCAGCCGTTTGCCGTTCAGCCACGTGCCGTTCATGCTCTTGTCGACGATCACGAAGCGCTTTTGTACCGCATCGCGGCGCACGCGCAGATGCTCGCGCGAGACTTCGTCGTTGGTGTAGAGCGCCAAGCTGACCTGCGCGCCATCGCCTCCTCGGCCCACGCTGATCTCGTCCTGCGTCATTAAATAGAGCTGCGGACCCGAGTCGTCTTCGTAATGAATCTCGGCGTACACGCGGTCGCCCGTCCGTTCGCCCAGTTCTCGCGTCTCCGGCCTCGCGCCTCCCGCCCGGCCGGTGATCCCGCCCACGCTCGGCTCGCGATCCAGCAGCGTGGTCTTGGTCCCGTGATAACCCGGCTGCGGCGTCTCGTTCAGCTCCGAATGAATCTCCACGTCGCCCAGGGGCACCACGCCTTCGGAATCGGGAAAAAACTCGAAGGTCCAATCCTTGCTCGCGATCTTGTACGGCTTGCGATTCTTGGCGCCGCGCAGCGAGCCCAATCCTAACGGCTTGGCATTCAACTGCGCCAGCCGCGCCGCCAGCGCCTTCCGCGCATCTTCGCGGATCAGCTCAAACACGCCGGTAAGGCGCGCGTAATCGTCCGGGTGCAAATAGAGGCTGAAAATGCACGGTGTGAGGATGCTGTAGCCCATCTCGAACTGCCCCAGTTCCATGTTGCGGATGAGCTGCTCGATGATGATCCGCCCGCTGATCCTGCCTTGTGCTTCCCCGATGGGCATGTTCCCCCGCACCTCCACTCAGGATTTCGACGGCGCTGGGGCGGGTTTCGGTTTCGTCTGGTTATGCAGCGAAGCCCGCGGCCCTCGCCGTCTTCTGGAGCCAGGCGATCTTGCCCCAGATCATACACACCTCCGGCCTGGATTCCACTGGGTGAGGGAGCTCCGCTGCCTCACGGAGGCCGTTTCCCGAAAACCTCGCTCGATGGCGTTGCCGATTGTCTTCGGTCTCTGCTGAAAAAAGCAATCTGGCCACAGATGAACGCGGATAAAACAATATCAAGTTCATTGTTTTCAATCTGCGTTCATCTGTGTTTATCTGTGGCCACCTGCGTTTTGGCCTTTTTCATCGTCCTGCTAGAAAGAATCAGGGCGGTACTAATGTGCCGGTTTGGCTGCTGAGCTGGGCCGATTTGAGGCGGGGCGGCGCAGACGCGCTCACCCGAGCGCCGCCAGCTCGTGCCGCGCCAGGAACCCGAAGTTGCCTTTCGTATCCAGTTCCGCCACCTTCCGAAAATATTCCGAAGCGTTCTCCCGGTCCCCCGTGGCAAGTATCGCTTGCCCCGCCAGGTACTGGAGCTCAGCCCTGAATGGGACCGACTCAGTCTGGCTCGAGTTTTCCTGGAACTGATCCAGCGCCTCCCGAACAGTCTCCCGCGCGTCCGAAGTCCGGCCATTGGCCGCCAGCGCCCAGGCCAGAGCCGCCAGGGAAGTGCCCAGAGTCACCGCCCGCACCTCGGCGGTCTGTTTTCGATCCAGTTCCACGGCGTGCTGCGCCAATTCCAAAGCCTTCTCCAACTGGTATTTTCCTCGCAGATACACCGCTGCCTCACTTTGAAACGCAACCCCACGCTGGGGATCGAGTTCCGCCGCGCGTTGGAAGCTGCGGACGGCATCGTCGTTTCTTCCCTGCTCCGTCTGCACTTGCCCCAACTGATCCAGAATCAAAGCTTCCATTGAGGCCGAAGGCCTCAGAGCCAACGCCTTTCGCAGGTGAGATTCCGCCTCGTTCAGCCGGCGCAGATGGTACAAGCTGCCGCCGCGAAACAGCTCCACCTTGGCTGCCGGGATTTGCCCTACTGCGGGACCGTCGCACAACCGCAAAGCCGCTTCGTAATCGCCCTTCCGATGTGCAGCCACGAAGGCAGCAAGGGCGCCGAATTGCCTCTCCATCGGGGTGGCGCGCCGGTAACGGACGTAGCACAGGGCCGTCATGCCCCCCAGCAAGACGAAAAATAATCCCACCCCGAAGGCATACTCGTGGCGCATGTGGCGCGGCACGTGACGCAAGAATGGCGTCAAAATCGCCAAGGGCAGCACGATCCCGGCGCCACGCCGAAGCGTCCGGGCGGGTGCGGGAGATAACAGCGCGCACGCCAGCACGATCGACGAAAAGAACAGCACTGGAAGCCACATGCCGTACATAGCCAGCCAGTGGAGCGGACGGTCGGAAAGCGGCATGCTCGTGAGATCGGTGGGAGGGCGGCCATTCCTTAGCGAAAACGTCCAGTTTCGATGCCATTGTCCCAGGACCGAACGCCGCGGCCCTCCCCCATCCCCCTCATATTGTTGACGGCGCGCATACTTCGCAACGGAGAGCGGCATGCTCTACCGAACCCCATGCTGAACGACTTGCGCTATGCCATCCGCACGCTCCGGCAAAATCCGGGATTCGCCGTCACCGCCCTACTTTCCATCGCGCTCGGCATCGGCGCTACGGCCGCCGTCTTCAGCTTGGGCGACGGACTGGTCCTGCGGCCTTTGCCGGTTCCGAACCCGTCGCAGGTGGTGAAGCTATCCTCGCGCACGCCCAGTGGGACCTATGGCGATATATCTTACCGGGATTATCTGGATTATCGCGATAATCTGCATGCTTTTAGCGGATTGGTCGCCTATTCGCTGACGCCCTTCGGCTTCGCCAAGGATGGCAAGGCGCAATCGCAAATGAAGTACGGCTTCCTGGTGAGCGGAAATTTCTTCCGCGTGATGGGAACGGAGCCGCAGCTCGGGCGCGGATTCAGGCCTAAAGACGATCGGGCCGGCGGAGACGCGGTGATGGTGCTCGCGTACGATTTCTGGGAGAACGAGTTCGCCGCCGATCCTGCCGCGATTGGACGCCAGGTTCGTCTCGATGGTTTGGATTTTACGGTGATCGGCGTGGCGCCCGAAGCTTTTACGGGGATGGATCAATTCACCCGGCCTGCGTTTTACGTTCCCGCCGCCATGGCTCCGGCCATGCTCGCCTCTAATCGCGATCTGCTCATCAATCGGAGCACTCGCATCTTCAGCGTCAAAGGACGTCTGAAGCCGGGCGTTTCAATGCAGGCCGGAACGGCGGAAGCTTCCGCGCTGGCTCATTCGCTGGAGCAGTCCTATCCGGCCACGAACCGCGCGTTCGGAGCGGCACTGCGAACCGAACTCCAGGCGCGGCTGGACAACGATCCGGGCACGCCCGTGATGGTCGCCATGTTGTTCGCCATCGTGGTGGTGGCGCTTTTGATCGCTTGCGCCAATGTCGCGAACCTGATCCTGAGCCGTGGCCGCGCTCGGGCGCGTGAGATCGCGGTGCGCCTGGCAATCGGTGCAAGCCGTGCGCGGCTAGTAAGGCAACTGATGGCCGAAAGCCTGATGATTGCACTGGCGGGCGGCGCACTGGGCCTGGTTGTTGCGCGGTTTGGCGTCGACGTGATTTCGAAGCTCCCACAGGCAGGCGATATTCCGAGCCAAACCATCGTCGCGCTGGATACGCGGGTACTCTGGTTTACGCTACTGACTTCGCTCGCCACCGCGCTTCTATTTGGCCTCGCGCCGGCGCTGGCATCCACCAGGAGCGATCTGGTTCCCGCGCTTAAATCGGGGCCATCCGATCAAAATCGGAAGCGGCTCTTGGGACGAAATGCGCTGGTGACGGTCCAAATCGCGGGCGCCGTCGTGCTCCTGGTAGCGGCCACGCAACTGTTTCGCGGCTTTGGCTACCTGCTCTCGCATAGCCCTGGGTTCGTCATCGATCATCGGCTCAGCATGAGTCTCGACCCGACGCTGATTCGCTACACCCCAGAACAAAGCGACCAGTTCTACAAAAAGCTGATCCAGCGCGTTCGCGACGTGCCGGGCGTGAAATCGGCGACGCTCTCCTCCGCCATTCCGATGAACAATTGGGGAGGCGAAGTGGTGATTCCCGAAGGTTACCAGTTTCCGCCCGGCCAGGAGAGCGCCAACGTCTGGTCGAGCACCGTGGATGACCATTACTTCCAGACCCTCGGCATATCGCTGCTCTACGGCCGCGCGTTCCAATCGACGGACCGCGCCGATTCGCCCCGGGTAGCCGTCGTCAACGAATTATTCGCCAAGCATTACCTGGGTCGAAATCCGATCGGCAAACGAATCCGGATTAATCGGCCCGGTGCTCCGTGGCTCCAGGTGGTGGGCGTCACTCCCACTACAAAATACGTACAGATGTTTGAGCCGCCTCTTGATTATGTATATCTGCCGTTCAGCCAGAACCCGCGGGGACAGATGGCGTTGATTGCCGAAGCCTACGGGGATCCGGCCGCGCTCGCCGCGCCGCTGCGCGAAACGGTTCGTTCCATCGATTCCAATGTTCCGGTCTTCGGAGTGAGAACCATGTCGGACGTGGTGAATCAGCGCGCGGTCAGGCTCATGCATTTTCTCAATGGACTGGTGGCATCCATCGGCCTGCTTGGGCTCGGCCTCGCCCTAGTGGGTCTGTACGCGGTGGTGGCCTATCAGGTGGCGCGCAGGACGCGCGAGATCGGCATCCGCATGGCGCTCGGAGCGGACCGGCCGCAGGTAATGCAACTGATCCTGAAACAAGCGGCCGCGATGGGTCTCACGGGCGTCGGCATCGGCGTGCTGTTGAGCTTCGCCGGCAGCCGGGCGCTCAGCGCCAGCGTGATGGCAACACCGGGTTTCGATCCCGTGCTGGTTACCTTGGTGCCGCTCGCCTTGCTGCTGACTACCATCCTGGCGGCGGCCATTCCGGCCCGGCGCGCCAGCCGCGTGGATCCCATGGTGGCGCTGCGCCAGGATTGACGAAGAGTTTCCACATTGCGACGGCCCAGGGGCCTGAGATTTATGATAGAGGTGCTCCCGTGATTAAGATCGCCACCTTTCCACGGCCCATAGAATTTCTTCTGAACTGTCTCGCTGCAATTTTCGGGACAGTTCTGTTTGAAGCGGGGTTTTGGAATTTATTCCATCCGCGTACGCCGGGGGGAATCTACGTCAAACAGATCGTATTAAGCGCGACGGTCGCTTTTCTTTTGGGAAGCTTCGTCTTCTATCGTTGGAAATACGCTACGTCGAAGTGGATATGGATGGTCGGCATTTGCGGATTTGCCTTGCACGCAATTTCGCTCGCAATTTTGCCTGACCTCCACCAGTCGGTACGAGGCTTTATACTTTCGATGACGTTGGATGCCGTGTCGGTGCGATTAGTCTCCTACTCGCTTGGTGCTGCCTGCGCATCCCTCATTGTGTCGCGCGTGACTCGTGCGTCATCAGCCAACATTTAGCGGACTACCGGAGCCTCGGCCGCGGGTTTCGTATGTGCCGCTGGAGTCGCCGCAATATCGGATGTTTCCGCCAAGCTTTAATCAGGATTAACGAAGAATTTCCACCAGCAGCACCCAGGCGCTGACAATACCCGCCAAAAACGAAAACACAAAGCCCGGCACCAGCCAAAAGAGCGCGCCCGGCGCTCCCCTTAACAGAGCGATTCCCGCCACCAGAAATGGAACAGCGCCCAACTGGCCGAGCACTGCCCGGTACGCGAACCACTGCCACGGATGTCCGGCTCTCAACATCAGGAATCGAATTTGCTCCAGCACCAGAACGCACCACAAAATACCGCCGATCGCCAGGAACTCAGCTGCAAGCGTCCAATCCGCCTGTCTTGGAATCAGCGCTACCGTGGAGATGAAAAATACTCCCAGGAATTGCAGGATGGATTCCATGGCGCGTCCCGGCAGCCCCGGATACGTCATAATTTTGCTCTGATTGAGGGCGAACGCCACAAACACCAAACCTGTGAGCGTGGCAGCCGCGCCCGCCTGCGCCGCGAATAAGGTGTTCCATTCGGCGAGCAATTACTCGGCCGGCTCAATTCGCAGCACGGCGCCCTCTTTTTCATCGGTGAGCACGTACAACAACCCGTCGGGACCTTGCCGCACGTCGCGGATGCGCTGCCGCAATTCGCGCAGCAGTGCCTCGCGACGCAGTTCTTCCCATTTATCGTTGAACAGGATGCGCTCCAGGTGGCCAGTGCCCGGAATCTCGCCGGTGCGGAGCGAACCTACGAAAACATCACCCTTCCATTTCGGAAATTTGTCGCCGGTGTAGAAGGTCATGCCGGAAACCGCAATGGCGGGAATCCAAATCACCACCGGCGCTTCGAAGCCTGCATGGCCCGGCGGCGACACCTGCCAGGGGCCCTGATAGGTGCGGCCATAGCTCACCACCGGCCAGCCGTAATTGCGGCCGGGTTTCAAAATGTTGATCTCGTCGCCGCCGTTGGGGCCATTTTCGTTCTGCCACATCTCGCCAGTGAAGGGGTTCAGGGCCAGGCCCAGCGCACTGCGATGCCCCAGCGTGTACACTTCCGGCCGATGCCCGGCTTCCCCCGGGAATGGATTGTCGGGCGGCGCGGAGCCGTCGGGGCGCAGCCGCAGCACCTTGCCGCCGAGCGTATTCGGATTCTGCGGATCTCGTCCGCTGGTGGTCATGTACAGCATGCCGTCGCTACCGAAGGCGATACGCGATGCGCCGGCTTCAGGCAAAACTAGAATGTCCTTCATGTCAGCGAGCGCGCTGCCATCCCAGCGGCCGCGCGCGAGCGCGGTGGTCCATTTCCCTCCATCCAGAGGCTTGGTGTAGGCGAGATAAACGAAGTGATTTTCGCCGAAATGCGGATCGAGCGCGATGTCCATGTAGCCGTGCACCGCGCCTGGCGAGCCCGATTCGGCGGCCCAATAAGACGCCGGACCGCCGGCAATCGGCTTGGGATCCAGCACTCCATTGCGAATGATGCGCAGGCGTCCTGGGCGCTCGGTCACCAGCATGCTCCCGTCCGGCAGAAACGCCAGGCTCCAGGGATATTCCAGCGCCTTGGTGACCACCACCACCCGGATGTTCTGTCCCTCGGCGGTGTCGAACACCATGGGATGATCCGGCAGCGGACGATGCGCCAGGCCAGTGGGCGGAACGGGAATGTTGTACTTGCTATCCCACTGCACTTTTTGCTGCGCGGAGGCGGTGGTCGAAAGTATTGCCAGGAAGCTCAACAGCGCGAACGAGAGCGGATTTCGCATGTGCTTGCCTTTCTGATGAATTGTATCGATGCTAACATTCGCGCCGGGCCGAGTGTCAATGTCGCGCCGGCCAATCGGGCGTTGTCAGTGTAACCCATGGAAAACCGAATGCCGCCCGGACCGTGTAGCCTTGCTCCAGCAGCGGACGGAACGGAACGTCTTTTCGATTGACGACCGAGATCAGTTGGCTGAGCGGGTAGACGAATTCGCGAACTTCACCCGGCCGAAGACGCGCGGTGATTGCCAGCAGGAGCGAAGGCGGAAGGGGAGCCTCTAAGTCGAGCAGGGCCAGTGGCGGCTGTCCTGGAGCCTGTGCGATGAACTCCACGTTGTACATGTCCGGAACGCCTTCATAGCCGATCAGCAGATCGCGCGGTTCGGCGCCGACGTTTTTGAGCGAAATGCGCAGCGCGGGCTCAGACGTTGCCGTGACGTCGATACCCAATTGCAATCCGCTTTCCACCGGCCCCCACAGAATCGCATCGGCGCACAAGCCGCTGACTGCGGTTGCTAGCAGGAGTATGATAATTCGCACTTTACACCTCGTTGATGTCCGACGTTTCGAGCACCCGCTTTGGCCAGCCCTGCCTGGCGACTTTGAGCATAGCGCGGCCGATCTGCTCGTTTGGTGGCCACGTACTTGGGAAAGCGTCCCTGCAACGCCGGCAGCAGCGGCGCCAGGAGCGGGGCTCACAGGGACCGGACGCGCTCGCTGCTATCGGGACCCGCGCCGGAAACGATTGAGCTCCAAACTGATGAAAAACGGCTAGGGACCGACTCCCTCCCGGTCGTGGCTCGGTAAACACCTGCAAACACGATACTGAGCCGCGCGCGTGAACAGGCGGTTTTTCGCAGTTTCCAGCAGCCTCATGGTGAATCGGCGAGTAACGCGCGAAGACGCGCGCACATCTCCACCATCCCGGTGGCGCCGAACAGAAGAACCCGCATGTCTTATTAGAACCCGACTCAGAATTTGCCGATCAGGCTATATGCGCTTACGAGGCTGGTTCGCCCTGATGGCATTATTCTGCTGCGCCCTGCCACTGGCGGCTCAACAGGCGCCCACGCCGCTATTGAAAACCGGCACGCCGGTGGACTGGTGGTTTGTTTTCAAATTCAACGCCGAGTCGTTTCCCCAGTGCGGGGGCGCGCCCAGGACATGCCCGTTTGGGGGCAGAGTGGAACGATATAAATACTTTGGCCAGCAGTTTGTATTTGCCAGCAGCGCGAATCACACGCTCGAACAAGGCGGCGGATGCATCGGCGACACCACTGCCGATCCGCTGGGCGCAACTTTTGATCAAATTTACAACGGAACATTTTATTACGCCATCTGGAACGATCAGTTCTACGGCGATCCACTGCCGAACAAGGACGCGCCCGCCGGCCATTCCAAGGGCTTGCTGGCATGGAATAGCGACGGAACCGGAATGGTGCTTGAAGTCTCCACGCCCTCCTGGCCGGCTTCCGGCAGTTCCACCGAACCTCGCAAGACCGATGGAAACACGCTGGGCTGCATCTCCGACAGTAACGTTCTGGTGAGCCAGCATTTCTTCGCGCTCCAGCTCACCAAGGACGATGTGGTTACGGTGCTCCAGGCTTTGGCGAATGCTAGCGTGGTCACCGACCCGGCCGATCTCCAAATCGTCAATAACGGCGGGCCGGCGGATATTCAGGCGCTGGTCAATGTGCTCGGAAAAGTCTCCAAGAGCAAAACCGCCACCAAAGCGGTTCTATCCAGCGGCGTCGTGCTGATCTCAAAACCCTCCGATCTCAACGTCCCGCCCTGGCAGATGGTTTCCGCGCTGCTCGGAGGCGAGCCGCTGCGTGCCGCCACTTGGTGGGCGGCTCCCAAAATTCCAACCACCAGCGCGTCCACTCCGATCGGTTGTTGGGACCAATCGCTCGGCGCGCCAGGCGGGGTAGAAATTGCCACCACCGGAACCTGGGACGGTAAAACGCTGGGATTCGACGGCGTCGGCGATCCGGATGGCAATCACGCCAAGATCGGCGTATCAACCGGCGATCATCCTTACGCCATTTTCGGGGATCTGAACCAGCAAGGGACGCTCGCCGGCCCCCATTGCGACAAAAGCCAAAACGGCCGCGGAGGACTGTTCTTCGTCCTGAATGACGCCCCATTGTTCAGCAGCCTGAGCGCGCTGATTCAAGGCCAGACAGCGGCCCAATAAACCGCTCTCAGCTATTTGTGAATTAAGAACGCCTGGTACAGATAGACCCCGGCTACCGCGAGACCGACCACTACCGTAATTACGGTCAGTATTTTACCCCAACGGTCAACCGCCTTCAGTTTCGCCGCCAGCGCCAACTGCTCCGGGATGCGGCGCTCTTCGCCTGGACCCAGGTGCACGAGGTCCTCTTCGCTGGCGGAGATCAACTTCCGATACAGCGCCAAGCCGAGGGTCGCGATTGCCAGAATTACCCAAACCACTATAGCGGGTGTCAAGTTGATGTCAGCCATTGTTTCCGCCTCCGCCGCCTTACATGGCAAGCCTAGATCCACTGGCCATCCGTGTATTTTCAATTCCTTACAGAAACACGCCCAGCGAAACGCGCATAGAGCTGGGTGAAATCACGCATGCGGTTCATCGAAAGAAAATGCGCTCTTCACCGTATTCTCAAATTGCGCGTATAGACTGCTGGCTGTTGTTCGATTTTTATTTCAAATAAAGGGAGATACCACCATGGCTCATCACGGAGCGGAACATCACCTGAAGGCCGCCGAGCATCACGAACACGCCGCCGCACATCATCGCGAAGCGGCCAAACACCACCAATCGGGCGATCATCAGCAGGCCGGGCACCACGCCCACATCGCCCATGGGCATACGCTACACGCTAGCCACCATGCCGACGAAGCCGGGAAGCATCACGCCGACCAGCACGGTATGGTTCACGCCGGCTGAACCGCCAAATGCGACCGTAGGAACTCGAGAATCCGCCGCACGATCTGGCGCGACGTCTCGCTATCGTCCATCAGGTCAAAAGCGTGCGGCCCGGAAGGATGATTGGCGATGGTAAGCGGCAGATTGGCGGCCAGCGCATGGGCGATAAACCGGTCGATCGCTTCGTTCATCCCAGGCTGATCGCGTCCCGCTCTGGCGATGAACAACGGCACGTCGGCCGGCCAATCGCTCACTGATTTTCCCGCGCTCGGGTTGGCGAATTTCCACATCTGGGCCGCCTCGGCGACGCCGGTGGCGCCATCCAGATCCAGCATGCATCCATAAAAAGCGCCGCGCACTGTAGAGGCGGCCGGTCGTCGCCAGACATCAGCAGCCCCAGGGCCCTTGGAACATTGCCCGAGCAGGACCACACGCCAATCCGGCTCTCATCGATTCCGAGCGTCGCGGCATTCTCGCGAATATAGGCGAGCAGCGCGTCGAGATCGCGCATGGGGTCGTGATTCTCATAGGTGATGCCGATCATCCCCGAAGCCGCAACCAATTTCCCCCAGGATACGTAGCATTCCATCTCTTTCAACTTGCAGCCGAATATTTGTTCCGCGCCCAGATCCGAGTATCCGAGGACGAAAACCACCGCGGGCAATCGCGCATCTGGCTTCGAATCCGGCGGACGATAGAGATCCATCGTGAGATCGTCGTGGTATCGGATATCGCGCTCAATCCGGACCGCGTCCATGCCGGGAATTTGGTACACCACCGGCTTCGTCGCCATCTCAACGCGATCCTTTTTCAGCGCCGTTACGGGCCAAAAGATTTCTGTCTTCCAGTCCTTGGGATCGGGATAATCGGCCGGGTCGGTGGTGTAGACCTCCCAAGGCGCGCCAGCGGCGCTGAGTCCTTGGGCTTCGATCCATTGCTGTACGGCCGCGTGGGCCTCGTTGAGCTTGTCGTAGGGGCCGGTGTGGATGGTGGTGGCTACCCATCCGCCCGGTAACGCATCGGGACGGACATCGCCCTCTGACGGCGTCCTGCAGGTTTTGGCCGTCACCGGCATTCCCGCCTCGATGGTCCACAACCCGGGCCCCCATTCCAGATAGCGCGTCAGCGGCTGGCCCGCCAGCGCGATGCCGTTCTGTTGCGCGTGCATGAAAACATAGCCCAGTACTTCGGCCAGCGTGCTTGCGACTTCGGACGGCTTCACACGCCTGCGGACCAGCAGCACGGGCTGCGCTGAAATTTCCTTTTTCGTGATGGAATACGGCATGTCGTTGTTCTGCGATCTCCTCTGGTAGCCATGAAAAAATCCAATGCACGGCGCGACGCTCTCGATAACACCCGAGTGTTCACTCGCATCCGCGGCGTCGATCCCGCCGGCGAACCCCCGCGCGCGATAGGCGCTCGGAGTGATCCCAAAACGTTTCCGAAACGCCCGGCAAAATGCTTCGTGGCTCTGAAACCCGCAGGCCAGCGCAATATCCAGCACTGAATCGCCTGTGGTGAGTAGCATCGCCGCCGCGCGCGACAGCCGTAGCCGCAGCGTGAACTGTTTGGGCGTTTCACCAGCCGCGGCGGAAAACACCCGGTGCAAATGAAACGCCGACAGACCTGCCTGGCTGGCCAGCGTAGTAAGTGAAAGGTTCTCGTCCAGATGCGCGGCCGCGAATGCGATCACCGGCTGCACCTGTTTCAGCGGCGTTGTCATGTCCCTAATGACTTTAACGCTCGCGCCATGCCGGTTGCTTGATCTTTCTTGCGGTTCCAACCATGACACAATATCAACTGACCCTCGGTACCCGAAGGAGCACCACCATGAGAACCTCGACGTTCGCGATCCGGCTATTCGGCATTTTGTGCGGGTTGGCTGCCTTGGCCGTGGCCCAAACTTCCAGCGCGAGTTCCTGCGAAAACCTCAAATCGCTCTCCATCCCCGGCGTGGAGTTCACCGCTGTGGAAACCGTCGCCGCCGGACCCTATCAACCTCCGCCGCGCGCGGGATTGGGAGCCGGAGGGCCCGCCGCTCTGAACAATCCGCAACCCAACGGCCGGCCCGCCGTCCCGCCACAGATGCTCCCGGCCCGCTGTCGCGTCGCTGCCACGCTTCGGCCATCCAAAGACTCCGACATCAAAATGGAATTGTGGATGCCCGTCGAGAATTGGAACGGTAAGTTCGAAATGGTCGGGAATGGAGGCTGGGCCGGCATCATCAGCTTCCCGCAGATGGCGGCGGCCCTGCGCGACGGCTACGCCACCGCTTCCACCGACACCGGCCACGAAGGCGGTAACGGCATGTTCGCGCTCGGGCATCCGGAAAAGATCGTCGATTTCGGATGGCGCGCGGTGCACGACACGGTCGTCCAGTCCAAAGCTCTGATCAAGGCCTACTACAGCGCAAACCCGAAGTACTCGTATTGGAACGGCTGTTCCACCGGCGGCCGGCAGGCTTTAGTGGAAGTGACCAAGTTTCCCGACGATTTCGACGGCGTGCTGGCCGGTGCACCCGCCAATCCTCACATCCATCTGCACGCGGCGGGAGTGGAACGATCCATCGAGTTGATGAACAACCCCGGCGGCGCTCTGTCCCAAGCCAATGTGGAGATGCTGCATAAAGCGATACTCGCCAAGTGCGATGCGCTGGATGGCGTGAGGGATGGCTTGATCGGCGATCCCACCAAGTGCCATTTCGACCCTGAGGTGTTGCGCTGCAAGGGCGAGGAATCGGACGGCTGCCTCACGGCCGCTCAGGTGAAAACGGTGAAAATCGTGTTTGCCGACGTGAAGGACAAGAAGGGCGAGATCATCTGGACCGGATATGAGCCCGGCGGCGAGCTTCAATATGCCGCGCTGAAGAGCACTCCCACGCAGGCCGGCGGCGGCTGGGACAGCATTCGGATCTTAGGACATCAGGACGCCGATTACGATTTTCGCAAGTTCGATCTGGATGCCGACGTCGCGCTGGCGGATAAATCCGGCATCGACGCCCACACCGCCGATCTGTCGGCCTTCAAGGCCCACGGCGGCAAGCTGCTGCTATATCACGGCTGGGCGGACCAGGCCATCCCGCCCGGAAACACCGTCAACTTCTATAGCGCGGTGCTGGATAAGATGGGCCCGGATCAAAGCGATTGGCTTCGTTTGTTCATGATTCCCGGCATGCAACACTGCGCCGGAGGCCAAGGCACGGACCAGTTCAATAAGATGGCCGTGATCGAGCGCTGGCGCGAGGATGGGCAAGCTCCGGCGCGGATTGTCGCGGCACACGTGTCCAACGGCCAGATCGACATGACCCGGCCGTTGTGCCCTTATCCGCAGGTGGCAGTGTACAAGGGAAGCGGGCTAACCACCGACGCGGGCAATTTCACGTGCAAGGTGAATCCGTAACTCCGGCTGATCAGGCTTATCCTTGAAGATGTCAACACCCGGATTAATTATCTGGCGACGTTGAACATTAGGGATTTTGCGGATGTCTGCCGAAATCGCCAAGTTGAGGTCATCTAGGTCCAGCCGCTAATCCAAATCTCCCGCGACTTCTTGGCGCGCGTATCATCTTATCGACATGCCTAAGATCGTTCGCTTCCACAATCTTGGTGGTCCGGAGAATCTGAAACTCGAAGAAGTGCCCTCACGCAGCCCCGGCGAGGGTGAGGTCAAGCTGCGCGTGCAGGCGGCGGGTCTGAATCGGGCCGAAGCTGCGTTCATGCGAGGGTTTTACTTCGAACAGCCCGAATTGCCGTCACGGATCGGTTACGAGGCCGCGGGCGTGGTGGAATCGGTTGGGCCCGGTGTCGATGCCGGCTGGGTGGGCAAGAAGGTGGCTACTGTTCCCGGCTTCTCGATTAGCAAGAATGGAGTGCTGGGCGAAGAGGCGATCGTGCCCGTCACCTCGCTGGGCGAATATCCCGCCAAACTTTCCCCCACCGAAGCCGCGGCCATCTGGATGCAATACCTCACGGCCCATGGCGCGCTCGTGATCTATGGCGGATTGAAGCGCGGCGATTTCGTGCTCATCACGGCGGCATCCAGCAGCGTCGGCCTCGCGGCCATTCAGATCGTGAATGCCGAAGGCGGTGTGCCCATCGCCGCCACGCGGAAATCGAACAAACGCGCCGAACTGCTTTCGCTCGGCGCCGCCCATGTAATTGCCACCGAGGAAGAGGACGTGGTGGCTCGCATGAATGAGATCACCGGGGGCCAGGGTGCGCGCCTGGTCTTTGATCCTGTCGGCGGACCGGGTTTCGAAAGATTGGTGGAAACGGCCGGTTACCACGGAATCGTTTTTCTGTATGGCTGGCTTTCGATGCAGCCGACGCCTTTTCCGTTAAGGCCAGCCCTGCGGAAAGGCCTCAGCATCCGGGGTTATTCGCTGCTCGAAATCCGAAGTGAGCCCGAACTGCTGAAGACGGCGAAACAATACGTTTTCGATCGTCTCGCCGACGGCCGGTTTCATCCCAAGATCGCCAAGACGTTCGCGCTGGCGCAATCCAGGGAAGCATACGAATATTTGGAATCGAACCAGCAGGTCGGCAAAGTGGTAATTACGGTGTGAGCCCGGATCGGCGGGACGGTCCGGGCCCTTGCTCTCGCTATGAGCTACACATGGTGCGGCAAGGTGGTGGAAGCGCTTCGGGAGGACATCATGGATGCCATCAGCGAAAGCACGAACATCACCACACCGACGCACAGGCTGTTGATGAAACGGTCCGTTTCAGCCGTGTAGCCGAAGATCCACGGCGAGAAAAATACCCAGACGGATAAAACCACGTTGAGCCAACTCAGGTTCGCCGCGCTGCGGCGCTCGCTGTTCAAGCAAATCACCGCTACGATCGCGAGCACAGCGCCGACAATCCAACTGTTCCATGCATTCGCCATGTGGTACGCGCCGTAAACCCACGGCGACACAAAGAACCACAGGGCGATCAGCAAACTTAATCCCGCGGTCGGCTTGATGACGTCTGTCGAAGAATGATGAGTTTCATTCGGTACCATACATTTCACTCCTACTTGTTTGATGGGAGTGGAGGGGATTTGGTAGAAGACGTAACGGTGAATGGCATTTTCCAACCCTCGATCTGATTTACCGTGTCGCCGTCCATCCAAACGCGGAAGTAGCCCGAATCGGCGTGGCCTTCCAGCATCTGGGCTGACTCCCTGGCGATCTCCAGCTTCTTCCATTTCCCTTGCATCACTTTTCGATATTGCTCGAAATATTTCCTCGCCGAGTCTGGAGAATCCCATGTCGACGAGACTCCCAGGACCGGAAACTTCTCGCGCTTGTGCTCGAACAATTCGTACGATCCGCCCGCCAGGTGGGCCGCCGAAGTCTCGCCCTCGGCCGCCGTGGTGTACTGGGAGAGCAGAACCCGGAAATCCAGTTCGCCCAGCGTGCCGTCGGCCAGCTTGCGGAAGTCATGCGGCTCGGGGAGCGGCGGAGGATTCGGGATCACCACCCCGCCGTGCCCCAGGTACCGCTCGGGATGAAAAATTTGTCCCGTGCTGGCCGGCGGGTGAATGAAAACCTCGCCGAATGCTTCGCGCCCCAGCTTGCGAAATACCGCGTCCTGAAACGCCAGCCCGTCGGCGTAGGGAAAGACCAGTGACTCGCGGATGTACAGCGGCGCTTGTGAAAACACCGGATATTGCTGGGCCGCCGATCCCTGGATGTTTTTCTTCATCAGCTCCAGAATGGACTGGGGAACTTCGGGCCTCCCTCCCCCTTCGCGCGAGATGTAGGCGGCCATCAGCCAGGTGGCCTGCCCCTCCATCACGGCCTGCCGCGCCGTGGCGCTGTCGTCGCTGCGCATCCCTTCACGAATGTATTTGGCCAGGTGAAAATGCTGATCCGCCAGCGCGTGCGCCAACTCGTGAACCAATGCGACCCGCTCCTCGTCGCTCCCGCCCGACCCTTCCAGCACGAACAGCTTCTTCTGGTTGTAGTCGTAAAACGCCGCGGCCTGCTCGGTAAGCAGATCCAGTGTGTTCTTCCGCAGATCGAAATCGGCGGGCACCAGGCCGAGCATCCGGAGCGTCAGCTCTTCGGCGCGCTCGTCGTCCGGCTTCATGGTTTCGCGCAGCCGTTTTTCCAGGTACCGATGCAATTGGTCCTTGTTGATCAGCGCGTATGGGACGTTGTGCTTGAACTTCAGACCGGTGATCGCCTCCAACCCCTCCTTGATGCGGCCGATGTTGGTGAACAGCTCTTGCGCCGGAGCCGGGATTACCAAGATCCACGCGGTGAGGAGTGACAATAGGCGTTTCATGCGACAATGAACCTTTATGGTAGATGAGAAACTGTATTCAGCCGAAGCCCACGGCAGCGGCACCTTCATTATCAGCAAGCCCAAGCGCAAGCGGCCCAAGCTGCGGCAGTCCAGATTGAAGAAACCGCAGCGGGGAGCGCGGAAGTAGTCCGGACCCTGACTTCCTAGTACTTTTCCAGGCTGGACAAAAATCCGTGCGGCTGTAGACTGTAGCTGTCGAAATGGCGCTCCTTCGCAAAATTGCGCTGGGTCTCTTGCTCGCGGCGTCGGCCGCAGTGCTGCTAATGGCGGCTTGGGAGCTGTGGAACTACCGCGAATTCGTTTCCCTGCCGCTGCATGAACCCGGCTTCAGCGCCGACGATCGGGCGCGCATCCTGCAGGACCACATGGATCTGCTCAGCAAGCGCGTGGGCGACATGGAGCTGCTGATCCTGATTCTGCTCGGCACTTCCGGTCTCTACGCCATTGTCTTCGTCGCATCCTCCTATTTCAGCGCCACCAGCTTTGCCCGCCAGGCCGATCAAACCATCGGCCACATTCAGGACCAGATCGGGCTGGCCATGGGCGACCTTCGCGAGTTGCAGGAGCACACCGAGCAGCGCTTGCGTCAAATGACAACGGCGCCAGCCACCCCGCAAGCCGATGCGCAACCGCCGGCTGGATGGCAGACCCAGATCGCGGAGATCACGGCCCGCATCACCGCGTGGCAAGGCTTGGCGTGGCAGAGTCTAGCCTCAGAAGACCGGCTACTCAGCGAACAAGCGCGGCTGGACCTGGTACAGGATGAAAACGCGGCGGCCTATCTGGAAGTGGCGGCCGGGCCCCAGGCACCTTCCGCGATTTGTTCCGCGCTTGGGGGATTGTATCTCGGCTTCGGACGCATCTATGCGTCCTCCGATGCAGCCCGGTCGCGGTTCTATCTGGAGAGAGCGCTGCGCTTGGCCCTGCCCGAATCGGCGCTGGCTTCGGAAATTCACTATGAACTGGCCTGCCATTTCGCGGCGTCCCACGATTTCCCTCTCGCGCTGCGGGAATTGGCCGCGGCCTTCGAGCACCAGTTCAAGACGCTGGATGCCAGACTGGCCGGTGATATCGAGGAGGGCGGGAAACTGTACGAGCTGGCGTCAACCGCACCGTTCGACAAAGCCGTGAACGACTTGCTGCTCAACATGAGCATCGGCATCGGGTGAGAAGAAAATTCGGGCCACAGATTAACGCAGATGAACCGCGGATAAGAAACTTCGGGATCTGTGTTTATCTGTGGCTGATTTTTCTTAGAAGATGAAGCTTAGCCCGCCTCGCAGCGCTCGTGGGGATTGTACCAGCGTCACGTGCTGGCCACCCTCGGTGACGGGGAGATAGCCTTGTGCCAAGCCGTTCTGCAACTCGGCCGTGGCTTCCAGGCGTCCCGGCATGCCGGGTACGGACGGGATGGGCTGCCGTACTCGAACATTGAGGCCGGGTTCGGTGTACGGGCTTTGGGTGAGATAAAAATGATCCGGCATGATGGTGTTGTTATAATCCATCCACTGATAGCTGCCGGTGATGATGGTGCCCGTTACCGGAAGTACCGCCGACGCTCGCGCGGACGCCCAGAAACGCTGCACGGTCTGGAGGCGGGAGCGCAATGCCTCCGCCGAATTCGCCGTCAGATCCTGATCGTCTGGCGCCAAAGCGCCGCCGCTGCCATAGGAGGCGCCGATTTGCACGTGATTGCCCAGCGCTTGCGACACCGAACCTGCAAAGCCGTGTCTCTGATAGCTGCCGGCATCAAAGACGCTGTTTTGAGAGGATAAGTCGGGTAGCAGATCGCCGGGTGCGAATGCGCCGTCAGGGGCTACCACGGTCATGGCGGCGTTGTTCACCTTCTCGCGATAGGCGGTCAAATTGAAAGTACTGGAGCGAATCCTCTTCTCGTAGCCGATCTCGACGTCCTGGGAGCGCTGGATAGCCGCGTGCCCGTCCAGCAACGACAGGCGGGGCAGCATGGCCAAGGCCGCCAAATCCTGCGCCAAAGCTTCCGAGTCCCCCGCAACACGCCCTTCGGCATCCCGGGGGTCCATGGCTAATTCGGCCGGGGGCGCGCCTGAGCTATACGCGACTTTTACCTTGCCCGCCGCGCCAAAATCGTACGTCAATCGCGCAAACTCGTTCAGCGAGTTTACGTGATCCATGTAACTCACCGAGTCGAAGGAACTGCCATAATCCAGGCGCAAGTTGTCAATCAAGGACACGCTATCGTGCATGGAAACCGACATGGTCCGCAATGCCGGTCCGGCATCCAGCTGACCGGTGGGGCTAGCCAGCGCGGCGCGCGTCGGTAAGTAAATTTGCTGCACCGTCACCGCCACCTCGGGACCCAAACCGTCGCGGCTAAAACTGGTGCGGAGGCCCGAGGTTGGTAAGGCTGCATGCGAACTGTAGCCGACGTTGCCGCTCAATTGCAGTTCGTTCTTGCCGAACACGGAAGTAGCCACCGCGAAAGCCGTTCCCAAGTCGGCTTGGGAAGATGTTGAACCAAGGGATCCAGGATCACCGCCGGAAAGGTTCACGATGCCGCGCGTATCGGAGAAAACGCTGGTCGGCGAGCCCGATTGATTTTGCGCCGGGTCCTGCTGCGGGGCCACGCCGATGTCGCTCGGCAGCATTCTCAAAACGGGCCGTGTCGCTGCGGATTCCTTCAGCACCCACTTCCAATCGTCACTCATCAGAGCGCCTTCGCCGGGCTTGGCGTAGACCAATTCGATGGAGCTGAGGACGCTGGCGAGATCCACGTAGAGCAAGCTTTGCATGCCCGGCTGCACGGCGATCTTTTGCTTCACCGCCGGGACAAAACTGGCGAGCGATACGCGTACCGAATAAAGATCGGGGGTGAGGAGGCCGAAGCCGAACAGGCCGCGCTCGTTCGTCATCACCCGGCCCAGCAGCTTTTCGGAGCGATTGAAAAGGAAAACCGTAGCGCCCATCTGGGGCACGCCGCTGGAGTTCCGCACCACGCCCGAGATGCTTCCCGAGAGCGGAGCATCGGTTGCGGGCAATGCAACCGGCGCTGACAAGATCAGCGCGGCAATCACGCTGGCAGCGAATTTAGGCTGACCCGTCATTATTCCGTACAGGCATCAGGGAACGGAAACAGCACGCCGTTCACCTAAGATTTACTTTACCGTAAAATTGGCGCTTGGGGTTAACACCTGATTATTGTTGTTGTCAGTGACCTTCATCTTTAAGGTGTATTGCCCAGGCTCCAGGGATTGCAAAGGTAAAAGCTTCTCCACCGTCACCTGCTGCGCGGACGCCCCCGGGATCGCCGTCACCGCTTCGGTGTAGTGCAAAACCGGATCTTTGGCGCCGCTCTTGGTGATGTCGTATTCGATGGACCCATTCGGCTTGTTGGTCTTTGCGTCGGGCGAAAAATTGTAGAACTGGGTGTAGATTCCCAGCTTCTCGTCCCGATCGAACGTATCGGTAAGGCGCGGCCGGACCTTGGTGTCGCCGATGACGAACTGGCCGGTACCGATGTTCTTGGTCGCGACCTTTTCGATCAGGTCCGCCAGGATCAGGCTGCTGGAAGCGAGCTTCTCGTCATCGAAGTGAGGCACATTCAATGCCATCGGATAGGTGGTCATGTTGCCGCCGGTGATGTCTTTGCAGACGATGTTGAGCCGGTACATCCCAGGCGCCAGCGGAATCTCTTTCTGATAAATAGACGCCCCGTCGAGGGCCTTCTGCAGCATGTCGGAAGGGACTTCGATGGTGACCGGATCTTCAAAAGTGTTCACTACCTTGCCGGTGATGGAGGTGATGCGTCCGAAAATGTTCACCGTGGCCTTGGAGATGTTGTCTTTCTGCTGGAACTGCAGGTCACGCCGCTGGAACTCGATGGTGACCGTGGTCAGGATGGTGGCGTCGGTAATCCGGATGTAATCCGCCCGGGCCTTGAAAGGAAGATTGTTGTAGCGGATGCTGGAACTGACCACCGCCTGCAGATCCTTGAACTTCACTTCCGGCGGCTTCTGCAGATTCGCGAACTGCTGCAAGCGCGTGAACTCGTTCATGCTCTCAGGCAGCGGCTGGGTACCGGTGCCGAGCGTGGTGCCGTCGGTTCGGGTGAAGCGTTGCGACTGATCGGCCAGACCCATCTGCTCATACAGCGTCAAGCCTGCCCCGGGGACGTAAGTGAGTGCGTCCTTTTCCGACGGGTCCATGGTCATGCGGAACTCGCCGCTCATGGTGGTGTCGACGAACTCGATCTTGATGTTGCTGCCGACGCCTTCGATGTAGCGATAGGTCCAATCCACAAACGGGAAGGTGGATGTCGTTCCGCCGCCCTCTTCAATAGGACGGTCGTAAGAACCGCCGGAAGAGTGATCGTCAATGTCGTCCGGCGGGCCGTACACAATATAGATACGTCCGCGATCCGTCTTCCACCCTGGGATGCCGGACGCGAAATGATCGTTGGCGTAGGCGATGCGCCGGTAGTGCTCTTCCTTAAACTCGTTCTCTTCGGTATCGGGCGTAGGATCGCGCCGAAGCCAAAACTGCTCGATGAACGCTTCGCGCTCGTCGTCGGTGCTCAGCCTCTTGAACGCCTTGCGCTCCTCGTCGGTGATGATGTACGCTACGTCCTCATTGATCCATTTCCGGTACGGCGTTTCGAGCTCTTTGCGCAGCTTCTCTTCCTGCTTTTTCTTCTGCTTCGCGGTCATGGGCTTGGCCACTGTTTCCTTTTGGGAAGCAGCAGCCTTCGGAGTTTCGGTGTCCGTGCTAGCTGGCGCGGCGGTTTGCGTCACGGTTTGTGGCGCCGCGAGCAGGTAAACGCCGGCCAAGCCTGCTGCAGCCACGCTGGAACAAGCTAAGAACTGCCTTATTTTCATACAATTCACCGCCAGACGAGAATCGAATCTTCAACCATTCTAGGCCCTAAGCGAGAATCGGTCAAGCGATGGACGCACTTGTGCTTCAAAGAGTTGCGAGAAATCCACTCCTTTAATGATGGAAGCCGACGCCGTCCACGGTGGGTTTGAGACCTGGCTGCGTAGCGAACCAGTCCAGGTGGCGGCGAATGTCGCGCAGCAGCATGCCGGCCAGATCATGCGTGAAGCCGTTGCGCACTACGACGCGCTGCACGATGAGATCCTGGCGGTGGGCTGGCATGCGATAGGCGGGCACCTGCCAGCCGCGGTCGCGCAAGCGGTCGGCCAGATCGTAGAGCGACCAGTGATTCGTATCTGGGGCCTTGAGGGTCCAAGCGAACACTGGCAAGTCCCGGCCATCGCTCAACAACCGGAACGGACCCAGCTCGCCGATTTGTTTGGCGAGGTCGACGGCCACGTCCTGGCACGCTTGATGAATGGCGCGATATCCCGACTTGCCGAGCCGGATCAGATTGTAATATTGCGCCACCACCTGGCTGGCTGGCCGCGAGAAGTTGATGGCCAGCGTTGGCATGGTGCCGCCCAGGTAATCGACGTTGAAGATGAGATCGGGGTGCAGATCCGACGCCTCGCGCCAGACGATCCAGCCGACGCCCGGGTAAACCAGGCCGTACTTATGCCCGGATGTATTGATGGATTTGACGCGCGGCAGTTGAAAATCCCACAACACGTCGGGCTGGAGGAAGGGAGCCACGAAGCCGCCGCTCGCGCCATCGACGTGGATGGGAATGTCCAGGCCCGTTCGTTCCTGTAGCTGGTCGAGCGCGGCGCTCAGCCCGCTGACATTTTCGTAGTCGCCGGTGAAGGTGCTGCCGAGCACGGTGACCACGCCGATGGTGTTCTCGTCGCAGGCTGCGGCGGCCCGCTCCGGGTTGGTGACCGACTCGTTCCCTTCGAGCGCAACCGGCCTTTCTTCCACATCCCAGTAGCGCAGGAATTTGTGCCAGCAGACTTGCGTGTTGGTGCCCAGCACCAGGTTCGCCCGCTCCGTGGATTTTCCTAATTTCCTCATCTTTTCGCGCCAGCGCCACTTCAGCGCCAGTCCGCCTAGCAGGCTGATGAATTAGTTATTCGGCGAAGCTTTTTGCCTCTCGCCAACGGTCTTGTCATGAGCATTTACGTGGAGATTGTGTGCCTGAATTGGCGACTTTCCGTCGTCCAGACACACTTCTCCCCGAACTTACGCGGAGAGAACCACCGTAAGGTTCCGCATCCGCACCAGATTGTAGGCGGCGGCCGCGAAGGTGAATACCCAACCAACTTTGAAGACGCCGCGATGTCGGGTCTTGCGCAGCATTCCTACCGTCTTTAACCACCCAAATACTTCTTCGATCCGTTTTCGCTTGCGCTGGCTCACCTGGTATCCAGCGTGCCGTGTCGTGCGCCCGTCAATGGCACTGCCGCCTTGCCGATTGATATTCTGCGACACGTGCGGCGTCACGTTCCGGCCACGCATCTCTTGCACGAAGCCTCGCGTGTCATAGCCTTTGTCGGCTCCCACCGTCACGCGCTGGTCGCCCTCGATCCGCCCCGCCATTTCCAGCGCTGCGTCGCGCTCGGCCTTTCCGCTGCACAGCACCAGTTCGGTATCCACCACCAGTCCGTTGCGGTTCTCGATCAGCACGTTGCCGCAGTAGGCCAGCTTCGACTCGTGACCGCCGCTTTTTCTTGCCAGCCTGGCTTCCGGGTCGGTCGTCGATTGATGCGTGTCGTTGCGGCGCTCCTCGCCATGAAAATCAATAGTCGGATTACCCGGGTCCTCCGGTGGTAGCGTGGGGCCTTGATCTTTGCGTTGAAAACTCTTCTGACTCGCCCAGGCTTCTATCAGCGTGCCGTCCACGCTGAAATGCTCATCCGACAACAGGTCGTTGGCACGCGCCTGTTTCAATACCTGCGCGAAGAACTTCTCGGCGATGTCACCATTCAGCAGCCGGTCGCGATTCTTGCTGAACACGCTGGGCACCCACACTGGCTCGTCCATGTTCAGACCCACGAACCAGCGGAACAGCAGATTGTATTCCAGTTGTTCCATGAGCATCCGCTCGCTGCGAATCGTATACAACACTTGCAGTAGCAGTGCGCGCAAGAGCTTTTCCGGCGCGATCGAGGGACGACCCCAATCGATGTATAGTTGCCCGAACGATCGGGACAGTCCTTTCAAGACCGCATCCACCATGCTTCGGATCGGCCGCAAGGGATGATTCGCGGGAATACGCTCCTCCGGCGACACGTAACTGAACATCGCGCTTTGCTGGGTGTCTTTTCCTCGCATAGGCTAAAACATAATGACGTTGTTTTGTCTTCCTTGGTCACACCCCATCCCAATTACTTTTTCACCATCCTGCTAGCATGCACGCTTCGCTCGATCCGATGGTGGACGTGCCGAGGGCGTTGGAGGGGTCGGGGGAATGCCACAAATCGGCGAGCATGTGGACGCAGCGCATCTCCAGCTCGGCGGTTTGCGGATATTCGTCCTTGTCGATCATGTTCTTGTCGAACGTTTCCGACATCAGACGCCGGGCTTCGTCGTCCATCCACGTGCTGCAGAAGGTGGCGAGGTTAAAGCGCGAGCTGCCGTCGAAAATCAGCTCGTCGTGGATCAAATGATAGGCTGTGCTGGGGGGCATGCCATCCTCGGGGATCGCGTGGCGCGGCGCGGGGCCAAGCAGCCACTGCCGGGCGTACATGGGACGCATCGTTCTGGTTATCTCGTGCCCGCGATGGGGACGCCGGCGTCGTTGTTCATGGGTGGGTTCTCCGGACTATCCATGATAGCCCTGGGGATTGGGGTTGTTCCATGAATATTTGGCTACCGGTCCAACTTGCCCGGAAGCCGCTGTTTCTCATAGTCTGAAGAGATGGAAGTGCACTTCACATCGGAACTCGAAGCGAAGCTCGCGCAAGCTGCCACTCAGCAAGGGCGCAATGCGGACGAGCTGGTCCAAGAGGCCGTCGCGCGGTATTTCGACGAGGAAAGCCGCTTCATTGCAGTGGTGAACCGCGGCGAGGAGGCGTTGGAGCGTGGAGAGTACCTAACGCATGATGAAGTGGGTCGGCGCCTTCAACGGTTCTTGCAGCCCTGATGGAAGTCCGCTGGTCCCTGCCCGCGGCTGAAGACTTGGAACGCATTTGCGAGCGGATCCAACGCGACAATCCGGAAGCAGCGCGGCGCGTGGCCCGGACCATCTATGACGGATGCGGCCGCCTCAAGGATTTCCCGAATCTCGGGCGAGCCAGCCGCCGCGTGGCCGGAAGGCGTGAACTCACATTCGCCCCTTTGCCTTACATCGTGGTCTACCAGGTCAAGCGAAATGTGATCGAGATTTCGCGCATTTTCCACGGTGCGCAAGACTGGCCCTGACAAAACTGGCCCCGAGGCTTAGATCCTGAAGTTTCGAAGAGGGGTTCTTTTTGAAACGTCGGTCATCGCCCGAGGAACCCAAGACTCCAGGCGCATATCATCAAACAGATGAGGCCCAGCCCCCAGAGGAACTTCGCTCGGGGCAGGAGCCTTCCTTGTGGATAAAACCTTGCGTATTCGCGAAAGAGGCGACGTGTCTTTGACCAGTACCAGCCCAGAGAGTCGAACTGAGCTTCTTTCGGGAGCTTCTGGTTGACCTTGTCCATCACTTCGTAAACGGTTAAATTAGACAGCAAACCGAAGATCGCGACGCCGATAAGAGCCCCGACCGTGATGATTGACCGAGATGTCACATCGGAGAATTATAGACTGATTCGCGCCCGTCCGAACAGCTCAGAAACGGCCTTGCGCAACGTCTCTAAGCCGCATGTTGGTCTTTGAGGGACACTGTGGGAGTGAAGCCCGCAATTATGCTGCTGATCGCCACGCTCGTGATCTGCGGACAGCCGGGCGCGGAGCCGCCGCGATATGAGGTGGCGTCCATTAAGCCGACCACCAGCGACGATCTTCGCTTTCTGTTTCGAATCGAACCCGACGGTACGCTGGCCGCCACAGGAATCACTCTTAAGAGGCTGATGATGACGGCCTATAACGCTCAGGGTTTTCGCATTGTTGGTGGTCCCGGATGGGTGGCTTCCAGGCGCTGGGACGTCGAAGCAAAACACGATGGCGCGGCCTCAATCGATCAAATCCGGCAGATGCTCCGCACTTTACTTCAAGAACGCTTTCAACTTCGTTCCCATCCAGACACACGGACGATGCCGGTTTATGAACTTGTGGTTGACCGCAAGGGCTCGAAACTTCCCAGAGCGAAGGACAGCGCAACCAAACCGACAGTCCAGGTGACAGCTGGTTCGATTCATTTTACGAATGCCACGTCCGCGACTTTTGCCAGCCAGCTTTCGTACGCCTTGGCACGGCCTGTGATCGACAAAACAAGTCTTGCAGGCCAGTTCGATTTTGCGCTCGATTGGACGCCGGGACCCGGGGAGGATGGCGGACCCGCGGCCAGGGAGCAGCCCGCTTCCACTCCAGATGGGCCGTCGATTTTTACTGCTCTCCGCGAGCAGCTAGGGCTTCGCCTAAAATCGGGGAGCGGTCCGGTGGAAGTGGTGGTGATCGACGACGTAAAAATGCCAACCGCCAACTAACGTGCGCTGGGGACTGCTCGCGCCTCTCGAATACGGCCAAGCATCTCATTCCGATTTCGTGGCAGTGTCTCGCATCCCAACGCGAGCGCCATCTCCACCAGCCACGGGACGCGCAGATGCGCCGCTCGCAGCAGTTCACGCTCCAGCATCACTTCGGCGATGTTGCCTTGCGCCGCGATATGGCCATCCATCAGGACCCAGGCATCCTCGGCCCATTCGTAAGCCAGATCCGTATCGTGGGTGCTGATCACGATGGTGGTTCCGGCTTCATGGAGCCGGCCGAGAAGGCCGAGCATGGAGGTGATGCCGACAAAGTCCAGACCGGCTGTGGGCTCATCGAGCAGAATGATTTCGGGCTCCAGAACCAGCACGCCCGCCAGCGCGACGCGCTTCTTTTCTCCCAGGCTGAGTTCGTGAATGGGCCGGTCGGCCAGATGCTTGATTCCCAGGCTGTCCAGTTCCCGCATCACCATGACGCGGGCCTGGGCCGATTCGACGCCATTGTTCAGCGGGCCGAACGCGACGTCCTGTTCCACGGTGGCGCCGAATAGCTGGTCGTCCGGGTCCTGCAGCACGATGCCGACTTTGCGGTGCAACCATTGCAAACCGGACCGCGAATAATCCATGGGCCGGCCAAGAACAAACAGCTGGCCTTGATTTGGCCGCAGAGTGCCGTTCAGCAGCAGCATGAGCGTCGACTTTCCGACGCCATTGGCGCCCAGCAGAGCCACTTTGCGCGGCGATTCCAGCGCGAAGGTCATGTCGTGAATGGCGGCATGTTCGACGCCGTAAGCGAAACTCACATCCCGCGCCTCTAAAATCGAAGCCATGACACCCTCTTAAGAAAATGCGCGGCGGCGAACAGGCCCACCTGGATAGTCAGGATTCCGGCCACTACCGCGGGAGAAGCGGCGCGCCGGGGTGCGAGCACCCAAAGCCTGCCCTGGTAGCCGCGCGCTTCGATGCCATCCTCCAGGTGCTTGGCTCGCTGCACGCATCGCAGGAACAGGCCGCTGGCCAGCATGGAAAGCGCGCGCATACGGCTGCGATAGTCCGCCCGGCCTAAGCGCCAGGACTGAGCTCGCCGCATTTCGCCCAGCGTGGTGGCGGTGACGAAGAGGAAGCGATAGATCATCAGCGCCAGGTCGATCAATACGGCCGGGATGCCCAGGCGCTGGAACACCGGGATCAGTTCCATCAGCGGCGTGGTCCATCCGATGAAGGCGAGACAAGAAATGGCCGCGACCGAGCGCAGCAGCAATCCGCCGGCGAGGGGTAGGCCGCCCCAATCCATTCCGATAGAGAAACCGGAGCTGGAATGATTGATCTCGACGAGAATTCCGAGGGCGGTGAGAATGGCAAACGATACGGGTATGGAAAGCACGCCCAGCCAGCTCGAAACCGGGATCTTGGCGCCCGCTATGGCTGCCAGCGAAACCAAAAGCGCGATGGCTATGCACCAGGGGAACGGTGCGACGAAGAATGTCACCAGCAGGAGCCCTCCGCCGAAGAGAACCTTCTCCCAGGGATTGCGATGGCGCCACGCGTTGGTAAAAGCGATGTCGCTTAAATGCGGATGCAGATGCACGTGGCGATGCGCCATGCCTGGATTCGCCTTGCGCCGGCGCCGCGAGCGGAACCAGAGGAGCGCCCACGTCAGGATGACGACGCCGATGGCGGCCTGCAGCGTGAACAGCAGCGGCTCTACAGCCTCGCTCGGGATGAACAGAGGCCGGGCGATGGGATGGTAGTTGGGCCGAAGACTCTGGATCGCGGTGACGGCCTGATCGTCGCTGCCTAGCGGTTTGGTGTAGTTCGCGTAGAGGAACGCTCCTAGCATCGTGGCAAACACCACCACCAGAACTACGGCGTTGGCGGAACGAAAGCGTTCCTGGGCATGCGGAGCGGCTGCGCCCTGTAATCCTACGGCCTGATCGGCGGCGAGGTTGCGCAGCAGAACCACGGTGAGCAGGCCTTCCGCGATCGAGATCGGGATTTGCGTGATCAAAAACACGCCCAGGAACTTCGCAAAGGATGCCGTGTAACCGCCGTGCGCGGAGGGATAGGCAAGGGCCAATTGGCAGGCCGTAGTTACGTAGGTTGCCAGATCGCCGAATACCGTCGAGAAGAAGATGCAGCGATCGCGCTTCCAGCCCAGGCGTAGCAGCGTTCTGAGCAGAATCCACATGACCCACGGGCCAACCACGCCGAGCGAGAACAGATTCGCTCCCAGGGTGGTCAATCCGCCGTGGGCTAAGAGCAGAGCCTGGAAAACCAGCGTGATCAAAGCCAGCGCGGGCATCGCGGAAGGACCGAACAGGTAGGTGCCAACCGCGGTGCCCGTGGGGTGGGAGGAACTCCCCGTAACCGAGGGCATCCGCAGCGCCGTCAGCGTGAACAGGAAAGCCGCGGAAGCCGCCAGCAGCACCCGGTTCTCGCGCTTCTTTTCCAGCTCCTTGGAAATGGCGCGAACGCTTACGATCACGGGGGGCAGCGACGCCGCGCCCCAGGCGATGCAATGCGATAACGGCAGGAAGCCCTCGGAAATATGCATGCGGCTAGTCCCGATTTCGCGCCAGGCTGGGCAACAAGCGCGCCGAGTTGCCGATGAACAGCAGTTCCGACGACACATGAATCAGCGCCGCCAGCACCGGGTTGAGCATCCCGAAGGCAGCCAGGCACACGCCCGCGCCGTCCACCAATAATGTGCCCGCGAAATTCGCGTAGATAATGTTGCGGCAGCGGCGCGCCACCTTCAGCACTTCGGTAAAGCGCAGCAGATCGTTACCAAGCAGCACCACCGCGGCGCTTTCGCGAGCGACGTCGGTGCCCGATCCCATGGCCACGCCGACGTCGGCTTCGAGCAGCGCCGGAGCGTCGTTGATGCCGTCGCCCAGCATGACCACGTACTTGCCTGTGAGGCGAAGATCCCGCACCCACTCCACTTTTTCTTCCGGAAGCAGTCTCGGATTGGACCTCGTCGACCCCGAGCTCTTTCGCGATTGCGTCGCCGATTTCTTTTCGATCTCCGGTGAGCAGGACCGTACGGCATCCCATTTTCTTGAGCTCACGCATGGCCGCGGCGGCCTCTTTGCGTGAGAACGTCGACGATGTGGAGCGAGCCTAGGAATTTTCCGCCCGCTGCGACCATTACTTCGGACGATTCCAGTCCGGCGCAGTCGAAGAGCGGAACCGAAACCCGTTCGGCTTCCATCAGCGCCTGGGTCCCCACGATGGTGCGCACGCCGTCCACCTGGCAGACGATGCCTTTGCCGGGAAAATATTGAAAGTCTTCCGGCTCTTCCACCGTGAGCGACCATTCCTGGGCTTTCTTGGCGATGGCCTTGGCCAGCGGATGCTCGGAAAAGCGTTCGGCGGAGGCCGCGATACGGACAACCTCCTGGGGGCTGACGCCCTCCGCCGGTTCGACACTCACCACCTCGGGAGTGCCCAGCGTCAGCGTGCCGGTCTTGTCGAGGACGACGATATTGGCATTGCTGAGCCCTTCCAGATATCGCCCGCCCTTGATAATCACGCCCTTCTGCGCGGCACGTCCGATGGCGCCGAGAATCGCGAGCGGCGTACCGGCCGCGATGCCGCAGGCGCCCGCCACGACGATCACCGAAATGGTGGAGCGCGCATCGCGGGTCATCCAGAAACGTCAATGCCGCGCAGGCCAGCGCGAAATAGACCAGGTAGCCCGCCAGGCGGTCCGCGATCTTCTCAATGGGAGCGCGCGAGCGTTCGGCGCGTTCCACCAATTCGATGATGCGGCCGAATGCGGTGTCCTGCCCGATCTTGTCCGCCTGGATCTCGAGAACTCCCGATTGATTGATGGTTCCAGCGAACACGCGCGAGCCGGCGATTTTTTCCACCGGCATCGATTCGCCGGTGATGGTGGCCTGATCGACGAACGAATGTCCACTGACCACCACGCCATCCACGGGAAGATGCCCTCCCGGCCGCACCAGCACAACGTCGCCGACGTGCACGTCCAAAAGAGCGCGCGGGGCCACGCTGCCGTCCGATCGCACCTCCACGGTCTGCGGCAGCAAGTCCAGCAATTGCCGGATGGCGCCTCTGCCGCGCCCCACCGTCATCCCTTCGATGATTTCGGCGATCAGCACGAACAGCGTAATCAGAAGCGCGGTGAAGAATTCGCCGATGGCCGAAGCCGCCGCCAGGGCGATGGTCATGGAAAGCTCCATGGTCATGCGCCCCTTGAACAGGTCGGCAATGGCTTCTTTGAAGATCGGCAAGCCGCCGATGACGATACCCGCCAGCGCCAGCCAATCGACGCCGGCAAAGCGCGGAATCCAACCGGTCCAGACCACCAGCAGAACCAGCCCTACGAATCCAACGCGGGCCCACTCTTCCCGGCTTCCCGCGTGATCGTGCTCCTCGGGCTGGTGTTCGTGGCCGGACGGGCCCACGCTGATCTCCGCGACAGGCGCGGGATGGTCCTCAACCGCAGTTACCGCTTCTGAGTGCTTCGGAGTGGCGCCCGTCATTTTCTTGGCCTCCTGGTTTTGGCCTCCCGCCGCTGGCTTTCGAGGCTTGTCTAATTGGCTAGCTGCTTGTGGATGCCCGCCAGGCTGCGCAAAGCTTCAGCCGCCTCCTTGGAGTGCGCCGCATAATGGCGCGCTTCGCCGGCCAGTTGCGGAGATGTCTTCTCGTACTGCTTGGCGAGCGCCTCATGGTCCTTGGCGTCGGTTTCGTGATCGGCTGCGTGGGCGGCGTAATGGTTTGCCAGTTTGCGATGATCCTCGCTCTTGGCAGAAGCTACCAACTTGGTCAGTTCTTCGTTGGGAAGGATGTGCGTTGACATAGTAACTCCCTTTCTTGGTTGCATTTCCTCAGAAGAGGACATATGTCCTCCTTAGCAACTCAGTTTCCACCGCACGTAGCGCCTGGCGTGGTAGAACGCTGTGCACGCCGCGGTTTCTGCGTGAAAATACACAGCGGCGCGTACCAGCCTGAGTCGTGTGGCTCGACAAATCGGATGCAAATAGAAAGGCCATGGGCAGGCAACTGCTGGTCATCGAATTGCTTTAGCTTGTCGAAACGCCCGCCATCCGCGGGCAGTGACAGAACATTACAGGAGGCCAGCATGGAAGACGACAAACTTAAACCGGCCGAGACCCACGTGCACGAGCACCCGCACAAGCATACCCACGAGCATCGTCACGGCGATCTGGTGCACACGCACGAACATGAGCATCTGCATTCGCATCCGCACGACGCGCATGCCCATCCGGCCGACCAGCCGCACCAGCACTCGCACGAATACCGTCCCACAGCCGAGGAAGCAGCCGTGGAGCAAAAGGAGCACCAGCATCACCACTAAGCGTGGGGGCGCCCAAAGCAAAGCTCCCGCCCACGTTGTCGCAGGAGGGAGCTTTTCTACGGACGGAATGAATAGAGCGGATCCGACTTAACGGGTCAGCCGCGTCTCGGGGTGCTCTTGCTCGTGAGGCTTGCGGTCGTTGTGAAGCAGGTCGGCATTCTGACGCTGCTTCTTGGGCTCCTGCTTCTGCCGGAGTTGCTTCTTCTGAGTTTGCTTGCTTTTTGTGTTCATACGTGGAACACTCCTTTCCCTCCCTTGATACCACACCGGGCTGCCGGGCGCACCCCTACTCCAGCGCCTGCGGATGAACCGTCCAGCTCACCGAACTGACCCCAGCTTCGAGCGATAATCTCACCACCAGCTGTTCGAGCGCGTCGTCTTGCCGCCCCAGGCTCTTTATCTGCGCGGTCACCTTCATCTTGGGCGTGCCCTCGATGTCTTGACTGCGCAGCGCCGTGAGCATCAGAGAACTGCGCGACAGGGCTTGCAGCAATAGCGCTCGCATGTGAGCTTCGTCTTCCTGGCGGCAGGCCAGTTCGAATCCGTAGGTCACCTCTTCCTCTTCGCCCACGGCTTGGGCCGGATAGAGCTTATAGGCCAGCGGGCGAAGAATTACGTTGGCCACCAGGACAGCGCCGGCCATCACCAGCGCGTGCAACGGACGGCCCAAACCGGAAATCGCGCCGATCGCCGCCGAGCACCAGATGGTGGCTGCGGTGTTCAGGCCGCGGACGCTGCCGGCGTCTTTAAATATGACTCCCGCGCCCAGGAATCCGACGCCGGACACCACGTAGGAAACAATCTGCGCCTCGCTGCGCGATGTGTCGCGAACCATGAAGGCGCACATCACAAACGCCGACGCGCCCGCCGACACCAGTGCATTGGTTCGCGTCCCCGCCATGCGCTGGCGCCACTGGCGCTCCAATCCGACGCAGGCTCCCAAGAGCAGCGCGACTCCCAGCCGCAGCGCGAAATCGAGGATTGGCATGGCGCGGTTGCGACCGTCGGTCGCAATTATTTTCCGCTGGCCTTATAAACCTTAGTGAACTTGTTGCGCTGGTTCCACACGGTGAACGATCCGTTCGCTTCGGCCGTGAGCTTGATGTATTGCCCGCTGTCCTGCTCATCGACATTGGCAATGAATGAATCCGCCACATTGTGTTCCTTGCCGCCCGCTACCGCATAGTGCAGTTGCCACAAGTCTTCCAATCCCGGCGAAGCCTTGACGGTCTGCCAGGCGTCCGGACTGGCGCCTTTGCGCGCGCCGTTGTTCATGATCGCGACGCGGGGATGCACGGCGTCCACCAGCGCGGGCGAGTTGGATTGATTCAACCCGTGGTGCGATACCAGCAGCACGTCCACGGTTCCGATGGGATTGTTGGGACACATCAACTCCAGCTCTTTGTTCCAGGTAAGATCGCCCATATCGAGAAATCGGAATTTGTCGAACGTCACCAGCACGCCCACCGACTGCGCATTTTCAGTGGGATCGGCATCGCGTTTCGGCGTGGTTGCACAGTAGGAATTCGGCTGTCCCGCGCCTGGGAGCGGCGCTGGAATGTGCTCGCCGGCCGCTGTCAGCACTTTCACCGAGAGGCCCTTGATGGGCACGGTGTCGCCCGGCTTTACAACCGTATGCTCGCCTCGCTGAATGGCCTTGACGTAGTCGCTGTAATCTTCGGTCACAACTTTCGAATCTTCAACGTTGGGCCCGTGGTCCAGGAAATTGACGATCTTCATGCGGTCTGCGAGCATCGGCACGCCGCCCACGTGGTCGCGATGGTAATGCGTGATGATCAAATAATCGATCTGCTTGACTTTGGCCGTTTTGGCAACCGCTTGAATGCGGTCGGCATCGCGCCCTTCAAAACCGCGCCAACCGGTATCGATCAGCAGCGATTGTCCGGACGGACTGACGATTAAGGTGGACTGCCCGCCCTCCACGTCGATGAAATAAATCTCGAGCGGCCCTGAGCCGAAGAGTCCGAGAGGTCCAGCCGCCGCCAGGGAGGGAACAAGCGCCAACGCCAGCGCCAGTAGAGCCATGCCGACTTTTGAGGTACGCATGGACCGCATCGTATCACAGGCCTTGAGAGCTAGCTGAGTGAAGTTATCTTGCGGAACACGCTGGGCAATCGTAACGTAATAATGATTAGGAACATGCCCTACTGCTGCCAGTGCGGAAAGTCGGTTGGGGACCGCGATGCCTACTGTGGCGTCTGCGGCGCACGCCAACCAGTTTCCGCGCCGCCCATCGACTACATGCACGGCATCAGCCCGCGCACCGCTTCCCTGCTGTGCTACATCCCGATTCTCGGCTGGATCGTCTCTATTGTGGTGCTGGCTTCGGCGCGCTTTCGCAACGACGGCCGGGTTCGCTTCCATGCCTTTCAGGGCCTGTACTTGTTCGTTGCGTGGCTGCTGGTGGACTGGGTTCTCAGCCCCATGTTCGGCTTTGCGTTTTGGGGTCCGCCGCTGCACCAGGTTTTCCCCGGACTGCTGAAGGCCGTCATTTTCGGCGCCTGGATCTTCATGATCATTAAGACCTCGCACGATGAGGTGTACAAGCTGCCCATCCTGGGCGATCTGGCGGAGAAATCGGTGTCGGAGCAGCGCTAATCTAATTCCACCTCTTCAGCTGCGGCCACAACTCAGCGAGGGGCGGTTGCATTCCCTGGCAGTAATAAATATCGAAATGCTGGTAGGGCATCGAGTAAGGATGATCCACGTGCGCCACCCTCTGCACGCGGGTAAACAATTGCTCGAGCCTTTTCTGCCGGTCATCCAGCACGATCATGCTTTCGCCAGTGTAGCCGCGCGGGCCCCACAGAAAATAGCTTTGATGGGCGCTGATGGCCGGCGGCAAGCCGTACTTGGGACCGAACAGATCGATGGCTCCGGCTTGCCCGTAGGTCTGCGCGAAAATCGCTGTGCGGGCGCGAACGTCCGGCGGCAGGCTGTTGTAGACGCGCGCCACGGTCGCCGCCATTTCCTCCCATCCGAATTGGTCCGCGAAAATCTGCGGCAGCGGCCCGAGCTGGTGGTTCTCGATCCTGGGCTGATTGAGTCCGATTGCTTTCGTATATCGAATGTATGTTTCCGGCGGCAGCACGGGTAGGGCGAGCGGCGCCAGGAGCGCGCCACCGGCAAGCATTAGGAACGGATAGGCGAATTTCAGCCACGCGAGCCTGGGCCGCTCCAGCACGGGCTCCCAAAGCACGCCGCCGCCCGCGAACAGCACGGGAAACGCCGGGAAGAGGTAGTATACGCGCGGGCTCAGGAAAACGATCACCGCGGCTGTGAAAATCCATGCCCATCCGATGGCGCGAAAAGGTTTTCCGACCTTGGTGAAGAAGTAAAACCACAGTCCGCCGAGCCAGATGGGCAGCGTCAGCGGATGCATCAATAGGATCTCTTGCCAGAAGAAGGCCGCCGGCCCGAGCGGAACGTCCCGGCCACTGGCGCGAATATTGGCTTGCAGCTCCAGGAAGGGAAAATGATGCTGGACGTTCCACAACAGATTCGGCAAGAAAATGAGAAAAGCGATGGCGCCACCCACCCACAACCATCGGCTGGCGAGCAGGCGCCTTTCCGCTGTCAGCAGCAGCCCGAACACCAGGCCCGCGCCGAAAATCAGCATCGAGTATTTGTTTTCGAGGCCAAAGCCGGCCAACACCCCAAACCAGATCCACAGCTTCGTGTTTTTCGTCTTGATCAGGCGGATCAGCAGCCAGGCGCAGCCCATCCAGAACAGCGGCTCGAACGCGTTCATCGTCAACAGGCCGTCGGCCCCTAATATTCCCGGCGCAATCAGCGCCGCCATCGCAGCCAAGGCTGGCGCAAAGAGTTTGCCTCCAAGCTCGCGAGCCATGGATGCCGTGAGCAGCACTTCGGCTACTCCGGCGAGCGCCGGCAATAAGCGAATGGCCGCGAGCGACTGGCCAAGAACCGTCCGCACCAGCCAGGCGATGGCCGCGATCAGCGGCGGCTGATCCACATATCCCCAGTCCAAGTGCCTGGAGCAGGCGAGGTAATAAAGTTCGTCAACGAAGTAGCCGTACTGGCGGCCTGCGTACAGGTGCACCAAAAGTTTACAGGCTGCGATCGAAACGACGATCGCTCCCGCGCTCACTGCGATCCGTTTGCTAGGAGAAGACAACACCACCAATGCTCTGGCAAAACTTGGACGCAACGATCTGTGTCCCTACGGATCCGGGCGCAGATTCAGAGACTAGGAAAAGGGCGGATCCAATTCCGCCCTCAAAAATCAATAGCAAGATTCCAGCAGCGCGAGCACTTCCTGTTCGCTCATGGGACGGTCAACCACGCCCATGTGCTCCAGCTCGTGCGTGATCGGCCCGACGATGTCGCCCATCTCCCCGCGCGGCACGCCCGCATCATGCAGCGTCCTTGGCACATCGAATTGCGCGATCAACTCGGCGGTGCGGTCCGCGCACTGAAGCGCGGCGGGCTTGGGATTGGAAGGATCGAACGGAATCCCGTAGCCTTCCGCGATGGGGCCAAACCGATCGGCCGCCATCTCCGCCATAAACCGCATGGCGTGCGGCAGCGTAATGCAGGAGGTGATTCCGTGCGGGACGTTCCAGCGCGGTCCGATCTGATGTCCCAAAAGGTGCGAAAGCCCAAAGCGGGTATTCATCGCGCCATAAATCGAGTACCACGATGCGAACTGGCAATGTCCGCGATGGGCGAGCTGCTCATCGCCTTTGGTGGTGATGGAAGGCTTCAGGTGCTCCACAAACAGTGCGATCGATTTCGCGGCCAGCGCGTCGCTGATGGGCTGATGCCGAATGGCGTAGGCGCACTCAATGGCGTGATCCAGCGCGCGAATCCCGGTGGATACCCACAACCAGTCCGGAGTGGACAACGTGAGCACCGGATCGTTAATCACGGTTCGCGGCAAAACGCGCATATCGTACACACCGCTCTTCACTCGCGTGGTCTCGTCCGTGACGCCCCCCGCGTGCGTGTATTCGGCGGCCGACAATGTAGTGGGCACCGCGATGTGCACCAGCTCGCGCTTGTCGAGCAAACCATAGATCGCCACTTTGGTGGAATCGATAGGGCTGCCGCCGCCCAGGCTCACCAAACTGTCGGCATCGGCGCGCTCGATCTCTTTTTCGAGCTCATTCACGGTGCCGCGCGGCACGTGCTGGACGATGCCGGTGAACACCGCAGCGCAATGCTGGCCCAGCGCGTCGGTGACCTCCTTGAGGATGGGCAGCGTCGCCACCACGTCGGTGGTCACCACCACGGCCCGCTTTAGCTTGCGCCGCTCCATTTCATCTTTCAGCGCTTTGATCTTGCCGGGCCCATAAATCACACGCTCTAGCCGGCTTAAATTGAATTCGCCTGTGGGCGCGTGGAGACGCAGGCGACGAATCTCGGGGGATGCCATGCGGCCATCCTATCAGATCGCCGGATGTTGACAAGGGGGATAAAATGAGCAGCATGCACAACCACTCCATCGCCATTCGCACCCTGCTCGCGATCGCCGCGACAACCATTTTCGCGAGCGTCTTTTCCGTAAACGCGGCCACGCCTGACCCGAAAGTTCTGGCTTACACGCTGCCCGACAAAATCCACTGGACCGAGAATGCCGGCGGCGCAAAACAAGCCGTCCTGGTGGGCGATCCGTCGAAGCCCGGCCTCTACATCGTGCTGACCAAGTGGACGCCGCACCACATGAGCCATCCGCATTTCCATCCGAACGATCGCTACATCACCGTGATTTCCGGGACGTGGTGGGTGGGCACCGGCTCGAAGTACGATCCCGATAGCACGACGCCCATCCCCGCCGGAAGTTTTGTCACCCATTACGGCAAGCAAATCCACTACGACGGTGCGAAGGACGAAGAAGTGACGCTGGAAATTGTAGGGATGGGGCCGGCGACGTCCACTCCCGCGGAAGTGAAATAGTTGAACCGCACCCTTTCATATGTACTGGCCGCACTGGCGGCTCTCGGTTTTTCCGCTTTCGCGCAACTGAAGGTTGACCCGGCTATCGAAGCCGAGGTGTTCAAAATCAAAGCCATCGACAATCATGCGCATCCGGTGCGGCCGGTGTGGAGCGGTGATCCGGACACGGATTACGACGCGCTGCCGGTGGAGAACATGGAACCGTTCACCGAGCCGGTTCGCACTCGCGCGGGAACGCCGCTGGCCGCCGAGGCATGGCATCGGATGTTCGGCGATGGAAGCATGGAGCAACTGAGGCGGCGCCGGTCAGAATTGATAACTCAGAAGCGCGAAAGCTACGCCAACTGGGTGCTGGACCAACTGGGGATCGAAACCATGCTGGCCAATCGCATCGCGCTCGGGCCGGGCCTTGCGCCGCCGCGATTCCTGTGGGTGCCCTTCGAAGACGCTTTGTTGTTTCCACTCGATAACCGCAGCCTGGCGGCGAAGAATTCAGACCGGAAGGCGTTTTATGCTGACGAGGAGCGCCTGCTGCAGCGCTACCTGAAGGAGTGTGGGTACGGAAAGCTGCCGTCGACGCTTGACGAATATTTGCAAAAGGTGGTGGATCGAACGCTCGAACGGCACAAACGTGCCGGCGCCGTTGCGGTGAAGTTTGAAGCGGCCTATTTGCGTTCGCTCGATTTCGACGAGGTGGCTCGCCCAGAAGCCGAAGCAGCCTACGTCAATGGAATCACGCCGGGGCGCGGCGGCCCCATCAGCGACGCGGCTTATAAGAAGCTGCAGGATTATGTTTTTCGCCACATAGCCGCCCAAGCTGGACGATTAGGGATGGCCGTACATCTGCACGTCGCTTGGGGCCCCGGCGGTTATTTCCACGTGGCGGGAACCAACCCGCTACTGCTTGAATCAGCGCTCAATGATCCACGGTTGCACCGCACTAATTTCGTTCTACTGCACGGCGGCTGGCCGTTTACTCGCGAGATCACGGCGCTGCTCTCCAAGCCAAATGTGTACGCCGATTTCTCGGCGCAAACGTTCACCAATTATCCTCGTGCGGTAGCCCAGGTATTGCGGGAGTGGCTGGAGTTTGCTCCCGGCAAAGTTTTGTTCGCGACCGATGCCTATCCATATTCCGAAGAGATGGGCTGGGAACAAGCGGGCTGGATGGCGAACGACACGGGCCGGAAGGCGCTGGCGCTGGCATTGACGGACATGTTGAACGATGGAGAAATCACGCGCGAGCGGGCTTTCGAGCTGGCGCACATGGTGCTGCACGATAATGCGGGCAAGCTCTACGGGCTGCTATCCTACAAGTGACGGTCGTCCTCCGCCACCTCATCTGTGAAAATTGGATTCGTAAGTCTCGGATGCCCAAAGAACCTCGTTGACACGGAGGTGATGATGGGCCATTTGGCGGAACGTGGTCACGAATTGACGCCTCATCCGGGCGACGCAGAAGTGCTCGTCGTGAACACCTGCAGCTTTATCGATCCGGCCAAGCAGGAATCCATCGACACTATTCTCGAGATGGCCGAATACAAAAAATCGGGCCCAGCGCGCAAGCTGATCGTGGCGGGGTGCATGGTGGAACGCTATCGCGATCAGATTCGCGAGCAACTCCCGGAAGTGGACGCCCTGGTTGGCACCAACGAGCTCTCGAAGATCGTCGCCGTATGCGAGGGCTTTGAGCCGGACTCGAACACGCCGGCACCCTATCTTTATCACGACCTGACGCCGCGCGTGCTCTCCACCGCCAGTCACTTCGCGTACATCAAGATCGCCGAGGGTTGCGACCATCCCTGCTCGTTCTGCGTAATCCCGCAGTATCGCGGTAAATTTCGCAGCCGTCGATTTGAATCGGTGATCGCCGAGGCTACGCGGATGTTCGCGAGCGGGATCCGTGAGATCAATTTGATCGGCCAGGACACCACGTCGTACGGCGAAGACCTGGGAATCAAGGATGGGCTGGCGCAATTGATGGCCCGTCTGGCGCAGATTGAAACCGCTCGTGAAAAATGGATCCGGTTTCTGTATTGCTATCCGAACCGCATCACGCAAAAACTGCTGGATACCATCGCCGAACATCAGGCGTTAGTGAAGTACATCGACATGCCGCTGCAGCATGCCAGTTCCAACGTGCTGAAGCGCATGAAGCGCGGATCGCACGGCGATTTTTTCCTGAAACTGCTGGAACGCATTCGCGCGACGATTCCGGGCGTGGCCATTCGGACCAGCATGATTGTCGGTTTTCCCGGCGAGACTGAGGCCGATTTCGAGATCCTGTGCGATTTCGTGAAGACGGCGCAGCTGGACCGGTTGGGCGTCTTCTCTTATTCGGACGAAGACACCAGCGCCAGTTTTCATCTGGACGCCAAGGTGGACGGACGCACAATTCACAATCGCAAACAGAAGCTGATGGCTTTGCAGCGGCGCATTTCGAAGGCGCGCAACCGGAAGATGATCGGCCGCGAAGTGGATGTTCTCATCGAAGGGCCGTCGCCGGATACCGATTTACTATGGCAGGCGCGCATGTCCACGCAAGCGCCTGAAATCGACGGCTTCTGTTACGTGAACGATTTTGCCGGCGCGGCTCCCCGGCGCGGGGAGATCCGACGCATGCGGATTACCGAGGCGCACGATTACGATCTGATCGGCGCGTTGGACGCGGCCACTGAAGACCCGTTGCCCGTGCCCGCCGCGAGTGCTTTTCAGATCCTTGCTACTGCCCGATGAAATGTCCGATCTGCAAAAAGGAAGTTTCTCCCCAGGACCCTTTCTTCCCGTTCTGTAGCGAGCGCTGCAAAATCATCGACCTCGGCAATTGGGCCAGCGAAAAGTACGTCATTTCGACGCCCATCCAACCCGAGGACGCCGAGAGCGAAGGCGAGAACCGGGAATAACGTGCGTCAGCGAAGGGCCGGCGCATTTCTGATCGCAACGTGGTTTGGCTGTGGTTATTCGCCCGTAGCGCCCGGCACCGCAGGATCGCTCGCGGCGCTGATCATCGCGATCGCGCTTCATTACGCCGGATACGGCCGCGGCGTTCTGCTCGTGCTCACGGCAATTCTCCTCGCCCCCGGCATCTGGTCGGCTGGCGTCGTGGAGCGAGAGACCCACACTGCCGATCCGCACATCGTAGTGGTTGATGAAGTGATCGGCCAATGGATCACGCTGGCGGGCGCAGCCACGTTTCAACTGGAACACCTATCTGGCCGCGTTCGTGCTGTTCCGCCTGCTGGATGTATGGAAGCCTGCGCCGGCGCGACAATTCGAGCGTTTTCCCGGCGGCTGGGGCATCGTCGCCGACGACGTGATGGCGGGGCTTTACGGCGCGCTTGCTATATTCGTATTAGATCGTTTGCATCTCTTTACATATGGCTCCTAAGTTTTCATATGGCATCTAAAAAGGACTCGAATGGCCGCCCGCAAATTTCCACAGTCACCCCGGAGGCGGCCATCCCGGGCGGCGAGTTTCAGATTCGCGGCGCGGGCCTGGCGAAATCCGAGCGTCCGCGCGTCACCATCGGAGATATAGAGGCGCCGATCGTCATCGGGTCCGATTCCTGCGTGATTGTGCGCGTTCCGGAGGGCGCTTCGGCGGGAGAACTCGTGGTGGCCAATGGCGGCCATAGCAGCCAGGCCTGGACTTGCGATATTGGAATCCAGATCGCCGACAATCTTTATCCCGTTGGCAACCCCGCGGTGGATTCCTCCGGCAACATCTACGTAACCTTCAGCGGTTCGCGCGGGCAGAAGACGCCGGTGTCGGTGTACAAGATCGATTCCAACTACAATTCGAAACCGTTCGCCAGCGAAATCATGAACGCCACCGGACTCGCGTTCGATAAAGCCGGAACGCTGTACATCTCCAGCCGTTACGACGGCATCGTCTATCAGGCCACCTCGGCCGGCAACGTCTCCGTGTATGTGGAAGGAATGGGCGTGGCAACCGGGATCGCGTTCGATCCGGAAGAAAATTTGTACGTGGGCGATCGCAGCGGCACGGTGTTCAAGATCAGCCGCTCGCGTCAAATTTATGTTTTTGCCACGCTGGAGCCTTCCATCGCGGCTTATCATTTCGCCTTCGCCAACGACGGCTATCTGTACGTGGCCGGCCCCACCACGTCGAGCTTCGATTCGGTGAATCGCATTTCTCCGGCCGGTGAAGTGGAGACCTACTATCGCGGGCTGGGCCGTCCGCAGGGTCTGGCTTTCGATGCCGAAGGCCGATTGTACGTCGCGGCGTCGCTGGGCGGCCGGCGCGGAGTGGTGCGCTTCGATCACGAGCGGAATCCGGAGTTGTTTCTCTCCGGCCCTGGAATTGTCGGTCTGGCGTTCACGCCTTCTCGCGCCCTGGCGGTGTGTACCAACAACGCGCTGTATCGCGTGGATGTTGGCATCGCGGGCAGACCCCTTCCTTCCTGAGGCTCGATGCCGGACGCAGAGATCATCGCCGTAGGTTCGGAATTGTTGACGCCGCAAAGGCTCGACACGAACTCGCTGTACCTTACCGAGCAGCTCAACGCCTTGGGTGTGGAGGTGGTGCGCAAAACCGTCGTCGGCGACGAGCGGGAGCGGCTCACCGACAGCATCCTGGGCGCGGCCGCGCGATCGAAGCTGGTGGTGTTGACCGGCGGTTTGGGACCCACCGAGGACGATCTCACGCGCGATGCGGTGGCCAGCGCGCTGGGCCGGACACTGGTCTTTCAGCAGGAGATTTGCGATCGCATTGAGGCGCGGCTGCGTTACTTCGGCCGCAAGATGGCCGAGATTAATCGCCGCCAGGCTTACGTGATCGAGGGAGCGGAGGTGTTACCCAACGAGCGCGGCACAGCGCCCGGACAATGGATCGCAAACGACGGCGTAGTCTTCATGTTGTTGCCCGGACCGCCCATGGAAATGAAGCCGATGTTCGAAGGGCAATGCCTGCCTCGGCTGGAAAAACTTCTGCCGCCGCAAGTGATCCGGACGCGCTGGCTGCGCGTGGTTGGAATGGGAGAATCCGACCTGGATCAACTGATTTCGCCGGTGTACAAGCGCTACGCGAATCTTGCCACCACGATCCTGGCGGTTTCGGGCGAGATTCACGTGCATCTGCGCGCGCGCTGTCGAACGGCGCAGGAGGCTGAGACGCTGGTTGCGCAGGCCAGCGCCGAGATCGAACCGCTGCTAGGCGACCGCTTGTATTCCTGCAACGGCGATTCACTGGAAAAAGTAATCGGCGATCTGCTGCGCGCGCGGCATGCGTCGTTGAGCGTGGCCGAAAGTGCGACCAGTGGACTTTTAGGAGGACGTATCACGGCAGTGCCGTCGGCGTCGGAATATTTTCGCGGCGGATTCATTACTTATTCCGATCAGATGAAGACCCAACTGCTGGGCGTACCCGCCGAACTCATCGCCGAATACAGCGCGGTGAGCGAACCGGTGGCGAAGGCCATGGCGGAAGGTGCGCGGGCTAAAACCGGATCGGACTACGCATTATCCATCACTGGCTACGCGGGCCCGGATGGCGCGCAGGTGGGCTTGGTGTTCATTGGCTTGGCGTCGCCCGATAGCGCCCCGAATGGCACTGAAGTGCGGCGGCTGCAGTGGCCGGCCGATCGCGAGCGCGTGCGCGCGTTTTCCACCAACATCGCTCTGGATATGCTGCGGCGGAAGCTCTTGGGCATCCAACCGTGAGGCAGCCATGCCGTTTGAAATCCTAGCAGCGCGCGCCGGCAGCATTCTTAGCGCAACAACTGGCTTTATCGCTGAGGCGGGATTCACCCACTCGCTGACGCCCGCGCGCAATTGCACCTTCGGATGCACCTATTGCTACGTTCCTACCATGCGTATTTATGGCGGATTGAGACCGGAGGACTGGTGGCATTGGGGACAATTCACAACGTTCAAAAGCAATGCGCCGGAATTGCTGCGGCGGCAGTTGCGTGACGAGCAAGTGATTTACTGCTCGCCGTTAGTGGACCCCTATCAGCCTGCCGAAGAGACCGAGCAGTTGATGACGCGTATTTTGGACCAGCTGTTGGCGCGGCCTCCGAAGGTATTCGTGATTCAAACGCGCGGCTTGCTGATCGTGCGTGATCTAGCGCGGCTGGTCGATCTGTCTCGGCGCACCACGCTACGCGTTAGCTTTTCCATCACCACCAATCGCGAGGCCGTGCGCAAGCTGTATGAGCCGCACTGCGCGACCATCGATTGCCGGCTGAAGGCCATCGGCGAGCTGCGGCGGGCAGGTATTACCACCTTCGCGACACTGGCGCCCATGCTGCCCTGCGATCCCGAAGAGCTGGCCGCCATGGCGCTGGAGGCGACGGACCAGGACATTATCGGCGATCCGTTGCACATCCGATCGCTGAAGCCGCGCGGCGCAACCACTCGCGAAGCTGCGTTTGCGATCAGCGCGAAGCACGGATTTTCGGAATGGCTGGATGCTGATTTTCAGCGCGACGTGGTGGGGCGCATTGGGGCGACGGTGCGCCGGGCCGGGCGAAGATTTGCGATGGGAACGGAGGGTTTTGGATGGCTGGCACAATAGCGGAAACTTCTGTTTTGGAGCGGCTGGGCATCCAGTCCGATACATCCACGTCCGCGATCGCCTCGCTCAATCCGGCCGATGGAAGCGAACTGGCGCGGGTTCGGCTGGCCTCCGCCGAAGACTACGAGCGCACTGTCGCTAGAAGCGTCGAGGTGTTCGATCGGTGGCGCATGTTCCCTGCCCCCAAGCGCGGTGAAGTGGTGCGCGAGATCGGCGATGAATTGCGCCGGTTCAAAGACGATCTCGGCACTCTGGTCACCCTCGAAACCGGCAAGATCCTGGCCGAAGGCAAGGGCGAGGTGCAGGAGATGATCGACATCGCGGATTTCGCGGTCGGCCTCTCGCGGCAGCTTTACGGGCTCACGATAGCCAGCGAGCGGCCCGAGCATCGCATGTACGAACAGTGGCAGCCGCTCGGCGTAGTGGGTGTGATCTCGGCGTTCAATTTTCCGGTGGCGGTATGGTCCTGGAACGCATTGCTCGCCGCGATGTGCGGCGATTGCGTGATCTGGAAACCGTCGCTCAAGACGCCGCTGACGGCGATTGCGGTGCAGAACATTTGCGATCGGGTGCTCGCGCGTCACGGATGGTCGGGCGTTTTTCAATTGATTCTTGGAGACGACGCCACCATCGGTCAGCGCCTGACCGAAGATCGCCGGATTCCCTTGATTAGCGCGACCGGTTCCACGCGCATGGGGCGCATTGTCGCTCGAGACCGTGGCGCGGCGTCTGGGCCGCACCTTGCTGGAGCTAGGCGGCAACAACGGCCTGATCGTGATGAACGACGCCAATCTTGATCTGGCCCTGCGCGCGGTGCTTTTTGGCGCGGTGGGCACGGCGGGACAGCGCTGCACCAGTATCCGGAGATTGTTTCTGCAGCGCGGAATTGCGCAGGAGATGACGCGCAAACTACAGTCGGCTTATGGACACATTCGCATCGGAGATCCGATGGACGAAAAGACGCTGATGGGTCCGTTGATCGATCGACCGGCGGTTGAGGCGATGAGCGTCGCGTTGGCGCGCGTCCAGGCCGAGGGCGGCGAGATTATTTATGGAGGCCAAGAACTGGGCGGGTGCTACGTCAAGCCCGCGTTGGTGAAAGCGTGCGCCGACATGCCGATCATACAGGAAGAAGTCTTCGCACCGATTCTCTACCTCATTGAATTCGAAGCGCTGGAGGAAGCCATTCGATGGCACAACGCCGTCCCACAAGGCCTTTCGTCAGCCATGTTCACCACCAACCTGATTTCGGCCGAGACTTTCTTGAGCGCGCGCGGCAGCGACTGCGGTATCGCGAATATCAACATCGGCACCAGCGGCGCGGAGATCGGCGGCGCATTCGGCGGCGAGAAGGACACCGGCGGTGGACGCGAATCCGGCAGCGACGCCTGGAAGGCTTACATGCGACGGCAAACCGTGACCATCAACTGGTCCCAGGATCTGCCCCTGGCGCAAGGCATCGAATTCGATGTTTAGCCGTCTATCAGCGCTGTCACTCATTCTTGCGGCGTCGCTCGGCGCCGAGACTCCGATACGCGTGGCGTATGAGTGCACCGCAGCCGACACGCAAGCGGCGGGGCTGGGCTGTTCGGAAGAAGATCCGTGCCCGGTTTACATTGAGCTTTCCAATGTCGATTCGGTGGGCGCCAAGATTTTTGTCACGGGAAATATCCACACGCCGATGGTGACGCTTTATTCCATTCTGCTTGCGTCCGAAGACAACGGGAGCACCTGGACCGAACCGCATCCGCGCATCCACACTTCCGGTCTCGATCAGATTCAATTTGTCGATCTTCAAAACGGCTGGATCTCCGGCGCCAATCTGCAAGGTGCGCCGCGCGATCCGTTTCTGTTGATCACCAACGACGGCGGCAAGACCTGGCGCGAACGTCCGATCTTTGAGGAAACCCGCGTCGCCGCGATTGAGCGCTTTTCGTTCGACACTCCGGCCAAAGGAACCATGTTAATCGACGCCCGGCTCGACAACGGCAAACACGAAGTGTATGAAACCAGCACGGGCGGTGAAAGCTGGACCATCCAAGCCAACTCCCCCGCAGCCCAGGAAAAGCCGGCCGGTGCATCGGCTTGGCGCGTGCGCGCCGACGCGGCCACGCACAGTTACGTCATCGAAAAACCCGACCATAATCGCTGGCAAAAGGTGGCGAGTTTCCTGGTTAATATCGGGAGTTGCAAGGAATAATGTCCGCCGATCCCATCGAATTGGAGTTGTTCCGGCACCTGCTGGTATCTATCGCCGAAGAGATGGGCGCTGTGCTGCGCAAAACGTCTTTTTCGGCAAATATTAAAGAACGCCGCGATTATTCATGCGCTGTTTACGACGCGCAGGGCGAAACGGTGGCAATGGGCGACCATATGCCCGTACACCTGGGCGCGATGCCGCTGTCGGTTTGGCATGCCACTCGTGCGTTCGATCTGGAGCCGGGCGACGTCGCCATCTTGAACGATCCTTTTCGCGGCGGCACTCATCTTCCCGATATTACAGCCGTCTCGGGGGTATTCTTAAAAGGCTCGCGCAAACCCGCCTTTTACGTCGCAAATCGGGCGCATCACGCCGACGTCGGGGGCATGAGCCCCGGCTCGATGCCGCTGGCGCGAGAAATTTATCAGGAGGGCCTTCGCATTCCGCCGGTGCTGCTGGCGCGGGAGGGCCGCATGGATCGCACGCTGCTGGATCTCATCCTTGCCAACGTGCGAACTCCCGTGGAACGCGAAGGAGACTTGCTTGCGCAATGCATGGCGATCAAACGCGGCGAACAGCGCCTGCTGGAACTGGTTGCAAAATACGGATTGCCTAAGCTGCGGCGCAATATGGCGGCACTGAAGGATTACAGCGAGCGCATGATGCGTTCCGCCATCCGGAGGCTTCCCTCAGGGATCTATCGCGCCGAGGATTATCTGGATAGCGACGGCATTTCAGATGTTCCGGTGAAGATCGCGGCGCAAGTTACCATCCGTGGCGATCGCGCCACCATCGACTTCACCGGCTCCGATGCGCAAGTGGAAGGCTCGGTGAACGCCAATTACGCCGTTGCCGTTTCCGCCACCACTTATGTATTTCGCTGCCTGGTGCGTGAGGACATTCCGTACACCGCGGGCGTGATGCGGCCCCTGGAAGTGATTGCCCCGAGCGGCCTCGTGGTCAGCGCGCAACCTCCGGCCGCGATGGCCGCCGGAAACGTGGAAACGTCGCAGCGCATCACCGACGTGGTTCTGGCCGCGCTGGCCAAAGCGGCGCCCGAATTGATTCCCGCCGCAAGTTCGGGAACCATGAATAATCTGACCTTCGGCGGATGGGATCGTACACGTGGGCGCGCGTTCGCTTACTACGAAACCATTGCCGGCGGGATGGGCGCGTCGGCGGTGTCGGATGGCGCGAGCGCCACCCACACCCACATGACCAATAGCTGGAACACTCCGGTGGAAGCGTTCGAGCATCTGTATCCGCTGCGCATTCGCAGCTACCGCATTCGCTCCGGCTCGGGCGGACGCGGGAAGCATCGCGGCGGCGATGGAATCGTTCGCCAGTATGAATTTCTGACGCGAGCGGATACGACCATTCTGTCGGATCGGCGCGAGCGCGGCCCTTATGGACTGTTTGGCGGCAAGCCGGGCGCACGGGGCAGAAACTCGCTGCTGCGCGGCCAGCAGATTATCGCAGTTCCCGGCAAAGCGCGCTTTGAGGTGGAAGCGGGGGATGTGCTGCGCATTGAGTCGCCCGGTGGAGGCGGATACGGCAAGCCTTCTTGAAGCGCAGCCCATCACTCCGTGGGCTCCGATTCCGGTTCGCCATGTTGCCATGCGGCAAACCTGGCGACGGCTCACGTTCCTGCATTGGCCGTACGCTCCCCATCCGATCCGCCGCATGATTCCGGCCGGGCTCGAACTGGACACGCTGGACGGCGCCGCGTGGGTGGGCTGGTCCCGTTTGAAATATTCGGTACGCCGGGGATGCCGCACTTCCCCGAAACAAATCTGCGTACTTATGTAGTTGGACCCGACGGCAGCCGCGCGGTCTGGTTCTTCTCTCTCGACGCGGCGCGTTTGGCCGCGGTGCTGGGAGCGCGAATCGGATATCGCCTGCCCTACTTTTGGGCGCGCATGCGCATCGCCTCCAAAGACGGCGTCGTTCACTACCGAAGCCGGCGTCATTGGCCGCACGACCCGGGCGCGATCACCGAGATTGCGATCCGGCCCGGCCAGCGGTACCAGCCGGGAGAGCTTACAGCCCTCGATCATTTCCTCACCGCGCGTTTTCGCCTTTATGCACTGTCACGGGGACGGTTGCGGCACGCGCAGATCGAGCATCCGCCCTGGCCGCTCGCGCGTGCAAAAGTAATTGAGCTGCGCCAGACTATCTTCGAAAGCGCCGGCCTTCCGGTTCCGCAAGGAAGTCCTCTGGTCCACTATTCCGCTGAACTTGCTGTCAAGATCGGCCGCCTGAGCTAAACCGAAGCGATCTACACTGAAGTTTCATGGCCAAGTTCAAGTCCGCCGGAACCAAGAAGACGTCGGAAAAAGTTAAGTCGGCGCGGGCCGCCATCCCATGCCTGGTTCTGGTGGCATTAGGGATTGCGCTCATGTGTCTGCTATTCTATTTTTCCCTGCAATCGGGCCTTACTACAACGACAAAATGAGAACAGACAATCGCCGGCTGGACCAGATGCGTCCCGTGCGGATCGCGACCAACTACCTAGTGACCGCCGAAGGCTCGGCGCTGATCGAGGTGGGGCACACGCGCGTGTTGTGCGCGGCCAGCGTGGAAGAAACAGTGCCGCAATTTTTGCGCGGCAGCGGGCGAGGCTGGGTGACGGCGGAATATTCGATGTTGCCACGCGCCACGGCAACGCGAACGCCGCGCGAAGTCACCAAGGGCCGGCCCTCGGGACGCACGCTTGAGATCCAGCGGCTGATCGGACGCTCCTTGCGATCGATTGTGGACACCACGGCGCTCGGGGACCGTACCGTGATTATCGATTGCGACGTGCTGCAAGCCGACGGCGGCACCCGCACTGCCTCCATCACCGGCGCCTACGTCGCATTAGTGCAAGCGCTCCAAAAGCTGGTGACATATGGGAGGCTGAAAGCGCTCCCGATCACCCAGCCGGTAGCGGCGACAAGCGTCGGCATCCTGCGCGGCGAGCCGCTCCTCGATTTGTGCTACGAAGAGGACTCCGCGGCGGAAGTGGACATGAACCTGGTGATGACCGGTTCCGGCCGTTTCGTCGAGCTGCAAGCTACCGCCGAAAAGACGCCCTTCGACGACGCGCAGTTGGAGCAAATGGTGAAGCTGGCGCGGCGCGGCATCACCGAGTTGTTCGAGATCCAGAAGGCGGCGCTGGCCAGTTGAAGCTGTACTGCGCCACCACGAACAGCGGCAAGCTGCGCGAGTTTCAACTGGCGTTGCAGGATTTCCAGGTGCAACCGCTCCCGGGCGTTGCGTCGATGGCGCCGTGTGAAGAGACGGGCGCGACATTCGAAGAGAACGCTATCCAGAAGGCGCTGTACTATTCGAAACATTGCGACGGCTATTTGTTCGTGGATGACTCAGGCTTGGAAGTGGACGCGCTCGGCGGCGCACCCGGCGTGTACTCGGCGCGCTTTGCCGGCCCCAATGCCACCGACGCGGAAAATAACCAGCTGCTGCTGGATCGCATGCGCGGGGCCACCAATCGCGCGGCGCGCTTCGTGTGCGTGGTGGCGCTCGCCGAATCGGGGCGTTTAATCCGCACCTTCCGCGGAGAAGTGGAAGGCCGGTTACTCGAAGCGCCGCGCGGAAGAACCAATGGATTCGGCTACGATCCTCTATTCTTGTACCCACCCTTCGAATCCACCTTTGGCGAAGCGCCGCTCGAGCGCAAAATGGAAGTGAGCCATCGCGCGCAGGCGCTTGGTAAGATGCGAGCGTACTTGGAAGAAACCAAGAGGAGCCAACCATGATGAATGTCACCAATCCGCTGCTAGCCCCAGTTGAGGCGGACGAACACCGCGAGGTGGGAGGGGTTCAGGTGGATGTCGCGCGAACCGGCGCCTGTCGCGTCAAGCGCTTGATTTATCCACCCGGATTCCATTGGGCCAAACATCTGAGCGAACTGATGGGCAGCAAGTACTGCATGCACGCGCACGTGGGGTTCATGGCGCACGGACAGATCAACGTGCGTTTCGCCGATGGCTGCGTGGTGGAATACAAAGCTCCCAAGTTCGTTCAAGTGGAACCGGGACACGAAGGCTGGGTGGTGGGCGACGAACCGGCCGTGCTGATTGAATTCGATTTCGAAGGCGATACCTTGACTCGGCTGGGCGTGCCGCAAGTTCACACGCATGGCAGCTGATTCCCGGGAGCTTTATTCCGCAGAACCATGGTTACGAGGACCGCTGGCGGACGTCCATCCGCTGCTGGCGCCCACCTTGCACGCGTTCGCACAGGCTCGTGAGGATCTCGCGCATTGGACGAACGGGCTGAGCGACGCCGAAATCTGGTCGCGTCCCGAGGGTATCGCGCCGGTGGGATTTCATCTCCGCCACATCGCGGGCAGCGTAGAGCGTCTGACTGCTTACATCCGCGGCGAGCAACTCACGGTTACACAACTGGAGGCGATCCATCACGAGAGCGAACCCGAACCGTCCAGTTCGCTCCCTGAGTTGCTTGTGCGAGTGAACGAAGCTCTGCAAAAATGCGAGCAAGTGATTCGCGCGCTCGATCCAGGCATACTTGCCGAACCTCGCACAGTGGGGCGAAAGCACTTACCAACTACGGTGATTGGATTGGTGGTCCACCTAGCGGAACACACGCAGCGTCATGTCGGTGAGCTTATAGTTACTAGCAAGCTTTGCCGCAAGCCGAAGGCTGGGAGTACTAGGCCAGATGCTAGTTGAAGTACTGGGAAGAAAACGTTTAGACTTCAGTCTTGTACATCCCTGAGGCGGACTTCGAGCATCTGATCCGCACGCTTTCGGAAGCGCGTTCGCGCGCCACCGAACTCGCCACCTCCATTGGAGCGCGCCTGGGACCAGAACATCGGTTGGCCGAACTGGCCAACGCAGCGGCGTCCAGGATCGAGAACATGCTGCGCGAAGTCCGCGCTTCGGCGGCAGAAGGCACACACACCGCCGGCGGCCTGGCGGACCTGCAGGACGCGCTGCAGACCGAGACGCAGCCCGTAGCGCCGTCAAATCCACAACAAACGGGGATGCAAGCCATGGCTTCTTTCGCATCGCAAGCGGGACTGGAACCCGAACACTGGCTGCCCATGTTCGTGCAAGATATTGTTTCGCAACTTCGAGGCTCGGGCGGAATCACATTCGAAGTCGCGGAGCGCCTGCTGCAACAGCGGAAGGACGACTTCCTGAGGGACTTTCTGGTTGCTCGCAGGATGTATCGCACTTATCCTCAACTTTTTCCGGAGTTACGAGCCGAGATCGGACCCGAGCACAACCAGACCATCTCGCAATGAGGCAATCAAATTAAATGATCATCGATACCAGAGAGCTAAATGACTTGATGCGCAGGGCCACGGAGCTGATGTCTGAAACCGCCGACGTGCCCAGAGTTCTGCGGAACCAGCTCGGCGAACATCACGAGCTGGCGCAAGCGGCGGAGGCGATGCAGGGAAGCATTGAAAGTTTCGTGCATGAACTGCGTTGCTTCGATGTCTCGGCCCAAACCGTAGGGGCCGATAAGTTCGAAGGATCTTGACTGGAAAGTAGTATTTTGACGCTGTTAGTAATCACCACCACCCTCGGAGGATTTTTGTGGCTAATCAAGTATTGGACGAAGAAAAGACCCTAGCGCGTTTGCAGACGTTGATGCGCTCGGAACATTGGCTCGCTACCTACGTGAGCGACCTGTTGAGCGCGCACGATCTGTCGGCGGGCATCGATTTTCGAACCGCCGAACAGCTCCTGGCCGCCGAAAAAGAACAGTTCGAAAAGGATTTGGCTATCGCGCGGCGCATGCTGCGAGTCTACGGCAAGCAGGTGATGGCGGAGAACATGTCTCAAAACGCCTACGTTCCGAGCAACGGTTAGCGGAGCCCCACGTGGTGGTGGGAGCCGGTTGGGCCGGTCAGCGCAACACTGTGATGGGAACCCACGCGTCGGTGTTTTCCCACAGCAACGAGAGCGTTCCCTTGTTTACTGAAGTGTTTGCTCCACCGGCTGAAGGCTGCAGCTCGATCTTGAAGGTTTCCACGGGCGTTGCCAAGGTCTTGAGGTTCATTTTGACGCGCGCGAAGTCCTGGCTCTGATCGTAGTTCAAGTGGAACTGGCCGGTCTGTTTGTTGATGATCAGCAGCCATTGCTTTTCGTTGGGCAGCGTCCAGATGCTGTAACTCCCTTTGGGAACCTTCAGACCGTTGATGTCCAGGTCCGCTTCGGTGGTGATCTTGGTGGCCCAGTTTGCGCCCGTGCACCAGACCTCGTCGTACGGCACCAGTGCGCCCATGATCTTGCGGCCATACATGGATGGCGCGTAATAGTCGATGGTGATGTGGTCTCCATCAATCACCGCCGAGGTACTGGCCGGGGGGCTGGTGTGACGTTGCGCTGACGCGTTGGTAGTGAGGACAAGCGCCGCGAATCCGGTAACGAGCAAGATGTTGAATCGGGTCATGCGATGCTCCACGCCCATGTTACCCGATTGCCATGGCTCGCTAAACTAACAGGCTGCTGAAAAAGAACTGCGGCACCGGCTCCCTGACGGTCGCGGCTCGGTAAACACCCGCAAACACGTGCGCGCAATTCTGAACCGCGCGCCAGCGGCACACCCGGAGATCACCGGAAGTCGTGCTCTGGAGAACATCGACTCGAAGAACACCGGACGGGTGGCGCGTGAGCAAGCGTTTTTCGGCTTTTTTCAGCAGCCTGCTAATGTTCGCTTCGCCGCTGCTTTTCGTAGACCGACTGGAAAAACGCGAGTTGAGCGCTATCGGGCGCCGGTCCCACTTGGGCTTCATCGCCCAGCACCATCGGCTGATCATTCTTGCGATCGTCAAACGCAGGCCACTCGGGAAGACCCTTTCCGTTCGGATTGCCAGTGGTCGCGAAGTTCACCCAATAGGACGAAAGCATGTCCGAGACTTTATGATCCAGATCGGTCCAGGCGCGCGGTGGGAGCAGATTCTGGAAAACATACTGCGCCTCGGCGCCATGCGTAGCGCCCGAACCGAATCCGCCGCGAGCGGTTGCTGTCGCCGGCGGCGGAGGATCGTGCGTGAAGTAATAAAGATAGGCCTTGGAACGGCCGGTCTTGGTTTGCGCCCGCGCCCAAACCCGCATCACAAACGCCAGTTCGTCGCGAAAGGCCGCCAGCTGCGACGCGTTTGCTTCCTCATCCGAGCCCGCAGGATAAAGTTTCAAAAACGCGTCCGCCTGGTCGCCAAAGCGCGCCCGCGAACGCTCGACGAATTTGGCCGCCGTGGTGGGCCGCAGGAAAAATGTTCCTTCGTCTTTGTTCGATCCAAGCAATAACGGCACATCGTTCTGCTGGTGCTGGGCGAAAATCGTTCCAACATCTTCGGGAAGAAACCATCCATCGATCACCGGACCACCGCCGCGCCCGGCTTTGACCAACGTTTGCGCCGGCAACGCGCGGAATCGATCAAAGGCAGGAGCGTTCACCTCTTCGGCTAGTTTCACGCCCGCTTGTTCGGCCTCCGCGAGCGTTCGCTCCGGAGCGAGCGAAAGCCCCATCCACGCCCCGCTTTCACCGATCGCGCGCTGGAAGAGGCCCTTCGCCTGGGGCGATGCCATGAGATTTGCGATGCTGGACGAGCCCGCCGAATCGCCGAAGATGGTCACGCGGTTGGGATCGCCTCCGAATCCAGCGATGTTCTTCCGCACCCACCGCAGCGCGGCCACCTGATCCATCAGCGCATAGTTGCCCGACGCGTGATGTTCGGATTCTTTGGTCAACTCAGGATGGGAAAAAAATCCCAGCACGCCCAGCCGGTAGTTGATGGTGACCAGCACCACGCCCTTCTTAGCCAGCGCTTCTCCGTCGAAGCCCGGCGTCGATCCGGAGCCGGTTTGATAGCCGCCGGGATGAATCCAAACCATGACAGGCCGGCCATCGCTGGCCGATTGAGCCGCTGTCCAAACGTTCAACACCAGGCAATTCTCGCTCATTTCCATTCGATTGGGGATGGCCGGCGCGTTCGCGGGAGCGCGCGATATTTGCGTGCAGATGGCGCCGAATTCATCTGCTTTCCGCACGCCCTTCCAAGGCTCGGCGGGCTGCGGTTCGTGCCAGCGCAGCATTCCGACCGGGGGCTTGGCATACGGGATGCCGCGAAAAACACGAACCGCGCTATCGGTTCCCGCCACGCCGGAGATTAAACCGGAATCCAACTGAACCGGCTCTTCAATAGCCGCTGCCGATACAACCCATCCCCCCAGAACAAGCGAGATCGCAACTGCGTTTATAGCTGGTCGCATGAAAGCTCCTAGCCGCTCATCATATCGAAGTCAGGCAGTGTGCCCTGTGCTAGTCTTGCGATTTATGTCCGCAGCCCCGCGCCCAATTTCGAACATCGTGAAATGGACCATCTGCGCCGTCGCCGCGATGGGCTTTCTGTTCGACATTTACGTTGTATTGGTCGGCCCGCTGATCCTGCAACCGGCCCTCGCTGAACTAGGAAATCTGAAACCGGGCACTTCGGATTACCGCGATTGGGCCGGTTACCTGTTCTGGATTCCACCGCTGGTGGGTGGATTTTGCGGCTTATGGGGCGGAGTTCTGGCCGACCGTTTCGGGCGCCGCCGCATCCTCACCTACAGCATTCTGGTGTATGCCTTCTCCGCCACAGCGTCCGGCCTCGCCGGAAGCGTCGAATCGCTGCTGCTGTTTCGCACTCTGTCCTTCGCCGGTACTTGCGTCGAATTTGTCGCGGCGGTGGCGTGGCTGGCCGAAATTTTTCCCGATCCGAAAACGCGCGAAGCGGTGTTGGGCTATACGCAGGCCTTCTCGTCGTTGGGCGGCGTGCTGACCGCCGGCGCGTTCTACGTCGCGAATCGCTGGGGCTTGGCGATGCCCGCTATTTATGGAAGCCACTCCGCCTGGCGCTATGCCTTGATCGCCGGCGTCGCACCCGCCATTCCGCTCGCCATCATCCGGCCGTTTCTTCCCGAATCGCCGCAATGGGAGCACCAGCGCATCGAAGGCACGTTGAAGCGCCCCAGCGTGCGCGAATTGTTCAGCCCCGAATTCCGACGCGTCACCACCGTCACAGCGCTGCTGTTTGCCTGCGCATATGGTGCGGCGTTCGGCACCATCCAGCAATCGCCGCAGATCACACCGGGCCTACGCGAAGTGGCGCAACTTGCGCCCGCGGCCCGCGGCCAAGCGATCTCGAGCGTGCAAGGCACTCAGGAAATCGGCGGATTGGCCGGACGTATCGTACTGGCTGCGCTCGCGCTGATCGTCGTCAGCCGGCGCCGACTGCTGCGCATGTTCCTGATCCCGGGCCTCGCCATCGTCCCCGTCGTCTTCCTCTATATGTCGACGCACAACCTGGAAATGTTCCGCGTCGGAATCTTCTTCGCTGGATTCACCACGGTGGCGCAGCTCACTTTTTGGGGCAACTATCTGCCGCGCGTCTATCCAGTCCACTTGCGCGGAACGGGCGAAGGATTCGCGGCCAATGTTGGCGGCCGCATGCTGGGAACTTCAGCGGCGGTGGTCACCACGCATTTGGCCGCGCTGATGCCGGGCGCCGCGCCGTCCGCCCGTTTGACACACGCCGCCACGGTGGTCGGCATCGGAGTTTACGCGCTCGCATTAGGCCTGACGTTCCTGCTCCCGGAACCGCCCGCCGAACTGCCCGAGTAGCTATCGCCCCTTAGCCAGGAACGATTCAACCACCTTGACGAATTTATCCGGCTCCTCATAAAACGGCAGATGGCCGCTTTGTTCGAACACCACGAACTCCGATCCAGGTATCGATTTGTGGATCTTGTATGCGATCACCGGAGCCACATTGATATCGAATCGCCCGGTCATAACGATGGTCGGAAAAGCATACTTCGGTAGCTCCGGGTTCAAATCGAACCGTTCCACATCGTGGTTGATGGCCTGGTTGACCTCTCGATTCTCGTGTACGTCGGTCATTTTAGCCAAAGCTGCATCGCGCTTCTCGGGCGAGTAGAACAGCATCGAAAAATACTCCCGCAGCCATTTCTCACCGGCGGACTTATCCCCCATCTGACTTGCAAACTCGGCGGCGTCCTGACGCTCCACACCCTCGGGGAAAATGTCTTTAAACAGGAAGAGGGTATCGCTAAATTTGGGCGCACCCGAATCCACGATCAGCAGGTGCTGGATGTGTTGCGGATACCTTGCCGCGTAGGCCATGACCAAAACGCCGCCCCACGAATGGCCCAAAAGATCGATTCGTTCGATGCCGATCCGGGCGCGTAATGCCTCCAGGTCCTCAATCTGATCGCGCAACGTGCACGACTGGCCCGGCGCCAAATGCGAGGACTGGCCAAGGCCGCGCTGATCGTACAGGATGACCTTTCGCGTTTTCGCAATGACATCCCAGGCATCGGACAGATGTAAATAGCTATGATCGAACCCGGACCGCCGTTCGCGACGATCAGCGGCGTTCCTTCCGCGGTCCCGAGGGTCTCATAGTAAATGGAGACACCGGAACTCTTGAAAGTGAGACCGGCATGAGTGTCCGCCGCATGGGCCGAGACCACGCCGAGGCAGCAAATCGCAAGCGAGAGTACGCGAAAGGTAGGCATGGTTTAAAAAGGCTAGCATGATTGCCTCCCGCCCCGGCCCCTGAATAATCCGCCCGGCGCCCCTCCCCATCCCGTAATCTGCCATCATTAGAGGTTTACGCCTGGCGCGTAATTGGGAGGCATTCCATTGGCCGTAATCGCACAAACTCTACTCTCCCCCGTTGAACCGCTAAGCCTGGCCTACGACCGCGAGCGCTTGGAAGACGTCGGCTTCATGACCTGCATGACCCTGGTCCTGCTCGGCAACTACGCGCAGACCGGACATTTCGGCGGCCCTCTGGCCTACACGCCCTACAACGTCGCAGTGCATCTCGCCGGTCCCGACTTCGGCGGCCTGCGCTATGATTACCGGCGTCCCAAACATCCTTACGGTGACAAGTTTATGTTGGCCGGCGGCCACTGCATCCCCACCTGCTACGCGCTTTGGATGATCATGGGCGAAGCGCTGGCGCGCAAATACAAGGCCACCGGCGACCAGCGTTATTACGTGGATCCGCACATCGCGATGCTCGGCATCGATGCACTGGGTTTCCGACGAGGCGCGGGCGCGCTGGCTACAATCCTGCAAGAAAATGGTTTGGCCGATCATCCGCTCTTCGCCGAAGCGAAAATCCGCGGTATCCGCGCGCTTGCCGGACATGCTGAAAGTACAGATCTCACCAACGACGTGAACGGTGGACCTTCGGGCATCGGAATCGCCACCGCCGCGGGCAAAGCCGCCTTCTGGGACATGGTGGGAGCCTCTATGTCCGGACCTAAAATCATCGCCTTCGAAGGCGAATTCGCCATGACCGAAGGCCACGCGCAAGAGCTCAAGACCCAGGCATTGGCAATGCAGGTTGGCAAGCGCCTGCGCGTGATGTTTTCCGATAACAACGCGGGCATTGACGACTCGCTGCTCGGCGGCGTGATCGCCTCCAAGTACGATGCCTACAGACTGGCGGACCAGTGGACCTCCTACGGCTGGAATGTGTTCACCCTCCCCGACGGCAACGATTACGATCAGGTGGTGGCCGCGCTCAAAACCATGGACGATTGGGATCCAGCCGACCGCCGGCCCATGGTGGTGATCGGGAAAACCGTGAAAGGCTATTGGCCGTACGCGCGCCATGGCAAGATCGCAGGCCATCAAGAGCAGATCATCGGCTATCCCAGCCATCCCTATGCTCAGAAGATGAACTCGGAGTATTTCCTCGCACTGGCCAAATCCTTCGAAGATCAGTACGGCGTCGAGTTCGTCGGCATCCGTGACGGAGCCGTTACCGACAAGCGCGAGCGCCTGATCCAGTTCAAGGCCAACATCGACATCGCCATGTCGGTTCTGGATCGAAACGGCCTGGGCGACTGGCTGGCCGACCGGCTGGTCTCGATCGGCGACACGGTGAAAGACGACGCCAAGCTCCACTTCGATGTGAAGAACGACCCGTTTCTCGACGATCGCCTGCGTGTCGCCAATCTGCCTGTGGAGCCGCAAAAAGTCACCGTAAAGAATCGTATCTCGGGCTTCCAGAAAGAGGTGGGCATCACGCTTTTCCGCAAGCCGGGCGAAATCGCAGGCACGCGCCGCGGCATCTCGGAAATCATCAAGTGGATGAACTACGTCACCGACAGCCGCTTCATCACGCTGGCCGCCGATCTATCGGAATCCATCAACGTGGAGCACGGCAGCCTGTGGGGCCATTATGCTCCCGAGACCAATCCGCTAGGCACGCGCATCAAAGCCTCTATTCAGGAAGCGGGCAACGTATCCACTGCGATTGGGCTGGTGAGCCAGAGCGCCAGCGTCGATCCGGAAAAATTCGCGGGTGTCTGGGCCCTGAGCGGCACCTATGGCGCGTTCACTCCGCTGATGTACACTCCCGCCCGCGTCTGGAGCCAGCAGAATCAGGACAGTAAATTCCGCATGGGCGTGCTGCATATTCTGGCCGGCCACTCGGGGCCCGAGACTGCCGCCGACGGCCGGACCCATTTCGGTATTTTCGCCACGCAAGTATGGAAGCTTTTCCCGCGCGGCCAGACCATTCATCTGAATTTCTGGGATTATAATGATGTCGCGGCCGGATATTTCGCCGCCGCCGAAATCGCCGCGCGTGATCCCAAGGTCGGAATCATTTCCATCGAGGTGGCGCGGCCGGACTTTCCCGTCGCCGATCGCGCCAAGTTCGGCGACACCGATCTCAAGGCCGCCGCGAAGGGCTTCTATGTGATTCGCGATTTCGCGCCCGGCAGACCGAAAGACGGCTATATCGTGACTCAGGGCTCCAGTTCCACGGTGAATCTGGTGTCCATTCTGCCGCGCTTGGAAGAGGCTGGAATCAATGTGAAGGTAATCGCGGCAATTAGTGAAGAATTGTTCGATCGCCAGCCGGAATCGTATCGCAATTCCGTTCTGCCGCCCGAATCCCGCTACGATCTCATGGTGGTCTCAACCGGCACGCGGCGCGTGTGGCCTCTGCGCGACGTCGGCCCGCTCACCGACGCCTATTCGCTGACATCCGATTGGGACAACCAGTGGCTCACCGGCGGCCTGGAGCCGGAGGTGATCGCTGAAGCGCACTTGGATAAAGAATCGATCTTCGCCGGAATCGAGCGTTTCGCCCGCGATCGTGACACGCGGCTCAGCCGGCAACTGGACCTGCTCAGCCGCGATCGTTAGGGGGCGGTTTATCTGCTGCTAGTAGTGACTGCGCCCGGATAGTAACTCAGATCCGGCTGGTAACGCCAGATGGTGTCCTCGCGCAGGGTGACCAGCGAATTAAACTTGTCCTCCATCTTCTTGTACGCTTCAGGGCTCATCGCTTTCTCGAGCGATACGGGATTGTCCAACTCCGCCCATTTCTCCATCCCCTCAACGAAATAATAGTCACCGACTCCGCCCAGAATATTTCGGCGCGCAAGTAGCAACTTAACGTCCAACTTCTTCAGTCCGGGAATCAAATCACTCTTCACCACCGCGGCAAATTCTTCAGTGCCGCCCGCACGGACCCGGATTCGAATCATGTGTATAAAAGTTGGGCGCGCCATTTGCCCCTGCGGCCTGATGCTGAGATCCGGCAGCGGCCTGTCGATGCTGGTCTGCACACTCTCCACATACTGCGCTAGCCGCGCGGCTCGCATCGCGCGTTCTTGCTCGGTCGAGTATTTGTTAAACGGGCTTTCACCGTCCCGGTCAGCGAACTTACCCAGCGGCGTTAAGACTTCGAATTCCTCCGTGTTGCCGACCGTGCCACGGTACACCACTCGAAAAAGATCCGTCGGCGCTGCTTTCTGTATCTGTCCTGCGGACTGTTTTTCTAGGTCCAGAAATTCCTGAAGATGTTCCGGTTTCACCCGAACATGGGTTACGTTGAGCATCGCAGGAGCCGGAGCCTGTCCAAATGACGGAACAGCGGAGACAAGGAACGCGGCCGCAAACGCGGACACAAGCAATGTGAACTTCATTTCAGTTCTCCTTTCGAAAGTCGGAAACTGGAGCCCCGCCCTAACACGGATCGGATTACAAAGATGCTAATTGTTGCGTCAATTCTGGATCAAATCCCTCGCTATGAAGGTTGGATGTATCGTAGAAAACGTTCGCGTTCGCGCGGTCAAATCTTTCTCAGTGCGCGCTAAAAGAGGTAGGCTAGAATAATGTCCATAAAATCTCCGCGAACGTGCTGCGTCCGCGCCTTGTTACGAGCAACCGCCGGGCTCGTCGCAACCGCCGCGTTCGCTCAGACACCCGCTCCGCCGCCGCTCGCCTTCGAAGTCGCGTCCATCAAACCCGCAGGCCGCTTGGACCCCATGGCCATCGCGCAAGGGAAAGTGAGTCTCGGAATGAAGGTGGACGGCGCCATCTGCAACATCGGCTCGTTCTCTTTACGCGATTTAATTCGCACCGCCTATGAAGTGAAAGATTTCCAGATAGCGGGCGCGGACTCGCTTGGCTCCGCGATGGACGCCGAGCGCTTCAACATCCAGGCCACTCTGCCGGCCGGCGCCACCGAGAAACAAGTCCCTCAGATGCTCCAGACTCTTCTCGCCGAACGATTCAAGTTGGTCGCGCATCGCGAGACCAAGGACCAATCCGTCTACGCGCTCATCGTTGCCAAGGGTGGCCCCAAGCTGAAGGACGCCGAGCCCGATCGTCCTGCCCCCGCCGACGCTGCCCCCGCAACTCCTGATGCTCCTAACAAAGGTGACGCTCCCCAGAAAGGCGAAACCGTGTTCGGTCAAGGCGCGAACCAGGTACGCATTAGCGGCAACCCCACCGATGGAAAAGGCATGACGGTGAAGGCGGGTCCCATGGGCCAAATGCGTATGACTATGGCCGACGGCAAGCTGCACCTGGAGGCCTCGAAGATGACAATGGCATCGCTCGCCGAACTCGCCACCACCTTCGCCGGCAAGCCCGTGGTGGATATGACGGAATTGAAGGGAAATTATCAGGTGGCTCTGGATCTCTCCATGGACGACATGAAAAACGTCGCGCGCGCCGCGGGTGTGACCATTCCGGGTGCTGCTAGCGCCGGCGACGGTCCGGGATTGCTCAGCGCGTCCGACCCGTCTGGCTCCACGATTTTCGCCTCCATTCAGCAAATGGGGCTCAAGCTGGAAGCCCGAAAACAACCCCTGCCCTTCATCGTCATCGATCACTTCGAAAAATCCCCTACCGAGAATTGAGCCGAGCCGCGACGGTGAGGGAGTCGGTAACATAAATCTAATGACCACCGCTTCCCCATCCGCCGGCATCAGCGCCGAGTTCATCGATGAGATCCGCGCCAAGCTCGCCCGCGCCACCGTTGAACACTACATCAATAACAAGTGGACGGAAGGCGCGCGCGGCGAAACCTTCGAAACGCTCGATCCTTCCACCAACCGTACCCTCGCTCGCGCCTCGCGCGGCCACGCCGAAGATATCGATCGCGCGGCCAAAGCGGCTCATGCGGCTTTTCAAAAGTGGGGCCACGGCAAAGCCAAGGATCGCAAAAAGCATCTGCTCAAGATCGCGAGCCTGATCGAAAAGCACGGTGACGAGCTCGCCACCATCGAATGCCTGGACGCGGGGCAAGCGCTGAAAATCGTCCGCGCGCAAATCGCCCGGACCGCGGAAAACTTCAGCTTCTACGCCGAATACGCCGAGAAGGCCATGGACGGCCGCACCTATCCAGTGGACGGCGAGTGGCTCAATTACAGCCTTCGCGTACCGGTTGGCGCGTGTGGCATTATCACGCCCTGGAACGCGCCCATGATGCTGTCCACCTGGCGCATCGCTCCGGCGCTCGCCACCGGCAATACGGTCATTTTGAAACCGGCCGAGTGGTCGCCGCTCACGGCGTGGAAGCTCGCGCAGATTTTCGAAGAGGCCGACCTTCCGCCTGGCGTCTTCAACGTCGTGCAGGGTTTTGGCGAAGAAGCAGGCGCGCCGTTAGTTGCGCATCCGTTGGTCCCGCTCATCACGTTCACGGGCGAAACCACCACCGGTTCCATCGTCATGAAAACCGGCGCCGATCAATTGAAACGCCTGTCGCTCGAACTGGGCGGCAAATCGCCCGCCGTGATTTTCGCCGACGCCGATCTCGACCGCGCCCTGGACGCCACCGTCTTTCAGATTTACAGCTTCAATGGCGAGCGCTGCACCGCGAATTCACGTGCGCTGATTGAAGAATCCGTCTTCGATGCATTCACTCGGGCCTTGGCGGCGCGCGCGGCGCGCGTCAAGGTAGGCAGCCCGCTCGATCCCGACACCGAAGTCGGCCCGCTCATTCATCCCGAGCATCGCGACCGCGTGCTGGGCTACATCGAAATCGGCAAGAAAGAAGGCGCAAAGCTAATGGCCGGCGGCGAGCGCGTGGGCGCGGAAGGAAACTATGTCTCCCCTGCCCTGTTCGCCGGTGAAAATCACATGCACATCGCGCAGGAAGAAATTTTCGGGCCGGTCCTCACCGCGATCCCGTTCAAAAACGAGGCCGACGCGCTGGCCAAAGCCAATGACGTAAAGTACGGCTTGGCTTCCTACGTTTGGACCAGCGACGTGACGCGCGCGCACCGCATAGCGCTGGCTCTCGAAGCCGGCATGACCTGGATCAACAGCCATAACGTGCGCCACCTTCCCACGCCTTTCGGCGGCGTCAAATTCAGCGGCACGCATCGGGAGGGCGGCGAGCACTCTTTCGAGTTCTACACCGAACTCAAGCACATCGCCGTGCCTCTGGGGTCGCACCCCATACCCAGGTTTGGAAAGGCATGACCGGCGAGGGATAATGATACTTCCATGACTTTCCCCCGCGTCATTCGCATCGGCCAGGTGATTTTATCCGTAACCGATCTCACCGCATCGCGCCATTTCTACGTCGATCTGCTCGGCCTCAATATCGTTCACGAAGACGATCGCGCCCTTTACCTGCGCGGCGTCGAGGATCGCGAATGGAGCCTGAAGCTGGAGCTCGGCCCAGAACCGGGCGTCAAGCAACTCGGCTACAAAGCAGGCTCGGAAGCAGCGCTGGACCAGATCGCGGCCATCGCGCTGGCCGAAGGATTGCCTCATCGTTGGGAGACCGAACTCGACCGCCCGCGCATTCTGCGCCTGCAGGATCCCTTCGGATTTCCGATCGCTTTCTACTTCGAATCCATCAAGCATCCCTGGCTGCTTCAGCGCTTCGATCTGCATCGTGGCCCCGGCATCCAGCGCATCGATCACGTCAATGTCTTGTCGCCGCAAGTGAAGGCTCTCTCCGAGTGGTATCAGAAGCATTTAGATTTTCGCCTGACCGAAACCACCGAAGACGATACCGGCCGCATCTGGGCCACCTGGATGCAGCGCAAAGGTCACGCGCACGACCTGGCCACCACCAACGGCGCCGGACCGCGTCTGCATCATTTCGCTTATTGGCTGCCCGACGGCGCGCGCATTTCGCAATTGTGCGATATCCTGGCGGGCGCATTCGAAACCGACCGCATCGAGCGCGGACCCGGCCGCCACGGCATCACCAACGCCTATTTTTTGTATCTGCGCGATCCCGACGGCCACAGAATCGAGCTTTATACTTCCGACTACCTGAGCGTCGACCCGGACTTCGAGCCCATCCGCTGGCAGTTGCACGATCCTCGCCGCCAGGCGCTATGGGGCGGCCACGCGCCCAGAAGCTGGTTCCTGGAAGGCAGTGTGGTGGAAGCGTTCGACGGCGGCTGGGTGAAAGTGGAAGAATCGGAATTGCAAGGCCTGCCGGCCTACGTGAGATAAATGCAATGCGGAATCGCTCCGTGCCCACCGACACCGTGCTGCCGCACGTCATCTACCAGGACGTTGCTCGCGCAATTGAGTGGCTGACGAAAATTTTTGGCTTCGTTGAATACTATCGGTACAGCGGCGAAAATGGGCAAGTAGGCGCGCAAATTTACCTGGGCGACGCCTACATCCAGCTCAGTAGCACGCGACCCGGCACCGCCAGTCCCGCGCAAATCGGCCACCGGACGCAGTCGCTCACGGTGTTCGTCAAAAATGTGGACGAGCACTTTGAGACCACGAAACTAGCCGATCCCAAGATTGTCGAGCAGCTTCATGAGACGGTCTATGGCGAACGGCAGTATGCGGTGGAAGACCTGGAGGGTCACCTCTGGCTCTTTTCGCAGCATGTTCGCGACGTGAGCCCCGATGAATGGGGAGCGACCATCGCGGGATGAAGCTATGACAGCTTTGCGATCTGATCGTCCAGGTGTTTCAGCGCGGCTTCGAGGGTTGCGCGATAGCGCGGGTTTCGCGAGGTCTCGATATCGTGCAGTACGCGTTTGCGCGAAAGCAGCAAACTATCCCGCTGCCCCTTGCGATTGGCTTCTTCGGGCGTGAGCTTAGGCGATTTTGCCAAGGCCGCGCGCTCTTCCGCGGATTCGATCTGGGACTCCACCGATTTGCTTTCCCATCCGCGCGCCATGCCTTCAGTGTCTCACTAAGGTTCGAACCCCAGGCGCCAGCCCAGCTTTTCCGAATCGGCCCACGAAATCTTGTCAAGCGTGGTCGACGGCCGGGCGCCGAGAACAAATGCACAGGGCGCTTCGCCGAAACGCTCGATGCGAGCGCTCAACCAGGAGTTTGGCGAGAGGGGCGCAGCGAGTACAACAGGGGTTCCGGGAAACAAGGCAATCTTAGCCCCGAATCCCGCACTGCTCTCTTGTACTGGGGGCGGCAGCGAGTATGTCTTCCGGTATCGCGCGACGGCCGTATCGAGATCGCGAACACCGATGACTACATTCGCGACGCCAGTCCATTTGGCCGTCGTCGGCTTCCCGCTCGGAAAGGCGCGGTCATCTCGCGGCGTGAAATCGTGAATCATGAACGGGAAAAATCCGCCGTTGGTGGGACCCACCTGCGCGGTCTCCCAATCGAGCTCGACACCGTCGGGACGCTTGCGCCCGCTCCTGTTCGGACCGGTGACGGCAACGCCGGTCTTGCGCAACCGCTCGATTTCAGCCGGGAAATCCGCCGGCCGAATCGCCCAGGCGCACGGACCGGCGTCGGCTTCCATGAATTTGTGCCAATAATGCGCGGCCAAAGCTGCCGGATCGGCATGCGGCTGGATGGCGATTAGTTCCAGATAGGACCCATCAGGAAAACTCGCCAGCGCCATTTCAGTAGCGTGATTTGAATGCGGGCCGCCGTATTCGGCCGTGATTCCCGCAAAGCTGCGCAGCTTTCGCATCATAGCTTGGACATTCTTCCCCGCGACGGTGACATGATCGATGTGGAATTGCTGCGCCATGAGAGGGCAAGCGATGATGGCGATCCAGAGAACCGAGCGCAGCATTACGCCCGCGTGTCGATGGCAGCCGGATGCGCTTTCTCAAACGCCGCGATAGCCGGTTCTTGCTGTTCGATGTATCCCAGCTCGTCGATGCCTTCGAGCAAGCAATGCTTCGCAAAACTATCGACCGGAAACTCCACCTTGCGGCCGTTAGCGAGCGTGAGCGTTTGCGACGCCAGGTCCACCTTCACCGGCGCTTCTGGATTTTTCAGCAGTTCGGCATGAACATCCGGCGGCACCACGATGGGAAGCAGCGAATTCTTCAGCGAATTGTTCTTGAAAATGTCCGCGAACGACGTGCTGATGACGGCGCGAAAACCGTACTGCGTGAGCGCCCAGGGTGCATGCTCGCGCGAGCTGCCGCAGCCGAAGTTATCGCCCGCGAGCAGAACCTGGCGCGACTTCGATTCCGGTTTGTTCAGCACGAAATCGGGTTTCGGTTTGCCCTCGGCATCGTAGCGCCAGTCGCAGAAAAGCTGATCGCCCAGGCCCACTTTCGAAATGGTCTTCAAAAATCGCGCGGGAATGATCTGATCCGTGTCGATATTATCGCGGGCGATCAACACCATCTTGCTTTCAAAGGGCGTGAATCTTTCCATTACAGAAGCTCCCTTACGTCGCTCACCATGCCCGCGATGGCCGAAGCCGCAGCCGTCATCGGACTCGCCAGGAAGGTGCGTGCGCCCTTGCCCTGACGCCCTTCGAAATTGCGGTTGCTGGTGGATACGCTGTATTCGCCGGGCTGCAATTGATCGCCATTCATCGCGATGCACATCGAGCATCCGGCCTCGCGCCAATCGGCGCCTGCGTCGCGAAAGATCTGATCCAGCCCCTCGGCCTGCGCCTGCTCTTTCACTTGTTGCGAGCCGGGCACTACCAGGACGCGCACGTTCGGATGCACCTTGCGCCCTTTGAGTACGCTGGCCGCCGTACGCAGATCGGAAATCCGGGAATTGGTGCAGCTTCCGATGAACACCACGTTCACTGGATGCCCGAGCAGGGGTTTCCCTGCCGGCAGATCCATATAGACCAGCGCGCGCGCCAGCGAATCGCGTTCCAATGGATCGGTAATGTCGCTCGGGTTCGGGACGGCACCGCGAATCGGAATGCCCATGCCAGGATTTGTCCCGAACGTGATCATCGGCTCAAGCGCGGCCGCGTCGATGACGATGCTCTTGTCGTAGGTTGCGCCGTCATCGGTAGGTAACTGACGCCAGCGCGCCACCGCCTGATCCCACGCCGCGCCCTTCGGCGCATACTGCCGCCCGGCTACATATTGATAGGTCGTGTCATCCGGAGCCACTAAACCAGCGCGGGCGCCTGCTTCGATCGACATGTTGCACACCGTCATGCGCTCTTCCATCGAGAGCGCCCGGATGGCCGACCCGCAATATTCGAAAACCGAACCGGTGCCTCCACCGATGCCAATCCGCGCGATCAAAGCCAGAATGATGTCTTTCGCCGATACGCCCGGCTTCAAAGCTCCATCCACGCGCACCTGATAAGTATGCGATCGCTTCTGCAGCAGGCATTGCGTGGCCAGCACGTGCTCCACTTCGCTGGTTCCGATGCCGAACGCCAGCGCCCCAAAGGCTCCGTGCGTGGCAGTGTGGCTGTCGCCGCAAACCACGGTCATGCCGGGCTGCGTTAATCCCAGCTCCGGCCCGATCACGTGAACGATGCCCTGCTTGTCGCTGCCGAGCGGATAGCAATGGATGCCGAAATCCTTGCAGTTCTGGATCAACTTTTCCACCTGCGTGGCCGCGATTTTATCCACGATGGGAAACCCGCGCGGCGTCGTCGGCGTGCTGTGGTCCGTGGTGGCGATGGTCAAATCCGGCCGCCGCACTTTCAAACCGCGCGCTCGCAGACCGTCGAAGGCTTGCGGCGACGTGACTTCGTGCACCAGGTGCAGATCGATATAGAGCAGCGTGGGAGCGTCCGGGCGCTCGGAAACCACGTGGTTGTCCCAGATCTTTTCGATTATCGTACGAGGTTTACTCATATTGCTTCCGCTACTGCGTCTCCTACTTCTGAAGTTGTGGCCGGTTTGCCCGCCGGCTTCAAATCCGCTGTCACGCGGCCAGAATTGAGCACGGTCTCAACCGCGCGATTCACCGTCGCTGCTTCTTCCTTCAGCCCAAAACTGTATTCGAGCATCGCGGCCACCGATCCAATGGCGCCAAACGGATTGGCTTTGCTTTGCCCCGCGATGTCGGGCGCCGAGCCGTGTACCGGTTCGTACAGACCCACCCACGCGCCGGACGGTTTCTTGTCGCCGATGGATGCCGACGGCAGCATGCCGATGGATCCCGCCAATACCGCGCCCTCGTCGCTGAGGATATCGCCAAACATATTTTCTGTGACCAGCACGTCGAAGCGGCGCGGATTCAGGACCAGCTGCATCGCCGCCGTGTCCACCAATAAATGTTCGAGCGCGACGTCGGGGAACTCCTCGGCCACTTCAATGATCACTTTGCGCCACAGCTGCGATGTCTCGATTACATTGGACTTGTCGACGCTGGTCACCTTCTTGCGCCGGTTCCGCGCCAGGTGAAACGCCATGCGCGACACACGCTCGATCTCAGGCCGCGTGTAGGTGAGCGTGTTCACCGCGTGTTCCTCTGCGCCGGTTCCGAAGATCCCACGCGGCGTCCCATAATAGATGCCGCCGGTGAGTTCGCGCACGATGATCATGTCCGTGCCATCGACGAGTGAGTTTTTGAGCGGCGACGAATCCAGCAGCGCTTTATACGAACGCACCGGCCGCAGGTTCGCATAAACACCCAGCACCTTGCGAATCCCCAGCAGACCCCTTTCGGGGCGTTTATCTGGAGCCACGTTATCGAACTCGGGCAAACCCACCGCGCCCATCAGGGTCGCGTCGGCCTTAAGCGCTAGATCGATAGTTTCCTGCGGCAGCGGACCGCCGGTCTTATGAATCGCGATGCCGCCCAGCAGGCCCTCACTCAGAACGGGCTCATGATGAAACTTCTTGGCGACCTTATGCAGTACTTTAACTGCTTCACAAGTGACCTCGGTGCCGATTCCGTCACCGGGGAGTATCAATATGTTAAGTTGCATGTCTTAAAGTGGCTGGCGGCTCCCTCACGGTCGCGGTTCAGTCCTGAGCGGCGGCGGCTTTTTCGCCCACCAATTCGTGCAGCAGCGCCACAATCTCATCATTCCGCACGCCCTTCTTGCGATCCGCCAGCGCGGTGAAGCGGTGGTAGAGCGCGTCGAGTTCGTTTTTTGCAAGAACGAAGCCAAGATCTTCGGCGCGCTTGTTGAGCGCATGCCGGCCGCTGTGCTTGCCCAACACCAGCTTGCTCTCCGGCACGCCGACCATCTTCGGATCGAAAATCTCGTATGTCGTGCGGTCCTTCAGCATTCCATCCTGATGGATACCCGCTTCGTGCGCGAAAGCGTTCTCACCAACAATGGCTTTATTAGGTTGCGGGCCAAACGTAATGGTTCGCGTGAGGAGCTGGCTGGTGGAATAAATGTGCTCGGTGACGATCTTGGTCTCAAAGGGCAGCTTGTCGTTGCGCGTCTTGAACGCCATTACGATCTCTTCGAGGGATGCATTCCCCGCCCTTTCGCCGATTCCATTAATCGTACATTCGATCTGCCGCGCTCCGGCTTGCACCGCCGCAATGGAATTGGCCACCGCGAGTCCCAGATCGTCATGGCAATGCACGCTGACAATCGCGCTGTCGCCCAGCGCCCGCACCATGCGCCCGATCAGCGCGCCATATTCCTCGGGGACCGAATACCCGACCGTGTCCGGAAGATTGACCGTCCGCGCCCCAGCCGCCACCACGGCGCGCGAAACCTGCTCCAGATAGTCCCAGTCCGTTCGCGTGGCATCTTCGGCGGAAAACTCCACATCGTCGGTGTAATTTCGCGCTAGTTCTACGGCCGCAACTGCTTCATCCAGTATTTGTTGCTGGGATTTCTTCAGCTTGTACTTGAGGTGGATTTCGCTCGTCGCGAGGAAGGTATGGATCCTCGGCCGGCGGGCATGTTCCAGCGATGCCGCGGCCCGCTCCACGTCCAAGCGATTGGCTCGCGCGAGCGCGGCAACTTGAACCCAGGAGAACTCACGGCTCACCGCGTCGACGGCTTCAAAGTCCCCTTCGGAGGCGATCGGGAACCCGGCTTCGAGGATGTCAACGCCCAATTCCACCAGTTTTCGCGCCAGTTGCAGCTTCTCGGGTACGGTCATGCTGCAGCCCGGCGATTGCTCACCATCCCGGAGGGTGGTGTCGAAGATATAGACTCGATTGGCCATGGGTCCTCCTGCTTTCCTGTTCACGCTACTCATTATGCGGGCGCGCGGCTGATTTGGCAAATTTATAATTCAAGCGATCAAAATAAGTTACAATCATAGCATAAAGATCGCTTATGGAACTCTATCCACTGAAGGTCTTCCTGACCGTAGCGTCGGAGAAAAGCTTTTCGCGCGCGGCTGAGAAGATGCTGCGTACCCAGCCCGCCATCTCGCTCGCCGTCCAGAAGCTGGAGTCGGATTTGCAGGAGAAGCTGATCGACAGGTCAGGCAAGGAGCTGCTGCTCACCGATGCCGGCCGCATTGTCTATGACTACGCGCGGCGATTCGAGAATCTGTCGGCCGACCTGGAAAACGCCCTCTCGGAGCTGCGCGACAATTCCGCCGGGCGGTTGATTGTGGGCGCGAACGAATCCACTTCGCTTTACTTGCTGGGACACATCGAGCGATACCGGCGCCTTTATCCCAAGGTGAAGGTGCAAGTGCGGCGATCGCTCTCAAGCAAGATCCCCTCGCAGTTGATCGACGGCGATCTGGAACTGGGCGTCATCAGTTACGACCCGGAAGACGAACGCCTCAATTCCATGGTGATTTATACCGATCACCTGGCCTTCGTGGTTTCGCCCCAACATCGATTTGCCACGCGCGGCCAGGTGTCGATTAATGAATTGGGCATGGAGACATTTATCGCTCACTATGTTTTGTCGCCGTATCGGGACGTGGTGCTCAAGGAGTTCCAGCGCCACAAAGTCCAGCTCAATATGGATGTCGAGATGCCCACGGTGGAAACGATTCGATTGATGGTGCAGCGCAACGAGGGCGTGGCGTTCCTCCCGCATATGTGCGTGGAGCAGGACGTGGCGCAGGACGCGCTGCGCGAGATCAAGGTGAAGGAACTGGCGGTGGATCGCAAGATCCGGCTGGTGTGTCCGGCGAAGCGAAGTTTGAGCCATGCGGCGAAGGCTTTTTTGGAGTTGGTGAAGGGGGGGCACACAGAAAGCTGATGGACTGGAGCCCCGCAGCCATACTGCCCAATCTCACCGCGAAGAAGGCGGTTGAGGGAGGCGTCGTCGCGTTTGTACCGTGTGACGACCCACGTGTGCAGGCATTTTGTGCCGCCCATTCCAATTTCAGGGAACTGATTTCGAGGTTCACAGATGCTTTCGGAGTTCCCCGTAATCCGGTGGTTCAGATCGTCCGAAATGACGTGGCATCGAAGCTGACCTTCGTTGAGCCTCTCGCCAGTTTTCGCGATCTGGTTGCGCTATCCGTTGTTCCGTATGCACGTTCATTAAGCGTCGTCTATGGAAACCCTCGCCACATCTCATATTCAAATTCATTCTGGCTGTATCCATGGATGCTGGCGAAAGATAATATCCATATCGTTGCCGTAACTCCGGCCATTACCGCGATGCATATCGTGGACGAGTTCCATGGTCAGTCGTCGCCAGAGCTTTCTACGATGGTGCTTACTGACTTAGATGAGCCGTTGTTTCAAGTGTTGCTCGCGCGCTGGAAACGTCATTACCTTGGAAAACGCCAGCGCTGGCAGGATCGGGCTCTCTTCCGTTCCCTCAATATGGCAAACCAAGCCGCTCAACTTCCCGCTGGCGTGGACGCAACTCTCTACGACCTTGGCCGGATCGCGGCGCTGTGGGTCTCCGCCTTTGAGATACTGACGCATCCGCGGAAAGGCAAGGCTGGCCTCGGGAGCGTCTATGCTTGCCTCGGTGCCGTTTCGCACATCGATCGCAAGGTTAGGCTACGACGGTTCTCCGCATATATGAATCACAAGAGGCCCTGGCCGCGACGCGCGCTTCCTTGCTGGCTCTACGGTAAACTCTATCGGGCTCGGTGTAATTTCCTGCATGGTGAGCCGATCGGACCGAGCCCATTGAACCCTGTCGGCTCGAAAGTCAGTTTGTTTTGGCTCGCGCCCTGCCTGTATCGTTTGGCGCTCACTACGTTCTTAGGGCTGTCGTTTAAGAAACCGATTCCACGTGGCAGTCCTGGGAAGCTCGCCGAATATATCGCCTCAAACATGAAATTCGAGCGCTATCAGGAAACTATAGAGCGTGCATTGCTGCGCGTACGGGAATGACCGATCACATGCGAATGGATCCGAGATCCGTCTCCTTACATGGAGAAGCCTGCATTGCAGCGACGAGCAAAGCGCCAGTAGCGAGCTGGGACGGAAAGTTATAAGGTGCGCCCGCGAGGATTCCTTCCAGTGCTTCGCGCACCAACGCGTCCGCGGGCAGGCCCTTAGCGCGAGCGATTGCTTCGAGCTTTGCTTCATCTTGAGGTTGAAGCGGCAGCGTAATCGTCACGAATTTCTCCTGTCGCTATTATGGATGATACTCTGCGACATCTGAAGGACTGCGTGTCCAGGCTGCCCCAAAAGCGAGGGAGCGGCAGTCATCGAAAAGTCACGTCTGGGATCGGCGTCGTTTCGCGAGGCCTTCTTCGAGCGGCCGAACCATGCCTTCGCAGATCTACGCCGCTGATCGCCGGGCCGGACCCGGAAAGCCGTAGGTTTACATTATGATTGAAGTTTGCCAATGGAGACTCGATGAACAGACTTCAGAAAACTGCGATAACCCTATTTGCCGCGCTGCTCGCAGCGAGCGCCGCGTCTGCCCAGGTATCCCTCGATTCCGTGCGCGTTGCCGCGAAAGATACCATCACGCTGGCGAAATTCTATCAGGCGGCGTTCGGCATGCAGGAGGTGAATCGGATCGAGAATCCGGGAGGCACCGAAGTCTTTGTGAACTTCGGCACCACGGTGGAAGCCGCCAAGGCCAACAAGGATCCGCTGATGGTGCTGTTTCATCGCGATTCCGACGACCTGAAGGATCCGATTCCGCACGTGATTTTTCACGTTAAGGACATGGCCGCCACCGTCAGCGCCGTCAAGGCCGCCGGTGGCACCATGACGGGCGACCCACGGCCGTTCCGCAACACCGGCATCGTAATCGGCATCGCGATCGATCCGGCCGGTAACCGCATTGAGCTGATCCAGCGTCCTTAAGAGGAACGAGTGCAGGTTTGTAGCGTATGCTTTACACGGTAGTGTACGATTAACATCGGTGCCCCGGATCGCATGCCGGGGCTTGAGAAGCGAGGAGAAATGATTATGAAATTGGCGAGCACCGCGATGCTTTGCACCTTGGCGTCGATGACGGCCTGGGCCCAGGTGAATATAGGAGAACAAAAGCCTGAGGCCAGCCTACCCTTCACCATGACCACGGTGGCCACCTTTGAACTGCCCTGGCGGATTGCCTTCCTGCCCGATGGCCGTATGCTGGTCACCGAAAAGATCGGGCCCATTTGGCTGGTTACCCAAGACGGCCAGAAGACCATGGTAAACAATACGCCCGCCGTGTATTGGCAAGGGCAGAGCGGCATGTTTGGCGTCTTCCTGTCGCCGACTTATGCGACCGACCAGCGCATCTATCTCACCTATTCCGAACCGGGCGACTATGGCGGCGGCCTGGTGCTGGCTCGCGCCAAGCTGAACACCGCCGGCCGTGGTGGCCCGGGCACTACCGGCCCCGTGGCTAGGCTGGAAAATCTGGAAGTGCTGTGGCGCCAGTTGCCCAAGGGCAAGGGCGGCCAGGAAGGCGCGCAGATCGCCTTTGCTCCCGACGGCCAGTCTCTGTTCCTCACGGTTGGCGACCGCCAGCGCTTCACGCCAGCGCAAGATCCGAACCAGCCCGAAGGCAAGATCCTGCACTTGACGCTGGACGGCAAACCCTCGCCCGATAATCCCAACTACGGAAAAACCGGCGCTTCCACCATTCCGCTGATCGATCCTCCCCGCAACACGGAAGCCGCCAAGACGGCGCCGGTGGTGAGCACTTACACATTTACCAGCCCCAACCTTACCCCGGCCGAAACATGGGCCAGCGGATTCCGCACGCCCTACGGACTGGCGTTTTCACCCACCGGCGAACTGTGGGAGGTGGAGCACGGCCCGCGCGGCGGCGACGAACTGAACCACATCGAGAAGGGCAAGAATTACGGCTGGCCGCTGGTTTCCTTCGGCAATAACTATGACGGTGTGCCGATCCCCAAGCCCGACTCACGGCCTGACCTGGCGATGCCGGTGCTCTATTGGGTCCCAGTCATCGCGCCGGGCAACCTGATGTTCTACCACGGCACGCAAACCTTCCCGCAATGGAACGGCAACGGGTTCGTCTCGGGCCTGGGGACCATGTCGCTGAACCGCATCATCTTTGACGGCCATGGCGGCGCCAAATCGGCAGAGCGCTGGAGTGTGGGCAAGCGTATCCGCGACGTGGAAGAGGGGCCTGACGGCTCGCTGTGGATGATCGAAGACGCCAATCCCGGCGCGCTGATCCATGTGACACCTCAAGTGACCAGTTCGCGTTAGGTAACAAGCAGAAAAGGGCCGGAGCGATCCGGTCCTTTTTGCTAGCTCCTGCCACCGAAGAGTAGGCCATCGACGCTGTATCGACCCGGCCCAGAGAAAATCAGCCACACGAGAATCAACACGTACAGCACCTCGGGCAGGTACAGGAAGTCGTCGAGCCAGGCCAGCACACCGGTCGCCTGGATGCTGTGGATCCGATTGCTGGCGATCGCGACGATCATGTCTACGGCTAGCACTGCGGCGCATAACGGCGTGAGCAGCCCTAGCGCCAGGCCCGCCCCGCACGCGAATTCAACGATGGAAACGAAGACCGCATTGGCGTGCGGGAACGGTATGTGTGATTGAACCAAGGTCTGCTCAAGCACGCCGAACTGGGTTGGCACGAACAGCTTGGTCCCGCCGGAAATACAGAAAAAGACGCCGATCAGGACGCGGGCCGCGGTCACCGGGATCCATTCCCCGGCGCGAAGCATCGTCAAGGCGCTCTGGATCACTTGCGTCATGTTTCGCCCAAGCGACGAGCATACCGCAAGCTCGTTCAAGAGCGCTATCCATCAAGATGCTCTCGATAGGCGGCGCGGATGTAGCTCCCCGGCAATTCCGCGCCTCGATAGAAGACCAAGTTCACGTGACGGGAGCAGGACGCGACATTACAAGAAGCGCCTCCCGGGCGCCCGCCCAACTTGAGAACACCAGTTCGCGCAACGCAAGCGCCAACCGGGCCGCGCTTGCGGGCTGGGCTTTTTCATGTGATCAGAGCAATCGCGTCGCCCGGCTGCACGATGCCAGGCTCGACAACAGAAGCGTAAAATCCACTCATTCCCCAGACCGGTGATGCCGGGTCCCAGGCTTGCGCGCGGGCATCGTAAATCGCGGCCTGGATTCCAGCGCCGTAGACGCTCAATGTATCGCAGGGAAAGCGCACCTCGGTCAGTTCGATCACCGCCTCGCCGGCCTGGAATCGCTGGCCGATCCGGAGCGAACACCGGTCCAGGCCGCGCGTCGTAATGTTCTCGCCCAGCGCCCCGTAGTAGACCGGGAAGCCTTGTGCGGCAAGCTCATCGACACCCTCCGCGGTGATCAGAAGGATCGAACGCTTCAGGGTGCCGTGAAATTGAGGATGCCGCCAGCCGTCTCCGGCAATGCCTTTCCTGGTGACGTTGCCCTCTTCCACGGCGCGGTTCGGCACGCCTCCCGGCGAGATGCTGACCTGCACGATGACGCCGGTCATTTTTCACGCTTCGGATTTCGCCGGCTCGCTGACGGCAGCCACGTTGCCCTCGGTGTCTTGAAAATAGGCGACGGTGACCACGTTGGGAATCAGAAACTTCTCGGTGACCATCTTGCCGCCGTTGCTTTCAATCGCGCGGATCGTTTCGTCTAAGTTCTCGACTCCGATGGTGCATTCAAACCCGATCATCCTGCCGTTGGGCACCAGTTCGCGGCGTTCCTGCAGCAGACCGCCCACTGCGCGAACCTGCTCTGCACCCGTTTCGATCAGGTAGAAGTTCGGAGGTCCCCAGGGCTCGAACGTCCATCCGAAGACTTTCTGGTAGAAATTCCGCGCGCGGGGCACGTCGTCGGCATTGATGGCGAAGCGTCCAATGTTATTCGGCATAGCGGCAGTATACGGAATGTGCCCGCGCCTCGGCTTGCGATACATTGACAATAAATGTCGGTCATCCGCCAGATCTCTGCTCCAGCCGTCAGACTCACAGCGGAACAGGAACCCTTCCTCGCGGTCCGATCGCTAGCCACAAATTACGCCAGCGGCTATAAGATCGAACGTCATCAGCATCCCTGGCACCAACTCCTGTTCGCCAGCTGCGGAGCGATGACCGTTTCGGCGTCACAAGCTTCGTGGATGATTCCCACGGGCCGGGCAGTTTTCATCCCTGCCCGCAGCGTCCATGCGATCCGGATGTGGGGCCTGGTGGAGATGCGAACGCTGTACTTTTCGCCGCCGCTCACAAGCTTCGAAGACAAGGAGTGCCGCGTGGTAGAGGTCTCGCCGCTGCTCCGTGAGCTGATTTTGCGTACCGTTGAACGCGTGGGTCTGGACTCGAGGGTCGCGCCCGACGCGTGGATGATCGGATTGCTGGAAGAAGAAGTGAAGGTGGCGAGCCTGGCGGCCGAGGCCTCTCCGCTCGCGCTGCCCATGCCAGCCGACGAGCGCGCGCTGGCGGTGGCCCAGCATGTTCTGGCGCAGCCATTGAACCCGGAAACGGTGGATATGTTGGCGCAAGAGTACGGCCTCGCTCGCCGGACTCTGGAGCGGCGCTTCCGCGAGGAAACCGGCATGAGCTTCGGCATGTGGCGCCAGAAGGCCCGCCTGCTCGACTCGATTCGATTGCTGGCCGAGGGCAAATCTGTAACGGACGCCGCATTGGACAGCGGATACTCAAGCATAAGCGCGTTCATCGCTGCCTTCAAGAGCACGTTCGGGTATACGCCGGGACGCTTATAAGGTTCGTTCCGGCAGGTTCATCATCTTCGCCAACCGGGGCCAGCGCGGGCTCAAGCGCAGAGGTTTGAGCAGTTCGGCAGAGGCCCACACCACCACGAATGCCTGGCGCTGTTCAATGCCCCGTTCGTACCAATCGAGTGCGGCATCAATATCGGAGGAGACCAGGCAATACTTGACCATGCCCGACGGTATCATTCCGGGCAGCCTTGCGAGCAACTCCTGCGCCCGATCGGTTACGCCGGCTTGCATCAGAACATGGGCCAGGAATCCCGTGGTCACCGCGTCCCACGGCGCCATGCGGAAGCCCTCTTCGGCCCACTCTCGCGCCTCAGCCAACCTCCCTTGGAAGAGGTGGCTTTCGGCGATCATCACGGGGGAGAGATGACTTCTGTCGCCGAGCTCAAGCGCCGCCCGCGCCTCGGCAATCGCGCGCTCGTACATTCCCGCGAAAAAAAACGAACCTGCCCGAAGCGACCGCCAGACCGCGTTCAGCGGGTCTTGTGCGATGGCTTTGGTCTGCTCCTGAATGGCTTCTTCGAACCGTCCCAAGGGCACCAAGTAATAAAGGGCATATGCGATGCGAACTCCCGATGCGAGAGGCTCGGATGCTCTGGCCTGGCTGAACTGTACTTCAGCCTCTTTCCAGTCGTAGTCGTGCACAGCCGCGATTTGGCCCAGCACCCTATGCGCATCCGGCTCGTCCGGGAAAAGTTCCAGCGCCTTGCGGGCTGCGGCACGCGCCAGCGGCACCATTTCACCGAGCGGGCGCAAGCCGAAGAACCCCACATTGAGATATTGAATGCCAAGGATGGAATGAGGGACGGCCCAGTGTGGGTCAAGGGCGATCGCCTGCTTGAAGTACTCCTCTGAGCGCGCATAGCCTTCTGGCGAAACTTTGTGGATCTGATGTACGCCCTTGAGGAATGCCTCGTAGGCGGCCAGAGTCGGCTCGTGCGGGCGCGCCGCCGCCGGTTTGACAATCAACTTGACTTGTAAAGCTGCGGCAATGGCAGCAGCAATTTCGTCCTGCATCGCGAAAACGTCCGTCAGCTCGCGATCGTAGCGTTCGGACCAAAGATGATATCCGTCGGAGGCATTGATAAGCTGGACGCCGACGCGAATGCGGGTACCGGCGCGGCGCACGCTCCCTTCCAGAACCGTGCCCACGCGTAGCGCCTCGGCAATTTTAGTGATGTCCTGCTCCTTACCGCGGAACGCAAAGGAGGAAGTGCGCGCTGTTACGCTTAGGCCGGGGATGTGCGCCAGCAGGTTAATGATTTCCTCGGCCAGGCCATCGGAGAAATAATCGTCGCCGGCATTGCGGCTCATATTGGTGAAGGGCAAGACCGCAATGGAGGGCTGCGGTCCATTCCGATCGAGGGAGATGGCCTCCAGCGCGGCTCTGACTTCCGCCATGCTCTGAAATCGCTCCGAAGGTTTTTTGCGCAGGCAGCGCATCGCCACGCGCCCGATCTCGGGAGCAGACTGGAGAGGCGCGCTCAGAGTTTCGACGCCGGTATCGCGGGTGATAGCCCGCTCGCCCGATGCCATTTCGTAAAGCACGGCGCCGAAACTGAAGATGTCGGATCGCTCGTCTACCGGCTTGCCTTGAGCCTGCTCGGGCGACATGTAGGCGGGCGTTCCCAACACGGCTCCTTCCACCGTCTTAGTAATGTCGCCTTCGCGCCCGGCGATGGTCTTGGCCAAGCCAAAATCGAGAAGCTTCGTCATTCCTTTTGTGGTCACCAGAATATTCGCCGGCTTCAAGTCGCGATGCAAAATGCCCCGGCCATGAGCCTCTTCCACGGCGCTCGCGATCTGGATCGCCAAACGGACCGTTTCCCGAGGCGACAGCGGCCCTTTTAGCGGGTCCCCTTCCACGTACTCCAGCACCAGGTAATGAGGTCCGGTATCGTAGATCTGGCAAATATTGGGATGGTTCAGCGCCGAGATGGCCCGCGCTTCCCGCTCGAAGCGTTGGCTGAACCGTTGGTCCAAAATCTTTATGGCCACCGCCCGGTCCAAGCGCGTGTCGCGCGCCCTCCAGACATCCCCCATTCCGCCGGTACCGATATGACCTTCGATCTTGTAGGGTCCGAGTTGTGTCCCCACAGCGACTCGTTCCTGAGAATCGAACAGCAAGCTCGTGGCGAGTTCCATCGGGGGCAGCTCCAGGATGCCGCCGCCCTCGCGGTCGTTCTCGACGAGCAGCGACTCCACCTCGCGGCGGAGATCTTCATCACCGCGGCAGGCCTCGACAAGGAAAGTCTGACGCTCGCCCGGTTTGCGATCCCGGGCGGAATGATAAACGTCCTCAATTTGTTGCAGACGTTCTGAAGTCATCGCCGACTACAATAATCTTTTAAACAATAGTAGCAATGGGGACACCCGACTCGGCTGAAATTACGGGGTTGCTCAAGGCCTGGACCGGCGGGGATCGCGCGGCACTGGATCGCCTGACGCCGGTAATTTACGACGAGTTGCGCCGCATGGCGCGCCGATACATGCGCCAGGAGCGTGCCGGCAACACTCTGCAAACCACGGCCGTAGTCAATGAACTGTACCTCCGCTTGGTGGACGTCAAGAACGTCGCCTGGCAGCACCGGGCGCAATTCTTCGCGATCGCCGCGCAGATCATGCGGCGCATCCTGGTGGACGCTGCCCGAGCGCGTGGCGCGCGTAAACGGGGCGGTGGCGCGGAACGAGTGGAGGTGGATGAATCGGCAATACTGTCGCCTGAGCCCGAGGAATCCATCCTGGCCTTGGAAGAAGCGTTGGTAGCGTTCGCGAAGCTCGCCCCGCGCCAAGCCAAAGTCGTGGAGCTGCGCTACTTCGGCGGCCTAAGCGACGAAGAAATAGCACAAGTGACGAAAACCTCGATCCGCACCATCGAGCGCGACTGGCAATTTGCACGATCGTGGCTGATGCGGGAGCTGAGCCGCTAAGTTCGTCCCGGAAAATTCTTTCGCAACCCATGGCGGATTTCAATCTTGATTTGCGCCTGCTCAAATGAAAGCCAATACGGCTGGAGGAGCACATGCGCACATTATGGATTGCGATCGGCTTGGCTTGTTGCGGCGCGATGGCTTACGGACAAGGCGGGCTCGGGTCTCTTAGCGGGTCCGTGTTCAATCCCGCGCATGCGGCTGCGCCAGGCATACCCGTGGAAGCGAAAAACATCCAGTCCGGCACTTACTACAAAGCGACCAGTTCGCCCCAAGGCGAATACAAGTTTGCTCAACTGCCTGCCGGAACGTACGAAATCACCGTTCTCTCGCTGTTGTTTCGCCCGTTCATCCGAAAGAATCTAGCGGTATCGGCCGACCAGACACAGCGATTAGACATTCAGCTCTCAGGCCCAATCGCTTCGCTTGGTGAATTGCCGGCATACCTGGAGATGGCCGCCAAGAGACCGCCTCCTCCACAAGGAGCAACGCCCATGACGCCGGACGGAAAGCCGGATCTTTCGGGCGTGTGGACCCTGCGCCCGTCGGATGCAATCCCCTTGATCATTTTCCCGCAAGGGGATTTGTTGCCTGGGGCGGAGGCGTTGGTTCGAGAGCGGCTCCTGAACCAAGAGCGTGATATCCCCTCTTCGCGTTGCCTGCCGGCGAGCGAGGTGCTGATCGACATTTTGCCGTTCCGTTACGTTCAGACGCGCAATCTTTTGATCAAATTGGTTGAGGATAGCGCGGCCGCTGCTCACGAAGTGTTCCTGGATGGCCGGGGGCATCCAAGCGATCTGGACGCCACCTGGAGAGGGCACTCCACCGGCAGGTGGGATAACGACACGCTGGTGATCGACACGGTGGGATTCAACGATAAATCCTGGCTCTTTTTCGTGACGCCCCACACCGACATGCTGCACGTGACCCAGCGCTTGAGGCGGCCGGATCTTGGGCACCTTGAGGTTGAAACCACCTACGACGATCCCGGTACATTCAGAACCCCCGTCAAGTTCAAGGTAGTGGATGTTCTTGTTCCGGAGGAGGACGTGCCGGAGTCCGTCTGCGAAAACAATCAATATCCCGAACACGTGCGCAGCCGGTAGGCGCACAAATACGAGAGCGCACGGAGGAAAATCCCATGAAACATGTAGTTCTTTTTTCGATTTTGCCGCTGGCGGTTTTCGCATCGGCTGGGCCGGCGCTGGCCCACCATTCATTCGCCGCTGAGTTCGATGTGGATAAGCCGGTTCAGATCACGGGAACGGTCACCAAAGTGGAATGGACCAATCCCCACACCCACTTCTACGTCGACGTGAAGGACGACCAGGGCGCCATCGCCAATTGGAATATTGAGCTGGGCGCGCCGCTCATTTTGAGGCGTCTGGGTTGGCGGCACGATTCGCTCAAGATCGGCGACCAGGTAACGGTGGAAGGGTATTTGGCCAAAGACGGTTCCAAGATGGCGAACGCAAAGAAAGTTACGTTAGGCGACGGGCGGAGCGTTTTCGCTGGATCGCCGGCGGATGGAAAGCCCATCCAGTGATTGACTCGCCCCTAGCTGAGTGCTGTGACCCAGCCATCCTCGGCATTTTCTGTAACTCAAAGATTCTGAAGGCCTCCGCCACGGACGGAAAATTGCATTTCACCCACCCGGAGAACTAGTTCTGTATGTGGCGAAGTGTATTGGAAATATGGATTGCACGGAGTGTCGTGGCGCTGGTGGCCGGCAGCCTTCTGTTTACTATGGCCGCTAAGATCACCGGCCGTCTCGATGAGCGTTTGATCAATCGGATCATGTTTTGGTCACGCATCGGCCTGAGCATCACGTTTCTGTATAGCGGCTTGGTGAAGCTGACGAATCCCTGGTATGTGTTGGCGACTTCGATCGTTGATTTCAAGGTCGGCATCGCGGAAAGTTCGGTGTTGCTGCGTCCGCTGGCCGTGGTTATCCCGTGGGCCGAGGTCGCCATCGCGATCCTGCTGTTGTTTCCGCTGCGCTGGGTGGTGCTTTCCACCGGCGCAATACTGATGGCCTTTCTCAGCCTGGGCGTCGCGTCGGAGATGCGCGGCATGCAAGTAGCATGCGGGTGCTGGGGCGGAACGATGCTGGTGGGTCCGCTGTGGTTTGGCGAGCACGGCGGGATGTTCCTGATGGCGCTGGCGGCGGACAAAGGGTTTGCGACGCGATTCCTGGCCAGTACGGACTGAATACGCTTCTAGACGGTTTCCGGCACCATTTCGATGGCGCCGCAGGGACACTCTTGCGCGCACAATCCGCAGCCTTGGCAGTAGTCATAGTCGAAACGGTAGCGCTGGCCTGCACCCAACTTCAGCACCGCGTTCTCCGCGCATATCGTCAAACAGTTGTCGCACTCAGAGCAGGACCCGCAGGACATGCATCGCCCCGCTTCCGATAGGGCGCCGGACTCCTCCAGGCCGCCGATCACCTCGTCGAAAGTGGATTGGCGGCGCGCCAGGTCCAGTTGAGGCTGCGCGGTCATGGGAGCATGCTTTGAGTTCCAGGTGTGCAGACGGTCGAACGTGGCCGGTTCGTGCTTAGCCGCCGGCGTATACGCCGTTCCTCTCAGCCAGGCGTCGATATTTCGCGCCGCCTTCTTGCCGTGGCCGATGGCAACGGTGACGGTGCGCTCACACGGAACCATGTCGCCTCCGGCGAATACGCCGGGACATCCGGTCATCATCCGCGCATCCACTTTCAGCACGCCATCCACGATTTCCAATCCGTTCACATTCTGGAGGAAACCGAGATCCACTTCCTGACCGAGCGCTAAAACCAGCGAATCCGCCTCAATGCGTTCGAATTCCCCGGTAGGTTGCGGGAAGCCGCTTTCGTCCAGCTTCATCTTTTCCACGATGAACGCGTGTTCCTCGGCTTCTTTTATGGTGGAAAGCCACTGGATCCGGACGCCCTCGTCGAGCGCTTCCCGCACTTCGAAGTCGTGCGCCGGCATTTTCTCGCGGGTGCGGCGATAAATGATGAGCGAGTCGGCGGCCCCCAGACGCGTGGCGGCGCGCGCTACATCCAGCGCCGTATTGCCTCCGCCATAAATCAGAACCCGGCGGCCAAGCAGAGGCTTTTCATCCGATTCCATGCCGCGCAAAACGCTCAGCGCGTCGAAAATTCTGCTCGCGTCGGCTGCGGGAATCGAGACTCGCTTGGCCAGATGAGCGCCCACGGCCAGGAACGCCGCATCGAACCCGCCATCTCGCATGCGGGCGGAAAGATCGTCTACTTTCGCACTCAGCCGGATTTCCACTCCCGCGGCCTCAATGCGTGCCACCTCGGCGTCCAGAATGTCGCGCGGCAAGCGATACTTGGGAATGCCGAAGCGCAGCATTCCGCCGGCTTTTGGAGCGGCTTCCCAAATCGCTACTTCGTGACCGCAGCGTCGCAGATGATAGGCTGCGGATAGGCCTGAAGGCCCCGCCCCTACTATCAAAATGCGCTGGCCCGTCGGCGCGGCGGCGGCATCGAATTCCCAACCTTGCCGGATCGCTTCATCGCCTATGAATCGCTCTACCGCATGAATGCCGACGGGCTGATCGAACTGCGCGCGATTACAGGCTGATTCGCAGGGGTGATAGCAGACGCGCCCCACAACCGCGGGGAGCGGATTATCGAGTACCAGAGCGTCCCAGGCCCCGCGATAATCACCCGACTGAGCTTTATTCAACCAGAGCTGAATATTTTCCCCCGCCGGGCACGCCCTGTTACAGGGCGGCAAGCGGTCCACGTAGACCGGACGTTCCGTGCGCCACTCGTTCGCCATAAATGGATCTCCCCAGGTATGCTGCATGTGAGAAGCCACGTCACCGCCTGCTTTTTGGGGACCGACGCCCTCACGGTTGCGTATCCGTAAATACCTGCAAACACACACTCGCAATTCTGAGCCGCGCGCGTGAGCAAGCGGGTTTCGCTGTTTTCCGCAGCCTGCTGGATGGCGAGGTTGCGCGACTTCGCGCATCGGCTACAGCGTGAAAGCAAGCAGGCTCGATCAGTTATGCAAAGCTGACCTTGGACGACAGACGTTTCCTGGCGATCCGGCATCTTCCAGTAGCGTTTGAGAAGCCGTTCTTTCTCCTCCGGAGCAACGATGTGGAACCCATGCCTTTCATAGAAGTGAATTGTCCATACTGCGTAGGCCCAGGAGCCGAGCAACCCGGGGCCGCGGGCCAGAGCTTCCGCAGGTGAGCCAGCAGGCGACCACCAATGGCCATGGTTGCGGCAACTGGTGCGGACATAGGCATGGCAAGTCAGCGTCACGTCCTGGACCTGTTGAATCCCCATCACGCCGTGAGCGTCTCATTCTCCCCATACCCCCAAAACGTCACACCGCCCTCGATTTCGTCACGCAGTTCGTCGCTGCTCATGTATGGCTCTGTCCAGCAATCCGGAGGAATGACGCCTTGATAAGCGCGCGCGCCGTCATTGATGATGGACCAAATAAGTTCAAAATCTCGTTGGTCGCAGCATCGGATCATGCTTTTGTGATCGGCCGTCTAAAACAGCATGCCAGATCCTGCCGTGGTTCTCCGCTGTTCAATCAGCGTAGATGACTATACGTCCTCGTCGCCGGGCCCATTGGCGCAGAGGCCGATGTCCCTCTCCGAACACGCGTAAGCTCAGAGGCCAGAGACGACAAGCGGCAACAATTTCTGATCTGGAGATGTCTCGGCCCTGATTGGCTTGACAATAGGCCGCGATACCGACCAACGTGTCAAAGGATGCTCGCAGCATCGTGAGCGAAAGATCAAACCCCATTCTCCAGAGCCAGATGAATTCCTCTTCTGTTGAAGGCCACAATCGCGCTTTCTCCAAATCGCGCCTGGCGTTATCAGTGTCGGTCTTGATTTCAGACTGGACATTCGGATCATTCATGAGATCCTCAAATGATTCGTGATAGACCAGGCTCTCAGCGGCTAACCCAGCGGCGCGGATGGCGACAAGAACGTTGGGTTGGCTACCGTCGGGTTCGAAAGTGACAGTGCGACCTAGAGAGACATATTCCCGTCCAGTTTGCAGGTCCGGCACCCTCTGGCGGGAAATGCAAATGCTGATTGTTCGCGCTGGGCTGTACATGAAAGCCACGTAAAAGTGGCCAGCCTCGTGTATGCAGGTTCGTTCGATGCTCACGTCGGTTACGTTCCCACTTGGCAGTCTCCCGTACGTTCCACGCTACGTCAAGTGGCCGGGAAACGGCCGACTCGTACAAATGTGCGTGCTGAGTGTATGTCCGCGCAGTTGCCGAGGCGCTCGGCGACTTGTCGGCACCAATCCAGCCTCACCTGGGCCGCCGGACGACCCTCACCTTCCCGCTAGTTCCTCCGCCGCAAAAGAATTGATCGCGGCCATCGCATTCCAAGCCCGACACGCCGACACCGGCCGGCATATCGAGCTGCTCCAGCACCTCACCCGTCTGAGGATCTATTCGCCTCAGATCGCTTTCGTCACCTTCCCAAGTGCCGTGCCAAAGCTCTCCATCCACCCAAGTGACCCCGGTGACGAAGCGGCTGCTCTCGATGGTGCGAAGAATCGCCCCGGTCTCGGGATCGATCTGATGGATCTTGCGGTCCCGATACTGGCCCACCCACAGCGTGCCTTCGGCCCAGGCGAGCCCGGAGTCGCGGCCGCCGCCGGGCGACGGGATGGTAGCCAGCACCCGGCCGGTTTCCGGATCGATTTTCTGGATACGATCCTCGGCGATCTGAAACAGGTGCCGGCCGTCGAAAGCCGTTCCAGCGTGCGCGGGGACATCGATGGAGCGGAGCGTCTTGCCGCTCGACGGATCGAAAGCGTTCAGCTTGTCTCCGGAGGCAAACCAGACTTGCCGGCCGTCATAAGTGACGCCATGCACTCTCCCGGCGCCCGGAAAGGGCCCGTATTCGCGAACGATTTTGGCCCCGGATCGTTTCATAATGGCTCGTTTCATGCTTCCATCCTAGTCACTCGGGCAGCGGAGCGGGGAGTAACAATGTCGTCGTGAATCCCGGCACGGGCGGAGTCATCCAACGGCGAGCCCGGGCGCGGCCGAACGCCTGCACCCTGCCTGCGGCCGCGAGCGAGTCGAGCGCCCGCTGCACGCTGCGCTGGCTGGTACCCAGTGCCAGCGCCAGGGCCGAGCTCGACCAGGATTCACCGTCGGCTGAGAAAGGCCAGCACCGCCCCATGCTCATCTTCGACGGGCCGTGCGAGTACGACCACCTCGCGTGCACCGGCACGGCGCCAGTAGAAACCCGCTCTTGGTCGCACTTATCGTGGCGAATGTCCGAAGCATTCTGCGCAGCCGCCCGATTTCGACACGCAACCGCGCGCGGTGCGATTCGTCCGCGAGTTTCGCTCCGAATGCGCGCGCAAGCAGGACATCCCGCGGAACGTCTCCGGGCCACGCTTCGCCCAGCGCGCGTGCGAGTTCGAACAACACCGGACGGCTTGCGAGCGACACCGCCTTGCCCGCGGCACGCACGACGTAACGGCACGCATCTATTATCATCAGCCCTCCCGACAACCAGCCTTTGGAAGCCTGCAGCGCTTCGACATCCTCCAGTAGCAGGGTCCGCTCCGCGCCGCTGGCGATCAGGCGCGCGGCAGGCGTGTTCAGCACCAGGGACGCACTTTCCACCTCCGCCATGAGCGCGGGGATATCGGCCTGGCTCGCAGCGAGCCTGGCGCGGGCGAGCGCGTCGCGTGCTGCCTTGGTTTGGAGGCGCCGCAGCGCGATCCCGGCAGCTACCAACTCGTGGACGGCCTTCAACGCGGGCGGGAGGTTCGTGGGGTCGAGCTGCGCGAGCGTGTGCTCGGCCTCCTCGAGGCGGCCGATCAGCAGGAGGCGCCGCACCTGGAGGTACCGCGCGTGCGCGGCGTTGAGCCGGTCGCCATGCGCTTCGAGTGTCGCGCGAGCCGCTTCGAGCGACTTCACCGGCCAGTTCAGATCGCGCGAGGCGAGCGCGATCTCGGCTTCGGCGACCAGGCACCTGGCGCGAGCTACAGCCTCTCTTGGACTGAAGGCGCGAGCGGCCCTTCGCAAGAGAGCCTTGGCCCGGACCAGATCGCCCAGCTGCGCCATCGCAATGCCGCGCAGCGCCAGTGCGGGCGCGTCGTCGCGCAGGGCCACTCGCTTCAACGCCCCAAGAGGATCGCCGGCGGCCAGCGCGCGCGCCGCGGCCGTGATCAGCGAGTCCATCCGAGCTGGAATCCCGCCACACTTGTCACTCCCAGCATTTCAACATTCCAGGCTAAGTTTATCTCGTGAGCACAAAGCACCAGGTTATATCGAGAACGGCAGAGATGCACATCGAAAAGCCGGGCCCGATCTTTATCGGCAGATGGACGCCGAAGATCCTCTTCTCGCTGAAAGAAAGGCCCTACCGGCACGCCGAATTGCACCGCAACGTCGGAAACATTTCCCAGCGCATGCTTACCAGAACACTGCGCAATCTCGAATCAACAGGATTGATCACCCGGCGCGCGACCAGATCGAGGGCCAGGGCCTTCGAGTATTCGTTGACCAAGCTGGGAAGAACTATCATCGCGCCGCTCCGGGGTATGTGCCGTTGGGCCAAACGATACCACAAGGATGTCAGCGCCGACGTGCCTTAGGTACATCTCTGTTCCCAATTGCGTCCATCACGCAGGGGGTGGCAAGCTGAATCGATCGGAAAAGGAGGGACCTATGTGTCCAGTATGCATCGCAAATACAGCAGTTATGGTCGCCGGAGCCGGATCCACGGGAGGAATTCTGGCGGTGTGCATCGGCAAGTTCAGAAAATTTTTCAGAGCGAATCGCCGGTCTGTTTCAGAAAAAAGGAGAAATAAGATGGCAACAATGAAGACACCCCCGATTGTGTCGCAGCAGGAGTGGGAGGCTGCGCGCCAGCAGCTGCTCGTGAAGGAGAAGGCCTTGACCCGCTCGCGTGACGCGCTGGCCGCCGAACGCCGGCGGATGCCTTGGGTGGCCGTGGACAAGAAGTACGAGTTCGACGGACCCAAGGGCAAGGTAAGCCTGCTCGATTTGTTCGAGGGCCGCCGTCAGTTGATCGTCTATCGCGCCTTCTTCGAGCCCGGGGTGTTCGGCTGGCCCGAGCACGCCTGCCGCGGCTGCTCCCTGGGCGCCGATCAGGTGGCCCACCTGGCCCATCTGAACGCGCGCGACACCACCCTCGCCTACGCCTCACGTGCGCCACAGGCGGACATCGAGCGCCTGAAGGCACGAATGGGCTGGGAGATGCCGTGGTACACCATCACCGACAGCTTCGACACGGACTTCGGCGTCGATGAATGGCACGGCCACAACGTGTTCTTCCGCGACGGCGAGCAAGGTGTTCCGCACATACTTCGTCAACAGCCGCGGCGACGAGGCGATGGGGACCACCTGGAGCTACCTCGACATCACGCCGCTCGGCCGTCAGGAGACTTGGGAGGACTCGCCGGAGGGTTACCCCCAGACCCCGCCGTACAAGTGGTGGAACTGGCACGACAACTACGACGCCGAGGCCTCGCCTGACCAGAAGTGGGTCGACATAATAACCGACCCTCAAGAAGCCGCCCGAAAGCGCGACGCAGAGGAAAGCATGACCGAGGCAAGGAGAGAACCATGACAGACATCCGAGAGATGAACTGGAGCCCCAAAATCGTCGATCGGAGCACCTTCCACGCCGAGTTGGACGCATTGCGGGTTCGAGAGAAGGCTCATACAAGAGAAGGCGACGCCATTGCAGCCGCACGCCGACGGCTCCCCATGGTGGAGGTGGACGCCGCCACACCGCTCATTGGCGAACGTGGCGCGGTGAGCCTTCTCGATATGTTCGAGGGACGTCGGCATGCTCATCGCCTACTATTTCATGTGGCACACCGGCCACCCTGCGCCGGAGCAATGCGAGGGGTGCACCTGGGTTACATCGCAGGTCCGCGAGCTGTCCTATATTCATTCTCGCGACGTCACCTTCGCCGTGTTTTGCCAAGGCCCGTACGAAGAGAGCGCCCGCTACCGCGATTTCATGGGCTGGGAGATGCCTTGGTACTCGGCCCAGGACTCGCTCGATACCCTGCTGGTTGGACGCCGCGTGGGCAGGATGCACATCGTTTGCTACCTGCGGCAAGGATCCAAAGTCTTCGAGACTTACTGGACGACAAGTCGCGGCGTCGAGGCGATGGATAACAGCTACCGGTTGCTCGACTTGACCGTCTACGGGCGCGAGGAGACGTGGGAGGACTCGCCTGCGGGCTGGCCACAACGATTCAAAGGCGAGCAGAATTTCCGAATCGATGGACGTCCCACCGCCCAGTGGTCCCGCCTGAAGGCCGGACGCTCCGACGACCTCAGCACCCGGCGCTAAAGGCGTCACTCCGATGTGAATGCCCCCGGTTAGGGCGAACGGTGGTCGCTAAGTTGAGCATCGCGACCAAGCAGATCAGGGGCGCCGATGCGCCCCTATAAGCGAAGAAAAGCGAGGAAGGCTCACGCCGCGACGTCGTACCGATCCAGGTTCATCACCTTGTTCCAGGCAGCCACGAAGTCCTTCACAAACGCCTCCTTCGAGTCGTTACATGCATAGACTTCCGCCAGTGCCCGGAGTTGGGAGTTCGAACCAAAGAGGAGATCGACACGAGTGCCGGTCCACTTCAGTTTGCCGGTCGCGCGGTCGCGCCCCTCAAACGTGCCTCCTGCTGGAGAGCCCTGCCAGGTCGTACTCATATCCAGCAGGTTGACGAAGAAATCGTTCGTCAGCGTCTCGGGCCGGTTCGTAAATACACCGTGCTTGGACTGCCCGGCGTTCGCATTCAGCGCGCGCAGGCCGCCGATGAGAACCGTCATCTCGGGAGCCGTCAGCGTCAGCAACTGCGCCCGATCCACCAGCAACTCCTCGGCCGCCATGGGGTGTTCGCCGCGAAGATAATTGCGGAACCCGTCAGCCACCGGTTCGAGCGGCGCAAAGGAGTGCGCGTCGGTCTGCTCTTGCGAGGCATCCGTGCGCCCCGGCGTGAACGGCACCTTCACGTCGTGCCCGGCTTTCTTCGCCGCCGCCTCCACTGCCGCGCAGCCGCCCAGAACGATCAGGTCGGCTAGCGAGACCTTCTTGGCTTTCCCGTTAGACTGCGCCTGCGAAGTGTTGAACTCCTTTTGGATCGCTTCGAGCTTCTGCAGCACCTTTGCCAGTTGAGCCGGCTGGTTCACTTCCCAATTTTTCTGCGGCTCCAGGCGAATGCGCGCGCCGTTCGCGCCACCGCGCTTGTCGCCGCCGCGGAAAGTAGCCGCCGACGCCCAGGCCGTCGAAACCAGTTCCGAGATGGACAGTCCGGACGCGAGAATCTTGGCCTTCAGAGTGGCAACGTCCGGCTCGCTGATCAGTTCATGATCCACGGCCGGTACAGGATCCTGCCAGATCAGGGTTTCCTTTGGAACCAGCGGGCCGAGGTAACGCGCGATAGGTCCCATGTCGCGATGCGTCAGCTTGTACCAGGCCCGGGCGAACGCGTCTGCGAGCACTTCCGGATGATCCAGGTAACGCTTCGCGATCGGCGCATAGACAGGATCCATCTTCAGGGCGAGGTCCGTCGTGAGCATTCCAGGGGCGCGCCGTTTCGACGGATCGTGAGCACCAGGAACGGTGCCGGCTCCAGCGCCGTTCTTGGGAGTCCACTGGTTCGCGCCGGCGGGGCTCTTGGTGAGTTCCCATTCATAGCCGAACAGGTTTTGGAGGAAATTGTTGCTCCACTTCACCGGGGTGGTGGTCCAGGTGATCTCTATGCCACTCGTGATGGCGTCGTCGCCGCTGCCAGTGCCATAGCTGTTTTTCCAGCCGAGGCCTTGCTCCTCGATGGGGGCGCCCTCGGGCTCGGAGCCGACATACTTGCCCGCGTCGGCAGCGCCGTGGGTTTTTCCGAACGTGTGCCCGCCGGCAATGAGCGCAACGGTCTCCTCGTCATTCATCGCCATGCGGGCGAACGTCTCCCGGATATCGCGTGCCGCAGCCAGCGGATCGGGCTTTCCATTGGGCCCTTCCGGATTCACGTAAATCAAACCCATTTGAACAGCGGCGAGAGGATTGTCAAGCTCGCGATCGCCCCTGTAGCGCTCATCGCCCAGCCACTTGCCCTCAGGCCCCCAGAAAATATCCTCCGCGGGCTCCCAAACATCCTCGCGCCCGCCGGCAAAACCGAAAGTCTTGAAGCCCATCGACTCCAAGGCGACATTACCGGCGAGAATCATCAGATCGGCCCAGGAAATTTTCCGGCCATATTTCTGCTTGATCGGCCAGAGCAAGCGGCGCGCCTTATCCAGGCTCGCATTGTCGGGCCAGCTATTGAGGGGCGCAAAACGCTGTGTGCCGGCACCAGCACCGCCACGCCCGTCGCCGATGCGATACGTACCGGCGCTGTGCCATGCCATACGAATGAAGAACGGCCCATAATGGCCATAGTCGGCCGGCCACCAGGGTTGCGAATCCGTCATCAAGGCGTGCAGGTCTTTGATCACGGCGTCGAGGTCCAGGGTCTTGAATTCCTTGGCATAATTGAACTCCTTGTCCATCGGATTGGACAGCGGGGAGTGCTGCTGCAGGATTTTCAGGTTCAGTTGATTGGGCCACCAGTTCGCATTCGTCGGTGCGCCCGCCACGGTGTGTCTGCGAGCGCCGTGCGGAACCGGGCACTGGGCTTCAGGTAATATGTTTTGCTCTTGTTGTTCCGGGAAAGACGTCCCGGCTGCGGTGGTATGTTCCATATGTTCCTTCCTTCGTATTAGTCAAGTGTCAAAGGCCCGCGACACCTAGCGGGAAGCGTGCCGAGGAGCGCACTTCGTGCAGAGTCCCCGGAAAATGAGTTCGCATTCGCGAAGAATCCGCTTGCCAAGCGAGCCCGCGGCGGGCTTGGGCACGTTGTACCAATCCATGTCCTCAACATTGCCGCAGCGGTCGCAGATGAAGTGGTGATGCCGCAACCCTTTCGCATCGAATCGCGCGGCGCGGCCTTCGACGGCCACTTCACGCACCAAACCGGCTTGCACCAAGTCCCGCAAATTGTTATACGTGGTGGCTCTTGAAGATCGTGGATCCATGCGATTCACGGCTTCGAAGATTTCCGCGGCCGTCGGATGCCGATTCTGTTCCATCAAGTATGCCATCACGGCGTAGCGCTGTGGAGTGCACCGCAACCCGCCGGCCTCCAAGGACCGTTTAATCGCCTCGGCGTCCATGAAAACTTAGAATATATCTAATATGAAAGTTTGTCAAGACTGATGCTTTTGGTTGCTGCTGCAAACAGAAAACCAGCATATGAGAACGGGGCAACACTTTTGGAACAACCGCGGCGTACCAAGGACTCGCCCTACTAGGGTTCAAGAACGATCTTGCCGCGTGTATGACGCTGCTCGAGCTCTCGATAGGCATCGCGAACCTCGGCCAGCGGATAGACCTTAGCGATCGGGATCTCCAGGCGGCCGGCGGCCAGGAGGCCAGCAAGTTGCGCGAGCACGTCCGCATTCGCGGCTTCATGATTACCTTCCGTCTTCACGCCATACTTAGCCGCGGCGGCGAAGTCGATGATGGTGTCGATTCGATTCAGAGCGACGCCCAACTTAAGTGCCAGCTCGACGTACCCGCCACCAAATGTGTCAACGAAGGCATCGACTTTCCCTCCGGATGCAGCGCGGATCCGATCTTCAACCCCATCACCATAGGTAACAGGAATTACGCCGTGCTCGGCGAGCCACTTGTGATTCGCGTCGCCGGCCAAGCCAATCACTTTGGCCCCGGCATTCCTGGCCAACTGCACGGCGATGGAGCCTACGCCACCCGCGGCGCCGGAGACAACAACCGTGTCAGCCGCGCTCAGAGCGACGCTCCGCACCGCAGCGTATGCGGTGGTACCGGCCACGAACAGGGCGCCTGCTTGCTCCCACGACACGTTACCAGGACGCGGCACGAGGTTGCCGGACTCGACGAGCACGAACTCGGCTTGGCTTGATCTGTCGTTGGTGAATCCGATGACCTCATCACCCACCGCAACATTCGTCACGCCCGGGCCGAGCTCTTCCACGACGCCGGCGAGATCGCTACCCTGCCCTGAGGGAAACGTGGAAGGCCAGCGGTCGGCAAACATTCCTTTCCGGATCGAGGCCTCGCCCGGATTAATGCCCGCAGCTTTAACCCTGACAAGGACCTTCCCAGGCCCCGGGATCGGGCGGTCGACTTCTACTACTTGCAGCACGTCGAGCCCACCATACTTATCGAATCTCACCGCATGCGGCATAGTGCTCTCTCCTCTCATCAACACACTACTAGATTCCCTTTAACCGCTCTCCGATTCGCCAAATTTGGCGGATCGGTACGACGCCTTTGCCGATGATGCAGCCGCTTAGAACATCTGAGCCGCGAATTTCCTGAACAGCCGCACCGGTCGCTGGTTGTGCCGATTTGCCGGGATGGACTGCGACAGATCGAGGGTGCCGAAGTGATACTTCGCCATGACCTCAACCAGGCGCCGCCGCAAGGCCGCAGGGTCTTCATCGAGATGTAAGGCAGGAACGTCGTTGCCTTGCTTGGGTCGGGACTGGAGTCGGGCAACTTCCGGTTTGCGGGTTTTGCGGACCCAAGGCGACGCCGCTCAGGTTTCAATGGGCATGCAGCAGTTTCAGCTTGCTTTAGTCCGTCCCCGGGAAAGCCACGTCTTCGGCGACGAATAATGTGATTTCCACTTTTCCCGATCCCGGTAGTTCGTGATACTGCACCGGAGTCGCAGCGCCGCGCGCCTGATTACTCCGCAAGGGAACGTTGATGTTCCCGCCGGCCCGCAGCATCATTTTTTGCAGAGCCACGCTCCCCAGCGCAGCCGGGCTATTTCCAGCGGTGACTTCAGCCACCACTCCCGACGCCACGTCGCCAGTCTGTGCCAGATCCCTCCCACTCTCCGTCAGCCCCTCGGCCAGCACGAAGGTAACTGTTTGGCCCCCAGCAACTCCTTGTGAACCGAGACCATCCACGGCAATTAGCTTCACCGGAGTTCCCTCTCGCAAAGTCGGCACGCTCGCAGCCGATCCGCGCGGCGCGTGGCTCGTATACTTTTTGAGGAAAAATTCCTCGCCCAGGTTGAGGGCGATGAGCCCGCCAAAATGGAACATCAGGCCTCTGCCGAGCAAGGTGTACTGTGTACGAGAACCCGGATAGTAAAGCTCTGAAAGTTCGGCCGCGGCCACCGTTCCCAGTACGCTGGCGTAGGGCGGCTGCCATTTCCCGTTGTCTCCTTTGGCCCGAAAGGCAGATTCGATGGCATACCATGCGCGCTGCTTTTTGGTTCCCTTTCCGCTATAGAAGTAGCGCGGATCCTGATGAAGCACCGAGGCCGCTAGAACGGACGTTAACAAAAGGTTGGTGGCGGTGGTGCCGTAGGCCGCTCCAAAACGCTCGCTGTAGCCCTCGAAACCCTGACCGAATTGCCAGTAGCTGTTCCTGATTTGCTGAATTCCAGCGGTAATCCCCACGGCGGCGAAGGTGGCCGGGTCGATAAGTGTCTTAAAGCTCAGAGTGAATTTCTGCTGGGTCGATAAAGGGGCGGCATTGTCATAAGCCACGAAATAATTCGGAATGATTCCGGCCACGCGCTGCTGCGTCTCATTCTTAACCTGTTCCTCCGCCAATTCTTTGGGCGACAGCCCGACCGTCATGCTCGTCACCGTCGGCGCCAACTGCATCACGGCCAGCAAAGGTCTCGTGTCCGCGGCCGAGGCAGCCACACTCTCCGCGGTCCAATCGGACATACCACTAGCTGAAATCTTCACATTGAAATTGCCGGGCGGGAGGAGGGAAATCCGAAACGCGCCCTCCATGTCCGTCACCGTGGTGCTCGAACCGCCGCCGCCTTCGACGGTGACCACCGCGCCGAAAATCGGTGCGCCGGACGGATCGCTCACCGTGCCCTGAATCGAACCGGCTCCCTGCGCCGCCGCGCTCTGCACGCCGAATGCAAGAGCCAGACTCGCGAGCCAGAGCACGGCCCTGACGTGGCATGCGGCCTCGCTCGATGCAGCCTGTTTGGCAATCGATCGCATATCACCTCCTGCTTCCGGCCCGCTTTCGACTAAGCCCAGCGCGGACAGGAACTGGGAGAGACAGCGCAGCTGACATTCCATTGCGGAAAACGCGGAATGCCAGCATTTTCAGCGTTCTTTTTGATTTGGACTTGTGACGAAATTGTCCTCCGATCGACACCTGCCGATCTTCCAGGCGATTGTCGAATTACGGGAGGCTCGCCAATCTGTCTGTTCGCGGGATGCGCGGCCGCAAGACAGCGCAGCTCGTCAACCTGGGGTCGGAGAGATCGCCCCAGAGTCCCTGGCTCTCGCCGGGCGCCCTGAATGTATCGGCGTGACCATCCGCAGGCGTCTCCGAGTCCGAGCGGAGCCAAACGCGACCGGCGTTTCACGGGATTAATCCAATCCCGGACCCGAACTCCCCAGATCGCGACATCAACCAAGTCGCAAGCAGCTCTGTTCAATCTCTTCAGCGCCCGGGCCCCAGGGCGCAAAGCGACGCAGATGGGACTGTATGCGCCAAGGGCGCGCCCCTTCAAGCTCAGCCGCAACGCTAATCGGCAGGTCTTCGCTCCTACATGCTGCGCCCGGGCCACCAGTGCCGAAGCCACTCATGATCAAAGAAGCAGCGCCAACGCTGCCCGACTGAGCCCTGAACCGCCGTGGCGCACGCGCTCATGCAAACGCCCGAACTACCCGCCTCACAATCAGACCCTCACTCCTTGGATCTTGTATTCTTAGCACCATGACGATTACCTCCAGGCTCCTCCTTGCGCTTCTCTTCCTGCTGTCCGCCCGCCTGAACGCGCAGGACCGCATGCCGCCGATTCCAGCCGAACAGCAAACCGATGCGCAGAAAAAAGCCGTCGCGGATTACAAGGATCTGCGCAAAGTCGATCTTACCGGCCCGCCGTGGTCGGTCCTGCTGCGGGTTCCCGACCTTGTTGTTCCGTCGTTACAACTTCGCCTGCACAATCTGAACAACAGCGCGCTCAGCCGGAAGCTCACCGAACTCGCAATCTTGATTGCCGCGCGGCACTGGACCAACAACTTCGAATGGAACGCTCGCACCCCGCTAGCGGCCACGGCGGGATTAGGCCCGGCGATCATCGCGGCGATCGCCGATGGCAGGCGTCCCACGCTCATGGCGGAAGATGAGGACATTCTCTACGACTTCTGCACCGAGCTGCTGCACAATCAAAGCGTCAGTGATCCCACGTATGCCAAGGCCGTAGCGAAGTTTGGCGAGCCAGGCGTCGTGGAAGCCGCAAGTCTCGAAGGTTACTACACATTTCTATCGATGGTGATGAATACTGCTCGCTCACCGATGCCAGCGGGCGTTAAGCCGGCACTTGCTCCCTTCCCCAAATAGGCCCGCTGCGGGACACTTGGTATATGCCAGTTCCGTCTGAGATTCACGGACAGAAGTACATTAGCCTGGCGACCTTCCGAAAGAGCGGTGTTGCGGTTCATACTCCGATCTGGTTTGCGGAAGAAAATGGCCGGCTTTACTTTATGACGAGCAGCAAGTTGGGAAAATATAAACGCATCCGGAATAATCCCAAGGTCACGATTGCCCCTTGCACCATGCGCGGCAAGATTACCGGCCCGGAATTCCCTGCGACGGCGCGCATTCTGCCGCCGGAGGAATTTGGGCAAGCGCGACGCCTCATCAAAGCGAAGTATTGGCTGGCCCGGATTCCCTTCTTGTGGCGCAATACCGATGCCTACCTGGAAATCACGCCTGAGCCGACGAATTGAGCGCGCGCCCTGGACCTTGAACAGAGGGCGCGGGATACTGGCCCCCAAGCAGCCTCGGATCCTGGTGAGAGTCAGCTTATCTTTACCGCTTCCGGCCAGGATGACGCGCGACCTTCGATAAACGTTTTGTCGAAGTGTAGCCGACGATCCGGGCGCTAAAGGAAAAAACGTTTTTTTGTTACTCATTGATCGCAACCGAGCGAAATGGCTGTACATCCGCGCTTGGGGAGTTAGACAACCGCGTGGCCGTCCGAGTTGTACACTCTATGGTTGGGAAGACGATCCATATGAAACCCGCAGCCATGTCCAAGTTGATTTCCCTGCTCCTCGTAATGACTGGAGTTCTGGCGCCGGCCGCCGAGAGATTCACCACCTGGAGCCAATATCTGGGGGGCGACGATTCGTCCCAATACTCATCGCTCAATCAGATTAATGCATCGAATGTCCGGCAACTGGAGCTGGCTTGGACGTATCCAACAGGACCAGGCACCTACGTCTTCAATCCGGTCGTCGTGGATGGTGTCATGTATGTTCTGGCGCACAACAACACCCTGGTTGCGCTGGATGCTGTTACCGGGAAGGAATTGTGGACCCACGCAAATACCGGACCCGTCGGGACGCGCGGAATCAATTATTGGGAGAGCAAGGACCGCTCAGACCGGCGCCTCTTCTATATCAATGCCGGTTTTCTGACTGCCATCGATGCCCGCACGGGTAAGACCATCGACAGCTTCGGCGACAACGGCCGCACCGATCTTCGCACTGGCCTCGACCGCGACCCACCACGTCCACCTCAGACCAACAATCCGGGCCGCGTCATTGGAAACATCATCATTACGCCCTTGCCGGCGGGTGGCGTCAGTTACGACTCCACAGCCGCCGATATTCATGCCTACGACGTCGTAACGGGAAAACTGCTTTGGACCTTTCATGTGATTCCGCACCCCGGCGAGTTTGGCTATGATACCTGGCCTCCCGATGCCTGGAAGACCGTAGGCGGAGTTCATAACTGGAACGAGATGACCGTTGACGAGAAACGAGGCATCGCCTATATTCCTCTGGGCACTGCGCGCTACGACTTCTACGGCGCCAATCGCAAGGGCAACGACCTGTTCGGGAATTCGCTTCTAGCGCTGGACGTGCACACAGGGAAACGGCTATGGCACTACCAGTTGGTCCATCACGATCTGTGGGACTACGATCTGCCCGTGGCTCCGAAACTGCTCACCGTCAAGCACGACGGGAAGAATGTGGACGTAGTGGCGCAAGCCACGAAATTTGGCTTTCTGTACGTGTTCGATCGAGTAACCGGCAAGCCGCTGTGGCCGATTGAGGAGCGCCCGGTCCCGCAATCCGATGTCGCCGGAGAGTGGAGTTCGCCCACTCAGCCTTTCCCGACGAAGCCGCCGCCGTTCGCGCGCCAGTCTTTCACCGAAAAGGACATCAACCCGTACGCCACGGAGGCGGAGCAGGCGGCCATTCGCGACCTGCTGAAGAATTCGCGTAACGAAGGGCTGTTCACGCCTCCCAGCTTGGTTGGGTCGATCTCCGCGCCCGGCCATAACGGAGGAGCCAATTGGGGAATGGTGGCCGTGGATCCAACCAAGGGATTTGTGTTCGTGATTACCAAGGAGCACCCGACTCTGGACAAATTGTTCCTTCCGGGGCAAGGTCGAGGAGGACCGGCCGGACCGGGAAGTGGGCCCCCAGGCGCGCCAGAATCCGCACCACCCCCGGCGCAGCCAGCTGCGGCTACAGACGCCGGATTCATTCACTACAATTCGCCCGTGAACTTCATCACACAGACAGGCGGGCTTTCGGCGATGGGACCGCCGTGGTCGACGCTCACCGCTTACGATCTCAACACGGGCACCATCCGATACCAGGTGCCGAACGGGGGCGTTCTGGATTTGGAGAAACAGGGACATACCGACACCGGCGCGCGAGATCCTCGCGGCGGACCGGTTGTGACCGCGGGTGGTTTGATCTTCGCAGCCACCGCCTCCGATCACAAGATCCGCGCTTACGATGAGGAGACGGGCAAGGTGCTTTGGGAATACGAAGCTCCGCTTGGCTCCGATGGAGTTCCCGCGGTTTACGAAGTGGGCGGCCGCGAATACATCGCGTTTTGCGTGGCCGGCGGTGATGGCTTGAACTTCGATTTTGCCCGCCGCCGGAACCAACCGCAAGACACTCCTCCGCCCAACGCTTATATGGTTTTCGCGCTGCCGAAGAAGTAGGCGTCGGCTGCCCCGCACCAAAAAGGAGAATGGATGAAAACTCGTCGCGTGTTCTTCGCTGCTTTGCTCAGCGCGGCCGCAGTCCTGGCTCAAGATGCTCCCGTCCCGGTCCCGAAAATCACGGGCCCGATCCCGGTGACATCCGACTCCTACCCGTTTCTCGGCGCGGGTCACACGCTCGATCCCATCGACTTCGCGAAAGCCGGTTACGTGGAGGAAGAGTTCCTGGTCAGCGGCAGCGCCAACGTTTATGATTGGGCCGCTGACGGCAGCCTGACAGTGAAGACGGAGAAGGCTCCTTACACCACGCGCATCCTGGTGCGCCGTCCCGCCAACGCCTCGCGTTTCAGCGGCAACGTGGTGGTTGAGCCCTTCATGTCCCCGCGACGTTATGACTGGCCCATCATGTGGGGTTACGTTCACCAGTCGCTGATGGAGCACGGCGATGCCTGGGTGGGTGTGACGGTGCCGGCCACCAGCGGCGCGCTCAAGAAATTCAATCCGGCGCGCTACTCCACCGTATCGTTCGCGAACCCGGAACCCACCGCTGTTTGTCCCGGCGGGGGCAAGAACGGGCCTGCCGACATCGAAGACGGGCTCCGCTTCGATGCGCTCAGCCAGGTGGGCGCCGCGCTCAAGAGCGGCAGCGGCCCCATGGGTAGTTTAAAGGTGCAAGGCATCTACATGACCACGCAGGGGGGCGACTTGCTCACCTACATGAACGCCATCCATTCGCATGCGAAGCTTTCCAATGGCAAATTTGTGTACGACGGCTACCTGTCGCGCAATCCGGGGAACATTCAGCGCCTGAATCACTGCGCTGCTCCCCCGCAGGCGAACGATCCGCGCGGCGGATTTCAGCACAAATTTGGTGTGCCGGTGATTGCCGTGGTAGCGCAGGGCGAAGTGCCCGCAACTCTCGGTTTACGCCGCGCCGATAGCGACGACCCAGCCGATCGTTTCCGTCTGTACGAGGTGGCCGGCGTCGGCCATATCGACAAAGCTGCTTACTCACAGTTCCCGACGGTTGCGGATCAAATCGCCGCCGTGGGTGCCACGCAAGGCACTGCCGAGTGGCCGTTTAACATTACTTGCCAGCCGCCCATCCCGCTCACCGAGCAGCCCGCGCTCACTTACGTGTACGACGCCGCATTCCAGCATCTTTTCCAGTGGGCACGCAAAGGAGTGGCGCCTCCCAAGGCGGCCCGCATCGAGGTGAAAGAGGACACGAGCGAATCCGGCGCGAAACCTACTGTGGCGCTGGACGAGTACGGCAACGGCCTCGGTGGGGTGCGCACGCCTTATGTCGAGGTTCCCGTGGCCACGTACTTCCTGAGCAGTCCGGGTCCAGGCACCTGTGGCGAACTGGGCCACAAAGTTGCATTCGAGCGCTCCCGCATCGCCGGATTGTACCCTGATGCCAAGGCTTACAGGACCAAAGTTGCTCAAGCCACTGATCGGCTGGTTAAAGAGGGATGGCTGACGGATTCTGATGGCCGCAAGATACGAGCCGAGCTAAGCGCGGTCCCGGCGCAGTAGTAGGCGAGGCACGCCCACAGCGACGAGCGCCAACAAAGTCACTCTGCTTCGGGAACGACGCATCCAGCTTTACCCGGTGACGAGTTTTCAAGCCTTGGCATAAAACCTATCGGACGGCGAACGGAAGTGAAATCGTCTTCGTATCGATATGCTCTGTTACGCGCTGGAACACGTCTATGTCGAAGGCTTGGTCGAGGCGATTTCCGGCGAGATCCTCGAGCGCGCTATCCACCATCAGTTGGTAATCGCCCGCTCTCCACGGCTCCCGCGGTATGAAGCGCCATTCCGTTTCTTGCTTGTCGATGCTCACGATTCCGACCACATCCCCCCGCCCGCCCGAGACGTGAAGCATCCTTTGCAAAAGCGGATAGTTCATGGGCGCCGTGAAGTTCAATATCAAAGCCTGGGACGTGCCAGCTTGGGGAGCGGTCACTCGCCATTGCTTCGGATTGGGCGGATTGCGTTCGGCCGGCCCGCCGCGAAAACTTTTCCGGAAGCCTTCCACCATCGCCACGCCCCGAGCGTCCGGCCAATCGCGATCGATCACCAGCGTGTAGCGCTTTCCCTCCACAATCGGAGGTCCCATCGTCTGGTTCGACGTCAGCCCGCGCTTGATCCGCCCGGGATCGAATGTCATGGTTAGCCGGTGGAAGCTCGGGTCCCACAGTTCTTCGCCCGGCAGAAATACGCCCGGCAGACTTTTGCCGTTCGCACCCAGCAGATGGATGTACCGGCCAGCCTCGCCCCGGCTCATCGACGCCGAAAAGTAAATGTACAGCCTGAGCTGGTTGCTCGGAAGAACGTCCGAGGTTGGGTATACTCGTTCCACACGCGCCGCAGGTGCGATCTGGCGAGAAGGTTCGTCGAAAATCTTATCAATCAACGCCCCGCCGCCGGCCGGACGGAACACTGCTCGATATTGCACTCCGGGCGCTAGTGGAAAGCTGGGGCGAAAAACAAGCGAACCCGCCTCAACGCCGTAGCTTCCTAATAACGGTGGCACGTCACCGCGGCCCGTGTACACAGCGAAAACGGCAGACCAGCCCTTAGCGGGTTCGGTGCGCGGCGGGTTCCATCCTATTACCTTGAACGCGCCGCGCTCCAGTTGAATAGAGACTGATTGCGCAATTGCGGTGATACTGGCGATGAGAATCACCGCAATCGCTGTACTAAGGAAGCGCAATCGTTTGCACGTTGAAGGGGCCCACGGCTCCCGGCGCAAACGCCGGACCGGATCCGGGCTTGCCAGTCAGGATCACCGCATCCGAATCATCCAGCTGAGCCAATTGCTGAACGTTCTTGAAATTGCCGAGCTTGTCATACGGGACGCCAGCCACGTCGGTGACGGTTGGCGAGTCGATCGGCTTATAGGTTTCGAGGTTATCCGCCTTAAGCTTCAGCATCCCCAAGGAACTATTCGCGATCAGGATGTAATCGTGGCCATCCTTCTTGTAAGGGACCATATCGAGCGGCTGGTTGCCCGATCCCAAGTCCGCGATTGTTACGCCCTTCACCTTGGCGCCGGGCTGCAAGTCGCTGACCGGGATCTTCACGAGTGGCGTGCAGGTGTAAGCAGCTAGAATATACTGCTTGCCCGAAATCGTGAATGGGACGAAGGTTCGCACCGGAGACTGCGTCTCATATTGCCCGTGCGACGAATGCCAGATTTGGAGCGTGGCGCCCTCCTTGGCGGTCTTGAAGGGGAACGGAATAGAGCGCAGAGCGGAGGACCACTCTTCGTTCGACAAGCCGGCGACAATCAGGTTGCCGTTCACGTAGTTCATATCGGTGATGGTCATCATTCGCGGATTCCGGCGGGCGCTCGGATCCGACGCAGGCGCATCCATTAAGCTGACAGAGCTATGCGGGATGTTGTCGAGCGAAAGCACAGTCACATCGCCCGAACCGCTCACACGCGCCACCAGAGGCATGGCATCCGGTCCGCGGCCGCGAGAGGCGGACAGATAGACGTTCTTTGAGATTGGGTTGACCTTTAAATCATTGATCATGATTTGATCTGGTGTCACACCCACGAGTGCACCAATTTTGACGTCGACCCCCTGAACGTCGATCTTGACTGCGGAAGCGGGAGCGGCGCGATCGTGAGTATCCAAGGCGACGACCTCGCCACCGACCGAATCACCCACGAAGAGCACGCCATCCGGGCCAAAGGCAAGCGCGCCGGCAGATTTGAGCTGCACTTTGCCGGATGTGAGATCGGCTAACACTCCGGCCGGCTTCCGGGCAGCCGTAACGGTAACGGCAAGAGCGGCGGCAAGCGACAAGCCGACGGCAACACGAACGAGAGTTAATTGACGAAGCATCGAACCTCCTAAACGCATCCAGGTATAACATTGTCGATAAGGCAGGTCAACCCTATGTCTTCAAGACGGTTGCATAAGATTAAGCGGAGTGCGCTCGGGATCATATTCGCGGCAGCAGCCGTTGCGCAGATGCCACAGCCTCTCGTGACAGAGGATGCCGTGAAGATATCCGATCACGTCTGGGCCATCATGGGCTTTCCCAACATCGCGATCGTGGTGGGTGATCGCGCCACGTTGGTGGTCGACACGGGCTTGGGACCGCGCAACGGAGCCACGGCGGCTCGCGTTGCAGCCAAGCTTTCCAAGGGTTCAAAGCTTTTCCTTACCACTACGCATTTTCATCCGGAGCACGCGGCTGGCGAAGCAGGATTCCCGCCGGGAACTATTCTGATCCGCAATACCGTCCAGCAGCAGGAGATGGAACAGCACGGCGCTGAAATACTCGATCGCTTCCGCAAGATGTCGCCACAGAACGCGGAGTTGCTGAAAGACGTAAGTACCCTTCGTACTCCAGACATTCTCTTCCATGACGAGGCCAGGCTCGATCTGGGAGGCGGTGTTTCAGCCAGGCTGCTGTGGCTCGGGGAGGGTCATACAAAAGGCGATGAACTCACGCTGGTTGAACCCGATCAGACCTTGGTCTCGGGCGACCTGGTTCAGAACAAAGTCGTGCCCGGCATCTCCAACGACGGGGGAACGCCCTCAACTTGGCTCGCGGTTCTGGACAAGCTCGCTGGGCTAAACGTTCGCCACGTTTTGCCGGATCATAGCCCGCCGGGGGACGGTTCGTTGATTACCGCCGAACGAAATTTCATAGCCGATCTGGAAATGCGCGCGTTGGCGCTCAAGAGGCAAGGCGTTTCAGCCGACGACGCCGGCAAACAACTCAGCCTGGAATTCAAGGCCAAGTACGCGAACTGGCCGAGCATGAACGTCGCGGGCTTCGTCCAGCGCGTCTATGCCGAGGTCCCCTAGGAAAAAGTCCAAAACCTAGGTGGCCACGGATGAACGCAGATCAACGCAGATGGAAAACAAAAACTTATCCGTGTTCATCGGCGTTTATCTGAGGCCAGATTGCTTTTTTTCAGCACCCTGGTAAGTCGCCGACCTAAGGAAACTGCCGACGGATGCCAGACTTGGTGGAGCGTCAGAGATCCGAGCTCAATTGTTGACCATATCCGCCCGAACAGTCTCGTTCTGTTTACCGAGTCGTTCGCCACGATCGAGGCGCTAGACTGTAAAAGACCCATGATTTTGAAACAGTATTATCTGGGCTGCCTCGCTCACGCCTCCTATCTGCTGGGAGACGAGGCCACTGCGACCGCGATCATCGTCGACCCGCAGCGCGATATTCAGCAGTACTTGGCAGACGCCGGGAAATTGGGCCTCCAAATCCGCCACGTCTTTCTCACCCATTTTCACGCCGACTTTGTCGCGGGCCATCTGGAACTTCGCGACCGTGCCTGCGCGTCCATCCATCTCGGCTCCCGCGCCCGGGCAGAATACACCTTCGTAGCGATGAATGACCGCGATACGCTTGAGTTCCCGGGCCTGCGTCTCGAAGTGCTTGAGACCCCCGGCCACACCATCGAATCGATCTCGATCCTGGCGTTCGATTTGCAGAAGGACTCCGCAAAACCTTACGCCGTCTTAACGGGCGATACGCTGTTCATCGGGGACGTCGGCCGCCCCGACTTGCGCGCGTCGCTGGGGTGGAGTGCCGATGACCTCGGCGCCCATCTCTACGATTCGCTGCACAACAAACTGCTGCTGCTTCCTGACGAGACGCTGGTTTACCCGGCTCACGGAGCGGGCTCTCTCTGCGGGAAGAATCTTTCCTCCGACACGGTCTCTTCGCTGGGAGATCAGCGACGCTTCAATTACGCGCTACAGCCCATGTCAAAAGAAGAATTTATTCGTCTGGTCACGGCGGACCAACCCGACGCTCCCCCGTACTTCACGTTGGACGCCATTCTCAACACCCGCGAGCGCGCTACTCTGGACCACAATCTCGAACAGGTTCTTCATCCCATCGATCTCGACGAAGTCCTCCGGATGGGAGATGCGGGCGCTCAGATTCTCGACGTTCGCGATCCCGCCGAGTATGCCAAGGGTCATTTGGCTGGCAGCATTAATATTGGGCTCGGGGGACAGTACGCCACCTGGGCGGGCACGGTTCTCGACCGCACCAAGCTCATCGTGATTATTGCCGAGCCTGGACGCGAACAGGAAGCCGCTCTGCGCCTGGGCCGTATCGGTTTCGATCACGTCAAAGGCTACGTGCAGGGAGGCATGGAAGCGCTTGCCGGGCGACCGGACTTGGTGTGGCCGACCGAGCGTATCAGCGCCCCGATGGTGGCGAACGAGTTAGCGAGCGCCGATCCCCCGCTGTTGGTCGACATTAGAAATCCTCGTGAGTGGGCCACGAAACACATCGATGGCAGCGTGAATGTTCCGCTCAACCATCTGCAAGAGCGCATCGGGGAAATCCCACGCGATCGTCGCATTGCCGTACATTGCGCGGGCGGCTACCGCTCTTCCATCGCCGCCAGCATACTGCACCAATACGGGATCACCAATCTGATCGAGATGGCCGGCGGCCTCGCCGCCTGGGACGCAGCCAAATTGCCGGTGGTTTCGCAAGGCTAGCCAGAGGGGACGGAACGCTTTTCAGGTATACTGGTCCTCTGCAAACCATCGAAGCCAACCTCTGTAAGGAGATCTATGAGCTTGCGCATCAATGATGAAGCCCCGAACTTTTCCGCCGAAACTACACAAGGCACCGTCAACTTCCATGAATGGATCGGCGATGGTTGGGCGATCCTCTTTTCGCACCCCAAAGACTTTACTCCCGTGTGCACGACGGAACTTGGCTACATGGCCGGTCTCGAACCGGAATTCGCCAAACGAAACTGCAAGATTATCGGACTGAGCGTCGACCCGGTGGGCAGCCACAGCAAATGGAAAGCGGACATCGAGGAAACGCAGGGCCATGCGGTGAATTACCCGATGATCGGAGATCCGAAGCTCGAAGTCGCCAAGCTCTATGACATGCTGCCGGCCGAAGCCGGCGATACCTCGGAGGGCCGCACCGCCGCAACCAATGCGACGGTGCGCACAGTGTTTGTCGTCGGACCGGACAAGAAAATCAAACTGATGCTCAGCTATCCCATGAGCACGGGACGCAACTTCGACGAGGTGCTGCGCGTACTGGATTCCATACAGCTCACTGCCAAGCACAAAGTGGCCACGCCGGTAAATTGGAAGCACGGAGATGACGTGATCATCCTTCCGGCGGTGACGGAAGAAGAAGCGAAGCAGAAATACCCGGGTGGGTGGAAGTCGCCGAAGCCGTATCTCCGGATCGTCCCGCAACCAAAGTAAGAACTCGGACAGACTATTTGCGGGAAACGGAGTCTCGAAGAAGTGCGCGGATCTCGGCCACATTTGCCGGGTTTGGCGCCGTCTTAGCCGGACCAGGTGCGGCGCCGCCTCTGCCGGATGCAGGGCTGATGCCAACGAGATCGATCGGCTTGTGGCCGTTACTGTCGACGAGATCGGCATTCGCCCCTTTGTCGACCAGGAAGCGCACAACATCGGCCCTGCCCGATTGAGCCGCGAAATGCAGGGCCGACATGCCCTCGTTCGCCGATGGCGCGCGGGCGACACGCATGGAGTAGGTCTTCGTGCCGGTGACCTGAGCATTCACATCCGCGCCGTGCTGAAGCAGCAGGTTCATCATCGCTATATTGGCGACGCCACTAGCGCCCGCCTGTCCGCCAAAGCCGCGGCCGCCTCCGAAGCCCGCTGCCACCAGGAACGCTGTCATGCCCATGTCGTTGATGTTGGGCGACGCACCCTTCGCCAAAAGGGCTTGCACCACTTCCATATCGTTGCCCATGGTCGCCCGCAACAACGGGGTGCATCCGGTACTGAGAAGAGGATCGCCGAACCGTCCGCTGTTTCCGCCGCGGCTGGGACGATGCATGTTGAGCTGAGTATTGGGATCGACGTCCGTCATCAGCAGCATGTTGATCATCTCCATGCTCGAATCGAGCGGACGTTCGACACTAACCCCTGAACCGCGTGCCGGGGCGCGCGCAGCCTCTCGCCTATCGATGGCAATGTACAACGCGGTGCGGCCCCACCAGTCCCACACATTGGGATTGGCGTCCCGATGGAGCAACAGCTTAGCGACATCGTTATGTTGATTATCGAGGGCCAGCATCAGGGGAGTTACGCCTTCCGGCGTTGGCACATTCACATCGGCGCCGGCCCCAATGAGCGCCTCGACGCAGTCATAACAACCGTCACGCGCCGCGTAAAGCAGTGCGGTCAGTCCGCCGACGGGGCGATACTGCGCCCTGGGCTCGGACGTGATCTGGTTGGGCCAGTCAGTATAGAGTGCGCGAGGCTTGACATCGGCGCCTTTCGAAAGCAGCAGCTTTACCATTTCGCCTGCATTCCTGGGCGCTGTGGCGGCCCACATCAGTGGCGTCTGGTTGCGAAATTCTTCGATCCTGTTTACGTTTGCGCCGGCCTTGATCAGCATTTCAACGACAGGAAGTACGCCAGTATTAATCGCCAGCATCAGGGCCGTCTGGCCATCTGAATTTGCACCCTCGGGTTCGGCGCCGGCATCGAGCAGCATCTTCACCATCCTGGCGTCGCCGAGTTTAGCTGCCTCGGCCATCGGAGTGGATCCGAAATCATTGGTGACGTTCACTTTCGCTTTCTTCGCCAGGAGCGCGCCCAGCAACTCGTAATCGACGTGGTAGACCGCCCAGTGTATGGGGCGGGTACCGTCGGGCTGCGCCTCATTGACATCCGCGCCCGCGCGAATCCGGGCGAGTGCCTCCTTATGATTTCCAGCCTGGATGAGACTAGCGAGCGATTCTTTTGAAACCTCAGCGAGGACCGGCGCAGAGACGGCGATTACACAGCAGATGGCGAGAATGAAACGCTTCATGCGTGCCTAGACGTCCGCAATCACTCCCGTGCTGTCGCCGAACTTGTCGCGCTCCAGTCCCACCTTCTGCAGGATGGTCAAGTGAAGGTTCGCGATCGGCGTGCGTTCCGGCAACACGATATGCCGGCCACCGAGTTTCATCCTGCCGTTGCCGCCACCGACAAGAATGTTCGGTTCAGGATAGTTGTCGTGCCGGTCACTATTGCTCATGTTCGAGCCATACAGGAAAATCGAGTGATCGAGCAGTGTTCCCTCCCCTTCCGGCATCTCCGCAAGCTTCTTCACAAAAGCCGCGAACTGCTCCATGTGCCACGTCTGGATCTTGACCAGCTTGTTGATTCGATCGAGATCGTTGGCGTGATGTGAAACGGGATGGAAGGAATCCGGAACTCCGATGTGGTTGTAGGTCCGGTTCGTTCCTTCCGCGGCCATGATGTAAGAAGCCACGCGCGTGAGATCGGCTTGATAGGCGAGCGCGAGCAGATCGAACATCAGCTTCACCTGGTCAGGGAAAGAGTCGAGTTCTCCGGCTGGGGCATCGGGAAGCTTGAGGGCGGAGACATCCGTCGCAGCCGCCTTCTGGGTGCGGCGCTCGATCTCGCGTACGCTGTCCAGATACCCGTCGAGAACCGTTTTGTCATGGTTTCCCAGATCGCTCCGCAGACTCTTCGTGCCATCCAGAATCAGGTCGAGGAGGCTCGCGGTCTGGCGGTTGATGGACGCGCGCTCTTGCGGCGTATCGCCCTCGCCGAACAACTGCAGGAAGACCTTCCGCGGATTGGGCTCCATCGGCAACGGCGATTCGACGTCGCGAAAAGACAAAGTGGAATAATTTCCGCCGCCTCCCGCCGCCGACTGAACGGTAGTTTCCGAAGCGACCTCGAGCGAGGGCAGAGGCGTTTCCTGCCCAATGATTTTCGCGATCACCTGATCCAGAGTAATAGACATGTGCGCGCGGACTTTGCCGAGGTCCGGACGCGTAGCGCTGAGCCATGTGGCCGGAGTGAACGCATGCACCGAGCCGGCGGTAGCAGCGTTCTCCAAATTGCCGAAAGACGAAACATACTTCTTATATGGCTCGAGCGGAGCCATAATTACGTTGAGCTTGAAATTGGGGCCCGCGCCGCTGGGCGTCCATCGATCCATGGCCGGACCATGCGAGGTGTTCGACATGATTGCACCGTGAGGAAGATAGAAGAAGCCCGTCCGCAGCTTTGGCCTGGACGCCGTCTGCGCCCAAGCTGTGCCGGCAGGCACCATCGCGTCGAGAAACGGCAGACCTAAAGTCACTCCGGCAGCCTTCAGCACTGCTCGCCGGGGAATGTGTTTCTTCGAGATGAACATGTTCTCTCCTATCTCTTTACTTCAGCCCTCGGCTTATTTCCGCCGCCGTCAGATCCGCCCCGCCGGATTTTGGGTTCGCATCGGATGGTGGGCCCTGCCTGCGGAACGCGTCGGAATTCACGATTCCCAGAATCAGGGAAGATAGCTTGTAATTGTCTCTCGCGGCGCCTCGAACGATGGCGCGGACTTGCGGCATATCGAAATACTCGAGCCGGCGATTGACAGCGTAAGTCATCAATCTCTCGGTTACATTTCGCGCAAACAGTTCGGGCCGATCCATCAGTTGCGCCCTGAGTTCCACCACGCCATTGATCGGCACACCGTTGGGCAGCACCGTGCTGGCATCGATGGGGGCCTTGGCCTGGCTGTCCGTCGTCCGCCATACGCCGGTCGTGTCGAAATTTTCCAGCGCTAACCCGATCGGATCGATCACCCCGTGGCACATCTTGCAACTCGCTTTGTTGCGATGTTGCTCGAGGCGCGCCCGCACGGTCTTGGGCGGCTCGCCGGCCTTTTGCGAGAGGTCGGTCGCCGTATCGGGCGGAGGAGGGGTCGCCGGACTGCCAATGATCTTATCCAGCACCCACGCTCCGCGCAGAACCGGAGAAGTGCGGTCGCCATAGGAAGTCCGCAGCAGCATCGCGCCCTTGCCCAGCAAGCCCCAGCGTTCCTTCTCATCAAGCGTCACTTTGCGCAACTCGGGGCCGAAGATGCCGGAAACGCCATAATGACGGGCCAGCCGTTCATTCAAGAACGTGTAGTTAGCGGTCAGAAGTTCCAGGACACTGCGGTCGTTCGAAAAGATGTCGCCGATGAAGGCTTCCGTCTCCGCCGAAAAATCATGCCGCAGTTGATCGTTGAAATTGGGGAACAGTACGGGATCGGGGATCACCTGATCGAGATCGGTCAGGTTCAGCCATTTCATCGCGAAGCTGGTTACCAGGCTGGATGCCTTGGGATCCGCCAGCATTCGTCTTACTTGCTTCTCGACTATTCCGGGACGTGTCAGCTTGTTAGTCTCGGCGAGCGTCAGCAGTTCCTCGTCGGGGCCGGTGTTCCATAGGAAGAAGGAAAGCCGGGAAGCCAGCTCCAGATCGGTGAGCGCGAACTCGGTGTCAGGCGCGGTGTCCTTCGGCGCCTTGATGATCCGATATAGGAATTGGGGGCTGGCCAGAACCGCGGCCACCACCTGCCCGATTCCCTGGTCAAATGATCCGCCGTCCTGGCGTGCCCTTTCATAGAACGGCATCAGGCGGTTCATATCCGCCGTCGTGACAGGTCTCCGGAACGCGCGTCGCGCCAGATTTTCCGTGATCCGGCGAGCGCAGGAGGACTCCTCTCCGGTGCGTTCTCCGGCCTTGGGCTCGCAGATGAAGATGAGGGCCCGGCTGGCTGTTTCCGAAATGCCCGTGGGGTGAAATGGCCCGACGATCTCGACTGCGTCGCGGAGCTCCGACCTACGGCTGAGGGCTGCGGCACCGCCTGTCAAACCGCCGTAGGGTTCCAGGAATTGGAAATTCTCGTCCGATGCTACATGGGAACGGTCGATGAATGCCACCACGACATCCCGATGTCCCGCCTGCACGTGCACGGGAATTTTCGAGAAACGCTCCATGATTCGCGAGCGTCCGGTGCCGGCCTGGCGATCGGCGAGAGCCAGATCTGTCCGCCCGCCGATCGTCTTCCGAAACACCATTCTGCCATCGATCATGATCACCAGCGTGCTTTGGGTCTCCAGAGCGTTGGAGTAAGGGCCCACAGCAAGATCCTTGATATTGATTTGATAATCGCCGTCGACTGGGAAGTTGTGTTGAAAGGCTATGCCACCGCGCGTGCCGGGCGGCAGAGGATTCTCGGGATTCTGGTTGGCCGCAACGGCGTACGTCACACCCGCAACGCGAGGATTCGGATTGCCGACCGCGAGCCGTGCCACCTGCCGCGCCGCGGTAATGTACTGATCGAGGAACGCGGGCGACACGCTCAACGCATCCGCGATGTTGTCGAATCCCTCTACCTGGATATCCCGCGGCAGAACTTCCTTCGCGTTCACTTCCACGCCCAGGAGCATTTTTACCGAAGCCGCGTACTCGGTGCGGTTCAGCCGCTGAATGGGAACATAGCCCGCCGTCGGACCTTTGGTGTGTACGTCGAGCGCGCCCTCCATCCAGGCGACAAACGAATCCACGTCCTTCTGTGCCGGCTGCGGAAGGCCCGGCGGCGGCATCTGATGCGCGCGCAGCTTGCGCAGGGCCTTTTCCCAGATGTCCGCATTGTCCGCCGGGGCCTGGAGGTCCAGGCCGTCGAGCGCAAGGCCGCCGGTTTTTGAGCGCGTGTTATGGCAGGTGACGCAATAAGTGGTCACCATCGCGCGAAATTGATCCGGTCCGCCTGCGGAAGAGGCAGAAGGAACCTGCCCGTCGGCCCTCTCGGAAATCGCAGCAAAGCCGATCCCAAGCAGAAGGCCCAAAAGATAAATGAGATGCTTCATATAACGACCGAGTACACGATCGACGATCCCGACCGGGATATCCATCATAATAGACCTCTCCCGTTTTAACACCAACCCTGCACGGTAACGGAAGCCTCAGATCCGGTAATATCGAAGCTCAGGCTCGGAAGGACCAAGGCTATGAAACTGGAAGTAGTATTGCTATTGGCAGTGGCCTCTGTTTCCACCAGCGCGTGGGCACAGGAACCGGGTTATCCGATCACGGTTGTCCCACCGGGAAAAGGACCGTACCAGTTTCCTCAGGCGTACCAAACGCCTTGGGACAAGATCGAGATGTTGGTTACGGAGAAACTAGCGCCGAATCTCTATTCTCCGCACGGTTCGGCGGGTCTTGACCCGGCGCATCCCGACGCAGCCGGTGGTAGGGTTGTCGTGCTCTTCGGCTCTGACGGCGTGCTGATGGTGGATACCGAAGATGCGCAACTGGCGGCAAAGACCCTCGACACGATCCGGACATTCACCAGCGCTCCTATTAAGATTGTGGTCAATTCTCATATTCACCCCGACCATACCGGCGGTAACGCATTCTTCGCGAAACAGGGGGCGGTGATCTTCTCGCAGGAGAATCTGCGCGATGAAATGCTAAGCCCGCCGCGCCAGGGCAACGCCAATCGCGCACTCGATCCCGCCGGCGTTCCAACCCTGACGTATCGGTACGGCTCACCAGGCGCCCCCGCCGTCACGATCCATATGAACGGCGAGACGGTGGACTTTATACCAATGATGCCGTCCCACACCGCGGGTGACACGATCGTGCGCTTCAACCAGGCGAATGTGATCTATATCGAGGATTTCTATCGCAACTTTGGCTATCCGTTCGCCGACCAGGCCAACGGTGGTTCGATCCAGGGAATGATCGAGGCTGTTGACCTCATTGAAAAGCTTGCGGGCCCCGATACGACGCTCGTCCCGGGCCACGGAACTCTGGTCCGGAAGAAGGATCTGCTTGGCTACCGTGCGATGCTCGTCGACATTCTGCGAAAGGTACAGAAGTTCCGCGACGAGGGTAAGTCGCTGGATGAGGTTCTGGCCGCGGACCTGACTGCGCCCTATGACGCCACCACGCTGGGCGACACGAAGCAGAGCAAGGATCGGTTCATCACCGAGGTGTACGACGAAGTGAAGGACTTCCCGCCTGTTGTAAACGGCGAACGGAAGATGCCGAGGCGCACCGGGCCAGTGAGGTAGGGCCGTGACTGGTTACCAGTTCGTCAATGCTCCGCCGTTGATCGAGTGCAGTTGGCTTAGGCCGTGACACGTGTTTGAATGGAGAAATATTGGGCCTGAAGTGATCTCGGATATCTGACGCGCGTCAGTCCACGTTGGAACACTTTCGAGCGGGTTCGCATTTCAGCGGCCTTCAGTGCCGGCGATGCGGCCGCAATGCGTGACGTCATTTGGCCGCGCTAGATAAGGTCGAAATCCATCGCAACAATCCGTCAACTTGGACAACGGCGCGGCCGGAACGCCTCCAACACTTGAAGGCCGATCCAGCTTTTCTCGCTATTGGGAGCGAGCCTACGAATATCGCGCCGCGGAAACCGCCCGAAGCCTCGCCGCGCATGTGCGCGCCAAACACCGCTGCGTGTCCTTTCGACACATCCCGGAGCTGCGCTTTGGCGCAATGGCTTGCGCTATTACTGGCCCCCCACGTGCATCGCCAATAATAAAGAATGATTTTGAGGTGCGCACTGGTTGTGCTTCTCGCTTCGAATTTTGCGGCGAGCCAGAATAGAAGTCCAATTCGTCGTGCTACGCAGCCAAATATCCAGGACATACTGGGGAAATTCAGGATCGCTTCATTCACTGGCACGAGCCAGGACTCGATTCAGGCAACCGCCACGGACAAAAGCGGGAATGTCTACGTGGCCGGCACAACTTTTTCGGGACAGTTCCCGGTGAAGAATGCCGAACAGCCGGTCTTCGGCGACGCAAGCATTCTTCAAACGACGGACCTGGGCATGAGCTGGACGCGCGTAGGAGGCCCGCCGGGCGGCGCACTCACACTGGCAAGCGATCCTGTGGTTCCCGAGGTAATGTTCGCCAGTGCCGCGACCGGCATATTCAAGAGCACGGATTCAGGGGGAACGTGGCTGCAGGTTTATGTTTTTCCGGGAGTCGCGGATGGCGCGCCGTTGGCGATCGACCCCGGAAATCATCTTCGCATTGCCGCGATAACGCCATCCGGGATGCTGATTCGAAGCATTGACGACGGCGCCTCCTGGACCGTAGGCGGAGCATGTGGATCCCTTACCTGTGGTGGAGAATTGTTCGCGGACCCGACAGGCTCGGGGACTCTTCTGGCGGTGGGTTTAGGAACTGCTTCCATTTCCCGCGATTGGGGGTTGACATTCCAAAGCTTCGGTCAGTCACAAGATTTGACCGCGATTGCATTTGATCCGAGCCATCCAGGCTGGATCTACGCAGATTATGGGGAAGGCACTATTGGGTCCTTGTACCTGACCACCGATTACGGCACAACCTGGACCCAAAAAGCGTCGCCGCCTTCCGACTTCTCTGCTATTTCCGATTTGGCTGTTGAGGCGGATCAGCCGGGCACCCTTGTAGCGCTCACCGTCGGTGCCGCCTTCTTCACCAGTTCGGACGGCGCGGCCACTTGGACGCTCGAAACAACATTCAAATATTCCTTTAATCCGGAAACATTTGTGCTCGCGCCCGAAACTTGCAATAGTCCAGGAGGCCTTTTTGCAGTCGGCGTTGCCGTCACAGGCACGAGTAGCGTGTCCTTCAGCACCGGCTTCGGAACAACCTGGAACACGCCGCAGCTCACCGGCGTCACGAGCGTCACTGCAGGAGGAGCTTGTGCGATCTATGTGACACGCGCCTTGAGTTCCGACGCGTTCGTCGCCAAAATCTCGTCCGGTGGAGAAATATTGTGGACGACATATCTGGGAGGTTCCGACCAGGATACAGCGGTTGCTCTCGCGCTGGATCCGCAAGGCAACGCGTACGTGGCGGGCAACACCAGTTCGCCCGATTTTCCGCTGACCGTTCCGCACCTCGGCCCGCAGGGGGAAAATTCGGTATTCCTAACAAAGTTTTCACCCGATGGCGCGTTGGTCTATTCGGCGACCCTCGGCGGCGAAGCGTCGAACACCGCCGTCGCCCTGGCGATGGACGCAAGCCAAAACGCTTACCTTGCCGGAACTACCGACTCGCTCCAGTTCCCGGTAACACCTGGAGCCATCGTAGCAACCGTGGACCAAGGCTCGTATACCGGTTTCCTGGCGAAGCTGTCTTCGGGCGCGAGTTTGAGCTATGCCACCTACCTCGGTTCGTCGTACACCTTCGCGGATGCGATCCTGGTGGATGCGAACGAAGAGGCAATCGTAGCGGGCTCGGGTCCTGTTCCAGGATTGCCCCCACCCCCAACATCGGGCGGACAAGCTCCTGTGTTCGTCATGAAGCTGAACGCCGCGGCTTCACAGGTGCTCACATACGCGTATCTGCCAGCCGGGGCGTTCTCCATTTCCGGATTGGCCAGTGACTCCCAAAACAATCTTGTCGTCTTCGGAGAAGCGCAAATGGGCAGCCTGCAGCCCAGCCCGGGCGGCTATCATTCGACACAACCTGCGACTCCATGCAACGAAATCCCCCTCGGTCCGGAGGCGGGAGATGGATTCCTGATGATGCTAAGCGCGTCCGGTTGGCAGCCGGTTTACACCGCGGTCTTAACGGCGGCGTGCGGAATCGAGACAGGTTCCATCGCGATCGATGGGACCGGTGCGTCTGTACTAGCAATTGCCGCGGGTGGCGGATTCGCCTTACAGGATCCCATCGTGGCAGGGCCCAGTTTCTGTGCATTTTCGAGCGCCATCGCGAAGCTTAGCGCCGATGGATCTACGCTTCAATTCGCCACGTATCTTAATAACTGCGGGGTACCCGGCATCGCGTTGGCTCCCGACGGATCTGTATATGCCGGCGTTTCGCCCCTCCCAACGGAAAACACGACATCCGTTTTGCACTTGAAAACGTCGAATGCGGCCGCAATTTCGCTGAACGGGCTGTCCAATGCATTCAGCGGCGATGCCAGCGCCGTGGTGTACGGAGGTTTATACTCGATTGCAATCTCGGGTTTCGAGCCGCCGGCCATGAACCTTGGACTCAATCCAGCCCAAAATTTGCCCATTGTGCTGGGCGGCGTACAAGTGAAATTTGACGGGGTGTCGGCGTCCATTCTTGCCACCGGTCCCGGCCAAATCATCGTGGCGGCGCCGGCGCCTATCGTGAGAGGCCCCGGTTTAGATACCGAAGGCAGCAATGCCGACGTGACATTTGCATCCGTTCAGCTCGTCTATAACGGTACGTCGTCGAATCCGGTCTGGATGCCCTTGTCAAAAACTCTGCCTGGGTTGCTGACCGTGGACTTTCCGAATGCGCCACCGCCCGCACCCATGTATCCCGATGCGAATGCGCGCGACGCAGATGGAACGGTGAATTCCATCGACAATCCAGCTCTAGCGGGGTCGACGATTACAGTCTTTGCGACCGGTATGGGCGCAGCGGCGCCGTCGGTGGCTTCCGGTTCGATCGCGGGTTCTGTCGCTGCCGCGCCAGTCACTCCGGTGTATTCTTCTTGGGAAACCATCGTACCGGGTGAGACTGATCCCTCGCTGGCTGTCTCCTCAATTCCGGGATTCGTTTCGGCAATGTTCCAGATTCAAGTGCCAATCCCCGCTGATATTCAGAGTCTCAACGGCACGGACGTGGGCAACGGCATCTCGCGAGTCGGAATAGGGCTGGTGCTTAACGTGACGCCGGTCAATTTGTCGGTTAGCAACCTGGTTGGCGTTTATGTGAAGTGACCGGCGCCGATGGCAGCGCGAAGGCGTGGGACCAATCCGCTCGGTTCGGCCGGTCCGTAGCTGTTCAGACTGGCACGGTCCCCGCGATCCTCTCGAGAAGTCGCGACACGTCCACATGGCGCACAACGGTCCTACTCATAATATTACTTGGCCAAATTGCGTCCCGTTATAATGCGTGAATGTTCACTCCTCAAGCTGGAATTTTCGCTCTTGGAACCTCCTCTCATGCCTACCTGGAGTTTGATCTTCTGGACTCGAAGAAATACAAAGAATTCGCCTCTGTAATCTCCGCTATCCGCGAACCACGGACTACCACGGGAGGAGTGAACTTCGTCATCGGCTTTCGGCCTGAACTCTGGCGCGATGTTGTTCCAGAGGACGCCCCTGCGGGCGTGGACGGCTTTAACAACGAGGTCCGCGGCACAGAAGGATTCGTCATGCCGAGCACGCAACATGACGCGCTGGTATGGCTGTCGGGCAGTGCTTATGACGTCATCTTCGATATGGCCCGCTCGGTCATCCATGATCTCGAAGGCCGAGCCTCGCTCGGGGACGAGACCTCCAGTTGGCCTTACCGGCATGATCGCGACCTTACTGGCTTCATCGATGGGTCGGAGAATCCGACGCTGCTGGACGCTCCCATGGCCGCGCTATTGCCCGAAGGAGTTCCCGGCGCCGCAGGCTCCGTCTTGTTGCTTCAAAAGTGGAAGCACAAGGTAGCTGAGTGGGAGGCTCTGCCGATCGATCAGCAGGAGCACGTCATGGGACGCACCAAACTCGACAGTGTCGAACTCGAGAACAAGTCCGCTGACTCGCATGTCGCTCGTACCGATCAGGACGAATTTGGGAACATCTTTCGTCGCAACATGCCCTACGGAAACGTCGAGGACCATGGCACCGTATTCGTTGGATTCAGCGCAGACCAGAAACGGCTCCGCAGAATGCTCGATAGCATGGCGGGCCTCATCACCGGCACGCGCGATGCGCTTACACGCTTTACTCAGCCGTTGACCGGCTCCTTTTATTTCGTGCCTTCCGTCGAGAGCCTCCGGCGCTTACGGTAAGACGCCCCTAACAATTGGCTTGACAGGCCGCGCTGCTAGTGCTACAAGTAGTAGCACTACAATGAGTAGTGCTAAAACGTTGCGCAATCCATTCACCGATTTGGAACAGGCCATCATGGCGAGCGTCTGGCGGCGCGGGTCGGCCACCGCCGAACAGGTGCGGGAGGATTTGGCCCCCAAACACAAGCTCAAAGAGTCGACCATCCGAACGTTGCTGGGGCGTCTCGAGAAAAAGGGGCATCTCAAACACTCCGTCGACGGCCGAACTTACGTGTACACCAGCACCGAGGGGCCACAGAGTTTTGCGATCAAGGCGGTTCGCCAACTGATCGAACGATTCTGCGCAGGATCGGCTGAACAGCTACTGGTGGGCATGGTAGATCACGAAGTGCTCGACGCAGCCCAGTTGCGGCGCCTCGGAGAGCAGATCGAGAAGCGGGACGCAATCGAGAAGAAGAAGAAAAGGAGGTAGCGAAATGGACTGGCTGAGTTGGAGTAACCTCGCTCGTGAAATGGTGGCGTGGATGGCGGATGCTTCCGCACGCGCCGTGGTGCTCGCCATATTGGCGCTCTTGCTGGTTCCCATCGTCCGCCGAAGCTCTACCGCGCAGCATGCGGTGTGGACAGTAGTTCTTGCCGGAATGCTTGTGTTGCCTTTCCTACGGCCGGTGGCGCCTCCAATTCACATTCATTTCCCACAGGTGCAAGTGCTTCGTTCGAGTGCTAATCCGTCTTCGACGCCCTCAGCAATATCGCCATCGCCGGCAGCGGCCGTAGCTCCGTCCAGACCCCGCCCAGTCCGGTCTCCAATTTGGCCGCTCTTCGTCGTAGCGGCGTATCTGGCTGGCGTCGTTCTATTCGGAGCACGGCTGCTGGGCGGAGTCCTGTTGACGCGGCGTGCATTGCAAAATACTCGCACCATTCATTCGGAGCTGTGGGAGCATTACGAACTGATCGCGGATGCAAATGTCGATCTGAGCCTTGAAGAATCGGATTCTGTACGGGTCCCGCTGACTACGGGATCGGATCTCATGCGAGTGATATTTCCGGCGGACTGGCGCGCGTGGCCGGCGGAAAAAAGGACCGCGGTGCTGGCACACGAATTGACGCACGCGCGCCGGCGTGATCCCCTGGTCGCACTGGTTGTCGCGGTGAACAAGTGCCTGTTTTGGTTTCATCCCTTGGCATGGTGGTTGGAACGTCGCTTACCTGTGCTGGCCGAGCATGCCGCGGACGACGCGGCTTTGGCTGTCTCTTTTGACACCCAGGCCTACGCGCGCCTGCTTCTGGATAGTGCTGCCCGCTTGGATAACGGCGGCAGCCGTTTAATCTGGAACTCCGCGATGAGCGGACCGGTAGTGGCCGAGCGCATCCGGCGCGTGCTGGATGTGCCCGCGGCGCAGAGGCTGAAACCCATCGGCACGATCGGCAGAGCGCTGCTGGTGTGCTTCGGGGCAACGGTCTTGTGGATCGCGACGGCCATCGAGGTTCCCAGCCTCGCTACCGGGCAGGCGAATGGGCCGGCGGGCGCCAATAAGTTTTCCTGGCAGATGACAGCCGAGGAAGTCGCAGCCCTGGAACAGGAACTCGCAGCCAATCCCGAGGATGAGACAGTTCGTGGGAGGCTGCTTGAGTATTACACCTTCAAACAAATGTGCGCCCAGGGTATCCGCGGTGGTTTGCCTACGCCGCCTGAATGCAGCGATCGTGACGTCCAGACGGCTACCCGCCGGACTCCGCTTATTATTTGGCTCATTGACCATCATCCAGAATCGGACCTGAACAAGATGGGATTGATTGTCCCGATGCTGGATCCGAACGGCTACGAGGAGGCCAGGAACCATTGGTTGACGCAGGTGAACCTGCACCCCGACGATGCACGCGTCTTACTGAACGCCGTCGGCATTGTTGCGTTCTCGAACACGCAGGAGAAGATCGATATGATGCAGCGCGCCCGGAAACTGGATCCCGCGCTCGCTACGGAGCCGCTCGCCAAGCTCTATTCCGCGATCTTGATATCGGGCAACGAACCCGCTCTCGCGGCGCAGGTCCGAAACGAGTTGCAGAGTTCGAACGATGTTGCGCTGATTGGATCGGTGGGCCAGCATGTGGCCGAAGGTGGCGTTACCAACCTGAGCACTTCGGACCGCTACGCCCTCGCAAGAGAGCTTGTGACGCACGCACAAACACTGGAGCCACAGAACCGGCAATGGTCCGATCTCATGGAGGGGGTGAAAGCGATGTCGGCTGACGGGGTTACCCCGGTCGCCGAGAAAGCGCCCGCCGGTGTTCAGACCATTCGCATTGGCGGGACAATTGCCGCAGCCAATCTTCAGCAATCGCCACCGCCCATTTATCCTCCGCTGGCCAAGGCCGCGAGCGTGCAAGGCGCCGTGAAACTCCAGGTTCTCATCGGAACCGATGGGCATGTAAAGGAGACAACTGTCATCAGCGGCCATCCACTGTTGACCACCGCCGCAAGGGCCGCCGCGGAGCAATACGTCCACAAGCCAACCATGTTAAACGGCCAAGCCGCCCAGGTACTGACGGAAGTGGAGATTGAATTCCGATTGACTCAACCCTAGTAACGAACATTGCCTGCTGGTTCCCTCGGACCGGCAGCGACTCACAGCGCGTCGCAGGGCACGCTCGAGGTTCCGGAATTGCCGATGACAGAATTCGCTCGCTGGCCAGTCGGAACCCTGGCGCGGATGGGGACCGGGAGGGACCGATCTCGGGCTTTGCTGACGGACGGACTGATAATGCTCCCGGGCTTTTCGATGCGCTTCGCGAGCAACTCAGACTCCGGCTCGATCAGAGGAAAGTTGTTGTCGACCACTTCGACAAGACGCCGACCGGGAACTGAGAAACGTAAGACAGCGCATCTGGTTGGGTGACACGAGGGGCGATGCACGATGGGGATTCCGCACGAAGATTCCGGACACCGGAAACCGGCGGCTCGGAAGAGTTGGCAAGTTCACTTAGACGGCATCATCATCACGCGTCTCTCATGTCAGCCACTTTTCCGCCAGTTTGACAGGATCACTCGATAGGTCGATCAGAGCGCTCTCCTGCTCTCTGCCGCCGTCAAAGAAAACTGCAAGCACGCCGCTCGGCGTAGGACGCAATTCCAGCTTCTTCGCGCCCGCTTCCAGACGGAGCGTCGAATCTATCCATACCGGCCGCACCAGGATTCGTCTGGTGTGCCCGATGTCTCGACATGCGGTGAGCAGACCATCTTTGAATGATCCGTTCCGCAGAGCTTCGGTATGGGGCGCGATTTCTAGTGCGGCTGATCGCACGGCTTCCCGCGCCGCTGCTTCGCGCGCCAGCGCTTCGGGATCTCTTTCGCTCCGCGATTCCAGCGCTTTCAGATTGCTTTCCAAGTTGTCAAGAAAACTCATTCTACTCTTAGGATACCGATGTCCGTCGGTAGATTACGTCCCGAAAGACTCGAACGATTCGCCCCATGCTCACCTGAACGGGCATGCAAAGCGCCGTCCGCCCTCGCCGACACGTCTCATCCTACAAAAGACCCGTCTATGCAACGTGGGAGCGTCGAATTGGCCAGCACCAAACACGGCACTATCGCAAAGCTGCCGGTACCCCGAGCGCGACGTGGTCGGCGGCCCAGACCACTTTTCCATTGACGATGGTAGCTGCGGGCCCACCGCGAAAAGTGTGGTCGTCGAAAGGAGAATTACGGCTTTTGGAGAACGAGCGATTCACGTCGTACGTCCAGCGGCGAGCCGTGTCAAAGAGCGTGACATCGGCGGGCGCTCCAATGGCAAGACGGCCACGATTGAGGTTGAGCACGCCGTCGGGCCCTGTGGTGAAGAGCTCGATCATGCGCATCAGAGTTATTTTCTCGGGATGCACCAAACGTTCCAGAGTAATGCCGATGGCGGTTTCCAGACCGAGGATGCCGAAGGGGCATTGTTCGAATTCCTGCATTTTTTCGCTGCCGGCGTGCGGGGCGTGATCGGTGGCGATGGCGTCAATAGCGCCGGAGACGATGCCCTGAGTGATGGCTGCCACATCGCAGGACGAGCGCAGCGGCGGCTTCATTTTGTAATTGCTGTCGTAGGGCGGCATGTCGCTGTCGTTCAAAGCGAAATGATGCGGCGTGGCCTCACTGGTGATGGGCAGGCCGCGTGCCTTCGCGAAAGCCAGCATCTCAACCGAGTGGCGCGAAGAAATGTGGGCCACGTGAAAGCGCGCGCCGGTGAGCTCGGCAAGCAGGATGTCGCGAGCCACCATCACGTCCTCGGACGCCGCGGGGATTCCGCGCAGCCCCAGGCGCACGCTGGCGAACACCTTCGTTCATGTCGCCGCCGGCGCTCAGGTGCAGGTCCTCGCAATGATCGATCACCGGAATACCGAATGATCGCGCGGTTTCCATGGCACGTCGCATGACGCGCGCGTTCATGACGGGACGGCCGTCGTCTGAAATGGCGACGATGCCCGCTTCCTTCATCAACCCGATGGCCGCCAGTTGTTCGCCGGCGCTTCCTTTGGTGATGGCGCCGATGGGAAACACATTTACGACGGCGTGGCGCTCTGCGCGCTCGATGATATAGCTTGTGACCGTGGCGTTGTCGTTGACGGGCGAGGTGTTGGGCATGCAGCAGATGGATGTAAATCCACCAGCCGCGGCCGCGCGCGATCCGCTCTCGATGGTTTCCGCGTGTTCGAAGCCGGGCTCGCGCAGATGCACGTGCATATCGATAAAGCCGGGCGCGACGATGAGTCCGGAGGCGTCGAGCTCGGTAGCGCCGGCGGAGTGCAAATTCTGGCCGATGGCGGCAATGCGGCCGTCTTCAATGGCGACGTCGCGGATGGCATCCAGACAGCTGGCAGGATCCATCACGCGGCCATTACGGATGATCAGTTTCGACATTCAGTTTCCAAGGATGCGTTCGAGCACCGCCATACGCACCGCGATTCCATTTTCCACCTGATTCAAGATTACCGATCGCTGAGAGTCGGCGACCTCGGAGGATATTTCGCGGCCGCGATTAATGGGACCGGGGTGCATGACGATGGCGTCCGGCTTGGCCAGGCCCATGTGCTCCAGGCGCAGGCCGTAGAACTGGAAATATTCGTTGGCCGAGAATGCGGCTTCGTGCTGGCGTTCCAGCTGCACGCGCAGCATCATGATGACGTCGGCGTCGCGGATGGCGTCTTCCATTTTGTGCGTCAGGCTGATGCCGGGCGCCAGCTGTGCCAGTTCCGGCGGCAACAGCGATGCGGGCCCGCACAGCACAATTTGCGCGCCGAATTTCGAAAGCAGATACATATTGGAGCGAGCCACGCGGCTGTGCGCGATGTCGCCGATAATGGCGACGCGCAAGCCATCCAGCGTGGGCCGGCGATCGAGAATAGTGCGGGCGTCGAGCAGCGCCTGGGTGGGATGCTCGTGCGTGCCGTCGCCCGCGTTGATGATCGGCGTGGGCAGATAACGCGCGAGAAAGTGCGGAGCGCCGGAAGCCGCGTGACGCATCACGATGGCGTCGGGGTGCATGGCGCCCAGAGTGTTGAGCGTGTCGACCAGCGACTCGCCTTTGGAGACGCTGGAGGCGGAGGCGGTGATCGAGATGGCGTCGGCGCCCAGGCGCTTGGCGGCGATTTCGAAGCTCGTGCGGGTGCGCGTTGAGGCTTCGAAGAAAAGATTGACGATCATGCGGCCGCGAAGCTGATCGGATTTTTTCGAATCGGTCTGGCGCGGTTGAAAACGCTTGGCGCGGTCGAGGATGCCTTCGATTTCCGCCCGCTCCAGCAATTCGATTCCCAACAATCCACCAGGCATTTGTTCTAGGTTTTCTCGACCAGCAGCACCTTGTCGTTCTGGTCCACTTCCTGGAGCTTCACCTCGATGATCTCGTTGGCGCTGGTCTGGACCATGCGGCCCACATAACGGGCTTCGATGGGGAGTTCGCGCCAACCGCGATCGATTAGGACCAAGCAGTTGCACGCGGGCCGGCCGTCCTTGGTCGAACAGAGCGTCCAGCGCGGCGCGGATGGTGCGGCCGGTGTAGAGGACGTCATCCATCAGAATGATGTCCTTGCCCGTGACGGGGAAAGTGATTTCCGTCGCGTTGTGCACCGGCTTTTCGGAGACGGTGGAAAGATCGTCGCGATACAAATTGATATCCAGGAAGCCAACTGGAATCGCCAGATTCTCGAGGCTCTTGATTTTGTCGGCGAGACGCAACGCGAGAGGAACACCGCGGCGGCGAATTCCGATGAAGGCCAAGCGGTGCAGATCCTCGGTTTTTTCCAGGATCTCATGGGCCAGCCGGACCAGAGTGCGGTCGATTTCGGAGGCGCTCATTAATTGGGCTTTTTCGCGTGTGGAAAGCATCTGGATGTGGAAACGGGTACCGGCTCCTAACGGTCACGGCTCGGATATGTGGCGACTCTGACACAGCGTAACATATCAAAAACGCTTGAGCCGGTCGCGAATGCGCTTAGCGAGCCGGTCGATGTCGTCGGTCTTTTTCAGCGTTCCGATGGAGAGAACGTTGTAGTCGTTTTTCTCCAGGTCGGCTTTCAGTTCGTCGGCCAGCTTGGATAGAGCGCGGGCGTCTTCGAGCGTCTTTTGATAATCCGCCTTGAGGATTTCCTCGCGCTGGAGTTTGCCGTTGGGCAGGCGAAGGTCCTCGGGGGGCTCGGGCGGAAGCTGGCGCTCGGGAGGACCTTGCTGCGCGGTCAGGGCGAGCGACAGCGATAAAAGGAGCGCGATTCGGAAAGTATTGGTGGAAATCATGGTGACGCCATTCTTTTTCATGATAGGCCAGGACCATGATAGGTTCAGGGCTGAGGCCTGCTGATCTATTATCTAAGCATGCCGACTATAGAACGCTTTGCACCTGGCGAATTTTGCTGGATTGAGCTGGCAACCTCAAACCAGAGCGCGGGCAAGAGCTTTTACACCGCGCTTTTCGGATGGACGGCGCGAGAAATTCCCATCGGAGGCGATCAGATCTACAGTTTGATGGAACTCCAGGGCCGGGTTGCGGCCGGGGCGTTCGCCATCAGTCCCAGCGAAAGCGCAGCGGGTGTGCCGCCTCACTGGCACCTGTATGTAGCTGTCGCCAGCGCGGATGAAGCCGCGAAGAAGGCCGCGGATTTGGGCGGAAAGGTAATGGAAGCGCCGTTCGATGTGATGGACCGGGGCAGAGCCGCCTTGATTCAGGATCCCACCGGCGCTTTTTTTTCGGTCTGGGAAGGAAAGAAGCGCCCGGGTATCGGGGTGACAGGTGAGCCGGGCGCATTTTGCTGGGCCGATTTGATTACCGGGGACCAACCGCGCGCAAAAACATTTTACGAAAGTTTGTTTGGATGGCAGCTGAAGCCGGGCGAGAGCAAAGAATCCGGATATCTGCACATCGTTAATGGAGAAAGCTATATCGGCGGCGTTCCGCCCGCGCACCGCAAGAGCGCCGACACTCCGCCGCACTGGCTGATTTACTTTGCGTCGGCCGATGTGGATACGACATTCCGGCGTGGCAAGGACATGAACGCGAGAATCCTGCTGCGGCCGATGGATTTGGAAGGCGTGGGCCGCGTGGCGATGCTGGCGGATCCGCAGGGCGCGGTGTTTGCGGTGTTTCGGGAGGCGCGAAAGTGATGGGCGGGTCGATGCGTACAGGAATCCTGTACAATTAGAAGCGTATGGCGATCGAGACCACTTATACGCGCCTGCGTGACAACCTGGCAGATGTCCTCAATCAGGTGGCTGACGATCAGGAAGTGGTAATTGTGCGCAGGCGGGGTGCTCCCGACGTCGCGCTCATTCCCGCCGAGGAACTGAGTAGCTTGATGGAGACGGCGCATCTGCTTCGATCGCCCGCAAATGCCAGGCGCCTGTTAACCGCGCTGAAACGAGCCGAACGGAAGAAGGGCAAGCCCTCCACCGTGGAACAGTTGCGGCGGGAGATGGGCCTTGGGCCATCGAAGTGAACTGGAAGCAGTGTTTCAGCCCGAGTTTCGGGAAGATCTCCGCTGGTGGATAGAAACGAATCGAAGCACAGCGCTGCGCGTGTTGGTCCTAGCTGAGGCTGTTCTTGCGGATCCCTTTCTAGGAATTGGAAAGCCCGAGCCGCTGCGGCACCAGTTAGCTGGCGCTTGGTCGCGAAGGATTACGCAGGAACACAGGCTGGTGTACACAGTAACTGGCGGGCGCGTGGATTTTCTGCAGGCGAGGTATCACTACTAACCGGGGGTTAGCGGGGCTTCAGCGTCACGATTTCGACGCGCCGCTGGGCGGGAGCGATGCTCAGGTTGTATCGATCGCGCAGGCGTGCGAGAAAATCGTTGCCAGCGCCTTGAGCGAGTTGCACGTGAAATTCGTACTCACCTTTCATATTGGTTTCATTGACCACCGGGCGGTCCAGTTGGTGCTCCAGCGTGCGGCAAAAATCGTCCAGCGTGCCTTCGAGTGAAATGCCGCGGATGTCGCTGAGGGCCACTGGCTTGCGGAAGTCGGGAATATCGTCAGGATTGCCCGGCGCCCTGGGATTTTGAAATTCGACGCTTGAGGAGCTGAACCCCACGAAGCTTTGATCGTCATCCGGACGCGCCAGCGGAGTGGGAGGCTTACCGTTCGCGGTGGTCACAACGTAGACGTCCATCAAAAGTTCTTCACGCGTTGCGACAACGCCAAAATGCTCCTGAATGCCTTGCAGAATGCGATTGTGAATGCTTTCGTTGCTTTCAGGCGTCGGGAGAACGAGTGCGATGTCGTAGCGCTGAGCGCCATCCAGAGACGCAGGGAGATGGATTCGAACGGGATTGATACCGTAGATGTCGGCGAGTACGTCTTTCAGCGCGAAACCCTGAAAACTACGACACGCGTCGCCGCCGAAGTCGCCGCTGTCGTCGTTCTTAGCGGGCGTGATGTGCACGGTGTAGGATGGCGGGAAATCCGGCTTGCATTCGACGGCGCGAGGGATGCCGGGCGGCTCCGCACTCAGCCGCACCATGCCGCTCTCGGCAAAACGCTTGATGGCGGAGAACGTAGGGTCAATGGGGGCGGTGCTGATGCGACCCTCCAGAACCGCGCGTAGCGTCGTCTCTTCGGGCACGAAGGGCTGGTCGAAACCGACGATCCTGCGATCGGCGCCTATGATGACGGTGGCGGCCATCTCCAGTCCATAAGCGCGGCCAGTAGCTCCTTCGGGATCGTAAAACACCCAACCCTTCAGCGGATGTTCCTGCAGCCACGGCAGGAGGGACCATTCCTTTTCGCCGGTGATCCACGCGAATTGAATCGGCTTACCGGAAAACTTTTCCACCAACGCATTCCACCTGGATACGGACTGAAGGTTATGCGAAGTGTCGGGATAGAAAACGAGCACGGTCACTTTTCCAGAAAGACTATCCGCCGTCCAGGAAGATGCGTCTGCCGCGTTTAAGATTCTTGTAAATACGACAACGGGTGCGAAATCGCCCGCTTCCAGATGCGTGGACACGGGCCCGAATTCAGCCGGCTGAGCGAACATGTTGGCGACGACGAACGGAAGGACAATCAGGAGTCGGAACATCGGAATCTGAAACTCATTAGGCCTAGATTACACGAAAGCGGGAACATTTACTGCACTTTCGTCGTCGTAAGAACAATCGCAATTTACTTGCGGAAGGAGATCGCAAATGCAACTTAGAGTACTGTTGATTGCCGCGCTGGCAACACTGGCGTCGTGCACTCTGTGGGCGCAGGATCTCACGGGGAACTGGCAAGGAACGCTCAAAACCGGCATTGATCTGCGGGTGATTATGGAAATCTCAAAGGCGGACAGCGGCGGTTGGAAAGCTACGATGTATAGCATCGATCAGACTACTAACCCTATTCCCGTAAATTCGGTGACGTTGGATGGCTCAAACCTGAAATTGACGGTCGATATGGTGCGAGGCACGTTTGAAGGGAAGATCAGTGCGGACGGAAACTCCATTGTGGGGACCTGGTCGCAAGGCCAACCGCTTCCGCTCGAGCTCCGGCGCGCGACCAAAGAGACAGCATGGGAGCGAGACCCGACGCCGCACAAGATCCAGTTTGTAACGGTGGAGAAGGACGTCAAGTTGGAAGTGCTCGACTGGGGAGGGACGGGGCGGCCGGTGGTCTTGTTGACCGGTCTCGGAGACAACGCGCACAGATTCGACAAATTCGCCCTGAAGCTCACGGGGACGTATCACGTTTATGGCATCACGCGGCGCGGATTCGGCGCGTCCAGCGCTCCCGAGCCCAAGGGCGCGAATTACTCGGCCGACCGGCTGGGGGACGACGTGCTGGCGGTCATCGATGCGCTCAAGATCAACAAGCCGGTGCTGGTGGGGCACTCTATCGGCGGCGAAGAATTGAGCTCGGTGGGATCGCGGCATCCGGAAAAAGTGGCGGGATTAATTTACCTGGATGCGGGATATTCGTACGCATACTATAACCGTGCGAAGGGAGATTTGATGGTGGATTTGCCCGACCTCGAAAAGAAATTGGAGCAGTTGGAGCCGGGCAAGACGCCACAGGACCCCGCGCCGTTGGTCCAAGAGCTGCTGGAAACGACCCTCCCGGCAATCGAAAAGGATTTGCGGGAGATGCAAAAAGAGTTGCAAAAGGCGCCGCAATCTTCCGCGCCCTCGCAGCCGCAACCAGCGATGCCCGCTCCGAGCCAGGCGATCACGGCAGGCATTGAGAAGTACACGGAAATTCACGTGCCGATTCTTGCGATCTACGCGGTCCCGCATGCTCCCTTCGACCCAGTGACTGCCAAAGACCCGGCTAAGCTCGCGGCATTTGAAGCGAGCGATGAGGCCAGCACGGGCGGACAAGCTGCGGCGTTCGAGAAGGGTGTGCCGTCGGCAAAAGTGGTGCGAATAGCGCATGCCAATCATTATGTGTATTTATCGAACGAAGCGGATGTGCTGCGCGAGATGAACGCGTTCATGGCGACGTTGCCTTAGCGGTGCGCGGCGCTGTTAGCGATAATAGCGCTATATGCAGGAGGTTAACGTAGGCATCATCGGGCTGGGAAACGTGGGCTCGGGCACGCTCGCGATTCTCACCGAGAACGCCGAGCAGATCGCACTGAAGCTGGGGTTCCCGTTGCGCGTGAAGGCGCTGTGCAGCCGGTCGATTCTCACCCAGAAGCCGGCGGCGAACCATTCCATTCTGCGCACGGCGGACTGGCGGGAGGTGGTGGCGCATCCGGAGGTGGATATTGTCGCTGAGCTGGTGGGCGGCACAACGGTGGCGCGCGAAATCATCGACGGCGCGATCGCCCACAAGAAATCGGTGGTCACCGCCAACAAGGAATTGATGGCGCTGTGCGGCGCCGAGATTTGGGACCGCGCCATCGCGGCCGGCATCAACCTGGCGATGGAGGCGAGCGTCGCGGGCGGAATCCCGATTCACTCCGTGCTGCGCGAGGGCATTTCTGGCGACCGCATCACCACGCTGTACGGCATTCTGAACGGCACCAGCAACTACATCCTTACGGAGATCGAGAAGCACGGCTCGTCCTTCGACGAGGTGTTGAAAGAGGCGCAGCGGCTGGGCTACGCCGAGGCCGATCCGAGCGCCGACGTGGACGGCTACGATGCGCGGTCGAAGCTGGCGATTCTGGCGGCGCTGGCGTTCGGCGAGAAGATAACACCGTCCGATATTTACACCGAAGGCATCCGGCGCATCCTGCCGCTCGATTTCCAGTACGCGCACAAGCTGGGGCACACCATCCGGCTGATTTGCGGCGCACATCAGACGCGCTGCGGGCTTGATCCTGTCGGTGCGGCCGGCGCTGATTCCGCAATCGACCATTCTGGCGGGAGTACAAGGGGCGTACAATGCGGTTTGGGTGCGCGGAAAATATGGCGAAGATACGTTTTATTATGGACGCGGGGCGGGTTCGGCGCCGACCGGCGTGGCGGTGGTGAGCGATCTGATGCGCGTGGCGCGCGAAATCCGATGCGGAAGTCCGGAGCGCGTTTCGCCCTTCGCGCACGAGCGATTGGGCGAATACAAGCCGATTCCCGTCACGCTGCAGCATTCGGCCTACTATCTGCGATTCCGCGTAACGGACCGTCCGGGAATCATCGCGAGCCTGGCGGGCGTGCTCGCCGGCAAGCAGATCAGCCTGGAGGCGGTACTGCAGTTGCCGAGCGAAAACCCGCGCGACCTTCCGTTCGTAATCACGGTTGAGCCCACATCGGAGCAATCGATTCGAGAGGCGCTGGCTGAGATGTCGGCGCACGACTTTTTAGTGGAACCGCCATTCGCGATGCCCATGGAGAAATCGCTATGAGGAAGATCGTCAGCCTGTTTCTGATTTGTCCCGCCCTGTTCGCGCAGGTGGCCAGCGAGGCCAACGCAGGGTACAAGACTCACGAAGGCCGCGAGAACGTCGCCAAGGGGCTTAGCGATCCGGGGCGCGAAGAGCGGCAGAGGCCGCGGGACATTGTCGACGCGCTGGATCTGAAGCCCGGCGGCGCGGTGGCGGACGTGGGGACGGGCACCGGTTTCATGCTGCCCTATTTAAGCCACGCGGTGGGCGACACGGGCCACGTGATCGGTGAAGATATCCAGAACGATTTCCTGGACAAGGCCAAGGTGAAGGCGCAGCTCAGCCGGTTGAGCAACGTGCAGTTCGTGCTGGGGACCGATCGCGATCCCAAGCTGCCGGCCGATACGCTGGACGGCGTGCTGGTACTCGACGCGTATCATCATTTCGATTATCCGGAGGCCATGCTGGAACATATCCATGACAGCTTGGTTTCGGACGGAAAGCTGGTGATCGTGGAGTATTTCAAGCGGCCTGGCGCGATGCCGGGCACGGATCCGAATCGCGCGGTGCAACACATCCGGCTGGATCAGGACGATCTGATCAAGGAAGTGGAAGCGAACGGATTCCGGTTGATTTCCAAGCGCGACCTGGTGCCGAAGAGCCAGTACATTGCGGCTTTCGAGAGGAAGTAGCGCTGTTTGGTCCGCAGCGGCTAGGACACACCTTCGGGCTTTCGCGAGTCTAACGGTGGATGCGATACCTGGCTCTGGCTTCCGATTATGACGGCACCCTGGCGCACGACGGCGTGGTGGAGGACGCCACCATTGAAGCCGTGGAACGGCTGCTCCATTCCGGCCGCTGTCTGATTCTGGTGACGGGCCGCGAGCTTTCCGACCTTGAATCCGTTTTTCCGCGTCTGGATCTGTGCGCACGGGTGGTGGCCGAGAACGGCGCCGTGATCTACAACCCGGCCACACGCGAGAAACGCACGCTGGGCGAGCGTCCGCCCCAGAGCCTGGTGGACAGGTTGCGGGAACGCGGCGTCACCGGCATCAGTACCGGAGAAGTGATCGTCGCCACCTGGCATCCCTACGAGGCCCAGGTGATGGAAGCGATTCGCGACGCAGGTCTGGAGCTCCAGATCATCTTCAATAAGGAGGCGGTCATGGTGCTGCCCACCGGCATCAATAAAATGACCGGTCTCTGCGCCGCGCTGGAGGAACTGAAGCTGTCGCCGCACAACGTGGCCGCAATCGGCGACGCGGAGAACGATCACGCGTTTCTTGAAAGCTCGGAATGTTCCGTCGCGGTGGACAATGCCATACCGGCGCTGAAGGAACGAGCCGATTTCGTAACCGAAGGCGCGCGCGGCGCCGGAGTGAGGGAGCTGATCGCGAAGATCATCGAGAACGATCTTTCGGATTTAGCGTCCAAGCTGCGTGGCGAGCCGATTTTGATCGGGAAGGCGGACGGGCAGCCGGTAACGCTGCCCCGCTACGGTTCCACTATTCTGATCTGCGGCCAGTCCGGAAGCGGCAAATCCACACTGGCAACCGCACTGCTGGAACAGATCATCGACAGAAGGTATCAGCTTTGCCTGATCGATCCGGAAGGCGATTATGAAGCTCTGGCGGGCTGTCGCGTGGTGGGGGACGAAAAGCAGGCGCCCACCATGAAGCAGATCGAGGATGCGCTGGAAGAGCCGGCCACGCAGGTGGTGGTGAATCTGCTGGCGGCGTCGCAAGCGGACCGGCCCAGCTATTTTGCCTCACTGATCGCGGAGATACAGGGCGTGCGAATTCGAACCGGACGCCCGCATTGGCTGGTGCTGGACGAAGCGCATCACGTGCTGCCCTCGCACTGGGCGCCCTCTTCTCCGGAATTGGTGAATCAGCTAAGTAATCTGGTGCTAATCACGGTGCATCCGGGGCACGTCTCCCCGGCGGCGCTGGAGAAGACCAATATCGTGATTGTGGTGGGACGGGATTCCAAGGCCATGCTGGATGAATTTGCGCAGATCGTGCATGTAACGGCTCCCGAGGCGCCTCAGGGCGATGTGGAGCCGGGCGAAGCTGTGGTGTGGCTGCGCGGCGAAAATCGCGTGATCGCGAAGGTGAAAACCGAAGCATCCCGAAGCGAACACCAGCGCCACAAACGCAAGTACGCCGAAGCCGAGTTGGAGCCCGACCGCAGCTTCTACTTCAAAGGACCCGATAGCAACATGAACTTGAGAGCGCAAAACCTCAACACGTTCTTGCAACTGGCGGAGGGCCTGGATGCGAAGACCTGGCTGTTTCACCTGAAGCGGCATGACTATTCCAACTGGATCCGTCATTCGCTGAAAGATACGGAGCTGGCCAATGAAATCGCAGAAATTGAAAACGACGAGAAGTTGCAGGAAAGTGATAACCGGCAACGCGTCGCGCAGGCTATTCTCAACCGATACACAGCTTCCGCATAATCTGTAACCCGTTCGTCCGGCACACCAGCAGTTTGCTACGGTGCAAATATCTACTGATGGGTATAGAAGTAATAAACCGCAGTACAGTGCGAACGAGCCTCTTCGCCTTTGTGCGACGCATCGCAGCCACTGATGGGAGCTTTGCCACCCTTGGTCGAAAGCCGCTGGATACTTGACACGTTCTTCATAGCGCCGCCGCCCTGGTGTTCGGTCGCGGTCAACAAGAGCCATGGAATAGAATCTGGATCGGGCATTGCATTCGCAACGGGCCGCCCGGTCACGCGGCTGCCGTCGGACCACTCCCAAGCCGGCCCCGCGAAATGCGAACCGATTTGCTTGCCGGATTTGTCCAAAAGTTTGGCATCCGGCCTGGAGAGCACCCAACGTGATCCGTCACAGGTGTACACCTGATCTCCCGTGGCGTGCGCCTGGAGAGCCAAAATTTCAGTCGCCGGAGGCCTGAGGTTAGCCGGTACGACCGGCAGATTCTGCGCGCGACCGCAGAGATCCAGAGCGAGAAGTGCCGCAAAACGCAGTCGCATACGAACTAGTTTGTCACGATGCCTATTGCGCGGCGAAGGCCAGCAAAACGTTTCCCGGAATTCCGGAAGTAACGCTGTATCCGGATCCGATGAAAACCATGCCTCCGGCAATGGTCGGCCCGATGGATCCGATCGATCCGCCATGCGCGGGAACCTGGTTGACGGTGCTGAAGTCACGAGCGGTGTCGTAGCTCCACAGTTCGTGACCATCGGCGGATGCCAGCGCATGAACCTTCCCGTCCGTCCCTCCGATAAAGACCGCTCCTGGAATCGCGCTGCTCGCCGCGGCATAGGACACCCGGCTTCCCGGCTGCGCAAGGTGCGTGGTCCAAAGCTTCTCGCCAGTCTCCATTTGAACAGCGACCAGCTCTCCGGTCACCAAGCCGACGTAGAGATTCTGGCGGTCCGCCGAGCCGCCCCAAACCAGATTGGTGCTGCGTGTGCCCTTCTTCTCGGAAATATCCGTCTTCCAGACCACGGCGCCCTTCCGATCGGGGTCGAGAGCGAAAACAATGCCGCTCTTATTGGGGGCGAGCAGAACGTCACGGCCACTGGGAAGCGTCTTCAAAATCGGTGATGCGCCAAAATCCCAATCGGGACCGGGACTGTTGGGACAGTTGTCGGTCTTATTCTTGCCAAAGCAGCCGCCTAGCGTCGCATCGTTCGGCTCGGCTTGAAAATGCCAGAGGAGCTTACCGCTGTCCATATCCACTGCCAAAATGGAATCTGACGTTTCCGGCGCAGGCTCGGTGGCCGAGTCACCGTCTCCGAAGTAGATGGCATGCCGCTTGGCATCCACGGTCGGAGAATTCCACACCGCGACGCCGGATGGCGCATATAACTGCGTGCCTATGGAATTCTTCCTGGTCGGCTTCGGTTCTGGAATGGTGTAGGCCTTCCAAACCTGATCGCCCGTCTCGGCGTTCAAAGCCACCACGCTGCCACGAAATGTACAACACGGATAATCCAGAGTGGACGCGGAGAAGCCTTCGGAAGTGGACACGGGCACGTAGAGGCGGCCTTGGTAAAGCGTGGGGGCGGCGGTGATCCGGGCGCTGAAATGATCCTCCACACGTTTGGTCCACAGCAGAGCGCCGGACGCGGCGTCCAAGGCATAAACATTGGCCTGCATGTCGCCGACATACACAGCGTATCGATGCGCGTTGCGCTGACCGATCAAACCGATCGTCACCGCGGTGCGCACCGCCGCTTTAGTTTGGTAGGACCAGTACACGCAGCCGGTCCGCATATCGAGCGAGTAAACGTAGCCGATATCTGAGCCGACGAAGACGCGCCCCGCCGCCACCGATGGCTGGCCAAAAGCGGAAACACCCAGCGGAAAACCGAATGCCCATTTCAACTTCAGGCTCGGGATCTGAGCCGGCGTGATTCCGGCTCCCGCGGCATCTTGAAATCGCGTGTTGTGGACATCCACGCCCCAGCCGTTCCAGGCCGGACTCTTCGACGGATCCGGCAGCGCGGCCTCACCCGGACAACGATTGGGCATCTGGCTGGCATCGCCTAATGCCGCGCTTCCCAACGGCCGTCCACCCATGTATTCCGCCAGCCGCCGCTTCTGTTCGTCGTTCAGGTTGGCCGCCTGCGTCTGCATCACGCCGGTTGTCATCGCGGCGTAGATCCGTTCCGGCGGCATTTGCCGGATAGCGGCGGGGCTGGGAGCGCGCTCTACCGCGGCGTTGCCATGGCACTTCGTGCATTCGCGCTCGAATGCGGAAATGCCGAACTCAGTCCCTAGCCTTTGTGGCGTCGACGGAACCTGGGCCACGGAATGGATGGCCAAAATCAGGGGAAACAGTCTTGCAGTATAAGTGATAGTCTTCATCATGCTTACGAAACTTTGCAGAGGAATTTTGTCGAACGTGATTGTAGCGTAGTTCGTTGCGACAGAATCACTCGGACAGAGAATCGGACGCGAAGACCGCACGTCTGGCGCAGAGCTAGGGGATCGGGTTTAACTGCTTCGCGGCTCACGCGCGAGGGAGGGGACATCGTGACCGTCAACACGTCCAACGATGAGGCGAAGCGCCGGGCTGTCGAGCGCTTGAAGAGTATGACAAAACAGTGCCATCGTTCCGCGCAAGGCGAAGATCGCAGTATAATGTAGTGACATCGACCAAAACCCGCTGAAATCAGGTGAGTTAAAAACGGAGAGGTGGCTGAGTGGTCGAAAGCAGCGGTTTGCTAAACCGATCAGCCGTCTTAGGCAAGTGCAAGAAATCAAACCACAACCTCTTGCCGGCCAAGCACTTGCAGCCGTTTCGACCCTCACCTGATTTCACGCAATTTGACGCGATTTGACCGGTCTATAGTGGCATTTTAGTGACAATGGGCACGCTTCGGCCGTTCAAACAGGGGACTGTCACTATAACTTCGCTTCAGGTCATGGGCCGACGGTATCCAACGTGGGGTCTTAACCGAAGGGCAAATTCCATGAGGGGATTGGTGATGCAGTAGCTCAGAGCTACAGTCCGGGGACCTAGTCCGCAGACAACACATCCGATTCGTTAGTTCCGGTGGTCATCCTGCCCCGACCAAGCTAAGCCCATTCCATGCGAAGTTCCAAGCGGTGCTAGTCCCGCCAGAGCCAGCCTTTTCAGGGCCTCCTACCGAAGGCCAAGCGGTCTGGAATCAGCGGATGTCACTGATAGAAAAAAGCTTCTGAGTGAAGCCATTCAGGATGATTTAGGATCAGTTAGGCTGATTTCGGCCCGCCAATGTTCGGTTATTGTTCGGGCGTTGTCCCGGTACCCGGAGGCGTGAACCTTATTCCGAATCCGTGCTGGGAGCCAACGGTTTTCTTAATTGCTTGAAATGGGTGGTTGCTATAACGATCTCGTCCGAATGCTCAGGGCAACTCTGCTTAAGTTAACGTTCTCACCACCGAAACTCACGTGGACCGATCCTGGGGCGGCCGATTCAATGCCTGGTTCAATCGCAACTTCAATCGGCCCTTCGCGCGCTTCCTCGACGATCGCCTTCACGCCCGCGGATGAGATGGGCGGGGCTCGTGACCGGTCCCGCCATTTCCACAAAGCAACTTATTGATTCCGCAATGTTAACGCAAAGTAGAAATGTCCGGTTTTGACCGTGTTGGCGGAGGGTGCGTGATAGTCTGACTTCGATTCTCCGGGGAGTCGCGCTCCTGGGGAAGATTCAAGGCCGATGCGACGGGGCTGGCTCCGAAGTAATCGGCGGCAAACCCTCGGTCAACCGGGCCCTGCGGGGTACCCTCCGAGGGTTTTGCTTTTGACTTTGACATTCTCATTACTTGGGTGGAGTCTCGGAGCGGAGGCCTTGAATAGAGAAAGCGCGAAGCTGCCGGGCTGGGCTTGCCCGGCTTTCCTTTTGCGTTGTGGCGGGTTTTCAGAGCGACTCCGGCTTGGCGGAACCTTCCGAGGCCTGCCAGATCTTGGGTGACTTTTTCAGATCGAAGTTCTTACACCATGCACTGGCTGGGCGAGGTTTCCCCGTACGCCGCGCTGGGCTGGGCGCCTTCGGTGCTGGAAGCTTGGGACGCTGCTCGCAGATAGAAACACGCAAGTAGCGATCGCCGAATCGAACCGCCACAGAACCGTCTCGGCGCTTCTCGACCCGCAGCACTGCGCCTCGCAGTCCAGTGCGGATGTCCTGGCGGGCGATCTGGTAAATCTTCGCATCCAACTGAATGGTGTAATCATTGTTCACCCGCCGGCTTTCCACGTGGCTGAGAATCGCCGCCAAATCAGGCTGCTTTTCCAGCGGCCGGTGAGCATCGTCGGCACTGGCCGGCGTCACCGCCAGAGTGGCGTTGACCCAGGGCAGAAACTCGGTTTCCAGGTAGTGGTTGGCTTGTTCCAAAGTCGTCACTCCCGCGACGCGCATCCCCTTCACCAGCCGGTCCTGAGCGGTAGCAAACCCGCGCTCTACCCTCCCTTTGGCCTGCGGGCTGTGCGCTGCTATCCAGGTGATTGCCAACTCCCGCAACGCCCGACCGATCTGCGTCGGCGGCATTTCCACCCTATCCTGCTCCACTCCGGGCTCATCCCGCCTGCGTTTCTCCGCCGTCTGAAAGAGGCTCGCCTTGTCGGTGTAAAATGCGAGCGGCCGCCCGTGCTTTTTCAGGTAGCTCTCCAGCAGGCTCATGTTTTCCGCCGTTGAGTCGCTGCCCACAAAGCGAGCGAACCACCGCCCGGTCGCATCGTCAATCATGTTGATCAGCAAGATCTGTGCTCCGCGCCCTTCCAACCAGTCGTGGTCGCTGGTGTCCCACTGCACCAACTCGCCCCAGCGGCTGCGTCGCGGACGCCATGCATGGATCTTCTCGATCCGCTGCTTGCGCGCTCGCCACAGCTTGGCTTGAATCATCCACTGCCGTACCGTCTCCCGGCTCACCGCGATGTTGTGTTTCTTAGCCAAGTATTCCGACGCCAGCGTCGGGCCAAATCCCCGGTACACCGCACGCGACAGGATTGTCACTGCCTCCCGCTCCAGGTCGGCATCCATCTTGCGATTGGATGGCAGCCCTCGTAACGCATGCACCACAGCTTTATCCCCACGGCGTTTTAGAGCTCGCAGGAGACGCCTCACGTGCCTTTCCGTAATCCCCAGCTCCTCGGCCGCCTGCTTCTGGGTAATCAGTTTCTTCTTGGCCTTTTTCAAGGCCACCAGCCGGTCCCGCTCGGCCTGCGTCATCAATAGTTGTCCTTCTGCCACCTCCCCAGCCTGGAGGTCGTCAATAGGACATTTCTACTTTGCGCAAATAGGACATTATCACTTTGCGCCGACATGCGTAATTTCGACATTGATTTTGTCCAATGGGAATGCTACAATGCTTCACCGATTCGGAAGGAAGGAAATGTCCCCCGGTTCCGTCCTCAAGGATGCCCGCGCCCAGGTGGAGACTTGTCGACCTGACCGACGTCTGCGTCTCCGATATCCGATCACCCTGAAGCTTCAATACAACCTCCCGTACCAAGACCCTGCTAAGCAGACCGGGTCAGGCAGAACCCTTAACATCAGTTCCGGCGGAATCTTTTTTCAAACCATAAATCGCCTGCCTGTAGGCTGTGAGATCGACTTGGACATCGACTGGCCTTGCCTGTTGGATGGAGTTTCTCTTTTGAAGCTCGTTGCACACGGTTACGTCGTTCGTCACGATGCGAAAGGAACCGCAGTCGAACTCAGCCGTTACGAGTTCCGAACGCGCAGAGCCCAGCTACCTCGGACGTAAGGGCATTCGGTGGCCGACGTTCCGGGCGGAGTGACCGTCCTGATTATTGATCAAGACTTAGGGTTCGTGTTTTGGCTCGGGGGACTATTCACAGAATTAGGTTGCCATGCCGTGCCAACTCTGGATTGTACGGAGGCAGTTTCCATAACCAGCGCGCTGAACCTAACGATCGATCTGATCGTTGTGAATCCGCGATTGCGCGGAGTTTCCAAGATGATGAAGCAACTAAGTCGCGCAGTTTGTTGTCATCCGTGATGGGAATGTTGAAGCCATATGCGGGCTCCCGGCACATGCCATTCTAGAAACGCCGGTCGTTCAGGCCGCAATTTCACGTGAGAGATGGCTGAATCGGGTGCGAAGCATCTTGCGCGACCTGCTTGTCGCCGGGACGGAGTTAATTGGGCGTCCTGGCCCGTTGAGGGCGCCCCACACCATGTAACCGACCAGACGCGGCAGGCTATACATTTGTGTCAGTGACCTGGCAGGTATTCCGAGAGCGCAACATGCGCTTTGATGTGGTAAATCCTGGATCACACCTATGGCCCCGAACAACTTGGCAGTGACTACCTAAGCGCAATCCAGTCCAGTTAACCGCGAGAAGTTTTCAAATGTTTGGCTCCCCGGCATTAATTCGGAATACATTTCATAGCTCGGGTGCTCGTTTAATCGCTCTGGCCCCCGGAATGGATTCGAACCAGTTGTTCATAGCTTCCGCTGCTTAGCCCGGAGCCCTCTAGAGGGAGGGATGCTAGGAATGGATTCGAACTCGTACATCTCTAGAGGCGAGGGGCCGGGTATGGCGGCAATAGCCGATGGATTGTCAAAAGTCGCACCCGTTAACCGCAGTTCGAATCGATGCCGAGGAGCCAAACATTTGAAAACTTCTCGCGGTTAACTGGCTGGGCGAAAGCTGAGCAGTACGCGAACCGCGTCACCGATGTCTCCCATCAACCGGAGCAAAAAACAACTTCTTTCGTTGAACGTCTTGGGTGCTGCTTTCTCTTGCAACTGCGGATCCTATAATTCTTTGACGGTTCATTCGCAGACTTCCACCCTTCTGCGACTGCGGAGTTCGTGAAGCCTTGCGCGGTGCGATACAAGATGTATTCTTCTTGTGGAATCAAACTGCGCTTATCACTGTCGGAAGAGCTTTTCAAAAGCTGGGACAACAAAGTGGCGATCACTCTGGGAGGGGCGCAGATTCTTCGCGGAATACCGATAGCATGCTGTGCTTCAGCAACTTGGCAGAGAATCGCGGCGGCAATAATCCGCGACAACCCAACTCGAGCATCTGCGCTGCGGCATCGAAGCTGTCGCTATCGAGAACCGCAACGATATGCGCGCCGTCCCCGTGGGCAGCCAGTTGCGTGAGTTCCCTGCCCGGCTGCTCGGCGATGAACGGTTGCCGGGCAAGCAGGACGGATGCGCCCAGACGCTTGCAAAGCGCAAGTGTCCCATGGTCTTCCGAGCATTCGACGATCGTGACATTTGCCACCGCCGATTGAAGCTGCCGAAGGAGTTTCGATTGCATGATGTCGCCGCAGACGACAACAGTGTAGGGATGCGCAGGGTTCGCCCCCAACGGAATCAAAGTCATGTTGACGTCGCTCCTGTACCCCTGAAGGGTTCGTCTCCCTCATCTAGGGACCGTTCACGTAATTATTGTTCTGAAGCGCGGGCCATTGTGCGTGCTTCTCGTTCGCAGGCCCCACGCTTGCTCCGAATCTACTCCCAACTACCGGCATCGCTAATGGCATTTCGGTAGCCAACTGTGGCAAGCGCATAACAAAAGATTAAGAAGCCTTCCGGCCTTCCAATCCCACGCGGGAAGTAACCCCTTGGATAGGCTCGATCAAATAGGATAGTCCAGTTGAAAGAGATTTATTTGAACTGGATTGGAAACGGCCCTCGATGGAGAGATCCGCTGTTTAGATGCGAAAGGGCGGCCCGCAGTTCTACGATCTCCTACGTGACCGCGGTGAACCGGTGTTCTACGCGTTCAACCTGCTGTGCCTCGACGGCGAGGACCTGCGAGCGCGCCAGCATGCGAAGCATTGCGCAAAGCGTCGCCTGCCACGTTTTCAAAGCAGCTCCGGTTTCGAGCTGCGCGATCGGATGAGATGGAGCAAGAAAGCCGCCGGAGTACCCCCGCGTATTCAGCTGTTGACCAGCAAGTCCGCGAGATTTCTTCTTTCCTTGCAACAACTTTGCAAGTCCGTGCTGCTCGCGCTTGGTCAGTCGCCGTTCAAACTCGATTTGCACGGTTTATCCGAACTAAGGCGAATCCTCCCGGAAGGGATACTAGATTTCCCCATATTCATATGAGGCGTTTAGTTAATAGGACCAAACGCCCGCAAGTCCTATAGTCAGTTTTGGCTAGTCAAGTTGGCCGTAGAAATTTTGATGAGCGAGACCACTTTCTTAATATGCTTTCTCGATTCGCAATCCTAACGTCCATCACCCACCTATTAATCGTCATCATCGCTTTGATGGCGTTTAGCCATGGGTCGGCACGTGCCGCTACCCTCAGCCTGTCCTCCGGCTCAGGCTCTCGGGGTTCAACGGTAGCGTTGAATATCTCCCTGAATGCCAGCGGCGACCTGCCAGCGTCGGCCGAATGGTCTCTCAACTACTCGACAACTGACTTTTCGTCGGCCAGTTTAGCTGCGGGGCCGGCCGCCGCAAACAAATCAATCTCCTGCACTAGCGCTTCAGGCACGGCGACTTGTCTTGTATGGGGGCTTAACACTCAGGCGCTCTCGAACAACGTCGTGGCTACCCTTACGCTAACGTTGTCGGCCTCAACTACAAACACATCTTCTTCCGTCCAATTTTCCAACGCTATGCTGGCTGACCCAACGGGGGCTTCAGTGGCGACTTCCACAACGGGTGGAACCGTCACTATCCTACCACCTAGCTTGAACGGATTCACCTGCAGCCCGGTATCAATCGGTCCATCCACCGCATCGACCTGTACCGTCACGCTTACCTCAACTGCTCTGAGCGGAGGCGCCACGGTAAACCTGAGCTCATCTCCAGCTGGCGCAATCGTTCCGTCGTCGGTAACGATTCCGCAAGGCTCAACTTCGGCAACGTTCTCCGTCACGGCGGGAAGTGTGAGCAGCTCAACTCCGGTGACCTTGACTGCTTCATACTCCGGGGCCACCTCGACGTTTGGAATAACCGTCAATCCGCCAGCGCTCGCTCTCAGCAGTATCTCAGTCAGTCCAAGCACAATCGTCGCAGGCCAGTCCGGCACCGGAGCGGTCACTCTTACCGGACCAGCCGGCAGCGGCGGCGCTGTGATATCGCTTTCCAGTTCGAATACCGCGGGCGCCAGTGTGCCAGCAACTGTGACCGTACCGCAGGGGTCGACGTCGGCAACGTTCTCAGTCACAGGCGGTAGCGTAACTGTGGCTACTGGCGTCACCCTGACTGCCTCCTATTCCGGCGTCAGCCAAACGTTCGCCCTCACTGTCAATCCCGCAACCCCGACTCTTAGCAGTATTGCGGTCAGTCCCAGCGTAATAGTCAGTGGCCAGACCGGATCGGGGACCGTTAGTCTCACCGCGCTAGCCGGCGCTGGCGGCGCTGTTATATCGCTCTCAAGTTCAAGCACTCCGTCCGCAAGCGTGCCAGCAACGGTATCGATCCCACAAGGATCAATCTCAGCCGCTTTCACGGTAACCGCAGGTACGGTAACTGCTGCTACGCCAGTCACTCTGACCGCAACCTATGCCGGGGTCAGCACAACGTTCCTCGTAGTGATCAACCCCTCATCTTCCGCTGCCCTTAGTAGTATTTCGGTCACGCCCAGTCCGATTACAAGCGGTCAATCCGGCACCGGAACCGTCACTCTAACCGCAGCGGCTGGAACCGGTGGTGTGGCCGTCTCGTTGTCCAGTTCCAATACGACAGCCGCGAGCGTACCAACCTCGGTAACCGTTCCGCAAGGCTCAACTTCGGCAACCTTCGCTGTAGCAACCGGTAGCGTGATCAGCTCTACCTCAGTCACTTTTACGGCTTCCTATTCCAGCACCAGCAAGACATTCGCTCTGACCGTGAATCCGCCAGCTCCGGCCCTCAGTAGTATTGCCGTTAGTCCCAGCACGATTGTCAGCGGTCAGTCCGGCACCGGAACCGTCACTCTAACCGCAGCGGCTGGAAGCGGTGGGATGGCGATCTCATTGTCCAGTTCCAATACGACAGCCGCGAGCGTACCAACCTCGGTAACGGTTCCACAAGGTTCGACGTCGGCAACCTTCGCTGTAGCGACCGGTAGTATGACCAGCTCTACCTCAGTCACTCTTACGGCTTCCTATTCCAGCACCAGCAAGACATTCGCTCTGACCGTGAATCCGCCTGCTCCGGCCCTTAGCAGTATTTCCGTCAGTCCCAGCACGATTGTCAGCGGTCAGTCCGGCACTGGAACCGTCACTCTAACCGCAGCGGCTGGAACCGGTGGTGTGGCCGTCTCGTTGTCCAGTTCCAATACGACAGCGGCGAGCGTATCGACCTCGGTAACGGTTCCGCAAGGCTCAACTTCGGCAACCTTCGCTGTAGCAACCGGTAGCGTGATCAGCTCTACCTCAGTCACTTTTACGGCTTCCTATTCCAGCACCAGCAAGACATTCGCTCTGACCGTGAATCCGCCAGCTCCGGCCCTCAGTAGTATTGCCGTTAGTCCAAGCACAATTGTGAGCGGTCAGTCCGGCACCGGAACCGTCACTCTAACCGCAGCGGCTGGAACCGGTGGTGTGGCCGTCTCGTTGTCCAGTGCCAATGCGACAGCGGCGAGCGTACCAACCTCGGTAACGGTTCCACAAGGTTCGACGTCGGCAACCTTCGCTGTAGCGACCGGTAGTATGACCAGCTCTACCTCAGTCACTCTTACGGCTTCCTATTCCAGCACCAGCAAGACATTCGCTCTGACCGTGAATCCGCCTGCTCCGGCCCTTAGCAGTATTTCCGTCAGTCCCAGCACGATTGTCAGCGGTCAGTCCGGCACTGGAACCGTCACTCTAACCGCAGCGGCTGGAACCGGTGGTGTGGCCGTCTCGTTGTCCAGTTCCAATACGACAGCGGCGAGCGTATCGACCTCGGTAACGGTTCCGCAAGGCTCAACTTCGGCAACCTTCGCTGTAGCGACCGGTAGTATGACCAGCTCTACCTCAGTCACTCTTACGGCTTCCTATTCCAGCACCAGCAAGACATTCGCTTTGACCGTGAATCCGCCTGCTCCGGCCCTTAGCAGTATTTCCGTCAGTCCCAGCACGATTGTCAGCGGTCAGTCCGGCACCGGAACCGTCACTCTAACCGCAGCGGCTGGAACCGGTGGTGTGGCCGTCTCGTTGTCCAGTTCCAATGCGACAGCGGCGAGCGTACCAACCTCGGTAACGGTTCCGCAAGGCTCAACTTCGGCAACCTTCGCTGTAGCGACCGGTAGTATGACCAGCTCTACCTCAGTCACTCTTGCCGCTTCCTATTCCAGCACCAGCAAGACATTCGCTCTGACCGTGAATCCGCCTGCTCCGGCCCTCAGCAGTATTTCCGTTAGTCCCAGCACGATTGTCAGCGGTCAGTCCGGCACCGGAACCGTCATTCTAACCGCAGCGGCTGGAAGCGGTGGCATGGCAATCTCGCTGTCCAGCTCCAATGCTACCGCTGCGAGTGTACCCACCACAGTTACTGTTCCGCAGGGTTCAACCTCGGCAACATTCGCTGTAACTGCAGGAAGCGTGAGTGCCTCAACGCCGGTCACCTTGACCGCCTCCTCTTCCGGAGATCCCACGACGTTTGGAATAACAGTCAATCCGGCGCCCGCGACCACCACACTAGCGCCCGCAACCATTACATACGTGCAAGGGAATTATGCAACGCCGCAAACAGCTCAGACAACGGTGAGTATCCCGTTCACAACCGCGCAGTCTGCTGGCGACCTCAACGTGGTTGTGGTGGGGTGGAACGACAGTAACGCCACGATCACGGCGGTCACCGACAACACCGGTAACACTTATACTCTCGCAGTTGGCCCCACCCTCCTAAGCGGAGAAGGTTCACAATCTATTTATTACGCCAAGAACATTGCGGCAGCAGGCGCAGGAACAAATATCGTCACCGTGACCTTCTCGGCAGCTGCAGCCTACCCTGACGTCAGAATTCTGGAGTACAACGGTGCGGATCCTAACAACCCAGTGGATGTCACGGCCGCCAGTAGCGGCAGCAGCGCTACCAGCAGTAGTGGCTCCGTGACCACGACCAACGCAACCGATCTGCTGTTCGGCGCGAACCTAGTGCAAACGTCAACTGCTAGCCCAGGCAGCGGCTTCACCCAAAGATTACTAACCTCGCCCGATGGCGATATCGCCGAAGATGAGATGGTCACTGCGATAGGCAGCCACAGCGCCAAAGCATCTCTCAGCTCATCCGGACCGTGGATCATGCAGATGGTGGCATTCCGCACTCCGTCAGCAGTCACAACTCTGCCGACGGCGCCGAGTAATCTGACGGCGACGATCAGCGCGGCAGCGGCAACCGGTGCGCCGCGGGTCAGTTTGAGCTGGACGGCATCAGCCAGCAGCCTTGGAATCGCGCACTATGTCGTGCAACGGTGTCAAACCGCCAGTTGCACCTTCGTGAAGATTGCAACCGTGGCCGGAACCAGAACGACGTATACGGATACCAGTGTGACGGCCAATGTGACTTACAGCTACCGAGTGCGGGCCCTCGATACGGCCGGGAACACGAGCCCGTTTTCGAACGTGGTCATCGTGACCCCCCCCCCGTAGTCGCGCCAAGCAGATGAAGTAATCAGACCAAGACGAAAACCCCTGATAGTCTGAGCTCCTCCACTGTTTGGACACGGGAACGGAGGGCGGCGCAGACAGGGACCGCGATGGTGTTGGCGAAACGCACGCAACAGTTCATGCGAACTGACGATTTGCGCCAGTGTTAGAAGGTCTGGACGGCGAAGGCGAGGGTGGGTCGCAGGCTATGCGATCCCCACGCTCAATAAAAACTACCGTGTTCAGGAAATCAAACTGACGGATCTCCGAATTGGGTTCGTTTCGCAAAATCCTTTGGAGGCGCCTAATTGCAGGATACATTACTATATTAAGCTTCCGTCACTATATTAAGCTTCCGTCCCGGAACGTTGCCGCCGGCTCTTGACGCTAGACTTGAGCCATGCCGCGCGCTGCACTTGTTTTAGCTCTCCTCCGAGGCGTTAGAGAAGCACAAAAGCACTTACAACCCGGCGCACATAGCAATGCTGGACGCGCAATAAATATTGGTGAGCAAGACTGGCTTGATACCGATTTGCGTGGTGCTGCCCAGGGACACTGGCGGATCGCCGGCGAGGTCGTGCTCGGTGGTGTAGCCGATGGGCACCCTATACGTGCTAGTGGTGCAACCAGCCGTGCAGTTTTGAGACGTATCCCTAACAGCATCGTGAGCCTCAGTGTTCGCGCTTTCAAGACACTCTACCGGAGCGGACCATTTTCATTGCCTTTACGTTGCCAGGGGTACTGGAACGCAGAGCATTTGCAGAGTCTGCACCGCAATGCAAAAGAATTTGAAGCCGCGGCAGGGCAATTTGGCTTACAGTTCATCACCGGAACGCTCGCGTTTGTCAGGGAAACCTCGCCGCGCGTGCAGTTTGAAGGGAAGCCAGGATACGGATCGCGCTGGAGGCAGGAGCGCACTCACCGTGGATCAGTCGGTTAGTGGTTGAGGGGGCCACGATGTCACCATAGAGAATCCGCGAAATGTGGGCACGATTTCCAGGAGCGATTCGAAGAACGATCCGGCGGAGGCGCGGCTCTGGGGACATCGACCGGCCCTCTCATGGAGGATCGAATGCGCGTGGGGATAAATCTTTCGATCGGTCGGCCTGGGTCCTCAGCAGACATTTCTACTCTGCTCGGATAGGTTATGTTGTCGCGACAAAAGCAAGTTTGCAAGTTTAGAGGCTTGCAAGTTTAGGCTTGTCGGCGCAAAGTGATAATGTCCTATTTGCGCAAAGTAGAAATGTCCTATTGACGACCTCCAGGCTGGGGAGGTGGCAGAAGGACAACTATTGATGACGCAGGCCGAGCGGGACCGGCTGGTGGCCTTGAAAAAGGCCAAGAAGAAACTGATTACCCAGAAGCAGGCGGCCGAGGAGCTGGGGATTACGGAAAGGCACGTGAGGCGTCTCCTGCGAGCTCTAAAACGCCGTGGGGATAAAGCTGTGGTGCATGCGTTACGAGGGCTGCCATCCAATCGCAAGATGGATGCCGACCTGGAGCGGGAGGCAGTGACAATCCTGTCGCGTGCGGTGTACCGGGGATTTGGCCCGACGCTGGCGTCGGAATACTTGGCTAAGAAACACAACATCGCGGTGAGCCGGGAGACGGTACGGCAGTGGATGATTCAAGCCAAGCTGTGGCGAGCGCGCAAGCAGCGGATCGAGAAGATCCATGCATGGCGTCCGCGACGCAGCCGCTGGGGCGAGTTGGTGCAGTGGGACACCAGCGACCACGACTGGTTGGAAGGGCGCGGAGCACAGATCTTGCTGATCAACATGATTGACGATGCGACCGGGCGGTGGTTCGCTCGCTTTGTGGGCAGCGACTCAACGGCGGAAAACATGAGCCTGCTGGAGAGCTACCTGAAAAAGCACGGGCGGCCGCTCGCATTTTACACCGACAAGGCGAGCCTCTTTCAGACGGCGGAGAAACGCAGGCGGGATGAGCCCGGAGTGGAGCAGGATAGGGTGGAAATGCCGCCGACGCAGATCGGTCGGGCGTTGCGGGAGTTGGCAATCACCTGGATAGCAGCGCACAGCCCGCAGGCCAAAGGGAGGGTAGAGCGCGGGTTTGCTACCGCTCAGGACCGGCTGGTGAAGGGGATGCGCGTCGCGGGAGTGACGACTTTGGAACAAGCCAACCACTACCTGGAAACCGAGTTTCTGCCCTGGGTCAACGCCACTCTGGCGGTGACGCCGGCCAGTGCCGACGATGCTCACCGGCCGCTGGAAAAGCAGCCTGATTTGGCGGCGATTCTCAGCCACGTGGAAAGCCGGCGGGTGAACAATGATTACACCATTCAGTTGGATGCGAAGATTTACCAGATCGCCCGCCAGGACATCCGCACTGGACTGCGAGGCGCAGTGCTGCGGGTCGAGAAGCGCCGAGACGGTTCTGTGGCGGTTCGATTCGGCGATCGCTACTTGCGTGTTTCTATCTGCGAGCAGCGTCCCAAGCTTCCAGCACCGAAGGCGCCCAGCCCAGCGCGGCGTACGGGGAAACCTCGCCCAGCCAGTGCATGGTGTAAGAACTTCGATCTGAAAAAGTCACCCAAGATCTGGCAGGCCTCGGAAGGTTCCGCCAAGCCGGAGTCGCTCTGAAAACCCGCCACAACGCAAAAGGAAAGCCGGGCAAGCCCAGCCCGGCAGCTTCGCGCTTTCTCTATTCAAGGCCTCCGCTCCGAGACTCCACCCAAGTAATGAGAATGTCAAAGTCAAAAGCAAAACCCTCGGAGGGTACCCCGCAGGGCCCGGTTGACCGAGGGTTTGCCGCCGATTACTTCGGAGCCAGCCCCGTCGCATCGGCCTTGAATCTTCCCCAGGAGCGCGACTCCCCGGAGAATCGAAGTCAGACTATCACGCACCCTCCGCCAACACGGTCAAAACCGGACATTTCTACTTTGCAGGGAATAGGACATTTCTACTTTGCGTTGACACTTGCAAGTTTAGGCTTTGACAGCCCTTCAACAGCGTGTTACCATCCCCTTTAACATCCGCCTTGGTAAACCAAAACAGGAAAGTTGCTAACGGTTTCTAACAAACGAGTTCGATAGCTTCGGTTGGTCCCCCGCTTGGGTTCTCACCTTCGAGTAACTCAAAATTTAGTGGCCCTTGAGTACCGCATGAAACTTTTGTTCCCGCGTGAAAGTGATAACTCAGAATCAGAAATCTCTGAAGGACCTTCTGTTTCGACGTGCCAAGTGCAGGAACGTCGTTTGCGCCAAGTGGTTGAGATTATCGAATCGGAGCCCTCCTCCTCGATCCGGGACTTGGCGCTAAAGGTATCACTCAGTCCGGCACATCTCCAAAGGTTGTTCAAGCAGCAGACCGGTGTGCAACTTGGCAGTTTGATCGTGGAGCGAAGGCTTCAGAAGGCGGCACAACTTCTAACAGCGAGTAACCTCTCCATCAAGGAGATCGCCCACGCTGTCGGATATCGGCATCACTCCAGCTTTGTTCGCGCCTTTCAGCGGCGATTCGCTCAGGCTCCGAAATATTACCGAAGCCAGGACGCAACGACGTCGACGCCTCGTGAAGTTATCATTAAACGCTAAGAAATGTCGTGAAATGTGTCGTTGACGATACCAAAGACCGATGATATTCTCAGTTCGTACTAGCAGTTCTGGGAAGAAAGTACCAGGGGTGAAAGGCGTCTGTGGTTAGTACGTATTTGTAAGTTTAGTAAATCTTAAGGACCGTCGTCAATCCGGAATGCTTCGTTAAGCAATCTGGTCGTTGCCTCCGCTCGTCCGCGAAATCTCACTGTGGTCCGGTTAATTCACTCCACGTGTATCTTCTCGCGGTTACCACGACCGGCGACACGGTTCGGCGCGGTTCTTTGATAAATCATAACGGCTGTTATCAAGGAGCAAACTCGAAGTGCGCCATTTTCAATTGATTCGTCTCGATTCAAGAAGGTCCAGTCAGTCCCCTGCGAAAGAACACGCATTGTTGCATCGAAAGCCGGCCGGGGCGGACGCCGGGCTGACTCCGCGTGAGTTGGAGGTCGAGGATCTGCTGTGCCGTGGTTATTCACAAGTGAACATCGCCGCCATTTTCGGCCGCTCTTTAGCTACAGTCTCCGGGCATACTGTCAGCCTGTATAGGAAACGGGGTGTGCACACTCAGGTCGGCTTACTATTGGCCTATTTGGAGCGAAAAGGAATCTTCGTTTTTGGCGAAGAAACCAATAGACACGCCTCTAGCGGATGCGTATCTTTGGGGGCCAGTCGGTGAAACGGTTGATATGGTTGTTACAGTTTGTCGCGCTAGCTCAAGTGTGCTCGGCGCAGTTTGGTAATCGCATCTCTGGGAACGCCGGCGTTTCATCGGCGGAGATACAGCTAACGGGTGCAGAGACGTTATCCGTCACTGCGAATTCGCAAGGGTTTTACTCGTTTCGCCGGCTTCAGGCCGGACAGTATGTGGTCACCCCAAGCCTCACTGGTTATATTTTCAATCCCCCGGCCCAGACGGTAATGCTGACCAACCAGAGTGTAGGTTCTGTAAGCTTCACGGCGACTGCCGTCGTGACGGAGATTTCTCTTATGGCCTCCCCGGCGAGCTTTTCCCTAATCACTGTTGGCGCCACTGAGCAATTGCAAGTGGAAGCTACTTACTCGAATGAAAGCACGCAGAACGTCACCAGCGCCTCCACGTATGTCTCCAATAACGAATCAATTGCGAACGTGAGTCAGACCGGGCTTGTCACCGCGGTGGGCAATGGAGACGCAACGATCGTCGCCTCATATGGCGATATGTCCTCCAGCGTCTCTGTAAGCGTAACTATTCCGGTGGCAACTTATAGTATTTCCGGCACAGCGGGGACCGGGTCAGCCACCCTAACTCTCACTGGTGCCTCGTCCGCTACGACTGTGGCGTCCAATGGCACATATAGTTTTATTGGCCTAGCGCCGGGTGCCTATACCATTACTCCACAATTGAGTGGTTACACATTTACTCCCGCCACCCAATCCACAACTGTCACGAACACGAATGTGAGCGGCGTGAACTTTATCGCTTCGGCGGTACCACACTCGGTTGAGTTGAACTGGGGCGCTGGTACGATTCAGAACCCGGCTTCGGGCCAGGTCGTAGTTGGATATAACATCTACCGCAGCTCTGTCTCCGGAGGACCGTACACGCAGTTGAATGTATCTCCGGTCTCCGGTCTTACGTACACCGACACCGCGGTGTCAGCCGGTCAGACATGGTATTACGTTTGTTCAACCCTGGACAATCTGGGCAACGTCAGCAATTATTCTAACCAGGCTGCTGGGACAATACCTTGATGACCTGGGCATGCGTCGCGAGGGTTCTTATAGATTCACCGCGGCTTTGATTATGTCGGCTCAGGCTTTCACTAAAGCGCGCTCAACTTTTGCTTTTCATGGAGGAGCCGACAAAATAGTACATTCCTAAAATTCGTCTCCACCACATCGCGAAAATGAGTTGACTGCGAACTTACATCGCCGAACCAGGGCGCGGCGCTCGGAACTGGGAAGGGCGGAGGGTCGCGCACCCGCCCGCTGACGGATGAACTCTCGCGCCGCACAATCGATTTCATCGCCGCGGGATTTTGCGCATCAGTTCGATACTCAAGCTCCCCTCGGTCCACCTGTCGTCATCAAAGAATTTTCCGTCACTCGGGTGCCGGCTTCAGCAAACTTTCTGCCATTACACCTTCACTGATAAGCGGAGATGTCTCTAGCAGGATGGTGAAAAAGTAATTGGGATGGGGTGTGACCAAGGAAGACAAAACAACGTCATTATGTTTTAGCCTATGCGAGGAAAAGACACCCAGCAAAGCGCGATGTTCAGTTACGTGTCGCCGGAGGAGCGTATTCCCGCGAATCATCCCTTGCGGCCGATCCGAAGCATGGTGGATGCGGTCTTGAAAGGACTGTCCCGATCGTTCGGGCAACTATACATCGATTGGGGTCGTCCCTCGATCGCGCCGGAAAAGCTCTTGCGCGCACTGCTACTGCAAGTGTTGTATACGATTCGCAGCGAGCGGATGCTCATGGAACAACTGGAATACAATCTGCTGTTCCGCTGGTTCGTGGGTCTGAACATGGACGAGCCAGTGTGGGTGCCCAGCGTGTTCAGCAAGAATCGCGACCGGCTGCTGAATGGTGACATCGCCGAGAAGTTCTTCGCGCAGGTATTGAAACAGGCGCGTGCCAACGACCTGTTGTCGGATGAGCATTTCAGCGTGGACGGCACGCTGATAGAAGCCTGGGCGAGTCAGAAGAGTTTTCAACGCAAAGATCAAGGCCCCACGCTACCACCGGAGGACCCGGGTAATCCGACTATTGATTTTCATGGCGAGGAGCGCCGCAACGACACGCATCAATCGACGACCGACCCGGAAGCCAGGCTGGCAAGAAAAAGCGGCGGTCACGAGTCGAAGCTGGCCTACTGCGGCAACGTGCTGATCGAGAACCGCAACGGACTGGTGGTGGATACCGAACTGGTGCTGTGCAGCGGAAAGGCCGAGCGCGACGCAGCGCTGGAAATGGCGGGGCGGATCGAGGGCGACCAGCGCGTGACGGTGGGAGCCGACAAAGGCTATGACACGCGAGGCTTCGTGCAAGAGATGCGTGGCCGGAACGTGACGCCGCACGTGTCGCAGAATATCAATCGGCAAGGCGGCAGTGCCATTGACGGGCGCACGACACGGCACGCTGGATACCAGGTGAGCCAGCGCAAGCGAAAACGGATCGAAGAAGTATTTGGGTGGTTAAAGACGGTAGGAATGCTGCGCAAGACCCGACATCGCGGCGTCTTCAAAGTTGGTTGGGTATTCACCTTCGCGGCCGCCGCCTACAATCTGGTGCGGATGCGGAACCTTACGGTGGTTCTCTCCGCGTAAGTTCGGGGAGAAGTGTGTCTGGACGACGGAAAGTCGCCAATTCAGGCACACAATCTCCACGTAAATGCTCATGACAAGACTGTTGGCGAGAGGCAAAAAGCTTCGCCGAATAACTAATTCATCAGCCTGTTAGTGACAGACGAGACACGAGACGTTTGCCCAAAAACAGGTAAGCAACCGAGCACCAGGTAAGCGAGTCTCATGTGCATCCACTATCGGCGAGAAGCGGCATATGCCCGGACTCTGTTAAGTTTAGCGGAGCAAAAAACGGATTGCTCTGACCACCGACAGCCATCGACGCCGCTGGGCCGCCGACATTAAGAATCTCGATAAGCCGATCTTAGATTTCGACCTAAGATCGGTTCGCTAGCTGCGGCGCTCGCTGCTGAGTCTTCACCAAGTCGCGCGCTGCGCTAACTTTACGAGCATTTTGACGGCGTAGACTAAAATAGCTGTAAGGTGAGTTAGGAGTTGCCCCGATTTTTGAGACAAACAGTTAAGACTCAAAATTCATTGAATGGAGAATTGAGTCATGGGATTGTCTCGACGGAAGTTCACGCGTGAGGTAAAGTTGGCCGCGGTACAGCGGCTGGAAACAGGTTCCTCGATCGCCGAAGTGGCGCGCGCTTTTGAGGTGAACCCCAATGTGCTGCACCGTTGGCGGCGCGAGTTCCAGCAAGGGCCTGGGAATGCTTTTCCCGGTCCGGGGAAACGCCGTTGGGACGAGACCCAGCAGGCGAAACTAGAACGCAAAATCGGCCAGCAGACGCTGGAGATCGATTTTTTGAAGGGGTGCTTGCAGCGCATCGAAGAGCAGCGGATGTTGCAGGCCTTGAATGGAAAACCGCTGTCTACCGGCAGATCCAGAAGCAAGTCCAGGGGGAAACGGCCATGAGCATTGCGTGGTTCTGTGGCTTGTCGAAGGTGAGCCGGGCCGGCTATTACCGATTTCTGACCACACCCCAGGCTGGGGATGCGGATCTCGATCTACGCGACGCGATCCAGCGGATCGCCTTGGAGTTTCCCTGCTACGGGCGACCGCGGATCACAGCCGAGTTACATCGCCGCGGCTGGCAGGTGGGGCATGAACGGGTGTACCGGATCATGCGGGAGGATAACTTGCTGTGCCTACGCCGGCGGAAGTTTGTGATCACCACCAACTCCAGTCACGACCGGCCCGTGTACCCGAACCGGGCACGCGACCTGGTCCTCACAGACATCAACCAACTTTGGGTGGCCGACATCACCTACATCCGGCTGGAAGTGGAGTTTGTGTACCTGGCGGTGGTGCTGGATGCTTTTTCCCGTCGCGTAATTGGATGGGCGCTGAATCGCACGCTGGAAGACGAGCTGGTGATCGCCGCCCTTGCTATGGCGTTGCGCCGCCGATCTCCGGCTCCGCGACTGGTCCATCATTCCGATCGAGGGAGCCAGTACGCATCGAAGGAGTACACCGCTCTACTGAAGGCCAACCAGATCGAAATCAGCATGAGCCGCAAGGGGAACCCTTACGACAACGCGGCCTGTGAGTCGTTCATGAAGACGCTGAAATACGAAGAGGTGTACCGGCAGGAATACCGAGATCTGGGAGAAGCACGGCGTTTGATCGAGCGTTTCCTGGAGCAAGTCTACAATGTCAAACGGCTGCACTCCGCTCTGGGCTTTCGCCCACCGGCCGAGTTCGAACGCTGCCTGTCGGCGACTGCTGCCGAACATGGGGTGACTGCATGAAAACTGAGGGCGCCCTCGCAAGGCGTTTTCTCAGGCATGACGGAATCTATCGGTCCGATGTGTCGTTACTTCTGGTAAACCTGGGCCGGGGTGCCGCTTCACGGTCGGGTCCGGGCCAAGCTATAGGACGCGCCGGAAGAAACACGCCCTGCCCATCGTCCACGATGAGTTCCGGTCGGCTATTCCTTGATCGGGATGCTCGCCAGCAGTGCCCGTCTCCGCTTCACCGACAACGCCAGCATAAAGCTATTGCCACTTCCGGCCAAAGAAATTATCATCGAACGGTAGACAGTGTCTTAACTGTTTGTCTCACCAAACGGGGCAACCCCAGTTCCAAATCGCGCGACTTGTTAATGCCGACCGATTCGAATCGACTTTAACAGAGACTCGATCAGCTCGCGAGCTGAACAGAACTTCGTAAGATTTCTAAGTGCGGCGGTACGACATGCGCACAACTCCAGGGCTCGATCCAGAAGGCGATCTGCTTTGTGGGCGAAGGGGGCAACGGCAAGAGTGCCTTTTGCCAGCTCTGTACGAGTTTCGTCGGTGAACGCAACGTGGTGCACTTGAGCCTACAAAAGCTTGAAAACGACCGCTTCGCGTCGGCGAGGCTTTACGATAGACTCGCAAATATCTGCCCCGATCTGCCGAGTTCACAGCTTGAGGACAGCGCCGTCTTCAAAGCCATTACCGGCTGCGATCGGATCACCGCGGAGCTAAAGTATCGCGATGCGTTCGAATTTCGACCCTTTGCCCGGCTGATCTTCTCGGCCAATCACTTTCCGGCTGCGCGTTACGGCACGCAGGCGTACTTCGACCGCTGGCTGTTGATCCCGTTTGAACGTCGCTATCGCGGATCCAAGCGCGATATACCGCGCGAGGCTTTAGATGCGCGCCTGTCGGTCCCCCAAGAACTCAGTGGAGCTCTCAATCGAGCACTGCCGGCGCTACGAAGACTGCGCGAGTCGAATCGCTTCAGTGAAACCGGCTCCGTCAGGCGAACCTGTGCGGAATTTGAGCTTGCCGGGGACCCATTCCGGAGTTGGCTTGAGATGGAAACCGTGCGAGTGCCGTCAACCTCGATTAGCCAAAGCCTGCTCCACGCCGAATATGCGTGTGTGCAAGCTAATCGCGCGCCCATGACCAAGCAGATGTTCGGGCGCCTGCTCAAGAAGTACACGCCGAATTTGCGCGAATTCCAAAAGACAATAGATGGGACCAAACAGTGGATGTACGGAGGTATCGGGCTGAGAAAGGAGAACTCGAATCACTCGATTTTAGCCGCAAAGAATGGCGGTCAACAAGAACGCGGCTAAACAGATGGCGCGTTTCGAGGTAAACAAGTGATGGTCAGAAGAACTATACCGGGAACAAGGAAATTATGCAGGAACCGCGACATGAAGCACAAAACGAGATTGAGAACGCCCGACTGGCTCAGGCCTTCCGAGTGATTCTGCCAGATTAATCCCGGAACGAAGGCGCCGGATCTGATTACGACCGCGGCTCACTCAGCCTGATCGATCCTACGGAGTGCCCGGTAGCCACCGTAGCGCGCAGATCGCAATCCGGAACTATCTTGCAAAAGCGGTCAGGATTGCCGCTGGGACAAGCTCAATCGTTGCCCGGCGCGAGCACCTGCCGGCGGTGATCCGGCGCTGCCGGAGTCTCGTCAGCGCATGGATGACCATAATGGACATTCGCTGATCGGAGACGGTCGTACAAAAGCGGGGAAAAAAGAGTCCAAGCGGATGGACAACAAGGCAAAGAGCTAGAGATCGGACTTTAGTGATCGGACTTTAGTCCCATAAATTGGGAGCGATTCCAAATTAGCTTCCATACCTTTTGAGAGAATCCAGCCTCTGGAAAACCCGTACCCCCTTTGACATGAATGATTACGCAAGGAGCTTCAGTTGCGGCAATGAACTTGCCATACGAACTTCGGGATTCACCTGCCGTTCCCCGGCCCATGTGGCTAAGAGGGCGGTAGCTTGTGCGAAAGTAGAGTGCGACTCATTTGCGTGGTGCAAGGAATCATGAACACCGATGAATCTGGCTATGGCAATTCAGACCGCTGGTATGCCCTTCGTGTTAAACCGCGTTTCGAGAGAGTTGTCTCTGCGAGTGCCCGTAACAAGGGGTTCGAAGAGTTCTTACCCCTTTACCTTTGCCGTCGGCGCTGGTCAGATCGCTTTACATCGGTCGAGCTTCCCCTTTTTCCAGGTTACGTATTCTGCCGTCTGAACCCGGAGCGTCGTCTTCCACTACTGACCATTCCAGGCGTCTTCCATTTCGTTGGTGTTGGACGGATTCCAGCTCCGATTGACGACACGGAAATTGGCGCCATTCAAGCTACGATACGGTCGGGACTTCTGGCGGAACCGTATCCCTTTCTGGAAGTCGGGCAGCGCGTTAAGGTCGAAGAAGGGCCGTTGGCAGGACTCGAAGGATTTCTGGTTGAAGTTCGCAAGCAACAGCGCATCGTTGTTTCCGTGACCCTCCTCAAACGATCGGTCGGGGTAGAAATCGAACGCCCCTGGATTAGGCCGCTGGATGCAAATGGCCGCGAGATGACGATTCAGATCAAGCCCGCATTGCTGGCAAGCGCTCACAGCGTTTGACCCGGCTCATCCCGCGTGGATTTGTCGCGGCCCTGCTGCGAGCCGAGAACCTGACGGGCAATTGTTCAGGAGCATGCGCGGACAATGGTAGCCCCAGGGCCATCACTCTAGCAGCCTGTGTCTAAAAACCATTTCCTAATGGACATGTTTCGGCTTAAAATCAGCTATGGCGATGGGCACACGCAAACGGCTTGAGCGGCAGGAGCCGCTGTGGTGTCAAAGTGAGCTGCCTGAAGCGCCTGGGCATCCTTTTTATCAGTGGCTGAACCGGGTCCTGGATGAGGAGGGTTTCGACCGTTTCTGTGAAGGCCGCTGCCGGGGGTTTTATCACGAGAAGCTGGGGCGTCCGTCGCTGGCTCCGGGGATTTATTTCCGGCTGATGATGATCGGTTTCTTTGAGGGGCTCGACAGTGAACGGGGCATCGCCTGGCGCGTAGCCGATTCCCTCACGCTGCGCCAGTTTCTGCGGATCGGGCTGGACGAGCGAACGCCGGATCACGTGACGATTTCGCGTACGCGGCGGTTGATCGGCGCCGAAGCGCATCAGCAGGTGTTCGGCTGGGTGTTGAGGCGGTTGGCGCGTGGCGGACTGCTGAAAGGCAAAACTATCGGGATCGATTCGACCACGCTGGAAGCCAACGCGGCGATGAAGTCGATTGTACGGCGAGACACGCAGCAAGGTTATGACGAGTATCTGAAACGATTGGCCCAGGCTGAGGGGGGCGAAGCGAGCGATGCAGCGGCGCTGCGGCGCATGGACCGCAAGCGGCCCAAGAGAATGCGGAACGAGGAATGGGTCAATCCGGCGGATGTAGAAGCCGAGATCACGCGGCTGAAAGATGGGCGCACTGCTCTGGCGTATAAGGCCGAACAGGCGGTGGATATGGAGACCGGAGCAATCCTGGCACTCACGACGCACGGTGGCGCGGTGGGCGACACCGACTCGATCGGCGAGACGGTGGCGGAGGCCGGCATAGCAGTCGCCGAGCAGGCGGTGCAGAGAACGGTGAACCAAGCTGGGATCGAAGAGGTGGTGGCCGACAAGGGATATCACAGTAATGAAGTGATGCGGACACTGGCCGAGTGGAAACTGCGCAGCTATGTTGCCGAGCCGGAACGTGGCGCGCGGAAGTGGAAAGGTAAGGCGGCCGAACAAGCGGCGGTGTATGCGAATCGACGGCGGATTTCCGGAGCGCGAGGCAAGCGTTTGCAGGCGGGTCGAGGCGAACGAGTGGAGCGGAATTTCGCGCATCAGTTCGATACCGGAGGTATGGATCGACTGTATGTTCGAGGTCTTCACAACGTTCACAAGAAGCTACTAATTCAGGCGGCGGCCTGCAATCTGGCGCTGCTGATGCGGTCTCTGTATGGAGCGGGCAAGCCGCGAGCGGCGCATGATCGTTGGGGCCGGCTCAGGTTTACGATTTTGCGGCTGTATTCGACTTTAATTGGGTTCTGCCATTCTGAGAGGGCCCTGCAGGTTGCTCCCGCGCCGATACCACGTCGAAGGCGGTGCGCCCACCGAGAAATTCTTCGTGCGTCAAAAACCGACGGTTTAGAGACGGGCTGCTAGATGGCTGTGAGTACCAGTAATGGTCGCGGCGAATGACTCCCCAAAAATGGCTTCAATCAACTGCCTGGATGTAGACTATTCGAAATGGCCGCTTGTGCGCTGCTAACCGCACGCCAAGGAGCCAAAATGGAAACTTCTGTTGAACGCCAGGCGGGCACAGAATCAGTTTGGTGAGCGATCCTTAGCGTAATTCTGCAACGGGGGCCGTCAAATGAGTGAACCTGCATCAAATCTATTAAGGCCAAACATCGATTCTTTGGCCTCCCTCGAACAAATCAGCCCTCGAGATAGGTCTTGCGAGATCCTCGCTGAAGAGCCCTTCATGATGATGCTCCGCATCGAACGAAAACGCACGGAGCGTTCTCACAGGCGATTTGTGCTCATGCTTCTCGAATCGAGTGGTCTCTTAAGGACTGCAAACAACGAAGAAGCGTTCAAGAAAGTTGTGTATTCGCTATCACGATCAACGCGAGAGACCGACATTAAAGGATGGTACGAAGACGGATCTGTGATAGGCGTCATCTTCACAGAGATTGGCCTCGTTGAAGGAAAGTCGGTAGCAAACGCGCTCTTAACGAAAGTCAACAATGCGCTTTGCAGCACTCTGAGCATCGAGCAAATCAACGAAATCAGGATATCCTTTCACGTATACCCAGAATCTTCGGACGACCAGGGGCGCAATGGGCCATCCGATTCAACTTTGTATCCAGAGCTGAGGCGGAAAAACAACCCGAAGAGAGCTTCTCGCGTACTGAAAAGGACAATGGATATTGCCGGCAGCCTGTTTTGGCTGATTTTGTCTTCGCCTCTGCTCATCGTTACCGCGCTAGCAATCAAACTCACATCGAAGGGCCCAGTTCTCTTTCGTCAGGAAAGAATAGGTCAGTTCGGCAATCGGTTTACGTTCTTGAAATTTAGGTCGATGTACTTCACCGAGGATCATACAATCCATGAAGACTACGTGAGGCGCCTCATCTCAGGAGCACCCGACGCCGATCAAGCGCCAGGGAGTGAACAACCTGTTTACAAGCTGACAAAAGATCCGAGGATTACGCCCCTCGGACGATTTCTGCGAAGGACAAGTCTGGATGAGTTTCCGCAGTTTTTCAATGTCTTAAAAGGCGAGATGTCACTCGTTGGGCCGCGTCCACCTGTTCCTTATGAATTCGAGTGCTACGACACGTGGCACAAGCAGCGCTTGCTCGCTGTGAAGCCAGGGATTACCGGTCTTTGGCAGGTGGGTGCGCGAAGTCGAACCAAGTTTGATGACATGGTTCGGCTGGACCTTCAGTATGCCGACGGGTGGTCGCTGTGGCTGGATCTCAAAATTCTTTGGCGCACGCCTCGGGCGGTTCTTTCAGGGGAAGGCGCCTACTAAGTCCTCCGCTCGCCTGGCGATAACTGTCACCCTTCAGTGAAGCTGTCCTTAAAGTTGAGCTGACACTATGATCCGAATAGGTGTTATTGGTTATGGTTATTGGGGTCCTCAGATTGTCAGAAATTTTCACGGCATCGACGGTTGCGAAGTTGCCGCGGTGTGCGATAGATGCGATGAGTCATTGCGCCGCGCCAGACACGCCTATCCCCACATCCAACTGACCACAGACCCTTGCGAGGTGCTGACGTCGCCGCAAATCGATGCCATAGCAGTAGTTACTCCCGTCTGGACTCATTTTGAGCTGGCCAAGACCGCGCTGGAGAACGGGAAGCACGTTTTCGTGGAGAAACCATTCACGTCGAACGCGGTGCAAGCGCAGGAGTTGATCGACCTGGCTGACAGCAAGGACCTCCAGATTATGGTGGATCACACGTTTCTTTTTACTGGGGCTGTGAAAAAGATCCAGCAACTTGTTGATGACGGAGTACTTGGCAAGCTGTACTACTACGATTCGACACGGGTAAATCTTGGCCTATTCCAGCACGATGTGAATGTCATCTGGGATCTGGCCCCGCATGATCTTTCGATCATGGATCAGCTGATCAACGACAAGCCAGAAGTGGTCATCGCCACAGGCCAGAAGCATTTGAATGGCTTCGAAGACTTGGCATACATCACCATTTATTTCAGAAACAGCATCATCGCGCACGTCAATGTAAATTGGCTTTCTCCAGTCAAAGTACGAACCACACTCATCGGAGGCGAGAAAAAAATGCTGGTCTGGAACGATTTGGACCCGGATGAGAAAGTCAAGATCTACGATAAGGGCGTCGACATAAATAATGGCCAAAGCGTCCGCGAGCTTTTAGTGAGTTATCGGTCCGGCGATATGTGGTCCCCAAAACTTGAACAGACCGAGGCGCTGCGGGCCGAAACCAAGTACTTCATCGATTGCATTTCAAACAACGAGAGACCGTTTAACGACGGAGTCGCCGGCCTGCGGGTGGTGAGGATGCTGGAGGCGGCCGACAAGTCACTGAAGGATCGAGGCAAACCAATTCGTATATGAATCCCCATGCGTGTGTCCCTCAGGACGTCAAGCTTGGAAAGAATGTCAAGCTTTCGAAATTCATCAACCTCTATGGCTGTGAAGTCGGAGATGGAAGCAAGATCGGCGCGTTTGTCGAGATACAAAAGAATGCAAAGATCGGCAACAACTGCAAGATTTCCAGTCACAGCTTCATTTGCGAAGGGGTGACGATCGAAGACGAGGTCTTTATCGGTCACGGTGTCACATTTATAAACGACACCTATCCGCGAGCGACGACCGCAGAAGGAGAATTGCAAACCGAGCAGGACTGGAAAGTAGAGACCACTGTGGTGAAGAAGGGAGCTTCGATCGGATCCGGCGCAACGATTCTCGCAAACGTGGTCGTCGGCGAGCATGCCATCGTCGGTGCCGGAAGCGTGGTGACCAAAAGCGTTCCCGCGAATGCGATCGTCGCCGGAAATCCGGCCCGGCCTTTAAGGGTTCAAGAGCTACGCAGTGTAGGAGCATGATGTGAGTATCGCCAATAACATTCCTTTCTTAGATCTTGTTACTCCGCACGAGGAGCTGAAAGAAGAACTTTGCTGCGTCTTCAGAACCGCCTTGGGATCCGGCGGATTTGTGGGCGGGCCAATGGTTGAAGAGTTTGAAGAAGAGTTCGCGAAATACAGCGATGCCCGGCACTGCGTGGGAGTGGCTAACGGCACGGACGCACTTCGGTTCGCCTTAATGGCGGCCGGGGTAAAGCAGGGTGACATCGTGGTCACTGTTCCGAACACCTTTATCGCGACCACCGAAGCAATTTCGCAAGCCGGCGCTCGCCCCGATTTCGTGGACGTCGATGAGGGCACGTATAACATGGACCCGGAGAAGCTTCGGGAGTACCTTGAAGTGAAATGCTACTTCAACGCCAAAACTCGGAAACTCATCAATCGTAAGGTCGGCCGGCCTGTAACGGCGATTGTGCCGGTACACCTTTATGGCCAACCGGTCGAAATGGACCCCATCCTGGAACTTGGCCGGCGCTACCACTTGACTGTAATTGAGGACGCCTGCCAAGCTCACGGCGCAGAATACTTTTCAGAGAAAGACGGCGCCTGGAAGAAGGCGGGGGCGATGGGCAGGGCGGCGGCTTTCAGCTTCTATCCCGGAAAGAATCTGGGCGCATGTGGCGAAGCAGGAGCGGTGACGACCAACGATGGAGAGCTAGCGCGGAAAGTCCGGATGCTGCGGGACCACGGTCAGAGTCAAAAGTACTATCACGAAGTCGAAGGCTACAATGGACGTCTGGATGCGATTCAAGCCGGAATCTTGAGGGTCAAGCTTAGGCATCTTCCGGCTTGGACGTCGGCGCGCCGTGCCGTTGCCTCCCGGTACCGCGAGCTGTTTGCTCTGGCTGACTGTGAGATTAAGTTGCCTCACGAGCCAGCATGGGCTCGATCGGTCTATCACCTATTCGTAGTGCGAGTGGAAAACCGGGGCGACCTAATGAAGCACCTGGCGGCAGCTAAGATAGGAACTGGCATTCATTATCCGATTCCGCTCCATCTTCAGAATGCTTACGACTCCCTCGGTTATAGGGATGGGGACTTTCCCGTCGCGGAAGCGGTAGCGCCGGAACTACTTTCTTTGCCAATGTTCCCGCAACTCGAGGCCGATCAGCAAAGCAAAGTCGTAAACGAGATCTCAAGTTTCGTTGCGAGCGAAGGGTGCACACTTGCGGCCGCCGCCAGCTGAACATCGTAGTCCACTTTCTGCTGGAGCCTCGACTCACGACACTTCCGTGCTTGGCCGATTTGTTACGGACAGATGCTACAGAGAGCCATTGAGCTTCATCCTTGCGTGAGTCATTGATTTCTCTAAACACCGCAGTTGAGACAACGTCGACGATTCCAATGTCAACTGGAACTCCCGAAAGCCAGACCCAACCCAGACCTATCGGGGTCTCGGTCTGCATTATAGATGAGAACGAGACCGTGCCGCCCGACCGCCGTGTCTGGCAAGAGGCACTTGCGCTAGCTGAGGCGGGATACCGAGTCTCGGTAATCTGCCCAAAAGGCCACGGATTCAGCTTGAGCCGCGAGACAATCGACGGGATCGAGATCTACCGCCATCCGGCATGGCAGGCAAAGACACCGTTCGGATACGTTATTGAGTACGGTTGGGCTTTCATTTGCGAGTTCTTCCTTGCGCTGAAAGTGTACGCGCATACCCGCTTCCGCGTTCTCCACGCTTGTAATCCGCCGGACACAATCTTCCTTATTGGATGGTTTTTGAAGCTCTTTGGAGTGCGCTTCATATTCGACCACCACGACTTGAGCCCGGAACTCATCGAAACAAAGTTTGGCACGCGAAGCTTCCTCTACCGGATTGGATGTGTGCTTGAGCGACTGACATTTTGGGCGGCCGACGTTTCCATCGCCACCAACGAGTCGTATCGGGAGATCGCATTAAGCCGCGGCGGGATGTTGCCCGACCGCGTTTTCACCGTTAGGGGTGCGCTCGACCTTAGTAAGGTCCGCCGAAGAGAGCCGAAGCTCGAGCTCAAACAAGGAAGGCGCTATTTGGTCGTTTACCTGGGGGCCATGAGTGCACAGGAAGGGATTGAAGGGTTTCTCGAATCTGTCGCGTCGATTGTCGAGAAACATCAGCGCCGTGATACCTTGTTCGTCTTGATTGGGCCCGGAGATCAAGTACCCAACCTCAAGATCTTAGCTTCCAAGAAGGGGCTCGACTCGGTGGTCAAGTTCACCGGATACATCCCTGACGAAGAGCTTGAACTGTATCTTTCAACGGCGGATGTTGCCGTCGCGCCCGATCCTTCGAATCCCTTAAATGATAAGTCGACTATGAACAAGATTATGCACTACATGGCGTACGGTTTGCCTGTTGTGCTTTTTGACCTCACCGAGGGACGGTGCTTGGCCGGCGACGCCGCCCTTTACGCTCGACCCAACAATCCGGAAGATTTTGCCGCGCAGATCACGAAACTACTGGACTCAGAGGTCTTGCGTCAAGAACTCAGCGACCGTGGACGAATCCGCGTAGCGCGTGGCCTGAATTGGCACGTCGAGAAGCAACGGCTCCTTCTCGCGTATGGTGCGGCCTTGCGGAGCTAAAAAGGTTGCTAACGCGATCAAATCCAAGCCGGCTCGGTCGTCAGGCCGACTGCCAAATGGCGAGGAAGCGCGAAGAATTTGGATCGCTGCCAGTGCGTGCCCTAATTGCCTTTTTTGAACTGAACCATTGAGCGCCACTGCGGTTCAGTGGGTGGAGGTTATTTGTCCCTTATTTCCGAATCGTCCGGTAAGAGCCAAACACAGATGGCTTCGGCTCTTCCCTCAATCAGCATACTAGGTCTGGGTTACGTCGGCTCCGTGATGGCGTCGTGCCTTGCCTATAAGGGCCATCGAGTAATAGGCGTGGATTCGAATCCGCTCAAGGTGGAGATGATCGATTCTGGCCGAAGCCCGATTATAGAAGCCGACACACAACAGTTGATCGATGATGCTCATGCGGGCTGTCGTTTACACGCCACAACGGACGTTGAGTCCGCCGTGCGTGAAACGGAGATCTCTTTTGTGTGCGTCGGGACGCCCAGTTGCCCCAGTGGGAAGCTTGATCTTTCTCATATTGAGAGCGTTAGCCGCGAACTTGGGCTGGCGTTGCGGACCGTCAAGCGTTTCCACTGGGTGGTGGTCCGCAGTACGCTCCTGCCGGGAACGACCGAGTCCGTAATCATCCCCGGCCTCGAAGTTGCGAGTGGGAAGTCGGCAGGGGTCGATTTTGCCGTCATCTACAACCCAGAATTCATGAGGGAGGGGACAGCCGTTGCGGATTTCTTCCAGCCTCCATACACAATCTTGGGCGCCTGCAACCCTGACCAACTCGAGCCGCTACGCGAACTCTACGCTTGGAATTCCGCACCTATCTTTGAGACTTCCATTCGTGTGGCCGAAATGGTGAAGTATGCGAGCAACGCTTTTCATGCGGTGAAGGTGACCTTTGCGAACGAGTTGGGGACCCTGGCCAAACACCTCGGCGTGGATACGCAGGCGATGGCGGAAATCTTTACGGCCGATACGCGCTTGAACGTTTCCGCGGCTTATCTGTCTCCGGGCTTTGCGTTTGGAGGTTCCTGCCTGCCAAAAGACGTGCGGGCCCTCGGCTATCGTGCGAAGGAGCTGGATTTGCGTCTTCCTTTGCTGGAGTCTGTTATGCCAAGCAACCAGGAGCATCTTGAGAGGGCTATCGAAATCGTCCTGAACACCGACAAGAAAAAAATCGCCCTACTTGGTCTCAGCTTCAAGGCGGGGACGGACGACCTGCGAGAGAGTCCATTGGTACAGCTAGTGAAGCGACTACTCGGGGAGGGCTGCCAGATCAAAATTTGGGATCCAGATGTATCGCTCGGAAAGCTGGGCGGCGCCAACCGACAATACATCGAAAAAGTGGTTCCGCATATCGGCTCACTTTTGTGCCCAGATTTGCGACAGGTGGTTGACACAGCGGAGGTTGTAGTGGTTGGCAGCCACTCGGCAAAGAAGAAAATGATTCAGGGATACCTGTGCGGGAATAAGAAAGTGGTCGATTTGGTTCACTTGGAAAAGGATTGTCGGCCCAACGGCCTGTCTGCGTACGAGGGAATCTGCTGGTAGAGGGGCGTTGCTGGCATGAGGCGTTACATTGTCACGGGAGGGGCGGGGTTCATCGGTTCGGCTTTGGTGCGGCAACTGTTAAATCAAGGGGACGGCGCGGTTACAGTCATCGATAATCTTCTGACCGGCCACGAACGAAATCTGGAGGCGGTGGCCTCGCAAGTTGATTTCAGTCGATCGGACGTCCGCGACTACTCTAGCGTTGCCGCGGCCGTGCGGGGCTCGGATGTGGTTTTTCATCTCGCGGCCATTCCATCGGTACCCTGTTCGATCCATAATCCGGCTCTTTCGCATGAAGTAAACATCGGCGGCACATTTAACGTCTTGCGGGCCTGTGTTGAGGAAAAAGTCGGGCGAGTGGTTTATGCCGCGTCCTCGTCAGCCTATGGCGAAACGGAAGTGCTCCCCCAGACCGAGAACATGCCGCCGAAGCCGAAATCTCCTTATGCCGTTCAAAAGCTGGCTGGCGAGTATTACTGCAGCGTGTTTCACTCCTGTTTCGGACTGGAAACGGTGGCGCTGCGCTTCTTCAATGTCTACGGGGAGCGGCAAGACCCATCCAGTCCTTATTCCGGCGTGCTGTCGTTATTCATGAAAGCAGTGATTGAACGCCAGTCGCCGATTATTTATGGCGACGGCGAACAAACCCGGGACTTCACGTATGTTGAGGACGTCGCGGCGGTGTGCCGGAAGGCAGCGAGCGCTCGAGGCGTTGCCGGCAAAGTCTACAACGTCGGGGAAGGCCATCGACACTCCTTGAACTACGTCTGGAGTTTGATGCAGAAAATTGAGGGCGTTTCGTTGTCCGCCAGGTATGCCCCTCGCCGCACAGGCGATGTGCGCGACTCCCAGGCTGATACGACAGCCGCGCGGCGTGAGCTGGGCCGCGAACCGGGGTACACGCTAGATCAGGGATTGCGGCGAACGCTCGCCTGGTATCGGGCGGAGTGTCACCCTCATTCACTGAGCGCCGTCAGCTAACACAAATTGCGGGCGAGACATGCGCGGCCAGGGCCGATCCAAGCGATTCGTCAAGCTGCTGATCAGCATCGGATTCTTTTGCGGGCTTACCTTTTGGCACTGGCTTCGCCGGCTATGCGGCAAGGAAGCTGTAGGATCGTGCGTGGTCCTCTACTATCATTCCATCCCTGCGGAGAACCGAGCAGCGTTCGCCCGGCAAATGGATGCTGTTGTCCGCTGGGCGAAGCCGATTCCAGCCGGCGTGAGGCGGCCTCTGAACGGAGACGAGCATTATGTCGCGGTCACGTTTGATGATGGATTTTTGAACGTAGCCGAGAACGCGTTACCTGACCTCGAGAAAAGAAAGATTCCCTCGACGATATTTGTCATTGTTGGGGCATTAGGGCAATTCCCTTATTGGTTGACCGACCCCTCTGAGCGCGACCGGCACGGAAAACTTATGTCTGTGGATCAGTTACAGCGGTTGCCTTCGGAGCTGGTGAGTGTTGGATCCCACACGATGACTCACCCTATGCTTCCGCTTCTAAGTGCAAAGAAGGCGCGGCGCGAGCTGTCAGAATCTCGACTAAAGCTAGAGAAAATCCTGGATACCAGAGTGGATCTATTCAGCTTTCCCCGGGGGGCTTTTAGCGAGGAGCTCGTCAAGTGGTGTCGGGAAGTCGGATATGAACGAGTGTTCACAAGCTTACCCCATATGGCCTTTGCCGACCCGCAGGAGTTTGCGACCGGCCGGGTGTGGGCCGAGCCGACCGATTGGCCATTGGAGTTTCGCCTCAAGATACTCGGCGCCTACCGGTGGCTTCCGCTGGCGATCACGATAAAGCGACGGCTATTCTCGCCAACGACCATGACCGAAGGGCGAGCTCAATCCATGAGTCCGGCCACTAGCATCTCAAGTCAATATAATTCTGATACTTAACGGGAGGTGCAAATTTCAAATTTGCGTTTCGGAGCGAAACGGCAATGATCGCCGAAGGTGTGGCACGAGAGCGAGGGGCAGTAGGGGGACCAGAATGGCGTAAGATCCTAGTACTAGGACGAAAAGCGGTCTATTCCAAGGTGATTAGACTATTGAACGGGGCGGGCTCGGAGCCCAAAATTGCTGTAGCTTAGGCTTCGGTCAGCGCGCCGTTGTACGCCGTCGGACCTGGCCTGATTTGAAAAGAGACAAATGCGAGCTTTAGGACAAATCCCAGCAGGAGTAACTGTGAACCATCATACTATGTGCGGGCCAGCAGAAACTGCGCGAACGCTTCAACCATGCAGTCCGATGAGAGTACTAGCGATGCCGCATCACTACTATTCCGGGTTCGCTTTCGGTATGCATGGCGTTTTGGCGTAACGAGCGAACTGCGCAAGGTAAACAGTGAAAAGTCTAAGAATTGTCCTAACAGGAGAAACCGTGAACCAGATGATGTACCAGCCCGCAGAACCGTGCGAAAGCTCCAGCAATAATCATGGTGGGACCGTGACCCGTATGCTGCTTCTGCTGGGGCTCCTCTTTGTTGCGCTCCCGGCGCTGGCGACCACGCGATATATCGCCGCAACCGCCGGAACTTTCTCCGGCGGCTCTGCCTGCAACGGCCAGACCGCCATCACTCCGGCGACTTGGAATTCAACCCCCGAATCGCCAGGAGATATTTCTTACATATGCGGGACGATCACGGGAACCGCCGGGCAACAGCTTCTGAACTTCGGCTGGAGCGGCAGTTCCGGCAATCCCACTCAGCTCGTGTTCGACACCGGAGCGGTCCTGACCTCGCCCTATTGGTCTGCTAGCGGCGCCATCCAGTGCAACGGCTACAGTTACATCACAGTCAACGGGGGTACGAACGGCATCATTCAGAACACGGCCAATGGAACAGGTCTGACTTACCAGGCAAACTCTTCCGGCGTTTATTTCGAGAACTGCCCGCACTCGACGATAGAAAACCTCACTGTCCAAAACATCTACGTGGCAACCGCCGGAGACAATAACTCCAACAACGGCAGCGGAATCGAAGATTATTATGGCGATTTTGTCAGCATCCACAACAACACCGTAACGTATTCCTATGAGGATATTACCTTGGGCTACAGCCCATCCGCCAGTTACACCAGCGTCCAGGTCTACGACAATACCGCCGATTACGCTTGCCACTTTATTGAACTCGGCGACGGTTCGGGTGGTTCTTCTGCAAGCGGCATAAACATCTACAACAACACGCTGGGGCCGCATCAAAACGCTTTCATAGAAGCTTCTGGCGGTTGCCATACTGACGGCATCTTTTTAAACGCGGTGAACACCGGCTCGGCCGGAACCAATGTTAATATTTACAACAATATTGTTGCGAGCGACGGTTGTGTCAATGGCGCTAACGAGACCGGAGCGATTTGCACCGCAAAGATCTACCTAGCGGGCGGCTGGTCAAATGTGTATGTTTTTAACAACACGATGTATAGCAATTTCACCTTCAATCCGTCTATCGCGAACCAGGGCGATCAGGGGACAATGATATTCGATAACAACCAGAACGGCAGCGGCGTAACCCAGTCGAATATTCAAATCTACAATAACGTGTTTGGTGGCGATCAAGGTGACGGAAACAACGGCGGATACCAAGGGCTTCTGATTCATGGTACTGGTGGTAGCCAGACTGGTTTTGTCGTAGAGAATAACATCTTCTACGAGTATTCCTACTGCGGTGTGTGCGCGGCTAACGGCACGGTCGCAGCCGATTTCACCACCATAGGCCACAACATCTATTACAACTTTAGCAACAGTCTCGGCAATGGTACGAGCATGATCACTGGTTATACCACGCTTGCTGCTGCCCAAGCTGCTGGGTTTGAGGCAGGTGGAAGCACCGGGAATCCGAATTTCAACTGTGTCGAGCAATTCAACTCACCACCGTCGAGTTGTTACCAGTTGCAATCAGGCTCTGCTGCCATCGGGTCGGGAGCAAATTTGACGAGCTTAGGGATCACGGCACTTGATGCCGACTTAGCGGGTGTGGCTCGACCTACGTCGGGAAACTGGGCCGCCGGGGCGTATCAGTTCTCAGGCGCTCCCGGCTCATCAGGCGCTCCCGCGCCTCCCACGGCCCTGACGGCCAGCGCGCAGTAGGGACGCCCCCCCGTTCATTCGCTTACATCACGGGATGCGTAAAGGGCGAGCAAGTTAGTATCCTCGGGTTTATGGCAGACTCCTGTCCGTCGGGTTGACTATCACAATTTGGATTTCGGGAAGGCTCTGAACGTTGGCGATCCTTTAGATCGCGACTTACGCACCCACCTTGACGGCCTGAGAATGCACTTCGGCATTATCGCAAACGGAAGCCGTCTGCTTCCCGCCCTTATTAGGCTTTCGCAGGCTGTTGGGATGGCTAGTTCTGCCGGCAGATCTGGCGGTCGATGTCGCAAACGCGTGAGAAGTTGGAAGCTCCGCAATGCCTTTCGGCCTATATTTTCCGTTTAGAGACCGATGAGAATTCTCATTCCGGTGCAAACTTCGTGACGCAAATGACCGGCATTTGTTCTCGGTTTCTAGCTGAATATTAGAGTGAGGCCGGTCGCGTCAAATTGGTTTTTGCGGGGGTCTTTCAAACGGGTCTTTGAGCACGACGATTGATTAGCAGCTAGGCGAAGTCTTTGATAGGAATGTGTTGGGAGATTGGCTGTGTGCTTTAAAGAATCGATCGCCTCTGTCACGCGAGGCACTTCGTTTTATGAGCCCCTCCGAGATGGATACCAGCTTTTGTTCAAGAGGCAATATTGGCACCAACGAAGGGCGCGACGCGCTTTCTACTCTCGCTTCATCCCTCCAGGCTCGTTGGTTTTTGATGTCGGTGCGAACGTAGGTGAGTACACCAGGACCTTTCTCGCTTTAGGTGCAACGGTGGTGGCAGTGGATCCGCTTCCAGAGTGTGTTCAGCGCCTAAAGGCGATTCGTGCGGGAGGATGCCTTAATGTCCGCCAATCTTGCGTCGGAGGTGCTGTCGGAACAGCCACGCTGCATGTTGACGGACTCAGCGAATTATGCACTCTGTCCGACGAGTGGCTAGCACGCGCCCGCGGTGCCGTCAGATTTGACGGATGCGACTGGGCCCGCGCGGCGACAGTCCCTGTCACCACGCTCGACGAGCTAGCTAGCGTCTACGGATTACCGCACTTTATCAAGATCGACGTGGAAGGCTACGAGCAAGAGGTTCTTGACGGACTATCCATCATGCCACCATATCTAAGCTTTGAGTTTAACGTTGAATGGAAGCAGGCGGCGCTGGTGTGCTTGGGCAAGCCGTGCTTTGAGGTTGACACGGAGTTTAACTTCGTATTGGGTGAACCTCATGAGCGCCCGGCGCTTGATGAATGGGTGTCGGCCGACGAGATGGCTGCAACCATTTCGAGCGAGGGCTTCGGAATGTCGAGCGGCTATGGAGACGTTCTCGCTCGGAAGCGCTACTGGCGCCCATAGGGAGTTCGCCGTTGAATTGACCCTTTGAAGGCTCCGGACCGATCGTAGTCGAATAGCGGCATTCCTTGGGCTAGTTCGAGTTGCAAACGGTCAGAGAAGGGCATATGAAGACCCTAGTCGTCATCGCGAGCTACGGAACCGCAAACGACAAATATCTGTCTCAGGTGCTGGATGAATTTCGGGCCATGCGACATCGTGTCGATATCGTCGTAACCTCGAACATTCCAAGGAACTTGGGATCGGATGTGGAGGTCACTGCGGGCCTTCCCAGCCACGATCCGTGGTCCCTTGGCTTTGCTCACAAGGCAATCTTCGGAGAGCGGCTAAAGAACTACGACCTCTTCGTTTACTCCGAAGACGACATCTTGGTTAAGGAGCGGAACCTGGAAGCCTTCCTTCGCGTTACCGAAGTGCTCCCGAAGGACGAGCTCGCGGGTTTCCTGCGGACAGAGTCGGACTTGCAAGGAAAGCGTTACTTCTCCGAAGTGCGGCAGCATTTTCACTGGGATCCGGGCTCCGTTTGTTCAAGGGGAAATTACCGGTTTGCTTACTTCACCACCGAACACGCAGGCTGCTACGCGCTTACCCGCGACCAATTGAGGCGCGCAATCGAGTCCGGTGGATTCCTGGTGGGGCCACATGAGGGAAGGCACGACTTGCTCGTGACGGCCGCAACCGACCCATACACCCAGTGCGGCTTTCGAAAAATGATTTGCATTTCGCATCTTGAGGACTTTCTTGTGCCTCACCTGTCGAACAAGTATGCACTCATGGGCGGGATTCTGCCGGCCGAGGAATTCGACGCGCAATTGAGTGCGTTGAGGCACACGACCGATAACGGAAAACCAAAAGGTACGCTCTTTCCAGTAGAAACGAAGGTGTACCACGAGCACTGGTCTAAGAGCTACTACGAACCATGCCAGGAGGAGTTGCTCTCGCTTGTGCCGCATGGCGCCCGAGATGTCCTATCCATTGGGTGCGGCTGGGGCGAGACGGAAAAACGGCTGATTGAGAAGGGTATGCGAGTGAAAGCGATACCGATGGACTCGGTGATTGCGGCTAGCGCGGAGTGGAGAGGAGTCCAAATCGTCCACGGCGACACGCAGGCCGCACGAGAGAGCCTTAGCGGTGAGCGCTTCGACTGTCTGTTGTTCTCGAACGTCCTGCATCTGGTACGCGACCCGGTTCAGTTGTTGGCTCGCTTCGCAGAGCTTCTCGCTCCCGGGGGACGTGTGGTCGTGAGCGTGCCTAACTTGTCCTGGCTGCGGCGGCTTGCCCGCCGAATTCGCCTGCACGGCCACGCGGCCAATCCCACGAGCTACGACGAGAGTGGGTTGCATGTGGCCACGGGACGCGTGCTTCGCCGCTGGTTCCGACAGGCTGGGCTGAGGCCTGACCAGGTCCTTTATGGGGGAGTGAAGGAAAACGCGCTAGCGAAACGGCTCTCCGTAGGGCTAGCCAAGGCGGTATTGGGCTCGGACGTCTACGTTTCAGGAATTCTTAAGCGCTCGACGGAGTAAACCGCTTCCGCGTGCAAGTTCCACGTGGAGGAATCCAAACTGTTCTCCGGCCTTCGCGGGACCCACGCAGAAGCTATGAAGACCCTAGTGGCCATTGCAAACTACGGTACAGGAAACGATGGGCATTTGGCTCGGGTGATCGAGGAATACCGGAGAATGCAGGGCCGTGTCGACATCGTCGTTACCTCCAACCTGCACAAGAATCTTGGGCCGGGCGTCGAAGTAGTCGTGGGTCTCCCCACCAAAGATCCCCGCTCACTACCGTTTGCGCACAAGCGGATCTTCGCCGAGCGATTGAGCGCGTACGACCTCTTTATTTACGATGAAGACGATAATCTCATCACGCAGAGGAATATCGACGCCTTTCTGAGGGTGACGGACGTTCTTCCGGACAACCAGATTGCGGGTTTCCTTCGCACCGAGAGGGATGCCACAGGAAAGCTCTACTTCTCCGAACCTCAGAGCCACTACCGGTGGGACCTCACCTCCGTTTCCTGCCGAGGACGGTACGCGTTCGCGTCTTACACAAACGAGCACTCTGGGTGCTATGTGCTGACGAGGCATCAATTGAAACAGGCGATTGCATCCGGCGGCTTCCTCGTTGACTTCCACCATGACAAGTATCCGCCTCTTGAAACGGCAGCGACGGACCCCTATTCTCAGTGTGGCTTTCAAAAAGTAGTGTGCATTTCTCACCTTGAGGATTTTCTTGTCCCGCACCTTTCAAACAGATATGCGGGCAAGACAACCGTGATGACGGCAGAGGAATTCTACAGCCAGGTGAAGGCGCTGCGGCGCGCGGGCGAAAACGGGGGCCCACGGGCTACCCTGTTTCCCATAGAGACTAGGCTGTATGTGCAGCATTTATCTAAGAGCTACTATGAGCCCTGCCAGGAGGAACTGATTTCTCTTGTGCCAAAGCGTACCCAGAGTCTCCTCTCCGTCGGATGCGGCTGGGGCGAGACGGAAAAGCGCCTACTGGAGGCAGGAATGCGGGTAAAAGCGATACCCATGGATTCGGTGATTGCAGCGAGCGCGGAGTCCAGGGGGATCGAAATCGTTTACGGAGGCGCGAAGATAGCGCGGGAAAGGCTTGCGAGCGAACGCTTTGACTGCCTTTTGTTGTCGAACGTCCTTCACCTGGTGCACGACCCGGTGGAGTGGCTGGCTTCCTTCGCGGAGCTTCTCGCCCCCGAGGGACGTGTGGTTGCGAGCGTACCCAACTTATCCAAATTACGGCGGCTCTCCCGCCGGCTTCGTCTTCGCGGTCACGTAGCCAACCCCAAGAGTTACGACGACAGCGGAATGCATGCCACAACGGGAAGTTTGGTTCGCCGCTGGCTCCGGCAGGCTGGATTAAAACCTGACCGGACCGTCTATGGGGATGCCGAGGGGAACGCGTTGGCGGCACGGTTGTGCTTCGGGCTTGCCAGGCCGATGCTAGGCTCCCACGTTTATGTTTCCGCGTTTCGGCATCACCAGCGCTCGTCATGAGACATAACGATCCCACAGTTGTTCTGTTCGAACTACAAAAGCACCATTAAAGGGAACCAACAATGATTTTGTCGGTTATTGTACCCATCTACAACGAACGGGCCACCTTAAAGGCCCTCGTGGAGGAAGTGCTTTCGGTCCCGCTAGAAATCGAGCTGATCTGTGTCGACGATGGCTCTCAGGATGGCTCGCGCGAGATACTCACCGAGTTGCAGAAGCAGCACCAGCAGATAAAGATATTCCTTCAACCCAAAAACATGGGAAAGGGCGCTGCCGTTCGCCGCGGGATTCAGGAAGCCACTGGTGATTACCTGATCATTCAGGATGCCGATCTGGAAAGCGATCCAGCCGAATACCCTGTCTTGCTCGCTCCGCTCGCACAGGGCAAGGCCGACGTCGTGTACGGCTCGCGTTTTCTCGCCGGCGACCCGCACTGCGTTTTTGACTTCTGGCACTGGATGGGCAATTGGTTCCTGACCCTGCTTTCGAACGCCCTTACAAACATTAAGCTCACTGACATGGAAACGTGTTACAAGATGTTCCGCCGAGAAATCATTCAGGCGATTCCTCTTGAGGAGAACCGCTTCGGATTCGAGCCCGAGATTACTGTCAAAGTGGCAAAGCGCCGTTTGAGAATCTACGAGGTCGGTATCAGTTATAGGAGACGGAGTTACGAAGAAGGGAAGAAGATCGGCTGGAAAGATGGGGTCGAGGCCGTGTGGTGTTTGCTGAAATACTCCGTGAAAGAACGGCCTGTCCGCATGGAAGCTGCCACTAAATTCGGGAAGTTTGGTAGGCCCTTAGTGAACGAAACCACAGCCGAAAAGACGTTATCCCCAAGCGTGCGCGACGAAACAAGCAGAGTTGGAGCCTAAGGTGCCACTTTCACGACGTTTGAAAGTCCTGCTGTTCCTGCTAACTGTGCTCGCAGCAGCCGAATTTACCTTTCGGGGCCCCATGCGCGCTGTGTATGCACCGGCGGCGCTTTACAACGATTCAGGCGGACCGTACATAGGGGCGAAGGCGTGGATCAAAGGTTTGAATCCGTATAGCAACGACGTATTCTGGACCCTGTGGAAGGACGCTGGCGGGTCGTATGACGGAAATCAGGGATCCATGGGTTCAGCCATGGCGTATCCTTTAAGCTGCTACGTGCTGCTGGCGCCTCTCACTTTTCTTGATTGGCCGACTGCACGCGCCGTCTCCGGATTGTTTTTGACAGGCATGATTCTGTTATCCGTTTGGCTGCTCAGCGGTCTGCCTCAACTTCGTGAGGGCTGGCGGCGGTTACTGTTCATAGCGCTGGCGCTCGCGCTGGCACCTTTTCACTCCGGTCTTCACACCGGCAATTTTTGCTCGCTGGCCATTTCGTTTTTTCTCATAAGCTTCTGGGCTTCTTGTATCGAGAGGCCGCTGCTGGCGGGTCTCTGCTGCGCCCTGTCAGTTGCCGTTAAGCCACCGATCGGCCTCGTTATGGTGTTGTACTACGTCTTGACCCGGCGATGGAGCGCATTTGTCAGTTGCCTGATCTCGGGATTCCTGGTCGCCGCCGTGGCCATTGGCCGCCTTCACATGGCGGGTGTTTCCTGGCTTTCCTCGTACTTGGCCAATAATAAGCTCGTATTGACTGATCCTATCAACTGGATCACCGAAGTGAATCCAAAAAGGTTCCAGATGGTGAACCTGGAGGTTCTCTGGTACGCGATAACCAAGAACGAGCAGACAGCGTACGTTTTGTCACTGCTCATTGGTGGCCTCCTGCTGCTAGCGGTGCTGCTAGTTTTGCCGAAGCCGAACCGACGGATTCCGCCGGCGCTCGGACTCAGCGCGATCTCGGTTATCAGCTTGCTCCCCCTCTATCATCGTTACTACGACGCGGCGTTATTGATCGTGCCGTTGCTTTGGAGCGTGTCGCCCGGTCCGCCGAGGGCACGGCTCTACCAGCGGCTCACATGGCTGCTGATCTTGCCATTCTACATTCCGGGTGCGTGGATGCTCGAGCGCTTCCAGAATGCCGGGCGCATTCCTGAGTATCTAACTACCAAGTGGTGGTGGGACACGCTGCTGATGCCGCACCAAATCTGGGCTCTGTTGCTGCTCGCCTTGGTCCTCGTCACCGCAATTTGGGATAGGCGAGTTAGTCAGGCGCATGATGGGAAGATACTTCGGGAAAGCGACAGTTCAAGCGCCTCATTGATGGAACTTGCCTCCGTTCAGCCCCTTCGAGAGATCTGAACCCCAGCCAGCAAAGGCGAGCCGATCCTTCGAAAGCAGCATCGCGCAAATAACCTACAAGATGGACAGCCAACTGCAAGATCAGATTCTCCGATTCGGTGGAGGAGCTTCTGAATCGACGATCACTCCTGCGGCAGGCGCACTGCTGGTGGCTTCGATTCTGCTCCTCTTTCTTCTGTCACGGAAGTATGCGCTTGTGCTGTTCCTGGCGATTTCGATCTTCGTCCCGTATTCACAGGTGATCCTTATTGGTGGCGTGCATTTCAACGTATTTCGCGTCCTGCTCCCTTTTGCGTGGGCTCGAGCGCTTTTGGGACGTTCAGACGACGGCAGGTTCCGAATCAGCGGGATGGACAAGGCGATACTCTGGTGGGCCCTTGCTGATGCGATTTGCGCCAGCTTGCTCTGGCAAAGTTCGGGAGCGATCGTCAACGCATGCGGCCATCTTTACAGTGTGTTTGGCACCTATTTCCTGTTGCGACTCCTAGTGCAGGATCGCGAGGACGTAAGCCGGGTAATCCGAACGCTCGCGGTTGCATGTGGCGTAATGGCGGTTTTCATGGCTTGGGAACGGTTTTCAGGCCGGAACCTCTTTTCTGTGCTCGGAGGAGTGCCAGAATTCATCGCGACCCGCGACGGGCGCCTGAGAGCACAAGGAGCATTTGCGCATGCGATTGTCGCGGGAACAGTGGGTGCGACACTTCTGCCTTTGTTTCTAGGACTCTGGTGGCAGGGAGGCAAGTCAAGAATTGTCTCCGCTGTCGGCGTATTGTCGGCGTTAGTGATGACAGTGACCTCGGCCTCTGCTACCCCACTGCTCGCACTTATTGCTGGAGTCGTCGCACTGTGTCTGTGGCCCTTTCGCCGACACATGCGCTTATTTCGCTGGGGCCTTGTCCTCAGCCTCATCGGTCTTCATTTGGTGATGAAAGGTCCCGTTTGGGCCATCATTAAGCACGTGGACGTTGTGGGTGGGGCTAGCGGATACCACCGCTACGAGTTGATCGACCAAGCGATCCGGCATTTTGGAGAGTGGTGGCTCCTTGGTGCGAAGAATCCCGCGGACTGGGGATTCTTCACGGGAGACGTTTCTAACGCATATGTGAGTGTGGCCGTTGATAGTGGACTTCTGGCGCTCCTGCTTTTCCTTGGAATCTTTCGCCAATCCTTCCGAGCTTTGGGAATTGCAAGAAGAGCGGCGACGAGGGATCGCAAACTGGAACTGCAGGTGTGGGCATTCGGCGCCACCCTCTTTTCGAATGTGGTTGCTTTCATAGGTATCTGGTATTTCGACCAGAGCCTTGTGATCTGGTACGCCCTTCTAGCCATGATCTCTGCAATTACCTCGGTTACCTTAGCCTCGGCAAAACGAGTCCGAGTCCCAGCCCCTGAGGCGCCCGCGGCTGCGTGGGCCGTGACGACTGGCGCCTGAGAGCGGGTTAAGGGCCGCTTTCGATTAACAATTGGATAACCATCGTGCAAATTCAAATTGAGTCGCGCCATCTCGATGATGTGGTGGTGTTGGTTTCCGACATCTTTCAAGACAGCCGAGGCTTCTTCACAGAAACCTATCGAGAGGATCAGTTCCACGACCTCGGCTTGCCTACGTACTTCGTGCAGGATAACCACTCGCGTTCCGTGAAGAACACTGTTCGCGGGCTCCATTTCCAGTGGGAGCCGCCCATGGGGAAGCTGATGCGTGTGACGGTTGGCGCGGCATTTCTTGCCGCTGTGGACATTCGCAAAGGCTCACCAACATTGGGGAAGTGGGTGGGAGTTGTCGCTTCGGCGGAAAATCGGCGGCAGGTCTGGGCGCCGGCGGGATTCGCGCGCGGATTTTGCGTCCTGTCGGATATGGCTGAGATTCAGTACAAGTGTACGGGCATCTATAACAGCAGGGCCGAGGCGGGCATCCTTTGGAACGATCCGGCAATCGGGATTGAATGGCCGGTGCAGTCTCCGATTCTTTCCGACAAAGACCGCCGAGCTCAGACTCTAGCCCAGTGGCTCGAAACGTCCGATTCGGATCTTCTACAGTACGAACCAGCGCCGGAACAATTGCAATTTAGTCTAGCGGAGACCAACTCATGAGAATTCTGGTTACCGGAGGCGCCGGCTATGTTGGGTCGGTGCTCATTCCGAAACTGCTGGACCGAGGATATCGCGTAGACGTGGTGGACTTGTTCTGGTTCGGGAATCATCTGCCGGAACAGACTGGAATCTTGAAAAAGGACATTTTCCACCTCACCACCGAGGATCTGGAACCTTACGATCAGGTGATCTTTCTGGCCGGGCTCTCGAACGACCCGATGGCGGAATATTCGCCGAGCAAGAATTTCATCTTCAACGCCGCAGCTCCAGCGTATCTGGCTTACATTGCAAAGAAGGCAGGCGTGAAGCGATATGTCTACGCCAGCTCTTGTTCGGTGTACGGTTACACGGAAAACGAGTTGTACGATGAAACGCGCGTTGTCGGTTCCTCCTACCCTTACGGCATCTCCAAGCTGCAGGGTGAGCAGGCGGTGATGCAACTTGCCGACAGCGATTTTTCAGTGATTTCTCTGCGAAAGGGGACCATTTCCGGATACAGTCCGAGGATGCGCTTGGATTTGATTGTGAACACCATGTTTCGCAGTGCCATGAGAGATGGGATGATCAACATCAACAATCCTTCGATTTGGCGGCCCATCCTGAGTATCGAGGACGCAGCGACTGCTTACGTTCGCGCCTTAGAGGCGAACCAGCGTATTTCAGGAATCTTCAATATCGCTTCCGGTAACTATACTGTGGGAGAGGTTGGAGACTTAGTTCGGACAACGATCGAAGAGCGGCTTGGGGTTCGCATCAATGTGCGCATTCAGCACATACAGGATTTCCGCAACTACAAGGTAACCACCGAGAAGGCGATGAACGTGTTGAGCTTCCATTCCAAGGACGACGTTCGATCGATTATCGGCAGCCTGATAAACAATTTGGACAAGTTCAACGACTGGGACAATCCCATGTACTCCAACATTGTTGCGTTCCGGCAACTTGAGTACGGCATCGATACCCATGGCCTGGCATGGAGCGCCCCACGCAGAACAGGCGTGCAGGCCATGGTTGGGAGCACCTCACAATGAACGTTGCGGTCATCGGCGCGAACGGTCAACTGGGCGCCGATATCGTCTTCGCATTTTCAGCGGCTGGCGATACGGTAGCGGCTCTCACGCACGCCGGGATCGAAATCTCCGAACTCGAGTCGGTCAAGTCCGCGCTGCACGCCGCGCGTCCCGAGGTGATCGTGAACACGGCAGCAATGCATCATGTCGAGCGATGCGAGCAGGATCCCGCGAAGGCTTATGCCGTGAACGCTCTCGGGGCAAGGAATCTCGCCCAGGTAGCGAACGAACTGGATGCACTGCTTGTTCAGGTGAGTACCGACTACGTTTTCGACGGGTGCAAGCGCGCTCCATATGAAGAAACGGACGCGCCGCTGCCCCTGAACGCCTATGGGAGCACGAAGCTGGCCGGGGAGTACTTCGTTCGTTCCCTTGCTGCCAGGTTCCAAGTGCTGCGTACCTCCGGGCTCTATGGGAAGCAACCGTGTCGCGCAAAGGGTGGGTTGAACTTCGTTGAGCTGATGTTGAAGCTCGCCAGGGAGAAAGGTAGGGTGCGCGTCGTCGATGATGAGTTCGTAACGCCCACTTTCACCGCGGAATTGGCTGAGCAGGTGGTTGCGCTCAGCCGGTCAGATTGTAACGGCGTGTTTCACGCTACCGCAGAAGGGGATTGTTCCTGGTTTGAGTTTGCACGCGAAATCTTCTCGCTTGCCGGCACTCAGGTGAGTCTAGAGGCCGCCTCGGCAGGCGAATTTCCGGCAAAAGTGCCGCGACCAAAGTACTCTGTGCTGGAGAATCGGGCGTTGAAAGACGTGGCACTCAATCGTTTCCGACCCTGGCGGGAGGGACTACGGCGTTACTTGGGCATTACGGAAAGGATGGCCTGTGATACTCCCGCAGCAGATACGACATCGTCGTGGGTTTTGGCAAGCAGCTCGCTAAGTTGAGAACAAGTCAACCAAGTCCCCGAAGTTCGACAGAGCTGTTCAGCAGTTGCCGCATCCGCCTTTCGGGTAGTGGGCATTGAGGAGGCCGGTCGTGGACCTTTCGATCATAATTGTGACCTGGAATGCGAAGCGATTCGTCGAAGAATGCTTTGGCTCAATTTCAGAGGAAGTGCGCGGTGTTTCAGCGGAGGTGGTTGCCGTCGACAATGCCTCCGCGGACGGTACGGCGGACATGATCGCCGAGCGTTTTCCGGAAGTAAAGCTGATCCGCAGCCCCACAAATCTCGGCTTCCCGAAGGGCAATGTCGTCGCCATTGAAGCGAGCCATCCGGGCAGGTACGTCTGTCTGGTTAACCCCGACGTATGCGTATTACCAGGATGTTTCGACAAGATGTTGGAGTACATGGAGAGGGATCCCACAATTGGAGTCCTCGGTCCACAGATGCTGAATCCTGACGGTTCAATACAGCAGTCCTGCTTCCGAGCACCAAGTGTGTGGACCTCCTGGTGTCGAGCGCTGGCGCTTGACCGGACAGCCCTTCGCCGGCTGCCGCTATTTGGCGGACTGTTGATGGCCGACTTCGCGCACGACAGGACTCGCGACGTCGATGCCCTTAATGGGTGCTTTCTACTCATTCGACGCGCGGCCATGGACCAAGTAGGCCTGATCGACGAGCGCTATTTCATGTACGGAGACGATCTTGATTGGTGTTTGCGATTCCGCAAAAAAGGATGGCGGGTGGTCTTTTATCCGAAGGCGAGTGCGATTCACCACGGCGGTGGAACAACGGCCCGGGCGCCCGTCTACTTCTACGTCGAAATGCAGAAGGCAAATCTTCAGTACTGGAAAAAGCACCACTCACGGCCGGCTCAGTTGGCTTACTTGGCATCGCTTTGGGTGCATGATTCGATCCGTTACTTACTCTATTCGGGAGTTTCCATGTTGGGGGAATCCTGGCGCGGCCGAGTCGGACTCAAAGCCGAGAGGTCTCGAGCCAGCGTCCAGTGGCTTCTCGGTTCAAAAGGCAATTGACGTTTGAGTGCAGGATGCTTTGGTTGTTGTAGCAGTCTCAAAACAAGGAGCAAGACTAATGCGTGTACTAATTACAGGGGGCGCCGGATTTATCGGCTCTCACCTCGCCGAGGCTCTTCTGGCAAGAGGCGATGAAGTCTGCGTCTTCGATGACCTTTCAACGGGGAGTGTGGAGAATATCCGCAACTTTAGGTCGATGCCGAAGTTCACTTATTGCTTTGACTCAGTGATGAACAGAGTTGTGCTCGCGGAACTCGTCGATGAGAGCGACGTTGTGGTGCACCTGGCGGCCGCTGTCGGGGTGCGCCTGATTGTTGAGAGTCCGGTCCGCACGGTTGAGACCAATGTGAAGGGCACCGAACTCGTATTGCAAGCTGCGCAGAAAAAGAAAAAGACTGTTTTTATCGCTTCTACATCAGAGGTCTACGGAAAAAGTGCCGCTATTCCGTTCCGAGAAGACGGCGACCTGGTCCTGGGACCGACTGTTAAAGGGCGATGGAGCTATGCGGCCTCAAAGGCTCTTGACGAGTTTTTGGCTCTGGCTTACTGGAAGGAGAGAAAACTTCCGGTCATTGTCGGACGCTTCTTCAATACGGTGGGACCGCGGCAAACCGGCCAGTACGGCATGGTGGTTCCCAGTTTTGTGCGTCAGGCGATGGCGGGAGAGCCTATCACGGTGTTCGGTACGGGGAAGCAGACTAGGTGTTTCTGCCATGTGGGTGATGTGGTGAGGGCTTTGATCAAGCTGTTGGACACCTCAGGTGCAATTGGGCAGGTGTTCAATATCGGCAATACTGAGGAAATCTCAATTGAGGACCTAGCGCAGCTTGTCAAGGAAAGGGTGAGGAGCAGTTCTGAGATCTGCTACGTCCCTTACGATCAGGCCTATGAAGAGGGCTTCGAGGACATGCCCCGCAGGGTTCCTTCCATCGAGAAGATCTCCAAGTGTATTGGATGGCATCCATCTACTTCGCTGGACACGACGATCGATGAGATTGCTCAATATTTTCAAGACAACCGCCGGCAGGCAGCCTGGGCCTTCGCGGCTCCTCCCGCCGAGGCAGTCGCCTGAGCACAATCTGGCTGCAAAAGCGTAACCCGCAAAATGCCCATGGTATTCCTTAACGTCGACGGTGGCAGGGCTGAGCGCATATTGGAGGAATAATGAGTGAAACGAATGATGCCTGCCGCCGTATCGAAAACGGATACGCCTTGGTCACGGCCGCTTACAACGAAGAGAACTACATCGAGAAGGCAATTCTCTCCGTAATATGTCAAAGCGTACCGCCCAAGAAGTGGATCATCGTCAGCGATGGATCTACCGATCATACCGACGAGATCGTTCGTAGATATGCGGAGCAGTATAGCTTTATCGAGCTCTACAGGATCACGGAAGAACACCCACGGAATTTGACCGCTCAGGTAAATGCGATCAACGCAGGATTTGCGCGGTTGAAAGATACCGATTGCCATTTTATCGGGAATCTGGACGCCGACATATCCTTTGAGCCAAGGTACTTCGAGAGGCTTCTAGAGAGGTTTGAAGCAGATACTCGCCTTGGGTTGGCGGGTGGCTTCATCTTCGAGGAGCAGGATGGGGAATTCCGGGTACGCAGGAGCAATTCCATCAGCTCTGTCGCGCACGCGGTTCAATTGTTCCGTCGTGAGTGCCTTGATGCTCTGGGAGGGTACAGGGGGTTTACCTGGGCAGGCGCCGACTGGTATGCGGAGGTTAGCCTTCGGATGATCGGATGGCGCGTCCAATCCATTCCGGAATTGCCAGCTTTCCACCACAGGCCGACAGGAAAAGGGTTCGGTCTCCTGCGCTATTGGTACAGGGGTGGGATTATGGACTTTTACATGGGCACCCACCCATTGTTCGAGATCTTCAGGGTGGTTAGAAGATTCCGAGAGAAACCTTACGTTGTGGGGGCGCTAGTCAGATTCAGCGCGTTTCTGTGGGCGTATTTCAGTGGTAAAGCAAGGCAGGTTCCTGACGATTTCATCGCGTTTCTCAGGACAGAGCAAATGGCAAGACTTCGCACTCAACTGCTGGGCACCGCGGATGCTCGGGTACAGTCCCGTGCATGATCTGACGGCCGATTAGAATAAAGTCCCTATGGCGTATGTCCAGTCGAGATGGGGACAAAAGGTTGCCTCCCACACCATAGCAGGCGGCAGCAAGCGCACTTTTTTCCTGTGTTCGCGGGACGGTTTGGCTTTTCTCGTTCTAAGAATTGGCACTCGTCGTGGTGCGGACCACAGTTGTCAGGCAGCTTAGCGTTTCGACCCACTTGGCTGAAGAGCTGATAGCTGCCTATATAATCGCTTGCGGCAAGTGAACTGAGCGTGAGGTGAGGGCCCGGGAACTTCGCAGAGCACTACACAATTCGGTTTCCTGGGCGCCGGTTCAACCCTGTAGCCCTTGCTTAGTTCGCGCATTGGCGCTCTCGGCGAGACAGAGATCCTGCCCAGATTCTACAGTTGGGCACGCGTTTCTTCCGCTTCCGCTAACGTTCACTCTCGGAGCTGGCCACGTTCAATGTACTGCACTCTCTGGTGAAGGACCTTCCAGATGAGGCGGAAGAGCGATGGGTAATAGCCCTACCGAGGTGGCGTCTTCCGAAATGCGAAATTAAAGAAACGCAGATACAAACGTGCAACACATCCCGTCACACCCGAAAGCAGCGGGGCGTAATTTTCGAGGGAGTGGCACGGGTCGGTGCTTGATCGCCGTCGAGGCCGATCAAACGGAATCATCGGATCGGAGTCTCGGTTTGTCCTCCCGTATCCCATCCTATCGGTTACCAAGCACATATAGCGACCAGCGGGACAAGAATGCGAAAGAACGTAAACGCAACCCAATGAAAATCAGCTTCTTCGGAAACTTTGGGCAGGGCAACTTCGGCAACGACAGCACCCTTCAAGCGATTCTCTACCATCTTCGTCGTCGCGTGCCGGATGCCGAAGTTACATGTATCTGCACGGGCCCTGAGACCGTCGCCGCAGCCTATGACATCGCAGCTGTGCCTATTAGCGCTATTGTAGTTAAACCCTGGGCCTTCCGCAATCCGTTGGCTAGATTGTTGCGAAAGTTTTTTATTGGCATACCGAGCGAGCTTTATCGGTGGCTTCACGGTTTTATGACGCTCTGGGGCACCGACGTGCTTATTATCCCAGGAACAGGATTGCTGACGGATGCTTACAGCCTTTTCGAGTGGGGCCCTTATAATATGTTCAAGTGGTCAGTAATAGCAAAAGTCTGCCGCTGCAAACTTTTCTTTGTAAGCGTCGGAGCCGGTCCGATATATGGCGCCATTGGCAAATGGCTCGTTAAATCAGCGTTGTTTCTGGCGGACTTCCGCTCTTATCGCGATTGGTCCACCGAACAGTACCTCGACGGTATTGGGTTTCGCGCAGATAATGACCGGGTCTATCCAGACTTGGTATTCAGTTTACCAGAAGTTCTGATACCGCGTGAGGGTCCGAAGACACAGCGCCGCCCCGTTGTTGGCCTCGGCTTGATGGACTACGCTGGACGGTACAGCATTGAGAGACCTAGTAACCTTATCTTCGAGGCCTACTTGGAGAACCTCGCGATCTTCGGAACGTGGCTGCTTGCCAATGGATACGATGTTCGGTTACTAGTCGGTGATGTACTCGACAACCATATGACAAGGGAATTCAGATCTCTGCTAAAAGAACGGCTGTTCGATGACCAAGGACATGTTATCGATGAGCCGGCATTCTCCGTCGAGCAGCTCTTATTGCAGCTCGCAAACACTGACATGGTTGTCGCAACACGCTTTCATAATCTTCTGCTGGCATTGCTCGTCAACAAGCCGGTCATTTCCATCTCATTCCATCATAAATGTGTTTCCCTGATGAACCAGATGGGACTGTCGGAATACTGCCAGGACATTAACGATTTAAAGGCAGATGTATTGATCGAACACTTTCGCCGGCTGGAGAAGAATGCCGGGACGCTGAGCGCGATGATCAGAGAAAAGGCCAAAGGATGTCGTGAGGCTTTGGATGATCAGTACAATCTGATTTTCCAAGACTTGGGACCTCGGTAAGCGAGCATTTAGTGACACTTACGGAAATCACTACAACAGCATACCGCTCCCGGTCGCAGCTCCTTTTCGCGCGATGCGTTCGAAGGCTCCTGGGTCGGTTGTTGGGGGATATTGGACTTTTTGACATGCTGCTACTCGAACGACTGGCGTCGCTGGTACCGAATGCATTACCTCTAAGCGCAGCGCACCTTTTTCGGGCGAATTCCCCGCTATAGAATTTCGACATCCGGTGAAACATCTTGGTCTCGTTTTCTAGGACCAGAAAGGCGTGCCTGCATCCCTCTGGAAAGTGGGCCGTATGTCAGTTTGTAGCGCCGACAAATCCTTCCGGAGCCGCTGCAGGGTTTAGCGCCCGATGCTCCTGGCAGAAGCAACGCGCAGCACTTTGCTGTAGTAAGAACACCTAGCAGGATGGTGAAAAAGTAATTGGGATGGGGTGTGACCAAGGAAGACAAAACAACGTCATTATGTTTTAGCCTATGCGAGGAAAAGACACCCAGCAAAGCGCGATGTTCAGTTACGTGTCGCCGGAGGAGCGTATTCCCGCGAATCATCCCTTGCGGCCGATCCGAAGCATGGTGGATGCGGTCTTGAAAGGACTGTCCCGATCGTTCGGGCAACTATACATCGATTGGGGTCGTCCCTCGATCGCGCCGGAAAAGCTCTTGCGCGCACTGCTACTGCAAGTGTTGTATACGATTCGCAGCGAGCGGATGCTCATGGAACAACTGGAATACAATCTGCTGTTCCGCTGGTTCGTGGGTCTGAACATGGACGAGCCAGTGTGGGTGCCCAGCGTGTTCAGCAAGAATCGCGACCGGCTGCTGAATGGTGACATCGCCGAGAAGTTCTTCGCGCAGGTATTGAAACAGGCGCGTGCCAACGACCTGTTGTCGGATGAGCATTTCAGCGTGGACGGCACGCTGATAGAAGCCTGGGCGAGTCAGAAGAGTTTTCAACGCAAAGATCAAGGCCCCACGCTACCACCGGAGGACCCGGGTAATCCGACTATTGATTTTCATGGCGAGGAGCGCCGCAACGACACGCATCAATCGACGACCGACCCGGAAGCCAGGCTGGCAAGAAAAAGCGGCGGTCACGAGTCGAAGCTGGCCTACTGCGGCAACGTGCTGATCGAGAACCGCAACGGACTGGTGGTGGATACCGAACTGGTGCTGTGCAGCGGAAAGGCCGAGCGCGACGCAGCGCTGGAAATGGCGGGGCGGATCGAGGGCGACCAGCGCGTGACGGTGGGAGCCGACAAAGGCTATGACACGCGAGGCTTCGTGCAAGAGATGCGTGGCCGGAACGTGACGCCGCACGTGTCGCAGAATATCAATCGGCAAGGCGGCAGTGCCATTGACGGGCGCACGACACGGCACGCTGGATACCAGGTGAGCCAGCGCAAGCGAAAACGGATCGAAGAAGTATTTGGGTGGTTAAAGACGGTAGGAATGCTGCGCAAGACCCGACATCGCGGCGTCTTCAAAGTTGGTTGGGTATTCACCTTCGCGGCCGCCGCCTACAATCTGGTGCGGATGCGGAACCTTACGGTGGTTCTCTCCGCGTAAGTTCGGGGAGAAGTGTGTCTGGACGACGGAAAGTCGCCAATTCAGGCACACAATCTCCACGTAAATGCTCATGACAAGACCGTTGGCGAGAGGCAAAAAGCTTCGCCGAATAACTAATTCATCAGCCTGCTAGGCGACATGAGTACTTCTTCGATCCTGCTCGTTAGCATTGTTACGCCGGTGCATAACGGCGCACAGTATCTTCACGAATGCGTGGAAAGTGTTCTTTCGCAAACATATACTCACTGGGAGTATCTAATAGTAAACAACTGTAGTTCGGATGAAACGCTTAACATTGCTCGGCGGTATGCTGCATTGGATACACGCATTCATGTTCACGACTATGACTCATTCGTAGACGTAATCGAGAGTCATAACCGAGCGCTGCGCCTTATCTCCCCACATAGTAAGTATTGTAAGCTTCTTTCGGCTGATGATTGTCTTCTACCAGATTGTATCGCTCAAATGGTTGACCTAGCCGAAACACATCCGAATGTCGGCATTGTAGGCGCTTACACGATTCGAGGCGGCGGAATGCATTGGAGAATTGTATTCGATGGCCTTTCGTACCGCACTACCGTCGTGCCCGGCCGAGAAGCCTGCCGCTCACACCTACTCGGCAAAAGCTCTTTTCTCGGAGTTCCGACGTCTATTTTATACCGAGCCGATCTCGTGAGAAGATCCAGGCAGTTCTATCCTAATTCAAGACCGCATGCTGATGTAAGTGCCTTCTACGTGTGTCTGCTAACCACGGATCTAGGTTTCATACACCAGGTACTGACCTACGAAAGAGTTCACGAGGATAGGTTATCTACTGAAGCTAATCGCTTCTACACCTACGCGGGTTCGCATCTTCTCGATGTTCAAGAGTACGGGCCGTTGTATCTGACAACTGAGGAAATGACGGAGCGACTCGATGAGTTCAAACGTAGGTACTATAGGCTGCTTGCGGCAAGTATTGTTAATTTTAAAGCCAAAGGCTTCTGGCAATACCATTTGACAATCCTCAAAGCCTGTGGCGTTCGGTGGTCCCACTTACACCTAGCTGCCGCGGTGTTGATGAAACTCTGTGATTTATTGTTTAACCCTAAGCTGACGATCGAAAAACTCGTAACTCGTTTTTCACGAGAGGTAAGACCATGAGTGATGTCTTATTTGTGGCCTCCGATTACAAGCCCAGGCCGGGAGGAATAGCCGCGTATATTGATACCCTCGCCAGGGGTCTTATAGACCTAGGTAAGAACGTAAAGGTACTAGCGGTCGTTGATCCCAGCGAGAAAGAGCGCGTAGCATTTCTAAACTCGTACGAGGACTGGGCAATTCCGTTCGAAGTAATCCATGACGAACGCCCTAAAAGCTGGCTGGGGAACAAGCTTGTGAGCTTACTGGAGATTCTTCGATGCTTGAGTCCAAGGACCCGTCGTGCTTTGGAGAAGACATCGATTTTCAGGGCATCGGCAGATTCCATCAAGCGACTGGAGAAAGTTCTCGCGCGGGAGCAGCCAACGACGGTCGTGTTTGGGCATTTGGACCTAAATCTTTACCCGTTTGCCTTGGCTCTTTTGGAGCGGCGGGTACCCTACGGAATTATCGCCCATGACAGAGAGGTCCTTCCGTTCCGGAACAAGAAAAACGATCTTATTCGAAGAGGCATGATGCTTCGAGGCGCCCAATGGATTGCGGCCAACTCTCGCCATACTAAATCATTAGTTGAGCTGTGGGGAATTCCATTCAGCAGAATTAAGATTCTGCATCCACCCATATCTGAAGGGGCGATCGCCGCTCGGGTTGATTCACAGCACATATGTAAAACAAGAACTGAGCTAAATATTGTATCGGTCTGTAGATTATTCCCGTCTAAAGGAATCGATACAGTGATACGTGCGCTAAGCCTCCTTGACAAGCGAAAACTTCCCTTTCGGTATGTAATCGGGGGCGATGGCCCGGAGAAAAGATGGCTGGAAGCGCTTGTGGACGAATCGGGATTAAGAAGCAAAGTGTCCTTTATGGGGTACATCACGGAAGATCACAAATGGCGTCTTTTGCGAGATAGTGATGTTTTCGTTATGCCGTCGCGCGTAGATCCCGAAACGTACTACCATGAAGGCTTCGGTATTGCGTTTCTAGAGGCCGCCGCACTTGGAGTTCCCGGAATTGGTTCGAACCTGGGCGGCATCCCCGATGCCGTGATAGATGGCGAAACGGGTATTTTAATTCCACACGACTCACCCCAGCATCTCGCAGATGCATTGGCCTTCCTGTACTCCAATCCGGAAAAGAGGCGGGAGATGGGTAGGGCTGGCCGAGAACGAGCGAGAAGGCAGTTTTCCGCTACTGCCATTGCCGCTCAATTTCAGGAAGAAATATTGCAGAGTGTTTTGACAGACACTGCGGATACGACTTCGATCGTATTTTCCGAGTCGTAACTGTTTAGCGCCATCCAACCAGCCAACGTGCCCGGCAATCTGGTGGTTACCAGAGCTCGTTCAACCGTTATCGGCGCGCCAGTGGCATCGAGACCAATCCCAGTCTTTCGCTTGGGCGATTTCTTATGAGCTTCGCAACGCCCCTTGGAGTGGAGAATGGCGGGTGTTTACTTCAGGTTCTCAGCAAAAGCGGGAGGTCTAAGTCGGTGAAGGGCGTTGCCGGCGCACTGAAGTCTTCCAGGAACTTCTCTTAACTTTCCAGTGCTTGGATCGGTAGCTTCAGAACACAATTGAGTTCCTCGCAGGGTGGGCAGAATAACATCGTGACTTTAACGGGCAGCCATACCGATGTGTTTCAAACCGGACCTGTAAGCTTCATGGCGACGGATCTTATCGTTTCAACAACTTGAAGGAGATAAACAAACTATGCCTTATGTATATTCACTTCCTGCGTCAGCATCATTTACAGGGAAAGGCCTCTTAGGGTACACATTTGGACCGTTGTGTCACAAGGATCTCGAGATCTACTACATCGAGGCAGAAAAGGGACACGACGTGTTTATGATAAGTAGGAAAATTACGCGGATCTATTACGTTCTCGCCGGAAGCGGTTATTTTACCATAGACGGCCAGAAGTACGATGTCAGTCCTGGTATGCTCGTGGAAGTGCCCGTGAAAGTAGAGTATTGTTATTCGGGAAAAATGACGCTGCTAGCTTTGTCCAAACCGCGTGGGTTTAGCGGCAATGATACATTTACCAAATGGAATCCGGATGTAGTGGGTCGCGATACGGCTCTTGAGCTTGACGGTGGGTCTTGGTTCGAGCGATTAGTCAGGTTGAGGATTCTTGGAAAGTCGCCGTTCAGCGCTTATCTAAGGTTTAATCAGCGGGTGTGGAAATATCTTCCGTCGTCCTTTACTGCTCACAATCCAATGCGTTCATACGGCGCCTTTTTACATATGTTGGTTCGGATTCAACGTGTTCGGGCACAGGCGTTTAGCACGTTTTTTCTTCGAAACCGGCCTCAGCTGGAAGTAATTCGACGTCTGCTCGAGCGGAAGACCACGGGTGCAACAATAAGAGTGGCAGTGCTGGGATGTAGCACAGGGGCCGAGGCTTATTCGGTGGCATGGAGAATACGGTCAGCACGGCCTGATTTAAAGCTTATCTTGCATGCGGTGGATATTTCCAGGCAGGCTGTGGAATTTGCGGAATGCGGCGTGTACTCGGTCGCGGCCTCGCAATTGGCCGGTACCCGTGTTGTTGAACGCATGACGGCGGCTGAAATTGAGGAATTGTTTGAAAGGGATGGGGACATCGTTTCAGTTAAGTCGTCGATCAAGGAAGGGATCAACTGGCACGTCGGCGATGTCGGGGAGCCGGAAGTTCTTGTCCCCCTGGGACCTCAGGATATAGTGGTGGCGAACAATTTTCTTTGCCATATGGATCCCCCAGAAGCGGAGCGTTGTTTACGTAACATTGCTCGCTTGGTAAGACCGCACGGCCATCTGTTTGTTTCAGGAATTGACTTGGACGTCCGCACAAAGCTTGCCTGCGATTTAGGATGGAGGCCACTCGAGGAACTACTCGAGGAGATCCACGAGGCAGATGCTGGCATGAGAAGTGAATGGCCGTTTCACTATGGGGGCGTGGAGCCTTTGAACAAGAGAAGACGGGATTGGAGAATGCGCTACGCTGCAGCTTTTCAGCTAGGCTCTATTTCGACGTCGGCATCTGGTGGCGTTATCTTGGATGAAATTAACCAGCGGCAAACGGTTCAGATCTAAATGCAAGGCGTTCAGTGATTTGTCGAAATTAGAAATGAGCAGGCTTCGCTAGATGTATCTTGTCATGAGCGATCCGTTTGTTTCCTGCACGGGAGTAACTAGCATCCCCACAAGTAGCGGAGCGTGTTCATCACGAGAACTCGATTCGTAGCGGACTGGTTCCCGACCTCATCGCCTTGCGGCAACGGGTTGTTTAAATATGCTCTGTTATTGTGAAAACCAAGCTACCGACGGTTTTCGAGTGTTTTCTCGGGCTCACATCCGACCAGCGCGGATTCCTTGCGCGCCGTTGGTGCCAGAAAGAGTTTGAAGCCCGTAAACTCGGCCCTGGCCGTACAACGTTCACGGCGACGGATATCGCGGAACTCCGGCCATAATTCAGGATTGGATTTCTCGTGGAATGAAATTCTTGAGCGGTTCCGCAGAGCTTTTTTTACTGCTGTAAGCTGGCGCTTTGAATTGAAGGGGATCACGTGAAACGCGAGCTTTGGAACTGGTGCGAAATCTGTGCTCACGCGCTTAGGCGGTTGACAGCTGCCAGGGGCAGTGTGGGAGCGCGATGAAGGATTTGAAACAGCGGACGATTCATGGTGGTCTCGCAAGAGTCTGCGCTCAAGCGGCAAATTTCGTCCTTCGCGTAGGCTCTCTCATGGTATTGGCCCGCCTATTGGGGCCGAAAGACTTCGGACTGGTCGCCATGGTCACAGCTTTCACAGGAGTCTTGAATCTGTTCCGAGACTTCGGGCTTTCGTCTGCCGCAGTTCAGAGGACGACCGTTACAGACGAGCAGATTTCAACATTGTTCTGGATCAACATATTCGTGGGTGCGCTACTCGGGCTTGTAGCGGTAGCAATGGCACCGGCTATCGCTGCCTTTTACCACGAGCCTCGACTCTTGGGGGTGACGGTGGTTATGGCGGCGGGATTCCTCTTCAATGCGGCAGGGGTACAACACTCCGTGATTCTCCAACGCCAGATGCGTTTTACTACCATGGCCGTGATAGGCTTCGTCTCCTTGATTGTGGGTACTGCCATTGCGATTAGCGGGGCTAAAGCGGGCTACGGATATTGGGCTCTGGTAGCGATGACGGTCAGTTCTCCCCTGATCGGCACGATTGGTTTCTGGGCCGCAACGGGCTGGGTACCGGGGATGCCACAAAAGCGGAGCGGAATTCGTTCAATGATGCGTTTTGGCGGCACTCTTACTTTGAATGGCCTCGTAGCTTATGTTGCGTATAATGCTGAGAAGATCTTGATAGGCCGGTTCTGGGGAGCCGATGCAATCGGGATTTACGGAAGGGCGTACCAGCTGGTCAACATTCCAACAGACAATTTGAATTCGGCAGTCGGCGAGGTGGCTTTTTCGGCGTTGTCGCGACTTCAGGACGATCCTCGTCGTTTAAAGAGCTACTTCCTGAAGGGCTACTCTCTGGTCCTGGCAATGACTTTACCTATCACGATTGCCTGCGCTCTTTTCGCTAACGATGTCGTTGTCGTTCTTCTGGGGCCAAAGTGGAAAGATGCGGTCGTTATTTTTCGCTTGCTGGCTCCTACGATTTTGGTCTTTGCGCTCATCAATCCTCTGGGATGGCTGCTTTTCTCACTTGGATTGGTGGAGCGAAGCTTGAAGATCGCTTTGGTCTTCGCTCCCTCCATCATTGGGGGTTACGTTTTGGGATTGCCTTATGGACCCAAGGGAGTCGCATTCGCCTACTCGGTGGTTATGACGTTGTGGGTCATTCCGTTCATTGCATGGTGCGTACACGGTACCGTGGTTTCCTTGTGGGATATTCTGCGGGTGGTGAGCCGGCCGCTGGCTTCAGGCATCTTGGCAGGAGGGCTAGCCTTTGGAGCACGGCTGTTCTGTGGTCAATTGTTGTCGCCTCTGCCCCGACTTGTTCTAGAAAGTAGCGTTCTTCTCATTACTTTCCTCGGGCTGCTGTTGTTTGTCGCTGGGCAGAAATCATTCTACTTGGATCTCCTTAGGGGACTGAAGCGGTCGTCACCAGCTGAAGAGGAGAGCTTGGTTTCGGCTTAGTAAAGTAAACATAGAGTTTCTCCTTTTGAGTTCTGACCGGGGGGGACGATGGGCTGACTTGCGCTCGAGTACGTCTTGAGAAGAACTAATTTAGGAGGGGCGTTTGGATGAAGTGTACACTTAGAGTCGTGATTCTATGCGATTAGTGTTGGTCACAGGTGCCACTGGCCAAATAGGCGCGCACTTGTGTGAACGCCTGAGGAGAGAAGGCGCAGAGATCCATGCGGTCTTACGCAAAGCTTAAGTGGATCATCGCGGCGAGATTTGCTGGTGGCGTGCCGACTTTCGGGATACAGTGGCAACTCGCAGTTTGCTGGCCGCAGTGCTGCCGGATGTCGTGTTCCACTTGGCCGGCTGCGTCTCAGGAGGACGCGGCATCGAAGCCGTGTTGCGCACTCTCGAACACAACCTGCAGGGGACTGTGAACCTTTTGCTCGCGGTTACTGAATTGGGGTGCGGACGAATCGTCCTGGCAGGCTCGCTGGAAGAGCCGGACGAAGAAGGTGCGGAGGTATACAGTTCGCCCTATGCTGCCTCAAAGTGGGCAACGCGCGCTTATGCTCGCGTGTTTCACACTTTGTACGGGACACCCGTGGTAAGCACTCGGATTTTTAAGGTTTACGGACCCGGACGGCAACCATATACGCGCTTTGTGCCCTACATTATCTCTTCACTGCTGTCGGGGGAGGCGCCGAAGTTGACCAGCGGCGAACGAAAAGTCGATTGGATCTATATCGATGATGTGGTCGAGGGACTACTCTCGTGTGCCCGCTCACAGGATGTCATACGCGGGACGGTTGATCTGGGCTCGGGTTGTTTGACCGAGGTGCGTGCCGTTGCATTTCTGATTGCGCGACTGATGGGCACTGAAATCCGTCCTGAGTTCGGAGCGCTTGCGGATCGGCAGATGGAACAGGTGCGGGTCGCGGATACTCGGCGCACATACGATCAACTCGGCTGGCAGCCAACAACCTCCTTGACAGGGTTGCGCACCACAATAGCCTGGTTCAGGACGCAAGGTTCCCACTCCGAAGGGTAGCAAGGACACAAAGCCCCTTTGAGAACGATAGCCGACAGCTTACTGAAGAGTCGAGTTCGAAAGAAAGTTGGATTTAGCCCAAAAGAGGTCTGAGCTTGACAGGGCTTTCGACTGATCTCTGGGCAACGGCGCTCAAACCGGCGTGGCTATTTTGAATGAATCAACATAGTCTGCTTCTGTCGGGTCGATTATCTTTAATGTCGTTTAACATCCAGCCAATGTTTTTCAAAGTGGCCATGAAGTGGAGCTTCGTGGACGACCTATTACTCTTTCACGAAGGGCCGCGCTATGTATAAAACATCAACTCAATTGGGCGAACGGGCAGCGAACCAGATCAGTCGACGTGTTGAGGGCTCCCGGGCCGCCCACGGATCAGATTCTGTAAATCAGCTCCTGGCTGACTATTACCGTTGCCCGATAGACCAGGTACCGTTCCGGGCGGTAGGTCAATCGGCGGAACCTCCTGGGTACTTTCGGCTAGGGCCAGACACGATCTGCTACGGTCGACTTTCAGCCGGCAGTGCGGCCCGGAGCCCGGCTGGGAAGCTCTATGATGCCTTCGATAACGTGGGGTTGGACGCGCAGGGAATCGCGCTTCCATTCGATGCCGGGATAGTGGTTGAGAATCTGCACCGCGAGCGCTACACGGCCCACTTCCGCGAGGAGGGGCAAGTTCTCAACGAAATCTTGCGAAAGACGTACTACCTCGTTCGGCCAATGCTGGGGATGTCGGCGCGCCGCTACATTCAAAAACTGCGCTTTCGAAGCTGGCAAAAAATCAGCTTCCCCGCCTGGCCTGTGGACACCACTTTAGAACGTATTCATCAGAAGCTGCTGGCACTGTCTCTCAAGGCGCAAGGTCTGCAAAGGATTCCATTCATCTGGTTCTGGCCCGACGGCTTTTCCAGTTGTGCAATTATGACTCACGACGTGGAGGGAGAATCCGGCCGGGACTTCTGCCCTAGTTTAATGGACTTGGACGAGTCGTTTGGAATGCGCAGCTCCTTTCAGGTAGTGCCGGAGGGCCGCTACTCAGTGCCAAGGACTTTTCTGGACAGCATTAGAAGCCGCGGCTTCGAAGTGAATGTACACGACTTGAAACACGACGGTCGTCTTTACGCCGATCATGGGGAGTTCCTGCGCCGGGCGAAGCGCATCAACAACTACGCTCGGGAATACGGCGCCCATGGGTTTCGCTCCGGCATCCTCTACCGCAATGCGGACTGGTACGACGCTTTCGAGTGCTCCTATGACATGTCGATTCCCAACGTGGCACATCTCGATCCTCAGCACGGCGGCTGCTGCACGGTGATGCCCTACTTTATCGGTGACATCGTCGAGCTTCCAGTGACCTGCACGCAGGACTATACGCTCTTCCAAATTCTGGGCGACTACTCCATTGAGCTTTGGAAGAAGCAAATTGCCTTGCTCCGCGACAACTACGGGTTGATGAACTTTATCGTTCATCCGGATTACATAATGGAGCAACGAGCGCGGGATGTTTACAGCGCCTTACTCCGTCATTTGGCCCGATTGCGTGAGGAGAGCGGCATCTGGACGGCGTTGCCCAGGGACGTGGCTGCATGGTGGAGAGAGAGAAGTAAGATGAAGCTCGTACAAGAGAACGGCGAGTGGCGCGTGAAGGGACCAGGGAAGGAGCGAGCCCGCGTGGCCTATGCTGCGCTGGCAGGAGATGCAGTGACTTACAGCCTCTCAAGCTGAAGAAAACTTCGCCTCGGTTGAGGGACCTTATGACCAACATCTCCGGTAGCGTGCGTGATCGCAACATGTATACGGACGGCGGATACCTGGAAAAGAACCCGCTCTGGCACGCGGACGAATCCCCGTTCAAGGTCGCGCAGATTCAGCGTATGCTGGCGAAGAACAACCTGCAACCGAAGACTATCTGCGACGTCGGATGTGGCGCAGGCGAGGTGCTCAAGCTGTTGCAGGAGAAGATGGACAGTGCGTGCAGCTTTTGGGGATACGAAATGTCGCCGCAGGCCTTGGAGATCTGCAAGAGCAACGCAAACGAAAGGCTTCAGTTCAAGCTGGCCGATATCAGTGAGGAGGACGGCACTTTCTTCGATATGATTTTGGTGCTCGATGTCATCGAGCATCTCGAAGATTACTTCGGCTTTCTGGACCGAATCCGACGGAAAAGCGATCTGAAACTTTTTCACTTTCCGCTCGATTTGAGCGTCCAGGCCGTACTCCGAAAACGAGGCCTTTTGACTCGCCGGGAACTCTACGGACACTTACAGTACTTCACCAAGGAAACCGCCCTGGAGACCCTAAGGGACGTGGGCTACGAGCTGCTGGATTATTTTTACACGCCTCGATGCATCGAACTCGCAAAGCAGCCTATCCAGAAAATCGCCGTACTGCCGAGGAAAATGTGCTTCGCGGTTCATCAGGACCTGACAGTGCGAATTCTGGGTGGATACAGCCTGCTGGTCCTGGCTAGATGAACAGGCGTAGTTACGTCTCATGACAGCTAACGATGTAACGATTATCGGTGCCGGCCCTTACGGACTATCTGCGGCTGCGCACTTACGGACGGTCAAGGGCCTAAATGTTCGTGTGTTTGGAGAGCCCATGTCCTTCTGGGAGCGCACCATGCCAAAGGGCATGCGCCTCCGCTCTAATTGGACAGCGACACAAATTGCCGACCCAAGCGACTCGCTGACGCTGGAAGCGTACGGGGCTGCAAGTGGAAGTCACTTGTCCGCTCCCGTGCCGCTTGATCGGTTCATCCAGTATGGACTTTGGTATCAGCACCAGGCTGTGCCCGACCTTGACCAGCGAAAAATTGCGCGGCTGGAGTCTAACGATAAGGGGTTCCGACTCATCCTTGAAGATGGCGAAGTGGTCTATTCGCGGCGCGTGATTATCGCTGTTGGCATAGGTTCGTTTGCTTGGCATCCGCCAGAATTTCAGGGTCTTCCTTCAGCGGTGGCGGCCCATACATCCGGATGCAGTGACCTGCGACAGTATGCCGGAAGGCAGGTGCTCGTCGTGGGCAGTGGGCAAAGCGCGCTCGAGACTGGCGCCTTATTGCATGAAGGCGGCGCCCGCGTCGAAATCATTGCGCGCGCTCGCGAGATTCACTGGCTTCAAGGGCGTCTCTCCAGGACGCTTCATCATGGGTTGGGCAAGTTTACCAGGCGGCTGCTGTACGCCCCCACCGATGTGGGACCGGCCGGTGTTAGCCAACTGATGTCGCGGCCGGACTTGCTTAGGCGATTTCCACATAGCCTGCAGGACAAGCTCAGAAGGCGATCTGTTCGTCCCGCTGGTGCGCGTTGGTTAGTGAATAGGCTCGCGGAGGTGCCAATCAAGCTCGGGTGCTCCGTTTCCTCGGTTGCTCTCGATGGCCAGCGAGCGAAGGTCAGTCTGAATGACGGCAGCGTGAGAACTATCGACCACATTCTTCTTGGGACCGGCTACCGGGTGGACATTTCCAAATACCAGTTTCTCGCTCCAGAGCTACTCCTGTCCATCCACCGTTTTAATGGTTATCCAGTTCTCAGGGAAGGGCTTGAGACGTCAGTGCCGGGTCTGCACATTCTCGGCGCGCCAGCCGCATGGAGCTTCGGCCCGCTCATGCAATTTGTGTCTGGGACGCATTACGCCTCGCGTGCCTTGCTGCGCTCTATTACTCGGAGGGCCCGAAAGCTGGAAACGAGAGAAAGATTGTTATGACTGTCGGTGCACCAGGTTACTCAACGACGCTAGGGTCTACCGCCAGCCGCTCAAGAAAAACAATCGGTGCCGTCGTAGTCGGGGGGGATTACCAAGGCCTTGGAATTGTTCGGAGCCTCGGGCGGCGCGGAGTGCCGGTGTGCGTCATCGACGATGAGCATTCTATTGCACGTTTCTCACGGTACACGACGCACGCAGTGGCGGCACCAAATCTACGCAATGAGGAGGAGGCTGTCCGTTCGGTTTTGGATGTCGGCCGACGGCTTGCGCTCGAGGGGTGGGTGCTTTATCCAACGCGAGACGAGACGGTGGCGGCGTTCGCACGCCACCGATCGCGGCTGACAGAGGTTTTTCGCGTTCCAACAACGCCTTGGGACACAATTAAATGGGTGTGGGACAAACGCAATACTTATCGTCTAGCAAGTGCGCTGGGTATTCCCACTCCGCGGACTTGGTATCCGCGCGATGTCGGGGAACTGGAACAGATCAGCACAAAGCCTCCGTTCGCGATCAAACCAGCAATTAAGGAGCATTTCTTCTACGCAACGAAGGCCAAAGCCTGGCGAGCGAATAGCCGCGCTGAACTACGGAATCTCTTCCAACGAGCGGACGCACAAGTTGAGCCTGGGGAAGTGATGATTCAGGACTTGATCCCCGGCGATGGCCGGCAGCAGTTCGCATACTGCGCTTTTTTCAAGCAAGGTCGGGCGATCGGGAGCATGGTTGTTCGAAGGACGCGGCAGCATCCTGCGGAATTCGGGCGGGCAAGCACGTTCGTCGAGACAATCGAGTTGCCGGCGCTTGAGGATTTGTCCGAGCGATTCCTGCGTGCGATCAACTACTACGGACTGGTAGAAATGGAGTACAAACTAGATCCACGGGACGGCCAGTATAGGCTGCTCGATGTCAACGGACGGACATGGGGCTATCACACTCTTGGGCCTGGCGCCGGCGTAGATTTTCCCTATCTGCTTTTTGCTGATCAAGCAGGTGAAACTCTGCAGCCTTGTCGTGGCCGAGCTGGAGTGAGTTGGATTCGATTAGTCACGGATGTACCTACTGGGCTTCTGGAAATTTTAAAAGGTCGCCAGAACTGGCGAGCCTACTTGCGATCGCTAAGGCACTTCGACGTCGAAGCGGTATTCAGTCCAGAGGACCCTCTGCCTGGTCTTGCAGAGGTTGCGCTCCTTCCATACCTGTGGGTGAAACGGGGGTTTTGAATGGCTGCTAGCGTTTCTGTCTCGTGCCGGGTCAACACCGAGGCGCAATTGACGCAAGACTCAAGACCCGTTTATCGATTTCGGCCCCTGAATGATCCTCGATGGGGTGAGTTCTTGCAGCGTCATCCACGCTCATCTGTCTTTCATACGGTCGAATGGCTCGAAGCGCTTCGTCGAACGTACGGATTTGAATCGATTGCAATTACTACATCTCCGCCAGATGCTGACTTGCAGAACGCCGCAGTATTTTGTCGCGTGGAGAGCTGGCTGACGGGGCGGCGGCTGGTTTCAGTTCCATTCTCAGATCACTGCGACCTCTTAGCAGACGCAGTAACGGACATTACCGCTTTTATTTCTGCTTTGAGAAAACAGCTGCGTCAAGAACATCTACGCTACATCGAGACTCGTCCACTGCGTGCGCTTGATATGGACAATCTTGGGCCCCGGTCAACCCGCACCTACTGTTTGCATCAGATTGATCTCAGGCCGGATCTCGACACTCTCTTTGGCAATTGCCATAAGAACTCGACGCAAAGAAAGATTCGCCGCGCGGAACGAGAGGGTCTGACATATAAAGAGGGCCGGTCAGAACTTCTGCTCAATAGTTTCTATCGTCTGTTGCTTCTCACCCGCCGTCGACATTTGGTCCTTCCGCAACCGAAGAAATGGTTCCAAAACTTGATCGAATGTTTTGGAGAAGCGCTGAAGATCCGAGTCGCGTTCCAAGCCAAACGGCCGATCGCGGCGATTCTTACGCTGCGCTACAAAGATACTCTCGTCTATAAATACGGTTGCTCAGACGCGCAGTTTCATCGGCTCGGTGGAGTGCATTTGCTGTTCTGGAAATCAATTCAAGAGGCCAAACAGGACGGGTTGTTTGTGTTCGACCTCGGCCGCTCCGAGTGCGAGAACGCCGGACTCATTAGGTTTAAGGATCGCTGGGGCACGACTCGCTCGGGCCTTACTTATGTGAGGCTTCATGATTCAGTCCAGTCGAAAGGGGCCTTTCTGCCTGCCGGCAATGACTTAAAGGAGCAAACCGCAAAAAGAGTGCTCCCGTATTTGCCAGACGGTATTGTCCGAGTAGCGGCAAACGTGATTTACAGGCACGTCGGCTAGAAGTTGTCCCCTGCTGGATATTGCGGAGCGCTCCGGTGTCCCGTTCGCGGCCGTCCGGGAAGGAGCGGAGCTGCTGTGCCAGCACGGCCTGCTATCGGTCGGCGCTGAACCCACCGGCGCAATAATATCGCCGCATGTAGTTTCGCACCGACCAGTGGGTGCATTTTAGAGATAACTCACCCTTCTACTACTCAAAACGAGGACTCCTTCAAATGAGAATACTCTTGACTGGCCATAAAGGCTATATCGGGGCTGTTGCTGGACCCATCTTGCTCTCGGCGGGCCATGCAGTCGTCGGGCTCGACACAGGCCTGTTCGCGGGCTGCGACTTCGGTAGACCAGCTCGGGAGCTTCCAGAGATCTGCAAAGACGTACGTGATCTCATTAAGGCTGACCTAGCGGGCTTTGACGCCGTCGTGCACTTGGCCGCGTTGTCGAATGATCCGCTAGGGAACTTGGATGCCGAGTTGACTTATGAAATCAACCATCGGGCCTCTGTTTGTTTGGCCGAACTGGCCAAGGAGGCAGGGGTTCGGCGCTTTATCTTTTCCTCATCTTGTAGCACATATGGCGCGGCGGGGGATGCGTTCCTGGATGAGACTGCTCAGCTCAGCCCAGTGACGTCCTATGCTGAGTCCAAAGTACTCGTCGAGCGCGACGTGGCAGAGCTTGCAGATGACCATTTCAGTCCGGTTTTCCTGAGAAACGCGACAGCATATGGTGCGTCTCCGCGTTTACGGCTGGATGTGGTGTTGAACGATCTGGTAGCGTCGGCGTACACCACCGGAAAAGTGTATATCAAAAGCGATGGCACGCCCTGGCGTCCCATCGTGCACATTCGCGACATTGTCGCAGCAATTCTCAGCACTCTGGAAGCTCCGCAGGAAGCCATTCACAACGAAACCTTCAACGTCGGTCAGACCGAGGAGAACTACCGCATAAGCCAACTTGCTGAAATCGTCGCTGGAACCGTTCCTGGGTGCCGCATCGAGTACGCCCCCGACGGCGGGCCCGATAGACGTTGCTATCGCGTCAGCTGCGAAAAGATCCGGCGTGTTGTGCCAAACTTCCGTCCGCAATGGACCGCGCGCAATGGAGCGCAAGAATTGCTCGCAGCTTATCGAGCGGCTGGACTCAGCAGCGCTGACCTGGAGCGCGGCCGCTACACGCGCATCAATCATATTCAAAAGCTCGTGAAAGCCGGCCAGTTGGATAACTCATTGCGCTGGATCCGTCAGGCAGAGTTCGCGCAGGCGGCCGTTTAACAGGAGACACAAACATGATTTTTACTGAAACGAAACTGCCGGGCGCCTACATCATCGACCTGGAACTCCGGAGTGATTCTCGTGGGTTCTTTGCGCGCGCCTTTTGCCAGAAGGAGTTCGAAGCGCATGGGCTGAAACCCCTTATTGCGCAGGCCAATGTGGCCTTCAATCACCAGAAAGGCACGCTGCGCGGAATGCACTTTCAGTTTCCGCCGGCGGCTGAAACCAAGGTAGTGCGATGCACGCGCGGCGCGATTCTTGACGTTATCGTTGATCTTCGTCCGGAGAGTCCCAGTTACCTCCAGCACGTCGCAGTGGAATTGAATGAGGACAACCATAGGGCGCTGTATGTTCCCGAGCGCTTTGCTCACGGTTATCAAGTGCTGCGAGACAACACCGAAACCAGCTATCAGGTAGGCGAGTTCTACACACCTGGTTCGGAGGGTGGACTGCTCTATAGCGAACCGCGGCTTCATCTGTCGTGGCCGCTTCCAGTCACCGTCACCTCGGAAAAAGACGCAGTGTGGCCGCTGCTGGAAATGCAGGAAGGCGATTTGAAAAATCGCATGAGCCTGCAATTGGTCGGATAGGAGGATTCGATGATCATCGTCGACAATGCACTCAACGCGCGCGAGGCGCAGGGCCTGCCGATTCGAGTCGCCATCCTAGGCGCGGGCTTCATGTCTCAAGGGCTCACGAATCAGATTACAAATAGTGTCCAGGGGATGCGTATGGTGGCGATATTCAACCGTCGAGCCCAAAGGGCGCTCGACGTGTTCGTTTATGCGGGCCGAACTGACGCAGTTGTGGCCACCACGCAGGACCAGGTGGAGGATGCCATTCGCGCGGGCAAGCCGGTTGTTACTGAAGATGCCTTCCTTCTGTCACGCGCCGAGCAAATCGACGTGCTGGTGGATACCACAGGCTCGGTCGAATTCGGGGCTCGGGTTATCCTCGACGCGTTCCAGCACGGAAAAGATGTAGTGCTATTGAACGCCGAAGTAGACGCGACGATCGGACCGATGCTACAGGTCTACGCCGAGAAGTATGGAGTAATACTGTCGGCGTGCGATGGTGACGAACCCGGCCTGCAGATGGATCTGTACCGCTGGGTGAAAGGCCTGGGGCTTACTCCGCGGGTAATGGGCAACATCAAAGGCCTCCAGGATCCTTACCGTAATCCGACGACGCAGCGAGGGTTTGCCGAAAAGTGGGGGCAGAACGCCGCCATGGTAACCAGTTTCGCCGATGGTTCGAAAATAAGTTTCGAGCAAGCCGTCGTTGCCAATGCGACCGGGTTCAAGGTGAAATCCCGTGGGATGTCGAGAGGACGCGAGTATTGCGGCGACGTGATGAAAATCGGTTCGCTATATGACATCGACGAAGTGCGTAGTTGCGGTGGCTTGGTCGATTATGTCGTGGGCACGCCGCTTACCAAGGTTTACTGCCTAGCCGAACATCCCGACCCCAAACAGCGACACTATCTGAATCTTTACAAAATGGGCGAAGGACCGTTGTATGCATTCTTCGCGCCGTACCATTTGGTGCACTTTGAGGTCCCCAATGCGATTGCTCGAGTAGTTCTGTTTCGAGATTCTGTCGCTAAGCCCCTGGCTGGTCCGGTTGTAGAAGTCTGTGCTGTCGCCAAGCGCGACCTGAAAGCGGGCGAGGTTCTGGACGAATACGGCATGTACATGACTTATGGCGAAGCAGTTAATGCCGAAGAGATGTGCGGCGGCCGTTACCTTCCGGAAGGACTGGTCGATGGTTGCACTCTCGTCCGAAACGTTCCTAAGGATTGCGTTGTCAGCTACGACGATGTCGTGCTACCAGGCGATCGGGTCGCTGATCAATTGCGAGCTGAGCAATATCGGGTATTCCGCGGCGAAACGTGGCTCGAGGAATTAACGAGCGCTCGTGTGGGAGCCGCTCAGTAAAAGGGTCTTGAGAGGAGTTTAGTCATGAAAGTGGTTCTCTTCTGCGGGGGAGCCGGTATGCGGCTAAGAGGCTATGCTGACGACGTTCCGAAGCCGATGGTGCAGATAGGATCGCGGCCTATTCTCTGGCACCTGATGAAATACTACGCCCACTTCGGGCATAAGGATTTTGTTTTGTGCCTGGGCTACAAAGGTAACGTTATCAAAGACTACTTCCTGAACTACGACGAGTCCGTCTCCAATGATTTCGTCTGGTCGCAGGGCGGGAAAAAGGTCCACTTTTTGAACCGTGATATAGATGATTGGACGATAACCTTTGTCGAGACCGGAACCAACGCAACGATCGGAGAACGGCTCAAAGCGGTAGAGCCCTACCTGCAGGGTGAAGAAATGTTTTTAGCGAATTACGGCGATGGACTAAGCGACCTCGAACTTCCACTGATGATCGATGCCTTCCGCAGGAGTGATGCCGTCGCTTCCCTGCTACTCGTACAGCCCACCGGGAGTCTTGATATCGTCAAAACGGGGCCGGGAGGAAACGTCACCAACGTTTGCTCTCTTGCCAATTCGGATATATGGATCAATGGCGGTTTCTTCGGGTTGCGCAATGAAATCTTTCGGTATATTCAACCGGGCGAAGAACTGGTGCGGCAGCCATTTCAGCGACTGATCGATAAGCGAGCTTTGTTGGCATACAAATATACCGGCTTCTGGAAGTGCATGGACACTTTCAAGGACAAGCAACAGCTGGAGGAGCTGAACCAAGGTAGCGCACCGTGGAAAGTGTGGAATCACGTTTCTGCCGCGCTGACCAATGGCGCCGAGAGGAGATCGGCTAGCGCATGATGCACCTGAACTTAAATGGAGGAGCCGGTCGAAAACTGAAAATTCTATGCCTAGGCTCACATTGTGATGATATCGAGATTGGATGTGGTGGAACAATTCTACGGTTGGCCGAGCAATACCCGCAATGTGTTTTTCATTGGGTGGTGTTCAGTGGCGACAGTGTTCGGCTGGCAGAAGCTGAGCGCGCGGCTGCGTTGTTCGCTGGGTCTACCAGTCTGGAAGGGCCGTTGCTAAAGGCCTTCCCGGACGGATTCATGCCAGTCGTGAGTGGTGAGGTGAAAGCGTTTTTCGAAGAACTGAAGAGGACAGTCTCACCGGACCTCATTTTCACCCACAACCGCAAGGATGCGCATCAGGACCATCGCCTGATCGCGGAATTGACCTGGAATACGTTTCGGGACCATTTGATTCTGGAGTACGAGATTCCCAAATATGACGGCGACCTGGGACAGCCGAGCCTGTTCGTCCCGCTCCAGGCGGAAGAGTGCCAAAAGAAGGTTCGTTACATTATGGATGCCTTTCAGTCCCAGCACTGCAAGCGCTGGTTTCAAGAGAACACCTTTCTTTCGCTCATGCGCCTGCGCGGGATGGAATGCAATGCTCCCAGCGGTTTCGCCGAGGCTTTCTATTGCCGCAAGTTAGTGTTGTGAATTGAATGGCGTATGGCTTCGTCCGTAAGAGAAACAGTCACAACTCTGAAAGGTCTCAAAAGGCGTTACTTTCGCTTTGAAACAAGTCTATAACGCAAGGGGCCTGGCGGGGCGAGTGTGACGGAGCGCGTGAGGGCTTATGCGACCCGAAAGGCGTGGGGCACAAGTCAAATAGGTTCGCCCGCATAAAGAACGATGATTGTTTATACCGTGGCGCAGAGTTATAGGCGCATGCCGAATCAGTTTCCGGTTTTTAGGCCCCTAATATTTGGGGTGGAGGTAGAGTTCCATGCCTGAAATCGAAACCGAGTCGAACTTAAACGACACCTTAGATCGACTTTTTAGTGTTGTCGCCAGGCGTCGATGGTGGGTGTTACTGCCTGCCTCTGTGGCCACCTTTGGAACACTGCTTGTTTCATCATTCATCCCCAATCGCTACAGCTCTGAGGCTACGCTTCTTGTTGTACAACAACAGGTCCCTCAACGCTATGTTCTTCCTACGACTACCACCGATATCCGAGAAGCCCTCCAGGCAACGGCACAAGAAGTCTTGTCCCGCACTCGGTTGATGGAGATAATCAACGAATTCGGCCTTTACCAGAAGGAGAGCAAGCGCTCATCGCCGGAAGGGCTACTCCAACTCATGCGGCACGATATAGAAATAGAACCGCTCGAAAGTCAATCGGAGCGAAGGGATGTCAATTCGTTTAAGATAGCGTTCATCGCGAACAACCCCCTCTTAGCTCAAGAGGTCACTAGCAAATTGACATCGCTCTTCATCGAACAGAACTTGGTGACCAGGGAGCGGCAAGCCACGACTACGACAAACTTTTTGAAGGAACAATTGGAAACGGCAAAAAACAAACTCTCGGAAGCGGAGGAGCAAGTTAGAAATTACAAAATGCAGCATCTCGGAGAGCTCCCGGAACAACAGCAGGGAAACGTAGCGATCCTGGGCGGCTTGCAAGCCCAGCTTCAGAACACAATGGCCAGCTTGAGTCGAGCACGCGAGCAGCAGCAGTACTTAGAATCTTTAAGTGAAACGCGCGGCATGATGATACAAGGCGACCTCGCTCGCTTAGAGTCACAACGAGAGGCGTTGCTGCGCCGCTACACGCCTCAGTATCCCGCGATTAAACAGCTCGATATCAAGATCGCACAGAGCCAAGCCTTGCTGAAAGTCTTGCTAGGTTCGCAAAGCGCCCAAACTGAAGAGGCTCAAGTCGCGGGACCATCAATTTCCATTGGCACTGCCGAAGACGCTTCGGTCGCTCAGATTACTGGCCAAACAAAAGCGAATCAATTGGAAATCCAGAACCTCTCCAAAGATGAAAAGCAGCTCAAGGCAGCCATTGCGCAGTATCAAAACCGCCTCGATCAAACGCCGGTTCGGGAACAGCAATTAGCAGGGATGCTCCGCAATTATGATCTGTTGAAACAGGACTATACGGACCTACTGAACAAAACAATGCAATCGGAATTGGCGGGTGATTTAGAGAAACGGCAAGAAGGCCAGCAGTTCCGTCTCGTCGATCGACCCAGCCTACCGACCGTGCCCTCAAGCCCTGACCGCATCAAGATTAGCCTTGGTGGTGCGGCAGCGGGTCTTTGTCTGGGCGTGGCTCTGGCATTCGTGGCGGATTTGCGGGACCGTTCCTTTCATTCTGAGCAAGAATTAAGTAAGCGCTTTGCTCTCCCCCTCGTCATAGGTGTGCCGTTATTGCTTACCGCGAATGAAGAACGTTCACGTCTTTGGAGGAGAGCGTGCGAATGGGTCGCGGGGGCCGGCTTATCGCTTGCAGTGTTGATTGCCGAACTTTACGAATTCTACCTTTATCGGCACGGATGACGGCCGATGATTTGGAGTTGAAGTTCAGTTGCGGTTAGCAGTGTGAGCCGATTTTCGATTATCGGGAATGCAAGTTACCATCAGGTATCAGTACAGATCGAATAGACGGGCGAAGGGCAAAAGTAGTTCGGATTCGGCAATGTACGCACCACCTGCGTCATCATCATCCACCCTCGCAGAAGCTGTGGTCAGTTCGAATACAGCGGCTTTTCGCGTCCATCGGGCGCGAGGAATTGTCTCTGGAGGCACCCCTATGAGTCGTTTCTTTGACTTCAACAACGAACCTGTAAAGACGAACGATTCAGTATCGCTCCCTGTCGGAGCCGACTCAGAAGAGCCAGAAACATCTCTTCAGCTTCGGCAAATACCGACCCAAGAGGTGTATGTACACCCCGCGAGCCGCATAATTATGCACACCAATCCCCTCAGCCCGGGAGCCGATCGATTCAGGTTGCTACGAATGTGCCTTCGGGAACTTTGGAATGCCGGAAAACTAAAGAGTCTTTTGATTACTAGCCCGTTGCCCGGCGATGGAAAATCAACGATCGCAATGAACCTTGCAACAGCGCTCGCGGAAGGAGGAAAGCTCCGCGTGCTGCTCATCGAGGCTGATCTTTACCGTCCGGGTATAGTTGAGGAGTTGAGTATCGAAGCTAGACCAGGATTGGCGGAATGCCTCGAGCGTGGTTTAAACCCTGAGTCGCTTTTGCAGCGTCTTAAACCGCTAAACTGGTACCTCTTACCCGCCGGAGAAGTTCGCGGTAGTCCTACAGACCTGTTACACACTGAAGCGCTTGCATTGATTATCCAACAACTCTCTTCTCATTTCGACTGGATTCTGATCGACTCTCCACCAATCTCGCCTTTTAGTGACGCATTGATATTGGCGCGCCAGGCAAACGCCACGTTGCTAGTCGCCCGCGAGGGAAGCACGCCGGACGAAGCAATTGAAAAGGCCATCGCGCTTCTCGGCCGACAGCGTGTTCTCGGCATTGTCTTGAACGGCGTCAAGGGGCTCGAACGACTTTATTCAGGATATTACGGATATTCTGAAGATAGTAAGTTAAGATCTGTTGGTTCGGCAAAAGAGAATATACCGTCAAGGCACCAAGCCATCCCGACGAGGAATTCAGGGGTCGATTCTCTGGAGTAGTCATTGCTTCTTCTCCGGTCGCCGCTTAGAGCGACTTACAACGGCAGGCACACCTCTGGAAACCAAGTTCTGAGGGAAGCTACTTTCTTCGGTTCCGGCATAAGTTGCTTGTCTGCGTTTAACTCACTAGCGATCTGGTTCAACTAATGCTCGCTCGGTACTGTGCAAGTCTTTTCTTGAGAAACTATGAATAACCACCTCGACGCTATTCGGATCATAATAGCTGACGAGCACCCGATTCGTCGTCATAGCTTGCGTAGATTGCTCGAGTCTCAGCACGGCATCCAGATTCTGGACGAAGCATCTGATCCTAGCGGCGCGGTCCGACTGACTCGCTATTTCAAGCCCGATATCCTTCTCCTTGACTTCGCCCTATCACAAGGGCTTGAGGCACAAGTCCGGATTGATTTCGTGAATCACTTGTCCCCGACGCGCACTGTTCTCATAGTGAACGCTGTTGAACGGTTTCACATCCTTGAAGCTTTCCGGCTTGGGGCGCAGGGCATCTTTGTGAGGACATCGGCTGTGCAGCAGTTGCTCAAGGATATGGGAAGTGTGATGTCCGGCAATTACTGGCTCGAGAGCGGACGAGCCAGTATTTTATTGGAGGCGCTCCGCGAGCGGCTTTCCGAAGGCAAAGGTGTGGCAGCCCCGAAAGACTATAAACTTACTCGGCGCGAACTAGATATCATCAGGAAAGTCGCGACGGGCCATTCAAACAAAGAGGTCGGGGAAACTTTTTCTATCAGTGAGCGCACCGTCAAGCATCACCTGACGAATATTTTTAGCAAGGTTGGCGTTTCCAGCCGCTTGCAATTGGCACTCTTTGCGGTCAATTACCAACTAAAGAGCAGTGAAGTGTCATCCTTGGCTGCGCATCCGATCGAGTCAGAGCAGGAAAACTAAGGCGCCGCAGCCATCCATGGGAAAATTCTTTGATGCAGTCCCACTTGTGAACACCGCGCTCCGGTCCACTACTTTTTTGCATGTGCGGTAACGTCTCTCCGATCGACTCCATGTCGCCCGCCCCGCCACCGCGCCTGGTGACCGCCACGATCGCTCCACTTTCGCCATATCCACAACCTATTCGGCCTTTTAGGCTAGCAGCCTGTGTCTAAAAACCATTTCCTAATGGACATGTTTCGGCTTAAAATCAGCTATGGCGATGGGCACACGCAAACGGCTTGAGCGGCAGGAGCCGCTGTGGTATCAAAGTGAGCTGCCTGAAGCGCCTGGGCATCCTTTTTATCAGTGGCTGAACCGGGTCCTGGATGAGGAGGGTTTCGACCGTTTCTGTGAAGGCCGCTGCCGGGGGTTTTATCACGAGAAGCTGGGGCGTCCGTCGCTGGCTCCGGGGATTTATTTCCGGCTGATGATGATCGGTTTCTTTGAGGGGCTCGACAGTGAACGGGGCATCGCCTGGCGCGTAGCCGATTCCCTCACGCTGCGCCAGTTTCTGCGGATCGGGCTGGACGAGCGAACGCCGGATCACGTGACGATTTCGCGTACGCGGCGGTTGATCGGCGCCGAAGCGCATCAGCAGGTGTTCGGCTGGGTGTTGAGGCGGTTGGCGCGTGGCGGACTGCTGAAAGGCAAAACTATCGGGATCGATTCGACCACGCTGGAAGCCAACGCGGCGATGAAGTCGATTGTACGGCGAGACACGCAGCAAGGTTATGACGAGTATCTGAAACGATTGGCCCAGGCTGAGGGGGGCGAAGCGAGCGATGCAGCGGCGCTGCGGCGCATGGACCGCAAGCGGCCCAAGAGAATGCGGAACGAGGAATGGGTCAATCCGGCGGATGTAGAAGCCGAGATCACGCGGCTGAAAGATGGGCGCACTGCTCTGGCGTATAAGGCCGAACAGGCGGTGGATATGGAGACCGGAGCAATCCTGGCACTCACGACGCACGGTGGCGCGGTGGGCGACACCGACTCGATCGGCGAGACGGTGGCGGAGGCCGGCATAGCAGTCGCCGAGCAGGCGGTGCAGAGAACGGTGAACCAAGCTGGGATCGAAGAGGTGGTGGCCGACAAGGGATATCACAGTAATGAAGTGATGCGGACACTGGCCGAGTGGAAACTGCGCAGCTATGTTGCCGAGCCGGAACGTGGCGCGCGGAAGTGGAAAGGTAAGGCGGCCGAACAAGCGGCGGTGTATGCGAATCGACGGCGGATTTCCGGAGCGCGAGGCAAGCGTTTGCAGGCGGGTCGAGGCGAACGAGTGGAGCGGAATTTCGCGCATCAGTTCGATACCGGAGGTATGGATCGACTGTATGTTCGAGGTCTTCACAACGTTCACAAGAAGCTACTAATTCAGGCGGCGGCCTGCAATCTGGCGCTGCTGATGCGGTCTCTGTATGGAGCGGGCAAGCCGCGAGCGGCGCATGATCGTTGGGGCCGGCTCAGGTTTACGATTTTGCGGCTGTATTCGACTTTAATTGGGTTCTGCCATTCTGAGAGGGCCCTGCAGGTTGCTCCCGCGCCGATACCACGTCGAAGGCGGTGCGCCCACCGAGAAATTCTTCGTGCGTCAAAAACCGACGGTTTAGAGACGGGCTGCTAGTAGCGCCCTCCGCCCGCCCCTCACACACGCAATCACGGCCTATGGATCGCGCGAGTTCGCCCATTCCTCTTTCGTCATCTTCAGGACATGCTTTCGGTTTCTACGCCGCCACGCTACCGGGTCTTCGGCCTCTACACCTTCGGTTTGCGGCAACCGCTTTAGCATTCACCCGAACACCTGCGGGTGCGCGCTCGCGCCGATCCACTGGTCAGGCCCGCGAGATGGTCAGTGACCCGGCGTCCGCTGGCCACGTCGCCGAATCGGCGAGGTTGCGAGAGTTACTGTATGAACTCTTACCAGTCGATTATCGACGATCTAAACGCTATCCGACATCCGCTAACAAGTTGATTGTTAAGAAGATGCGTCACTGCTACCACGATCCTAACTAAGGCGGTTATCGCCCGAGGCATGAATCGTAGGCCAGCACTTTATCAAGCATGCCGGAATGCAAGTGGGGCATTGCCCAGTCACTTGTGGCCCAACCGGCTATCTGGAGGCAGCCTATGAAACGTTTAACGGTATTTGGCCCGCGTGGGCCACTGGAACAGCATCAATCCAACGGTATATTTGAAGTGGATATCTCAGATATCCTCCGCAGACACCCCACAGCTACCGTGGTAGTCATGGACACTTGTCCTGCATTGCGGGGCCACCGGCTATGGACACCCATAGCTGAACTCTGGTTGAGGGATGAAACCACGGTGGAAGGGATGATTGGGAGTGCGCATGCCTAAACATGACCCATCCAATCGCTTGTACCTCGCGCCAGGCAAAGGCCGTCCCAACTTCTCGTGACGGAACTTCCGGCAGCGTTGTTCGCCGAAGTGGTCGAAGTATCTCGTTCCAGCACTTCGTGCAGACGTTCGTAGAGAAGATGCCTTGGCGCGTCCAGCAGTTCGTTCCAATATCTCAGCGATTCCTACCAGCAAGCTGCTTTCGTGTTGTCCAGCCATAGCTGATTTCTAATCCAAACATGTCCGTTAGTAAATGATTTTGGACATGGGCTGTTTTAGCACTGGCGATTCTGATGCCTGTGCTAAACGCGCTTCAAAAAGCTGGGAGTGGCCGTTGACCAGGCGAGCCAAGTGAGACGAATACAAGCCCGATCGAAATAGATTCTCTACCACTGTACCCATGAGTGTGAAGAAAGGTGAATTATGCAGGCCACGGCCACGCAAGCGGTAGTAATAGCAGAACAGCTGCAAGAAAAAATCGAGACGCGAATGGCTCGAATAGGGGTGGTGGGTTTGGGTTACGTGGGACTTCCGCTCGCCCTTGAATTTTCAAAAGCAGGATTTTCAGTAACGGGTATTGACGTACAGGAGGAAAAAGTTGCGCGATTAAACTGGGGCGATTCCTACATTCAGGACGTGTCTTCAGCGATCCTCGCTCCGCTCGTCAACGACAACCAATTTCGCGCGACTACTGACTTTTCCGTCATTGGCGACTTGGACGCAATTTGCATCGCCGTTCCCACGCCGTTACGGAAAACTAAGGACCCTGACATGAGTTACATCGTGTCTGCTTGCCAAGCGATTAGCAAATACCTTAGTGCGGGAAAGCTCGTGGTTCTGGAATCGACCACCTATCCAGGCACAACTAGTGAACTGGTGCTGCCGATGCTGGCGCGTCCTGACCTAAAAGTTGGCGAGGATTTCTTCCTATGCTTTTCGCCCGAACGGATCGATCCAGGTAATTTCGAATATCAGACCCGCAATATCCCCAAGGTTGTGGGCGGTGTCACCCCAGCTTGTACGAAAATGGGGAGCCTGTTCTATTCGCAGGCTCTTGAGCGGGTCGTTCCGGTCAGCTCGACCGGCGTCGCCGAGATGGTGAAGCTCCTTGAGAACACCTTCCGTATGATCAATATCGGGCTGGTGAACGAACTGGCTATGATGTGCGATCGCATGGGAATCAACATCTGGGAGGTGATCGACGCCGCAGCTACCAAGCCGTTCGGTTTTATGCCGTTTTACCCAGGGCCCGGGTTGGGCGGACATTGCATCCCAGTCGACCCGTTTTATCTTTCCTGGAGAACGAAGCAGGCCGGCATCGAAGCGCGTTTCATAGAACTGGCTGGATACGTTAACGGCCAAATGCCTCATTTCATAGTTGACAAAGTGCAGAATGCCCTGAATGAAGCAAGCAAGCCTTTGAAGGGCTCCCATGTGCATGTCCTTGGCGCCGCATACAAACGAGACATCGACGATGTACGGGAGTCGCCCGCCCTCGATATCATTCTCTTGCTTGAGCGCAGAGGTGCACGGATCACGTACAGTGATCCGTACGTTCCCCAAATCAGTCTGGATCAACGGGTGCTGAACTCGGGCGACCCGGTTACTTTAGCCGGGGAGGCGGACTGCGTGGTGGTGGTCACAGATCACTCAACCTTCGATTATTCGGCGATCCTGGCGCGGGCCAAGCTGATCGTCGATGCACGCAACGCCTACAAGAACCAGGCATCCGACAAGATTGTGAGGCTTTAGGGTCGCCCCGTGCCCCGCGGCCAAGAAGTCTGCAAAGTGCTGAATTAAAATAACTTGGGTATTCTGTTGAGGTCCTCTACCGTTCCTTAAAGGGGTACTCACCCAGAGAGGGTCGCCGGACCTTAGGAAGGATTTCGCGCCGTTATTAAGGCGTTCACCTATTAAGGTTTAACCCTTTCTCGCCTGACCAAATACGGTATCTCCGTACTAGGCCAGAAGCAGCGAGAATACTATACTGAAAATTCAACTACGATAGCGAGGTTTGAATTTTCATATGTTGTCCAAACAGGCCAACCGATCGCGCGTGTATCGCACCTGTGTCCTCGGTGCTTGTCTGCTCTTGTTCTCGACGTCTACTTGGGCCGCCTTCAGCCCCTGTGATCTGAACGACGATGGAGTCGTCAACGTCCTTGACGTTCAGTTGGCGGTAGACATGTATCTTGGTTCCATTCCCTGCACCGCCACCATAGACGATGGTGCGTGCAACCAGTACGTTGTCAATCAAGTAGTAAGTGGCGCATTAGGCGGGGCATGCGTCGTCGCCAACACAACGCATAGCGTGTCACTGAACTGGACAGCCAGCGCGTCAACGGTAACGGGGTACAACGTGTATCGTGGCACAACGTCAGGTGGACCTTACACGCAATTGAATTCTTCCCTGGTCACCGCTACTAGCTATACGGACAGCAGCGTGTTGCCCGGCATGACCTACTTCTACGTGGCCACGGCCGTCGGTACTAGCAACGATGATAGTGCTTATTCAAATCAAGCCTCAGCTACGGTGCCTTCTCCGTAGGCCATCGCGAATCCAAGACAGTCTTTCGATTCGCTCGGCCCCGACCCTTTCTCTAACCTCATGACACGCCACAGATGCAGTTGAGTTTCGTACAACATCGCAACTGACGTTGAGTTTATCCCGCGACGCATTCCAAGCGCTGCAGGCGTTACCATTCCAGAATAAGACTTCCGTGTCGTCCGACATGAACCTCTCAGAAAAGCGTGTCATTACACCGAGGAACGTCGAAACACGAGTGATTGATCGGCCGTGTAAAAACTTGGTGAGCGTCAAACTTCTCGCCGTGCTTTGCGTCTTTGTTTTATCCGGCATTTTGTTCGCGGGACTCTGGCCATTTGGCCACCCCAACAATCAAGTAAGCTGGCTCCAAAACGCCAATGGCCTTCGCTTTGGAGAACACGGAACGATTTTGAGTTCTAACGCGATCAGGAGTGCAAGTTCGCCGGACAAGGCATCCGCTAGCCTTGAGATCTGGCTACAGCCCAGTCTTATTTATGAAATGAATACGATTCTCGCGTTCTATACGCCGGAGAATCCCCTACAGTTCTCGCTGCGCAAGCATGATGCGGACCTCATACTGCAGGCTCAAAGCAGGAACGTGGACGGCCGAACCATTACCGCGAAGACTTACGTTACTGACGTTTTTCGCGGTCGAAAACCCGTCTTCATAACAATAACCTCTAGTAAACAGGAAACGGCGATCTTCGTTGACGGTGTCCCGGTCAGGACATCTTCACACTTTCGGCTTTCGAGCGACGCACTCACGGGCCGCCTGGTGGTTGGAACGTCGCCGGTGGAAAGCGATAACTGGTCCGGTCAGTTGAGAGGGCTTGCGATTTACAGTGTCGCCCTTACGCCCAGCCAGGTCTTTCGACACTACGACACCTGGACCAAAAGCGGGCGCCCGGAAGTTATGCAGAACGAATTTGGTGATGCGCTCTATCTCTTTGATGAACGAATAGGAAATGTCATCCATAACGAGTTCCGTTCGGGAACGGATCTGTACATTCCGGAGCGATACCTGCTTCTGGACGAAAAGTTCTTGGAACCAGCCTGGAAAGAATTCGACCTATCGTCGACCTATGCGAAAAATGTCCTCATCAACATCTTCGGATTCATTCCGTTTGGGTTCTTCTTTTGTGCCTTCTTGTCAGCCCTGCGTCACATCAAGCGGCCGTCGCTTACTACTGTGATGCTCGGAGCGATTGTCAGCCTTACCATTGAAGTCCTCCAGGCATATCTTCCAACGCGAAATTCTGGTACCACTGACCTAATCACGAATACGCTTGGAACGTATCTAGGAGTGATGTTGTTCCGCTGGAAAGCTGCTTTTCTTTTCGACACCCTAAACCGTATTTCCTACGCTTTTGTTCGGTGATCGAGAACCCGAGGCTGGCCCTGGAACGTGCCATCAATGCTGAACAATCGTGCGGCGATCCGACCAGCACGTGTGCACTCCAGCTGTAAGCGGCTGCACGCAGGCTGTCCCGCTCCGCAGAAATAGCGGAGACTCTCATTCACTTCCCGATGTGGAAAAGAGCCTCTGTGCTTGCTCTGCCATGGGTCGCTTTGGCATTCGCTCGCATTGCACGCTTCGGTGTAAGAAAATGAAACGGCTTGTCCCAATATTCCTTCTTACGTGCCTTGGATTGCCGGCTCAGACGTTGGTTAGCACGGCATCCGCCGTCGACTTTTCCGGCAGCGGAGTTACTGCAATTACCACAGGACCCTTTAACTGTCCGGCTGGAGATGTAATTGATGTCTTTGCGTCGTTGGGTATCGAAATTGCCAGCGACTCAGGCCTTGGCAGCATCAGTGACGCCGTTGGAGACACTTTCACGGGGGCCGGTAGCCAGTACCAATACACTAGCAATCCAGGCTACATGCAGCACTTTTACGTCCTCTCGACTGTGGGAAGTGCTTCCAATACCGTAACCTTCACTACAGCGAACAGTTCGAGCTCGTTAGCTTCCGCCTTGGTGGCCTGTTATAGTGCTGGCGCCCTTGCCGTGGATGTTGTTGGATCCGGCAACAGCTCCACCACTGGAGCGAGCCTGTCATCCGCTTCCTTTTCGACGGCGCAAGCGACGGAGGTGGTCTCCACCGGCTGCTCTGGAGGCGGCATATTGACTGCCGGTTCGCCAAGCGCCATGGCGATTACGAACAACGCCGTTGGCTTGGAGTATTGGGTACCCATAGCCACGCAATCGGGCGTGACCACGACGATGACTGCAAGTGCCAACGGGACGTGGGGCTGCCTGGCGTTGAGCTTTGAATATCCGCCAGCGTCACCCGTCATCACCTACGTGCAAGGCAATTTCGCGACACCGCAGATGCCCTCCACCAGCGTGACCGTCCCATTCACTGCCGCACAGACCGCTGGCGATCTCAACATTGTAGTAGTGGGTTGGAACGATAGCACCGCTACCGTTAGCACGGTAACCGATGGGAGCGGCAACATCTACACATTTGCGATCGGCCCCACCGGCCAAAGTGGCGTCGCCACTCAGTCGATCTATTATGCCGGGAACATTTCGGCGGCCGCCGCAGGCGCCAATTCGGTCACCGTAACTTTCTCCACCCCTGCTGTCTATCCTGACATCCGCATTCTAGAGTATAGCGGCGCAGATCCCAACAACCCAGTGGACGTCACGGCCGCCAGCAGTGGCAACAGCGCCTATGGCAGTAGTGGCCCCGTTATGACGACTAACCCGACGGATCTGCTATTCGGCGCAAACCTGGTGCAAACATTAACCCTCGGCCCGGGCAGTGGCCTTACCCAAAGACTGCTCACTTCACCTGACGGTGATATCGCCGAAGACGAGATGGTCACTGCCATCGGCAGCTATAGCGCCACTGCAACAGTGAATCCATCTGGGCCCTGGATCATGCAGATGGTGGCATTTCGCACTCCCTCAGCGGTCACAACTCTGGTAGCGGCGCCCATCTTCAGTCCAGCAGGCGGAGCTTACACTTCAACGCAGACCGTGACCATCAGCAGCAGCACGGCGGGCGCGTCGATCCGCTACACCCTCGACGGCAGCACGCCCAGCGAGACGGTGGGAATTTTGTATACAGGTCCGATCACCGTCAACTCCACTGCCACGCTCAATGCCGTTGCCTACGAAACCGGTTTGACGGATAGTGCAGTTGCTGCTGCCACCTTCACGATTATTGCGCCACCTCCAACTGCGCCACCTCCAACTATTACCGGCCTTAGTCCGTCGTCAGCAGCTCTGGGGACATTGGTGACGATCACTGGCACCAATTTTGGAGCCACTCAGGGAAGCGGTACAGTCACCTTCAACGGGACAACCGCCAGTCCGACCAGTTGGAGTGCTAACAGCATTGCCACGGCAGTACCGGTTGGCGCCACCAGCGGCGCCGTTGTGGTGACGGTCGGCGGTGTGGCCAGCAACGGCGTTAACTTCACAGTGCCGGGCCCGATCATTACCTACGTGCAAGGCGATTTCGCGACGCCGCAGATGCCCTCCACCAGCGTGACCGTCCCATTCACTGCCGCACAGACCGCTGGCGATCTCAACGTTGTAGTAGTGGGTTGGAACGATAGCACCGCTGCGGTGAGCACGGTCACCGATGGCAGCGGTAACACATACACGCTCGCCGTCGGTCCCACCGTCCAAAGCGGCGTCGCCACTCAGTCGATCTACTATGCCGGCGACATTTCGGCGGCCGCCGCAGGCGCCAATTCGGTCACCGTAACTTTTTCCACTGCCGCAGTCTATCCGGACATCCGCATTCTAGAGTATGGCGGCGCAGATCCCAACAACCCAGTGGACGTCACGGCCGCCAGCAGTGGCAACAGCGCCATGAGCAGTAGCGGCTCCGTTATGACGACCAACGCGGCAGATCTGCTGTTCGGCGCCAACCTCGTTCAGACCCTAACTAACGGCCCGGGCAGCGGCTTTACACAAAGACTGCTGACTTCACCGGACGGTGACATCGCCGAGGACGAAATGGTCAACTCCATCGGCAGTTATACCGCCACCGCACCAGTCAGCCCAACCGGGCCTTGGATTATGCAGATGGTGGCCTTCCGCCCTCAGTTAGCAGTCACAACTCCGCCGACGGCGCCCGGCAATCTGACGGCAACTGCGGCCGGCGCGAGCCGAATCAATCTAAACTGGACCGCCTCGACGAGCAATGTAGGGCTGGCAAATTATATTGTGCAGCGATGCCAAGGCACAGGCTGCACCAACTTTGCGCAGATTGCGACACCGCCTGGGACCAACTACAACGATACGGGCCTGCTATCGAATACCAGCTACAGCTACCAGGTGCAGGCCATCGACACGGCGGGAAATATGAGTTTGTTTTCGAACACCGCAACCGCCACCACGCAAACGCCGCAACCGCCGACGGCGCCCAGTAATCTGACGGCGACGGCGGCCAGCGCGAGCCAAATCACTCTGAACTGGACCGCCTCGACGAGCAATGTGGGGCTGGCAAATTATATTGTGCAGCGATGCCAGGGCACCGGCTGCACCAACTTTGCGCAAATCGCGAAACCGGCTGGGACCAACTACAACGATGCCAGCCTGTCCTCGGACACCAGCTACAGCTACCAGGTGCAGGCCATCGATACGGCCGGGAACATAAGCACGTTTTCGAACACCGCAACCGCGACCACGCAAACGCCGCAACCGCCGACGGCGCCGAGTAATCTGACGGCTATGGCGGCCAGCGGCAGCCAAATCGATCTGAGCTGGGCGGCCTCGACGAGTAGTGTGGGGCTGGCAAATTATATTGTGCAGCGATGTCAAGGCGTTGGCTGTACCAACTTTGCGCAAATTGCGACTCCGACTGGCACCAACTACAACGATACGGGCCTGTCGTCGAACACCAGCTACAGCTATCAGGTGCAGGCCATCGATACGGCGGGTAATGCGAGCCCTTACTCCAGCGTGGCCAGCGCCACTACCGGGTACCTGCTGCCCTTGAAGGCCAGCTCGGACAATCGCTATCTGGTCGACCAGAACGGGACGCCTTTCTTGATTATGGGAGACGCTCCCCAGTCCCTGGTTGGAAACCTCAGCCCGACTGACATGGCTACCTACATGGCCAATCGGGAGGGCCTGGGGTTCAACTCCATCTGGGTGAACCTGCTGTGCACCACCTACACCGCATGCAATGCTAATGGGACCAGTTACAATGGGATTGCGCCTTTCACTAGCGGCTCCAGCCCGTCGAACTATGACCTGTCGACGCCCAACGATGCTTACTTTTCCCTTGTCGATAGCATGGTGAACCTGGCGGCAACCTACAACTTGGTGGTTTTTCTGGACCCCATCGAGACCGGCGGCTGGCTGGGGACGCTCGAGAACAATGGAAGCACCAACGCTTACAATTACGGAGTCTACATCGGGACTCGATACCAGAACTTCGCCAACATCGTCTGGTTACAGGGCAACGATTTTCAGACTTGGTCGAGCAGCAGCACGGACAACAACCTGGTCATGCAAGTGATGGCCGGCATCGCCAGCGTCGATTCCAACCATTTGCAGACTATCGAGCTAAACTACCTCAGCAGCTATTCCAACCAGGATTCCGCCCTGGGTTCCCTGCTAACCCTCGATTCTGCCTATACCTATTTTGAAACCTACGATATCGTTCTCCAGTCGTATAACAGCTCTCCCACGATCCCGACTTACCTGGTCGAAGCGAATTACGAATACGAGAACGACACCGGCGGACTTCTAAGTCCAGCGGGACCCTATGTACTGAGAGAGCAGGCGTACTGGACCATACTCAGTGGCGGAGCCGGACAGCTTTATGGAAACCATTACACCTGGACGTTTACCACAGGTTGGCAATCCTACCTGGACAGCCCCGGCGCCCTGGAAATTCAGTACATCAACCAACTCTTTGGCAGCATCGCCTGGTGGGACCTGGTCCCGGACACGGTGCATGAGGTTGTCACCGCCGGGTACGGAACCTACAACGGCTCCAATGAGAATCTCACCGCAGCCACCTACTGCACCACCAGTTGGATCAGCGGAAGCTTGGCATTGACTTATTGTCCGAATGCGTCGACCTTGACAGTGCAGCTAGCCACATTCTCCGGCCCCGTCACGGCGCAATGGTACGATCCCTCGAATGGCACCTACATCGCGATATCGGGGTCGCCATTTGCGAATTCCGGCGATCAAGAATTTACCACTCCCGGCAACAACCACGACGGAGATCCAGATTGGGTTTTGGTGCTACACAGATGAAGAGGAAGATTTTGCCAGTTCTACGAAATCTGACCGCTTCGAGTTGCCCTTTCACTCGCTGATCGGTGTGGTCTTTTGTATTGTCCTTGAATTCAACAACGGGCAGAACACGGGCATTCTCCGCCACCCTTCACGCGTCGCCGGTATCGCGCAACCGCTTGTTTGAATCTTTCTCCAGGCTAACTCTTGAGCAAGCACTGACGGCTTGGAGAAATCTCATCCGAAATTGGCTCTTCACTAAGTCACAACTAGAGCGGTCTTCCGCGTCTTAAGAGACGCCGTTGGCGGAACAGCGTTCTCACCCGCGCTATCCAATCCGCCTGCGAGGCGGATTTATGGTGACAAAAGACGGTCTAGCAGCGTGAGGTGAAACTGGCTGTTTTCACTGCGCGACGGTAATCATCTGAGCCGGGTCGGCAAGAGTCATTAAGTCGCCGAACCTTGTGACGAGTGTCGCTGGCGTAGACCAGCCGCGGATAGAGGCGAGCACGGCCGAAAAAATGGCAGCCCGTGTACTCGCCAGGCCACGCGGCGTGCCTTTTCCGAACAGTTGTCGCATTAACAATCCAAGATTGGCCGCGCCCGAGTGCACCACCAAGCGCTTGAGAATGTTTTCCCGGCCGCGCAAATGTAGGCGACGCATCCCGCCCCGATCATACAAGTGTTGATTCCATCGCTCCAGCTTCTCGCCGCGCTGGCGTAACAGCCGGAGGCCTCGCTCTCCACGAATGCGCCGTCGATTCGCATACACCGCTTGTTGTTCCCGCTGTTGCCCTCCCCACTGTTGCGGTCCGCGATTGGGTTCCGAGCAGTACGTGCGCAAGCCCCACTCGGTGAGTTCGTTTACCAGCGCGCGACTGTGATAACCCTTGTCGGTGACCACTTCGCGCGGCCCGTCCGTGCTGACCTGCTTCACAACATCATCGCCGTTGGCATCCGCCACCACACTCGTGATGCGCTCGCCTGCTTTGGCTACCGTTTCGGGAATCGTTGCCGTGTCTCCAACGTCTGCCCCGTGCAGCGTTACGGCGACAATCGCCCCGGTCTCCATGTCTACCGCGTGCTCGGCCTTGTGAGCCAGATGCGTGCGTCCATCCTTCATCTTGGTGATGCGCGCATCGGGATCGTGCGGATGCGTCCAGTCATCGTTGGAACCCTTCTTGGGCCGCTTGCGATCCAACTTCGCCAACTGCTCACGCGTGGGAGTTTCGATGCCGCTTTCTTTGGCCAGCCGCACCAGAAACTCCTCGTAGCGCTCTCCGGTGTCGCGCCGCACAATCGACCGTAGCGCCGCATTGGCTTCCAGAGTCGTCGCGTCTACCCCGATCGTCGTCCCCTTCAGCAGCTTCTTTTCGGCCAACACCTGCAGCACCCACTGGAACACCGCCTGATGCGTGTCCACATCCATCAGCCGCCGGGTGCGCGAGATCGTCGAATGATCCGGCACGCTTTCGTCCAGCGCGATCCTCACGAACGATCGAATCGACAGACTATCGCTGGCCCGCCATGCGATTCCGCGCTCCGAATCGATCCCTTCAAAATAGCCCACCATCAACAGCCGGAAATAGATTCCCGGCGACAAGCCCGGCCGGCCCACCTCACCGGCGTAGAAATCCTCGCAAATCGTTTCGACGTACTCGTCGAACTTCTTCTCATCCAGAATCTGATTCAGCCGTTGGTAAAACGGATGGCTTGCCCCTATCGGCAGCGCCGCAGTCGGTGTCCACAACCTCTCTTGCCGAACGCGCTTCTTTCGTCGTCCCATCGCCATGTTTGGAAGACGATCAAACTACGTCCAAGGTCACACAGGCAACGGCGTTTCACCACGCGCTGCTAGTGTTATGTCCCAGAAGTAGTTGACATAAGATCAAGCCAGCTTTACGCTGGAGTATGTCCATCGGTCGCCCCAAAACCGCGCTTGTTCTGAGCGAGGACGAGCGGATTCAGGTGTCCAGTCTGGCGAAATCACGCACGCTGCCGCACGCCATCGTCGCCCGCGCTAAAGTCGTGCTTTGGTCGGCAGAAGGCGCGAGTAACACGGAGATCGCGAGCCGTCTCCAGTGGACCAATGCCACGGTTGGGAAGTGGCGACGCCGTTTTATCGAGCGGCGGCTGCCCGGATTGTATGATGAACTGCGCCCGGGCCGGCCGCGTTCCATTGAAGACGAACAGGTTGCGGCGTTGCTGAAACGAACTCTGTCGCGTAAGCCAAGGACTGGAACCCACTGGACCGTCCGGGAAGCGGCCCAGGTGAGCGGGATTTCTAAATCCACCGTTCATCGCCTCTTTCAGGCCTTTGCCGTTCAGCCCCATCGCACACGTACTTTCAAGCTTTCCACCGATCCGTTCTTCATCGAGAAGGTGCGCGATATCGTGGGGCTTTATCTCAACCCGCCCGATCACGCGCTGGTGCTATGCGTTGACGAAAAGAGCCAGATTCAGGCGCTCAATCGAACTCAGCCGGTCCTGCCGATGGGGCTCGGGTATATGGAGGGTGTCACCCACGACTACGTCCGCCATGGGACGACTACTTTGTTTGCCGCGCTGGATATCGCCACCGGCACCGTTTTCACCGAATGCAAACCGCGCCACCGGCATCAGGAGTTTCTCGCGTTTCTGCGTCGCCTTGATGATTGCATCCCGCCCGAGTTGGACGTCCACCTGATCGTCGACAATTACGCCACCCACAAGCATCCGAAAGTGCGAACATGGCTGGCGCAGCGGCCCCGATATCAGATTCACTACACGCCGACCTACTCGTCGTGGTTGAATCAGGTGGAGCGGTGGTTTGCACTCATCACGCAGCGGGCGATTCGCCGCGGCTCATTTCGAAGCGTGAAGGAATTGGTGGAGAAGATCGACTCCTTCGTCCAGCACTACAACCGCACGCGGCGGCCTTTCGTCTGGACCGCAACGGCCGATTCCATCCTCGGCAAAATCGCCCGGCTTTGTTCACGTATTTCTGGGACACGACACTAGTAGTTCAGCACGGTTTTGGAAGAACCTTGAACATCAGCAGCAAGGGTTTATTTTTTGAAACAAAGCACCCTCTAAAAGCCCACGCTTCAATTGAGTTGCTGCTGAATTGGCCGGTCCAGCTCGATGGGATTCGCCCTCTTCAGTTGATCTTGTCGGGACGTATTGTTCGTACCGATGGCAGAGGGGTCGCGATTAAGTTCACGCAACACGAGTTCCGCACCGCCCCTGCACGCCGATCGAAAGATCAGCCTTCTCAAGAAAGAGTGAGGAGGTGAAGCGCGTGAGCGAAGCAGATGGTGTCTACACAGTCTTGATCGTCGATGATGACCTGGGTTTCGCTTTGTGGCTAAGTGAACTGTTCGTTGCTCTCCGGGCTGTCAACGTCATACCTGCGCCGAACTCCGACGATGCTCTTGCGATGACTACTAAGCTTAAACTGAAAGTCGATTTGCTATTAGTAAATCCCAGTCTCTCCGGGGTTGAGGGGTTAATAAAATCCCTGAAACGCCGGCGTTCCAACCTTAAGATCGTCCTGATTGGTGATGATATAACAGTACAATCTCAAAAAATCCCCCACGACGCGATTTTGGCACACCCCCATTCCTACGAGCCAGTTTCCTGGCCCGATTGGTTGCGAAGGTTACGAAGGCTTCTTACGCGACTGGGATTCGACGGGTCGAAATACCTGCACGAGGTACACGCCAAGCTGAGGGAGTTGTGACCTGAGACGCAAGTAGCGCCACCCACTCTCCCCTCGTCGAACCGGAGTTGTCGAAGTTGAACCTCAGGCCGGTAGGCGTACCGACGCAGGAAAGCCGGACTCAGGAACTTTGTATCCGACCAAGGTGTCGCGGGATTCTTCCGCTGCCTTCGGCTGTCCTCGGCCGGCCGGAGCGCGTCGTGCAGTCCCGCTTCATGACGCTCGCTTTTCCAGCCCCTTCTCGGGCTTCAGACTACTTAAGCGAAGCTCGATTTCCCCTGATCGTGTTCGCGAATCGCACGCACAATCTGCTCCTCGGTGAATCGAACAACCTGTGCTCGGTGGTAGAGGGGGAGACAGGAGTACCTCAATTCCCGCTTGTACCACGGGCGGCCTTGACTTCGAGGTTCCAGTCGTTCGAGACAAGACGGAACTGCTCGCTGAACCAGAAGCCCTGACCGGTTTGAGGACGATCAACCCGGAACTGATGGCGAATGCCGACGCGATCAATTCACCGCAATGGGGCGTGCTGGACATCGACGGAACCGAGGTCCGGGTTGCTGGCAACCAGGAACGGACCGCCTACAATGGCCCTTCGAGTCCCCCGCAGGAAGGAAACCGGCGACGCGTTGAGCAATACGTTCGGCGCTCGAGACGGTGGGTTCTTGGTCGTGTGGGCAAATTCAGGAGCCGTTTCGGGTGGCGGGAGTTATGCCCCGGGCAATTCGTTTCCGTGCCACGAACGCTACTAGCAACAGCGTCGCTAAGAGGACGATAGGCGCGGTGGGCTCGGGCACGCTCGTAACTTTCAGCTGGACAGTACCCTCTGTCTCGTTATAACCTCCGATTCCGGAGTAAAATGATGCGATCCCATACCCGGTGTATGTGCCTGCAGTATCTGGGAGCGCGGATGCGAACGTAGCCTCGAATACTCCTCCGTCAGGTGCTTCCCAAGTTTGCCCACATTCATCGTTGGTAGTTGCGTTCGTGGGGGTTTGGTAGTCAAAACATGAGACGCCGCTTACATTCAGGACCAGGTCTTCCGTGAGATCCGCGGCGTTTGACCCGTCGTTCAGTGAGAGCGTGGGAAATGCTGGGGACTGGCCCGTTGTGACGAAGGTGGGAACAGTGAAAGTCAGTGAGAAGCCGTCGATTTCGAGGCCGTCCACGTTCTCTGTCGGTGTGAAGTCCAAAATATACATCTCATCAGCTTGCGCGGTCGCCATTAACGACAACAGAAGCGCCGCGAGAATGAGGTTCTTGCGCACGGCGGTGTTACTGGAACAATCTATGGCATTATCCACGGCACCCTCGTCGTAGTATCGGAGTCTATCCAGTTACGGGAGGCGTGTCAAGATGCTGCAAAAACAGATGCTGCAAAAACGTGTCGTTAGCACGTTAGTTGTCCGGTGTAATTAGCACGTGGGTTGTCGGTCCGGGCCGGGCGGGCGAATCTGGCGAGGTGGAACCGAGTCGGATGATACCCGCCCGAGAAACGGAGCGCCCGGCCTGTCGAATGCCAACGTCTATTTGTCCTGGCACCGGTCGCGCGGAAGGAGGCTCTCGCTCGGTATCAGGCTCGGATTGGCGCAAAGGGAGTTAGCCCGCGCTTGTTGGGCTTTCACTTCCACGTCCTTGGTTCGATTTTGAGGCATCGTGACATGACCGCTTGAAATAGACATTATAGTTCGCGTGGTAGTTTTAGTACTCCACCAGATCCTTGAGCGCCATTGCGTTGCCGCATTGTGCTGGGAGCGCGTCCGAAGCATAGGCGACCGGTGACTCGGCGGCGTCTGCGCTGAGGTTCTCGGAACACCTCCCAGCAACGCAGCTGTTAGCATATTAGGGACCAATTAGTATATTAGGGACCAATAGGTGGGTAGCTGACGCTCCCTTTGGATTTTCATTGCGAATGGGTTGTATAACCAACAACATCCTGCTGGGCTAGCGGGCACAGCGCACAAGTGTCTTTGGCAGAAAGGCAAATTTTTTTCAACGTTTTCCCCGCTACAGAACCCATTCAATTGGAAGCTCCTGCGCTTCGGCCAATTCTAGTCCCCCGTATTTTGCTTCCAGGCGTAGATGGTGTGCTTGGACACCCACCCCCGGGCGATCTCCTCGACTTTGCGGCCTGACTCCACCTGCTTCCGCCGCGATAATCTGCGCCTAGTGTGTGCGCTTTTGTTCATCCGCTTTCTCCTTCCGTTCCTTTGGTTATTGAACGCCCGATGTGCGGATTATTGGCGGCTGGCCACTCGAGCCGCTGTTGCGCCTCTTCCACCCGGATCATCTTTCCGCAGCGTCTCCCCGGCTCACGGCGATTCCCTGATGCTGCTCCAGATACTCGCTGGCTGGCGTTGGGTCAAAATCGGAGAACCCCGTACGCGCCGTGACGGCTCCAAGACAACTTGCCGCACAATGGACAGCGGGCCGCTTGGTGAACATCATCCACCAGGAATCCCCCGCCCACATGTTCGAGCCATCCAGTACTAAATTTGAGCTGGCAAAACCGCTTGCGAATGGCTCGGAGGAGGTGCCACTGCATTTGAGCTTAAAGAAATAGCATCTGGAGTCTGGGTTTTATTTGAAGTTTGCTGAACTGCACCGAAAGTGTGGAAGATCCTAAATTGCTCCGACGTAGCTCGCCCTCAATTGCTCGCGGCCGCGATTGCGATTGTTACGACATTGCTGTTGACAATGGCACCGTTGGGCAGCTGTACAGCGATTTGCACGGGGATCGAGGCCCCCAGCGGCACAGACGCTGGAAGCTGCACGTTCACCTGGTACAATCCTGCGAATCCCGGGGCTAGGCCTGCGAACGTCACTTCTGCCTGCTGATTACCGACCGACGCATCAACAGTCGCGGTCGCATAGGCCAGCGGTTGCACAGGAGCCGGTGACCCCGGCGGAACAGCGACGTCGGTTCCGCCTAGACCTGTGCCATAGATCGAAATAAGCCCTCCCGGTGTCGCTGGTTGGCTCGGGATCCCACTGACAGGCATCATCGCTACGTTCGGGCTATTAGCAATTAGAATAGCGCCCTGCCCGGTCCCGGACCCGTCCAGAGAGAAGATCCCTGGTGTCGCAAACTGTACTGTCGATGCCAATGCTGGCGACGACCCCGTATTACTTTCGACGACCAGTGAGATCGGAGTACCGGGGGCGAGTTGGGGGCATTCAAAATTCACCTGTTCGCTTGCCGCGTAGAAAAGGGGCACATAATCGCCGTTAATTTGCACGCGCAGGCCGTTCAATTCGTTCGGAAGTGGGGTGACGCCGGCTCTCTGGGCGCCTGTATTCAAGAAGCTGGTGCCGAACAGAGTCGCTATCGAGCCAGGGCTGCAGCCAGGCTCTGCGTAGCTAGCGGCATTCGTCAGCGCAGAAACGATTGGCTCCGCGCTAACGGTTAGGGGGAAGGTCACCGAAAGCCCATTCAGGCTAGCAGTCAACGTCGCCATGGTGTTCGAACTAACCTGCGCCGCGTTAGCAGTGAAGGTTGCAGTAGCCGATCCCGATTCGATCACTACTGATGCGGGAATGACTGCTGAACCACTACTGCTGGCCAATACAACGGTCACGCCACTCGGGGGTGCGTCAGCCGTCAGCGACACTGTGCAGGTGCTAGCGGCGCCCGGTGCTACTACACTAGGCGCGCAGCTCAAGCTGGACAGAGTTACGTTTGAGGGCGCAGGTTGAATAGTGAGCGTAAAGGAAGCCGTCACTCCGGCTGAGGTGGCCGAAATAGTGGCAATCTGAAGGCTGGCGACGTTGGTAGTGGCTACCGTGAAGCCGGTGCTCGTCAGGCCTGCGGGAACGGTCACCTGGGCAGGAGGAGCCGCATAGGAACTGCTACTGGACACATTGATCGGAGTCCCACCCTGCGGAGCCGTAGCTAGTAGGGTGATCGTACAGGATGTGCTCGATCCTCCGGTCAAAGTGCTAAGGTTGCACGTTACAAAGGAAACGCCAGGCTGCGTGATTGCCGTCGACGCAGGCTGAATAGTGAGCGTAAAGGAAGCCGTCACTCCGGCTGAGGTGGCCGAAATATTGGCAATCTGAACGCTGGTGACGTTGGTCGTGGCTATCGTGAAGCCGGTGCTCGTCAGGCCTGCGGGAACGGTCACCTGGGCAGGAGGAGCCGCATAGGAACTGCTACTGGACACATTGACTGGAGTCCCACCCTGCGGAGCCGTAGCTAATAGGGCGATCGTACAGGATGTGCTCGATCCTCCGGTCAAAGTGCTAGGGTTGCACGTTACAAAGGAAACGCCAAGCTGCGTGATCGCCGCCGGGGTCAAGCTGATCGGAAAAGTCTGAGAATTACCGTTCAGCGTGGCGGTGATAACCACAGTTGTGTTAACGCTTACGGTAAGCGCACTCACCAGAAAATTTGTGCTAGGCGACCCCGAGGGAATAACTACCGATGCAGGAACAGTAACCGACGAGCTGGCGCTTGAAAGGCTGACTGTCGCGCTACCCGTAGCTGGGCCGCTCAGGCTCACCGTGCAGGACAACGTAGCAGGGGGTGTCACGCTCGCAGGTGTACAAGTTAAACTGGAAAGCACCGGCGAGCCCATTTGGTTGATGGTGACTGAACCGCCGCTAGCAGTGATAGCTAGCGAACTACCGATACCGCTGGATGCGACAACGTTCATAAGGAAAATTGGTGACGAAGTATCCGAGGTGGCGGGCGCAATCTGAAAGGTCAGCGTCGCGAGAACGCCGCTCCCCATCGCAGCGGTATTCAGGCCCTCGACAAGGCAGCGGACGTCGCCGGGTGAGACGATGTTGCAGATTGCTGACTTCCCAGCAGCGCTTGCCACCCCGCCCGTCGCATAGAATACGCCTGAGGCCGGGCTTAAATCCGACGTTGAGTACGTTAAATCCCACTGGACTGTTGCAGCGCCAGTACTTCCATTCGCGGCGAGGATGACGCTCACTAGAACGCTGGTACCTGGAGGGCCGGATCCTCCTGAGACAGACAGCAAGGCAGTTTGGGCAACTGCGCGGTCGACATTGGCCGCGGCGAGACAAACGACAGCTATACCGATCAAGACCCGCCCAAGGACCAATTTTGCCGTGCGCATCTTTTATCTCATCGACCCGGTTGTCGGCCGATTACCGACTACGGAATCCTCCTTGATTCGGCAAGCGATCCCATATTGCCCTCCAACATCGGTTACCCGCAACACTTCCACTTGGCAATGTAAGACGAAAGAAGTTGCACCTCTTCGGTCTTTCAGACCTAGGGCTGGTACCTTCAAAGAAGCTTGAAGTTCGTCGCCGACAGAATAAGGGTCGACCGTGAAGCAAAAGAACCCATCGCACGATAGATTTTCTGTCCGAGTAGAGGTGAAGGCTCCATCGCGAGGATTCCAAAGCGCGACAGTCCATCGCGCGTGAATTCGCTGCACCCGCCTTCGATCAGTCATATGAAGAGCATTCATCCTAAAATTTCGGAAATATTACATCGGATTTCACTACAAAAACTTATCCCGAAGCCAGAGCTGTCGAAGATTCCCGTCTAATTGACAGCAAGATGCATTACACACTGGTACTCCAAGCATTCCTTGTACTATTACGTTCTAGTACCATAGTACGATTGAAAACGCTTGCACTGTCAGGCAAGTTCCCCTACGATAAAACACTAGGTTAAAACACTCTACTTCAGAGCAAGTTGGAGACCGGAGTTTAGATCATGGTCCCTTCGACAACGTCAACCATCCGCGAGCACACCATCCTCATTTGCGGAAACGTCATGCTTCACCGAAAGATCTTCCCGAAATCCTTCTCAAGCGCGGCCCGACTGACGCTGATCCGCTGCTCTGAGGATGGAGGGGAGGCTTTTGCTGTCTGGCAAAAGCTGAATCCATCAGTTATCGTTGCGCGCCAAGCATTCATCGAACGCCTGCCAACTGGTGATCTTATGAAGGTGACAGCTTGCGGTAAGCGCGCTCGCGTTCTTGCGGTGCTTGACAACGACACTCCCGAGGGGACAAGAAAAATGCTTCAACTTGGCTGTCGGGGTGTTTTGCCCAGCCGATTCACGCCAAAGCTCTTTAGGCGAGCTATCGCCAAACTCCTGGAGGGAGAGATTTGGGCAAACGGTTGTGTTGTAGCAAACCTAATGTCAGAACTTCTGATAACAATCGCTGCCAAGGAGAATCCCTTGACTCCCCGCGAAGAGCGTATCCGCGACTTGATCTTGCAGGGCTTCAGAAATTCAGCAATCGCGGATGTCCTCTTTATCAGCCCTGAGACAGTGCGCTGGCATACACGTAGACTTTATCGAAAAATCGGCGGATCCCTCCGACCTCGCAACCTACAACCCAACGACCATCGCGATCGCGCGGCTGTTTAACCGCGTTTCTATTCCAGCACAGGGAAAAACCCGTGGGGACAACCCCCCCGGTGGGGGGACGGAACAACCCTTGTTTAATTGGACTGTGTGACTTAAATTTGTACTTCAAGCAATAGTTGAGGCAGGGTGGAAGTATTTCGGTTCTAATTCTGTTTAGTAATTAGTCGACGCCTCCGGGAAGAGATACTCCTGGACAGGTCGGAATTAACCGATGCGCATCGTTATCGTGAGCTCCAACCACGCGCTGGTCGACGCTTGTCGTGTAAATTGCGACCAGCTCAGTTCTGGAAAATACACCCTTGAACAGTGCGAGGCCACGAAGGTGCCACTTGGCTGCGACTTTTATATCTGGGACTCGGACTCAATTCCATCGCTGCCATCAGCGATGGTGTCGCCGGACCACTCCATCAAACTCGTTATCGCCAAGAAGAGCTCCCTGGCGTCCGTCAGGAGTAAACTTCCGCACAACGAGTTTTCCTTTCTGCAGAGCCCAGTCACTCCACTTTCTTTGCGAGTGGTCTTGGAATCCGTATTCGCTCGGCTTCGTCAGCACGAAGGAGACTGTTCATCACGGATAAGCTTTGATCGCGACCAGATTCTGCAGGAATTCTTCGAGACGAATCTAAAGCTCCAGGAATACGACCAGAACCGGACCAATTTTTTGACGCGAGCGGTTCATGATCTCCGTGTACCAATCATGGCCGTTCAGGGGTATAACAGTCTCCTTCTCGCTGGTCAATTCGGGCCTCTCAACGCTGAACAGTCAAAGATTTTAGAGAGGATGCTGCGCAGCCTCACCAGGCTATCGCGCTTGGCCGACGCACTTCTGGATTTGGGCTCGGGAAAGCAGACCTCAACTAGGCTGATGCACGAAAATTCGATTGAGCGATGCATAGAGCACGCCATTCACGAAATTCTACCCTTGATTGAGAAGAAGCAAATTACATTGAATTCGGAAGTCGAGCCTCCAAGCGGGACTCTGTTGTTCGATTCCGCGCAGCTAGAGCAGGTTCTTGTCAATCTCCTTGACAACGGCTGTAAGTTCACCCCTAGACATGGATCTATCACCATTCGCGGGTATTCGATCATAACCGACGAGGTGGCCAGCGTCGGATTGGCGGAAGCCTCGGAGTGGTACCGCATTGACGTTAGCGACACGGGATCCGGGATCGCCTCAGAACATTTGGAGGAGATTTTTGATGAGTACACTTCCTACCGGGATTCGATGACCCGCTCCGGTGCGGGCCTCGGTCTCGCGATTTGCAAAATGATAGTGCACGCCCATAATGGCCGCATTTGGGCCGCCTCTGACAACCGAGGAGCAACATTCTCCCTGGTTCTGCCCCTCCTCGCTCCGGCCCACAGCAATTCGCGGGTCTCGCAAGCAGCAGTATGAACACTGCAACACTGTTGTCTGAGCCGGTTCGCGTTCTCGTCGCTGAAGATGAGCCCGAAATCCGCGATTATCTCCAACTGGCGCTCGACAGACCAAACTTCGTCATCGAGTTTGCAGAAGACGGCGAGGAAGCGCTCCTTGCACTCAGGAAAAACAGGCCGGCAGTCGTTATTCTGGATATTCTGATGCCGCGGAAAGATGGCATGACTACGCTTAAAGAGATCCGCTTGCAAGAGCCAACTCTTCCCGTCATTATGCTTTCCGCCCTTTCCTCGATCACGCACCGGGCGGAGGCGATTAAGAACGGCGCAACCGGATATTTGACCAAGCCCGTGTTGCATGATGACTTGTGTAGAGCCGTCGATTCATTCCTGCCCTCAGCGCTCACGATTTCCAGAGCAGCAGAAACGCTTCCGTTCAAACCCGACTTGAATCTGAAGGCAGGCAATTGGAAAAAAAAGGTCGAGCCGTTACTGAATCGAATGGCCACTAGCGACGTGCCGCTCTTGTTGCAAGGCGAAACTGGAGTGGGTAAAGAGATTTTGGCCCGTCAGATTCACAATCAGTCTCTTCGTACCGGAAGGATCTTCCTGAAGTTGAATTGTGCCGCCTTGCCTGCCGAACTGGTTGAGAGCGAATTGTTCGGGTACGAACGCGGCGCTTTTACGGGCGCGATGAAGAGCAGTCCGGGGAAGTTTGAACTCGCCAACGGTGGAACCATTCTCCTCGATGAGATCGGTGATATGGATCTCAGACTTCAGGCCAAATTGCTCCAGGTTCTCCAAGACCAGGAGTTTCTGCGGCTCGGTGCCAAGGAGCCGACACGAGTAAACGTGCGTGTCATGGCCGCAACGCACCGCGATTTGGAGAAGCTTGTTGCCGAAGGAGGGTTCCGCCAGGATCTCTATTACCGCCTCGACGTCGTCAATATCGTTATCCCCCCTTTGCGGGAGCGGTTGGATGAAATCATCCCTCTGGCAATGTTCTTCCTCACAAAACATGCGCCGGCAGAGGCCGCTCTTCCGGAGATCACTCCTGGTTTGAGAGCGGCCCTGCTCCGTTATTCTTGGCCCGGCAACGTTCGCGAACTGGAGAACGTTATGCGAAAGTTTCTGCTCATGAGGAATCCCGAAATGATTGCTGAAGAACTCACTGCTAGCCTGGCCCGAATCAACCGGCGCGCAGCAAAGGGCGAAAGTGAAGCCCCATCTGGCCGCGTTCCAGTCGCCTTGGCGCCCTCCAGTGAGGTTTTCACATCGGGTACCTCTGACCGGCCCGCTTCAGGTCCATCGTCCGATTCCCAACATTTGCCCGCCGTCGCTGATGTTAAGAATTCGCAATTGTTGAAGCTCGACCAAGCTCGCCGGGACGCCGAGGCGGAAGTGATTCGAAAAACTCTGGTCGAGACTCAGTGGAACCGGAAGCGCACAGCGGCAGTACTGGGAATAGATTACAAGGCGCTCTTGTACAAGATGAAAAAACTGGGAATCGATTGAGGACGTCTAATCTCGAGAGTCTAGCCTGGACGCGTAAAAACATCCCAGCGTTGCCACCTCTCAGATGAAGTGACGCAACAAAATCGCCCGAGAAGTCGGTCTACGAAGCCCGCTGGTCTATGCGTCTTCGCGCCCACATCAGGGCCAATCCGGCGAGGCCCATCGTCAAGATGAGTTCCATCATCGCTGGTGCTTCGGCCATGGATGCCGCAGGTGGATCCGGAGCAGGTAAAGGATCCGCGGCGAGCCCCGCAAAATTGCCCGTAAACGGAACGGGGGTGATCAAGCCCGGCCCCGGCCCGTTCGTCGCGCCTGTGGTAGTGTTGATCGTCTCGACCATTGTCGAATCGGCATTGCCTCCGACTTCATCGACCCCTGCATACAACTTGCCGTTTTCGAGCACCATCGCGCCGATTCCTATTGGCCCGACGTTCCCGACCGTCTTCACAACCCCTGTGTTTGTATTCACAGTGTAAAGAAGGCTTCCATCGCTAAGATACAAAGTGTTCGAATTGTCGGAAAGACCGATCGCAGCCGCACCTGCCGACGCACTTAAACCCGTTGAACCTAACGCCGTCGCGGTCCCGTTAGTAGACACGGAGTAGAGGTACAAGGTGCCCCCCTGGTCAGCGAGTGCGTACAGGCCAGTTAGCGTGGAGCCAAAATCATAGTACGTGATGTCTCCGGTCCCCACGTCTGTAAGGGCTCCGGTTGTTGTATTCACGGTATACAAAGTATCGCCACCCAAGACGCCGCCATAAATCTGGCCGCCGTCGACACCGAGTCCAGACAAATCTTGGCCCATATTGCCGATCTGTTTGTATAACCCATCGTCTAGATCGATCACTCCGAAGTTGCCCGAGCCGGTTGCCATATAGGCAAGATCATCGGCCCGCGCCGGGATCGCGACGTGTAGACCAAAAAGCATTGATAAGATTGCTAGCAGCGCATTGTGTCGCATATTGCCTATCTCTATTCCAACTCCATCCTCGCTATCCCGGGCTCACCCTGAGCCTCGTGCTACTTGTCATTTTTACTACGGATATTTTGACCCGTCAATGCGACCATAGGGCAAACTGTAAGATTTTGATCACAGGCTCCTAAAGACTGTTCTCCAGCTGACTGGATCGTTCGTTCGTATCGGAACCGCTGGATGCGACAAGGTTCACCAGGACGGCGGTATTGGGAAAAGACTACAAGGAACTTTTGTACAAGATGAAAAAATTGGGAATCGATCGAGGATGGTAATCGAAGTCCTGACTGTCGCAACCGGCCGGTTCCCAAAGGCAGGCGAGATCTGAACGCCGACGCTGCCATCTCTCGTCGACCGGGGATCAAGGAGCTACGCAGCGAAATCGGCAACGCGAACACTCCGGGAAGCTGCGAAGGGCTTTTAACGGCCTACGAAGCCCGCTGGTCCGTGCGCTTTCGCGCCCACAGCAGTGCCAAACCGGCGAGGCTAATCGTCAGTATGAGCTCGATCATAGCTGGCGCTTCGGCCATGGATGCGGTAGGATCTGGAGCGAGCCCCCAAAAATTGCCGTACTCCGCGTTGATCAAGCCCGGCCCCGGCGTGTTCGCCGCGCCTGTGGTAGTGTTAATCGTCGCGACCATTGTCGAAGAGTAATTGCCTCCGAGTTCATTGACCCCTCCATACAACGTGCCGTTTTCGAGCACCATCGCGCCGATTCCTACTGGTCCGAGGCTCCCGACCGCATTCACAACCCCGGTGCTTGTATTCACCGTGTAAAGACTGGTCCCGTCGCTAAGATACAAAGTGTTCGAATTGTCGGAAAGACCAACCGGAGCTCCAGACGCACTTAAACCCGTTGAACCCATGGCCGTCGCAATCCCGGTAGTCGACACGGAATAGAGGTACAAGGTCCCCCCCTGGTCAGCGAGTGCGTACAGGCCGGTTAGCGTGGAGCCAAAATCATAGTACGTTATGTCTCCGGTCCCCACGTCTGTAAGGGCTCCGGTTGTTGTATTCACGCTATACAAAGTATCGCCACCCTCGACGCCGCCATAAATCGTGCCGCCGGCGACACCGAGTCCAGACAACAGCTGGCCCATATTGCCGATCTGTGTGTATACCCCGTCGTCCAGATCGAGCACTCCAAAGTTGTCCGAGCCGGTTGCCATATAGGCAAGATCATCCGCCTGCGCCGGGATCGCGACGAGTAGACCAAAAAGCATCGAGAAGATTGCTAGCAGTGCATTGTGTCGCATATTGCCTATCTCCAATCGGACTCTATCCTCGCTATCCCGGGCTCGCCCTGAGCCTCGTCCTACTTTGTCATTTCTACTACGGATATTTTGAGCCGTCAATGCGACCATAGGGCAAACTGTAAGATTTTGATCTCAGACTCCTAAAGACTGTTCGCGATCTGACTGGATCGTTCGTTCGTATCGGACTTTGGTACCATCCGACCGGACATTTAGCTGCTGAGACTCACGATTCTCTTTTGTTATCTCTTGCTTGTGGAGTACAGGCATAGCGAGGCAGAGAGAAGCAATGCGAACATAAGTTCGACTAGCGCCCTACGCCTGTGAGGCTTGGTGATTCTTGCGTCTTCGCATCGAGGCCACAAGCGCCAATCCGGCGAGGCACATCGTCAAGATAAGCTCGATCAATGCAGGTGCTTCGGCCATGGAGTACGTAAATGTTCCGGCGTCAAATTGCTGATTCTGTGGGGAAGGCGCAGCAGCGCAACCATAGCACGTGGTCGGGTCGTCCAGCGAGGTGTTGTAGTCGTACGCTGCTCCTGTGAACGTGAGCGCTCCGCCGCCAGTATTGAGCGTTGGCCCGCTCGATGAGCCCATGTTAAGGTTACCGTTGGTTGTTAGTCCGACCACGTCCACCGCATAGCTTCCTGGTCCCAACACGACCGGCGTGATCGCTTGGAACAGGTCGTATCCCAGAGACCCATCCGTGCTGTAAGTCGTCCCTGGCGTGAATGCTACCACCGCGACTGGCGTTGTTGGGTCACTGTTGTTAAAGATCGCAACATAGGCCGTTTCAGTACCGTCAAAGCTGGTGCCGCCGTCCGCATTAAAGACGCCCAAGGACGTGAGAGTAATAGTGGAATTCACGGTGAAGTCCAGCGCCAGGTTGTCCGGGAAATCCTGAGTGCCTTGGCCGGCAGGATCGTTGTAGGCCAAGTCATCCGCCTGAGCAGGGAGCACAATTAGAAGGCCAAAAAGCGCCGAGAAAATCCCCAGCAGCGTAGAGTGTCGCATGATTCTTGTCTCCAATCCCGGCTCGCCGGATCTCGTACTACTTGTCTTTTTTACTCCTGACACGACGCGCCGTCAATGCGACCATAGGGCAAACTGCGCCATTTTGAGAAATAGATTTCTCGAGACTGTTCGCGAGCGAACTTAATGGTTCGTTTGTATCGGACCTTGGTACCAAATCCCGGAAATTGGGATGAAAGTCAAATTGTCCTTGATCCAGCCTTCTTGCCGTCCGACGAGAAACCCTCACGGCACACTCGAACTGGAACCAACTGATTCCTAACGTTGAGGGATCGCTTTCACAGCTGCGCCTATTTTGCTCCCATATCCCTTCTTGGCTCCGTTGCGGAGTTGGAGGGAGAACTGCTGAGTTGGACCGGATTGTTCCCCGAGCAAGGACCGCGCTCATGAGACCGCACCAAACATCACGATTGAGCGCCCTCGTACCAGCAGTCCTGTTACTCGCCGGCTGCTGCACAAGCTGTTCCAAAAGTCCGTGGCAGTATCTGCAAAGTGGAAACAGGTACTTCCAATTGGGTAAATACCGCGAGGCCGCGATTCAACTTCAGAACGCAGTGCATGGAGATCCGAAGCTGGCTGAAGCGCATTATCAGCTCGCCCGGACCTACCTGGCGCTCAAGTCCCCGCAAGGAGCGCTTCAAGAGCTGAGGGAAACGGTCGCACTCGACCCGAAGAACTCCGACGCACAACTCCAGCTCGCGGGCTTGTTAATCGCCGAAAGACAGTACGCGGAAGCGAAGGCGATAGTGAAGACAGTGCTTTCGACAAAACCAAAAAGCGCTCGCGCTCACGAGCTTCTTGGCGCCCAATCCGCCTTGACGGGCGACATGAAGGGCGCCGTCCACGAATTCCAAACCGCGATCGGGTTAAACCCCGCGGAGGTGCAAAACTACGCCGCTCTTGCAAGTATTTACCGGGGGACGGGCCAGGAAGCCGACGCCGAGGCGGTTTTGAGGCAGGCCATCGCCGCAAATCCGAAATCTTTGCAGGCTCGATTGAACGCCGGCAATTTCTATTTCTCAGAGCGGAATTTCGCCCAAGCTGAATCGGAGGTGCTCGCGGGTTCTGAATTGAATCCCCGCGATCCGCTTCCGCAATTGCTTTTGGCAAACTGCTATGTTGCGACCCGAAGGCTGGCGGAAGCCGAAAAGGTGTACGCGAGGCTCAAGACGATCGCGCCGAACGATCCCCGCGCTTACCGCGCCCTGGGCTCGTTTTACCGCTCCACCGGACAGCGGGAAAAAGCGGCCGTTGAGTTCCGGTTGGTGCTGGCCGCGAAACCGAAGGACGACTGGGTCAGAGCCAATCTGACCGAAACTCTGCTGGATCTGAATCAGATGAAGGAGGCCGAGGTCCTCACTCAGGAACTACTGAAGGCCGATCCCGCCAACGCCATGGGGCTGGAGTCGAAGGGCCGAATCCTGATAGCAGAACATAACTATCACGAGGCGGTGAACGCCTTGGAAGCCTCGGTCAAATCAGCTCCCCAATCGGCTGCCGGCTTTTACTTCCTCGGTGTAGCGCAACAAGCGCTGGGATTTGCGCTGCAGGCTAGGGGATCCTTTGCGAAGGCGCATGAATTGTCGCCCGGCATGTCCGGGCCGGAATTCGCCCTGGCTGAGTTGGATCTGGGCAAGGGTATCTATGCACCGGCGATGCGCTTGGCCGAAAAGAACCCGGAAGTGCCGCTTGCCGGCGTCCTCGGGGCGCAGGCCGCGTTGGTCGAAGGTAATTTGCGGCAAGGGGAACAACTGCTGCTGGCCGCTCTCGAACAGGACCCCACTTCGCTTCCCGCGCTGGAGACTCTGGTGAAACTTTACGCCTCTCAAGGAAAGGCGCGTCAGGCAGTAGACCGGATTTCCGCGCTCGTTTCGCAGCATCCGAACAGTGCCGAACTGCACTTCTTGCTCGCGCTCGGATACTTCAGTCTGAAAGACCTGCAGAACTCCGAGACTACCGTTAGACAAGCCATCACCTTGGATCCGAAAACGCCCGACGCGCATGCCCTTTTGGGCCAGATCCATACCGCCAAGGGCGCGCTGGAGCAGGCAATCGCCGACTACAAGGTGGAGATTGAACTGAATCCGCGCAAGGCCCCAACATATATGCTCTTGGCGGAGTTGTACAAGAAAGAGGGGAAGTGGACGGATGCGACTAGGGTGTATGAACAGGCCCTCGCAACGGATCCCGATTCTCCCCTGGCCGCAAACGATCTTGGTTACCTGTATTTGGAGCACGGGGGCGATCCGAACGTAGCTCTTTCCCTCGCGAGAAAAGCGAAACAGGCGATGCCTGAATCCGCGTCGGTGAACGACACCCTGGGATGGGCTTTCTACAAAATGGGCTCGCCGAAGCTGGCGGTGGAGCAACTCAATTTCTGCGTACAAAAAACACCTGCCAATCCCGTTTTTCAATATCATCTGGGTATGGCCTATCTAGCAGCCGGCAACTACCGTTCGGCTGCGCCCCGCTTGGAGGAGGCCCTGAAGATCGACCCCAATTTCGCCTACGCGGAGAGCGCCAGAGATGCCATCCAAGCGATCAGGAAGGGGTCTAGGAAATGAGAGCGCGGCGCTTGGCAACCTTCTCCGTCCTTTGCGGTTTGACGACGATACTGTTTTGGGCGCCCCTAAAAGCGGCTATAGAGTTGTCCCTGCGTGACGATCGGTACGTACAGATCCTCGTGGCGCCGTTTCTTTGCCTATTCTTGATATTCTGGGAGCGGGACCGAGTCTTCTTCCCAGACACGGCCTATTCGCCCCGCTACGGGATTCTGCTCCTTCTGCCTGTCTTGCTGGTATACATGGTGTTTCTGCATCGGCCGCCGTTGGGCAATCCCAGAACCAATTTGTGTATCGGGGTGTTCGGGGCTATTTTGGCCTGGATGGTGGTGTTCATCCTGTGCTACGGCATACGGAGTTTCCGGGCCGCATTGTTCCCGCTTTGCTGCCTGTTCTTGATGATTCCTCCTGCTGCTGAGCTGATGGACCACATCACGACTGGTTTGCAAAACGGGTCCGCCGCCATGAGCCACCGGATGTTCCTCATGGCCGGAATCCCTATTTTCGCTCAGGGGACAAGGTTTTCGCTCCCTGGTTTGGTGATTGAGGTCGCCCCGGAATGCAGCGGAATCCGCTCAACGCTGGCCCTCAGCTTGACGGCTCTCCTGGCGGGCCGTATTTGCCTGCGATGCGGCTGGAGCCGGTTCCTGCTCCTTGCTATGGTCATTCCGATAGCCATCCTCAAGAATGCAGCCCGCATTACTGTGATCGCCTCGCTGAGTGTCTATGTTGACCGCGCCTTTCTTTCGAGCCCTCTTCACCGATATGGAGGACTCGTATTCACACCTCTCGGCTTCGCGCTCTGTGCGGCGATTCTTTATTCTCTAAGGCGATTGGAGGGACGCCCCGCCGCGCCGCCGAGCCCCCACGGAGACGCAACTTGAGGGCCGAGCTTCTGCGCGTGTGGAGGGTCCGAAGGTGTTTTCAATCATCTTCAAGCTAACTCGCAGACTGGCGCTCTGTTTGAATATTCTGAAACTACACTACATCATGACCATCCGTGGTGTTCCTCATCAAATCAGTTTTAAATCGAAGAAGCGGATATCACCGGTTCGGCCCAAGTCTAGAAATCGCTGATGCGAAGTCAGCGTCAGGGGATGGCTGGTTAGCTATTTTTCCGATGGCTCTCCAGCATACGACCTTGCCTCCAGAGAACCTCGGAGATGATCGAGTCGTACGTCGCCAAGATTCGATTCGCATCGCTCAAGCAGCCTTTGCCCAGGAACAGCGATGGTGGAGAGCTCCCAGACGAGGATGTGATGCGAGTGTCGCTCACCGGGATTCCTGATCGATTGCCGTATCCCTTGCGGCGTGTCTTTGTCTAATCCATCGTGAGTGCGATCGGCGGATAATAGCCGAGATAATCCCGTCCCAGGCGCCTGAGATGAGTCTCATGGAGAACGATGACGTGGTCGAGCAAATCGTTCCGAAAACTTCGAACACCGTAAGGTCAAATAATTCATGGGGCGCGGCCATAGTACTTCAGTAGACCTCCGAGCCGGTGGCGACACTCAACGGTGCGGCCGCGCTGTTTGGGTCTATAGCCAGCTTCAGGGAAAAGCAAGTGGTTGCCTTTCCCTTGATGGTTTCTTTCGCCGTGATAATGAGCGCTGAATTCGGCCAAGGCCCGCGACAAAGCTCGCTCGCCGAACAGGATCAACCTCGACAAGCACTCCTCCTTGGCAGAGCGGACCCAACGTTCCGCAAAAGCGTTCAGATTCGGGCTTCTGGCCGGAAGCGGAATGGCTTTTCACGCCGCCTGCCGCAAGCATCGACCGAAACGATGCGCAGAACTTGGTGTCGCGATCATGCAGAACATAGCGGCATGGATGAAGGTAGCCCCAAGTCTCTTGGGTGGCGCTGCGGGCGATCTGCTCCATCCACTCTTGATCCGGATGTCTGGTGATGCCAGCCACGGTGACGCGCTTTCCAGATGAATGAAAAACAACACATAGTAAGTTATCACGCCCCGCCAACTCAGCACCTCCAGGGTGAAGAACTCAGCGCCGGCCAGAACGTTCATGTGAGCGGCGATAAACTCCTTCCACGAAATCGTCTGGCTGCGTTTCGGTGCTGGCGCAATTCCGTGGCTGTTAGCGCCGGTTTAAAACAGCGGCGATTTCGCCGGTTTTGACGCCGTTTGGGCCACCGGTTTGGACGTCGGCAGACACTGGTGCGCAGACCGGCGACGACGGAGTCGGCGCAGCGGCCTTCGATCGAGATTCGAGACTACGAGCAGTTCAGCGCATGCCAGACCCTCCCGCGCCGTCAGCAGGAACAGGAGCGGTGGAAAGCCGCTCGTGCTTGGTGTCCAGCTTGACCGATTCGATCACCAGGTAGAGTGTATCGGCGCTGTTGACCTTGCCCGCCACGCAGTAGGGCCATGCCGGGCATGAGGCGGAGGCGTTTGGTGAAGTCGAACAGGCGATACACGCGCTGAGTGTCGAGGTCCAGCATGACGAACACCGCACAGGAGCGGTATTCCGTCCGCGAGAGCAGGAACAGATGATTGGCGCTGAAGTTGAACATGGAGTGGGAGAGACAGAAGGAGCGGGAGCCGAAGCCCCCGCCGCCTCGGCAGCGCCGTTGTGGGGTTAGCCGGCGGACTCCTCCGCACGGGTTATCGTCACAGCGCGGCGCATGCTCGGAGCCGGCGCTATGATTCGGCCGGCGGATCGGGATTCTTGTTGGCTTTGCGCAGGCTGTCGCCGCCCAGCAGGAAGATCTCGGAGTTTTCGACGAGGCGGTCGGCGATGGCGGTGGCGATGGTCGTATTGAAGAGGATGTTGCCCCAGTCGGAGAACGGAGTGTTGGTGGTGATGATGGTGGACCGTTTGTGGCTGTGGCGGGTGGAGATGACCTGATAGAAGAGATTGGAGGTCTGCTGGTCGAGCGCCAGATATCCTAGCTCGTCACAGACGAGCAGAGCGGGCTCGGTATAGGCTTTGAGCTTGCGCACCAGGGAGTGATCGACCTGGGAAGCGAGCAGGTGATTGAGCATGTCCATGGCGGTGGTGAACAGCACGCGCTGATTGGCCTGGCAGGCGCGCCAGGCGATGACTTGGCCAGGAACGTTTTGCCCACGCCGGGATTTCCGATGAGCACGATGTTGGTTCCTTTGGCGAGGAAAGACAGATCGAGCAGGCGCAAGAGCGCGAGGTTTAGCCTGCGAGGCGGCTCTTGTGGTGGTGGAAGTGGAAGGCGTCGATGCTGGGTTGGGCCTGCAAGCGCGAGCATTTGAAACGCCGCTCAATGGCGCGTTGCGAGCGGGCTTCGATTTCCATGTCGGCGAGCCATTCCAGTGTGGCCGCCGCGCTGAGATTCTTGGCGGCGGCGTCAGTCAGAGTCGTCTCCAGTTGGCGGCTCATGGTGGACAGGCTCAGTTGGTTCAGTTTCTGTTGGAGTGGAGTCATCGGATTCCTTTCCGGATGTAAGGATGAAGGCGTCATATTCGAGCAGCGACAACGGATCGGTGGCGAGTTCGTTCAGTCAGCGGATCGCGCAGGACCAGCGGCGGCTGCGGACGGCGCGGAGATTGCTGCTGGCGAAGGATGTTGGCGACGTAGTCGGCGCCGAAAGCGCGCGCCGCGGAAGCTTTCTCGATAGCGCCGGCCACGGCTTCCGGGCCGTACTGGCGAATGAGTTCGAGCAGTTCCGTGAGTTGGCGCGACAGCGCGCGGTCGGTGTCGGCGATGTCGCGCAGATAGGCTTCCAGCATCGCCTTGGAACAGAGGCCGTCCAGAAACTGGAACAGGCGTTGCTGCGCACGCGACCTTTCGGGCCGCGGGACGCAGCTCGGCCAGTTCGGCTTCGAAACGTTCCGCGCCGAAGGTTTGGCCACGCCGCCAGGAGCGCGCATAGCTGACGATCTCGTGGACCCGGTCATAGATCGTGACGGAACTGGAATCGGCTTTGACGATCAAGACGGCGGCCCACATAGCGATGCGGCACGCAGTAGCGATTGCCATCGAACTGCACTCGGAGATCTTTGTGCACCAGCACCTCGGCGCTGATCGCGATAATCGTAAGGAATGACCGGCAGCGGTTTCAGCGCGGCGGGTTGAAAGCGGTCGATCGGCCGCTGCCGGGTTTCGCGATGCTGCCGTCTGGTTGGCGACTTCGGAGAGCCACTGGCGGGCCTGGCGATTCGACATCGTCGAGATCGGTGAACTCGCGCAATGGCCAGAAGCTCTGGCGCACATAGCCGATGGCGCGCTCCACTTTGCCTTTTTCCCAACCCGCCGCCGGATTGCAGGCACGCGGGTAGAAGCCATATTCGCGGGCAAAGGCGAGAAAGCGCGGAAGAAAACGCACCAGTCGGCCATCGTGTTCGGCCACCGCGGTGGCCAGGTTGTCATAGGCGATCTCGCGCGCGACACCGCCCAGAGCTGAGAAGGCATGGATGTGACAGCGGACGAAAGTTTCAAAGCTCTGGCTGTGAGTGAACTCCAGATAGAGCATGCGGCTGTGGGCATCGACCAGGGCGAAGGCGTAGAGCTTGCGCTTGATCGCCGGCATAATCGAGCGCGCCGAAGTGCCCCCAATCGACCTCGAAGCGCTCGCCGGGCGCAGGCTCCATGCGAACGAAGGCGCGACTCGGTTTGGCTTTGGGGCGGATCTCGTTGCAGGTAGTCGCGCAGGATCGTGTGGCCGCCGCTGTAGCCGAGCGGCTGCAACCGCTGTTCGATCACCGCGCGAGCTAACGGTGGCATCCTTCTCCAGCCATTCGGCGATGGTGGCTTTGAACGGATCGAGCTTGCTGGCGCGCGGCCGCGCGCGCCGGACCCTGCGCCGGCGCATCGAGATATTTCCGGATGGTGTGCCAGCCCATGCGGAGATGCCGTTCGATCTTGCGGATCGGCCAACGCTCGGACCAGTACAGCCGATGCAGGTCGTTGATCTGTTCGGTTGAGTCAGCACGGGCGCGCTTCCCTTTATCCGGCCAGAAACCGCATCGCACGCCAGAGCGTTGTTGTTGGCAAGATTCGATCTGCGGGCCGCGGCGCGGCGGAAGTGCTTCCAAAACCCAGACTTGCGCCCGAGCTGAGTTGTTGTTGGCAAGATGCTCCAGGCCGGCGCCAATCAGCCAAACCTGTGCGGCGGAATGCTTTAGGTCGAAAGCTGAGTTGTTGTTGGCAAGATCGCGCAGCCGCCGCTTCTGATCTCGGACTCGCTGCTGTTGGCGGTTGCGTTCGACGACGGCTGGATTGCGCTCCCGGCGCTGGCGCCAGTAGTCGGGATGGCGGGTCGCGCCATTTCCGGCAAGCATCCTGACAAACCTGGCGGTATTCCGGATCCGGAGGCGATCTTCTGGCGGCGGCTATCGGCGCGGCGCCGCCGCTGGCACTCCGGACCACTGCAGACCGATTGACCGGGCTGAAACTTCGAGGGCTGGAAGACCTGCTCACAATAGCGACAACGCCGTTCGACCATACCGGCGTTGTCTCACTGAATGGGATCGGGCGAAGAGTTTAGAAACTTTTGTAGAGTTGGTACCGCATCCTCGCCGATGGCTCTTTCTTCCAGCTACAAAACCGGCGAAACTGCGGTTGTTTTATTCCGGCGTTGACATCCGTGGCGTCGCAGAATGTTTCCCACCGTCTGATCGGACAAGCGGTGACCCAGATTGGCCAGCGCTCCGACGATGCGGTCATATCCCCAGCCAGTATTCTCACGCGCCATTCGCACCACCAAAGCCTCCACGTCCGGTTGAATGGTGGGTCAGCCTGGATACTGTCGGTGTTTGGAACCATCGAACTTCTTGGGCGACGAGCCTTCGATACCAGGCCAGGATGGTGTCGGGCTTGGCGATGCAGGCGACCTCTCGGAGCGCTTTACGTCCCACACGCCTCCCAATCTCGGCGAGGGTGGCGCGCTCGGGATCACTCAACCTCCATCTCGATGGCAGCTTCGCCCTCAGAATACGGTTCTCCGCGGCCAGATATTCGTTCTGCAGGAGCAGCTCCTGGTTCACCGATCCCGTCACGTACGCTAGCAGTCGTCCACTTCTTGTTCCTCATGCCGACTGCCTATCTTTTTTGACCATTCGAGGAAGGATCCATCGAATGGAGACTCCTGAGCCGAGTATAAAGCACAGGAACCGAGAGTATGCTGACGTGGGAGAAATGCTTCCCCTGTAACCCCTGCCTTGTCGGCAAGGGTTCACTAAGGGACTGCAAAACGGAGCTACTCCGGGCGCGGGTCCGTTCAAGAACGGACAAACGCCCATAGACCGGTGCCATGAGGTTGAATGCCAGCGGACGGTTGAGAGATTCGGGTTGCGCTACTCGATCCTGACGTAAAAGGCCATTGATCTGTCGCGCGGCGGAGGGTACCGTTCATGTTAATAGCACCTCCTTCCCCTTGAGGAAGCGCCGATGTTTTGGTGGCGGACGGTAAAGGGGAAGTGACCAGATCTAGGGATTAAAATTCCACTCAAGAACATTGAGGCCCTCGAACAATAACCAGAAGCCCTCTAGGTGGTCCGTCTACGGTGATTCTAAGTTCTTTTTGAGAATTGGGAAAAACGCGATGCCTTCCGCCTTAGCGTCTCATTACGAACGTCGCGCAACCGTTCCACGTGGACTGGATTGTTTTCAACACCAAGAAGCGGGTAATTCCTTTGGATGATCCTTTAGCGTCCGCGGTCCCGGTTCTCGTCGCGTTCAGGTCTCTTCGTTATGCTTGGTGTTTCAAGAATAGTCACGGCGTCTCGAATCGCCTTCTGATAGCGACCCAGCCATCCGCCCCAACCATCATCCTGGGGGGTGATGCCGCGGCGGATAAGACGTTGCCCGATCTCACGCAGCTGGCGCGTGTCGCGCAAGAGCGCCTCTGCATCGCCCAGGTCGGTTATCTCGAGTGCCGGACGGGCATCCGCAGTGGACGCTTGAAGCCGAATGAAAGAATTCGTCCGCAAGCCCCCGCGATTTCGGGCCGCTTCGATTTCAGGAGTGTAGTAGACATAGTGGACTTGCGCGTCCGTTCCTTCGAGTATGAGGTAGCTTCGTCCGGAGGACTCTTCCTCGCCGTGGACGAGGACCCTTCCTTCCAGGGTGGTAAGGCTTCGAAGGTCTGGCACGGTCAACTGAAGGCGCTCATCGGAGATTAGGGCTCCATGTGCCGCCAGTGTCTTTTGACGGTCAGCGCTGCGCTGCATAGCTCGGAGAACGCTCACGAAGTCCCGTCGTACACGCCAAGTCTTCGGGCCGGTGGACTCGGCCAATCCGATGGACTCGAGCACCATCAGCCGCTCCGCTGTGCGCCGTTCGACCAGCGATGTGCTTGGACCGAGTCCGGCGGGGCTTGGGTCCTTGCTGACTGTGAAGAAAGGGCCCTCAGCGGCATCGGCTCCGTTAGCATCCCGGTGGATGATGCGGTCAAGCGAGGTGTAACGATGTTGATGTACTTCACGACGTTGCGCATCGGCGGCATCGAACTCCGTCCGATACCCAAGCTGGCGGGTGCACAAATCCTCCGTGATGTGGCGGATACCGTCCCTAATGAAGTCCCGGCTGAGACGAAGCGGCCGACCTTGTGCTCCTACGCCTCGCAGCGCTATGTGAACATGCGGGTGCTCGGTATTGAAGTGGGCCGCCGCTACCCATTCGAGTCGCGTACCGAGGTCGGTCTCCATCTGTGAGATCAGATCGCGGGTCAACAGTTTCAGATCCACCCGGTCGCCGAACTCGGGAGATACTATCAACTTCCAAAGTCGCTCATCGTTGGTCTTTTGCCAACCTTCGAGACGCGCTGCGATGTCGATCGATTCTTCCGTGGCATTGAATCCAACCGCCTTCGGATCACCCTCGTGGGTAGCGCTTTCGCGGGCGATGTAGCGTCCGTGGGCTCGCCACTGCCCATTACTCGTGTTCTTGGAATACAGCACCCGCACCGCGCAGCGTTGGGAGTATGGTCTACCGTGAGTTCTCCCCGTTCCGAATCCAATTACTCGGCGCCTTCGGACTCCGCTCATCCGGGCGTGATGCATGATGATGCGATATGCGGACGAGTAGACTAAGCGTTCACCGCGCGCTGGCGGTTTCGCTGGCCGAAGCCGGAACCCTCGTTCTTCATCCTTATTTTTCCCCACGGCTTATTAAGTCCTCCATCGCTACCATCGAGTCACCGAGCATCGCGTGGCCCGCATTTGTGAGCAGGCGAGCGTGGCGGTTTCGCGCCTCTCCGACTGCTGCCTGCATGGCTTCGCCACGGGGCTCTGGCACACAAGTGACGAAGACCTTCGCGAAGCTGTCTACCAAAGCAAATAAGGCCTGCTGCGTTCGTTCAACGCGGCGCACGTCCTGACGCACTTCCCTGATGTAGCCCAGAATCTTCTCATTGGGCGCGGAGCCCTCTCCCATCTCGTCCAGCTCTTTCTTAATCGCCGCTCGAAGGAAGGCACTCGGCGTCGAGTAGCCACGTAGCTTGGCGGCGGATTGAATTCGCTGATCGATTGCGTCCGTCAGTCGGATCGATCGTTTTGGCATCGGTTCCTCCACCCTATAAAGGAAATGGCGGAGGGGGTGCGGGACGGCATTATTTTACGAAAAGGCGGGCGTCCGCCGAATGTCGGACAGCGATAGCGAATGGTCGGACGCGTGAAGGCGCGAGCAATCAGTGAGATAGATGTAAAAAACAAACAACCTGTCCGGCTTTATGTTCCACTACGCATTTTTTGTTGCCTCAGAAGCCGTTTGAAAGGCGCCCGCTGTCACAATCTGATGCACTTCGTTCACAAACTGATCCACACGCTGATGCGAAGCGAAAAGTGATGCACTTTGTTCACAAACTGTTTGCGAACCGTTGCACATGGCAGAAAAACGAAATTTTACCGTCCCGCACCCCCTCCGCCATTTCCTTTATAAGGTGACAGCGCGACGCAGCAAATTCGATGGACTCTACCCCGAAACTGCGGCGAAGAAAATCAAGATCGGACCTGGTCCACTTGCGCTCCCTCCCATCAACTCAGCCTGCCACCAAGATCGGGCAAGTCACTTGGGCTTGGGCCGAAATTGAAGCTGGCTTGGCATCAGGGATGAAACTCAAGGAAGTCTGGGCGGCTGCCAGCCGAGATGGAATAGAGATGTCGTACGCCCAATTCCGCGTTTGCGTCTCACGGCTGAGACGAAGACGTCACCGAGTTCCCCCATCAGTGCCGGAACAACCGCCGCAGCGGACGAACGCAGATAGAGGGTCACCAGATCCGCCACCCTCCGATCCATTTCGAAATCTGCGCGAGCAGCGGGAGAAAAAGCAGCAGTCGGGATTCGAGTACGATCCGTTTTCGATTAACAAAAACCTAATTTGATCGATCGAGAGGTGACTTCTAATGACAAAACCACAGATTGATGTCAAGGGGGGACCTGGCATGGGAAGGGAGCCGGAGGCACGAGTTTCGCCTCCGCGAGGCTCGACCAGTACTTTCGAACGAAGCCGGCCCCGGCCTACTGGAAGGATAGTCACAACGCGGGCGGTTCCGGAAACCAATCTCATCGACATCAATGAGCTTGCCAGGCGACTGAGCATACCCAAGGGCACGCTCTACAACTGGGTCTACCTCCGAAGGATTCCTTTTGTGAAACTTGGCCGGGCGCTTCGCTTTAACCCGGAGGAGATCGAGCGAATTGTGCGCTCGTCTTCTACACTGGAAGTGGCTGGCAGGAGGTAGAAGGAGCAAACAATGGCCCTCTACCAACGAGGCCGGATTTGGTATGCAGACTATTACGCCAACGGTGAGCGGTTACAGGAAAGCACCGGTACGGCGAGCAAGCGTGAGGCTGAGAAGTTCCTGGCCTTGCGCATCTCCGAAGTGCAGCGGGGCGTTTTCGTCAAGCCGGTCAACACGACGTTGCCGGAACTTGGCGAACGCTATATCGAATACGCCAAGTTGCACAAACGATCATGGAAGCGCGACGTGCAGATGCTAAGCAACCTTCAGGCGTTCTTTGGCGCGGCAAAGTTGCGGGATATCACGCCGCTGCGGGTCGAGGAGTATCAGCGCGGGCGGGTCAGGGAAGTGTCCCCGGCGACGTCGAACCGGGAAATGGCCCTACTCAAGCACATGTTCAATATGGCGGAGCGGTGGGGACAGCATCAGGGCACGAACCCCGTGCGGCTGGTAAAATTCCTGCCGGAGGACAATCTCCGTGTCGAGACGGTAAGTGAGTCTGAGGAGCAAAGGCTTCTTCTGGCCTCGCCGCCGTATCTTCGCGACATGATTTTGTTTGCGATCAATACCGGTCTTAGAACGAGTGATATTTTCAACCTGGAATGGACGGAGGTGGACATCGAGCATAGACGTTTGAAGAAGATCGTGAAGAAGAACCGGCGGCCGATAAGCCTGCCGCTCAACGACACAGCTTTCGGAATCCTTGACGCACGGCGCGGAAATCAGCATGGTCCCTACGTGTTCTACAATCCGATGACCGGCGACAAGTTCAAGGATGTGAAGGGAGCTATCGCGGCGGCTGTGAAACGGGCAGGACTGGGGAAGGTCACCTGGCATATGTTCCGGCATACTTTTGCTTCGCGGCTCACTCGGGAGGGAGTGGACATCGTAACCGTCAAGGAGCTACTCGGGCATTCCAACATCAGCACCACGATGCGATACGCTCACTCCAACGACGAGGCGAAGCGTCGGGCGGTGCAGCGGTTGAAGAGTAGTGACAAAACAGTGGCAATCGTCCCAAGGAAGGCTAAGATCGCAGTATAATGTAGTGACATCGACCAGAACCCGCTGAAATCAGGTGAGTTAAAAACGGAGAGGTGGCTGAGTGGTCGAAAGCAGCGGTTTGCTAAACCGTCGTAGGCCTTTAAAGTCTACCGGGGGTTCGAATCCCCCCCTCTCCGCCACTGTTTTTTCAATAACCTACAGATAAGCGAGATCTTTAGCGGGCAATACCGGGCAATTGAGGAGCGCAAGAAGGGCTGGAAGCACTGCGGGTGTCTCATCTACGTATCGGGAACGCTCGCAGGGAAGTTCCGCCGCAAGCAGACCGGTGCTTCGGACTGGCAGCGCGCCAGGGCCATCGCCGATGAGTGGGTGAAGGCCAAATCCAGGGACGGCGAAGTCACTCCCCGTGCGATTGCCAGAACCAACCCGATCGCAACGCATCACCATTGAGCGGGCCGTCAAAACCTTTCTCGCCGAAACTTCAGGAAAGCATCTCATTCGGCACGCACAAAAATATCGGCTTCTGCTTACCAAGTTCGAGGAGTTCTCCACGGCACGCGGCTACGTCATGATCGATCCATGGGAACCTACCGACGTGCGCGAGTTCCGGACATCATGGGCCATCAACCCGCGAACCGCCGCAGGGCGCATGGCGATGCTCAAACCGTTCTTCGAGTACTGCGTCGGTAACGAGTAAATAACGCGCAACCCGCCCGTGCCGTCAAGAATCCGAAGGGCAGGGAGATGGAACAGCAGCGCCAAAGGCTCCCCTTCACCAATGAGGAACTGAAGCGGATGTACGACGCCTGCCCGCTCTATGGCAACACTTCACGCCATCGATGGAACGGCGACGATGTAGCCGACTTCATCTCGATATCGATTGACACTGGCTTGCGCATCTCAGATGTTGCCCTATTCAACATCGACCGCATGAAACCCAACGGTGAAATCCGCGTGCGCACAACCAAGATCGGGGCGCAAGTTGATACCTGGGTCCCGCGATGGTTGCAGGATCGCATTCGAGCGCGAGCGAAGATCCACGGCGATTACATCTTCGGCTCACACACCACCACGAATCTCGACGTTATTACCGAAGGCTGGCGCCGCAAGCTTCAGAAAGTATGGAAGCTTTCCGGGCCATGGCCGCGCGGTTGACAAACTTCTCAGTGTCAAGTCCAACAAGACGCTTCTCGGCGGCGAATTTTGCAGGATCTGCTGCAGCGACGGTTCGAAGAAAGTAGCCAACCCGAAGAGATGGCCTCCCTTGGAGATGTTCACGGGTCCGAAACTCTCCCGCCCATTCGTACACATCTTGGAAAATATGCCGATGGATCGCCTTCAGGTGCGCGACATCAGATCCGCCTGCAACGGGCGTATCGATCAGCTTCAACGATGACGAAACAGATGTTCGATCGCATGATTCGGGAGTACCGGCCCGAAACTCGCGAGTTCAACGAATTGTGTGGAGCGAGGCAATGGATGTACGGGTGACATCGCGTTGAGGAACTCGCATAGATCTACTCGAGCTCGCGCGTTCGCGTCTCGAAAGATCCGGACGGTTCACCTGGTGACCGCCGATGAAACCGAGGTGATAATTCCTAACTCCCCGGCGGGGACTTCCCCTCCCACATCCCGCCTTTTGCAACTCAGGCTGGCGACCATGTAGGAAAGCGCGTCGCTCACGTGATTTCTCCGAGGATCGGATTCCCGATGGAGAAAACCTCCAGCCGTCCCATCGCGACGTCTCTTCGAAATGGCGCAGGAATTGCTCTGCATCTTCCCGGTTAATGGATTGCGTTCCTACTTTGATCGCAAAAGCAGATGTTAGTTCAGCAAAGGTTAGGCGGGAAACTACAACCAGGTTGTCGGCAGCATTGACGGATGATCGACGACCGGTGTCCCAGCCTCCAGATGATACAACTTAACCAGGGCGCTGAAATCGAAGAAGTGGCTGGCCAAAGATCAACGTTCCCTCGGTCGGCAACAATTTCAGCAGCCATTGATCCATCTATCTTCGCCAGCCGACGCCGGACTTCTTCCAGACCCGGGCCGCGTCCCGGTGAACGCGGTCTCAGAACAAGGCGCCGATAGGTCCTGTATCACGCACCCTTCCATTGAGAATCGGTGCGTGAACTCAGATTCCAATCACGTTGTCACGGCGTGAAATGACCTGAGAGTGCAAAACCATTGAAAGACCGTGCGCACCTGAGACAATGTCTCCAAGCAGGTCTGGGTAGGTACCTCCGTCCGGTGGTCCGTCGTCCGGAGCCACCAAGCGTGAAGCCAGTCTCGTCTTGAGCACGTGTGGAGGCCGGTCGAACTTGAACGTCGAACTTGAACGTGAATCATACAATGACGCAAGTGATATACTTGCTGTCGCAAAACTGCCAAACAACGGCTCTTAAGACTATGAAACACAGCACAGCTCGCATTCTCACTACTCATGCCGGCCGTTTGGATGGTCCGCCCGAGTATCGCCAAACGATGATGGCCATGATGTCGGGCCAAAAGGTGGATCTCGAAGCTGCCCGGCCGACCATCCGCAACGGCATTGTCGACGTGCTTCGAAAGCAGGCGGAAGCGGGCATTGACATCATTAGCGATGGCGAACTCGGCAAGGTTGGATTCGGCACGGTGAGTTATTATGGGCTCCGTCTAAGTGGACTGACTAACCGGAAATTGAAACCCGGTGAACCAGCGTTCATGACATTGCAGACCGGCGAACGCCTGGAATTCGACGAGTTTTATAAGGAGCTTCCGTTCATGGCATCCGGGGCGGAGCGCACGATTTGCTCCGGCCCGATTCAATATATCGGCCAGGAGGAAGTGCGCAAGGATCTGGAATTGTTTCGCAGCGCGTTGGCCGAATCAGGTGTCAAGCCCGAGGAAACATTCATGTGTGTCCTGGCGCCGGGCTGGCTGGAGCACTTCTTCCTGAACGAACACTACGCGACCGACGAAGACTACATTTTCGCGCTCGCCGACGCGATGAAGCACGAGTACAAGGCTATTGTCGATGCCGGGTTCATTCTTCAAATCGACGATCCGGCTTTGCCTGATACGTACGACATGATTGTCCCGAACCCAAGTATCGAAGACTACCGTAAGTTTGCCGCGGTGCGCGTGGAAGCTTTAAACCATGCATTGCGCGGTCTTCCGGAGGACCGGGTTCGCTATCACATTTGCTGGGGTAGCTGGCACGGCCCGCATACCCACGATTTGCCGCTTCGGCACGTGGTCGATCTGATGCTCCAGATCACCGCCGGCGCCTATTCTCTCGAAGCGGCCAATCCCCGGCACGAGCACGAATGGAAGGTTTGGCGGGATGTGAAGCTGCCAGAAGGCAAGATCCTGATTCCGGGGGTGGTCACGCACCACACTAATGTAGTCGAGCATCCCGAGCTGGTTGCCGATCGCATCCTTCGTTACGCCAATCTGGTGGGCCGCGAGAATGTCATAGCTGGGACCGATTGCGGCATGGGCTTCCGCGTTCATCCGCAGATTGCCTGGGCCAAGCTCAAAGTCCTCGCGGAAGGAGCTCGCTTGGCGAGCCAACAATTGTGGAGCAGCAAAAGCGCCAGGGCTTAGTCGTCACAGCCGAACCTCCGGCGTCGCGTGTGGCCGCTTGGAAGGTCCTACTTCTTCCGCTCGCGTTTACGGCCGGCCTCGCTGGACTCGCGATTCTTCCGCCCGTCCGCGAGAACTCACGAGTTCTGACCGCATTTCTAATGGCATCGGCGGTTCTCCTCACATGGAACGCTTTCCTCCTTTTCTGGACGCGGCGCACCGGACAAGCGCTCACCATAGAGTTGCTGATCAAAAAGCAGCACGCTGTCCAGGCCTGCGCCCAGGCATCCGTGCTGCTGTATTGGGGTTGGTATTGGCCGCAGGTCTACGCTTCAGCCCATCTCATTCTTGCCCAGCTCCTTTTCGCCTACGCGTTCGACCTCTTGCTCGGCTGGTCGCGCCGAGATACCTACACGCTCGGATTCGCTCAGTTTCCCATTGTGTTCAGTATTAATCTTTTCCTCTGGTTCAAGCCTGACTGGTTCTATCTCCAATTCCTGATGGTGGCGCTGGGCCTGGCCGCCAAGGATCTGATCCGCTGGAACAAGGACGGCCGCAAGGTACACATTTTCAACCCTTCTTCTTTTCCACTGGCTCTGTTCTCGCTGCTTCTGCTTGCCAAGGGCGCCAGCGATATCACGTGGGGCCAGCAGATCTCCACGACCCAGTTCTATCCTCCGCACATGTACCTGTTTCTGTTTCTGATCGGATTGCCAGGCCAATTTTTCTTCGGCGTGACTTCGATGACGATGTCCGCCGTCGTGACGACGTATCTGTTCGGGCTCGTCTATCACGCCGTAACTGGCATCTATTTCTTCTACGACTCGTACATCCCGATTGCCGTTTTCCTGGGAATGCATCTGCTGTTTAATGACCCCTCCACGTCGCCACGAACGGAGCTGGGACGAATCATTTTTGGCGCGGTCTACGGCTTGAGTACTGTGCTGCTCTACTGGTTGCTCGGTAGCTGGGGCATGCCCACGTTCTATGACAAGCTCTTGCAGGTGCCGCTGTTGAACCTATCGATCCAAGGGATCGACCGGCTGGCACGTTCGCCGTGGCTGCGTGCGTTCGATCCGGCAGTCTTGGGCAGACGGCTGGCGGGACCCGGGCGCAATCTGGCGTATATGTCTATTTGGGGCGTCATTTTCGTTGGAATGAGCGCCGCGCAAGGCGTGGGCGACAACCACCCCGGACAATGGCTGCCCTTCTGGCGGAATGCTTGTCAGCAAGGCCGTGCGTACGCCTGTCCCTATCTCGCCGATGTAGAGTCGGGCTTCTGCAATCAAGGTTCGGGGTGGGCATGCAATGACGCGGGGCTTTTGGATATCGCTCTGGCGCGATCGGGCGAGGACCTGCGGCGTCTCGATCCGGCGGAAGCCGCGGCGCCCTTTACACGCGGCTGCCAGGTAGGATTTCAGATGGCTTGTCAAAACTTGATCTCGCTCACACGAGGATCTGGCGCTTTCGCCTATGCCCCGCCGATGCTCCGGGACTTTCCTATCATTTTGAGAGGCTCGAAAGGCGAAATTCGCGATCGCCGACCGACTGCTTTGTACGCACTCGCGTGCCGCGAGGGCTGGAAGAGCGCGTGTGCTATTAGCGGAGGCGGCGAATAGCCTCGCGTAACGAGTCCACCCTTCCTTCTACGCTGAAGAAGAGATCCTCGGGGAACCGCCGATAGGCGAGCAAGCCGGCATAGATGCTGGCGGCATCATCGCGATCCAGCCCAAGGCCGGCCAGATACTGCATCCGCAGGTTCCCGTCATGGTTGATCGAAGCGCCGCGCAGCCACTCTTTTAGATCGGATCTCCGGCCGGCATACGTCGCAAACAAATCCACGGGTGAGTTCATGCCGATTTCAGCAAGCGACATTGCCACCGGGCTGTCGACGCCCCGATAGCCGATCCGCTGCTCCATCTCGTCGAGATCGATCCTCAACGGTTCCACTTGACCCAGCAGGATCATATCGTGTCCCCGTCCCTCGTAGGGGTTGCCCCAGATGGTGCCGTTGGGAAACACTTCGAAGAACGTAGCGACAGCGCTCTTGACGGCTTCTAAATCGGTCTCGAACAACTGGACGTACAGCGTCACTGTGCCGCCGGGGTTGAGATGCCGCTCCAAGGCTTTGAGGAACTCACGGGTGTAGAAACTCGCCGCACCTTTGACCCACGGATCCAGGGGATCGATGGTGATTCCGTCGAACCGTTCCTTTGTGGTGATCAGATAATGCCTGCCGTCGTCGATGCGCACTTGGACCTTGGGATTGCTGAGAACGTGGAAGTTCGGCTCGCCGAAATACTTCGAAGCGGCTTCCAACACCAGCGGCTCGATTTCAATCACTGTCTCTCGTTCTACCCGAGGATCAATCGACGCCGCGCCCGCCGTAACCCCGGCACCACAGCCGATGACCAGGACCGAGCGCGGATGGGCGTTGGTGAGCGTCGTTAGGTGTCCCAGCATGCGCTGCAAACGCATGTCGCGGACTACATTCGAAGCCTGGATTTTGCCGGCAACGTGGAATGTCTCTGCTCCGTTCGGAAAGCGCGAAACCGCTACCGACGAGTTCATGCCTTCGGCGGCATAAACAATGTCTCCTTTGCCGACCCAACTAGCGGCGTAGCGGCCGTACGCAATCAGCACATCCGCAACACGTGGGACGCTGAGGATGGAGTAAGCCCCGAGCAGCGCCGCAACCGCGACTACACTTGAGCGGGCCAAACGGGTGAACGAGTTGATCGAAAGCAAGAGACCCGCGATCAGGGACAACGTCATGAGTACCTGCTCGGCATGCTGCGATCCGATCCAGGCGATAAGTATCAGGCTAGCGGCGAGCGCCCCGGCAATCGCCCCAAACGTATTGGCGGCATAAACCCGCGCCATCAGATGGGCGGCATCTTGTTTTTCACCGGCCACGGCCCGAAGCGCAAACGGGAAGCTGGCGCCCCAGAGGACCGTCGGAGGTAACAAAGCCCAACTCGCGCGAGCAAGGTCCAGTTGAAAGTGAAACCAGACGTCCGAGGAGAGCGACGGGACGATGGGCCAGTAGGGGAGCGACGCGGCCAGATTGTAGGCTGTCCAGGCCATCGCCGGCACTGCCAGAATTTGACACCAGCCCAAGGCGGCTCGGGGGCGCAAAGCGGTTCGGCAGAGCAAAGCTCCGATGCCGCTGCCAATGCCCAGGCCAGCGAGAAACACCGCCAGAATAATAGAGAACGCATAAACCGAGGCGCCGAATAGCAGGCCCAGCAATCGCGTCCAGATCGCTTCGGCCCCTAAGGCGCAGAGGCCTGACAGGGCGATGCCGAAGTACACGATTCCGGATCCAGGCGCAGGCGCGGTAGCGAATCTTTCGACCGGGAATGAACGCGGAGTTGTTCCAGCGAAGGCAACTGCGACCCCTGCCATCGCTAGATTGACTCCGACGGCGGCGTAGGTCGACACGGTTACGTCGTACACCCGCAATAAAAAGAAACCAGCGAGCAGGCATCCCAATACTGCACCTGCGATGTTGGTTCCGTAAAAGAAACCGAGCCACGGGATCCCGTTCTCCGCCGTGTGCGCTACACGCGACAACGCAGGCAGCGTTGCGCCCATCAGAAGAGTCGGGGGCAGGAGGCACGCCGCCGCAACCAGCCCACGGAGCAAAAATCCCTTCACACCATATACGCTCCAAGCCGTGTATACGCTGCCCGCGAGCGGAATCAGACGCAACACTACAAGCCCGAAAATTCCGATTCCGAGCTCCATGAGCGCGTACCAGCGCAATGGATGGCGCCGGTCTGAGAAGACCCGTGGGAACAGCCAACTGCCGAGGCACATCCCGCCCATGAAGGTGGCTAGCAGGATGCCAAGCGAAACGGCGGTTGAGCCGATGACCAGTTCCAGAACTTGAAACCAGACGACCTCGTAGATTAGTGCCGCAACACCACTGCCAAACGCGAGCAGGATTCCGAGTAAGAGCAAGCCCGTGATCCGATACTGAACTTTACTTCTTCTCCTGACCTTGCTTGAGATTCCCGTAAAGGATGCCGACGATTCCCTCGTTTCCTTCGTGACACGCCGAATCGAAGATCATGTGACGCCCATCTGGAGCCCTTCCCATCTCGATAGTCACAGTCCAAGGCTTGGTCCACGTCTTGGGGTCAATGAAGGTGATATCGCGCCGCAATGTACGAGAATCAACACGCGTGATGCGCTCAATCATTTTATATGTATCGGGGTTTGAGCCACGAAAGCCCTGCGAGAAATTCGTGGTTTCCACCACCAGTGTGTTTCCTTCCCAGTGGCCTCGCGAGTCTCCTAGAAAGAACTTCGCTCTTGCTGGAGCATGTGGCCGGCCGTCCATGAAGATCACTCGGTTCCCGCCTCCGGCGTGATCGTCCTCCATATAGATCCCCATTGACTTGGGAGATTGCACGATTTGCATCACCGTGCCCTGAGCGAACAAAGTGTTTAAGGGGAGGAACGGCATCGGCACGCCGAGGCAGCGCGGCGATTGCGGAATGGTCTCGGGGTTGTCGTTCACCCCCGGATCTGTTCCCAGACCGAGCCGGAATCCTTGGCCAAATTTGGCCGCGGGAGACCCAGGCACGATGGGCGGAATTTTCCCGTCCGGCGGATCGATGATCATCGAGGTGCGCTTGCCGGTTCTGAGAACCGAGTTAAATACAGCGTTGTAGGCGCCGCTGACGTCCTGCTCGGGATTGGAAGAGCGAGCGTTTCTTCCGGGATTGAGTCCCTTCTTCTCGTCGGCTGCTTGGATTTCGGCATCCGTCAGGAATTCCTTGCCTGCGTTCGCCGCCGAGCGTTCCAGAGGCACCTCGTACAATACGAACCAGGTGCCCTGCAGGTCTGGGTCGCCCCAGGGTGTGCGGGGTGGATTGCCGGCCTTCGCCGTTCCGGCCGCCTTCACCCCCGTGGATTTGGCGGGCGATGCCGGGGTCTGGCCGCGCACGGAAACCGCCGCCACGGCGAGCACGGCGACACACGCCAGCGCGGCAGCGGCGATTGCAGATCGATCGCTCATTGCTCCTTCTTGTCTTGCGTATCCACGCCGGGACGCTGCACTTCGTACGGTGCCCCGGTACCCGAAGATCCCAGGAACAACTTCTGGCCGTTCGGCAAGGTCATATCCCGGCCGTTGGCGCGATGAAGCCCGTCTTTCGCCTGATAGCCGGAAATGTTGATCTTGTCCCCGACCTTGAGCGTAAACCGGGTGATGCCTCTGCGCATCAGGATGTTCGGGCTCCCTGCTTCAATGCCCCAGTTCTCCACCGTCCCGTCCGGCATCTTCACATCCACGTGAATCCAGCAGTGGGGATTCACGAATTCGACCTTCGTTACTGTGGCACCCTCGAAATGCACCGGCTTCTTGTCGTCGAATTCCGCCGCAAACGCGTGGTGGGCGCTCAGCCGAGGTGTGGAGAACAACAACGTGATGCTAGCTGTCACAATTGCTGCAACGGCAAAATTGGTTCTCATAAAAACTAGTCTCCTGATTCTTGACTTCCAATTCCCAATTACTTCTTTGCCGGCGGATTGCCGGAGATATAGCGTTCTAAAACCTCTTCACCGGGCGGAATCTTGCGCGTAATGTCCACGTTCATCGTTTTGCCCTCCCAGTGCTTGACAAGCTGGTGCTTGCGAAGGTGGCCATACATGGTTTCTTCCACCATCTCCACACACTTGAAATCCATGAGCTGCGCATTCGGCTCCAGCCGGCGATAGAGCGGCATGCTGATTTTCCACGGCCGCGTGAAGACCTGAGGGTCCTGAATGGTGGCTTCATAGTGGATGACGTCTTTTCCGGCGAGCGTGTAGCGTTCGGTGACATGTAAAGCATCGCTGTGGAAATCTCCAGACCGGTCGAACCACGTCGCGTCCGTGAAATCCGAAACATCCACCACCAGCGTCTCGCCCTCCCAATGGCCCACCGAGTATCCCATCCACAATACGTTTGGATACGGCTCCATTTTTGTCAGATGGATGGTACGCTGGGCGTTTGCAAATTCGAAGATCATCTGGATCTTGGTGTTGCCCTGAATAATCTGGAAGGGATGCGGCAGGTACATGCCGCGCGGGATCCCTGGCTGGAAGCACTTCAGTTCCGGATCGCGATCGATCCAGTGCTCTTCATTCTCTTTCTTTCTGGCTGCCGCCCAAGGCTGGTATGGAATCTCGTCGCCCTCGACGACCCCGAGACCTCCCGGAACCCAGCCGAGCGAGCCCAGCGCGAGCACCGGGGCCGCGAGAACCACGGTGTTAGGGAGCAAGCCGGGTTGGGCTACCATCGGACGCGCCTGATGGGTCAGCAGATCCCAGTTGGCGGTGTTATTCGCCTCCCAGATACCGTTGAAGTCCGGCTTTCCAGCGATACGGACAACGGCCTCCGACGTGGCGGCAGAGGCCGGGGTCGGACGTTGTGTAATCATGTACACCAAGAAGATCGCCGCTAGCGAAGCCGTCGATACCGCGAGACAGGTCTTGATCAAAAGTTTCATAGTTCGGTCCCATCTCCGACAACCGGGTCGCGGGCCGCTCCTGGCAAGCGATTCTATCAATTTAGTGCTCTCCGCGTCACGATCGAAACGTATGCCGAAGACGTCTCGTTGTTCCGTTCTCGAAATTGCATTTGCCGAAGCCACGAACCTCTGCCGGCGCTGATAGTCAAATCTGCTGGCGATCCGCGGAAGGCCGCTGCCCTTGGCGTCCCTGTTGAACTGGAGAGGAAGCGAGTTTTACGCTGACCTTGAGCTGTGTGAGTTTTCGGCAACGCTGCGTAGTGGAGGCGGAAACTGGGCCCAAGGCGGGTTATTTCGGGTTCTTACTGGCGGGCTTGACTCTGAGGAACAGCTTGTCCCATTTGTGATGCTTGCCGGATGGCGACGGACGTCCTCCTGGGAAGGTCTGATCGAGTAGCTGAGCGTCGGAGATGAGGGCTGTCTCCATCCATCGCCAGTTGGGGAGCGAGCTGGCGCTGGAACCGGCGATCTGCCAGGTCAACAGCTTGATGACGCCGTTGTGCTCTCCGTAGTCGTGCGGTTCCACGATTCGTTCTCTGTTGCGGTAACGGAGCCGAAGCAGTCTGGTTTGCTCGATGGCGGTTCGCAGCAGTTGATCGAGCTTCGGATCGGGTGTTGGCAAGGCAGAAGCCCCTCAAACCAGTGTGCACCGCTCAGGACAGAGGTATTTCTGCCGGCTATAGGTCAGGCCAGAATGCGGCGCACAGATGTCCGTCCGATGTTCAACCGCCGGGCGATTTCGGCTTTGGGGACACCGGCGCGGTGCAGTTTCCGGATCTCGGAGGCATGCAGTCCTGCCGTCATCGGTCGGCCCAACCGCCGACCGCTCTGCCGTGCGTGAGCTAATCCGGCGCGCACCCGCTCGCGCAGAATCTCACGTTCGAACTCGGCGAAGACCGCCAGTAATGCGGCCATGGCTCGCCCGGAAGGCGTCGTCAGATCCAGCGCTTCCGTCAGCGAGACGAAACCCACTCCGAGATGCTCCAGTTCCTGGAGTGTAGCGAGCAGATCCGCCACCGACCGCCCCCACCGATCCAATCGCCACACCAGCACGACATCGATCTCGCGGCGGCGAGCAGCGTCCAGCAACTTTTCCCGCAGTTGTCGTTGCGTAGCGCCGGAACCGACCTCCTTCACTTGCAGAGCAATGGTCCAGCCCCGCCGGGCGGCGTACTCGCGCAGGGCGCGGATCTGCAAGGGGATGGTGTGTTGGTCGAAAGTGGAAACGCGGGCGTAGAGGCCAACGCGAAACATTTTCGAATGTTTCCGTCGCTGGCCAAAAACCCTGGGCGAGGGTGCCTTCTCAGAGGCCTGTTTGGCGGCCATTTCCGAGTGTCTCTCCCGCATGGCCGTATACTATCCTTTCCGGCCATCCAGGATTTATGATAAACCAACCCCCGCCAGTGTGGCAGCGTAATTCCACGGCATCCAAGCCGATGGGTTGGATGTCAGTTCCGCGGGATGTTTCTGCAACTCAGCAAGGTAGTGGAATGGATTGGCGTCGGCCAGTTCACAGGTGTGGATCAGACTCATGAACAAGTCTCCGGCTTCGGCGCCGTGCAGCGTGCGATAGAACAGCGCATTCTTGCGATGCAGCACCGCACGTTTCAGCGCACGTTCGCAAACGTTGTTATCGAGAGGCGCGCCGGCTTCGCGCAGAAACGCCGTCAGCCCTTTCCAGTGGCGCAGCAGATACGTGATGGCTTTGCCCAGGCCTGAGTTTGGTTCCACTTGCTTCAGTGCAAACTGCGCTGTCAGCCACTGGTGCAGTTGCTGCATCACCGGTCCACTATGCTGCTGATGAAACCGTAGACGCTCCGCTGGCGAAAGCTTTCCCGCGCGCGCCTCCGCATCATATCTATATACGTCGCCCAGCGTCTCCAGAACATAGCGGCACTGTTCCGGAAAGTTCGCGGCCACTTCGACGAACTGGCGACGCCCATGCGCCAGGCAGTTGGCCAGCAGGATCTCGGCGCCATCGCTTAGTTTCGGCGTGTTGCGCGACAACGCATCACACATCTGAATGGGCGCGCCAAGCTCGCTCGCGCGATGCCGCAACACATCGCGCAGATTTTCCCCAGCATGCTGACGCCCGGTAAAGTACAGCGCGATCTTTTGCCCTTGCTGGGTGGACACGATGCCGGACGTAAACACACCGGTGCGATCATCGGACGGCTCGCGCGCCAGACGCAGCACGCGCATGCTGGTGTCGTCGTTGTGCAGCACTTCGCCTTGCGCCGCTTGCCGGATGAGTTCGTCACGCGCGGCTTTGATCAGCTCCGCCGCTTCTTCCACGATCTCCCACTGCGTGGAAGCCGGCAACGGGATCCCCAGTAAATGTTCCAGTTTTTCCAAACGATAAAACGGCATTCCGCTGCCGTACTTCAGCAGTGCGATCATGGCCGCCGTGGTCTCGTCGTACTTTTCAGGTCCCACGCCTTCCGGCTCTTCGGCCGTGAACACTTCGCCGCACAGGTTGCAGCGCAGCCGGTCGAGTTCATACACGGTTGCGGCCAGCGGCGCTTGTCCCACGATTCTCACCAGAGTCCGAGGTTCTTTCTGTGCGTAAACTTTGCCTTTTTCACAGCCCGGACAGGCGTCGCCGGCGTGTAGCTCCGGTGCGGCACGGCAACTTTCTGCGCGCCAGTGTAGGACGAAGCTCCGTTGCGCCCGTGGCCTGGCGTTTTGTCAGATGGCGGCTCCGAATCATTTTCTGGCGTCGACGTTTCTGGCTGTTGCAAAACGGTCTTGGTCTTTTCTGTCGTGCGTGGCTTGGCAAGCATCCCGGCCAGCGCATGCAGCGCGCTCTTGAGCTTTTCGCTTTCCAACTCGCTCAGCGGCACCTGCGTGCCGCGCTCGATGATCTGGTCCAGCTCTTCCAGATTTACATCCACCCGCGCCCGTTTCATCCTTGAAGAATCTCCCGGAACTTGCGATGAAGGGGCAATCCTAGCATCTGTTTCGCCGGCCGTGTCTGCTCGACGGTCGGCGCGCGATGTCCGCGCCCCGCCGTCGTGCCGATTATCTGCCAGTTGGCCGCGCGATAACACGTCCCACGAAAACGCGAGGTGTCCACGAAGGTTTCCAACCAATAAATAGGATGCGCGTAGAGCCGTTGCCAGTCGTTCGGAACAAGCTTTGCCATGCGGCCCAGAAGGTGCGAAGCCAGATGGTTCACTCTCACCCACGGCAGAATCAGAAAGCGCGTGTTGTATGCCAGCAAGTGCACGTTGCGCTCGCGTGCTTGGTCGCTCCAGCCCAAGAAACGATCGCGCAGCTTGAGATGCCGCGGTGAGCTTTGCCAGGCCAGGCACGCGATGGCCTGCCCGCGTGCTTTCACCAGATACTTCAAGTGTTCGCCCACCGGCTGTTCATAGCCGAGGTAGTGATACTGCTCCATCAGGCTGTTGAACAACGGCTCTTCCGGCGAGCGGCGCACTTGCACAAACTCCAGTGGGGTGATCCTGCCCAGAGGTCCGCAAACCGCACGCTTGTCGGGGATCACAGGCTCGGGGCGTTGCCGCTCTGCTAATCGATTCCGCACGGTGCGCCGCACCGGCGGCAACTGGATCTCTCCGGTGCGATCAAGCATCAATAATAGTCCCCGGCACACCATGTCGCGCAACGCGCCGTTGGCTTGCTTCCACTGCCAGGCTTCGCAGAGTTGCCGCGACAGTTTCCAGCGGCTTAGCTCGGGATGATCTTGAATCAGTTTCCGGATGAAGAGGATCTCTTCGCTGCTGATGTCCCGGCTCCGGTAGCGATGGGTGGCCATCTCATCGGTAGTGTGCCAGAAAGCGTTTCAGAACGCAAGTAGAAAATGACCGGCTTACACTTTACGCCACACCGGAGCGGCATCCACGTCGGGGTTGCCCGCCGCGAACAGCACCTGCGCTTGATGCACGCGCAGCGCCTTGGTAGGTTCCTGGACTCCTTGTTCTGCCACCTGTGGCCACCAGCAAAAGCGTCCTTTCGACAGACGCTTGGTCGCCAGCCAGAATCCCTGCCCGTCATAGACCAATACCTTGATCGAGGTCGCCCGGCGGCTGCGGAACACAAACAGGCAACCCGAGAACGGATCGGCATTCAGTTTGGCGCGGCACAACTCGGCCAGCGAGTCGATGCCCTTGCGGAAGTCGACAGCTTCCACCGCCACCAGAATCCGCATCTGCGGCGTAATCTGCAGCATGCCTAGGCGGCCGCAAAGGCGCGAATCAGCTCCGCCAATTCGCTGGCCTGAATGCCTTTCAACTCCAGCCGCAGCTTCGCCCCTCGCGGCGATTCCACTTCCACCAGGCAACTCGTCGCCGTGCCGGAGCCGGATGCGAGCAACTCCACGAAGGCCGGCAACGCATTCGCTCTTTGCTTCGCCTGGGACTTTCGCCGGGCTGGTTGCAATGGGGTTGGATTGAGACGCCCAGACCATTTCCGCAAGCTCGGTTTATCTACATCCAATGCCCGCGCCGTGGCATCGATCCCATCGCGCTGGACCAACTCTACCGCTGCCGCCCACAGCTCTTCCGGCAGTCGCGATCGTACCGCGTGCGTGCTTCTCCATTCGGCCCATCGCCGTCGCACCTGCTCTACATCGTCCCGATAAAGCGCCGTTTCCTGTGCCATGCTGCCGAGCCTCCCGCCCTTGGCACACCCTATCAGCTAACGGAAACTGGAGTCATGCATGCTCACCGGAAACTCACTGAGCTGTGGCAAGACCACGAATGGGACAGCTCGAGCGCGATCCAATTACGTTGACATCAGCGGGTTCGCGACCGCTTAGCAACGGTTTCTGCTGCGTCGAATCGCGCAGCGATATCTTCGAAGCCGGGCATGGGACCGTTCCATCGCAGTTGGTCCACGTCGTCGAAAAGTGCGATGTCTGTGCGCAGAGTGGCGAGCGTACGGAAGAGCAGCGCCTGCTCGCGCTGCTCGGAAAACGTATGCGCGAGGGCGCTGGCATTCGTGGCGTTCACATGCCACTCGCGCCAGTCGGCGGGGATGGATTCAAGGTGGCCAAACTTAGCAAGAACAGCGGCCGCCGACTTGGGTCCCCACCGTAGAGGCCGGGATAGCCGTCGGCTGCGTCGCCGACCAGAGCGAGGTAGTCGGGGATCGATGCCGGTGGAACGCCAAACTTTTGAACGACGCCAGTCTCATCGAACGTGACGCGCGTTCGGCGATTCAGTTGGACAATGCGCGTGCCGCTCACACACTGGGCGAGGTCCTTGTCCGGCGTGCAGATAATCACCCGATCGACCCTTGCGTCCCGAGCCGCGGCGGCTGCTCCGGCAGGAAGCGCGTCGTCGGCCTCGAACTCCACCATGGGCCACACGACGATGCCGGCGACAGAGAGCGTCTCTTCAAGCAATGGAAACTGCGCGAGCAACTCTGGTTCGATGCCTTGGCCGGTCTTGTATCCCGGCCACAGTTCATTACGGAACGATTCAATGACGCGGTCGGTCGCAACGGCGATATTTGTGGCACCACCCCGGATCATGCCCAACACGGATGCCAGGACGCCTCGGACCGCTCCCACTTCGCGACCATTCTGGTCTCGCGCAAAGGGCAGCGCGTAGTAGTGTCGGAATAACTCGTACGTGCCGTCGATCAGATGAATATCCAGGAATACAGCTCCACGCTCAAACCTATACGAGGTGGGGCATGGCAATCAACTGGATGATGGTTTGTCTAATGCGCGGTCGCCATCGTGCCCTTATGAGGTTCTTGCAACCCGGGCTGCCGCTACCCTAACTTGGGAGCGGGGCCTTTCGCAGCCATGCATCGAGCTCAGGACACGACCGGAGTGCTGCAGCCAACTCCTTGCCAGGCACACCTAAAGACATTTTTAGACGAAAATGATCTTGCTCCTTGTTCGTAGATTTCTAAGTGCGGCGGTACGAAATGCGCATTTCTCTGCCCACAACTCCAGGATCGGTGCGACAAGCCGCATCCAAGTATGGTGTCCGGATGGTCACCACCCTCTGAGGTTCCGTTAAGCGTTCTTGCAGTCACGTGGTAGCTCGGAGAAGTTGCCCCGAGGAAAGCTCCTAGTGGGCCGGTTGATGCAGCGGCCGGCGTTCACAAATACTTGATGAGAATTGCTTCGTTCCCCTTAGCGCTATACAGCAGCTCATCGGCGAAGTTGCTGAGCAGGAGCAGGCCGAAGCCTCCCGGGCGGATTCCCATTTTTTGCCGCACCTGGACATGCGCGAGGGGCGTGTCCGGGTGGAAAATCGCCGCATGCTGCAGCTTGTCGAGCGAAAAGCCCTCGCCGGGATCGCGGACATAGTACACAATGCTGCGCCCGGTGCGAATGAAGTGAAGCTCCACTTTCTGTTCGGGATCCAGGCGCCCTCCGTGCTCCACCGCATTGATGAGCAGTTCCCGAAACGCCGTCGACGCTAGATCGCGTTGCTCACTGTCCAGGTCTGTCGGCAGCTCGCGGAAAAACTGGATCAGACGATCTGCCGTTTCCAGCGTGCAGCGCGCTTTCACCGAGATCCAATTGGGCCGGTCGGAGAGAACCTCGATATCATCCGGCTCCAGGCTCCAAGCCAAGGCGTCGGCCAGCGAATTCATGAGTTTGTCTTTTGAAAAGGGTTTAGCCAGATAGCCGGCGGCATGTCCACGCAGCGAACCAGCCACGCGATCGGGCCTGTTGAAGGCGGTCATGACGAGCACCTTTGCCTCTGGACGGATTGCATGGATACTGCCCAACAAAGCGAGCCCGTCCATTTCGGGCATCAGAATATCGGTCAGAACAATATCGTAGGGTTGGGCTTCCAGCCGGGCCAAAGCCTCCACGCTTCCAAGCGTGCTCTCGATGCGCCACTCCGTGTCTTTCAGCATGGACCGAAGAAGCACGTGTACTTCCGGGTCGTCGTCCACAATCAAAATTCTCTTGGCTGGCATGGCCTTAGAATACCTGACCAGCCTGTTGTCGCGATCCAGAATCTCGTTACAGAGATTTCGCGGCCGCGACGCTCTAGCGCCCCTGCGATGGCGCCAAATCCACGCGGATCGACACGCTACGATTCGCGGACTGGTCCCATTCAGTGCCGCCCGTTCGCAAAGGTTGAGAATTCCCGGCGCCGACGATGTTCAACAACCCCGCAGGAATGCCTTGTGCGGCTAGAGCCTGACTCACGCTGGCCGCGCGGTCGATCGAAAGCTTGGTGTTGGCTTCCGCGCTGCCCACTTCGTCGGTATGGCCGGTAATCGTAACGCGCGCCACCGGTCTGGCCTTGCGCACGCGGTTGAGCGCCGCCGCCAGTTGCTCAATGCGGCCAATCTCCGCCAGCGGCAGTTTCGGGCTACCCAGCTCGAAGCGGATAATTTCCGTCCGCATGTGTTCCAGGTCCGCCTCGAATTCCCGTTCGGCGGCAAACGGCGTATTCAGCGACAAGTATGGCTGCCAGTCATAGTTGACCCGGGACGGGTCCAGACCAAAGCTCGCCAAGAGGCGCGACGGCTCCGGAGCCTTCGGATCCTTGAGCCCGGCGATCAGCCCACCCGAGCCGCGCTTCTCCACACGCACCACGACGATGCCGGGCTGCTGGCGCAATGCCTCGACATAGCCATCCCAGCGCCGCCGATTCCGAACCTGGACGAAAATCACCCCCACGACTAATACGACTATTCCCACCAACGCCAGCCAAACCACCCATCTTTTCCGATTGTCCGGCGCCTTCTGGCCGAGCAGGCAACTCTCCAAATAGGGCCGGGCCGGCTCAAAGACGCTGAGATCGTCTTGTTTGAAATTGTCCAGCGCGGCAAACAACGTTGCGTGAATCCCCTCCAGCGCGGAACGGAAAACGCCCTTCAACTCCACCGGTGCGGTTCCGCTGACGGCGCCCACCAGCAGTGCCTTCGATCCGTACTGGATCCACAGCTTGTAACGGCCGACATCGATCGTCTCCAGTTCCTGTCCACCTTCGGTGAAGGAGTCACTGACAAAATCCTGGATCGCGGTGAACATGCCCGAGACCATGTCGGCGTCCTTCACCACAGCGGATTGCGCGGCCATGTGCAGCAGCATGACGCCGCTTTCCCGGTGGATAAGAAAAACCTGTTCCACCGAATACAGCAGGCTCCGAGTCAGCAGGATGTCGGTGAAGGGGCGGCCGGTGACCCGGGATTCGATGCGCCAGCGAATCGCTCGCCAGGACGCGCTTTTTTCAACAATCTGGTTCAACGACTCGGCAAACTCCCGAATGGCTGCGGCGATGGAAGCCCGGATGGCCGGCCCCATCACGGGATAGATGGCGTCAGAAATCTCCCGAGGATGCTTGCGAACGGAGTTTTGAAAGGACTTTTCGAAGACCGGCTCGAGCGCTTCGCGCAGGCGCTTCCCAGAGGCGGCTTTGACGGCCGCTGGTAATACCCGGCCGGTTTCACCGGACCGGACGTCCGGATCGTCGAGGCGTTTTTGTAACCCGGCGATCTGATCGAGCTCCGTCCCGATGAGCATACGGCGCAATTCCGCGAACTCCGCGGCGCCCGCGCCGTTGGCTGGGCTGCCAGTCGCCGCGCGATCCCCCGGCGGCTCCTGCATCTTAAGAGTCCGAGCCTGGTATCTGGAACTGGTCGTTCAAACGCAGAGCCACTTCAGTAAAAAGCGTCGCCAGGGCGGCGCGATCGGTCTTGCCGTGACGGAGTTCCTGAAAGCGCCGCTCCAGCAGACTGGAGACCTCGTCGTGCCGCTGCTGCATCTGGTCCGCCAAATCCTTAGACTGTTGCAACAGGCTACTACGCAGATCCCGCTCCATGCTCAAGCCGCGGTCATCCAGTTCGCGCAGGCGCCGGGTCAGGGCTTCTCCCAGATCCTTGAGCTCGCTGGAACTCTGCCGGCTTGCGTCGGAGCGCTCCTCCCGTTCGGCCTTCAGGCGGGATTCCAGCGCTTCGAATTCCCGCTTCACGTATTGCTCCAGTTGATCGAAGCGGCGGCGGCTACTCTCGCGGATCTCGCTGGTTTCTCTCGCTACCGTCTCTTCCAGGCGCGCGAAGCGTGTCTCATAGTCCCGCATTTGGGAGCCGAAGAGGATGTCCCGAATCTTGTCGACGTTGCCCGCTCCGCTCTGCATCACCTGCGGCGTCCGGGCTTCGGAGTCCTTGGGGGCGGCATTTTCAAACTGCTCGGCTGGGTTCATAATAGGTACTCTAAATCTTATTCGCTTTCCGACGGCGCCGCCAGAGGGCTCGAAATTCGCCTCTGGCGCTGGTTTTTACAGCTTGGAGCGCGCCAGGGTGGAGCGCACGCGGACATCCAGTTGAGGCGACGTGAATGGCTTAACCAGGTAATCCGTCGCACCCAGCTCAAAGCAGGTGCGGACGCTGTCTTCGTCGCCCTGGGCCGTAAGCACCACCACCGGCACTTCGCGGGTTTCCCCGCCGGCCCGTATCCAGCGAAGAACGTCGAACCCGTTCGGCGCGGGCATCAGCAGATCCAACAAAACCAAGTCGGGCTTCTCCGATTTGATCAACTGCATAGCCTCGTCACCGCCGCTCGCTTCCAGGATCACGTTCGGACCCCTGGCCAGAGTCTTGCGAGCCAGGATTCGCAGGTCCTCGTCGTCATCCACAATGAGAATACGCCGTGGCCGACCGTTGAACGCAGCCGTTGCGCTTAAGTTATCGGTCTGCGCCAGGCCGGACCTGTCGCCCTCAAATGTCTCTTCATAACCCTCGTACGCACAGGAAATTTGCATCGGCGAACCAGCAGCCTGAGCGATTGCGCGCGACTCTTCCTCCATTCGGCTGAGAAACTCGTCGTCGTGGGTGGGATCGTGATGTGTGAGAAATAGACGCTTCACGTTCGCCGCCGCTGCAATCTGCGTGACGTAACTATAAGTGGAGTGCCCCCAATTCTTCTTGGCTGAATATTCGCCGGTTGTGTACTGCGCGTCGTGAACCACCACGTCGGCATTCAGCAAAAACTCGGCGTGCCGGCGGTCGCCCGCGTGAAGAATCGAATTCAGGTTTCCCGGCGCGGCGTCGGAACGCCAGAGGCTCTCCCAATAGGGCTCGTGGTCGCAGACGTACATTACCGATACGCCATCGGCCTCGATTCGGTAGCCCAGCGTAATGGCGGGATGGTTCAGCAACTGAGCTACAATCCGCACGCCGCCGACCTCGTTTTCGCCCTCCGCAAGCTCCTTGTAATCTATCCGAGCGCCCAAGTCACCCAGCTTCACCGGGAAGTAGGTGTATTCCATCTGGCCCGAAAGCGTGTCGGGCAGCGAGTTGTGGGTGCCGCTCGGGCCGCACACTGTTATGTGACCGCCCGGAACAAACACTGGAGCGAAGAAAGGGAACCCCTGGATGTGATCCCAGTGGTAATGGCTGATGAGAATAGTGGCGTGGATCGGCTTGGGCGCGTGCGCCATCATGTGCATCCCGAGCAGCCGAGCGCCGGTGCCGCAATCGAGAATGAATCGCTGGCCGGCATTCGTCACCATCTCCACGCAGGAGGTATTGCCGCCGAAGCGGTTGGTGGCCGGCCCTGGTGTGGCGATGGAACCGCGAGTTCCCCAAAATCTTAATTTCAAGTCCCCTTCCTTCGGCTCTTCGGATTCATTGGGTATAGTTTAACCTGACCTTGTCGGTATACCAGGCGAGACGATCCACACTGGCGGAAATGCTCCCTGCATCTTTTCGTAGCGCCGCCTGCTCGATCGCGTCGCCGATTTCCGTCAAGACCGGGAAGCCGTATCCGCCGCCTGTCCCCTTCATCTTATGACCGAGCATGCGAAGGGCTTCAAAGTCCTGGTCCGCCAGCGCCCGCCGATAGGTTTGGATGTCTTTCCGGCGCTTTTCAAGGTAGGCCGGCACCACGTCTTCCATCCCTTGTTCCACGCGGACCAGAAGGCTATCTGTGGCCTCCTCCACGGCGGATTCAGCAACAGGTTCCATCGCTGGCTCCGACAGTCCGGAGTAACGCGCCAGGGCCTCGAGCAGCGTTGCTTTGCGGATGGGCTTGGTCAGGTGGAGGGTGAACCCCGCGTCCCGGCTCTTCTCGGCCATATCTGCAAATGCGTGCGCTGTCAGCGCCACTACCGGCGTGGCGGAAATCCCAGCTTCCCCTTCGTAACGCCGGATCTCACGCGTGGCGGTGTAACCGTCCATCACGGGCATCTCCACATCCATCAAGACCGCATCAAAACGTCCGGCGCGAAACTTGTCCACGGCCTCCTGGCCATTCGTTGCGATGTCGATGCGGCAGTTGGACTCCTTCAGATAGGACAGGATCAGGAAACGGTTGTCTCCGGAATCGTCCGCTAACAGGATGCGGAGACCGTCCGCTTTGCGCATCGGCCCCAATGTTGAAGGTTGCCCTCCTTCCAAGGGGGTCCTCTCGGATTGATCCGCTTGCACGCCAAGCTTTACCGTAAAGAAAAATGTACTGCCACGGCCGACTTGGCTTTCCACCCAGATCCGGCCGCCCATCAGCTCCACCAACTGGCGAGAAATACTGAGACCCAAGCCGGTCCCGCCGTACTGGCGCGTCGTGGAGCTGTCCGCCTGGGTGAAATTATCGAAGACCAGCCCCAGCTTGTCTTCCGGAATCCCGATGCCAGTGTCGGAAACCGCAAAGCGCAGACAACCGGAACAGGAGGCTTCCGGATCCTGCTCTACCCGGACGTCAAGGTGGCCGCGCTCGGTAAACTTGATGGAATTGCCCAACAGGTTAATCATCACCTGCCGGAGCCGGTTGGGATCGCCAATCAAGTAAACCGGGACGCCCGGACTAATAGAGTGCTTCAGCTCAAGCCCCTTGGCTTTGGCGCGGCCGTCGATCACTTCTATCGCGCGAGAGATGACATCCCGCAAATCCAGTGGGATGGTTTCCAGTTCCACTTTTCCGGATTCCACTTTGGACAGATCGAGAATGTCGTTGATAAGGTTAAGCAGGCTGAGGCCATTGCGCTGAAACACTTCGACACAGTGCTGCTGCTCGGAGGTCAGAGGACTGGAAGAGAGGACATCGGCCATGCCGATGATTGCGTTTAGCGGAGTTCGAATCTCATGACTCATCGTAGCCAGGAAGTCGCTCTTGGCCCGCGTAGCTCGCTCCGCCACCTGTTTGAGCCGTCTCGCCTCTTCTTCGGCGAGTTGGAAATCGTGGTAAAGCTGTTGATATACAAACCGCTCGCGTGGTAGCGATCTCAATACCAGCAAGCTCCGGCTTCCGAGCTTCAGGGCAGTAGCTTGCAGATAGAGCCTGCCGCCATCTATCCCATCTTCCTCCCATACTTCGGATTCCAAGCGTCGCGGCGTCCCGGCTTCAAAAACGGATGTGCAATCGGAGAGAAAGAGCTCCAACAGCGGAAAACGCTCGATCAGGTCGGTGCCAGGCCGCGGATCGTCAATTTCGAGCCATTCCGGCAAGGCGCCCACCGGCCGGAAGAGGCCGCTCGGTGTGAGTTCGAATGCAGCCAAATCAAGAGCCGCCGGCAGATTTTCCATGCCGTCGCCCTCAATCGTCATCTTCACCGTCGCTTTCCTCTTGCCACTTCAACATGCCCGCGGCAAGGGTGAGAAACGCTTCTTCCACCTTCTCGCCGGTCTTCGCGCTGGTTTCCAGCACAATCCATCCGCGGGCCGCAAGCTCCGCCAGGGACGCGTCCTGAACTTCCCAACTGGCGCGCTCGTCCGCCTTGTTCACCAGCAGCAGGAACGGACGCTGGCCAATTTCGTTTTCCACTCGCTGCTGGATCTTCAAGGCAGCATCCAGCGTTTTACCGCGCCGGCCGTCCGCCACCAGCAGGTATCCGCTGGCGCCGCGGACGTGGCTCAGCTTGACGGGCGCGTCGTCTTCCTCGCCTGCCACGTCCCACAGCATCAGAGTGACGTCGCGGCCCTCCACGTCCACCGTTTTCTTGTCGATCTTGACGCCCACGGTGGTCTGATATTTGTCGGCGAACATATGGTTCACGAATTGCGATACCAAGCTGGTCTTCCCGACCCCGTAATAGCCGAGCATACAAACTTTCTTCTTCACATTACAGTGTCCAGAGTATAACAAGGGAGCCAACAGACTGCATGGGAGTAGTTCGTAAAATGGCGCACTCCGCGCGCTCCTGCGTTAGTCCGAGTGCGGGCGTCGGATTCAGTATTGAATCACGCAACCAAGGCAATCGAGACAAAAGATATCGAAGCTCGCGCGACGGCTTTGGAGCGACGGGTATCCGGATGAGCACCGATGAGATTCTGGCGCTTACTCGGCGCAAAAGCCCCGCCAGAACGCGACGTAAGTGACACCGGCCATTCGGAACCTGGAGGCCCTCCTAAGAGCTGTCGTGGGGTGCTCGACAGCAATGTCCTGTTGGACGTGGCCACCAACGATTCGGCTTGGGGGGATTGGTCTGCACGCGGACTCGCCCAAGCCGCTGAGTATGCCACCCTGATCATCAACCCAATCATTTCTGCGGAAGTGTCGATCGGTTACACAACCATCGAGGCTCTGGAGGCCGTACTTCCTTGAAGTTTGTACCAGCGCGAAGGGCTTCCCTGGGAGGCAGGTTTCCTGGCGGGGAAGAGTTTCCTGCTGTACCGCCGCCGCAGAGGCTCGCCGATATCGCCTCTGCCCGATTTCTATATTGGTGCGCATGCTGCGATCGGTATCTGGCATTGCTCACACGCGATGCCGCCCGTTATCGTAGCTATTTCCGAAAGTCGAGATCCTCGCTCCGACAAAACACGGAATGTAATTCGACGAATTCGGGAAGTTCCGCGGGGCGGCGCCATCTCGCTGCAGCTGCAGCTTGAATTTTGAAAAGGGGAATGATTCTTGGCCATACTCCATTCCGCTCCCAGGCACCAGAATCATGTGGCGCAGAATTCATCGGAAGCCAGCTAGACCTTGTCGAAAGTCGCAGCGATTCAGCGCCGCAGGACACGGGCGGAACGTCATTTCGGGACGAGCCAGCGTCATAGGGCCGAGATACTGGCGAAGACTTGAAGTAACGCGACAGCCATGAAGCGGCGGTGCTAACGGAACAGAACTCCATCTGAACGAGCTGTAAAGTCCGGTCGAAAATTCCGAAGAGCTCAGGTTGACGCTGGAGAATTTGATGGCTTGTCAGTTCCAGAAGCCTGAAATCACACGTTCGTGTTCATCCGCGGTGGCATTCAGAGCCCCAAGAGAATCCGAATTCGATCCTCAACTTTTTCTAGCGTTGCCGGCGAAACCCGTCCGCGGCGCCGTTTGAGTCTCAACTTCGAAACGGACCCCACGTTCTCGCATTGGATGTAGCTCTCAGCGGCCAGGCCGCCCTCGAGCGGTCGGACGCTTACATGCCAGCGAACATTCCGCTGAGTACGTGTCAGGGGCACGATGACGACCAAGTCCGCCGGGCCTTCATTGAACAGATCAACGGAAAGGATGAGAGCTGGCCTGGACCCCGCCTGCTCGCGGCCCTGGATCGGATCCAAGTCAAGATCCCAGACATCTCCGCGCAATGGTTCCGGCGTCTTCACTCCTTGGAGATTCCGTCCGCCACGGTGGTTTCCCACAGCTCGCGATCGCGCAGTTCCTGCTTCCAGGTCTTTCGATTCCGTTTCAGTGCTGCGAAATCTTCGTTTGCTCCGCGGAGGAACCGCTCCCGGCGATAGCCCTCAATGGCACGGTCCAGAACCGATTGCATCGACTGCTGCTCCTCTTCGGCCAATTGACGAAGCAGTTCGTGAGCTCGTGGGCTGATGCGAACGTTGGGAGTGTGGGTCGTCGACTTCATGGTCCAATGATACCGCGTGGCGGCGCAGTCTGTCTACAATTATGTATACTTATTGGTAGCTTTGATTGCATACACTCCAATCACTGAGGCTCCAGCGCATGAATCATCCTGTGCAATGCCAGCAAACCGGCTCTAGGTTGTCGGCGCGAACCACAGCGTGCGCAAGCGCCAATGGTGCCGTTGCATTGCGATTCCACTGTGCAGCAAATCCACACCTTCGACGAGCACTTTCAGCGCAATCCACTCCGCGCGGCCGGAAGCCTCGGCGACAAGTTCGGCGCCATCAAATGCCCCGACCTCTCACCGAGAAGCCACTTTACATCATTGCCACTATTAACGACATATGGTGACATAAATGGTATGGAACTCAGGATCGATAAAGCGGGGCGCATTGTCGTCCCAAGGTCCTCCGGGAACGTCAGGGTTTTAAGCCGGACACGGAACGGGAGGCTATCGAGCAGCCCGACGGCGTGCTTTTAAAGTGGGCCCCACAACGGCCTTCCGGCTTAAAGTCGATGGTCTGTGGGTCCATCAAGGCAGACCGGAGCCGGGGGCAAGCTGGGAGCGCATCCTTGCGGACGTACGCGAGGAGCGGACTGCGTCCGTTTTGAAAGCGTAGCTTAAGTGGATATTTTCTTCGATACGACAGTTCTCGTTGCCGCCTCCGAGCAAAGCCATCCTCACGCGCAAGCCTGGCCCGCACTACGGCGCGTCGCCGCTGGGCAGGACCAGGGAATTATGGGGCCATACACAGTGCTTCGGGTGCGTTACCCTTCGTTCTGGCACACGGAGATGCTTCCAGCAAGTGACGCTGGTATCGGCCATCTCTCGCTGATGGTTTCTCGCAGTTCGTCGCCGTTCCCGACAGATCCCTATAACACGCACCCTCCGCTCAAAGACCGAGTAGCTGCGCTACGCGCTCATGCGATCGGCCCTCAAGAAACAGACAGTGCACCTATGATCGGGCTGGAACTCTGCAAATGATGGCCCCGGATCGAGTGATAGCGCGCCTCAAGTCGGTTTCGTGAGACCGGATTGGCGCCGACGCTTATTTGCCGCAGTGGCGACAAGTCGTACGAGAGAGTGCCTCGATACTGGAGAACAACACCGTCGGTAGTCTCTTCGAACTGGCCGGCAATCTTTCCGAGATCGCGCAGCGGCTTCGAGAAGCACATGTGTTGCCAATTGCGTTGACAATTGCTCTTTGTGACACGGGTCGGCATTTTCACGCGAGTCCTGGGCGATCATAAGCCAGATGAGATCGGGAGCCATCACGAGCGCCGATTGCCTGGTCAATTCCGCGTCGTCACTCTGCACCGGTCGGCAGAGACCCTCGGAACAAAATATCACCGCCTGACGGCATCATCACTGTCAAATACGCTCCACGTGAGCAATTCTGTACAGACCGTGTTAGGACGAATCCTCGATACTTAGCTTGGTCGATGTAAGCTTGGTTGTTGCCCGCCCCAGCTGATTAGACGCGGCTCTGCTTCGATCTCCCATCAGGCCTTGGGGGATGTATTAACGGCCTACGGAATTTCGAAGACCTTATCTCGCAATTCGCCAGCGATTACCAAGCGGCACTCCTGGTCAAGATTGGAGCCCCATAGAATGTCAAAGATGAGCGGTGATTCTGCTCGTTTCAACAAGATTAAGAAGCGCAGAAACGTACATCGCGCCCGGATGCGAGTGTTGCGCGAGGAGATTGCTGCACGGAAGATGCTGCCAGGTTCCGGAATGCCAAAGCTGAAGACCTGATACTACTTTCGCTAGAACTCGATTGAGATTGCTGAATCGGTACCCATCTGGATGAAACCGAGAAGGGCGGAAGCCCTGCCCACGTTCGGGGAGAATGGGGCGAGCGCGATAGCAGCAGGACGCGAAGAACAGGATCGGTGTCGGCGCCGGGATCCGCCCGTGGAGGCGTGTTTCAATGACAATCGGGTTCCGGTGAGGAGCTGCATGGTGAGGTGGGCGGAGAAGGTCCGGCGGCTGGTAGTGCGGCGCAGGAGAACCACGTGGAGTTGATTGCCCGCCAAGAAACCACCCGTGAGAACGGCGAAGAAAAATGATCGGCGAGCCGGCAACGTAGGAGAAAGGCGGTTTTGTCTGGATTTCGCAGTCACAGACCCAAGACATCACCGGTCGTCAAGCCGCTAATACTATCAGTGAAGCCAACCGCTACGGCACAACTTCCGTTATCTTGGATCACACCGCCAGTATTAGTGATCAGGTCCACCGTGACGGTGACCATATCACCATTCAGCAAGAAGTTTACCGTGCCAAAGTCACCTGGGTGTAAATCTCGCTGCCAGCAGTCGTGCCGTGGTTCAGTGTAAGCGTACAGTCGGTGGTATCCGGGCGCCCTTATAGCCGATTGCGTTCATCGAGACCTGACGCGTTAGGCAATCGCAGTGGGCACCATCGATCCGAAATCGCTATTTCGGCGTAAGCCGCAAAAGCCCGCTGCTCGTGAGCAAGTAGATAGCCCCGTCGGCTCCCTGGCGAATATCGCGGACTCGCATCTTGCGGTCGGTGAGCAGCCGCTCTTCGGCCTTAACGCGATCCCCGTTTAATACTAGCCGAACCAACGCTTGGCCCTCCAACGCGCCAACGAACAAGTCCCCTTTCCACTGGGGAAACAGATCGCTGGTGTAGAAGAGCATCCCCGACGGAGCGATATCGGGTACCCAGAAATAGACAGGCTCTTCGACCCCCGGCATGGAGGTGTGGCCGCTCCCGACCGGAACATTCTTCCGGCCATCCGTTCTTTGAAAATCGTACTGCACGCCGTAGGACACATCGGGCCAGCCGTAGTTTCGCCCTGGCCGTATAATGTCGATCTCATCCCCGCCCTGAGGCCCGTGGTCGGTGACCCAGAGCTCTCCGGTGGCAGGATTGATTGCGGCGCCCTCAGGATCGCGAAGACCGTGGGCAAACGTCTCCGGCAGGACAGTGGCTCGATCGAGCCATGGGTTGTCTCGGGGAATGGAGCCGTCGCGATTGATGCGGAGAACACGGCCGGAGAAATTGCGCCCAATATCCGGGTTGTCCGTAAAATCATGTTCCACGCCGTCGTACTTTGAATCGTAGAACCGGAAGCGGTCTGCGCCGGTGACGTAGATGGTTCCATCAGGAGCGAACACGATCCGGCGCTCTGCACCTTCCACCAGGACTTGAACATCTTGAAGACTCTTGTTGTCATCGCTGAGACGCGCGCGCGCCATTCGTTCGGTGCCGATCCTCAGGGTGCGGCGTTCCGCCAGAGATTTGGTCCACACCTTCTGGTAGAAGAACTCGACCGGCCAGATGGCGGGATCTTCACCTGGGGGTGGCGCAAAATAGCAAAAGTAAAGCAGACGATTCTGGGCAAATCCGGGATCGAGCACGAGATCATGCAGACCCTGTGCGGCCACAACCTTGACGCCCGGCACGCCAGCGAGGGGAGCAGAAACCACTCCGTCCCCTCGAACGATACGCATGGTGCCGATGCTCTCGGTGACCAGAAAGTTGCCATCCGGCAGAAGAGCCATCGACCACGGACTGGTGAGTCTCGTGGTTATCGTCTCTACCTTGATTTCCGGCGAAGGCTTCGACGGTGGCGGAGCACCAGTTTGGCCGGGAAATGCCGGTTTCGGCTTCCGAGGCACGTCGCCCGCGTACGGGTTGCTCTGCGCATGCACCAGTGTCCATGTGGCGGTCACGAATGCGGACAGTACCAGCGTCTTTATTAGTCTTCTCATGAACCGATTCCTTTGGCGGATATTAGGGTGATTCTACGACAAAGCGTGCACGGCTGGCCATTTTCTGCTCATTAGCCTTTGCATGATCGGCCGTGCACCCAATCTCCAGCGATCGAATGCCCATCCCGAGGCCGAATCCACTTGGGTCCGTCCGGTTCAGACCCGTCAGCCCAACTCCCAAAAACGACCTGAGGCTTTCTGGAAGGTTGCTGGAAGGACATCAACCAAAGAGACGGTTACGATCCCCGGAGCAAAGGCGCAGTACTGTTCATAAGGCGATAATTGGATGATGCCTTCGCCCACTGAAGGACTTAATTCTCTCCAGCAATATGAGGTGCAGAATGCACACGCTCTGTCCACTCCTTCTCTGTTGATTTATACGGAGATGATTGAAGGGAATATTACCGCCGCGCTGCGAATGATGAACGGCGAAGCGAACCGGTGGCGGCCACACCTGAAGACAGCCAAGCTGAGCTACACGATGCGGCGTCTGGTAGCGCGTGGAGTCAACGCGGCGAAGTGTGCGACCACTTTGGAACTCGTGGTTGCACTAGAGTCCGGTATGGACGATGTCGTTGTCGCATTTCCATCGATGGGTCCCAATGCGGCGCGCGTTCGAGAGATTGCAGTGACCTATCCGGAGCGGCGAATCTCCACGCTCGTAGAAAGCGCCGATCAAATCGATGAGTGGCGGACAAGCGCAGTGGGCGTATTCGTTGATCTCAATCCAGGGATGGATCGGACGGGGATGGAGGAGGACCATTTCGAGGAAGTTCGCGAGCTTATCCATCAGATTCAGAAGGCCGGACTGCGTTTCCGCGGATTGCATCACTACGATGGACACATCAAAAATACGGACCCATCGGCCGCTGTGGTTGCGCGCGACGGTTACTCGCGGCTGATCGAGTTGATTGCGTATCTCAAGCGCGGGGGGATCGAAGTGCAGGAGGTGATCACGTCGGGAACGCCGGCGATGCCACATGCCCTAAACTTTGCGCCGTTTTGCGAAGGGGAGTTCGTGCATCGCGTGTCGCCAGGGACGATTGTCTACAACGATCGAAGCAGCCTGAAGGAGTTGCCTGACTACGGGTTTCAGCCCGCAGCCCTGGTCTTGTCGACCGTTGTAAGCCGTCCACGAGCGCATCGCGTGACCTGTGACGCCGGTCATAAGGCCGTCTCGGCGGATGCGGGCGTGCCCACTTGCGAAGTGATGGGGCGATCCGATCTGATGGGGCTGAAGCCGAGCGAGGAACATCTGCCCATTGAGGTGCGGAGCGGCGCCACGCCGTCGCGTGGGGATTTACTTTATCTGTTGCCCGCGCATGTATGTCCCACGGTCAATAACTTTGACAAGGCCGTACTGGTTCGCGGTGGGAAGGTGGAGGCGATTGTACCAGTTACGGCTCGCGGGCGCGAGATGTTTTCGACAGATGTTTGCGGCATAACATGAACTTGAGTCCGTTGAAGGCCACTCACTCTCTTGGCTTGGCGCCGGGTTGTTCGATACGGTTGCATTCTCTCACCCCTGAGTCCATTTACGCCGCTGCACGATTATAGATAGAACCGCCAGCCATTGCCTTACGTTACCCGCCGGCAAAGGCCGTTGCGGCGATGCTGGCCTCCGCGGCCATTGGGTTGGGCGCCCAGCTCAAAGCGCTGGCATAGCCCTGGTAAGAATTGGCCCCGGCGCAGAGGGACTCCAAATTCTCCGGCGTGCTGTCGCTTCCGCCGCATCTGTTGTAAGCTACGCCTCTGGGGTACTTCCGAGAGAAGTCAGGAGAAAACATTGAACACTCGAATAAGGCTGGGGGCGGCGTTCATAGTCACAGGTAGTGTGATGCTTGTCTTACAACCAGGAGGAGCCCAGCAGCGTCCGGCCGGGCCGTACACAGCCGAGCAGGCCTTGGCGGGACGCATTGCGTATCAAGCCAACTGCGCTGGCTGCCACGCTCCGGATCTCTCCGGGCGCGAAGGGCCGCAATTGGCCGGCGCCAACTTCATGAGTCAGTGGGGCGACAAGACCGCAGCCGACTTGATCGGTTTCATGCGCGCCACGATGCCTCCCGGCGCAGGTGGGTCGCTTCCGGACCAAACCTATATCAATCTCGCTGCGTTCATCCTCGACGCCAACAGCGCACGGCCCGGCGATCGAACGCTCGGTTCGGAATCGAATGTTTTGATTCGCGCCGCCGCGTCCGGTCAGCGTGCGGCCTACTTGCTGTCGGGCACGGCGACACCTCCTGCCGCGCAACAAGCTCCCCAGGCGCCCCGTGGAATCACGGTGGCGGGTGAAGTCGAGGACTACGTTCCGGTCACCAACGCCATGCTGCGCAATCCCGATCCCGGCGACTGGCTCATGCTTCGCCGCGACTACAAGGCCACTTCTTACAGCCCCCTGAACCAGATCACAGCGCAAAACGTCAACGAGCTGCGTCTGGTGTGGAGTTGGGCCATGCAGGAGGGCGCGAGCAACGGCAACCAGCCAGCGCCGATCGTGCATAACGGTGTGCTGTACGTAAACAATGCAGGCATGGTGCTGCAGGCCCTGGATGCGAAAACCGGCGATCTGATCTGGGAGAATCGCTACGGCTCCAATCCCACGGCCCCGGCCATGCGCGGTATCGCGATCTACGATGACAAGATTTTCGTAGCCACGGGCGAGGCGCATCTGATGGCCTTCGATGCCCGCAACGGCAAGGTGGTCTGGGACACCACCATCGGCGACCGCTCCAAAGGCGACTACGCCAGCACCAGCGGCCCACTCGCCGTGAACGGCCGGCTGATTCAAGGACTGGGCCGCGATTCCTGCGCGACGTATCGAGAAGAGAAATGCTTCATTAGCGCTTATGACGCCAAGACCGGCAAAGAAGTGTGGCGCTTTCGAACAGTGGCGCTGCAAGGCGAACCCGGAGGCGATACCTGGGGAGGGCTCTCGAATACCTTCCGGGCGGGCGTCGAAACCTGGATCACCGGAAGCTACGATCCGGACTTGAACCTGACCTACTGGGGGACGGCGCAAGCCAAACCGTGGATGCGCGTGAGCCGAGGCTCCGGCAACGGCGCGACGTTGTATGCCAACTCCACTCTGGCGCTGAACGCCGATACCGGAAAGCTGGCCTGGTATCACAGCCTACGCGCCGGGCGAGACGCTGGACTTGGACGAAGTTTTCGAACGGGTGCTGGTGGACGATGAGGGGCAGAACTACGTCTTCAGCGCGGGCAAGACGGGCATTCTGTGGAAGCTGGACCGCAAGACCGGGAAATATCTGGGTCACAAGGAAATGGTGTTCCAGAATGTGTACGATTCCATCGATCCGGTCACCGGGCGAGCCGCACTATCGCAACGACATCGTCGAGCAGCGCATTGGTGAGTGGGTGACCGGCGTGTCCATCGACCGAGGGCGGCAAGAACTGGCCGGCGATGACCTACTATCCGCCGGGCAACCGGCTGATCATTCCGTTGAGCCAGAGCTGCCTGGAAATGAATGGGCAGGCCGATCGAAAAGATCGCGGGTGGCGGGAGCGGCAACGGAGCTCTGCGGCGCTTCTTTGAGATGCCCGGGATCGAACGGCAACATCGGCAAGCTGGCGGCGTACGATGTGCGGACCATGCGCGAGATCTGGAAATATGAACAGCGCGCGCCGTTCCTTACCGGCGTGGTCTCGACCGCCGGAGGCGTGGCGTTCGCAGGCGACCTGGACCGCATGTTCCGCGCCTTCGACGCCGACACCGGCCGCATTCTGTGGGAGACGCGGCTTCCGGCCGCGGTGCAAGGCTTCCCGCTGACGTTCACCGCGGGCGGCAAGCAGTACTTGGCTGTGACCACGAGCAACGGCGGAGGCAGCCCTCGCAACGTGCCGGCCGTGGTCGCAACGGAACTGCATTATCCGGCGACAGGCAACGCCCTATACGTGTTCGCGCTTCCAGACTCAAGATAGGCGGCTGAAAGAGGCCTCTTGTCGCTTCTTCACAGTCGCGGTTCAGAAGGGCGGGCGCGATTCCCAAATTGTTACTGAACCGCGCGCGTCAGCAAGCGGCATCGAATGGCCCTTTTTCAGCGTCCTGCTAGGGAAAGAAGCGCGTCGTCTATAGGGCTGCCATAACGACTTTGCCAAGTCAGTAATTCAGCTGGCCATTTGAAACACCAGGCCCGTTTGCCCGTCTTATTTGCGGGAAGGGGAATGATAGCAAAATGTTAAAGACACTTGGTTTTCTGGCTATTGGCGTAGGTATCGCAGTTTTCACCGGCCCTCGCGCGCAGGCGCAGGTTTCGGTAAGTATCGGCGCGCCGCCGGTGTGCCCGTATGGGTACTATGAAGTACCGCCCTACAACTGCGCGCCAGATGGCTACTATGGGCCGGAATGGTTTTCAGGCGGCGTGTTCATCGGTGCGGGACCTTGGTTCCATGGGCCTGAGCACTTCTATGGACACGTGGATCATCATTTCGACTATCGCAAGGGCTACCACGGGCCCATGCCAGCGCGCGGCGAGCGACCAGCGGATCACCGTGTAGCGTTTCACGGTCAGGCAATGCATGACCCTCACGGCCACGAGGCGCCGCGCGGGCACCGATAGACGTTCACCTCGATTTGGTAGGGCCATTCTCGTTATGAAAATGGCCCGACGGGATCGGAGACCAGATCCAGCGGCAGGCCGGGTTGCGTTAGTTCGTCGTGGGCGCGGGCGTCGCCGTCTCCTGTGCAATGTGATGGAAGCCGCCGAGCACAACGCTGGTTCTGCCGGTCACTTCATCGAAGATTTCGAGCGTCGGGATGAGTCTGCAGACCGGGACCGCGTTCGTCGTCGTTGATGAGGACGAGGAAGATGGCGTCTCCACCGGAACGGCCACTGTCACGCGAATCTGTTTGCGCTGATCTGCTCCGAGAGCGAGATCGGTATCGCTGAAGAGATCCAGATAGCCCAGCGTTCCGGGTGCAACTGTAATGGTGGACGTCTTGAGCTGATTGCCCATGCCGTCAAAGTAAGTAAGCACCGCCGAACAGGTTGCCGTCGCAGTTTCATCGGGGCGCACCACGTTGAAACGGGCGGTTTGTCCCTGTGCTATTCCGACAGCGCCCGAAGTGCGGGTGTCCGTCACGGGCATATTCGGCGCGGGGGTCTGCGCGTACGAGCCAGCGGCGACGAATACGAAGACACAAATCCTCTTTGCGTAGTTACGCATTTTTTACTCCTTCAATGTGAGGCGAATCGACTACTGATCCCGTCGAGAGCGTCGGCAGGATTCGTCCTTGGAAACACCACTCGGGCGCAGGAGTAGCGCTCTGTGAAAACAAACCTCGCGGCGGCGTGAAAAGCCGTTTGGCGCGCAGATAGGCATTGCCTGGGCGACGGTTCATGTCGACTTCGTTTGGTGCGCTCTTGCGGTCCAGACAGTAGAATCAACGAAGGACGGAAAACAACATGACACTTTCGCCAACTTCGCAGAAGTGGACCGCTATCCTGATCGCGGTCTCAGCTTCCTTGATCGTTTATGCGCAATCGAAGCTGCCCACCGATCTTGATGCCCAATCGCGGGCGCGCCTGCCGTATCTGAAGAAGTCCGATCTAGACGCGAAAAGCCAGAAAAGTCTTGAACCTTTTGTGACCAAGGATGACACCTTGCGTGGACCTCTCGCCTTCGCCGCCTACAACCCCGCCGTTGCACAAGCCCTGTTCGATCTCCATAACGCCGCAGTGGCGGGTGGAACGCTCGATCCCCACACGCGCGAACTTGCAATTCTCGTAGCCTGCCGCGAAACCAACTACAACCTGGAGTGGAACGGCCATCAGTCCAGCGCTCTCAAGGCGGGAATCGACGCCAATGTGATCGACGTCGTTCGACTGGGTCGCCCGCTCGGCGGTGTGAATGAGAAAGACGCGGCGGTGATCCGGTTCGGACGCGAGATGTTCCAGGAGAAGAAGGTCGGTTCCGCCACATTTGCGAAGGCAGTCGAGTTGTGGGGAAAGCGCGGCGCCATGGACATGGTAGCGGTTATGAACACCTACGCCGTGAGCGGCTATTTTGCCATCGCCGTGGATGAGCGATCTCCGGAAGGCAAACCGGAACTTCCGATCATAAAGTAGATTCGTCCCGCAAAATCTCGATCGATTCGAAACTATTCTGTCCTCGCCCCTGATTCGCTGTGTGCTTCGCGGGCAACTCGCAGCATGTGGAACTGACGGGCCCCGCAGGATACGGTCGGCGCTAGTACGGCAGCTGTCGAACCACTGGAGGATAGGCAGTCGGTGTTCGCACTCCACCGGAAAGATGTGCTTTCCGCCGGGCTGCTGATCGAATGAGGCCCATCATCGATGAAGAAGCAAAGCAGACGAAGACCATTGCCTCGGAAGAGGTTATGTACGTGCCGCCGGACTTGCAACTCGAACTCCAGCATTACCCTGGGACCCTCCCTAACGATCCGGACGGCCGCCTATTTCCGTCCTCGCGCAAAGGTGTTCCGGTGCGGCCGGGAAACTTCCTGCATCGCGTGCTGAAGCCGGCCGCGCTACTCGCTGGCGTCTCAGTGCGAGCAAGCGCCAAGGGCAAGCCGACCTCTGGACTAATACCAATCGCCGCGGAGAACATCCTCGACCCTGTTCGGCGCGAAAGCGAAAGACCCGAAATCCACCCAGGCCCACATGCGCCAGGCTGATCCAACTATCTCCCTGAAAATCTATCAGCAAGCGATTCCTGCGGAGGTGAAGGCCGCGGCGCTGGCACTCGAATCGGACCTCCTTGATCAAGAACGAAAGCGCAAAGCGGAAGGCAACGATGTACGCTTTTCATGAGGCTACGGAAGGGTTTTTGGATGGCCAGAGGAATCGGCGTCAACCGCAAGAGATTGAAATATCTGGAGCCACCCGCCGGGATCGAACCGGCGACCTGCTGATTACGAAGTACGATCAGCGGCTCCAAAGACTCCATGAGCTCTATGCGGATGTGCCTGTTATCAACAATATGGGGAAGCTGCTTTCGCTCAAAGAGCAACTCCCAAAGGCTGAATTAGATGGGGTTTTGGCACAGTTCTGACACAGTTAACTGTGCCGGCGCTGCTTGATAGAATCGAGAATCTCGTCGACAGTCAGATCCTTTTGCCATGCACCACGGCTGGTTGTGTAGTCGCGAGTACCGGATCTGTTCAATCGGAGAAAACGGGCCAACCCATCGGCACCGAGCTCACGTCCGAGCACTTCGAGAGCATGACGTTCAAACTGCTCATCCGTCATTGTGTCTAGACTGCTCATGGAAAGTTTCCCTTGCTCCAGGATACTGGATTACGTACCGGCACACGAGGGTTGCCATCGCGACGGGAAGCCTTTCGAACAAAACCGTCGTCGGTCGTTAGCAGTACGTCAACCTGCGCCGCTTCGGCACAGGCCAAGTGCAGGGCGTCAAAGGCTCCGTAGCCCGCAGCCTCGAGGTCCTTGGCACGGCCGGCAGTCTTCTGATCCACTTCAACGGTCTGGTTTGCAAGTTTTAGGAGTGCGGCGTTCCCAAGCCTCCGTTCCAGGTTCGGATTCCTGTTGATCTCGTCAGTCAACGCCTCGCTGGAGATCCATTGAACTTCGCCGGAGTGCATGTGTCGGAGAATGAGCTCAACCGCCTCAGCTTCCTCGCGAATACGGTGCTGGGCCTGGTTATCGGAGAGGCGATTGAGGCAGCAAGCATCCAAGTAGATCCTCGTCATGACCGTTCCTAACGATTATCTCGAACGGTGCCTGGATCAATGATTCACTCAGTCAGTGGCAGCGCCGCTGCCGGCCTCACGTTTCTTGTACCTGCAATGGGGTCGTTGGGATTTGTGTGCAGCAAGTGTGCGCGAGCCAAGCACCGCGCGCGCCGGAATGCTTGACGCGACTCCGGTGCACCCAAGGCAGCAGCATCCTCTCCATTGCCTCCAACGTCCGGTAGGCCGCTGACGCCTCGTTAGTAGCTGGCATCCAGCAAAACGCCGGGAGACGCGGCGTTTGATCAACAGTTCGCGGCGGCATGGCACTCTTGATCCGCAAACTGGGCCATGGAGCGCGCCCTCTGCGACCGGCGCCTTTCAATTCCAAGCTTGTCCATCTTGTAAACTAGCGTGGTACGCGCCAATCCAAGCCGATTGGCGGCTCCGTCCGGCCCTCCGATCCGCCAGTTAGCTTGCTCTAATGTTTCCAGGATATGTTCTCGATCGGCCTCGGCAAGCGTACGTGCAGTGCTCTCCGATTTCTGCCTCACGGTCTGTTTCAAGCCCAGCGGCAATCGCAGCACCGGGCCGGGCGAAAAGAGCACCGCGCGCTCGATGAAATTCTGTAGTTCGCGAATATTGCCTGGCCAGTCGTGCGCTTGCAGTACCGTCATCACTTCATCGGGAATCGAGTCTATCGTCTTATTGAGGCGGGCGGACAGTTTTTCCACGAAGAACTCTGTCAGGGGGAGGATGTCCTGAACGCGTTCGCGCAGCGGGGGCAAGTGGATTGGAATGACGTTCAACCGGTAGAACAAGTCTGCCCGAAACAGTTTCTTGGCCACAAGTTGCTCGAGATCCTGGTTGGTCGCCGCTACCACCCGCACGTTGACCCGGACGGTCCGAGTGCTACCTAGACGCTCAAACTCCCGCTCCTGCAGGGCGCGTAGGAGCTTGGGCTGAAGTTCCAGCGGCATGTCGCCAATCTCATCCAGAAAGAGCGTGCCCCCATCCGCCATCTGAAATCGGCCCTGGGTTTGTGTGCACGCGCCTGTGAAAGCGCCTCTTTCGTGGCCGAACAATTCGCTCTCCAACAGAGCGCTTGGAATCGCCGCGCAGTTGAGGGCCACAAAGCGCTGGCTCCGACGGGGACTGGCCTCATGAATGGCTCTCGCAATCACTTCTTTTCCGGTGCCCGTTTCGCCCTGGATCAGGACAGCGGAGTCCACTGGTGCCACCCTCTCCACATCTGTCATCACTGCCCGGAATTTCGGACTGGACCCGATCAAATCTAAAGTAGTCATAGCGTTCTCCTTTATGAATGCGGATCGCTCCGCGTTTTCCTCTGATCCAAACCGCTTGCGCTTAGCTTTCCGGTTCCTTGTCTCGTGATCCACTCGCGGACGTATGGATCGCAATTCACCAGCGCAATGCCAGCCGCCTCGCACTGAGCGAGAAAATTGATGCCGTCCTGACCCGTCAAAGTCATATCCTTAAGGTCGAGAACGATACGGCGATCTTTCCCTTCCGCGCCGATCAGCGCTTCCAGCTCGGCAATGTTCTCTTTGTCGATCCGGCCGCTTAGGGTAAAGACCACGTCCCCGTTCGCCTTCCTGTGAATTCTTAGCATTCCGTTCCCTGCCGTATGAAAGGCAAGTCGCGCACCAATCGTAAGTGACTGAAATGGAAGACGTTGACGAATGTTTTGATTGACGAACCTCGTCAAATTGGCGAGTGCCGCACAATAACTCTTGCGAAAGGTGGGCGCGACTCACTCGAGATCGGCTACTTGTCCTTCAGTGGATCTGGTCCTCTTGAAGCGATTCTTGTTGATCTTCAATGACTTGATCTTCGACTCCAGAGTGGTCCGCGGAATGCCCAGTTTGGCAGCGGCGCCCGAGGGCCCGTACACGCGCCCTCCGCATTCGCGCAAGGCAGCCTCAATCGCGGCCTTCTCCTGAGCGGGGGACCGGCTGAAGAGGGTCGGTTGCACAGACGTGTCAGACGGATCGGGGGCCGAAGGCCGCCGGGAAAGCCAACTCTCATCCACTGAAAATGTCTGCGACTCACTGACAATGACGGATCGCTCGATCACGTTCTGCAATTCCCGAATATTCCCTGGCCAGGCGTACGATTGCAGCAGATCGAGGCTCTTTTTGTCGATCGCCGTAAAATGCCTGCCTGCTTTCCGTGCGTACCGATTCAGGAAATACGTGACAAGCAAGGGAATGTCTTCGCTTCGTTTCCGCAAAGGCGGCAGCTCAATGGGAAAGACGTTCAGCCGGTAAAACAGGTCGCTGCGGAACTTACCCGATGCGATCGCGGACTCCAAGTCGCGATTGGTGGCGGCGATCACCCGCACATCGGTCCGAATGGATTCCGCCTCCTCCGATGCGCTCAAATTCGCGTTCCTGCAGAACCCGCAAAAGAGCGATCTGAGTTTCGGCCGGAAGCTCGCCAACTTCGTCGAGGAAGATCGTGCCTTTCTCCGCCAGTTCAAAGCGTCCTAAACGACGCTGCGTTGCCCCCGTGAAGGCGCCCTTCTCATGGCCAAATAATTCCGATGCGATGAGGTCACGGGGGATCACGGCACAATTCACGCTCACAAATGTATGGGAAGATCGCGGTGACCGCCGGTGGATGGCGCGCGCCACCAGTTCCTTGCCAGTGCCGGTTTCGCCGGTGATCAGAACGCTGGAGTCGGTTGGCGCGACCTTGGAGATGCGGGAAAGCACCTTTTTCAGGGGCGCCGAAGTTCCCACGATCTCCTCGAACATCGATGCCTTGTCGATTTCCTCGCGCAACGCAACGTTCTCTTCCTGGAGCCTCTGCTCGGCGAGCTTGCGATCGTCGATATCGGTCCCCGCGGCAAGTACCATCGCGTGACTGCGCCCTTCCTCGTCTGACACCGGGTTGAAGCGAAAGTGGAACCAGCGATACTGCCCGTCCTTTCTCTTGAGCCGCACTTCGTACTCAAACGGCGATCCGCTCTGGAGTTTTCCGGGAAGATCCTTTGCCACGATTTCGGCATCCTGCGGATGCATCACTCGTTCCAAACCGGCGTCCTGCCATTCCTCCAAAGTAATGCCGTAATAATCCAGACGACGCCCGATTCGAGTAGCGGCGCGACCCGTCGGGCCCCATTTCGGCGATGTGCAGCGGCGACAGGTCAAGAAGTTGCCGGGCTTCCTTTTCGCTTTGGCGGATCTTCTCTTCCGCGCGCTTCTGGTCGTCGATGTCGGTAGTCGTGCCGACGAATTTGAGGACTTTCCCTTCTTCATCGCGCAGGACCACAGCTTGTTGAAGATGCCAACGATATGTCCCGTCCTGAGCGCGGAGGGACCGAGTTTCCAGCGCGAAACTGTGTCCTGAGCGTACTCCGCCCCAAAAGGCCCTCGATGCTCCTTCGCGATCCTCGGGGTGGACCGCGGTCATCCAGGCCTCGGGATATGACCGGACGAAATCGAGAGTCTGACCGGAGTATCCAAGCCAAACCTGATTCACGAAGTCCGGTGTTCCTCCGGGCGTGAGCGTCCAGGCGGATACAGGAAGACGCTGCAGCACCTCAGCCTGGAGTTGCAGATCGGAATAAAGCGTGGCGTTCTCGAGCGAAATTGCGGCTTGTGAAGCCAGCAACTGCAGCACGGTAACCCGGTCCGGCGTGAAAGCGTCCGCAGTCAGATTGTTCTCCAAATACAGTGCGCCAACGAGCTTCGCCTGCCTGACGATTGGCAGGCAGAGTATCGACCTTGAATGCTTCCGCCGCACATATTCGTCCGTTGAATACACGTTATCGGTCGAGGCATCATTGAGGAGCACGCTTTCCTGTGTCCGGATCACGTAATGCAGCGCGGATTGGGGGAGATCAGACGGCGCGACTATTGTCTGTAGAACCTCGACCTCGATCCCGGCGGGGCCAGTAGTAGCCTCTGCTTCGATCCGAGGCTCGCCACCGTGAAGGAGGATCAGCAGGCCCCGCTCGGCCCCGGCACTTTCCACAGCGATTCGGAGGAGACTCTCGATCAGCCTGGGAAGGACCATCTCACTCGAAATCGCCTGCGACGCTTTCACGACAGTCTCGACGTCCAACTGCCCGACGGGCGGGTCGACCGTGCCCGAAGAGGCGGGAGTTCGTCCCTCGCGCAGGCGCGGATGGCGTTCGTCGAGTTGCTTTACTTTTCCGTGGGCGCCCCAGCGGTCATAGCAGTTCCGCGCATTCCGGAGATAGGCGTCGGCGAATGTCTCGAAGCCGCGCGGCGCGTAAAACTGCGCGGCGAACTCATAAGTGAGCGCCTCATTGTGGACAAAGCCGTTCGCGCGGGCCGAACGGATGGCCTGTTCGTAAAGCCGCTCGGCATCAACTTCGCGGCCCTGAATGCGCGCAATCTCCGCCCCCACTAATGCGGCGCGGTCTTCGAAATTCTCCGGGCAATGTTCCGCCCATATTGCCAGTTGTTTGTGGTGAGCTCCGAGAGCATCGAAATGCTCCTGGCATTGGTCGGGCGTTGCAGAATCCCATAACGCTGCACGGGAAAGCGCTCCGTAAAATTCATAGTCTACGATCTCAAAAGTCGGTGAAGCCCAAAGCAGCGGCCGGGCCTTCACCGAAGCCTCGATGGCCGAAGCAAAGTCACCGGCAAAGAAGCGCGCTTGCATTTTTGCAATCCAGTACCAACAACAGACCATCGCCGACTGACCGTCTAAGTGACGCTCGAACACAATCTCGTCGAACTCAGGATGGTCGAGGGAGCCGAATTTTGAGCTCGAGCCCCTAAGTGTCCTGATAAGCCCGAGTTGCAGATTGGCCACGGGGGCAAAGTAACCAAAATTAGCTTTCTGTGCAAAGTCAAGCCCGGACGCGGCTTCATATTCCACCTCATCGAGAGGAATTCCCGCCCCCAGGAGCAGCGGAGTCAGGCCGATAAGACTAAATACCGCATAGGTGATATCGCCGGCTTTATTGGCAATCTCGAAGGCGCGACGCGTCACATCACAGCAAGCAGGGAGGGGCTTCATCCATGGCATACTGATGGCCGCGAACGTGTCATAGGTTCTGGCCTGGAAGCGCTTCAAGTCGCGCTTTTCGACCAGATCGTATCCGAGCTGCCCGAATCGAAATGCACTTCCATAATCGCCGAATCTCAGCCCCGCGACGCTACTGAGCCAAACATAGCAGAAGCACGAACCGTCGTTGTTACCGTGTTCGATACTCAGACTAACCGCCCGGCAGACGACCCAGGCAAAAAGATTCACATCAATATGGAGTGCGGCAGGCAATACCTTGGTCAAAACGTCCAGAGCCGCGATCGACGCAGGGTCGCTCATCAGGGGGAAGTCAACAACGTCCTCAATCGCGCGACTTCCGAGTTGTGTCCAGACCCTTTGGTATTCGCTTCGTACCTGTTCCTCGGATGGATGGAGCGGCCAGTCGATGGCGAGATGGCGCAGGTATTCGCGGCCCACGGCGACGGCACGGTGGACCTGGCCGACCGCCAGGTAAATATCGATACCCAGGCACGTGGCCATCGCCAGTTCGGCGGTGTCGGCGGCACGCGATCGAAGCATTTCCGCCCTCTCTGCCGCCACCGCCAGTTCGCTCGTAAAAAATTCGCATTCGGCCCGATTCAATTCCAGTTGAAAGATAAGATCGTGACGCTGATCCCAGCATTCATTCGTCAAAAGTGCTGTGCCGACGATGGAATACTGAAGAGCTGAAGCGTAGGCCGTAGAAGTTTTCGCTCGCTTGCTGGCAATCAGGTTCAGCTCGGCCAACTGAAAGCGCTCATCTTCTGCAGTAATGAGCTCGGCTCCGCGGTTCAGCTGACTAACAATCTCGAATATTGTCTCCTCACGGTTTTCAGCGGAAGTTCGCTCGTTGAGTAGTCGCCCTATTCGCAGATGTGCCTCGGCGCGCGCCTCTTCCGCAATGAGCGAATAAGCCGCTTCCTGTACGCGGTCGTGCGCGAACCGCCAAGCCCTATCCGAGCGGACAATCAGCTCCTGTTGGAGAGCTTCCCATAGGTCTGCCTCGGTCTCCTTTTCGGACGTCTCAAGAACAGCAGAGAGTGCGGCGGCATCGGCGCTATTTCCAATACAGGCAAATTGTTGGAGCGCTTTTTGAGTTGTAACGGGAAGCCGCTTCAGCTTGTTCACCATGAGGTCCACTACGTTGTCGGTATAACCCTTAACGCGAATGGCATCCAGTTCCCAGCGCCATCTGGCCTCTCCATGCTCGAACGTAATCAGGGCCTCTTCACTTAACGCATGGATAAACTGAATGGCAAAAAAGGGATTGCCGGCAGTCTTCCCATGGATGAGGTGCGCCAGAGGCGTCGCGCGTTGCGATTCACAATGAAGGGTGTCTGCTATCAAGTGTGCCAGGTCCCCCGACCCTAGCGGCGTCAGATGGATCTCCTGCATCGCTGCGCCAGCTTCACGGATTGCCGCTAGCCTGCGCATCAGGGGGTGCGCTGGATCGACCTCATTGTCTCGATAAGCTCCGACCACCAGCAGGTGCGCCAGATCTTCCTGGACCAGCAGATCCTCCAAAACATCGAGTGTTGCCGCGTCAAGCCACTGCAGGTCGTCGAGAAACAACGCCAGCGGATGTTCAGGGCGCGCGAAAACGCCGAGGAACTTCCGAAATGCAAGGTGAGAACGAGTTTTCGCTTCTTTCGGGGGTAACGCAGCAACCGGTGGCTGCTCTCCGATGATTAATTTCAGTTCCGGGACGAGATCCACCACCAGCGATCCATTCGGACTTAACGCCTGACGAAGGTCATCCCGCCATTTGCTCAACTCGGCCTCAGGCTTACTCAAAAGCGGGCGGATCAGGCTCTGGAAAGCTTGCGCCACAGTGGCGTAAGGGATGTCGCGCTTGTACTGGTCGAACTTGCCTGATGAAAATAAGCCCCGGGCTGGAACGAGGGATTTGTGAAGCTCATTGACAACAGCGGATTTGCCAATGCCGGAATATCCGGAGACAAGAACCAACTCCGGCCTGCCGCCGGCAACGACTCGATCGAACGCCGCAAGCAGTGTATCAACCTCGCGCTCCCTCCCGTACAGCTTCTCCGGAATCAGCAACCGGTCCGACAGGTCATGCGCGCCCAGAGGGAATGAATCGATGCGGCCATGCGACTGCCATTCCGACAGGCACCGCCGAAGATCGGCCGCGAGACCCGCGGCGGTTTGGTAGCGCTCCTCCGCGTTTTTGGCGAGGAGCCTCATGATAATGGCGGACAGCGGCTCCGGAACCTCGCTGCGATCCGCTGGTGCTACCGGTTGACGCGCGATGTGGCAGTGGACCCATTCCAAAGGGTCGGCGGCAGCAAACGGGAGCAGGCCCGTAAGCATCTGGTACAAGGTGACGCCCAAAGAATAGAGATCGCTGCGGGCATCCATCGAGCGATTCATACGCCCGGTTTGTTCGGGAGACATGTAGGCAAGGGTGCCGGCAATGATTTCCGGCGGCGCCAGCGATTGGTGCTCGCGCGGCAGACGGGACGCTATGCCAAAGCCTGTGAGCCAGACACGACCGGAGTCACCGCCTGGTTCCAACGCCACGAGCACGTTCTCGGGGTTGACGTCTTTGTGAATCAGACCGCGCTGATGGACGTGGCCGAGCGCCGTTGCCAGGTTAACGGCAAGGCGTAGAAGACGCGCCAGATCGAGAGGCTGCTCTCGCTCAAGGACGCGGTCGAGAGGCTCACCGCCGGGGTCGGCGAGAACAAGGATTGTCCGCCCTTCTTGCCGTGTGAGCGCCAGAGGCTTGGCCGCCCACGCGGGCTCAAGCTGGACTGCGAGCGAATATTCGTGCTCGAGGCGTTGCAGACTCCGGGGCAAAGGTTGTTCGGCGGCCGGAGCGACCACCAGGACCGGCGATGGGTTGCCGCGCTGTCGGGCGCGGTAAAGGGTGAATTCCGCGCCATCGCGGATTCGCTCCAACACGTACTCAGAAGATGCCGCCATTTGAGAGGGCACTCGTCGCCGGGTGGCGCTCTTCAGAACATAAACCGGCCGGCCAGTTGAATCTGGCGTCCGGTGCCAACAGTGGTCAGGATTTGGCCTGCGTTAGCGGCGAAATTTCCCGCCGCATCTTTGAAGACAGCATCCCCGTTACCCCCCAGGGCAAACGGATTTTGTGTGTTGCTCGGTACGCCAAAATTGGGATGGTTGAACAGATTATAAGCTTCCACTCCAAGCGTAATCTTCCGCCGTTCAGCGATCTTAAAATCTTTGTGCAGCGATGCGTCAAATTGCGCGAAGGCCGGCCCCCGCAGAATATTTCGTCCCGCATTGCCAAACTGACCGGCAGGCGGTACCGCAAAAGCACCCGGATTAAACCAGCATGACGGAGTACCCACTCTGGCGCCATTCGGACAGACACCTGTGTAAGGGTTCCCAACCAGGTCCGGGCGCTCCGGAATCAGCAGCGATTGCAAGTCGGCATTGTCGAAGTCGAGCACAGGAGTAAATGGGAGGCCGCTGTGAACGCTGGCGACACCCGAGACCTGCCAGCCACCCAGCAGACGCCCTCGTCCAGGCAGCTCGTATGCGACATTTGCCACGAAATTATGCCGAACGTCAAAATCTGACGGGCCCCGGCTTCCCTTGCGGTCGAAAATGTTCTGAGACAGGGGAGGATCATTCGAAGATTCCACGGAAAAATCCACCGAAGCATCGTCGACGGAATGGGCTAACGTATACGAAGCCTGCCAGAAAAGGTTATGTGCATAGTGTTTCGAAACTGAGACTTGGAATGAATTGTAGAAGGATTGCCCGTCAGTCAATACCGTTGCCAGAGGTGATGCCAGGTTTGGATTGTAGCGATGGCCCAACGCCGGCTCAAAAGGGTTCCCCTCGCCTTCGCGGGTGAGGTGATTACCGCGCGCGCCAAAGTATCCCGCGCTGAGGATCATGCCCTGCGGGAGTTCCCGTTCCACGTTAAGGTTATACTCCAGCGCGTAGGGGAACTTCGGGCGGTAGGTTACCGTGATTCCGTCGAGCGGTAAGGTCTCGGCAGCATTTTGTGGGTTTAGAAGCTGAGGGAAAACGAATTCCTCCAGACCAAAGGTAGGCGGCAGCGCCCGCGCGAGACTGAAGAGGATTGCCGGGAGCTGATCGCGATAGATGCCGAATCCGCTCCTCACCACAGTTTTGCCGTCGCCGAAAACGTTCCAGGCAAAACCTGCCTGGGGTGACAGAAGATCGAGCGGTGTCCCGGCAAATAGCTTACCGACAACTGGCGCGGAATCCGTCGCCGGGTTTGGAAAAGCCGAGATACGGCCGAACGCCTCGGTCGGATTGGAGTAGAAATCGTAACGCAACCCGACATTCACGGTGAAGCGGCTGTTCACGCGCACGAAGTCCTGGGCGAAACCAGATGCGAAAGTCTCGCGGTATCCACGGTCAGTATTGGCGCTGGAGGGATTCACCCCCACGTATGCCAGGGGCAAACCTTGCAGGAAGAATTCGAGCGCAGGGTTGTTGCTGGATGCTGGCAGCCCGTAGGGAGTCAGGTCTGCGAAGCTATACAAACCGTTCACAGCGAAATCAAACGGCCCATTTTCCTGGAGCCTTCGGAACTCCACGCCGAATTTCAGGGCGTGACGGCCGATGGTGCGCGACACCTGGTTCTGAACCTGATAAACGGTCGAAAAATCGCCTATCGGAAATATCGGGCTGTTGCCCAGCAAGCTCATACCCGGAATATCGATCATCCCGAACGGCCGGTCAGGAAGCAGGGAAATAGAGAGACCCGGATGCGTATTATCGATCGAGGAAGATGCTGTTGTCCGGTTGACACCAAAGCGCAACTCATTGCTCCAACCGTCTCCGAGTATGGTGCGGTCCTGAACAGTGCCATATTGATTCCGCGCTAGGTGAAACGCCGGGAACCCCGGTACATAGGTGCCCGGCGGCGTCCCGACGTATGGAACCAAAGCGGAACTGTCATCGACGGTGTAGCGCGCGAATAGCGAATGGGCACTGGAGAAGTTGTGGTCGACGCGAAGCATGCCGTGGTCCTCACGGGTGGCGCCTTTGTTAGCCGTGATCAGTTCGCCGGTTCCATCCCCGTTGTCTAGCCCGTTCGAAGGAGGCAGCACACTGAGAAACGGTTGAATCGAAGGATTCATCGCAACCGCGACACATCCGCTGGGGGTGATGTTGGTGCAGGCGGATGGATTAGCGGCGGATGGCAGCAGTCCTCGATGGGCGAGGGCATCGGGTACCGTGGCAATTGCCGTGGACGCCTGTACTTCGCGAAACCCCTCATAGTTGACAAAGAAGAACGTGTGATCGCGCTTCAGCGGACCTCCGATTCCAGCGCCGAACTGATTGCGGACGAATGGCGGGATCGGGCTGTTGCCCAAATCGAAGTAGTTCCTGGCGTCGAGCGACGCATCCCGATGCAATTCCCACAAAGACCCGTGAAACTGGTTACTGCCTGACTTCGTGACCATATCGATGACCGCGCCGCCATGCCCGCCGTATTCGGCGTTGAAGGTTTGGGTCAAGACGCGGACCTCCTCCAACTCATTCAGGCCAAGGAAAAAACCCGAAGCGCCAGCGGGCGAATAGCCGAAGACCGGATCGGTCGCATCCATACCGTCGATCAGAACGTTCGTCATGCTCGGGCGTATACCATTAATGGCCACCTGGCCGGACTTACCGCTCGAAAGCAACGAGGGACCACTACTCGGATTAGGCGCGACTCCAGGCTCCAGCGCAACCGCACTGAAAAGATCGCGGTCGTCGAGGGGCAGTTCTGTCAGGCTCTGCTCCGGAAGTAATCCGGCGCTGGTCGACGTCGTGCTATCGATCCCGGCAGCATTCGCGCTTACCTTCGTTTGTTGTGCGAGGTCGCCTAGCGCGAGCTGCGAATCGACCCTCACTTCGGCAGCCGAAGTCAGCTCAACTCCCTCCCGCGTCTGTGATTGGAATCCTGTTTTCTCGATGCGAAGTGAATAGTTCCCGATTGGCAAACCGGCGAAACGATATTCGCCCGACGAGTCAGTAAGAGCGCTCCGTTTCAATCCAGTACCCTGGCTGGCAATCGTAACGCTGACGCCGGGGACAAGGGCGCCGCTTGGGTCGGTGATCGTTCCGGAAACGGTCGCAAGCTGGGTTTGCGACCACGCACAGAGTGAAAAGAGCGCCGCCAGAGTGGCTGACAGTGTGCAAGGTCGGTGCCATGCGCGTTTCGCGCCTCGAGGCGACCCATAGTTGTTCGCGACCTGGACCCGGCTAATCAACTCAGTTTTGTCTTTCGTCATGGCGACCTTCAATCTCGAACCAACGGCTATAACCGGCATCCAGCGACACGCCGGAGACTTGGCGTTGCCTCAACAGTTCGCGGCGGCATGACACTGTTCATCAGCCAACTGCCGAATGTGGCTCGTCCCAAAGGATCGGCGTGTTTCAATTCCAAGCTTTCGCATCTTGTAGATCAGCGTAGTGCGTGGCAATCCAAGCCGATTGGCCGCTCCGCCCTTCCCTCCGATCAGCCAGTTGCTTTGGTTCAATGTTTCGAGGATGTGCTCCCGATCGGCGTCGGCAAGCGTGCGTGGATCGCTCTCCGCGCTCTGCTTCACCGTCCTAAAGTCTAGCGGCAGACGCAGTACCGACCCGGGCGAAAATAGCACCGCGCGCTCGATGAAATTCTGCAGTTCGCGAATATTGCCTGGCCAGTCGTGCCTTTTGAGGACCTCTGTCACTTCATCGGGAATCTCATCAATGGGCTTGTTGAGAGAGGCGGCAAACTTTGCCACGAAGAACTCCGTCAGCGGCCGTATGTCCTGAACGCGCTCCCGCAACGGAGGCAGGAAGAGTGGAATGACGTTCAACCGGTAGAAGAGGTCGGCGCGAAACAGCTTCTTGTTCACGAGCTGCCCGAGATCCTGGTTTGTCGCCGCCACTACCCGCACATTGACGCGGACGGTCTGGGTGCTGCCCAAACGCTCAAACTCCCGCTCTTGCAAGGCGCGGAGTAGCTTAGGTTGGAGTCCCAGCGGCATGTCGCCGATCTCGTCCAGAAAGAGCGTGCCCTCATCCGCCAATTGAAATCGCCCCTTGGTTTGTGTGCACGCACCCGTGAACGCGCCCTTTTCGTGGCCGAACAGTTCGCTCTCCAACAACTCGCCCGGAATCGCCGCACAATTCAGAGCCACAAAACGCTGGTTACGGCGCGGGCTCGCGTCATGAATGGCGCGCGCAATCACTTCTTTGCCGGTGCCCGTTTCGCCCTGGATCAGCACAGCGGAGTCCACCGGTGCAATCCTTTCCATGTCAGCGAGCACAGCCCGGAATTTCGGACTCGACCCGATCAAATCTAAAGTAGTCATAGCATTCTCCTTTATGAGTGCGGATCGTCCCGCGTTGTCCTCTGATCAAGCCAGCAAGCGCTAGCTCCCATTGTTTTGTCTCGTGATCCACTCCCGTATGTACGGTAGGCAGTTCAAGAGCGTTATGTTTCCCGCCTCACACTGGGCGAGAAAGATGATGCCGCCTTCGCCAGCCAGAGTGACGTCCTTTAAGTCGATGACAATCCGCCGGTCAGTCCCTTCTGCTCGGATTAACGACTCCAACTCCGTCACGTTCTCTCTGTCGATTCGACCGCTAAGCGCAAAGACCACTTCCCCGTTGGACGATTTGCGAATTCTGAGCATGCCTTGAGCCGGAGGAAGCACGACTGATGCCAGTCGCAACTTATTGAAAAGAGTGCAATTGGTGGCCAGCAATACTGTCGAACTTCATCAAATTGGTGAAGTCTGTACAACGACTTCGCGGGACAGGCGTCAGCTAATCCGGAAGGGGTCCTCTGAAGCGATTCTTGTTGATCTTCAATGTCCGGATCTTCGATTCGAGGGTGGATCGTGGAATCCCGAGTTTTTCAGCGGCCCCTGCGGGGCCATATATGCGTCCCCCGCATTCGCGCAGGGCGGCCTCGATAGTCGCCTTTTCTTCAGCGGGCGGAGTTCGGAACGGGTCCTGGCGGATTTCCAGCCCGGTCGTGGGCGGTCTTCGGGAAAGCCAGCTCTCATCGACAGAAAAAGCTCCCATATCACTTACGATGACGGATCTCTCGATCACGTTCTGCAATTCGCGGATGTTGCCCGGCCAGGGATAGGACTGAAGCAGATCGAGGCTCCGCTTGTCCACGGTCTTGAAGCTCTTCCCCGCTTTCATCCCGTAACGATCCAGGAAGTACCGCAGAAGAAGCGGGATGTCTTCTTTTCGTTCCCGAAGCGTCGGCACTTCAATGGGAAAGACATTCAACCGGTAGAATAGGTCGCTCCGGAAGGTACCCGCGCGAATCGTTTCCTCCAGGTCACGATTGGTAGCCGCGATCACGCGGACATCAACCCGAATGGATCCTGTTCCTCCGATCCGTTCAAATTCATGTTCCTGCAGAACGCGCAAAAGGGTGACCTGAGTCTCCGCGGGCAGCTCACCAACTTCGTCAAGGAACAGAGTGCCGCCCGCTGCCAGCTCGAACCGTCCCAGTCTTCGCTGCGTGGCTCCGGTAAATGCTCCCAACTCATGGCCAAACAGCTCAGATGCGATAAGGTCACGAGGGATCGCCGCACAATTCAAACTCACAAATGGATATGAGGATCTGCGTGAGCGCCGGTGAATCGCGCGCGCGACCAATTCTTTGCCAGTGCCGGTTTCGCCGCTGATCAGAACGCTGGAGTCGGTTGGCGCGACTTTGGATATTCGGGAAAGGACCTTTTTCAGAGGAGCCGAAGTACCAACAATCTCCTCGAACATCGATGCCTTGTCCACTTCTTCGCGCAACGCAACGTTTTCTTCCTGGAGCCTCTGCTCGGCCAGCTTGCGATCGTCGATATCGGTCCCTGCGGCATACCACCGGGTAATGCGCCCTTCCTGGTCTGACACCGGACTAAAGCGATAGTGGAACCAGCGATACTCACCATCCTTCCTCCTCAGTCGCACTTCGTACTCAAACGGCGATCCGCTTTGGAATTTTCCGGGAAGTTCCTTTGCCACGATTCCGGCATCCTGCGTGTGCAACACCTCTTGCAGCCCGGCATCCTTCCATTGCTCCAAAGTAATGCCGAGATAATCTAGCGCCGCCAGATTCAGATAGAGGCGAGCTTCGTGGGGTCCAAATTCGGCGATGTGCAGCGGCGATAAGTCGAGAAGTTGCCGGGCTTCCTTCTCGCTTTGGCGGATCTTGTCTTCGGCACGCTTTTTATCGTCAACATCTGTTATAAGGAAGTACCATCGGACGACGTGCCCCTGCCGGTCACGAAGAGGAAGCCCGCGCACGTCGAACCATCGGTAGACGCCATCGAAACGACGAATTCGTATTGCTTCATATTCAAGTGGATCTCCTGCGGCGAAACATCGCTGAAAAGCCCGAACGTACGCAGGGCGATCGTCGGGGTGAATTGTGTCATCCACGGCCCACTGACGCATCTCCTCCAGCGACTTTCCAAAGTAGTCCAAAAGCGGCCGGCTGACCCGCTCAAGCTCGCCGCTCGCGCTTATAACTGCAATCAGGCCGGGAATGCTGTCCACGATTAAGCGGGATTCGTGCTCGCTTTCTTGTAACGCTTCCTCGGCGCGCTTACGATCGTCAATATCGGTGATAAGACCATACCAGCGAGTGATTCTGCCTTCTGTGTCTCGCACAGGAAGAATGCGAGTCTGGGACCATCGATAGAGGCCATCGGCCCGTCGATAACGGAGCTCACTATCGTAGGCAGTTCCGGTTGTCATCGAATTCGTAAGTTCCGCGATCACGCGCGGAAGATCATCCGGGTGGACCGCACCGTTGGTGCCCCAGGAGTTCAACTCCTCAACCGTCATGCCAAAGAAATCCAGGAGCGGTCGATTGGCCAGATCGATCTGACCGGCCGGATTTAGAGTGCATACAAGCCCAGGAATGCTGTCGAGAATTTGGCGGAAATTGTTTTCGCTCGCTTGCAGGGCTTCCTCAGCGCGCTTCTGATCGTCGATGTCGGTGGTCGTACCGGCGAATTTGACGACCCTTCCTGCTGCATCGCGCAAGACAACAGCTTGATTGAGATGCCAGCGATAGGTTCCGTCTTCAGCGCGGAGAGACCGGGTTTCGAAAGCAAAACTCCGGCCCCGGCTTATTCCGTCCCAAAAGGCCTTCGATGCTGCTTCGCGATCCTCGGGGTGGACCGCGGCCATCCAGGCATCGGGACGCGACCGGATGAAATCGGGAGTCTGACCTGAGTAATCGAGCCAAACTTGATTCACGAAGTCCGGTGTCCCATCGGGCCTGAGCGTCCAGGTGGATACTGGAAGATTATGCAGCAGCCCAGCCTGGAGTTGCAGATCGGAATAGAGACTGGCGTTCTCAAGCGAAATTGCGGCTTGCGAAGCCAGCAACTGCAGTACGGTAAACCGGTCCGGCGTGAAGGCGCCCGCAGTGAGGTTGTTCTCCAGATAAAGTACGCCGACCAGCTTCGCCTTGTTGACGATTGGCAGGCAAAGGACGGACCTGGAGCGCTTCCGCCGGACATATTCGTCCGTTGAATACACGTTGTCGGTCGAGGCATCGTTGAGGAGCACGCTTTCCTGTGTTCGGATCACGTAATGTAGTGCGGATTGGGGGAGATCAGATGGCGTGACGGTTGTCTGCGAGAACCGCAACCTCGATCCCGCGCGGCGCCTGTGGTGGCCTCTGCTTCGATCCGAAGCTCGCCACCCTGAAGGAGAATCAGCAAGCCCCGCTCGGCCCCGGCATTTTCCACCGCGATTCGGAGGAGATTCTCGATCAGCCTGCGAAGGACCATCTCACTCGAAATCGCCTGCGATGCTTTCACGACAGTCTCGACGTCCAACTGCCCGACGGGCGGGTCAACCGTGCCCGAAGGGGCGGGAGTTCGTCCCTCGCGCAGGCGCGGGTACCATTCGTCGAGTTGCTTTACTTTTCCGTGGGCGCCCCAACGGTCGTAGCAGTTCCGCGCGTTGCGGAGATGCGCGTAGCCGGCCGTTTCCAGACCTTGCGCCAGGTAGTATTGCGCGGCCAGTTCGTGGGCCAAGCCTTCGTTCTGAACGAAGCCGTTCTCGCGCGCCAAATGGATAGCCTGCTCATACAGACGCAGTGCATCGGAGTCCCGCTTTTCGATGCGGGCGATCTCGGCCAAGACCAGCGTGTACTTGTCGCTGAAGGTGGGCGGGTAGTTTTCGGCCCACTCGCGCAGTTGTTCCTGGTGCGCCGCCAGGAGTTCGCGCCACGCCTGCTGCTGATCGGTCCGCCGCGGCTTCATAAAGCGCCGACACCGTTAATGCGGTGTAGTAGAAGTAGTCGAGCTGCTGGATCTGGCCGACGGAGGCTGCAAGCACCGGCTTCGCGTTGTCGGCCGCTGCCAGTGCCTCGGCATAATTGCCTGACAGGAATCGCGCCTTCAGTTTGACGATCCAATACCAGCAGACCGTCATGAGGCTTCGGCTCTCGGTGATCTGAGCCTCGAACGGGGCCTCGTCGAACTGCGCATCGCTGAAAGTAGAGAAGGTTGCGGTCCGGCCCTGCATCGTCGCGATGAAGCGTTGCTGGCTTACGATAATGTCCGCGACGTCGGCGTATTTGGCTTGCCGGGCGAAGTCCAGCGCCATCTCCGACTCGCGCCACACCACGTCGAGTGGATCGTTCCGCAGTGAGAAGGAGTGTGATACGGTGCGAACCCCGAGTAGCAGGCCATAGACCGTATCACCCGCCTCAACTCGCTGTCCGAAAGCCCTTTCGCGCGAAATCGATCGCGACGGCGATCGGCTGCGCCCAGCCGGCAACCACTGCAGTCGTGCCGTAAACTTTCGCGTGACCCGCGATGAAGCCATGCTTCTCGACCAGGTCGCATGCAAGCTTGGCGAAACGATAACCGTCACCGTAACGGTGAAAGGCTCCTCCAAGTAAGAGTCCCCAAGTGGCAAAGCCGTAGGCGGAAGGGCCGCTCAGCCCATGCTGAAGGCTGATTTTCACCATGCGGATTAAAACCAAGCAAAACAGACGACTGTCTGTAAAGTATGCTGAGCTTGCCGCCTCCGACAAAACCTGCATGGCGGCCTGCAGCTCCGGATCGGTCATCAGCGGCAGATCGATCAGGCTCTCGATCGAGCGCCCATCGAGGGTTTGCCAGACCGCTTCGTATTCGGCCTGGACCTGCTCCTGGGTGGGATGCGCCGGCATGTCGATGCCCAGCCGGCGCAGGCAGGTGAGCGCGGCGGTTACAGCGTCGCTGGAGTTCCGACTTCAAAGTATGGAGCCGAACCTTCAGATCGTAGACGGCGGCCTCGTCGACTTTCGACGCGGCACGCTGCAACAACTGCTCGATCAGTTGCCCGGCTGTGTCGAAGTCACCAGTCAGAAGCTCGCATTCCGCACGTTCCAGCCACAGGCCAAACGTCAACTCGTACTCATTGCTCCAGTCCCTTTCGTCCAACAGCGCCATGCCGGCCGCAAAATACTCGCGCGCCGACGCATAGGCCGCGGACGCTTTGGCCTTTCGCCCGGCTCTCAGGTTAATTGCGGCTACATGTACTTTCTCGTCGTGATCGATCAGTAATGCGGCGCCTCGATTCAGTTGGTTGGCGATATCGAACAGATGTTCGGCCGAGGCCGTCCTCCGTCAAGCTCGCCAGCAGCACCCGTCCAATCCGAAGGTGCTCCCCCGCGCGCTCACTTTCAGGGATGAGCGCATAGGCCGCCTCCTGAATCCGGTCGTGGAGGAAGGCAGTAATATCCCTCCATGCGGAAGATCAGCCCGGTGCGGGCTGCATCCAGAAATCCAGTGTGAATCCCCTCTTCGGATTGTCCGAAGACCATACTCAGGGTCGCGATCTCGGCCACGTTCCCGAGACAGGCGAGTTGCTGGAGAGCGGCCTGCGTTGTGTCGGACAGTCGCTGCAGCTTCCCCACCATGAGATCCACCACGTTGTCGGAGTAGCCCTTGGCGCGAATCCGATCCAGGTCCCAGGTCCAGCCAGAGGCGCCTGATCGAGCCGCCGGTCGAACCGGAGCAAACTTTCCTCGGCCAGCGCCGTGAGGAACTGGATTGCAAAGAACGGATTGCCGCCGGTCTTCTCGTAGACCAACAGCGCCAGAGGACCAGCGGAGTTCGGCCCGCAGTGCAGGGCATCGGCGACGAGCCGCTCAACGTCATCGAGCCCGAGAGGCGCCAGCACGATTTCCTGCGTCTTTGCTCCCGCGTCGCGGATCGCGGCCAGCGTCCGCATCGAGCGGATGAGACGGACTGACTTCGTTGTCGCGGTAGGCTCCGATCAGCAGCACGTGCCGCACGTCCGGATCGGTAATCAGGCGCTCCAGCAATTCCAGAGTTGCCGTATCCAGCCATTGCAGATCGTCGAGGAACAACGCCAGCGGATGCTCCGGGCGAGCGAAGGCGCCGAGGAAACGCCGGAACACCAACTGGAAACGGCCCCGCGCTTCCTGCGGCGGCAGTTCTGCCACGGGTGGTTGTTTGCCGATGACGAATTCGACTTCGGGTATGAGGTTGACGATCAGTTGGCCATTCGGCCCCAGCGCCTCCAGAAGGGCGTGCCGCCAATGGTCCACCTCGGCTTCGCTCTTGACCAGGATCTGACGCACCAGCATCTGGAATGCCTGTGCCAGCGTCGCGTACGGTACGTCGCGCTTGTACTGGTCGAACTTGCCGGCGGCGAAAAGCCCGCGCGGCGGAACCAGCACTTTGTGCAGCTCGTTCACTACCGAAGATTTGCCGACACCGGAATAACCGGAAACCAGCACCAGCTCGGCGGTGCCCTGCGCCACCACCCGATCGAACGCCGCAAGCAGCGCATCGACCTCGCGCTCCCTGCCGTACAGCTTCTCGGGTATCAGCAATCGGTCCGACAAGTCGTCCGCGCCCAAAGGGAATGGATCGATGCGGCCCTGCGACTGCCACTCCACGAGGCACCGCCGAAGATCGGCTTCCAGACCCGCGGCGGTCTGGTACCGCTCCTCCGCGTTCTTGGCGAGGAGCCTCATGATGATGGCGGATAACGGCTCCGGGACCGCGCGGCGATCCGCGGGGGGTACCGGCTGACGCGCGATGTGGCAGTGGACCCACTCCAGAGGGTCGGCGGCAGCAAACGGGAGCACGCCCGTAAGCATCTGGTACAAGGTGACGCCCAAAGAGTAGAGATCGCTGCGGGTATCCATCGATCGATTCATGCGCCCGGTCTGTTCCGGGGACATGTAGGCAAGGGTGCCGGCAATGATTTCCGGCGGCGCGGGCGCCTGGCGCTCGCGCGGCAGTCGGGACGCGATGCCAAAGCCGGTGAGCCAGACATGACCGGCGTCGTCGCCTGGTTCAAACGTGACGAGCACGTTCTCGGGCTTGACGTCTTTGTGGATCAGACCGCGCTGGTGGGCATGGCCGAGCGCCGTTGCCATGCCAATCGCAAGAGCGCAGGAACCGAGGCAGATCGAGTGCCTCCTGCCCGTCCCGCTCAAGAATGCGGTCGAGAGGTTCACCGCCCGGGTCGGCGAGAACAAGGATTGTCCGTCCTTCGTGGACGTGTGAGCGCCAGAGGTTTGGCCGCCCACGCCGGCTCAAGTTCGGCCGCGAGCGAGTATTCGTGCTCAAGGCGGCGCAGACTCTGGGGCAACGGTTGTTCTGCGGCAGGAGCCACGACCAAAAGGGGCATGTCGTTGCCGCGCTGCCGGGCGCGGTAAAGCGTGAATTCCGCGCCATCGCGGATTGGCTCCAAAACGTACTCAGATGCTGTCGCCATGAGATCATCCTCGTCGCCGGGGCTGAACGAAGCCAGATATCCATTCTGGCAGGAAACTAGAGAGACACATCCTTTCGGTCCACGTGAGACCTCTGGTCCGACGGCTTTCCGGCGCCCTTCAGAACGTAAACCGGCCGGCCAGTTGAATTTGGCGCCCGGTGCCGACGGTGGTCAGGATCTGGCCTGCGTTAGCGGCGAAATTACCCGCCGCATCCTTGAAGACGGCATCCCCGTTACCTCCCAGGGAAAGCGGACTTTGTGTATTACTTGGAACGCCAAAATTCGGATGGTTGAACAGATTATAAGCTTCCACTCCCACCGTAATCTTCCGTCGTTCCGTGACCCGAAAGTCTTTGTGCAGCGATGCATCAAACTGCGCAAACGCCGGCCCCCTGCAGAATATTTCGTCCGGCATTGCCGAACTGACCGGTCGGCGGTACCGCAAAAGCACTCGGATTAAACCAGCAGGACACAGTGCCCACCGCGGCCCCATTCGGGCAGACACCCGCGTCAGGGTTGCCAATCAGGTTCGGACGTTCCGGAATAACCAGCGATTGCAGATCGGCATTGTCGAAGTCGAGCACCGGGGTAAAGGGAAGGCCGCTATGAGCGTTGGCAACGCCCGAGGCCTGCCAGCCACCCAGGAGGCGCCCTCGTCCAGGCAGCTCGTAAACGACATTCGCCACGAAATTATGCCGAACGTCAAAATCCGACGGGCCCCGGCTTCCCTTGCGATCGAAAATGTTCTGAGATAGGGGAGGATCATTCACAGATTCCACGGAAAAATCCACCGAGGCATCATCCACGGAATGGGCAAATGTATACGACACCAGCCAGAAAAGATTATGTCCATAGCGTTTCGAAACGGAGACCTGAAAGGAATTATAGAAGGATTGCCCGTCAGTCAATATCGTTATCAGGGGTGATGACAAGTTCGGATTGTAGCGATGACCTAACGCCGGCTCAAAGGGGTTCTCCTCGGCTTCGCGGGTTAGGTGATTGCCGCGCGTGCCAAAGTATCCCGCGCTGAGGATCATACCCTGCGCGAGTTCCCGTTCCACGTTGAGGTTATACTCCATCGCGTACGGAAACTTCGGGTGGTAGGTTATCGCGAATGCGTCCAGCGGCAAGGTCTCGGCAGCATTTTGTGGGTTTAGAAACTGAGGGAGAACGAATTCCTCCAGACCGAAGAAAGGCGGTAGAAACCGATCGAGACCGAACAGGCCTGCGGGGATCTGGTCGCGATAGATGCCGAATCCGCTCCGCACCACAGTTTTGCCGTCACCGAAGACATTCCATGCAAAGCCGGCCTGGGGTGACAGAAGATCGAGCGGCGTCCCGGCAAATACCTTGCCGACGGTTGGCGCGGAATCCGTCGCCGGGTTCGGAAAAGCTGATTCGCGCCCGAACGCTTCGGTTGGATTGGAGTAGAAATCGTAGCGCAATCCGACATTTATGGTTAACCGGCTGTTCACGCGCACGAAGTCCTGGGCAAAACCAGACGCCATAGTTTCACGGTATCCGCGGTTGGAATCGGCGTTCGAGGGATTGGCCCCCACGTACGACAGAGGCAAACCTTGAAGGAAAAATTCAAGAGCAGGGTTGTTGCTGGATGCCTGCAACCCGAAGGGGGTCAGGTCCTGGAACTCGTACAATCCGTTCACACCGAAATCCAGCGGGCCATTTTCTTGGAGCCTTCGAAACTCCACGCCGAATTTCAAGATGTGACGGCCGATGGTACGCGACACCTGATCCTGAACCTGATAAACGGTCGAAAAATCGCCTATCGGAAATATCGGGCTGTTGCCTAACAAGCTCATACCCGTAATATCGATCAGTCCCATCGGTTGGCCGGGTATCAAAGAAGTAGACAGACCAGGAGGCGTATCGTCGGGCGAAGAAGAGGCGGTTGTCCGGTTGACACCAAAGCGCAACTCGTTGATCCATTCGGGCCCGAGTGTCGCGCGGTCCTGAACAGTGGCATACTGATTCCGCGCCAGGTGAAAAGCCGGGAATCCCGGCACATAGGTGCCCGGAGGCGTCCCCACGGATGGAACCTGAGACGAACTGTCATCCACGGTGTAGCGCGCGAATAGCGAATGGGTGCTCGAGAAGTTGTGGTCGATGCGAACCATACCGTGGTCCTCACGAGTTGTGCCTTTGTTCGCGGTGATCAGTTCGCCGGTGCCGTCCCCATTGGCCGGTCCGTTCGAAGGAGGCATCAGATTGAGAAACGGTTGTATCAGGGGATTAATCGGAACGGCGACACATCCGCTGGGAGTAGCGTTGCTGCAGCCCGACGGATTGCCGACGGATGGGAGCAATCCTTGATGGGCGAGCGCATCGGGTACCGTGGCGATTGCCGTGGATGCCTGTACTTCGCGAAACCCCTCATAGTTGACGAAGAAGAACGTGTGATCACGCTTAAGCGGCCCGCCGATCCCGGCACCGAACTGATTGCGGACGAACTGCGGGATCGGACTGGCGCCCAGATCGAAGTAGTTCTTAGCGTCGAGTGAAGCGCCCCGATATAATTCCCACAAAGATCCGTGAAATTGGTTACTTCCTGACTTGGTTATCATCTCGATGACGGCGCCACCATGCCCGCCGTACTCCGCGTTGAAGGTTTGGGTCAAAACGCGGACCTCCGCCAACTCATTCAGACCGAGAAAAAACCCGGAAGCGCCTGCGGGCGAATAGCCGAAAACCGGATCGGTCGCATCCATGCCGTCGATCAGAACGTTCGTCATGTTCGGACGTATCCCATTAACAGCCACTTGACCGGACTTACCGCTCGAAAGCAACGAGGGACCGCTACTCGGATTAGGAGCGACTCCAGGCTCCAGCGCAACCGCACTGAAAAGATCGCGGTTATCGAGGGGCAGTTCCGCCAGGCTCTGCTCTGGAAGTAGTCCACTGATAGTCGACGTCGTGTTGTCAATGGCGGCAACGTTCGCGCTGACCGTGGTCTGCTGTGAAATGTCGCCTATCGCGAGTTGGGAATTGATCGTCACCTCGGCAGCCGAAGCGAGATCAACTCCTTCGCGAACTTGCGATTGGAATCCTGTTTTCTCGATGCGAAGAGAATAGTTTCCAATTGGCAAGCCGGCGAAACGGTATTGGCCGGCCGTGTCCGTAAGAGCGCTCCGTTTCAATCCAGTGGCTTGGCTGGCAATCGTAACGCTGACGCTGGGGACAACGGCGCCGCTTGCGTCGGTGATGGTGCCGGAAACAGTCGCAAGCTGGGTTTGCGACCAGGCAGCGACCGAAAAGAGCGTCGCTAACACTAGGGACAGTATGCAAGGTCGGTATGATGCGCGCTTCGCGCCTGGAGGCGCCCCGATGCAGTTGTTCGTGACCTGGGCCAGCCTCATGATCAATTCAGTTTCGTTTTTCTTCATGGCTCCCGTCAATCTCGGACCAACAGACTGTTAGCTCGCATTCAGCGACACGGCCGAAGACGTGGCCTCTCCTCAACAGGTCGCGGCGGCATGACACTTTTCATCCGCCAACTGCCGAAATGGGCGCGCGCTCGAGGATCGGTGTGTCTCAATTCCAAGCTTTCGCATCTTATAAATCAGCGCGGTACGCGGCACTCCACTGTGTGCAACCGTCTCCAGTACTGTCAGCAATGCCCGGAATTTCGGACTGGACCCGATCAAATCCAAAGTAGTCATTACGTTATTCCTTCAGGAATGTAAGATTTGTTCCGCTTTTCCCTGATCAAAACGGGCGTGCGTTTGCGCCAGCGCACATCGCCCTGCGCTGAATGTTTGTGTTCATCGCCTTTTATCCTTTTGTGACCGCGGTTTTAGTTGGTTCATGACTCGTTCGAAAAAGTCGGCCAGTTCTTCAGGCGTTTCGAAGCCCCTGCTCTCTCCGGACATTAGGTGCTCTGCTCGGCCGGCGAAATGGACTGACCCTGGTCCTGTGGGGTCGTGAAACTGAACGACGAAGACCAGATCCGGCAAGTTCTTCGCCGACGGATTGGGTTTCACGATTTCCTCCTTCCGTCTCTTTTTGGACCCCTTTGTCGCTCTTGCCGTTCAGCATGTTCTCAGAATAGGGCTGAAGGCCGTTTCAGTCCATGGAGGGAGCGTGGAAGTTCCGTGGAACTTCCGGGGCATAACTTCCGTGGAGCTCCGTGAAACTTTCGTGGACCTCCGGTTTAACAGAAGGCCGTTCGGGCGTTCGCCGGATTGTGATCTGTTGCTATTAGGGATGACGGAACAATAGGTTACAGGTATTAGACGAGCAGACTGCAAACACGCTCTTTTGCGCACTGTAGCGACCTTTCTTGAGGAGGAGTCGCTACATTTTCCGCTACAGTCCAATGGGGTGGACCCCTACGCTGAGACAACCTGCAGTAGCCACACCTGCCGTTAGCAATCGAGTTTTGGAACGCTCCGTTGCGCACCGCACCTTGATAGCTTCAGTCGCTGCTAAGTCTTGTATCCGCCGCATTGCCGGCAGAGTTCAGTCGATTTGCCATGTTAGACCTCGACCTCAATACCTAATGTCCAACCACGCTGTCCAATAATTGAGATTTCGGCCGGGCGTGGCTTGCTTCAGGAACTCGCCGGGAGAGAAGTGTCCGAACTCTGTAAACCACGTAAGATTGCGATTCATCCTCCATCGGAGTTGGGTCGAGACCTGAGTAGCGATGTAGCGCGCGTCGCTGTTCAAACCAGAGACGATCACGCTGTTGCCTATGCTGTAAAGCCCATCGCTCGTGCTCTCCCGCCAGAAAAATGCCGGGTTGAACTTCATAGAAACCGACTTCGTGAGGTTAAGCTCCGCGGAAGGTTGCAACGCGATCAGATTGCGCCGGGCGAACAGTTCTGCGTAGCTGAAATATGGCCCCTGCTCGAACATGGAGTTAAAAGTGCCGACAGTATGGCTGGATGGATTCCGATCGCCGCTTAGGGCAAGAGCTCGAAGCCCGAACCTTGGCTGCAACGGTTTTGATTCGATACGATAACCATGCTCCGTCGACACCGCCCACGCGCGAATGTCGTCCGATCGAAAGCTCCCGAACTGAAATGCGAACTCGTCGTTGTAATCCCAGTGCTGAGTCTTTCCCCAAAGCCGGGTGCCGAGAGTCTCCCTTTGTTCGCGGCCGGCTCCCTTCCCATCAAAAAGCACGCTTTGGTTGTCCAGTCCCATATAGTAGAGGTCGACACTTCCATGCGGCAGAAATGGCAGCGGGTGGACCGCATATAGGCCCCAGAAACTACTACCGTGGCTGGGCGGATCGTCGAAATATCCTGAATTATTCAAAACTGGCTTGAGTGCAAATGCATCGACGCTCCAGTCCCGCTTTACCCAGGTAAGTCGGACCCCGTCGAAGCTGTTGCGGATATTGCGGCCGTCGCGAGTCGAAACGAGATTCTCCGATCCCAGCGCGATCTCTTGTCGGCCGGCCCGCAGCGTCAGGTTATCGGAGCCGGACCTCAAAAGACCAACTTCGAAGAATCCTTGATGTGCATAGAGCTTCTCGTCGTCGAGACCGGGCCGGGGACCTCCGTTCCTGCCGTTCTCGACACTGCTGGCAAGTTCACCGAAGAAGCGGAAGCGTTCCCCGAGGTGCAGATCCATATGCAGGAGGTAGCGCTGCATCGGATATACGTTTCCGCTCGGCCGGCTTGACCAGTTCGGGTTGCTGGCGTAATCGGCGCGCTCGCGAATCCAGAATCCAAACGACAGGTAATAGCTCTCATCTTCACCCTTCAGCGGAATATACTGCAGCGGAGCCAAAATGTCGCCTGTTTGACACTCCCGATCCGCGAGATATTTCACATCTTCGTCGTACGTCGTAACTGGGAGTGTTGTGGAAGGGCCAGGACAAACGGGGGCAGCGTCCTGCAGAGTTTGAGCGCGGGCGCTGGTAACCGAAAGCAGCGCGAGCATGCCAATGAGGCAAATGGATGACGCCACGGTCGAAAGTGCGGGCGGCCTGTCTACAAGACCGCACACCAGTGCCGCCAAAAGGAACAGGCCTCCGATCCAGATCGCTCGGTTGTGCAGAACGTTGGTCGCCACGCCGCCGGCGAGCGCACCCAGGAAGAAGGAAAGGGTGACCAGGGCGAACACCGTGGCTTGCCGTTTCGACTTCGGGTTGCCCGTCCCCGACAGCGACTGGAACACGGCCTCGCCGAATTGCCGCAGATTGCCTGTCGGCATGGTTGAAGCGTAGGTCCAGGCCTCCACGTGCGAAAAGAAGCAACTCCTGACCGCGATCAGGAAGGAGATGGTCGAGACTATGGCCGCGCTGGAGAATCCCTCTGGCAACCAGCCGGTTCCTGCGAGGATTGCTATCTCGATCCCGAGAGCCAGTACCTGGGGCGCTGCGATCATCCGCTTCTGCGCCGACGACCGAAGCATCGCGCCGGTCGACGCACCAGCCACATAGGAAGCGAGCGGAAGCAACAGTCGTGTGACATGCGTCCAGTCGCTGCGTACCGACGATATCGCGGAGAGGACCAGATTACCGGTCATGACGTTGGCAAAGACGTGCCCTTGGCCGAGGTAAGAAAAGGCATCCAGAAAACCGCCAGCGGCAGTAAGCAGCATCGCCACGATCAGAGAGTTGAATGCCGGCTCGGGGACATGGCTGACCGGAAAAGCTTGGTTTGATGGAGTCACTGCCGTGGTCATAGCCGGCCTCCCGCCATACTGAACGTGAGCACCCCCAGAACGACCAGCGTCACAACAACGTACAAGCGATCCAGCTGGACAGCGAACGCAGCTAGAGAAAATGCGACTCTCGCAACCGGGGTAGCGATCAGCAGGAGCAGCCCGAGTTGCATGATTCCAGGGCCCTCTCCTGAGAACGCGTCGCTCAAGACCCCTTTGACTTGACGCAGATCCGCCGGTTCACCATGAAACACACGATAATGAGCCAGCGATTCCCCTGAGTGCGCAAGATGAATCACTCCACCAATCGACGTGATGGTCGCGGCAATCACGACCCCCGCTCGTAACAGGTTGCCAATAATGGCTTCGAGACGCCGATCGCTTAAGGTGGTTTCAAAATGTCGCATGTCAGATTGTTCCCTTCAGGCCGTGAAAAATCATTTCGATCGCAAGCACCGCGATAACGATTGCAAATACATGTCTCAATGCACTGGTTTTCATGCCGGGCAGCATACGAGCGCCTAGGAACGAGCCACTCAGTACACCGATGACTACGGGCATTCCGAGGCCAGGATCGATGTAGCCACGCTGCAGGTACAAACCGACGCTTGCCGCCGCAGTCACCCCGATCATGAAGTTACTTGTGGTCGTCGAGACTTTGAACGGGACCCTCATAACCTTGTCAAAACCGATTACTTTGAACGCGCCCGATCCGATCCCGAGGAGACCGGATAACATTCCAGCTCCGAGCATCACGCTGGCCCCGCCGACAATGTGGTGGACGTGGTAACTGGCGATCCCATTCGCGGTTGGATAACTGGAATCCAACTCGAGGCTTGTCGCAGCAGGATCGACGCTGTCGGCCGCCGTTGATTTCACGCTCGGCCAAAGTGAAGCCGCAGCTGAATAAAGAAGAACAACCCCGAAAAGTTCCGCGATGGCGGCGGTGGACACTCGCAGCGCCAGCGACGCCCCGATTAGAGCGCCGGTGGTGGTGGCCACCTCCATAAACATGCCAAGCCGGATGTTCGAGTAGCCTTCTCTCACGTATGCGGACGCCGCCCCGCAGGACGTCGCGATGACCGAGACCAGCGCGGCGCCAATCGCATAGTGGATATCGACTCCGAGCACGAGAGTCAGGAGCGGCGTGATGATGATCCCGCCGCCAAGTCCTGTCAGCGAGCCGATTAAGCCAGCCAGCAGCGCTCCGCCAAACACGACACTAGTCAATTCGAGGATGTTCATATCGAGCCTGAACGAATCCGCCGCCCGGCAGCCGGATCGTGATTGCGTTCACCCTTTGGCTACGTAAGGATGCACCATCTTCTTCGGATCGACGACGCGGTTGAACTCATCCTCTGTGACAAACCCGAGTTTGAGCGCGCTTTGTTTCAGCGTGAGGTCGTTATCCATCGCGTAGTGCGCGATCTGGGAGGCTTTGTCGTAGCCGATTACAGGCGAGAGCGCGGTTACTAGCATGAGCGATTCGTCCACATATTGCTGGATCTTTTTCAGATTCGGTTTCGTCCCTTCCACAAGGTATTTGCGGAAGTTTGTACAGCCGTCGGACAAAAGCGCGATGGAATGGGTCACGTTGAAGATGATCAACGGCTTGTATACATTCATCTCGAGATACCCTCCGGCTCCCCCAAATCCGACGGCTACATCGCTCGCCATGACCTGCGCCGCGATCATCGTGAGCGCTTCCGCCTGAGTGGGATTCACCTTTCCGGGCATGATCGAGGAGCCGGGCTCGTTTTCCGGAATCGAAAGCTCGGCGAATCCCGCGCGCGGGCCACAGGACATGAGCCGGATGTCGTTCGCGATCTTGTAGAGAGAAACGGCGAGAGTGCGCATGGCGCCTGACAGGTGGACGAGTGCGTCGTGAGCGCCCTGCACGGTGAACTTGTTCGGCGCGCTGACGAATGGCAGGCCGGTCAATTTCGCGATTTCGGCAGCGGCGGCCTCGCCAAATCCAGGGGCCGCATTAATGCCGGTTCCCACCGCCGTACCACCGAGCGCCAATTCGTAAACTCCTTTCAACGAGTCTTCGATGCGCGCGAGGTTATCGCTTAGCATTCCGACGTACCCCGACCATTCCTGTCCGAGTGTCATCGGCGTGGCATCCTGCATGTGCGTGCGGCCAATCTTGACGATGTCTCGCCACTCCTCGCTCTTTCGAGCGATAGCGTCTCGAAGCGCCGTCACGGCAGGTATAAGGCGTTCTTTGACATTCACCGCCGCCGCGATGTTCATAGCGGTCGGGAACGTGTCGTTCGACGACTGCGACATGTTGACATGATCGTTGGGGTGAACGGGCTTTTTGCTGGCAAGCGGCGTGCCGGCGAGCTGACAGCAGCGGTTTGAAATGACCTCATTCACGTTCATGTTGAATTGCGTCCCGCTTCCCGTCATCCACACGTGAAGAGGAAACATGTCCTGGTGCTCGCCAGCGAGGATCTCATCACATGTCTTCAGAATGAGCTGGTGCTTGTCGTCGTCCAGCCTGCCGCCGGCGTGGTTGGCATTCGCGGCGCCCTTTTTCAAATTCGCGAACGCCGATATCATCTCGCGGGGGATGAGATCGTGGCCAATGCTGAAGTGCTCCAGCGAACGTTGCGTCTGCGCGCCCCACAGCTTGTCGCTGGGGACGTCCACCTTGCCTAGGCTGTCCGTTTCTGTGCGGCCCATCACGGGCGTATCAATAGTTACACTCATGGCTTTGTTTGTCCTTTGTGAAGTTCTGTGTCCCAGGTTTACTCCGACCTGGAGGCACAAGAGAATCCAATAGGGTTCTCCTGTGCGACCGGGAGAGTGATTACTTGCTGTTCGATGTTTCGTATTTCGCCACGTAGAGCTCACCTTCGATCCACGCGCGGATGTCTTTCGGGCGGCGTGCTTTCGCAAGACCGCTATCGAACATATATTCGGCGACCCGAGTCGCGGTTGTGACTTCAGTCTCGAGGATGTTCGATTGAGAGGGATACAGCCACCCTTTGTCGCGCAGGTCGGGGTCAATCTGATCCGCAGTAGCTTGCGCGGCGAGAATGAAGCACTCATCTGTAATGCGGGAAGGCCGAGCTACGTAGGTCGCCAATCCGATCGCCGGGTAAATGTAGAAGTTGTTCCCCTGCCCGGGATGAAACGTTTGGCCCTGGTATTTCACATCTGGAAATTGCACGCCAGAGGCGTACAGCACTTTTCCTTTTGACCACGTATAGGCCTGCTCAGGAGTGCACTCCGTCTTGCGGGTGGGATTCGAGAGCGGGAAGATAATGGGCCGCTCATTCAAAAGACTCATGGCTTCCACCACTTCGCGGCTCATCAGACCTCCGCGGGTGCTGACGCCAATGAGCACGGTGGGCTTGATCGTCTCGACCGCCGCGACGACCTCGGGCAACTCGCTGGCCAAATCCCGGACGTCAAACGCTTTGCTGGCAGGCAGTTTCCGTGCCCACGGCTGCTTATGCGGCTCGAGACCGGCGCGGCCTTCAACCACGAGCCCTTTGGTATCGAAGTGGGCGATGCGACTACGTGCGTCGGCATCCGACAGCCCGCCCGCCTTCATCGCCGCTACGATCAGTCCGGCGATGCCCGTGCCCGCCGAACCAGCGCCCAGGAACAGGACGCGCTGCGTTGTGATCGGAGTTCCGGTGATCTTCAGCGCTCCGATCAAACCCGCCAGAGCCACGGACGCGGTTCCCTGAATGTCGTCGTTGTAGCACAGGACTTTGTCTTTGTACTTGGCGAGATACCGCACCGCGTCCGTTCCCTTCCAGTCCTCGAAGTGAATGCAGCATTCCGGGAACACCGCCTGCACTGCTTTCACGAATTCATCGACCAATTCATCCAGTTCCTCCTGCGGCGGCGGCACCTCGCGGATACCGAGATATAACGGATCGGCTCGCAGCATTGCGTTCGTGGTGCCGATATCGAACAGCACCGGCAGCATGTATTGCGGCGGGACCGCAGCGCAGGCTGTATACAGTTGAAGCTTGCCGATCGGAATGCCCATCCCGTTGGCGCCGATATCGCCGAGTCCGAGGATGCGCCCGCCCGTCGATACGCAAATGAAGCGGACATTGGGCTCAGGCCAATTGCGAAGGACTTCCGCAATCCGGCCCTTCATTTCACGCGTGATGTACATTCCGCGCGGTCGCCGATAGATGTGCCCGAAGGCCTCGCATGCATCTGCGACGGTCGGATCATACAGGATAGGTATGAACCTCGCTGGGTCGGACATGACGGTACGGTAAAAGAGCGTCTCATTGGTATCGGCGAGCGAGATCAGATAGATATACTTCTCAAGATCGCTTGTCTTAGCGTCGAGGTGACGGAGAGCGCGTTCGGCCTGCCGTTCCAATGTTTCGTAAGCGTGAGGCAAAAGGCCTTCGATCCCGTAAGCGCGCCGCTCCGCGGGAGCGAAAGCCGTGTCGTGATTATGCTCTTGATTGTTCAGGAGCGCTACACCTCTCAGCCCGTCGGCGGACTCGGGGTCGTAGACCTTCGTTGCTATTTGTGTGCGGTCGTCAGTTTTGACAGCCATATTGTCAATTCCTTTCCTGATGGTGTTGGACGCCGCCCCTTCAGGTCGGCCGTTCCTTGTATTCGAATCTGCCGGAACAGTCAACGCTCGAAGCGTGCGTCGATCTCACGTCCTTGAAAGGCACCTGATGGCCCGAAAGCTTTCGCCGGCAAGGTCATTGAATCCGCTGGACCGAACAATTCAGGCAGACCTCGGCTGTCGGCCCTCCGATGTCGAAGACCTGGACTTGGTGGTGATTCATTGTGCGCCCTCAGGCGCACCGAGACCTTAGCCAATCGATGGGGCGCTGAGACAAATCGGTGGCTGGTCTCTTCCGCGATCCGACGGACAGCTACTTCACTCAACGGCGGCCTGGCACCGGTATCCAACAGAACGACATCCCGCCGTACTGCGAATTGGTTGGCAGCGTCGAGGGATTCATCATGGGCATGGCAAGACGGGGCCTCGGCGTAGATTCGCCAACCGGCGCAAGGGCGCGGAGGTGATTGTCAGTAGAATACTCAGAACTGAAGCTTAGCTGCCAGTCGTGCCGGGCGCGGCCCACCGATCTGAGACAGCGTATTGAGGCCGTCAGTTCGATCGTCGCTTCTCAGTACTGCTCCGATGACCGAATTACGGGCGACCGAGATAGTTGATGGGTTTCCCGAAATTCGGATGGTCGAAGAGGCTTGAAGATATCCGCTCGCGCCAACTTGCCTTGTCGTTGCGCAGCCCGCCCTTAGGCCTTTTGCCATGTCGGCCCAAGCCAGAGGCGACCGATTTGGAGAAACAGCAAACCCAGTCGGACGAAGAAGCCTTCGGCATCGTGCAACAGGGCGGCCGGTAGCCTCGTTTGTACCGTGGTTGGAATTTTGAGATGTAGCTGAAAGGCCGGACGTGGGCGACTAAAGCTCAAGCGGCTTAAACACGGTTGCAGATTGGGTGTCGCCGCGATTACGAGCAACACCCACTCGCAAGAGAAGCCGAATTCTCATTCGCTTGCTCTAGTGTTCTGTCCCTTAAATGTCTTTACCTTTAGGGGTAGCAAGGGCATAATGAAATACGATGCCCCGGCCGCCAGCAAAGGCGTTGTCGCTTTCTGACAGTCAACGCGACGAATTGGTCGCGATCACCCGCTATCGCTCCATCCCACAAAGTATCGTGCTGCGTATCAGAATTCTGTTGGGAGCTGCTGATGGTGTGCCCAACCAGGTACTTGCCCGCAAACTCTCGACGACACTTCCTACGGTTTTACTCTGGCGCAGGCGGTACGAGGAATCAGGATTGAGTGGTGTCCTCGAGGATCAGGCGCGATCTGGCAGGCCTAAAGTCATATCGGAGGACAAGGAAGCAGCCATCGTGGAAGCCACCATGAAAACGAAGCCGACCAACGCAACTCATTGGAGCATTCGGACGATGGCCAAGGCCCAACGGGTGAGCCGATCGACAGTACACCGCGTTTGGAGGAAACACAAACTGCAGCCGCATCGGGTTGAGTCGTTCAAGTTCAGCACCGATCCTGAATTCGTCGCGAAACTCCGAGATGTTACGGGGTTGTACTTGAATCCGCCGGACAAGGCGATTGTGCTGAGCGTAGACGAAAAGAGTCAGATCCAAGCGTTGGATCGGACGCAGCCCATTCTGCCGCTTCGTCCTGAACTGCCCGAACGGCAGACGCACGATTATCAGCGGCACGGAACAACGACCCTGTTCGCGGCCTTGAACGTCCTGGAAGGTACAATCATCGGCCAATGCCAACCGCGACATCGGCATCAGGAGTTTTTGCTTTTTCTGAACAGGATCGAAGCATCGGTCCCGCGCCACCTGGACGTGCATATAATCCTGGACAACTACGGCACTCACAAGCATCCTGCCGTCCGCAAGTGGTTCACGGAGAAGCCCCGCTATCATGTGCACTTCACCCCAACGGGCGCTTCTTGGCTGAACCAGATCGAAAGGTGGTTCGCAGAAATTACCCGGAGGCGAATCCGGCGTGGCACCTTCAGGAGTGTGCCCCAACTGGTTAAAGCCATTCGGGAATACATCCGTGAGAACAACAAGCATCCCCGTCCGTTTCATTGGACGGCAAAACCTAAGACCATTCTGCAGAAGATCGAGCGCGTGAAACAGGCGCAGAAAGCACCGGTGAAATGACTAATGTAATTGTGATCGTGGATCCAAACTACGGAGACCGCATCGAGACTGCAGCACAGACTGCTCCGGTCTGGACTGTTTCCAGCTTCGTGAACAAGGCTGCCTGTAAGCGCATCTGGGCCGCCCATCGGACCCTCGATCACCGGGAGACCGGAGCCGTTACCTGTTACGACGTAACTGACCAGGAGGACCGCTTGGGCAACCTCCTGGCCGTTCTTCCCACCTTGGAAGAACACCACGGGGAAATTCGCGATGATCAGTTCTCATTTCCCAACGGCTTTGTTCTCGAAGTGGTTGGTCTTATTCTGACCGAGACCGTGACGTCCACCCTTAAGGAACTTGGATTCTCCGCGTTCGTCGGATTAGTAGAAGGCTTCAGCGCGTCCAAATAGTCGTGCGCCATCCCCGACCTGCCTCTTTCAGACTGCCTCCGACGAAGGATAAAGGCATTTCAGGGACGGGTCACTAGTGGCCCCTAGCTGCCCCACGTAATGTCCGAGGCGAGTTTCCGCGTCGCCTTGAGTGTGAAAACCCTGCTGCATCAATTTATTGATTCTTTCCCGAGCAGCCGGCCGTTTCACGGAAGCAAGGAAAGCATCCCATTCGGGTGCGATCTCGCTGTCAGGCGGCAGGCTTGCAACATTGACGAGCCGCTTGGTTTCCCAAATTGCGTCCTTATCAAAGGAAGCGACACGGGTTGCGAGCGCGTCGACAAATTCATCGAGCTGGGCATCGGGCAACGATCGATTCACATACCCGTAGAGCTCGGCGAGGTCACCGGGGATGTCATCCGCGCCCAGAAGTACCTCGAGAGCGCGCCCCCTGCCCATCAGACGTGGGAGCCTCGCCATCGGGCCGCCACCGGGGACGAGGGCGGCGCCGACTTCCCACTGGGACAGTATGGCCTTCTCGCGGCTGGCGAACCGCATGTCGCTAGCCAGCGCGAGTTCGCTCCCGACTCCCGTCGCGCGCCCTCGGATCATCGCGATGGATACAACGGGCGCGCGACTGATGCGCACCAGCATGTCCGGCAACTGCTGCAGTCCCGTGGGGCCCGGGGGGAGGCAGGTCGAATCTTCCAGTTTTGCGAGGAAATCGTAGTGGGTCAGGAAGAAGCCTTCGACGGCGCTGTCAAACACCACCACCTTCAACGACTTGTTGGTTTCGAGCGCCGTGACAATTTCGTTCAATTGCGGAATGGTTTGCGGACCGAAGATATTGAGTGGAGGGTGATCGAACGTGACTCGCCAGTACATCGGCGAGCGCTCTACAACACGGATCTGCCTCGTGCTTTCCTGTTTGCAAGTTTGGTCTTCCATGGTTAGTCCTTCCAATCGCGCTGAACGCCCGAACGGATGCCGAGATCTTTCAAGCGCCGTCCTCAGCTCGTGCCGGAAAGACGCGATGGCGGTCGCAAATGTTCAACATCTGGAGTTGTGTTCTCTCTCTCGTCAAGCTGATTTCTCACTGACATTCACTGGCTGAAAAGGCACCTGCAGGGCCATGGCTAAAGCTTTGAACCTTCTGGGTTGCTGGGAAACAATCGGCGACGGCATCCACGCAATCGGAGTCGGCAGTCCGACTCGATCGTTACAGAAGGACCGCGCCGCTCTTACACATTGGCCCCTGTTGGACGAAGGGAGGCGCCCCCGAAACTGTCTACAGGACGAAACCCTCAGAACCGCAAACCGGTATGCAGACCGATAACAACTCCACTAGGCCGATACGGGTTACCTGCGATCGTATGGAAGTATTGGGCCGTCGGCTGCACCTCCAGATAAGGCTTGATCTGGACGCGGTAGTCGAGAGTGTACGCCTTTTCCCACCCAAGCGGATATCCGAGGAGCAGTTCATTAGCCTGGCTGGAGGCGTTACTCGTGCGTGTGGAGACAAACCCGAACGAAAGCTGATCCATGCTTCGCCGCGGAATGATCCCGTGATAGACCGCGCCGGCTGTGATCATGGAATTCTGCTGATTGGTTGAGTTGGGACTGTTGTCGTAAGCGAAGGTCACATCCAGCCCTCGATTCGATCCAGCTTCCGCCCGATACACCGCCTGTGCCGCCATGAAGTAGTAAAGATATGATCCTCTCGTAACTTGCCCTGTCAGCGGATCAGTGAAAATGCCGTTGTAGTTGACGATGCCGCCAAAACGGTAAATACCCGGGTAGACTTTGCGGTCGCCGGGCGGAGGCTGATCAGGATCGGTCGGCGCGTCCCAGAGGTAGCCAGCCTCCGAAGCAATGACGGGCGAGTTGGCGAAGACGTAGTGCAGACCCGTGGGGTCCTGTTGATAAGGGTTTTTGTTGCCGGAGAACACGGCTGACTTGGCGTAGACTCCCCGGACCGGGCGTTCATCTCTTCGAAAGCTCTGCAGGCGCACGTAAGCCGCCGGCACTCCGGCAGGGTTGAAAGTCAGGTAAGTGGCGCCGAAGATATTGTTTGGCGCATAGGACAGCGGCTCGATGGTGAATGCCCCGCCGTACTCCTGGTTACCAAAGAAGTCCCAACCCGCCATCTGTCCGGCCCGCAGAGTAATGGCCCCGTCAGCGAATTGCTTCTGTAGCCAGAAAGAATCCATGCGAAAGACGTGGACACTGGCGAAACCACTCGGGTCCGCGTAACTACCGAGCTTAGGACCGATATTGTCGCCAGTCTGCCAAAGCCCGGTTGCATGGAAGCTCAATCCGTGATCCGTGCCGGTGAGCTTGTCGAAATCAATATCGATAGTGCCGCGGATTCGAGTATAGGCGGCCGGTTGGTCGGAAGGGCCGCCGTGCGCCACCCCCATCGCATCAGTGATGCTTTCAAGAGTAAAGGTTATTCCTTTGTGCGCAAGGGCCGAGCGGATACCGAAGGGGTCGCCGAACAGATATAGACGGGCGCCTTCCGTGTTGGGCTCAGCGTAATTAGTCTCGAGATGAGACTGCGCCGAACATACGCATGCTAGTGTCAGAGCGGCGATGAGCGCGCCGACGATAGGTTGGGTTGACACATCACGCAGGGGGAGACTTCGAAGAGTCGACATAAATTCCTTTCCGACAGCGGCAGATCTCAACACGACTTACGGAGGCACCTCTCGAGCCATCGGAGCTATGTGCGCCCGCCACCGGGGCAATGCAACGTCAGCAACGGGCTACGGGTATTCACCACGAGCGTTGAGCTGCTCAACGGATTACGAGAGTCAGCGGGCCGTGCCTATTGGCAGACAGAAACTCGATCTGACAGTTGATGGTCGGGCTAGCCGATGTCGTTATGAGATCGGCCTTTGTAAAACCAGGCGCGAATGATTCTATCGCCGCTTTTACTAAGGTGCGCCTTCGCAGAGGAATTCAGATGCTCGTACCCCGACGAGCGGGTCCGGCCGAAGCCACGGCCGACAGATCAAGCACGCTCTCTTCCGGCGTCGTGCATAGGTATTCCTTCACCGCTGCGTTCGAACGACTGGCAAGCTCAGCGACAGGCTAAGTGGGTTACCCACTTCTGGAGATCAGGTGTGAGTAAGTTTTGGCGAGCGCCGAAGATCCAAGACGACTTGAACGTAAAGCTGTGGAAATGACTAGCCCACACTTCATCCTAAAGGCAAGCATATTCCTGACGACGAACTTCACCTCAGCACTGAGAGCGGTGCCCGATCGGCAGGCTGCTGGCCTCCCTTCTCAGGGCTGGTACCCGTCCGCCATCCATTTGGCGAAGAGCTCGATACGGGATTGCGGCCAGGGACCGCCGCCTCTCGGCGGCGGTGGCGGCATGACGGCCCCGCCGATGCCACGAATCCGGTCGTAGATAGCCGCCGCGTGTGCTTTCACGTCATCATAATTTGCGAGATTGAACGCCTTGGTCATAGCGAGAATGTCCTGTTCCGTGAAGAGCGGGCGAATGTCCGCTTGAAAGCTCGTCTGTATCGACATAATTGAAAACCTCCAACGATCAATGACTAAGATTCCGACTTTCGACATTTACCGGACGCGGCACTATACAGCAGCTGAAGCGCCACGTGAAAAATACGTAAACTCGGCCGCTTGTTGCTATTACTGTAGACCGACATGAGGCGTAAGAATGCGTCTCAGGACGGCTACTTTGACCTTGGCTGATTTCGCCTGTCACTTCAGCGCTAACCGTAGGTGAAGTCGGGCTTGCTCTGTCCGACTTCGATAATGTAACCGTCTGGATCGCGCATGTAGCAAAGCGTCTCGCCGTACTTGTCCCTCGGCTCCGTGATGAACTCGGCTCCTCGACTTTTCCATAATTCATAACACGCCTGAATATCCGCGACGCGGATATTCATAAAGCCGCTCATTTTATCCGGGTCGGGAACGCTGAGCGTCACCGACGGCTTCTCGGGCGTCGGCCCGCCTCCAACGTTGACAATAAGCCAAGCATTCGCGATCTGAATGTAGCCGGGTGCGCCGTTACTGTCGCCCCTACTCAGAATGCGCCCATCAAAGACCGTCTCATAGAAGTCAGCCGATCGGCCGACGTCGGCGACGGTAAGAAAATAAGCAATGGTGAACCCGTCCCGAGGGGGCATCTCAAAGTTCTTCTTTTCGATTTCTACGCTGTTCATTGATCACCCGATTCCGTTTCGCCGCCGATTTTTGCTTTCGTGTCCTCCGTTTGCTAGGAAGTAACGTCTCAACGCTTCTGGTACGGGTGGAAGATGTAGTCTTTCGCCTTGACGGCGACGTGGCACGCTTGTCCGCAGTCTTGGAGAGCCTTAGCAGGATGGTGAAAAAGTAATTGGGATGGGGTGTGACCAAGGAAGACAAAACAACGTCATTATGTTTTAGCCTATGCGAGGAAAAGACACCCAGCAAAGCGCGATGTTCAGTTACGTGTCGCCGGAGGAGCGTATTCCCGCGAATCATCCCTTGCGGCCGATCCGAAGCATGGTGGATGCGGTCTTGAAAGGACTGTCCCGATCGTTCGGGCAACTATACATCGATTGGGGTCGTCCCTCGATCGCGCCGGAAAAGCTCTTGCGCGCACTGCTACTGCAAGTGTTGTATACGATTCGCAGCGAGCGGATGCTCATGGAACAACTGGAATACAATCTGCTGTTCCGCTGGTTCGTGGGTCTGAACATGGACGAGCCAGTGTGGGTGCCCAGCGTGTTCAGCAAGAATCGCGACCGGCTGCTGAATGGTGACATCGCCGAGAAGTTCTTCGCGCAGGTATTGAAACAGGCGCGTGCCAACGACCTGTTGTCGGATGAGCATTTCAGCGTGGACGGCACGCTGATAGAAGCCTGGGCGAGTCAGAAGAGTTTTCAACGCAAAGATCAAGGCCCCACGCTACCACCGGAGGACCCGGGTAATCCGACTATTGATTTTCATGGCGAGGAGCGCCGCAACGACACGCATCAATCGACGACCGACCCGGAAGCCAGGCTGGCAAGAAAAAGCGGCGGTCACGAGTCGAAGCTGGCCTACTGCGGCAACGTGCTGATCGAGAACCGCAACGGACTGGTGGTGGATACCGAACTGGTGCTGTGCAGCGGAAAGGCCGAGCGCGACGCAGCGCTGGAAATGGCGGGGCGGATCGAGGGCGACCAGCGCGTGACGGTGGGAGCCGACAAAGGCTATGACACGCGAGGCTTCGTGCAAGAGATGCGTGGCCGGAACGTGACGCCGCACGTGTCGCAGAATATCAATCGGCAAGGCGGCAGTGCCATTGACGGGCGCACGACACGGCACGCTGGATACCAGGTGAGCCAGCGCAAGCGAAAACGGATCGAAGAAGTATTTGGGTGGTTAAAGACGGTAGGAATGCTGCGCAAGACCCGACATCGCGGCGTCTTCAAAGTTGGTTGGGTATTCACCTTCGCGGCCGCCGCCTACAATCTGGTGCGGATGCGGAACCTTACGGTGGTTCTCTCCGCGTAAGTTCGGGGAGAAGTGTGTCTGGACGACGGAAAGTCGCCAATTCAGGCACACAATCTCCACGTAAATGCTCATGACAAGACCGTTGGCGAGAGGCAAAAAGCTTCGCCGAATAACTAATTCATCAGCCTGTTAGGGTCGGCGCTGAACTTGTTCGTTGCGGCGTCGTAGTTGTACACAGCGTATCCCCAGCCGCCGGTTTTCGGAAATCTCGTGCTGTCCTTCTCCATCACGAAAACCTGCTTAAAGGTATCGGGAACGTCGACTACGAAAGGCGCTTCCGTGCTCTTCTTCGGCTTCCATTGGAGTTTCACGATCATTGAGCCCTGCGGAAAGGGCCGGCCGTTTCCCGGAACGCCCTCCTTGTACGCCTTAACCATCGCCGGATTGGCGACGATCACCTTAAGCACTTCCTCAGTTCGGGCGGAAGAGACCACAGACCAATCCTCATATCCCCGGAAATCGGAAAACGCAATTCCGCCCGGTGATATGAGCGAGTACTTATCGTTGTCTGCGCCTTGCGCGTGAAGCGTGGCACCGCCGCCTGCGCCGAGCAGGAACGCGGCCGCAACGCCGATAAGGCTGGCGATAAGTTTTACGGCGCTGCGAGTGTTTATCTTCGGTCCTTCTCGACCTTGCGCCGAGGATTCCGTCACAGGTTTGGTCATCACTTGCTCTTCTCCGCAACCGCTTCTGTCGATTAACGCGCTTTGAAGAATTGCAATTGAAGGGCCGTGAGAGCGCGTAGCGGAAAGGAGCTCGTTGCAGCTTAAGGCCCGGGGTTTCGCGTCCAGTAAAGGCCACTGGGAACAAGGTCTCGGGCCGACCAACTGCACTCATTTGAAATCCACCGGCTTTTTCAGCTTAGTTGGGGAGAATCGCAACTGGCGGATATCCGACGTTGCATTCTGTCCTCGGTGCTTTCCGATGCCACCGAAATACCACGGGCCCGTCGGGGAAATCCACCCAGACCGACAGTTCGACCCCCAGAAACATCCCGTCACACCCGCAAACCAGCAACGAACCTCTGTCATCGGCGAAGGGTAGACGACGAATCGGCTTTCGTTTGGAAGAGAGCGTGCCTAATATGGCAGAGGAAATGTGACGCGGCATAATGATTAGTGACCTGCATGCGCTGCTCAAGAACGGCGGCGTCTCTGTGGGAAATGCTCGATGGATAGAGGCGAAATCTCCGGGCGACAGTCTCAGTGTTGGCTTGGTGGCGTTGAGAGGAACGGACGATGCGCGTTTTTGTCGCAGGGACGAGCGGAGCGATTGGCGAACCGTTGATTGCGGAGTTGCTGGAGCGAGGACACTCCGTGGTGGGGATGACAACCAGCGAGGCGCGGGCGAAGTACCTGGAGGGCCGGGGAGCCGAGGCCGGGCCGCTCCATATGTTGAGTCTTTGGCCGCTTCTACGTAGAGCATATGGCTCCATTGAGAAGAAATGGCTGCTGGTTGTTGCTTCGTAACGGCGGCGACAAAGCCGCTAGCGGCCAAGGCCTCGATTCCTGCGTCGTTCACGCTCTTTCGCCTTCTCTTGTTCGAGTTCGAACGCGGTGTCAACCAGGGCCTTCTGATAGCGGCCGAGCCATCCGTTCCAGCCGCCATCCTGAGGGTAAACGCCTCGTCCGAGCATTTCGCGCGCCGTCTCGCGAAGGTGAGCCTTGTCGCCCAAGATGGCTTCCGAATCGCCCATGTCCTTGATCTCCACCACCGGGCCGCGCACCGTGGATAACTTGCGGAGCCGAATTAACGAATTGGTCTGCAATCCTCTTCGACTCCGCAATTCCTCCATCTCTGGCGTGCGGTAGATGTGGTAAACGTATCCATTCGTAGCCTCCAGCATCAGATAGGTACGTCCCGAAGCTTCTTCTTCTCCGTGCACCAAGATCCTGCCGTCGGTGGATGTGAGATCCCGAACATCGAGGGTCGTCATGGGAAGCCGGCCATCGGATAACAATGCCCCATGTGCCGTCAAGGTCTTCTGTCGATCCGCGCTGCGTTGCATCGCTCGAAGCACCTGCTCGCAGTCGCGCCGCACCAGCCAGCTTGCTCCGCCGGTCGATTCGGCTAGGCCCATTCGGTGAAGAACGGCGAGGCGGGAGGCCTCGTGTTGCGTACGAAGGCGCTCCGTTTCGCTCAAGCCGGGCTCAGTAGGATTCCGAACAACCGCGAAATACTCAGGGCCGAAATCCGCGTTCGGATTCGACGCTTCCCGCATGATCCTGCGGTCGAGTGATGTGAATCTGGACTCCGAGATCTCGCGCCGCTCCGCATCTACCGCATCGAGCTCAGTGCGAAATCCAAGCTGGCGAGTGCATAGGTGCTCGGCGGCGCTCCGAATCCCTTGCTGGATGTACTCGCGGCTCATCCGCAAGCTGGTGCCATCGGTTCTGACACCGCGGACCACAACGTGAATATGGGGATGTTCGGTGTTGTGATGTTCGACCGCAATCCATTCGAGGCCGGTATCGAGGTCCTTCTCCATGCGTTCCATCAGGTCGCCGGTTAGACGACGCAAATTCGCCAGATCACCAAATTCCGGGGAGATGATCAGCTTCCACATCCGCTCGTCACCGGCTCTCTGCCAGTCTTGAAGCCGGGCCGCAAGGTCGATTTTCTGGTCCTCCCGGCCGAAGCCCACGCCCTCCACCGGGTTTTCATGTGTGGCACTCTCGCGTGCCAGGTATCGCCCGTGTGCCGTCCATTGCCCCCGCCTCTTGTTGTTCAAATAAGTCACCCGGACTGCACACCGCTGCAGGTACGGACGTGTGCTCGCCATTTTTCCACCGGAGGCGCCGCGGTTGCGGACTTTTCGCGAGCTGCGGGCGTAGTACATGAGCAGCTTGAATCCGCTAGACCATGCAATGCGTTCGTCCGTCGGACGCCGAGGCTTTGGTGGCCGCAGCCTAGTCTTCCGCTCGTCGTCAGTTCGTGCCATGTGTCACCAGATCCTTCAGGCCAGCGAGGGCATCGCCGGACATGCTTCGACCGGCAGCCTTGATCAGTAGGTGGTAGCGGTCCTTGGCTCGGGCGACGGCCTGGGGCTGCGCGTCGATCGATGGCTCCGGCAGGCACGTAAGAACAGTTTTGACAAAAGTATCCAGCAACGCGTGGAGCGCTTGCTGGCTCCGGACAATGCGGAAATTGTCACGGGAGATGCCTTCAAACCCTCCCGTAATCAACGCTTCGGCTTTGTTCAGCTCGGGTCGACCGGTCAACTCGTTCTGGATTGCCGCCCGGATGAACGCGCTCGGACTGGTATAGCCCCGCGCTTTGACTGCCTCGTCGATCCGAACGCGATCTTCCTGGCTCAATCTGATCGCGACCCTGGCCCCACGTGCCGCGCCTGTGTTCTGTCTCATGAAACTACTCCTTCACTTACTAAGAGGATTTTCGCGACCGATTCCTCATCCAGAAATCGCTCGTCAAACATTTGTTTGACACAACCGCGATTTCGTTCGACAACTCAAAACCGTAACCGCGCGCCGCTTGCGGCGGAAAAACAATCCAGACGTCAAACGTTTCCTTTATGTTCCACTACCCATCGCAACTGTCTCATTTGTGGGGTCGGGGACCGCGCGCGTTGCCGTGGAACGTCGTGATTCGCCGTGTTTTGCCGCAAATCATCGCATTGTCGCAACTTGTCGCATTCTGTCGCAAAGTGTTGTTGGACTGACCCCCTAAAGTGAGACAGAGGAAATTACGACACTTTGCAGGGAAAGGAAACTGCAAGTGGCAAAACAACGAGTGGGGAGATATCCGATGGAGTTCCGGCGCATGGCGCTGGCACGGATGTCGAGCTGCGACAACATTTCCGCGTTGGCAGAGGAACTCGGGATCAACCGCGACCTTCTGTATCGCTGGAGGGGTCAGTTTGAGGTGACCCCTACAGTTGAGACACCGAGCGGACCTACGCCAGAAGATCCGCGTGACGCTAAACTCCGCGAGGAAAACGAACTGTTGAAACGTGCCTTGGTGGAGAAGAACCTGGAAGTCGATTTTTTCAAAAGTGCCTTGCAAAAAGTCGCGGCTCGTCGTCAGCGGAACAAAGACTCTGGCGAGAGGGCATCTACGACCAGATCCGGGAAGTGATGCCGATGCAAGGCGGACTGACTGTCGAACGGATGTGTTACCTGGCGCAGGTCAGCCGGGCAGGGTTCTACCGGTCAATAGCTGAAAAGACGCCAGTGGAAGAAGACATGGAAGTGCGCTCGGCGATTCAGAAGCTGGTGATCGAGCATAGGCGCCGCTACGGTTATCGAAGGATCACCGCGGAGTTGCGCCATATGGGAATGCAGGTCAACCGCAAACGCGTGGCGCGGATCATGCGCAAAGACAACCTGCTGGCGGTCCAGCCGCGCGCCTTTGTCGTGACAACCGATTCCCATCACGATCTGGAAGTCTATCTGAATCTGGCGGCACGCATGAAACTGACAGGAATCAATCAGCTCTGGGTAGCGGACATCACCTACATCCGGCTGCAGCGTGAGTTTGTCTATCTGGCGGTGATTCTCGATGCCTTCTCCCGCAGGGTGGTGGGCTGGGCACTGGACTGCACGTTGGCAGCGACGTTGCCGATCGCGGCGTTAGAGAAAGCAGTGTCAGAACGGCAACCTCCGCCGGGTCTCGTGCATCATTCCGATCGCGGCCTACAATATGCGTCACGAGACTATGTGGCGATTCTGAGGAGGCACCAAATGATTCCGAGTATGAGCCGACCCGCGAATCCGTATGACAACGCTAGTTGCGAAAGCTTCATGAAAACGCTCAAGTACGAGGAAATCTATGCCAACGACTATCGCGATCGTGAACACCTGCGCGCGAATGTCGAGGACTTCATCGAGCACTACTACAACCGGCGCCGGCTTCATTCAGCGCTCGGCTATCGACCACCGCAGGAGTTCGAGCAAGCCGTCGCTTCCGGCGAAGGTTACGGAGCGACGATGAGTTTTTTCAGGCATTGGGAGATCTATCGATCCGATGGGCGTGTTGACGGGAAGCCAACCGAAGCCGGCTCCCCGGACCATCGTCTTGATGAGTCTCCAGCTGGCTATTCCTTGGTGGGTTGCTCTCCAGCATTGCCCGCCTCCGCTTCGCCAGCCGACGACCAGTTTGAAGGAGATGGAGTAGCTTGAGAAGGGAAATTCATTAAACGGCAAACTGTCGTGATCCAGTTTGTCTCAGTTTAAGGGGTCACCCTACGCAAAACCAGATCTTCGGCACAAGGCAAGAAAAATGGCCGTCCCGACACCCGCCCGCCATTTCCTTATTGGTAGAGGGCCTTCTTGCGGATTAGAGAGGATCGCGAGCAAACATTTTCTGTCCCGAAGGGGCTCCGCCATTCCCTTACAAAATATGGGGAGCTTTCCCGGATCGGGCAGATCGAGAAGCACTGGCCCCCAAAAAAGGCAAAACTTCTTGTCCGGAAAACCCTTTGCCACTCCCTTATCTGTAGAGAGGGTGTTTTGTGTTACGACGAGCCTCTTTTCAGGCGATCGAAAAATTTTACCGTCCCGAGACCCGCTCGCCATTTCCTTTATATGAGACAGCGGGAGGCAACTGGATGGCGGAGCGAAAAAGATTTTTGTCCCGAAAAGTCTCTGCCATTGCCTTAAAGGAGGGAAGGAGTTTTGGTGCCTGGATCACGTGACTGGGGGACATCGTCCGACTGGTTTTCTCACGCCCACGCCCGGTTCGTGCGACACCGCACGGAAAAGCCGGCGACCAAAGCCGGTCAGATTCGGGCACTCTGGCCCGACATTGACGCCGCACTGCAAGGAGGACAAAGCATGAAAAGCATTCGTAAATGGTTGGAAGAAGATGCCGGGGTCACCCTCAGCATCACCAGCCTCACGTCGTACATCAGCCGTATCCGGCGACGTTTGAAAGCCAAACGGTCCGCAGAGGTTTCAACCGGGCAGCCTCAGGCGCCACCGCGACCAAACGCGCGTTCGCAGGTTACTACTCAGTTAGCTGTGGGCCAAGCGCCAGAAGATGATCCCTTGGCTCAAGCCAAGCGGGCTCTGTCGCAACCGAAACTCGATATTCGCAAGCTCCATAACGATGGTGATCCCGAAGGCAGAAATCTGATTTGAAGAAAGGCAAATATCATGGCAAAGAACAATACAAACAGAACTGAAACCGGAGCTGCACTCGCTGCTCCAACGTTTACTCCGACCATCCATCTGATCCTGCAAGGGAAGGGCGGTGTCGGCAAGAGCATCGTAGCCAGTTGGCTCGCCGAGTTTCTCATCGGACGTGGCCAGCCGGTGCGGTGCCTTGATGGCGATCCGGTGAATCGATCCCTGGGCCAGATCAAGGCCCTGAACGTCGAGAAGCTGGATCTGCTGAATGACGAAGGCGTGGTCCAGCGTAACCGCTACGACGCCCTGATCAACCGTTTCCTGACCGAGCAGGCGGTGTTCCTGGTCGACAACGGGGCGACCGCGTTTCTGCCCTTCTGGACCTTCATCGTCGAATCGGACGTGATCTCGACCTTGCGGGCCGCTGGTCGGCGTGTCTACATTCACATTCCCATCAGCGGCGGAGACATGCTGAACGATACGCTTCTCGGGTTTCAGACGTTAGCCGAAACCGCAGCAGAGAAGAGTCTAGTGGTCTGGATCAACGAACACTTTGGCGAAATCGAGCGCGATGGGAAAACGTTCGATCAGATGCAGGTCTTCTTGGATAACCGCGAGAAAGTCCTCACATCCATCGGCATTCCTCAGAGGTCACCGGACTTGTACGGCTCCGATATCCGGCACATGCGGGAGCGGAAGCTGACTTTTGACGAAGCGATCAGTGTAGAACCCGATTTCAACATCGTTGAAAAATGGCGACTCAATCGCGTCCGCCGCGAACTGTTCGAACAATTGGCGCAAACGCCGTTCGCGTGAGGTCGTAATGTCAAATTCCCAAACACCTCCCCCCGTCAACAGTTCTTTCGCTCGGGAAGAGCTTCCGCTCCGCGTGCGTGAGGCTGCCATTTTTCTTGGCGTCAGCCCGCAAACGGTGTATCTTTGGGTTGAGCGAAAGCAGATTCCCCATCTCCGCGTGATGGGCCGCAACATCCGGTTCTTGAAATCGGAGTTGGAGCCCTTCCGCGCTCAGTTTAAACAGGAGATTGGGAATGGCAAGACCTAGAAAGCATGACGGAAGTCTTTTCAGAAGAGAGGAATCGAAAATCTGGTGGATGCAGTATCGCGACCGCGAGGGCAAACGCCAGCGAGAATCAACCAATACAGACGACTGGGATGAAGCCCAGCGACGGCTGCGCGAAAGGCTGCAAGCTAGGGACAGCAACACTCTGCCTATGCTCCGTAAAGGAGAGCACCTCGTTTTTGTGCAGTGGTCGGAGCACTTCTTGGAAGCGTTTTCGAAGCCACCGATTCGAGCGGCCAAGACATATCTTTCCTACCGGAGGGTAGTCAAGCACTTGAATCGGGAGTTTGGAGATTGGCTTTTGGTGAACCTGACAGCTGACTCAATCGAGAACTATCTGCGCCGACGTTTGGAGCAGCGAGTTGTCGTCAAAAGATCGGCTGGAAAGATTGCCAAGGGTTTGGTCAAGCCGAATACTGTGCATCAAGAGTTTCGAGTGCTGCGGCGCATGCTGAACGTCGCCGTTCGCAAGAAGCTGTTGATCGCGAATCCGTGCTCCGGGGTGGAATTCCCGGTGCGAATTCGAGGCCTGTTCCGGCCCCACTATATGAACTGGTCGGAGCAGCAAAGTATCGAGCGGGCCGCTCCGCTGTATCTGCGGAATGTGATTCGTATCATCGTGGAGACTGGTCTTCGCGTATATAAGGAACTGGCCCCAATGAAGAAGCAGGATGTGGATCTGGAAAACTGCACTCTCTGGATTCCGGATTCTAAGACTGACTGTGGCGTGGCGGAAGTGCCTTTGACGGAAATCGCAGTGGAGGCCCTTCGCAGTCAGATGGAGATAGCAGGTCCGTCTCCATTCCTGTTTCCGAATCCAGCCAAGCCTTCGGTGTGCCAGGCCAGCTTCAAAACGGCCTGGGCCACGACGCTGCGCAAAGCTGGAGTGCCGTACTTTCGGATCTACGATCTTCGGTCTACCTATGCGACCCGGCTCAGCGCCGGCGGGGTGGCCGATGAGTGGGTCACGCAGATGTTGCGGCAAGGCGACGCCAAGGTGTTTAAGAAATACTCGCAGATGAAACTACAGATGAAGCGCGAAGCCCTCGCGCAACTGAACCGCCGGGCGAACGACAAGGGTGGTTCTGACACAGGCAAAGTAGCATAACAGGGTTTTGACACAGTTTTGGCACAGTTGGAGCAAAATCGGCAGTTTTCGAACCGAGGCGGTTCTTCGAAGTGCTGTGTTTTCAGGAAGTTTTATGGAGCCACCCGCCGGGATCGAACCGGCGACCTGCTGATTACGAATCAGCCGCTCTACCAGCTGAGCTAGGGTGGCCCACCAGCGGCGCGAAAAACCGCCTAGGCTTCGATTTTAGCAGACCGCCCTTTGCTCCCGCCTCTTTCGAGTGCTAGTCTCGTTCACTGTATGGCGATCCCAAACCAGTCCCTCTCTCGCCGCAGCATCGTTACCGGCGCGGGCATCGGTTTAGGCTGTAATCTGATTGCTCGAACTGCTCCCGCCGCGCCCGCAGAGCTCTCCACTAAAATCTGGAGCAGCGACTATTGGGCCAAGAAGGGCGACGTCTCGCTCTACCTGTTTCGCAAGCGCATGGGCGCGCCCCAGTCCGGCCAAACGCCGCTCCCGGTGCTCTTCCTGGTGCATGGCTCGTCCATTTCGTCCCGGCCCAGTTTCGATCTCACAGTTCCCCAGCATGGAGAATACTCCGTCATGAACACCTTCGCGCAGTACGGATTCGACGTGTGGACCATGGACCACGAGAATTACGGCCGCTCCAGCCGTACCGAAACCAACTCCGATATCGCGAGCGGCGTCGAGGATCTGAAAGCCGGGATCGAACTCGTGGTACGCGAAACGGGCCGCGATAAGATTCACCTGTTCGGCGAATCGTCGGGTGGGCTTCGAGCGGGCGCGTACGCGATGGCGCGGCCCGAGCGGATCGATCGGTTGGTCCTTGCCGCCTTCACTTATAAAGGCGCAGGCTCGCCCACCTTAACCGAGCGGGCCAAGCAACTGGATTACTATCGCACCCATAATCGGCGACTGAGGGACCGCGCCATGATCCGCAGCATATACACGCGCGATAAACCCGGCACGTCCGACCCGGCGCTGGCCGAGTTTGTGGCGGACCAGGAGTTGAAGTTTGGCGATCAGGTTCCCACCGGCACTTATCTCGATATGACCGCGCATCTGCCTCTGGTTGATCCCGCCAAGATATCGTCGCCTGTGTTGCTGATACGGGGCGAATATGACGGCATCGCAACGGTGGAGGATCTGCTCGACTTTTTCAAGCAGCTTCCCACCGGCGATCGCCAGTTCGTCATTCTCCCTGGCATGGCCCACTCGGTCGTTTCAGGATTGAACCGCCAGCTATTTTGGCATGCCATGCGGGCATTTCTAACGGTCCCCGCAACCGCGTGATCCAGAGTAGAATGATCCGCGCTACATCGAGCTGATTTTGATATACCGCTTAATATCCTGCAGATTCGCAATCACGCCGGCAACCACCGCGACCATCGCTGCGTATTTCAGAACTTTGCGCATATCCCTCGTTTCGCCCGTTAGACTCGTTCGGCTGGAAACAGTTTCGGAAAGCGCGCCTCTAACCTCTGGTGGAGCTCCATGCGGAACAATATCTGGCAGGGCGGCGCCCGCTCCAGCGCGACGCTCGAACTGCGGGGTGATCCGTTGAACCCGCGCCTTCATGAAAGCCTGCAGGTAAGCGAGGCGGAAGCTCTTCTATCGGAGCTGGCCCTCGGCATTTCGGTTGCCAGGGAAACGACCGCCGATCGATATCCGCAGATCGCGCCCTTGCCACCGCCCGAGACCACACCCGATGTCGAGGCCAGATACCGCGCGCTGGTGGAGCAAATTCCCGCTGTCGTTTTCACCGCCGATCTCGATCGATGTATCGGGCAAGCCTACATCAGCCCTCACATTGAAGTCACTTTGGGATTCTCGCGGGAAGAATGGCTGGAGGATCCCATTCGCTGGTACCAGCAAATCCATCCCGACGACAAGGACCGTTGGGCCGTGGAGGCAGCCGAGGTATTTCTCACCGGTAAAGCGATCCGCGCCTGTTATCGCGTCATCGCTCGCGATGGACACGTGGTCTGGTTTCAATGCGAGGCCAAGGTCATGCTGCACGAGGACGGACGCCCTTGGTTCATCCACGGCATCGCCTTCGACATCACTGAGCTGAAGCGCACCGAGGAAGCGCTGCAGGAGGAGCGCAACGTCGCTTCCGCAATTCTGGATTCCATCGGCACCCTGGTGGTGGTGCTCGATCCCCGCATGCGCATCGTACGATTCAACCGCGTGTGCGAGGAAACCACCGGCTACTCTTATGCCGACGTCCGCAGCCGCTTCATTTGGGATCTGATGATGGTTCCGGAACAGGCGGAGCTTTTTCGCAGCGCGCTGCAGGAAGTGCAGGAGGGCCGCCCGGTGCAGGACTTTGAAGTGGCCTGGGAGAGCCGCGGCGGCGAGCGGCGTCTGATTTCGTGGTCGCTCACGCTGTTGCGCGGCGCTAAGAGAGCGCCCCAATATTTCATCGCCGCCGGCACCGACATCACGGTTCGCAAGCGCCTGGAAACGGCGGTTATGGAAGTGAGCGGCCGGGAACAACGCCGCATTGGACAGGACCTCCACGATGGTCTCGGGCAGTTGCTCACCGGCATCGCTTTCATGAGCAAGGTCCAGGAGCAGCGGCTGGCTGACAAAGGCGCGCCGGAGGCCGCGGAGGCGTCCAAAATCGTGCGGCTAGTGAACGAGGCCATTCACAAAGCCCGCGAACTCTCGCGCGGGCTAATGCCAGGGCTGGCCAAACCTAACGGCTTGATGTCCAGCCTGGAGCAGATGGCGCACGAGGTGGAGGAAGTGTTTGGAGTCTCGTGCCGCTTCTATTCGGACGAACCTCTGCTGATCCGCGACGCCACTCTGGCCGGCCATCTTTATCACATCGCCCAGGAAGCCGTTTGCAACGCGATCAAGCATGGGAAGGCCGGACACATCGAAATCGATCTACGTAACAGGCGCACATCCGGAGTGCTCATTGTGCGAGACACCGGCTGTGGAATCGCGCCCGGGCCGCGAGAACACTCCGGCATGGGCCTTGAAATTATGAAGCACCGAGCCAAAATGGTGGGTGGCGCTCTCGCAATCTCATCCGATGGCCGCGGCACAATTGTGACGTGCCACTTCCCGCTGGCGGAAGAGAGTTAAATCCCAGGAGGACTGAATCTATGTCGATTCCCGTGCTGTCGTGCCCGGCCAAGCGCAAAATCCTGGTGGTGGACGACCATCCGATTGTGCGCGAGGGCATGGCGCTGCTCATCAATCGCGAGCCCGATCTGGCGGTGTGCGCGGACGCCGAAGAATCCAATGCCGCGCTGGAGGCCATCGACAGCCTTAGACCGGACCTCGCCATCGTAGACATCTCGCTGCCCGGCCGCGACGGTCTGGAGCTGCTTAAAATGATCCGCGCCAAAGATTCGCAAATGCCCGTGCTCATCCTTTCCATGCATGGCGAAACCACCTACGCGGAACGCGCCCTGCGCGCGGGCGCCAACGGCTACATCATGAAGCAAGAGGCCACCGAAAAGGTTTTGGTGGCCATCCGCCGCATTCTGAACCGGGAGATCTACGTGAGCGACCAGATTGCCAACCGCATGCTTCGTCACCTGGCCGGTGCTCATGAGAATGACCAGCGCTCAGCGCTGGACGGCCTTTCGGACCGGGAGTTGGAAGTGTTCCGGCGCATGGGCCAAGGCGAGTCCACTCGACAGATCGCCGAAGGGCTTCATTTAAGCGTAAAAACAATTGAAACTCACCAGGCCCGCCTGAAAGAAAAACTCTCGCTTCGCACCTCCCGCGAACTGGTTCAATACGCGATTGAATGCCTGCTGGCCGAAAAAGAAGCTTCGCACGCCTAAAAAGGTTAAGACCCGCTTGCTCAGGCGCCACCCGTCCGGTGTCCTCCGAGTCGATGTTGTCCAGTGCACGGCCACCCCTGCGGGAGTTTTCGACCGGACGTTCCCAGGGTGCACGACTTCCTGTCGCCTTCGAATGTGCTGCTGGCCTTCCGATCGTCTCCGGGGTGTGCTGCTGGCGCGCGGTTCAGAATTGCGAGTGAGTGCTTATAGGTGTTAACTGAACCGCGAACGTAAGGGAGTCGGCCCCCTTGATTACAGGTGCCGCTTCAAATAAGAACAGATGTGATATCCGTCGATAAACTTGAACGGCGTCTCGCCCAGCGTGTAGTGCCCGCACGGCAGCACCACCACTTTGTGATCCACTGCGTGTTCCCTCATTTTAGCCACAATGTCGCGCGACAGTTCCGGCGGAAAGGTCGTATCGTAGGCGGTGTAGATGAACAGCGACTTCTGCTTCTTCGCTGCGAACTTTTCCATGTAATTCACAGGCGACACCGCCATCCACACGCGCCGCAACCGGTCCAGATCGATGTGCTCCTCCAGGCTCTGGCGGATGTGCTGCGTCGAGAGGCCGGCCCACACCACGTCGGCCACATAGGTGGAACAATGATTGAACACATTAACCGCAATGCGGTCGTCATGCGCGCTCACCAGGCAGGCGTAAGCCGAACCCAGGCTGGTGCCGACGATTCCCAGGCGCTCGAAGCCCTGAAGCTGCAGCCAGTCGAAGCAGCAGCGCACGTCGATCACGGCCTGGCGCGCGGCGTCCATGGTCCGGCAAATGTTGGATGAGACGGCATAATCGGCGCGCTTGAGTTCGGCCGGCATGCGGTAATCGTGATAGGGCAAGCTGATCCGCAGCGCGGAGATGCCCAGACGCGCCAACCCGCGGCACAGCGCATTGTGACCATTCACGGGGGCGTTCCAGTGCGGTAGCAGGACTACGGCTTTCTTGGGACCGCCTTTCGGACTGGCCGCCGGAAACCACTGCGCGTGTACCAGATTGTTCTCCGGATACGGCGTTCGCACCGGCGAATGAAAACGCAAAATCCCATCGCGCAGCTCAAAATCACTGGGCGGTTCATAACCATAGAACTCGTCGCTCTCTAGCATTGCCAGATGATTCAGATGCGCGACGTAATTCTCGGGTGTGTCCCCATTCTTGGGGTGAAGCTGGGTGCAAGGCCAATCCTTGGTCCACTCCAATCCCCATTCAAAATTGCGGACGACGCGATTGGTGGCGCGAAAACAGAGATGCTCTTCGCGCGCGCGAATCCACTGTTCATACCGCCGTGTAATTGCTTTCAGCATGCAGCCCTTACAGGATAACGAGCCTGCCCGACGGGCCGCAATAAACGGCGATAATGAAAAGTGCCCATGCCCAGTGCGATTCGACGCCGTAGCCCGGAAGAGCTACTGCAACAGATCCAGGCCGAGGAGGATTATGAGCGCCGCGGCCGTTTGAAGGTGTTTCTGGGCTATGCCTCGGGCGTAGGCAAATCGTTTCGTATGTTGGACGAAGGCCGCCGCCGCAAGGAACGCGGCCAGGATGTTGTCGTGGGCGCCATCCAGCCTAAGACAACGCCGGAAACCCAGGCCGTCTTGAGCAAGCTGGAAGTGATTCCGCTGCACGAAGTGAACGGCGTCTACGTAATGGACACAGCCGCCATTCTCAAGCGCCACCCCAGCGTTTGCCTGGTGGACGGATTGGCCTACGACAATCCGCCCGGCTCCGAGCACGCCAGCCGGTGGGAGGACGTGAACGAACTGCTGGACGCGGGAATCTCCGTCATCACTTCGATCAACATTCAATACATCGACGACCTGCGGGAGCGCGTGCAACGGATCACCGGCAAGAACGTTACGCAGACGGTGCCCCGCAGCTTCTTAAATTCGGCCGACGAAGTCGTCGTCGTGGATGCTCCGCCCGAGATGTGCATCGCCAAGGACGGCCAGATCGGGACAGGGTCGTCGGGGCCCGAGCAGAAGCTTTCCGAGTTGCGCGAGATTGCGCTGCTGCTGGCGGCCGATGTGGTGGACAAGCAACTGGAAGCCTACCTGCAGCGCAATGGCATACTGCAAACCTTCGGCGCGCAGGAGCGCATTCTGGTTTGCATCACGCCACGGGCCAATGCCGCGCCGATGATCGCGAGCGGGAAGCGTAACGCCGACCGGTTTCACGGCGATCTCACCGTGGCCTATGTACGGCAGGCCGAAATATCCGCCCAGGACCAAGAAGCGCTGGAACGCAATCTCGCCATCGCGCGCGCCGCTCAGGCCCGCATCGAGATTCTGGACGGGCAGGATCCCATCGATACACTGCTGAAATTCGCTCACGAACACGGCGTCACCCAGATTTTCGTCGGGCACAGCACGCGCGAGCAATGGTGGGAACGTTTCACCGGCACGCCGCTGGACCGGCTGATTCGCGGAGCCAACGACATCGACGTCCGGGTGTTTCCCCACTGAAGTTATCCTAAATAGACTATGCCCGATCGCCCGCCACTGGGAAAACTCAAGATCTTCCTCGGTTATGCCGCCGGTGTCGGCAAGACGTATCAGATGCTGGAAGAGGCGCAGGAAGCCAAGCGCCAGGGGATCGATGTCGTAATCGGCTATTTCGAGCCGCACGGCCGCAAGGACACCATCGCCAAAACCGAGGGCCTGGAAGTGGTTCCGCGCCGCAAAATCGACTACCGGGGCGGACTCTTCGAGGAGATGGACACCGACGCGATCCTTAAACGCCGTCCCGAGCTGTGCGTGGTGGACGAGTTTCCGCATACCAACGTCCCCGGTTCCGACAGGCTGAAGCGCTGGCAAGATGTGCAGGCGTTGTTGGACGCCGGCATCGACGTTCTGACAACAATGAACATCCAGCATCTGGAAAGCCTGAACGATCAGATCTGGAATATTACCGGAATTCGCGTTCGCGAGACCATCCCCGATTGGGTGATGCAGCAGGCCGACCAGGTGGTGATGGTGGATCTCACGCCGCGGGCTCTGCTCAACCGCCTGGCGCGCGGCGTAGTATATTCGCAGGAGAAGGCCCAGAAGGCGCTAGAGAATTTTTTCCAGGAATCGACGCTGGTGGTTTTGCGCGAACTGGCGCTGCGGCAAACGGCGCACGAAGTCGAAATCCGGCAAGTGGATTACGACGCTCCTGGATTTGAAACTGAACCAGGCTATCACGACGAGGCCGAAAAACCGCCCGAAAATGCCGACCGGATCCTGATTTTAGTGACGCCGGAGCCGGTTACCGCTATGTTGATTCGCCGAGGCAAACGCGTAGCCGATTACTTGCACGCGGATTGTTTCGCCGTGGCGGTGTCGCGCGAAATCGATTTGCATGACATGCCCCCGCGCGATCGCGAGATGGTGGAACACCATTTGAATTTCGCCCGCAACCTGCACATTGAGACACGCGTGCTGCAAGGGCATGACGTGGCGAAGACGCTGGTGGAGTTTGCGCACCTGAACGGCGTAACGCATTTGTTCATGGCCCGCCCGCAACCGAGCCAGTGGCCGGCTTTCTCCCGCAGAAGCCTGGTGCAGCAAGTGGTACATCTGGCGCGCGACATGCAAGTTACCATTGCGGCCGATCGCGCTAATCGACAACAGCTCCAACCGCTATAAGGCGCAGCTTGGGAGGATCGGCATGCCGGATAACAAAACTGTTTTTCTCTTCGACGTGGATAATACTCTGCTCGATAACGATCATGTCACCGCCGATTTGAAGCGGCATCTGGAGTCCCACGTTGGCTCCGAACGCTCCCAACGCTATTGGCAGCGCTTTGAGGAAATTCGGACCGAGCTCGGGTACGCCGATTATCTGGGAGCGTTGCAGCGCTATCGCTTCGACTATCCGCACGATCCAAATCTGCTCGCGGTTTCGTATTTTCTGATGGGCTATCCTTTTGCGAACCGGCTATTTCCGAATTCGGTGGACGCAGTGGAACACGTCGCGCAGTTGGGCCAGCCGGTGATTCTGTCGGATGGCGATGTCGTTTTTCAGCCGCACAAGGTTTATCGCTCCGGGTTGTTCGAGCTGTTCGCCGGCCATGTGCTGATCTACATTCACAAGGAACAGGAACTGGAAGACGTAGAGCAGCGCTATCCCGCCGATCACTATGTGCTGGTGGACGACAAACTGCGAATCCTCGATGCGATCAAGAAGATTTGGCAATCACGCGTCACCACCGTATTCGTGCGGCAGGGGCATTACGCGCACGATCCCGAAGTCTTCAAAAAATATCCGCCGGCCGATATCAGCGTGGAACGAATCGGCGATTTGTTGAGTTACCGCGCGGAAAGCTTCAGCCCATCGCCTGTCAACACTGCGCCGACCATGGCCTGAGCCTCTTCCTGGATCTTCTTCAAGTGTTCCTGGCCGCGAAAGCTCTCGGCGTAGATCTTGTAGACGTCTTCGGTCCCGGATGGCCGCGCGGCAAACCAGCCGTTTTCGGCGATCACTTTGATGCCGCCGATGGCGTTGCCGTCGCCCGGCGCAGCGGTCAGGATGCTCTGGATTTTTTCGCCAGCCAGTTGCTTCGCCGTAATATCCTCGGGCGACAGCTTGGCGAGCGCCGCGCGCTGTTCGGCATTGGCCGGCGCGTCGATTCGCTCGTAAACCGAAGCGCCGAATTCGCGCTCCAGCTCGGCATAGATCTCGCCAGGGTCCCGTCCCACGCGAGCGGTGATTTCCGCAGAAAGCAGCGCGGCAATGAGACCGTCCTTATCGGTGGTCCAGGTTGAGCCGTCGCGGCAAAGGAACGAAGCGCCGGCGCTCTCCTCACCGCCAAAGCCTAGCGATCCGCGCAGCAGCCCGTCCACGAACCATTTGAATCCAACCGGCACTTCGTACAGCTTGCGGCCCAGCTTCGCGGCCACACGATCGATCATGCTGCTCGACACCACCGTCTTGCCGACTGCCGCATCCTTGCGCCAGCCCGTGCGATTCGCATAAAGATATTGGATGCACACCGCCAGGTAGTGATTGGGCGGAAGCAGGCCGGAGCTGCGCGTGACAACGCCGTGACGATCCGCATCGGTATCGCAGGCAAACGCGACGTCGAACTTGTCCTTCAAACCGATCAACCGGCGCATGGCGTAAGGAGACGACGGATCCATGCGGATGCGGCCGTCCCAATCGAGCGTCATGAAGGCGAACCTGGGGTCCAGCGTCTGGTTGACCTCCGTCAGATTCAACCCGTATCGATCGGCGATGGGTCCCCAGTAGTACAAGCTCGCGCCACCCAGAGGATCCACGCCGAGGTTCAGTTTGGCGCCTCGAATCGCGTCGAAGTCGATCACCTGGCTTAAATCTGCGACGTACTCCGCCATGAAATCGTGCGTTTCGGTCGTAGATGCGCTGAGCGCTTTGCTGAACAATGTTCGCTTCACGCCGTCCAGGCCTTTTTCGATCAACTCGTTTGCGCGCTTTTGAACGAAGCCGGTGATCTCGCTCGCGGCCGGCCCGCCGTGCGGAGGGTCGTATTTGAAGCCCCCGTCTTCGGGCGGATTATGCGAAGGCGTCACCACGATGCCATCGGCCAGACCTATTTTTCTGTCGCGATTGAAATTGAGAATGGCCCGGGAAACTGTGGGAGTGGGCGTATATGCGCCCTTCGGCGCAATCCTCACGTGCACGTCGTTGGCGGCCAGCACCTCCATCGCGCTCGCGAAGGCGGGTTCTGAAAGCGAATGAGTATCGATGCCGAGAAAAAGCGGTCCGTCAATTCCCTGCCCCTTGCGATAGTCGCAAATGGCTTGCGTGATGGCCAGGATGTGCCATTCGTTAAAGGCGCGATGCAACGCCGATCCGCGATGGCCGGACGTTCCAAAGGAGACGCGCTGCTCGGGTATTTTCGGATCCGGCCGGTCCGCGTAGTAGGCGGTGATCAGCCGGGGAACATTGACGAGATTGGATGGCTGCGCGGGTTGACCGGCCGCCGGGTTGATCGCCATGGTAGCTCCTCCACTTCCAGGGTGACACACCCGGGCTAGTGGTCGGCCGCGCCGGCGCCGTTTTGTTCCACCACGGTTTCCACTGCGTCGCGCACCGCTTCCTTCACCGCTTGTTTGACCGCGTCTTCCACCTGCTCTTCGACCACAGTGGTATCTATCTCGCCGTTCGCGGTTTCGCCAACCAGTTCCCGAACGACAATACGCAGCACGGGCGCGACGGGCGGCAGCTCTTTCGTAACGGCTTTTGCAACCTTCTTGGCTACCTTGGCTGCTTGCGCGGCGTCGTCCTGCGCGGCCGTCGTTTGCGCTGGCTGCTCGCCGGCCCGCTCAATGGCCTCCCAATCATCGCGGAAACTCTTGGCAAGGGTGTTGATGATTTTCTTGTCGCGAAAGATAACGCCCAACTCGCGCCGGGCGCCGAGCTCCATCTCACGCAGACTCTGGCTTCCAATGAAAGCCTGGCTGCCATCCCGGATAATGGTGCGGGTGTGGAGTCGCATGGTAGACAGCTTGCGAACTGCGAACTTTGGCGCGCCCCGCCCCACCCGGCCGATCACCTTGATTTCCACGCCGGCCTGCGCTCGCGACTCCAGCAACCGCAGCATCGCGGCGTCGCTGATTTCCGGATCGTAAATCAACAGTTCTTGCTTTGCGCCCTGCAGAAATGCGCCGAGCTGCTTGCGAGCGTTTTCAGGACTAACCACGAAGGTTGGAAGACCAGGCACGTAAGGCTGTCGCAGGGTGTCGGCCTCGAAAAGTTTCACCGCTTCGGCCACCAGCTTGGGATTGGTGGTCACCAGGCCAAAACAGCGGCTGTGGTCGATGTCCAGGTGGGTGAAGTTGAAGGACAACAGAAACAGCTCCCGCCGGTCGATAATCAGAAACTTGTCGTGGTAGCGGATCAGATTGTCCGCGGTGCGCGCCACGGTAATGCCGGCTTCGAGAAGCCGCATTTCCAGCTTCCGCAGATTTCGCTCACCTCCGCGATTGGTATAAGCGATCAGAGCGTGCACAAACACACCCCGGGCGGCGGCGTTCGCCAGCGCCTTCTCGATTTCACAGCGATCGAAGCGAAAGATGGCGATCTCCACGCGGCTCTTGGCGCGGTTGATGGCGTCTACCAACGGCGCAACGCCGTCGCCTGGTTGCACGAGAAGTTTCAAGTTGTCTCTCCTGTCACACGTGGCATCACCCTTGCTTAATCAAGATGAGTGCCATTCCGGAGGAGGTAGCGTATGAGCATCAGTGCAAAGAAGATTACGATCATTTGGGGTGTGGCGGCCTTAGTCGGCCCGTCGACAGTCATCGCGCAAAAAGGTTACGTCGAGCCGGCGGTGGTAGGAGAAATTACACAGACGCCGGTCCCGCCGATTACCTACCTATGGAGCCGGCCGAAAGACATCTCCTCGGAAAACCTCTTCTACGGGCGAGGCGGCAAAGAGCTTGAGCCGCATGGTCCCTTCACTTTCGAGAAGGAAGACCTGAACGGCACCAATCCCAAATTCGACGTGCGCGATCCCGACGGCGTGAAATGGAAAATCAAGCTGGGAGCGGAGGCGCGTCCCGAAACGGCGGCATCGCGTTTTGTTTGGGCCGTTGGGTACCACACCGACGAGGACTATTTCATGCCCGTGGTTACCGTGATGGGGCTGCCCGAGCACGTGCATCGCGGTCGGGACATGATTGAGCCGGGCGGGGTGATGCGCAACGTGCGCCTGAAGCGCGAGGCAGGCGAGAAAAAAGTGGACAACTGGAGCTGGAAGGACAATCCTTTCGTCGGCACCCGCGAGATGTACGGGCTGCGCGTGATGATGGCGGTAATCAATAACTGGGATCTGAAGGACGAGAACAATGCCATCCGGGACTTCAAGAAGGGCGATGAGGATGGCGACACGCGGGAATACCTGGTGAGCGACCTGGGCGCTAGCTTTGGCACCACGGGACGCGAGCTGTCGCACACCAAATCGAAGGGTAATTTGGAATCCTATGCGCGGTCCAGTTTCATCCGCAAGGTGCGGCAGAATTCGGTGGATTTCGACGTGCCCAGCCGCCCGTCGCTGATCATCGCCTTCAATACGCCCGAATATGTCGAGCGCTCGCACATGCGCTGGATTGGCGAAGACATCCCTCGCGAGGACGCGCGCTGGATCGGCGACTTGCTCGGTCAACTCTCGGACGATCAGATTCGCGATGGATTCCGCGCCGCCGGATATGAGGGTGAGGAATTGAACGAATTCGCGGTCGAATTGGAGAAACGGATCGCGGAGCTCAAGAAGCTTTAAACAATTTGGCCAAAGATAGACGCAGACGAACACCGATAAGGCAAGCTCACATTCATTGTTCTCAGTCGGTGTTTATCTGCGTTGTTCTGAAAACAAATTTGCAACTCGTTAATTCTTCGATGGACCGCCGAAGCTGTTTTCATCCTCAAGCGCGGGCGGTCGGCCCGGCCATCCGGGGTTCATCCCCCGGCCAGCCTGTACCGCTCGGTCAGGTTCGCGGCTCGGTCACAAGCTGCTCTTCGCTCTGGAACTGGATCTCGTGCAGTTCTGAATAGAGCCCGCCGGCTTGCAACAGCTCTTCGTGAGTGCCGCGCTCCACGATGCTGCCGTCATTCACCACGAAGATGCAATTCGCGCGGCGAATAGTGGAAAGCCGGTGAGCGATCACGATGGAAGTCTTGCCTTCCATCAATCGATCCAGGGCTTCGAAAACCAGCTTTTCGGAAGCCGCGTCCAGGCCGGAGCTCGGCTCGTCCAGGATCAGGATCGGCGTATTGCGAATAATAGCCCGCGCAATGGCGATTCTTTGCCGCTGGCCGCCCGAAAGCGTGACGCCGCGTTCTCCCAGAATGGTGTTGTATCCGTCCGGCAGCTTTTCGATAAACTCCTGGGCGTTGGCTAGCTCGGCGGCGCGCAAAATCTCGGCCCGGGTTGCTTCCGGCTTGCCGTAGGCGATGTTGTTCCAAATGGGCCCATGAAACAGCAGCGTTTCTTGCAGGACGAAACTGATTTGCTGGCGCACGGATTTTTGTTTGAAGCGGCGCACGTCCTGCCCGTCGATTTTCACTACCCCAGAAATCGGATCGTAGAAGCGCGGGATCAGGCTGATCACGGTGCTCTTACCGGCGCCCGTGGGCCCCACCAAAGCAGCCACTTGCCCGGGATCGATCTGGAAACTGACATCCTTCAGAACCAGCGTGTCCGGCTCATAGCCGAAATTTACCTTGTCGAATTCGATTTGCCCCTTGAATTGAGGCGCGCGGCGCGATCCCGGCAGATCCTTGATCTCGTTGTGCGTCTCGAAGATTTCACGGATGCGCTCGTATCCAACCACCGCCTTGGAATATGCGTCCGTCATTTTGGAGAGCTGCTGCATGGGCTTATACATCTTGCCCAGGTACAGGATGAACACCACCAGCGATCCGGCCGAAAGGGCTCCGGCCAGCACCATGCGCGCGCCAAACCACAGAACCAGGCAAGTTCCTACCGCCACAATCACTTCCACAATCGGGGACAGCTTGGCCTTCAGCGCCCGCGCCCGGAGCCCGATCTCAACTCCTTCCAGGCTCTCTTCTTCCAAGCGCTTTTGCTCAAAATCCTCGCGAGCGAACGCCTTCACCACATGGATGGAGGAAAGCACTTCCTGCATCACCGATACGATTTCCCCCTCCTTCTTGCGAACCTCGCGCGATGCTTTCTTGATCCGGCGAGTGTAAGAGAAAATCACCAGAAATAGAAAGGGCGCCACCGAGAGCGCGATCAACGTGAATTGCCAATTCAGATACAGCATGACGCCGAGCATGCCGACTAGCGTGAGGCTGTTGATCATAGAGTCCAGCAGTCCGGAGACGATGAAGCTTTGGATGGCATCGATGTCGCCCGTGACGCGGCTGATAAGATCGCCGGTCTGCTTGTGATCGTGATAGGACAGAGAGAGCCGCTGGATGTGGGAGTAAAGCGTGCGGCGAAGGTCGTGGGTCACCCACTGGCCGACCGTCGTGGTGACGTATTTCTCGACATAGGAGCAGCCGGCCCCGACGATCGCGATGGCCAGCACCGCCAGGGCAGCGAAGTTGATCACGTTCAGCTTATTGCTTCCGAAGGTGGAAAGAATCCATGAATTCAACCAGCCCTGCGTGGCCTTGGAACGCAGCACGTTATCCAGAACCACTTTGAGCGGCCAAGGTTGCAGAAGATTGGCTACCGCTTCGCCGGCAACGCCAATGAAACCGATCACCAACAGTTTCAGATGGGGTCGGAGCAGGCTGGTGATCTTGAAACCCTTGGAACTGCTCGCGGTTTTGTTCATCTTCACTCCTTAAACGCTGGAGGGCACGAAATTCTACTGCGATTCCTGACACCGTGAGAACCTGGAAGAATTTTCCCGTACCGGCGTCCATCAACGTATTTTCTCTACACTGCGCCTGGCTGAACCGCACGTGAACAGGCGGTACTAGACGGCCATCGGTTTGCAGTGAGATTAAGACGAGTTAACAAGTGTGCGAGGAAGAAGGAGTCGGTCATGTCGGCAAAAAACAAAGCTGTTTTTGGCATCTATATGAGCCAGTTGGATGCGGAAAACGCGGTACACGGGCTGAAGCTCGCCGGATTTCGCAGCACGGATATATCCATCCTGTTCCCGGACAACGCGGGCACCAAGGATCTGGCCATGGAACGAAACACCAAGGCGCCCGAAGGGACGGCGGCCGGGGCGGGAGGCGGCGCGGTGGTCGGGGGTATTTTGGGATGGTTGGCTGGAGTTGGTCTGTTAGCCATCCCCGGACTGGGAATGTTCGTGGCGGCGGGTCCTATCATGGCGATGCTGAGCGGTATCGGCGTCGGCGGCGTACTGGGTGGGATTACCGGCGCTTTGGCTGGGCTCGGAACTCCGGAATACGAAGCCAAGCGTTATGAGGGCCGCATCCGCAAGGGCGGAATTTTGCTTTCGGTGCACTGCGACGACCGGGAATGGGTAAAGTCCGCACGCGAGATCCTGGATCAAACCGGCGCCGAAGACGTATCAGCTACGACGGAAGCAAAAGCCGATTTCGCCGCCAGCGATAGGCCTCGTTCGCGAACAATTGCTTCCAAGGCTTAAATGGTGGGATTGGGGATTAGGGGTTGGCAACTTCGCCGACCAGTAGCGCCACCGGGCAGTGCGAGAACACTTTACTCACCGGGAGAAACAGGGAGCCACCCCGTTCCTCGGCGACTAGGACGTCGCCGCTGAGAATATCGCGGAAGCTTCGATGCCCGATTTTCTTCGGCAGCTCCACTGCGGTGTTGCCCCATACATCGCCCACCGGCTTGCTGTGGGAGTTGCACAACTTGAGGAAGAAGCGCCCGGTCACAGCGATCAGCGTTTCGTTGGCTGTCGCGCGCGAGAACGCCACCACGTGCCTCTCTCTACTTCCTTGCGGCGCGCAAGCGGTGTAGGAGCCTTGCGCGAGTAAGTCGCGATGATCCCGCCGGAATCGCAGCGCTTCACTGGTGACATAAAGCTTGATAGCGCCGTCGCAAAGGTTTTCGCGCAGCCGGTCAAGCGATGCGGCTCGATCCCGCCCACTCTGTTCTTGCAGGTTCTTGAGCATTTGACGCCGCACGTCATAATTCACGGCGCGGCGGTTGTCGGGATCCACCAGATCGAAAGCCCATAGATCGTTGCCTTGGTAGAAATCCGGAACGCCAGGCGATGTAATTTTCAGCACCAGTTGCGCGATGGAGTTCCACATACCGGCAGTCGCAATGGGTGCCTGAAATTGGCGCAGATCCTGCAGGAATAGGTTGCCTGGCGAGGGATCCAGAATGCGCTGTACGAAGTTGGTTACCGCTCGCTCATACTCGCTGTTTGGATTCACCCAACTGGTATGGAGCTTGGCTTCATGCAGCGCCTTCTGCATGTAACCATCGATTCTTCGAACGTAGGCTTCGTGTTCCTCGGGATTCATGGGATACAGGGGCCACGTGCCCACCAGCGTTTGATACAGCAGGTACTCTTCGTTGGCGTCCGGCGCATGCCGATCGTCCACTCGGGCTTTGGCGGAACGATTCAAGTCTCGCCAACGGCGGATGGCGCGATACCATTCGCCCGGGGCTTCCGAAAGCACATTGATGCGCGCTCGAACGTCTTCGCCGCGTTTGGTATCGTGCGTGGAGCTGGCGCTCATGCTGTTGGGCCACAGCTCGCGGCGGATCAGATTGCGCCGATGAAACGCATTCACCGAAACGCCGAAGCGCGACGGATCGCCGCCCACTTCGTTCAGCGAGGCCAAAGGGTAATAGCGGTAGAAAGCCGTGTCCTCCACGCCCTTGGCCATCACCGGTGCAGAGAGCTGCTGGAACCGCATGGCGAACATTTTCCGCTCGGCGCGCTGGGCATCGTCGACGCCATTGGGATGCTCCAGCAGCAGCACGGTTTGGATAAAATCGAAAACCGATTCGCTGATGGCGGGATTGCGCAGCTTGGCCTCGCGGATTGCAGTAGTCACCTCTCGCCGGTCCTGCGCGTCCACTTCATTCTGATCGCTGGAAACATAAGTGCGATACACCGGAAACGCGGCCAGCACTTCGCGCAACGCGTCCCGCAGGCTTTCCAGCGTAAAATCGCGAGACCAGCGGTGCTGTTCGGAAATGTGGTCCAGCCTGCGGGCCAGTACATTTAACTCGCTCGACATGGCCACTTGCAGGATCAGCCGTTTGCTATCGCTGATCAAATCATTGAAGGCCATCGTCCAGCCCGTGAAGCGGCGGTAGAGCTGCTGGAAGGCTTTCTCCTTGGTGCGGTCCACAAACAGGCCATTCAGCAGGTTCAGAAAACCGTAGCCGGTTGTGCCCTCCACCGCCCATTCCGTGTGCAGCGGCTCATTGCCGGTCAGGATCTTCTCCGCCACGATGTAAAACGTGCTCCCAGCGCCTTCCTGAGCGCTCGATGCCCTGCAGCCGTCCTGCAATGAGCGGAAGTATTTCTCAGGCTCGAAGAGCCCGTCGGGATGGTCCACGCGCAGGCCGCGCACCTGTCCCCGCCGCACCAGGTCGAAAAGCAGCGCGTGCACCGGAGCAAACACCTCGGGATCTTCCACGCGAATGGCTGCCAGATCGTTGATGTCGAAAAAGCGCCGGTAATTAATCTCATCCATCGCGACGCGCCAGAAGCTCAGGCGATAGGCTTCGCTCTGGAGCAGCCTCTCCAGGCGATCGAAGCTGCGAGGCTCGTCCTTCCGGCCGTTGATTTCGATCAGCGATGCGTCGATCGACTCCCTGGCCTCCGGACTCGCTTCCAGCAAACTCGACAGCCTGCGCTTGACGATCTCTTTCTCCCTTTGGCGCTCGCGCACCTTTGCATCGTCTGTCTCGGTGGGGCCCGCCAGGTGACTCAGAGCGGTAACGATGCTTTCCATTTCGGCGACGTGCTCGTTTTCGGCGCCCACTTTTTCACGGAATCGCGCCACCGCCGGCTCCAGAATCATGGTCCAGGTGCGCGGAGCCAGCGGCAGCGGCGTCTCGTAGACGGATACGTGAAATTGCCCGTCGGCGTAGACAATCTGGATCTCCCGATTCTCCAGCACCCGTCCGTATTGATCCCCCAGCACCGGCAGCAAAACTTTGTTCACGAGTTCTTCTTTGGGGGGATGCCAATCGATATCGAAGTTCCGGGCCAAGGGACTGCTGGGTCCGTTCTCCAAAACGTCCCACCACCAGACGTTGGATGGATGCGTGATGCACATATGGTTGGGGACTACGTCGGCGATGAGTCCCATGTTATGGCGCTCGAGCGCTTCTGAGAGCCGCGAGAACGACGCTTCGTCGCCGATCTCCGGATTGAAGCGCGTGTGATCGGTGACGTCGTAGCCGTGAACGCTTCCGGGCCGAGCCATTAAAAACGGCGAGGCATAGATGTCGGTGATTCCGAGTTCATCCAGATAATCCACCAGACGGGCCGCATCTTCAAAGGTGAAGAATTTGTTGAACTGCAAGCGATACGTCGCCGAAGGCGTATAGACGGGCTGTGTTTCGCGGCGCTTCATTCTGTCATCGGTCCCGATTCTGAACCGCGCGCGTGAGCAAGCGGCTCCCCCTAATGGACTCCGCCGCGCAGATTAAATTTCACTCAATGTTACGACGACGTTACAGGCATGGGCGACTGGATGATCCGCAGAAGCATCCCGATTGGGACCCGCGCCCATTCCGGCCGTTGACGAAGTTCGTCGCGGGCTCCTTCCAGAACTTGTTCCAGAAGACAGTGGTCCAGCAGCAATCGAAGGTCCTGATCGTTCTGGGGAATCAACTGGCTTTGGCCGACAGCGTCGAGATAGCCTTTGAGAAAAGTAGCCGACACCCAATCGGACCAGTAGCGCGCCCAGAATTCCAACGCGTTCGTAGTTTCCGGCCGATTAGTCACTCCGGGGAGTTGATCCAAGAATACGGCTTGGGACGCATATTGGAACGACAGCAGCATGCTGGCAACGTCGCGCAGCGGCGACCGTTTGATCCTTCGCCCGCCCAGCGTCCGATCGGAGGGGCCGTCGAAACCGATAAACACGAAATCCTTGCCGGTGTGCAGAACCCGGTTCAACCCCAGATCGTCGTGGACTCGCGCGCGAAGCGAGTATATGCGGTGCTCCGAGATCAGGCGCGCTTGAGCGCGAATTTGTTCCCGCGCGTCCAGCACTTTTTGCGCATCGGCCTCGACATAAGCCGGCAGGGACTTCAGACGCTGCCGCAAGAGCTGAAAAGTTTCGGTGGACAGGGCCATCAGGCTGTGAAAGATCGACTGGCGATAGTGGTCGGTGAACGGTTCCGGCGCGAAGTCCGCATGCAAGGTATCCGAACTCAAGGCCAGATGCAGATCCACCACTCGCCGGCCGAGCAGATGAGCCGCGTCGAGATAACTACCGATCAATTCGTGCGCGTGGGGGGGAATCTCGACTTTGCGAAGGTCTAATGGGTGATGGCTGCCGTCGGGACCGGAACTGTCGCTCTCCTTGCGGGCCAGCGCCGCCTCGAAAAACTGGCTCAGCGAATCCAGGGTGTAGTTCCAGGCGTCACCCTGATTTTCCACAAAGGCGTGCAGGGATGCGACGGCGATTGTCTCGCCGTCATTGGGACGATATTCGATCAAGCCGGTCAATGGCGCGCTGTAGGGGAAACCTCGCTCCGTGAGGAATGTCCCCATCTCCACTTCCGGATGAATGCCCGGCTCCACGCGGCGGTAGATCTTGAGAATGAAGCGATTTCCAAAAACAATAGACGTGTTCGATTGTTCGGTCTTCAACACGGCGGGTCCCAGGTCGGGATGGCTTTCGCCCCACGCGGCGCGAAAAGCGCGCGTATGCGACCCGGCCAGTTCGCCGGATCGTCCCCGAAAACGCCGTCGGCGCAGAATGGCGCTGAAGAGCGCATTGCCGAACGCAGGATCAAACACCGCGCTATAAAGAACGCCGCGCGTGCCGTCCTCGGCGACGAGTTGCGCCACGGAAACATCCAACAGCTTGGCCTTCACCTGCTCCCCGGCTTCGCCAGTGGCAACCGATCCGGGCAATACGTAAATCTCCGGATCGCCGTCGGTATATTCCACCTGTCCCAAAAGCAGTTGAGCTGAGGTGTCCGGGATCGGAATGGTGTCCAGAACGTCAATGTCGCGGACGGTCCGGTCTTTGCCCTGAAACCAGCGGCGGGTTTTGAGATAGGCAGGCAGGCGGCGCAACAGAATGGCCAGGCTGCGGCCTTGAAACACCGCAGCCCACGATTCCACCACGATGAGAGGCAAACCGGAAGGAGTTGCCGGCGTGTCGATGGTTTCCTGATGCGCCTGTTTGGCCTGGAATGAAAACCAATAGGATCCGAGCGATCCCAGCGTCACCTGATAGGGCTGGTTGTTCACCGGCGGGAATTCCGCGCGCCCGAAAATCTCCACCGGCGTCATTCCCTTCAATTCCGCCAGATCCAGTTCCACATGCTGGGGAAAGCGCGAGAGATTCGCAATCACCAGGATGATCTCGTCCTCATAGCGCCGGAGAAAGGCCAGCACTTTGCGATTGGAGGGCCGCAGAAACTCCAGCGTCCCCCGCCCGAGAGCCTTAAACTGCTTGCGCTGTTCGATGAGGTGCTTGGTCCACCACAGCAGCGAGTGAGGATTGTTCTGCTGACTCTCTACGTTGATGGCCTCGTAATGATACGCCGGGTCGATGGTGATGGGCATGTACAGCTTCTGCGGATTGCAACGCGAAAACCCGGCATTGCGATCGGCGCTCCATTGCATCGGCGTGCGCACGCCATTACGGTCGCCCAAATAAATGTTGTCGCCCATCCCGATCTCGTCGCCATAATAGATCACAGGCGTGCCGGGTAACGAGAACAACAGCGTGTTCATCAGCTCGATCTTGCGGCGGTCGTTCTCGAGCAGCGGGGCCAGCCGCCGCCGAATGCCGAGATTGATGCGCATTCGCCGGTCGTGGGCGTATACGCGATACATATAGTCGCGCTCTTCGTCAGTGACCATTTCGAGCGTCAACTCATCGTGATTGCGGAGGAACAGCGCCCATTGGCAATTGGCTGGAATGGCCGGAGTCTCCTGCAAAATCTCCATGATGGGGAAGCGATCTTCCATGCGAATGGCCATGAACAGGCGCGGCATGAGCGGGAAGTGAAACGCCATATGGCACTCCGAGCCGTCGGAGAAATAGGCCACCGCGTCCTCGGGCCATTGGTTGGCCTCGGCCAGCAGAATTCGTTCCTTGTATTTAGAATCGATGTGCTCGCGGAGCTGTTTCAGAAACGCGTGGGTCTCAGGCAGGTTCTCGCAATTGGTACCCTCGCGTTCGTAAAGATACGGCACCGCGTCCAGGCGAAATCCGTCCACTCCCAGGTCGAACCAAAAGTCGATTACATCGAGAATGGCTTCGCGCACGTAAGGACTGTCGAAGTTGAGATCCGGCTGGTGCGAATAAAAGCGGTGCCAGTAGTAAGCTTTGGCCACCGGGTCCCAGGTCCAGTTGGAGGTTTCAAAATCCTTGAAGATGATGCGGGCGTCTTGATATTTTTCCGCCGTGTCGCTCCACACGTAAAAATCGCGCCAGCGAGTTCCGGGCGCGGCGCGGCGCGAGCGCTGGAACCAGGGATGCTGGTCCGACGTATGGTTCAGCACCACTTCGGTCAGGACGCGGATGCCCCGCCGGTGCGCCTGTTTCAGGAAATGTTGGAAATCCCTGAGCGTCCCGTAGGCCGGATGGACGTCGTCGTAATCGGAAATATCGTAACCGTCGTCGCGCCAGGGTGAGGGAAAGAACGGCAATAGCCAGATGGCGGTGATGCCCAGGTCCTGCAGGTAATCGAGCTTCCTGGTAAGACCGCGAAAGTCCCCCATCCCGTCCTCGTCGCTGTCGTAGAACGCGCGTACGTGGACCTCGTAGATGACCGCGTCTTTATACCAGAGCGGGTCCGACTCGGGGATCGTCGTAGAATTGTTGGTGGCCACTTATCTTCCAGTGTGACCGTTCAGATACGAAAGTTGTTTCCCTTTACCGCGTGCGCGATCAGGGCGTGACGCTGACGTTCGCGGAATTGCTGTTTTGGCCGTCCACGCTCACGATCAGCGGCAGATCGCCCTGGGTGACCCCGGATGGTACGACAATATTCACCTGCCAAAGGCCAACAAAGCCGGGAGCCAGTCCGGCGAACGACACTACGGCGCTCTGTCCTCCGATGGTGGCGCTCACCGTCGAAGTGACGCTCGAAAGCGGATCGAACCCAGCCCCCACGCCATCCGGCGGCTGGTTGCTTACGGCGCCAGCGCCTGTCAAATAAGCCAGGATGGTGCCGCCCGCCTTGGTGGGATTGCTGGAGCTGTTGAGACTGTAATCGGAGTTCAGCACTGCCGCATGCGTGCCCTGAAGAAAAATGCCGGGCGCCGCGGCCTGCACCGTAATGTTCACGGCCGTACTTGCGAGGCCGTTGGTGCTCACCACCACCGTCGCCGTTCCGGTCTTGGTCTCCCACGGTATTTGGAAATTAACCTGGCCCGAATTTTCATAGAGCACGGGAGCGGCAACACCATTCACCAGGACGGACACGCCACCCAAGCTAGCCGCCAACGGAAGCGAGGGGGCGATTACATCCAAGCCGCTTCCGGTGAAGTTGCCTCCAAACACACTCGCCAGCGCGCCCGGAGACAAGTTCGCGGTAAAACTGGCTGCATTGACGACGCCATTGCTCGAAATGGCAGGCGCCTGCGGCTGCAACCACCGTACGATGTAATTTTGCGTGTCGGCAATGTATACGATTCCGGAGGCGTCCACGGCAATTCCTCGCGGAAAGTACATCAGCGCGTTGGTTGCAGGGCCGCCGTCGCCGTAATCACCCGGAGTCACCGCACCCCCCACGGTTGTTCCGGCAATGGTGGTAATGATTCCCTCCGGCGAGATCTTGCGAATCAGGCTATTGTCGGTGTCGCAAAAATACAGATAGCCCTTCGAGTCCAGCGCCATGCCTGTGGGCTCGTCGAGTGAAGCGTTAATGGCCGGACCATTGTCGCCGCTATAGCCGATCAGGCCATTGCCCGCGAGCACGGTTAAGTTTCCATTCGAAAACTTCGAAATCCGATACCCTTGTTGCTCCGAGATGTACAGATTGCCGGACGAATCCACCACCACCGATTCGGGATCGTTCAATTGTTGGGTGGTGGCGAGCCCTCCGACGATGGTGTTGATGATGCCACCGGAAACCTCGCGAATCACATTATTGCCGGAATCGGCGATGTACAGGTTGCCGAAGGAATCCACGGCGACGCCCGTTGGAAATTCGAGTTCCGCAGCGACGGCCGCAGCGCCATCGCCCGAATAGCCGCCGGTATTGTTGCCCGCGACCGAGACGATGGTGCCAGGCTTGACGCCCAACGCGGTAGCCGTGGCTCCATTCACCACCTCCCGAATGAGGTGATTGCGAGTGTCGGCGATAAAGATATCGCCATAGGAATCCACCGCCACGCCGGAGGGATACAGCATCTCCGCGCTGGTAGCCGCACCCGTATCACCCGAGTAACCCCCGGTGCCGTTGCCCGCCACCGTGGTAATCTTGCCGCCGGAGATCTCGCGGATGCGCTGATTCACCGAATCGGCGATATAGAGATTGCCGGAAGAGTCGACCGCAAGTCCCAGGGGTAAATCCAACTGGGCGCTGGTGGGAGGTCCGCCGTCGCCGGAGAAGCCATCCGTCCGGTTACCGGCGTACGTGTTAATGACGTATTGCTGGCCCCAGGCACAACTCAAGGAAAGAGCCCCTAACATGAGGGGCATTAAAAATTGCCGAATTGTCATAATGCGAACTAGAAACAAACCCGCGCGAAACAAGTAAGTTCTGCGGATACCTTAGGATGCCATACTGGAGTGGCCGCTGGCACGTTTTAGAATGCGTGCGTTTTCGGCACACTGTGCGCACGGGGCGCGTCCAACGGGACGGCGAGGCTGGCAAATGGAACACTTTGACGCGCACTACCAAATCGCGCGAAGATTCTTTGGGAGGGAAATAAGGAACATGATATCCAGAATCGCGATTGTGGCCGCAGCGGCCGGACTAATGGCGGCGTTTACACTTGGGGCCGCAACCAAGCCCATTACGGTTGACCTGAAGGATGCCAAGGGAGAGAGCGTTGGCACAGCGGTTGTCAGCGAAAGCCATGGTGGCGTGAAGATTAAGCTCGATCTCAAAAACCTGCCTCCCGGCGAGCATGCCATCCATATCCATCAGACAGCCAAGTGCGAGCCGCCCTTCACTTCGGCGGGCGGACACTTTAACCCGGACATGAAACATCATGGGCTGGAGAACCCCGAGGGCCCGCATGCCGGCGATATGAAGAACTTCACTGTCAAGGCAGATGGAACCGCTAAATTAACGGTGATGGATGAACGCGTCAATTTGGATGACAACGCCCACTCGGTGTTCGCCAATGGAGGAACCGCGCTGGTGATCCACGAAAAGGCGGACGACATGAAGAGCGATCCGGCAGGAAACGCGGGCGCCCGCATCGCTTGCGGCGTAATCGCAAGGTAGCTCCGCCGTCTTCAACCCGGCGTTGTGCCGTCTGCAATCGAATATTGATCTCGACGCCACAAAATTGTAACGCGCGGATGCCACTCTACTTGTTTCCCATCGAAAGAGATCCATGGAGAAAAAGCCCAAAACCGCCAGCTCGCGAAAAGGCAAGAGGGTGGCGCCGCCGCTCGCCGAGGGGCCAGCGGTCGATCTAAACGACCCGAGCCTCTATATCAATCGGGAGCTTGGCCTACTGGCTTTTCAGCGGCGCGTGCTGGAAGAGGCCGAAGACCCCGGGAATCCGCTGCTGGAGCGCGTCAAGTTTCTCTCCATCCTGGGCTCTAATCTCAACGAGTTTTTCATGGTGCGCGTGGCGGGCCTGGTGAGCCAGATGGAGGCCGGTATCACCGACGCCGGCCCGGATGGAATGCCGCCGCGCGCGCAGTTGATCGCCATACGTCGCGAAATAAAGCGCCTGGTGGCGGATGCCTACAACTGTCTGGCCGGTCTTCGCGCCGAATTGGACCAGGCGGGGATTCGAATTCTCGAGTACTCCCAGCTCAACGAAATCCAAGCGCGCGTGGCCACCAACTACTTCACCGAATCGGCCTTTCCCGTTTTAACTCCCCTCGCCTTCGATCCCGGCCGTCCGTTCCCGCACATCTCCAACCTCAGTTTGAACCTGGCCGCGCTGATCCGGGACAGCCAGGGCAACGAGCACTTCGCGCGCATTAAGGTGCCTGACTCTTTGCCTCCATTGATTCCCGTCAATCGGGCCGCCATGCCCAAGCAGAAGCGCCGGCGCTCGCAATCGCATCTCGAATTCGTATGGCTGGAGCACGTGATCGCGGCTCACCTGGGATCGCTGTTTCCCGGAATGGAGGTGCTTGAAACGCATCCCTTTCACGTCACGCGCGACGCGGACATGGCCATCCAGGAACTGGAAGCCGAAGATCTGCTCGAAAGCATCGAGGAAGGCGTGCGACAGCGGCGCTTCGGAGACGTGGTGCGTCTGATGGTGGGCGACGAGATGCCGCCCCACATCCTGGAAATTCTCATGAACAATCTGGAGGTGGAAGCGAGCGAGATCTATCGGATCAAGGGTCCTCTTTCTTTGAGCCGGTTGATGCATCTGTATAACCTCGACCGGCCGGATTTGAAAGACATCCCGTTTGTCCCGTCGCTCCCCGCCGCATTGGCGCCACCCGCGGCGGAGGAGGATCTTTTCGCTCTCATCAAGCACCAGGACATTCTGCTGCATCATCCGTACGAATCCTTTCAGCCGGTGATCGATTTCCTCCAGAAGGCAGCGCACGATCCTAACGTGCTGGCCATCAAGGCGTGCCTTTATCGCACCGGCCGCAATTCGCCGATCGTCCAGGCGCTGCTCGAAGCGAGTGAAGAGGAAAAGCAGGTGGCCACGCTGGTGGAACTGAAAGCCCGCTTCGACGAAGAGAGCAACATCGAGTGGGCGAAGGCGCTGGAAGCACAGGGCGTCCATGTGGTCTATGGCCTCATCGGCCTCAAGATTCATTGCAAGGTGGCGATGGTGGTGCGGCGCGAAGGGGAACGCATCGCCCGCTATCGTGCATCTTTCCACCGGCAACTACAATGCGGTCACCGCGCACCTATACACCGACATCGGGATGTTCACCGCCAGCGAGGAAGCGGCCGATGACGTGACGCACCTGTTCAACTATTTGACCGGCTATTCGGCCAAGGCCGACTACAAACGATTACTGATCTCGCCGGTGAACCTGCGGGGGCGTATGGAAGCCATGATCGAGCGCGAAATCGAACATCAAAAGCAGGGACGCGCAGGCCATCTCATTTTCAAGACCAACGCGCTGGTGGATCCGGAAATGATTCGGCTGCTGTACCGCGCGTCGGCGGCCGGAGTCCGAATCCAATTACTGGTCCGCGGAATCTGCTGCCTGCGGCCGGGCGTGCCCGGCATCAGCGAGAATATCGAGGTCACCAGCATCGTCGGCAGGTTCCTGGAACATAGCCGCATCTACTTTTTCCATAACGGCGGAGCCGAGGAGGTCTACCTGGGCAGTGCCGATCTGATGCCGCGCAATCTGGATCATCGGGTGGAAATTTTGTTTCCGCTGATGGACGACAAACTCATCGCGCGCGTTCGCGATGAACTACTGAAAGGGTATTTGAGCGACACCGTGAAGGCGCGGCGCATGCTCTCTGACGGCAGTTATGCGCGCAGAAAGCCCGCTAACGGAAAGTCCGCGATCAATTGCCAGGAGAGCTGGATTCCGAAGAAACGCTCGGCGGATTCGCAAAGCACGGAGATGCTGACGTTAAAGCGGCCCGACGATTAATCGGGCGCCGTCTGATGGGCGCGCGAACGGCTTCGCCACTTGTTCCAACCCACCACAGCGATCAATCCGGCGACCACCAGCAATAGTGAAGATGGCACCGGCGTGGCAGGCGGCGGCGAAAAGCCGTGCGGCTGGGGAGCAGCGGCTGATTGACCTGCAGGTTGACCCGCAACGGCCAAGGCTGCCGTCACGACGCCAACAAGAAAAGGACGCAGCATTCGAAACGTCCCTTGCGATTCACAACGCTTGGAGATTGGCATCAGTGTTTTGGATGTAGGTTCGTCTCAGAATGTCACAGGATCTGCGCTTTTGCAAGGACTTATGCGAGCTGGTGGATGGTTACTTTTGAGGCGTCTCCACGATAACAAGCGCGGACTGCGATCCATTTTCGCCGGTATAGACCAGTTCCAGCGAGCGAATGGATTTGAGTTTTCCCCTGAAGCCAAAAAATAAATCTCCCTTCACCGGCTTCTGGACCAAGCCTTCCGGCAGAGCGGCATTAGCGATGGCCTGTTCGATGGGAATGCTCCGCTCCGGAGCCACGCTGTATGGATCGTCACCGCTTCGCACTTGAGGCGTTCGCGGGGACCCGGCGCCGGAAGCATCGTCGGGAAATCTGCCGATAGCCGGCCCAGTCCCAGGTATGACCCCGGCCGCGCCAAGATCCGGATCCGCCGACAAGGCCGGTCGCTGCGACCAATCGGAGTATCTGAGGGAGAAAGCTACCGATCTCGGCGATGCGCTGTCGAAAACTTTCGTGCCGTTCACTCGCAGCGTGAAATCCTTGCTCGAAACACGCGGATGCTCGCCGTCGGCCGGGAAAATCGCGACTTCCACTACCAGATAGTCATCAGCCTGGTAGTCGCGATTTTCGGCTGGAATTTTGTGAACCAGATAATCGGCGCCAATCTCGAAATGGGGGAACTGCGCGTGTACCGGATAGTCGCTCAGCTTGGAGCGCTGCGCGGCGTCCTGAGCGAACAATGACGGCAGCAACGCGGCGGCCAGGAGGAATCTTCGCATCTCCCTTTAAGCGTATCGCGATCGCTAAGCCGCCTGCGGCGCCGTCTCCAGCTTCGCGCCCAGAGTCAGGTAATTGAGCAGCGTGGATGCGACGGCCGAGCCTGCGATCACCAGCGCCATGGGAAGCGCGGGGTTATCGATGAAGCCGAGAAATATGGTGGCTAGAGCGGCGATCAGGAATTGGTTGGTGCCGAGAAGCGCCGAAGCGGTGCCGGCGATCTCACCATGCCGCATCATGGCGATGGCCGATCCGTTGGGGAACACGAAACCCTGCGCGGAGACATAAATGAAGACGCCCGCGAAGATGCTGACCATTCCGCCCCACCCAGTGAGTACGCTGGCGAGCAGGAACAGGCCCGCGAAGAGCTGCACCGTGTTAGCGGTCCGTAGCACGCGCCATAGCGGGATGCGATGCGACATGCGTCCGTTAATCTGAGAAGCCACCACCATGCCGGCGGCCACCGATCCGAAGAGCCATCCGAAGCGCTCCGTCGGCACCTTGTATAGCACGATGAACACGAACGGAGCGCTGGTGATGTAGGCGAAGGTTCCAGCCGAGCTGAAGCCGCAAACCACCGATGCGCCCAGGAAGGTGCGGTCCTTGAACAGCCGCGCGTAGGCGGACTTGATGAGATCCAGGCGCAAAGGCCGCCGCGCGTCGTGCGGCAACGACTCCGGCAAGCGGAAGTGCATCCCCACAAAGCACGCCGCGCCAAGCAACGCTTGCACCACGAAAGCGGAATTCCAACCGAACCATACCAGCAGATAGCTGCCGATAAGAGGCGCCACCACCGGCGAAACGCCCAGCACCAGGACCAGCATCGAAAAGATGCGGCGCAGCTCGCGCGCGGGAAAAAGATCGGTCACCATGGCGCGCGACATCACCGCGCCGCCGCACGCGCCGACGGCCTGGATCAACCGGGCAATGGACATCAGCGGAATGGAAGGCGACAGCGCACAGGCCGCCGATGCAGCGATGAATACCAGCAGACTGGCGTAAAGAGGCGGCTTGCGTCCAAAGCGGTCCGTGATCGGGCCGTAGAGCGGCTGTCCGAGCGCGTATCCCAGCAGGAACGTCACCATCGTCATCTGCACCGAGGCGGTGGAGGTGTGAAATACCTTCTCGATCACCGGCATGGCCGGAAGATACATGTCGATGGAAAGCGGAGCGAAGGCCTGCAGCGCGCCTAATAGGATCAGGAGTTCCAGATAGCGGAGGCGCGAACTAAAGGTGGGTTGTTGAGCGATCACGAGGAAGAAACAAGTGTATCAGGTCGATAGATTGAGGCATCATGAAATGCGATGCGCATCACGATTATTGGCGGCGGAATCATCGGATTGGCAACCGCCTTTCGCCTGGGCCAGAAACTTCCGCGCGCCTCCCTCACGGTGCTCGAGAAGGAAGCGGGCGTGGGACAACATCAGAGCGGCCACAACAGCGGCGTGCTGCATTGCGGGCTGTATTACAAGCCCGGCTCGATGAAGGCCAGGCTAGCCGTCACCGGAATCCGCCAGATGATCGGGTTCTGCCAGGAGCACGACATACAGCACGAGGTCTGCGGAAAGCTGGTGGTGGCGGCGACGAATGAGCAGATTCCACGGCTGAACGACTTGTATGAGCGCGGGCAGCAAAACGGCCTCGCCGGCCTGCGAAAACTTGGCAGCTCCGAGATGCGCGAAATTGAGCCGCATGCCGGCGGAGTGGCAGCTATCCACGTGCCGGAGGAAGGCATCGTGGATTATCCCGCGGTGTGCCAGACGCTGGTGCGCTGCCTCGCGGCGCTCAATGGCAAGCTGGTAACTCGCGCGGCGGTTACGGGACTGCGGAGGAAAGGCGCGCAGTGGATGGCGGAAACAGCCGCCGGCGATTTCGAATCGGACTACATCGTAAATTGCGCCGGCCTGCAGTGCGATCGTGTCTGCTCGCTCGCCGGCCATCAGCCCGGGCTGCAGATCGTTCCATTTCGCGGCGAGTATTACACGCTCAAGCCCGAGCGCCAGTACCTGGTCCGCAATCTGATCTACCCTGTGCCCGATCCTCGATTCCCCTTCCTGGGCGTCCATTTCACGCGGCTGATTCACGGCGGCATCGAAGCCGGTCCGAACGCCGTGCTGGCGCTGGCGCGGGAAGGATACAAGAAGAGCGACATCTCAGCGCGCGATTTTATCGGCACTTTGGCCTATGCCGGATTCTGGCGTTTCTTTCAGAAATATCCGCGCATTTGTTTCGATGAGCTGCGCCGCTCGTTCAGCAAGGAACTATTCTGCAAGTCTCTGAATGCCCTGGTGCCCGAAGTTCGTCCGGAGGACTTGGCGCCGGGGGGCGCGGGCGTGCGTGCACAAGCCATCGCGCCGGATGGTGAGATGGTGCAGGATTTTCGCTTCGTAAAAAACGATCGCGCCCTGCACGTGTTGAACGCTCCCAGCCCGGGCGCCACGGCGTCGCTCGCCATCGGACAGGAAATCGCGAATCAATTGACGGCAGGCATGTAGTTCTAAACACAGTGTTTAACCGCATGCTATCCTAACTCTGGCGTGTTCAGCCGGCATTACAGAAGAGTGAAGGCCATCTTCGGCCTCATCGACTCGGTCCTCGTTTGCCTCGCCTTCATCGCGGCTTACCAGACTCGAATCTTCCTGAATTTCGAACGGCTTTTTTACTTCACCTTCCGTATCGATTTCCCCATCGCCATTCTGCTGCTGGTAGTTTCGGTGACGGGCTGGCTCGCCATCGGCTATTGGTTCAACATTTATGAAAAGCTGGATTCGGCGCACCCCAGCGTCGTGCTACGGGACACGTTCCGCCAGTGCGTGCTGGGAGCAGCTTGCCTGGTGCTGGCCGAGTATTTGCTACGTCTGGACCTGAGCCGATTTTTCGTCGCGATATTTGCGACTTATACCTGGATTCTGCTGTGCCTGTTCCGCATCAACGCGGCGCGCGTGATTGGCGCCGTGCGGAAACAATTCGGAACGGCGCACTATGTGATGGTGGTTGGTTCGGGCGTGAGCGCGCGCCAGCTGGGAGAAGCGCTCGAAGAATCGAGCGATTACGGCGTCCGGCTGCTGGGTTTTTTGGATGAGGAGCCGGGCCGGGTTCAACTCAAACAGAGCTACGAACGATATCCGCTGTCGCACCTGGCGGAGCTGCTGCGCCGGCACGTAATCGACGAAATCATTTTCGCCGTGGATAGCAGCAAACTGAGCGAAATGGAAGACGTGTTCCTGCGCTGCGATGAAGAGGGCGTCAGGACGCGCGTGGTGGTGGATTTCTTTCCGCACGTCAACAGTCAGGTGTATCTGGACCGCCTGGGAACGAAGCCGCTGCTGACGTTCTCGGCCGCTCCTCACGACGAGATCCGGCTGCTGCTCAAGCGCGTTACGGATTTGATCATTGCGGCGGCGGCGCTGGTCCTGCTGTTTCCGTTCATGATTTTGATCGCGCTGCTGATCCGCATCACATCGCCTGGTCCGGCGATTTTCCGGCAGGAGCGGTGCGGACTGAACGGACGGCGCTTCACCTTCTACAAATTCCGCTCGATGTGCGACAATGCCGAAGAGCTGAAGGCTTCCCTGATGCACTTGAACCGGAAATCGACCGCGTTCAAAATCCCCAACGATCCGCGGCTCACGCCCCTCGGCCGTTTTCTGCGCAAGTTTTCGATCGACGAATGGCCGCAATTATGGAACGTGCTGAAGGGCGAAATGTCACTGGTGGGTCCGCGGCCCGCGGTTCCTCAAGAAGTGGAACTGTATCAGACCTGGCAGCGCCGGCGGCTGCGCATGCGTCCCGGACTCACTTGCTTGTGGGCCTTGGCCGGGCGCGACCGTTTGGATTTCGATACGTGGATGAAGATGGACATGCAGTACATCGATAACTGGTCGCTGGAGCTGGATCTAAAGATTCTTTTGCGCACCATCCCTCGCGTGCTGACGGGTTGCGGCGCGCATTAATACGGACAATCAGCCCACAGGAGAGCAGAGCTATGGACCCGCGGGTTTTGTTCAGCTACGAAATCGAGAAGTCGCAGGACCAACAAAGCGGGGCTAAGGTGACGACGGTAAAATGTCACGGCCGGATGGTCTTCGAGAACGCGCGTGAAATGAGCGAGCAGGTGAAACCACTCATCCCGCTTAGCGGCCGGATAGTCATCGATCTCGGTGATATAAGTTACCTCGACAGCGCCGGCCTCGGATCACTGGTTGGCCTGAAGGTGTCCGCGATCAACCAAGGCTGCTGCGTACTGGAGCTCGTCAACATGGGGCCGCGCGTGATGGAATTGCTGCGCATTACCAAGGTAATGCACCTTTTCTCGTAAGACCAGCGGCTTGCGGTGGCTCCGCTGCCGTCCAGTTGAATTGCGGAGCACTTCGCACCCAGCTCTCCCGAGCTTAGGCCGATTTCGGGAAAAGTCCCTCGCATACGTCATTGATGTTTTGAATCGAGGTGTTTAGCCGGTATCGCGCGCGTCGCGGGAGCGCATGGTTAACATCAGGCCGTGCGCAATCGGAGATTGGCTCGCCGATCAATCGGGATTCCAGCGTTGATCTGTTTTGCCCGGCGCAGGATGGGGAGATGATCCATCCGCGCAGGCCGTTGATTCTCCGCGCCCTCGGCTGGCGCTGTGAGGATTCCCAAGTGGAATTCCATTGCCCGGATGCATCGGCAGTTCTTCACAAATCCGGGAATCTGCTCACCGCCAACCTCGACATGCACTTCTGCGTTGAGAGGCAAACGATGCGGCGAGGAGATGCGCAGGCCAATGGCCGAAATATCCAAGATCATCACCGCGGCGATGTCTTCAATGCTCTTTAGGACCGCGGCTTCGTTGATCTTATATCTCGGCTCCGCCCGGCGATCCCGGCAAGTGCGCTGTTCTTGGGCCCACATTTTCTTACCTAGATTTTTGACGCTTGCCGACTTTGTGGCAATAGGTATTTCGTACCATCGCCCTATTACTTTGGATTACCGCTTCGCCGCTGCTCGCACGCATTGCGCAGCAGAGCCGCGAACCGATACTTGCCATGCATGAACTTGCCGTACGGAAGTGAGGCAGCGAGCGCCACGACGACGCCTAAATGGATGATCAGGAGCCAACTCATAGCCAGCGTCTCGCGCAGAGCCAGCAGGAGCAGGCCCGTAAAGCTGGACAGCAGAAGCAATACGATAAAGCTCTCGCCGAAATCGCGTGGATTGAGGTCGTCCACTGCGGGGTCGCGCTTCCGCTTCAGCCAAAACAGGCCCCCCGGACCGGCCAGCAGTCCCAGCCCACCCAGCGAGCCGAGAACCACTGGAACGCTGAGGTATGGATACGGCGCGCGCCAGCCGAGCGCGTAATGATAGAACGCCGCGACACACGTAGAGGCAAAGCACAGCAGGAAACCGTAGAAGGTGGCGTGGTGGAACCAGCGGCGCATCTGCGACAAGCGTTCGCCGGGGTACGGGCATCCGGAGCCGTGGCTGTCAAGATTTGTGAGACGCAGAGTATCGCTGAGCGCAGCGACCATTGGGCCGGCTTCAATGGGCACGCCAATGGCCTGACGCCAGAATCGGAAGAAGGCGACCAGCATCGTGATCGCGGCGAGAATGAACACCAGCCCGAGCGCCCAGGCCATCGCCCCATGAGGAATCACCGCGTAGAAATTCGCGCCGGAGGAAGCAAAGCTGCCGAATGCGGCGGCAATAGCAGCCATCACGGCGACCGCAATGGCGATTAGCGCCGAGATCGCGAGTGTGCTGTTGCGATGCGCCAGAGAGAAGCTCCGTGGAAACGCGGTTGTGGCGTAGCTTTCGACGCGGATTTCCGCCAGTACCTTGGGCAGGTTCAGCGCGTATTCATGCGGAGGCGTATAGGGGCACGCGTAGTAGCACTCGCAGCAGTTGTGGCACAGATTTGCCAGATAGTTCACGTCGGCTGCCGAAAACGCCGTGCGGCGTTCCATCGCAGGGAACACGGCGCAGAAGCCCTCGCAGTATCGGCAGGCGTTGCATAACCGCAGCACGCGTTCGCCTTCCTGGACCAATGGACTATCGGATTGCACGGACCGCTCCCTGACCCGCGACGCGTCCGAACACGGCGCCAATGGTCATTCCGATGCCTGCCAGGTAGCCCTTGCCCAGGATGTTTCCCGCCATGATTTCTCCGGCGGCGAATACATTGGGCGCTGGGTGCCCGTCCTTCAGAATTACCTGGCCACAACGATTCACTTTGACTCCGAGATACGTGAAGGTAATGCCCGGCCGCAGCGGATAACCGAAGAACGGCGGCGTATCCAGCTTCAGCGCCCAGTGGGTTTTATCCGGGCTCAGATCCCGCGTACGGCAGTTGTCAACACGAGTGTGATCGAACGAACCCTCCACGACGCTCCGATTGAACTGCTCCACGGTGAAGTCGACAGCGTCCGCATCTACTCTGAGTAAACACGCCAGTTCGCGGATGGTTCGAGCTTCCAGGGCCGGGAACCCCGACGGCATGACAAGCCCTGCGGTTTTCGAATCGACGATCGAATAGGCGATCTGATCGGGTTGTTGAGCGATTAACCGCCCCCAGATCGCATAGCGTTTCGGCCACAGGTCTTCGCCTTCATCATAGAAGCGCCGGCCACGTTGGTTGACGACGATGCCGAGCGGCAGCGTGTCCAGACGAGAGACAATACCGCCATCGAACTTCGGCGCGCGCGCGTCTATCGCGATGGCGTGGCATTGGGAGGGATCGCCCACTTGCTCCGCGCCATGATCGAGAAGCAGGCGCAGCACCTTGCCCCGATTATAGGGAGTGCCGCGAATGATGAAATTCTTCGCCGCGTCACCCCAGGCTTCGCTCTGCCATTCGAGGTTGGCTTCGAATCCGCCCGAAGCGGCCACCAACGCCTTGGCGCGAATCTCGACGGGCGATCCGTTCAGGCTGACGGTGGCGCGGTCGAATCGTCCGCCGTCGATGCCGAGCGCGGTCACCTCAGCGTTATAAAGCACGCGGATGCCGAGTTTCTCCGCGATCGCGTAGTAGGTGTTCACCAGCGTCTTGCCGCCGCCCAGAAAGAAGGCATTGGTCCGCCCCAGATGCAGCGTCCCGGCGAGCGACGGCTGGAATCTCACGCCGTGCTGCGTCATCCACGCGAAGCACTCGGGCGTCGATCGAATGGCCAGCCGGGCTAGTTCCTCATTGGTCTGGCCGGCGGTGACTTGAAGCAGATCGTTGAAATATTCTTCTTCGGTATAAGCGTCCGTCAACACGCTGGTGGGCGCGGCGTGCATGCATCGGAAATTACGCGCGTGCCTGCTGTTGCCCGCTCGCAAATGTTGAGGAGCGCACTCCGCTACAATCACCGTTGCGCCGGACTCGCGAGCGCTCAAGGCCGCGCACATGGCCGCATTACCGCCGCCGGCGACCAGCACATCGTAAACCGGGAACTGCTCACTCACTGGCGATCGGCTCCAGGGGCCGAGTAACGGCCCAACAGCGTCAACGACGCTAATCCCAGCAACGCAGTGAACGACAGCCAAACACCGGGGATGGCCGCATTTCCGCTCCAGCGGATCAAATAAGTGGAAATGGCCGGAGTAAATCCGCCGAACAGCGCGGTCGCCAGGCTGAAGGAGAGCGACCAGCCTGAGGTGCGTACATCGGCGGGCATTACCTCGGTCAGATACACCACCATGCCTCCACTGTAGCTCCCAAAAAGGAAAGAAAACCACAATTCCACGGCCAGCAACCGGGCCACGGAGGGCGCGCTGACCATCCAGGCGAGCGCCGGATAAGCCGTTGCCAGCGCGAGCGACGCGATCGCGAATAACAACGGACGCCGCCCGATCCGATCCGACAGCGCGCCCATCACGGGAACCCAAATGAAGTTCGAAATCCCGACGCACAGCGTCACCATCAAGCTGCCTGTCGCGGCCAGATGGAGCACGCTACTGCCGTACGTCGGAGTGTACGCCGTGATCATGTAGAACGAAACGGTGGTCAGCGTGGACAGCATCATTCCGAGCAGCACGATGTACCAATTGGCGAAGACCGTCCGGACGATCTGGCGTACTGATAGCCGGTGTTTGCGGGCCAGGAATACATCGGTCTCGGCGAGCGAGCGCCGGATGATGAGCAAAAGTGGAATGATGGCGCAGCCGGCCCACAGGGGGACTCGCCAGCCCCAGCGAACCATTTGGCCTTGCGACAGATTGGTCGTCAACACCAGCCCGAACAAAGCCGCGAAGATCACGGCCACTTGCTGGCTTCCGGATTGCCACGCCGCGAAAAACCCCTTGCGCCCGGGTGGGGCGATTTCCGCCAGATACACCGACGCGCCGCCGATCTCAACGCCCGCCGACAAGCCCTGGAGCAAACGTCCCGCCACTACCAAAAGCGGCGCCGCAATTCCGATGGCCGCAAACGACGGAGTGCAGGCGATGGACAGCGTTCCAACCGCCATCAGTCCGAGCGTCAGTAGCAGCCCCGAGCGGCGGCCGTGACGGTCTACATAAGGACCCAGGATTACGGCGCCCAAAGGACGCATCAGGAATCCCACACCGAAAGTCATTAAGGTGAGCATGAGCGCGGCGAATTCATTGCCGCTGGGGAAGAAAGCGCGGGCAATGTAAGGGGCGTAGTAACCGAACACCTGAAAATCGTAGGCTTCCAGAAAGTTGCCGCTGGCCACGCGCACTACCGCCCCGACGCGCTCTCTTCGAGAGAGGGGCATGGGAATGACGCCGTCCAATTACTTGTGGCGATTCTTCCCTTCCACACGATCGTCGATCCATCCCAGGATCAAGTCGGCAAGCTGCAAATTGTTTTTGTCCTGCATCAGCATGTGGCTGTTTCCCTTGATTCCCATCTTCGGCAGATCCATCATCTTCGCATCGCCGCCCGCGGCGTTCACCTGCCCGACGAATTTATTGCAGGTGTCGAAGTTTGCCGGCCACAGGGAAGCAAATGGCCCCGGAACGTCCCCCAGGTGATCGCCAAACATAATCAGGATGGGAATCTTCGCCAGGGTGGAAAGCTGTTCGGGCTTGAGCGTAGTGGTGCACGCCATTTCGATGGACACGATGCCCTTGACGCCCGCCGGGTTGATCATCGCGGCTTCTTCGGGAAAAAAGCCGGACTCGGAATGGCCGATCAAGACAGCGCCGTGCAGTTGAACCGCCAGCGCGGCCATGTTGGTCCAGGTTGGATTGGGTGTGGGCAAGAAACCATTGAGGTCCGGGATCATCTGTTTGTAGAGCTCGTCGGCAGCCTGCACCGGGAATTGTTCGTCGGGAAACGCGGTGTTAAAAGTGGGGCCGAAGCGAAACAGAACCCACGAGGTTTGATGGCTCGCCATGAAGATGTTGGGAAGTTCGCTGGGCGGAGCCTTCCCCAACTTGACGGCATTGATCTTGGTGGCGTCAAAACCGGATCGGGCGCGCGAGGATTGATCCGCCAAATACACCGAGCGACCCTTGCGCACGAAATATTCGTTCCAGCCCATTCGTCCATCCGGAGTTGTTTCCCAGGTCTTGCTGCTCAGGCAGCAGCCATGCACCATCACCACCGGCTGATGCCGGCCGCCATTCACCGGCTTCTGATACTGCACATACATCTGGTTGATGGTGACGTCGCCCGGGGCGCCGGCGCCGGGCCCGGTGGTGCTGCCGCTCAGTTCCTTGGAATTCTTGGTCTCGCCGCCCACGAAGAAACTGCCTTGCGACTCGATCACCAGCGGTTTCGCCGAGTCGGCCGCGTAGCTGGGAAGCGCCGCCACAGCTGCCAGGATCATGCCCCAAGTCGAAAAAGATGCTGTCATGCCCGCCCTCCAGGTTCTTACACTATCACTGATCTGATATACAATTTCCATAGTTTGCGATGCACAAGAGCCTGGCCGGATTGCTGCTGATTTGTTCGCCGCTTGCCGTAGGACAGTCGACGCCTTCGGCGATCAAGTCCGTACCTCGCACCGCGGATGGCAAGCCCGATCTCAATGGCCTGTGGGGTCCGGATCGAAATTTTATTTACGACATCGGCAGCGCACTCAAGAAGGGCGAAACGGTGCCGCTGCAGCCGTGGGCGGAGCAAGTGACCAAGGCGCGTATGTCCAAAGACGACCCGGAAGCGAACTGCCTTCCAGGAGGCGTACCCCGCATGGCGCCGTATCCATGGAAAATCGTGCAGCAGCCCACGCTGATCGTGTTTCTGTTTGAGGGGAACATCCACAGCTACCGGCAGATTTTCATGGACGGGCGCGGGCATCCGGCGCCGCTCGATCCCACCTGGTATGGGCACTCCATCGGTAAATGGGAAGGTGACACCCTGGCGGTGGATACCATCGGCTTCAACGACAAGTTCTGGTTCGATTTCGCCGGACACCCGCATACCGAAAAGCTGCACATCACCGAGCGTTACCGGCGGCCCGATTATTCGCACCTGGAGTTCGAAGTGGTGATTGACGATCCGGGAGCTTATACCAAGCCGTTTACGATGTACGGGCATTCGCCTTTGATGGAAGGCTCCGAGATCATGGAGTACGTCTGTAACGAAAATAATCAGGACGTAAGCCACATCGTCGGTAAGGACACGCGCAAGTAACTAGTGTTTGCCTAAGAATTTCAAAACTGCGCTATTGAAAAGTTCGGGCTGCTCCCAATACGCGGAGTGCCCGGCTTCAGGGATGACCAACGTCTCGGAACCTTTGATCCGCGCCGAGAAGAGCGGCAGGATGGGCGGGGGCGCGTAGAGATCGGCGTCTCCGGTCAGCAATAGCGTGGGCGCATGGATGGTTTCGAGCATGGCGAAAGTGATATGGTTGCGCAGCGGCTGCGCCTGCGCGGGAGGGCCCGGCGGGCGGCTCACCTTTTCCAATTGCATCCAACGCTCAGCGCCTGCGGCGTTTCCGGCCCGGTATGACGGACCCAGCTCGCGAAAGTCCGGCGGCAGCTTGGCGAACTCCGGCGGACGAATCCTGCGCCCCAGTTCGATATAGTCCGAATCCTCGACGCCGCCGATGGAATTGGCGATCACCAGGCTGCGAAGGCGCTGCGGGTATGACAAGGCAAAATCCAGCGCAACGAATCCGCCGGCGGCAGTGCCAATCAGGTGGATGCGATCGAGATGCAATTGGTCGATCAAGCCGAGCAGGTCGTCGGCGGCGGTGCCGGGCTGTAAACCCCCTGGGTTGATTTCAGTGCGTCCCCAACCGCGCCGGTCGAAGGCAATCACGCGATAGCCGGCCGCGGTAAACGCGGGAATTTGATAATCCCAAACGCGGCTGCTGCCGGTAGCGGCGTGCAGCAAGATGACCGTCGCTCCGCTACCTCCGGTGTCGCGGTAAAAGATTCGCGCGCCGGGGACGGTGGCGTACGCTTCGCGAACAGGATTCTGAGCCTGCAGCATGGTGATGGCAAGTGCGCTCGCGAACGTCCAGCGCGCGAATTTCCTGCATCCGGGCAAGGACCATATATACTGCTACTTTCCGGGGAGGTCAAATGCAAAGCCAGTTGGCGAGCGGCATTTTGATCGCGTTACTGAGCTCGGTTGCAGGCTACGCGCAGCCGAACGCCACCATCTATGAAGGCGCTCGTTTGATCATCGGCGACGCGAGCGCGCCCATCGAGAACGGAGCGTTCGTAGTCCGGAATGGGCGCATTACCGCGATTGGCGCAAAAGGATCCGTCCAGGCGCCGTCCGCAGGCGCGCATGTCGATCTGACCAACAAGACGGTGATGCCCGCGATGAACAACATTCACGTCCATATGGGCTACGAAGGATACCTGAGTTGGAGAGTCGAGAATCACACGCCGGAGAATGTGCTGGATCATTTGGAGCGCGAGGCGTTTTATGGCGTTGGCACGGCTTTGGCGATGGGCGAGCAGCCCACGGATTTCGCCATCCAGTTCCAGCAAAACCAGCTTGCTGGGAAATTCCCACCCGCCGCACGCTTTTTTTTCGCCGCGGGCATGGCGCCGCCGGGTGGTGGGCCCGATGCGCTCCTAATCCAAGGGACCGGCCCACTGCACGCGGTGTATGAAGTCTCCACAGCAGATGAAGCCGTCGCGACTGTCCGAAAAATCGCGGCGATGAACATCCATGAGCTGAAGTTCTGGGTGGACAATCGAGACAACCAGCGCGGGAGCAGGAAGAAGATGCCTCCGGAAGTTTACACGCCGTTGATCGAGGAGGCGCACAAACACGGCATGCTCGTCCACGCGCATGCGACGAATTTAGAGGATCAAAAAGGCGTGGTGAAGGCCGGCGTAGACGTGCTGGTGCACACCCTGATGACCGAAAAGGTGGACGATGAGTTCATCGCCATCCTCCGCGCGAAGAAGCCATACTGGACGCCGGTGATGGGCCTGGGCGATCGTTCCGAGCTTTGCGACGGAGACAATGGGTTCATCGAACAAGTTTTGCCAGACAGCGTGATTGCCGATATCAAGGCGGGAAAAACCTGGTTGCCCTCACCGCCGTGCTCAGCGCCGGCCAGCGCGCAGTTCATCCAGCGCGAAGAAAATCTCCGCTACAATTTTCCGAAGTACATCGCGGCCGGCGCGCGTATCGTGCTCGGAACCGACGCAGGAGTTTCCGCCAAGTACTCATTCGGCTTTGCCGAGCATCACGAGATCGGAATGTACGTAAGGCTGGGGCTCACGCCAGCGGAGGCGCTCATCGCCTCCACATCCAGGCCCACGGAAGTGCTCCGGATCACCAACACAGGCGTGCTCGCCAAGGGCAAGCGAGCCGATTTCATCGTGCTGAACGCGAATCCGCTGGAGAATATCCGCAACACGCGCGCCATCGACAGTGTTTATCTGTCGGGCGTTCGGCTGGATCGAGAAGCGCTGCAAAGAAAATTCAAACAGGCGAAGGTGGACCCATGAACAGGCGATCATTTATCGGCGCGGCTGCTGCGGCAACGCTCGTGGGCATTCCACGCGTGCTCGGCGCGGCAACGAAGTACGAACTGATCATCCAAGGAGGACGCGTTATCGATCCTGCGCGCAAGCTGGACGCGATCCGCGACGTCGCGATCGCTGATGGCCGTATCGTGGAGATCAAGGCCGGCATCTCGACCGACGCCGCCGAAACGATGGACGCGCGCGGGAAGTTGGTGGTACCCGGGTTGATCGACATCCACACCCACGCCACGCGCACCAGCGATGGGCCGGCGCTGTGCCTCGCCGATGGCGTCACCGGGCTGATCGATGCCGGATCGAAGGGCGCCGATGGCATCGCCGAAGCCATCGCGGTGGCCAAGTCCGCGCCGCAGCAGTGCCGGGTCTTGATCAACATCGGCCGTGCGGGCATCATTCCCGAGGGCGACACCATGGACCTCAGCCGCGCCGATGTCCCCGCCGCGCGCGCAGCCATCGAACGCAACCGTGACATGATCGCCGGCGTGAAAGCGCGGCTATCGCGGGACGTGGCCGGAGCGAACGATTTTGAGGTGCTCCGGCGCGCGCAGGAGGTAGCATCGTCGTTCCAACTGCCGGTGATGATCCACATGGGACAGACCGTCTCGCCGCTGCCGAAGCTGATCGCTCTTCTCAAACCCGGCGATATCGTCACCCACATGTTTGCGCCGCCGCCGAACAGCATCATCGACGACTCCGGACATATTCTGCCGGGAGTGATGGCCGCCCGCCGCCGTGGCGTCATCTTCGACCTGGGCAATGGGCGCACCGGCCATTTGCGATGGGATATCGCTGAACGCGTGCTCCAAGCAGGCTTCTTGCCCGATACGTTCTCTACCGACTGGACCCCCGAAGCCCGCACCACTCAAGTGATCGATTTTCCAAACGTGATGTCGAAGTTTCTGTTGCTGGGCATGTCGCTCGATAAGGTAATCGCCTGCGCCACCCTCAACGCATCTCGCGCATTTGCGGTCTTTCACAACCGCGGCACGCTGAAGGTGGGCGCGCCGGCCGACGTTGCGCTGCTGGAACTCAGGGACGGCCCGTTCGAATTCGTCGATAATTACGGGAATAAACGGACGGGCAACGCGAGACTTTTCCCAAGCGCGACCGTGCTGGCCGGCAAACGCGTTGCAGCTCGCACCTCAGCCGATCGTCGGTGATTCGAGAAACCCAATTTGCTGCCGGTCACAGTCGATCTCTGCCTCAATCCCGAGTGGAAGAATAAACTTCGGATCGGTGTGGCCGAAATCCATTCGGGTGATTGCCGGAAGCGAGCTTAGACCCAACTCGCCCAACACCAGCAATAACGCGTCATCATACGCTTGGAAGCTCGCTTCTTCGTCGTCATGGGGCCGCCCATAAAGGATGCCACGCGTTTCGCTCAATGCGCCCGTCGCGCCCAGTGCCCGAAGCATGTACGTAACTGAGGTGGGAGTGGGCCGATCCTCTGATGTCTCAAGGAATAATATGCTGTTTCGCCACACTGGCGGCTCGGGCCAAATTGGAGTGCCGCGAAGCCAATCCACAGCCTCCAGACACCCGCCGATCAACTTGCCGCGATGCTGCCCGCTCCCTTGAAGCCACTTCCACCCCGAGCACGGTTGAAGCTTCCGCTTCTTGTCATTCCGTTTCTCATCGTCCCAGTGCCCAGACGCGCAGGTCCAACCGCCGGAGTTTGGAGTAATCACCAGGGACGGCGCCGGCTCGAAGAGGACCTGGCGTACCGATTCGGCCATGTAGGGCAGCAATCCGCCATTCTCGTCGAAGCCGCCCATGATGGATGGTCCGTAGTACGAAGTCACTCCCGCTTTTAGAAAAGCAAAATGCGTGATTGTTGAATCGGAATAGCCGAGAAAGACTTTTGGATTTTTGCGAATTACGGAAAGATCCAGATACGGCAGCATCCGGATGGAATCGTCGCCGCCGATGGTCGAGACGATGCCCTTGATCGAGGGGTCCTCGAGAACCTCCATGAGGTCCGCCGCGCGAGCCTCGGGATGTGCCGCGAGCCAGGGAATATCTTTGAGCGCGTAGCGGCTCTCAACCACCTGGACGCCGAAAGCTTCTTCCATCTGGCGCTTTCCGTCTTGGTACGGACGGGGGTAAACGCTCGGCCAGCCTCGCGACAGCGATATGGCCGCTACCTTGTCGCCGGGACGAAGAGCGCGGGGCTTGATCATATTCGTGACAGACTCAACCGATTATGGCAGTGGTCGCAAAGATGGGCGCGGCGAGGCCGGCGTCTCCGCGAATCACGGCATGAGCGCGGGCAGTCTCGCGATTTGTACCCTTTGTGAAAACCCGCCAAGCGATATCCTGCCGCAGAACCACGTCCGCCGCCGGCTCGGCGCGCGACTCAAGAGCAAGCGTCCAGCGTTCCTCTTCCCTGCAGAGGAACCAGACGCCGCCCGCGTCGCCCGAAATCTCAAACCTCACGACGGTTCCTGCCGATGCCATGGTGCGACGAAAGTTGTGCGGCAAAGCGCGCACGAATGTATCCAGCACCGGCGATAGAAAGTAGGGATCGTAGAGTGGCGAATGGCCGGTGGCATCGCGAATCTGCTGTTGGTGGTGCCACCGTTCGGTAAATTCACGAGCGATATCGAACCACACCGGCGCGGGTTCGGGGCCAGCCCAGCTTACCGGACCGCCCATCGCGATGGGGTCCAGCGAGGCGAAGCATGCCTCCACTTCAGGTCCGGTATACGCCAGAAGATCCATCAGAACGCGCGGACTCATTCGCGCCGCAGCCACCACCCATTCGTGATTCAAGCGATTTACCAGCTCAACCAACTGGTCAGGAGTGTCGACAGCCTTGTAGGTCCCACGAAACCGGTCGCGCTTACCCGAGAGAATCGCGATGTCGCCGCCCAGCAAATGCGCCGTCACGTCCTTCACCGACCAGCGCGGCGCAGCGGTGGGACGCTCCCAGTCGGCTTCGCTAAGACCAGCCAGCAGTGTGAGCAGTTCAGCGCGCAAAGGCGCAAAACGATCCACCACGACAATCTGACTGGGATGCCTCACTTCCCCACTAAATGCTTGACGTCCTTTTCATTCTCGTCGCAGACATATTCGATCAGCTCGGTGTCGGCGAGCGTCATCGGAAGATTCACGCTCCACGGTTTGGTGTAAGCTTTGGGATCGTCTATAGTGACTTGAAGGTCGATATGACCAAAATCGCGGCGATGGAATCGCTCCGTTAAGCGTAACGCTTCGGTGCCCGGATGGCCGTTATTGTCGAGCCAGTTATCCTCCACAAACCCCGCCGATTCCACCACCAGCGTGTCCCCATCCCAATGGCCGATCGAGTATCCCATCCAGCTTGGATTGGGATCTTTGGGCAGCGGCCGGCCGTCGGTGAAGATCTGCCGGTAGCTATGCAGCGCCTCATAAAGAATGATGACCGCTCCAGTGGTGTTCATGATCTTGAACGGATACGGAACCACGTCTTCGCGGGGCACCCCCGATAGAACGCAGCGGGCTTGTGGATCGTCGATGCCGTTCGTCTCCACCCGATGCTGGTACAACTTCGCGGCCCACGGCTGAAACGAGACTTCGCCAGGCTTCAGATCCTTGGCGATATTTCTGGTGTAGCCTGAAACCGTCCAGACCCCCGAGAGATCCGGTTTGCCATCCGGCGTCTTCGGCGCGGGCGCGGTGAGATTCGGTTTACCGTCCGGCAATCGAGGCACCCCCGGGGTCGGGTAATTCAACCACTGCGCCGAAAGAGGCGCGCATATTAAACACAGAATGATCGCGCTGCGCATTGCCGGCTCCTTTCCTCTCGCCTATCGCGCCGTCTTCGACGAGGCGTCGTAGACGATCCTGCCTCCCACCATGGTCATCATCGGTTTGATGCTCTTGATCTGGTCCGCTGGAACGGTGAGGTAATCGCGATCCAGCACCACCAGGTCTGCCAGCTTGCCCGCTTGAATCGATCCCAGGTTGTCTTCCTGAAAAACCAAATAGGAATTCTTACGCGTATATGCGAGCAACGCGTCCTCCCGGCTGATGGTCTGCCGGTTGACCTTCATTCCGCCCACCATCTTGCCGGTAACCGCAAAAGACAACGTGGTGAGCGGTCGATATTGATTGGCCGCGGTCCCGTCGGTTCCAAGTCCCCATTGAATGCCGCTGTTTTGGATGGTGGCGAACGGAGGCATATCGTAAGCGCCGTCTCCGAACTCGTCGTGCATGATGGCTCCGTTGATGACCGCCCACGGATGCACGGCGGCGTACATTCCCAGCTTCTTCATCCGCTCCAACTGTGCCGCGTTGATCTGATTTACGTGGGCCAGAGTCCAGCGGAGGCTCTTGATGGGATGTTCTTTGTTGATGGCCTCGATCTGATCGAGGAATGCATCAATCGTATCGTGCAGCTCCGCGTGCACATGCAACGGCAGCCCGGCCTTGGCAATTTCCATGGCCATGCGACGCCACTGCTGCAACTGATCCGGCGTTGGATCGGACTTGAGGGCGAACATCGGATCATGCAGCGGCCCATAGACACTTTCGCCGAAAAAGATATTGTCGATATAACTGTCGCCCTGGAACAGCTTCATGCCGGGGATCTGCGCCAGCGCGCGATCCACCTGCTCGGGATTTGCCCCCGCGGCGCCCTCAATGCAAAAGATCCGGACATTTTGCTGGCCTTGCGCTTTCCACTTTCGAAAAATCTCCAGCACGTCGGGAATGCAGCCCGGCACGCCCACCGAAGTAAGGCCGGCTCGATTCATGTCTTCCACCAACGCGCGGGTGCTGGCCTCCAGTTGGTCCGGTGCAACCTTGGGAAGTTTGGCGGCCACCGGGCGAGTGGCCGGGATGTCACCCCGTATCACGCCGGTTGGCCTTCCGCTCGCGTCGCGCACAATGGAGCCTTTGACAAATCCTGGCGGATCGGGCGCGCTGGATTCAATCCCCAAAGCCTGTAACGCGCGGCTGTTGAGAAAGACCTGATAGTACGATTCCTGAAGCGATACCGGATTGTTCGGTGCGATCTGGTCCAATTCTTCGCGCGTAAACGGCTTTGGATCGTCCGTGAACTGTTGATGGGTCCAGCCGCCAATGTTGTAGACCCATTCACCCGGCCCCACCGCTTTCACCCGCGCGCGCAGCATCTCGATGGCCTGCTTTCGCGATTCCACACCATCCCAACGCAGCTCCCGGAGCCAAGTGGAGGCCGCGCGCAGCAGATGCATATGGTTGTCGATCAAGCCCGGAATGACGGCGCGGCCCATCAGATCGATCGTTCGAGTGTTCGGATCAGCCAGCCTGCCAATTTCTTGGTTCGTGCCGACAGCGATGATGCGGTCGCCTCTGATAGCCACCGCCTGTGCAATCGTAAAGCGCTCGTCGGCGGTAATGATTTTCCCGTTGGTGAGGATCAGATCCGGCGCCGCCTGCTGCGCACGCAGCACGCACGAGAAGCCAAGGAGAACCAATATCCGGATTAGACGAATGGATTGAAAGAGGCGCATGGGAGTATCTGGTAGATTATGACGCGAGATGGCGTTCACCGCCATCGTTACTCTTTTCGCCGGGCGATGTTCACTTCGGTGCAGCCGGCCATCACTTCGAGAAACTTCTGGTATCCGGCTTGGCCAACCACAAAAGGATTGGGCTCGCCGGGTTTGCGGGCTTTCAATCTGTCGAGCTTGCTTTGAATGGGGTCCATCAGAGGATGGTTCTGAATCTCCACTTCCACCTTGGCCTTTTTTGTTTCCTCCTGGAAGTGCTTCACCGATTTCAGGTAGGTTTCCAGACCCTGATCGGAAATGATGTTGGGGGTGAGGATGGTTCCCGCGTAGATCGCCGCCATCCGCGTCTTTCCGCCGTCCTTCACCGGAAAAATGTAGCCCATGGAGCCCGGCGTGTGTCCTGGAAGCGCCACCGGCATCACTTTCAGATCTCCGAGCACAACGGGCTGACCTTCCGCCACCACCTGATCATGCTTCGGCAGCACCGGCAGCGGACCTTTTGCTTGCGCGGCCGCCGACGGGTGTTCCATCAAATCCCAATCGGCCGCAGAAATGTACACTTTCGATCCAAAATGTTCCTGCATGTAGGGCGATCCGCCGAAATGATCCGCGTGGCCGTGTCCGATGAGTATCACTTTCACCTGCGCCGGATCCAGGCCCAGCGCCGCGAAGCCGGGCAGAAGCTGCGTCTCCACCTGGTTGGCGCCCAGAGAATCGATCATTAGCAATCCATCCGACGTCTGCACCACGTAGGCCGCAGTTCCCGAATTGCCGATCACGTACAGGTTGTCGAAGATCTTGGTGGGCACGATCACTGGGTCGTCCGGACGGTTGGGCCGGGGCGCCTCGCAGAAAAAGTGAACCTCTTCGCTCCACATCGGGCCGCCGGCTTTGCGGGTTTTTTCGATCAAAGCTTTCACCGCATCTGAATCCGATTTCGCCGCCGGCGCTTGCGCCCGCAGTACGATAGCGAGCATCGAGGCCAAAACCAAAAGACTCCCAAGCGTCCTTCTATATAAGGTCATTCCGCGTATGCCAGTATATAACCTGCTTTCCGGGAGTAGAATTGTTCGAGACCTATGGCCCGTTCCAGTGGATTGCTCGCGATAGTGGCCGGCGTCTTACTCTCCCTCCCTGGTTTAGCCGCGGAACTGGAAGTGCTTCAACTGCGGCCGAACTTCTATATGATCGCGGGCGCGGGAGGCAACATCGGCTTTCAGGTGGGTGGGGATGGCGTAGTGGTGGTCGATTCAGGTTCGGCGGCGAACGCCGATGCGGTAGTCGCTGCCATCAAGAAAGTCACCACACAACCCATCCGCTACATCATCAACACCAGTGCCGATCCGGACCATGTGGGCGGCAACGCCATCGTCGCCAAAGCCGGACAGACGCTCTTCACCGGAAACGGCGGCGCCGGTCTCGCCACCAATTTCCTGGGAGGCGGAGCGTCCATCCTTTCCGTGGAACAGGTCTTGACAAGAATGAGCGGACCGAGCGGGAAGCCTTCCCCATATCCGGTTGAAGCGTGGCCAACCGAAACGTTTAATCAGCCGCGAAAATACATGTACCTCAACGGGGAAGGTATTGAAGTGTTCCGCCAGCCGGCAGCGCACACCGATGGCGACGCGATTGTCTTCTTTCGCCGTTCCGACGTTGTCGTGGCCGGCGATGTCTTCGATACGCGGGCGTTCCCTGTGATCGATATCGCGAAGGGCGGCAGCATTCAAGGCGAGATCGCAGCCTTGCAAAAGCTGGTGGATACCGCCATCCCGTCCGTACCGATCGTGTCGCGCGAAGAGGGCACGCTCGTTATTCCAGGCCACGGCCGCATCTGCGATCAACTGGACGTGGTCGATTATCGCGACATGGTGACCATCATCAGGGACCGCATCCGCGATTTGATGAAACAAGGCCGCACGCTGGAGCAAATCAAGGCAGCCTCGCCCGCTCGGGGCTACAAGCGCCGATACGGATCGGACACCGGTCCCTGGACCACCAACGATTTTGTCGAAGCGGTGTATCGCAGCCTGAGTGAGAAGTCGCAATGAGGATCTTCTTCATCGCAACGCTCGCCACACTGCTATTCATCTCAGCCGAGTCGCGCGCCGACAGTCAGGCGGTTACGGCAAAAGCCTCTGCGCCGATGGATTTGACGGGTTACTGGGTCGCCTTCGTGACCGAAGACTGGCGCTTCCGGATGATTACGCCGCGCAAAGGCGATTACCAGAACGTACCCATGACTCCCCAGGCCCGCAAGGTGGCCGATGCATGGGATCCGGCGGCCGACGAAGCCGCGGGCAATCAATGCAAGGCATATGGAGCCGGCGCGATCATGCGGCTGGCCGCGCGATTTCACATCACGTGGCAGGACGATAACACACTACTCGTCCAGAGCGATTCAGGCAAGCAGACGCGGCTGTTCCATTTCAACGCGCCATCTTTGTCACCGGGTGAGCGTACGTGGCAGGGTAATTCAATCGCCCAGTGGGAACCAACGGCGTCGCTGAAGGTAGCAACAACCAACCTGCGCTCCGGATATTTGCGAAAGAATGGCGTTCCTTACAGCGAGAACGCGGTAGTTACCGAGTATTTCGATATCGCGCCGATCCCCAGTGGCGGACAAGTGCTGCTGGTGACCACCATCGTCGACGATCCGCAGTACCTCCGGCAGCCATTCATCGTGAGTTCGGAATTCAAGAAAGAACCCGACGGTTCGAAATGGGATCCAACCCCGTGCACTGCAAAATGATGCTCGCTGCTCTGTTCCTGTGCCTGTTCGCCAGCCGGACAGCGTTCGCGCAAATGGAGCTCACCGGTTCCTGGGCTGCGCGAAACCATGAGGTGCTTACCGGTGACGGGCTGCCGGTGGACTTCACTGGAATTCCGCTCAACCAGGAAGGCCGCATTCGAGCGCTGAGTTACTCCCAATCGCAGCTTGAAATGGTGGAACACCAGTGCCAGGGATGGCCGGCATTTTATCTCGCGCAAGGGCCATTTGGTTTGAACATCTGGAGCGAAACCGATCCGCTAAAAGGAAACGTGATCTCTTATACCATCGGCGGCTGGGAGGATCGCGCACCCCTGAAGATTTGGATGGACGGACGGCCTCACCCATCCGAGTATGCCTTGCACACCCGCTCAGGTTTCACCACCGGCGCATGGGAAGGCAACACGCTCGTCACCTACACTACGCACATGAAGGCGGGGTTCCTGCGAAAAACCGGAGCGCCCTCGAGCGATGAAGCCAGCATGACGGCCCGCTTTTACCGCCACGGCGATATCCTGACTATTCTTGCGATCATCCAGGATCCAATTTATCTTGCCGAACCATGGATCCTTTCCAGAAGCTTTCAACTAAGCGCAACGCCGCTACCGCCCATCGGCCCGCCATGCGTCACAGCTTATGAAGGAAGTGTTGGACCAACCGCTCCGCATTACTTGCCCGAGAAGAATCCCTTCATCGACGAGATGACCACGAAGTTCGGAGTCCCGCGCGACGCCGCCATCGGAAAGCCCGAGACGCTTTATCCGGAATACAGGAAGAACATTCCGCCGGCCGCTTCCGTTAAATAGAGTGTCGCCATGCATTATCGATGGATCGCGCTCACCGGAGGCCTTGGCATCGCGTCCGCGCTCTGGCTCTATGCGGCCAAAACCGATGGCATGAACGTGATCACCGGGCCGCAGGCGTTCACCAATACTGCATCGCTCAGCCCTGGTTTGGCACGCAAGATCACCGCGCGGGATCTTCCGCAACCTCAATCTCCCGCGATGCTGTCAATGATGAAGATGTACGTGGCAGCCGGTTTTGGCGGGGGCGGCAAGCGTCCCCGGAACGCCATGCCAAACGCTCCGGCCGGCTTCCAGGTCGGCATTTTTGTTGCGAGCGGCCTCACCATCCCGCGTCAAATTCGCAGGGGTCCGAACGGCGACATTTTTGTGGCGGATACAGGCGCCGGAGCCGTTCGAATCTTCCGTGGCATCACGGCCGGCGGTAAGCCGAGGGAATCGTCCGTGTACGCGACCCTCTCTGGCGCGTTCGGCATCAACTTCTATCCGCCGGGACCGAATCCACGGTGGGTCTATGTCACCAACACCACCACGCTGGTGCGATACGCATATAAGAACGGCGATCTCCAGGCCACCGGCGAGCCCCAGAAACTGATCGCGGATCTTCCCAAGGGCGGGCACTCCACTCGCGACATCATCTTCTCCAAAGATGGTAAGAGCCTGCTCCTGGCGGTTGGATCGGCTTCTAACAATAACGACGACGAGGCTGAATTTCACCGCGCGAACATCCTGGAATACACGCCCGAAGGCAAGTTCATGGGGGTTTACGCGTCGGGCATTCGAAATCCAGTGGGCCTCGCCATCAATCCCGAGACGGGCGAACTGTGGACCTCCGTCAATGAGCGCGACAACCTGGGTGACAACCTGGTTCCCGATTACGTGACGCATGTCGAGCGCGACGGCTTCTACGGCTGGCCGTGGTCCTACATCGGCGGCAATCAGGATCCGGCCCATGCCGGCAAACACCCCGAGTTGCAGCATAAGGCGATCGTGCCCGACGTCCTGATTCAGGCGCATAGCGCTTCGCTCGGCATGACGTTCTACGACGGCACGATGTTTCCAGCGGAATACTCGGGCGATGCGTTTGCCGCCGAGCACGGGTCGTGGAATCACTCCCAGGGCGCAGGCCGCGAAGTAATCCGAATTCCGATAGAACGCGGGCGAGCCAGCGGCGTCTATCAGGACTTCCTCACCGGATTCACCACCGACGGAAATGCTTGGGGCAGACCCGTCGGCGTGGCTGTAGCGGCAGACGGCTCGTTGCTGGTGACGGACGACGGCGCTCATGTGATCTGGCGCGTGAGCTACACGGCATTGCCGCGCCGGTGAATGTGTGATCTACTTATGGATCGTTCAGCGCAAAGTAGCGGGGGAAAAGCTATGCAGAGACTGCTTGTACTGGCGATCATCGCCGTCGCGCCAGCGTTGGTAACGCAAGCGCAGTGGCTGAACTCCCCGACTCCGGGAGTTCCGCGCACGGCCGATGGCAAGGTGAACCTGTCGGCGCCCACGCCCAAGGCGGTGGACGGAAAACCCGACCTGTCCGGAGTCTGGGAGAGCGCGCCTCAATACTTCAACGATCTCGCGAAGGATCTAAAGCCCGGTGAAATGGTGATGCTGCCATGGGCGAAGAGCCTTCAGGCGGAGCGCGAAGCAAGGGATCACCGGGACGATCTTTTGAACAGGTGCATGCCACCCGGCGTTCCCCGCATCAACATGACGACCGGCAACGGACCTCACCCGCTCAAGATCGTGCAGACTCCAACGCTGGTCGTCTTGCTGTATGAAACGTCCGCCAATTCCACTTTCCGCCAGGTGTTCCTGGATGGGCGCTCTTTTCCAAAGGATCCCCAGCCCACGTGGCTGGGCTATTCGGTCGGCCATTGGGAAGATGGCACGCTGGTGGTGGACACCGTCGGGTTCAATGGCCGGGCCTGGGTGGACACCGCCAAGGGCCATCCGCAAACCGAGTCCGCGCACGTCACCGAGCGCTTCACCCGCCGCGACGTCGGGCACATGGAAATCGACATCACTATCGACGATCCCGGCGCTTACGAAAAGCCTTGGCGGGCCGCGGTGCCCTTTCATCTGCTCGCCGATACCGATCTGATCGAGACTTACTGCGAAAACGAGAGGGATCAGGTTCACGAAAAGTAGGTCGGCGTAGGCGGAGTTATGATCGGAGGCGGGGGTCCCGCTATATAAATCGAACTCTGACGATCACCGTGGCCCTTGCCGCTGGCTTGTTGGGCGGCCTACTTTCGCGTTACGCAGCGCCGACGCCCGTGCATGCGCAGGCGGTAACTGATAGTTTTGTCACGCATGGTTCGAATGGGGAGGCGCGATTTGGGAAGGCAGTCATTCATCTTTCGGGCAACGTCGAAACAGAGAGGGACGAAGGCAGTGCCGTAATCCATTTTTCCGCTGACTCCATCGTCATTGACACCGACGCGATAGAGCTCCAGTTGCGCAGCATGGATTATGACAAAAACACTCAAGAAATCGTTCCACATGGGGATGTGCGGATCAGAGTGAAGTAGGCGTCGCGGTGCCAACCGCGCTGGAACGCCGGGGATTCAAATCTAATATAATGGCCGCGAGCGCTATGTCTAATCAAGCCAATAAGTACTGCTCGGCAATAGCGGCTGTGTTGACGCTGCTGGTGACAGGTGGTTTGGCGCGCGCTTCGGAAACCACCGATTCGCGATTGGTGGAGGCTGCCAGAAACCAGGACCAAAAGGCCGTTCGCGCGCTCCTGGCTCAAAAGGTGGACGTCAACGCCCGCTCCAGCGACGGATCCACGGCCTTGCTTTGGGCATCGCATTGGAACGATTTAGACACCGCGAATCTGCTGCTCGCTGCCGGCGCGGACGCGAACGCCGCCAATGACTTCCGCATGACTCCGCTCTCGGAAGCCTGCGTCAACGGAAATTCCGGCTTCGTTCACTCCCTCCTGAAATCGGGCGCCAATCCAAACACGCCCATCGCCACCGGAGTAACTCCGTTGATGACTTGCGCGAGGAGCGGCAGCGCGGACGCGGTTCGAATGCTGATCGAGTTCGGAGCGGCGGTGAATGCGAAGGAGCCAACCCAGAATCAGACCGCGTTGATGTGGGCCGCGGCGGAGCGTCACCCCGATGTGGTGAAGGCGCTGATCGACGCCCATGCGGATCTGAAAGCCAATAGCAAGCAGGGATTCACCGCCATTCACTTTGCGGCCCGCGTGGGTGACCTGGAAAGCGTAAAGCTGTTGCTGGCCGCGGGCGTGGACGTCAACTTCCTGACGTACGCCGAAGGTGGAACAAATCGCGTTAGCAATTTTCTGGGAATTTCTAAGACCGTCGGAACTCTTGGCTACACTCCACTGCTGGTGGCGGTGGTGCGCGGTCAGGTGGACCTCGCACTCTGGTTGCTGGATCATGGCGCCGATCCCAACAACATCGCTGGAGGCTTTACGCCGCTCCATTGGGCGTCCAGCCAGTGGGAAAGCTTCACCGCGAATCCGGTATACGGTTTTGACGATCCAATGTCCGGAATTCCGGATCGCCAGGCCAAGCTGAAACTAGTGAAAGCGCTGCTGGCCCACGGCGCCAACGTGAACGCGCGCATGACGAAGCCGCAGCCGAATTTCGCAGGCGGATACCTGGACGCCAATGGAGCTACGCCTGTCCTGCTCGCCGCTTCCGCCAACGACTTGGAGATGATGCACATTCTTCTCGATGCCGGCGCCGATCCCAAGATCCTCACCGCAACGAATGCGTCGGCCATCATGGCAGCCGGGGGTCTGAACCATTCCATCGGCGAGGACACCGTCACCGAAGCCCAGGCGATGGAGACAGTAAAGCTGCTGTTGGATCTGGGTGTGGATCCGAAGGGCGAAACAACGTTCGGCGAGAACGCTTTGTTTGGTCCGGCCTATCGGGGGTGGAACAAACTGCTGGCCGAATTGATCGACCTCGGCGTCAACGTGAATGCCGTCAGCAAGGCCGGCGTCACTCCCTACCTTGCGGCGCACGGCGACGGCGACCGGCTGGGCGGTGTCCTCTATAACAAGGAAGGCGCGGAGCTGCTCCTAAAGCATGGCGCCGATCCGAAATTGGGCCATCCCTGCGAGGCCCAGAATAAGTGCAGGGCCGAGCAATGAGCCAAGCGCGTTACATCGGTCTGGCCTGTTTCGCAATGAGCGCTCTTGCGGCAAACGCCGCCACCGGCAATCCCGCTCGCGAGATGGTGAATAAATACTGCGTCGCTTGTCACAACGAGAAGCTCAAAACCGGGGGCCTCGCCCTGGATCGAGCTGACGCCGACAATCCTTACAACTCGCAAGAGATCTGGGAAAACGTCATCGTAAAGCTCCGCAGCCGCGCGATGCCGCCGCCGAAGCTTCCGCGCCCCGACAACGCGACATACGACAAGGTGGCCACTTACCTGGAATCGGAAATCGACCGTGCTGCCGCGGCTCACGTAAATCCGGGCCATCCGGCGAGCTTGCATCGTCTCAATCGCGCTGAATACGCGAACGCGGTGCGCGATCTGATCGCGGTGAACGTGGACCCGCAGGCCATGCTACCGCCGGACGAACAGGCCTTCGGGTTCGAGAACAACGCCGAAGCGCTTTCCATGCAACCGGCTCTGCTCGATCGATACGTATCCGCCGCATCGGCCATTTCGCGCCGGGCAGTGGGCGATCCCAGCATCCCGCCGACCTTCGTGCGTTACGGCGCATTGAAGGACAACGCGAACGACCAAACTTATCTCCGACAGACAGACCGCCTGGGAGAAGACTTCCCGCTGGGATCCAAAGGCGGAGTCGCGGCCCGCCACTATTTTCCGGTGGACGGCGAATATGTTTTAAAGATTAAATTGCAGCGGGCTTGGGACAGCGACATCCGCGGCCTGAACGTGCCGACGCAATTTGAAATCCGCGTGGATGGGAAGCGCATTTGGCAGACCACGCTGGGCGGAGAGAAAACGCACTCCAAGACGTTTATATTCGACGGTGACGAAGGGCTACAGGTGCGCGTGCCGGTGAAGGCCGGGCTGCACCAGGTAATGGCCACTATGCTGAAAACCGACGATGTGGAGCCGGAAGGCCCGGGTCCAGACCGCCTTCCGCTTTTCAGCCGCGCATCCGACAATGCCAACTCGCCCATTGCCATTGCATCCTTGTGGATCGGCGGTCCTTATGATGCGCAAGTGCCTGCCGATTCGCCCAGCCGTCAGCTTCTGTTCGTGTGCCATCCAGCCGGCGCAACAGATGAAATTCCCTGCGCAACGAAAATCCTGTCACGGCTGGCGCGGCGCGCTTATCGACGTTCCGTCGATGACGAAGACGTCGGGACGCTGCTCAGCTTCTACAAACGCGCCCGCGCTTCCGGGACTTTCGACGATGGAATTCGCGCGGCGCTCGAGCGCGTCCTGGTAAGCCCCGATTTTCTGTTTCGCATCGAGGCTGATCCGGCGAGCGTCGCTCCAGGCGCCGCATATCGCATCTCCGATGTCGAGCTGGCTTCGCGATTGTCCTTCTTTTTGTGGAGCAGCATTCCGGACGACACGCTGCTCGACCTGGCCATCCGTGGAAAATTGCACGAGCCAGCCGTTCTGGAGCAGCAAGTCTCGCGCATGTTCGCCGATCCCCGCGCGCGCAATTCGTTGGTTCAGAATTTTTTCTCCGATTGGCTCGAAATTCGCAACGTCTGGCTCCTCAATCCGGACGGGACGAAGTTTCCATTTTTCGACGACAACCTGCGTTCCGCCTTCGTCACCGAGACTGAGCTGTTTCTGAACGCTCAATTGACGGAGAATAACAGCGTCACCGACCTGTTAACGTCCAAGGAGACTTTTCTCAACGAACAACTGGCGCGCCATTACGGCATTCCCGGCGTGTACGGCAGCCACTTCCGGCGCGTCGAACTCACGGATGAGAATCGCTTCGGACTGCTGGGCAAGGCCAGCGTGCTGGCAGTCACCTCTTACACCACGCGTACTGCTCCCACCATCCGTGGCAAATGGATACTCGAAAATATCCTTTCCGCGCCGCCACCGGCGCCTCCACCCAACGTGCCTTCGCTCGAATCGAGCAACAAGGATGGCAAGCCTTTATCGGTCCGGCAAATGCTCGAAATGCACCGCGCTAATCCGGTGTGCGCGAGTTGCCACGCGCGCATGGACCCGCTGGGGTTGAGCCTGGAAAATTTCGATGCCATCGGGCAGTGGCGCGCCACCGACGCCGGCCACCCTATCGACGCGTCCGGCGTATTGCTGGACGGCACGAAGGTGGACGGGCCGCGAGAGTTGCGCGAGGCCCTGATGTCGCAGAGATTGCAATTCGTCAAAACGGTAACCGACAAGCTGCTGACGTACGCTCTGGGCCGTGGACTCGAGTACTACGACGCTCCCACGGTCCGTGCGATTGATCACTCGGCGGCTGCCGATGATTACCGCTGGTCATCAATTATTGCGGGTATCGTAAAAAGCGCGCCCTTTCAAATGAGAACCGCCGGCCAGTCAGCCCGGACAACGATCAGCGCCAGGAATAGGGGACAATAGAATTATGTTCGTGACGAAGAAGGCCATTTCGCGACGCACCGTGCTCCGCGGAGTAGGTACGGCAGTCGCACTTCCGTTGCTCGACGCCATGGTTCCAGCCTTCGCCCCGGCCGCTACCACCAAACCGGTGCGCCGTTTCGGCGTGGTCTATCATCCCAACGGTGTCATCTATGACCAATGGCTGCCGACGGGCGCCGGTTCTCAATTTGAGCTCTCGCCGACGTTAAAAGGACTCGAACCATTTAAGGACCAAACGATCGTCATCACGGGCCTGTTCTGCGATCCGGCGGAGGCGAACGGAGACGGCGGCGGGGACCATTCCCGCGCTTGCGGCTCCTACCTGACGGGCGTGCACGTGAAGAAGTCCGACAGCAATGTCGAAAATGCCGTCTCCATGGACCAGATCGCCGCGCGGGCCTTCGAGCGGGACACGCAGCTGTCCTCCCTGCAAATGACCGCCGACGAAAACAGTTTGCTGGGCTCCTGCGATCTCGGCTATAGCTGCGCCTACAGCAGTACCATTTCATGGCTCACGCCGACGCTGCCTCTGATGGCCGAAAACAATCCACGCGTGCTTTTCGAGCGGATGTTCGGTTCCAGCGACAGCACCGACCCTCGCGTCCGCGCGGCGCGCCTCAACCAGGACAAGAGCCTGCTCGATTCGGTCAGCGAGCGCGTGAACCAACTGCAGCACCAGCTCGGCGCGACCGACAATCGCAAGATGAACGACTATCTGGCCGCACTGAGAGATGTGGAGAGGCGTATCCAGAAGGCCGAAGAGCAAAGCTCCAAAGAACTCCCCGACGTTCCCCGCCCCGCCGGTATCCCGGAAAAGTTCGAGGACCAGGTCCGGCTGTTATATGACTTGCAACTGCTGGCCTACCAATCCGACCTGACGCGGGTGACCACATTTATGTACGGCCGCGAGCAGACCGGCCGGCCCTATCCGCAGATCGGGGTGCCGGAGCCGCACCATCCGCTGACGCACCACCAGGGCAACCCGGAAAAGATGGCAAAATGCGCCAAAATTCAGCGCTATCACATCGGGCTGTTTGCCGAATATCTGGAAAAACTGCGCAATACGCCGGACGGCGATGGCTCACTGCTGGATCATGTGATCCTGATCTTTGGCTCGGGCATCAGCAACAGTGATCGGCACACGCACGGCCCGCTGCCGACATTTCTCGTCGGCGGAGGCTGCGGCACGCTGAAGGGCGGCCGTCACCTGGTATATCCGGAACACACACCCCTCACCAATCTCCACCTGACTTTGTTGCATAAGCTGGGTGTGCCGGCGGAAAAGCTGGGCGATAGTAACGGAGAGTTCAAGGAACTGTCCGAACTTTCCTGAGTTTACCGAATCAATTCGATTCCATCACTGCCGTCAGCACGACGTCTTGATACATCGCGGCGTCTTCAAACAGCGCCCAGAAAATCTCGCCGGTAAAGTCGTCAATCTCACCGTTGGTGGATACCACCTTGCCCGGCGGCTTCACGATGAACATGAGAGGGGTCAATCCAAAGTTCTTCGCTGAAACGCTCGCCGTCGCGGCCGCCGCGGGGTCCGGCTGCGACAGCTTGCCGGAGTTCAAAGTTTCCTGGATGAGCTGCCGGGCCACTGCACGCCGCTCGGGGGGCTGCATCTTGTCGCCGAATTGCTGTTCCAGCGCCTGCACCAGCACGGAGCCCATGCGTTGATTCGCGCGATACAGCGCCAGGTCCAGATGTAATAGGCCCATGGCCAGCAACGGGTCGCCCGGTCCGAACAGAACGGGGATAGAAAGCCGGGCCGTTTTCTCCACCAGTGCGCTGACATCGGCATCGGTGGCCAAGCCTGGTGGAAGATGCGACTTCAATCGCGCTAAGTCCGCCGGTTTAATATCGCCCATCAGATTCATGGACGCGCCCGTCCAGTGCAGCGTCTCGCGATATTCCAATCGATGGGGTCCCACCGCTTTGACGGCCATCGAGTTCACCAGCCGTAGTTTGCCTGCTTCAGAGCTCTTGAGCGACACATCGCCCGCCAGCGTGCCGCCCACTGGCAAGGACCGTTCGAGCGTCAAGGTGCGATTGTTATCTTTGGCTTCCTCGGTCGTTTTCCATCCGTCGCCGGCGGGAATTACGAATGTGTCTTCGAGCGCCGGCATCGCTTGAACGCCGGCCTTCTTCTGTCCCGTCAGTTCAAGGGTTCGTATCCAGGAACCATCGGATTGAATCTGCGTAGTCACTCGGGCCCGGGCGCAAGCGCCGAGCAGCAATGCGGTAGCCAATAGGATCCAGGTCGCGAGAGATCGCATGCTCTCTTATCGGCATTCGAGCTTGTTAAGCGGCTCGGGGCTTGGCCCTAAGGGCCGTAAGAGAAGTCGCGTAGCTTCGGTTTCTGGCGCCTCTATTGGGCCTATTGGCGGGTTTTACCCATATATAGTGCGCCTAGGACGCCGCGTACGTACTGCTCATCCGTCAGCCCCTCTATTGATTCTTCGGGAAATGGCACAAGCGAACGAAAATAATTTGCGAATGCACCGAAAAGCGCCACTCGCGCCGACGGCTCATAACTGTCGCGCATCGAGAGCGCTTTCACCACCAGGCTGGCAACTTCCGCGGAGACGCGATTCCGCAGCCGCGCCGCCAAGTGCGGGTGGGCCAGCAGCGAATTGTATTGCAAGGGTGCAATCTGTTCCAGATCGACAGCCTGGACCACCGGCTCATGGATCACGATGGTTCCAGCCGCTAGATCGCCCAACCGCTGGCATTTTCTCGTGGCCAGCGCCACGCTCCCTCCCACCAGATATAGGATCGGCAATATGTCCACGGCGCGAAGCAGATTGCGAACCACCACCTGCGTGAATTCCAGGCGCAGGCCGCCAGCGTCGATGACGCGCAACCGCATCACGCGTTTCCCCAACGTCTGGCCGCGCCAGCGCCACTCCAACAAAATTCCGTACGCCATCGAAATCAGGAATGCAATCAGAACCGAGATTGCGGCGGCCCAATCCGCGCCGACGATGGCGAGGATTTGAAGGCTTTTGGTGAGGGCGCTAGTGAGCGCGGTGATGGCAGCCAGATCGATGGCGTAGGCCAGTGCCCGGGCCAGCGGCGACGCCAGACCAAACGCGAAAACCACGCCTTCCGGAGTCTCCACCCGCAATGTGGATTCCTGCGTCATGTTGTTGTCCGACCGGCTAGCAAGAAATATACGGCCAGCGCGGAGAGTTCAACCACGCCAAAAGCTATCTTGGCGCTGTAGGCAAGCACCGGCTGGTGGTTCTGCGAAATGAAGGCTTCCACGGCGCCAGCCCAAACCAGCATCATCGCCAAGCCTGCCGTCAGCGCGATGACATCATGACGGACGCCTCGCAGCCGATCCGCGAGTGAGACCGGACGCCCCCACCCGATCAGGCCCGACGCAAGCAGGAATCCAGCCTGGCCGGCTATCAGAATTGCCGGGATTTCGAAGCTACCATGCGGCAGAAGCCAGCCGAACAGAAACGCTGTCTCGCCCGCGCCAATATAGTCCGCTGCCACGGCCCCAAGCATGACCCCGTTGTAGAAGAGCAACAGCACCGTCCCGACGCCCCAGGTCATTCCGCAGCCCAGTGTAAAAATACTCACGCGCATATTGTGAGTCATCAGCGTGGCGGAAAAACTGGCCTTCTGGCCCTGCAACCGATCGGTCTTCGCACTCTCCTCGGCGGCCACGCGATCGCGGGGCGATTCCATCAGCCCGGGAAATGGCATTAGCACCGCCTTGTTTTGGCTGTCGGCGCGGATGGCCATCCACCCGAAGGCGCAGCCCAGAACGGTGATCGCTACCGACAGGCCGAAAGCGATGCTATGCCGGCGGAATGCGCGGGCCGGTTCGGTAAGCCATATCTTCCAGCGGAATGAAGCACGCCCGGAACGGGTTTCATGAATCGCGCTGTAGGCCCGCGCCACCAAGGCCTGCAGCGATGCGCGAAGGTCGGGTTCAGAGAATTCGTCCAGCCGGACTAAATCCGCCGCGGAGCGCTCGTACAAGTATTGCAGCCGCTGCACTTGGGCAACAGACATGCGCCAGTTCGGCTCGGTCTCCAAACGGTGCAGCACGGTTTCGAGTTCCGACCACCAGTCCCGCTCGGCCGCGACGAATCGAGGCAAGTCCAGAATCATAGCAACTGTCTCCGCTTCACATCCAGATAGGCCGCGGCAACTTGCTGCTTGGCTTGTCCGGGATCTAATAAAGACAGGCGTACTCCTCGATTTTCGAGCGTTCGCTGCACCCGCCGGATGCGATTCCATTGCAGTTGGCTGGCCAGCGCCGAGTAGGCATCGTCCAGATCCCGGAGCGGCGGGCCATCAAACATGGGTCTCGATTCCGAGCTCCGCATCAGGTGTACCAGCACCAGGTGACGGCGCGACATGATGGCCACATCGCGTTCGAAAGTCTCCGCCAGCAGGGCATCATCCAGACAAGTGAGAAAAACAATCAGCGAGCGACGCCGCAATTTCCTTTGCAGACTGTCGCACACCTCTCCGAAATCCGGATTGACGCGTCTGGGCTGGGCATTGTAAATGGCGTCCCGGCACAGCCGGAAATGCTCGGCGCCACGGCGCGCTTCCACCACGCTATGCACCCGGTCGCTGAACAGGATCAGACCGAAGCGATCGCCCTGCCGTTCCGCGCACAGGGCCAAATGGAGCGCGGCTTCCACGTAACCATCCAGCCTGCCTTCGATCGCACTGAGCCGTGAACAGTCGAGCGCTACGTAGACTTGCTGAGAATGTTCCAAATGGTAAAGCTTCACCACCGGAGCGCCCCGCTTTGCGGTCCCTTTCCAGTAAACATCTTCGTAGCTGTCGCCGGGCAGGTACTGCCGCAGGCGATCGAACTCGCGGCCCTTGCCCACTTGTCGATGCAAGCGAGTTCCGGGCGCTCGCGTTCTCTGCAACAATGCGGCCGATGCGCGATCTCTAAGATCCGGATAAATTCGCAACTGGCAGGCCATTGCGCGCAGTGATCGAATGTTCCAGAGACCAAGCGGAGAGCCACCTTCGAGATGCAATTGGTCCAATCGGCATTCTCCTCGTACCATTCCAGTTAGCGGCCATTCGAGCGACGAACGGCCCGGCGGTATCTCGGCGGGCAGCACCACTTGATCGGAGACCACGCCATCAGGCATCACCAGAGCGATGCGCCCGTCGAAGGGTCGCGGCGAGTTATTTTGAAATACCAACGGCACGAATGCCGCGCGCCGTTGTGTGAGCCTGATCGATGACGGAGCCTGGACATCGATCGCGTTGGGGCGCCTTGATCCCACCCATCCGTCGAGAGCCACTACGCCGAAGCAACCGGCAATCACCAATGCGGCGGGCGCGGCCAATCCCGGTCTTAGAGGAATCAGTGCCACGGCCGGGAGCACGATCAGCGCCGAAAGCAGAATCACGCGTGGGGTGGGAACAATCATCGCGAGTCTCAACGAGGGATCGGTACTTGATGCAAGATGCGGTCCAGCACTTCCGCTGTCCGCACTCCTTCCAGCTCCGATTCTGGAAGCAGCACCAATCGGTGCTCGAGTGCTTGCACGGCTACGGCGCGAACATCGTCCGGTGTGAGGAAGTCGCGTCCCGCCATGCCCGCCCATGCACGGCTGGCCCACAGTAAAGCCTGCATGGCACGCGGGCCCGCTCCCACCTGAAGGTCGTCCGATGAGCGCGTGCGGCGCACCACCTCCACGATGTACTCGAGCAGTTCGTCGCTTACTCGCACCTGTTGCAAAGCGTCCCGCAATTCATTGAGCCGCCCATGTGTGAGGCAAGGCTGTACCTCGCCACGCTGGAGCACGGCTTCCGGGGAATCGCCGCCCAGGCTGCGGCGGGCCAGGTCCAGTTCATGGCCGCGCTCCGGCCACGTCATGTTGATCTTCAGCATGAAGCGATCCTTCTGCGCCTCCGGCAGCGGGTAGGTGCCTTCGGACTCAATGGGATTCTGAGTAGCGAACACCGTGAAGTCCGGTGACAGGCGATGCGTCTCGCGATCGATGGTCACGGTACGTTCCTGCATTGCTTCCAGCAACGCAGCCTGAGTTTTCGCCGAAGCGCGATTGATCTCGTCGGCCAATAAAAACTCTGTGAACACCGGCCCCCGCATGAGCGCGAATTCGTTTTCGCGCAGATTGAAGACACTGGTGCCGGTGATGTCGGCCGGCATCAGGTCCGGAGTGAACTGGATGCGCTTGAACTCGCAGGCCATCGATTGCGCCAGTGCCCGCGTGAGCAACGTCTTGGCCAAGCCAGGCACGCCCTCGATGAGCCCGTGCTGGTTGCACAGCACCACGATCAGAGCGCTGCGCACAGCGTCGTCCTGTCCAATTACAACTTTGTGGATCTCGGAAGTGATTTGCGCGATGGCTTCCTGGAATTGTTCGAGATTCAATCGGTCCTCTTGCGGTTCAATATTTCTTGGATTCTTGGTAACGCTCGCATCGGTTCGCCGCCTGCCTCCATCAGCTCTTGTTCCACCAGTGCGCGGCGGTACGCAGGTAGCGCGCGCGGAGCGCCCTTCAGCCATTCCTGCCAACCAACGGCAGCCAGATCGGCCGGGCTCAGATTTCGGCGAAGCAGCGCCACCAAACCGGAGAATGAGCGCCGGCCTTTCATCTGTTGCCGCGGCCCGGAACGCGAAGGCGGCGGAAAGCTGGTGGAGTATTTCCACACCAATAACGCGACCGGGAGCAGCAGCCCAAGCAGAAGGCCCTCCAGATGGAATGCGCGCAGCAGCCCCATCACGCTGCCCGATTCGACGAGTCCAAGATGCGCTTCATCGAACACAATGCCGTCGCTTGCGCCCATCACCGACGTTAGCAATGCGGTGTCCGGCGAGTCAGCCAGCGCGCCATTGGTGAACATCGTGCTGGATGCCACCAGCACCAACGATCCTGGACCAAACGAGCGCTCGATGACATCGGCGTCCTCGCGATCTCCCCGCAGCACGGTCCACTGGGAACTGGCGCTAAAGTGAATCTCGCGGGCATCCTTGTTGCCGGCGTTCTGGATCTTGACACCCCAGGTTTTTTCGATCCCCCGGACCACTTCCTCGCCAGCCCAGACTCCGGGCATCAGCCCCAAAACGACGCGATTGCCCTGCCGCGCCAATCTTTCGATGACACGCTGATCGAAAACGCCCTCTGGCGCAATTTGTTCCGGATTAGCGCCGAGCAACAGCAAAGTTCGGTGCGACCATCGCACGCTTTCGAGCGGCAGATAGCTGCGTTGAGTCGCCGGGGACAGGCGTTGGACGCTGTCGAACAAAACACTTGTGCCGTCGGGATCTTTGCGCAGACTGGAAAAGGCGGGATAGATTCCGCCGGCTTCAAACCCAGCGTTGAACACGCTAAGCAAGGCCCAGGCGAAAGCGACGCACAGCATGACGAGGAGCAATAGCGCTGCTGGCCTGGTCACGCGAGGACCCCGGCGGAATCCATTTCCCGCTTCATCTGTTGGGCGCGATTGCGGAACGCCTGGCAATGCTCCAGGGAGACCGGATAGTCTCCATACCAAACGCGCTCGAACAGCCCGATATTCAGCGAGAAAAGTTGGCACGCGTCCGGGAACGCTCGCGCGCGGCGGCGCAGTTCGTTTTCGTACTCATGATCTGTCTTGCCGGGATGGATCGCGATCCAGCGTTCGTCGGCCAGCCCGGCCAGGTTGGCGAGATAGAGAGCACGCAGGCCGAGCCGGAATTGCGCTTTCGAGATACACTCATCGGCCAGCAGGTACCAGCCTTGTTCGGGCAACTGGTCGGCCGTCACGGTATCGCCCGCCAGGCTGATGGTCGCCGGTCCAACGGGAACGGCGATTTGTTTGCGTGCCAGCGCAGCCCGTCCGCGCCAGATCAGGAAAACCGCGGCGAGCAACACCAAGGCCACGGCGATATATAACTCTCCCCGAATGGCGCCGCGCGCTGGCGGCCCCTGATTCTGTGGCGGGGGCGTCTCGAACATTTTGCGGAACCACTCGACCAAGCGATCGATAGCCCGTCCGATAGCAGCTCTTACCTGAGACAGCCTGGCGCCGAGAGAGTCCGTGAAGCGAACGAACCAGGACTCCTTCTGCTGCGCGACCTCGCGTTGGATGTTCCAACCGTACTGGGGCGATGCCAGAGTCTGGCGGATGGACCGGTCGAGCGCGGACGCGTCCAGGCTGGGCTGCGCGGTCAGTGCTGGGGCGCAAAGGACTACCAGCAGTGCAGCAACACCGCCCGATCGAAGCAGGGCCCGCAAACGTGCACGCACATCTTCGCCGGTTTCCTTCGATTCCGCGTGAAACGCCGCAACGGTGTAGACCGCTTGCGCCAGTGGCTCGAAGGCAAGCCACGTCATCAGGCCGGCCGCGACGTAGAAGGAAGGGTCTGCCAGAAGCCGGAAGCCCGCGCGTGTAAAAGACGATTCATAACCGGTCAGGATGCGAGCCAACTGCGGGAGCAAAGCCAGCAGGACGGCGATGTTCACAAACAGCAGTGTCGCGATGAATACCAGGAGCAGAATCAGCAAGACGGGCTGCACGACCGACGACGACAGCTTTCGCGCCTTGGCCACGGTTTTCGAGAAATCGTCGCCATCCACCGAAGCCACTGTGGTCGCTATGCGGAAAAAGCCAACCACGCCTGGTAGGGCAAGCACCGTCACGACGGCCAACGGCATCAGGAAAAGCTTCGAGTTCCCGAGCAACAGATGAACGCCCACCGTGCGGAAAAAGCCGGCCTTGCCCCCGGCTGCAGCGCCTGCGAGTTGCGCGTGCAGGCTCCGAGCGAACACACCGCGCCAAACGTTCATCCAAAGGAGCAGTGCCACCAGCAAGAGCGATTCCCAGGCGCATAACGCGGCGTTGCGGTCGTAATGCGTCATGTCGCGCCAGAATAGCAGCACTCCGAGTGCGAATGGAATGGCGCCGGTCCAGATGAGAGCCAAGGTACGCACTCCTGCCCCGCGAAGCACGTGGATGGCTTCTTCGACGATTTCGATTGCCGCTGTCTCGGTTACCGCTCGTGCCATGCAGAACGATCGGCTAACGTGACGGATTCCATGATGATTTGTCCGATTGAAAAGAATATGGCCCAAGCCAACAGCATGCTGGCAAACGCCATCGCAGTATATAAGACAGGGCCTGTACGGCGCGCCCGCGCGCCACCGGACGCCGCTACCGACGCTTTGATACAGGCGGCGCACAGCAGCCGCGATTCGTGCTCGGAAACGCACTCGCGGCAAAAGGCGCGGTGGCAGGCCGGGCAGCGGCAAACGGCGCCGCGCGCGGGATGGTTCCAACAGTGCTGTTGAGTGACGTTTTCTGGCATGCCTCACTCCACCATCACACGCTGGCGGCGCGGAGTAGGGTCGCCAACCGTCAGTAATACGCACGTGATGGCCAGAACGAAACAACAGGCGATGTAAATCTCCATGTACGAATGATGTGCGGAAGTTGAGCGGATCTCGGCAGCCTGCAGCGGGCGCCTGGTACCAGCTTGCATCTGGGCGACAACCGTGATGCCAGTCTGCCCGTAGAACGCCAATCCGAGAAAAATGAGAACAGCGGCGCCCAGACGCTGCAAGCTGACATCGATACCTCGATTCTGGATCAGTACCCAAATGGCCGCTGCAGCTTCCATCAATGCCAGCAGCGAACCTATCCAATTCGGCATCGGCTCGGTTCTCTGAAGGTCCCAACTGGTTTGCACGACATCCAGCAGCAGGCACGCCACCAGAACGCCGGAAGCGGTGAGCCGCCGCGCGCGCCAGTCGGCCCGTTCCGCGGGAACGGAAGCCTCATCCGGTTTCGCAGTGGCCTGCGCGATCTGGATCGGCTGATCCGGCGCCAGGGACTCCTTCCACCCGGCCGCGAGCGTTCCTTGTGCCGCCTCGATGAGCGGTGTCAGCTCCGCCAGAAATTTGCGGGCTGTCCACGGACGGCGGATGGAAAGCAGCTCCTCCTGGCTGACGGCGGTGTAAACGCGGCAGCGGCAGCTTTTCTGGATCGAAATGTAAAGCCAGAAGAAAACCATCGCGATCTCAAGAGCGAGCGTGACGATGGCCGGTAACAATGAATACCTTGAGGCAAAAGCCAAAGCAAACAGAAGCAGCAGAGCGCCAAGGATCACCTTTCGCGAAACGCCGAACCTGCGAGACTTGCTAACCACGATAGACGTAATGTCCCTGAACTGAAGCCTCTTCACGCGCTCTTCAAAACCGGACCGGCGCACCGAAATCAGGCAATGCTCGTCTCGAAACAACGCCGCGCCGGAGAAAAAACCCTGCCACGAAGAGAGCTTGCGATATGACCTCGACATAAACTAAGCCGGCGCGGCTGCCCGCCGCAGCAGCGCATACAGGATCAGCCAGCTAAAGCCGCCGACCTCGATCAAGCCGATCAGAATGGCCGCAACGAATCGCCAACGGTTGCGGTGCATCAGCGCCAGGGGACGCTTCCAATACCGGAAGGCGAAGAAGATCGCCACCGGCCCGGTCAGAAGTGTGATCGGAAAAAATAGCAGCGGTCCAACGGCGATAGCGAGAGCGATGGTGTCGTAAGCGACGCGCGAGGGCGCCATGTCGGCCCCCGCGGCTTTAGACAGGCCCGCGGCCATGCACGACGGGCAATAACTGTTGTTCCTCACCTCCACCACACACAGCGGGCAAACAAAACGGCCGCATTGCGCGCAGGATGCGATGGCCCGGCTGGACGGATGGTCGAAACACGTTGCTTCTCCTTCCGCGGCGGATTCCGACTGCGCCGAAGCAGCCACGCGCAACGCTGCTGGGAATATCTTAACTTGATGTTCCGTGCCGCAGTCCGGGCAGGTGGAGGCTTCGCCCGCGGCCAGCTCCCATTCCGGCAACGCCATTCCGCACGAATTACAGGGAACCACAACCATAGTCAGGATGGCCGCTTGATCACGCGAGTATCCACGAGTATATCGTGAAGGCCGCGCTTCTCGCGGTCGAACCCGGCCATGATAAATCCGATAAAGCGGATTATTGTGCTAAGCAACTTCGCAAAGTACCGTCCTATCGCCCTGCCCAGCGAAACGGGACCGCCATCGGGCCGCACCACTCGAAGTCCGAGCACCATTTTGCCGGGCGTGGCTCCCAGCTTGTACACAAACAGTCCTTCATAGGTCGCGGCGATTGCCACTCCAACGATATATGCGATTCCAACCAGTGCGAGGGCGCCCGCCCCGAGAGACGACGATGAGTTGAATCGCAAGCCCGGCAGCAGAACGGCCTGCACCGCCACGGAGGTAAACCCGACAATCAGAGCGTCGATCACGTAGGCCACGAATCGAATCCAGAACCCGCCGTAGTGAAAAGCGCCTCGCGCGGCAATCCCCTCGCTAAGACCCTGCGCATAAGCGGGCTTGCAACTGCCGCAGACTAGAATATTGCCAAAATGTGCGAGTTCTTGTTCCGATTTGGGCTGTCCACACTGCGAACAGTAGAGAATTTTGCCCGCAGGAGTTGGATTCATTGTGGTTTTAATGGTTGTACCACAATTTGCATAATATAGCGGCGAGTTGAAGCCATTACGTCGCGGGCCCCTGTCCTTACGACTTATTTAATATCAGGTTGTAGTTGGCAGCTAATAGGACCGAGGTCGAGAGAGATCGCATGATCTCCCATCGGCATTCGAACCTGGTTCAGCGGCTCGGGGCTTTGCCCTAAGGGCCGTAAGAGAACTCGCGTAGCTTTGGTTTGGCGGAAGCTAGTGGGAGTCGAACCCACCCGCGACACAAAGTGCCGCACAACTGGTTTTGAAGACCAGGCCCAGCACCGGCCAAGACTAGCTTCCAGCCGTGATTCTAACACCGCGTCCCTGCACCTAATGCGAGCCGCTTTGATTCCCCGCCGGCCCTTCCGGCTCCGCCACCGCGGCCGCCGGCATCGCTCCCTTCAGCACGTCATTGGCGAAAAAGAATTTACCGTCGCTCGGCACCATCATGATCTGCACCTTGTCGGACAACTTCTCGGCGATGATCTTCTGGATCAGCAGCGGATTCTCCTTCAGCGCCGCGCCCTCCAGGTGCATCTTGTCGGCGTCGGCTTTTGAGAGCAACTGCACGCGATCCAGATCCGCTTCGTTCATCAGCTTGCGCCGCTCCAGTTCCGCTTTGCCGTCGATCACTTTCGCCTCCGCCTGCGCCTCGGCCTGCTGCACCGTGGCCTCCTTGCGGGCCGCCGATTCCAGGCGCGTCTGCTCGATCTGCTTTTGCTTGAGAGGAAGCGTGTACTGCATGGCGTCGGACTGCGCCTTGGCCTGCAGAACCGTCACCTGCGCCTGCGCCTCGGCTGCCTTGACGTCGCGAGCCTCCTGCGCCTCCGCCTCCAGCTCCGCCTCGCGAACTTCCTTCTGCTTGACATCCAGTTCCACGCCCAGCTTTTCGTTTTCCTGTTCCTTCAGCAGCACGCCCTCCAGCCCTTTGGCGTATTCGGACGGCAATTCGATATCGCGCAGCATCACTTCTTTCACCATCACCGCGTCCGGCGCCAGCTTTTGCGCGATGGCGGTGGCGGCTTCGCGGCGGATTTCCTCGCGCTTGGTGGCGAACAGTTCACGCACCAGGTAGCGCGGCGCCAGGTCGCGAAACGCGGTGGCAACTACCGGCGGCACCAATTCCTTTTCCACCGGCTGCGGCAAATTGGCGTGAATATAGGCCAGCCGGTGCGGATCCAAGCGAAATCGCACCGTCACGGCCAAGCCCAGTTCCAAACCTTCCTGGGTCTGGACTTTTAAATACTCGCCCTTCTTTATATCCGGGACCACCGTGGTCTCATAAATCTGGTCCCGCATATCGTAGGTTTCTACCGATTGCACGAGCGGCATCACCAGGTGCAGTCCTGGATAAAGCGTGTCGGGAAGCGTTCCGGAAATTTGGCTGACGCGCACGCCCGCCCGCCCAGCGGGCACCACCGCGATGCTCAAACCGGCCAGCAGCGGAATCACCCCGAGCAAGGCCACGCGAACCGGAAATCGCCATTGCAAACGCGCAGTGCGGACCTCCGGCCTCGGCCTGCGGTACGCACTTACCAGATCCATGGCCATCAAGCCCGCCGCTGCGGCGAGCAGCGCGAAGCCAAAGAACTCAAGCAGAAACTTTAGAACGATCATGGTCGTCTCCTCTCGCGCACACGCAAGGCACGTGGACTGCCCGCGTGAAAATCGCGGAAAAAGAGCGGATTTCCGGATGATTTCGTGTCAGTTTTGAGGCGACGCGTGTTCCGCCGTAGACAATGGTTCGGCGCCCGCCAGCCCCAATTCGGCCGCGCGCTCCTTCATCGCCTGGATACAGAACGCAATGTGATCGTCCAGGTCCACGCTCAGTCCCGCCGCGCCGTTGACGATATCATCCCGATTCACCGACCGCGCGAATGCTTTGTCCTTTAGCTTCCTTCGCACCGACTTTACGTCCACTTCATGAATGCTGCGGCCCGGCTTCACATAGGAGCAGGCCGTGAGAAATCCGGCCAGCTCATCGCAAGCAAACAGCGTCTTCTCGAGCAACGATTCGCGGGGCACCCCGCTGAAATCGGCATGCGACAAAATCGCCCGGCGAATTTCGGCATCCACGCCGCGCTCAGCCAGGATCGGCTCGCCCTTCATGGGATGATCGGGCAATGTCGGATGGATCTCCCAGTCGAAGTCATGCAGCAGCGCGGTGACCGACCATTTGCTCTGGTCTTCGCCGAACTTCCGCGCGTAGGCTACCACGCACGCCTCCACCGCCAGCGCGTGCCGCCGCAACCCGTCCGATTTGGTGAACTCGCACAGCAGATCCCAAGCATTTTCCCGTGTCATGACGACCATGTTAGCGGACCGCGTGATATATTGAAATCGTCTCGCCGGTCGGGCCTGTGGCGCAGTTGGGAGCGCGCTTCCATGGCATGGAAGAGGTCGTGAGTTCGAATCTCACCAGGTCCACCAAAACATTTCCAACGTTTACCGTTATCCCTCCCGCCAGAACGAAGTCGCCGGAGTCCAACTGGAGTCCAAAATGGACGCCGCAGCCTAATTGGTCACAATCAACTTCTCGACTCAAGTTTCCAGAAGCTCTCTCCTCCTAAGGAAACCCGACATTTCCGACAATCAAGGTCTAAGCCACTGACCCCGCTAGGTTGACTAATGTCGGGAATGCCACTTTTTCCGACATGCGACCCGACAAACTGAGGCCACAAACCCGACAAGCCCATCCCAAATTTGGCTTCTCCCAGGGTCATCACCGCCTACGGCACGATGTTTAATCGAAGACGCCTTGGGGAAAGAAGCCGTCGCTGCTTCGGTCAAAGATCCACGGAAGATCCACGTTCGAAGTAGCGGCTTGGATTTTCCGAATCAGCCGGACCGTTGCGTCAACGATTTCCTCCACAGCCTGATAACGGAGGCCCATGATTGCATTGTCCTTTTCGTACTCGTTTTCCCCGTCTTTTCTTGCGGTCGATGCGTGCACGATTGCGTCCCTCAGGTCCTTGGCTTTCCCGACTATGAGCTTTAACTCTGAGCAGTTGCTCTCGTCAAGAATTGGGTGCTTCGAGCCAGTAACGATGCGAGGATACAGGACAAGTTTGTCCCTTGTGCTGACGAATTTCTGACGCTGACGCTGCTCGTCCCATTCAGTGAGGCAGGTCAAGTCGTTCGGGCTGATCTGTTCGCGATGCTTCCACACGTAGTCGATTGCAAGTTCGTTCATGAAGGATTCTACAAAGTAGAAGGCCGCCGAAGCAGTAGCGCGATAAGAGCGACCGCGCCTTTCAGCACCGACTTTGACGGTCCTGGCGAGCTGGACGTCCTCAGAAATGCGTCCTTCGCAAGGTTGAACAAAGATGCCATGTCCTCGAACATAGTGACCTCGAGCATGCGAATTTCGAATCCCCCTGGATAATCACGGCCGATGCAATGAGGGTCGATGCTGATTCGGCAATGCGGTGCGAGACCCAGGGCATCATATCTCGACAGCCACTCGGACAACTTCCAGACCGGGACATAACAGGTAGTGCTTTGCTGAAGAAGATCCAACAGCGCCAACAATTGGTCGCGGTTCAGCTTCACACCCAACTGGGCGCGCATTACTTGGATGTTGGCGCGGAGAGCCGAAAGGAAGTCTCTTAGTTCCCTCGACGTTTTCTCTCGCAGTGCTTCGATCTGCTCTTGGCGCTCCCGAGAGTCCAGACGCTCCGGCAGGTTGGCCAGAATCGCGATTGCACATTGCTCATTGAACAGTTTTGTAGCTATTCGTCTCCGGTCCTTCATCCCTTGGGGGCCAAGCATTGCTGTTCTTCTCATTGCCAATATGCTAACAGCGCGGTTGACCGGCTATTACTTTTCTGTTGACGACTGAAATCAATAACTGCTATTCAGGGACGAGAGGTCGCAAATAGGTGATTTCGCCTTCGCAAAGCATCGAGCAGTGGCCGATCGAACGGCTCGTGGAGTATCCGCGCAATCCGCGCAAGAATGACGGAGCCGTCGATCGGATGTGCGGCTCCATCCGCGAGTTCGGATTCAAGATTCCCTGTCTGGTCAGAAGCGACGGTGAAGTCGTGGATGGCCATCTCCGCCTCAAGGCCGCGCGCAAGCTTGGCATCGCTGAAGTCCCGGTGATCACGTGCGACGAGTGGTCAGCAGCGCAAGTCAAAGCTTTCCGGCTGATGGTGAACCGCTCGGTAACGTGGGCTGATTGGGATGAAGAGCTACTCGCGCTGGAGCTGCAGGACATACAAGAATCGGACTTCGACTTAAGCCTCACTGGATTCAACCCAGGCGAGATCGATAAGCTGCTGGCGCTTGACGACGAAGAAAAAGCCAACGCCACTCCACCCCTTCCAGAATCAGCCGTATCGCGCACCGGTGAGCTTTGGCTCCTGGGCCCGCACCGCGTCCTGTGCGGGGACGCCACAAGTCCGGAAACTGTCGCGCGGCTCCTCGGCGAACGCAAGCCGCGGCTAATGGTCACGGACCCGCCGTACGGTATTGAACTGGACTCGGAGTGGCGGGATCGAGCCGGCCTGAACAGCTGTGGCCCGGCCGAGCCGAGCTACATGAAGAAACGCACCAAAGGCCACACCGAGACGAAGATCTCCGGCGACACGCGCGCCGATTGGTCCGACGCATTCGCGCTGGTGCCCAGTCTTGAGGTCGCCTACGTCTGGCACGCATCGAAGTTCACGCGCGAGGTCCTCGATGGATTGCTGCGGATCGGTTTCTTGCACCATCAACAGATAATTTGGAACAAGTGCCGCACTGTGCTCACGCGAACGCACTACTGGTTTCAGCATGAACCCTGCTGGTACGTTCGTAAGAAGAATGCGCCCTGGTTCGGCAAGGCCGGCGAGAACTCGACCATTTGGGATTCTCCGTCGCCCAAGTTCATCATGGGCGGCTCTGACGAAGACAAGTTCGATCACCCGACCCAGAAGCCGGTGGAACTGATGCGGCGCCCGATATTGAATCATCTCCGGCGCGGCGAACTGGTCTATGAGCCATTCCTGGGTAGTGGCACCACGCTCGCGGCCGCCGAGCTTACCGAGCGCGTCTGCTATGGCATAGAGCTTGATCCGAAGTACGTCGATGTCGTCGTACAACGCTGGCAGCAGCTGACCGGCAAAGACGCCAAGCTGGATGGCGATGGGCGAACGTTCGGTGAGATCAAAGCAGAACGGGTGGGAGCTGCAGCGTGAGAGCCCAGAGACGAGAAATGCCGCCGAGTGCGAACCCGGCGGCGCAGTTTGAGTCGAACGCTTGTGGTTTAGGCTTTGACGGAATAGGTGCGCTCCCCGTCCTCGCTCTTGGTAGAAGTGACGGTCAGCCCCATCTTCTTGCCGACGGTGCCCGAAAGGAAGGCGCGCACGGAATGCGGCTGCCAGGCAGTGACCTTCATCAACTCCTTGGCTGTTACGCCGCCTGGCCGCTTCAGAAGTTCCAGAACCTTGTCGGTTTTGCTACCGGCGCGCGCAGCGGCAGCTTTCTTAGCGCTTTTGGGCGCTTTCTTTACCGGGGTGGCCTTCTTAGCCGCCTTCCCCCTTTTCTTCGCAACGTGGGCGCCCTGTGGCGCGACACGGGCCTTTTTACTGGCTTTCGGCTTCTCGCCTGCCGCTGGGGCTTGGGCGCTGCCGGTTACTTCTGCAATCGATGTATTCATGTTTGCTCCTTTGGCGGTAATCACCGCGGTCACGACATCCATCACTCCGGTGCGCCGGGAATGCAAGACAATTCCGCAGGTTTCGCACAAAGGCGATGGAATGGCGATGATCACTTGTTCGCGGCGCTGAAGTCGCAGATCAGTGCAGATGAGGGCAGATGAAGGGACACGGAGCCAAATTCGGGCGAAAGAAGGAGGAAGCGATCGCCGCACTGCTCTCTTCAAAAAGCATCGAAGACGCCGCGCGCGCTATCGGTATCAATCCCAATACTCTTCTCCGCTGGTTGCAGATCCCCGAATTTCAGCAGGCGTTTCGCGATGCCCGTCGTGAAGCGGTCCATCAAGCCGTTGCTCGACTCCAACAAGCCACGGGTGCCGCTGGCATAACGATCTTGAAGCTGATGACGGACATGAGTGTACCCCCAGCAGTTAGGCTCCGAGCTGCGGAGTGCGTTTTCGACCACGCAATCAAGGGTATCGAGTTGGAGGATATTGAGGCGCGCGTGGCAGCCCTAGAGCAAGCGGCGGGCAGCGGAACCCCACGGCGATGAGGACCATCGATGGGCGGCTCAGCAAACTGGAGCAACGGCTTGGGATTGCGGGCACCGCCCCGAGGTACCTGGTCATATTGAACGACAGAGAACCGGGACGCACTGACGACACCTACATCGACATTCTCGATGAAGCCGGCTTTCTTCACACTGCTGGATTTGGCTTGGTCGATTTGGGGCAGATCCCGCGCGGGCTGAGCGCTAAGGAAGCGGAGAGCTTTGTGCGCGAAAACGGCGCCAAAATCTGCGGTTCCCGTGGTGCTCAAAATCCTGGCGAACCCAAGTTGGAAGGTGATCAAAAGCGTTCGGTGCAGAGTGTCGTGATAGAGCTTGAGGAAAATCGGGGCGCGTCCGCCGAGAGTCGCCCCGGAAAAAACGTGCGCGTGGCAGCGCGTTGAGCGGCTAGCAGGCTGATGAATTAGTTATTCGGCGAAGCTTTTTGCCTCTCGCCAACGGTCTTGTCATGAGCATTTACGTGGAGATTGTGTGCCTGAATTGGCGACTTTCCGTCGTCCAGACACACTTCTCCCCGAACTTACGCGGAGAGAACCACCGTAAGGTTCCGCATCCGCACCAGATTGTAGGCGGCGGCCGCGAAGGTGAATACCCAACCAACTTTGAAGACGCCGCGATGTCGGGTCTTGCGCAGCATTCCTACCGTCTTTAACCACCCAAATACTTCTTCGATCCGTTTTCGCTTGCGCTGGCTCACCTGGTATCCAGCGTGCCGTGTCGTGCGCCCGTCAATGGCACTGCCGCCTTGCCGATTGATATTCTGCGACACGTGCGGCGTCACGTTCCGGCCACGCATCTCTTGCACGAAGCCTCGCGTGTCATAGCCTTTGTCGGCTCCCACCGTCACGCGCTGGTCGCCCTCGATCCGCCCCGCCATTTCCAGCGCTGCGTCGCGCTCGGCCTTTCCGCTGCACAGCACCAGTTCGGTATCCACCACCAGTCCGTTGCGGTTCTCGATCAGCACGTTGCCGCAGTAGGCCAGCTTCGACTCGTGACCGCCGCTTTTTCTTGCCAGCCTGGCTTCCGGGTCGGTCGTCGATTGATGCGTGTCGTTGCGGCGCTCCTCGCCATGAAAATCAATAGTCGGATTACCCGGGTCCTCCGGTGGTAGCGTGGGGCCTTGATCTTTGCGTTGAAAACTCTTCTGACTCGCCCAGGCTTCTATCAGCGTGCCGTCCACGCTGAAATGCTCATCCGACAACAGGTCGTTGGCACGCGCCTGTTTCAATACCTGCGCGAAGAACTTCTCGGCGATGTCACCATTCAGCAGCCGGTCGCGATTCTTGCTGAACACGCTGGGCACCCACACTGGCTCGTCCATGTTCAGACCCACGAACCAGCGGAACAGCAGATTGTATTCCAGTTGTTCCATGAGCATCCGCTCGCTGCGAATCGTATACAACACTTGCAGTAGCAGTGCGCGCAAGAGCTTTTCCGGCGCGATCGAGGGACGACCCCAATCGATGTATAGTTGCCCGAACGATCGGGACAGTCCTTTCAAGACCGCATCCACCATGCTTCGGATCGGCCGCAAGGGATGATTCGCGGGAATACGCTCCTCCGGCGACACGTAACTGAACATCGCGCTTTGCTGGGTGTCTTTTCCTCGCATAGGCTAAAACATAATGACGTTGTTTTGTCTTCCTTGGTCACACCCCATCCCAATTACTTTTTCACCATCCTGCTAGAGAGCAATGGCGATTAAGACGATCGATAGACAGCTTCGGCGGGTTGAACATCAATTGGGGTTGGTGAATGGTGAACCCCGGCATCGTATCACCGTCGTTGTGTCGAAGGCGGGTATCCCACAGGTGTTTCGAGACAAATGCATGCAGATCCTTAAGGAAAGCGGATGGCTCCCCGCCGTTGGCGCGGTGAACCTCGGCGCGATTCCGCGCGGCTTGAGCGCGGAGGAACTGGAGAGATTTCTCCGGGAAGACGGCGCTCAGATATGCAGTCCGCGGCGTTCCACTGATAGCTTTGGGACCGAGATGAGAGCGGCGACCCGAAGCCGGCGTCCACCTCCATGTGGGGCAAGTTCTACATGAAGTCGATCATCAACAGATTGTGCCGACTGGAGAATGCATCTGCTCCGGCCGAGCGCGAGCGCACAGCCGTTGAAGCGATCCTGGAAAGGAGGCGCCGCCGCTTGGGAGACGATTACAAACCGACTGAATATCCTCCGGGCTGGTTCGACAACTGTCGTGATATCGGCGAGCGGACCATCCGCGCTCGTCAACGCCACATGACGCGATCGGCCAACGAAGCGAAGAGCGAGCTGCTTGCATGAAGACAATCAGAACGCGGCTCCTCAGATTAGAGCGAAGCGTCGAAATTAAACGATGCGCCGCCGCCGAAAAACTGCTGCCCGTGGTTTTCGAAACCATGAGTCTTACCGCCGAGGACAACAAGCTCCTTGAGGCTATCAGTGACGGAGGCCCAAGCACGTCAGACGAGCAGGCGGCGTTGGATCGATTCGCGGCTGAGTACGAAAGGGCGTTCAAGCTTGTCAACCATTCCGAGCCGAATAGCTTCCGATAATGGCGAATAACGGGTGTCTTCCTGGGCGTCGTTGGCACTTCAACCGGTGGCCGACTTTACGGCCAAATGGCAGGACTATCGGACGGGACGAATCATTCCTCCCAGTAACGCGCGAGTCAAATATTCGTTCGCCTAAGGTCGATATATGACCGTAGGGGAGCGCTTTGGTGTCTAAACAAACGTAGCCATTGGGGCAACCCGCCACGTTTTGGGATCGGATTTGGCATTGGCTTGGCAAGGGGAACCATAAAAGGATGTTGTCCTACCGATTGCTTGTTGGTCATCGTGCCCGCCGGGTTTATCTAGCGTTGTTGCTTTGCATTTTTGCATTGTCAATCGGCGTCCGCATCCGCTCGTACCTTCTTACGAGAAAAATCTACGCCGTGCTATCGGGGCTCGATCGTGTTCGCATCGACGCAACCACGGAGAAGCAACTTTTGATGACCGTTCCTTACTTGGTCCGGGAGAAGAACACGCTGCCGGGCACCCAAGGTTACTACCACGCCGAAATTTCCAACGAAGGTGATAGGCGATGGCTCTACCAGCTGCCCTCATTTCTCTATTCTCTCTGGCCCCTGCACGTAGACCTCCCGAGTCGGTTGATGACGGATAAATGGGAGTTGATGCCTGTGCCTACAAAGATCGCGTATGTGCTCGGCTGGCGGCAGGTGTCCTTCTCGGCTTATGTTTTCGTCCTGAACGGAACGGTCTCGAGCACTGGGTACAGCATAGAGCCCGATGTTCTTGTCGGATACCCTTTGAGTTATTTTGTAGTGGCACGAAGCGCGCATGGGTTTTGGACGAACCGAGGCCGTGAGCAACTGGTTCAGAGTACCGACGACGAGAGCCCCGATTACCGATTTGGCGCCGTTGCAGGCCAATTTTCCCTGCTTGCTGGGGCCGACAGCTCAATAGGAGTCGTGTATACAGCGACCGCGCCACGTGTCCTCGTTTCGCATGTATATCAGGTGGATCTGAGTTGCTTCTGGGCTATCCAAGGATGCGATTCAGTTCGCCAAGTAACACCCTCACTTTGGCAAGATAGGCAAGTGATTGCAACGGCGACGACTAGCCGTGTTTCTTCCATGGCTGGATGGAGCAGCTCCGGGAATCCATGCCCGGACCGGATTCTCGCGGGGCGCGTTCGGACTCTCCTCGATGTGAATGTTGCTCTTTTGGAAGTCCTGAATTCGCGGTCCGAACGGGTCAACCGCGAGGGAATGGTCTCGGAAGAAATCGTTACCGATTATCGGCTAATTGAGGTCCTTAGAGGCCAACCTCAAGGACCCTGGACGAACATTCGATACAGGTGGACCATCCCATGGCCGTTGTCGCCAACGGGCGAGGTACTCAACCCTATGCGGCCCTCCTACCCCAAGCCAGGCGAGAGGTTTCTGTACTTCAGTGGCGCGAGCTTCGATTCCTGCCGCATCGTTCCGGCGACGCCGTCGGCTGAATCCTCAGTTCGAAGTGCGGTCCCGGCACCAAGGCGTAGCGAAGATGATGTCACGCGCTATTGGTATGCCCGCAAGTGAATGGACGAGCATACACAGGCCGAACAAATCGTTCACCTGGTGGGTGCGAACCCTTTCGTTTTGGCTAGCAGGATGGTGAAAAAGTAATTGGGATGGGGTGTGACCAAGGAAGACAAAACAACGTCATTATGTTTTAGCCTATGCGAGGAAAAGACACCCAGCAAAGCGCGATGTTCAGTTACGTGTCGCCGGAGGAGCGTATTCCCGCGAATCATCCCTTGCGGCCGATCCGAAGCATGGTGGATGCGGTCTTGAAAGGACTGTCCCGATCGTTCGGGCAACTATACATCGATTGGGGTCGTCCCTCGATCGCGCCGGAAAAGCTCTTGCGCGCACTGCTACTGCAAGTGTTGTATACGATTCGCAGCGAGCGGATGCTCATGGAACAACTGGAATACAATCTGCTGTTCCGCTGGTTCGTGGGTCTGAACATGGACGAGCCAGTGTGGGTGCCCAGCGTGTTCAGCAAGAATCGCGACCGGCTGCTGAATGGTGACATCGCCGAGAAGTTCTTCGCGCAGGTATTGAAACAGGCGCGTGCCAACGACCTGTTGTCGGATGAGCATTTCAGCGTGGACGGCACGCTGATAGAAGCCTGGGCGAGTCAGAAGAGTTTTCAACGCAAAGATCAAGGCCCCACGCTACCACCGGAGGACCCGGGTAATCCGACTATTGATTTTCATGGCGAGGAGCGCCGCAACGACACGCATCAATCGACGACCGACCCGGAAGCCAGGCTGGCAAGAAAAAGCGGCGGTCACGAGTCGAAGCTGGCCTACTGCGGCAACGTGCTGATCGAGAACCGCAACGGACTGGTGGTGGATACCGAACTGGTGCTGTGCAGCGGAAAGGCCGAGCGCGACGCAGCGCTGGAAATGGCGGGGCGGATCGAGGGCGACCAGCGCGTGACGGTGGGAGCCGACAAAGGCTATGACACGCGAGGCTTCGTGCAAGAGATGCGTGGCCGGAACGTGACGCCGCACGTGTCGCAGAATATCAATCGGCAAGGCGGCAGTGCCATTGACGGGCGTACGACACGGCACGCTGGATACCAGGTGAGCCAGCGCAAGCGAAAACGGATCGAAGAAGTATTTGGGTGGTTAAAGACGGTAGGAATGCTGCGCAAGACCCGACATCGCGGCGTCTTCAAAGTTGGTTGGGTATTCACCTTCGCGGCCGCCGCCTACAATCTGGTGCGGATGCGGAACCTTACGGTGGTTCTCTCCGCGTAAGTTCGGGGAGAAGTGTGTCTGGACGACGGAAAGTCGCCAATTCAGGCACACAATCTCCACGTAAATGCTCATGACAAGACCGTTGGCGAGAGGCAAAAAGCTTCGCCGAATAACTAATTCATCAGCCTGCTAGACGACAGACATTATGTTATCGTCAGCGATCCCAAGCGCATCGAGGCACTTGGCCGGATAACGGCCTAGCCGCGGATGTGCGCTCGCCGAAGAGTGCCGATAATTGTTCTTAACGCTCCGCTGTTCCTGGCAGGGCTCGCCTCAAGCGCAGCGGAATAGCGTGCTTGCGCGGCAACTGGGCGCAACCGCGCACCGGGGTGCGCGAATTTTCTCTTCAGGAACCTTAGCGATGAGCTAATGTAAAGGACTTAGCAATCGTGTGAATGGACGCCTCCCTGGTAGGCGTGCCGAGCGCCAAGAAATGATCTGGCAGGAATGATTGGTTTCTCCATCGATAGGGAGAGTCTAACTTGATTGTGGCAAAGCAACCAAGCACCTCATCGACGTCAATCGACTCGACTATTCCGTATAAGTCTTGTCCTTTTAAGGAGAATGCGATGGGCCGCCATGGTTGTGGTCGCTCATCCAAGAGCAAGGTGGCTGAGTTGGAGGATATCCCTTCGAGGTTAGCAACCGTGCAATGCGTGTTCCAGGACTCATCCTCGTACAGAACTTTCACCTGTTCAGAACAAAGGAACCTAAAATCGTCACTCTGTGTTGACATGGCCATCAACCCTGCAAGTACTAGGCCACCCTACAACCAATGGAATAGTGGACGATGCGACCGTATCCTGCGCGGCCGTCAGTTCGTGATGCAACGGGCTAACGAACGAAGAGCGGTGCGGCCTGCTGACGTTGGCGGCGGCGATTGTGCCCGCCATAGCGCGAAACCTACCACTGGAGCAGAAAACCGAAATCTTGACGAATAGCTACCGATAATACCTGACATCAGGCTGAAGTCTCGCCCCCCCGGTGAAATTTCTAGAGGGCCCTGCCGATTCGCCGGACTACGTTCTGAAGCCGCTCTTCCCGTCAGACAGCAGCAGTTCGGAGCGCACTAGGTTTCCGAACTCCGTAGGCGTGTAATTACCTGCCCGAGCGTTACGGACAAGCTTGGGTGAATCCACCCAGCTCCAAGCTGTCCAACCACATGCCACCTTCCGCAGGTAGGAGATGAGTCCCGATCCCCATTTGAGATCGTCGCTATCACCTCCCCACTCGGCGATGAACAAAGGATCATCGGAGCAACGATGGCCGAATCGGCTGCTCCACTGTCGGCGCGATCGGTTCGGATACACGTGCGCTGAGTAAACGACGTTCGCTGAGTCGATGCGCACACCCCGCAAATCGAACCCCCAATCCACACCCGATACAAACACGAGCGCGCGTGAGTGGATTTCATGAATCGTGGCTGCTATCTTGCTCGCCCAGCGATTCCATTCGTTGGAGCCGAACTCGCGGGGCTCTCTTATTTCAATGCTGCCGTCACTCGTCACAAAATACATCGGGTTTTCATCGCCGTGAAGCGGAGGGTGAGGCTCATTATAGAGATCAAACAAAACCGCTGGCTCATCTCGGTAACGTTCCGCCAAGGTAGCCCACAGTTCAATAGAAGTTTTGTTCGGTAGTGGTGCCACATGATTCGCAGATCCGTCGCCGAGGCGTCCAAATGTGGTGTCAGCGTCCAACCATTGAAGATCAAGGAGGGTATAGGTTCCCAGGGCACCTGCCCATGAGATTACTTGGTCTAAAGCCTCCCGGTAACATTCGGCGGAGAAATTCCCGCGGCCTCGCATGGCCCAGTCTTGGTTAAACGGAAGCCTGATGACCGTGGCGCCCCAACCCCGGACTATTTCTTCGATGTCCCGCGGTGAAAGCGCCGCTGATACAAGGAACCCGTCCTCGGCCGGTTCGGAGTATTCCAACCCAGACCGATTAATGCCGCATAGAGTGGTCAGTCTTCCGCTGAGCGCATCCGTAATCCGGTTGCCGCAGGTGCATAGTTGCGGCAGCCCGTGTGAGATTTCTCCGTTCACCAGCTCTCATTTTGCATCGCCCAGCGAGTTTGCGCCCGAGACATCGGGCTATCTTCAAATGGCAGCCGCGTTTCTGGAATAGGCCAGCCAGCCTGGAATCGCCACCGATATGGTGGACATCAGGCGGAAGTATCGCTCCCTTTCAAATGCCCAGAACCGGACGGCGTCCATGCGCAGCCCAATATCCATATAGCGCGTTATCCAGGACCTGAGCCTTCTGCGATAGAATCTTCTAACTGATGCCTCTTACGGCGGGAGGCCCGACGCTTGTCATGGCGAATGAAATAGAGACTAGTCCGGCTTCAGCGAGCAATACGGCGCTCTACCAGGCCTTGATGGAAGTTGTGCGGAATCGCATGACCAATCGGGCGTTTGCGCCCTGCGAGATTCCGCGCGAGCATTTCGAGATGATCTTGGAGGCGGCCCGCCATGCTCCCTCGGGGGCGAACGCCCAGCCGTGGCACTACATCGTGGTCACTGATCCGTCGGCCAAGGAAACCATTGCGCAGTGTTTTCTCGACGAACAACAACATCGCGTGCGGCTCCGAATGGGGTTTCCGACGCCGAATTATGCAGGTGTGAAGACCGCCCCGGGCTTGATTGTGGTCGCGGCTGATTTTCGGTTCGTCAGCGCGTTTCCCGTACTCAATGACGGCTCCGAAGAGGACCGCCTGTACCGCCAGAACGCGGAGCGAATCCTGCTGCAATCGGTGGCGGCTTCGACGATGTCGGCACATCTGGCGGCTGCAGCGCTCGGGTACGCGGTGTGGTGGATCACGGCGATCGGCCAGGAGGATATTCAGAAGAAGATCAGGCCGTTGCTTGGGGTGCCCGAAGAGCTCGCGATCATTGACGTGATGTGCTTCGGTCCACCGCTAAAGGCGTCTTACAAGCGCTGGAAGCGAAGGCTGGACCAGATCATGAATTGGGACCGGTTTAATCCGGAGAACTTCACGACCACCGAACAGATTGAGGAATGGATCAAGACCCGCAGGCACAAAGTGATGTACCGCGACGAGACGAATATCGATTGATAGCCCAATGGAATACGATCGCAGACGGTTCCATTCGAGCTGCCACTGACCATCGAACCGTTTATGGTTCCAACTCCTCGAAAACCAGCTCGGTAGTCATCGCGATCGCAGGTTTCAGCGTGCGATACACCGGACACCGGTCGGCGAAGAAACCGTGGACCCGGTCTGCAGTCTCCCTGTGCGACTCCTCGGTTTTCAGTTTCAGAATGACGTGAATGCGGCGGATCACGAGCACGTTGTCTTCTAGCTCAACTTCGCCAACCGCTTCAGACACCAATCGCTCATTCGATGCATCTATGTGACGCGCCTCCAGCGCGCCTCCGAAGGTTCCGGTCAGTCAACCCGCTGCGGCGGCGACAATGTAATCCAAGGTAGTGGCGTGCGGCTCCAGGACCGCTGGCGGAACCTTGTAGTGCTCCGCCACGGTGCCATGCACTCCAAATATTACCGGCTCTTGTTCCGCCGGAAGATACGCTCTGCGCACCGGGCCCTTCACGCGCTCAATGCGTACATGAGATCGGTAAACCACGTCGGACATGATTGTGGGATCGTATCACGAAAAGACGCCCGCCGCGCCGAAGGTTTTGTCTCAACTCCCGCATCGTCCCCGATACTGACATTGGCCGGAAACAGCGGTTTTGGAAGGTTCTGTTAATGGTGGATAACGTTCGAAGGACGCGAATCCGACGGGGATAGCTACCGTTAATGTTGCATAACGGTCTGTTTTTCCAAATTGTCTGTAGTGAGCGACTCCTCTGGATCGCCTAAGGCTAGCGACTTATCGTTCTAATCCGGCGACTTAAAGCGTGACCGACAGACTGGTTCGCGGGCGCTTCGCTAAACGGTTCAGCCATTCGGAAACGCGAAGACCATGGGATGGATCCCATCAGGGAAACAGTGATTGAACCCACCGCGCACGGTAGTCGAATATCTTTTCGAGATCCCGAGCCACCCGCAATCGGTGGACCAGCCGGCCCAACAGTCCGAACGGAAGCTCATACTGGACGATATCCACAATGGAGGTGCCGCCATCAACCTCTGAAAACCGGTGCGTGTGACGCCAATACTTATACGGCCCCTTCGCCTGGAAATCGATAAATTCGTAAGGGGGATCCCATCGCTCTATTTGTGTTAGCCATCGAAGCGGAATGCCCCGAACGCGCAACCCATAGGCGATGGTGGTCCCTCTCTTCATCTCGATGGGCGGTGGAGTAAGAATCCGGAAGCGCACCCAGGGCGGAGTAATCCGTTCCAGGTTTTCAGCGCGCGAGAAAAAATCGAAGACCTCCGGAAGAGAATGCGGAACCCAGAGTTCACGCCGTACATTGTAAGTGTTCACAGCAACACGCTCATGGCCCAACAAGAAGCCTCGACACCTGCGATGAAAGCGCCTTGTACGGCTCCTCGCCAAACCCATCTGAGCATTGCCAGGCAACCTTTCCGCTCGGGTCGATCAGTATCGGATAAGCGGCCTTGGCATCGCTGAATCCGACCCACTGCTTCCAGGGGTCGGTTCCTCCATACACCGTCATGACATTTCCCTGATCTGTTTTCGGAGTGCCTCGGCGCATGCCATTGTCGATGAACCATTTCCCGATTCTTGCCATGCCTCCTATCATTGGGATTTCATAGAAGGTCACCTTAGGGTTCTTCTCGAAATCGTGACGAAACTCCTTGGCCCAAGCTTCTACTTCGAACCGGGAGTCATACGTGAAGCCCAACAGCAGAAGCGCAACTTTGCCCGAAGCAGCCTGGGGAAGCAGAGCGGGGCGGCCAGTCAGGAACTCACCCCGCAGCGGTGGCAGCGTGTCTCCCACAACCAACCTGGTAGCGGGTACAGCAGCCGATCCGATCGACGACATGATCATAAAAACCATCCCACATTTCATTGTTTCATCTCGCCTTCCGTGGCCAACACACTCGACACCCTGCCGACATCGCGCCGACGAGCCAGCGGCTCCGGGTGTAGAGCCGCCGCAGCGATGCACCGCAGCATTCCCCGGAACATCAGTTCATGAAGGGGACTCAGAAGATACCAGTACAGAAGCCCGGCCAGTCCTCGCGGTTCGAACTGTGCGATTTGCCGGATCACGGTCGAAGAACCATCCGGTTCCAGCTGAAACTCCAGCCACGCTCGCCCGGGAACCTTCATCTCGGCGAACAATCGAAGCCGCCTTTCGGGCTCGTAAGCCTCCACGCGCCAGAAATCAAGAGTGCTGCCGGGGAAAGGAGTCTCTGGATCGGGCCGGCCTCGCCGCATCCCGACGCCGCCGATCATCAGATCCATCAGACCGCGAATTCTCCACAGCATGTTGCCGAAGTACCAGCCGGTTCGGCCTCCAATCCGCCGAATCGGGGCGAAGGCCTGCAGGGGCGCCACTGGCACCCGTATGGTCTGTTCATTGATCAAGAGATCCCTGCCTGGCGCACATTGCGCTCCGGCTCCAGACCACACGCGGGCGTCGCACCAGCGGGTTTCCGCCAACTCTTGATCCTCCTTCGCTAACGCTCGTTCGATCGCTCGCGTAATTCCCATGGGCCGAATGCTGAACAGTTCTATAGCCGCGGGGTTCCGCACCACACTTGGATTTCGGACGCTCTCTATCAAACAGCGCCCAATTGCCGCATAAACGGGCGTGATCAGCGTCAACCATCGGCTCGACAACGATAGACTCAGGAACGGCACTCGCACAATCCAACGCCGCAGGTTCCGTTGCCGCGCATACTCTCGCATCAGTCCTGCATAAGACGTGACATCGGCTCCGCCGATTTCGAAGGTGCGGTGCCCCTCTACGGGCAATCGAGCCGCCAATACCAGATACTCGATCACGTCTTCGATGGCTATGGGCTGTGCGGCTGTGTTCACCCAGCGCGGCGTAATCATAACAGGAAGCCGCTCCAACAAAGCACGCATCATTTCAAACGACGCGCTACCCGAACCGATCACGATAGACGCCTGAAGTTCGGTCACAGGAATGCCGCTCAATCGCAGGATGTCGCCAGTCTGGGCCCGGCTGCGCATGTGAGGAGAAAGTTCGGCGCCGTGGCCTAGCCCGCCCAAGTACACGATTCGCCGCACTCCCGCGCTGCTCGCCGCTTCGGCGAAGTTAGAAGCCGCGGTCCGCTCCTCCGCTTCGAACGCTTCACCGCTATTCATGGAATGGACTAGATAAAATGCGATATCCACCCCGGAAAATGCAGCACCCAGAGACGCCGGATCGAGCAGATCTCCCTGTACCAATTCAGTGCCGGGAGCCACCCGCCAGCCAAGCGGCTCTGGGTTGCGGCACAAGCATCTGACTGCCGAGCGGTTTCTCTCCAGGCGCCTTAATAGACGTCCCCCGATGTATCCAGTTGCCCCGGTCAGCAAATGCATTGAGTCGGCCTTATTTCGGTAAAAGAACCGTGTCGATCACGTGGATCACCCCATTGGAGGTCGCGATATCGGTTTTCATCACGTGGGCGTTGTTCACCATCACATTCCCATTTACCACCTTGATGGCGACGCTCTGCCCCTCAGCTGTCTTTGCCGAATCGAGTTTCACTACTTCCTCCGCCATCACCCGGCCCGGCACCACGTGATACAGAAGAATGCTCCGCAGCTTGGCCTTGTTCTCCGGTTGGAGAAGCGTTTCAAGCGTGCCAGCCGGCAGTTTGGCGAACGCTTCATCGGTGGGCGCGAATACTGTGAACGGTCCAGGACCTTTCAGCGTGTCTACCAGCCCCGCGGCTTTCACCGCGGCCACCAAAGTGTTGAACTTTCCGGCGACAGCCGTATCCACGATGTCGGCTGCCGAAGCGATCGTGGCGCCAAACCCAAGCGCCAAAGCGCCGGCCAGTAATGTGGGCAAATAAATTGTCATCCTCTTCTCCCTTTTCTTGATTTGTTCAGTCTTATGCCCGCGCACCGGCAATATCACCGTGCCAGCGGCGTTGGATGGATTTCCAGGTAAGCGCCTGATACAATCCCGCTAACCCCACCAGGCTGTACACCACCGTGCTAAGCGCGGAGGTCTCGCCAAATTTCATGCCGAACAAGACCGCCACCAGATCCAAATGGATTGTCCCCGCCAGCCCCCAGTTGAGGGCGCCGATGATGACGAGCGCCGCGGCCATTACATCAATCTTCTTCATGTTGAAAACTCCCTTTTCGCTACTCTCGGGTGGCCAACTTTGTCAACCACAGTTTGATCTTAGGGAAAACGTGTTTTACTGTAAAGAATAACGGCAAGCTGCCTTTCTTCAGCGGAAAAAACGCCCGGTAAATAGGTATTGAGAGGAAAACGAACTTCAACATGGCGTCCGACACCATTACCACCGGCCTAAAGAATTACGCGATTGGAAGCAAAATACGGCGCCTGCGCCTGCGCAAAAGCATGGGTCTGGTGGAGTTAGGCAAACACACCGGTCTTTCGCCTGCGCTGCTCTCGAAACTGGAGCGGGATCTGATGCACCCCACATTGGCTACGCTTCTGCGCATCGCCATGGTGTTCAGTGTGGGCCTGGAGTATTTCTTCAATCCAGAGCCGAAGCCGGTGCTGGAGATCGTCCGCAAGAAAGATCGTCTGCGTTTTCCAGATTCGCCGGACGCCGATAAAGTCGCCTACCACTTCGAGAGCCTGGACTTCCCGGTGCCCAACCGAGAGTTGAACTCCTACCTCGCCGACTTCGAACCGTGCGAGGCGGATCAAGGCCAGTTGCACGAACACCCCGGCATCGAATTCCTCTACGTTTTGTCCGGCAAGCTGGAGTTGCGCATGGCCGAAGACAGGCACGAACTATCGCAAGGCGACGCCATCTACTTCAATTCCACCGTGATGCATGGTTACCGCAGAATCGGGTCTAAACGTACGACCGCGTTAGTGGTGACGTTGGGAAGCCGCGAGTGAATGCTGCGCATCGTGAAACAATCCCGCAGTTAGTCCTAGAAATGCGCTAGCATTTGCGAATTTCGGGACGTTCCAAGTCCACACCAATGGAGGCCTTCTTTCACTTGATGTGTGCCACACGCAGAGGTAATGTCCAAGTGGCTACCGATAATGCCCACCAACGGGCGGCTAAAGGACGTGAAATGAACGAATTGATTGCGGTTCAAAAGATCGCGGGATGGGAGAAACTGAAATCCCTGGTGCTCGACAGCGTCTCCTCTCCGATTACAAAACGCGTGTACAACATGGCTCTGAACGAGTTCCTAGCATGGTTCCAGCAGGCGCCGCGGCCCGGTTTCACCAAGGCGAACGTGAGCGCGCGGCGGGTATCGCTGGAAGACCGCGCGGTCGGCTCCCGCCCACTAAGCCTCCGAGTGTCCAACGCGATTAGCGGAGCAGGCCGCATCTCGCAGCATCCTGCCTACGAGCAAAGTCAGTCTAGACATGGCATTATAACGAAGGATGAGTTGAGTATCCATAGAAGGCTTCGACGGAATCCGTGCAAACCTCGTGCAAACATGCCACGAAAAGTTCCTGCCTGTGGTTGCCAGATCAGCAGGAAGGCCTAACGTGTTTTCAAATGGTTACCTCGCGTTGCTGCTCTTTGCCGCCCCTCTAGTGGCTCGTCCCAGTGATACCTACAGTACGAACGGAGCGTCTTTATGATGTGGCCGATAATCAAGGATTGTTTGCGATCACTGCCGAGCAGCGCGAGGAGTTGCAGAGTTGGGCGCAGTCGCGCAGTTTGCCAGCCGGATACGTGTCTCGGGCGCGACTGATATTAGCGCTGGGGGAAGGCAGGACCTATCGCGAGATCGAGCATTCGCTCGGTGCCAGTGCGCCGACCGTGTCGAAGTGGAAGGCCCGGTTCGAGCAACTGGGCATGGAAGGACTGCAGGGCCAGCACCAAGGCAGCAAGCCGCGGCGCGCCACGCCCGCGGTGCAGGGCCGCGTAATCCGACGGGCGCAGCAGAAGCCCTCCGATGGCTCGACGCACTGGTCGGTGCGCAAGCTGGCTGAGGAGTTGGGCGTCAGCAAGTCCACAGTGCACCGCATCCTGGCGCAGGCCAAACTGCAGCCGCACCGGCTGGAGCGCTATATGGCCTCGAACGATCCCCAGTTCGAGGAAAAGGCCGCCGATATCATCGGGCTGTATGTGAATCCGCCGCAGCACGCCGCAGTGTTTTGCGTCGATGAGAAGACCGCCATTCAAGCGTTGGATCGGCTCGATCCTGTTCTGCCGCTGTCGCCGGGCCGGGCCGAGCGTCACGGCTTCGAATATTATCGCCACGGCACGCTCTCGCTGTACGCGGCATTGAATGTGAAGACCGGTGTGGTCGAAGGCAAAACCGCGCGCCGTCACACCAGCGCGGAGTTTGTCGCGTTTCTCACCGAGTTGATCGCCAAGGCGAAATGGGCCCGCGAGATTCACATCGTGCTCGATAATTTGTCGGCGCACAAGACCGAGGCCGTCGAGCAGTTCCTCGCCAAGCATCCCAAGGTGCGCTTCCACTTTACCCCGACCTACTCATCGTGGCTGAATCAGGTGGAGCTGTGGTTTGCCAAAATCGAGCGTGACGTGATCGCACGCGGCGTCTTCACCTCCGTCACTGACCTCAGGCGGAAGTTAATGAGATATATCCGCGCTTACCAAAAGCGCGCCCGACCGATCCGCTGGACCTATACCGATCTAAAACGCCGGATCATCACTAAGCGAATCACTGGGACGGACCACTAGTGTTCTGTCCCTTAAATGTCTTTACCTTTAGGGGTAGCAAGGGCATAATGAAATACGATGCCCCGGCCGCCAGCAAAGGCGTTGTCGCTTTCTGACAGTCAACGCGACGAATTGGTCGCGATCACCCGCTATCGCTCCATCCCACAAAGTATCGTGCTGCGTATCAGAATTCTGTTGGGAGCTGCTGATGGTGTGCCCAACCAGGTACTTGCCCGCAAACTCTCGACGACACTTCCTACGGTTTTACTCTGGCGCAGGCGGTACGAGGAATCAGGATTGAGTGGTGTCCTCGAGGATCAGGCGCGATCTGGCAGGCCTAAAGTCATATCGGAGGACAAGGAAGCAGCCATCGTGGAAGCCACCATGAAAACGAAGCCGACCAACGCAACTCATTGGAGCATTCGGACGATGGCCAAGGCCCAACGGGTGAGCCGATCGACAGTACACCGCGTTTGGAGGAAACACAAACTGCAGCCGCATCGGGTTGAGTCGTTCAAGTTCAGCACCGATCCTGAATTCGTCGCGAAACTCCGAGATGTTACGGGGTTGTACTTGAATCCGCCGGACAAGGCGATTGTGCTGAGCGTAGACGAAAAGAGTCAGATCCAAGCGTTGGATCGGACGCAGCCCATTCTGCCGCTTCGTCCTGAACTGCCCGAACGGCAGACGCACGATTATCAGCGGCACGGAACAACGACCCTGTTCGCGGCCTTGAACGTCCTGGAAGGTACAATCATCGGCCAATGCCAACCGCGACATCGGCATCAGGAGTTTTTGCTTTTTCTGAACAGGATCGAAGCATCGGTCCCGCGCCACCTGGACGTGCATATAATCCTGGACAACTACGGCACTCACAAGCATCCTGCCGTCCGCAAGTGGTTCACGGAGAAGCCCCGCTATCATGTGCACTTCACCCCAACGGGCGCTTCTTGGCTGAACCAGATCGAAAGGTGGTTCGCAGAAATTACCCGGAGGCGAATCCGGCGTGGCACCTTCAGGAGTGTGCCCCAACTGGTTAAAGCCATTCGGGAATACATCCGTGAGAACAACAAGCATCCCCGTCCGTTTCATTGGACGGCAAAACCTAAGACCATTCTGCAGAAGATCGAGCGCGTGAAACAGGCGCAGAAAGCACCGGTGAAATGACTAATGTAATTGTGATCGTGGATCCAAACTACGGAGACCGCATCGAGACTGCAGCACAGACTGCTCCGGTCTGGACTGTTTCCAGCTTCGTGAACAAGGCTGCCTGTAAGCGCATCTGGGCCGCCCATCGGACCCTCGATCACCGGGAGACCGGAGCCGTTACCTGTTACGACGTAACTGACCAGGAGGACCGCTTGGGCAACCTCCTGGCCGTTCTTCCCACCTTGGAAGAACACCACGGGGAAATTCGCGATGATCAGTTCTCATTTCCCAACGGCTTTGTTCTCGAAGTGGTTGGTCTTATTCTGACCGAGACCGTGACGTCCACCCTTAAGGAACTTGGATTCTCCGCGTTCGTCGGATTAGTAGAAGGCTTCAGCGCGTCCAAATAGTCGTGCGCCATCCCCGACCTGCCTCTTTCAGACTACCTCCGACGAAGGATAAAGGCATTTCAGGGACGGGTCACTAGCGTGCCCGGCCGCTCGTTGGGTCTCTAAAGGCTTAGCTCCGCCTACCTGTGGGCGCCACGTGATGTTCTGCCGGCGGAAGGCGTGCCAGCGAAGCCCGGATAGTAAAGCTTCAGCCGCTTGAGCGCAGGACGAAACTCCTCCCGCAGTAAATCCCGATCTTCCGGCGGCATCACCTTGCGGGCCCGGGTGCCCGCCCGAACTCCTCTACCAACGCCCCAAGCTGCGGGACGCCGAACGAGTTGTCTGATTCGTTTCGCCGTCATGGCTCAGATCGCCTCGGTACCAGCGCCGACCGATAGATAGCACGCCGTCATCGAAGTTGACATGGCGCCATTTCACGGCAATGAATGGAGAGCGATCACAAACAGACGCTAGAAACGCTCGCAATTCATCGGCCGTGAGCGGCCACGCACGTACCGCGCCGTCGTTGTATTCTAGCAGCCCGTCTCTAAACCGTCGGTTTTTGACGCACGAAGAATTTCTCGGTGGGCGCACCGCCTTCGACGTGGTATCGGCGCGGGAGCAACCTGCAGGGCCCTCTCAGAATGGCAGAACCCAATTAAAGTCGAATACAGCCGCAAAATCGTAAACCTGAGCCGGCCCCAACGATCATGCGCCGCTCGCGGCTTGCCCGCTCCATACAGAGACCGCATCAGCAGCGCCAGATTGCAGGCCGCCGCCTGAATTAGTAGCTTCTTGTGAACGTTGTGAAGACCTCGAACATACAGTCGATCCATACCTCCGGTATCGAACTGATGCGCGAAATTCCGCTCCACTCGTTCGCCTCGACCCGCCTGCAAACGCTTGCCTCGCGCTCCGGAAATCCGCCGTCGATTCGCATACACCGCCGCTTGTTCGGCCGCCTTACCTTTCCACTTCCGCGCGCCACGTTCCGGCTCGGCAACATAGCTGCGCAGTTTCCACTCGGCCAGTGTCCGCATCACTTCATTACTGTGATATCCCTTGTCGGCCACCACCTCTTCGATCCCAGCTTGGTTCACCGTTCTCTGCACCGCCTGCTCGGCGACTGCTATGCCGGCCTCCGCCACCGTCTCGCCGATCGAGTCGGTGTCGCCCACCGCGCCACCGTGCGTCGTGAGTGCCAGGATTGCTCCGGTCTCCATATCCACCGCCTGTTCGGCCTTATACGCCAGAGCAGTGCGCCCATCTTTCAGCCGCGTGATCTCGGCTTCTACATCCGCCGGATTGACCCATTCCTCGTTCCGCATTCTCTTGGGCCGCTTGCGGTCCATGCGCCGCAGCGCCGCTGCATCGCTCGCTTCGCCCCCCTCAGCCTGGGCCAATCGTTTCAGATACTCGTCATAACCTTGCTGCGTGTCTCGCCGTACAATCGACTTCATCGCCGCGTTGGCTTCCAGCGTGGTCGAATCGATCCCGATAGTTTTGCCTTTCAGCAGTCCGCCACGCGCCAACCGCCTCAACACCCAGCCGAACACCTGCTGATGCGCTTCGGCGCCGATCAACCGCCGCGTACGCGAAATCGTCACGTGATCCGGCGTTCGCTCGTCCAGCCCGATCCGCAGAAACTGGCGCAGCGTGAGGGAATCGGCTACGCGCCAGGCGATGCCCCGTTCACTGTCGAGCCCCTCAAAGAAACCGATCATCATCAGCCGGAAATAAATCCCCGGAGCCAGCGACGGACGCCCCAGCTTCTCGTGATAAAACCCCCGGCAGCGGCCTTCACAGAAACGGTCGAAACCCTCCTCATCCAGGACCCGGTTCAGCCACTGATAAAAAGGATGCCCAGGCGCTTCAGGCAGCTCACTTTGATACCACAGCGGCTCCTGCCGCTCAAGCCGTTTGCGTGTGCCCATCGCCATAGCTGATTTTAAGCCGAAACATGTCCATTAGGAAATGGTTTTTAGACACAGGCTGCTAGCCAAGCCCTACCGCTCGCCAGCTAGCTCAGCCCGGTAGAGCACCAGTCTCAGGAACAATTGTTCCGTGGCCGACAGGCTGAGGAAGTGGTGAGACCCGACCTTTTGCCCAGGCCCGCATACCCTGAGTAATGGCCAATCAGTTCTCTAGCCCCGCTCCAAGCCTCGCCACATACTTAGGCCATGACCACAACGTCGCTTTATGTGCCAATAGCCGACGCCATCAAGCGCTGGCGGGATCGTCAGGCCGACACCGCTTACGCCAGGCAGCACGGACTCGATACGACAGGCGCGGTCACGTGGCAGGAGAGGCAGGTTCCAGTGGCCAAGCATCGGAAAGAAGCCACCAAAGAAAAGAGCCTCCAACCCGTAGGCTAGCGGCCCTAGCCGGGCTGGTTCGACAGCCTGCCGTATTAGCGCCGACACGTATCCTGCGCGCCCGCCAGTTCTTGATGGGCCTGCTGACGTTGGCAGCGGCGATTGGGCCCGCCAGAGCGCGAAACCTACCGCTGGAGCAGAAGACCGAAATCTTGACGAATAGCTACCGATAAAAATACCTGATATCGGGCCTTTCGGTGAGGACGAGGCGCAAAAAGTAGCGAACGGTGTTGTTTCGCTGGAGGCGAGCCCATGCTCTCATCCTCATCTGCCGTCGTCGCTTGGAATCTCCCGGGACGGTAGTCGTTCTTCAAGCTATCAAACTGGAGGCTGGCCCGCCTTCGTCACGCATCCACATGCTGTGCCGGGGAAGCTGCCTCGATCCCTGAACGCCGGATTCCAGCTGCTCGTGGAAGCGCGGGACGATCCCGCTCGCAGACTTCCTGGGATGACTCTGGTAATTCGTGCCCAGCTTGCGCACCCTTCCGTCCTTGCACCCGTTTCACCGGTTCGGGCTTGCGATGTACTGCTGCGCCGCCGCAAGAGCTGAGTACAGCGAAATCCGGGTTTGACACCCGCGGCGCACAGTTTTACAGGCTTACCGTGAAGAACCTTCAGTCCGCCTTCGATCCCCCCATGCTGTCTGGCGATACAGCTTCTCCCACTCGACCGCGAGCGCTTGCGCTTTTGCCACTTCGACGGGACTGAGTTCGCTTGCTGCTCTGCTGCGCGACATGCAACTTTGGTCTCCAGGCAGATTCCAGCGCGCTGCATCTGCACAGGCTATGGCGTACCACTCGACCGCTTCTACCTTGTCCTGATCTGCGCCTGTGCCCTTGTAATAAATGTCGCCCAGAACGCCGGCGAAATTACTGGATCCTACGCCTTTGACAGCCGCTTTCGATGCGAACTCGTACCACAGAATGGCCTCGTGCTGGTTCTGGGACACCAATCGACCTTCTTGATAAATACGAGCAATTGCTGCCATGGCGCTCACGTCGCCAAGGCTGGCGGACTTGCCATACCAATACAAAGCTTTCGTGGAATCGGCCAGATCATCGGAGGAAGTGCCGGTGTTTTGCTGCTCGCTGCCGGCGTAGATCGCGCCCAACTCGTCCATCGCGGCACAGTCGGCTTGATTGGCGGCCTGTTCCAGCCAGAAGATGGCGAGTTGAGGATCGTGTTGCTTGTCTCGCGCCTCAGTTCCTAACCACTTTTGCGCGGCGGAATTACCCTGCGCGGCGAGCAGATGAATGCTGTCCTCACAGCGCTTGGGACGCTCCTCGGCTGCCGGGCTGCTCCCGCGGTCCTCGCATACCCTCGTGCGCGTTTTTGAAAACTTCAGGAGATCCCGCTTTAGTTTGATTTCCTGTTCCATCCTCTCGTCGCGCCGGTAGCCGGCATTGTGAGTCGGAAGCGCCCTGGTATGTGTTTTCGGGCGAGTTGGTCCGCTCGAAAGATTGGCCTCCGGTTGGGACATAGCCCTGGCACTCTTCTTAGAGAAAGATGCAAACTCGCCGAGCCGGCGGTCGAAATCGGAGAAACGACGTATCGTTTGCTCAAACGTAGAGGAGGCTGCTTCCCTAAGCTCGGCGATTTGTCGCTGGAGCGACCCGATTTCCCGGGCTGTGATCGTCATTCTGACGAACTGATAAACAATTGCAAACAAGACCAATGTAAACAATGAGCTCAGGATGATTGCGCGCTTCTTCGACATAACCAGTTACCTCTGTGAAAACACCGCCAAGCCGTATCTAAGGCTAACCTTTGCGGGTATTTCCCAGTTATGAGGAAGTCGAATCAGTACGTACTGGCTCATCGTCCCACTGCCGGTGGCAGCGCAGCCCGACGAAAAAGGTATTGAACAGCGCCCTAGTGCCGAAGACCGTAACGGCGGAGCGCTGGAAGCCCGTGCTCGGCGATGAGCCTCTTCCATCGCGCGGCGAAATGGTGTTCGAAGTGCCCGCTACCCTTCGTACGCCAGCTTCTGCCTTCGCGGTCAATGGAGCGTGCCCGCACGATTGCCCGGACTCATCGACCCGATGCGCACACGCACGGCAAACTCCAGAATTACACGGAGGTTGTTGTCTCGAACGTCCGGCATCCTTCGTTGTAAGCCGTCACGGTGCCGGGACCGATGTGATAGACCCAGCCATGGAGAGCAAGGTCGCCTTTTTCCAGCCGAGCCGCAACCGTGGGATGCGAGCGCAAGTTTTTCAGTTGTGCGACTACATTATCTTCCGTCAGCGCGAGAAGACATTCGGCGCTCGGTTCTGCTTCGCGGCGTTCCACATTCGCGTAGCGCAACCAGGCCGTCACGTTCGGATAAGCTTCCAGCGCCTCCGGATTGAGCGCGCCTCTCATGACACCGCAATCGGTGTGGCCGCAGACGATCACCTCCGGCACCCGCAGCACGCCCACCGCATATTCGATCGTGGCCGAGACACCGCCAATCGCATCAGGGTAAGGCGGTACGACATTACCAATCACGCGGCAGATAAAGAGTTCTCCTGGTTTAGCTTGGGTTAACAGGCAAGGGTCTATTCGGGAATCGGCGCAGGTGATGAACAGTGCTTCAGGGCGCTGGCCCAGGGCCAGCCTTTCAAAAAGGTCCTGATGCTCGGGATAAACGTGCTTTTGGAATCGGGAGATGCCCCCCAGGAATTTTTCGACAGACACACTCCCAAGGTACGCCATGCTGTTCCTCTAGTGGATGAGGCGAGAAGGCCAGCCAGTTTCTACAACTGAACAACTCACTCGTGCGGAACTCGATCCGCGTAAAGCTCGAAGCGATGCCATGGCACGAGTTGGGGACGTTTTACAAGGCCACACACCACGCGTGCCGGTTATGCGCTGCGGTTGCCGTCGCCACGGCTGATTCAGGAACTCGTGCAGGCGTGGAGGGCTCTGCGGAGGACGGATTTAGCTTGACGGGGCAGGAGCGTGTCTTTGGCAGGCGTTTGTTATTTGTCACATCCGCGACTAAAGCTTTTCATTCAACCAAGGCCTGACAGGTCACAGGATGCGTTGGTATACTTGACATCCACAAGACCGGAGCGACGGTAGTTTAGAACGAAGATGAGTACGTGGAAGAAGGCCCTACTACTAAACGCTGCTTGGTTAATCGGAATCGCCGTTTCGCTGTTTATAGTGCCGCCCTCAACGCCACTGGCGCTGTGGTCGTCTCTCGGCGTTCTGGTGTTTGTCGTTCTCAACTACGCCGCCTTCCGACGGCGTAAGACGGCAAGCGGACCGGCCAGTATTAGCGTTGCTACTGCAGTGAGCTGGATGGGATTGCTTCTTCTCATCCTGGATCTCATCGCCCGCTATTTCTTTTCTTGAGTCGGATCCAGACCTCGCCAGCGCCGTTGCGAGTCTGGGTGCTCGAGCAGTGGGACTTCGTGAGCTTCGGAGAACCCCACCTGAGTTGTCCGCGACGTGAATGGTTGAACCGAGCGGGACCACCCATCCGTTTCACCACGCGCTGCTAGGACCGGACCACGCCGAGAGCTCCTGAAGCGCCTGGCAACCATGGGGCGACACACCGAGGTAAGGACAGTAGTAGAGCGATTGCTCGGCAATGACGGGCTTTTCAGATCTTTAGCAGGCTGCTGAAAAAGGACTGCGGAACTGGTGGACGGACCAGGACCGCATGAACTTCGAAACCCGCGCGGGCTGTGTGGCGAATCAGTTCGACATCATCGATGTTGGTGGCGGTCAGCACCACAACGGGCGGCAAGTGTTGGGCGAAGCGTTGGGAGATTTGGGCGGCCTCGAAACTGCATATCTGGCGTGGAAAAAATCACTCGGAGGTAAGCCAGCGCCGGATTCGGACGGGTATACTGGCGAACAGCGCTTTTTCATTTCTTACGCGCACATCTGGGGAACTCAAATGCGCGCCCAAGCCGAGCGGCTGCAACTGGCGACGAACAATCACCCTATCGCGAAGTGGCGTGCCAACGCGACCCTAATGAACATGCCGGAATTTCAAGCGGCATTTCATTGCCAGTCCGGCGACCTGATGACGCGTCCTGCGGCACAGCGTTGCGCGGTCTGGTAGACACTTGGGGTCGTCCCGCAATAATAACTGCTGACGATATCTAGCGTTAATGGACTCTTCCACAAGGGAACATCCTTTTATCGGACACCGCAAAAGCTTTACGTGATTTCTCGTAAAGCCCTCCAAGGCGCGCCAGCTATCCTTCAAGCGAATGCGACCTTCCGATCAAGCGTGGGCCTGGAGCGCGGTTATCGTGTTGTCACAGATTTCATCGGGAGAGCCGGCAGCCAACACCGATACCAGCAGGCCAAGATCGTTGTAGAACTGGATCAGCGGCGTGGTGCTACGTTCGTAGGCTTCCAGACGAACGGTGATGGATTCCGGCCGGTCGTCTTCGCGCTGAAACAACCGGCCTCCACAGTGATCGCACGCACCCTCTTCTTTTGGCGGTTGCCCGGTGAGGTGAAAGACCGATTTGCATTTCTCACAGGTGCGGCGGCCGCTTAAGCGCGCGACAATTTCACCCAGGGGCAATTCGTAGTTCACTACGGCGTTCAGCGAAAGGTTTTCACTTTCCATGTGCCTTTTTAACGCCTCGGCTTGAGCCAAAGTTCGCGGGAAACCGTCCAGGATGAAGCCGCCACCGCAACGGATACAGGCACTCCGTTCGCGGACCATTTCCCACACAGTGGTATCGGGCACGAGCGCACCGCGGCGCATGTGTTCAATGGCGGACTGCATCGCCGGTGTCGACTTACAAGCGCCTTTGCTCCCCGCTGCGCGGAAAACGTCGCCGGTTGAGAGATGGCAAGCCCCTAACCGCTCATGCAGGAGAGCGGCTTGCGTGCCTTTGCCTACGCCCGGCGCGCCCAGCAACACCAGCCGCCAAAGTGACTTGGTTTCGCTACCAGGCACCCCACACTCTGCCGGCGGACCTTGCAGCCATCCGGCTCGGTCGTTCTTATTGTGTTTGTCCATCACTTGAATTAAGTCTATGCGAGAACTCGCTATTTATAGACCCCAGGAGTGAAGTTTTGATCGGTAATCGGCGGCCGTACGTATTTCCTTCGATCGGGAGCAGGAAGCTTGATTGGCTCCGGTGTCAGGTCCTGGTAGGGAACCATCGATAGCAGATGACTGATGACGTTTAGCCGGGCGCACTTCTTGTTGTTGGCATTCACCACGTACCACGGCACCTGCTTGATATCAGTGTGGGCGAACATTTCATCTTTGGCTTGCGAGTAGTCAACCCAGTGGCGACGGGACTCGATGTCCATCGGGCTCAACTTCCAGCGCTTGGTTGCGTCCTTCAGGCGATTCTGAAAGCGTCGTTCCTGCTCCTCGTCGCTTACTGAAAACCAATACTTTATGAGCAGGATGCCCGAGCGCACCAGCATCCGTTCGAACTGCGGACAACTGTGCAAGAACTCAAGATACTCGGCTTCGTTGCAGAAGCCCATCACCCGTTCCACTCCGGCGCGGTTGTACCAACTTCGGTCAAACAGTACGATTTCCCCGGCTGCGGGGAGGTGAGCCACATAGCGCTGGAAATACCACTGCGTTTTTTCGCGCTCGGTGGGGGCGGTCAGTGCAACCACGCGACAGATGCGGGGATTCAAACATTCGGTGATGCGTTTGATGGCGCCGCCCTTTCCCGCTGCATCGCGGCCTTCGAAAACCACCACCACCCGCAGTCCGCTATGGCGCACCCAATGCTGGAATTTCACCAATTCTATTTGCAGCCGGCGGAGCTCTTTTTCGTAATCGATATCCGTACCCAGTCGCAGCGCTTTTGTTACCGCTCCGCCGTTGAGAGCCGGTGCTAACGATTCGTTCAACGCTGCTCCCAGCTCGGCGATATCCCGGAACGTTGGCCTACTCTGGTCGGGACTCTTTGCCATTCGAAAACCTCAACCGGCGGAAAGACACTCGCCGCGATCCATAGTTCATATCGTCAGAATTGTCTGGTTCCGAGAGCCGGCTGTGGTGGATTCAAACTGGCGCTATCACACTTGTGGGCCTTTGTACCGATCTATTCAGTATGTACACTGGCACGCCAGATCTGGTTGACACTTTGACGCTGGCCGACGCCGTCGCCGGCCCGGTTGCAGGCCGCCCGGCTGAGGGCCTGCGGCAGGATTTCGAACGCCACCTTCGACGGACGTTGGCGAAGGATCGCTATACTGCGACCGACCGGGACCGCTACTACGCGCTCGCCCTCACGGTTCGAGACCGGTTGATTGAACGCTGGATCGCCACCCAGCAAACGCACCACAAGCAGAATGTCAAACGGATCTACTATCTGTCGCTGGAGTTCCTGATCGGGCGCCTGCTCGGGAATAACGTCATCAACCTGAAGCTGGAAGACGGCTGCCGCGACGCCATGGCGGAACTGGGATTGGATTGGGAATTGCTCCGGGATCGCGAAGTAGACGCCGGCTTGGGCAATGGTGGGCTAGGCCGGTTGGCCGCCTGTTTTATAGACTCCATGGCTACTCTGAATCTTCCGGCCATTGGTTATGGGCTCCGCTATGACTTCGGCATTTTCAACCAGCGAATTATCAATGGCTATCAGGTGGAGCAACCCGACGAATGGCTCAAGCTGGGGTACCCCTGGGAGATCGCCCATCCGGAATTCTCGTTCCCTGTGCAGTTTGAAGGTCGCGTGGAGATGCGTTCAGGACCAAGCGGCCAGGAATGGCGATGGGTGAATACGAAAACCGTGATGGGTATGCCCTATGATTTGCCCGTTGTGGGATACGGCGGAAGCACCGTGAACACGCTCCGGCTGTGGTCGGCGAAGGCAGCCGAGGAGTTCGATTTAGACGACTTCAATCGCGGTGAATATGTCGACGCGGTGGCGAACAAAGTTCTGGCGGAAAACCTGACCAAGGTGCTGTACCCCAACGACAACGTGTTTGAGGGCAAAGAACTGCGCTTGAAGCAACAGTACTTCTTCGTATCATGCTCCTTGCAGGACATCCTCCGGCGCTTCAAATCCGACGGCAATCAATGGGATGCGTTTCCAGACAAAGTCTTCATGCAATTGAATGACACCCATCCCACACTCGTGATTCCCGAGCTGATGCGCTTACTCATGGATCGAGAAGGACTGGCTTGGGACCAGGCCTGGGACATCACGACCCAGTCCACTGGTTACACCAACCATACGATTTTGCCTGAAGCACTGGAGAAGTGGCCAGTGAGCATGCTGGAAAGGCAGTTGCCGCGTCACCTCCAGATCATCTATGAAATTAATGCCCGGTTTATGCGCGATGTGTCTTCCCGCTATCTCCTGGACGAAGACCGGCTGAAGCGGATGAGCATTATCGAGGAGGATGAAGAGAAACATGTCCGCATGGCGCACCTGGCTATTGTCGGATCGTGCTCCGTCAATGGCGTGGCGAAGCTGCATAGCGATCTGCTCAAGAATGTGGTGTTACGGGATTTTGCCGAGTATTTCCCCGCCAAGTTCAACAACAAAACCAACGGGATCACTCCCAGACGCTGGCTTCTCAAAGCCAATCCTGCTTTGGCGCAACTGATTACTCGAACCATCGGGGATCTGTGGATCACCGACCTTGATCAACTTGCGAGGTTGGAGTCGTTCGCCGATGACGCTGGTTTTCAGGAGCAATTCTTCCACGCGAAACGGTTGAACAAGGAGATGCTCGCAAAACACATCGAGGGTGAACTGGGAATCTCGGTTTCCCCCGATTCGCTCTTCGACGTACAAGTGAAGCGGCTGCACGAATACAAACGCCAGTTACTGATGATGCTCTACATCATTGTCCGATACCAGCGGATCAAGAGAGATCAGGACCTGGACATTGTGCCCCGCACCTTCATCATCAGCGCGAAAGCCGCGCCGGGTTATGGGATGGCCAAGCTGATTATCAAGCTCATTCACCAGGTGGCGGAGGTCATCAACAGAGATCCTCAGATCGGCGACAAGCTGAAGGTCGTTTTCTTGCCGAATTATCGCGTATCGTTGGCGGAGAAAATCATCCCAGCCGCCGACCTCAGTGAGCAGATTTCGCTCGCCGGCACGGAAGCCTCAGGCACGGGCAACATGAAGTTGCAACTCAACGGCGCCTTGACGATCGGAACCCTCGACGGCGCCAATGTCGAGATTATGGAGGAAGTGGGCAGGGACAACATCTTCATTTTCGGACTTACCACCCAAGAGGTGGAGCGGCGCCGGGCCGGCTATCAGCCACGCGAGATTTACAATGCCGATGAAGATATCAGGCGGGCGATCGAGCTCATCGAGCGAAATTTTTTCAGCATGCTGGAACCCGGAATCTTCGAGCCGCTGACCCATGAACTTTTGTCCCAAGACCGTTATATGCTCCTGGCCGATTTTCGGCAGTACATCGACACACAGGATCAGGTGGACGCCTCCTACATCGATCGTAACGGATGGATCAGGAAGGCTATCCTGAACGTCGCCCGCGCCGGGAAGTTTTCGTCAGACCGTACCATACGCGAGTACACGTCCGAGATTTGGCACGTTGACCCATGTGAGATTCTGGCGGAGTAGCGGGGCGGTAACATCTTCCGAACGGCCGGAAGCGTGATATAGGGCACATCAGCGAGTCGTAATCGGGTTGAGACTTCCCACATAGGCCCCGCAGGGTGTGTCGGAGAGGCTCCATCGTGATCGCCAATCAAAGCACCGACGAACTATCCACGCAGAACGACGCTTTATCGGGCCCGAACTGGCGCTCCTGGATGCCTACTGAGGGCCACAATCTACCTGTCGGTGGGCCAAATCTATCTACTCGATAACCCACTTCTGAAAGAGCCCCTGCGCTTGGAGCACATCAAGCCAGATTGTTTGGGGCACTGGGGGACGACACCCGGGCTCAATCTCATCTACGTCCATTTGAACGGTCTGATCAAGAACACCAGCTGAACGTAGGTCACGTCATCGAACGAGACTTCCGGCCCGCATCCACGTTGAGGGCGTGGCGACTCTGTTGTTGAGCCAGTGCGTCCGTGACATCATATTTATTGATTAGCGACGGAAACAGGAGGTCGCCGATGAAAAAGCTGATTTTGTTGATGATGGTTCTCGCGACATTTCTGGTAAGCGTGTTGCAAGCCCAGAATATAACCGGCAATTGGCAGGGCACATTGCAGGCCGGCCCGCAAAAGATGCGCATCGTGTTTAAGATCGCGCTGGAAGATGACAAGCTGAAGGCTACGCTCTACACGGTGGACCGGCCATCGCCGCCTATCGCGACCACCATCACACGGGACGGTTCCACTGTGAAAATGACAATCCCCGCCTTCAACGGCAACTATGAAGGAAAGCTGAGCGCGGACGGAAACTCGATCGCGGGGACATTGACCCTAGGCGCGCCGCAGGCCTTGAACCTGGCACGCGCCACTCCCGAGACCGCCTGGGCGATTCCGGATCCTCCACCTCCGCCAGCACGGATGGCGGCGAATGCGAATCCCACATTCGAAGTGGCCACGATCAGACCGAGCGATCCTGCCAGGCGGGAACAGATAATTACGTTGAGGGGCGCCGAGGTGATCACAACGAACGTGACGCTGCACGATCTGATCAACCTGGCTTACTGGCTCCATCCGAAGCAGCTTACCGGCGGACCGGCCTGGATGGAATCGGACAAGTACGACATGACGGGAAAGCCCGATGCGCCGGGCCAGCCAAACGTCGACCAGATGAAGATCATGATTCAGAAGCTGCTGGCCGATCGCTTCCAGCTCAAATTCCATTTCGAGAAGAGAGATCTGTCGGCATACGCGGTCGAGATCACCAAAGCTGGAGCGAAAATTATCAGGAGCCAGGACGATCCGAAGGGCCTTCCCGGATTTTATTTCGGAAGGGCTGCAGCGGGAACGACGCTCACCTTCAGGAACTCGCCAATGTCGCAAGTGACCGCCGTATTGCAAAACTTCTTGGATAAACCTGTGGTGGATCAGTCAGGCCTTTCCGAAAAGTACGATTTCACATTGACCTTCACGCTCGATCCGGCGCAGGCGGCGCGTCTGGGCGGCCCTCCAATTCCCGCAGCCGACAATCCCGATGCCGCTCCGGATGTGTTCACCGCCTTCCAGCAGCAGCTGGGATTGAAGCTGGAATCGACCAAGGCGCCCGTCGACGTCATGGTCATCGATAAGGTGGAAAAGCCTTCTGAGAATTAGCGACAGCAACCGCACGTCCAAGTTCGTACGTTCCGGATTGCCGACGATTCTTCTCGCTAGCGCGCCGACCAAGGGCAGCCGGGAGTCCGATCTTGCGTCAAACCCAGCTACGCCCTGACCCATCGTTCTCCAGTTACGGCGTTGGGGGAGATCGGTCCTGGTAAGTCACCGTCCATTCAAGCTAAACGGCGTGGTCTACGAGCTCGCGCACAGCCGGATGTGAGCGTCATTTCATATGACTTACTCACGCCAGGGTCCCAGAAAACCACGCTGGAAACCCGTTCGTTCCGCAAGCGAACTCCGCAAAATTATGGCAAGGAACCCAGCGTTTGTGAAGTGAAAAATGCCCATGCTTCCTCACACCCGATCTAATTAAGGAAATCGATATCCCCAGCGCGGCGACCGCGATGCTTCTTGTGGAGACGGCTTCTGTGTTTCAGGGAGTGGTGCAGCAAGTTCCTCGAGGAATGGAATCTGTCGCCAACTCTCTGACCCCGCCGCTCGCCCTTCCGGCTGGTCCGATTGCGATTGAATTCCATGAGAGCAAAATGGAGCCGCTGGCACTCCATTTTTCGGACATGAAGCTTCATCCCTTCCGGCTCTTGCCTTTGACGCTCGTCTGCGTTTCCTTTCTAGCCGCCCAGCCTACTGCGGCTCAGTTGGTCGATGACACCCAGGCCAAGCAGGTGATCATCTTCGGCCGTCATGCTGTGCGAACCCCCGTTTTGCCGAACAGTGCGCTCGACGCTTACTCCGCACAACTATACCCAGTGTTCCCCGGCGTCCCCCCGGGCCCTCCTCCCCCCATTGCCGTGATCACCCCCAACGGAGCCACAGATGAGACCATCCTCGGCGCCTATTTCCGCGCCTGGCTGATCAACGAAGGATTGCTCACCACCAACGACGGGACCAACGCTAACATCGTCTACTTCCGGGCCAACGATACTCCCCTGATCCTCGATACTGCCCAAGCCTTCTGGACCGGCATGCTCCCGGCGGCCGGCCCGCCAAACGTGAATGTCGTGTCGCCAGGCAGCGACCCACTGTTCGATCCTGTGGGTGCCGGTGTCGCACTGCTCGATTACCCGATGGCAGTCGCGGCGGTGAACGGACGTCTCGGCAGCAACCCACCGGCGTTGGCCACTGCCTACGCGCCCGAGCTCGCTCTCACACGCTCGGTTTTGCTGGGCTATCCGCTCAACGAGACTCCAGCGCCCCTGCCTCCGGCCAATGTGACCGACGTTACCGATTTCACTGCTAATCCAATCACTGCGACCGCCGGAAGTACCAGTGTGCCTGTGAACCTCGGAGGCTTGGAACAGGTCATCTATGCCATCGATCCTTTTGTCATGGAGTACACGGATGGACTGCCGATGGCGGAGGTTGGTTGGGGCCAGTTGACCTCCGGCAGCGTCAGCCAGATTTTCCGCCTTTACGATCTTCTCCTCGATCTGGAATACCGGACGCCCTATCTGGCTCAAGTGCAGAGTTCCAACGTGGCCTCCCACATCGTGCGCTCCCTGGTTCAGACCGCCACCGGTAATGCGTCGCCGGGCGCGCTGGCAACTCCGTCCACCAAAGTGATCGTGTTGATCGCTTCGAACACCAATATCAGCGGACTCGCCGGCTTGTTGCATCTGGACTGGCTTTTGCCGAGTTACCAACCCGACGTCTCTGCTCTGAGCGGCGTCCTGATGTTCGAACTCCGCCAATCGCAGAGCACGGGCGAGTATATCGTTCGCACCTCTTACGTCGCTCAGACTATGGACCAGCTTCGCAATCAAACCCCTCTGACACTCGTTGCCCCGCCGGCCAGCGCTCCAGTGTTCGTCCCCGGCTGCAGTGTCGACAACGCAACCTTCGACTGCCCTCTCGGGGAATTCGTCCGGGTTGCAAGCCAGTTGATCGACCCGCACTCCGCCGACCTGGTGAATTAGGTCCCGAAATGCGCCTAATCAGACTCCTTCCTTTGACGCTCGTCTGCGTTTCGTGAACTAAGTGATCAAACATGAAAATTCAATCCCTCCACCTCCTCCCTTTCGCGCTCGCCTGCGCATCTTATTTAACGGCTCAACCCGCCGACGATACGCAGCTCAAACAAGTGATCATCTTCGGCCGTCATAGTGTCCGAGCCGCTACCTCAACCAACACCTATCTCGACCAATATTCCGCGCAACAATTTCCGGATTTCGGCGTGGCGGCGGGCATTCTTACCCCCAACGGTGAGCAGCTCGAGACCATCCTCGGCGGATACTATCGCCAATGGCTCACTCAAGAGGGTCTGCTCACCGGCAACGACACCGCCGATGCTAACTTTGTCTTTTTCCATGCCAACGTGATCCAGCGGACCATTGACACAGCGCAGCACCTTTGGATGGGCATGCTCCCCGGTGCCCCTGTCAACGTTCAATACCTCAGCCCAACAACAGCCGACCCGCTATTCGAGCCGGCGGCCGCAGGTGTCGCGCAACTCAATTCGCGGATGGCGATCGATTCAGTGAACGGACGTCTCGGGGCTAATCCACAGTCGTTGGCCTCCGCCTATGCCCCCGAGATCGCCCTTTCGCGCTCGGTCCTGCTGGGCTATCCACTGAGCGAAACGCCGCCGCCCTTGCCCCCGACAGGCGTGATGGACGCCACCGACTTCGCCACCAACCCCATCGTCGTCATGCCGGGAACTGCCCTCGGAGCGCCAGTCAACCTGGGAGGGCTGTCTACACTTGAAAATGTGGTCGAACCTTTCGTTATGGAGTACGCTGACGGGCTGCCGGTGGCTGGGTGGGGCCAGTTAAACGTTGGCGGTGTCAGCCAGACCTTGCGCATTTTGACCCTGGTCCTCGACCTGGAGTTCCGTACGCCCTATCTGGCTCGCGTCGAGAGTTCCAATGTGGCCTCACACATCGTTCGAACCATGGTCCAGTCGGCCACCGGGAATGCGATGACGGGCACGCTGGCAACTCCCTCCACTAAGATCGTCGTTTTGATCGCTTCGGACGACAATGTCTGCGGACTCGCCGGCCTCTTCCGTATCGACTGGCTTCTGCCGGAATATCAGCCGGACTTCTGCAGTCCGGGCGGAGCTATCGTCTTCCAACTGCGCCAATCGCAGAGCACCGGCGAGTACATCGTCAGAACCTCTTACATGGGCCAGACTTTGGATCAGTTGCGGAATCAAACCGTCCTGACCCTGGATGTACCACCGGCTATCGCTCCAGTGTCTATTCCCGATTGCAGTATCGACAATGCGACATTCGACTGCGAGCTCGGCAACTTCGTGCGTATGGCGAACAAACTGATCGACCCCCATTCCGCGGATCTGGTGAACTGAACCGCACTCAAAAAAAGTTGTCGTGCAGCGCTCAAATGAGCGTAAGATCAGCCTAGCTCCTTCTGGAGTCGCACGATTCGCAAGCCGAAGCCCTCGGCTGCTCCCTCAAAATCGCGTTACCTTCCACCGCGGCTGGAACTTCGTGCTCCCAAAGGAACTCAAAAAATGACCAGGAAAATTCGTGGGTATGCGCTGCTTTCCGCGGTTAGCCTAAGCTTCGCGCTGATCGTCTCAGTTGGACGGGCGCGGGCGCAGACTACTCCGTCGCTGCCCAACATGGGTCAAAACCTTACGCCGCTAGGCGCGCTCGTGCCGCTGAACCCCGGTCTGACGCAGAATCCAACGTGGACGGCCGACCATGCGGTATCAAGCGTGGTCAGCCCGCTTGGCAACACTCTTCTCGTTCTGACCAGCGGATACAACCGCGTGTTTGACAACCCGCTGATTGGGCAAGTGATGTCTGCGGCGTGCACCCCTGTCGATTCCACCGACATCGGGATCGTCTTCGATCCATCCGGACTAGCTTTTTATGTGGCCGGGGGCGAGAGCGACAACATCCACATCTTTACTCTGAGCTCGAGCACCGGACTTTGGGGCGAAGCTACTGGTTCACCGATCTCGCTTGGCCACGGCGGCTTGGGTCTGGGCATTAGCGTGCTTCCTTGCGCCGCTGGGCTGGCCATATCCACGGATGGCAGTACGCTGGTGGTGGCGAATTTCGGGAACGACTCGATTACCGTCTTCAATGGAGGCTTTCGAGGCTTCACCAATTGGTCAATGGGGACAGAACTCGACCTGCGCCCCGGTAAGAATAACGCTGCACAGTCCGGCCTGCCGGGGGGCGAATATCCGTTTTGGGTGGCTATCAAGGGTACCGGGCTAAGTGCCACCGCGTATGCTTCCACCATTCGCGATCGTGAAATCGACGTAGTGATCCTGGGAACAAAGCCCGCGGTTCTGGCCCGCATCCCGGTGAAAGGCCAGCCCAATAAAATGACGCTGAACAAGGCTCAGTCGTTCTTGTGTGTCGCCGACGACCAAGCGGATACCGTGGACGTAATCGACACCACCAAGAATGTGGTAGTGGAAAGCATCGCGGTAATCGGGCTGCCTCCCGCGCTGGCGAAGTTGAAGCGTAAAGGAGCGAACCCGAATAGCGTTACGCTTTCGCCGGATGAGACGCAGCTTTACGTGACGGATGGCAATCTGAATTGTGTGGCGGTGATTGCCCTTGGCGGCACAAATACCAACGACCAGGTGGTTGGTCTGATTCCTACCGGATGGTATCCGAACTCGGTCAGCCTGAGCTGGTACCCCAATGCAGTCACCTACAACGCCAATGACGCCGTGAAAATGTACGTGGTGAATGGGAAGTCGCCCACGGGTCCGAATGCCGACTACTGCTATGGAGCGAACGGGCCTGGGCCGCCCGCGCACAATTGCGTGACGTCGAATGAGTATATTCCACAATTGACCAAGGCCGGTCTCGCCAGCTTTCCGCAACCAGGGTCAACGCAGCTTGTCACGCTAACCGCGCAGGTAATCGCCAACGACGGGCTGACCAACACCGAGAGTGCCAGCGATGCGGCGGTGATGGCCGCCGTCCACCAAGGCGTCCAGCATGTGATCTACATCCTCAAGGAAAATCGGACCTACGATCAGATTCTGGGTGATTTGACCAACGGCGCCGATGGTGATCCTTCCCTGACTGAATTCGGAGCGGCTATCACGCCCAATGAGCATAACTTGGCGCGCAATTTCGTTACGTTAGATCACTTCCTGGCGAGCGCCGAAGTTAGCGTAGACGGCTGGGGGTGGTCCACTTCATGGATTTCTCGGACGCGGATCTGGTCGATCCCGTGGAGTTCAACCGCATTCTCTGGAAAGGCATGATGGGGAACAAGCCTTATCCGCCGGGGCTGTCCGCTCCGGCCAAAGACGACGATCGTTAGGGTTTGGGAACCAGATGCGGCTCCGCGATTGCGCCGGTGTTCATGCCCAACCGCGGCGCGGACAACAGCGACTTTTATTTGCCGCCGCCCGAAATTCGTGGAGCCAGAGAGAAACGCGATCGGATGCGAGCGAAAAACCCTCGCTTGTGAATCGAATTGAGCGTAAAATCGTGTTAGCTCCGTCCGGAGTCGCACGATCCGCGAGCGCCAAGTTCTTTGCCGCTCACCACAAGCCCGCGCCAAAAATTATAGCGGCTTAGCGCTCGTGTTCCAAAGGAGCTCAAAAATGACAAGAGAAGTTCGTGTGCTTTCACCGTTTTCAGCGCCCAGGCTGGCCTTCGCGTTGATGGTCCTCTGGAGCGCGTTAGCCCGTGCACAGTCGGCCACTACCCCAGCCCTGCCGAACATGGGCCAGGACCTTACGCCGGCAAGCTCGATAGCGATGTTGAATCCCGCTCTGCCTGACCAGCCGGATTGGACTGCCGACCACGCGGTCTCGAGCGTTGTGAGTCCGCTTGGCGACACGCTGCTAGTGCTGACTAGCGGGTTCAACCGCGTCTACAACAAAGCGCTCACAAACCCGATATTTCCTGGAGGCGCGCCGCTCACGCAATGGAATCCCGCGGATTCGTCCGAGCACGTGTTCATCTACGACGTTTCGACGGCCACTCCCTCGCTAAAGCAAGTACTGCCGGTCGGACTTACGTATCAGTTCCCCACCGGAGCGTTGGTGCTGGGAAGTGCCTACGGCGGGATGGTCTTCGATCCAAGCGGCCTGTCTTTTTACGTCGGCGGAGGTCCTGATGACGTCGTCCACATCTTTACGCTGAGCGCCAGTACGGGAATGTGGGGAGAAGCTGCGAATTCGCCGCTGGCCTTAGGCCACAAAGTGGGACTTGGTCTTAACGCGGTTAGCAGTGGCCCAGAGGCGGTTAACGAACAGGTTTCGGTGACGCCTTGCGCCGCCGGCGTGGGCATCTCGAGCGATGGCAATACGCTGGTGGTCGCGAATTTCGGCAATGACTCGATTACCGTGTTCCATAGGATTTACGCTGGAGGAAACGCATGGTCATCGGGCGCCGACTTCGACCTGCGCCCCGGCAAGAGCGACGCCACACAGTCCGGCGTACCGGGCGGCGAATATCCGTATTGGGTAGTTGTGAAGGGGAGTGGAACGGGCGCCACAGCGTACGTATCCAGCATTCGGGATCGCGAGATCGACGTCGTCAGTCTGAACGGAGCGCCGTCGGTAACAGCCAGGATCAAGGTGAAAGGCCAGCCTAACAAGATGACCCTGAACAAGGCCCAATCCCTCCTGTATGTCGCCGAGGATCAGTCCGATACCGTTGACGTTATCGATACCACGAAGAATGTCGTGCTAGAGAGCATTGCGGTAATCGCGCTGCCTACTTCCCTTTCTGCTTATCACTATAAAGGCGCGAACCCCAACAGCGTGACACTCTCGCCGGATGAGACTCAGCTTTATGTGACGAATGCCAATCTGAATTGCGTCGCGGTGATCGCGCTCGGTGGAACCAACAGCAACGACCAGGTGGTTGGTCTTATTCCCACCGGTTGGTACCCCAACTCAGTGAGCGTCAACTGGTATCCGATCTCAGCGACCTTCAGCGCCAATGACTCGGTGAATATGTATGTGATCAACGGGAAGTCGCCGACCGGCCCGAACACCGCTTGGTGCTATGGCGGCTATGGGCCGGGTCCGCCAGCGAGAAATTGCATGGCGGCGAACGAGTATAATCCCCAACTGACGAAAGCAGGCCTAGAGAGCTTCCCACTCCCTGGTGCGACGCAGCTCCAGACCATGACCGCACAAGTGATCGCGAACGACCGTTTGACCTTCACTGAGAGCCTTGCCGATGCCGAGACCATGGCCAAGGTGCGTGCGGGCATCCAGCACGTGATCTACATCCTTAAGGAGAACCGCACGTACGATCAGATCCTGGGTGACTTGCCCAGCGTCGGCGGGAAGCCGGATGGCGATTCGACATTGACTGAATTTGGGCAGGCGATCACGCCCAATGAGCATTCGATTGCACAACAGTTCGTCACGCTGGATCACTTCTTTGACAGCGCCGAGATCAGCGTCGACGGCTGGCTCTGGAGCACTTCCGCGCAGGCTCCCGATATGATTCAAAAAGAATGGCCGATAGTGTATGCGTACCGCGGCTTGAGCATTGAGTCCGAGGGTTTGAATCGTAACGTCAACGTTTCCATTCCGACGGTCTCCGGACGTCAGCGGGCCGATCCCTTGACCCCGGGCGACCCGGATCTGTTACCGGGTCAAGCCGATGTGGCTGCTCCCGATGGGCCGGACAATGAGATCAACACGGGCTATTTGTGGAACAACGCACTGCGGGCAGGTCTCACGGTGCGCAGCTATGGTTTCTTCGTTGACACCACCCGCTACAGCACGCACGCCAGCCAATTACCCTTGGCCCGCAATCCCTTCGCCACCGGCATGATCCAGGCCATCCCTTCGGATGCGGCGCTCGCCCCCTACACCGATCCCTACTTTCGTGGTTTCGACAATGCGCTCCCGGATTACTACCGTTACTGGGAGTGGCAGCGGGAATTCAACTCCAGTTACGCCAGCGGAGGACTGCCCGCGTTGACCCTGGTTCGCTTCATGCACGATCACACAGGAAACTTTGTCGCGGGAGCCGGAGGCGTTCCGGCGGGCGCGATCGATGGCGTGAATACTCCAGAACTGATGGTCGCGGATAACGATTATGCGGTCGGCTTACTGATTCAGAAAATCGCGGGCAGCATCTATGCCAACAACACTCTGATCTTCGTCGTGGAAGATGATGCGCAGGATGGTGGCGACCACGTCGATTCGCATCGTACCGTTTCGTTGGTAGCGGGTGCCTACGTAAAGCGCAACGCGGTGATCTCCACGTCGTACAACACCATCAACCTGATACGGACCATGGAAGAGGTCTTGGGCCTCCCGCCCATGAACCTGAACGACGCCGTTGCAGCGCCCATGGCCGACATCTTCAACCCTACTCCGACCCCGTGGACTTTTACGGCTGCTCCCTCGGCGTATCTCTACAATACGCAACTGGCGCTGCCTTCCATGACAGCCGGGATGGTCGTACCCAAGCCGACTCACAACGCCGAGTACTGGGCACGCGTTACCAAAGGACTGGATTTCACGGACGCGGATCTCGTCAATCCCGCCGAGTTCAATCGCATTCTGTGGAAAGGGATGATGGGTAACAAGGCTTATCCTTCTGCGCCGGCCGGAGCGGAACGCCAGGAGAAATCCGCCCCGAACCGGCGATCGTTGAGGAAAAAAGCAGCGCAGCCGCTTGAGCAAGATAATTAGCTCGAAGACGCAAGGTGCAGCTCGCATCAGCGCCGCGTTGCAGGGTCAGCGTTGCCGACAATATTCCGCCTCTTTAGACGACTGTACTCGGAGAGGCCTTCCACTGGTTGGTCTCCAACTAGACCAGGCGCCCCGCCAGAATCCCGCCCAGTTTCAGCGGCAGGCCGCGTAGGCGGCCGGACTTTCATCTGTTCAAGACCACCCCGGAGGGGTCGATAAGTGAAGGAGACGTTGAGCCACGGGAGAGTAGACCTTGCCAAACAGCAACCCGGAGCATGCGGGACTGGCTGCGGCCGTCGCGCAGACGGCGGATGGCGTTGTCATCACTGACCTTGAGGGAAAAATCCAATATGTGAATCCGGCGTTCACGGCGATGACGGGATACACCAGCGAGGAGGCTATGGGGCGACACACACGCGTCCTCAAATCGGGCCGCCAACCTCGCTCCTTTTATCAACAGCTGTGGGCCACTATCACGCGCGGGGAGGTCTGGCACGGCGAGGTGATTAACCGCCGCAAAGATGCAACCTTGTATTGGGAAGAGATGCGGATTAGTCCCGTGCGTAATGCGAATGGCGAGACCATCAGTTATATCGCCATCAAGCGCGACGTCACCGAGCAACGAAAGGCCCGGCAGGCGCAACGGTTCCTGGCCGCCATTGTGGAGGGTTCAGGGGACGCCATCAGCGCCTTCAGCCGAGCCGGTATTATCCTCACTTGGAACCACGGCGCGGAAGTGGTTTTTGGCTTCGCTGCCCGCGAAGTGATCGGAGAACACTTTTCCATGCTGGTTACGCCCGAAGAACAGCCCCGCTTGGATCGTTTTGCTGAAGCGATATTCGAGGGCGCGGCGCCCTCAGCATATGAGTGTTACGGTCTGCGTAAGGATGGGCAGCGGATTTACTTAGCGGTTACGGCATGTTTCATGAGCGCCCCCGCTGGAGAGGAGGCGGCGATTTCGGTCATTCTCCGTGACATAACGAAACCCAAGGAACTGGAGGAGGCATTGCGCGAGAGTGAGGCGCGCTTTCGCATCATGGCCAATAGTTGCCCCACGGCGATGTGGGTGACCGACGCAGAAGGCGCGATTCAGTTCATCAACAGCGCATACCGGGAACTATTCGGAATCACGACAGAAAGTATTGGGGAATTCCAAAGGGAGTCACTGTTTCACCCCGAGGATGCTCCAGCCTACTTCAAGACCTTTCGCCGGGCGGTAAAAGAGCGTATCGCTTTCCGCGCGGAAGCCCGCGTGCGATGTGCCGACGGCGAATGGAGGTGGTTCGCCTCCCACGCGGTGCCGCGACTAGCAGGGAATGGCGAGTACCTGGGACACGGCGGCATCAGTACGGACGTCACCGACCGCAAGCACGCCGAACAGACCATACGCGATTCCCAGGAGTTTGCCCAAGCCACGATCGACACACTTTCCTCCCATGTCTGCGTCTTGGATGAGACAGGGACGATCCTCGCAGTGAATCATGCCTGGAGAGCTTTTGCGAAGGCCAACCGTACGATTGACAACGGGGAACATAACGGTGCGGGCGACGTAAGCGAGGGAGCAAACTATTTGACTGTATGCGAGCGGGCCGGTATCGAGACCGCCGAGGGCCCCGAGTTCGCCTCAGGTATCCGGTCTGTGTTGAATGCCGAACGCCAACAATACACCCAGGAGTATGCTTGCCACTCTGTAGACGAATTGCGATGGTTCATAGGCAAAGTCACGCGATTCCTGACAAGTGGTCTCCCTCGAATTCTGATTGAGCACATCGACATCACGGAGCTCAAACTAGCGCAGGAAATCTCGGTCAAAGCTATGCAATCGGCCGAGGAAGCGAATAAGGCAAAGAGCCGTTTTCTGGCCAGCATGAGCCACGAGATCCGAACTCCCATGAATCTGATCATGGGCATGAATTCGCTCCTGCTGGAAAGCGCTCTCAACGACCAGCAACGCCAGCATGTTCAAATCTCGTACCGCAACGTCCGAAGGCTATTGCGATTGATCAACGGTATCCTGGATTTGTCCAAGGTGGAGGCCGGAAAGGTGACGCTGGAGGCGGCGCCGTTCGATCTCCACGATCTCATAGGCGAGTGCACAGCCACTATATCCTCGGCCGTGGAGCGGAAGGGCCTGCGGATGGAAGCATCCATCGATCCTGACGTCTGGCGGTATTGGATGGGCGACGCGGAACGCCTGCAGCAGGTGTTGCTGAACCTGGTCGGCAATTCGATCAAGTTTACAGAGCGCGGAAGGATTGAAGTGAAGGTCCGCTCAGAACGCGCGGAGGAAGGCGAGAATGGGCTGCGCTTTGAAGTGACCGATACCGGGTGCGGAGTCCCGCCGGACCAGGCCGACATAATTTTCGAAGCGTTCCAGCAAGCGGATGTATCCATGACCCGGCCTCAGGAGGGGACGGGCCTGGGCTTGTCGATAGCCAAGACCCTGGTTGAACTGATGTCCGGCAGGATCTGGGCAGAGAAGAAGTCGGCGCCGGGTGCCAAATTTGTATTTACCGCGATGCTTCCATCCACCACCGGGGATGCCGTAAGGAATAGACGGCCCGCGTCCTTTGAAAATCAGGTGGCGCTGGTGGCTGGAACGCGAGTTTTGTTGGTGGAAGACAACCCCGAAAACATGATTCTAGTGCGTGCCTATCTCGAAAACCTTTCGCTCGTCCTGGACTTTGCAGCCAATGGATTTGAGGCCGTCGAGAAACGGCGCCGAGGCGTCTACGATATTGTGCTGATGGACATCCAAATGCCAATCATGGATGGGTACACGGCGACTCGCCAGATTCGGACCTGGGAGAAAGCCCATAATTTGCCACCAGTCCCGATCGTAGCTCTGACCGCTCATGCGCTCAGCGAAGCGAGTGTGCAAAGCCTGGAAGCCGGTTGCGATGGGCACCTTACCAAGCCGGTGGAACGAAATGATTTGGTGGCAGTCATCGCCAAGTTCGCTAAATCACCAATGCAGGCCGGCGTGGCGATCTCCTTGGACCCCATAGCCGCCCTTCGCCCGGCCTACCTGGCCAACCGTTGGCTTGACCTGGCAAATATGCGGGATGCCCTGGCCGCCAAGGACTTCAGCACGATTCAAAACATCGGACATGACTGCAAAGGGACCGGCACAGGCTACGGATTTTCGAACATCAGCAAGATCGGCATGGCCATTGAAACGGCCGCTAAAGCCATGGATGCCGACAAATTGAAAGAATCTATGTGGCGATTCGAGCGCTGTATCCAGGCTGCCTCGAGCGATAATAAACCTTGACTGACGGGCTCGGCCGCAGGGACCGCAGGTCAATCCTATGATTCACCGTTCGGGAGCGAATTCGCGCTGGATGGAGCCTCGGCTCATTTGAGTAACGCACAACAGCGGTTTGGCGAACGCTGGGCCAGACTGTGCTGAATGGTCGACAGGAACAAACTGATCGAGCATCATGGCGAGGAACATGCCGGACGTTCGTAACTGGAAGTGGACCCGTTCTACGCAGTAATGCAGAAGCGCGGTCGTTGAAACGACAAGGTCGACTTTCTTGCCGACGATAGAACCTACTTCTATCGTTCACGACGTGGAATTGGCGACAACCGGGCCCGGCCCAATCTCTCCCGTGAGCGCAGGGCGGAGGACAATTTTGTTGTAGATACAGGCAGGCCGATCAGGAACCGCTGACGATTGAGTCCATCAGGGCGGAGGCGATAAAGGAATCCGAAAAAGCTGCGGCGCTCTTGGGTCGCCCTGATCGGCGATGGCACCACCCTAAAAAAACTCTATATTTTCCCCGACCTCCTCGGCGTTATTGGGCGTGGATGCGGACTGTTCGACCGGAACGGTTGTGGCCGCCACGATTGCCGCCTTAGTGGCGCTCTGATGCACATCATGCTCCGATTGCATGGTGTAATGCTGCGAGAAGTCAGTCAAGCCTGGGTCCGATGTCTCGCCGTCCGCGTGCGGCAAAACGGAAGGACACCTCTCTCCAATCTTCAAGAGCCTTCCTCGCGCACGACTCACAGCTTCCGCGAAAACAGCCCCAACGGTAAAGTTTTCACACGTTGCGGAAAGATCCTCGCGAAGGCGGGAGCCGAGAACGCTGATCTGAGCGAGTTGGACGGAAGTGCGTTTGCTCGACGCATGCAACTCGGCAACTGCTGTACGGACCCCTTCCAAATAGCCTTCCTCGCCACCGCTATCGCTGGCGGGGTGCCCGGCCAAGTGGGCCGCCGCCTGGCCCATGGAACCGAGCGCTTCGCTAAGGGCTATCGAACGTTCTCGGGACTCGAACGCTTGTTGCTGCATGGACCCGGCGAGAATACCCAGGGCGTCTCCCGACGGGCCGATGTGGGCGGCCCGGATGCCGGCATTCAGGGCCATCCGTTGCATTTGAATTTCCATTGCGAGGATCTCCTCAACGGAGTCGCGCATCCCGCGGATTTCCTCTCCTAAACGGCTGCTGGTGGTTCGAGTGGCGGCTTCGGTGGCGGCACAATGGGCAAGGCGCTCTACCAGCAGCGTGCATCCTCCTTCCAGCTCACTGAAGAATGAGTTCTTCTCCTCCTCGGAGTGGCCAGACGACGTGCGGCTCTCGTCGGCCATTTTCAGCACCAGTTCGGCGATGTCGGCCAAGTTGCGTTCAACCGACACTACCGAGGCGGCGAATTTCTCGCCCGCGTCGGCAAGTTGTGAAGATTGAATCGCCAAAACTGTGGCGGCTCCTTTTTCTCGCTCCGATCCGGAACACAGGCGTCGCAATACCTCGATGACGTGCTCAACCTGTTGGCGCGTCAGATCATGGAACTGAATGGATACGATGACTTTCTTGAATGCTTGCAGAATGGCGCTATACTGAGCCGCCAAGCAAATAGATGCGGCGTGCATCTTTTCTTGTGAGTCACAGAACGAGTGAAAAGTGGATAAGCTTGCCAATACCCCCGAAATAACGCCTGGCAAGGAGTTCGCCTGAGCTTCTTCGATGCCGGAAATATTTTGTAGCGCGCTTTCGATGGACGGAAGCAGAACGTCTGCCGTATCCAGACCGCTTTGGACTTTGGCTTGCACGTGGCTGGCCAGCACATTCACGGCATCGGCGAGACTGCCGAAGTCGGCACCGACCCTGCCCAGCCGTGCAGTCTCAATTCGCGTGAGTACTCCAAGAGTTTGAAAGATAGTGACCGTTCCGTGGAACCCCCACAGAACCTGCTTCAGCCGTCCGGCCTCTTTGCGCATCCGATCTAGGACGCCGTTGTTTTCGGCGGACCGGCCCTTCATCTCTGTAGCATGCTCCAGAGAGCGCGTGAGCGCTTGGGAGGCACGCACCGCTTGCTCGCCGGAGTTTAAGTCGGCCAACGCCGCTAGCTGGGACGAGATCAGGTTGACCGCCTCGATGAACTCCGCTAACTTTCCTCCGATTCTCAAGAAGTCCTGCTCGGTGTTTTGATTCAGAAGTTCAAGATCCGCGATCACCTGCGCCAGATTTTCGACTCGGACCCTGGACTCAGAAGCACTCTCCGCGCCTTTCCGGAGGCCGCGCGTACCGGCTTGGAGCCATGTTCCGCCGGCGTTCCGCACTGCCTGCAACCAGGTGAAAAGTTCTGGCCGCATGCGCGGGATTCGATGCGTGGGTTGATCAATGAGCTGCATGGGTTTGTTCCAAAGTGTGGCATTCCAGCGCATTGAGGACCAGAACGACTCGTCCGTCCCCCATGATGGCGGCACCCTGAAACTCCTTGCATTCCTCCAGACCACCCGTCAAGGGCTTCACCAGCACCTCTACTTCACTGAGGAATTTGTCTACCACAAGACCATACCGCAAGGTGCCGGCTTCCACGATCGCCACCGAAAGCACCTGGGAGCGTGAAGAAGCCATTCCCATCATCTCCGCCAGCCTGAACAGAGAGTAGGTTGTTCCCCGGACCTGCGCGAGGGTGCCTCCGCGATATTCGTGCGCCTCCTCGGCCGGCAATTTGATCATGTCGCGAATGTTACTCAGCGGCAAGATATATTCTCCGGTTCCGGCTTCCAGCAAGATGCCCTTGGAGATCATCAGACTGGCCGGGAGTCTGATCAGGAAAGTAGTGCCCCGGTCAGGCTTTGATCGAATGTCGACCGTGCCCTGCAGATTGCGAACGTTACTGCGCACCACATCCATTCCCACTCCGCGTCCGGAAACGCTGGTGACCTTGGCCGCGGTCGTCAACCCGGGGAGGAATACCAGCTGATACGCCGCCTCGTCGTTCATGCCGGCGGCGGCTTCCGACGTAATCAAGCCCTTTTCGACAGCCTTCCGTTTGAGCGTGGCGGCGTCCAGACCACGCCCGTCGTCGGTCACCTCAATGGCTACTCCGCCCGCTTCGTAAAGCGCTCGCAGGGTCAGGTTGCCGGTCGTGTCCTTTCCCTTGGCCCGGCGTTCCTCGGGCAATTCAATGCCATGGTCGACGGCATTGCGGATCACGTGAACCAGCGGATCGCCGATCTGTTCGAGGATGGTCTTGTCGAGCTCGATTCCCTCTCCTTCGATGACCAGCCGAACTTCCTTTTCCAGTGACCGTGCCAGGTCTCGCACCAGACGCGGGAATTTCTGGAAGACGGTCTTCACCGGCAGCATCCGAATCGACATGACGCTGGTCTGGAGTTCGTCGGCAATGCGGGAGATATTCGACCCTGCCTCCTTCAAATCCTTCACCACTACGGCGCCATCGGCGCCGTCATTCAGTTTCTGGATAAGCAGAGGAAATGCACCCGCGGGCCACCAGCAGCTCGCCGACCACCCTCATCAACCGATCCAACTTGTTCCTGATCGATTCGAATCGTCGAAGGCGAGGCGGAAGCGTCCGGCCGGTCCGCTCGCAGCTTTAGCCGGAACTTGGATGGCGCCGGCGGGCTTCGCAAGCTGGCCCGGTTCGCCCGGCAACACGTGGTCCAGAACGGCGCGAGCCTCAAGAAAAGCGCTGCCTAAGGCTGCGCGATCTTCATCCGCCCAACGTTGCGCCGGTTCTCAACGCGGCATCTAGAATTCGCAGTTGTTGCGCCAACGGCTCTTCCAATTCCGGGCAGTTCTGATACTGCGCCGCCGCCGACCAGGTCTTGAGACCGCGCAGATAGGTCTGAAGAACGGCTGGTTCGGCGGAGCTCACCTCCACTTCCCATGCGCTCGGAAACAGCCCGCGATCATCTCGACGCATTGCGAGGTCGTATTGAGGAACGCGGCTTCCGCTGACCCTGGCTGCGGCATCTCGCGCGCCATGGACGGACCCCCGGCCGCTCGAGCAGTTCCGGGACACCGGTCCGCCCGGCCAGTTGTGCGTAAGCCTGCCCAACAGGCTGCGCACTCGATCGCGATGTCTCCAGCGCGGTTTGGATGGTCGCCTTCGGCACCGATCCGGCGGTCGCTCCCCGGAACGGATCGAGAAGCGACTCCAGTCCGTGGGCCACTCGGAGCAACTCTGCAGGGGATGCTGGGCTGTGAGGGCAGCGCTCAGGCGCGTGTCCCAACAGCAGACCCGCATTGCCCTTGATGCTGTGGACGCCACGAAAAAGAGAGTCCAAGCGCTGTCCTCGACGCGGGATCTTGTTCGAGCGCCAGCGCGTCCCGTTCAATTCCTTCCAAGTGGTCTTCGCACTCCACCACGAACAATTCGAACGCCTCCGCCGGGACCGAACCAAGCAGGGCCACAGTCGCGGCCTGGTCTTCCCGCAGCCGGATATGCACCTCGCATTCGTCCTCGACGAAAACGAATACCTCCTGGATGGCCGCTCGATCGCGAGTGGTGACCAGCAGGATTTCCCACCACAGAAAGCAGTGCTCGGCATCGATGGATGCCAGCAGCGGCACCTGGTCGGCGTGAGCCGTGATATGTGCCTGTCCTAGCTCGCGCAAGTCGTCGAGCAGTGTAACCGGGTCCGCGCCGGAATAAAACATCTCGCGGTTCGGCTTGAAAATGATCTCAAATGTCGCGCGAACCGCGATTTTCGGCTTCGTTTGCGATCTTTGGACCGGGTGGGGATCTTCAGGAGCCGGCAGCAGTCGCGCGAACGCGGCAGTTACTTCCACCTCTCCCGGAACGGCCGCTCCTTCTGCGTGCTCTTCAATGATCAGCCGGAGCACGTCGCAGGCCTTGAGTCCGCAGTCGATCAACTCCGGCGTTACGGCCAGTTCGTCCTTCCCGCGCCAGGTCGAAGGCCTCTTCCATCTTGTGCGCGAACTTCGCCAGGTGCGCGAATCCTGCCGTTGCCCCCGAGCCCTTAATGGTGTGAATGGCCCGGAACACCCGGTTCACCAGCGGCCGGTCGGTGGGTTCCGCCTTCGAGCGCCAGGAGGGCGGAGTCGAGCTCGATCAGCAGATCCAGAGCCTCAGCCCGGAACGCGCCCCGCATCTGCTGCATCACGTCCATTGACATCGTTCTCCGCCCGTTTCAACTCGCTCGGCGTCACCGCATAACCTTCTTCACTACCGCCAGAAGCTGGTCCGGATCGAACGGCTTTACGATCCAGGCCGTCGCGCCCGCCGCCTTGCCTTGCTGTTTCTTTTCCGGACGCGATTCAGTGGTCAGCAGAACGATTGGGACGAACTTGTATTGCGGCATGCGCTCGCAGCTGGCGAGTCAATTCGAGACCGTCCATCTTAGGCATATTGACGTCGGTTAGGAAGAGGTGCAGTTCCTGGCCCTTCAGTTTGGACAGAGCGTCCACTCCGTCCACGGCTTCGATCACCGTCATAACCGCCGCCCCGCAGCACGACGCTCACCATCTGACGCAGGCTGGCCGAATCGTCCACCGCCATGACGGTTTTCACAAACCCTCACGCGCGCCGAGCAACTCGCGCCGCAGGCCGCAGCGGTCCACCGCGCCCAAGAAAACTTCCGACGGTTCATCGAAGGCAAGCGCCGGGACTGCTCTTGCGCAGCGAACACAGTAGCTGGAGGATACAGGTGTCGATGTCCTCCAGCCCTCCGGTATCTACTCCGAGCGGGCATGCCGTCTTCCAGTCCTTCCCGAGCATGGCCGCCGAGATCCTGGGCGTGCCGGACCGTGACCGCGCCTTCGACAGTTTGAGAATTTGTCTGCCCTGCTGGTTATCGATGGAAAATGGCACGCCTCTCCTCCTCTCCCGGCTCTTCAATTGGCGATCAGAATCATGCGAATGTTCTCGACCATCATTTCCGGCGAGCTGGGCTTGACCATGTACAGATTCGCCCCCGCCTCAAATCCTTTCGTCTTGTCCTTGCCTTCGCTCTCCGTCGACACGATGATGATCGGGAGCGAGCTGTACTTTCCGTCGGCGCGTACCCGCCGGATGAACTCATAGCCATCCATGTTCGTCATGTTGATGTCGGTGAGAACCAGATCGCAGGCGTTGGTGTACAGCTTTTCCAGTCCGTCGCTGCCATCCACCGCGGTAATCACGTGAAAGTGGGCCTGTTCCAATATGTAGGAGTGATAGCTCCTGACGAATTCCGAGTCATCGACGATAAGTACTGTTTTCTTCGTTTCCACAGCGCTATTCCTTCACATAGACCAGGTGGGTTTCGAATCGCTTCAGCTTAAAAGCCGTCGTCACGCGTCCGATCGATTCCGAATGCCCCAGGAAGATGTAGCCTGCCGGATTCAGGGCATTGTAAAAGTGATCCACAACCGCCTTTCGCGACAGATCGTCGAAATAGATCAGGACGTTGCGGCAGAAAATGAAATCAAAGCCCCGCATGGCGCGCATCGCCATCCGGTCATTCAAGTTCAGATGAACGGTCCGGACCAGGCTGGCGGTTCTGCCGCCGCACTACGTACTCGTCACCATCCTCGATCAGATACTTTTCCAGGTATTCCTCCGGAACGTCGTTGACGGACCGCTGTCCATAACGCGCCGCCGCGACGCCTGGCGAGCATGTTCTCGTCAATATCGGTCGCGACGATCTCGCAATCCCACGACTGAGCCTGCGGGAAAACTTCCTGAACGATCATCGCCAGCGTGTAGGCTTCTTCACCCGAGGAGCAACCCGCGCACCAGATCCGCAAGCTCCTTTCTCCGCGCGCCTGCTTGGCCGACAGCACTTCCGGCAAACAGTGATTGGCGAAGGCCTGCAACTGGTCGTACTCGCGGAACATGTACGTTTCGTTGGTGGTGACCAGATTCGCCAGCGCTTGCATCTCCAGTCCCAGTGGGTCCGCATACCCGATCATGAACATGTAGTCCCGGCAGTCGGCCAGGCCTAACGCCGCCATGCGCTTAGCGACCCGCGTTTTCAGGAAATAGATCTTCCTGTCGTCGAAATGCAAGCCCAGTTTCTGATAGATCAGCTGGCTCAGACTGTGAAATTGTTCGACGGAGAGGTCTGGCATGGCCTGGTTAGCAGTGCAAGGCCTGCAAAACCTCCTCGTCAGTTTCCGTTTTTGCGCATCCAGCAAGGAGTTCCTGCCAGCCCGGCTGTCCTGCCCCCCGAAGCCCCGCCTCCCGAAGCGACTCCACCGCGCCCAGACGCACCAATCGCTCGGGATTAGACAGGCAGGCGACCAGGAACGGGTGAACGTCGCTCGAGACCAGAATGCCTAGAGCCCGTACGGCCTGGTAGCGGCAAAGCGGGTCTCCCTTGTCCGTCATCCTCTCTAAGAGCACCTGCAATCCTGGCTGTAGGTGCTCCTCGGCGGCGTTGGGGTAGCGTTGATGAATTCCGATCAGGGCGCCCAGAATCGCGGGGCGAGGTGAGGTCCGCGCACCGCGAGCAGGCCCGCCACCTCGGCGAATTCCCCGGCGGTTCCTAGCGCCGCCAATGGCCTTTAGGCAGGACACCAGAAAGAAATCCGGCATGCGCGGCGAGTTCCGGGAAGCGCTGGCGTATGGCCACTAACGAGTGCTCATCGCCAATTCCGCCCAGGGCTTCGAGGCACGCCCCCACCAGCATGGGGTGCGACGCGGCCAGCAGCAGTTCCTCGATCTGGCCTGCGAACTGCGTCGCTCTGGCTCTGCCCAGGTTGTCCACCGCCGTGATGACTACGTTCGGGTCGGTATCAGAGAGCGCAGCCTCGTAAATTGCTTCCACGCTACTGGCTGAAACACCGCTCAAGACGTCCAGAACAAGCTTCCTCTGGTCCTTGTCGCCATCCCGCATCAGGTTGCCAAGGAAAGGGATGGATCGCGTCCCTTTGGCCGCAACACCTCCACGGCCTGATTGCGAATCTGTGGATCGTCGCTTCCGAGCAGCCCGATGGAGCCCTCGATCGCCGCGTCGGCCTCGATCCGCATCAAGGCTTGAAATATGGCTTCGCGAACCGCGCGCGAAGGTCTCCTGGTCCAACCGCTCCAGCAGTGCGGGCACGCCCTCCGGCAGTATTCAAATAGCCGATATCTTCGGCCGCGTAAATGCGCTCTGCTTCGTCGGCGCCATGCAGCTGCTCGATATACTCCGCGAGGCTGCTCATGGCTGGCTTCTCCCGACCGCGTTCAGGATCTCTCCCGCCACCTCATAGCTCGGCGCAACCACGCGACGCGCCACCTCGTTCGATCGCTTCGCGGGGCATTCCATAATACCACGGCGGTCTGCTCGCTTTCGGCGATGGTATGCCCGCCGGCCTGCTTGATCGCGACCATCTGGTCAGCGCCGTCGTCCCCGATGCCGGTCATCAGGACGCCGATGGTATCGTTCCCGTAGATTTTCAGAACCGACTCCATCATGACGCCCAACCGAAGGCACGAAGAGCGTGGCTGGCGTGGTGGGCGTTCGAATCACGACTTCGCCAGTCATCTTGCGGTGCAAACACAAATGCATTCCCGCCGGGCGCCACGTAGCAGACGCTCGGTTCCACCGGCATGCCCGAACGCCCTTCCACGACTTTTAGCGCGCAGTGGTCGTCCAGCCGCTTGGCAAAAGAAGCGATGAATGCCGGTGGCATGTGCTGCACCAGGAAGATGCTGGCCGGCACGTCGGCTGGAATGTTGCGGCAGCACCTCTTGCAGGGTCGCCGGCCCTCCAGTGGAAATTCCAATGGCTACGGCCCGCTTTCGAGCGACCTTCTCAAACGCCGCGGACCGGCGGGCCGTACGATTGCCGGCGATTACGATTACCGCGTAGCCGGTCGACGATGCCCCGGCGGGCCGCGGCTTTCAGTTTCGAGATCAGTTCATCCGCCACCCCGCCCATGTGGGAGGAGACCGTGCCATCCGGCTTGGCGACAAAATCGAAGGCCCCCAACTCCAGGCATTCGAAAGTAGTCATGGCGCCTTGCTGAGTGAGCGACGAAACCATCACAACCGGACAGATCTTCTCGTGCAGGATCATCTGGAGGGCCGTAACCCCGTCCAACTTCGGCATGTTGATGTCCATCGCGATGACATCGGGGCGCAGCTCCTGAGCCTTCGTTACGGCGTCCTCGCCGTCGCGCGCCAGCCCCACCAAATCAAGTTCGGCCGACGCCCCGATGATTCGTTTGAGAGTCTGACGCATTAAAGCGGAATCGTCCGCCACCAGTACGCGAATTCTTTTCATGGCTTTGCAGGTTGCCGGGGCCCAGTGGAGCGGCCCCGCATTTGGCTTTCTATTTACGAAGCAATTTCCGCCAGATGCGCCTGCTCCTGCCGGGAGAGAATCCTCTCCACATCCAGCAGCACGATCATGCGCTTGCCCGCATCCACCTTGCCGATGCCCGGAAATGAAATGTTGATCGATTCCCGATCCGATCGCCTCCGGCGGCGGGGCGATGTCCTTTCTCGCCAGATTCAAGACCTCACGCACGGAATCCACTACCAAGCCCGTTTTCACGCCGCCGATATCCACGATGATGATGCGCGTGCGGTCGTCGTCGGACGTTTTGGCTTCCAGTTCGAAGCGCCTACGCGTGTCCAGCACTGGAATCACTTCCCCGCGCAGATTCGTGATGCCTTCGATGAACTGCGGCGGCCTTGGGCACTTTGGTGATCTTGCCCAGACGGTCGATTTCCTGGATTTGCGAAATCGGAACACCGTATTCCTCGGCGCCGAGCATGAAGGTGACCAGTTGCAGTTCGCCCAGTTCCTGAGCGCCTGCATTGGTTTCGGGCAGGTCGCCCGCGTTCTCAGTCTTCTATCGCGTCGGGAGCGGAGCTTTTGATCTCCCGCAGCTTTTGGTCCTTCATCAGGCTGGCCACGTCCAACAACATGATCAGCCGCGATCCGTCGTCCAGCTTGGCCACGCCCGACAGTTCCATCCCGCCGTTGGATGTGATGCGCGGAGGCGGTTCCACCAGATTTTTCGGCACGTTCAGCACTTCGTGAACGTGATCCACCACCAGCCCCAGCACAAAACCCTCGGCATCCACCACGATGATGCGCTGATCTTCCTGGATATTCTGAGCGATCTGCTCCTCAAACCGGCGCAAGGCGGCCACTGCCTCGCGGCCTCCCGAGATCACCTCCGCGCCGCAGGCGTGCACGGCCTCGCGATCGCCGCGTTCCTCGTGTTTCGCCGTGGCCTGAAGCTGCTTGATCGACCTTTTCGTTCAGTCCTCGCGCCTTGGCCAGGGCCTCCATCAGCAGCTGGCTGGAACTGTTGGTTTCGGCCAGCCACTTACGCAAGCGCTCCGTAACCGCAGCGTCCACTTTCGAATGCGAACCGCTCGCGAAGACCTTCTCGGTCTCGTCCACCCAGCGCTCGTACTCTTCGCGCAGCGGGCGGCAACTGTCGGCAAATTCATCGGCCAGCGACCGCTGCTGCAGCAGACGCCGAGATCGATAACCGGGAGAATCTGCCCGCGCACCGTCAACACCCCCAGTACGTAATCGGGAACGTCGGGAACCTGATTGGGAGTCTGCACCCGCAGGATCTCCCGGACATGCTCCATGTGAAAGGCGAATTCTTCCTTCCCGATGCGAAAGGTGACCATCTTCTGGACTTCGGCGTCGGCGCTCGCTTTGCTCGCCGACTCTCCGCTTCCGGTCTCCGACCGCCGAAGCCGCGCCAGCGGCGGTGCCCGAGTTGTGCGCCCGGCGCGATTTCGCAAACATGGGCTGCGTTCAGCGCCATCACGATGCGCTGGCCTTTGTCGAGTTTTACAACCCCTTCGAGATAGTCCGATGAAGTTCCGCGGATGGCGGCCGGCGGCGGCTCAATTTCGCTGCGCAGTACGCGCGTCACCTGCTTGACGCGATCCACGCGCAAACCGGTTTTGACGCCGTCGATGTCCACCACTAATACCCGCGTGCGGTCGGTCTCTTCGGCCCGCTCCATGCCGAAACGAGTCCGCATGTCGATGACCGGCAACACGACGCCACGCAAATTGGCGATGCCGTCCACGTAGGCCGGCGTGCGCGGGACTTTTGCCATCTTGGGAAGGCGAATGATTTCCTGCACCGACATGATGTCGAAGCCGAACTCCTCATCCTTTAACAGGAACGTGACCAATTGGCTTTCTTCTTTCAAGCCGGCCGATGTGTGTAGGGTTTCTTCTGGCATGTGGAGTCTCCTTCGATGAGCAACCGGCCGCTACCCGTTTTGCAGTTCATCGGCCTGCGAGGCGATGTCTTCGATGGCCTGGGCGATCTCCTGCGCCGCCTTCAAGGCCTGCTCGGAGGCTCCCGCTGCTTCGGTGGAGGCGCGCGCCGTTTCCTCGGCGGCGGCTGCGATCTGCTGGCTGGCTTTCCCAGCTTGTTCGAGCGCGGCGCCGGACTCGGCGGCTCCGCTCGCGATCTCCCGGATATCCGACACGATCACTTCGGTGCCTGTGGCGATCCGTTCCAGATTCGCGGTCGAGATCTTGGCGCGTTCCACTTCGGCCCGCCCTTTGTTCCCGGCCAGATCGATGTCGCCTGCCACCTTGGCGATCTGCGTCTGCACGTTCTTCACCAAGTCTTTGATTTTGTCGGCATTTTCGCTGCTCTCGTTGGCGAGCGACCGGATGTCTCCGGCCACCACCGAGAATCCCCGGCCGTATTCTCCGGCGCGCGCGGCTTCCACGTTGCCATTCACCGCTAGCATCTTGGTCTGGACCGTCACCATCACGATGGCATCCACGATCTTGTCGATCCGGCGCGTCCGTTCCTCCAACTCCAGAATGTTCTTGGCGGATTCGGCGGATGCATCCGCGCTTTTTCCGACGTTGACAATCAACGCATCCACGTTCACCTTGTCGCTGGCCAGGAGTTTTTGCGTGGCCAGGGCTTTCTCCACGCTCAATTCCGCGCGCTCCCCCATCCCCTTAGCGGCATGCCGCATTTGAACACCTAGGGTATTGGAAGTTTCCGCTGCCTTGGCCTGGACGACAGATGCCTTGTTGATTTGCTCGATGGCGGTGGAAATCTGCTGCGAGGAGGCCTTCAGCTCTTCGGCGTTGGTGGATAGTTCCTCGGCGGTAGCCGCCAGTTCCTCGGCGGACTTCTGCGCGTTGGTGGAAGTCTTCAGGGCCTCCGCCATTTCCGCCAGTGAGCGGGCTGCGTCGCTCATCTCCGAGTACGCTTTGGACTGCTCCTGAGTCGATTTCTGGGCTTCCTGGCAGGCCGAGATCGATTCTTCGGCGGCCGAAGCCACTTCCTCGGCGCCCTTCAGATACGTCTTGGCGCTCCCCAATGCTTCAGACGCGTTCTTCTGGATCTCGGCGCAATTAGTCTGGATCTCCTCGAAATCAGTCGCGATCTTGAGCAGATCCTGTGTGATGACCTTGGCCTTCTCTACTTCCTCGCGGCCCTTCTTGCCGGCCGCTTCGGTGTCGGCCGCCACCACCTTCACCTGGCCCTGAATCTCGTTGACAACTTCCTGGATGCCGCGCGCGCTCTTCTCGCTGATCTCTGCCAGATTGCGCACTTCGTCGGCCACCACGGCGAAGCCCTTGCCATGTTCCCCGGCCCGGGCCGCTTCGATGGCGGCGTTTAGCGCCAGCAGGTTGGTCTGGTCGGCGATTCGCGTCACGGCATGCACGATTTTACCGATCTCTTCAGACTGGCGTTCTAATTCACTGATCATCTTCGCGGATTCCAGGTTCGCTTCGGCAGCGTCTCCCACGCCTTTACTGAGCGTCTCGATGTCGACCGTGGTTGACTTGGCGAGCGCTTGCATCTCGTTTACCCTGCGCAAGGATCCTTCCGCGCGGCCGTTGGCGGAGTCCAGCGCCTTCTCGATCTGGTTAATCGCGGTGCGGGACTCCTCAGCCGCGGCGGAGGCCTGGTCGGCGCCGGCGGCGATGGTATGCATGGTCTTTTCCAGTTCCTCGACCGCGCCGCTGGCTTGGGCAATGGCGCTCGATACCTGGTCGGTTGCAGCGGACAGTTTTTCGGCCACGGCCTGCGAGCGGGCCATGGTCCTGGCACGAGCCTTATCTTCGGCTAATTTCTTGGCGGTAAGGCGGTTCTGGGTCAGATCGTCACCGAGCACATGCGCCTCGGCAGTCTTCTTTGTGGGCGGCGGATGGGATGGCGAACCCTTTTGTGGTCCAAGACGGTTCATTGCGAGACGGTTTGGCACGCTGGGCGCGCCGTTGGGGGGTGCTTCGGTTTGTTTAATCACTGGCCTCCTAAACTGATTCGGTTCAATCGTGGCGCAAGGCATGCTTCACGGCGGGAGCAAAGTGCGCGTTTGCATCGCTAAAACCTTATCGGCAGTCGCGGCTAGACTTCTTGGAATGTTTTCGGCGATCAAGAAAACTGTGCCTGCGGGTCGATAAGCGGAAATGAGGCACTAACCTCAGCGAGGTGAATTGTGAGTCTGGATAGCGGCATGATCGAGCGTGCCGGACTGGTTGCGGCCGTGGAGCAGGCTGCCGATGGCATCCTCATCACCGACCTGGAGGGAAGAATCTAGTGTGTAAATCCAGCATTTATCGCCCGGACCAGGCTGCGCAGCTATTCTCGCCATTCACGCAGGCCGATGCCTCTACCACGCGCAAATACGGCGGCACGGGGCTCGGCCTGGCCATCTGCAAACAGTTGGTGGAAGTGATGGGGGGGAAGATCGGTGTCGACAGCGGGGACGGCATTGGTTCGACGTTTTGGCTCAGCGCAGTCCTGGAACTGGCGCCGGAGGGCCGTCTTCAACCGCCGATTGAGCGCGCTAGTCGGCACGCTGGCGCCATGCTCGCGAGCACTCCTACAAAGCCTACTGGAAAAATCCTGGTGGCGGAAGACAATGCCACCAACCGCGAAGTAGCTCTCGCGCAGCTGCGTAAGCTCGGATACCAGGCCGACGCCGCCAACAACGGCGCCGAAGCTGTCCAGGCTCTAGCAGGATGGTGAAAAAGTAATTGGGATGGGGTGTGACCAAGGAAGACAAAACAACGTCATTATGTTTTAGCCTATGCGAGGAAAAGACACCCAGCAAAGCGCGATGTTCAGTTACGTGTCGCCGGAGGAGCGTATTCCCGCGAATCATCCCTTGCGGCCGATCCGAAGCATGGTGGATGCGGTCTTGAAAGGACTGTCCCGATCGTTCGGGCAACTATACATCGATTGGGGTCGTCCCTCGATCGCGCCGGAAAAGCTCTTGCGCGCACTGCTACTGCAAGTGTTGTATACGATTCGCAGCGAGCGGATGCTCATGGAACAACTGGAATACAATCTGCTGTTCCGCTGGTTCGTGGGTCTGAACATGGACGAGCCAGTGTGGGTGCCCAGCGTGTTCAGCAAGAATCGCGACCGGCTGCTGAATGGTGACATCGCCGAGAAGTTCTTCGCGCAGGTATTGAAACAGGCGCGTGCCAACGACCTGTTGTCGGATGAGCATTTCAGCGTGGACGGCACGCTGATAGAAGCCTGGGCGAGTCAGAAGAGTTTTCAACGCAAAGATCAAGGCCCCACGCTACCACCGGAGGACCCGGGTAATCCGACTATTGATTTTCATGGCGAGGAGCGCCGCAACGACACGCATCAATCGACGACCGACCCGGAAGCCAGGCTGGCAAGAAAAAGCGGCGGTCACGAGTCGAAGCTGGCCTACTGCGGCAACGTGCTGATCGAGAACCGCAACGGACTGGTGGTGGATACCGAACTGGTGCTGTGCAGCGGAAAGGCCGAGCGCGACGCAGCGCTGGAAATGGCGGGGCGGATCGAGGGCGACCAGCGCGTGACGGTGGGAGCCGACAAAGGCTATGACACGCGAGGCTTCGTGCAAGAGATGCGTGGCCGGAACGTGACGCCGCACGTGTCGCAGAATATCAATCGGCAAGGCGGCAGTGCCATTGACGGGCGCACGACACGGCACGCTGGATACCAGGTGAGCCAGCGCAAGCGAAAACGGATCGAAGAAGTATTTGGGTGGTTAAAGACGGTAGGAATGCTGCGCAAGACCCGACATCGCGGCGTCTTCAAAGTTGGTTGGGTATTCACCTTCGCGGCCGCCGCCTACAATCTGGTGCGGATGCGGAACCTTACGGTGGTTCTCTCCGCGTAAGTTCGGGGAGAAGTGTGTCTGGACGACGGAAAGTCGCCAATTCAGGCACACAATCTCCACGTAAATGCTCATGACAAGACCGTTGGCGAGAGGCAAAAAGCTTCGCCGAATAACTAATTCATCAGCCTGCTAGAGCATGGAGGTTACGACCTGGTATTGATGGATTGCGAGATGCCGGCAATGGACGGATATGAAGCGACGCGCCGCATCCGCTCTACTCATTTGGGCATTCCGGTTACCGCCCTCACGGCCGACGCGATGTCCGGGGATCGGGATAAATGCCTCAAGGAAGGGATGAACGACTATTTGGCGAAACCCGTGGACCTGTCCCTGCTGGCGGCGGTGCTTGCCAAGTGGCTGCCGGCGCCCCACCTTGGACCAAGCCAAGGGGCCCAGGAGCAAATCGAGAAGGTCTTCGACGGGAATGCACTTCTGCGGCGGCTGATGGGAGACCGCAAGCTTGCTGCTACCATCCTCAAAGGCTTTCTCAACGATGTCCCGTCCCAGTTGAACAATTTGCGCCAGCGGCTGGATGAGGCGGATGCCCCAGGTTTCAAAATGCAGCCGCATGCTCTGAAAAGGAGCAGCGGCCACGGTTGCAGCGGAGGATCTGCGTGCCATCGCACTTGTGATGGAAGAGTCCAGCAAGGGCGCGCAGTTGGATCATTGCGGCGAGCTTCTGCCGGGGGCAGTCGAGGAATTTGAGCGGTTCAAGAGTACGCTGGAACAGGCCGGATGGGTGTGATTGCATGAGGATGACTGATTCCAAAGGACGGCAGCACGATGATCGATCTTGACAGTGAGCTGGCGGGAGAGTTTCTGGCAGACAGCCGCAATCTCCTCGCTCGCATGGAGACGGACTTGCTCGCCCTCGAAGGTAACGGCGGGCGAATCGATGAAGAAAGCGTAAGTCGCATCTTGGAGGCAGTTCATACGGTCAGAGGAGGAGCCCGCTCTCTTCAACTCGTCAAGATCAGCAGATTGGCGCACCAGACAGAAGACATATTGACTCTGATCCGCTCCCGGAAGATGGTGCTCAACCCGAACAGCATCCGCGTGCTGTTGCGCGCCACCAGCAGTATGCGCGATCTGATTGGAAACCCTGGCGCCAGCAATCAAGCCGACATCGCTGGCCTCCTGACCGCCCTCAGTAGCCTGGGTCAGGATCATCGTCTCTCGGCTAAGACACCAGCCGGTCCCCCCCACAACGGGGCATGCCTCTGCGGACTCTTCTAGTGGAAGACGACTTCGCCAGCCGGCTTTTGCTTCAGACTTACTTGTGCCGCTACGGCGAATGTCATATCGCGGTTAACGGTAAGGAAGCTGTGGATGCTGTCCGTTTCCTTTTGGAACGAGGACGCAGATATGATCTAATCTGCATGGACATCATGATGCCCGAATTGGATGGCCGCGAGGCGGTTCGGCAAATCCGCGCGTTGGAGGAAAAGCATGGCATTCTCTCAACCTACGGCATGAAGATCATCATGACCACGGCAGTGGACGACATGAAGGAAGTAATCCGATGCTTCCAGGAGCTCTGCGACTCATACCTCACAAAGCCCATCGATCTGACCGAACTGCTGACACACATGAGGTCTTTCGGGTTGATCAATTGACTCACCTTGTTTCGGTCGCCACGTGGTCGCGACTAACGCCACCTGGCCGATTCCACAATGGAGGCAGTCATTGGGGCGCGTCCAGTTTCCTGTTCTCGATGAACCAACGTAGGAGTTCGATGAACGTTGAAGTGTTTTACGGTCATTCAGTCGAGAATGGGCGATGAGTTGTCCGTGATGATTGTTGAGCCTATCTCCGATTGGAACAGTTGTGGCGCATGGACCTCCAACTTCACCAGTCCTGCCTTTGGCACAACTGGAGCGCTTGCAGAAATAACCGGCCCGGGCATTCCAAATGCTGTTGTCGGAAGCTCGCGATAGGATTGTGGTCGGGATCGGTTTGCGGTTGCGGCGTGCCACCGTGCGGCGGGAGTCCTGCCTGCCGGATTTGTGCGAGGCGTACTGAGCCTGACACCGGAGACCGGCTCACCGATCGCGGCGACGGATTCTGTCCCCGAGTTTCGCGGTGGTTTAGTCCGTCTCGGCAACGGTTCGGTCTCAGCCGAAGCCGCCACACGGGGCCCGGCCGACCAAATCAGGCGGTTACGCCGCAACAGCAACGGTCTACTGGCGAGCGTGTTGGGTAGAGCTATTTGATCCCTTTTTTCTCAACATGCCATTTCGGGTCCTGGCAGAGCCCGCAGTCCGCGCCCAGAAACATCTTGCCGGCCTCATGGTCGCCCTTGAGCTGCCACTGGAGCACCGCGACGGCGACCTTGCCAAACTCGCCGCCGTTGGGCTGATTGTAAGTACCACCGTGCCCGACGCCATCTTTATATGCGCGAAACGCGGGCACTTTGGTGATTCGCTTAAAGTCGTCGTTTACATTCTCAAAGGCAATGTCTGTGGAATCGCCTGAGATGTAGAAGATCGGCGAATGGAGTTTCTGCAATTGTTCCTTGGGCACGTTTTCTATCATCCCGGCCGCGCCTTTGGGGGGAGTAACGAAGAGTCCCCCGCTCCAGTTCACCACCAGCTTGATGCGAGGATCCGCAGCCACCGCCAGCGCCTGAATGCCGCCGCAGGAGTGACCCATCACCGCGACCTTCGAGGTATTGATCCTGTGGTAATACTGGCTATCCTTGCGCCCGTTCTCAGCGATGGCCCAATTAATGGCGTCGATCAGCTGCGACGATTTCGTGGCTGGACCTCGGCCTGGGTTGCCAACGCCGCGACCCGCGGGTGGCGCGCCCTGATCGCCTGCGGCTCGTGGCTGCTGTGGCGGTCCGATGGCGATGACCAGAAACCCGTGCGAGGCAATTTCGCTGAGAAAGCTTCTATAGAAGCTACCGTTGTTCACGCAGGCGCCTTCGCCCCATGCCACGATCGGCAGTTTCTGTCCCTGCAGGGCAGCCAGTTCTTTGGGCCGGTAGACCGTGTGTGTAGGCAGGCCCGGATCCTGCTCCATCACAGCGGGGAAAGGGCCGGTGCCTTCCTGCCCCCACAAGCTCGCGGCCAGACAAACCAAAGCGAACACTGTCTTCGTCATGTCAACTCCTTACGGCTTTCGCTTCTGCGGGTGCGGACATCGGTCATGCGGAAAGATGCGCACGCTGTGCTCAGTCTCGGACAGAAGGACCAGGTGGTTGCTGTCCTCCACGATTTCGATTGGAACTGGGCTTGTCGCGGAGTTCGAAGTTCGTGGACTGCCCGCAGGCGGCCAGTGAATCGGAATCAGGAAGTCTCATCTCAAACCTTTGACAGAATATCTTGACCAATTGGTGTTGTCAACGAAGTTCATACCGGTTGACTGGTATCACCATCAATGCTGGCCGCGATGTCACGTGATGGCAGTCCCGATTCCGGCACGTCGCGGCTGTAGAAAATCCGAATCCGCGCACCGCCGGATCCCTATTCTCATCGTTTGCCCGCGCTCACAGGTTCATCGCGTAGAACCTGAGGTTCGAATATGTGACTTCGCTTTCCTGCGAAATAAAGCCGATGCGTCCGCTCGCCTTCAAGTAAAAGAACGACTGCATGAGCATGTCGTCGATATACAGTTCCATCTGGCCCGATCGAAGCCAAAGGCGGAACGTGTGGCCCTTGCCGTCGTCCAGGCCCGTAACCGTCGCGCTGCCACGGCCCGTGGCATCCAGACTTTGGAAGTGAAACGACACGTCCGTCTGAATGCGGCCGATGTGTGACTCGCGCCATTGCGGCTCCCCGATCTCTAGCAGGATTCCAGTGCCGGATCCTTTCTTCAGGCCCTCGATGAAGAACCCGGCATAGGACGTGCGCGCATCTCCATACCCCTGAAACAGCGCCTTCGCATTGATGTGGCCTTCGATGATCAAACCAGGATTCAAGTCGAAGCGGTGATTCAGCACCGCGATTGCTTTTCTGGTTTTGTCCGCGTCCAGCCATGAAAACGGCCGCCAGCTCTTGTCGGTTCCGAGCAGCAGATTGTCGCCGCTGCCGGCCACCTTGACGATCGGATTTGTTTGGGTCTGGCCCGGCGGGAATACAACCGAATTCTCAGCCGCGTCAACGCGTAATTCGCTGCCTTTGACCAGATCGTTTTTCGGCCAGTAAGCGAGCCGAAGGTGGCCCTGAGAATCCACCACTGCTTTGCGCAACGGGAGTAGCCACGTGCCTTCGCCGTCGGTGTTGGGCGAGGTTCGAAATGAAAACGGGTCGCTCACCAGGTCTTCCGGGCTGTCCTTTACAAAGCAAGAGAGGATGTGCACGTAGTAGTCGCCATCGATTCCCGATGTGCCAGTCAGCCGATAGGCTTCGAGATCCGGACGAAACGGTCCCGTCGGCGAATCGGCGACATAAGTGTATACGCCGTAGCCCGAGAAACCGTAGTGATTGACATTGCCGCCCAGTAAAAAGTATTTCTGACCGAACCTTTTGATCCCGCCAATCTCCAGCGTCGGTATCCGGAAGTCCGAGAGAATCTGCGGCGCCTTGATGGGCGTGAAGTGGATGCTGTCGGGTGAATCCATGATGCCGAAACCGCCGTGATCGATTGGATCCGCGACCATGTAGCCCCACGATCCCGCAGCGGGGTTTTGATCGTTCTTCGGGAGCATGTACATGTGATCCCAGCGGCCGTTGGTGCGGTAGAACTTCGCGTCAATCGGAATTTCGTACAAGTACTTCCAGTGAATCAGGTCTGGCGATTCATAAAACCGAAGCAGGTTGTTGTTACCTGCTTCATCGGTAAATGCCCCGTGATCCAGTATGAACTTGTCCCCCACCTTCGCCACAAAGGGCTTCCATACCCGGTTGCTCCTGAATCCCTGCGATTTCAGCACAACGCCGTAATCCTTCCAGTGGACGCCATCTTCGGAAGTCGCCAGCCAGATACCGTCGCCGCCATACATTGCGAACAGGTAGTATTTGCCCGCGTGGTAAATGACGCTCGGATCCCAAAACGCGCCCGAAGATGGCTGGTAAATGAATCCTTTTTTCAAGGTCTGCGCCTGCGCAGTCGAGAGAGTTAGCAAGAACGCCAGGGACGCAACGGCCGCGAATCGCGCCGTCATCGAAACAGCCTCGGTGCAAAGTCGGCTAGGTATTTGCGCCATACCGTCCACGTATACAACTCGATGCGCGGCGCGAAAGCGCGGCGTGACCGTGCGGCCGGCATTCAGAATACACAGCAGCCGCAAGCAGTGCGGCCGCCGCCAGCACTTTGTTACTCATGGCCACGCGACGCGGCCATCAGGTCTAGAATTCCGTTGACAATCGCGTCCTCCGCGCATCCCGGCTTCAACCGCGAGGAAAGCACTTCGAACGTATCCATCCCGTACGCTGCATCGTTCGGAATATATCCGGACCGTGCCATCCCATTCGTCAGCGTGGCCATCATCGTTCGCGCGTACGGCGACTCCTTCTTCAGCCTCTGCGCGATCAGATTGAAGACCTCCGCGTTCACCGCGCCAATCACAATATCCCCGATGCGCAGCAGCCCGAGCTTGATCTCGACCGGATCCGCATCTTTGTAGGTCCCCTCAAATCCTGCTCTCCCCGCATTGATGCGCGTCCGGCCAGGGCAGCTGACGGTTTTCACGCCGCCGGAAATCTCCACATCCGAATCGGTGCGTTCCATGCCGCGCATCACGTGGAGCACTTCTTCGCCCAGGAACTGGCCCATCGAGACGATCATCTGCTTCTGCTGGTCCATGAGCTTCTTCACCACCGGGTCCTTTTTGTTCAGCCCCTGGCCTCCGGGCGGCATCGCGTTGGCGATATCGATTCCCCGCTTCGCATAGTCCTTAATGCGGATGTCGCGCAGATCGAAGGTCTGCTGGAAATAGATCGGATTCTGATCGCCCGCCGCGCCGCTCGACCAAAGCGCCACAATTTTGTTGTCGAGCGAATCTTCGATGTATTTCGAAGTTGTGCCGGGCGCGTCGGCGCTCACCAGATCCAGCTGGCCGACGGTCACGGCGTGCATCGCGTAGTTGTAATAAACCGCGATCGGCTCGCCGTTCAACGTCTCGAACTTCATCACCGCGACCGTCTTGTCGGAAGGCCCATCGTAATTCGGCCCCTCCCACCACCGCCTCGTCTGGGGATCGATCATGTTGCGATTCACGTTGATGTACGAGACACCGGCGCCGTATCCAACGCGCGCCGGAGCGAGGCGCTCTTGGGCCTCTTGTACAGATTCGACGATTTTGCGGACGTAATCCGGCCCCGTCTGTCCCGGCACGCTGTGCGTGTGGGTCGCGGTCAGAAGCACATTGCGCGCCGGTATTCCGAGGTCTTTCTCCACCTGCTCGCTGACGCCTTTCCAGACCGCATCAGGCACCGCGCCCGCATCGACGGTGATCAGCGCCGCACGCGCATTTCCGTTTTCGAGTACGATGGCCCGCGAATACAAATGGTCGAGGATGCCATCGTACGTCTTCGGCAATTCGCCCGCTGATGGAGTCACATCCACTTTGGCCGCGCCCGCCCTCAGCGCGGGCAGTCCGATCCGCGGAATCGCCACCATCATCAGCAGGAGACAAACCGCCCGCGGTTGCACGGCTTACCGAAGCGCTTTCTCGATCGCGGCGGCGGCGATCGGCGCCATGATCTTGTATCCCTCGGCGTTGGGATGCAACCCGTCATCGGAAACGCCGTCCTTCAGCCAGCCCTTTTCGTCGACGAGCGGCGTGAAGTAATCCACGTAGACCGCATTCACGCGCGCCGCGTAGTCCTTCATCCAGGAATTCAGCTTCAGGATGTCGGCGGGAGGACGCCCGTCGGTCATTTTGAGCCGCGGAAACGGCCCGCGCCCGGGGCCTGCAGCGGCAGGCGGCGCACTACCCGCGCTCTGCTGTTTCAGGAACGGATAATCGCTGACCGGCGTCACTGAGCAGAGAATCACTTTAATCCCGTGATGCTGCGCCAGTTCCGTCATCGCCATGATGTTCTCTTCGATCAGTTCGGCCGTCATCGGACCCGTGTTCCGCGCAATGTCGTTGGTGCCGGCCAGCACCATCATTGCGGCCGGCTTCAGGTCGATCACATCCGGATACATACGAACCAGCATCTGCGGCGTAGTCTGTCCGCCTATCCCGCGATTCACATAAGGCTTGCCAGGAAAATACTGATCCAGCCTCCAGAAGTCTGTAATCGAATCGCCCATGAAGACCACCCGCTTCGGCTCGGGCGGCTGTTTTTTCAGTTCTTGGTTGGCCTGATGATAACGGCCGAGCTGGTTCCAGTCCTGAAGCTGGTCCGCAAGGCCGCGCGCACTATTGATCAAACAGCAGTTGGCGCGTGGTGGATTGAATTCATCAGCCAGCTGGCCTTTAGCGCCGGCGGCCATCAGCAAAGCGCCGATTGAGACAAGAGAGATGTTTCGCCGCATGGAACCTGTCTTTACAGATAATTGGAATCCGGCATCTAGGAAATGCAGACCGAAATATATCCCCGCGGCAGTTGCATGTCAACGAGAATCGCTTGTCGTCCACTATGGAGGCCTGTATTATCAGGTGTTGGCCGTCACATTCCAAAGCACGAGGCATTGCGCCGGCATCTTCCGGAGGCGATATATTCGGGTCGACATGGGCTGGTTCAACGACGGCCGAGCGACTGGAGAAAGGAGAAAGTGGAGCATCTCATGCATAGAAAGAGCAGAATCCCATCCATTGCAGCACTGGCATTCCTGACATTGATGGCTGCGGCACAGGAACCGCCAACGGTGACGGTCACCGGCGGGACCATTCAAGGCGCCCTCCTCAAAAGCAGCGTCGCAGTGTTTAAAGGGATTCCTTTTGCCGCGCCTCCCGTGGACGATCTGCGTTGGCGCGAACCGATGCCCGTGAGGCCGTGGACAGGTGTTCGCGAGGCCACGAACTTTGGCGCACGGTGCATGCAGGCTGGCGCGGGAGTCAGCGAAGACTGTCTCTACATCAATGTCTGGACACCGGAATGGCCATCGAAATCACGCAAGCCGGTGATGTTATGGATCCACGGCGGCGGAAACTTCGCGGGCTCTTCCTCGGAAGCCATGTTCGACGGGGAAAGCCTGGCGCGCCGCGGACTGGTGCTTGTGAGCGCAAACTATCGCCTGGGTATTTTCGGATTCTATGAGCATCCGGAATTGACCGCGGAATCCAAGCATCATGCCTCCGGCAACTACGGATTGATGGATCAGGTGGCGGCGCTGAAGTGGGTGCAACAGAACATCGCGCGGTTCGGCGGCGATCCCCGGAATGTGACCATCTTCGGCGAGTCCGCGGGCGCTCTGGATATCAACGTCCTCATGACTTCCCCTTTGACCAAGCGCCTGTATGTACGGCTTATCGGCGAAAGCGGTCCCGTCGTGGAGCCGCCTTCGCTGGCTGAAGGAGAGAAGAAAGGACTCAGTGTGGCCGCCGGCCTGAAGGCCGGCTCGCTGAAATCCATGCGGGCGCTTCCGGCCGAAGATCTCCAGAAGGCGACAGGACAGGGTTTGTCGTTTCTCGGACCGCTCCTGGGTGTAGTGGTGGACGGCTGGGTCCTGCCCAGGCGGCCCTTCGAAGTATTCAAAGCGGGGCAGGAACATCGTGTGGACCTGCTGCTCGGAACGAATGCGCGCGAACTGACACGCCCGTTCTTTTCAGCCGTCGGACTCGGCGAAGGCATTGCAGCCCAGTACGGACCGCTCGCGGCGCGCGCCATGAGTGTTTACGGCCTGAAAGACGGCGGCGAACCGGCGCCCGACCCCGTGTATGGTGCTGCGATGGCGCAATGGGCCACTGATTCGCAATTCCGATGCGGCACGGTTGCGCAACTGATCTGGCATTCCCGAGCGGGCAACAGGTCTTATCAATATGAATTCTCCCGTGTCGCGCCAGGCAGAGAATCGGTCGGAGCCGCACATGGCAGCGAATTGCCTTATGTCTTCGGTACGCTCTTGCTGGCAGGACGTGGACGCGACCCGTCCAGGTACGATGCGACGGACGCCGCTGTTTCCCTCCAGATGCAGCAATACTGGACGAACTTCGCCAAAACTGGTGACCCCAACGGGAGTTCTCTACCGCAGTGGCCGAAGTTCGATCCCATCGCGCGCGCCTACATGGACCTGACTGGGAAAGGTCCGGTGGCCCGCGAAGGGCTGCGTCGCGAAGCCTGCGACTTATTTATCGAGAACATCGCCCGTCAATGAAAGCGGGCCTTCGATAGAAAAGCTTTTATGCATCATACCTAAGGGCGAACGGCAGAAACGGTTCTCACGAGAACACGAATATTCGCGAGTACGATATGGTATTGAACGGAATCAGCGGCAAGTAGTACAAACATGATGGCCCACATCCACAAGACCAACTGCATCGATATCGTGTCGGAGCGCAGCCGATGAGGAACTTTCACCGGCTTACCGCCCGAGCTGCGATAGCAGCCCTCCCGCTTCTTTGTGCGGCCGCTTCGTGGGCCCAGAACAACACCGTATCCGGCGAATTCACGGTCGAGCCGGCCACGTTGGTCTCGCTCGGCTTTGAATGGCGCATCCAAGGCGACGACAATCGCAACGCACACGTTGATGTGAAGTTCCGCAGGACGGGCGAGTCCCAGTGGCGTGACGGGCTGCCGCTGATGCGGGAACAGCACGAGCTGATAGGCGATCCGCCCCCTGCTCCTGCCGGTGGCCCGGGCAGGGGAGGAGCCGGCCCGCGTTTTCCGTTGTTCAAGTACACCGCGCCGAATATGTTTGCCGGAAGCATCCTCAACCTGGAGCCGGATACCGAATACGAGTGCCGCTTTGTGCTCGCGGATCCTGACGGTGTCACCGGATCTAAGGAAAAAACGGTTAGGGTCAGGACGCGAAAAGAGCCAGGCGCCGTTGCGGGTGGACACACTTATCACGTTTATCCTGTCGGGTATCAAGGACCGCGCCAGGAGCCCTCCTTCACGGGACTAATGGCGGCTTACTACATGGGCAGCGCTCATTTCGACTACGAGAATGCTTATCCCCCGCGGGTTCAGCCTGGTGACGTGATCCTTGTGCACGCCGGCCTGTACGTCGGCGACCGGTTCCATTACATGAACGGAGCGCCCCGGCCGGGTTATCTGGCGCTGGGAAATCTTTTTGACGGCACTTATTACCTCACGCAGAGCGGAACGCCTGACAAGCCCATCGTCATCAAAGCAGCCGGCGACGGCGAAGTGATCTTCGACGGTGCGGGATGTCAGACATTTTTCAATGTCATGGCTGCCAATTACAACTATTTCGAGGGCATCACGTTTCGAAACGCCAACGTTGCCTTTCTGGTCGGAATCAAGAACATTGCGGGGGCCAGCGGCTTTACGCTGAAGCATTCACGTATCTATGACATGGGACGCGTGGTCCAGGCTGACTGGTCCGGCTCCAAGAACTTTTATATTGCCGATAACGTTATGATCGGCCGTCACGATCCCAACAAGATGATGGGGTGGACGGGTGAACTGTGGTCGAAGTTTGCCGGCTATCCCGAGTTGTTGTTATCGGAATATGCGGTCAAAGTTTACGGCCAGGGTCATGTAGTCGCCTATAACTACGTGGCGAACTGGCACGACGGTATCGATGTCGCCACATACGGCACACCGGATGGCGCCCCGAACGATATTGCCGACCGTGTCCCTATGGACATCGATTTCTACGGCAACGATATCTTCAACATGGGTGACAATTGCTTTGAGACAGACGGCGGAGCCAGAAATATCCGGGTGTTCAGAAACCGTTGTTTCAACTCGGCGTCCGGAGCGCTGAGCGTCCAGCCGGTATTCGGCGGCCCGGTTTACTTCTATCAGAATCTGATCTGCAACACGCCGACCGGATCGCTGAAATATATCGAAGAATCAGCCGGAATACTCACGTATAACAACACGATTATCGGAGAAGGCCGGGCCGGACCCGCGTCCAACGAGACGTTCCGGAACAATCTCATTCTGGCGCAGGGCGCGATGGAACCCGTCTTTGCGATTACGACTTTCACCAATTACACGACTTCCGATTACAACGGCTTCCGGCCCAATCCAGGAGCGAATGACTCGTTCGAATGGAATTCGCCACAGTTTGAGGTCCCGGCCGATTTCGCAGAGAATCCTGTGACCCGCCGCTTCAAGACCCTCAATGAATACCGTGAAGCCACGGGACAGGAACAACACAGCGTTCTTGTGGACTACGACATATTCATGAACGTCGGCAAACCCGATATGACCGATCCGCAGCGACTATATGACCCATCGGGATTCAACTTCGAGCTTAGGCCTGGGTCTACGGCTGTAGACGCCGGGATCGTGCTGCCCAACATTAACGACGACTACGCTGGCCGGGCCCCTGATCTGGGAGCCTACGAACTGGGCAAACCGATTCCGCACTACGGCCCCCGGCCATAGTGACCGGCAATGCTTCCGGAAACGGCGGCTGGACTACCCGGCCGGGAATCGGCGCCAGCACGTGCACACCGCGTCTCAAGTGGACCACCTTTCGGGTACCACTCGACCGTGCCCTGGCGAAGCTCTGAAGGTGTTCGGGCTGATCCCTTCTCATCGACTATATCGAAGCCGGATTTTTCTTGGTCTCTGGGGATTGTGAGCACCGAACAGAGAGATATCGCAGAAATAACCGGCAAACTCCGCCGGTCCGATTTCCTGATACCACTCAACCACCCGATCAAGCAGGCACTGCAGCATGGAAGCGAGATCGCGCGGGTCTGCATCCGTGCGAATGAAGCCGCTTTTCTGCGCCGCCCGGATGATTTGCCGGATTCTTTGCTGGTAAGCCTTTCGCATACTGACGATTTCGGCGAGCCGTCCGGATGACAGCGCTCGTACCTCGGCCAGCGCGGTCGCGTGCTGTGTCTGATCCCGCAGCAGGCTCATGCAGTGCGATCACGCAACGGCAAGCGCTGAGGAGCCGTTAAAGGACGCACAAACTGGTGCATACTCACGGGTGCAAGTTTTTCCGCTCAGCCAAGGCAGCGCCCTGCCGTTGCAAGCAAGGAGGAAAAACTGTCTGCTGGCAAGTCGGAAAGCCTCACCGTGGCGAGGTCGGCCCCGAGCGACGATGCGTTCTTGCCGACTCCGATGCTCCGCATGCCTGCCCGCCGGGCCCCTTCAACACCAGCCCACGCATCTTCGACGACGATACAGATCCCCGGCGCGGCATTGAGGCGGGAGGCTGCGATCAAGAAAACCTGCGGGTCGGGCTTCCCCGCCTGCACATCTTCGGCAGCCGTTGACGCCTCGAACCATTTTCGCAAGTGAAGCGCGTCTAGAACCGCTTCGACGTTGAGCCGGGGAGCGGACGAAGCAATGGCTTGGGGCCACCCTTCCCGATGTAAACGTTCCACCCATTCCGCGGCTCCCGGAAGCGGCGACAGCCCATTAGTGCGCACCAGTTCGCGGTACCGAGCCTCCTTGGCATCGCCGATCCTGCCAATCTTCCCTACGCTAACGTCTGGGCCAAGCCACGCGCCGAGAATCGCATCGTTTCGCTGGCCGAAACTCGAGAGGAATTGCTCACGTGTGAGGGAGATACCCTCCCGGTCAAGGATTTCTTTCCAGGCCAGCCAATGATATTCTTCGGAATCCACCAGCGTGCCATCCAGGTCCCAAAGGACCGCGCCACATCGCTCTGTCATTTTTCCGTTGTTCATCGCTCTGGTACCCATAATGCCTTATCAAGGAGGGAGTTCGCCGAATGAACGCGGGGAAGCTACGGCCGACCTTTCAAAAGATAGGCAGCTTCGTTCCAGCGGAGCTCATTGCGAAATTGCCGCAGGCCGGTAGTCGAATCTATGGGAAGAAATTCCAGATCCGCCATTTCCGCGAAATCCTGGAGGTGCTCCATGCGGAGGGCTTGACTGAAGCCGGTATGATGCGCGCCACCTGCGTAAATCCACGCCGCTGCGGCCGTCCTAAGATTCGGACGCGGCACCCACACCGCCCGGGCGACCGGAAGTCTTGGTAGAGGTTCGGGAGGCTCAACCACGTCAAGTTCGTTTACGACCATGCGGAAACGGCTGCTCACCTCAATGATCGAGGCATTTACCGCGGGCCCCGCGGGAGCGGTGAACACAAGCCGAACCGGGTCCGCTTTGCCACCGATGGAAAGAGGATGAATCTCCAGCGATGGCCTGTCTCCGGCAATCGAGGGGCAGATCTCCAGCATGTGCGCTCCGAGCACTTGCGGAGTAGTGCCGAAATCGTAGGTGTAATCTTCCATGAACGAGGTTCCGCCGGGAAGGCCCGCCGCCATCACTTTCATCGTTCGAACAAGTGCGGCGGTCTTCCAGTCTCCTTCAGCCCCGAAGCCGTAACCGTCCTCCATCAGCCGCTGCACGGCGATCCCTGGAAGCTGCTTCAATCCGTGCAGATCCTGGAACGTGTCCGTGAAGGCCCCAAACCCACCGTCCCGCAGGAAAGCACGCAAGCCCAGTTCGATCCTGGCAGCGTCCTGCAAAGCCTCCCGCCGTTCCCCTCCCGGGCGCAGAGGCTCGGCGACGGAGTAGCGCTCATCGTATTCGGCGAGCAGAGATGCCGTCTCGGCATCGGACACCTGCTGGATCTTGCAGACCAGATCGCCAACTCCATAGCCGTTCACCGAATAACCGAAGCGGGCTTGCGCTTCCACTTTGTCTCCTTCGGTGACCGCGACCTCGCGCATATTGTCTCCGAAGCGGGCGATCTTGAGTCGTTGCGATTCATGCCAGCCTGCCGCCGCGCGCGACCAGGTTGCGATCTGGCTGCAAACTTCCGGGTCCTCCCAATGGCCGGCCGCGACTTTACGCCGCAGACCGATCCGCGCCGCCAGGTGTCCGAATTCGCGGTCTCCGTGCGCCGATTGATTCAGGTTCATATAGTCCATATCAATCCAACTCCAGGGAAGATCTCGATTGAACTGCGTGTGCAAGTGCAAAACGGGCTTAGCGAGTACGCGCAGGCCGCCCAGCCACATTTTCGCCGGTGAAAATGTGTGCATCCAAATGATGATCCCGGCACAGTTGGACGCGGAATTGGCAGCGCTGCACAGTTCCGAGATCGCTTCCGGTGCGGTCAGGACCGGCTTCAGCGTAAGATCCAGCGGAATCTGCTGCGTGCTCCGCAGTCCCTCTACGATTTTGCGGCTGTGCTCTGCAACGGTCCGGAGAACCTCCTCACCGTAAAGATGCTGGCTGCCCGTGACGAACCATAGCTGCTTGTCTTGGAGATTGATCATAGATGTTCTTCTCTCGTGTTTTACGATTCGTTGTGCGGAGCGCGTCCGGTCGACTCCCGTACCACCAGTTCGGGCGTGATCAGAACTTCCTGCGGCGCCGTGGAGGGTTGCTCCGTCGCGGACAGATTTGCGAAGATCTGCCGCCCGATTTGGTCCCTGGCGATGTGCAGGGTGGTCAGCGCCGGATAGACAACCTCGGAGAGCGAGATGTTGTCGAAGCCGGTTACGGAAACTTGTCCGGGGACTTCAATGCCCATATCACGCAGTTCACGCAACACGCCTACGGCCATGAAGTCGTTGACGCAAAGAATGGCCGTTGGGCGAAAATTGGACGTGAAAAGCTGCTGGACGCCGCGACGTCCTCCGTTATAATCATCGGAATCGGCGACGGTGGTGAATTGAAGATCGCCCGAGTACCTGTCCATGACCTCGATGAACGTCCGTTTGCGATCTCCTAATGGGCCCAAAGCAGTGTGGTGTCCAACGAAAGCGAATTTCTTGTGCCCCAGACTACGCAGGTATTCGGAGACTCTCTCAATCCCTTTCCTGTAATTCGCTTTGATGCTGAGGATACCTGTGCGCGGTTCGCCGACGTCATAAACGACGCTCCGCACCTCGCGCGCTTCCAACTCGTCCAAAATCGCGGGGTCGATCTCAGAAACTACGAGCGCCAGTCCGGCCACGCGCCGGCCCAGCATAACGCGTACGCTTGATTTCAGCCATTCCGAATCATAGTCCGTGTTGGCAATCAGGACCTCATATCCGTGGGAGTGCGCCTCCTGTTCCAGAGCACGAAAGATATCCAGGAAGAACGGGTTTTCCAGGTTGGAGACGATCAACCCCAGGGTACGGCTGGCGCCGCCCGCGAGCGCCTGTGCATGTACATTCGGATAGTATTTTAGTTCCTCGATCGCCTTGAGAACACGCGAGCGCGTACTGGTCTTAACTACACCTGTGTTATTGACAACGCGCGACACAGTCGCTGACGAAACCCGAGCTCTCCGGGCGACATCTTCGAGGCTCATGCGGTTAGGCGAATTGGGCTGCAATTGAGTAGAACCTACAGCGTAGAAAACCGGTACACAGTTGTGTTCTGGTAAGTGCTGCCCGGCTTTAGCACGGTGGATGGAAAGCCCGGCTTGTTCGGCGAGTCGGGGAAATGTTGGGTCTCCATGCAGAACGCGGATCGCCGGGTATAAGTTCTGCCTTTACCTTTCAGTGTCCCATCCAGAAAGTTCCCGGTATAGAACTGAAGCCCCGGCTGCGTGGTGAGAACCTCCATCACGCGCCCGGATTTAGGATCGGTCACCTTCGCCACGGCTTCGAGACCGTCGCCCTTCCGATTGAGCACCCAGTTGTGATCGTAACCGCCGGCAAAAATCAACTGCTGATCTTTCTGCTCGATTCGTTTACCAATCGCGGTCGCCGTGCGAAAGTCGAACGGTGTTCCTGTGACGTCCTTCAGTTCGCCGGTCGGGATCAGCCCCTTATCGACGGGCGTAAAGCGGTCCGCGTTGATCATCACTTCATGGCCCAGGATGTCGCCTTCACCAGCCAGATTGAAATAGCTGTGATTGGTCAAATTGACGACCGTGTCCTTGTCCGTCACAGCCAAATAATCTATGCGCAGCTCGTTGGCATCGGTGAGCGTGTATTTGACCGTCACGTCAAGATTACCGGGATAGCCCTCCTCACCATCAGCGCTCCAGTACTTGAGTTCGAGGCTTTCAGGCGAAAGCGCATTCGCCTGCCATAGACGCTTGTCAAAGCCGCGCATGCCGCCATGAAGCGAATTTTCGCCGTCATTCTTTGCAAGTTTGTATTCGACGCCGTTCAGCGTGAAGCGTGCGTTTCCGATTCGATTCCCGTAGCGGCCGATGATGGCTCCGAAATAAGGAGGGGGTTTCAAATAATCCTGGAAGGCATCCAAGCCGGCGACGACATCGCCGAACGCACCCGATCTGTCCGGCACTTTCAGGGAAGCGAGGACACCGCCGTAATTCATGATCCGCGCCTCGGCGCCTTTGCTGTTTTTAAGCGTGTAGAGCTCCACTGTTTTGCCGTCGGGGGTCATTCCCCAGGCCGTCTTCAGGGCCGTATTTCCAATGTTGGATGTTCCGGTCCGAGCGGAACAGCTCGTCAACATCACCACGAATAGCGGGACTAAAGCAGTCCAGGCGCTAGCTTTTCGGTTGTCCATAATATGCGTTGCGTCCATGTTTCCGAAAAAAATGTTTGTCCAGAAGCGCTTGGGGGATCGGGGCCGCGGCGGAGTTTAGCGAGAGCGTCTGGAGAGCAGTTTGCGCAATTTCTTCCAGCACGACGGCATGATGCGCCGCTTCGGCGATCGACCGGCCCCAGGTGAATGGTGCGTGGCCGGACACCAACACCGCCGGCATCGCCAGCGGATCGATCTCGCGGAACCGCTTTACAATGGCATGGCCGGTGTTGGCTTCGTAAGCCTGGTCAATTTCGGGGACACTGAGGTGCCCGGTCACCGGGACCGAACCGTAGAAGTAATCCGCGTGGGTGGTCCCGAAACAGGGAATCTCTCTGCCCGCCTGGGCCCAAATCGTGGCGTAGCGCGAATGCGTGTGAACCACCCCGCCAATAGCCGGAAACGCGCGGTACAGAATTAAGTGCGTGGCCAAATCCGAGGAAGGGCGCAAGGTTCCTTCCACCGTTACTCCGTCAAGATTGACGATCACGATATCGCCCGGGGTCATTTGCTCGTAGGGCACGCCGCTGGGCTTAATGGCGACGACACCCCGCTCGCGATCGACGCCGCTCGCATTCCCGAAAGTGTAGAGCACCAATCCCCGGCGCACCAGTTCCAGATTGGCTTCTAGTACTTCCTCCCGGAGTGCATCGAAATTCATTGCTGGCCTCTCGCCGCTGCCGCGATTTTACGCAGAGACGGCAACACGTCGCCCGCCCGGACCATCCCGGCGGTGTCCTGGCCGAAACCGAAGTAAAGCCTTCTGTAGATTTCATAGAGTTGCTGATAAACTTGCGCCGCCGCGGGATCGGGCTGCACGATGCGATGGCGCGGGCACAGCTTTTCCTGAGCGGCTTCGATACTGTTGAACTCACCCGCTGCCAGGAAGGCGAAGATGGCCGAGCCTAAACTCGTTACCTCCGTTTCCGGAACGAGCACGGGCTTATTCAGCACATTGGCGTAGACTCGATTCAGAACGTCGTTCTTCGCGGGAATTCCGCCGCCGTTGATGACGCGCTCAATGGGAACCCCGTGCTGCTCCATGCGCTCAAGAATAACGCGCGTGTGAAACGCCGTGCCTTCAATGGCCGCGAATAGTTCGTCGGCGGCGGTGTGCACCAGGTTCCAGCCCAGCGTGATCCCGCCCAACTCGGGATTCACCAGGACCGTCCGGTCGCCGTTGTCCCAGCTCATTCGCAGCAGGCCCGTCTGTCCTGCCTTGTATTTCTCCAATCCTCGTGAAAGCGTCTCCACGCTGGTTCCAGCCCGGCGGGCGATAGCATCGAAGATGTCGCCGGTGGCGGAAAGACCTGCTTCAATACCGGCCATTTTCGGGTGGGCCGAACCTTGCACGACACCGCAAACTCCGGGGATTAATTTGACCTGCTCGGCGACGGCGATAATGCAGGTGGAGGTTCCCACTACATTCACTACATCGCCGCTGCGGACACCTGCGCCGATCGCATCCCAATGCGCGTCGAAGGCGCCGACTGGGATCGGGATACCGGGACACAGTCCCAGCGCCGCCGCCCAGAACGGCGAGAGCCTGCCCGCGATCTGGTCCGAAGTGGCGTAACGTCCCTGCAGCTTCATTCGGATGCCGGTGAAAAGCGGGTCCACGGACTCCAGAAACTGCTCGGAAGGCAGGCCGCCCAAATCCGCATTCCACATCCATTTGTGACCCATGGCGCAGATGCTGCGCGGCGCCTGAGCAGCATCTGTGTAACCGCATAACGTCGCGGTCAGCATGTCACAATGCTCGAACGCCGTTACCAGGCGGGAGCGTTTGTCCGGATTCTGGCGCAGCCAGTGAAGCAGTTTCGCGAAACCCCATTCGGAGGAATACGTTCCTCCGCACCAATCGATCGCCTCCAGTCCCTGCTGCCGCGCGGTGCTGGTAATCAGAGCCGCTTCACGGGCAGAGCGATGATCGCACCACAGATAATACTCATCCAACGGCTCGAGACCGTCGCCCACGGGGATCACGCTGGAGCCGGTGGTGTCCAGCGCGATGGCCCGAATGTCTTCTCCTTCCACCTTGGCGGCAACGAGGGCACGTTGGGTAGCTTCCACCAGTGCTCCCATGTGATCGGTGTGACTTTGGGTGGCGTAATCGGGATCCTTCAGTTTCCGGTGCAGCGGGTATTCCGCTACTCCGGAACCGATCCGGCCGCAATTGCTGTCAACGATTGAAACGCGCACGCTGAGCGTGCCGAAATCCACGCCGGCGGCAAGACTCATCGGTTTTTCCCCGGCTGGAACAAATAGACATAAACCGCACCGATCACAATCAGGAGCACTCCCCACCAAATCCCGACATGCAGCTCCGCCATGACAACCGGCGGGGGCGAAGACAATTCCGCGATGCCCGCGCCTAAAATCAGCACGCCGTAAATCAGGATCAACAGGCCGATGAAAAACCAGATTGAAATCGTACCGTGCCGCGCCATAGCAGTTACCAGAACAGGATATTCAGGACGACAAACACCACGGCCACAATCACCGCCCAAAACACCGGACGCTGAAAGAGCGGTGTGGCTCCCTCGGAAGGGATCTGCGTGCAGCCGTAAACTAATCCTTCCAACTGTTTCTCGGGAAGTGGACGGGTTAGCAGGCTCACCAGGACCGTCACGACAACGCATATTAGCCACGACCACAGGCCGCGATACATGTTCTCGGCCATATCCTTAGCATTGGGAGAAAGAGCAATGATCGACAGGGCGCTCGGGTCCAATTTGACCCAGGCCCACATCGCAATGGAGGACAGTGTCCCCACAAGCAGCCCCCAGAAACCGCCCGCCGGAGTGGCCCGCTTCCACAACATCCCGAGCAGCACTGTTCCAAACAGTGGTGCGATAAAAAAACTGAAAAGCGCCTGGACGTAGTCCATGATGCTGAGGAACTGCATGACCAGATAAGCCGTTCCAATACTGATAAGAACGCCGAGGATGGTGCACCAACGTCCCATCCAGACGTAATGCTGGTCAGTGGCGTCCCTGCGGATGAGCGAGCGATAAATATCATAGGTCCAGACAGTGGAAAAAGCAGTCACGTTCCCGGCCATGCCGGACATAAATCCGGCAATCAGGGCGGTGATTCCAAGCCCGAGCAAGCCGGGCCCAAAGTAGCGCGCGAGCATAAGTGGAAGGACTTCGTTATAGCTGTGGCCGTTGGAAGCAACCGCCGCCGCCTCCCCTACGAGTTTTTCTGGAAGCAGAGCTAACCCCAACAGGCCCGGCAGAATCACGATGAATGGCACCATCATTTTGAATCCTGCGCCGATGATGGGCGCCATTTTGGCGGAGCGGAGGTCCTTGGCGGTCAGCACGCGTTGAACCACCAGGAAGTCCGTGGTCCAATAGCCGAACGAAATTACCCATCCCAGCCCCAGTACGATCCCGGTCCAATGGATGCCCATCGGGTTGTCCTTGAAGGAGCCGAGCGTGCTCCACAAGTGCGTGTAGTCGTTGCTTCCGACGCGTTCCGCGATTTTATGCTGGAGTCCGCTCCATCCTCCCGCCTCTTTCAAGCCCAGGATGGGAATCAGCAGGACACCCAGCCAGATCAGCATGAACTGCAGCACCTCATTGAAGATGGCCGACCTCAGGCCACCGAGCGCCACGTATACGGCAACGGTGACTGAGGAAATCCAGATGCTGAAATGAATGTCCCAGCCAAGAACAACCTTCATCACCAGCGCCATGGAGTACATGTTGATGCCACTCATAAGCACAGTCATGAAGGCGAAGCTGATGGCGGAGAGCGCCCGGGAAGGTTCGCCGAAACGAAGCTTTAGATAGCCTGGCACCGAGTGAGTCTTGCTGATGTAGTAGAACGGCATCATCACGATCGCCAGGAACAACATCGCTGGGATCGCTCCGATCCAGTACCAGTGCGTCGCGAGAATTCCGTATTGATAGCTGGCTGCTGCCCACCCCATCAGCTCCAGCGCTCCCAGGTTTGCCGATAGGAAAGCAAGTCCCGCAATCCATGCGGTCATTTGACGGCCAGCCAGGAAGAAATCCTCGCCGGTTTTCGTTTGCTCCTTGAGATAGTAACCGATGGCGAGAACGGCCAGGAAGTAAATCGCGATGATCGCCGTGTCCACCCAATTGAGCCGGATCAAGCGTTCGCCCTGGGCTTGCAGCAGAATCAGAGAGTACATTAAGTGAGCTTGGCTTTCAGCATGGTATAGGAATGCGCCGGAAAGCTATAACGCAGAACATTTGATTCCGCTCTGGTGCTGCGGCTCACCGTCTTGACTTCGGTGGAATCGAAACTGTTCTCAGCCTTGATCTCAGAAGCGTTCACTTCCGAGACGTCAACTGCTCCCGAAAACTGCCGGTCTTCTAATTGAATCTCGGTTTCCACTGGCTGCTCGCGATGGCGGTTGACGACGTTGATCACGAGAGTTCCGTTATCGATGGCTGCCGAGGCGTCCAGAAACGGAACGTCGCCGGACGTGCGGCTGGAGTAGGTTGGCGATTTGACGAACAACTCAAGAGCGGTGCCCCTGGTATTGTTGGCAAATAGAGCCAAAGGATAGTAGATAGTCTGCAGGAAGAGCCGCTTTTCGTCGGTGAAAATGGGCGCAATGACATTCACCAGTTGTGCCATATTGGCGATCTTGATGATGTGCGCGTTGTTGATAAACGTGTTCAGGAATGTCGCGACGACAAGAGCGTCTTCCAGGTTGTAATGTTCTTCGAGGATGCGGCGGCCGCGTTGCGAGTCTCCCCGCGCTCGATACCAGACGTTCCACTCATCCCAGGCGATGTAGATCTTCCGCCGTGGCGTCTGCCCGGACAGCACCGCATTGATCACGCCTTCCGTGGTCTTGATGCGATCTTGCAGGATAACGGACGATGCCAAAAAATCGCCGAAGTTGTTCGCCGTATTGCCCACGTACATGTGCATCGACAAATAATCCGCGTGCGTTTTGAGAAAGTCCAGCACGGTGCGGTTCCAGCCGATCCAGTCGATGCCGGTGTTGTAATTGGAGGATCCGGCCGCAATGAGCTTGATGTTCGGATCCGTCCACTTCATAAGCTTGGCCGCTTCCAAGGCGAACTTTCCGTAATCTTCAGCGGTGCGATGTCCCATCTGCCAGGGACCATCCATCTCATTGCCCAGCCCCCAGTAGGTGACCTTCCAGGGTGCGCTCCGGCCGTTCTCGCGACGCAGCCGGGTCATGGCGGTGTCCTGCGACGAGTTGACGTATTCCACCCACTGCTGCGCTTCCTGCCAGGTGCCGGTGCCAAGGTTGGCACAAATGTATGGTTCGGTGCGCAGCATTTCGCAGTAGTTGAGGAACTCGTGCGTGCCGAAGCGGTTGCTCTCCACCGTTCCCCACGCCATCTCCAACCGCGGCGGCCGTTTGTCGCGCGGTCCGATGCCGTCCATCCAATGATAATTAGACGAAAAATTCCCGCCAGGCCAGCGCAGGATCGAAACGTTCAGCTTGCGAACGGCGTCCAGCACGTCGCGCCGGTACCCGTTTGCATCCGACAGCGGTGAGTTTTCCTCGAAGATGCCGCCATAGATGCAGCGCCCGAGGTGCTCGGTGAAGTTTCCGTAGATCTTGGCATCGATATCACCGATGACCCGCTCGGTGTCGATCTTGATGCGTGCTTTTGGGGCGGTTTGTTGCGCCCGCAGCACCCAAGGCGCAGCGAGCAGAGCCTTTGAAACAGCCCGCCGGGAGATTTTAGATTTCAAGCGGCCCTCATCGGAAAAGCCGGGGAGCGAAATCCTCCAGGCAGCGGCGCCAGGTTAGCCACTCATGTGCGGTTCCCGGAGACTCGAAGTAGACGTTGTGAATGCCAGCCTGGGCCAACTGCTCGCTGAAGTTTTTCGTGGCTGGGCCCTCCACGGAACCGATCCCGAGGAAAAGGACTTTCATTTTCTTGTTAAAGGCTACCGCATCGGCGAACACACCGCCATTCGAGGTCTTAGGATCGAATCCGCCGCCAAACGCCGCACTGTTGCCGCTGAAGCCGCCGAGATAGGCGAACTTGTCAAGGTTGGGGAGCACCGTCAAGAACGATTGCATCCCTCCCATCGAGAGCCCGGCCATGGCGCGATTTTCGCGGCCCGGCAACACTCGATACGTGCGCTCCACCGTGGGAATCAGGTCCGTGATCATCATTTCAGTGAAGGTGGTGTCCCAGTTCGACGGGAATGCTGGGCGGCCGCCTCGCGCCGGTGCCCCCGGTGGCGGCAAGACATCCGCCATGCTCGGCCTGGCGATGATGCTGCGGGCCGCATAGAGACTGGCGTCCGCACCCGGCTTCACCGCATTCAGATTATCCATCACGATGAGCATGGGCTTCGCTTTTTTGGCGGCGATCAGGTTATCCATGATGAAATCGACGTGTCCCTGATTTTCCCAGCCCTGTTCGTTTTCACCCCACCCGTGAAGCAGGTACAGAACGGGATACCGGCTGCGCGCGTTTGAATCATAATCCGGCGGAGTGTAAACGTAAGCGCGCCGCAATTTTCCGGTCACCTTGGAGTAGTACCAATTCTGACGCACCTCGCCGTGAGGGACGTCCTTGACGGAGTAAAAGTCCGCGTCCGGAGCCGGGATCTCAACGCCGCTATTGTCCCAGCCAGAGCCGAAGAAGGTTCGCGTGGCGGGATCGGCGACTGGAGAGCCGTCAATGACGACGGAATAGTAGTGGAATCCGACTACCTGCGGTGGAATCGTTACGGTCCATAACCCGTCCGCACCGCGCGTCATGTCATGCGCGCCTCCCAATCGCACCTGCACCTTTTGCGCGTGCGGAGCCTCCACGCGAAAAGCCACGCTGTGATCGGGATAGATGCAAGGATAAGGCGCGCTCGGGATATTGAGCGAAGAAGGCTTGCAGTCGTTGGGAACCTGGGCGCAACACCAAGTCGACGCGAGCAGTGCGAGGATCGCTATCCGCATGGATGCTCCTTCTAAGTTAAATCCCTGCGATTCTATCAATGGCGCTGGTCGATATGCAAGCGCTTTCTTCTGACTTGGACGCTGATAACCATACCGTAGAGACAGCTGGCCATGCGCTTCCTGATAGCGCTTTCGATTGTCATCAGGGAACTCATAAACGGCGTCTTCTGAGATAAGATTGAAGGTCGAACGCTCGCCACGGGCGGAACTTCGCTCTACGGTTCAGATGTGGAGGTGCTTTCCATGCAGAAGGTTTCGATTTTTGCGGCGCTGATAGCCGCACTCTTTGCTTCTCACGCCAATGCCGAAATCCACGAAGTTGAGGTGACCGGCGGGCATGTGGCAGGCGTTGCCGCCGATGGCGTCGCTTCGTTCAAGGGCATTCCCTTTGCCGCGCCACCCGTTGGCCGCCTGCGCTGGAGGTCGCCGCAACCGCTGAAGCCGTGGGCCGGAGTAAAAGAGGCCGCCTCATTCGCGCCTGGATGCATGCAAAATGCAAGCTTCATCGGACGGTTCGGCGCGCCGCCGGCGCTCAGCGAAGATTGCCTGTATCTCAACGTTTGGACGCCGGCACAAGCAGCCGGTGACAAGCTGCCGGTGATGGTCTGGATCTATGGTGGCGCATTTGCGGGCGGCATGACGAGCATCCCGACCTACGACGGAACACACTTGGCGCAGAAGGGCGTCGTCCTGGTGAGCGTGGCGTACCGGCTGGGAGCTTTCGGCTTTCTTGCGGACGCCGCACTGACCCGCGAAAACGGCGGATCCTCCGGCAATTTCGGGCTTGAGGACATGATCGCCGGGCTGAAGTGGGTGAAGAACAATATCGCGAAATTTGGCGGCGATCCCTCGCGCGTCACCATCTTTGGCGAATCGGCCGGGGGCATCGCGGTCAGCATGCTTTGCGCTTCGCCCGCGGCGAAAGGGCTGTTCCACGGGGCAATTTCGGAAAGCGGCGGTAATTTCGGTCCGGCGCGCATCGACAATGGCGCCGTTGAGGGCGGCGTGAATATGGCCCCTCTAAAGATGGCCGAGGCCTCCGGGCATCAGTTCCTAACAAAGTTGGACGCCCCGGATATCCAGGCCGCACGCGAGCTGAGCGCGGACAAAATCCAGACCGCGGTGGACTCGGGGCGAGCGCGGTTTTGGCCGGTTTTCGATGGGAAGATACTGCCAGGAGACCAGTACGAATTGTACGAAGCTGGCCACTTTAACGATACGCCCGTGCTGATCGGAACGAACTCGGACGAGGGCGCGTCGTTTGCTCGTCCAGGTGTAACGAAGGCGTCTTTCGAAGAGCAGGTGCGTGCGGGTTATGGCAAGGAGGCGGATGCGATTCTTGCGGCATATCCGCATGCCACGGACGAGCAAGCGATGCAGTCGAGCCGGGATCTCTTCCGCGATTCAGTCTTTGCATGGCCCACCTGGGCGTGGGCGTCGCTGCAATCGCGGAAAGGCAAGGGCCAAGCTTATGTCTACTATTTCGACCACAAGACCCCGCGCACACCGCATGGCGCTCAGCATGCCTCCGAGCTCGGGTATGTGTTCCATAATTTGGGTCAACGCGGCCCGGCGCCTCAGGCTGACGATCTCGCGATTTCGGATCTGATGAGCACCTGTTGGACGAACTTCGCAAAGAAGGGCGATCCGAACGGTCCGGGAGTCCCCGAATGGCCTGCGTTTTCGACGTCATCAGAAAAGGTAATGTACTTCGACGAGCATTCGAGCGCTGAACCCGTCCCGAATATGACGGAGCTCAAAGCCATGGATAGTTACTTCGTCTGGCGGCGTGAACAGGAGAAGTCCAAGAATTGACGGGTGCGTTCTAACCACTTTACGCTTGACAATTGCAGCGATACAGTAACAGATCGTACCGCGGACATGGGTTCCACTTTTTCCGCTGGAAGGGGGCGGGAAGTGTGATGCCATGGAAGGAAAGTTCTGTTATGGACGAAGTCGGTGCGATGCCCAAGCTGACGTGTGCGTAGTTCCTCAGCGATCGCCGGGATGCCGCTTTTGATTTAATCCTGGCTAATACGCGCCCGTCCGTCGGCGAAGACGCCTCCTAGAGCCACCTGGACATGCGGATGCTCGGTGTTGTAGCACGGCACTGCCCCCCCGTTCGAGTGGTGTACCGACATCCCTCTCCATCCGCGAAAGTAGATCTTGACTCAGCCGCTTCAACTCGACTCGGTCGCCGAACTCCGGAGACAGGATCAGCTTCCATAACCGTTCGTCCCCGGCATTCTGGCAGCTTTCACGCCGGTCCGCGATATCGACGGATGAAGCTACAGATGAAGCGAGAAGCGCTGGCCAAGTTGAATCGCCTGGCAAACGAGAGCGGATTGAGTTTTGGCACAGTGCAGCCGAGTCAAGTGGTTTTGGCACAGTTTAGGACACAGTTGAGTCAATGGGGAAGCGAAAACGATGGAGTCGGAATCAACAACTGGTTTGAAATCAACCGCTGTTATGGTGGGCGCGACAGGACTCGAACCTGTGACCTCCTGCGTGTGAAGCAGGCGCTCTAACCAACTGAGCTACGCGCCCTTTCAATGAGTTCGGCAGATTTCTCGTTCGCCGACTCGCTCACCGTGGGCGAAACTTTAGGGACGGCATTTGAGAGTTGGCGCGATTCGAGCGCATCGATAGTACCCTTGCGAGCTTGCGCCCGAATAGGGGAATAACGCCTCAGCCTCGCCGTACTCACGTGTTCCATCATATCAAGCATGGTGCTCTCCGGCACACCTGCCTCCGCGAGTTTCCTGCAGAACGAGTAACGGAGATCATGGAGCCGGCATTTCACGTTGGCCGTATCTCGGACGCTCTCCCAAGCCGTCTTCATCGTTGTGACGGGCTTTGTAGGATCTTTTAGTCGCCGAATGCGTAAAGGGAATACGAACCAACCAGGACGAGGGTGCCTGGCTGAGTGGCACACCAGGAAGGGTGTGGGCTTAACACGGCTTTGAGATTTGGGCTCATCGGAATCCGTCTTTGAATGCCCCAGGAAATCATTGGCGCGGAATTCCGGGTGGATTTGACAGTCGACATGGGATAAAAACTTTGTTCCGCCGCCAGCTTCTTCCTCACTGCGGAGCGGCCGTGGCGTCGGGAAGGTTCTCGAGCGCCTTCACGAGGCTGGGGTGACGCCGGCCGAAATCCCTTTCATTCCGCGACCACCGATGCACGCGTCCGTCTCACTGGGCCGCGATTCGCCCTGTAGCCGTCGAGCGTAGAGGCAGCTTGAGCCTTCCCGGAATCGATCCGTGCGAAGGAGCAACATCAGTTCGATGAATTCCGCTTTGGTCTTCAGACCAGGCACAGAGGTTACGTGATGGCAAACGTTGACCCGCCCACGCTTCTTCGAATGCCCTAACTTCTGTGTCGACCAATCGGATCGCGCCGCGTGCGGGAATGGCGTCAAAGATCCGAGTTTCCTGTTATCTTGGACCACGAGCTATGCGAAGGGCTTGTCGCGGCCAGAATGATGTTACGCCACATCGTTCCTAAGACCGGCTGAGCATCTCGGCTGCTGTATTTGTACGTCCAGGCTGAGGAGGTGACTTTATGAAGATGACCCGATTGTGTGTCCTGTTGCTTGCTGCGCTTCCGGTGGTCCCCCAGGACAGGAATTCGTTTCCACCAGACATCAACCCGGTGACGCTCTCGCGGCTGCCCCCGGTAACGGCGGGCGACCTGGACGAAGAGGGGAAGCGTCTTTTGGCCGCGAGGACCAACTACACGCCAGGGCCGGGACCGGGCCACGTCACGATCTACAGTCCGAGGGAGATCAATCTGGGTATCCCCTCAGGCGCGAACAGCCCGGTAGGTCCTCGATACTTTCAGCTCGCCGTGCTGATCACCGCCAGGGAGATCGACCAACAGTACGAATGGTCCGCGCACGAGCTGGCGGGCCGCCGGCAGGGCTTGGAGCAAGCGGTCATTGATGTCGTCAAGTACAACAGGGACGTGGCGTCACTAGCCGACAAGGACGCGACGCTGATCACTTTCGGGCGCGCGCTATTTCGCGAACACCGGGTCAGCAGTGAACTTTGGGAAAACATGGTGAGCCAATTCGGGCGGCAGCGTACGGTACAGCTCATGATGATCATGGGCGAATACTTCAAGGTAGGCTTCATGATGAATGCCGTCGATCAGCACCTTCCGCCAGGGCGCGAGGCACTGCTGCCATCATTAAAGAGGTAATAAGCGCAAAGAGGTAATCGACTCAAGGAAATTATGATGGCAATTTCCGCGCGGTAGTATTGGGCGATACATGCATCCCGAGACGCGCCTTGGCACCATCGCGATGGCGAACCTCATCTCGCGTTCGCGATCCGGGCTGAAGAACAAATGGTCTGGGAATATTGGCTCGCGGAAAAACGGCATCCCAGTGGAAGAGAAACGAGCGAAGTATTTATTCCGCGCTTCTCCAAGCATAAGCACGAACTTTTGTCTATTCGCAGTACAAAGGCCGGGCAGAATGTTCGAAATGGGGCGCGATGGTACGCCAGGCCCAGCTCGGCCACACAAGATCCCAAGCGCTGCGGCCGACAGCACGTCCGACACTCCTACGCTTAGCGCTGTAGAATAGCCAATGAACGAGAGGCCCCGATGACTTATCGCGGTTTGTTTTCTCTTTTGCCGCCAGCCGCTGGCGCTGGTTTCGGTTACGGCTGTTTGCGCGCAGGCTCCATCCCAGAGCACATCTGCCGCCAAGAAATGGAGCGCCCCGCGCACGCCCGATGGGCACCCGGATCTCGATGGCGTCTGGGATGCGGCGAGCATGACTCCGCTGGAGCGTCCGGTGGAGCTGGGCAACAAGGAATTCTACACTCCCGAGGAGATCGCGGCCTATGAGAAGAAGCGCGCGCATGACCTCGATCGCGACCGCCGCGACGGTTCTGCCGAAACCGATCTAGGTCGTGCCTACAACGACGGTTGGTTTGATCGCGGCGCCCACTTGGCCAGCGACCGGCGCACGTCCCGTCTGATCGATCCTCCCAATGGCAGATTCCCCGCTATGACGCCCGCTGCCGCGAAAAAATACCAGGAAATGCACGCCTGGCTGGTCCAGCATGCCGATGATGGTCCCGAAACACGTATGCTGCCCGACCGGTGCCTTGTATTTTCGCAATCGGGTCCGCCGTTCCTTCCGGGAAATTACAACAACTATTATCAAATCGTGCAGGCGCCCGGCGTCGTTGCGATTCTTACCGAAATGGGGCATCAAGCCCGCATGATCCCATTGACCAATGGAACTGCGACCAGCCCGCGCCTGCCACAGAACATAAGGCAATGGCAAGGTGATTCGGTGGGCCGCTGGGAAGGCGAAACGCTAGTGATTGAGACAACTAACTTCCGTGCGAGTGACCAGAGCCGCTTTGGCGTTCAATATGACGGCATGAGCGATGAAAACTTGCGTGTCACCGAACGCTTGACGCGCACCGGTCCGGACACCATTACGTATCGCGCGACGGTTGTTGACCCCACCGTGTACACGCAGCCCTGGACGGTCGAGTTTCCGATGGAGAGGAGTGACGGTCGAGTGTTCGAATACGCGTGCCATGAAGGAAACTACGGTCTGGTGGGAATTCTGTCCGGCGCGCGCGCAAAAGAGAAGCCTGCACTGAAGAAATAGACGCGGCGAACTTTGCCGTGGCGCTGAGCCATAACGCGGAACCAGCGGACGAACCGAACCCGTGGCCCCGGTTCCGCTGGGGTTCGGCTAGGAATTCCGCTCTAAACCCACAACCGCGAGCTGCCCGTCGGGATTATTCGCCAGAGGACCACGCAATATATCGCGCCGGAAAGGTGGTCTGGAGCCGTGACAAAGTGCCGAATCCGAGGGAGTTTCTGCAAAGGTTCTGAACGTCCGCCCTACCAGCGCATCAGCTGCGTGACCTGAATGAGATTGCCGCAGGTGTCGTTCAGCATGGCGATCTTGGAGGCGGTCACGTCCTTTGGTGGCACGGTGAACTCGGCCCCGCGCGCTTTCATTCGCTCGTAATCGGCCTGCACGTCGTCGGTGAAGAACATAGCGGCGGGCTGGCTTTGCTGGAACATGGCCTGCTGGTAAGCTTCGGCAGCCGGGTTGTTGTTGAGCGCCAGCTGCAGCTCCGTGCCGTCCGGGTCCTCTGGTGAGGCCACCGTGAGCCAGCGAAACGGCCCCTGGCTGAAGTCGGACTTCTTCACGAAGCCCAGCACTTCAGTATAGAAGCGCAGGGCCTTCTCCTGGTCGTCAACGTACACGCTGGTGATTTTGATCTTCATCGGTTCCCTCGCATTGTGATATTCGCGGCCGCTGCCGCGTCACTTCGTCTTCCTTTTCGTTGGTGCTGATCGATCCATGCGGTCCAGGTGGCGTTCGAGAGCATCTACGTGAGCGGACCAGAACCGACGGAACGGAGCCAGCCAGGCATCCACCTCCTGAAGTGGTTCAGGTTTCAGCCGGTAGAGACGGCGCTGTGCGTCCACCGTGGATTCCACGAAACCGGCCTCTCGCAGCACTCGCAGGTGCTTGGACACAGTCGGCTGCGGCATACGAAGCTGACGCTCGATCTCCCCCACCGAATGCTGTGACGAGACCAGGAGGCTCAATATCGCGCGCCGGTTCGGCTCCGCAATGATTTCGAACACCGATTCCACTCTCTTGATATACCCCACAGAGCATATGCTTGTCAAGGCATATATTAAGGCCATCAGAAAACGTAGATTTTGGGGACGCTCGCCGGCACGACTGCGGCTTCCGTCTAGCTAAAGTCAGATCTCGGCGGAGTCGATGAACAAAGAGTGCGCATACACCACGTGGCGATCCTGACTCATTGCGGGTTCCTTGGTGCAGTCTTCGGCCTATGTCTGGCTTCCGTAGCTTGCGGGAGCAAGGACCAATTCGACGAAGGTGTGGCCAAGATGATACTGGAGGCCAACGCTGTCAATCTGGATGGAGAGCAAGTCACGATTACCCAAATGCAGCTAGACTGCGGCGTGCAATCGGAGTTGTGGGAAACTCCAGCGCAAGTGTCACAGGACCGGACCACCGCTCGGCTGACTTCCAAGGGTCGCGGCCTGAACTTCGGCGACGATCCGGCGATAGAGTCCAACTTTCATCAGCCCTACGCGCAGGTCCGAGGCACGTTCTTCCTGCAGGTGGATGCAGTGTCGGGGATTCGAGACGGGGAAACAGATGGTACAAAGCTGGTGGACGCCAAGGCCGGGATCAAGCTACAGGACGCCTGCTTTCCGAATCCGTTACCTATCATGGGAGTGAAGCACGGTGTTTTCCGAGAGGACACGCCAGTTTCCTTTCTGTTCCGCAAGAGCGACGATGGATGGCGTCTGGAGAAGATAGTCCATTAAGGTCGAGCTTCTCGTCGTGTGCCCGGTAACCTTCGCACATCCCGCGGCGCCCTGCCTAAACATCGGCCACCGAAGAGGCGTCCAGGAATTCTTGTAGGAAGACTGAGAACCACGAACCATCCCAGAAGAATTCAATCCAACCTGTCGGAGAATTTCGGGATATCTCAACCGCCCCCGCACGGAACGGTTCCGACTATGCAAGTGTCGCCTTGGACACCCACCACTGGTTGGATCAAAACGCTTTCACGAATCGGTAATCTTCAATCTCTGAAGAAACAACCTATCCGTCGCGTCAAACGTCGCGAGGTCTACCTCAATCACTGCCTCACCGCCGAGTCGCCTCTCCGCTGCAAGCACGACCAATTCGCCCACATCCGGCGGATAATCGCCGTAAATAACGTGCCGCACGCCGGCCTCCCAGAGCTGGTTCACATCGAGAGCTACATTCTGTATGAAGACTACACAACGATCTAAGTCAAGCGCCGTCGATGAAATCATGCGACTGGCAATGGTGTCGTCAACCACTACAATGCCGTCGATGGCCGGGCTCGCGTAGTCTACGACGTAGACAACGTGTTGCCCATCGGCCATGAGTAGATCGCGTAACGCTGCGGCGTAGGCTCGATCTCGGATTGCGAGTTGGACGTTGTGCATGTGCGGTCATGTGCAATCAACAAGCCGGACATACAACGCCCTCGAACGGATCGGGTAAACCTGGAAAGGAAAGTTTCAAGGTTTCTTGGTTTCAACTGGATATAGACACTCTCAACGAGGGATGATTCAACCGACAGGGGAAGCCTCCATCTCGGAGGTGCGGGATATCACGCAGCTTGCGGGGGGCGGTTTTACTGTCCGTTGCGCGTTAGCACGCGAGTATTCCGCGAAGATCTCGCTGTGCCGCCCCCACCCGTTTCTACCGCCGTTGCATTGCCAGGATCACGCCCTACCACCAGAGCGAGCGTCAAGACGGTTGCCGCAACCAGCCAGATCCTCGACCACTCGTCCTTGTTCGGGAAACGCATCTACAACCACTGGCGTGGCTCCCTCTGCTGAGACTGCAGTTAAGATACTAGAACAATCATGGGCTGGCCGGCCAGCAAATACCCGATCTGGAGGTATCGAGCGAACGATTCAACTACTTGGCTAGACCCGCGCCTAACACGCCTGGGACGATGTTTCCAATGGCGGGTACGATTCACGACCGAATTTGTCGTCTCAGGAAAGCAGCCTAGAATGCGGGGCTTCCACAGATTCCTCCGCAGAAACCTTTATTCTAAATCACTTCCTAATTCGCCCCGCTCCGCGCGACAAACCCATCAGTTAGTTCTTTCCGTGCCAAAATCCAAATGACCTCCGTTCGTCGCGTGAGCCGGATGATTTCTTAATGGCTATGGGAGTGTTTGTGGGGGCGAGCGTAGGTTGCGGCCTCAAGTAGTTCACGCCGAGGCAACTTGATCTGTTCGAGCGCCCAATCGACAACCGTGTCCAGGCCGTCATCGTTCTTGAGGTTCGTAAAGACGAACGGCCGGGAGCCACGCATCCTGCGGGTATCGCGATCCATTACTTCGAGCGAAGCGCCTACATACGGGGCCAGGTCGGTTTTGTTGATCACCAGCAGATCCGATCGCATGATGCCCGGTCCCCCTTTGCGAGGAATCTTGTCGCCGCCGGATACATCGATTACATAGATGGACGCATCGGCAAGGTCGGGGCTGAACGCCGCGGCCAGATTATCGCCTCCGCTCTCGATGAAGACCACATCCACTTGCCCAAGAGTGCGTTCCAGATCGGCTATCGCCTCCAGGTTCATGGAACAGTCTTCGCGGATGGCGGCGTGAGGACAACCGCCTGTTTCCACGCCACGCACGCGTTCGGAAGGGAGAGCGCCCACGCGAACCAAAAACTCGGCATCTTCGCGCGTGTAGATATCGTTGGTAACAGCGGCCACGCTGAACCGGTTCCGCAGCCGCCTGCTCAGGCGGTCCACCAAAGCCGTCTTGCCGCTGCCCACGGGGCCTGCGACACCAATTCGAAAGGCGCGTTGTGAATGAACGTTAGGCATAACTAGAAAAGAAAATACCTTTGAGCGAGTGGAAGTTCGCTCAGCGGTTCGCAAGTAAGAAGTTCACCATCGGCATGCACTTCGTAGGTTTCCGGGTCCACCTCGATGCGCGGAGTGGCGTCGTTCAAAATCATGTCGCGCTTTGAAATCGTCCGGCAGCGTTCCACCGCAACGGCGCGCTTGCGAAGGCCAAGCCGAGCGGGGACGCCAGCTTCGATCGCGGCCCGCGAAGTGAACGTAACCGAAGTGAAGTGAGGCGCGGCGCCGAAAGCTCCAAACATAGGGCGGTAAAGAACGGGCTGCGGCGTAGGGATGGACGCGTTGGCATCGCCCATGACGCTCCATGCGATTAAGCCGCCCTTAATGACCAGTTCCGGCTTGGTACCGAAAAAGGCTGGTTTCCATAGCACCAGATCGGCGAGTTTGCCTGGCTCGACGGAGCCAACGGTGGACGCAATGCCGTGAGTAATAGCTGGGTTGATGGTGTATTTGGCGACATAGCGGCGCGCGCGCAAATTGTCGTTGCGTTCAGAATCGCCTGGCAAAGGGCCGCGCTGCAATTTCATTTTATGCGCGGTCTGCCAAGTCCGCGTAGTCACTTCTCCGACGCGGCCCATGGCCTGCGAGTCGCTGGAGATCATGCTCACCACTCCCAAATCGTGGAGGATATCTTCGGCGGCAATGGTTTCCTGACGAATGCGGCTTTCAGCGAAGGCCACATCCTCAGGCACCAGCGGGTTCAGATGGTGGCACACCATGAGCATGTCGAGATGCTCCGCAATGGTGTTAATAGTCAGCGGACGCGTCGGATTAGTGGAGGAAGGCAACACGTTCCGCTCCGCAGCAATGCGTATGATGTCCGGTGCATGGCCGCCCCCCGCGCCTTCGGTGTGATAGGTGTGGATGGTTCGGCCGGCGATGGCGGCGATGGTGTCGTCCACGTATCCGGCTTCATTGATCGTGTCGGTGTGGATTGCCACCTGTACATCGTACCGATCCGCCACAGCCAGGCACGTGTCGATGGCCGCGGGAGTGCTGCCCCAATCCTCGTGCAGCTTGAGACCACAAGCTCCGGCGGCGATCTGCTCTTCGAGCGGGGCCGCACCGGAGGCGTTTCCTTTGCCGAGGAAACCGAAGTTCATCGGAAAGTCCTCCACGGCTTGGAGCATACGCGCGAGGTTCCATTCGCCGGGGGTGCAGGACGTGGCGCTGGTTCCGGTGGCCGGTCCTGAGCCGCCGCCGATCATGGTGGTGGTTCCGTTCGAGAGGGCTTCGTAAATCTGTTGCGGGGAGATGAAGTGAATGTGACTGTCAACGCCACCGGCAGTGACGATCATATTTTCGCCCGCGACCACTTCGGTGGCCGCGCCTACCACCAGCTCCGGATCCACGCCGTCCATGGTGTCGGGATTTCCGGCCTTGCCCACTTTCACGATGCGGCCGTCGCGAATGCCGATATCGCCCTTCACGATGCCCCAATGATCGACGATGATGGCGTTCGTTATTACCAGATCGAGAACGCCGCTGGGAGCGTTCCGCGACATGGTGCTGTTCTGTCCCATGCCGTCGCGAATAACTTTTCCGCCGCCAAAAGTGATTTCGTCGCCATATACGGTAAAATCTTTTTCGATTTCGATGATCAGGGCGGTGTCCGCGAGACGGATACGATCGCCTGTCGTGGGACCGTAAAAATCGGCATAAGCCCGGCGATCGATAACTAAGCTCATGATATTTTCCGCTGGTGCCCGAAAATACGCCGTAAACCGCCGAAAGTGACCAGTGTGACCTGCTTTTCTTCCCCAGGCTCAAACCGCATCCCCGTTCCGGCGGGCACGTTGAGACGCATACCACGCGCCTTTTCGCGATCGAATGTCAAAGCGCGATTCACCTCGAAGAAATGATAGTGGCTGCCTACCTGAATAGGCCGGTCGCCGGTATGACGCACCAGAATCGTCGCTTGCTTGCGCCCCTGGTTGGCGATAATGGGTTCGGATTGAAGTATGTATTCTCCTGGAGTCACAAGCGCCCTATTGAATCGGGTCATGAACCGTAACAAGTTTTGTTCCGTCGGGGAAGGTTGCTTCCACCTGAACATCGTGGATCATTTCCGATACGCCCTCCATCACGTCGGCACGTTTCAATATTGTAGTACCGAAACTCATAATTTCAGCCACTGTTTTTCCATCGCGAGCCGCTTCGAGCATTTCAGCCGTAATTAGAGCCACGGCTTCGGGATAGTTCAGCTTGAGTCCCCGGGCGCGGCGTTTTCGAGCGACTTCGGCCGCGACATAGACCATCAGTTTTTCCTGTTCACGCGGAGTCAGATGCATGCGTTTGGCTTCTAGTTGATTTTACGGGGAGGTACGGCAGCTTCGCCCCAGATATCTTGTTTAGCACGGTCCCAGAATGTTTGGAGGCCGGTTGTTATCTGATGCGCCTCCAGCGCAAGTCCCCGGACCACCAGGCCGTTTGCGACTAAAGCACTCACGCCCCAGCGTGCGGACTGCGAACTGGTCTCCATCGCGAGCCGACTCAGACGGCCTTCCAGATCCAGCCATCGCGTTTCAGCCAGGCCGGTGTGACAAACGTACAAAGCGGTAGTGTAGTGAAACCGGCCCCACCGGGCGACCGACTCCGACGGGCGGGCGGAAGGAGTGAGGGACCAGCGCTCCAGGGCCAACGGACGGATTTCCGAATGAACATTCAATTCCGAATGCAGGAAATCGAAGCCGAAGATTTCGCCGCTCGCGATGCGGCCGGCAGCTATGGTTTCCCATCCGATAAATCCCGCATTCCGGCCAAGCGAAACCGTAGTGGATTGACTAAACCTGGAACCGGCGAACGGAATGACGACGTCCGGTAGATTTTCAAGCATGGCGCCCTCACGGACACGAATGGAAGTGGACAGCCGAGCCGCCGGGCGATCGGGACGATGACGATAGATTCGCGTGGCGCCGACAGAGGTTACCTGAACGCGCGCGCCCGGAGCAGCGTCGATGGAAATGCGAAGCGAGTCGCCCGCGAGAACTCCTCCCGAGACGTTGTGCAAGTGAACCAGCGCCTGCTGCTGCGAGTTCGGAAAGGCGCGAATGGCGCGCCAGGGCGGTTGCTGCGTGAGAACGAGCATCCGGGTGAAAGCGCCGTCCGGCGTAAACCTTAACTCCAGAAGGCTCGGAGCCCCGTGACGGTCCACGCAATCCTGCGGATTTCCAGACAGGAGCGGAGATGGTTCCACGACAGGCATGGTTTTCGTCAGCTAATGAACAAGCGGGTTGGCAGGCAGGCGTGCCGCATGGATGCTAATTCCGGTAAGTGAGCGAAACAGCGGACCGTCGAATACGAAATATTTCGGGTTTGCTTCACGGCCTCCAGAATAGCGGGTTTCAAATCCCACGCGATTCGATTAGCTTGAATTTGCCCGAGGGGCAGCAGACGTTGCGCGGCGGAGACGATATTGAGCACGCTTTGGTGGAGGAACGCGCCGACGGCAAGATCGGCATGCAGCGCGAGAGTCCCGAGCGTATAACCGAAAGCTACGGCATGATGCAATTCATTCAAACTCGCGAGGCCCGACAGGGCGGGTCCGGGATGGAGAGCGACCGCGAGCGCGGCAAAACGGCGTCCCATAGCCAGGCTCGCTTCGCGCGATTCGCGCGCTACCCTCAGGGCGCTGATTTGCTGGTTCAGATCGAAAACCGGAGAGCCTTCGAGCGCGCGCGTATGAGCTGCGCGACAAAACACGGCATCCACCAGCAGCGACTCGGAGAGGGCATCTTCGAGATACCAGCCGAGCGATCGAGGACAGCTTTGAACGCCAGGCTCGATGTCTTCGTCAAATACCAGCGCCTCTAGTCCGAACGAATGAGCCAACGACCCGACGGGCAAAGCACTGTCGGCAAGTTGAAGGAGTTGGAGGACGGGGAGGCTGGGAAGGTCCGGTAGTGACAAAGATCTATGCTACAGCCGCAGGCTCGATTACACAAGGCTGTATGTCGCCAAAATTCGATTCGGCTAAAGCAGCCATTACCGCGGATTCGACCACGTGGGCCACACTCGGCGCCCGACGTTTCAAAACCGTCAACTATTGCCTCTAATCTAAACTAACGGGCTGCTGAAAAGGCCGAAAAACGCTTGCTCACGCGCCACCCGTCCGGTGGTCTTCGAGTCGATGTTCTCCAGTGCACGCCTTCCGGTCGTCTCCGGGTGTGCTGCCGGCGCGCGGTTCAGAATTGCGCGCACGTGTTTGCAGGTGTTTACCGAGCCGCGACCGTAAGGGAGCTGTGCCGCAGTCCTTTTTAGCAGCCTGCTAAGGGACACCCGCGATCAGCCCAAGCATGAATCCGTTCTTAGACAAGACTGGAGGGTGCGCTGCGGAGACGGCCGTGTTTTGGCGAGCTACAGCCAGTCGATGATGAGGTTGTAGCCACCATGCGGAAAAACTTAGCCCCGGTGGCGGAGCAGAAGCCGGAGATTGAAAGCATTGTCGCCGAAGACGATCGCATCGCCGTTCTGTTGCGCGAGCGCGGGGTCTTCAAAGCGGACGGACAAGCCTATGACGTTCGCGGCGTTCAGTGGTTCACATTCGCCAACGGGAAGATCAGCAGGATCGACGAGATCATCGCCAACAACCGGCGCGCCGGTTGATCGACGGGTCAATCTCCCTGGCGCAAATATTTCACCGTATGCACGTATCTCCTGGCCAGCTCTTCAATCCAGTCTGCCTCGCGAACGGCGATAGCGCGCGGCGGGATCAGGTCGGCTCCAATACCCACAGCGGTGGCTCCGGCGGCCAGGTATTTCCCCGCCGTTTGCTGGTTGACGCCTCCGGCGGCGATAAACGAGACCTTGGGAAAGGGACCTTTCAAGGCGTGGAGATAATCCACTCCGCCCACCTGGGAACAGGGAAATATCTTGACGAAGTCGGAGCCGGCTTTCACCGCCGCGATGATTTCGCTCGGGGTCAGAACTCCCGGCATCACGATCACGCCCGCCTTCACGGCGAATTCGACGATCTCCAGATCCAGTCCAGGACTGGTGATGAATTTGGCCCCGGCCGCCAGACACTCGCGCGCTGTTTCCAAATCCAAAACCGTCCCGGCGCCCACTACCATGCGCGGATGTTTCTTTACCAGGCGAGCGATCAACTCGGTGGCATTAGGAACCGTCATGGTGAGTTCCACGATGGGCAGGCCGCCCCGCGACACCGCCTCCGCAGCGAACAGCGCGTCTTCGGCATTCGCGGCGCGAACCGCGGGCACAATCGCGAGTTCCATAATTCGCGCGCGAACCTCTTCCTTCGTCATCAATCCTTTTATCCTCCGAATTTTAGTGGACCACTAGCCGACGTGAACGAGCAACCGGGCAGGCGCGTTCGGGGATGTGCGTTAGTGAGCTTCTCCCAAGGACGTTTCCGGGGCCGGAAGCACGTCGCCTTCCCGCGCCACCCAGGCGTACAAGGTGGGCAAGAGGAAAATGCTCAGCAGCAATCCGGAGATCAGGCCACCCACGATCACGATGGCAAAAGGCCGCTGCGAGTCCGATCCAATGGCGTGCGACAGCGCGGCCGGAAGCAATCCCAAGGTGGCCACCAGGCTGGTGACCATGATGGGCCGGAGCCGAAGAACCGCGCCCTCCACCGCCGCTTCTTCGATGGAATGGCCGCGCGCGCGCCGTTGATTGATGTACTCCAGCATGATCACTCCGGTCTGCACCGAGACGCCGAACAAAGCCAGGAACCCGATTCCCGAAGAGACGCTGAAGTGGGTGTGCGTAAGCAGTAGCGCCAGCATACCGCCAAGCGGCGTCATCATGACGTTGACGATGATGAGCGAGGCCCATTTCATCGACTTGAACATGGTGTACAGGATCACGAAAATGATCAGCACGGTGAGCGGTACGATGATGGCCAGGCGTGCCGCCGCGCGCTTCTCGCTTTCGTACTCGCCCTCCCATTTGACTTTATAGCCACGCGGCAACTGGACTTGCTTGCCCACCTTGGCAATGGCTTCCTCCACCGTGCTTCCGAGGTCGCGCCCGCGCACGCTGTACTTCACCGCGACATAGCGCTGATTGCCTTCGCGATAGATTTCCGAACCGCCGTCCCGCATCTGGATTTTGCAAAGCTGCGCCAGCGAGACGCGTTCGCCCGAGGGCGAAAGCAGGCGGATGTTGGTGATCGCCTCACGCGTGTCGCGGTACGGCGCCAGATAGCGGGCCACCAGGTCGTAGCGCTGTTCGCCCTGCAGAACCTGTGTGAGCGCGTTGCCGCCCACGGCAGTCTGGACGGCATCCTGAACGTCGGCCACGTTGAGCTGAAAGCGCGCGGCTTGCTGGCGATCCACTTCCACGTTCAGGTTGGGCTGTCCCAGCAGGCGGAAGACGCCCAGATCTTCAATGCCGGGAACGGTCCGCATCACCTTTACCGTCTCATCCGCTTTGTCCTCCAGCGTTCGCAGGTCGTCGCCATAAATCTTGGTGGCAAGCTGGCCCTTCACGCCGCTGACGGCTTCTTCCATGTTGTCGGCAATGGGCTGCGAGAAATTCCAAATCGCCCCCGGGATTTTTTCCACTTCCCGGTTCATGGCGGCGATGAGCTCTTCTTTATCCTGGTGAAATACCGGACGCCACTGTTCTTTCGGCTTCAGGTCCACGCAGAATTCGGTGTTGAAGAAGCCGGTGGTGTCGGTGCCGTCGTCGGGGCGTCCCACCTGGCTGGTGACGATGGTGGCTTCGGGAAACGACGCGAGAGCGAGCCGCGCCAGATTGGCGACGCGTACGCCTTCGGTTTGTCCGGTGCTGGGCGCGAATGTTCCGCGCACCCACAAGGCGCCTTCATCCAGATGCGGAAGAAACTCAGATCCGATGATGCCGCTCAGGGCCAGGAACGCCATCCCGCCCAAGGCAAGAACTCCAACCGAAACCGGGACCCACTTGTGGCGAATGGACCAACGCACAGCCGCGCGATAACGCACGGTGAGGTGTCGCATTATCGGGTTCTCCCATTCCTTTGCTCCGCGCCGGAACAGAAGGGCTGCCAGGACGGGCGACACGATGATCGAGAACAGAAGCGCGCCCAGGAGAGCGAATGCTACGGTCCAAGCCATCGGCTTGAACAGCCGGCCCTCTACTCGCTGCAGTGTGAAAATCGGGATATAGGCCGTGATGATGATGGTGATCGCGTAAAACACGGGCCGCTGCACTTCGTGAGCTGCGATGCGAATCCGGTCTGCCACCGACACGTGCTCGCCATCGCTGGTGGGGTGCGTGTGCAGATGGCGCACGATATTCTCGATCATTACCACCGCACCGTCCACTACCATTCCGAAATCGAGCGCGCCCAGCGACAGCAGATTCGCCGGAATGTGCCGGAGACTGAGACAAATCGAAGCAAATAGCAAGGAAAACGGAATGGTCACCGCAACGATCAAGGCTGCGCGAGTATTGCCGAGGAACAAAAACAGAATGATGACAACCAGAATGATGCCTTCGGTCAGGTTGTGCAGCACGGTGTGGGTGGTGAACTCCACCAGTTCGCTGCGATCGATGAACGGTACGATCTTTACACCAGCCGGCAGAATCAAATTATTCAGCTCATCTACCTTGGCGTGAATTCCCTTGAGCACGTCGTCGGAATCCGCGCCTTTGCGCAGAAGAACGATCCCGGAAACCACATCGTCATTGTTGACGATGGTGCCATTTTCGCGCCGAATGGCGCGGCCGAACTGGCCGAGACGTATTTTGGGACCTTGCGCCACGACGGCGATATCGCGGATGTGCAGCGGCGTTCCGCTCTGCGTTTTGATCACGGTGTCGGCAATGTCGCGCACCGTGTTCACCATGCCAACCTCGCGCACGTTCACCTGTTGCAGGCCCGCCTCGATGAAACTGCCGCCGGCGTTGGCGTTGTTGTTGGTCAGTTGCTGTTCCACCTGGCCAATGCTCAGCCCGTACGAGATGAGCTTTTCCGGATCGATGCGCACCTGATACTCGCGCGTGGGACCTCCGAAACTGGCGACATCCACTACGTTGGGGACCGATTTGAAGTTTTTTTCGATCACCCAATCTTCGAGCGACTTCAACTCCATCACGTCATATTTCGGGTTGGTGCTGCGCAGGGTGTAGAAATAGATCTGTCCGACGGGGCTCCAGTCCGTTCCCATCTGTGGATTGACGTTGGGCGGCAACGTCACCTGCGCCAGCCGCTCCAGCACCCGTTCGCGATTCCAGGCGTTCTCGGAGCCGTCTTCAAAAACCAGCTTCAAATCGGAAAGCCCGAACAGCGAGAACGAGCGTAGATTCACCACGTCGGGAATTCCGTTCATGGCGATTTCAAGCGGTATGGTTACCTGCTGCTCGATCTGCTCGGCCGAAATGCCCGGCCATTGCGTAATGATCTCGACGTAGTTGTTCGCCACATCCGGGTACGCTTCGACGGGCAGATTGTGGAACGAGATGGCTCCCCAGGCCAGCAGCAAAATAGCGATGGCAAGAACGATGAAACGGTTATTGAGCGAAAAATCGACCACCTTGCGAATCATTTATCAGCCGGCTCCCTTACGGTCGCGGTTCAGAAAAGCAGACATCCTATTGCTCCACGGTAGATTGAAGAACCAATGCGTTTGCGATCACCTGTTGTCCGGGGTTAATTCCGGACGCGATTTCCTGCAGGCCGCCCGGAAGCATGTCCCCGCCCATCACTTCAATCCTGCGAAACTGATTGTTCCCGGCCGGCGAGTAAACCCAGTCCCGATCGTGCAGATGCAGGACCGCAGTGGCGGGAACCGTCGCGTGCATCTCTTTCCGCATCCCGTGGAAGGTGGCGGTCACGAACATGCCGAAGCGCAGCAATCCGGGATTGTCCACTTCCAGCCGCACTTTGGCGGTGCGAATGTTGGGATCCATGGTGGGAGCGATGTTTTGGATTTGCCCCTTCAGCGTCACATTCGGGTAGGCGTTCAAATGAATGTCGGCATATTCGCCGACGTGCACGAACGACATGTCGTTTTCATAGACGTCGCAAATGATCCAGACTTTGGAAAGGTCGGAGATGGTGAAGAGATTCGGTGAATTGTCGAGCGTCTTCACTCCCGCCGCGGCAGTGACCTCCTGGTCGGTGATGACCCCCGACACGGGCGCATGAATCTCGATGATGGAGCTGGGATGCTGCATGTCGGCGCCCAGCACGCGCAGGTGTTCCACCGCGGTTTCCGTGGTGACCTTGGCTTTGATTTCGGCGTCCTCGGCCACTTCCTCGTCTTTCTTCGCGATGGCGCCTTTCTCCAGCAGTATCTTGGCGCGGTCCAGCTGCGCTTTGGCCAGCTCTTCGTCCGCCACCGCCTGGCGGTAATCCGAGAAGGCTTGTGCAATGTCCTGGCTCTGCACCTTCAACAGTAGCTGCCCTTTGGTAACGGCGTCCCCCAGCCGCGCGTCGATTTCGACAATCCGGCCGGAAGCGAGAGAAATCACGGGGATGTTGCGCGAAACATCGGCGTTCACTGAACCCGTGGTTCTGAGCTCGGGCGCCGTATCGTGCTCACCGGCGGTTACGATCGGGAACTGCTGGGGATTATCCACCTTAAACAGACTGCTGTCCGTTTCGTTTTCTATTTGAGCCACCGGAGGCGCCTCGGCCTTGGCATTGGCCTGTACCTTTGCCCCGCAGCCCGCTAGGGCGAAACTCAAACTCACGCACGCGGCTATGAGCGTAAATCGATTCATCGAATAACCTCCTGTCCCACCGACAGATTCATCTGCGCCGCCGCAGTCAAGTAAGCGCCCACCAGATTCAAGTAATTGAGCTGCGTGCTGCGGTAGTCCTGCTGTGCTTGCAAAAAATCCAACAGCGACGCCCCGCCTCGCGTGTATGCAAACGACATGGTGTCGCGAACCTCGGTAGCGTCCCTTAAATAAGCTTCTTTATACGGGCGCAGCAAGGTGAGATTGCTTTCGATAGTGGCGTAAGCGGAATCGACGTCGCTGAACACCTGCGCTGTGGCAGCGTCGCGCAGCCGTTCATTGCGTGTGATGTCCTGCTCGGTTCGCACCTTCTCGCCTTGATTCCGGTCGAAAATGCGCAGCGGTATCGTGACATTCACTCCGAAGTAAACCGGGATGGGGGGATTGCGCGCAAAATCGGCGCCGAAGGTGGGATCGGTTGAGCCGTTGGCCACCGCCAGCTTGTGATCGGTCCGCGCCTTCTCTATGGACTGCACGGCGGCTTTCAAGTCCGGCCTGTTTTGGAGCGCCACATTCCGGAACTCCTGGAGCGGCTGCACGTCAGTGCTAAAGTCGAACGTTCCCGTCACATCGAACTGTTCCACCGGCGTGCGATCGTTCAGCAGCATCAGCAGCTGAATTTTCGCGGTCCGTAGATTGACCAGCGCCGTCTGGACGTCGGTCTCGAACTGCACCCGCTGCAGTTCCAGCCGCTGAAAATCAACCCGCGCGATGTCACCGGCTTTCAGCCGTTCATTGCTGACATCCAGCAGGCGGTTGTAAAAGGCCAGACTCTCGCGGGTGAGATCCAAAATGGCTTTCTCCTGCAGCGCCTGTATAAAAGCCGCTCGCAGGTTGAAGAGCAGGTTGCGCGCCTGATCGGCGTACTGGGAAACCGTGATCGCCGTGCCTTGCTGCGCGCTTTCGAGGCGCAGTTCCCGTTTGTGCTGCCGCTCATGCAGGTAACTGATGGAGGCCGAGGGCAACGCGTAGGCGAATGGACTATAGACATTGGGGCCGCCATTGGGCGGAGGCTGCGTCGAAAAGAAGTTCATCTGATCGAACGCGCCGGTCAGGTCGGGATTCGGCCGCAAATACGCCGTGATCTCCTCAGCCCGGGACTCGTCGATACCAATTTGCGCGGCCCGCAGGGTCGGATTGTTTTGCGCAAATTTCTCGCGCACCTCTTCCCAGGTGAAACTGCGCGGCTGCGCTCCGGCGCCGGCTGCCAACGAGGCCAGCAAGAGCGAACAAATGCACCCGCGCCGAGTAAGATTTCCGAAGTTCCACATGTTCAGTTGTAGTCCGATCAACCAACCGCCAATGCAGAAACACATCTCGCAGGGCACAGCGGCACACAGAGGTGATAAAGCAAACGTGGAGTAACAAGGGATCGAGCGAGGCTCAATCTGCTATCGATGCAGGTTTGGTACTCAACAAATAGGGTAGGCTAAAAGATCTGAAGAAAGCATAAAAATGCTACAAGGAAGTCCTTTGAAATCAGCAGAAGGAATATATCTTTCGGCTAGTCGCTAAAAATCTTCTGGACATCCGGTGACACGTGCCTGCCTAGCACTCATCTTCCTCGGGTTCGTACCTGCACGCGCGAATCCTCCAGTTCTTTTACGTCCAGTTCCCCATCCTTATTAACGTCGATCCTCTCGAACTCGGGCTCCACGAAGCTCATGAACGCCTGCTTGGAGACCTTACCGCTCTTGTCCGTCTCCATGAGGAGCATCTTCTTGGCCTCCCTCTCTCCCTCCGTCAGTTTCTTGGCTTTTAGTTTAGCAGGCCGCTGAAAAAGGCCTCTTGTCGCTCCTTCACAGTCGCGGTTCAGAAGGGCGGGCGCTGCTTCCCAAGCTGTCACTGAACCGCGCGCGTCAGCAAGCGGCATCGAATGGCCCTTTTTCAGCGTCCTGTTAAAGCTTCTGCCTTGTTCCTGCGCCGTCACAGAGCTGCCCATAACGTGGCGCCGATGAGCGCGCTGACGTCAGCAGGCTCCAGCGGCTTTCGCAAAGTCTCCTGAACGATCCTATAAGCACGGACGAAGCTGTTGGATATGGCGAAATCGCGGCGCCGTCATATGCGCAAGGCTTAAACGTTCCCTCCTGGCCGGTCCGAGCGTGTTCGCCGGTATCAGTACGTCTAACAGTTGTGTGCCAAGCACACGGTATGGACGTAAGGGTAACAATAGTAAAATAACGCTACAACGATTGCAAGGTTTGCGGCTCAATCCTCCTATCCTCCTGTTAAAGTAACTAAGACGCGATATAGACGCCTAGCTGTAGGGACGCTGGACCTGCGGCCGCCGGCTTAGGAACGCGAGCTGAAAACTTTGCTAAGACAGAGCCGACGCGATCGGTTTTGAGGAGGGGTCCTGGATGGTGCGTAGGTGTTTGGGGCTAGTTGCAGCCTCATTCTTTCCATTGGTTGCGTTCGCTCAAATCGGCACCAATTTCTTTGGTTTGGCGATCAGCGGCAACAATAACGCCGCCTGGCCGAACGATGTCGCTCAACCGCTCACGGTGAAGGCGGTTCGCCTTTGGGATAGCAACACACGCTGGGACCAGCTCGAGATCTCCCCGGGCAACTATGCCTGGGGCCCGCTCGACGGAATGATTATCGCGGCCCAGGGGAATAACCAGTCGGTACTTTACACTTTCGGCGGGGTCCCATCTTTCATTTCCTCGAATCCGAATGATGCGGCGTGCGGGGAGAGCAACGGCAACTGCGATCCGCCGACGGACTTGAAACCGGACGGGTCGGGGAGCGACGCGACGTTCAAGGCATTCGTTACCGCTTTGATGGCTCATACCGGGAACCAAATCACATATTTTGAAGCCTGGAACGAGGTGAACAACCAGCAATTCTGGAGAGGAACAGCCGCCCAGGCGGTTCGCATGGCTTACGACGCCAGAACAATCATCAAGACGTACAATCCCTACGCCATCGTTCTTACCCCGAGCACGTGTGCTTGCAACAACACTTCCTTCACCGCGGGTAAGTACACGAACGCCAATCTCCAAAATGGGATGGCATACTATCTGGAAGCGACGGCGAACATCCCCTCGTCCCCGACTGGAGCCTCCCTGGCTGACGGAATCTCCATTCATCCTTACGTAGGCAGCAATCTTCCCGAATCCATCGTCAACTACATCGCTGGAACGTTCCTCGCGATGAAAAATGCCGGCGTCAGCTCGCTGCCGTTGATAATCACGGAGGACAGTTGGGGGCCCAATACGGAAGTTCCAGGATGCTCCGCCAGCCCGCCCTTTACTCAGACGTGTCTCGATACGGCTTCTGCGTATGTGGCCCGAACCCTCGCGATCGCGGCATCCAGCGGCGTATCGGCCTATTACTGGTATGCTTGGGGCAACAATACACACGGAACGCTGTATAACACAAGCACCGGCATGTTGTATGAGACTGGTTTGGCCTTCGCACAGGTTCATACCTGGCTGAAGGGAGCAACTGCAACTGCGCCCTGCTCGACCTCTGGCACCGTGTACACTTGCGAACTCACTTGGCCTGGCAAATACAAAGGATTGCTGGTTTGGGATACATCCCAGAATTGCAATTCCGGTTGCACAACGAGCAACTTTACGGTGCCAGCCGGCTTCACCACGGTGCACGACCTGGCGGGCGATCCGCCGACCGCGGTGGGCAGCACCACGCCCATCGGGATCAAACCCGTCTTGCTAACTACTTTTTCTTGCCCCGTCTCAACGCCCATCTGCGGGAAGGGTTGATGCACAAGAGCGAGTAGCACTGAGCGGAATACTAGGCTACTGCCCAGAATCTGCTTTTCACCATCGTGTTGCTTTTGCATTCCCGAATAGTCAAAAAACTGAAACGACCGGTGGCGAGAATAAGATAGGCAATCGGCATGAGGAACAAGAAGTGGTTGCGACTGCTAGCGCAAGTGACGGGATCGGGCGAAGCTGCCATCAAGATTCGGTTGAGTGATCCCGAGCGCGCCACCCTCGCCGATTCCAAGCCCGACACCATCCTGGCCTGATATCGAAGGGTCGTCACGTTCGATAGTTCCAAACACCGACAGTATCCAGGCCGCCCGGCCCGGTTTCACAAGTACCACCGACGCCTGCGGTTGACCGTATCAAAACCGTATCAAAACCCTATCCTTTCGAGAGATGGGACTTGCCTTTGAGCGAAGAGTAAGCTCCCCATATTGTTGAAAAGCCGAACAAACATGCCCTGGTGAGGAATCCGGTCCAAGGTGAACGCGATTCCGGGATGATTCCGAACGCTATTCCAGGATGAACCCGAACAGGATTCCGGGATGATGGTGAACACCGATTCCGCGATAAAGCCGAACAGTTTCAGGCCGATCCCGGAACCGCGTTCGGCTTGATCCCGGAATATTTTCCACAGGCTAGTGGCGCTGGACATCACAATGGCAAGCAGCCTCCCCAAGAAAGGGAGATCGCTTGCCAGCCAGGAGACTGTCCGTGTAATGTGCCCTCCCGCGTTATGTGGCTGTCTTGTGATCCGCCCTTGTCCCGTTGAGCGCTCGTCTACCGAACGCGGGCACATAACCGTTTGGTCAACGTGCGATGATCTCCTGAACCTCCCCCTCAAGAGAGGAGATTGTCGTGTTGAACCATTACTTCATCCGCCCGACCACTGTCGATCGAATCCGCTCATCCTGGATCGGCGAAGCGATCGAGCGTTACGTTATTTGGCTAGAGGCCAAAAGCTACGCGAAGCGCAACGTCTTTGTGCGTGTGCCAATCCTGCTTCGATTCGGACAGTTTGCACACGATGCCGGTGCAAAGAGCTGGGAGGAGCTCCCCGCCCATGTCGATTCGTTTGTCCAAACTTGGCTAGGGCGCCATGGCCGAGAGTACTCTGAGCTCCAGCGCCAAGCCGCTGCCCGAGGCATTCGCAATCCGATCCAGCAACTACTGCGTTTGGTTCTTCCCCCGGAGAACGGTCCTTGCTTGCCGGATCCATTCGCCGATTCGGTTCCGGGATTCTTTGAGTTCCTGCGGCAGGAACGCGGTCTTCGGGACGCCACGTTAGTTCAGTACCGGCACTATCTTCAGCGGTTTCAGGCCTACCTGCGCCAGGTGGAGCAGCCGTTGTTGCCCGATCTACAACTCTCGGTCATCAGTGCATTCATTACCAAGAGCGGCGAGACCGTTGACAAGCGATCGGTGCAGAGCCTGTGTAGCATTTTCAAAGTGTTCTTTCGCTACCTCTTTCGCATGGGCTTCATGAAGCGTGACCTCGGCAAGGCAATCGAATCGCCGCGCCGATACAGCTTCTCCAACTTACCGCGCTCGATTACTTGGAGCGAAGTGGAGCGGATGCTGCAAAAAGTGGACCGGCGAAGTGCGGTTGGTAAGCGCGACTACGCCATCCTTCTGCTTCTGGTGACGTATGGGCTGCGCTCTCGTGAAGTCGGGGCCTTGATGTTGGACGACGTCGACTGGAAACATGATCGCCTTCACATTCGTGGACGCAAGGCGGGACATTCGACGGCTTACCCTTTGGCCGCGCCGGTAGGCGAGGCGCTCCTCGATTACTTGCAACATGGCCGTCCACAAACAAAGGAGCGGGCGGTCTTTATCGGAGCATTCGCACCATACCCGCCATTGCGGCCCGGAGCTGTTTCCCAACGGGCGAAGTGGTACCTCCGCAAATCGGGGATCAAGGTGCCCCGGCCGGGTTCGCATACGTTGAGGCACACCTGCGTTCAACGTCTCGTCGATTCCGGGTTCTCGCTGAAAACGATTGGCGACTTCATCGGGCACCGAACACCGGATGCTACCAAGATTTACGCCAAGGTGAACATCGAGGCACTTCGCGAGGTCGCGCTCGGCGGTGGCGAGGAGGTCCTGTGAAGAAGATCTCACCGAATGGCCCTTTGGCTAAGAGCATCGAGGTGTACCTCGCGCACAAGCATTCCTTAGGGAAACAGTTGACCAAGCAAGGTGCAATGCTTTATCTCCTGGACGGCTACTTGTCTGGCCAGGGAGTCACGAATCTCAGCCAGATCTCGCCCGCCCACATCGAAGCGTTCGTAAATTCGCGAGTCCGCCCAATGCCACGCAGCTACAACCAACTTCTCGGAGCATTAAGAGGACTGTTTGACTGGCTGGTGGCTCACGAAGTCTTGCCGGAGTCGCCGCTGCGTTGCGAACCTCGCCGCGTCCCGCCACGGCGCCGACCATTCCTGTTCAACACAGAGCAAGTGCGGTGCCTCCTCGAAGCTGCGGCAAAACTGCCCAGCAATCCTCGGGCCCTGGATCGCGGTGAGATATACAAGACGATGTTTGCTCTGCTGTACGGTTTGGGGCTGCGCGTCGGGGAAGTATCGCGGTTGTGCCGCAAGGATGTCGATCTCGAAGCGCAGCTTCTGATTATTCGACAGACCAAGTTTGGCAAGGATCGCATCGTACCGTTTGGGCCCCGAGTGGGTCGAACCCTGGCGGCTTTCCTGCAACGTGAAGAATCCATTTACGGGACGATTGTTCCCGATGGTCCGGTGTTTTCTTTTGCAAAGCAGCAGCGCCGGCCAATTGGAAAAGGCACCATCAGTTGGACGTTTCATAAACTTCTGCCCGTGCTTAACCTGACGATCCCGCCAGGAACGGCTGCACCACACCTTCATTGTCTCCGCCATTCCTTCGCGGTCGGAACGCTCTTGCGTTGGTACCGGCAGGGTGTGAACCCGATGTCACGCCTGTTCGACCTCTCCACCTTCCTCGGTCACGTCAGCCCGTCCTCGACGGCATATTACTTAACCATCACGGATGAGCTTTTGAAGTACGCCAATGATCGCTTCGCTCAGTTCGCGGCAAACAGCAGGAAGGAGTCGATGCGATGAGAGGCAGCACGCCCGCGCTGGGCGCGGTCCTAGCAGCGTGAGGTGAAACTGGCTGTTTTCACTGCGCGACGGTAATCATCTGAGCCGGGTCGGCAAGAGTCATTAAGTCGCCGAACCTTGTGACGAGTGTCGCTGGCGTAGACCAGCCGCGGATAGAGGCGAGCACGGCCGAAAAAATGGCAGCCCGTGTACTCGCCAGGCCACGCGGCGTGCCTTTTCCGAACAGTTGTCGCATTAACAATCCAAGATTGGCCGCGCCCGAGTGCACCACCAAGCGCTTGAGAATGTTTTCCCGGCCGCGCAAATGTAGGCGACGCATCCCGCCCCGATCATACAAGTGTTGATTCCATCGCTCCAGCTTCTCGCCGCGCTGGCGTAACAGCCGGAGGCCTCGCTCTCCACGAATGCGCCGTCGATTCGCATACACCGCTTGTTGTTCCCGCTGTTGCCCTCCCCACTGTTGCGGTCCGCGATTGGGTTCCGAGCAGTACGTGCGCAAGCCCCACTCGGTGAGTTCGTTTACCAGCGCGCGACTGTGATAACCCTTGTCGGTGACCACTTCGCGCGGCCCGTCCGTGCTGACCTGCTTCACAACATCATCGCCGTTGGCATCCGCCACCACACTCGTGATGCGCTCGCCTGCTTCGGCTACCGTTTCGGGAATCGTTGCCGTGTCTCCAACGTCTGCCCCGTGCAGCGTTACGGCGACAATCGCCCCGGTCTCCATGTCTACCGCGTGCTCGGCCTTGTGAGCCAGATGCGTGCGTCCATCCTTCATCTTGGTGATGCGCGCATCGGGATCGTGCGGATGCGTCCAGTCATCGTTGGAACCCTTCTTGGGCCGCTTGCGATCCAACTTCGCCAACTGCTCACGCGTGGGAGTTTCGATGCCGCTTTCTTTGGCCAGCCGCACCAGAAACTCCTCGTAGCGCTCTCCGGTGTCGCGCCGCACAATCGACCGTAGCGCCGCATTGGCTTCCAGAGTCGTCGCGTCTACCCCGATCGTCGTCCCCTTCAGCAGCTTCTTTTCGGCCAACACCTGCAGCACCCACTGGAACACCGCCTGATGCGTGTCCACATCCATCAGCCGCCGGGTGCGCGAGATCGTCGAATGATCCGGCACGCTTTCGTCCAGCGCGATCCTCACGAACGATCGAATCGACAGACTATCGCTGGCCCGCCATGCGATTCCGCGCTCCGAATCGATCCCTTCAAAATAGCCCACCATCAACAGCCGGAAATAGATTCCCGGCGACAAGCCCGGCCGGCCCACCTCACCGGCGTAGAAATCCTCGCAAATCGTTTCGACGTACTCGTCGAACTTCTTCTCATCCAGAATCTGATTCAGCCGTTGGTAAAACGGATGGCTTGCCCCTATCGGCAGCGCCGCAGTCGGTGTCCACAACCTCTCTTGCCGAACGCGCTTCTTTCGTCGTCCCATCGCCATGTTTGGAAGACGATCAAACTACGTCCAAGGTCACACAGGCAACGGCGTTTCACCACGCGCTGCTAGCGTCGTTCTTCAATGACCACCTGAGATTGCGAAAAGGACTACGGCCCAACTCCATCACAAGCTACGCCGATGCTTTACGTCTGTTTTTGCAGTTCGCCGCGACAGCACGCCAGAAAAAAATCACACAGCTTGGTCTCGATGATCTGGATGCAGAGACGGTGTCCAGCTTCCTAAACTCTCTCGAAAAGACTCGTGGTAACGCGGTGCCCTCCCGCAATCAACGATTAGCCGCGCTCCGCACCTTTTTCGAATACGTTGCTCAACGATTTCCAGACCGGCTGGCCCAAGCGCAAAAGGTAACGTCCATACCAAGAAAGCGGACTCAGCCTGCCGAGACGGTCTTTTTGGAAAGGGATGAAATCGAAGCGACGTTGGCGACACTGCCGGCAGAGGGTCGCCTTGCCCTACGTGACCGAACCTTATTAGTGTTCCTCTACAACACTGGAGCGCGCGTACAGGAAGCGTCAGACCTCCGTGTATGCGATGTTCATTTCGATCCCAACCCGCAAGTACACCTGCACGGGAAGGGAGATAAGTGGCGTGTCTGCCCGCTGTGGGCCGAAACCGCGGCGCTGCTCAAACGGCTAATGCTTGAGCAGACAACTGGAGGCGCACCCGACAGACCCGTCTTCGTCGGAACAAAGAATGTTGCCTTAACCCGATTCGGCATTTACAAGCTCATCCGTCGTTACACCGAACAACTTATTAAGCGGCGATCCAATGGCACGCGGAAGCTCGTTTCTCCGCACGTTTGGCGGCATAGCACCGCAGTGCATCTCCTGGAGGCCGGAGCCGAAGTAAATGTCATTCGTGCTTGGCTCGGCCATGCAAACCTGGAGACGACGAATCGATATGCGGAAATCACGATCCGCGCCAAACAGGCCGCACTGGAAAAATGCGTTTTTCCTGGAAACGTAGACGAGAGGATTCCGCGGAAGTCCGCCTGGCAGACCGACGCCTCCCTATTGAAATGGCTGCAATCGCTGTAACTTTATGTTGCCGAAAACCACCCGCGCCCCCTGAATCAGAAGCCAGGTCGTGCCGTGGTCACATAACGCGGGAGGGCACATTACACGGATTATGTTCCCGGGAACATAATCGGTGCGCAAGATCAAAGAAGTTCTTCGATTGAGATTTGAAGTGGGTTTGGGGCTGCGAGCGATCGCCCGGAGTTGCGCGATTGGTCTCGGAACCGCTCACGAGTATTTGCAACGAGCCGAAGCTGCCGGAGTGACGTGGCCGCTCGGGGAAGATTGGGATGAAGGGCGACTAGAGGTGGTTTTGTTTGGCGGTCCGCCCCGGCCTCGACCCGCCGCACTACCGATGCCTGACTTCGCCGAGTTGCACCGGCAGAGGCAGCTTCATCCACACCTGACGCAGCAGTTGCTGTTGGGAAGAGTACCGTCAGGCGAACCCGGACGGCTATCGCTACTCCCGTTTCTGCGGGCTTTATCAACGCTGGCGCGGCAAGCAAGATGTCGTTCTGCGCCAGGAGCACAAGGCGGGAGAGAAGCTATTTGTCGATTGGGCCGGCGACACTATTCCGATCTACGATCCTCGCGGCGGGCCGATCCAACAGGCGCATTTATTCGTCGCGGTGTTGGGAGCAAGTTCGTACACCTATGCCGAGGCTACGGCGGACGAGCAGTTGGCCAGTTGGATCGGCGCTCACGTTCGAGCGTTTGAGTTTTTTCAAGGTACGCCCAAGCTTGTGGTCCCGGACAACACCAAGACTGGCGTGACGAAAGCCTGCCGCTACGACCCAGATCTCAACCCGACCTATCAGGAGATGGCGATGCATTATGGCATTGGCGTTGTACCCGCGAGACCGTATCGGCCGCGTGACAAGGCCAAGGCCGAATCGGGAGTGCTATTGGCCGAACGTTGGATTATCGCGGCTCTGCGCAATCGAAAGTTCTTCTCAATCGAGGAACTAAATCAAGCCATCCGCGAACTGCATGACCGCATCAATCAACGGCCGTTTCGCAAACGGGAAGGGTCGCGAGAGTCCGAGTTCGCGGCCATGGACAAACCGGCGTTGAATCCTCTTCCCGCCGAGCCCTTTGATCTCAGCCAGTGGTCCCGCGCCCGTGTGAACATCGATTACCACATCGCTTTTGATACGAACTACTACAGCGTGCCGTACAATCTGGTGCACGACCTGGTGGAAGTGCGCTCGACACCGACGACCATAGAGATCTTTTATAAAGGTCAGCGCGTGGCTTCTCATCTACGTGCGCGTGGTCACGGACACACCGTCACCATTGCCGAACACCGGCCACGGTCCCACCAGGCGCATCTGGAATGGACACCCTCGCGCATGGTGCATTGGGCAGAGTCCATTGGTCCATATACGGCACGCCTGTTCGAACGCATTCTCGCCGACAAGCCCCATCCGGAGATGGGCTATCGTTCTTGTCTGGGAATCATCCGGCTGGCCGGCCAGTACTCGGTGGCTCGCATGGAAGCCGCCGCGGAACGAGCACTCGTAACAGGGGCTTGCCGCTATCAGAGCGTGAAGTCGATTCTGAAGAACTCGCTCGACGCGTTGCCAGTCGTTGAGCCGCCGCCCTCATCGCCTCCGCCGCCACACGATAACATCCGCGGCGCAGAGTACTTCGAATAAGGAGACACGGCGATGCTCAAACAACCGATGATCGAAAAGCTGGCGGCGATGCGTCTCCTCGGCATGGTCGAGGCACTCAAAACTCAGGAGCAAGATCCAGCAGCCCGCGAGCTGAGTTTCTCGGAGCGGTTCGGCCTGTTGGTGGATCAACAGTGGAACTGGCGAGAGAATCAGGCACTCGGACGACGGCTGAAAAATGCCAAGCTGCGAATGAACGCTTGTGTAGAAGAGATCGACTACGGCACCGCGCGGGGACTCGATAAGAGTGTTATCCGCTCGTTGACGCAAGAATCAACCTGGGTCGGAACGCACGAGAACGTCTTCGTTCTGGGGCCAACCGGCGTCGGAAAAAGCTTCGTAGCTTGTGCTCTGGCACAGAAGGCGTGCCGCGATGGTTACTCGGCACTGTACACTCGTGCACAAACACTATTCCGGGATCTCGCAATGGCGCGCGCCGATGGCAGCCTTCGGAGTTTACTGGCCCGCCTCAGCCGCATCGACGTGCTTGTGATCGATGACTGGGTGATGGCTCCGCTTTCGGAACCCGAGCGACGCGACTTCTGGGAGATCTGCGAGGACCGCTATCAGGTGCGCTCTACTATCCTGACTTCGCAACTGCCTGTCTCACGCTGGCACGAACAGGTCGGCGATCCCACACTAGCCGATGGTATCCTCGACCGGCTGGTCCACAACGCCCATCGCATCGAGATGCGTGGTGATTCGATGCGTAAGAATCGGGGCAAGCCCAACGCCTAGCGGATAAGTTCTGAGCCAGAGCTTTCTGAGGTGGCTGCTCGCGAAGTTGCGCCGTTGATCCGGGTGTCTACGGCTCCGTAGACGGACGCCATTGAACGGATGTGATGCTAAAGAAACTGTCACAAAATGAAAGAGGTTCTACCAACTTGGCAGTATTCTGAATACGGCTATGAAACCGCGTCCATCGATAACAGCTTTCGAGCGAGTTAGCACGCACGGAGTGCCGTTGATTTGGTTACTTGTTCTCGTTCCGAGCATCTTTGGCGCGGGCTTTACGTATAGTGTGACGGAACATCCAGACGCTTGTCGCGAGGTGCATCTTCCCCGTTGGACCTTGCCACCGGCCATGAAGAAAGATGAACTACAGACGAATCAAGAGGTCAGAGCCGGCGAATGTTCATATGAGTTACGTACACCGGGTGGAGCAAAACTTTATCTTTCCGTGAGTTGTTTAAGCCACGACATCCGTCGTCCGTGGCTCGTCGCCGAAAAGTACGAAGTCGACACGAGTCGCCCGCAAAGCGTTCAAAAGATCGAAGAGGTTGCGTGGCAGGCGGCAGCCAGCTCAAGGAACCTCGTGAGACGACCAGGGAATCTTTGGGGAGTTACCAAAGATGGCAAGGAGTTCAGAGGTCGTTTTTTCAAGAAATCGGGTCCCAAGTGGCCCTTTGAAGGGGAGGGACCCTATGAATCCTCTGATAGCACCCGCATCGTACTCGATAGTTGGGATGGCGTGATCGCCTATCCAGGACCTTTCGAAATCGGCTGGCCCTCGATCAAGGGGCAGTATTGGACCGACATTTACGACGTTCGATCGGGTGAGCGGTTGGTTCAGATCCAGGGAACCTTCCATGGTGTTGAACCGCATGACTTTCAAATTCAAGCGGCCTTACTGGCCGAGAAGTTTTACGTGCTTCCACTCCAAACAAAGGGCATGCGCCGGGTCCTGGTATGCGACCTCGACGCCGCCCAGCAAGCAACATTACCATCGCCATAAGCCAAGCGTTTTCACAAGGCTTGCGCATTCCGTTTCAATCGCTTCGTCACAAGTTCCCCCAGGGAGGCATAGGACAGCGGATTTATTCGGTGGCCCGTCTGGAGATTTGAGGGTCCCCCAAGCTGGGTGGTTTCAAGGCTTAACACCGGAGCGCTCTTCGCGCTCCGGGCCACTATGAACTGAGGCGGGGACAGGACGTGCCGTCCTTTCCCCACGCCCCTTTCCTCGCTTGCCGCCCTCTTCCTTCGCTACGCTTCGGATAGTTTTTCCTTGACGAAGCCGAACACTTCTTGCAAAATCGAACTGCCAGCGTCGCTACGCTCCGATGGTGTTCGGGTTCATCCCGGAATGCCGTTCGGCTTCCTTTCGGAATCAGCGTTCGGCTTCGCCGGAATCCTCACCCTGGAGCCAATAAAAGGCACAGTGCCTCCAAGCAGGTGGTTCGCTAACCTTCTTGTGCCCTAAGGCATGATCGCGTGGGAACAAGCAGGCCTACGGTTTGAGGGGAGCAGGCAGCGCTGGCTGCCGGATCTTCAAGATGGTGATGTCCCCGACGCCCATACGCGCGTACAATTTTTGTGCGCCGGCAGGCGGCGCAGCGGTAACAAATGCGCGGCCAACGATGGTTCCCCGCTCGGGACCAGGGAAATCGGATTCGACCGCGCCAAAATCGCATTTCGTATCGAAGGCATAGTGGCCTTGCTCCGGCAGATGAAGAATGATTTGCCCCACACCATTCTTGGCATGTACGTCGCCAGTTACGTCATCGACAGCAACGTTCCCCGAGTCGTGTTCGATGACCAGACGGGCATTCCGCGGCACCTTGATGCTGTATTGCAACTCGAAGGCGCTGACGCCTCGAATTGTCCGCAGCAAGATGTTATGCTTCGGGAACTCCGTCGTGACCGTTACCTCATCGCCGTGACGCTCGGTGACCAGGCGAATACGATCCAACGTCTTCGCAGCCGCGGCCCGATCTCGTGGATGGTAGGATTTCGTCGATTTGATCGTAGTGATCTCCACATCGGGGCGGTCCCAACCCTCTACGCTCAGGTCGCCGGTCGACTTCTTCAGGTGGAGCACGCCTCCGGATGGGAAATCCACGTGGTCGGTGTGGGTCACCTGAACTTGCTCGATAGGTGCGTCATCCGCCATTAGCAAATATGTCGCTCCCACTCCGATCAACAGCAATCTTGTAATCATGTATTCCATCTTAAGCGGCCTTGGGACTGCGCGCGTCGCTCACTATCTGCACAAAGCGGCGCCCCAGTTCTAGAATCCAGTTTCGATCGCGCCGCCGGACGGCCTCTGGATAAATCAAATCGTGGCCAATGCCGACGGCCACGGCGCCGGCCTGAATAAAATCCGTTGTGGTCTGCTGAGTGACCCCGCCCGCGGCGATCAACGGAATGTCTGGGAACGGCGATTTCAAGGTCCTGATATAGCTGGCGCCTCCGAGCAGCGAACAGGGGAATACCTTCACGTAGTCCGAGCCCGCCTTCCATGCCGCCATGATCTCGCTGGGCGTCAACACGCCCGGGAACACCACGACGTCGTGCTCGACCGCGAACTCGGTGACTTCCAGGTCGAGTCCTGGGCTGGTCAGAAATTGAGCGCCGGCATCCAGGCAGCGGCGCGCTGTTTCTACGCCACTGACGGTACCCGCACCAACAATTAGCTTGGAATCCTTCTGAGCGAGTTGGCGAATCATGTCAATGGCCCCGGGAATTGTCATAGTGACTTCGACAATCGGAATGCCGCTATCGGAGATCGCTTCCGCTGCGAACCACGCGTCTTCCGCCGAAGACAAGCGAATCGCAGGAATGATCCCGACCCGCTCGATACACTCGCGGACCGCTTCTTTACTCATTGCCCGTCTCTCTTCATTGACCTTCCTCGCCCGACTCATAGACGCTTCTGGCCTCCTCGATGGGCGGCAAATGGTCGGTCGGGCGGGCCCACCAAACGTAAAACGTCGGCAGCAGGAAAATGCTCATGAGCAAATCGCAAATCAGTCCACCCACGATGACGATTGCGAATGGCCGCTGAGAATCCGAGCCGATTTTGTGAGAAAGCGCGGCCGGCAGAAGTCCAAACGTAGCCACCAGCATCGTCATCATGATGGGTCTTAGCCGGCGTACAGCGCCTTCAATGGCGGCTTCGACGATGGGCATTCCTCTGGAGCGCAATTGGTTGATGTATTCCACCATGATGACGCCGGTTTGAATCGATGCGCCGAACAGGGCCATGAAGCCTACGCCGGATGACACACTGAAGTGCGTGGCCGTTACCAGCAGCGCCAGTAGCCCTCCGATGCGAGCCACCATGACATTGACCAAGTGGAGGCAGGCCCACTTGGCCGAACCGAACGCGCCATAAATGATCAGGAAAATGATGAATACCGTCAAAGGAATGATAATGTATAGCCGCTTTTCGGCTCTGACCTCACTCTGGTATTCGCCTTCCCAACTTAGGTGATAGCCGAATGGGAGTTTCACTTGTTGTTTCACTTTTTCGATGGCTTCCCCGACAGCGCCGCCCAGATCCCTCCCTCGCACGCTGTACTTGATGGGAACATAGCGCTGACTGCCTTCGCGATAGATCTCAGAGCCTCCGTCCAGTTCTTCCTGTTTGGTGAGCTGCGCAAGCGAGACTCGTTCGCCCGAGGGCGAAAGCAGCCGAATATTCTGGATCGCTTCTCTGGTGTTGCGGTATTGAGGGAGGTACCGCATCACTAAGTCATAGCGCCGCTCCCCCTGCAACACCTGTGTGAGTGCATTGCCACCCACGGCCGTCTGAATCGCATCCTGGACGTCCGCCGCGTTAATTTGAAAACGGGCGGCCGCCTGGCGATCCACCGTGTAGATCAGGTTGGGTTGGCCGAGTACGTGAAATACGCCGAGATCCTCGATTCCCTTTACCGTGCGCATGACCTTCATGATCTCTTCGGCTTTGTCCTCTAAAACGTGCAGATCATCGCCATAAACTTTGGTCGAAAGCTGCCCCTTGACGCCGCTGACAGCTTCCTCCATGTTGTCGGAGATCGGCTGCGAAAAGTTCCAGATCGCGCCGGGGATTTTCTCCAATTCCCGGTTCATGGCGGCGATCAGTAAATCTTTGTTTTGATGAAATATCGGCCGCCATTGTTCCTTTGGTTTCAGGTCTGCGAAATATTCGGTGTTGAAGAAACTGGTTGTGTCGGAACCATCGTCAGGACGTCCTTCCTGACTGGAGCATTGGGGGACTTCCGGAAAGGAACAGAGGACGATTCTGGCCTGGGTGGAGACCTTGATGGCCTCAGCGGCCGACGTGCTGGGCGGCAACGTGCCGCGAACCCAGAGCGCCCCTTCATCCAGATGAGGCAGGAATTCCGACCCAATTGCGTCGCTGAAAAAGCCCAGATATATGGTACCGCTCAATGCGATAATCGCAATGCCGACCATCACCCACTTATGATGAACGGTCCAAGTGACGGCATGTCGATAGCCCTTGGTAATCCACACCAGCACTGGATTCTCCCACTCGGACTCGGATTTTCGAAATAGAAAACTGGCCAGCACCGGCGCAACCGTCATCGAAAAAATGACCGCGCCTAAGAGCGCAAATGCGACTGTCCAGGCCATCGGCCGGAAGAGCCGGCCTTCGACGCGCTGCAACGTGAAGATCGGGAGATAAGCGGTGATGATGATCGTAATGGCGTAGAACACCGGCCTCTGGACTTCATGCGCGGCATCCCGAATACGCTGGCCCACCGTTTTTGTCGCTTCCTCGCGATGGCCCAGGTGCCGCACGATGTTTTCCACCATCACCACCGCGCCATCCACCACCATGCCGAAATCGAGCGCTCCCAGTGAAAGGAGATTAGCCGGGATGTGATTAATGTCCAAACAAATAGCGGCAAATAATAGGGAAAAGGGGATGGTACAGGCGACGATGAGTGCAGCTCGGAAATTGCCCAGAAAGAGCAGCAGCACGATCGTCACCAGGATGAAACCTTCGGTGAGATTGTGCAGCACCGTGTCGGTTGTGAAACGCACCAGGTCGCTGCGGTCAATCATCGGAACCACTTTCACGCCCGGCGGGAGGATGCCGTTATTCAGCTCTTCCACCTTCTTGTGAATGCCGGCGAGCGCCGGGTCGGCGTCGTCCCCTTTTCGCAGAAGCACGATGCCCGAGATCACGTCTTCGTTATCGATGATTTTTCCATCCGCACGATGAGTGGCCCTTGCGAACTGCCCCAGCCTGATCTTAGGCCCTTGCGCTACAACCGCAATGTCCTTGACTCGTAACGCGGTACCGTTCTTGGTGGTGATAACCGTGTTCTCGATGTCGCGAACATTCCTGACGAGAGCAAACTCGTTCACATTGACCTGCTGCAAGCCCTGGTCAACGAAGCTCCCTCCCGCGTTGACGTTGTTGTTCGAGATTTGTTGCTCCACCTGCGAAAGGCTGAGGCCATACGAAACGAGTTTGTTGGGATCGATGCGAACCTGATATTCCCGCGTAGGGCCGCCGAAACTGGCGACGTCGACGATATTCTGCACCTGTTTGAAGTTCTTTTCGACGACCCAGTCTTCAATGGACTTGAGGTCCATCGGATCGTATTGCGGATTGGTGGTGCGTAGAGTGAAAAAGTAGATTTGGCCAGCCGGACTCCAGTCGGTTTGAATTTGCGGGACCACACCCGCGGCACTCGCGGCGGGCGGAAGGTTCACGTAAGATATCCTTTCCAGCGCCCGTTCGCGGTTCCAATTGTTGTCCGAGCCGTCGTCGAAGATCAGTTTTATGTCGGAGAGGCCGAAGAGCGAGAAGGACCGCAGCGCCGTGAGCTGCGGAATGCCGTTCATGACGATTTCTAGCGGAATCGTGATCTGCTGCTCCATCTGTTCCGCGGAAATCCCGGGCCACTGCGTGACGATCTCGACGTAATTATCCGCTACATCGGGATAAGCATCGATGGGCAGAGCCCTGAACGCGACGATACCTCCACCGATGAGCAGGAGTGCGACGGCGATTACAAAAAGCTTCTGGTTGAGTGCAAAATCGACAGCCCGACGAATCATCTATTTCTCCGCTGTGTCCTGAAGTATCAGGGCGTTGGTAACCACCTGCTGGCCAGGCTGGATTCCCGAAACGACTTCCTGCATGCCATTCGGTAGAGTAATCCCACTCACCACTTCATATCTCCGGAAGTGCCCGTTCTCGATCGGAGAGTAAACCCACTCCCGGTCATGCAGGTGCAGAATTGCGGTCGCCGGCACCACGGCGTGTTTTTCAGCCTGCTGGCCGTGGAATGTCGCGGTCACGAACATGCCCAGACGCATAAGGCCCGGATTTTCGACCTCCAGCCGGACCTTCGCCGTGCGAATGTTCGGGTCCAGCACCGGCAGAATGTTGCTGATCCGGGCCTTCAGGACTCGGTCCGGATAGGCATTCAGATGGATGTCGGCGTATTCGTTCAGATGCACCTGCTCCATGTCGTTCTCGTACACGTCGCATAGGATCCAAACATGCGACATGTCGGAGATGGTAAATGGATTGGGCGGAGTGAGAGCCTGGACGCCAGCCGCGATGGTGATTTCCTGGTCGGTGATCACGCCGGTGGCGGGAGAGTAGATCGCGACGGTTCCCTCGGGATGATCGGGATCGGACCCAAGCTGGTGAAGGTGCTCCAGCGCGGTATCGAGCACCACAATCGAGTCCTCTTCGGCATTTTCCGTGGTCTCCAACGTGCTCTTCGGATAGGCCCCGGTGTCATACAGGAGTTTGGCGCGATCCAACTGCACCTTGGTCAATTTTTCATTCGCTACCGCCTGGCGGTAATCGGAAAATGCCTGGGCGATATCGGTGCTCCGCAGCTTGAATAGAAGTTGCCCTTTCTTCACTTCGTCGCCAAGCCGCGCATCAATTTCGGTAACCCGGCCGGAACCGAGCGAGATCACCGGCACTTGCCGCGACACATCGGGACTAACGACACCAGTCACATTCAACTCGGGCGCGGCCATTCGCTCGCCAGCGGTTGTTACCGGGAACTGCTCCGGGTGATCCACCTTGAAATTGTTGACATCGATCTCAGTTTCGACCACCGGCTTGGGGGGCGCCATCTCCGCCACCAAATCCGTTTGAGCGTTCACCTTTTTTTCGCAGCCGGTGAGCAAAAGACTCACGACCATAGAGAGGGTTGCCATTAAAAGGATTGTTCGATTCATTCGGCCACCTCGCGACCAACGGCCATGTCCATTTGCGCGACCGCGGTCAAGTAAGAACCAATCAAATTGATGTAGGCAAGCTTGGTGTCCCGAAGCGCCTTTTCGGCGTCCAGGTAATCCAGCAGAGAGTTTCCGCCGTTCAGGTAGGAAATCTTCATCTTGTCGCGAATCTCCGTCGCCATATCCAGATATTTCTCCTTGTAAGGCTTGAGCAGGTTCACATTGCTAACGACGGTGTAGTATGCCGAATCGACGTCGTTGAATACCTGCGCCTGCGCGGCGTCTCGTAATCGTTCATTACGCCCGATGTCAAGCTGAGTCCGCGCCTTCTCCCCTTGATTGCGGTCAAAGATGCGCAGCGGGATGCTGATGCTGCCGCCGATCGTGTTGTAATCGTATGGATTGCTAAAAGAAGGGTTGTGCGTCCACCACAAACTGTACGTGGGGTCCGTGGACCCGTTTGAGACAGTAAGAAGATAAGTGGTCTTCGCCAACTCGACGTTCTGCACCGCCTCTCTCAAATCCGGCCTGTTTTCCAGCGCTATATTCCGGAATTCTTCAAGCGGTCCTAAACGGGTGCTGAAGTCGTAGGGGCCCGTGACGTCGAAGGCTTCGAGCGGCGTGCGATCGTTCAGCAATTGCAGAAGCTGGATCTTGGCGGTCCGAAGATTCACCAGCGCCGTTTCATAATCGGACTCGAACTGGACGCGCTGGAGTTCCAGACGGTCGATGTCCAACTTGGCGAGGTCGCCGGCGCGAAAGCGGGTGCGATCCACTTCCAGTTCGCGGTCCCAGTACGCGATGTTCTCTTTCGCATTCTCAAAGAAAGCCTTGGCCTGCAAGGTGGAGACGAACGCGCTCTGAAGCGTGAAGATGAGACCACGTTCCTGATCCGAGTAAGCGGATGCGGCAATCGCAGTAGTTTCTTTCGCGGCCGCTAAGCGCAATTCCCGCTTGTGCTCCCGTTCATGGAGATAACTGATGGCGGGCGAGAATTGGGTGCCGGTGAAAGGACGCCACACGCCTTGATATGGCGTGAGCTGCGTCCCATCGGCCGAGAAAGTGAAATCAGGGTTCGGGCGAAGATAGGCCGTGATTTCTTCGGCGCGTTGCTCATCGATATTGATTTGAGCTGCTTTTAGCGTTGGATTGGCAGCCTCGAACTTTGCCTTGATCTGCTGCCAGGTGAATGCTGTCTGAGCAAAGACCGCAGCCGGAAGTAATCCGGCCACGACCGCGATCTTCAGAATTCGCCAGCATAGAAGGTTCGCGGTATGGTTTTTGAGAATTGTTATTGATTTCACAATCTTCATAGCGTCAACAAAAACGTTTAACGGATTCTCTGAATCTAAGGTCGTTCGGGAGCTGACGCCAGCAATTTTGCGTTTACAATCGTTGTTCTTTCGACTGGGACCGTTTGATTGGCCCGCTCTGCAATTGGATTGTGTCTGGCTCTTTCGAGGCCTCGATCATTCTTTAAGCGGCTTTCTCAATCTTGCGGGTAATAGACTTTTCGTAACTCGGGATTCACCGTAGGATTGATTCAATGTGCTGAACGACGAAACACCCGAGAATCCAATTCGACTGATTTTGCTCGATGAGCTCGCCTTGTTCCGCGCCAGCCTCGGCCGGTATCTGGCATCGGAACCGGGCTTCGATGTAGTGGGCCAATGCGGGACTTGCGCTGAAGCTCTGGAGACTTTGAAGCGCACAGCCGCGGACGTTATCCTTTTAGATTTCGACATCGGCCCCGAACGCGGGGAGGACTTTATAGGCGCGGCGCGCTTAGCAGGCTACAAAGGGCGATTCCTGGTTGTGGCCGCCGTTCTGGACGTTCGGAAATCGGCACTTGCGCTCAAACTTGGGGCCACCGGTGTTTTCCTGAAATCCGAGGCGCTGGACCGCCTGGTACACGCCATTCGGCTAGTGGCCGATGGCGAGGTTTGGATCGATCACAAAGTGATTCAGTTGCTCGCTGAGCAGTTTTTCTGTGCTTACCCTCACTTCGAAGGAAAGGAATCTCTTGCACCTCTCGGCGACCGTGAACGCGATGTGCTGCTGGGAATCGTTCGAGGTCTCAGTAATCGGAAGATTGGCGACAGCATGGGATTATCGGAGAGTTCGGTTAAGAATATCGTGCAGCGTTTGTTCGGCAAGGCGGGTGTGAAGACGCGCGGACAGCTTGTGCGATTCGCGCTCGAAGGCTCTTTGGACACCCAAGAATTGAGCGATCGGCGGCTGAAGGAAGCCATGATCGTAAGCCGTCCGAAGTCTTTGGAGCCGCGCCAGTTAGTCGGCGCCAATCTTCTGGCGGCCAGGCAATCAGAGGAATGATCCTTTGATTGACGGCGATTGATGGCGCGACTGACGAGCTTTCTTACGTATAGGTCAACCCAAAAGACGGCGATTGTACTTCCAGCCAGCCGTCCACGACAGGTGCGAACCTTTCGATCGCCGGCTCATTGGCTAGTTCGCGAATGACGGCCCTAGTAGGTTCGGTGCTAGCGTTGGTGAAGTGCGCTCGCGAGGATCGCCCGTTTTTGATGCATTAGTTGCCGGTGCCGGTCCGGCGGGATGTGCTGCTGCGATCCGCATGGCCGCCAGCGGATTGCGCGTCGCCCTGATCGAAAGGGCGAAGTTCCCGAGGGATGTGCCCGGCGAAGCGCTCCATCACGGCGTCGATGCCCTTTTTGGCGAATTGGGCGTAACCAAGGCTATCGCAAAGGCCGGCTTCATACGCAATCCGGGCTGGATCCAGGAGCGTTCGGGCGAGCGCATGTTCATCCCTTTCGGGCAGCAAGCAGGACTTCGTTTCGGGTATCAGGCCTGGCGGTCCGAACTGGATTCCATTCTATTGGCGCAGGCGCGGCGAAAGGGCGTTACAGTGCTTCAGCCGGCGAGCAGTAGTCAAGTGGTTCGGGACGGTGCTCGCATTGCCGGACTCGACGTGGATGGCAAGCTTTGGCGTTGCCACCATCTGGTGGATGCCTCCGGCGCCACCCGCTGGCTTTCACGAATTCTCCGGCTGCACGTCCAAAATTTTTCGCCGAGGCTTGTGGCCTGGTACGCGTATTTTGGAGGAGATTGCGCGCTCGGAGCCATTCCTGAATTCCGGGAACACGCTTGTGGCTGGACGTGGCTGGCTCGGGTCAGGAAAGATTGCTGCCAATGTGTTCAGCTCTCGCTGGCAGCCGATGCGGAACGTCCTGTCGGCCCGCCGACGGCTCGCTTTCGTGGTGCCCACGTCACTTGGCGCATGGTGCCGCAATGTGCTGGAGAGGGATATTTTCTGTGCGGCGATGCCGCGGCGGTGCTGGATCCGGCGGCAGCAGGTGGCGTTGCGCGGGCTTTGGCCAGCGGCCTGAAGGCGGCGGATTTGATCGTCCAGATCGCAAAAAACCAGATGGATTCACTTACCACAGCGGCCGTCTATCGCCAGTGGTACGCCCAACAGTTCGTCGAGCAAGCGCGGCAACTGGCAGCGCGCTATGCCGAGCTGGAGGAGCCGCCGGTTTGGCTGGAAGGCCTGGAGCATCGCTTCGGCCGCCTCAAAGAATTACAGTCGAATTCGCTTGCAAATGCCGGGAACTCGACGATAACATCATTCTGATAGGAGAGGACCCAACGATGGCAAAAAAGACTGCGGCTAAGAAAACAACCAGTTCAAAGACCTCGGGTGCAGGTGGCAATCTAGCCACGCTTACCAAAGCGGGCGTGGTTCCGGCCGACTACACGCTTTTCACGCCGGCCGAAAAGAAGGCCATTGAATCGCTTTCCTCCACCGAGGTAGCGGCGATCATTTCCACCAAGACCAAAATGGGGAAGAACTTCTTTGCTAAACATGCGTCACACGGGATGTTTTACTAAGCGCTGAGCGATTGCGATTCCATGACGGCCGCGGCACCCGAGATCCGCAACAGCGAAATCGTGCGGGCGAAGATCGCCCTCTTCGGCCGGCGGCTGGGACATACGGCCTATACATTCTGGACTCATCCGCAGTTCCCGCGGCTCTACCGCGAATATATCTATCAGAGCCACTCGATCATTCGGGCCAGCGTACCCTTGATGCAGGCCGCCGAACAGGCCTGCCATTATCCCGCGCATGCCGGCGATGCGGCGCTTCAGGGCTTTGCACGCTATTTGCACCGGCACATTCCGGAGGAGACCGGGCATCACGAATGGATCCTCAATGACGGCGAAGCGCTGGGGCTGGACCGGCAGGCGATTCTGCAGCGGGTTCCCAAGGAAAGCGCCACGCAACTGGTCGGCGTCCAGTATTACTGGATTCATCACTACAACCCGATTGCGCTGGCCGGTTTCATCGCCACCATGGAAGGCAATCCGCCGCCGGCGGAATTCTTCGAGGAAATCGCGGCCCGGCACAAGCTTTCTCTCAAGTGCTTCAGCAGTTTTCTTTACCACGCCAAGATCGACCCGCAACACCAGAAGGATCTGGACGCGGCGCTGGATTCGCTGCCGTTGACACCCGCCCATCTGGAGCTGATTGGCATCAGTTCCATGCGGACCATTCGCATGATGACTGGCATTATGGAAGACATCATGGAGTCCGGCCTCGCCTTCAGCGCGACGCCGTGATGATCCAGTGTCGGAAATCGCCGCTCTTCATATGTCGCACCTTGCGGAATCCAGCGGCGCGCAACATTTGGGAATATTCCTTGAACGTATAAACGGCGCCGCGCGCGCTGGTGGCGAGCAGGGTGAGTGCGAAGGAGGCGTCGGGCGCGGGCGACACGCGGTCCGGGTTGACGATGAAGTCGATGAGCGCCATCCGGCCGGCGGGCTTCAACGCTGAGCTGATCTTTTGAAAGAGCCGGACATTGGAAGCTTCGTCCAAATGGTGCGCGAAATTCGCAGCCAGCGCCAGGTCGTACGGGCCGCGAAATTTAGCTTTGAACGCGTCGCCGGAAATCGGATGGTAGCGTTCCGCCACTCCGGCCTGGCGAGCGTTTTCCATGGCTATTTTCAATACCTGCCGCGAATCGAGCGGGAAGATGTGGGCTGAGGAATTCTTCGCCGCGATTGCGATTCCGTAACAGCCGTGGCCCGCGGCCAAGTCCAGAACTTGGAGCGGCCCGGCGGAATGCACTTTCAGGGCGGCAGCCGCGAACTCGGCTATAGGTTGGGCGAGTGGCGCCATGGAGCGGGCGTACTCCACCCAATCCAATTCCCCGCCCTGGACTGACGCGATTCCTCGCTCGACAGTCTGACGGAGCCGGCACAATGCGGCCACAGCGGAATCGCTTGCAAGGAACTTCGCGGCGCAGCCCAGATAAGCTGGCGAAGCGGTGGTCAGATAAAGCCGGGAATTGAGCGTGAGGCTGTAACGGGCGCGTTGCTTCAACAGGTGCCCTTGAACAACCAGGTAGTCGCACAGCGCCTCGACACCTCGTTCGGAGGCGCTGGCGGAAGCGGCCAACGCTGGAATGGTATTGACTCCCGCACCGATGCGCGTGAAAAGGTCTAACTCAATGGCCGTTCGAAGGGCTAGCGCGCGTTCGAAGGCCCGGAATTCTTCGAGCAGCCAGAAGGGATCCGGTGCGGTCATTGCTTAAGAGAAGCTAGTCTGCGGTCTTCGATCTTCAGCATCCGCAGCAGGTCCGCGAAGCGCGGATCGTCGCGCAGAGTGTCGAAGCTGGAACTCCAGATGAAGCTCAGCATGATGGGATCGCGATGTTCGATGCTCTCAGCAGCCCAGCGGAACGCCTCGTCGCGATCGCCCAAGGCGGCGGCGATGGGGAAAGAATAGAACGCGCGGGATTCGCGATTGTGATCCAGTCCGAATTCGGCGATCACCTCACGCGCCGCATCCGCTCTGCCCGCAGCCGCGTAGGCCAAGCCCAAGGCGGCCAACGTCATGCCCCAGCGTCCGGCGGCCTGGACCAAGTGCTCGGCCAATTCAACAGCTTCAGCCGAGCGGCCCTGGCGGACGCGCAACCGCACCAGATACCATTGCCCGCCGACAAAATTGGGATCCAACTGAGTGAGGCGGTCCAGAACTTGCGCCGCGGCTTCCTCCTGGTGCAGGCACTCCAGAACCAGTGCCCGGTGCACCAAAACCGGTCGCGATAAGGGGTCAATCGCCAGCGAAAGATCCTGGCTTTCCAGCGCTTCTTCGAGACGGCCCAAAGGCAAGAGAAGGTAGATCACTTTGCAATGGTACGCGTCCACGGAATTGGGATTGAGTTCCAGGGCTCGGTCGAAATGGTGTTCGGCTTGGACCCAATCGAAGTTGTTCAGCGCATAGTATGAGCCCAGGATATGATGGGCGTCCGAATTGGCGGGATCCAGCCGCAAGGCTTCCCGCGCGGCCTCAACGGAGCGCTGCATGGCCTGGCGCGGGTCGGCCAAGCCGACTACCATTTGCCCCCAGTGATTCAGCGCGATTCCAATGTGGGCCGCCGCGTATGCCGGGTCGATAGCGACGGCCCTTTCAAAGCAGGCGAGCGCTTTGGCCTGTTCCTCCGGATCGAAGCGCATGAAATGATATCGCCCCTCGAGCACCGCTTCATAGGCGGCGAAGTGAGTGGTGGGCGCTTTCACCAGCCTCTGCGTGGTCAGGCTGACTTTGAGCTCGTTCGCAATGGCATTGGAGATCTCGTCCTGAATGATGAAGACGTCGATCAAGTCGCGATCGTAGCGCTTAGACCAAAGCTGCGCGCCATCGCGGGCGGAGATGAGCTGCGTATTGACGCGAATGCGGTGGCCGGCTGTGCGAACGCTGCCTTCCAGTACGTGATCCGCTCCCAACGCTTCGGCGATGGCGCGGATATCCTGCGCCTTGTCTTTGAAGGCGAAGGTGGAAGTGCGGGAGATCACCTTCAAACCGGGGACGCCGGATAGTGCATTGATGATGTCTTCGGCAAGGCCTTCGCTGAAGTATTCGCTGTCCTGGCCCGCGCCCGCCATGACGAACGGAAGTATGGCGACCGAGGGTTCCTTACGAGTGAGCGACGCCGTGGCTTTTTCCAAAAGTGGCCGCAGTTCGCTCATACTCTGAAAACGGTCATTCGGACTTTTGCGCAAACAGCGGGCCACCAGGCGCGCCACCTCTACCGAAGTTTCGAGCGGTGTGGGCTCGCTCTCGCGGATCGCCGACAGCACCGAATTCATCGTTTCGCCGCCGAACGGACGCCGGCCGCTGATGAGCTCATAGAGGAGCACGCCGAAGGAAAAGATGTCGGAGCGAGCGTCCACCGTCTGGCTGGCCGCTTGTTCGGGCGACATATAGGCCGGAGTGCCGCTCACGTTGCTGCCGGTCAGTTGCACGGTTTCGACATCCCAGACAGCGCCCTCCCGAGAGTCCGCATGGCGGACAGGCGCCGGGTTGGTCAGGGTCTCCACCCATTCCCGCGCGGGCGCGGAAGCCAGCCTGGCCACGCCGAAATCGAGTAGCTTGAGCCGGTCGCCCGTCACCAAAATATTGGCCGGCTTCAGGTCGCAATGGACAATCCCGCGCGTGTGGGCCGCATCGAGGGCCGCCGCGATCTGCACTGCGAATTGCATCGCAGTGGCTTCAGGAAGCGGGCCCTTCAGAGGAACGCCCTCGACGTATTCCATCACCAGGTAGTTTGGTCCTACGTCATGGATGGTGCAGATGTTGGGATGATTGAGCGCGGCGATAGCTCGGACCTCGCGGTCGAATCGCTCCATGAACTGCTCCGCCACCACTTTGATCGCGACATCGCGTCCCATGCGCGTGTCGGTGGCGCGGTAAACCACGCCCATGCCGCCTTGGCCGATGGAGCCCACAATTTGGTATGGCCCCAGTCGGTCGCCCGCAACCAGCATTCGAGACCAGTGTAGCGTGCTGAGCCTACGGGTGCGCAGATTGCAGCAACGTTCCCAACCCTTGCGGAAAGATGAAAAAATTATCCGGATCGTAAGATCGTTTGGCCTGGAGCAGGCGGGGAAGATTACCGCCGAAATAGATGTTGCCGAAATCTTCGATCCCACGATTCGGATAGTTCTGGTAGGATTGGCCGTTCGATAGCGGCTGCATGACGCGATCGAATTCGCCGATGTACGCTTCGGCTGCTTGGCGCGAGGCTTCGTGCAACCAGAAGGAGAACAGAAACACATCCATCACCGCGGTACGGTGCCAGAAGGCGGTGGCGTCGGCTGCGACCGCGTTGACGGCGCCACCGTAGGGTTCGAACCCGATGAAGTTGTCCGCGTTCGGGGATCGGCGATAAAGCTCGATGATTTGCGCGCATTCCTCCACCGTCAGTGGACGCCCGACAATATGCGACTTGGCAAGCGAACGGGCCGAGGCGGGTACGTTGGCTGGAAGTTCGGTGGGATAGCTGAACAGATACAAATTCAAGTCGCGGTAGGTACCGGAACGCCAGATGTCGCGGTACTGATTCACATCCGGCATCAGCCTAAGAAGCGGCCCCAGCGCTTTCTGGCAATCGGCTTCCGAGCCATTGAACATGCCGCGAACCAAAAAGTAAGGCGCCAGCACGTCGCTCTGCGGGCCGTGTGTGTGCGCCAGCATAGCTTGCTGACCAAGATTCGGCGGGGCCGCGTCGCCCGCGAAATTCGCCTGCCAAACCTGCAGAGCACTGCCCGCAGATGCCGCTTGTTCGGCGGCTTGGATCGGCCACTTGAAACCAAATCCCCACAAAAGGCCGATCTCGTGCAAACGATACTCGATTTCCAGCAGCACGCCAAAATTGTTGCCGGTGCCTCCGCGGACGGCCCAGAACAGCTCGGGATTCTCTTTGGCATTCGCCTTCACGATGCGGCCGTCGGCCAGGGCCATCTGGAAACCCAGCACCTGGTCGCAATTCATTCCAAACATCTGGGACGTAAATCCATATCCGCCGCCTTGCATGTAGCCGGCTACGCATACTGTTTCGCAGCCGCCTCCCGGAATGTTGAGCCCATACAATTCAAGCGTGGCGTCGACCTGAGCAAAATTGGCGCCCGCCCCTACCCAGGCGATGCGAGCGGCCGGATCCACGCGCACGTAGTTGATGGCGCTTAGATCGATGACCATGTCGTCATTGACCGAATAACCCGCCGTGCTGTGGCCGCCCGACCGGCAGACCGGCTTCAGACCGACTTCCTGGGCGAAGCGGATAGAACGAACCACATCGGCGAAGCCCGCGCAATACACGATGATCTGCGGAAAGCTCTGGAACGCGTTCATGAACGAGGTGCGGTTCGATGGGTAAGAGGCATCCTGCGGGAGGGTTATGTGGCCCACCAGTTGTTGACTGAATTGGTTCACTTGCGCGGGCGTGAAATTCAACTGGCCGGAATGCTCCAAAGACAAATTGGTCACGTCGTGCCATCGCAGCATAGTTCGCATGGTTTTCTCACTGAGTATACGCTGTCACCGTTGTTAACAGAGCGATACGAACACGGCTTGTGCCCGCGATGTTCACTCCATGTAACGGCCCAGCGGCACTGCGAAACAGTCTAATCAGTAGGATGTGGTCGTCGATTCCAGAATAGTGAATCAGGAGCCACGATCCTGCGCGCCTCTCCGTCGAGGTGCGGCGGTTCTGATTGTTGGGAGGTATTTGTATGACACCAAATTTCAATGACAGTCTCGAGCAAAATGATCTGGCCCGGCGCAACGCCGCTGCACGGATTAATTTGCAACCCATTGCAGCGCCATCTATCTTGGGACTGTATGGATTTGCGGGAGCGACTTTCATCGTCGCGGCGAATTTTGCCGGCTGGTACGGCGGGCCCGACACTGCCCTATATCTGTTCCCATTCGCCGCGATATTCGGCGGGCTGGCTCAATTTCTGGCCGGAATGTGGGCGTTTAAGGCGCGGGACGGCCTGGCAACGGCCGCGCATGGAACGTGGGGTTCGTTCTGGCTCGCGTTTGGTTTCCTGTATCTGTTGATCCTGGATGGAAAGATAGCTGCACCCGCATTGCTCTCGCCACAAATGGGCTACTGGTTCATCGTGCTGGCCGCGATCACGTGGATGTGTACGTTGGCCGCTTTCGCTGAAAGCGTCGGCTTGGTATGCGTGCTGGGCACTTTGGCAATCGGATCGACGCTCGAGGCGATCGCTCGGATGGTCGGGAACGGCGACGTACATATTGCAGCCGGCTATGCGTTTGTGATCTCAGCCATCATCGCGTGGTGGGTGGCAAGCGCCATGATGTTTGAAGAAGCGTACGGTCATCCAGTGGTTGGCGTCGGCAAAAGGGTCCGCCATGCCAGCGTTGCCATTGGAGTTGGAGAACCGGGAGTAATTCGGGGCCAGTAAAGCGGAACGACACGAGTGAGGGGTCGCCGGCTCGCGACCCTCTCAGACAGGAGAATTTATGAATAACCTGGTCTTCCACGGCCTGGCGATCTGGACGTTTGTGTTATGCAGCTTGGCCGCGACGGCTCAAGCCTTGCCGCAACCGGTACCGGCACCGGTCCAGAACCGCTTTTACAGCTCAGATGAGTATCAGCTGGCGCATTCCATGTTTGATCGAATCCGAAACGATCTTGATCGGGCCCAGACCAATACTTACGGCCCGCGATTCGACAGTGCTCACAACGCACTCACAGCGCTGGAACAGAATTGGGACAGGGCGCATTTTGACAGCCGCCAGATGGCGAATACGATATCCGCGATTCAAATGGTGCTGAACGACAACCGTTTGACGCCGCATGACCGCGATGAGCTTAGCGACGACGTCAGCCGGCTGCTCGACTTTCAGACCGACTATTACGGGTAGAGGTCTTTAGCCCTGGCTGAGCGCAGCCAGGACGCGCCTCGGCGTCATGGGGAATTCGGTCATGCGGACACCTGTGGCGTCGAAAAACGCGTTCGCTATTGCGCCGGCCGCGGCTGCCATCACTTCTTCGCCCGCGCCGCTGGACGGCTCGTTCAATCGCTGCACGACCACCGGCGTCACCTGGGGACACTCCTCAAAGCGCAGGATCGGATAGCTGGCCCAGTCCAGGCTGGTGACGTTGTTTTTTGAAAACGTCACCTCTTCGTGGAACATGCGGCTGGCGGTTTGCACCAACTGCCCACCGATCTGGCTCTCCACGTTGCCGGGATTCACGACCAGCCCTGCGTCCACCGCGCCATAAAGATGCCGGGCGATTACTTTGCCGGCGTCCTTGTCAATTTCGATTTCGGCGACAGCCGCGCCGTAGGATGCCAGGTGCGTACCCATTCCAATGCCCCGGCCCGTGACAGTTTTGGCATGCGAAACGTTCGAGGCTGCCACGCGCGGCGTCCAATTGGCGGATTTCGCGGCCGCATCCAGCACTCCGAGCCAGCGGTCATCCTTTATATTGCGCCGCCGAAACTCGTAGGGATCGATCTTCAGCAAAAAAGCCAATTGATCGATGGCTTGCTCGGACGTAAAGGAAAACGAAAGATCGAGCGGCGACCGAAGCCATGCGCCTTTTAAGAAACCCAGCCCCGGCACGTGATGGTTGACCAAGCGCACGTTCGGAATATCGTACATACCGCCGCAACAGCGCGGATTCACCTGCATCGCGGGATTGGGGCGCCATTCTTCGGCGGCCTTTCCGAGCGCGAGCTGCTCGGAAGTTTCCACGTTGCTCCAATGATGCTGCCAGCCGTGATACTCGTAGCCGACCAGCTTTCCATCGGCGCTCGCGGCGGCGCGAACTTCGCCCACGTGGGCCGGCCCGTAGTTGTCCCAGCCATGCTCGTCCCAGCGCATGAACTGCAGACGCACCGGCTTGACGGCCAATTGCGAAAGCAGCGCGGCGGCCTGCGCCACGTCGTCGTAACAGCTATGTCCGTAGGTGCCCGATCCTTCGTAATACTGAACTCGAACTTTATCCAGCGGCAGCCCCAGTATCCGGGCGAGGGTGCCGCGCGTGCCGTAGACGTCTTGGGTTGAGCACATCACCAATGCTGCGTCCGGTTTCACATCGGCTAGAGCGCAGTTGGGGCCGAAAGGCGCGTGGGCTTGATAGGGAGCGCGGCAGTTGTAGGCCACCTTGTGGGGAGCGGCTCCAATGGCGTCGGCTGCGTTGCCGCGTTCCATCACCGTGCGGTCGTCGGTCTTGGCGGCGCGCATGGCGTCGTACATGCCGTCGCTGCCGGTGAGGGTTGGCGTAGAATCCCACTGCACCTTCAGTTGACGAGCCGCGCGAACTGCATCCCACTCCTTCTCAGCGACCACACCCACGAAATCGCCTCTGCGCAGCACCCGTGCACCCGGAATATTGCGGATGGATGTTTCGTCCAGCGCTATTATTTTCGCGCCCGCGCCATATGCGCCCTGGCCACGCGGACGAACCACGCGCCCATGCAACATCCCGGGCACCCGCACGTGCTGCATGTAGATGTACTTGCCGCTCACCTTGTCCGGCAGATCGTTGCGCGGAACTGGCGTGCCGACCACCTTGTATTGACTGGAAGACTTCACCGGAGCAGAGCCAGTGAACGCGAGATGGAACGGTTTATCGCCCACCAGTTGCCCGTAGCTGACGGAGCCCGCTGCACCCGGTACGGAAACAACGCCTTTGGAAACCTTTAGTCGATCGGCAGGCGCGCCCAGCTGCTTCGATGCAAGCTGCAGCAAGGCTTGTCGAGCTTCGGCGGCCGCCGTGCGAACCTGCGGGCCGCCCCTCTGAATAGACGCGCTCGAGTATGTCCCGCCTTGATTGGGCGTGACGTTGGTATCCAGCCGCACGGTCTTGAGCTGGCTCATGTCCATGTCAAGCTCTTCGGCGGCCACTTGCAGCAAAGCTGTGGAATTGCCTTGGCCGAGTTCCGCGAAGCCAATATAAACGGTGGCGGTGTTGTCGGCGTGAATGGCGAGCCAGGTATCCACCTGCTTGGGATCCGGCGGACCAGCCACGGCGCCGCGTTCGGCCGGTGTTTGCGCAAGCAAGGCATCGCGCAAATGAAAGCCGACTACCAGCGCGCCGCCGGCTTTGAGGAAATCTCGGCGTAACGTCATGCCTTGGCCTCCGACATCGCGCGCGACGCACGGTGCACAGCCAGGATGATACGTGGATACGTTCCGCAGCGGCACAGGTGTCCATTCATCGCGCTGCGAATTTGCGCTTCCGTCGGCTGGGGGATCTTCTCCAGCAGTTCGGAAGCCTTCACGATCATCCCGTTATAGCAGTAGCCGCATTGCACGGCCTGTTCGTCGAGCATGGCCTGCTGCACCGGATGCAGCGCGGGAGGATGCGGCAGTTTCTTACGTGCGGCGTACCAGACGGGAAGGCCTTCCAGTGTGGTCACGGATTTGCCTTGGACTGCTGAAACCGGCGTCACGCAGGAACGCGCTTCAACGCCATTCACCAGCACGGAGCACGATCCGCACTGCGCGAGTCCGCAACCAAAGCGCGGTCCTTGCAGCAGCAGTTCATTGGAAAGAACGTACAACAGCGGCGTGTCGGGTGAAGCGGAAACGGTCCACGACCGCCCGTTCACTTGGATCTTTATTTCGCTGGCCATGCGCGAGCCTCCTGAGGCTAGTGAGATCTTTGCTATCAGATTATCAGGTGAAAGATCGGGCCTGTGCTAGGCTTTCCCTAGACCTATGGAACCCCAACGGCACAAATGCACAGCTTGCGGAGGCAGCGGGGATTGCCCGGTCTGCAAGGGAACCAGCAACGGCGGTCAATGCGAGAAGTGCGCCGGAACCGGCAGATGCCCGAATTGCGGGGGCTCCGGCCACGACCCGGCCAAGCCCGCGGGTTGAAAACTGGTACTCTAGAAGAAGTCGAAAACTACTGCAAAAGAGGTGAGTTCCGTTGGCTGAAGTTCAACTTCATGAGGGTGAGAGCCTGGAGAGCGCGCTCAAGCGCTTTAAGCGAAAGGTCCTGCAAGAGGACATTGTCAAGGACATCAAGCGGCATGCTTTCTATTTGAAGCCGGGTCAGAAGAAGCGAGTGAAGCAAGCTCTGGCACGCAAACGCGCCCGCAAAAAGCGCACTAGAGACAGCGAGCCCGATCGAAATCCGTCCTAGTAACAGAGCGCAAAAAAAGCAGTCTGGCGCAGATAAACGCTGATGACACGGATAAGTTTTTTGTTCCTTAATCGGCGTTCATCTGTGGCCACCTACGCCTATTGCGGCGCAGGACCTCGCACTACCGAAACAAAATCGTTGGGACGAATCCGGCGCGCGAACGCCGAGCGGATTTCTTCCGCCGTCATGGCCAAATATCGTGCCGCGGCGCTGCGCTGTTCGTCTAACGGCAGCCCGATCGTGGCCCGATCCAATAGTTGCTGCGCGATAGCATCTTCGCTGGATTCGCTCAGCGGAATTTGCCGCAATAGGAGAGCCTTGGCCTGCGCCAGTTCGGACGCGCTCACATCTTCGGTTTGCATTTGGGCCAGATCTCGTTTCACCAAGACAGCCGCTTTGGAAACATTGGCGGGATCGCAGCCATAATTGACAGTGTAAGTGGCGCGGGTTTTCGCCGCTGAAATCGTGTCGCCCACGGTGTACACGTATCCATTCACTTCCCGCAGATCGTGATAAAGCCGGGTAGCGTAAAAGCCTCCGCCTAACACGTGGTCCCCTAACTGGATTGGATAATAATCGGGATCGAAGCGATTCATGCCCAGCTCCTCGGAGAGAACGACGGAATCCTGAACGCTGGTGCTGTCGGCCACGTTGAAGGAAGCAGGCCGATTCAGTGGCACTGGGGGCAGCGTAATATTGGGCTTGGGACCCTCGGCTTTCCATTTTCCGAAAGAGTCTTCAATGCCCTTCCGCGCCTGTTCCGGAGTGATGTCGCCGATGACGACGATGTCGGTCAGATCCGGCCGAAACACCTTGCCAAAATATGCCTTCACGTCGTCGAGAGTGACGCTCGAAATAGTTTTGGGCGTGGCTTCCCGCAACTCAGGATCGTTCATGGGAAGCAACGCTTTCTCAAGCGCCCGATCCGCGCGGTAAGAGGGGCTCATCAATTGCCCCGCCGTAAGATCGGCGCTCTCTTTGCGGACTATTTCCAACGCGTCGGCAGGCAGCCGGGGAGTCAGCTCATTGGCGGCCAGCAGCGCCACCCCACGCGAGAAATACTGCTTCAGAACTCGCAGCGAGAAGAAATGGCCGCCGCTTTCCGATGCCGCAATATCGTCCAGCGCCTTATGGAACGCGATTCGATCCTGCGACACGGTCCCATAATCAAATAGCTCGTCTAATACATCGCCGATTCCGTCCTTCGCCGGGGGAGTTTCCAGATCGGTCTGATGCCGGACCTCGCCCACCAGAGTGATGGTGGGGCTGATCGTTTCGGTAAGGACCATCAACCGGATGCCATTGGGAAGAGTCACGTCGGAGGGATGTACCAGGGCCTGCGGAATCGCCAACTTTCTCAACTCCGATTCTGCCCACGACGGCAGAGTGACGGCGGAGGTGGGAGGAACGGTGGCCTGTTCGCTGCCTCCGAATCCCTTGGCGGCCGAGGGCTGGCCGGAGGGCGCGGGCTTCAGCACCGCGACAATCGCCTTCGACTGCACCAGGTTGTCCCGGGCCACGCGACGAACCGCTTCGGGAGTTACATTTTGGAGGGCCGTGACATCCTGTTCGGGGGATTCGCGGCCCTCCACGGCAACCGCATCCGACCACCGCGCCGCCAGATCTTGAATGGAATTCCGCTCGAACTCAGCGGACGCAACTTCTTTTCGCTTGGAGGCGAGAACCAGGTCGAGCGGCAGCCCGTTGGTGGTGGCGTCCGCGAGAACATTCTGGATGTCGGCAACCACCGGACGCGCATCGGCGTCCCCCGGTATGGCCGCAACGGCGAAGGCGACGCTCGCCTTGCGATACGATTCACCCAGGCTGAAATCGACGGCCAGAGCCTTTCCCTGAACCACCAGATCGTAGAGCTTCGCCCTATGGCTGGCAAGAACGTCGCTCAAGATTTGCGCCGCCGCGAAATCCGGACTGTCCGTGCCGGGCATTCGAAAAGCCACGAACACCAGTTGATAAGGCAAGTCGCTGGGCAGGGTGAAAGTTTCGGGCTTCACCGGCTGCAGGCTCACCGCTGGGCGCGGAGGCACATCGTGGCGGGGGATTCCGCCGTAAATGCTCTGCACTTTTGCCAGGACGCTCTGGGGATCCACATCGCCAGTGATCACCAAGATCGCGTTGTTCGGGGCATACCAGGTGCGGTAGAACTGTTGCAACATCGCGCCAGTGGTTGCGTCGAACGATGCTTTTGTTCCCAGCGCATCGTGGGAATAGGGCGTGCCGGCGAACATATCCGTATTCAGCCGCGTGATGAATTTGTAAGTGGCGTTCGACAAATCGCGGGCGACTTCCTGCTCAATCGCTCCCCGCTCTTGTGCCCATTCGCTCTGCGCGTCCTGCGCGCCCGCCAGGCACGCGGCATCCACGTGCAGGACCACATCCAGATCCTCGGCTGGCACGGTAGCGAAATACTGGGTGATGGTTTGCTGCGTATCGGCGTTGTCGACACCACCAAGCTGAGCGTAAATAGCGGAAATCTGAGGGCCGCTCAGGCCGGTGCAGCCGCGAAAGAGCATGTGCTCCTGCGCGTGCGCCATCCCAGGGAATCCGTCCGGCGTTTCATCCCCTCCGGCCAGGATATTGTCTTCCACTGTAACCACGGGCGCAATCGGATCGCGAACGATCACCACCCGCAGCCCATTGTCCAGGGTGGATCGCGTGACGTCGTTGTCCGCAGCGCCATCGAGGCGGCGGCCACTCCCTGTCGAAATCAAGACAGCGACCGCTATAAGCAACGCTAATGTTGTCCGAAAAGCAATTCTCATCCTGATTCTTAGACGCGCGATGGCCGAAATGAGATGCGTGACTCAAATCTGTTCATCACGATATAGATTCAGCACGCAAATGCTTTCCGTTGCTCGTACACTGTTAAGAATGGCCAATTTAGGATTCGTCGGTTTGGGCGTGATGGGCAGCCGCATGGTCTACCGGCTATTGGACAAAGGACACACGGTGACGGGCTACAACCGCACGCGCGCCAAGGCCCAGTGGCTCATCGATCGCGGGATGAAGTGGGCCGATTCGCCCCGCGCCGTCGCCGCCGCGACCGACTTCACGCTCTCCATGGTCACCAATTCCGCCGCGCTGCAGGATATTGCCGACGGGGCGAACGGAGTCGTCGCCGGACTTGGCACAGGCAAAATCTGGATCGAGATGAGCACCGTCAGCCCGGAGATCAGCAAGGCGTTGGCCGATCGCGTTAGAGAAAAAGGCGCGGACTTGCTGGATGCGCCGGTCTCGGGAAGCGTGATCACGCTGGAACAGGGCAAGCTTTCGGTGATGGTGGGCGGGCATGCGGAAACCTTCGAGCACGCCAAAGCGGTGCTGCTCGATTTAGGACCGAAAGTCACGCACGTCGGCGAAAACGGCCTCGCGCTGGTGATGAAAATCGCCACCAATCTCAATCTCGCGGTTCAGATGCTGGCGTTCTCGGAAGCCGTTCTGCTGGCGGAAAAGAGCGGCATTCAGCGCGAGACGGCCGTCGACGTCCTGACGCACAGCGCCATTGCCTCGCCCATGGTCCAGTATCGCGGGCCATTTGTGCTTAAAATGCCTGAGGAGGCTTGGTTCAACGTCAACATGATGCAAAAGGATATGCTGCTCGCGTTGGAACTGGGCCGTAAAGCCGACGTCCCGTTGCCCACCACCGCCACGGCCAACGAGTTCCTCACCGCCGCTCGCGCCATGGGCTACGTGGAGAAGGATTTCGCAGTAGTATTTGAGGTACTGGCAAGAATGTCTGGAGTTCCACAATGACCACCGCAATCAATCCGTCCAAATCTGAATCGCCCAAATACGAATCAAAGACCGGGGTAGAGTTGCACCTGCACATGTACCGGCGCATGTTAATGATCCGGATGTTCGAAGAGCAAGTGAACGATCTGTACACCCGCGCGCTGATGCCCGGTCTGGCGCACCTTTATATAGGTGAGGAAGCCGTAGCGGTGGGTGTCTGCGAGGCGCTGCGCCCGGACGATTACATCACCAGCACGCATCGCGGACACGGACATTGCCTGGCGAAAGGCGCGGCTGTGGATCTGATGTTCGCCGAGTTGCTGGGCAAAGAAGTGGGTTATTGCAAAGGCAAAGGCGGATCTATGCACATTGCCGACCCGGCCACCGGCAACCTTGGTGCGAACGCTATCGTCGGAGGAAGCACAGGCATCGCAACCGGCGCCGCATTTTCGGCGCAGCGTCTGGGGACGGGTCAGGTGGCTGTCTGCTTCTTCGGAGAGGGCGCGCTTGGCCAGGGCGTGCTTTACGAAGTGATGAACATGGCGGCGCTGTGGAAGCTGCCGGTGATCTATGTTTGCGAAAACAACATGTACAACGAGTACACGCACTATTCCGAGACCACGGCTGGCGACATTCTGGCGCGCGGTCCGGCTTTCGGCGTGCCTTCCGAACAAGTGGACGGCCAGGACGTACGTGCGGTTTACGCTGCGGCAAAGAAGCTGGTGGAGCGCGCTCGGGCGGGCGAAGGCCCATCGCTGCTGCTGGTGAATACCTATCGCTATCATGGGCACCACGTCGGCGACGTCAGCCGCGAATACTATCGGTCGAAGCAGGAAGAGCAGCAATGGAAGACCGAGCGCGATCCTTTACGGATCATGGGCGAATGGCTCATATCTGAAGGGCAAGCCGATCGCGCCGCGCTCGACAAGATGCATGACGAAGTGAAGGCTGAGATCGACAGTGCGGTGCAGTTCGCACTGGCCGCGCCGTATCCCAGTCCCGATAAGGTGGACCAAGATGTCTATGCTTGAAGTTGCCGTTCGTGAACTGACGCTCGCGCAAGCGATTCGGGAAGCATTGGCCGAAGAGATGCGCCGCGATCCACGCGTATTCATTCTCGGCGAAGATATCGCCGAAGCCGGGCATCCATTCAAGGTGCTGACGGGCTTGGTGGAGGAATTCGGTTCCAAGCGCGTTCTGGATACGCCTATTTCCGAAGCTGGATTCACCGGCATCGCCGTGGGCGCCGCGATGACCGGCATGCGTCCGGTGATCGATATCATGTTCGGCGATTTCATCGGCCTCACCATGGACCAGATGGTGAACCAAGCCGCCAAGATCCACTATATGTCCGGCGGCAAATGGAAAGCGCCACTAGTGATGCGAACCACTCTGGGCGCTACTCGTCGCTCGGCCGCGCAGCATTCGCAATCGTTGCACGCCTGGTTCTGCCATATTCCTGGACTGAAGGTTGTGATGCCTTCGACGCCTTACGACGCCAAGGGTCTGTTGAAATCGGCCATCCGCGACGACAACCCGGTGGTGTTCTTCGAAGACAAGATGATGTACCGGCTGAAGGGCGCGGTGCCGGAGGAAGAATACACCATTCCGCTGGGCGTCGCCGATATCAAGCGCGAAGGCAGCGACATCACGATCATCGCCACCAGCAGTATGGTGCAGGTGGCGCTAGGGGCGGCGAGTTTGCTCGCAGAGAACGGCGTCAGCGCCGAAGTGGTGGACCCTCGTACGCTTTGGCCGTTGGATGAAAAGACGCTGGTGGAATCGGCCAGGAAAACCTCGCGCGTCATCGTGGTCGATGAGGGCTACGGGCGCTACGGCGTAACCGCCGAGATCGCGTCGGTGATCCAGGAAAATGCTTTTTTCGATTTAGAAGCGCCGGTGAAGCGCATGGGCGCCATGCACGTTCCCATTCCGTTCTCGCCGCCGCTCGAAGACGTGACGGTGCCGACGGAGAAAACCGTGGCGGACGCCGCGCTCGCGATGTTGAAATAGACGACAAACTGGAGAATTTTTGTGGCACTGAAAACTCACGGAACCATGGCAGTGGATTGGGAGCAGCGCATCGATATGGATCGCTTGCGCCGGGAGCGGCTGGCGCGCGTCAAGGGTCTGCTCGCAAAATCCGAGATTGGCGCGCTGCTGTGCTTCGACATGAACAACGTGCGCTACATCACGGCCACGCACATCGGCACGTGGGCGCAAGACAAGATCAGCCGCTTCACGCTGCTGCCGCAGAATGACGAGCCCATCCTGTGGGATTTCGGATCGGCTGCCAAGCACCATCAGCTCAACTGCCCGTGGCTCGGAGAGCGTTCGCGCCCCGGAATTTCGCTGCTGCGCGGGGCGATGTCGCCCGAAATGGGACGCGCCGAAGACGTGGCCAAGAAGATCAAACTGGAACTGGAGATGCGCGGGCTGCACAAAGAGCCGGTCGGCATCGATGTGGTGGAACCGCCCATCCTATTTGCCTTGCAGCGCGAGGGAATCAACGTCGTGGATGGCCAGCAGCTCATGTCGGACGCGCGCGTCATTAAGACGCAGGACGAAATCTCGCTGCTCAACACGTCCGCGATGATGGTGGACGCCGCTTACCATGATCTTTATTGCGCCATGAAGCCCGGCATGAGCGAGAACCAGGCAGTCGGGTTGGTGAACAAGATCCTCTATGACCTTGGTTCCGAATATGTGGAAGGCGTCAACGCCATTTCGGGCGAACGCTGCAATCCGCACCCCCACGTTTTTTCCGATCGCGTGCTGCGCCCGGGCGATCCCGTCTACTACGACATTCTGCATTCCTTCATGGGCTATCGCACCTGCTACTACCGCTGCTTCAGCATCGGTTATGCGCCGCATACACTGATTGACGCGTACTCGCGCTGCCGCGATTATCTGGACGCCGCCATCTCGCTCATTCGTCCTGGACGCACCACGGGTGAAATCGCTTCCGTATGGCCTAAGGCGCAGGAGTTCGGCTTCCCTAATGAAGAGGCGGCGTTCGCACTACAGTTCGGCCACGGAATCGGACTCGCCATTTGGGAAAAGCCGGTCATCAGCCGCTTGGTTTCGCTCGAACATTCTTACGAGATCAAGCCTGGCATGGTGTTCGCGCTTGAAACTTTCTGGCCTTCGAAAGACGGCTGGAGCGCCGCTCGCATCGAAGAAGAGATCGTTGTCACCGAAACCGGTCACGAAGTGATCACGCGATTCCCGGCTGAAAAACTATTGGTGGCGGGCGCGCATTACTTTACTGTCGATGGCCCGCTGCCTACCACGCGCGAACACGATCCCGCCCCGAGCGAACGGATCGTCGAAATGGTGGAAGCCAGCGCGCGCATTGAACAGGTGGTTTCCCGCTAGATGGCCGTCAGTATTGTCATGCCCGCGCTCGAGATGGCGCAGGAAACCGGCAAGATCATCTCTTGGCTTAAGAAGGAAGGCGACTCGATCTCGAAAGGCGAGCCCATCGCGGAGATCGAAACCGACAAGGTAGTGCTGGAACTGGAAGCGGCGGCAGATGGCGTGCTTGCGGGCGTGAGCGCCGCCGCGGGCGATGTGGTCCAGGTGGGCAAAACCATCGCGTGGATCCTCGCACCGGGCGAACAAGCGCCGGTGGAGGCAGCGACATCGTCTCCCGCGGCACGAACGATGACGTCAACGCCGGCCTCGTCCACAGCACCCGTCCCTCATTCCGCTCCCGCAGAGTCCCCGGAAGCGAAGGCGTCTCCCAAGGCTCGCAGGATGGCGAAGGAATTGGGCGTTGATCTGACGAAGATTCGCGGAACCGGCCCCGGCGGCGTGATCAGCGGTGAAGATGTAGAAGCCGCCGCGAAGGCTCAGCCTGTCCAGGCCGCGGCTGCGTCCCCGCCCGCCGCGCTCAGTTCCATCGCGCGTTTGATGGCCGAGCGCACCACGCAGAGCTGGACCACGGCGCCGCACTTTTTCCTGGTCCGCGAAATCGATGCCAGCGGGCTGATTACGGCTCGCGAAAAGCATGGCAAGGCAATAACGCACACCGACCTGTTAGTCGCGATCGTGGCGCGCACGCTCGCAAAACATCCGAAGATGAACGCGAGTTGGACCGGCAGTGCGATTCAGCTCCATTCCAACGTGAACATCAGTATCGCGATTGCTGTCAGGGACGGGGTGGTGGGAGCCGTGATTCCGAACGCCGACAAAGCCCGGCTTACCGACATCAGCGCGAAGCGCCAGGATTTGGCAGAACGCGCTCGCGCGGGCCGTCTTCATCCGCCCGATGTAACCGGCGGCACATTCACGATTAGTAATCTCGGCATGTTCGGCGTGGATGCATTCAGCGCCATCATCACGCCGCCGCAAGCCGCCGTGCTCGCCGTAGGCCGCATCGCAGATCGCGTGGTGCCGGTGAATGGCCTGATTGGCATCCGTCCTATTCTTACCATGACGCTATCGAGCGATCATCGGGTAGTGGACGGCGCGCAAGCCGCGGCGTTTCTCAAAGACGCCGCCGAGGCGCTCACCAGCGCACAGTTAGAGTAAGCAGAACACCATATGATCCCCAGTCGCGACCGTATCCTCGCTACTCACGTTGGCAGCCTCCCGCGTAGCGAGGCGCTTTCTGAAATGCTGATTGACCGCGAAGAAGGAAAACCTCTCGACGAGCGGCGGTTAGCCGATGAGATGGACCGCGCGGTTCGCCGCGTGATCGCCAAGCAGGCCGAGGCGGGCATCGATATCGGGAACGACGGCGAGCAGCAGCGCGTCGGCTTCCAAACTTACGTGCCGCGCCGCATGTCGGGCTTCGCCGGCGAATCAAAACGACGCTGGGGGCGCGATTTTGAGGAGTTCCCCGCCCTGGTCGAGGACCTGATGCGCCGTTTCCCCAAGCGCAGCCGCATGCAGAACGCGCCGGAAGCGCAGGCCGAGCTGCTCTATCTGGATTCATCCGCCCTCGCGCAGGAAATTTCCCGCCTTCAAAGCGCCTCCGAGGAATCGGGGGCTTTCGCTGAGTGCTTCATGACCGCGCCCTCGCCAGGCATTATCTCCACGACGATGCTGAACGCCTACTACGATTCGCAGCGGTCCTATTTGACCGCGCTGGCGCGTGAGATGCGGAACGAATATCTCGCCATCCACCGCGCGGGTCTGCTGCTGCAGATCGATGCGCCCGATCTGGCGATGGATCGCTCCATGTTCTATCGCGATCTTTCGGACGCCGAATTCGTCAAGGCCGCCGAGATGCACGTGGCCGCGCTCAACCAGGGCATCGACGGCATTCCGCGGGATCGCGTGCGCCTGCACTGCTGCTGGGGAAATTGGAACGGTCCGCATCTATACGATGTGCCGCTCGATCTTATCCTGCCGGTGCTCTATCAGGCCAACGTGGGCGCGCTCAGCATCGAGTTTGGCAATCCACGCCACCAGCACGAATTGGAAGCTCTGCGCCGCCACAAAATGCCCGATCACATGCTGCTGTTACCTGGGGTCGTGGAGAGCAACAGCAACATCGTGGAGCATCCCGAAGTTGTCGCACGGCGGTTGGAAGAAGCGGTGGCCGTGGTGGGCGACCGGCAGCGCGTCATCGCCAGCGCCGATTGCGGCTTCGGAACGTTCACCAATCGTGAGTACGTCATTGAACCCGTCGTCTGGTTGAAGCTCAAAGCGCTCCGGCAGGGCGCCGATATCGCGTCGGCGCGGCTGTGGGGGCGAGGCGCGGCACAGTAGGATATCCTGTTGGGGCATGCGTTCCCGGCTCGCAGTCATCGCTCTGGTTTGTTCGCCTGCGTTCGCCCAGTTGGATCTCTCCGGCGAATGGGCTAGCCGTTACACCTGGGATTATCTGGAACGCCTGCCCGGCCCCGAGCTCGGCGACTATCTCGGCCTTCCGATCAACAACGCCGCTCGCCTGAAGGCCAACAGTTGGGAAGCGTCCACGCAGACTATTCCCGAACGCCAGTGCATTCCGCATGGCGCCGACTATCTGTTCAGCCGTGCCGGCTTTCCGATGCGCATCTGGACAGAAGAAGATCCCGTCACCGAAAAGGTGGTCGCAATTCGCATCCGGAGTTATGCCTGGGGCGTGGAACGCACCATTTGGATGGATGGCCGTCCGCATCCGTCAAAATATGCCCGCCATACCTGGCAAGGATTTTCAACCGGAGAATGGAAGGCCAATGTCCTCACCGTCACCACGACGCATCTCAAGTGGAATTACATTCGCCGCAATGGCGTTCCGCGTAGCGATGAGGCCACGGTGACGGAACACTTCGCGCGCCACGGCGACTATCTTACGCTGCTCACCTACATAGACGATCCGGTTTATCTGACCGAGCCACTGCTCCGGACTTCGGGCTATGTTCTGGATCCCCAGCAGCAGCTTGAACCGTTTCCTTGCGAGCCGGTGGAAGAAGTGGTTCGGCCTGAGGGCGCGGTGCCGCACCACTTGCCGGGAACCAATAAGGACCTTCAGGAGTTTCCCGCAAAGTACGGTCTGCCTCCAGCGACGGCGATGGGCGGGGCCTCGACCATGTATCCGGGTTATGCGATCCCGGCCGGCCCAACGCCGGTGGTCTCGCGGCGTGAAACGACAGCGGGCCTCGAAATCCTGCCGGTGCAAAAGAACATCTACATGCTCGCGGGCGACGGCGGCAATATTACGCTGCAAGTTGGCAAGGACGGCGTGCTGGTAGTGGACACCGGCACAGCGCAAATGAGCGATCAGGCTCTGGCCGCCATCCGCAAGTTCACCGACAAGCCCATTCACTTCGTTCTCAACACGCATGTGGATCCCGATCACACCGGCGGCAACGAAGCCTTTGGGAAGGCGGGCAACACTATCACCGGTGGAGATGTCGCCGATGACATCCGGGGCTTGGATAAGGGCGCCGCGATTATCGCTCATCAGCGTGTGCTGGACCGCATGAGCGACGCCAAGGCCGTCTTCGGCGCTCTGCCCACCGATGTCTACAATGGCAAGCAGAAAGATTTGTACTTCAACGACGAGCCGGTGGTGCTGCTCCATCAGCCCGCGGCGCATACCGATGGCGACAGCCTGGTGTTCTTTCGCGGCTCGGACGTCATCAGCACCGGGGACATTTTCGTCACCACCAGCTATCCGGTGATCGATCTCACTCGCGGTGGCAGCATTCAGGGCCTGATCGACTCGCTCAATCGCATTATCGAGATCACCGTGCCGGCGGCACTCCAGGAAGGCGGCACGCTCGTTATTCCTGGACATGGGCGCATCTGCGATGAAGCCGACGTCGTGGAGTATCGCGACATGGTGACCATCGTTCGCGATCGCATCGCCGACATGCTGAAGCGCGGCATGACGCTCGATCAAGTGAAGGCAGCGCGGCCTACCGAGGACTACGATCCGCGCTATGGATCGAGCGCTGGGTTCGTCGAAGCAGTTTATCGGAGCCTGAGCAAATGACGCGCCACGTTGTTCTGGCGGCGCTCATGACAACTACGTGCCTATGCGCTCAGGAGGAAGAAACTCCAGCGACTGTCACAAAGCCTGCGGCGCAAAAGTCCGCGCGCGAGGCAGCGCCCATCGACCTTACCGGCTATTGGACCGCCGTCGTTACGCAGGATTGGCGCTGGCGCATGGTCACTCCGAAGAAGGGCGATTTCCCGGGCATCCCGCTGAACCCGGAGGCTCGTAAACTCGCGAACGCCTGGGATCCGGCGAAGGATGAAGCCAGCGGCGAGCAATGCAGGGCCTACGGAGCGCCGGGTCTCATGCGCATGCCCACCCGCCTGCACATCAACTGGCAGGACGAAAACACCCTGCGCATCGATACCGATGCGGGGACACAAACCCGCCTGTTCCATTTTCAGGGATCTAAAATCGAGGCCGGCGATCCGCAATGGCAGGGCACATCGGCCGCTCAGTGGGAGTTCGTTCGCACCAAGATTCCGCCGCACGTGCCGGGACCCATTCGTGGCGGCAGTTTGAAAGTGGTCACCACCCACCTGCGCCCCGGCTATTTACGCAAGAATGGCGTACCTTATAGCGCAAATGCCGTGCTGACCGAGTATTTCGACGTGACAACCGAGCCTAATGGCTGGCAGTCCATTCTTCTCACTTCGATTATCGAAGATCCACAGTCGTTCACGCAGTCGATCTTGTTGAACACGAATTTCCGTAAGCTTCCGGATGGCGCCGGCTGGAGTCCCACTCCCTGCTCGGCCAGATAAGCGGGACTACTTACTCACTAAGTGTGGAAGATCGCGGTTATTTTCGTTGCACACAAATTCGAGTAACTCGGTATCCGGCAGTAACCGCATCTCTTCGGTTACGGTCCACGGCTTGGTGTAGGCCTTCGGGTCGTTAATGGTAACCTCGATGTTCAAGTGGCCGAAGTCCGGCCGTCGTAGGCGCTCGATGACATCCAAGGCCTCGGTTGCCGGATGGCCCGCCTGATCCAGCCACGTTTTGCCGTTGAAGCCGGTTGTTTCTACCACCAGCGAATCGCCTTCCCACTTACCTACCGAGTAACCCATCCAAGATGGATTCGGGTCTTTTGGAAGCTCGCGCCCGTCCATGAAAATCTGCCGGTAAATCCCGAACGCCTCGTAAAGAATGATGACTTCATCGGGGTTTTGAACAATCTTGAACGGCACTGGCGTCACATTGATCTTAGGCACGCCCTGCGGCAGACAGTTCGCATCGGACTCCTCGGAGGCATATTTGCCGCTCATGCGCTCTTGGGTAAGCGCTGCCGCCCAGGGCTGCATCGGCACGTCTCCCGGCTTCAAATCCGCCGCCAGATTCTGCAGATACTTTGGTCCCGGCACCTGCCAGATTCCGGAAAGATCCGGCTTTCCGTCTTTTTTGCGAGGCGCCGGCGCGGTGAGATCGGGCTTGCCGTCCTTGGTTCGCGGAATCTCTTTGTCCGGCAACTTCAGCCATTGGGACCATAAAGGTGTGGCGATCAACAGGATCGCGAGGCCGCTTCTGGAAGTCATCGCGCGATTATATACCCGTCACACCGCTCGCGGCGGGGCTACTTTCCGGTCCAGCCAATCGCGCACCACGCCAAACACTTCGTGATTGTTCTTCTCCAGCAGCATCAGGTTGCCGTTGCCGACGATGCCGTAGTCACGCAGGCGCACCATTTCCGCCGAGCATCCCACCTGCTTCAAAAACTCCACATTTGGTATTGGCGACCCGCCGCCGCCGAATTCGGTGGTCAGCCATCCAATCGGAATGCCGCGCAGATTTTTCCACTTACGCGCTGGTTCCGCCTGCAACTTATAAGACGCCACAATGGGGCGTGGCGAATCGGGCGGCAGCGTGCGATCCACCAACTGGAATTGCGACGGATCGGTTACCGGCGGTTCGTAAGTCATGGGACTGGCCGTCAATCCCCAACGAAGTTGCGCGGCGAACGGATTGCCATTAATCTCCATGCAGAAAATGCCTTTCACCAGGTTCGGCCGCCGGTCGGCGACGCCCCAGCCGAAAAATCCTCCGAACGCATGGGTCAGCAGAATGCACGGACCGATGCGATCCACCAGTTCCACTCCGCCATGCCACACCAGATCGCTATGGAACGCTTCGTCCATCACGTTGCCCGATTCGTTCGCCATGAACTGATCGATCAGCGGATCGTTCATGCCTCCCGGCCCCGGCCACTGCGCTGTGTTGAAAACCACCGGCGTCTGCACCAGCGGCTCATACGGCGGGACGTTCGGCAGGTGGCTGGGACCCAGCGCATCGGGATGATAAGGCGAACGGCCGTAGCTTGGCCGATCCAGCCAATACACGCTGTATCCGGCCTGCACGAAATAATGAACCCATCCCGGCCTGCCTCCGATGCCCATCATGTGGCAACCCTGTCCACCGCCTCCGTGAACCATGATGACGGGGTATGGGTAGCGCTTCTCGGCCGGAATCATGTACTGCACGTACATTTGTCCCATCGCGATGGCGCCGTACTTCATCTGTTTGCGCTGGACGCCAACCCAAAAGCAGCCTTGATCCGCCAATTTCAACGCAGTGTTGTCGTGATTCGGGTGGGCATCTGTAGTTGGCGGCGCGGAAGACGCGTTCTTGTTGACGTTCGTTTCCATCCATTGCAGGATCGGCTCAATCGACTCGCGGTTAGCGGTCGTCAACGCGGGCCCGGCGCCTTGCAACCGGACCAGATTGACTCCTGCCGGTTCCACGGCCACGATCCCCTTCACCAGCTCGCCCCGTTCGGCAGCCGTCACCGATGCGAATGCGACGCCGTCGCCATGCGTGATCAGGATTGCAGGGCCGATCTCATCCAACAATTTCGCTCCGCGCGAACGCCACAAGTTTTGCGTCAGCGGATTGTTCCCCATCGGCTGACCCATGGATGCGACGATCTGCGCGACCGCTGGATCGTTTGCATTGAGGCTAGCTGTCTTTGCCACGCCTTCAAACGTCGGCGCCTCCTTATCGAAATATCCGTGAACCCATGGATGATATGGATTGCGTCCCTGCCCCGGCCGGTCGAGCACGTACACTTTGTAGCCTTGCTCGAGAAGCAGCGTGGCCCAGCCGCGGCGTCCATCTGGCGTGCTGATCCAATCGGAGCCCTGGCCATACCCGCCGTGGATCAGGACCACTGGATAAGGATGGCGCACTTCGCGCGGAATCCAATGTTCCACATACATCTGCATCCCGTTGCACATGGTTCCGCGAGCCAGAGTCGCGTGCTCCACGCCGATCCAGTGGTAACTCCAGTCGGCAATGTCGAGCGCAGGTCCGGGATTTTCCGCCGGCGCGGTCTGCGCGGCCAGCTTCTTGGGAGCTACGGCAATCGCAATCGCAGCCATGGTTCCCAGATCGCGTCGTGTTATGCCGTTAGAGTTGTCGTTGTTCATGGTTTTGCGCTTTCCAGCATACTCTTGCCGGTTCGTACATACAATGGAGAGGAATGCCCGATCAGCCCGCGCAACAGATGCAGTGCATGGAAGTGTGGGGCGGCAGCCAACTCACCTCGCGCTGTGTCGAATTTGGCGGGCTCGACACTTGGGTTTATAGCAAACCGTACGGCAAAGCGCACGCGGGCGGCGATGTCTATTATGCTTCGAGCTGCGCAACGGGCCGCATCAGCCGGCTGTTGTTGGCCGACGTGGCGGGGCACGGCCAGACTGTCGCAGCCACCGCGGCCGATCTGCGAACGCTCATGCGGCGTTTCGTAAACAGGCTGGATCAAACGGAATTCGTCCGCTTGCTCAACCGGCAGTTTGCCGCGCTGCCGCGCACCGGCGCCTTCGCCACTGCTATCGTCACCACCTTCTTCGAACCCAGTCGCCGCCTTACCGTCTGCAATGCGGGGCATCCACGGCCGCTGCTGTACCGCGCTGCGCAACGACAGTGGGATTTTCTAGGGGCGCAGGAAACGGGGATTCGAGCGACGCCGAGTAACATCCCGCTGGGTCTTTTCGACGCGGCCGAATACGAGCAATTTGACATAGAGCTCCAGCCGGGCGATTGCCTGCTCAGCTTCACCGACGCGCTGATTGAATCGCGCGATGCCGATGGCGAGATGCTGGGTGAAGAAGGCCTGCTGCGGGTTGTACGAGTGCTTGGCGACGTGGATCCCCAAAAGCTGATCGAAACCTTGCTCGGCGAAATTGAGACGCGCTATCCGGAGAATCTGTCCGAAGACGATGTCACTGTGCTGGTGGTTCGCGCCAACGGCCGGCGGCTACGGTTCTCGTTTCGCGAAAAATTGCGTGCTTTGGGACGGGTTGCCGCCGGTTTGATTCGCGGCGAACGTGCGCTTCCGGATGCCAATCTCGCGAACATCGGAGGCGCAATCTTTCCCGCGCTGGCTCGGCGGTGGCGCGCGCGTCCCTAACGCTTCTTCAGATCCTCGCCAAAGAATCCATTCAGCTCGGCGAACGGTGCGGAACTGTCGAATTCCGCGAAGCTCCCTTCGTCGGCGAGCGCTTTTGCTGCCCGGATGAAACCTCCCCAGGCCGCTCGCGCCAGCCCGCTCCCCACGCTGATCCTGCGCACGCCCATCTCCGCGAGGTCGGGGACTTTCAGGCCGATGTTCGCGCTCATCAACACATTCACGGGCTTGGGGCTCAGCGCCTCGACGATGGCTTGAATATCCGCGCGCTCCTTCACTCCCGGCGCATAGAGTACATCTGCGCCTGCTTCGGCATACGCCTGCAATCGCCGGAGGGCTTCCTTTAGAGGCTCAGGATGCCCAGTCAAAAAGCACTCCGCGCGTCCGATGAGAAGCACGCCGGATGTACCGATTGCCGCGCGCGCCGCCTTCATCCGCTCCACTGCCATCGGCAAATCGTAAAGCGGTTTGGCGCGATCTCCAGTGGCGTCTTCAATGGAAAGTCCCGCGACACCCGTCTCCACGCACAGGCGCACGCTCGCGGCGACACCTTCTGGATCGCGCGCGTAGCCCGATTCGAAATCGGCATTCACCGGCAAGTCGACTGAAGCAACCATCTCGGCGATGTGAGCGAGCACTGTGTCGCGCGACACCCTCGTATCCGGCAACCCGCGCGAAAATGCGTAGCCGGCGCTGGTGGTGGCGAGGGCCTGGAAGCCAAGATGCCGCAGATATCGCGCTGTGCCGACATCCCATGGATTCGGAATCACGAAACATCCACTCTCATGGAGCTTGCCGAACGCCCGGCGGCGCGCCGTAAAATCGCTGGTGGCCATAAGGAACTTGAGGTTAGCATAATAGATTAAGGCCTAAAAGGAGAGTTCCGTGCCCATCTACGACTTTAAATGCCTGGACTGCGGGGAGCAGTTCGAAGCGCTTGTTTTGAAATCCGAACCTGCCTGCCCTGCCTGCCAGGGCCACAAGTTGGAGCAATTGATTTCGATGTTCAGCGTTGACTCCGCCGGCATCCGGCAGAACAACATCAATTCGGCTCGTAAGGCGAATTCGAAAATGGCGCGCGACAAAGCCATCGCCGATCGAGAAGCCATTGAGCATCACGACTAGACGCCAGTATTCATAGGATCGAAGTGACCTGCCGCACCTGCGCGAAAGACATCCCGGACTCCAGCCGCTTCTGCCTCTCGTGCGGCGCGGAACTCAATGGCGGCGTGCCCCTGGCGACACGAACTTTCGCTGCTCCAGCAGCCACTCCAACTCCGGCGCGCACGCCGTCCCATAGTCATCTTTCCTCGTCATCTGGCTCGCTGGCCGAAGGCCGCTTCTTGCCCGGTGTGCTGTTGGCCAATCGCTATCGCATCGTCGCGCTGCTCGGCCGCGGCGGTATGGGCGAAGTGTATCGCGCGCACGATCTCACGTTGGGACAGGAAGTGGCGCTCAAGTTCCTGCCCGAAGTGGCCGTGCGCAATCCAGCAGCTCTCACGCGCTTCTACAACGAAGTCCGCATTGCGCGACAGGTCTCGCATGCCAATGTCTGCCGCGTCTACGATCTCGGCGAAGTGGACGGCCAGCCTTACTTGTCGATGGAATACGTGGATGGCGAAGATCTCGGCTCGCTGTTGCGCCGCATCGGCCGCTTGCCCTCGGACAAAGCCGTCGAGATCGCGCGCCAGTTGTGCGCGGGCCTGGCCGCCGCTCACGCCAAGGGCGTTTTACATCGCGATCTGAAGCCCGCCAACATCATGCTCAACGGGCGCGGCCAAGTCATCGTCACCGATTTCGGCTTGGCTGCTCTGGCCGACGAAATCCCAGGCGAGGAGATTCGTAACGGCACTCCGGCGTACATGGCGCCCGAGCAACTAGCCGGAAAAGAAGTCACGGTGCAAAGCGATATCTATTCGCTCGGCTTGGTGCTCTACGAAGTATTTACAGGCAAGCGCGCGTTTGAAGCGTCCACGCTGGCGGAGCTGGTGCGCCTGCACAGCGAGACCACTCCGCTCAGCCCGTCGTCACTGGTCAAGGATCTCGATCCGGCGGTGGAAAGCGCCATTCTTCGTTGTCTGGACCCGGAGCCTCGGAATCGTCCGCCGTCCGCGCTCGCCGTCGCCGCAAGGTTGCCGGGCGGAGATCCGTTAGCGGCCGCGCTCGCCGCCGGAGAAACTCCCTCACCCCAGATGGTCGCCGCTTCCGGCGATACCGCGGCGCTTCCGTGGAAGATCGCGGTCTCCAGTCTCGCCGCGGCTCTTGTCGGCCTCGTGGCCTTTGTTTTCCTGGCGGCCACGTCCAGCATGATCGAGAAGGAACAACTCTCCAAGCCCCCCGAAGTTCTAGCCGATAAGGCGCGCGACGTGATCCAGCGTCTGGGATACGCCGCGCCGCCTGGCGATTCCGCCTACGGCTTCGAAGACAACCAGGATTTTCTCAACGCGGTGGCGAAAACCGATAGGCCGTTCCCGCAATGGGACCAGATCGCGCGCAGCCGCCCATCCCCTCTGAAGTTTTGGTACCGGCAAAGTCCCGAACCCATGCTGTCCTATGGCATGCGAGACCTGGTCTTGATGCCGGGCCAAATCCAGGAAGACGATCCCAAGCCGACGATGTCGGGCATGATCGATGTCCAGCTGGATCCCCAAGGGCGCCTCACTTACTTTGAAGCGCTCCCGATGGAAAAAGAAGATCCGCCCGGGCAAACTCCACCGCCCGATTGGAGCGCTTTGTTCGCCGCCGCGGGCCTGGATATGTCGAAATTCCAACCCGCCACGCCGGTCTGGGCTTCGCTTGCAGCTTCGGACGTGCGTCAAGCCTGGAGCGGCGAATGGCCCGGTTACCGCAATCGCCCGCTGCACGTGGAAGCCGCTACCTGGCATGGGCGGCCGGTCTTTTTCTCCTGACCGGACCATGGAACCGCTCGGCACGCATGCCGTCCAGCACGCCCGGAGGCGCCGGCGATCTGGCAACCCGAATTTTGCTGACCGTCATACTTCTAGTTCCCGTTGTCGCCGCCGTCATTCTCGCCCGGTGGAATTTCGTTCGCGGGAAAGGCGACCGCTGCGGCGCCATGCGCCTGGCGATTTTAATGTTTGGTCTTCACCTGGTGCTGTGGGTGTTCGATGCCCATTTCTCTTCCGTCCGTCAATTTTGTTTACCTCCTGGTGCTGGCCATTAGCACTGCGCTCTTTTGGGGCGGCACGGTGTGGGTGCTCTATCTGGCGCTGGAACCCTATGTTCGCCGTTATTGGCCGCAGGCCATCATCTCATGGACCAGGGCTCTGAGCGGACGCTGGCGCGATCCCTTGGTCGGCCGCGATGTCCTTTACGGTACGATTCTGGGCGTGCTCTTTTGCGATGTCTATGGCATCCGTTACCACTGGGAAGCCCTGTTGGGGGCGCCACCGGCCGGCCCGGATACCAGCTACCTCGGAAGCGTACGCATGGCCATCAGCGCCTGGTTGGAGCACATTCCAATTTCCATCAGCTCCACGCTGCTCCTGTTCCTGATTCTGTTCCTGTGCCGCGTGTTGTTGCGGAAATCGTGGCCGGCGGCCATCGCTTTTGTACTGTTGTTCACTGCCCTCAAGTCCGTTTCTTCCGACTATCCGGCCCTGGAATGGCCAATTCAAGCCATCCTGTACACCGTGCTCGCTATAGGAGCAATCCGCTTCGGGTTGGTGACGCTGGTGGTTGCTCTCTTTACTGCCGATGCAGCGTTGAATGTTCCCGCTACGTTGAACCCATCGGAGTGGTATTTCACCGCCGGCACCTTGGCATTTGCCAGCATCGCGGCCCTCGCCATCTGGGGCTTTCACACCGCGCTAGCCGGGAAAGTGCCCTGGAGGGCCGAATCATAATCGCCCCAAAATGTAGCGAAGATCGCCCCACTTCAGTACACTGTTCTTAAGCTCAGAGTCGACAGCGATCCAGAAATATTATTGAAACAAGGGCAGATCATGGGGAGTCTCCTCATGGATACGCTCTACATCCGTGAGATGGCACACGGGGAAGACTCGGGTTATTGCGCGGGTTCTGCGGGTACTGATACGCCTACCGTAACTCGGTGTCCCCACGAGAGGAAGGATTAGAATCCGAATGCAGCGGCATCTTTGCGTCGCCTTGTGGATGCTGGTTCTCGCTTGCATAGCCCACCCTGCCCGAGCCGACGATTCGCAACCCGGTGCTCCGGGCCAGTCAAGTCCGTCGGCGCTCAAACAACTCAGCCTGGAAGAGCTCTCCCAAATCGAAGTGACCACACCGTCCAAAGAGCCGACGAAAGTGGCTAAAACCGCGGCCGCCATCTACGTCATCACGGGCGAGGACATCCGGCGGGCGGGCGCCACCAGCATTCCCGAAGCCTTGCGCCTGGCGCCGGGCGTGGAAGTAGCCCGCATCGACGGCAGCAATTGGGCCATCGGAATTCGCGGATTCGGATCGGACTTGACGCGTTCCGTGCTGGTCCTGATTGACGGGCGCACCGTTTACACGCCGCTTTTTGCCGGCACCAATTGGGACGTCCAGAACACCAACATGGACGACATCGACCGCATCGAGGTGATCCGCGGACCAGGCGGCACCATCTGGGGACCGAACGCGGTGGACGGCGTCATCAACATCATCACCAAGAATGCCCACGATACCCAGGGTTTCCTGGTATCGGCGGGCGGAGGGAACGAAGATCAAGGCTTTCTCAATTTCCGCTACGGGGGCGGCAATGGGCAGGATTTCAGTTATCGCGTTTATGGCATGGGCTTCACCCGCAGCCCGGAAGATCACACCGACGGCAGGGATTTCGACGCCTGGCGTGAAGGGCAGATGGGCTTTCGGATGGATTGGGCGGAAGCTCGAGACACCTTCAACCTGCAAGGCGATGTGTACAACGAGATCGCCGGCAAAAGCGTACAAGCCACCAGCTACACGCCGCCCTATTCGCAAATCCTGGATGCCAACGCGTTCCTGTCGGGTGAAAATATCATGGGCCACTGGAAAAGAGTGGTCAACGACGGCAACGATATTCAGGTGCAGATCTATTTCGATCGGGTGGATCGCCGCACGCCGAACTACATCGAGATTCGCGACACCTTCGACGTCGATTTCCTCGAGCGCCTCCGATTGCCGGCGCGCGAAGAGTTGACGTGGGGGCTGGGGGCTCGCGTCGACCCGGTGGACGATCCGGTGGTGGTCTCGGGGTTGCAGTTTGTTCCCTACCACCGAACGGATTATTTGGGGACTGCCTTTATTCAGGATCAGATCGGGCTGGTGGATCAACGCCTGTCGCTGATTCTGGGAACGAAAATGCTAAAGACCAATTTCACCAGTAGCGTGGACTTTGAACCGAGCGCGCGCCTGCTCTGGACGCCCAGCGACAATCAAACCGTATGGGCCGCTTATACGCACGCTTTGCGCACTCCTTCGGACTCGGAAGAAAATTTCTATCTTCTGGGATATATCGGCAATACGCCCAGCGGCACGCCGTATTTCGCGCGATTTAATCCTAATCCCACCTTTGCACCGGAGCAGTTGAACGGCTACGAGCTGGGTTATCGGGACCTTCTGCATAAGAATCTGTATGTCGATATCGCGGCCTTTTACAATCATTATCACGACCTGTTTAGCGAAGACATCATCGGCGAGCCATATCTGGAAACCAGCCCCGAACCGGTGCATTTCCTGCTGCCGGCCCAGTTTGCCAACGGGCTGCTCGGATATACCAAGGGCGGCGAAATCGCCCCCGAGTGGAGACCGAGGGATTTCTTGCGGCTGCGGGGTTCTTATTCATTTCTGCATATGAATATAGGGCGGGCGCCGAACTCTCAGGACGTGGGCACCGCGGCCGGGATTGTTGGGTCCAGTCCGCAGCACCAGGGATCGGTGCAATTGGCCCTGGATTTCGCCAAGCGCTTTCAGATGGATTTGGAATACCGTTATGTCAGTGCCCTGGCAGCCTACGCGGTGCCGGCGTACTCAACCGGCGATGCACGGTTCGGCTGGCGCATCAGCCGGCAGTTTGATTTTTCGGTGGTGGGCGAAAATCTTCTTCAACCGTCACATCCCGAATTCGGCGGCGATCCGGGGCCGCTGGTCCTGATTAAGCGAAGCGCCTACGCGAAACTGACATGGAGTAAATAGGCCCGGTCCGCCGGTACCGACCAATATGTCGCGTTTCAACGCACACTCGCGAATTCAAGGAAAACTCCGGAGAATACTGGAGAAGTTCCTGGCGACTGTGTTGCCGTTAGCTTCGCTTTTCGCGCTTGGCGCTCCTTGCCGCGCCGACGAGCCGCCGCCGCTCGAATACCAGGTAAGAGCGGCGTTCTTGCTCAACTTTACAAAATTCGTGCAATGGCCGCCGGCCGCCTTCGCGGACCAACATTCGCCGCTCGTCATCTGCATCCTGGGAGAAGATCCGTTCGGAACTACGCTCAACGAAATGGTGAAAGGCGAAGGCGTGAACGGTCACGAAGTCGTGATTGAGCGGATCGGACATGCGCCCGCGCCGAAATCCTGCCAGGTGCTGTACATTGCCCGTCTGGAAAAGGAATTCCGCGGGATTTTAGCGGCGTTAGGCCCGGGTGTTCTCACCGTCGGTGAAGGCGAGAAGTTCCTCCAGGATGGCGGCGTCATCGCTTTCGTAATTCAGGATCGCCGCGTGCGCTTCGACATCGATGAACGCGCCGCGGAGAGAGCCATGCTCACCCTCAGTTCGAGACTTATGAATGTAGCGAGGTCCGTCGAAAAATAAACCCGGCCGGGCACCTATTTATGCATCCTTTCCGCGACATGCCGATCAAGCAGAAACTGCTGGTGATCATCATGTCCGTCACAGCCGTGGCGCTGCTGCTGTCGGGACTGGGAATCGTGATCGCCGATTCGGTTCTTTTCCGGGCGGCCACCGAACGGGATATTTCGGCGTTAGCCCAGATTGTCGCCGACAACAGCACCGCTGCGCTCGCTTTTAGCGATCCGCAAACGGCGGCACAAACATTGGCGTCATTGAGAGCCCGTCCGCACATGGTTGCCGCATGCATCTACCAGCCCGATGGAGCCACATTTGCCCAGTACGTGCGGGCAGACTCAGCCACGGATTGCCCTCCGGGGAGCGCTCAAAGCGCAGCGAAAGACGGGGTGCGATTCACCAGTGCCGGACTCATCATCCGGCGCCCGATCGCGCTGAACGGCCGGAGAATTGGAACGCTGGTACTGCTCAACGATCTGGGAGCAATCTCGGAGCGCATCCGGCTTTACGGTCTGACGGTGGCCCTGATCCTCCTGGTCTCGAGTTTCGTCGCTTTCCTGCTTTCGTCGCGCCTGCGGTCGATCATCGCGGAGCCTATTTCGCAGCTTGCACATGCCACGCAATCGGTTTCCGAGACCAGAGACTACAGCATTCGCGCGCAGAAGCTTTCTGAAGACGAACTGGGCGCGCTGGCGGACGGCTTCAACCAGATGCTGGTGCGAATTCAAACCCAGGATAACGAGCTCAGAAAAGCGCTTCTGGCTCAGGAGGCCGCGCTGCGGGAAAGTCAGGAAGTGCGGGATTCTCTTCGAACCACGCTGGCGAGTATTGGCGACGCCGTGATCTCCACCGATGCGCTCGGCCGCGTTGTCTTCGTCAACCCGATAGCGCAATCCATGCTGGGATTCGAGGAAGCCGACATTGTCGGCCGGCATCTGGACGACGTTTTCCAAATCGTGAATGAGTTCAGCCGCAGCCGGGTGGCCAGCCCGGTAACGGAAGTGTTGCGCGAGGGAAAAATCGTTGGAATGGCGAATCACACCATCCTCATTGCGAAGGATGGAAGAGAAATTCCGATCGACGACAGCGGCGCACCGATACGAAGCGAGAATGGCGTCATACAAGGAACCGTACTGGTGTTCCGCGACGTCACTGCGCGCAGGCGAGCCGAAGAAACCAGCCGCCTTCTGGCTTCGATTGTCCAATCGGCGGACGATGCGATCTTCAGCAAGGATCTCAACGCGGTGGTGACGAGTTGGAACCGAGGCGCGGAGCGAATCTTCGGGTATCAGGCTAACGAAATGATAGGCCGATCGATTTTGACTATCTTTCCACCCGGCCGGTCCGACGAGTTGTCGAGCATTATGCACCGTATCGCGGCGGGGGAACGGATTGAACACTACCAAACCATCCGGCGCACCAAGAGCGGCGAGTTCTTGAACGTCTCGCTCACCATCTCTCCCATGCAGAACCCTTTGGGGCAGATTACCGGAGCCTCGGTGATTTCGCGCGACATTACCGAGCAGGTCCGTGCGGCCGAGCGTGTCGCGAAGCTCAATGCCGATCTGCAACGTTCCAACGAAGTTTTGGCGCTCACCAACCAGGACCTGGAACGCTTCGCTTTTATCGCCAGTCACGACTTGCAGGAGCCCTTGCGAATGATTACCGCATACTCGCAGCTTCTCATCCAGTCCTATCCCGGCCAGTTCGACAGCAAGGCGAGGACGTTTGTCGACAACATCGTCGACGGCACCACCCGCATGCGCGATTTGCTGTCGGACCTGCTGGCGTACACCGAAATCAGAAACCGCGAGGAAGAAGGCTTGGAGGTGGTGGATCTCAACTCCGTCATCGAAAACGTAATGCAGAATCTGAAGGCATCCATCGACGAGACCGGCGCGGTGGTGACCAGCGACCATTTGCCGACCCTGCGCGCCTCCCGAGCCCATTTTGAGCCACTGTTTCAGAATCTGATCGGAAACGCCATCAAGTACCGCAGTGCGCAGCCGCCGCGCATCCACGTATCGATCGAAGAAGTGAATGGCGAACTACGTTTCTCTGTCTCCGATAACGGCATCGGCATCGACCCTGAGTACCACAAGCAGATTTTTGAGGTGTTTCGGCGACTGCACGGCAAGAAAATTGCGGGCACCGGTGTCGGCCTGGCCATTTGCCAGCGCGTTGTGGAACGATATGGCGGGCGAATCTGGGTGGACTCGCAGTCCGGCCAAGGTGCGACATTTTGGTTCACCTTGCCCAACGCGGCGGTAGCAACCCGTACCGCGGGAGAAGATCAATGAGTACTGTGTCCATCGAGGGAAGCAATCGCCTGCTGGTCATTGAGGACAATCCCGCGGACGTGGAGCTGCTGCGGCGCGCTCTGGCTACGGCGGGGCTGGATTGTCAATTGACCGTAGTCGAGGATGGAGCCGACGCCATGGCGCTCTTCCGGCCCGGGACCACCACGCCGGCGCCGGATCTGGCGATCGTCGATTTAAATTTGCCGAAGCACGGCGGGCTCGAGATCATCGAACAGATGCGCGCCAATCCAACGTTTGCCGATGTACCGGTGATCATCCTGAGCTCTTCCTCGTCCATGCGCGATCGCTCAAAAATAGAGACCTTTCACATTAAACGATACATTGTGAAGCCGGCCGACCTGGAAGAGTTCATGCGAATCGGCTGGCAAATTCGAGAGCTGTTAATGGAAGGTAAAACGCGAGGACAGTCTTCGGGGGCGTAGCGTTTAACGCGCTACTTCTTTTCCGCCGGCGTCAACATGGAGGGCAGCACCGGCTCGGCGTAACAGGAGACGACGCTCTGATTTCCATCACGGTCCACAGCCTTCACACCGATCACGACGTCGTCAATCGAAACATCCGGCAGAGTGTAACTGGTGACGTTGCCGACCCACAGCTCGCGCTCCCAGACCGGCGACGTAGTCGATCGAACCATCACCGCGTAGCCCGCCAGGTCCGCCTCGGTATTCGGAAACCAGTGCAGCACCGCGTCGTACCCGGACTTCCCGCGCGTCAGCAGCGGCTCATGTCCGCCCTTGTTCGGCCCGGACGTCCAGGTCCAATTCAGGACCGGAGGCTGGGGCGCCAGCGCCAGACTTGCCAGCGTTGCGGCGTTCATCCGAACCGCGCGCGTCGCATAAGGAACCGATGTATTCGCGAACGTGTCCGTGGTGGAGTGCTGGTTGTCGTAGTTCTCGCTCGCGCTCGTTAATCGCACTGCCGCGAAGCCCTGATTGACGAACGAGGTATGGTCGCCACCACGCAAGAATCGATCGCCACGAAAAACCAGCTGGACCTGCATGGACGGGACATATCGCTCGGCCATCAGCTTGGTGTAGCGCGCCAGTTCGCGCTGCGCCGAATCGTCGGGACCGGCGGAAAATACCCGCAACACGTTCGTGATTGATCGCCCATTGCCCGAAACATCGCTGCCGATGATGTCGTTATTCAGCACCGCCTCAATTTGCATGCCGTCTTTCTTGGCTTGCGCCGCATAAACCTGGCTGCCGCTCAATCCAACTTCTTCGGCCGCGAATGCGACGAATACGATGGTCTTGTCGAACTGAAACCCGCTCATCACGCGTGCCAGCTCCATCACCGCGGCGGTGCCGCTACCGTCGTCCGTTACACCCGGCGAGATGGTCTGGGCGGCGGTGGCTTCGAAATCCAGCGGACCCAATTCGCGCTCCAGTGGAAGGATCTTCAGATAGCGCCGTTCTTCGCTTTCGTCGACGCCTCGCCGGACGCCTTCGGCCACGATCTGCTCTTCGCCCGTATATGGCTTCCGCACCAGCGCCACGGAATCATAGTGCGCCGTCACTAGCACGTAATGATCTTTCTCTGTACCGCCCGGCAGAACCGCGACGATGTTCGCCAGGTCGACGTCGCGAATCACTTGCCCTTGCCGCGCACCCTTCTTGATACCGAAGTTTTGATAGCTCACCTGGAGCCGCGGACTGTAGCTTGCCAGCTGATCGTGGATCCAGCGCTGGGCTGCGCCGATTCCATGCGTGGGATCGTCTTGGGACGACAGAATGTACCGTGTCCCGAACCCTTCCAGCTTCTGAAGCGTCGCCGCGATTCGTTCCTCAGAAATCGAATCGACAATCTGCTTCACCGCCGGACTCAAGCGCGTCTCCGGCTGCTGGGCAAACAACGCGCAGGCAAATAGCGCGGCCAGCGAAAGCATCGATCGAATCTGTTTCATGAGATTGATCGATTGTAGCGCCGCCCGCGCGCTTCGTGCTGTAACCGATTACCGCCCCTTGAGCGCGCAATCCCAGTGTTCGTCGGCCTTGCCGTCCACAAATCGCCAGGTGTCGAACCAGGTGGTGGTGTATGGCTGGCCGCTGGCGTCCTTGCGTTCGGCTACCGTGCCGACCGTCACATAATCGCCTTCCGCGCTGACGAAGACCACTTTAGCGCCCAGGTGCTCTGGAACGGGCGTTGGTTTTCGCTGCGAAAAGAAGGCGACCACGCCCGCGCGGCCCGACTTCGCATTCGGATTGTGCTGGAGATATTGCTCGGTCAGCCATTTGTCGGCTTCGTCCCAATGATTCGCTTCCAGTAGGTCTTTTTCGATGTGATAGGCGGCCTGCTTGTTGCGTTCCAGCTTCTTATCCTTACTATGGAACAGAGCGTCCGGATCGGACACGCCGACGACGGGATCTTGCGCGCGCAGGGGCGCTGAGACCAGCAGCGCGGCAAACAGGGCAGCCAATGTGAGTTGGATTTTCATGGGTACTATGTTTAGTCATCGCGCGGGTCTTTGTCAACGTGCGGCATGTGGCCACAGATAAACGCAGATATAGGAAAGAAGGTCGTTAAGCGCCCTTAGTCCTTATCGGCGTTCATCTGTGTTCATCTGTGGCTGGAAATTGCTCTTGGGGTTCGCGATGGCGCACATGGGACTTCTCACCACCGGCTACTAAGCAAATCGCCTGAGTGGAAGAATTCGAAATTTATACGATACTCGGGACCACTACTCGTGTTCATAGAAACGAAGTCCAAACTACGGAGCATCGATGAAATTCTGGAGAATTGTTTGGCAAACCGCAGTCTTCTGGGCAGTGGCAATCTGCACAGCCAGTCCGGGGTTTAGCCAATCCAGCACACAGCAAATGTCGGCGAGCGCCGCAGCGCGCTTTCTCGATCAGGCTACCTGGGGACCCACACCGGCTTCTATTGCCCAATTGCAACAAATGGGCATCGACAATTGGCTGAACGCACAGTTCGCACTAAACACCTCGAATATTCCCGACCAACCGGTTCTGACCTCGACCGGCACAAACAACTACGACATAAGTCCAGTGCAAGCGGCGTTCTTTCAAAACACCGTGACAGAACAGGATCAACTGCGGCAGCGAGTGGCATTCGCGCTCAGCCAAATCTGGGTGGTGTCCACCAGCGGCCTTCCGCTCGCCTACGCTTACCCGCCCTACTGGAGGGTTTTTCGCGACCATGCGTTTGGAAACTACCGCGACCTGATTCAAGCCGTGACGCTGAGCCCGGCCATGGGCCGCTATCTGAACATGGCGAACAACAACAAGGGCAATCCGGCGAAGAACACATCGGCCAACGAAAACTACGCGCGAGAGTTGATGCAGCTATTTACTCTGGGACTCACGCAACTGAATCCGAATGGGACGCCGGTGCTGGATCAAAACCAGAACCCCGTTCCCACTTACGATCAGACCGTGGTAACGAACATGGCCAAAGTGCTCACGGGCTGGACATATCCCACCGCACCAGGCGCCGCGCCGAAGACGAACAATCCGCCTTACTACTTTGGCCAAATGTTTGCGGTCGAATCCGAACACGACACCAGCGCGAAATCAATTTTCGGCGGCATCACCATTCCCGCGGAACAAACAGCGGGGCAGGATTTGGATTCCTTACTCGACGCACTAATGGCGCAGCCGACCATGGCGCCGTTCGTTTCCGAGCAGTTGATTCAACACCTGGTCACCAGCAACCCCAGCCCGCAGTACATCGCGCGGGTCTCTAAAGTGTTTCAGAACGATGGCACTGGCGTTACAGGAAACCTCCAGGCCGTGATCACCGCAATTCTCACGGACCCCGAAGCTCGCGCGGGAGACGATGCAACGGCTGCTGCGAACTTTGGGCACATGCGGGAGCCGGTCCTGTTCATGGCCAATCTGCTGCGCGGCCTGAATGCCACGCTCACCGCGAATAGCACCATCAATTACGACAGCTCCGAACTGGGTGAAAATCTATTCGACGCAGCTAGCGTTTTTAGCTACTTCTCGCCGCAGTATCGCATCCAAGGCGGACTGCTTGGACCGGAGTTTCAAATCTACACCACGCAAACCGCTGCGAATCGAGCGGACATCGTGAGCGCGATTCTTTATGGGGTGATCGACAAGGGCACAACCGTAAACCTCACGCCGTTTGTGCAGCAAGCGGGCGCTTCCACTTCGTTGCTCGCCACTATTAACTCGATCTTTCTACACGGCGCGATGTCGCCGGCGCTGGAGCAGGCAGCGACGGATGCGGTGAACGCGGCGTCCACTCCGACGGCAAAAGCGCAGGCCGCGCTCTACGTCGTTCTGACTTCTGGCGAGTACCAGGTTATTCATTAAACAGATTGGGACGAGGAGACTGGTAGATGATCTCACGACGAGGTTTTATTCGAGCGGGCGCGGCTACGGTTGGCACGCTGGCGCTGCGGCCCTTTGGCCTGCTCCCGGCGATGGCGCAAAGCAGCGCTAACTATCGCGCGCTGGTGTGCGTTTTCCTGTTCGGAGGGAACGATTCGAACAACACGGTCGTTCCGATGGACGATACAAGTTTTCAAGCCTACACGTCCATACGCGGCAGCCTGGCGCTGCCCGCCAGCGAGTTGACGCCCACCGTGTACAGCGTTTCGAACGCGCCCTTTGCGTTTCACGGCAAACTGGTGGAACTAGCCAGCATGTTTTCGAGCAAAGAGCTGGCGGTAGTGGCGAACACCGGTTCGCTGGTGCAGCCGCTCACGCGGGCGCAATATCAAGGATCGCAGGCGCCCGTCCCGCTGAACCTGTTCTCGCATTCCGACCAACAGTTGCAATGGCAGACTTCCGTTGCACAAGGGAACAGTTCGACGGGCTGGGCTGGACGCGTGGCGGACTATCTGAATTCGCAAAAGATCAACTCGTCCAATTTCCCCGCGTTCCTCTCGGTGGCAGGCAATTCGCTGGAGGGCCAGGGCGCCGCGACGCAGCCGGTGGCGATCACACCTGGACAATCGCTGACACTGAAAGGATTCAGCAGCTCGGCCAGTTCGCAGGCCCGTTTGAATGCGCTGACGTCGCTGCTCACCACCGACAATGGCCTTTCCCTGGTGCAAGCCGCCAACAACACCATGGCGAACAGTATCGCCGACGCGGCGGCGTTAGAAGCGGCGCTCGCTAAAACCACTGCGCTGAAGACGCAATTCCCAACCACCAGTCTCGGCTCGCAATTGCAGCAGGTAGCCCAGATCATTCAGGTGCAATCGGGCCTGGGCATGAGCCGGCAAATCTTCTTTTGCTCGCTCGGCGGATTCGACACGCACGCGGGGGAACTGGAGACGCACAACAACCTTTATCCCCAATTGAGCCAGGCGCTCGCCGCCTTCTACGCGGCAACCCAGGAACTGGGAATGGCGCAGAATGTGACGACATTCACCGAGTCCGATTTCAGCCGGACTTTTCAACCCACCACCACCGACGGCAGCGATCATGCCTGGGGCAGTCATCATCTGGTGCTGGGCGGCGCGGTGAATGGCGGCCAAATCTACGGCCAGTTCCCAGCGTTTGAGCTGGCGGGGCCGAACGACACCGATACGCGCGGTCGCTGGATTCCAACCACCTCCATCGATCAGTACGGCGCAACGCTCTGCTCCTGGTTCGGCATTCCCGACACCGCACTGGCCACGGTATTTCCGAATTTCGCCAATTTTGGATCCCAAAAGCTGGGCTTTGTGTGAGCGCTAGTGCAAACGGCACTTGATCCAGCACCGCAAAACCTCGGCCACGCTCCAGGCTTGGGCGATGCATCCGCGCGGCGTAAAGGGCGGCTCCGCATCGAATATTTCACTGATAGATCCGATGCACGCGTCTCTCAAATGAGGCTTGAAGCCATCCAGAAACTTCCCGGCGCCTTCTAAATCGCCGGGATGCACCTTGACCCACGCATCGATGAACGGCCCAATCAGCCAAGCCCACACCGTCCCCTGATGGTAAGCGGCATCGCGCGCCCGGAGGTCGCCGTCGTACTTCGGCTTGTAGTCCTTGTGGTCTGGTGAAAGAGATCGCAAGCCAACCGGTGTGAGTAGCTTGGCACGCGACGCTTCAAGCACCGCGGGCCAGCGCGCTTCGTGCAGAATGGGATACTTCAGCGAAAAGGACAGCAATTGATTTGGCCGGCACGCAGGATCGTCTCCGGCGGGGCCGTCGATCACATCGTAGAGATACTTACCCGGTTCATACCAGAATCGGGCGTTGAAAGATTCGCGCGCCTGTTGAGCCGCAGTGCAAACGCGCTCGGCTTGCTCGCGCTCATTTCTTTCGGTTAGCCAACCCTCCAGCAGCTTCAGCGCGTTGTACCACAGGGCATTGATTTCCACCGCTTTGCCGCGCCGCGGCGTCACCACCCAATCTTCTACCTTGGCGTCCATCCAGGTAAGCGCGTATCCTTCAGCGCCCTGTTTCAATAGCCCGTCGTGGGCGTCTACGCCGATACCAAACGCGGTACCGCGCATGTGCCATTCGAAAATATCGAGCAGCTTGGGCAGTACCGTGTCGAGCACGGAGCGATCTCCACTGGCGCTGGTATAGCGATCCAGCGCGTGGAAGAACCAGAGCGTCGCGTCGGCGGTATGATACAAGCCCTCGGTGCGCCGCTCCGGGAACAAATTTGGGATCAGGCCATCGCGCACGTAATGAGAGAAGGTCCGCAGAATCCAGGCCGCTTCGGCGTAGCGGCCGGTGGAGAGCGTCAGGCCTTCGAGCGAGATCATGGTGTCGCGGCCCCAGTCCGTGAACCAGTGATAGCCCGCGATCACGGTTCGAACTTCGTCGCCCACCGCGCGCGCACGGGTGGCGTCATCGGTTCTGCCGGCCGGCGTGATCAGGAATTGGTCGGCCGCCCACAGCAATTCGGCGGCGGTGGGGTGTTTTTCGATCAGGTCGGAAACGTCCCTGCCCAATTTGCCGGCCGCTACGATAAGAATGCGGCGCTTCCGCTCTGCCTCCGATTGCCGCGCTAACGAGGGCGTGAGCGCGCGCATATCTTCCCACGATTGGGAGGAGAGAATGAGAGTGGCATCGCAATCTTTGCGCAGGTCGGCGTGGAAAAAGCCCGGACTCCACAGATCGCCTTGAGCCGGATAGCCGCGGCGTTCCTCAATGCGGTAAGTTACCTTTTCGATCCGAACGCGGTCCACCGTCAGCGCCGCGTTCTGTCCATTCAGCAGCAGCCGCAGCGGCGGAAGATCCGTTCCCGACGAAACTTCGTAGCGATCTTCCCCTACCGTCAACGTGTAAGTAGATTCCAACGGAGCGCTCACCGGCGTTTCGTGCGGCCGGAAGTGGATGGATGGCCGCAGAAACAATTTCACGTTGTCATCGCCCGAAAGTAATGAATAGTTGATGAAGGCGGTGTTCTGGCCGTGCGGCAACACCAATCTTTTCTCGATCGTAATCGGTCCGATTTCGAAGCGCCACACCGGCGTCCCCGCCTCCAGGCGGAATTCACTGATGTATTCCATGGCGTCGAGCTTCACTGGATCTCCGCCTCGCTCCTCGCCGCTCAGCTGCACGTAGCGGTTATCGAGAAGCTGCAGGCGCTCTTCCAATTCGTTCAGCATCATGACGCGGCCGAACGGGACGGGGAGGGCGGCCACCAGATAGCCGTGGTAGCGCCGCGTGATGACGCCGGACAAGGTGCCGGACGCATAACCGCCCAGGCCATTCGTCGCCAGCCATTCGCAATTGAGACCAGCCTCGGAAGCGCGTCCGTCTTTGCCCGGCCAGGGCATTCGAATTACCAGGTCAGTCATATGGGCTTCAACAATACGGCGGCGTGGCCCGGAATTTGCCAGTTTTCGGTGGTGTCGAGCGCGGGCGTTCCAATACCTCCATACTGAGGATTCTCGCTCGACCATAGAATGCTCCACTCCGAATCGGCTGGTGGAGCGAGCAACGGCTCCGGCGCCGGATCGAGATGCAAATCGATGCCAAGGTTCACCAGCAACAGCCGGTCGTCTCCATCCGGGCCGAAAAACCGCAGCAAGAAGGCTTCCGCGGAAAGGACCGCTCCATCCACACCGTGCCTCTCCTGCGCGCGAAACACCGGCTCATCCCGGCGAAGCTTCAGCAGATCGCGATGCAGATCGTAGATCTCGCGGTGGCTCTCGCGCTCGGCCTGTTCTAACTTGCAGCGTTCGAATGTGGCGGGATCCCCGGGATCGGCGAACCGTTCCTGCATCTCGGGCGTCGCAAGGCTCGGAAACTGCGCCAGGAATTCGGCGCGGCCCTGGCGGATTTGCCGGTTGAGTTCGGCGTTGTGATCGGCGAAAAATAAGAACGGGCTGGATGCGCCGAATTCCTGGCCTTGAAAAAGCATGGGCGTGCCGGGCGCCAGCAGCATCAGTGCGGTGATGGCGCGGAACTTTCCGGGCGAAGCAAGAGCATGACAGCGTTTGCCGTAAGCTGAATTCGCGATTTGATCGTGGTTCTGAATGAAGGTAACGAAGGCCGCCGGATTGGCGTCAAGTCCAGCCGTCCCGCGGCGCTTCTTCTGCCACCTGTAGCGCTGGCCTTGATAAAGGTAGCCATACTTCATGCATGAAATAAATTCCTGTGGCGTCCCCAAATAGTCGGTGTAATAAGCTTCGTTGCGCCCCGTGAGAGCCACCATCGCGGTGTGATGGAAATCGTCGTTCCACAAGCCATCCAAACCGTAGCCGCCTTGCTCCACCGGCTTCACCAGCTTCACTTCCTGCGGTTCATTCTCGGCAATAAAAATTACCTTGCGCGGCGCGGCCCGTTTGCGAGCTTCGCGCGCCATGGCTCGCAGAATGTGGTCTTCCGAGCAGTCATGAATGTCCTGCGTTGCATCCAGCCGCAGGCCGTCCAGGTGGAACTCCTCGATCCAGTAGCAGGCGTTCGCGATCACATACTCACGCACGGGCCCGGAATCGTCCCCATCGTAATTGATTGCCTTGCCCCAATCCGTTGTCTTCTCGCAGAAGTATGGCGGGGCGAACTTGGTGAGATAGTTGCCGTCGGGGCCAAGATGATTGTAGACCACGTCCAGGATCACGCCCATCCCGAGCGAATGCGCGCGATCCACGAAGCGCCGAAACTCGTCGGGCGAACCATAAATGTGCGCGGGCGCGAACCACTGCACGCCGTCATAGCCCCAGCCGAACCGGCCCGGGAATTCCGCTACCGGCATTATTTCTAAAACAGTAACTCCGGTTTCGGCCAGGTGCGGCAGTTCGGCCTGGGCGCTGCACCAGGTACCTTGCGGCGTAAACGTACCGATATGCATCTCGTAAATCACCTGATGCGGGAGGGCCACACCACGCCACTCCAGATCGGTCCATGCGAAAGCAGCGGCGTCCACAACTAGCGACGAACCGTGCGGACCCTCGGGCTGAAATCTGGATGCAGGATCCGGACAAGTTTCGCCCCCGTCCAGCCTGTATTTATACCGGGAGCCAGCCCGCGCATTCGGCGCCAAGCCCGAGAAATATCCCGGCTCTTCCGCTTGGAGCGCAACAGTCTCGCCACTGTCGAACACCGCTTCCACGGTTTTTATGACTGGCGCCCATACCCGAAAGTGGACCCCGCCGTCTGAGAGTTCCGCTCCAATCGGGAAGCGTCTGGCGTGCGGGTTCACTGGCGTTCCGTGGTCAGCAAACGGGAAACGCTGGGCGGTTTGGGCTCGCGGCAGACCACCAGCGATAGGGGCACCAGGTCGATGGCTGTGCCGGGATCTGAAAAGCGAGAGTCGGCGTCGAGTCCCGGATCGTTGGTATCGATGACAATTTCCCATTTCTCCGCGCCCGGCGGCTTCGGGACGTAGAACTGTATCGGCTCGTGATGGCAATTGAGCATGATCAAAAAAGTATCGTCCTTGATGGGTTCACCGGATTCATCCACTTCGCCGATAGTTTCGCCGTTCAGCATCATGCCCAGGCACCGCACCCAGCCCAAGCCCCATTCTTCGTCCGTCATCTCCTGCCCATCCGGGCGCAGCCACACAATGTCCTTCTCTTCGGTTCCGCGAATCGCTCGGTCCTGGTAGAACTTGCGGCGATGCAAGCTGGGATGATCGCGGCGGAACTGAATCAGCTTTTGCGTGAATTCCAACAGGATAATTTTGCAGTCGGTCATGCACCAATCCATCCACGTGCTTTCGTTGTCCTGGCAGTATGCGTTGTTATTGCCGTTCTGCGTGCGGCTGATTTCGTCGCCGCCGAGAATCATCGGAACGCCCTGCGACAAAAGCAGCGTCGCGAGAAAATTCCGCTTCTGGCGTTCGCGGCGCTGGATGATCTCAGAATCCTCGGTGGGCCCTTCGGCACCCATATTCCAGGAGTAATTATCGTTGGTGCCGTCCTTGTTGTCTTCCTGGTTGCCCTCGTTGTGTTTGTCGTTGTAGCTCACTAGGTCGTGCAGCGTGAAACCGTCGTGCGCCGTCACGAAATTGATGCTCGCGGAGGGACGGCGGCCGTCGCGATCGTATAAGTCGCTCGACCCGGTGAGGCGGTAACCGAGATCGGATAATTGTCCCTCGTCGCTCTTCCAATAGCGGCGGACTGTATCGCGATAACGGCCGTTCCACTCCGCCCAGCCCGCGGGGAAATTGCCTACCTGGTAACCGCCATCGCCGACGTCCCACGGCTCGGCGATCAGCTTCACCTGAGAGATCACCGGATCCTGATGAATGATGTCGAAGAAGGCGGACAAGCGATCCACGTCGTGCAACTCGCGCGCCAGCGTGGACGCCAGATCGAAACGAAAGCCGTCCACGTGCATTTCTTCAATCCAGTAACGCAGGCTATCCATGATCAGCTTGAGCACTTGTGGATGCCGGGCGTTTAGACTGTTGCCGGTTCCGGTGTAATCCATGTAGTAACGTTGATTGTCACCGACCAAGCGATAGTAAGTGGGGTTGTCCACTCCGCGAAAACTCAGCATCGGACCCATGTGATTGCCTTCGGCGGTGTGATTATAGACCACGTCGAGAATCACCTCGATGCCTTCGCGGTGGAAGGTTTTCACCATCGCCTTGAATTCGGCCACTTGCCCGCCGCGATCGCCGGAACTGGAGTAACGGGCGTCCGGACTGAAAAAGTTAGTGGTGTTGTAACCCCAGTAGTTAGTCAGTCCCTTTTCCGCCAGATGCTTGTCGGTAAGGAACGCGTGCACGGGCATGAGCTCGACGGCGGTGATGCCAAGACGCTTGAGATATTGAATGGATGGCTTGGCCGCCAGGCCTGCATAAGTGCCTCGGAGCGCTTCGGGAATCTCAGGATGTCGTTTGGTGAAACCCTTGACGTGCAACTCGTAAATGATGGAATCGCTGAGCGGAAGGCAGAGCGGCCGGTCCTCTTCCCAATCGAAATAGGGGTTGACCACCACGCACTTCTGCATTCCCGCCGCGTCGTCGCTTTCATCGAAGGACAAGTCGGCGTCGCCATTGCCGGGCTGATACGGAAAAAGCGGCGCGGACCAATCCACTTGGCCGGCCAATCCTTTCGCGTACGGATCGATCAGAAGCTTTTTTGAATTGAAGCGCAGGCCATCGTTGGGCTGGAAGGGCCCGTGCACGCGATAGCCATATAGCTGTCCGGGCTGCAGTCCGTGAATGTAGCCATGCCACACATAGGTGGTTCGTTCCGGCAGGCGCACCCGCTCCGTTTCCGGGGCGTTGGGTTGATCGAACAGACACAGATCCACCCACTCGGCGTGTTCGGAATAAATGGCGAAATTGGTCCCGGAGCCATCCCAGGTGGCCCCCAGAGGGTGCGGGCGGCCCGGCAGGATCTTGATTGGCATATCCGAACGGTAGACGCTGGAAGATGCCAACTTTTAACAACTGATTTAACTTTGCGTCACTTCACACTTTAGATTTGCTTCACGGTGATGGGAACTTCAGCCACGGTGTTTTCCCACGCCAGTTGCAGCTTGGCCTTGTTGGCGCCCAGGCTGGAGAGCGTCATCTTATATGTTTCAATCGGCTTGGGCGGCTTGCTCATCTCCATCTTGACGCGGCCCAGGTCGCGGCTTTGGTCGTAATCCAACCCCCACTCGCCGGTTGCCTTGCTTACCACCAACTGCCACTGCTTGGGATCCAAGTAGACGAACAAGGTGTAATCGCCTTTGGGCACCGGGAGGCCGCCGATATCGAGATTGGCGTCGGTGTGCAGCGCCGTAGCTTCGTTCGCCCCGGCCCGCCAAACGCGGCCATAAGGCTCCAGGCCGCCGAAGATTTTTCGCCCCCGCATGGACGGCGCGGAGTAGTTAATCCGGATCGATTTGCCCGCGATGGTCACCTCCGTTTTGGCCGGAGGGCTCTGTTGCGCCACCAGGGGCGCGGCCGCGAACATTGCGGCGATGAATCCGAATCGGAGAACTGGGACCACTTGCGTCACCTCCAACAGTGCAGGATATCAACAAGCAATGGTCTGCGTTCGCTTCCCTGAGAGCGCCAGCGCGGCGGACAATCCGCAAACGGCGGCGAAAGATAGCCATAGGCCGGGAACCGCGCGATTGCCGGTGACGTGGATCAAGTAGGTGCAGATGGCGGGCGTGAATCCGCCGAAGATTGCGGTGGCGGAGCTGTAAGCCAGCGAGAAGCCGGAAGTGCGAACCGCAGCGGGCATGATCTCGGTCAAAAACACAGCCATCGCGCCGTTATAGGTGGCATAGAAAAGCGAAAACCATAATTCCACGACAAGCAGCCGAGTGAACGAGGGTGCGCTCACCAGCCACAAGAGGGCCGGATAAGAGGTGAGCAAAGCGACGATGGTGCAGCCGATCAAGATGGGGCGGCGTCCAATGCGATCGGACAGAGCCCCTGAAAGAGGCAACACGACAAAGTTGCAGGCGCCGACGCAGAGTGTAACGACCAGATTGCCGGTGGCGGCAAGATGCAGCACGGAGCTGCCGAACGTGGGCGTGTAGGCGGTAACCAGGTAAAAGCACACCGTCGTCATGGTGGACATCATCATGCCGAGCAGCACCAGCCGCCAGTTGGCGAACAGAGACTGTACGATTTCCGCCGTGGAATGGCGCGGACGTGCGAGAAATTCGCTAGTTTCTTCAAGCGATCGCCGCAGGAAAAGCAGCAAAGGAAGCAGCGCGCAGCCGGCCAGAAGCGCGACGCGCCATCCCCAGCGCGTCATTTGACTATGCGACAGCGTGGAAGTAAGTGCAATGCCGAGCAGCGCGGCGAACATGACGGCTACTTGCTGGCTGGCCGATTGCCAGCTCACATAAAATCCCTTACGATTGGGCGGGGCGATTTCCGAGAGATAGACGGAAACGCCGCCGAGTTCGACGCCCGCCGAAAATCCTTGCACCAGGCGTCCAACTAAAACCAGCAGCGGCGCGGCGATTCCAAGGACCGCGTAGCCGGGCAGGCACGCGACGGCGAGAGTGCCGAAGCCCATCAGAGCGAGCGTAAGTAGCAGACCCGCGCGGCGGCCGCGATGATCGATGTAGGCGCCTAGGACAATGGCGCCCAACGGCCGCATCAGAAATCCGGCGCCGAACGTGGCGAGCGCCAGCATCAGCGAGGCAAATTCGTGTCCGGTGGGAAAAAAAGTCGCCGCTATGGCGGCGGCATAGTAGCCGAAGATCTGAAAATCGTACATCTCGAGCGCATTGCCCGCGGCCACTCGGACCACCGGCATGAACTTCGCCCGGCGGGATTGCGATGGGGTGGGGTGACGGGTGGATGGAGCTAGCACGGCGCTCTCAGGAACAAGCATAATGGAAAATCCATGGAGATCAGACTAACGGGCAAGGTGGCGATCGTGACCGGAGCTAGCCGCGGCATCGGGAAGGCCATCGCTAAGCGCTTGGCGGGCGAAGGAGCGCAGGTGGTGCTGTGCGCGCGCGATGGCAATTTGATGGAGCACACAGTCCAGGAGATCGAACGTAGCGGCGGACGTGCCTCGGCGCTGGCGGTGGATTTGCGGGAGATGGACGCGGCGCAACGAACCCTGGATTTTGCGCTCAAAACGTACGGGCAGGTGGACATCGTCATTAACAATGCGGGCGCCACCAAGAGAGGAGACTTTCTCGATCTCACCGATGAAGATTGGGCCGATGGATTCGCGCTGAAATTCTTTGGAGCCATGCGGCTTACCCGTGTGGCTTGGCCCCACCTGAGGGCCCAAGCGGGCTCGGTGGTGAATATTTCCGGCGTTGGCGGCCGGATGCCGGGACCCCTGTTCACCATCGGCGGCTCGGTGAACGCGGCGCTCCTTTCATTTACCAAGGCCATGGCCGACATCGGCATTCGGGACGGCGTGCAGGTGAACGCAGTCAATCCGGGAAGCATCCGCACCGAGCGCTACCGGCGCATGCTGGAGGCAACGGCCAAGCAACAAGGGACCGACGTGGAGACCGCCGAGCGCAGAATGATCGAAAGCGCGCGCACCACGCGCATCGGCGAGCCGGAGGATATCGCCTCTCTGGTCGCATTTGTGGTGAGTCCCGAAGGGCGTTTCTTGCAGGGCGCGCTGATCGATATGGACGGCGGCGCGACTAAAGTGATTTAAAAGGCTACTAACTCATGTAATAGCCGCCGTTGACGTTGATGGTTTGACCGGTAATATAGGCGTTACTGGCCAGCATAACTACTACATCGGCAACCTCTTCGATCTCTCCGAACCGCCCAATCGGGATCATTTCCGGCTTGGCCACCGGGTTCGAAATCACCATTTCCGTCGCCACCAGCGCGGGCGTGATGGCGTTCACGGTGATGCCTTCTTTGGCCAGCACTCGCGCGTAGCTGCGGGTCAGCCCGAGCATTCCCGCCTTGGATGCCGCATAGTGGACGCCGACAATGCTGCCCGCCTGCGCCGCAACCGACGACATATTGATGATGCGTCCCCAACGACCTCGACGCATGCCAGGCAGAACCGCTTGCGTGACCAGGAAACAGGACGTGAGATTAGACGCAAGCATGTCGTTCCAGCTCTCCTCGGTCATCTGGTCGATGGCCTGGATTAAGATTTTGCCGGCATTGTTCACCAGGATTTCAATCGGTCCAAGTTGGGACTCCGCGGCCCGCACCAGTTCGGTGACTTCGGGCCCGCGTGAAACGTCAGCCTGGATGGCCGCGGCGCGGCGTCCCAGCTTTTGAATTTCCAGCACGGCGGAATCCGCGTCATGGCGTCGCTCGCGGTAATTCACGGCGATGTCGCAGCCCGCGCGAGCCAGCGCCAATGAGACCGCACGTCCAATTCCCCGCCCGCCGCCCGTCACGAGGGCGACTTTGCCAGTGAGTTGTTCCATCACTGCCAGGATAGCCGCCGGGTTACTTCGTTTGCGTCAGGCTTTTATATGCGGCTTCGACAAACATGTCGGCGGTCCAAAAGCCGCCGGGCGTGTTGTAGCGCGGATCGTAATCGAGCGTGGGCCGCGCAGCCTTCACCTGATCCAGCGTCATGCCCTTCTTGATCATGGCCTGAATGCGGTCCCGCACTATGGTCACCATGTCGCGATATTCCAATACATCGAATTCGTCGCATAGCCGGCCGTGACCGGGGATAATGTATGTTCCGCCCTCCTCGTGATGCGCGGGAATCGCCAGATCCAGGATATGGTTCAGTCCGTCAATCTCGCCTTGTAGGCTGCCTCCGTTCTTTAGATCGATAATCGGGTAGCCATTTGTAACGAAAATATCGCCGGTGCTCACGACGTCGGAGCGGCGGAAGAACGCGATGGTGTCGCCGTCAGTATGCGCGGCCAGCGGATGGAACATCTGTACCGCTTCGCCGTTGAAGTAGACTTCCTTCTCCGCACCCAAATAAGTGTCGGTAGGCCAAGCGCTCTCAGGATACGGCTTTCCTCCGTTGGAGGGACCGCTCATTCTGTCAAAAACATTTTGGTGCGCGATGATTTGGACGCTGTAGGCCGCCGTTTCGCCCGGAGTGTTCACCAGCGTCACTTCGCGAGCCGATCCGCCGCCCGTCTTCGCCAGGCTTTCGTTTCCTCCGACATGATCGGGATGCACGTGCGTGTTGATAATGTAGTGAATCGGCTTATCGGACAGCGTGCGAACGGCCGCGATCACTTTGTCGGAATACTGCGCTAACCCGCTGTCCACCAGCAGCACGCCCTGGCTGCCCACCTGCACGCTGATGTTGCCACCCGCGCCCACCAGCATATAGACGTTGCCCTGCACCGGCAGAATGTGCAATTCGGCGTCGGCAGGAGCCTGGCCGCGCGTGGGGGTGGCCACCGGTTCCACAGCGGGCGATGATTCGATCTTCGCCGTGGCGAGCACCTTTCTGTACTCGGGATACATGGTGGACGGCCCGCCCATCACGGCCGCATGCGGCAAGTGCTGTTTATCCGCATATTCGAAAAGGAACGGGTTCTGCCCGGGAAGATAATTGGGCACTGCGCCCTTGGGCCGCGACAAGATCTCTTCCACGGATTCACAAGGCCACAGCCATCCACCGAGCTGCTTGTCATCCAGCAGAAAATCGTCGGTGCGAACCAGCGGCTGCGATAGATACACCGGATCGTACAGGATGGTCATGTGCGTCATGATATTTCCGTGCCGCAGAAAATGCTCGGTCATGGTGGCTTGGTCGCTCTCCGGCAGCCCATTGCGCCGGGCCCAGCCTTGCTTGATGTGCGTGGTGTAGACGGTCAGGATGTTGCCGTCCCACTTGCCCGTTGAGAATCCCATGAACGTGTGCGGCGCGTAATCGGGAGGGTGCGGGCGGCCATCCATCCAGATGGTGCGCGTCTGCTCGTAAGTGCTGATGTAATTCTTGATGGCGATAACTTGCTGGGTGTTGGGGTCCTTTTCTTCCCAGATTCTCAGGTGCAGCGGGCCATGATAAATGTACGGAGAAACGTGTACGCGGCACTGGTGCTCGGGCAGCGTTAGTCGCGACGCGTTCCAGCTTTCGGCGAAAGCGCGAGCGGAATCGTTGATGGGAAGACCTGCGAAGTCGCCTAGATCGGGCCCCGGAATGCGCTCGTTATAATCCTCGTGATGCAGCGGGCTCCATTCGCCGGAGAACTGGTCCTGAGCACACAAGGGCAGCGTTGTTGCAGCGAGCAACAGCAAGGTGCCCGCGAATCTGTGGAACATGAAGTGAGCATATACCATCCGCTCGCTGACGGCGCTACTCGGACCACACGGCCAACTCGTTTCCATTCGGATCCATGAAATGAAAACGACGGCCGCCGGGAAACGAGAAGATCTCCTTCGAGATGGTCGCACCCGCGTCCTTGACCTTTTTCTCGGTGCCCTCCAGGTCGCTGGCGTAGAGAACCACCAATACGCCCCTTACCGGTAGGGGAGCGTTTTTGTCGAATCCGCCCGCAATCCGTCCATCGGCGAAACTGGTGTATTCCGGCCCGTAATCCTCGAACTTCCAGCCGAAGACCGAGGAGTAGAATTCCTTGGTCTTCGCAATATCCGTAGCTGGGAATTCAATATAGTCGATTTGATTGTTATGCGGTGCTTGGCTCATCAGCCTTAATTCTAAACTTCTTCCTCTTCCATTTCCTCTTCTTCTTCCTCAGCGCCCTGGCTGGCTTCTTCGAGCAACGGCTGCGAAACCTTGGTCAACAATTGGTCGGCCTTCTCTTCTTCCGCCAAAGTTGCACTGAGAAGCTTCACGATGTCCTTCCGGCTCATCTGCTCGGCGATGGCGCGCGCCGTGCCGTAGGCGGCTATTTCATAATGCTCCACGCGCTGGGCCGCACCAATGAGCGCCAGGTCGGCCGCGGCCTCTTCCATTTGCTTGCCTTCGGTGATTACTTCCTGACCTTCTTCCACCAGTCCAGCCATGCCTTTGCAAGCTTTCGCCCTGGGCTTCACCTCGAGCAGATCGAAGGCTTGTTTCAGACGCTCGACGTGACCCTTGGTCTGTTCCAGGTGCTCTTCAAAGGCTTCCTTCAGATCGGCGTCCTTGGCAGCCTTGGCCATTTTGGGCAGCGCCTTCACCAACTGGTTTTCAGCGCTCAACAGGTCTTTCAATTCCTCGGTTAACAGTTCTTGCAATAGTTCCATAGATGTTTTGGACTCCCTGCGATTGGACTCGGATAGCTGCCAGAGGTTTCGTTAGAACAGGTCGAGTTGTCGCGATGGTCTGCGCCGGCGGTCGTCAAAGACGGTTCGTCCGCCGAGGCTGGGCGAGATGGCATGTTCGTGACGAATAATCGCGTCGAAGTCGGCCTCGGGCCGATGGCGCTCTTCCACCGCACGAACGAATTGATCCAGGCGTCGCGTGCCATCCAGCTTTTCAGCATCGCCCGCCTTCGCCGAATCGAGCGCCGATCGCAAAACCGAAAGCGACGCGTCGTAGGTTTTAAGCGGCACCGGAAACGGATGGCCATCCTTGCCGCCGTGAGCGAACGAAAATCGCGCTGGATCCGAGAATCTCACCGGCGCTCCATGCACCACTTCGGCAATCAGAGCCAGGGACTGCAGCGTTCGCGGGCCTAGCTTTTCCAACAGCAAGAGCGATGCAAAATCGTGCAGATCGCGCTCGTAAGCGACGGCCAGCACCGCTCCCAGGCGCTTCAGATCGACATCGTTTGCGCGGACTTCATGATGCGCCGGCATCGCAAGGCACAAATCGCGAACCGTATCGTCGGGCGCCTGGTGGCTAATGTCGAGCAAAGCCGTCTGGGCCGGACGCGCCGCGGCATCCACCAGATTCATGATCTCGCCCTGGTGCGCGCCCGTAATGGCGGCGTGTGGCTCGCAAGTAAAATCACGCACAGTCGCCGAGTGCCAATGATAACGTCTTGCTAACCCCGCTTCATCGTTCAGACCTTGCTGTATGACGGCCCACTCGCCGCCGGCCGTCAGCACAAATGCATGCAGATAGATCTGAAAGCCGTCCGCGATCGCATTGTTATCGATTCTGGCCGTCAAACGGCTGGTCCGCACCAGACCCTCACCGTCCAAACCGGTCTTATCCGCCACGGCGCGCAATTCATCGGGTGTTTTGCGTGAATGCTTGCCGCGCCCGCCGCAAATGTAAACGCCCAGTTCGTGCGCGCGAGGATTCAGACCGCGCTTCAACGCACCCACAACCGAAGTAGTGATGCCGGACGAATGCCAATCCATGCCCATCACCGAACCAAGGGCCTGGAACCAGAACGGATCGCTCAGCCGCGACAGCAGCTCGGACGGTCCGTAATGCAGAAGAACGCTTTCGCTAATCGCCGTGCCCAGCCGCGTCATGCGATCGGCCAGCCAAGCCGGCACACGCCCGCCATGTAGAGGAAGATCGGCATGGCCGGAGCGTCGCATCTAAAACTATTATGCAGGCCACAGATGAACACAGATGAACGCAGATTCCCAACCCAAGGTTTTATCGGCGTTCGTCTGTGTTCATCTGTGGCTGAATCTCATTTTGCCGGTAGGAGCTGTGGACGCCCCGGCGGCAAGTGCTGATCCGTGGCGTTCAGCATAATCGCCGCCATCGCATAATCGCCGATGATGGTCGCCAATTCCAGCGTTCCCTGCTTTCCGAACGTCTCCACCGCTTTGGCGTACAGTTCGGAGCTGATCCGGTGTTTGTGGAACGAGTCTCGCGCAAAGGTGATGAGCAGCGTATCGCGGTCCGAAAAACCGGCGGCGGGTTTGTTGTATTTGATCGCGTCGATTACCGCTTCGGGAACCTTTGCATTGCGCGCGCCCATTTCGTGCCCGCTCCATTCATACTGCTGATCGAATTCCCGCGCGGCCACCAGGATAGCTACCTCATAATCGCGCGGCTTCAACACGCCGTGAAAACGGAGATATTGATTCAACATCTGGATGGCTTCGGCCACCTTGGGGCTCTCGAGCGAAATGGCGGCCGGGCCGGTGGGGGTCACGGTTTTGCCTTCGCCCCCGGCCAGCATGTCGTAAATGCGCTTGCCCTCCGGGTCCAGGTCGTCCCGCTTCACGTTCGGGAGTCGCGAAAATGATTGCGGGTCGATATCCTTCGGTAGGACGGCGGAGGAAGCAGTGGCCACCGGCGCATCTTCGGACCGTGCTGGGGACTGTGCGCGGCCAATCCCCAATAAGCCAATCCCCAAACCCGTCGCCAACAGGACTTGCAGCACTCGCATCCAAACCTCCCGCCACGTAGCATAGCAAAAGGGTCCAGCGCTTTTGCATTACAATGGCTATTGCATTCGTTGATAGTTTCCATCTGGCGTGCGTAACTTGAGTATCCTTCCGAACGCCAAATCTGTTGCATTCAACCGGCAAAGTTGGTTTGTGTTTTCAGGAGAGAGAAATGGGCATTGTATGCCGAACCCGTTCCAAATTCATTAGTTCGTTGCTGTCCGTCGCGGCTCTGGCCACCGTTTGCGCCTTCGGCCAGGGCGTGGTGGGAGAATTCGTACCCGATGTCGGATATGACCTGTCGGGCAATTGGAACCCGCTGCTGCATGAGGATTTCCTGGAACGCATTCCTGGTCCCGAGTTGGTAAACTACTCCGGTCTTCCGATCACGGAAGGTTCCAGGCTGTGGGGAGAAAGTTGGAACTCCTCCCGCTTGACCATGCCGGAGCATCAATGCCAGGTACACGTCTCGCCCTACATTTATCGCGGTCCGCTGCAACTCCGTGTCTGGGATGAAAAAGATCCGCAATCGCAAAGAATCATCGCCATCAAGAATTACATCAGCACCTACGAACAGACGCGCACCATTTGGATGGACGGCCGGCCGCATCCCCCGGCCTGGGCCGCGCACACCTGGATGGGCTTTTCGACAGGCAAATGGGAAGGCAATATTCTGACGGTTTACACCACGCACATCAAGCAAGGTTGGGTGCGGCGTGACGGCCTTCCGGAGAGCGATCAGGCTACGCTGGTGGAACACTTCATCCGGCATGGCGATCACCTGACGCACGTCAGCATCGTTACCGATCCGGTATATCTCACCGAGCCGCTCGTCAAGTCTGAGGACTACGTAATCAACACCAATGCGGGCGGAAACTGGCTGTACCCTTGCGAAGAGGTGGAGGAAGTGGAAGGCCGGCCAAAAGGCGCGGTGCCGAATTACCTGCCTGGCCAGAATCCGTTCATCACCGAGTACGCCAACATGTACCACTTGCCGCTGGTTGCGGCTTTGGGCGGCCCCGAGACGATGTATCCCGAGTTTGAGAAGGTGATCAAGAACCCGCCGCCTGTTCCGACGGATGTTTTCGCCAAGGATGAGATTGTGCCCATGCCCGTCAAGAACATGGCGCAAAACCCCAATCCGACCGACGGCGAGGTTCACGTTCTTCCCGTGCAGGGCAACATCTATATGCTGGTTGGCGCGGGCGGCAACATCACGGTGCAGGTAGGCGACATGGGCGTGCTAATTGTCGACACCGGCTTGGCGCAGACCGCCGACAAGGTGATCGAAGCCATCCACAAACTGGCCCCGGGCAAACCGCTGCAGTACATCATCAACACCCATGTCCATGCCGATCACACGGGCGGAAACCTGAAGCTGCGCGCGGCGGGCGTCACCATTACCGGCGCCAACGTCACCGGCGATATCGCGGATGCTTCTAAAGGCGCCGCGATCATCGCTCATCAGGCAGTGCTCGATCGCATGAGCATGGCGTCTGGAAACCAACCCGCCGCCCCCGCCGACTCCTGGCCCACCGACACGTTCCTGGGCGATCGCAAAACGCTGTGGTTCAATGATGAGCCGGTAGATATCACGCATGAAAAGGCCGCCCACACCGATGGCGACAGTATCGTGTTCTTTCGCCATTCGGATGTGATCAGCACCGGCGATATCTTTGTCACCACCGGTTACCCGTTCATCGATATCGCGCGCGGCGGCAGCATTCAAGGCGAACTCGACGCGCTCAACAATCTTCTCGATCTCGCGATCTCCAAGCACGACGAAGAGGGCGGCACCTACATCATTCCGGGCCACGGACGTTTGTGCGACCGCTGGGAATTGATCGAGTATCGTGATATGGTAACTATCATTCGCGATCGCATTCAGGCTGACATCAAGAAGGGCATGACGCTGGAGCAGATTCAGGCGGCCCGGCCGACCATGGATTACGATGCCCGGTACGGCGCGGATAAAGGCTTCAATACCACCAACGAGTTCGTGGCGGCTGTGTACAAAAGCCTGGGTGGAAAATGAGCGCACAGGCCGCTCGTGTCCGTTGTGCGCGGAGAAATGAAGTCCTGCATGCAGGATTTGGCGGGACGTTATATTATGAAGTTTAGCCGGGAAGGAAAAGCAAAAGGAACCCTATGAAACGAACACTGTTGTTCTTGGTTATCGCGGCGGCATCCGTGTTGAGCACGCAGGTGAATGTGTATGCGCATCACTCATTTGCAGCCACTTATTTTGAGGATCAGAAGATCACGATTCAAGGAAAGTTGGTACAGTTCCTGTATCGGAATCCCCATTCGTTTGTGCACGTAGAAGCCCCTGATGACAAGGGAGTGATGCAGACTTGGGCTGTAGAATGGGGCGCTGGTGGCCAATTGAGCCGCGATGGCGTCACCCGCGAATCGCTCAAGCCGGGCGACGTCGTCATCATCACAGGCAACCCGGGCCGCAATCCGGACGACCACCGCATCCGCATGCAGAGCATCACCCGACCGTCCGACGGCTGGAACTGGAAGGGCGTAGTTCAGTAACGCCGATCGCTTCTGAACCGCGACCGTCAGGGAGCGTTTTCTATAATGTTGGATCACCTACCTCGACGTAGGGCCGCCTACAGCTTTCTCTTGGCTGCTGTGGTAAGCTTGCCCGCGTTCGCGCAAGTGGACTTTACCGGTGAATGGGCTCCTCTTTATCATGAGGACGGGCCGGAACGCCTTCCGGGGCCCGAGCTGGGCGACTACACCGAGCTTCCTATCAACGACGCGGCGCGAATGGCAGGCGACACCTACGATGCCGATCGTATTTCGGTAGTGCCAGAGTATCAATGCCGGCCGCATGGCGGCGATTACTCCATGCGCGGGCTCGGCAACCTGCGAATCTGGCGGGAAATCGACCAGACTTCCCAGAAGCTGATCGCCTTCCACACGCATATGTTGGCCTGGGACAGCGAGCGGACCGTCTGGATGGACGGACGCCCGCACCCGCCCGATTACGCGCCCCACACCTGGCAGGGCTTTTCCACCGGCGTGTGGGACGGCAATATGCTAACCATCACCACCACTCATCTGAAGGTCAATTACATGCGCCGCAACGGAATCCCGCGCAGCGATAAGGCGGTCTTCACGGAGCACTGGGTGCGGCATGGCGACTATCTGACAGTGGTCACCGTAATTGAAGACCCGGTGTATCTTACCGAGCCCCTGGTCCGCAGCGATAACTGGTTTATCGATCCCGGCCAGAACATCGGCATCTTCGGATGCGAGTACGCTCCGGAAGTGCCGCGGCCCGAAGGAACGGTGCCGAATCATTTGCCGGGACAGAACCCGTTCCTGCATGAATTCGCAGATTGGTACGGATTGCCTTACGAGGCCACGCGCGGTGGCGCGGAAACTCTGTACCCCGAATATCAGAAGAAAATTGCGAACGAGTATCATCCGCCGGACCACTGCCAGCGCTACTGCAAGTGCACCAGCTTGTTCGACTGCAACGTTACCTCGAAGTGATCATGGACACTAAACCGAGCCGCGCGCGTCAGCAAGCGGTCATATTGTTTGCATTCCTGACCGCCGCTAGCGTCGCGCTCGCGCAGCCGCCGCAGATCAATCCCGACAACGTAAAGCTGACGATGGCGCCGGTGCAAGGAAACGTTTACGTCCTCATGGGCGACGGCGGCAATATCACCGTGCAAGTTGGTAAGGACGGCGTGGCGTTGGTGGACACTGGTTTCGCGCCGCTCGCGCCCAAGGCCATGGCCGAAATTCGCAAATTGTCCGATGGTCCCGTGCGCTGGATCGTCAATACCCACGTCCATACCGATCACACCGGGGGCAATGCGGCAATTGCCAAGCTCGGTATGACGGGTGAATCGGTAGGTCCGCCCCGAATCGTCGCGCAATCCAACGTGCTAAATCGAATGACGAACCCAGCGGCCGGTCAGCCCAAAGTCGCCGAAGCCGATTGGCCCAACGACGAGTACTTCCTGCCCAGCAAGGATTTCTTCTTTAATGGCGAGGCGGTGGTAGTTTATCACGTGCCCAATGCGCACACCGACGGCGACAGCATCGTGTTTTTCCGCCGCTCCGACGTCCTGAGCACTGGTGACGTCTTTACGCCAGGAAGCTACCCGTTCCTGGACCTGGCGCGCGGCGGAAGCGTGCAAGGCGAAATCGACGCGCTGAATAAAATTATCGATATCACGGTCCCAGCCAAATATCAGGAAGGCGGCACCATGGTGATCCCGGGCCACGGGCGTCTGTGCGACGAAGCCGACGTGGTGGAATACCGCAACATGCTGACCGTGATTCGCGATCGCTTTCAGAACATGATCCACAAGGGTATGACATTGGAGCAGATCAAAGCCACCAAGCCGACCTTGGATTACGACACGCAGTACGGTTCCACCACCGGATTTTGGACCACCGACAAGTTCATCGAGGCTGTGTACAAGAGCCTGAGCGAGAAAAAATCCTGAGCGAGAAATGATGACGCGAACTCTGCTCTCTGCCGCTCTCTCGCTCGCGCTGACTCTGTTTGTTCTGGCGCAAGGCGTGCCGCCGCCGTCCGGAATCGGTCCCCCTGGCGGTCCCCAGTCTCAGAAGTCTGCCGAAGCCGCCGCCCCCGCCGATTTCACCGGCTATTGGGTTTCCGTGGTTACCGAGGACTGGCGCTGGCGCATGGTGACGCCGATCAAGGGCGATTTCGCCAGTATCCCGCTGAACAACGAGGGCCGGCGCGTCGGCAATGCCTGGGATCCCGAGAAAGACACCGCGGCCGGCGAACAATGCAAGTCTTACGGCGCCCCCGCCATTATGCGCGTACCTGGACGCGTGCATATTAGCTGGGCCGATGAGAACACGCTCAAGGTGGAGACCGACGCGGGAACCCAAGCCCGGCTCTTTCACTTCACTGGCAACGCTCCCCACAGCGCCGATCGAACCTGGCAAGGATATTCGGCCGCGAATTGGGAACGGCCGGTGCGCGGATCGGGCACTCCGGGGTTCGGGCTCGGAGCAACGCGCGAAGGCGCCCACGGAAAGTCGCTGGAAGTGACCACCACCCAATTGCGCGCCGGCTACCTTCGCAAGAACGGTCCGCCTTACAGTGAAAACACCGTGCTAAAGGAATATTATGATCTTCACAAGGAGCGCAACGGTGACACTTGGTTTACGGTGACCACGATTGTGACGGATCCTACGTATCTGAACGAGCCGTTCGTTACCAGCACCGATTTTAAGAAGATTCCCGATGGCGCCGGTTGGAGCCCCTCAGCTTGCACGGCCAAATGAAACTGGAGATGAATTCATGATTCGAAAACTTATCACTCAGAGCGCAGCGGCTGCAGTACTCTTGGTTGCGCCTGCGGCTATGCGAGCGCAATTTGGCCCTCCCCCGCCCCAGGCTCCCCGGCCAGCGAAGCAGGTGGCGCCTGAAGACCTCACGGGATACTGGGTGTCTATCGTGACGGAAGACTGGCGGTGGCGCATGGTCACACCCGCTAAGGGCGACTTTACGAGTGTTCCTTTGAACCAGGAGGGCCGCAAAGCCGGCGAGGCTTGGGATCCGGACAAAGATATCGCGGCGGGCAATCAGTGCAAGGCATACGGCGCGGCGGCCATCATGCGCGTGCCTGGACGCGTTCACATCACGTGGGTGGATGACAACACGCTGAAGGTGGAGACTGACGCCGGCACCCAGACCCGCATGTTCCACTTCAACGCGAAACCACCGGCTACTGAAGCGGCGAGTTGGCAAGGATACTCGGAGGCTTCCTGGGATGGTATCAGGCCCGCTCCTCGACGCGGTGGCGGCGCGGCGCCCGCCGGCGGATCGCTCAAGGTGGTCACCACCCACATGAAGCCCGGCTACCTTCGCAAAAACGGAGTACCGTATAGCGGCAATGCCGAGCTTACGGAGTATTATGATCGCACCAACGAGCCCAACGGCGACTCCTGGCTGGTCGTCACCACAATCGTTCACGATCCCGCAAACCTCTATCAGGATTTCGTTACCAGCACGCACTTTAAGATGGAAAAGGACGGATCGAAGTGGGATCCAACGCCCTGCGAAGCGAAGTAACTGAGAGGCAGCGACCCTCCCGCTCTTACAGCGAACGGGAGGGAAGGACGGCGTTCACAAACAACTAGGGTTTGTTCGAGTGCTCCGGCCGTGGCTGATTCTGATTGTGGCCGCGCTGCTCGTTCTCTTTGTTCTGTTGCTGCCCCTTATTGCCGGGGTTGTTGTCAGGATTGTGGGTGCCCCGCTGATCCTGATTCTCTTCCCGTCTCTGGGCGTCCTGCTGTTTATTTCCTTGTCCTTGATCGGTTTTGGTAGCAGACATTGCGTACTCCTTCGCCTGTTTGACGTTCTGGCGCCGCCAATTTATTCAGGCGAATGTGCGGGATGCTGTTACTTGATCGTTACCGGACCCTACTTCCCGCCGAGGCTTTTGTAGGCCGCTTCCACGAACATGTCCGTGGTCCAGAAGCCTTTGGTCGCGCCGTACACCGTATCGTAATCGCGCGTCGGCCGCGCCGCCTTCACCTGCTCCAGCGTCATGCCTTGCTTGATCATGGCTTGGATGCGGTCGCGCAGGATCGTCACCATCTCCTGATAGAACACTACGTCCGCCTGGTCGCACAGCCGCCCATGGCCCGGAATCACCATTGTTCCGCCTTCCTGTTTGCCGGCCGGAATCGTCAGGGCGATTAATCGGTTCAGCGCGTCGATGATCCCTTGGAGGCTGCCGCCCCTGGCCAGATCGATGATGGGATAACCCGTAGTGCGGAAGATGTCGCCCGCGCTCACCACGTCGGACCTTCGGAAAAAGACGAAGCTGTCGCCATCGGTATGCGCCGCCGGTTGATGAATCACCTGAATGCCTTCGTCGTTGAAGTAAAGATCCTTCTCGTCGGTGAACGTGTCGGTAGGCCATGCAGCAGAGGGAAATGCAGCCTGATTGCCATCCTTCCTGCTCATTCGATCCAGCAGCGTCTCATGCGCAATCACGGTCGCGCCTTTGCCCGCGTCGGCGATGTCGCCGGTAACGTTGCCGCCCACGATAGTGCTGCCCATCCCCGCGATCTTCTCGTTGCCTCCGGTGTGATCGGCATGCACGTGTGTGTTCACCACATACCGGATGGGTCCGTCCGACAGCTTGCGAATCGCGGCCGCCACCTTGTCGCTCATGTTCGCCAAACCAGTGTCCACCACCAGCACGCCTTCTTTGCCCGCTTGCACGGTAATGTTGCCGCCGGCGCCCGAAAGCATATAGATATTGCCCTGCACGTGCTGCGTGTGGACTTCGCCGTCCTCCTCGCTGGCCGGACGAATCGCGTCTTGTTCGGCTGCGGGCGGGGCGTCGGTCGCCGCCACGATTTTGGCGACATCCGGCGTACCTGACTCGGCCTTGATTGCCTTCACGTACTCGGGATACATGGTTTCAGCGCCGCCTCGCGTGGCCGCAAAGGGCACATGAAAGCGATTGGCAAACTCGGCCAGGAATTTGTTATCACCCGGCAAATGGTTCGGCACGGTGCCCCGGGGACGCGGCACCTCCACTACCTCTTCGCACGGATACGGAGCGATTTGCTGGCGAGCGTCGTATACAAAGTCTGTCGTCCTGACGAATGGCTCGGTCAGATAATCGGGATCGTTGATGATCACCATCACAGTCAGATGGTCGTCATGCCGGAACAGATGCTCGGTTACCGTCGCGTTCTCACTGCGTGGGATGCCGTTGCGTCTGATCCAGCCTTCTTTCAGGTGCGTCGTGGTGATGGTCAGCACGTCGCCATCCCACTTGCCCGTGGAGAACCCCTGCCAGGTGTGCGCCGCGTCGGCCGGCGGATGCGGACGGCCATCCATCCAGATGGTTCGCTCGGGCGCTTGCCAGGAAATGTGCGTGTGGTAGGCGATCAGCTTCTGCGTGTCGTGGTCCACTTCCTTCCAGATACGCAGATTCGCCGGACCGCGCCAGGCATAATCGGAGGGATGCGGACGGCACTGATTCTCCGGCAACGTGAGCAGGGATGCATCCCAGCTATCGCCCCGCAGGCGCGCGGCGTTGTTGATGGGCAACCCCAGATAGTCGCCGATGTCGGGTCCCGGAATGCGCTCTAGAAAATCTTCGTCAAACTGCGGCGCCCATTCGCCGGTGGGATCCATTTGCGCGAATAACGGAACGGCCAGGATCGCCATCAGCAAAAGCAACTTGGGATTTCGCATCGCACACACCTCGCGTAGGCCCACATGCTATCACAAGGGTTTTGGCGATGGCTTGCTGGAACCAAACTCCGATGAACAGAATCATGATGCGGGAAACCGGCCTGAAATGAATGAGGCGCCGACCCGGTTTCATCCGAGCTGGCGCCTGTCTGGCTTTACGCGCCCGTCCTAATGACCAAAGCTGAACAATTCGAACAGGTCGCTAATCGCCGGTGTGTTGAGCGGGACATAGGGATTCGTTGCGCTCGCAACCGGGTTCGGGAAATTGTCGCGGCTGCGGTTTTGTGACGCGACCCAAGCTCCAGTTGCGCTCAATGAACTTGAGAATGGAAACATGGTCCGCATAGTTATGCGTAATGTTCCCGCCGGTTGAATACGGGGACACCACGATCAACGGGATACGCGTGCCATCGCCGAAGTAATCGAGCGGTTGCACATAACCGGAGTCGTAATAACCGCCGCCTTCATCGAACGTAATGAAGATGGCCGTATGCGCCCACAGAGCCGGGTTGGCCTGCACCGCATCCACAATCTTCTTGGCGAAGCCTTCAAAGAGGTCCAGTTTGGAGGAAGATGGATGGCCGTCCACCAGCCCGCTGGGCTTCACGAAAGAAACCGAGGGCAGCGTACCGTTCTGGATATCGGAATAGAGATTGGCCGTGTCCTGAATATGCGCCGTGCGGACAGCCGCGTTGGCCATGATGGAAGTATCGTACTGGAAGGGGTTGCAGATGTTGCAGTATTCGTCGGTATTCGCGCCGACGGCCCCATAATTGAGCTGGTAGGGGTCCGGCACATAGTTGTTCCACTGATCGCCGTAGTATTTCCACGAAACGTCGGAGCTGATCATTACATCGCCAATGCTCCGTACGGACGAAGGGGGAATGGTGAACACCGTGTTATTCGGGTTGGTGTCCGTATACGCGTTGTTGCCATTGCCGAAGTAACCGGGGTTGTAATGTTCAGCAGGTAATAATGGCCCGGTTCGCAGTTCGGATTAATCGGGGTGGCGAGCGCGCGGAGATAGCTCACAATCGGCGCTACTCCCGGCTGCGTGGTATCCGCACAGTTGGTGTAAGATCCTCCGCCGTAGGAGGCCGCGCCATAGGAACCGCCGCCATAACCATCCTCGCTATACCAGTTATTGGTGCCGGTGGCCGGATTCGGATTTTCCACTTCATCCACGATGCCGGCGTTGGCAGTTCCCGCCACTACTTCCTGATTGTGGGGCGGCGTGGTGGCGTTCCCTTGGCCGTCGCTAAACCAGATGGCATCGCCGTGGCCCAGCATAATGTGGTTCGCACCGGTCCCGCCATTCACGGATTGGTGAAAGTTATCGCTCATCGAGTAAGTATCTGCCAGGCTCTTAAAGTAGGGCGCGTCGCCTTTTTGCACATTGTAGAAACCCATTGAGGTGGAGCCTTCGCCCGTTGTCGTCGCGCCGGTCGTATCGCCGATGCTGAAGTTGGCCGGCTGTGTAACACCATTGGTGCCGGCGCCCACGGTCACTTCCACCCAGGGGAACAAGGCAGCGTCGCAGCCGGAAGGATTCGCCGGAGTGGCCTTTGCCACGCTGCAATCCAACTGCTGCCACATCTGATAAAAGCATGGACCGGACTTGTATGCGTCTGAGGAACCCATCTTGTTCAGGCAGAGGATTCCGCTGAAAATGGCGGGATGCGGAGCAAGGATGAGATTCGGGGCCTCGTTGAGGGATTTGCGAAAAGCGGGAGGACGCGGCGCGAGTACTGCGCCAAGCACGGCATCGGGATGTCCACGCTGGACTACTGGCGGCGTGCGCGGCGGAAACAGAAGGCGACGTTGGTGCGGGTCGCCATGCAAGAAGCGCAGCCGCAGACCGGTTTTGCGCTCGTGCTGGCCAACGGCCGGCGTATCGAGAGCTCGTGGAGCTTCAGTGCGAGCGACATGGAGAAGTTGATTCGAGTGGCCGAGGGCTGAGTCGCGTGTTCGGCCTGGGACTGGCGACGAAGATCTATATTGCGGTCGAAGCGGTAGACATGCGGAAGGGTTTTGAAGGGCTGTACGGATTGGTGCGGGATCAGTTGGGAGCCGATCCGCTGAGCGGGCACCTGTTTCTATTTTCAAATCGCACGCGCACACGCCTGAAAGCGCTGGTGTGGGACGGCAGCGGGCTGTGGGTGTGCGCCAAGCGCCTGGAGAAGGGCCGTTTCCGCTGGCCGGAAGCCGAGGGCAGGCACAGCGTAACGATGCGGCCGGAAGAGTTGGCGATGCTGGTGAATGGTCTGGATGTGAAGCAAACCCGTCAGCGCAACTGGTATCGCAAGAGCGCGTAGGAAAGTCTCGCATTTAAGGGGAAACTCGCGTAAAATAGAGCTTCCTTTATGGCGGCTGCCGATGCTCGAGCGCGCATTGAAATGCTCGAACGGGCGTTGCACTGGGCGCAGTTGACCATCCAGAAGAAGGACGCGGAGATCCGGTTGTTAGAGGAGCGTCTGCGCAAACAGCGCATCGGGTTCCTTGGGCCGTCAAGTGAAACTCTGAGCGATCTGCAACTGGAGCTGCTGGCCGAAGCAAGAGCCAGGCGCAACGCGCGAGGAAGTGGAAGCGGAATCGCAGCGCGAGCCGATTCTCACCGCGCCGCCGCGTAACCGCAAACCGCATCCGGGCCGCAAGCCTCTGCCGGAGAGTCTGCCGCGCGTCGAAGAAGTGATCGCCTGCGAAACGAACTGCACGCACTGCGGCGGTGAAACGCGCGTGATCGGCTACGACTTAAGCGAGGTGCTGGACCGGGAACCGGCCAAGTGGTTTGTGCGCGTCACCAAGCGCGAAAAACGTTCGTGCGGAAAATGTTCCGGGTCCAGATGCCGCAGCTCGCGCCGCGCATCGTGGAAAAAGGACTGGCCAGCGACCGCGGTGGTCATCGAAACGGTGGTGGCCAAATACTGCGATCATCTTCCGCTGTACCGGCAGGAAGTCGATGCTCGAACGCGAAGCGGGCGTGGAGATTTCACGCGCGACGCTGGACGGCTGGGTGATGCGGGTGGGCGAGTTGCTTGAGCCGGTGGCCGAAGCCATGCGCGACGATCTGCTCCGTGCGTCCTATTTACAGGCCGATGAAACCATCGTACCGGTGCAGATGCACGACGGCAGAGGCGCGGATCATCAGGCATACTTGTGGCAATACGGAACGCCTGGCGGCGAGACGGTGTTCGATTTTCAACTGGGCCGGGGACGCGACGGTCCGGCGAAATTCCTCAAAGACTGGAACGGGATCTTGCAAACCGACGGCTATCAAGCTTACGACCAAGTGGGCGGACCGGGTCTGGTTCACGTGGGTTGCTGGGCGCACGCGCGGCGCAAGTTCGTCGACGCAGTGAAAGTGAATCCGAAAGACGGCGCGGCGATCGCGATGGTCACGCGCATGGATGCCTTGTTTCTGGTCGATCGTCACGCACGCCAGCAAAAGTTGAACACGGAGGAGCGCGCTGCGTTGCGCCGCGAGCACGCGCAGACCTGGGTGGACGAGATTCATTCCGAGTGCCGGAAGCTGCGAGCGCGACTGTTGCCCAAAAGCGCGTTGGGCGAGGCTGTGAACTACACCTTAAATATGTGGGCGAAGCTGCGGCGTTGTTTCGACCACGCCGAAGTCGAGCTGTCCAACAACATGGCGGAGAACTCGATGCGGCCGGTGGCGCTGGGCCGCAAGAACTGGCCGCACGTGGGCAGCGCGAAGTCCGGTCCAAATGTCGCGGCGATCCTCTCAGTGGTGGAATCCTGCCGCCGCCTGCAGGTGCCGCTGAAGGGCTACTTGCTGGCTGCCCTGCCCGGCATGAGCGGTAGAAAGTATTCTGAGGTCGCCCAGCTCACGCCCGCTCACTGGACGCCATCACGCACCTGATATGGGCTCGTCTGACAGATACACAATAGCTAAGACTGTACCTCTCGTAATCCTCCTCGCTGGGCTTGCCGCGAGCAAGGGTCGGATAGAGGTGCGTGGACAGGCGAGAGAGTTCGTCAGTGATAGGTATGGCTTTTCGATGGCTGTGCCGCCTGGCTGGGGCGCGTCCGTCGAGCTTGACACACCGGTTTTCTTCTACGCGCCGGATTCCGAGAAGTTTGTGCAGGCGGAAATTCCTAACGGAGGGGCCGTGCTCACGACCGAGTGCCACGATACGATTTCCGGATTGGCGAGGTCTGCAACGACTCCAGAGGCATGGGCGCGGGTGGATATGAGGATCTCCGCGTCGGGTGTTTCGCCAATCGAATCATTCAAGTTTCCACGGGAATCTGGGGTTTCCCACGCAGTTATTTCTTCCTATAACGAACTCACGTTTAGTCCCGATCAGCGTGTACAGCACTCAGTTGCGATTTTCTGGCAGTTCGGAGAAACACTTTTTGCGGCGCACCTCAATTACAACGCCAGTGATCGAAACGGGCCAGCGCTGCAGCGGGCTTTCCTGAGGACCATTCGGAGCTTCAGGCCGTTGGACAGGCGTTGAAACGGTCCTGCCGCGTCATCCGCGGAGCCCTATCAGGCCGAACAAGATGGGTTCCTCTGACGCTTGCCGTCAATTGAAAGGGACCGGCCGGCAGAGAGTTTACGTTGGTAATCCGAGTATCCGGCGTGCTTGAGGTCAGATGGCAGCGCTATTCGCGGGCTCCACACGGATCAGCCCCATCATGCCTCCATCCTCGTGTTCCAGAAGATGTAATGGCAGCTGCATTCAGCACACGCCAGAGTTGCCGCTCGTCCGGCTTTATCGCGATAACTGCAGGCGGATAATCGGGATAAGGGACCGGTACAAAATTGATGGAAAGATCCTTGGCCGGCTTGCCGAATCCCGTGCCATTATTGGCCGCGTCTCCGTCACGATCGAGTAACAGCTTGGGTATCACTGGCTCAGACTTAGCGGGTGGCGCGTTAGGATTTAGTAAGTCCTGATCGCGAATAATCAGAACCCGCTCCGGCAATCCCGCCACTTGCTTATTGGCGCTCTCTATTCCTTCGACGATCAGAGCGCCCGACGCTCCACCCAGTACTTGCACTTTACTGAATCCATGAATGTGCGGATGATACCAATACAATCCCGGCGGTTCGTCAGCGGGAATACGAAACCGGTACTCGAACGGCGCATCGGCGCATCGCGCGGACTTATCGATGTTTTCACCACATCATCCTGGTGACAAACGGCTGGAATCGTCAAACCATGGAAATGCAGATTGGTAGATGTCGCCGACATGGCGCCACTCGCGCACGGATCGCCGCTCTTCTCGGAATGCATCCCAGAATGCATATGAGTGGCCGGGGCGGCAGGATCGGAGACGGTCAAATCGTTCTTCAAATGCAGGATAAGAAGATCGCCTGGTTTGAGTCTTAGATTGGGTGACTGATTGCCGTTTCCGTCAATGTAACAATAGCGAGTTGAGCCGTCCGGTTCAGTGGAGTTGCGAATGGTCAGATCTACCTTCAGTACTCCGTTCTGGCTCCGCAAATCTGCCGGTTCTGGAATGACGCTCCCGACCGCAGGTCGGCCGCAAGCGTTCCTCGGCGCCTCTGTGGCGTGCAACACTGCGCAAGCGAACACTATTAACAACAGTTGTTTCACCGCCGCTTAGGGCCTTCGAGCCAAGCCAATACTCTATAACTGTAATGTGAAGCCTTGATGACTAAGTGCGGGCGCGTTGGTCGAATTCCTAGCGCAGGATGGTTGCTATGGCCGTCACTTTTTCTTCAAACACACCATTCACCGCAAGCGGTTCGAGCGCCTCTTGCAACGCGGCTTCAAAAGCCGGACGCCGGGGCCCCAGCACCTGCGGAGAAGTGGTGGAGAGCGAAAGCGCACGCCCGATCAAATCCGGAATCGTCACCCGATGTGTTTCTGTTATTTCAACGTCCTCTACTTTTCGGAATCGCGAGCCTCGAAACCACTCCTCAATATTAATGTGATAGCGCGTCTCGTCAGGATCGGACGACCACGCCCGGCGGACTTCGTGAAATTTACCAGTCCAGCCCTGCGCGGCCGCGCTATATCCCCGGGTTCCGCAAATCGCGATCCAGCCATTGGCGTCGGCGATTCGCTCCAGTACAGCAATGGCGTCGTCGCGATCGAACCAATGCAGCGCCCGCCCGATGGTAATCGCTTGAAAAGTTCCGATGTCCTGGGGCAGATCCTCGATTCGCGCCTGGATCAGCCGCACGTGGACTCCGGCTCGGGCCGCCTCTACGCGCGCGGCCTCCAGCATCTCGGTCTCGACATCCACGCCGACGCAGGATTTCACGTACGCAGCGAATCCGATAGCCAACGATCCCGGCCCGCAACCAATATCGATCAGCCGTTCGTTTCCGGCCAGCTCCTGGCGCCGCGCCACTTCTCGAAAAAAACTGGCGGGATAGGGCTCTCGGTATCTGGCATAAAACGGAACGGTGGAATCGAAGCGGCCCACGTGCAGTCCATCGGAATTTTATCAGAGCGCAGGCCAAGCCGGTTAAGGGTTGTTGTTATTCTGAGCTAGAGGTTCAAGCATTCTCACGATCGCCCACATTGACACCGGCCGGGATTTTCGAGGGGGTCAGGATCTGTTATTGTCGCTGGCGCGGGGATTGAAGCAGCGGGGCCATCGCCAAATTATCGTCTGTCCGAAGGGCAGCCCGCTCGCCCAACGCGCTGCGGCCGAGGAACAGGAAGTGATGAGGGTCGGAAGCGTGCGCACCCTGCGCGACCGCCTCCGCGCCCACCGCTTCGATATCGTCCACGCGCACGACGGCAAAGCCCAAACCATTGCCTTCCGCGCTTCCGTCGGCCTGCCGGTCCGGCGCGTGGCCAGCCGCCTGGTTGCGTTCACGCCGCGCCATCCGCTGATCCATCGCTGGAAATATAGCCTCACGTGCCATGGAGTGATCGCGCTGTCGCAATCGGTACGCCAGGTGCTGCTCGCGGCAGGAGTGCCGGATTCGCATATCGAAGTCATCGTACCGGGGATTGAAATGCCGCATGAACTCCCTGACGCCGAGACACGCGCCAATGCGCGCGCGCGCTGGGGCTTCTCGAGCGATGAGTTCGTTATCGGGCACGCCGCCGCATTCACTCATGAAAAAGGACAGGATGTAGCTCTTCAATCCGCGTTGCTGCTCGCACCGAGGCTACCTCGCGCGCGCATGCTGCTGGCGGGCGATGGACCGGAACGGTTGCAGTCCGGCATGGCCGAACTGGCGCGTCAGGCTTCCGGAGTCGTGCAGTTACCAGGCTTCGTCGATACCTTAGACGAATTCTACGCCGCGCTCGATCTCTTCATCATGCCGTCGCGTTCGGAAGCTTGGGGTCTCACTGCTTTGCGCGCCATGGCTCACGGGCTGCCAGTGGTTGCAAGTAATGTGGGTGGTTTGCCCGAAGTGGTGGAACACGGGAAGAGCGGCTGGCTGGTGCCGCCTGAATCGCCGGAAGCGCTTGCCGACGCCATCGTCGACGCTGCGTCCGACCCGGCGCGCCTGTGCGAATTCGGCCGCAATGCGCGCGAACGGGCAGCACAGTTTTCCATCGAGCGGACAGTGGAACGAACGGAGCAGTTCTACCTTCGCCTGCTGGGTGCGACAATAGAGAATTCGCGAAAAGCGCGCGTATGACATGGAATAACAAAAATGTTGTAGTGACAGGCGCGGGCGGCTTCATCGGCAGCCACCTGGTGGAACGCCTGCTCACGCTGGGGGCCAACGTCACGGCATTCGTCCGGTACAATTCGCGCAACGATCCGGGCTTCCTGGATTTGCTGGCGCCCCATACCAAACACATACGAATTGTTCCGGGCGACATTCGCGATCCGGAAGCCGTTCGCACGGCGCTGGAAGGCGCGGGCACCGTATTTCATCTGGCGGCGCTCCCTGGCATTCCTTACTCCTACGTCCATCCCATCGAAGTGTTCGAGGTGAACGCCCAGGGGACCCTGAACATTTTGGTAGGCGCGCGCGACGCCGCGCTCGAGCGGGTAGTGATTACCTCCACCAGCGAAGTTTACGGCAGCGCGCTGTACGTGCCTATCGACGAGAAGCACCCCAAGCAGCCGCTGTCGCCGTATTCGGCCAGCAAAATCGCATCCGATGCCATCGCGCTCAGCTTTCACGCCGCGTTTCAGCTTCCAGTCACCGTAGTGCGGCCCTTCAACACTTTCGGCCCGCGCCAGAGCGACCGCGCCATCATCCCCACCATCATTAGCCAGGCATTGACGCAGCCTGAAATCGCGGTGGGAAATACCGCTCCCACGCGAGACTTCACTTATGTCAGCGACACCGTGGAAGGCTTTCTACAACTCGCACAATGCGACGCGGCCGTCGGTCAGGAAGTGAATCTGGGAACGGGATCGGAGGTATCCATCGGCGATCTGGTTCAGCGCATCAATGCCATCATCGGCCGCAGCCTTCCCATTCGCAAGAAGGACGAACGCGTGCGCCCCGAAACCAGCGAAGTAACCCGGCTGCTGTCCAACAATACGAAGGCTCGCGAGCTAGCGGGATGGACGCCGCGCGTGACACTGGACGCGGGAATCCGGTTGACGGCGAAATGGGTGGAGGAGCGGCTGGAAATGTACGATCCCAGCGCCTACCGCATCTGATGCAAGCCCTCATCCTGGCCGGCGGCATGGGCACACGCCTGCGTCCGCTCACGTTCTCCATTCCAAAGCCGCTGCTGCCCGTCGGCGAAAAGCCCATCCTGCAAAGGATCGTCGAGCAACTGCGTGATGCAGGCATCACAGATCTTGTTCTTGCCACCGGCTATCACGCCGAGCTGATCCGCGCGTTTTGCGGCGACGGGTCGAAGTTCGGAGTCAGCGTCACTTACTTGCACGAAAATAAGCCGCTCGGCACCGCCGGCCCCTTGGGCGCGTTCAAGGCGAAGCTTCCGACTGGCGAGTTATTACTATTGATGAACGGCGATCTGATTACGGATCTCGACTTCCGGCAGTTCATTGAATCCAGCCGTGCCAGTGGTTGCCACTTAACGGTGGCTTACGCCAAGTACACCTACCGATCGCCCTACGGGGTTCTGTCCATCGCCGATGGAGCCGTGCACGGAGTAACCGAAAAACCGGAGACCGAATACGCGATCAGCGCGGGCATCTATTGCTTGAGCGGCGCTGCGCTCGATCTCGTCCCCGAAGACACATTCTTCACCATGCCTGAATTGATGACCAAGCTGCTCGCGGCGGGCCGGCGCATCCACGCTTATCCGATCACTGGAACGTGGATGGGCCTGGAGAGCATTGAGCACTTCAACGAAGCGGTACAGAAGTTGCAGCAGGAGTGACACGGCTTTCTCGATTCGCCTCCGCTTGCCACAGCGCCACATATCCGCAGCCCATCACGGCGAGAAACATGGCAAGCACTTCGCTGTTATTGAGATTCCAGGAGTAGAATCCACTTACTAACACGCTCGCGATAACTGCTATTGCGGCGTGTAATACCCAGCGCTCGTCGGCATCCGCGGGTAAGTGGCGCAGCGATCGCGCAAAGTCGAATAGCGCCCATCCGATCATCCACAGCAGCGCCAGCATGGTGGGAACACCGCGCTCGGCGGCGTATTGCACGTAGTCGTTTTCCAAGTGGCCGTAATATTGAGACGCTTGTGGCCGCGGCATGTCAGGCCGGATGTAGTCCTGATACTGGCGCCACACCTGTTCCGGGCCGACGCCCAGCCACGGATGCGCCTTGATCATCTCCCAGCCAATGCGCCTCAGCTCCGCGCGATGAGCGTTGGAATCGGTTTTGCCTTCATGCGGAGCAAGCGCGGACACGGCGCGCTCGCGAATGTCGAATGGATTCGCGATCAAAAGCCCCGCAATCAATACCGGCACGGCAGCCAGCGCCCATTTCTTCCAGAACCAGATCAGATACACTCCGCCGCACAGCGTCCCCAGCCACATACTGCGCGTCCAAGTGAGGCCCAACGCGGCGATCACCGGCACGGCGGCCACAATCAACCACGGGGTCCAGGACCGATCTCGCGCAAAGAAAACCAGCGCGGCGATGATGAGAACCGCCATCATCAGCCCCCCGCTCAACGTCATCCAATGGCCCATGAATCCGGTGATCCGGGCATCCACGTAAGCGGTGTAAAAGTTCCGATGGGCGAGTTCGGCGGCCCGATATTTTTCAAAGAATTGCTTCAGCGCCCACACGGATGAAAGCGTGGCCGCAAGCGCCCAACCGAGCGCTATCCAGCGAATCTCAGTTACCCTTCGCACGGCGGCCGTCACCAGTAACAGCATCAGGTAGACGTAGAATTTCCTCACCTGGGGAAGGCCTTGGCGGACATGGCCCGAAGCGAAAAGCGATACCAACGTTCCCAGCAGGAACAGCGACAGCGGCAACCACACTGGCGGAAAGCGCCATCGCCGCCTGGTCACGATGAGCGCCACCAGCGCCACGGCCATCAGGATCTCGAAGACCCGAATCGAGATTAACGTCGTGACGGCGGCCGCGCCAACCAGATAAAGCGGCACGTCCTTACGAGACAACCCATCCTTACCGAGATAACCCATCCATGGCCCAATGCCCTCATGATACGTTGAATCCAAGCCCACATGAGCGATGAACCCGTGCTAACCGTGGAAGACCTCTCCGTGACACTGGACGGGCTTGCGGTGCTCCACAACATCTCCTTCACGCTGAAACAAGGCGAAGCTCTGGCCGTGCTGGGACCCAACGGCGCGGGCAAAACCGTTCTGTTTCGGGCCTTGCTGGGATTGCTGCCGCATACCGGCCTGGCGCAATGGCGCCGCGACGTCAAGATCGGTTATGTTCCGCAGAGATTCTCTGTCGACCGATCCGCTCCCATCTCGACCATGGAGTTTTTCCTGCTCCAATCGCCCAGCTTCTGGCTTCCGGGCGCGGCCTTCACCAGTCAATTGGATCGGGAACTGAAACTGATGGGCCTCACCCCAGGCGTGCTGAAGAAAGGGCTGGGAGAACTCTCCGGCGGCGAAACGCAACGTGTGCTCATCGCATCGGCATTGTTGCAAAAGCCCAGCGTGCTGCTGCTGGATGAACCGACCGCGGCGGTGGACGCAGGCTTCGAAGAGACCGTCTACGCACTGCTGCATCGCGTTCAGACAGAGCGCGGGACCGCGCTGCTGCTCATTTCGCACGATCTCAGCGTGGTCTACCGCTACGCGCAGCGCGTGTTGTGTTTGAACAAGAGCGTGGTGTGCCAGGGCCCTCCCGTGGAAGCCTTAAATCCTCAAGCCCTCGCCACCCTCTATGGCGAAGCCAGCTTCTACCATCACGAGCATTAATGCATCCGCCCCCGCACACCTCATTCTGGATCGCTCTGCTGGTGGGCATCGCCTCCGGCAGCGTGGGCCCCTTCATCCTGCTGCGGCGAATGGCGCTGGTGGGCGATGCGTTGTCTCACGTAGCCCTGCCCGGCATCGCGCTGGCGATCATCTACCGGCTGGATCCGTTCTACGGGGTCATCGTTTTCCTCATTGGCGCCGCGTTTCTGGTTTTCTGGCTGGAAGGCCGCAGCCGGGTACCGCCCGACGCGATTGTGGGGCTCCTGTTTACCGCCAGCCTGGCCGTGGGAATCCTCATGATCCCGAATGAGGACGTCGTGGAATCCTTGTTCGGCGCATTTCCCGTGCTGTCTTTGCCGTTATTGTTAGCGATCCTGCTCACCGCCGTGGTGCTGTCCGCGCTGTGCTTCGTGCTGGCAAAGCGCTTCCTGTTTCTGATCGTTTCGCCGGATCTCGCCCGGGTAAACGGCTTGGGACGCGGTTACGATCTGGCGCTGCTGCTGATCTTCGCGATGATCGTGGCGCTCGGCATCAAACTGGTAGGAACGCTTTTGATGGGCGCGCTCACCATCATCCCCGCGTCCATCGCCAAAAACCTCGCGCAGAGCATGCGTCGCTACGTCATCTTATCGGCCATCTTCGGTGGCGCAATTTCGGTAGCCGGCGTGTGGCTGGCCGAGAGTTTCCGTTTCCTGCCGGGGCCGGCGATCGTCCTGTTGGGCGTGGGTCTCTTTGTCTTGAGCCTGCCGTTCGCTCGCAGGGGGATGGCGTAGTTCGCGGTACAATGTGACTAGTCAGACTAGTCTGGAGCTGTGCCTTGCATAGATCGAGTCACCCATTAAACCCAAAGAAGAGCGTCGCCGCCGCAAAAGGCCCTGAATGGCAGATCCAAACGGCGAAGGCCCGCTTCAGCGAGGTATTCCGTCTGGCGCGAACTGCGGGGCCGCAACGAATTACGCGCCAGGGCAAAGAGGGCGTCGTGATGATCTCCGACGAGCAATACGAGCGGCTGGTGACGAAGTCACGTCGGCCGAAGAGCCTGGTGCAGTTCTTTCGGGAATCGCCTATGGTCGGCGTCGATCTCGATTTGAAACGTGACAAAGACCCCGGACGCGACGTTGAGATATGAGCGGATATCTGCTCGATACCAACTGCGTGTCCGAGTTGGTACGTCCCAAGCCGGACCCGCGGGTTGTGGAGTGGGTTGACTGCACCGACGAAGGGCTGCTCTATCTGAGCGTGCTCACGCTTGGGGAGATTCGCAAAGGAGTGGCCGCACTACCCTACGGCAAACGCAGGACACTTCTCGAAATGTGGCTCCAGATGGATCTGCAAACCCGGTTCGCCGGGAGAATCGTGCCCATTGACTCGGCGATTGCCGATCGCTGGGGTTCCATAACCGCACTGGCCACGCAAAACGGAAGCGCTTTGCCAGTCATCGATGGCCTGCTCGCGGCCACCGCTCTTCATCACAATCTGATCATCGTGTCGCGCAACTCCAGCCACTTTCAACCGTCCCAAGTTCGGGTTCTCAATCCCTGGGACGCGTAGTTCGCCCCTAGCCCCACTCAGTTGAGGATAAGACCCGTTCACACACAGTTGCAACTCATTTGCTGATTTCGGTTGACTCAAACGCGCTGTTCCGATAATCTGGACCAAGAAGGTCCGAGATTGATTACATGCTTTAGTTTCTATGACAAAACCGCTACAGCGACTACCAGAGATTTCGGAACCGCCAATTCATACCAATCCTAAATGCCAACGGTTAGCAGGAACAACAGGCTAAGGGCCGGAGTAAGCATTTTACTTGCCCTGCTCGGTTCGCCCCTCTGGGCCAGCGACGGCGGCAGCTTACTCGGAACCATCACGGATCCCAACGGCGCCGCGGTCCCTGGCGCGAATATTACGGCAACCGAAACCGCCTCTGCCGTGAAACACACCATCGCCACCGATGGCCGCGGCTTCTTCTCGTTCCGAAGTCTGCCCGTTGGCCGCTACAATCTCCTCGTGGACGCCCCAGGTTTCAAGCCTCTTCGACGCACCGGTATCGTGATCGACGTCGACAGCAAGGTTGTAGCGGACGCGTCTCTCACCCTCGGCGAGAGAACCGAAACGGTGACGGTTTCCGGATCCGCCGCGCATGTGGAAACAGTGGACACCCAGATGGGCGAGGTCATCACCGGCCAGCAAATGACGGCCGTGCCGCTGAATGGCCGCAGCTTCACGGACCTGCTGGCCCTTCAATCGGGCGTCGTTCCGGTCACCTCTTTGACATCCGACACCACCCAGGACGTGGGCGTGAGCGCCTTGTCGCCTTCTGGCGATCTGAATCCCGGTACCATCTCCATCAACGGCCAGCGGGAATTTGCCAACAGCTTTGTGCTCAACGGAAGCGACGTCGAAGAAGACGTCAACATGGGCGCGGCAATTGTTCCCAACCTGGATTCGATCGCCGAGTTCCGCATTCTGACCAGCAACTTCGATGCGGAATACGGCGAGTTCAGCGGAGGCCAGATCAACGTGGTAACGAAGTCGGGGACCAACGCATTCCATGGCGACGCGTTCGAATTCTTGCGCAACACCGATCTGGACGCGCGCAACTTTTTTTCGCCAACCCGCGGCGCGTTCGACCAAAATCAGTTCGGAGGAACTATCGGCGGCCCGATCCGCAAGAACCAGGTTTTCTTCTTCGCCGATTATCAAGGCACGCGATCGACTCAAGGCATCGATACCGGCGAGATCCCGGTGCCGTCGCTCGCCGAACGGGCCGGTGATTTCGGTGGTTTCTCGGGACCGGTGGGCGATCTTTCGAACTTGCTGTCGCGGGAACTTGGCTACACCGTCTCCCCGGACGCCCCGCTCAAGGCGGTTCTTCCGGGCGGAGTCATTCCGCAACAACTTTGGTCCGCGCCGGCGCAGCACCTCTTGCAATACATTCCCGCACCCAACAACCCGAACGGCACTTTTTCAACCTCGGCCTATAACGAAACCCTGCAAGACGACAAGGGCGCTTATCGGCTGGACAGCACAACGCGGTGGGGCATGTTGTCCGCCTATTATTTTCTAGACGGCTGGTCGCAGAACAATCCGTACCCGGTGGCGCAGGGCGGCGCGAATCTGCCGGGTTTCAACGCGCTCAATACCGGACGCGCGCAATTGCTCGCTCTGGGCGACACCAAGACGCTCAGCTCCACGGCGGTGAACGAGTTCCACTTCAGCTTCATGCGCGATGCCACAGACCTCGGCCAGCCCATTGGCGGCATCGGCACAACTCTCGCGTCCCAAGGATTCGTAGTCGGTGCGAACACGCCTGGCATCGTTCCCCTGTCGCCCAAAACAGAAGGCGTGGAGAGCGTCGATTTCAATAATTTCTCCATCGGCACCAATACCAATGAGCTGAAGCAGGTGAACAATACCTTTCAATGGCGCGATAACTTCTCCAAGGTCCTGGGAACCCATACCATCCTGCTGGGTGCGGAGTTCCATTACGATCAGGTGAATACCAATCCCATCGCCCAGTTGAATGGCAACTTCATCTTTTTCGGCAGTGAAACCGGGATCGATTTCGCGGATTTTCTGCTCGGCGTTCCCAGCCAGTACAACCAAAGCCAGCTACAAGCCTTCTATGGCCGCAACAAATATGCCGGCCTGTACGGGCAAGATAGCTGGCGCGTGACCAAGAATCTCACGCTGAACTACGGCCTGCGGTGGGACCGTATCGAACCTTGGTACGAGAAATACAATCAGATCGCGACTTTCGAGCCAGGTCGCCAGTCCGTTGTATTTCCGGGTGCGCCCGCTGGTATTTTGTTTCCAACCGATCCGGGCGTGCCGCGGACCATCGCGACTGCCGGGAAATCTGGATTTCGCGCCGCGCATCGGCCTTGCTTACTCGCCCGACAACGGAAAGACCAGCATCCGGGCCAGCTACGGCATGTTCTACACCGCGATCGAGGCGCTGTCGATTGGAATCAGCAGCGCGAATGCGCCGTATGGAACCACCTACACCAGCCCCGCTCCGCCGCTGTTTGCGACGCCGTTCATCACAGCGGCCAACGGTCAAAACGTCGGACAATATTTCCCCGTGCAGCTTGCGCCGTTGAACACCACGGCCAGCCATCCCGACTCCGAGTATCAACTGGTCGCAGTTCGAACCCATCAGCGGGATGCCAAACTACGCGACCAATAACAGGATTCCTTACACCGAGGAATACATGCTCTCCATCGAGCACGGCTTCGGCAATAACACGGTGCTCGAGCGCCAGCTATGTCGGCACTCAGTCGCATCATCTGCTGGTGCTCGAGGAAGCCAATCCGGGCAACCCCGCGCTTTGCTTGCAGCTCAGCAATCCGGCCAACCTGGCGCCCGGCCAGACGCCTTGCGGTCCATTCAGCGAAAGCAATGTTTTCGTCACCGCGTCGGGGCAAATGATCAATGGAACCCGAGGACCGCTGGGTTCGAATTTCGGAAGCGACACCCTGGAGACCACCATCGGCAACTCCAACTACAACTCTCTGCAAGTCACCTTGCGGCACACCAGCGGACCTCTGCAGTTACTGGCCGCCTATACCTACAGCAAATCGCTCGATCAATCGTCCAATCTGGGCGAAGAGGTGAACCCGCTCAATCCGTCGCTCAGCAGAGCCTTGTCCGCTTTCGACATGACGCAAAACTTCGTCGTGAGCTACAACTATCAGCTCCCCTTTGCCCGTTTGCTCCATGCCACCAACCGTTGGACACAAGGATGGGAACTCTCCGGAATCACGCGTTTCAGCACCGGACTCCCGGTGACGCTGGTCAACTATGGCGACAATTCCCTGCTCGGCGCCGAGCCCAACGGCATCAACAACTATGGCGATCGATGAGCCGGACGTCGCGCCCGGCCCTCTGAATTTAAATCACAATCCACGCAACGGGCAGCCGTATTTCAACGCCTCGCTTTTCAGCGAGAATGCCCTCGGCACTCCGGGCGACGCGTCACGCCGCTATTTCCATGGGCCCGGCATGGAGAACTTCGATATGGCGCTGCTCAAGAACCTGCGCCTGAGCGAATCGAAATCGATGCAGTTTCGGCTGGAAGCCTTCAACGTGTTCAACCACGCTCAGTTCTTCGGACCGCAAGCGGTGGACGGCAACATCAGCAGCGCCACCTTTGGCCAAGTGGTGAGCGCCGCGGCTCCCCGGCTGGTTCAGGCCGCAGCGAAATTTACGTTCTGAGCGCCGGTTCCTGTTCCGCGGAATGCACCGCGACCGCCCCCACCGGGTGCGTGGTCTGCAGGATGTCTCGAGCCTTTGCCACTTCCTCCGCCGTTCCGTGAGCCACTAGCAGGAACTTGTCGGACTTCAGAGCCGTTTCGTACTCCACGATGCTGTCCTTAGGAATGCCAATGCTGTACAGCGCGGCGCCGAGCACGCTCAGTCCTCCCACCACCACCGCACCTTCCAGCGCGGCGATGATCCAGGCCACCAACGGACCGCCCACCAGTACCGGCCCGATGCCGGGAATAACGAAGAAAGCGGCGCCGAATAACAGCCCCCAGATACCACCCCAGAAGGCGCCCAGTTTGCCCCAGTACTTCATGCGATCGCCGGAGTTATAGTATCCGACCACGTGCTCGTCGGTATGATAATCCTTGCCGACGATGGACATTTTCTTCATGTCAAAGCCGGCCTTCTGCAGTTCTCTCACCGCTTCCTCTGCTTGCGAGTGGCTTTCATAAACGGCTACCACCGAATTCAATTCAGGCATGCGTTCTGTTCCTTTCTTGCGGCGCGGCAGAGTGCCGCCCTGGTTAGACGCGCCACGAATCACTTTCTTACCGCCCGATTTGCGCCCGCCTTACGTGGCCCCCCGAAATTCACCACGCGGTTTGCTCAGCACGTCCTTCACTTTGCTAAGCAGTTCAGCCGGAGTGTAGGGCTTCGGGAACACCTCAAATCCTTGCAGCGCTTCCCGGTATTGAAGCCGCTCGTCGGCCAGCAGACCTCCTACGATCAGAACCCGCATTCCAGCCGACTTGGTGCGAAGGTACACAGCTGCGTCGTGTCCCGACATGCCCTCCACGTAAGTGCGGGTCATCAATAGATCAGGCGTAAACTCCTTCAAGCGATCCACCGCGTCTCCCAGACTGCCGACCGCAACAACCGTGTATCCTTCGTGTTCCAAGGTGTCCTTGAGTACCGAACGTACAACCGGATCGGACACCAGCAGCAGAATGCTTTCCGTCATCGAGGATTGATCAGCCATGCTCATCTTTTTCCCCGGCGGCTACGTGTTTGTAGACCTAAAACGAACGGTGTTGGTTTCAAGCTCATGAGGATGTCACTATACCGCCTCTGATGCTTTCGCCTGCCGTACCATCTCCACGAAGACGGCTCGCGCGTCTTCCGTATTTTTAACCTCTCGCAAAAAAGCCAGGCGCGTGCCGTGAATCCGGTCTCCGGACTTGAGCCGCAGATGGAAGCCCAGCCGGTCCACGGCAGTCAGCGTCGCCTCGTCCGGCGATTCCCCGGCAAACCGCCGGGCGATGAGACGAAGTGCGTCGGCATGATCGTTATTCATGTGCTGGATGATCCGTGGCGCCGCCTGAGCCAGCGGATCGGGCGCCGCGCTTCGGTAATCCTCGGCCGCGATCCATCCCATCACCCCGAAGCCTCCGATGAAGTAAGCGCCCGAAACCTCCAACCGAAAATAAGCGAAGTCGCTGTACTCCTGCCAAAACTTTGCGTTCTCGTAGCGGGCCAGATAGAGTTCGCTCACTTCCGCCCGTGGCGCTTCGGTCACCTTGCCTACCAGCGTTAAACGGGCCGAACCCAGAGGATCGCCAGAAACATCGGGCTGCGTAATGAGCAAGCTGGCGCGCGGATCCTCGCGCAGATTGTGCGTGTGCATCGCCATGCTGCTGATGAAGAATATCGGGCGCCCGAATTCGTCTGTCGCATACGGCATCATGGAGCCGAAGGGAAATCCGGGAAACTTCTGCGAATGCGTTGATAGGCTGCCGATCAGGCCGACCAAAGCAAGCGTTCGCGCCCGCTCGGCCAGCGAGGGCTCGGGAATATTGGAACTCGTGGGTCCAGGGCCGGCATGTTGTCGGGTAGGCACACTTCTATGGTAGAACTCTTGATCGAGAGGTCCACCATTTTGAGCTTTGTGAATGCGGACGGCGTGCGGCTGTATGTCGAAGAGACCGGTACTGGCGACGCGATCGTTTTTGTTCATGAATTGAACTCCGACTATCGTGGCTGGGAAGCGCAGGTGCGATGGTTCTCGCGCTTCTATCGTTCGGTCACGTTCAACGCCCGCGGTTACCCGCCTTCGGATGTGCCGGGCGATCCTGCCATGTACGGCTTGCCTTTCGTGGTCCACGACATCGCCGCGGTTATGCAAGGGCTGGGTATTTCCAAGGCTCATTTAGTCGGGTCCAGCATGGGCGCCTATGCCGCGCTGCATTTTGGATTGATGTACCCCAAGATGGCGGCTTCGCTAGTGATCTCGGGCGTGGGATCCGGCTCGCCGGCCGCGGACCGGGCGGCGTGGGTTACCGAATGCGAGGCGTCCGCTCGATCCTATCTGGAGCAGGGATCGCCCGCTGTGGCCGAAGTTGTAGGACGCGGTCCCACTCGAGTGCAGCTGCAGCGCAAGGACCCGCGTGGATTCGAGGAGTTCTTGTCCCATCTGGGCGAGCATTCCCCGGAAGGCAAGGCGCGAACGCTGCTGGGGTATCAGGCCCGGCGGCCCTCCCTCGAGGATTATCAAAAGGAATTCGCGAGCCTTCAGGCCCCGGTGCTGCTGATCGTCGGCGACGAGGACGAACCTTGTCTTGAAACCAATCTCTGGCTCAAGAAAACTTTGCCGAACGCTGGACTTTGGATCTGCCCCAATAGCGGCCATGCCGTCCACCTGGAAGAGCCCTCCGCGTTCAATCGCAATGTCGGGGATTTCTTTAGTGCCGTGGAACTTGGCCGGTGGCGGCGCTAAACTTCGCTGGCACAACTGTGGTATCACTGATACTCATGGCATCGGAAGAAGAATTGAAGGCGGAGATCGAGCGGCTGCGCGCCGAGAATCAATCTCTGAAAAAACCCGCGCGCGGGCAGATGTCGCTCAAGGTGAGCGAAAAGGGCGGCCTGTCTGTCTATGGGCTGGGACGCTTTCCAGTGACGCTTTATCGCGAACAATGGGAAAAGCTGCTGGGCATGGCGGATGAGATCCGCAATTTCATTCAAGAGAATGACGGGGCGCTGAAGAAGAAGGAATAATCCTGGCGACTCGCGGTCCCATCGCCATTGGGCTTGGCCGCCTTTTAGATGGACGCCGCCCAGCCATCGGTCGACGCCGTTCAGTTCGATGTGGTCCGCTTTGCCTTCCATCACCATTCGGCCGGCGTCGGTGATGCTGGCCTCACCCGATATCTCAACAAGCGGATGGCGCACGGTGGATAGATCGGCGATGAGTCGATCGAAAGAACCGTTCCCCATAAAGATCTGTTCCTCCATGCGCTGAACCGTGCTGAAGAGCCGCCTTCCGTTCAGAGAACCTTGTTCACGGAGGACAGAGAGGGCCTGGCGTTAGGTGCGGGACAATCCGCCGTCCACCGACGGGAACTGTTTCAGGTGACGCCGCGGAGCTGAGGCCAGAAACGGCAGCGCGGACGTATCGCTCTCGTGAAGCGCTCGATGGCCGTGGGATCGGCGGAAGTGAACGCACTCCACGCCGCCTGGGCCAAGTGCAACTGTTCGCTCGAGACCGGCAGGCGTGTGCCGGCTAGGGACGCCAACTGGTCCGCCCTCAGTTGTCCGAGCCCCACAAAACGATCCACGCCGCGGAGGCTCCTGGCGCAAATGAGACTGAGATGAACAGCGTTCAAATTTTGACGGCTGAACCAGTCGAGCACCTTGGTCAAGATGAGTTGGTCGGACAGCCGGTAATCCAGCCAAACCACCACTTCCTCGTGCTGCGAGAAAGCAGCCAGCGCATCGTCACACGCCTTCAGGTACGCTTTCGCCTCCTCGAGAGTTGCGTAGCAGGCTTCTACCATGAAGCGAGCGCGAGTGTCCCGCCAGGCTTCGGCGTCAAGACCAGCAGGCGCTGGTCCCTCGTACATCAAGTCACCGTATATCGCGACGGTTGCAGCTATTGCCGATTCCCGCAGCGTGCCGGCGACGGACTCGCCATCCGTGATATGAAGCGTAGCGGCTCGGCTTCCTTAATGACTGCTGGCCACGCGCCGCGGCGGCAGGGGACGCCGCAGGATAATCAAGTGCGTGCGTTCGCGTGTCAGCCGGATCCGGCATCCCAATGGATCCAGACCAGCCTGGCAGGTGTTGTTCCGAACCTGGATCCAGGCCACTTGATCCGGGCCCGTGATCATCCAGGCCGTCGCATTGGTGACATAGTTGGTCTGATCCAAATAATCGGCGGCATCCAGGTCGATGTCAGCCGCGGCTGCGTTCATCTGTTGGCAATCGGGAGGCGCGACGCCGGCTGCGGGCGCGCAATAGTCTTCATCGTGCTCCAACAGGATTTTCCTTTTAGCACCGGTGATAAAGTAGCGCGTCGTAACGGGCGGAATCCTGAGTTGCACGGTCCATTGGCTGAAGTCCTCGGCAAACGCCAGGGGAAGCTGGCTCATTTTGAGGGTGTCTTCCTTCACCTGTTTGGAGAAAATGTTGACGGTTGGCGTGGGCTCGCCATTCGTCGGATGAAAATAGAAACCGCCCAGTGCGATCCCATCCTGCATATCGATCCATATAAATCCCCGGCCCGCCAGGTAGGGTCCGCTGCGGCCGGAGACGATGAGATATCGCCCATCGCGGATTCGAACCGGCAAAGTGGAACCCTTGAAAACCATGTCCAGCGCGTCGGTAAGCGGCATGTCCCGGCCGTAATGAAAAGTACAATCCGGGATGACGCTGTGCATCAGTTTGCGGAATTGTTTGTTGCCAACCAAATCTTTAGCCGGCGCCCCGTCGAATTGTTTCAGAAAGGTGAGCTGATCGCTTGGAATCGGTTTGAGGAAGATCGCCTTATCATAGTTCGAACCTGGAGCGCTGGAACCTGGAGCCTGTGCCCCGGGAGCTTGTTGGCCTGGAGGCTGCGGGTCGGGTGCCGGGTTAGCGGCCGGGTCAGTTGGAAACTTGCGCCATCCGCCAGAAGAGGCAGGCGCCGGCGCGGATTGGTTGGCATCCTGAGCTACGCCCGGCGCAACACCGAGCAGTGAAACAGCCAGAACGGAGGCGGCAGTTCCCGTTAATAGCGACTTTGTGCACATAAATAGTCGCTCCTCTCAGGCCGCGCGTAGCTGCATCTGAATTGCCATTACTAAATATTTGTAAACGTGAGAGCTCCAGTGACTGAACTTGGCCGAGGAAAACCAACCTGGTGCTTTTCAGCCACTGGCCTTCACCAACTTGTGATAACTGGCGAGCGCGTCGCGGAGACTATTAAAAATCCGATCCGGGCCGATCGTTTCCGTCAGATGATGCCGGTCGAAATCGGGCTTCAGATCCGATTGCACGTGCGCAAACACCATCTCGACTCCGAGCTGGGCCAAATCTCCCTGGAGTTCTCGCACCACGCGCGCGGCAGTGTAATCCACCTGAGTGATCGCTCCGGCATCCACCACCAGCCAGCGCAGCGAAGAAGGGGCCGGTCCCACCAGGAGCCGGATCTCGTCCGAAAAGCGGCCGGCATTCGCGTAAAACAGCGCCGCCCCAAAGCGATAGACCACCAACCCCGGCTCGGTTAGAGCCCCCGGGACAACGGGGTTCAATTGCCACACTCCGCCTTGGTCTTGGGTCAGCACCGCAGTATGCGGATGATAGCTGTGGTGCACAATGCGGAGCAGCGACAGCACCATGGCGAGCACGATTCCCTGCTCAATGCCCCAAACTACAACCACGCCGGCAGTGGTGGCGGCCAGGAGAAATTCGCCCGGGCTCTCGCGGCGAATGCCCTGGAGTCCGCGCAGATCCACCAGCCGGATGGCCACAATGAACACGATCGCGCCCAGCACCGCATCGCGGCAGGTATTGCAGCGGGCGGGTGAGGAAAAGTAGCACCAGGGCAACCACCGATGCCGTGGCAACGTGCGCCCATTGGCTCCGTGCACCGGAGCTCTCCAGCATGGCTGTTTGAGTGGGACTTCCGTTCACTACGAATGCGCCGCTCACCGCCGCCGCCGCATTCGCCGCGGAAAGGCCGAGCAGATCCGCGTTCTCATCCGAGGATTCATGGTGGCGGGTAGCGTAAATGCGGGCGGTTGCCGCGCTCTGCGCAACAATCATCACAAAGCACGATCCGGCGATGGGAATCAGCAGTTCCACGTCGTGCCAACTCACATCGGGCAGAACGAGATGGGGCAACCCGCCGGCCACCGGCCCAATCACGGCGATGCCGCGCGCCGCAAAGTCCCAAGCGGCAGCTGGCCGCAATGGCGCCCGCTACGGCGATCAGCGGACCGGGAATTCTTGGCGCAAACCGGTCCAGAATCAGGACGCCGACCACCACTGCGGCTGAAAGACCCAGAGATGGCAGGCTCACTTGAGGCAGAGCCGCCGCAACACTTGAGCCACTTGCACAACGGTCCTGTGGGAATAAATCTCCAGACCGAGCATTTCTCCCAGCACTGCAATCCCAATCTGAAATCCCACGCCGGTGAGAAAGCCCACCAGGACGGTTCGCGAGAGGAAGTCGGCGATGAAACCAAGCTTTAGCAATCGCGCCACCAGCAGGAACGCCGCTGTGAGCAGCGCTGTCGCTCCAGCCAGCGCCACATATTTCGGGCTGCCGAGCGGCGCCATGCTGGAAATTCCCCCGGCGAGAATCGCGGCGGTTGCGGAGTCGGCGGCCACCACCAGATATCGCGACGAACCGAATGTCGCGAACGCCAGGAGCGGCAGCAATAGTGTGTAGAATCCGGTAACCGCCGGCATGCCGGCAATGCGAGTGTACCCCAGGGCCTGCGGGATGCTGAGCGCCGCCAGTTCGATGCCGGCTACGCTGTCGCGGAGAATGCGAGCTCGGTTGAAAGGCCTCAGTGCTTTGAACAGAATCGGCCGACCAAGCTGGATGGTAGCTTTATCTTGTGTCTCTGGCTGCATGAGATGGTCGCTTCATTGTAAGTAACAAACAAAGCTGGTAACAAAAAGCCTCTTAAAGACACGCCGCGGCTTTGCTTTTAAACGGCGGCAAAAGCGCGGCAAGGTCGCGTCAAATTTAACCTGGGACATTGTTCCATTCCGCGCCCTGAGTTAGACTTGGCCAGATATTTCAGTTGCTAATGTTCTGGGGTTAAATCCAAGTCGATGGGGGTATCGTTGTGAAGGCTCTGCTCGCCTCAGTGGGTATTTTTGTACTCGTTTCAGCCGCATTCGCGCAAACGAATCTCGGCACTATTACTGGCACCATCACGGACCCGGCGGGAGCCGTGGTCCCGAACGCACCTGTGGAAGCCAAGAATGACGCCACTGGCGCCGTGTACCCAGCGGCCGCTTCAGCCACGGGCAACTACACAATTGCCCAACTACCCATCGGCACCTATCAGCTGGCGGTGACCGTCGCGGGATTCAAAAAATATGTTCGGACAGGCATCGGTGTCGAGGCCTACGGCATTTACCGCATCGACCCCGTGCTTGAGGTGGGTGCCACCACCGAGTCCGTCGTCGTTAATGCTGAGTCTCCCATGCTCAAAACAGAAAGCACTGAGGTCAGCTACGACGTCCCGACCACCACTCTGGACGCTCTACCAATTCTCACTCTCGGCGGCGCGCCTCCCGGTTTCGGGAACAGCAGCGGGCTGGGAAACATCAGGAACCCGCTGGCTGCGCTCCAACTGCTGCCGGGCACCGATTTCGCAACCGACAACACCCTGCGCATAAATGGAATGCCGTCCAGCTCCCAGACCATCAACGTGGAGGGCCAGGATTCGAGCAACGGTTTCTGGAAGCAGCTCACCCAAGTGAACCAGCAGGGGGCAGATGCGATTCAGGAAGTAACCGTTCAGACCAGTAACTACGCCGCCGAATACGGGCAGGCTGGTGGCGGTTACATTAACTACACCATGAAGTCCGGCACCAACCAATTGCACGGGAGCGGGTTCGACTATCTGACGAACACCGTACTGAATGCGGGCTTGCCGTTCACCATCGATCCCGTGAATCCAACCTACAACATCCGCAATCCCATTCATCAGAACGATTATGGATTCACGCTCGGCGCCCCGATCGACATCCCGAAAGTCTACAACGGACACGACAAGACTTTCTTTTTCTTCAGCTTTGAGCAGTTCCGGCAGACCAACTTCACCAACAACTCGATTTCCCAAGTTCCCGACGCAGCGGAACGCGATGGGAATTTCGCCGCGGACGCGGGCTTGGGTGCTGCCGTCCTGGGCTGCAATACTGTCGCATCTGTCGGTCAAACGATATGCGCGAACCAGATCTTCGATCCTTCTACCCGGCACATCGTGAACGGCACTCCTGTGACGGATCCTTTCCCGGGTAACATAATTCCGGCCAGCAGGTTCGATCCGACGGCGTTGTTGATTCAGAATCTGTTCCCAATGCCCAATAACCCTGCGGCTGGGCCTTTCTTTAACTACAACGTTCCGGGTTATTCGGATTACCGCCATACCACTATTCCCTCCATTAAGGTCGACGAATTGCTGAGTTCCAAGCTGAAGCTGTCCGGATACTATTCGGCGACCAAAACGTATTCGCCCCAGAACAACGGTTTCAGCGGGGCGCAATTGCCGCTATCCACCCTGGAAGTCCAAAATTCTCTCGCGCAGACCGTGCGCCTCAACCTGGACGACACGGTCACGCCTACCTTCTTGCTGCATTTCGGCGCGGGTTTGCTGCACACCACGAATCCGTCGGTCACCCCCTCTTACAATCAGGCTAGTCTCTTCCCGGACGGCGTTCCGTTCCCTGGAAACAACTTTCCCTACCTATCCGGACTGAATTCTAATGCCTTTGGCTTTTCAGGCTTCACCGGTGGCGGTGGCTTCCCCTCCAGCACCAGCACGGCTTCGTTCTTTGAAGCGCCTTTCCAAGAGGACGTAAAGCCCACGTTTAACGCCAATGCAACTTGGATCAAGGGAAACCATACCTTCAAGCTGGGCGCGACGGCGATGTTTGAGGGCATTCCGACCATCACCAGCAGCCGCGCCAATGGAGAATTTGAGTTCTCCAACGTCCAGACCGCGGATCCCGCGCAATATGGCCAGCCTTTTGCGAATTACGCCAGCAGCGGAATGGGTTATGCGAGTTTCCTGCTAGGCCTAGCCGGCGGCCTTCAAGTGGCCCCGCCCGAGACAGGTACACGGCTGGGCATGCATTCCTATAGCATCTACCTTCAGGACAGTTGGAAGGTCACTCACAGCCTGACGGTGGAACTCGGTCTTCGCTGGGATTATGCGAGCCTATGGAGCGAAGAACATGGCCGAATGCAGAATGCCGACTTCACAGCTCCTAACCCGACGATCGGCGGACGGCTTGGCACCGTAGAATACGGAACCACCTGCAATTGCTCGTTTGCTCAACCGTACCCATTCTCTATCGGGCCTCACGTAGGTGTAGCCTGGCAGATCACACCCAAGACGGTCTTCCGCGCCGGTGGCGCCATTAATTATGCGGCTGGAGCGGATCAGGCCGGATTAAACGTGAGTGTCCCGGACTTCCTTTCGCTGGGTTCTCCGGGGTATGGATTGCCCTCCGCGATTCTCAAGAATGGCGATCCGTATGCTCCAGGCAACGTTTATGGCAATCCGGTCCTTACGTTTCAGAGCTTCTATAACCCGAATACTCCCCAGTACCCAGCGCCGGCGGCGCCCGGCGTGGTCCCACCGAGTTCGCCGTTCATTTCGATCGCTTCTAACGCCGCTCGGCTTCCCCGAATCTTCCAATGGAGCATCGGCTTCCAGCGCGAGATTGCAAAAGATATGGTCGTCGAGGCCGCTTATGTGGGCAATCGCGGCACCTGGTGGACAGCGCCCCTGCTTTCCACTATGAATTACGATGGTGTCTCGCCACAGACGTTGCAGTCGAAATTCGGGATCAACATCCAAAATCCCGCCGACCAGCAGCTTTTGCTCACGCCGATTAATTCTCCTGCCGTGATCGCCCGCTTCCCGAATTTGGCGAATCCAAACAGCGTGTATCCTGGATTCCCCAGCTCAGAACCGCTGATCGCGGCGCTCGTGCCAGAGCCGCAGTGGTATGGTGGAATCCCGCCGTTCCTGGGGCCCCCAGACGGGGACACCTGGTACGATTCGCTCCAGGTGAAATTTACCAAGCGTTATTCGCACGGTCTGACGGCTGGGGTCGCCTACACGTATCAGAAAGAGCTGACCAACGGCGTCAACTCCAATACGTCTTACTTGACGCCCAACGCCCCGCTCATTAATGACATATTCAATCCCGCGATCGATAAGCAGATTTCCGGCTTCGACATTCCACAGGAGTTGATTATCAACTTCACCTACACCACACCGAAGTTCTCGGCCGACAGCGGCGGCATGAAGGTGCTGTCGGCAGTGGCGCGCGACTGGACCTTGAGCGGGCTGCTGCGCTACCAAAGCGGCGTATTGATCCGGACGCCCGCTTCCAACAATAATCTTCTGACCGAGTTGGGCGTTGGGCCAGCCAACAACCCTGCGCTCTGGGGCGGCGGTACCACGTTCCAGAATCGCGTACCCGGCGTGCCGTTGTTCCTGGTGAATCCGAACTCCCATTTCGATCCGACCACGCAACTGGTGCTGAATCCAGCTGCTTGGACGGACGCTCCTGCGGGGCAGTTTGGCGAGTCCTCGCCCTATTACAACGATTTCCGCTGGCAGCGCCAGCCAGCCGAGTCACTCGGCTTCGGCCGCATCTTCCGGATCAAGGAGCGGGTGACGCTCCAAGTTCGGGCGGAATTCCAGAACGTCTTCAACCGGCTGTTTTACTCTATCCCAGCAAATGGTGTCGGAATCTTCGGCCTTCCGTCTACCACTCCTGAGACCCTGCCGTCCCATGGCAATTGCATCGGCAACACCTGTGGTCTCTTGTCGGCCGGTTACGGGTTTGTGAACTTTGTGGAGGGCGCTGGCGCCCAGCCCAGGAGCGGCCAGTTGATCGGGCGCATCACGTTCTAACTTTCTTTGCAACCTTGTGGGGCAGGATGAATATCCTGCCCATGAGGCCGATCACCGGGCTATAGGGCTTGCGGTGGAAATCAGCCGCCGTTGCGGACGGCAGGTCCGCCGGCGCGCCAACAGTTTGGCAGGCCCGGCTTGGTGTCGCGAAGAATCTCGAGTATCTCTTGGCGATCCTGCGCCGAAAGGCGGGCGTACTTTTCGCTCGAATCCTTGCCCGTCAGTACATCGAACAGCTTGCGGTAGACCTGTTCTTTGGCAATATCCGGCAGGGCGTCAAAGGACGGGTCGTAGATCATGTAACTGAGCGGATAACGGAACAAGCGCTTTTGCAAGTCGAAATCGCGTAGCGACCGTCCTTGCTTATCGCGCGGCCCGCGCTCCGGGAACGTCTTGGCGAACGTGGAAACGCCGGTCATCGGTTCCTTCATGTGAGCTTCGTCCGCAAATAGCATGTACGACACCAATTCGCCGGTCACGAAGTCCAGCCGGTCATGAAACTCGGGCAGCTTTCCGTCCTGGATCGCGATGCGGGTCTCCCAGTTTAGCCGCGTCAGCAAGTTCGTCATGCGCGTCTGATGCTCCAGCGTCATCAATGCCACCAGATCGCTAGTGGGCGCAAGATACAGCTTCGTATCTGCCCTGCCAGCCAGGCTGGTCAGATTCTGGGTGTCCCGCAAATCCAGCGCGTCCGGCTGATCGGGATTCGGCGCGACTGCATTTCCCCGGTGTTGCAATCCACCCGATGTTCCGGTGACGTACCAGCCGCCCCAGCGCTGGTCGAGCCGCGTCCGGCTATCGACGATCACCGCCGCGGCCGCAAATCGCGGAGAACCATCGGGGGCAGGGATCACCGAAGTAGCCAGCAGACCCGGAACATTGAGCGTGCCGGGGATCAGATGGCACGAAATGCATTGGTCGGTCCGGCGCAAGAAGCTCGGCTTGTCCGTCTTTTCCCGGTCCAGCGTGTAGAAGACCACGCCCTGCTGGGGATCGGTGGCCGCAAACTCCATCAGGTCGCCATCCGGCACGAAGCCCACCGCCACGTTGTCGTTGAAATAGAGCGCTCGTGGCTTCTTCGGAGAAATCTTGGGGGCCTGGAAACTGGTTTTCGAAAACACCAGCATCTGTGAATCGATGTTGATTCCCAGGTGCTTCAGCAGACTGGGAAGGTAGCCCCACTGGGGATCGAAATCCAGCTTGACCTGGCCCGAATCCATTCTTTGTTGAAGGCGAGTGATGGCGTCGTCCGGCGTTCGCGTGGGGTATTGGATGGCTGGGTGGTCGTAGGGGATGTAAGCATAATCGAACGCATCGTCATGGGCGGCCCAAGCCGTCACGGCGCCCAAAGTAACCATAGCCAGCCCTACCGGCAGTATTAGCTGAAATCGCATTGCACCTTTTCAACTGTATCCGAAGCCGGTTCCATAGGGATATGACTTAAGTCACGGCACGCGGCGCGGCTCCGGCATGATACTGCTAGTAGACGGTGGACAAATTAGCCGCTTTAAGGCGCACCGTACTATTTGGCAATCTCAAGCCTGAAAAATTGACGGAATTAGCCGCTCTGGCGCGGACGCGTGAACTGGCGCAGGGCGAACTGCTGTTTCTGGCGGGCGAGAAGGCTGCGGGGCTATTTGTGATCGTGTCGGGACGAATTCGGGCTTATCGAGTCAACACGCAGGGCCGCGAGCAGACCATCCACATAGAGCGCGAAGGAGCCACTTTGGCGGAAGTCCCCGTGTTCGACGACGGACCATATCCAGCCACCGCGGTAGCCGAAGAACCGGCTACAGTATTGTTTCTCGATAAGGGCGATGTCCGCCGCTTCATGCTGCAACATCCCGAAGTCGGGCTAACAGCGCTCAAATTGATGGCCCAGCGCTTACGCGGGCACGCGGAGTTGGTGGATGCATTATCGCTGCAGCAAGTGGGCCAGCGCCTGGCGCGCCTTTTGTTGGCGCAGGCTCGCGATCGGGGTTTGCGGACGGACTCCGGATTACAAGTGGATCTCACCCTTTCCAATGAAGAGTTGGCGCGCCGTGTCGGTTCAGTGCGCGAGGTGGTCTCGCGAACCTGGACGCGGCTGGAGCGCGACGGGCTGATCGCTCAGGCGCCCGGCGCCAAGCAGGGCAAGCGACGGCGCGTGCTCATCGCGGACGAAGCGGCTCTTGCGCGCTACGCCGGAGAAGAGGAAGTTCGATGAACGAAGGACAAATTGGACAGCTTGTGGACCACTTTTACGCCAAGGTTCGCCGGGATGAAATGCTGGGCCCGATTTTCGCGGACGCAATTGGCGATCACTGGGATTCGCATCTCGCGACGATGCGAACGTTTTGGTCGTCGGTGATGCTGGGCTCGGCCACTTACAAAGGCAATCCCTTGGCCGCGCATCTCCGCTTGCCGCGCTTGAGTCCTGTGCATTTCGAGCGCTGGCTCACCTTGTGGCGGGACACCGCAGCCGAGGTGTGCGGCGATCAGGGAGCTTTATTCGTCCAACGAGCCGAGGCCATCGCCGAGCGCCTGCTTTCCGCGGTTACATCGGGAACGGCAAGCGCCGATACGGTTCGAATTCATTAGCGCACTTTGGTCGCCGGCTCGGGCGCGCCGAAAGACGGCAGGCGGACGCGCAGCACGCGCTCGCGATCGCGCTCTTCGGCGAGATTCCGGGTACGCGCCGACAACAGGTCCTGCAGTCCGATCACGCCCACCAGTTTGCGCTCATCGCCTCGATCCACCACCGGAAACCGCGTCAATCCGGTTTCGGCCATACGGTACACCACCACGCGCAACGGCTCGTCGGGATGCGCGACCACGGGATCGGTCACCACGTCGGCTAGCGTTTCTCCGGCCGGATGCGGCGCTTCCAGCCACTTCCGCAGGTCGTTCCTGGTAATCACACCGCGCAGCTGCTGCTCATCCACTACCGGATAAAGGTGCTGGCCCCGAGGTCCGTGATTGGCGCTCAACACGGTGCGCACCTCCTCCAACGTGCTGCCGGACTGAAACGCCACCAGGTTTGTGCGCATAGCGTCACGCGCAAAAAGAATTTCGAGTGGATCAACCGAGTATTCACGGCTCAAATGATAACCGCGCCGCGCCACTTTCTCTGTCAGAATCGATCGCTTCAATACCAGCACCGTGAACAGGTGCGCGATCATGCTGGCAACCAGCAGCGGCAAAAGGACGTTGATGTCGTGCGTGAGTTCCAGTGCAAAGATGATGCCGGTCAGCGGCGATCGCATAGTGCCGCCCAGGATCGCGCCCATCCCTATCAGCGGCCAAAAGCCCGCGCCTTCGTTGGGCAGAAACATCGCTTCCAGGCCGCCCAGCGCTCCGCCCATCATCAATAGCGGCGCCAGTACGCCTCCCGATGTTCCGGAGCCTAGAGACACTGCCCAAATGACGGACTTCACCAGCAATACCCCGAGAATGACGTTGCGCGCCACGTCGCCTTTCAGCAACGCGCCGATAGTGTCGTAGCCCACTCCGAGCGCCTGGGGGAAAATCAGGCCGCCCAGACCCACCACCAAGCCGCCGATGGCCGGCCACCACATCCAATGAATGGGCAGCTTCAAGAATGCATCTTCGGCCGCATACACGGCGCCCGTGAGCAAGGCCGAAAGTGCACCGGCCAGTAGCCCGCAGATCACGCAGCCCAATAGTCCCCAAGGGCCGATGAACACTGGATGAGATGGAACGGGAAACAGCGGGCCGACGCCCAGGATGTATCGGCGCGCCGCTCCCGCCGTCGCGCTGGCCAATGCAACGGGAACCAAACTGCGAGGCTTCCACTCAAACAACATCAGCTCAACCGACAATAGGACTGCTGCGATCGGCGAAGCAAAAGTCGCCGACATCCCCGCCGCTGCACCTGCCACAAGCAGGGTCTTGCGCTCGACGCTGGTCAGCCGGAAGAATTGCGCGATCATCGATCCGAACGCGCCACCTGTCATGATGATCGGCCCTTCGGCCCCGAACGGTCCGCCGCTGCCGATGGAGATCGCCGACGACAACGGCTTCAGAAACGCCAAGCGAGGCTGCACCCTGCTGCCGTTGATCAATATGGATTCGAGCGCCTCCGGAATGCCGTGGCCGCGAATGCGTTCCGATCCGTAGCGCGCCATCAGACCGATGACCAGCGACCCGCCGATAGGTACCAGAACAGCCCACACGCCCAGCGAATTTCCGGCCGGCGAGACCAGGGCCGTGTTCCAGCGATGGAAATAGAACAGATTCGTGAACAGCCCGATCAGCCGCAGCAGCACCCAGGCGACTACCGTGCTGATCAAGCCGATGGCGATGGCGAGGCCAGAGATGGGAATGACGCGCCAATCGGTGGTGAAATCGCCCAATTCCTGCGCGCGGGAATGTGCGTTCTTCATGCTGCGTCTCCTGACTTCTCGCGGTGCTGGAGCTCGATCGAGTGCAGCGCTTTGTATAGCCGTGGTCCGGCGATCTCCAGCTCCTGGTGATGGGCGAGCGAAAGCTTGCGCAGGATGCCGGCGCCGGAGTGAGTCAAGCGAACAATCACCTGGCGCCGATCCTCGCGGCCGGGCTCCCGCGCCACGTATCCGAGATTCTCCAGCCGATTCACCAGCTCCACGGTGCTGTGATGCTTCAGATGCAAGCGTTCGGCCAACTCGCCGACGGTCGGCGTCACCCCGTCCGGCAGGCCTTTCACAGCTAGCAGCAGTTGGTGCTGCTGGGGCTCCAGACCCGCCGCGCGAACCAACTCCTCGCTAAAGCCGAGGAAGCGCCGGATCTGATAGCGGAACTCGGCCAGGGCGCGATATTCATCGAGGGTCAAGTCCTTCATCACTTATATCGTATCACGATATAAATGGCCGGCCAGTTTAGCGCCCTTGGGCGCCGGCGGCCAGATCGGCTTTGGATGCGGCCTCGTCCTTGAGCGGCGTTACTTTATCCGGATCCACCCGCACCATCAAATACGAGATGTGGTCGTCGATCTTGGTAAACCAATGTCCGACACCCGCAGGTATGATCACCACGTCGCCCGGTTTCAGTTGATAGGTGGCGCCGTTAACGATCGACGAGCCATTGCCGCCCGGACCATTCAGCAACCGCACGGCCCGGTCATCCGCCGGACGACGCTTCAAATCCGTGATGTCTGGGCCTAGCACCAGCGTCGCCGATCCATCCAGCACGTGATAAACCTCGCTAACCAGATCGTGCTCGGCCACGGCCCCGCCCGCGGTCTGATGGCCGCGATAGACCACGCCGATGTCGACATGGCTCTTACCGACGTCCACGGCCCGAACCTGCTGATCGCTGACGGCGTTGGCCGGCGCTCGTTTCAGATACGCTTGAACCTCGCCGCTCGGGATGTATGTGCCCGAGCACTTGTTGCAACTGGGGTGCGTGTCTTGCGCCAGAAGCGCGGAGGCGCAGCCGATTAGCAATAGAATTTTCCAATTCATCCGCATACTCGTTCTCCTTAATGCTGGGGCCACAACACGCGCTGGTCTTGGCTCGTCACCGGCGCCAGGCCTTTGTACACGAATCTCTGCACTCGCTGTCCACGGTAGGTCTCCGTGGTGTAGATATTGCCTTTCGAATCGGTGGCGATGCTATGCACGCCGTAGAATTCTCCCGGCTGGCGCCCGCCTTCGCCAAAGGTGGTGAGAACTTCGAGCGATGCGCGGTCCACGATGTGTACCCGATCGTTTTCTCCATCGGCTACATACAAAAACTTCTGCTGCGGGTCCTGGGAGAAGGCAATGTCCCAAACGGATCCGGACCCGAGCGTCTGCTTCTCAATGAATGCTTCCTTGACGAACGTGCCATCCGGATGGAACACCTGAATGCGGTCGTTCACGCGATCGCAGACATACAACAGGTTGTCGTTCGCGAGCATGGCGCAATGCACCGGGTTGCGAAATTGCTGCGCGGGCGGACCATTCGGATTGTAGGGGCCGAGGTCCGCGTCGCTCGGCTTGTGGCCGTAAGCGCCCCAGTGCCGTTTATACTTGCCGGTGTCGGCGTCGAACACAATCACGCGATGGTTGCCGTAGCCATCGGCGACGTACAGCTCGTTGGTCTTCGGATCGACGAAAGTTTTCGCCGCCAGCCGGAGGTTTTCGGTGTCGTTGCTGCCCTTGCTGCGGCCCGGCTTGCCGATCTGCATCAGGAATTTTCCGTCCTGAGTGAATTTGAGGATCTGGTTGTCGTGAAAACTGTCCACCTGGTCGCCGGCCTTCGATTCTTCGTCTTGACCGTTGATGGCGCCCCGCGCGCTTTGCGGTCCGCGCCCGTTGCCACCCAGCCAGACGTTGCCCTTGTAGTCAATCGTGATCCCGTGCGCCGATTCGGGCCAATCGTAACCCGGCCCCGGACCGCCCCAGTGCGCGATCAGATTGCCTTCCTGATCGAACTCGAGCACCGGCGGCGCGGGCGCGCAGCATTGCGAAATAGGCGGATTTGTGGTGGCGTGCTGTTCGCCGGCTTCGAGCGAACCGACGCGATGAATGATCCAGATGTGGTCCTGCGCATCGGCTGAAACGCCGATGGTTTGGCCCAGGATCCAATGATTGGGTAGCGGCTTCGGCCAGTACGGATCCACTTCAAAGCGTGGCGCCATGACAGCCGCGGCGTGAACCACGGTACGCGTGTGCAAGAATGTCAACAGCCCGGCCAGCACGCCGACGACGGCGCTCAGCAACAAGTAGCGCTTCATACGGGAGATCCTCCTCGCTCGTGAAGAGTATATACAATCCCTCACAATAGGACTGAGGCAAAATTGACGAATCATTTGATCGACGAGAAAAGTCCCTACCTGCAGCAGCACGCCCATAATCCGGTGGATTGGCATCCGTGGGGCCAGGCGGCTTTCGACAAGGCGCGCGCGGAGGACAAGCCGATTTTTCTTTCGGTCGGTTACTCCACCTGCCACTGGTGCCACGTCATGGAGCGCGAGTCGTTCGAGAGTGAAGAGCTGGCGGCGCTTCTGAATCGCTGGTTCGTCCCCGTCAAAGTGGATCGCGAAGAACGCCCCGATGTGGATCGAATCTACATGACCTTCGTGCAGGCGTCCACTGGAAGCGGTGGTTGGCCCATGTCGGTGTTTCTCACGCCGGACCTAAAGCCGTTTTTTGGCGGTACGTATTTTCCGCCCGACAATCGCTATGGGCGGCCGGGATTTGGCGCGATTTTGCAGCGCATCGCTGAAGCGTGGCGCACCGACCGCGGGCGCATCCTCGAATCGAGTGGCGACGTTGTGGCGCAGCTCGAGCAGTACGCGGGCGCATCCGGGCCATCGATTGGCATGCCCGATAAGACGGTGCTCGATTCGGCGTTCCAGCATTTTCGCCGCATGTACGATTCGGCTCATGGCGGATTCGGGAGCGCGCCGAAGTTTCCACGGCCGGTAGTCTTTAATTTCCTGCTGCGATATTACGCTAGCTCACACCGGCAGGAGGCGCTCGAGATGACGCTCGAGACGTTGCGGGCCATGGCTAACGGTGGCATGCACGATCAACTGGGCGGCGGCTTTCATCGCTACTCCGTCGACGAGCGCTGGTTCGTTCCGCATTTCGAAAAGATGCTGTACGATCAGGCGCAGCTGGCCATTTCTTACATCGAGGCTTTTCAGATCACGCACGATCCGTTCTATGCGAAGATCGCGCGCAGCACGCTCGATTACGTATTGCGCGACATGACGCATCCCGACGGCGGGTTCTATTCGGCCGAAGATGCCGACAGCGTCACCGATCCTGCCAATCCTAAGGAAAAGGGCGAGGGCGCTTTCTACATTTGGACCGCGGAGGAACTCGCGCCGTACCCTAAAATAGCGTCGGTGTACGGCGTGCAGCGCAGCGGCAACGTACCTGATGATCCGCACGGCGAGTTTACCGGCAAAAACATTTTGTACTTGCGCGAATCGTTAGATGACGCAACCGAGGCCGAACTGCATCCGGCCAAAACGGCGCTGCTTGCCATTCGGTCGAAACGCGTTCGCCCACATCTGGATGACAAAATTCTCACCGCCTGGAATGGCCTGATGATTTCGGCGTTCGCCAAAGCCGCGCAGGTTTTGGATGATCCCCGTTATCTGAAAGCGGCCGGGCGGGCGGCGAATTTCATTCTGACACGGATGTACAACGCCCAATCGGGCCTGTTACGGCGGCGTTTTCGCGATGGCGATGCTGCCATCGACGGCTTTCTGGACGACTATGCGTTCTTCATTGGCGCCCTGCTGGATCTGTATGAGGCCGATTTCGATGCGCGGCACATCGAGACGGCGGTCCAACTCGCCGCCAAGATGCGTGAGCTGTTTGAGGATACAACCGAAGGCGCGTTCTTCAGCACCGCGGCGGGCGATAGCAATCTCGTGCTGCGCATGAAGGACGATTACGACGGCGCTGAACCATCGGGAAATGCGGTGGCGTTGCTCGATCTACTCAAGCTGGCGCATTTCACCGATCGTGCGGAATATCGCGACGCAGCCGAACGAACGCTGCGGGCTTTGGGATCGAAGATCGCGCAGCAGTCCGTCGCCGTGCCGCAGATGCTGGTTGGCCTCGACTACTATCTTGCTTCGCGACGCGAGGTGGTCCTGGCGGGCGAAGCGACCGAGCTTCTGCGCCATCTCCGCTGGCGATTTCTGCCGCACACCATCACATTGCGCGCCGGCGCGCCGTTCTTCCCCGCCGCGGCGAGTATGCGTGAAATCGACGGTAAGTCCGCTGCATATGTTTGCCAAGACTACACGTGCCAGCTTCCGACGAGTGAAGTTTCCAAGTTGGATGAGTTGCTACAATAGGTCGAAATTCAATCAAACAAACCGAGGAGAATCGATGGAAAGACCTGGAGCTACGACAATGAGAGGAAATCCGCTGACGCTGTTGGGGCCGGAGTTAAAGGCCGGCGACAAGGCGCCCGATTTCAACGCGGTGAATGACGGGCTCCAGCCCGTGAATCTGGCGGGTACCGGGAAGGCCGTTCGCATCTTCAGTGTGGTGCCGTCGCTCGATACGCCAGTGTGCGACGCGCAGACCAAGCGCTTCAACGAAGAAGCCGCCAAGCTGCCTGGCGTGGAGATTTACACCGTCAGCATGGACCTGCCCTTCGCGCAGAAGCGCTGGTGCGGCAATTACGGCATCGACAAGATCAAGATGCTTTCCGATCATCGCTCGGGCTCGTTCGGCGAGAACTACGGGACCCTCATCAAAGACATGCGGATTGAGAGCCGCGCGATTTTCGTGCTGGACAAAGACGACACTATCAAGCACGTCGAGTACGTGAAGGAAGTGGCCGACCATCCGAACTACGAAACGGCGCTCGCCGCCGCCCGCTCGCTAGCGAAGTAACTAGAACGCGCCTAGTTAGTTTAGGAGCCCGCGGAAAAAGCTATTTGGCCGCAGATGAACGCAGATCAACGCGGATAAGACAAAACTAAGTCCATTGTTTCAATCGGCGTTTATCTTCGGCCAGTTGTGTTTTGGCGTTTTTCGCAACCTGCTAGTCTAGCTACTTTCCGTCGCAAAATAGAGCGCGCTGAGCCGCATCTGGTGGTATCTGGCGCGGCGAATTCGAGCCAGAACATTCACTATTGAACTTGTTTCGATCTGCCCGCAGAATGGGACATGACTCGACGCAAACAAGGAGAACGGACGCTGTGGGAAGGCGTGGTGGACGAAGATGTCCGCGCGTTGTGGGAGCCCTGGATGGTGGAAGCGGATCGGTTGTTGGAGGACGAGGAACTGGTCGACCTGGTCTACCAAGCGCAAGGCGAGCGGCACGAGCACAGCGCGACGCGCGGCCGTTCGCAAACGCCAGCCGAGACGGCGTTGCGGCTGCTGCTGTTGAAGCATGTACGGAACTGGAGTTTTGACACGCTGGAGCGCGAAGTGAAGATGAACCTGGCCTATCGGGACTTCACACGGATTGGGCTGGGGAAAGTGCCGGACGCGAAAACTCTGGCCCGGATCGCGCAGGCATTGGGCGGCGAAGTGATCGCCAAGCTGCATGATCGTCTGGTCGGCATGGCACAGGCAGAGGGCGTGGTGCGTGGCCGGAAAATGCGCGTGGACACCACTGTGGTGGAGACCAATATTCATTACCCCACCGATTCGAGCTTGCTCGGCGACGGCGCACGCGTGCTGACGCGGACGATGAAGAAGATCGAGCAGAAGGCTGGTGGAAAACTGAAGCGTAAGGTGCGAGACCGGATGCGAAGCGTAAATAGGCGCACGATCGCGATCGCGACAGCGAGCCGACACAGGGGACCGGAAGGCGAGGAAAAGCGGAAGAAAGAGTACCGCGAGTTGCTGCGCCTTTCGCGGCAGATCCTCAACGACACCAAGCGGGTGATGGCGGAGATAGAGCAGATGCCCGCTCGGCGGAAGAAAGGACTGCGGGGGCTGAGCGATGGTTTATCGGCGGTCTCAACGCGGATGCGGCAAGTGCTGAAACAGACTAAGGCGCGAATCTTCGAAGGACTGACCCAGTTGCCAGGCAAGATCGTAAGTATCTTTGAGGCGCACACCGAGATCATTCGCAAGGGCAAGGCGAGCAAGCCAACTGAGTTCGGCAAGCTGGTGCAATTACAGGAAGCGGAGAATCAGATCATCACGCACTACGACGTTTTCGACCAAAGGCCGAGTGACCGCGAGCTACTGCAGGGCGCAGTGGCAACGCACCAGAGAATACTTGGACGCATTCCCCGGCTGGTGACGGCCGACGCAGGATATTATTCGCAAGCGCAGGAGCGCGCAGTCGAAGCAATGGGTGTGAAGTGGGTGGCGGTGCCGAATCGCAACACGCACAGCCCGGAGCGCAAGAAGTTGGAGAAGAGTCGGTGGTTCAAGAAGGCACAAGCTTGGCGGACCGGTTGTGAAGGGCGAATCAGCGTGGTCAAGCGACGGCACGGTTTGCGGCGGTGTCTGTATCGCGGAGTAGAAGGCATGAAGCGATGGGTCGGGCTGGGGGTACTCGCCGACAATCTGATCAACATCGGCAAGGCGCTGGTGGTGGCTCGCGCCTAATGCGCAGCGTGGCGCTCGGCTCGCCCCGGCGCAGCAGTTCCGACAAACCTCCAACTTCCGCATTGCCCTTTCGCCATCCAGCAAGGCCAGGGCCCGTCAAAAGTGCGCATTTTGCGACGGAAAGTAGCTAGTCTAGATCGCTTCCAGGTGTACAAACCCGGGCAGGGTGGCCGGCTGATTCCCGAGGAACACAATGCGCCGCGTTTTAGGGAACGGCAGGCCGGATTGAATGGCGCGCGCGTAGAGCCCGACCTGGCGCAAGATGCCGCGATATGTTTCATCTTGTGTGTTCAGGATCGCGACCTTCGAGAGAAACCCGGCGCCCCAACCGAGCGGCAGCACGCAGCCGCGCCGGGCCTCTCGAACCGCGCTCAACCGCGCTTCGAGCTCTTCGACGGTGGATTTCAGCAGCGCCAAGCCGGTCCATTCGGCGTATTGTTTCTGGATGCGCAGCAGTTGTTCTGTATAGGCGTTTACCAGCTCAAACAGCGCGCCGGAATTCACGGGCGCGCGCCGGCGCAGGGCCTTGCCGATTTCAGGCTGCGAGAGAAACGCGTTCTGGCGCCACTCGCCTTCGAAAACCGAGCCTGGCGCGGCCATCTCGGCGAACACCGGCGTCGAATCCTCGGCGCGCTTCACGCTCCCGCGCGGAATTTGCTTCCAGGCCAGTTCGAACTTACCGGCGCCACGCGTTTCGAGCGTGGAAGTGCGGAGCAGATAAATCTTGAATGTGGAGGCAGGGACGGTCTTCGAATCGTATGCTGCGATCACTCGTAAGGGATCGGCGCCGGATGGTCCCAGCGCGGATTCTTCCACCGAAATTGCTGGACGGCGCGGCATTCTCCCTTCTGAATCGATGCGCGCGGCCAGTTCTGTAACGAAGCGCTCGGTAAGGCGTCCGTGCACCACACCCGTTCGAAACGCGCCTTTGATGGCGGTACCCGGAAGATAGGGACCGCTCGGTCCGCTGCTAAAAGTCGGGATGAACAGATGCTCGGCCTGCGTCCGTTCCCAATATTGCGTGGAACTGGGGTGTTCAAACGGGATGCGCCGGCCGGCATAATTCTGGGCGAAGCCGCCCCACGAAGCGAAGTCCAGCTTGTCGGCTTTCTTGAGTTGCGTGAGATAACTTTCCAGGCGCGGCCCTTTGGCCAGCAGACGGAAGATGCGCCACTGATCCAGCACGTTGACATGGTCTTTCCAGACCATGTAGTCGATCGGGGAAAGCCTCTCCCCATCGCCAACCAACGTGGGCGTCAGGCAGGTGAGCCGATAGTTCATGCGGCGACCTTCCACGGAATGGGAACGGTGACCGCGAATCCGGCGCGATACACCGGGTGCGGAAAACCTTCGGGGGCGACGTTGCTGGCCGCGCCGCGCAGTTCATTCGACGCCAGCAGGACGGAGCCTTCGGCGATCATCGTGGTGGCCCGCTTGGGTTCGCCCCAGCGCGCGCTGCTTTCGATGCGTCCGCGCCGTGAGACAGTGGAGTAGTTGCCGCGCTTCCAATCCACCGCATCGTTTTCTGACGGCGTGTACAGCGACAGCAGCCAGTGCGCGCGATCGCTGGGTTGTTCGGTTACAGGAGCCTGCGGCGGATGCCACGCTTGCCACTCGGGCGCCTCCGAGCGGCCCCAACCGCGCGATCGTTCACCGCCTAATCCGGAATCGGCCAGCAGTAGCAGCGCGCTTTGCACCGGCCCTCGCCAGCGCGAAACAGCAGCCTCGTCGGCGAACTGAACGATGGTCCACAGGCCGCCCGCGCGCGTGAATTCGAGACAGGCCGTGGTGTGAATCTCCACCGCCGCGTGCTGCAGCCGGTCCACTCCGGCGCTGGATCGCAGAGCCACTCGGAACGGTCCGCGGCCCTGGTTCGCCAGCACCAGGCATTCGCTCTCGCCATCTACCGCCCAGCGATCCTCATCCATCGCTTTGTCAGACAGCAGCGATTCGATCACCGAAAGCGGAACGAAGTGCGCACCCTTGTAACGGATCTTGGTGGACTCGGGCGGCGGCCACAAGCTGCGCGGAGGAACCACCAGCAATGTATCGCCGAAGAACGGAAAGAAGGAGCTGAAACGGACAGCGGGCGCGTCGGCCGAGGTCGCCGTAGCTTGCAGCCAGTCCTGGGCCAGTCCGAGCTGCGACATGGCCGCGCAGACCGCCGAGAAGAGCGCGTCGCTGTGATAGATCAAGTCCACGCGATCCCGCGCGCCCGAATCCGGGCCGAATCGCCAAGGCCCCACGGGACGAAATCGAACCGCGTAGCTTAAATTGGAATTTGCCTGGGACATTCCTACTCGGCGAGTTTTTCCGCAAAATCGGATGCGTTGACCAGCGATTGTACGCCCGCCAGATCGGAGCCCGTCAGCAATTCCTGTTCGGGCGATCCGGAGGCGTAGAAACCGCGCCCGCGCCAGGTGAGCTTCAAGCTGGAAAGCGCAACGCGACCATTACCGCGCGATCCTCCGCCGCCCAGGCTGTCGTCCTCCAGCAATCGCAGTCCTTCCACCAGGCGCGGCAGCAACTCGCGATCTTCCGGGCAAAGAACATCCAGGACCACGCGGAAATGGAAGCGCGCGCCGGCCGGCACGCGTTCAAGCGTACGCGGATTGGCTTGCGACGTAATGCGGTCGATCGCGTTTTCGCTCTTCACTTCGGTGAGCTCGTCGTCCATGTTCTCGCGCATCTGCGGCGTGATGCTTTCCGAGATCAGCGGGGCGTCGTAAACGGTCAGCCGCGCGGGAGTGGCGGCGCTCGATTCCACCGAATCCCCCGCCACGCGCTCCATGCGTCCGGGATTGCGGCCGAACAGTAGACAAACTTCGTCGTCGGGCCGCTCGCTCTGATGGATGCGCACTTCCTGGCCCTTGCGCTTGGAAAGATAAACCAGCTCGGAAGGGACGGCCAAGCCCGGAGGATTGTTCCAGCAGCGACCGCAGCTTGCCGCGCAGCGAACTGCCGGGAATGTAGGGCAGGCCGAAAGCATCCTTGACGACGGGATTATCGGCGCCGCCGATTTCAAGCGATCCTTTCCCGGCTCCGATGTGCAGCCCGGTTTGGCAGGCGATGTCGCCCTCCACAATCAATTTTCCAATCAGCTTCAATTCCGTTTGCGCGGTGTGCGAACTCATGTCGGCGGGTTCCTGGATCCTCGTGGATTATTCGTTGTAGGCCACAATCGCTTCGAACAGATCGCGGAAGCGCTCGTAGCCGCGGGCGTCGTTCTTGCGCGTCACCTGCAGCAGCAGCTTCTCCAGCGAATCCAGGCTGCGCAAGGAATGACGTGCGATGGTATAAGCCAGACGCGCCCGCAACATGACGAATTGCTGCTGCCGCTCGTTCTCCGGCGCGCGGACGGCGCGGCGAACGGCATTGTAGAGACGGCGCAATTGGCTCTTGGTGCCGGAGTCCATGTCGCGCATGCGGCTGACCACGCCATGGGCCTGATTGTCGAGGTACAAGGGATCCGAGATCAATTTCTCGATATCGATTTCAGGCGGACCTTCGAAGCGGCCGCGATCGCCGCCACCCCGCCGGTCGTCACCGCGATCGCCTCGATCGCCACGGCCGCCTTCGCGGCCACCATGCGGACCGCCGCGGCCTTCCCGATTGCCCTGCCCTGGGCCGCCCTCGCGACGCGGTCCTTGCGGCGCTGGGCCTCGGCCACCTTGCGGACGGTCGCCCTGCGGAGCCGGTTTGCGTTCCGGACGCTCCGACGGCGTGGCTTTGCTCTCCTGCCGTTCGGCTTTGCTCTCCTGGCGTTCCGCCTGGACTTCCTGGCGCGCCTCTTCGGGCGTTGCCGGGGCTTCCGAATTGCGTGCTTCTTGCTCTGTCTGCTGCGTATCAGCCATCCAAACCTCTGTATTGTACGTTAATTTTCCGCCGAGCCTTCGGTGGACAGTCTGGCCCATTCTAGCGCTACGCGGCCCGACGGCCGCAACTTAATGTTGGCGGGATTTTTGCCCACCAGGTCGGCGATCAAGCTGGCGCGCGCTTTTTGAAAATCGCGGGCCCGCGAACCGCCCAGTATCCGAAGCAGGCGGCGATGGAATCGCCATGGCCGCTCCACGCGCTTGGCGCCGGGCGCGCGGCGGGTCTCGCGATAAATGCCGCACAGATCGCGAATATATTGCGGCGCGACGCCAAACTCGCGCACCATCGCGGTCAGTTCGTCCTTCAGCTCCGCCGCGTCGGACAGTTGTTTCCATTCGAGCGTCCGGCCCAGCAGAAAGAAGCAGTCTTTATCGGACGATTTCGCAATTTCCAGCCGGTCCCGCGATCGGCCATACACCGAACCGAGCGGCGTATCCAGCTCCGGCGCGAGCGCCAGCGCCATGGTAATGGTCTTGCCCTCCGCCCCCGGAAATTCCTTAAGATGCTCTTCGGTGAAGCGTTGGAAAAGGCGCTGCAATTCGCGCGCGAACCCGATCAAAGCGTCCCACGCGCCCACCACCGCGAAATCGTCGCCGCCGGTGTGCAGCAAATTCACTTTGCGCCAGAACTCCGGCAGCGAACAAAGCACTTCCACTTCGCCCGCGAAAAACTGTTTGTAGAGCACGGAAAGCTGCACGTACTCTTCGATGCTTTGCAGCCGGCGCATGCGGATGCCGAAGCTATCGACGTCGCCTCGCAAGACTCCCCACACGGCGAGCCCCTCGGCACGGGATGCCAGAACCGGCGCCGTGGCAGTCTCCCTCCCGTCATCGGTCAGTGCGGTGTGGCGCGCCAGCGGCACCGAATCGGGCGACGCGCCGATGGCCCAAGAATGTTTTGCGCCGCCGGAGACCACGATGGTGGCGGGCGACTCGGGAGACCATCCGACGCTGGTGGCATCGCGCAGCGCCTGGCCCAGATTTTCAAAATAAGCCGGATCGGATTCCGGCACAGGAACGGCATTCTGGCTCAGGCCGGTAGACGCCAGCGGCGTTCCTTGCTTGCGTTGGAACTCTTCGTTCAAGCGCTTGCGGACCACGGTCCAATCGCCGAGATTTTCGGTGATGGCCCACAACAATTCCAGCCGATTTTGGCTGAGCTCTCGTATGCCCTTGCGCGCTGCGACCAGAAACTCCTCCACCTGCGGGCGCACCTCTTCGGGAAGAACCACCAGGAATTGCTCGCCGCCGCTCGAGCCCAGCAGCATTTTCGAAAGGCCCAACTCGGCGATCAGCGCCCTGGGCAAAATCTCGCTGAGTAGACTCACCCATCGCAAGCGGCCGGTAAGGAGGGATTCGGCGGGTTGCCCCAATGGCAAGAACTCCTCGACACCCAGCAACTTACCCTGCAATAAAATCTGTACGGACATGGGTCTTCGGTGCGACTTGGCGCAGTGAAAGCTCAACTGTACCACGAGACCGCGCCTTACCACCGGCCCGCGCCAACCTGCCGGCAACGGTATATTCGGACCGCTGCCAGCAGGGCGAAGGACGGCATCCACACCCATTTTATTTCGCTGATCAAGACTGAAATTCCGCGCTGCGTCAGAAAGGCGCCGGCGTTCAGCGGCGACACCAGGATGGGGCGAAGCGGGAAGAAGTAGCGTGTGTTGTCGTATAGCGCGAAGAACGCGACCCCCAAACCGCCGTTGGTAAATGCATCCAGGAATCCATGCGACGCGGTGGCGGCAAAAAGGCACGCTAGAACCTGCAGGTCGCCACGCAGATCTTTGTGCCGCAGAAGCAGTGTGACGGTAGCTGCCACCAGAGCGGCGAATAAGAGCGAATGCGTAATTCCACTATGTCCGAACAGATCGCCATAGCGGATCCCAAAACGAAATCCGAGCACGTCGATGTCCGGCAGTATCGCGCAACCGGCGGCGAACCAGCTGATCTCGGCCCGGCGCGAGCAGGGCGCCAAGGACTGGGCGATGGCAACGCCCACCACTGCATGCGTGAGGATTGTTGGCATGCCAACGCGAACTAATTTGTCGCGGCCGGCAGCGCCGCCGTCCCAAGTAACGTGCCCTGCAATAGGATCTGGACAGACATGCGTTTTCATGCCGCTCGGGCGATGAAAGGTCAAATGTACCACGAGACCGTGGGGAGCGCCCGCTGGACGCCGCCTGAGTGCAGCAACTTCCCTGCTCTCATATCCTTCGCTCTGGCCGATGAGATCTGCTGTGAGGAAGCGAAGCTATTTGTCCATAGCCGCTGTTGTTTACACCGCTGGCCTGGTACTGCTTCCGGCCTATGGAGACGGTCCGCCGCCCACCGGCCAATCCACGGGCTCTTCCCAGGACGACCCAGCCACCCTCGATCTGCGATCGCTTCTCAACACGGAAGTCATCACCGCCTCGAAGTTTTCAGAGAAGCTCTCCGATGCTCCGGGAGTGATGTCGGTGGTCACCAGGGATGAACTGCGGCGCTTCGGCGGCATGACGCTACGCGAGATTCTGGAGCGCGTGCCCGGCCTGACCGGCAGCACCGCTTCTTTTACCGATCGCAGCATCATAGCGGCGCGCGGAGATCAAACTCAGATCAACGGAGGACACATACTCTTTCTGATCAATGGCCGTCCGACGCGCGAGGTTTTGGAAGGCGGCATCATCAGCGATCTTCTGGAAGCCTTTCCGGTGAATATCCTGGAGCGGATCGAAGTGATCAAAGGCCCCGGTTCGGTGCTGTATGGCTCGGATGCTTTTTCCGCTGTGGTGAACCTGATCACACAGAAGGCCGTGACCGACGAAGTGGTGGTAACCGGAGAAGGGGGCCCTGCCGGCGCAGCCGCAACATCGGGAAATGTTTTCGTCAAACAGGGCGATCTCAGCATTGTCGGATCCGGCCAATTCCACCAGTACCCCAACTGGTCCACGCCGGTTGGGAACACCATCTTCGGCTTTCAGGACGCACTCATTCCGGATCGTGGCAAGGGCGCCTATCTGGAGCTGGACTACAAGAACCTGACCCTGATGTCCTCGTTTACCGATTGGACTTCGGCGTATCTGGAAGGCGAAGTTGGCAACGCACGCTGGAGACGCGGTTTTGCCGACCTGGGATATCACCTGAAAGCGACTAACTATTGGGACATGAATTTCGACCTTACCTATACCCGCACCACGCTGAATGCGGAGACCGCGATTCCCTTCATCAGCCGGGATTCCTACGAGGCGCTCGCGGAGTGGAGCAATGTCGTTACTCTAGGCCGTCGCGACCAGATTACGTTCGGCGCGCTGTACAACTACATTGAGGGGCAGGAAGTTTTTTATGCCGTCAGTCCGGCCAGCATCATCACCAATGGCAGCCGGCCGGGAGGCGCCTTCTACGGCCAGGCCGATCACGAACTGACGGATACGATCAAGCTGATTGGCGGATTCCAGACCAACAAAATCGGCAACATTCCTCTGAACACAGTCCCTCGCGGCGGCATCGTCTGGACCCCGACAATGGGCTGGAGCCTGAAGGCTCTCTACAGCCAAGCCTTTCAGGCCCCCAGTTTGAACGATACGCTGCAGGATTACGTACCTCCGCCGAACATCGGCGGCCCCAGCCTCATCGGCAATCCCAATTTGCTGCCCGAAAAAGTGGCCACCATCGATGTCGAGTTGGGTTATCAAGCAAATCGCTTTCAAGCCGGCATCGATTACTTTCACAGCGTCCAGACCAACAATATCGTCGAATCCGATGTCACCACAAATGGAACCTACATGAATGTCGGCAGAACAACTTTCGACGGTGTGGAAGCCGAAGGCAAGTACTATTTCCGAAAGAGCTTCTTCCTCACCGGCTCGGCGGCCTACCAATTCAATGTAAGTTCAACTGCAGGCGCAAGCCCGAATATCACGCCCATCCCCAACTTCGGCGCTAAGGCGGGCATCAGCTATGAATCCACCGATGCTCTCACGGTTGGATTGTTCGACGTCTTCGAAGGGCCAATCAGCGGATATTCCAACGCTATTAACCCGAAGCCAGTCGCCTATTCGTTGCTCGACGGGAATATACGCTGGAATCTTTCCAAGTACCTGCACGCCGGTTCCGCCGTGGCCGTTGCCTTGGTGGGCCATGCGGAAAATCTCACCAATAACGCGGTGTGGCTTCCCGATTGGAAAGACGTACCCGGAGATTCCATTTTCGTAAATCAGGGTCGCACGATTTACGCGGGCGTTGAAGTATCGATCAAAAAAGATTGAACGGAACTATTCCCGATCCAAGATCGTCTTTACGGGCTTCTTCGTCGCGGCAGGCGTACCCGTATCCGTCAGGACTTTTCCGTCCGCCGATACCGAGTACACGTCCGTGAAGAAAACCTTGCCGTCCAGATACGTAACTGCTCTAAACGAAGCCGGGCCCGTTTTGCGGAACGACATAGTCTGCTTCGCACCGTCGCCGCTGCCGCTCATCGGGTAGGGCTTGCCGTCGAACTTGGCCACGCACAGCGAATTCGGAGCCGCCATTTTCAAACCATCGGCGCCATCCGGCGTTAGCTCTATCCAGAAATCGCCGGCGTCGAGCTTCGTAGGTTTCCATTTGCCCACAAAGCCCGGTCCACCGGCGACACGCTTGAACGTTTCGCTCTGCGCAATCTCCTTCCCGTTGGCCTGCGGGATGGTGGAAGTCACGGACATCGTATCCCCGTTTAGCGTCAGCTTCGCCCTTCCGCTCACCTTGCCGTTGGCATGAGAGGTGACATCCCAAACGCTGTCGCTCACAGCCTTGAACAACACCGTACTGCCGTCCGGCGCCGGATACTCCTTGCCGTCCAGCTGGAACGTGTAAATAAACCCGGAGCTGTCAAATCGAAAATCGCCGGAGGGCTGCTTTTCGATGGTAATGAATTGGTTCACCTCGCTCTTGGAAGAATTGACCTTCCATTTTCCAAAGTAGGGGGCGTCGGCAGCCACGGCCGTGGATACCGCAACCAAAGAGAGCAGAATCGCTGGATGGATTTTCATCCGTGTCCTCCTTCTTGGGGTTCGAGTATTGTAGCCTATTTGCGCCCTACTTCGTTGGCTCGGGCTTGGCCGGCTCGGGCTTCGGCGGCTCGGGCAAGGAAGCTGTCCCGTCCAGCATGTACACCAACAGCCTGGGTGGATTGGCGGTCGCCGTGTTTTGCGGTCCCGCATTACCGATCACGCTGCCGATTCCGCCCATCAGAGCCACATACTGGTTGCCATCCAATTGATAGGTGATCGGTGGGCCCATGCCGCTCTTGAGTCCAGTCTCGACCTCCAGCAGCTTCTCTCCCTTGTCGGCGCTGTACGCCATGAGCCGCCCGTCGTTGATCACCTGAAACACGAGATTGCCGGCCGTGCTCAACGTTCCTCCGCCGATTCCGCCGCCGCCCGGCATGCGCCAACGAAATTGCTGCGCCACCGGATCCCACGCGATCAGAGCACCCCTGCCTCCCGTTCCCGGCAGCGGTTCGGGACCGATTACCGGAATCTTGTTCTCGCGCGGGGTCGGCATCGGACGGACTAAGCCGTTGTTCGATGTCCGGTCTGTTTTGGGCTCGAACTTGTCTACGCTCGCAAACGTCCAACTGGAGCCCGTGTTTCCGGAAATATACACTAGGCCTGTGGCCGGATTGAACGACATGGGCGACCAGTTGTGCGCTCCGCCCGCCGACGGAAAAATGGTGAGCGGCTCGCGGCCATAGCGCGCTTCCGGGTTCACGATGGGCCGCCCGGTCTTGGGATCGATGCCTTTCGCCCAGTTCACCTTGGCATACGGTTCGGCGGAGATGAACTCCCCCGTCACGCGGTCCAGCACGTAGAAGAAGCCGTTCTTGCTGGCTTGCATGATCACTTTGCGCGGCTTCCCGTTGATGGTGAGATTCGCGAGCATCATCTGCTGCACGGCGTCGAAATCCCAGGTATCGTCCGGCACCACCTGATAGTGCCACTTCAATTCGCCCGTGGACGCGTGTACGGCCAGGATGGAGCAAGCATACAGGCTGTCCTTGCCCTTCGAGCCGCGAAACTCCTCCGGCCACGGTTCCGCATTGCCGGTGCCCGCGTAAACCAAATCCGTCTCCGGATCGTACGCGATTCCGTCCCATACCGCCCCGCCGCCGCCCAGTTTCCAGGCCTCGGGATCCCAGGTCTCCGCTGCTTTTCGCATGGCGGAATTTTCAAACGGCCTGGATGGATCGCCCGGAATCGTGTAGAAGCGCCATAGCCGATGGCCGGTCATGGCGTCATAGGCGTCGAAGAAGCCGCGCTTGGGATGATCGCCGCCGCTGACGCCCACGATCACTTTTCCGTTGGCGATGCGCGGCGCCATGGTGATGGTGTACTCGTCCTGCGAATAAGCGACGCGCGACTCCCAGACCGGCTTCCCGGTTTGAGCGTCCAGCGCCTCCAGCCGCCCGTCGATAATAGGCGCGATGATCAGGTTTTGATAGATCGCGATGCCGCGATTCACCACGCCGCAGCAAATGGCGGGCCGCACGGCGTTCTGATTCACTTCCGGATCCCAGCGCCAGCGCTCTTTGCCGCTGCGCGCATCCACTGCAAAAACGACGCTCCAGTTGGTGATGCCGTAAATGGTTCCGTTCCAGACCAGCGGCGTCGCTTCCTGGCCCCCGCCGCCCGCGCCCAAACCGTAGAACCAGGCGAGTCCCAAGCGCTTCACGTTGCTTGGATTGACTTGATTTAGCGGACTGTAGCGCGTTTCCCCCGGCGTGAACCCGTAGGTCAACCAATCGTCACCCGATTTGCCGGCGCTCTTTAGCGTTGCGTCGTCCACACGGCGAACAGGCTGGGCCATAGAGATGGAGACGAGCAAAGCGAAGGGCGCAAGGCTTCGAAGCATCGACCGACCACGATATCAAAAACCGAATGAGATAGGATATTCGTGATGTTTCCGTTCCCGAAAGCCGCAGCGTCAGCGGCCTAGCAATGTGGTTCGAAAACTTTCTCCGCGACGCTCGGTTCGCCTTTCGGATGGCGCGCCGCAATCCGGGTTTCACTGCCTTGGCCGTGCTGACGCTTGCGCTGGGCATCGGCGCAACCACCGCAATCTTTAGCGTGGTCAAGGCTGTCCTATTGAACCAATTGCCCTATCGCAATCCGGACAGAGTGGTCGCGTTGTCAGAAATCGACTCTGCTGGTCCAACTCAAGAATGGGTGGGCGGATGGATGGCGAACGAGTGGCGCATGCGCGCCGGGTCCTTCGAGAGCATCTCGCTCTATGGCGACGGTCAGCGGATTCTGATTGAGAACGGCCAAGCCGAGGTCCTGCGCGGCATGCGCGTCAACTACGATTTCTTCGACACGCTCGGCGTAAAGCCGATGCTGGGCCGAAGCTTTTCTGCCGACGACGACCGCTGGCCTCGCAATAACGTCGTGATTCTCAGCCATGGACTGTGGATGCGCCGATTTGGCGGCGATCCGCGGATCATTGGGCGCGCTCTGAATCTCAGCACCGAAACATATCGCGTCATCGGCGTGCTTCCTCCCGACTTTTATCCGCTGCGGATGAGCAATCCGGCGGAAAAACCCGAGATCTTCATGCCCCTGGGTTACGATCCGCGAGAGGCCAGCGCGTGTCGAGGCTGTTTCGGAGGAAGCGCGATCGGCCGGCTGAAGGCTGGCGTAAGCGTGCAGCAGGCGCGCGCGCAGTTGAATAGCATCGCCAGCGAGATCGCGCGAGAGAATCCTTCCGATTATGGACGCGACACCTCGGTCCGCGTGCAGCCGCTGCGGGATCATTTGGTTGGCGGAATTCAAACCGCGCTATGGGTCCTGCTGGCCGCGGTTGCCTTCTTACTGCTGATTGTCTGCGCCAACATCGCGAATCTGCTACTGGCGCGCGCCACCGCTCGCAGTAAAGAGATCGCGATTCGCGCCGCGCTGGGCTGCAGCCCGCGGCGATTGGCTGCGCAGTTACTCACCGAAAGCCTTCTGCTGTCCGTTATCGGCGGCCTCACGGGATTGCTTCTGGGCTGGCGTGGCGCTGCCGCTCTTGTTCTGTTCGCTCCCAAGGAACTGCCGCGTCTGGACGAAGTGCGGATGGACGGAACAGTCCTGCTCTCTGCGTTGGGCGTCAGCCTGGCCACGGGAGTTCTTTTCGGCATTCTGCCCGCGTTACGGGTATCGCGGCAGGGGCTAGTTCGCGATCACAGAGGCCTTCGGGATCTGCTGGTGATGGCGGAGGTGGCTTTGGCATTCGTACTCGCGGTGGGAACGGGCCTGCTGGCCAAGAGCTTTCTACGGCTCACCGCAGTGGATGCGGGATTTGATTCGCACCACATCCTGACGCTCACGCCGACCGCCGACGGCGGCCGCTACGGCACACCGCAGGCCATGCTCCGCTATTACCGGCTAGTGATCGACAAGGTTCGTACGGTCCCGGGAATTCTCGGCGCCGGAATGGTCAGCAACGTTCCGATGAGCCATACCGAACCGCTGAAACTTCGCGTCGAAGGCGCTCCGGACATCAGCGATTCCCAGGCGCCCAGCGCGGACGTTTTCTGGGCTTCGCCGGATTACTTCCGTGTTCTGAAGATACCGCTGAAGCGTGGCCGGTTCTTCACCGATCGAGATGGCGTGGGGGATCCGCCCGCCGCGATCGTCAGTGAGTCGCTCGTAAAATCGCGCTTCCCCGATGCGCGGGCTCTCGGCCGGCGGATCCAACTCGGCCCGAAGCAAGAAAACGGACCGTGGTTCACGATCGTGGGCATTGTCGGCAACGTGCGCGATTACGGACTGGATCAAGAGCCCGACGACGCCGTCTACCTGCCCCAGGCTGCGGAACCGGATCACTACACGCGGCTCGTGGCGCGAACCGCGGGCAATCCGATGAATTTCGAGCGTGCCGTCCGCAACGCTATTCGCGAAGTGGACCCGTTGCAGCCGGTCTTCCACGTTCAGCCCATGGATGATTTTGTTGCCGCACTTCTGGCTAATCGCTCGTTCACGCTCACGCTGATCGGCCTGTTCGGGACCATGGCCCTGTTACTAGCGGCCATAGGCATCTATGGCATCATCTCCTATACCGTCGGCCTTCGAACGCGGGAAGTCGGAATTCGCATGGCTTTGGGAGCGGAGGGTTTCGCGATCCTGAGAATGATCCTGCGCGATGTGCTGGTGCTGCTCGCCTGGGGACTGGCCGCGGGCTTCCTGTCGGCGCTGGTGCTGACGCGCTTCCTAGAGCATATGCTATTTAAAGTTCACCGCACCGATCTTGCGACGTCCACGAGCGTGACGCTGCTCCTGGCGTGCGTTGCAGTGTTGGCGGGCTACCTGCCGGCACGACGGGCGGCAGCGGTTGATCCCACGCAAGCGTTGCGATCCGAATAAAAAGCTCTTGACAATCTATATCAGTATGCGATATATCTGCTACGGATAATGAAAAGACACACGCTATCCGAACAGCAACGCAAGCTGCTGCCGCTTACCCCGGCCGTCTTTTACGTGCTCTTCGCGCTGGCGGACGGGGAGAAACACGGTTACGCCGTCATGCAACAAGTGGTCACGCTCTCGAACGGCCAGTTTCGGATGGGACCCGGCACGCTATACACCACTATCCAGCGCCTGGTGGATCTGGAACTCATCGAAGAGATTTTTCCTGCCCAGGAACAGGATACGCGCCGTCGACATTATCGTTTAACTGGCGTGGGTGAATCCCTGCTCCAGGCAGAGCTGGCCCGAATGCGCTCGCTTCTGGATACGGCGCACAAGATGAAGTTAGCTCCCTCGGGGAGGAATCCGGCCACATGACCCCAGCAATCGCCGCGAGTCTTCGGATATACGGCGCGCTCATCCGCTTGTATCCAGCCGATCTGCAACGCCGCTACGGACCAGAAATGCGGGATGTGTTCCAGGAACAGCTTATGCACACTTACACGCGGGAGGGCTTGCCTGGGCTGGTTCGAGTCTGGCTTTGGGTCATCGCGGAAGTGCTTCGCGGTCCCGCTCCGCTCCGTCTGATTCAGGCGCTGGTCAGCGTCCCGATCATTTCTGTGCTCACTTCATCCTTGTTGTTCCTGATTTTTTTCCGGGTCTTCTATTACGTCGCTGGCCTCACCGACGCCTGCCGCTAAGGCCAAACCAAATGGCTCGCGCTAAAACGGACATCTGGAAATTCCTGGCTCTTGCATTTGCACTTTCCTGGGCGCTTTGGATTCCGGTCATTGTGTACAAGGACCACCCGGTCTTCCTCAATCTCGGTGGTGGCCCCGCGCTGGCAGCGATGTGGCTGTCGGCGTCGTCCCATACCTGGCGTCGGAATCCAGCGCGCCTGTTTGCCTTCGCGGTGCTGGTACCCGTCGCCTGGCTGGTCGTCGTCCTGAATGTCGGAGCGAACGCCGGTCCCAACGCAACGCTGCGATTCAACCCGTGGCTGCTCGTCCCCGCCGTCATATCTGCTTGGGTCGTTTCCGGAGCATTCTCGCGCGATTCCGGCTTGCGCAATCTGCTCCGAACACTGGTTGTGCCAGCCAACTGGCGCTGGTGCTTCATCACGCTTCTTTCGCTTCCGGCGTTCCTGCTGATCACGGTAGTCGTCGGGCGTGCCCTAGGTCTTCCGGTGATCAATCCACTCGCCGGCGTTCCGGCCCAGGCGGTCGCCGCGCTGATCGCCGTCCGTTTCATCCACGATCTGTTGTTCACCGCCGTGTTTGAAGAGCCGGGCTGGCGCGGATTTCTGCTGCCCCGGTTGCAGCTCAGCTTCTCACCGCTCATGGCGACGGTCCTGGTGTGGTTGCCCTGGGCGGTTTGGCACCTGCCGCTCGATTTCAACCGCCCCGGCGGTTGGAGCCTCCTCGCAATCCTACAACTGCGCGGCCCGTACCTGCTGGTGGTCTCGATTCTGATGACGTGGCTGTACAATCGGTCGCGTGGCTCGTTGCTTAGCCCGGTCCTGTTTCACGCCGCCATGAATTCATTTCCATTCCTGCTGCCGGCGGCGCCCGCACTTCGTCCGCTCATCTTCATCTGGGTGATCGCAGTAGTGATTGCCGATCGAATGTGGCGCGATGGATTTCGTTTTAGCGACGAAAGTGGTGGAGGCGGCGGGAGTCGATCAGCTATGCGTCATTGCAAACAGGTAAGTTATTGGATTTGAAGAATCGCTGAATGCCCTAGAAGGGCTCGATGTGGCCAGATTCGCCGAACGAGTTTACGTATAATTTACTTTGCGGAACAAAGCGCTATACTCGGAAAACTTCGTATGGCTTTAGGCCTACAGTCGTCGCCTTAGGAACGAGAAAGCGCGCTAGCATCAGGCAACATATGGTCCGTCCAAACCGTCAGACACTCGTACCTGTAGGGCGCCCGGTAGGTTAGCTTGCCCCGTTTTCGTCATCGAGGCCTAGTAGAATATGCGCGGAGGGGACACGATGCGAAAATCTTGCCTGCTATGGGGAGCCGGTGTTCTGATCTTCCTGGCTGCCGGATTGCCTCAACGGGCTTTGGCAGAAGGGCCATACAAGGTTTCCAAAGTGGTAAGAATCGGTGGCGAAGGTACCTTCGATACCGCCTTCGCCGACGTCGAGGGACGCCGGTTGTACATTCCACGCAAGGGTCCTGGCCGGATCACCGTTTTTGATCTGGACCACGCTGGAGCCGGCGGGCGAAATCCCCGGCGCGGCAGCGAACGGCGTCGTAGTCGACTGGAAATCCGGGCACGGGTTCGCAAGCAGTCAACCCGTCGTGATGTGGGACGCCAAGACCCTGAAGACGATCAAGACCATTGACGTCCAAGGCCGCCCGGATGCGATTCTGTTCGATCCATTTACCGAACGTGTCTTCATCTTCAGCCATATCGCTCCGAGTGCCACCGTGATCGACGCAGTGAGTGGCTCTGTTTTGGGCACGATCGATCTGGGTGGCGAGCCAGAGCAGGCCGCCACGGATCGGAAAGGGCGCGTTTACGTCGATGTCAGGGACAAGAACGACATCGCCGTCATTGACGCGAAGGCTCTGACCGTCGCCGCGCGATATAGCGTGGCGCCTAAAGCGGGACGATGTTCCGGACTGGCGATCGACGTTAAGAACGAGATTCTGTTCGCGGCGTGCCGGGCGCCGCAGATGATGGCGATCCTCAGTGCCACCGATGGGAAGATCCTGGATGCACTGCCTATTGGATCCACCGCCGATTCCGCCATTTTCAACCCGGAAACGAATGAAGCTTACAGTGCGCAGATCGATGGGACGCTTACTATTGTCAAGGAAACGAGTCCCACCAGCTTCGCCACGGAGCAGACCGTGCAAACGAAGGAGAGTGCCAAACAGATGGTGTGGGACAGCAAAACAAACCGCATCCTGCTCATCGCCGCGGATTTTCTGCCTCCGACCGGGCCGCCGAGGGCGGGAGTGGCCGGGTACGGAGGAAAGATGGTGCCGGATTCGTTTTCAATTCTCGTGGTTACGAAATAACCAAGACGGTCGGGGAAGTATCACTGTCCGCAACCCTGAAGCTCTCAGGCGATTTGTAGCAGACGTACGGCGACGTGGCGGGGCAGTTGATCTACGGACGAGTTGCGCCGGTTCCATGCTCTGGCGGGCAACTAGAAACCGTGTATGGTTTCGCCAGCCTTAAGTCTTCCGCAAAACGAGCGCCGAATTCTTAGTTCCGAACGCAATGCAATTCGCCAGCGCGTACTCGCAGTCGATACGCCTCGCTTCGTCCGAACTCATCCACAAGGATGGTGAGACCGTGCTCCACCAGCGGCAAAGTAGCAGGTATTTCGTGACCGTACAACAATTGCGGGTTGCTCATAGGCATGACGCTGCAGGCAACCGGAGCGCGAGGTGAATGATACCCAAATCCCGAATCCGCAGGTTCATTGTTCAACCTGGAACAATCCGCCGCATATCGTCAAGCCCGGACCAAAAGCGACACTTGCCACGAGTTGCCCGGGCTGGGCGGTGCCCGATTTCAGAATTTCATCCCAAACGTGGGGCAAAGTTGCCGACGACATGTTTCCATAATTGCGCAGCACCTTGTGACTTGCCGCGGATTGTTCCGGGCGCAGGCCCAGCGCATCCGAGACTCGTTCGATGATCTTTGGTCCGCCGGGGTGGATCGCAAAAATGGCAGAATCCCTCTCGGCTTCGTAATCGAGATCAGCCTGTGCGAACAATCGCATCAGAAATGCGCGTAGCGCAGTGCTGATCTTATCCGGCACTTCCTGCGTGAGGGTCATACGAAATCCCCACTCACCGATACTCCATTGCATGTCGTCGGCCGAATCAGCCACCATCTCGTCCGCCAGGGCCAGGATGCGGTACCCGGACGGAGCCGGGTGTGGCGTGGACGCGGAAGTTGGGCCAGGTCCGCGGCTTAGCGTGTACCGCACGTGACCGTCCCCAAACAGGCTCTGGACCACGAGCTGTTCCGGGGTGTGGTCCGATGGGTCGAGATGCAAGGTGCAGAGTTCGGTGTGCGCAATGTCTACCCGGTGCGCTTCGTCGGTTGTGGAGGCCAGAAAGCCGCTTGCGACGCGCATCGCGGGCAGGGCTGCATAACATCCCATGTGATAAGCATGGGTAACGCGCGTCCGCTGTTGCCAGCCTTTTCGTCCGACGAGCAACTGTGCCGCGCTGGGGGAGATGTATCCTGTGCAGGTCACATGAATGAGATCGTCCGGCGCATTGAATTCGCCCTCAAACATCACATCGAGCGCGCGCTGCGCGCCGCGTGCAAAGACTTGCGAGCGGACCGACATTCCGGCTCCTTTTGAGCTCTCCGCGAGGCGATAAACTTCCATCTTTTCCCACGAGGTGTGGAGGTGGTCGTTCAATTCGCTACCACGTACGGAGATTTTGTCGGGCGAACAGCCATAGCGGCGGAGCAGCTTGGGCATCATGGCTGCGAAACTGGGATCGATTGGAGGAAGACCGTTGTTCAGGCGGTGGGTTTCTTCCGCTCGGATATGGGCGGCGGCCAGCCAATGCAACGCTTCTTCCTGTGTTCCGGAGTGCGGCGGACGAACAATGCAAAAAGAATGCATACGCACGCCGTGTGCGCTGATAAACCCGTCACGAACAACACGGGGCTGAATCAACGTAGCCATAAGGGAGCCAGATGGGATGCAGTCAGCACGGATGATGCGGGGAGCTCGATGAAAAGTAAAACAGTCTTCATTGCCGCGCGAAGATTTGAAAGTCGATTTCCACTTCGTTCTTAACCTTAATCATTCCGCCACCGATGCTGAGGGGCGTGATTTCAAAATCCGTTTGTTTGAGAACAGTGTGTGTCGTGTACGGCTCGCCGGCCTGTTTCACAGTCAGGCTGACGGCTTTGGTGACACCGTGTAAAGACAGGTCGCCATCGACCTTCCATTGGCCGTTGGCCAGTTTTTGGACGTGTGAAGAGCGGAAAGTGATCTCGGGAAATTTCTTCGTCTCCAGTGTCATCTCCTCCATATGTGTCTGGATGGTTGCCTGATCTCTCGCATCGATTTTGGGGTCGGGCCGCACGGTCATCTTCGCGGTTTCGACTCGGAATTCGATGTGCGGGGTGCCAGACTCCAGGATGGTGCCGGAGGATATTGGCGCGTTGATGGTATGGTCATGGGCGGCAGCAGACAACAGCCCGGATTTGCCAACGTGAATCGTAATGGTGCTGCGCTGTGTGTCGATGGCTTTTTCTTGCGCCACGAGCGGCGCTGCCGCCACAATCGCCGTGCAGAGAGCCAGAGTGCTAAGCCGCATAAGAATAAATATTCCTCAGATTCCGTTCGAAGATTTTGGCCGGAAGCATGCCTGTGATCACCTGGCGCCCGGCCGCGATGAGCAGGTTCTCCCACTGCCCGATATGTCCCATGAGAAGGGAGCGCTGCTGCACATGGCGGGTTCGGCGGCGGCGCAGCGATTCATAGCGGCGGAGAGCTAACTCCGGAGTCGCCTCTTTGCAAAACGATTTTGCGAGAACCAGCGCGTCTTCCAGCGCCATGCAGCCGCCCAGTCCAAGGTTCGGCGTGCAGGGATGAGCAGCGTCCCCGAGTAACATGACTCTCCCGTGTCCCCAACGTTTCAGGGGCGGAAGATCGTACGCGCCATTTTTCAGGATGGCGCCTTCTTCGGTCCCGGCAATCAGGCTTTCAATGGGCGCGTGCCAACCCGCGAACATCTGCAGAAGCTCGCGCTGACGCCCTTCGGTGGAGTCGACGTGATCAGGATCGGTATTCGCCGCGGCATACCAGGTGAACCGGTCAGCACCGGTGTGGAGAATACCGAAGCGTTTTCCCCGGCCCCAGGTTTCGCTATTCGAACCATCCGGAACAGCGCCTCTAAGACGCGCCAATCCGCGCCAGACGGTGTAACCGCGATAGATGGTTTCGTGAACTCCGAGCGATTGAGAACGGACGCGGGAGCGAATACCATCGGCGCCGATCAAGAAGTCATGCTCCGCAGAAACACCATTAGAGAACTGAATTCCTACGCTGGATGATCTGCGCTCCAAATATCCGAAATCGTGGCCGAGACGAACACGGTCCGGCGGCAGCGCGGAGATCAGTGCGTCCAGCAGATCTGACCGGCGCGTGCACAAGGCGGGCACGTCGAAATGGCCCAGTCCGATGTTCATCAGGATCGAGCCTGTACTGGACCGAACGAGGAAACGGTGGTTCGGGCCGCTCAACGCCGCCACTCGTTCGAGCAACCCCAGCTCCTTCAGCACACGCGTGGCGTTGGGCCAAAGCATCATGCCCCCGCCCACCTCGCGAAGTTCGTTCGCTCTTTCGTAGACCGTTGCATGGATGCCAGCACGGTGAAGCGCGACGGCCGCGGCTACGCCGCCGATTCCACCACCGATGATGCCGATATTGAATTTATAATTACCCATTGCTTATTACTGCTTGTGTTCACTTGAAATTCCCGTTCGAAACCTGGCCAGAATTACTTGAGGATGCCATGGCGGTCACGTCAGCCGGGATGCAAGGAGTCAGATGCATAAGGAGACGGCAGGCGATGGTCTTTCGTTAATGACGATTCGTTCATTTGGGCGACACTCGAACCTCGATGGGGGCTCGTTGTTTACGTTTATATCGAGGGAAGATGACCCCTGAAGAACCGCTGGATGACGATGTGTTCATCAACGCGAAGTTTCTGAGCAAGCGGGCCGATACACAAAGCAGGAGTCAAGAACGCATATGATCAATCCAGTTTCTTCCACACCGGTAGCATCGCAGACCGTTGCCCCGCAGAATACGGTGCAATCGAAGCCACAACCGGCTGCATCTTCCGAACCGAAGGACTCGGTTCAGCTGAGTCCGAAGGCGCAGGCCCAGGCGTCTGGCGACGTCGATCACGACGGCGACAGTCACTAACCGGAACGCCGCTTCACCGGGTGGGGCGGCGAAATCCGCCAATCGAACAGCCGCAGGTAGCGATTCCAGAGAGGAACCCGGCACGAATGCATTAACATCAAGACATGCGGGTTCTGCTGGTGGAGGATGAAGTCGAAATTCAAAGCTTCCTCCAGCGTTCGTTGACTGAAGCCGGATACCAGGTAGAAGCAGCGGGGGACGCCAGGACCGCCGAGCGCATGACCGTCGAGAGCACGCATGATGTGCTGGTCGTCGATCTCGGCCTGCCTGACGAAGACGGCCTCAGCCTGATCCTGCGGCTGCGACAGCTTGGGTTACGCGCACCGGTGCTCATCCTTTCGGCCAGGCGTTCGGTGGATGACCGGGTGCGAGGGCTCGAACAGGGTGGCGACGACTACCTGACCAAGCCGTTCGCGCTTGCCGAGTTGCTTGCCAGGTTGCGCAATCTGGTAAAGCGAAACAGCTCGTCGATCGCCGAAGCCACTCGCCTGCGAGTGCTCGATCTCGAACTCGATCTGCTAAGGCGTGAAGCTTCCCGAAGTGGCGAGATCCTGAATTTGACGCCGCAGGAATTCGTACTTTTGGAATATTTGTGCCGTAATGCCGGCCGCGTTGTCACCCGGTCCATGATCCTGGATGAAGTCTGGGGTATGCGGATACAGCCGGATACCAATGTGGTCGATGTTCACATCTACCGTCTACGCGGGAAGGTAGACACGGATGGGCGCCGACCCCTCATTCGAACGTTGCGAGGTGTAGGCTATGTTCTCAATGACCGCTAAACCGACCATGCGGAGCGCTGCCTGGCGTGTTTCCCTGTGGGCTACGCTGGCGTTCGCCTGCGGCACTATGGTCGTATTCATATTCCTTCATCAGTTCGTCGCTGGGGATATCCAGCGAAGGACCGATGCCTGGCTGGCGGGGGAGGCCGTAACTCTGAACGATGTAGCGACCCGAACGCCAAAAGGGTGGCTCAACAGACGAGTTGTCGGAGAGGTTGCCGAACTCGCGATGAGGGAGGTGCCGCACAAGCGGGGAGCCAATGCGGGGCTGAACGATTCTGTGTTCTTTCTTCAAACCGCCGCCGATGGCTCGGTGGCTTTGTGGGTGGGAACAGGCGATGTAAATGCCCATCTTGCTGCGGTCAAGAGCAGCAGGATCGTCCCGGATACGCCGACCAGCGTGCGCATAAGCGGTTTTGATGCGCCGTTTCGCGTGGTCTGCGTCAGGATGGACAACGGAGGTCAAACTTACCTTGGCCTGTCCGAACGAGATCAACTGCGAGTGCTGGGCAAGTTACGTCTTCGTTTCGTTCTTCTATGGTTGCTGATCGTGCTCATCGGTTCCGCGATCGTCTTTTACAGTACCCGGCGAGTGCTGCGCCACATTCAGAACATCACGGAAGCTGCCTCAAGGATAGGTGAGGCTGACTTGAGCAGCAGAGTTCCTACCACGGGAAGAAATGATGAAGTCTCGCAGTTGGCAATTACACTGAACCGGATGCTGGATCGCATCGAAAGATCGGTTCACCAACTACACACTATCACCGGGTCGCTTGCACACGATCTTCGGAGCCCGCTGACCGCCGTACGCGCCAAGCTGGAGATGTCCCTGACCGCGGGCGCGCGCGATGAGGAGTCGGAATCGATCGTATCGGCCATTGAGGACATGGATCGTCTCACAGAGTTTCTGGATAAGTCCCTTGACGTCGCCGAAGCCAAAGCAAATGCGCTCAGGCTGAATCGCGTTGCGGTCGACCTGGACGATCTTCTGAGAGTAATGGTCGAGCTATACGAACCGTCCATGTCGGAAAAGGGACTGCGTGTGAACCTATGCAGTGCTGGTTGGATCGAAGTCTCCGCGGACGCCGCTCTCCTCCATCGCATGATCGCCAACCTTTTCGATAATGAATTGAAGCATCTGCCGGCCGCATGCACCGTCACAATTTGTCTCAGCAGCTTGGAAGACTCCGCTTTGCTGGTTGTGGAAGACGACGGGCCAGGCTTCGACTCGGAGGTCCTCTCGCAAATCTTTGAGCGTCGTGTGAAGGGGCGAAACTCCACCGGACACGGCTTGGGTCTTGCGTTCGTCGAAGCTGTCGTGCGCGTTCATGGCGGGTCTATTCAGGCGTCGAACGGTAGCGAGGGCGGCGCCCGGCTAGCCATCACCCTGCCGCTCGCCGTTCCTTCAACGAGCCCTCTTTCCCCGGCCTTGGCGCACGCCTGAATCAGAACACTATCTCTTCACGCGATGTACGCTCTACTTCGTTGTGACCCGTCGTCCGATAATCATTTTCACCAGCAAGTGGTCGGTGCCACCGGTTAAGCCCACGCCCACGCCAAAGTTGAATTCCCATTTGGGGCTGAAGTTCAGATCGGTGACGGCGAAGATCTGTTGCTGTTGTTGCTGCAGCGGGTCGAAACCGGTGATCGGGCCAAGCGCGCCATAGTATTCAAAGCCCGCATTGACAACCTTCGTGAGATCGTAGCCAACTTTGACGTTAGGAGAGAATGTCACGCCTTGTGGAACCGACGGTCCATGAAACGAGCGGTCGATGGTCGGGTTGAAACACAGATACAGCCTTCCGATGGTCTTGTCTACAATCGGCCGGATCTCGATCGTCCAGGTGTCCGGCGAGTAGACGGCGCGTTGGTAACCGACCTCGGTCGACAAACTGACTCCGACAGGCCACTTCCACGATTCCGGAACGGCGACGCGCGGCCGGATATGATCGCCGACCCATTGCCAGCCGACCCGCGAATCCGCGCTGGTGAAGACGTAAAAGCCAAGTTCGAACCAGTCGCTGAAGCCATGAGTGATTTCGAGCGTTTCGTGTAGCTGGTGTTCGGTGGGATATTGGCCGTCGACCACGGTCTTGCTGCCTTCGAACGTAAAATTGCTGTGAAGCTCGAACATGGTGGCGCCGGGTGAAACTAGCTCGGAGCCGTACACCTGAATCTCATAACTACCTTGCCCATACAGAAGCCCGAAGGGAGCGGAAGCGAGTGCCGTGAGCAGCAGAATTCGCGTCAGGGATAGCATCAAGTATTTGTTTATAGCTCCAGAAAATGACTCCTGAAAAACTCCAGAATGACGAGATGTTCATCTTGGGAGCTTATTCCTTCCGGGGCAACCTGTCCCCGCAAAAGGACGTCAAATAGTCCTAGCCGTGTCTCCATGCGCAAATATGCCGGATTCATTCTTCTGTTCGTTCCCTGCGCCTTCGTACTTACTCTTGCGGGCTCATCATCGGCGGCGAACGCACCTCAGGAGCGCGAACTCTACGCCGGTTGGCTCAAGATGTACGACCTCCAATTCGACGAGGCACACTGCGTCTTTGCCGCCTGGAAACAGAGCCACCCGGACGATTCACTTGGTCCGGCATCAAATGCCGCAGCCTACTTATTTTCCGAGCTGGCCCGATTGGGCGCTCTCGAATCTGAATTATTTGTCGACGACTCCCGCTTCCAAGGCCGCGCAAAGTTGCGGCCCGATCCGGCCAGGAACGCACTGTTCGTTCAGGAGATCGCCCAGGCGGAGCGTCTGGCGGATGCCGCATTGCAAAGATCCGGCGCCGATTCCAATGCGTTATTCGTCAAGTCTCTGACCTTGGGCTTGCGCGCCGATAACGCGGCTCTGATCGAAAAGCAGTCCTTGGCCGCGTTGAGCTACACAAAGGAGGCACGCGTCTTTTCCGAGAGATTGTTACAGGCGAAGGCTGGGGCTGGCGACGCGTACTTTGGTCCGGGTATGGAGAACTATCTCTTGAGCCTGAAGCCGGCGCCTCTGCGTGTTCTTCTGCGAGTGACGGGCTCCAACGTTGATCGCGAGAGGGGCCTCGAAGAGATTCGCGAGACGGCGCTTCACGGTCATTACCTGGAGCCATTCGCAAAGCTGCTGCTGGCGGTGGCGGCGTTGCGCGATAACAATCCCGTCCGTGCACGCGAACTCCTTGAGGAATTGCACAGGCGCTTTCCGGACAACGAACTGTACATGCGCGAGATGGACCGCATCGATAAAGGAGCGCATTGATGGCATCGTCCACCCTGCTCACGCCCAGTTCCGACCGCACCAGATTCAAGGCCGTTCTCTGGATCTCCCTCGGCCTCACCGTGCTCTTTGTCTTCATCACTTCAGAAGTTCTTCTGGTCACCGATTACCCGATGTACCACGCGTACCGCCTGCAAGTGATCGCCGACCGCGGGCTTCTCATCCCCCATACACTCTGCGGCCTCATCGCGCTCCTAGCAGGCCCAGTGCAGTTCTCGTCGCGTTTCCGCCAGCGTCACCTAAAATTTCATCGCATACTTGGCCGCATCTACGTCATCTCGGTCTTTATCGGTGCCTTGAGCGGGATCGCCCTCGCCGCCGGGCGTCCCGGTTTGCCAGGAACGTCGATGCAGGCCGCCGCCTGGATCGTCTGCACCACTGCCGCCTTCATAACCGCGCGTAACCGCCAAACCGTCCAGCATCGCCAATGGATGGCTCGCTCCTATGCGGTCACGTTTACCTTCGTCTCCAGCCGTGTACTTAATCTTTGGCCCCGCTACTGGAGCCATCTTGGCGACACCCTCGCCGCCGTCGGCGTCATCGCCTTCACGCTCGCTTCACTGCTTGTTGTCGACCTGGCCCTCAACTGGCGCGAGCTCACCACCCGTCGTGAGTGAGATCCTTGCTCGTGACGCGGAGTTTTCCTGAGCCGCCTCGTTAACCTTCGTCAGTTTGGGGTCGGCGAGGGAGTCCCTTTGCCGAGGCCTCGGCCCCAGGCGGCTCACGGAACGGTTCCACCGAGATGCGCTCGTAACGAACTTCCAGCACGTCCAGGTATTCTGTACCGCCCGGCGCTTGGAGTACAACGCTGTCGCCTGCTGCCGACTTCAGCAACGCGTGCCCCAGAGGCGAGACCCAACTGATGTGGTTACGGTCGAGATCGACTTCGTCGGTACCCACGATGCTCACCACTCGCTCCACTCCCGCGGCGTTGGCATAGCGCACGGTCGCGCCGAAGAAGGCTCTCGTGGCCGCTTGCCCCGTTCTCGGAGTTTCCGGGTCCACCACTTCCGCAGCCTCGATCCGCTTCCTGAGAAAGCGAATCCGTCCATCGATCTGCCGCAGCCGCCGCTTGCCGTACTGATAGTCGGCGTTTTCACTCCGATCGGCGTTACTGGCAGCCCACGCCACCACCGCCGTCACGGCCGGGCGTTCCCTGGTGAGCAGAAACCGGAGCTCATCTTGGAGACGCTCGAGCCCGCTGGGCGTTATGTAGTTCTTGCCTGGCGTCGCGGGCTCGTCCGCTTTCGGTTTTCTCGTAGACCCATTTCGCATCGCGTTGTCCTTCCAGCGCAAATCCAGTGGGGAATCCAGACGGCAAGGCGGCCTCAAGATTGATTTGTTCTCCCGTGATGGGGTGGTGGAATTTCAGATATTGGGCGTGCAGGAAATATCCTCCATCGCCCGGCAGGCCGGGGAGATTTTGAAGAGGCTGGCCGGCTAAGCCGTACAGAGGATCGCCTACCAGGGGATGGCCAATGGATGCCAGATGGATTCTGATTTGATGAGGGCGGCCTGAATTTAGGCTTACCTCAAATGTTGTGGTGCTGGTGGTGCGTGAGATCACCTTTGCCAATGACTTTGACGGTTTGCCACTTGGGTTGGCGGCCCACACGGAACCGATTAGCGGGTGCGGTACGAGGCCGATGGGGGTGAGGATTTCGTAGGCGTCGTGCCGTGCGATGTTTTGACCCAGCGCCCGGTAGATTTTTTGAATTTTGCGTGTGTTCCAGTTTGCGAATAGATTCGAGGCCGCCTGCGGTGTTTTGGCGAAGAGGACGATGCCGGTGGTGGCTCGGCCCAACCGGTGGACCGGGTTTGCGTTGGGGGTTCGCCTTTGCACGCAGCGCAGGAGGGTGTTTTCCATGAAGCCGCCGCCGGGAAGGGTGGGGAGCCCGCTGGGTTTGTTTACGGCCAACAGATGGGTGTCTTCAAACACCACTTCGAAGTGCTGAGGGGAGTCTGGTTCGATCCAGGGTGGACGGTTCCAGACAAGGGTTTGGCCTACACTGACCGATTCACTTCCGGTGGCGGTGACGCCGTTGAGGGTGACTTCGCCGTTGTTTAGCTTTTGTTGCCAGGCTTGTGGAGTTGAGTGGCGGTAAAGGCTTGCCAAGTGGGAGAGCAGGGTTTGTCCATGGCATTTGCTGCTGATGGTTGTGGTGTAGGCATAGCCCCGGTTAAGCATGTAGTTCGAGTGTAAGCCATGGTAGAGCTTGCCGCTGCAGAAGATGTGGCGGCGTTGCTCATCACACTGGCTCTGCGCTTTTTGCCAGTCTAAGGTCACGCGAGCGTCCTATTAAGCGAATCGGTGCTATCCTTTAATAGCGACAGCCTTAATTAATGGATCGCTCAATTAAAGTGGAAGCTTCGCCAAATCATAGACTTGGAACGTATGTTGTTTCCACGATCGGTGGCGAAACCCTCCGATCTTATGTCCCGCCACCCCTTCCGCCTGTTCCTGCAGTTGGGATGGCACAGCTTCAGCTACTCCTCGAACAGGCCAATCAGGCGCTAGGACGGTTGGATGGTTTCACATCCGTGCTGCCCGACCTCTCGCTGTTTCTGTACGCCTACGTGCGTAAGGAAGCACTGCTGTCCTCGCAGATCGAGGGGACCCAGTCCTCCCTTTCGGATCTTCTTCTGTTCGAGAACAGTGAAGCGCCGGGAGTTCCAATCCAGGATGTTCAAGACGTATCCAACTACGTCGCTGCGCTAAACCATGGTATGCGCAGACTGCGCGAAGGGTTTCCACTTTCGCTCAGACTCATTCGTGAGATCCACGGGGTTCTACTCTCAGAGGGCAGGGGCAGTAACAAAGAGCCCGGCGAATTTCGTCGAAGCCAGAATTGGATCGGAGGTACCCGTCCAGGAAACGCCGCGTTTATCGATCGCCCTGAATCTGTGTCAGGACCTTCTCGTCGGCAGGCGTGAGTCGCGCGCGCTGCTTCGCTCGCAGTTCATGCGTCGAGATCTCGACGGTTTGTCCGCCCGCGATTCCCGAACCAACACTGCGACCTCGTTGTCCGTGGGACTCCTGCCGTGTTTCGCCACGAAGTCCTCGATCGCCTGATCACGCTGGATGCTTCGCTGGCTGAACTTCGCGAGTAGGTCCTTGGGAACGCCACGGATCTCGAACCCGGCATCGTGGCCCTTCGAGTCCCGCTGGCTTTCGATCTCATAGCCCAAAGCTCGAACTTCGCGAGTAAGTGCGTTGCGGTAAATCTCGGAAAGATAGGCGCGGCGCGCGTAGATCTCCGACGCTTGGAGCGCCTTGAGCGGCCTTCCGTTCCGTCGTACGTTAGGTTCGCCGCGACCGCGTGCGTGTGCAACTGCGGATCGAGCTCTCGGCTCGTGTCGTGGTGATAAACCGCAAGCGCCAGGTTTCCAGTCGGCCGATCCTCGTTGGCACGCGCTTGCCGCACGCGGCTGGCTGCGTACGTCTCGATTTCGTGGAGTGTCTCGTTGACTGCTTTGCGATGCGCTTCAATCAATCGGTCATCGCCCTCAATGATCGCGAGTATCGAAACGGACTTCGGAGCGGAGATGGTGAAGTCGTAGAGGCTTCGGCCTTGTGCCAGTTTCGTGCCATCCACCGCCTTACGCTCTGCGCTCCGTCGCACTCTCAAAAACTCGTTCGTCCCTGGATCTAGACCCTGCCGTAGCGCCTCGAACTCTTCGGTCATGACAGTCCCGCGTAGCCCCAACAGTTCCGCTCCCCGGCCTTGCCAAACACCGGTGACGCGCTCGCCCTCCGCATAGTAGTCGCTGTGCTCCAGGTGCCGGGAAGAATACCCTTTGCCATCCGACATGGCGCGGATCGTCAACATGGATGCCTATCGTGGCGCCGCTCCGATCCAGTGGTGGTACCAGTAACTTAGCCCGATGCCAATGAGTATGCAGAGGGCCGGGAGTGCAAACAGTAACCATCTATAATCCTGACGAACTACAGCCATGAGTTCGTCCGCTTGACGCTTGTTGCCGGAGATGGCCTGCGACGAGGTTGATTCGAGCTCCTGAATGACGCGACGAGCGTCGACTGCCGCGCCGTCGTAAGCATTGCTAATCGTGTCGGCAGCAGAAACAAACTCATTCGTCGCCTTCTTTATCTGGGCGGCGTTTACCGCTAGCGCCTCTGCGGTTTCAGGGATCGTGGTTTTGATGAATTGCTGTCGCAGACTTTCGTTGATCTCAGCCGCGACGGCCGGCGGGTTCAAGGCCTTGGCGATGTCCGCCGACACTTGTGCAAGTCGCTGATCGATTTGCCTGGTCGCTTCGTCTACGAAGTCGTGGACTGCGCCTAAGAGTTTTTCGCATCTGTGTACTGTCTGTTCAAACCGTTCCCTCTCGAGCGCCATTTGTTCGGGCAGTTTCACCATGATGAGGACCAAGTACTGCATCGCCCGGATAATCCGTAACATCTCGTCGTTCTGAGGTAGCGAGCGGCAATGGCGGAGCTCTCGGTAAAAACCGGCGCGCGCCTCAACCGGGAGGAAGTTCGCAATCCGATCGATCGTATCGTCGTCAAACGGATCGTCTTGGTCAATCGGTTTGTCTTGGTCGTTCATGGCAAGAGTAGCTCCCGCTCCTTGTCAAACTCGGCGAAAAGCCGTCTCCGATAACTTTGCGCCCGCATGACGAGCGACGACTGGCGCAACTCAGGTGCCGAGGTAAGTCTGGCAGCGACGGCGCCCAGCGTAGCGCCGTGATTCCGTGTGGCGTTTTCGAGCACTGGCAGGCGGAAATCCATGCGTACGATTGCTGGTGAATACGTCTGCTGAAAAAGAAGCGCCTGGTGCGTCTCGCGCCAGTATCGGAAGTCGGTATGTTCGGTGATGGAATTCTCAACGATGAGGTAGGCGGTTCGATGACGCAAGCGCGACGCCCACGCGAGGACGCTCTCCACGCTCGCCGGGTCGGCCGTGATCACGCCGACCGAGGTGAACGTGATACCGGCCTCCGCAACACTCGGATACATCTTGTCGAACCAGTCGTAGGTGAGCCGGAAGCAGTTTCGAGGAAAGGGCGCGAGCGATGCGCGAGCGCAACTCCCCAACGCCCTTGGAGCCGTCCCTCCGCCTGCCAGTTTTGGCGAACGACACTACAGCGTCAAGGAGGTGGCAGAGATGTGGGGATTAAGCGCCGACTCGATCCGGAGACTGTTCGATGATGAGCCGGGAGTACTCGTTATCGGAGACGCGAATCATCAGCACAAGCGACGTTATCGTACTCTCCGCATTCCCCAGTCAGTAATTGAGCGAGTGCACCGAAGGATGTGCAGAACATAGAACCCGACTCCCTATTACCTCACACTACCCTAGCTTTGGCTTGCTGTACCAAGTCGTAGGAACAAGTCGTTCAGGTTTGTTCAGCGGCTCCCGAATATCACGCTGATTATGCCGATGCGCGATCTGAGCTGGCCGCCATCATCCGCTGGTGCAGCGGATCGGTATCCCAGACTCTTTGCTGATGGCCCTCCAGGCGCACCTGCCGCTCTTTGATCCATGCCGCGTAACTCTTGATTGTGATGCTGATGTCGTTGTGCCCTAGCAGACGGCTGACATCTTCGATAGGAGTTCCACTGAGTAAGTGCTCGATCGCAAAGTGATGCCGGAAGTTGTGCGGCGTCCGATGCTGGAGCCCTGCCAGATCAAGAAGTTTCCGCAACCGTGCAAACCATTTCGATGCTCGAATGTGCATCTTCCCCTCCCCGCTCCAGAAAAAGTACTTACTGCTATCGTGCGGAGCGGCCTGGAGCTTCTCGACAACCCATTCGGGAACGACGGTCCACACCTCGCTGCCGTTCTTCAGCCGATAGGTCAGAATCTTCTTTCCTCGGACATGGGACTTCGGCAGGCTCATCATGGTTGAGACATCGAGGCCGGTATATCGCATCAGGAGAACGAATGCTTCCGTTTGCTTAGCGATGGGTTGCCCCAGCCGGCCGTATTCATCGGGGAGATTCGGAAGTACTTTCCAGAGGGATTCAAGTTCTTGGGACGTGAACGGTTCGCGTTGACCTTCATCATCCGGCCAGTTCATTGTTTTGAACAAACCGTCACCGATGTGCTTTGGAGTGAAGTCAGCCCGATGGCAGAATTTGAAGAACGACGTCAAGATTCCCAAATCGCGGAGCTTGGTCCTGTTTGCGCCAGTCCAAGAGGAACAGAAGTCAGTCAAGTCCACGAACCGGATTTCAGTGATGTATTGATAAGCGCGTGGCGAGGCTTCCATGAATGTGCGGAGCTTGCCAAGGAGCCTTTCGCTCTTGTGATAGGTGTCGGGGGCTTTCCCGGTCTTGAGCTTCAAGAAATGCTCAATGGCGTCCGCGATGGTTGTACGGGTTATAGGTACGATCGCTGGGGTAGGAGCCTCCATGTCGCGGACCAGCTCACAGGCTCTGGACCAGTCGCGAACGCCACTGCCGGTTTTAGGGTCGACCAGCGCCTGGGAACGAGTGCGCTTGCCGTTGCTGCCCATTCCCTCGTAATGGATCGGGCACGGCGGCTTGCGGGGACATTTCTGCCCCATACGCTTGCCGTAGTTCGGGCACTCTGAGACGTGACGGCGAAACAGATTAAGCATCGTACTGCTCAAATCCTACCACGGCCAGTTTACGTATAATTTACGTGGACCTCAGTCCGGTCTTCAAACTATTGAAACATATGCAGATAATATTGGTGGAGGCGGCGGGAGTCGAACCCGCGTCCGAGAAAGCCCGCCGTGAAAAGACTACGTGCGTTTCCGATTCGGTAATTGTCGGCCGCCGCATTAGAACCGGCAAGAAAACGGCGGCTTAGCCCGATTGTCGTCAGCCTGCTGCTCCGAGCAGAAGCTCTCAGCCCAATCCTTGAAGATGACGCCCGATAGATGCCGTCAAGGCCCAGCACCCGGGGCGGCTACTTAATTAATTAAGCAGCGTAAGCGAACTGTTGATTGGCAGTTCTGGTTTTCCGATCGTTTTACGGGAGCTCGGAACCCGGCACGCCTTCCCACAACGATTCAATCCCGTCGAATCCGTTGCGCCCCCTTCTAAATTCATGATACCACCCCCTGCCCGCGACTCGACTGCTCGCTATGATGAGAGAGCCATGGCCACCATCGCCTCACCCGGAACGAGGCAGGAAAATCTAAAGCAGCAGGTCCCCTTCTATAACGTCGTTCTGCTGGACGACGCCGAGCACACTTACGATTACGTGGTGGAGATGCTGGAGAAGCTGTTCGCTTTGTCGGAGTCGGACGCCTGGAACCGCGCCGTGGAGGTGGACACCACTGGACGCACCATCGTGATCACCTGCGAGCTGCAAGCCGCCGAGTTCGGACGGGATCAGATCCACGCATTCGGAGCGGATTGGCGGATGCCGAACAGCAAAGGATCCATGTCGGCCATTGTGGAGCCGTCCACCGCCTGAGCGTCTAATTCACCGGCGTCGGGAAGGTCTTCGAAATATGGTCGTGCCAGGTGAGCGTCTCTTCGTCCACCAGGCCCCACAGCAGTCCGATGCCTCCGGCCATCAGGCTCAAGAAACCCGAGGCGGTGCGGGAAAGCCGCTGGGCGCGCGTAGGCGTCTGGCCGTCGAAATTCACCAGCCGCAAACGGGTCCACTTTTGGCCGGCGGTATCGCCATTGGCCAGGCACCATAGCAATCGGTAAAAGAGCACGACCCCGGCCGCCGCGCCCATAAACATGGGAGCGGTTCGGGCATTCAACACGAACAGCCCGCCCGCTAAGTGGAAGATGATTCCGAAAACGGCGAGCGCCATTACGATAATGCTGGCGTCAAGCGCGGCCGCCATCGCGCGATGGGCCGGGATTGCAACCGGAGCGTCACAATAGATGACACCGTCGAGCGGTTTGGACGACCGGGCGGATTGGGCGAACTCGTGCTGAAACTCGAGAGCTTGCTGGCCGGGAATCACTTTGCGCCGGCGTTGGCGCGGTGCTGAAGGATGCGGCTTGCGCTGGGACGGCTGGACGGCGCCGGGGACGATGGTCTCGAAGCGAACCACCATCGGCAGTTCGCGCGAGGTAAAGAGCGAAGGCTGATACGTGATCCGGCGCGGCGCGCTCGGCTCGGGCGAGCGGTGCCTCTCGGTCCGCCGTAAGGACTGTGCCGGTGGGGCTTCGTATTGCAAAACCGGCGCGGCTTCGCGCTGCAAACGTGGCGCGGCTTCATATTCCAAAACCGGCGCAGCTTCGCGTTGCAAAACCGGCGCAGCTTCGCGCTGCAAAACCGGCGCAGCTTCATATTGCAAAACCGGCGCGGCCGCTGAGGGGCCGGTGTAGACCGGGGTCGTGCGCAGGCGTCGGCCACAGCGCCGGCAGCGATGATCGTCGTCGCCGTTAGCGGCTTGGCAGTATCGGCATTCCATCACAACACCTCATCCCAAAGCACCTGTTCCGAAACTGCAACAGAGTTTCCAAAAAGCTCCTCTTGCGGACATCCGAACATCCATGCTACGGTTCTGGCTTGACGCCTCGTTCTGTAGAATCCGCAGGCAAAACTTCCCCACCGGACATCGCCTTAGACGTTATCTCTCTTCGTAACATATTTGGGCGAAAATGTCACGAACTTTATCGGGCTTCTGGTATTTTTGTAACGGTTTTCTTATGGGCGTGCCCCCTGCTGACGGTCCCGGCCCTGCTGGCCCAGCAGCCTCCGCCCCCCATCGCTTCCGCTCCTCCGCCGCCGCAACCGGCGGTTCCTAACGCAGCCGCTCCAGACCAGCGGGTGAAGATCCTACGAGCCGGCGCTCCCAATCCGGATGAGTACGTGGTGGAGGCCGATACCCAGGAAGCGGACGGCGATCTTCGGCATCTGCGAGGCCACGTCCACCTGGAAAGCATCGACAAGAAGCTGGACGCCGACGCCGTGGATTACAACGACGATACCGGCGACGTGGAGGCTTGGGGCAACGTCCGCTATGAAAACTTCGAGGATGGAACCAAGCTCAACTGCGATCGCGCTACCTACAACGTGAACACTGAGACCGGCATCTTCTACAACGTGCGAGGCACATCGGAGACCAAGATTGTCGCGCGTCCCGGCCTGCTGACCACCAGCAACCCTTTTTACTTCGAAGGCCAATGGGGCGAACGGAGAGACGGAAAATACATCATCCACCAGGGATTCGTCACCGATTGCAAGGTGCCAAAACCTTGGTGGCGGCTCAGTGCCACCAAGTTCGACATTCTTCCCGGCGACCGCGCCATCACTTATCGCGCTATTTTTCATGTCAAGAAAGTACCGATTTTTTTCTTCCCCGCTTACTACAAGTCGCTTAAGGTACTGCCGCGCCAGAGCGGGTTCATGACTCCCAATATCGGGCACAGTTCCACCTACGGCGAAATGTTCGGCTTGGCATATTATTGGGCCATCAGCCGCAGCTACGATGCGCTTTATCGCATTCAATACTTCACGTCTCGGGGACCGGCCAACACGCTGGAATTCCGCGGCAAGCTGAGGCCTGGGACCGATTTCAGCTTCCAGTTGTACGCGGTGGAAGATCGCGGTATCAGCGTCGGCAGTGCCGTAAATGGCAGCTGTCCCACTGGTACCTTTTTAGTTGGCACGGGTTGTAACCAGAAACAAGGCGGTGAGGAATTCACCTTCGACGGCCATTCCGATCTGGGCGACGGCTGGCTGGCGCGAGTGCATCTGGATGAATTGAGTTCGTTCCTGTTCCGGGAAGCTTTCAGCCAATCGTTCCACGATACGATTTTTTCGGAAACGCATTCGGTCGGATTCGTAATCAAGCACTGGTCGAGCTTTACGTTCGACGTGGCCGCATCCCGGGACGAGGAGTACGAAAACGCCACCCCTAACGACACCATCGTCATCAAAAAGCTGCCGGTGGCCGAGTTTCTAAGCCGCGACCGCCAGATTCTGGGCGGCGTGCTTCCGGTCTGGTTTTCGTTGAACAGCAGCGCCGGCTTTATGGACCGCACGCAGCCCGAGTTTCAAACGCCGCGCTTCGTGAGCCGGCTGGACGTTTATCCGGAAGTGACCACCGCGTTCCATTTCGGCGATTTCAGCCTCACCGCCAGCGGCGCCATCCGCGAAACGGAATATAGCAACAGTTTTGTCAACGGCGTGGTCACCGATCAAGGCCTTTTGCGCAACGCCCGGGAGTTGAACGTCCACCTCATCCCACCGGCTTTCGAGCGGATCTTCGATTCTCCCAAATGGCTGGGCGGAAAAAAAGTGAAGCACGTGATCGAACCACGCGTCGACTATAAGCTCGTCGGTGGTATCGACGATTTCAACAATATCATCCGCTTCGATGAGAACGATCTGATGAACGACACCAACCAGGTGACGTTCTCACTAACCAACCGCCTGCTGGTGAAGGACAATAACGGCAATGTCAGCGAAGTGATGAGTCTGGAAGTGGCGCAGAGCCGCTATTTCGATCCGACCTTCGGGGGCGCCGTGATTCCAGGCCAGCGCAACGTATTCGAATCCACCATAGATCTGGACGGGTTCGATTTTCTGTATGGGCCGCGAAATTACTCTCCTATCGTCTCCGTTCTTCGGTTTCAACACGTATTGGGTTTCGAGTGGCGCGTGGACTATGATCCCCTGCTCGGCCGCATCAGCAATACCAGCTTTAACGGGAACATTCGTCTGTCGAAATATTTCTTTTCCCTAGGCCACACCGAAGTGAACACGAATCCAGTGGTCGCGGCCCCCAGCGAACAGCTCAACTTTCTGGTGGCGGTGGGCAATCGAAACCGCAAGGGCTGGAACGCCGCGGCTAACGCCTTTTACGATCTGCGCATGCACATCCTGGATTTTGCCACCACCGAGATCAGCTATAACACGGACTGTTGCGGCATCAGCGTGGAGTATCGCAGATATAACTTCGGCGTGCGCGACGATACGCAATACCGGCTCTCGTTCACGATCGCCAACATCGGTGCGTTCGGCAACATGCGCAAACAGGAGCAGATTTACTAGTTCTCGCCGGATGGCAGGGTCAATCGGCGACCGGCTGGCCGCTCATGGCTTCATCCAGCAAGATGGTGAATTTTCTGGCCTTGTGATCGACGTTGTCCTTGAGAGCGGCCAGACGGCGCTCCAGCGACTCCAGTTCGTCGGCCAGGTGCAGGCAGGCAAGCACAGCCGCTCGAGTGGCGTCGATATTGCCGGCGCGCACCGCGATGGAGGACATCAGGTCATCCACCTTTTCGGCGAGATGTTCGATCCGGCCCGGCTCCTCGGAAGCTACCAGGGAATACGTCTGGTTGAAGATAGTTACACGGACCGGTTCCGTGTTCGGCATTGCTTTAGCTTGTCATCTTTCTTGGAATCGCGCAAGACGGCCACCAAACGGCCTTTGCGCTCCGGAGTGGAATCGCGCAAGACGAGGGCACTTCCGGCAGGCTAACTGGAGGTAGCTGAACCGCGAGCGTGAGCGAGCCGGTGGTTCTAAACCCCGCTGAGCAGATCCATCTGTCCCAGCAGCTTTTCAATCCGCGTCCGCACCTGCTTGCGCTCAGACCGTAGATCGTCCAGCTCCATCCGGACAGCATCCCGTTCCGCGATGGCCGACGCCAGCTGCGATTCCAGCGCCGACTTCTCCGCACGCAGGCTGGTGACCAGCTCCACCGCGCGCGTGATGCGCTCCTCCAGATGACCGAGCGAGTCCAATTCCTGTTGAACGGCGTTCATAAGTTAATTATGACCCCGCGTGAGCCGCCTTGGCTTTCTCCACCAGCGCGGCGAAAGCTATCCCGTCGTTAGCGGCCATATCGGCCAAAATCTTGCGATTCAGGTCGATCCCCGCCTTCTTTAGTCCATTGATGAACTTGCTATAGGAAATGTCCGCCGTGCGGCAGGCCGCCCCGATGCGGACGATCCATAGCGAACGGAAGTCGCGCTTTTTGCGACGCCGTCCGACGAATCCATAGCGTAAAGCCTTTTCGACGGCTTCCTGCGCAGCGCGATTCAGCTTGCTTTTTGTGAGGAAGTAGCCCGACGCTCGGGCGAGCGTCTTGTGGCGGTAATTTCTGCGTTTAGTCCCGCGTTTTACTCTTGGCACGTTTTTTCTCCTGCGTTGGATTTATCCGGCGGGAAAGGTACGTGCGAGCACCTATCCGCGCGGCGGGCTGTGGGATTTCCCCAGCCTCAATAGGGAATCATTCTCTTCAGCTTAGCCTGGTCGGTCTCATCGGCCACCACGCTGTGCTTCAACTTGCGCTTGCGCGCGCGCGTCTTGGAGGTCAAGATATGGCGGGCAAACGAATGATGGCGAACCACCTTGCCCGTACCGGTCTTCTTGAACCGTTTGGACGCACCCTTATGTGTCTTCAACTTCGGCATTGAGATTTTCCTGGGTTAGACTGCGACTTTTTTAGTCTAGCACAAGCGGGGCCGTCGCCGGCGTCACTTGGTTACGCGCAAGAACTAGTGTTTCAACTGGATAGTTCGCTGCGGAATTCGGATCTACGCTAAGCTCAGGAGGACGTAAAGTCATGCGTCGCATGTGGACAGTGATTGGACTTTCGGTACTTTTGTGCGCTCCCGCGCTGTGGGCCGCGAAGAAGACTACAAATGCCAACGCAAACTCCGGCACCGAGCATCAAGCGGTGCAGCGCTGGGCGGCTCAGAACTTAAAGGGCACCATCAGCATGGTGGATCCGAAAATGAACCTGGTGGTAGTTCGCGACTCTTCGGGTGTGCCTTTCGACATCAAGGTGGCGCCATCCACTCGGATCGACGCCGGCGCCAATCGTGAACAGCTTTCGCAATTGGCTCCGAACGAAATGGTGTCGGTCCACTTTGTTCCAGAAAGCCGGGGCGACATCGCGCGAACTATCCAGGTGAGTCAGTAGCGATCCCGCTCAGGCGGGATGCTTCAGGAGTTTCTCGGCCTCGCGGAGGTGTTCCTCCACGACGGGGAGCTCCTGGTTCGCAAACGCTTTGACGTTCTGATCGTGACCGTGCTGTGCTTCGCGTTTGAAGGCGGCCAGCACGCGTTCATGATCCTGAACTTCAGCCCGCAGGAACTGGCCATCGAAGCGCTTGCCTTTGAGAGCCACCAAGCTTTCCACCGCCTTATCGCGGCGCACGTTGATGCCCTTTGGAATGGATTGTCCCAGCTTGCTGTCCAATACCGCCAGCTCTTGGTAGGCTTTCGTGTGATCCTTCGCCAGCGTTTGGGCAAAACTCTGGATGCTCGATTGAGCAGCCTTGGACTCGGCCATTTGGCCTAAGTGAGCCTGAGTCATATCCGCAACCGCAGCCATTTTGAGAAACGCCTTGTCCGCGGGACTGAGTTTCGTGGCTTGCGCCCACGCCGGGATGATAAGAAACATGGAACAACAACTGGCGATCAGGATTTGTTTGGGAACCATGAATTACCTCCTGCTCCATCTTCGCGGCAGGCTGGTTCGATAACAATCCAGTGGGGACTGTAGTTACTGAGGTGTCGGCTGGCCTTCCCTAATGATTTCGTCGGTGAGCCGATGAACGCCCGTCGAAGGGTTGTGGCCATCGGTCCCGCGAGTGCGATGCCATTGTTCGAACTCCTCTGCTCGGTGGGCAGCTTCACCATACGTTGGCATCAGCGTCTCAACGGACAACTTCTTTTCGTATCCTGGCATGTACTGCCGACACAGTCGTTGAACATCCTGTCCTTCTATGTATGCGCGCTGATCCTGAAAATGCAGAAGCGCCCAAAGCTCGAAGCAGGGGTTCGAAACCGCGACGTTTACTCCATTATCGCGAGCTTGTTGCTGGGCTTCGGCCAGCAGCGGATGTTCGTCAACATCGAATACGCACCAAGGAGTCGTACTTCAGGTTGTCATCTTTGCCACGTCTGGCAGCCCTATCTGCGGCCTTTTTTAGACCAACAGCACGTTCAACCAGCGTCTTAGGATTACCGCGTGGCTCAATCTGCAACTTGACAAGGCTTCTAGTTCGGATTCGAAGGTCGTTGAAGTAATTTGGCTCGGTTACTTCGCCTTCGCAAACTATCAAGATCCGCCGCTTTACTTCTCTAAAGGGGCTCCGGCGCCGTAGACTATCCCTTCGCTTCGCCATCGCGGTCAGACAAACTGGTCACGAACTCGTCCGAATGGATAAACGGAATGGCGCCGTACCGTCCTTGCAGGTAGCCGCTTTCGAGGTTCTCCTGCCGGCGCGGCTTGAAATCGGTAAGCGGATAAAGGTGACTCTCCCCTTTGGCGTCCTTTTCGGTGAACCAGATTTGATCGCGCCTGAGTATTCCGGTATTTAGCAGATTGGTGTCGTGCGTGTTGAAGATCAGTTGGCCACCCTTAGGGTTTTGGGGGCGGTTTTCGAATAGCCGCATAATCTCGATGGCGATCAGGGGATGCAGGCTGGAATCGAGTTCGTCGACGCAGATCACACCCCCTTCCCTAAGCGCATTTACAAGTGGACCAAGTAGAGCAAGGTATGCAACGGTTCCAGCCGATTCCTGTTCGAGGTCAAAAGGCAGCAGTCTTCCGTCTATTCGGTGAAGCAGCTTAACGGCTGTGCGGGTTGGATGTTCAGGAAACGGCCGGTCTGCGTCCAGCTCAAAGATCGACCGGAGTACCTCTGACGCCTTTTTGAATTTCTCCCTAAGCTCTTCCGGCATATTCTCGACTTCGACGCTTAGATCCGCGATTCCCAGGTCGGCGATGCACAAAAGACGCGTTATGAGCGCCCGAGTCTCACTGTCGTCACACATTGCGACGGTGAACCTACTCTCGTCGGTACGAGGCCCGACCACGAACGTGAGGCTGTTCCAGAACCAGTTGAGACGGGGAGCAGCATTTCATGGTTGTTCTGAGCCGCTGCTGACAGAAATAGACTGTTGCTTCGCGTCAACTGCTCAATCATCCGGTTCTCCCCGGCCAGCTTTTCACCGAATGAAATCGAATCCCCTGCCGTGCGGTTAAACCATGTTTGTTTCTTCCCCTTGGGATACACATACAGCCATTCCTTCAACACGGCCGCCGAATTCATGGCAAACCCATACTGGTGACGAATGTCCTCGTGAATAAAGTCGGCGACGAACTGCGTCGGACGGTCACCCCCTCCCGCGAATGGTTCCAAAGGGATGGGCTGCTCCGGCTCCCATAGCCTATGGGAGTCATGGATCGCGCGGTCCATGAACTGAAGGGCTCTCAAAACCGTCGTCTTTCCGGAAGCGTTTGCCCCATATACGGCTGCAACCGGCAGAACCCTTCTCTAGAGCCAAGCGTCTCAAAGATACCCTCCGAGTGATCACTGAGAGGCCCAGCAACCAGAGAGAGCTCCTGCTCGCCCCTAAACGACCGGAAGTTCGAAAATTTGAACCGGAGAAGCATCAAAACATTCCCATCGGCAGTTTTTGCGCCGATCTGTGCACAATCTTCGCACAGGTTCGACTATGATACACGATTCGAGCCACTTTACTTTGGATCAGGTTATTCCTGGCTGTCCTGGTATTCTTCTAGCCACGCCATCTGGATCGCTTCCAGCTTCCCTTCCGTCGAAGCCTTGGGATCGTCCTTGAAATCGGACAGCTCGGTGATCCATTGGTGCAGGTCGGTATAGCGGATGTGGGTGGGGTCCAGGTCGGGGAATTTGTCGTGCAGCGCCAGCGCGATGTTTTCGGTGTGGTCCCAGGTGAGTCCCGGCATTATATTTTCGTCCCCTTGAGCGCCCCACGCACGGCGGTGTTCATCATATTTTCGGCCAGCTTCATGGTAGCTTGATTCACTTCCTCGATTTTGGCCGCGATCAGGTGATGATCGTCCGCGTTGTACACCAGCAGCAGTTCGTTAATGGATTTATCGATGGCCGCGCGCTCCTGGTCGGTGAGCTCGAAATAGGCGTCATGCCGCCGAGCCTTCTCCACCGCGGCCAGAATCGCGTCCGCCTCCACGCGCTGCTCACGAACCTGGCGGGCGGCGAAATCCTGCTCGGCCTGTTCGAACGATTCCTGGATCATCTTCTCCACTTGCTCGTCCGTCAAACCGTAGGATGGCTTCACCTCGACGCTGTGTTCCCTGCCGGTGCGCTGGTCGCGAGCCGTAACGCTCAGGATGCCGTTGGCATCGATCAGGAATCGCACTTCGATGCGCGCCAGTCCGGCGGGCATAGGATCGATACCCTTCAGATCGAAACGCGCCAGACTGCGATTGTCCTTCACCAGCTCGCGCTCGCCTTGCACCACGTGGATCAGGACATTGGTCTGCCCGTCGACGCCGGTAGTGAAGTTTTCGTTCGCGCTGGCGGGGATGGTCGAATTGCGATGGATCAGCTTCGAAACGACGCCGCCCATGGTTTCGATGCCGAGCGAAAGCGGCGTTACGTCGAGCAGCAGCTTGTTTTCGACGGCACCCGACAGAATCGCAGCCTGGACGGCGGCGCCGAGCGCGACCACTTCGTCCGGATTCAGCTCGGTGTGCGGCTTGGAGCGAAACAGGTTTTCCACCGCCGAGCGCACCAGCGGAATGCGCGTCGATCCGCCCACCATCACCACTTCGTCGATTTGATCCACCGTCACGCCCGCATCTTTGATGCAATCCCGGCAGGGCCCGAGCGTGCGTTCGACGATCGGCGTGATCAGCTTGTCGAACAATTCGCGATTGATCTCGCGCTGATATTTCTTGCCGTGATAATCGAGTTCGATGGCCGCCACCGGAACGAATGAGAGCCGCTCCTTGGCTTCGATCACCGCGCGCCGCAGCCGCTGGACGCCTTCGTTATCGCGCGACAAATCCTCGCCCCATTCGGTCGCGACGTCTTCGAGCGCGATGCGCAGCAGCAGATTGTCGATGTCGTCGCCGCCCAGGTGCGTGTCGCCGTTGGTGGCGAGCACTTCGAAAATGCCGTCGTGCAGCTTTAGAATCGAGATATCGAAAGTGCCGCCGCCCAGATCGTAAACGGCGACGATGCCGTTCTCGCGCTTGTCGAGCCCGTAGGCGAGCGATGCCGCCGTCGGCTCATTCACCAGCCGCAGAACTTCCAGACCCGCGATGCGTCCGGCGTCCTTGGTGGCCTGGCGCTGCGCGTCGTTGAAGTAGGCGGGCACCGTGATCACGGCTTTGTCCACCGGCGACGCCGAAATACTGCTTCCGCGTTCTTTTTCAACTGGCGCAGGACCATGGCCGAAATTTCGGGCGGCGTATAGGTTCGATCGCCAAGCCGCAGCTGAATCACCGATTCGCTGCCGGAAGCCATCGAAATGGAAATAGCTTCAACTCCTCCTGGACGTCGGCGAGGCCGCGGCCCATCAGGCGCTTCACCGAATAAACCGTGCGCTCCGGCTGGGTGATTAGCAGTTCGCGGGCGGGATTGCCAACCACCGCTTCACCGCTGGGCGCAATGGAAACTACGCTCGGCACCAGCTTGTCGCCGTCGGCGCCCGGAATGATGCGAGGCCCGGTAAGGTCCATGAAGGCTACCAGGCTGTTGGTGGTGCCGAGGTCGATGCCGACGATGTGGCCGGTGCTGGTAAAGTCGATTTCCATGGGGTTAGTGGCTGGTGGCTGGTTCCTGGTGGCTGGTTTCCAGCGTCTTTTGGACTTCGGACACTAGGTTTTGGATGTATTTGCGGCGGTTCAAAACAGTCGCGGATTTGACCAAGAACATCTCGCGATCGGCGAGGAGTCGTATTTCTCGGACAGCGCCGCCAGCTCTTGATCGGAAGCCTCCCGCATGGCGCTAAAACTCTTTTCGGCTTGCTCAAGTTGTGGACGCGCGGAATCGTCGCCCCCCCGCATCTCCTCCAGCGCCATGTTCAGGTCGAAAACCTCTTCCAGCAGCTCCGGCGGCACGTCTTTCGAACGCTGCTCGCCGATGTCGAAACCTTCCAGGGTCAGCAAATATTGGGCCCGCTTGATTGGATCTTTCAGCGTTCGGTAAGCGTCGTTGAGCGCCGAAGACATGTCGAGAGCACGCTGCCGCTCGCTTTCCGGCTTCCGCATAAACCGATCTGGATGCAGTTCACGGCTTAGCGCGTAAAAGCGCTGCTGCAGCTCGTCGAGCGAGAGATTCAAGCTGCGAGGAATGCCGAAAAGCTCGTAGTAATCCTTCACGCCGAGAACGACGTTCCGCAGCCGCAGCTCTTCTTCGCGTTCGGATTGTCGAACTCGAAGCCGGAATGGATCAGCGAGTCCTTCCAATCCAGCGTCATGCCGTTCAGATAGACCATGCTCTTGGGATCGACGAAAACCTTCACGTCTTCGAATTCGTAGACCTTGTCGGTGGGCCGCGGCTTGACGTCGAACTTGAACTGATAGCTCAAGCCCGGAGCAGCCGCCGCCCAGCACGCCCAGGCGCAATCCTCCCTGGACGCCATGCTTGGCGAACTGCTCGCGGATCTTCGCAACGGCCTTCGGTGTTACGGTAACCATCACCTATTTAGATGCAACGCTCGAGCCGACGGCTTCGGCCCTCGAGCCGGACTTCTTCTTGTAATCGCCGATGGCGGCCTTGATGGCGTCCTCGGCCAGCACCGAGCAGTGAATCTTCACCGGCGGCAGGCTCAGCTCGTTGACGATGTCGGTGTTCTTGATGGCCAGCGCTTCGTCGACGGTCTTGCCGCGCAGCCATTCGGTCGCGAGCGACGAACTGGCGATCGCGCTGCCGCAGCCGAAGGTCTTGAACTTGGCGTCTTCGATGATGCCGGTTTCGGGATTCACCTTCACCTGCAGCTTCATCACGTCGCCGCATTCGGGCGCGCCCACCATGCCGGTGCCGACGTTGGGATCGCTCTTGTCCAGCGAGCCGACGTTGCGGGGATTGTTGTAGTGATCGAGTACTTTGTCGGAATATGCCATTTGGTGTCCTCTCTCTTTACTTCCGTTACGATCGGCTCGTTACTCTTAGTGCGCGGCCCACTGGACCTTCGATCAGATCGATTCCTTCTTTCGCCATCTCATACAGCGGCGAAAGCTCGCGGAGCTTCTTCACCACGTCGATCACCTTGTCGGCGACGTAGTCCACTTCCTCTTCGGTGTTGAAGCGGCCCATGCCGAAGCGAATGGAAGAGTGCGCCAAGTCGTCGCCGGCGCCCAGCGCCTTCAGCACATAGCTCGGTTCGAGCGTGGCCGAGGTGCAGGCCGAGCCGCTCGAAACCGCGATATCGTTGATGCCCATCAGCAGCGACTCGCCTTCCACATAAGCGAAGCTGATGTTCAGGTTGTTCGGCAGGCGATGCTCCATCGTGCCGTTGATGTACATTTCGTCCAGCTCCGATTGCAGCTTGTCGCGCAGCTTGTCGCGCAGATAACGCCATCCGCTTGGATTCTTCCGGCATCTCGGCCTGGCAGAGCGCGCAGGCCTCGCCCAATCCGACGATCCCCGGAACGTTCAGCGTGCCCGAACGCATGCCGCGCTCGTGGCCGCCGCCATCCATCTGAGCGGTGAGCTGCACGCGCGGGCCCTTGCGGCGAACATACAGCGCGCCCACGCCCTTCGGCCCGTACATCTTGTGACCGCTGAGCGACATCAGGTCGATGTTGTCCTTGATCACGTTGACCGGAACCTTGCCGACCGCCTGCGTCGCGTCGGTGTGGAACAGCACGCCTTTCGCTTTGGCGATCTTGCCGATCTCCGCGATCGGCTGCATCACGCCGATTTCGTTGTTGGCGTACATGATGCTGATCAGGATCGTTTTGTCGGTGATCGCCGCCTGCAACTGCTCCAGATCGACCAGGCCGTTGGTCTGCACCGGCAGATACGTCACGCGTACACCATGCTTTTCGAGGCGCTTGCAGGTGTCCAGGATCGCCTTGTGCTCGGTGGCCGCCGTGATGATGTGGTTGCCCTTCTCGGCGTACATCTCGGCGACGCCCTTGAGCGCCAGATTGTTCGATTCGGTGGCGCCGCTGGTGAAGACGATCTCCTTGGCGGTTGCGCCGATCAAGCTCGCGATCTGCTTGCGCGACTTCTCCACCGCCTCCTCGGCTTCCCAGCCGAAGCTGTGGTTGCGGCTGGCGGCGTTGCCGAAAACCTCGAGGAAATACGGCTTCATCGCCTCAAACACGCGAGGATCCATCGGGGTGGTCGCGTGATAGTCCATGTAGATTGGCAGTTTCATATCTTGTCCTTCATCACATCGTCGCCGGCGGGATCGCCAAGTCATACAAACGGTCGCCAGACTTCGCCAAATTGTCTTCCGCTTTAGATTCTGTTTTGGACGAATCCGCGGACATATCTGAGATGCTGATGCTCGCCAAAAGCCGCAGGATTCCTTCGTGAACCTTCTGCAGAGGATCGCGCACCGTGCACTTGTCGGTGTGGCAGCAATAGCCGTGCTCGGTAAAACAAGCGGTCAGGAAAACCGGGCCGTCGATCGTCCGGATCACTTCATAGGCGGTGATCTCGCGCGGGTCGCGAGCCAGTTTGTAGCCGCCGTTGGTCCCGTGCTCGGATTGCAGGAACCCGTTCTTCACCAGCTTCTGCAGGATTTTCGACAGCAGCGCCGCCGGTATCCCGTAAGCCTCGGCGATCTCTTTGGCGCTGGAACTCGCGGGCGCGTTCACCGCCAGGTGCTTCAAAGCGATGAGCCCGTAATCCGCTTTTTTGGTCAGCTTAAGCATCGACAACCTTGATCTACGACCGGAACAGTCCTACATCATTATACCAATCCGTAGACAACCGTCAAGTGGAATTGTTTCAAGTAGATAGGTAACTGCGACCAAAAGCCTCGGATATTCTATTAGTTGGGGGTAGCGCCGAGGTCCAGAGAAGCTGTCTGCCTCATTCTAATGGGCTCCAGCGACAGCAACAATTTACTCCGGGGAGTCATATAAACTTTGCAGTCCGAGCCCGAATAGGGCCGCAGCGCTTGGTAGCCCTCCGCCGATACCGCCAAGTATTGATCCCGGACGATATACCAGTAGCGATCCTTGTGCAGAAGGGCCTTCATGCCTTGGCCGCCTTCGCTGGCCCAGCTCGTGCTGGTGCGGCCTTCGATGCAATGAGCCCGGCCGGCGGCCAGGTCCAAAGCCAGTCCGAAGAGCATGCCAACCGACTTGAAGAACTTGCCCATCAACGCTATCAGGGCGCCGACCGTAATCAACAGGGCTACAAAAAATGCGAAGCCGGACACTTTCACCGCTTGCAATGCCAAGAAGCTTCCCGGCATGGAAGCTAACAGCCTTGTTGGACCAAGTGCGTGCGAGAGGCGCAGAAAATGGTAGGTGACTGCCAGAAGCAGTAGCGATCCCAGCAACACGCTCGATGCGCTCGTCAACGGTTGCAGCGCCCGCGCGAGCAAGCGCGAAACTTGGGTTCCCGCGATCCGGCCCTCGCGATTGATCGACAGTTCGGCGTCGGTGAAGTGGTTGGCAGCAGAAAGATCCCGTTGCAGATCCGCAGCGGTTTCCAGGCCGTGATTCGTCTCCACGCCCAAGATGATCGGCGGTATTGGGGGAAGAACTACAGAGGACTTTCTACAGTGGCACGTGCAAGGTTCCCACCAGTTCGGACGGCACGTCGCGGAATCCCACGCTGAATCCCGTGGTCCCCGGAGGCGTCTTCACTCGCGCGCTGAAGTGCAGACCCTCCGCCTCGATGGGGCGAAACACAGCCTCGAGAAAATCCAGCGGAACCTCGCGCGTGGAAGCAGCGTCGTCAACAAACTGGATGAGCAGAGCCATTGAATGCGCATAAGGGCTCCGGAACAGCGCTTATTCTGAAATCTTATATTATTTCTAAGGGCGCGAGATGCCACGCGACAGCACCATTCGACGCGGCGCATGCCTGCACCAAGGCTGCCAGATCGCTTACGAGATTCAAGGCAGCGGTCCGCCCGCTATTTTCATTCAGGGCGTGGGCGTGCATGGCAGTGCCTGGGCGCCGCAGGTGGATGCGCTTGCGGCCCGGTATGAATGCCTCTCCTTCGACAATCGCGGCTTGGGCCGCAGCCAGCCGCTTGGAACGCGCCTGACCATGGACCAAATGGCGCAGGACACCCTGGCTTTGATGGACGCTCAGGGCTGGGCATCGGCGCACCTGGTTGGCCACTCGATGGGCGGGCTCATCGCGCTCCACGTCGCGCTGTCAGCCTGCGAGCGCATTCGCAGCCTGTCGCTGCTGTTTTCATTCCCGCGCGGTCGCGACACCCTGCGCTTGTCTCCGGCGACGCTCGGCGCCTGGCTTCAAGCATTCATAGGAACGCGCCCCAGTCGCAGGAAAGCGTTTCTGAAAATCATGCTGCCGCCGTCGGCCTTGGCGGGCTCGGACCTGGAGAAAATGGCTTCCGAGCTCGCGCCGCCCTTCGGTCACGATCTGGCCGATTGGCCGTTCACCGCCATCCGACAGCTCTGGGCCATCATTCGTTCCGACGCAAGACCTCGGCTGCACGAACTGGCCGGTCTGCGCACACTGGTGGTAAATGCCCAGCACGATGTGATCGCACCGCCGCAAGTGGGCCGTGAAATGGCGGCAGCCATCCCCGGAGCGCGCTTCGTCGAGATCCCCGATGCCTCCCACGCCGCCGCCATCCAGCACGCCGGCCGCATCAACACACTTTTGGCCGAACACTTCGGTTAATCTTGAGAGGTTGTACCTTGAACGAAGATGAGCGCAGCGCCGAAGCAAATCGTTATCCTGGGCGGCGGATTCGCCGGCGTCTACACGGCCCGGTATCTGGAGAAGCTCCTGCGGCCTGAGGAAGCCACCATCACTTTGGTGAATCGCGAGAACTATTGGGTGTATCAGCCCATGCTGTCGGAAGTAATCTCCGGCTCCATCGGCTTGGCCAACGTGGTTTCGCCGATCCGCCAACTTTGCCGTCGAACGAATCTGGTGACGCGGGAAGTCGAAGATATTGATCTCGTCAATAAGGTAGTGACCGCCAGTCCCGGTTTTCGCCCGCGCCAGCTCAAGCTGCATTACGACTATCTGGTGATCGCGCTCGGCAACGTGACAAACTTCTACGGCATGCCGGGAATGCTCGAAAACGGGATGCCGTTCAAGACGTTGGCCGACGCGATGGTGCTGCGTAATCACTTGATTCGCACGCTCGAAGAAGCCGACGTGGAAGAGGATCCAGAGTTGCGGCGCAAGCTGCTGACCTTCGTGGTGGGCGGCGGCGGATTCTCGGGCGTCGAGGTGATCGCGGAAATGAACGACTTCGTAGGCGCCGTGAAGGGGAATTACTTGCGCTTGCGGAACGAACCCCATCGCTGCGTCCTGGTTCACTCGCGCAATCGCATTCTGCAGGAGATGGCCGAGCCGCTCGCGCTGTTCGCGCAGAAGACGCTGCGCAAGCGCGGCGTTGAAATGATTCTCGAAGACCGGCTGGTGGCCGCGACGTCGGAAAAAGCCATTCTGAAATCCGGCACTGAGATCCCTTGCAAGACCATCGTGTGTACCGTGCCTTCCACGCTGCCGCCGGTGATCCAGAAGTTGAATTGTCCAAAGGACAAGGGCAAGCTGCTCACCAACACCGGGCTCGAATTGAAGGATTACGAAGGTCAAGTGTGGGCGCTGGGCGACTGCACTTCGGTGAAAACCGTTTCCGGCAAGGAAGCGCCGCCCACCGCGCAGCACGCCATTCGGGAAGCCACCACGGCCGCCACCAATATCGCCGCTGCCATACGCGGCGGCCAACACGCGCAATTCGCTTTCGAAGGCTTGGGAACCCTGGGATCGCTTGGTCATGGCGCGGCGGTGGCGCAGATCCTGGGCGTGAAGCTGTCCGGCTTGATCGCCTGGGTGCTGTGGCGCTGCATTTATCTGGCGAAGATGCCGGGCCTCAATCGTAAAGCGCGCATCTCCACCGATTGGATGCTGCATCTGCTGTTCCCGCCCGACCTGGCGCAGACCAAGCTGGATGCGCAATCGGGGATTCAGAACCAGCACTTCGAGGCCGGCGACGTGGTGTTCCAGCAGGGGGATCTGGGTGACAGCGTCTACGTGATCGAAGAAGGCGAGTGCGATGTTTTGCAGGACCATGACGGTTCTGAAAAACTGCTGGCGACGCTCAAGGGCGGCGATTATTTCGGCGAAATGGCGCTGCTGTCCGATAAGAGCCGCAACGCCACCATTCGCGCCCGAACCGCGACCAACGTGCTGATTATTCCCAAAGGCGATTTCGACAAGCTGCGGCACAGCGTGCCCGCGTTCGGCGAGATCTTCCGCGCGTTGGCCAAGAAGCGCGCTGAAGCCGTCAATACGTCGGATTCTGCGGGAACTTGAGATAAGGCAGCCGGACGCCCTGATCGATGATCTGATCGGCGTGGATGCTGGCGGGGGCTTCAAAGGCCGCTCCGCCGGCGGCGGTTACGAAATCGTCCTGATCGACGCCGTCGCCGCTGACGCCCAGGCCGCCCACCAGCACGCCGTTTTTATACAGCGGCAGCGAGCCGGGAAAAAACACGATGCCGTTTTGATTCGGATTCGTCGCCTGCGAGCCCTGCGTGCACGGATTCAGCGTGTCGTATTCATACAGCGGAAAAAACGGACCGGGCGCCGTGCCATCAATGCCGGGCGGATAAATGGGCTGGCCGCCGAAGCCGAGGGTCCGGTTAGTCACAGCAGTGCCCATCGGAACGCCCGGCAAGTCGCTCGCCAGGCGATTCGGTCCGCTGAAGAAAATCACGTTGCGCGATTTGCCCACCGCTACGTCGATGCTGAACACCGTCGCGTCCACCATGCGATAGAGCGCGATGACCGTGCCATCCAGATCCGACACCGCCATCACCATCCGGGCGCGCGAACCGATCGGCAATCGAATCACCGCGCGCGTCAGATTGGCCTCGTTCACGGCTGCGCTGATGATGCCCTGCACGTCATCGAGCGTCAGTCCGCCCACCGGTCCCGGGCCTGGCCCCACCAGATAGCCGGTTGGATCGGGCTTCGGACTGCCCAGCGGACCCATCGCGTAAGTGCCGTCGGCCGAGCCTGCGCTGTATCCGGCGGGACGGCTGGTCTGATCTACGTAAGGCAGCGCGAGGCCGTTGATGATCACCACGCCCGGCGGCGCGGGATCGGCTCCGAAGCCCGCTCCTCCGGCGCCTGAAAAAGCGGCGAACTCGGCCACATCCGGCGGCACGCCCGCCACGCCCACGCCCCCCACCATCACGCCTTGCTTGAACAACGGCACGCCCCCTGGATTCACGGCGCTGGGAACGCTGTCGTACAGGTTCGCTTTGCCGGTGAGGATGCCGAGCCCGGGTTGCAATCCGTCGATGGATCGCGCGGGCGGAAAATCCTGGCCCGGCAGGTACTGGGCATTGAACGGGCAGCCCCGGTTGGTGTTCTCGATGCCGTACAGCGGCGCGTTGCTGGTGTAATCGATGCCCGGCGGAAAATGGATGCCGCTGATGAAGCGCACGGTGCGCGAAGACAGCGGCGCTTGATCGTTGCTGAAAAAACTCGCGGTGCGGGCCAGCGCCACGGCCACTTCCTTGGTATCGGCCTGCACCGAAAAATTCGCCGTCGACGTGGCGGGCGCCGCTGGTTTCACATAGATCGCGAGAATGTCGCCCTGCCGGTCGGTGACCGCGATCACCATGGCGTCCGAGTTCACAGACGATGCCGCCGCTTCCACCACCGCCGCCACGTCGGTGGAGGTGAGGACCACAGGATCGGGCAGCGGATGCAACTGGCGATGAGCAGCCGGATGCGCGGGCTGAGAAAAAACGATCGGGGCTGCCAGGGCAAACAGAGAGATGGTTCGCGGGAACAGCATCGTCGTCCCTACTGGATCAAGGAATTCAGGTTCTTCATCGCGGCCGCAAACTTCAAGCCGTTATACAACGATGGATCGTCCAACTGGCGGAACAGTCCATTGATTGCGCCGCGAATCTGTTCCTGGTTGGCCAGCTTATCGTTCTTGGTGTAGGCGACGAACAGCGAATCGAGCGCCATGGTGGCCTGTTCGGCGGAGCGCTCGCCCTGCTCGGCGATGCCGTCGTCGCCACTGATGCTCTTGAGCAAACGCATGGTCTGCATCGGATCGAACATCATGGCATTCATGCGAGTGGCCAGCCGCGCTGCCAGTTCGGACGTTGCGGTAGCTTCCGACGCCACCTGCTGCCGGTTGGCATTGAGCGCCGTGACGCCCGCGTACACCTTGTCGACTCCCGCTTTGAGTTCCTGCGTGGCGCCGGGATCGGCATCCTGGATCACATGGTTCAACACCACGTAGCGCGAAAGGTTAAACGGAGGATTGCCCGGACGGCGTCCGGCGTAGCCACGCTCCTGACGCCAGCTGTCTTTCGCCGCGACCAGGTTGTGATGACAAGCGAAACAATCCAGCTCCGAGTATTCGGGCCAGATTCCGTTTTGCGATTCGCGCGCCACGCGCTTCAGCTGCTCTCTCAGTTGCACGGCCTGTCCCACAGCCATCGCCTTTACCGCGAACCACGGATCGGTGTCCACTTCTTTCCAGTGCGGCGGCATCACCGACATGAACGAATCCAGCTCGAAGTACAGATCCGGATGGCCGGCGGCGATCAGCTCATGATCCACGTCTTTTTCGGGCGTCCCCAGATGACAGGTGAGGCACTTCTCGCTACGCGAGACCAGGTCGCGCGTGTTATACATGCCGAGTTCGAGCGACTTGGCGTAGTTCCATCCGCGCGTGGTGTGCGGGCCCAGCCAGGCCGACGCGGGGCCGTGGCAGTTTTCGCAGCCCACGCCATCGGTGAGATCGAAAGTGCGCGCCCGCTGATCTGCCGGAACATCCAGCGCATGGCATGCCAGACAGCGCGGCGCCGTGTCGGGGCTCGGCAGTCCCATGATCTTGGCGATGCGAACGCCCACAGGATTAGTGAGGTTCACAAACGCATGCGCGTGCTTGTCGCGCACCACCCAGGTGCTGTATTCGTTCTGCAGCACCGTGGTCTGATCGCGCGCTTGCACGCCGCCATGGCAACTCGGCGAACTGCATGAGCCGGGTCCATTGTATTTCGAGGGCTCGGGGCTTTCGGCCGCGGAAAGACATGCGCTTGCCAGAACGCCCAGGACGATTCCTAAACAAAGGCCGTTTTTCATTTGGGTTCGTTGCTTCAGTCTAGGTTAGCAGATGCGATCCCCGGTATTGAGGCTATAATGTAACCTCATATGCCAAAGAGACTCGGGAGGACCACGCGTTGATTTTTGACGACCTCAGAGCCATTCAGTCCCAGTACGGCTACTTGCCGGCCGAGCAACTGCAGCAGTTGTCGCAGCGGACTCACACGCCGCTTTATCGCATTCACGGAGTGGCCGATTTCTTTCCGCACTTTCATCTCAGCCGTCCGCCCAAAGTGCGGATGAACGTCTGCTCGGACATGTCGTGCCATCTGCGCGGCGCAGTCGATTTGAAGGGCGCGCTCGAGCAGCGCTTCCGCGGCATGAGCGATAAAGATGTGAAAGTGGGCGAAGTGTCGTGCCTGGGCCAGTGCGACGGCGCGCCCGCGGTTTCCATCAACGATCATATTTATCGCAGCGTCACCACCGCGCAGGCAGAAGCCCTGGTGCTCACCGCGCTCGGCGGCAGCGAGTTGCCCGACATGCCGGCCGACGAGAAGCTGGATGGATACCTGGCCTCCGATCCTTACGCGGGTGAAGAGCACTACGGCGCGGTGCGGCGCTTGATCACGACGCGCGATTGGGACGGAGTGATCGCGCTGTTGAAGGCCGCAGGACTCAGCGGAATGGGCGGCGCCGGATTTCCGACCGGCGTGAAGTGGGACATCGTGCGCAAGGAGCGCGGCGCCGAAAAATACGTGGTGTGCAACGCCGATGAGAGCGAGCCCGGCACCATCAAGGACCGCTTCATCATGCAGCATCTGCCGAACCTGGTGATCGAAGGCATGATGATCGCGGGCCTGGTCACGGGCGCGCAAAAAGGCATTCTGTATATGCGGCACGAGTACGGAGTGCAGGAGCACATTCTCGAAAAAGAGATCGAGCGCTGCTATGAGGAAGGGCTGCTGGGCGCAAGCGTGCTCGGCTCCGGCCTCACTTTCGATCTGGAACTGTTCGTCAGTCCCGGCGGATATATTTGCGGCGAAGAGAGCGCGCTGATTGAAGCCATCGAAGGCAAGCGCGCCGAGCCGCGCAACAAACCGCCGTTTCCCGTCGCGCAGGGCGTTTGTAATAAGCCCACGGCGTTGAACAACGTAGAGACGTTCGCGCAATGTGCCGCAGATTCTGGTAAAGGGCGTCGATTGGTACAAGGCGCAAGGGCAGGGCGGCGCGGCCGGATTCAAGTTCGTCGGCATCAGCGGCGACGTGCGTAATCCGGGTGTGTTCGAGATTCCGATGGGCCTGCCGATGTCGGAAGTGATCTTTAATCTCGCCGGCGGAATTCGTGGACGGAAAACAGCTGAAGGCCTTTGCGCCATCCGGTCCGTCGTCGGGATATTTGCCGGCGTCGATGGTGGATGTGCGGCTGGATTTTAAATCGCTCGCAGCCGTCGGTTCGATGCTCGGATCGGGCGCCATCGTGGTCTGCGCCGAAGGCCGCTGCATGCTCGACATGGCGCTGAACGCGGTGAAGTTTTTCCGCAACGAATCCTGCGGCAAGTGTGTGCCCTGCCGGATGGGCTCGCAAAAGATGGTGGATATTCTGACCGGCTGGACGCACGGCAAAGGATCGGCCGCCGACATGGAGTTGATTGACGACTTGACCGAAGCGCTGAAGCTGACCTCCATCTGCGGCCTGGGACAGTTCGCGCACTCGCCGCTCAGTTCGGTGCTGCTGCATTTTCGCGACGAGATTGAAGCCCACGTTTACAGCCATCGATGCCCGGAAGGAGTCTGCCCGATGCGCGAGGTTCATGACGTCGATGATTGAACTCACCATCGACGGCCTGCCGGTTTCGGTGCCGGACGGAACCTCGGTGTTCGACGCCGCGCGTTCCAACGGCATTCCGATTCCCACGCTGTGCCATCAGCAGAACGAAACGCCCGCGGGAGTGTGCCGGGTGTGCGTGGTGGATGTGGGCGGACGCGTACTGACGGCGTCCTGCGTGCGGCCGGCTGAAAACAAGATGGTGGTTTCCACCAACTCGGAAAAAGTGGTGCGCGCGCGTCGCACGCTGGTGGAGATGCTGATGGCCGATCATCCCAGCCCGTGCGCGCGGCAGCGTCAATCGAACGATTGCGAGCTCGAAACGCTGGCACGCCTGGAAGGCATCGGTCAATCGCGTTTCCCGCGCCGCATCTCGCCGCGCGGCCAGGATAATTCATCGCTCGCGATTGCCGTCGATCACGAAGCCTGCATTCTATGCGACCGCTGCATTCGCGGCTGCGACGAGATTCGCCACAACGACGTGCTAGGCCGCCGCGGCAAGGGCTTCATGGCGGGCATCGCCTTCGACACCAATCTGCCCATGGGCAACTCCTCCTGCGTGTCGTGCGGCGAGTGCATGGTGTCGTGTCCCACCGGCGCGCTCACTAATAAAAGTGTAGTGAAAACGGTTCTGCCGGGCGAACCGGTGGACGTCGAAGAGCTGCAGCAGCTCACTTATTTCCAGAAAGTCTCGGGCACGTTTCTAGAGCTGAACAAGAACGCGGTGGTGCGGCGGCACTTCGCAAGGGCGAGATCGTGTGCCGCGAAGGCGAGTATGGCTCGCACCGCTTTTTACATTGTGGAAGGCGAGGCCGAAGTTTATATTTCCACGCCCATGGCGCACGTCAATACCGCGAGCCAGGGCACGCGGATTCCTGGGCAGGCTGACCAGCCGCCTGTTCGGACGGCAGCAGGAACGCCGCACCGAAGAAGGACGCCGCGTCACCATCCCGATCGATGCGCCGGTGGATCTGCCCTACGATCATCCGGTGGCCACGCTGCAGCCCGGGCGACCTGTTCGGCGAGATGACCTGCATGAGCCTGTATCCGCGCTCGGCCACGGTGCGGGCGGCTACCGATTGCGTGATGTACGAGATGCTGCGCAACGTGCTCGACATCATCCAGCGCAACAAAACGCTCAAGGCGCAATTGGACGCCAAGTATCGCCAGCGCGCGCTCGACGATCATCTGCGCAGCGTGCCGATGTTCGCGTCGCTGAACCAGGAGTTCATCGACGTGTCTGCGCAATAAAGTGGAGCTGGTGCGCTACACCAAGGGCGACGTGATTTGCAGCCAGGGCGATATCGCCGACAGTTTTTATCTGGTTCGCCTCGGATTCGTGAAGGTGTCGGAGCCGCATCCGGGCGGCGACCTGGTGCTGGCGTATCTGGGACGCGGCGGATACTTCGGCGAAATCGGATTGCTGGGCGAAGGAACGCGCACCGCCACTTGCACCGCGCTCGATCACGTGGAGCTGGTGCGCATCCACGCCGAGGAGTTCCATGCAGATGGTGCACATGTTCCCGGCCGTGCGCGAGAGCCTGGAAGCATTGATGCGCGAGCGCCAGGAGCAGAACCGGCAGCGCATCGCGACGGCCACCAGCACGCCGCTCGATACTTTTCTCACGCAGCGGTCTGATGGAAGCGCAGAGCCTGCTGGTGATGGACCTGGAACGTTGCACGCGCTGCGATGCCTGCGTGCGCGCCTGCGCCGACGCGCACGATGGCGTCACGCGTCTGATCCGCGAAGGACAGCGCTTCGATAATTATCCTGGTGGCCACTTCCTGCCGCCACTGCCGCGATCCGCTGTGCATGGTCGGGTGTCCGGTGGGCTCCATCCGGCGGCGCAATTCGCTGGAAGTGATCATCGAGAACTGGTGCATCGGGTGCGGCCTGTGCGCCAAGAACTGCCCGTACGGCAATATCAACATGCATCCGTTCACGGTCACCGAGCACGATCCGGTGCACGCGGGCCGCGAGATGGCGGTGGTGAAACAGAAAGCCACCTCGTGCGATTTATGCACCGATCTGGCCGAGCCCAGCTGCGTGTACGCCTGCCCGCACGACGCGGCGCATCGCGTGGAGCCGAACGAATTTTTCCGCTGGGTGGGCACGCCGCTCGCCGCTGGAATAACGGAAGACGTAATTCAGAGGAGCTGACGAGCGATGCGGATCGACCGGACACACCGCCCCTGGGCCGTTGCGACTATCGCGCTCGCGATCATCGCGACAGCCGTCTACATTCTTTACGCAGTCGAAACGCCGGGCGGGCCGCGCGGTGGAAGCGCACTCGGGCTCACGTTCGGAATCGTGGGCTACGGAATGATGCTCTACGCAGGATTGCTGGGCGCGCGCAAACGCGTTCCTACCTGGCGGCTGGGACGAGGGCAAACCTGGATGCGCGGGCACCTGTGGTTCGGCCTGCTGAGCCTGCTGTTGATTCTCTATCACGCCGGATTCGCGTTCCGCGGCCCGTTGACTCTCGTGATGATGATCCTGTTCTTCATCGTGATCGGCAGCGGCTTATTGGGCGCCGCGATCCAACATTACATCCCCACGTACATGACCTCGCGGGTGCCGCTCGAAACCATCTACGAAGAGATCCCGCACGTGCGCGCGCAACTGCGTGAAGAGGCCGATCAGCTGGCCGTCGCCATCTGCGGCCCGCTCGATCGGAAGCCCGAACCGGAAACGGCGGAGGAACCGGAAGCCGCCGCCCAGGCTACGTTGGTTGAGATCGAACACGACGATCGTCTGCAATTCCGCGAAGTTTATCTGCGCAAAGTCCGGCCGTATCTGGAGGACCCGGAAACTCCCAACGCCGAACTGGCCGATCCGGCGCGTTCCACGGAAACCTTTGTAGCTCTGCGCCGGTTGCTCGCTCCGCCGGTGCACGGAGTGCTGGACGACCTGGAAAACATCTGCGTCGAGGAGCAGCAGCTAAGCCGCCAGATTCGAATCTATCGCTGGCTGCACGGCTGGCTGCTGGTGCACGTTCCTCTTTCGATTGCGCTGCTGGTATTGGGCGCGGTACACGCGGTGATGGCCCTCAGATACTAGGGATGACAAATTAGAATGGCCGGACGAACACGCACCACCAAAAAACTAGCGCAGCGCATCAATCTGGATTATTTCAAGACGCTGCACGGCATTCCACGCTGGCGCCGGATTCTCTCGGGCGGGTTTGTGATCGTGGGCCTGGGATGGCTGGGCTGGCACGCGGTGGCGGGAAGTCCGGCGCCCTATAACGCCGGGCCGCTGGGACACGCGCACGCGATCCTCGGACAAAAATGCAACGCCTGTCATGCATCGCAGGCGAGCTTTGAGAAAAGCGCCACCGACCAAGCGTGCCTGGGATGTCACGACGGGCCCATCCACAAAGCGGACCAGACCTTTTCGCCGGCGTGTTCCAACTGCCACGTGGAGCATCAGGGCACCTTGCGGATGGCCAGCACCAGCGATCGCGCCTGCACGCAGTGCCACGCCGATTTGCAGACCACGCACGGAGCGTCGAAGTTCGCCTCAAACATTCGCGGCTTCGATAACAGCCATCCGGAGTTCGCGGTTCTGCGGCCCGGCGCTACCGATCCCGGCACCATCAAGTTCAATCACAAAGTGCATTTGAAAATGGATCTGCGCGGGCCCAACGGTCCGGTGCAACTAAAGTGCGCCGATTGCCACCGGACGCAGGGAGCGGCGGCGCTCATGCCTGTGAGTTTTGGGCCATCCAATAAATCGTACATGCAGCCTATCGATTATGAGAAGGACTGCGCCTCCTGCCACACGCTGCAGTTCGACCGGCGCTTCAGCGAATCAGTCCCGCACAAAGAGCCGCAAGTAGTGTACGATTTCGTGCATCAAAAATTAACCGCCTATATCGCCGCGCATCCGGCCGAGATTCCGTTAGTGGACGAACCTGACAAACGATTGCCAAGCCGTCCGCCGCAGCCGCCGGCGCGCAACGCCGCCGAATGGGTGCAGCAGCGCATGGCCGACGCCGAGCTTCTGCTGTGGCGTAAATCCTGCAAGGAGTGCCATAGCCTGAGCTATCCGAAAGGCCCCGACGCGCTGCCGGTTGTCGCGAAGGCGGCCATCACCACGCGCTGGCTGCCCGACGCCAAGTTCGATCACGAGGCGCACCAGATGGTGGAATGCGCCTCCTGCCACGCCAAGGCCAACGAGAGCACGGAAACTTCCGACGTCCTGCTTCCCGGCGTCGCCACTTGCCGCCAATGCCATCACTCCGGCAAGGACGCCGCCGAGGCCCGCTGCTTTGAATGCCATGTTTATCATGACTGGAGCAAGGAAAAACCAGTAGTCGCAAAGTACACCGTCAAACAGCTACAGTAGTTTCAAAGAAGGCGAACGTCATGAAGTTTGCGGCGATCGTTTCCGCTTTGACGCTAGGGTCCGGAATTCTCTGCGCTCAGGGCAGCATCGACGGCACGGTCACAAACTCCGTAACCGGCGAGCCCATCAAGAAGGCGGGGGTTACGCTCGGTGGGGTGGAATTGTCCGACGGCACTCCACCCACCGCAACGACGGACACAAGCGGCCACTTTCATTTTGAAAACGTAGCGCCTGGTGTATACGTGATCCGTGCGGACCAAGTGGATGGATTCTGGGACGCCCGCAACCGGCTACCCGGTTTCTTTTCGCCCATAAAGGTAGCGGAGGACCAACACGTAGAGGGAGTCGCGATTCAACTTCTGCCGCTGGGTGTCGTGAGCGGCCACGTCTTGGATGATGACGGCGATCCGATCGCTCGGGCGCAGATCGCGGTTCTGCGATCTGTTTACGGCCCCCAGGGCAAGCGTTTCAATCTGGTGGTTTCTTCCGAGTCTAACGACCTCGGCGAATTTGAGGTGATCAATCTACGTCCCGGCCGATATTATCTGAAAGTCGTGGCGCCGCTGCCTCAAAACATTCCTCCACATACGCGTTGGACGCATCCCCAGCAAGCATATCCGATCACTTTTTATCCCAACGCGCGCGAGGCCAGTCAAGCGACGGCGACTATGGTGGGTTCTGGCGCTCATGTGAGTAATCTCGATTTTCGGCTTCGCAAAATGCCCGCCTATCATATTCGCGGAACCGTTATCCGGGAGTCCGCCGGGCCCGACAGTATCGACGATCTGAGGATTGAGACACCCGAATCGCACTTCGCGGCAAACGTTCAATTGGGATTACAACCCGATAAGAGGTTCGACATCCGAGGCGTGGTCAGCGGTTCCTACGTCGTTACGTACACGCAAGGTATACCCGGAAAATCGGATATCTCCTTTCCCCCGCAAACGGTGGTTGTAACGGATGCCGACGTCAATCGTGTGGTGCTCGCACGCGGCGCCGAACTGGAACTTTCGGGAACCGTTACGCTCGAAGGTGCACCGCCTGACAATTTAGATTTATGGATTGCCCTTCTGGGCCCGCACGCCACCGAAGAGTACGGCACCGGCATAGCAAGGGCCGACGGCAAGTTCACCATCGCGCATATTCCCAGGGACGTTTACCAGATAGAACTCCGCAACGTGCCCAGAGGCAAATATGTAAAATCGATCCGCTTCGGCGATAGGGAAATCAAGAACGGCGCCATCGACCTCACCGAAAGGGCGAGCGCAGCCCTAAATATCGTACTGGGTGCGGATGGCGGCGAGGTGGCTGGAAGCGTTGAGCCGGCGGCTGCGGTGGAAGTCACGCTCGCGCCCTCGGAAGAATATGCCGGCCGCTCCGATCTCTTTAAGCGAACTTCTACGGACGCCTCTGGACGTTTCCATTTTAAAGACGTGGCGCCGGGCGACTACAAAATATTTGCCTGGGAATCCGATCAGGACGGCGACGCTCAATCCGCCGAATTCCGGAAGCCTTTCGAAAGTAAAAGCGTCGCGATTACCGTCGGACCTCAGGAAAAGGCTGCCGCCCAGTTGACCGTCATCACGGCCGATGACGTCGAGAACGCGCTGAGCAAACTGCCATGATCACCATGCTCTTCGCCGCCGCGCTGCTGGCCCAAGTGGAAGGGCGCGTTGTCAATTCTCTGAACGGCGCGCCCGTGCCGAAAGCCACCGTGATTTTGCGCGCGCGCGATGAAGAGCATGGGCAGAGCTATGCCGACGAAACGGGTGCCGATGGACGTTTTTCGATCGATGATGTCGCTCCGGGCGACTATGCCGTTCTCGCCGAACGCGATGGCTTCGTCGCAGCCGGCGCGAGCGGCGCGCCTGCGCCCGGCATCACCGTTGAAAAAGGCCGGCAAACCAAACCTATCGCAATTCGGCTGATGCCACTCGGCGCAATTACCGGGCGCGTGCTGGACTCCGATGGCGATCCGGTGCGCGGAGCGAAGGTGAGCGCGCGGCATTACGAGTACGCGGCCGGGAGGAAACGACTGAGAGCCGTCGCAGAGGTAGAATCCGGCGACAATGGCGATTTTCGTTTATTCGGACTCCGCGCGGGAACATTTTACTTAAGAGCAATGGCCACGGATAGGAATTCAATCGCCAATCTGGGGGACGCAAAAACGACAAGTTATTATCCAGACGCCAGCGATGAAAGCCACGCGTCGCCGATAGAATTACACGACGGTGCTCAATTGCGAGGCCTGGATATCCGCCTGCAATCGCCGAGCGTGCATGCCCTTCGCTTCGAGATTCCGGATGCGCAGACGGAGTTTCGACACTGCAGTTGTTCCGCTTTCCTGTTAAATAGTCAGGGATTCGCGCCCGGCCAACAGGCCAGCTATCCGGCTACTGGTATCCTCTTTGAGAAAGTGCCGCCTGGCTCATATGACGTTTTCGTGGTCCGGGTGATCGGTGGAAAGCCGACGTACGCCACGCAGTCCGTTGACGTCGCGAATGCGGATGTCGACGGGGGCGCGCTGACTTTCCTGCCAGCCACCGAAGTATCCGGCTCGGTGCGCGTGGAGGGCGCCGCATTCAGCGGCCTTGGCAAGGTGAGCGTCCATCTTCATCCGGCGCGTCCCATTCCGGAAGTGAGTAGCTTCGACGCCAACGTAAAACCGGACGGTTCGTTTCTACTCACGAACGTTGCGCCCGTAGTTTACGAAGTTGAGATCGGCCGGATTCCGGGCGTGTATCTAAAATCGGCGCCGCGCATCGACGGCGCGTCGAAGCTGGAGCCTTTGACTCTGGTGCTCGGCGCGGACGTCGGCGACGTGGACGGCGTCGTGCAAAACGGGAACGGCGAGGCGTTGGCCCAGGCTCGCGTGGACCTAATCGCTTCACGCGTCGATCTCGATCGGTCCGGCTTTACCGGCGAAGATGGCAAATTCGAAATCAAGGATGTGCCGCCGGGCGAGTATCAAGTCTTCGCGTGGCGGGACGTACCGGACGGCGCGTCGGAGGATCCGGATTTTCGAAAGCCGTTTGAGAAGCAGGCAGTCTCAGTCAAAATGCAGCCCAACGGCCACGAGAAGCTGCAATTGACCGCTATTTCGCCGGACCAGGTGGTTCGTTCGTCACGGTGAAAAGCTGGCCGTTCTTCAGATACAACCGTTCGGCTTCCTGGCGATTGAAGGGGCGCGAGCCGCGACGGTTGAAGACCGCCAGCTGGTTGCCATCTTCATCCACGGCGCGGTCGCGATCGATGCCCTTCGACACGGCCAGCGCCGGGCCGCTGGTGCGATAGGTGGCGATCAGCTTCGGCGTCGGCTTGGGGCTGAAGCCCAGATACTCGGGCTGCTCGTTGGGCGCGAACAACTGCACGATGCGGAAGCCGTTTTGCCCGTCGGCGATGTAGGCGAAGGCGCTCGCGGCGGTCATGCCGAGCTTCACGTCGCGCGTGTCGTTGATCACGCCTCCGCCGGTGAACACCTGCTCGATGCGCGGCTGTTCGGGCCGCTCTACATCCACGATCACCATGCCCTGCTTGCCGCCGGCCACATACGCGTAGGTTCGCGCCACATAAATATTGCGCGCGTCTTCGAGCGGGACTGTCGCGCCCTGCACCACATGCGGATGCGCCAGCGACGTAGCGTCCAGCACCTTCAATCCCTGCCGATCCACCACGAAGGCATAGCGGAACTGCACAGCGACGCCTTGCGGATCGACAAGATCGGGCGCTCCCACGATCGATTCCACTTTGGGCGCCACCGGATTCGCAATGTTCACCACCACCAATCCGCGATCGCACAAGATATACGCGTAGGTTCCCGCGATGGTGATGCGGCGCGCGCCCTTCAAAACACCATCGGGGTTAAATGTTACGGCACGCTTCAGGAAATTGTTCGCCGGATTGCCGTCCAGCAGCGTGAGAACGCCGGGCGCCTTGGCCTTCAGATTCGGATCGCCGACCACCACCAGCCCTTCCTCGGCGTCGGTCACGTACAGGAACCCGTACATCAGCGCAATGGGCTGCTCTTCGTTGGCTGGAATGCGCGTCCGCAAAGGATCGACGGCCAGCGTGGAGGGCGATCCCACCGCCGTGGCGTTCTTGGTCTTCACATAAAAACGCTGGCCCAGGGGCGACACCGGCGCAGTGGTCATTTTTTCGGAAAAATCCTTGTTGTCGATGTTCGCCACATCGTAAATGCGGAAGCCGCCTTTACCTAAAGCCGCATACAGATACTCGCCGCGCAACTGCAGATCCAAAACATTTCCCGAGTGATGATCGGCTTCGTGCAACTGGCCGTGATGCTCCTCGATCTCCGCATAATTCTTCGAATAAACCAGCTTTTGCAGATCGCTTCCGAACACCGCCGGCGGATCGTCGTGCTCGGCCACCGGCACCGCGTCGAAGCCTTTCGATCCCTCGGCCACGTAAACGTAGCGGCCCATGAAGTTCACCAGGTTAGTGCCTTGCATCAATAGCTGCGCCATCCACGCGTTGTTGTCACCCGAGCGCGAGACGTGACAATCAGTGCACATTTTGGTTTCGGTCGCGCGAACCGTGTGCGGATAGTAGGAACTGAATCCGAACCCGCTGAAACCTTCCGCCGAAATCGTTTGCTGCATGTAATACAGCCAATCGCGATTCGCATTCTGCGAGCTCACCACTACCGCGCAGGTGGAGCGCGTGGGCGCGATGCGATGCTTGGTCACAGTGCCATCCACGCCCAGCATGTAGATGTCGTCGCGCAGCACTTCGAAATTATAAGCGGTGTAGTTGCGCGTGGTCAGCCCCTCGTTGTGCAGCATGGGCAGCTTGCGATTGGCCGACATCGGCAGATGGCAACCGAAGCAGCTGGTGGTCCACGAAGAATGGCAGGCGTAGCACGTCATGCGTTCGTTCGAATGCGCGAGCGTAGATTCGTCACCCGGCACGCTGCCCCACGTAGTCCCGTCTTTCATGATTGTTTTCGCCAGCCGCGACTTTTCGTTGTAGTGCGGATTGCCGGGCGTGATGGTGTCCACCACCTGCACCACTTCCCACGGCGCGCGATCTTTATCCACCATCGACCGCTGATACAGCTTTCCTTCTTGCCAGAAGAACCGCCGCTGTCGCCAGGGCGTACGCAGCAGCGCCAGATCGGTGCCGCCTTTGGGTGCTGCCGCGGCCGACGTTCTCAGCGTCGCTTTGTGCGAGATGGCGCCGTGGCAATCCACGCAATCGATCTCCACCGCGTTGCGCGTCTCGCCGTACAGATTGCCGTCGCCATGGTTGTCCTGCTGGAAATGGCAATCGGTGCAGTGCATGCCTTTTTCCAGATGAATGTCGCGCAGCTGCACCGCCTTCTGGAACTTTTGCTTGTCATCGTCGGGAACCACGTGGCTTTCCGGATCCAGCAAGTTGCCCTTGCGGTCGCGCTTGTACACTGCGCGAAAGATCCAGCCGTGGCCGTGAAAATCGGCGAATTGCGTGTGCTTGAGCTGCTGGTTGAACTCCGGACTGCCGGTTTTTTCCAGGAACGCAAGATCCTTCCACAACCCGCGCGCCGCCGCGCTCTCCGGATTCGCGAGCCACGTTTTGAAGCGCTCTTCATCCGATGGATCATGCTGCCCCTTCGGATACATGTGCTCGCCATCGGTCTCGTTGTCCCACCAGATGTAGCCCAGATACGACGCCACCATGTTGGTGCCGGGATGGATGTGGCACACGATGCACTGGCTCGTTGGGATGGAGCGCGTGAACTCATGTTTGATGGGATGGCCGGATTCATTGCGCGGAATCGTTGGATCCATCTGGAAGCTGTGCGCCTGGTTGCCGTATTGCGCGTAGGGGCCGGAATGAATGGACGAACGATCGTTGGCGTAAATCACGTGGCAGGCCGTGCAACCGCTGTTGCGATAATCGCCCGGATGGTCGTTGGTGCCGGGCAGCGACAGAATCGGATCAAGCAATCGAGTTTTCTGCAATCCCAGAAACACCGGATCGGTTCGCAGCTCTGTGCCAAGTCCGCGATCGCTCAGCTTCACATCCGGACGGCCGGGGTCTTCATCCGGATTAGGAATGCCAATTTCGGAGCGCTCTCCGCCCCCGCGCTCGAACACCCGCAAAATATTTCCAGGCTGCGATACTTCCCAGCGGCCCAGCGGATCCAGCTGCGGCAGCACGCCCTTCAGATGCGTCAGATCCTGCGACGGCGGCGGATAGGTCTTCAAGCGCTGCGCGATGCCGTCGGCCGAATAGCTCTCTCCAAAATGCGCGTCCTTGTAAGGAAATCCGCCGTTGTTGTACAGCGCCGCTTCCCACAGCATGGCGCCCGTAGTCATCATGCTGGTGCGCACCGCGAACACTTCCTTGACATGACAACCCGCCGATCCGCAGGTTTGCGGGGCCACGCGCAAGTCGCCCGGATTGACGAACTGGATGTACTCTTTGGTCTCCTTCAGCCACTCGGTGTAGGGGCGAACTGGATTGGCCGAACTGCGCCACATCTCAGGGATGCTCGGCTTGGGATGCGCTTTCTTTTTGGCTTCGTCGTATCCGGCGGAGCCCTTCTGTGCGCCCGCCGGAGGCATCACGTCCGGGTGCCCGCCATGACAATCGGCGCAGCCCAGGCGCACGGTTCCAGTGGTGTGCATGGTGGCTGAATCGGTCTGGCCGTGGCAGGCCACGCACCCGGTGCTATTGCGATCGGCCTCGGCTTGCGTCTCGCCCAGCCGCGAGTCGCCCAGCCGCACGCGACCGCCGCCCTCCTGGCTCGTCTGTTGCTGGCCGAGCAAAAGCACGCACAAGCTGGCGCAAGCGATACTGGCTCCCAAACCGAGAGCCAAGCTGCGAAGGGCGATGGATTTTTTAGAATCGGAATCGGACATTAGTGAACACCGCGAGCAAAGTTCGATTGGTGGAGATGTCCCGAAGACCCTGGAACGGCACCAGCGCATCCACGCCGCCGGTGATGGAAATGTTTTCTGAAAGCGGCGGACGATACGTAAAGCCGATCCCCGAATCGGCTCCAATACCGGCATGGATGTTGGACTGGAACAGCAGCAGCTCCAGCGGATCGGTGTGCGCGAAGCGCAGCAGATTCAAATTGACGAAGCCGCGCAGCTTGGGCGTGATGTCGATGTCCACTCCGGCATTGTAAAGGAACAACCCCGGATTCACGAAATTGGCTTGCCCTTCACTCTTGCTGGTGCGCAGATCGGGAACCAGGCTGTTGCCGTTCACCAGGCTCACGCCGGTGGGAGTGAGCGCGATTCCTTCGCGATCCCAAAAGCTGAAGAAACCGCCCGCGAAATTGGGATTGTCGAAAATGGTGTCGAAGCCGGTGGCGGTGCGGTCGCGCGGATCTTTGTCGCCCGACGAGTAGAAAAATGACAGCCGGTAGCGCAGCCAGTCCTTATCGAGCGAGATTTCCGCGGCCGCCATCTGCGCGTTGATATGCACGTAGCGTCCGGCGATCTCGTTGAAATTATCGTGGCCCAGCACCTGGTAGAAAGCATCCGTGATGTTGATCTTGTGGAAGTGGCCGTCGCCCGTCAGGCCGTAGTAATAAGCGCGAATGGAATGCGGCACCACCAAACCGATCGGCGCCGGCCGCACCAGAAAATTATCGGTGTCGTACTGAAACGAGGGATCGTCTTTGTCGTAATGAAAGCTGGCCTGCACCGTGTAGCCGGGGATGAAAAAATCCTGCCGGTAAATATTGGCGATCATCACCTGCTGGTGGCGGTAGGACATCGAGTTCAAGCCGCTATTGGTGTCCTTTTCGAGCATCGCGAAATAGGCCAGGTTGAATTGATAGCGGTTGGAATCGAAGTTGCCAAACAGCCGCACGCCGGGCTCCTGGTCGGAGAAAATGAAGCCGCGAAAATCGCTGGTGAAGGATTGAATGCCCACGCGGAGTGAAACGAAGTCGTACTGATCGCTCAGATCCTTGAGCTTCACTTCGGCGAAGCCTTCCTGCAATCCCAGGTGCGAATCCAGCCGCGTGGTTCCTTTGCGAACGTCGAAATTGACGACGCCGTTCTCTTGCGCGGCCAGGTAATTGACGTTGATCTCGGGCGTGATCTGGATGCGCCAGTCGGCCGGACGAAACGAGGTGTCGCCATGAAACAGGTCGAACGAGAACGCCATGTTCTCGTCGATGAAGAATTGCCCGAAGCGTCCGAAGAACTGCGCTTCCCCTGGACTGGCCGATCCTAAACCGCTCGGAACCGGCAAACGGCGGCCATCGGCGAAGGTGTCGCTGGTGAAGGTGAGATTGAGAAAGGTTTGGTTTCCGATGATCGGATAATCGCCCTTCAGCTTATTTTGATTGAACGGATCGTACCAGTGGCCGTTCACGTAGGGCACTTCGAAATTCGGGTAACGATGATAGTCGGGAAAATCGTAGCCCCAGCGATTCGGAACCGCGCTGAATACCTGCTCGTCGTTGGGCACTGGAGACAGCGGCTTGGCCTCGCCGGTGTCTCCGGGTGGAGGCTCGCTGGGCAAGTTGCGATAAGTGGACGAAGTGGGCGGCTCTTCGGGAGGCGCGGTGTTGGGACCGAGATCGGGTTGCCGCGGAATTTCGCGCACGCCTTCAGTGCCGGTGGGCGCGGCCGACATTCCGAACGTCAGCGGCAACACGTCGCCGGCCGCGAGATTGATATCGCCCTGCGTGAACGGAAGAAAGCCATCGCGCGTGGCCGTGAGTTGATAACGGCCCGGCGGGATGTCGACGAAACGAAACGTTCCGTCACCGTTGGTGGTCGCTGTAACTTTTGCACCGCTGGCCGCGTTTTCGATCACAACCGCGACGCCGCCCAGTCCCAGGCCGTCTTGCGTGCTGACGATGCCCGTGATCGCCGCCGTGTTCGAGACGGTTTGGCGGGGGATGCGTTGAATTTGTCCGCCAGCGTTGACGCAGTGCGCGCACCCGATCAGCAGCACAAGCACCCACACAACTCTTCCCGGTCTTCGACGTGCAAGCGTCGTAATCGGCACGAATAACCTTTGTACAAGAATCCCGTTATCGGGGCCGGTGAGTCAAGCTTTATTCGATGCTGTGTGGATTACATTGCAAGCTAAGGTGCTGGATGCGGGCAATGAAATTGCGTCTTGACACCGGCTCACGATTCCCGGAAACTGGACTTTCGAATAGCCCGATTCGCGGGCTCGCGGACCGTATTGGCGACTGGGCTCACGCGCCGCCTCCCCCAGTGAGACGAGTTGCTTTCACTTCCTAGACACAATACGATGCAGGAGAATCGCACTAATGGAGAGATCGTTATCCAGTCGTGAATCACTTCTCACCACCGCAGCCGTCGCCAAATGGCTGGGAATCGCACCCCGGACGGTTTGCCTTTGGGCGGAGTGTAAGGAAATTCCAGCGATCAAGATCGGCCGGCAGTGGAGGTTTCGCGAAGGTGAGCTGGGGGAATGGCTGCGGAATCCCAAGGCTGCCAAAACAAAATACCAACTAAACACTCGTTCCAACGTAGCCATGGTTTGAGAGGTTTTGCCGCACTTGCGGCAACTACGGCAACGGGCGCATACTCTGCCGCCCACCTTGTGGCAACATCGGGGCCGTGGGCTGGCGAAATCGAACGCTGGCCACGCTTGAAGAGCGACCGCCCAACACTAGACGGCCACCGCTCCGCAAGAACTCATTCGATCCCAAGGAGTCAACGATGATGAACGATCCCTTCCAGACTTATGCGAACATGCAACCTTACGCAGGGTCACCTTACGCGGCGCCCTATTACGGAACGCTGAATCCGATGGGTATCCCGTACAACGTTCAACAGACGTCCCCCATGCATCCACTCGCTGCAGCGGCTCTCGGCTTGTCGCAGAACAATCCGGGCGCCATGCTTCCCATAAACGCCATCCCGCAAGGCGGGCAGCAGAATTACGGCCTCAATCCGTTTCAAAGCTTCATCCATCCGCAACACTTGCAGCTCGCGGCGGCGCTGGCGTCCCAACCCGCCCTGCATCCGATTCTGGCGAGCCTCCTCACTAATCCCCTCCTTGGTAATCCCCTCCTTGGTAATCCAATGATGGGCGGCGCAATGCACTCGCAGTTCGGACAACAGCCGCAGTTCGGACAACAGCCGCAGTTCGGACAACAGCCGCAATTCGGACAACAGCCGCAATTCGGACAACAGCCGCAGTTCGGACAACAGCCGCAGTTCGGACAGCAGCCCCAGTTCGGCCAGCAGCCCTTTGGACAGCAGCACCCAATGTACTCCCAACTCGGACAAATCGGCGGCTTAGGCTACGGCCAAGGCGCTTCGCCGTTTGGGCCCGGCTATCCGCTCGCTCCGCAAAGTTACGTAGGTCAGCCCGTGCAATTCGGCGGTCAAGGCTTCGGTGGACAAGGCTATGGGCAAGTTCATCCGCTGCTGGCCCAATTGGCCGCGCGGGCGTACCAGGGACAAGGTCCTTCGCCTTGGGGATAGTAACGAACTTGAGGCGTCGACCTCAGGAGCAATATGACAGTAAGAATCTTGCGTACCGGCGATCATCAGCCGGTACGATCCCTGATCGAGATGCCGGCGAATCAACCTGAGACTAGCGCCGGGATCTCAAATGAAGGAGAAAAGGTCTCCAGAGAGGACACCCAAGTGATGCCAGGTTATGGATTGCGAACACCAGCACAACAAGTGCAGCAACAGACAGAAGGCGTAACCGTGATTGGAGAAGCCGTCCGGCGCGTCGCGTCGGAGACTGCGGAATTTCTGATCGAGGTCTCTTGCACGGCGCCAACGGCGGCCCAGGCGCTGAGAGAAAATCAATCGAAAACTCAGCAGATCACGCAGGCCATCGCTCCGGCGGGAGTGCAACCCGCGGATCTGGAAACAGTTTCCATGAAGGTTCAGAATTTGTACGCGCCGATCACACAGCAATTGCCGCTGTATGGAGGCATGCCTCAGATCGGATATGCGGGATTTCCCTCCTATCCGGCCGGCCAGGCGACGCAGCCGGAGACGCAGTTTGGCACCTACATGGCGAGCAAGATCTTGCGCATCAATGTAAAGGAGCCGGGCCGGGTGGGAGATGCGGCGGACGCGGCCGCTCGATCGGGTGCAACCATCCTGGGCGCCTTCCGCCTTCGCGCCACCGACGAACCCGCCGCCAGAAGAGCGGCGCTGGAGGCAGCCAGCAAGGACGCACGGCTAAAGGCCGAGGTTTTGGCGTCGGCGTCGGGAAGACAGATTGGCGACGCCATCGCGATCTCGGAAGACATCGTGGCGTCGAACGGGATGTACAGTGCGCTGCGCGCTGCCCTTCCTTTCGCCTTCGGAGCCGGTGCGCCCGAACAGATCGGCGAACTCGAATATTACGCGCGGGTTTCCATCAACTTCCGCTTGGCCTAAGCCGGGCTGTCGGCGGTCTCCGGCAAGAAACCGATCGGGCGGCGAGGAGGAACCGGCAAGGGCTCAAACAGCCGATTGATGCTCGCCATGAGCAGGCGGAACTGTGTGGTCTGCTCTTCGTGCCTCTTTTCCAGTTCATCCAGTTTGCGGGCCAACTCGTCCCGCGCGGGCGGCATTGCGCTGCGTTGGTAAACCGGATTGTAGGCCCACAGGAGCTGATCGCGCACTTCGCAACGCTGCGCGCTGCTGGAGAACGGCATCGGCAGCACGGAGACAAACAGCGCTTCGGCATTGGCGGGCAACCGGATGGAATCCACTGCCATCGGCCCCCGGCAGTTATTTCCAAACTCCCCGAAACACAGGGGTTGAAACGGCCTGGGCGCCCAGTTGCCATCTCTGGCCAAGACCACGAAGAGACCCGCGAACTTCGGGGCGGCCCAGTTGCTCAGCGGCACGGGCTCAGAGAACATGTGGTCGTTAAAGCGGATTCCAGGACCAACCAGATACGAGTTCATTGCGAACCAAGTAGTTATAAAGTGTAGACCAAGACGCCTTGAAACACAAATGTTATTCGGCGTTTCAACGCGCGGGTAGGACCATTACTCCTATGGTGTTAGACGTGCCAAATGCTAGAACTGGTGCAGGCCGGTAAGGCTATCGCTGCGCGTCAGCGGTCCCGGGGGAATAACCTCAGGGGGCGATGCAGATCTTCGACCGATGGTATTTTCCTTTTGCGCTCGGCAATGTACAGAAAGAGTACGCCGAAAGAGGTCCCAAGGCCCATGGCCCCGAAACCGGCAGATTCCCAGGTGTGCGGTCGATGAATCGCCAGCTTTACAGATAACTCGATAAGAGCGCCCAGAGCGAAGCCGCAGAAATAATATAGGGTTCGCCTGCCCATAAACAGAATCTTATCGCTTTCCCGTCGGCGATGGAACGCTGGGGCTACGGCTGCAGGCCCGGCGCGACATAGGTATAAAACAACGCGATCAGGCCGATCACGCACGCCAGAAACGCGCTGTGCTTCAGCGTAAAGCGGAACAGCTTCGCCTCCTCATCCGGCGCCATGTTCGTGGCTGCGGCGGCCACAGCGATGCTCGACAGGCTGATCATCTTGCCCATCACTCCGCCGGCTGAATTCGCCGATGCCATCAGCACCTGATTGAATCCGAGCTTGGTAGCCGTCACCACTTGCAGATTGCCGAAAAGCGCGTTAGCGGAGGTGTCGGAGCCGGTAAGGAACACGCCCAGCCAGCCGAGAATGGCGCTGAAGAATGGAAATGATGCGCCGGTGGCCGCGAACGCCAAGCCAAGCGTGCCGGTAGCGCCCGAGTAATTCATCAGGAACGCCAGGCCCAGCACGCAGGCCAGAGTAATCAGCGAGAAGGTGAGCTGCCGCATGGTGCTGGCGAAGATCTTCAGCGCCTGAAGCGGCGGCACACGCAGCACGAAGCACGAAAGGATGCAGGCGATCATGCACGACGTTCCCGATGCCGACAGCCAGTTCAGATTGAAAATAGCGGCGTAGGGCGACACTTTGGGGGTCACCGGCGGAATGCGCGCGATCAGGTTGTGCAAGCCCGGCCAGGGAATAGGGATGCTCACCGAATTCAGCGGTTTCGTCATGGGCGCCCAGCCCCACAGCAGCACGCAGATCACCAGCAGAAGGTAGGGGCTCCAGGCTAGAAACACCTGGCCCAGGGAATGTTCCGATTTCTCCGCGGCCTTGGCAGCTGCCGTGAGCTCGTACTTTTCCTTGTCCTTCGGCTTCCAGAACAGGAACAGCACAACAAGAACGCCCAACGCGCAGAGCGATGCGATCAGATCGGTAAGCTGCGGCCCGACAAAATTGGAAATGGTGAACTGCAATCCGGCGAAGGTGACGCCGCACAGCAGCGCCGCGGGAAATACTCGCGCCAGGGCTCCCCAGCCGCCCATCACCACTACCAGATAAGCCGGAACGATGAGCGAAACCGGGGCGCACATCCGTCCCACGCCCGCGCTCAACCGCATCAACGGCAGGCCGGTGATGCCGGCCAGCGTGACGATCGGGATGGCGATGGATCCGAACGCGACCGGCGCGGTGTTCGCCAGCAGGCAGATGGCGGCGGCGTGGAACGGTGAAAAGCCCAGCCCGGCGAGCATGGCGGCGGCCACAGCGACGGGCGTTCCAAATCCGGCCGCGCCTTCCAGGAAAGCCCCGAAGGCAAAGGCGATGAGCAGCGTCTGGAGCCGCGGGTCGCGCGTCAGGCTGCGGAGAGAATGTTTGATGGCTTCAAACTTGCCGGTGTCGAGCGTCAGGCGGTAAAGGAACAGCGCCCAGATCACGATCCAGCCGATGGGAAACAATCCATAGGCCGCGCCGTAGGCAGCCGCGGACACGATCCGTTCCACTGGCATTCCATATAAGAAGAAGGAAACCAGGATCGTCGTGCCCAGTCCGGAAACTGCCGCAATCCATGCGGGAGTCCGCCGCACGCCCAGCAGAAACAGCAAAACGAATATGGGCAACGCTGCAACGAGCGAAGAAAGCAGCAAGCTTCCGTGGATAGGAGTGTAGTTGTGTTGCCACATGAGGCGAACGTCATATATATCAGAGGGAGCGTGTTGGGTTCAAGTGGAGCCGCGAACTATAGTTAAAGATGTGAGCAAGATCGCAGTATTTGCGGCGTTTTTTTCGCTGGCGCGGGCCATGGCCCAGGCGCCGCAGCCAGCACCCAGGCAATTCGAGGTTGTATCCATCAAAAAGAACATCTCCGGAGCGCCCAGAGTGTTCGTGAATCCCTTCGTGATTTCGCCCGACGGACGTTTCATCGGGACGAACGTCACGCTCGCGGACGTGATCGGCGTGGCCTACCGGACCCGGCGTATCCAAATGCGCGGAGGGCCGGAGTGGATGGATTCCGAGCGTTTTAACATCCTGGCCAAGGGCGACGACAGCAAGGGCCCATTGAAGCTGGAAGAGATGACAGCCATGGTGCAAGCGCTCCTGAAAAATCGTTTTAAGCTGGCGGTGCATGCGGAAAAAGAGGAAAGGACGGCGTACGCCCTGGTGCCAGGACAAAATCCGTCCAAGCTGCAGCCAGCGAAAGCAGGGGAACGGACCTCATTCTCTCGCGGCCCGCGAGGCGAGCTCAACTTCCAGGGCATGCCGATGGCCGGCTTGGCCGAAGCTCTGGAGAGTATCGTGCACGCGCCGGTTCTGGACGGCACAGGCATCACCGGCTCTTTCGATTTCACGCTCGATCCCATGAGCATCGCGAGAAACGCCGGCGGCCTGCGGGTTGCTTCGCCCGAGATCTATGCACAACTCGTGGTGGCGGCGGTTCAGCAACAGCTCGGATTCACATTCGACAAACAGAGGATGCTCACCGAGATCACGGTGATCGATCACGCCGAGGACCCCACCGACAATTAAGCTGCGGGCATTCGCTCGTTATTCGCTGCGGATCGCCACCACGGGATCGCACCGGGCGGCCTTCAGCGCCGGCACAACGATCGCAACCATGGCAACCGCAGCCAGGAAACCCGCGGCGGCGGCCAGCGTTGCTGGATCGTGCGGGCCAACCTCGTACAAAAACGCCCGCAGCAGGCGACTGAACATCATCGAAAGCGCCCAGCCCGCGAGCAGTCCAATCCCCGCCACCAAGCCGCCTTGACGAACGATGAGCGCGACCACATCAAATGGCCGCGCCCCCAGCGCAATTCTCACCCCGATCTCACGCGTGCGCTCGGCCACCGAGTACGACATCACGGCGTAGATGCCAACCGCCGCGAGCACGATAGCCAGCCCCGCGCAACAAGCCACCAGCAGCGTGATCAATCGATCCGGCGCCTTCATTTGCGCTATGGCCTCATCCATCGTCTCCGCGCGCGCCAGCGGCACGGAGGGATGCATGCGTGACATCTCGCCGCGAATCGCCTGGAAAAGGCCCGCCGGATCACCGTAGGCGCGCACCACCAAAGCCATGCGAGGCAGCGGGTGCTGCGCGTAAGGAAAGTACACCTCGGGCGCCGGCTCTCCCGTGATACTCGGCCGCATATCGCTGACGATTCCAACCACCGTCTGCCATCCCGGCGGCGTCAGCTTCATTCGCCTGCCGATGGGGTCCTCATTCGGGAAATACCGGCGCGCCATAGCCTGGTTGATGACGATCACACGCGGTGTATCCGGCCCGTCATGCTGGTCGAACAATCGGCCGCGAGTGAGCCGCATTTCGAGAAGACGGAAATATTCCAGCGTGCAGAAATTCGTCTTCGCGGTCTGCAACTCGCCGGGACCGAGCGCCGGCCGTCCCTCAATCAGGAAGGGTTGGTCCCGGCCCCCGCCGGATAAAGGCGGCGTCTGCGCGACGGCCGCGGATTGGACGCCGGGCAAGCGCTGCACGCTCTCCAGCAGTTCGGACATGAAGGACAAATTGCCCGGGCTCTCATCCTGGCCGCGCCGCAAACGGACATCGCCTACCAGCAGATGGTCCTGCCGGAAGCCCAGGTCCACGGACTGAATCCGCCGGAAGCTGTTTAGCAGTAGCGCCGCTCCGGTGAGCAGGGCGAACGTCAGAGCCACCTCGCCCATCACGATCACGCTCCGGACGCGGGCGGCCCGCCCGCTTGTGGTTCGTGAACCGCTTTTCAGTGCTTCGCCGATAGCTACGCGCGCCGACTGGAATGCTGGAATGGAGCCAAACGCCAGGCCCGCCAGCGTGGAGATCAAGGCCGCGAACGCGAACACCGGAAGATCCAACCGAATCGCGGGGTCGCCGGGAACGAACGCTCTCGTCATCACCGTGAGCCCACGCTCGGTCCAAAGCGCCAGCAGGATAGCGAGCGCGCCGCCACATCCGCTGAGCAGAACGCCCTCCGCCAGCACCTGCCGGAACAGGCGCGCCCGCCCTCCGCCCAGCGCCGCACGAATTGCGAACTCCTGCCGTCGAACGGTAGCGCGCTCAAGCAACAGATTCGCGATATTCGCACACGCGATCAGCAAAAGAAGAGCGGCGGCGGCCGATAGGATCCACAAAGGGCGCGCAAACCAGCCAGTGATCGCAATATCCAAACGAGTGACGTCCGTCTCCCAACCGGCATCCTCCGGATAAATGCGGCCGAGACGGCGCGCCAGATCCAACATTTGCGCGCGCGCCATCTCAATTGTGACGCCGGGTTTCAACCGCCCGATCACCCAAATGTCACGGGATCGATTGCCGGGATCCCACTCGGCGAGCGGACGCCAAAACTGGACCGGCCGGCGGGCCTGATTGATATTGGGGGGCAAGAATCCGCGCGGCATTACGCCGACGATGGTGTACGGTGCATTATCGAGCAGGATCTTCTGGCCGATCACCGCCGGGTCGCGCCCGAATCGCTGGGCCCAGAATCCATCACTCAGAATCACCACGCTGTTCCTGCCAAGCTGGTCTTCTTGCTCGGTGAACTCGCGGCCCAGTGCGGGCCGAACCCCCAGCGTTTCGAAAAAGCTTGCGCTGACGTGCTCGCCGAACAACCGTTCCAGCTCCCCGTCGATTACGCCGGCCGGCACCCATTCGGCGAAGGCGGCCATATTTGAGAACACCTGATTCTGTTCCCGCCACGCCAGGTAATCTCCCGTCGAGCTTCCCTGTACAAATCCCGCGCCGCGATTCGAATTCCCAATGGCGACCAGGCGATCCGGCTGCGTATACGGAAGCGGCCGCAAAAGCACCGAACGAATCACGCTGAATATCGCCGTGTTGGCACCGATGCCGAGCGCCGCGGCTAGAATCGCGAGGATGGTGGGCGCGGGACTCTTGCGGAACAGGCGAATCGCAAAGCGCGCGTCGTGCGGCCAGTCCATGCTGCGTATCTTCCTCCAGGTACCTTAGTAATTACAAGTGCAACCCGCGTCCCATTTCATCATTCGACTGGCATTGCCGGCAGACGCAGCTCAAATTGCCGAAGCACACCTCGACTCCATTTCATTCGTTGGGGACGAAGGCCTATGCACCCGATGTGGTCGCCGCCTGGGGCGCTCCGAGAGATATCGAACGCTATAAACGCGCAATGGAAAGCGGCCAGGTTTCACCGGACGGGTGGCGCGGCCTTTTTCGCCAGCCTGCTAACTAAGCGGCGGGCTGCTGATGGATTGCGTATTCATGCGAAAAACACTACCGTAGCGGCGATTCAAACACCACTACGGCCAGCGGCGGCAGCGTGATGGAAAGGCTGTGATAGTGGCCGTTGTAGGAGACGTTCTCCGAACCCACGTAGCCGCCGTTGCCCATGTTGCTCCCTCCCCAGTGCTCGGAATCGCCGTTCAGAATTTCGCGATAGACACCGGGGTCGGGAACGCCGATGCGATAATGCTCGCGCGGCACCGGCGTAAAGTTGCACACGAAGAGCAGGAACGGCTTGCCGGCTTGCGGCCGCCGGATAAAGGAGATGATGGACGCGTCCACGTCGCGGAAATCCACCCACTCGAAGCCGGCCCAATGAAAATCCACTTCGTAAAAAGCCGGATACGCGCGGTACAGGCGGTTCAGCTCGGCGACAAAGGCTTGCAGCTTGCGATGATAGTCGTAATGCAGAAGCTCCCAGGGCAAACTTCGCTCGTTGTACCACTCGTCCCAGGTGCCGATCTCGCAGCCCATGAACAACAGCTTCTTTCCGGGATGGCCGTACATATAAGCGAGAAACGCACGCACGTTCGCAAACTTCTGCCACATGTCGCCCGGCATCTTGCTAAGCAGGGCGCCCTTGCCATGTACCACTTCGTCATGAGAAATCGGCAGGATGAAGTTCTCCGTAAAGGCATAGAGCATACTGAACGTGATGTTGTTGTGATGATACTTGCGATGCACGGAATCGTTGGAGAAATAATTCAGCATGTCGTGCATCCATCCCATGTTCCACTTCATGGTGAAGCCCAGACCATTGAGATAGGTGGGCCGGGAGACGCCGGTAAAAGAGGTGGACTCCTCGGCGGTCGTCATCGCGCCGGGAACCTGGTGAGCAAGCTCGTTGAAACGCCGTAAAAAGTCGACGGCCTCCAGATTTTCGTTGCCGCCGTACATGTTGGGAACCCATTCGCCGGGCTTGCGCGAATAGTCCAGGTACAGCATGGACGCCACGGCGTCTACCCGCAATCCATCAATGTGATAAACCTTCAGCCAAAACAGCGCGTTCGAGATCAGGAACGTGCGCACTTCATTGCGGCCGTAGTTGAAGATCAGCGTGCCCCATTCGCGATGCTCTCCCTTGCGTGGATCGGCGTGTTCGTAGAGAGCGGTTCCGTCGAAATGAGCCAGCCCATGCGCATCTTTGGGAAAATGGCCGGGCACCCAATCGACAATCACGCCAAGGCCGGCCTGATGACACCGGTCGACGAAATACATGAAGTCCTGGGGCGATCCAAAGCGCGATGTCGGCGCGTAGTAGCCGACCACCTGATAGCCCCAGGAGCCCGAGAAAGGATGCTCCATCACGGGCAGCAATTCCAAATGCGTATAATTCATCCGAACGGCATATTCCACCAGCTTGTCGGCGAGTTCGCGGTAGCTCAAATACGAATTGTGTGGGCCCCTCAGCCAGGAGCCAAGATGAACTTCATAGATGGAGACCGGCTCTCTGAGATGGTCCTTGTGAGCGCGGGCCTCCATCCAGTGCTGATCGTTCCATTGATAACTTCCGAGATCGCACACGATGGAGGCGGATTGAGGCGGCACTTCCATTCCGAAACCGTACGGATCGGCCTTTTGCTGGCGAAAGCCGCGCGAAGGCGCACGAACCGAATACTTGTAATTGGTGCCCGCTCCAACTCCGGGAACGAATATTTCCCAAACTCCTCCGGTGCGTAATCGCAGGGGATGCCGCCGCTCGTCCCACTCGTTGAAGTCGCCGATCACGCTGACCACTTCCGCGTTGGGAGCCCAGACCGCGAAGCGCACGCCCCGTACGCCCAGGCACTCCACAACATGCGCGCCCATGCTGCGGTAGCTTTCGTACTGCGTTCCTTCGCCGTGAATGTGCAGGTCGAAATCGGAAATCAGGCGTGGGAAGCGGTAAGGATCGTCCAGATCTGCGTGCGTGCCGTTCCAAAGTATAAGACGCAGCTGATAGCTTCCTGGATCGCGGCCCAGCGCGGCGACAAAGAATCCTTCCGAACGCGTTTTGCGCATCGGATGCACCACTCCCTCCACCACCACACCCGCGTCCATGGCCTGGGGAAGGAACGCTCGCACCTCCCAGCCGTCCTCGGTTTGATGGGGCCCCAGCACGGAAAAAGGATCGCCGTGCGTACCGTTCAGGATGGCTTCGAGTTCTTGCGGAGTCATGCACAGTTATTATGGCAGAGGGTTGTAACTGGACAGGAGTTAGGAACCGTATTCACCGCATGAAAAGAGCCGAGCTGCACGTTCATCTGGAGGGATCCATCGGTCCCGACACGCTGATGGCTATTGATCCCTCGCTCACGCGCCAGGAGATCGAGGCCAATTTGACGTGCACCTCCTTCGCCCAGTTCCTGCAGGGTTACATATGGGTTAACAAGAAACTCGAAAAGCCGGAGCATTATGCCTTGGCGGCGCGCCACTTACTCGGTTCGCTCGCCGGCCAGGACGTGACTTACGCCGAGGTTACTTTATCGGCCGGCGTGGTGTTGTGGAAGGAGCAGGATTTGGCAGCGGTTTATGACGCCGTATGGCGTGAATCCGAGCGTTCTTCCGTCCGGACGTTCTGGATTCTGGACGCGATCCGGCAATTCGGCCCCGAGAAAGGAATGGAAGTAGCCAAGTTCGCCGTTTCCCGGCGCGATGAAGGAACCATCGCGTACGGCATCGGCGGCGATGAAGTGCGCGGGCCGGCACATTGGTTCCGCGACGTATTCGCTTATGCTCGCGATGGCGGGCTGCACCTGGTATGTCACGCGGGAGAAACAGCCGGGCCGGAGTCCGTCTTAGGCGCGCTGGCGATCGGCGCGGAGCGGATCGGGCATGGCATTGCCGCCGCCAGGAATCCGGAATTGATGGCGCAATTGCGCGCCGACGACATTCCACTCGAAGTGTGCATCTCGAGCAATGTTTCAACCGGCGTGGTGGCGTCGCTAGAAGAACATCCGGTGCGGAAGCTTTACGACGCAGGCGTCCCCATCACCATCCATACCGACGATCCAGCTTTTTTCCACACCACGCTCGCGCGCGAATACGAACTGGCGGAAAAAGTGTTTGGGCTACCAGCGCACGAATTGGCCGCCAACAGTTTTCGCTACGCGTTCGGTGCCGCCGGCCAGTTTTAGCCACAGATGCACACAGATAAACACGGATAAGACAAAATCTTTTATCTGTGTTCATCTGTGGCTAATCAGTTTTGCCTAAATCGCACCCTCGTCACCCAGGCGCACGCGAATATTGATCGTCTTACCATTGCGGAAGATCGTCAACTCCAGCGTGTCGCCGGTCCGTTTGCTCGCCAGCGCCCGGCTGATGGCATCGTCCCGATCCACCGGCTTGCCGTCGATGGACATGATGAGATCGCCGCCCACCAGCAACTCCGCGTTGCCGATCTGCACCTCTTGCCGCCCTCCTCGCAATCCGGCGCGAGCGGCGGCGGAGTCCGGATCCACTTCCTGGATCAGCAGCCCGCCTTGCGTCGGCAACCTCAGTGCATCGGCATAATCGCCCGATATCGGCACCACCGAAACACCCAGCTTGGGACGCTTTCTCCCAGCCTGGAAATCGTCCAGCATTAGTTTGGCGCGATTGATCGGCATGGCGAAACCGATGCCGATGTTGCCGCCATTCGGCCCCAGGATCGCCGTGTTGATCCCCACCACATTCCCCGCTGAATCGAGCAGCGGACCGCCGCTGTTGCCCGGATTAATCGCGGCGTCGGTCTGGATCAGCCCTTCCAGCGTCCGGTCGTTTTCCCCGCGAATGCTGCGCCCCAATGAACTGACGATGCCAACCGTCAACGTGCCCTCCAGGCCAAAGGGGTTCCCAATCGCAAGCACCTTCTGGCCCACTTGCAGCCCGTCGGAATCGCCCAGGTGGAGCGTGGGAAGCTTAGTGCGCGGCGTGATCTGCAGCAGCGCCAGGTCATTCGCTTCGTCGCGGCTCAATAACTGCGCCTTGTAGCGCGATTGATCCGAGAGCGTCACCTCCAGCTGGCGCTCATTGGCCACCACGTGATTATTGGTAAGAATCTTTCCGTCGGCGCTGATCAGGAAACCCGAACCTTGGTCCTTGGACGGATAAACTTCCATGAAGATGGTGCGCCGATAGATAGTGCTGGTGATGTTCACCGTGGCAAGATGCGACGACTTGTAGATGTCGATGTTGTTCGTCTCATCGGAACTCAAGCCAGTGGCGTGAGTGGACGATGGGCCGGACCACAGCGGCCCGTTGCTGGAGACCGGATTCAGGATCCGGCGCTGTCCCCAATCGGTCTTGCTCGTAATGAGAAGAAATCCGCTCACCAGCAGAGCGGTGATCACAATGATGCGCGATAATCTCATGCTGTTAAAACTCCGCCTCCCAAACTCCGCAGAGCACCATAGACTTTCCGCACTTGCTCCAGCGTCGCTTCCTTTGAACCGGATGTATCGATTACGTAATCAGCCACGCGCAACTTTTCCTCCAAAGGCAACTGCCGGCTCAGACGCGCCAAAATCTCCTCCTTGTTATACGAGCCCCGCTGCAAGGCGCGTTCCATTTGACGTTCCAGGGTACAAGTGACAACAATCAAACGGTCGAAACTCTTATATCTACCAGTTTCAACCAGAATCGCCGCCTCCACAACTACGATCGCCCGCGGATCGGCCCGGGCGATTTCCGCCATCCTTTTCTCCTCGCGCTCCTGAACGGGCGGATGGACCAAGGCGCTCAGCGTCGCCAGGCGTTCCGGATCAGTCCACACGATGCCGCTCAGTTTGCGGCGGCTGATGCGGCCCTCCGGATCCAGGACGCTGGGGCCAAACTCCCGCACAATGGCGTCGTAAGCTTCCCCGCCCGGCAGCATCACTTCGTGGCCCAACTTGTCGGCTTCGATGAGATAGCAGCCGAGATCGGCAAGCGCATGGCCAACAAAACTTTTGCCTGAAGCCAACCCCCCTGTCAGGCCTACTCGAAGCACAGGCCTACCCGGAGCATAGGTGCTGTTCGGCAATCTCCACGGTGTTCGCCATCAACATCGCGATGGTCAACGGCCCGACACCGCCCGGAACCGGCGTGTACGCGCTCGCCAGCGCCTTCGCATCGTCGGGATTGACGTCCCCCGCCAGTTTGCCGTCCGGCTTGCGATTCATGCCCACATCGACGATCACGGCGCCGGGCTTAATAAAATCGCGGGTAATCAGATGGGCCTTGCCGATGGCTGCCACCAGAATGTCCGCGCGCCGGCATTCCTCCGCCAGATTGGACGTTTTGGAGTGGCAGATAGTCACGGTTGCGTTGGCGTGCAGCAACAACAGCGCCACCGGTTTTCCGACGATGTCGCTGCGCCCCACCACCACGGCGCGGCGGCCGGAGACCGGAATATCGTAGCGGCGGAGCATCTCCAGAATGCCCACGGGCGTGCAGGCGCGCGGCCCAGGGAGGTTCTCCACCAGCGCGCCCACGTTCAGGGGATGAAACCCGTCCACGTCTTTGTCCGGCTTCACCGCCCGCAAAACCAGGTTCTTGTCCACCTGCGGCGGCAGCGGCGTTTGCACCAGAATGCCGTCGATCTCCGGCCGCTGGTTTAAACCTTCGATGATTCCGAGCAACTCGGAGGTAGTCACCGAATCCGGGCGGTCGATCTTTTCGCTATAGATACCCAGCTCGCCGCAGGTTTTGATTTTGAGGCGAACATAGATCTCAGAACCAGGATCGTTGCCCACGAGGATCACAGCCAGGCCCGGCCGCCGGTGTGACGCGGCGAGTTTTTCCACGCGCGGTCTCAGCTCCGCGAACACCTGGTCGCGCACCCATTTGCCATCCAGAATCAGGGGCGCGGTTTCTTTCGGACTCATGCTGTCGAGAAGCATAGCAGGCAAGCGCGGGTGGATCAATCCGCCGGTAGCTGGCGGCGTAACGCCAGTGCCTGCCGGGGATTGTTTGTCACGATGCCTTCCACCAGCGGACGCCGGAACAACGTACGCGTGAGCGCCGGGTTGTCGACGGTCCACACTAACAGAGGTTTACCTATTTGCTCGGCTTTGGCGAGGAGCCGATAGTGAGGGACGAGAAGGTCGGCGTCCGAGCCCAGACACGCAGCGCGTACGCTTCTATTCCAAAGAGCGAAGATCAGGCCGGTGCGAATACCTGGATTTAGGGCGCGAGTTTCGCGCAGCACGGACGCCTGGAACGATGTGATGCAAAAATCATCCAGCGTAAGATACCGCAGCAGAAGATGGATAGCGTCACGCTCGCAACCGGGCTCCTTGAGTTCGACATCCAGACGAATGCGTCCCTTTGTGAGAAGCAACGTTTCTTCGAGCGTAGGAAGCTGGCGCGCCCGTTTCCGAATCGGATCGTGCGAAATGACGAGGCGGCCATCAGGCGCGCGCCGGACGTCGAATTCGATCATATCGGCGCCCAGTTCTATGGCTTTCCCAAAGGCCTCCAGCGTATTCTCGGGCGCTTCGGACGACGCGCCGCGGTGGGCTACGATCTTCGTCAACCGGCTGGGGTTTTATGCGCGGGCTTGTGCTTGACGCCGCTCTCGTTCAGCAGCTTCTCGGCTTGGTCGCGCATGTGCTGCTCCTGCTGGTTGTCGAAGAACGCCTCATCGGCGCCGGTGTATTGCGCGCGAATCACGCCCTGGCGATCGATAAAAATCATAAAAGGAACATCGGCGCGCTTGTCTCGGGGCAACTGCATGTAGTCCCAGGCCGGAATAACGCCCGCCGTGCCCACCGGAAACGGCACCTTGAACTGCGAGACAAAAGCGGGAATGTCGGGCTTATCGTTGATCGCCGCTTCCACCACCGCGAATCCCTTAGGCGCCAGCTCGGGATAAAGGCTTTCCCAGAGTTGTGTCGTGTGTTGACAATGCGGGCAGGTGGTGAGAATGAACATGAGGCACAAAACCTTGCCCCGGTAATCGCTGACTTTCACCTGCTTCCCGTCGGGCAGCGGGATGGTCAGATCCGGCGCGGGTCGGGGAATTTCAGCAGCCCAAAGAGAGCCGGCGAACAAGGCCAGAGTTGCTATTGTGATTGCGCGCATGGCGGAAATCTGAGTATACAAGAACCGTCAACCATTGGCCCCGCGGTTTCATCCAAAAAGTACTACCTTGCAATCTCAGTCCTTGCGGAGTTCGTGATCGAGATCGTCCATCACCTGGTCTCGCTTGCCATCCGCGAGGTCTTTTTCCAGGCGGCGCAGCGCCAGGCCGACGATGTCGCGATGATGCAGCCGCGATCCCACCGCCTCGTTATCGCTTAACCGCAGCCACAGCTCATGCAGGCGATCGACGTCTTCGGGCCACAGACGCGGAGGGTGCGGGCCGAGGTTCACGTACATGGATGGCCGATCCTTACTGATCACTTCCAGCGAAAATGCGTGACGCGGCTCCGGCTGGCTCTCCCATGCCAGGCCGATGCGGCGCGCCAGTTCTTCCGATGTCATCTTCGCCGACACCCCCGTCACCAGCCGCGAAGCCTTGAGCCTGCGCGGCAGTCTGCACCACAGCATCGAAAGGATTGACGGCCGGCACCACCAGCAACTCCACGGGCTTGCCCTCTTTTTCGGCCATCTCCACCACGTGGCTGAACAGTTCCTTTTCGTAATCGCTGAAGATCTGTTCGTCGGAGAGATCGTATTCGCCCGCGCCGGTGGAGATGGTGCGAACGGTCATTACCACGATGTCGTGGCGGCGCAGGTTGATTTTCTCGAGAACCTTCTTCAGGTGCTCCATGTTGTGATAATCGCGCACCGCCACCAGCACGCAACCCGGCCGCGCGTGCAGGGTGGCCGCGTTCACCTGCGGCTGATGATCCAGGTTGAATTCTTCCAGCGTCTTGTGTTCGGCGGTCAACTTGCGCTTCTTCGCGTTGACGTGCTCGGAGATGCGTGAAGACCGCGAACACCACCAGGGTGAAACTCACGCCGTAGATGGTCGCGTATCTGTTTGGAGAACAGGTTGGCGATCGCGACGAAACCCAGGATCAAGGTAGTGACACCCAGACCCACCGGAATCTCCACGCCCGCCAGGCGAAAATTGAAGGGGAACTTATATTCCTGATCGTGCCGCTGGTAGCGCAGCACCAGCACGCCCAGCGATTTCAGGAAGAAGCTCCACACCACGCCGAAAGCGTAAGCTTCGCCGAGCAGGTAAACATCGCCGCGGCTGAGCACGATGGTTGCGATTGCAGGATCGTGATCAGGTTGATGATGCGGAAGGTGGTGCCGAAGCGCTTGTGGGGCTTGCGGAACCAATCCAACAGAACGCCGTCTTCGGCCACGCGATTCAGCACGCCGTTGGCGCCGATGATGGAAGTGTTCACGGCGCCCGACAGAATCAGCACGCCCACGATCACCACAAAAATATGGAACGCCAGCTTCAGCAGTTCAGGTCCCGCCAGGCGCATCGCCAAACCGCCCAGCAAGTTGTCGGAAAATAGGTTGCTTGATATCGGCAGGGCTGATGATCATGCCCGCGAACACCGTGATCACGCCGGTGCAAATCACCGCGTACCAGCACACGATGTTGGCGGTGATCTGCAGATTCTTCATCTTCGGATACGCGATTTCGCGATACACTTGCGCCAGAGTTTCGAATCCGCTCATCGAAAGCAGCGAGTGTCCGAATGCGACGATCATCAACGCGATGGCGCGGATGTTGCGGAAAAATGGTGCCCTTGAACCAGCCCAGCGATTCGTCGCCGAACTGTAAATTACGCGGGAACGGCGCGGGCGGAAGCGTGATATGCCCGCGCAGCAGAATGGTCAGCGGACACCAGATCAATAACGCCACCACCATCACGGTAGTGATCTGCATGATGCGCAGCGCCTTGCCGCTGGATTCGTGCATGCCCTTGGTGTTCATCCACCAGAAGTAAACCGTCACCACCACCGCGAAAAAAGCGGAAAAATAGTTCACGTTGAACGGGAAGGACTGCCCGAGCATTTTCGCGATTTCGTCCAGCAAGTGCCCCAGGTACTGCCCCGCGCTGACCACGCTGATGGGTCCGGTGAGGATGTAATCGAAGACCAGCGACGAAACCGACAGCCGCGCCACGAACGGCCCCATGCTGTCCTTCACCACGATGTACACGCCGCCGCGTACGAACATGCTGCAGCTTTCCATGTAAACCGAACGCACGGCGAAGCTGAACAGCATCACCCCCAGTACGAACCAGGGAGCCGAGGGTCCCACCGCCGTTTCGGCGATGCCGCCAGCATAAAATGCGGACGAAGCCAGGTCGGCAAGCACGATGGAAGCGCCCCGCCAGAAGCTGATAAAGGAAAGAGCTACGGTGGTGGCCACCACCACCTTAGCGGTAGTGGATGATGGCTTGCTTACTTCTGTTGACATTATCGGGCGTGTTCCATGGACTATTCTACTTGAGCCGAATGTTCTATCTTACGATGAACCTATGGGCCGAGCGTAATGAGCCAAACCAGCTTAAACCAAACGGGGGCAATCGAAATCGCGGCGGACCTGCGCTCACGCGGCTTCCAGGCCTGGCTGGTGGGCGGCTGCGTGCGCGATCTGGTCTTGGGACGCGAACCGTCGGACTATGATATCTCAACTGACGCTCGTCCGGAAGAGCTGCTCGGGCTATTTCCCCGGGCGCAGTTGGTGGGTGCGCAGTTCGGGGTGGTACTGGTGGATGGCGTGGAAATCGCAACCTTTCGGAGCGATCATTCCTACGAGGATGGACGCCATCCCGGCCAGGTAGTGTTTGAAACAGATCCCAGACAGGACGTCTTGCGCCGGGACTTCACCATCAACGCGCTGCTGCTGGATCCATCGGCCTTGAATTCCAAGTCTTCCTTGTCTCCCCCGTATTCCCAAGTAGTGGACTACGTCGGCGGTCTGTCCGATCTTCGTGCCGGCATCATTCGCGCCATCGGCGATCCCCAGCAGCGCTTCGAAGAAGACCATCTGCGAATGCTGCGCGCCGTGCGTTTCGCCGCGCGCTTCGGTTTCCAAATCGAACCCGCCACGATGAGCGCAATCCAGAAGCTGCACGCTCGGATCCTGCGGGTTTCGCCTGAGCGCATTCGCGACGAACTGGTTCGCATCTTGACCGAAGGGGGCGCGCGGCACGGGTTCGAACTGCTGGACGCTTCCGGCCTGTTAGCCGACATCCTGCCGGAGGTATCCGCGATGAAGGGCGTGGCGCAACCGCCGGAGTTTCATCCCGAAGGTGACGTCTGGACCCACACGCTGATCATGCTGGAGGGTCTCGAATCGCCCTCACCGGCGCTGGCTCTGGGTGTTTTGCTGCACGATGTGGGCAAGCCCGGTACGTTTCGCGTGGCCGATCGCATCCGATTCGATGGCCATGTCGAACTGGGCGAGCGAATCGCGCGTGAAATTCTGAACCGGCTGCGGTTTTCAAACGCGGAGACCAATCAGGTGATCGCGCTGATCGCAAATCACATGCGATTTTCACACGTCCATCAAATGCGCGAGAGCACCCTCAAGCGTATGCTGCGTCTGCCCGCATTTGACGAGCACCTGGAATTGCATCGCCTGGATTGTTCGTCCAGCCATGGGCATCTCGAGAACTATGAGTTTGCCAAGGCCAAGTTCGAACAGTCCGCGCCGGAGCAACTGCGCCCGCCCCGGCTGGTAACGGGCGACGATTTGATCCAGGCAGGTTATGCGCCCGGACCGGATTTTTCGCGCATGCTGGAGGTGGCCGAGGATGCGCAGCTCGAAGCCCGCATTCACAGCAAGGAGGAGGGTCTGGCGCTAGTGAGAGCAACGTTCGGGCCGCCATAGGAGGTATCCTGAAAGGCAGGTATGGGAGCGGCAACTCTCGTCTCGATCGAAGAATACCTGAGCACCAGCTACTCTCCTGACCGCGAGTACGTCGACGGCAGGATTGTGGAGCGGAACTTGGGCGAACTTACGCACGGAAGAATCCAGCGCAGGCTGATCGTTTACTTTGATCTCCGGTCGAAAGAGCTTGGAATCGAGGTTGTCCCAGAGCAGCGCGTTCAGGTAAGCCCGACGCGATTCCGCGTCCCCGACGTAACGGTTGTGAAAAGTTCTCAAACGATGGGTGAGATCTTCACTTCCCCGCCCCACCTTTGCATCGAGATCCTCTCCAAAGACGACACCATGGTGTACATGCAGGAAAAAATCGACGATTACCTGAGCTTCGGCGTCCCCTACATCTGGATCATCAATCCGCGCCTGCGCAAGGGCTACGTCGCCACCAAATCCGGCATGGTGGAAGCCGAATCCGGCATTCTCGCAACCAACGATCCCGACATCCGCATGCCCATCGCCGAGATCCTTGATTTGGACTAAGGTGACCTGGACTAAGGTTACGCGCTCGCCCGTCCTGGTGTTAAAATTTCACCGTGCCCGCTCCAGCAACCCAGCAGGCCTACTCGCGGGAGGAAGTTCGCCGGCAGTTGGGCGTTTCCAAGCGTCAACTCGATAGCTGGGAGAAGCAGAATCTGCTCTCGTCCGGCGGTTCCTTGAGCTTTTCCGACATTCTGGCGCTCAGAACGCTGGTTGGTCTGCGCAAGAGCAATGTTTCCCCGGTGCAGATCCGAAAAGCCGTCCAGGCCGTACGAAAGCATTTTCGCGAATTTGAAAATCCGCTCACCGAAGTAAAAATCTATTCGCAAGGCAGGAAGATTGAGGTCCAGTTCGCCGGCAACAAGAAGATGGAGGCCATCTCGGGCCAACTGATACTCAATTTCGACCAGGCCGAGATCAGTAAGCTCCTGTCTTTTCCGAACAAAGCGGACGAGTCCCCCGCCGCCCGGAAGATGAAGGCCCGCCGCGAAGCCGAACACTGGTTCGAAAAAGGCCTGGACCTGGAACAGACCGGCGCACCTCCCGATGAAGTGATCGCCGCTTATCGCAAGGCGGCAGAGATCGATCCCACCTCCGCCGGCGCTCTGGTCAATTTAGGAACGGTCTATTTCAATGCACGGGACTGGCGGCAGGCGGACGAATATTATCGCAAGGCAGTGGACGTGGATCCGGATTACGCGCTGGCGCATTTCAATCTGGGCAATCTTTACGACGAGCGCGGCGATCGCGCCGGCGCCTTGACTCATTATCTGGCTGCCATCCGCATTCATCCCCGCTATGCGGATGCGCACTATAACATCGCGCTGCTCTATCAGGCCATGGGACAGCCGTTGAAGGCAGTGCCCCACTGGAAGGCATACCTGACGATGGACCCCTCCAGCGCTTGGGCCGCCATCGCGCGGCGCGAGCTGGCTAAAATCAAGGAAGCTGCCATTTTTCGCGGCCCGCAGCAACGCTGACGCTTGTTTAGCGCAGCTGCTCGGCAAGCTCCTCGACAAACCAGCCGCGCGCCAGCTTCGCAACCTCTTCCAGAGTGCCCGGCTCTTCGAACAAATGGCTCGCGCCAGGAATCACGTGCAGAGCTTTCACGCATTTCATGCGCGCCAGGGCGTGGCGGTTCAAATCCAAGACCACGGGATCGTTGCCGCCGACGATGGCCAGCGTGGGAGCCTCGACGCGCGCAAGCGCTTCTCCCGCCAGATCGGGCCGGCCCCCGCGCGATACCACCGCGTGGATCAGCCGTGGAAGTTCTGCAGCCGCAACTAACGCCGCGCCGGCGCCCGTGCTCGCCCCGAAATACCCGATCTTCAGACGCCCCACCTGCGGCTGATCGCGCAGCCACTGCGTGATAGCAACCAGCCGATTCGCCAAGAAAGGAATGTCGAACCGCAGCTGCGACGTCTGCAGATCCACTTCTTGCTCATCGGCGTTCAGCAAATCGATGAGCAGCGTCGCCAGCGCACCCTCGTTCAGAACGTCGGCTACGTAGCGGTTGCGCGGGCTGTGTCGCGAACTGCCGCTTCCGTGCGCGAACACCACCACACCGGTGGCTGCCGTTGGCACACTCAAGTACCCCTCCAGAGCGCCCCCCGGGATCTTTACCACCACCGGTAAATGTTCAATCGCCTGACCTACGTGATATGTCGCCATCGCACACTCCTTTGTGTTCCCCGTCGATTAACGAGAGAATGTCGCCTGTGAAGCCGCCTCCAGCAGGTTACGCACTTCTTCATCGCTGGTTTGCGAGAAATCCTCATACCACATGCTGACGGCGTGAAAATCCGGAGGCGCGCTCAAACAAACCACACGATCGGCTAACTCGCGAAGTTTGCGGGCTGTTTCAGCCGCGGCCACGGGCGCTGCGACGATGATAGTCGCCGGATTGCTCTGCCGCAGAGCGCCTACCGCAGCTCGCATAGTGGATCCCGTAGCCAGCCCGTCGTCTACCACGATAATCGTGCGCCCAGCTAACTCCGGAAGCGGAGTCTGCCCGCGATAGGCCCGCTCCTGGCGCTCCACCTCCAATAGTTCGCGTGCGGCCACCGATTCCATCTCGGCGGGCGTAATCCCCAACGCTTCGATCACATCCCTGTTAAGGACCCGCAGGCCCCCGCTAGCGATAGCGCCCATCGCCAACTCGCGATGACCAGGCACGCCCAGCTTGCGGACCACGAATACGTCCAGGGGCGCGTGCAGCGCACGAGCCACTTCATAAGCAACCGGAACCCCGCCCCGCGGCAGCCCCAGTACCAACACCTTGGGATCGCCGTCGTATTCTCCGAGTTTTCGGGCCAGTTGCTTGCCTGCGTCGGCCCGATCCAGAAATCGCATCGGCATAGCTAAGAGTTGGTGCAACCGAACAGCCATTCCCGGTAGGAGCGTGTATCCTATCCGTAGAGGATAATTTTGAGCAGGATCGTACTAGCTTTCCGTAGTTTCTTCGCCATACTATTTACCGGCAAACTGCCGGTCGACATCGCCCAAGAGCTTGGTTTTGCTCCACAAAAGAAGCCTCAACCAGCCGCGAAACCCGCGCCTGCTATCCGCGTGCCGCAACCCTCTGACGGGGCCCTGCAAATCCTGGGAATTTTGCAACGTGACTCGCGCTTGATCGATTTCCTCATGGAAGATATTAGCGCTTACTCGGACGACCAGGTGGGCGCAGCCGTCCGGGATCTGCACCAGCAATGCCGCGATTCGCTGAGCCGTTACCTGCAATTGGGACCGGTGATCGACGGCGTGGAAGGAAGCCCCACCAAACTGGATACCAACGATCCCTCCACCGTGAAACTATTGGGTAACGTCCCGGTGAGCGGCAGGGCTACTGCGGGTCTGCTGCGCCACAAAGGATGGAAAGCTGAAAAAATCGACCTGCCCGCGCTGCCCGCGGGCGGGAATGCGTCCATAATCGCGCCTGCTGAGGTTGAGATCGAGTAGCGCCCGCGGCCCCGTTAGCCCAAAATGAACATCGGCATCGACCTCGGCACCACCAATTCCGCGCTCGCCTACATTCCAGAGATTCACGGCGAGTTGCCGGATTATCCCGAAATCCAGGTTCTGGCCATCCCGCAGTACATCGCGCCGGGCCAGATAGAAGCGCGCCGCACGCTGCCGTCGTTCCTGTTCCTGGGCGATCAAACCTACGTCGGCGCTTACGCGCGCGAGCAGGGCGCGCTGGTGCCCACCAAATCCGTACACTCGGCGAAATCGTGGCTCTCGAATCCGGAAGTGGATCGCACGGCGAAAATCCTTCCCTGGGACGCGCAGGAGGCCGGCCGCGTGCTCTCGCCGGTAGATGTTTCCACCGCGATTTTGTCGCAGATTCGCGATGCCTGGGACCAGACGCATCCGGGCGCGCCGCTAGCAGCGCAGGACGTCGTGCTCACGGTCCCGGCATCGTTCGACGAAGAGGCGCGCGAGCTCACCGTGCAGGCCGCGCGCGACGCCGGGATCGAGAAGCTCACGCTGCTGGAAGAGCCGGCCGCGGCGTTTTATTCCTGGATCGCCAATCATCTGGCGCAATCGCAGAAGAGCCTTTTCGACGGGCAACTGGTGCTGGTCTGCGACGTCGGGCGGCGGCACCAGCGATTTCACGCTGATCCGCGTGCATCGCGATGGCGACCGCATCGAGTTTCACCCGCACCGCCGTGGGCAAGCACCTGCTGCTGGGCGGCGACAACCTGGATCTGACGCTGGCCTGGCTGGTGGAATCCAAGCTCGGCACGCAGCTTTCCATCCGCCAGCGCAGCGCTCTGCGCCGGCAATGCGCGGCGGCCAAGGAACGGCTGCTGGCGGATCCGAACCTGAAGAGCGGTCGAAATCACCGTGCTGGGCGCCGGATCGTCGCTGGTCGGCGGAACGCTCAAGACCGAAATCCTGCGCGAAGAGGCGCTGGAACTGGCGCTCGAAGGCTTTCTGCCGTTCTGCGGCATCCACGACAAACCGGCCGAAGAAAAGCGCAGCCTGTTTCGCGAGCTCGGCCTGCCCTACGTTTCCGACCCCGCCATCACGCGCCACCTGGCGGCGTTTCTGAGCGCCAACGAAGAAGCCAAGCCCGACGCCATCCTCTTCAACGGCGGCTTCTTCATTCCCGAAATCTGCAGCAGCGCGTGGCCGACGTCATGGAGCGCTGGTATGGACGTCGCCCGGAGATTCTGGAAAATCGCGATCTGGATCTGGCGGTGGCGGTCGGCGCGGCGTATTACTCCTACGTCAAAGCCACCGGCGCGGGTCTGCTGGTGCGCGGCGGACTTCCGCGCACCTACTACATCGGCCTCGGCGAGAACGAAGCGGTCTGCCTGGTGCCGCGCGGCGCCGAAGAAGGCCAGACGCTCGAACTCGATAGCCAGGATCTGCACCTGGTCGCCAACAAGCCGGTCTCGTTCCGGCTGTACAGCTCGCTGACGCGCGCCGACGATCCAGTGGGTCGATTGCTCCCCAGCTCGGAGGCGGCCGATCTACATCTGCACGCCCCGCTGAACGCCGTGATCCGCTTCGGCAAGGCAGGCGAGCGGCTGGTGCCGGTGAAGCTGGGCGCGCACTTGACCGAAGTCGGCACGCTCGAAGTCTGGGCCGATTCGAAAATCAGCGACCACCGCTGGCGGCTGCAATTCGAATTGCGCAAAACCGCGGGCACGCGTACCGGCGGCAAGCCGGCGGCGGTGGTCAGCGACGAAGCCGTGGCGCAAGCGGAAGCGTTACTGGATGCCGCGTTTCGCGCTGGCACTCTCACTCCCGAAGAGCTGCCCGCCAAGCTGGAACAGACCCTGGCACTGGGACGCAATTCCTGGCCGCTCAGCGCCATCCGCAAATTGGCCGATCGCTTGCTCGAACTGGCGGACGTGCGCCGAAAATCGCCCGCCCTCGAAATGCGCTGGCTGAATCTGGCCGGCTTCTGCCTGCGTCCCGGCTTCGGCTTTCCCGGCGACGATTTCCGCATCGAGCAGGCGCGGCGCATCTACGCCGGCGGGATTCAGTTCGCCAATCAAGTGCAGAACGAAATCGACTGGTGGATCTTCTGGGGCCGCGTCGCGGGCGGCCTCAACAAGAATCAGCAGGCCGACATTTTCCAGCGCCTTTCCCCGATCCTGCTGCCGCGCGGGTCCAAGCGGCCGCAGCGATCAACAATAGCCTGCTGCGCGAAATGTGGCGCACCGGTGCGAGCCTGGAGTTGCTGCCGTTGCAAACCAAGACGCAGCTCGGCGACGCGCTGATCGCGCAAGTGAAGAAGGGCGACATGGTAGAGACCGGCCTCTGGTGCCTGTCGCGGCTGGGCGCGCGAAAGCTGTTCTACGGTCCCATCAATCAAGTGCTGCCGGTGCAAGCGGCCACGCGTTGGGTAGAAGCGCTGCTCAAAGTTCCGAAGGCGGAGGATGCGGTGGTCGCAATCGCACGCCGCACCGGCGATTCCACTCGCGATCTGAGTCCGGCCACCATCGAGATGATTCGGAAACGCATACCGGAGGCCCTGCTGCCTGTGCTGGAAGGCGAAGCCGAAGAGGATCTGGGCAAAGTGTTTGGCGAGGAGTTGCCGTCCGGGTTGGTAACTGCCGCGCTGTGACCGAAGACAGCATCATCGCCAAACTCCGCCGCCGTTCTCCGCTAATCGGCGACGACTGCGCGGTAATCCCGTCGCCAACTGGCCAGGACCTGCTTCTGAAAGCGGATCTCAGCATTGAAGGCGTTCATTTCACCCGCGATTCAAGTGCCGCGGAAATTGGCGCGCGAGCGGTGGCGCGCAGCTTGAGCGACATCGCGGCGATGGGTGGAACCCCGCTGTACTGCCTGCTATCGATCGCGCTCGCGCCCTGGACCGGCGAAAAATGGATCGGCGATTTCTACCGCGGTATCTATAAATTACTGCGACAAATGAATGTATCCCTTGCGGGAGGTGACATTTCGCATGCCGATCAATTTGTATGTGATGTGGTGCTTTGCGGTTCCATCGCCAAAGGCAAAGCGCTGCTGCGCTCTGGAGCCAAACCGAATGATGTACTTTATGTTTCGGGACCGCTTGGCGGTTGGCAGCACAAGCGTATGCTCGAGCCTCGCCTGGAATTCGGCCGCAAACTAGTGGGAGTGGCGACGGCCTGCATGGACATCAGCGACGGGCTGGCGCTGGATCTGCATCGAATGTGCAAAGCTTCGGGTGTGGCCGCGGAGCTGGATCACGTGCCGTTGCTCAAAGGCGCCACACTCGATCAAGCGCTGCACGACGGCGAAGATTACGAGTTGCTCTACACGGCCCCGCCGCGCGTGAAGGCCCCCGGCATTCGCATCGGCAGCATCACGAAAGGCAAACCCGGCGCCGTCCGTTTTCAAGGCCGCGTAGTTAGGCCAATAGGCTATGACCACACCCGACAACATACTTGAGCTGATCGACGCCTTTCGAAGATCCAAAACGATGTTTGCCGCCGTCAAGCTCGGCATCTTCGACGGGGCTCGCCCGCCCGATCACAAAGCGCTGCCGCGGTTGCTGGATGCGTGCGTCGCGTTGGGGCTGCTCGAAAAGCGCGCTGGGGCTTATGTCAACACGGCCCAGTCCGATAAATATCTGCGCGCCGATAGCCCCGATTCGCTGACCGGTTACATTCATTACTCCAACGAAGCGCTCTATCCGATGTGGGCGCACCTGGAAGACGGCGTCCGCGAGGGCACGCCCCGCTGGAACCAGACCTTCGGCGTGGAAGGCGGAATCTTCTCCGGCTTCTTCCGCACCGACGAAGCCAAGCGCGATTTCCTGAACGGCATGCATGGATTCGGCCGCATCAGTTCCCCAGCCGTCGCAGCGGCGTTCGATCTGAGCCAGTTTCATCGCCTGATCGATCTGGGCGGAGCAAGCGGCCATCTGGCGCAGGCGGTTCGTGAGCGCTATCCGCAAATGGAGGCGCAAGTATTCGACCTGCCGGAGGTGGCCAGTCTGTATCCCGGCACTATCGCGGGCGACTTCTTCACCGACCCGCTGCCTGCGGCCGACCTCTACAGCGTCGGGAGGATTTTGCACGATTGGTCGGACGAAAAGATTCACCGGCTACTGGCCAGAATCTATGCGGCGCTGCCCTCGGGCGGCGGGCTGCTGATCGCCGAGAAGCTGCTCACGCCGGATAACATCCCGGCGCACATGCAGTCGCTGAACATGTTGATCGGCACTGAAGGCCGCGAGCGCTCGGCCGCCGAGTACGAAACGCTGCTGCGCGCCGCCGGCTTTTCAAAAGTCGAGAGCCGCGTGACCGGCGCGTATCTGGACGCCGTTCTGGCGATCAATCGTGCAGGACGATATTGAGTAACGAACCATGGATCGCCAGACCACCGTTGTACTCGATGAACCCCAACTTGCGGAATCTGTTCATAAAGAAGCTGACCCTGGAGCGAGTGGTGCCAACCATTTCGGCCAGAGTCTCCTGGCTGATTTTGGGAATCACCAACTCCGGCTTGCCGTCCTTGCCGAAGTTCGCGAGCAGCAGCAAGATCCGTGCCAGCCTTTTCTCGCTGGAGTTGAAGAGCTGGTCCACCAGGTCTTCCTCAATCCGTATGTTGCGAGTGAGCAAGTATTGTACGAATAGCGAGGAAAAAGCCGGCTCGTCGCGCAGTACAGCTATCACGTCCGGCTTTTCGATCCGCATTATCGAGCACTCCGACAGGCAGCGGGCAGTGGCCATCCGATGCGCCTGGCCAGCCAAAACTCCCTCGCCAAAGAAGTCGTGACTGCCCAAGATGGCTACCACCGCCTCTTTGCCTTGTTGGGAAACGACCGTGAGCTTAATCTTGCCTCTCTGGATATAGAAGATGGCGTTCGCCGGGTCCCCTTGGGAGAAAACGGTTCGATTCTTGGGATAATGTATGAGCGTTCGTCCCTTGCCAACCTTAGAGAGAAACACGCTGGGATCAAAAGCCGCCTTTACCTTCGGCTTCGTCGAACGTTTCAAATGGCTACTCCAGGACCTGATTATACATAATGGCGTAATTAAAGGGCTTGTGGTCGGCGCGACAGGACTCCACTGGCTCCGTGCCGTCCCTCCTGTATATTTCTGTTTGTTCGCTCTACGGGGTCTACATCGAGTTGGAGGCTATGGCGTGGAGCCGTAAAATTGCCGTCTCGCGTCGTGGTAGATCCTATCGTGCGCCGTGTTTCACGCAATTCGCTTCTTGTCTCTCTGAAAGCAGATCAAAGAAGCCGTGAACGGCAAGCCCGTGGATCTCGCCAGCTATCATCGGCGTGCAAGCAGCCAATGTGAAATCGCTATGGGTCCAGGTGGTGATCGTCATTCCATAAGCGGATCACAGGTTGCGAAAGCGTATGCTCATAACTCAGCGCGCTCAGGCTGGCCGTGTCCAGTAGTAGATATTTTGCCACGCAGCCCGGGCTAAGAGCCAGCCACCGGTCGGCCAGAACCCGGATGAAGTGTCCGCTGGAAAAAAGGAGTATGTCGCCAGCGACTGCTCGGGCACGCTGAACCACGCGGTCCGCCCGCTCGCCTATTTGCGATGGCGATTCGCCGCCCGGGCAGCCGTCCCGGAACAATTGCCAGTCTGGACGTTTTCGAAGGATCTCGGCCAAGCGCAACCCCTCATATTCACCATAGTTCCATTCCACAAGATCGGGATCGGTTTCCGCCACGGCTGCGAACCCCGCCAGTTCGCACGTTCGCGCTGCGCGCTGCAACGGGCTGGTAAATACCCTAGCGAACTTCAGGCCTTTCAGCCTTTCCCCCAGGCGCCGCGCATGGAGTTCCCCATCGGAGGTCAGAGGCAAGTCGGTAAGACCGGTGTGCTGGCCCGAGACAGTCCATGCGGTGTCACCGTGCCGTGCCAGGTAAACAATCGGAAGTATTGGGCTCATGCTTACTCGCACTCCGAAAATTCAGTTCCAACGCGGTGAATCCGAGAAGAAGTCCACGTCGACCAAAGGTCGACAATTTGTGACCACAACTCGACATTCGACCGTTACACGGTTGGCCGCCCACTGGCCGTCTACTTCTGCTCGCGAACCGCGAGCGTGGGCGCAGGCAACTCTGACTTTTTGAGAGTCTCGGCCACATTGCGGGCCAGATTATGGGTAGCTCGCAGATTGCCTCCAAAAAAGCGGACATTACCGTCGACAACACGCTCCAGAACCACCTGCCCTTCCGGGGTCGAGAGCTGGCTTCGGACGTTCAACTTTGTGGCGCCGCTCACGGTGGTAACGGCGCGCCGGGTCTCGCTACCCGGTGTATATTTTTGCACAGTGGTTTTCAGGATCAGTACCTGGGGCCCGCTGGCGTTGCGATCGCCGTCGCGAAACACTTGTTTGAACTGCTTCGTCTTAGCTAACTCCACCAACAGGTTCTCGTAAATTGCAACTCGGAAGGCGGGTTCGATGTTCACGTCGCCCGGGTCCACCTTATCTACCTGCACGCTCCAACTCTGGGCCCGTAGCCGCGGCTGGGAACAGGTGAGCATCAACAATCCAACGAATACACCTGCCGGCACACGGATTATCTTATTTGCTTTCATTCTTGGCCTCCGGAGGATTTTGCTTCGCGGACGGATTACTCACGTGCGCGCCTTCCGCCACCAATGCGGTCTTGAGGGCCTGTCCTTGACCTTTGTTGAGCTGGAAAATGGAGCCATGAAATCCGCCGTTGGAATCGAGATACCCCACGGTCAGGGTGTCGTACTTTTTGTGCGAGAACAGGCTGATGAGCCGCCCGCCCCCGAATGGCGTCCCAGCCTTGCCCAATGCCATCGCGGTGCCACCTACCTGTTTGTCTTCCTCTCCCAAAGAGACATCCTGGATGGAGTCAACGCTTACTTGAGCGATAGAGCCGTCGCTTTTCTGAAATCGCAAAATATGCTCTTGAACTGAGAGGTCCCCGTTGGCATTGTTCGAGATACTTTCGAAACCCAAGACGTGCGTGACGTGCGCCGCGGAGCCTGACGCCGATGCTGCTGCGTCATGATTCTGGGCCATTAAAGCCGCGCTACAGCAAGTGAGCAACAGAACACAATTTAGGCTGCGTCTATTCTGTCCGAATGGAGCGGTTTTCTCCATCATGTTCCCTTCTACCCGGCCTCACCGAGGTTTTCAACGCACTTTGTAAGCAGTCTGGATGCCATTACGAGAGGCTGAGCAGGGAACGCATTTCCGGCTCGGCCTTTGACAGGAACTCGGCAAATGACTGACAGCCGCCGAGCAAGATGGTCAAAAGACAGCGCAACAAAACGCGCTGGGCAGGCACTAGCGGATTAGGCTGTGCGTGTGCAAGCAATCCTGCGTGGGCGTTGCTATGCGACGTTAGAATCGCAAAGGGTGCGGCGCGCACCGCTACGGCAGAAGGAACGGTTTCGCGCCGTACTCAGTTTTGCGCGAGTTCATCGAAAGGATACACTATGCACGGAGCGAAACTGGCCAATCAATTCGATATTCCGAATGCACTGAGGTTCGAGGACACGCCGAGCGGATTGGTGCGCGCCGCGGTCTCGACGCCGGCCGCCGAAGCGGAGCTCTATTTGCAGGGCGCTCATATGACGCATTGGACGCCGCGCGGGCAGAGGCCGGTTCTTTTTCTCAGCGCTAAGAGTCTGTTCGTCCCCGGCAAAGCGATTCGCGGAGGAGTCCCCATCATTTTCCCGTGGTTTGGGCCACGCGGCGACGGCAAGCCCGGCCCGGCCCATGGCTTCGCGCGGACTACGGAATGGTCGGTCGAAGAAGCCAGGCTGCGCGACGACGGAAATGTACAGATCACGCTCGCGCTTGCGCCCAACCAGACCAGTAGAGCTTTGGGCTATGCTTCCTTCCGTCTGCGCTACCGCGTCACGATCGGCTCAACGCTCGAAATGGAGCTTGAGACTAGCAATGATGCCAGCGAGCCGCTCACTTATGAAGAGGCGCTACATAGTTATTTCGCTGTCGCGGATATTCGCCAAGCCTCGATTTCCGGGCTCGAAGGCACCACCTTCATCGACAAGACCGATGGATTCAAACGCAAGCAGCTTGGCAACCAGCCCTTCGAAATCGCCAAGGAAACCGATCAGGTGCACTTGAGTACTCAAGCTACTTGCGTGATCCATGACCCGCTATGGCAGCGCCGCATCACTGTTGAGAAGTCCGGCTCCGACAGCACCGTGGTCTGGAACCCGTGGATTGACAAGACCAAGGGTATGTCAGACATGGCTCCCGACGACTGGCAGAACATGCTGTGCGTCGAAACGGCTAACGCCGCCGATAACGCCGTCCATCTTCGGCCCGGCGCTTCGCGCAAAATGACAGCGTCGATCCGCGTGGAATAGCTCGATTCGCGAGGTTCGCGCCGCGCGCTGTTACGGCCGCCGAAGCAAGATCGTTTTCAGCAGCGCGCTTGTTCCATTCCACACGATCTGTACCCCGATACAGACGAGAATGAACGACGACAAGCGAAAGATCACGTTCATTGCGGTCTCCCCCAGCATGCGCCCGATTTGTTCCGCAAAGCGATACATCAAGTGGATGGAGCCCGCGATGAAGGCGCATCCCAACAATGCTGCTATCGGGAGAATCCAACGGGGCTCGCCCCCGAGCGCCTGGCTGGCGCCCACCGCGATGGCGACCGAAATCGACCCAGGTCCAACCGTAAGCGGCATCGTCAATGGATAGAATGCCCGGCGCGCTAAGTAGGCGGACAGATAAGAGGCCTTGAGTGGTTTGGCGGGCGATTCAGGAGCGTTGCCGTCATCATCTGGCCGGTTCAGCAATTTCCAGCCGACCGCAGTGACCACCAGCCCCCCTCCGACCTGAACTACCGGTAAGGAAATACCGAAAAACGCGAGTATGTGGGTTCCAATCAAAACCGAGACAATCAGAATCGCGAAAGAATTGATCGCAATCTTGCGCGCCAGAACCGCTCGACTTTCGGTAGAGAGACCAATGGTCAGCGTGAGGAAGATCGGGATGTTGTCGGGAGAGTCGACGATCGGAAATAGCGCGCCGACGATCAGAAGCGAGGTTCGAATGAGTTCGGTAAGCGCGGCAGGCATGGCTCTTACCCCGGGTACGGGTAGCCATTCGCGAGAACCTTCTCTAGCGAGGCATCGTGGCCGTAGATGTCGTCGTAGAAATGAACTACTCCATCTTCCAGCACGATGACGGTGGCATAGAGGATCAAGACCGGAATGGGATGGGCAAGATTCACTTGTTGGGTGGTCTCGCCGTTCATGGCAGCGTGAATCCTTTCCGCGTTCCACCCCGGATTGTCGCGCAGCACCCACGCGGCCAGATCGGCCGGCTTTTCCAGCCGGATACAGCCGTGGCTGAAATCCCGCCTGGACCTCGCAAACAATTCGGGCGCCGGAGTATCGTGCATGTAAACGTTGTAGCTGTTTGGAAAAAGAAATTTAACCAGGCCGAGCGAATTCTTTGGACCGGGTTTTTGCCGGATGAACAGTTTTCCGGCACGTAGCTGGCTGAGCACATCGCTCGAGACCGTGCCGGCCGCAACCACGGTTTGGCGGCTGTCCACAACTTCCAATTCATTCTTGGCCAGGTAGTTGGGGTCGCGAAGGATGTGCGGGACCATTTCCGATCGCGTGATGGAATAGGGCACCTCCCAGTACGGCCGAAAAACAACGTACTTCATGGTTTCGGCAAAGACTGGAGTATTGTGGCCGTATGCTTTGCCGACGACGACATTCATCGTCACCGCGATGTTGAAATCTTTGTCATAGGCGCGCAAACGAAATTCGGGGATGTTAACGACGATGGGCGCCTTTGAATACGAGTCCGGCAACCAGCGCCATCGCTCCAGGGTCAAACGCATTTGTTCGACGCGGCGGTTCAGCGGAACGTTTAGGTCGGCCAGCGTTGGACCGTCGATTCGTCCGTTTGGGACTCTGCCATGCCGGCGCTGAAAGTTCTTCACTGCATCCACCAGCGCACCTTGATAAACTGGCGGATCGGCGGGCACATCGGCGTCCGCCGGAAGATCGCCGACCAACTTGAGCAGCCGCGTCAGCCGTGGCACGCCCGGATAAGAGTCGCCGGGCACAACAGGTTTCTTGGTCGCAGGCAGTTGCTCTCCATCGTCCTTGCTCGCAAGCGCCGTGTAGGTGTGGAGAGCTTGAATGGTGCGCCGGTAACCCGGATAGGGCGGTTCCACCTGCGCCAGCGCGGCGGCGACATCGCCCCCATTCACTACATGCTCTTTGAGAAATTCGGCCAGATCGTACTTCCTGGACTCTTCATCCAGCGCAAAGGCGAAATGTTTTGGATTTACTTTGCCAATGTGGAGATCAGAGACATATCTCATTATGCAAACGGTGAGTTCAAGGTCAAACTTCAACGCGTCGGCTTCCATTGGCTCGCGGGCCACGGGCTTGAGTTTCATTAGCCGGGCGCTCCACCGGCTCCCGTCATAATCGTCCGCGAAAAGCCCCTTCTCATCGGCTTCGAGCAGCAGCGCGATTGCTTGTCTCGCCTGTGCGGTTGGCTCCATTCCCTTGACCCACCACAACGAGTAACCATTGAATTCGTAAAACTTCTGCACGTGCTTGCTGTAATCGCTGAAATCCGGCCAGCGCAAATCAGGCAAATTGCCGGCGCTAATGGCCGTTCGCAGCCAGGCTTGCCCATCGGAGCTGAGCTCCGCCGCTCTCGCACCCTTCGTGACTCCCGATCCACTCAACAATGCGATCACCATCAGCGTTGCTGACAGCCAAGAACTGCTTCCGCAAATCCGTAATCGCGCCATACCCTTCCTCTGGCAAACCTCCATCGGCAGCCTCCTGGCTGAAACGTTGACGACTAAGATAGCAACTGAGTTGCCATCCCAGAAAGGGGCAGTCCAGTCGGGGACCGCCGCGGGATGACTTTGACGTGCGCTCCACGCAGGCGACTCGCCTCAGTGCCGGGGGCGCTGTAGACGAATGGGTCACACAGCTCCGTCGGCAGACGGACGCGTCCGACAGGAGTGATATCTGTGACGCACCCGATGAACACGCTCAGCGCGGCTTCCGCCGTAGCTCCTCGCCGACCCGTGGCAGAAAAGTAATTACGCTCCCCTACCGTAGGTCTGATACTGATGCATATCGGACCTTTTCCAGATCAATCCGAGGCCATGTTCATTCATGTTCGGACGAAGCATGCCGTGGATGGCTGTAATCGCTCCGTCGAACGCCATGCTTTCCACGCGCACATGATCGAAGAAGTATTCGGTGTTTATGACGCGCTGCGAAGCGCAGCAGGCGTGTGCGTGAATGGAAGGGGCGGTATGCGCGGACAGTGGCAGGCAATGGCCTTCACACAGAGCATCCACTTGCAGGAAGCCGGAGATGCCTTGACAGCGAGTTGCGTCGGCCTGTAGAACGTCCACGGCGCCCGCTGCGAGCATACGTTGAAAATACCAGGAGTTATATCCGTACTCGCCGGCCGCGATGTTCATACCCTCCGGGCCGGAATCGCGAATCAGCCGCAGCCCCTCCAGGTCGTCCGAGGATACCGGTTCCTCGAACCAGGTCACGCCCATGTCGGCGAATAGCCGCGCCTGGGCCAGTGCTTGCTTGCGCGTATACGCGCCGTTTGCATCGACAAAAAGCTGGACTCGCTCTCCGATGGCTTTTCGAACCGATAGCGCCCGTTTCACGTCGGCCTCAGGATCGCGGCCGATTTTCATCTTCACCGCGTGCATGCCGTTCTCGGCCCAGCCGGTCATCTGATCCAGCAGTTCTTTTTCCGAATAGGACGTGAAGCCGCCGCTGCCATATGCCATTACTTCGGTTCGCACCGGCCCGAGCAAGCCCGCGACGGAAATCTCCAGCAGCTTGCCTTTTAAATCCCACAGCGCGTTGTCGACACCCGCAATCGCCATCGAGGTAATTCCAGACCGTCCCAGGTTGCGGACGGCCATCCCCATCTTCTGCCACACTGCGCCTATGGCGAGAGCGTCGGCGCTTTTTACGGCTGGAACCAAGGTGTGATCGATAAGTTGCGCGGTTGCGACATCGGCGTAACTGTACCCCAGCCCCGTCTGTCCGCCGGCGGAGATTTCCACCAAGACGATGGTAGTCTTGTCCCACTCCAAAGTGCCATCCGATTCGGGCGTTTTCGTTGGGACGGTAAACGCCGACACGCGAACATCGTCGATGAGGGGCGCGGATTTCATGATCTAGACCGTAGGCATGCCGTGCCCCCAGGTGTCGGGCGGGGAAAGATCGCGGTGCATTTTCGGCGCTTCCATATCGCGCCGATCGGAAGTGAAGACGCTGTCTCTTTGGGCAATCAAATAATCGGCGATTCGCGCAGCCAAAGCCATAATGGTGAGGCCCGGATTGGCCGAGCCCTGAGTGGGCATCAGACTGGCGTCACAGATAAACAGATTGGCAATTTCATGCGTGCGGCCGAACTGATCCGTCACCGAGCTTTCCGCATCGCGTCCCATGCGCGCTGCTCCCACCAGGTGAGCGTAGCGAGCCTCCTGCACCACCTCCCGCGCGCCGGCGGCCCACATGATATCCATGACCTTCTGTTTGCCATATTCGATCAGCTTTTTGTCATTGTCATAGAGGTTGAAGGTGACTTTGGCCACCGGCAAGCCCCACTGATCCTTTTCTTCCGCCAGTGTGACGCGATTGTCCGCGTTGGGCAGTATTTCGCCCAGCAATCCAAACGAAGCCCAATGGTTGTAATCCATCATCAGCCGCCGCATGCCCCAACCCCACGCGCCCTTCGCGGTCATCATCTGTTTCGCGAAGGCAACTGGTAGCGGCGCCACCGTCTGGACGGCGAAACCCCGGGCGAAGTCCCGCTTGGGGTCGGTCTCATAAAAATGTTCCGTCAGCGCGTGCGCGGGCGGAGCTTTGTACATCCGGACCAGATCATCAAATCGCCCTAGAATTACATTACCCGCCTGGGCCATTAGATATCGGCCGACTTGTCCACTTGAGTTGGCAAGACCGTTTTCAAAACCGGCGCAGGCGGAATTCAACAATAGCCGAGGAGTTTCAATGGCGTATCCGGACACCACCACCGCTTTCGCCTTTTGAAAATGCTCGCGGCCTGCGGAATCGAAGTAGCTCACGCCCGTGACGCGCCGGTTCTGGCCCAAGTGAACGCGCGACACCATGCTGTCGGCGCGAATCTCCGCACCACTCGCCAAAGCATCCGGCACATGCGTAACAAGCGTGCTGGCCTTCGCGCCAACTTTGCAGCCTTGAATGCAGAAGCCGCGATAGATGCAATGCGCCCTGTCAGCCCGGGAACCGCTCAGAATCGCAACCGGGCCTCCCGCGCTAACTGGGATGCCCAGGTTGCTACAGCCGCGAACCAGCGCATCGCCAACGCCGCCCATCGGGTGCGGCCCATAGGGATAACTGTGCGAATCGCCCCATGGAAAATACGGTCCAGCCACTGGAAGCTCACGTTCCATCAGCTCGTAATACGGCTTGAGATCGGAATAGCTGAGCGGCCAATCGGCGCCCACGCCATCCAATGTGTAGGTCTGAAAATCGGACGGATGAAAGCGCGGCGTGAACGCAGCCCAATGAACGGTGCCGCCGCCCACTCCTTTACCGCTATTGTTCGCTCCTAACGCGAGCGGATCTTCGCCGCCGGTAATTCGCTTGTCGTTCCAATACAGTTTGTGAGATCCGGCTTCATCGCTCACCCAGTCGCGCTCGGTGTCCCAGAAGGGACCGGCATCGAACCCGACGACACGAAAGCCGGCCCGCGCCAGCCGCTGCAGCAAAACCCCGCCTCCCGCACCCACGCCTACAATGGCGTAATCCACTTCCTCGCTATCCGCGAAACGCCGCATGGGCGTGCGAATCCTCTGCATCGGCCCGAGCATGTGCGAATTGGAGCCGGGAAGCGTCAATGCGTCCCGCCTTGTGGACCGCCGCGGTGCTCCGGTTCCCCAGCCACGGGCGTGAACCTCTCCGAGGGAGACGATCCAGGAGCGCTCCATTCATAGCGCTTCTCGGCTTTCTCCCAGGGCTCCGCTTGGCCGCGCTCCAATCGCATATAGGCCCGCGGATAAGCCGGCCCCCCGTATCCGATTTCGTCCCAGGCCCAAGGGTGGGAATAGTAGACCGTCACGCAGTCCTGAACCAGCAACATCCAGAATCGATGTACCGGCATCCGGTTCCAGATTTCATGCGCAGCCGGCGGACGCGCGTCGTGCAGGGCCTCGAGAATCAGATCCTGACTGCCAGTCCCGATGTCGCAAAAAGATCGGCCGTGTAAATGGTGCGCGATCTCTTCGATGGCCTGCAAGCCGAGCTCATATGCTTGTTGATCCGGTGGCATGTCTTCGAACCGGTAGCCATCGTGACGGTCGGCGAACAGCCGCTCGTCGATCCAGGGAACGATCGGGATATGGTGCGCGTGATCACGATCGTCCTGCGGTAAAATCCGCGCGCAGACAGCTTCCATCAAGCGCGCCTGCTCCGACCGAAAAAAACGAATCGCCGGAATATTGTTTACCCGATTCAGCACCACCTTTCGGGTTGCTTCATCCCAATAGCTTTGCTGATCCAGTGTGTGGAATCCGGGATAATAGCCCGGTTGAGATTTACTCATGGCGTTTTGCGAGGCTCTCGCCGCAGCAGGCTGGCCAGAATTCCTAAGAAACCGCAGGCCGCGAACAGCAGCGGAGCGAATGCCGGCGGCCCGTAAATCAAGTTATAAAGCGGCTTTTTCAAACCACCCGGCCGTCGCGCGACGCCGCGCGAATGGTAGTAGAACCCAACCACGCCATCCAGCATGGCGATTCCCGAGATGGCCGGCAGCCAGGTCTGCGCGGTGCGCGGGTTCTTCAACGAATGCGCTCCCACAGCGATCAACAGCGGCGCGATGACGATGGGGGTCCATTGAGCTTTGTAACGGAAATTGCTCTTGTAGTGCGAATACCAGGCTTCAAAGCCGCTGAAGAATGCCGACGCCATCGTGGCAACAATCATCTGGTGTTGAAAACGCCCCTCGCGAATATCCTGAACCAGGCTTATGGATTCGTGTCTGTGCGTCAGCGCGCGGAACCAGTGGTCTCGATGTGCGGGCAAAGGTATCAGGCCGCGGCCGCCTTCTTCATCCCGTCTCAGAAACGCCGCCACCAAACCGAGGTAAGCGCCGACGCCAAACAGCAGAGGCGCGAAAATGGGCGGGCCCATCACCATATTTGTGATTGCCAAACGCCAGCCGCCGGGTTTCCGCCGGATTCCCTGCCAGTGAAAATAGAAGCCGAGAATTCCGTCGGCGCACGTGACCGCGGAAATCGCGGGCAGAACTGTTCGCGCAGCTGTGCGGCTGAAGAAGCCGCTAATCCCGGCGCCCGTTAACATGCCACTCAAAATCACGGGAGAATACATGATGCGCTGGCTGTATCCGCCGCGATAATGTTCGTACGCTACTTCCAGTCCGCTGAGAACGCTGGACAGCCCGGCGATCAACGAGAGCCAGCGCTGGAAACGTCCTTCGCGCACCTCCAGATCGGCTCTCCGCAGCGACCTGACCGCGGACAACAGGTTCATCGTTTCCACAGCATCGCGGCCACACAACCAGCCAGCAAGGCTCCGCCGCAGAGCACGCTTTCCCGATGCAAATCCAGCCAGCTCTCGACGCTGAATGGGCGCGCCCGGTCATCGAAGATGCCATGGGCCGCATAGTCGCCTTCCACCGGCTGAAACAAATTATCGGGACGATTGGCCGGCAGCGGCTGCGACGTTTCTTGACCGCTATAGCCGTTCTTAGCAAGATAGCGATCGGCAAAGGCCGGCGCCACATCTTGCCCGTAGATGGCCTTCACGGTGGGCCAGCCTACAAATACCTCGCGCCGTCGATGCTCGGACGCCCACACGATGGCGCGAGCGGCCACCTCCGGTTGAAAGATCGGAGGCACCGGCTGCGGCTGGCGGGGCAAACGAGTGCGGCACCAACTGAACTGAGGCGTGTTCATGGCAGGCAGATGCACCACGGTCAGATGGATATTGCTGCGATCGTGAATCAGCTCCGAGCGCAGGGAATCGGTAAAGCCAACCATGCCATGCTTGGCTCCGCAGTAGGCGGACTGCAGGGGGATGGAACGGTACGCGAGCGCCGAACCCACCTGCACGATGGTTCCGCGGTTGCGCGGCTTCATCCTTTTCAACGCGGCCATCGTGCCGTAAACGAAGCCGAGATAGGTTACTTCCGTGGTCCGCTTGAACTCCTCCGGCGTGATTTTTTCCACGGGCGCGAAAATGGTGGTCATGGCGTCGTTCACCCACACGTCGATTGGACCCAGTTCTTTTTCTACCTTCTCGGCCGCTTCGTCAATGGCGCCGGCGTCGGCGACGTCAGCTTGCAGCACCACAGCTTTACCTCCCTGAGATTCCACTTCGCGTTTGGCGGCTTCCAGCCGGTTGCGCCCGCGTGCGATCAGTCCGATGGATGCGCCCTGGCCGGCGAACTCCCGGACCACGGCGCGTCCCACTCCCGCCGATGCGCCCGTAACAACAACTACCTTTCGAGTGTTCTCTATAGATTTCATTCCGCTTCCACCTTATAATTCCGTCCTTCCCATTGCTTTCGCTTGGTCCACCAGAACGTGAACTCAACGCCCGCTTCTACCGACGGCGGATCCACATCGAAATACTCGGCGCCAATCTGAGTGGGGAAAGAATCGTTGTCGTGAACCGTACGCCAGTTGTCGCTTGACCACCGCAGACGGAACGGCTCGTTAGCGCAGACCCGAAGAGAGCAGTTGCGCCGTGCGCGCTGGATCGGATGTTTGGGCAGCCAGTATTCAAACCGTAACTCTGGTTTGGTCTTCAGGTATCGATCCGCCACCGCGGGGATGAGATCGAACACTTTTCCGTCCACCGCGGACCGCAGCAGCCGTATGTATTCGGCATGCGCCCATAGCAGTGGGACCGCCGATCCCGTCGGACGCCCCGAAAACAGTCCCGCTTCCGGCCGGTCAGCTTCGTCCCAAATTTGCTCGCCAAGCAGATCGTGCGGTTTCGCGAACCGCTCCATGGCTTGGATAAGGTCCTGGTAATTTCCTTTCGCCGCGAGTTCGTAATGTGCCCGCTCACCAGTTAGCAGAGGCCAACCGCCGCCTTGCCCCCAGTGCACAAATGGACCTCCATCAGGTTGCTGTCCATAACCGTCGTGATCGTAGCGGCGCCAGCATTTACCCGCGGCGGTGCATCTCATCAGTGTTTTGTCGACCACTTTTAAGCTATCCACGATCAGCGGGTTATTCGGCGGCAAAATCCCGTAGCGCACCAGCTGCAGAAAGCCGGCGTCGGTGACGTTGCGCGCGGGGTATTGGTTGGGCGCACCCGGAGGCTGATCGGGCATCTCCAGCTTTCTTTCATCCACGGCGCCAGGGCCAGCCACTTCGCCCGGTTTCGCCGGATTCAGGCGAACAAAATAGCGAGCAATCCCGGGGTGGAGAGAACCTTTCGCGGTAACCGTCCATTCCTCCAGGTGCGCGAACAGAAAATCCGCATAACGGTTGAGAACATCCACCGTCGCGTCGTTGGTTGTAGCTTTCAGCAAGTCGGCCGCACCAATAACGGCGGCGATTACCGAGGCGAGAGTCGAGGGCGAATAACCACCCAATTCTTCCCAACGCTCCTCGCCCGTTACAGGCCCGCTCTGCAGCAGGAAGTTTGCAGCCCGCTTCACCATGGTGGAAGCATCGAAATGCCCCAGCAAGCCATGGCGCGACAGCCGCTCGGCAAGCATAACCGGAAAGGCTACTTCATCCAGTTGGACATTTCTTTGAAACGGCCGGGCGTCTACCCACGCATTCTGCCAAAAACTGCCGTCTTCCTCCTGCCGCGCCGCCAGATTAATCACAGCGCGCAAGGGCGCGCGGGTGTAGCCGGCGGCCAGAAGCGCAAGCGCGACTTCCACCATGTCGCGCGTCCAAACCATGTGATATCCGCCGCGGCCGTTTTCGTCATTGCGCGCCTCGCCCCAAGGAATGGAGGGCGAAGCTACAAATGCGCCTTGGTATGTTTTATCTTCCATGGCGAGCAGGAGAGCGCAACTGGATCGATACAAGCGGCCGCCGTCGCCGCTGGCTTTTTCAAGATCTCTGGGCCCGCAGCCGGCACGCGACCACTGGTATACAAAGACCTTCCTCTGCTCCTCATACTCGGTGCTGAGGCTCTGAAACAGGCTGGCTATTGCGCTCTCCAGCGTTTCCCCAAACGAGATCGCCAGCGTGAACGCCCGCGATCCGGAAAGATCCAATTGACCGGTCAACGCTACGTTGCCATCCAGGGCTCGATCGAATTCGAAAGTCATGCGCCCATTCCGGGCCAGATCCGCATAACCGTCGCTGGCCCCGACGTATCCGCACGAAAGGTGGGAAAAGCCGCATGAAGCACCCACCACCAGCCAGGTCCCGTCTTTTTCCGCGCTCAGCAGATGGCGACCCGAGTCTTCCACGATGAAAGCGTCGTTGTGACCGCCGGCGTCGTGCAGGTGCGGTGCGCACAAGACGCAGACTTGCAGCTTGTCGAGGAACTCCTGACGGCCCTCCAACTCGGTTCGCATCAGAACAGAGGAGCGGGTGGGCTCCGCAATAATTTCTTTTTTCACGGAGAAGCGATTCTCCCGGTCGGCGCTTACGACCCGATACCCTTGCGCGGATGCGATGCGCTCGACTTCGTGATCCAGATCTCGTTTTTCTTCCAGAAAAAGGCTGGCACCGTCGGTGAAAAGAAATTGCAGATCGCGCATCTGCGGCGTATCAATGCGGGGATAAAACGTCTCGCTCAATATTCCGTTGGCGATTGTGAACCAAATCCTGCTCGCGCAGGAGTACGCGGTTCCTACCCCTTGTTTATTAGCGCAAGCCCAAGTCGGCGGACTTCCCGGAGAACCGAACGCTGTCGTGTGACCTCGGAAGCGAGGCATCCATCTCCTCTCAAATTACTTCGCGGACTTTATCTTCGAGCACCGTCCGGATGATCTTCCATCGATCTTTCTCTCCCTTGCCGAGGGCTTCGGCGAAGTGCAGTGCCTGTTCCGCGCTCACATTGCCCGGCAACGGCGGTTCGTTGGGATCCACCAGCGCTTCAATTACGGCCGGACCCGGGTGGGCGAGAGCGCGTCGCAGCACGTCCTCCGCATCGGCAGGGTTTTCGATGCTAAAACCGGCGGCTCCGCAGGCACGTGCGATAGCGGCGAAGTCGATGGGCTGGAGCTCGACGCCGTACTCCGGATTGGCCTCCATCACCAGTTGCTCCCACTTAATTTCGCCCAGCACATTGTTCTTGATCACGATTACTTTCACCGGGAGGTCGTATTTCACCAGAGTCGCGATCTCGCCCATGAGCATCGTGAGCCCACCGTCGCCCACCACGCATACTACTTGACGTCCTGGATAAGCCACCGCCGCGCCGATGCTGTAGGGTAGTCCGTTCGCCATGGTTGCCAGAAGCCCGGAGAGAGAAAACTGCATCTCGTCGCGCATTTCAATGTAGCGGGCAGTCCAGGTGGCGATGGTGCCGCTGTCGGACGATACAATCGCGTTACTGTCCAGCAGTTTGTTGAGATGCCAAGTTACCACCTGTGGCTTCATCGGCATGTCCATGCGAGTGCCACGCTCTTCCATTAGCTGGTTCCAGGCACGCATCCGTTTCTGGCTGTTTTCGAGAAAATCGCGGTTTTTCTTACGCTCAACCAGGGGTATCAAGGCTCGCAGAACCGTTCCGCAATCGCCCACCAGTCCGACGTCCGCCGGATGCCGAAGGCCGATTCGCGCAGCATCGATATCGATTTGTATCGACTTGGCCTGCCCGGGTTCCGGTAGAAATTCCATGTAGGGAAAACTCGTACCCGCCATGATGAAGGTGTCGCATTCCTTCAAGGCGTCCTGGGAAGGCGCAGTGCCGAGCAATCCGATGCCGCCCGTAGTGTAGGGGTTCCGGTCCGGAACAACCCCCTTGCCAAGCAGGGCTTTCACCACCGGCGCGGCAGCCAGTTCCGCCAGTTCTAATACCTCTTGCCGAGCGGGCAGACAGCCCCGTCCCACCAGGATCGCCACCTTCTTGCCCCGATTGATCAGATCCGCCGCTTCCCGCAGCGAGCGTTCTGGAGGCACTGGATAAGCAGCCGCAAAAATATCGCTGCTGTGACCGGCAATGTTCGCCGACGACCTTTCGTTTTTCGATTGCGGCATGTCTTGGATATCTTTGGCGATGTTGATGTGCGAAACGCCCCGGCGCGCCAGCGAAGTTTTGATGGCTTCATCCACCACGTTGACGACGTGCGCCGGGCCCATCACCCGCTGTGTATAGACCGCTACATCCATGTACAGCTTGTCGAGGTCCACGTCCTGCTGGTAATGCGTGCCGATCAAATCGTGAAAGGTGTGCCCAGTTATCGCCAGCACTGGCTGACCATCGCATTTCGCGTCGTACAGCCCGTTCAGAAGATGAATGCCTCCCGGACCTGAGGTGGCTATGCAGACACCCAGGCGCCCGGTGAACTTAGCGTATCCGCACGCGGCGAAGGCGGCTGCTTCTTCGTGACGGACCTGGATGAAACGAATCTTTTCTTGGTGGGTGCGAAGCGATTCGAAAAGTCCGTTGACGCCGTCGCCCGGAAAACCAAAAATCACCTCGACCTGCCAGCTAATCAACCTCTCTACCAGCAAGTCTGCTACCGTGCCTTTTGACATTACCTCTCCGTTGGGTGCGGTGTTCAAGGAACGAATGCAATTTCGCGAGGGTCCCGTCCTACCGTATCCACTTCGTAGATGCGTGCAAGCTGAAGGCGTTTCGATCAATCGCTGCCCGGAAACGCAATGGTACTCAGTAACGCGTTATCTCCTTGTCTCGAATCCAGGCGCGTGTGCTGCACCACCACGGGCACGTCGCTCAGGATGACGCTCGAAAAAGGCGTGTCCGGTTGGATCTTTTCAGGAGCCTCAAAGTCGTTAAAACGGAGGTGACGAGTGCGACGGCCGGCAATGGTGAATCGATATGGGCCCACCGGGTCCCGATCCTCGTAAAAGACGGTGATGTCGATATGCGCCTCGGCATCGCCCGCGTTGAGAATGCATACCGCTTCATGACTGATCATTTGGGGCTTTGGCCCATGTCCATAGGGAGGGATGTACCCTTCCGCGATTGCCCATTGTTTTCTGCCGATGACGTTCATAATGTTTGGACCGTGCAGGTGAAGGAGTGTTTCGAAGGCCGTAATGTGCGCGGCTTGCTGTTAGGTGCGGCCCAAACGTGTTCCACTTCAGAGAGTGGAAAGGCCTTGGTTTCGATTGCAATCTCACCACATACGGTAATAGCCGAAGACCGAAGGGCCGCGCCAGGAAGCGTGATATTCGGCGCGCTCACTGAGCCGATGTGCACGAATCGGATCGGTACTACATCTTTTTTTGCCTTTGCCCCGGCAATGATGATCCGCTCGGCGCTTTGGCCCCCAGAGGGAATTCGAGTTGCTCCTTCAAAGCATCCTCAAAACTGCTGGCGATCGCTAATTGGTGCTCGCACCAGTTAACCTGCCACAGCGGCCGGCGCTGCATCGGCGGCCTGATCCGCAACACACGCCGCGTGCCTCAGAATCCGCTCTAGATGTCTACAAATCAACATCAGATCCACATAAGTGGCTGCGTCACCCGCCTCCGAAGTGAGTTGGGAAAGGTTCTGATACAGAGCTCTGCATTCAGCCCGAATGGGCGCTTCCTGAGGGCGCACTAATATTGCCTTAGCACGATCAAGGCTTCGCCAGCCATCAATTGCTGCCGACAAACACTCCTCGATTTTTGCGCCAACCGCTGACATCTGTCCTATGATCTGCGACGGCGGCCGGCTCTGCATCTCCGAACTCAGCGTCACGATCTCGTACGAGTAATCTCCGATCAGTTCCAGATCAACGATGGCGTCGAGAATACCGGTAACCAATCGCGCATCGCGGGCAACCGGCGCCTGTAGCGTGATCAGGTTCAAACATTGGTCGTGAATGAGTCGATGCTGATGATCCGTCTGGGCCTCCAGCTCACTGGCCCTTGCCGAAGGACCGGGTCTTGGATCGTCAATCGCGCTCAATGCCTCGGCCAGAAGAGAAAGGGTGGTCTCGCCCATCTGGACCAAATTCTGCTGAACCGACTCGAGTTCTTCAACGTAATGTACCCTCATCATTATTTGTCGCTCCTTTTCTGGCTTGCTCGGGATCACCTTAAACGCCCCGGACTGCTGCTTAGCCGTGGCCAAGCCGGATTTGCCCGGTCTACCAGGAGGTTCCGTGACGTTCCAATCAGAATTATCCAATTACTCCGATGTCATTGTGATGTATTCTTCATTCAACGGGTGCCGAGCCCATTCGATGCGGCCATCGGAAGACGTACTTCGAGAAGCATCATGATCCGATTGGCCGCGCCGCGAAATGCTCTGACTATTATCATTCGCATTTTGTTTAGCTGCCTCGCTCAGCCACACCTCCGTTTCTAACGGAATTGCCCCGGCCGCGAAAACTCGCCGGCCCAAACTCTTGGCCCCCGAGTGAATAACGATGAGAAGATGCGGATTAGCGCTGATAGCGAATGCTATCGAGTCAGAGAGACCGGTGAGAGACGGAGGCTCCACCGACTCGGCATCTACTTGCTGTTCGCGCAACGGACTAGGACTGCCGCCGGATGACATAAAGCGCTCGTTGCGCGAGGGTACGCTGAGACGCTCGAACCGTCCGATACGTACCAGGCAACTGGTATCTTTCTACAAAAACGCTGGTAGATTGGGCACGCCCGACTACAGACGGCTTCAGCTTGGGTCGGATGACAGCGCGGGCTTCTGATAACATATGTTCGGAACGAACCCGTTCAGACAGTGTGTTTTTCCAGTCGCGTGTCGCACTTGCGTTGGGCTTTGGCGGGCTCCTTTCGATTATGGGGCTGGCTGGAATAGATGCCCTGCGCGTCCTTCAGAAGTTCCGCGCCAGCGACGAACAAATCAGGAGCCGCTATCTTTCGGAAAATCACGTACTAAACGACATCCGGTCGGATGTCTATGTTTCAGGCACCTATGTCCGGGATTACCTGCTCGAGGCCGAGCCACAAAGGGCCGACGCGTATCGCGCCAACCTGGAACAGGTTCGCAAGCATATGCAGGCTGCGCTGGATTCCTATGGACGCCAGATCGGTCCGGCGGAAGTGCAGCACCACACTCAACTGCGGGCCGAACTGGCGGACTATTGGACGATTTTGGCTCCGATTTTCCAATGGGACGCGGCGGAAAGGCGTCGCTCCGGATATCGCTTTCTGCGCGATGAAGTGTTCCCGCGCCGCCAAAACATGCTCGCGCTCGCGGGCCGCATCGACAACCTCAACGGGCAGCAGTTGGATGCCGGGAACCGTCAGATAGTTTCGCTGCTGCTGGGCTTCCAAACCAGGCTGCTGCTGACATTGCTGGCGGCGCTCGCGCTGGGCCTGGGTCTGGCGCTGTTCACCATGCGAAGAATTTTCAAGCTGGAGGACCAGGCCCGGCTGCAATATACGGAAGTGGTGGAAGCGCGCGCCCAGCTCAAGGAGCTTTCGGCGCGGCTGGTTCAGGCCCAGGAGGAAGAGCGCCGGTCGCTCTCTCGTGAACTGCATGACGAAGTGGGACAATCCTTGTCCGCGGTGCTGGTGGAACTGCATAATCTATCGGGCGGCATCGCGATCCGGTCGGAAGAACAGTCCCGCCGGCACGTTGACACCATCAAAATATTGGTGGAAGGCACCCTGCGAGTGGTTCGCAACATGGCGCTGTTGCTGCGGCCTTCGATGCTGGACGATTTGGGCTTGATCCCCGCGCTGAAGTGGCAGGCGCGGGAAACCTCGAAGAGCACGTCGCTGCATGTAACCGTGGACGTGGCAGTGGCCGCGAAACTGGATTCCGATGCACTGCCGGATGAGCACAAAACCTGCATTTATCGCGTGGTCCAGGAAGCGCTGCACAACTGCGTGCGGCATTCCCGCGCGACCACGGTCCGTATCCGCGTGGAACAGGAGCGCGATCGCCTGCTGCTCCATATCCAGGACGACGGCCAGGGCTTTGATGTTCGCCACACCAAGGGCCTGGGCTTGCTGGGCATTCAGGAGCGCGTTACGCGTCTGGGAGGAAGATGCCAGGTTCGTTCGCAGCCGGGACACGGAACCAGCCTGTCGGTGGAATTGCCTGTCGCAAAAGACAACCCCAGGGGAACGAGCGAGGAGAGCCGGAGTGCAAGCGTCCGTGAAGCAGATTCGCATCCTGTTGGCTGACGATCATACCGTGATGCGCCGGGGACTCCGGCTCCTGCTGGAGAGCCGTCCCGAATTCTGCGTGGTCGCCGAAGGCGCGGATGGCCGCCAGGCTGTGGAACGCGCGGAAGCAACCCAACCGGACGTCGCGGTTCTGGACATCGCCATGCCGAACTTGAGCGGGATCGAAGCCGCGAAACGCATTAACGCGGCCTTCCCGGAAATCGCCATCGTGATTCTAAGCATGCACTCGGACGAAGGTTATGTTTTGCGAGCGCTCAAGGCTGGGGCCAAAGGCTACCTCTTGAAAGACTCAGCGGAAGGGGATCTCATCGACGCCATCAAGTCGGTGCACCAGGGCAAAACTTTCTTCAGTCCGGAAATCACGCGGATGCTGATGGAAGATTATGTTCGCGAAATCCGGACGCGCGGAGCCGAGGACAGCTACGACCTGCTGACCTCCCGCGAACGGGAAATCCTGCAGCTGTTGGCGGAGCTGAAGTCCAACAAAGAGATCGCGCAGTTGCTCAATCTCAGCCTGTATACGGTTGAAACTCATCGCAGAAATCTGCAGGAAAAACTCAACCTGCATAGCGTGGCGGAGCTGATCCTGTACGCGGTGAGAAAGGGCGTTATCTCTTAGCAGCAGGCCGATGAAAAAGTCTAAAACGTAGCTGGCCACAGATGAACGCAGATCAACACAGATTAAAAAACAAAACTTATCCGTGTTCATCGGCGTTTATCTGCGGCCAGATTTCTTTTTCCAGCAACCTGTTAGTTTAGGCGAGGCTCAGCCTCGCTCAGGCCATGCGTGTGCATGGCTTCTTTGAAGCCGGCTTGAGCGATCGCGGACTCCTCGTTGATTCTCCTTGAGGGTATGCTCGCGGATTCGTTTGCCGTCTTTCAGGCTAACTCCAAAACGTAGAAATATTTTTCGACCCTACTAATTCCCTGTGCCCTGAGTCGCCTATTACCGGTGAGAGGCAGTAAGGAGAAGAGGAGAAAAGAAAATGAAAACCACAGCCAGTTTGATGACATCGCGGGCCGCGCGCCTCGCGTCCTTTGGTCTCGCGCTGGCCGCCACGCTTGCCGTGCCGGTGACCGCAAAATCCGTTGACTCCCGGAGCGAAAACGCTAGCAATAGCGTCCGCAGCGCTCCAGCGCGTCCAGCGGCCAGACAGGCTGCGCCGGCACGCAACAATATGGCTCGACCCGCTCAGAACGCCTCGCGGCCCAATGCAAGCCGTCCCAACACCGCCAGCCGGCCGAATACTATGTCGCGACCGGCTCAGAGCGCCGCCCGGCCATCGGCTCGACCGAATGCGCCTGCCAGCCGTCCGAGCACCGCCAGCCGGTCAACTACGCCTAGCCGGTCCACCTCGAGCCGGACCAATACCGCCCGCGCCAACAATTCACGGCCCGATGCAAGAAACTCGAACGCCCGCCGCGACGACCATCGCAATGTGGCGCGCGGCCCCGAACACGGAAATGCGCATGAAAATGGTCACGATTTCCGTAATGCCTCCTACAACCATGGCCACGACGAGAACCTCCGCGGCGGGCGCCATATTCCCGACGATCGCTTTCACGCCAGCTTCGGCAGCGCCCATCAGTTTCATATCGGCCATCCCGTCATGATCGGCAGCCAGGCCAGCTTCCAGTTCGGCGGATTCTGGTTCGGATTTGCCGATCCCTGGCCGGCTGCGTGGCTGTACAGCGATCCGGTTTACGTCGATTTCATCAACGGCGGATACGTCCTGGTAAACGTCCTGCATCCCGGCGTCGAAGTCGCACTGAGTGCTGGAGATGCGGTAAATACCTGCGGCCAACCAGCGGTAGCCGATGCGGGTACAACTCCGGTGGCGACGGTCACCCCCGTGGTTGCTTACACAGCTCCGGTTCCCGTTTACGCTTACTTCACCTGGCACTACTGGCGACACTACTGGCGCTAAGACCGCCTCGCCTGTTTCAGCCACCCAATGCGCTGCCGCCCCACCGCGGCAGCGCATTTTTTTTGCCCCCGTACTAATTTCGATAGCCCATCACCGCCTCCTCCAGTTAAGAGCAAGCCCCAAGGAGAAGAAATCATGAATCTCGATACTTTGTGCGTCGGCTGCATGGACAACAATTCGGGCGAACCCATCTGCCCGAAGTGTGGATCGCCCTTCCAGATGAGCGCCACCGATACGCTGCAACTGCCTCCCCGGAGCATTTTGCGCGGACAGTATCTGATCGGGCGCACGCTCGCTCAAGACAGCTTCGGTATCACCTATCTGGCCTGGGACATCGCAATGCAAACCAAGGTTGCTTTGCAAGAGTACCTGCCGCAGGGACTGGCCGAGCGGAACGCGGGACAGACTGCCATACGGCCGTCATCGCCGGCTTGTCAGGAACCCTACGAATTCGGGCTCAACCGCTTCCTCGAGGAGGCGCAGGCTCTGAAAAAGTTCAGCGGCATTCCCAACGTGGTTGCGGTTGAGAACATATTCCGAGGCAATGGAACCGCTTACCTGGCGACGGAACTGTTCGAAGGAATGACTCTGGAAGCATTGCTGGAAAGCCGCGACCGGGCCATACCTTTAGAAAGCGCGCAGCGAATCCTGACGCCTGCCATGGACGCGTTGAGTTCCGTTCACGAGCAGGGTGGGCTGCACGGCGATGTCAGCCCGGCCAGCATTTTCCTTTGCGACACCGGAAAAGCAAAACTGATCGGCTTCGGCGTGGCGCGCCAGGCGCTGGCCAAGAAGACGCGCAATCAATCGCTACTGAATGAAGGCTACGCGGCGGAAGAGCTTTATCGGCCGAGCGGCTTGCAAAACCCGGCGACCGATATTTACGGACTGGCGGCCACCTTTTATCGCGCCATCACCGGAAAGGTGCCGCCGTCGGCGCTGGATCGGCTAGCTGACGATCAGCTGCAGGCCCCATCGCAACTCGGAATCGCGATCTCGCCATCCGCCGAGCAGGCGTTACTAAAAGCGCTGTCGGTCCGCGCCGCGGACAGATTTCAATCGGTGGAAGAGTTCCGCAAGGCTTTAACTGGACCCCCCACCCCCGCCATCCCGATCCCGCCGTCGAAGGCGATTAGGACCGCAATTCCGGTGCCGCCGGCATCTGCGAGAGTGAAAACCGTGGTGTTATTGGTGGCCGCCCGATTGCGCTCGCACAAAAGGCTGGCGACCGTGGGCCTACTCGCGCTGCTGGCACTCGCCACCGCCAGCGCCGCCCTGCACTTCGCTGCCAAGCGCGGCCCCGATGACCCTCAGGATCAGCCTGTAGCCAACCAGCAACAACAGCCCGCCGACCAGAGCGCCCAAGGCAATCAGGGCGACGACCAACAGCAGCAACCGCAAGATCAACAGAACCAGGATGCCGACAATAGCCAGTCTACGGATACGGACCAACAGCAGCAACCAGATCAAGGGCAAGAGCCGCAGCAGCCGCAGCCGGTTGTCCGCCCCCGAATCATTGCCCGGGCCGCGCTCCCACCTCCGCCTCCAGCGCCGGCCGCACTTCCGGATCCCCCGGTAGCGCCTGCGGTTATCGTGCCGGCGCCAGTGGTTGTGGCGGGCTACGATCACCTGCTGGCCCACGCGGAAGTGCTATCGCTGAACGGCCAATACATGGAGGCGTCTGAAGTGCTCACCCGCGCCATTGCAGCGAATCCCGCGCGGTGGCAGGCGTACAATTCGCTGGCGAAGATCCAACTCTACTACCTGAACACGCCCGATCAAGCCTTCGCGAACTATCGGGCAGCCATCGCGCATGGCGGGCATGCCAGCTTCCGCGTAAGGCATGACCATGGCGGCGAAGGGCTCGGCATCGCCTGTTCCGGATGGCTCAACGTCAGTGCGGGGCGGGCATCTTATCAGGCCGATAACGGCGCTCATACGTTCGCCTTTGCGCCCGTCAAAGAAGCCAAGCGGAACAAATTCGTCGGACGGATGGATGGCGGCCACGGATTTCATATCCGCCTGATGAATAACCAGAACTACAACTTCGCGCCTACCAGCAGCGCACCCCGGGCCGAAGTGGACTTTATCGTGAGCGTCGTCGGTTAGAACCGCGCGCCTGGTTCAAGAAGTCGAGGAGATCCCCTTCACCTCGACTTCTTGAACGTTTTTTTCCGCCGGATCCGCCTCCTTCCAATCCCTGCCCCATAATAAGTAGTTATCCGTTCCAACCTGCCATGAGCGAACAGTTCTCGGAAGCTCGGGACCGTCTCTTCGCCCAGATGGATGCCAAGGTGCGCGATGTCGTCGAGAAGCGATTCGGTGTGAAGCTGAATTCCGCGCATCTGACGGAGAAGGGGCAGGCCGCCTGGGACGTCTATCAGAACTCAACAGTAAAGGCGCTGAAAGCGCTCGAGAGCGGCGCGCGGATCGACGATGCAGCCAGTTACGCGGCCACCATCGCGCGCAACAGTTGCCGCGATTACTGGAGGATTCATAATCCCGGCTGGGCCGATCTGAAGGGCCGGCTGAGCCGCTTCTTCCGCAAACAGCCCAGCTTTCGGCTTTGGAGCAGCGACGAAATTCTCGGTTGGATTTGCGGTCCGTCCGGGTGGGAAGACAAGCCGTTGGCGGCCGGGAGCAGGATCAACGCGCTGATCGCGCAACCCCGCTGCATCAATCCCCGCGCCCTTCCCAAGACGGAAGTAATGGAACAACAGGATGCGGCTGCGTGGGACGTGCTGCTTCGGGGTTTTTTCGAATATCTAGGCGGACCGGTGCGGCTGGACGATATGGTCTCGATTGCCGGCGTGCTGTTCGGCGTAAGAGGCGCGCGCGAAATGGCATTCGACGAGTTGGCTCCCGGCGATGAGGAAGACGGACGCGCGTGGGAGCCCGCGGCGCGTCAGGCGCCCCCGAAATTGGAATAGCCATTCGCGAGCAGCTCCGGATGCTATGGGAAAACTTGAAAGGCATGCCGAAGCGCTGGGTGTTGCCTTTCATCCTCAATCCCCCCGTCATGAAAGGGGCGCAGGGACATAAACCGCGTCGGCGATCCGGCGATGAAAACGAGGAACCGGACAGCGCCGACCGCGGCGAAATCGAAGTATTCACCGCCAATGGGATCGCGACGATGGGAGAAATGGAAGCAATCCTTGGTTTTGAAGACCAGCATTATGCCTTGCTGTGGCGCGAGCTGGACGTGCCGGGCCGGGGAGGACCACGGCTCGAAGCCATTTCCGATTCTCACTTGCGGTTTGCGGTGATTTGGAAACTGTTGCCGATCGAAGACCATGTCATCGCCAAGGCCATGGGGCTGGAGTCCGCGCAGAAGGTGATCAACCTTCGGCTGGTTGCGAGAAACCATTTAGCCAAGGTGTTGTTGGATACGAGGTAGGACGAAAACCAAAACTCCGCATGCTTACACATGGCGGTTCTGAACCGCGACCGTGAAGGAGCGGAACCCAGCTTGCGACCGCAACAGCGCGGTACACTAATAGACCAAATGGGCGACGTTGAGTGGTATTACGTCGAAGACTCCCAAGCGCGCGGCCCCCTCTCTTCGTCTGAACTCATTCAACAGGTCAAGAGCGGCTCTCTAAATCCGGAAACTCAAGTCGCACAGGCCGGATGGTCCAACTGGATATCTGCGTCCGAAGCTGTTGGCGAAATGCTCCGCTCCTCTCCGGCGGCATCCGAACCGCAGCCAACCTACGCCATCAAGCTGAACTGTATATCCGGACCCGATGCTGGCAAAGCCTACATCATTGGCGACTCCGAATCGTCATTAGGGCGCGCTTCGGGAGTCGGCCAAAACGACCCGCACGTGAGCGAGCATCACGTCATTTTGAAATGGGAGGATAACGCACTGCACTTCCGGACCGTGAGTGGAACGAAAGTGAAAGTTGCTGGAATCGAAAAAACCCAGGGCACGCTGTCCAATGGTCAAACTTTTGAATTGGGCGCCTCCACCTGGCAGGTGGGCAGCGCGCCCGTGGAACTCACCAGCTTCCTGCGTTCTCTCGCGGCGCGTTTGAACAAGCTGACCACGCCTGAAAAACTGGAAGGCTTCAGCCTCACCGCCATGTTTTCCGATGTATTCAAGGGGCGCAAGCCCGGGGAACAAGAAGACTATTTAGCGGTAGGAACGGCCAAGACCACGCCGCCTTTGGAAGACGTGCAAACCGGCTGGCCAAAACCCTGGTTATTTATGCGCGTGCTGATCTTCATGCTGGCGCTCTACCTGGTGATGTCCAAAACGATTGACTGGTTCGGCAATCCGCGCATGGTTCCGGGCCTCATCGTGCTCGGCTCTTTCGCCGTACCCCTGGCAACCGCCGTGCTGTTTTGGGAGTTGAACACACCACGCAACGTCAGCTTCGTGCAGGTCTTGATGCTGGTATGTCTGGGCGGGGTGATATCGCTTTTCGTGACGCACGTGGTGGGCGACATTGCAAGCTTAGGCTGGCTCGGCCACGCCGGCGCGGGCATCGAAGAGGAAATCGCCAAGCTACTGGCGGTGATTATCGTTGTCAACAATACGCGTTACAAATATATCCTCAATGGTCTGGTTTTTGGCGCCGCGGTCGGCTGTGGTTTCGCCGCGCTGGAAACGGCCGGTTACTCCCTTTACAACGGATTTCTGCGCGACAGTTTTCATTTCCTGCTGGCACACCCGGAGATTCTCACTAACACTAACCCGGCTAACCCGGATGCGGTGAACAACCTGATCACTACCGCCAGCCAGCAGGGTTACTCATCCATGTTCGGCATTATCGAATTCCGCTCGTATCTGGCGCCTTTCGGACATATCGCGTGGACCGCCATTGCCGCCGGCGCGCTGTGGCTGGTAAAGGGCGCAAATCCTTTTCAGTTCAAGATGCTCGTGGCTCCACGGTTCTTGCGCATCTTTTCGATTCCCGTGATTCTCCATGTGCTTTGGGACAATCCGGTATTGAATTTCGACGGCGTCTTGTTTTATGCCAAGTACGTGGCGCTGGGAGTGGTCGCCTGGTACATGGCTTTCGTTCTGGTGCAGCAAGGGCTCAGGCAAATTCGCGCCGCGCAACTGGCGCGGGTGCAAACCGATCTCGAGCAGACACGCGAGATCCTGTCTACGACAACTGGTCTTGGAGCTCTCGATCTTACCAGGTAGGGCAGCCCCGTCCAGTTTCGAACGGGGCTGCTATGAGGTTGGCATGAGGGTAACCTGAGGAATTCGATCAATACCGCCACCAATAGTAGTGGTAGAAGTGGAATCGGTATACCGGGGCGCTGTAAGTAACTACCGGCGCGGCGACGACGTAACGAGGCCGGTAAACGTACACTGGCGCCACCGTATAGGTGCGGTAATACCAATGACGGACGATCACGATCCGATTGCTCGCGTTCTCTTGAAGAGCAGAACCCTGCGCCTTGCTGCTAGCCGCGGCCCCAAACAGCGCCGCCAGAGCTAAAACCAGAACCGCCAATTTCTTTTTCATAACTGCCTCCTGTAAAGGATGGGCGGCGCAAGGCAATCGAAATTAGTGGCCGCTCGAAAAAAGTTACTTTGACTTTTCCGCGAGTATGCAGGCAATTCGCCATTGCCCTCCATACTTTCTGAAAAGCAGCAGCAACGGCTGACTCCGCCTCAAAATGAGGGAACCGTACTGAACGTTGTCGGCCTCAACGATTGCAATCTTTGGCGAGAGGATACGCGTAGAGCGCACTTCCAATTGAGGGTGCGTGACCTCAGACCACTGTTCTTCCGTCCCGAATACTGGATCAATGTCTACTTCAATGTCTACATTGTCGGGAGCGAGAAAATCTGCGAGTGAATCGGCGTGACTATTCAGGGACGCAATGATCCCCACGATTGCCGCACGTTCGTCCGCGTCGTCGGCCAAGGCGGGATAGGCAAGAATAATCGCTAGCCCGATGATCGCTCTCACGGGACCATCATACCGGCTTATTTACGGGCGCCCTACCTCGCGCTTTTTCTTCGTTAGTTCGGAACGATCTGGAAATCGTTCAGAGAAATTTCATCGTGGCCTGGAATGTGGAAGCCGAATCGGCCTTTAGGTGGGCCGCCCGACGGCTGCCAGTCATCCAAGGCGGCTGGGCCGTTGGAGAGCGCCGCACCGATGCCGTGAACGATGCCTTTCGTGGACACAGCAATGTTGACGTGAACCCACCCGTCCTTTTTCATCGCGTAGGGAACCCGAAAAGTTTTTCCCTTCTTCCCATCCATGAACTCCGCGCGCTCGAAATTGCTGCCGTCCATTTGAAATAGCACGTAGTTCCTCGGATCGCGAAATCCCAGCACCCATTCGATCCGCTTTCCGTGCAGCAATCGAACCGAGAAGTGCAGATTCGCTTGCCGGAAATCGACCGGAGCCAGCACGAATTCCCCGCCCCGCCGCAACAATGCATCGCCATCGCGAGTCCACTCGCCGGTCTTGAGCCAATCGGCCAGCAAGAACCCCGACTGCTTCACAACAGGTGCGCCGGCTACAGGTTCTACATGTTTCAGCACCAGGATTGCGTTGGCCGTACCATCGCCGGTCACAGTGACGGTGGTGACCGCATTTTGATAGCCGGCAGCAGATCCGCTCACGGTGTAGGTCCCCTCCGGCAGACTCAGCGTCGTATCGGTGATTTCACGATCCTGCGGATCTCCCTCCCGGCGGAGCCTCAAACGAACATCCGCCACTGGCGGATTCAGCTCAATCTTCAGCACGCCGTCCAGGCTCTGCAGTTTTCCCTCCAGGTCCATCGTTTTTGCCGCGACGAAGGTCTGATCCGATTGCAGCGGTTTATATCGCCCGTTTCGAATAGAAATGGTATGCGCACCCGGCTGAATATTTGCCGCGGAGAATTCGCCGTCCGGCCGCACAACGCCGATACGATTGCCATCCAACCAGACTTCCGACCCCGGCACTCCGCGATGGATGGCCAGCGTGGCGAGTTCTCGCACCAGCTTGAATTCGACCTTTGCCTCCGACCCGCCCCGCAGGTCCACGGTCTGCTCCGGCGTCGGACTGAAGCCCTCCTTCTGAACGCGCACCGAATACGACTTGGGCGCCAGGTAAATTCGTAGCTGGCCATTCTTGGTGGTGCGGCGGTATCGTTCGCCATTGACGTAAACTTCAGCGCCATCCTCGCCCGTCTGAACATCCAGAACTCCCAGATTGCGATTCGTCACCAGCGAGGCAAGGACAGCGGGAGGGGTTCCGGAATGGAACGTCAGTTTGCTGATCTGGCCGCCGGGCTGTTGGATGGAAACCTCATGCGACCCTGCCTCCAGGTGTTCGAAATGCAATCCGGCCGGGGTCAAGGCGCCACCGGGCATGCCGTCCAGCGTGACCTGCAGTCCGGCGTCGCTTCCATATAACAGCGCCTCGTCTCCAGAGTGCGAGAGTACAAGTCCGCTCATTCCTTGTGTCTGCAGAGCGCCAGTTACTTTGGGCATTGCATCGGCGGCGATCAGCAATGGAACGGAGGCGCGGAACGCTCCGTTTTCGACCAGCAACGTATACGAACCCGGATCGAGCTTCGAAATCTCGACGTCCCCTCCTTGAATCTGCGCCGTTTGAGCGCCGTTCAGCAGAACCGCACCTTGCGTAAGATCGGTGGAGACTGTGACCAGGGGAGGATTGGCGACGAGAGCTAAATCCACGTCGGGAACGTTGATCTGGCCGGCGCTGATGTGGATGCGTGCGTTGGCAGGCTGGAAATCGGACAAAACCGCGTCCACTTGATAATCACCCGGGGCTAAGGATACCTGGCAGGACGATTGTCCACAGGCCACACCATTAATCCGGATTTCCGCTCCCGGTACGGACGTGCGAACGTTGACGTTGTACTTCGGATTGGCGACCACGGGCGCGGCCTGGACCATGGGGCGAGGATGTGGCCGCGTACGGAAGATCACTCCCACGACGATGGCGGCCACGGCCACGATGCCAATCGCAGCAAAGGCCAGCGGGTGGTTCCGTTTCCGGGGCGCGGAGGGTGGAGGAAGCGGTGGAAGCACCGGTGCAATGGGCGGATTCGCGTCGAATGTTTGCGTGATGCTTGGCGCGGAAGGCCGCACGGGGATGGGAGGCAATGGCGGCAGGGCGTATTTTTGCTCCCGCGCGGGCGCCGCGTTCAGACGTTGCGGCTCCCCTTGCACACGCCGCAGGGTCGCGTCCAGTTGTTGGATTCGCGGCTCCTGCGGATGTGCCCGCAATCCCTCAGCCGCAACAGCCAGCGCACCCGCCAGATCTCCGTCGGTCTGTAAGCGGCGAGCTTGAGCGAGGCACGAAGCGACGGAATTCTCGCGCTTGCGGTCGGCAATTTGAGCAGCCAGGCTTTTCGCCGGAGCGTGATTCGCGTCCAGCGCCAACACTTCCCGTACCGCCGCCTCCGCGTCTTCGAGCTTGGTGTCGATGGACCGCCGGCCGTGTTCGAGCAAGGTATTCATCAGAACCGTGCGAATGACGGCATTGCGCGAATCCAGCCGCAGCGCCTCCCGTAACAACTCGAGCGCCCGAGGCAAATCGCCTTTTTCGCTGGCCTCGCGTGCACCGTTGAGCAGTTCCACCGCCTGTCTCGCCAGTTCCTGGTTCTTCCAAACCAGCTTCTGCAATTCCAAAAGCTCTTCTTCGCCCGGGAACTCGGCCAGGGCGCGCTCCACGGTCTTCAGCGCACGATCGTAATCCCCGCTTTCGAGATACTTGTCGGCCTGCTCCACCCAGCGAGACTTGGCGCTCTGACGGGCTTGCTGATCGCGGCGTTTGATCAGGCGCTCAATCTCGAATGCCAGGCCGGGCTGCCGCTCGTGGATCGACTTCAGTATCTGCCATTGATCCAGAGCCTCGGTAAACTGTCCACGCTCCTCGAAAAACCGTGCTTTGGCGACGATCGAGTTCACCAGGTCGCGCTTGTCGCGTACGAAATCCCGCGCGCGTTCGAAATGTTGCTCGCCGGGGTGTTGCTGGAGCGCTTGATCGAGAATGCCCACCCGCCGGTCCAGGTCCGGTTCATTTTCCACGCGCCGGTCTGTCTCTGCGATTTCTTCGGAAAGATGCTGGCGCTGCCGCTCCTCAATATCGAACTTGAGCGCCTGAAAAAGGGCGTGGTTGGGGTACTTGGTCAGATTCTGCTTGCAGATCCCCAACGCGGCCGGGAAGTTGTTCGTGGATAAATGGCGGCGGGCTTCGTCGTACGAATTCTTCAGCGCATTATTTTCCGAATGAACGCGATTATAAAAGCTCCGGTAGGCCCCACTGCGGCCGGTATCGGTATCGGGCATGTCGCGGTCCAGCGCGATCAGCACTTCCAGCTTGGTGAGCGCGGAGCTTACCTCGCCCTTCTCCCAAGCCTGCATAGCGGCCTGGTAAAGCTCGCTTTTTTCGTGTCGCGCCCGCTCCACCTCTTGTTCGCGGCGGCCCACTTCCGCCAGAAGTTGCAGCGCCTCCGTTTCGTTCGGCTTGGCCTTCACCACATTATCCAAAGCATCCCGCGCCTGACGGAAGCTCTGGTTATCGAGATGCCTTCGGGCGATCGCGATCCATTCGGAAATCTTGGTATCTTTGCGCTGCTTCTCTACCTGGCCTTTCAGCGCCAGCGCGCCCACGTCGTTCGGATCCAGATCCAGCGTCTCCTGAATCTTGCGCAGGGCTAACGGAAACTCTCCGGCCTCGAAAAATCTCCGCGCGCTCTCCAGCATCTGGCGAATGCGAACTTCGCGGACGGCTTGATCCACTTGCCGGCGCAACAGCTCGATACTCTGATCCAGATGACCTTCCGCTTCCAACTCGGAAAGTATCTCCAAAGCGAATTCGTGGTCCCCGGCCTCGAAACTTTTCGCGGCCCGGTCCAGCCGGGGCTTGATTTTGTCGCTGTCCAGGTAAGTCAACGGCTCATTCCGCAAGGCCTTTAACAGCGCCTCCCCGTACTCCCGCACGTTGTAGAAGCGATGCGAGGGCTGCTTGGCGATGGCCTTGTGCACCACTTGGCTGAGGGCGAAGTTCACTTCCTGATTCACTTCAGAAACCGGCGGCGGGCTGTGTTTACGAAGGGCCAGGATCACATCCCGCTCCGTCTCCCCCTGAAATGGCCGGCGGCGAGTAAGCGCCTCATAAGTAACCACACCCAGCGCAAACTGATCGGATAGAGCAGTGGCCGGTTTCAGCTCCAACTGCTCGGGCGAAAGATAGTAAATGGTGCCCTTCAGCGTGGTGGTGGAGTTGGACGAGGCCGCGCGAGCGATTCCGAAGTCGATGATCTTCACCGATCCGTCATCCATGACGAAGATATTGCTCGGCTTGATGTCGCGGTGGATCAGGCCCTGATCGTGCGCGGCGTGCAGCCCGCGGCCCGCCTGCTCGATAATCTCAATGACGCCCCTGACGCTGAGACGCGGGCTGCCTTCTTTGATCAGTTGGTCGAGAGTTGTTCCCGGTAGCAGCGGCATCACGAAAAAAGGCCTGGTTGCTCCGTCCTGCTCGAACTCCCCGATGTCGTAAATATTGATGACGTTGGGGTGCACCATCGTCACCAGCGTGCTCCACTCCTTATAAAAGAGCGCGAGGCTCTCGGATTTATCGATGTCGAGGATGGTTTTGAGCGCCACCTCGCGATTCATCAGCCGGTCGTGGGCCTTGTACACGATGCCCATGCCGCCACGGCCAAGGATTTCCCGCAGTTCGTAGCGCTCTTGAAGCTTGGTTCGCTTTACAGCCACGGCACACACCGAGCCCGTCGGCGGGAGCGCAGGCTCGTACTTATTAAGAGAGTCTAGCAAAAAAACGCGGCCGGTCAGCGTCCTCGTAACGACGTGATCCGGTCCAATAAGATCGCGCCTTGTTGGGACTGCGATCCTTGCTGGGAGAAGATTTGAAATTCCTGCTGCGCCAATGACAGAAGGCCCAGCGATTGCGCCGCCGCACCCAGGGCCAGTGGTCCGGGTGACTTTTCGCGCACCCTGGACAGTTCTTCCCATTCCGATCGCCCGAGCACGCGGAAGGCGGCAGCATGCACCATCGCGCCGCCTTGCACTTCCCAGGTGTATTGGACTCCGCGAGTAAGTTGGGCCGGAACTCTCCACTGAGTTTCCGAAAGCATCGGGCTTTGCGCTATCAGCCGATGACGCGCATCGTAAACGGATACCACGTACATGCCGCCAAACGGCTTCCATCGCAGGTCGGGCTGGGTTTCCTCAACCACCTCGGAGACGGGGTATTCCAGATCCCGGTCTGCATTGGGCGGCAGACCCAAAAGAGCGGACGGTCGGACGGAGGACGGAGCTTTCAGCGCGGCCAGCGCACCAGCGCGCAACGAGGTCGGCAACACGTCCAGCTCCGTGGTGTCCAATGTCTGCGTTACCGGCCGGGACGCCGACACGTTGCTTCGCAGGTCCGCGGCGAATTCACGACGAGCCGTCTCGGTGCGCTTCATCAGAACCAGCGGACTCAAGACGGCCAGAACCACAGCCGCGGCGGCGACGGCCGCCACCCGAGGGTTATGAAGAAAGGCTCGCAGCCGTTCCGCGAAGGAAGGAACGGGCGTCGCGGGCGTAAGCACCGGAGCGCTCATTACGGGAGCATAAGCCTGGTAGGCTCCGAGCTGCCGGGCGCAGGGCGAGCACAATCCGATGTGCGCCATCACCAACTCGCGGCCGCTTTGGTCCAATTGATCTTCCACCCAGGCGTCCATCTGATCGTAAGTAAGATGATCGCCTTCGGCTTCGCGAATCGCGGAAACCATCGCGGTGGCCGAAGATAGCGTGGCCAATTCAGCTAAACTGCGCCGGCAATCTAGACAAACGGAGAGATGGCCATCCACAGCCACCAGGTCGCTGGCGGAAAGCGTGCGCTCCCGATACTGGATGAGTTGTTCGCGGCTCGGATGTTTCGACATATGCGTACCGTGCCCTCACCTATACCAGGCGGAACGCCAGCGACGATATTAGCAGGCCCGGAACATTTTTGCCGATAGCGCTATGTTATTGAAAATACATGCATTTCACTTCTGCCAAGAATTTTCTCCGAGCATCGCTAATATGGGCTGCCCCGGCACGCCTGTGGATGTTGAAAGGCGATTCAGATGAAATCCAACAGCAGCCTCTATTCTCAAACTCTCGAACACAAACTCGCGGCGGTCTTTGAGATCGTGGAACCGGCCGAACTTCGAAGCGCGATCCAGGATTCCGATCAGCCCCGTGGCTCTTCGCGCGGCACACGGTTCATTACCGCCGAAAGGGTGGTCTCGGTTCTGCTCATTTTCGGAATACTAGGCTGCCTGGGAGGATTTTTTGCATTCGTACCCGCGCTGTCGGCCATCACGGTAGCCGTCATCTTGAGCGGCTTATTAGCCATGTTCTGGATAGGCTTTCACCTGGGCGAGAGCTGCGGAATCGTCAGGGAGTAACCGCCCAGGTCCGCACGCCCAGCCGCTCGGCAACCTCGTGCTGATACCGGCTCATGCGCACTTCCTTGCCGCTCTTGGGCAGAATCAAATGGTAACCGAACCGCTGCCGCTTCAGAGCGCTGCTTGTCGCACACCGCTCAATCCCCCGGACACTCTTTCCCCGCTGTGTGTCGGGCTCGTCGGTAGTACCGCGCAGTCCGACTCCTCCGATGCGTGCATGTTGTTACTCAGCGTGCGCGGCGCAGCCGGCCATTTTGCCCACAGAATCCATACGTTCGGGTGAGTTCGAATCTCACCAGGTCCAGCAAAAAAACATTCTCCCGCCAGAACGAAGTCGCCGGAATATAGGATAAGATTCAGGGTGCAAATCCTAGAATGCAATCGGTAGCCGAGAATCCGAAGTTCGTTCTCACCCGAGTGAAACCAGATCGCATCGCCGCCGCGATTTTGATCCTCGCCGCCCTCGCCGCCGGACTCCATGGAATTGGGCGAAGTCTGTGGCTGGACGAAGCGTGGGTAGCCAACTCCGTTCAGGCTCCAACGCTCTCCGGGATGTTTGTCTATCCCGGCTGGCTGCAGTCGAATCCGCCGCTGTTTCTGCTTCTCGCCCGGACCGCCGTGCGGGCGTTTGGCGTCTCGAACGCCTCGTTTCGAATCGTTCCGCTATTGTTCTCCCTTTTGGCGATCGTGGCGATGCTGGCTGCCGGCCGGCAGCTTTTCGTCCCGTCCTTCGCAGTATTGGCGTCGGCATTGGTCGCGTTCCATCCCACCGCCGTTGAGTACTCCCACACTCTGAAGCCGTACAGTGATGAACTGTGTGCCACCGCCATTCTGATTCTGGCCACCATCCGCTACCTGAAGCAGCCGGGCCGCCGGGAGTACTTATGGTTGCTCGCGGCCGCGGCCATTTCCCCGCCCCTCGCGTACGCGTCGGCGTTCCTTCTGCCGGGTATCTTTTTGGCGGTGTGCGTGACAGCCGCGCCGGATCGCGGCAAACGAATCGCGCTCCTCACCACTGTGACCGGCGGAAGTTTCTTGGCGGTCTACTTGTTCTGCATTCGCCCCAATGTCGCGCCCGAACTGTATGCTTTCTGGGCCACCACCTTTAGCAGACCCATCATGGCAAGTTTGGTGCTGGCGCTGTTGTTCTGTATCGCTGCGGTGGTTCCCTCCGCTCTTCACGCTTTTTCGGGGACCGCAGGCTGGCGGGACTGGACGCGGATTGTGTGCTTCCTCCCTTGCTTGTTGCTAGGCGCAAGTCTCGCGCTGGGATGGTATCCGGCCAGCCGTCGCACCCTCCTGTTCCTGCTTCCATGTTTCTCTCTGCTCGTCATGCTGGTTGCAGACGATCTAACGCGGCGATTCGGAATGCCAAGACGAGCACTGAATATCACCGCTTGGGGATTGACATTGGTGATTGTTTCCCAGGCCATCTCAAGCCCGCTCATCGGACCACGCGACCAACCCGTCGAAGATTTTAGCGGCGCGGTTCGTTTCCTCGGACAGCACGTCGCGCCCAAAGATATCGTTTTAGTGCACGCGTGCTGCAAGGAGGGTTTTGACTTATACACCACCATGTACGGCTGGCACGGACCTCCCGTCATCTACGGCGCAACGGGATGGCCCTGCTGCGCACGAGGGAAGGACGCGCGGCCTGGCACGTCGACCAAGCAGAAGGTTTTTCAGGATCTCGATTCTAAGATCCCGCATGGGTTCTCGGGCCGCATTTGGCTGGTCTACACCACCCGGCCCACGCATTGGGAGTACGTCGGCTTAGACGAAGCGAATCTCTGGAGAATTCACGTGTGGGAACAAGGCTGTCCGGCAGGGCCCATTTTTGACTTTGGAAATCTGACTGTCCTCCCGATGAACTGTGCTAAAGTCCGCTGAGTGCTGTTCTCTCCAGCGAAATCCCCCCTCACCTTGGACAGCGTAATCTGACGCCTCCTTTTCGCGCTATATCACGCACCCCGGCTGGCCGCTGAAGCCTACCTCCGCCTTCTAGAGCATTGATTGCACGCGCTTTCGCCCCGTCGCGCAGCGGGTTCGCCAATTGCATGTTCGCACCGCATGCAGGACTTCCTCCGGAATACCGAGCACCTCATCCGAGTGATGGTGATCTTGGCTCTTGGGGTGACCGCGTTCCTGCTCATCCGCCGGATGGTGATCCCGGCGAATTTCGGCCAGTACGGGCATTTTCGCCCCGCTGCTCTGGATGACATCCGCGCCCGCCCGATCAAGTTCGCCGGGCACGCAACTTGCGAGGCCTGCCACTCCGACGAGGCCGGGATGAAGAGTAAGGGCAAACATGCCCACGTGGCTTGCGAAGCCTGTCACGGTCCTTTGGCAAACCATGCCGAGGATCCCGGAAGCGTAATCCCGAAATTGCCTGATCCGGCGGTTTTGTGCGTGCGCTGCCACGAGGCCAACCATTCCAAGCCCAAGTCCTTCCCCCAAGTCGCTTCGGTGGAGCATTCCGGCGGGCTTGCCCTGCACCACCTGCCACCAGCCTCACAACCCTCTGGGAGGGCTATAGCCATGAACATGACGCGCCGCGAGCTGCTGGTCAAATCCGGCAAGTTCATCCTTCTCACTTCCGCGGCCGCGGCGGCTTGGGAGCACGTGCTGGCCGGAACCCCGGAGGCCTCGCCCAACTACGACATGACCAAGCACTGGTGGGCCATGCTCATCGAACCCGCCAAGTGCATCGGCTGCGGAAACTGCGTCCGCGCCTGTGAGGCCGAAAACGACGTGCCGCCCGGCTTTTTCCGCACCTGGGTCGAGCGGTATCACATCGACGATTACGACCTGGAACATCCGCAAGTGGACTCGCCCAATGGCGGGCACGACGGTTTCCCGGACAAGTACAAAGACGACGGCAAAACCTTTTTTATCCCCAAGCTGTGCAACCATTGCGCCGATCCGCCTTGCGTCCAGGTATGCCCGGTGGGCGCGACCTTCCTTACGCCCGATGGCGTGGTGCTGGTGGACGAGAAGTATTGCCTGGGTTGCCGCTATTGCATTCAAGCCTGTCCCTATGGCGCCGCTTTCTGAACCCCAGGAAAAATACGGCCGATAAGTGCACGCTCTGTTACCACCGCATCACGCAGGGCCTCACCACCGCGTGCTGTGAAGCGTGCCCCACTCAGGCGCGAGTGCTGGCTGATTTGAAGAATCCCAAAGATCCGATTCATGAGTTCTTGCGAACCCACAGCGTGCAGGTGCTGAAGCCGCACATGGCGACCGGCGCGAAGGTGTTCTACCAGGACCTGGACGGATCGGTTCGATAAGGAGCGGATGATGGGCACATTTCTGCCTGGCGTCCAAGGCTACATGTACCCGAATGAGGTCGAGCTGCAATGGAGCATCTTGATCGTCCTGTACCCGTACATTACCGGGCTGGTAGCCGGCGCGTTCATTCTGGCCTCGCTGGAGCGCGTCTTCAAGGTGGAGGCTGTGAAGCCCACTTACCGGCTGGCGCTGCTGACCGCGCTGGCGTTTCTGCTGGTGGCGCCGCTGCCGCTGCAACTCCACCTGGGACATCCCGAACGATCGTTTGAGATGTACCTCACTCCGCACCGCTCCTCCGCCATGGCGATGTTCGGCTTTGTCTACCTGTGGTATCTCATGGTGGTCCTGTTGATGGAGATTTGGCTGGATTACCGCAAGGACATCGTGACCCGGGCCGAGTCCAGCCGGGGCCTCGCAAGGTGGATCTACCGAGTGCTGACGCTGGGATCGCGCAACCTGAGTCCCGCAGCCCTCCGAGTGGATGACAAGGTGGGCTATTTCATCACGCTGATCGGCATTCCCTCGGCCTTCCTGCTGCACGGCTATGTGGGGTTCATCTTCGGCTCGGTGAAAGCCAATCCGTGGTGGTCCAGCCCCGCTGATGCCGGTGGTGTTCATCTTCTCCGCCATGGTTTCGGGCATCGCCGCGGTCCTGTTGCTGTATATGCTGACCTCGAAGTTGCGGCGCACACCCATCGACATGCGCTGCGTGGATACCATCGCGCGTTACCTGCTCTACACCTTCATTATCGATTTTTCGCTGGAAATGCTGGACCTGGTGCACCGCATCTATGAAGCCGACGAATCGCTGCGCGCGCCTGGACTTCATGGTGCACACCCGGCTGTACTTTTCGCAGGTCATCCTTCAGATCTTGCCTGGGCACGCTCCTGCCGATCGCGCTGCTGGGGTTGATGCAATTGTGGAAGCTGCGCGCCGGGCCGCGCAAGGCGGTTTACGCCCTCGCCGGGTCGCTCACCATGGTGGGCATCTTCGCCATGCGCTGGAACGTCGTTATCGGGGGCCAGCTCTTCTCGAAGAGCTTCCTGGGATACACCAGCTACAAAATAGCCTTCGCCACGCGGGAAGGACTGTTACCGGCCATCATACTCACCTTATTGCCGCTCGTCATTCTTTACGGACTAGTAAAACTGCTGCCGCCCTGGCCGAAGCGCGAGGTGGCAGCGTGAGGAGGACGCCATGCATGGGCCTCCGGTTGAGGAAGCCAGTCATCACGAAACAAACCAGCAAATCGACGAGTTGATCCTGGCGATCCAGGATTTGCGGCGGCGCGTGGACGCCTTGGAAAGCCGGCCGCAAAACGTCGGATTGCCTGTCGAACCCAGTTGGGATTTGCGGGCGCCAGCCGTTGAATCGGGCGCCGGCGAACTTTCATCCGGACTGCTGTCCGCCGTCGGGCGGGCGCTGCTGGGCATAGCGGGCGCTTATCTGCTGCGCGCGGTCACCGGGGCCAACGTTATACCGCAACTGGCCGGAACGCTAGCCGGGGTAGTGTACGCCTGCGCGTGGCTGTTCGCCTCCCGGCGGCCCAGGCCGGAAACCCGCTGGATTGCACCCTTACCGGGCCTCACAGCTTCCGTCATTCTGACGCCGCTTTTGTGGGAAGCCACTCTCCGCTTTCACACCCTCACACCTTTCGGCGCCGCATCTATCCTCGGGCTATTTATTGTTCTGGGGCAGATCCTGGCTTGGCGTCGCAACCTGCCGGCTCTGGCGGGGATCGTAGCGCTGGCCGGCTCCGCCACCGCCATCGCATTAATCATGGCCACGCTCCATCCCCTACCTTTCGCTGTCGCGCTGGCAATAGCCGCAGCCGCCGTGGAGTACGGAGCTTGCCGCGACCGCGCGCTGGGCACACGCTGGATCATCGCGCTCGCAGCCGACTTCTGTGCGTTCCTGCTGGTCTATCTGCTCACCCGGCCTCAAGGCCTTCCAGCGGGCTACGCGCCCATCCCTGTGACTGCCGTGTTCGCGATTCTAGCTTCGCTGGTTGCTGTCTACTTAGCCAGCATCACCGTCCGCACCTTGGCGCGCGGGCTTAGCATGCGCTGCTTCGAAATCGGGCAGCTGGCGATGATCGTCGCCCTGGGAATCGGAAGCACATTGTGGTTGACGCACGGAGCGGGCGCGGCTACGCTCGGGATCGGCGTCGGTTGTCTCGCGGCCGCCGCGGGTTGCTATGCCGCCTCGGATATTTCCCGGCTGGCTCGCAACTACCACGCGTATGGCGCTTTCGCTTTGCTGCTGGCTCTGGTCGGGAGCAGATTGCTCGGGACCGGTTTGCCGCTGGCAATGCTGTGGTCCGTTTTGGCCCTGGTGACCGCGTGGTTCGGCGAGCGGCGGGGCAGAAACATGCTGAGGGTACATGGCGCTCTTTATCTAACGGCCGCGGCCGTGGTATCGGGCCTGATGAATTGGTCGCCTCCCGCAGCTTCGGCGGCTCTGACGGCAACCGCCGCCGCACTGGTGTACTTCGTGATTTTGCGGCTGCGCCCGGCTACATCCATATCATGGGCCGAGCGCGTGCCATCGGCCATCGTGGCTGGGCTGCTTTGTTGGAGCCTGGTGGCGCTCGCAACCGGATCTGCAGTAACATCGCGGCTCCCAGCGGCGCTCGGCTGCACGCTGCGGACGGTGATGATTTCCAGTGCGGCGATTATGCTGGCTTGGATCGGATCGCGCTGGGGCTTGCAGGAGCTGGTCTGGCTCCTGTATCCCTGGATGGCTTTTGGAGCCATCAAGTTAATCCTGGAAGATTTCAGCCAGGGACAGTCGGCGACTTTGTTTGTTTCGCTCCTGGTCTATGGCGCGGCCCTCATCGCTCTCCCGCGCCTGCTCCGGCGCACCAGGTCATAGCGGCCGGCCTGCGACATCGGATAGGATCGCAGTATGGAAAATTTGGTTCAATATCGGCCCTGCCGCGGAACGGCGCGATCCTGATGGCTAAAGGACGTGAGGTTCGCTTCTATGACTATGTCAATCATCCCTACGCGCAAGTCCGCGATGTGCTGAGTAAGAATGCGCCTGCGATATTCCAGTCGGCTACGAAAGCCGCCACCTCGCGGGCCCGTTCCATCGCCTCCGAACTGCGCGTCGACATTAGCGGAATCGCCGTGGAAGCCGATGTCATCATCACGGTGAAGAAGATCGAGGAACAAATCCCCGAAATGTCGTCCCCCGTCACGCGCCTCGAGTTGGAATGGCAAGCGGCGAAAATGCCGGGCCTGTTTCCGCTGATGAAAGCCGAGCTTTCCATTTATCCCTTGACCGCCAGCGAAACCCAACTGGATTTCTCGGGCCTGTACGAACCGCCCTTCGGAGCAGTGGGAAAGGCCATGGACGCGATCGTCGGCTACCGCATCGCCGAGGGGTCGGTACATCGCTTCGTGACCGACGTGGCGGGTTATCTCCGGCAAGCGCTGGCTAATTAGGCCCGTACTCGGCACTACCGCACGTCACGATACGGTAGGTACTGCAAATAGACCGCCGGGCATCAGGCGTGAGCTTCGCATGCGCAAAGTTCCCACATCGTGACCTCAGGCCCGTGTCGACCGCCACATGTCAGCGCGTAGGTAAAAATAACCGGTCAATCTGTTTGGACCTCAATTCTCCGCGTAAGCGCTCTATAATCAAACGGATTGGCCGGTTATTGTCGGCTTATGTGGCCCAATCTGTGCACGCGCCCTTAAGCTTGGGATTTAAGAGAAGTTAAACGCGCGCGGGCATCAGCATTGGCCATATAAGGCCGTTTTACGTCCATGTGCCATGAACCAGGTTTCGTACTAGGCGATACCTTATCGTCTAATAAAAGAGAGAGGGCGACGAAATGTCCGCCGACCTATGGGAGCGGAACCATCGCGCAGCCGAGGTTGGCTGGTGTTTCAGGGGATCGGCATGAAGAAACTGATGTTATGGGTTGTCGCAATCGTAGCGACGCCGGGAAGCGCGTCATTCGCTCAGGATACTAGCGGTACGCCGAGGAAGATGGCTGCCGATGCGAGACCACAGTTTGAGGTCGCCACAATCAAGCCAAGCCAATCTAGCGAAACAGGTGGGTCACTAGAAGTAAGTCCTAGTGGCTTGGTCAATCTGACGAACTTTCCTGTCACGGTCCTGATCCAGGTCTCTTACGACGTCCCTCGCCGCCAGATCTCCGGCGGGCCATCGTGGCTCGAAAGCGAAAGGTTTGACATAGTTGGAAAACCCGACATGGGAGGTGCTCCCAACATGAGTCAATTGAGGATGATGCTGCAGAAGCTGCTGGCGGACCGGTTCCAGCTCTCCCTGCACCGCGAAAAGAAGGAACTCTCCGTGTACGCGCTGACCGTGGCGAAAGGCGGACCGAAGCTCGTCGAGGATACCGCCAATCCGAATGGACTACCCAACGTTCTCGGCAGGGGCGGACTGGAGGGAAGGAACTTTCAAAATTTAACCATGGCGGAATTCGCGAGCGATCTGCAGGGAACCCTAAGGGATCGGCCTGTAGTGGACCAGACCGGTCTCGGCTCGAAGAGGTACGACTTTATTCTGAAGTGGACCCCCTTCGCGCCGGCGACGAACGGAGCGACAGGGGCTCCGCCAGCCGCCGATAACCCCGATGCGCCACCGGATATTTTCGCAGCGATTCAGCAGCAACTGGGGTTGAAGCTGGTATCGACCAAGGCGCCGGTGGACGTGATCGCAATCGATCACGTCGAGAAGCCGTCTGAAAACTAAACGATCCCATGGTCCGCGTCAGTTGTCAGTTGTATCCCTCCGGCATTATGTTCACATGGCCGTAAAGTCATCTATGGTGACTTGTGCGACTCGCGGTCCGGCAATCGAGGAAGCCACCGTCCACGTTGCCAATTACGTCCGCCGCTACTTCACCTGCAAGCTCGCAACATAATTTGACAGCGTCACAATGCGGTAGGTAACGTCATCCTGTCCCAGCCGGAGAAAGAAGGTGCCCCACACCGGCATGTCGCGCGAACCGTGCGACGCCACCTCTTTGGTGCCATCGATGTAGTTTCGAACTTTTTCCAGCGGAAACTTCCCGCCGTTCTTCTTGGCAAGCAGCGTAAGGTCAGCCGGTGGTTTCTTGAGCGCCGCCGCTGCCGGACCGTCTCCCTTTCCCTGCAGGCCATGGCACGACGCGCACCACGTCTTATACATTTCCACGCCGGAAAAGGAACGAGTCACCGGTATCGCATCCTCGTTGCCCGGACTGCTTTGCACTGGAGTGCTTTGGCCGAACGCAGCCAAGCCCGAAATCGACACGATCGACAATTGCAGCAACAACCGCATAACGCCCTCCCAATCTGAAGAAACAGATCGCCATCACCCCTCGCAATTATCATTCCCTTTCCATACACCCACGAAAACTGTGGTTTAGGAAGCAGGCTACGCGTGGGTTGCGCGGTTTCCCTCAGGTGCTGCAGGGTCCCACAGGGCTCCGTTGCGTAAACTGCGTGAACAAAAGCATGCAAGGATGTTAAACTGCATTACATCGTCGCATTACCGAAGTTTCGGACTGTGAGTCCTATGCGTATCAGCCTGCTCCTCGGGCTAGTCGTGTCTCTGGGCTCGGTAGCTACCGCCCAAACCACCGATGGTCTCATCTCCGGCAGGCTGGTGAACTCCGTCAGCGGGGCGCCGATTCCGGGCGCGAGAATCGTCTTCGCCAGTTCGTTCACCACCATAGCCGGCGGCGCCGTCAGCGATTCCTCCGGATATTACCTGCTGCCCTTGCTCTCGCCCGGAATGTACCAGATTCGCGTCACCGCCCCTGGATTCCAGGCGCAGGAAGTGCAAGACATCGAGCTGACCGTTGCCGCCAGCATCGATCTCGACTTCCGGCTCCGGCCCCTCAACGACGTCTGGGAGGCGGGCCAGTACAATAGCGTTTTCCTGCCCGGTTCGAAAACCATCGTTACCTTCTACGGTCCCGACGTGGACACCACCAAAACCGGATCCTTCGAAGCACAAAAAGGCCGCAGCGAGACCCTGGAATCCACGGTATCGGAAGTGATCGATCGAACCGAGCTCGATGAGCTGCCGCTGGAAGGCCGCGACGTCTACACCCTGCTAGTGACGCAGCCTGGCGTCACCTCCGATGCAGGCACCGCGCGGGGCCTGGGGCTCTCCATCAACGGCACGCGTCCCACCTCGTCGAATTTCATGCTGGATGGCCTGGAGAACAACAACTACCTCACCACCGGGCCGCTCACCACTGTGGCGCCCGAGGCCGTCCAGGAGTACCGCATTTCCACCAACAACTTCTCGGCTGAATATGGCCGCACCGGCGGCTACGTGGCGAACGCCATCACGCGATCCGGCGGCGATCAGTATCACGGCATCGTTTACTACTACACGGAAAACGACGCGCTGAACGCCAACAGTTTTCAACAGAACCTGATCGGAGCGCCGCGCATTCCCGACAAGCAGATTCAACCCGGATATTTCGTGGGTGGTCCCATTCTCAAGAGCCGCCTATACTTCTCCAGCGCCTTCGAAGATCTCCGCAGCCACAGCTTCCAGGGCCCCGCCACGTTCCTGCTTCCATCCACGAATTTCTTCTCCATTTTCCCGCAGCAGAACACTCCGCTCAGCAACCTGCTCGCGATGTATCCGGCGCCCGCGGTCGCCGATGGAACCAATCCGCTGGCCACGTACACCGTCTCCCCGCCCGTGGTGGTGAACCGCATACTCGGCATCGAGCGCCTGGATTACACCACGCCCAGCGGCCGCGATCGCATCATGGCGCGCGGAATCTTTGTGAGGATGTCGGAGCCCGATTTCATCTGGAGCCCCTACCAGGGGTTCACCACGCCCCTGACCGAAAACACATTCGCCATCGGCGGCAGCTACATTCACGAATTTTCCGCCAGCTTCACCAATGAATTCAGGCTCAGCCGCACCGACGACGATCTGTACTTTAACCGGCCGAATCCGCAAGTCCCCACCTTGCTCGCCGAAGCGCCGTCCAACTATTACCCGATTTCCAACATCACCCTGCCCGGCAGCTCGCAATTTTATAGCTACAAAAATCACAGCAAGACCACAGAGCTGGTGGATAACGTGATCCTTTCGCGCGGGCGTCACCTGATTACCCTCGGCGGCGGATTTCTTTTTCGAAACCTGAGCGGATACCTCACCGCCGGCCAGGATGGAGAGTACACCTTCGACGGCCTGTTCAATCTCGCGCTGAACATGCCAAATACCCTAACGGTCACCATCGAGCGCGACAGCCCGCAGGGAACCGCGGTTCAACCGAATTACAACCGGGAATACGCGTACAATCAGTTCGATGTTTTTGCCCAGGATTCCTTCCGCCTCACCCCGCGCCTGACCGTCAACTACGGCATACGATACGAGAATTACGGAGCACCCAGCAACGTCGGGCCGAACAAGGACACGCTGCTGCAGCTGGGCACAGGCGCCAACATGAATGAGCAACTCGCCAACGCCACTCTAGTTACTCCCACCAGCGGCAATGAACAGCTCTTCGGTGTCGACAATTTGGACATCGGCGTTCGCGCGGGAGCATCCTACGACCTGTTCGGCACCGGAAAGACGCTGCTGCGCGGCGGATTCGGAACCTTCTACGACCGGCCTTACGACAACCTGTGGCAGGATTTGCGCAGCAACGATTACGTGCTGTCGTCCTACTCCATTCCCGGCACGTTCAATTATCTGGCGTCCATTCCAAGCGTGCTTCCCGGCCTGGCTCAAAGCGGGCCGCCCACCGAGTTTTCATTCCCGAACGTCACCCTGGTGTCGCCGAATTTGTTGAACGGCCGCATATCCAGCTATTTTGCCGGCGTCCAGCAGCGCGTGACGAACAACTTCATCATTGAGGTGAACGGGCTGGGTACCTACGGGCGAAACCTGGTGACCACCGACATCATCAATCGTCCGTTCACCGAGGCGGACGGCAGCAGCGCCAATCCCAATCTCCCCGAGGTCAACTATCGGGCCAACCAGGGCTATTCGGACTACAATGCGCTCACCGTCGTCGCGCGCTATCGCTGGAGCCGCGGCTACATTCAGGCTTCCTACACCTGGAGCCACTACATCGATAACCAGAGCGATCCGCTAACCGGCGATTTCTTTGACCTCAGTTTCACCAACATCAACTCCGGCTCTGGCACCGGCGGACAAGCGGCTTTCAGCCAGCAATTCAATCCAAACAGCGATCGCGGAAATTCCGATTACGATCAACCTCAAAACCTGGTTCTGTTTTCTTACTGGAATCTTCCGCCTGTATTACAAGATACCAAGGCCCGCGTGTTGTTGCGCGGCTGGATTGTAGCGGGTCTGGCTGCGTCCCGCTCGGGTTTGCCTTACACCGTGATCGACAACACCAGCGCCGTGATTCCCGGCGATGGGACGGTGATCAATCCGCGTCCCAATCTGATCCTCCCGAACCCGGTGTTGGCAAATCCGACGCCGGTAACGGGCGGTGAGCAATTGCTCAATCCAGCGGCATTCGCCGGAGTCTCCAACGCCCTGGGCACGCTCGGCCGAAATTCGCTGATCGGTCCCGGCATTTACAACATCGACCTGTCTCTCGCACGCACCTTCGCGATACCATGGTTCGGGGAATCGGGGCTGCTGACGTTTCGCGCCGACGCCTTCAATGTTCTCAATCACGCGAATCTGAATAATCCCGACCCGCTGCTGGGCGACACCAGCACCTTTGGATCGGCGCAATTTGGCAGGCTGGGCGATCCCAGCGGTTTTCCGGCGGTCAGTCCGTTGAATGAAACTCCGCGCGAGATTCAGATATTGTTAAAAGTTCAATTTTGATTGTCGTCACTGTGAGACGAAGGAGACAAACGTGAGCAAACGCCGTTGCGGATGGTGTTCCATCGGAGTTGCGATCGCATGCGCGGCCGTCACGCTCGAAGCTCAAAGTCAGCCGGCGCCGGCCACTTGCACCACGGCCCCACCCGCCGTTCAGTCGTTTTCCATCGAGCGCGCCGTCTTGACTTCCGATATCCAGAGCACTTACTCCACCGACCTTTCGGCCACCATTCTCGCCAGTCTCGCCGCTGGAGAGCAGGAGATCAGGGAGCGCCTGGTCTACAATCCCCAAACCAACACTCTGATGTCCGCCGTCTTTCTGGTCCAGGCCGGATCGCCCATCCCCACGCCAACTAGCGTGGATATCACGTCCATGACGCTCGCCAGCTACAACATCTCGATCGATCGCACCTACACCTCTTGCAGCCCCTATCCGAGCGTCATGTTCACCGGGACCATCACCTCCAGCTCCGGCGGCGCCGCCGCTCCCAATGGCATTTATAATCTGACGTTCAATGGAACGCCCGCCAGCGTGGCCATCGGCTACACCACCGACAATCCGCCCTCGATCAATAACGTCGTCACGCTCTTCGCGGGCATCGCGGTTTCCTATTCGGCCAGCGGCAGCGGCACCGTCACGTTTCCCTCCAGTGCGCCCGCCGGCCAGCCCAGCATCACCAGCGTCGTCAGCGGCGCCAGTTTGCTGCCGGATATCGCGCCCAATTCCTGGGTCACAATCTTCGGGAGCAGCCTTGCATCCACCACCGACAACTGGAACAACTATATTGTCAATGGCGCGCTACCAACCAGCCTGGATGGAGTAAGCGTGACCATTGGTGGCACACTGGCCTACATCAATTACATCAGCCCCGGCCAGATCAATCTGATCGCTCCGGCAGTGACCTCAGGCCCTGTCTCGGTGACGGTGACAAATGGTACGGTAACCAGCGCCGCCTTCACCGTGACAGCCAGCCAGTACGCGCCGGCGTTCTTTGCGTGGCCTGGAAACCAAGTGGTGGCGACCCATCTGGATTTCACCGATGCGGCGAAAGCAGGAACATTCCCAGGCATCACCACAGTTCCGGCCATGCCAGGCGAAACCGTTATTCTGTACGGAACGGGCTTGGGTCCCACTACTCCGTCCGCCCCCGTCGGCTCCCTGGTCCCGGCCACTGCCACCTATGAGACCTCGACCCTGCCCACCGTAACGCTAAATAATTCTCCAGTGACGGTAGTGGGAGCGGCACTGACTCCTGGCGCCGTCGGTCTCTATCAAGTAGCCATCCAGATTCCGAGCTCAATGGCGAATGGCGATTTCCCGGTACAGGTGAGCATCGGCGGCATGACATCGCCGCTGGGCCTCATACTCACTGTTCAGAATTAGCAGGGTGCTGAAAAAAGCAATCTGGCCGCAGATAAACACAGATGATCGCCGATAAGACTTTTTCTCTTATCCGTGTTTCTCTGCGTTCATCTGTAGCCACCTACGTTTTGGACTTTTTCATCAGCTTGTTAGTTAGAAGGTGAGCGAAATATCGGCTTCCACCTGGTTCGCCGCGGTGTGGGTGGTGAGATTGTTGAAGAGCTTGTCCTGCCAGCGCGTGTACCGCACTTCCGGCACCACGTGAATTCCGAACTCGTCCACAAACTGTATCCCAGCGCCGACCACCACCCCGACATCGCTCCTATGCTCCGGCACCGCCGGTGTAAACGTACAGCACGTAACCGTACCGGACGAATCCGTCGAATCCATTGAAGTGCGGATGTCGTTCGTCAGCCGCCAGTCCCCACCCGCTTCCAGAAACCATCGTGGGCTGCTCGGCCGCTTTCCGATGCCATAGTATCGAACCAGGAGTGGGATCTCGATCAAACGGGAGTGAGTGTACTCATGCGTGCTGGTGCTGCTGGTGGAAGGATACGAGGTGCCGTTCAACACAGCCGTCGTCGTCGTGGAGATGGTGGTGGTCTCCTGATAACCGATGCGCTCCAAAAGCCCGCTGACGTCGACGTAGATATGTTGGGTGATTCGTCCCTGAATGGTAAGCCCATATCCGATTCGGTGGGACGCGCCGCTGGTTTGGTATTGTGTGCTGATCTCCGACGTGTTATCCACAGTGTTGGTTTTCCCCGGGATAAGGCTCAGGCCGAACACCGATAGCGTCACTCCACCGGTAATGCGGCGTTCCGAGGGGGGCGCCGACGATGATGTCGAGGACGATGTCCCTGTGCTTGGAGCGGGAGCCTGGGGCGGGCTCTGCGGGGTATCCTGACCTTCGGCGCAATATCCACATAAAACAGCCCACACGCCCACGGTTACAAGTGTCTTCAGACAATCCTCCTGGGAGATTTCAGTTTAACCTCAATAATCTTATACGGTCCACAACGCGGAAGCGGTACGCCTTTGTTAGAGTACACCGAACTCGCGCGGCGCTTCACCTGTATCTAAAAGGTGTCACCCGTGTCTTAAAGTGTCACTCGTATCTCAAAGCCTCGGTCGGATTGAGCTGCGAGGCGCGATTGGCCGGCAGCATTCCAAAGATCACGCCGATCACCAGCGACACCCCGAAGGCCACCAGGACGGATGTCACGGAGATGGGCACGTGAGAAAGGGGCGCCAGCGAGGGCATGGCGCGGCTGATGGCATCGGTGAAAAACCGCACACTCAACGGGATTGAGATGCCCACCAGAATGCCCAGAAGACCGCCCGCCACGCTAATGACAATGGATTCGGTGAGGAACTGTTCCAGCACCGCATGCCGCGACGCGCCCACCGCCATCCGTAGGCCGATCTCGCGCGTGCGCTCCGTCACCGTTACCAGCATGATGTTCATGATGCCGATCCCCGAAATAATCAGCGCGATCGTCGATACCAAAATCAGCACGATCGTCATGACCAGCGCGATCCTCTGCGCCGCTTCCAGAATGGCAGTCAGATTTTCGACGTCGTAGCGCGCACCAGCGCGATGCCGGCTTTCGAGTAGCTGCTTTATGGATGCCGTTAACGGCAGAACGTCCGAAGCTCGCCGGGCTTGCACATACAGGGGATCGATGCGTTCCACCGGGGTAAAGAGCTTGCTCACGGTGATGGGCATCCAGACGGTTTCGTTGGTGATTTCCGAGAATCCAAAGGTCCCGGTCCGCTCCTTGAAGGTGCCCACCACCGTGAACTGCAGATCGTACAGCTTGATCACCTGTCCGATCGCGTCATGGACGTCTCCGTACAGTTTCTCCGCCAGCTTCTCGGTGAGCAACACCACATGCTGCCGCTCATTCACATCGTCGTCGTCGATGAAACGCCCGGACAGCAGCACCATGTTCCGCACCGCGGGATACTGTCCGTCGGCGCCAATCACCGACACATCCTCTTCCTTCCCGTTGATCAGCAGGCGGCCAGTGTTCGACATCACTCCGGTAGCCGCGACGATCCGCGAGCCGAACTGCTGCCGAACGGCATCTACGTCGGCGATCTTGATGAAATCGGCATCCACCTTGGTGGAGGTATTCGTGCCACTGGAATATTCCGCGTAGATGAGGTTGGACCCCACGCCGCGGATCAGATCCAGAATATAGTCCCGGCTGGTAATGGAAATGGTCACAACCAGGATCACCGAGGCATTGCCGATGATCAGCCCGAGAGCGGTAAGAAAACTGCGGAATTTGTTGGCGCGCAGCGCCTGCAGGCTAAAGCGGAGCGCTTCTCCGAAATACATCAGACGCCGGATGCTTCCTTCAGCAGCTTCTCGGCTTGCTGGCGCGAAGGATCGTTTGGCGTCAGATTGCTTTCCAGGTACTGGCTGAGCAGACGCTTGGCCTCATCCAGGTTGCGCTTCTGCTCGATGTACGTTTTCGCGCGGGCAAAGCGGACCTCCGGCGAGTTGGGCGCCAGTTTCTCGGCTTGATCGAAGGCCGCTTCACTTTCCGCGATGCGTCCCTGCTTGGCCAGATACCGCGCCAGATCCAGCACCCGGCTTACCTCGCGCGGCGCCAAATCGATGGCCCGCCGGAGCTGCTCCTCGGCGGTGTCGAATTCCTTCCGCCGCTCCGCCAACTCCGCTTGCGCCAAGTGGCCCTGGGCCGGATTGCGCTCCGAGATGCGCTGGGCGATCTGTTCGGCTTTGTCGAAACCGCCTCCCAGGAAGCCCGGCGCCTCCAGGTAATAATCGAACAGATCGCTCAACGCCGCCTCGTTCATAGGATCCAGCGCCACCGCTTGCTCGAAATAAGCCCGCGCCTTGCCCGCGTACTTGGGAGCCATCAACGGCATCGCAACTTCCGCACGGCGTCCAAAGCTGCGCCCCAGCCACAGCGCGTATTCCGCATTGCCCGGTTCCATCGCGAAAGCCCGTTCCAAAGCCTCCGTAGCTTTCTTATAATCGCCCAGCATGTACCGGTCTCTGCCCATCAAGAAGTAAGCCTTGCCGCTGGTTAGGCCACTGGCGCGGATCTGCTCCAGAGAAGCCACGTAATCAGTACGGCGATAAAGGTTCTCAGCCTTCGAGAGCAGATCTGGCGCCTGGGCGAACAGCCCCGGTAACGCCAACAACAGCAAAACCAAACCTCGCCCACTCAAACCACGTATCCTCATGAGTCCCCGAATGTGTTTCATTATAACGTGTGAGTTACTTGTCAACCGTACTCCTTTGGGTACGTTTTTTTGATGCTCGCCACGGAAACTTGGATACACAGTTCCCACGCCGTGCCACACCGATATGCATCGTAGTATGCTGAGAGTGAAAGTTTAACTCCTGGGGAGGGAAAACATATGCTCGCTCAGTCCCGCGGGTACATCTTAGGCGGTTTCTGTTTCATGCTGTTCGCCGGCGCTGCGTGGGCGCAGATCTCGGCGATCGAGGGAGACGTCAAGGGTCCGGATGGCCAATTGCTCAAAGGCGCGGTCATTCTCATTCAACGCGAGGATATGAAGGGCACCTACAAAGGCGCCAAAACCGACAAGAAGGGCCATTACATCTATAACGGCCTTCCCTTCCCCGGCACCTACACGGTGAGCGTTTTCGTCGATGGGGACAAGAAAGACGAGACCAAAGGCGTCCGGACCCAACTGGGAGATCCGGTGAACGTTTCCTTCGATCTGAAAGAGATCGCCGACAAGCAGAAAGCGGCGCAGGCGGCAAGCGCGGCTGCCGGAGCCGCCACCGCCACGCCGGAACAAGAACGCGGGATGACCAAGGAGCAGAAGGAAGCGCTCGAAAAGCAGTCCAAAGAGAACGCCGCCATTATCGCCAAGAATAAAGCTCTGAACGACACCTTCAACGCGGGCAAGGACGCGCTGACCGCCAAGAACTACGATGCCGCGGTGGACGCTTTCCAAAAGGGCGTGGAGATGGATCCCAACCAGCCCGTGATCTGGGCCAACCTGGCCGACGCCTATGTGGGACAGTCTGGAACCAAGACCGGCGCCGATCAGCAAGCCGCGCTCGACAAAGCGGTAGAGGCCTACACCAAAGCGATCGCGCTGAAACCCGACAGTGCCGCCTATCACAACAATTACGCGCTCACTCTCGCCAAAGCCAAGAAGTTCGATGAGGCCCAGGCCGAGCTGAACAAGGCGGCGCAACTGGATCCGCCGGAAGCCGGCCGCTACTACTACAATCTGGGCGCTGTGTTAGTGAACAACGGCCAGTCGGCTGCGGCGGAAGTGGCTTTCAAGAAGGCCATCGAAGTAAATCCCGACTATGCCGACGCGCAATTTCAGTATGCAACCGCTCTCTCGGCCAAGCTGGTTACCGGGGCGGACGGCAAAGTAGTGGCGCCCGATGGAATGAAGGACGCTTTGGAAAAATATCTGTCGCTCGAACCCACGGGCCAGTACGCCGAAGCAGCCAAAGGCATGTTGCAGATGATTGGCGCGACCATCCAGACCGATTACTCCAAGAAAGGTGCAACCAAGAAGAAGACATCGAACTAGCTAGCGGTCAAGACGAGCGTCCCCGGAACGGCCTCGTATGGGCAGCGCTGACAAACGCAAACATGCTCGACACGACCAACCTGCTGTGGTACAGCTCGATTACTGTACAATTTTTGTTTTGTCTGTATTTGATCTGGACCCGGCTGGCTAGGAGCTACCCAACCTTTACCATTTATCTGGCCGTTTCAGTGCTTGCCTCGTTGGGCGCTATCTATTTCATGAGGGGCGCCGTCGGAGCACTGCTCCCTCTGACTTATACCTACTATTGGCTCTGCGCTGAGCCGGTTATTCTACTGGCCCAAATTGCGGTAACATTCGAGGTCCACGCCGGCATGTGGAAGGGCCACGAGTCGCTCGTCCAGCAAACGCGCCCCCTGCTCCTCTTTGCCCTATTGACGGCCTTGGTCGCAGCGGGAATTCCGGTAAAAGCCGAGTTAGCGCGGGCCAACACTTCGCACTTGATCGTGATAATGCACTTTGGTTTTCTAGTTACAAGGTATGTTTCTACTGTTCTGGCAATTTTTCTCATTCTCTCCGCTGCCATTTTCTTGATCGCCGTCCACAACGGGGCAACCAGCAGTTTATTCCGGCATGAAGGAATGCTCGCTGCGTATTTCGGAATATATGCAATTGCCATGCTCCTTGTTGGCATGGGGTGGGTAAGGACAACCCTCGTAAACGGCTATCTCACCGCCGGATTAACGCTTTGTTTTGTTGCGTGGCTTAGCGTACTCAAGCCCCAACCGCTTATTAGCGACTGAAGGGCGGAGTGCGGCGAGGCAGTTTTGAAGGGCTCGCCGCGTCCTCTCTGACATTACTGGGGTGGGCACTCCGGAGGACAGGTGGGGATCGGCAGATCCGCCGTCACATTGTGCTTCGACGGCATAGCCTGAATGGCGAAAATTCCGGCTGCGGCAAGTGCGAGCCAGAGTGATACAGCAAGCTTCTTCATGTTGATTCTCCTTGAGTTTTTGGTGGTGCCGCAGTCCCCGCAATAAGGCCTGCGGTCCGTGAATTGCAACGAATTCGCGTTCAACCTTACCAGAACCCTACCTCAAGAAGTAATAGAACTAAAGTAATGGTACGGCCTAGGAGTAACGGTTATGAGCCGTTTATCCTCAATGCCATCTCCGATTATTATACGTAATGTTTTGTAATTGCGCGGAATTCGGCTGGCATGCAATCTTCTGGAACCTGCCGGAATCGCCAGTCGTCTACTAAATCAATTAAGCAGCTACGTCTCCGTGCGGCCCCTTTCCCCAACAAACCAACCCGCACGGGGACACCCTCTTTTACCGCACCGATTTAAAATGAAAACCGGTTCGCTAATAAATCTTTGGCGGGCTTGCGCGCTAAGAGCGGACGATTAAGATACCCCAGCAGCGGCGTCATAGCCCGAAAGCGCTCCACGATTTCACCGTAAAGCGTCGGCGTCGTCGCCAGGCTGGCGTCCAGCGTCACTTCCAGGACCCAATCCTTCATCTTGATGAACCCGGCCGCCGGATGCGCCGGATCGAAGCCCTTGGGCGACCGGCTGAGCGCGGCCCCTTTCAACTCGCCGGCCAGCTTCCGCGACTTCTTATCGGCTAGAATCCGGCTCAGTTCTTCGTGCGTCTCCGCGATGTGGTTCCGAATCGTGAGCATCACCTCGCGATCCGGGTGCCAGAGGCCCGCGGCTACTTCAATCACCTCGTGCGAGACGCTGAAGTAAAAGCCGCCCGTCCCCAGCCGCTCGCTGCCGCGCCGCGAAAAAGACGCCGCCACGTGGGTCTTGTAGGGCGTCTTGTCCGCGCTGAAGCGGGTGTCACGATAGATGCGGAAGAGCGCGCTCTTGGGCTCCGTCACATACTCCGGCGCAAATTTCGCCAGCCCGGCGTTAATCGAACCAACCAACTCCAGCATCGGCGCTTTCACGTGCTGCTCGAAAAGATATTTGCGCGGCTGGAACCACTCGCGGCGGTTATTGCGCTTCAAGCTACGAAAGAACTGGACCATCTCCGGCGGAAAACCAGCAAAGGCGGCAGCGGGCACGAGGCACTCCTTGTTAATTTGAACTAGATGACCGTCGACCGAAAGACTATCGATCAACTGGCCCAAATACCCAATGTATCCGTCCGCGAGGGCGCTCTGCTGAGCGAACACACGCGCTTCGGAATCGGCGGACCGGCCGCGCTGTTGGTGCAGGCGCAGTTCGAACCGCCCTTTATCCAAGCGCTTCGCATTACCCAGGCCAGCGGATCGCCGTACAGCGTGTTCGGCGAAGGCACGAACCTCATCGTTTCAGACCTTGGCTTCGACGGCATTGTGCTGCGCCTCACGGCGGACACCATCGAACGCGATGGAAACTCGGTGCGGGTGGCGGCCGGCGCGCAATTGCAATCTTTGGTCGACTACTGTGTCGGCGAGGGGCTGCGGGGCCTGGAGACGATGACCGGCATCCCCGGATCGGTGGGCGCCGCCATTTACGGCAACGCTGGCGCCTATGGGCATTCGATCGATGAGCGCGTGGAAGCCGTCTGGTTCCTCGACAATGGCGTGTTGCGTGGATTCACTGCGGCCGAGTGCGCCTTCCGATACCGGGAAAGCGTCTTCAAGGATCACAAGGACTGGATCATCATGCACGTCCGCCTGGCCATGACTCAGGCCCCCACGGCCGAGCTTCGCCACACCGCCGATGAAATCCTCAAAATCCGGCTCGCAAAGTATCCGCCCACCATGAAATGCGCGGGCAGTATCTTCAAGAACCTGATCCTGGCCGAGTTGCCTGAATCGGTCCGCCGCCAAATTCCCGACCGGGTAGTGCGCGAAGGGAAGGCCCCGTCGGCCTACTTCCTGGAACAAGTGGGCGCCAAAGGGATGCGTAGCGGCGCCATTCAAGTTGCCGATTATCATGCCAACTTGATCTACAATGCAGGCGGCGGCACGGCACGCGAGTTGTGCGAATTAATCGGCGAGTTGAAAGCGCGGGTACGGAACCAGTTCGGTTTGGAACTCGAAGAAGAAGTGCAATATGTCGGATTCTCGCCCGCGCCTCAACCCGCCTGACAGCCCGCAGCCTCACTTGTGTCCCAGCCCGCCCGACAGCCCGCAGCCTCACTGGGCGACCCAGCCCGCCCAGCGGCCCTGAGTCTCGCCGGCGTCCCAGCGCGCCCAGCGGGTCGCAGTCTTTCTGAACCGCGCGCGTGAGCGAGCGGACGCAAAAGGTGCGATATCCTCAAGCCTGCAAAGGCGTAATAGACTAAACATATGCGGCAAGTATTTCTTTTCGCCTTTGCCCTCGGTGTGCCTCTGGCGCTGGCCGCCGACAGGCCTGTTCCCGTTGTCGTCGAACTCTTCACCAGCGAAGGCTGTTCCAGCTGTCCCGCCGCGGACCGCCTGCTGTCGCGCCTGGAGCAATCGCAGCCGATTCCTGGCGCGCAAATCATCGCCATCGAAGAACATGTCGATTATTGGAATCAACTCGGCTGGACGGACCCCTTCTCCTCGCCCCAATTTCGAGCGCGGCAAAACGATTATGGGGTGGCCTTCAAAGCCAAGGATATGTACACGCCGCAAATGGTGGTGAACGGCCAGAGCGCCTTTCTCGGCAGCGACATGGACCGCGCCTATCGCGAAATCGGTAACGCTGTACAGGCCGCGACAACATCAGTCAATCTTGGCGCCAGTCCCAATTCGCGCGATCCGGAGCTGATCGATCTTTCCGTCCAGGTGACCAATACCAAAAGCGCCAAATGGCGCGACTCAAACGTTTACCTGGCGGTGACCGAGAATCGCCTGATGACATTTGTGCAGCACGGAGAAAACAGCGGCCGGACCCTGCGGCATTCCGCCGTAGCCCGCAGCTTCGGCGTGATCGGACGCATCAATCCCCAGGGAGCCAACGGCGGCCAGCTGGTATCGACACTGCGCCTGCCGCGCGATTGGAAGCGCGAAAACCTGCACGCCGTGGTCTTTGTGCAAGAGCGCGACACGTTTCGCATCACCGGCGCCAGCGTACTGGATCTGCATAACTAAGCGGCTCATTACTGAACAGGGCCGCGAGAAGCGGACTCCCTCAGATAGAATCAAAACTATGTCCATTGTCGTAGTAGGTTCTGTAGCCTATGACGGAGTTGAAACTCCGCATGGCAAAGTCGAACGCATGCTGGGCGGCGCATGCACTTACATCTGTTTATCCGCCAGTTATTTCGCCAAGACCAAGATAGTCGCCGTGGTGGGCGACGACTTCGCCGCCGAAGACGAGAAACTGCTCTCGGACCGCGGCATCGATCTGGAAGGTTTGGAGCGCGTGAAAGGAGGCAAGACCTTCTTCTGGGCCGGTGTTTATTCGCAGGATATGAACGATCGCACCACCCTGCGCACCGATCTGAACGTGTTCGCCGACTTCAATCCCAAGCTGCCCGAAAGCTACAAACATTCCCCCTATCTCTTGCTAGGCAACATCCAGCCGACCCTGCAGCGCAGCGTGCGCGCAACAGATGAACAATGTTCGCCTGGCGGGCGGCGACACCATGAATTATTGGATTCAGGATTTTCGCGAAGAGCTGCTGAAGACCATTCACGATTGGGATTTTCTGCTGATCAACGACGGCGAAGCCCGCATGCTCTCCGGCCATAACAACTTGAAACGCGCCGCGGCCAAGATCATGGAGATGGGTCCGAAAACGCTGGTGATCAAGCGCGGCGAGTACGGCGCCATTCTGTTCCATGGGGACTCGCACTTCATGGTTCCCGGCTATTTGCTCGAAGAAGTTTTCGATCCCACCGGCGCGGGCGATTGCTTCGCGGGCGGCTTCATCGGCTATCTGGCCGAACAGGGCGTCGATCTCAAAGCCGGCCGCGTCAACGCAAGGGAAATCAGCCGCGCCGTGATCTATGGCTCCGTCATGGGCAGCTTCTGCTGCGAAAAGTTCGGCGTGGATCGCTTTCGCACCCTCACCCGCAAAGACATCGACGCGCGCTTCCAGGAGTTCCGGGACTTCACCGAATTTTGAAGCATCTCTGGCTCGAACTCGTACTGGTCGTCGTCTCGCTGGCGGCGATCGGCGGTTGCGCCACAGCTTACGTAAATCATTCCGGCTGGACTTTGTATTACGGCGATGCGGAGGCGCACCTGGATATCGCGCGCCGCGTCGTCGATTCCAGAAAGCCCGGCTACGATCAACTCGGCACGGTCTGGCTGCCGTTGCCACATGTGCTGATGCTGCCGTTGGTGCGAAACGATGCGTTATGGCGGAGCGGGCTGGCAGGCGCGATCCCTTCTTCGGCATGTTTCGTTATTGCGGGCGTCTTCCTCTATGCCGCGCTGCGGCGCGCCGCGCATTCGTCCGCGGTTGCACTGGCGTCGCTCGGGCTGCTGGCGCTCAATCCAAATCTTTTGTATTTGCAGGCCACTCCCATGACGGAGGCCGTGTTCCTGGCGCCTCTGATGGCTCTGCTGTATTTCACCGTCCTGTTTCGCGACACCCAATCGCTCGCGGCCGTGGCCGGCGCAGGCGTCGCGAGCGTCGCAGCGTCGCTGGCTCGTTACGAAGGCTGGTTCGTCATCCCGTTCGTGGCGATCTATTTCCTGACTGTGGGCCGCAAACACCGCTACCTCGCCGCGCTCCTTTTTTCTGCCATCGCCGCGCTCGCTCCGCTCTACTGGCTGGGCCACAATTGGTGGATCTATTCCAATCCGCTCGAATTCTTCAACGGCCCTTACTCGGCCATGAGCATCTACCGCAGGGCGCTGGCGCAAAACATGGCGCCCTATCGCGGCGATCATGACTGGCGAGCCGCGGCGTTCTACTATCTGACGGCCGTGCGGCTGTGCGCCGGTTGGGCACTGGTGGCCATCGGGATCGCCGGCCTCGCCGGAGCCCTGTTCAAGCGCATGTTCTGGCCCGTGTTGCTGGCCGCCATCCCGCCGCTCTTTTATGTATGGAGCATGCACTCGGGCGGAACGCCGATCTTCGTTCCCACGTTATGGCCGCTTTCCTACTACAACACCCGTTATGCGCTCGCCGCTCTGCCGCTGCTCGCTATCGCCGGCGGAAGCCTGGTGCTGTTCGCGCCCCAACGCTGGCGGCCGTGGATCGCATCGGCGGTTATCCTCGCAGCCACCGTGCCCTGGCTCATCCGCCCGCAACCCAGCGACTGGATCACCTGGAAAGAATCGCAAATCAACTCACTCACGCGCCGCGCCTGGACCAAAGCCGCCGCGTCTTCACTGGCTGGCTCCTATCATTCGGGCCAGGGGATCATCACCAGCTTCAGCGATCTCACCGGGATCCTTCGTGAGGCGGGCATCCCGTTGCGAGAAGCCCTTTACGATGGCGACGAACCGGCCTGGATGGCGGCCACCACGCGGCCCGATCTGTTCTTGCACGAAGAGTGGGCGCTCACCACGGCCGGCGACCCGGTGGCGACGGCGATTCAAAGGTCGTCGCTAAAATCCGGCCCCCGCTATCATCTGGTACAAACAATAAAAGTAAAAGGCGCGCCCGTGATCGAAATCTACAAACGCGACTAAAATGCCCATTCCATTCACCAAAGCGCACGGCGCTGGAAACGATTTTCTGCTCACCCCAGCCGATCAGGTTGGCGACCTCGATCTCCCGTCCACGGCCCGCGCCATTTGCGATCGTCACACCGGCATCGGAGCCGACGGCTGGATCTTGCTCCGCGACACCGCCATTCGCCTCTTCAACGCCGATGGAAGCGAACCCGAAATTTCGGGCAACGGCACGCGCTGCGCGGCGGCGTTGCTCATCGACAACGGCCAGGCAGTGGATCAAATCACCATCCAAACCGGCGCCGGGCCCAAACATCTGCGCCTGCTCCGCCGCGAGGGTCGCCGCTTCTGGTTCGAAATGAACATGGGATCGCCCGTCTTTGACGCAAGCGAGATCCGTTGCACCATCCCGCTCAGCAGCGGCGCGCAAGAGGTGACGATCCTCGACGTCGGCAATCCCCAGTGCGTGGTATTCGTGGAAAACTTCCCTCGGGATTGGAAAGCGCTCGGCGCGGAAATCGAACGCCATCCCCGATTCCCCAAGCGAACCAACGTATCGTTCGTCCGCCCGATCGATGCCCATACCATCGAAACTCGTTTCTATGAGCGAGGCGCGGGCGCAACGCTCAGTTCCGGCACCGGATCAACCGGAGCAGGCGTAGCGGCGATCCTCAGGAAAGTAGCCGCCAGCCCGGTTGAAATCCAGACTCCCGCCGGAGAATCGCTGCAACTGCGCTGGGATGACTCCGTGTATCTGACCGGCCCGGCGGAAATTATAGGCGCCGGCGAGTTTTACATCTGAAACCATCTTTAGGTGGCGAGTGGCCCTCATCTCTATAGAGGTGTCACTTTACGTTGAGGAAGATTCATTGCTTCAACGAATCCCAGCGCATCTACGCAACGTCAGTGTGGGTGTAAGCGCACCGATCATCGGAGGATCATTGCTAGTGCGTTGAGCATACCGGCGACGAGCAGACACGCCAGCATTCAATAACGGCTAGCATTTCCCTCAACGATCAGAACCGCCCTCAGGCGTCGTGTGTCAGGGCGGAAAACGGGCGCAAAAGGGTCATTAGACCAAATGAAGTACCGCGTCAAAACCGCATTTATCGCTGTTCACAGAAAGAGAGACGGAACTTCAGAGTTTATCCAACTGGAGCCGGGCGCGGTCTTCACAATACGGGGGCATGAACGATCCGGCATGGTCAACATCATGCACCAGCGCCGTATGGTTGCCGTTTTTGTAAGCGACGTGAAGGAACGCGCCGAACCGATCGACATCACATTGCGGTAACGGCGGCCGAAACCATGCCGCCGTGGTGCAGTGCAGAGAAAATGCCGATAAAGAAATTATGAACACCGTCCAGATTGCGATTCGCGACCGGGAGTACGCTGAAGCATTGCGTGACCTGCTAATCGCTGATGGGAATCGCGAAGTACATCTCGTTGAATGTCCGAATGCCGCGCTGGAAGGCATCATCGTGGCGGAACCCATCACGGCTCCCGATTTATCCGAACGTGATATTCATCGCTACGTCGCTTTCACTCGTAACTACAATTTCGGGAGTAACCCTCTCTGGCAAGCCGGTGTGCGGTACATAATTCACGCCGGCTGCCCACCGCGGCTTGGTCGCCTTGCAATTATTGCCGCGGAACGAAAGCTGAAACTTGCTGGGCAGGACAAAGAGAAAATCAACGACAGACAATTGCGTTATGTCAGCCACTCGGATGGCGTTGATGCTTCTCGCGACGAGCTTCGCCCTCTGCGGGATGCCATTGCCGCTGCTGTGTGGGACTCCGCGGAGGTCATGAACGCGATGGACGTGCTGAAACGTCGAGGTCTGGACGTGCAGATCGAGATCGATGCAATCGTGGTGGATCGCCTTTCCGAGGAATGGATCTCTACACCCGCTGAGAACGCCCCCGCATGGAACGCCATGTTGGCGCTAGGCTCTAACGACACCAGGTTCCTTCAAAGTCTGGGCATCAGTCCGTTCTGAAGGCAACTCGGAAGAGCAGTCGCGCGACGGATGTCCCCGCGCAAGCTAGGCGCACCTAGAAATACGCCTTGATGGCCGTAAATTCGTTGTCGAACTCACCCAGGATCGCCGGCAGCCGTTCCCCCAGGCCCAGCTGTTCCAGCGCCGCTTGGGGATTATCGCTGGGCCCCTCGAAAAGGCTGACGAACACTCCCGTTCCCTTGACATAACCATCGGCGGCATTCAACACGCGGCTCAGCGTTATCTGGCCGGATTCCAGCGGCGTAGGATCCAGATTGGGCGACCCGTGATAGCGCACCGCCGTCTGGATTTCCTCCGGCAAATTCCAATGCGCCAGAGCATCGGCGGAAAGATCGGCATGCGTCGTGCCCAGCACCTGGACCTCATATTCGGGCGCCCATTTGTTGTTTTGCTGGCACAACAGCGAGATCTGCTTGTATTCGTCATGCAGCCCGATAGCCACCAGCAGCAGCCCCAGATCGTGAAACAATCCAGCCGCAAAAGCGCCCTCCGCGTATGCCACATTCAGTCGCTGCGCCAGCAGATCCGACAGAATGGCCACGCCCACGGAATGGTGATTGAAATTGGGAGTGGACCATCCGGGAGGCGTCTTCACCTGGTTCCACATCCGCGCCACCGACATGCTCAAAGCCGCATTGCGCAGCTTATTGAGCCCCAGCAGCGAAACGGCGTGGCGAATCGAATTGACCGTGCCGGCCAGACCATATAGCGCCGAATTCACCAGTTTCAGAATGTTGCCGGCGAGTACCGTGTCCTTCTCGATAAGATCGGCAATCTTGGCGAACGAGATATCCTCGCTGGCCAAGCTGGCAATCAAGCGATTCAGGATCGGCGAGAAGGGTGGAAGTTGACCCAAGGCGCGCAGGGATCGCTCGCGAACCGGGGGCGTAACCGTTGGCGTACCGGCGGAAGCTGTCACCTTTGGATTATCGTCAGTTCCCGTGAAAAGCTTGAGTGCCCGCCTTTCAGTACCATGGAACCAATGGATTCAAGCGTCGCCGTCGCGGTCCACAACCTGCGCAAGGTCTATGGAAACAAGGCGGCTGTCGACGGGCTCGACCTGGAGGTTCCGCGCGGCTGCTTCTTCGGCTTCCTCGGCCCCAACGGCGCCGGCAAAACCACCACCATCCGCATGCTGATGGGCCTGGCCCCTCCCACTTCCGGCACCATCCAGCTCCTGGGCCTGCCGATGCCCGAGCATGCCCTGGAGGTAAAAGGTAAGATCGGCCTGGTTCCCGACGAAAGCCTGCTCTTCGACCATCTGACGGGCCTGGAGTTCACAGAATTCGTGGGGAGAATGTACGGCCTGGAACGGCCGGTGGCGCGCGAACGATCCCGCGAGCTGCTGGCGCTCTTCGAGCTCGACGGCGAGCCGGGCAAACTGATCGGCGATTATTCCAAGGGCATGCGCAAACGCGTGGCGATGGCCGCCGCGTTGATTCACCGGCCTGAATTATTCTTGCTGGACGAACCCTTCGAGGGCGTCGACGCGGTGGGCGCCAGGCTCATGAAGGAGATCCTGCTCGATCAGGTGCGCCGCGGCGCGACCATGTTCCTGACCTCGCACGTGCTCGAAGTGGTAGAGCGGCTGTGCGACCGCGTGGCCATCATTCACGACGGCAAGCTGGTGATCTCGGGGACCATGGCCGAGCTGCGGACCGGCTCCGAGACCCTGGAAGACGTGTTCGTGCGAGTAGTGGGCGCCGGCCATCCGGTCGAGACGCTGGATTGGTTATAAAAGGTGGCGCGGCGGGTTTAGGTTGGTGGGGACTCTGCGTTTGAGGCGCGAACAAAAAGCCCTCTCCCTGGTCGACGGGGAGAGGGCCGTTTGCAGTCGGAACGTGTTTTAATTGTCGTCCAGGTCACCAGCGGGTGCCGGCTTGTTGAAGTCGCTCGGCGGGCGAACCTTCTTTTCACCGGGATAGGGTCGCTTAAACCCGGTGGCCATGTACCAGTTCAGATGGTTGACGGTCTCCGGGTCTTCGGCGTCCGGCTTAGTCAGTTTGCCGGCGAAGATCTGCTGCTTCTTCTGGAGCCAAGCCGCCCTGAGGGCCCTGATCTTTCTACTCTCATTCGGGCGGTCTGAACTCGCTGCAACGCCCTCGTTCAGCGCGACCTGGTTTGGCACGTGCGTCCACGGCGCGAAGTTGCTCGGGGGCGGCGTGCCCTGGACGAAAGCCGTCGTCATCGGCGACGCCACCAGGTCGTACTGGTTCATGGGCGTTAGACCGAGGATTTGCTCGATCGTCCGAGTCATGTTGACCTGCGTGTAGTAGGTGTGGTCGGTGGGTCCGTTCTGCACGACATATGGGCTGACGATGTAGCCTGGGCTGCGATGACCGTCGACGTGGTCGACGCCGTTCTGCGCGTCGTCTTCCTCTAGGAAGATCGCCGACGTGGACCACACGTTGCTGTGGCTGATGGTGTCGATCATGCGCCCAATGGCCAGGTCGTTATCGGCTTGCTCGGCGTCCGGGGTCGGCGGCCCGCCGGTGTGGTCGTCCATCACCCACAGGATGCTGAACGTGGGCACCGTCCCGGCCGCGAGGTCTTTGTTGAAGTCCTGCTGCCACAGATCGACGCGGAACTGGTCGGGGATATTCAGATCGAACTGCGGGAAGTTGGGGATGAGGTATTTCGACACGGCGGGGATCGAGGACACATTGTTAAAGAAGTTCTGGTACTTTAGCGTCGTCTCCTGACCGGCCTCGAAGGCTTGGGAGTCGGCATAGAGCTCCGCCCAGCTTGGCTCGTTATTCGGCGTATTCGGCAGCGTCGCAGTGGCGATGCACACGTCGGCGGGTGTTTGGGCTTGCCCGCAATACTCCGTCTCCACATATTCGCCGTAGATCTTCAAACTCAGATTGGCGGCCGACGCTTCCGAGAACAGGAAGCCCTTGCTCTGATAGGCCAGTGCATCGCCGGCGTTTCCGCCCGGATAGCTGCGGTTCCAGTCAGGCGACTGGATGTCGTCCGCATAGGGCGCAAAGCCTTCGGTGATCCACTGGTGACCGTCAGCCGATTGCCGGCTCGGGTCGTAGAAATTGTCGAAGAGAGGGAAGCGTTTCACCAGCGCGTGCGCGTTCGGCGTGTCTTTGCCGCCGAACACTGCCAATGAGGGGTCGCCATTGCCGGCGGCCACGTCTCCCAAAACCTGATCGTAGGTTCGGTTTTCACGGATGATCAGGAACACGTGCTTGATCAGCGACGGATCGCCGATATGCGCGGGGAGTGCCACCGGCGGGGTCTGCAAGCTGCCATTGGCGGCAGACTGGATATTTTGCGTCAGATCCCAGTGGTTGTTCTGGAAAACCTGAGTCGTCATCGTGGCCAAGGTCGTGCTATTCGGTACCGGGACGATACTGACGGTGCCATTGTCCTGGTGGGTATTGTAGCCAGTGACGCCGTGGTCGGTCTCGAACGAATAACGCGTGCCGACGCCCTTGTCGTTGGCAACGACGAGCACCTTGCCATTCGCGTTCGTGCCCAGCACCACCGAGCACGGCGCATAGGCCACCGGGATCATGCCCATGACGGGATTTCCACCCGTCGTGGTACTGAGGTTGACCACCGCGATCGCGTTAGCATTGTAAAGCGCGACGTAGGCAACGTTGTTAACTGCATCGACGGCGATCGAGTTCGGCCCGGCGCCAGACGCCGGTTGGCCTGTGCCGGGAACTCCGATCGGCAGCCCAAGGCTGATCGTCCGCACCACCATGTTGTCGGTTGTGTCGATCACCGAGATGCTGTCGCTATACGTATTAGTGACCAACAGGTACTGTCCATAAAACGCCATCCCAGTCGGATGAAGACCGGTCGAGATGGTGGCGGTGACCGCCAGCGAGGGCAAACTAACCACCGAAACGGTACCGGTGATCGCGGCGCCTACCACCGGGTCGGCGACAATGTTCGTGCCGGCGGAGTTGATCTGAAAGTCGGACTGCGTAGCCACCCTGCCACCCTCGTTGCTGACGTAGGCGGTGGTACCGGCACTGTTGATCAGGATGCTGTGCGGCGCGTTGCCGACACGGATCTGTGTACCCTGCGTTGGGGGATTCGCAGTCAGGTTGATCTGGGTGAGCGTATTGTTCTGGTTCAGCAGGGCATAGGCGCTCTTGCCATCACTTGAGAGCGCCACTCCGCCAGGATAAGAAGTGCTCGGAGTATAGAACGAGCCACAGGGATTGCCATAGGAGGCCGTAGGGCTGTTCGGAAAACAGGTGATGAAGGTAGCGTTCGGCGGCACGCTGACGTGGGCGTTGTCTTGCAGCAAGCCGTTCGCCATGACGTTGGCGATGGTCACATGGCTACTGTCCTGGCTGAACACCAGGTGCTTGCCGTCTGCTGAATATGCTATGCCGTTATAGCTCCCACTTGGATCCCCTCCGAGCGTTGTGTAGATCTGGAGAACAGCGCCGGTGTTGGTGTCGAACACCTCGACGGCCTCTGCCGCGCCCAAAGTGAGTACAGCGGCCGTGTGACTCCCTGCAGTGGGGTTCAGCGCGACGGCCTTCGCGCGGACATTGTTACCCAGGTCAACTTGGGTGCCGGCTGGGGTGATGACCTGGCCGGAGCTGACGACCCACGAGCCCGCCGCCAGCGGGCCGGTGACGTAGGTCGGGTATGGAACGGACTGAGCTACGGCTAGCGCCGCAGAGCCGAGCCCCGCCGCCAGCAGACTGGCGATCGGACTCAGGCGTTTGATCTTAGACTTCTTTTTTTCTCGAGAGCTGTTTCGGAAAAACTTTCGGGACATGTTGGGTCCCTCCTTGGATTTTTTTTGTCGCGCAACGGGATTAGCCGTGCGGGACTGCGGTGAAAAAAACACCCCCGCCGTGGATATACTAGTCGCGAATCTTTACAGACCGATACTCATTCGCACTACAGTTCAATGACACACATCGAAATTCTTCGCGTGTCTTCGTTTCTAATCCAGTGAGGGTTACATCATCTGAATTACACCCGGGCGATCCCCGCTTCCACTTCCGCCCCGTCGTCGACGAGCGCGCGCAGGGGCCCCAGCCAGGGTTCGTAACGTCGCCAGCGCGCGACGGAGGTGTGATAAATCGGCTGCCGGGTCTGCCACTTGCTGGGGGTCTTCACAGCCCGCGGATTGCATTCGGGGCGCAGACACGCGTCGTGCCACGCCAGTCCGCACGCCGCGATGATTCGCCGGATCACTGGTTCGGGCTCGCGGGTCAGTTCCTCGTAGTCGACCTCGACGAAGCGATCCGCCGGCAGCACGCTCCGCCAATGGTCCATCAGCCGCTGGTAGCTGCGGAAATACGCCACCAATTCGGGCCCCCCGGTCGGAAACGCCAGGCTCGGATGGAAATGAGTCTGATGGATCGACAGCGCCGTGTCCACTGCGGCGCGGCGGCAATGAATGATCGCGGCGCGCGGGAATGCCACGTGGATCAGCCCCGCCCAGAGGAAGTTGAACGGCATCTTGTCGGTCACTCGCGTCGCCCTCGGCGCCACCTTGCGCAGTACGCGGAGATAGTCCGCCGCCGCCTTGGCGAGGAACGGCCTCTGATTCCCAGCCGCTCCGGAGCGCCGCCACGCCGCCCCGCGCTCGTTCCAGAAACTCAACTCGCCGCCGGCCCCGGCGTCAGGATGCATGGACACGATTTGCTCGACCAAAGTTGTGCCGGACCGCGGCATGCCGAGGATCAGCACAGGAGTCGCATCGCCGATTCCCAGTTCGGGCGCCCGCGCGATCCATTCGTGTGTCGAGCGAGCCATCAGGCGGTCGATCTCGGTGGAGAAGACGGCCGAGTCGAACGACGCAAGGCCCCGCCGCACGTCGTCGGCGGCGTCGAAATGTTGCATGGCCAAAGCGTAGTCGCCAAGATCCTCCGCCGCCTTGCCGATCGCCAGGTGAACCCGCAGGCGTTGCCCCCCTGGCAGCCCCACCGTGGCCAAGGCGGCTTCCATCCTTTGAAGCAAACCGTCGTCATCGCTGGTAACGGGGCGACAGCGGACCAGATCGTAGTAGCTTCCCGCCAGCAGCGGCGCGCTCGCGATCGCGGATTGGAAGCAGTCGCGGGCTTCGTCGAAACGGCCCAGCTCAGAGAGCAGACTGCCCAGCAGATCGTGCGCCATGGCGTTCCTCGCATCCAGCGCCAGCGTCTTTCGCAGCACCTGTTCGGCTTCCTGATTGCGATCCTCGATCAGCAGCGCCCGCGCCTTGCCAAGACGCGCGAAGCTGCTGTTGTCACCGTTTGCCGCCGCACGCCGGAAACAGCCGATCGCCTCGTCGTGATGGCCAAGTGTGTAGACCAGGTCGCCGGCGCGGAACCACGCCTCGGTCAGGGATGGGAGCAGCTCGGTGGCGCGATCGTAGGCCACGATTGCCTCGCCGATGTTGCCCAGCTTCTCCCAGGCGATTCCCAGGCGGAAATATGCATCGGCGTAGCGCGGGTTGCTGGCGACGGCCCGCTTGAATGCCTCGATGGCGTCCGGTATGCGGCCGGCCTCCAGGCAGGCGAGGCCGAGATCGTGTTGGATGATAGGATTGGACGGCTCGAGTAGCGCTGCATCGAGCAACGGCGCGATCGCATCGGCTGGTCGCCCGGCCTGGAGCAACTTAGTTGCCAGCGCAAGCAGAGGCGCCACCTGTTGCGACGCGGCTGGGTTTGGGGACTGGGACATGGGGCGAACCTAGCGTGGAAGCTGTAGCATGGCCATCGGAATCGCTAGCGCAATTGTCATCCGACCATGATCTGCCAGCCAGGAGAATCTTGCAATAGGCACGTAGACCCACCCTCAAGGGTTTCCCCAAGGAATTTGTCAAAGAGAAATATAATCGTCGCGAGGGCTAGTCTCGCCCGAATATATCTCCGATGACCCTGAGTTGAAATCCCTTCACAACGATCTCCGGTTCCCGCCCCTGGTGGCAAAAGCACGCGCAACGAGTACTGCCAGAACAACCAACTAGGTTCCCAACCATCCGGCAAGACTTTAAGGCGTTTTGCCGATCACGCACGGTTCGCGCGGTGCCGATCCACAACCAGGGGGGACTCCGCAATACATGTATATCCGTAACCTCGTTTCCTTGAGCGTTCTATTAGGCCTGCTTGCCGCAACCGCTTTTGCGCAGAGCTGCCGGCCGGGGTCCGTCGAGTACGACGTCAATATCCAGTGTTCCTGTATTAAGGACCCCAACGGCGAGCCGTGCCAGCTGTACAAGCGCAACAAATCGATGTACGACGGCAAGGGAATCCAGATGTGGCAGCCGCCTGAAGGCGCGCAGAAGACGGATCCCACACCATACAGGCCTCCGCAGTCGAGGGCTCCCCAGCAGCGCACGCCGGTAAGTGCAACGCTCCTTCCGGCCGACACGCCATTCTGGCAAATGCTGCCGGCGGGAACCCGGATCGCGGTCGGGATGCGGCCGCAGTGGCTCACCGCCTCGCCGCTACTCGAGCAGCTGCTGACCCTTGGCGGACAGATGGCCGGGCAAAGCATGGACTCCGTGCGGCGCGAACTAGCGGGCGTGGATATGGTAATCATGGCCAGCCCGCGATTGGGGGGAAGTCCCTTGATTCTGGCGCGAGCGGCGGATGTAGTGCATGCAACCAAGGCCGAGCGCGATTCTTACCGTTATGTGGATCCCGACACAATTTTGGTTGGGAATTGGAATGAAACCGATGCCGCGATGCAGAGGTTGTTTTCAAAGGGCCCCGCCAGCGCCGAAGCAAAAATGGCGGGCCGGGTAGCAGCCTGGAGCGACGTCTGGCTGATAATGGACCCGCAGGCCACGCCGGGCTTGGCGGCAAAGCTTCCCGGCGTGACGAAGATGACGGTGGGCATGGCGATGCGCGACGGGCTGACGATGGAGGCGTGGCTGGATACACCGAGCGCGCTAGCGGCGAAGAATCTCGCGGCACGTCTGCAAAAAAATCCGCAAGGGGCTCCGCTTTTCGGCCAAATGAACGGCGCAACGTCTAGCGTGGAACAGCGCGACAACGCGGTGCGGGTGTACGCGCACTTGGGTGGATCTGCAGCCCCGCAGGGAACCTCGCTTCGGCCGGCTGCACTCGACGTTGTCACTCGCAATAAGATTGCCGAGGTGCACGAGGGAATGGATCGCGCGGCTGTTGAGGCGCTGGTGGGCAAACCGCATTCCGTGATGTCGATCCAGGGAGCGGACGAACCAGTCGAGACGCTCATCTACAATCTCGACGACAAAGGCACGGCGCGGGTTCGCGTGGTCAGCGGCAAGGTCGCCTCCGTGCAGTTGTTCGACTAACGGCGAGGGATTATGGCGCCGCCGGGAATAGGTTCAGCCTCCAACCCAAAACCTGCCTCCCGGGCGCTCGCCTTAGTCTTCTTACCCTTCCTCGGGCTGGGCCTTTTTTTCGTGGTAATGATACTCCGTCAGGCATTCGCCTCCGCTGCCACTTACTCATGGCAGCCGGCCCCGTGCCAGATCCTGGAGAGCGAAGTGCGCGAATCAACCTACCCTTCTCCCTGGTTTGCGTATCTCCGCTACACAACGTTTGAGGGCGAATCCGTGCGTAGTTCCCGCTCCTTTGGGAGATACCGCGACGCTGTTCGCTTCACGCGCCGCTGGCCCGCCGGCTCCCAAACAACCTGCTATCTCGATCCTCGCGATCCGGCGGGCGCGTTGCTCGAACGGAAAGGCACGGGCCTCGCGTTTCTGCTGTTCCTTCCCATCCCCCTGGTCTTCGTATTCATCGGGGCCGCTGGATTCTACAATGTCGTATTTCGTGTCCAGCCGCACCCGCGTGTCCGGCGTGTCTCCAACCCAATTGCTGCCCGCCGGGCCGTCGCCGGATCACTGATGCTGCCCGGATTGATTTTGTTCCTGGCGTTTCTCCTGGGTCCCGTGCGCCACGCCATCGCGGCACGCTCGTGGCGCGCCGAACAGTGCAAAATCCTTCGCAGCGAAGTCTGGGAACATGCCACCCCCAAAGGCAGCAACGCCTATTCTCCACGAATCCTCTACTCGTACCCGGTGCATGAGCTGGAACACCGTTCCGACAACTACAGCTTTTTTGAATCTTCAACCAGCGGATGGGCGTCGGCGCAGCGCATCACCAGCCGCTACCGAACGGGCTCCACCGTAAGTTGCTACGTCAACCCTGCTGATCCCGACGAAGCCACGCTCAACCGCGATCCGTCGCTTCAGTGGCTCATCGGCCTCCTCCCGCTCGCCCTGCTTGCCGGGGGCCGGGCTGTCTGGCGCCGCCGCTAGGAACGCCCCGGAAATGAAGTCGGGCCCGAGTGCTCGATCGGACAATCACCCACTTCCACACGCGCTTTCTATCTCCCCTTCAACAAACTACATCCACCCGAACGTCGACCGCCTACCCAGCCATGCTATTCCGTTAACCGAGGTGAACAAATGGCAACAGCAACGGATCCTGTCCAACGTTGGCTAAACCGCCGCGCCGCCACCAACCGAGCCAACTCCCAACACTCCACCGGTCCCCGCACCGAACCAGGCAAGCAACGTTCCTCCCGCAACGCGCTGCGCCACGGTCTCACTGCCCAAACCGCCGTCCTGCCCACCGAGGACCCCGAAGTTTACCAGCGCCACATCCAGCAATTTCTCGACGAATACGCCCCCGCCACCCCCACCGAGACCCAGCTCGTCCACGAAATCGCCAACACCGCCTGGCGCCTCAACCGCATCCCACGCCTCGAAGCCGAGCTGCTATCCCAAAACTCCAACCCCCAAACCCTAATCCCGCAGCTAGCCACGCTCGGACTCCACAGCGCGCGCCTCTCCCGCCAATTCCCAAAAGCCCTCGATCAACTCCGCGAAATCCAAAACGAGCGCCGCCATCTCGATCGCCGCCAACTCACCGAAGCGGCCGAACTCTTCCTGCGCCGTCAGCGCAAAGGACTCCCCTGGGACCCGGCCAGCCTCTTTTCAGAACAAGCTGGCTTCGTTTTTTCAAAAGAACAAGTCGAGCGCCACGCCGAACACCTGATGCGACAAAACCCCGCCCATTACGCCCGTTTCCAACCTGCCTAGCCCATTGCCAAATCCTCCGGCGGAAGTGCAGACTGAAGAGGAATGTGGAACCAAGCTGGCGCAATCGTGTGGGCCCAATGGCGGAGCACGCGCAATCATCTGCCCCGCGCCAACCTCGGCGGACTGTTGTTCACCACCATCTTGACCGCCGTCTGGTATGGCGCTTTCGCGTATCTGGCCGTCGTCGCGGGAATCCTGCTCGCTGATCCCGTCGAAATCCAAACGTTCCACAAAATCCTCCCGGCCGCGCTGCTGCTCTGCTTCCTCTACTGGCAGATCATTCCCGTGCTCCTGACGTCCATGGGTTCCTCGCTCGATTTGCGCAAGCTGCTGGTCTATCCCGTTCCGAAACGCGCACTGTTCGGCATTGAAGTGATTCTGCGCATCTCCACCGGCGTGGAAATGCTGCTGATATTAACGGGCGCCGCGGTTGGCCTCCTCTTCAATCCCAGCGTCCCCTTTTGGGCGCCGTTTTCACTGGCTCTATTCGTCCTGTTCAACCTGTTTTGCTCCACCGGCATTCGCGACCTTCTGGTGCGTCTGCTCGCCCACAAACGGATTCGCGAGATCGTCGTGTTCCTCTTTGTCATCGCCGCCGCCCTGCCGCAGTTGATGCTGTTCCGCGGCTCGGAGGGCCGGATGCGCCAATTTTTCGGCCGCGAACCCTCCGCCATCCTTCCTTGGACCGCGACGGCGCGCCTGGCGCTCGGCGAATTCTCGTGGATCAGCCTGGCCGTGATGCTGGCCTGGACCCTGGCCGCCTACGTTTTCGGACGCACGCAGTTCGATCGCGGCCTGCGCTTCGATGCCGCCGAAGCTTCCGCCCGCGGCTCGTCGTCCAAACGCCGCGTCAGCCGGCTCGAGTGGTGGTATCAATTGCCCAATGCCGTGCTTCGAGATCCCTTGGCCGCGCTCATCGAAAAGGAGCTGCGATTCCTCAGCCGCGCCCCCCGCTTCCGCCTCGTGTTCCTGATGGGATTCTCCTTCGGGCTGCTGATCTGGGCCCCCATCGCATTCGGCCGGCTGAGCACCGAGCGCACCTTTCTGAGCGACAACTATCTCACCCTGGTCAGCATCTACGCGCTCCTTTTATTAAGCGACGCGCTGTTTTGGAACTGCTTCGGCTTCGACCGCAGCGCCGCCCAGGTCTATTTCCTGGTTCCCGTAAAAATGTCCACCGTTCTAGCCGCGAAGAATCTGGCCGCTTGCTTTCTGGTCTTGATGGAAATCGCCGCCATCGCCCTGGTATGCGCCGTGCTGCGCCTGCCTTTGAGCGGGCTCCAGATTCTGGAGGCTTTTGCGGTCACCTGCGTCCTCACCTTATTTATACTGGCCGTCGGAAACATGAGCTCGCTCCTCAATCCGCGCGCCGTCAATCCGGTCAAAACCATGAAGACCGCCGCACATAGCCGCTCGCAGGCCTTGTTGATGGTCGCATTTCCAATAACGCTGATACCAGTCGCGCTGGCTTACCTGGCGCGCTATGCGTTCGATACCGAATGGGCGTTTTTCGGCGTGCTGTTTTTCGGAGGGATGGTCGGCGTGCTGGTCTACTATTACTCCATCCAGTCGGCGCTGAAAGCCGCCGTCGATCGTCGCGAGCGAATCATCAGCGCCCTGAGCAGCGGCGAAGGCCCCATCGAAAATTAATGGCCGCAGGCGATTGCCACTTTTGCCAGATCGCCGCGCACGCCAGTTACGTGGTATTTGAAGACGATATATCCATCGCCTTTCTCGATCACCGGCCATTATTCCCCGGACACACGCTGCTGATTCCCAAGCAGCACTATGAGACGCTGGCGGACTTGCCCGCCCATCTGGTCGGGCCGTTCTTCAGTAGTGTACAGTTGCTCGCGCGAGCCGTCGAGCAAGCCATGGACGCCGAGGGATCGTTCGTCGCCATCAACAATCGCGTCAGCCAGAGCGTCCCGCACCTGCATGTTCACATCGTGCCGCGCCGCAAGAAGGACGGCCTGCGTGGATTCTTCTGGCCGCGCCAAAATCATCCCGCCGAGGAACAGATGCGGCAAGCCCAGGCAGCCATCCGGCAAGCCGTCACTGGAGTTTCTTAGCAAAACAGCCGAAAAGTGAGCTGATGCCCCGCTTTCTGCCACTCCTGCTCCTGCTAACAAGCGCCTGCGCCGCAGGCCAGGCCAATGCCAATCCCGAGCGAGTAGTGACCAGCATCCTCCCCTCGCTCGACTACGGCGCATCCTGCTGGTCCAGCGTCACGCTCAGCAATCTCGCCGATCGCGTGGTCACGGTCGAAATTGAGGCCCATCGCGCCGGCGGAGGCCTGGTCGGGCTAGCCGGACTGGACGAAATGATCCTGCACCTCAACCCCGGCGAGCGCGTGGCGCATCGTCTCGAAATCAGCGACGAATCGGGCCAGGGCTGGCTGAAGATTCGCGAGCGAATTCCCTCCCCCAAGCTTTCGCCCGCCATCGCAGTCACAGCTTTAAGCGAATGCACCGTCGACAATCAATTGCGCAGTACGCCGCGCCAGCTCTCCTACCCAACGCGCAATCCCTGGTTCTCCGGCGACGTAGAAGAAATGCAAGGGAGTATGATTTCGGTAGTGAATACTTCCGAACGCGCCGCGCAAGCGTCTTTATGCTACTCCCAGGGCAATCTGTACTCGAACCCCACCTCGGCCCATCCCAACCCCGAGCTGTCGCTGGTCTGCTCCAAGGCCTTCGACGTCCTCATTCCTCCCTACGCCTCCCGCCAGTTCCCCGTCCAGCGCGACGACAGCACGCATTTCTCCATCAAGACGCAGGGCGACGCCATCGTCCTCCAGATGCTCCGCCCGGTGGAAACCGGCGTCAAGGTCTACACCGTGGATTCCACCGTCAAGTTCGGCGGCGAGTTTTCAATCGACAAGTAAGCCACGCGCCGTGACACCGGCGTTAGAACAGCAGCTTCAGCGCAAACTGGATCTGCCGCGCCGGGTAGGTGCTGCGAATCTGGCCAAAGGCGCTGTTGTTGCTGATGGTGTTCGGAATCCCGAAGTTGACGTTGTTCAGCACGTTGAAGAATTCCGAGCGGAACTGCACGTGAATGTCTTCGTGGATCCGGAAGTTTTTGTCCGCGGCTAAATCCCACTCCTCGAAGTTGGGAGCGCGGAACGCGTTGCGTCCCAGATCGCCGAAGGGATCGCTCGCCGACGGCGGAACGGAGAACGTGTATCCGTTGAAATAGTTGTTGAGCATCTGCGCCGTGCTCTGGCCCACCGCGTTGCCCGAAACGTTGGGGCGCAGAAATGGTTCGCCGCGATAATCGTTCGAAAGTCCGCTCACGGCGTATGCCGACGACGGACTGTAGAAGACGTTCAGGGGTTGTCCAGTATGAGCGGTGTTTATCGTATTCAGCTCCCATCCGCCGATGATGGCGTCCACCCAGGGGTTCACGTTGGAAGCGTAATCCCGGCCTTTTCCAAACGGGAGCTCATATACCAGGCTGGTGACGTTGTTGAGCTTCACATCATAACTTGAAGGGCCGCGTTCAGCCGCCAAGTCGTGAATATTCTGCGGATTGGCTTCGTAATAGCCGGAAAAGTATTCGAGCGCCTGCTCGGAGTCGCCCAGCGCCTTGCCCCAAGTGAAGGAATTCAGCAAATACAAGCCCTTCGAGAAGCGATGCTCCACGCGCACCGAAAGCCCGTTATAGTCGTTGTCGCCGGCCGGATCTACCCAGGTGATGGGGCCGAAGCTCGGAATCGGCTCGCGGGCTTGAACGCCCAACGTTCCGCCCGGCGCATTGGGGGTCGCCTGATTATAATCCGCGATGATGGGCAGATTCAGGCTGTGATTGCCGTTGTAGGCCACTTCCAGGAATGTATCCCATCCGAGTTCCCGTTGCACCGAGAAGAACCAGTTTTGAATATACGGCCACTTAAAGTTGGAAGGAATGTAGACCACGTTGGAGTTCGCCGGATTGAAGTTGGCTGGGTTGTCGATGCCGGTGGTGAAGCTGTTCTGCGTGGTCAGGAAGCTAGCCGGCACGGGACCGCCCGCGGGGATGGACTGGTTGATGACGCCAAACAGCGCCTGAGGCGCATTGATGCCTTCGAGCGCGCTTCCGACTCGATTGAAAAACGCGTAGCTGATCCCGTAGCCGGCGCGGATCACGGTCTTGGGATCGAAGCTGTAGGCCAAGCCCAGGCGCGGCCCAAAATCGTGGTAATCGGGATGAACCAGGCTGCGGTTATACATGCTGCCGCCGGTGGCCCGGACCATGCTGTCGGTGGCGGGATCGAAGTCCGAATAGTTATTGTCGCGCTCGAAAAGCGGCGTGGCGTATTCCCAGCGCAGCCCCAGATTCAACGTGAGTTTGGTCGTGACGCGAAAATCGTCCTGCGCGTACAGCGAGTTGATGTGCTGGCGAAGATTGACGACAGCGTCGTTTCCGAGGTTGATAATGCTGGGAGTGCCGAAGATGAAATCGGCGAGATTGTAGCTGGTGGCGTCGCTCGCGATGGTGCAGCCGGAGGCCTGGCCGAGTTCGGCGCAGGTCGGCTTGCTGAATTGGCCGGTGTATTGGTCTTCACCATACAGTGGATTCACGTCCAGTATTTCGGTCCGCACTGCCAGGAATTCGTAGCCAAACTTGAGCGAGTGTTTGCCCTTGACCCAGGAGTAGTTCAATTTGGGATCGAACGACGTCGGATTTTGGAACTGCGGATTGCTGGTCTGCCGGCCCAACTGGGAAAATCCGCTGATGTTCTGCGAGTTCAACCCGCCGGTCAAATCGGGCGAAGTGGGCAGGCCCGGAATACCGTAGAGAGCTTCCATGCTGGGGCCGCCCAGGTACGCTGGGCTCTTTCCGGCCAGCACGTGATCGAACCCAAAACGAGCTTCGAGCACCGACGATGGTGTCACTGTCCAGGTGTAGCCGATGGAAGCGTTCTGATCAATGGAGTGGATATAACCGTTGCCGTCGCCGCCCGAAGGGCCGGAAATATCGGGTTGATAATAGTCCAGGTCTTTGCGCTGGCTGAATCGTACGAAGGCCGTCATCCGGTCGTTGATCTGGCCGTCGATCTTGGCGTCGTATTTGTCGCCGTAATCGCGGACGAGCAGCAGGGCTCCGTAATTGCTGGCGCGGCCCGGTCCGTTCGGCGCGGGAAGAGCGTTGAGAACGGCGGCGGCGAACGGATTCAGAGCGGAGATCGGAATCGGCGTATTGGCGGGGTAAAGGGTCTTGTTGAGCGCATCGTACACCGGCACCGGCAAAATCCCGTTGCGGTCGTTCATATCCGGAATCGAATCGAAATTAAAGTAATGCTGCAACTGCCGCAGACCCTCGTAGTCGGCGAAGAAGAACAGCTTGTTTTTGATGAACGGGCCGCCGATGGTCACTCCAAACTGGTTGCGCTGCAGGGGTGGCTTGACGAAGACCGCGGAGGCGAAATCGTATCCGGCGGCGTTCAGATCGGTGTTGCGCAGGAACTCATAGGCGCTGCCATGAAACTGGTTGGTGCCGCTTCGCATCACCGCGTTCACCACCGCGCCGCCGACGCGCCCGTACTCGGCGCTATAGTTGCTCGTGATCACTCGAAATTCGTCCAGTGCATCCGGGGAAAGTTGGATCACTTGCGCGGAGTATCCCTGATTGCTGGTGCCGTAAGCGGTGTTGTCCATGCCATCGAGTAGGAAGAAATTGTAGGTGCTGCGCATTCCGTTCACGTTGAACGCGCCTTCGCGCGGCGTACCCGTGGGTCCGAACGAAACCGCGATGGGCGATTCCACGGTGTTGGTGGCCAGCAAGGCCAGCTGCGTAGGGTCGCGGCCGTTGAGCGGCAGTTCCACGGTGGCTACCGTGCCGATCACCTGGCTGTGTTCGCTGGTGTCGGTGGTGAGCGGAGAAGCGGCGGCGGTGACGTTCACGGTTTGCGAGATCTCGCCCACCGTCATCGACATGTCGACACGCTGCCGGGCGTTCACCTCCACGCGAATATCGGAGGCGGTGGCCGCTGAAAATCCCGGGTGCTCCACTTTCACCGTGTAAACGCCGATCTGGACGTTGAAGAAATCGTATTCGCCGTTTTCGTTGCTGGTAGTCTTGGCTTCGATACCGGTCTGCTGGTTGGTCAGCGTCACGGTGGCGTTCGGCACCGGGGCATTCGATGCGTCGCGCACCGAGCCGAGCACCTCGGAAGTTTCAAATTGGGCGAACAACGGGGGCGCCGATAAGGAGGCCGCAAAGAGCAAAGACACTACAAGCAGAGTGATGGAAAGGGATCGCCGCATATAACCTCTTGGCGATCCTAACAAGCGAATATTTCTGCTTAGTTACGCAATAATGACAGATTTATCGCAGTGCTGTCAGCCGCCCGACGTTCGCTCGATGTGTCCGCCAAATTGGAAACGCATGGCCGAGAGCAGCTTATTGGCGAACTCACTCTCACCGCGCGAATCGAAGCGCTGAAATAGCGCGGCGCTCAGAACTGGAACGGGCGCTCCTTCATCGATGGCCGCGTTGATGGTCCAGCGTCCCTCGCCGGAATCGGAGACACGGCCGGAGAATTTGCTGAACGACTTTTGATCGAGCAACGAAATCGCGGTGAGATCGAGCAGCCACGACGCCACCACGCTGCCGCGACGCCAAACCTCGGCGACATCGGCCAGATTGAAATCGTACTGATAGTGTTCCGGATTGCGGAGCGGAGTGGTCTCGGCATCGGACTCGCGCGCCGTCTTGCCTACGTTGGCGTGATGCAAAACATTCAAGCCTTCCGCGTAAGCGGCCATGATGCCGTATTCGATCCCGTTGTGAACCATCTTCACGAAGTGGCCGCCGCCCACGGGTCCGCAATGCAAGTAGCCATCTTCGGCGGTGCCGCCGACCTTGTCGCGTCCCGGGGTGCGCTCGATACTGCCCCGCCCCGGCGCCAGTGTCTTGAAGATCGGATCCAGATGTTTCACGATGTCCGGTTCGCCGCCGATCATCAGACAATATCCGCGCTCCAGGCCCCATACCCCGCCGCTGGTTCCTACGTCGGCGTAGTGAATGCCGCGCGGCTGCAGCTCCTGGGCGCGGCGAATGTCGTCGATATAATACGAGTTCCCGCCATCGATAACGACGTCGCCTTTCTGGAGGCGCGGTGCGAGCTGTTCCAGCGTTTGATCCACCACGGCGGCCGGCACCATCAGCCAAACCGCGCGCGGCGGTTTCAACTTGCTCACAAATTCATCGAGCGAACTGGATCCAGACGCGCCATCTTTGCCAAGCTCGGCGACGTTTCCCAGATTCATGTCGAAAACGACGCACTCGTGCCCGCCCTTTATCAGCCGGCGCACCATGTTCGCGCCCATTCGTCCCAGACCGATCATGCCGATTTGCATACGATCCAGCATAGCAGCGAGGTCAAGCGGCAAGGACGTCGTCGAGAATCTGGAGAAGTTCGTCCGCTTGTTCGATCGAAAGAATATATGGAGGCAGCAGCCGCAGCACTGTGTCGTGCGTGCAGTTGAGCAACAGGCCGCGTTCGAGAGCTCGCAGCACGAGATCGTTGCCGGGCCGGGCGAGCTCAATCCCGAGCATCAGGCCGGCGCCGCGAATTTCGGTGACGATGGGACGGCGGCGGCGAATTTCATCCAGGCCGGCGCGCAACCGATCGCCGATCTGGCGGATGTTGGGCAGCAGATCGTCCAGCATGAAGAGGAACTCGATAGCCACGCGGCAGGCTAATGGGCCGCCACCGAATGTGGTGCCGTGCAGTCCCAACGAGAGTGCTTGCGCGGCCTGCTCGGTGAATAAAGTTGCGCCCAACGGCAGCCCCGCGGCCAGCGGTTTCGCGGTGACCACGATGTCGGGCTTTATCCCGGACCATTGATAAGCGAAATAGCGGCCGGTGCGTCCCAATCCGCATTGTGTTTCATCGGCCACCAGCAGCGCGCGGTGGCGCGTGGCCAGTTCGCGGGCGAGTTGCAGGAACTCCACGGTCAGCGGAATGATGCCGCCCTCCCCGAGTATCGGCTCCACGACGATGGCGGCGGTTTCATCGCTCACCGCCTTCGCGAGAGCGATATTGTCGTTGGGATCGACGAAGGTAACTTGTGGCGCAAGGGGGCCGAAGGGTCGCTGATACTTGGGTTGCCCGGTTATGGCCAGCGATCCGAGGGTTCGTCCGTGAAACGAATTGTTGAGCGCCACCAGCTTGGTCTTGCGGATGTGCAGCCCCGCCCATACGCGCGAACGGTCTTGAGCGCGGCTTCCATCGCTTCGGTTCCCGAGCTTGAAAAAAATGCGCGATCGAGTCCGCTGAGGTTACATAACAGCTCGGCCAGTTGGCCTTGATAGGGGTGGTAGAGTAAATTCGATGTATGGATGCACTGCCGGGCCTGATCCTCCAGCGCGCGGAGGATGCGTGGATGCGAATAACCCAGAGCGTTGACGCCAATTCCGGAGATCGCATCCAGATAGCGATTCCCGGCCGCATCGAAAACATAGCAGCCGCGGCCCGAGGTCACCACCAGCGGGTATCGCTCGTAGATCTCGACCAGGAACTGGCGCTCCTTTTGGGCGACCGATTGAATGTCGGAGAGAGCTTGTGTGGACGTCATACCCGGAGCTTAGCCGGGGCTCTGGGATATGTCCAATATTCATTGCCGCAGCAATCCATATGCGCTGCATATCATCGCGGCTACAATCAATTACGAAACCCAAAGCCAGCGGCGGCGATCTCGTAGATGTGGGTATGAGTAACAGCTCTCAGCGTTTGCCACAATTGGATACGCTGCGCGGGTTCCTTTTGGTGTGGATGACGTTAACGCATCTTCCCACGCATGTCAGTGCTTATTCGAACCAAATGGTTGGATATGTTTCCGCCGCCGAAGGTTTCATCCTGCTGGCGGCTATTCTGGTGGGGGCGGATTCAGCAAGGCGCGTTGGAGAGGCACGGGGCTGCGGTAGCGCAGGAAAAATTATGGCGTCGTATCCTGCGCATTTACGGTTACCATCTGGCGCTGCTTGGATTGGCGTTTAGTGTCTGCGCGTGGGCGGCGGCCTATTTTCATCGCGTGCCGTTAGAAAACCTGTTGGACTTCTACCTTCTACATCCCGCGCAGGCGCTGGTGGCGGCACCGGCATTGCTCTACAATCCGCCGCTGCTCGACATTCTTCCGATGTACATCATGTTCATGCTTGTCACCCCGTTACTCATGCGGATTGCGTCACGTTGGGGATGGGCACCGGTATTGATCGGCAGTGGCTCCATTTGGCTATTGGCGCAATTCCATTTACGTGAGTGGGTCTACATGGCGGCCGCACATTGGGGATTCCCGATCCCGCTTAATGAAACGGGCGCGTTCGACTGGTTCGGATGGCAGTTTCTGTGGACCGCAGGTTTGTGCCTGGGCAGCGCCAAAGCCGCCTCTCTCTTTGCGAAGAAACGAATTCCTAAATGGGCGATTTTGCTGAGCATTGCAATTGCGTCTATCTTGTTCGTCTGCCGTCACACGGGTTTCGATGTCCTCACCGGGCCGACGCTTTTCGATGCTTTGGTAAATAAGTGGAGGCTGGGGATTTTTCGGCTGATCGATGCCACGGCCATCGGGATTCTGCTGGTGAAATTCGGTTCGCCGCTGGCGGAAACCTGGATCGGCGCGCGTCTGGCCACCATGGGACGAGCGTCGCTCGAAGTATTCTCCGCTCATCTGGTTTTTTGTTTCATCTTTCTTGGGCTGGCCAGCGGAGCTGAGGCGCAGTACAACTGGTGGCAGGATGTCGTCATCGTGGCGGTTACTTTGAGCAGCCTGTTCCTGGTCGCGTCTTGCATCGAACGACGGCGCCAACAACCGGCACGGTTGCGCCCCGCTTTAGTGCAGCAAGTAGATCACTGCGCCACATAGATCTGCCCCTCCGCGTTGCCTATGAATACGTAAACGGGATTCGATGAATAGGTGGCCACCGGTATCTGCACGTTGATCTGCGTGATTCCCGCGATCAGTCCATCGGCCGCGGCCACGAACTGCACCTGCGCCTGACTTCCGCCAATGTTCACCGACACCGTGGTGGCAGGAACCGGAAGAGGCGGAGCGCTGACGCTGCCATCTTGGCTCAGAGGCGAAGTGAGGCCCAGGCCAGTGACATAAAACGTCACGACGGAGCCTTGCGGCGCGGGGTGGGCGGCGGAATTCATCGTGCCGTCCTGATTGATGGCTGACAAGAAGTACGGCGCAGCAGGCTCGACGGCAACCAGCACACTGTTTGAGCTCTGGCCGTCGACGTTGACAGTCACCTGCGTGCTCCCGGAAATCTCAAACGGCGCGAAGCAGACGATCAATCCCGCTTGCACCGAGATGAGCGGTGCCGAGTAATCGCCGAACAAGACGCTGGTTGCTCCAACGACGTACGGCAGGTGATTGGTTGAGTCAAGCTGCGCCATGACGGTGGTGGTGGGCCCGAGATTTTGCCCGGTTATATTGATCAACTCACCGGGCGCAATGGCGGAAGAATAGAGAAACGGAACTGCCAAGGAGTTGGTCTCGGGCCCGATGGAGCTTACAATCACGGGCGGATTGGCGGTGGGATTAATCTTCACTAGGGTGGCGGTGGGTCCGGATCCGTAGCCTGAGTTCTTCTCGATACCGCCTGAATACTGGCTGCTGCCCGCGACGTATATATCGCCTGTTGGGTCTCCGGCCAGATTGGGGCCGTCGCTATAACTGGAGAAGAGCAGTTGCGAAAAGTCCGCACTCAGCTCGCTCACAAAGTAATATCCGGTTCCATTTAGTTCATATGGCGTAACGAGCGGAAAACCCATCGAAGGGAAACCGCCCACCCATACGTTGCCGGAGGGCTCCAGTACGATGCTGGTTGCAGAATCGTCGCAAATGCCACCCAGGTACGTCAGGTATTGCGCGCTCGATAACGCGGGGTCCAGCTTCAGCACGAAAACATCCGAACCGCCGGACGGATACTCGGGGCCCGGACCAATACCGAACACGGGCGGGCACCCGGTTTTCACCGTGGTTTGATACGCGCCGGGCGTGGCGCCGGGAGTAATTCCCCACGTCGAGCCAGTGATGTAAGGGGCGCCGGAGGAATCCAGCGCCAGCGCGTAGGCTTCCGTTAAAAAGCCGCCGCCGATAAACGAACTGGCGATCGCTTGGTTCCCGGCGGCGCTCAACTTAGTGACAAATCCAAAATTCACCGGATTTGGGTAGGTAATGCTCGCTGCGTCGCCGCCGGGAAACGTCGATTGATACGCATTCGTTGAGACGGGAAAATCGGGCGAGGTGGTTAGGCCTACCACGACTGCTTCGTCCGCTTGATCCACCGCAATGCCCTGCCCGATGCTCCCGCAGGCGCCAGTAAGGAAAGTGGAATAGACCAAGCTGCTTCCAGCCGCGCTCAGCTTACTCACGAACGCGTAAGTCCCCAGGTTTCCATTTAGCATGAAAGGGTCGGTGGTTGTGCGCTGGCACATCGCGGTGGGCAGCTTTGGTTGCGGTACGTTGGCGGTGGTTGGAAAATCGGGCGATTGAGTAGCGCCGGTAACGTACGGTGCGCCGCTAGCATCGATAGCTACTCCATTCACGGTGACGCCAAGGGAAGCGCCGAAAACAGTGGAATAGATGGCTTGTGTACCGTCCGCGCTCAGCTTGGCGACAAAGCCGCTGCTGGCTGGAGCGGGCGAAGCCGGGGAGATGGTTTGAGTAACCGGAAAATCGGAGGATGACGTATTGCCGGCAATAATGGCTTCTCCTTGCGAATCGGTGGTGATGGCCGTGATAGAGTCCGAGAAACTGCCTCCGAAGAAGGTGGAGTATAGCATCTGGCTGCCATCGGGACTCCACTTCACTACGAATGGAACGGAGGGAGATTGCACTCCGGCGAATACCTGTCCGCCCAAGCCCACCAGGGTTTGAGGATTCTGCCGCAGTGGCAGAGTGTTCCATGTGGCTCCGTTGTTGGAGCTCACCTCAATTAGCCCGCTGCTGGTGGCGAAGTAAAGAGCGCCGCTACCGTCCATGGCGAAGGCAATGATACGCGTGCCGCCGGGAAGCATGGGCGATATCGTCGTGAAGGTCTCACCGCTGTTGGTGCTTTGCTGCAAGCCGAAGCCGTCCACCACATAAATATTGGATGGATTGTTCGGATCGATGGTGATGGATGTCGCACCCAGCAGATACTCTCCCGACAATTTCTGCCAGGTCATGCCGCCGTCCGCGGTCTTGAAAAAGTTGCCGTTGCCATCGATGACGTAAAGGTCGCTCCCGCCCGGAGCCAAGGTGAAGGTGAGGGATGGGCCGAACTGAGAGACCGGCGGCTCACCGGGATAGGAGGGATACAATTGCTGCCAGTTTTCGCCGGTGTTGGTAGTGGTGTAGAGATAATTTGGATTAGCCGTGGTGGCATAAGCGACGGCGTGATTGACGGCGCTGATCTGGACCGACTCCATTTCTACGGCGCCGTTTCCGCTGGTCGCCATGTCCGGATCATCCTCGCCCGCGCTTTCGCCGTTGGCGTTGAGGGAGAACAGGCCTGTTGTCGTGGCGACGTAAGCACGCGAGGGATCGATGGCGTCCACGGAAATGGCCTGGACCGCTCCGGCCAGATTACCGGTTGGAGAGATCAAGGGCACGGCCTGGGTGAAGCTGGCGCCATGATTGCCGCTGTAGTAGATGCCGTCCGGGGTGGCCACATAAAGGACGTTGCCGTCGGAGGTTCCGCCAATCGCTGAGACGGAGACAGCGGTGCCCACGGCAAGCGGAGTCACCGTTTGGCCGCCGTTCGAGTACGCAATCAAAGGTGGCTGGAGCCTGGACTTGGTTCCATTGGTGGATGGAAAATTGATGGAGTTGGTGTAGCCAGTGACATACACGTTGCCCTGCGCGTCGGTAGCCACCGGCCCCGCGGCATCCCCGCCGCTCCCGCCAAAATATTTGGTGTAGACGATCACCGGATCGATGGTGAGCGGGAGGGTTCGGTTGTGCTTCCCGATGCGGAAGCCGATGGCGTTGGCGGGAAGGCGCACATATTGCGCGGCGATTTCGTGGCGAACGCCGTGATTCATCTCAAAAACGCGCGGCGCAAGTTGCCGCAGTTGGCCTGAGCCGGTATCGATGACGAGGTTGTTGTGCTCATCCAATCGGACGCCGCGAGAGCCGCTCACCTCAATTCGAATGCGATCGGGCGTGGCCCCTGTGGCTAGATCCAGATCGTATTCCAGATGCCCGGGACGACCGTAGAACGTGACATCGATTCCACGATAAACGCGGCGGATGACGGCTTTGGGGAATGCCGGAAAGCTTCGTGTCCCAGCGCGCGTGATGTAGGTGCTGGGCGCAGACTGGCCGAGACCTTCGAGATGTGCGCCTCTGGACGGATCGAGGAAGCGCAGCGTCACACCGTCCAGTTCAATGCGATCGGGGTGGATGGTCACCAGTTGACCGGCGGCGCGGGTCTCAAATAAATCGCGCGATCGCTGTTCGAAATACAGCGGATGATCGGGCACGGTTGCGCCGCCCAGATAGCTGAGAGTCATGACGGCCAGCAATGATGTTCGAAGCATAGACACACGGGCTCCTCGGGAGGAGACGCGGGCGGGTAAGTCCATTCTGCCATGATTTGCATATGGATAATTTCCAGGGCGATCGGGAAATCGGCTTGCGACATCTCCGCTACTTCGTCGCGGTGGCCGAAGAGCTGCATTTCGGCCGTGCCGCCGAGCGCCTGGGCATGGCACAGCCGCCGCTGACGCAGCAGATCCAAAAGCTGGAGCGAGCGCTCGGGTATCCGGTGTTTGCGAGGAGATCCCGCAAGACGACGCTGACGGAGGCCGGGTTGGTGCTGCTTGGTGAAGCGCGGCGCATCCTGGCCGATGTGGAGCAGGCCATCGATCAGACGCGCCGGGCCGGACGGGGCGAAACCGGACAGCTCACCGTGGGCACACCACCGTCGGTGATGCTGACGCGCCTGCCGGCCATCATCCGCAAATATCGCGAGCGGTTTCCCGCCGTGCAGTTCGCGCTGCGAGAAATGTCAACCAGCGCGATCGCTGCCGGGCTGCTGGCCGGGACGCTGGACATCGGCTTCTTGCGAGAAGTGGAGGCGTGCGGAGCGCTGCCGATCGAAACCATTCTGCGCGAATCGGTGGTTGCTGTGCTACCGGCGTCTCATCCGCTCGCGAACGTCGCACGCTTGCGTTTGCGGCAGCTCGGCAAAGATCCGTTCGTATTGTTCCCGCGTCAGGTTGGGGTTTCGTTCTATGAGAAGCTTATCTCGTTCTGTGTGGATGCCGGCTTTACCCCGCGCGTAGCGCAGGAGGCCACCCAATGGCAGAGCGTAGTGACGTTCGTCGAGACGGGCATGGGAGTTTCCATTGCACCCGCAGGCGTGCGGAAGTTCCGCTGGAAAGGCGTGGTGTATCGGCCGCTTTCGGGCCTGGAAACCACGGTGTCGGTTGGCTGGCAAAATGCGCGCGATTCGGCGGCGATTGCGGCTTTCCTCAATCTGGCGCGCGCCGGATTCTCACGCTCTAACGGGGTTTGAAAAAGGCAGTTTCGCTACAGATAAACGCAGATGAACGCAGATAAGCCAGGTTTTTCGAGAAAAGCGGAAGCGTCTTGGTCTCCCTCCGGCCGGCGATTCCGCTGCCGTGATGGCCGGGATAAATCGCGAACTCATGCGGAATATCGTGGGTTGCCGCCCGGCGAACGCGACGGCCAACAGGGCAGCCGACATTTTGTCGATTCATCGCGAACCTCCCGCGCAGAGTTCACACCAAGCGTTGATGTTGGATTGGATATGCGGCGTTGAGCCGTAACGCGCGCGTATCGTGCAATGACCAAAATTCATCCAGCGTTACCGCGGGCGAACGGTAAGGGCGCTTCGGTCCAAACTGGTAGTCGCTGGTGAATAATAACCGATTCACGGGCGACGACTCCAATAGAGACGTGAGCAGCTCTCCAACAGAGGGTATGAACTCAGGCCGAAACTCCAGAAACGTTGATCGGGAGGCATGGACTGAGCGATGGCTCAGCAGGTAGGCCGCAAAAAATGTCCCCGTCTTCCGAGTCTTCAATTCCGGGTTCCCCAAATGATAAATGCAGCCTCTTAGACTATCGAACTCTTTCTGAAACAGCGGGCTTGGCCGGCGATCTGACTTAAGCTCCCTGCCACTTTTGATCGCGAAGGGCAGTTGGCTGAAATCCGTCGGCTCGAATTGGTCAATACAGATTATCTCGATCGACGGCACCGGACCCTACTCGATGTACCAGGGCACGTTCACTACCGCGATTTTCTGGCTGCCGCGGACGTACAGCAGGGTCTTGAGCACGGCCGCGCGCTGGTTATGAAGGAAGTAATAATACCAGTGCCTCTCCACCAGTTCGGGAATCACCACCGCGAGCTGGCGGTCGGGATCTTTCTTTTGCAGTTCCAACAGAGCACCCACGATCGGACTGCTGACGTAGCGATAAGGATTCTCCAGAATCACGAGGCGCGGCGCGGCTAGCCCCACCTCCTGAGCGGGCTTCTCGACGAAGTCCAACCACTCTTTCTTTAGCTGCTCGGTCCATTCGCAGTTCACGTGTAGCCCGATGACGTCCGGAGACATAGATAACGCGAACGTGATCGCTTTTTTCGACACCGCGCTCCAACGCTCGATGGGAACAACCACCTGGGCCTGCCGAAAATGGGTCAGATCGAGCGGGCTGGAATCCGCCACTTCCTCGCTCACCCTGTCATAGTGCCGACGGACCGCATACATCAAGATCAGGATGGCAGGGATCAAGAGCACGGTAATCCAGGCGCCATCGACAAATTTGGCAACCAGCACCACCAGCACGGTGATTCCGGTGACCACCCCACCGAGCCCGTTGATGAACATGTAGCGCACGGCGTGAGGACCGCGCACACGCTTCCAATGAAACACCATGCCTAATTGGGACAGCGTGAATGCGAGGAATGCGCCCACGGCATAAAGCGGAATGAGGCGATCTGTGACGCCGCCGAACAGGATCAGGAGCGCGCCGGTGAGTCCCGTTAAAACATAGATCCCTTCGGAAAAAACCAAGCGGCGCCCACGGTTGGATAAGGACCGTGGCAAATAACCGTCCAGCGCGATGATGCGGCAGAGGCGCGGAAGGTCGGCGAACGCGGTGTTGGCGGAAAGCGCGAGGACGAACAAAATGGAAGCGATGGTCAGGTAGTAAAATGCGCCCCTGCCCGCCACCGCGGCCACCAGCATGGAAAGCACGCTCTGATAACCGGCGGCGCCGGGATCGGTGGCGGCGATGTGATACGCCTTCACCAGCCAGGCGATGCCCGCAAGCAAGATGATCAACAGTCCGATAATCACGGTGAGCGTCTTCTTGGCATTTTCGGCGGTCGGGTCGCGAAAGGCTCGCACGCCGTTGCTGACGGCCTCAACGCCGGTGAGCGCGGTGCAGCCGCTGGCGAAGGCTTTGAGAACCAGCCACGCGCCGACCATCGCACTGGCGGCGGGTATGGGAGGAGGAGCAGCCACGGGGATGGGATGTCCACCGGAGGCGAGCGCCTTGACGGAGCCGATCAGAATGGTGGTCAGCAGGGTGCCAACGAACAGATAGGTGGGGATCATGAAAATTCCGCCGGCTTCCTTGACGCCGCGCAGATTCACGATGGTGAGTAGCAGGAGAATGCCCAGACACATCGCCAAGGTGTGCGGCAGCAGCGCTGGAACGGCCGACACCAGCGCGCCCACTCCGGCGGAGATTCCAACGGCCGCCGTCAGCACGTAGTCAATCATCAGAGCGGCCGCGGCCAGCAAGCCCGCGCCGGCGCCGATATTTTCGCGCGCCACGGTGTAGGATCCGCCGCCACCCGGGTACGCATCGATGGTTTGACGATAAGAAAAATAAACGATGGTGAGCAGCAGAATAATTGCGCCGCTAATGGGGACGATGTACGCCACGCCCAACGCGCCGAGCGGGATCAGGATGGTGAGCGCGGCTTCCGGACCGTAGGCCGCGGAACTCAGGGCGTCGAGTCCGAAAATGGGAATACCGGCGGCCGGGCCGATGCGCTCGCCGGTCTCTTCCCAATTGGCGAGCGGCTTGCCGAGGAGCAGATCGAGGAAGGACATCGATTTATCTAAGCATGCTCTGGGTGGGTGCCGCGAATGCTAAACTAGCACTCGCGCCGAACACGAGTGTTGCACAGTTTGGCCGTTTTTGGCGGCCAGACCGCTATGCCAGAGAAGCACACGATCCTCGGCGGCAAAGTCCACGTCTACCGCCGCGAAAACAGCAGCCGCTGGTAGTGCGCCACCTACTCGCCGGCAAAAACCGACGGGTCTCCACTAAGGAAGACTGCCTCGCCAAGGCCAAGGACTTCGCCGAGGACTGGTATCTGGGGCTGCGCGGCAAGGTCAGGAACGGTGAAATCAACAAGCGAAAAAACCTTCCGCGAAGCCGCTGTGCAATTCGAGCGCGAATACCAGATCATCACCGAGGGCCAACGTAATGCCGAGTACGTTGAAGGCCACAGCACGCGCCTCCGGCTTCATCTGGTGCCCTTCTTCGGCGACATGGGACTTTCCGAGATCACGCCCGGCCAGGTACAGGAGTACCGCATTCATCGCCACGAGGAAGCGGTGAAGGAACACGGAAAGCCGCCGGCCCGGAGCACCATGCATCAGGAAATCGTTGTTCTCCGGCAGACGCTCAAAGCCGCCGTGCGCCACCGATGGCTGGACCGGCTTCCGGATCTCTCCGAACCCTACCGGGCATCGGGGAAGATTTCACACCGCGCATGGTTTTCCCCGGAGGAATACAAGAAGCTCTATGAAGCCACCCGGCGACGGGCGCAGCACCCGAAAAATCCCCGCTACAAATGGGAATCGGAACAGCTTCACGACTATGTCCTGTTCATGGCGAATACCGGCCTTCGTCCCGATGAGGCGACCCGCCTTGAATATCGCGATGTGAAGATCGTCGAGGATGAGGGCAGCCACGAAACCATCCTTGAGATCGAGGTCCGCGGCAAACGCGGCGTCGGCTATTGCAAGAGCACCAGTGGAGCCGTAAAGCCTTTTCAGAGGCTGGTCGAGAGGAACAAGCCGCAGCCGACCGATCTCGATTTTTCCAAAGACCCACCGGCAACTCTTCAACACCATCCTGGACGAAGAAGGCCTCAAGAAAGATCGTGAGGGACAACCCCGCACGGCCTATAGCCTGCGGCACACCTACATCTGCCTGCGTCTCATGGAAGGCGCGGACATTTATCAGATCGCGAAGAACTGCCGCACCAGCGTCGAGATGATCGAGAAATACTACGCGTCCCACCTCAAGAACACCCTCGACGCCGCCGCGATCAACATATAAGCGGCCGAAAACCAAAAAGAAGAAAGAGCCTGCCTACCGAGCAAGAGGGGTAGGCAGGCGTGAGCGATTACGCCTCTGGGCTTCGTAAATGCTAAAGTGAAGAAACGCGTGCGCTGTGGCGGGCTGGCGGAACTGGCAGACGCAGACGGCTCAAAATCGTCCGACCGCAAGGTCATGGGGGTTCAAGTCCCTCGCCCGCTACCATCATCATCTTTGCCCTCGCTTCGAAGCTGAATGCTTGCGGGTCACCATGAACCCGCTTCGGCGTAGGGGATGGCACCATCCCGCGCAGGGCAATATCTCTTCCGGATGCCGGAAAAAGCGGGAGACCTGCTCCCACCCCGGCGCAAAGGATGGAACCATCCGTATCCGGAATACTTTCAGGCAGCTTAAACAGCTCAGTGGACGCTAATCTGGCTCACCGCTGCCCCGGCCTGGGCCATCATGAGCACGGCAACGCGCTCGATGGGGCAGCGCGTCCGGATCAGCATGAGCACACCAGGGGCAGACTTATCTTTATCGGCGCATTCCTTCAGGCGCTTCGCGTGCTGTGCGACAAGCCGGGTCACCTCCGCCGCGACAGGCCCGTTATCGACGGCGACCGCGGCCCAGACTTCTGCCTCAGAAAGGTGCGTGAACTCCGAACGGCAGCAGGCATGTCGTCCTTGTTCTCCAACCTGTTCCTGTTCCGCATCCTGGCAGGTCCTGGTTATCACAATAGAGGGTTACGCCATGTGGAAAGAGCATATCGTCAAACTATCGTGACTGGCTATTGGTTCCAGAAGCCGAAGCACCGGTAAAATAGCGCGGTTCGGGCTCCGGGGGACGCGCCAAGGGCACCCGGATCGACTTTACGTAAATCGACGGCGCACCCGCCAAGCCTCTTCCCTTTCGCCTCCGCCACGGTGCGCTGCGCCGATGCTCATCGATCCAAAGTCAAAACTCTTTCGATCAGACTGGAAGGACTGGAAAACACGCGTCGCTGCTATCATTGCAGCGCTGCTTGTCGGTCTCTTAGCCTTGAGCGCGTACCTTTTTCGGAATCGTTGCTAATACGGGACGGGTGTGCCTCAGCAGGAATGGAAAAGGGGCCAGGCTATTCGCCCTGACGCGACCGCGAAGGTTCCTGCGTGCCCCTCGGACGGGCGCATCGTCGCCTGGCGGGCTCCGCTACCACGGAGTTGGATCACCAGCAGCGCGAAGCCGCGCGGTATCAGATCGACCGCATTCAAAACCAGCTCCGCCGCCGAAACCATCCGACCGGAGAAGAAACATGTTGAGCCAAGCGCAACGCACCACGATTCTGGAACTGCACGCAAAGGGAGTGAGCAAGCGCGAGATCGCGCGAGTGATGGGAATCTCCCGAGTGGCGGTACGCAAAGTCCTGCGCTCGAACCACCACAGTGCCGGAGCTGCAGCGTCCGGAGAAAGCCGAGCCTCACCGGCAACAGATCCTGGAACTCTTCGACCAGTGCAAGGGGAATCTCGTGCGAGTCCATGAAGAGTTGGCAGCCTCTGGGGCGGAGTTGTCGTATGCCGCGTTAACGGCGTTCTGCCGGCGGCATGGGATCGGATACGCGCCGCCAGCGCCGGCGGGCCAGTATGATTTTGCGCCGGGTGAGGAGATGCAGCATGACACCTCTCCGCACGATCTCGAACTGGGCGGCAAGAAACGTAGAGTGCAGACTGCATCAGCGGTGCTGTGTTATTCGCGGATGCTGTTCTTCCAGTGCTACCCGACCTTCCGGCGTTTCGACTGCAAGGTCTTTCTCACTGACGCGTTGCGGTACTTCTCACGCGCGACGGGGCGCGTCATGATCGATAACACGCACGTGGTGGTGCTGCGCGGCACGGGGCGCGACATGGTTCCGGTGCCGGAGATGGCCGCCTTTTGCAGAGCGCTTCGGCTTTCAGTTCGTTGCGCACGCGATTGGGAATGCGAACCGTTCGGCACGCGTGGAGAGACCCTTCAGCTTTATCGAAGGAAACTTCCTGGCGGGACGCAAGTTCAGCAGTTGGGAAGATCTGAATCAGCGGGCGCGGGAATGGTGCGACAAGGTCAACTCGACTTACAAGAAACATATACGCGCGATTCCACGTGAGCTGTTCGCCGTCGAGCGGCTGCATCTGAAGCCGTTGCCGGCATGGATTCCAGAAGTTTACCGGCTGCATCAGCGACTGGTGGATATTGAAGGATACGTCGCGCTGAACAGCAACCGCTATTCGGTCCCAGTGGATTGGATCGGCCGCCGCGTGGAGGTGCGCGAGACCAGGGACAAAATCGAGATTCAACTGGATGCCCGTCGCCTGGTGACACACCGGCGTATCGCTGAAGCCGAGCACCAGCGAGTGATGCTCACCGAGCACCGTCCACCGCGCGGCCAGAGAGACGCGCGACCCGATCCACATCCCGAAGAAAAAGCCATCGTCATAGCCGCGCCTGAGCTGGCCGACTATGTCGTGGGATTGAAACAACGGAGTCGCAAGGTAGTCACGCATGCCCTGCGGCAACTGTTGTGTCTGGTGCGGGAGTATCCACGGGAACCGCTACTGGGCGCTGTGCGCGAGGCCGGCCGTTATGGTCTTTACGATCTGGACCGGCTGGAACGGATGATCTTGCGCCGTGTGACGCGCGAGTATTTTCTGCTGGATGGGGAATCGGACCAATGACTGAAGAACTGGAACAACTGCTGAAGAATCTCAAGCTGCGGCGCATCCTGGAGATCTATGACGAACAGTTGCGCGCCGCCGACAAGGACGACATCAGCTAGTCGGACTTCGTCACGCGGCTGGTGCGCGCACAGTGGCAGGCCAAACAGGAGGGTTGCGCTGGAATGGCGCATCCGGCGGGCCAATCTGCCCGAACGCTGGACCCTAGAAACGTTTCCTTTCGGCCGCCAGCCAGGCGTGAACCGCAAACAGATGCGCGGGTTTGGGGAGTTGGAGTTCATTGCCAAGGCGGAAAACATAGTCTTGGTCGGGAAAACGGGTGTCGGCAAGACGGGACTAGCGTGCGGCTTGTTGCTCAAAGCGCTGGAGAACGGCTATCGCTGCCAGTTCATTCGGGCGCAGGATCTGTTCGACGAGATGTATGCGTCGCTGGCCGACCGCTCGACGCGTCAACTACTGAAGCGCCTGGCCCGGCTGGATGTCCTTCTGATCGACGAGCTTGGGTACTTAAATCTCAAACCCGAGCAGTCGAACATCTTCTTCAAGCTGATGGAAGAGCGCTACCGCCAGCATTCCACCATCATCACTACGAATCTCGTATATGACGAATGGCCGAACTTTTTGGGCACCCGGCCAATGGTGGAGGCACTACTAAGTCGTCTGCGACACTACTGCCATACGGTAACGATTGACGGCCCGTCGCTGCGCGATTTGCAAGGGTGAGGTCATCCTCATGGACGACGGCGACAGCCAGTATTCGCCGGGTTCTGGAGGCGTATCGCAAAACGCCGGGTACGATGGGGACCATCCGCCGTCCGGACCGCGTCCTGGCCGCGCAACTCTACCAACGTGGCATCTCCGCGAGCGTCATCGAAAACGCATTCGTACTAGCGGCGACGCGCCGTCTGATGCGGCCGACAAATGCCCCGCCATTGAGCACGATTCGTTCGCTGGCTTATTTCCTACCGGTAATCGAGGAAGTGATTGGCTTGCGCGTCAGCCCGGATTACTTCCAGTATCTCCGTCACAAGCTCGAACGGAGCACGCCAACCCGGTAAGCGCTCGCACTCTCTGCGCGATTCGGCTACGGATGACGCGAACCAAACCGCACGCCTGCGGCGTGGATGATATCGCCTGAGCATCCATGTCTACCAGCGAACACGCCTTCGGCGCGGATGATGCCCCGGTATCACGATCCTGTTCCCTGTTCCGGTTCCCAGTGTGGGTTAGTTCAACCAAGCGCTACTGGGTCATTCTTGCCAAGCGCCGAAGGGAGTGATGCAAGGTAGGTTTGAGGACATTCTGAGCAGCATGAGCGCGAAACCGGGCCGCTCGCGCCTGGAACCCTACGCCGATCTCGTGGACGAGTTGCAAGACCAGGGATTCAGGTGCAGGGACATCGCGACTCTGCTCGCCGAGAAGTGCCAGTTTCAGACCTCGAAGACGGCGGTTAACAACTTTATTCGCACACAAGCGCGAAAGCGCAGGAACGCCGTCCGCAAGTCGTCCCGCCAGACACAGAACCCGACGCCGATTGGTCCGAAGTTAGGGTCCGAGCACCCAACGCAGGGGCCGAGCGAAGACGAGGTCCGGCGGAGAATCGCCGCGCTGAAGGCTCGCAAACCGCCCGCGAAAGCTCCGGCGGACGGGTTCCACTACGACCCAGGCGAACCACTCCGCCTCATCAATCCGGGAAAACGGGACTCCCAAGGCTAGTCCAGCGCTGAGCCTCCAAGGAGCGCAGTCATCCCAAGTGACTACGCCTTGGTGATGTTGAAATCGTGGTGTCGGTACCCCATCATTTGAGAGCTTGGTCAAGCGAAAGAGCAGCAAACATTCCGTTTCAGGCTCCGTATCGGTGTCGTACGGGTCTTGTGGCCGCTGAACTTCCAGAGCTGCGCTTCACGCCACGGGACCAGCGACTGGCACAAGTCACCGTAGGCGACAAACCAGCCAGGTGGCACGACGGAAGCTGGCCGCACGTCGAGTTGATGAATTCTAGCCAGTGGTAGCGGTAAGTACCTCGAAAAGGTGTCGCAACTTCACGCGAGACAAAGCATAATGAGCTTCCAGGGTTTCTTGCGGTTTATGTCGAGCGATCGGGAACGCAACATCTCGGACCGAGGGCATTTGTCGCAACGCGGTTTTGGCGGTCTCAGGGAGATCAGGTTGTGGAGATAGCTACTCAAGCGAGTGAGCCTTGCCCGCAACGTTTACCAAAAATGGGACCGCACAAGTCTTGCGGCCATCCACGTCTTACAGGAAAAGAATAAGCCCCCCCTACGAAGCCAAATTGAACAGGAGAACTCACATGTCCAGTCCCGTGGTTTTGATTACAGGAGCGCTTGCTGGAATCGGGCGTGCAACTGCATTTGCCTACGCAAAGGAGGGTGCGCACGTAGTCGTTGCAGGCCGCAATGAAGAAGTCGGTGCCGAGCTAGTGCGTGACCTGCGCGACATCGGAGCACAGGCGGAATTTGTGCGTGCCGATGTGCGCCATGAGGAGGACGTCAAGAACTTGGTCGACAAAACCGTCGCTCGCTTCGGACGCCTCGACATCGCCGTCAATAACGCTGGCACAGAAGGTGTTGGCGGCGCTGCGGCCGATATAACCCTCGAGAACTATAAGGCGATCTTCGACACCAACGTACTTGGTGTCCTTCTCAGCATGAAGTACGAGATTCGAGCCATGGTTCCGCAAGGCAAAGGCAGTATCGTCAATATCTCATCTGCTTACGGCAAGATTGGCGGTCCGGGCGCAGCGATTTATGTGGGCAGCAAGCATGCGGTCGAAGGTATAACGAAGTCGGCGGCCCGAACTCGCCGGCTCTGGTATTCGTGTGAACGTCGTCGGCCCCGGTCCTATTGAAACGGCGATGTTCAATCGTTTTGCGCAAACGAAGGAAAACAAGGCGGCCTTCCTCGAGACTCAAGTTCCTAACAAGCGCATCGGCACTCCCGAAGAAATAGCAGATGCCATCGTATTCCTCGGTTCCGACAAGGCTTCCTATATCATCGGTGCATCCTTGGCGGTGGACGGAGGCATGATCGCAGGTTGACGGCGGTAGCATCGTTGGGCGGTGCGGGTCCAAGTTCTCCCCGCGCAGGAGCGAAGCGGCTCGTCGCTACGGGCCCCGCACTTTGACGGATAACGGCCGTTGCTCTCTTGTGGAGCGAGCGGTTCTCAATCCGGGCAAGCCGGCAACGCGTCAAATGAATCACTTCCGTGCAGCCGACCACTTGCCCGGAATTATCGGACCTAACTCCTCAGTCGAAAATGTCGGCCACCATCTCGATGTGAGAGAATCCCCACGCCGGGTGACAAACCCAAAGTGTCGGCGTCTTCTAACGTCGCTTACGCGCGGAAGGATGACAGCATCGCCCGGAGATGAGGAGTTGCAAACCTGCGTGCAGACCAACATCCACGAAACGCAGTTCCAATTGATAGGTGGAAACGCCCCTTTAATCCTGCTGCCAGGCTATTTGAACAACACGGGGCCACACAATTTCATACTAGACTCTGGCGCTACTCACTGTTTGATCTCGCCTCGACTTGCTTCTAACCTCGGGATACGGTGGGAGTCCGAAGAAGAGGCATTCGGAGGAGGCGCAACCGTTCAACTTTCGCGCGCACGAGTGCATTCAGTCGCAGTGGGTTCGGCGCTACAGGAAAACATCCAGGTCATCATTACAGAAGATCTCGAACGAATCGGCACAGCGCTCAAGGTCACCGTGGACGGCGCTATCGGTTTCAATTTCATGAAGGGTTTCTGTGTGACTCCGGGTAAACCATGGACAGACTAACCTCGGGAATGTCGTCACGTGGGTAGGTTTGCGCCCACAACTGGTAGACCTGGAGAGCCGCCTCCAGGTTTCCGGTAACGAGCGTCTGGTAATAAGAGGAAATGTTGAGCTTTTCCAGCTCGCTGGTCCGCTCCCGCAGCTCATAAGCTCTGCGCATACTTTCGGCTGCCCGCGTGGGCTCTCCCAGGTTGATGTGACATACGCCTTGTAGCAGATAGGCCATGGCGAAATTCGGATCCAGACTGACGGCCCTTTCAAAGAACGGGATCGCGGCGACGTTATCGGTTTTTGCAACCAGCGCCTGACGGCCAAGCGTATAAGCCTGCAACGCCTCGAGCGATGGCGTAGTCACGTTCTCCACGGGCGCATCATACTTCTGCACTGTGGCCAGCGATTCTCCTAGCTTTCCGCGCAGCTCCCTGGCGGCGTCACCGAGGACTTTGAGCACTTGCTCTTTTACGTTGGTGGTCACCTGCTCTTGGGCGAGAATATCGCCAGTGTGGCAATTCACGGCGCTCAGTCCCAGCACATATTGGCTACCCAAAGTGGAGACAGAGCCTTCGACGGTTGCCGCGCTCGCGGTGCGCTGGCAAACCTCGCGGCAGAGTTCCTTGGTGAGCCGCACGTCTTTGGGCTGGCTCATCAGCGACAATGTTTGCGCAATGCGCTGATCCGAAAGCAGGTTCAGAAACGGCGACTGCTCCAGTTGCGCCGCAAGTCCTTGCCGCAGCGTGCCGTCGAAAACGGGGTCGCCGGTGGTGTTGGTAAAGTCGGCCAGAACGATGGTGTCTTTGTCTGTCAACGATGGCGAAGGAGTCCGCGATGTCCGCTGGCCCACTACGAACGCCACAGCCAGCAGCACACGGGCTCCTACAGCTACGAGCGCAATCGTTCGACGGTAGCGCCGCTCCACGATCGGCGGTGCGCTGTTGGTAGCGGAGTGCGATCCCCTCAGCAGCAGCTTCAACGCCGAACGCAAATCGCTGGCGGTTTGAAAGCGAAGATCCGGATCTTTTTCGAGCGCCCGCAGAATCAGTTCGTCCAACTCCCGAGGGATGGAGGGGCGCAGAGTGGAAGGACGGGCCGGCGTCTGGTTGAGGATGTTGGAAAAGACCACCCCTTCGGTAGGACCCGCAAAAGGCTGAACTCCGGTGGCCAGTTCGTACAGCATCACACCCAGGCTGAAGATGTCGCTCCGTGGAGTGGCCAGTTTGCCCATGACCTGTTCGGGCGAAAGATATTGCAACGTCCCGGCAATGCTGCCGGGGCGCGTCTGGATGGTCTTAGTCGCGTGAGAAATATCCACTGGGCTGCCAGTCTCGCCACTGCCTGTCTCGCCAATGACGGGATCCAGCAATTTAGCCAGGCCGAAATCGAGCACCTTGATGATTCCATCCGGCCTGAGCATCACGTTTTCCGGCTTGATGTCGCGATGCACGATTCCGGCCTGATGAGCGGCGCCGAGCGCGGAGCAGACTTGAATCGCAATGTCGAGGAGAGCCTCCCAGTCCAGGGGGCCCTGCGCGGCCAGTTGCCGCAGCGTGGCGCCTTCCACAAATTCCGTGGCAATGTAACAGCGTCCCTGCGCCATTTCCGCATCGTAGATGGAAACGATGTTGGGATGATTGAGCAGCGACGCGGCGCGAGCCTCCTGCCGGAAGCGCTGGATACGATCGGGATCGCCCAGGAAAGGAGGAGGCAGGATCTTGATCGCGACTTTGCGGCTTAGCCGGACATCTTGAGCCTCATAGACCGTCCCCATGCCCCCGGCGCCGATCTGTTTGCCGATCACGTACGCGCCCACTTGCGTGCCGCTAACCGGCGGATTGGCTGCGGCATTTTCCGCGATCAGGTTCACCGCCTCCAGGATGGCCGGCTTTGCAAGAAAAGATTCCGGGGCCTCGCGCTCGGCCCTCAGGAGTTCAGCGATGTACTCGCGCAGATCGGTGTCGGAGCCGCACGCCACATCGAGATAATCCTTTTGCCGCTCGGGGGGAAGTCCAACGAGTTTGTCGAACAGTTCTCCGGCCCGGCCGTATTTTTCCGGAGTCAAGGAGCCGCATCAGGCGATGACCCAAGCGCCAGCCTCCCGTCCGGAATGCCGCCTCTGTGCTGAGTGTTCATGGCCCAACCACCAGAAACCAGAAACGTTCAGTATACCCGGTTCGCGCGACGTGAACCCCGAGACTTTGCCTTCATGACCGTGGCCTCCAACGCCACGGCTCACACTATATGGCTCCCGTCCGTGTGGCGCGTGATTCGCCCGGTGCGGCGGTCCGGCACATCCCAGATTTCGACTTCGCACCCCACTGGCAGCGGCGGTGCCAACGGTCGACTCAACTTGAGCAATGCGGCAGCATGATTTTCGATTCTTAACTTCCAGCCACAGCACATGCCGGGATCGGCTGGAGAGGTTTGGGCGAGAAAACCGGAGAGCCCGGCTCGCAGAAGACCGAGGGCTTTCAGGAGGGGTACAGCCGTGAGAAGTGCAACATGCGAACAGAGCTGGCGGGTGGTTACATGACGCATGGACAGGGTGTCCGCGCCACCCCTGTTGACGGAATCGAGCTCTTCTTGCACAATCGATTGTTGGTGGGTTATGACATCTCACCGAGTTAGGATCGCCGCACCGGGGTTGCTGTTGGCACTTTGCTGTCACGCCCAGAATGTGCCTATTGAGGTGCCGACGCAGCTTCTGAATGATCTTGTTGGCCGCTGGCTAATGAACGGAACAATCGCCGGAAAGCGGACGACGCACGACGTGAATGTGGAATGGGTGCTAAAGCGCGAATACCTCCGCTTCCATGAAGTGTCCCGGGAGAAGGACGCCCGCGGCGGTCCGGCGTATGAGGCGATTGTGTTCCTGAGTTGGGAGGCGAATAAGGGCGAGTATAGCTGCCTGTGGATGGATAATACCGAGGGCGGCGCGCTTTCATCCGATGTGATCGCACGCGCGCGGCCAGCGGCCGGTGCAATCCCGCTGGTGTTTACGAAAGCGGGAAAGGAGTTGTTGCACACGACATTCCGGTACGATGCCCGCGCGGCCAGCTGGCAATTGACGATCGACGATGTCACGAACGGGAAGAACGATCGGTTCGCCGACTTGCGTCTGACGCGAGACAAAGCACCGTAGTCGAGGCGCGGCGCCCGACACAACTCCCTGACGTAATCCGCAGCGGGACACCGGCCGCGTTGGTTAGTTCCTCGAATCGGACTTCGCGGGCGTGGTGCCAGATTCAACGGACGCGGTTGTGCTTTTTCGGTTGTGGGGAAGCGGGGGGCTCGCCGACCTGAAACGGAGCGACCGAAATGGATATGATGGCTTCGCCGCACTCTCCGGAGAGGAAGGCACACGATCTCTTATCTATGAAGCTACAGATGAATCGGCTGCTGAGTTTCGCCGTCATCGCCATCGCCGCGATGTTGACGACAAGTTCGTTGCTTGCGCACCATTCCTTTGCGATGTTCGACCAGTCGAAATCGGTCGAACTGCGAGGCACCGTCAAGAGTTTTCGATGGAGCAATCCCCACGTCTTCATCCAACTGGTGGTCACGAAAGAGGGCAGCGACGATGAAGAGTGGAGCATTGAGATGACCAGCCCGGAGCATCTGGCGCGAGTCGGGTGGAAGCCCGGAACGCTGAAGCCTGGTGACAAGGTGACTTTGGTCATCCATCCCATGCGCGATGGCGTCAAGGGCGGCCAGTATCTCTCGGGAACCGGACCGGGCGGACCCCTGACAGGCTCACCACAAGCGTCGCAGGGCGAAGGAAAATGATTCTCCGCAGACTCGCAACACCGACGATGATCCTGCTGGGTTGCCTGGGGGCTGTGGGCTCCACGCAGGCGGGATTGCCGGACTGGAGCGGCCAGTGGGAAAACGTTGGGGCGACACCGGACGCGACGGGCGGATTCAATCAGTCGCTCGATCAGGTTCTCAAGACGTTGCAGTGGGGACCGCCGAACAAGCCCGAGGTGCAAGCGCGGGTCGACAGGATCGTCACGATGGAGCACAAGAGGCTGGAGGCGATCGCCCGTGGAGAAGATCCCGGCGGAGCCGCGCGCGCGTGCACATTCGGCTATCCGGCGATTATGCTCGATTCACCGCTGATGTTCGAAGTTTTGCCCACGCCGAAGGAGACGACTCTAATCTTCTCGAGCCGTGAAATCCGGCACGTTTACACGGATGGACGGCAGCACACGCCGAAAGACGAGCTGTGGGCGACGCCCTGGGGTGATTCGATTGGCCACTGGGAGGGGCAGACTCTGGTCATCGATACCATCGCGGTCAAATCTGCTTTTGGTTCTTCGGAGTCGGAAGGTGTCTCTGTCGTGGCGTTTGGAGATGTCGAGGGCGAACAGACGATCACCATGTTGAGTCCGCAGGCGCACTTCATCGAACGAATCCGCATGCCTGACAAGGACCATCTGGAGGATCAGATGACCGTCATCGATCCGACCAATCTCACCGCGCCCTGGCACATGAACCGCACCTATGAACGAGTGGCGCACATACACCGCATGGTCTACGAGGACTGCGAAGGGGAGGAGCGCAATCCGATCGTCAACGGGCATTTCACGCTCGCCCCACCACCGGGGCCGACGAAATCCCGGCAGTAGGAATCTTTCCGGGTGCGGCCGGGAAATCGTGCGCCACAAAAACCGATTGAGACTTTTCCTGCGTCGGAAGCGATGCAGGACATCAGCTCTGGTTGGGAACGAACAGCAACTTCACCTAATGAGACTTCCCGCCCGCGTCGTAAGCGGTACCTTTCCGAGCCCTGCCCACGCTGAGGGTCACTGGCTCGCGGCTTCCGGCGCGATCAAGATTTACTGCGCGACCGACTCGTCAAAGTACTGTATGGCGAGGCAAGCATACTGTATTTTCTGGAGAATTGAATGAATTCAGCAGTCTTGGAAACGGTCTTCGCGGTTGCTTTTGCGGAGCATCGGGATCAGGAGAATGCCGCAAAGCTTGTAGAGTACGGCGGCAATTATTAGCTCGCGACGCATCCCGATCAAATCGGCCAGTCGCGCGGCCGCTAACGCCGCAAACGGCGCCACGCCGGTAAAAGCCAACGAGTAGAGACTCATCACGCGACCTCGCAGGCCGTCCGGCACACTCTCCTGAACCATAGTGGAGGCCAAGCCAAGAGTGCTGGACACGCAGAACGAAAGGATTACCTCCGCGGCTACAGACAGCGCCAAAGTGTGAGACCAAGCCAGTCCGAACACAGCAATCGGCATTACGAAGAGTGCGGTCAGGATCCACCTGATTCGGAACGTGCGCGCAAGGGTCCTCAGAAACATAGCCCCGAGGAATGCGCCGCCTCCGGAAATCGCCATGATCACACCCAGACCGCCGGGTCCGACTCGCAGCACGTGGTAGGCGTAGAACGGCATGAGGGTGGCCGCGTTCGGGAACACGAACAGCGTGGTGATGATCGTGAGTCCCAACAGGGCGATAATGTGCGGATGCTCTCGCACATACTCCACCCCTTCGGTCATAAGCAGCCGGGTGCGCACCGTCGCGCCGCCGCTGGCGGGCTTGGGTTGTATCAAGAGAAGGCTGCCGATCACAGCGAGGAAACTCGCGCCGTTTGCGAAGAAGGCGGCGGCCGTGCCCCATTGGGCGACGAGCCACGATGCGACTGCCGGGCCGATAATGCGAGAACCATGGAACGTCGCCTGATTCAGCGCGATTGCATCCGGCAGGTCCTCTTTGTCCACCAACTGAGGGAAGAAAGACTGGTACGCTGGCAGGTCGTAAGCTGTCGCGACCCCGAGCAGGGGTGCGATCAGCCAGATGTGCCAAAGTTGTATGTGCCCGGCCCGAATCAGGACTCCCAGCGCGATGGCGAGTACGGCCAGCACCGTTTGCGTAAGGAGCAAGATCCGGCGCCGGTCCACCCGGTCTGCGGCGACCCCGCCGAAAGGCGTCAGAATGAGAATTGGTATCGAAGCCGCCAGATTAACCGAGGCGAGTGCCAACGCGGAAGAGGCCAGAGTGGTGACAACCCAACCCTGCGCGAACTGCTGCATCCAGGTCCCGGTTTGTGAAATCGCCTGTCCGCTCCAGAAGAGAGTGAACTCCCGGTTCCGGAGCGCTCCGAGGAAATTCCGGGGCGGGCCGCTTGCAAGTAACTCCGGCGGTAACGCCGCTGCCGGACCAACGTGCGCGGGTTCGGTCTTCACTCTTGAGAGTTCGTCATCCCGCGGCGCGCCTGTCCTAAGAGGGTCATTGCGTAGTCTCCTGTTGTGCCGCGTCCGCAAGCTTTAGAAGCTTGTGGCTGGATCGTACGACTTCGCTGGCGCGAACTCTCCGGCCTGAGCGCGCTCGTGTAATTCCCAAGGCGATGCTCCCGCCTTACGTGCCGCGACTAGCTTATCCGGATCTACCTGCGCTGGCCGGCCGGCCTCTCCCTCCCTCAGGTATTCCGTTGCCGTCCATGGGCTGCCGAAGTTGTAGCAGAACATTTCGACCACGTTTCGGTCAGGGTCCTGATAATAGAGAGAAATTCCCGGCCCGTGGTCGGCGGCCCACGTCAATGGAATCCCGGCTTTTTTCAGGCGGACATAAGTACCGAGCAGATCGTCAACCGTGGCGCATTCGAACGCGACGTGCTGCAGACCGGTGTGTTGAAGCCGGTTTGGATCGGCACTGGCCTTGGGTATCTCGAAGAATACAATCCGATGATCCATCTCGTCGTTGCTGATGAACGCCATCGCCGAGAAAGGAGGTCCCTGATGCGTCAAGCGTGCGATCGTTGGAATCTTGGAGCGATGGTTGACTGTCATGCCCAGCGCCTTCCGGTACCAATCAACCATTGGGTCCAGATTGGCTGTGATCAGCCCATAGTGGTGCAACTTCGGATGAACTGTTGTTTCGGTATTCACTTTTTTCTCCTTTTCTGATTGGGTGTATTTGTATTGCTGCGATTGGTAGCAAGAGGCCTCATTGGCCTCTTTCCGCGGCTGGTTCTAATCTCAGAAATGAGCGCGGAATTTTCGACTCCTGTTGCTTGGAGGCGAGCTCCGGCCTGGTGCATCGAGACGAGCAAGCTTCGCCCCGCTGCATCAATGCCGGTGACTTCGTTCAGATCGACTTCGATCTGTTTGCCCGAGCGCGGCGCCGAGCGCCAAGCGTTTGCTGTTTCAGCGACCCAGGCTCCAGCGAGTTTCCCGGAGAGCGTCAATCTCCACGTTTCGTTGCTTTCCTGAACTGTGATCCGTAGCATCGCCTTGCCTGCAAGGTAGAATCGCAAGCATCAGGCCAATGGCTAACTTTCGTGAAAACAACGCGTTAGGTGCTACGAAGCTTGACGTGCGGCCATGAGCACGCCAGCGGGCTGCCAGAATGCTGGCGGATTCAAGATTGAATTCTCTGGCTCCTCGCCGATACACTTGCGTCCGCACTACACTGGCAGAAGCGAGGAAAAACAGTATGCCCTCCGGAGCGAACGCCTCGGAAACAGCGCCCTTGCCTGAGGAGGCCCCTGGCAGGGGGAACGATCAGCGTTATCGTGAACTGATCCGCTCGCAGGAGCGGCTAAAACTTCTGCTTGAAATCACGAACCGCGTCGTTTCCAAGCTCGACCTGCCTGATCTTCTCCGTGAAATCTCGGCCAACATTCGGCGTGTGCTGAATTGTAATGTCGTAGGCGTCAGGCTCCCCGATCCGGAGACGGGCGAGTTGGTGATGACGGGTATCGACAGCAAATCCGAGGTACCACCGAACCTGACAACATCGCTTGTGAAGCGTTCGACAGAATCAGTATTTCGGACGCGCAAGATTGCTAGACTCGCAAGCAAAGACATTGCAGCCGAGCCCGGCATTGCGGCAGCGGGGACCAAGTCGCTTTGCATGTTTCCGCTTGTGAGCCACGACCGCGTCCTTGGTGTTCTCGGACTCGGTTCGGTTCAAGAAAATGCCTTCAGCGACGACGATGTAAGCTTCCTGGGACAGGTCGCGAACCAAATAGCGCTGGCCGTGGAGAATGCACTCGCGTACGGTGAGATCTCGCATTTAAAAGACCAGCTCGCGCGGGAGAATGTCTACCTCGAATCAGAGATACGCAGCGAGCTTCATTTCGACGACATCGTTGGGACCAGCAAAGCTCTCCAGCGAGTGCTTAAGGAGGTCGAAACCGTGGCGCCGACCGATTCTACCGTCCTGATTTATGGCGAGACGGGAACCGGGAAAGAGTTGATTGCCCGTGCGCTCCACAGCCTCAGCGCCCGCAAATCCAATGCGTTCGTCAAGCTCAATTGCGCCGCGATTCCCACGGGCCTGCTGGAGAGCGAATTGTTCGGTCACGAGAAAGGCGCCTTCACTGGCGCGATATCGCAGCGCGTTGGCCGCTTCGAGGTGGCACATCGCGGAACCATCTTCCTCGACGAGATCGGTGAGATTCCGCTGGAGCTTCAACCCAAGCTTCTGCGTGTGCTTCAGGAGCGGGAGTTCGAGCGGCTCGGCAGCTCGCGAACATTGCGTTCCGATGCTCGGCTCATCGCGGCGACGAATCGTGATCTGAAGGAAATGGTGGACCAACAGAAATTCCGATCGGACCTGTATTACAGGCTCAACGTGTTTCCGATCAGAGTTCCGGCTTTGCGTGATCGCAAGGAAGACATCCCGCTTTTAGTGAGGCACTTCGTCCAAGAATTCAGCCGCCGCAATAATCGCGCCATTCATACGATCCCATCGGAAGCGATGGAGGTCTTAGTGCGCTATTCTTGGCCCGGCAACATTCGCGAACTGCAGAATGTGATTGAGCGGGCCGTCATCATTTCCCGCGGCCCTGTGCTTACGGTGGCCATCTCCGAACTCGACGCCGAGATCGCACCGAAGCGGGATGCCGACAGCAACGAGAGCCTTCAGGACACTCTTAACGAGACCGAACGCAGCCAAATTCTGCGAGCATTGGAAGCAGCGAATTGGGTAATCTCGGGTCCCCAGGGAGCTGCGGCCCGCCTTGGGATGAAGCGGTCCACTCTTCAGCTTCGGATGCAGAAGCTGGGTATTCGCGTTTCTCGGACAGCTGTTCGGGATCAGAAATAGCCACTGGCGGTCGCTAGCGGCGCAATCTCAACATTGTCCGTGTCGCTGGCAGTCGGCAGCCAGGATTCTGGCAAAGGTGGCGTGAGCAGGCTCGTCGATCGCAGCTTTTTCAATAAGATCCAGCGGCGGCCGCTTGGTACGACCGGTGCTTTTCCTTCGGGCAGATTGTTCAGTTCAAGAACGCTTGAAGGAGAAGAATATGGCTTACACGATTTGGCACGTTGAAAGCAGCCCCTCGGGGGATCGTTCCGTTTCGCCGAAGCTGGCCGCAAGAATACTCGCGGAACTCAAGGCCAAGCATCCCGACAGCAAGATCATCGAACGTGATCTCGCCGCGAATCCTTTCCCGCATCTAAGCGGGCTTGCTGTGGGCGCGCTCTTTACCCCACCGGAACAGCGCAATGGGATGCTTTCGGAGGCCATTAGACTCTCCGACGAGGCGGTAGATGAGGTCATGGCGGCGGATGTCATTGTGATCGGGGCGCCGATGCACAATTTCAGTATTCCGTCTTCTTTGAAAGCCTGGATCGACCACATCGTTCGCACCGGACGAACGGTCCGCTACACCGCGAAAGGACCAGAAGGGTTAGTGCCCTCCGGCAAAAAGGTAATCATCGCATCTGCGCGCGGCGGCTTCTATTCGCATGGGCCTTCAAAGGCACTGGATTATCAGGAGACCTATCTCAGGACCGTTCTGGAATTCATCGGCCTGACGGATATTACTTTCGTCCGCGCGGAAGGCGTGGGGAGAAGTCCGGAGGCGCAAAACACCGCGATGCAACTCGCGGAAGCCCAGGTCGCGAGCGCAGTACAAGCGGCGTAACACTGAACAGGAGTGCTCAAAATGAACACCGAAATCACGGTCCATCCGAAGCTTCAGCATTGCGGTCTGACGACAGGAAACCTGGACGGCATGCTTGACTGGTATCGAAAAGTACTCGGGATCGTTGTCCATGCTCGCGTGAATGCGCCCGCCGGTTCGCCGTTTAAGACCGTCGCGTTTGCAACGAACGACGAGGTGAATCACCGTCTTTCCTTCTTCGAGACGCCCGGTCTACCGAGCGATGGTGAAAGGGACCGGCACGCGAGAGTGCAACACATGGCGTTCGAATATAAGTCGCTCGATGATTTACTCGGCACTTACCTTCGGCTGAAGAAACTTGGCATTCCGTTATTGTGGGCCGCAGACCAGTTTATTCAGACGGCGATGTACTACCAAGACCCCGACGGCAATATCGTTGAGCTGAATGTAAACAATTTCGCCGACGACTGGGCTGTGACAGAGCAGTTGCAACACTTGCCGGACCGGCTCCATGTGAACATCGATCTCGACAAGCTGATCGCGGCGCGTAAAGCAGGCGCCTCCGCATGGGAGCTCCACGAGCGTGCTGTCGCCGGAGAGTTCACTCCCGCAGTATCGTACGAGCTGCACACCACGAAGTGGTGACGAGCCGGGTCCCCCACACCCCTCTGAGCCTGGTGCAACAATGACCGGAACTAAGCCCTATGGCGAGCTGAAGTACCGCCACATTAATGGCAAGCGAATGGCTTACATCGATGAAGGTGAGGGCGACGCAATCGTGTTTCAGCACGGTCAGCCCACATCGTCCTACGTGTGGCGAAACGTCATGCCGCATCTGCAGGGAATGGGACGTCTGATCGCCTGTGATCTGATCGGTATGGGGGGATCGGATAAGCTTGATCCATCGCTCGGGCCTGACCGTTATAGCCTCGCCACTCACCGTGAGTATCTCTCCGGTTTGTGGGATCAGCTGCATCTTGGGAATCGGGTGGTGCTCGTGCTGGACGATTGGGGTGCAGTCCTCGGTTTTGATTGGGCGAGACAAAATAGCCGGCGCGTGCGCGGAATCGTGCACATGGAGGGCATTGCAGCGCCCCTGATTTGGTCGGACATCCCCGAATACGGCCATGCTCTGTTCAAGGCGCTCCGTTCGCCGGAAGGCGAGCGCCTAGTCCTCGAAGAGAACATATTCATTGAAAAGATTCTGCCTCAAGCAGTCATGAGGCAGCTCACGGACGAGGAGCTGAACCGCTACCGTTCGCCCTACCGGAACTCGGGCGAAGATCGCAGGGCGATGCTGTCATGGCCTCGCAGTCTTCCCATCGAGGGTGAGCCAGCTGACGTCGCTGGGGTTGTTAGACGCAACTGTGATTGGTTGGCCGAGAGCGGGCTGCCGAAATTGTTCATTAACGGCGAACCTGGAACGCTAGCGCGGGGCCGTCTGCGCGAGATCATCCGGCAATGGCCGAACCAGACGGAGCTTACCGTGAAAGGTCGAAAGCTGATACAGGAGGACAGCCCCGACGAGATTGGCGCAGCAATCGCGGACTTCGTTAAGCAACAACGCGAGTAGTTGGCGACTCCTCGTAGATGCGGTCACCCGAAACGGCGTTCGAGTAAAGTTGCCCGGGCACCGCGACGGGCACGTAGCTCACGTCCGCGAATCCGACTTCTGGCCCGCCGTGCTGGTGTTCCAAAGAATGCGGCATCCCTGAGTTGGTCTATTCAGGATGAGTGGTTCACATTCCGTGCGGCAAACCTCGCATAATTGGCGCTTATGGTCTCTGCATTCTCATCCGCGTACGTCTGTCAGCGCAACGCGATCCCTTGGGTCTCGCCGTCCGTAGAGGCGTTCCACAAGGGGTAGGACAATCCAGCAAGTCGATTGATCACCATTGCCTGGGCTACAAGCAGCAGCACCGCCACCTCGATGATGACGAGTTCGCGCGGCCTGCAAATGATCCCGAGAGAAACGATCAGTGTTGTAGCTCCGGCTGGTGGATGACTGACTTCGAACAGAACCATGCAAGCGCCCGTGGCCGCCAGTGAGAGTGCCGCCGCCAGGATTCGTGGCCAGAAGATACCGGGGTGCACTCCGAACGGCTGGGCTCCAGCTCCCGTGACAACGAAAGCTCCATAACCGCAGATAAGCCCGATGGCGTGACCGAAAATAGTGTTTCGCGGGCTGGACGCTTTTGAAAGCGGGGAGAAGAATAGTAGATATGCCGTGGGACCGAGCGACGGAAATACGAAAGGATTGCGACTCACCAGCGCCAATAGTGCAAGCGCGCCGATCGTAAGAAAGCTATTCACGAAGACGTAGAGCGCCCGTACAAGCCGTGGCGGGAAGCGCTGCAGCAACCAATTGAGCCGAAGCCGTTGCAGCAAAGGGCGAATGTGATCAGCCCCCGCTTGCTCCCGACCGGCGCCCGGAGCAGGAAACGAATCCAGATTCCCCATCAGATATTGGGCAGCAGGTCGAAGTATTCGTCGTCCTCGTTCTTACCGCCTTCTCCTTTTCCAAGCAGCTTCTCCGACTCGATGAACTCAATGCGTTCGATCCACTTGACCATCTTGTAACCAAGCTGGTTCTCGACGCGCAGCCGCAGCGGCGCGCCGTATACCTGCGGAAGCCGTTGCCCGTTCATCCGCGATGCTAGCAGGCACTGTGACTTTAGAACATTTTCTATGCTTTGCGTGTCGTAATAGAGTCCGCCGTACAGAGCCTCGCCGAAAGAGAAGAAGGCGACCGCGGCGGCCTCCGGCTTTGGACGCACGAGGTCGATAAGCGCCTTCATGGGTATGCCGCCCCATTTTGCGATACCACTCCATCCCTGGATGCAATGATGCATGGTGACATGCTCGACCTCTCCGAGTTTCTCCAGATCCGCAAGGGAAAGCTCAACCGGCCGCTCAACTAGGCCTCCCACCTTGAGCCGAAAGCTCTCGAATCCGCCTTCCGCCAGGCGCTTCCAGTCGTCCCGGATCGGCATCTTTCCATTTGGCCAGAAGTACGGCGAGATCTCTTCCTCGACATAATTCTGCTGCGGAGCCAGACGATTGAGCGTAAGCAGCTGCATCGGATAGGTTATGGATTTGAGTGCATGCTGCAACGCACGCGGGCGGAACCAAGATAGGTAGTGCGCCGCGACCCACGCCAGGATCACCAGGCCGATGCCGGTAAAGCCCAGTAGCATACCGAGACGCTCTTGGTCGTCGGTGCCCAACACGATGTGATTCATGTTCCGAACGAAGCCGGTCATCACGATCAACGTCACATGCACCACAAGGAACGCTAGGAAGCCAAGCATGGTAAGGAAGTGAATCGAGCGCGCTGCCTGCCTGCCTCCGAAAATCTTCGCGTACCACTGAAATCGGTTCACTACCGCAGGCGACATCGCAATGCCGGTCAGAATGGCAAGCACCCCAAATACGAAAACAGCCACAAAATAGGCGATCTGCTGCAAGGCATTGTAGCCGTAAAACCCGTTTGGTTCCGCTGGCATGTGAAGCGTCGCGTAATGCACCCAGGTGTTCCAGGCCTGTAGAAGCACCAGCGGTGACGTCGGCACCAGACGCCTCCATTGCTCGGTAGCGAAAAGCATGGCGATGAAGAAAACGCCGGTGACGATGAATCCGTGGACCGTGATGAAATGCCAGATCCGCGCGATTCCGATGGTGTGCCGGTATCCGGGAGTGCCGGCCAGAGGAGAAATATACCGAGCATCGTCTTTCGCAGTCCAAATTCGATCGCGCGGAACTTCGAGCGGCGTAAACCGGACCCATTCGCTTCCGGGCGTGCAGTGGTCGTTAAAGTACAGCCGAGGATGATCCATCAAGATCGAAAGGCCGCTCCGGATCAAAAACATTACGAAAAAGAAATTGAAGAAATGACAGTACCGAACCCAGAGGGGGAACCCATGCGGCCCGGCAAAATCGTTCGGGTATATCTGCGGAACCGGCGGGATACTTGGCATCCCGATCAGGGCAACTTCGATCCATGCTGCTGCAATCAGCGCTAGGATCGCAATAGCGGTTCCGATCAGAATTGACGGCCGAATCCAGATGCGAAATCGGCGGTCGGGCGGATAGTGGACAGCTTTGTGCGCTGCATCGAACGCGATGATACGTCCTCAGCGGGCCGGTTGCATCAGGTGAGCCGGTGGGCGCAAAAAGGTCACCCCCAGGTTCAATGCGAAGACTGTCACGGCCGCAAGTTCGATCACGGCCGACACGGGTAGCACGGACCAGGCATGGCTCGCATACCCTTCATAGGCTCCGATTTCCGAACAAACGCGCAACAGGCAGCCGGTGTTCAGCAAGACTAGTGAAAGAAACATCAGCTTCGGGCTGAAGAGAATTCGCGCGCCGCAAAATGCCGGGAGAATCTTGGGGCCGATAGAGAAGACCATGGTAGCCAGAAAACCGACGGTCAGGGCGTGCCGCGAGGCCCCCCAGACTCCTCCCGCCCGGTCCGTTAGGGCCGCGACGACCGACAATAGTGCCGCGGTCAACAACCATATATAGGCGATTCGGATAAAAGTCGGGAAGCTGTGATGAACGCCGTTAAGCTTCGCCGGTTGTACGGGCCGCTCGAAGATCCCGAGTGCGAAAATGGCCAGGACCGCGGCTATGGGAAGAAACATCGTCGAGTACAGAACGTAACCATACAGCATCATGACAACCCCCGCCCACGCCGTGAGCATGGCCGCGTATAAAGGTCTCGCCATGGGCGCCCTCAGCCCGAGAAACGTCGGCAGCCAGCGGGCGTTGAAGCCCCAAACCGTGGGAACAAGAAAACCCCACGTCGGAAGTACGAGCAGCCGTTGGTCAAACACGAAAGGCACGGCCGGTGAGTCACCGTATATGGAAACATAGATCGCCGCGCCGAAATTCACTAGCAGCGCGGCCAGGAACGCGATGGTAGATCCGATGACGACGACCATCCAGGCGTCCTTCTTACGCGGTGGACCGGTCGCCGGTGCCGGCCTATGCCTGACCACGGTGAGAAAGAACAGGAGAAAGCCGGCAAGCTCGAATGCCGCCGAGAGCGGCAGCAACCCGCGCCACTCCCACGCGGTAATGTTTGCCGTCCACCGCAAGGAGACCCCCGCCGTCCACAATCCGAAGGACAGCCACCCTCGAGAGACCGCAAACGACGGCAAGTTCCCCATCTTCGAAAGCGAATAGAAGCCAATGCCCAGAATGAATGTCCCCAGCCAGCCGAAAATCTGCGCATGCCCGTGCGCCTGCAACCACGCGGGCGACAAGGTGTCCACAGAGTGCTGGGCGCTGATCGAAAGCAATTCCACACACCGAGGAACGTGCCCGGAAGCAACATAAACAGCAAGCCAGCCACGATGTACGCAGTCACCAATTGCTGTAGCCGCCTCTCACGTTGCACAAAAGGTGCACTGTCCTCGATTCGCGCCGAAATATTAACGGGAGACATGCGCCGTCTCCTGGAGCGATCGTTCCATCTCCACCGCGCGCGGAAACAGGATGTTGTTTTCCAGGTGGACGTGATGGTGAAGATCGCGTTCGAATTCTTCCAGGGCCAGATAGAGCCCGCGATAGCTGGGGCAGCTTCCGTCAGGCGCGCGATAGCCGCCCGACAGATCCCGCATCTTGGCGAGTAGCACGCCGGCGTCGTCATGATCCGCCAACATCCGGGCGATCGGCAACTCAACCGAAGCAAAACATCCAAGCGGCGCCGGTTGGCCGGCGCGGACTGCGGCCTCCATGGCGCCCAGAAACGGAAAGAGAACGCGCTCTTCTTTCATCATGTGCGCAAACAATTCCTGCGAGAGCGCCGCAAAAGTGTCCTGGATCGCACCGAGCTCGGGGTGCGCTTCGCCGTGACGATTCACGACCTTTTGGAGCAGCATTTCAATCCTCGGAGACTCGTCACGCACGTAACGATGGTGACGGCGGACAACATGCGCCGCTATGTCCGTTAGAGAGCTGTTGGTCCAGGTTTCTCCAGGCGAGGTGCCATTCACATCTAATTCATCAAGCGCTCGCATCACGTGGTCCACAGGCGCGTTGGCTCTGGCGCAGGCCTCGCGCAGCGGGCGTTTCCCGCCGCAGCAGTAGTCGATTCCGAAGTTCTCGAAAACGCGCACGGCTGCGGGATTATTGATCGCAATCTCTCGCACTGTCTGGTTCTTGTCGAATGTCATTGGCACTCCCTGCATTGAGATTAAGGCGCGCGCGAGGAACCCGCAATGACTAAAGTCACAACGCAAAACCACTAGACCGTGGAGCTCAAATCCGCCTCGAGTCCCGCCTCGTCGAGGATCGTAACTTCCCTGCCGCTAATGCTGATAAAACCCTGCGCCTGCAATCTCGCCAGGTTACGCGAAACGAGTTCCCGCACCGTTCCGATTTGCGAAGCAAGTTCCTGCTGACTCGCACTCAAAAGGACGACCGGCCCACGATCGCCTTGTGTTTTCGCTTGTCGCAGCAGCCACGAAATCAGCCGATGACGTACGGTGGTGAACGATAACTCTTCGATGATGCCGACGAGTCGCCGGAGACGGCCGCCGACGACCTGAAGCACCTTCAAGGCAACTTCGGGATGCTCCAGGCAAACCGAGCGAAAATCCTTGCGCGAAACAAATAACAATTCGGCCGGTTCCAGTGCTGATGCTGATGCAGGATAGCTGCCTCCATCGAAGACTGGAAGCTCGGCGATGGAATGGCCCGGAACCTCGACCGCAAGCACCTGTTCCCGGCCGCTGGGCGAAGCCTTGAAAATACGGACCCGGCCGGAAGCGATCAGGTAGAGACCGGAGCACGGCTCGCCTTCGGAAAACAGAACTTCTCCGGCCGAATAAGATCGCACAGCTGTCCGGGCAGATAAGAACGCGATTTCCGCCTCCGTAAGCGCGGCAAACAAGGGCGTCGCCTTCAGTATTCGGGATATATTGGCGGTGGTCGGAGTCATCGCTTTTATTCTGGAACAATTGTCGGGGGGCTCGGAATCTCGCCGACGCGTATAACTCGATCTATGACTAGCTATACCGCAATGAGGTCAAATCGGACGCCTGCCCCGCGTCTCATACATGTGGGTTGGTCGGCCACTCCCGAAATTGGCCCCAAAACGGCGTTCGAGTAAATTGCAAGGCGTCAAATGTACGGGTCGGCCGTTTCTCGTCAAAGTAACTGCCAAAGATGAATAAACCCTTGCCGACTTTGCGCGAGCTCTTCGGGCTAGAATGCAATTTGCCCAAATCGACTTGCGGACTTGAAGAGATTTTCGGGATTTAGCGGCACGGGAGTCAGATGGCCCACCCGGCTATCCACATTTCGTCTTTCACGCTGGCGTCCTACCAGCACCCCTCACAACAATCTCGACGGATCGCATTCTGTTTCGCAAGTTGCATCACTCCTACAACGGCTGGTACAAAGCTGACGCGCTCTCGGAAAGGAACTGCCCCACCGAACATGGACATAGGGGGCATGAGCGGCGGCCCGATAGCCGTACGTATGAACACCCCCGGAGGCGTGACCTGCTGGTTTCTCTCGGCGGTGATCAGCGAGGGGCACCAAGCATTACGACATCATCCACGGGGCGCGGGCCGACTGGATTAATGAGGACGGAACCATCAGGGGCTAACCGAACGCTGGCCCCAAACGTTAACGCAAACGGGTCGAAGAGAAGCCTCGACCAACAAGCACGCGTAGCGTTTGCCGTGCGAGCGGCTTAGTTCAAATGGCGTTCTGGTCCACTTCGGTCCATCGTAGTCGGCAAGCGTGGGGTAAACGCCGCCATTCGGAATAACTTTTACTCTCAAAGCCTCGGCAAACCTCGGCAAAGGAGCCCTGGCAACAGTGGGCGAAATGGCAGCCCGAGCAATCTAGAATCTGTAGCTTACAGATGGCATTGGCCAGTTCAGGGTTCGACCCCCACCTCGGCCACCAATAAAATCAGGGTAAGAATGCAGCGGGTCCACTTAAAAAGGCGGCCTGAATTATTGCTGGAGCAGATGCGGTCAGGCGGGCGCAGCAGTAGCAGGGGTTTTGCTAACGGCTCGTTCTTTGCTCCAGGTGTCCAGGCTTGGCACCCGTATTTTGGACATTCTTAAACAAATGTTGTAGCGTCCATTAGACTGGCATCAGGTGCTTATGAATAGCCCCGCCTCCGCACCCTCCGCCCCCGGACCGTTCGCCGTCCGCACCCACACCTTCGAAGCCCGCGACACGGCCCGCGACCGTCTCTTCCCCTGCGATATCTGGCGCCCCGACGAGCCCGGCCCGTGGCCGCTCGTTCTCTACTCTCACCACAGCCGCGGCAACCGTCGCTCCGCCACCTACCTCACCACGCACCTTGCGAGCCACGGATACCTGGTCGCGGCCCTCGATCATTCTGAAGTGGTCGCCCCGGAGATCGCCGGCGATGTCGAAGGCTTCATCGCCAACCGCGTTCCGGACGCGCGCTTCCTGCTCGACTACATGCTCGCGGGTGCGATTCCGTGTACCGCCCGGCCCGATTCCGATCGCATCGCCATCGTAGGCCACAGCTTCGGCGGCTGGACCGCCTTGGCCTTGCCCGAAACCGACACGCGCATTCAGGCTGTGGTCGCGCTGGCCCCCGGCGGAGCGTCCAATCCCAGGCCGGGAATTATCCCCGCCACGCTCAGTTTCAACTGGCCGCGCCCGCCTGCCACCCTGTACATCGTCGCCGAGGACGATGTCCTGACTCCCATCGCCGGCATGCACGAGCTCTACAGCCGCACTCCCGGGCCCAAGCAAATGGTGGTCCTCCCCCGCGCTGACCACCTGCATTTCATGGACAACGTTGAGCAGGCCCACGAGGAGCTCCGCGCCGCCAGCCTTCCGCCCGAGGTCTCCTGGATTTCACGCGAAATGCGCCCCATCGCCGAGCTCTGCAGCGGAGAAGAAGCCCACCGCGAGATCCAAAGCCACACCCTGGCCCACCTCAACGCCGCTCTCGCCCTCCCCGCACGCGAATTCGACCATGGAGACGAAGAGCGCCTTTGCGGGCGGGAACGGGATGTGTGATTGGAGAAAAGATGCCGGCGGAGCATCGTCAATACGCTCTGGATCACGTGCGTCATGTTTGGTGACTCGAAGCTTGCGCTATGGTGCCCACGCGACGAACATACGCCCTTATGAGATCGGCGTAGGCACGCCAGGAGCGAAACCAGCGCGGTGGTTCTCATGATTTGAAAGAGCTGAGATCGAGAACCGATCACCTCTCCAGTCTGCGATACACTGAGGGGCTACAACGATTCGCTCCAAGGAGGATCGCGCTTTGTCCGAATGGAACTACGCGCAGCATGAGCCTGCTGAGCGGCTATGCAGGATCGAGCATTACGCGGTAATTAAACAACAGGCCGGCGGCGACGTGGAATTCTTGATTACGGTGAAGGAATATTTTACTCCGGCTGATCCGGCCATGCGCTTTCTGGCGCAAGCCGACAAGCAAACGAATCAAAAGACCGCACCCTACACGCCCACCGGCTGGGGATCATCACTTCTGCAGGCGCTGGCTGAGTGCCTGAATGGAATCCGGAAGTTTCCCTATGAGCCAAAGGAGGAATAGCGCAAAGTTTCTGCCTCCCACCGCCGCCGAGTGGCTCACCGATGCCGAACAATCTTGCTTGACACCGAGAGGATGGACTTTATGTGCATGGCGAACGAAAAAGACATCGCCCACATGGTCCGGTGAAGCGCTCGTTCCCGTTGCAGATGTACTCCATCAGTTGTCGTCGCGCGTGAATCAGTGCCCAGCTCTACGGGAGTTTCGTGGATTCCGATGCGACTGCTTGCCACTTGCCATTGCGCTTCACGAAGATGTCGGTCCAGACATATTTCCCGCTGCTGTCCTTCCCTTTGTACGTGCTCTTTTCGGTGTCGCTGCCGGTCACAATGGCGGTATCTCCGAAGACCCGAACTTTCATCGGTCCCAAGTCCTCTGACTGAGTTGTGGACGTACCAGACTTCACATTACCAATCACCTGGCTCTTGGTGTTCGCTTTGCCCTGGAAATCAATCCCGATCCATCATCTGCCATGATTCGATCCAAGGTTTTGGCATCCTTGTCGATGTTGGCCGTGTTCATGCCAACTTGACTCCAGTCCTTTTCCATTTGGGTCAGCGTTTGTTGTACTCTTGCCCAAAGGCAAGAGTCGAAGAAGTGGCGAAGAGGCACACGGCGAACAGCTGTGCCGGTTTGGCGGTTACACGGAACTTGACCAGGCAGCGGTTGCTGGCAGCATGCGTGACCGCGTCGGGCTTGCCAGCTTTGTCGGGATGTCAGCCTCGCTTATTCTGCGCCGCGATCAGCCGGATAAAGTCGGGCATCTCGTGTAAGGAAACGACGCCTCCTGCCGGATTGTGCGTTGCCAGACGCCGGGCCTCGTCTGGATCGTTCATCATCAGGATGGGGTGCACCCCGGCACTGCGGGCGGTCTTAATGCCCTCCACGGTGTCTGTGAGAAACATCGCTGTTCCCGGTGGAAGAGAGGCACCGCCGAGCGCGCCGAGAAGAGGCGCCGACTTGACACCCCCTGCATCATCGCGCGTCCATACTCCGTCGAAGAATCCGCCCAGAGACCAGCGTTCAACGAAGGTCATCGCAGCGGCGCGTGAAAGCGATGACGCGACTAAAATTTGGATTCCCATGGTCCTCAGCTCCGCAAGCACAGGCAGGACGTCTTCATAGATGCTTGCGCCGTCTACGGCTTCCGCCTCCAGCGCCTCCACGACCTTTCTCCGCTCGCCGTCCAGCCCAGTTTCGGCCGCTTGCATCAGGTTGAGCAGATGCCAATAGGACCGGCTGCCGGACTCGCTGGCTTTCCCTTTCCGGCCGAACAAACGAACGGCGATTTCATGGAACGGCGCGGAAGGAAACTCCGCGAGACACCCGACGGGCTCCAGTAATAGGCCCTGGATGGTTTGCATGCCGGCTACGCGTTCAACCTTGCTAGGCCGGAGGCGAGGAGTCCCTTCGCCATCTCGATCTTGGTGCCGTTGTACTTCAGGGGCGCGGCATTGGCGAGGGCCACGGATACCGCTTGCTCGCCCAACGCCGTGCTCAAAGTCTTACCCCTGAGGAAAGTCTCCACTGCCGTTTCCCGTAACGGCCGGCCGGCGATGCCCCCAAACACCACGCGAGAGTCGTTAATGGTCTTGTCGCGAAGCTGAAGACTGATCGCCAGCGAGGCCATGGCGAAGTCCCATACTCCCCGAGGCCGGAGCTTCTCGAACGAGGCCCGCACGCCGGGCTTTGGCGGAGGGATGACCACCGACGTGAGAATCTCGTTGAAGCGCACGACATGAGACTGGATTCTGCCGTCCACCAGCATGTCTCCCGGGACCAGTTGTTCGATCGACAGCTCCTTTACTCCCTGAGGTGTCGCCAGTTTCGCGCTGGCGTCGAAGGGAATCAGGGCGGTGGCGGCATCGCCAGGATAAACGGCGTAGCACAAACGCCCACCCATCGCTGAGTGATAGTAGCTGTTATCGCCGATTGCTCCGTAGCATAGATAGCCGCCGTTTCTCCAGCACGAGTAGCCGCCGCGCAGATACTGGCACCATACCTCCTGCAACAGGTCGCCGCCGAGTGTGGAAGCGTTGCGCAGTTCCGGCGACGAAATTTTCCCGATCGCCTCCACCAGCATCGGATACCTGTCCCGCAACAGGCTGGATTCGGTCAGTTCCGACAGCTTGGTGGCCGCGCCGATTTCGACCCCTCCCTGCGCGTCTTCCCGGATATAGCGGAGGTGATCGATCCTCTTGATGTCCACCAGATAGCTAGGCGCCTGCTGGAGCCGGTTCTTCAGACGAATCAGCAGATCGGTGCCCCCCGCGTATACCGACGCGCTGGTCCCGTGCTGGGACAGGATCTGGATCGCTTCGTCGACTGTGGATGGGCGGTAGATGGAAATGTTCTTCATGCCCGCCTCCCTGGCCCCTGCCTCAAATCGCGTTTACCGGACAACCCAGCCATGATCTTATCCCGCGTGATGGGATGTTCCCGAATCCGCACCCCGCAGGCGTTGTAGATGGCATTGGAAATAGCGCCCGGCACGGCGCCGATGCTGGTTTCGCTGAAGCTCTTTACGCCATAGAACCAACGCGGCTCCAGACTGTCGATGTACACTTGCGTCGATTTGGGAATGTCCATGATGGTTGGAAGGCGATAGGACAAGTAGCCGACGCTGTAATGCCGGGTGCCCGGAAATTCGCGGTCCCACGGAATCGGGTCAGTGGCCACCTGGGTGCTCTCCATGAGCGATCCCACCATGTCGGCTTCCGACACCAGCGGATTAATGACGAGTCCGGTGTCGTGTGTGTATACGGCTCGAAGGAAGCGCCAGTTGCCGGTCCAAGTGTCCACTTCCACTTCTACAAAACACGCGCCCACGCCCTTGTTGGTCGCAGTCCTTTCTCCACCGGCGACGCCACGGCCCGTTTGGCGGATGAGGCCGTGGTTGGCCTTGGCGAGCGCGGAGAACGTCGTGTTTTTCTTGGGATCTTCGGTGGAAGAGATGACGCCGTCGCGGATTTGCAGCTTCCCCGCATCGGTTTCAAGGACGTTCGCCGCGCGCGCGAGTAGATCCTTTTTCAATTTGTCGGCCGCGCTGCAAATCGCCGCACCTTGCAAGGTGATGGTGCGGCCACCGAACCACTCGTCGCTCAAGGGCGCGATATCCGAATCACCCCAAACCAGGCGGACGTGGTCGCGCGTGGTGAAACCCAGCATCTCCGAAACCAGAGCTGCTTGCGCCGACGCTGCGTTGGAGCCGCTGTCGGGAAGCGCGATTTTCATGGTCACGTTGCCATCGGCGGCCAGGTCCAGTTCAGTGCTAAAGATGTTGGCGCCGGGCGCCGCTGCCAGCTTAGCGAACGCGTCCTCTCCTTCGTGGTAACCCATAAGCCCGCCATGATGCTGGGACATGCCGAGGCCAAATCCGCGCTTGAATCTTCCCTGCGCACCGCCCGCAACGGGATTTCGCTTCTCCCATCCGAAGGCCTTCGATCCTTCCTCGAGCACCTCCACCGTGGCCATCGATTGGTAGGGATGACGCGTGTCCCCCGGTGTGAGCCGCGTGATGTGCATCAAGCGATACTGCAGCGGGTCCATCCCGGCAACCTCCGCCATCTCGTCGATCATGTTCTCCCAGGACCACTTGGTTTCCTGCTGGAGATGGCTGCGGGAAGGCCCGGGACGCGGTGCGTTGGTCCGATAGGCGCACCATGTCGATCGCCAATGCGGAACTTGCGACGTGTATAAATCCATCTGATTGGTGGCGTTGCTGGGACCGTCGGCGTGCACGCCGAAATCCAGGTCGCCCACGCTCACGTACACTTCGTGGTCGATGGCGACGATGTGTCCGTCTTTCTTGGCTCCTACCCGGAACCTGGTGATCGTCTCCGGCTTAATCTGCAGTTGCGCGAGTTCCTGGTCCTTCGGCAGCATAACCTTCACGGGTCGGCCCGTGACCTTCGCCAAATGGGCGATCATCGGATAAAATCTCTCAGCGGCCATGCGCGCGGCGCCGAATGTGGAACCGTTCCATTTGTTGATCAAGCGGATTTTGGAAGGATCCATGCCCAGAGCCGCCGCCAGCGTAGCGCGCACCGGATAGATACCCTGGCCCATGCCCCACATCGTCAAATGGTCGCCGTCCCATTTGGCTACGCTGCCGCTTGGCTGCATGGGAACCGACACCCCGCCGGTGAAGCGGTAGGTGAACTCCTTGACGATATCCGCCTCGGCGAAACCTTTTTCAACATCACCGCGCTGATCCGCCCACGTGGCGTGCGGAAAATCCTTCGGGCGAATTGGCATGCCGGACGAGATTGCCTTTTCCCCGGCCCAGATCGGGCGCGTCCGGCGCCATGCTGTCTTTCAGCGTCGAAGCGAAGGGCAGAACTTCGTATTCCACCTTGATGGCGTCAGCGGCATCCTGGGCAAGATCCTCGGTCTCGGCCACCACCAGGGCGACGGCTTCCCCTTGCAGATTCAGTTCCTGGGGCAGCGGTTCGGGTAATACCCGGCCCCTGGCCACGTTGGGACGCTGCAACTTGGGCGCATTCTTGTACGTGAGGATAAAATGAACGCCCGGCATTTTCTCTGCGACCGATGTGTCGATGTCCTTCAGGCGGGCGTGTGGGTGTGGCGAGGTGAGGAACTTGGTATAAAGCAGATCCGGGAACCACACGCGGCTGGCGTACTGCGCTTTGCCGGTGAACCTTGGAATGGAAACTTCACGCAGCGGCGGCAGCGGCTTGCCTAATACTTTGAGATTTTCAGGTGGATATCCCTGCCACTTCTTTGTGACGGTCCTGCTCGAGCCCTCTATCACTTCGTCGCCCGGCAGGTGTCCACCGGTGGTCGAGTAGTCGCGCACCATCGGCATCTTGATCTGAACGATGGAATCCGGTTCGGGTTTGATTTCAACCTTGTTCCCGCGCAATACTGCCGCAGACTCCAGCACGGTCCGGATGATGTTCGGGTATGCCGAGCAGCGGCAAATGTGGCCGGCCAGAGCGGCCTTCACCTGGTCCTCATTCGGATTGGGATTCTTATCCAGGAGCCCTTTCGCGGTCACCACCCATCCGGCGGTGCAGAAGCCGCAATCGGCGGCCACGCGCGTATGGCCGATAGCCTGCAACGGATGCAGATTTTTCTCGTCACCCACTCCTTCAATGGTGAGAATCTTCCTGCCCGCGGCTTCGGTGGCCAAGGTGTGGCAGGAATAGAGCGGCGTACCATCCACCAGTACGCTGCAGGCGCCGCAACTGGCGCGATTGCAGCTCCGGTTGGTGCCTGTCAGGCCGAGTTTCATCGAAATCACTTCCCACAAAGTAGTGCGCGCTTCGTATTCGGCGGCATACGTCTTGCCGTTGACGATGAACGAAGCCTTTTCGTTCGCAAATGGCCTTGGAACGGCCGGAAGAGCCGCGGGGGCCGCTACCAGCGTTTCCCCAGTCACGGCGGTGAGCACGATGCCGGATCCGGCAGCCTTGAGAAAATTTCTGCGCGAATAACTCATTTCGACCCTCCGTCCTTCGGAAACACGTTCGGCCGGTACTGCTTGTGACACGTCGTGCAGGAAGCGTCCACGGCCCCGGCCAGTGCCGCAAGCGCGCTGCCGTCTTTGGCCTGCGCGGCTTTGTACGCGGCGTTTCCGGCATCCGCCAGCAAACTTGCGTCCTTCATCCAGTCTGCCTGATCTCGCGCGCGACCTCGCATCATCAACAGGTTTCCAGATTCGGCCAGGGTCAGCGCGCTGCGTCGCACCCCCGCCCACTCCCTCTCATCTTTGGGCCCGCCGCGGTAGATCGCAAAGAGGATGTCATTGGACGAAGGATAGATGAGATCGAGCATGAGTTGCTTGACGCTCGGTGGGGGCGAAACCGGCCCGGAGGGGGTCTGGGCAAAGGCGATCGTACCCCCTAGAAGAAACGCGGCCATGCATTTTAGTTTCATAGACCGATTCTCACGGCGACGATCATCTTAGTTTACTGCCCTAATGTCAACCGGTGTCGACCGCCTCCGAAGCTCATTCTGAAGCAATCTGCTTTCGTCAAATGATGCCGGGCCGTTGCGCGCGTTTCGGGCGAGTAGCCGGCATGCCCATCGCAGCTTCAGCGCTGACTGCCCGGACGGAGAAGTTCGGCCATCCGGCGCGGGGTTCAGGGCCGCCGGCGAAGAGGACGCGATGCGCAACTTGAGCGACTTATCGGATCGGACGGGAGGATCAATTTGAGCTGCCGGATCGATTCCATCAGGCCGTGGGCGGGTGGACCGGGCCATCGCTGACAAAAGCTCAATCTCAGGCAAAACCTTAGATTCTAAAGTCCTAACGGGAATCGCCGATGGATTGATAAGATATGTCCCGGACCACGGGGAGCGCTGCGCTTGTAATGGCCTCTTTAGGCCTCATGCAGCTCATTTCCTCTGCCACGGTCTGGTCCTGGCCGCACCCTAAGCTGTTTCTGCTCTATGGCTGCATGGCGTTGCTGTGCAGTTTGCTTCAGCTCAGAATCTGGGGCGCCAATAGCCCGCCACTCTCCGCGAGCGTGCCGGTAATCCTTCTCAGTATCCTGGAATTGAGCCTGCCGGAGGCGGTGATCGTTGGGGCTGGCGCCGCCCTCGTCCAGGGGCTCTTGAATCGGCAGACGCGCTCCCGGCGGTGGCACTTAGTGCTCGGCATTGGTGTCGCGGCGAGCGCTATCGCTTCCGCCGATTTTATCTACCGGTCGCTGATTCCAAATTCAGTGCAGAGCCCCACGCTTCGCCTTCTTGCGGCTTCCCTGGCGCTATTTTTTGCGAACACGTTCCCTCTGGCGCTAGCGAGCCATGGGCACAAACAGGCGCGGCTCGGACAGTATTGGAAGGAATCCTACTCCTGGCTGGTGCCTTATTATCTGGTGTCGGCTGCGATCGCCAGCGCTGCGAACGCGGCTGCCACGGGCGGAGTTTCTCTCCAGACGGTCCTCCTGGTATTGCCGGCGATTTACCTGTTCTACCGATATTATCGAGTGCAGAAGTCGAACCTGGAGATCCGCGAAAAGACCGCCGAAAACATGGCCGCCCTCCATCTTCGGACGATTGAAGGGCTGGCCCTGGCTGTAGAGGCCAAGGACAGCTTGAACATACGTGGGCACTTGCGAAGAGTGCGAGTATACGCGCTTGGCATCGGTCAGGACCTCGGCCTCAAGGGAGACGAGCTGGACGCGCTCCAAGCGGCGGCCTTGCTGCACGACATCGGCAAGCTTGCCGTTCCGGAATACATTCTCTCGAAGCCCGGCAAGCTGACGCCCCAGGAGTTCGCGAAGATGAAGGTCCATCCCATCGTCGGGGCGGAGATCATAGAGCAGGTTCAATTTCCTTACCCGGTTGCCCCCATCGTTCGCGCGCACCACGAAAAATGGGATGGATCCGGCTATCCGTTCGGCCTGAAGGGACATGACATTCCGATCGGCGCCCGAATCCTGAGCGCGGTCGACTATCTTGACGCACTCGCCTCGGATCGCGAATACCGGCGGGCCGTGCCGCTCGACGAAGCGATGACACTGGTTGAGGCTGAATCCGGCAAAGGGCTTGACCCCACGGTGGTTGAGGCGCTCGGCAGGCGCTACCGCGAACTCGAACAGGTGGCGAAAGCAACCAATGACGGAGGTGTGACACTCTCCAAGAACGTCAAGGTCGAGCGAGGCAGCGCTCCCGACGCCGGCCTCGATTTGTGGGCACTCGCGGGTGTTCCCCCGAGCGCAGGTGATTTCGTAAATACCATCGCAGCCGCCGGCAAAGAGCAGCAGATGCTTCTCGGGCTGACGGAGGGGCTCGGTTCGTCCCTGGAACTCGAGACAATTCTGGAACGGGTGGAAAGCGGCTTATGCCCGCTCATTCCTCACGCCGCCATGGCGATCTTTGTCCCGCAGGGCGCCACGCTGGTGGTAGCCTATTCCGCAGGCAAGCACAAAGCGATGCTCAGTTCCGAAGTGCGTGCCGGTGAGGGGCTGGTTGGATGGGTTGCGCAAAACCAGCAACCCATCGTCAACGGAAATCCGACTGTGGAGCGGGGATGCGGGGACGACGTTGAAAACCAACTGAAAGCCGCCCTCGCTGTTCCCCTCAAACAAAGCGCGGGATTGGCCGCGGTTCTAGCCTATTACCAGCCGGACCGGGATTCCTTCAATGCCGATCACTTACGGATACTGACCAGCGTCGCGCCGAGGATTGGCACTGCAATTGAGAACGCACTCAAAGTTAAGGAGCTTCAAAAACACGCCAGCATCGATTTGATCACGGGCTTGCCGACTTTGCCCGCCATGACGCAAGCACTCGACCTGGAATTGACTCGCGCCCAGCGGCAAAACCAATCCGTGGCTGTCTTTGTCGCAGAGTTCTCCGGCCTCAGTTCGCTCCAGCCGGAGACGTCGAATACTTATGGGGACCGAGGGGTACGCGAGGCGGCGGAATTGCTCAAAACTGCTTGCCGGGAGTACGATCACGTAGCCCGAATTGGACCCGACACGTTCGCCTTGATTCTTCCAGGAATGAAACGAGAAACTCTCACCCCCAAGATTGAAAAACTACACACTCAGGTATTAAGGATCTTTTCGCCGTTGATCAAGAACGAGACGATCCGTTTCGGGGTTGGGTGGGCTCTCTATCCGGATGATGCGGATACGTCAAAACTGCTGCTTGCGATTGCAGAGGGCCGCAACGAAATGCGAACTGGCAGCTCAACGGGAAACCTTCTGGCGCTGCAGGCCCACAATCGAAAGGAAACGGAATCACCTCTAACCGCGGAATCCCTGCTTGGTTTCGAACCGAGCAGCGCTGCACGTCCACGACAGCTTTAGGGCCCGATACTCCTAACCCATTCCGCCCGCACCGATCGGTGCAAGGATATCGTAGGGGCCGAGGCGAGTCCCAGCGGTAAGGCCGGTTGCGCCGTCACCCGACCGCTTTTATCAGATCAACAAAAATTTCGCTGTCAGCGACAAGTTTTCGAGAGTGCTCGGCTGACGGAAGCTTCAACTTCTATGGCTCCGCGCCCTCGCTCGCATACGTTCTCCGAGGAGCGCGAGCAGGCGCTCTTCCTTACGCTCGCCGCGCTGCGCACAGACATTGCACTTTTCGACGACGTTTGACCAACTGCGTAACGCTGAGGCGGCCGGAGCACGCAGCGGCACATATATACCTTGACACGCATATGCCCCGTGAAGTACATCAAAAGAGTGGAATCTCTGTTCGAAATCCATTGCGGAGCCGAACCGCCGGGCGATATTGACCTCCTGGTCTCGTCTCAAGAGCCGGTTGGAGAGATCCAAGCACCCGCGAGCGCCGCGAGAGGCCGGTTTCGCAGAATCCGCGATGGACGCACAGCGCCGTCTCTACCTGGGTCGCACCAAAGAAGACCAATCCACACCAACGAAAAAGAAAACAAGGAGAACCAGATGAGTGATCGCAAGCAGTATACGCCGGGTCCCGCCAGTGGCGCGGAAGTGCGGAAGGACGGAGAAAAGTGGACACTGGTCCTGGTCCGAGAACTGCGCCACGCGCCGGAAAAAGTCTGGCAGGCGCTAACCGAGCCGGCGCAGCTGCGCGAGTGGGCGCCCTTCGACGCCGATGGGAGCCTGGGTACGGCTGGGGCCAGGGTGAAGCTCACCACAGTGGCAGCGCCCACGCTGCACGTTACCGAAACAACCGTGGCGCGAGCCGACGCTCCCAAAGTGCTTGAGTACAACTGGGGTGGCGCCGATGTCCGGTGGGAGCTCGAGCCGCTGGGCAGCGGCACGCGCCTCACGCTATGGCACAACATCGATCGCCGCTACATCTCAATGGGTGCTGCCGGATGGCACATTTCGTTGGATGTTCTGGATCACCTTCTCAGCGGAACACCCATCGGCCGCGCCGTGGGGCCCGAGGCCATGAAGTTCGAAGGCTGGCAGCGATTGAACGCCGAGTACGCAAGGCTGTTCGCGGTTGAGACCCCCGGTTGGCCGCCCAACGCCCCGCAGCATTGAAGCATGAGAAGAAGGATGACCATCCTCTAGTTAAAATAGGCGAGAGAATTGGAGCTCTACATGAAAAGGTCGCTTCCGATGGAATCTGCCTCCGCATTAATCGACCAGAGGATCAAGGAACTTGGGGACTGGCGCGGGAAGACGCTGGCGAAAGTGCGCGAAGTGATACACGAGGCAGACCCCGAGATAATCGAGGAATGGAAATGGATGGGCAGCCCGTGTTGGTCTCACGACGGACTCATCTGCGTGGGCAACGCTCACAAGGATAAGGTAAAAGTGACCTTTGCTCAGGGCGCAAGCCTTCCGGATCCGGACAAGCTCTTCAACAATGGCCTGGAAGGGAATAGATGGCGAGCGATCGATCTCTACGAGGGCGACAGGGTGAATGAGCGCGCTCTGAAGAATATGATCCGCGCCGCCGTGGAGCTCAATGGCAAGGGCAAGAGCAAGCCGAAGCCCCGGCGAGCGAGCAGCAAGCGGGTCGGCTAGCTTCGTCGCGTCCGGCCATATCTCCTCGCAGAGCCTCGAGCGGGGAGCCGAAAAGGCTCAGTCTTGATCGCTGAGGAGAGTGCCATGTCTTTGGAGCGTAGGAGCACCGATAAGCGAGGCCTTCTGCTTCATGGCTTCCCGACAACCATCTGCTATTTCACCAAGCGGTTTTGAATGGCCACGAGCGTCGACTCTTTTAACCGAACAAACTTATCGGGCACCGGTATAGACTCGAGGTTACCTTTCACTTCCTCTGAATTGGAGCAACCTCCTAGATAGTACAACGCCGTGTCCTGAAGAGTTCCCGCTTGCAAAAGCCTCAACGCGGACTGTTCAAATTCTGGCGCGCATGCGTTCCGACGCGTCACTGCTCTGAACGATTCCCTCATGGCACCGTCCGCGGAGGGACCAATGCGCTGATACTCCGCCAGCATTGGCTGAAAATACCGGTCAAAGTCCGAGTCTTTTCCCGCATCGTGCATAGCTGTAAATACCATGGATGCGCGTGATTCAAGGCCCTTGGAGGGCCCTGCTACGAGCAACCTAATAAAGCCGGCTTGGCTGAGGCCACGGCGCGCCAGTTCGGTGATCAGAATCAGATCTCGCTTATCCGAGAAATCTCCACCGACGCTAGGATCAGTTGGCCTGCCGATTTCCTGGAGGATTTTCTGTTCATCCCAGGAGCGAGCCAGAACCGAAAGCGGCGGAAAACGCTCGGGAACAAACGCCGGTAGACCCGCCAGCCCATCGCTGAACACCTTGCCGGCGTTGACTTGAATGAACAGCTGACCCTGTGATTCTCGACCTAAGACGAAGAAATCCCGGATGAATGCTCGCTGCGACAACGTCAGAGACGGCAATGCCTCGAAAGGCGTCACCTTCGGATAGTCAGGCGCAACGAATACCCGAAAACTTGAAATCCTGATCGGTGCCGCATCCGATCGAATGAGAGCAGTTAGAAGGTTGCTGAGCTCTTCGCGAGTCTGCCACGATCCTGCCGTGAGCCTTATAGAGAATGTTGAATAGTAAGGGGTGTCTCGCAGAATGACATTCCCTACGGCAAGCGGTTCCTGAAAATCCCACTCCATGAGGAGGTTGTCACCGGCAGGATTTCGGTATGTTATGGCGCGCCTGCGCGCTAGCGATGGCACGTTGAACAAAAGCGTCGTCCATTTATCCTCTGCATAGGCCAGCTCCGTTGCAGCGGGATCAAAAGAGCCATGTTCCAGGTCAGAAACGGCGGCATCAAATGTTTTGTCTATCGCGGGGACTCCGCGGGGGTCCCAGGTTGGGTCGGCTTCCACCAAGATACGCTCAGCGGCATGAAGCTGGCAGGACCATGCGACTACAATCAGACACGCAAACAGAATGTTTCGGCTAGTCTGATGCATGATCGTCCCGATTATACCGGATTGGAAAATGAATCCGCGATATCCCAATTGTTGCAGTCCTGCTCGCAGTCACTCAAGGCAATTCACGTGGAACTCGGTCCGCTTAAGCGCGAAAACTGGAATAGAATGAGAGTTGCAGCCGGGCCTACCAATAGGGAAAAGCTTGCTCCCAACCCTTAGATCAGCGTGTGCGCCAACAAATTTCCGAAAGGATTCGGCCACAGACAATCGAGCGAGATGAAGGCGACTTCCAAAAAGCCCTCTACGCCTTCTAGCCACCGGCACTATATCGTAATCGCGGCCTTGTGCCTGTTGACGTTGGTAGCGTATTCGAACTCCTTTAGCGCCGGATTGGTTTTTGACAGCGCGCGTCTGTTGCGTGAAGACCCGCGCGTCCATGAGGTGAGTGCCGAGAACGTCGGGCTCATATTGCAGCACACGTACTGGTGGCCCTCCTATGAGAGCGGGCTTTACCGGCCTCTCGGGACGCTCTCGTACCTTTTCAACTATGCGGTGCTCGGGAACGGCGAACGGCCAGAGGGCTACCACTGGGTCAATTTACTCCTGCATATTGGCAACGTCTTGTTGGTCTACGCGCTCATGCGCCGCTTCTTTCCCGCCTTTTGGCCGCCGGTATTCGTTGCCGGCTTGTGGGCTGTCCATCCGATTCTTACCGAATCCGTGACGAACATCGCCGGGCGGGTGGACCTGATGGCCGGAATGGCCGTGCTGAGCGGGCTGCTTTTCTATCTCAAGAGCACCGAAGCACAAGGAGCGCGACGCTGGTGGTGGCTCGTCGCGCTCATGGCGGCGACATTTCTGGGCGTTTTCTCGAAGGAAAGCGCAGTTGTGATTCTGGGACTCATCGTTCTCTACGAACTTATCTGGTGGACAGAGCGGCGGAACCTACGGGGGTTGACGTTGGGGTGCGCCGTCGTTATTCCACCACTTCTGATCCTGTGGTACGCGCGTTCGGCGGTTATGTCTGGAATTACCGGCCAAACATTTTCTTTCGTCGACAATCCTCTTATCGCAGCAGACTTCTGGACGGGGCGGCTGACCGCGCTTAAGGTGCTGGCGCGGTATCTCGGTTTGCTGGCTTGGCCGGTAACCCTTTCCTCCGACTATTCCTATAATCAGATTCGACTCGCAAACGGTTCCGTTGCTGATTGGGTTGCGTGGAGTGTTCTAGCGGCCGTGATAGTGTGTATCGTGTTGGCTCGCCGACAGCGGGTGGTCCTCTTCGCCGCGGGGTTGGCCGCGGGGGCTATATTGCCGACCGCGAATCTTGTTTTTCCGATCGGCACCATCATGGCCGAGCGCTTTCTTTACCTACCGGCCATCGGGTTCATGGTATGCGTGATCGCCGCGTTTTACGCCCTTCCACGGCCGCCCGCGGTGGCGCTGTATGTGGTGGCGGCTTTGTTTCTGATTCGCACCTGGGCGCGGAACGCGGATTGGCACGACGAGCTTAGCTTGGCGCGCGCCACGGTTACAGCGGCACCCGCCAGCTACAAAGGACATGCCATACTAGCGGCCACGTTATATCGATCGCGCGGTGATATTGATACCATCATCGCGGAGTCCGAGAAGAGTCTGGCTATTTTGGAACCGCTTTCCGCTTTGGAAACGGATGTGTTGCCCTATCAGCAGGCTGGTCAATACTATTTGAGCAAAGGCGATTCGTTGCTGCCCTCCAACTCCAACGGAATGACGCCGGCCGCCCGGCAGGCCTATCAGAGGGCTCGGGAAGTTTTGGGGCGCGCTCGCGCAATTGTCGACGCAAAGCTTGCGCAGCAGAATGCGGAGGCGCGCGCCGCCGGCAAGCCACCCGTGCAGCCCAGCGCATTTGCCGATCTGTACCGCCTCATTTCAGCAGTCGAAATGCGTTTCGGTGAAATGCAGCCCGCTCTCGATCAGGCGGTATATGCGTTGAATCTCGAGCCCTACTCGGTGCCCGCGTATTTGCAATTGGGTGACGTGCTCCTACGCTCGGGTCGCGCGGAGGATGCCGCTGTCACGCTTTTGGAAGGCGAAATCGTCACGAAGGACCCGGTGCTCACCGAGCAGCTTGGCCGTCTCTATCGCAGCGGACTAGACCCCCAAGGCTGCGCCCTAGTGAAAAACCAAGGCCAATGGACACTGAACCTATCTTGCGGAGTAGTGCGCCGTCACATTTGCAAGGCTTGGGCTGGCGCTGAGAAGATCTACACTCAAGCGGGAAGCCCCAACTTGGCCGCCAGCGCTCGGGGGCAGTTGTCGACACTCCGCTGCCAGTAGCCCGATTATCTGCGCGTCCGCGCGGCGTCTATCTCGCCCGTCCTGGAGGAATGTAGTAAAGCAAAATGGACTTTCCCACGCGTTCGGTCGGTTTCATGAAATCGGGCCACACGTGGGAACTTGCTCTGAGCTCCATAGGCAGATTCATGCGATACAGCTTCCACTCGGTGACTTCGACGGCGTTCCACCCGGGTGCGGGCGCGTTCGGGGAGCTCAACTGAGAGGGAGGAAATCCGTGCGTTTCCAGGTTGTATAGCGTGATCGGCGAGAAGGTGACCGATGTCGCGTTCAGTTCCCGGAGACGTTCGCCCAGGCGTTTGACGTCTTGCCCCCAGTCGAGGTCGGAATCGACTACGATCTTCTCCGGCTCACTGCCGGCGATGGCGTTGAAGTAGGCCAGGTAATCGGGATGAGCGATGAGCGAACCGATGCACAGCCACGCGGCTAAAGTGGCTACGGTCCAGCGCATGTACCGGCTGTGGTCGCCTTGGCGTAAGAGCCATAGCGCGCCGGCCGCCGCGAGGATCGCGAAAAACGGAAAGGCCGGCAGGATGTGCCGGAGGCCTATGTTGATTCGGGCAGGTAAGGCGACCGCAAGGATCGCGGCAGGAATCAACCAAGCCATAGCGAACGGCCAGGGAGCGGCGGCGCCTGCGGCCGGCTCAGGTCGCGCCGCGGCGCCGCGCCACAAGCCGAACGCCGCCAATGCGAGGAATGCGAGCGGCAATTTGACTGCAATTAGAATCGGAAAGTACGCCCACCACCCATCAACGCGCATCTCGCCGAGCAAATAAGACAGGTGTCCGTTGGCATTGTGGTCCATCACTTCACGAATCCCGGAATAGAGTTCCGGAAAAGGCACTGGAAATGGAAACCAGGGGTCCCGGCCGAACGAGAAACGGTACCCGGACCAAATGATCAAAAACCCCAGCAGCGCCGAAAGCCCGAGCCAAGGTAAACAGGCCAGCACGCGCGATCCAAAACGCTGCGCCGCCGGCCGAGCCGAGTACAGCCACCAGGCGATGACCGCCACCGCCGCCAACGCGTAGTACGGCAGGGCCGAAAACTTGGTGAGCACCATCACCCCAAGCGCGAGTCCTAACCATATCGCAGTACGCAGGCCCGGTTGCTCCACCAGGCGAACCGAGGCGTACGTGGCTGCGGCGAAGCCAGCCGTAACCCCCATGTCGGTAGTGGCAAGTCCAGCGTGCGCCAAAACGGTGGGAATCATCGTGAACATCAAAACGCTCACCACGCCGCCGGCGGTTCCCAACAGGCGCGATCCCCACAAATAAACCATCCAACACGCGAGCCAAAAGAAGGGAAGATTGCCGGCGCGCGACAACGCCAGGCGAAGATCGTACTGGCCGCCCGAGTAGAGAAGCAGGGGGCCTTCAAAGAGCATATCCTTCTGTCCGATCGTTCTGACGCCGAGCAGGTACGGACCCAAAGCCACCATGATGCGTGTCAGCGGCGGGTGCTGCGTCTCGTAGTGATAAACCCCTTTCGACAGCCATTCCATGCCGCAGGCGATGTGCACCGGTTCGTCGATGGTATGAGTAAAAACGGTGTACGTGGAGGCGATTCGTAAAGTACCAAGCGCCAGAAGGGCGAGCACGAAGAGCTTTGCCCGGCGATCGAGAAGGTGGCCAATACTGACTGACAGCGGCGGTTTTGTGATTACAACAGCAGGCGGTTTCTGTTTCCGGCCTAAGTTTTGAGCTCTTGCCATCAGAAATTCATCGGGCGCGGCTTACGGACAACAAGTTAAACGTAGAGGTTTACGAACATGCGCGGCAAAATTCCGAAATAGATTACCAGATTAGCACGGCTGACGCAGCTTGCCTGTCGGAATCCAACCGCTATAGCGCTTCCGCCTTGCCGCCAAGGAACAGGCTCGCAAGAAAGGCCCGGAGCGTGTCGAATGAAGGCGAACGGGTCCGGTGCGTCCGCGAGATTTCAGCCACCCATTCCAAGGCTAAGAACATTTCGGGGGCGCGACGTTGGTCCGGTTTTGGCCCGGTCTGAAAACCAGGAATTCGAGGGATCGAACGGGAGCGGCATATTGATCACCGCGTTGATCCTCGCGTACATTCAGCCTGTCTGCTGCGACTGGAGTTTCACCAGCTCGACCGGCGTTGGGAGCACTTGCGAGTGCGCCATCCAGCGCGGCAGCGACGGTTGTTAGCATTGCTGGCCGACAGCGGCAGCAAACACCCATCGTGGTTGTGGCCGACGGCCAGGCGGACCGTTACGTGGTTATCGACGGCTATAAGCGGATCGCGGCTTTGGAGCAACTGGGCCGGCACACCTCAAAACACGACACTGGTGTGATTGGGCGGTCTAGAGCCGATCAGTTTACCGAACTGCGCGGTCTCCTTAGGCGCAAGCGATTTGCATGCTCGAATCCGTGTTGATCAACAATAACGAGCAGGGGTTGAGGGAGGCTCGGCCCCGAAGTTTTCAACTTCCTCAGTTCGGCATCGCCGAGCACCTTTTCCGCAAAGCGGCTCGCGCACTTTGATGCTCAGAAATGGACCTCTTATGCAGCTATTGCTGCAGACTTGGGAGGAGCTTCTCGTGCTTTCGGGGCCGTTAGCCTGAGAAGACCTCTGTCTAGATTCGCACTGACATTATCCACATCAATTGGCGTTGCTAATTCGAACCGTCGAAAGAGACGTTTCTCCGCGAACCCTGACAATTGGACGTTGCCTTCCGTCTGCTGCTGCTCTTGGATGTTCTTCGCTCGTACTATCAAGGCATCAGGGAAAGCCGTTATCTCGACGTCCTTAGCGTCGAATCCGGGCAGCGCAATTTCCAATTCATACCTGCCGTCGGTTTCGATGAGGTCTGATCCCGGAATGATGAGTAGGTCATTCTCGGCATTAAGCCAGTCGTCTAGATCTGATCCCTCCGTACCAGCGCGACCCTGGAAGATTTCGTACGCGCGTTGGCGGATTCGATCCGTAAGCGCTCTCAACTGTTCGAGGACTGGGTGGGATTGCATTTCGTCTGAATGGACTTTTTGGACTGCAAGCTTTGGCATTGCTTTGTTCTCCTTGGCGTTCGCTACCATCACACAATGCCGGACCAACCGGTAGCCCAACACTGTTTGCATCTGCTAAGGCAAGCGACCTTCCGAAATCGAGAAGGTATGGAGAGAACGATTTGGCGGCGAACGATATGCCAAGATCGGCAGATGTCTTCGGCAATTGCCGCTGTTCGGCCTAATATGTGGCCGGCAGAACCGGCTACTCGTCCAAAGTCTGCTGCTGAGCGGCATTCGAAACCGCGGCTTGCGCCTGGACCGGAGGCCATGTGCCCAGACCCGTCGCGGCACCCAGATTGCACGTTGCCCGCATTGAGATGCCTTTGCTAAAGAAGTTTCACTTTCCGGAGACCGCAGGCCGGGAATCCGAGGCACTGCGCTCGGGTACGATTGAGGACGTCATGTTTTTGCAACTTTTGATGAAACTGAACAGCTCCAGAGCAGTCGTCCGCATTTTGCGTTCGGCAACGCGTCAACTCGGTTTTATTCCAGCCCTCGTCGTATTCTTCGCGCCGGGTTACCTGAGAGCAGCCGAGCTTTGGGACAAGAGCCCCAGCGCCGAGCAGGTTGTAAATCGCATGCTGGACATGAACCAAACCAGGGCTGCTGCGCTTCAGCAATACACGTCCCAGCGCCTTTACGTCGCCGAGAATCGGCATTTCTCGAAAAGAGCTGAGGCTACCGTCCAAGAGTCATACACGAACCGAGGGGGGAAAGATCTCAAGATTGTTTCCGCCACTGGATCGCCGCTCGTGCAGCATAGGGTAATCGACAAGTTGATTGAGGCGGAGATTGAGGCCAGCCGCGATGAGAACCGGGATCAGACTTTGGTCACGCCTCAGAATTATCAGTTCCGGCTGATTGGCACTGAGAACGTCGACGATCACTCTTGTTATGTCCTGGAGGTAATTCCGAGGGCGCCGAAGAAGTACTTGATGCGAGGACGAATCTGGGTGGACGACGAAGAGTTCGCCATTGTCCGCATGATGGGAAGCCCCGCGAAGAGTCCATCTTTTTGGACGAGAAGAGTGCATTTTATCCGGAACTATGATAAGCACGGCCAATTCTGGCTTCCCTCCTCGGTCGAATCCGAATCTGACATTTTGATTGCCGGCCCGAGTACTCTGAAGATCGAGTATCTCGAATATCACATCGACGGCTTGTCGCCATCAGCAGCCAACGAACCTAGTGCCTCACGAACTCACGAAACAATCAACGGAAGCGTACAACCTTAGAGGACTGTTCTTCAGTGTGCGAGACGGCCCGGTAGCAGCCCATTGCAAGCCTGGGAGCCGCATCGGCCCTTACGAGATCCTCGCTTCGTGCGGCGTGGTAGTCTTGGTGATTTCGTAGAGAGCGAACCATGCAGCGTGCCCGAGTCGTAAGAAGCATTGGACTGATTGGTTGGGCCGCCGCATCCCTGCTGCTCTGCTCCGCCGGGCCTTTTCAATCGGCGCCGACACTGTATCGCGCCCAGCCGGAGGACGTGTCCCCGTGGGCGGAGCAGGGGAATTTTCGTTTCATCCGGTTGGACGGCGGACAGATCGAGAGCTGGAAGGCCGAGCGAACCTGGTGGGGCAACAAGTTCAGCGCCGAAGAAAAGGATGTGCTGACTCACATCTATGACCGCGATTTCGAGCAAATGCTCGGCTTGCTCAAGCGGGCGGAGTTCAACTGGATCTGGGTCACCTGGAGCAGCGGCTGGTCGCTTAAGGACGAAGACGAGAACCGGGAGCACCTGAAAAAGGTAATCGCCCGCTGCCATGAGAACGGCATCCATGTCTCGGCTTACCTGTCGGCTTCCAACATGTTCGAAAAGAGCGCCTTCCGCGACGACCCGGAAACGAAGAAATACGGCTTATCGATGTACGGCATCCCCTTGTTCTACGCCGGCCCGACCATAACCCAGCTGCACATCTCCTGGGAACGCCGGCTGGCCGACGCGCGCGAGCCTGGCTGGCGGGCTTATCTCTTGAAGAAGGCGGAGCTGGCGGTGGACGCGGGAGTGGACGCGATCATGTGGGACAACATGATCGGTTACAACGACGGACTAGCCCAGTTGCTCGATGACACCCAACGGATGGCGGAGCGGAAGGCGCGGGAAACCGGCCGGTCCAAGGTCATGGTTGAGGCCAATATCCATATTCCGCCGGGCCGGTTTGGGATGAACGACACCAACGAGGTGATCTGGGAGGAGGACGGCAAGGACACTCCGGGGGTGTGGGACGGCCATTGGCAGGTGGACAACGCGCGCAAGATCAAGTTCCTGAGCTGCGAGAAGCAGCTGTGGCAGCCCCTGAAGTATGAGAACGACCTTTATCACTGCGGCCCGCGCGAGCGCTGCATCCCCAGCCCGGCCGAGCAGAAGCTTTCCATCGCCGAGGCCTATACGTTCGGCGCGGCCACCTCGCGCAACATCGAGGGTCGATTCCTCTCCGCGCTGATCCATGGCGAGCCGCAGGCCCAGGGGGCCTGGACGGCCATCGCTCAATACAACCATTTCCTGGTCGAGCATCGTGAGCTGTATCACCAGACGGGTCCGGCGGCGCGGATCGCCTTGCTCTCCGCAGAGCCGTCGAACCCGCTAGCCGACGAATTCCTCAAGCAGAGCGTCTTCTTCGAAACCAAAGTGCTCGCTCACCTGGACAAGGGGTTCCCCTTGGACCGGTTCAAGGTGCTGGTGATGCCGGCTGACCTGCCCAAGCTCAGCGCCGAGCAAAAGGCGCGGTTGGATACGTTCACCGCCGGCGGCGGCATCATCATCAGGGCCGGAAAGTCGGAGCCGGGGATTGCGGCGCGCGCCGAGGCTGCGGCCGGAGGGCCTCGCCTCAGCCTGGAGCCGCGTGGTTTCGTGCTGGGCCAGTTGACTCGTAAACCCGACGGTCGGACTTTGATTCTCCACTTGCTCAATTACAATCACCAGGCGCCGGCAGAGGACGTGAAAGTCCGGTTGGAGCTGAGCGGGCTGGTCCAGGACCTGAGCCGTTGGGAGCTGAAGGTCCTTTCGCCGGACGCGGCGCAGCCTCAAATCGCTGGCCTCTCTCTGCATGGGAGCGTCAGCGAATTCACGCTGCGCCGAATCGAGCACTATAGCGCAGTGATTTTCTCGGCGAAGCCGGGGCAGTAGTTGCTACAGCAATGGCGTGCCGGCGTCCAAAACCTTTGGGGCATCTGGCGATGTGTTTGCCTCAAAAGTCGAATTCGAGCTTACCGCGAAACTGGGTTCCTACACTGTTATAGAACTGACCCAAGTACGGTGAGGCGACATTGTTCTGCACATCTCTTGGATTGAAGTGATTCGTTACATTGAATACTTTGAGACCAATGCGCGCGGTGTGTTTGCGGCCAAATAAGGAGATTCGGAGAGGTCGAACGAGCTGAACATCCAGGGAGGCGAATACAGGAAAGCGCTCGCTGTCACGAGGGCCTACAAAGTTGAGATCGTTATCCACGAGCGAGTAGGGGAATCCGGTGTGCACATCCCAAACGGGCCAGAGTTCAAATTTTGATGGCAAGCCAATCGAGCCCCATGCAAGAAAGCGATTCGGGGCGTCGTAAGGGAGGGGCTGGTATTGGTTTGGCCGGATGATGGGATTCGGGAAATCCCCGAAATATTGTTCAAAAGTGTTGAGGTCTCCCCGCGCATCGGAATGGACAAAGCTGGCAAAAAAATGGGTTCGCTCCGTGGCCTGCCAGCGCAAGGTCGTTTCAACGTCGCGGTAGGATTGGCTCCCTGTATTCTGGAGTTCGAGACCCGCCTGCTCGGTTAGCTCCGTGACGGGATCCAGAACGAATTCGTGCTTCGTGTGGCGCTCGCCGTATCCGAGCCGGACCATCAGATGGGGGCTAAGCTGGTGATCGAGCTGGAGGTCCCAGGCAAGACTGTAAGGTTCTCGGAAAAACGGGGCCATAAGAAGATGACTAAAGAGTAGGGGAACGCCCAGCGGCGTGATGCCATCAGCGGCAAATTGCGTCACGGTCTCAGCCGGATATTGTAAGAAGGTCGCTACGTCGAGGGGGATCTTGTCGTAAAAGATTCCCATCCCGCCTCTCACAACGGTTTTGTTGTCCTTCGTCGGCGCGAGAACGAAGCCAATCCTGGGGGCTGGGTTAATCGCGTCATGAGAGAGGCTGTCATGATCCAAGCGCACTCCCATATCGAACGACAATCGCTGCCAAGGGGTCCAGTGGTCTTGCGCGAACAGGGATAACAGGTCACCGCCGGCGTTTAGCCGAGCCGGACCGGAAAAGCTAATCATCTGGCTAATGGTCCGATCTTCGCGTTCCACAATCACCGGATCATTGGTCACTTGTCCAGCAAAACTCTGATGAATGACGGAAGAGCCGATGGCCAGAGAGTGATCGCCGTACGCTTTGAGTTGGCCAACGCGGTAAGTTTCGGACCACTGCTCGAGCCAGCTGTGCCGGTCTTGGCGGTCGAACCAATCACCGGAATCTTGCTGCGGGTAATAAACGAGCTCGCCTAACTCTCCGGAGGAGGGGAAAACATGAACATCGTAGCGTTTGATCGAAAATGCGCTCTCGATGGCGCTATTTCCAAGGATGGCCCGGTCGCTTAAGGAAATTAGATAACCCCTGCGCCGAAAGTCCGGATTGCTTTGTTCCGGCAAAAACGTGTTCAACAGCGCGTATCGAACGTTTTCCGGATACCAGAGAAAGTTGCTCGAGAAATGATTTGTTTCTGAGACATTCCAATCCAACTTTGTCGATGCGCTGAAGGTCTCAAAGCTCTTATCGCGCTGCAAGGCTGGTTGAGAATTCACTGCCGTGCGTTCGAACCGATAATCAAAGGACTGAAACAAATAAAGCCGATTCTTCCTCAAAGGGCCCGCGATGGTGAGCCGTGGCGTGGCTGAATCTAAGCCCATGAATGTGTCGTTACGCCAGCGAGGCCGCGGCATAAAGTTGGTGAACAAGTACTTCCAATGATCGGTGCCGCTGCGTGTTTCGACTTCCGTTACCCCGCTGGAGAAGCTGCCATACTCCGCGGAGAACGGACTGGGAAGGACTGTCACGGATTCAACCGCATCCAGTGGAAGGTTGATGGCTTCCTGCCCGGTGACCGGGTCCGCCGCACTGACAGAATTCACTAACGTGCTGCTTTGGTCGGGACGCCCGCCTTTGATATCGATCAATCCGTCAGGCCCACGGACCACACCAGGAATTAGAGGCAGAGCATCCTGAAAGCGATCATTGACCAAAGGCGCAGACTGCAGCGTGCTTTGCGAAATGGGTGGCGCTGCCGTGCTGGAAGTGGTCCTGTCAACCGTGCCTGGCGCTTCAGCCTTCACCTCAATCCTTAGCTCGATATGCCGGATGCGAAGCTCAAAGTTGTGCTCCACGATTTGGCCGGCGGCAAGGTCAACGGTATAAGTCTCCTCCTCGAATTGAGAGTCGGCGATCGTAAGCTGGTAATGGCCAGGGGGCAAGGCGGAGAATACGAATAGACCGGCATCGTCGGTGACCGCCGTTCGCTTTTGGTCGGGCGTTTTATCGCGAACTAGCGAAACCTCTATGCCCGGGACCGCATCCATTTCCCCGTTCGCTGCGGTGATACGGGCTGTGCCGCGGACGCTGGAAGGCGCTTGAGCCGACATCGGAAGGGCAGCCAGGATCAGGACAGCCATGATCAGGAAGACCGGCGATGTACGAAGGCTGTGCATATTGATTCCTTTGCTTCGTCCTTCTCACGGGATACTGCCACGAACCAACGCCGTGCCTACTCGCGCTAGTTGGTTTCTCAGCGCTTCTATCACAGAATGCCCCTGATATCGCGGCTGGCAGCCGGTAATTTCTTGCTGGCCGCCTATTAGCGCAGGCTGAAAGACATAAATCGCGCTCGCCACGACCGGCCCAACCTGGACTTGTCGGTGAGACATGCCGGATTGTTGGAGCAGGTTGAAAAACCGTTGTGTCTCCACGAAGCGCCGGGATGGCTCAAGGACGATTAGATCTCCGCCCTGAGGCACGAAGTCGGGGTCATAAAGGGGCACGATCTGAATATTCGAGCGCCCACAAAGCTCGACGTAGTAGGTCATACTCATGGGTCTCGCCGTTGCCAGCCTCAGACCCGCAGGAGCAATTGGGCAAACCAGCTTGGCGACTTCACGGGTGTCGAATTCCGACACCTCATCCGGCGCGAAGTAGCGGGCGATATTTCCTGCGCCGCCGCCGATTGAATTCAAGTAAAACGAATAATAGGGCGCCCAAGCGCGTAATTCGAGTAGCGGCCACGCAAATACAATACCGGCTGCCATCGCAATCGCAAGCAGTGGCACACGCTTGTCCCGCATCCACTTCCAGGTCTCTTGAACGGCGTAGCCGGCGGCCATGTATAAAAAAGGCAGGAACCAAAGCGAATAGCGCATCCACTTTGCTCCGCAGACGGAGAGCGCAATCAGTTGCAGCAGACCGAGAGCGATAAAGAAGCAGGAGATAAGAGTGTCGCGGTCCCGCAGGAGGAAGATGCTCCCCACAGCGATCGCTAGCACGATTGGAATGGGCGACTTCACTAGCAGCAGCCAGCCATAGAAGTACCAGGGCATTCCAGAAAGGATCTGACCCGCCACATTCGGATAGAGCGTGCCAGCGAAGTCATAGCCCATGTGATGCACGCTATCGCGATGCAGCCAATGCAGAACGGAGCTGAAATTACTGGGCGAAAGAATAACCGGATTGACCAACACGAAGGTGAGCAACATCACCAGGAAGAATCGTTTTTCGCCGGAGCCCAATGGCTTCCGGTCGAGTCCGTTCCGGCCCGCAAGATGCCAGGCGAGTTGGTTGAGCCCAAAAAGCTGAACGATATACTGCGTGGCAAAAGCCAATCCAAACACAATTGCGCTCAGGTCGTACCATCGGCGTGTGCTTGTGTTCGTGTCGGCCTGTTTTGCCACGCAGTAGAAATAGCAAGCTAGCAGGCTGAAGAAAGTTACCGGCGTCTCTTCCTTGGCGACGCGGTTCAAGGCAACCGCTAGCGGAGCCACTGCCCAGAAGAATCCCGCGGCAAACGAACCTGGAAGCTCCATCATTCGACGGCAAAGCAAGAAAAGAACGGCGGCCGTGGCCGCGCCGAAGAGGACGTTAGGAAAACGAATCCAGCCTTCGGGATTCATGGTGGGCCAGCCCTGGGAGGAGGCTAACCGGTTCCAGCGCTCGCCGGCCGCCAGACTGGCCCACGCGGTTACTTTCAGCATCATGGGGTGCTCGCTGTTCACATCCACGAAATGGCCCTGACGATATTGCTGGACGGCCGTCCACTTTGCCGTCTCATCCTCCGACAAGCTGTTAAACCCGATGCGGTCAAAACGCACAACAAATGCCAAAAGGATGAGCACGATCGCAATCGCCGCATCCAGGCGCCAGGTCGAGGAACGATCGTGGATTTCAGTCAGCACAGATGCCTAGCCGCCTTGGTTCAACTGCGCGGATGTCAACCGCTTCGGCTACCGAATAAGGCGCCCGCGCAGACGGGTTGAAGTACTGCCACACCATCAGTTCGCCTATCAGCCCTAACGCCAGGAGTTGAAGTCCTACGAAGACCAGAAGTGCGGCCAAGACCAGCAGCACTCCATGTTGAGGCACGATGCTGGTTCTGTAAACAACCTTCCAGGTCAGTAGCCACAGCGCGATTGCAGATCCCGCAGTCATGTTTAACAGGCCGAGGCGCCCAAAGAAATGCAGCGGCCGAGCCATGTACCGCAGAAGAAATCGAATGGTGATCAGATCGAATAGCACCCGAAAAGTGCGAGAGAGGCCGTAGTGCGATTCACCACTCTTCCGATTCACGTTGTGAATGGGAACTTCACAGATTGTCGCTCCATACGCAGAAGCCAAAGCCGGAATGAAGCGGTGCATTTCTCCATACAGCGGTAATTGACGGAGGGTTTCACGCCGGTAGGCTTTGAAGGTTGTTCCGAAATCGTGAATATTCACTCCGCTGAGTTTGGCCATGAGCCAATTGGCGCAGCGAGAGGGGATCCTCCGCAACCACAGATTGTCAACACGGTGGTTGCGCCAACCGCTCACGATGTCATAGCCCTCGGTCAGCTTGTCCAGGAAGACAGGGATGTCGGCGGGGTCGTGTTGAAGATCTCCATCCATGGCGATGACATATTCGCCGGTATTATGCGCAAATCCGGCGGCCAATGCGGCGGTCTGTCCGAAGTTTCGCCGCAACCTGACAACCGTCAACGCAGAATCGATGGCCGCAAGTTCTCTCAGCAGGCGGTAGGTGCGATCTGTGCTTCCGTCATCTACAAATACGAACTGGTAGGCCCAGCCCGTACCGTCCAAGATCGTGTGCAACCTGCTGTAGAGTTCGTTGACATTGCTTTCTTCGTTAAAAAAGGGAACAACAATAGATAGTGTTGGCATGTCCGTGCTTCAATCGACAGCGGAACGACCGAAGCAAAAGGGTGCCATTATCTATTTTGAACCGCGATTTCTAATTCACGGCCTGTGGCCCTTGCTTCCGGTCCGTTCCCTCAATGTTTTCGCACTCATGTCGTTGCATTTCTCTCGCCAAATTCTAGAACAAGCTCATTAGCGGCGGGACGAACCTTCGCCGCTTCTCCAGCACAGGACGTCCGCCAAGTTGGCTTCCTCAGCGTTGAGAAGGTCGACAGTTCCTGTTTCATAGGGCCACTTGCTTTGAGTTGAACTTGTGATTCTCGATCGTTCCCCAGTCGTAAAGCTCGTGGTACTGACGAGACACCGGCGCCCTGTTTAGCCACAGGGGGCCAGTCTTTCTGTTGCATGAACGTGTTGCTGGCAGGAGATTACTCGAAGTGCGTTCAAACGGGGCATCCGAGGAGCATCGGCACCCGAAGGGCATGGAGACGGCCTTGCGCGGCGGCTATTCGGTATCGGGACCTGGACATTTCTTTTGGCGAAGGCAGACGAGGTCCTCACGTCGCAGGCGGTCCGGCCAGTCAGCTTCACACTGTGAGCGCCAATGGAAAACCATATCCTCCAGATGATGGCAGTTTGCTTGCCTACTTCTGTTCGCGGACCGAAAGCGGGGCCGAGGGCAAATCTACCTTCTTGAGAGCCTCGGCCACATTGTGCGCGAGGTTATGGGTCGCTCGAAGATTGCCTCCAAAAAAACGCACATTACCATCGATCACACGTTCCAGAACCACCTGTCCTTCTGGTGTGCAGAGTTGGCTGCGGACGTTCAGCTTAGTAGCGCCGCTGACGGTAGTGATGGCGCGCCGAGTCTCACTGCCCGGCGTATACTTCTGCACCGTTGTTTTCAGAATCAGGAGGCCGGGGCCGCTGGCGATACGATCACCGCTGCGGAACACTTGCTTGAACTGCTTCGTCTTGGCTAGCTCCTCCAGCAAGTTCTCGTAGATCGCAACTCGGAAGGCGGGTTCAATGTTGACATCCCCTGGATCTATTTTGTCGACCTGCACGTTCCAAACCTGGGCCGCTGGCCGCGGCGAAGAAGCAGCGAGCATCAGCGGGACCGCGGCAAACCATGCCACAATCATGAGCCTATTTGGTTTCATTTTTTGTTCTCCGGAGTGCTTTGGTTCGCCGCTTTGTCTTCTGTGTTAGAAGCGTGCGCCCCATTGGCCACCAGCTGGTTCTTGAGAGCTTGCCCTTGGCCCTTGTTGAGCTGGAAGATAGCTCCGTGAAATCCCCCATTAGGATCGACATACTCCACCGTTAAAGTGTCGTACTTTTTGTGCGAGAACAAGCTGACCACTCGCCCCCCACCGAACGGCGCTGCCGTTCTTCCCACTGCCATCGATGTGCCGCCCACCTGCTTGTTTGATTGTCCGACAAAAACGTCCTGGATGGCCCCTATGTTTATTTGCACGCCAGCCCCTTCGCTTTTCTGAAATCGCAGGGCACTTCCTTGAATTGAGAGGTCCCCGTTAGCGTTGTTTGACGTGCCTTCGAAACCCAGGATGTGTGTGACGTGGAACAAAACGCCCGAGGCCGAAGTTTGTACGTCATGGTTTTCGGCCATAAGACTCCTGCTGGCACAAATCAACGGCAGGAGACACGCGAGCGCGCGACCGATCTGTTTGAAGCTAGCAAATCTCTGGATCATGTTCTCTCTCCCTGCTGCTATTCGGGTTCCATGCTCACCTGGTGAGCAGTCTGGGTTCCATTACCAGCGGAAATGAAGTTCAGCCGCAAGTCACCTACTGTTTTCTCTTAAATAGATGGCGTTTCATATCCGGCCAGAATTCATGAAACAGACTGCGTCCCACGTCGGCGCCAATGATGATCCCGAACTGGCATGCGCCGTCCCCCGCGCTGTCTGTGCTGTGCGGTTGCCAGAGGCGCGATATAAACGCAGCCCCCGCCGCGCTGCCGAAGCGGGAATATGCAAAATGCTCATAGCCGGCATCGTTCCTCGCCATAAAGGTGTTTGCAATCGCATGCTTGGAGCGTTTCCAAAACCCTGTTTCACGGGAAGGGACATAGCGATCATCCTCGCGCAGCACAGCCGAAGCTCCGAATTCGAGCGTTCCTCGGACAATATGTGTCGCATAAGAACTTCCGACGCGGTCGCCGTAACCCTCAGCACCTTCCTTCCACTCTTTGGGCGTATCCTCCCACTGGCGGATTCCAGCTCCGGTAGCCGACTCGAACATGGTTGCAAGTCCATAAGTGCGGCGGAGATACATTCGGAACCGTTCGCCGGCGGTCAACGGCACATATTCGGACCCCTCCGCAACCGCTCCGACTACACCGGTGGGATTCCCGCTCTGTGCGTTTTGGGGCGCCGAGGCATCATCCGTGGTTTGGGCTGTTGCGGCGACCTGAATCAGCACGACACCAAGCGCGAAAAGTATCGAATTTCTCATAATCAAGTCTCGTTTCGGACCCCGTTCTCAGTGCAATTCGCCAACCGCGCGACTACAAGTGCGGATGAAATGAGTGGCTACCGCAACAAGTCGGCAAGTGACGAATATCGGCATTTTTCTGCCGAGATTCGGCAGATTCCGACAGTGGCCAGGGACCATGTGCCACATCAGGCCGATGCAGAAACGGTACAACGCGAGCAGCAAGCAGCAGCATCCGGCGAAGCCGCGCTCGTAATTAACCGGCAACAAAAGAGCGCCGATTTGCAAGGCCGGGTCGTAAGCCCACGCTCCAGTCGCCCCGCAAATCCTCCAATATCAAAGCGTCCTGAAGGACTGGTCTAATGTCTCTCTGCCCCGGTCTCTATTTTTGCCTCGCCCTTGACAATTTCAGGCTACTCGCGAGGCTGAGTTGGGAACGGAATCTACCGTCGGCATATGCTTCTCGGGGGGTGAATGCGACCCCGATACATTCAAGAACGTCGACCGGGGTCTTTACGTTGCTTTGGGTCGAGAAGTCTACTTGGAGCCGTCTCAAATCATTTGGATCTGCCTCTTGAAATACCTCCACCGTCAGCGGCCGGCCAAACGTTCGGACGCCGATGCTTGGAGGGTCGGCACGCGAAGCCACCCTCAAAATGAAGTAATGACCATCCGTCCATCCAGCGTGCCGGCCTTCATCTCGCTGAACACCTGGTTGATGTCATCGAGCTTCATCTCGTGATAGTGGGAGTGGACCTTCCCTTCCGCGGCGAATTGGATGGCTTCCTCGAGATCTTGACGGCCACCCACGATCGATCCGCGGATCGTGATTCGACCCAGGACCACCGGGACAATGGGCGTCAGGAATTCGGCCGGCGGCAGGCCGATGAGTATGACCGTGCCCTTGCGCCGCACCATGTGGATCGCTTGGCCAAAAGCCGCTGGCGACGGGGCCGTTACCAGCACGCCATGCGCGCCCCCGCTGGTTTGTTTGACGATCTGCTCCACTGCCTCCGGCGACTTCGCGTTCACCGCCAGGTCGGCGCCCGACGCACGTGCAAGCGCCAGCTTGGACTCCGTCACATCGACTGCAGCCACGTGCAAGCCCATGGCCTTGGCATATTCAATGCCGAGCTGCCCCAGTCCGCCGACGCCGGAGATGACGATCCACTCGCCAGGTTTGGCTTCGGTTTCCTTGATCCCCTTGTACGTGGTGACGCCGGCACAGAGAATCGGCGCCGTAGCTGCGAAGTCGGGATTGTTGGGCAGCCGCCCGACATAGGCGGCACATCCGATCACATACTCGGCAAAACTGCCGTTGACGGCGTAGCCGCTGTTGCGTTGGGCGAGACAAAGGGTGTCCCATCCGGTGCGGCAGTACTCGCACCAGCCGCAAGCATCGTGCAGCCAGGCCACCCCGACCGGATCACCCTCCTTCAAACGAGTGACGCCCTGACCGACCGCCGCGACGATCCCGGCACCTTCATGCCCTGGGATAAACGGGAGCGATGGCTTGGCAGGCCAATCGCCCTGGGCCGAATGGAGGTCGGTGTGGCACACCCCGGTCGCGATCACTCTGATCAGAACCTCGCCGTAGTCCGGTGTAGGGATGGGGACTTTCTCGATCTTTAGCGGCGCACCGAATTCATGCACCACCGCCGCTTTCATTGTTTTCGCCATGGTACCGATTCGTATGCTCAGGTGCTTACGCGGCACGAAAAGCCGGCGTTCCAGGTAACCCGTGATGTATCGCGGTGGCGAAGCCGATCATCGCGAGGCCGTCGAAGACGAGGTCCACGCCGATCGCGAAACCAATGAACCAGATGCCAGAAATGGGCATCTGCGCAAGCAGCGCGATCCCCAGCACTACGGTGACGATGCCGGAAAAGACCGCCCAACCCCAGCGGGGAAACTTCGCCGTCGCCGAGCCAATCGTCCGGAAGAGTCCACCGACGATGAAGAACGAAGCCAGCACGAGCGTGAGGGTCTCGGCTCCCACCATCGGGTAGCGAACCAGCAAGTATCCTGTGAATCCTCGGAATAGCGCACTGAGCAGATAGAGAAAGAACCCGCTCCACTGTCCGACAGTGAACGCTTGAATCAAGGCAAAGACGCCGCCGATCAGCAGCATCCAGCCGAAGATCAGAACGCTGGCGAATGTCGCGGTTACGTCAAACGTAATGCATGCCATGCCCAAAATGATGAACAGGATTCCAAGGGCCAGAAACCAGCCCCAGGACCGGCGAATCTCCTCGATGCCGGCAATGAGTGGATTGTAACCAGATTTTGACATCGCGTCCCTCCTGAAATAGCACTACGGGAATTCAAAGTTGCAAGTGCAAGCAAGATGCCACAACCCAAGGAATGAGCAGAGCCTTAGAAGCAGTTTTGCAGCTAACTAACACACCATCCGCACTTGTGGCGCAGTAAGTGATTAGTCCCTCCCTGATGGATATCACTCAGGTCCCGTAGCTTGGGCCTTGTGCTTGAACTCCGAGCGTTGGCGAATGACGGCGATCGTCACCGGTTCGCGGCAGGCGGCCAAAAACATTGCACGCAAGGGATTCGATCAAACTTCGGTAGGGCAAATCCGCGAAACCGCCTGATCTGCTTGTCCATTCTGCTCCATTCATTGCGACCGAGAAGAGCAGGCCACGACGCGCTTCATTGCCCAGTTCATCTCTATCCCCATCCGAACTAGTTATGGTTTCAACTCAACTCCAAAGCGCGCTGCGACGACTTCGGGTGCTTCCAGGGAATGAGAGACAGGGAACCCGTGTTCGCGCCACGCCTTAAGTCCACCTTCCAGCACCCATACTTTGTCAATGCCTATGCGTTTCAATGCCAGGGCGACCCGCGCGCTTAAAGTGTCGCCTCCAGACGAGGAATAGAGAATAATCTCGACATCATTGGGAACGGTAATCCGCGGAGACTTTCGCAAGTGAGTGGGATCCACCCGGATAGCGCCCGGAATAGCCTCCGGACTTACACCGTCGGTTTCTTCTTCGAAGTCCAACAGGTCGAGCACCGCGACCTTACTGTTGGATTTGAGCTTGCGCTCTAGCATCGGCGGGCTGATGCGGCGCAGCCGTAGTCGACGGATCATTCGCACTAGAACCAGTCCACGCCAGCCGGCATAGAGACCGATCGGAATCCCAATCGCGATAGCGACGGCGGTCCCAAAATGTTGGACCCAGGCGATTGCAATCTCGAGTTGATTCGAGAACAGATAGCCGAGCCCTACATAGAAGCCCGACCAGAGGAAGCCGCCCAACATATCGAGGGCAAGGAAACGCCCCAGCGCCACTCCTTCCGCGCCGACCAGCGGCGGAATGACGGCACTCAGTCCGGGAAAGAACTTGGCCACGCATACTAAAGCGAGGCCATAGCGGCTAAACTTTTCATGCGCATTCCTGGAGCATTCTCGCGGGTCGGCTGTCAAGCGGCAGAGCAGCCGCATCGCTTGAGAACCCCACCGTCGGCCGAACCAGAACCATATCGAATCCGCGGCGAGGCAAGCTGAAATGCCCAGAGAAACAATGATGCTCGTGCGCATCTCCCCATGTGCCGAAAGTGCGCCTGCGGCCATCAGAAAGACGGGTGACGGGATAGGCAGGTAGAGTTGTTCTGCAAGTACCGCAAGCAACACTGCGGTATAGGTCAGTTGTGAAAATGCGGTCATGATTGTGTGCATCCGACTACCGGCCTATCGAATGAGCTGGCGGAAACACATTCCCGGCGCGAGGAACTTCCGCGGCTGACTGCGGTCCAGTTGAAATACCCGCCATTCGTCCCTCACCTGCGAGGAGCACCACCACCGACCGTGCGCCAGCGCGATACGTTGTCCCCAGAACTGGCTTCTCCGCATTCCATCCGCAGATCTCATGCGGCGGATCCAGTGCAGTATCGATCCATCGCCACCAGTTCTCTATACCATCCCTCAGTGGAGGAAGGTCGAACTCAAGAGGCTCCCAATAAGCATTGAAAATGATGTGGACCAATACTGATTCGTATTTCAATTCCCCGCCGATGGCAATGCTGTGCGAGAAAGAAGACCAATCCGGCTGATTGAGTTTCACGCCGTGCCAAGCATATTGTTGTTCGCGGAGAACCTGGCTCAAACTCAAGCGATGGCGTTCGTGTTCCACGTCGCGCAGCACACGGCGCTCAATCAGTAACTTCACAAACCGGAAGAGATCGGCGTGTTTGGGCAGCAGATTCCAGTCGAACCAACTCGTATCATTGTCTTGGCAATAGGCGTTATTGTTGCCGTGCTGGCTACGCCGCACCTCATCGCCCATAACAAACATGGGCACACCCGCAGACAGTATCACTGCCGTGAAAAAGTTCTTCACCTGCCGGTTGCGGAGAGTCTCGATTACGGGATCGTCCATCGGACCTTCAACACCACAGTTCCAGCTTCGGTTGTCGTCCCGTCCGTCGCGGTTGCCCTCGCCATTCTCTTCGTTGTGCTTGAAGTTATAGGAGACGAGGTCGTTGAGCGTAAATCCATCGTGGCACGCAACGAAATTGACACTCTCTTCGATTTCGCGATCTCTATAACCATAAATGCTTGGGCTGCCAAGCAGACGATCGGCTAAGCGCCCCACCGAATCATTCGCGCCCCGGAAGAAATCGCGGACGTCATCGCGAAACCGGTCGTTCCACTCCTTCCAACTGTCGCCCACGAAGTTTCCGACCTGATAAAGTCCTGCCGCGTCCCAGGCCTCCGCGATCATCTTGGTACCGGCCAGCGCCGGGTCCGATTCGATGTCCCAAAGCACTGGAGGATTCGGCATGACGGCGCCGGATGAATCGCGCGCCAGGATGGATGCAAGGTCGAAGCGAAACCCGTCCACATGCATTTCGTTCACCCAGTAACGGAGGGCGTCTACAAACCCGCGCCGTATAACAGGATTGTTCGCATTCAGCGTGTTTCCTGTGCCAGTGAAGTTCGCGTACCGTGCGCGGTCTTCACACAGGAGGTAGTAAGTGGGATTGTCCAGGCCGCGGAAGCACAGTGTTGGCCCGTCATCTCCGCCTTCCGCGGTGTGATTAAAAACTATGTCCAGTATGACTTCGATGCCCGCCCGGTGGAGAGCCTTCACCATATCCCGGAATTCATCTACAGGGCCCAGCGGATCCTGACGCGAGCTATACGCCTGGTGCGGTGCAAAAAATGAAACGGGTGAATATCCCCAGTAATTCGTCAGGCCCGCGGGCGCATCCTGGGGGTCGAACTGAAACACCGGAAGTAATTCGACCGCAGTGATGCCTAACTGCTGAAGGTAGGGGATCTTCTCGATCATTCCTGCGTATGTGCCCCGTTTCGATTCCGCCACCCCTGAGCTGAAATGTGCGGTAAAGCCGCGCACATGCATTTCGTAGATGATGGTGCGTGACCAGGGCCGGTTCAACGGCACGTCGCCTTCCCAGTCATACACGTGCGGGTCGGTAACCACGCTCTTCATGGCTGTTGCGGTATTGTCCCCCTCTTGACGTGCTGCGTCCCGGCTATATTTTTTCGGGACGACAACAGCCCGCCCGTAGGGGTCCAGCAGTAGCTTGGATGGATCGAACCTGAGCCCCCGAGCCGGGTCGAACGGCCCGTAGGCTCGGAATCCATAGATCTGACCCGCTTCGACGCCGGGTACGAACACGTGCCAGTAATAGTAGGTAAGGTTCGTTAAAGGATCGATGGGGATAACGCGCGAAGGACGAGAGTCATCCACCCGATCGAAAAACAGCAGGTCGATACCAGCCGCACTCCGCGAGAAGACGGAGAAATTGGCGCCACCGGGTATCAGCGTGGCTCCGGTTGGAAAGCTCGAGCCTGTCGGACGAGCGGTCAATGGAACTTGCCCAACGGGCTGTGGAACTTGCCCAACCGGCTGCGCTTCATATCTCGTCATGTGGTAGCAGCTCCTTTCTGAGCAGCATCTAATCAGCGATACTGGCGAGCGATGTTGTACTTTTGCATGCGTGCCTGCAATGTTGTGCGTTTTACGCCCAGGCGAGCAGCCGCGCCGTTCGGCCCGCCGACCTGCCCCTTGGCTTCTTCCAGGGCCGTTATGATCCGCTCTCGCTCCGCGGCGTGGGACGCATCCGAATTCCGCGCATGCAGCGAAGCTCGAACAGCGTTCTCCTTGCACTCAGGCATGGCGAGATGGAGTGTACTCCCGCTCGTGAGGATGACCGACCGCTCAAGAACATTCTGTAGCTCGCGGATGTTTCCCGGCCAATCGTGCCGCGTGAGTGCCTCCAGGGCAGCCGTAGGAATCGTTTCGATGTTCCGTCCCATACGTTGTGCATGTTTCTGGACGAAGTAGCGGGTGAGCAAAGGTATGTCTTCGCGGCGTTCCCGCAGCGGCGGAACATGCAAGGGAAAAACGTTGAGGCGATAATACAGGTCGGCTCGAAACTTATTGTGGTCCATCATCGCCTTCAAGTTCCGGTTCGTAGCGGCCACAAACCGGACGTCGGTCCGGATTGTTCGATTGCCACCAACCCGCTCGAATTCCTGGTCCTGGATTGCGCGAAGCAGTTTCGGCTGGAGTTCAAGTGGCATTTCCCCGATCTCATCGAGGAAGAGCGTGCCCTGGTGCGCCAGCTCGAATCGTCCGATCTTCTGGGCCACGGCTCCGGTGAACGAACCCTTTTCATGACCAAATAGCTCGCTTTCGAGGAGGCTTGCGGGGATCGCCGCGCAGTTTACTTTTATGAAGCTGCCGTTCTTACGACTGCTCAGCTCGTGAATTGCCCGCGCGACAAGTTCCTTTCCCGTTCCGGTTTCGCCCAGAATCAAGACCGTTGAATCGGTCGGCGCAACGATCTGAATGCCCTTTAAGACGGATTGAAATGCCATTGCTCCACCGACCATGTTCCCGATGTTATGGGCGAGGCGAATCTCGTCCTCGAGGTACAGCTTGTGGGTCGCCAGACGTTCTTTCAGTTCTGCCACTTTCCGATAAGAGAGAGAGTTCTCCACGGCGATTGCAATCTGGTTCGCGACCTGCGCCAGGAATTCGATATCGTCGGTATTCCAGACCTCATCCGTCATTCGGGAGAGCGCCAGCGTTCCGATCGCGCGGTCTCGCGTATTCAGCGGAACGGAACAAATGGACTTTAGTCCCAGCGCCACAAACCGCCCAAAATTCGGATTCGGATAGCGATCGATATCGATGTCGCGAGCCACTACCGGCTTTCCAGTGGCGAGCACCTCAGCTGCCGGCATTCCCACAGGATTGAAAGGTCCTTTCACGGCCTCGACGAGGTGTGAATCTGCGGAATGAAGAGCGTACACATCAAGCACGCCAGTCTCCTCATTGCATAGCGTTAGGACAGCGTGATCGTGCCGGATGACCTTCGAGAGCTGGTCGGATATCGCAGAAAACAATTCGTCCGGGGATAGCTTGGAGACAAGCGCATTCGTGATGTCGAACAGCGTTCGCAGCCGGTCCCGCTCCCGAACAGCTTCCTGCCGCGCGAGGAAGGACTCAACTGCGACGGCAAACTCGCTGGCAACTCGCTCCAGAAATGCCAGTTCTTCGGGACTTGGTTCATACCGCGCCACGGAGCTGAAACCGAACGCACCGAGCCGGTCATCGCCGGCAGTGAGGGGGACGAGTATGAGGCTTGCGATCCCGAAGCCTTTCGTCCGTCGTACGAACTCCGGCCAGCGAGTTTCAGACTGGAGCGGTGAGACAACCAGCGGCTGCTGGTTCAACCATACCCAACCGGCCGGATCCTGGTCGACCGGCAGATCCAGGTTCGTGATGACGGGATTCCCAGGCGCATTCAAAATGTGCCCGCGCATGGTGTTGCCGTAAGGATCGTGCAGGATCACCCCGACATGATCAAACTTAACAATTCGGCGAAGAGAGTCGGCTACTCCCGAGAGCAAGGTTGTCAGGTCGGTACGGCCGGCGATAGAACGCGAGAGCGCTACAACAGCCTCGTAAATGTCGGTGGAGGAAGCGCCCACAGCCGCGATCATAATGAATTTCGTTTCCTGTTTCTGACAAATGCCAATGGACGCCACGCGCTGGTCTCAGGCCGCATTTGGCTACACCACGCTCCACCGGTACGGAATAACTGCGATTTGATCATTGCGAAATTCCAATCTGCCAAATCAATGAACTCTGGTGAATGCGGAGCTCGTACTGGAAGGCGCTGCTGAACCTCCGACACAGTTCTCGGCACTTGCCGGGACGCTGGGAGACCTGACGACATCGGCGAACCTGCAGCGGACGGCTTTTTCGGTCTGCTCCAACGAGGTGAAAAGTGAATTGCGCGACACACGGCGCACGATCGGATTCACCCAGAAACGCACGGCGGCGGGAATATCGCGGCTCAGCGCAAGGGCTTCGAGTTCAACGTAGACTCCCTCGTCGCGCTGTTCGAGGCGAGCAATGCTGTATAGCTTCCATATGTAGCCGTTGCCTTCGCCTTCCAGTTTCCGATACCGGCCCGGCTGGCCGTATTCTCCGACTTCCTGGACGCGCGTCGTCCTTGAGATGCTGTAGGCGCGGAGCTCATCGAGGCGCACGATAGTCGATTGGCAATCCGTATCGAGCGCAGTTTTCAGGAAGAAAGCCTTGTTCATGATCAGCATAGAGAACGAATCGTCGAGCCCGTTGCGAGCGATAGCTTTAGACTCGACAACGGATGGGTGATAGAACAGCTTGTAATGGTCGTAGTCACGAGTGACAACGAGGATGTCATCGAGCTTGAGGTTGGGCACGAACACCGCGCCGATCCAGTGGTGGATCAATCCGCCCGGCACTTTCTTGGGATTTTTGCCAGACGGAGCAACGACGATATCTCCACCGCGGACTTTGGCGGCGCGCTCGGCGTTTTCAAACGTCCAGAGAAAGCTGCCGGCTGGACCGAGCCGGTCCTGAAGGTTCGCATTCGCTGTTTGCACGTAATCATCCCAAGCGGCAACCGTTTCGGATTTTAGTGTCGCGGCATTTGTCTCGATGGAGAACACCATCGTGGCCAGCAAAAGCACAGTTGCGGGGCACACGAAAAATGAAGCGAGGGACGGAAGCCAGGCACGATCCGAAACGGTCGCGTCGCCTGCGCCCGCCGGATGTTCGGGGAGAGGCCCGCCAAGGATCGATTCGGCCAAAGCCGGCGAAGCTTTTGAGTTGGCGGTGCGCTGTGCTCCTTCTCGGTGCCGGCGTGGCATCAGCGCCCGTCCCTGTTCGTCGACACCCCAGGCAGTTGGCACATCCTGCCGGTCTCGCAGTGCCTGATGTTTCATTGCAAGAGACGGTGCACGTGAACCACCGATGGATGTTCGTGAAAATCCCGAGATGGTACGCCCACATGAAGGCAACGCGGTGCCCAGGCTTATGGGCGTGGGACGAGCAGTTCGGCATCTGCCGATGTCAGTTGCCGATCCTGAGTGCCGTAAGCCCGTCGTTGCTTGGAACCGCAGCCAATGTTGATTGGATACGGTTGAGCGGTTCAGCGGGCTAGGCAGTCGAGTATTCTCACCGCCAGCTATCACAACATGGAGGTATCGAAACACCCCCATTATCACGAGCGGCACGACAAGGACGCATAAGCCTAGCGGCGCCCCGCGAGGATTCTCCGGCCGAAGCAACCTTCATACGCGTTGGAGAACCTTGGCGCGCTCGCGGCGGCATACCCTTGTAAAGTCCAGGAATGGATCTAGATTCTCTTTGTTTTTGAAGAACTGCTCAAGAACCTTCACAGGATCTTCGGGGGGCTTTGCATAGGCCTCAAGCAACCGCTGGCCCACGTCCTCGGCAGCCCGAAGGACCTCGTCGCTGGATGTCAGGCGGATGCATCCCAGGATTGAAAAGAACTGCATGATTTTTGCGGGGTCGACCGCTGGCTGTTGAAGTGCGTCTATAAATAGCGGTACGGCTTCTTTGACAAAACTTCGATAGAGTTGCTCTTGCTCATCTAGTTCGGCTGCGAACCGCGACCAACGAGCTTGTAAACGTTGGCCGAAAAAGGTAGTAGCCACAGATGCGCAAGCGCCGACGGCGGATCCGGCCAGAGCCGCAACGGCCACGATGATCGATGTATCGACTGCCATATCCGCTTTGATCCTCCGAACCTTAAGGCAATTCGCGCTCCACTGACGGCCGCTCGCGTTGTCGATCATTCTACTGCTCTTGGTCTCAAGAGGACTTCGCCAACAGCACGATACAAACTCCGTTCCAGCTTCCCTTATTCGTGGCGGGTGGGGGCACTCCGCGCAACGGCACCGTCCCGATGCTCTCAGTATCCAGTTGGAAACGGGCATGCAGGTAGTTGCGCACGAGAATCGCGCGGCTGCGGGACACCGCCAACTGGTCGCCTGGCTCTCCGGAAATGGCGTAACCCTCAACTACGACGGCGCCGCCGATTACATGATCGCCCAGCTGGGCCACCGCTGCATCGATTCGCGCTTTCCCGGATCGAGAAAGGATTTCGCTTTCACCCTGTTTTGGCTCGAACAGTTCAGCCGCGTCGATCCAGACGCGCAAATTGCTGGGACTGGCAAAGACCTTATCTTGGCGGTATTTGTCAGGCGCCATCCGGGCCATTGAGAAGTAACCGCGGCGTTTGAAGAACCCCCGTAAAAAGAAATTATGCTTCAGAGCTTCCGTATCATCAGCCATATTCCCGCTGGCTTCGTTCACATTGGAAAGCGTCTCCCGAATGTTATCGCCCGCCTCTCTGCCTTGCGCGTCCGGCGCGAGCGCTTTTGCAATGTTGTCATGCAGTTGCTGGGTAGTTTCATCAATGTTCCGTGTCGCGCTGTGCACATTCTCCATGGTCTGATCGAGCTTCTCGCCGAACTTTCGCGACTGGACATCGGAAATGATTGAGTCCGCTTTCGCCGTGATACCCTCCACTTTCGCCGGCAAGCCGCGCGATTGGAAATCGGAGATCAGCGCGTCAGCTTGTTGTGACGCATGATTCAGCGAAGAGGTGGCGTCCCGCACATGGGCAAGCGACTGACGGATGTCCGCCGCGGTTTTTTCATCGCGCAGCAACATGCCGATTGTCCCGCGGCCTTCCTTCATCCCGACAATGACATCGTTCGCGTTGTTCACCGTGATCGTCGCGGCATCGAGGGTAGCCGAGAGTTTGTCTGCAACGGTTTTCATAGTTCCGCTTGCATTACCAACCAGCGTGCTGCTCTTTTCAAGCAACTCCGCAATATCGCTCGTTTCCTTGCTCGGAAGTGTGCTATTTGGTGCAGCCTCCGGCGACGTCGAACTGCCCAGTCCGATCAGCACAAATTTATCGCCCACAACCCCCTCGGTAGCTATCGACGCCAGTGAATCTGTCCTGACAAGACCCCGCACCTGATCATTGAGACGGAGCTTAAGCCGAAAGCCGGCTGACGGTGACCGCGGAACACTGATGTCCGTGACTTCGCCGGCATCCAGACCTGCAACCCGTACTTTTGCCCCATTTGCGAGCCCGTTGAGGTTTTTGAATTCTGTATATAGGTCGAAGTGCTTAGCGAAAATATTATGGCGATTGCCAATCAAGAAAAGAGCCAGCGCAAACAACACCGTCCCTAGAATCACAAATATTGCGACGCCCATGTAACGATTCATAGCGATTCCCCCGTCACCAGTCTCCGTACAGTCTCGTTTTCATGATGTTCGAGATCCTGAGGTTTGCCGATCGCCGCTAATTTCCCCTGGTCGAGTACCGCAAATCGGTCGCATATACGTCTTGCGCCATGCGCGTCGTGGCTGACGATGATCATGGTCGTATGCGGTTTCTGCTTGAGAAGGAGATCATTGATCTCAGAGGCCGTAATGCAGTCAAGGCCGCTGCTCGGCTCGTCGACCAAAAGGATTTCCGGCTCTAGAGCCAAGGCTCGCGCAAGCCCGGCTCGCTTCTGCATGCCGCCTGAAAGCTCAGAAGGCATCTTTTCTTTATCGCCAGCAAGGCCGACCTGGCGAAGTACGCGGTCAATGATGTCCTCGATCTCCTGCTGCGATTTTTGCGTGAGCCGTTGCAGCGGGAGCGCCAGATTGTCGTGAAGAGTCAGAAAATCAAATAGAGCGCCGTTTTGGAAAAGATATCCCATTTTCCGGCGTACCCGCGAAAGGTTTTGCCCTCGCAGCTGTGTGATGTCCTCACCATTGATCCAAATGTGCCCAGTGTCCGGCTTGGTAAGAGCAATGATTAGCTTCAGGGTGACACTCTTACCGATTCCGCTCCTGCCCAGGAGACAGATCGCCTCGTTGCGTGCGACCGAGAAGGTTACATCTCGGAGCACCTGCTTTTCACCGAATGCTTTGGAGACGTGATCGAGCTCAACGGACGTATCTTCAGGAATGCTCATAACGCGTTCTCCGGAAACACGAAGAAGATGAGTTTGACCAAAATGACGTCTGCCACTATGATCAGAAGCGATGAAGTCACTACGCTATTTGTTGCGGCCTTGCGAACGCCCTCCGCGCCTTCATTCGTCGTATAGCCAAAGAAACAGGAAACAGTCCCGATGATGAAACCAAAGACCGCGGTCTTTAAAGTAGGAGGAACAAAATTGGACCACTCCACACCAGTGAACGCCCGCGATATGTAGAGCTGAAGAGAAATATTTGATAAGAGATGCTCGGAAAGAAACCCGCTGATGAGCCCGCAAAAGTCCATGAACGTTGTCAACAACGGCAACACGAGGACGCAGGCGGTCACACGGGGAACTACAAGAAGCTTGAACGAATCAACGGACAGAGCCTCTATCGCGTCGATTTGTTCGGTCGCTCGCATCTCCGCTAGCGAGGCTCCCATCCCCGAGCCGACCCGGCCCGCCACCAGCAGGGCCGCCAGCAGGGGGCCGATTTCGACGAAAAATGAAATGGACTGTAGCGAAGGTATCCAGGCACTCGCACCAAACTTCAGCAGTACGTTACGCGTGTGCAGTGTCTCCACCAGTCCCAAGGCCAGACCGGACGAAAGGATGAGCGGCAACGAGCGCCAGCCCTGTTCTGCAAGTTCTAGCCTTACGTAAAACAGCTCGAAAGGCGCCCGGAACGCGTCTCTAATCACGCGCAGGGCGAACACTGCGGCGCTGCCGATCGTTTCGAGACTCTTCGTCAACCGGTGTCTTTTATTCCGTGACATACGCCCTTGAGACCGAGCGTGTTCGCCCGATAGAGCAAACACACAAGGTCGGACTGCGTCTCATCCATGCGCATTTGTAATTCCAAATCTTGTGGATGGTAGCCCTTGTCATGGCTCGCCTCAGCGCTTCGTTGGGCAAAACGTCATTGCCGACTGCTCGCGCTTCGATTAGCAGCTTCGACCAGATACGAAGCGTACACGCCATTTGCGAGCAGATGAACCCCCTTTGCCGCGAGCCGGCACAGGAGAGTACGCCCGGATTCGTCGACTGTTATGACGTCTCGCAAAAAGAGGTCTACAGGTTTGCCCGCCGCCATAGCCTGGTCGCAGGACGTCTCGATCACTTCGACGCATTCGCTGGAGATTTCGCCATCGATCGCGAGATGTGTTCGTTGCTGGAAGAGCTCTTTGTCTAGTCGGAACACGAACTGGTTAGAGCACTGCGCCCTCCAATCCCTGAATGGTGGGATTTTCAGACCGCCTGCTCGATTGCTTTAAGATTTCCGCGTCGCCGCCAGGTCGAGGGCAGCCAACCTACCTAAACGATTTCGTCATACGCCGATGGCAACCGCCGAATTCGGCATTGTCCGGCCCGGAGAGCACCACCTCCCGGGAGGAGGGAACATGTTGGGCTAAATTCCGAAAGGACCCGGCTCCGAGAGAGCGCCGCCCATCAGCGAGCACCCAAACGCAGCTGGCAGAAGCTGGTCAGAAGCAAGGAAATCCAAATGTTTCGAGTTGGCGCAGTGCTGATAGGTTGATGAGCGGCTTAGCCGATGGTTGTCCCCAGCAACTCAGCCATAAGTCGTCACGCCAGATGATTACGTCGAACATCCTGATAGTTGTGGTTGCGATAGTGAGCGTGCTCGTCCTGATCGTGCTGAACCCCGCCCCGACTGGCCAGGCGACATCATGGAACCGAAGAACGTAGTTGATGGCGCATCGCGCCCAGACGCCTCAGATTCTGGCAAGCCGGTGAGTGCTTGAGTAAAAATCCTAAGGGGCCTGCGTAGTTTGCCGCTTTCGGCTAGCGCTTATTGTAAAGTTCCGTAAGACAGATCACGACGCCTTCGAGCTATATGGTGAGATTGCAATAACTTGCCTTGCTGGACCGAGGCATGCGGATGTCTATCGCATCTGGTAACTGGTACCGCTTACCAGAAAATCCGCAGTTGGAGAAAAACGTGGACGCGGAACTCTACAAGGCCTTTTTCGATCTCTCGCAATCGATTGCGGGCTCTAGTGATCTGGAAAGTCTCTTTGGAGCTTTAGCGGTTTCCCTACGCGGGATGGTCGCATTTGATGCTCTGGGATTGATTCTTCACGATCCAGCTCGCAACGAACTCCGCTTGCATGTCGGCACCAAAATCCCTACCAGGTTTCAAACTAGTGTGGTCTCCGCGGAGGGTGACTCTCTCCCGGCTTTGGTCTGGAGAGAGCAGAAACCCCTGGTATTGTCATCCATCGAAACAGATGCACCGGAAGGAGATGTACTCCGCATAGCCCTTGAAGATGGAATCCGCGCGTTGACGCTGATCCCGCTATCGAATGGCGATAGCCGCCTCGGCATTCTCGGATTCGGATTCGCAGACCTGCATCAGCCCAGTGAGCAGGAGCTCTCATTTCTCCAGCGTGTTGCGTCGGAGTTTGCCGTGGCTGTGGATGGATTTCTTACGAAGCTTGCTCTGCAGCAGGAGCGCGACCGGATGCGAGTGCTATTTGAGACCACGACGGCGCTCGCCTCCAAGCTTCCGATAGATGAATTATTTCAAGCGATTTCGGCGCAGCTCAGTAGCGTCGTCACGCACACACTTGCCACTATCGTATTGCGGGATGAGGTTACCGGGGAGTCCCGTTTCACAGCGCTGCATTCACCCACGGGGCAGGAGCTGGGAATCGACGAGAGGGACATGATTTTCAGCTCGGAGGGGCTACCAGCCGGCGAAGCGATGGCTACCGGGAAGCCGGTTGTGACCTGCGGGCTGGACTTCAAAAGGTTTCGGTCGCCACTTTACCGGAGATATTCACACATATTTTCTCTTCCGAGTTGCCGTGTACCGCTGGCCGGAAGAAATGGCGTTTTGGGCACAATGGGCCTGATTCGCAAGGAAGGCGAGCCGTTCACAAACGACGAAGTGGATCTGTTAGTTCAGATCGCGCGCCAGATTTCCCTGGCTGTCGAAAACTCGCTAGCATACGGGGACCTGGCGACGATGAGGGATCGGCTCGCCATAGAAAAGCGGTATCTGGAAGAGGAAATCCGCTGCGATCAGAATGTCAATGGAATGATCGGCGAGAGCCAGGCGTTTCGTGAAGTCCTTAGAACTGTTAGGGTAGTTTCTCCGACTGACTCTACTGTCCTCGTGCAGGGCGAAACGGGAACAGGTAAGGAATTAATCGCCCGAGCGATCCACGACCTGAGTGGACGAAGCAAGCAATCTTTTGTCAAAGTCAATTGCGCTGCGATTCCCGCCACCTTGCTGGAAAGCGAGCTGTTCGGGCACGAGAAGGGCTCATTTACGGGTGCCTTCGCTCAAAAAATCGGTCGCTTCGAACTGGCACACAAAGGCACACTGTTCCTCGATGAGATCGGTGAAATTCCCCTGGAACTGCAGTCTAAGTTGCTCCGGGCGCTCCAAGAACAGGAACTCGAACGTCTGGGGGGAAACCGAACGATTCATGTCGATGTCCGGTTCGTCGCCGCCACCAACCGGAATCTGAAGCAGATGGTCGAGGAAGGTAAGTTCAGGAATGATCTGTATTATCGTCTGCATGTCTTCCCGTTGACCGTACCGCCGCTACGGGAGCGCAAGGAGGACATCCCGCTACTGACCCGCTACTTCGCCCAGAAATACGCCAAGCGCATGAACCGGGCAATCGAAGAGATTCCTTCTTCGTCGATCGAGGCACTTACGGCATATGATTGGCCGGGTAATGTCCGCGAATTGCAGAATATCATCGAGCGCTCTGTTATTCTCAGCTTGGGCCGTAGACTTGAAGTCGTGCTTCCGGAGCCGGCTCAAGCTGCCGTGGTAGCCGCGTCAACGTCTGCGGTTGTCGAGGCGATCGAACGGCAACGTATATTGCGGGCTTTGTCCGACTGCGGTGGCAAAGTAGCTGGACAGGGCGGGGCTGCGGCTCGGCTGGGTCTGCGGCGCACCACGTTGCAATCCCGCATGAAACGGCTGAACATTGGACGTGCGTATCGGTAGGCGGACGCTGAAAAAGGCAAAAACCGGCCTGCTCGCGCGCGCGGCTCAGAATCGCGACCGCGTGCACAGGCACGGCCAATCGCTGGGCAACATCGCTGCCGTCCGTCCGCCTTGCGTCGAAGTCGACTTCTTGAAAAACGCACAGGTCTGCGGCGGCCGCATGCGCTGCGGCCGACATTCCAGTCCAGCAACGTAACCGAGGAGCGAAATCCCGTCACATTCCGTAATAGCCCTGGCGAATTTCGTCTAGTGCCTTATTTAGCCGAGGCGGCGGCGCCGGTCCGCTGCAAGCTATCCAGAGTAGATGAGTCGGTCGCATCTGTCATGGGGACCGCGAACAGGCAGGTGGAACAGTCAGGTCTAAAGTCTAGCCCAGCCCATGGCAGCCAGAATGCTTTGCAGCATCGATACCGTCACGAAGGGCTAAAGGAGTTGACCTTATGTCACACAAACGTACTGGTCAGGAGGAACGTTACCGACTGATCCGGGACCTTCTGAAGGATATGCGTTTGCACGGACTCGAACCGGTTCCCCGATTTCTAACTCTGGCCGAGGCGTATGTCAAAGGCGCGATAACCTTTGCTGATTTGGCCAAGGGCTGTAGAAGGATGCAGCCGCGGCGCGAACCGATTTCGGATGATTCCAGAGTCGGCCTGTCGAGACCGAACGGAAGTGCTTCCCTCCACCCCTGAAGTATTCGGATCGAACGCGAGGTCAGCCATGGCACTCGGGATGCTCTATGGCAACCAGACAAGCTCAGGACTGAGCAGTTCATGTGCCTAGCAGCCCGCAAAGAAGGAGGAACAAATGTCCTATAAGAATGGTTTTGTGATCTTACTAAGTTGGTCAGCATTCGCGGCACTGCCGGCTTTCTCGCAAGAGGAGCTTTATCGGCAGGAGATCAGCGGGCAAGCCTTCGGCAGTTTTGTCGAGGAGACGTCGCAAAATGGCGTCAACCAGAAGGCTACCGACGGCGGAGGTGCCCTGGCAAACTATAGGTTCTTGTTTAATACGCATAACGGCATTGAAATCAATTACGGCTACTCGGTCAATACCCAGATCTACAACTCGGCCAGCGCCGAACTGGGCGTAAAGAGCTATTCCAACGAGGCAACCGCTTCCTATGTTTTCAGATTGCCGTTTAACCGCTGGTCGCTTTTTGCCTTGGGTGGTACGGGCGCCATTATTTTCGACGCGAAAGACACGCCCCGTGTGGGTGACCAGGCACGGGTTGCGGGTGTGTACGGCGCAGGCATTGACGTGGATATCACGAGGCAGTTGTTTGTGCGCGCCCAGTACCGGGGATTAATCTACAACTCGCCTACCTATGACCTTCGCTTGCTTGCTGGCATGGATCGGATCACGCAGCGCTTCGAGCCCTCCATCGGGTTCGGCTGGCGCTGGTAGTCAGGAAACCGTCGCCCGGGATAGGGTAGGCCCGCACCCCGCGGCACCATCCGCAGCCGACTGCAATTTGTCTTTGTTTCGCCCCAGCCGCAGGAAGATGACCCGGGTTCACGGCGCGGCTTTTCTCATCAGACCAGTTGTCGTTTCGCGACTGGGCTAAGTGGAACACATTTGGCACTAACTTAACTGCGGGGTCGGCAAATGCCGTCGGCATAAAGCTTGTTTTCGGCAAATCGAACAGCCGGCTTTGGTCACGGACCAACGGACTTCAGGCCGAGTAGTTTCCAAGCTGCCCCTGAGAAAAACCAATTTGGGTGGCCTCTAGATTGCACGACTCCACCCGTAATCCAGACGAGAATGCGAAAGAGAGTACATGTCAAGGAGAACGAATGAACCCGCCGGAACCTGGCTTTCCCCTTCTTCCTCTTGAGACGCTTACGGAGAAGATTGCGGCCGAGCGCGCGCGCTTGCGAAGGCAAGTGGGACTGGGCGAGACGTTTCACTTCCACCGCCCTATAGAGCGCCCGTTCGTGGCCCATGAGCGGGACCGGGTCACTATTCTTTTCGGCGGTCTGACGTGGAAACACGAAGAGTTGATTCGCGCGGTTTTCCAAGGAAACGGGTACCGCTGCGAGCGGCTGCCGAATGCCGAAGTGGCTGACTTTCAGAGTGGTAAAGAATATGGCAATAACGGCCAATGCAATCCGACATACTTCACTGTGGGGAATCTGGTGCGATTCCTTCAGGGCTTGGAAGCACAAGGGGTGCCGCGCCAGGAGATCATCGACAACTATGTTTTCTTCACCGCAGGCTCGTGTGGACCTTGCCGCTTTGGCATGTACGAGGCAGAGTATCGCTTCGCCTTGCAGAACGCCGGGTTCGACGGATTCCGGGTGCTTCTGTTCCAGCAGACGGACGGGATCAAAGCGGCATCCGGCGAGCCCGGCCTGAAGTTCTCGGTCAATTTCGGCATGGGAATGCTGAATGCCCTGAACCTCGGTGATGTGATCAACGATCTTGTGTATCAGATCCGCCCGTATGAAGTGAACGATGGCGAAACTGATCGTATCTTTGCCAAAGCAGTAGATGAGCTGTGCGCTACCTTGCGCGATCGCCACGCCTTCGAATTCATGGAAGATGCGCCCGCGTGGCTATCTAAGACCGTCGGTAGGAACACGGCTCTAAAAAACACTTTGAGCGTGTTGTGCAAAATATACGATCACCTCTACGGCAAAGACTATCTGAATGCAATTGCAGCCTGCCGTGAGATGCTCGACTCGATTGAAGTGGACCGCCTGCGGGTCAAGCCGATCGTCAAAGTCACCGGTGAGTTCTGGGCCCAAACCACAGAGAGCGACGGCAACTTCAACATGTTCCGTTTTCTCGAGAGCGAAGGCGCGCAGGTAGCAATTGAACCCATAGCCACCTGGATCGCGTACATGCTGCACGTTGCGGGGCTGGGTGCGCAGGAGCGTGCAGCCTCAAATGCTCCCCATAGGAATCCCAAGCTGTGGGAGATTCGAAAACGGCTGGCCAACGATTGGCACCTCCAGAGGAAGTTAATTGCGTTGGGCATTGGCGAGGCGATGTGGACCCACCTTTACCACCGGGTTGCGGACAAGATGGGCGGTCTCGCGCATCAATTGGTCCGCCAGCGGAAACTCGCGCAACTCGCGAATCCCTTTTATCATCATCTGGCGCGTGGCGGGGAGGGTTACATGGAGGTCGGCAAAAATATTTATTACACAGCGAATCATCTGTGCCATATGGTGCTGGCGTTGAAACCGTTCGGGTGCATGCCTTCTTCACAGTCGGATGGCGTGCAATCGGCGGTGATCAATCGCTATAAGAACATGATTTTCCTGCCCATCGAGACATCGGGTGAGGGAGAACTGTATGCGCATAGCCGTGTCCAGATGGCCCTGGGAGAGGCCAAAGCCAAGGCTAGAGAGGAGTTTGAAACTGCTTTAAAGCGCAGTGGCAAGCGCCTGGAAGACATTGAAGATTACGTCGCTGCGCATCGTGAACTGCGACGCCCATTTTACCGGGTACCGCATCAACTTGGGATCGCCGGGACAGCAGCGAATTTCGCTCGGCACGTGAGCATGCTCATGGACCGGGACTCCAGGTTCTGCTTCAGTCTGCGCAAGGGCGCCAGCGAGTTTCCGGCTGGTTGATGGGACCAAGGACAGATGCCTCGCCCCGCTAAATACGTCATTGGCCTGGATGTCGGCTCAACCACCGTGAAGGCCATGGTCGCGGACATCGAAACCGGCCGGACGGTTTGGCAGGACTACCAGCGTCACGAAACCAAGCAGCCGGAGAAAGTCCTCGAATTCCTGAGCCGCATGGAAAAAGACGTCCGGCTGGCTCAAACAAACGCGCGCATTTTCATTACTGGCTCCGGAGGTGGAAACCTGGCCGAGCTGATCGGCGCAAAGTTTGTTCAGGAAGTGACGGCTGTTTCGTTGGCAGTCGAGAAGCTTCATCCTGAGGTGTATTCGGTTATCGAGCTGGGCGGCCAAGACGCGAAGATCATCGTTTTCAAGGACGATGAGAGCGGCCACAAGAAAAAGATCCCGTCGATGAACGACAAGTGCGCGGGGGGGACCGGGGCTGTTATCGACAAGATTAATGCCAAGCTGAAGATTCCTTCGAACGAACTCGCGGACCAGGGATACAACGGAATCAAGTTGCACAAAGTGGCGGGCAAGTGCGGCGTATTTGCCGAGACTGACATCAATGGGTTGCAGAAACAAGGCACGCCTCCCGATCAATTAATGGCTTCGTTGTTCGAGGCCGTTGTGTTGCAGAACATGTCTGTGTTGACGCGCGGGCATACTTTGCGACCCCAGGTGTTGTTGCTGGGCGGCCCGAACTTCTTTATTCGCGGAATGCGTGAGGCATGGCAAGCCAATATCCCGCGAATGTGGGAGGAGCGACGAGTCGACCTTCCTGACGGCACAAAGCCGGAAGAGCTTATTAAAGTGCCTGAGAACGCGCAGTATTTTGCCGCGTTAGGCGCCATCGAGTTCGGCAAGCAGGAGGATGATTGCGTCGGATGTTATCGGGGAACTGCGAAGCTCGTTCACTACATCGAACATGGCCGCCAGGAGGAGAAAGCAAAGACAGGTGCGACAGGCCTGGTCCATTCTTCCAACGAACTGGCCTTGTTCCAAGAAGCTTATCGACCAAAGAAGTTTCGGCCCGCTATTTTCCGGCGTGGTGAGACAGTGCCGTGTGTGGTGGGAATCGACGGCGGGTCCACCTCGACGAAAGCCGTCCTGCTTTCCCTCGAAGGCGGTGTCCTGTGCAAGGCGTACCAATTGTCCAATGGGAACCCTATCAAGGATACGCAGGACATGTTCGAAGCGCTGCGCCGGCAAGTGGAGGGTCAGGGAGCGCGGCCGGACATCCTCGCTGCGGCAACCACTGGCTACGCCAAGGACATTCTGAAAGATGTTCTGAAGGCCGACGTCGCGCTGGTGGAAACAGTCGCGCACGCCGAATCGGCGATGCGCTTTTATGATGATCCACACGTCGTCGTCGATGTTGGGGGCCAGGACATCAAATTGATTGTTTTAAAGAATGGCCGGGTCAAAGATTTCAAACTGAACACTCAGTGCTCGGCTGGCAACGGCTACTTCCTCCAATCCACGGCTGAAGGATTCGGGCTCAAAGTCGAAGAGTACGCGGATCTCGCCCTCTCGGCCGAGGCGATGCCGGTGTTTGGCTACGGTTGCGCGGTCTTCATGCAATCAGACATCGTTAACTTCCAGCGCCAGGGTTGGCGCGCCGAAGAGATTCTCGCTGGGCTCGCTGCGGTGCTCCCCAAGAACATTTTCTTATACGTTGCCGGTATTCCGAACCTATCCGCTCTAGGTTCACGCTTTATCCTGCAAGGCGGAACGCAGAATAATTTGGCTGTGGTGAAGGCAGAGGTGGACTTCATCCGTTCCAGCTTCCGCGCCGCCGGCAAAGAGCCGGAGATCATCGTCCACGAGCATTGCGCCGAATCGGGAGCCATCGGCGCGGCCGTGGAAGCGCTGCGAATATGGCGCGAGGGCCACCAGAGCACCTTCATTGGTCTCGATGCAGTGCGAAACATCAGCTATCGCACGACGCGCAACGAAGATACACGTTGCTATTTCTGCAAGAACAATTGCCTGCGCACGTTCATTGATGTGGATGTTTCCAGAGGGTCTACTCACGAAGTTGGGCGTCTTTCCACCTGGGATTCGGTTCGAGCCGTTCCCCAGCGAGCGTCTTCCCAGCCGCTGATCCAGGTGCAATTATCGATTCGCCCGGCCGAAACCGTGCCTTCGTTTCAGGACCGAAGAACCAAGGTGCCGCTCCGAGTGGGAGAGCGCCGCCTGATCATTGCGACCTGTGAGAAGGGCGCGGTCGAGGATCTGGAGGAAATGAAAGACATCAAGGCCGGGCTCGACTCCGTCAAGGATGCGAATCCGAATTTTGTGGATGTCGCCGCCCACGAAGTATTCAGGGCTCGCGAAGTGGAGAGTGTTGCAGATCCGATACCCGCGCATGCATGGCTCAAAACGACCCGAGAGCGAGTAGAGCGAATGAAACGTCGCGCCACGATCAGAATTGGCATTCCCAGGGTTCTAAACAGCTATACCTATGCTCCGCTGTTCAACGGATATCTGCAAAGCCTGGGCGTCCCGTCGGAGAACATTGTTTATTCTGACTACACCAGTCCTGAACTCTACCGCGCCGGCGCAAGCCGCGGAGCGATTGACCCGTGCTTCCCGTCCAAAGTCGCGATTGCACACGTTTACAACTTGATTTTCGTTAAGGGCCTCCGAAAGCAATGCGATGTGATCTTCTTCCCGATGATCGACGTTCTGCATACGCCGCTCGTGAACCTGCAAGGATCGAATGCTTGCCCAACCGTAACGGCCTGTCCGAATACGGTGAAGGCCGCGTTCATCAAAGAGACCGACATATTCGCGGAGCGTGGAATCCAGTATCTGGACCCACTACTCAATCTTAGTGATCGAATGCTGTTCGCCACGCAGATGTACAAATGTTGGGCTTCGATCTTGGGCCTTTCTGTTGCAGAGAATGACCGAGCCGTTGAGGCGGCCTACAAATGTCTGGAACAGTATGAAACGTCCATCAGAAAACAGGCACGAGAAGTGCTGGACAAGTTAGAACGAGAGGATCGCATCGGCATTGTCATGCTGGGCCGCCCATATCATCATGACCCGGGGCTGAACCACGAAATCATGGAGGCCTTTCAGAAGCTCGGTTATTCAGTCTTTTCGCAAAGCACGCTGCCGATGGACGAAGACGTGCTGAACAGACTCTTCGGAGAAGAGGTGCGCGCCGGCATTATCAAGCATCCACTTGACATTTCCGATGTCTGGAAGAATTCCTATTCGGCCAGTACGAACCACAAGATCTGGGCAGCCAAGTTCACGGCACGTCATCCAAACCTGGTCGCCCTGGAAGTTTCGAACTTTAAGTGCGGTCATGATGCGCCGATCTATGGAGTCATTGAAGGGATTATCGAGCGCTCCGGCACGCCGTACTTTTGCTTTAAGGACTTGGATGAGAACAAGCCTGCTGGAAGCATCAAACTTCGCGTTGAAACGATCGACTATTTTCTTCGCCGCTATCGGCAAGTAGTGACTCAGCGACGCAAGTCTGAACAAGAAGTCGAGACGGGTCTGCGCGCTTATGAACAGTCTTTGCAAGGAGAAATGGTCCAAGTTCCGGTCGCCGCGCCATGAGCAAGTGATATTCGGCGATAGAGAATCCAGAAAGGGAAAGAAGGGAAACATGAATCCGATCCCAAACACAGTCAACGAGGCGGGTCCGAAGCAACGGTTGGATACCCCGCTTTACAATCTACTGGCCACAGCCAACCAGAGAACGCGGCTGTCGCCTGCCGACGCACCGCTCGAACTACCAGAGCCGGTATTTCCGCAACATCCTGAACTCGCCGGCGACGTAGGGCCTGAACCACTGCCTCCTCCGCTTCAGCGTACGTGGACTGCCCCTCAGATCTATCGGGCCATGCAGGGCTGGATGTTTCCCTGGATCAAGTCCCGAGTCCGGCCAGGAGACTTTCAGCCGATCATCGCCTACCTGTTTACCGACTATAAGTGTAATCTCGAATGTCACTATTGCTGGGCGTTCAATAACAAAGTCAAAGGCATGACGGAAGAGGTTGCTCGCCGCTCCATCGATTGGCTGGAAGAGACGCCTTGCCGCGTTCTCGCCCTTATGGGCGGTGAGCCGCTGCTCCGTCCCCAATTCGTTCATAAGGTCGTTTACTATGCTTCGAAGAAGGGGTTCTGGCCCTACGTCTCAACCAACGCCCGTCTCTTGCGTCCGGAGGTTATCGACCGTCTGGCGGATGCCGGCATGGCGACGTTCAATTTCGCTGTAGACGCCGTAGACGAGAAGCCTGGCTTGCCCAAAGCGCTGGCTCCCGTGCGAAAGCACTTCGAGTATCTCCTGAAGAAGCAATACAGCTACGGCTATGCGGTGTTTCTGAACATCAACATTACGCGCATCAATATGGATGACGTCCGCCAGTTGACCGAGATCGCTCACGAGTACGGTATCGCGACGGACTACCACATCAATGAATCTCCCTTGATGAATCAGCCGGACTTCAAACATCGGGACGAGAACGACACGTTCATCCAACAGGAAGACTGGCCTCAGGTGGATGAGCTCATCGACTGGCTGGTTGCCAAGAAGCGCGCCGGCTACAAAATGCCGAATTCGGTGGCGCGACTCCTGGAAATGAAGGAATTCATGCGCGGCAAAACGCAAGAGTGGAATTGCCGGGCAGGCCAGAACACGCTCATCATTCGCACCGACGGGACACTGGCGCCTTGTTTTCCAATGTACAACGAGCTTTACGACTGGGGAACGGTGGAAAATCACAAGTTCGACCGGCAGCAACTCGGCGCCTTGAAGCAGGAGTGTCAACCTCACTGTTTCTCAACGCTGAATCATATCGTCGCGTACTGCTATAACGACGCGCGCGTAATCCGTTGGCTGCTCAAGCAAGCGTTGAATCGTTTCCAAGGCGTAAGCAATTTTGAGTGAGCGCCCGCACCGCGCCCCTGGCCCTCTCTTCCTGTCGGTGATGGCGTCCGCCTTAGGCCCCTAACAGATGAAAAAGGATGCGGCACCGTCTCCCTTACGGTCGCGGCTTTGTAACACCTGCAAACAAGCCGGTTTTTACCTTTTTCATCTGTTAGATTAGTTTAGCAGCCTGCTGAAAAAGGCCGAAAAACGCTTGCTCCCGCGCGCGGTTCAGAAATTGCGATCGCGTGCTTGCAGGTGTTTACCGAGCCGCGACCGTCAGGGAGACGGTCTCCAAAAGCCTTTTGTTGATGACGCTCAACTCGGCAATTGCATCAGCATTTGCCGATCACCTCGGCCGTAAAATCCAGGTTGAAGAAGGTCAGCCCGCAGCTTTGATCAGCCGGTCACGATGGCCAAGAGAATCGATGGACCGTGCGCTAATCCGAGCGCCGGATTGCTCGATCGAAATATGGAAACCAAACATCACCTGTTTTGTCGCCTTTTTCAATTGCTGCATCCTCCATTGCGCACGAATATATCGGATCTCCGGGTGTGCTACTAAGTTGAGTAAGGTCGAATACAATCCGCAGTAATACTTCGGTGTGAATGATACCAACGCCGTTGTTCCCCAGTTCTCGGCATCCTGAGAACCCCAACTCGAAACGAGCAGCATTTCATGTTCAAGAACATGGTTGATAGCGAGGGTTAGCACCAGGAGGGAGCCGCGTTCCAAAGAAGAGAGTTCGAAAACCGGCCCGTAGCCATCCGAGTGCGCGACACACTCGGGAACGACGTATCTGAGTTCTTCTGCCGTGACGCGCATGGTGTGGTTCCTGAGCAGTTGGACAACCGTTCTGTAGGCATTTTGAGGTCCGATCGCGGCTAGAGTTTTGAAGCTGGTCGCAACTGAGCCGTGTAATCTCGATCATCTCGTGCGCCTTGCTTCAAACGGCCCTCCACTTGCCCGTTTAGTTGCGGTATCCCGATCGCATATTCCGCGGAATCGTCTTTCGTCACATTTTCTCTACACGAGCACCAACGGAATATGACCGACAGGATCCGATAGGAGCAATTGACGTATGCCCAAGAAACACTTTCTTCTCTTCCTCACAGCCGCAACCATTCTGCAGGCTGCATCGGCCGACGATGCATCGGAGCGGCTCAACAAAGCTGTGGCGGTTCTCGGGAAAACAACCGCATCCGCACATGGCATTCCAGCAGATAAACTAACCAATGCCGATTGCATCGCTGTGATCCCAGGATTCAAGAAGGGCGCCGCCGGTATCGGCGTGGGTTACGGAAAGGGATTTATATCTTGTCGCAACGAAAACGAATGGTCGGCGCCTGGTGCAATTACCATGCAGACCAGCAGCCTCGGTGTCCAGGTTGGCGGCGAAGGTTTCGACCTGGTGCTGTTATCGCTCAGCAAAGAGAAGCGCGTAAAGCTTCTTTCCGAACGGTTCACCATCGGGACGGACGCTTCCGCTGCTTGGGGAAATGGTAAATCCGCGAACGCGGATCCTAGTACCCAAATTGTTTTCTACTCGCGCAGCACGAAGGGGCTTTTCGCTGGTTTCGCTCTGGACGGCGCCACTCTGAAGCCCGACGAATCTACCAACCTGGCGCTGTATGGGAAGACATTGACCAATAGTGAAATCGTTGCGGAAGCCCAGACTCCGGGAGCGGCACAGTCTTTTGTTTCGCTGCTCGATCAGGTCGCGAAACACTAAAGTCAGCAGGCTGGCGCGCAGCGCAGTCGATCGAGGCGGCCCAAAGCCCTCGAAGGCATCTTTCAACAAATTTCTTCGACAATGCGGGCCTGAAGGCTTGCGTTCGAACGCTGCTCGCCAGAAGATAAAATGAGCGATGTCGCTAACCAAACCTGCGCTGGTGCTCGTTACCCTTAGCACGCTCAACATATTGCTGTGGTCTCTTCCTGCTCTTGCGTTGGACCCGTCGCTGGACCTCAGTCAATACGCGCATACCGCGTTGACCTCGCGTAACGGCTCCTTAAATGGGGCGGTCTACGCGATGGCCCAGACGGCTGACGGTTATCTCTGGCTCGGCACTCAGTCCGGCCCGGTTCGCTTCGATGGCGTCCGAGCAGTGCCGTTGCCGCTGTCACCTGGGCAGGAGCTTCCGAGCACCGCGGCTGGAGCGCTTTTACAGGCACGCGATGGAACCCTTTGGATCGGTACCCTGGATGGATTGTTGAGTTGGAAGAACGGTCGACTTACTAAATATCCAGCGCTGGCCGGCCAAACTGTTATCACGCTCTTGCAGGATCGGGCCGGAACTGTGTGGGCGGGTGCTTTCGGGGGGCCGACAGGAAAGCTATGCGCCGTTCGGAGCGGCAATACGACATGTTACGGCGATGACGGAAAGTTGGGCGGCGCCGTGGCGGCCTTGTACGAAGATCGGGATGGCAGCCTATGGGTGGGAGCGGCGACAGGGTTATGGCGATGGAATCCAGGTCCTCCAACCCGCTATCTAGCGACACCAATCCCTAGCCACCAGTCTTTGACGCAAGGCGATCATGGCTCAGGCCTGATAGTCGCCGTCAACAGCCTTGGTCAGATCGCCGGCACAAACGTCAGTGATTATCCTCTTCACGGCATGCCGTCACCTTTGACTGCTACATCCGTGCTTCGGGATCGGAACGGCGGATTGTGGATCGGGACGGCGGCTCATGGGATCCTACACTCGTACCAAGGCAAAACAAGCCAGTTTACCCACAGCGATGGTCTGTCGAGCGATGAGGTGTATGCTCTCTTCGAGGACCGTGAAGGAACGATCTGGGTTGGCACTTCTGACGGACTCGATCAATTTCGTGAGTTGCCGGTCACCTCGCTTTCGGCCAAGGAAGGACTGTCCAGTGCGACCGCCACGGCTGTCCTGGCAGCACGCGACGGCAGTGTTTGGATCGGCTCGGCGGATGGACTCAATAGATGGAAGGACGGACACGCCACAATTTATCGCAGGCGAAGCGATCCTGGCCTGCCCGATGACGAGATCCAATCGCTGTTCGAAGATGAGCGCGGTCGCATTTGGGTCTCCGGAACTCACGGGCTTGCGACGTTCGAAAACGGCAAGTTTACTCGACTGTCGGCCGTGCCCTCCGGGTTTACGCATGCGATCGCAAGCGATAACCAAGGCGGACTTTGGCTCAGCATGTGGCTCACCGCGAATGATTACGGTCTGGTTCATCTGGTCAATTCCAAAGTAGTGGAACACGTGTCCTGGCAGAAGCTAGGCGGCGGTCCCGGGACCGGACTGGTGCCCGGCTCAGACGGCGGCGTCTGGACGGGACTGTTGAGCGGCGGAATTGCGTACTTTCGTGAGGGACAAGTACGGGCGTTGCCGTTGAGTGACGAAAAGGGAGGCGCGCGGAAGGTAGTGGACCTCTCGCGCGATCGCGATGGCGCGATGTGGGCCGCCACCGATAACGGTCTAGTCCGAATCGCGAACGAACATGTTGCGACGCTCACTACGGCCAACGGATTGCCTTGCAACGCCGTTCACTGGATCGTTGAAGATGGCCTGTCGTCTTATTGGGTTTATTCGCGGTGCGGACTCTCTCGTATCCCGCGAGCCGAGGTCGAGGCCTGGATCGCGGACCCGAAGCGAACCATCCACGCCACCACATTCGACGGCGCGGATGGAATCCGGCTAATTCCGATCCTCAGACCTTCCAGGCCTGCGGTTACGAAGTCGTCGGACGGGAAAATTTGGTTCGTGAATGGGAGTTCAGCCAGCTTCATCGATCCGTCCCGGATCGGCATCAATATGCTCCCTCCGCCAGTCCACATTGAGCAGATTACCGCCAATCGGAAGAGGTACAATGCGACGGGCACGTTGCGGCTGCCGCCGCTAATCCGCGACCTCACGATCGATTACACGGCGCTGAGCCTCGCTGCGCCGGAAAAGGTCCGTTTTCGTTTCAAGCTGGAAGGGCAGGATCCAGACTGGAGAGAGGTTGTCAATGACCGCGAGGTGCAGTATTCCAACCTAGCTCCGGGCAACTACCGGTTTCGCGTGGCCGCGAGCAACAACAGCGGAGTGTGGAACGAAGCGGGCGATGTGGCAGATTTCTCCATTGCTCCCGCGTACTACCAGACGAATTGGTTTCGAGCCCTCCTCGCAGCCGCTTTTCTGGCGCTGCTGTGGACAGCGTACCAATTCCGTGTCCTCCAACTGCAACGGGAGTCCAAGCAGCTTCGGGACGTGATCGAAATGATTCCGGCGATGGCTTGGACCGCTCTTCCAGACGGATCCAATGAGTTCGTAAACAGGCGTTGGGAAGAATATACAGGCCTATCCGCGAAGGAAACTGCCGGTTTTAGTTGGACGGCCGTTGTTCACCCGGAGGATCACCAGCCCTATTCACAGAAGTGGCGCGCGTCGCTCGACACCGGCCAGCCGTTCGAGTCCGAGGCGCGCTTTCGCTGCTCTGGGAATGGGGAATATCGCTGGTTTCTGGCTCGTGGCGTCCCTCTGCGCGATGGGCACGGACGAATTCTCAGGTGGTATGGAACTCTAACGGACATCGAAGAACGCAAGCGCGCCGAAGAATCCCTCCGCGAAAGTGAAACCCGCTTCCGCACGTTGGTGGACCACGTCGCGGACGCGATCTTCGTCTATGAGTTCGAGCAAAGGACCATTGTTGATGTGAACCCGCAGGCCTGTGAAGGCCTTGGTTACACCCGGCAGGAGCTGCTCGGGAAAACCGGGCCTGCTTTCCATCCGGATCCGAATCGACCGGCCATGGAATCGGTCGCGGAGCGGGCCGCGGCCGGCGAGACGGTGATCGACACGCACTGGCATCGACGAAAGGATGGAACAGTCTTCCCTGTCGAAGTACATACCAGCCTGTTTTGGTACGGCGGCCGCCGCTTCCTGCTGAAGATCGCCCGGGACATCAGTGACCGTTTGCGGGCTGAAGAAGCAGTCCGCCGTAGCGAAAAGCAACTGCGGGACGTGATCGACACTATCCCGGCATACGTGTGGAGTGCTTTGCCGGATGGGACGCTCGACTTCCTCAATAAACGTTGTCTGGAATTCAGCGGCCACTCCTTCGAGGAGTCGCTGGGCCGTGGTTGGGGAGCCGTGCTTCACCCCGATGATCGTGACCGTTTCCTCGAGGAATCACGGGCGGCCATTACGTCCGGGGAGCCGCTCGGCACGGAAGCGCGGTACCAGAGGGCCGATGGGCAGTATCGCTGGCTGTTGGTCCGCGCTGTGCCGCTGCGCGATGAGACGGGAACCATCATCAAGTGGTACGGGGCAAATACGGACATCGACGATCGTAAGCGGGCGGAGGAAACGCTGCGTGAGACGGAAACCCGCTTCCGGACCTATATCGATCACGCAACGGACGCTTTTTTTGTGCTCGAATTCGAGGGAGGCGTGATTCTGGATGTGAACCGCCGGGCCTGCGAGAACCTCGGGTACACGCGCGAGGAACTGATCGGTAAGACGGTGTTCGACCTTGATGCAGGATTGAATCCGGAGTGGCTCGATCAAAATATCCGTCCGCGAATCGAGGCCGCGGAGAGTGTGACTTTCGAGACGCGTCATCGCAGAAAAGATGGGAGCGTATTCCCGGTCGAGATTCGCGCCCGCGCCTTCCGCATCGGGGGGCGTATTTTCAATTTGAGCCTGGCGCTGGACATCACGCAACGCAAGCAGGCCGAAGAAGAGCGCGAGCGGCTGCGCCAAATCGAGGCGGATCTGGCGCACATCAACCGGGTGAGCATGATGGGAGAACTGGCCGCCTCGGTGGCGCATGAAGTCAACCAGCCGCTAACCGGCATAGTGAGTAACGGCAGCGCTTGCCTGCGATTGCTGGCGGGCGATGCGCCGAACCTGGAAGAAGCCCGGGAAGCTGTCCGCGACATCGTCCGCGACGGGAAGCGAGCCGGAGAAGTGATCGCCCGCATTCGGGCGCTGACAAAGAGGGCTGCGCCGCCGAGAGAAAAGCTGGACCTGAATGAAACGATCCGGGAAGTGGTCGCTATTGTCGGGGACGAGGCGAAGAGAAATAGCGTCGTCATCCGAACGCAGTTTGCGGATGACCTTTCGCCTGTTTCCGGCGATCGGGTGCAGTTGCAGCAGGTGCTGCTGAATCTGGTCATGAATGCAATGGAAGCGATGAGCGGTCTCGGTGAGCGGGCGCGGCAACTGGTGATCTCCACCCGGAACATTGACCAGGACCGGGTGCAGGTGACGGTGGAAGATTCGGGGAAAGGTCTGGATCCGAACACGATGGCCAGGATCTTTGAGCCCTTCTACACGACAAAACCCAGCGGTATGGGCATGGGACTCTCCATCAGCCGTTCCATCGTTCAGAACCATGGCGGCCGGCTATGGGCTGCGGCCAATGACGGCCCCGGCACAAGCTTCCACTTTACCCTTCCGAAGTACTCAGGGAGAAGAATCGAATGCCGGGGCCGCGGCAGTCTAACGCTGTTATCGCGATCGTAGATGACGACCCCTCGGTCCGGCAGGGCCTCCAGCGGCTAATCCGGTCGTTGGGGTGGAAGGCCGAGACTTTCGACTCCGCGCAGGATTTCCTGGCCCGTCCTCCGGCTGAGACGCCAAGTTGTCTAGTGTTGGACTTGCAACTGCCTGGTCTGAGCGGGCTCGACTTGCAGAAGCGGATGGCCGAGGCGGGCTTGGAGACTCCGATCGTTTTTCTCACAGGCCATGGCGACATCCCAGCCTCGGTAAAGGCAATGAAAGCGGGGGCGGTTGAGTTTCTAACCAAACCGGTGGATGACCAGGAGCTCCTGAGGGCAATTGAGGAAGCCATAGAACGCGATCGCCGTGCGAGACAGCAGCATGCAGAAACGCGTGACTTGCGAGATCGGTACGAATCGCTGACCGCGCGCGAGCAGCAAGTGATGCAGCAGGTGATCTCCGGGCTGCTCAACAAGCAAATCGCGGGCGATCTGAATATAACCGAGGACACGGTCAAGTTTCATCGCGGCCACCTCATGCGCAAGATGCGTGCCGATTCTTTGGCAGATCTGGTCAGGATGGCGGAAAACCTGGGAATCCGCTCGCATCAAAAGCATCCCGAAGCCTAACAATCAACAATTTAGAACGCCTCGGCCAATTGGACTCGAGTTTTGCATCCACCACGAAGGTGTAGTAGATGTTCGTCCCCCCGCGTGTTATCAAGAGATGGAATCTTCAATGGCGCCTCTTATTTCAATAGTGGACGATGATATTTCGGTCCGCAAATCGCTGAATCGGCTGATCAGGTCCGTCCGCATGGACGTACAAGTCTTCGCCTCGGCGGAAGAGTTCTTGAATTCGGACCGTCCTTGCGACGCCGATTGTCTGATATTAGACATCCGCCTGCCGGGGATGAGTGGGCTTGAGCTTCATCGTCTTCTGCTAGACCGTGAGTGTAACGTACCGGTCATCTTTATTACTGCGCACGGATCTGACGACCAGGCAAGGTCAGAAGCTGCGTCTGATTGGACCGTCGCTTACTTTAATAAACCGTTCAGTGGAGACGAATTACTCGACGCCGTCAACACGGCGTTGAAATGGAAACCCAGCGACTAAAGAAGCACAGTTTGCCAAGGAGGTCCCATGACTGATACAGGAGCTTTGGTTTACGTGGTGGATGACGACCCATCCGCGCGCGAAGGAGTGGCACGTCTGATTCGGTCCGCCGGCCTGATGACCAAGACCTTTGCGTCAGGCGAGGAGTTCCTGGCTGCCCAACGGCCTAAAATCCCGAGTTGTTTAGTTTTGGATATAAACCTCCCGGGGGTAAACGGGCTGGACCTGCAACAGGAGCTTGAAAAATCAGGCTTTCAAGTCCCCATCGTATTCCTCACAGGGCACGGCGACATCCCCATGGCGGTGCGCGCGGTCAGAGCAGGCGCGGCAAATTTCTTGACGAAACCTGTCGACGACGAAGACCTGTTGAATGCAATCACGCAGTCTATCGCGTACTATTTGGAGGACGAGACCCAGCCCGCTGAAAGCATCGGAAACATGGTCGGCGGAAGTCCGGGGTTCCAGCGTGTTCTAAAGGTCATCCAAGTAGTGGCCCCGACGGATTCAACCGTCCTCATCCAAGGCGAGACGGGTACTGGTAAGGAATTGGTGGCGCACGCCATTCACGACCTGAGCAGCCGAAGCAAGCGGTCTTTCGTACAGGTGAATTGTGCCTCAATCCCCGCCACGCTTCTGGAAAGCGAGCTCTTTGGTCATGAGAAGGGTGCGTTCACGGGAGCGTTCGCGCAAAAGATCGGGCGCTTCGAACGGGCACATGAAGGGACCTTGTTTCTCGACGAGATCGGCGAGATTCCGTTAGAGCTCCAGCCCAAGTTGTTGAGAGCTCTTCAGGAGCAGGAACTCGAACGCTTGGGCGGCAACCGGACCATTCGCGTAAACGTCCGCATTGTCGCCGCGACAAATCGCAATCTCAAGCAAATGGTCGATGAAGGGAAGTTCCGTAGCGATCTGTATTATCGTCTGAACGTCTTCCCCGTGACGGTTCCCCCATTGCGCGAACGGCGCGAAGACATCCCGCTTCTGATCCGTTTCTTCACTCAGAGATATGCGAGGAAGTTGAACCGCGCCATAGAGCAGATACCTTCCACTACGCACGAAGCACTCATCAGGTACGATTGGCCCGGGAACATCCGCGAGTTGCAGAACGTGATCGAGCGGTCAGTGATTTTAAGTAACGGCCCTGAACTCAACGTCAATATGGCGGAGTTCAGCGGCACGTCCGCCCCAGCCGTGCTGCACCACCCGGTGTCGGGTGTTTCGGAGGACGCCGAGCGCGAGCGAATCCTGCAAGCGTTGAAGGAAGCCGGGGGACTGGTCGCTGGGCCGGACGGCGCGGCCGCCCGGCTCGGCCTGAAGCGGACGACCTTGCAATCACGCATGCGGAAATACAATATCGCCCGCCTGTATCAGTGAGCTACCCGCCTGCGCACATTATTCGCAGGTGACGAATTCTGGGGTAACACGGTCCCGTCGATGCGAGAAAGCACAACATCCATAGGCAATTCTCCGCCCTTCCTGGTTGCAAACTTTGATAAACGCTTGTCGATAGCCCGAGCCGCGTGTGCCGAGTTGCGACACTTACGTCGGCATCTGACGACGCTTCGGGACTACACTGGCCACGCAATGGTGCGTCAGGATTAGCTGTTTCAAGGAAATAGCCGAAAACTGGAAACGGGCCGCCGAGTGCACCCTGTGTGGCATGCGCCGGCGGCACGGCATCGCTTTAATTCGTCACGACAAATATTGGTGCAGCGATCCAGCATATGGTGCGCGAAAGAGCCTTGGTGTTGGGGACGAGATCACCGGTGCAGTAATTGAAAAGGGCAGCAGCGTCGAGTTCTTGAACGGCGCGTTGCCCTTAGTCGCTGCTGCGGCTTGGGCCACGATCAGAACTGATTGAGTAATCGAAAGAACTATGAAATTTCTTTTGCCGTATGACAAACAACGGATCGCGGTCGAAATTGACGACCGGAATTTTGCAGGGTCGCTGGTTTCAAAAATAGAGTCCTACAAACCCGGCTCATCCGAGCACCAACTGGTAGAAGCGTCCCTGGATCATCCCATCGGTTCTCCCAAGCTGGAGGAACTTGCAAAAGGTAAGAAGAACATTGTCATTATCAGCTCGGACCACACCCGCCCCGTGCCTTCCAAAATCGGCTCTGCGCAAGAATTCGTGCGATGTGCCGGAATTGCTGAACTTGGGCTAAACTCGCAGTTTGCCGACGGATAACGAGCTCACCAGGATCTTGGCTTGGCCGGGGTACCAGGTTTATCAACATGAGATTGACGAGAAAGCAAAGACGCTGAAACTCTGGATACGGCGTAAACGAGGAAATCGAAAGATCGAGTGCTCGGGTTGCGGCCGGAAGTTCAGCGAACTGTACGACACCAGCGAGCGGGCGGTGCGGGATCTTCCTTGGAGCGCGTTTACGGCGACGGTGTTCATCGAGATTTACCGGGTGAAGTGCCCAGATTGCGGTGTGAAGCGCGAGAAGGTGCCGCTGTTGCCGAGTAAGGCGCCGTTTTCTGAGAGGTTTGAGGACGCTGTAGGACTGGCGTGTGAAATGGCTTCGGCCCGACAGGTGGCGCGTCAGTTCGGATTGCCCGCCAGCACTGTGAGGGCGATCGATCTGAGGTACTTGGAGCGCTGGAATGCAGCGCGACACAAACCTGCTATGCGCCAGATGGGCGTGGATGAAATTTATCTGGGAAAGAAACAAAAGTTCCTCAGCGTAGCGTGCAACCTGGAGACGGGCGAACCCTTATGGTTCGGGCAAGATCGAAAGCAGGAGACCTTGGACGGATTCTTTCAGACCGAACTCAGCGCCCAGCAGCGTCGTGCGATTCAGGCAGCCTGCTTGGATATGTGGAAGCCCTATCGACTGAGCATCGAGCAATGGGCCCACCCACCGGGGCGTCTTCGGTCGGTTGTCGTGCCTGGCACGACTTCCGGGTCGTCTTCGATCAGCCGGAGGGCCCCTCACTGCCAGATCATCTATGACAAGTTCCACATCATGCAGCACGCCAACAAAGCGGTAGATGAAGTGCGGAGGGCGGAGTTCTTCCGGAAGGGTGGACGGATGAGGAACGTGGTGAAGGGTAAGCGTTGGCTATTGCTGAGCCGATGGGTCAACCTAGAGACCGGCAAAAAGCAGCAGTTGAATAAGCTGTTCGCACTCAACCGGCGGGTCCTGAAGGCGTATCTGCTAAAGGAAAGCTTGGACCGTCTCTGGACCTATCGTTACGAAGGCGCCATGATGCGGTATCTCTACAACTGGATGGATCAGTTGCGATGGCAACGGTTGAAACCGTTCGAAAGGCTGGCTCAGACGTTGGTGGATCACCTGGAAGGGATTCTGAACTACTGCCGAACCAAAGTGCCCATGGGAGTTGTGGAATCGGTGAACGGGAACATCAAGAGCCTACTGCGGCGCGGCCGGGGCTATCAGAATCTCCGTTACCTTTTGCTCAAAGCGCAACGGATGGCGGCCACCAAGACTGAATTTGTCGCATTCAGTAAAGCAGCCTAAATTGCGGCCCTCCACAGATTCCTGCGCAGAACCCGAAAAGCCAGTTAACCGACGATTACTTCAACTCATGGGTAACCAACATGGCGGAGGTCGCGAAGCGTCCGCCTTTTCGCGCCATGTGGCAGAGCAACCGGACCAAGATTATGCATGGCGGCTTCCGTCAGTACATGAACACGTTTATGGAGAACATCCCGCATGCGGAATATCGCCCGCCTGTATCAGTGATCCATCCGCAGGCACACGTTCCCACTGTTCGCCCTGCTGAGCCCGAAGCCTAAAAGCCGCTCTTCCGCGCTGTATTGGTTCTCTGCAGCCCTGTCCCACTCCATTGTTAGTGTTAGCCCTCAGACATAGACTCCACCCGGCAAGTCGACCTGACAGTGCGATCAAGCCTGCCCTCCGCCGAAGTTCGGCATTAGACATCGGCACGTGCCTACGGCCTAACGCACGGGTCTGACGTGTTGCGTCAAATGAAGGCGCAACCCTCGTCTGTTTAACGAGTTGCCCCACCCTGCTGATCTCTGGAATAAATGGCCAGTCGAATGCGAATTCGCATGCGGTGCCGGAACGCAGACAGGATCTGGATTCATGAGTGAATCGCAATGAAGACACGCAGACGCCTCACACGACAGGAGAGTAAAGAGGTGACGCGCGCGCGCCTCATCGAAGCAGCCGAGAGGGTGTTTATCCGGAAAGGCTTCGACAATGCCTCAGTAGAAGAGATCAGCGAAGCGGCGGGTTATTCCCGGGGCGCCTTCTACTCCAACTTCGACGGCAAAGAGCAGGTATTCGTCGCAGTGATCGACAGGGGCCGGCCCAAAGTCTTAAAAGTTCTCGATGACATGTTCCAACAAATCACCGAGCCCGCGGAGCGGATCGTCGCGCTTCGGGAGTGGTTCTCGAATCAATGGCGGCTCAAGGACTTCATGGCCCTGCGAATGGAATTCAGCCGAAGAGCGATGAGGGATCGTTCTGTGCGGAAGCATCTCGCCGAACTACGCCGGCAGGAACTTGAAACTTACGCCGCTTCCGTGGCCCGATATCTTAACGCGACGGATGGAGTGCCAGGCGATCGTCCGGAAATCGTCGCACTTGTGTTGTTGGCCGTTGCACACGGCCTGGGGAGTCTGGCGATCGATGTCGCACCTGACTTGGAGCAGATGTACACGGACGCCTCCAAGCTGGTATTCGATCGCATGACCACCCCCAAAGCTCTCGCCTGAGGTGATGACGTATGCAGAAAATCAAACGCGTTTCGATCTTTCGGGCAGCGCAGTGGACCGTGCTATGGGGGGCCATCGCGCTGCTGGCGCAGGCGCAGGAGTCGAGTATTCCTGTGCTGACACTGGAAGATGCGGTTCAGCAAGCCGTTGACAACAACAGCGCCCTGAAGACCGCCAGCCTGGAGACACTCCGGGCGACGGACGATCTGGCCGCGGCCAAAACGAGGCGCTTGGCCAACACACAGGTGATCGCGTTCGGCGCGCAACTGCTAACCAAGCCCTCGGTCACGTTTTCAGAAGGTTCGCTCGGGGTGTACCCCTCGGTCGGTCCAATTCCGGGGACCAATCAAAAGATTGACGTCCCGCGCAAACCAGTGGGCGGAGTGTTTGCCTCTGTTCTCCAGCCGCTTTCAACGCAGTACCGCTTGCATATGCAATTGACGGCGTTGAAGTTTGGCGTGGAGGTGACGAAGCAAGACCGGGAGAAGACGCGTCTGGAGGTCATCGACCGGGTCCGTCAGGCCTACTACGCGGTTGTGGAAGCGCAAAGCGCGCTGGACAGCCTGGAGGCATCGCTTCCGTTTTACCAAGAGACGAAGCGCTTGGCCGGAGAGAACCTCCGGAGGGAGACGATTCTCGAATCCAACTTGTTGGGCGCGGATGCACAGCTTTTGAAGACGCAGAACGCGATTAGCGATGCGAAGGACCAGGTGGCGACCGCCAGCGACAAACTGAACGACCTGATGGGCCGCGACGTACATACGGCGTTTCGGGTTACCGAGATCGGCGCGGCGGATAACGAAGTGGAAGCGCTGGCAGGGCTGGAAGAACGAGCTCTCAAGGAACGGCCTGACCTGAAAAAAGCGGAGTTGGAGGTCCAACAGACTCGTTATGACGCACGGGCGAAGAAGGCCGAATACATTCCCGACGTCAGTCTTGCTTTCACCCTCGCCACGACCACGAATTTCGCTAATGCTTTACCGAGCAACATTACCTTCGCAGGCATGCAGCTTACTTGGGAACCGTGGGACTGGGGGCGGAGGCGAGAAGAATACGCCGCGAAACGGGTAAAGGAAGAGCAAGCAAAAGTTTCCGTGAGCGCTACCGAGCGCGCGATTCTGATCGAGGTGAGAAGCGCGTGGCGACAGTTGGAACAGACCCGGCGGGCCTTGCAATTGAGCGATGCAAACGAACGCACCGCGCGGCAGACGCTCAAGGAAGTTCAAGAGCAGTTCAAGCGCGAAGCGGCATTGGCCAGCAATTTGTTTTCCGCTCAGTCGGATCTGGCCACCGCCGACAGCCGGCAGCAGCAAGCTCTGGCGGCATTTTGGCAAGCCAGGGCGGACCTTAAGAAGGCGATTGGAGAAGAATAATGCGTGCTTTACCGCTGATGTTTAGTTTTACGGCGGCTCTCATTCTGAACGGCTGCCGCAAGGAACAGCCAATTGAGCCTGAAGCCGTTCCGGTGCAAGTGGAGATGGTTTCCACCCAGGAAATCCGGCCAGCATGGCGTTACTCCGGCGAGATTCGCCCGGATACGGAAGTGCAACTAGCATTCAAGGAACCGGGGTACATCGCCGCTCTCCACCAGGTGCGGGGCGCCGATGGGCGTCTGCGAGATATACAAGTCGGCGACGAAATTCCTTCCGGCACGGTTTTAGCGCACCTGCGCCGCTCCGATTACGAGGCGACGCTCAATACCGCGGTGGGCCAGGAGCAATCGACGCAGGGAGCGCTCGAGGTCTCGCAGGCGCAACTCGACCAGGCCAGGGCCGGCCAGGCGAAAGCAGATCAGGACTTTGAACGTGCTCAGGCGCTGTACGCCGCGAAGGCGCTGACTCGTCCGGATTATGACGCCGCCGTCGAGCATCATGACGCCGCAACGGCGGGGGTGCAGGCGGCAATCCGCCAAATCGACGCGCGCCGGGGTCAGTTACATGAGGCGCAATCGCAAATCGTCTCCGCGAGAATTGGCGTGGGCGATACGGACCTGGTCGCGCCCATGCCCGGGGCGATTATCGAAAAGAATGTCGAACGCGGCAGCCTGGTCGCCGCGGGTACGCCTGCTTTCACGCTGGACGACACGCGAGTGGTGAAAGTAAATTTCGGCGTTCCCGACAGCATGCTCGCGCACTTCAAAATGGGAGCTCCGGTTCCGGTTGAAGTCGAGGCTTTGGGACGAACCTTCACTGGCCGAATCACTGAGATTGCCGCCTCCGCCAATCGTGAGTCACGCGTTTTCAACATCGAAGTCACTCTGCGGAACGCGGATCGCTCGCTCAGAGTCGGGATGATCGCCAGTGTCCGCATCGATCAGGCGAATCCGCAGGCGGTTCCGGTAGTGCCGTTAACGGCGCTCATCACGCCGGAATCGGGATCGAACAGCTATTCGGTTTTCACAATTCAACAACGCGGCGGGAAACAGTTTGCGCAGTTAAAAAGCGTCCGGATTGGAGAAGCCGTCGGCAAGTCGGTGGTGATTAACGAAGGCCTCTTACCTGGAGAACGCATCATCGTAAACCGGACGAACCAGTTGAGCGATGGCAGTCTTGTCCGGATTGTCGACTAGGAGATACGGAAATGCCGCACCCAGAGAACAACCAGTCCATCCGGAACACGCATAACATCGCGCGCTTCTTTACCGAGCAAAAGCACATCGCCTGGGTTTCACTCGGCGCCGCCTTGCTGTGGGGAGTGTACGGATTGCACAACATGCCGCAGCGCAAGGACCCGGATATTCCCGTGCGCCAGGCGATGATTATCGTTCCGTGGCAAGGAACCTCCGCCGAAGAAGTGGAGCAGTTGGTAACCAAGAAGATCGAGCAGGCGATTGCGTTGAATCAGTGGGTGACGGAAATCAAGAGCGCTTCCAGAACCGGTTCAGCCATGATTCAATTCGAACTGGCGGAAACAGGAACGTATGACCGGGACAAGGAATTGGACGATGTAAAGCTCAGGCTGGACGCCATCCACGATCTTCCGCAGGGCGCCGGTCCGATTCTCTATATCAAGGATTTTGGCGATACTTCGGCGTTGATGCTTACCGTCGCGAGCCCCCCGGTTGATCAAGCGCAGGTTGCGTGGGTGAGCAAACTGGTTGAGACCAGCATCCGGCAGGTTCGTAGCGGGCTGACGCCAAGCGGGCAGGCCCGATATTCGGTCGTGATCGTTTACCCGAAGTCAATCGACTCCGCCGAAGTAGACCGGGAAATGGCCTGGGGGGCTACAGAGTTAGTCAGTCAACGAGCCGTTTCGGATGTGAAGCTGTTCTCGGGAGCAGGTTTCGCCGGTGCGGACTTCGCCACCAGCCTGAGCAGCGCCGATGTGCAAGCCGCGATAAGAAAGCTGATCAACGACAAACTGCAACCGGACGAGTTCCATCCCGATTCCTGGACGCCTGCCATCATCGGCGACCCGGCGACAACCGCTGCGGCGCTGCAGGCTGTCGCAGGTGACAAATACACATATCGCGACCTCGACGACTTCACCGATACGATCCAGAGAAGCCTCAAAACTCTGCCGATCGTGTCGAAGGTGGAGCGGTCGGGAGTGTTGCCCGAGAACGTATTTCTCAACTTTTCCCAGGAACGCCTGGCGCAGTACAAGCTAAAACCCGCGGACCTTTCGAAACTCCTCCAGGCGCGAAACCTGCCCGATTCCGGGCAGCCAGTAAACGCGCAGGGACGCACCATCAGTATCAATACAACCGGCGAGTTCAAGAGCCCGGACGACCTGCGAAATGTGATCATCGGCGCTTCGCCGAACGGGACACCGCTGTACCTGCGCGATCTGGTGGATGTGGACAGAGGTTATGACAGCCCGCCAACGTATCTGAACACCTTTACGCGCCGTGACGAAAACGGCAAGTGGATCACCACGCGCGCAATCACGCTATCCATTCAGATGCGGAAGGGAGAACAGATTGGCGTCTTTGGACAGCTGGTGGACGCGAACCTGCAGAATATCCGGAAATCCTTGCCGGGCGACTTAGTGCTGGCCAGAACGTCAGACCAGCCGTTACAAGTGCGCGACAAAATCGAACTCTTCAGCCACAGTCTGATCGAAGCGGTGGTCCTGGTCGTTATTGTGGCTCTGATCGGATTTTGGGACTGGCGCACCGCCGTTTTGGTGGCGGCGGCAATGCCCATCACACTCGCGATCACATTCGGCGTGATGAACACGCTGGGGATCGACCTGCAACAGGTCTCCATCGCTTCGCTGATTATCGCGCTGGGGCTTCTAGTGGACGTGCCGGTTGTGTCGGGCGACGCCATTGTGCGCGAACTGGGCGAGGGCGTGCCGAGAGCCACGGCGGCGTGGCTGGGGCCAACCAAGCTATTTAAGGTGATGGCCTTCGCGACGATCACCAACATCGCCTCCTACCTGCCGTTCCTGTTGTTGTCTGGGGATACAGGCAAATTTCTGTACAGCCTGCCAATCGTGATCAGCTGCTCGCTGCTGGCCGCGCTGTTAGTGTCCATGACTTTTGTCCCGCTGATCAGTTCGTTCTTGCTGAAGAGCAGGCCCGAAACTCCTATCGAGGAACGGCGCAAGCGTGGCTTCACGGGCTGGTATTTCCGGACGTCGAAGAAGGCGATCGAGCACAGAAAGCTATGCCTGGTATCTTCGCTCGCTGTGCTGGTGGTGGGTGGTCTGGTATTCTCCACGCTGAAACCGCAGTTCTTTCCCAAGGACCTCCAATATTTTTCCTATATCGACGTGTGGTTGCCCGAAGATTCTCCGTTAAGCGCAACGCGCGAAGTCACCCGACAGGTGGAATCGATTGTGGAACGGGTTTCCGACGATTACGGCAAATCCCACCCCGAGCAAGGCCATCCGAAAGAGGTCTTGCTGTCGATGACGGCTTTTCTGGGCGGCGGCGGCCCCCGGTTCTGGACCAGCGCCACGCCCGAGGATAGACAAACCAACTACGCGGAAGTGATTCTGCGAACCAAAGACCCCCGCGACACGACACCGCTACTGGCCCAATTGCAGCCGGAGTTTGATACGCAAATTCCCGGAGCGATCATCGATACTCGGAGCCTTGAAACCGGCAAGCCGATTGGTATTCCGGTTCAGGTCAGAGTTTCCGGAGAGGATTTGCGGGTACTGCAAGCGGAGGCTGAGAAACTGAAACGGATCTTCCGCGAGATCCCGATTGCGGCAAGAGTGCGAGACGATTGGGGCCAGCCAACACCCAAGGCAGTGGTGCACGTCGATGTGGACCGGGCCAACCTCGCCCACTTCACCAATGCCGACGTTGCCGAGTCGATCAAGGCCGCGCTCTACGGGGTCACGTCAGGAGTACTGAGAGAGGGCGACAAACAGATCCCGATCGTCGCACGTTTGCGAATGGAGGAGCGGTCGCAGCTCTCAGACATGCACAGCTTGTATATTTTCTCGAGCCAAGGCGCGCCACCGGTTCCGATCGAGCAAGCGGCAACGATTTCCTGGGAACTCGAAAGGCCGAAGATCCGGCGCTTCGATCAGTACCGCACGGTAACCGTACAGTGCTGGCCGGCGGAAGGACATTTGCCTTCGGAAGTGGTCTCGGCGGCGATGCCGAAGTTGCAGGCATTTCAGAAGCAGCTCCCTAGCGGATTCATGTTCCGTTTTGCCGGCGAATACAAAGAGCAGGTGAGCGGGTTCCAAGATCTTACGACGGTACTGGTCATTTGCGTGTTCTCGCTGTATCTGGCGCTGCTTGCGCAGTTCAGGCATGCGGTAAAGCCGCTGATTGTCTTTGCGGCCATTCCTTACGGTGCTTGTGGGGCCATCATTTCGCTCGCCATCATGGGGCAGCCATTCGGGTTTATGGCGTTCCTCGGCGTTATCAGCCTGATCGGCGTCATTGTAAGTCACATCATCGTTCTCTTTGAATTTATCGAGGAGCGACGAGAGGCAGGGGAGGAGTTGCAAGTGGCTCTGGCCGATGCCGGCATTCTGCGTTTGCGGCCGGTGATGATCACGGTCTCGGCCACGGTGATTGCACTATTTCCGCTGGCGGCGCACGGCGGTCCACTGTGGGAGCCGCTTTGTTACGCCCAAATCGGCGGCTTGACCATCGCCACGTTCGTGACGCTTGGCCTGGTTCCGGTTCTCTACTCCTTCGTTGTGCTGGACCTGAAGCTGATTCGATGGAAGGACAAAGAGAATACGTCCACAGTCGACTCCGAAGTTGGCGCGTCCGTCCCCGGCACTTCCGGTGTACTCACGGCGGAGTGCATCTATGAGAAAGCGAAAGATTAACGCTCGAATGTCTTCGGCCGCCGGCGGAGAACTTACTCCCGCCCGGCATGGCCGCCGCCTGCTGGCGCCTGTATTTGCGGCCCTACTATTGTTAGCCGGCGCGTCCCGTGCGCGCGCTCAATGCCAGGGAAAAGTCTCCTCTGTAGATGCTGCCGCCGGCTGCATAGCGCGAAATAACATTCCGGCGCTCAAGACCGATATCGATCCGAAGAAGCCCTACAGCCTCGAAGAGCTGATCGACATTGCGGAAAGCAATAATCCGCTGACCCGGATCGCTTGGGAATCGGCGAAGCAGGCCGCAGAAGCCCTCGGCATCGCGCGTAGCGAGTACTATCCGCATTTAGCGGCCCTGGCGCTTGCCGCAGATGAGCGCACGATCACACCGTGGCCCAAAGCGCTCGGAGTAGCGAGCGGATACCTGCTTGTCGACGCTTCCACCCTGGAGTCGGGCGTGGAGTTGAAGTACAACGTCTACGATTTCGGGAGGCGCGCCGGGAGAGTGGAAGCCAGTAAAGCCGCTCGTCTGGCTGCCGCGGCTACCTTCCAGAGGACCAATCAGGATGTCGCGTTTGGCGTAGTGACCTCCTACTTCAACGTGATTACGGCTCAGGAACGGCTGGAGGCTTCGCGCCAGATCGTGAAAACCGCGCAAACGACGCAGGATGCAGCCGAGGCTCAGCTCTCCAATGGCAGGGCCACTCTTCCCGATGTCCTGAACGCCAGAGCCGCAGCCGCGCAGGCCCGTTACGATCTCGAAGCCAGTATCGGGGCGGTGGACACGGCGCGTGTTGTGCTGCGCGAGACCATCGGGGTCGAGCCTTCGGACGCCATCGTCGTCCAGCAACCCACAGATCTGCCCCTGCCGGCCGAGGTGGTCGAATCCACGGCAAGCCTTGTGGACCAGGCAATGCAGCAACGTCCGGACTTACGCGCCGTTCTCGAAGCACTCCGGGCGGCGAATGCGCAGCTCAAGATTGCGAAGGCCGAATATTTGCCGGCGATCCAATTCGGTGGATTTGCCGGTCAACAGGCACTCTGGCCGAGCACGATCCTTCCTGGGACGAATCAGCTCGGTTCTGCGAACGAATCGGTGTGGAACGTGAGCGTGTCCGCGGATTGGACCATCTTTGACGGCGGACTACGTCGCCACGAGGTTCAAATGGCCGATTCGAAGCGCCGCGAGGTTGAAAATGCAAGACGCGAGAAGGAAGATGCCATTGGCCGGGAAGTCTGGATCGGCTATGTCCAGTTCCGAACGGCCGTGCGCCAGCACGAAGCGGCCGAAACGCTGCTGACGGCCGCAAACACCTCCTACGACGCCTCGCTGGACGCTTACAGGTACGGCGTGAAAAACCTGGTCGATCTGGTGACGGCCGAGAATCAACTCGCCCAGGCACGGTTGGCGGTCGTGCAGTCGCGCTCCGCGGTGCGAATCGATGCCGCGAATCTCGACTACTCAACGGGAAATCTGCTACGTCAGCAGCCGCCGCTAGCTCAACCCATTGTTAAGAAACCTTGAAGGTGGAACAAGAGGAAGCTTGTGCGCGAATTCAGAAAAACTTGGTTGCCCTGCCTGGCACTGATGGGCTCTACCGGGTGTTCGAGAGCTCCGTCCATAGAGTTCATCGGAACATTTTTCCCGGTCTGGATGTTCTGCATTGTTGCAGCCCTTGCCATCACCGGGCTGATCCGGACCGGGCTGGCGCGCTGGGGACTGGAGCAGAAGCTCGGTCCACTAGTCGTGTTCTATCCGAGCCTCACCGTAGCAATCAGCTGCTTGCTGTGGCTCATTTTCTTTTCATAGTTGGGAGGTCGCACCTTGAATAACGATAATCGGCCGGTCAAGTCGACATATCTGCTGGCATGCTCGATAGTCGTGGCGCTTGCCGCCGCAACCGTGGTGATGGTGCTTCAGCAGCTGGACAGACAGCCCCGCACTGACGACGCGAGTGTGCGCGCGAATTACGTTCAATTTGCCCCTGAAGTCAGTGGACGCCTGCTCACGCTAGCCGTAAAGGATAACGCCTTTGTGCATCACGGGGATCTGCTGTTCGCCATTGATCCCCGGCAATACGTATATGCACTCCAGCAGGCGCTTGCCGACCAGAGGCTGCTGGAAGCTCAGATAAAGGATGCCCGGCGCCGGATCGCATCCGAAACCAGTGCCGTCGAAGCGGCGCGCGCGGGGTTGAGCGGATCCGAGACGCAGACCCAGGTGAGCGCGAGCAGCGCGGAAGCAGCTCTCGCCGCGGTGGAGCGGGCCAAAGCTGCGCTCGAATCCGCCGACGCTCAGAAGGAACTTGCCGCGAGTAACCTGCGGCGCATTGAACCGCTGCTGGCCAAGCAGTACGTAACTCCGGAGCAGGTGGACGAAGCGCGCACCAAGGCGCGAATCACCGCGCGGAGTTACGAGGAGGCGCAGTCCGCGCTCCGGCAGGCACAGGCCACCGCGAGCCAGGCGGGATTCGCTCACGATGAATCCAAGATATCGGTTACGGCCTCACAGGCGCGCCTGGAGCAAAGCGTGCACGCGGTGGAGATTCTCGACACTTTGCTGGCACAGAGGGCGGCCAAGGCCGCGAAGGTCAGCGATGCGCAACTGAATCTGGAGCGCTGTACGGTCAAGGCGCCCTTCGATGGATACGTGACCAACCTCAACATTTCGGAAGGGGAGTATGCGAAGCCGGGCGTACCGATCTTCACCCTGATCGATAACCGCACGTGGTACGTGGTTTCCAACTACAGGGAATCGGAGTTGAAGTCTATTTGGCCGGGCAAGCATGTGGACATCTACGTGATGAGCCGGCCATCGCGGCGTTTTGACGGAATCGTGGAAAGCCTCGGTTTTGGAGTGGCGCCCGATGATACGCGTCTCAACAACGGCCTGCCCGACATCGAGCACACTCTCAATTGGGTGCACATTGCCGCGAGGTTTCCCGTGCGCATTCGCGTTCAAAATCCCGACGCGGCGTTGTTCCGGATCGGGGAAACAGCCACAACGATTGTGAGATAACAGCCGTGTCAATATTCAGCGCGGAAAGCGTGTCGGAACTCGATCGCTTCTGGAGGGAGATGACGCCCGTCCCCGGGCGGATGGCGGGCAGTTTACGTTTCGCGCTGACCTCGGCGCTGGCGACTCTTCTGCTGCTGATTCTACAACCTCCCGTGGGCTTCATCGCGCCCTCGATGTTCATGCTGTTTCTGGTCTCGCACGATTCGCCATACCAGTGCTTCAAAGATTGCCTCACGCTGCTTAGCGGCGCCGCACTGGGAACCACGGCGGCGCTGCTGCTGATGGGCGGGACCGACGATCATCCCGTGGCACGGGTGGTGGGGCTGGCTGGGTTTACGTTTGTGGCGGCATTTTTCTTTCGGACGAGCGCGATTCCAGCCTTCCCCATGGCCTTCGGATGCTTGACGTATATGGTGATTTCCCTCTGGGAATACCAAATCCGGGCAGAAAGAATACTGCATCTTTCTTTGTGGCCGATGGGCACCCTGGCAACGGTTGCCTTGTCGGCGGTGGTAGTGGAGTACGTGTTTAACCGAAGCGATCCTCTGGTTAGGTTGCGGCGCGAGATCAACGCCCGGTGCGCCGCAGTCGACCGTCTGTTAAAGTTGGGCGCGGCCCACGCGAAAGCGGAGGAAATCGAACGTCAATCCGCCATCGTGCGGCGCTATGCAGTCACCGGCCAGGGACAGCTTCACGTACTTCTGGAGCGCATATCAAGAGACAAGCTGTGCGACACAGGGGAATGCGGGCGTCTCAAAGCCCTAACGCTCGCTGTGGACCGGCTTCTCGTTCTGGGCGCGGGAATTGCAGTCGCTCAGGATTTTGAACGGATGGACCCGGCGCGGCTGGAACGTATCGGGAAAGCGATCGTGGCCGCCGAAGAAGGCCGGCTAGAGGAAGTTCAGAGCATCCTCGGTGATTCGACAATTGCAGGCTACAGCGAATTGGATCGTGTCGAGCAGACGCTGCGCAATTTGGCCACTCCCACCGAGTCGAGCGCAGCGGGACCAACAACGGAAGCTCCGCCAGCCGCGACTTCCGGCGGGTCCTGGAGCGACTCCCTCAAGCGCCTGCTCCTTCCGGACGCGTTCACCAATCACGACTATTTCATGTATGCGTTGAAACTGAGTTTGTGCGCGACGATCTGCTATGTGATCTACAACGCACTCGGTTGGCCCGGGATCTCGACTGCGTTCTTCACGGTATATTTCACCGGCCTTAGCACCACCGGCACGAGCAATAGGAAGCTACTGATCCGCATCATCGGCTCGACCATCGGAGGAATGATTCTGGGTATCGGCTGCCTGGTTTTCGTGTACCCGAATCTGGAGGGCGTCCAGGGCTTTCTTCTGGTCATCACCGCGCTTTCATTTCTTGGGGCATGGTGCGCGGCCAGCCCGTATTACGGCTATATCGGTCTGCAGATTACGTTTTCCTTCAACCTCCTCGCTTTTGAACGGCTTGGCGCTCCCACCCAGATGACCCCGGCGCGGGACCGGCTGCTCGGCATCACGCTGGGATTTCTCGTGATGTTCCTGATCTTCCACCAGGTTCGGCCCGAGCGCACCGTGGACACCATGCGGCGTCTGCTCGCGCGGCTGCTTGGCGCGAGCGCCGAACTCGTTCGATTGTTCGGTTTGGAGCCGGATATGGCCGCGGGCGCCAGGATTGCGGAGATCAGGAAACAGATCACGGGCATGGTAGTGAATCTGCCGAACTTTGCGCACGCGGTCAAGTTCGAATTTCCGCCCGATCGCGCGGCGGATATGAGGCTGAGCAACGAGATCCTGAAGGCCGCAACGACTGCGGGTGACCTTCTGTTCTGCGTGCGAACATGGCCGCAAAAAGTGGAAGGGGACCAGGACACCAGGCGCCTGAGGGAAGTCCGGGCATCGATCGAAAACGGCCTGAGCGGGTTGGCTCGCCTAATGGAAGAAGGTCCGGAGGCTCGGGAGAAAGGGCAGCGGACAATCGAGGCTGCATCTGAGGCACAGCTTCGAAGCGAGACACCGGTTTGTGTAGCAAAGGCAATTGACAACTTTCGGGAACTACAGATGGTATGCGATGGCATCGTGACCGAAGCCGGCGCGTCCGTCCCTGGCGCTTCCGGCGCACTCGCGTCATGAAAATCGAATTGATCCTCCCCATACGCGACGATGCTCTCACTTCTGGAGGTCTTGGCATGCGATCACGCGCCGATGTTCGGCTATTGACATGGCAAACGCCGAATCCCGCTCCTCCTCTGGAAAGCAACTCCTTAGATCAGAGAAGGATGGCCTGGGCACTGGCGTGCGTTTCGGTCGCGCATGTGTCAAAGCAGGAAGGAGAACCAAGGTGAAATTGATGAATTTGACAGCGCTCGTATGTTTGGGCGTGACCGCCTTCTCCCAAGAAGTGCAATTCGACTACAGCCGTTCCGCAAACTTCAACGCCTACAAGACCTACCAGTGGGTCAATTACAGACCAGTACCGGTTGGCGACCAGCTCCTGGATCAGGACATTAAGCACGCCGTGGACGAGCAGCTAGCGGGGAAAGGTCTACGCCGAGTAGAGAGTGGCGGTGATCTATACGTCGGTTATCAGGCAGGGATGTCAGAGGAAAAGCAGTTTGATAGCTTGGGGTGGGGTCCCGGTCCGGCATGGTTTGGCAACTGGGGCGACACCCGGGTCACGACTTCGACGATCGAAATCGGCAAGCTCGCGATTGGGCTATTTGACCCGGCCACCAAACAACTTGTGTGGCGTGGCTCCGCAGCCAAACCCCTCGACGTCAAGAAGGATCCCGACAAGAACTATCGCAACCTAGAGAAGGCCATGGCCAAGCTGTTCAAGAACTATCCGCCAAGCGCTGGCAAACGCCAACCGCCGCTCTGCAAGCAAAGCGAAGATGCTTACTCTGGTCGTTTACGTGCACGTTCAAAAGCATATCGTCAAGTGCGAGGAGGAATATTCATATGGGTGACAGCTTTGGCTCGTTAGTTAAGGAACATCACGCTTTTTACGAGGTGTCGCCAGAATACGTCGAGTTCGAGGATAGGCCTGTAGGCCGCCCGGCGAAGACGGGAAGGGTTCAGGCTGGCTTTAATGTTGATGTCTATGCCGTAAGAACCGAAGATACTGAGCCGGCGATGCCCGCGCCTGACAAGTACGCGCTGGGCTACGCCGCGTTGCAGAAGATTGCGGAAAGGGTTTCGCAGCATGCCACCGATTCCTGCTCACTAGAGGTTATTCCGCTCCCTCTTGTCGCCATCATCGATGCCCGAGATCGCAAGGTGGAATATCTGGTCCGAATCCAAATTTCACATGAGCGGGGTCTCGATCAACCGGCCGGCCCGGCGGAACAACGCGCGCTTGAGGAAGTCGAAAATGAGCTCAAGAGCTTGGGTATTGCGCACCGATGAGGAATGAACACGAAAGAGTGAGAAATGGCGCCTGTGGATGGCGCTTGCGCCGGAGGTGAAATCACATGGACGATTCGAAGAATTCAAGTCTGCCATCTAAGACGGAAGCTTGGGATGCGCTCAATCGACTCGCGCTGGACCTGAGCTGGTCCTGGGACCACTCGGCGGACGAGGTCTGGAAGCGGCTTGATCCCGAGCTCTGGGAACTCACCGCAAATCCGTGGCTGATCCTGCAGTCCATGTCGCCGCGAAAGCTCGACGCTCTAAAGCTCGAGATTCAGGCGGATGCCGCGTTTCGACAGCGCATCGAACAATTGCTGGCCAAGTTGAACGAGAAGAATACGGCTCCGGCTTGGTTCCAGACAGCGCACCCATCGTCCCCGCTGCGCACCGTAGCTTACTTCAGCATGGAATACATGTTGAGCGAGGCCCTGCCCATTTACTCGGGGGGCCTTGGAAACGTGGCAGGCGACCAGTTGAAAGCTGCAAGCGACCTGGGTGTACCTGTTGTTGCCGTCGGGCTCCTCTATCAACAGGGGTACTTTCGTCAGGAGCTGGACGCCCATGGCGACCAGCAGGTTCTCTATCCAGTGAACGAACCCGGACAGTTACCCATTCGCCGGGTTCGCACACCGGATGGCGAGTTGCTCAGAATGGCCTTGACCTTACCTGGGGGCAAGATCTGGATTCGTACGTGGGAGGTGCAGGTGGGACGAACCAGGCTGTACTTGCTGGACATGAACGATCCAGCTAATCCGCCGAGTGTTAGAGCTGTTACCAGCGAGTTGTACGGTGGCGGGTCCGAACTGCGCCTGCAGCAGGAGATGCTGCTCGGAATCGCGGGGTGGGAGTTTCTGCGCGCGCTTGGCATCACAGCGGATGTGTGCCACCTGAACGAAGGCCACGCCGCTTTCGCTGTGCTCGAAAGGGCTCGCTGGTATATGGAAGAGACTGGCTGCCCTTTTCATGAGGCACTCGCCATTACGCGCGCCGGAAACCTGTTTACCACGCATACGGCCGTAGATGCAGGATTTGACCGGTTCTCCCCCGAACTGATCAAGCAATATTTGTCGGGATACGCGCAGAACCGTCTGGGCATATCCGTGCACGAGCTGCTGGCGCTGGGCCGCAAGAACCCCGACGATGCTTCCGAGCCTTTCAACATGGCCCATCTCGCAATTCGCGGCAGCCGCTCGGTGAATGGCGTGAGTCGTCTGCATGGGGAAGTGAGCCGGCGGCTGTTTCAGCCGCTGTTCCCGCGCGTGCCGGAAGACGAAGTGCCGGTTGGGTACGTGACAAATGGCATTCATGTCCCGACGTGGGATGGAGCAGAAGCCGACCAGATATGGACCGACCTCTGCGGAAAGGAACGGTGGCTGGGGGACCAGAGCGGCCTCGAAGAGCGCATGCGCTCCGCGGATGATCGACGGATCTGGCGCATGCGGTGCTCTCAATGTGAAGCTTTGGTGGATTACGCCAGACAGCGGCTGAGCCGCCAGGAGGCAGGATACGGAGCATCGCTGCTCCAAGTCCAGCAAGCGCAGGCGGTGTTGAATCCGCAAACACTGACGTTAGGATTTGCGCGGCGTTTCGCAACTTACAAACGTCCGACGCTCTTACTGCAAGACCCGGACCGGCTGGCCCGTATTCTCACCAACCCGCAGCGGCCCGTACAACTGGTGCTGGCGGGCAAGGCGCACCCACAAGACGCACCGGGACAGGCACTCATCCGCGAATGGACCAGCTTCGCTCGGCGGCCCGATATCCGCCCGCATGTAGTGTTTCTCAGTGACTACGACATGACTCTGGCACAGCACTTGGTTGAAGGTGTAGATGTCTGGATTAACACGCCGAGGCGCCCCTGGGAAGCGAGCGGTACCAGCGGAATGAAAGTGCTGGTGAACGGTGGCCTGAATCTGTCGGTACTGGACGGATGGTGGGCCGAAGCATATTCGCCCAGAGTGGGATGGGCTATCGGCGACGGAAAAGAGCACGGCGATGATCCGGCCTGGGATAGGGCAGACGCCGAGGCGCTCTATTCCGTTCTGGAAAACGAAATCATTCCGGAGTTCTACAAGCGTGATGAGCAAGGCATTCCACGTTCCTGGGTGGCGCGCATTCGTGAGAGCATGGCGGTGCTGACGCCGGCGTTCTCCGCAAACCGTACAGTCCGCCAGTACACAGAGGAACACTACATTCCGGCAGCAACTGCTTATGCTGCGCGCGCATGCCATGACTCCAAGGTGACGGAGTCACTCCATGCTTGGCGCGAGAATATTGCCAGGTACTGGGATGACGTTCACTTCGGCGCGCTGAAACTGAATCAGGAAGACGGAGAACTGATGTTTGAGGCCGAAGTATATCTCGGGGGGCTGGATCCCGGTTCTGTACGGGTAGAACTGTACGCCGCGCCGCAGGACGGCAAGCCAGCATTCAGGCAGGAGATGCAACGAACCGCAGGCCCCGGCGCCGCACCCGGCACCGGACCTTATTTGTATGCGACACGAACGCCGGCCACTCGCTCCCCAAGTGATTTCACGCCGCGCATTCTTCCGTTTCACGCACTGGTCCTGCCGACAGAGTTTCGGCGGATCGTATGGCAAAGATGAACACACGCGGACGTCAGACGCGACTTTAAAGGAGTTTAAAACCAATGACACTTGTTGCGGAACAACCCCCAACTCTCTCACTGAGTGCTTATGGCCAGGCGAGATCCACGATTCAAGGATTACCTTTGAGCCCAGAGGAACTACGAAACATCGATGCTTATTGGCGAGCGTGCAAGTACCTGGCGCTCGGAATGATCTATCTCCTGGACAACCCTCTACTGAAAGAGCCGCTTAAGCCGGAGGAAATCAAAAACCGGCTGCTCGGACATTGGGGATCGAGCCCTGGTCTGGCGTTTATCTACATCCATCTGAACCGGCTGATCAAGAAGTTCGACCTAGACATGATCTTCATGGCGGGGCCAGGGCATGGAGCGCCCGGCGTTCTCGGGCCCGGTTATCTCGAAGGGACTTACTCCGAGATCTATCCGGAGAAAAGTGAGGACGAACGCGGACTACGCGAGTTCTTCAAACAGTTCTCATTTCCGGGCGGCATCGGCAGTCACTGCACGCCAGAAACTCCAGGTTCGATCCACGAGGGGGGCGAATTGGGCTACGTCCTTTCTCACGCTTGTGGAGCTGCGTTCGACAACCCAGAGTTAATCGTTGCAGCGGTCGTTGGAGATGGCGAATCGGAGACCGGACCGCTGGCGACTTCATGGCACATCAGCAAATTCCTGAGTCCGATTCGCGATGGCGCCGTCCTGCCGATCTTTCATCTGAACGGATACAAAATCAACAATCCAACACTTCTGGCGCGCATCGGCCACGAAGAATTAGAAAGCCTGCTGTTTGGCTATGGCTGGAAACCCTACTTTGTAGAAGGATCGGATCCCGACACGATGCATCAGGCCATGGCCGCAACCGTTGAACATTGCATCCAGGAGATCCGAGAAATTCAACAGGAATGCAGAAGGACTGGCGTGGCGCGCCGGCCCCATTGGCCGATGATCGTGCTCCGTTCTCCCAAAGGATGGGGTGCGCCAAAGGAAGTGTCCGGTCATAGGCTCGAAGGCTCTTGGCGTGCCCACCAAGTTCCACTGCCGGATGTAAAGAAGAACCCCGAACAATTACGCATCCTCGAAAAATGGATGCGCGATCAGAAGCCGGAGGAGCTGTTTGACGCGCGGGGAAGACTCGTTCCAGAGCTGAAGGAACTCGCGCCGACTGGAACGCGCCGCATGAGCGCCAATCCCCATGCCAATGGCGGCCTACTGCGCAAGGCTCTACGATTGCCGAATTTCTGCGATTACGCAATCAAGGTTGATGCGCCAGGAACAATCGAGGTCGAGAACGTCCCACCCCTGGGGAACTTCCTGCGCGACGTGATGAAGCTCAACATGGATAACTTCCGCGTCTTCGGGCCCGATGAAACCACATCCAACAAACTGCAAGCGATTTACGAGGTTGCGAAGAAATTCTGGATCGAGGAGTATTTCCCGGAGGACCGGGACGGCGGCGAGCTTGCCACTGATGGACGTGTGATCGAGATGCTCAGCGAGCACACGATGGAAGGGATGCTCGAAGGTTACTTACTGACTGGGCGAAATGGCTTCTTGTCATCCTATGAAGCTTTTGTCCACGTAATCGACTCCATGTTCAATCAGCACGCCAAGTGGCTGGAAATCTCCAGCCACGTGTCGTGGCGCCGGAAGATAGCGTCTTTGAACCTCCTGATTACGTCCACTGTCTGGCGGCAGGACCACAACGGCTTCACGCATCAGGACCCTGGTTTCCTCGACGTTGTTCTGAATAAGAGCGCCGCAGTCACTCGAATATATCTTCCGCCCGATGCGAATTGTCTATTGTCGGTCGCGGATCACTGCCTCAGAAGTGAAAACTACATTAACGTGATCGTTTCCGACAAGCAGTTGCATCTTCAGTACCTGAATATGGATGCCGCGATTACGCACTGCACCAAGGGCATCGGTATTTGGGAGTGGGCCAGCAACGATCAGGGTGGGGAGCCGGATCTGGTTATGGCTTCCGCCGGCGATATACCGACGCAGGAGGCACTGGCCGCAACCGTTCTTCTACGAGAGGAGTTTCCTGACCTGAAGATCCGCTTCATCAACGTCGTCGACCTGTTCAAGCTGCAACCGAGCACCGAACATCCCCACGGGTTGACGGATTTGGATTACGATTCTCTGTTCACAGTCGACAAGCCAATTATTTTCAACTTCCACGGCTATCCTTATCTGATTCATCGCTTGACCTACGCCCGCAACAACAAGACTCTGCATGTACGGGGATACAAAGAGAAGGGCAACATCAACACGCCAATGGAACTGGCGATGAACAACGAAATCGATCGCTTCAGTCTGGCGATTGACGCGATCGACCGCGTTTCCAAACTCCAGAAGATTGGGGGGCACGCGAAGGAGAAATTCCGAAACAACCAGATCGCTTGCCGAGCTTATGCTTACCAGCATGGTATCGACAGTCCGGACATTACCGGATGGAGATGGCCGCAGCAACAATCAGCTTGATTCAAGCGAGAAGACAGACAAGAGGTCATCCGATCATGAGCATTTTGGAGCGTGTCGTGGGGCTCTCAAAGCCTCGATTGCGTAAACAGATTCTAGCCTGCCTGCTGTTGCCGGCTCTCTTGTCTCCGGCGTCGGCGCAAGAGTTGCCGGCCAACCAAGACCTCCCAGCTCCTGCGCAGGCCGCGCCGGCGCCGCCGCAGGCCCCGCAGTATCCGCAGCAGACTCCGGAACAGTTGCAGCAGTTAGTAGCGCCGATTGCGCTGTATCCGGATTCACTGGTGGCGCAGATCCTGGCCGCATCCACATTTCCCGAGCAGGTCGTCGAGGCCGACCGATGGGTGCAAGCGCATCCCGATTTGAAAGGCGACGCTTTGGGCCACTCCGTCGACCAACAACCCTGGGACGCAAGCGTCAAGGCCCTCACCGCATTTCCATCCGTCCTTGCAAACATGGACAAGAACCTCTCCTGGACGTCGTCTTTGGGCGACGCTTACTACAACCAGCAACCGGAGGTGATGGATGCCATTCAGGTAATGCGCCGGCGAGCTCAACAAGCTGGCAATCTTAAGAGCACGCCGCAACAAACTGTGGAAACGCAAGGTTCAACGATCGTCATTCAGCCTGCTGCTCCCGAGGTCGTCTACGTCCCCGCATACGATCCGTGGGTAGTTTACGGAGATCCCCTCGTGGCGTGGCCTGGGTGGTATCCGTATCCCGGCATCTGGTATGACGGGCCTTACCTTTCTTGGGGAATCGGCTTCGACATCGGTTGGTTCTGGGGCTGGGGATGGGGCTGGGGTCATTGGGGATTCGATTGGGGCCACCGATACGCAACTTATGACCATGACCGCTACTATTCTCGGAGCAGAACGTTCTATAACCGGAACAATTTCTACCGCAGCGAGCGCGGCGGAGGTCTCAACCATTCCGGCGCGGGCAGACCCTTCAACGGAGACACCCGGGCTGCCCGCGGATACGCCGAACCTCGAGGCCAGAGCGGCGTCCGCTCGGGAGCCTTCAGCGGGTCCGAGCGTGGCGGAGAGACCAGAGGCTTTTCCTCCCGTGGAAGCTCCAGCTTCGGTGGAGGGCATGTGGGCGGTGGTTTCGGGGGCGGGCATGGCGGCGGGGGGCATCGGTAGGAGACCGGTCATATGCGGCAAACTAACTTCGGCATTTCTAGATTAGCGGCGGCTGCTGTTCTTTTAGCGGCGTGTCTTCCCGGCCGTTCCACGGCGCAGCAGCAGGGCCAGAAGACATTTTCATCGCCGCAAGAGGCGAGCACCTCGCTTGTCGCTGCGGCCCAGAGTAACGACGAAAAAGCGATCCTCGAAATCTTGGGACCGGATGGCAAGCAAATCATCTCGTCAGGAGACCAAACCGAGGACGCCCAGGACCGCGCTGACTTCCTACGGAGATATCGGCAAATGCATCGTCTGGTGAAAGAACCGGACGGATTCACCTTATACGTCGGCGCCGAGAATTGGCCCCTGCCGATGCCGGTCGTGGAGAGAGATCACTCCTGGTTTTTCGATACCGCCGCGGGCAAGAGAGAAATTTTGTATCGGCGCATTGGCCGGAATGAGATATCGGCCATTCGCGTGTGCCAGGAACTGGTGGCTGCGCAAGAGGAATACTACTCAGCACAGCACGAGTTCGCCAAGAAAATCCTTAGCGACGAAGGACAGCACAATGGCCTGTACTGGCAAGCTGCCGAAGGCGAGGCCCAGAGTCCCATTGGTCCGCTGGTGGCATCGGCCGTTGCCGAGGGCTACGCCAAACCTCCAGAAGGCGCTCCGACTCCTTACCGCGGTTATTATTACCGCGTCCTCACCCGTCAGGCAAAAAATGCCCCAGGCGGACCGAAGAATTACATCGTCGGCGGCAAAATGACCGGGGGTTTCGCTTTCGTCGCCTATCCCGCGGAATACAGGTCGTCCGGCGTGATGACATTCATCGTGAACGAAGATGGAGTCGTGTATCAGAAGGATCTCGGCTGGAAAACCGATGTTCTCGCAAAGGCCATGAAGGAGTACAACCCCGGTTCCGGTTGGCAAAAGGCTGAAGATCAGCAGTGGTAAAGTACCTCAAGAGCGTTAGGTGCTCGTTAGCTGGCCACCCCAGCAACTGACAAGGATTTTCAATGAGCGCAGCAACTCTTTCCTCCCCGCCGCCGGTTCTCAAAGACATCGTTCTGACGAGCATCAACACCATCCGCACGCTTTCCATGGATGGCGTGCAGGCGGCCAACTCAGGGCATCCTGGAACACCCATGGCGCTGGCGCCAGTGGCTTATTGCCTATGGCAGCAGTTCCTCCGATTCGATCCTCAGGATCCGGTATGGCCGAATCGCGATCGTTTCGTGCTGTCAATCGGCCATGCCTCCATGCTGCTCTACTCGCTCCTGCATTTGACAGGAGTCCGAGCTGTGAGTAAGGACTACGAAACGTTAGGCGAGCCATCCGTACCATTGGACGCGCTCAAATCGTTCCGTCAGCTGGATAGCCGCTGTCCCGGTCATCCGGAGTATCGCTGGACATCGGGGGTGGAGACCACCACAGGGCCGCTTGGCCAGGGCGTCGCCACTAGCGTCGGCATGGCCATAGCGCGGCAGTGGCTGGCTGCACGTTACAACCGCGCGGGATTCGAAAATCTCTTCGACTTTAACGTCTACGCGCTGTGCGGTGATGGCTGCATGATGGAAGGCATTTCCGGAGAGGCTGCCTCGCTCGCCGGACACCTCAGACTATCGAATCTTTGCTGGATCTACGATAACAACCACATCACGATCGAGGGCAGCACTGCCCGCACCTTCACCGAGGACGTGGCTACACGGTTTATTGCCTACGGCTGGAATGTCACGCGTGTCGGCGATGCGAATGACCTCGAAATGCTCGCCCGTGCCTTCCGCACCTTTCAGAACTGCAAGGATCGACCCACCTTGATTATTGTGGACAGTCACATCGGATACGGAGCGCCGCACAAACAAGATACCAGCGGCGCGCACGGCGAACCTCTGGGCGAAGAGGAGGTGCGGCTTGCGAAACGCAACTACGGCTGGCCAGAGGACAAGAAATTCTACGTCCCGGATGGTGTCTATGAGCACTTCAGTGAAGGCATCGGAAAGCGCGGGAAGCAGCTGCGTGATGCTTGGTTCGAGCGAATCGGAGAATACCGCAAACAGTATCCCGAACTTGCCGACGAGCTGTATCGAATGCAGCACCGGCAGCTCCCAGTGGATTGGGATCGCGATTTACCCGAGTTTCCCGCAGACCCAAAGGGTATGGCCACTCGCGAGTCGTCGGCTGAGGTTTTAAATGCTGCAGCGAAGAACATCCCCTGGTTGATAGGGGGATCGGCGGATCTTGCGCCTTCGACTAAGACACGCATTACGCAGGAGGGCGCCGGCGATTTCTCCGCCGAGAACTATGCCGGGCGCAATTTCCATTTCGGAATCCGCGAACATGCCATGGGCGCGATTCTGAATGGATTGAGTCTCGTGAAAGTCCGGCCGTTCGGATCCGGCTTCTTCATTTTCGTGGACTACATGCGCGGCTCGCTACGCTTGAGCGCCTTGATGGAGCTGCCGATAATCTACATATTTACTCATGATTCAATTGGAGTCGGCGAGGATGGCCCAACCCATCAGCCCATCGAACAGCTGGCCAACCTGAGATCCATACCGGGTCTGATTGTGATCCGGCCGGCGGACGCGAACGAAGTGACAGAAGCCTGGAAAGTCATCCTGCAACTCCATCACGAACCCGCTGTGCTCGTACTCACTCGCCAAGCCGTGCCGACCATCGATCGCACCAAGTACGCACCGGCATCCGGCCTGGCGCGCGGGGCTTACGTACTCGCGGATCCGCCAGACGGCCCGCCCGAAGTAATTCTAATCGGCACCGGCAGCGAGGTTTCGCTTTGCCTCGAAGCTTATGAACAGTTAGCCAAAGACCGTATACGGGCACGGGTTGTGAGTATGCCGTCTTGGGAGTTGTTTGACGATCAGGACAGGAGCTACCGCGAATCGGTTCTGCCTCCCGCATTGAAGGCCCGCGTATCGGTGGAACAAGCATCGGACTTCGGCTGGAGCAAATACACTGGCTCGGAAGGCCATAACCTTTGCATCGAAAGTTTTGGAGCTTCGGCGCCGCTGAAACAACTACAGAAGAAATTCGGCTTCAATGTTGAAAACATTGTGGCCGCGGCGAAGCGCCAGATTGCCCAGCACTCGGGTCAGAGCTGATTAGGAAGAGTATGGTATGAAAATCGGACTGGCGGCCGATCACGGCGGTTTCGAGATGAAGCGGCAGCTCGCGAAATTACTGGCGGACGAAGGCCACGAGGTCGTCGACTTTGGAGCCAGGTTATATGACGCCAGCGACGATTACCCCGATTTTGCGATTCCCCTCGCTCGCGCCGTTTCACGTGGAGATGTGGCACGCGGGGTTCTATTATGCGGCAGCGGCGTAGGCGCTTCCGTAACAGCCAAGATTGTCGGAGTCGGTGCTGCGGTCTGCCACGACGATTTTTCAGCGCGGCAAGGAGTGGAGGATGACAATATGAACATCCTTTGCTTTGGCGGCCGGACTACAGGCTTGGCGGTCGCTTGGGACTGTACCAGGAGTTTCCTCGCGGCGAAGTTCAGCGGTGCGGGACAGGCATCGTCGCAGATTGGTTGCGCAACTCGAAGCGGCTTGGTTGCCAATAGCAATGGATACCGGAGCTAGATCGTTAGAGGGGAGTAATGTATGAAGCTACTGGAATCGCTTAAGCAATACACAACCGTAGTAGCGGATACCGGCGACATCGAGGCGATAGCCCGGCACCGGCCGCAGGATGCCACCACGAACCCATCGCTTCTCTTGCAGGCGGCTCGGATGCCCGTTTACCGGCACCTCGTTGACGAGGCCACTGAGCTTGCTCTTAAGCGCGGCGGCCGTCATGAGCAGATGGCCGAAGAGTTCATCGATCGCCTTTTCGTGCTCTTTGGATGTGAAATTCTCAAAGTTGTGCCCGGTCGCGTCTCTACTGAGGTCGCAGCCAGGCTGAGCTTCGACACTGAAGGCACAATTGCCAAGGCTCGCAAGCTCATCTCGTTATATGAAAAGGCAGGCGTCTCACGCCAACGAGTTCTGATCAAGGTCGCCAGCAACTGGGAGGGCATCCGGGCGGCGGAGCAACTGGAAAAGGAAGGCATTCACTGCAATCTCACGCTGCTCTTCAGTTTTGCTCAAGCGGTTGGATGCGCCGAAGCAGGCGTGACGTTGATTTCGCCATTCGTCGGCCGGATCTACGACTGGTACAAGAAGGAGCAGGGAGGCGCGGAAATTCCGCCGGACCGTGATCCAGGGGTGGCGTCCGTTACTTGCATTTACAACTACTACAAAAAGTTCGGCTACAAGACCCAAGTGATGGGGGCAAGTTTCCGGAACATCAATCAGATCATTCGTCTGGCCGGAGCGGACCTGCTCACAATTAGCCCGGAGCTACTCGACCAATTGGAGCAGACTGATGGGGCTGTCGACCGCATGCTCGATCCAGTGAAGGCAAAGCAGACCAAAGAAGAACGTTTGCACCTCGATGAAAAGACCTTTCGCTGGATGCACAACGAAGACGCGATGGCCACGGAAAAGTTGGCGGAAGGAATCCGCAAGTTCCATAGCGACTCGAACCATTTGCAGGAGTACGCGCTTTCGCAGGTGGCCGCGAAGGTTGGTTGAGGCGTGGGCCGCCAGCGAGCGGTCCTCTGGGACATGGATGGAACCTTGATCGACTCGGAGGAGTTTCACTGGGTTGCCTGGAGAGACACTCTGGCGAAAGAGCGCATTGGCGTTAGTCGAGAACAATTTCTCCGGTCCAATCCTTCGCGAATGGCTGGGCGCTGCGGCGACTCCGGAACGGATCGAGCAGATGGGAAACGACAAGGAGGAACTGTATCGCGAGCTGGTCCGCAAGAACGGCATGCAGGCCCTCCCGGGCGCGTCCGGCTGGATTCACGGCCTGCACGAAATAAGAAGTCAGATCCGCCGAGTCGGGTCGCGCTTATTCTTAAGTCGGAACACGACGCTTCCATGCGCTTTCTGGGGTTGCCCCGTTTGGTGAGACAAACAGTTAAGACACTGTCTACCGTTCGATGATAATTTCTTTGGCCGGAAGTGGCAATAGCTTTATGCTGGCGTTGTCGGTGAAGCGGAGACGGGCACTGCTGGCGAGCATCCCGATCAAGGAATAGCCGACCGGAACTCATCGTGGACGATGGGCAGGGCGTGTTTCTTCCGGCGCGTCCTATAGCTTGGCCCGGACCCGACCGTGAAGCGGCACCCCGGCCCAGGTTTACCAGAAGTAACGACACATCGGACCGATAGATTCCGTCATGCCTGAGAAAACGCCTTGCGAGGGCGCCCTCAGTTTTCATGCAGTCACCCCATGTTCGGCAGCAGTCGCCGACAGGCAGCGTTCGAACTCGGCCGGTGGGCGAAAGCCCAGAGCGGAGTGCAGCCGTTTGACATTGTAGACTTGCTCCAGGAAACGCTCGATCAAACGCCGTGCTTCTCCCAGATCTCGGTATTCCTGCCGGTACACCTCTTCGTATTTCAGCGTCTTCATGAACGACTCACAGGCCGCGTTGTCGTAAGGGTTCCCCTTGCGGCTCATGCTGATTTCGATCTGGTTGGCCTTCAGTAGAGCGGTGTACTCCTTCGATGCGTACTGGCTCCCTCGATCGGAATGATGGACCAGTCGCGGAGCCGGAGATCGGCGGCGCAACGCCATAGCAAGGGCGGCGATCACCAGCTCGTCTTCCAGCGTGCGATTCAGCGCCCATCCAATTACGCGACGGGAAAAAGCATCCAGCACCACCGCCAGGTACACAAACTCCACTTCCAGCCGGATGTAGGTGATGTCGGCCACCCAAAGTTGGTTGATGTCTGTGAGGACCAGGTCGCGTGCCCGGTTCGGGTACACGGGCCGGTCGTGACTGGAGTTGGTGGTGATCACAAACTTCCGCCGGCGTAGGCACAGCAAGTTATCCTCCCGCATGATCCGGTACACCCGTTCATGCCCCACCTGCCAGCCGCGGCGATGTAACTCGGCTGTGATCCGCGGTCGCCCGTAGCAGGGAAACTCCAAGGCGATCCGCTGGATCGCGTCGCGTAGATCGAGATCCGCATCCCCAGCCTGGGGTGTGGTCAGAAATCGGTAATAGCCGGCCCGGCTCACCTTCGACAAGCCACAGAACCACGCAATGCTCATGGCCGTTTCCCCCTGGACTTGCTTCTGGATCTGCCGGTAGACAGCGGTTTTCCATTCAAGGCCTGCAACATCCGCTGCTCTTCGATGCGCTGCAAGCACCCCTTCAAAAAATCGATCTCCAGCGTCTGCTGGCCGATTTTGCGTTCTAGTTTCGCCTGCTGGGTCTCGTCCCAACGGCGTTTCCCCGGACCGGGAAAAGCATTCCCAGGCCCTTGCTGGAACTCGCGCCGCCAACGGTGCAGCACATTGGGGTTCACCTCAAAAGCGCGCGCCACTTCGGCGATCGAGGAACCTGTTTCCAGCCGCTGTACCGCGGCCAACTTTACCTCACGCGTGAACTTCCGTCGAGACAATCCCATGACTCAATTCTCCATTCAATGAATTTTGAGTCTTAACTGTTTGTCTCAAAAATCGGGGCAACTCCATTCCAATCCCTTGACCATCGGCGTTCTCAGATCGCTTGCAGCGTGTATGCTAGGACCGCTTAGAGGTGCGGTTCATGAATTCGAGGAGACTCGATATTCTGCCGAGACAGGTCGTCAGATGACGAGGGCAAGTGCCAAACTCGGCGGGTCGCCCGGTGAAAATCACCCACACACTTCTGTTAGATCGACGCGAGCATGGGGCTAAAGCGAGCATAGGGCTAACTTGTCTTGTACCTGCGTAATTTGCCGATTGTCGTCGCACAATAAATCACAATGCGATCGGACATCCGAAACTGCAACAACTTACAAAGGGGGGGTGTGGCGTTGCGCCGGGCCTCCGTGGGTTAGGCCCTTGCATTGCGATATCCAGAGAAAGGAGTTGGCGCTGAATCATCAGGAGCCGGAAAGGTGTGTTGCGCTGAAGCATGAAGGTCGCTATCCAATCGTGGTTGCCCCGAGTCGCTGTTTTGCTGGCGCCGGGAGCCTTGGCGCTTGCGGCAGGCCCGGTGAATGAAGAACACGGGCTGACACAACACGCCGTTGAGATCGCGCGGCCGTTTGGTTTTCCAATCACGAATTCGATGGTCGTTACCTGGATTGTGGCCATCGGTTTGATCGTTTTTGCCCGCGTCGCGACACGCCACATGAAACAAGTTCCCGATGGCGCGCAGAATTTCCTGGAATGGCTGATCGCCGGCCTGTACGATTTTCTGGAAGACGTTATCGGTCCGCACCTGGTCAAGCGGACATTTTGGTTCTTCGCCACGATCTTCATTTTCATTCTGGCGGCGAACTGGTTCGGCCTGGTCCCCGGGGTCGGCACTATCGGATGGGGACACCAGACCCCCGAGGGTTTCAAGATCGACGAGCCGTTGTTGCGCGGCGCCAACGCAGATCTGAATCTGACGCTGGCCATGGCGCTGGTCTTTTTCGCCTGTTGGTTTGTCTGGGCGCTGCAGGAGGTCGGACCGAGAGGATTCCTCAAAGAGTTGTTCGCCCCCAAAGGCGAAACCAGCGGCCTGTTGAAATTGCTTATGGTGGTGGTCTTCTTCGCGGTCGGCTGTCTGGAAATTGTTTCGATTCTGTTCCGTCCGGTTTCGCTGAGCTTTCGGCTCTACGGCAACATCTTCGCCGGGGAAAATATGTTGGAAGCTATGTCGAGGCTGGTCCCCGGTTTGGGCTGGCTGCTGCCCATCCCGTTTTATTTTTTGGAGCTGCTGGTCGGTTTGGTACAAGCGTTAGTCTTCATGCTGTTGACCGCGGTCTTCACTTTGCTGATTTGCCAGCATGAGGATGCCTCGTCGGCGCCCCCACGGGAAACCGAAGCATGAATTTTGCTGGCGCCACCGCCTAACGCGTGGCAGCCGGCCAGAATGCAGAGAAAGGAAGCATTATGCCAACGTTGCTATTGTTCGCAGCGGCCGAACTCGGCGGAAGTCTGCTGAGCGGCAACCTCCATGTCGGCCTGGCCGCGCTAGGTGGCACGATCGGGGTGGGAATGATTGGCACCGCGGCCTCGATCGCGGTGGGCCGGAATCCCGGCGCGGCCACCAAGATTTTGGTCCAATCCATCCTGGCCATCGCCTTCGCGGAAGCCATCGTGTTCTATGCGTTGTTCCTCGTGAAGTAATTACCGGCACCGGGTACGCGGAGATGATTGCCTTCATATTATTGGCGGCTCAAGCAGGCGCGCAGGTGGGCGAGATCGCCCGGACCTTCGGCGTGGATTGGACCCATCTGGCGGCGCAGACCATCAGTTTCGGCATCGTTTGCGCTGTGCTTTACAAGTTCGCCTATCGGCGCGTCCTCGAGATGCTGGAGCAACGCCGGCAGCAAATCGCGCTGGGTATCGCCAATGCCGAAAAAATCAAAGCCGAATTGGACGGCACCGAGGCCCAGCGCCAGGAAGTCATGGCACAGGCCTATGCCGAGGCGGCCAAAGCCGTCGAGGAAGCGCGTGCCGCCGCGGCCCTGGTGCGAGAGCAGGAAATCCAAAAGGCCGTGGCTTCCGCCGAGCAGATACTCCTCAAGGCGCGCGAAGCCGCGGCGCAAGACCAGGCGCGCCTGCTGGCCGAGCTGAAGGGCGAAATTGGACGGCTAGTAGTGCAGGCCACGACCAGGGTGACCGGCAAGATTCTGACGGCGGAAGATCAACGCCGGCTGGCCGAGGAGACCGCGAGACAAATCGCGGCGTAGCTATGATTATCAGTAATAGAGCCAAGCGGGAAGCCAAGCAACTGTTCCGCTTGTGCCTGGCGAACGGCTCACTCAACGAGCACCGCGTGCTGCAGATCGTGGCTTGCGCCTTGGCCACTGGCTACCGGGATACACCCGCGGTGCTGGCTCATTTTTTGCGGCTCGTGAAGCTCGATCGCGAGCAACATACCGGCAAGGTCGAGAGCGCAACCCCGTTACCGCCGGACTTACAGGCTGCCATCAAGACCGGTCTGGATGGCCGCTACGGCGAGGGACTCACCACGAATTTCATCGAGCGCCCCGAGTTGATCGGCGGAATGCGCATCCAGGTGGGCAGCGATGTTTACGACGGCAGCGTGCTGGCCGGGCTGAAGGCGTTGGAAAGAAGTTTTTGAAGAGAGGTGTCTGTGCCAACCCTATTACAGGAAATTGAATCGCAAATCGCGCAGGCAAAGCTGGCCGCCCCCAAACAAAACGTGGGGATCATCCGCGAGGTCGCCGACGGGGTCGCCAAAGTCGAAGGCCTGACCGACGCGATGCTCAACGAGATGATTGATTTTGGCCACGGCATCATCGGCTTAGCGTTGAACCTGGAGGAAACTGAGGTCGGCGTCATCATCCTGGGAGACTACACGCAACTGAATGAGGGCGACCAAGCTCACACCACCGGCAAGCTCTTGCAAGTGCCCGTCGGCAATGCCTTGCTGGGGCGGGTCGTGAATACGCTGGGCGAACCGCTGGACGACCGAGGACCGATCGAAAGTGATGCCTTCTATCCCGTCGAGAGGAGCGCGCCCGGCATCATCCGCCGCGCATCGGTGAACCAGCCGCTCCAAACCGGCATTATGGCGATCGACGCAATGATACCGATTGGCCGCGGCCAGCGCGAATTGATCATCGGAGATCGATCCACGGGCAAGACGACGATCTGCATTGACACGATCATCAACCAGGCGCGGCTCAATCGTGCCGCCGAAGGAGCAGGCAACACGAGCTATCGCCCGGTCTATTGCATTTACGTCGCGATCGGCCAGAAGCAATCCACCATCGCCCGCGTCATATCGATTTTCGAAGAAACAGGCGCGATGCCTTACACCATTGTCCTCGCGTCTTCGGCCTCCGATTCGGCGACCAGCCAGTACCTGGCGCCGTTTGCCGGCGCGGCGATGGGCGAGTGGTTCATGGACAACGGCATGGACGCGTTTATTGTTTATGACGATTTGTCCAAACACGCCGTGGCGTACCGCCAGGTATCGCTCGTGTTAAAAAGACCATCCGGTCGTGAGGCGTTTCCGGGCGACGTATTCTATCTCCACAGCCGCTTGCTCGAACGAGCTGCTCGGGTTAGCGAAAAGTACGGCAACGGCTCGCTCACGGCGCTGCCCATCATAGAAACCCAAGCTGGCGACGTTTCCGCATACATCCCGACCAATGTTATCTCGATAACCGATGGCCAGATTTATCTTGAATCCGACTTGTTTTATCAGGGCGTCCGTCCCGCAATTTCCGTTGGCCTCTCGGTTTCCCGCGTTGGCTCGGCGGCGCAGATCAAAGCCATGAAGCAGGTCGCCGGGCAACTCAAGGGCGACTTGGCCCAGTACTGGGAACTGGCGGCGTTCGCGCAGTTCGGGTCAGACCTGGATGCGAAGACGCAGGCGCTGATCGAGCGCGGCAAGCGCATCATGGAAGTTTTCAAACAGCCGCAATACAATCCCATCACCGTCGAGGTGCAGGTCGCCGTGCTATGGGCAATGCAAAACGGCTACATCGATGCCGTGCCGTTGGATCGAGTCAAGGAATTTCAAAATCAGCTCGCGGATTTCCTGACCACCCGCAAATCCGGACTGGTGGCCAAGATTGGCACAGAAAGGACTCTCAGTGACGCCTTGAAGGCAGAATTGAAGCCTGCGGTCGAAGAATTCGTGGAGAGCTGGAAAGGAACGGCAAAGCATTGAATTATGCGCAGCCTTCGTGACATCCGCCGGCGCATCAAGTCCATCCGCGGCACTGCGCAGATTACCCACGCCATGCAAATGGTAGCGGCCTCGAAAATGCGCAAAGCGCAACGAGCCACTCTTGTCCCCCGGCCGTTCACGCGACTTCTTTATCACGTCGCCCGTCATGCCATCACTCACGCGCCGGATTTTACGCATCTGCTGCTGGAAGTGCGCGAAGTCCGCAATCGTGGCGTGGTCCTGATCGGCACCGATAGAGGCCTCTGCGGTTCACTCAACACCGATCTGTTCCGCTTGGCGGCTCAATTCGACCCGCGCACCACTCTATATATCACGGTTGGAAAGCGCGCTTCACAGTTTATCGCGCGCAGCGGCCGGCGACTGGCGGCTGAGTTTAGCATCACGGACTCGCCGCACTTCGATGACGCCCGGCCCATCGCTAAGTTCGCCCGGGATCTGTTCTTGAAGAGCGAAGTGGACCAAGTCCTGGTGGTCACGACAGTCTTCATCAGCACCTTCAAACAAATACCCGCCGCGCTCGAGTTTCTGCCGATCGGTGAGATCAAAGCGTTCAATGCGCTAAAGATCTTCGGCATGGATTTGGAAGCCGAGCAGGCCGACGATACCACCGAGATCCTTTTCGAACCCAACGCCCGGACGGTCCTGGAATATGTCTTTGGACACGCCCTCAATATCTTCATATTCCGGGCTCTGCAGGAAGCCAAAGCAAGTGAACAGAGCGCCCGGATGGTGGCCATGGCCAACGCCACGGATAATGCGAACGCGCTGATCAGGAACTTGACGCTGGAGTACAACAACCTGCGGCAGGGCAATATTACGCAGGAAATTCTGGAAATTGCCGGCGGCCAGCAAAACGTCGGTTGAGGGAAGAGAGCGGACAAAGAAATCAGGTGTGAAATGAACAAAGGCAAAATTGTTCAGGTGGTCGGCCCGGTGGTGGACGTCGAATTTCCCGAAAAGCTTCCTGGCATCTACCATGCGTTGACGGTCGACTACAAGGTGCAAAATCAGCCCATCTGTCTGACTCTCGAGGTACAACAGCACCTCGCCGACAACTGGATCCGCGCCGTGTCTATGTCGAGCACCGAAGGTCTGAAACGCGGGTATGAAGTCATCGATACCGGCGCACCTATTTCCGTGCCCGTCGGAGAAGGTGTGATGGGCCGCATTTTCGATGTTTGCGGCAATCCCGTCGATGAGCGGGGACCGGTTCAGGCCGAGAAATACTATCCCATTCATCGGCCGCCCCCAACTCTCGTGGAGCAATCGACCTCGCCGCAAGTGCTCGCAACAGGAATCAAAGTCATCGATCTGATCTGTCCCTTTCTGAAGGGCGGCAAAGTGGGTGCGTTTGGCGGCGCGGGCGTGGGTAAGACCGTCATCATCATGGAGTTGATTCACAACATCGCCAGGCTGCATGGGGGCATATCGGTGTTCGCTGGAGTCGGCGAGCGCACCCGCGAAGGCTACGATCTTTATAAAGAAATGTCGGAAGCGGGCGTGATCAAGCAGGAGGATCTCGGGGCGTCGAAAATCGCCCTGGTCTATGGCCAGATGGACGAACCGCCCGGCGCCCGCCTGCGTGTCGCCTTGACCGGCCTCGCGATTACCGAATACTTCCGCGATGAGAAGAACCAGGATGTGCTGCTGTTCATCGATAACATCTTTCGCTTCTCGCAGGCCGGTTCCGAGGTATCAGCCCTGCTCGGCCGCAGCGCCAGCGCGGTCGGTTATCAGCCGACGCTGGCCGCGGAAATGGGGGCCCTGCAGGAACGCATTACTTCGACCAAGAAGGGATCGATTACATCCTTCCAAGCCGTCTACGTCCCGGCCGACGACCTGACGGACCCGGCGCCGGCCACGACCTTCGCGCACCTCGATGCGAGCATTGTCTTGGATCGGGCGATTCAAGAGCTGGGTATCTATCCGGCGGTTGATCCGCTGGCCTCCACTTCGCGAGCGCTCGCGCCGGAAATCGTGGGCAAGGAGCACTACGAGGCTGCGCGCGGTGTGCAGAGGGTACTGCAGCGGTATAGAGATCTGCAGGACATCATCGCCATTCTCGGCATCGATGAGCTCTCGCTGGAGGACAAACTCACCGTCGCTCGCGCGCGAAAAATTCAGCGCTTCCTGAGCCAGCCTTTCAGCGTGGCGCAAGTCTTCACCGGACGCGAGGGCAAGCAAGTTCCCGTGGCCGAGACCGTGCGAGGTTTCAAAGAGATCCTGGACGGCAAGCACGACGAGGTGCCCGAAGGCGATTTCTATATGAAGGGCGGAATCGACGAAGTGAAGCCAAGCTAGGATCGGCGCGCACTATGGCCAATACACTCAAACTGGAAGTCGTGACACCCGAAGGAACGGTCTTTTCCGACGATGTGGAGATGGTCACTGTGCCAGCCATCATGGGCCAAATGGGAGTCTATCCGCAGCACACCCCATTGACAACGGAAATGGAGCCGGGCGAACTTATCGTGCGCCAGAACAACCGCGATTTGTTCCTGGCTGTGGGCGAGGGCGTCATCGACGTGACTGGAACGCGAGTTTCGGTGTTGACCGATCTCGCTGTTGCAGCAGACCGCATTGATGAGGCGAAGGCCGAAGAAGCCAAACGGCGGGCGGAAGCGCGTCTCCGTGAGAAACTCTCGGACCAGGAAGTCGCGGCCGTCAACGCGTCGTTGGCTCGCTTGCTGGCTCAACTACGCGTTAAAAAACATCAGCGCAAATGAGCGAAGCCGGCCTGGCAAGAGGTGCAGGAGGTACACCGCGAGATGTGAGGTGCGGAGGTTAACATGGTCGAAGGGTTTTGGACTGTTCAATTCACAGGCATTCAAGGCTTAGGCTTCGGTGTAGTCACGCTTCTTGGTGGGCAGGTCTTTGGCGGAGACAGCGGATTCTTGTATACCGGCACATACACTGAAAATGGAAACGCCGTGGATATACGCGTGCAAGTCCGGCGCGTTGTTGATGAAGCCCCGAAGGTGATGGGCCTTGACCGGTTCGAGTTAGAACTCACCGGAAGGTTACAAGGCAATACGCTTGTCGTCACCGGAGTCATATCGGGTATACAACTACCTTTCAGCGGCATATTGATGAAGCAGGACGACATTCCCACTAGAACAACGTCGGGCGTAACTCAGAAAGCGATCCGCTCGACCTTTTGAGCTCGCCGGCCATCAGATCGCTAACGCTGACCACTTGAATTATAAGCAGGCTCGTTAGGCGCTTTCAGTCAAATCGAGCACAACTGCCCCTCAAAGGATCCGGCAGGCCTGCGAGGGAGATTCCGCAAGCCAAACTTCAAAGCCACCACCAATGCCCACCCGCTTTTTTTATAGCAAACGTTTCCGCCCGGGTGGGAGCCAAACAACCGCTGTCCGTACGTTTTGAGATCTCACCGTACCACACACCGCCCGCCAGCGGGCTGGCTAGGAGTAACAATTTTTCCGGGCCATCTTTGGGCCACCCTCGCGGTCCGCCTTTTCGCGTATTTTGCCCCACTCTTCGAACTCTAGAAGGTGCTGATCCGATTGGCGTTACGGGTTTAAATCGTTGGAGGCGCGGGGCGGGATCGAACCGCCGAATAAAGGTTTTGCAGACCATCATTCTTGCGAAGCAAGTCTCGTTCCCTCAACAAGTTACTTTTTCGCATAGCGATTTGGTCCGGTCTTGGTCCGGTTTAGTCGGCCGACGTGATGACCGCCGAGCCGTTTCTGGAGGTTTCGTTACAGCGAGTCACGCTAAAGAGTGGCCGTTTATTGGTCTGTACAACTTGCCCGCCACGAGCTCCCAGAACCCTTTCTCCGAATGGCGCGTCACACGCCCGAAGCTATTGACATAACGCCCCATTAGCGGCGGGACCAGGGGAAGAGACGGCGCAGTTGACGTAACGCCGGATTAGCGGCAGTGTTCACGCTATCCTGTAGGCTAGATCGTGGTCATTTTTCAAGTATCGGAGGTTCATGTCATGAGGAAGAAGAATCGCTCGTTCCTTCTGATGTCGTTGGTTTCAGCATCGTTGCTCGTCAGCGTGTTCACTATCCTGCAGGCCCAGAGTCCTGCAGCGCCGGGAGCCAAGGCGACGAAGTGGTCTGATCCGGCGACCTGGCCCAACCGCAAGGTGCCCGTGGCAGGCGACAAGGTCACCATCGACGTCGGCAAAGAAGTGGTGCTCGACGTCAACACCCCGCCGCTGAACGGTGTGACCATCGACGGCAAACTCAGCTTCGCAAACAATAAGGACGTTGAACTCACCACCGAGTGGATCATGTTGCACGGCGAGTTGGAGATCGGCACGGAAAAGGCCCCTCACACCCGCAAGGCCATCATCACCTTCACCGACAACGTCAAAGGCGAAGACATCAGTGGAGTGGGTGGAACGACGGACCGCGTGGACCGCGGGATACTGCTCATGGGCGGAACCCTCAATCTTCACGGTGACCGGACCAATTCCTGGACGAAGCTGTCCAGCACAGCGAACGCCGGCGCCACCTCGATCCAGGTCCTGAACGCTGCCGGCTGGCGCGTCGGCGACCAGATCGTTCTCGCATCCACGGATTTCGATCCCCGGCAGGCAGAACGACGCAACATTGCGGCCATCGGCGGAAACACGATCACGCTCGACAAGAAGCTCGACTACATGCACTTCGGCAAGATCACCTTCGATGTGGATGAACGCGGCGAAGTCGGCTTGCTGACTCGCAACATCAAACTCCAGGCATCGGCCGACGCGGAACAGTCCTTCTACGGCGGGCACGTCATGGCGATGGTCGGAAGCAAGATGTTTGTCGACGGCGTCGAATTCAATCGAATGGGCCAGAACATGACTCTCGCCCGATATCCGATCCACTGGCATCTGATCGGCGACGCGCAGGGGCAGTACATCAAGAACTCTTCGCTCCATGACACCTACAACCGCTGCGTGACCGTGCATGGCACGAATTTCCTGCGCGTCGAAAACAACGTGACCTACAACACCGTCGGTCACTGCTTCTTCCTGGAAGACGGGATCGAGCACGGCAATGAATTCATCAAGAACCTGGCAATCCAGACCAAATGTCATCCGACATTGGAATGCGTGCCCACGAATCTCGCCGCCAACGGAGAGAGAGACTCCAAGTATGCGGATCGTCATCGCCTACAGGGAAACTAGCTTCCACAGCAAGAACACGCTGCTGCCTTCGGACAACACGGTGGCGTCCTTCTGGATCACCAACCCGGACAATAGCTTCATAGACAATGTGGCGGCCGGTTCCGACGAGAACGGTTTCTGGCTGTCTCTGCCGGAACACCCGCAAGGGAAGTTCAAGGATTCGGACCTCAGCAAGACCATCTGGCCGCGCCGAACGCCGCTGCGCGCATTCAGAGGCAACGTGGCCCATTCCAACTTCGACGGGTTCATGTTCGACCGGAACATCTACGAAGATAACACCTTCGGTCTGGCCACCATCCCGTTCCTGCCGTTGGCAAATCCTGCTGACCTGGATAGCGAAGTGGTGGAGTCGCACTTCGAGAGCTTGACCAGCTACAAGAACCGAAATGGCGGTCTCTGGGGCCGGGGCGACATGTTCGTCTACAGCAACTTGAAACTCGCTGACAATGCCATTGGCATGACGCAGGCCGCCGGCGACATCGGCAGCGAACCGTTTCAAGCACGGCTGGTTGATTCGCTGGTCGTGGGCGAGAGCGACAATCGCGGCAATCCCACGACGCCCGAGGAAGTTGCCTATGGCCGCAGCCTGCCCAAGAAGCGGATCCCTGACTTCCCGATCCGCGGCTTCGAATACTATGATTACCGCGGTGATGTGGTGAACACGACATTCGTGAATTTCCAGGACAACGATCGGAGAAAAACGGGAGCGCTTTCCTGGCTGATGTTCGCGAGTTCGGGGGTCAGTACCGGAAGCACCATCAGCGGTGCGAAATTCGTCAATGCCAAGCCGGTGTATTTTCCGAAAATCGATTCCAGATTCGATAACGACAACCGGGGTGGCGTGGGCTACCGGACCCTGTCCATCCACGACCTGGACGGTTCGGTGACCGGCATCCCCGATTCCCACATCATGCTCAACGACGGCGAGAACGACAGCGTCGTCACTGACGACAGCTGTGTGATTCACCCCACCTGGAACGCCTCTGTGTGCACGGGTGATGTCGGTCGCCTGAATCTCTCGGACAGTAGAGGAGAACTTCCAGCCACAGCCAATATCGAAACTCGGACCGCCCGGTTCGCTTTGCTCTCTTCGATCGGTGGAAATCGTCCAGCCGCTGGTGCCGCTCCGGCCGCTCGTCCTGCTCCGGCCGCTCGTCCTGCTCCGCAGGCGCCCATCGCGCTTGTTCGAAATGGCAAGGAATTTCACATCACCGGCAACCAGAGCACTGTGCGTGCCGGCACCGAGATCCTGGTGAAGACCGAAAGACAGCAGGTCTCTCTCAGTCTGGCCGAAATGGACCAGGGGTCATGGGTCATATTTGAGCTGCCGGGTTTCACCAAAGCAGCCTCCGGAACGGAACAGCCCAGCATGGACGCATTGCGCAAGGCGAACGCGACGTCTTATTTCAGGGGCGGGGATGCCCTCTGGGTCAAACTGGTCGTGACCAAGCCTCCGTTGCCGATTGTTCGTCCAACGGATCTGCAAGCCAGTATAGCGGTCAGCAGATAGGATCTGTTTCGCGAACTGAATGAAGCCCTGGGCACGAGTCGGGGGCTTTTTTGTGCGGCGGATAGTCCATCCAGAATCGATCTTTCGTGACGTTGAGATGGAATGAGGCTGGAGGGTCCCCCCACCTCATTGTCCGACCTGCGATAGGTGTAAAATTGTCCCTGGCTATACGTCCGCGTAGCATGATCATTCAGGGAGGCTTAACGATGCGAAAACACTCACTATTGCTTCTTTCGTTGCTGGTTCCAGCCTTTTTAGGCCTCGGCGGATATCCCCTCCTGAAGGCGCAGCAGCAGACGACTACGAAGGCCAGCGGAAAGCTCTGGTCTGATCCGGCGACCTGGCCCAACCGCAAGGTGCCCGTGGCAGGCGACAAGGTCACCATCGACGCCGGCAAAGAAGTGGTGCTCGACGTCAACACCCCGCCGCTGAACGGTGTGACCATCGACGGCAAACTCAGCTTCGCAAACAATAAGGACGTTGAACTCACCACCGAGTGGATCATGTTGCACGGCGAGTTGGAGATCGGCACGGAAAAGGCTCCTCACACCCGCAAGGCCACCATCACCTTCACCGACAACGTCAAAGGCGAAGACATCAGTGGAGTGGGTGGAACGACGGACCGCGTGGACCGCGGGATCCTGCTCATGGGCGGAACCCTCAATCTTCACGGTGACCGGACCAATTCCTGGACGAAGCTGTCCAGCACAGCGAACGCCGGCGCCACCTCGATCCAGGTCCTGAACGCTGCCGGCTGGCGCGTCGGCGACGAGATCGTTCTCGCATCCACCGATTACGATCCCCGGCAGGCAGAGCGGCGAAACATTGCTGCGATCAGCGGCAACAAGATCACGCTCGACAAGAAACTGGACTACATGCACTTCGGCAAGATCACCTTCGAGGTGGATGAACGCGGCGAAGTCGGCTTGCTGACGCGCAACATCAAACTCCAGGCATCGGCCGACGCGGAGCAGTCCTTCTACGGCGGGCACGTCATGGCGATGGTGGGAAGCAAGATGTTTGTCGACGGCGTCGAATTCAATCGAATGGGCCAGAACATGACTCTCGCCCGATATCCGATCCACTGGCATCTGATCGGCGACGCACAGGGGCAGTACATCAAGAACTCTTCGCTCCATGACACTTACAACCGCTGCGTGACCGTGCATGGCACGAATTTCCTGCGCGTCGAAAACAACGTGACCTACAACACCGTGGGCCACTGCTTCTTCCTGGAAGACGGCATCGAGCATGGCAACCAGTTCGTGCACAACCTGGCGATCCAGATCAAGTGCCACACTTCAAAGGCCTGCATGCCGACCAATCTCGGCGCAAACGGAGAGAACATGGGAAGTAATCCGCTGAATCGCGCGACCTACAGGGCGGCCAGCATGTCCGGCAAGGACACCCTGCTGCCTTCGGACAACACGGTGGCGGCTTACTGGATCACCAATCCGGACAATGTCTTCATCGACAACGTGGCAGCGGGTTCCGATGAGAATGGCTTCTGGTGGTCGTTGCCGGAACACCCGCAAGGGAAGTTCGAAGGTACGGAGATCAGCAAGGCCACCTGGCCGCGTCGAACCAGGATGGCGGAATTCAGGGGCAACGTTGCCCACTCCAACTTCGACGGGTTCATGCTGGACCGGAACATCAATCGGGAAAACGTCTTCGGGTTGGCCGGCCCCTCGCACATCGCCAAGGAAAATCCCGCTGACGAAAACAGCAAGAGCGTGGAATCGCTCCTCGCGGATCTCACCGCTTACAAGAACCGCAATGGCGGCTTCTGGAGCCGCGGCGAGCTGCACATCTTCCGGAATCTGAAGGCGGCGGACAATGCCATCGGGTTCACGAGTTCAACGGGTTCCTTCGGCGCTGACACATTTACCTCACTGGTGGTTGATTCGCTGTTCGTGGGCGAAACCGACAACATCGGCAACCCCGTAACGCCGGAAGAAAAGGCCTACGGCCGCAGCCTGCCGAAACGCCTGATTCCGGATTACCCGATCCGCGCCTACGAGTACTACGACTATCGCCATGACGTGGTCAACACGACATTCGTGAATTTCCAGGACAACAAACAGCGCGGATCAGGAGCGCTTTCCTGGCTGTTGTTTACAGGCGCCGGGGTTACCACCGAAAACACCGTCAAGAGTGCGAAATACATCAATGCCAAGCCCGTGTATTTCCCGAAGATCGACCCCAGGTTCGACAGTGACAACCGGGGTGGTGTGGCCTACCGGAGCCTGGCGATCCACGATCTGGACGGATCGACGACCGGCATCCCTGATTCCTATGTTCTGCTCCAGGACGGCGAGAACGACAGCGTCGCCACGGACGACACCTGCGAGATTCATCCCACCTGGAACGCCTCAGTGTGCAAGGGTGATATCGGACGCATTCAGTTCCGCATCAGGAGGGCCGGACCCACAAGGGGTGCTGGTCTTGCGCTGAAAGATGTTCCTTTGCGGTCAGCTGGTCCTGCGCGGGCGGCTGGTCCTGCGCGGGCGGCTGCTCCTGAAATACCAATTATCCTGAGCCGCAATGGCAAGGACTTCAAGATCACGGCCAATCAGAGCACTGTGCGCGCCGGTACCGAGATCCGTGTGAAGACCGAAAGACCGGAAGTTACTATCAGCTTGAGCGAAATGGCCAAAGACTCATGGGTCGTGTTCGAGCTGCCGGGTTTCGCCAACGCGACCTCCGGGAAGCAGCAGGACAGCATCGACGCCCTGCGCAAGGCGACCGAGACTTCGTATTTCAAGGGTCCGGATGCCGTCTGGGTGAAACTGGTAATCCCGACCGCCCCCCAGGGCATTGGCATCGATCAGTTTGGCCCGTTGGATATTCAAACCAGCATTACGGTAAGGCGATAAGCACCTTATTCGCGAACTGATCGCCGAGGTCCTGAAATCCTCAGTTATCGCTGGCTGAAAGGATCGAGGCAGGTCAATACATTCCCGTGCTTACCCGATAGAGCGGTGGTGTTTCGCTGGCGCGCATCGTTCAAGGTAGCGCGAGCCCTTCGGGCGGATCGTCGTTTTAAACCGGCCAATGTTCTGAGTGGGGGTAGCGGCCAACAACACAAAGCAGTATTCTTGTTTTCGTTCGAAACTGATTTAGCCGGAGGGTGAAGGCCCGGCCAGCAGATCGAAGACTTTGGCAGAGAACAGTCAGCGGCGGGCCTTCACGCCAGCCGTGATTATCTTTATCGCACTGCCAGAGGCGAAAGACAACGCCGAGCCGGGGTGATCCCGCTGGACCTCCTTCCGCGGCGATGTCCGGTTTGCCGTGATGACACAATCGTCGGGCACGGCCGGCGACTCCGTCAGGGCCACGATGAGCGGCACGATTGCATCTGGGTGCGGCGCGGAATCTGTCTGCCGTGCAAGAAGACCTTCACGATCTTGCCCGATTGGCTGGCACCATCGGGACACTACAGCCTGCGGTGCCGACAACAATCCTGCGAGCGGATCGCCGGAGGCGATTCGGTCGAGCAAGCAGCACCGCACTGCAAAGATCCGACACTCTTGCCCGATCCATCCACTGTGCGCCGATGGGCACAACAGCGATTGCTCAGCCTGTGGTGTTGGGCGAGGGCCGGCGCTCAAGACGAGAACTTTTTGCGGGCGCCCACCATCCTTGCCTGGGATCTGGGCGCGCTCTGCCGTATTCTGCCGTTCGAGGCAAGAAGTCCGTGAGTCGCCAAGCGCTCGATGAGTTAAAACAGCAGATTCCTCTGCTGGATTATCTGCAGACTCATGATTGGCAACCGGCCCGACATCTCAGCAGTGGCCGAGTGATGGGATTGTGTCCGCTGCACTCCGATCATAAACCAAGCTTCCTGGTGGATCCCGGAAAGGGCCTGTTCTATTGCTACGGATGCGGTCGCGGCGGTGACGTGATTCGCTTTGCCGAACTCTATCACCCTCGGTGGACATCTGAAAGGGTCTTCCGCACTTTTGGTGGTGGGTTCACGGAGAACGCTAGGATTTGTAATACAAAGTGAATTCACGAGCGCGAACCCCCGGTTGCGATCGCGGAAGAAGTCAGCAACGCCGACTATACCGTCCGGATGGATCAGTTCACACTTCGCCGTCAGGGAGGAGCTAACGCCAATTTCCCTCATGAGTTGTTACCCAAACTCCGCAAATCGCAGAAATTACCGCGTCCAGAGGCGCTCAGCGGGCACTTCGTGCCCGCTGTCCACGACAATCTGCTTGCCTCGCGAAGAAATGGGCATCCGGGACTTCGCGGGCCGGGCGGTCGATAATTAAAGAAGCATGCGGAGAATTTCCACGGGAGTTCTACTGATGGTGTTTACGTGTGTTGCGCCCTGTCAGGAGTTCGAGGTGGTTTCCGTGAGGCCGAACCATTCGCTCTCCGGAGACTCCGGGGTTGACACCGATCAAGGCATGCTCAAAGCAACCAATGTCAGCCTGCGAAGCTTGATTATGGGCGCATACGGCGTGAAAAACTACCAGGTGGAAGGCCCGGACTGGCTCGGTTCCGAACATTTCGACATCGCCGCGAAGTTTCCTGAAGCGCTTCCGAACGACCGTGACAAATATCATGCGGCGCTGGGAGCCATGATGCGGAACATGCTGCTTGATCGCTTCAAGCTGCGACTTCACTCCGAGCAGAAGACATTTTCTGTTTTCGGGCTGGTCGTCGGTAAAAGCGGCATCAAATTCAAAGAAGTCCCCGACAGTGGTTCTCACAGCCTGAACAGCAACAAAACGCATTACATAGGCACGTGTGTTTCGATGGATGCCTTCGCCGAATTTCTCTCGCGCCAGAAGGATCTGCCGTCGGACCTACCGGTGCTCAATATGACCGGCCTGAAGGGTTTCTATAACCTCAAGCTGGACTGGATTCCGGAAAACCGCGAGTCCGCGGACCCACCGGCAACGGGAGATCCCGTCTCCGGACCGACACTGCGCCTTGCACTCGAAGAGCAACTCGGTCTCAAGCTCGAATCCCGCAAGGCCTCGATCGAAATCCTGATCGTGGACCACGCCGAGAAAACGCCTTCTGATAATTGACCGTTCTCTTTTTCAGCAAACTCATGATGCCGACTCGTCCTGGCTGGGGATTGTGCGTGTTGCATGACCGCTGCCATTATTCAAGCCAGAGGCTGGTCCTGCCGACTGTCAACAAGTGGCGAAAGGCTTGGCCAAGCATCAGACAGCCCCCGATTTTCGCCTTGCTCTGATACCGCAAACGGTCACGGCTAGCGATGTTGGTCACCAGTGGCCGGCAAGGGTTTACTAAGGAAGGCAGCGCTCCGACCGATTTAACTGATTTGTGAAACGGCCTACTCGCTTCGGTGGACATCTGAAATGGTCTTCCGCACTCTTGGCGGTGGGTTCACGGAGAGCGGGATTCGGCCGTTGTGAAGGGTAATACTCTCCGGCGCAATAGTAGAAAGCCACTGCGGCCGTACATTTGGCGTTTTAGGAGCTTGAGGCGGTGGACCTGTCCCTCGACTTGTCCATTGCTCCAATGCTGCTCCACTGCCGCGGAAACAGCTTCGTAGTCGCGTTCGATTCCGGCGGCGAACCGCTTCAGTTCGGGGATGTCTGATGCTACACTTCTTTTCATCCAAGATTTCAACGCGTCGGAATCACGGTCCTGAAACACCTGTCGGAATTGTTGCGCTAGCTGCTCGACCGTCGCGACTTGTGGATGGCTCGCGATGAGTGCCTCGGCCCAACGCTGTTCATATGGGCTGCGTTTCGTCGGCGCCTTGCTTAACCAAAGCGCGATCAATCGCAGGTTAGGGAGAGTCCTATGGCGCGGCTTCGAGCACGCTGGGACCGAGTTTGTGCGCCAGGGCTGTACGTATTCTTTGACCCGGCTTCGGCCTCCGCCATAACCCTGCTGATGCAACTCGCGGCAGAGTTGAGACGCATTGTGGCAGCCTTCCGCCCATCGTTTCTGCAGGTATCCTCGAAAGGAATCCAACTCGGACCGCCGGCTCCGTGGTGCACGCTCTAGAAATTCCTTCGTCCGTACATAGCGTCGAACGGTAGTGCGGCTAAGACCAAACTTACGAGAGATCGCGCGCAACGTGGCGCCCTCCTCGTACGCCGCAACTACTGCGTCAAATCGTGCCTTCTGTTTCTCCCGCGACGGTTGGCGCTCCTGATGGTCCTGGATCTGTGTCGGCGGTGCAGCTTCTCGAACCGGTGAACCCTCTTGGCCATCTAATTCCGTCGCCTCGCTTCGCAGTAGCGTCGAATCTGATTGCGTCGAATCGGAAGGTAATTCAAGCTGGCCTAAGACCGGAGCCAATCGCTCCAGCACCCGTTGGAGCGCCTGCGTCAGATTGCAGTAAAGGTGAAATCGATCCGCCACCTGAACGGCCTCAGGCGCACCACGCCGCGCACCTTCGGCATAAGCACCTGCGCGATCACGGCTGATCACCTGGACACTGGGATGAGCCAGAAGCCATTTTGCCAATGTGTCGGATTCACGATCGGGAAGAAGATCGATAGGTCGGCGTCGTTCTAGATCCACCAAAACTGTGCCGTAGCGATGGCCGCGGCGCCAGGCCCAATCATCCACCCCGAGAACTTTGACATCACCGGCGTGTTCTGCAGACGCAACTTGGTTGAGGAGCCGCAGGATTGTGTCTGCGCTGCAATTCATTCCCAACTTCGCCGCTAGGCGATACCCCGCCTCCCCGCCCAATGCGTAGCCGATCTGCAGCAAGGCGTTGCGCTGTCGGCAGGTTTGTCTCCCATGGGGCGGAACCACGATGGGCAACCGCTGCGTAAAGATCCGGCGGGGACAATCAGGCGTCCGACAATAAAAACGATGCGTCCGCAGACAGATTCGCACCGCCGCACCGTGGCAAGGAAGATCGCGCAACGTGCGGCGATATCGACTATGAATGTGAGCGGAATGAACTCCACACCGTGGACAAGCAGCACCAACGGTGGTGGCCGAGACGATCATCATCATGATGCCGCCCTGCCAAGACACATCGGTCAATGTCAAGCACGATGGATCGGGCAGGCATAGAGGCAAAGGGCCGGGGGAGGCAGCCATTTGCCCTTTGAGCTTAAAACATTTAGGTCATGTTTTGTTTTGTGCTCGAAACGTAGGCCTGCGTTCCACCAAAAGTGCGGAAGACCCTTTGAAGTGTCCACCGATGGCCGGTTTTCAGATGTCCACTGAGGCTCGCTGCACTTGGCCTGGCTCTGCTTGTCGTCCGTAGCGGCCAGGACGACCCGCTCACTCGCAATACCTTGCTCCTGATTGGTACGCCGGCAACGGCGCTGGGGATCGGATTCCTGGTCTCCGCCGCTGTTTCGCATCGTCTCTGCAAGGCTTGGGGGCTACTGAAGAAAAATGGACAAAAGACGTCGTGAGGATCGCACTATCCTGAAATGCCGTTGCTACGATGCCCATGGACGAGGAAGGCTTTTGCGCATTCTACGAGCAGACGGCGCGCAAGTTGCGTTCCTACCTGAGGTCCGTGTTGAGGGATGATGTGACTTTGGTGGACGACATTTTGCAGGAGAGTTACCTTCGGTTGTTGAAGGCCGACCTTCCGAGCGGCATGGACGCCGCCTGGCGCAAGAACTACCTTTACCGGGTCGCGATAAACCTGGTCCGCGATCATCGAAGATCCCGCCAGATGGGACCGCTGCCAGTTGAGCGAGAGTATGCGGCGCGCGAGAACTCGTTCGATGAAGCTCGGGACATCAAACAGATATTCGGCCGTCTGAAACCCAAAGAGCGCGACCTGTTGTGGCTGGCGTATGTCGAATGCTTCAGTCACAGCGAGATCGCAGCGCTCCTCGAGGCCAGCACTGCAAGTATTCGACCTATGCTTGCACGGGCCAGAGCCAGTTTCGCCGCTCTCCTGAAAAAGCGTGGTTATGGCGCGTAAATCGGGCGCGGGCTACGAAATGCCGGGATGCGAAAGGGAACCGGAAGTAGTGCGCGCGCTTGCTCGCGGAGAACTCCCGCAAGATCTTCTTCAGCACACCGAGGCGTGCCCCGTTTGCAGCGAGGTTCGCTCCATCACGCAGGAGCTTCAATATCTGCTCCAGGATTCTGCTGAAGAACCACTGCAATCGGCCGCGTCTGTGTGGTGGAGGCTGAATCTGAGGATGCGCCGTGAGAAAGTGAATCGGGCCAAGCTGCCGCTCGTTTGGATGGGGAGGATCTCGGCTGCGACGGTCCTGCTGGTTACCTTTTTCGCGCTATGGAAAATCGCCGTACGCACTACCTTCTCCGATGTTCTGATGGTTGGTCTATTGGCGCTCGCCGCCGTTGCGCTGCCGACGATGATCGTATTGTGGCGCTGGTCTCAGTCCTGACTAGGGAGTTGCATGGCGATCTGAAACAATTCTGAGTGATTCGTTGTATCGTGCCTGCCGCACGTTTTGTAAAAGCCGTTCCCAATGAACCCGGCCGTAGACGATCTTCACGTCTTTGTCCGCCAGGTCCACTTTCCCGGCCCACATGCGCCGATGATAGTCCCTGAATTCAGGCACGGTTCCACTCCAATCGATCGGCTTGCCCGACGAACCCTGGAAGAGGAAGGCCAGGGTGTAGAACAAGTGGGCGATCTGCTGCATGAGATGGAATCGGGCCAGCTGATACTGATCGGGCGCTGTTCCAAAATATTTCTGAAGATAAACCACTTCCTCTTCGTCATTTGTGACTAGTTGATTCGCAACCACGGCCAGATCGGCATACCGATCGTTCAGGAACGCAGCTTCCCAGTCCACCAGCCATACGCGTTGTCCGTCGAAAAGGATATTGTCCGGCTTGAACAAGTCGTTGTGACTCGACACCATCTCCGCATCGTCATGCGGGTAAACCGCGGCCAACTCCGCATGCCTCGCGAAGAATTCCTCGCTTTCGGCTTTTGGCAGTATGTTCGCGGCTTGAAACCCTTTGGAGGAATCTGTCCAAGACAGGTCCTGGGTTGATCAGAAACGTGCATGAGGTGTTGAAAGGAGTTCTGCCAAACGGCGGCAGTGCGTGCAGCGTCCGCAGTAAAGCCGGTACCCGGACCAGCGCCTCCGATTCCGGAAGGGGTTTCGCCTCCACGAAATCTTCGATGGAAATATGGTCTTCGACGCTGGAATACCAGACGCGCGGCGCCACGCCAGCTTCGGCCGCCGCCCTCATGCTTGAGTAGTGACGCGCGGGATCGTTGGTGCGGGTGCTGATCTTCAACAGAAATGGGAGCCCGCGCACGACAATGCGAAAGACCAGCGATGAGGCGAGGCCCTTGATCACGCGGATGTGTTCGAACTCTGTTACCCCGAAAGCCTCGCGCAGGCCGCGATTTACTGCCTCGCTCTTTTCTGGCGGAATCATGAAGTCCTCCCTTGCCGCGGACAATCCCTCGCGCAATGCTTCACATACGGTGATGGTGCTTTGTTACGCCGATACTAACCGACGGGGATGGTAAATCTGGCAATAACATACTTGCGTAACCACACAAGAAAAGTTGTCGCGGTAGGCGCAATCGCACTGTGTCTCAGCCTGATCTGGCTTCATTACTGGAACGGCTTATTACCGATGAGCAGAATGAAAATCCCCGTTTTGTCGCCCTCTTTTAGTAGCAGTAACTCCATAGTGATTGCATCGATTGAATACGTGGTAACAGGCAGATCTGCTTCGGTGAGCAACAGGGCGCTCCGTAAAATGGACGCTAGGGCGTTAGCGGCTGATCGTGTTTCTGGGTTAGCCATCGGGTCTATAACTATGCGCATGTTCGGACCGCTCGTGCTACAGGGCGACGGGCCTCCAAAGATGTCCCACTTGGCCGCAAATAGTTCCTGGTTTAGTTCCCTCCACAGCCCGTTGCGCTCTCGTGCGATTGGATCATCAGTTGACAAGAATTGGGGCAGTATGCTTTCCGGGCGTGGCCGTTCAAACGTCGTTCCCGAGCAACTGATAATAGCTATACGTTGTCCAGTAAATTGCCGTAGTTTGGGAGCGTTCACAGCGCTTGCTTCACGTAGCAGATCAGTCCTCGGCGTTCGTCTCCGACTAATTAAATCCAGATCAGCCGTTGCCTTGGATAGCTTCGATGTTGCTTCCGCTAACCGCGCCTCCGTTTGTCGTGCTTGTTGCTGGAATCGCAGGTTGGTTTGCTGTTCTTCTTCGAGCAGCGCCCCTAAGCGATCGGCTTTATCGCTGATTCTACCCGCCGCCCGTGTTGCCTCGTCCGCGCGGTTCTCGGCGCGTTCTGCGCGGTTGTTGGCCGCTTGTTCATCTTGGTACAGGCAGGCGATCACTTGGTCATACAAACTGTTCGTTCGGACAAGCGAGAGCATCCCCAGCGCAAGACCGAGTATCAATGCGATGGTCGCTCCGCGCTCGACACTTTTCCTTACCGACTCTTTGTGTTGGCCTTTCAGAATTGATTCATGTTCACAGAGAAGCTCAACTAGGGCGGCGCAGATAACATACGCTTCAGCGAAGTATTCTAGATCTTCCCAGTACGCACCCGAATACCAGAGCGCTGATAGTTGCCACATTGATATCCAAGCCATGTTGAGGCGTGCTCACCGCGAGGCGATAGCAGGATACATAACGACAGGGATATTGCGTACCATCGCCTTGGTCCGAACGATGCTTCTTATTTCCAGTAGATAAATTCTACTTCTTTTTGGGTGAGGATTTGCGCTTCTGTTCTTCGGGTAGTCTGCGATCCAGTTCGGCCTTGGGGATCTGCACTAATTTGCGCATGAACACTTGGAACTTGCCGAACGGGGAATCAGGCGGGGGTTGTGCGGGCTTCGGGCTTGTGGCCATCCAAACCCATTCTACTAGAATTTCAACCGAGAAAACGATTGCCAACTATAACCGCAATGATCGTGGCTAGGGGGAGTGAAATACTCATTGCCGCGACTTCATGCCCATTCGCCGCTAAGTATGCTGTTGCGGCAAAGCCAATTATGGCTACAGCCGACCCACAACAAATCGCAATCTTTTTGCCAGTCCGCGATGTAGTCTCCTGTTCTATTGCAAAATCGAATTGTCGTTTGTCCGCGACGTCGATCTGATTGATGATGGTCTTGGATAGTTCCACCACTTGATCCGCCGTTAAACGGTCCCATGCAGATTGCGGGATTTGCTGGTAAATGTTTACTTGTTGGTTAAACTGAACCGGAGCCTTCGTCGTCGGCGGCGTTACTGGCGGCAGTAATTCTGCATCAATGGGCTCTGGCTTTATGATTTCCCCCTCACCAGGAGAGGGCGTCTTGCCATTTTCGTCACGCACGGTTAGCTACTTCATCAGTCCAGATGGCCTGCAAATCCTGACCCTTCTCAACCAGCTCCTTGGCACTCCCGACTGGCTTAACGTCTAAAGCATAAGCCCGTTCGGAGACCGTGAACCGTGTAATCCAAAGCGGATGTATCTGTCGCAACTTCGAACGATACGCCCTGAACCAGTCGAGAACAGTTGCCCGATCATCAGAAGAAACGTTTTTTGGAAGCGACGCAACGATTCTCCAGCCGGAATCTACCCGCAGGACATTGTAGACAATAGCCTTATCGGACATCACTCTGTAACGATTGTTGTGGAAAGATTGAGCGCCCACGACCTCAGCCTATCACAAAAGATCGGCATCTGACCGAATCAAGATTATGCGAATCCTGTTTTTCGGCTCCCGCGCTTTTGTCGCGCCTTGCCCGATTTTGGATCTCTTCAACCGGGCTGGCGTTCGGTCTTGGCAGTTAGTTCATCATAGGTGAGTCGCCTCCCGACGATCTGGCGCATCGTCCGAAGCGGCGAGCCTCCGGGAACATTAAATGGAGCTGCGGTGTCTATCTTGTGATGTTGACGAAATGAGCCATACCAAACGCGCGGCGAGTTCAGACTTGCGACTCGCGGGCCTGCCTCAGAGGAAATATAGTTGGGCAACAGCTAAATAAATGCGGCTAACGGCGCTCTATTTCGCTTTATTTCTGACCAGGCCCTCTCCGGCACAAGAGATTCCTGACCCAGCGGCGTTAATCGGGAAAATCCAGGAACAAGCTCGCGCTTACATTGAGGACCTTTCTCGCCTCACCTGCATTGTGAAAACACGTCAGACGGTCTCGATCGCCGGTGTTACGGTGTCCGAGATGAGGGAGGACAGTTGCGACACAACGCAGTACAAGCTGTTTGCCGTGCAGTCTCTCTCGCTTGCGGGAGGTTCTGCGTACGACCCTGCGCGGCGCCGCGGCGGCACGACCTCCGATTGGCGTGAGCGGCTTACGGATGCCTCACTGGAATCGAATTCTGGGTTTCTTGTGGTAATGCCACACACCGATTTTCGCTGGCTCCGCATGGATACTCTGAATGGCCGAAAAGTATCGGTGTTCGCTTTTCATGTTCCAGCGTCGGAAGGCTTTGCACTAGTGGACGCGAAGCGAACGATGCGCGTGCCTTACAAAGGATTACTCTACGCAGACCCGGTTACCGGCGCCTTCATCCGGATGGCACTAACGTGCGTGGATATTCCCCGTGGCTCAGAATTCACAGGGGCAGACCTGACTCTCGAATTCCAATCCTTCGACATCGGGGGCGGCAGAGCCGTTCTTCCTTCGCATAGCCTGGTGCATTTCCAGATGGACAAAGGTGTGGCAACCAATGAGGCAGATTACCGCTCATATCGGCTCGCCAGCTTCAGCGCCAATACTGAGATCAGGTTTGGCGATGAGGTTCCTGAAGAAAAGCGGTAGCAGGAAACATGCAAGGTCCCGTTTTGACGGCAACGGAAGATAACGAGCTTCGAAGGGAAACGCGTCGCTTCATGCCGGCCCATGGAACGACTCGCCCGTGCGTTGAAAACTCCTCTTCCCGGCAACGGGCAGTTCGGAAGAGGCGTCGAGTTCACTTGGCCGAAAAACCTGTGGTCGCGGAGGTTGCCCATTTAGTACCAGGGCGCGTCCGCTCAACCGGGTTGATAAACGTTGGGGCGTGCACCGGCCGCGGCGCGCTGCTTGGCCGGGGCCAGCGCGATCAACGTTATGCCAATAACTACCAGGACCGCCACGCCCACGAGTTCTCCACGTGAAATCATGTTCCGCCATGCTTGAGTGCCCATAAGGGCGGCATGAGCGAAGCTCGACCATGCTGTAAAAGCGATCAGGCTTCTATTTGCGATCGGGTCGCGTATTGCCAAAAGCAAGAAAATGCCGAGGGTGACATAAAGACTGAACATCATCGACAACGCCGGCGCCTCCCGCACAAACACGATCAAGGGATAAGTTAACGCCATGAAGAGCACGCCTATTACCGCTAACACGATCTTTAGAGCCATCTCTCGATGCATTGATGCCCCATATAGTATGCACCGCGGAGACATCCGATTATGAAAATTGGCCGGATACGGCGCCGAAGATTCCGCATCCGGCGATGGCTGTCACAAGGAGCAAAATAACCTTCGTATCCTTGCAGCATAAAAGCTCGGCGTTACATTTGCATCAACCGGCGATGAAATCTAGAAGAACTACGCTCCGATGGATTCCTTTTGTCCTCCGATGCTATACTCGTCAAAGCCGTGGAGGGATCATGCTCACCACACCCCCGATAATCGCTATAGCTTTGGTCGAAAATTCGAACTGGAACTGGGAACTGAAGATTGACGGCTGCGGTTTGTTTCGCTGGTACCTGAACGGCACCATCGCAACGAATCTGCGGGGCTGCACACTTCAGCAAGCCGAGTCCGCCGTGCGCCGGTTTGTCGACGATGCTCTGCGAGGCGATCTCAAAATCACTTATTCGAATCAGCGCATCGGACCCGTTTCAGAGAGTGGACAGTCGGCATTCAAATCCGCCGGCGTGGGCTGACATGAGGGTGTCACGGTTGGGAGGGCATAATGGGGCATGCATCCCGACTTGGTCGAATATGGTCCTGTACGCTTTTCTGGCGATCCCAACGCGCTCTATGACCGGCATCTGGTCTTCGACTACGCCATAGATCCCGATCTGGCGACGCCCCGCGAGCGCTATGAGGCGGTTGCGCGGTCACTCCGCGATGTTCTCGCTCTGCGCTGGCTGAGAACCAAGCAAACGTATGACCGCGTGGACCCCAAACGCGCTTACTACTTTTCCATGGAGTACTTGATTGGACGCTCCTTGGCGAACAATGTCACCAATCTTCTTCTCGATCCCCAGATGCGCGAGGCGTGTCGCGAGAAGAACGTGGATTGGTACGAGTTGCTCGAACAGGAGCCCGACGCCGGACTGGGCAATGGCGGTCTGGGCCGTTTGGCGGCCTGCTTCATCGAGTCCATGGCCACGCTTCAGATGCCCGGAATGGGCTACGGCCTGCGCTACGAATATGGCATCTTCAAGCAGTCGATTCGGGACGGCTGGCAGGACGAGAAGCCCGACAAGTGGCTTCGCCGGCCCGATCCTTGGGAAGTAATTCGCTTGGACCATGTGGTAGAAGTGAAGCTGGATTGCTCGTTTCGAATCCGCGGCGGGTTGCTGGTCCCGGTGCCGCACAAGCCATCCGTGCTCTTGGGCGTCCCTTTTGACCGCCCGGTGGTGGGCTATAGCGGGCGCACCATCAACACGCTGCGGCTGTGGGCGGCCGGCGCCACGGACTCCTTCGACTTTCAGGAATTCAGCCATGGCGATTTCGTCGGCGCGGTCACCGAGAAGCTGGCAGCCGAATCCATCACCCGTGTCCTGTATCCGGACGACTCCACAACTATGGGCCAGGAGCTGCGCTTCCTGCAGGAATATTTTCTCTCGGCCTGCTCGGTGCAAGACGTGGTGCGGCGCTTTCGAGACGTCCACACGGATTGGTATCTTCTGCCCGACAAAATTGCGATCCAACTCAACGATACGCACCCGGCCATGGCGATCGCCGAATTGATGCGCATTCTTTTGGACGAAGCCGAATTGGGTTGGGACCAGGCGTGGTCCATCACCGAGCGCACCTTTGGATATACCAATCACACGCTTCTGCCGGAAGCGCTGGAAAAATGGCCGGTGTCGTGGTTTGCCGACATCATCCCGCGCCACCTGGAGATCATTTACGAGATCAACCGGCGGTTCATCGATCGCGTTCGCGGGCGTTTCCCGGCCGACGAGCATCGCATCCAGAGGATGAGCCTCATCGAGGAAGGTTTTCCGGACAAGGTGCGTATGGCGTATCTCGCGATCGCCGGTTCGCACAGCACCAATGGCGTGGCGCGCATTCATTCGGACTTGTTGCGCACGCACCTGGTCCACGACTTCGCGGAAATGTTCCCCGAGCGTTTTAACAACAAGACCAACGGCGTCACTCCGCGGCGCTGGCTTTTGGTGGCCAATCCCCCGCTGGCGCGCATCGTTTCGGACGCCATCGGCGAAAGTTGGATTGAAGATCTAAGCCAGATTGCCAAGATCAAGCCGCTCGCCGAAGATTCCCAGTTCCGCCAATTGTTTCGCGACGCCAAACGCCAGGCCAAGGTTCGCTTTCTCCGTTGGCTGAAGGCGACCACCGGCGTAGAGGCCGATCCGGATACCATCTTCGACTGCCAGATCAAGCGCATCCACGAATACAAACGGCAGTTGTTGAACGTGCTCCATATCATCATTCTGTATAACCGTCTGCGCGAGAATCCAAACCTGAACGTGGCGCCGAGAACTTTCTTCTTCGCCGGGAAGGCCGCGCCCGCTTACTATCTGGCGAAGGTGATCATCAAGTTTATTAATAATGTCGCGGACATCGTGGACAGCGATCCGCTGACGCGCGGGAAGCTGAAGGTGATTTTCCTTCCGGACTATGGCGTCTCGGTGGCCGAAAGATTGATCCCTGCGAGCGACGTCTCCGAACAGATCTCGACGGCGGGCTATGAGGCCAGCGGAACCAGCAACATGAAATTTATGATGAACGGCGCGCTGACCGTCGGCACCCGCGACGGCGCAACCATCGAGATGGCCGAAGAGGCCGGCGAAGAGAACTTCTTCTTATTTGGCCTCACTGCGGATCAAGTAGTGGAAACACGGCCCTGGTACAACCCGCACTGGCATTACGACCACGACCCGGAGATCCATAATGCCCTGGATCTGATCTTCTCGGGGCATTTCAATCCCAGTGAGCCCGGGGTTTTCGATCCGATTCGTGAAACGCTCTTCGGCAAGGGCGATTTCTACATGCACCTGGCGGACCTGCGATCGTATTGCGACACGCAGACGCGCCTGGGCGAGCTCTATTTGAACCCGCATGCGTGGGATCGCAAGGCCGTACTGAACGTGGCGAGCTCGGGAAAGTTCTCAAGCGACCGTACCATCATGCAGTACGCTTCCGACATCTGGAAAGTCATACCTTGTCCCACGGTGTAGGGAACTACGTCGCGCTTCAGACCACCAGCACTTGATGATCCGGGCACTCCAGCCGCACGTGCTGGTACAAAGTGTCCATCAAATCGCCCACGCCGTGCCTGGCGAGAAACGGCAGGATGGAGTAATAACGCTCTTGCAAATGCTTGTCCGGAAATATCAGCCCGGACATGTAGCCGGCATCGGCGACGGCGCGCTCGTTGCGCTTCAGAGTTTCGCGCGCGGTCTTGTGCTCCATTTTCAAAAGCTGATACTCGATCTTCGCCAGGCTCTTATCGGCGGCCGCCGCCAGCGTCGCATCGAAGCCGACCAGGTCGTCGCGCAAGTGTTCCATCGATTGCGAAACCGTGCGACGCACTTCGCTGATCTTCTGGGTCAACGCCGGCGGCACCAGCCGCCGGGCAATCGCGTCGCGCACCGCATCTTCGCCATGGAAAAACTCTGGGATGGTCAGCCCATAGCGGTCCATCAACTTAGCTGTGCGCGCGTCCAACAGCGTGAATCCGCCCCGCGATACCATCACCGGCATGCGGCCTAATAGTTCGCGATACAGCACCTGCGATTGCGCCATGTAGGCTAGTTCCGCGGGCCCGCCGACGTAAGCCACCGTAGGCAGCACGTAATCCTGCACTACCGGCCGCAACAACGCATTGGGCGACAATTGTTCCGCGCGTTCCATCAGCTCCGTAGCCGAATATTTGCGATCTCCCGCACGTTTGTCCTTGAACGCGTAACCGCCGTTTTGCCGGCGCAAAGTGGCACGCCGTTCGCCATCCAGCAAAAACACGAGCGATGTTTTCGCTTCCACATGGACCTGCGCGTGATAGCCGGCCGCTTCGAGCTCCTTGCCGCGCTCGATCAACTTGCCATGCAGCCCCTCATCTTGCCGTACGGTTTCCTCGAGCAGCGGCGCAGCCAGGCGCCGTATGGATTCATCCAACGGATCGACGAAAAGCACGCCGCGGCCCGCCAGCAGCCGCTCCAGCAGCGCCCGGAAACCCTTGCCAAAGGTCACCCCGGCCGGATAAGCCGCGCGCACCAACTCAGAAACTTCTTCGCCGTGGGGAAAGCCCGCTAGAATCTCGTGCAGCCGATCCACTGGCGCGGCGTCAATCGGAATTCTGCCCACCGGCCGTGCCGATCCGCCGTTCGCGTGCACGCGCAGCGGAATCGGCCGATGATCGGCCCCGAATACGAAGGTGTGATTCACCTCTGCCACGTCGTGGTCTTCGGTGGCCAGCCAGAACATCGGTACCGCCGCAATGCCCTGCTCCCTCAATCGCGCGGCCACGCGCACGGCCGTCAGCGCCTTGTAGATGGTGTACGCCGGCCCTGAAAACAATCCCACCTGCTGCCCGGTCACCACCGCGACGGTGCCCGGACGCGCCAGCAGATCGAGCGATGCCGTTTCCCTATTATTCGCGCGCAGCGCAGCTACCAGCGCGGCCCGCCGATCGTCGGGATAAGCGAGCTGATCCGCGGCGGCCGCATAGCTGCGACCATCGTGCGGATTGTGGCGCATAGAACCGCGCCACTCTCTCGAAATGGTATTGAAAATCGGTAAACAGCGCCGAGGTATGCGGGATCTCAGTGTGTCGAAGACAGGCCGACTCCATCATGAGCAACTTTCCAAGGTTAGCAGATGCGGCAACCCGTCCCAAAGTATCGAACTTATTTACACCATCGCAAAAGTACTGCTGGGGCGGGTGGCCGTGACGTTTCAGTTAGAATCAAGGTTCGGGCCACTATGGACGATCAGGAATTCAAGAACCGGGCCGATAAATCGCTGGAGGCGCTCTATCGCCGCCTGGCCGCAGCTACCGACGAGGCCGACTTCGAGGTGGATTTCAACAGCGGCGCGCTCGCCATCGAGTTCGAAGAGCCGCCCGGGAAGTTCGTCATCAGCCCCAACGCGCCGGTGCAGCAGATCTGGGTTTCGGCGCATTCCAAGAGCTACAAGCTGGATTGGGACAGCGTCGCGAACGATTTCGTTCTGCAGTCGAGCGGCCAGACGATCACCGAACTGATCCAGGACGCCATCGCCAAGCAATTGGGCGAAGAAGTTTCGCTTTAGATGCCGGGTGTCTACATCTCTTATCCGTTCTGCGCGCAGAAGTGCACTTACTGCAACTTTGCGTCCGGAGTTTTTCCGCGCGAGTTGGAGCCACGGTATATAGAAGCGCTGGTTTCAGAGATTGAGCGGCACGATTGGCGCTTGGCAGCCCGAGACCGTTTACCTGGGCGGTGGAACGCCGAGCGGTATGGCGGCGGACGGTCTGGATCGAATACTGAGGGCACTCCCTGACGGTCGTGCTTCAGAACCGCGTGCGTTAGCAAGCGTCCGCTGGAGCGAAGCAACCATCGAAGCCGCGCCAGGAGCCATAACACCGGAACGAGCGGCGGCGTGGGCAGGCGCCGGAATCAATCGCGTCAGCCTGGGCGTGCAGTCTTTCGTCGCAGCGCGAACTGGCGCGCACCGGGCGCAAACACACCGCGGAAATTGTGGAGCGCGAAATGGCCATGCTGCGTGCCGCCGGGCTGGCCAACATCAATATCGATTTGATTGCCGGCCTTCCGGGACAAACGCGCGGCGTCCTGGTCCGATTCGCTCGCGTGGATCGAACGGCTTCAGCCTCCGCACGTGTCGGTGTACATGCTCGAAATCGACGAAGATAGCCGCCTGGGCAGCGAAGTCTTGCTGAACGGGAAACGCTATGGCGCGCCGGATGTCCCGAGCGATGAACTCACTGCTGCGCTTTATGAAACCGCGGTGGAAAAGCTGGGCCGTCTCGGAATTCAGCGCTACGAGATCTCGAACTTCGCGCGGCTCCGGCTATGAATCGCTGCACAATTTGAAGTACTGGCGATTGGAACCCTACGCCGGATTCGGCGCCGATGCTCACTCCTTCGACGGGGCGGTGCGTGAGCAGAATACCGAATCGCCGAGCGATTACGTCGAGCGAATCGAGAGCGGCCTCCCGGCGCGCGTCGATTCCACACCGGCGAATGCAGCCGAAGAACGCTTCTTCGTCGGACTCCGCCTGGCGCGCGGCATCCAGCCGATGCCCGAAGAGTGGCGCCGGTTCGAACGGCCCATCCAGCGCTTTATCGCCGATGGACTGCTGGCGCGCGATGGCTCACGGCTGCGGCTCACCGATCGCGGCGTGCTTTTTTCGAACGAAGTTTTCGCCGAATTTATTACATCATGATCGATTTACGCAGCGACACCGTTACGCGCCCCACACCCGCTATGCGCCGCGCCATGGCCGAAGCCGAAGTGGGCGACGACGTTTATCGCGAAGACCCCACCGTCAACCGTCTCGAAAAACGCGCCGCCGAAATCATGGGCAAAGAGGCCGGGCTCTTCGTGCCCACCGGAACCATGGGCAACACCATCGCGGTGAAGATGCATACCGAGCACGGCCAGGAAGTGATTGCCGAATCGCGCGCACACCTGCTCGATTGGGAGCTCTCGATGCTGGCCTGGTTTTCCGGCTGCCTGATCCGCGCCGTTCCATCGAGCGATGGCATTTTGCATTGGAAGGATATTGAAGCGGCCATCCGCCCAACCAGCTCGCACTGCGCACCCACCACGCTGATCGAAATCGAGAACACGCACAATATGGCGGGCGGCGCCGTTTATCCCATGGATGTCTTCGAAGACATCTGCGCGAATGCCCACAACCGCGGCATCAAGGTGCATCTGGATGGCGCTCGGATCTTCAACGCCGCTTGTCATCTGAATCTTCCGGTTCGAGTTCTCGCGGCCCCCGCCGATTCGGTGATGTTCTGTTTGTCGAAAGGCCTGGGCGCGCCGGTGGGATCCATGCTGGTGGGAACGGCCCAGGCCATCGATCGCGCGCGCGGCTATCGCAAACGCTTAGGCGGCGGGATGCGGCAGGCGGGCGTGCTCGCAGCGGCTGGATTGATCGCGCTCGAAGAAATGCCGCACCGGCTGGGCGAAGATCACGCCAACGCGCGCTTTCTTGCCACCGAACTGTCCAAAATGTCCGGCATCGGGATTGACCCGTTGCGCGTCCAAACCAACATCGTGATCTTCGACATCTCCGCCACCGGCCTCGCCACCACGGAACTGACCGCCGCGCTCAAAACCCGCGGCGTGCTGATGAACGGCATCAATCCTCGGCAAATGCGCGCGGTCACGCATTTCGACGTGTCGCGCCAGCAGTGCGCCACCGCCGTCGAAGCGATTTCAGAAGCGCTCGCCACGAAGCACTAACCTTTCCCCGCTGCGGGCGTCTAACCTGGCAATATGTTCGCCGCGTACCGCAGCCTGCTCAAACGCCCAGGTTTTTTCTGCGCCGTCGTGTTCACTCTCACGCTCGGCATCGGAGCCAATAGCGCCATCTTCTCGGTGATCGACACCGTTCTGCTCAAACCGCTGCCCTACCCTAATGGCGACCGTTTGATGGCGCTCTTTGAATCCAACCGGCTCCAGAAGCAGCCGCGCGCTGGCCTCGCCCCCGTGCAAATTGAAGATTGGAACCGGATGAATCAATCCTTTTCGGCGATTGCGGGAAGCTATACCGAAAACGCCGCCGAAACGTCCGGAGATCTGCCGGAGATGCTGGTGAGTGCGCGCGTATCGCCCAGATTCTTTTCGGTGCTCGGCACGTCTCCCCTTATTGGCCCAACATTCAGTCCGGAAGAGGATCTGTTCAATGGCCCCAGCGCAATCGTGATCAGCGAACGGTTCTGGCGGCGGCGCTTCGGCGGGGATCCGGCAGTGCTCGGTAAGCTTCTTCGCTTCGGCCCCTACACTTCTCCAGTCGTCGGCGTGATGCCCGATTCGGTGCGCTTCCCCGCCCCCGATGTCGACTTCTGGACTGCCGCAAAGCTACCGCCATATGTCATGCGCGGGCGTGAGAATCGCTGGGAAAGCGCTATCGGGCGTTTGAAGGAAGGAACAACTCCGCAGTCCGCTCAGGCCGATCTCGTTGCGGTGCAATCCCGGCTGGCCTCGCAGTTTCCCGCGACCGATGCGAATTGGACGCCTATTGTCGAGCCGCTCAAGGAAGCGACCATCGGAGGCGTTCGCCGTTCATTGTTGATTTTGTTTGGCGCGGTTTCTTTCGTCCTCCTGATCACCTGCGCCAACGTGGCGTGTCTGCTGCTGGCGCAGACTCACCGTCGCGAGCGCGAAATCGCAGTGCGATTCTCCTTGGGCGCGCGCCGGGGACAAGTGGTCCGTGGACTCTTGCTGGAAGCGTTTTGCCTGGCCATTCCCGGCTGCCTGCTCGGGTTAGCGGTGTCGTTTGCCGCAACTGGTGTCTTCCGCCGCGCCGCCGCCGTTCTGCCGCGCACCGAGGAAATCCATTTGGATTGGAGAATCGTTGTCTTCACGCTGTCGCTCAGCCTGGTGACGGCCGTACTGTTTGGCTTGATTCCAGCGCTACGATCGACGCGCGGTGAAGTGACCGGCATGTGGGCGCAATCGTCGCGATCGCAAATTGGTGGGCGTCACAGTATCCAGCGTATTTTGGTCAGCGCGCAGGTGGCGCTTGCGATCGTGCTTCTGGTTGGATCGGGATTGCTCATCCGCAGCCTGGCGCGGCTGGGACAGGTTTCCCTCGGCTTCAATCCGGAACAGGTACTGGCGTTCCACATCAGCGGGAGTTTCGGGGAAACAACCAACCAGGGAGCGCTGGCCCAGAGATGGAATAGAACGCTGGAGGCGTTGCGAACTCTCCCCGGCGTCACCGCAGCCGCCCTTACCACCACCATCCCAGGGAATTCACAACCATTCACTGAGCAATTTCACATCGCCGGTCAGGACACCGAAAGCGAAGGCAAAAAGGTTTTCGCGGATGAAGATGGAGTGACTCCGGATTACTTCAGCTTGCTCGGAATTTCGCTGCTATCGGGCAACACGTGCCGCATTAACTTAGATCCGAAGGCGCAGCGTACCGCACTCATAAGCCGCTCCTTCGCCGACCGGTATTTTCCGGGCCAAAATCCTATTGGCCACTATATCCAGGAAGGAAGCTATCCAACACAGTTTCTAGTGATCGGCGTAGTGAGCGACCTTCGCAAACACGGATACGCGCACGACCCGCAGCCTTCTTTTTATTGGTGCGGTTTTCCTAACAGCCCGTTCCCCGAAATTCTCCTGAAGTCGGCGGGCGATCCACTGCGGCTTTCAGAAGCCGTCCGCCTGCGCATCCACGCCATGGATCCGAATCGCGCGGTATACGACGTCCAGCGCCTGAGCGATTACGTATCATCCACGCTCACCGAGCGGCGCTTTCAAATGATGCTGCTCAGTTCGTTCGCCGCGATGGCGCTTTTGCTCGCGGCCGTCGGACTCTACGGCGTCACCAGTTTCCTGGTCTCTTTGCGCACCAGGGAAATCGGGCTCCGCGCCGCGCTCGGCGCAACTCCCTGGCGCATCTTCGCGCAAATCCTGCGGGAGGGCGCATGGATGACGGCGTCGGGAGTGGCAGTGGGTCTTGCGGCGGCGCTCCCGCTCACCCGTTACCTCGCGAGTTTCCTGTTTGGCGTGGCGCCAACGGATCCAATTACGTTTGTCGCCGTCCCGCTGCTGCTGGCCTGTGTTTCCGCGGTCGCCCTCTGTTTGCCGGCGAGCCGTGCCACGAATATCGATCCGATGGAGGCGCTGCGACAGGATTAATCTAACTGCCAGACCGGGGAAAGCCGATAATAGGCAGGTGGGCACGAAAAGACCCGGCCTTCTACTGATAATCCTGCTCGTACCGCTGCTTCTGCACACCCAATCGCTCGCCCAACGGCTCTCGGTCACCATAAACAAACCCCCGGCGCCAGGCGATTCCATCGAAATCAGCGTGGCGGTCCAGCGCGTCAGCGTCGCGATGATAACGCCGGCCGGTTTGCGAATAACCGCTGAAAACGCCAACGCGAACGGTTTCGAGTGGTTCGCCAGGCTGAACGCGGAGCGCGTCGGCGATCAGAAGATACAAATCGTCTTTGACAAGCCAGGTCTTGCGGGCCGATACGTGCTGCAGTTCACTCCGCCGTCTCCGAAGACGATTTCCCAGGGCGACGTTCGATTGGTCTCACGGCTCGCGGACTACGAAGAAGTGCTGCGCGCGATACCTGGTGCGCAAATGCAGTCAGCGCCAATAGTGGACGGGGCCGCCGACATTCCAATCGATATGCAGATCGCTCTGCCCAAAGACGCGGCAGCATTCTTCGATATTGTGACGCCGTCTCGCGCGGACTCGGTCACCCTCACCTTGCCCAGCGGCCGGATACTAAGGCCGGGGGCGTCCGACCAGGGCCAGAACACTTGGCGGATTTTTGACGAGCGGTTTCCCAAGTCAGAAGCGGGCATGCTGAGCTTCTCGGTCCCGCCAATCGATGGCGTCCACAATCTTGTCGTGCCGCCGGATGCCGGGATGGGCCGCTATGTAGTCCACGTCGAGTCCCAGGCTTTGAATCAGCGCGTCATAGTTGCCGTGGCGCGCAGGCCAGATAAGGCATGGACAGACCGATTGATGGGCCTGACCAAGCTTCGTGAGGGCGAAGTGGGCATTCAGCCACAACGCCTGCCAGGTGAGTGCTTCGCGGGGGACAAGCTGGATGTAGCGATCAAGTTGGCCGGCGATGTGGGAAGCGCTGCTCCGAAATTCGTGTTTCGGATCCAAACCTCACCTCCTGTTAGTCCCGCTGAAGCCGGTATGCGCTACGCCGATCTGGGCCCAATACAAACGCTGCCTGCGGATCTCGTACTCGGACCGGATGGAACGTGGCGCGGCCGCGTGCTTCTCGATAAGCCAGGAATGTCCTATGTGTCCCTACGGGTCACCGGTGCGACGGATTCGGGGAAGCCGTTTACCGCGGAGTCCTTGCTGACGGACTCCTACATGATCGTTCATCCCATCGTCGCGCGCCTGCTCTCTGTCACGGCCAACGCCATCAATGCGAACGGCGACAAAAGGTTCGACCGCCTGGATATTGTGGCGCAGCTCGACGTCTCGTACCCCGGCGATTACGGCTTCGGCGTTTCCATCAGGAATGCCGCGGGCCAGCGGTTTGCCCGCGCAAGTTCTAAAATCAACCTGACCCGCGGCCGGCAGACTCTCACGATTTCTGTACCCGCGAAGGATGTTTGGAGGGATTTCAGAGATGGTCCTTTCGAGATCTTCGATGTGTGGGTAATTCGAACAGAAAACCTGTACGCGGTTAAGGTTCCGCCGTCAAATGTGGAAGTGCGGACCGCGGCATGGAAGCGCGATCAATGGGACCCCGGCCCGGTATTCGGAGAAGACACCGTGACGGTCCAGGGAATTCGGCCGGCGCAATCCGGGCGTTTCCGTTTCGTCGAGATCCAGTGGCGCGTCACGACATCGGGAGGTCCGTGCTCGTGGTACGCCACTTTGACCGGCGGCCCAGCTATGGGATTCAATCAACTTGCTTACCAGGGATCACTTCCTCGCGGGCAGGCAACTCTCAGCTTTGTCTGGGGGGGCGCGCTGATTGCCACCGCGCCTAAGCTGGACAACTGGCAATTCGATCCAAGCATTCGCTGCGGCAGCGACAGCATCCGCGGTCCGCACGAAACCGTTGCCCTTGATCCGAAGCAATACGAGCCGGCTCAAATGTCTTTTTCAATCCATGCCAGGAACCCCATCCGGTTAGCCGCGGGCAGTTCCGGCACCGCATCGATCTATGTACTGGAAAAGCGCACGGAACAAGTCAACTTCGATGTTGGCAAAGTGCCCGAAGGACTGGAGGCCGCGCTTTCTTTGCCTAAGCAGCCGCTCAAAACAGCGCAAGCAAACGTCGTCGTGCGCGCGTTGCCTGATAGCAAGCCCGGAAGATACGTGATCGACATTTCAGCGGAGTCGGGAGCCGAAACTGCCCGGAGTGAATTGCTGGTGGATGTAGTCGGAAACTGAATCTTGCCACGCATGCGCCACCGAATACGTCAAACTTGAGTGGACCTCTCGCCACGCCTGCTGAAGCTTTGTCTGCTCGCCGTTTCTTGTACGCTCTGTGCGCTCTCCCAGGACCCTCCGCCGCCGCCGATATCTCCGCCGTCCACCACCCAAGCTCCTGAGGCGCAGGCCCCCGGCAACATCCAAGGAACCGTGTTGAGTGGAGGCACCGGGCAAACGCTGCGTCGCGCACAAGTAGTGCTGAAGCCCGTGGATTCCAAGGGTACGGCGCTGTATCAAACCACCGACGAAAGCGGCGCTTTCTCCTTTCCCAATGTCGCGCCCGGGCGTTACATCATCACGGTGCAGCGCGACGGTTATCTGCCGCTCTCATCCGGCCATATTGGCGACTATAAAATGCCGCCGATCTTTTCGGTGAGTTCGGGCCAAACCATCAGCTCGTTTGTGTTTCGCATGACGCCCTCGGGCGTGGTGAGCGGCAAGGTGAAATTCGACGACGCCGAGCCGGCCGTCAATGTCGCAATTCAGCTCTACCGCTCCTACTACGAGCGGGGCCGTCACGGCTATATCGCGGCCGCCGGCGCCCGTACCGACGATCGCGGCGAGTATCGCGTGCACGGCCTGGAGCCAGGCTCCTATTATGTCGCGGCTTTATATCAGGCGCCGCCCCGGCCGCCCGGCGCCGAAGAACAGACGCGCAAGGACGCGCTCGGCAATCCCTTGCCCGACCTGAATTATGCGGTCACTTTTTTCCCCCAAGTCCAAAGAATGTCGGACGCGGTGCTGGTGAACGTCGCGCCGGGCGACGAAGTGGGCGGCATCGATATTTTCCTGACCTTGGTCCACACCGTGCACGTGCGCGGGCACGTGTTGAGCGCTGTCAAAGGCGGCGTAATCGCCAGCCCGAGCGTCACGCTGCGCATCAACGATCCCGATAATACCGCCTCGGTCAGCGCACCCATGAGTGTCGCTATCGACAAGGATCAAAACTTCGACATCCAAGGCGTAACCGCCGGCCCTTATCTACTAATGGGCTCGGGCACCGAGGATGGCATGGCCCTCAGCGGCCGGGTGGCCATTAATGTCGGCGACTCCGACGTTGCGAGTGCGGATCTGGCGATCGGCCCGGCCAGCGTGTGGACGGGAAAAATCCGTATGGATGACGACACCACTCCGCTGCCCACTGGCCTGACGGTTTCGCTCCAGCCGCGGCGCTCAACCGCCGCTCCTTCGCAAGCCCAGGTAGCGGAAAACGGCGAATTTTCCGTTCCTTTCGTGCCCGACGAGATTTATGACCTTTACGTGCTGAACGGACCGGACAATTCCTATCTCAAATCAGTCCGCCTGGCCAACGCCGAGCGGCTGGGGCAGGGCTTGGAGGCGTCGCCCGGCGATCCTCCGCCCACGCTCGACGTCCGGCTCGGCGCCCAAGGTGGGCAAGTGATCGGAAGAGCAGTGACTGTCGATCCCAAAGTGGTCGCCAGTGGCGCTACCATTGCCCTGATTCCCGATCCAGCCTATGGGCGCATCCAAACCTACCAAACCACTGAAGCCGATGAATATGGCAACTTCCAACTGCATGGCTTGGCGCCCGGAAATTACGTGCTTGTTGCCTGGCTGGATTCCCCGCCCTGCAATGTATACAATCCAGACGATTTAGCCGCTTGCCGGGCCCAGGGCTCCAGCCTGACAATCGATGAAGGGGAACAGAAGACCATCCAGCTGACCGCCAATTAAGTTGTCGGGTAATTGCACTGGGAAAAGACCTTAAGCTTTTGGTTTCACTTGACGATAGAACCGTAGCGTGCCAGACACTACCGGTGAACTGTCTCAGAGTGCCGACCTGAGCCGTCAACAAGATGCCGATATTGCAAGCCATTCAATGGCCGGCATTTGGGCTGGGCTTGGTCTGACACAATTCGCCTTACTGGCCGGTACTTATTCAAGAGTGCACGTACTCGCGGTGACGCTTTTCGCCGCTACCACCATGGGCGCTTATCTGCTGCGATTGTTCCTCATTCTCCGCAAGAACCAGATCTATGCGAGGAATCCGCGGGGATGGCGCATGGCATTTTGTGCGACGCTGGTCTGTTTTTCGAGCGCCTGGGGATTATTGAGCTGCTACAGCTATATCTCAAACGGCTTTTCCAACTGGAATTCGCTGCTGCTGACGTTTTGCGTCCTGGGAATCGGCTTTGGCGCGATCGTCTCTCTCACGCCGCGGCCCCTGTATCTCTATTGCCACGTTCTACCGCTGCTGATCCCGCTGGTAATCGTCGACCTTTCCCTCGGCGGCGAGGGCTATGGCATGGCTCTCATTAATGTGGTCTGCCTGCTCTTCCTGCTGGCGCAAGGAAGACAATTGACGGCCCAATATCTCAAAGCTTTCGAAGACCGTCGCCTGCTGGAATCGGCCAAGAAGATGGCCGAATCGGCAAACGAAGCCAAGGGTCATTTCCTCGCCAACATCAGTCATGAGCTGCGCACTCCCATGAACGGCATCATCGGGATGACCGAACTGGCGCTCGAAACCAAGCTCAGCCCGGAACAGCGCGATCTGCTCGAGACCTCGCGCAATTCGGCGGTTTCGCTTCTGTACCTGTTAAGCGACGTGCTCGATTTTTCCAGGATGGAAGCCAAGACCGTTCAACTGGACAGTATACCGTTCGATCTGGCGAAGCTGGTTTCCGAGACCGCCCGGGTTTTCGAGAGCCAGGCCAGCCCGAAGGGATTGTCGCTGGGCTGCGAGATTTCGTCCGAGATTCCCCGCGAAGTAACCGGGGATCCGGCGCGCTTGCGCCAGATCCTGGTGAACGTGATAGGAAACGCCCTGAAGTTCACACCCGCCGGCAGCGTGATGGTTCGGGTGGCCGTTGAATCCTTCGGATCGCACGAGATCCAGGTGCGGTTCGCGGTAAAAGACACCGGCATCGGCATTCCAAAGGAAAAGCAAGGCGTTATCTTCCAGCCCTTCGCGCAAGCCGACGGATCCATGACGCGTAAATATGGCGGCACCGGCCTCGGCTTAAGCATCTCGTCGCGCTTAGTGGATTTGATGGGCGGGAAAATGGGGATAACGAGCGAGCCCGGAAAAGGCAGCACGTTTCACTTCTCGGTGCGCTTCACGCTAGCGGAGCAACGGCAAGCACCGGAGCATGCGCTGGTTGGCGTGGGTAAAACCGCGCCTTCCATGAGTTAGCCACAGATGAACACAGATGAACACAGATAAGAGAAAAAGTTTTATCTGTGTTCATCTGCGGCCATCACCTCGGCGCGTTAGTCACACTTTACGACAAAAAATCGTAGTAAATCCTATCTCACGTTCTTTCTGAGGCTTCCTCGCACGGCACACGCATTTAATCGGCTGTATTTCCACCGAATACTCGCGTCCGCGTTATAAACTCCGAGCGAGGAATGCCGGAAATCTATTCTGAAGTCATTTTCCCGAGGCCCGGACCCGCCTGGCTGGCCGCGCCCGACGAACGTACGCCTGGATTTTTTCACGCCTTTGCGCGCGTCTCGGCTGCCATTCAAACCCTGCTCCGGGAACGCGTGCCCACTCACTACTTCGTGGATCCGCGAGCCTTCGGCAACCTTAAGACCGCCTATCCAATGCTGGTCTATCGGGCCAGCAAACCGTTCCGGGGCAAGATGCGCACCGAGCTGACTTACGACGTGCTGCACCCGAAAACGGTGGCCACGTTCTTCCGCACCGTGCGGCCCGCGCTCGCTGAGGTCCTGGAAACGGCGAAGGTCCGGCTGATGGCCGAAGGGTCCACCGGGTTAGCAGCCATGTACGAGCCAGCCCGCGCCAACTCCATCCTGGAATCCGTGCAGAGATTGAGCAAGAGCCGCAAGTGTCTCTACGTACTGATCCGCGCCGAGAGCGTGCTGGTGACGACGCTGATCGATTTAGCCGGCCTGGGGAGCCTGCCCCTCAAGCAGCAGGCGCGCCGGATCGCTTCGTTTGAAAAGAAGTGGAGATACCAACTGCCGCGGATGTACCCCGGCACGGACTTTACGTGGCTGGCCACGGAGCTTCTGGAAGTGGCTACACTGGCGCTAATCGACGAAACCAAGGCCGTGCAATAAAGCCTGTGGTTGCCCATCCGTCTCAAAAGCGCCGACATCCACCGTAGCTTTTTGGTGGCCACGGACCAGGGCCACGCCGTAGGGAGCGGTGGTGAACTTGAAAATTCCCTTTAGCAGCTCCAGATCGTTCGAGGTTCCCGCCTTCAGGCCGGTGTCATGCAGAAATGATGCGGCGAATTGAGGCGTATCGATGGGAATGGCTACGACCTTGGTATCTTTCCAGTTCAACTTCGCCATTTTTCGGGCGGCCGCCTCGCAGTGCGTGCAGGTGGGATCGTAGAAAAACAGAAACGTGTTGCCCTGTTGCAGGGAGAATGGCTTGCCGTCCACGGTGATGGAGGCGGGAGCTTGTAAACCCGACTCCCGCGCCGAATTCACGCCAAAGGAAACACCGGCAAAAACCACCACCGCGCCAAGTATGACCAGCGCCGCGCGCAGGTTCTCCGAGCTACGCGCCCACAATCCGGCAATTACGGCCATCAGGAGGAACGCTCCGTCCTCCAGGAAGAACGCGGGGTTTACGGCACGTTTTACCAGTGGAAAACAAGTGCAATCCTTCCCGACCAGAGCGCCGTAGTTCGCTCCGATGTAGACCATGAAGACGACCAACAGCAAGCTGAGCAGCAAGGCTCCCCAGCGGCGGAACCGCGGTACCAGGATGAGAACGGCGCCCACCATTTCCCCGATGCCCAATGCAAGTGCGCCAGGTAAGGCCAGCGTGCCTGGGACGCGGAATTCTTCCAGCATCTGGGACCAGTGGAGAGGATCGGTCAGCTTCCACGCTCCAGAGACGAAGAACAGGATCGCTACCAGCACGGCGCAAACGCCGCCGATCGCTTTTTTCCAAGCGGGCAAATCAACGCTAACGAGATCCAGTCCTAAATGGGCCGGGTCCGCTGTTGTGTCAGACATATACACTCCATTTTACCGAATCCGCAAGGCCGTTAGACGGCGGCCTGGGTTGACATGAAGGTCGCGAAGTACTCCCTGGCGATTTCCACGGTACTAGAGATGTCCCGCTCGCTGTGGGCCGCTGATACAAAGCCGGCCTCATACTGGGACGGCGCCAGATAGATTCCCCGATCCAGCATCCAGTGGAAAAATTGGCGAAAACGGCCCGTATCGGCGCGCTTGGCCGATTCCCAGTCCGTCACCGGCTCCGAGGCGAAGAAGAACGTGAACATGCTCCCGACGCGGTTCACCGTAATGCCCGCTGGAGGGTTTGCCGTAAGCTGGGCCGCACGGCTTTCGACGATTTCGTAGACCTCCGGGTGGGCTTGCAAATACCGCAGCGTGGCAATGCCGGCGCTCACCGCCATCGGATTGCCGGAGAGCGTTCCAGCCTGATAAATCGGCCCGGTGGGAGCCACCTTGCTCATGATGTCGGCGCGTCCGCCGTAGGCCGCCAGCGGCATCCCGCCTCCGACAATCTTGCCGAGAGTCGTCAAATCGGGCCGGATCCCGAAGCGTTCCTGCGCTCCGCCCAACGCCAGGCGAAACCCGGTCATCACTTCGTCGAAGATCAGCAGCGCGCCATGCCGCGCCGTGATCTCCCGCAGCGCCTCCAGAAATCCAGGCACGGGCGGCACGCAGCCCATGTTGCCGACCACCGGCTCGACGATCACCGCCGCGATCTTCGCGCCATGTTCCCGGAAAGCCGACTCCACAGCAGCAATCGAGTTGAACGGCAGCGCGATGGTAGTGGCCGCGAACGCTTCCGGCACGCCCGCCGTATCGGCGATCCCGAGCGTCGCCATGCCGGACCCGGCCTTTACCAGCAGCGAATCCACGTGGCCGTGATAGCAGCCTTCAAACTTGACGGTGAGGTCGCGGCCCGTGAATCCACGCGCCACTCGCAGGGCGCTCATGGTGGCCTCGGTCCCGGAGCTGACCAGGCGCACCATTTCGATGGAAGGCACGCAATCGCGAATCAATCCAGCCAGCTCTACTTCCCGTTCGGTGGGCGCGCCAAAGCTGGTTCCGATCGCCAGAACTTCGCGCAATGCATCCATTACGGGCGGAAAACAATGGCCCAGGATCAGCGGCCCCCAGGACAGAACATAATCGATGTACTCGTTGCCGTCGACGTCGAAGATCCGCGATCCCTGGCCGCGCGCGATGAACGGAGGCGTGCCGCCCACGCCGCGAAACGCTCGCACCGGCGAATTCACGCCGCCCGGAATCAGCTTCTGGGCGCAGGCAAATAGCTCTTCGGACCGGGAACGCTCCCTGACGGTCGCGGTTCTGAACCGCGCGCGTGAGCAAGCGGATTTGGCATCGTCCACGCTAGGTTTCCTCCGAAATCACTCTCTGCAAAAAAACATTCATCAATACTTCCTGCAGCGTGCCATTCAACCCACGCAGCAGCCGGCTCTTCAACCCCAGATAGGGCTGCGTGCCGGCGAACAGATCCTGGATCAACACGCGGAATCGCGGGCTGCGCCGGATGAAATCGATCATGCGCGAGGGCACCGCGCTGAACAGGAATCGCCCCAGGAAAACACGCTTGGCGAGCGTGGCGCCGAATTCCAGGTCGGCCGTGAAATCGCGACGCAGCAGATTGCGATAAGCCTGTGCCCGCTCCACCAGGGACTGCGATTCGTTCAGGATCACTTCGCTCGCCAGATCGCCCGAGCGCATCGCATAGTAGAGGCCTTCGCCCGTGATCGGATCCACCAGCCCTCCCGCATCGCCCACCGCCAGCCAGCCTTCCCCGGCCAGACGATTGTTCATCCACCCGGAGTGTTCGAGCGACGGAAGCATGTGGCCATAGAAGGACGCGTCCTTGTAGGAGATGCCCCTTTGCAACATGTATTGTTCCAGCCGCGCGCGCAACGCCTGCGCGGGCTCACCCTTGCCGCAGATTCCCACCGAAAGATGCCCGCAGCGCGGAAAAACCCAGATGTATCCTTCCAGGTTCGGCAGGAACTGGATGTCGATGTGATCCTGCGCGGACGGCACATAGTAGCCCAGTGCGTACATGGTGTCGGCCGCCGTCCATTCGGTTCCCACATTGCGCAATGAATTGCGCGCCCCGGTTGCCACGATGCAAAAGTCGGCCTCCAAGGCGCCGTACCGCGTCTTTAAACGCCAGCCGCGCCCGCCGCGCTCCAGGCCCAGCACGCGCGTTTTCTCCAGTTGCGCGCCCGCCTGCTCGGCGCGCTCCAGCAACATGCGGTTCAGATCCAGGCGCGAATAGATCAACAATGGGCTGGTCAGATCCATGTGAACCGCTCCGGCTGGGTGCGCCGCCAGGCAGGTCTGATGGATGATCTTTTTCGGGACGTTATTCTCCAGCAAGAACGGATATCGCGAGTAGGCTTTGTAGGTCAGCCCTCCGCCGCACGGTTTTTCCCAGGCCAGCTTTTCATCCAGAACGACGGTTTCCAGTCCTGCCCTCGCCAACCGCTCCGCTGCGAAAGCTCCCGCCGGACCGCCACCCAGGACGGCAACTCGTTTCATTGAAGTAGTCTCACTTTTGCTGACTGGAATCGGGACTGACGGCCGGATGCCCAGGCGGCAGGGCCTGCGAGCCTCCTACAGTCGGGTGGCCGGGCGGCAAAGTCTCCGAAGACCCCGCTGACCCCGGAGAACCGAGGCGAGGCATTCCGTCCAGTTGCCCAGGCGATGTTCCTTGGCCCGGCGAGGCATTGGCTCCGTGCGCCGCATTGGCTCCAGTTCTTCCCTTCACCACCCACTGGCCGCCCTTACGCTCCAGCACATATTGCATGGTCATTCCAGCCGTGGGCGAGCTATTTCCCTTGGCCTGAAAATGCACTTGCGCGGTGGCTTCGTCCTGATTGAACGCCACCGAGTTGACGGTGACGTCCATGGCCAGCAAGTCCGAGCGCTTGGACAGATACGACATCACGCCCTGGCGCACGGCCTCCTGATTCTGGATATCTTTCTTGCAGCCCGCGAGCAAAACAATGCTCATGGCGGCGGCCGCGATTAAGCTGGGACGAATCACATTTCGATTATAGCGGCAGCCGTGCCGCCTATACACTCTGGCACGAAAGATCTTTGGCCCGGCTGGAGCCGATGCGGTACACTAACTCTGTAATATTAATTCTGATCGCGACGCCGCTCTCCGCAGCCATTCCAAGTCGAGGGAGTTCCTCAGCCTAACCGGTTCACGAGAATAAGCATTGGCGACTGACCTAATACAAATCGACCAGGACCATCCGCTGCCGGAAGCGATTGAGCGCGCAGCAGCGCACCTGCGGCGGGGCGACATCGTCGCCATTCCCACCGAGGCGCTCTACGTTTTGGTGGCCGATCCACTGAACCTCCACGCCGTGGGCCGCGTATTCGCCGCCAAGGGCCGCGAGATCCATCGCTCCCTGCCGATGCTGATCAACGGCACGTTCATGGCGGAGGAGCTGGCGAAAGATCTTTCCACGCGCTTCTATGTTCTGGCGCGACATTTTTGGCCTGGGCCGCTGACCATGATCGTTCCTTCGTCGGCGAGAGTGCCGCTTAAGGTGACGGGCAATACCGGACGGTTGGCCATCCGGCAATCGCGCTCGCGAGTGGCGCAGGCGCTGCTCGACTGGCTGGATCAACCCCTGGTGGCCACCAGCGCCAATATCTCCGGACAGCCCACCTGCCGCAGCGGCATCGACGTATTCGGCGTCATGGACGGCAGCGTGGACCTGGTGCTGGACGCGGGGCCTTTGGCAGGTCTCGGCGCCACCACTGTGGACATCACCGAACCATACTGGAAAGTAATCCGCGAAGGCGCGATTTCGGAAAAAGAAATCGGCGAGTGCCTGAAGTCCGCTGGCGTTTAGCGGCTCCCCCAAACCTTCCGCGCCGTCGCCACCACCAGCTCCAGCTTGCGCCACTGATCGTCGATGGATAACAGATTCCCCGCCGCCACCGACGCGAAGCCGCATTGCGGGCTCAGCGCCAGATTTTCGAGCGGAATATGGCGAGCCGCCTCATCAATGCGCCGCCGTAATTCGTCTTGCGATTCTAGCTTCGCTTCCTTCGTCGTCACAAGGCCGAGCACCACGGTCTTATTGCGCGGCACCAGGCGCAGCGGTCCAAACCCGCCGGATCGCTCGGTGTCGTATTCGAGCAGGAACGTATCCACATCCAGCAGTCCAAACACCTTCTCCGCGATCGCATCGTAGCCGCCCTCGGTGTACCAGCGGCTGCGGCTATTGCCCCGGCAAATGTGTAATGCCACCGTCACCTTGCCTCGCGGAACCTCGTGCAGCGCGGCCTTGTCGCCGGCGATGGCGCGCTCCAGCTCCTGATCGGGGTCGAAACCAGACGCCCGCAATCGATCGCGCTGGTGAGGATCCAGATAGTGCGAATAATAAGGCGCGTCGAACTGGATATAGCGCACGCCTTCTGAGACCAGCCAGCGCACTTCGTCGCGCACAATGCCCACCACGTCCCGCAGCAGATCGGCATGCGTGGGATAAAAGGCGTCGGTCAGGCCGGGCTTGTAGCTGGCGAGCACAAAATTCGACGGCGCGGGCAGAGTGATCTTGAACGCACCGGCCGCCGCTTGCTTCAACAACGGGAGTTCGTGCCCGGTGAGCTTGCGGACCTTCCGCAGCTTCGCGCCCGCCACTTGCGCCGTGCTGCCTTCCGCGCCCGCGCCTGGACCTTTCCACTCGAGGGTCACCTTCTCGGGAACAAACCCCTCCACGGCATCGGCCATGTCGGTGAGCCAGGATCCGCGGCGCATCTCGCCGTCCGAAACGACGTCCAACCCGATGGCTCGCTGTTTTTCGAGTGCGGCCACGATCGCTTGATCTTCCAGCCGGCGCAGCTCATCCAACTGTATTTGTCCGGCGGCATGCGCGGACCGGGCTGCCAGTAACTCGGGCGGACGCAGCAGACTGCCGACGTGTTCGGCGCGGAAACGTGTGTTCATTGGGGCTCGACGCATTGTCGCCCCGCAAGGACGCTCCCGTCAATTCGAGTTCTTTTTTGCGAGCCGCTCGGCGGCGATTCTGACCAACAGCAGAGTGGAGGAAATGGCCAGCGTCATCGGCAACGAGAGTTTGTGTTCCGCAAAGAAGCAGTAGGCCGTAAAAGCGAGCGAAGCCATGAACACCAGGTTGGTGAAAGGCGATACCGGCGGGCGCTTCGTCTCCACCTTGCTCCGCTTGTGCTTGGGGAGGCGGTCGCCGCAGATATAGCAGTAATCTTCGTCTCTCGTCACCACACCGTGACAGTATAAGCATCGGCCCATGTCCTTATTTAAGGGCCTGACCTTAGCAGCGTCGATAGAACACCTGTGCTAATTGGGGTTAGTACTAAGCAAGTACTTGAGGCACACCAGGTACTCAATTTCCATAGCCACGCCGATCCCGCCAGAACCGGCTGGCGTGAACGGCCAGGATCGCAAGGCAGACGGCGGAGCCAAGCCAGGCAAGCAATAGCGGGGAGACATCGGGATAAACAAAAGCTTCCAGGTAGTGAATGAGGAAGCTGCCTTGATAGGAAGCCGAACCCGCGTCGCTTTCCAGCCGCTGTTCGAGCAATGTGAGCGGACAGGGCCACGGTCCGGCCTCTACGCAAATGCCCCACAGCAGCGAACCGATGTGCAACCACGCGAGGTAAAGCCTGTGGCGGGTTGCGATCCAGCCGAAGAGCACCCAGAGAATCCAGGCAAGATGAATCAACAAAACCAGCGCCGTGAGGGCCGTGAAAAGCTGCATCAGGCAGATTCGACGCGAATGCCTTTCCAAAACGCCACACGATCCCGGATTTCCAGCGCCGCCGGCTTGGGATCCGGGTAATACCAAGCGGCGCCGGGATTCCGCTTGCCGTCCACCTGAACGTCGTAGTAATTCGCCGTTCCTTTCCAGGGGCAGATGGACGTCTGGGTATTCGGTTTGAAATGCTGCCAGTGGATGTCTTCGCGACGGAAATAACAATTTCCCTCTACGAAGACCACATCATCGCCATCCGCCAACACGGTATTTTCCCAAATTGCTCGCGCCATGCATCCATTGTCGTTCGAACGGTTACTCCTTCGCTGGTATAACAAGGACCGGGCAAGGCGCATGCCGCATCACAGCCTCGGCCACGCTGCCTAAAAAGGCCCGTTGGATTCCGTGGCGTCCGTGGCTACCGATGACAATCATGTCCGCCGGCCATTCCTTGGCGGTCCGGACGATTTCCGGAGCCGGCTTCCCCACGTGAATGAACTCCAATGGCGAGTATGTCTGCGGCAGCAGCTGGCACAAGCCGGCCATCAAGCGCCGGCCTTCGCGTTCACCCTCCGCAATCAGATCGCGGGGAGCGATGCCCGGCGCTTGCGACAATCCGGGTTCCATGGCGTGGACGAAAGCAACTTCGGCTTTGAGCGACACGGCAAGTTCAATGCCCCTCTCGGCGGCATAAACCGCAAGAGGCGTGGAATCGGCGGCAATCAGGATTCTTTGAAAGCTCACAAGGATCTCCTTGAACAGCATGCTCCACCGGGTTCGCTGCACACCTGGGGCCGCGGCCGAACCAATAACCAGATCAATCCCGCGACCACGAAGGCCAGAACGATCAAAACCACCCAGGGCGGCCAATGCAATTGCGGCGCGAGCGAAGCACGATAAAAGCTGACCACGCCTACCAGCGCCAGGAAGCACGATAGCACCAGCCGCAACGCTCTTTGGGGCATCCTGCCAGCCACGAGGGACGCGATCTGGCCGCCGATCATGACGGCAGGCGCGGTGGCTGCAAGTATGTTCCAGGGGATCTTGGCGCCCGTGGTTGCATCCACGGTCAGGTGCGTCATGGCAGCCGAAATGGATGCGGCGGCGATGATCATGTGGGCGTTTCCCGCTGCCAGGCGGACGGGAATTCCCCGCAGTACCTGTTCCACCGTGCTCATCTCTCCGGCCGAGAACCCCACCAGACCCTGAAACACACCGCCGACTGCGGCCGTTCCGGCGCGCCAAGGGTCGTTCTGCCTGCGATAACGGTAGGCGCGCCCCTGTCTGTCGATATGCTCGGTAGCTCCTGCGCTGGCCGCCGGCTTCCGGCCGGTCTCGCCGGTCTCGCGAATAAGCAGGAATGAAAAAAGGACTAATCCAACGCCCACTACCACGAGTAACCAATGCGCGGGCAGAATGTGCGCGGAGATCCCTCCGAGCACGGCGGTGGGCACGGCAAAAAGGAGTGCAAACACCGAGATCCTGAAATCGATCAAGCCCGCGCGCCAGAAAGCGGACGTCGAGCTCATGAAGCCGAAGATCTCCGTCAACAGCCCCACCTCCACGGCTTGCACGGGGGCAAGATGGTGGCCGAGAAGGGGAAAAACAATAGTGAAGAAGGGGACAAAAATCACGGCCCCCGATACACCGATGGTTCAAACCGTGATACAGATGCAGAGCGCGACCGGGAACATCCACCAGAATTGCAGCCAGTATCCGAGATGCATACAGTCTTCTCCTTAGGGGCCAAAGGCTCCTTATTGTTGTTCGCTCAAAGGAGACCGTAAGTTACTCCACTTGCGGTTCTTTTGTCCGCCGTAACTTTCAGAGCAGCGACGGCGAATCCTATGTCGGACATGATGCAGACCTATTCGGCGAACCAATCCCCGCGTGAAACCTGGGAGGCGGGGGATTTCCCCAAGATGGGCGTAGAGCTTGCAATCGTTGGCGAGCAGCTCTGCGAATCCATCCCGGTGCATGCGGGCGATCGAGTGCTCGACGTGGGCACCGCCTCGGGAAATACCGCGATCTCAGCCGCCCGGAGGCGCGCTGTGGTCACTGGCGTGGATCTGGTTCCCGCACTTCTGGAGCACGCCCGGAAGCGAGCGCAAGCCGAAGGATTCCAGATCGATTTCGAGGAAGGCAACGCGATGGCTCTCTCGTTCGCCGACGCCTCGTTCGACGTAGTGCTCAGTACCTTCGGCGCGATCTTCGCTCCCGACGCCCGCCAGACCGCGACGGAGATGGCGCGCGTCTGCCGTCCCGGCGGAAAAATCGCCATGACCAGTTGGCCTTACGACTCCATGCTCGGCAGGCTGTTCCTGCTTTTGGCGCGCTATTCGGCTCCCGGCTCGCGTATCGATCAATCGCTGGATTGGGGCGACGAAGCGGTAGTGGAAGACCGGCTCGGACCCTACGTTCAGGATTTGCGTATCCAACGCCGCACCGTGCGCTTCCGCGCTCTTTCGCCCGAGCACTGGGTGGAGTTCATGCGGACTTACTTCGGTCCGGCGATTGAGGCCTTCCAGCATTCCAACAGTCCGCAATCGCAAAAAGCTCTGGCCGACCAGATGGCCGCGCTCGTCCGGCAACACAACTGCGCCGGGAACGGTACGGTTCTCGCGAACAGCGACTATCTGGAGATGGTAGCGACGCGGCGCGGCTAGTCGCCACGCAGTGATCCGCCTTACGGAGTTTCGGCGCTTCTGTAAGCTAGGCTTTTGACAAATATTCTGACGCTGTAATTTTCCGCTTCGGGTGTATACTTCGTGCTACCAAGTGATCCCCTCGAACGGAGGCAGCATATGAAAATCACGTTAATCGCAGCGGCGCTGGCCGTCTGCGCTCCTATGGGATTCGCCCAATCCGCGGCTTCGAATGAACCTCCAGCCGTCATCCAGATCGGGCGTGAAAGCATCAAAGAAGGCCGGGGCGCCGCGCATCGCAAGGTGGAGCAGGATTTCACAAATGCTTTTCGCAAAAACAAATTTCCATTCCACTATCTGGCCTTGAGCGCGGAGGCCGGACCGAACGAGGTGCTGTTCGTGCAGGCCTTCCCTTCGTTTGCCGCGATGGAAGAGGGGGACATGCTAACCCAGAAAGCTCCTTTGAAGAACGATCTGGAATTGATTGAAGCGCGCGACGGAGAATTGCGTTCGGAGTCCCGAAGCATGGTCGCGGTCTACCGCAAGGACCTCAGCTACTTGCCCGCGAACCCGCTGCCGGTGCCGAAGTTTCGTTACGTGTCGATCGATAATTATCGCGTGCGATTGGGCCAGAACGACAAGTTCCTGGAGGGCGCGAAGGTGATTCTGGATGGATATCGAAAGGCGAATTCACCGCTGACGATCGTGTGTTACCAGATCGTGGCGGGCGCTCCCAACGGCGTCTATCTGTTCCTGATTCCCATGGCTTCGCTCAAAGAGATGGATGCCATGCAGGCACAGGAAAAAGCGATGTCGGACGCGGTAGGCGCGGACGTTCTCAAGCAAATCAACAAGGGCGAAGGCGAAGTGTTCCAGACCATGGAGACCAGTTTGTATGCGGTTAGTCCCGAAATGAGCTACTTGTCCAAGGAAGAAGAGGATGTGGATCCGGCCTTCTGGCGTCCCAAGGTGACGGCGGTTCATCCGGCGCCGAAAGAGACGGTAGCCAAGCAGACCGCGAAACCATAGCGCCGTCGACGGACGCCGGCGTTCTGAGGAAATCCATAGCGCGCCGGTTACCGCGCGGAGACAAGGTTCGACGGATTGCCGACTTGAGTCGAGGAATCGGGAGATGTGGGAGCAAGTCGAATTTCGATCCAATAAGGGTCGCTGAATAGCCTGTCACTCAGTACGTTCGTGCTCCATAAGTTTTCAAAGTCGAGGATCTCGGCTCTATTCAATTTCCAATGGATGCCTCCGCCTCCGGCCGGACCGTACGTCTAGAGCACGACCGCGTCGAAGCTGCCGCTCGGATCAGTTACGCGGCTTTCTTCCTGGCCTACAACACCGTTCAAATCCGGATAACCCCGGGGCGTGGGAGCAATCACCCGTCCGACGACGATCCCCACAAACAAAAACGATTCCAAGAACTGCAGCCCCCAGCAGCCATCTGCTCATGCTGACACTTGACGCATTCCCTAGCCGTTGAGCCATTCACTCTGCAGGATGACGACCCACTCGCGCCCATAATCCGGCATAGCCTTCTTCTCAGACGCGCGGGAGGCGGCCGTACCACGAATTGACCCCGGCCACATCACCCCCGGCCGAGGAACTGTACCGCCGTCATTAGGCGGCTACTATCTGGCCGGAAGCGTGGTCAACGCGGGGAATGCGGCGAGTTCTGCTAAAGCATCCACCACAATCGCCACGACGGGGCCGGAAACAATAATCGCGAATTTCGCCAAGAAGTACCAGGCCAACTGAAAGCAGTAAGATAAAGTACTAAATCCCATTGGTTTAGGTCCTGGATCCATGGTACGCTTGCAGATTCGTTGGGTAGGACACGGACCGACCATGGCGAATTATCTGCAAGGTTGCTCGAGGCGCTGGATGCGAACGGTTCTCGCGGCGCTGGCGATGACAATGCTCGCCCCGCTTGCGGCCAGGGCGACGACGTGTACGGTCACCACTCCCGCCGACACGTCGGCTGCTGGCACGCTGCGCTCTTGCATTATGAACGCGGATAGCGCGAGCGGCGTAACCATCAACTTCAGCAGCTCCGTGGATGGGGGAACCATCACCCTGCAATCGTCGCTGCCGCAGATCACTGCGAGCATGACGATCGCCGGCCCGGGCGCCAACCTGCTCACCATCTCCGGCGGCCACGCGGTTCAGATGTTCAGCATCACCTCGGGGACGGTGAACATCTCCGGTCTGACCATCGCGAATGGAACCGACAACGGCGGTGGCATCGTCAACCAGGGCTCGCTGACGGTGAGCAACTGCACCTTCTCCGGCAACACCGCAGGCGGCGCCGGCGGCGCCATCTTCAACGATGCTGGCACGCTGACGGTGAATAACAGCACCTTCTCCGGCAACACGTCAGGCCCAGGCGGCGCCGGCGGCGGCATCTTCAACAACGTTGGCGCGCAGCTGACGGTGAATAACAGCACCTTCTCCGGCAACACGGCAGCCTATGGCGGCGGCATCTACAACGATAACGTTGGCGCGCAGCTGACGGTGAATAACAGCACCTTCTCCGGCAACACCGCAGCCGTTCAGGGCGGCGGCATCTTCAACAACGACCCTGGCACCGTGACGCTGAGCAACAGCATCGTGGCCGGCAACACGACGACCGGCGATCCGGGGGACGACTGCGACACCTGCGGCGCGCAGTCGAGCAATAACCTGATCGGGGGCAATCCCCAACTGGTGCCGCTCGGTTGGTACGGCGGTTCCACCCAGACCATGCTCCCGCTGCCGGGCAGTCCGGCCATCGGCAAAGGCATCGCTACTGCCAGCAACATGGATCAACGCGGCTTTGCGCGTCCCACTACGGGCTCGGTGGACCTGGGCGCGGTGCAGACCAACTATCTGATCGTGATCACCACCGCCGATACGTCGGACAACTCTCCGGGCTGCAACAACACTGGCGGCACTCCCTGCTCGCTGCGCGACGCTCTGACGGTGGCAGCCTCCGGCGGAACGGACATCGCCTTCGCTTCCGGCGTGACCGGCACTATCAACCTGAGCACGCTGGGCGCGCTCCCGCAGATTACCGGCAATCTGGATCTGTTCGGTCCCGGCGCCAATCTTCTCACCGTCTCAGGCGGGGCACGCGTGGGCATACTTTCCGCGACTTCGTCGAACGCGGCCATCTCCGGCATCACCATCGCCAATGGAAACCCCGCCGTCGACATCAACGGCGGCGGCATCTTGAACCTTGGCACTCTAACAGTGAACAACAGCGCCTTCTTCGGGAACACCGCAAGCGTTAGCGGCGGGGCCATATACAACTCCGGCACGCTTTCGGTAACGAACAGCACGTTCTCCAACAACAACGCGGGCCATGCAGGCGGCGGCATTTTCACCCAAGGCACGCTGCTGGTGAGCAACAGCACCTTCTCCGGCAACATGGCAGGCAGTGGGGGCAGCATCTTCGTCAACAACGCCACGGCGATCATCAACAACAGCACGCTCTCCGGGAACACCGCGTCGAATGGCGGCGGTATCGCAGCGAGCGCCCCACCAGTGACGCTGAACAACAGCATAGTAGCCGGCAATACGTCGAGTGGCGATCCGGGGGACGACTGCGACATGTGCGGCACACAGCCAAGCAACAACATCATCAGCACGCCCAGCGCGATCATCAATCCCCAGTTGGCTCCCCTCGGTTGGTACGGCGGTCCCACCCAGACCCTGCTCCCGTTGCCCGGCAGCGCGGCCGTCTGCGCTGGGTCCGTGGCGCTCGACCCCGCCGGCCTTAGCACCGATCAGCGCGGCTTTCCGCGCACCAATCTTGCGAGCGGCTGCGTGGATGCGGGCGCCGTCCAGACCAACTACCTGATCGTGACCACCACCACCGATGTATTAGACACCGCGCCCCCGGCCGCTTGCGACGCCGCCGGCACCTCCCCCTGCTCGCTGCGCGATGCAATGACGCTGGCCAATCCCGCCGGAACGGACATCGCGTTCGCTTCCGGCGTCACCGGCACCATCGCGCTGAACACCGGCACGAACACTCCGCTGCCGTCCATCACCGGCAATCTGGACCTGTTCGGCCCCGGCGCCAACATTCTCACCGTCTCGGGCGGCAACTCGTCCAGCGTGGGCAGCGTATTTACGGTGACTTCCCCGAATGCGGCCATCTCCGGCATCACCATCGCCCATGCAAACAGCAGCGAAGGCGGCGGCATTTACATCATCTCCGGCGCATTGACGGTGAACAACAGCGCCTTCTCCGGCAACACCGCTGGTGAAGGCGGCGGCATCTACATCAACAGCGGCACGCTGGCGCTGGCCAACAGCACCTTCTCCGGCAACATCGCATCCAGCGAAGGCGGCGGCATCTACATCAACAGCGGCACGCTGGCGCTGGCCAACAGCACCTTCTCCGGCAACAACGCTGCTGAAGGCGGCGGCATTTTCTTGATCGAAGGCACGCTGATTGTGACCAACAGCACCTTCGCCGGCAACATCGCATCCGGCGAAGGTGGCGGCATTCTCACCGACTCTGGCACGGCGACGCTGACCAACAGCACCTTCTCCAGCAACTCGGCGAGCTACGGCGGGGGCATCCTCAACAACGGTGGCAATATGACGGTGAGCAACAGCACCGTTTCCGGCAACACCGCAGGCATCAAGGGCGGCGGCCTCTACAACTTCCCAGGCACGCTGACGCTGACCAACAGCATTGTGGCCGGCAACACCACCGATGGCGTCTTGGGCTCGGATGATTGCGATAGTTGCGGCACGCAGAACAGCGCGAACCTGATTGGGGGCGCTCCGCAGCTCGCCGCGCTGGGTTCCTACGGCGGTCCCACCCAGACCATGCTCCCGCTGCCCGGCAGTCCGGCTATCTGCGCGGGTTCCCCGGCGCTGGATCCCGCAGGCCTCACCACCGATCAGCGCGGTTTCCCGCGGCTCAATACAACTTATACCGGCTATAGCGCTACCACTCCCTGCCTGGATCTGGGCGCGGTCCAGACCAATTACCAATCGATCCAGTTCGCCCAATCCGCCTATAGCGGCGCACCGGGCGTGGCCGTCAGCAGTCCCGCCGATCCCGTGGTCTCGGTCACCGAGAATGGCCAGAATATCGGCGCCGTGCCGGTGACGCTCAGCTTCTCCGGAACGGCACCCACCACAGTTGGTGGAACCGGCCCGGTCACTACTGTCGCCGGTACCGGTGCTACATTTCTCGATCTCACGGCCAGTCCAGGAGGCAGCTATACGCTTGAGGCCTCGCTCGCCATCACGAGCTCGATCACCATCAGCAACACGGCCGCCCTGACCATCGATACCCCGGCGACAATCACGAGCTTGACCACCACCTCTCCCAGTGGCACTTATACGACGAATGCGGTGATCTATATCACGGTCAACTTCAGCAAGGCGGTCACCGTAACGGGCACGCCGCAATTGGCGCTCAACTCCGGAGGCACGGCCAGTTATTCGTCGGGTTCCGGGACTTCCGCGCTGGTATTCAAGTACACGGTCGGCACTGGACAGAGCACCACCGCGCTGGATGCGTCTTCCACCACCGCGCTCACGCTGAAGGGCGGATCGATCAACGACTCCTTCAGCGTCGCGGCCCATCTGACCCTGCCCACGCCCGGCGGAACGGGTTCGCTCAGTGCCAGCAAGACCATCGTCATCAACACGACGCAGTATACGCTCACCCTCCTCGCCAGCCCCTCCGCGGGCGGAACGGTCAAGGCGAATCCAACCAGCACGCCAAACGTGACTCCCGCTCTTGCCAGCGGCACCTACCTGTCCGGTACCCAGGTGACGCTTACCGCCACGGCCAAATCGCCGTACATCTTCTCGAGTTGGACCGGAACGACGAACAGCAGCAGCAACCCGCTGATCATCACGATGAACAGCCCGGTCACGGAGCAGGCGAATTTCGTGCTTCCCACCATCACCACAAGCTATGTTTCCCCGAGTCCCTCCGTCTATGGCGAGCCGGCGCAACTGATCGCTGAAGTGAGCAATGGCACCTTGAAACCTCCCAACGGCGGAACCGTGACGTTCAAAACGGGATCGACGATCATCGGATCGGGCCCTGTGTTGAACGGCTTCGCCGTCTACAACGTGGGCGGCTTGCAGGTGCCGGCGGGCGGCAACCCGACCATTGCCTACTATAGCGGCGACAGCACCGATGCGCCGAGCCATTCTGTGAGCTACGAATTTCTGGTCATCCCCGCGGCCACGACGACCACGATCACGTACTCGCCGCTTACCCCGGTCCAAAATAAGTACCTGACGTTGACCGCGACGGTGAAACCGCAGTATGGCGGCACGCCCATTGGGACGGTGACGTTCGCCGAGAATGTGGGAGCCTCAGTGACCATACCGCTGGTGAACGGAACGGCCACTTATTCGTTTTATCCAAGCCAAGCAGGCACATTCACGCTCACCGCCGTCTATACCCCCCCAATCAACGGAAACTTCAAGTCGAGCTCCGACAGTGTGAAGTTAAAGATCGCAAAGGAGTAGCGGCCCAGCGCCACGAACAGTTGCTCAAACTGCTGGACGAATGGCAACACATGGGATTGCGCACGGCGCGGACGCCTGCCTCCGCTAAGTCTCGCTACCCGCTGCGGAGAACGTCGCCCAGATCGAGCAAAACGCGCGGGCGCGCCACATAAGGGTGTTCGGATTTGTCTTGCAGATGAACCAACTGCATCAGGTCCAGCCTGAAGTGGATAATCTCTAATCATCCTTCACGAGGAGCGGCAGGATACTCTGAATCACGACGAGAAGAGGGATGGCTCCTGATAGTGCCCTGCGGCCCGCGCCGATGGACGAGAGAATTTCGTACGGGCCGAGCCTCTCGCCTGCGGAGAGGGCCATCTTGAGCGTCTCACTAAGTCAGCCCGATCAACGCGCGGCTTGCGCCCGGATTGACGCGCCACTCAGAAATTGAAACTGGCGAAGGTGACGGAAAACTGCCGTTCCTCCGTTGTGGCGCTGTGAAGGTTTCGCCGAATCGCGTTGGTAGTCGACTTCGCCCGCGCGAAGTGGCCTCTCGAACCTCACACAGACGCGCTATGCCGGTAGCACCTTAAAAGGTGCCCAATACCAGGAGCGTTCTCATGCTTGACATCACAAGCGACATCCAATCGCTGATCACCTTCCGCCGCCGGTCCGGCGACTTTATGAAACAGCTGAAGAGAACCAAGCGCCCCGTGGTGCTCACGGTGAAAGGCAAGGCAGCGGCTATCGTGCAGGACGCCGCCGCGTATCAGCGACTCCTCGATATTGCCGCCAGCGCCAGCGCGGAGGAAGGCATTCGCCAGGGACTCGAAGACGCGAAACAGGGGAAGGTTCGCCCGGCAAGGGAGTTTTTCTCGGATTTCGAAGCCGAGCATGGCATTCGTCGTTAATATCACCACGCGTGCCCAGCGGGATCTTGCCAGGCTTTACCGGCAAATCAATGCCGACAACTCCGGCGCGGCGCTGAAATGGTACCGTGGGCTCAAAGCAGCGATCCTTAGCCTGGAAGAACAGCCGAACCGATGCCCCGCGACCCCCGAGAGTGATAAGCTCAGCCATTTGCTCTATGGCAACCAGCCTCACGTTTATCGCGCGATTTATCGCGTGTTCGAAAAGCAGAAGCAGGTTGAAGTACTCCACCTCCGCCACGGCGCGAGGCGGAGGTTCAGGGAGGCCGATGTCACATAGGCAGCCGGATTCGTATGCGAGGTTCAGAGTCAACGCAGAACCTGAGATAATTTAAGCAAACATGCAGTTCCTCGGGCGCCGGTTCGCATTTGCATTGCTTCTCTTGCCACTGGTTTCCGGTCAGACGACGGCGCCGCAGTCGACTGGGGACGACGCCACCTTTTCCACCGAGGTGAAGGTAGTCAACATCCTGGCCACGGTGCGAACCAAGTCCGGCCAAATCATCAACGATCTCGGCAAAGACGACTTTGTCCTCACCGAAAACAAGCGCCCCCAGGAAATCAAGTATTTTTCGCGTGAGTCGGATTTGCCGCTGACCATCGGCCTGATGGTGGACACCAGCATGAGCCAGGCACGCGTGCTCGAGAGCGAGCGCAGCGCCAGCTTTCAATTTGTGGATCAGGTTTTGCGCGAAGGCAAAGACAAAGTCTTCGTCACCCAATTCGACATGGCGGTGATGAACCGCCAGGCGCCCACGTCGTCCCGCCGCGATCTGGAACAATCGCTGCCCTATGTCGACACGCCCAGCAAGAGCGAACTGGAAGCGCAGCGCGGCGGAGGAACGCTGCTGTTCGACGCAGTGGTAAAGGCGTCGCGGGAGATCATGAGCAGCCAGCAAAATCGCAAGGCGATGATCATCTTGTCGGACGGCGGCGACAATGGAAGCGACGAGACTTTAGCCTCCGCCATTGAAGCCGCGCAGCGCGCCGACACCATCATCTATTCCATCCTGTTCTCGGATGCCACCTACTACGGAGGTTTCGGCGACCCGAAGGGCAAGACCTACATGCAGCGTCTGGCCAAGGAGACCGGTGGCGGCTATTTCGAAGTCTCGAAAAAGCAAACCATCAATCAGATCTTTGGGATAATCGAGAACGAATTGCGCAGCCAGTACAACCTGGGATTCGTTTCCGATCAGCCGGTTCGCATCTCCGAGTTCCGCAATCTGCAATTGACCACGAAGCGCAAGGATCTAATAGTGCAAGCGCGTGACCGTTACTGGGCGCAGCGCTAACTCGCGGCGCGCCGCCATGCGGTCCGAGAGTATTCTTGCAGCCAGCAGAAGCCCGGACACCGTCGCGGTGAACGATAGCGATATTTTGTGACCCCACAAAAAGGAAACGATGGTCAGCGCGAGTGAGAGCATGAAGAGCAGGTTGCTGACCGGCGTCACCGGTGGCCGCGCCTTCGGCTCCTTCTTGGGGCGTGACAAACGTTTCTGCGCTCCCGGCACGGGCAGTCCGCAGATGTAGCACTCGGCATCCTTCGCCGTGACCACGCTGTGGCATTCATTGCATCTGGCCATGTCCAATTAAAAGTCGGAAGGCGGTTGGGCGTCCATGGATCGCGTGTACCTTCTTTCGTTGGTACTTTCGTTAGTCAATCTAAGGGCGCATGAATTGCGATTTCTCTGCGGCTCGATGCTTTCTGGTTCACTTTGCACGTGGGCGTCAGCGCACTGATTCCGCTTGCAAGAGGGTAATCCAACTCACGCGAGCCATGCTCGGCCGCGAAGAGTAAGGCTGATTTCTATACTAGTAGTACTAAGTCGTGACCTCATAAAATTGCATTCCAGGTCATTAGAAACAATGTTACGATTCAGTGCGGTCTGAAATTCTAAGGGAGAAGTCTGAGGCGCCTTTCCTTTCGAGTTCGGCCTTTGGCAGTGTTGTTTCCCAACGCACCGCGTGTCCGTGAACAGTCTGTGGTGGCTAGCGTGAGCAAAAGAACATTTCTGTCCCGCCCTCTGGTACCAACGGTAGTTCGAAACTGGAACGTCCGTCACAGTACCGAAGTTTTATTCAAATCCAGTTCATGCGCAAGCATACTGGGTTCACCTTATTTATGGCTATCTCACCTCAACCAATAACGAGTGGGAGCGACTACATGTATTCCGTTGGAGTTTTGCCACGGCCGATCCGGCAAGGAAATGAGAGGAGGCGCACCTGTGTGGCAGACCTGGTGATGGAAGCTGCGGCTTCCTTTCCCGAAGCCACCGCGCTTTCTGCCGGCCTGGACACCCTGAGTTTCGAGGAATTGGTCGCTCGATCCCTGCGTTTGGCCGGCTATCTTGTCGCGCTCGGCGCGGGCCCCGAGGTAGTAGTGGGTTTGTGTCTGGAACGCTCCTTCGATTTCATCGTGTCCGCGCTTGCCGTCCTGGCATCGGGCGCCGCATATCTCCCCTTGGACCCCAGCTGGCCCGCGGCACGCCTCGCTACCATCCTCGAAGACGCTCAAGCTCCGCTGGTCATCTCCCGCGGTTCCCTGACCAAACTAGCCACGGCGAATAAAGCCCGCACCATCGATCTCGACACAGCTGCTAGCGCCCTGCAAGGCTGCCGGCCTTTGAATAAGCCCGTGGCTGTTACGCGGGAGAATCTGGCCTATGTCATTTACACCTCGGGATCCACCGGCCAACCGAAAGGCGTCGAGGTCACGCATGGCAATCTTTTGAATCTGATCTTCTGGCATCGGTCCAACTTCGGCATCAAAGCCGTCGACCGCGCCAGCCATCTGGCCGGGGTCGGCTTCGACGCCGCTGCCTGGGAGATTTGGCCGCACTTAACGGCGCGCGCCACTCTGGTGCTGGTGGATGAGCAAACGCGCACCTCGGCCGATCTGCTGCGCGATTGGCTGTTGAAGGAACGTATTACGGTAGCATTCGTCCCCACCATATTCGCCGAAGCCATGCTGGACCACTCGTGGCCGGCGGAAACCGCGCTCCGCTATTTGCTAACGGGCGGCGAAGCGTTGCATCGGCATCCTTCGCCCGGACTGCCGTTCACCGTGGTGAACAATTATGGTCCTACCGAGTGCACCGTGGTGGCGACATCCGGCGTCCTTCCCGCTGCCCCCTGTTCTGGAATGCCGCCGTCTATCGGTGAAGCCATTGCCAACACGCAAATCCATATTCTCGACGCTCAGGGCTCTCCGGTTGCGCCGGGCCAAACGGGCGAAATCTATATTGCTGGGAACGGAGTGGCGCGCGGCTACCGTAACAACCCCGCATCCACCCGGGAACGCTTCTTGCCTAACCCCTTCAACCCTGGATCGCGGATGTATCGAACCGGCGACCTGGGTTGCATGCTTCCAGATGGACAAATTGCATTCCGCGGCCGCGCGGACAGCCAGGAGCAGATCAATGGTTACCGGATTGAACCGGACGAGATCGTCTGCGCGCTCAACCGCCATCCCGGCGTGGCCGCCAGTGCGGTGATCGCGCGTAGCCAGACGGGCGCGAAGCAGGCCGGCGCCAAGACGCTGGTGGCTTACGTGGTGGAGCGGGAAGGCACGCAGCTCTCGGCATCCGGGTTGCGCGAATTCCTCTCGGCTAGCCTGCCTCATTACATGGTTCCGTCCATCTTCCTTCGAATTCCGGCTCTGCCCTTCAACTCCAACGGTAAACTGAACCGCGCCGCTCTCCCGGAACCCTCCTCGGGCAATCGCATTGAGGACACCGGCTATCGGGAGCCCACCACGCCGACCGAAAAAACTCTGTCGCAAATCCTGGCGGTTCTTCTGGAAGTAGATCGCGTGGGAGCGGACGACAATTTCTTCCTCCTGGGATTCCATTCCCTGCTGGCCACTCAAGTGGCTATCCGGGTACACGAGCGTTTCGGCATTCAACTCAGCCTCCGGAACTTGTTCGAGGCCAAAACAGTGGCGCGCCTGGCCGCCGAAGTGGATCGCCAGCTCATTCAGAAGCTCAACTCCATGAGTGATGAAGAGGTTGCTCGTCAACTGGCCATTTAGTTCGGGAAAGATACAATGAATGCCACCGAAATCAGCTTGTGCCAGCTCACCGAACCCGACGTCATGGCCTCGCCATACGCGTTCTACAAGGAGCTGCGCGACTACGATCCCGTGCATTGGGATCCTTTCCTGCACGCCTGGGCCGTCACCCGGTATGCCGACATTGTCACCGTCCTGAGCCGTTTCTCAGCCGATCGCACCCTCACCGCCGAGCAGTTGGACGGCATGGGATTGGGCGGGCTAAAACCGATTATTGGAGTGATGTCCCGGCAGATGCTGTTCCGGGATCCGCCCGCTCATACCCGCTTGAGAAACCTTTGTGCCGCGGCCTTCACTCCCGCTCGAGTGGCAGTTTTGCGCGAGCATATCCAGGATATAGCGGATGGCCTGATCGACTGCTTTATTGACAGGGGACGAGCCGACATCGTAGCCGATCTGGCATCGCCCATGCCCGCCATCGTGACCGCCGAGCTGCTGGGCGTTCCGGTGAGCGATCACCCGAAGCTAAAGCAATGGTCCATCGATTTCGCCGAAATCCTGGGAAATTTTCAACACCAGCCGGATCGCGTGGAGCGCGTAACGGCCAGCGTCCGCGATATGACCGACTATTTTCGCGCCGCCGTTCGCCAGCAGGAGACCGATCCGCATGAGGGATTGATCAACTCGCTGGTAAAGGCTCAAGTGGATGGAAACCGCCTGACGGAAGAAGAAATCATCGCCAATTCGATCCTCACCATGATCGGCGGTCAGGAGACATCCACGAACCTGATCGGCAGCGGATTGCTGACGCTGCTGCGGCATCCCTGCCAGATGCAAATGCTCCTGGACGATCCCTCGGTGATTCCCCTGGCGGTGGAAGAGCTGCTGCGCTATGAGAGCCCCATCCAGCATACGGCCCGTGTGGCGCACGAAGATTTCATGCTCGGCGGCAAACTCATCCGCCGCGGCCAGTCCGTGGTGGCGATGCTGGCGGCCGGCAATCGCGATCCGGAACGTTTCCCTGATCCGGACGTGCTCGATTTAAAGCGCGGCGATAAGGGCCATCTGGCCTTCGGCTGGGCGGCGCATTTTTGCTTCGGCGCTCCGCTGGCGCGCATCGAAGGGCAGATCGCCTTCGGCACGCTGTTGCGCCGCTTGAAGAATTTGGAGTTGGAGTCCGACGATTTCACCTGGCGCGAAAATTTCGGCTTGCGGGGACTCAGTTGTCTGCCGGTTCGTTTCGAGGCCCACCCTGCATAAGAAAGATGACCACCCCGGACACCATCTCTGAAGCCCGGCGGCAACTGCTCGAAAAACTTCGGCGCGGTGAAGTGCAGGTTCCGAGCGCGACGGCGCAGCCTCCCATCCCCCGGACCACCGCCGAGGAAGCTCCGCTTTCACCCGGCCAGGAACAGATTTGGTTTCACGCCCAGCTGGCGGCCAGCGCACCCGTATATAACGAATCGGTGACCATCCATAAACGGGGACCGCTGGACCCGGCCATCCTGGAGCGCTGCTTCAACGAAATTGTCCGCCGGCATGAGATCTGGCGCTCTACATTTCCAATCAGCGATGGAAAAGTGCTGCAGCGCGTGCATTCGAACGTTGCAGTGCATCTGCCGCTCATCGACCTCAGCCATCTTCCCGATGGGGAGCGCGAAGCGGAAGCCGTTCGCATCGCCAGCGAAGATGTCAGCCGTCCCTTCGACCTGAACGTGGCGCCTCTATTTCGCCTGCGCCTGGTTCGATGCGCCGCAGACGATCACCGGATTTATCTCACGTTGCACCATCTGGTGTTCGATGGCGTGTCCATATATCGCGTGCTGATTTCGGAGCTGGCCGAGCTTTACAGCGCCTATTCGGCGGGCAGGCCTTCTCCCCTTCCCGATCTTCCGGTCCAGTACCGCGATTACGCGGCATGGAAGAAGCAGCCTGCGGCCAGCGGCGATTACGATGCCCAAATGAAATACTGGCGCGAGACGCTCTCCGACAATCTGCCGTCATTCGAGCTCCCGAGCGATCGCCCGCGTCCCGCCGAGTCCACCTGCCGCGGCGGAATGGAAACCTGCGCCATACCGGCGGCGCTGGTGAAGGCTGTGAAGGAATTGGGCAGAAGCGAAGGCCTCACGCCTTACATGATTCTTCTGGCCGTGTTCCAGGTTTTGCTTCATCGCTACTCCGGGCAAGACGAAATCGTGGTGGGCGGCGCAACCAATACGCGCACGCGTCCTGAGTTTGAACCTTTAATCGGATACTTTCTGAATGCCGTTGTTTTCCGCACGCGCGTTGGCGGCGATCTGTCTTTCCGCGAGTTCCTGGGACGCGTCAAGAGCATGGTGTTGGGCGCGATGGCGCACAGCGAGATTCCCTTCGATGCCATCGTGCGCGAACTGGCCCCCAAGCGCGACTCCAGCCGTCACCCCTTGTTCCAGGTTCTTTTCTCCATGCGTCCGCCCTTCAGCGATTTTCCCCAAGGCTGGGACGTTACCGACATGGAGGTCCACAGCGGCGCTTCCGGTTTTGACCTCTTCGTCGAGTTCTCGGAGCATCTGCACGGATTAGCGGGACGCGTCGTTTACAGCATCGATCTTTTCGACCGCACCACCATCCAGAACCTGCTTCGCCATTTCCAGACCTTGCTGGCTGGAGCGCTGGCCAATCCCCAACTTCCCATCTCGCAGCTCCCGTTGCTGGACGATTCGGAGCGCCGCCGCATCCTCGTGGAATGGAACTCCACCGATACTGAGTTTGCCGGCGAGCGCTCGGTGCACGAACTGTTTGAAGAGCAAGCGCGCAAGACGCCCGACGCGATCGCGGTGATGTTTGAAGATGCGTCTCTGAGCTATGCCGAGTTGAACCGGCGAGCCAATCGGCTGGCGCATCATCTCAAAGAGCTGGGCGCCGGGCCGGATGAACGGGTAGCCGTGTGCCTGGAACGCAGTCCGGAGTTGATCGTAGCGCTGTTGGGAGTCTTGAAGTCCGGAGCGGCCTATGTACCGCTGGATCCGGCCTTTCCCATGAAACGGCGACAATCGATGCTCAAAGACAGCGGTCCGGTGGCGCTGCTGACCGCGGGGCATCTCGAAGGGCTGTTCGCCGGAATCATCGAAGGCTTGCCAGTGCTAGATCTAACCGCCATAGCTCCAGACTGGCAAAACCAGCCGGACACCAACCTGGATGCTGCCGGGATGGGACTCACGTCGCGGCATCTGGCTTATGTGATGTACACCTCCGGCTCTACCGGCACGCCCAAGGGTGTGATGGTGCCCCATCGCGCCATCAACCGGCTGGTATTGAATAACGGATATGCCAAGTTCGAGGCTGGCGACCGGGTGGCGTTCGCCTCCAATCCCGCATTTGACGCTAGCACCATGGAAGTGTGGGCGCCGCTATTGAATGGCGGGCGCGTGGTGGTAATCAAGCACGATGTGTTGCTCGATCCCGTACGGCTCGGCCAAACGCTCGAACGATATGCGGTAAACACTTTGTGGCTCACGGTGGGTCTGTTCAACCATTACGCGGATACTTTGAGCGAACAGTTCGGCAAACTGCGCCATCTGATTGTCGGAGGCGATGCACTCGATCCCCGTGTGATTGCGCGGGTGCTCCGCTCCAATCCTCCCGAGCATTTGATCAATGGCTACGGCCCCACTGAAACCACAACTTTTGCCATCACCCACGAGATTGCCTTTGTACCGGAAAACGCGCGCAGCGTACCTATTGGGCGGCCCATCGCGAACACGCGGGTCTACATTTTAGATCCTCACGGTGACCCGGTGCCGGTAGGGGTTGCGGGCGAACTGTACATCGGCGGAGCTGGCGTGGCGCGAGGTTATCTGAACCGGCTGGAGCTTACCGCGGAGCGGTTTCTGCCGGACCGGTTTACAACCGAACCCGAAGCGCGGATGTATAGGACCGGCGATCTGGGCCGCTGGTTGCCGGACGGGACCATCGAGTTTCTGGGGCGCAACGATTTTCAGGTGAAGATCCGTGGCTTCCGGGTAGAGTTGGGAGAGATCGAAGCGCGTCTGGCGGAACAGGCCGGGGTGCGCGACGTCGTGGTCGTGGCGCGCGAAGACACACCCGGCGACAAACGGCTGGTGGCCTACTACACCAGCGATCAAAACGAGGTCGCGCCGGGAGCCGAGCTGTTACGGGCCCATCTTTCCGCAACCCTGCCCGAATACATGGTGCCGGCCGCGTACGTGCGGGTGGAGTCGTTACCGCTGACGCCGAATGGCAAGTTGGATCGCAAGGCATTGCCCGCGCCTGAGTTCGTACCAGCCGCGAAACGAGAGTTCGTCCCACCGCAAGACGATCTCGAGGAGCGGTTGTGCAACTTGTGGCAGGAGGTGTTAGCCGTCCACCCCATCAGCGTCACCGACAACTATTTCGATCTGGGCGGCCACTCTTTGTTGGCCCTGCGGCTTTTCTCCGAAATCAAGTTTTGTTTCCAGCTCGAACTGCCATTGGGCACTCTGTTTTATGCTCCCACCGTGCGCACCATGGCGGAAGTAATTCGTGATGCCGGAGTTCAGGCCGCCTCGCCGATCGTCCCCATACAACCCAACGGCGCCAAGCCGGCCATCTTTTGTATCGGCGCGCTCAATGGCGAGGTGATCCTGTTCCGGCGGCTGGCATTGGAACTCGGACCGGACCAGCCTCTGTATGGACTGCAACCCTTCAGTTTGGTGGACCGCCTTTCCACCATAGAGACATTGGCCGCCGGCTATATCGAACAGCTTCGCAAATGGGGCGAGCGCCGGCCCTTCTGCCTGCTCGGTTATTCTTTCGGCGGTTTGGTGGCGCTGGAGATGGCGCAGCAGTTGCGGAAAAGCGGAGCCGAGCCGCCTCTGGTCGTGTTGATCGACTCCACTTACCTGGAGGGATGTAAAGCTCTCGAGCCCTGGAAGGATCGCATCCGGCGTTATCGCTATCACGTAAACGAGATTGTCCACGGAGCGGCGGGCGTTCGTCATCTGGTGGACCGGCTACGATCGCGCTATTTCCGGATGGTCCACAAGGTCTCGACCACCCTGGGAGTCGAGGTGTCGAAAATCGCGAGCGACATTCGAGGGCGGCAGCTCCTGGCGGCCGAGAGTTACCGCGCGAAACCGTATCCGGGCCGGGTCCATCTTCTCAAGGCGGAATCCCGGCCGGAGTTTTTCGACAGCGACGCGGCGTTAGGTTGGGGAGGGGTTCTTTCCGATCTGCGGATCGAGCAAGTCCCCGGAGACCACGGAACCATGAACACGGGGATGAATTTGAAGATCCTGGCGCGCAAGCTGGTTGCGGCTCTGGAGAAATCTCCCGGCTCCCAAAGTGCTACGAAAGCAGCCTCCGCATCGTTCATTCCCGCCGTTCGTTAGCGTTTAATATCCGTACGGCACCGCGCAACCCGGATAATATTGCCACACACCGTTTGCATCGTAGAATCCCGCGGGATTGCAAACCGGAGCTGCATATCCGTAAGGCGCGTAGACGCCGACACCCAATCCAAAACCGGGACCATAATATCCTCGGCCGCCGTAATATCCGCGACCGCCGCCGTAATAGGCATTCCCGCGATGGAAGTTTCCCCGGGCGGGCGCCGCGAAGGAGTGTCCTCCGCCAAACCCGCCGGCGTGTCCGCCACCACGACCGGCTGCGAGTGCCGCTACCGGACTTACCCCCATCGCAACGATGAGAGCGGCCGGCGCGAGTACCTTTCCAACCAACTTCACTAATCCTTTTTTCATGACGACCTCCAACACCTTTCCTAAAGGCATCCGGATGGCCAGTTCCAAGCTCTTGAAAGCGTTGAACAGTTGAGGAAGACTGCATGTTGAAAAGCACCATAGCGGTGAGATGGAACCACCAGTGCTTGATTCGGTTGGTGAGCGCGGTAGGAATCGAACCTACAGCCTGCTGATTAAGAGAAAGTTAATCTTCATTGCCTGCTTCCGGCCCGAGTTCTTGGCTGTCCAAGGAGAGCAACGCGTGCTACGGACCGAAGCCGCGGTTCATGTCCCAGAGCGGATAATGCGGCAGAGCGCCAGCCGGATCGCGCACGAATGCTTCCGTCTGAATTACCAAATCCCGCCTGCGCCGGCGTGCCGCAGGTCCAATGTCGACGCGGCCTAGCGCCGGTGTCTGGGCACCGGCGCGGGCCGTTCCGGGAGGCGGTTTCAGGCCGTCAGACAGTTCGCCTCTTTTCAGCAGAGTCGTCAGCGATTCCCGAATTTCTTTGGTTGCGGTGCGAAAGCGCTTCTTCCACTTCTCCTCAATATCGCGCGTGCGACTGTAATACTCTTGCTGCGCCTGGATGCCCGCTTCGGACAAGCGCACGAACTTGCCGCGGCCGCGCGCAGGGTCTCTTTCAACGATGATGTACGGCTCGTGCTGCCAGCCAATGCCTGCCGTCTCTTCCGAACAGCCGGTTCGTTTGGGAATCTCCGTTTCAGCGATCGGCTCGTCACTGAGAACGCGGATCGCGTTTGCGCATAGCGAAATCGGCGTTTGGGACTCACGTTCGAAATCGAGCGCGAACGCGAGCAGAACTCGGGAAAGCAGCACCGGCAGCGGCAGGCCGTCTTCCGCAGCCGATTTCCGGGGCCCGAACTCCGGCAGCTTCAGAATCGCAACGGGCAAGCCCTGCGGCAATTCGAGGTCGATCTGGTGCTCGATTGCTTCTAACGAGCGGCGCAACCTCGTCGCGTCGTCGCCGAAGCGTTTCGACCAGCGAGCGTCGATTTCCGGGATCAGGTCGGGCCAGATTCTGACGGCTGTCTCACCGCTGGCCGTGAGCCGAACCGGCCAATCGGCCCGGATGCCTCGGCCGCTACCGAAACCGGCGCGCTTTCCGGACTGCAGCGCAACGACGCCCCATCGTTCGAGGCAACCAAGCCCGGCTGTGGCGCCGGCCTCGGCAGTGAGCGCGCGCGAAGCGAGCGTTCGAACCGAAACTGGTCCATCGGCCAAAAACTGCAGCACATTAAGCCAAATGACCAGCGAGAGGCGCGCGCTACGGCTCTGCGTTTGCAGCATCCGGCGCTCGAATTCGCAATCGAGCTCCACACTATAGGCGACCAGAATTTGCGAGAGAATGGCCGAAAGCGGCTTGTGCGGCGCCGACATCATCCCATAGCCAAGTCTATCGCGGCCCGGACCTGCGAATCGTGAGGAAATGGCTCAAGCGCAAAGTGATTTTGACCGGAGAACAGCATCAAGCGGTGGATTTTCGCGGCGTTCTGCGAGGTAACCCCGATCCGTTCCGTGCGAGTGACGCGCCACAGAATCGTGTACATCGTCGACCTCCGTATGAGTCCCTGACGATCCAATCGGTCTGGCGATTCGGGCACTACCGCGACTTGGCCGTTATCCGGCCAAGTGCCTCGATGCGCTTGGCATCGCTGACGATAACATAATGTCTGTCGTCTAGCCAAAACGAAAGGGTTCGCACCCACCAGGTGAACGATTTGTTCGGCCTGTGTATGCTCGTCCATTCACTTGCGGGCATACCAATAGCGCGTGACATCATCTTCGCTACGCCTTGGTGCCGGGACCGCACTTCGAACTGAGGATTCAGCCGACGGCGTCGCCGGAACGATGCGGCAGGAATCGAAGCTCGCGCCACTGAAGTACAGAAACCTCTCGCCTGGCTTGGGGTAGGAGGGCCGCATAGGGTTGAGTACCTCGCCCGTTGGCGACAACGGCCATGGGATGGTCCACCTGTATCGAATGTTCGTCCAGGGTCCTTGAGGTTGGCCTCTAAGGACCTCAATTAGCCGATAATCGGTAACGATTTCTTCCGAGACCATTCCCTCGCGGTTGACCCGTTCGGACCGCGAATTCAGGACTTCCAAAAGAGCAACATTCACATCGAGGAGAGTCCGAACGCGCCCCGCGAGAATCCGGTCCGGGCATGGATTCCCGGAGCTGCTCCATCCAGCCATGGAAGAAACACGGCTAGTCGTCGCCGTTGCAATCACTTGCCTATCTTGCCAAAGTGAGGGTGTTACTTGGCGAACTGAATCGCATCCTTGGATAGCCCAGAAGCAACTCAGATCCACCTGATATACATGCGAAACGAGGACACGTGGCGCGGTCGCTGTATACACGACTCCTATTGAGCTGTCGGCCCCAGCAAGCAGGGAAAATTGGCCTGCAACGGCGCCAAATCGGTAATCGGGGCTCTCGTCGTCGGTACTCTGAACCAGTTGCTCACGGCCTCGGTTCGTCCAAAACCCATGCGCGCTTCGTGCCACTACAAAATAACTCAAAGGGTATCCGACAAGAACATCGGGCTCTATGCTGTACCCAGTGCTCGAGACCGTTCCGTTCAGGACGAAAACATAAGCCGAGAAGGACACCTGCCGCCAGCCGAGCACATACGCGATCTTTGTAGGCACAGGCATCAACTCCCATTTATCCGTCATCAACCGACTCGGGAGGTCTACGTGCAGGGGCCAGAGAGAATAGAGAAATGAGGGCAGCTGGTAGAGCCATCGCCTATCACCTTCGTTGGAAATTTCGGCGTGGTAGTAACCTTGGGTGCCCGGCAGCGTGTTCTTCTCCCGGACCAAGTAAGGAACGGTCATCAAAAGTTGCTTCTCCGTGGTTGCGTCGATGCGAACACGATCGAGCCCCGATAGCACGGCGTAGATTTTTCTCGTAAGAAGGTACGAGCGGATGCGGACGCCGATTGACAATGCAAAAATGCAAAGCAACAACGCTAGATAAACCCGGCGGGCACGATGACCAACAAGCAATCGGTAGGACAACATCCTTTTATGGTTCCCCTTGCCAAGCCAATGCCAAATCCGATCCCAAAACGTGGCGGGTTGCCCCAATGGCTACGTTTGTTTAGACACCAAAGCGCTCCCCTACGGTCATATATCGACCTTAGGCGAACGAATATTTGACTCGCGCGTTACTGGGAGGAATGATTCGTCCCGTCCGATAGTCCTGCCATTTGGCCGTAAAGTCGGCTATGGTGATCTGTGCCACTCGCGGTCGGAAACGTTTGGGCAAGCATGGTGCCGATCAGTACTGGGATGTCGGCATGTTTGACTGTATCTTTCGACACGGTTCGAACGGGCTGGCGTCATGAAACGGGAGCGCGGGCGGTCCACGTTTCACAGGGCGCGGCTTCTGGGCTCGGCCGAATGCGGGAAGGATGATAGCCTGGACAAATGCGCGCACTTATGTTCCTGGTACCGGCCGTCATGATGGGGCAAAGCACGGCTCCTCAGGCGCCCCCAGCAAAGTCGACTACTGCGGCACCCAATGCCAAAACTCCTCCCAAATCCGCTCCAAAGTCCGCTGCTGCGGCAAAGGCCACCACGCCGGTGCTCTCAACCGACGAACAGAAGACTGTCTACGCTTTGGGCCTCCAGATGTACCGGTCCCTGGGCCAGTTCGATCTTTCACCGGCCGAAGTGGAGCTAATCAAGCGTGCTCTCGGCGATGCCGCAGCTGGCAAGCCAGCGGTGGATTTGAACGAATGGGGACCTAAGTTTCAGGCTTTTGAGCAAACCCGCACGGCTCGTCTGGCGGAGAAACAGAAGGTGGTCTCGAACGCCTATCTTGCAAAGGCGGCCGCGGAGCCAGGCGCAATTAAGACAGAGTCCGGACTAATCTACATGGACATCCAGCACGGAACCGGCGCCTCCCCAAATGCCTCCGATTCGGTGAAGGTCAACTATCGGGGTACGCTGATCGACGGAACGGAGTTTGACAGCTCTTACAAGCGGAATCAACCAGCGCAGTTCCCGCTAAGCGGCGTCATTCGCTGCTGGACTGAGGGCGTGCAGAAAATGAAGGTAGGCGGGAAGGCCCGATTGGTTTGCCCGTCCGACATCGCCTACGGGGACAAAGGGCACCCGCCTGTGATTCCAGGCGGAGCCACGCTGATTTTCGAAATTGAGCTGTTGGAGATTAATGGACATTGAGTTCCTGCCTTTCGTGATGCTACCAGCGGCAAAGCCGCTCGCCCTCATGGTTACTTAGAGCGGAGAGCGTCGACGAGATTGATCTTCGGGCTTCGACTGAGTGTACAAGGCCACTGGGACGAAAGTTTCCATGGTGGACTTATATATTTTTCCGTTAGTCGGATTTAGGAACCGGATGTCGGCCAGCATCCGGCAACCGCATCGAGACCGCCGCGTGGCCGTGTGACGGCCTACTCGCGAATCTGCCCTGGCCAGAAGAGTGCCAGATTAACGGGCGTATCAGCGATAGCCGACTTATCCAAGTGAATCTTCCAAGTTCCTACAAGCCACAATATCGGGTGAACATAGCGCTTTCAAACGCCTATTGCAGTGTCAGATAGTCCCAGCGCGTGGCGGCCTGTGCGAGAGCTGCGTTCACGTCCTCGGCACGCATCAAACGCCGAGCCACCAGGCCTTTCGCAACCTGTATTATCTGCTTGATATATGCCTCCTTGCTTGGATAGCGCTCTCCGATCGAGAGGCGCTGGTCGCCGGAGGACTTGCGCTCTTCGGCCGTTCGGGCAAAGGGAATGAAGCTGCCGAATAGGCCAGCGAGGTAATCGAGATTTGGGAGCGCGGGGAGCGCGTAATTCCAGCCGGTGAAGGTACCCAGCGGTTCGGCGATCTCGGGCAGCTCGATGCCCCCGACATCGTTGCCGTCGGGCTTCACGATTGGAACCAGAACTGTGAACTGTTCACCAAGGGCGGGCGGCTCGCGGTCGATCACACCTTTGGTGGCGTAGTCCGGACCGAAATCGAGACGCCAGATGCGCGGCATCCGGGAGGGAAACTCGACGCCGGGGACGCGGGGGAACTTCACGTCCTGATTGCGGGCGAGATCGCCCAGATGCGGGTATACCGAATCGGGCGGCCTGATTCCTTGGGCGGTCCATTCATCGAGATCGAGGAGGAGCGCGCGGAAGGCCCATGTGGCGCGGGCGTAGTTGGCGAAGTTACTCCACCGATTTCCGCGTGCGTTCTTCAAGGGCGGGAACGGCGCTCCAGAGTGCGGCGTGCCGGAGATGAAGTAGAGGCGCGACTCAGGGTTGAGGGGCAGTTCCTTTGCGCCGTCGGTGGTCGTGTAGGCTAAGGCTCCGAAGCGGGCCCAGTATTCGGTGGAGCTGTAGGTGTAGAAGATTTTTGGGAGCGTCTTGGAGCGGACGGCGAGGTTGAGGAGGCCAGCGTCGTCGAAGGGCGGCAGATCGACGGGTCGGGTGATGCTGAGAACCGAGTTGCCAGCGACGCCAGGCATGGCGTAGCGATGATCGAAGCTTCCGCGCCCCGCGCCGGCGCTGGCGATGAAGAGACCGTCGAAGGCGGGTTTGCCCTGCTCATCTTCGTTGAAGCCGCGATAGAGGAAGTCGCGCAGGAAGCGTCCGCTCTGGGAGTAGCCGTAGGCGAGCACGCGCGAGACGGCGCCCTCCTTTTTGAGGTACGCGGCGAAGTCGCGGAAGGCGGCGAGGCTGAGGCCCGCGATTTCGGGATTGGCGCCTAAATAAATGAGGTCGTATATGCGGCCGGGCGTGGCGGGTTCGCTCAGGGTGACAAAACAGGGATTGGGAGCCGATTTCGGGTCTTTGGGATCGGCAAAGGTAAACGCGGACCGCGGGAGTTGCTCCCCGGCTTCGTCGATGCGGGAACGCACGATGAGTTTCGCGTTGGGCTGATCAGCGTCGGAAGCGCAGTAGGAGTTGCGCCCGCCGAGACGCCAGCCACGCAGGACACCTAGCGCGATCTCCGAGTCGCGGACAACACCGGTGACGCCGGCGCGGGGAAGGGTGGCGCCAATCTCACCTGGTTCGAGGTCGGCTTCCCAGCCAAGCCAGGCAACGGTGAAGCCTTGCTCGAAGAGGAAGGAGTCGGTGAGCGCGACGGTGTCGAGCTTCAAGAGTTCGAATGTGGTACCGGGAGCGGTGGTGAAGAAGAAGCCATTGGACTGGGTGAGCCCTCGATTCGGCACTTCGATGAGAGCGGCGTGGCGCGATGCCTTTTCATCGGCGGGGCGCACGATGACGAAGTCGCTCACGAACTCGATTTTGCCCTGCGCGTCCAGCGGGGCGTAGGAGATGTCAGCGATGCGTTGGTTGATGGCCGACTTGGGATCGACTGCGAAGTGGGCCTTGCCTTGCAGCTTCTCGTAGCGGCCGCCGAGCCAAGGGTTGCGCGACTGGACTTCGAGGCGGATGAGTTCGGGGCGGGCGATCGCGCAGGACGCGAGCAGAAGCAATAGGGCGGCCCCGGGTTTCATGGGGAGGATGGTAGCAGAAATTTTGAGAGGCGAAGGCCGCTTCGACACGACGGGACGAAATTCCTGTCTATCATATTGCAACAAACCGCCTGCTCGTTCCATCATCCAGCCGTCTTGGCTAGTAGAGCCACCTGGTCCGGAGTATCTTTCGCCCAGCGAGTACGTCCATCGGCCATCTGAAGCTCGGTAGCGTTCGGACCAACCGTAATTGCAATAATCTGGTCAGTATTAATAAGGAGAACGCCCTCGTCCTCTCCCGACTCGTTTGCTTTGCGAAGTTTAATCAGCTCCACAATCAAGTTACGTTATCCCCATTGAAACAACGCCGTAATTAGTAGGAATGCGCCCACGGCGCGGCTGATGTATAACTGTCAGGTATGTTTTCACTTGGCCGCCGTTCGTTTTTCATGACCGCACTGGGTGGAGTAGCCCTCGCGCAACAGCAAAACATCACCGGCGTTCCAACCCCGCGCAGTTGGTCGCCCGATCAACCGGTTCAGTATCCCGATCCCGACGTTGTCGCGCTCGATAATCGCTTCCGCCGCTACATGGTGGGCAACACCGCGATCCAGCGCCTCTACACCGGAACGCTGTGGGCCGAGGGCGTGGCCTGGAACGGTGTGGGCCGTTATCTGGTCTGGAGCGATATCCCCAATAATCGCCAGATGCGCTGGGTGGAAGAAGACGGCCGCGTTACGGTCTTCCGTGCGCCCTCCGGCTTCAGCAACGGCAATACTTTCGATTTCGAAGGGCGCGAGCTTTCCTGCGAGCACGGAAATCGCCGCGTGGCGCGCTATGAGTACAACGGCACCGTAACCGTGATTGCCGACAAATTCCAAGGCAAGCGTCTGAACTCGCCCAACGACATCGTGGTGCACCCCGATGGCGGCATCTGGTTTACCGATCCGATTTATGGCATTCGCGGATATTACGAGGGCTTCAAGGGCGAATCGGAAACTAAGGAAGCCGTGTATCGCGTGGACGGAAAAACCGGGCAGATGGATAAGGTGACCGACGAGCTGAACGAACCCAATGGCATCTGCTTTTCGCCGGACTACAAGAAGGTCTATATCTGCGACACGGGCACCGGCCGCGAGGTTCGGGTTTATGACCTGGACGGGAAGACGCTGCGCAATAGCAAGCGCTTCGTGCAACTGGAAGTTCCCGGCGGAGGCGGACCGGCCGCCGCCGACGGCATTCGTTGCGACATAGATGGAAACGTGTGGGCCGGAGCGCGGCCCGGCGTGCAGGTGATCGCGCCGAACGGCGATCCCATCGGCATAATTCGCCTGCCAGAAAACTGCGCGAATATCTGTTTCGGAGGCACCCGGCGGAATCGGCTTTTTATGGCGGCCAGCCAGTCGCTTTACGCGGTTTATGTGGATACCGTGGGCGCGCACATCGCATAAGATGAAAGGGAAATAAATGGGCCGAAGGACATCCAAGATAATCGGATTAGCCAGCTCCGTGCTTGCCGTCGCGCTGGGTGCGAGGTCGCAAATGCAAGCACAATCCAAAACCCCCTATTCCAGCATGGCCACGCTTAGCGAGTACCTGATGCCGGATCGAAATGCCGAAATAGCCTTGGCACGAAGTGCGGCTCCGGACTCCATATCCCACGACGCAAAGGTTCTGGTTCTTGGGCCGCATGGCTATGAAACTGCCGTCGAGGGCAAGAATGGTTTCGTATGCGTCGTGGAGCGAGGGTGGATGGGCCCATTCGATGGTGAATTGTCAGCTAATTTTTGGAACCCTAAAATTCGAGGTCCGGTCTGCTTCAATCCGCCGGCTGCCCGCTCCATCCTGCCGATGACCTACAAAAGAACGGAAATGGTATTGGCCGGTCAATCCAAAGCTCAGATCATCGACGGCAACAAGACATTCATAAAGCAAGAACTGCCGCCCCTGGAGCCTGGATCCATGTCCTACATGATGTCGAAGGACCAGTACCTTACGGATAACGGTCGCCACAACTGGATGGCTCACCTGATGTTTTACACTCCGCTCATGGACGGTGCTGTTTGGGGTGCAGATCTGTCCAAGTCTCCTGTCATGCTGAATCCACAGTTCAGTGGTGCTCCGGAACCAATCGACGTATTCATGGTTCCCGCGGGCTGGTGGTCAGATGGAACGGCGGACCCAGTTAGGTAAAGGAACACCACAATGCGGTGGAACCCACGCCATGCCGAGCGCACTTTCCGGGCCCGTTCTGGCTCTTTGCCCAGAATCGGAATGATCGTTACCGACATCTGTCGAGGTGCAGCCGCGCAGAGGAACCGCCAAAACCAGGGACGCAGTCAACCTCCCCCGTCTCTACGCGGCTCGCCAAAGCTCTTTCGATGGCTGGCTGGGGAGCTTTCCCTTGATCCGCACTCGACTACTGTCACCGGGATGCGCTGGCGATGGTCAGGTCGGGTGGAGAGGAAGGCCTGGCCCGAGTTGCTCCAAGATGCGGCCGACTCGGGCTAACAAGCCCAATGGCTACCTTTTCGGCTCATACCGCATCGCCACCGCCCCCGAGCCGAACTCCAGCCGGCTCACGAGCCTCAAGTCGACACGCTTCGATAGCCCCGCGAACAACGTCGGCCCGTGGCCCGCTATCCTGGGCTGCACTATGAACTCGTACTCATCGATCAATCCCAGCTCCGCCAACGCCAGCGGGAGCTTCACGCCTCCCACGAGCAGTCCCTTACCCGACCCCCGCTTGAGCTGCTGAACGGCCTTCCCTAGATCCCCGCGCACAAGCTCCGCGTTCCAATCGACCCGGTCCAGGGTCCCCGACACGACGTACTTCTTTGCCGCGTCGATCGTTCGGGCGAAGGGTTCCATCCAATCAGGCCTCGCTCCCGTCCGCACCCACGCCCGGAACGCTGCCTCCATCATTTCGTAAGTCACCCGGCCAAAGAGGAGGGCATCGGCCTGGTCGAGGTTCTCGGCCGCGTGACGATGCAAGTCTTCGTCGGGAGTATTACATTATGATCGCAGCACCCGTCCAATGTGATGTTGATGGAATACCGAAGGGGTCGCATTACGCAAGAGCACCGCCGATGGCACAAGGGCGGCGTTCGCACGTCCGAGCGGTCAATGCGATGGACGAACTCCTGGGGGATGAGGGCTTAGCCGGAGCCCTGGTCGCGCTCCGGGTCTTCTCCGGCGCGGGCCAGGACAAGGAGTCACAGCATCTCGCGCAATCGGCTCTTGCCCGCTTTTCATGGTACCGATGGGACTTTCCGCGGATCCGTTGGCAAAAAAGTTGGTCGCGCTCTAGGCGATTGCTGTACACTGCGGAAAGGTGTAAAGCCAAAATGGAAATCCCGGGAGAATAGTGTCACGAATAGGGGAGACGAAAGACAATGAAAACTAAGATCTTGGGACTGGCGATGGGGATGGCCTTGTGTCTGATCGCAGTAACACGCGCGCACGCCAACACCATTAGCATTAGCGGGACGGCCCTTGCCGGCTTGCCCCTCTCCGCTGATAATCCACCAGACACCGGTGCTTCGGCTGTGTATTCGCCGAGTCTAACATCGATAACCATCACGAGCGGAAACCAGGTTAGCTATCCCGCCGGTTGCGACTCTAACTCAAATTGTTACAATGCGTACCTCGACACGGGGGAGATCATCCTGCCGTCCAGCCTCGTTTCTGGAGGATATGGGTCGTTCGACACCTTTCTCTCGAGTGCCAGCAGCAGCTCACCGACATTCTCGGCCTCGAGCGGAGGCTCTAACGTCTACTGGGACCTCGTGCTCACGGACGCGGCCGGCAGCACAATCATTGTCAATGGCCTCGGCGGGGTCGCTACGTTGGATTCGAGTGCTGATGTCTACGGTTTCATCGATACTGCCGGGATTAATGCCGGGGACTGGTGCGGCGATGTCAACGAAACAACCACGACCTTGTCAACTTTTGCCGGCGAAAATCTGAATACGAGTGGGCTGTGCAGTTCGCCTTCCAGTCTCACGAGCAGCACCGATACCACACCTTTCGGGAGCTACACGGTGGAGGATCTGACTCTAGACGTTGGCGGCTATGCTAACAACACTTCGCAGTCGGCCACTTTCACCTCGATCACGATTCCCGGCACCAGTGCTGTTCCCGAACCGACTTCGGCGCTACTGTTGGCAAGCGTGGTGATCGGATTGGCCGCCTTTAGGCGCAGGAAGTTTTCCGCGCGCATAGGTTCCTGACCCCGATCCGTCAGCGTCGAGGTCTCTGCCGATCCGATTTTAGAAATTGAGGCCGGGCTTCCGTAATCGGGAAGTCGGCCTTTTCCGTTTAGCCCATTCAACCGGTCTGCGTTAAGGCGTATAGCCTCGCTGTAATCCTGGATCGCTGAGGATTCCGGCGAAGCCGAACGGTGCTCCACGGCTCGCGCGCTGGGTCACTGTTAGCTGAGCGGAGAAAAAGGGTTGTCCGCGCAGTGGGCAAATAGGCGAATCTTGTCACAACATCTCGCGCAATCGGCTTTTCAGCACCTGCTCATTCGGGCTCTTAATCGCCGCCATCGAGCCAGCTCTGGAGCTTGCCGACGTTTATCGTGTGCCCGGTCTCGGGCTGCTTGACGCGGATGGTCAGGCGGGTCGCCTGGCCGGGCGTTGCGTCCACCGGGGTAGCTACACTTATTGGTTCGCTGTCGATGCCCTCGTCAACTGTGCCAGCATCGCACTCATCTCCGCCTGGACGGCTAGGAATTTGCTCTCGATGAACTTCACATCGCGCTCATCGAACGATGCTCCCTGGGGCACAGACGTCGCCGCCTGCACCGACCGCGCGAGCCCGGCGAGATCCCGGATCGGCATTTCCTTCCCGGAGGTATTTCGGAACTTGAACGTAGGCAGCGTCTCAATCACCTTCTCGATGATCCTGACAGTCGTGTCAATGCCGCCCGCTACCTTTGCCATCCGCCACATCGTCTCGAAGCTCTGTTCCACGTGAGATCCCCTATGTGTCGATCCGCCCTTCGCGAACGAGAGCTCAAGCGGACATGAGCCGCCGAGCTGGATATTGGCGACGGAACTCGGCGAGCGTGGAGGCGCGAGGGTTCAAACGATTCGCTCCATTAGACTGACCAGTTGTTCCTGGCTAAACACCCCAGACCGCCCACTGGCCCAGTCGTGGTACCGCCACACCTTCTGGCTATCCTCGGCGCAATAGAACAGGGCATGCGAGCGGACCTGGGTTCGTTCCAGCATTTCCTGGTTGTAGGCGCGGACCTCGCCTTCGAGGATGTACGGAATGGGGAATTTGTCGGTCGAAAATCTTTCTCGCGTCGATTCAAACGCAATCTGGACAATCCGCCCGTGCGCATTGAGCTGGATCAGGTTCGCGCCGGGGTTTCGAAACATCTCTGGGGCGAAGTCCGACGGCGTCATTTCGAGTATAGGAGGCGTGAGCAAGCGGTTGACGGACGCGGCAAAGCCGGCGCAAATGGCGTGCAGCTCCGCAGCTCCCTGACGACGAAGTTCGAGCACCTCGCTGTCGGTTATCAGCAGGTGCCGTTCTTTCCTGACATCCTCGCCAATTTGCTTCGCGAGTCTCGCAATACGTTCTTGGTCGGCCATGACAGGTCGTCTTTCTATTGTACGGGGTGCACTCCGCGCGTCGTTTACTGTGAGTTTCCGGTGAGCATGCATGACTCCAGTTTCCGTTAGCTGATAGGGTGTGCCAAGGGCGGGAGGCTCGGCAGCATGGCACAGGAAACGGCGCTTTATCGGGACGATGTAGAGCAGGTGCGACGGCGATGGGCCGAATGGAGAAGCACGCACGCGGTACGATCGCGACTGCCGGAAGAGCTGTGGGCGGCAGCGGTAGAGTTGGTCCAGCGCGATGGGATCGATGCCACGGCGCGGGCATTGGATGTAGATAAACCGAGCTTGCGGAAATGGTCTGGGCGTCTCAATCCAACCCCATTGCAACCAGCCCGGCGAAAGTCCCAGGCGAAGCAAAGAGCGAATGCGTTGCCGGCCTTCGTGGAGTTGCTCGCATCCGGCTCCGGCACGGCGACGAGTTGCCTGGTGGAAGTGGAATCGCCGCGAGGGGCGAAGCTGCGGCTGGAGTTGAAAGGCATTCAGGCCAGCGAATTGGCGGAGCTGATTCGCGCCTTTGCGGCCGCCTAGGCATGCTGCAGATTACGCCGCAGATGCGGATTCTGGTGGCGGTGGAAGCTGTCGACTTCCGCAAGGGCATCGACTCGCTGGCCGAGTTGTGCCGCGCCAAACTGAATGCCGATCCGTTCTCGGGTTGCCTGTTTGTGTTCCGCAGCCGCCGGGCGACCTCGATCAAGGTATTGGTCTATGACGGGCAGGGATTCTGGCTGGCGACCAAGCGTCTGTCGAAAGGACGCTTTTGCTGGTGGCCACAGGTGGCAGAACAAGGAGTCCAGGAACCTACCAAGGCGCTGCGCGTGCATCAAGCGCAGGTGCTGTTCGCGGCGGGCAACCCCGACGTGGATGCCGCTCCGGTGTGGCGTAAAGTGTAAGCCGGTCATTTTCTACTTGCGTTCTGAAACGCTTTCTGGCACACTACCGATGAGATGGCCACCCATCGCTACCGGAGCCGGGACATCAGCAGCGAAGAGATCCTCTTCATCCGGAAACTGATTCAAGATCATCCCGAGCTAAGCCGCTGGAAACTGTCGCGGCAACTCTGCGAAGCCTGGCAGTGGAAGCAAGCCAACGGCGCGTTGCGCGACATGGTGTGCCGGGGACTATTATTGATGCTTGATCGCACCGGAGAGATCCAGTTGCCGCCGGTGCGGCGCACCGTGCGGAATCGATTAGCAGAGCGGCAACGCCCCGAGCCTGTGATCCCCGACAAGCGTGCGGTTTGCGGACCTCTGGGCAGGATCACCCCACTGGAGTTTGTGCAAGTGCGCCGCTCGCCGGAAGAGCCGTTGTTCAACAGCCTGATGGAGCAGTATCACTACCTCGGCTATGAACAGCCGGTGGGCGAACACTTGAAGTATCTGGTGAAAGCACGCGGGCAGGCCATCGCGTGCCTGGCCTGGCAAAGCTCACCGCGGCATCTCAAGCTGCGCGATCGTTTCTTGGGCTGGAGCGACCAAGCACGCGAGCGCAACGTGCACTTGCTGGCATACAACACGCGCTTTCTGATTCTGCCGTGGGTGAGAGTGAACCATCTGGCTTCGCACCTTCTGGGCCGCATGGCAAAGCTTGTTCCGAACGACTGGCAACGGCTCTACGCGCATCCTATTTATTGGTTGGAAACCTTCGTGGACACCTCGCGTTTTCGTGGGACGTGTTATCGCGCGGCCAACTGGCAGATAATCGGCACGACGGCGGGGCGCGGACATCGCGCGCCGACCGTCGAGCAGACACGGCCGGCGAAACAGATGCTAGGATTGCCCCTTCATCGCAAGTTCCGGGAGATTCTTCAAGGATGAAACGGGCGCGGGTGGATGTAAATCTGGAAGAGCTGGACCAGATCATCGAGCGCGGCACGCAGGTGCCGCTGAGCGAGTTGGAAAGCGAAAAGCTCAAGAGCGCGCTGCATGCGCTGGCCGGGATGCTTGCCAAGCCACGCACGACAGAAAAGACCAAGACCGTTTTGCAACAGCCAGAAACGTCGACGCCAGAAAATGATTCGGAGCCGCCATCTGACAAAACGCCAGGCCACGGGCGCAACGGAGCTTCGTCCTACACTGGCGCGCAGAAAGTTGCCGTGCCGCATCCGGAGCTACACGCCGGCGACGCCTGTCCGGGCTGTGAAAAAGGCAAAGTTTACGCACAGAAAGAACCTCGGACTCTGGTGAGAATCGTGGGACAAGCGCCGCTGGCCGCAACCGTGTATGAACTCGACCGGCTGCGCTGCAACCTGTGCGGCGAAGTGTTCACGGCCGAAGAGCCGGAAGGCGTGGGACCTGAAAAGTACGACGAGACCACGGCGGCCATGATCGCACTGCTGAAGTACGGCAGCGGAATGCCGTTTTATCGTTTGGAAAAACTGGAACATTTACTGGGGATCCCGTTGCCGGCTTCCACGCAGTGGGAGATCGTGGAAGAAGCGGCGGAGCTGATCAAAGCCGCGCGTGACGAACTCATCCGGCAAGCGGCGCAAGGCGAAGTGCTGCACAACGACGACACCAGCATGCGCGTGCTGCGTCTGGCGCGCGAGCCGTCCGATGATCGCACCGGTGTGTTTACGTCCGGCATCGTGTCCACCCAGCAAGGGCAAAAGATCGCGCTGTACTTTACCGGGCGTCAGCATGCTGGGGAAAATCTGCGCGATGTGTTGCGGCATCGCGCGAGCGAGCTTGGCGCGCCCATTCAGATGTGTGATGCGTTGTCGCGCAACACGCCGAAACTAAGCGATGGCGCCGAGATCCTGCTGGCCAACTGCCTGGCGCATGGGCGTCGCCAGTTCGTCGAAGTGGCCGCGAACTTTCCGGAACAGTGCCGCTATGTTCTGGAGACGCTGGGCGACGTATATAGATATGATGCGGAGGCGCGCGCGGGAAAGCTTTCGCCAGCGGAGCGTCTACGGTTTCATCAGCAGCATGTGGACCGGTGATGCAGCAACTGCACCAGTGGCTGACAGCGCAGTTTGCACTGAAGCAAGTGGAACCAAACTCAGGCCTGGGCAAAGCCATCACGTATCTGCTGCGCCACTGGAAAGGGCTGACGGCGTTTCTGCGCGAAGCCGGCGCGCCTCTCGATAACAACGTTTGCGAACGTGCGCTGAAACGTGCGGTGCTGCATCGCAAGAATGCGCTGTTCTATCGCACGCTGCACGGCGCCGAAGCCGGAGACTTGTTCATGAGTCTGATCCACACCTGTGAACTGGCCGACGCCAATCCATTCCACTACCTTGCTGAGTTGCAGAAACATCCCGCGGAACTGACATCCAACCCATCGGCTTGGATGCCGTGGAATTACGCTGCCACACTGGCGGGGGTTGGTTTATCATAAATCCTGGATGGCCGGAAAGGATAGTATACGGCCATGCGGGAGAGACACTCGGAAATGGCCGCCAAACAGGCCTCTGAGAAGGCACCCTCGCCCAGGGTTTTTGGCCAGCGACGGAAACATTCGAAAATGTTTCGCGTTGGCCTCTACGCCCGCGTTTCCACTTTCGACCAACACACCATCCCCTTGCAGATCCGCGCCCTGCGCGAGTACGCCGCCCGGCGGGGCTGGACCATTGCTCTGCAAGTGAAGGAGGTCGGTTCCGGCGCTACGCAACGACAACTGCGGGAAAAGTTGCTGGACGCTGCTCGCCGCCGCGAGATCGATGTCGTGCTGGTGTGGCGATTGGATCGGTGGGGGCGGTCGGTGGCGGATCTGCTCGCTACACTCCAGGAACTGGAGCATCTCGGAGTGGGTTTCGTCTCGCTGACGGAAGCGCTGGATCTGACGACGCCTTCCGGGCGAGCCATGGCCGCATTACTGGCGGTCTTCGCCGAGTTCGAACGTGAGATTCTGCGCGAGCGGGTGCGCGCCGGATTAGCTCACGCACGGCAGAGCGGTCGGCGGTTGGGCCGACCGATGACGGCAGGACTGCATGCCTCCGAGATCCGGAAACTGCACCGCGCCGGTGTCCCCAAAGCCGAAATCGCCCGGCGGTTGAACATCGGACGGACATCTGTGCGCCGCATTCTGGCCTGACCTATAGCCGGCAGAAATACCTCTGTCCTGAGCGGTGCACACTGGTTTGAGGGGCTTCTGCCTTGCCAACACCCGATCCGAAGCTCGATCAACTGCTGCGAACCGCCATCGAGCAAACCAGACTGCTTCGGCTCCGTTACCGCAACAGAGAACGAATCGTGGAACCGCACGACTACGGAGAGCACAACGGCGTCATCAAGCTGTTGACCTGGCAGATCGCCGGTTCCAGCGCCAGCTCGCTCCCCAACTGGCGATGGATGGAGACAGCCCTCATCTCCGACGCTCAGCTACTCGATCAGACCTTCCCAGGAGGACGTCCGTCGCCATCCGGCAAGCATCACAAATGGGACAAGCTGTTCCTCAGAGTCAAGCCCGCCAGTAAGAACCCGAAATAACCCGCCTTGGGCCCAGTTTCCGCCTCCACTACGCAGCGTTGCCGAAAACTCACCGTTTACTGGTGCACCCGCGCGCGATTGACGCGGACATGTTGTTTGAGGCCATCGCGCGGGGCTTAAGGGCGATTCGCGAGTCAGTCTGGGCCGACCAGATACCCGAGGGGATCACGACTGTGACTGTGTCTGCCGGGGCACCGCAATTGGAACACCGAATCAAGGTCACTGAATTCAAATCGTGGCTCAACCGCACCGGCGGAAGCCCGGCTGAGACAGTGCATCGGCAGAAGGTGGCGATCTTTGAGCGGTGACACCGGTCTAAGATCCATAGCGGCCGGATGGCTAGAATTCTCGTCGGACGCGGCGTGCCCGATCCACTGGGGCAAGGCCGAAAGCGATCAGGCAAGCGTGGCCTTTTTGGCGCCGCCCTCCCTTAGCGGCGTCCACCACCGCGGTACCCGGGGAGCGCGTGTTCTCCGCCACCAGCGTGGCTTGGTGCTTTCACCACGTGGCCGCGACCGTCACGGGCCTCATTCGCTTGGAAATGATTGAATGCCTCCGCACCGCGTGAGGGTAGCGGGCCCCTATATCCATGATGCGGATCGAAGCGGTTATCCACGTGACCATGAAAACCCGCAGGGCCGTGGAACCACGGTCCCACACCGATAAATACGCTATCAACAAACCAATCCGGCCCGTAGTACCCATACGGAGCACAGTTATACGGCGCGTAATCGAAATATCCATATGGACAGATTGGCGCAGGCCCGATATTCACTCCTACGGCGACTTGTGAATGTGCTGGCCTAACAAAACTCAACGCCGCGAATACGATGATCGACAAAACAATTGACTTCCAGAATGTCATAGTGTTCTCTCCTCGAAACTCGTCCTTAGGTCCTCAAACGGTCATTTAACGCCTATCCACATAGTGAACGCGCGCCTCAATGCAGGCATCAACCAGGTCTCTCGCCGTTGCAGAGAAAGGCCTAGGCCAGTTTACCAATACCACGATCTCCAGCAGTTGGGCGGCAATCTGAGTAACCTCGAACGCTCGGAAGTCCCTCCGCAAAAACCGCCGTAAGTCCCTCGCCCCAATGTCCGGCTCGCGCCTCTGGCAGTTTCGCGAACGGACACACGGACGTTTCGAGTCCCCGGAACCGCTGGTGCAATTGCTCACGCTCTCGTACCAGTCACCGGCGATGGCAAGCCGCGCGTGCGAGGGATGGTTGTGTTCGTGTAACGCAAGCGTAAAACCCGCGGAAGGGCCGGCACGCATAACGCGACCGCTGGATTGCGGAGGCGTATGTCTGTTTGCGGTTGAAGAGGATCTCGTTATGGTCTGGCCGGTAATTTCTCAAATCGTTCTTCAACGGCGTTGAGCGTTTCGTCCTTCTTCGGAAAGGCGAAACGCACCAGACCGCGGCCCAGAACAGGAGAGGAAGCGTAGAAACTGGAACCGGGCACTGTGGCGACACCGACTTCATCAATCAACCAGTAGGCGAACGCCGTGTCGTCGTCACCGCGGCCCAGGTGTCGGAAGTCCGCCATCACATAGTAGGCGCCTTCGGGGACCGCATACTTGAAACCATGCTTGTCGAGAATGCCGAGCATGCGTGCACGGCGGGAAGCGTAAAAACCCTGAAGCCACTGGTAGTACGAATCGGGCGACCCGATCACCGCCGCCATCGCCTCCTGCAGCGGCGTGGGCGCGCACACGGTCGTGAAATCATGGACCTTCCGCAGCGCATCCGTCAAGTCCGGGCTCGCAATGCAATAACCCACACGCCAGCCCGTCACGGCGAAGGTTTTGCCCAAACCGCAAATGGTGATCGTGCGATCCTGCATGCCGGGATACGTGGCAATCGGAATATGGCGCAGGCCGTCGAACACGAGGTGTTCGTAGATTTCATCGGTGATCGCCACGACGTCGTGCTTGACGCAAAGGTCCCGGATAATCGAAAGTTCCTGCTCGGTAAAAACTCTGCCGGAAGGATTATGCGGCGAGTTGAACAACACGGCTTTGGGTTTCTGTTCGAATGCGCGCGCAAGTTCATCGGGATCGAATTGATAATCGGGCGGACGCAGGGGAACCCAGATCGGAATGCCGCCGGCGAACGCTATACCGGCATGATAGTTTTCGTGGGCCGGTTCCAAAACGACGACTTTGTCTCCAGGATTGACAACGCCCAGCAGGGCGGCAATCACGGCTTCGGTAACTCCGCAGGTGACGGTGACATTCCGGTCGGGATCGACCTCCTGTCCGTAAAATCGTCGGCTCTTCTGCGCGATGGCCCTGCGAAGGCTGGGCTGTCCCCAGGTCATCCCATACTGATTCCGTCCGCTGCGCATGGCCTTCTCGGCCTCGGCTAGAACTTCTTCTGGTGGATCGAAATCGGGGAACCCCTGCGCCAGCAGGATCGCTCCCTTGTCAAATGCATAACGCGTGATGGAGCGGATCACGGACTCCTGAAGATTGTGAAGCCTGCGGGCGGCGTATGTTTTCACGGTCGCAATTATACGGTTTGCGGTGATTCAAAGTCCACCGAAGCTACATCCGCTGTCGGCGCAAAGTGATAATGTCCTATTTGCGCAAAGTAGAAATGTCCTATTGACGACCTCCAGGCTGGGGAGGTGGCAGAAGGACAACTATTGATGACGCAGGCCGAGCGGGACCGGCTGGTGGCCTTGAAAAAGGCCAAGAAGAAACTGATTACCCAGAAGCAGGCGGCCGAGGAGCTGGGGATTACGGAAAGGCACGTGAGGCGTCTCCTGCGAGCTCTAAAACGCCGTGGGGATAAAGCTGTGGTGCATGCGTTACGAGGGCTGCCATCCAATCGCAAGATGGATGCCGACCTGGAGCGGGAGGCAGTGACAATCCTGTCGCGTGCGGTGTACCGGGGATTTGGCCCGACGCTGGCGTCGGAATACTTGGCTAAGAAACACAACATCGCGGTGAGCCGGGAGACGGTACGGCAGTGGATGATTCAAGCCAAGCTGTGGCGAGCGCGCAAGCAGCGGATCGAGAAGATCCATGCATGGCGTCCGCGACGCAGCCGCTGGGGCGAGTTGGTGCAGTGGGACACCAGCGACCACGACTGGTTGGAAGGGCGCGGAGCACAGATCTTGCTGATCAACATGATTGACGATGCGACCGGGCGGTGGTTCGCTCGCTTTGTGGGCAGCGACTCAACGGCGGAAAACATGAGCCTGCTGGAGAGCTACCTGAAAAAGCACGGGCGGCCGCTCGCATTTTACACCGACAAGGCGAGCCTCTTTCAGACGGCGGAGAAACGCAGGCGGGATGAGCCCGGAGTGGAGCAGGATAGGGTGGAAATGCCGCCGACGCAGATCGGTCGGGCGTTGCGGGAGTTGGCAATCACCTGGATAGCAGCGCACAGCCCGCAGGCCAAAGGGAGGGTAGAGCGCGGGTTTGCTACCGCTCAGGACCGGCTGGTGAAGGGGATGCGCGTCGCGGGAGTGACGACTTTGGAACAAGCCAACCACTACCTGGAAACCGAGTTTCTGCCCTGGGTCAACGCCACTCTGGCGGTGACGCCGGCCAGTGCCGACGATGCTCACCGGCCGCTGGAAAAGCAGCCTGATTTGGCGGCGATTCTCAGCCACGTGGAAAGCCGGCGGGTGAACAATGATTACACCATTCAGTTGGATGCGAAGATTTACCAGATCGCCCGCCAGGACATCCGCACTGGACTGCGAGGCGCAGTGCTGCGGGTCGAGAAGCGCCGAGACGGTTCTGTGGCGGTTCGATTCGGCGATCGCTACTTGCGTGTTTCTATCTGCGAGCAGCGTCCCAAGCTTCCAGCACCGAAGGCGCCCAGCCCAGCGCGGCGTACGGGGAAACCTCGCCCAGCCAGTGCATGGTGTAAGAACTTCGATCTGAAAAAGTCACCCAAGATCTGGCAGGCCTCGGAAGGTTCCGCCAAGCCGGAGTCGCTCTGAAAACCCGCCACAACGCAAAAGGAAAGCCGGGCAAGCCCAGCCCGGCAGCTTCGCGCTTTCTCTATTCAAGGCCTCCGCTCCGAGACTCCACCCAAGTAATGAGAATGTCAAAGTCAAAAGCAAAACCCTCGGAGGGTACCCCGCAGGGCCCGGTTGACCGAGGGTTTGCCGCCGATTACTTCGGAGCCAGCCCCGTCGCATCGGCCTTGAATCTTCCCCAGGAGCGCGACTCCCCGGAGAATCGAAGTCAGACTATCACGCACCCTCCGCCAACACGGTCAAAACCGGACATTTCTACTTTGCAGGGAATAGGACATTTCTACTTTGCGTTGACACCGAAGCTACATCCGCAACGGATAGCTGGTTAAACGCCATCAATCTCAGATGCTCCGGGTGTTGCTGATAACTGCGCAGGGCCTCTGTGGAAGCAAAGCGCATGATGAGGATGAGGTCCCAACTGCGGGCATCGTGCAGAATATCGCGTCCAATCTCCAGATGCTCAATGGCGGAAATGGTGGTTCTCAGGGCCAGCATTCTTCTGCAGAACTCTCCGACATGTTCGTCGCTGGTGCCTTTCTTGAATTTGATCAGAAGGTAGTGCTGTAACACCGAGACTGCCCCTTGTGAAAGTTGCTAGCGAACTCTGGCGCCTGGCGGGATGGTGGACGCGGCCGCATTGAGTCTCTCAGCCGCAAAGCCTGCGGCAGTTTTATACCGCAGCATGAATTCGTCACGCTCAGCCTTGGGAATGACGTCATCGATATTATCGAACACACCGCCGCAACGATCATCCAGAAGATTCAGCAGGCCAAAGGGGCCAGCTCCACGATTGCGCAAAACCAGTTGCGACATTTCCGCGCAGAGTAGTGTGTCGTAGGCTTGCAGGGCTCTGGAGTTGACGCCATGTTCGAGCATAGCAGCACCGAGCACTCGTGCATCGATAATAGCCTGGCTGGCGCCATTGGAACCTGTCGGGTACATCACATGCGCAGCATCGCCCAACAGCGCGACATTGCCCTCAACCCATGTCGGAACCGGTTCACGATCGATCATCGGGTATTCAAAGACTGCAGCCGCGCCACGCAACATGGCCGGGATGTCGATCCAGTCGTAATTCCAGTGCTCGAAATGATGCATGAAGTCCTCATGCCGTACCTGTTTGTTCCAGTCGCCATCCGGCCAGCCACCGGAATTGTCCACGGTGATCTCCGCGATCCAGTTGATGTCCGCAAGGGCGGTGACCGGGTCGGGGGCCGAGATAGGGTAGAACACCACGCGATGACGGTGCGTTCCCAGACCCACAAAGGACGCGCCACTGCGAATCGGCGTGCCTTTGGTGACGCCGCGCCACATGATGGCGCCTCCCCACTGAATCGGAGGCTGGTCGGGATACATCTGTTGACGCGCCCCTGAATGCAGACCATCGGCGGCGATCAACAGGGATCCTTCCACCTCGGAACACTGACCGTCGCGGCTTCGCAACAAAGCCGTCACTCCCTTTCCGTCCGGGTGATTGCGATAGCCTGTGACTTTCAGGCCCGTGCGAACGGAATCTGCGCCCAGACGTTCCAGAGCAGCGCGATACAGGAGTATCTGCAGGCCGCCCCGGTGCACGGAATACTGCGGCCACTTGTACCCGGCCCTTAGTCCCCGGGGTTCGGAATAGACTTCATTGCCATTCAGGCCAACGAGAGCCCATTCTCTGGTTTGCAGTCCGATCGTATCGAGCGATTCCGGGCAGAAACCCAATTCATAGAGTTCGCGTACGGCGTTGGGCTGAATGTTGATACCCAGGCCGAGGGGCTTGATGTCGGCGACCGATTCAAAGACGACGCAAGGTACACCGATTTGATGCAAAGTCAGTGCAACGCTCAAGCCGCCAATGCCTGCCCCGACAATCAGTACTGGAGATGTGGTCATTTAGCTTAAGACGAGTAGTTTACTCCAATGCCTCCAACGAGTGCATGGGACGACGCGGGAGCAAGTGTTCAGGCGTTGGGACGCCGAGGCGCAAGCCGTGCTGGATCAGAACCTGGGAACACTTCTGCGGATGCACGAAGCCGCCTTTCGGGAGTGGGGACCGATTCCCGAGGAGATCCTGGGTCTGTCGATTTGCTTCTCGCGCATCGTCGTCGCTGAGCTTAAAATAACTCTCTGAGGCTGAACGTCGAATTCTGGAGAAGTTATAATCAAAGGCTAAAGGGCCAAAGCTCGATTGCCCAGGAGGGGTGAATGCCGGCTGGACTTCGTAGGGTCGTTTCAGCGCTCGCCTGTGCGGGCGGTGCGTTGGCAGCGAGCGTTGGGACGAGCGAAATTACCTTCACCAAGGATGTAGCTCCCATTTTTCAAGCCAAGTGCGAAACCTGCCACCGGCCGGGCGAGATGGCGCCGATGCCGTTGATCACATACCAACAGGTTCGGTCCTGGGCCAAGGATATCCGGCAGCGCGTGGCGGCGCGGCAGATGCCGCCGTGGCACATCGATCCCACGGTCGGAATTCAGTCGTTCGAAAACGACATATCGCTGTCCGATGCGCAGATCGAAACCATCGTGAAATGGGTCTCGAACGGCGCGCCGGAAGGCGACCCGAAAGACATGCCGCCACCCAAGCAGTGGCCCGCAGACAAGGGCTGGAAATTGGCCGCGCAATTCGGTCGGCCGGACCTGGTGATCGAATCGCCGGCTTACAGCATGCCGGCACGCGGCCAGGACGTCTGGTTCCGGCCTTTGACCGAGATTCCGCTCACCGAGCCGCGCTGGGTTCGCGCCGTGGAGATCCGGCCGCATACGCCCGCCGGCCGCAGGATCACCCATCATGCGCTGGCTCTTCTGCAGCAGGAAGAGCCGGGCACGCATACCGGCATCATCACCCAGGGACTGTTGATGGAATGGGCGGTCAATAAGAACTTCGACATTTATCGCCCGAACACCGGCAAACTCCTGGTGCCCGGCGCGCGTATCTGGTGGGAGATGCATTATCATGCGGTGGGCGAAGAGATTCGCGATCAGGTGGACCTCGCCATTTACTTTTATCCCAAGGGGCAGGAACCGAAGTACCGCACCTACCTGACGGCTTTTCCGGCGACGCCGGGAAGCGCTTCGTTCGGCGTACTCGACATTCCGCCGAATTCGGTGGTGGAGTCGGAAGGCTATCAAACCTTGCGCGCGCCGGCCCGTTTGGAGAATTTCCAGCCGCACATGCACCTGCGCGGCAAGGCGATGCTGCTGGAAGCGATTCTGCCCGATGGAAGCAAGCGCACGCTGAGTTACGTGGATCATTTCAATTTCAACTGGATGACCAACTATATCTATAGTGACGACGCGGCGCCGGTGCTGCCCAAGGGCACCATCATTCACGTGGTAGTGTGGCACGACAACACGGTAAACAACCCCAACAATCCGGACCCCGATCAATGGGTGGGATGGGGCGATCGAACGGTGGACGAAATGGCTCACGCGTGGGTGAATGTCACTTACATCAGCGAGGACGACTACAAAGCATGGTTGAGCAGGCATGATCCGCATACGGGTGCGGAGATCGCCCGGTAATTCCATTCGGATATGCGCGGCTCTCGCGCTCGGCGCCGCAGCGGCTTGCGCGCAACCTCAACAGGTCCGTGTCGAGCCGGTGCACGATTCCGGGCAAAGCGTTACAGGCGCGTTCGAAGGCTGGTTCGCGAATCCGGACGGAACGTTCAGCATCCTCTTCGGTTATTTCAATCGCAACGCCAAGGAGGAGCTGGACATCCCAATTGGCGAGCAAAACAAGATCGAACCGGGCGGGCCGGATCGCGGCCAGCCCACACATTTTCTGCCGCGCCGCCAGTGGGGCATGTTTAGCGTGACGCTACCCAAGGATTTTGGATCGAATAAGCTCACCTGGACGCTGACCGTGCACGGGGTGACAACGGCGATCCCGGCCAGCCTGAATCCGCTTTGGGAGATTTCGCCTTTTCGGGACGCCTCAGGAGACACGCCCCCGTTTATTGGCTTCTCGGAGCAAGGGCCCTTTGCGCAGGGCCCACGGGAAGTGACCGCAAAGTTGAACGGAACCGTCGGGAATCCCGTTGCTCTCCATATTTGGGTCGCCGACGACGCCCATCTGGTGCCGGGCGAACCGCGGCCGCCGACGCCGCCGGTGACGCTCGCATGGAGCAAGTTTCGAGGGCCGGGGGTGGTGACGTTTTCCGACTCCCATCCGTTCGTCAAGACCAGCGAATTTGCGGCGCCTTCGAACGTTCCATTTCACGGAGAGGCGACCACGCTGGCGACGTTCAGCGAGCCCGGCGAGTACAAACTGCTTGTTGCGGCCAATGACTGGACAGGCGAAGGCGGCCGTGGATTTCAATGCTGTTGGACGACCGCCGCAGTGAGTGTGAACGTGAACAAATAACCCTGCGTTCAAGTTTTGGCGGGCGGTTTTGCGGAAATGCTGGACTTTCCGCGTTCTGGCTGCCGGGACAACAGCGGAAACACAACGTTTGGGTACAGCAGCTCATGTTTTTCGATCCGGTGAAAGCGACGCCAACCGCTATCACTTCCGGCTCACGAACAATTCTCGCCAGAGGCCTTGATGGAATCTGGTCCCCTCAGCCACGTCGGTGGCTCTTCATCTCCGAATGCCGAGATTGCCCTTTCTAAACCACTGATTGACCGTTGGTTAGTGGTGAGCGCGGTAGGAATCGAACCTACAACCTACTGATTAAGAGTCAGTTGCTCTGCCAGTTGAGCTACGCGCCCGATTCGGAAATCGTTCGAAGGATGCCGACGCTACTCGCGCCAACTTTTCGATTGTAGCATTTGCGCCCAATCGCACGCAGTCCAAATGCCCCCAAAACTGGCTCCACGCGCTTTTCAATTTTCGACCTGCTAAACGTTCTCGACGGTTATGGTGCCGCCTGCTCTGGCTTGCACCCACTCTTAAACCGCACTCTTGAAGCGCCACTCTTGGACGATGAGCCAATTTAGGCTGAGAGACCATGACACTTTCGACGAAAATCACCCTCTGCGCCGCGGGGGGCGTTGTCCTTGCCACGTTGGCGGCCATCGGGACCGTTTACGCCATTTCGCACGCCAACCGGGTGAACGAGCTTCGGGGTCGGATGAGTTCCACGCTCCAACAATCTCAAACCGTGATGGAAAACATGGACACGCTGCACCAGGGTGGCGCTTTCGACCAGGCCGCCTTGGTGAAAACCCTGAAGCAAAGCTCGGATTTTCGCAGCACGACATTCTACAAAGCAATTCCGGTAGTGGCGGCATGGGACTCGGTGAGCCACATCGCGGCCGCCAGCGGTTTCGTGTTCCTGACGCCCACCCGTCCCGGCACCGGCGCACGCAATCCCAAGAACAACACCAACGAATTCGACGCCGGGTTCCGCGCTTTCGCCGCCGGACAACCCGAGTATTTCACCGAGGACTCGGCGACCAATACCTTGATCCTGGCGCGTCCGGTTCGAACCTTGGCCGGTTGCCTGGAGTGCCACGGCGATCCGGCCGCCAGTCCTACGCATGACGGCCGCGATATGCTCGGGTTCCCCATGGAAAACATGCGGGTGGGCGATATCAAGGGCGCTTTTGTGCTGAAAGCTCCCATGACCAGGGACCCCGTCGTGCTGGCAAGCATGGAGAAGATCAGCGGAGCTGGCTTGTTGGTTCTGATCCTGGTAGTGGCCGGCTTCTGGGTGCTGAACCAGCGCTGGGTGGTGCGCCCTCTGTCCGCCATCGCCGGCAACCTGACCGAATCCTCCGCTCGCATCCAGGGAGCCTCCAACGAGCTCGCGTCCGGAAGCCAATCCATCGCCTCGGGTGCGGTGGAGCAGGCTGCTTCCATTGAAGAGATCTCAGCCGCCGCCACCCAGATCCGCTCTATGACGGAACAGACCGTGGATCATACCAAGTCGGCCAGCGCTACCGTTGTGGAATCGAACCAGAGTATCGCCGAAGTGAACGCCAAACTCCAGGACATGGTGATCTCCATGCAGGAGATGACTTCGGCGAGCGACCGGATTTCGAAAATCATCAAGGTAATCGATGAGATCGCCTTCCAGACCAATATTCTGGCTTTAAACGCGGCGGTGGAAGCGGCACGCGCCGGAGAAGCCGGGCTGGGCTTTGCGGTGGTGGCCGACGAGGTTCGCAACCTGGCCCAGAAGTGCGCGCAGGCCGCGCGGGATACCACGCTGTTGATCCAGGAATCCATCACCAAGTCGCGCGAAGGCAGCAGTAACGTGGAAAAGGTGGCCCACGCAGCGGCGCGCGTTACCCAGCTTTCAACGCAAGTGAAAACCCTCATCGAGGGGGTACGCGAATCCGGCCAGGATCAGGCGCGCGGTATCCAGCAAATCTCGGCGGGCGTCCAGCAAATGGAACAGGTCACGCAAGCGGCGGCTGCCAGCGCCGAGGAAAACGCAGCGGCTTCCGAACAATTGCGCAGCGAGTCGGCATCCATGAACGGTATCGTCGGTAATCTCACGGCGCTGATTGGCTAACTCTTATCCGGCTCCGCGAACGAAGCCGCCGCGATCTGCGCGATATCCAGTAGCTGAGGCGGGTTGGTAGAAACTCCGGCCAGCGCATCGCGAAACATGGTGTTGCAGAACGGGCAGGCAGCCGCTACTACGCTTGCACCCGTGGCCACCAGTTCCTCGGCGCGCTCCACGCTGATGCGCTTGCCCTGCTCTTCGCCCAGAAATGCCAGCCCGCCGCCCGCGCCGCAACAGAACGATCGTTCGCGCGTCCGCGGCGGATCGCTGAGCGTTCCGAACCTGGCCACCACCTCGCGCGGAGCGTCGTACACGTTGCGATAGCGGCCCAAATAGCAGGGATCGTGATAGACGATCCTTTCGCCCCGGCCCGTTCGCTCCGGCAACTGATCCAAATGCCGCGCCAGAAACTCGCTGTGATGCTCGATCGCCGGAGCATTTCCACGCACAGTGCCGTATTCAGCCCAATCCGTGCCGATGGTGCGGACACAATGCGGGCAAATGGAAATGATCTTTTTGACCTTGTTCTCGGCCAGCGTCTCCAGATTACTCTCGGCAAGCTGGCCAAAAGCGAGATCGTTCCCTAAGCGCCGCGCCGGATCGCCGGTGCACTTTTCCTTGCGCAAAACGCCGAAGCTCGAGTTCAACCCCCGCAACACCCGCACAAGCGACGCGATGATTTCCCTGCCCTGCGGATCGTACGCCCCCATGCAGCCGAGCCACAAACAATATTCCTGAGTGCCGTCGAAGAGGGGCAATTCCTGCTTCTGGATGAATTTGTCGCGCTCGCTGGATGAAAACCCGAGTGCGTTGCCGTTGCGCTCCAGATTCAAAAACAGCTTGGTGCCGTAATCGTCCTCCCATTTGCCGGTATTGACGGCGCCGCGCCGCAGCCCAATAATCATCGGCAGATGCTGGACTCCCACCGGGCACTGAAACTCGCACGATCCGCAGGTGGTGCATTGGAACACCGCCTCCTGCGACAAATGCACTCCGAGCAGCGGTTCTTCGCTGCGCGGTCCAAACTCGTTGAGATAGCCGCGGAATCCCAGCGCGATTTCCTTCGGGTTGAGAATTTTCCCGGTGTTGGTGGCAGGGCAATGTTGGGAGCAACGCCCGCACTCAACACAGGTGAAAGCCTGTAGCGAGATCAGCTCGGTGACGTCCTTGCCGGTATCCAGGCCGAAGTCTTCATCGCCAGAGAGCGGCGGAATTTTGCTAAAGGTATCGCGCTTCAAGAACACGGTCACCGGACTCAGCACCAGGTGCAAGTGCTTGGTGTGCGGGATCAGCGGCAGGAACACGAGAATCGTCAGCGTGTGAGCCCACCACAGCAGCCGGCTCGATTCCCAATTCGGAACGAACGTCGCCAAATACGTGACCATGAGCAAAAAAATAAGCAGCGCGATGATCCCCGATTCAGGCGATAGCGGCCCCAGCCATTTCGGTCGGATGATAAATCGGCGGAACGCCAATCCGGAAATGGCAACGGCCACTCCGATCGCAAAGACGGCGGCAATATCGAAATAGAAGGATCCGAAATAGCCATGGAGAAATCCAAGGTTCAACGCCTCCGCGAAATGGTTAACGGTAACCAGCGCGAATACGCAGAATCCCCAAAACACCAGCGCATGAGCGATCCCCGGCAACGGCCGCTGGGAAATCACTTTCCCCTGCAACATCACTTCCCAAATGAAATCAGCCACCCGCCGCGCCACCGGTGAGAGGTGAAAATCGGCGTCTTTCTTAGACTCCGCGATCACCCGCCAGACTCTTCGGAATCGCAACCAGAAGCCAAAAATGGAAGCCGCGAGCAGAACAAGGAACAGGCCCGACTCCGGCCAGGTCAATTGGGGCGCCAACTCCCGAGTGTAGCGAAATCCAATTGGCCACAGATGAACACAGATGAACACAGATAAGACTTTTTTCTCTTATCCGTGTTCATCTGTGGCCGAATTGCCTTTCTCCCTAAAGGCGCACCCCCTACGCTACGATAGTTCAATTAGGGGGAATCGCTTGCGTTTCATCATGTCCGGGGCCGCGGGTTTCATCGGCTCGCACCTCATTGACCGTCTCATCGCCGAAGGGCATCAAGTGGCCGGCTACGACAACTTCATGACCGGAGACGCTCGCAATCTGGAGCACTTGAAAGGCAATCCGGCGTTCGAGTTCCGGAACTGGGATGTATGCCAGCCCTTTGAGCCGGAAGGGCCGGTGGACGGCGTGCTGCATCTGGCGTCGCTCGCCAGTCCCAAGGATTACTTCGAGCATCCCATTGAAACGCTCGACGTCGGTTCGGCGGGAACGCGCAATCTGCTCGAGATCGCGCGCCGGCACAAGGCGCGCTTCATGGTCACTTCCACGTCTGAGTGCTACGGCGATCCGCTGGTGCATCCCCAAGTAGAGACCTATTGGGGCAACGTGAATCCGGTGGGCGTGCGCTCCTGCTACGACGAAAGCAAGCGCTACGCCGAAGCTTTAACCATGGCATATCATCGCGTGCATGGCGTCCGAACCACCATCGCGCGCATCTTCAATACTTACGGCCCGCGCATGCAATTGAAAGACGGCCGCGTGGTGCCGGCCTTCATCGATCAGGCGCTGCACGGCGATCCGATGACGGTGTTTGGCGATGGCACCCAGACGCGCAGTTTCTGCTACGTTCGCGATCTGGTGGACGGCCTCTATCGGTTGACGTTATCGGACGAGCGCTTTCCGGTGAATCTGGGCAATCCGCAAGAGCTCACCATTCTCGAATTCGCCGAGCGCATCCGCCGGCTCACCGGGACCACCGCGCAGCTCGAATTCAAGCCGCTCCCGCAGGACGACCCCAAACGCCGCCAGCCCAACATCAATAAAGCGAAAAAGACTCTCGGTTGGGAACCCAAGGTGAGCCTGGAAGAGGGGCTCAAGGAAACTATCGACTACTTCCAGAACCTGCCTTCTCCGGTTCTGGCTCAATAACCACCGGCGCTACTTCCACCCAGACCTTGGCGGCGGCAGACTTGCCCAGTTGCACGGCTTTGCCAGCGATGCGCAACGACAGCGTGTCGTCGTAATTGGACGCCATCATCTGGACCGCGGCGCCGGGATGAATCCCCAGACCGTGCAGATATTCGAGCAGCCGCCGGTCGCGCTCAAAGACGCTTACCACCGTGGATTCCGATTCGGCCGGCGCTTCATCGAGCGGCCGCAGTCCCCGGTCCCTTCGATCTTGAGGCGTATCGCCCTCCACTCGATTGCCGTGCGGGCAGGCCTCGCCGGTGCCCAGCTTTTCCAGCAGCCGCCGCTCGAAATCGGCCGAAACCGCGTGCTCCAGTTGCTCGGCTTCTTCATGGACTTTGTACCATTCCATGCCGAAAATCTCGGTGAGCATGCGCTCGATCAAATGGTGCCGGTTGAGCAGCCGGTTGGCGATGTCCCGGCCGGCGGGGGTGAGCGACAGCGTTCCATCGCGTCCGGTGCGGATCAGTGCGTCGCGCTTCAGGCGCTTGATGGCCATGGTGACCGCGGGCGCCGAGACGTTCAGCCAGCGCGCCAGGGTGGCCGGGATTACAGGCTCGCCTTCACTCTCGGCTTCGGCAATCGCCTTGAGGTAATTCTCCTTGGATACGGTGATTTTCACGCCAAATCAAATTGTATCGTTTTTGAATTCTGGCCGAAGAGTTCGAGTAGAGAGCGTCTGCGCCGGGAATGCACTTATAGGCAGGATGGGCAGGAATATGTTTCAACGCTTTGACTCCATCGTCTCCCGCTACGGGTGTGCCGTTGGCAGCATCGCTCTCGCGATCCTAGCAAGGCTCCTGTTCAACCCCGTGATTGGCCTCCAATTCCCTTTCGTCACTGTCCTTCTGGCGGTTCTTGTTACCGCCTGGTATGGCGGCTTACGCCCAGCCCTGCTAGCGGTTGTTTTAGGCGCTCTTGCGGCAGACTTCTTCTTGCTGGAACCACGCTGGAATTTTGCGTTAGCGGGTCTGGAAGAAGAAGTGGGCTTGAGCCTCTACATGGTGACTAGCCTCGGGATTGCATTCCTCGGCGGGGCGATGCACGCTGCTCGCCGGCGCGCCGAGTCCACCGCCGAGACTCTGCGGCATCACGCGGCGCTGATCGAACAAACCTACGACCCTTTGCTGGTTTGGGAATGGCACGGGCCCATTTCGTTCTGGAACCGCGGCGCCGAACGCCTGTATGGATTCCCGCGCGAAGAAGCGGTGGGGCGAACCGTCCACGATCTGCTGCGGACCAATGCGCCGGCCGGCGCCAGAAGCCTTGAAATCCTGGAGCGCGTAGGCCGTTGGGAAGGCGAATTGCGTCATATCAGCCGGGATGGCGAAACGATTATCGTGGATACCCGCATGATCCTGGTCCGGGAGCCAAAACGCGCCTATGTGGTCGAGACCACCCGCGATATCACGCAACGCAAGCAGGCCGAAGAGGAGTTGCGCAACCTCAACGACCAGTTGGAGGCGCGCATCCAGGCGCGCGCAGCGGAGCTGTCACAGAGCAATGCCAAGCTGCGCGCGTCGGAGGAACGCAGCCGCCTGATTTTAGAGGGCGTGCGGGGCCACGCCATTTTCATGCTGAATGCCGAGGGTAACGTCGCCAGTTGGAATACCGGCGCCGAGCGTATCAAAGGCTACAGCGCCGAGGAGATTGTCGGCCAGCATTTCTCGCGCTTCTACACGCCCGCGGACATCGACAGCGGCAAGCCACAACGTGATTTGCGCATCGCGGCCACGGAAGGATTTTTTGGGGAAGAAGGTTTGCGCCTGCGCAAGGACGGTTCGCTCTTCTGGACCGGAGTCACCATCACTCCGCTCCTCAACCAGGGCCCCGAGCCCATCGGATTTGTGATAGTCGCCCAAGATATCACGGATCGCAAGAAGATGCAGGAGGCGCTGCGGGTTTCTGAAGACCGCTTCCATCTGCTCATGGATGGCGTGAGCGATCATGCCATTTTAATGCTCGATCCGGAGGGCGCCATCGTGACCTGGAGCCGAGGCGCCGAGCGCATCGATGGGTACACCGCAGAAGAGATCATCGGCCGGCATTATTCGTGCCTGTTTACCCCCGAACTGATTCAGGCGGGCGTCCCCCGCCAGGAACTGGAACAAGCGGCGGCCCAAGGCAGAGTGGAAATCGAAGGCTGGCGGGTTCGTAAGAACGGCTCGCGGTTCTGGGTGAACGGTACGCTGGCGGCCTTGTACGGTGAGGACGGGAAAACTCGAGGGCTCGCCAAGATCACCCGCGACTTGACGGCGAAACGGCGCAACGATGAACTACTCGAGTCGGTCTTGAACCATACCCTCGACGGCATCCTCAGCATTGACGACCAAGGCGCCATCTCCATGATCAACCGGGCAGGCGAAACGCTTTTCGGCCGCCCCGGCGCCGAGGTAATTGGACAGAACATCCACCTGCTGATCCCAAATTTCCGCGGCGGCGAATCCGAGGGCTTGCGGAAAGATGGGTCTGCCTTCCCCATCGATCTGGCCGTGACCGAGTTCCAGATCGAGAACCAGCGTTACTTCGTGGGGATTGTGCGCGATATTTCCGGCCAGAAGAAACTGGAGACTCAACTTCGCCAGTCGCAGAAAATGGAGGCGTTCGGTCAACTGGCGGGCGGGGTGGCGCACGACTTCAATAATCTGCTGACAGTGATTTCCGGATACTGCGATTTGTTGCTCGTCAAGTTGCGGTCCGACGATCCCAAGACGAAAATGGTGGACCAGGTCCGCCGCGCCGGGCAGCGCGCCACTGCTTTGACCCGCCAGCTTCTGGCCTTCAGCCGCCAGCAGGTGCTCGAACCCAGAGTTCTCGACCTCAACGTCATCGTCACCGATATCGAGAAAATGTTGCGCCGGCTGATCGGCGAGGACGTGCAATTTACGACCGTTCTCAGTCCGGCCCTCAGCCTGGTGAAAGTGGACGCCGGGCAGATCGAGCAGGTGATTCTCAATCTCGCGGTAAACGCCCGAGACGCCATGCCGCTCGGCGGGAAACTGACCATCGAAACCGGCGATGTCGAGCTCGATGAGAGCTTCGCGAAGACGCACCCGGAGGCCCGCACCGGGCGGTACGTCGGGATGGCGATCAGCGACACCGGCTGCGGGATGGCGCCCGAAGTGACAGCGCGCGTGTTTGAGCCCTTTTACACCACGAAAGGGGTGGGGCAAGGAACGGGATTGGGATTGGCGGTGGTGCACGGTATCGTCAAGCAGAGTGGCGGCCACATTGGCGTGTACAGTGAAGCCGGGGTCGGAACCACGTTCCGGATCTATCTGCCGATCGCACAACAACCCGCACTGGCCTTGCCGGGTAACGGGCCGGAACCGCCCTCCTCGGGGTCTGAGACCATTTTGCTGGTGGAAGACGAAGATAACGTTCGCGAACTGGCTACGTTGGTTTTGGAGCAATGCGGTTATACCGTCATGACCGCTCCGGAAGGCTTGGCCGCGCTCCAGCTCATGGCCACCTGCCGGGAGAAGATCGACTTACTGTTGACAGACGTCGTCATGCCCCAGATGGGCGGCCGTATATTGGCTGAGACGTTGCAGGCCCAGTTTCCTGAACTCAGGGTGCTATTTATGAGCGGTTATACCGACGATGCCGTGGTCCGGCATGGCGTCCTGCAGGCCAACACGAATTTCCTGCAAAAGCCGTTCACGCCGAGCTCGCTGGCGAACAAGGTGCGCGAAGTGCTGGACCAGGCTTAGCGGGCCAGGCCTAGCGCCAAATCCCCGTTCGCTCAAGATTTCCGCGCGCCGGACGATAAGCCCTATGGATCGCGATGGCGGATTGCACCGCGCGCGGCAGCACAGGAGGCCTCCGGATGATGGTTTCCGGTGAAGGGACGATCCTGGTGGTCGAAGACCAGGACGGTCTTCGCGCCTTGGCCGAGGAAGTCCTCACCTCAGCGGGCTACAGTATTTTGGTGGCCCAGGACGCCTCAAATGCACTGCGCGTGGCCCAGGAATACTCCGGCCAGATTCAATTATTGCTCACTGACCTCGTCCTGCCCGGCGCCAGTGGCAAAGAGATCGCCGCCCGCCTGCATGCGCTTCGGCCTGAAATGAAGGTGCTGTTCACCTCCGGTCATGCCCGCGACGCTATCACCGGGAACGGAACTCTGGATCGGAACGCTAACTTCATCGAAAAACCCTGGAGTCCACAAAAGCTGTGCGAGGAGATCCGTGCCGTGCTGTCCACTGAACCCTCCGCCTGGCAGATCCTCGTGGTGGACGATGAAGGGGGCATACGCGAGTGGCTCACTGAAATCCTGGAAGGTTGTGGTCATCGGGTGTTCACCGCCCGCGACGGCCTGGAAGCCAAAAGAATCGCCAGGCGGCAGCCTTTCGACTTGCTGATCACCGATATCTCCATGCCCGATGAGGAGGGATTGGGCCTCATCCACGCCCTGCGCAAGGCGCACCCCGAGCTCAAGATCGTCGCCATGTCCGGGGCTAACGCCGAGTACCTGACGGACGCGAAACTCCTGGGCGCCAACGCCGCCCTCGCCAAGCCTTTTACCTCGGAAATGCTATTCAAGTGCCTGCGGGACCTCTTGCCCGTGCACCCGGCCTAGCCCTTCGCCTTCGCTATCACCGTGACAGGCCTGGGATGCCCACGCCTCCCAGCCCAAGTACTGGCCGGCTATCACGGATTGGGCTCGGATTGTCGATGAGTGAAGTGCATGATTACAGCCCTAAAGCAAGCGGCCATTGGCGCGCTTTTGCTTGTCTGGGTTGGCGCCTGCAGAGGACAGCAGTACTCCTTCCGGGATTACGTGGACGGACTGGGAAATCTGAGCGTCAATTGTCTGCTGCAGGATCGCTCCGGGTTTCTCTGGATCGGTACCGAAAGCGGTCTTTATCAATATGATGGCTCGCGTTTTTGGCAGCTCGGGCCGAAGGACGGCCTGCCCAGCGGATTTGTTCGGGCCCTCAGCCTGGACCGCGATGGGCGATTGTGGGTGGGAACGCGTGACGGTCTGGCCTTTAGCGCCGGACAGCGCAGCTTTTCGACGGTCACCTACCAGCATGAGAATCTGAGCATTCCCTACGACTCAACGCTCGCATCGTCGCCCGATGGCCGCGTCTATGCCGTTACTCAGTTCGGCCTGCTGGGGATTGCGTCCCGGGATGGGGGGCATTCCTGGCAAGCGGCCCCGCTCCTGAGCAACCCGATAGATCAGAATTCCGTCACGAGCGTACTCGCCAAACCGGATGGGAGCATTGTCATGGGGTGCGGAAAAGGTTTGTGCGAGATCGCCCACGGGAAACTGCTGCGGTACGGGCCCGCGGCGGGCCTGCCGGAGGATCTCTGGAGATGCCTGCTGCTCAGGGCGAACGGAGAGTTATGGGCCCGGGGACCAAAGCACATAGCGATGTTGGCGCCCGGCCATAAGAGATTCGAGATTCGCAATCCCGCCGGATGGGTGCCGAGCGATGTTACCTATCTCAGTCTGGCCGAAGATCGCGCCGGAGTGGTGCTCGCGAGCTTCGGCTCCGATGTGGGCCGCTATTCAGGCGGCCGTTGGGAGATCATTTCAGAAGCGAAGGGCTTCGGCAAAGGAACGGTTTCGGCAATTATCCAGGATCGCGAGGGTACGGTCTGGTTCGGCCTGCTCGGCCACGGCCTGCGGAAATGGCAAGGCTACGGCGACTGGGAGAGTTGGACCAGCCGGCAAGGTCTGCATAGCGATGAGATCTGGGCGCTCCAGCGCGACTCTCACCAGCGGCTGTGGGTAGCCGATGAGCGCGGGCTGAGTATCCTCGAGCCGGGCGCCTCCATTTTCAAATCCTGGTCGCAACCGGGAATCGACCAACCCTCGCGCTGTATGTCGCTGGAGAAATCCAAGGACGGTTTCATCTGGGCGGCGACATTTGAAGGCAAGCTGGTCCAGATAGACCAGGCGACGCTACACGGCTGGCAACTGAGTCTGCCTCACGTGTCGCACGTGTTCGTCGATTCGCGCGATCGCGTCTGGGCAGCTACCAGCCAAGGGCTCTTTTTGAGCGAGCGCCGTCACGGCCGGGCCCAGTTTCACCTGGCCGACACCGCGACGTCCGGCGGCCAGGCGCTCCAGGACATGGCGGAGGATTCCAAAGGACGGATCTGGGGCGTCTCGGCGGATTATCTGTTTCGCTCGGGCGCCCAAAATTGGACGCGCCTGGATATTTCAAGCGCCAAGCTCGGCAATCACCTGCACGATGTGGCGATCGACAAAGCAGGCGGCTTGTGGGTAACAGGCAGCGGCACCGGGGTAGCCCGGTTCCAATTGCAGGATGGCAAAATCGTGGGCTTCACCAAGCCGCACTTGGCATCGAACGAGATTGTCTTCCTCCGCGTGGACAGCCGTAACTGGGTCTGGCTGGGCGAGGATCGCGGGGCCGAGTTTTTTGACGGGCACTCCTGGCGGCGCTACAATTCCGGCGACGGGCTGATCTGGGATGACTGCGATGGTCACGGGTTTCTGGAAGATACAGACGGTTCGGTTTGGATCGGCACCAGCGGCGGCTTATCTCATTTTCTGGTGCCGACGGCAGCGCCCTTGATTCCACCCCCGGCGCCTCTTTTCGTACAAGTGGGATACGGACCGAGAGACCTGGCGAACGGCGGCGAACTGCCCTGGAAGCACGATCCGTTAACAGTCTCACTGGCTTCCTTAACGCTCCGCAACGAAAAGGCGCTGAAGTTTCGCTACCGCCTGATGGGTTTGGAAGATGAATGGGTGGAAACGGCGGAGCACACAGTGCGTTATCCGGAACTGGCGGCGGGCCGATATTCGTTCCAAGCGCAGGCCGTGGATTCCAGCAGCGGCAAAACCTCTTCGCTGAGCGGGTTCTCCTTCGAGATTCTGCCGCCCTGGTGGCGCACCAAGCCGTTCATCGTTGCGGTGATTCTTGGAATCGGCTTTCTGGGCGCCATCGTTTGGCGCTGGCGGGTGCGCATGTTGGTCGAACGCCAGCACGAGCTGGAGCGGCTGGTGGCGGATCGAACCGCGGAGCTGGACCGGAAACTGGCCCAGGAAGAACTATTGAAGGCCGACGCCGAGCGCGCAAACCAGGCCAAGAGTGCGTTTCTTGCCATGATGAGCCATGAAATCCGGACCCCGATGAACGGCATCATCGGCATGGGAACTTTGCTGGCCGACAGCCCGTTATCCAGCGATCAAATGGAATATGTGGAGGCCATCCAGTTCTCCGCCACTTCGCTGCTCACCATCATTAACGATGTCCTGGACTTTTCCAAAATCGAAGCCAGTAAGCTGATTCTCGAAAAAGCGACCTTTAGTTTGCGCGAGCTGGTGCGGAATTCGGTCAGCGTGGTCAGTGCGACGGCCCGTCTTAAGGGTTTGGAAATAATTGTGGAGATCGACGATCGCACTCCGAACCTGCTGGTGGGGGATTCGGTTCGGCTTCGCCAGGTTCTGCTCAATCTGCTCTCCAATTCCGTCAAGTTCACCGATCGGGGAACGGTTCGGGTGTCGGTGTCCGCCCAGGACATCCCTGATCCCGACTGCGTAATGCTGCGCGCCTCGGTTTCCGACACCGGAATCGGAATACCCGCCGAAGCACAAGCGCGTCTGTTTCAGAGTTTCAGCCAAGCCGAGACCTCCACCACCCGGCGCTACGGCGGCACTGGCCTGGGCCTCGCCATCTCCAAGCGCCTGGTGGAGCTGATGGGGGGCGAGGTCGGTTTCGAAAGCGCCCCGGGTGAAGGGAGCACGTTCTGGTTCACCGCCCGATTGGGTTTGGGAACGGAAGCCTTGCCGGCCGAGTCCGGCGTATGGGAGGAAACCGCGCCGCTGGAGCGGAATGGCGGAACCATTCTGGTGGTGGAGGATAATCGGATCAATCAAAAGGTGCTGAGCCGTCAGCTCATCAATCTCGGGTACGCCATCGAAGTGGCGGAGAACGGCGAGGAGGCCGTGGCGAAGGTCAAGAACCGCCGCTACGATCTGATCTTCATGGATGTGCAGATGCCGGTGATGGACGGCTTCCAAGCCACTCAGGAGATCCGGGGATTAGGGGCCGATTCCTCGTCGACGCCCATCGTCGCGGTGACCGCCAACGCGTTTCAAAGCGAAAAAGACAAATGTTTTTCCTCCGGCATGGACGATTATCTGACGAAACCGGTGGATAAAGAACGACTGAGAGAAGCGCTGCGAAGGTGGGCCAGGGGTTCACGCAGCGAAGCGAAAGGTCAATAGTTCACCGAGATCAGAAAGAGCCCCCGCGCCGGCGCCGTCGGCCCAGGCGGAATCTCGCATCCCGGTTCCAACCGCGCCAGCAGCCCCGCACGATCCACATTTCCCTTCCCTACTTCGAACAGCACGCCCACGATGTTCCGCACCATGTGCTTCAGAAACCCGCTGCCGGTCACGCGATAAGTCAGCCGATCGCCTTCCAGCGCCAGCCGCGAGCAATAAATGGTCCGCACCTTCGACAGCTCCAATTCATCGCGCTCATCGGACGCCGCAAAACCCGCGAAATCGTGCTCGCCTTCGAGCAGCGGCGCCCCAGCGATCATCTCCTGAACGTCGAGCGGAAAAGGATGATGGCAAACATAGCGCCGCTCGAACGGCGAACAGATCTCGCCGCAAAAGATTCGATATTCGTAGGTCTTCCTTTTGGCCTGGAAGCGCGGATGAAAATCGAGCGCCGCTTCTTCCACCTGGAGCACGCGAATGTCGCGCGGCAGCATCCGATTCATGGCCCGGCGCAGGTTATCCACGGGAATCGGATTCTGGATCGAAAACGCCGCCACCTGCGCCAGCGCGTGAACACCCGCGTCGGTGCGGCCCGATCCGGCCACTTGCACCGGCCGACCCTCGATCCCCGCAATCACCTGTTCGAGCGTCCCCTGGAGGGTCGGCAAACCCGGCTGCACTTGCCAGCCGTGATAGTCCGTTCCGTCATACGAAATTGTGATCTTGATTCGCCGCATGCAAGATAACGCCGGCAACCTGTAACTAGCGCCGCTTAGCGCTCGCCAACTCTTAACATGCTAACATCGTGAAAACGGAAATCGATCTTTCTGTTTTCATTATCAATAACTTGGACGCCTCAGGGGCGCTCTTGAAACTTGGGGTGTGTCGCAACTCCCGGGAGCCGGTGATTTCCTAGTCGAGATTTTGGAGGTATCCTCATAATGCAATTTTGGCGTTTGCGATGTTCGCTTTTGCTGCTACTGGCGGCTTCGGCGGGGGCTGAGAACGCTGTCCGTATCGACCCGGCGCAGGGGCCGTTACTCCGCTTCACGCGCCCCTTTCGAGCGCGGCCGGTGCCACCCGCCAACCTGTCGAATACATTGCGGCTGGAATCTTTGATTCGCGCCGGCAATCTCTATCTGTCCGCTCAAGACGCTGTCGCCCTGGCGGTGGAAAATAATCTGGACATCGAAGTCCAGCGCTATGGACCTCTGCTGGCCGAAGAGGTGCTGCGGCGCGCGCGGGCCGGCGGTGCGCTCAGAAACGTTGGCGTGGGCGTGGCGGCTGGACCTTCCAGCGTCAGCCTCACCGGAGTTACCGTCACCAACATCGGCACGGTGGGCGCGGCCGGCGAAGGAGTGAGCTCAGGCGGTGGCATCGTGACGCAATTGGGCCCGCCCATCTCATCCTTCGATCCCACTCTCACGCTCATTGGAAGCGCCGCCCATATCACCAGCCCGCAAAGCAACACCATCCTGACCGGAACCACCGCCCTGATCCAACAGAACCGCACCTTCCAAGCGATTTACAACCAGGCCTGGGACTTCGGCATGAGCGCCCAGTTCACCTACTACAACAACTACACCAACGTGAACAGCGCGCTGTTCAGCATCGACCCATATACCACCGGTTATCTGGATCTGCAGGTCACGCAGAATCTGCTGTACGGTTTCGGATCTGCCGTGAACGGCCGCAACATCCGCGTGCAGAAGAACAACATCAAGGTCACCGATCTTCAGTTCAAGCAGCAGGTGGCTACCACCGTATCGGCCGTCTTGAACTTGTATTGGGACCTGGTGGAGTTCTGGCAGGACGTGCGCGCGCGGCAGCGCGAATTGGCGGCCGCCCAGCAGCTGCTGGATAATAATCGCAAACAGGCCGAAGCCGGAACGCTGGCGCCCATCGAAGTCACCCGCGCCGAAGCGCAGGTTTATGTGAGCCAGCAGGATTTGCTGGTCTCCCAAACCAACCTGCTCCAGCAGGAGACGGTGCTGAAGAACGCCATCAGCCGCAACGGCATTGCGAACAGCACGCTGATCGATGCGCATATTATTCCGCTCGACAGCATTACGATTCCGGCGAGAGATGAGACTCCGCCCGTCGAGCAATTAGTGCAGGAGGCGCTCGCCAACCGGTCTGAGATCGCACAGAGCCGGCTGAACATCGACAGCGACAAATTGAACCTGGTGGGAATCAAGAACGCCTTGAAGCCCACGCTGCAGGCCTTCGCGGAGCTCACCAATAACGGGCTGACTGGACCAATCACTGCTGTCGGCGAGCAAACGCCGGGTGTGGCTTATCTGGCCGGCGGTTATGGCAACCTGCTGGCCGAGATGTTCCGCCGCAACTTTCCCAACTACACCGCCGGTATCGCGCTCAACATCCCGCTGCGAAATCGCGCCGCGCAATCCGACTACGTGACCAGCGAACTGGAGCTGCGGCAGAGCGAGCTGGGCCTGCAGCAGAACATCAACCAGGTGCGCGTCGACGTGCAAAACGCGGTGATCGGACTGCAACAGGCGCGCGCCCGTTATGCCGCAGCTATCAAGGCCAGCACACTGCAGCAGCAGACGCTTGAGGCGGATCAGAAACGGCTGGCGCTCGGAGCCTCCACGGCCTACCAGATCGTGCTCGATCAGCAAAATGTCGCCAGCGCGGAAAGTTCCGAAGTGCAGGCGTTAGCCAGCTATAGCCACGCCCGGATCGGACTGGATCAGGCGCTGGGCCGAACACTGGAAGCCAATAACATTACCTTCGATGAAGCTTTGGCCGGAAACATTTCCCGTCCTTCGCAACTACCGGCCACATTGCCGGCGGACGTGCATCCATGACCGCGGCGCGCAAATTCCGCTGGACCGCGCTGTGCTGCGCGTGCTCGCTCGCCGCCCAGGAGCCAACTATAGAACCCGTTCGGCCATCTGCATTCATCGCCGAGCGGCCATACCTGCCGCCCGATGTGCCGCCCATTCGCCTCGAAAATTCAGGGCGCATCGGCAGCCTGGTACGCGCCGGAATGCTTTACCTGACGGTCCAGGATGCTATCGCGCTCGCACTCGAAAACAATATCGATATCGAAGTGGCGCGTTACAACCCGATCCTGTCGGAATGGCAACTGGAGCGTTCGCAGGCTGGCGGAGCCTTGCCCGGTGTGCCAAGCAGCGCCTCTCAAGCCGGCAACGTGGCCAATGGCCAGGGCGTAGTGGGAAGCCAGGCGGCCGCTGGTGTCAGCACCGGAGGCAACGGAGGCAACGGCCCATCCGCTACCAATGCGACCATCGCCCAAATCGGCCCCATTGCCCAGACGCTGGACCCGGTCATCCAGGAATCGACAGTCTTCAGCCATCAAACCGCGCCCCAAGCCGACACGGTGCAGAGCGTCCTGCCGGTGCTCGTTTCCAACACCCGCAACGCATCTTTCAATTACACGCAGGGGTTCCTGATCGGCGGCAACGTAACGGTGAGCTATCGGGACAGCTATCTGAATGAGAACGCGCCCACCGATGTTTTGAATCCCTCCTCGGCGCCCAGCCTAAGCATCTCGTACCAGCAGAACTTGCTGCGCGGCTTCGGGGTGGCGGTGAATGCCCGCACCATTCGAGTAAGCCAATTGAACGTCAAGGCTTCGGCGTTCAACTTCAAGACCCAGGTGAGCAATACAGTGAACCAGGTGCTCAACCTTTACTATGCTTTGTCGGCGGGATACCAAGATATCAAAGCGAAATCTAACGCCGTGGAAGTGGCGCAGCAGTTCTATAACAACAGCAAGCTGCAGGAACAGGCGGGAACTTTGGCGCGCCTCGATGTCACCACAGCCGAGTCCCAACTGGCGAGCGCCGAGTATGATCTGGTGAATTCCCAAACAACTCTTCGGCAACAAGAACTACAGTTAAAGAATCTTTTGAGCCGCCGGGGACTCGCGGATCCGGCGCTGGCTTCGGCGCAAATTGTTCCGCTGGACCGGATTGCGGTGCCGGAGAATGACGAGAACCCGCCACTCAGCGAGTTGCTAAAGACCGCTCTGGCTAATCGCAGCGATCTGGCGGCCGAGCGTCTCGGCATTACGAGCAGCGAAATCTCGGCGCTGGGCACTCGCAACGGAATCCTGCCTTTGCTGGTAGGCATCGTGTCGGAAAGCGCTGCCGGCCTGGCAGGTAAGCCACAAATTGCGGTCAGCCCGTACGGCATCGAGACCTCGGATCCTTATTTCCGCGGCGGAATCGGCACGGCCCTCGGCCAAGTGTTGCGGCGTGACTTCCCAACCAATCGCGCGGCCGTATATTACCAGATGCCGCTGCGGAACGATCAGGCGCAGGCCGACTACGCCATCGACCAATTGCAGCTTCGACAGTCGCAGATGCAATTGAGCAAAGATCTCAATCAAGTAGCCGTGGATCTTTCCAATTATCTGGTGGCCATGCGCCAGGCGCGAGGACGTTACCGCGCGGCTGTCCAAACCAGGATTTTGCAGCAACAGTTGTTGGATGCCGAACAGAAGAAGCTGGCCGGAGGAGCGTCCACGCCGTTCAATGTGGTTCAACAGCAACGGGACTTAGTGGCCGCGCAGTCGGCCGAGACCGCCGCGCTGGTCGATTACAGCAATGCGCGGGTGGCGCTGGACCAGACGCTCGGAACTACACTGGAAGCGAATCATGTGTCCATCGACGAAGCACGGAGCGGTAAAGTACAAAGTAACCCTTGAAGTGTCGAACGCGAAACGTTACAAAGTCCAACTGTCGACTCGGAAACGTTCCGAAACGGTTAGCAAAATTGGCAATCCGTTCCGTATTTGCACTCCGGCAGTTCCAACCGGGTAATTTTTTCTAGCCCCTGAGAGTCCCGACTCCTAGGAAATAGGTACTTGCGGTTTTGGCGAGGCACGTGCTCTCTGTCGACCCGTGAAAACATTTCAAGCTCAAGGAGCAGAGGTCGTTCCTCAGTAATCTCCCCTTCGTACTCTCCAAACCAAGAAACTTCTTTAGAACCCCTACTGAACTCCCTCCCGACCCGCTCCTTGAGTTTTCACATCCTTCCTGGCACCGAATCAAGACAGCATAAAGACCAGCAACATTTCGTCACGCGGCAAATTGCTGCCGGTTTATTGGTAAGTGACGATCTGGGAAACTGACGCCGACGAAATCGCTTGGGCAAAGCCGAGCCCGGCTGCGCCAAAGTTCACCGGCGGCTCCGCGCTTCCCACCTGGAGACCGGCTTCGGATCGAGTCTCGCCGTCGTCGTAGAGCACGGCGCTTGGGGGCAACGCCAGGAGCACAATCGATGGCACCGTGAACTGACCGGCACTCGGCTGGACGGTGCAGTTGAAGCCTGCGCCGTAGCCGGTGGCGCTCAACGAATAACCGCTGACGATGAGATAGCTCGTGGGATCGACCCCGGTCCAATTGACGGTTAGTCCATCGGCGCGCGTAATGGTTTCGAGGCTGCTCGGATTGGTCCAGGTGAGCGGCGCTGGCATTTGAACGCTGACGGTGAACGGGCCTACGTCCTTCCCGCCCATTCCCGAGATGGCGTAAGGGCCAGGTGGGAGATCCGACGTGCCAAAGAACGCCTGGTAGGTCCCCGCGCTCATGGCGGGAATCTGCAGTTCACCATTCGGTCCGTTCACAGACAGCGATGAGCCGGCGTCTAAGCCAACGCCGGGAAAGGCACTGAGGATCGGCGTCGCAAGCGGGAGAGGAGCGGCGGATTCGAGCGTAGAAAACGAATATACAGCGCAGGCTCCAAAGTTCAGGATCTGGAGCGGCAGGTAGGTGAGGCTGAAGTTCGCATATGGGTATCTCGCGAAGCTTGCATATCCGACGTTGTCTGAAAGGCTGACATGGCCGGTAGACACCGCACCTTGCGCGGCGAAAGTTGTCAGGTCCGAGCCGGAGATTCCATTGGGATCGGAACAAACGCCACCACCTGGCGCAATCGCAATGGATACAAAGTTACTCACGACGCCGCCGGCCTGGACCGCGACGGGGATGTTGCAGCCAGCGATGGCCGCCGGTACCTGAAATTGAATCTGGTCCAGCCCGCTGCAACAAGGGGAGCGCCCGTGGTACAGCGCGGCTACTTCCACGCCGCCGACATAAACCGTCGGAACGGCGCCGATATCGCCAGCCGGAGGGGGTTGCTGATCGCTGCCCTGGATGGCGCCCAAGCCGGTTCCCCAAATATTCAGAACCTCACCCGGAGTGGCCGAAGCAGTATAGGAGATGGCCTGGTTTTGTCCGTTCGTAATCACACCTTGGCCGCTCCCGGCCTGATTGATGGCTAGAATGCCGAAGCTGGCCGGGACCACCTGAACGGTCGGGAGCGGACATTGCGCGCACGTCCCGATGCTGGTCTCACCTTGAAAGGTCACCGCGACGGTGTCCGAACCGAGCGGCGCGTTCGAAGGCATAATGGCGTTGATCTGAGTAGCGCTGACGTAGAGCGGGATGGCCGCAACCGTCACACTTCCTTGCGAAACACTGATGGAGACTCCATTAAATGTGTCGGTCAATGGATACGACGAAACCTGGGCGCCAGGGGTGGGCCCTAAGCCCGTTCCGAAGATTGCGAAGATCGAACCTTGCGCGATGGGTGCGTTCGGCAGACCTTTCGCCGCGTAACTGGCGGCGTTTTCTACGCCCCATACCCCGTCGTAACTGATCACCGGTTGGGCCGGCGCTGGTCCGGCCAGGACTGCGAGCAGGATAAAAAAACGATTTCCGCTCATTGCGATATATTGATCCATCCGAGCAGCAGAGCTTGCGTGTAACCAGGCGGCGTAAAGTACACAAACGCTCCGTCGGTGCTCCATTGCGCGGGGATCATGATGTTGATCTGCATCAATCCATCGATCAAGCCAGGCGATGTTCCGGCGTATTCTACCGTTTCGAAAACATCGGTAGATACGTACCTCAGATCCACCTGGCAGGTGCTGCAATAGTTGTTCGCGGCCGTTGCGACAGCTCCGTCGGCGGGCGGGCCCGTTGCGCCGAATCCGGTGGCCCAGATACTGACGGTGCTCCCGGCCTTGGCTGGATTCGCAATTTTGTTCACTGTGCCGTCCTGATTGATCACCGCCATCGACGGGCCGGGCTTCTGGAACACCGCAAAATCCGAGTTCACCACCGCAACCCGGAAATCGGGAAGCGGTTCGGCCACATATATCTGCTGCACCGGGTCCCACTCGAGCACGGTGTACACCACCTGGATATCGGCGATTCCGTTGCCTGTGTCGTTGTTTGCGACGCCGGGAACAGGCGATGGAATCTCGGCATTGATCTGCGTAGCCGAAGCGTACAACAAAGGGATGGGCGTGCCATTCACGAACACCTGCACGTCATTGAGCGATGTGGGAAATAAGCCATTCATGGGAGTGGCTGTCAGGGGAGTGAGTGGCCCCATTCCCAACCCGTATATCGAGATCACTTCGCCCGGAGCCACCTGCCCGATGAATGTGCCCGACGCCGCGTTCAGAATACTGAGCACCCGATATACTGTGCCCGCCGTGAGGGTGGACACCAGTCCAGCCGAGCCTGCGACGTGGAAGACGCCGTTCTGATCCACCGCGATGGTTTGCCCGGCGCCAGCGGATGGGTACTGGTCCGAGGTTAGAAGCGCGGAACCATCGGCGCTCAATTCGTCCACAAAGCTTCCGCCAGGCGCCGATGACGGACCATTGGTCCCGGTCAGCCATACGTCATCGGAGCTGTCGAGGCTGATCGCGTTCGCCATACTGCCGTTTGTTCCGGCACCCAGGAATGTAGCCCAGACCTTGGCGCCAGACGGGCTCAGCTTCATGGCAAATGCTTCTGGATTATTGCCAGCAGTGTAAGTGTTTTGGTACGCGCCAGCCGTAGTGACAAAGTCTGGACCTTCCGCGTATCCGGCGACATAAGCGTTACCGGAAGCGTCCACGGCGATCGGGCTGGCTGGGGCGGTGGTGGGACTATCAAGATTGCCGATGCTTGCGCCTGCTCCAAGGTAAGTGAAATAGGCCAGTTGGTTTCCAGCGGCGTCTATTTTGAAAACGAAAGGCCCAGGGCCAGAATTGCCGCCGGTTATCACCGGCAGATCGCTGCAGTAGGTGGCCCCGGCTACTAAGGTGTTCCCCGCTCCGTCGATCGCAATTCCGAAGCCCTCGGTCTTCGAAACGCCCATACAGTCGCCACCGTTCTGAGGCCCTGCGATCACGCTGGAATAGAGGATCTTTTGTCCGGTTGAATTGAGTTTGGCTACGAATAGGCCAAAAACTGGGTCAAGACCGCCTCCGGTCACAGGCGACGCGGGTAATCCGGCTGTGGTTGGAAAATCGCTGGCATCGGTATAGCCAGTCAAATAGACGTTGCCGCCTGGGTCCGTTGCAATGCCAGTAACGCCGCTGTTTCCCAGAAGGCCACCGAAATACGAAGAATAAAGAACCGTTCCATCTGGCGTCATCTTCACTAAGAACCCGACGCCGTTGGGAGCGCCTGACGACTGCAAGGCATTCACCACGGGAAAATCCGTGTCCCCAGTCTCGCCTCCCACCCAAACGTTACCTGCTGGATCGACGGCGATGGCAGTGGCGTAGCTGCCAACCGGTCCGATCGACATGTTGAAGACGATATTGCCGGAAGAGTCCAGTTTCGTGACATAAGCGTTGCTTCCCGTCACATAGGTGTCACCGGCTGAATCCGTCGCAAGCGCGGCGATCGTCAGGTACTGATTCAGGCTGGATCCTCCAATAAAGGTGGTGAAATCCGCGCAATAAACCGGCGTAATTAAAATGAAAAACGAAATTAGTAAACGCATAACAAGCGATCTCTCCAGACTTTATCATCGCGGCCGGCAGGGCTTACAGTAGAAGCATGCTTCGGATCGTATCGCTGATCGCCAGCGCCAGCGAGATTGTCGCTTCGCTCGGGCTGAGCCGCTATCAGGTGGGCCGCTCGCACGAATGCGATTTCCCGCCGGAGATCCTTCGGCTGCCGGTTTCGACCGCGCCAGCCTTCCCAACCGATGGATCCAGCGCCGAGATTGACCAAAGGGTCAAGCAGCGGGTCGCCAATGCGCTATCGGTCTACGAAGTCTCGCGCGAGCTGTTGGACGCGTTGCAGCCCACTCATGTTATCACTCAGACGCAGTGCCGCGTTTGCGCCGTCAGCCTGGAGGATGTGGAACGCGCACTGACGGGCTGGGTAACCAGCCGTCCGAAATTGGTGGCGCTGGAGCCAAATTGTCTGGCCGATATCTGGTCGGACATCCGGCGCGTGGCTTCAGCCTGCGGCGTCGCGGAACGTGGCGAGCAGGTGGTCGCGGAGCTTCAGGACAAGATGCAGTGTCTTTCAGAGCGAGCTTGCGCGTCAGGCGACAGGCCACGCGTCGCCTGCGTCGAATGGCATGAGCCGTTAATGGCCGCGGGCAACTGGGTGCCTGAGCTAGTAGAGATGGCCGGCGCGGTAAATCTGTTCGGCCAGGCGGGCGCGCATTCGCCCTGGATGACGTGGCAGCAGCTTTTGGATGCCGATCCGGATGTCATCATCAGCATGCCCTGCGGCTTCGATCTGGAACGCACTTGCGCCGAAATGTATTGGCTCACCGACCGACCGGAATGGCGGAAACTGCGCGCGGTGGAAGCGGGGCAGGTTTATCTGGCCGATGGCAATCAGTACTTCAATCGCCCCGGCCCGCGTCTCGTGGACTCGCTCCAGATCCTGGCCGAAATCATGCACCCGGAAGCATTCGCTCCGGCGCTCGAAGGCCAAGCCTGGCGCGCTTGGCGGGCGTCGGTTGAGGGATAATCAAGAAATCGTTCGCGAGTGCAGAAATCCAGCGGTGAATCAAAAAGGACTGCAAATGAGTAGTCGTATCTTGCGGCTCTTTGGCGCCGTACTCACGTCGACGTTCTACTGTGCACACGCACAAGTGATCACCACGGTTGCCGGAACCGATTTCTCGTTTCCGCCCACTCCGCTCGCGGCCATCGACGCACCCGTCGGCCTGCTGGCAGGCGTGGCCGTGGACGCCAATGGCAATGTTTACGTCGCTGATTCCAACGTCGGCACCAACCTTGTGTTCAAGGTGGACCCCCAGGGAAGTCTAACGGTGGTGGCCGGGAACGGAACCGTGGGATTTTCGGGCGACGGCGGACCAGCTACCAGCGCGGCTTTGGATTCTCCGGCGGGTCTGGCGGTGGACGCATCCGGCAATCTCTACATCGCCGACGGCTTCAATCAGCGAATCCGAATGGTGACGCCCGCCGGGATCATCAGCACGGTGGCAGGGAACGGGACGAGAGGATATTCGGGCGACGGCGGTCCGGCCACCAGCGCGGCGCTGAGCTTGGACGGCTTGGGCGACGTGGTAGTGGACGCCAGCGGCAATCTCTTCATCGCCGATGTGGGCAACGATCGAATACGGAAGGTAACTCCCAGCGGAATTATCAGCACTGTGGCAGGCAATGGAACTCTGGGGTACTCCGGAGACGGCGGCGCGGCCGTGAGCGCGGAGTTAGATTTGGATCTTACATTCTACGACGGCATCGCGGTGGACGCGTCCGGCAATCTCTTCATCGCGGACTACTTCAACAATCGAATCCGCAAGGTCACCCCGGCCGGAATCATCAGCACCGTGGCAGGCAATGGGACAGCGGGATATTCCGGCGACGGCGGCCCAGCCATTGCCGCGGAATTCCACGGTCCAAACGGTGTAACGGTGGACGCGGCCGGCGATCTCTTCATCGAAGATACAGGCAACAGTCGAATCCGGAAGGTGACACCCGCCGGGATCATCAGCACGGTGGCGGGCAATGGACAGGTAGGCTATTCGGGCGATGGCGGTCCGGCCACCAGCGCCGAGTTCACGCTGCTGGTGGGTATTGCGGTGGACGCGCACGGCGATCTCTTCGTCGTGGACACCGTGGCCCATCGCATCCGGATGGTAAATTCCACGGGAACCATCAGCACGTTTGTGGGCAACGGCATGTTTCGGTTCGCCGGGGACGGCGGCCCGGCCACCACCGCCAACTTCTATTATCCGACCAGCCTGGTGGTGGATACTTCCGGAAATCTCTTCATCGTGGATTATTTCAACAACCGGGTCCGCAAGGTCACCCCGGCCGGAATCATCAGCACCGTGGCGGGAAACGGTACTCCGGCATTTTCCGGCGATGGCGGCCCGGCCGTCGATGCGAGCCTGCTTTTTCCCACGGCCGTGGCCATGGACGCATCCGGAGATCTCTTCATCGCCGATAGCACCAACGATCGAATCCGGATGGTGACGCCCGAAGGCATCATCAGCACCGTGGCAGGCAATGGCCAGGTGGGCTACTCGGGCGATGGCGGTCTCGCCGTAAACGCTGCATTGAATTTGCCGACCGGCGTAGCGGTGGACGCGAACGGAAATATCTTCATCGCCGACAACAATAACAACCGAGTTCGAATGGTGACGCCCGGCGGAATTATCAGCACGGTGGCCGGAAACGGAAACTACGTGTTCGCGGGCGATGGCGGTCCGGCTACCAGCGCCACGTTGAATTATCCATCCGGCGTAGCGGTGGACGCCTCCGGCGATCTGTTCATTGCGGATAGCGGCAACAATCGGATCCGGAAGGTGACGCCGGGTGGGATCATCAGCACCGTGGCGGGGAATGGAAAAGCGGGATTTTCCGGCGATGGCGGTCTAGCCACCAGCGCAGCGTTAAATCTGCTCAGAGGCAACTCAGCCATCAGCAGCATCGCGCTGGATGCGGCCGGCAATCTCTTCATCGCCGACTTCAATAACAATCGGATCCGAAAAGTGACGCCCGCCGGGATCATCACCACCGTGGCGGGCGACAGCGGAGCGGGATATTTTGGCGACGGCGGCCTGGCCACGAACGCAAGTTTGGGTCTTCCCACCGGCATGGCGGAGGACGCTTCCGGCGATCTCTTCATCGTCGATTACTTTGACAATCGGATCAGGGAAGTGCTCGTGGCCGCGCCCGGGGTGAGCGTGGCGCCACAGCAGTTGACGTTCACGGCGGCCAGCGGCGGCGCGCCCGCAGCAGCGCAAACCTTGAGCGTGACGTCTCCGGTGGAGGGTCTGGCATTCTCCGCCAGCGTGCCAGCGAACGCTTCCTGGCTGCAATTGACTCCTTTGAGCGGCGCCGCGCCGCGTCTGATCCAGGTGACTGCCGACCCAACCGGCCTGGCGCCGATGACGTATCAGACCACCCTCACCATCGCCACTCCCAATGCCAATCCCACATCAACCAGCGTTGCCGTGAGTTTCACCGTGACGGCCGCCGTGCCACCCGCGCTGTCCATCGATAAGCCGAGCCTGTCGTTCGCATTTCCGCAAAATGCAAGCGCCCGCAGCCAGACCATCAACGTCTCCAACACCGGCAGCGGCGCGTTGCCATTCACCGCGGCAGCCACAACCAGCAGCGGTGGAAATTGGCTCTCCGTTGCGCCCGCCAGCGGTCAGGCTCTGCCTGGAAGTCCGTCGCCTGTGACGGTAACGGCAAATCCCACGGGACTTTCTCCGGGAACTTATTCCGGACAAGTGACCATCACGGCGGGCGCGCAAAGCCAGGTCATCCCTGTCACCATGACCATCAGCGCGCTGAATCAGGCGATCCTGCTGTCGCAATCCGGACTGTCGTTCCTGGCGGTGCAAGGCGGCGGAGTAGTGCCCACGCAGAGCTTCGGTGTGCAGAACATCGGCACGGGCGTGGTGAACTGGACTACATCCACGTCGACACTGGCTGGAGGGTCGAGTTGGCTGCAGGTAACTCCGTCTTCCGGTAGTTCGGATGCGGCTGCGGCCACCAGTCCTCGTGTGACGGTGAGCGTGGATGGATCTGCGTTGCCGGCCGGCGCCTATTACGGACTGGTGCGAGTGGACGCGCCGGGCGCAGCCAACTCACCCCAGGTGGTGACCGTGTTCTTGCAGGTTTTGCCCGCGAATACGAACGTTTCGGGGGTAGTGCAGCCGGCGGAGCTGGTTTTCACCGCGACGGCCGGAGCGGAGTCGCCTGGATCGCAAACCGTACAGGTGTACAACATCGTGTCCGGCGCCAAGAGTTTTCAAAGCCAGGTGACGGCCGATATCGGCCTCACTTTGGACACGTTGCCGCGCGATGCGACGCTCGATCCACAGCTGCCCACCAGCATCGTAGTGCAACCGTTCACCGGGAATTTGAGCGCGGGCGTGTACAACGGAACGTTGGCGCTGCAGTTCTCCGATGGCAGCGTCGGCGCGGTGAAGGTGACCGTGATTGTGTCGCGTAGCGCAGAGGCAAGCACTTCTTCGAGCAGAAGCGATACCAGACCGTCGGCGGGCGCGGCGACGAGTTGCACCCCAACCAAACTTCTTCCCGCGCTCACCACGCTCGGTCAAACTTTCACCGTTTCGGCTGGCTGGCCGGCGGCGCTGGTGGTGAATGTCGCCGACGATTGTGGAATGCCGCTGCCGCCCGCGGGTTCGTCGGTGACGGTCAGCTTTTCGAACGGCGACCAAGCGCTATCGCTCCAATCGCAAGGTGGCGGCAGTTGGGAAGGCACCTGGCCCACTGGAAACGCTTCCCAGGCGAGCGTCACCTTGAACATCCACGCGGCCAATCCACAAGGGATCACGGGCGATGAACAGGTGAGTGGCAGCTTGGGGTCGCAAGAACAGCCGCCTACCTTTAGTCAAGCAGGTATCACGAGCGCGGGCGTCGCTGTTTCCTACACGGCCTTGGCGCCGGGGTCGGCGATTTCAATTTTTGGAAGCAGGCTGGCCGAAAGCACCGCACAGGCGGGAATGCTTCCGCTGCCGGGGCAATTGGTGGATACTCAGTTGTTCATCGCGGGCACAACCACAACATCTGGTTCCACCCAACTGCTGAACTTGCCGCTCTACTATGTGAGCCAGAACCAGGTGAACGCGCTGATTCCGTACGAAGTGAACGTGAACACGACGCTGCAGTTGCTGATGCAGCGCGGAACAACCTACTCGATGCCGGTTCAGATCGACATGGCGCAGGCCCAGCCGGCGATTTTCAGCACTGGCGGCACGCCCGGTTCCCTCGGATTGATCTACGTATATCCGGTGGCGGGAGGGTCGCCATACCTGATGAGCGCCAGTGCGCCGGCCCACGCGGGCGATACCATCGTTCTTTATTGCGCAGGGCTGGGCGCGGTGAATCCCCCGGTCCCAGATGGAGCCGCGCCGGGGCAACTTTCTTACACCACCGGTACAGCGCAATTGACGATTGGTGGACAATCGGCGCAAGTGAATTTCTCCGGCTTGAGTCCAGGGTTCGCCGGGCTGTATCAGGTGAATGCGGTAGTGCCCAACGGCACGCAAACGGGATCGAGCGTGCCCGTAACATTGGTCATCAGTGGGCAGACCAGTCCCCCGATTGCGATAGCTATACAATAGCCGCATGAAATCGCAAGCTATCGTCCTACTTGCCCTGGCAGCTTCCTCTCTCTTCGCTCAACCGGCGAGCCGGGATCCGGCATTCGACAAACTGGTTTCACCCAACGCAAAGATCGAAAAAGTTGCCGCGGGATTTCAATTCGTCGAAGGGCCGGTCTGGTTTCGCCCCGGCGGCTATCTGTTTTTCAGCGACATTCCCGGCAACGTGATCATGCAGTGGTCGCCCACCGGCGGCGCAAAGGTTTTCCGCGACCATATCTATGCGGACTCCTATCCGGCCGGCAAGTCGGTGGGTACGAACGGACTCACGCTGGACAAAGAGAATCGCATCATCGCGTGCGAACAGGGCAACCGCCGGGTTTCGCGCATCGCGCGGGATGGCATGCTGACGGTTCTCGCCGATCGTTACGAAGCCAAGCGTTTCAACAGCCCGAACGACGTGGTGGTGAAGAAAGACCAGGACATCTACTTCACCGATCCACCGTTTGGATTAATGGGCCCGGGACAGGGGGTGCAAGATGCGGCGAAGAATCCGCTGCGCGAGCTTAATTTCAATGGCGTGTTCCGCATCACTCCGGCTGGAAAGATCGACGCAGTGGCGAAGGATCTCGCGCTGCCCAACGGCTTGGCCTTCTCGCCCGACGAAAAGAAGCTGTATGTGGCCAATTCGGCCGGCAAGACGTGGAACGTCTACGACGTGAACGCGGACGGCACGCTGTCTAACGGACGCATCTTCTTCGATGCGGACAAAGAGACCGGACCTGGAGTGCCCGATGGAATGAAGGTGGACATCGCAGGCAACGTTTGGGCCACCGGTCCCGGCGGCATTCTGGTGATTTCACCGCAGGCGAAATTGCTGGGCGTGATTGCATTTCCCGAAGTCCCGGCCAACTGCGCGTGGGGAGACGCGGATGGCAAGACTCTTTATGTGACCGCGCGCACCGGACTTTATCGGATCAAGACCAATATCGCCGGGATCAGGCCGGGTTCGAAGTAAGGTGATCGAAGTAGCAACTTTACTCCTGCCGGAGGGCCGCTACCGGATTCACTCGGGACGCGCGCCATGCAGGCCAGAGCGCGGCGAACACAGCGACGCTGGTCAAGATGACGACGGTGGTGGCGAGCGTTACGGGATCGTTCGGCTGAATTCCATAGAGCAGGGCCGCGATCGAACGGGAGGCCACGATCACGGCCGGCACGCCCACCGCCAATCCCAGCGCGATGAGCGCCAGAGCCTCGCTCAGAACCGTCCACAGCACGTTCCGCGGTTGCGCGCCCAGAGCCATGCGCACTCCAATCTCCGGCGTCCGCCGCGAAACCGCGTACGACATTACACCATACAATCCGAAACAGGCCAGGCCCAGCGCCAATGCTCCGAAAGCGCTGGTAACAACGCTGCCCATGCGCTCCAGGTTCAGGCTGCGATCCACTTGCAGCGCGAGCGGCGTAATGCGCGCGATGGGGAGATCAGGCGCAACATCGAAGAGCGCCTTGCGAACGCTATTAGCGATGGCGCCAGGATCGCCAACGGCGCGTATTTCCAGGCTGCCGGCATAGACCAAATTCCCTTCCAGCGGATGGAACGCCATGGGGACCGCGGGCTCACGGACCCGATTCACGCGCGCGTCTTGAACTACGCCGATGATTTCCGATTCCAGATGCTCGCCGAATCGCTGCCCGAGCGGGTTCCGATTCGCAAAGTACCGCCGGACGGTGGCTTGATTCACGATCACGAAGCGGCTGCCTTTGTCGCTTGAATTGAAGTCGCGACCGCTGACGAGATGCATCCCGACGGTAGAGAAGTATTCCGGCCCGGCATAATTGAATTGAATTCTAACGTCCTCGCTCGGTGCAGGCTGGTAGCCGGCGATTTTGATATCGCCGGTTATGGAGCGGCAGTCCACCGCCAGCGTGCACATCGATACCGCCGCCGAGCGAACCCCGGAAATCGCTTCCGTCCGCTGCACCAGGCGGCGATACAACCCGGGCAACTGCGCGGAGTCGTAACCCGCCGAGCGTGGATCTATCCAGACCGTCAAAACATGTTCGCGATCGAATCCCAGATCCTGATGAGCGAGGTTGCGAAGGCTGCGCGCGAACAAAGCGGCGCCGCACACCACAAGCAGCGACAGAGCCACCTGTGCGGCCACCAGAAGCTTCGCCGCGCTGAATCGCGAACCGGTGAACGCGCTTCGAGCGGCCGTCTTCATTGCCGCGCCCAACTCCAGCCGCGTAGCGCGCAAAGCGGGCGCCAGACTAAACAGAAATCCCGTGACGACGGAGATCCCTATGGCGAACATCAGAACGGGACCGTCAATACCGGTAAGGAACGGCGTGGGACCCTCCACCGCGCCCAGCGCCATGCGCACCAAAGCATCGCTCGCCCAGCGAGCCAGCAGCAGACCCAGGCCGGTGGCTACGGCGACCAGCAGAAAACTTTCCGTGAGGAGTTGCTGAATCAATCGGCCTCGGCTGGCGCCGATGGACAAGCGCACCGCGATTTCGCGACGGCGGCCTTCGGCGCGGGCTAGCAGCAAATTGGCGGCGTTGGCGCATGCGATCAGCAAAACCAGGCCGACCAGGGCCATCATCGCAAATAGCGGAGAAGTCCAACGCTCGCGTAGATTGGAAGCTCCGCGGCCGAACGGATCAAGAGCAAGACTTCGCTCCAGGAAATAGCGCCTGGTTTCCGGCGGAAGACGCGCGACGAGGCTTTCCTGGGACCGCAGGAACGTGCTGTTCAGTACATTGCGGACGTTGGAGGCGGATGCCGGTTTCACTCTTACGATGACATCCAGCCACTCAATAAAATCCTGAGCTATCCACGGCTTTTCCTCCCAGGCGTTTTCGTGACTGCTGAAATTCTGCGAATAGTGAACCTGGTTCACGCCATCGGGAACTTCGATTTCCGCGCCCTGGTCGAGCGTTCTGCATCACCAATGGAATCCAGAGATCCTCGGGCGATTCCAGAATCACGCCTCGGAAGCCTTCGGGCGCGACGCCCACAATGGTGAAAGAGGCTCCGTTCAGCCGGATCTTCTGCCCGTTCGCATCTGCTGAGCGGGCGAAACGGCGCTGCCAATATCCGTAGCTGATCACTGCCACCGGATGGCCGCCTACGTCTGTGTTGTCGCCGGGAACGAGTAGGCGTCCCAGCGCGGGAGCGAGGCCCAGCACGTCGAAAAACTCTCCCGACACAAGCTGGATGGCCGCCACCTCCGATGGCACTCCGGTCTCGATGGATGCTTGAGCGCGCGCCACGTGGCTCATCGCGGCTATGCCTAGAGCTCTGGAGCCCGAATCGCGAAGCCGCAGGAACATGGGATAGGAAAAACGCTGCGGGATGGTTATGCGCGCCTGCTCACGAAGGACGAACAATTCATCCGGCGCGCGAACCGGCAGCGATCTGAGCAGCAGCGCATTCAATACCGAGAAAATCGCGGTGTTGGCGCCGATGCCCAGCGTCAATGAGAGAATAGCGACGGCTGCAAACGCGGGGCTGCGCTTCAGTTGCCGGAACGCAAACGTCAGGTCGCGCCAGATTCTTTCGACGGCCATCCAGCCCCACATCTCGCGCGTTACTTCCTTGATCAGCAGTTCGTTCCCGAGTGTTCGACGGGCATTCTGCTCCGCCGCCCGGGGCGCCTCACCGCGCTCCATCCGCTCCTCGCGGTCCATGGCGAGGTGGGTGCGGATTTCCTCATCCAGGTCGCGCGCCGCTTGCCCGCGCCGAACCGTGCGATAGATCAGAGACTTCAGCCGCTGGTACAGCATTGCATGCTCATTGCGCCGGCTTCATCACGCCGGCCATCGCGCGGACCAAACGCTTCCACTTGGATTCCTCCCTGAGCAATTGCTTTTTCCCGGCCGAGGTGAGGCGATAGTATTTGGCCCGCTGATTTTTGTCGGAAAGCTTCCATTCCGAAGCCAGCCAACCCTGCTTTTCCAGCCGATGCAGGGCCGGATAAAGCGAGCCTGTTTCCACCTGCAGAAGTTCTCCCGAACCGGCCCGGATTTGCTGGCTAATTCCATGACCGTGCCGCGGACCCCATTGCAGCGTGGTGAGGATCAGCATATCGAGAGTTCCCTGCAAAAGCTCGATGCGGTTCTGGTAAGGTTCCTGGGCCGGCATAGTCTGTAGTAGACACTCTACTACAATGTCTGTAGATTGTCTACTACCTTCGCAAGGGGCCAGCTCTTGTCGTATGCTTGGTAGCGATGGCTACACGAAAAAAAGCAGAAACTGAAGACGTTAAAACGGAGAAGGAGCAACCCAAGAAAGCGGCCGAAGAGGTGAAGCCTGCAAAAGCTGCCGCTCCGAGCACGCCACCAAAGAAAAAGATCCCCAAACTGGTGAAAAAGGATAAGAAGCGATTGCCGCGCAAGGAGAAGAAGGCGGCCAAAAAGAAGCTGTTAGCCTCGGCTCCCTAAACGTCCTTCCGGGCGCAGCCTTGCCACAGTCGCGGTACGCACTCCATTGATAACAGCCTGATTGAGGAAGCGCGGAGGAGCGGGCCGCATAAGGCCAAGAAGGAAGCCATTACAACGGCTCTTTCGGAATGCATCGCTCACCGCAAGCGGTTGAAGATTCTTTCCTCTTTTGGCGCCATCGATTTCGATCCGCAATACGATTACAAAGCGGAGCGCAAGAGGAAGCGCTAGGGTGCAGGTAGGCCAAAGTCCGGCCCAGCGGAAGCCGAGAGTGGACGAGTGGCGGCGCTACGAGAAATCATCCAGGACGGTCGCGCACGGTTTATTGGACCAATCCGCCAGGAACTGCTTTCCGGGATCCGCGAGACTGCCCAATTCCAAAGATTGCGCTAGAGGAAGGTAATTTATCCCGTGCGCGCGTACCGCCGGATGGCCGTGGCGCGTCCGGTGCCCGGGTCCACGGTAACAATGACGGCGTGCAACTCGGCGCCCGACTTGGCGTTGTCCAACCGGATCGGCATGCCTGTCAGGAAGCGACGGATAGCGAGACTTTTTTCCGAGCCGATCACCGAATCGTAAGGGCCCGTCATTCCGACATCGGTCTGATAAGCGGTGCCGCCGGTTAAGATGCGCTCATCGGCGGTCGGGATGTGGGTGTGCGTGCCCACCACCGCCGAAACGCGCCCGTCCAGATACCAGCCCATCGCCATCTTCTCGCTGGTCAGCTCGGCGTGGAAATCGACGAACCGAACCTTGATCGCCGGATCGAGCGCTTTCAGCATGCCGTCGGCCATGCGAAACGGATCCTCGATGGCTGGCAGATGCACGCGCCCCTGCAAATTGATGACAGCCACCGGAACGCCGTCGCGCGCTTTGGTGACCAATAAACCGCTGCCGGGCAGGTCCGCGGGATAATTGGCCGGGCGCAGCAAGCGCGGTGTGCGCGGCAGATAGTCGAAGATCTCTTTCTTGTCCCAGATGTGATTGCCCGTCGTGATTACATCCAAGCCCAGCGAGAAGAGCTCTTCGGCAATGAGAGGCGTGACGCCGAATCCTCCGGCCGAGTTCTCGGCGTTGGCGATGGCGAGCTGGATCTTTTCCTCGGTAATAATCTCTTGTAAGTAGCGCGAGACAAGGACGCGGCCGGGCGACGCAAAGATATCGCCGATAAATAAAATGTTCATCAGATTGTAGGCTGGCTCGTCGCGTGTGCGACGCTGAACCATCGAAAAAAGAAAGAGGAGCGCAGCTAACCAGCGGAATCGGCTCCCGTCCTTGACCCCAGAGACCAGGGCGGAGCCCTCCGAGCGTCTTTAGGCTTCTCCATTAGCAGCTTTTACGCCGCCGGAGCTTGCACACCAACGCATAAACCGAGACGGACCCCTAGACAATTGACTGTCGGATCAATTTAAGGAAACCGATCCCCGAACTGAGCAGAAACGCTCCTTGCGCAATGATAGCAGAGGTCCTCTAGCAAAGCGAGAGTTTTCCCCGGACACAGGCCCCGCAGGAAACCATTTCCACGTGGAACTAATGTCTTTACCTCAGTTACTTAGCTGGAGGAAACTAAGGCTGGACTTAAGTACCATTATTACTACCGAGCTCGGCCCGAATACGCGACGCTATCCGGTTGGCGAACGTCTCTACGACGTCCAACTCGGGCCCTTCCACCATCACGCGCGCCAGCGGCTCCGTACCTGAAAAACGAACCAGGACGCGGCCGGAATCGCCTAAGTAATCCTGGGCAGTGCGGATCTCGGCTTCAACCAAAGGTAGATCTTCCAGCAGTTTTCGCTCCTTGATGTGAACATTTACAAGACGTTGCGGATATACTTGCAGCTCTTGGGTTAATTCATCCAGGCCACCCGCTGAAGCTTCACGCATCACTTCAAGTACCCGCAACGCCGTCAGCATGCCATCTCCCCCGGTGGCGTAGCGATGAAAGATGATGTGGCCGGATTGCTCGCCTCCGAGCACAGCGCCCCGGCGCAGCATCTCCTCGAGCACGTACTTGTCTCCCACCGGGGTTCGGATCATGCCGATCCCATGCGCACAGAGCGCCCGTTCCAGGCCCAGATTCGACATCACGGTAGCCACCACGATCGCGGGATGTCCGTCGAGAGTGAGTTGGCCGCGCTCTTTCAAATACCGGCCCGTCAGAAATAGCACCGCGTCGCCATCGATGATCTTGCCGGTCCGCGAAACGAACAGCGCGCGGTCGGCATCGCCATCAAACGCGACGCCCACGTCCGCTTTTTGCTCCAGCACCGCCGACCGCAAAGATTCCAGATGCAGCGAGCCGCAGTTGAGATTGATATTGCGTCCATCGGGGGCGCAATGAATGGAATGGACGCGCGCGCCCAGCGACGCGAAAAGTTCGGGCGCCAGCATGGACGCTGAACCGTTCGCGCAGTCCACTACAATTTTCAATCCGTCCAGACCTCCGGGGAGCGTGGCAGCCAGGTGATCGATATAAGTTCGGTCCAGGCCCGCTTCGACAACCAGGGCCGCCGGCGATGAGTACTCGCCTTGATCGAGCAGCGAAAAGATCTCCTTTTCCAGCAGCTCTTCCTGCTCGTCGGCCAGCTTATAGCCTGCGTGACCAATCAGCTTGATACCGTTGTCCCGATACGGATTGTGCGACGCCGAAATCATCACTCCGGCGGCAAATGGACCATTCTTGGCCAGATAGGCGACTCCGGGGGTGGTGGTCACGCCCGCAAATTGCACCTTCACGCCGTGCCGCGCCAATCCGGCCGCCACTTCCGCGGCCAGCCACGGACCCGATTCGCGGGTGTCCATGCCGATCACTACTTGCCTGGTATCGCCGGATTCGATCACCCAGCGTCCCAAGGCAGCGCCCACGGCCTGCGCGGTTTTCGGATCGAGCGGCGGCTCACCGGCCACTCCGCGAATTCCGTCGGTTCCAAACAGCGCACGTGCCACTAGCGGGCGCCCCCGTTCCCGATCTTCTCCAGTTTCACCTGCACTGTAAGATCGGATGGTGCGTCGACCAGCCTTACCTGCACATCTCCGATATTCAGATGCGTGTGAAAGATCTTCTCTCCGGTGACACCGGTCAAGTCCATGGGATCGGTTCTCACCTGATCGATCGTACGTACGCGCTCACGAGATCCTCGAATCTGGACCTTGGCGGGATTGAACTGCTGGCTCGCGATCCGGTAGCCCGAGGGCATGTTTATGTAGAGAGGCTGCACAGGTTCTTCCTTCAAAATGAGCTGATCGAAATGCAACGTGAGCTGCGAGGGAACCGCGCGATAAAAGACCACTCCCGCGGGCAGATTGAGATTCCGTCCGCGGATGCTGTAAGTTCGCTCGCCGGCATGCGCGTCGGACAGGTCCAGGACCACGGCCACCGCTGAAAGATTATCGCGCGTGAGGCTGCCGGAAGGACCGCGGACCTCCAGACGCACGCGGTCTGGCAGGTTGCCCTCAATGTCCAGGTCGTCCCGCATATTCTTGAAGTCCACCGGAGCCGATAGCGAAGTGGCCACTTCCGGTTCGCGCGCCACGGCCACCCACAAGACTATGGCGATCGCGAGCGAGAGAAGCTTCCAACCCAGGTTCCGCGTGAAGAGCTGGATCATGGCACTCAACGATCCAGTGTGGACTGATGCACCGGCGCAGGACTGCGTGTCTCGGAAGCCGCAATCCGCGTATGGTCCCGATCGCGCTCGGAAAGCAAGTGCTCTACGCGCTCCAGCGGAACGTCGAGCTCGATTTCCCCGAAGGTCGCCACCGAAACCTTACCGGTCTCCTCAGAAGCGACAATTGCGATACAGTCGGATTCTTCGCTGATGCCAAGCGCGGCGCGATGACGCGTACCCAGTTCTGTTACCAATAACGGATTGGTCGTCAACGGCAGGAAACAGGCCGCGGCGGAAATCCGGTCGCCCTGGATGATCACCGCGCCATCGTGCAGCGTGCCGCCCGGATGAAAAATGGAGCACAGCAGATCGCGCGAGACCAGGGCGTCCAGACTCACGCCGCTTTCTACGAAGGTTCGCAAACCGATCTTGCGTTCGATGACAATCAAAGCGCCCACTTTGATCTGCGATAAGCGGCCCACCGCCAGAACCACTTCCTGGCTCAGCTCGCGACGTTCCAGCTGGCTGATGCCCAGGAACGGCCGGCGGCCCAGCCGCGCTAGCGCGCGCCGCAGCTCGGCTTGAAACATCACGATCAGCGCGATGGGGGTGTAAGGGAAAAGAGTCGCGAGAATGGTGTGCAGCAACTCCAGGTTGGCCCATACGGCCGCGGCGTAAATAAGTCCGAGTACGCACAGGCCGAGCAGAACGTGCACCGCGCGGCGGCCGCGGATGATCAATAGAAACTGATAAATGAGAATGGCGACGATGACAATGTCAAGCGCCGCGGTGATGGTGATCGGCGGTAAATCGGAGAACGTGAATGGCCAGTAACGCCCCATGCATCTATCCTCAATTGTAACAAGGCGGTCAAGGAGATACAGGGGAATTTTGGAAAAGTTCTACGGTTTCTTGGACGCCGACACCCCGACCGCCACCGTGTGCGCAGTGAGCGTACTTCCCTTCTCCGCCGCGTGGATCAGCACGTGATCGCCAACATTGAGATCGGTCTTCTGGATGGGTTTTTCAGCGCGCGTATAAGTGGTCTGGGCGTCGAGCAGCACCTCAACAGTTTTGCCCGCCGTGGTGGTGACAGTCACCGATTGGTCGGACACCTTGGACACCGTGCCTTTTACGTGCTCCATACCGTCGTGAGCGAAAGCCACCAGGGACAGCAGCAAGGCCGCGAGCGTCAGTAGCGGAAGGCGAATATTGGACAGGTTCATTTGATTTTCTCCATTCATAGACTACTATTTCTCCGACGGGCGCAGCCGGAAGCGGAGATATACGTTGGCTCCCATCGGCCGGTCGCCGTAGTAAGGCTTAATCGAGTCGGGCAGCGAATAGGCGGTGAAGTTTGCGCCGATGCCGGTCTCGACGTAACGAAATAAATCCACATCGCGCGTGTAACCGATGGTGTACGCTCCGATTCGAAACGTGCTCCCATACAAAATATCCAGATTTTGTTGAAGCTCCGGCTGGTCGTCAAACAGCTCGTCTTTATCCACCAGTTCGACGCGGCCAGTGATAAAGTTCTTGCGGCGAATCGGCAGAACCGATTCGGCGAGATACGAATTCGAGTTGCGGCCGGTGGCCGTCTCGTGATTGCGTCCCCAGATCAGGCTCGACGCCCAGCTTTCGAACCCCATTGGTTTGGTGTACTCGATGGACGCCGTGCTGCGCACTTGATCGCCCGGCTCCAGAGCTTCCGGATGGGTGAGCCTTCCCACCGATACTTGCGCCGCCCAATTTTTGGCGGGGAAAAACCACAATCGCGACGACCAGGAATCGATGGCGCCCTGCTGAACGATCCAACGATTCTCGCCTGGCTCGGCGCCATGGAAGCCGCTGGCTTCGATTTTCACTTTTTTATACGCAAGCCCCAGCGTGACCACGTCGTCTGAGATGTGCGTGGAATCCTGCCAGTGATGCGAGAGGGGCGCTTCGGGCAACTCCTCGGCGGATGCGCGATGAGGATAAGCCACCGGCCCGAGTGCGGGATCGCCCACCGGCGCAACGTAAACTTCGATCCTGGTGCTTCCGCCGAGCTCCCGAATGTAGTGGAAGCCGAGCCCCATGATGAGATTGTGCGGATGCTGTCCATCCACGATGGGTTGGCCATAAGCGGTCTCGCCGGTCTGGAAGAGCAGCGGATAACGGCGATCGGCGATGGTGGCCGGCTCCAGGCTCAGCATGAGATCGAACTGGAACGCGCCGTTCTCTCCAGCGCGATGCTCCGCCGAGCCCATGAACCAGTTGGTGGAATAAAGCTTGTCGCCTCCGCGCGGCCCGGACTGCTGCGTGTCGACGAGAAATCCATCTCCCATGAACATCGTGTTCCACGATCCGAAATGGGTCATGATCATCGGCATTGGCCAACCGTCCGGATTCACCGACGTGCCGGACGAGAAATTCATCATGTCCATGCCGGCGGCGTTCATATCCACCATATTCATGCTGGGCATGTTCATACCGGGCATGGAGCTTTGCGCGCGCGCGATTCCTGGCAAAGATGCTAGCAAAGAAATGAAGACGAGAATTCGAACCATGACACTCCTTCAACGCAATAATTAGCCACAGATGAACACAGATAAACACGGATAAGCCGAGCATTTTATCTGTCTTAGTCTGCGCTCATCTGCGGCAAGCCAAATTTCTTGCCTCGCGGACGGTTGAAAGTCAGATTCTTAAGACGCTGGGACTGGAGAGCGATGGAGTGGGCGGTGAAAAACCCGGCGCCATCGGGGCTTCGGCTACGGCGAACAAGGGCATGCTTGGGAGAGCCGATACGGGAAGACCGATGGTGGCGATATGCGCGGACGCGGGCGTGTGTGTATCGGGGACGAGAAAATCGTAGGTGCACGCGGGCGACGTTTCGTGATGAGGAGCTGAATTCCTATGACAGGGCGGTACGGCGGAATTACAGCTTTGAGCGGCGCAGGATGCCATGCATTGCGCGGCGCCAACGATCAGCAACGCAATGAGCAAGGCGACGAGCTGAGCGCGCCGTGTTGTCATCTATCGCGATGGTAGCACGGAGCCTTGCCGCGTCCTACGCAGCCACATAAGTCCAAGCAGTGGCGCGAGCCATAATGTTGTGGACGGCTCAGGAACCGCCGCTGGACCGCCGGAGGTAACGCTTGCCGTCGACCCGAAATAGTCGGCTTCCGCTGGTCCGTCCAGATCCAGGATCAACTCGGTATCCAGAGTGTTTACTACCGACGGGGGAAATAAGTGAGGATCGGAGGAGGCAGCCGGACCAGTCCCGGTGAGTTGCAATTCAGCGGGATAAATCCCCAACGAGGCGTCACCCGTACAAAAGGGGTCAGCGCCCGGAGTGAAGCTGGTGATGATGCCGTTTCCGCAAAACCCGCCGCTCAAGGTCACCGGATCGTTTGGCCCCAGGTCAATGGTGGCGGCCGTGATCGACGGCAGCATAGGATCGATCACGTATTGAACGACATACTCCGCAGTTTGGCCGGAGGACACCATAAATCCGCCGGGTGTCGAAAACTGCACCGAAATACTGGTGGGCGTGCTACCGGTGGGATCGACCAATATTTGAGAATCTGTATCCAGCACAGCGCCGCCCGTGCCTGTCGCGCTGAAGGTAAAGTCCTCCAATGTGAAATCGCCCAGGGTACATTCGTAGTTTGCAGCATCGTAGGTGGACAGGGAGGCCATAGCGCAGGTGGGAAGAGGATTGGCAAACAAAGCCGGAGCGATGAGTGTCAATCCAAAAATGATGAAGGGCGTCGCCCCTAATCGATTCAAGACAGATTCTGTTTTGCGGCTCAGCACGCGCATTCGATTCCTCCCCAGTAATCCCGGCGATACCATATCGATACGAAGTATAACCGCGATCGATTGGTATCGGAACAGACGGAGGTACCAACGAGTACCGGTAAGTCCAGCCATGGCTGGAGAAGAGTCAACTGCTAGACGGGGGTATCTCGAATTACTGTGGCCGCAGCTGAAGGGACCTATCTTATTGAAACGCTGGCGGTTAGCTGGCGCTTTTGGCGCACGTGCGGATGTCGGATCCGCTGGCATCCAACTGAATGGGCCGTAACCGTGAGTCCAGTTCTCCCGTGCTCAGGCCGCTATCCACTACTACTCCCGCGTCGGATCGGCCCCCTGGTGGGCATACGAGAACCAATTCACTTTAAAAGTGTCGGGAACTATTGCTTGCGCGGACACGATACCGGGATAAGTAGAATGTCCGCCTTAAACACGTTCTCCTCGGAAGCAAATTTCTCCTCGGTAGCAAATTTCTGCGCCAGGCACCCCCTGGCGGTTCTTTCCGGGTGGCTAGACCGGCGTGACCGATTTTGCTCAAAATCTGTCTTTCTCAAAGCCTGCTCAGCGATCGCTCATCGAAGGTGCGATTTTATTTGTCTTAACTATTACTAAGCTGGAACGGGCTTTCGAACAAGAGGCGGTTTCTGCTTTCTTATAGAAACGACAGAGCTTTTGTACTTGTTGTACTATTCGACGCGCCCACGTCACTCCCGCATCACCCCATGTTTGCAACATTTGCGCTCCCTTGCATGCATTTCGGGCTACCATAGTGGAACAAGTGAAAAACCTGGGGAAACCCCAATTGGAGCGGTTACCGCCTTCACATGCATAAGTTCTGCCTAATCTTAGTCATCCAGATTTGCTTGATTTGCGGCACCTTGTGGTGCGCTGATCTTACTCAGGACAGTATCATCACCACCTTTGCCGGAGCCGCACACACGTTCAACGGCAATGGGAAACCGGCCCTTACCGCCCCTCTGTCGGGGTTTCAAGAGCTTCACACGGACAATAATGGCAATGTCATCTTCGCCGACAGCGCCAATGACGTGATCAGCCGGTTGAATTCCGATGGAACACTCACGGTCCTGGCAGGCAATGGCATCGCCGGCTTTTCGGGCGAGGGCGGGCCGGCGGGGAGCGCTTCGTTAAGAGTGCCGAGCGATGCCGTCACCGATCAGGCAGGCAATCTATACATCTATGATTCTTTGAACTATCGCATTCGACGGGTGACCACGGCGGGCATCATTTCCACTTACGCGGGCACCGGCGTCGTGGGATATTCGGGCGATGGAGGGCCGGCCCTTCAGGCGCAAATCCAATTCGGCGGCAAAATGGCCATCGACACGGCGGGTAACTTGTACTTCACCGACGGAGTGGACCACGTCATTCGCCGCGTAGCGCCGAACGGAATCATTTCCACTTACGCCGGAAACGGCCAGGTGGCTACTACGCCGAATAATGGCAACAACGGCCCCGCCACCAAGGCCTCACTGGGGCTTTTCGCGGGCGGGTTGGCGGTGGATAGCTCGGGAAATTTGTACGTTGTGGAGGACTACACGAGTCAAATCCGCAAAATTGCGACCAACGGGATTATTACCACGGTGGCCGGCTCAGGCACCTATGGGTATATGGATGGGCCGGCGGCGACGGCGCAGTTCGCCGGACCTTTCGGAATCGCCATCGATACGACCGGTAATTTATATATCGCGGACGAAAACAACGGCGTGGTTCGAAAAATTTCGACAGCGGGCATCGTGAGCACGGTTGCGGGAAGTCCCATTTACGGCTTTTCCGGAGACGGCGGTCCTGCATTGCAAGCCGCTTTCCGATTTCCCGAGGGCGTTACGGTGGGCGGGGATGGAAATCTTTATATCGAAGATATCGGGAATTTTCGCGTCCGGGAGGTCACCGCGAATGGAGATATCCAAACCGTAGCCGGCGACGGACAGTACGAAAGCACGCCGGATGGCACGCCAGCGGCAAACGCGTCGCTGTCGGGTCCAAATTTTCTGTCGTTCGATCCATCCGGACAGCTGCTGATCGCCGACCCCGAAGATTATACGGTGAAGCGCATCAATTCAGACGGGACCATCCAGACCATCGCCGGAGATGGCATCCAAGGTTACGGACAGGGGTACCTGGGCGCGTTCGGCGCACCAGCGACCCAGAGCTTGCTGGGGGCTCCGAGGCAGGCGGTGGCGGATACGAAAGGCAATATCTATATTTCCGACTCCGACTACGCGCGTGTGGTCTACATCATCACGCCGGACGGCAACTTGAACGTGTACGCGGGGCAGATTGGCAACGCTCAGTACGGAGGCGACAACATTCCGGCCACCAGTTCGGGGTTGGTGGATCCGCAGGGGCTGGCGCTGGATCAAAATGGCAACTTGTATATCTCCGATCCCGACAACAACCGCATCCGGATGGTGGCAGCCAGTACCGGCATTATCACCACCTTCGCCGGAACGGGAACAGCGGGCTTCTCCGGCGATGGTGGACCAGCCAACCAGGCCATGCTGCATTTTCCTCAAGGCATCGCTTTCGACCCGGCGGGGGATCTCATCATTGCGGATGTCGGGAACAACCGCCTCCGCAGGGTGACGCCCAACGGCGTGATTACGACGATTGCGGGGAACGGGACCAACGCCTCTTCCGGTAATGGTGGGTCGGCCACGGCGGCCGGCTTGTTCGAACCGTTTGCCGTAACCGTGGATTCAACCGGCAACATCTTTGTGATCGAAACCGGAGGAACCAGCGTGCGCGAGATCTCCTCCAGCGGAACCATTTCGTTAGCTGCCGGAAATGGACAGCTCGGTTTCGGCGGTGATGGCGGCCCGGCGCTCGAAGCCACCTTCGGCGATGCGCAGGGGCTGGCGGCCGATTCGAGCGGTAATCTCTACATCTCGGATTTCAACAACAACCGCGTTCGCGAGGTGCTCACCACCGCCCAAACCGCGACGGCCACGCCCACCAGCCTGTCTTTCTTGGGAACCAGCGACGGCGTAAGCGCCGCGCCGCAGCCCATCACTCTCGCCGCTAGCCTGGCTGGCCTCGAATTGGTAGCCAGCTCGGATAGCCCGTGGCTTTCCGTTCCCTCCACGATCACCCATACACCGGGGAGCATTTCAGTATCCTCAAATCCGGCAGGACTTGCTCCTGGAACTTATCAGGGCAACGTCAGTTTTGCATCGCCCGGGCTCACCACGGTGTTGACGACGGTCCATGTCACTTTCCAGGTAAATCCCGCGGACGATCCCAAATTGACCTCCGACACTCCCGCGCTGACTTTTTCCACCACCAGCGGAGCCGCGCCGCAGAGCCAATTGCTGCAAGTGCTGAACGCCGGAAGCGGCCAGATCGATTTCTCGGTGATATTGACTGGCCCGGCCAGCGCCGGACTCAGTTCTTCGATCTCGCAAGGCACAACGCAGCCCAATTCGCCCGCCAAGCTGACCATCACCGTCAATCCGTCCAAGCTGCCGGTGGGAACCAGCACGGCTTCGCTGCTGATCCTGGGAACGAATCTTCAGTTCGTGACCATCCCCATCACGGTGACCGTTTCTCCCACTCCTCAGACCATGGCGCTTTCGCAGGGCGGATTAACCTTCATGGCCATCGCGGGCGGAGGCGTGACGCCGGCCCAGAGTTTCAGCGTGCTCAACACCGGAACGGGATCGTTCAGTTGGACCGCGCAAGCTAGCACGATTTCCGGCGGGAACTGGCTTTCCATCTCGCCGGCCAGCGGCAGTTCGTCCTCCACCAGCTTCGGCTCGGTGACCGTAGCCGCTAATCCGGCCGGGCTTGCCGCCGGCGTGTACTACGGAATTATCGTGGTGTCTTCGACAACGGCCGCAAATTCGCCCCAACAGTTTGAGGTGGTCCTGGATGTGCTCGCGCCGCAACCATCGTCCGCCGGAGCGACGGTAGCGCCATCGGGATTGATCTTCACCGCTCCGGCCGGCGGTGACAGCCCGAGTTCGCAGACTTTCCAGATCACGAATCTGAACGCTTCGGCGGTGCCACTGGCGGCGAAAGTGACAACCGCGAGTGGCGGCTCCTGGTTGGTTGTTGCGCCGGACAACGGGAGCATCGGGGCCGGGGGCGCGCAAACCATCACCGTCCAGCCCCAGACCGGAACGCTCGCGATTGGCGTCTACCACGGATCGGTGGCGTTGCAAGCCGGCACTACGGCGCTGACGGTGAACGTCGTCTTTATCGTGGTGCCCTCGGTTCCCGCGCCGGCGGGGTCGAACCGCCATGCAACAGCGGCGAGTTGCACGCCTACGCAACTGATCCCTCTGTTTACTTCACTCACCCAGGGTTTCGTTGTCCCGGCGAGTTGGCCCTTGCCGATTGAAGTGCAATCGGTGGACGACTGCGGAAATCCGATGACCACCGGGCAGCTCACCACGGATTTCTCCAATGGCGATCCGCGGCTGTCGCTGGTGTCGCTGAACAATGGGCTATGGCAGGCCATTTGGCTGGGCCATAACATTGAGGCGGGGCAAATCGTAATCACCGCCAATGCGCAAATGAGCACGCCGTCGCTACAGGGCTCGGCGGTGTTCACGGGCAAGCTGGCGGCGAACGCGAACGTTCCGTCCATCAACTCCGGCGGCGTTACCAGCGGCGCTCAGCCGGGCGGTTCGGTTCTCATCGCTCCCGGAGATCTGATGACTATTTCCGGCCAGTATTTTGCTGCCGCTCCGATTTCCGCCACTCAATTCCCGCTCAATACGGAATTGGCGGGGACGTCGGTGTTCTTTGCGAACGCCACCTTGCCGCTGATCTACGCGAGCAGCGGAACAATACTAGCCGCCGTGCCGTACAATCTGACGCCCAACGCCCAATACGATCTGATCGTGAGCCGAAATGGCTCGATATCAGGGCCGGTTTCGGTGACGGTTGGCGCCGCGCAACCCAGCATTCTCGAAATCAGCACCAGCACTAGCGCCACGGTTGCCCAGACGTTGTGGAACCTGCTAGCGGCTGGCACGCCACCTGCTTCGGCCGCGCCTACAACGCCGTTGACTGCCGGTGAGAGCCTGGTCATCTATTGCACCGGATTGGGCGCGATCAGCCAGTCGCTCAATGCCGGCGCGGCTGCGCCCACCACGCCGATCAGCACCGTGAATGCGGTAACGGTTTCGATTGGCGGGCAGAACATGCCGGTGACATTCGCCGGATTGGTACCCGGATATGCTGGACTTTACCAGGTGACGGGGACTGTACCATCCGGCATTGCCACGGGCAGCAACGTCGCCGTCACGGTTTCGGTGGCGGGCCAGACCAGCGCCGCCGTTCAGGTGTCCGTGCAATAGGGCAAAGTCGCGCGCGATGCGCATCGCCATCGTATCCGACATTCACGGCAACCGGACGGCCTTTGAAGCAGTGCTGGCGGATCTGCGCGACATGTCTCCCGATTTAATCCTGCATGGCGGCGATCTGCCTCACGGAGGAGCAAGTCCGGCGGAGGTTGTGGACCGGATCCGCGATCTCGGATGGCCAGGCGTGCTGGGAAATACCGATGAAATGCTATTCGATCCCGGATCGCTCACGGCTTTCGCCAGCCAGCTTCCCGAATTGCAGCCGCTTTGGACCGCGATTGAAGAAATGGCGATGGCAACTTCTGAAGCGCTGGGCGCAGAGCGGCTGGCCTGGCTGCGAGCGCTGCCGCGGATTCAAGTGTACGGAGAGATGGCGCTGGTGCATGCCAGCCCTGAGAGTACGTGGCGCGCGCCCACGCCCGAAGCGAGCGACGCCGAGTTGGAAACCGTTTACTCGCCGCTCGGAAAACCGATCGCGGTCTACGCGCACATTCATCGGTCCTACGTTCGAAGCCTACCCAACCTGACGATCGTGAATACCGGAAGCGTCAGCCTTTCCTACGACGGAGATCAACGCGCGTCATATCTCTTGCTGCACGATTCCACCCCAACAATCCGGCGTGTGGAATATAACGTCGACCGCGAACTGAAGGCTCTTTCCACTTGCGGTTTCCCGCACGCCGATTGGACGGCGAGGATGCTGGCCAGCGCGAGCCCCCAAATGCCGTAAGGCCGGCTCAGTTTTTGCTAACGCCTGAACCGGAGCGCTGAGAGCTGTAGCTGCGGCCGCCCACCCGTGTCAATCCTGCCTCATCCAACCGGGACTCCCAGGTTGGAGCGTCAACCATTTTGGAGTGGCAGCGTTCCTGCTCTCTAACTGCGAAACGGAGCCAATCCACCAATGAGAAAGATACGCACTGGAATAGTCCTCCTGGCGGCGACTCTGGCCTGCCAGGCCCAAGTCAAGCTCGCGACAATCAACATGAATGCCGCCTTGGCCGGCACGCAAGACGGACACAAGGCAATCTCTGACCTGAACACGAAACGGGCCGGGAAAAGCAAGGAATTCGAGCAAAAGCAAAACGACATCCTTGCGCTGCAGGATCAGCTTAGCAAGGGTGCAAATACGCTGAGCGAGGCGGCAAAGAACGCGCTTTATGCCAGTATTTCCGCCCGGAAGAAAACCGTCCAGCGGGAAATGGAAGACGCACAGGCCGACCTCGAAGCTGACGAACAGAAGATCCTTCAGGAGCTTGGCGCCAAAATACTAGCGGTGGTCCAACGCTATGCGCACGACAATAGATACAGCATGGTGGTGGACGTGAGCACCAGCGCGGGTCCAGTGCTTTACGCGTCAGCCGACACTGACATCACCAAGGACGTAATCGATCTCTATGACAAGAGCACTTCTCCAAAATCGACGCCATCGGTGAAATAGCCCGCGCGCCCACATCCGCGCCGCCAGCGTGACGGGCCGGTATGGGCCGCGTTAACGGTGATGCCTCAATTTTCGCTCCTTGGCGACTAGATCGGGATAGGCCGGTTCCTGGCTTGTAGCGGCGCTCTGGCGATCGAATCCAAGCGGCGCGTCTAGCAGCGCCGGCCTCGAACCCGGTCCAGGTCTTATTTCCGTGCGATGTTGTCGAGCGCGAGCCTGGTGAGTAACCGGCTGGCGACGGTGTTGTTGGGATCCAGGTCGAGCGCCCGCTTCAGCTCCGGTTCGGCGCGGCTGTATTGCCCTTTGCACGCCAAAGCCAGGCCCAGGTTCGCATGGTTCGATGCGTCGTGCGGCAAAAACGTCACCGCACGCTCCAGCGCGTCGATGGCTTCCGGGATTTGGCCCGTTTTCAAATACTCCCCACCGAGCAAACTGTACACGTACGCCGCGGCGCCGGGGCACTTGACGAGCGTTTTCTGTAATTGTTGAATGGCATCGGCGTGATGGCCTGCCTCCGACTTCTGCATAGCGTTTTGCAGCATGTGCAGGGCCTTGCCGGAAAGCGGATAACGGAGCAAATCCGCTGAGACGGTGAACGCGGGGGCCTGCGGCTGCGCTCCTAGCGGGAGCGTCAGGATCGCGAACGCCCAGGTTAGCCTCAACCTTGTCATCAACACGTCCGGAGGAATTTCGTTACAGCTGAATATACATTAGATTGCAATTCCGTTACAAGCCTCTTGTATGCAAAATGTTGATCGGGGCACCCGCGGGGTTATAAACTAGGCACTTCGCTAGTACGAGGAGCCTAATGCTATTGAGTAAGCCCGTCTTCATCCCCGCCGCGATGTTCGCCATCGCGCTGCTTGGCTACGCCCAGAATCCGGTGACCTTTACCGCCGCCCAGGCCACCGAGGGCCAATCCGCTTACGCACAAAATTGCGCCGGATGCCATGGCGCGAGTCTGGACGACGGTGAATTCGCGCCACCGCTCAAGGGCACGGCCTTCACCGCGCAGTGGGGCGGCAAGAGCGTCGGCGAGCTGTACAACTACATCAGCACGAAGATGCCTCCGAGCAATGCAGGCGCGCTGGGCGATGCGACCTATGCTCAGATCGCGGCGTTCGTTTTGCGATCGAACGCCGTCCCGTTGGACGCCAAGAACCTTCCCGGCGCAGCTCCCAGCAGCGCGAACGGCAGGCCCAGGGCACCGGGCGCGAGCGGCCCGGGCGGCGGCCTGTCGCCCTATGCCAGCTTGATTCCCGCGCCGGCGAAGCCAATTCCGATCGACAAACTTACTCCCGTTACCGACGCGCTTCTGGACAATCCTCCAGCGGGCGAGTGGCTCACCTGGCGGCGCACTTACGACGACCAGGGCTTCAGCCCGCTCAAGCAAATCAACAAATCGAACGTCGGCCAGTTGCGCTCGGCCTGGAGCTGGTCGCTATTTCCAGGCGCCAACGAAAACACGCCGCTGGTTCACGACGGCGTCATCTTCGTACATAGCTCCGGCGATCATGTTCAGGCGCTGGATGCGGTGACGGGCGACCTGCTGTGGCAATATTCGCGCGAACTGCCCAAACCGAAACAGGGGTTTTTGAATCTGGTCAAGCGCGACATCGCCATCTATGGCAATCACATCCTGTTTGAGACGTCGGACCTGCACGTGGTCGCGCTGGACATGAAAACCGGAGAAGTGGCGTGGGACCACGAGGTAGTGAATCGCGATGAGAATCCACGCGTCATGATGACCGGTGGTCCGCTGGTGGCCAAGGGCAAGGTGATGGTGGGAACGGTGGGCCAGGCGCCGGGCGGCAACATGATCGTCGCGCTGGATGCCTCGACGGGCAAGGAAGCCTGGCGCTTCTACACCATCGCGCGTCCCGGCGAACCCGGAGGCAATAGTTGGAACGGACTTCCACTCGAGAAGCGCAATGGCGCATCGGTGTGGACCCCCGGCAGCTATGATCCTACGTTGAACCTGGTTTACTTCGGCGCGGCACAAACCTACGATACCGGTCCGCTGGTGCATCCATCGAAAGAACCCGGCATCACCAACGATGGCCTGTACACCGACACCACGCTGGCTTTCGATCCCGACACCGGCAAACTGGTCTGGCATTACCAGCACGTCGCCAACGATCAGTGGGACCTGGACTGGGCCTTCGAGCGCCAGTTGGTGAACCTGCCGATTCACGGCGAGATCAAGCGCGTGGTGCTGACCGCAGGCAAGGAAGCCTACTACGATGTGTTGGACGCGGCCACGGGCAAATACTATTTCTCCATGGACCTGGGCGTGCAAAACGTGATCGAGTCGGTGGATCCCGTCACCGGCGCCAAAACAATTAATCACAAAGTTGTTATTGGCGATGGAGAGACGAAAACTGTGTGCCCGCACGCGGGCGGCGCCAAGAGCTGGATTCCAGGGTCGTTGAATCCGGAGACTAAGATCCTGTATGTACCGTTGGTGGAGTCCTGCATGGATCTGATTCCGGTGGCTCCGGGCGAGCGGGGCGGCCTTTCTTCGGGCGTTCGTTTTACCATCCGGCCGCGCCTGGATAGCGATGGCAAGTACGGCCGCTTTGAAGCCATCAATGTGGAAACGCGCAAACCGGTTTGGACCGATCGGCAGCGGGCGCCGCAAACCACGGGCGCTCTGGCCACTGCGGGCGGCATCGTATTCGCAGGGTCGCTCGACCGCTACCTGCGCGCTTACGACGAATCCACTGGCAAGGTCCTGTGGGAAACCCGGTTGAACGATGTGCCGAGTTCGTGTCCGATCACCTATAACGTCAACGGCAAGCAGTACGTCGCCATGGTGGTTGGCAATGGCGGCGCGCAGGCCGCTACCTGGCCTCCGCTGGTGCCTGAGATTAAGAACCCGCCGGGCGGCGGCGCGGAATTGTGGGTGTTTGAGCTGCCAAGCAAACCTGCCCAATAAGGTGCGGGGGACACCCGACCAGCCCTTCCGCGCGATTACCCATCTCGCTCGGTGCACAATTGTACACGTGCTGGTTGAATGCTATCCGCACAAAGGCTCTCGGGAACGCCCCCTGTGATCCCGCAACGAGTCGTTGATCAGGCTCTGGTTGCCGAATCGCCGGCGTCGAGTAACCGGCGAAGCCGCGCGAGCAGCGATTTGGCCAAATGATGGGCACCCGACAAAAGGGATCGAAACCGGTCTTGGCCGCATTGCGGTACTTGCCGTTGGTTGCGCATACACCGTTGCGCGCCCGTGCAGCAGGGCCGTCACCGCTAACAACCCCCACGTCGCCCGCCAGGTCATGGAAGAAGGTTACTACAGCGCCGTCGGTAGTAAGCTGATTGGGGAACAATGCGATCGACAATTGGAGCAGTGCTGGTTCTATTCAGCGTGACATCCGCGCACGCGCAGGTGGTGAAGAACTTCGTGCCCGTCACGCCCGAGATGCTTCTCAATCCGGCTCCGGGCGATTGGCTGATGTTTAGCCGCACTTATGACGCGCAGCGCTTCAGCCCGTTGAAGGAGATTAACAAGAACAACGTCGCCACGCTGCGGCTGGCGTGGTCACGTGGCATGACGCCGGGCCAAACCGAGAGCATTCCGCTGGTGCATGACGGCGTGATGTATGTCATCAATCCCGGCGCGGTGATCCAGGCGCTGGACGGCGCCACCGGCGATTTGATCTGGGAGTACAAACGCAAAGTTCCCTCGGGCGTGGCCTTGATGGCGCGACCGAAGTCGCTGGCGATTTATCAGGACGTCATCTTATACACTTCGCCCGACAGTTATGTGATCGGCCTGGACGCACGCACCGGTGAGCTTCGCTGGCAAACCAAAGCGGATGAGCGCGGCCACACTTCCGGCCCCATCGTGATCAATGGCAAAGTGATCACGGCCGGAACTTGTGTCGGCGGGCTGCGCGCGAACTGTTACATCGCCGCGCACGATGCGCTGACGGGCAAAGAAGTCTGGCGCTTCTACACCACGCAAGACGACAAAGATCCGGCCGGCGATTCCTGGAACGGGGCGCCCGTCGATAAACGCGTCGCATCCACGTGGGCGCTGCCCGGCTCCTACGATCCGGTGCGCAACCTGCTCTACTGGGGCGTCGCGAATCCCACTCCGAACACGCGCGCCGATCGCCACGCGGGCAACGCCGATGGTACGGCTCGCTCCGCTCCGGCCGATCTTTACAGCAACTCCACCATCGCGCTCAATCCCGATACCGGCAAGCTGGTTTGGTATTACCAGCATCTGCCCGGCGACGATTGGGACATGGACATCAACGAAGAGCGCACGCTGATCAGAACCGCCGTGAGTCCGGATCCGAAGTTTGTGAAGTGGATCAATCCCGACATCCCTCGCGGGCAGGTACACGACATCTCGGTGAACGTAGGCGAAGGCGGCGGGCTGTGGGCGCTGGATCGCGGCACGGGGCAATTTCTTTGGGCGCTGCCATTTCCGTTTGACACGCCGAATTTCATTCTTTCGAAGATCGATGTGAAGACCGGCAAGACCTACATCAATTGGGATATGGTGCTGAAGCATCCCGGCGATCACCACGTGATCTGCTACCTGAATACGCGCAGCTATTGGCCGACGGCCTATTATCCCGAGAAGAACTCGCTGTACGTTCCTTACTTGGATACTTGCCTCGACATGACGTCGGCCGTTCCCGCCGGGACGCCCGGCCAACCTGAGGCTCGCGAAAAACGTTTTGGCGTACCGCGGCCAGGTTCCGATCCGGATGCTCGGGTGGGATTGGCCAAGATCAACATGTCCACTGGTGAGATCCAGCGTTTCAGCACTGGCACGCATGCCACCAGCACGGGAGCCGCGCTCGCAACCGCAGGGGATTTGGTGTTTTGGGGCGACCTGAATCGGCGGCTGCGCGCGTTCGATGCCGACAACGGCAAGATTTTGTGGGAGCAGATTGTCGGCGGTCCGATTTCAGTGAGCACTATCAGCTACGCGGTGAAAGGCAAGCAGTACATTTGCGTAATGACGGGCGATAATCTGGCTGTTCCTGGATTGTTGGGCGATACCAACTTCGCCGGCGTCACGCCTGAGTTTAAGGTGCCGCGGGGGCACAACGCGATTTATGTTTTCACGCTGCCGTAAACCCGATCGCGAGCAACAGTGGTGGATAATAGCAGAGGTGCGTTGGCATTTTGTCTTCGAATCACTGGCCTATATTGTGGCTTTCCGAATATATGTGCGGGAGCGCCAACAAACCGGTGATTTTCTGGAAACTGAGACGCGCTGGAATATTATCGTCGCGGCTGTGGTTGGAGCGGCAATCGGAGCGAAGGTTCTTTTCTGGTTGGAGAATCCCCTTCGGACAGCGCATGAGTGGAGGAACGTTGAATACCTGCTGACTGGCAAAACCATCGTCGGCGCCCTGCTGGGAGGAACGCTCGCCGTTGAGTTTACAAAGTGGCGTACCGGAATACGCCGCCGGACGGGCGACCTCTTTGCGTTTCCGCTCGCAATTGGTATCGCAATCGGCCGTATCGGCTGTTTCCTGGCTGGTAAGCAAGATGATACTTACGGGAGCGCCACGTCCTTGCCTTGGGGCATTGATCTAGGCGATGGCGTCCGGCGCCATCCAGTGCAACTCTATGAAGTAGCCGCGATGGTGGCTCTGGCGATTCTTTTGTCCCGCATACACGCGCCCCGCTTCGCCGAAGGAGACCGCTTCCGCATCTTTGCGCTGTATTACTACTCGTGGCGTTTGTTCGTGGATTTTTTGAAACCCGGTGTCCGCATGGGAGGCCTCACGGCACTGCAGTGGGCGTGCGCGATAGCAGTGCTTTGGTATGCGCGCGATCTATGGCGGATGGCGGCCAGCGCACTGAAGCAGAAGGAGGCCCTGGTTGCCGGCTGACCGGATCCGTCCCTATTTCTTTTACGACACCGCTATCTCGATTTGTTCTACCTGCTATCGGCGCGCCGAGGGCAAGATAGTCTTCGAGAGCGGAAATGTTTACTTATTAAAGCGGTGCCCCGTGCATGGGCCCGAACGTGTATTGATGGCGGACGATATCGATTACTACCGCCGATGCCGCGAAGTATTTCTGAAGCCGCCCGAGATGCCGACGCACTACAACATGCCGGTTCGCTGGGACTGTCCCTATGACTGCGGCCTGTGCTCGGATCACGAGCAACACTCCTGTCTCACGCTGGTGGAGATTACCGATCACTGCAATTTGGAGTGCCCGATCTGCTATGCCTCCAGCGGCCCGTCTCGTCCACTCTATCGCTCCGTCGAGCAAGTGGAGCGAATGCTGGACGCCATCGTTGGCAACGAAGGGCAACCCGACGTGGTCCAGATCTCAGGCGGCGAGCCCACATTGCATCCGGACTTTTTTCGCATTCTGGATCTGGCAAAAGAACGCCCCTTCCAGCATTTGATGGTGAACACGAACGGCATCCGTATTGCGCGCGACGATGCTTTCGCCCGGCGTCTGGCCAGCTACATGCCGGGCTTCGAGATCTATCTGCAGTTCGATTCGTTTGAGTCGGCCGCGCTCAAGGAACTGAGAGGCGCCGATCTGACCAGCATCCGCCTGCAGGCCATTGAGAAACTCAACAGATTGGGCGTATCTACGTCCCTGGTAGTTACGCTCAAGCGCGGGCTGAACGACGGCGAAATAGGCCGGATTATCGAATGGGCAGTCGAGCAACCTTGTGCGCGTGGCGTAGTATTGCAGCCGGTGCAAGCCGCTGGCCGCCACGAGCAGTTCGACCCAGCCAGGGATCGGCTGACCTTGACCGAGGTGCGCCGGAAGATTCTCGAGCAAACGAAGCTCTTTAGGCCGGAAGATATCATTCCCGTACCGTGCCACCCGGATTCGCTCGCAATGGCCTATGCACTGAAGTCCAGTGGGAAGGTGGTTCCCCTGACTGGAATGATCGATCCGAAGGTTTTGATAGAAGGCGGACAGAACACCATCGTTTACGAAACAGACGAGACGCTGCAGGGTCAGATTTTCAAGCTGTTCTCCACAAACCACTCGCCGCGTTCCAGCGCGGGAACTTTGCGCGATCTGCTATGCTGCCTCCCGCAGGTGATGACGCCACTGGACATCGATTACAGCAGTGTGTTCCGCGTCATCATCATGCAATTTATCGACGCCTGGGGATTTGACGTACGAAGCGTGAAGAAAACCTGCGTCCATATCGCCCATCCGGACGGCCAGCGCATTATCCCGTTTGATACTTACAATCTTTTCTATCGGGACGACTTGGAGCGGACCGTTCTTCAACCGATCCGGCATGAACGCGAGCGATATTGGGAGCCGGGGAACATCGCCCTAACTCAGATTGAGAAGAAGTAGAGCGTGACCGTTGAGTATTCCACCGTCAGCAGATCTTGCGCCGCGTCCACCCAACGATAAGGTAATTTATGGGTGTCTCATGGGGTGTGCCTGGCAGTTGATCTTCGGGATTTTCGGTTTCGTGCTGGCCGCTAGCTTTCAGGGGAAGCTGGCCAGCTTTCTGTTTGCAAGCTGGGGCGTCACTCAATGGATTGCAATAGGGCCGCTCATTTGGCGCGAAAGGTCGCAGGGTTATCCCAATCGCGTAACGGGATTGATCATCATGGGTTGTCTCGGCGTGCTATTGAGTTCGGCGTGTGGAGCAATGTTTCTCCATTAGCGACTTTTTTTGATCAGTTCCACAATGCCGCGATCGCTCAAGCCCGCAGCGCGATTTATATTTTCATGCTGCCGTAGATTGGCAAGGGACATCAGCAGGAATAGGGCGGCAACAATTTTCCTAGACACAGAGCAAAGAAAAGCCACTTAAGCCACTTAAGCCAGGTGGAATGTTGCTGTTCGGCTTCGAGATGAAAACGCCCTTCCTTAAGGAATTTCTCCTGTTCCTCGGGCGTTCTCACCTAATCAATTTATCACCTCTAATTCAGTTGTCCGATTTCCGACTTGAAGAGCTCGCTTGGGCGGCTTCGTTCCACCAGTCCGCACTGGCGTATCATAATCCACAGCCGCAACCGGCCTTGGAGACGCCTCATGCAAAACCAGAGGTTCTGGATCCTTCTTATTCTTACGGGAGTGCCGCTCTGCGCTCACGCGCAATGGCTGCATCAGCCGCTACCTGGAACGCCGCGCACTCCCGATGGCAAACCGAACCTTGCGGCACCCGCGCCGCGCGCCTCCGACGGAAAGCCCGACCTGACCGGCATCTGGCTGGCCGAGAGCACCCCCATCGAAGAACTGATGCGAATGCTTCCCGGCGGCGTCAGCGCTTTGGGTGAAGGAATCCCGTCCAAGTACTTCGTCAACATCCTGGCCGATTTCAAGCCCGAGGACGCGCCGCTATTGCCGGCGGCGCCGAGGCTTATCGCCAGCACCTCGAATCGTTCGGGAAAGATTTCCAGACCTCGCGTTGTTTGCCGGCCGGCGTGCCTGCAGCGAACCTGCTGCCCATTCCGTTCAAGTTGATTCAGACGCCGCGCGAAGTTGTTCTGCTGTACGAAGCCGACACCACCTTCCGCCAGATCTTCACCGATGGACGAAAGCTTCCAGTGGATCCGCAACCGGCGTGGCTCGGCTATTCGGTGGGCAAATGGGAGGGCGACTGGCTGGTGGTGGACAGCGCCGGATTCAACGATAAGGCCTGGCTGGACGCGTTCGGCCATATTCACAGCGATGCGCTGCGCGTCAGGGAACGCTTTCATCGCCGCGACTTCGGACATATGGAAATGGAAGTACGGCTCGAGGATCCGAAGACCTTCACTCAGCCCGTTACCGTGCGGTTCAACCTGGATTTGATTCCCGACACCGAGCTGCTGGAAACGTTCTGTCCGGAAAGCGAGCAGGATCTGGCCCACCTGCCGGCGAAATAAGCTAGCGCTTGATCACTTCCACGATGCCTCGGTCGCCATCCACCTTCACCCAATCGCCGGTCTCGATCACGCTTAGCGGATCTTGATCGAGCTCCGTCACCGCCGGCACGCGCGTCACCACCGCGCCGAGCGCGATCTTGGTGGTCATCTGGTTGAACACCATCGCGAGCGGGGCGGCCTTAGTCAGGCGCGTCATGTGAAACGCGTTCGACCAGCCTGACGATCCCTTGGCTCCGGGAAAAACGAGCACCTTGTCTTTGAAGCTTTTTCCGCGCAATTCGTGGCGCGTCTCAATGACGGTGCCCGTCATGGGATCGATGCCGCCCCAGCCCGAGATCGTCTCGCGCGTCACCAGCGCCTCGCCTTCCGCGCAACCGCCCACAATGCCGCGTCCGTGCAGCACAATCATCGCAGTTCTCCAGCCCAGCGTCCGGTGAGCGCGGCGTGGATGCAATCTTCGGTTGTGCCGAACCACGCGCCTACGTCCACCATGGCGGGGAGGTAGTGAGTTTGCTTGGCCGAATCGAGCGCGACGACCTTTGTGCCTTTCGGCACCGCACGGGCGATGGCAGAGCAGGTGTCGGTCATCACCAGGCCTCCGGCGTCTTCAATCGTTTTGGTGAATCCGCTCATATCGGCCACCGTCTTCACGGCACGCGACGTGAACATCCACAGGTGCGTTTTGATCTTTTTGCCCTGGAGCAAGCGCGCGACGTCGCGAAACTGGTCGATGGATGCATGCGGGCAGCCCAGCATTACATAATCGACGTTCGGGTCGCGACCATTCGCGTTCAGGGTCTCATAGACGCGCCGGCGCTCCTCTGCGCCGTACTGAATGGTGGTCATTGGCCTGCGGCCTCCGAGCGCCATCTCCAAACTCCCCGCTTCCGGCGTCACGCCGACGATATGGTACATCTCTATGCCGCCCGATGAGGCCGCGGCAGCGCCGAAATGTTTGTGACGCAGCGGATCGGCCTGGCGGATCGCGCCCGTTAAAACCGGAATGTTCTCCTCTACTACTTCACCGATGAAATAACCAAGCATGCCCCAATCCATCACGCTCTCAACGGGCGTCTGGATTTCGATCAGGTGGGTGGCGCGTCGATAGTCATCGCGATGAAAGCCCCAGTCGGGAATTTTGCCCGTGAGCATCGCGGCGCTGGTACTCTCGCGGCCCTCCGTATTGGTGCGCGCGCCGATCACCGAATTGCAGTAGACCACGGCCGACGACTCCATCCACGCGCAGTGCTCGCCTTTCACCGGCAGGTTGCCCGCCAGATACGGCGTGCACGTTTTCATGATCCGGACGCCATGCCGCGCCAGCTCCGCTTCATCTTCGCGCTGGTGCCGCATCGCTTCGCGGCTCATCCCCAGATCGGTCCAATGTTCGAGATCCATGCCGCCTTGTAAGTGGCAACAATTTCCGCTGGCCGGCGGCACGGCCATTACTTCGCCGGCATCCAGATCGTAGAGGGAAAACACCGCTTCGAAACTGCCGTTGCCCGAATGTTCTTCGAAATATTTTTGCAGAAATAGCGTCGAGGATCCAGGAACGCCCGCGATGTTCCGGGTGTCGACAAACCGCTCAGCCCCTAATGCCAAGGCATAGCGAAACAACAATTCCATCGCCTTTTGCTTGGCGACACCGCCGACGCCATCCAGCATGGCCTTTTCGTCGTCCGCCAGGAGCATGTTTAGGCGCGATCAGCCGCGCTCTTCGATGTGCTTGAGCCGTGCATCGAGCACTTCTTCCACCCGCCGGAGTTCGGCGCGCCACAGGTCGCGCATGTCGTCAAAACGATTGTTAACACCGTCGAAGCGCGTGTTAACACCGTCGAAGCGGGCGTCCATTTTCGCCTCGACTTTGCCGATTTTGGCGTTGATGTAGGCGATGACGAGCCCGATCAACGTGGCGTTAAACAGCATCGGAACGCCGACTATGATATAAAGCTGTTCGTTGGTCACCAAGGGTAGTGCGCCCCGCCTGAGACTATTCTCTCACAGGGCATCAATCGTCTACGTTGGCCGCCAGGCGCTTCCGCAGCGCCTCCAGATCGATCTCGTGCACGCTCCCCTTCCCCGCCAGATCCAGGGCGTGCGCCGCCGCCGCGCCCATCGCGATGCATGGACCCATCACGCGCACGCTCGACAGCGCCGTCGCGTCGCCGTCGATGCAGCGCCCCGCGGCCACCAGATTATCCACAGCCGGCGGCGTCAAGCTTCCGAGCGGCACGTAATGGACGTGGTCGGCATCGAACGGCTCCCACACATATCCCTCGGCGTTGTGATGCTGCTCCAGCGGCCACGCCGTCCGGGCGACGCTGTCGAGAAACTTCACGCCCGCCCGCACCTCATCCACGGTCAGATGATGGCGCCCGACAATCCAGCGCGTCTGCCGGATGCCGGGCAGGCCATAGGAACGCACGCGCGCCTGTCCGAACGCCGCAGGAAATTCGGAGCGCAGAAACGTCATCGTCCGGTCGGCTTGCTCCTTGCCTTCCAGTCCGGTCTTCGACGCGCCGAACGGATCCATCGGATTCTCGATGTGCGTCATGTTCACCACGGCAGTGGCGCGTCCGGGAAAACTCATCGCGAAGCCATCGCGCCGGATCATTCCGTAGTCGGCGCCCCGGTCGCGAATCCGCTCCGACATCTCGGCGCGGCTGGGCTTGTGCGCGTCGTCGAAATTTTCGATGACGATCATCTGCGATCCGTAAATCACGCCTTCGGCTGGCTCGCGACACTCCAGGCCGGCCTGCCAAACCACGGCCGCGTCGCCGGTGGCGTCCACGAATCCATCCGCTCGAATGATCACGTCGCCGTAGCGCGTGGATAATTCCAGCGCTGCGATCCTGCGCCCTTCGCGCCGCACGCTCCGCAAAATTGCGCCCACCAGCGGCGTGATGTTGAGTTCCAGAACCTTGCGCTCCACCCAGCGGCCCAGCGCCACCTCGTTGTAGAGCGCGTTCAACGACACGCCGCCCATGACCACGTGCAGGTCGCCCGTGGCGCCCAGGTCGCGAATGATGTCGTCGGCAATCCCGTGCGTGAGTTGTTTGCTTTTCGGCGGATTTCCGAACAGCCCGACGATCATTCCGATGATGGAATTCACAGCCTGGCCGCCCAGCGCGGGTAAGCCGTCGATCAGGATCACCTGGCGCCCCAGGCGGGCCGCCTCGATTGCCGCGGAGACGCCCGAAATTCCCGCGCCCACCACGCAAATATCCGCCGAGTGCCCGCGCAACGCCGACGCTCCATTGCGGCGCACCACGCGCGTTTCGGGGCGAAATGGTTTTTCGACCACCCTAAGATCCAATCTTCAGCGCGCTCTTCAGGAACACGTAGCGATCGGCCCACTCATCGATCTGTTTGGTGGTGGGCTTGCCCGCCCCATGCCCGGCGCGCGTTTCGATGCGAATCAGGATGGGCGCCGGACCCTGCTGCGCCTGCTGCAGCGTGGCCGCGTACTTTAAGCTATGCCCCGGCATCACGCGATCGTCGTGATCGGAAGTGGTGATCAGCGTAGGCGGATAGACGGCCTTGCGAATGTTGTGCAGCGGCGAATAGGCGCGCAGCACCTTGAAATCCTCCGCGTTCGCCGACGATCCGTATTCGCCCACCCACTGCGTTCCGAACCCGAAGTTCTGGAACCGCAGCATGTCCATCACGCCGACGGCCGGCATCGCGGCGCCAAACAGATCCGGGCGCTGATTCAGCACCGCGCCGATGAGCAGCCCTCCGTTGCTCGCGCCGTAAATCGCCAGCTTGGGAGTGGAGGTATATTTGTTCGCGATCAGCCACTCGGCGGCCGCGATAAAATCGTCGAACACGTTCTGCTTTTTGGCGCGCATCCCCGCCTGGTGCCAGGCCTCGCCGTATTCGGATCCGCCGCGAATATTGGCCACCGCGTAGATGCCGCCCATCCGCATCCATTCCACGATTCTGGCCCGGAAGGCCGGCGTTTCCGCGACATCGAAGCCACCGTAAGCGTAGAGCAGCGTCGGATTCTGCCCGTCCAGCTTCAGCCCCTTTTTGGAACTCAGGAACAGGGGAACGCGCGTGCCGTCCTTGCTGGTATAGAAAATCTGCCGCGTCTCGTACTGCGACAGATCCACGGCAACCTTACTTTGCCGGATGGCCGCGCTTTTCCCGGTGCTCAAATCCAGGCGATAAATGCTGGGCGCGATGGTGAAGCCGTCGAACCCGTAGAACATTTCTTTGTCGTGCAGCCGCGCGGGCGACCATTCCGCCGTGCCGATTCCCGGCATCGCGATCTCGTCGGCCGCCTTGCCATCCAAACTCACCAGCTTCGCGGCCGAATGCGCATCCTTCATATAGGACAACAGCAGCTTGCCATCCGCGATCTGCGCGCTATCCAGCGTCTCGGCGCGCTCGGGAACAATTTCCTTCCAATTTGTGCGCTCCGGATGTTCTATATTCATCGCGATCACGCGTCCGCGCGGCGCGCCATCGTTGGTTTGCAGATACAACGTAGAACCAATTACCGCCATTGGGCCGTAGGCATAGTCGGCCGATGGAATCAGCATCACGGTCTTCGGATTCGCGGCGCGCAGGTCTTGATAGGCGAGCAGGTTCGTACCCGGAACGCCGGTATAAATATAAAGCAGCAGATACGGACTGCCTTCCATGACTACCGGATCGAGGGTCCAGTTGGGATGATCGGGGCGCTCGTAAATCAGCTTGTCGGCCGATTGCGGATCGCCCAGCCGGTGAAAGTAAACCTTCTCGTTCAGCGCCGCCACGGTGAGCAGTTTCTCGGGAGGCGGCACGGGGAAACGCGCATAGTAGAAGCCGCTATCGTCGGCGGCCCAGGAAACACTGCTGCCCTTGGTCCACTGAATCAGGTCGGATGAATCCTTGCCGGTGGCCACGTCGCGCACCCGCCACTCCGACCAATCCGAACCAGCCTGCGCCACCGCGTAGGCGAACAGCTTCCCGTTCCAGCTCTCCGATTCGCCGTTGAGCGCCGCCGTTCCATCCTTGCGATAGGTGTTGGGATCGAGGAGCACGCGCCCCGGCGCTGTGAGCGAATTCGTTACGTACACCACCGATTGGTTTTCGAGGCCCGAATTATGGGAATAAAAATAATGATCGCCCGCTTTGTGGAAGCCATCGAATTTTTCGTAATTCCACAGCTCGGTGAGCTGCTTTTTGATGGCTTCGCGCCCCGGGAGCTTGGCCAGATATGCGAACGTCAGCTCGTTCTCCTGCGCAACGAATTTTTCGGTGGACGGCGCGTCGGCGTTCTCCAACCCACGATAAGGGTCGGCGATCTTGACGCCGTGGTAATCGTCCACCTGATTGCTTTTCGGAGGTACCGGATAGTTGAGCCTGGGAAAGTCGCTGGCGCCTAGAAATAGGGCGAGGCTCGCCAGGAGCAGGGTTGGTTTCACGACTTTATTGTCGCAAACCAGACTCTAGTCAGACGTCTCATACAACGCCCACGCGGTCGCCAAATCCTGCACCACGTGCCCGAGCGATTTGTAGACTGTAATCTCGTCCGCCGATCGCCGGCCCTTCACCTCGCCCGCCAGCACCTGGCCGATCTCGGCCACGATGTGGTCGTCACCCACCAAACCGGCGGCCTTGGCCCGGAGAAACTCCGCGCCCTGACTAAGCACGCCCTCCAGACTGTCGGCGATGAAGCGTGAGCGCACCACCAAGGTGTTGTCCACCTCGGCCGGCCCGGCGAATCCCGACCCTACCACGTTGACATGCGTGCCCGGCCGCACCCACTCGCCCTTTAGGATTGGCTCGGAGGCGGCAGTCACGGTGCAAACGATATCCACGTCACGCACGGCCTCTTCCACGCTCCCGGCGCTCGACACCGGCACGCCGAGTTCGGTCTGCATCCTCTCGGCGAATGCTTGAGCGCGTTCTCGCGATCTTCCCCAAACCACAATCGATTCCAATTCACGCACTTTGCCGATGGCACGCGCATGCGTGGCGGCCTGCTCGCCATAGCCCAGGATCGCCAGCCGCCGCGCATCTTTGCGCGCTAACACATCGGTGGCCACCGCGCTCGCAGCCGCCGTCCGGATGGCCGTGATCTCGCCGGCGTGGACCACGCAAACCGGCGCGCCCGTTTCGGGATCGAACAAAATCACCAGTCCCTGGTGCGATTGAATGCCCTTGGCGAAGTTGTCGTGAAAAACGCTGATCAGCTTCGCGCCGAACGGAGCGTGCGCGCCCATCGCGCCGGGCATTACGCCGAAGAGGCGGCCATCGGACAACGGAATGATGGACCGCAGTAGTTGCCTGGTTTCGCCCTTCGAGAACGCGATCATCGCCTCGCGTACAACCCGAATGCACACTTCGAAGGTGAGCCGCCGCGCCACTTCTTCCCGGTCTATGAAACGCATACGTTTTATCTTGACACCGGGGTGTGTTACTCATAAGAACAACAGCTCCCCCGATAGTAGCGGCAGTTCGTAACGAACATGGATTTCGCCGAGCAAGTAAAATCGTCCGTCGACATTGTCAAAGTCATCGGCGAATACGTGCGCCTGAAAAAGTCGGGCGGGTCGCCGAATTACACAGGACTGTGCCCGTTCCACACCGAGAAAAGGCCGTCGTTCTCCGTGCATGCCGCGCATCAGTTCTACCGGTGCTTCGGCTGCGGCGCGGCCGGCGACCTGTTCAAGTTCGTCATGGAAATCGAGCGCATCAGTTTCTTCGAAGCGCTCAAACTGGTGGCCGAGCGCAACGGCATCGCCATGCCGAAGCGCGATTATTCGGACCCGGACGCCAAGCTGCGCGGCGCGCTGCTGGAGATGCACGAAACGGCGGCCCGCGTGTTCCAAAGCAACTTGAACGGTCCGGCGGGAGCGCAGGCGCGCCAGTATCTGGCCGGCCGCAATGTGCCGCCGGAGCAGATCGCCGAATTCGGGCTGGGGCTTTCCGATCCGTCCGGCCAGCAGTTGGCGCGGCAGTTTGAATCGCGGTTCGCGCCGGAGCAGTTGGAACAATCCGGACTCGTCATGAAGCGGCAGGAAGGCACGGGCTACTTCGACCGCTTTCGCGGCCGGCTGATGTTTCCCATCCACAACGAGTCGGGCAAAGTGATCGGCTTCGGTGGCCGCGCGCTGCGCCCGGGCGACGAGCCGAAGTACCTGAACTCGCCTGAAACCGCGCTCTATCGCAAAAGCTACGTGCTTTACAACCTGCATCGCGCCAAGGACGCGGTGCGCAAGTCGGATTATGCGGTGCTGGTGGAAGGCTACATGGACGTGATCGGCGTCTATGCGGCCGGCATTCACAACGTTGTCGCCAGCTGCGGCACGGCGCTGACCAACACCCAGGTGCGGGCGATCAAGCGCCACTCCGAGCGCATCGTGGTGAATTTCGATCCCGATACCGCGGGAGCCAACGCCGCCGAACGGTCCATTCAAATGCTGCTCGACGAGGGATTGCGGGTGCGGGTGCTCGAATTGGGCGGGGATCTGGATCCGGACGAATATGTGAAGGCTTCGGGCGCCGACGCCTATCGCCAGCGCCTGGAAAAAGCCCCGGCGTATTTCCACTGGCTGGCCGACCGGTCACGTCAAAAATTTGATATGCGGACGGTGGAAGGGCGGATGGATGCGTTCAGGTTCCTGGCGCCGAGGATCCAAAGCATTGCCGACCGGCTGGAGCGCTTTGCAGTCGCGAACGACGTGGCCGACTACCTGGGCGTGGACGAGAAGCTGGTGCGCGATCATTTCAGTAAGGGCGCGGTGGAGCATCCAGCGCCGGCGCGGCGCGCCGTAGTGCCCGCCACCGAGCGGCTGCTGCTCAATTCGTTGCTGGCCAGTGAGATGGCCCGGGCCCAGGTGATCCCGGAATTGAGCGGGCTGGGCGCGGTAGACCGCTTCACGTCCAAAAATGTGTTTCAGGCTCTGTTTGCAATGCATTCCGACGGGGCGCCGTTCCGGTTTTCGGACCTGGAAGGGCGGCTTTCCGAGGCCGACCGGGACCTATTGTCGTCGGCCGTTTTTGCCGATGAAACATTAGAGGAGGAGAAGGCCGCCGAACAGGCTATGGCATGTTTGAGCAGCCTCAAGTCACAAAATCCCCGGTCCGAAGCGGCCGCTCTGCGCGCCCGGATCAAAGCGGCCGAACGCCAGGGGGATCTCGAGGAAGCCATGCGGCTGGCTCAGGAATTAGATCAAAGATCTCGCGCCGCAAGCGCCCCTCCGAGGTAACTAAAGAGCTATGCCGAGTACCATTACCAGAACGAGGGAAGTGGGTCCGAGAGTCCAAAGCCGATGTTGTACACTGGATGAGTTCAGGGACAATTGCAGAGGTTGCGACGCACACTACCAGGGGGAACGGAGAACTAGTCGGCGTTGCGCGAGTCCGCTAGGGGATCGCTGGTAAGCGGGGCAGCGAGTGGCGACAGATGAAAAACACGGCCGGTTGAAAAACCTCATGGACGTAGGCAAAGAAAAGGGATTCGTTTTGTACGACGAAGTCAACGACTTGCTGGCCGAAGAATTTCCCTCCGGACGCGAGTTCGAAGACCTGCTTACCGATCTGGACAGCGCCGGCGTCGAGATTCTGGAGGAGCCCAAGCTCGATTTCGAGAAGTCGAAAGAAGAGCCCGACGACTTCGGCGACCTGGAACTCACTCAGGAAACCGGCGACAAAACCAACGACCCCGTCCGGATGTATTTGCGCGAGATGGGCACCGTGCCGCTACTCACGCGCGAAGGCGAAATCGAGCTTGCCAAGCGCAACGAACGCGGCCAATGGGCCGTGCGCAAGGCACTTTCACGATCACCGCTGGTGATCCGCGAAATCATCCAACTCGGCGAAGACCTGCAGAAAGGGGTCACCAACGTCCGCGACGTCCTGGTGCTTCCCGAATTCGTCATCACCGACGAGGATTTCACCGGCCAATTGAACGACCTGCTGGCGCAGATCGCCGAAATCGAGAAATATTATAAGAAGAGCCAGCAATTCCGCCAAAAGCTGCAAGCCATATCCCGCCAGATGAAGCCCAAGCAGCATCGCGGCCTGCGCTATGGGCTGGCGCGGAACATGGTGCAGATCTCCCGCATCATCCGCAATATCGGGTTCAGCACTTCGGTGCGCCGCAGCCTGGCTGGACGGCTGCGCTGTTCGGTGGAGGAACTGAAGCCGCTGGAGCGGGAAATCGCCAAGATCCAGCGCAAGCTCGAAGAGCCGGTCAACGGCAGCCATCCGGCGCGCGATCTGCGCAAGGAGCTGCGCCAGTGCGGCCAGCGCATCCAGCAGTTGGAAGAAGACTGCGGCGCCAGCGCCACAGAACTGCGACGCACCCTGCAAATCGTCGAACGCGGCGAGCAGGAAGCCGAAACGGCCAAGAAGCAGCTGATCGAGGCTAACCTGCGCCTGGTGGTTTCCATCGCCAAACGCTACACCAATCGCGGGCTGCAGTTCCTGGATTTGATCCAGGAAGGCAATATCGGCCTCATGAAGGCTGTGGACAAGTTCGATTATCGCCGCGGTTACAAGTTTTCCACTTACGCCACCTGGTGGGTGCGGCAAGCCATCACGCGCGCGATCGCCGACCAGGCCCGCACCATTCGCATCCCGGTGCACATGATCGAGACCATCAACAAACTGGTCCGCACGCAGCGCTTGCTCCAGCAGGAACTGGGGCGCGAACCAACCACCGAAGAGCTTTCCGTCAAGATGGAGCTGCCGGTGGGCAAGGTTCGCAAGGTGCTGCGCATCGCGCAAGAGCCCATTTCGCTGGAAACGCCGGTGGGTGAAGAGGAAGAGTCCCATTTAGGCGATTTCATCGTGGATCGCCGCGTGGTGTCGCCATCGGAAGCGGTGATCAACCTGAACCTGCGCGAGCAAACCGCCGAGGTGCTCAAGACGCTCAGCCCGCGCGAAGAAAAGATCATCAAAATGCGCTTCGGGCTGCAGGATGGCAGCGAGCACACCCTCGAAGAAGTGGGCCAGCACTTCGCCGTTACGCGCGAGCGTATTCGCCAGATTGAAGCCAAGGCGCTCAGGAAATTACGGCATCCCAGCCGCAGTCACCGCTTGCGCGCGTTTCTGGATACGTCTTTGCACGAATAAGAGCCGCACGAGTAGATCTCTCTCACCCGCTCCCGAATCTTTTCCGGCACCAAATGTACCCACTCGTCGCCTCGGGCAATGCGTTCCCGCACTTCTGTCGATGAGACCTCTTCATGCCCGCTACGCATAGGCAATGCATGGATCCGGTGGCGATACTCCTCGGGCGGCGAAAAATGCCCGCCGCGCGGCGCGACGAGAAGTTCAAACTCGCGCAGCATTTCCTGGACCACGCCGGGGCGCCCGTAATCCCAGTCCAGGATCCGCTCGGCCGCGTCGCGCCCGCAGATGAAGGACAGCCGGGCGGCGGCGCCAAAATGCTCACGGCACTCGCGGGCAATGTCGATAAACAATCCGTGGCTGGTGGACGCGATCGAGTGTGGGATCGCGAGTCCGGCGGTTTCCAGCATTTCGACCCGTTGTTCGAGCGTGGCGCCGCTGTATTCCTTGTGGGGGAACACTCGCGGCACGACGCAAACAATTAGATCCACGCAGGCGCTCGCGGCCTGGGCCAGTTCGCGATGCGCGATGGTGGGCGGGTTAAAGCTTCCCGCCAGTATCCCGACCTTATGCGGTTGCGGGCTGGGTTGGCGGTAGAACTCCAAGCCCTTCCAGTATAGAGTTTTGCGCAGCAACGTCCATAGGTGCCGTGACTTAGCAAGCTAAGGCCCCTCTTAGAGCAAGGTAGGGTGAGTCACCGACAGATATAAAAGCACTTTGGACCTAGAGTGAATATATATGCTGTACTGGATTTGTCCTGAGTGCGGGCATGAGTGCTCGCCGGCCATCCGGGAATGTCCTACTTGTACGGCGGCGACCACCCAGGCGCCAACTCAGACGCCCCCTCAGGGGCTTGCCCAGCCGCTTGCCCAGCCGCTTGCCCAGAATGAAGCCCGCAGTTCGGAAGTCCAGCAGCAAATTGGCGTCAGCCGCGAGTTGCTCTCGCTCGCCCAGAACTTTCAATCTGTTCCTTCCACCGGATTGCTAAGTGCCGCACCGCACCGTAAACTGCTTGCGGCCGGCAAGGGGTCGGCGGTGGCGGTGGAGGAGCCCTCAGCGGTTGCTGTGGAGGAGCCCTCAGCGGTTGTGGTTGAGGAGCCCTCAGCGGTTGTGGTTGAGGAGCCCTCAGCGGTTGTGGTTGAGGAGCCCTCAGCGGTTGTTGTAGAGGAGCCGGAGCAACCAGCTCCGCCGGAGGTAAAGGAGCCGGAGCCATCGCTACAGATGGCGCCGCTCGACATCCAGGCGCTGAATCCGGCTTGCCCCACTCCGTGGGACGCCATAAAGCCGGGCCTGATGCCTGTTCCGGTTCCTATCTCCGGTCCGGCGGTTGCGCGGGCAGGCGCGGGAACGGCCGCCGAATCGAGCCTCCAGCTCGCGGATTTGGCGGCGGTGGGTAACATCCATTTTCAACCCGCTCCGGGCACCCAGTGCGCAACCTTTGATCAGCCGATTGAGCCGCTGCTCTCGCGTCGCCGGTCGGTTGCTTTTGTGCGCGCCCAAGTACCCGTCGCAGACCATAGCGGCATGGGCTTGGCGGATCTGGCGCAGTTGCTGGCTCAACCCGCCGACGCACAGCTGAAACCCGTGGTTCCTTATCGGAACGGGCAACCCCAGAGCAACCAGCCTCAGCCGTCCAATAGCGTCTCCGCCCCGTCCTTGGTGGAGTCTCGAGTGCAACCTTCGGGCGAATCCGTCGCCGATCTGATGAACGCCCTTCAGGCCTCGGCTGAGGAGCGCGATCGGGCGGCCATCGGCGCCATTCAGGCATCCTTCCGCGAACAACCCGTGGCGCGCCTGCTCTCTGCTCCGGCCGACATCGTGATGGCGCCAGCGCCTCCCGCCGAGCAATGGATGCATTCGGAGAAACCGAAATTTACGCCGATAGCGCCGGAGCACGCGGGCCGGCGACGCGCGATTGCCGGCCCCCAGTCGCCGCCGCTGGCGGGTCCAAGCCTCCCGCCGCAACTGGTCAACTTCGATCAGCACAATTCCAAGCTGCGCCTGCGCCGCAAACGGGTGGCCGGCTGGCCGCTCACTCTTTTGGTGGGCACCGTGGTGATCTTAGGCGCGGGAAGTCTGTTGCAGTATGTAGCTCAAAATCGGGATGCCAGGGCCTCTTCGGTAGCCGTGCCGGAGGCGACTGTTCAGTCTGCGCCCGCACCTGCCATTCCGGCCCCGGCCCTCCGGGAGCATCCTGCCGCCAGATCGGTGGAAGTGGCGGGTGTACGCATCGTGACAGGGGCCAACAAAAAGCCTCAACTCCAGTACGTGGTGATCAACCATTCGGCGAGCGAACTGAGCGGATTGGATATTCGAATCGCGGTGCGATCGGTGGAGGCGTTGGCGGGGCCGCCGCTGTTCAGCGTATCGAGCGTGGTGGCGTCTTTGGGTCCCAACCAGTCTAAGGAGATCCGAACGGAGCTGGATCCCTCCATCCAAACGTCGTCCATTCCGGACTGGCAGTCTTTGCGGACCGAAGTCACCGTCGGACGCCAATAACATCGCGCCTTCCATGCGATGATAGCGGCGTGACATCGAAAACCGCGCCGCAAGCTACGCCTCCCAAGCTGGTTCCCCGCCCCAAAACCGCGGCCGAACGCAGTGCCCGCGTACGCAAAATCCTCAAGCTGCTGGACGAGATGTATCCTCATCCCACCGTGCCCTTGCACCACAGCAATTGCTGGGAGTTGCTGGTGGCCACCATTCTGTCGGCGCAATGCACCGACAAGCGCGTCAACGAAGTGACGCCCGGCCTGTTTCAAAGATATCCCACCATCCAGGACTTCGCGTCCGCGAACCAGGCCGAGCTGGCCCTTGCGATCCGTTCCACGGGGTTCTTCAACAACAAGGCCAAGTCCTTGATTGGAGCGGCGCGGAAGATCCTGGCGGACTTCGGCGGCCAGGTCCCCAGGACCATGGATGAGATGCTCACCATACCGGGCGCGGCCCGCAAAACGGCGAACGTCGTTCTGGGCGCTTGTTACAACGTGCATGCGGGCGTGGTGGTGGATACGCACGTTCAGCGCAACAGCCAGCGTCTGGACCTGACCAGGAACACCAATCCCGTCAAGATCGAGCAGGATCTGATGAAAATCATTCCGCGCGAGAAATGGTTCGACTTTCCGCTGCAATTGATCTTTCACGGCCGCGCACTTTGTGTGGCGCGCAAGCCCAAATGCGCCGAATGCAAATTGGACCCGTTGTGCTACGCGAAGGACAAAACAATCTAACACCGCTCTGTGCCTCGCTCCTACTGAAGATTCAGGAACAGGTGGAAAGGACCGTTCATCTCATCCATCTGCTGCCGGCAGAAGGTTCGAACTGGAAGCCTGCAATCCCGGGTGCTTGGCCCGTTGAGGTGCTGCTCGGCCATTTGCTCGATTGTCTGGCCGGATTCTGCGCGGTCCTGGCGACGGTGGAACCGGATCGGCTGGCTCATTTTTCCGAGCTTCGCAATCTGCCCGTGAACCACGCTTGTTCGCCGGCCGACGCGGTGACGCGGATTGAAATTTATAGCGCGCGCATCGAGGAAGGTTTTGCGGTACTCGAAGACGCCAGGCTGAGCCGAACTGTGGCCACGGTATTTGCCGAGCGGGGTGAGACGCTTCTGACCCTGTTCCTGGGCAATCTGGAGCATCTGATCAACCACAAGCACCAGTTGTTCACCTACTTGAAGCAAATGGGCGTCCAGGTGGAATCGCGCGATCTCTATCGATTCCACAGTGAATAACGTCCCGGTTTTTACATAGATTTTACAAGCCGCGATCATAACGCACACTGTCTCCGCTCCATACTCGGGATAGTGAATGCGTACTAAGAAAGTCGTCTTCTTCTTCCCCGCTTTTTCCAGCCAAGAGGCCACAGCGCCGTTAGGCATATTGGCGGTCTCCACACCTCTGTTGCGGGCGGGCTATCTGGTGACAATCATCGATTCCACCATCACGCCCAATTTCCAGAAACGAGTGCTGGAAGAACTCAAAGACGCGCTCTGCCTGGCCGTGTCGCTGGTCACCGGACCGATGATCAAGGAAACGGTGCAGATTGCCCGTACCGCCAAGCAGCTCTATCCCGACAAACCTGTTGTATTGGGCGGCTGGCATCCCTCGCTGTTGCCGCACCAGACGCTGGCGGCAGATTACATCGACATCGTCGTCAAGGGGCAGGGTGAAGAAGCGTTCCTCGAAATTGTGCAGCGAATCGAAGCGGGCGAGTCAATGGAGGGCGTCGCTGGAGCCGGATACAAAGAAGACGGCCGGATTATATTTAATGCCCCGCGCGCTCTCAAGCCGATTCGCGAGATGCCGCCGAAGGCTTATCATTTAGCGGATTTCGACGCTTACGAGCGGGTATGCGGACGCCGTTGGGCCATGTACACTTCGAGCCTGGCTTGTCCCTACGATTGCGCTTATTGCACCAACAGCGGCGTCTACGGACGCAAATGGAACGCGCTCGATCCGGACCAGGTAGTGGAAGAGACCACCGATTTGGTTTCCCGCTACAATCTGCAACTGCTTTGGGTTGTCGACGACAACTTCCTGGTGGACCGCGACCGGGCCATTGGCATCGCCGAGGGACTGGTTCGCCGGGGCGTCCAATTCGACTGGAGCATCCAGGGTTCGACCAATCTGGTGAATCGTTTTACGGTGGAAGAGTTGAAGCTGCTGCGCCGCGCCGGCCTCTCGCAAGTGGCACAAGGCGCCGATAGCGGCTCGCCGAAGGTCCTGCATCTGATGAACAAGGATTTTCAGAAGCTGGAAACTATTTACACCGCGGCCGACAAGCTTACGCAGGCGGGCATCCGTCCTTCGTTCAACATCATCTTCGGATATCCGGGCGAAGGAAGCGCCGAGCGCCGTGAATCCATCCGCCTGGTGATGGACATCTGCCGCAAATATCCAGGCGCCGAGTTTTGGACCAATATCTTCACTCCCTATCCGGGCGCGCCTGTAATGCAACGGGCCTTTGAGCTGGGCATCGACGTGCCGCAAACGTTGGAAGGCTGGGTGGATTTCTTTCCGCGCTACACCGTTCTGCCTTGGCTCAAGGGCAAGAAACATGAAGAAGTGCAGACCATGCGCGAGTATATGCGGGTGGCTTTCCATCGCAAGCCGATCGGCGTCGAGCGAAAGCACCGGGTGAACCAGCTGGTACACCGGCTGATCAGTTTTCCCGCACGCTGGCGTCTGGATCATGACTTTTATGCGGTGCCTTTCGAACTTGGGCTCAAGAATGCGGCCAACAAGTTCTTCGCGCCGCCCAAGCCGAAGGTGGATGCGCAGATGCTGGAGGCGGAGGTGGTGACGTGCTGAGCGCGCGTTCGCGAAAGGTGGTGCTTTTCTTGCCGCCCTATTCGGGCAAGGTACTTGGTCCGCCTCTCAGTTTGCTCAGCCTGGCAGGATCGCTCAGAGCATCCGGCTATGAGCCGCGCCTGATTGACGGCGCGCTGGATCGGAATTTTCCAGAGGCCGTGCTTCGAGAGATTGATGGCGCGCTGTGCTTCGGAGTGTCGCTACTCACGGGGCCGATGATTCACGACGCGGTGGATATGAGCCGCCTGGTACGAAAGCTGCGGCCCGAACTTCCGATCATTTTCGGTGGCTGGCATCCCAGCCTGGTCAGCGGCCAAACGCTCAGCGAAGATTTCGTTGACGTGGTAGTTCGCCATCAGGGGGAAAAGACGCTGGTCGAAATTCTCGAAAGGCTTGCATCAGGCAACACGCTGGATCTGGTGCAAGGCTGCTGGTTCAAGCGCGACGGCCGCATTGTTCAGAATCCCGATCGGCCTGCCGCACCACTGTCTTCCTTGCCCGCGCCCGCGTACGACATGATCGATTTCGACGCGTACGAGCGCGCCAGCGGCGAACGCAAGCTGCCCTACGCCACCAGCATCGGTTGTCCTTATGCCTGTAATTACTGCACGGATATGATTTTCTACAACCGCCGCTTCAATCCCTACGACACCGGGCAGGTGGTGGACGAGCTGGTAACGCTGGCGCGCGAGCATCGTTTGACCGAAGTCGCTTTGCTCGATTCCAATTTCCTGGTGGACGTGCGGCGCGCTCTCGCCATTGCGAACGGAATTCTTAAGTCCAAGGTTCGTTTCCATTGGAGTTTCCAGGCGTCCACGGATTTACTTTGCCGCATGGCGGATGAAGATGTGAAGACGCTCGCGGCGAGCGGTGTGAATCACATTGGATTCGGCACCGAGTCGGCATCGCCTGACGTGCTGCGTCAGATGAACAAGGCGCATCAACATATTCCGGATATGTTTGAGGCGGCCCGCAAGTGTAAGCGCGCCGGGATTCGGGTGACGTACAACCTGATCTTCGGTTATCCGGGCGAAGAGGATCGGCATCGGCGCGAAACGCTGCAGGTAATGGGAGAGATCGCGCAACGTTTCGATAACGTGAGTTTTTCGCCGAATGTCTTCACGCCTTATCCCGGAATTCCCATTTGGCCGCAGCTCCGCGCCATGGGGCTGAGGGAGCCGCAGTCGCTGGAAGAATGGGCCGCGATTGACCTGGGCACTAACAACTTGCCGTGGTTGCAGGACAAATCGTTTGCGCAATTGCAGCGCGGGATTTCTTACTTTCTGCTGGATAATCAGATCAACAAGACGCGCCGCGGGTCCAGATCGGGAGCCGTGCAATCCATTTTGCAGGCCGCCAGAAAGCCGTTGCACTGGCGACTTCGTAATTATTCTTTCGGCTGGCCGCTCGAACTTTGGCTCTCGATGGCCAAGCAATGGTTGGTGGTCAGGCGGTCTCTGCTCACCGGACAATCTTTGAGCCACAATCTGGCGAAGGCGCGGTAACAGGTATGGCCGACGTCCTGCTCACTCACAGCAATCATCTCTATTCGGATCGCAAGCAGGTGAAAAAGATGCAGCCCTATCCCCCGCTGCAGACTCTGCTGGCGGCGGCCGCGTTGCGGGAGCGCGGCATCGGCGTGGCTTTATTTGACTCTACCTTTAACGATCCCGAGGCGGGCTTCGGGGCGGCGCTGGATACACATCGGCCTCGCCTCGCAATTGTTTGCGAGGACGATTTTAACTTCCTGTCGAAGATGTGTCTGGGACGTAATCGCGAGGCCGCGTTCTCGATGGCTGCCGCGGCCGGCGCGAGGGGCGTTCCCATTGCCGCTCACGGTTCGGATGCGTCGGATCACATCCGGGAATATCTGAACGCGGGCTTCGATTCGATCCTGATCGGAGAAGTGGAAACGACCCTGATTGAACTGGCCGAAGGGCGACCCCGCGCTTCCATTCGCGGGCTGGCGTATCGCGATGCACAGAATGCGCCGCGCGAGCTTCGTACAGATCTGGATATGCTTCCGCTACCCGCCTGGGATCTGGTGGATATGGATGGATACCGGCGGGCCTGGCACGCGGCGCACGGCTATTTCTCCTTGAACATGGTCTCCAGCCGTGGATGTCCGTATCGATGCAACTGGTGCGCCAAGCCGATCTACGGCAACCGCTACCATGCCCGGCCAGCCTGGTCCGTCGCGTCTGAAATGCACCGGTTGAAGACCAGGTTTCAGCCGGATCATATCTGGTTCGCCGACGATATTTTCGCTCTCTCGCCGAAGTGGACTTTTGATTTCGCGGCCGCGGTGGAAAGCCTGGGCGCGCAAGTGCCGTTCAAAATGCAATCCCGCTGTGATCTGATGACGCGCGATACGGTGGAAGCCCTGCGCCGCGCCGGATGCATCGAGGTATGGATGGGCGCCGAGTCCGGGTCGCAGCGAATTCTGGACGCCATGGACAAAAGCACGCGCGTCAAAGACATTTATCGCGCCCGTGAAAACCTCCGCAGGCATGGCATCCGCGCCTGCTTTTTTCTTCAGTTCGGCTATCCGGGCGAAACGTGGGACGAAATTGAGGAGACCATCCGAATGGTTCGTGAGACGCGCCCTGACGACATTGGCGTCTCCGTTTCTTATCCTCTTCCGGGCACCCGCTTTTACGAACGCGTCAGCACTCAACTCGGGCAGAAATCGAACTGGTCCGATAGCGCGGATCTGGCGATGATGTTTCGCGGAGAATATTCGAGCGAATTTTATCGCACGCTTGCCGACGCGCTGCATGCTGAAGTGCGAGGAGGCTTTCGTGGCGAGACCGCAGCCTGGGACCGCGTGCGGGAATTGAAGCACGCTTCAGCGCCTCACACGATCCACCTACCTGTCTTGAGGCCGGGGCTTGCGTCATGAGACTGCTGCTCACACACGCGTATTTTCTGAGCGAAGATCCCAAGGAACGCCAGATCATGAAGCCCTACGCGCCGCTGGGGATTCTCTATCTCTCTTCCTACTTGCGCGGCAAGGGATTCGACGTCGATATCTATGACTCCACTTTTGGCTCTCGCGAGGAGCTGTTCGGAATTTTGGATGCTGGTCCGCCGGCGGCGATCGGAATCTACGGCAATCTATTGACCCGCCGCAACGTTCTGGACATCGCCGCCCGCGCGCGCGCAACTGGATGGAAGGTGATCCTGGGTGGTCCGGAACCGGCGAACTATGCCGCCGAATATCTCACCGCCGGAGCCGATCTCATTGTGAGGGGCGAAGGCGAATACGCGCTGGAACGTTTGATGGCGACGCATATGGATCCGGCGAAGTGGCCATCCATTCTCGGAATCATTTTTCGCGCACCCGATGGCTCGGTGTTTCGCACCGGTTCGCCGCAACTGGTTTCCAATCTCAATGCACAGCCCTGGCCCGACCGGGAGCGCGTCGACATTCCGCGTTATCTCAAGGTATGGCGGGAGCACCATGGCGCCGGCTCGGTTTCCGTGATCACCGCGCGCGGCTGTCCGTATCATTGCAACTGGTGCAGCCACTCGGTGTATGGAAAGACGCACCGCCGGCGTTCGCCGAAATCGGTGGTCGATGAAGTGGAGTGGATCGCGCACACCTATGAACCCGACCTGCTATGGCTGGCCGATGACGTCTTTACCATTCATCATGGCTGGATTTTCGAATATGCTGCTGAGATGAAACGCCGCGGTTTGAAGATTCCTTTTGAATGCATCACGCGCGCCGATCGTCTGAATCCTCTCGTCGCTGAAACTCTCGCCGGGCTGGGCTGCTTTCGCGTCTGGATCGGATCGGAAAGCGGGTCCCAACGCATTCTGGACGCCATGCAGCGCGGTGTGAAGGTGGAACAGGTGCGCAATGCGGTTTCGCTTTGCAAACAAAATGGCATTCAGACCGGCATGTTCCTCATGTGGGGCTATGAAGGCGAAGACATCGCCGACATTGAAGCCACGGTGGATCATGTCAAGCAATGCCGTCCCGATGTTTTCTTCACTACCGTTTCTTACCCCATTAAAGGAACGCCATACTTTGATAAAGTTGCTTCCCGCCTGGTGAGCATCGGTGCGTGGGAGGCCAGCACGGACCGTGAGATTCGGGTTCGCGGCCGGCATTCTGAAAAGTTTTATCGCCACGCGGACGAACTTTTGAAAAGCGAGATGGCCGCCGAGCAGGACGCGGGCAAAATTCTGGCGGCGCGTCTGGCGTTGCGCGCAAGCTTTCATGAGGTAGAGGCGTGACCGCCGCCTTCGATCAACTGGCATCCAACTACGATCGGCTCTGGACTCGCTCGAAAGTGGGCCGTCTGCAGCGCGAGGCTGTGTGGCGGCGCATCGAAGCACTATTTGAACCGGGCCAGACTGTTCTCGATCTCGGTTGCGGAACTGGCGTAGATGCGCTCCGTTTGATGGAAGCCGGCCTCGAAGTACGCGCGATCGATGCATCGCCCGAGATGGTGAGAATAGCCCGCGAGCGCGGAGTGGACGCCGAGATTCTTCCGATCGAAAAGTGCGGCTTGCTGAACGAAAGATTCGACGCCATCCTCTCCAACTTCGGCGCTCTCAATTGCGTGGAGGATCTCGAGTCTCTTCGCCAGCCGCTGGCCCGCTTGGTTCGGCCTGGCGGCTATTTGGCGATCTGTGTGATGGGGCGTTTCTGCCTATGGGAGACGGCCTGGAACTTACTGCATCGGCAACCGGGCAAAGCCTTCCGGCGCTGGCCGAAGAGCGCAATGTCTTCGCTCGGTATTCGCGTCTTCTATCCCTCCAAACAAGATCTGGAACGCGCGTTTCGGCCGCAGTTCAGGCTCGTAAACTGGTGCGGCATCGGCTGGTCCGTGCCCCCGTCGTACGTCACCGGGTTGTCGGGCGTCGTCCTCCAGAAACTGGACGCTGTCGATCGGCACGTGGCACACTGGCCCGTCCTGCGCGGCTTGTCGGACCACCGCTTGTTTGTTTTCGTCCGGAATTCGTCATGACAATAACGGCGCGGCACAGGTTTCTTGAAGACTATCGCATCATTCGCGGCGCTGAAGGCCGCGGCTCGCGTGAGGCTGCATATTATCGAGCGCTTCCCTACCAGGATTTGAGCGGAAGGAACTCGGCGCAGTGGACGATTCGCGGCAAGAGCTATCGCTATTTTGAGCGCAACGTTCTATCCGAGGTCGAAAAGAGAGTCGGGCGCGGACTGGATGTACTGGATCTCGGCGCGGGGAATTGTTGGATGTCTTATCGCCTGGCTCTTAGGCATCACCGTCCGGTGGCGCTGGATATTTTCAGGGATGCGATGGATGGGTTGGGCGCGGCGCGTCATTACGGCTACCGCTTCCCGCTGGTGGAAACGGAGTTTGACTATTTACCGTTCCGTGCATCGAGTTTCGATCTCGCGATTTTTAACGCCTCCATTCATTACTCGACGAATTACCGGCGAACATTGGACGAGGTGCGGCGCTGCCTTCGCCCCGGTGCGCATTTGGTGATCATCGACTCGCCAATCTATCGGCTCGCCGAACACGGGGAAAAGATGCGCGCCGAGCGCCACTCGGAGTTCGAGAGGCGTTATGGTTTCCGCTCGGATGCCTTGCCCAGTCTGGAATATCTGGACCACCAGACCATCGCCGAGTTGGCGGAGGAATTGAAGATCAAATGGCGCGTACACCGTCCCTGGTATGGATGGACATGGTGGTGGCGTCCTTGGAAGGCGCGTCTGCTTGGCCGGCGTCCGCCATCGCGCTTCTGGATTTTGGACGGAGTGTTTGCCTGAACTATGATTATCATCCTGCATCCGCGCGCCACCAAGCCAAAGAACCGACGCTTCCCGCTGGCGGCGCTGGCGATTGCGGCCGTTCTGGAAGGAAAAGAAGAGTACGTCATCGTGGACGGCAATGTCGATCCTCAGCCGGAACGGACGCTGGATCGCATCATGTGCGAAACCGGCGCCGAGATGCTCGCGGTTTCCGTCATGCCCGGTCCGCAAATGGCCGCGGCCGTCCCCTTGTGCCGCGACTTCCGGGGTAAATATCCGCGCGTTCCGGTGGTGTGGGGCGGGTATTTTCCATCCCTTTACGCGGATGCCACGCTCAATGCCCCGTACGTCGACTTCGCCATTCGAGGCCAGGGAGAAGACACGTTCCTGGAACTGCTCGCGGCGTTGCGCGGGCCGCGGAAATATGGCGGCATTCGCGGCCTTTCCTATAAGGACGACTTTGGACTGCGCGTGCACAATGCCGAGCGGCCCATGCGCGCGCCCGACGATTTTCCCTGGCCGCCCTACCATCGTCTGGCCAATCCCGGGAAATACATACTTCCGACGTTTCTCGGCCGCCGCACCGCGGTACATCACGCGAGCATCGGCTGTCCGTTCCGCTGCAAGTTTTGCGGAGTGGTTCCGGTTCACGAGGGCCGTCAAAAAATGGAAGGCGCCGCGCGCACCGCCGCCATCCTGACGCACTTGCAGCGCGAGTACAACATCGATTCGGTGCAGTTCTACGACAATAACTTCTTTCTCAACGAAAGTCATGCGCGCGAACAAGCGGAGCGGCTCACTCCCTTAGGCCTGCGCTGGTGGGCGGAAGGCCGCGTGGACGCCGTGCTGCGCTATTCGGACGACACGCTGCGCGCCCTGCGCCGCTCGGGAGCCACCATGATCTTCTTCGGAGCGGAATCGGGCTCCGACAAGGTGCTGGCGGAGATGAACAAGCGCATCACCAGTTCACAAACGCTGGAGCTGGCGGCGCGTATACGCCGGTTCGGTATCGTTCCCGAGTTTTCTTTCGTATTTGGAAATCCAGCGGATCCGGAAGGCGATACTCGCGACACCATTCAATTCATCCGCCGTATCAAGAAACTGAATCCGGATGCCGAGATCATCGTTCAACATTACATTCCCACTCCACATCCCGACGGTATGTACGGCGATGTGGAAGGCAAGATCGAGTTCCCCAGAACGCCTGAAGAATGGGCGAGCGAGCGCTGGTACAACTTCACCGTGCGGCACGATCCGCACCTCCCCTGGTTGCCACAGGGGGTCAAAGAGCAGATCGATAATTTCGAACTGGTCGTCAATTCGCGCTGGCCAACCATCCAGGACATTCACCTGTCGCGCTGGGGCCGCAATATGCTCCGTTCTCTGAGCCTGTGGCGCTACGCTCTGGGCGTTTACAAATTTCCATTTGAATTGCAGTGGGCGCAGCGCGTGGTGTCACTGCGAAAACCGCGCCTTGAGAGCCTCTGATGCAAGTGTCGGTTCTCGAAGGCCATCGGAACTGGGCGCCCAGTTACGATGCCGGTTTCAATCCGCTGCTGGCACTGGAGAGCCGGCTTCTTCTTGAGCGGTTGAGTCCGCTACCGGCCACACGCTTCCTTGACGTTGCCTGTGGAACCGGCCGCTGGATGCTCGCGGCGCAGCAACGGGGAGCGCAAGTTTTCGGTGTCGATTTCTGCCCGGAGATGCTGCTGGAAGCCTCGCGAAAAGGCGGGCTTGCGGGGCGTCTGGCCCTTGCGGATGCCCGCTCGGTCCCACTTGCCGACGGCGTGGCCGATCTCGCACTCTGTTCGTTTGCGCTCGGCTACCTTGCGTCTCCCGATCAGGCAATCGCCGAAATGGCCCGGTTAGCGCGCAGAGGTGGACGCGTCGTAGTTAGCGATCTGCACCCGTGCGCGTTAGCCGCCGGATGGACACGGTCCTTTCGATTGGATGGGCAGCTTTATGAGATCGATCATCATCATCATCCGATTGCCCATTGGGTAACTGCAGCGCTATCGGGCGGGCTGCTGCTGGAGTGGGTTCTTGAGGGCCGCTTAGGCGAGTCGGAACGCAAGTTTTTCCGGCAAGCGGGAAAGGACTCGTTGTTTTCGGAATCGAGTCGCATTCCTGCGGTGCTTGCCATGGGTTGGACGAAGCCATGATCTTGACGGGCGCGAGAGTAGCGATGAGCGGCACGTGCGCCGAGCGAATGGATCTCGAAATCGTCGGCGGCCGCATTCGGCCATTTGGAAGCTCCACCGGGCGCGGTCCTGCGCTGGATCTCGGTGGTCATCTGATTCTTCCGGGGCTGATCAACTGCCATGACCATCTGGAATTCAATCTGTTTCCCCGGCTCGGCCAGGGTCCATATCCAAATGCGGCAGCCTGGGCGCAGGACATTTACCATCCGCATTGTTCTCCCGTGAAAGAGCACCTGGCGGTTCCCAAAGCGGTGCGTCTGCTGTGGGGCGGGCTGAAAAACCTGTTGAGCGGTGTCACTACCGTGGCACACCACAATCCGTACGAAGCCGAGGTCTTTGACAATGGCTTTCCCGTCCGCGTGGTGAAGCGGTTTGGATGGGCTCATTCACTTCACTTTTCCCCTGACCTGGTTAGCCGTTACCGGCCGGTTTCCCGGCGCTGGCCTTTCCTGATGCACGCCGCGGAAGGAACCGATGACACTGCGGCCATCGAGATTCAAGAACTGGAGCGAGCGGGAGTTTTGAGCAACCGCACCGTTTTGATTCACGGAGTGGGCGTCGATTGCGATTCGCTGGAAATTCTCCTGCGGCGTCGATGCTCTCTAGTCTGGTGCCCCAGTTCGAATCTGTTCATGCTGTCTCGCACTCTCGGTCCCGAAGTGTTACGTTCTGGCCTGCCCATATGCCTGGGAACTGACTCCGCGCTCACTGGCCAGGGCGATCTGGTGGAGGAACTCCAGGTGGCACTCAAAACAGCTTGCTTCACGGAGGCGGACATCTATCCGATGGTGACCACGCAAGCCGCGCGCGTACTTCACCTGAACCGGGGCCAGGGCGAAATTCGCGAGAACGGTATTGCAGATTTGCTGCTGGTGCCGGATTCCGGTCAGAATCCAGCGGAAGCGCTTCAGGATTTGCGCCCCGCGGTAGTCATTGTTGGAGGCAGAATCCAATTGGTATCCACGAATCTTGCCGAGCGGATGGATTCCGCGCTCACTCGCAACTTCCAGAACATTGCACTGGAAGGCTGCGGCTCCTGGCTTGTCAATGCGAATATTTCCGGGCTCCGCGCGTATACGGAAGCCGCTCTGGGATCTGATTTTCAGCTCGCCGGCAGGAGGGTGCGAGTGTGAATCCGGTTCTCGATTCATTGCCCGTATTGATTCTGTACCCGCATAGCCGCTGCAACTGCCGCTGCGTTATGTGCGATATCTGGAAAGCCGATTCAAGGCAAGAAATCAGCGCCGCTGAACTAGAGCGGCATGGCGAAGATATCGCCCGATTGAACGTGCAATGGGTGGTGTTTTCCGGTGGAGAGCCGCTCATGCACTCCGACCTTTTTCGCTTATGCCGGTTTCTGCGGGAGCGGAAGATTCGCACTACTCTTCTGAGCACTGGGCTCCTGATCGAACGACATGCCAACCGGGTCGCGGAGTGCCTGGGTGACGCGATCGTGTCGCTGGACGGTCCGAGCGAAATTCACGATGCCATTCGGCGTGTGCCACGAGCTTTTGATCGGCTGGCTGCGGGCGTGATGGCGTTACACCAGAGGAACCCGGGCTTCGCGGTGTCGGCGCGTTCTACCATTCAAACTCTCAATTGCGCACACCTCCGCGCCACTGTGGGCGCTGCTCGGGGTCTGGGGTTGAGGTCCATCTCGTTTCTCGCTGCTGACCTAACATCGGAGGCATTCCATCGGGTCGCTTGGAGTTCAGAGCGTCAGAACCGGGTGGCCCTGACGCGCGATCAGATTTCCGTTCTCGAAGCCGAAGTCAACGCACTGATCGATAGCGGGCAATGCGGCAGCTTCGTGGTTGAATCACCTGAAAAGCTTCGCCGCATCGTGGATCACTTTCGCGCGCATCTGGGCCTCCGGCACCCGGTTGCTCCGCTTTGCAACGCGCCCTGGGTTTCGGCGGTTCTGGAGAGCGACGGTGTGGTTCGCCCTTGCTTTTTTCATCCGCCCATCGGCACCGTTGCGGATGGCGCAACGCTCGCAGAAGTGCTGAACTCACCGGCTGCCGTCAGCTTTCGCCGCAACCTAGATGTTGCGACGAATAATGTTTGCAGGCGTTGCGTGTGTTCGCTGAATTGGAAAAGCTAACTACAAACGAAGACAAAAGCGAGCTCCGCTGGAACCGTTGCCATCGGCCCACATGTCCCCGCCATGGTCGAGCATAGTCTGGCGCGACAACGCCAACCCGAGACCAAGTCCATTCCGTTTTCCGGAATGGAATGGCTGGAAAAGCGAAGCCCGGACTTCGTTTGAGATCCCCGGCCCGGTGTCGCCAACTTCCACCAGCACCACTCCGTCCTCGCGCCAAGCCACAATCTCGATGCGCCCGCCCTCCGGCATGGCGTCCAGCGAATTGCTGAACAGGTTAACGAATACCCGTTCCATACGCGAGCGCTCCAGGGGAAGTTCGATCTCCTCCGGGACGTTGAGAGATACTGTCACGGATTGGGCCTCCGCGGCGCCGGCCAGCGCTTCCCAGGCCGCGCCGATCACGTCGCGCAGCCGGCATACTTCCACCAGCTTCTGCTTGCCCCGCGACACGTTCACCAGATCCTGCAAAAGCTCCTGAATGCGCCGCGAAGCCCGATAAATATTCTGCGCCAGGCGCTTGATCTGCGATGGCGGCAAATCCGAATCCACCAGCATCTCGGCGCCGCCATAGATGGCCGCCAGCGGATTTCTGAGATCGTGCACGATGGAGGTGGACAACCTGCCGATGGTCGCAATCTGCTCCTTCTGAATCAGTTCCCGCCGCGCGCTCTGGATGGAGCTGCACATGTTGTTAAACGTCTCCGTCAGCCGACCCAGTTCGTCGCGACTTTCCACCGGCAAGCGGATGTCATAGTCGCCCCGCGCAATCGCTTCAGCCGCTCGGTCCAGCCGTTTCACGGGCGCCAAAATGCGGCGCGCCAAAAGATAAGTGAGCGCCAGGCCCAGGAGCACGGCGGCGAGCCAGGTGAACAGGATGTTCCACCGCAGCGATTCCAGCCGTTGGTCGGCGGTGGCAAACGAACGAAAAATGCCGAGGCTTCCGATGGGATGGCCGCGCACATCCATGAGCGGCGTGGTCAGTGCCATATATTCGGTTTGTCCGTTGGTCATTCGTCCGGGGCGCTCGGAATAACGATTCGCCGCCGTCAAAATGGCTCTCGACGCTCCGCCGGTGAGCGTGGAAGCCACTACGTCGGAACCGGCGACAAATGCGAAATCGCTGCCTCCCGTGGCTTCCTTCAGCTGCTGCGCCGTCCGGTTATTCACTTCGTAGCCGGCCACCAGTACATCGATGAGTCCTGGCGCGCCTACCGATTGCACATAGACCGGCGTCACGATCACCTGATAGAGATGCCCTTGCAGCATGAAAAAACCCTGCGAAGGCCGGGGGAAACTCGCGGACGCCTGCTCGACCAGCGGCATGCTGCGCGGCATGGAAACGGGCAGGCGCCCGCCCAGCGATGTAATCACCACGCCGCTGGGATCGGTTACCAGGAACAGCGCGTCCTCTTCCGATACACGATTCCACAACTCCGCGGCGGTATCGCGAATGGTGGCTTCGTCGCCCGTGGTGAAGGCAGCGCGCACGTCCGACATCGTGCTGAGGATCAAACTGATGGACGCGAGTTTATCGGCGTGCGCGCGCCACAGCGATTCATAGGCGCGGAAGCTCGCGCGGACCTCATCCTCCAAGCTCTCCGAAGTGCTCTTTACCACATGGTGCTGGACGATCCACACCGTCACGGCGAATAGCAGCGTGATGGCGATGGAGGTGGAGAGCAGGGTCTTCCAGAGCAACGATAGTCTTGAAAATCCGAACATCATTTCGCCGAGTCCGAGTAGGGCACTCCGTCGTCCACGGTCTTGGGATAATCTTTACCGTACTTATTTTTATGCGAGGCGGGCAAGTAGCCGGTTTCCGATATTTCGATCGGTGGAAGCGTCAAGTCTCCGGCATCCACCACGATCCTGCGCTCCAGCCCCTGCAGTACAGCTTCGGTGGCGCGTTCGTGAAACACCTTGAGCCGGTATTCTCCCGGCGCTACGCTAGGAATCTCAAAATCTCCATCGCGCCCGCTGACGGCGAAGTAAGGAGTGTCCACCACCAGGATCACGGCGCTCATGGCGGGGTGAATATTACAGAATATCCTCACCGTGCCAGAGCGTTGAAAACGGAAGCTGCGACTCGATCCCGGCGCATACAGGCCGATATCGAACAATTGGCCGCTAAAATTCGAGAAAGCATTGTGAAAGATCGGGTCATAGTTCGGAAAATCGACCGTGGTTCCGGTCTCGATCGCCAGTACATGCGGCGTGAAGGTCTTGTCCTTCTGGACCAGACGCGCGTGTTTGCCATCGGCGCGAGGGGCGGGAGCGCCGTCGGTTGGCAGCAGCCAGACCACTACGCCGGAGTAATCGCGACTTTTTCGAACGGCGGCAAGATGGGAGTCCCGCAGCTCCACGCGGCCTTTGACCGATCCGCCGGCCAAAGGTGCTCCGAGGGCAATCGCGAAGATGAGAGCACTTCTAAAACAGATAAGCCACCCCCACATCATAATGGTCGTTCAGCCGGGCCCCCCGGCCTAAGTACGACGTACGCAATTGCATGCCTTCCAAGCTCAGCAGCACGTTCGGAGCCAGACGATAAATAAGATTCGCGGCATAGCCTTGATTTTTGTAAATCATTGCGTCGGGAACCTCCGAAGCTTGATTGTTGTGCTGGCCCGCAATCAAATGAAACGTGAGTTTCGGAGTGGCCAGCCACGCTAGCTGCGCCCATCCGCCGATGGATTCTACGGGTCTGAACAGCCCTGGCGTCAAAATATAATAACTGGGGCTAATGGCGCCTAGCCCCGCGATGTTTTCACCATCATAAAATGCGCCCGTAAACTCGAGTTTTTCCCACGGATTCGCAAACCAGTCGAAACTGAACAGGCGCGAGGGAACCGACACCCCCTCCTGCGTCGTTTGCGCGGTGTGGAAACCGGGCGCGAGTTCAATGCGCGTGCGCTCGCCGAAGTTGTGCCAGAATTCGAAACGGCCCTCCACTGCCGGCCCTGAGTTCGATTCCGGGCTGCCAACGGGATAGGTCGCGGCCGTCGCAACCTGCGTATATGTTCCACCCATTTCGTAAAGGCCGATTTGAGCGCGCAACCCGCTCGCGTCGCCGAACTTGAAGCGCTGCTCCAGGCGCACCTGCGGACTCCACAGCCACAAATTCCCGGCGGCGGTGAAGGGCGAGACGCCCACTTGCGCCAGGGAGTAGGGATCGCGCGGAGCGATCAGCGGCTTATCTTGTCCCACCATCACGCTGGTGTTGGCCCAATCCAGTTGAATCGCCGCGGTACGCAAGCGCGCCTCGTGGTCGAGCGAAGTGCCGCTCCCGCCATAAAAATCGAAGAACACCGAGCCGTTAACAGCGGCGCCCCACAGCGCCTGGGGACTTTGGTAGCGAAATCCGAGCACCGTCTGCGCGATGGTGGCTCCGTTCGTCCTGAGTCCGGATGTGGAGGAAGCGTACGTCGGGTCCTCGTCTACAGCAGCGTTCTTACCGTTCAAAAATGCATTGAACAACACCATGCCGGTGAGCGAAATGGGGAACCGCTCGGAAGCTTCCACCTTTTCCTGGCTGAGATCGGCCACGCGTTGTTCAGCCACTTGCACCCGCTCGTCCAGAGGTGGCGGCTGCGCTTCGGCGGACTGCTTGTCCGCCGGCTGTCCTTTGCCCGCCGCCAATTCGGTCCGCAGGGCATGAACCTCGTCGGCCAATTGGTGGTTTTCTTGTTCCAGACGATCCAAGCGTTCCAGGATTTGCTGCAGATCCGTTTTCTGTTGCGCTCGAATTGTGGGAGATACGAGCAGAAAAGTGAGAATGACGCAAGACATTTTCAAGGAGCCGGTGAAAGGGCGTTTATTGAACATCCAGCAGTTGCTCCAGTGCCTGCCGCACGGCGACAGGCGAATAAGGCTTACTGAAATACGCCGCCCCCAGAGCCTGCACGCGACGCGGCGTTTCCGGTTCGCAGTCGCCGCTGATTACAATGATCGGAAGTTGGGACAGGCTGGGTTGGGCGCGTACGCGCTCGATCAGCTCGAAACCGTCGATGAGCGAAAGACGCAAATTGAGATCGGTGACCAACGCCGCGACCGGCGTCTCGGAGGCGGCCAGAAAGTGAAGCGCATCTTGAGCCGTTGAGACCACGCGTACTTCCAAGTCGGGCCGGGGCAGCAGAGCTACTTCAAGCGGCTCCACGCACAACGCGTTATCTTCGACAATCAGAACAATTCTTGGCATGCGTACTATGGGATAAAGCGATATCCTACCCCATGTACCGTTAGGAAATGACGTGGAATTCCCGGATCCGGCTCCAGCTTTTGGCGCAGCCGCACAATATGCGCATCCACGGTCCGCGTGTTCGGAAAGGATTCGTAACCCCACACCGAGTTCAAAATCACGTCGCGAGTCAGCGCGCGGTCCGGGTTCTGCAGAAAGAAAGTGAGCAGGTTGTACTCGGCCGGCGTAAATTTCAGCTCTTCACCGCGCCGCATCACCACCCGACGATTTAGATCCACCTGTGTATCGGCGAAGGCGATCACCTGATGCGAGTCCGAGGAAGTGCGTCTGAGCACGGCGCGGATACGTGCTAGAAGTTCGCGCGTGCCGAACGGCTTCACGATATAGTCGTCGGCGCCGATTTCGAGCAGCAGCACCTTGTCCATTTCTTCGCCGATGGCGCTCAGCACGATGATGGGGGTCTTCACGTGCGAGGTGCGGAGTTGTTTGCACAGATCGATGCCGCTCATCTCAGGCAAACGCAGATCGGCCAGGATCAATTGAGGTTTCAGGCTGAGCGCCTTCTCGAGACCCGTGCGCCCGTCCGCCGCATGAACGGCGCGAAATCCCTCCTCCTCTAACAGAACGCTGATCGTGTCGCCCAGGCTCTCGTCATCGTCGACAATTAGAATTGTAGTCACGGTGGTTCTGATTCGAAGTATACGCAACGGTTGCACTCCGTGGCGGCATGCAAGCCCTCTTTTACAACTCTTTTACAACTAACCAACCAATGCCGGCCACCTTTTGGCCAACAATGGAAAACAGTTGCACTCGAGTTCGAGTTGCCGGGCCCCCGTCCATTCAGCCTGAGAAATTGGGCGTGCCTTTCTGGATGGGGGCATCGATCCAGCCATCCAGGTACGTTGTGAAGGTGTATTTAACGATTGCGGCGGTATTGGCGCTTACGCCGCTGCTGATCCTGCCGGGATATTGTTTTTATTACGACGTTACGCCTAAGGTTGCCATTGTGCTGATCGGGGCCGCAATGGGACTTGTGCTATTCTTCCGCGACTCTTCTTTCGATCTGGCGCGCCGGTTGTGGGCCGATCGGACAGGCAGATGGTTTTGCCTCCTCATCGCAGCGCAACTCATCTCGCTCCTGGTCTCCACCTTGTTTTCCAGCAACCCCGCGCTTTCCTGGAACGGTGGGAACTGGCGCCGCTTCGGCCTGGTGACGCAATGCGCCGTCGTTGTGCTGGCATTTTTGATCGCCGCGTCGTTCTCGGAGTCCGGTTTGCGGATTTTGCTTCGGGCCACCGCCGCCTCTGGCACGGCGGCCGCGCTCTACGGAATATTCCAGTATTTTGGCGTGGACCCGATTTTGCCATCGGCCGGCTATCACGTGGGTGACGGAATAATCACCATCGTCCGGCCGCCATCGACGCTGGGGCACGCCGATTATTTCGCTGGATATTTGCTCTACGTAGTTTTTCTTGGCGCGGCTCTGGTGGCGACGGAATCAAAAGCGGAGTGGAAGGCTTTGGGGACCACCGCCGTTGTTGCCGGATCTGCCGCTATCGTGTTTAGCGGAACGCGCGGAGCGCTACTCGGCCTGGTTGCGGGCGCAGTATCGCTCTGGATATGGAACCGCCCGCGGCTTAGCCCGCGGCACGCGATTCTCGCGGCAGGAGTGTGCGCGGTAGGTCTGGTGTTCTACTTTTCGCCAGCCGGGTTGAAGCTGCGCGCTCGCGTCCAGTGGGCCATCCAGGATTTGCGCGGGGGCGCGAGGCTCTGGCTGTGGCGCGACTCGCTGCGCATGGCCGAACGGCACTGGTTCATTGGTTTTGGCCCCGAGACTTTCGGGCTGGAATTCCCTCGCTACGAATCCGTGGATCTCGCGCGCGCGTATCCGGATTTTTACCATGAATCGCCCCACAATATTTTTCTGGACGCGCTGGTGTCCGAGGGTATCCTCGGACTGGTGATTCTGGCTGGATTCGTGGCGCTGGCCTGGTCCGCCGCCCGGCGCTCCGTCGCACAAGGGCAGCGGGCAGCGCCGTATCTGGCATCGGCGCTGGTGGCGGGATTCACCAGCAGTCTATTCGTGTCTTTTACGTTATCGGGCGCTCTTTACTTTTACGCCACCATTGCAATGCTGGCAGGCCTCGCTATTGCGCCGAGAAGTGTAATCGAAGTGATCGGCTTGACCGCGGCATCCCGAGCTCTTCGATTGCGCGTCCCGGCACTCGCCTTCAGCCTGACGGCAGTCGCATTGTTCTTGTATTTCACCATCCGGCTGGCCGCCACCGACCTTGCTCTGGAGCAAGCCCAGCACGATCTGGACGCGGGGCAGATCGAGAGCTCGCTTCAGGCCTACCGCCGGTCGCAACAATGGCATTTGGCTGGCTCCAGCGACGATCTTTATTTCTCCCGCGCGCTAGCAGCGGCGTCGCGAACTGCATCCAGTCCACTACTGGTTCTGACGGCATTGCAACAGGCGTTCGCGGCCGCGCAGCGTGCGGTAGAAACGTCGGAAGAACGGCAAAACGCCTGGTACAATCTGGCGGCTTTCTATGCCACAAGAAACGACGGCGCAGGGGTGGAAGCTTGTTTGCGCCGTTCCGTCGGGGCGTCGCCAAACTGGTTCAAATCCCACTGGGCTTTAGCACAAATGCTGCTGCTTTCGGGGAGGCGAACGGAAGCGCTCGGCGAGGCGGTTCGAGCAGCCGATTTGGACGGTGGCAAAGATCCGGAAATTGCAAAGTTTTTACAAAGCGTTCACGACTATCCTGTTTCGCGCAAGCCAGAATAGAGGCGTGACTGGACGGGTCCACTTATGAAACGACTATACTTTGCGTTGATTGTACTGGTTGGCGCGGCGATCTGCTCCGCGCAGACGCCTGCTGTGGCTGAGGGCGGCGTGCTGAATGGCGCCAGTTTCGCTAAAGGACAACCGGTTGCGCCCGGTGGATTGGTCTCCATCTTCGGTACTGGACTGGTGAGCAAGCTCGCCACCGCCGACACCATCCCGTTGTCAAACAGTATCGGGGGCGTCACAGTGACGTTTAGCGATCTTTCGCCCGCGCCGCTGCTGGCGGTCATACCCGGCGTTCCCGGACAATCCGACGATCAGATCAACGCCCAGCTTCCTTGGGAAGTCGGTTCGGGAACGGGCGTGGTAAACGTTATGGTCACGACGCCCAATGGCACCTCAGCGCCCGTCGCCGTCAACTTCGCGCCGTCTATGCCGGGCATCTTCTCATCAGCCGCGGGCGGGCAATTGTACGGAATCGCCGTGAACAGCTCCGATTCAACGCTGGTGTGGCCGCAGGGCCTGGCAGGCGGTTCGCATCCGGCGAAAGCAGGCGATGTGTTGATCATCTACGCCACCGGACTGGGAGCGGTGGATCACACGCCTTCCGACGGCGGCCTGCCGAGCGTACTAGCGAATACGATCGCAACACCCACCGTTCTGTTTGGCGGAGTCGCGGGCAACGTGCAGTTTTCCGGCCTCGCGCCCCAGTTCGTCGGCGTGAATCAATTGAACGTGCAAGTGCCGGCTGGTGTGACGCCAGGCAGCGCAGTGCCGCTGCAAATCCAGGTGAACGGCTTCACCAGCACGAACCAAGTGGTGGTCGCGATTCAGTAGAGGAGTAGACAGCAACGCCGGGTTGGGCAGTCTCGATGCAGGATTCCTTTGATGTTTTCGAATATATCGATTTTCTGCACGCCCGGTGGAAATTCCCGGCCTTCGCCTGCGGGGTTGCGATTATAGCCGCGCTCGCAACCGGTCTTCTGCTTCCCAAGCGTTACACGGCGACGGCCACTATTCTGATCGACCCTCCGGCGGGAGGCGACCCACGTATCGCCACTGCGGTGAGCACAGTGTATCTGGAGTCCCTAAAGACCTATGAACTCCTAGCTACGAACGACCAACTTTTCGTGCGTGCCGCAGAGCGGTTCCATCTTCGCGACCAGGATGGTTCGCCCATTGAATCGCTAAAGCGGCGAGTGTTGAAGGTGGATAAACTTCGCGACACGCGGGCACTCCAAATCAGCGCGACGCTCCCCGATCCAAAGGCGGCGCAGGCCGTGGCGCAGTTTATCGCGGAGGGCGCGGTGGAACTCAGCCGGTCCGGGGGGAAGGAAGCGGATGAGGCGACGATTGAGGACGCCGCCCAGGTAGCCGAGAACGCCAAGGCGCGCGTCAAGGAAGCGGAAACGGCTTGGCAAACGGCCGCCGGGGCGCACTCGGCCGAAGCATTGCGATCGGAAGTTTCCGACGAGAGCTATTTGAAATCGCGCGTTGAGGAGCAGCTTCTAGAAGAACAGACCAACCTTGCGAACGGCGCCGAAGACAGCGGTGCATCGCGCGCCGGGATCGATCTGTTGCAGCGGCGAACTGGGGAACTAACCCGAGCCATCGACGCAAAAAGCACGGAGCTGGCGCAGCAGACCGCCCGCGAAGAGAATCTGCAGGCAGTGCTGACCGCGGCTCGCGCGTCCTATCAGGAGGCCGCGCAACGCGTGGTGAATTTGCGAATCAGCCGGGGTGCGCGAACGGAATGGCTGCATGTGGTGGATCCGGGCATTATTCCGCAGCGGCCCAGTTCGCCGAACGTCCCGCTGATGCTCATCGGAGCGGCGGCGCTCGGGATCTTCGGATCCTTGTTGTACCTCACGATATCGTTCAGCTTGACGCGAGGACGCAGGCGGTACGATCCACCGTTGCGTATTGCCAGCCATGGCGCCGATTGACGTCCGCGCGCGCGAACTGCCGCGCAACTTTTGGATCGCGGGGTCGCTGGGCGCATGGGCGTGCGCCATCGCTCGGTCGCCAAGCCCAGCGGTGGCCGCCGCGTGGAGCGCACCGCTGCTGGCGATTTCACTGGTTTTGTGGACTCTTCTAACCGCCAGCCGTTGGCTGTGGTGCTTCTTTTTCGCGGCGTTGCTGCTACCGCCCCTTCCGTTTGCATTCGGCAACTCCGGGCCGCACGTGGCTGTGGCATTGGCTGGGCTGGGTCTGTTATGCGGTGTGCTGCGACTCAACGAATGGCGTCCGCGGGCAAGCCTGCTGTCGTTTGCGATGGCTGTTTTTTTTCTGGTGTTGCTCTCGAGTTCAGCGCTGGCTGTGTTTTATTCCGGACTGGCGGTCGCCGCCGGTAGCCTGGTGCGCGTGCTGTTGCTTGGAATTCCCGTATACGTGTTCTTCTATTCTGCGCAAGGCCCTGGGGTGGCGATGCGCGAAGACCCGCTGGCTGGGGCGCGACGATTGTATTGGTTCGGCCTGCTATCGGCGATATTCGCCTGCGTCGATTTTTATTACCAGTTTCCCGCGCCGGCCGGCTATGGACCTCAGTTCATCTGGCTGGACTCCGGGGTCTACCGGCGCGCGCAGGGCTTCTTCTATGAAGCCAGCACGCTGGGAAATGTATGTGCGTTCTTCCTGACCATGATCGCCGTGACTGTCGTGCGCAAGCGCGCTCAGTCGCCGTTGTCGCGATTGGCAGTGTGGCTAGGCGCGCCGGTGTTGTTTGCGGCTCTGCTGTTGTCTTACTCACGCGCCTCGTTGCTGAATTTTCTCGTGGCGCTGGCGGTGCTTCTCTTCTTGGAGCGCGCTCGCATCCGTATCGGCAAATCGGTTGCCATTGTCGCCGGTTGCTTTGCGGCATGTCTGCTAGTGGCCTGGCGATTTTTTCCCGAGGCTGCATGGAACTATTGGCTTCACCTTCTACACTCGCAGTTCCTATTTTCGCAGCCGGAGAGCGTGCTTTCCGGTCGCGTGGCCAACTGGCAGACGATTGCCGCTTTTCTCGCCGCCCATCCGTGGCACGCGATTCTCGGCATCGGCTATAAGACGCTGCCCTATTCCGATTTCGTCGGACAAAACATTGTCGCCGACAACATGTATCTCAGCCTTCTCGTTGAAACCGGAATGGTTGGGCTTGCGGCGTTCTTTCTGCTCAATTTCGCCATACTGCGCTGCGCTTGGCGGGCCGCCCGGCGCGACGATTCGCGCGTCTCGTTCTTCGGAACTTGGATCTTTTGCTTCTGGATTGGGCAGTTGGTCCAGATGTTTTCAGGCGACCTGTTTACGTACTGGCGCGCCCTTCCGTTATACTTTTGGGTTCTCGCGATGGCAGCGTGATGAGCCGGAAGCTGCTCATCCTGGATCAATTCACTCAGCTCGGCGGCGCGCAGCGTTGCCTGCTGGATCTGCTACCGGCTTTTCTGGACGCCGGTTACGTCACGCACGTCGCGGTCCCGAGCGACGGACCATTAGCGGATGGCGCGCGAAGGTGCGGAGCTTGGGTACATCCCATCCCTTGCGGCGCGTACGCGTGCGGGCGGAAAAGCTGGATGGATGCCGCTCGATACAGCGTCGATCTTCCGCGTCAAGCGGCGCGCGTCGCGTCCCTGGCGTCGAAGCATGGAATCGATCTGATCTACGCGAACGGTCCGCGATTGTTGCCGGCCGCCGCCATTGGCGCGCGAGGGCGGCCCGTTATCTTTCATGCCCACAGTATCGTGGCACAGCGATCCGCCGCGCAATTGACGCGCTGGGCGCTCCAATCGGCAAATGCCAGCGTGATCGCCGCCTGCCAGTTCGTGCTGCAGCCTCTGGCGAAAGTAGTGGCTGCCGGTCATGCGCGCGTGATTTATAACGGAATTGCACCGGTGGAGTGGGTGCGGCGCAGGCGAAAGGATAACGAGCCCTGGCGAGTGGGCGTCATCGGACGGATCGCGCCGGAAAAAGGGCAGTTGGAATTTGTTCGCGCGGCCCGTTTGATCCAGGCGCAGAGGCGATGTGAATTTGTGGTGTGCGGCGACGCGCTGTTCTCGAGCGCCCTGTACAGCCGTCGCCTGCGGGCGGAAGCCGAAGGATTACCGATTGAGTTTACCGGATGGCGCGACGATATCCGCGCTGTATTGGCGGCGCTCGATGTGGCTGTGGTTCCGTCGGCGCCGGTGGAAGCTACAACGCGTGTGATCTTGGAAGCATTCTCGGCCGGAGTACCGGTGGTGGCTTTTCGATCCGGCGGGATTCCGGAGATCGTCGAGGACGGCGTTACTGGAACGCTGTCCGCGCCAACCGCGCAAGATCTGGCCGCGACGCTGCTAGGGCTTTTCTCCCGCGAGAGGGCCGCGCTCGATCGCATTGCCACTAAAGCCCAAGCGGTGTTCCAGGCTCGCTTTTCTTTGGAGCGCTACCGCTCGGAAGTATTGGACGCGGTTCGGAGCGTCTTGTGAGGACATCACGGCGCATTCCCGCGTATGCGCAGGCAGTCTTCGATGCTTTGCATTTCGCGATGCCACGTTTCGATATGCTCGCAAGGCTGACCGAGAATGAGTGGCATCAGTTGATTCACTTCTGCCATCGCACGCCGCTGGCGATTCCGTTCGCGCTTCGTTGCCAGAATCGTTTGCCGGCCTGGGTTGCGGACGGTTTCGATCGGAACCTGGCGAACAATGCGGAACGCTGGCGAAGGCTGAAGCTCGCGTATCGGGAGGCAAGCAACGCTTTGCAAGCTGCGGGGCTGGACTTCATTACGCTCAAGGGATTCACCCACGCCCCTGCTTTCGTCGCAGATCCGCGTCTGCGTGCGCAATACGATCTGGATTTTCTGTTCCCGTTCGACCGAGTCCTTGCAGCGCGCGATGTCGCTCTCGCTCTTGGGTACGAACCTTTGCGCGGCGGGGATCGGCATCCTGTGGATCACTTGCCCACGCTGATCCGCAAAACCGGATGGGAATGGCGCGGGGACTATTTCGATCCCGAACATCCTCCCGCGTTGGAGCTGCACTTTCGCCTGTGGGATGCGGGCACGGAGGGCTTCGCGATCCCGGGCATGGACGATTTCTGGGGCCGCCGCCAGCGGCGAACCATCGAAGACGTGGAGTTCACCTCGCTCGCCCCCTTCGATTTGCCGGGCTATGCTTCGGCGCACGCTTTGCGTCATATCCTGCGCGGGGATTCGCGGCCGTCGCACATTTACGAAATCGCTTATTTTCTCGAACACAACACCGATGCCGCGTTTTGGAGCATCTGGCGCGATTTGCACGACGAGTACTTGCGCCGCGTGGAAGCCGTCTGCTTCGCCCTGGCCCGCGAGTGGTTTGGCTGCCGCCTGCCGGCCATCGCACAAGAAGAGACCGAGCGGTTGCCGGAGCCGGTGCGCCACTGGCTCGCCGCATATGCGCATACACCTGTTCTGAGCATTTTTCATCCCGTGAAAGAGGAGCTGTGGCTTCACCTCAGCCTGCTGGATCCAGGCGCTTCGCGCTTTGCGATCCTCAGGCGCAGGTTGATGCCGCTGCAGCTCCCAGGCCCCGTGGATGCGGTTCACTTGCCCGACAGCGATATCGGCTGGCGAATTCGTTTGCGTGCCGCGACGCGCTACTTGCTATTTCTATTCTCACGAACCTGGCGCCATGCGCGAGCGCTTATTCCAACGCTCGGGAGCGGCGTTGCATGGGCATGCCGCCGTCAATGAATCTGCCGCATCAAATCAAAACCGAAGAACAGGCCGCCTGGTGTGTCCGCCGAGGGTTCGCCCAGGAATTCGGCTCGAGTTCCCGCCCGCTGGGAGACTGTAACGCCGGGGCTGGTAGTCAGTCCAAGCGTAAAGGCGTGACGAAATAGCTTCTTTTGTATGCCGAATGAATATGCCGGCCGATGGATGCCGAGTTCGTTCGCATTCCACACGGTGGGAATCACCTCCGCGATGAGCGCTACCGTCGGGCGGATATCGTACGCGGCGCCCACGCCGATGGAAAAAGTGTTTACGCCTGGCAAATCGGGAATCTCCGAGGAAAGAAAACCCGTCGCCTGCACCAGCGGCCGGGCGTCGAACGAAAAAGTCGGAACCATATAGAACTGGCCCCTCCGAGTAATGCTGCGCGAGAAGATCCCCTCGATATTTTGGGTGTAGTTCTTGCGGAAATTGTTTTGACCTTCGATGGAGACGCGTACCGCCATGTTCAGCGGGTCCTCATGATGCTCATCCAAAATGTTGTAGGCCGCCATGAGCTGGATGGGCCGCCCGATCAACGTCGGTGACCGGAAGACATTGACCGACAGCTGGTCTGTAAACCCGTACCGAAGACCAAGTGAAGGGAGCGCGAAGTTGTCCAAACCGAACAGTTCCCCGCCCCGGCCGGGGCCCGTAAACGCCGCATCGTAAGGGAAGCGATGCGCGAAGTTGACATAGAGTCCATGCTCGTCGACGGCGCGGCCGGTAGGCAGGCTGAAGAGCACGTCGTCGCCGGGTTCATAGATATTGCCTGGGGTCGCGGCGGATTCCTGCGTCTGTCCCGATGCACTAACACCATCAGCGCCGCGCGTGATGGAGAACGAACGGATATAGGCTGAAAGACTATCGATCTCCGCGTCGGTTAGCTTTCCCGACCAAGCCGGCATTCGGCCGCCAGCCTTGCCGTTGCGAATGGCATCGGTGATGTCCTGTGCACTGAAAGTACGCTGCAGGGACGGGTTGGTGAAATCCGGCGTATGAACCGCGGCTATTCCTTTGCCATTCGCTCCGTGACAAGCCGCGCAGTCCTTTTGGAAGAGAGCCGCCACCGGGTCACCTTCTCCCGCAGCAACCTGGCGAACCGTCTGCGCAGCCACGTTCACCTCATAACGTCTACCGTCCCGCTCCAAAATGAATGTCGAGCCGGAGGCGCCGGAGAACGAGATGCCGAGAGATTTCGCGACTTCACCCGAGTCGTCTGGGCCAGCGCCATATGCGCTCGTTGCGACGAAAACTAAAAGGAGGACATTTCCGTAAATAAGATTCCGTTTGTATCTCATAATTGTCACCAGGCGTCCCGGCCAAAGAGCACGTCGGGAATAGTGAGCGCTACAATCCGGAAATATAGGCCGATTGAAAAGCCGCGCACCAGAAACAGATCCAAGCGCTTTCGCTGGCGGTACGTTAGCCGGCTACGTCCGCGAACCTGCCAGAGTCCGGTGAGGCCCGGCTTCACCGACAACACTTCCGTCGCGTCGGAATCGTAATATTCGCTTAGCTCAAATCGCGTAATCGGCCGAGGACCGACTATCGACATTCGGCCGGCAGCCACCAAGGCTAATTGTGGAAGTTCGTCGATGGAGTGCCGGCGGCAGAAGCTGGCAAATGCGCTTGTCACTCGCGGGTCCGGTCCCAACTTAGGCTTGGGCTCATCGTCTGCTACCCTCTGGATGAAGAACCCAGCGTCGCGCACGCGTCTGCCGCAGGGCCACATGGTGCGAAACTTATAAACCCAGAGTGTTTCCCCGCGATAGCCAACGCGCCGGTGCGCCACCAGAGGCGACGCTCCCGAAATCACCCGAATGGCGATCGCTAAAATGACCAAAAGTGGCGCTACACAAATCAGGCAGAGGGCAGCCACAACCCGCTCCAGCGCGTACAGAACATGAATGGCGCCAGGAAGCCCACTGACGCGATTCTGCCCGTGAATATCCGCTACATTGACGAGCTCTGGCGGTGGTCCATGGAAGCGTTTCGGCTGCGATTCAGTGGCTTGCATAGCCCCATTATCCGTCGCAATATTCGCAATCCTGCTTTCATTTCGTAAAAGCGTTGTAAAAAGACGCTCGCCGAGGCCGGCTTACAAAAACGGGCGACACGGCCACTGCTTTGGAACTATCGTGGTGCGCGGCAGCCGTGTACACCCGAGGGAAGAAAATCGTCGTCAGGTTTGTTGTCCAACTAATCGCTCCAGTTGAGATACCGCTTCGTCCAGGTGCGAGTACTGCATTTTCCACAGGCGAGCGCGCAACAAAAGAGCGTGACAGCGCCGCTGGGACGCACGTACGTCGCGTGATCCGAGCAGGGCGTACTGCGCCCAATACTCCAGAGCGCGGTCTTGCGGGTAGTGGTCAACGGATGCGGGCCCGCGATTTTCACGCTCGAGGAAGACCACGTGATTCACCACGCAGCCTTGCGCGGTTGAGATTCCCAGGTCGCGCGTGCGGACCTCAATGGCGCTTTTGCCGTTCGGCCGCAGCGCAGGAAGACGACCGGCGAGTTCAGGAAATAACTCAGGAGCATCCGGTCTAAAGCGAATACTGTGCGGTTCTCCAACCGCGTACCGGTCCTCACGGTCGCGCACCAGAAACGTTCCGTCGTCGCTCAGGTAAGTCCAACCGGCCCGGGCACAAGCGTAGGCCAATGTGCTTTTTCCGGCACAGGAGTCACCGCAAAACATAACACCGGTTCCCTGTCGCATGACCAAAGCGCCATGCAGCGGTGCGAAAGCGCGCTGCTGAGCCAACCCGCTCCCGCCGGCAGTAAGAAAGTGGTAGCGCAACCAGGGATGATCCGCCGCCGTGCTTTCGGTCACCCAGCCGAAGGCGAAGCCCCGCTCGAAATCGCACTGCATAAAATTTCCCGGGTCCGAAATGATCGACATCAAATGTTCTCTGGCGCGGATCACTGGCGGGGCCGCCGGCGATTCTGAACAGCCTTCGGATACTCCGAGACAGACGCGTACCGGATCGCGGTAAAACATTCGCTCACTAGCGCTCCAAGCTTCCTCAGCAGCCTGGAGCACCTCGTGCGAGTTGGTTTCCATGACGAGCGGATATCCGAGCGGAAAAAACGTTCGGCGCAGAGGCAGCTCAAACGCCGAGAGAACCGGATCGGGAGTGCGCTGGACGGATGTTACTTGTTCGCGCATAACGCTTGGTTGCCAGATTACGCCAGGACAGGGCTGAACACCAGAGGCTACCGGCTGAATGCAGCAGATTTTACAAGAAAGGTACAAACCAGAAACAAGGCGTTTGCAGGCCGCATGACATACTCCTAGCAGTTGCCGATATGCGCATCGCAATCGTTCATTACTGGCTCCTGAACATGCGCGGCGGCGAGAAAGTGGTGGAGGCGTTATGCCGCCTGCTGCCCCAAGCCGACGTGTTCACGCTGTTTTACGATCCGGAACGGATATCGGAAACAATTCGCCGCCATCACGTGCGAACTTCATTTCTGCAGCCGTTTCGCCGCCGGTATCGATCGTTGCTGCCCGTCATGCCGCTGGGGCTCGAGAGCTTCGACCTGCGTGAATATGACTTAGTCATTAGCAGCGAATCGGGGCCAGCCAAGGGCGTGATCGCTCCATCCAGCACCCGCCATGTCTGCTACTGCCACACACCGATGCGATATCTGTGGGACCTGTATCCGGCCTATCGCAACGAGTGGACCCACTCCCGCTGGAAGCGCGCCCTGATGGCGCCGCTCTCCAATTACCTGCGGCTCTGGGACTACGCCTCGGCCGCCCGTGTGGATGAGTTCGTCGCGAATAGTGAAAACGTTCGGCGCAGGATATGGAGGACGTACCGGCGCGATTCGCTGGTGGTGCGGCCTCCCGTTAGAGTGGAAACTTTTTTTTGGAAGCCTGCCGAAGACTATTACCTGATCGTTTCTGAGCTGGTCCCGTACAAGCGGGTGGACGCCGCAGTGCGAGCTTTCAACCACAATGGACGCAGGCTCCGGGTGGTGGGCGACGGGCCGGAATACAAAATTCTAAGGCGGGCCGCCCGGTCGAATGTCGAATTTTGCGGTCATGTGCCGGATCAGGAGTTGCGAGAACTCTACGCCCGCTGCCGAGCATTTCTTATGCCTGGAGAAGAGGACTTCGGCATCACGGCGGTGGAGGCGCTGGCGAGCGGCAAGCCGGTGATCGCTCTGGCGAGAGGCGGCGCCCTGGAAATCGTGCCTGAATTCGGAGGGCTCCTCTATGACGAGCCCGAGGGTCTGCTCACCGCGATTGAGCGCTGGGATAGATTCGCGACTGAACTCCACCCGCGTGCACTACAGGCCTACGCGGCACAGTTCTCGGAGACCGAATTCGCAAGGCAGATGATGCCAATCCTGTTTGAAACAAATCTGCAGGAGTGTGCCTTCCCACGCGAAAGCTCCGCCAGGAACGCGCTTAGACTGCGCTCGTCTTGTCACTAGCGCTGGGCCAAGAAGAACGAATAAAACGGGCAACAGGCAAGCACTAGCGAATCCACGACTCCACGGTGCGACTATTTGCCACGTGATCCCCCGAAGACCCCGGGCCAACCACCGGCAACTTCTCCCGGTCCAAACCTTCCCCATTGGGTTGCGAATCATATTTGCGCGTATAACGGGGCCAACAGAGGGTCCCCACTCCGCCAAGCCTTCGCACGAAACGAAGAATCGTGTTAACCTTCCAGGGGACAGCCGAAATCATCGGCCTGCTCGTCGACCGGTTATGCACATTCCCGACGGCTACCTGAGTCCTTCTTCTTGTGCGTGCTTGTTTGGCGCAGCGGCGCCCTTCTGGCTGGTCGCTCTGAATCGAGTGAAAAGAATGCTGAGTACGCGCATGATTCCTCTTCTGTCCGTGTTCGCGGCATTTTCCTTCGTCGTCATGATGTTCAATTTGCCGCTGCCGGGCGGGACCACAGGGCACGCCGTCGGCATGGGAGTCGCCAGTATTGTGCTTGGCCCGTGGGCGTCCATCGTGGCTATTTCAGTCGCATTGGCCATTCAGGCAGTTTTCTTTGGAGACGGCGGCATCACCGCCATCGGTGCGAATTGTTTTAACATGGCGATCGTCGGCTCGCTGGTCGCATACGCGGCATATCGCGTCCTGTGCCGGGGAGCAGCCATTGGTTCCAGGCGGCGGGTCTTGGGGGCAGGGATCGCCGGATATGCCGGGATCAACGTGGCGGCCCTTTGCGCGGCCATCGAATTCGGAATTCAACCCGCCTTGTTCCACGATTCGTCCGGCGCGCCCCTCTACGCGCCCTACGGACTCAGCCTATCGATTCCCGCCATGCTGATCGGACACCTCAGTTTTGCGGGGCTCGCCGAATTCGTGATTTCATCCGGCGTTGTTGCCTGGTTGCAAAAAGTCGATCCCGGATTGCTGCGCCTCACCGCGCCCGATGCTCCGGATCTCAATAGTCCGGCCTCTCTTCAAGAGGATCGCAAACTCTGGCCGGCGGCGTGGAAGCTTTGGCTGGGTCTTGGCATTCTTCTGGCTTTAACTCCTCTCGGAATCCTGACCGTGGGAACGGCCTGGGGAGAGTGGCGCCCGCAGGACTTTTCACCCGGACAAGTCCCTCGCGGCCTGGCGCGCCTGTCTTCGCTCTGGACGGCTCCTCTATCTGGGTACGCGCCCTCATTCATTCCCAGCGCCTGGTTCGGATATCTCGTATCTGCGATGGTGGGCGTTGGCCTGATCATTCTTCTTGGTTTGGTTTTAGGGTGGGGGTATCGAACTGCTGCCGCCAGGCAGGCGGTGCCACAACCGGGGCGCCGACGCCGCAGGAGCTTTGTCGAAAAGACCATCCGCAGCTTGCTGAATGTTCTTCAGGACGCGCTTTTTGTGGAAGAAACGGCTCAATCCGCAGGCTTGCTACAGCGCCTGGATGAGCGTGTGAAGTTGGTTGGCATCGGATTGCTCATCGTAGCGGCTGTCGCGTCGCATCGGATTTCCGTGTTGATCGCCTTGCTTGCCGCGGGTTTACTTCTCGCTGTCGTCTCTCGAATTCCGGTCCGCGTACTGGCCGTGAAAGTGTGGATCGGCGTGCTGGCATTCACTGGCATCATTGCGCTGCCGGCGATTTTCCTCACGCCCGGCGTCACAGTCTTGCGCCTCCCCGTGCTGGACTGGGCGGTGTCGTATCAAGGACTGCGCACGGCAGCTTTTCTCATTCTGCGCGGCGAAACGGCTGCAACATTTGCCGCCCTGCTCGTTCTTTGCACTATCCGGACGCGGCTGCTGCGCGCGCTGCGATTCTTTCGTATTCCCGCGGTCCTGGTGGCCATCGTCGGCATGACATACCGCTACATCTTCCTTTTCTTACAGACTGCGCAAGACATGTTCGAAGCCCGCGAAGTCCGCCTGATCGGCGCTTTGGAACCGGCCGACCGGCGGCGTCTGGCTGCGGCGAATGTTGGGCTGTTGCTTGGCAGAAGCATTCAATTGAGCGGCGAAATCCACCTGGCCATGCAGGCTCGCGGCTTCCGCGGCGACGTCCGTTTGCTCGATGATCCATCCCTCGGTTCGAAAGACTGGCTGGGCCTCGCGGCCTTTTCCGGTCTTGCTTTCGCCGCAATCTGGCTGGGCCGATGAGCGGCGCCGCCGAACTTGCGTTCTGCGTGCGGGACGTATCCTACCGGTACGATCAAGTGCCCGCTCTGAACGGCCTGTCGATGCAGGTGGCGACGGGTGAGCGCGTCGCGTTGCTCGGCGCGAATGGTTCCGGCAAATCCACCTTGCTGCGTTTGCTCGCCGGCTTGTCGTTCCCGGATGCCGGCGACATCTCATTCTTTGGCCAGCCGGTAACAGAACCGAATTTGCAAGACGAGGCATTCTTCTTTAGCTTCCGGCGCCGAATCGGATTTGTCTTCCAGAATCCCGATGTCCAGCTGTTCAATCCCAGCGTTTTCGATGAAGTGGCCTTTGGGCCGCTACAGCTTCGCTGGCCGAAGGCGCAAATACGCGATCGGGTGCACGCAACGCTGGATTCCATGGGTATCAGCCACCTGCGAGATCGAGCGCCGCACCGGCTTTCGGGCGGCGAAAAGAAGCGCGTTGCCCTTGCTTCGGTATTGGTCACGGATCCGGAGGTGCTCCTTCTGGACGAGCCGAGCGCAGCGCTCGATCCATTGAGCCAAGCTCAGATTATCGCTCTGCTGCGATCCTGGAGAAACGGTGTGAAGACCGTCATAACGGCCACGCACGACCTGGATACCTTGGAAGACGTTGCTGATCGCTGCTACGTATTCCAGGCTGGCCGAATTGCAGGTGCTGGACCACCCCTTCAGGTGTTGCATGATGTTCCGCTTTTGGAGCGTACCGGCTTGGTGCGGGTTCACGAACACATCCATGACGGGGACGATTCTCCTCATCCACATCCGCACTTGCATCGACACGATCGATACTAGCGGATTAATGATGGTGCCCCGAATCCGCCACCGCGACGATTAAACGGCCGTGCGTGACACCTTTAGCGGCAATCAGTGAATCGGCGATTTGCTGCACATCCTTCGCCTTGCCCCGCAACACGATCACCTCCAGACACTGGTCGTGATCCAAATGGACGTGCAGTGCAGATACGATGCTTTTGTGGTGTTCGTGCTGTAGCCCGGTCAACTTTTCGCTCAGGAGGCGGACATGGTGATCGTAAACAATGGTTACCGTCCCGACTACGGTCGCGTTGGGTTTTTGTGCACTCTCTCTAACCAACTCCGCTCTCGCCAGATCGCGAAACGCCTCCGACCTGTTGGTGTACCCTTTCTTCTCCATCAATTCATCGAACCTGTCCAGAAGTTCGCCCTCAATGGCCACGCCAAAACGCCGCAAATCAGACATAAGACTGATTGTATAGGACTCCTTTCTTGTTAACGGCGATAACCGCGTCGATCCCGGGATCGCTTTTAGTGGCGGCCTTTCCGACGTCATTAAGGATCCACGGGAGCGGTTGTTGCGGACGCCGAGCTCACAAGTCGAAGCATTCACGCAACGCCTGATACGCGTTTCGACCAGTCGCGCCACATCGAACATGTGCTGTTCTACATACCGCCGCCCGCCGCGCAGCCGATCGCTCTTTCTGAACCGCGACCGTGAGGGAGCGCAGTGCCGGCAGCCTTGCAATAAGGTACAGTTACTAGAGCCTTGGACCCTTCATTTCGTCATCGTCAGATTCCCGGCCGCCAGACCCGCGGCGGCTGCCTGTGGTACGCCATCGTCGCCATTGCCCTGTTTATCGCGCTACGCTGGCTGTGCTCGTGGACCATCGACTACCAGTGGTGGAAAGAAATGGGCCAGTTGCACACCTGGTTCAGCATTCTAGCGTATAGCGTGATTCCAGCCACCGGCGCGACGATCCTGGCTTTTATTGTTTTCTGGATCGCCCACTCGCTCGCGTTGCAGAAGGCCCATGTCCGGCTGCGCGAGCATCCGCTGTACGCCAAACTCACTTCGCTCGGCATCCTGCTGCTCGCTGTAATCGTCGCGCTATCCACGCTCGATACCTGGACCGTGGTCCGCTACTTCGGCGGCCGCGATCTGGGCGGCGCCGCCACTGCCTGGCGCGATCCCGTCTTCGGCAATCCGCTGTCTTTTTACCTGTTCAAGATTCCGTTTTATTCCGATCTCCTGGGATTGTTGCTCGGCGTCGTTGTCCTGGGTGCGCTGATCTATTGGATCGCCGAACGAGGTTGGGAACTAACCACCCGGGTGGGCGATTGGAGCAACGTGCAAGGGATTAGCCTCACGGAGCTCAATCTGACGGGCGCGCTGAACAGCAGCTTCTTGCGGGGACTCGGCGCGGTATTTCTCCTCTCGATGGCCGCTCGATTTTTCCTGGCGCGCTACGGCCTGCTGCTCGAAGAGCACGGCAGCTTCATGGTCGGCATCGACTATGTGGACCAGAATATCGTTCTTCCTTTGCAGTGGGTCGAAATCGCCGGATCCATCCTGGCCGCTGGGCTGCTCGTGTTCGGTCGCTGGAAGACCGCGCTGATCGCGGTGGTGGGCGCCATCGTTTTGCGGGCGGTGATTCCACCCATCATCGGCGCCGTGTACGTGAAGCCGAACGAAATTTCCATCGAGCGGCCTTACATCAAAAGGCATATCGAGGCCACCCGTTCCGCGTTTGGAATCGACCAACGCACCGATGAAGTGGACTTCACCGCGAAACCCAACGAGCCCGTCGATTTCAAACAACATCAGCCTCTGCTGGACAACGTGCGCCTCTGGGATTGGCACGCCTACCACGACGCTATTACCCAGCTCCAGCCGTACCGCCCCTACACCTATTCCCTCCCCGACGTCGATCGTTACACCATCAACGGCAACCTGCGTCAGATGATGATGTCGGCCCGAGAACTGGACCTCACGCAGCTCGGTGAAGCCGGAACGCGCTGGATCAATCCGCATTTCATCTATACGCACGGCTACGGCATCGTGATGGCGGAGGCCAATCAGGTATCGCCGGAAGGCCTGCCCGTGTTGATCGTCAAAGATGCGCCGCCGGTCATCAGTGAACCCGGCTTGAAGCTCACGCGCCCTGAATTGTATTACGGGGAAAACGTGCAAGACCCCGTCTTTGTCGACACCGCGCAGGCCGAGTTCGATTATCCTTCCGGAGATCGTAACGTCGAAACCCATTATCAAGGAAAAGGCGGTTTTCCAATTTCCTCGCTTCTGATGCGCGCCGCCGCCGCGGTCTCACGCCAGGACATCAACATCCTGCTCACCGGCTACCTCACCCAGGACAGCCGCATGATGATTCGCCGCAACGTCACCACGCGTCTGAACGCCATGGCCGATTTCTTGGACTGGGACCCCGATCCGTACCTGGTGCTCACCGACGCGGGCCGCCTGGTTTGGATCATCGATGGCTACATGACCTCCGACGTGCATCCCTATTCGGCCAAAGTTGGCCTGGAAGGAGTCGGCGAGTTCAACTACATCCGCAACTCGGTGAAAGCCACCGTGGACGCCTACGACGGCACGGTGCACTTCTACGTTTTCGATCCCAACGATCCGTTGCTCCAGGCTTATCGGAATCTCTTTCCGGATCTTTTCGAGCAGGCCTCCAACATGCCCGCCGACCTGCGCCGCCACGTCCGCTATCCGGAGTTGATTTTCCACGTGCAGGCCGACATCTACCGGCTGTTCCACATGCGCGATCCCGACACGTTCTACAACAAATCCGACGCCTGGGATACGGCCAAGTTCACCAATGAACAAGGCGGCACGCCGGGACCGGTTGCCCCTACCTATGTGGTCGCAACTCTGCCCGGAGAAACCAAGCCCGAATTTCTTTTGATGACGCCCTTCACGCCGCGCAACCGCGACAACCTGATCGGCCTGATGATGGCGCGCTGCGACGGAGAACATTTGGGGGAAAAAGTGGTTTTGCTTCTTTCCAAGCAGGAAATCATTCTGGGGCCCATGCAAATAGAAGCTCGCATCAATCAGGATCAGAATATTTCCAAAGATCTCACGCTATGGAATCAGCAAGGCTCGCAAGTGCTGCGCGGTCAGATGCTGGTGCTGCCCATCGAGCACACCTTCTTATATGTGGAGCCGATCTACATCCAGGCGTCGCAGGCCAAGATGCCGCAGTTGAAGAAAGTAGCGCTAGCGATGGGCAACAACCTGGTTTACGCCGATACTTATCAGCAAGCGCTGGCGCAATTGGCGGGAGAAAAATTGCCGCCCGCGCCGGCAGAAACCTCGACGCCCACCGCACCTCCTCCGGCGCCGTCCGGGCAGCCCGACACACGCATCACCGAAATCCGCCAGCACCTCGAACACTACCGGGAATTAGTCTCGCAAGGAAAGCTGGCCGAAGCGGGCAAGGAACTGGAAGCGGTTCAGGAGCTGGTCGGCAAGTGAGCCAGCTTCGCGGTTTCCTCCCACAGCCGCTCGGCGGAGGCGTCATCCTGCGCGAACTTCGACGGTGTGACAGGTTTGCATTTATAAAAGTAAAGGCCGCTCGTTTTGGCCACGTCTTCCGATGAAGCCAGGTAGATAATCGTCTCGGCTCCCTTTTCCGGTGAGATCGCGAATAGCTTGAAGAATCCAATCCAGCGGGCCATGGAGCCGCCGCTCTGATCCCCGAACCGCGTATTCACGAATCCCGGATGCAGACTGTTCGTCGTAACTCCCGTACCGGCTAGCCGCCGCGCCAGCGCTCGAGTGAACAGGATGTTGCAGAGCTTTGAGCGGCCGTAGACCGGAAAGCCCTTGTACCCGTGCTGGGACTGCAAATCGTCGAAATCGATCTTGGCGCGATAGTGGGCGTGCGACGAAGTATTGATCACTCGCGCGGCCCCAGCCGCTTGCAACTGCTCGCGCAAACCGTGGCTCAGAACGAAGTACGACATATGATTAGTCGCGAAGGTCATCTCCAGGCCGTCTTCGGTGAACTGGCGTTCGCCAAACATCGCGCCCGCGTTGTTGATCAGCACATCGATGCGCGGCTCGGCCGGCCCGATCTCGGCGGCCAGCCGGTTGAGTTCCGCCAGGCGCGAAACATCGCCGTAGTAAATGCTGTGCTGTTGTGCGGGAGCAAGCTCTCGCAACCGCGCGAGCGTAGCCTCGCCCCGGCTCTTACTGCGCGCCACCAGGACGATTCGCGCTCCCATCGCGGCCAGTCGCTCCGCCGAAACTTGTCCGATGCCGGACGTTCCGCCCGTTATGACCACTACTTTCCCTTGCATGACTCCTGGCTAGTGTACCCTAATTGGGAATGCGCATCCGATCCGTTCTCATAGCGGCCCTGCTGCTGACGGCCTGCCACAAAGAGGCGCCCAAGCCGGTAGTGGTTCCCGAAGTATTCCGCGTGAAGTTTCAAACATCACAAGGCGATTTTGTTGTGGAGGCCCGCCGCGCCTGGTCGCCCCATGGCGTCGACCGCTTCCACGAGCTGGTGCGCATGAAGTATTTCGACCAAGGCCGCTTCTTCCGAGTGGTTCCCGGATTCATCGCGCAGTTCGGCGTTCATCGCGATTTCAACGTCCACGGGAAATGGCGCGAATATTTCATACCAGACGATCCGCCGCAGCAGAAGAACCTGCGGGGCACTCTGGCCTACGCGATGTCCGGCCCCGGCACGCGCGCCACCGAAATCTTCATCAACCTGGCCGACAACAAAGCTCTCGACGATCAGGGTTTCGTTCCTTTCGCTAAGGTGGTGGAAGGCATGGATGTGGTGGATAAGTTCTATGCGGGCTATGGCGAAATGCGGCCCCAGGGCAAGTACATTGATCCCAACCGGGTAGAAGGCGAGGCTAACGAGTACCTGACCCAGCGCTTTCCCAATCTCGACTACATCCTTCATGCGGACTTTGTACCCTGAGCGAAACAATACTTCCTCACAATCATCAAACCTGCGGCGCGTTGTAACGTGACTAAGCGTAAGAAACTCTGGCTGGGCGGCATCGCCCTCGTAGTGCTGATCCTTGGCGTTGGCGCCTACATAGCAGCTTCAATCGTTGCGAAACGGTTTGAGCCAATGTTGCGCGCGCAGGCCATTCAATACTTGCACGACCGATTTCATAGCGATGTGGAATTGGGGGCGCTCCACATCAATCGCCCAAAAATGTCGACCGTCCAGATCCTGCTGCGGCATGGGCGCGGCGCCATTGTTGCCGTGGAGGGCGACAATCTGGCGATGCGATTCGGTGGCGACCGCAGCCGGCCGCCCCTGTTCAGTATCAAGAAAGTGTTCTTCACCGTCGATCTCGGCGTATTGTTTGAGCCCAAGAAATCCGTCAATTTCGTCTCGCTGGAAGGAATGGAGATCAACGTTCCGCCTAAAGACCAGAGGCAAAACTTGGGGACCGTCGAAGGCCCGAATTCCAACGTCATCATCCACAATGTCCAAATCAACGACGCCGTTCTGGTGCTGCTGCCGAAGGACACCGGCCGGAAGCCGCTGCGCTTCCACATTGCGCGCCTCCATTTGCAATCGGTGGGCGTAAATTCGGCGATGCGTTATGACGCGGACTTGACCATTCCAAAGCCGCCCGGAACCGTACGGAGTACCGGTAATTTCGGCCCGTGGGAGGCGTCCGAGCCCGGCGATACGCCGCTCCAGGGAAACTACACTTTCGATAACGCCGATCTTGGAATTTTCGCCGCCATCGCGGGCACGCTCTCTTCGAAAGGAACTTTTGACGGTTGCCTGAATGCGGTCAGTGTGCGGGGTACAACTTATGTACCGAACTTCCAGTTGAAGATGGCGGGCAATCCCCTGCCCCTTTCCGCAACCTTCGAAGCACAAGTAGACGGCACAAATGGCAATACCGTCCTCGAACCGGTGATGGCAACGCTCGGCCATACCAAATTCAGCACTACCGGCGCGGTGATCAAGCACGAGGAATATTCCAAGCGCGCCATCAATCTGGAAGTCAACATGCCGAACGGCGACATGCGCGATCTGCTGCGTCTTGCCATGAAGGGACCCCCGTTCATGGAAGGCTTCATCAACATGAAGTCGAGCATCGATATTCCTCCGCTGACCAGCACGGTTAAGGAAAAGCTGGTGCTGAATGGCACGTTCGATTTGAAAGATGCGAAGTTCCTGAAGTCCACTATTCAGGAGCAGATCGATCAATTGAGCCGACGCGGGCAAGGACAGCCGAAAAATGAAGAGATCGACGAGGTAATCTCCAAAATGCAAGGTTCTTTTCATTTGGAGAATCAGGTGATGACGTTTCGATCGCTGGCCTTTGAAGTACCGGGCGCCGCTGTCTCGGTAGCCGGAAACTACGACCTGGGGAACGGCATGCTCGATTTTCACGGCGCGCTTAAGCTGGATGCCAAGATCTCGCAGACCGTGTCAGGCTGGAAGCGCTGGCTGCTGAAACCCGCAGATCCATTCTTTGCCAAGAACGGCGCGGGAACATTTTTGAAAATCAAAATCGAGGGCGATGCCCACCATCCGAAATTCGGCTTGGACCGCTGAGCGGCATCATACAAACTCCATCATCTTGGATGAAAGTGCGATGCTGAACCACAATATCAGGGATACTGCGCCAATCAGCTTCGCCGGCGCGGGGCGTGTGATTTTGCGGCGTACCGACAATTGAAAGATAGTCGCGATCGTCAACAGCAGCATTTTTATCCAAAAGATTGGATTATCGTGCCATTTGGCGGCTTGCGCGATGAACATAAAGGGACCAGTGAGCAACAGGATCGCGAAGCCGGTCCAGGTCCAGGGGGCGAGCGCGGCGGCGGCTTCATGAATCGGCTGGCGCCGCAGCGCGAGGCCAAGCAGCCCGAGATCGATCAGAAGCAGCGTTCCCACGAACAGCGCGAGCCCGATCAGGTGAATGATTTCGAAAATCGGAAAAACCACCTGCGACGTTCGCATGAAGTCGCCGACGGGGCTTCGCTCCATCCATTCGAATGCCGCGCAGAATGGAAAGTCGTAGGTGAAACTGTGGGGCCTCATAACTGCTCATAACCTACAGCGCGTCCGGCCGCGATGACACAGATCCAACACACGATGGACACCGCACCAGCCAGACGAGCGCGGCTGGGAGTAAGCGAAGCCGAGTCCCAACTTCCGACGCTCCGATAAATACCGCAATGAAAGAGCAGCGCGTTGAGTCCGGCGGTGGCAAGGAACAGAAGTTTCCAGGGAAAAAACAAGCTGCGATAGAGCTTCACCGGTTCCGACCAGGCCAGCAGCGATCCGGTGACGAACATGAAGCCGAAACCGGAAAGCGTCCAGGGCAGCACCTGGGCCACCACGCTCGACACGGATAATCGGCGCAGGCCGAATCCGAGCAGCCGCAGGTCGACTACGACAATGGTCCCGGCTACCAGCAGAATGCCGACGCAATGCAGAACATCGAGAATCGGATAAACCCAGATCGATTCACGAATAGAAACGCTCAGCGGCGTTCGAAAGATCCATTGGCAAAGGCTAAGCATGCACAGCCTGCTTTAACAATAGAACACCAATGCAGGCGAGCCCCACGTGAACCGCGATCAGGAAGCGGGAGGTGCTGAGGCGGCGATGAACGGCGCGGCCGAGGAAAATCGCAATCAGAGCCAGCGGCAGCGACAGCAGAAAGTAGGCGCTGACGGTGCGAGTCCACAGGCCCGTGATGGCGTAACCACCCATTCCGACGACGCTCGCGACGAGAAAATATCCTTGCAGGGTCGCGCGGAATTGGGTGGGCTGCCAACGGCGCAGGACGCCGTAGACCACGAGCGGCGGTCCGTTCATCCCATAGGCGCCTCCCAGAATTCCTGCCGTAAAACCGAACAAAGGCGCCAGGCGGTCGTTATGGAGTTCGGGCTTTCGACCCGAGAGCGAATAAACCGCGAAGCCGATGATGAAGACACCGAGAATCGCCTTGACGATGGATTCGGGAACGGTCTTCAGAAGCAACAGGCCCAGCGGAATGCCAAACAGAGTGGAAAACACCAACCAAACCGCGCTGCGAAGGTGCACGTTGCGCCAATCCTGAATCACCACGATAACAGCAACGGTAATGGAGACCAGAACGGCCAGCGGCGCGGCCACTTGAACCGGCAGCGTCAGCGCAAGCAGAGGGACCGCTACCAGCGCTTCGCCGAAGCCCAGCGCGGAGCGAATGAAGGTGGCGAGAAAAAGAACGGCCAGAACGTCAACGGTAGTCAACTGAAGATACGCCTGCTCGCATCGATTCTGGCGTAGATGAGCGCACCGAACACGCACAGCGCGGAGGTGACGAAGAAGGGAACGTCCCAGCCAAAGTCCTTGACCAGATAGGCCAGCAAAGCGGGCGAGATGGCGCCGCCGATATTGCCGCACATATTCATGACGGAGGCGGTGCAGCCGGCGAAATCGCCGCCAATATCGAGCGGAATGGCCCAGGAAACGCCGACCGTGAGTTCCAGGCCTCCGAAGGCGAGGCAACTGAACGCGACGCAAAGTTTCGGATCGTGCGTAAGCGTGGCGGGAAGAATTCCGACAGCCGCGATGATGAAGCCGGCGATGCCAACGATGCGGCGTGCATGTGCGACGTTGCCGGTGCGACGCAGGGAGCGATCGGAAAGCCAGCCGCCCGCCAGATCGCCCAGGGTGCCCGCGAGTAACGGCAGGCTCGCATAGAAGCCCATTTGTTTAAGATTGAAGCCGCGATGAGAATTCAGGTAAGTGGGAAACCAATCCAGGTAAACGGCCAGCGCGTACTGGTAGCAGAAATACATCAGCGCGAGCTCCCACACCGTGCGGCTGGAGAGAATGCGACGCCACGGGACGCGGACTCCGATTTGCTGGCGCGGTCCGCCGGTGGCGGAGTGGATCAGCTCCAGCTCGGCGCTATTGACGCCGCGATGCTGCTCGGGCGAGTCGCGATAATAGAAGAACCATACCGCGGCCCACACGAGACCGAGCACCGCGAAAGTGAGAAAAGGCATGCGCCAGCCGTAGCGCAGAATCATCCAGACTACTAGCGGCGGAGTGACAGCCGCGCCCAATCGAGATCCGGCGTGTGTGATGCCCTGCGCGAAGCCGCGCTCGGCCGGAAGCATCCAGCGGGACAGCGAGCGCGTGGCGATGGGGAATGCGCCCGATTCACCGACGCCGAAGATGAAGCGGATGGCAATCATGGACGCCGCGTTCCAGGCCAGCGTGGTGAGTGAGGTGAACATGCTCCACCAGGTGACGATGATTGCCAGCGCGCGGCGCGGACCGATTTTATCGCCGAACCAGGCGCCGGGCAGTTGGAACAGCGTAAAGCCCACGCGGTAGCTGGTGAGAATCCAGCCGGCGGCGATGAGGGAGAAGCCGAATTCCTTGCGGATCACGGGCAGCGCGGACGCGATGATGGTGCGGTCCATGTAGGTGATCATGTACACCGCGACCGTGAGTGCCAGCACGACGTGGCGAGTGCGCGTAGGGCGGAGCGGGCGGCGCTGAGACGACGTGGATGTGGCGGCTTCTGGAGCGGTTGGCATCATCGACAGGGACGATCCGACGGTGGACGATCCGAAGGGCATCATAGCAGAGGGTGGGTGGTGGTTGGTGGTTGGTGGTTGGTGGTTGGTGGTTGGTGGATTGCCGAATGCAGGGGCTTGCAATTCGCTCCAACTTATTCGCGTTTAGCTTCAAACGTGTCGTTTTTCAATTCAGCCGTTCGGCAAGCGGCGCTATCATAGTTTCACATAATGGAGACAGACGACGATTTACTATCTAGACGAAGGGAGAACCCCACTCGATCCCCTTTGGCCGAAACCGGCTTGTATCACAGTTTCCGACTCGATGACGGAGTCGTTCTCCGTGGCGCGCTGTCACTCGAGGAACTAGAGGAACGCGTTGCGGCCTTTCGGCTGCCGCTCGATTTAACTGGACGACGCGTGCTGGATGTCGGCCCTTGGGACGGCTATTTTGCTTTCGAGATGGAACGCCGCGGAGCAGACGTCACGGCCATAGACTACGTCGATTTGGATACGTTTCGGGCGTTGCATCGTGCCATGAAATCACGTGTCAAATATCATCGAATGGATGTCTATGAAATAGATCCGAAACTCCATGGAACGTTTGACATCGTGCTCTGTCTCGGAGTGTTGTACCATCTGAAGCACCCCCTGCTCGGACTCGAGAAATTGTGTGCCGTTACCGTCGACGAGTGTATAGTCGATACCTTCGTCATTGATGGGGAGACTTGGCGGCAGGGCGTTCAACCAACTCTCCCTTTCTTAGAGTTCTATGAGCGTGATGAGCACGGTGGTCAGCTGGACAATTGGTTCGGGCCCACGGTTGGCGCTGTGGAGAGTCTGGTTAGGGCAGCCGGATTTGCCAGCGCCGAAGTGCTCAGGGTCACTGGCACAACTGCCATCGTGGCGGCACATCGCAAGTGGAAGAGCCTCCCTCCGGACCAGGATGACGCTATAAGGTTGATTGGACTGAACTGCCACGCTCATCATGGTAGAGCCTTTCAATCGCGCAAGGAGGAATACATCGCTTTGTGGTGCGATTGGAAGACCCCCCCCGGGGCTGGATAGCGTTTTTCCGGAAGTGGGCGGCTTTGGCGTAGCGCCCATGTCGTGCACCTTAACCTCGGCTGGACTGTTAGTCAGCTTGAGGGTGCCGCCGGGACTTGCTCCCGGAATTCATCCAGCCCGGCTGAAAATTGGGTTCCAGGTGGTCAAATGTCTTGGAGTTCTCTGTGGATCTGCCGCCTGTCGATACGATTCCAACAATAAATATCGCACAGGACGGTGTGCAGTGGCTTCCGGATGAAGTGGATTGGGGCAGTGGCGGATGGTTGAGTCTCTGGGTCGGAGGCTTATCCGCTCAAGCCGATCCTGGCAATACGGTAGTTGAGATTAACGGCTTTCCTCACTTTCCCGACAAGGTCCTTCCAGAGAGCGGGCAAATTAATGTGCAGCTGCGCCCCCTGATTCTACCTGGATTCTGCGAAGTGAGAATTTGTCATCGAGGCCAGTTCGGTCCGGCCAAGACCATAAAAGTCACTGGACAGCCGCCCGCAATACGAGGGCTGGAGGCCCTACGATATCGCGGCTAATCTCAGTCACACCGCTATCGTGGCGCGAGAATATGGAGTTCCTGCAGTGGTGAATATTCCAGGTTTGCGCACGCATGTGCATGACGGGGAGCAACTTCATGTAGATGGCGACCTTGGCGAAGTGTCCATGTCACCTTCCGATATCCGAGAATAATGTGCAATTTTGAACACGTAGCGATTTGGATTTCCTGTATACTCGGAACGCTCCTCGACGTCTATGCGGTACTCAGCAGCAATTTCGCTGGCCTTGCTGGCCATTCACGCTGGCAGGGCGCAGGAGCTGGATCAGCACACCATTACGTCGAATGTCCAATACCGGCTAAGCAAAGGCGACCTACCCCAGCTCACGCTGGGAATCGAAAAGCCGAAGAACGTCGCCGTGACCGAGGGCGCAGAAGATCTGCTCGAAGATTGTCTGAACGATCCGGCGGCGTGGTCGCGGGACCCGCTCGTCTTCCGGCTGGCGCATGCCCATGCCGCTTCCATCCAGAGCTGCCGCGAAAACAGGTCGCCTTCCATGCACGTCATTTTTTTGAAAATGGCGGGTGAACCGCTGCGGGCCTGGGTGCATTTCGACGGACACGGCGCGCAGACCTCGCAGAGCCGGATGGTGCATCTCGGCGAGTTTCTTTATCACAAGATCACGTTTCAGAACAACGATCAGGATCGGATGTTTGAAAATCTGGAGCGCTCGTTTTCGAGCCCACTGGGGACGACTTCGGGCCAGCCGGCCCCGTTTACGGTGCGCGATCGTCTTACGCTGTTCACCAACAAAACGGTGTCCGAGGTGCAGCCCTATGCCTCCACCTTGGTCTCTTCAGCGGCCTTGATGCTCATCAGTCCCGATCGCATTTGGGGACAAGGCGCCGATGACTACACCAACCACCTGGTTTCCTCCTTTACCCGCAGGCTAGTGACATACGGCATTCAAAGCGGAGTGGCCGCGGCGCTGCACGAGGATTTGCGATACAGGCCGTCTCTCAGCCACAACGTGTGGAAGCGCTCAGGGCACGCACTTCTCAGCACTTTGGTGTTGGAAACGCCGCGCGGCACGGACATCGCCTTTGCCAATATCGTGGCCGCAGTGGGCAGCGCGGAGATTATCAACGCCAGCCGTCCGGGGCAGGAAAACCCGACGCAGGAAAACTTGAGTCGCCTGGGCGTGTGGGATCTGGCGGGCGCGAATCTGCTCGGGTTTGCCGAAGGCAATCTTTGGAACGAATTTAAACCCGATATCAAGCATTTTTTCCGCAGCAAATTGCTTCATCGGCAATGAGCGCTGCAGCAGTTCGCTGAATGACGCGATCCACGAAGCGAGTTGGCCGGCATCCAGGTGCTTGATCTGATGAATGGTCCAATGCGCAAAGCGAGGGGCGCGTCGGAACGCTTGTATGGCTGGAGGCTCTGGATGATCGCTTCCGACGGCACCCCCGCAGCAAGATCGGCCAACAGCGCCTGAGCCAATCGACGCCGCGCTGCCAATCCCGATGTTCAGGCATCGCGGAAGGAGCTTCCGGCAAACTCCACCAACCGAAAGAGGCGGGCCCAAGACGTCCGAATGATCCCGTAAACGCCATCGGCGTGAACAGGCGTCTGGAGCCGACAAGAATCACGTCGGCGGGCGCGACTCCGCAATTGGCTTGCGACCCGTGAGAATGTCGTATCCACGCTGGACGATCATTGTCGAACGCCCTGCGAGTACTTTAAATTTTCAGGAAGCGCGCCAAATACGGAGCGGTACGGCTCGCCGGTGCGCGCGACATTTCGGCGGGCGTTCCGGATGCCACCAGTCGGCCGCCTTCTTCGCCCGCGCCCGGCCCGACATCGATCACATAATCGCTGGCTGCTACCACGCGCATGTCGTGCTCCACAACGATTACCGTGTTGCCTGCTTCGACCAGCCGTTCGAGTTGCGCCACCAGCTTCTCGACGTCGGAGGGGTGCAAGCCGGTGGTTGGCTCATCCAGGATGTAGAGTGTGTTGCCGCGCTGGATGCGCTGGAGTTCGGTGGCGAGCTTAATGCGCTGGGCCTCGCCGCCGGAGAGTTCGGTGGCCGGCTGGCCGAGGCGCAGATAGCCTAGGCCGACTTCGCGCAGCACATCCAGAGCGCGCAGCACTTGCGCTTGGCCGGCGAAGAATTGCCAGGCCGCATCCACGGTCATGCCCAGGACATCGGCGATGGTTTGGTCTTTGTATTTAATCTCAAGAGTTTTGGCGTTGTAGCGAGCGCCATGACAAGTGGGGCACGGCGCGTAAACGCTCGGAAGGAAGAGCAGCTCGACGCACACGAAACCCTCGCCCTCGCAAGTTTCGCAGCGGCCGGCGCGAACGTTGAACGAGAAGCGCCCGGCGCCATAATGACGGGCGCGAGCTGCTGGGGTGGCGGCGAACAGCTTGCGCACGTAATCGAAAAGACCGGTATAAGTGGCGAGATTGGATCGCGGCGTGCGTCCGATCGGTTTTTGATCCACACGCACCAGGCGCTTGATGGCTTCCATGCCGGCGGCGATCTGACCGCCGACGGCGGCCGGTTCACGGCGCTCCAGTTCGTCGAGTTCGTCTTCGTCAGCGGGAATGGCATGGCCCAGATGTTCGCCAACCAGTTCCACCAGCGCTTGACTTACTAAGCTCGACTTACCCGATCCGGAAACGCCGGTGACGGTGGTAAACACACCGAGTGGGAAGGCCACATCCAGCTGGTTCAAATTATTGCGCGTCACACCCGCCAGGCGCAGCCAGCCGCGGGGAGAGCGTGGCGTGCGCGGAGGAAGCGGATCATGTCCGAAGAGATGCCGTCGGGTTTGGGATTTCTGCACGCAATCGAGTCCGTCGGGCGGCCCGCTGTAGAGGACCAGACCGCCCTGCTCGCCGGCTGCCGGTCCTATATCGACAATCCAGTCGGCGCGACGAATCACATCCAGGTCGTGCTCGACAACGAACAGCGAATTGCCAGAAGCTTTCAATCGTTCGAGGGCAGCCAGCAGCGCCTCCGTGTCTACCGGGTGCAGGCCGGCCGAAGGTTCATCCAGGACATATACGACTCCAAACAAATTTGAGCGAACTTGTGTGGCCAGGCGCAAACGCTGGAGTTCGCCGGGCGAGAGCGTGGGCGTGCTGCGTTCCATGGAAAGATAGCCCAGCCCGAGATCGAGCATCACCGTGATGCGGCCTACCAGATCCTGAGCGATGCGCTGCGCGACGATCGCCTTTTCCGGATGTTCGGACTGCAGCTTCTGTATCGTGCCGGAGGATTCCTCCGCGGCGCGTCGCAGAATGGCTGCTAGCCGGACCAACGATAGCGCGGACATTTCCGCGATGTCCAAACCTTCGAATTTCACCGACAGCGATTCGCGGCGCAGCCGTTTGCCATGGCACTGCGGACATTCGGTGCTGACCAGGAATTGGGAAACGCGCTTGCGGGTTAGGACACTTTGGGTATTGGCGAAGGTGTGCAGGACATAGCGCTTGACGCCGGTGAAAGTGCCCATGTAACTGGGAGGCTCCTTGCGCTTCAGCGCGCGGCGTGTTTCAGCGGGAGTGAACCCGGCGTAGACGGGCACCGTGGGCTGATCGTCGGTGTAGAGGATCCAATCGCGATCCTTCTTGGGGAGGTCGCGCCATGGCCGGTCGACGTCATAGCCGAGCGAGACCAGGATGTCGCGCTGGTTCTGGCCTTGCCAGGCGGTGGGCCAGGCGGCGATGGCGCGCTCGCGAATGGTGAGCGAATCGTCGGGCACCATGGAGCGTTCGGTGACGTCGTAGATGCGGCCCAGCCCATGGCACCGCGGGCACGCGCCTTCGGGAGTGTTGGTGGAGAACGATTCGGCCTCCAGGTGCGGCTGGCGCGGCGGGTAAGTGCCAGCGCGTGAATACAGCATTCGGAGCAGATTAGACAACGTGGAGACGCTGCCCACCGAGGAGCGAGTGGTGGGCGAGCCGCGCTGCTGCTGCAATGCGACGGCTGGAGGCAAGCCATCGATGGCGTCCACTTCCGGCACGCCCATCTGGTCGAAAAGACGCCGGGCGTAGGGCGCGACGGATTCCAGATACCTGCGCTGCGCTTCGGCGTAGAGCGTGCCGAAAGCGAGCGACGATTTGCCGGAGCCCGAGACGCCGGTGAAAACTACCAGGGCATCGCGCGGGATGTCGAGATCGATATTCTTGAGATTGTGCTCGCGCGCGCCGCGCACGTGAACGAATCCGTTGAACTTTTCGTGTGCGGCCCCGATACACTTAGGATACTAATGATGGAGCGCGCGGATTGGCTGGCGCGGCTGCCTGGTGTGCTCGCCGATCTGGAACGGCGATGGTCGCTTCAGATTGGGAATCCATTCCATGGGGACTCGATGAGCTGCGCGTGGGTGGCGCCGGTGAAGCTCAGGGATGGAACCAGCGCAGTGTTGAAGCTCGGCATGCCGCATATGGAAGGCGCGGACGAGATTGAAGGACTGCGCTTTTGGAATGGCGATCCCACGGTGCGGCTCATTGATGCCGACGACGCTCTGGGCGCCATGCTGCTGGAACGTTGCGAGCCGGGAACAGCTCTGCGCGAGCTGCCGGAGGCCGAACAAGACGTGATCGTCGCGGGCCTGCTACGCCGTCTGTGGCGGCGGCCGGGGATGCATTACTCTTTCCGTCCATTGTCAGAGATGACAGCTTATTGGAGCGGGGAGACGCGGGCGCGGGCCGACCGCTGGTTTGATACTGGGTTGGTCCGCGATGGTCTGCGGTTGTTCGCCGAGCTGTCGCGAAGTACGCCTGAGGACGTACTGCTGGCCACGGATCTGCACGCGGGAAATGTGCTGCGTGCGCAGCGCGAGGAGTGGCTGGTGATTGATCCGAAGCCCTTCATTGGCGATCGCGCCTACGATGCGACGCAGCATCTATTGAATTGCACAGCGAGGCTGCGGTCGAATCCGGATGGGACGATTCGACGTTTCGCGGATTTGCTGGGACTGGATCAGGAGCGCATTCGCTGGTGGCTTTTCGCTCGCGCTGCCGCGGAACCGCGCGACAATTGGATTGACGACCAATGGACAGAAATCGCGCGGGGCGTCGCGCGTTAGCTGGCGCGAGCCAGGTACAGAAGAAATGCGATGACAAAGGCTGGAAGCAACGCCCGCATGAGATAGGAAACCAGCGAACGGCGGGGAGCGGGGCCACTCCGCCGAAGATCCACTAGAGCGGGACGATCCATCACGGCAACCTGGTCGGGATGCGACAGATCCTGAGCGAACTCCAGGGCGCTAGCATAGCGATTACTTGGATCGCGCTCCAGGGCATGCAGAACAATCTGGTCCAACTGGGGCGGGACCTCCGGATTGATTTCGCTGGGCGGGCGCGGCGACGTCACCAGACGCGCGTTCATTACGGCGAAGGGATTCTCGCCATGGAAAGGCGGTTGGCCGGTGAGCATTTCGTAGAGGATTACGCCCACGGCGTAAAGGTCGCTACGCGCGTCGCCGCGCTTGTTTTTCACTTGCTCGGGCGAAATGTAATCGGGGCTTCCCATTACCTGCGAGAGCTTTCCGAAAGTGAGGCGGCGCGAATCGGCGCAGGCGGCGATGCCGAAATCAATGATCTTGATGCGCCCGGCGTCGTCCAACATGATGTTCTCGGGCTTCAGATCGCGATGCACAACTCCCTGGGCATGCATGTAATCGAGCGCAGCCAAAATGTCCACAGCGATCCCGACCGCGCGCTGAATGGAGAACGGGAGCTCTTCGGCGAGGACCTGCCGGAGCAACCGGCCGTCCAGCCATTCCATCGCCATATACAAGCGCCTGCGACCGGCCGAGGGAAAGATTTTGCGGATGCCGGGGTGCTGGAGACGAACGCCGATTTCGATTTCGCGCCGAAAGCGATCATGGAAAATGGGATCGCACTCGGCCTGCGGATGCGGAACTTTGATGGCGGCGGGGGAAGCATCGCGCAGATCCGTGGCACGAAAGATGGAAGCCATGCCACTGGAGGCGACCAGGCTTTCCAGTTGGTAATCGTCGAGCTGATCCCCGGGGTAAAGTGGCGTCATGGCGGCTCATCCCGATGTTAAGCCGCCAACCCTAAAGAAGTAATAGAAAACCGGTTAAAAAGAAATAAAGATTTCCTTAAGTTTCTTCAAAAAGGTTCGAGGGTGCCGTTGAAGCGGTAGCCGACCCAGGGCTCGGTGGTGACTAATTCGGGATGGTCGGGATCTGCCTCGATCTTTTTGCGCAAATTGCGGATGAATACCCGGAGGTAATCCACTTGATCGCCGTAGTCGGGACCCCAGACGGCCTGTAGCAGTTCGCGGTGGGCCACGGCTTCATTGGCGTGGCTGGTGAGATAACGAACCAGATCGAGCTCTTTCGGTGTGAGATGGCTGGTACGGACGCCATTGAAGGCGGTGCGGCCGGCGAAATCGATCACCAGCTTTCCGACTCGAACGCGCGGCGGGGAGGATTGCGCAGAAGCCGGGACCCGTCGCAGCGCCGCGCGAATTCGCGCCAGCAGTTCAGGCGTGCTGAACGGCTTGGTAATGAAATCATCGGCGCCCGCGTCGAGAGCCTGCACTTTGTCGGCCTCGGTGTTGCGCACGGTGAGCATGATGATTCCAACGCCCGTGCCCGCGCGGATCTCGCGGCACACATCCAATCCGCCCATGCCGGGCATGTTCATGTCGAGCAGGACCAGGTCGGGGTGATAATCGCGCAGCTTTTCCAGCGCCTCTTCGCCGGTCTTGGCGTCGTCCACTTCATAACCGGCGCCCGTGAGAGTAGTGCGCATGATGCGGCGAATTTGGGGCTCGTCGTCCACCACCAGGATGCGCCCGGCGCTCATGGCCGCGCTCCCTGGCCTTGCAGTTTCTCGTTGCGCTGCAGGGGCAGCGTCACTCGAAAAGTGGTTTCTCCGGGGCGGCTGTTTACCGTTAGCTCTCCTTGATGCGCTTGCACGATGTTACTGGCGATGGCGAGACCGAGGCCGAAGCCGGGAACCTGATTCTTGACCGACGGGCTGCGATAGAAACGCTCAAACAAACGGGTCTGTTCTTGTTCCGGGATGCCTTGGCCCCGGTCGGTGATTTCGAAGTTGATCGCATCGGCTCCATTAGATACGCGAACTGTGACCGGAGAGCGCGGCGGGGAATATTTGAGAGCATTGTCGAGCACCTGCTTGAGGGCCAGCTTCAACAGCCGGCGATCGAGCAAGAGCTGAGGCAGCGATCCCTCGGAGCGAATCTCCACCGGGCGCGTGTCGATCTGGGTATGGAGCGATGCCACCACGTCCTCCATGAGTTCTTTGGGATCGGTGAGCTCGCGCCGTACTTGAATGTGATTGGATTCCAGACGCGCCATCTCCACGGCATCGTCGATCAGCGCCTGCAAGTGGCGCGCCTCTTCATCGGCGATCTCGAGCAGTTCGGTGCGGCTGCCGATGGGCTGATCGGGCGACGATAACAGCGACGTGGTGGCGGCGCGGATGGAAGTGAGCGGGGTCTTGAATTCGTGAGCCATGGCGTCGATGAGGGTGGTCCGAAGCTGTTCGCTGCGGCGCGCAGCCTCCACTTGATGAGCTAGGTCCTGCGCTCGGGCGCGCTCCAGTCCGATGGCGATTAGATTGCCGATTCCCTGCAGAACCGAGTCTGGCATGAACACACCTTGAATGGCAAAACTGGCGATGGGTTCCGAGCCCAATCGGACGGCGGTGATCACGCGCTGGTGTTCGGGATCGAAGAACGATGTACCTTGCGAAGCGGCGTCGCGCAACTGATCCTCCATTCCGTCGAAGTCCGAAGGGCCGGCGCGGTGGATCTCTCCGGTCCGGCGGTCATAGAGCACCGCGGCCCGCAGCCCGAAGACTTCGGCCAGTTTGCGCGCCAGCTGTCTGGCGACGGGCTCCACGGGATCGATGAGCAAAATGGCGCGGCTGAAGGTATAAAGGCGTTCGATTTCGCGCTGGCGATCGACGGCGTCCAAAGCCTGCCGCTTGACGCGCGTGGAGAGCCGGCTGGTGATGAGCGCGGTGGCGAGAAAACTGAACAGAGCCACCCAATTCTGCGGGTCGGCGATGGTGAACTTGCCGATAGGCGGCAGGAAGAAGAAATTGAATGCGAGGGTCGCGGCAAGAGAAGTCAAGATTGCTTCGGGAAGTCCCCAGGTGCTCGCGATCAGCAGCACCAGCAGCAAATAAGCGAAGCCGACCGTGGTGGGATTATGCGGAATTACGGAATACGCGGTGTAGGTAACAATAGCCACGCCCACCAACGAAAAGAGCAGGCGCAGCACAAGCCGACGCAATTGGAAAACTCGACCCCCGGCTGTTATTCTAGCGGCTGCGCGGACCGCTTGCTGGCGCTCGACGATTCGCAAAGAGCGGCGCTGATGTCCCGGCATACTCGATCGGAGGTGGCCGGGACGAGCAAAATGCCGTTGCGATAGTGGCCGTAGGCGAGCCAAAGGCCGGTGGATTCAATACGTCCGATGTTCGGGACAGCGGAGGCAGTGGCGGGGCGGAAGCCGATCCAGACGGAGTCGGGTGCAAGGGACGCCAGGGACGGAACCAGGGCGCCGGCGCGCGCTGCAATATCCGAAACAATTCCTGGATCGATTGTGCGGTCATATCCGGCGTCTTCGGTGGACGACCCGGCGATGGTGAAACCGTCCGCGCGCTGGAGAACGTAGGTGTGTTCGTGGCGCACCGTGGCGGCGATCGATCCGGGGGGAAGGCGATAACCGAGCAGGTGGCCTTTCATGGGGAAAGCACGCGGCAATTGGCGAGGCTGGTTACCTGTGGTAACGGCGATCCCGCTGCTCCACGCGCCGGCTGCGAGGACGGCGAAGGACGCGTCGATTGCACGATCGGCAAGACACACTTGGACGCCTAGTGCGCTGGCCGCGATGGAAGCGACCGGCGAATGTTCTTGGACGACAACACCGCGGGCGACGCAGGCGGCGCGAAGGGCGATCATCAGGCCAGAGGGATCGACGATGGCTTCGTGGGTGTAGTGGACGGCGCCCACGGCATCGGGGCGAACCAGGGGAACCAGCGCGTGGAGTTCGTCGCTCGCAAGGACTGTAGAGGGAATGCCCGCGGCCCGTTGTGCAGAGGCGCGTTCGACGAGCGATTCCAGCTCGGGCGCGGTGAGGGCGATCTGTACCGCGGCCTTGTGGCGGAATTCGATGGGAAGGCCGCTGTCGGCTTCCAGGGCGCTGACGAAATCATCGTACTTTGACAGGCTGTCGATGGCGAAATCGAGCAACGGCGAAGGCCGATCGAATTCGCCGCCGGGCGCGAGCATGCCTGCCGCCGCGGAGCTGGCTTCCGAACCGATTTTGCCGGCATCGAGCAGCAGGACACGAAACTGATTGCGGGCGAGTTGCCAGGCGATGGATGCGCCGATGACGCCGCCGCCGGCGATGATGACGTCAAAGCGATCCGGCATAGCTATACGACGGTCGGCGGCGTTTTAAACGGATCCACAACCGTGACTGAACCAAGTCTTCGGCCTGCCTGAAGGTCTTCGCTAAGAAGAAAACTGCATCTTGTGCGCTCGGCGCCGGCAACAATCAGGCCGTCCCAAAAGGAGAGTTGCGCTTGATCGGCCCAATGCCAGGCGCGTTCGATCAGGCCAATCGTCACGTCCGGCGGATTCCATTGCGACATTTGCTTCACCAGACTACGCGCTGCCTCGGGAGGGACTGCGAATTTTCGAATCGCATTAACGTAAAACTCCTGAAGAACCTGCCAACTCAGCGCGCCACACGCATTCTCCCATAGCCACGCGAGCCACGCTTTGGCCTGCGCGCGTTTCACCGGATCGCGCTTGTCGTGCGCGTACAGGAGCACGTTGCTGTCGACGAAGTATCTAGCGCCGTTCATGCGCTTCGTCTCGAGTAAAGCGCTTAGAGGCGTCAATGGAGCCTCCGAGATCGTCGGGCAGCTTCTTCCATTCCTCGTAGGCGCGCCAATAAGCGTCGGAGGCGCGCATTTCTTTTTCGAGCAGGCGACTGATTAGTTTGGAAACCGAGGTGTTTTGGTCGGCGGCTTTGCGGCGGGCCCAGTGGGCGACTTCGGGGTCGAGGGTGATGGTGACGTTCTTCAACACAGGATCAGTGTAACACGAATCCAGCAGCTAAGATTTGACTTGGCGCGCGGATTCGCATTCCGCTTGAGTTTCCGGGTCGGCAGCCATTTCTTGCATGGCGATTTCGAATTGCTTGGCGTCGTCCTTGGTGGATGACATAAAAAAGGCGGACCTCGAAAGGCCCGCCTTGGATCTTGCGATTCGCGCGGTTATTCGGCGAGGGTCTCTTCGCCGGGCTCTTCGGTCAGCCCGCCCGCGTAGATGCTGCGGGCTTCGTCTTCGTAACCGCCAGGTCGCCGGCAAGCGAAACTTCTTCCGCGATGGGCTCTTCCTCCACGACGTCTTCGCCCGCGATCTTGACGCCGCGATAGTATTCCATGCCGGTGCCGGCGGGAATCAAGCGGCCCATGATGACGTTTTCCTTCAGGCCGCGCAGATAATCCACCTTGCCGTTGATGGCGGCTTCGGTGAGCACGCGCGTGGTTTCCTGGAATGATGCCGCCGAGATGAACGAGTCGGTAGAGAGCGACGCCTTGGTGATACCCAGCAGCACCGGTTTTCCGGTGGCTGGACGGCCGCCCGCATCCACCACGCGGGCGTTCTCTTCGCGGAATTTGAACTTGTCGACGACCTCTTCGGGCAGGAACTCGGTGTCGCCGATGTCGTCCACCTTCACCCAGCGCATCATCTGCCGCGAGATGACTTCCAGGTGCTTATCGTTGATGTTGACGCCCTGCAGACGATAGACTTCCTGGATTTCGTTGACCAGGTATTTCTGCAGTTCCTTTTCGCCGAGCACGGCCAGGATGTCGTGCGGATTGCGCGGGCCGTCCATCAAAGGATCGCCCGCCTTCACCCGCTCGCCCTCTTGCACGTTGATATGCACGCCGCGCGGAATGTTGTAATCTTTCTGCTCGCCGTCGTCGGCGGTGATGCTGATCTTGCGCATGCCCTTGGCGACTTCGCCGTAGCGCACGATGCCGTTGATTTCCGCGATGATGGCCGTCTCGCGAGGTTTGCGGGCCTCGAACAGTTCCACCACGCGCGGCAGACCGCCGGTGATGTCCTTGGTCTTGGTTGTGGCGCGGGGGATCTTCGCGATTACGTCGCCCGCGTGGGCCTCTTCGCCATCGGTCACCATCAGGTGAGCGTGGGTGGGCATGAGGTAGCGCTTTTCATCGGAGCGGGAGCCGCCTTCGGGCCGCATGATGACGGTGGGAATGCGCTTTTCATCGATCGAATCGGTGACCACCCACTGCGACATGCCGGTGATTTCGTCCACCTGCTCCTGCAGCGTAGTGCCTTCGGTGAGGTCCTTGAAATGAACCTTGCCGCTGACTTCGGTCAAGATGGAGAAGGTGTACGGATCCCACTCGAGCAGGATGTCGTTGTTCTTCACCCGGGCGCCGTCTTCAAACAGCACCTTGGCGCCGTAAACAACCGGATAGCGTTCTTTTTCGCGGCCTTTATCGTCGATAATCGCGAGAATTCCGTTGCGATTCATTGCAATCAGCTCGCCCTTGGCATTGCGAACCGTTGTTACGCCGAGGAATTTGACGAAACCGTCCGAGTTGGCATCCTGCTTGGATTGCTCGCTCGATCCGGTGGCCGTTCCGCCGACGTGGAAGGTACGCATGGTGAGCTGCGTTCCCGGTTCGCCGATGGATTGCGCGGAGATGATGCCCACCGCTTCGCCGCGTTCCACCATTCTGCCGGTGGCCAAATTGCGGCCGTAGCAGAGTTGGCAAACGCCGCGCTTCGATTCGCAGGTCAGCACCGAGCGGATCTTCACGCGTTCGATACCGGCAGCCTGAATGGCGCCGGCGAGATCTTCGGTGATTTCCTTGTTCAACCCGACGATCAGGTTGCCTTCATAATCGAACTGGTCTTCGAGAGCGACGCGGCCGACGATACGGTCGCGCAACGGTTCGATGATTTCGCCCGATTCGATGATGGGCTCGACGTAGATGCCGTCGCTGGTGCCGCAGTCGGTCTCGGTGACGATGACGTCCTGCGCCACGTCGCAGAGGCGGCGGGTGAGGTAGCCGGAATCGGCGGTCTTGAGCGCGGTGTCGGCCAAGCCTTTGCGCGCGCCGTGCGTAGAGATGAAGTACTGCAGCACGTCCAGGCCTTCGCGGAAGTTGGCGGTGATGGGCTGCTCGATGATTTCGCCCGAGGGCTTGGCCATCAAGCCGCGCATGCCGGAGAGCTGGCGGATCTGCTGTTTCGATCCGCGGGCGCCGGAATCGGCCATGATGTAAATCGGATTCAGGTAGCGGCCCGTGCGGTCGTCTTCCTCCATGGATTTGAACATTTCGTCCGAAACCCGTTCGGTGACCTTGGACCAAATTTCGATGATCTTGTTGTAGCGTTCGCCCTGCGTGATGGCGCCTTCCTGATATTGCTGCTGGACTTCGATGACGGCCTTCTCGGCGTCGCGCACCAGTTTGGGCTTCTCTTCGGGCACCACCATGTCGTCGATGCCGATGGAAATACCGGCGCGCGTGGCGTAGAGGAAGCCGAGCTTTTTCACTTCATCCAGCATTTGTACAGTGATTTGCAAACCGTACTTCAGGTAGCAATACTGCACCAGCTGCGCTGAGGCCCTTCTTCTTGAGCAGGCCGTTGATGAAGGGCATCTGGTCCGGCAGCACGTCGTTTAAGATCACGCGGCCGACCGTGGTGTCCATGTACTGCTTGTTGAATTCGATGGGTTCGGTGTGCAGGACGTTCTGGTTGTCGAACGCCTTGATCAGATCGATCACGCGGCCGGTGTGGCGCAGCTTGATCGGCGAGAGCGTTTCCACTTCGCCCATTTCGAGCGCGATGAGGACGTCGTCGCTGGATGCGAAGGTGCGGCCTTCGCCCTTGGTTCCGGGACGCGCTTTGGTGAGGTAATAAAGACCCAGACACCATGTCCTGGGTGGGCACCGCGATGGGCGCGCCATGCGCGGGCGACAGGATATTGTTCGACGCCAGCATCAGTGTGGAGGCTTCGATCTGCGCTTCGGGCGACAGCGGAATATGGACGGCCATTTGGTCGCCATCGAAGTCGGCGTTGAACGCGGTGCAAGTGAGCGGGTGCAGCTTGATGGCCTTGCCTTCCACCAGAACCGGCTCAAAAGCCTGGATGCCGAGGCGGTGCAGCGTGGGCGCGCGGTTGAGCAGAATGGGATGGTCCTTGATTACCTCTTCGAGAATGTCCCAAACCACCGGGTCCTGCTGTTCTACGAGTTCTTTGGCTTGCTTGATGGTGGTGCAATGGCCGCGCTGTTCCAGGCGATGATAGATGAACGGCTTGAACAGTTCGAGCGCCATCTTCTTGGGAAGGCCGCACTGGTGGAGCTTCAGCTCGGGGCCAACCACGATCACCGATCGACCGGAATAATCGACGCGCTTTCCGAGCAGGTTCTGGCGGAAACGGCCCTGCTTGCCTTTGAGAGTGTCGGAGAGCGACTTGAGCGGGCGGTTGTTGGCGCCGCGCAGAACGCGTCCGCGGCGGCCGTTGTCGAACAAGGCGTCGACGGCTTCCTGCAGCATGCGCTTTTCATTTCGAACGATGACGTCGGGCGCGTGCAGCTCAATCAGCTTTTTCAGCCGGTTGTTGCGGTTGATCACGCGGCGGTACAGGTCGTTCAAATCGGAGGTGGCGAAACGTCCGCCATCCAGCGGGACCAAGGGACGAAGTTCGGGAGGAATCACCGGAATTACGTCCAGAATCATCCACTCGGGTTTGTTGCCGGACTTGCGGAAGCTTTCCACCACGCGAAGGCGCTTGGCGTACTTCAGCTTCTTCTGCTGCGAGACTTCGGTCTTCATGCGCTCGCGAATTTCGAGGCTGAGCGATTCGACGTCGACCTTCTTGAGCAGTTCCTTGATTCCCTCGGCGCCCATCATGGCGACGAACTTTCCCGGGAATTCCTGATCGAGCTGGCGCTTGCGCTCGTCGGTGATCACTTCGCCGCGCGAGAGCTCGGCCACTTCGCCGGGATCGACGATGACGAATGCTTCAAAATAGAGAACGCGCTCGAGCTCGCGCAGCGTGATGTCGAGCAGGTAGCCGATGCGGCTGGGCAGGCCCTTGAAGAACCAGACGTGCGAGCAGGGGCTGGCCAGCTCGATGTGGCCCAGGCGCTCGCGGCGCACGCGCGACAGCGTCACTTCGACGCCGCACTTGTCGCAGATGACGCCGCGGTGTTTCATCCGCTTGTACTTTCCGCACAAACATTCCCAGTCGGCGATGGGGCCGAAGATGCGCGCGCAGAACAGCCCGTCGCGCTCGGGCTTGAAAGTCCGGTAATTGATCGTTTCCGGCTTGGTGACTTCCCCATGCGACCAGCTTCGGATCTTTTCCGGAGAGGCGAGACTGATCCGGATGGAATCGAAGTCGGCGATCAAATTTGCTCTGTCATACGGAGAGGAACGATACATGAATTCTCCTTATTAGGGCCACAGATGAACACAGATGAACACAGATAATAAGATCCGCGTTTCTCTGCGTTCATCCGCAGCTTGAAACTATTAGTCTGCCGCTAGGGCGGTATCCAAAATTTCTCGCGGCTTCTTCATCAACTCCACGTCCAGACATAACGATTGCAGCTCGCGGATCAGGACGTTGAATGATTCCGGCACGCCGGGTTCGGCGGCCGCTTCTCCCTTGACGATTGCTTCGTAGATTTTGGCGCGCCCGTATACGTCGTCGGACTTGGCCGTTAGTAATTCCTGCAGGACGTAGGCGGCGCCGTAGGCTTCCAGCGCCCACACTTCCATTTCTCCGAAGCGCTGTCCGCCGAACTGGGCCTTGCCGCCCAGCGGCTGTTGCGTGATGAGTGAATAAGGACCGATGGACCGGGCGTGGATCTTGTCGTCCACCAGGTGCGAGAGCTTGAGCATGTAGATGTAGCCCACGGTCACGGGTTGTTCGAATGCCAGGCCGGAGAGGCCGTCCCAAAGCTGGACCTTGCCGGAACTTGGCAGCTCGGCCTGCTTCAGTTGTGCCTTGATATCTTTTTCGGTTGCGCCGTCAAACACGGGCGTCGCAAAATGCAGGCCGAGAGCGTGCGCGGCCCAGCCCAGGTGCGTTTCCAGGATCTGTCCGACGTTCATACGGGAAGGAACGCCCAAGGGGTTCAGAACGATTTCTACCGGGGTGCCATCGGGCAGATACGGCATGTCCTCTTCAGGAACGATGCGCGCGATGACGCCCTTGTTGCCGTGACGGCCGGCCATCTTGTCGCCGACCGAAAGCTTGCGCTTCATGGCGATGTAGCACTTCACCAGCTTGATGACGCCGGGCGGCAATTCGTCGCCTTTGCGGAGCTTGGCGATCTTTTCTTCGGTGATCTTTTCTAACACCGCGATCTGGCGCGAGGTCATTTCCTCGATTTCGTCGATCTGCTCGTTGAGGCGAACGTCTTTGTTGGCGAACTTGACGCGCTTCAAATCGCGCGCTCGCAGCTTTTCCACTACGTCGCGGGTAAGCTGCAAGCCTTTCGACACGAGCTTTTTGTTGGTCTTTTCATCGTGCAGGTCGGCCAGCACTTCTTTGCCTTCCAGCAGATCGGTGAGGCGCTTGGCGCGCTCGTCGTTCAAAATGCGTTTTTCGTCTTCTAAGTTGCGATGCAGGCGCTCGATTTGCCATTCGAGAATGGCTTTCGAACGCTCGTCAAGATCAGCGCCCTTGCGCGAGAAAACTTTGCAATCGACAACCGTTCCTTCGATTCCGGGTGGGCAGTAGAGTGATGCGTCCTTCACATCACCGGCCTTTTCGCCGAAGATGGCACGGAGCAACTTCTCTTCCGGCGTGAGCTGGGTTTCGCCCTTGGGCGTCACTTTGCCCACCAGGATGTCGCCCGGCTTCACCGTTGCGCCGATGCGAATGATGCCGCTTTCGTCCAGATTGCGGAGGAACGCTTCGGCGATATTCGGAATATCGCGCGTGATTTCCTCGGGCCCCAGTTTGGTGTCCCGAGCTTCGATTTCGAACTCTTCGATGTGGATCGAAGTGTAGTAGTCTTCCTTGACCAGCTTCTCCGACACCACGATGGCGTCTTCAAAGTTGTACCCGCGCCAGGGCATGAACGCGACCAGGACATTTCGTCCCAACGCCAGTTCGCCTTGATCGGTGCAAGGACCGTCGGCCAGCACGTCGCCCTTCTTCACCCGCTGGCCTTGGGCCACAATGGGCTTCTGGCTGATGCAGGTGTTTTGGTTCGATCGCTTAAATTTGGTGAGCTGATAAATGTCGGCGCCCACTTCGCGCGAAAGCTGACCTTCGTGCGCCCCGCCGCCTTCCACGCGGACGATGATGCGTTCGGAATCGACGGAGTCGACGACGCCGGAGCGTTTGCAGATCACGACCGCGCCTGAATCGCGCGCGGTAACGTTCTCCATTCCGGTGCCGACGTACGGCGTTTCGGCGCGCAACAGCGGAACGGCCTGGCGCTGCATGTTCGATCCCATGAGAGCGCGGTTGGCGTCGTCATTTTCGAGGAACGGAATCAAACTGGCGGCCACCGAGACCAACTGTTTGGGACTGACGTCCATGTACTCCACTTCGTCCTTATGCTTCAGCACGAAGTTGCCGGCCTGGCGGGCGTTGACGAGTTCGGGGACGATGTGCCCCTTTTCGTCGAGCTGGACGTTGGCCTGCGCGATCAGGTATTTGTCTTCTTCCCATGCCGACAGGTAGTCGCAATGGGCTTCGAATTCAATTCCCTGCTTCTTTTCCTTGAGATCGCGGTTGGCCTTATCCACTTCGGCGCGCGTCATCACGTCGCCGACCTTATAGGATGAATCGCCCGGATTCAAAATCCGGACTTCATCGATCACCGTTCCCTTCAGCACGCGGCGATACGGGCTCTCGATGAATCCATATTCGTTGATGCGGGCGAAGCACGAAAGCGACGAGATCAGGCCGATGTTCGGGCCTTCCGGAGTCTCGATGGGGCAGATGCGGCCGTAGTGCGTAGGATGCACGTCGCGCACTTCGAATCCGGCGCGCTCGCGGGAGAGACCGCCTGGTCCAAGCGCCGACAGACGGCGCTTGTGCGTGATCTCAGACAACGGGTTGGTCTGATCCATGAACTGCGAGAGTTGGCTCGAGCCAAAGAACTCGCGGATCGCGGCCATAACGGGCTTGGCGTTCACCAGGTCGTGCGGCATGGCCGTCGACATTTCCTGGTACACCGACATCTTTTCTTTGATGGCGCGCTCCATGCGCACCAGGCCGATGCGGAACTGATTTTCGAGCAACTCGCCGACGGCGCGAACGCGGCGATTGCCCAGGTGATCGATATCGTCGACCGCGCCGATGCCGCGGCGCAGCTTCAGCAGGTACTTGATGGTATCGATGAAGTCTTTTTGATCGAGCGTGCGTTTGTCGAGCGGCGCGGCGTCGATTTTGTCGTACAACTTGATATTGAACTTCATGCGGCCCACGCGCGAAAAGTCGTATTTGCGCGGGTCGAAGAACATGCCCTGGAACAATTGCGTGGCGGTGTCGAGAGTGGGCGGATCGCCCGGGCGCAGCTTGCGGTAAATTTCGAGCAGCGCGTCGTTCTGGCTCTTGACCGGATCTTTTCGCAGCGTGACCGAAACCACGTTGCCCACTTCGTCGCGGTCGGGGAAAAAGACCTCAAAGGAAGTGATCCCGTTTTCCATCACTTTGTCGACATTGGTAAGCTCTTGATTCGCTTCCACCAGCACTTCGCCGGTGGACATGTCGATCACGTCGGCCGCGATGAAAGCGCCCTGCAGATCGGTACGATCCACTTCCACCTGTTCGATCTTGGCTTTGAGGATCGCCTCGTAAAGACTCTTGGTGATTTTACGGCCCTGCGGAACGATGGTCTCGTTTTTGGTCCCGATGGCTTTAGAAAGCTTCAGCCCGATCAGGCTGTCGGAAACCTTCCAGAACAGCTTCTTGTCCTTGATGGCGATTTCGCTGACGTTATAGAACGCCTTCAGGATCTCGGCGTCGCTCTTGAGACCCAAAGCGCGCAGGAAAACGGTGCCGTAAAATTTGCGTTTGCGGTCGATACGAACGTACAGCAGATTCTTGTTGTCGTACTCGAACTCGACCCAGCTTCCGCGATAAGGAATAATTTTGCCGAGGAAATAGCCCTGCGCCGGAACGCGCTCGAAGAACACGCCAGGCGAGCGGTGCAACTGGGATACGATGACGCGCTCGGTTCCATTGATGATGAAGGTGCCGTTGTCGGTCATCAACGGAATTTCGCCGAAGAAGACCTCTTGCTCCTTGATGTCGCGGACGGTCTTGGCGCCGGTTTCGGCGTCCTTGTCGTAGACGGTCAGCCGGATGGTCACCTTCAGCGGAGCGGCGTAGGTCATGCCGCGCTCTTCGCACTCGGCGACGTCGTATTTCAACTGCAGACCCACTGGATCGCCGCAGCGATTGCAGAAGGTGACGATGTTCTTGTTAAACGTTCCGCAACGGTGGCACAGCACGTCGCCGACATGGAACGGGTCGGTTTTGATTGTCGCGCCGCAGCTCGGATTGCGGCAGGTGGAACGCAGGTGATGCAGCCCTTTCAGGTTGCCGCACTTGCACTCCCAGTTTCCGATTGCGTAATCCACGAACTCCAGCTGGCTTAGCCCGCGGAAGTCGGAAATTGGAAACACCGAGTTGAACACGCTCTGCAGTCCGGTATCTTCCCGTTCTCCGGGAAGCAGGTCCATCTGCAAAAACCGCTCATATGATTTCTTCTGAACTTCGATCAGATTGGGGATCGGGATGGAAGTCTTGATGCGTGAGAAATCCATTCGCTCGCGCGTAACGACGTTAGCCAGATTTTCCATTTTTACTCCTACGGCCGATGGTCACGAAAACAAACAAACCGCTGCCGCCTTCCCACTCCGTTCAAGGACGCCTCGGCCCGGATCGCGAGCCAAAGGCAAAAGGGGAAGGTCGAGAGCAGCAGGACACTAGACCGGCATCAGAAGACCGTGGCCACATACGCCCAGCAGGCACAAAAAGAGCCTGGTAAAAATGAGCATGGCAAAGCCCTGTGCCCCCCTCAGGAGAGGGCACACCAAATCCAAAGGATGTTTGGTTCACAAGAGCAAGAATCCGGGTCGGTCTCCGGCCAGTAACAATCTAACTTTAGCAGACCAATCTAACTTTCGTCAAATCAGCCCGGGTGACGGGACAACGGGAGCGGCCGGCCCGGTCCACGCGAGCCAACTACTCCCAGCAATCCCAATAACTTACAGGGAAAGAACCCGCGCCGCGGCTACTTCACTTCCACAGTCGCACCGGCGTCAGTGAACTTCTTCCGGATGGTCTCGGCTTCTTCCTTGTTTACGCCCTCTTTGATCGGCTTGGGCGCGCCATCCACCAGATCCTTGGCTTCCTTGAGCCCCAGGTTGGTGACTTCGCGAACCGCTTTGATGACGTTGATCTTGTTCGCGCCAGCCGCAGTCAGGATCACGTTGAACTCGGTCTTTTCTTCGGCCGCAGGCGCAGCCGCCGCGCCGCCGCCACCCGCTGGAGCCGCCGCTACGGTTGCCGCCGCGGCCGAAACGCCCAGCTTCTCTTCCAGCAATTTGACGAGCTGCGATGCTTCGAGCAGCGTCAGCCCTTGAATCTGTTCCGCAATCGCGTTGATGTCCGCCATGATCTTGTTTCCTCTACTCCCTTATCCCTTATTGTGAAAACTTGTTTTCCTTGACCGCCTGATCGACCACCACCGCCAGGTTTCGCCCCACGCCCCCGAGCGTAGTGACCAACCGCTGCGCCGATGCCTGAATCAGGAAAAGAACCTTCGACAAAATTTCTTCGCGCGAGGGCAGATTGGCCAAGTCTTGAATCGACTTTACGTCGATGGCGCGGCCCTCTACCATTCCGGCCTTAAAGGTGAACGCCGGGTTCGCTTTCGCGTAGCCCGTAAGCGCCTTCGCGAGCGCTACCGGATCTTTGCTGGTGTAGGCCATGGACGTCATGCCCACCAGCTTGCTCATGATGTCTTCGGCCGGAGTACCTTGCGACGCCTTCTCCGCCAGGTTGTTTTTCACAACCTTGTAGTTGCCGCCCGCGCCCCGCACCGTTTTGCGCAGCTCAAAATCCTGCTGGACCGTGAGCTTTTCAAAACTGGTGACGAAGATGTTCTGCGCCTTCTCAAAATCCTTTTTGAGCGCTTCGAGATCTTTTTCTTTGTCCGACTTCTTCTTCATGATGTTCTCCGCTAGATCTGCTTGGCGTTGAAGGACGTGACATCCAGATGGACGCCGGGCCCCATGGTGGAGCAGATGGTCACGCTCTTGACGTACTTGCCCTTGGCCGCGGACGGCTTGGCTTTGATCACTGCCTGAATGAGGCTGTCGGCGTTTTCAAGCAGCTTGCCGGTTTCAAAACTCACTTTGCCGACAGGCACGTGAATGACGCCGGTCTTGTCCACGCGAAACTCCACTTTACCGGCCTTCACTTCCCTCACCGCGTTGGCGATGTCGGTGGTGACGGTGCCGGTCTTCGGATTGGGCATCAAGCCGCGCGGGCCGAGCACTTTGCCCAGGCGCCCGACCGATCGCATCATGTCCGGCGTGGCGATGACGGCGTCAAAATCGGTCCAGCTTTCGCCCTGGATCTTGGCGACCATCTCTTCGCCACCGAACAAGTCCGCGCCGGCCGCTTCGGCCTCACGGAGCTTGTCGCCCGAGGCGATGACCAGCACCTTTTTCGATTTGCCCAGGCCGTTCGGAAGAACCACCGTGCCGCGCACCATCTGGTCGGCGTGCTTAGGGTCGACGCCCAGGCGCATGTGCAGCTCAACAGTCTCGTCGAATTTCGTGAACTTGACCTTCTGGACCAGCGGAACCGCGTCCTGCAGGGTGTAGGGGCGTTGCTCTACTTGTTTGGACGCAGCTTCAAACTTCTTACCGTGTTTCGACATACTCCCTCATTGGTGCAGACGGCAGAGACACTCGTTAAAGACCCCTGCCTCCCACTGAGATTTAAGATTTATTGCGTTTAAGCGCTACTGTTAAGTTACCAGACTGAAACGGGGTTTGTCTACTGCGCAAATTAAAGCCCCAGATTAACGCAGGTGAACCCCGGATGGCCGGGCCGCCCGCCCTTGAGGATGAAAACAGCTTCGGCGGTCCATCGAAGAATCAACGAGTTGGAAATTTGTTTTCAGAACAACACGGATAAAACTTCCCTGCTTCTTATCTGCGTTTATCTGTGTGCATCTGTGGCTAAAATCTAAACCACGTCGACGCCCATGCTGCGGGCGGTGCCGCCTGACGCTTCGCATGGCGGCTTCCACGTCGAAGCAGTTCAGATCGGGCATCTTGATCTTGGCGATCTCTTCCACCTGCTTCTCGGTGATCTTGCCGACCTTGTTCTTGTTCGGCTCGGCCGAGCCCTTCGCCAGATTCACGGCGCGCTTGATCAGCACCGGCACCGGCGGCGTCTTGGTGATGAAGGTGAAGGAGCGGTCGCGAGAAAATGGTGATCACCACCGGGATGATCAGGCCTTCCTGGTCCTTGGCGGAGGTCTTGGCGTTGAACGCCTTGCAGAACTCCATGATGTTGACGCCCTGCGGACCGAGCGCGGTGCCCACCGGGGGCGCCGGCGTGGCCTTGCCGGCGGGGATCTGCAGCTTCACCGTGACCGGTAACTTTCTTTGCCATATCTATCTTCCTACGGAGCAGCAGGCCGGATGGCTCTCCTGAGGTCCGGTGTGCGTTATTAAACTTTTTCCACTTGCAGGAATTCCAGTTCCACCGGCGTGGCGCGGCCGAAAATGGTCACCATCACGCGCAGCGTGTTGCGCTCGGGATTGACCTCGTCCACCTTGCCGGAGAAATTGGCGAACGGCCCGTCGATGATGCGCACCGATTTCGTTCTTTTCGAAGGTCATCTTGGGACGCGGCCGCTCGGCCGAGGTCTGCCTGCCGGTACAGAATCGGAATTCACCTCGTCGGCGGTCAGCGGCACCGGGCTGTTGCCGCCGCCCACGAATCCGGTGACGCGCGGCGTGTTCTTCACCTCGTGCCACAGCTCGTCGTTCATTTCCATCTCCACCAGCACGTAGCCGGGATAGAGCAGGCGCTTGCTGGTGACCTTCTTGCCGCCGCGCAGCTCCACCACTTCTTCAGTGGGAATCAGGATCTGGCCGATCTTGATCGGCGAAGCCGAAGGCCTCGGCGCGGCTCCGCAGCGAATCCGCCACCTTGTGCTCGAACCCCGAATAGGTGTGGATGATGTACCAGTTCTTGCCGTCGGCAACCGCGGCTGCGGCGGGCGCCTTCTCTTCAGCGGACCCCTGCGCCGTTCCTTCCGAGCGCTCCGGGGCGTCTTCGATTGGATCTGCTCCCGGATCCTCACTCTCGTCGGTATGAATAATTTCTTCGTCCGCCATTGGTTTCTAGTCTACTTCGTAAACGCGTTAAACAGCTTATTAATGAGACTGAGGAAGATCTGGTCAATAACCGCGAAATACGCCGCGAACGCGAACACGGCGATAATCACCACCACGGTGGTGGCGCGAACCTGCTTCCAGAGGGCCAGGTCACGCGCCGCATCTCGGTCTGCAGTTCTTCGAAGTAATCCTTCACCTTCACAGGCCAACTGGAGGCCCGTTGGATCAGATTCCCCTCGTCGCCTTCCTGCGTTTGTGCAATAGCCATGTTCTAGAATCCCTCGCTCCGAATCAGATGGCAGGGGCAGAGGGATTCGAACCCCCACTCGCGGTTTTGGAGACCGCTGGTCTGCCGTTAACCTACGCCCCTATTCGGGCCGCCTCTACATTTCAGTCTACTTGATTTCCCGTGTGCCTGATGGCTTGCGGCAAAAGGCGCAGAACTTCTTCAGCTCCAGCCGCTCCGTCGTGGTCTTCTTGTTCTTGGTCTTGCTGTAGTTCTTGCGTTTGCACTCGGTGCATTGGAACGTGATGATTTCTCGCATCGCTTCGCTCCCTTGGGTCTTGAAGTGGGAAGACAAGGAATACAAGGGAGACGAGGAATGCAGACCATTCCCATATTCCCTGTCTTCCTCTTATTCCCGCCTATTCCAATATCTCCGTTACCGTGCCCGCGCCCACCGTCCGGCCGCCTTCGCGGATCGCAAACCGCAATCCCTTGTCCATGGCCACCGGCGTGATCAGCTCCACCACCAGCCCCACGTTGTCGCCCGGCATCACCATCTCCGTCCCTTCCGGCAACTCCGCCACTCCCGTCACGTCCGTGGTGCGGAAATAAAACTGCGGCCGGTAGCCCTTGAAGAACGGCGTGTGCCGCCCGCCTTCTTCCTTGCTCAGCACGTAAACCTCGCCCTTGAACTTCTTGTGCGGCGTGATCGAACCCGGCTTCGCAATCACCTGCCCGCGCTCCACGTCGTCCTTTTCAATGCCGCGCAGCAGCAGGCCCACGTTGTCGCCCGCCCTGCCCTCGATCCAGCAGCTTCTTGAACATTTCCACGCCCGTCACCACCGTCTTGCGCGTGTCCCGGAAGCCCACGATCTCCATTTCCTCGCCGACCTTGCAGATCCCCTTCTCGATTCTGCCCGGTCACCACCGTGCCGCGGCCCTGAATCGAGAAAATGTCTTCAATCGGCATCAGGAACGGCTTGTCGATATCGCGCGCCGGCATCGGCATGTAGCTGTCCACCTCCTCCATCAGCTCGTCCACCGTCTTTTCCCACTTCTCTTCGCCGTTCAACGCTCCCAGCGCGCTCACCCGCACCACCGGCAGATCGTCGCCCGGAAACTTGTACTTCGATCAGCAGCTCGCGCACTTCCAGTTCCACCAGCTCGAGCAGCTCCGGATCGTCCACCATGTCCACTTTATTCAGCGCCACCACGATGTACGGCACGCCCACCTGCCGCGCCAGCAGACATGTGCTCGCGCGTCTGCGGCATGGGACCGTCGGTGGCCGCCACCACCAGGATCGCGCCATCCATCTGCGCCGCGCCGGTGATCATGTTCTTGATGTAGTCGGCGTGGCCCGGGCAATCCACGTGCGCGTAATGCCGGTTGGCTGTTTCGTACTCGATGTGCGCCACCGCGATCGTGATACCGCGGGCCTTTTCTTCCGGCGCGTTGTCGATCGAATCGAACGAGCGGAACTTCACCTTCGGATTGTGCTTGGCCAGCACCTTGGTGATCGCCGCCGTCAGTGTCGTCTTGCCGTGATCGATGTGCCCGATCGTCCCGATGTTTACGTGCGGCTTGCTGCGGTCAAATTTTTCCTTCGCCATTTCAGAACCTTCTGGTCGTACCCCTATTGAAGAAGTGGAGCCGTTGACCAGGATTGAACTGGTGACCTCGTCCTTACCAAGGACGCGCTCTACCAACTGAGCTACAACGGCCGAAACCTTATCTGGTGGACAGGGGAGGATTCGAACCTCCGTAGCTCGCAAGGAGCGGCAGATTTACAGTCTGTTGCCATTAACCGCTCGGCCACCTGTCCAAAACCCAAATCCCTCCCGCCTACAACGTCATACCGCAACCCGCTTGTGAAGAGGACAAAGCTGAAATCGGCGGAGGGACCGGAATCTACAAATCCATCAAAAATTCTAGCACAAGATGCGCCATCGCGCTGAGGATAATTGCACTTTACGCGAGGGGAACCGTCTCTAGACGGGAATCTCTACTTCTTCCGCGAGAGTTGTCGGCTTTGGAATCGCATATCCGAACTCACGCATGCATTCCAGATGTCCTTCGATGGCCTCTTTCATCAAGCGCCTGGTCTCTTCGAGTGTCGCCGCCGCACCGATACGTCCCGGCAGATCCGGGACATGGGCGCTATACCCGGTGGCTGTTGGCGCATCGAGGTTCTCGGAGGGATGACCCGCAATCGTAACGATCCCCAATTTGGAAGGGTGGCGATAGTGCCTATGACTTCCGCGGGCCCGGACCATTCGCCAGCCGGCGGCTTCGATAAGCTTAATTACGTCTCTTACCTTCATTTGAGCCTCTTTATCTAAAATGCACGGCAACCTGCGGACCGTGATCGGGGCTTGCTCAAGAAGAATGCCCTTGCCCACAGCAAAGCTGTGATGGTACGCCTTCCAGTTGGGCGCGAGGTCTTCAACAACGATCCGAAGGCTAGCTTCGCCGATACCCAAAAAGTGTTCCGGCTATTAGAAGATCGGTTCCATCAAAGACTCCAGGAAAAGGCGCAACATCGCTAAGCCGATTCCCGTCGATGTTGCAAAGCCGACCGAAGCCGATACCAGCCGCCACTGACGCAGGCCATGCCGCCGTGCCGATGGAAGCAGCTCCAGATCCCACCCTGCCCCGGGTCGTTCTGAAGACCCGTTTAGTCGCCGGCGCAGCGCACGCCCATATCGCGGTGAGCCGTCTCTGGCGTTGCCCATAGCCGGTCCGACACGCGCACGTGCGCCGGAAGATTGTAGAACGAATCGCCGCGCAAGATCTTTTTCTTAGGCTCGCCTACGTACGAGTCCTCCACCCACTCCCAAACATTTCCGAGCGTGTCGAACAGCCCGTAGGCATTGGGCAACTTCTGCCCGACCTCGTGGCTGCTGTCTCCGCTATTCCCGTCGTGCCAGGCGATTGCATCCAGCGGACCGTAGCGCGCCGTCGCATTGCCGCCACGCGCTGCGTATTCCCATTCCGCCTCCGTCGGCAAGCGCATTCCCACCGCCTGGCAATATTTTCGAGCGGCATACCAGCTCACCTGATCCACTGGCAGCCGCGCGCCTCTGTACCGGCTTGGATTGTAGCCCGTCACCCGCTGGTACGCTTGTTGCGTCACCTCCGTCTGGCCAATCCAGAAGCCTTTTTTAATGACCACTGGCCGCGCCGGACGCTCCCAGGCAAAACAGGCATGGTCGCCAGCCGAACATCCCAGCACGTACCGGCCGGACGCAATCCGAACATATACCAGGTCGTCTCTGGGATTTACCTTTCTGATCGGATTGGCGCGGGCCGCGGAAACGAAAATGACCGCCGCGAGAAAGAGAGCTTGACAACCACCACGCGCCATCCCACTATAGATAGCATGTCTACGGTAGACGTTCCATCTGAGCGGCTGGAATTCCTGCAAGGCACTCTGGAGGTTCTGATCCTGCGCAGCCTGCAAGCCGGCCCGAACCACGCCTACGGAATCTCGCAGTTTCTCCAGCAGCAGTCGGAGCGCGAGTTCCTGGTCGACAACGGCTCGCTCTACCCTGCCCTGCAGCGATTGTTGCAGCGCGGTTGGGTTACCGCCGGATGGAAGACGTCGCCCAATGCGCGCCGGGCCAAGTATTATCGGCTTACTCCGCAAGGACGCAAACAGCTGGTGGCGGCGACGTCCAAATGGCGGCGATTCGTGGAGGCGATGGGACGGGTGCTGGCGCCGGAGGTGTAAATGCGGGAATGGTGGTCCAAGATCCGCGCCCTGTTCACCGGCCGGCAAAGCCCCGCCGATCTCGGTGAAGAGCTGGATGCGCATCTGCAAATGGAAATTCAGGAGAACCTGACGCGCGGCATGTCGCTTGAAGAAGCGAGCCAAACAGCGAGAAGCCGTTTCGGGAACCTGACCCAGGTTCACGAGAACACAAACGAAGCGTGGCGATTCGCCGTGCTCGATAATATCGCCCGCGATCTGGCGCACGCCTGCCGGATCATGCGCAAGAGCCCCGGTTTCACTATCGCGGCGCTTTTGACGCTAGCGCTCGGAATCGGTGGCAATACGATGATGTTCAGCGTGATCCGTGCTGTGTTGCTGAAGCCACTGGAGTATCGCGATCCGGATCGATTAGTACGCCTGTCGGTGGACAACCAGCGGCAGGGTGCTAAAGACGTCGGTTTCACGCTGGAACGGTTCAACATTCTGAAATCGGCGTCTCAATCCTTCGAAGAACTTGGGGCCTTTTTCATTGCTACCGAGAACATGACGCTTTCAGGAGGCGAGCCGCTACCGCTGAAGGGAGCGCGCGTGTCGCACGACTTCCTTCGGGTCCTGGGCGTGGAGCCGGCATTGGGGCGTAGTTTTCTCGCCGAAGAGGACCAGCCGGGCGGGCGGCCAGTGGTCATGATCAGCGCGCAACTGTGGAAGAACCGCTTCAATGCCGACCCACGGGTGATCGGCCGGACAGCCACGCTGAACACGGTTCCCCACATCATCGTCGGCGTTCTGCCGGCTGGGTTTCAGTTTCCGGCGGCGGACGTGGACGTATGGGTCCCGCGGCCCGCCGAGTTCTCCGCGATTGCGCCGCAATTATGGTCCACCACGCCCATTCTAATCGGGCTCGGCCGCTTGAAACCGCGCGTCAGCTTGGAGCAGGCGCGCGCTGAGTTGGCAGTTCTGGATCGCCAATACGCCCGCTCTCATCCGCGCGATGCGGACCCCGTCATGCGGGCGGTGCTACTGAGCAGTCATCTGGTGGACAAGGTTCGCACCATGCTTTGGATCTTGTTCGGCGCTGTCGGCCTGGTGCTGTTGGCTGCCTGCGCGAATGTGGCGAGTCTATTATTGGCACGCGCCACCGCGCGTTCCAGCGAGTTCGCGGTACGGACAGCGCTCGGCGCCGCACGCGGCCGCCTGATTTGGCAACTGTTGGCGGAGAGCCTGCTGTTGTCGCTGGCGGGTGCGGGGGTTGGAGTGCTGCTGGCCAGATGGGGCGTCGCTGCAATCGCAGATTTCAGCGCGCTGAATACGTTCGGCGCAGTCGCGGAAGCGGGCGGCGCAGTGCTGCCCCGAGCAGCCGGAATCCATGTGGACGGCGTCGTACTGGCATTTACCGCAGCGCTTTCGATCGTAACAGGAGTTCTATTTGGACTATTTCCCGCCCTTCACGCTTCTCGCCCCAACGTCATAGAAACGTTGCGAGCCCACGGCGAGGGGCGTGGATCGGCCACCCGCACTCCGCTCGGTTGGAGCACACGCGGCCTGCTGGTAACAACGCAGGTTGCGTTGTCGGTGATATTGCTCATCGGAGCAGCCCTGCTGATGCGAACCCTTTTCCGCTTATATGCCACCGGCCCCGGTTTTTCATCCGGCAATCTGCTGACCATGCAGATCGCTTTGCCGCCGGCGCGTTATGACACTGCTCAGAAGCTCTTGACGTTCTATCGCGAACTGGTCCAGCGCGTGGAATCGGTCCCTGGTGTGCATGGCGCGACAGTGGCGCTGACCATTCCAACAGGCGCTAAGTGGGCCACGGCGGTCCGGGCGGTGGGGCAGCCGTCCGTGCCGGTGGATCAGCGGCCGCAGATGCGGCTTCAAAGCGTAACGCCCGGCTACTTCCAGATGCTGAAGATTCCGCTGCTGCGGGGACGCGAATTCATCGAGCGCGACGACGATCCAAATGCGCCTCAGGCGATCGTGATCAACGAAAGCCTGGCGCGGCGGCTTTGGCCGGCATATCCAAAGGGCCAAGATCCGGTGGGCCAGCATCTCCGGCTGGGCGGCGATGTGTCGTCGGGCGGCATGGAAATCGTGGGCGTTGTTGGGGACGTTCGCGAAAGAAGCCTCGCTGTTAGTGCGGAAACGGAGCTCTATCTTCCCATCCGCTTGTTCCGTCCGCAAAGAGCCGCTCTGATTGTGCGCACCGGCGGCGATCCGGACCATTTTGTCAGCGCGATTCGAAACCAGGTGCTTTCCATCGATCGCGATCAACCGATCTCGGCCGTCAAAACCATGGATCAAGTACTGGAGTCGTCCATCGGCCAACAGCGGCTCACGTTATTGCTGCTCGGAGCGTTCGCCGGAGTCGCCGTGCTGCTTGCGATCGTGGGACTTTTCGGCGTTATTTCGTATTCCGTCGCGCAGCGCACTCGCGAAGTCGGAATACGGCGAGCCTTGGGGGCGCAGCAGGGCGATATTCTTCGGCTCATCGTGGGCCAGGGAGTGGGGCTTACGCTGGCGGGCGTGGCCATTGGAATTTGCGGCGCTCTGGCGCTGACAAGAGTGATGAAAGGTTTGCTGTTCGGCGTCACGGCCACCGATCCAGCGACATTCATCGCAGTGGCCGGAATATTCGTCGTGGTTGCGATTGCGGCCAGCTATCTGCCGGCGCGGCGCGCAACGCGTCTGGATCCGATGGCGGCACTGAGATAGCGGCAGCCTGCTTTAAACCAAACGGTCGTAATCGGCGTGGCTGCCGATCCAGTACCAAACAACGCGATCTCCATCCACAACGGCCAGGGCGCGGTATCCGAGACCGATTCACACCGAGTAAATGCCTTCGCCGCCGTCGAGTTTCTTGAATTGCAAGCCAGGATGCCCGGATTGCTCTGAAACATTCGATAGGCCTGCTTGGCATCCCGTTGAACATCCAGAGGCAGGTCGGAGAACAAGCGCCAGAATTTTCGGGTGACTCTCGAGTGCACCTAATTAGAACAAATCTTCAAGCGGCAGCGTCTCGCCCCGCTCGTCTTCGCCGAGGGCTTCTCGCGCCATCCGACGAATCACGTCGCGTTTCTCGGCCAGTCGCTTTCTCCAGGCCTCTTCGTCGGCCAGAGAGGCTAAAATCTGAGATGCCATCGCATCCTGCTCCTCCGGGGGCAGAGCGACAATCTTTTCCAGCGCTTTCTCCAGGAGCGACGACATACTCAATTCTTAACCCCACCTTGCGTCCGCCGTCGTGCGTGATCCATGTTAGTGCCCACCCCGAAACAGCGAGAACAACTCGATCACCAGAATCGCCACCACCATGGCCTCCAGCACAAACGCGCGCGCCTGATGGAATTCGTTCATCATGAACTCGTATAACTCGCCCGCCGTCCGCAGCTTTTCTTCCACCAGGTTGCGATAGTCGGTGACGCCCACGCGCCCCGCCGCCATCCGATAGGCGCGCGCGTAAAACATATCGCTCAGGAATTTGATCGCGTTGTCGGTGCGCTCGGTCAGCTCACGCACGTCCAACCGCAGCGTATTTAAGCGCTCGGCCTCGCCCGCCATCTTCCAACGCCGGAAGAATCCGCCGCGATGCTCCAACATCTTATATACGTTCTCCAACACGCGCGTCAGAACGTCGTCATAATGCCGGAACTCGAGCAGCTGCGTGTTCGCGTATTCCAGCAACTGAATGGTAGGTTCAGCGCCCTCCATGGTGTCGTAAACCAACGCAGCCACCCAGCCGGTTACCAATAAATCGTTGGGATAATACGACAGGCTGGACTGCAGCACCTCGCGACGTTCACTTTCCGCCAGAGGCCGCGATTCGCCGCGCACAATCTGTGCGATCTGTTCTCCGCGTTTGGCCAGCATCACGGGCGCCGTCAGCGGCGTGCCATCTTCATCCACCGCCTCGCGCAAATGGATGATGTAGTAGTCTTCGCTGAGGCGCGCCGGATAAGCCTGCACCAAAGCCGAAGCCGCGCGCTCCAAACGCGCCTGAATCATTTCCGCCGTCCTCCGCTCGATCTCCGGCGCAAGAATCCAGCGGTTCGAGAGCCGGATCAATTGCTCCCAATCGGCCTCGAACTCCATCTTCAACTCGACGCTCGCCACGCCGTAGTCGAAATACTTGATGGTGGCCTGAAACCGCTCGCCGGTCTCGAGCACAATCGGCTCAGGATATTCGATAGCGGGCGGACGCTCGAAGCGCACATATTCCGGCGCCGGGTGTTTGAAACTCGGCTGTGGCCGCGCCGTTTCGGCGCCCACCAGATCGCGCAGCTTCTCGATGCGAATCTCTTCGGCGACATCGTACAGCACGAACACCCAAAACGATCCGCGCAGCGGAGCCATTACTTTTCGCTCGCCGAGTAATCCAGATCGAGATTGCCGAGGCTCGGCAAGGACCCCGATTGTTCCATCTTTAATTCGATGGAAGTGGAAGGAAAAGTCCAAAGCACCGTCTTGAGCAGGCGGAAGTTCAATCCTCTTTGTACTTCTTCCTTGGCTGGCGGCCCGTATTCCCGGATCAGGCTGGCCTTCAGCGTATCGAAGTCTTGCGGCCCGGACCCCGGGGGAGAGTTCACAAGGCCGAAATAAGACCACAATTTCACCGAAGTAATCTTTCCACTGCCCTGCCTGGCGCCCACCTGAACGCCCATCTCAACGCCTGCGATCTTCACGGGTTGCAGCACCAGTAGCGTCCAGCTGTCCTTGTTCTCCGGTTGTGAGTCCACGTGATAGGTCGAACGTGCGTCGGCGATCGTCATCCCCCATTTGATTTTGTCCCAGCCGTCGACGTCTTTCGGTTTCGCCTGCCCATACAAAGCCGCTGCCAGCGCAGCCAACGCCACCAACCGAACCGCGATCATGCCTGTTCCTCTTTGAGAGCCACACCCGTCCGATGCCGGTCAAACCACCACGCCCACGGAATCAGTACCACCGGCAGCGCAAGCGCGCCCCATGCAACCTCGTCCACGCTTCCGGGCGCCATGGCGAATGCGTTGGCGACATACATCGCCAGCAGTAAAACTACGTATACGATGAACGCATAGCGCCCGATGCGATCTTTCGCCCGCGTGGCTTGCACATACATCCAAACTCCCGCTACGAACATCAGAATCTCTACCACCATCGTGCCGGCGATCGAGTTCCACAGTCCCAGCCCATAGCGCGGCCCGCCTGGATAAATCGGCATGTCCGGACGATGCGTCACCCAATCCAGCACCCAATGGCTCACCACGCCGATCCAGATGGCAACCGCACCCGCCCAATAGCGCGCAATCGCATAGTAAATGGACCCGAACGCCGTGGCCCAGGCGCACAACATCAGAAGGCTATGCGACCACGGGTAGGAAACAAAGTCGAACGGCGTGAAGCGCGTGTTGCCGGGATCGATCCGCACCTGCTCCCAGCCGAGCAGCAGAAACACGGGCCACAGGATATCAGCCAGCAGGGGCGCCGTCAGCAACACGGCCTCCGAAGTTCGCGGCGCGAATTTCTTGGCTGCAAATCCTACCGCGAAGTGACCGATGAACATAGATCAGTCTCGCTATTTCACGCCCGCCATCAGCTTCACCGTCGGCTTGATCAGCACCACCAACACCGCCGTCGCTGCGAATGAAATAATTGCCACCACGCCGAACAGCAGCGGCAACGGCAGTGATTCATAAAGTGATGCGGCTGTCCCGGCCAGATAATCGCCGATGCTGATCGAGACGAAAAACAGTCCCATCATCATCCCCGCCACACGCGCCGGGGCGAGCTTGCTGAACGCGCTCAGTCCCACCGGACTTAGGCACATCTCTCCAACCGTTTGCAGAAAATAGGTGCCCGTCAACCACCAGGGTGAAACTAGCCCACCCGTCATCGCCACCCGCGCCGGCGGCACCAGGATCAAAAACGCGACCCCTCCAAACAGCAGCCCGAGCGCGAACTTCGTCGGGATGGATGGCTCTAGTCTTCCCAGCGCAATCCACAGCCATGCAAATGCCGGCGCCAGAGCCATGACGAACAGGGGTTGAAGGAATTGAAACCAACTGGCCGGATAGTTAAATCCGAAAATGATGTTGCGCGTGCTGCGCTCGGCGAAAAGATTGAGCGAGGAACCGCCCTGCTCGTACGCCGCCCAAAATGTCGCGGACGCCAGGAACAGCACCAGCATGGCGCCGGAACGCTTACGCTCTATCAGCGACCACCCGGGCCCCAACAGCAGCCACGCGAATATTGCCGCCGAGACCAGGATCAGCACGACGCCGAGCGCGGCCGAAACCCCCTCCGCCGTCAGAACAATCAGGCCGGACATCGCAAGGAACCCGACGACGCCTAGAACGAGCGCCACAGCCACCGCGCCGAGCGCTACGTTTCGCTTCATTCGCTTTCCCGCCTCGGGGCTCGCTGGCGGCACCGGATGAAGTCCAGCCGATCCCAAATGCCTGGCTCCCAGCAGATATTGAACCAGCCCCGCCAGCATCCCCAAACCGGCGATTCCAAAGCCCAGCCGCCAATTGATCCGTTCGCCCACATACCCACAAATCAGCGGCGATATGAGCGCACCCAGATTGATGCCCATGTAGTAAATCGAAAATCCGGAATCGCGCCTCCGGTCGGACTGTGCGTAGAGCTGGCCCACCATGGTGCTGGCGTTGGACTTGAGCAGACCGGTTCCAAAAATCAGCAGCCCCAACCCGCCGTAAAATCCCGGAACGCCCGGGCTCACCAAGGCGAATTCACCCGCCACGATCAGAATTCCGCCGTATAACACGGCGCGCCGCTGCCCGAAAATGCGATCAGCCACCCATCCGCCCGGCAAACCCATCAAGTAGACCATCGCAGTGTAGAAGCCGTAAATGGCGCCAGCTTTCACCACCGGAAAACCCAGGCCGCCGTTCGATACGCTCGCCGTCATGAACAGGATCAGGATGGCGCGCATCCCGTAATAGCTGAAACGCTCCCACATCTCGGTGAAGAACAGCGTCGCCAAACCGCGCGGATGTCCGAAGAAGCTAGTGTCGACGCGTGCGGCTTCCAGGGTTGATTTCGTGTCCAAGCTGTAACGCTAGCATGTTAGGAGGCTGGAATTCAGGAGTCATTTTGTTGAGCGCGCGTAGTAACAAGGTTGCGTCCGAGTTCCGTCATTAGTACGATAGGTCCTTCACACACCTTTAGGAAGGAAGTTAAATCAGTATGAAATTTTGGTCGAGCCGGCTGACCCTGTCGGTCGCTGGATTAATAGTGGTTTGCCTGAGCGCCGTCCCGTTGCTAGGCCAGGCAGGCGCGCCGGCGAAAGGGCAGACTGCGGGAGAAGTCTTCAAGAACGTCACCACCAGCCCGCTCAAGGGGCTGACGGTGGATGACTTTATGGGAAGCATGGGCGTCATGGCTGCCGCTCTCGGCTTTGATTGCGCGGACTGCCACACCGGGGCCGGCACCGACAAAGTGGTTTGGGAAGCCGACACCAATCGAAAAAAGATGGCGCGCCGCATGACGGAGATGGTGGCCGTCATTAATAAGACCAATTTCGGCGGAGCGCCGCTGGTGAGCTGCTGGACCTGTCATCACGGAAAAGACGTCCCTGCAACTACCATCGCCCTGGATAATCTTTACGGGCCGCCCAACGACGAAAAAGACGACATCATCACAGCGGACGATTCACAGCCTGCCGCCACCGCGATTCTGGACAAATACATTCAGGCCCTCGGCGGAGCGGCAAAACTGGCTACTCTAAAAAGCTTTACCGCCAAAGGAACCCAGGGTGGTTACGTGCAAGTGAAGGGTGGCGGAGTATTTGAGATCTACGCCAAGGCTCCCGACAAGCGCACTGTTCGCGTGGTATATCCCGACGCCCCGGATCGCGGCAACCAAACCAGATCGTTCAACGGGAGCATGGGTTGGGTAACCACGCCGCGCGCCCTATTAGGCGAGTACGAGGTAACCGGCACGGAGCTGGACGGACTGCATTTCGACGCCGAACTGGCGTTCCCAGGGCAGCTCAAACAAGTGCTCACCAATTTGAAGGTTGGCTATCCCGATACCATTGACGGTCACGAGGTGGAAGTGGTCCAGGGCCGCGGCCCAAGGAATCTGCTGGTGACGCTGTACTTTGACAAGCAAACGGGGCTGCTGGTGCGGGAAATCCGTTTCGGCCGGACGCCCATTGGCCGGGTGCCCTCGCAGGTGGATTACTCCGATTATCAAGAAGTCGACGGAATCAAGTTCCCCTTCCAGTACAAATTCTCATGGCTGGACGGCCGCGATAATTACAAACTGACCGAAGTGAAGGTGAACGTGCCGATCGACGATTCGCGGTTCGGCAAGCCGTCCATGGGGTCGGGACAATAGGCGACGTTTCATCAACCCAGCGCCGTGACGATCCCGAGGCGCCTGCTGCTATCTTAAGGATGATATCCTTGGCAGCAACGCCATGGAAGTACGGGTGGAGGTGTGTCGATCCTGGAGCGACATCACTGCCTCATTCCATTCCGTAGAACTCCCCAAGCTCGGCTGGGACACCGAAGGCGACGTCTCTCGCAAAACGTGGATCTTTCGCGGCCACAAGAGCGCTGCCTACAGTCTTGAACCCTCCGTCGAGCGAGAAGCTCGTGGAATGCGCCTCGAGTGGAGATCTCTAGAGGGGGAGATGTTGAAAGAGTTCCACGCTAAGGCCCCTCTGCACATCAGTCCCGAGCGCCTCCCGGGATCTCGAGGACAGACTTAGCTGGTTGGCGCTCATGCAACACTACGGCGTTCCGACCCGACTGCTCGACTTCACCTATTCTCCGTATGTGGCGCTCTATTTTGCTCTGCGTCATCGCCCCAAAGACAAGCGCACGGCCCCACCGGAGGTTTGGGCGATCGATCTAGTTGCACTGAACAAGGTTGCCTCTCAGCACAGTAGAAAGGCCGATGAAGCCTATGCAAAAGATGGGCTTGAACCAGCGGTTGACCCCGCCCGTCGGCGATACTACCGGAGGCATCTGCTGGACCAACGCTTTTTCGCTAGCGAATATGAAATCCTACGGGACGAGGACCGAGATTGGAGCACTATTGTCTCGAAAGCCTTGGAGCCAGATGAAATCCGGCGGGACATCTTCAACAAGAGCGGTTTGGTCATTTCTGCGTTGCCTTCGTTCGAGAATCAGCGCGTCTCAAGCCAACAAGGAACATTTCTCTTCAGTGGAGCGCAGAGTCTCAAATTCGAAAAATCCCTCTCAACAATGATGAACGGCCGAAAAGGATGGTGTCGCCGCTTCCGATTCGAAAAGAACATCTTGCCGGAGGTGGAAGACAGGTTGTTCCAGATGAACCTACACGATCTTTCGCTCTTTCCCGACATTGAGGGACTGGCAGGGTTCGTCCGCCAGAAGGCCCGGCTCCTCTGGGGCAGCGACTAAATGTGCAGCGCCGGTAACGCCGAGCCGTTTACGCCAGCGCCCGCCCGCACAACCCCTGCAAAATCTCGATGGGCGCGTTCTCCCGCCCCGCCAGGCTCTCGCGGCTCACGATCACCGTCTGCTCCAGCGCGTACCGCCCCGATAGGACCGCGTGCGGCACCACATCGGTGAAAACCATCCACGTCGAGTCCGGCGGAAACTCAAACCGGTACTTCGTGCAGCTCTGCTGATATTCGCCGTTAAACTTCAAGTAATCGTGAAAGCCCAGCATGAACCGGTCATAAGCCGAGCGCTTCGCATCCACGCCGCCGAAGGCCCCCAGCACGCGATTCGCGAGCGAACCCTTAGGATTCATCGCCATCTCGGCCAGCCTCGCGTCCTTCGCATAGCGCGGCGCCAGCGCGCCCATTGGATCGGACGTCATCCAGACCCGCGGCTTGGTCTGATGAATGTTGGTGAAGAATCGCAGGATCATGTCGCCGCGCGTGGGCCGCGTCGGAAAGGCGTCCACGTGGAGCAGATCGTTGCGCTTCTTGGTCGGCAGGTCGCGCCCCTCTTCTTCTTGCGGCCGAAAGCTCGCGAAATCCACCCGCGCCTTCTCCATGTACCGCGGCAAAAGCTTCCACAGGAACGCCAGCGCCCGCTCGGAATAGGAGCGCATCACCGCGCGCAGCTTCTCGGGATCGGAAACCGCCGCCGGATCGAAACCAGTTACTTTATCCTCCGCCGGCCGGTACGCAATATTCTTGTGATGGCTGCTGGAGGAAAGTCCGGTGCTGCGCAGCACCTCACGCTCTTCTTCAGACAATGCGAACGGCGTACGCGGGAAGTACAAAATGTTTCCGCGCTCCAGCGCCAGATAGTTTTCTTCGCGAGCCTGGGGCTCGCCCACCGTGATTAGCTCCACGGACTTATTCTAAACTCCCCGGCATGCTAAACTCCCGGATTGAAGACGCACGTCTCCCTGTTCGTCACCTGCATCGTGGATCAGGTGTTCCCCCAAGTGGGCATCGCAATCACGCAGGTGCTGGAGCGCCTGGGCTACCAGGTGGATTTTCCGGAAGCGCAAACCTGCTGCGGACAGCCTGCGTTCAACACCGGCTATACCGATGAAGCGCGCAAGATCGCCCGGCATTTCCTGAATGTCTTTCGCGATTCCGAATACATCGTCGTGCCCTCCGGCTCGTGCACGTCAATGATCTCGCATCATTTCGCGGATCTTTTTCAGCAGGATCCTAAGCTCCTTGCCGAGGCCCATGCCCTGGAACCGCGCGTCTGGGAGTTCTCGCGTTTTCTGCTCGAAGTGGCGGGCGTGGATGATGTCGGCGCGCGATTCGCCGGCACCGTCACCTATCACGACAGTTGCCACGCTTTACGGGAGCTCGCCATCAAATCCGGCCCCCGCAAACTGCTGGCGAAAGTTCAAGGGCTCACTCTGGCCGAAATGGCCGCGGCAGAGGAATGCTGCGGATTCGGCGGCACGTTTTCCATCAAATTCCCCGACGTTTCAGGCGCCATGGCGCGCACCAAAATCGACGCCATCCAGAAAACCGGCGCATCCACGGTGGTCTCCATCGACTCCAGTTGCCTGATGCAACTGCAAGGCGTCATCGATCGCGCCGGACTGCCTATCCGAACCCTGCATCTGGCCGAGGTCCTGGCATCGCGATGAAGCCTCCGGAAGCAGAGATTCAAGAGGCGATCAACGATCCTCGCCTGCAGCTTGCCATCTACACCGCTACCGGACGCCTGATCGATCATCGCGCCGGGGTGGTCAGCGAGGAAGCTCTGCCCGATTACCAGGCTCTTCGCAACCGGGCGAATGCCATCAAGAAACATACCATCGAGAATCTCGATTATTACTTGGAGCAGCTGGAATCGAACGTCGTCGCGCACGGCGGCCATGTCGTGTATTGCCGCAATGGTGAAGAAGCGGCCGACTTCGTTCTGGATCTGGCCAAGCAGCGCGACGCGCACCTGCTGGTGAAATCGAAATCCATGACCAGCGAGGAGATCCATTTCAATGAGCGCCTGGAAAAGCATCACCTGGAAGCCGTTGAAACCGACCTCGGCGAATATATTCTCCAGCTCGCGCAGCAGCGTCCGTATCACATCGTCGCGCCCGCGCTGCACTTGACTCGCTATGATGTCGCCGACGTGTTCACCAAGGAGCTCGGCGTCGAAAACGAAGTGGTTATCGAGAAGCAAACAAAAATAGCGCGTGGTGTTTTACGACGGAAGTTCCTCGAAGCCGGCATGGGCGTCAGCGGCGCGAATTTTCTGGTCGCCGATTCGGGCGCCATCGTGGTGGTGGAGAACGAGGGCAACGCGCGGCTCAGCACGTCGGCGCCCAAGATTCACATCGCCATCGCCGGCATCGAGAAGGTGATTCCGCGCGCGCAGGATCTCGCCGTGTTCTTGAACCTGCTGGGGCGCAGCGCCACCGGACAGCCGCTCACGGTCTACACTTCTTTTCTTTCGGGCCCGCGCCGTGCCACCGAAATCGATGGGCCGGACGAGTTCTACCTGCTGCTGCTCGATAACGGCCGGACCAGGCTGCTGGCCGACCCCGAAAAACGCCAGTCGCTTTACTGCATCCGCTGCGGCGCGTGCTTGAATCATTGCCCGGTGTACCGCAAGATCGGCGGCCATAATTATCCGTGGGTTTATTCGGGACCCATCGGCGCTATCATCACGCCGCAGTTTCACGGTATCAATAGCGACACCTGGCTGCCTTTCGCATCCAGCCTGTGCGGGGCCTGCGCGGAAGTTTGCCCGGTGAAAATTGAGATTCCGAAACTGCTGCTCAAACTGCGCGAAGAGGTGCAGGAGGTGAAACAGCGGCAGCATTCGGGCGGTTTAGAGCGCCTCGCCTTCCAGCTCTTTGCCTGGATTGCGACGCATCCGAAAATGTATCGGCTGGTCGCGAGCCTGGGATCGCTGTTCTTTCCGCTGGTCCCACGCATCGGTCCGCTCAAGAAATGGGCCAGCCAGCGCACGTTGCCTGAGCCGGCCAAACAGAGCTTTCATCAATGGTGGGCCGCGCGCAAAGGGTCCTCATGACGGCGCGTGAACAAATCCTGGGCGATATTCGCAAAGCCTTAAAGCGGGCCGCGGGCCAACCTCCCCTTTCTGAGGTAGCCCCCCTTCCGGCCCCTACATTGCGAATCCCCCCGTCGGACCGCAACCTCTATATCGATCTCTTCGTCCAGAAGTTCGAAAACTTGGGCGGAAAATCGTTTCGAGTGCGCGATACTTCCGCCGTCGTACCGGCCATCGCACATTTACTCACTCAAAAGAGCGCCGTCGCATCGAATTCGCCTTTTCTACGTAAGTGCGGCGTCACGGGACTCCCTCAAGTCCACGCCGGATTCACCGAACGCGACGAGTTGAAAGAAGCCTGCGCCGGCGCCGACATCGGGATCACCAGCCTGGACTACGCGCTCGCCGCAACCGGCAGCTTTGTGATGCTTTCTAGCCCCAACGAAGGCCGCCTGGTCTCGCTGCTTCCGCCGGCCCACATCGCCATCTTTCCCCGCTCCCTCATTCTCGCCAACCTGGATGAACTGCTCAGCATTCTTCCCCGCCCCGCCGATCAAACCAGCTCCATGGTCTTGATCACCGGCCCCAGCCACACAGCCGACATCGAACAAATCTTAGTTCGCGGCGTTCATGGCCCAGGAGAAATTTATGCCGTCATCGTCGAGGGCGAATGACTACGCGGCCTTCACTGGGATGCGGATCAATACATACCCGATGGCGGCGAATCCGATCAGCGACAGCCACCCTCCCCACGCCGGATAGAAACCGAACGTGGCAATAGACGGGATTCCTGTGAGAAACAGCACGGCGAGCAAGATGCCGACAATGGCTTCGCCCGCGATCAATCCGGAAGCGAGCAGCGTGCCGCGCTCTTCGATGAGCAGCCTCTGTTCGGCGCTGCGCGCCACCATAATTCGATCCAGAATCCATTTCATGAGACCGCCGATGAAAATGGCCGACGTGGTATCAAACGGCAGATACATTCCAACCGCGATCAGCATCGGCGAGCTCGCGCCGCACAACAATAATGCAATTCCGAAGGCCGCTCCGATGCCCAGCAGTCCCCAAGCCATCTGGCCGCCGACAATGCCTTTGGCGAGCTGCGCCATCAATCCGGCTTGCGGCGCGGGCAACGCGCGGCCGCCGATGCCGCCGGTGGAAAGATTGGCCTGGTGCAGCGCGATAATCGGCCCCATCAAAAAGAACGCCAGCAGAATTACCGAAATGATTTCCACCACTTCCATCTTCCAGGGCGTCCCGCCCAGTAAATGGCCGGCCTTTAAATCCTGAATTAAAGATCCGGAAACCGAGCAAGCCACGCACACCACTGCGGCGACGCCGAGGACGGCCGCTACTCCGGAAAGTCCGGTAACGCCGATGGTCAGCATCACCAGCGCCGCGATGATCAAGGCCGCCAGCGTCAAACCCGAGAGCGGCTGGTTGGAGCTGCCCACCAATCCAACCAGATATCCGCCCACCGCGGACAGCAGAAATCCCGTGATGCTCATGATTACCGCGGCAACAATGGCGGAGACGATTCCGTGCGTGAAGTAATAATAGATGGCGGTGATCGGGATCAGCAGCACCACGGTTGAGAGCACCACCCAGCGCGCCGGAATATCGTGCTCGGTGGGATCTTTCGTCTTGGCTTCATGTGCCGCGGCGGCGGACGCGGTGAATATTCCGCGCAGCGAATTCCACAAGGACTCGCGCATCGAAAACATGGTGCTGGCGGCGCCCACCAGCATGGTGCCAACGGCAATGGGACGCACCACGTTGAACCAAACCGAATTGGCGGCTACGGCCGGATCGTTCGTCCCGATGCGGCGCGGCAGATCAGGATCGAAGAATAACAGCAGTGGGATGAGAATCCACCAGGCGATAATGCCGCCGGCTACGTTGATGGCGGAGAGTTCGGGTCCGATGATATAGCCGATTCCAATGAGCGCGGGAGACAAGCTGGGCGTGGACCACGGAATTCCGCCGAAATGGGTAACGTCGGCGATGGGTTTTTTTTCGAAATCGAAGTGCTGGATGACGGAACGCGGAAACCGGAGAAAACCTTCCACATATTCGCGGAAGATCTGCGCGCCTTTATCGTCGGTGAGGATCTCGATGAGCCCGGCGAATCCCAGGGCGCCAAAAATGTAGCGCGGAGCTTGGGTTTCCGAGGCTTCGCCGGACTTTACGATCTCGTAACTGGCCACGCTTTCCGGCCACGGCAGCGGCGCGTCCACGCACAGCGGGCGGCGCAGAAGAATGATGAAAAAGACGCCGATTAACCCGCCAACCAGTAGGATGAGCGTCGCTTCCCAGTAATGCGAGCGCAAATCGGTCCACAAGCGCCGGCCCCCGATGTCCACCATCATGAACGCCGGGATGGTGAAGATGGCGCCCGCGACTAGCGCTTCGCCAACCGAAGCCGCAGTGCGTGCAATATTCTGCTCCAGGATGCCGCCGCGAAAAGCCGGGATGCGGAACAGCGCCATCGCGATGACGGCTGCGGGAATTGTGGCCGCGACGGTCTGGCCGGCTTTCATTCCCAGATAAGCGTTAGCCGATCCGAAAACGAACGCCAGGAAAATGCCGAGCGAGACCGCTTTGACGGTCATCTCGGGCGGCGCTTTTACCGTCGATTGCACTAACGCATGTTACCGCAGGCGCTAAGCGTCAAAGGGCGTCCGCAACCCGGAACCCGCACTCGGGCAATGCGAGCGGAGCGGCCGTCTCCTGATCGCCATAAGCTGTGACTGAACGGTACAAGCCCTCGCGCGGGTCGCGATGGACGATGAGCCGGCGGGCTGCCACGTCAACTACCCAATATTCGACGATGCCGGCGCGGGCGTACAATTCAGCCTTCGCCGTCAAGTCGAAGCCCGGAGTAGAGTCGGAGATCTCGACCACCAAGCGAAGATCGGCCGGGCCCGGATTGGCGTCCCGGAATTCCCGCGATGGCTTGGAGAGCACCACCAGATCCGGTTCCGGCTCGTTGGTCGGGTTGTCTTCAGGTGCAACGTCGATTGGCGCTTCCGGATTCACAAACTGTTCACCGAAAGTTCGCACCAACCAGGCTTGTACGGCGACAAGGGCATTCACGTGGGGACGCTTTTTGCCCATCTTGCTGATTAACTCTCCCTGCACCAGCTCCAGGCGCTGCTGATCCCATAGCCCGGAAGCCTCGAGCGTCGTGCATTCCGCACGGGTCCAGAGTTTGCGCGGAGGGTCCATCGGGACTGGACGGTACGGTCTTTCGGTGACGACTGTCGGCACGGCTCGCCTCTGTATCGATTCTACCGATCTTCTGGGTCGCGGACGCTCACTGCCCGGGTTTCACCGGCATTTTAAAGACAGCTTCGTCCACCGGCACATTCGCGTCCATCTTCTCGATGGTAATTTCCATCGCCAGCCGGCCATTCACCATTTGCGTGACGCTGAACGGCAGCAGCACGCCCTCCACCGGCTTGTAGTTGCCGATCTTCGACTCGTACAAGATCTCCTGGCCCAATTGCGTCCGCCTGCCTTCCGTCTTGATGGGCAAAAAGCTCCTGCGTCCAGATAATCGTATTCAACGGAGCCGTTCTTTTTTGTGATCTTGAGTTTATAAACGGCCACCCCATCGATTTCTTCTTTATCCACCAGCTCCACAGTGTTGCCCTTGGATTTGTAATCCACCAGATTGCCGCCGATAAAATCGGACGATTCCTGCGCGGCTCGCGTATCATCGTCGCTCGATTTCTTGGGCTCCGCGTCCACCAATGGATTCATCGTCCAGGCGGTGACTCCATCGAACGCTTGCACGATTTTCCGGCCCTGGAACGTCATCTCAAGGCGCATCATGTTCGGACGCTTGACTTGAATGGTGAGCGGGGCTTCGGTTTGACCCAGGATGGAGGCTTTGCCGCTGACAACCAAAGATTGAATGGCGTTGAGCTTCGCGGCGCCTCCCAGCGCTTCCACGTGTTTTTGAACGATCTGATCGGCGGTGAGCGGCCTTTCTTGTGGGGCAGGCGGCAGCGGAGCCGCCACAAGCAGCCGCGCGGAGGCAGCGATGATCGCGATCGGGAAGAGCCGGCTCACGTCCTCATGATACTCCCGATGATACTCCGGCCAGCGATAATATAAAGCGCGATCGAAGCGCCATTGCGGGCGTCCAATGGTTGGGAGGCAGATATGAAATGTTTGCTGATTCCAAACGCCGTTATCGCAATGTTACTTCTCACGGCGTCGGGTGCGCCGGCGCAAACCACTTTTAACCGGCCCAATCCGCCCTCCATTACCGATCCTTATGACAGCGGACTCCGGCTGTACTACAAAACCTGGGCCGATCTGAACGATGCCCAGACGAGGGTGGTCGCTTTTCCTGGCGACCGGTATAGATTCGACGAAGCTCGCGGAAAGATGGATCTACTGGAACGAACCTGGCAGGATGGGTCGTTTACCCGATCGCAATTGAACGACGCGATTGACGATCTCCAGTTCGTGCTGAAGATCAACAACATCTCCGATCAGGATCGCGTGACTCTGGAGCAGGATCTGCATCAGTTGCGCGACATTCGAATCAGGTACGGAGGGTGAGGTGACTCAAAGCAGGGTGGCGGCGAGCTCTTCGAAATTCTGCGGCGTCACCAGATGGAAGCGCAGCGAAAGCCGTGTGAATCCGCGAAGAATACGGGTGAGATCGTCGGTGGGGATTTCCGGGCTGGCCAGGAACATATTGCCGGAAGAGATGCGGAACGGGAGCACGCGCCAATCGCGCACCACGCGGCGGGGCAGTGCGCGCGCCACGTTGCTGGAGATGATCCAGGGCTCCAGGCGCCCGGCCGGCAAGCTCTGTTGCAGACTGAGGGCTTCGTACAACTCCTCTTCGGTGATGACGCCGCGCTGCACCATATATTCTCCGAGCCGCATTCCGGGCGGCAGCGTCGCGAGCGCGCGATGCACGTCGGATTCCTGCGCATAACCGGAACCCACCAGGATTTCTCCGAGCTTGCGCTTGTGCTCCACCAGCGCGCTGCGCGATGGGTAGGCGTGCTCGGTCTTCACCCACACCAGCGGCTCATGGCGGATGCGGGCGCGCGTGTAAGAGCGGACCGCTTTCCAAGTGGCGACGGTGTTGATCCAGTTGCCATACACGGCACGCAGCGGAACGGCCAGTGCGAATCGAAGTCCATAGAGGCGTGCCGAACAGCTGATGCGAACGGCGCTTTGGACGAGCTGGATGGCGAGGGTGGCCACCATCAGCCAGGGATAGAGCGAATACTTCGCCAGTCCCCAGGGAGCGCTGGTACATTGCGCGGCGATCCAGGTGAGTATGCCATACAGAAAAACGAAATTGCTCGCGAGGCTGATGGGATTTCCCAACAGGCCCTTGCGATCGCGCCAGAACCAATATTTTTCACGCAGACTTCCGCGCCAGCCGTTGCGCTCCCAGCATTGCAGGCCGATGCCGAGAATCCAGCGCGAGCGTTGCCGGATGGCGCAGCGCGCGTTGCGCGGGAAGAACTCACGCGTGGCCACGATGCTAGCGCCATGTTTCGTGAGGGGCACGAACCTCTGCCGGCATCCGAGGTGATGAAGACGCAAGCCGTTCTCATAGTCCTCCGTCAGGCAGGTCGGCTCGAAAATCAAATTGTGCTCGGAGCTGGCCAGTTTTTCGAGCGCGCGGCGGGTGTATCCGGTGCCCACTCCGTTGGAGGGAAGAAAGCTGCCCATGATTTGGCGCGCCCGCATGTCCTTGCTCTGCCATTCCGCGAATTCGTCGCAGTAAATGCCGTGGACGAAATCGCGCAGGGGCGTGGGAAGGGGCAGCACGGGAATCTGCACCATATCGTATTGGTCGGCGTAGGCGTTGATGAACGATAACGCCTCGGGATGGATGAGATCCTCGGCGTCATGCGTGACCACGATGTCGAAGCGCACATTTTCGGGGCCGTGATGCTCTTCAAAAAGCAACATGCGCTGGTAGATCCAATTGAGGCAGTCGGCTTTGGAGGTGGGTCCATTGTGGGGGCAGACGGCGAGATGGACGTGCGGAAAGCGGGATTCCAGGTCGCGAACGGCGTCGAGCGTCGGCTCGTCGTTCGGGTAGGCTCCGATGAAAAAATGATAGTTGTCGTAGTTGATGGCGGCGACATTGTGTTCCACCATGCCGGCGATGACGGCGTGCTCGTGCCATAACGGGACAAAAATGGCGATGGTCTTTTTGGGGGCAGTTTGAGCCGCGCGGGATACCGGCGCCGGGGCGTGGATGCGCTCTTTGATCCAAGCCCACAGGCAGATGGCGTCCAATGCCAGGTCGTCCAGGCCGCTGATAAGTACGACGAGCGCCAAGGGAAAGAGGCAGGCGGCCACCACGGCGTCGCAATGAGCCAGCCCCACAGCGAGCAACTGCCACCAGGAGGAGAAACCGGGGATCACTAAGTAGAAGTGGCCGGAAGGGCGAAAGTTCGCACAAATGTTGCGGATAGACCCCACCAACTTCAACCGGGATAGTTTCAATTGGGCCTTAGTGCATTGGCCCGACTATATAGCTGCGGCCATTCTGTCGATTCCATGGGCAACATGATGCCTCCACTGCGTGTAACCACCTTCAACCTCGTTCTAGTACTGAGTTTCGCTGGGTTTGTGCACGGCAATGCCTGGGCTCAGCTCGACAAGCCGCAAACGGCCGTTCCAGAGAAGGAGAAAACGCTGCTCGCGGCAATGAGCGAGGCGGCCAAGTGGAAGCCGCTGGACCCCCGCGTGGCGAAAGCTCACGAAGACCTGGCCGATTTTTATTCCGCCGAGGGACGCTATGCCGAAGCCGAGAAGATTTATCAAAAGACGCTGGAGCTGAAAGAGGACATGCTGGGTCGCGCGAACCCGGCCATCATTCCGGCGGTGGACGATGTCGCGCGCGTAAGCTTCGCGCAGATGAAATACGATCAGGCGGCGGACTTGATGCAACGGGAATTGCGGATCATGGAGCGTGAATACGGCGACGAAGATCCGAAGCTGGTGCCGTCTCTGGAGCAAGTGGCCAGGGTGTTGGAGGCGGCATCCAAATATCCCGATGCGGAAAAGTTTCTGGTGCGGGCCATTGCGATTCGCGAGAAGGCGGCCGGCCCGGAAAGCGCGGAGCTGACGCCGGATCTGAGCCAACTGGCGCGAGTGAAAGTTGCGAACCACAATCTGGCGGCAGCCGAGGGGTTGTACGAGCGCGTGCTCAAGATCCAGCGGGCCAAGTTTTCCGCCAGCAGTCCGGACCTTCTGCCCACCTTGGACGCTCTGGCTGCGTTGAGCCTGGAGCAGAACAAGGACGCCGAGCCCCTGTTGAAGCAGACGCTCTCCATCCGGGAGGGTAACCTGGGGCCGAATCACGTCGAAGTGGCCAGGAATCTGGACAAGCTGGCGGCCATTTACACCGCCCAGAAGCGATTCGCGGAGGCGCAAAAGCTGAGCGAGCGGGCGCTGTTCATCTGGATGAAAGAGTTGAAACCTGGAAGCCCGGAACTGGCGGAGAAGTACGAGAAGGTGGCGGAGCTGTATGAAGCGCTCGATCGGCCAGTGGACGCGGAGCCGCTGGTCCAGCAGGTCCTGACGGCACGGGAGAGCGACACGGTGGCTAGCTTGAACACGCTGGCGGCGATTTATGTGAGTAAGCAGAACCTGACGGACGCCGAACCGCTGTACCGGTTGTCGCTGACCATTTTAGATAAGAAAGGGATCCTGAGCGGCAGTAAACGGCCCCTGTTCTTGAGCAGCTCTGAGGACAATCTGGATTTGCTGGAGCAGACGGCGTTCAATTACGTCGATTTGCTGAAGAAGATGCGCCGCAAGTCGGACGCTCACAAAATCGAGGCACGCATTCGCGCGGTGACGGGGAAGAGCGCGGCGCCGAAGAAGAAGGCGAGTTAGCGCCAGGCCGAGGATCTTAAGGCGCGGAGAGTTCCGCGGCGTGCTGCGGACTGGCATCCGGGCCGTGAAAAAGCTTGTGCTTGATGTCGGGCCAAAATTCTTTCAGCACTTGCGACGCAGAGTCGATGCCGACCTGCATCCACCAGGTTTCGATGTTATCGCCGACCGTGCGTTGGTCGGGCGTGTAGGCGTTCGAGATGGCGGTGCCGGTTGCGTTGCCAACGATTTCCGAAAAGTTGAAGCGGGTGCCGCCGGCGTCCGTTTTCGTCACGAACACGCGCGTGGCGGCGTACCAGGTCCGGGACCAAAAGGTGCCGTAACCGCGGCGAAAATAGCGCGGGTCCTCATGCAACATGATCGGGAAAAACCCTTCCGTCATCATGTTGCCGATCGCTTGGTCGGCGTACTCCACTCCCACCCGGCGTCCGTAGCCCGCCCATCCCTGACCAAATGAAGGATTGGAATTGATCAACTGTTGATAGCCTGCGATCGCGGCTGCAAGGCCTAGCAGCGGATAATCGAACGAATCCTTGGCGGCAATGGTGAGCTTCTGTTTCGGGGTGATCGGCATGTAGACTGCGGTTTCGTTGGCGGTCCGGTAGTTGGGAAGAACGCCGAAGATGCGCTTGTCGGGGGGCGGAGGACCCGTCTCGGTTTGCCCGGGCTGCAACTGGCTCGGCTGGGGCTGGATGGGCTGGACGGACGGAGGGTCCGCCGCGGGCGTCGCGTCTGGTGTCGCATTTTGGCCCATTGCCGCGACGGCAAATGCGAGCAAAAGCACGGGCAAGGATGTATGGTATGAAGTCATGCAATTAGAACGAACGGCGGACCCCCCGCAAAACGACGTCTCTCCATTCTACTAATCTGCCGACGCGCCGGGAAAGCGTTCGTTACAAACTTTACGGAATCTTAACTAACCTGGGGCTGAAGCGAAAACTAACAGGATGGCGGTCTAAGGAGCGCAACTGTTCGGCCCAACCGGAAGCTGAACCTTGTTGCTGGATTTTGGACCGATTTGAATTTGCAACGGCAGCTGCCCGGTGGCGCTGTCTTGCGGTACCACAAAGTTGATCAGATACGTGCCAATCAGGGTGGGCGACAGGCCTGCGAAGGGAACGTATTGGGCCTCCTTGCCGCCTATCATCACCATGGGGGCGGTGTTCGTGGTTGCCAGTTTTCCTTCCGGGGGTAAATCCCCTGTGGCGACCGCCGGTGTGGTCGGGCCGAGTCCCTCGGTGTAAATCGTCACGGTCTCGCCGGGCGCAGCCGGGCACGCCGCCGTAACGTAGTTTCCATAGTCGTGTTCCGCGAGAGCCAAGCCGTGCCCCGAGTCATTCAGCGTGAAGATGCCGGGAGCGAACTTGGAGAGATCGATCTTCTTCTGAGCCAGCACCGTACTCTCGCGCTTTAGCTGAACGTTCACATCGCCGGTCCTGGCTCCCACTGGGAGTTGGATGGTGGTTTGCAAATAACTGGGCTGGGTGTTTGATACCGCCGAGGTGACCGTCGGAAGCGGATACACATAGCCGGGCAAGCCGTTGACCAGCACCGAAGTGACCGGAGTGGTCGGAAGCGGGACGGTATTGTCGCACCAGAGGATGACTGCAATGCTCCCCGGCGAAAGGGTGGAGGAATAGCTGGCGCCGTCTTCCACCGCCGCAATCGCGGGTGGATCGCAGTAACCGGGCTGCGGAGGGGCAGAATAGTCGGCGGCAGTGGATTGCGGAGGTTTCGGCACACTATCAAAGCCCACAATATAGGCGGTGCATGCCAGACACAGCAAAACTAATACGGCCGAGGTTCGCATGGAATTTAAATCGATCCCTTAGCCGGGCTTTTGCTCCAAACCATAAATGTACTTATAGCATTAGATAATGTTTGAAACAAACGACATTTTGCGAATATAAACGCGAAATAGTACCAGCCGGACTACGCGACAGGGGCGGGAGGCACGCAAACAAGCGACTTTCGGCCTGCCGAGCGGTGAACCGGGGCCTGGTTTCCGTCATTGAGGAAAAGGTGTTACTGGCGCTGGCTCGTGAACTTCCGCCGGCGGTGAGCCCCGATCATCTCATGGCATTCGGGTTCGGAGCGATATTGGCCGTGGGATTTTCGTATTGGTATGCGCGATTCTACGCTTGGATTGTGGCTGGTAATCCTGTTCCTGGCGCTGAACTGGTCGACGATAGTTTGGATGGGACATCGGCGCGAGTCAGAGGGGGCATCACGTGCGGGGCTAGCGTTATCAGGGTACATGAGCGGTCCCACCGAGTTGCGGCTGCTGCTCATCGTGGGGAACTTTGCCGTGCTGCGGACGCCTTACACCAAGTTCGGGAGCACGAAGTTCCTGCTGTTCGACGTCGGCGGAGCGCTCGGGATATTGATCTGGTCAATTGTGAAGCACGCTGGGCTGTTGTATCGGGCGGAGCGCGTGACCTACCCCCTAGGTTTTTTTAGGGCTTCTGCGAGGCGGTATACGCGACGATGTCGAGCAAATCCTCTTCGCTCAGATTGGCCACCACCGGCTTCATCAGTTGAGTCCACGTGCCGTTGCGGGCGCCCTGCTGCATGTCGTACATTTGCCGCACCAGGTAGCTGGGCGAGCGGCCGGCGATGCCGGGGACCGGGCCCAAACCCTTCAGATCCGCGCCATGGCAAACACCGCATTGCGTGGTTTTACCAGCGCCCTTCCTCACCAGCGCCTCGCCTTTCTTGACGCTGCCGGCCGGAACGTACGCGAAAAAGCCGGATCGATCGTCGCGGAGCAGCTCGGTTCCTTCGGCATTCTCAGGCGTTTCAATGATGCGCTTCCCCAACGGCTCCTTCTCATTGCCTTCCAATGTGAGGAACATGCCGCCCGCGAGGCGGGTTTTCGGTACCGTGCCGGTTTCCACTACCTTGATCCAGGGCGTCCACGGCATGGAGCCGAAATACTCGGCGGCCGCCTTGATTTCTTCGTCGGTCATGCCTTTGGCGAAGGCGATCATCAGGTTGGTGTTGCCCTTGCGCGGCTCGGCGCTCTTGCGTTTGCCGTCGCGGAAGTCATTCATCTGCTGGATGAAGTAAGCGGGCGGAAGCCCAGCAATCGGGGCGTTTTCCGGACGGCCCTTGCCATTGGGATAGTGACAGAGCGCGCAAGCCCACACATCGGGTTTTTTGCCGTGCGCCACGACGTCCGGCATGGCTGGATGGTCGCCGGGATACCAGTCGGCTGGGCCAAAGCGATCCGAGATTTGCGCGCGCGTAAATTCCAGCGTGCTGCCCGGGAGGTGTTTGAGGCTGGTGTCGGGCGGGGCCGGGGCGGCCGGTGGAGTCCCGGCAGGCGCGGCGGGCGTAATGGCGTAGGCCCATGGAACCGGCTCGGCGGCTCCCGCGGAAACAACGGCCGCAACGGCAAGGACAACCACACCCCAGGCGCTTTTCATGTTAGTTTCCAGTGGGAATAATTCCCGCGTTTTCCACCATCAAAATCACGGTGCGTTGCGTCGCCTGCGTCCGATGCGTCACGCCTTTGGGCACCACGAAACCTTGCCCCGGTTTTAAAGCGACAGTTTTGTCTTCCAGATCGATAAAGAATTCGCCTTCGACGACGTAGAAAAACTCGTCGTCGTTATCGTGCTTGTGCCAGTGATACTCGCCTTCCACGACGCCCAGGCGCACCACCGAGTCGTTCACCTGGCAGAGCGTCTGGTTGTACCACTTGTACGCGCAATCGTCGGCCAGCGCCTTGGCGTCCACTACTTCCAGCGGTTTGTAATAGATGTCGAGCCGAGTTTCGTAAGGATATGCCGGAGCGCCCATGTTTATCCTTTGGCGAGCACGGTGCCGTAGCCCTTGGCCTGCCCGCTCAGACCGAGCAATCGGACGCTGGCCCACAACGCGTGCGGCGTGCTGGAGACCACGGGCGCTTTGCAGCGAGCCTCCAGCGGCACGATCAAATCCAGTGTCTTCAGGCCGCCGCACGAAATCACCAGCGCTTCGGCTTTGGGCGCACCCTCGTACACGCTCGCGCTGAAGTTGAGCAACTCGTCAGGCGTCACGGGTCCACGATCTTTGAAGCTGACGATGCCGAGCCCCTTCACCGACACGACTTCAAATCCCGACTCTTCCAGAAAAACCTTGAGCCGATGACTCACGTCTTCGTCGTACGCCGTGGCCACCGCCACTCTGCGCGCATTCACCGACTTCAGCCCCTCTACGATTCCCGTGCTCATGGTGGTCGACGGCAACCCGGTGGCCTTCGTCACGTTCACCTTCAATTGGTGCTCATACTCGGCGCCTTTGTAAAAGGTCAGCGACGTTCCCATCACCGAAATCGCGTTGGAGCCCTGCTTGGCCAGCTTTTCGGCGGCCGGCAAAATGCGGCCGAACACGCGGTCGTATTCGTCCGCGGTCATTTTCTGCAGACCCACGCCTTCGGCGAGGAATCGCACGCCCGAGGGGTAAAGCAGCTTGGCCTCTGGAGGAACAGGGTAGTTCGCCGGCGGAAAGATCATGCCGAGCGTGGGAACCTCCGCCTTACCAAGCGCCGCGCCCACTGCGCCGGCGGATGCAATCTGCAGGAACTGCCGTCGGGAACTCGTCATGCGTTTCACCTCTCCAAGCAAGTATAGTCCCGGGACTGGTTGCCCTGGGAGGGGAGGGGTGCCGGTGAACCAAGGGCGAGCGCTATCCGCGCACGTCGATACGGCTGTTACGGAAGGAAATGCGAATGGTGCCGGACACTCCGCGGCCGAACGTCGTCGCGGGCCAGAATTCGGTGAATAACAGATCGTTCTCGATGCTGCGGCGCAGCGTCTCGCTTTGCTGGCCCGGCGCGCTCACGATAGTGAAGTTGACGATCTGGCCGTGATCATTGAGCTGCAAATCCACAACCGCGTCGCCGTTGTTGGAGAACGCCACCGGCGCCATATATTTCAGCATCGGCTCGGTGGTAAGCAAGGTGGGTATGTCGCCGGAGGCGCTCATCGCAAATGCCGACTTGAACGTCGGCACCAGAGTGCTAAACAGGAACACGGCCGAACACAACCCGCCGACGGCGGGCAGCGCCAGGGGCCGCATCAGATTGCGCAGCGACAATTCCATGCGCTCGCGCCAGCGAGTCCACGGACTGGCGAGGGTTTCCATCCGCACCTTGGAAGCGACCACCCGCAGGCGCGTGGTTAAATCGGCCGGCGGGGTCAGCTTGGGGAGCGAGCGCAGTTTTTCGCGTACTTGCGAGTATCGTTCCGATTCGAGCGCGCACTCCCGGCAGCCGTTCAAGTGGCCATGCAACACGCGCCGCTCCTCGGCCGACACAGCGTCGTCCAAATAAGCCGATACTCGTTCTCTTACCGTTCCGCACGTCATATTATTCCGTCAGCGGCTGGGAAGACCAACGCACGCTTGTCTCCAGTTCCAACCGCCCCTCCAGAATCTTTCGCAATGCTTCGCGCCCGCGCATGATGCGGGACTTCACGGTGCCGAGCGACACGTCCAGGACGGTCGCGATGTCCTCGTAATTCAGATCTTCGATGTCGCGCAACACCACGGCCGCGCGAAACTTGGGATTCAGTTTTTCCAGCGCCTGCTCCACCAGCGCGCGCGTCTCATGATCCGCCGCCTGATCGAAAGGCGAACGGCCAGGATCCGTCATGCCGCCGGCGTAATTCGCCGTTCCTTCCTCGACGCCGAGCGCCACCTCCTGCCGCTGATGCCGGCAAAACCAGCGCCGATGATTATAGGCTTCGTTCACCGCAATCCGGTAAATCCAGGTCTTCAAGCTGCTGTTGCAGCGGAACGCGCCGATGTTGCGAAACACTTTCAGAAAAACTTCTTGCACGATGTCGGGCGCATCGCCGGGATCGTTCATCAGGCGGCAGACCAGGCTATAAACTGGTTGCTGGTAGCGCTGAATGAGAATTTCGTACGCATCTTCGGAACCCTGGCTCAGCGCAGTGACCAGTGCGTCGTCCTCCGCGTAGGAGAACAGGCACCCCTCGATATGCAGACCAACAGCGGTATCAGCCACAGCCGTCTACTCAAGTTTAGCCCAAAAATCGGGCTTGTTGTAGAAGTAGACACTGGCGGGGGCGGGAAAGTTCCCGGGGTGGCTCATGGCACCTACGGATGATCAGCGCGTTGTCACCCCTTTTCATTGAGAACATTGGCACGTGGAGCTCACTATTAACGACATAGCGGCACGAAGGATATACAAAAACATGCAGCCAGACGACGGCCCGATTGTCGTTGAACTCTTCTCTAGGATGGCAGGTGGTTCAGCGGCGCCCGCGGTAACTGACAGTATATCCCGCCTAATGGTTCTCATTGTCGGAGTATTCGAGTTTTCGGAGAGTGCAGTCTTACTTTGGACGGGTTGCACGCGCCGTGCTGAGCCATATGATTTCCCTGTTGGGCTCAAGGCTAAATGGAAGCAGCGTGGCGCTGGGCGGCTAGACGCACGCATGCATAACGGCCTCCAAACAGCGCATTTACGCTCGGTGGAGGTGCGAAACAGGGCGGTTGGGAACTCGACCACATCTATGATGGACAGCCGCTATGGTCCGTAAGGGAAGGCATGTATTTCACACAGAGCGCCGGGTTCGTAGCTATGCCTAAAGACGCACATAGACGGCGTCACGCCGATCCGGCGCTCACGTGGTTCGTTCGTGGCGTTGCCTTCATCAAGTTTGGCTATGATCCGCTCGGGGTCTTCTCGGCGGGATCGCACGATCGTTTCGGATTCATTGCGGGCCGAAGCTGCGAAGTCTTTTGGCCCGAGCGGCAGGTTGGTGAACAGGAAACAGCCATGCGTTCACACATCTAGGCTCATATTTTATCGCGAAATGCTTTCTCGGCCGTGGCGAGTGGCAAAAATAGCGTTCGAGACCGGCCAACCAACGTCCGGAAAAGGTAACGCTGATAGAAGGCCACAGCCTGATCGTTTTTCGCGTCCACGACGAGCGCGTAGACGGCCGGTGGAGCTTCGAGAGTTCGGCGCGCGGCGTCCACCAGGAGCGCCCCGCCCAGGCCGCGTCCCTGGAATCCTTCGTGAACGGCGAGTCGTCCAATGCGAACGGCCGGTAAAGTGGGATAGAGCGGCAAGCGCTTCGTCTGCTCGGGTGGCAGTTCCACCAACGGGATGCTCGCCGCAGCGATTGTGTAATATCCAGCCACCGCGCCGGTTGACAATTCGACCGCAACAAAGCAGTTCGCAATACGGCGACGGATGTCTTGTGTCGCCTGGGTCTTGAAATATCGATCGAGAGCTTCCTCTCCGCAGTGAAACGAGCCACGGTCGTGTTCGGCGCCGAGCGGCGCGATCCGGAAGGGGGATTCCTTCATCCCTCGCCAAACAATTCACGATGCCGCTTCACAGCTTTCCTCCAGGCCTTGTTGGGCGCGGGAGGATTCAGGATCGCTTCGGCGATCTGACGTTGGGCCGCCATCGAAAGACGAATGATCTCCGTTTGCTCGATGGCCCGGCATGCGGCTTCATCTGCCGCGGCCACGACGAAATCCGTGAGCGAGCGCCCCTGAATTTCCGCGGCGCGCTTCAGCCGCTCCATCACCTCCGTGGGCAGGCGTGCCTCCAGGCGGGCGGTCGTTGAGGTTTGGGCCTTCATGCAAACCAGTATACGGCATTCTGCCGTACAGGTTCGGCTATCGAATCTCGAAATCCGCCGTTCGCTTTACCTGCTTCCCGGTGGAATCCTGAGCCGTCACTTCCAGCTGATAAGAGCCTGCGGCTAGCATTTCGATCGGCATCCTGGAAGCGGCTGGTATTGCGTTATTGGAGTCGCTGGCTTTGGGAAGGTTGAGCTTCAGGAATCCGGAATCCGACTTCGCTTCACCGGTCTTGCGGTCGAGAATGCGTATTCGCGCGCTCAGCGAACCAGGGTCGGGCGCATAAACCTCGCAATAGAAGAAGCCCGCCTCGGATTTCGTGAATTGATTGGAGCCGGAAGGAATAATTTCCACGTCTTGCGCAATCAGCGGCGTACGGTCCTCCACCAGTGAGCCGCCCAGACCGAGCTCCGCCGCCGGATGAGTCTCCCTGCTCAGCGCCAGGCCGCTCAGGGCGAGTTCTCCCGGCACCCGCGCATCCACGGCGAGCGGCATTTCCAACTTTCCGAAACTCTCGCCGCCGGAGCCAAACGCGATCGCGAAATTGTAGCGGCCCGGAGCGATCTTGAACTCCTTTTCGTAATGCACGGGCTTGGCCTTCAGGTTCTCTACCTGGGCTTCGGTATCGAAATTGAACTTCATAGCGTCGCTGAAACGCGCTCCCACGCCGCTATCGGGGGACGTGGTCGCAACCCCCAGGAAATCGATCTCCGCATGCAGCTTTCCCTTGCGTTTTTCGAATTTCAGGGCGTCAGTCGGGATCTCCATCGCCAGGTACGCACGCGCCACGGTCGCAGAAATATAGAAGTACGAAAGCTGCATGGATCCGGCGATTTTGCCGGGCTGGTTTTCCGCCGCGCGCCGCTCCAGATCCTGTCCGGCCGAGGTGCCGGCCAGCAGATCCTGCGGTTTGGTTGCGCAGTAATTGCTGCGAGCGCGCACCACGGTCCCGCTGCGATCCACCTTGACTCGCAGCGCGTGGCAGGTTCCCGCTTTCGAGCCAGAGGGAGATTCAGAAGGCGTATAGCTGAGCGTGTAATATTCGCCCTGCTCTTCGCCGATTTTTTGCAGTCCTCTCTGCAATTCGCCGAAATTGGGAATGACGAACCCGCCGGTGCCGTTGGCTAGCGCGAACAGGGTCTGCTGGCTGGCCGGCGCCGAGTCCTGAAGGCTCGGATCGAGGTCGGCCGCGTCGCCCTGCACGCCCTGTCCGCGCATCCTGATCCCCGGCGCGGGAGTGGCGCCTTCGGAAGCGTTACGAACGTCGTCTTTGGATCCCATCCGCGAGGAGAGCGGACGCACATCCACCGCATAAACCGCCACGTCGGACTTATTGCAAGCTTCCATCGCGGCCGTCAACTCCGCTTTCTGGATGGACGATTCCTTGAGTCCCCCACTCAACAGCACGACGATTTTGCGGCCGGGAAGGACGCCCAGATTCCGGGCCAGAATCTCCAGAGCGCGTATGGTGTTGTACGCAGCGGATGCAGCCGTGCCGGGTTGCAGGCCGGAGGAGATGGCGCGGTTCACACCCTCCTTCAGACGGCCGGCATCGGCGGTAAAGTTCTGGCCGATCCGCAGCTCGCCGTTGTAGCTCACCACCGCCATTTTGCGGTTCTCTTCCGCGTTGGCGTCGATGAAGTCGGAGATTGTCTGGTGCGACAGCATTTGATCGGCGGGTTCCATGCCGGCGAAGAACAGAACCAGATAGCGCGGACGCCCAGCCGCCGATCCCTGCGCCGAGGTTCCTTTTTCCAACGTCACGCTCTGGATGGCCTGCTCTTTGTTGTCTTCCCAGACGCGAAAATCTTTGGCAGTGAGGTCGCGGACGGAGTCGCCCTTCTTGTCGGTGACGATTGCGTCCACTAGCACTTCGCGCGTCTCAGTCCTAATTACCGTGTTCGGCTGAGCGCCCAGAGCAGCGGCGAAACAAAGCAAACCAGTTGCGAACTTCATGGGATTTCGACGCCTTTGTTGCGTGCCGCCATGGTATGACCTTCGGTATCCCGCACCACCACCCGGACCACGTAGCGGCCGGGCGCGACATGGAAGCTTTCCTTGATCGTGATCCCCGAAGTTTGCAAAGCCGCCAACGTCTGGTCGCGAAGGTGCATCTTCATCACCCGCTGGATGCCCGCAACATAATTCCCATCCGGATCAAAGAGCCCGGACACCACCGTCAGCGTGTCGTTGTTTCGCGGCTCGTTTCGTTCTTCGTCTCTTTGAAACCGCAAGGCTCCGATGTCCAGGTGTCCCACCACGGTGAGCTCCGCTTTTTCGTCGCTGGGCTGGAAGAGCTCGGTTTGGACGTCGAGCGGAATGTCCTGGATCTCGTCGCGCGAAAACACAGCCTCCCGGATCTCATCCCTGGCCTGCTCGGCCGCATCCACGGCATGATTCGGAGCCCAATAGCCTTTGCGCACTTGCAGGGTCAGGTCGCGTGAGTTCTTCACTTTCACTTTCAACTCATGATAGCTGCCATCGAATTTCAGATTGGTCGGCGAAAAACCGAGCACATAAACGTACTCCGGGCGCGCGGCGAGAAGATTGAGACCTTCCTTCAGACCGTTGTCGTTGTGAAAGAACGCGCCACCCGTGCCGGCGGCGATCTCTTGCAGCACATCGCCGGCCAGGAACGCGGACATGTTCTCGCCCGCGGCTTCCACCCGATGGCTGGCGTCGCCTCCCGGTATGGTGGTGTAGAGTCCCCGTATATCGAGGGTGTTCACGGTCACGTTGGCGCGAACGGCACGCTGCAGCGCATCAAATTCCCCGGAGCGAGTGTCTTGCGTAAGCAGGAATCCGGGCGAGACCAGAACGATGGTGCGATTTCCCGGCATGGCGGACATCCGGCGCGCCACGTCCTGAACGGCTCCCAGCGTCAAGTTGGTTTCCCGGTCGCCGGAGGTCAGCACCTGGCGAACCGTCGTCCGTACCAAGGTAATAAGCGGTTGCGGCGTCATATCCACGGCGGCAGGGGTTGCGGAGTTTTGCGGCGCATTCAACGGCAGGTGCGAACAGCTTTGCGCCTCGTTGACGACGTCGGTTAGCTCCTTGCTGGTGCCGCTCATGACGAGCCGCGCCAATTGCGCGTCGCTAAAGAGAACCCCGCTCAGGTAGAGGTACTTGTTCACCAATAAATCGGCCATGTAATAGGTGATGTGCGGGCAATCCTGTTGAGGGTCCGGCCCGCTGGTCCAGGGCTGAATGCTATTCACTGCGTTGTGCAATTTCTCGCGGTCAGCGGTGAAATCCGCTTTGGTCAGCCCGCTGGTGGTGAAGATGGCCGCGCGACTGCGCGGTTCGAGCGATTCGTCCAGGTGGCGGTTCATCGTCTGCCGCATCTGCAGCAGGTCGGATCGCGACAGATGGACGTCATCCACAAGATAAGCGACATAGCGATCGGGCAGAACGGATTCCGCGGCGCCCGGCTTTCCCGGTTGCTTCGATCCCGATGCGGCATTGGTCTGAACGCCCGTGGTCGTCGAAGATTCGCTCTTCTCGATGGAAAATTTGGTGATGACCTGGAGCTTGCCCTTGTCGAAAAGTTCGAAGTCTTCCTGCTTGAGGGTTCCCACGGCGTGACCTTCGCGGTCGTGAGCAACCACCGGCACCGATACCAGATTCACGCGGCTGCTGAAGACCACCGGCGCATCGCTAGTTGTGATTTCGGGCGGCGCCTGCTGTTGGCCAAAGGATGGGGCGAGTCCGAGCGTTAATAACGCACTGGCCAAAATTGCCCGGGGTTTCATTCTTACTTCAGCTCCATCATCATGGCGCTTCCGGTGCCATGCGCCAGCAGTTCCGAATGCGTGCGGTCCCGTTTGTTGAAGCGAATATCAAACGCCTTGTACTCGTTCAGCTTCTTCGCGCCGTCGGGCGTGGTGGATATCAAAGCCGTGTCTTCGAGGTAGACCACTACGACATCCTTTTCGTGAAAATGCACCGGCGTCGGCTCGCCCGGATTCCAGCGGTAAGACCAAACGATCACGCGATTGTTCTCCAGCAGCTTCTTCACATGCGGCCGGGGAAAGGCCAATGGGTAGCCGGTCTTGTTCTCGAGCGGCGGAACGGGATGGTCCTTGAGCGCGATGATTAGCCACTGCGCACCGATGTCGCCTGGTTGATCGCGCTGGCTGCCTTGCGCGCTAAAGCTGGCGGTCCCGGCGCCGCGGCCTGTCAAATGCATCGTCACAACATCGCGATCGGGCCCGGCGGGATTGGTTGTTCCCTTGGCCCACGTGACATCCCACACCGTGACGCGTTCATTGTCAATGGCCGGAGCTTGACCGAACGCCGTCGCACAGCAAATTGCCGTAAGCACGATGGATCTTTTCACGTAATCCATTATCTGCATAACTGAATTTACACAGATTCGCGTAAACCTGCCGGAGGGAATTCGCGTCTATGAGTGCGATCTGTATCCTCTGGAGATAACACATGTCTTTTCAAAGGTTATTACTAATTTCAGCCGTCGCGTTGTTCGGCGCGATTTCTTCCAGCTGGGCGCAAACCACCCTCCCCAGCACGCTCACGCGCGATTACGTCTTTCCGCCGCTGGGTCTGGCCAGCAGCGAAACCGCCTCCATCACCGTTGTGAATGTGGCCACGTCCAGCAGCACAACCGGCACCACGACAGCCGCAACGCCTTCCTGTAGCGGCACCATCTCCTTTGCAAACGCGACTGGCGCGATCGGATCGCCAACTTCGTTCACAGTGACGGCGCAGCAATTTGCCACCGCCACGCTGTCGTTTGCGAGCGCGGGGCTGACCGGCGATCGTGGCGAAATCCTGGGCAAGGTTTCGCTCACCACTGCCGCGCACACGCCTTGCTCGCTGATGCTGTCGCTCGAGACGTACGATTCCACCAGCGGAGCGACGCACGCGGTATTGAGCAACGCGCAAGCGATTGTGGGTTCGATTATTCCGGTCTTGATTCCCGAGGCCAAGGGCTCGCGCTAAGCGACGCCGGAGCCGCTGGCGATCACCTGCTCGTAATACTTCTCGTATTGGGGAATAATGATCGAGCTGGCGAATCGTTCGATCGCCGTGCGGCGCGCCGCTTCCGCCATGGACCGATGCCGCTCCTCATTAGTGAGCAGCTCGATCACTCTCTGCGCTTGCGCCGCGATATCGCCGACCGGTTCGAGAAAACCGTCCGCGCCATCCGTCACCAGTTCGGGCAACCCGCCCACGCGCGTCGCCACCGGCGGGACGCCGCAGGCCATCGCCTCCAGCGCCCCCAACCCGAACGACTCCATCTGGCTTGGCATCAGCAGCACATGCATTTTCGGAAACAGGCGCTCCACGTGATCCTGTTTGCCCAGGAACGTCACCTGCCGCTCCAGGCCGAGCTCGCGCGACAGCCGATGGGCTTCGGGACGGTCGGGCCCGTCGCCCACCATATACAAGTGGGCCGGCACCACCTTGAGAACCTCCGCCAGCACTCGCACGCAATCGGTGACGCGCTTCACTGGCCGGAAGTTCGAAATGTGCATGATACGTTTTTCGCCGCGCGGCGCCTCTTCCAGGGGATGGTAAATCTCGGTGTTCACGAAATTGTAAATTACGCGAATTTCGTTGGGGACGCCGAACACTTCATAGGTCTCGCGGCGCACGTCCTGGCTGACGCTGGTGATTCCGTCCGAGTTCTCGATGGAGAACTTGGTGATGGGGAAATAGGAGCGGTCCAGGCCGACGATGGTGATATCGGTGCCATGCAGCGTGGTGATGAAGGGCAGGCGGCGGCGCGCGGCCACCATCTGCTGGGCCAGCATGGCTGCGGTAGAGTGCGGAATGGCATAGTGCACGTGCAACAGGTCGAGATCGTAGTCCTCGGCCACTTCCGCCATGCGCGACGCCAGCGCCATGCAATACGGCGGATATTGAAACAGCGGATAGGTGGACACTTCCACTTCGTGATAGTGGATGCGCGGGGTACCGGGATCCAGGCGAATGGGATTGGCGTAGGTGATGAAATGGACTTCGTGGCCGCGCGTGGCCAGTTCCAGGCCCAGCTCCGTGGCAACGATGCCGCTGCCGCCGTACGTGGGATAGCAGGTGATTCCGATTCGCATGTCAGCGGGCGGCAGCGTTCAGCTCGCCCAAACCAATTTGACCATGGAGGTCGTGATCTGGGCTCGGCACGTCCCCTCCTCCGAACCAAACCGTAACGCGATCGCCATTGGAAATCACCGTAGGATCGCAGATCACTTTCGAATCCCACGGCTCGCCGCCAGCAATCACCGTCGGAAGCTTCCGCCATCGAACGCCATCGCGCGATTGCGCCAGGCCCAGCCGCCGCACTTCTCCCCGGTCGCGCCCCGTGTATAGCATCCAGTAGTATCCGCGCGCGGTCCACACCGCCGGTTCCCCTAAACCTTTCTCGTCGAACGCGCCATAATCGCCCAATTCCAGGATTGGATTCGAGCGCAGCTCGTACCAGTTCACGCCATCCCGCGATTCGGCGACGCCCAGCCGCTGCCGCCGCGCGCGATCCATGCCCAAATAGAACATGTAGTAATCACGCCCCGCGCGAATCACATACGGATCGGCCACCCCGCGCTCATCCCAGCTTCCGTACGGCCCAACGGCCAGCACCGGCGGTCCGTTCTTCACCCATTGATGGCCATTTCTGGATCGTGCCAGCCCGATTTGCACTGTGCGATCGCCGGCTTGATAGTAATACAGGATGCCGCTTTCGTCCCGAATGGCTGAACCGTTGGCTGCAATCGCGCTGCCTTCCCAGCCACCTTGATCGGGCGAAAGGATCTCGCCCTCTTTGCTCCAATTGACGCCGTCGCCTGAGACCGCCAGGCCGGTGCGCCAGGTTTTGCCGTCGTAGCCGGAGAAGAAATTGTAGTAAGCGTCGTCCTGGCGGATTACGGAAGGATTGAGAACATCCACGGCGTCCCACTCGCCATCGCCGCCGCGCGTCATCACCGGTTCAGCGCGCGCCTGCCAGTGCCAGTTCACGGATGGGCCGCCCGGCTGTTCAGGCAGCGTAAAATCGCGATAGCGGCCACATCCCGTACAGATCAGCGAGAGCGCAACCAGCCACCAGCCACCAGCCACCGGCCACTGCCTCAAGTAGCAAGCCTTATCTTCAGCCCCGCTCCCTGGCCGGGTTTCGAGTCCAGCGTCATCTCGCCGCCAAGCGTACGCACGCGGCGTTTGATGCTCATCGGACCCAGCCGCAGCAACTCCAATTCATCCAGGGTGTACCGCCCGCTAAAGGGAAAGCCGTTGCCGTTATCTTCTACCAGGATCTCGAGCACGGTGTCCGATTTCGCCACGCTGACGGCCACGCGGGAGGCGGAGGAATGCTTCTGCACGTTGTAAAGCGCCTCGCGAACGATCTGCAACAGCTCCAGCGAAATCTCGGGCTCGGACGGCTCCAGGAATTCGGCGCTGACAAACGTGGCTGGAATGCCGCTGTCTTTCTGGAATTGCTCTACCACGCGGCGCAGCGTCGCGTTCAGGCTGCCCTCCACGTCCACCGGCCGCATGCTGCGCACAAAGGCCCGCAGCTCGTTCACCTGCGATTTGCACAAATCCTGAAGCTGCAGCAGTTCTTCGGTGGCGGCCGTTAGATCGCGCGTAAGCAGCTTGCGAATGATCTCCAGCCGCATCTGAAAGCTGATGAAGCTCTGCAGCGGACCATCGTGAAAATCGGCCGCGATGCGCTGCCGCTCCGATTCGCGCGCCTTCTCGGCGTCGTAACGGTAAAGGACAGTCTGCCGCGAGCTGTTCGAGAGCCGTTCTTCCAGATACTCGCGCTGGATGGCGAGCACACTGCCCAAAATCCCGGCCGCGATGAACGCCGGACGCAGCATCTCCGCCGAATGGAACGTCGGCACCACATAAAGCAGCGCGATGGCCGCCACCGCCACCGCCAGAGTCTTCCACCAGGGATGCAGCATCACCGCCGTCAGCAGCACGTAAGCGTAGAAGACGGAGCTGATCCAATAACCGTAGGTGGCGCCGCTGACGGCGGCGATGAAAAAGAATACGAAGTCCAGAATCAGGGCGAGCGTCGGATATCCGGATTCTTCGAGACTGCGCCAAAACAGCGCCACACAAGCGTAAATGATATAGACCGCGAACAGGATGGCCGTGTCGGTCCAGACCAGGCTGGAGGAGATCAGCTGGGTCGCCAGACAGCTCATCGCCAGCAGGATGCGAATGAGACTGAGCAGGCGCCGCCAGGATGTCGGAAGCATTGGCTAGAAAACCCCGCTCGGGCCGATCGGCTGACTATTGCTCCACATACAATCGGACACGATTGCTCGGCTGCCCTTCGGCCTCCAGATACAGCTCCGCCGGACCGTCGTTTGTAATCCGCGGCATTCGTATCTCAATCAGATAAAAACCAACATATCCCGGTGCCAGCGACGCCTGCGTTACTTCCACGGGCGATCCGTCCAGGTACGCATGCACGGTAGCGGCCACTCGTGGCGGGTCTTTCAAAGGCGCCTCCAGGCCGGTGGGCCAATTCGGCTTCACTTGGCCGAAGCCCGTTGCAAGCACCTGGATACGCGAACCGGCATGCGCCGGTTTGCTCGCGTCCAACAATACTCCGCTGGCCGCGTCCATGATCAGCGGAGTTCCTTCCGGGTCCACAAAAATGGCGGGCGAAACGCTCTGCAGCGGAATTTGGAACGCCAGCGGGACCCCCGCGGCATCCAGCGACAACGATACCGTGCTTCCGGTAGCCGAAAACGGCACTTGAATCTGCGAAGCGATGTCGGAGGCGTCCAGCACCGGCGCCGCCACGTCGGCATCGCTTTGGGCCGATTCCACCCGCGCTCCCAAAACGCTGAGCAGCGCGCCGGGCGCCGCAGGCCGGGAGCTGTAGTCGGCCGCGCTCACTACCCGTGCATCGCGCAGCCGGTGCGGAGCGATTGCCGTGTACACTCCGTAGCCATCCAGCGCCACATAAATCTGGTTCCCGCCCGAGTCTAATTTCACATCGGTGGCGGCTGTTGCGGGCAGCTTGTCGCCGAGGGAAATCCAGTTCGCCGGCCGGCCGGCCGATCCCAAATCAGTGGCGGTGGAGAACACTCCCGCGTCGGTGGCGACATAAATGGCGCCGCTCACCCGGTCCGCCGTCACTCCGTGAGCCGAGGCCGAATCCGGAAGATTGGCCGTGATGTCGTCCCAGAAACCGCCGCCATTCATAGTTCGAAGAACGTAGGACGGCTTGGCCGGACCAGACGCGGCGCTGTTTCGCGCGCTCAAAGCGGCAACGGCCACGCGCGGATCGCCCGGGTCCACCCAAATGGCCTCCACCTTACCCGAGTCGGCGATCTTCGACACTGCTCCCCAACTGACGCCGGCATCCGCCGACACTCGCAGCCGACCGTCGGAGTCCCCGGCATAGATATAATCCTTCGCGGTTGCGATGGCAGTCACCGAATGCTGCAATACTTGCGAAAGCGCCAGCTTCATACTGCGTTCGTTCTCTGCGTCCGTCGGGTCCACGGGCTTCCAGGAGGTCTTCTCGCCCGGCGCCCACTCGATCTCTTCGGCGGCATTTGGCAGGGACAATCGAACGCCCCGCGTGCCACCCGGCAGCGCCAGGATATGGCCCGCCGGCAAATTGGGCAGAAAGTCGTTCAGCCCGGTCCAGGAAAGCCCACCGTCCACGGACCGCCATACCCCGGTAGCCGACGCTATGGTTACTTCGTCGGGATCGCTCGGGGAAGCCGCTGCCGAGGCCAGGCCAGAGCCCAGAATACATTTGCCCTTATAGGCCGTTAAATTCACCCAAGACTCCCCGCCATTGTCGGATCGATAAGCGTTCAGTCCCACGCCGTACAGCCGTCCCGCACTTGGTCCGCTCGCTAGCTTGAAAGTAAGCTCGGGCGCAGCTTCAGAAGACGGCACCTCCTCGGCGGGCGGAGTTATTTTGGGATCGGTCACCGATTTCCATTGCTCAAAATCGCTGGTTTGGAAGATGCGGCCGGGAGCGGTCTTGGCATAGAGGGTGGAGCCGTCGGGAGCATACCAGACCCGCTCCACCGGACCTGTGGCGAGCGAGGGCAAACCCATCTCCAGCGCCGAGTTTCCAATGCGCCGCCAGGCGACGCCCGCGGTTTGACCGAAGGCCTGCCCGCAGACGGCAAGCCCGCAGACGGCCAGTAAGCCCGCCAGCGCACCCCTCGATACCTCCCTCACTGTGGTCCTCCGACACATAGATCGAGTCTATTGTATCCTTTCGGTCAGTTCCCTTCTCTGGAATGACTTGAATCTATACAGCTTGGTAACGAAAAATCCGATAGGATACCTTATTGCTAGGCACTTTCGATGGTAGACTGTGTTGTAAAGATTCGGGTTACTCAGACGCGTCATAGTACTTATGTGTGGAATCGGCTAGAGTACTAGTTAACTTTATGAGGCTGGTTAGCAATCACGGGCTGGTTTGCGGGCTGCTGGTCTTAGCCACCGCCGGGATCTGCTCTGCCCAACTGTTCCCGGTTTCGCCCGAGGCTGCCGCCAAGGTGGTCTCCATGACCGGTCAAGTTTCCGTGCTACGGGATTCCGAGCCGTGGGCGCTGAACGTCGGCGACCTGGTACAGTCTCAGCAAGTGATTCTCACCGGGCCCGACGGTTACGCCAAGCTTCAAACCTCCGACGGGAGCACCTTTGAGGTTTATCCCAGTTCGAACATTATTTTCCGAAAAAATCCCGGCAATCTTCGCGATCTTTTGGATCTTTTCGTCGGCCGCGTGAAAGTGCACATCCAGCGCTTAGGCGGCGAGCCCAATCCGAATCGCATCATGACTCCCACGGCCGTGATTTCGGTGCGCGGCACCACTTTCGATGTGAGCATCAATGACGACGACGAGACCACCATCGTTTCGGTGGAAGAAGGCTCGGTGGAAGTCCGGCATGCGCTGAAGCCCGGCCCTGCAAAGATCGTGAATGCCGGAGAGTCGCTGCACGTTTACAAGGACGAGCCGCTGGCGAAGAGCATGATCGACAAGAACGAGCTGTTTCATCGGATCGTGCGCGGCTTGGGCGATGCGGCTTATCGGATCGCCATCAGCCCGCCTGGTCATATAGGCCTGCCCATTCCAACCAGCCCAGGTGGTGGCTCGGGCGACACGCAGCCCCATCCGCCGCCTACTGCGCCGCCTCCTGGCAGCACGTCCGGCCCCTCCAGCGCTCCTCCCGGTTAAACCCCTCCCTCACGGTCGCGGCTCGGTAAGGCGCAGCTCAGAAGGACCCTATGGGATTTGTGCCACACTAGCCTTAGGTAAGGTCACCATGAAGCTGGCACATGCACTCTTAGCCTGTTTTTCCGTCGCTGTGGCCCTGGGCCAAACAAATTCGACAGCCCCTCCGCCCGCCACGGATCAGGGCGTTGCCTCCGAATGGGATGCGCGCAAACTGATCGACGCGCTCAGCTCTCAGGCACAGCATCTGAAGCCGATTATCGACCAGGTGCAGCCCTCCGGCTGGCTCTCCAAGGGCGCCTCGGACACCTACGTCGCTCAGTGGAACACCGCACAGGCCCAGCTCAAGTACCTGATCTCTTCGAGTGAAGCCTTTTCCAGGCAGCCGGAGCGTCTGCCGCTCGGCCTGGATACTTACTTTCGCATGCAGACCGTCGAGTCGACGCTGGCTTCGCTCACTGAAGGCGTGCGCAAGTATCAGAACCCGGCCCTGGCATCCATCATGCAGGCCGTGATCGCCGAAAACAGCACCAATCGCGACCGTTTGCGCCAGTATCTGCAGGATCTGGCAACGCAAAAAGAAGAAGAATTCCAGGTGGCGGATCGCGAGGCGCAGCGTTGCCGCGCCGCCCTGCTCAAGCAGCCGGCTCCTAAGACGACAAAGAAGGTCTCTCAACCATAAAGGTAAATCTCCGATAAAGGTAAACTCCGATGATAGTTAACGCAGCCATTTTCACTTGCAGCATTTGCGGCGAGGCATCCGTCAACATTTGCTCCTATTGCACCAAGGACGCTTGCTCCAATCACCGTTGCGAGCGTTGCAAGCGTTGTAGCGACTGTTGCGAGTGCGAATATCCGCTTTCGGCGGACGAGCCCTTGCGGGTGGAAGCGGTTACTGAGGCGGTAGCTGAAACAGTCCCCGGCCTGGAATCAGCTCTACCCCTCCCAGCGGAGGTGGCGGATCCCACCGTGCCCGCATTCCTGACGCCCGAGGAATCGAGCGTCTTCGCGGAAGAAACCGTGGCTAGAGAACCTCGGTTTTTTGGCGAATCCAGCGTGTTTGCCGAAGAGGACGATCCAATGGACTTTGCCCCTCACCAGGAGACGCCCGAGCCGCGCGAGTAATCCCGGAGAATTTCCACGGCACTTTCGTTTGCCGTGAGTCTAACCCCATTGGCCCCGAAGGTGCAAACGTTTTGCCAATGCGTCTTGCGGGCGCGCTCCTGATGCTGGTTTCCCCCTGCTGGGCGCAGTTCAAAAGCACGGTTCCACTGGTGGTGGCGCCCACTACCGTCACCGATTCCAAAGGGCATTACGTGGACGGGCTGACGTCCGACGACCTGATTCTTTACGACAACAATGTGCCGCAGAAGATACAGATGGATTGGATGACATACCCGATCGATCTGGTGGTGGCGGTTCAAACCAGCGAGAACTCCGGCGCCGTCATCGACAAGCTGGGCGGCAGCTGGCATTCTGTTTTCGCAGTTGCTCGCGGCTGAGGCCGGCGAGACCGCCGTGATCTCGTTCAGCGATGAAGTAAAGGTCCACCAGGATTTCACTAGCGACCCCGATCTCGTTGTTCACTCGCTGCGCATGCTGCGTAAGGAGGGCGATAAGGCTCACATCCTGGATGCAATCCACCAGGCGCTTCTGATGTTGGAACACCGGCCGCCCGGAAGGCGGCGCATCATCCTGATGATTGCCGAAAGACGCGATCGATCCAGTAAAGAGAAGCTGCCCGAAGTGATGGAACAAGTGGAACGGCTCAACGCCGCGATTTATTGGCTCACCTACTCGCCCTTCCTGGAGCCCTTCACCGTCAAGCCCAAAACGGCTGAAGATCTGAAGCCTGAGGACCAACGGATCAAGGTGCAAAAGTGCGCTCTGTGCCCCGCCCCAGACGACACGCCGGTTCCTCCCGACTTAGGGCCCGGCAGTTACGTGTATGCGATCCAGGAACTGATTCGTTTGCGCCAGCCGGATCTTTCCAATCTGTTCGACAAGACCACCGGCGGGCGCGAGCTGAGTTTCCTCAAGAAGAGCGCTCTGGAGCAGGCTATTCAACTGGTGAGCGAAGAGGTGCATCGCCAGTACGTTCTCAGCTTTCAGCCCAAGGACGTCACCGCCGGCCAGTTTCACACCATCCGAGTGGTGGTGAAGGACCGGCCGGAGCTTCGCGCCAAAACGCGCGACGGTTACTGGCCCCTGCAGTGACAGTGCAAGAGAAGTCACAACGTCAATTCCCACGTTTCGCCTACGAGCTTGTGCCCGAAACTCTGATGCCGTTCGCTCTTCATCACGCGAAATCCAGCCTTGCGATAGATATGTCGCGCCGCGTCCAGTTTGGACTGCGTCCACAGCGTGATCTTGCGATATCCGGCTTGGCGCGCAAAGCGAACACATTCGTCAACCAGCCGTCCGCCGATGCCCAGGCCGCGCGCCGACGGTTCCACCAGCAACAGCCGCAGCTTCGCGACGCGATCCGATTTCTTCACCAGGAAGACGGACCCGACGATGGCGCCATCCCGCTCCGCGATCCAGCAGCGTTCGCGCTTCGCGTTGAAGTTTTGAATGAACCCGGCGGCAATTTGAGCCACCAGCGCCTCAAACCGCTCATCCCACCCGTATTCCTCCGCATACAGCACGCCATGCCGGTGAATCACCCATCCCATATCACCCGGCTGATGCGTTCGCAGCATGTACGGAGTGTTCGGCTTACCTAAGTCAGCAGGGCGCTCGCCAAGCAAATACTGGATGGTTCCCATGGCGTGTGTCAGGCGGTTCTGGTCGGCCGGCGATAAAAGCTCGATCATCTTCGATACCGCAGCCTCGGATTTCGCCTCTAGCGTTCCAAACGCCTTCCGGCCTTTCTTGGTGAGCGAAAGATGGCTTTGCCGTGCGTCTACCTCCGACGCCCTGCGCGCCAGGAATCCCCGCTTGCGAAAGGTCAGCAGCATGCGGCTCAAATAACCCGCATCCAGCCCTAGCGCCTTGGCGATCTGGGCCGCCGTGGGTGCGCCGCTGTGCGCCAGCTCATAGAGCACGCGAACTTCGGCCAAAGTGAACGGGCTGTCCAGGTATCCCTTGCCGAGCAAGCCGATCTGCCGCGTATAGAAACGATTGAACGAACGTACTGCGTTCACGCTATCGTTGACGCCAGGCATATTGCCAGTGTCAATGAACTAATTGACTTTTGTCAACTATCACAGTCGCGCCAGGATTTGCCCGACGATGTCCTCGCAATGCGCGACGTAACGCCCCACCACCAGTTCGGCGAGTGTTATTCGATCCGCGATCCCGATGCGGCAGTGCACATGGACCTTATCTTCCGGCACCCGGAGCAGCACATGAATCAGCAATCGGTTCAGGGACACCCACAGATCTACTGTGTCCGCCCAGGAAAAATCGGCGTAGTGTTGGATCGACACCTCCGATTCACTTGGATATCCTGCGGCCGTCAGCTTCGATTCCGCCAGAGCGCGCGCAAACCACTGCTGATGCGCCATGGCCCAATTGATCAAATGAGCCAAAGCTTCCTTGCGCGTCCATGGTCTATCTGGATGGGGCGCCCGCTTCAAGCGCTGTTCACCATACTCGTCCGAATAGGCGTGCACCAGCGCGATGGCGCCGTCTAGAAGATTCTCCAAGGCCAGAATGCTAGGCGCAAGCGATGGCGCGGCGGCTGGTGTTGGAGCTTCGTTCCATGGCGATGGACGTTCAACCGGCCGCTCGCTGGGTCGACGGAATCGTGGTTCTTCCAGCCGCTGATCCCGCACTGCAGCACGGTACTGATCATAATCCGCGCCCTGCTCCCGCAAAAGCTTCGCTCCCGTGCATTCTTCGATACGCAGCATTCCTAGCAGCAAGTGCGGTGTGTCGATGATCATGTGTTGCAACGCATCGGCCTCCTTCGCGCCCAGCAGCAGAATACGTTTGCATTCGTCGCTCAGTGGCAGATCGACCGTCGCGCGGATCGACTCCGACCGGGGCACACTCGGCTCCATGCGCAGCCGAATCGCGACTACGGCATCCGTGGAAAGTTCGGAAACTCCGCGCTTGTCATCGCGCAGAATGCCCAACAGGAGATGCTCGGTCTCCATTCGTTCGGCGTGCAGCAATTGGGCTTCGGCTCGGCCCCAGAAGATGGCTCGACGGGCGTGTTCGCTAAAGCGCTCAAACACCGCTTTACTCCCATTCGCCCTCAATCCGGGAGCGCAAGAATCTGACTTACAATTTCCTCACAATGCGCTACGTACACTTCGATCGCCTTCTTGAGCGGAAACTCCAGGCTCAACTTATCTTCAGGAATTCGCACCAGTAAGTGAATGATCAGCCGGTTCAAGGAAGCCCATAAATCCACCGCCTCCAGCCACGGGAACTCAGCGTAGCGCTGGACCGCGACCGCGATTTCATTCGGAATTCTGCCCACGTCGATTTTGGATTCCATCTGCGTCAAGCGCGTAATCGCCCGATCGATCAGATGCCCCAGCGCTTCCTTCCGCGTCCATGGTTTAGTCGATAGCCGCTGATTACCATAGGAGTCCGGATACCCTCGCAGCCGGGCGTCCGTATTGTCCACCAGACGCCGCAGCGCGTAAATCGCCGGCTCGAGCGATGTTTCGGGCAGCGCGGGATGCGGCCGTTCGACTACCAGCGCATGTTCGCGCACCGGGCTTTCTGAGAATCCTTGGCGGGCAATTTCGCGGCAGCGCTCCAGCGTCATGCCGTGCTTCCGTAAGAGTTCTGCAGCCTGGCTGTTTTCAACGCGCAACAAGCCCAGCATCAGATGCGTAGTGTGAATATGCTTGTGCTGCAGGTTCTCGGCTTCCTCCGCCGCGAACTCGAGCGCGCGTTTTGTTTCATCGCCGACCGGCATATCCACCGATGTGGACACCCGCTCTCGCTTCGGCCCCGCAAGCTGCTCCAGCTCTTTTCGAATGGATTCCACGGCGCCGGCTGTCAGCCGCATGGCAATGGCTTTGTCTTCCCGCAGGATGCCGAGCAGCAGTTCTTCGGCGGTAATCTCGTGAGTGCCGAGCGCGCTGGCTTCATAGCGCGCAAAGAAGATCGCCCGCCGGGCGCGTTCGGTGTATCGTTCGAACAAAAGAACGCCTTGGCCTATTATCGCCATTCAACTGTTCAGAGCCGCAGAGCGCTCCGCGTGCCTGCGCCGCCCGGCTTCTAGTACGCTGGTATGTGACTGCTGATGGACGATAAGAAGATACTGGAAAAACTGCGCGAAATCTGTTTAGCCTTGCCGAAAACCAGCGAAACCACCACCTTCGGCCATCCCACCTTTCAGGTGGGAACCAAGACCTTCACGGTTCTGGAAACGTATAAAGGCATTTTGTCGATATGCATTAAGGTGGGCAAAAAGATGCAGCCCGTGTTTCTGGAAGACGACCGTTTCTATCGCACCCCCTACGTAGGACAACACGGCTGGGTCTCGCTACGCGCCAACACCAAACTGGACTGGACCGAGATTCGCGATCTCGTGGAAGGGAGTTACCAGTTGGTCCATGTGAAAAAGAGGCGCAGGTGAAACCCGAGCTGGCCGGCCGCCGCATCGCCATCGCCAGCATGCTGATCAGCGCCGGACTGGCGGCCGCGAAAATCACCATCGGGCTGCACGCCTCTTCTACTGCCACGGTATCGGACGGCATTGAATCGGCCGGCGATGTCCTCACTTCCGGACTCGTGCTGCTGGGCTTGATCATTGCCGCCAAGCCTCCCGACACCGAGCATCCCTACGGCCACGGGCGACTGGAAACGATCAGCGCGCTGGTGGTAGGAATGATTCTGGCGGCGAGCGGGGTGCTCATCGCGTTCGAATCGCTTCATCTGTCGAGCGGGTCCAGCCACCACTCGCCCGCGCCTTACGCCATCTGGCCGCTCATCGCTTCCATCGCCATCAAGTCGATCCTGAGCAACGCGAAATGGCGCTACGGCCGCAAAATTCAAAGCTCCGGATTGATTGCCGACGCCTGGAACGACACCGTCGATATTGTTTCGGGAAGCACCGCGCTGCTCGGCTTGGGCCTCACGCTACTCGATCCTGAAAGATTCGCCGCGGCCGACCGGATCGGCGGTTCCGCTGTCGGCGTCATCGTTATTTTCCTGGCCGTACGCGTGGTGCGCGACACCATGCTCCAGCTCATGGACACCATGCCGGATCCGGAAGCCATGGACCGCATTCGAATGACCGGCCTCACCGTGCCCGGCGTCCTCGGAATTGAAAAATGTTTCGCGCGCAAGACCGGTCTGAAGTGGCACGTGGATCTGCATCTGGAAGTGGACCCCGCCATGAGCGTTTACGAGTCGCACGAAATTGCCACCGAGGTGAAGGAGAAGATTCGCGCCGAAGTAGATTGGGTGGCCGACGTGTTGGTTCACGTGGAGCCGCACATGCTGGGTACAATCGCAGTCGGGCCCCGCGGCCCAAAGAAGCCGAATGGAAAATCGTGAATTCGCGCGGGTGCTCGCCGAAACCGCCGACCTGATGGAGATTGCCGGCGAAGACAGCTTTCGCATCCGCTCGTATCGCAACGCCGCTTCGGCCATCGAGGGCTATCCCGAGCGCGTCGACGACATCTTGGGCAATCCCGATCGCAAGGTGACCGAGATTCCGGGCGTCGGCAAAGGCCTGGCTAGCGTGATCGCGGAACTCGCGAAGCGCGGCTCGTTTGAAAAGCGCGACACACTGCTGGCGCAATTCCCTCCGACGTTACTCGAGTTATTTAAGATCCAAGGCCTGGGTCCGAAAGGCATCGCGCTGGTCTACCAGCACCATAAAGTGGCCACCATCGACGAACTGGAGCGCATCTGCAAAGACCAGAAGCTGCGCGAACTGCCTCGCATGGGCGCCAAGCTGGAAGAGAAGGTGCTCAAGTCCATAGCGCAATATCGCCAGCGCACCGGGCGTTTTCTGCTGAACTTCGGGCAGAAGGTGGCTGCGGAATTGATCCCCTATCTTTCGGAAACGGGCGGCATCGAAAAGATCGCGGCCGCGGGCAGTCTGCGCCGTGGAAAGGACACCATCGGCGATCTAGATCTGCTCGTCACCGGGACTGGCGCGCCCGACGCGCTGGAGCGATTCGTCCAGCACCCCAAAGCTCACACAGTCCTTGGCAAAGGTCCCAACAAGGCCAGCATCCAATACGGACTGGACGGCCTTCAAGTGGACCTGCGGGCGCTGCCGCACGAAAGCTACGGCGCGGCCATGCAGTATTTCACAGGCAGCAAGGAACACAACATCCTGCTGCGCAGCCGCGCGCTCAAGCTGGGGCTCACGCTGAACGAATATGGGCTTTTCAAGCTGGAGAACGAGCAGCGCGTGGGCGGAGAAACCGAGGAAGAAATCTATGCCGCGCTGGGCTTGGCCTGGATCCCGCCGGAACTGCGCGAAAATTGCGGCGAGATCGAGGCTGCGCTGGAAGGCCGTCTACCTAAGCTCATCGAACTCTCCGACATCCGTGGCGACCTGCACATGCACACCACCGAAACCGATGGCCGCGCCACGCTCGAAGAAATGATTGAAGCCGCCCACGCGCTCGGTTATGAATACGTCGCGATCACCGATCACTCCAAGGCGCTCGCCATGGCCAATGGCCTGGATGAAGCGCGCGCCGTCGCTTTCGCCAAGCGTGTCCGCGAGCTGAACCGCGCGGGCCTCCCGCTCCGCGTCTTTTCCGGACTGGAATGCGACATTCGCCGCGATGGCGCCATGGATCTGGCCGAGGACGCGCTCGCCGAGCTCGATATTGTGGTGGGCAGCGTCCACAGCCACATGAACCTGGAAGGCGCGGAAATGACCGACCGGCTGATGCGGGCGCTGGAATCGCCGTCGCTGCGCGTCATGGGCCATCCCACCGGCCGCATTCTGCTCAATCGCGATCCGTTCCCGTTCGATTTCGAACGTGTGGCGTCGGAGGCCGCGCGCCGCAACGTGTATCTGGAAATCAACGGCAGCCCGGAGCGTCTGGATCTGGGCGGCGCCATGGTGCGGACGGCGAAAGCCCTGGGTGCGAAGTTCGCCATCTCCACCGACGCGCACCAGACCAAGCACCTCGGGATTAATATGCCCTTCGGGGTCCTGATGGCTCGCCGGGGCTGGCTGGAGGCGCGCGACGTGCTGAACGCGCTGCCGCTCGCCGAATTTGAAAAAACGATTCACAGATCATGAAAATCATTTCTTCGGTTGAAAAACTCCAGAACCGCCTGTTCACTGTGTCGGAAGATCATGCCACCGAACCGGGCGGGTTTGAGATCAAGCGCTTCATCGTGCACCATCGCGGATCGGCCGTCATGATGCCGGTGGACGACCGCAAACGCGTCCTGCTGGTCCGCCAATATCGCCTGCCCGCCGAGCGCTTCTTGTGGGAACTGCCGGCCGGTTCCGTGGATCCCGGTGAGAAGCCGCTCCAAACTGCCAAACGGGAACTGAAAGAAGAGACCGGCTATCGCGCGAAGAACTGGAAAAAGATGATCTCCTTTTTCCCCAGCCCCGGCTTTCTCACCGAGAAGATGACCATCTTCCTCGCCACCGGCCTCGCCGCGGGCGAAGCCACGCCGATGGGCGACGAGCGCATCGAAACCCGCTGGTTCACGGCGAAAGAAATCGAAGCCGCCATCGACAAGGGCGAAATCCTGGACGCCAAAACCATGCTCGGATATTTTTTCTGGAAACGGTCCCAACGTAAGAGCTGAATGCCACGGATGAGGCTGACGGATGGCGAATACCGGGCTGAGTTACAGTTGCTCTCCACCGAGATCGAAGACGCCATCATCATCCACTACACATACGAGGAGATCAACCGGCTAGCTGTTTCCAACAAGGCGGTCCGTGAAGCACTAAGCGGGGATGTATTGTTCTGGAAGACCCAAATGTACTGCCTGCAGACGTCTCTGTTCATGACCCTAAGCAGGATCTTCGACAACGACAAGAGCGGCGAGGCAAGCACGATCCATAAGCTGATTAGTGGAGCGCTTGCTAACGTCCAGTTGTTTTCCGCATCCGCCCTTAGCCGATAGAAAGATGACCAGCGACGAAAACGTATCCAATGCGTGGATACCGGCCACCGCCAACGACCTCAGGTATCTGAAAGACGAATTGAAGCCCCGCACAAAGACCTTCGAGCGGGTCTATAAACCAATTCGATGCGACCTTTTCGCGCACAGACTCATGAGCAACGCGGCAGCTGAGAAGCTGTTTGGAAACACAAGTCGCGATGAAGTCTCCCGCATCCTCGATTTCCTCCACGATCTGATCGATGGCATCTCAGGTCTGTACCTCTATGGCCGCAAGCCAGAGTTCGGGAAGCGGAGCTATAAGGAGTACAATCAGCGCATTTGCGATGGCGTCGGCTCCGTTTTGAAGCGCCTCGCCGCCACGTGAAGCCCGCATGCCAATGAAGGTGCGTGAGATTATTCGCTTATTGGAACAAATGGATGGGTGGAGATACGATTGAAGGGCAGTCATCGCCATTTCAAACACCCAAAACGGCCCTCCGTCGTCACGGTGCCCGGCAACCAGGGGAAAGAGCTGGCTACCGGCACGCTGAACGCTATACTCAAGAAAGCGGGCTTGAATGAAACGTTATCCGGTAATCATCGAGCAAACCACAACTGGCTATTCCGCCTATTCGCCAGACGTGCCCGGATGCGCTGCCGTTGGCGACACGCCGGAAGAAACGCGAAGCAACTTCCAGAACGCACTGGCCTCGCATTTTGAGGCGATGCGCGAGGTAGGAGAGACAATTCCCGAACCTCATTCTTCGGTCGACTACGTGGAAGTCGCCGCTTAGTCAAAGTCGCGTCTATTGAGCCGGTCCTGGTGCAATACGAATCGTCACTTCTTCACTGGCGGCCGATGTCACTAGCACCTGATAGAGGCCGGTGGTCGAATCGAAAGTCGGCGCACTCACCGTCGCTCCGTCCACTGAAACCACGGGCGCAGACGCAGCGAATATCGAGATCGGCACCGTTTCAGGGGGCTTCAGTTGCAGCGTGACTGTAATTGTCCCGGTATCGGAAAGGCTCAACACCCGCTGTTGACTCGCGGGCACGAACCTGGATAGATCGCCCAGGAACGCCATCGCCGACGGACCCACGGGAGCAATCACAAAATACGAGCCCTGGCCATCCACCACCCTCGCGATGGCCTGCCCCGCCGGCTGCGACCATCCTGTCTTACCAAAGTAATCGTAAACATAAACGCTGCCCGTGAATCCGAAATCCTGCGGCGAGAAACTCACCGGCGTAGGCGCGTTCACATCGCGGCTATAAGCAAACACATACTCCACCCTGGTGGATCCGAAATCGGAGTACGTGTGCGCTACTAGCGGCGGCCGAATCAGCTGCGCCGTATTCCCGGCGTTGGACGCTGTAGGGCCGCTCACCCCGTAAAATTGCTCAATGGCAGCGGCTTCCGAAACAAAACTGGCGTCGGTGGGAACCAGCGATGCATCCGGCTTCAGGATCAACCCGTCGCTTCGTATCGCTTCAGGGATGGGAACGAAACCACCGATGGGATCCGACAAAGCCAGTGGTCCAGCGCTCAGCACCGCCAACAGGAGGTTGCGCTCTTCGGTGGTTTGGAAATTATCCACCGTCGGCCACACGCTTCCGGCATTGAGAGCGATGGAGGTATACATCTCCTGATCCCAGTGCCCCCAGCCAAAGCGGTCGCCACTGGCTCTGACCGTATGGACGCGCTCCAATTGGAAGGCCTCCAGAAGATGGCGCCCCAGCGGCATGCAAAACTGCAGGTCAATTCCCTTCTCCGCCATCGCCGCCGACATGGCGTTCAGGAATTTCTCGTCGTCAAATGTGTTGGCTGCGCGTGCGTTGGTGGACAGGAAATCCTGCTCGAAAATGACCATGCCGCTCTGCTTCAGCGTATGAGCGATTCGCGCCCAAATGCTGGGATCGATCAGCACGTTGCCGGAAACGGGGTTCGTGATCACCGGCGTTTTCCGCAAGCCGTCAGCGATTGGCAGGCGATACGGACTGCAGGTGTCCACCCATCGGCCGTGCGCCATCCCGGCACCCAAATTCTGCACGAAACCCTGCTCCAAATCAGCGGCGTCGATCGGCTGGAAAAGCGCCGGATCCATCACGAACTTCCACGCGCCGTCCTGGGTATTCGACCAGGCTGCGTAGGCAGGGTCCTCAGGCTCATTGCAGTTGCCGCCCTTCTTGTACCACCAGCTATCAAAATGCGTCAGCCCCATCGGGATGCCCACGGCCTTGGCTGAGGCGATAGCCGCCTGCAAAGTGCCTTCATAACCGAGCGCGGGATCAAAGACGTAATAGTAAGTGGCCCCGGCGTCGGTGGAAAGCATCGGCATGATCAAGCTGAGGTCCGATTGACTTCCCGTGATCCGCCTGCCCACGATGTTCCGCAACGTCGATCCCCAGGTGGTGAACGTTTTGCCGATTCCCTGGTCGAACGTGACCAGATAGCTATAGACGTCGCCCGCCGGCAGCACGGGATTGCTCGCGTCAATCTGGAGTGCGATCGCGCCATTCACGCTCCCGTCATCCATCCAGGCTTGACGTTCGGAGATCGGCCTGGCGGCAGGGGACATTATGGACGCGCGGAACTGGTCGTCGAAGAAGACCCAGGCGCTGTCGGTATCCATCCAACCCACCAACCCGAAGGCGCGGTTCCAGCCGGCGTTGGAAAAATGATGGGGCGTGATGGGAAATTGATGGAGCACGGCATAAGGCCGCTGGTTTGGCACCGTGGCCAGAGGGCTAAAGGAAATGGTGGCCGAGGGCAATGAGCGATAAGCACGCAGCTGCATCCGCCAGGGATTACCATCCGGGTCCGAGTAATTGACCGTGAATTCGTCAAACGGCCCGTTGGTGGACACCTGGTTATTGTCGGACCCGCTAATGGGTCCCGCTATCTTCGTCACCCGCCCTGTAATGCTTCCTGAATAGGCCCAGGCTGGATCGGCCGGCCGTATGGTGAAGGTACCGGCGCTGGTCACGCCAATCGTGATGCCTCCCGGTTCGGCGATGCTTTGTCCGAGCAAGGCCGTTGCGTAGAGAAGGGGGAGCAAGGATGTGGCGATGTGGATAAAGCGTGTCATGCATTGGCCATTTCGGCAATTGGAGCTCAGCAATTGAAGCACCAGTCAGAATTGCAACAGAATCAACGCCGGGCGAAAAGGAACCTGGGCAGAATCACTCAGATACTATCATTCCCGGCCACCGCTCACGCAGCCTTCGAAGCTTACAACGGTATTGTTAAAGTGACGTGACGATTCCCGAGGATATAGTTCAATACGGCGTCAAGCGAGAACACGCCATCGTGATGGGCGCCAGTATCGCTGGACTCCTGGCCGCGCGGGCGCTCTCGCCGCACTTCAGAAAAGTCACAATCGTTGAGCGGGACCCTCTATCCACGGCGCTCGCACCCCGGCCTGGCGTGTCACAAGGCAAACACATTCATGTTTTGCTGCCGGCAGGAATCGCGGCTCTGGAACGTTTGTTTCCCGGCCGCACGGTGGAATTGGTTCGGAACGGCGCGCAGCCCTTTGATTACGGCCAATCTCAGTTCTACATCATCGGCAATTGGATGCCGAGGATACAAACCGGCTTAAACACTTTAGCTCAGACCCGGCCATTTCTTGAGCACTATATACATCGCTGGGTTGGCGAGCTTCCAAACGTTGAAATGCTTCACGACACCACGGTGCGGGGACTGTTGTGGGACCAGGCCAACGCGCGTGTTACCGGAGTGGCCGTACATCCAGAGCGCGGCCGCCAGGAATTGCGAAGCGATCTGGTGATTGACGCCACGGGCCGCAACACGCGCCTGCCGCGCTGGCTGGCTGAGAATGCGTATCCGCCGGTGCCTGAGGCCAAGGTGGGTATCGATCTTGGATACTCGACAGGATGCTTCCGGGTGCCCGGCCGGATGCGTCCCCAGCATCCGATGCTCTACATCGTAGGCCCTCCGCCGCACAGAACGCGCGTAGGAGTGAGAGTGCTGGTTGAGGGCGGAGTGGTGTACGGAGGCATGGGCGGTTACCACGGCGACCATCCACCGGGAGATTTGAAGGGCTTTCTCGACTTTGCCCGCAGCCTGAGCCAACCCGAAGTCTTCGACGTGCTTTCACAATCGGAGCTGCTTTCCCCGATTGCGCGCTACCACATTCCATCGTCCATCCGACGATACTACGCCAAAATGGCGCGCTTCCCCGACGGATTACTTCCGCTGGGCGATTCGGTTTGTAGTTTCGACCCCGCGTTTGGTCAAGGCATGACCGTTGCCGCATTGGAAGCGGAAGCTTTGGCCAGTTCTCTCCAGTTCCACTCCGGCCCCCAACTGCGGCGGGACTACTTCAAACGTATCGACTCGGTAATCGACGCGCCCTGGGAGTTATCGTCCGGCGAAAATTTCAAATACCCTCAAACCACCGGACGGCGTCCGCTCACGTTCCCTCTCACCAGGCGCTACAAAGATCGGTTGGCAACTTGTGGAGACCCGAGTGTCGTTGAAGACTTCTATCGGGTAATCGCGCTAGCTGCGCCGCCGAGAATCCTTCTCCATCCTCGTATCGTCCTGCGCGCCTTCACCGGTTCCCGCGTAAATCGGCAAGATGCGCACGTGCGATGTCGATAAAATTGCCCGCCAATGCGCCCGCCGATCCCGCTTTGATGCCAAGATCCACGGTCGTTCTGCAAGCCGCGCGCACTTCGCGATAGATGGCCCCCGGTATGGCCACGGTTGCCACGCAAGCGGGAGCGAGCGAGACACCCAGTCCGGCCGCTACCAGCCGCACCAGTGTGGGCCACTGCGGCGCGTCCTGCACGATGTGCGGGCGAAATCCATTTCGCTCGCAGCAGGCGATGGTTCTGTCGAACGCCAGCGGCCCCATGCGGCGCGCAAAAAGGATGAACGGCTCGTTCCGTAAATCGCGAACGTGAAGCGAGCGCTTGCGAGCCAGCGCGTGGGCCACCGGCAGCACCGCAACATAGCGCTCCTCAGACAATGCGTCGATCTGGATCCCCTCCGTCGGCTCCGCATCTCGCAGGAAGGCCAGATCGATGGTGCCGGTAAGCAGAGCGGAAATCTGCGCGGAGGTGCTGAGTTCCCACAATCGAAGTTCTACCTTTGGATAGCGGCGCCGGTAGTCCTGAATGGCCGCCGGAAGTTCGGTAAACATCACGGAACCGGCGAAGCCAACCGTGAGCGTCCCTTCCTCGCCGCGTCCAAGGCGCCGCACCTGCGCCAGATCGTCCTGAACCTTTTCGATGGTGCTGCGCGCACGTTCGGCGAGAAGCTGTCCGGCTAGAGTTAGTTTCACGCCGCGCGTCGTCCGATCGAAGAGGCGGTGGCCGATCAGCCGTTCCAGCCGCTTGATCTGCTGGCTGAGCGGAGGTTGGGCGATCCCCAGAAGCTGCGCCGCCTTGCTGAAATGCAGCGTCTGGGCCACGGCGAGAAAGTAGCGAAGATGTCGAATTTCGATCTCTTCTTTCATACCACCATCATATGAATAGACAGCTTTCAGATATTGGACATAGTTAATGGAGAGCCTCTAACCTGGAGCAATGACCACCCCGGTGAACGAAATAACGATGCGCGAATTCAGGGCCGGCGACGAATCCGCCTTTCGCTGCCTCAACGAAGCGTGGATCAGCCGATACTTTACTCTGGAACCGCAGGATGCCGCCACGTTGGCCGATCCTCAGGGCGCCATTCTGGATCGCGGAGGGAAAATCTTCTTCGCTGCCCACGGCGAAGAACTGGTGGGATGCTGTGCCCTGCTGGCCCTTGGCCCAGGCGAATTTGAAGTTGCAAAAATGACGGTCAGAGAATCATTCCGCGGCGCCGGCATCGGACGCCAGCTTCTCCAGAAGGTGATTGCGGAGGCCCGTGCTTTAGGCGCGCAGCGCCTCTACCTTGAGACTAATCGAACCCTCGCGAACGCGATCCGGCTGTATGAATCCGCCGGCTTTCGGCATATTCCGCCCGAGCGTGTGGTGCCGTCCCCTTATGCGCGCGCTGACGTTTATATGGAGTTATATCTGGATCGTCTGGCGGCGAGCGATCGTATCATTAGTTAGTGACCGTTCAGGAAGTAATCGTCCAATACGAAGGCCGAATACTCGATCTGCAATTAGCCATCGCCCAGTTGCGCTGGTCTCATGCACTCGCTGCGGGCGTGCTTGCGATTGCGCTCGGCCTGTTTCTCGTACTCGGCCTCTACGCCGCTCGCGGGCAGGTATCGTTTCTATGGTCTTCTCTGCCCATCCTGATCGCGGCTGCCTCTGGACGCCGTCTCCAAAAGTCTCGCCAGGCGCAATCCCGCTTGTGGCGCCTGAAGCGCTTTTATGATCGGGCCATCGAGCGTGTGGAAGGAAACTGGGTTGGCTCTGGATTTACGGGTGCGGAATTCAGCGATCCGAAGCACGTCTACGCCGTGGATTTGAATGTTTTGGGCGAGGGCTCTCTTTTCGAAATGCTTTGCATCGCCCGAACCTCCCTGGGCCGCCGTGGCCTGGCAAAGTATTTGCTGGAAGCATCCACCATCGATGAGACGTTCTCACGGCAAGAGGCGGTACGCGAACTGCGAGGAAGAACGGATCTTCGCGAAAAGATTGGCACGCTCGGGGAATTTGAGTTTCTCGAATCGCACCAGAATACTTTCGACCAATGGCTGAACTCGCCGCGGCTTTCCTTCACTCGTCCTCTGCCCGTGATTGCAGCGCTGACGTCAGCGCTGGTGGCCGGCATCGTTGTCGCAGGCTTACTGGGCGTGATTCCCTGGATGGATGTGGCGATATCGATATCTCCGTTCGTCGCATTTCATGCCGCCGTCGGTCTTGTCTTCCGAAATCGCGTCAATCAAATGGCGGACTGGCTGCGCCCGGTCGCCTTTGAAACGCGCGTGCTGCGGCAAGGCCTGCAACTTCTCGAAACGGAGCAGTTTCAATCGGACAAGCTGCGGCACATCTCTGAACAAGTCCGGACCGGCTGTCGATCCATTCGTAAACTGGAACGCTTGCTCCGCATGCTGGAACTGCGCAATAAGGACCCCTGGTTCTACGGTCCTTCGCTCCTGCTGCTGGCGGGCACACAATTGTGCATTGCAGTGGAGCAGTGGCAAAGAAGACACGGGGCATCGCTAAGAACATGGCTGGAGGCGTGGGCGGAATTCGAGGCCTTGAACGCTCTGGCCGCCTACGGCTACGAAAATCCCCGCAATACCTTCCCCGAGCTTTCCGCAGGCGACGCCTGCTTCGAAGCGAGCGAGCTTGGCCATCCTCTGCTGCCGTACGCTTCTTGTGTCACGAACGATATCGCGCTGACTCCTGAAACCCGCTTCTACATCGTTAGCGGATCGAATATGTCGGGAAAAAGCACGCTGCTGCGCGCCATCGGATTGAACGCTGCGCTGGCGTTTGCCGGCGCTCCCGTGCGCGCGAGTGCTCTCCGATTATCCGGTCTTTCCATCGTCGCGTCGCTGTCGGTGGTAGATTCTTTGCTGACCGGAAAATCGAAGTTCCTGGCCGAAGTGGACCGGCTGCGGCAGGCCATCGAGTCTGCGGTTCCCCATCGGCCCGTGCTGTTTCTCGTGGATGAAATCTTTGGCGGCACCAATTCGCGCGACCGGCGGATAGCGGCGGAAGCGGTGGTGCGGACGCTTCTAAACCAAGGAGCCATCGGAGCGCTATCCACGCACGACCTTGCACTCACTGAAATGGCCGGCGCGTGCAACGTACATATGGGTTCCGGGACAGAAGGCGATCCGCTGGATTTCGATTATCGACTGAAACCGGGCGTCACAACAGAAACCAATGCGCTGGCTATCGCGCGCCTGGCCGGCGTGCCGGTTTAGAAGAGATGACCAGTATTCGAATAGACAAGTGGCTGTGGGCCGCGCGGTTCTTCAAGACGCGCACGCTGGCCTCCCGCGCTTGCGAGCTCGGCAGGGTGGAAGCAGGCGGGCAACACGTGAAGCCTTCGCGCGAGATACGCGTGGGCGACCTGTTGCGAGTGAAGAACGACAGCGGCGAATTTCAGATCGAAGTTTTGGCCCTGAGTGAAACGCGCGGCCCGGCCCCGATCGCGCAGACGCTTTACCACGAAACCGAAGCCAGCCGCGAATTGCGCTTGAAACTGGCCGCCGAGCGCAAAGCGATGCCGCGTTACGAAACGTCCAGCGAGGGCAAGCCATCCAAGCGCGATCGCCGCGAAATCAACCGCCTTCGAGGCAGGCCGTAACGGGATATAATCGATGCCCGGAGAGACCCGCTTGATCAAACACTGGACCATTGGCGCTGCGTTGCTTGGCTTGCTTACTGGAGCCTCTTTCGCCAAATCCAAACCCTGCGACCGCGCGTGCATGATCGCACTGACCGATCAATATCTGGCGGCGCTGGTGAAGCACGATCCTTCCGGATTGCCGTTATCACGCGGGGTGCGATTCACCGAAAACACCGCCGAAATCCGCATCGGCGACGGGCTGTGGGTGGGCGCGTCGGAAGCTCCCACCACGTTCAGGATTTATGCTTTCGATCCTGAGTCCAATCAGATTGGCTTCTATGGCGTGATGAAAGAGAACAACCGGCCGTTGATCATCGCGCTGCGGCTCAAGGTTGTGGACGGCGAGATCACTGAAATCGAGCATGTGCTAGCGCGAAATATGCGCCCGGATCGGATGCAGAACCTGGTGACGCCGCGTGCCGCCTTCCTCGGCGACGTTCCGGCGTCTGAACGCACATCGCGCGACGACATGATCCACGCGGCGAATTCGTATTTCGAAGCGATCGAGCATGGCAACGGCGAGATCGCGCCATTCGCCGAGGATTGCGAGCGTCACGAAAATGGCGGACAGACGACGCATAACGCGACGCCCGTGCCTTGGCCCGTGCCGATGGGCTCACCCGAAGACGATCACGCGATGGCGGTGCTTGGAACACTGACCTGTACCGCGCAAATCAACAGCGGAATTCTGAGCTTCATCACACGCCTATGGCCGAGGCGGCTGGGGCTCGTTGATGAACAGAAGGGGCTGGTCTACGCGTTTCCGATGTTCCAGCATCGAGGCGCGGTTCACGACATCAAGATCAAAGGCGTGCCCGGCGTGGATGTGGTGCACATGAATGGCGGGACTTCAAATTTGCAAGCAGGCGAGATTTTTAAGATCCGCGGCGGGAAGATTCACGAGATCGAAGCCATGGGCGTGAGCCTGCCCTACGGCACCAAAAGCCCGTGGGATTAGTCGCCCGACGGCAGGCCGTTCTTTTTTAGAAACTCGCGAATCGTCAGGTAGATCTTCGTGCGCTCCTGCGGCGAAAAATTTCCGTGGTGGCCGCCGGGGATGGTCAGCAACTGGTTTTGCACGCCGGCCTTGGTGAGCGCCTCATGCAGCCGCACTGCCTGCTGGTAATTCACGGTCGGATCGGCGTCGCCGTGAATGGTTAACACCGGAGGTTGATCCCCGCGGACGTAAGTGAGCGGCGAAAGACGCCGCGCCAGCTCGTCGCGATTAGGCAGGCTGCCGAACCACTGCACCGCCAGGTTCGCCTTATGTGGTCCGTCATCGATAACATCGGCCACGTCGGCGACACCATACCAATTGATGATGGCCGCCACTTTGGGCAATGGCGCGCCCTCGCATTCACGCGCGAAGCCCGCGCTTTCGGGAATCATTCCGGTGGTCAGCGCCAGATGCCCGCCCGCCGATTCGCCCATCGACACGATGCGATTCACGTCAAAGTTATAGGTCTTGGCTTGCGCAGCGACAAAGCGCAGCGCACAGAGACTATCCTCCACCGCCGCTGGGGCCAGCGCCACGCGCGCCAACCGGTACTCCACGTTCACCACGTTCCACCCCATCTCGAACCACGGGATCAGATACATCTGCGACGCCTCTTTGGTGCCCGCGGCCCAGAAGCCACCATGAAAGTGGATCACAGTGGGTTGCGGAGTGGTCGCGCCATGGCGACGGTAGATGTCGAGCTTCACTTCGGTATTTCCAGCGGTGACGTAGGTCACGTTTGGAACGACGTCGTAATCGTTCGAGGCGTGAACGGCCCAGGTGGCCTGCGGGGAAAGTTGGGCGAACGTGGCTGGCGCGGCAAGCAAGGTGGCGACAAGAATTCGACGGATGGATATCATGGGCGAGCGCATTCAGCATAACACCGCGCCTTAGTATAAAATCAAACGCCATGAAACGTTCCTGGGTCGTCTTCGCCGCGGTTCAAGCGCTCATGGCGGCGGGCGTCGCGCAAGCTGCAACGGCGGACTGCAACCGCGATCGCCTGCGCGGATTCATCACGCAATATCTCGACGCGCTGGTCGCGCATAACCCAAGCGCTCTGCCGCTTGCACCTCGGGCGCGCTTTACAGAAGACAGCGTGGAGATGCATCTGGGCGACGGCTTATGGAAAGACGCCTCGCGCGTTCGGGCTTATCGGCAAGACGTTCTGGACGTGCGGCAATGCGTGGCAGCGTCGCAAGTGGTGGTTGAGGAGGCGGGCTCGCCGGCCCTGCTCGTCCTGCGCTTGAAAATCGCGAACCAGAAGATTACTGAAATCGAGACCATGGTGACCCGCACCCAGAAGGAGGGCGCGCTCTTCAAAGTGGATGCTCTCGAAACCGCCGACAAGAACATGCTGTCCGTGCCGGAAAAGTCGCAACTGCCGTCGCGCGATGACGCCATAAGGATCGCCATGTTCTATCCCGCAGGTCTCAAAATCGGCAGCTTCGTGACCGTGGATGCTCCTTTTGCCTCCGACGCCTATCGCGTGGAAAACGGCGTCATCACGGCGGGGCCGGGCTGCTCGCGTCCGGGCTGCGAAAACATCAAGACGCAAAAAATCATGCAGCATCCCTTGATCACCACGCGCGTTGTGGCCGTCGACGAAGAGCTTGGCATCGCGCTGTTACGCATGAATTTCGGCCAGACGAAAGCCTACGGCCCCGGCAACGCGCTCATCGTGTGGGAGGAGTTTAAAGTCTATGGCGGCCAGATCCACGCGGTGGAAGCTTTCATGAAAATCATGCCCGCCAGCATGGGATCAGGCTGGGACTAGCCGGTAACGGGAGCAACGTGTTGCGACAGCTTCTTCACCGCTCCCCTCCGGCTGACGCGATAACGAAAATCAAAGTTCATCACCGGGGGCTCGTCCGTGTGGCCTGAGAACTTCACAGCAACTTCCTCGGTGCCGTCCCAATGCTCGATCGCCACATAAGTGTGGCCAGCTTGGAAGGGACGGGTCGCGCGATCTTGCACCCAAATACGATCGGCGATGTCCAGGCGCTGGAGAGTAGTTGCATCGTAGATGTACGCCCGCTCTCGATCGCTGGCCCAACGATCGTTGACATAAAACGCGCTGCCGTCGGCGCACCATACCGCCGACAAAGTGCCGCCAACGTCGAACAGCTTTGTCCGGCGATGCGTACGGGCATCTTCAATCCACAATTGCGGGCCGCCGCTGTTGCTTTTCTGGCACGGCACACCGTAGAGAATCTTCGAGCCGTCGGGCGATGCCAGCCGCGTCACTGGCCCCTGCGGCAGATACAACTCCTGCGCGTTTGCGAGGACCATCGCGAAGCCGACGAGTCCCAAAATCCCGGCCCTCATCCTCTCACGAGTATATTCCCGGCGCCTCATGCCCGGTCTTTTGCACATACTCGATGTACGAGCCCAGATACACGTGCGGACTGCGATCGCGCCCGCTTTCCCCGCCGAGTTCCAGCACGCGCGAGCCGAGCCCGCGCAGGAACGTGCGGTCGTGCGAAACGAAAATCATGGTGCCTTCGAACTCCTTCAGCGCCTCCACCAGCATCTCCTTGGTGGCCAGGTCCAGGTGATTGGTCGGCTCGTCGAGCACCAGAAAATTCGGCGGATTGTAGAGCATGCGCGCCATCGCCAGGCGCGATTTTTCGCCGCCCGAAAGCGCCCGGATGCTTCTTGTCCACGTCGTCGCCTGAGAACTGGAACGCGCCGGCCAGCGTGCGCAGCGACCCGAGGCCATCCTGCGGAAAATCTTTCTGCAGCTGCTCGATGACGGTCAGATTCGGGATCCAGCACGTCGAGCGACTGCTGCGCGAAATATCCCATGTTCAGACTTGCGCCCAGCCGCACGCTCCCCGCATCCGGCTGCGCTGGCTCCGGCGATCATTTTCAGCAGCGTGGTCTTGCCCGCGCCGTTTCTGCCCATCACCGCCCAGCGCTCGCCGCGGCGGATGGTGAGGCTGAATCCGTCGTAAATCACGCGCGAGCCGTAACGTCTTGTGCAGATCCTCGATCACCGCCACCTGGTCGCCCGAGCGCGGCGGCACGCGAAACTCGAACTTCACCACCTGCCGCTTCTTCGGCAGCTCGATCTTCTCGATCTTGTCCAGCGCCTTGATGCGGCTCTGCACCTGCGCGGCCTTGGCGGCATGCGTCCGGAAGCGATCGATGAAGCGCTGCTCCTTGGCGAGCATGGCCTGCTGCCGCGCGAAAGCGGCCTGCTGATTGGTCTCCCGAATGGCCCGCTCGCGCTCGTAGAAATCGTAATCGCCCGAGTACGTGACGATCTCGCCCGCATCGATCTCGGCGATCTTTGAGTCACGATGCGGTTCATGAATTCGCGATCGTGCGAAGTCATCAGCAGCGCGCCTGGATACGACTTGAGGAACTGCTCCAGCCAGATGATCGATTCGATATCCAGGTGATTGGTGGGCTCGTCCATCAGCAGCACGTCCGGCCGGCCCAGCAGCACCCGCGCCAGCGCCACGCGCATTTTCCAGCCGCCCGACAGCGCGCCCACGTCGCCATCGATCTGATCGTCTTCAAAGCCGAGGCCATGCAGCACCTCGCGCGCCTGCGCTTCCAGCGCGTAGCCGCCCAGATGCTCGTACTCCTCCTGCACCTCGCCGAAGCGTTCCAGGATGCGGTCCATTTCGTCTGCCCGCTCGGGATCTTCCATGGCGCGCTGCAGCTCCTCCAGCTCGTGATGCAGATCGCCCGCGCGACCGCTGCCCGCGATGGCTTCATCCAGAACCGAACGGCCCTTCATCTCCTCCACGTCCTGGCGGAAGTAGCCGATGTGGAGCCGCTTGGGAACCGAGACCGTCGCCTTCGTCGGGCTCCTCTTCGCCCACGATCATGCGGAACAGCGTGGTCTTGCCCGCGCCGTTCGGACCCACCAGCCCGACTTTCTCGCCGGGGTTCAACTGAAACGAAGCGTCGACGAAGATCAACTGCTTGCCGTATTGCTTATTGATATTGGAAAAAGAGATCACGCACCACTAAGCTAACATCCGCCGCTTAGTCGGCACCGAGCGAGCGCACTGGATCGGCTGTTGCGGTGCGCCACGCCGGACGCAGGCTCGCGATAATTCCGAGCGCCATCAGTACGCCCGCTGCGCTCAAGTACGCGATGGGATCCGTGGAGCTGGTCTCATAAAGCAAGCTGGCGAGGAGGCGGCTTAGAAACAGCGCGGCTGCGAAACCCGCAATCAGTCCCGCGATCAACGGAAGCATTGAGGCGCGTAGCACCGTTTGCATCACCACGCGAGGGGTCGCGCCCAGAGCCACGCGAATTCCGACTTCCTTGGTCCTTAGCGCCGTGGTATAGGCAACCACTCCGTAGATTCCAGCGGACGTCAGCAGCAATGCCAACCCGCCGAGCGCGGCAAAAATCCAAGCCGAGAAGCGCGGCCGCCAGATGGAATCGGCCACCACATCGTCCATGGTCTCCACTTTGAGCACGGGTTCGTTCGGATCCACGGCCCAGATTTGCCGGCGCAGCGTGTTGGTTAGAGCCAGGGGATCTCCTGATGTTCTGACAACAATCGTGGACAAGAATGTTCCGAAAATGTATTGCCGATACGGGATGTAGACCTCACCCGCCGCTGGCTGGTCATATCTGCGCTGCCACGCATTCGCGACCACGCCGACCACCATCGTTTTCTTTGGACTATCGGAAGGCAAGAACTGTCCAATCGGACTTCGATCGGGAAAAACAGCCGCGCCAGGTATTCGTTGATGATGGCCACCAGTGGCGCATCGGATTGATCGGCCTCCGAAAAGACCCGGCCCTGAAGCAAACGAATACCCATAACGGTGAAATATTGCGAGCTGATGGTACGCGTCATCACCCCGAGCACGCCACCGTCAGGTCCGCGATAAACCGTCGTGGTGTTCGCTTCCGAGAGCGGCCAATTGTTTACCACCGCCACCGCGCGGACGCCCGGGACAACCTGCAGGCGCTCCAGCACCTCCCGATAAAATTCAATCTGTCTCGCCCGTGTATCGTATTTCCCCGCGGGGTTGGTCTGTATCTGTGTCCCGATGGGAACTCGCATAGTGAGCACATGATCGGCGTGAAAGCCGGTGTCGGCGCTCTGCAAACGCACCAGGCTGCGAATGAGCAGTCCGGAACCGACCAGAAGCAGGAACGCGAAAGCGGTCTCCGCAGCGATGAGGAAAGAAAACAGCCGGGTGGAACGTCTTCCAGTGTCTGCCTGGCCGCCGCGCAACACCGTTTGGACGTCGGTCCGCGATGCGAAAATCAGCGGCGCCAGCGAGCAAACACAAGCCAGAATGAGGCACACCACGGTGTTGAAGAGCAGCACGCGTCCGTTCAACGCGACACGCTGCAGGTGAGGAAGCACAATCGGAAGGGTGGTCAATTGCCGCAGCATGAGTCGCAACAAAAACCGCCCGAGGGCCAAACCGGCGATGCTTCCCATGACGGCCAGGATCAGGCTTTCAGCCAGCAACTGCCGCGCTACGCGCCAGAAACCCGCGCCCAGCGCCGCGCGAACAGCCAGCTCTCGCTGCCTTTGAACGGCCCGGCTCAGCAACAGGCTGCTCACATTGGCGCAGGCGATCAACAGCACCAGACCCACGGCCACCAGTGGCGGATAAACATAATTCCGGTTCAGCTCCTCACGCCACGGGGACACCGAAATGCGCAACCCGGCTTTGGTCTCGGGATCGCGCTGCTCAATCTGCCGCGCCACAATCTGCATTGCGCTTTGAGCCTGGGCGGCGGTGACGCCGTCTTTCAACCGGGCCACCACTTCCAGCGCCCCGGTGGAAGCGGCGTTCAGGCGCAGCGGAATCCACATCTCTTCCTGCGATAAAGGGAACTCGAATTCCGGCGGCATCACGCCCACGATGGTGAAGGCTTCGTCTGAGTACGTGATGGTGCGGCCGATCACGCGCGGGTCGGCATCGAACGTTCGCCGCCACAAGCGGTCGCTGATCACGGCCGAATTCGGGCCCGTTCGATGCATCGTCGGAGTCGAGCAGCGTGCGGCCCAGGTGGGCGGGCACTCCGAGCAGCGAAAACAATTGAGCCGAAGTTCGCACCGCGAAAACCTGATCCGGGATATCCGCATTCAGTAGCGTCGCTATGTCACGGCGATAAGGAACTGTTTTGTCGAAAAGATCGCGCCGGTCTTCCCAAATTCTGAAATCTTCCGGTGAATTGACGCTCATCTCCCACTTGGGAGTCTGCTCTTCGATACGGACCAGGCGCTTGGCGGATTGATAGGGAGGCGGACGCAGCAGGACGGCGTCGGCAATGCTAAAGATGGCCGTGTTCGCGCCAATCCCCAGCCCAAGGATCGCAATCACAGCCGCGAGGAACCAGGGATTCTTTGAGAGCCATCGCAGCGCCCACAGAAGATCTCGCGTCATAGGCGAAAGTTTACATCATCTCAGCAAGCTTCAACACCGTGGCCCAGTTCCGCGCCGTGCAGATGGTGGAAAGCTTCGAATCGAAGTAGGCATTCGTCAATTTGCTGCGTCCCATGCCGTTGGGAAGATGCAGATAGATCTCTTGGCCGCGCACGTAAAAAGCGTCGGGCGCGGACCGGCCGGGGTCCAATCCGGCAATCGCCCGGGCGTTCGGCGCATGCGCCATGAAGTAAACGTAGAGCGCCTTCTGGTCCGCTGCCGCCGCAAGATACGGATTATCGCGAATTGTTTTACGTAACTGCTGAGACGTCCGGAGAATCACGGGAACGCGAAAACCGAATTGTTTCTCGATGTTCGCCGCGACCATGTCAGCGATCCTGGACGTTCCGGCCGGCGCCTGAAAAATCACATTGCCGCTCTGGATGTAAGTGCGCACATCCGTGCATCCGGCAGCGGCAAACATAAGCGCCAGTTCCTTCATCGGCAGCAGGTTGTTTCCACCCACGTTGATGCCGCGAAGCAGCGCAACGTGTGTCATTGATCTAAATATATATCGCCGTGGTAATGGGCTTGAGGGACGAATAGGCGGGAGCGATTATCCAATCAGGGCTCCAATTTTCACCCGGACCTCGGATAATTCCGACGCCGACGCCTTCCCCTGCCGAGCACCTTTTCCTGCACGCCAATCGAAACTCCTGACCTGATCCGCCAGCGCGACCCTGGAGCGGCTTCCCACGAGCGGCACTTCAAAAGGGTAGTTCTTGATTCTCGTTGTCAGAGGGCAGCAGATCATCCGAGCGGTTTTATCGTTGATGGCCGGCTTGCCCGCGTCCGGCGTGGGGCGTGAAATTCAACCACACAATATCACCCGCATCCGGCCCGAAGGCGCGCGCCACTAACACACCTCTTTGCCTTCCGGCGGACCGAAATCGATCTCGCCGTGAAGATTGTCCTTAGTGATGCGCCCCGAGAAGATCGTCCAGCTTCTCGCGCACGGGCTCAATGACGATTCGGCCAGTCTCCTCGCGTATGTCGGCGTCTTCGTCGACTTGCACCTGAGCGGCCTCCAGCGCTGGCCGCTGCGCTGTTGCCCACTTCTTGACCGAGATTCTCATGGCCAGCGCCTGTAGAGACTATGTATTTGTAGCATGACGCCCGCAGGCGATTGATGTCAACGATGTTAGAAAATCCTTTCTACAGCGACTACCTGGATTGTGGAGCAGGAGTGAAGCAGGATGTTCTGAAGCAAGACGGTCTGTACCAGGAGGCGGCCGATACCTTCGGACCCGCGCTACAGCGGCTCGGCCGCGCGTATGAAGCGGATCCGGAGGCTCGTCGCGACCTGCTGCAGGACATTCACTTGCAGTTGTGGCGCAGCTTCGCACACTTCGACCGGCGCTGTTCGCTCCGCACCTGGGTGTACCGCGTGGCCCACAATGTCGCTACCAGGCACGTGGTCCGGCAGCGCCGAATGAGGAAGACGCTCGCGAGCATCGAGGAGATCGAAAGCATGGCGTCCAACGAGCGGAGCGAACTTGTCGCCAGCCAGAACCAGGCCCTGGATCGTCTCGCCCTGCTGATCCAGAAGCTGAAGCCGCTCGATCGCCAGATCATCATCTTGTATCTGGAGGGCGTGGATGCCGCTTCCACCGCCGAAATCACGGGCCTTTCGGCGTCCAACGTCGCCATGAAAGTGCATCGCATCAAGAACGTCTTGAAGCGCTGGTTCCACCAGGGAGAATTCCATGCCGGATGAATTCCCCGACCCGAAGAAAATCTGGCAAGAGCAGCCCACGGAGGCGATCGAAATGTCACTCGATGAAATCCGCCGCAAGGCGCATCAGTTTCATGCCAAGGGTAGATGGAAGGCGCTTATCGCAATCGTCATCGGGATCGCCCTCTGCGGCGTTTTCGCGGTCGCCTTCGCAAAAGCCCAATACCTGGTTCTGCGGATCGGTTGGGCAGTCCTGAGCCTGTGGGGCCTCTTCAGCGCCTATCAGGCATACAAATGGATCTGGCCGAGCAGTTTAGCGGCGGATGCCACCCCGGGCGCTTCGCTGGACTTTTATCGTAGGGAACTCGAGAGGCGGCGCGACTACGTTCGGCACATCTGGCGCAGGTCCGGCTTGTGGTGGTGTTTTGTCGGACTGGCGCTGGTGATCCTGCCGGCGATGATGGCGTCGCTCAAGAACCCTAAGCTTCTATTACCCGCCGTCCCGTTCTTTGTTCTTCTTTCGGTATGGTTTGTGGCTTTCTTCTCCATCCGGAAGCGCCAACGGCGGGGGCTGCAGCGCGAGATCGACGAGTTGAACGCCCTGCAACGATAGAGCCGCCTTGTTGACACAAACCGCAACTTCCGTGATTGGATAAAGCACCACACTGCGTAGCCAGGGAATCAAACTCGAAGGCACTTAGCGTCGACGGCGTAAAAGGTGTGTCTGTGGTCGAATATCCTGAAGGCGCGGCGTGGAGCGTTGTACCCCAAGCAGCCAGACCTGTGGCCGGCACTTGTGTATTCGTTTTTGCCCGATCCAAGGGGCGTATTGACAAGACCACCGGCCACCAACCACCAATCCCCAGCCACCAGTCACCAGCCACCAGTTCCAGTAGCCCTTCGCCTTCCATTTGAGTCTTCAAACTGATATACATACTTAGGCGGAGGTCTGGATGCGCTCCCTGTATACAGTGATGGGTTTTGCCCTTTCGGCGACCCTTCTGTTCCCGGCCGAGACGCCGCACGTCTTTACACCCGCGCAGAAGAATTACTGGGCCTTTCAGCCGGTGAAAAAGCCACCGGTGCCCGCGGTGAAAAACAAGGCCTGGGCCAAGACTCCCATCGACGCATTCATCCTCGCCAAACTCGAAGAGAAAAACCTCCAACCGGATCCCCGCGCCGACAAGCTGACGCTGCTTCGTCGCGCCACCATCGATATGACCGGCCTGCCGCCTACGCAGGAAGAGATCCAGGCATTTTTAGCCGATAAATCGCCCCAAGCCTGGGAAAAAGTGGTGGACCGGCTGCTGGCCTCGCCCGCTTATGGCGAACGCTGGGGCCGCCATTGGCTGGATGTCGCGCGCTACGCCGACAGCAACGGATTCAAGGCCGATGAGACGCGTCCCAATGTCTGGCGCTATCGCGACTACGTGATTAACGCCTTTAACTCGGACAAGCCCTACGATCGATTCGTGAAGGAACAGATCGCGGGCGACGAGCTGTATCCCGGCAACCAGGAAGCGCTGGTGGCGATGGGCTTCAATCGCCATTGGATCGATGAAACCAATGCGCCCGATCTGTTCGAACGCCGCCATCAAACGCTGGACGACATGACCACGGTCACCGGCGTCGCTTTCCTCGGCATGACGTTCGGTTGCGCCCGCTGCCACGATCATAAGTTCGATCCAATTCTGACCAAGGATTACTATCGCCTGCAGGCCTTTTTCGCCAACACCACCTTCGGCGATGGCCCGCTGCCGCTCGCCGATCCGGAAGCCAAGCGCAAGTACGACGCGCAATACGCGGCCTGGGACGCGAAAACCAAAGACATCCGCGACGAGATGGCCAAGATCATGGCGCCGATTCTCGAAGAGCGCAAGAAGCACTCAGCCACCGTGATGACGGACGAGGTGCAGGCCGTTATCGCCAAGGATCCGGCCGAGCGAACGCCGCTTGAGCAGCAGGTTTACCATATCGCCGAAACTCGCTTCGGCGGCCTGGGCGATCCGGTGAAAGCTCTCAAAGGCGATAACGCCAAGCGCTACGCGGAGCTAAAGGCGCAGTTAGCCAGCTTCGATTCCATGAAGCCCGCGCCGCTGCCGGACGGCCAGTTCATGAAGGATCTGAATGCCACCGCGCCGCCCACCTACATATTGCACGGCGGCAGCCGCCTGGCTCCAGGCGATGAAGTGCAGCCGGGCTTCCTTTCGATTCTCGATCCGAGCGACGCGAAGATCACGCCGCTTCCGGCTCTGAACTCCACCGGGCGCCGCAGCGCGCTGGCTGAATGGCTCACCGATCCTTCCAATCCCCTGCCCGCGCGGGTGATGGTGAATCGCATCTGGCATTACAATTTCGGGCGCGGCATCGTCGCGACGCCGGGCGATCTGGGCGTGATGGGTTCGCGTCCCACGCATCCCGAGCTTCTGGATTTTCTCGCCAGCTATTTCGTCGACAATGGCTGGAGCATAAAGAAGGTGCAACGCCTGATTCTGCTGTCAAACACCTACCAGGAGGCATCCGATTACGACACGAAAATCGCTGAAGCCGATCCCGATAACAAGCTGTGGTGGCGCTATCCGCGTCATCGCATGGAAGCCGAAGCGATTCGCGATTCCATGCTCGCCGCGAGCGGCCTGTTGAATCCGCAGATGGGCGGACCGGGCGTGTTTCCGCCGGTTCCTCCCGGACTGATTTCGGAGCTTTCAGCGACTGCCGTGGCCGGAGGATGGAGAACCGAGAAGGATCCAGCGCAAAGCGACCGCCGCAGCGTCTATATTTTTGTGCGCCGCAACCTGCCTTATCCGTTGCTCCAGGAATTCGACACCGCGAATACGTTTGAAAGCTGCGATTATCGCAAGAACACGGTTACTCCTCCGCAGTCGCTCGATCTTTTGAATAACGAGCTGGTGCTGGATTGGGCGAGCAAGCTGGCCGGACGCGTCTTCAATGACAGTGGACTCACGCCTGCGGCGCAAGTGGATCGGGCGTTTCGTTTGGCCTACGGACGCCAGGCCAGCGCCGAAGAACAGAAGATGGCCGAAGATTTTCTAGCCAAGCAAACGCCCATCATGCTGGCGCGCCTGGCGAGCAGCGACGCCAAGCCGCCGTTGCCAAGCAATCTGCCGCAGGGAGTGGACCAGGCCCGGGCAGCAGCGTTCGTCGACTTGTGCCACATGCTGCTGGATTCGAACGAATTCCTATATATCAATTGAGGGTCTCATGTTAGACAAGCTCCAGCATCATTGGAACGTGACCAATCGGAGGCAATTCTTTACCCAAGCCGGCAGCGGCCTCGCCGCCATTGCGCTGGCCGCCATGCTGGATCAGGAGGGCTACGGCGCCACGGCTGCGGTGGATCCATTGGCGCCCAAGAAGCCGCACATTCCGCCACGCGCCAAGTCCATCATCTGGTGCTTCATGGAAGGCGCGCCCAGTCATGTCGATCTGTTCGATCCCAAACCCGCGCTGGTGAAATACTCCGGCCAGCCGGTGCCGCCGTCCTACCATCCTGAAACCCTGCAGAGCGCTTTTGGAACCACGCACAACGGTCTTTATCCCACGCGCCACAACTTCAAACAGTACGGCGAGAGCGGCCTCTGGGTTTCCGACTGGCTGCCGAATATTGCCGAACACATGGATGATATTGCCGTTCTTCGCTCCTGCCATGCGGACGGCGTCAACCACGTGGGCGCAGTCTGCCAGATGAATACCGGCGAAATCCTGGCCGGACGTCCATCCATGGGCGCTTGGGTCACTTATGGCTTGGGCAGCGCCAATCAGAACCTTCCCACGTTCGTTGTGATGCAGGACGACAAGGAAATTTTGGGCGGCGTCCAGAACTACAGCTCCGGTTTCCTTCCCGCCACGTATCAAGGCACGCTGTTCCGCAAAGGCGACACGCCGATCCTGAACTTGAAGCCGCCCACGGGCATGACGGACGCTCAGGAGCGCAATAAGCTGGAATTTCTGCAGGCCATCAACGACCGGTTTGGCCGCGACAAACAAGACGATACCGAACTGGATGCCCGCACGCGGTCGTACGAGCTGGCTTATCGCATGCAATCGGCGGCGCCGGACGCAGTAGACATCAGCTCCGAATCGGAAGCCACGAAGAAGCTGTATGGCTTGGACGATGCGGCTACGTCGGTGTATGGAACCAATCTTCTGCTGGCGCGGCGTCTAGTCGAGCGCGGCGTTCGATTCGTGGAATGCTACAGCGGCTCCGGCTCGCGCTGGGACGCCCACAGCAGCCTGGAAGCGAATCACACGGAAAATTGCAGATCGTGCGACAAGCCGGTGGCCGGTTTACTCACGGATCTGAAGGCGCGCGGCATGTTGCAGGACACGTTGGTAGTGTGGGGCGGCGAATTCGGACGCACGCCGTTTGTGCAAGGCAATCCGAACGATGAAAAGGCTGGGCGCGATCACAATCCGTGGGGTTTCACCATCTGGATGGCGGGCGGCGGAGTGATGGGTGGCCAGGCCATCGGCACCACCGACGAAATCGGCCTGCGCGCCGTGGATGAGCCGCACCACGTTCACGATATCCACGCGTCCATCCTCTACCTGCTGGGCCTGGATCACCTGAGAACCACGTATATGCATAACGGCCGTGCCGAGCGGCCCACCGGAACCGCCGGAGCGTTGATCCCCAAACTGTGGACCTAATATCAACAGGCTGCTGAAAAAGGCAAAACAACGCTTGCTCACGCGCCACCCGTCCGGTGTTCTTCGAGTCGATGTTCTCCAGTGCACGACTTCCGGTCGTCTCCGGGTGTGCTGCTGGCGCGCGGCTCGGAATTGGCACTGCATGCTTGCACGTATTTACCGAGCCGCGCCCGTAAGGGAGCCAGTGCCGCAGACCTTTTTCAGCAGCCTGCTGAAGCTTTCGCTGATTCTCCTGATCGCTTTCGGCGCAGGCGCCCAAACCTTGCCAGACGCCTCGGGCAAAGAGACATTCGTAATGGTCTGCAGTATGTGCCACTCGCCCACTGCCGTGATTGGCCATCAGGGCACCAGGCAGTGGTGGCAAGCCAAAGTGACCGAGATGCTGCAGGAGGTGACCGATGTTCCCGATTCCGATGTCGACACCATCGTCCGTTACCTGGCGAAGAATTTTCCGATCGTCAAAATCAACGTCAACAAGGCGCCGGCGAAAGAGCTGGAGACCGGCCTCGAATTAACGGCCAAAGAATCGGAAGCGATTGTCAGCTATCGCGAGGCCAAGGGCAGCTTCAAAACGCTGGACGATCTCAAAAAGGTCCCCGGCCTGGACGCTGTCAAGATCGAATCGAAGAAAGACCGCCTGGAGTTCTGATAGCAACGGACCGCTCCCAGCTTGTAATATGAAATAAACACATGAGCACCGCTACTACGAAGTACTCGCGCGACCTTTCTCAAGCCTTGAGCAGCAACAAACACCTGCTCCGTTGGGTGGAGAAAATGGCCGAGCTGACCCAGCCGGACAGCATCCATTGGGTGGATGGATCGGAAGAAGAGAACGAGGCGCTGTGCGCCCAGATGGTGGGAAGCGGCACTTTCATCAAGCTGAACCAGGAGCTTTGGCCGGGCTGCTATTACGCGCGCTCGGATGCGAGCGATGTGGCTCGGGTGGAGGACCGCACATTCATCTGCTCGCTGTCGAAAGACAACGCCGGGCCGACGAACAACTGGGTAAATCCCGTTCGAGATGCGCAAGAAGCTGAAGGGGCTGTTCAGCGGATGCATGCGCGGGCGCACCATGTACGTGCTGCCGTTCAGCATGGGTCCGATTGGATCGCCCATGTCGCAGATCGGCGTGCAGCTCACCGATTCGCCGTACGTGGTGGTGAACATGCGCATCATGGCGCGCATCGGGCTGGCGGGTGTTCAAGGAAATCGACAAGGACGAGAAGCGCGTGGTGCCGTGCGTGCATAGCGTGGGCATGCCGCTGGCGCCGGGCGATCACGATGTGCCGTGGCCGTGCAACGAAGAGAAATACATCGTGCATTTTCCGGAGACGCGCGAGATCTGGTCGTTTGGATCGGGCTACGGCGGCAATGCGCTGCTGGGCAAGAAATGCTTCGCGCTGCGGATCGCATCGAACATCGCGCGCGACGAAGGCTGGATGGCGGAGCACATGCTGATTCTGGGCGTGGAAGATCCCAAAGGCGAGAAGACCTACGTGGCCGGCGGCTTTTCCCAGCGCCTGCGGCAAGACCAATTTCGCCATGCTGGTTCCGCCCAACGGCGTTCGACGGCTGGAAAGTGTGGACGGTGGGCGACGACATCGCCTGGATCAAGCCGGATGAGAACGGACGGCTGCGCGCGATCAATCCCGAAGCCGGATTTTTCGGCGTGGCGCCGGGAACCTCGGTGAAGACGAATCCGAACGCCATGGCGACGCTGGCGCGCAACACCATTTTCACCAACGTGGCGCTGACGCCCGAAGGCGGCGTGTGGTGGGAAGGCATGACGGACGAGCCGCCGGCCGAATGCCTGGATTGGCAGGGCAACCTGTGGACGCCGCAGATCGCGAAGGAGACCGGCGCCAAGGCGGCGCATCCGAATTCGCGCTTCACCGCGCCGGCGTCGCAATGCCCGACCATCGATCCGGCGTGGGAAGATCCGCATGGCGTGCCGATCAGCGCGCTGATCTTCGGCGGCCGGCGCGCCACCACCATGCCGCTGGTTTACCAGGCGTTCAACTGGAGCGCGGGCGTTTATATCGGCGCCACCATGGGCTCGGAAACGACCGCGGCGGCGACGGGCGGCGTGGGCAAAGGTGCGGCGCGATCCGATGGCCATGCTGCCGTTCTGCGGCTATCACATGGGCGATTATTTCCGGCACTGGATCAAGATGCAGCGGTCGCTCAGCGAGACGCCGCGCATCTTCCACGTGAACTGGTTCCGCAAGGACGCCAACGGCAAGTTCATGTGGCCCGGATTCAGCGAGAACATGCGGGTGCTGAAATGGATTGTGGACCGGGCGCGCGGACGGGCTCTCGGGCGCGAGACGCCCATCGGCTGGATGCCGCGCTATGAGGACATCGACTGGACCGGGCTTGAACTTCTCCAAACGAGAAGTTCGACGAGTTGCAGGCCTTCGATCGGAACGGCTTGGCAAATCCGAAGTGATCGGCGCACGAGGAGCTGTTCATCGACGCTGCACGATCATTTGCCGCCGGAAATGATTTACGAGCGCGAATTGCTGATCTGCCGGCTGTAGCAGGTCGCGGAAAAAGCGAAATCCGCTTGCGTGCTTCACCGAGCCGCGACCGGGAGGGAGCAGGTCCCAAACGCCATTACTCGCTCAGCAGTCTTTCGATCTCGGCCTGATAGTCGCTCTTGGCGACAACGCCCAGATGCGTGGCGGCGATTCTTCCCGCCTTATCGATGACGTACGTCACTGGAAGCGCCGTAACGCCACCATAGAGATCAGCGATGTGCGATTCGCCGATCATAACCGGATAGTTGACATGCTTTTGGGCGATATACGGCCTCACGAGTTTCCATCCGTCGTCATCGAAGGAAACTCCCAGCACTTGGAAGCCGCGCCCGGCGTAGGTCTGCTGAAACTCCATGAACCAGGGGATCTCCACTTTGCAGCCGCCGCACCAGGTGGCCCAGAAGTTGAGGAGCACCACGTGACCCCGGAGCTTGGAAAGCTGAACAGGCCGGCCGGAGGCGTCGTTCGAAACGAAGTCAGGCGCCTGCTTTCGCGCGCTTACCAGCTTGGTGGACGCAATATTCTGCCAGAGCGCCACCGAACAATTCAGGCAGTACTTCGCCGCGGCGCGCGGCGCGGGGAACGCCGCCATAACGCATAGACAGGCTGTTCCGGCAGCGGCGGACAGAACCAGGGACCGCGTCCAAGCGGGAGCGCCCGAGCTTCGGACATAGCGACCATCACGCAGCCGCGCGAGACCTCGGGCGGTATCCGGCTTCCAGTCTGGAGCCAGCGCGGCTAGCCGCCGATCCACCCAATCGCTTCCACGAAGTTCGCTATTGTTTTCCATGTCGTTTGATGTACTCCTTTCGAAATGCGTTCTGCGCCCGGCTGAGAAGCGTTCCCACGGAGGTCGGATTCAAATGCAGCGCGGATGCCAATTGGTCGTAACTGAGGCCGTGGCTGCGCAGAAGCAGCAACTCAGCGTCGCGCCGCGCCATCGCGCTTAAGACACGGCGGACCTTTTCGCGCTCCTCGGAGGCCGCGTGAATGTCCTCGGGCGTGGGCGCGAGCGCACCGAAAAAATCAGCCAGCCCCTCATACCGCCGGCGGCGCGTTCGACGGCGAAGCTCGTCCAACCCGATCCGCACGCCGGTGCGATAAAGCCAGGCTTCTGTGTTCCCACCTTGCGCCTTGGGGTCCCGTGACAATCTGAGGAACACCTCAACGGCGAGTTCCTCCGCGCGGGCGGGATCGCGCACCACTCGCGCGATGACGTCGGCAATACGCTGGTATTGAGCGCGAAACAGGGCTTCCAGGTCGAAATCGGCCTCACCGGCTTTTATATCCGTCGCAATTTCACCCGCCGCTATTTCCCTTGGCGCGTTCACAACAGAATAACGCCGCCCGAAGGAAGATTGTGACAGATTTTGATAACCTCATCGCATGGAAAAGATTAACGTCCGCGAAAAGTTGGCGCTGTTTTCCGATCATTGGAATCCCCGCATCGTAGGCGAGCTGAACGGCCAGCACGTGAAGCTGACCAAGTTCCAGGGCGAATTTGTCTGGCACGATCACGCCCACGAAGACGAAATGTTCCTGGTGGTGCGCGGCAGTTTCCGCATGGACTTTCGCGACCGGAGCGTGACGCTGAACGAAGGCGAGTTCCTGATCGTCCCGCGCGGCGTGGAGCACCGGCCGGTGGCTGAGCAGGAAGTGGAAGTGATGCTGTTTGAGCCGGCTGAGATCAAACACACCGGGGATGTGGAAAGCAACTTGACGGTGCACGAATACCACCGGATCTGAGCGCTGTCTACTCGCAAAAATACTAGTACCTTCTGTTGTATCGCGATCGGTCTCGACGAAGGGCTGCGTCCGCTGAGCAGTGCTACAATCGGCTGACAACCCAATCGGGGTCGGGGGCAAAATCATTTGATACGTACAATCACTACGGCACTGTTGTGTCTTTTCTCTTGTTCTCTGCTGGCGACGCGGCAAGCTCAGGCAGCCGGGACACTTGGGCAGAGCGCTCAGAATCTTCTTCTAACCGGCCTTGGGCCGAATTCGACCGGCGACGGCGTGTCGCAGGTGACATGGGGGAGTTGCTCTTTTGATGGAACGAACACCACGTGCACTCTTTCGGGGGCGTTTACAGGACTAGGACCCGGGGGCACCTACGATTTCGTGCTTACCTATGCCGGGAACGGACCGTCACCGCTGACGGCCATCACGGCCCCTGGAAGCGATTTGTTCACCCTCAAGTTGAGCAGCGGCAGCTTAACCTTCACGTTTAATGAAAGCAACGGCACGACACTCACTTTCAAGAACCTGGACTATTCGATCTTCTACATCTCCAGTCTCACCACGTGTACAGGCAACCCAACCGATTGCGGCCCAGGCGGCGTGGGACAGACTGCGGGCGCAACCATCTCCGGACCTGTAAACGGCACTTTCAACTTAACACCGGTCATCCAGACCGTGATTTCGGCGAGCGACTACGGAGGGTTCACCTCCATCGCACCTGCAACTTGGATCGAGATCTACGGGCAGAATCTCGCGTCAACCACTCAGGAATGGGGCAGCGCGAATTTTCAAGGTAACAATGCGCCCATCGAACTGGCACAAACGACGGTCACGGTTGGCGGGCAATCGGCGTTCGTCTTTTACATAAGTCCGGCACAAGTGGATGTGCAGGTTCCGTCCAACGTCGCCTCCGGACCACAGCCGGTGATTGTGACCACCGCCGCGGGAGCCAGCGCTCCGTTTTCTATCCAAGTAAATCTGACGGAGGCGGGGCTATTGGCGCCGCCGGCATTCAAAATCAACAACACACAATACGCCGTAGCGCAGTTTTCGGACGGATTTTATGATTTGCCGCCGGCGTCAATTGCAAGCGTAGCGTCCAAGCGCGCGGTTCCGGGAGATACGATCATCCTATACGGCATCGGGTTTGGCACGGTTACGCCGGACAGTCCCGCGGGGGTAATTGCGCAGGGCCTGACCTCGCTAAACACTTCCTTGGATATCTCGATTGGCGGGCAGTCCGCGCAGGTGGCCTACGCGGGCTTGACTCCCTCGTTCGTGGGACTCTACCAGATCAATGTTGTGGTCCCGGACATCCCGGCCAGCGATACCACACCGTTGACGTTCACTCTAGGCGGAACGGCGGGGACACAGACGCTTTCGCTATCTATCGGGAATTGACCAGCGTACGCTGATACACAACAATCTTGCGGGGAAACGTTGTTTTGTTTCCCCACGTGGGGTCCCAACCGAAATGGATCTGCGAGGGCGCGGTGATTAAGAAGCGCAGACGTTGTCGCAGCACCACGCGGCCGTTCCAGGTTACGGTCATGATGCGATCGGCGGGAGTGAAGTCGAGTCCGATGAGGTTGAATCCCGGATCGTAGGGCACCTCCACCGATTGTCGTTCGGACGATTGAACAGAGGTCTCTGAAACGAGCCTTAAGCGGCCGTCCCCGGAACATTCATCCGAGAGCAGATAGCGAGACCCGAATTCGCCGCTGGATATCAGCGGTTCCCGTTCGGGCTTACAAGGAGAGGAAAACTCAAACGAAGCCTGCAAACGCAGAGCGGGATTCTCGACGATTCGAAACTGCCGCCAGGGGCTGAACCAGTGTGCGAGCCTGACGTACGCGCTGGGGCTAGCCTGAACGAACTGATCGTAGGGGCCCTGCAAGGCCAGAGCGGCATTCGCGCCAATGGTGTATACGAGGAGCAGGACGAGCGCCGCGGTGGCCAACCCGCGGGTCCGATTTTGAAGGTGTCCGAGAAGTTCGCAGGCAACCACGCACGCGACAAAAACCAGGAACGGCTGGAAATCGACTTCGAACCGCTGGGAGGTTAGGCCGGTGGCGGCGACAAACAAAATGCAGCCCTCTGCAAATGCGAGCATGGTCGCAATAAACGCAAACACCGCACCGTCGCCGCCGAATCGCTTGCGGCAAAGGGGCGTGAGAATGGCAATGAGCGCGATAGGACAGAGGCCGAGCAGGCCGCCCGTGGGTTCCAGGAAGTAGCGCGACGGCAGCGTGTTCGTCAATGAGTCGAACGGTTCGCGCCACGCGAGCCGGACAAACGGAAACTCCGGAACAAAATCGGGCGGACAGAGCAGCAGGTAATAAAGACCGGGAACCACGTTGACCGCCGACAGGCGAATGTTCTGATACGGCGTGTCGGCGAGTTGGTAGTGCAGCCCAAACTCCAATGGATCACCGAATCTTGCGAAGTTATAGGCTGCGATCGCCAGGCCGCATGCAATGACGGGAACGGCGAAAGCCAGAACTTCTTTTCGATGGAAGCGCACCAGAAGAACAAAAACAAACGCGGCCACCGCTGCCAGACCCAGATGCGGACGGCAGCCGATCGCCAAGCCGAAGCAGAGTCCAGAAAGCGCTAGCCATAGCGCCCGCCGGCGCGACGACGTCAGCGATTGGAAGAGAAAATAGAAGCCCGCGCTCACACAAAAGTATCCGCACCCGATGGCCACCTCATAGACCTTCACGCGGTGCAACAAAAATGGAACCGATTGACCAATTCCAAGCGCGAGCAAACAGAGTGCCAAGAGGGCGACTGGGATGCGACCGGGAACAAACGCGAGTATCCGCAGGAACAACAGCGACAAAAAGACGTAGCCGCCGAGCGCAAACAGAAACGCGGCGAAGTTTTCCGGTAGATCGTGATGCGTGAGCAGATACCAGGGCGCGAACAACAGCAGCGCGGGCGCAGCGCCGTGATAGAGATAATAGCGCTGCTTGTATAGCACCGTATCCAGAAGCTTGTACGGTCCATTGACGCTATTATCCTGAGGATTCTCGAGTGCGAGCAGTTCGGGCTGAGGCTTTACCGGCAAATAAAGATGCCCGCCGGCGAATGCGCGGCCCAGCAGGTCGTAGTATCCGTTGACGTCCCAGCTTCCTCTTGCAATGGCAGGGCTCGGCAGACCGTAGTATTTATCTAATCCACTGTTCCAGGCGAACCGGTTTGGTTCCGCGCCGATGCCGATGATCCAGAAATAGAAGGCGCCTACGATCAGCAAGGCTGCCCACCACGCGATTCGGTCTTTGAGTTTGACCCCCAGGGCCAAATTGTATCTAAACAGCTAGCGCGGTTTTCAGCATGGGCTTCGTCACGGCCGACATGAGATTGCGACCCAGCACTGCCGACGCCGTCATGACGCCGCCAAAGAGAGCGCCTGCGACGCCGAGCGAGGCGACGTCCTGGCCGGTGAGATACAGGTTTCGGACAGAGGTATGGGGCGTAAGCGAGCGCAGGCGGAAACGCTCCGGCGTGGCCGCAAGCCCATACGCCTCGCCATGCTGATAGTTCATGAAGTGGCGGGTGGTGAGCGGCGTGGCCAGTTCCGCATGATCGATTTTGCCGGCGATGGCGGGAACATGGCGTTCCACTTCGCGCTGGATGCGAGCGGCCAGCGTTTCTTTGAATGCGTCATACTCGGCGGCGCGGTGTTTCCAGCGCGAGTCTTCCCAGCGCGCGAACCATTCGTAGGGCGCGAAAACCACAGCTTCGAGCGTGGCGCGACCGGGATGCTTGCGCTCGAACTCCGGGTCTTTGGCCGAAGGAAACGAGATATAAAGCACGGGGAACGGCGCGGAAGGATCCTGGACAAAGCGGGCGAAGTTCGCGTCGTGATCTTCGGAGGGGTAAATCCAGAGATTCGTGCCGGTGAGTCCGAGCTCGCGCGCGGTTTGTTTCACGCCGAGGTACAGACTCAGGTGGGCAAGAGAGCCAGGGACGCGGTCAAGATCGGCAAGAATGGGCTGCCGTTCGCGGACCAGATGCTCAAAAGTGTTCCGCGCGCCGGCGTCGCTGACGATAAGATCGGAGTGGAATTCACGGCCATCGGCCATTCTTACACCGGTCGCCTTGCCGTTTTGAAGGATGATTTCCTGAACGTCGGCGCTCACTACGATCTTGCCGCCGTTGCGTTCGATGGCGGGCGCGATGGTTTCCGCAATGCGCGCCGCGCCGCCAACCGGGTAGCTCGCGCCATTGAAATAGTGCGCCGCGACGATGGCATGGATGCCGAAACTGCTTTGCGCGGGCGGTAATCCGTAATCGCCCCACTGCACGGTGAGAACGGCGATCAGTTCCTCGTTTTGCGTGAAACGGCGCAGAACATCGAGAGTGGATTGAGAAGCCCAGCGCAGGAAGGGTGCGCGCAGGAAGCGTCCGGCCAACCGCGCGGCGGCCCGTGGGATGGCCTTTTCAGCGAAATACAGACCGCTCGCTTTTTGGGCGGACTGGACGGCGGCAAGATAGCGGTCTATGGCAGGCGCTTCCGCGGGAAAGTAATCCTTCAAACGGGCCCGCAAACGCTCCAGGCCAGTCGGAAATTCAAATACGCGCCCGCCCATAATGACGCGATCGTACACATCGGGCAGGGGCGCCCATTCGAGTTGACCGCCCGTGACGCGATCGAATGCCGCGCGCAGTGCGGACGCCGGATCCTGCAGGTCGCCAATGTAGTGTACGCCGACATCCCAGGAATAACCGGGACGATGAAAGCTGTGAGTGTAGCCGCCGGCGGTGTAGTGGCGTTCCAGTACCAGGACTTTCTTGGCCGCGTGTTGCGAGAGAAGCGCGGCCGTGGCGAGGCCGCCGATGCCGGAGCCGATAACGATGGCGTCCCAGCGCTGGTCAAGGAGATGTTGTTTGTACGATACCATGTCAGCCCTCCTATGTTGACACTGTCTACATTCATCTTAACCCTGGATGTTGCGCCTGTCAACATCTTCTGCTACAAAGGGAGCCATGGCAACCAAGCGCCCCTATCATCGCGTCAATTTGAAGCAAAGCCTGCTGGATGCAGCGGTGGGGCTGATCGCCGAGGTTGGGCCGCAAGCCTTTACGCTGCGCGAGGTTGCGCGCCGGGCCGGAGTGTCGCACAACGCCCCCTACCGCCATTTTCGCGACAAGGACGATTTGCTCGCGGCTGTGGCCGCGCAAGGATTCGACGGGCTGACAGAGGCCATGAAAAAAGCGATGGCCAAGGGGCGCACCGCCGCGGAGCGATTGCGGCTCGCAGGACGCGCCTACGTTCAGTTTGCACTGCAATCGCCACAGCACATTCTGGTCATGTTTGAAGGGCTAAGACCGGCCGAGCCACGGCCGGAATATGGCGAGCCAGCGCGGCGCGCTTTTCAAACGCTATTGGACGCAATCGCGGCGGGACAAGCGGAGGGAAGTTTGCCGCAGGGCGATCCGTACCCACTAGCGGTAGTCGCGTGGTCCGGCGTGCATGGACTGGCAAAGCTGGCCATCGGCGGACAACTTCCGTTCAATGCCAGGCAAACTTTGAAATTCGCCGATTATCTGACGGCGGCGCTGGCGCAAGGCATGGCCAATACCGCTAGTGGTGTCCGGCCGCGCGGATGACGACCTCGCCCTCGGGCGCTTCCACCTTAGGCTTGCGCGCCATTGCTTTCTCGTTAATGCGGGCGCGGCGTTCGGCTTGCTTGGTCGCGCCGGCGAGATCGCGATCCTTGAACTCCGGCAGCACTTCTTTGGAGAACAGTTCGATGGAAGAACACAACAGTTGGTGAGGAATCTTCCCCGCTTGCGAAATGCAGAGCACCTGATCGATACCGGCCTGCTCGAAATCGCGCAAGCGCTCGCGCAATATGGCAGGCGTCCCCACGCAATCCTGCGTGCGGCCCTCGGGGGGCGCAAACTGCTTGGGATTGTTTTTGTATTCGTCCCAGATGTCGGTCTTGGATGGACGGTGTTCGCCGAAGAAACTGTAATGGCCGAGTCCGTAAAGAAAGAAGCCGTAGCTTTCCGCGCCGATCTGCTCCACCCGATTTTGATCGCGATCGCAGAGGAATGGCGCGGCCACCGCAAAGTTGGGATTGACGGCGTAACCCAGCGGCTCGCATTCGTTTTCGATCGTTTCGTAGTAATCCTTCACCCACTGGCGCGCCTCTTCCGGCGACACGAAAGAAAAGGTAAGAGCGCCCATGCCAAGTTTAGCGGCTTGAATAATGGACTCGCGGCGCGAACAAGCCATCCACAGCGGCGGATGGGGTTTCTGTAACGGCTTCGGCACCACGTTGCGCGGCGGCACTTTGACGAACGGGCCCTCATAGCCGGTGAAGGGACTCTCGACCAGCATCCGGACCGCAATGCGCATGCCCTCCAGTTGCATGTTCTTTTTCTCGGCCTGCGGGACGTTGAATCCGCCTAGCTCGGTTTCCGTCGCACCGGCGCCGGTGCCGAATTCCACCCTGCCATCGCTCAGCAGATCGAGCGTCGCGATGCGCTCGGCAATGCGCGCCGGATGATTGATATAGGGCGGCGTCTGCACAATGCCATGCCCGATGCGCAGGTTCTTGGTGCGTTGGCTCACCGCGGCGAGAAATACTTCGGGCGCCGAGGAGTGCGCGTACTCTTCCAGAAAGTGATGCTCCGTCGCCCAGACGTAGTCGTATCCGCATTGATCGGACAAGACAGCCTGTTCGAGCGCATTCTTGAGGAGCGTGTGCTCAGAATCGCAAGCCCAGGGCCGGGGGAGCTGATGTTCGTAAAAACCGCCAAATTTCATAAGTGCTGACCTGTAAAGTTATTATTGTAACGGAGCGTTCATACAGAGATCGAGGATGGCCAGCTTTCGTCCCTTTATCGTGGGAATCGGCGGCACCACGCGTCCAGGATCGTCTTCGGAGAAAGCGCTGCGCTATGCGCTCACTCTGGCTGAAGCACAAGGCGCGGAAGTGGAGCTGTTCGATGGCGCGAGCATCAATTTGCCGATGTATGCGCCGGAATCGCCCGCTCGATCCGAGGACGCGCAACGGTTGATTGCAGCGTTGCGGCGCGCGCACGGCGTCATTCTCTCCACTCCCTGCTACCACGGATCCGTTTCAGGACTGGTGAAGAATGCCCTCGATTACACCGAGGACATGTCCCAGGATCGGGAGCCGTACCTGGACGGGCGCGCGGTGGGACTCATCGTCTGCGGACACGGTTGGCAATCGACGGGAGTGGTTTTGTCCGCGTTCCGCTCCATCGTGCACGCACTGCGCGGATGGCCGACTCCCATGGGCGTCGCGATCAACACGCTGGTGGAGCGTTTCGACGAAAAAGGCGCGGGGATCTCCGAGCAATCGGCGCGGCAGATGGCGATTATGATGGGACAGGTGATCGAATTTGCCCAGCTCAGGTCGCTGTTGAGCACTCCAGATACGGCTCCAGACACCGCGGACGTCGCCGCTTCGAGCATTTAGGTCCAGTTCCGTTCGAAACCAAGTCCTCCCTACGCGGTCTTATAAGAGGGAGGCGCTTACCATCGCCAAAACGCGAGTTCTAATTCCTTCCGAGCAGAACGAGGCGCAGATTGAGATCGGAGGGCGCGAACTGAACCTGACCAATCTCAATAAGCCATTCTGGCCGCGGCGGGGCATCTCCAAACGCGACTTGCTGCAGTATTATTCGGATATTGCAGCGGTCCTGTTGCCGCACTTGAAGAATCGCGCCCTGGTGATGAAACGCTATCCGAATGGCGCGGAGGGAGACTTTTTCTTTCAAAAGCGGATTCCTGAACCGCACCCTGAGTGGGTGGAGACCTGCGAGATTCTTCACGCCTCGGGCAACATCATTCACTTTCCGATGATTCAGGATTTGCCGTCGCTGCTGTGGGTGGTAAACCTGGGCTGCATCGATTTGAACCAGTGGTACGCGACCTGTGACGATGTGGACCGGCCGGATTATCTGCATTTCGATTTGGACCCCGGCACGGGCGCAACCTTCGGCCAGGTGCTGGAGACGGCCCTGGCGGTACGGTCGCGTCTATCGGAATTGAAGATTCCGAGCTTCCCCAAGACCAGCGGAGCGCGCGGCATTCACATTTATGTACCGATTCGCCGGGGGCCTATCCAAAAGCAAGTCTGGGGCTTCGCCAAACAGCTGGCACAAGACCTGGCCGCGAGATTTCCAGAGCTGATCACCGCCGAATATCGCATCGCCAAGCGGCCCGAGAAACACGTGCTGGTGGACTATAACCAAAACGCCTGGGGCCGGACCCTAGCCTCCGTGTACTCGGCGAGGCCGAAGCCGGGCGCCACCGTTTCGACGCCGGTGGGCTGGGATGAAATTGAGCGTGGGATAAAAATCGAGGACTTCAGGATCGATAACGTTCCGGATCGAGTGCGTAGGACCGGTGATCTGTTTCACCCGCTTCTCTTGGTGCGGCGACGCGTCCGACTGGAGCAATTCCTGTGAAATTGCCGCTTTCAATTCCCTACCCGCCAATGGAAGCGCACATCGCGGCAACGATCCCGGCCGGCCAGCAGTGGCAGTACGAACCCAAATGGGACGGCTTTCGTTGTCTGGCGTTTCGCGACGGAGAGGAAGTGGAGTTGCAGTCCAAGGCGGAAAAACCGCTGACGCGTTATTTTCCAGAGTTAGCGGAGACGCTGAGGGAGCTTAAGGCCAAGCAGTTCGTCCTGGATGGGGAGATCATCATTCCGGTGGATGACGAACCGTCGTTCGATGAACTGCTGCAGCGCATCCATCCTGCGGCCAGCCGCGTGAAGATGCTTTCGGAAGCACATCCGTCTCTTTTTGTTGTATTCGATCTATTGGTGAACGAGAAAGGCGCGGCGCTGGTGGACGAGCCCCTGGAGCGCCGCAGGCAAGAGTTGGAGCGCTGGGCGAAGAAATTCCTGCCCGCGCGCGGCATCGTTGTATCGCCCGCGACCCGCGATTTTGAAGAGGCCCAGCGCTGGTTCCAGCAAATGCGCGGATCGCTGGATGGAGTGATTGCCAAGCGTCTGGACCTTCCTTACGAGAGCGGAACGCGCGAGGGCATGCAGAAGATCAAGAACCGCCGCGCCGCGGATTGCGTGATCGGTGGGTTTCGTTACGGTATGGGAAAGAAGCTGGTGGGATCGCTGCTGTTGGGTCTATACGACGATGCGGGCCTTTTGGATCACGTCGGATTTACGTCGGCAATTTCGGCCGGCGAACGCAAGGAGATTACGCGCAAGCTGGAAGCATTGATCCAGGAGCCCGGATTCACAGGACGAGCGCCGGGAGGGCCCAGCCGATGGAGCAAACGCGAAATGGACGATTGGAAGCCGCTGGCGCCGAAGTTGGTGGTAGAGGTGGAATACGATCACTTCACCGGGCATCGATTCCGGCACGGAACGAAATTGCTGCGCTGGCGTCCGGACAAAGCGCCGCGACAATGCACCATGCAGCAGGTGGAACGGGAGACAAAATCGGCGCTGTCGTTGCTTGAGTAGACGGGGCAGCGACACAGGGGCAAGGGCCATTTGACACCCGCATTCGCCGAATGTAGGATCTAAGTCACCTACATGTCCTGGCGAAATCGACTTCAAATATCCGTGCTTGGCGCAGTGGCCGCCGCCTCCATGCTGGCTCCCGCGAGCGCACAAAATCAAACCTACAAGCCACCCCGAACGGCGGACGGCAAGCCCAATCTGAATGGCATCTGGCAGGCCATGAACACTGCCAACTGGGATCTGGAGGGCCACTCGGCGCAGGCCGGTCAAGTCGTGGCGCTAGGCGCGACAGGCGCGGAACCGCCAGGCATCGGCGTGGTAGAGGGCGGCGAGATTCCCTATCTTCCGGCCGCGGCGCAGAAGAAGAAGGAAAATTATGCGAACCGCCTGAAGCAGGATCCGGAAGTGAAATGCTATCTGCCGGGCGTTCCGCGCGCGACCTACATGCCGTATCCGTTCCAGATCGTGCAATCGGGCAAGGTGATTCTGATCTCTTACGAATACGACAGCGCGGTGCGAACCATCTACATGGATAATCCAGGGCCCGCGCCGGTGGACAGTTGGATGGGATGGTCGGCCGGGCATTGGGAAGGCGACACGCTGGTGGTGGACGTAACCGGCTTCAACGATCAGACCTGGTTCGATCGCGCGGGCGATTTTCATAGTGACATGTTGCACGTTGTGGAGCGCTACACGCCGGTGTCGGCGAATGTTTTGAACTACGAGGCGACCATCGAAGATCCCCAGACGTTTTCGCGGCCCTGGAAGATCAGCATGCCGTTGTACAAGCACCTGGAAAAGAATGCCCAATTGCTAGAATTCAAGTGTGTGGAGTTTGTGGAGGAGTTGATGTATGGACATCTCCGCAAACAGCCTACTAAGTAAGTTGGCGGAGGTTACCCATGCGGCTTCGGCGTTCCGCGTTGTCCCCGGGGTTGTTCCCAGGGTTGTTCCCGCTGTTGCTCGCCTTCATCGGCTCCCTGAGCGTCACAGGCCAGGGCCTGCCAGTCGCGGCGAAAGCCGCAAAAACATCGACATCGTCGTCTAAAACCTGGACGCCTGCGCAAACTGCCGATGGGCAGCCCGATCTCGAGGGCGTGTGGACCAATTCCACGCTGACGCCTTTGGAACGGCCCGCCGAATTCGCAGGGAAGGCAGTTCTCACCGAGCGGGAAGCAGCCGATTATGTGAAGCGTTCGCTGCAGCAAGTGAACTCCGATCGTCGCGATGGTGGCGCTCAGACCGACGTAGGCCGGTCCTATAACGAATTCTGGCGCGATCGCGGGAACAATTTAGTTGCGGACCGCCGTACTTCGCTGATCGTCGATCCGCCGGATGGCAGGATTCCGCCGCTGACACCGGAAGCGCAGAAGCGCGTGGATGAAGCGCGGGCTTGGATGCGAGAGCATGCCACCGATGGTCCCGAAGGCCGGTCGCTCGCCGAGCGTTGCATATCGTGGACCACGGCGGGGCCGCCCATGCTTCCGGGTCCGTACAACAACGATACGCAGATCGTCCAAGGGCCGGGCTATGTGGTGATCCTGAGTGAAATGATCCATGATGCGCGCATCATTCCGCTGGATGGGCGCCCGCATGCGGACCAGAACATTCGCGAGTGGATGGGAGACTCGCGCGGCCATTGGTCAGGCAAGACGCTGATCGTGGACACGACGAACTTCAGCAGCGAGTACAGCTTTCGCGGATCGGACGCGAATATGCACCTCACCGAGCGCTTTACGCGCGTCTCGCCCGACATGATCGATTACGAGTTTACGGTTGACGATCCGACGGCATTCACCAAACCGTGGACCGCGCGTATCCCGCTGAACAAGACCTCGGAGCGGGTCTATGAATATGCCTGTCACGAAGGAAATTACGCGCTGACCGATATTCTGGCTGGCGCGCGGGCCGCCGAAAAGAAGAAATAGCGGCATGCGAGCAGCGTGGTTGATGATGACGTTGGCGTTCGCGGTCCTGGCTGCGCGCGCTCAATCCGACCTGCAAGGCATCTGGAGCAACGCGACCATCACGCCGCTGGAACGGCCCGCCGATCTGGCCGGAAAGCAGACCTTCACCGCGGAAGAAGCGGCGGCCTACGAAAAACAAGTGGTGGACCGCAACAATGTGGATCATCGCTCCGGAAATGCCGAAGCCGATGTGACGCTCGGCTATAACAATTTCTGGTGGGATCGCGGCACCAAGGTAGTCGGAAGCCGTCGAACGTCCCTGATCGTGGATCCGCCGGACGGGCACATTCCCGCATTGACGGAGGAAGCGCAGAAGCGGGTACAGGATACGCGGCGGTGGATGCGCGAGCACTCCACCGATGGTCCTGAGGGCCGGTCGTTAGGGGAGCGCTGTATTTTGTGGACCACGGCCGGCCCGCCCATGCTGCCGGGTCCCTATAACAATAATTTTCAAATTGTGCAGACACGCGATCAGGTAGTGATCTTGAGTGAAATGATCCACGACGCCCGCGTAGTTCCGTTGGATGGACGTCCCCACCTGGCGAGCAATATCCGGCAATGGATGGGGGATTCGCGCGGGCACTGGGACGGCAAAACGCTGGTGGTGGATACCACGAACTTCTCGGACCAGTATTCTTTTCGCGGATCGGATCGTAATTTGCATTTGACGGAGCGCTTCACGCGCGTTGCGCCGGATACCCTGCTGTACGAATTCACGGTGGACGATCGCACCGCGTTTACCAACCCCTGGACCGCGCAGATCCCGGTAACCCGGACGAAAGGGCCCATCTTCGAGTATGCTTGTCACGAAGGAAATTACGCGCTGACCGATATTCTGGCTGGAGCGCGGGCGGCCGAGAAGAAGGCGCTCAAATAATAGCGGGATAATGATGAGAACCACAAGGAGAAATACGATGCGAACGAAACTAGCGATCGCCATTGCCGGTTTAGGTTTGCTCGGCAGCGCGGCGCCGATGTGGGCGCATCACGCTTTTGCCGCCGAGTTCGATTCCAACAAACCGATCAAGCTGCGCGGCACCGTGACGAAGATGGAATGGATCAACCCGCACGCTTGGATCCACATCGACGTGAAGAACCCCGACGGTACAGTCACCAGTTGGATGGTGGAAGGCGGAAGCCCGAACACTTTGCTGCGAAATGGTTTCACTAAGGCGTCGCTGCCGCCGGGCACCGAGATCGTCGTGGACGGCTATCAATCCAAGGACGAGAGCAACAAAATGAACGGCCGCGACATCACGTTCCCGGATGGCCGCAAGCTGTTTGTCGGCTCAGCGGGCCAGGGCTCGCCGCAAGACAAATCGGACAAATAGCTCCGTCTAATTCTCGTCGCGTGGGCCCGGCTCCTTGGTTGGCGCCGGCAGCGCCAGCCCACCAGCTCGGGGGCGCATACGTCATTGGACATCCAGACGCAATGCCAGGCAATGGCATCTCGAAAACAACCTGACCCGTCTTTTTGTCAATGGCGTGAATCCCCGGCTGACTTCGGCCCAAGCCGGCAAAAAGCAAGGTCTTCGTCACCAGCAAAAAGCGCGATTGGAGTTTCCAAACTTGCTGGTATCGATGCCCTTCAGCGCCGGGTTATTCTTGATCGCATCGGGTGGCTCGCTGTTCGCAACATCCAAAGTTCATCGCCGGTGTTCAGATCGAAAGCGGTGGTGCATCCCCAGTGTGCGTCGTTGCCCTAGTAGCACATTCCCCGGCCGGTGTCTGCGCCGAACGTTGAGCGGCTATGAACATAGCGAGAATCGGCGCCGCAGCGAAGCATCGTGAGACGAACATCCACGCTCCTGTTCGCGTCAATGTTATCAAAGTAGGCTTATAACAAATGTGATAGGCTGATGAACCGTCAGCCTGAAGGAGGCTTCGTGCGATTCACTTGGTTCAACCTGATGCCCTGGCCGTATTTGCCGGACGATTTTCGCGAGAAAAATCGCTCCGTGTGGGTGGACATCGATCCGAACTTGTTCGACCCTGCCAAGGGCCACCAGGTCTACAACAATTATCTGGACATGCTCGAATATGCGGGGAAACTCGGGTTCGACGGCATCGGGGTGAATGAACACCATCAAAACGCCTACGGCCTGATGCCTTCGCCCAATTTGATCGCAGCCAGCCTGGCGCGCCGCACCGACGATGTCGCGCTGGTGGTATTGGGCGCATCCATCGCGCTCTACAATCCGCCGCTGCGCGTGGCCGAAGAGTTCGCGATGCTGGATTGCATTTCGGGCGGCCGATTAGTAGCCGGATTTCCGGTGGGCACTTCCATGGACACCAATTATTGCTATGGAACTATCCCTGGACTGACGCGCGAAAAATACAGAGAGGCGCATGAACTGATCAAGCGCGCGTGGGCGGCGCGGGAGCCGTTCGCTTTCAATGGGCGTTACACCAAGCTGCGCTACGTCAATCCCTGGCCGCGGCCCATTCAGCAGCCCCATCCGCCCATTCACATTCCCGGCGGCGGATCGCTTGAGACCTTCGATTTTTGCATCGACAATACCTATTCGTATTCTTACTTGAGCTTCGGCGGCTACATCCGCGGCCAGGCGCTGATGCAGGGATATTGGGATCGCGTGGCCGAGCGCAACGTTCCGGATACTTCGCCCTATCGCGCGGGCTTCGCGCAAACCATCTGCGTGGGAGAAACGGATGCGGAGGCCGAGCGGCTTTACGCCAAACACGTCAGCTATTTCTACAATCGCTGCCTGCACGTCTATCCGGGCTTCGCGGATGCGCCGGGTTATCGCACCATCAAGACCATCCAGAAGGGCATCCTTTCGCAATACGCTCCCCACACCATGTTCCAGGAGCTTCCGTGGAAGGAGCTGGTGGATAACGGAAGCGTGATCGCGGGAAGCCCCGAAACGGTGACCCAGCGCATGGAGGATCTGATCAAGAAACTGCGGGTCGGCAATATTTTTTGCCTGATGCAAATCGGCGACATGCCGCAAGACAAATGCATGCATTCCACCCGTCTGTTCGCCGAAAAAGTGATTCCGAAGCTGCGCCATCTGTTCCCGGAATATTCCGACGACGGACGCTTCTGGTGCAAGCCTCTGCCGAAGCGGGCGGTGCCAGGCGCACTGCCGGTGGAATCGGAGTTCGGATCGCCCGTGGGAGCGGAGCGTTAACCATGCAGCTAAAAACAATTCAAACCGAACGTGTTCCGGTGCGATACTACGAAAGCGGAGAAGGCAGGCCGCTGGTATTCCTGCATGGCGCAGGGGGACTCGACATGGATCTCGGGTTTCTAGACCGGCTGGCGGAGAAATTTCACGTGTACGCGCCGCTAGTGCCCGGCTACGGCGATAGCGAAGAATGCGCCGAGCTGCGCGATATGCTGGATTTCACGCTGCACACCTGGGACGTGGTGGAGCGGCTGGGACTGAAGGATCCGATTCTCGCGGGCTTCTCGATGGGTGGGATGATCGCGAGCGAAATGGCGGCGGTGGCGCCCAACGACGTCTCGCGTCTGGCGCTGATCGCACCCGCGGGCTTGTGGATGGATGAGCATCCCATTCCGGACATTTTCGCCATGCTGCCCTATCAACTGCCCGGCTACCTCTTCTACGATGCCGAAGCCGGCGCGAAGCTGATGAGCGCGGGCACCGACATGAGCGATCCGAAATTCCTGCAAGCTTTCCTGGTGCAGAATGCGCGGCAGCTGGGAGCGGCCGGCAAGATTCTGTTTCCCATTCCGGAGCGCGGCTTGGCGTCGCGGCTCTATCGCATCAAGGCCAGGACGCTGCTCATCTGGGGCGAGGGCGACAAGTTGGTCCCGCCGGTCTACGCGCAAGCGTTTCAGCGCGGTATCGCGGGCGCCGAAGTGGTCATGATCCGGCAGGCCGGGCACGTGGTGCCGTTTGAAAAACCCGCAGAAGTGATCGGGGCCATCGCGCGGCTGCAGTAACGCCTACCGAACCGCGACGTGAGGGAGCGGCCTTCTACAGCGGCGCGTCCGGGCGAGAGATGGACCGCCACATGTGCGCCACCGGGCTGTTATCGAAGCCCAGGCCTTCCTTGGGCTGGTTGAAGTTTCGACCGATAATATCGACAAACTGATCGAGCGTCGGATTCACCTTCGGATCGAAAGCATAAAGATCGTTCACCGTCACCATGCGCGGCTCCAGGTACCACTTATGCTTGCGGACCATCTGGTAGGTGGCTTCGATGTAGGGCTCGGGTTTGTAATCGGAACCGAAGATGCGCCGGTAAAGATCGGGGTATTCGTAGCCGTGCTCCTTGTCTTCGTAGAAGCGCAGCGCCTGGTGATAGCGGATGGCGAACGAAACTTTTTCCGAGACATACGGCTCGTACATCTGCGCGCCCCACCAGCCGTGATCCACTTTGATGAGATCCTGCACGGTGTCATGCAGCAGGCAGGCCAGCACGATCTCCTCGGACATGCCGTTCTGTAAGGCGCGATTGGCGCTCTGCAGGCAGTGGTTCGAAGTGGCCATGAAGCGCAGTTTGTAGTAATCCACCAGCGTGGGCCGTTCGGGCATGGGCGGAAGCCGCTTCACGTTGCCGGTGTGGGAGACGAACAGATTACCAGCGCCGCGGCGAGTGGGGCGCGTTTCGATGTCCGCCTCCACTTCGGCCGCCGTCGGAAACTTCGCCGCTCCGGCTGCCTGGTTGGCAACATTCAGTTGCAGCATCATGTGATGTTCCAGAGCCTCGGCCTTGGCTTCATCGGCCATCGCGGCGACAGCCGCCACACCACCCAGCCCCGCGAAAAATGCTCGCCGGTCGATTTCCATAATTCCCCCTTGGATCTCGCGTCCAGATATAGAATATCGCAAGGATGGGAGTGCCACTCGGGCCAGCATGCCGGGGCAAACGTCCGGCTGCGGTAGTATACTGGCCGATCATGAGAACCGTGCTGTTCGTCGTCGTCGCCTGCGCGTCGTCGCTTTCGGGAGCGAATCCGAATCAGGTTGTTGTTTGGAACGCGGACCAAATGAAATCGATCGATCAAAAGCTCGCGGCCAACGTGAACCCGCAGACCCATGTCGGAGTCCAGCGATTGATGGATTCCGCCATCGTGGTTCATCGCGTGGGGCCGTCGGAGGCCGAGATCCATACCAAGGAAGCGGATTTTATCGTTGTGCAGGCCGGCGAAGGCACGGTGTTGGCGGGTGGCGCGATTGTGGATGGAAAGCCCAGCGGAGCGGATGAAATGCGCGGCAAATCGATCGAGGGAGGAACCAGGTATCCGCTCAAGGCCGGCGATAACATCTACATTCCCGCAAACATGGTCCATCAATTTCTGGTTGAACCGGGCAAGGAGTTCACGGCCACGATTGTGAAAATCGTACCGAAGCAGTAATTGATGCCGGCAAATATCGAAAGTTCATGATGAAACAAATGAAGACATGCGCGTTTTTTATCCTGTTCGCCGCCGGATCGCTCCCGGCGCAGCAAAGCGCGAGCTCCGTCTCGTTCGATCGCATTCTGCACGCCAGCGGCGAGCCGCAAAATTGGCTTACCTATTCGGGAACCACGTTCGGCCAGCGGCATAGCCTGCTCACTCAGATCACGCCGGACAATGTCGACAAACTCGAACTGCAGTGGGTGTTTCAAGCCAAATCCCTCGAAAAGTTCGAGGCTACTCCGCTGGTGGTGAATGGCGTTCTCTATACCGTGCAGCCCCCAGACGACGTGTTCGCGCTGGACGCCGCCACCGGGCGCATTTTCTGGAGTTACACCTATAATCCCTCGCCAAAATCCCGGACCTGTTGCGGGCGCGTGAATCGGGGGCTTGCGATTTTAGGCGACACGCTGTTCATGGGCACTATCGACGCTCATCTCGTGGCGCTCGACGCCAAGACCGGCCAGGTGCTCTGGAACACCACCGTAGCCGACGTCAATGATTTCTATTCCATCACTCACGCTCCGCTGGTGGTAAAAGACAAGGTCATTGTCGGAACCGCGGGCGGCGATATAGGAATTGGGGGCATCATTGCCGCATTCGATACCCGCACGGGCAAGGAGGTCTGGCGCTTCCACACCATCCCACAGCCGGGCGAGCCGGGTCACGAAACCTGGGCGGGCGATTCCTGGAAACACGGCGGCGCGGCCATTTGGAACACCGGCTCTTACGATCCGCAAACCAACCTCACCTTCTGGGGCACCGGAAACCCGGCGCCGGATTGGGACGGCCGCACGCGCTTGGGCGACAATCTGTACAGCGATTCCGTGGTCGCCCTGGACGCCGACACCGGAAAGCTGAAATGGTTTTATCAATTCACGCCGCACGACGAAATGGATTACGACTCGACGCAGGTGCCCGTGCTCGCCGATATGGACTGGCAAGGCGCGCCGCGCAAAGTAATGTTGTGGGCCAATCGCAACGGCCTGATGTATGTGCTGGATCGCAACACCGGCCAATTCCTGATGGGCAAGCCGTTCACGCACGTGAATTGGATGTCAGGCTTCGACGAGAAAGGCCGGCCCATGCGCGTGCCGGGTAAAGTACCCACGCCCGAAGGCAGCACGATCATGCCCACGGTGCTGGGTGGCACCAACTGGTACCCTCCCTCCTACAGCCCGCGCACTGGTTGGTTTTACATTCCGCTGTGGGAGAACACGGGAACCGTCGCGGTGGAGGGCGGCCGTCCCAAGGCCATGGGAAACACTCCCATGGGCGCGGCAAATTTGCAGACCAATCTGAAGTTGGAAGAAGAAGGCTACGGCGCGGTACGGGCTTTCGATCCGAAGACGGGCGAAGCCAAGTGGGAGTTCAAGATGAACGACATCACTTGGGCCGGAGTGCTCACCACCGAGTCCGATCTTTTGTTCAGCGGCGGGCGGGAAGGCTACTTCTACGCGCTCGATGATCGCACCGGGAAGCTATTGTGGAAGGCCTCTCTGGGCGGCCAGATCAACAGCGGACCCATGAGTTACGCTCTCAACGGCCGGCAATATATAGCGGTGTCGGCGGGCACGGCGCTGTTCACTTTCGCGCTCGGGCATTAGGAAGGCGCGGATTTTCGGACCGCCTCCAGCCGGTCATGCGCAAACGGTTCGGACCGTCTTCAGCCGGTCCAGTAGGTCCACGAGATCGTGATGGTCCAGCGGCTTGCGCAAAAAACCGGAGCAACCGGCGTGAGAAGCCGAGCGCATCTGGGTATCCAGATCGTCGGAAGAGAGAACCACGATGGGCGTTCTCGCATTGCCGGTCTGTGTTTCCCAGTCGCGCATGGAACGGATGGCTTTGTAGCCGTCCAAACCCGGCATATGAATGTCCATCAGCACCACGTCAAAGCGGTGGGACTTCATCATATCGAGGGCTTCCAGGCCATCCCGGGCACGCCACACGGACTCGTTTTGCAGCAAAATTCCCGTCAATACAAAGCTTTCATCCGAGTCTTCGGCCACTAGCACGCTCAAGCTGGGCTGATCCGGTTGCGGTAGCGAAGGGCAGTCCGCATTCGTGTCGGTCCAGGGCAGCGAGATCACCAGCGCCATGGGCGCGCGAGCGTCGGACACGAATTCCGCGGAGCCTCCGAGGGCGCGAATGCGCTTTCCGGCTACCAGGGTGGGAACCCCGTAAAGCACCTCGTCGGCGTCCTGAAAGTTCACCTGGTCCGGATCGGTGTTCAGCCAATCCGCCACGCGCAGCGCGATGTTGGAGTTGGCCGGTACAATCTCCATGCGTATGCCGTCTCCGTCCATGGACCGCTCGACGCTGACCAGCGCCTGCCCCTTGCGGCCGAGTTCGGAAACCGCGTAGAGAACCCGCATCAGCGCCTGCTCGACGGCCCGCCGGTGTTGTCGCCCGGTGAGGGCCCGCACCGGCGTCTGCAGAACCAGTCGGCTGGCGCGATCGCCCGACGCCAGATTCAGCAGCTCGATGGTTTCCCCCAGGCTCAACGTGATATCGAACTCCTCGGCCCGATCGTAGACCGGCTTTTCGGTGGTCACCAGTTCCCGTATATCGTCGATCGAGCGCAAGAGCCGGTCCGCGCCGCTTTTGCAGCTCTCCAGGCAAGTCTGCCAGGCTGGATCGGGAGACAGACTGGAATGCACCGCCATGAGGCCGAAGCTGGCGTGCACCGAGTTGCGTGCTTCGTTGCACAAGTGATTCAACAGGCTGAGGATGGTTTGGTTGGTCATGTCGGTGATCTCATAAAGCTCTTCAAGTCTGCACGTCGCGTGCCTGGCTGATGGAAAAATACTCGACAAATCGCCGCACTGCGCCCGGTTTCTTGGGGGAGGGCCGCGTGGACGCCATCTCTTCGGCGATGCGCGCGATGTGTTTGCCGAGCCCGGAGGCGGTGTCGAGCACAGCTCCTTTCTGAACGGCGCGCGAAATTTCACTGGCTCCGGCCGGCAGCAAGTGGCGGATCGGCAGTTGAATAATGCGCTGAATATCGTCCACCGAGAGGGTGCTCCTGCGCTCCATGCAGTTGAGCACCACCGCTACCTTATCGGTGAGACGAAGATCCTGCAGCCAGCTGGCCTTGCGGCGCGCTACATGCAGGGCTCCGATGTCGGGCGTGCACACCAGATAAATGCGCTGGGCCCGCAGCAGCGTCTCGCATTCCTGATCCTCCATGGTGCCCGGCAGGTCCACCGCCACCAGCGAATAACGCCGCATGGCGAAATCCAGCACTTCCATGAAGCGCTCGGCGGAGATGTGGCGTGAAAAGTCCATGGGACCCGAACCCAGCAGATGCAGACTCCGGATCTGAGACACCAGGCTCGACCAGATATCCAAATCCAGACGGTCGCTCTGCAGCAGCGCATCCACGATGGTGTGCGCGCCTTCGGCCTTCAGCAAAAAGGACGTAACGCCCAGCCGGATGTCGAAATCCAGCAATAAAGTAGGCTCGACGCTCAGTTCGGCCGCCATGACGGTGGCGTAGGTAGCGATGGTGGTAGCGCCACAGCCTGGTTTGGCGGGCATGAAGGCGTACAATTCCGCCAGAGTTTCACCCGTTGTGGCCAGGGTCGAAGCGGCGCGCGTGGCCGCTTGCCGGATATCCCGATGAGTGAAGTTGGGCAGCACTTCGCGCACTCCGGCCTGCATCAACTGCAACAGATCCTCCCGGCTGCCTCCGCCCTTGACTGCGATGAGGACGATGTTCGGACGGCCGTCCACGGCACGGGCCACTGGCATGGCCAGCGGCAGATCGGCGAAATCGACAATCAGGATGCACTGGAGCTCCGGGTTGATGGCCCGTAACCGATTCGCGTCCTGATAAGTGAGGTCCCACGCGGCTTCAAATCGGACATGCCCGTCCAGCGACGCCCGCACATCTTTATGAAAATCCGGATCCGACGAAACCGTGGCCAAAATCACGGTTGCCTCCTCGATTCAACCTCTATCCACACGCAGGCCTTATCGGTTGCGGCCGTAAGGAACAAGAGCAGCCGCGAGCGCTCACAGTTTTCCGCGCCTGGCCGATGAGCTCAGCTATGGCCCATGAGGTCTCTGAAAAAACCTTTCGATCTCCGGCAGCCCTGCGACTGCCGGATGAAAAAGTGCTGGTGGTGGACGACGACCGGCACTTCCGCGTACTGGCGCGCGCCATCCTGGAACCGGCCGGATTCCAGGTAATCGAATCGGAGGACATCGAACAGTGCATGTCGCAATTGCGACGCCAGGCTGTGGATGTGGTGATTCTCGACATGGTGATGCCCGGTCGCGACGGCATAGAGGCGGTGCGGGAATTGAAGCAATTGTTCCCCGAGATCCGCATCGTGGCCGTGTCGGGCGCAGAGCAAGGCGATCTTTATCTGTCGGTGTCGGCGCACATGGGCGCGGACGCGTCGCTCGAGAAAGCGCGCATCGGCGCGCTGTGCCCGCTCTTGCAAGTGGTCCTGGAGCGCTAAAACATGCCCTGGCTGTTGAAATGGTGGCGGAAATGGCCGGACCTTTCCTTGCGGTCCAAGTGCCTGCTGCTGATCGCCTTCCCGGCGGCGGCCACGGTGATGATGGCCGGCGCCGCAAACATCCTGGCGGACCGCAACGCCCGGGCCGGCGCGCTGGTGAACCGGGCGCTCGAAACGGCGCGAGAAATCCAGCGCCTGCGCGCGGCCGAGGCCGAGACCAGCGCCGATGCGCGGGCCTATTTCATCACCTCCGAGGAATCCTTTGTCCGCCGCGCCCGCGCTTCGCTTGCGACGTTCGACTCGGCACGGCAACAGCTCTCTAATCTCACCGCCGATAGTCCCGCCGAACAGAAGTGCATGGCCCAGATCTCTTCGCTCGAACACGCCCGCGAGGAGCGGATGTTTGGCGACATTGCCCGCTTCCGCTCCCAAGAGCTGCCTTGGGATCAGTTGCGCGCGGCGCTCAACGACGTGGAACCCAAACGGCTAGAGCTGGAGGATCTACTGGGGAAGATGGAGCAGGACAATACCAACCGTCTCGCCATCTCGTTGCTCCGCACCCGCCAACTGCGCACCCAGCAGGGAGCCATCACCGGGATCTGCCTCGCTTTGGGATTGGTGGGCGGAGTTGCGATGACCCTTCTTTTCGCCCGCGGCATCACCAGCCGCGTTGACCGGCTGCAGCGCAACCTGGCGCGGCTGCCGGGCGGGGCCATTCCCGACCCTTTGGCTGGGCGCGATGAAATAGGCGCTCTCAACGAGGGGCTGATCCAGGTGGCCGAAGATCTGCGGCGGAAAGGCCTGGCGCTCGAAAACGCGCTGCACGGCGTGGCCGAAGTGAATGCCGACGGCGGCTACGTGTGGATGAACAAAACCTACGGCGCTATGGCGGGCTACTCCCGCATCTACAGGCCCGCCAACATTACATCCACGGTGCAGCCGGAGGACCGGCCGAGAGTCCAGGACGCCATCGCGCGGATGCGCGTGAATGGCCGCGCTGAAATCGCCGCCCGGATCGAACAGCCGCATGGCCCGGTGTCCGATGTCGGAATGGTTTTTCTGGCAGCTTCCGACAACCCCGACTCCAGGTTCTATGTCTTCCTGCGGGATATCTGGGCCGGCAAAAAAGGCGATGCGGCGCTGATCCGGGCTAAGGACGCGGCGGTGGCTTCCAACCGGGCCAAGAGCGAATTCTTGGCCAAGATCAGTCACGATATCCGGACTCCGCTCAATGCGATTCTGGGCTCGGCCGACCTGCTTTCCCAAACTCCGCTGAGCTTCGACCAGGGCGAATACGTGAACATGTTCCAGCGCAACTGCCGCCGGCTGGTGGCCCTGATTAACGACTTTCTGGATTTCTCCCGCATCGAAGCCGGCGCGGTTCGCGTGGAGAGAGCGCCCTATCAGATCCGCGAGACAGTGGACGATGCACTGGCCACTTTCCGCGATGTGGCCGCGCGCAAAGGTATCGCGCTGGGAGTGGAAATCGATACCGCCGCGCCAGCCTGGGCGCTGGGAGATTCCTTGCGCATCCAGCAAGTGCTGGTGAATCTGCTGAGCAATGCCTTGAAGTTCACCTGCGTAGGAAGCGTGGAGGTGAACGTGAAGGTGCTGAGCGCAACCAGCACAGGCGACAAGCTGCGATTCCAGGTTTGTGACAGCGGCCCGGGCATACCGCTGGAAGACCAAGACAAAATCTTCGCCCGTTTCGTCCAATTGCCTAACCAGACTAACGGCCAGCGCGGCACCGGATTGGGCCTGACCATCTGCCGCGACCTGGTGGAGCTGATGGGAGGCGATATCGGGGTGGTCAGCCGGGAGGGCAGCGGGAGCACGTTTCACTTTAGCCTGCCGCTGGAGCCGGTGGCCCACCCAGCCGCGGCGGATCCCGGCCCGGCCGCCACCGAGCTTGCCATCGAAGCCCAGCTTCCCCTGCATGCCGAGCCCCTCCGCATTCTGGTGGCCGAGGATACCGAAGACAACCGGCTGTTGCTCGATCATTTTCTGCGCGACCAGCCGGTGAAGCTGCGCTTCGTCGCGAATGGCCGGGAGGCGGTGGACGCCGTCGAGCAGGGGGAACAGTTCGATCTGATTCTCATGGATATCGACATGCCCGTGATGGATGGCTACACGGCAACCGAGCGTATTCAGGCTTGGTACCAATTACAGCCAAACGGCGGCGCGCCACCGATTGTGGCCTTGTCGGCGGATGCCATGCAGGACGCCGTGTGCGCCAGCGTGGACGCCGGATGCGTGGCCCACGTCGCCAAACCGATCGACCGGGAGACGCTGCTCAAGACCATCCGCCGCTACGCGCCCGTAAAAGCGGCGCCCGGCGCGGCAGCCATGCGCAGCATCGCGGTGTCTGAGCAAGTAATGGCGCTGGTTCCGCAGTATCTCGCCTCCAAAGAAAAACAGATTGAAGAGGCGCGCTCGTTCCTGGCCACTGGCGATTTCGGTCCCATCCGCCGCTTCGGGCACAATCTGAAAGGGACGGGACGTGGGTACGGATTCCCGTCCATTGAAGAGATGGGAAAAGAAATCGAACGGGCTGCGGCGCAAGCCAATGCCCGCCGCGTCTCCGAGCAACTGGAAGCGCTGCACCGCTTCGTCAGCGAATCGGCGGCGGTCGTCAACTCGTAGCTTCACGTAGCGCCCAATGGCACGGTGTTTTTTGCTGTACAAATGAAACTTCGGACCGGTTGGTTGCTCGCTGCCGTGGCGATGGCGGCCTTAGCGCCTTTCGCGGGCGCGCATTTTCGGCTGCTCGCACCGCAGTCCTGGCTGGTGGAAAGCAATTTGGGCGATCCGCAAAAGCTGGGGCCGTGCGGGGGAACCTCCGCCGATAGCGGCACGCCCACCAACGCCGTAAACCAGGTGCAAGGCGGCCATCCGCTGCACATCAAGCTGCAGGAGACCGTATTTCATCCCGGGCATTACCGCGTGGCCTTGGCGGTGAATTCACGCTCCGAGCTGCCGCCCGATCCTCCAGTCACCACGCGGGATACCGCCCAGGGACCGTGGTCGGTGTCTTCCGCCATCGCCAGCTCGCCCCAAATCCCCGTATTGGCCGACGGCCTGTTCGTTCACACCACGCGGCAGACCAGCCCGTTTGAAACGGACGTACAACTGCCCAACATTAGCTGCGCGAAATGTACGTTGCAGATCGTCGAGTTCATGGCCGAACACGGCTACAATCACGACGGCGGATATTTCTATCATCACTGCGCGGTTTTGCTAATTACGCCCGATCCCGCGAAGCCCATCGACACGGGCTGGCCGGCGGCCAAATAAATTACTTGGACGGTAGCACTAGCTCGCACGGCTGGGGATCCCACTTCGACCCATCCGGCTCGCGTCGGTAATGGCTGCTGACCACCCACGGGGCGTCCAAATACTTCGGATCTTCGACAATCTGCGTCTGGACCAGGTATTCCTCATTGCCGCGCTTGTGTAAATCGTAGTATTCCGTGAGAACCGCGTTGGCGCTGAACGGTACGCCGTTGTTGCGCAGATATCCGGGCTTGATGTGGGTAGTCACCACTTTTAACGTTCCACCCAGCCGGCGCGTATCGGGCGGAGGCGGTGGCGAGGCCATGCTCGCGTCCCTGAACCCGGGCGTGTTGGGATCTTGCGCCGAGATCTTCGACGTGTAGGCACGGATGGATTGCGGCGTCTGCCACAACGCCACCGAAATACCTTGCAGGGACGGCTCGGCGGGTGCGTTAGCCGGTCCAAACAAAAATAATCGCGTCTGTTTTCCCGCGTCGATCTCCACTTTGAGCGTAGTGTCGTTCGCCCAGCTAATGTGCAGCCGCGCCGGCTCGCGCATGATGTTGGGCGCTCCATAGCTCATGCACTGCCTGCCTGCCGCAATATCCTTAGCCGGGTCCCACAGGTCCGCCACGCGCTTGCCTTCGGCGTTTAGCGGGATGCTGTAGTAATCGCCTTTGGGCGCGTTCAGCATGCGATAGCGCCAATCCTCCGTCACCAGGGATACCCAGTAGCCGGTGAGATCGACGGGGGCGGAAGGCGCCTGGCCTTTCAGCACGTGTCCGCCGAGCGCTAGCGCGATCGCGATCCAACCGCCCTTCATTTCGAGCCTCCCGCTGCATCCCGGCCCAAGCTCTTGTAAATCGCTTCGACGAACATGTCGCCGGTCCACGCCGGAGTGCCGTAGCGCCGGTCGTAATCCCGGCTCAGCCTCTCCGCCTTCACTTGTTCGAGCGTCTTGCCCTTGCGCAACAAGTCCTGAACGCGATCCCGGATGATGGTGAGCATGTCGCGATAGTCGGTTACTTCGGACTCGTCGCACAGCCGGCCGTGCCCGGGGATCACCATCGTTCCGCCCTCCTGCATGGAGCGAGCGACGGTTAGATCGAGAATGTGGTTCAAGGCGCGAATCTCGCCCTGGATGCTTCCGCCGCGCTCGAGATCGATCACCGGATAACCGGTAGTGAGGAAAATATCGCCGGCGCTCACTACATTTGAGCCTCGAAAAAGCACGATGCTGTCGCCATCGGTATGCGCGGCTTTCTCGGCGAACATCTGAATGGCTTCTCCATTGAACGCGAAACTCTTTCCCTCCAGATAGGTGAGCGTGGGCCAGGCGCCGGACGGCACTCCCGATCCCTCGCGGGTTTCGCGCTGCAGCACGTTATCCTGCGCGAACAGCGCCACCTCGGCCTGCGCCTGATAACTTCGCGGCGGTTTCAACAGGGCCTCGTTCGCGCCCCTGTGATCGGCGTCCGCGCTGGTGTTGATGATAAAACGCACCGGTTCCGCGGACAGCTTGCGGATCTCGGCAAGAAGGGTCTCGCGCAGTTGCGGCGCGCCCGTATCCACCAGCAACACGCCGTCGTGCCCCGGGTCCTTACCCACCTGAATGGTGGCGTTGCCGAGCGTACTGGCGAACATATAGACGTTCCCCTGCACGTGCCGAACTTCATAAGGAATTCCATTGGCCTCCTGCAATTGCTGCCCGGAAGCCAGTGCGGCGAGCGCGAGGAACAAAAACATCGCGGTCCTCATTGCTTGGACTCCGCCTGCTTCTTATGTTCCTGCTCAAACTGCACCTCGAACACCTTCGCGTGTGGAATCGCCATTTGCTTTAGCTTCTTTCGATACTCCGGATACATGGTCTCGGCGCCCCCACGGCTGGCTTCAAACGGCACGCCGTATTCGTCGGAAAATTCGCGAACCAGTGTATTCGTGCCCGGCAAATGACTCGGCACCCAGCCGTACGGCCTTGGAATCTCGGGACTCGGCAAGCACGAGCCATAGCCCGCAATCGGAGTAAAAACCTGGTAAGGGTTCCAGACCCAGCTCTCGGTGCGCACCAGCGGCTCGGTCAAATACACCGGATCCTCGGCGATGCTGGTGAGCGTCAGGTACTTATCGTGCAGGTCCAGAAATTCGGTGAGATGCGCTTCATCGGAAAACGCGATGCCATTGCGCCGCAGATAGCCCGACTTGATATGCGTTGTTTCGATGCGCAGCGTATCGCCTTCCCAGAGGCCGGTGGAGAAGCCGGCCCAAGTGTGCGGCGCGAACTGCGAGGGATGCGGGCGGCCATCCATCCAGATGGTGCGCGGACCGGTGTACGTGCCATCAATGATGAACGCGATAATCTGGCCGGACGCGGGATCGTTGACTGTGCTGATCTTCAGGCCCGTAGGCGCGCGCATGGCATAGATGGCCGAGTGCGGGATGCATTGGTGCTCGAGCACCGAAACAATATCGCCGTCCCATGTGTCGGCGCGGAGCCGCGCGTCGTCGTTGATGGGAATGCCCAGGTAATCGCCCACCGGAGATCCCGGATCGGTTCGCTCTAATTCATCCTCGTGGTACATGGCGGTCCACATTCCGGTGGGATTGAAGCCCATGCCGCCCTGGGCGAACACCGGAGCGCTCGCGAGCGCGGCGAGCGCGGAAAGCAAAGCAATTCTCGAAACCACAGCGCGTATTGTATAACAGTCGCGAAAACAAGGAACAACGGCGGGCTGACTCACGTACCCCTTCAAGGAACTTCCCCGGCCTCTTCCGGCGATACTGAAAGAATCTATGTCGAGCCGATTGCAAACCGCGATCTTAACCTTGTTCGTTCTTCTGCCCTTTGCCCCGCCTGTTGCCGCCCAGTCGGAAATCAGCGTGCAGCCACCCACCGGACGCCTGGGGTGGCTGGTGCATCCTTACGAAGCGCCGAGCGTCCCAACCATCCGCTTGACCAACTCGCCGCGCTTCAACGATCTGATTCGGGCCGGAAACTTGTATCTCACCGCGCAGGACGTGGTGGCTCTGGCGATTGAAAACAACATCGACGTGGAAGTTCAGCGCTATGGTCCGCTGCTCGCCAAGCAAGTGCTGAAGCGCGCCGAAGGCGGTGGTGCGCTCAGAAGCGTTGGCCTGGGCGTGGCCGCCGGTCCTGAAAGCGTCAGCCTGCAAGGAGTGAGCGTCAACAATTCGGGTTCGGTGGCGCTTTCAGGGGGCAACGGCGTTAGCTCCGGCGGCGGCATTGTGACGCAATTGGGTCCCAGCATTCCGTCGCTCGATCCTTCCTTTTTCGCGTTTGCGAATTTCCAGCACGCCACCGCGCCCGAAAGCAACACGTTCCTCACCGGCACCACCGCTCTGATTCAGGCCGTGAAAAGCATCCAGGCGCAATACTCTCAGACTTGGGCGTTCGGCTTGACCGCGCAGGTGACCTACGCCAGCAGCTATATCCATCTCAACAGCCCGCTGTTCAGCTTGAATCCCTATACTTCCGGCGATCTCGATCTTCAGATTACGCAAAACCTGCTGCAAGGATTCGGAAGCGCCGTCAACGGCCGCAATATTCGCGTGCAACGGAATAATGTGAAGGTGAGCGAGCTGCAATTCAAGCAGCAGGTGATGACCACCGTATCGGCGGCTCTCAATTTGTACTGGGATCTGGTCAGCTTTAACGAAGATGTGCGAGCCCGCCAGCAAGAGGTGGGCGCCGCCCAGCAGCTTCTGGCGGACAACAAGAGGCAGGTGCAGATTGGCGCGCTGGCTGAGATTGAAGTGACGCGCGCCGAAGCCCAGCTTTATTCCAGCCAGCAGGACCTGGTGGTTTCACAAACCAACCTGCAGCAACAGGAAATCGTTTTGAAAAACGCGCTGTGCCGCGACGGCATCTCCGCGGCCGGCCTGGAAAACGTTCACGTGGTTCCGCTCGACAAGATCCAGATTCCGGCCAGCGATGATGTCCGCCCGGTTCCGGAACTGGTCAGTGAAGCGCTCGGGAATCGAACCGAAATCGCAACCGCGCGCATCAATATCGAAAGCAATCAGCTGAACCTGGTGGGCATCAAAAACTCGCTGAAACCCACGCTGCAGGCCTTCGCCGAGCTGACGAATAACGGCCTGAGCGGCGCGCTCACCGCTTACGGGGCGACGCAACCCGGTTTCGATTATTTGTCCGGCGGCTACCCCGGGCTGCTCGAACAAATCTTCCGGCGCAATTTTCCGAACTACTCCGCGGGATTGTCGCTCAACATTCCGCTGCGCAACCGCGCCGCTCAGTCCGACTATGCCACCAGCATGCTGGAGCTTCGGCAAAACGAGCTTAATCTGCGCAAGAACATGAACCAGGTAACGGTGGATGTACAGAATGCCGTGATTGGCCTGCAGCAAGCCCGCGTGCGCTACGACGCCGCGACTAAAGCGCGAGAGCTTCAGGAACAGACGCTTGCGGCGGATCAACGCCGGAATGCACTGGGCGCCGCCACCGTTTTCCAGGTGGTGCAGGATCAGCGCGACCTGGCCACCAGCCAAAGCACGGAAGTGCAGGCCATGGCAAACTACACGCACGCGCGCATCTCGTTCGATCAGGCGCTCGGAACCACGCTGGATGTCAATCACATCTCGCTTGACGAAGCCATGCGGGGACGGGTTACGCAGGAATCGACGCTGCCTTCGAACATTCCAGGAGAACGGCAATGACGATACGAAAACGTCTGGCCGCCGCGCTTTGTCTCGCCTCCGTCAGCTGGGCGCAGGACATCGCCCCCATCCGCCCGCAAGCGCCGATCATCGTACGTCCCTACCTGGCGGTGGACGTCCCGCCCATTCGCCTCGCGAACTCGGCGCGGCTTTCAGAACTGGTGCGCGCCGGCATGCTCTACCTGACAGCGCAGGACGCCATCGCGCTGGCGCTTGAAAACAACATCGACATCGAGGTGAGCCGCTACAATCCCTTTATCTCCCAATGGAACCTGGAGCGCTCCCAAGCGGGCGGCGCGCTGCCGGGCGTGCCTAGCGGAGCGTCGCAAGCCGGATCGGTTGCCAGCGGACAAGGCGTGGCAGGCAGCCAGGCCGCGGCGGGTCTCAGCGTTCCGGGGACGCGCTCCAACGGGGGCAGCTCCAACGCCAGCGTCTCGCAGATCGGGCCAGTAACTCAAAACCTGGATCCAACCCTGCAAGAGAACAGCACCTTCAGCCATCTCAGCGCACCGCAGCCGGACGAAGTCCAAAGCGGAGTGTTCAATCTGATAGAGGCGACGCATGTTTACTCGGGAAGCTACCAGCAAGGCTATCTCGCCGGCGGCATCGCCACGGTCAGCTACAGTGAGCATTACCTGGGTGAGAACGCGTCCAGCGATCTGCTCAATCCTACGGTGGCTCCCAGCGTAAGCATCTCCGTGCAGCAAAATTTATTGCGCGGCTTCGGAGTAGCCGCGAACGCCCGCACCATCACCGTGTCGCGCATGAACCTGAACACCACCGAATTGAACTTCAAGACGCAAGTGATTTCGGTGGTCAGCCAGGTGCTGAATGCGTATTACAACCTGGCGGCGGATTACGAGGATCTGCGCGCAAAACGCAGCGCTTCGGAAACCGCGCAAACATTCGTGAACGATGTGAAGCGGCAGATCGATATCGGATCGGTTGCGCCCACCGACCTGATTACCGCCGAGGCGCAGGCCGCCACCAGCGGGCAGGCCGTGGTGGATTCGGACGTCGCCGTCCGGCAGCAGGAGCTAACGCTCAAGAACCTGATCAGCCGTACCGGCGCCGCCGATCCCGTGCTCGCCAATGTGCGCATCGTGCCGATCGATTCCATCGCCATCCCGGCCACCGATAATCTTCTTCCTGTCGACCAGATGGTCCGCCAGGCGCTCACCAATAGAAGCGACCTGGCGTCTGAGTTGGCCGGCGAAAAGGCCAGCGAAGTGAATTCGCTCGGAACCAAGAACGGAATTCTTCCCACCTTGACGGCATTTGCGGTGGAAAGCGAGGCCGGGCTGGCCGGTGTTTCGCGGTCCATTGCGGCCGATCAGTATTTCGCGGGCGGCATCGGCACGGCCCTCGGGCAGGTGTTTCGCCGCAACTTTCCCACCCAGGCGGGCGGCGCTTTCTACCAGCAGCCCATCCGCAACCGGCAGGCGCAAGCCGATTACGCCATCGATCTGCTGACCATCCGCCAGACCCAGCTCACCAATCGCAAGGATTTCAACCAAGTGGAAGTGGACGTGAGAAACGGCGTGGTTGCGCTGCAGCAGGCCAGGGCCCGCTACGACGCCGCGGTCAAGAACCGCGAACTGCAGCAGGAGCTCTTCGATTCTGAAGAGAAGCGCTTCCGCCTGGGCGCTTCCACGCCTTACAATGTGGCGGTCCAGCAGCGCGATCTCATCTCGGCGCAGTCAACAGCCGTGGCCGCGCTGGTAGCCTACAGCACCGCGCGCGTTTCGCTGGACCAGACGCTAGGCATTACGCTCGAAGCCAATCACGTCACGATGGACGAGGTGAAGAGCGGAAAACTCGCGCCGGCGTCGCCGCATCCATAGCCCGCATAGAAACTTTGGATTGGTAATGTTTCCGGGGATACTCTAGAATCTCGGTAGAGTCCTGTCACTCCCCGCTGTTCTCGTCCGGCAATTCAGTTTGTAATTCACAAACCTCGTTGAAAATTCAGCATCTTGAGGCCTTCAGGGAGGTAGTGTGTTCGCCATAAGATTCTTTGGAATTATCTGCTTTTCAGCATCTTTATATGCGCAATATGCTCAGTTCTCCGGCTCTGGGAACTGTAGCGTCATGGGAGAGCTGCGGTCGCACGGCGGCGCGCCTACGGACGACCTGGTGGTGGAAGTCTACGATCTCCGCACCAACACCCTTGTAGAGCGTGAACCCGTTAACCACGGTCAGTTTCAGTTGGATCATGTCCCGTCGGGGTCATTCTCCGTTCGGCTGCTGGCCGCACCCGGTGAACCACCCATTGTGGAAGAATTTCATGAGTTCCAGCCGGGCGGCGCGCCGCTGATTCTGGAGTTACCGGAACGTTCCGCCAACAAACCTATCGCCGGCGTGGTGTCGCTTCGCGAGTTGCAGCATCCCATACCGAAGAAGGCGCTCCGTGAGGCGTATGAGGCGCAGCAGTTGGCGCTTGCCAATAACCTCCCCAAGGCCATCGCCAAACTGGAAAATGCAATTCGCATCGACCCGCTGTACCGCGACGCGCACCTGAATCTGGGCGTCGATTTCGCCCGTACTGGACGTGACGCCGAAGCTCGCGCGGAGTTCCAAAAGGCTCTCGACATCGGCCCCCCGGCCGCGCCCATTTATGTCGATCTGGCGCTCATTTCCATTGCCTCCGAGCAGTATCGCGAAGCCGAGGCGTTCGCGCGCAAAGCGCTCGAATTGGAGCCCACGAACGGCGGCGCGCAAAGGGTGCTGGAACACGCCCTAACTCATTGATTTCAGAGCTTGATTTTAGGTGGTGCTGAGGGGTCTCGGACTGCTAGAATAGAGTTTACGAAACGCACCCGTCCTTGAGCGCTTCGTTCTCTATTTTCTAGGAGTTAACTAGTTGGCTGACCCCAAAGACCCGAACAATCCACCCACTCCGCCGCGCGATGGCACCCAGATGCCGCTCGGCGGCGAAGGCAAACAGAACCTGATTCCCATCAACATCGAAGACGAGATGCGGCGTTCGTATCTCGACTACGCCATGAGCGTGATCATCGGGCGCGCGTTGCCCGACATTCGCGACGGCTTGAAACCCGTTCATCGGCGCATTCTTTACGCGATGTCGGAGATGGGGCTGGCCTTCAACCGGCCGTACCGCAAGTGCGCGGGCATCGTCGGCGAAGTGCTGGGAAATTATCATCCCCACGGCGACGCGCCCGTATACGATGCGCTGGTTCGCATGGCGCAGGATTTTTCGCTGCGCTATCCGCTGGTGGATGGCCAGGGCAACTTTGGTTCGGTGGATGGCGATCCGCCCGCGGCCTACCGGTATACCGAGGCGCGGCTCTCGCGGATCGACACGGCGCTGCTCGAAGATCTCGACAAAGAGACCGTCGATTTCCGCCCCAACTTCGATGAGCGGCGCGTGGAGCCCGAAGTACTGCCGACGCGCGTTCCGAATCTGCTGATCAACGGATCGTCCGGCATCGCGGTGGGCATGGCCACCAATATCCCGCCGCACAATATCACCGAGATTATCAACGCCACCATTCTTCTGGTGCAAAAACCGGAGACGCACCTGAGCGAGATCGTGAATCTGGTGCAAGGCCCCGATTTTCCCACCGGCGGATTCATCCTGGGTCGTCAGGGCATTTTGGATTATTTCACCAAGGGCCGCGGCACGCTGAAACTGCGCGCCAAGGCCGCCATCGAAAAGTTCGGCAAGGACCGGGAGGCGATTGTCGTCACCGAAATCCCGTACCAGGTGAATAAGGCGCGCCTGATCGAAGCGACGGCCGCCCTGGTGAACGACAAGAAGCTGGAAGGCATCTCCGAAATTCGCGACGAAAGCGATCGCGACGGAATGCGCATCGTCTTTGAACTGAAGCGCGGCGAGCAGGCCGAGGTGATCCTCAACAATCTGTACAAGCACACCCAGCTTCAAATCAACTTCGGCGTCATCATGCTGTCCATTGTGAATGGACAGCCGCGCGAGTTGGGCCTGGCGGACGTGCTGAGGCGCTTCATCGATCATCGCATCGATGTTGTGCGCCGCCGCACGGATTACCTGCTGCGCAAGGCGAGGGAGCGCGAGCACATTTTGCTCGGCTTCAAGAAAGCCATCGAAAATCTGGACGCGGTGATCAAACTGATCCGCGCCTCCACCAACCCTCGCGAAGCGCGCGACGGCTTGATCCGGACTTTCGAATTTACCGAGCGGCAGGCGCAAGCCATCATCGAGATGCAGTTGCAGCGCCTCACCGGCATGGAGATCGACAAGATCCTCAAGGAGCTGGCCGATATTCAGGTCGAGATCGCCGAGTATCTCGAAATTCTGGCGTCCGACAAAAAGCTGCGCGGCATCATCGTGCAGGAGCTGAAGGACGTACAAAAGGAGTTCGGCGACGAGCGCCGCACCCAGATCATCGAAGACACCGGCGAGATTCATCTCGAAGACCTGATCCAGGTGGAGGATGTCGCGGTCACCGTCACGCACGGCGGTTACTTGAAGCGGACGGCGGTGGACACCTACCGTCGCCAATCGCGCGGCGGCAAGGGACGCATCGGGATGGGAACGCGCACAGAGGATGTGGTGGAGCACCTGGTAGTGGCGTCCACGCACGCCTATCTGCTGGTCTTTACCACCAAGGGCCGCGTCTTCTGGCTGAAGATCTACGAAATTCCGGACGCGGGCACCACTGGCAAAGGCAAGCACGTTTCCGGTCTGGTGAATCTGCAGCCGGACGAAGCCGTCAAGACTTTCCTGCCGGTGAAGGACTTTGTACCCAACCAGTACATCGTCATGGTGACCAAGCAAGGCGTCATCAAGAAGTGCGAGCTCACTGAGTTCGACAATCCGATGTCGCGCGGGATTATCGCCCTGTCATTGGACGAAGGCGACGAACTGCTGGGCGCGCGGCTGACCAATGGCGACAATTACATCTTCCTCGGTACGCGCGAGGGCAAGGCCATCCGCTTCCATGAAAGCGACGTTCGCGCCATGGGCCGGCCGGCTCGCGGGGTCCGGGCCATGGATCTGGCGGACGGTGACAGCATCATCGGCGCCGAGGTCGTGGAGAAAGAAGGGCTCATCCTTTCGATCTCTGAAAACGGATTCGGCAAGCGCACGCCGCTGGAAGACTACCGGCTGACCGCGCGCGGAGGCAAGGGCGTCATCAACATGAAGCTCGCGCCCAGGATCGGCAAAGTGGTGGCGATCCTTTCGGTGAAGGAAGACACGGACCTGATGATCATCACCCGCGACGGCAAGATCATTCGCCTGGAATCGGGCGAGATCCGGCAAGCGGGCCGCTCCACGCAAGGCGTGCGCCTAGTGCGCATGGAGGATGGCGATCAGGTGGCCGCGGCGTCCGTCATTCCCACCGTGATTCCGGAGGAAGGCGAAGCGGGCCCGAACGGTCAGAACGATCTGCCGCTCCAATAAACGCTACGGGTGCGACGGCTTGGCGATGGTGTTTTGCGCCACGCTCTCTAGTTCCGTGGCGCGGTGCAGGTCCTCGCGTGCTCCGGTCACATCGCCCGTCGCCCTTTTCGCGACGGACCGGTTGAGGTACGCGTTCGCATAGCTGGGATTCAAGCGGATGGCTTGGCTGCAATCGTCAATGGCGGCTTGGTAATTGCGCAGCCGCAGTTGCGCATATCCTCGGGCATTGAGCGCCAGGGCGTGAGTGGGATCGATCTGCAGCGCTTGGTCGAACACCTGTACCGCTGCCTCGAACTTCTCCTGTTCGGCCAGGTCGCGTCCCTCCCGGTACAAGCGATTGGCATCGCGCACCGTGCTGCGGGCCTCGGCTGGCGCGGTCAAAACTCGTGGCGGCTTCACTCTGGCTGGCGGCGCCGTGCGAGCGCTCTGCGCCAGTTCGGGCGGGGCCAATGGCGGGGCAATGCCGGGATGCGCGGCGGAGGGTGGCGGAGCTGCGGGAGTGGGTGGAACTGAGGGTGTGGCGAATGGCAAGTGCGGTAAATTCTCTACCGAAACTGGCGCCGGGGCGGGCGCTGGCTGGGCAGGTGGAACGATGGCTGGCGCTGGATGCGCTTCCGCCACCACTGCGGGCGGGGGCTGCGGCTGCGCTGGTGCCGGAACCGGCTGCTCCTTGGCAGCGACCGGAGGCTTAGTTTCGATCATGCGCTGCGCGGCGCTCAGCAAGCTGGCCGCTTCCGCTGGATTCTGGCCGATCAGCATGGCGCGATTGATATCCTCGAGCGCGGGCTGCGGCGCTCCCGTAGCCAGATAAAACTGCGCCCGGCACACATAAGCCGCGCTGTCGGCCGGATTAAGCTGGATGGCCTTGGAGCAATCTGTCAGCGATTGCGCCACCTGCCCGTGAGTACGAAGAATCGCGGCGCGTCCCAGGTACGCCTTGGCCGATTCCGGCGCCAGTTGGATGGCTTGGCCGTAATCGTTCAGCGCCGGCTGCGCTTGGCCAAGCTGCTGGAGAAGGTTCGCGCGTAACACGTAGTTATCCGCGTTGCGCGGATCGCGCTGGATGGCCTGGGTTGCGTCCACGATGGCATCGTTGGTTCGGCCGTTCGATGCCAGCGCCGAAGCCCGCATCGCGTAGGCCCGCGAATTGTTAGGCTGCAGCGCAATCGAATGGCCGAGATCCGAGATTGCCATGGCATAGTCGCCCAGATAGTAGTGCGCGTATCCCCGGTGCAGAAACGCGGAGTCGTTCTTAGGGTCCAGATCGATGGCTTCGGTGAAGGATTCAATGGCCGATCCGTAGGCTTTCAGGTCTTCCGAACGCCGCCCGCGCTCATAGGCGTCCTGGGCACGTTGCCAAGCGGACGCGCCGCTCTGGGCCGCGCCAGAGGGCTGTGCGCTCGCGCGTTCGGGTCTCTCCGTTTTGGCCGCCGTCTTGGCCGCCTTCTTGGCTTCCTTGGCGTCGCGCGCCAGCTCCTTCACCGACGTCTGCAGGTCCTTGATCTCGTTTTGGAGTTGGGAAAGTGTCTTTTGGACGTTCTCAATGGCCGCGCCCAGATCGGGCTTGGGGATGTCATCGCTGTACACCCACCCGCCAAAAATAAGAAGCACCACTACCGGGAGGATGTACCGGAGACTATACAGCATTGCAATTCTGTGTCGAACGCTTTTGAAGATCGAGTATAGCATCCGGGTATAGCCCACGGCATCAGCAATTGACCTGTAAGGCCGTCCACGCGGCGGCCAAAATATGTAAGGCGTTCGCCCATCCGCTGTGCCATAATCCTCAGGGATGGGACAAAACAGCAAGACCGTTGAAGCATTCTACGCTGCCATGGGACGCGGAGACATTCCGTTCATTATCGGAACTCTGGATCCGCACATCGTGTGGCATGAAGCCGAGCACTTCGTTTACGCCGACAAGAGCCCTTATATCGGCATCGATGCGCTGCTCACCGGCCTTTTTGCCCGTCTGGGAGGCGAGTGGGACGGCTTCTCGGCCGTTCCGCACGAGATTGTCGACGGCGGTGAAACTGTGGTCGCGCTCGGGCGATACGGCGGGGTTTACAAAGCCACCGGCGTCAAGGTGAACGCCCAGTTCGTACACGTGTTCCGGTTCAAAGACGGTAAGGTCGCGAGCTTTCAACAATACACCGATACGGCGCAGTTCACCGAAGCGGTCACTCGCCGCGCCGGAGCATAAAGCTCAAGTCAGATTCATCATCTTGGCCAGCGCGCGCAAGAGCCCGACTGAAGCGGGGATCATTGCATCGACAGCCCTCGCGGAGTCCCGTAAGCATCGGGCGCGTTCCGCACGGGCTGAAGCACTTCTTCGGACCGGCTCGCGTCCCCAGACCGCCGCAGCAAGCGCGATGGCTTAACTTCGCTCAGGTCCCCAGTTCTTGGCGAATTTCCTCGGCCACAGCACGCGCCTGCTCCGTAGCACCGATCTCAAAGCTGATGGCGCCCACTCGTGGATGGCCGCCTCCGCCGTAGCGCTCGCAGATGGTAGCCAGGTTGTGCTTCACCGGTTCCGTCGCCCAGGGATTGGAGCCCACCGAAACCTTGGTCCGGAAACTGGAAGTGCTCACCGACACGGTGTAAGTGGATTTCGGGAACAAATAATACGGGATGAACTTGTTGTAACCTTCCAGTTCGTCCCCGATCAAATCGAAGAACACCACCCCATCGCCAGTCTGTGCGCGTTTCTGGATGAGATCGATAGAGCGAACATGCCGCTCATATAATGGCGCGTAAAGCTGCTGGATTTCGGGCTGCTGGACAATCTCGCCCAGCTTGCAGCGCCGCATCCAGCCGATAATTTTGTGAATGATCTCGGAACCTTTGGCGCCCTCGATCACCAGCGTCAGCTTCATGGCGGGCGCCTTCAGTTCCACCGCCTCCTGCGCGTTCGCGTACCGCGCACCGTCGATGACGTCGGCCCATTGCACCAGCTCCGCCAGATCCGGCGCATCGTATCCGAACTGCTGGCGCGCCACGTCGGCAATGAACATGGTGCAGGAGCTGTAGCACGGATCGTACAGCTTGTGGCCGCTATGATCGTGGCGGAAATGCTCGGCGTCCTCCAGGCTCAGAAACGCGCTTTGGTGATGATCGAACCACCAGGTCAGGCGCGGATGGGGCGAATATTTGAAATCGACAATCGCGTTGACGTCGCCATCGAAGAGCCCGTCTTCGAAGAGCTGGGACGCTTTGTGAGCCAGACCGGTGAATTCAAAGTTAGCGCCCGGGGCGTACTTTCCCTCGTAAAATCGGCTAAAGTAAGCCGCCGAAGCCGCACCGTCGAAACAGTGATCGTGGTAGAGAACCCTCACCCGCATGAATTCATATCCGTGGCACGTGGAAAACTATCCAGCTTGACGCATTTTGGGTTCTAAATGCAAGTGAGGGGGTAAATGGCAGGTTATTTCGAGCCGCTTCCCGATTCGCCCGGTTCGACACCGCAGCAATCCTCGTCGAAAAGAAAGGATCGGCCGTTCTTCAGCACGTGTGGCGCATTTTCCAGCCACCATGCAGCCGCGAGCGGATTTGCCTGCTTGAGAAGCTGGATGGCGGCGCCCGGATCCACGGCGTAGCCGCTGGTGGGCTCTCCACCGCCCATAAATCTCCTTAGTTTCGATGTCAGCCAGTTGCGCGGACCTGTAAGCACTCCGAAACTTCGAGCCTTGATGGCGTGGGGGAACTTCGGCCGGGCCGGAAGCGCCAGGCCGACCCAAGCATCGCGAATGTTTTCGGGAGCTTCGCCGACGGGACGTTTTATAATTCGAACGTTCATCGGAACCCTTATTCGAGGTTGTAATCGTTTCGCAATGCTTCCAGATTTTTGAGCGCCAGCGAGCGGAAAGGCGAGTCCATATCCGCGCACTCCTTGCTGAACTTTACCGCGTCGATGGCCCGGCCCTTGTCGGCCAGCTCGCCCGCCAGCGCGTAGTTGGCGTAACCGAGATAGAAGTAGGCGGCGGCCAGCAGGCGTTGATCCTGCTGGATGTAGCTCAATGCCACCCGCAGATAGCGGTCCGATAATCCGTAGCGCGCTTGTTTGCCATACACCACTCCGGCCATCCAGCTTGCCCAGCCGGTGAACTTGGCTTTCTTCTTTTCCCATTCGGCCGGCGTGATGCCGGACGGTTGCGGCCGGCCTTGCACCAATTCCAGGATGTGCAGCGAGTAAGCAAGCACGCGTGGCAGGTCCTTTTCCAGGCTCATGTCGTGATCGGCGATGGTCATCAGGAAATCGATGTTGTCCGGATCCTTGACCAGGCCCTCTTCGGCCAGTTGGATGGCTTTCTGCGGATTCAGGCTCGCCAGCTCGATCACCGTCTGCTTCTTGGTCAGCACCAGGAATTTGCTCTGCGGATTGCGTTCCTGTAACAGCAGAGTGAGCTCGGCGCGCTTCAGGTCGTCGGTTTGGGCGGCGGCCAGAGTCGCCAGCGTATATTCGGAGTAATCCACGACCTCGCGGGCGAACGTCATCTGCTTAGTCCAATCGGGAAGGTCGTCCGGATCGGCGGGCTTGGGAGCTTGCAACGCTCGCGTAGCGAGGTCCCACGCCAGGGGTGCGTATTTAGCCCGCAGCTCGGCGCTATTCTGCGCTTCGGCCGCTTTCAACGCATCGTGCGCGGAGTCGAGATCGTTGGGATCGACAGCCAGCAACCCCTCGGCGGTTGCGATAACGCGGTCCCACTGCTGCGCATCCATGTAAATGGGTAGCAGTTGTTCGTAGACCCACGCGATGGCGGCGGTCTTGGGATATTCGACGACGTACTTTTCGAGCAGCGCCAGCTTGCGGGGTTGCGTCGGTTCCTGCTCGATCCGCTGCAATAGAAGGCCGTCCTGACTTTCCGGATCGACGTCCAGCTTGTGCCGGTCGGCTCCTAACGCTCCGGTAGCCAGCAACACAGCGAGCACCGGTACAGAGATCTTCTTTAATCTCACTCCAGGTGACTTCGGACCCTTACGGGGGGAACTTTAGCGTTCCACCTTAGCACCTACGTACTGCTTAATCGCGTAGGCAAAGGCTGTACTCGATTCCGAGCCGCGCTTTTCGGGGCCGACTCCCTGACGGCCGCGGTTCTGAACCGCGCGCGTAAGCGAGCGATTTTCATATTTTCAGCGCTCCGGGAACTCCAGCTCGATGGCGAGGGCTTGGATTAGCCGGTCCAGAGCCTCTTTGGACGGCACGCTGCCCTGCGCGAGCGACGCATTGCCTCCGCCGCGTCCGCCCGCTGCGTTGAGTGCGCGCTTGAGCAGATCGCCGGCCTGGACGCCGCTGTCCTGGGAAGCGGCGAGAAGAACCGACGGCGGGTTTTCGGTTACGCCCAGAAAAATCGCGCGGCCCGCTCGAGTAAAGCTTTGCGCCTCGGCGCGCGATTCGTCGCCGAGCGATTCCACTCGCCGCAGCACGCGTCGAATTCCGTCTGCGTTGGGCGAGGTAGCCGCATACAACTCGCGCCCACTGGCTTCGGCCAGTTCGGTAGCCAGGCGACGGCGCAACCGATCCGTTTCCTGTAGCTTCTCGCGCTGAGATTCCACCATGGCCGGCGTATCGTCCAAAGGCGCCGAGAACACACGCGCGATTTCGGAAAGCGCCTCAAAATCGGCGCGAGCGCGCGCCACGGCGCGTCCACCACAAAGAAACTCAATGCGCAGATTGCCGCGTATGCGATCCAGCTTGCGCAGCAGGATGGAACCAATCTCGCCCGTGGCTCGAACATGCGTTCCGCCGCAAGCGCTGCGATCCAGCCCTTCGATGGAAACGATGCGAACCTCGCCTTCGCGTTCGGTCGGTTTGCGCAGCCCGAGATCCTCGGAGGAATGTTGAAAACCGATGCTCACCGGCCGATTCTCAAAAACAATTTGATTGGCGCGGTGTTCGGCATGGCGAAGCTGATCTGGCTCAAGCGGGCGCGCCACATCGATGGTGCTCGATTCGGCGCCCAAATGAAAACTGACCGTGGGCGCGTCGAACATTCCCAGCAGTACGGCCGACAGCAAGTGCTGGCCGGTGTGTTGCTGCATGTGATCGAAACGGCGACCGGCATCAATCCGGCCTTCCACTTCCGTTTCGGCCAGCGCCTGGCTCAGAACGTGCGCGATACGGTCGCCCTCATCAAGTACATCGATCACCTTGAATCCGGATAAAGTCCCGGTATCGAAAGGCTGGCCGCCGGACGTTGGATAGAACGCCGTCCGATCCAGATAGATGCGTTGCCGGTCCGGACTCGCGGCATCCGGACTCACGCCGACCACGCGAGCCCGGAATTCGGTGAGATAGCTATCGTGATAGTAGAGCCGATCCGTCATTGCACCGCTAGCTGGATGGGCGAGCTCTTGACGTTGTCCACCAATAGCAGTGACATGGTGCTGTTGCCGGTTTGGACGCCCGCCGGAATGGTGACGTTCACCTGGTAGAGTCCCACGAAACCGGGCGTCAGCCCGCTGAACTGGGCCGTGGCGCAGGGCGCCTGATAGAACGGGGTCTCGGTGCCGAAGCAGACCTGCGTGGTGCCGGATACCTCAGCCAGTGGGCTGGTGGGCGACGCGGTTCCCGAAGTGACCGGTGGGGAAGTGGGTCCCAGGCCGATGGCGTAGATCACGATGGTGTCTCCCACCTTCACTGGACTGCCCGGAATGCCGGTTAATGCGCCGGTAGGCGTGGTCATGATGCCATAGCCTCCGTCGTACACCAGAAAGCTGGGCGCTTGGGGCGTGATGTCCACGTACACTAGGTTCCCGGCCTGGCCGTTGCGAACCACCTGGATTGTTCCAGCGCCTCCATTGGCGGGGGACGCATTGATCGGTATTTCGAAATTGATCTGACCGGAAGAAACGTAGTACAGCGGAGCAGCGGTGCCGTTTACCAGCACCTGGACGCCGTCCAGAATGTTGAGCAGCGGCAGACCGCTGGCCGAGGTGGGAGCGTCGAAGTCGAATTGATTGCCGAACACCGCCACGATATCGCCCTGGGCGACAGGTTCGCCCGTGGCGAATGTTCCGTTGTTGACCACGCCTCCGACCGACGCAACGGGCGGGCCTTGGGCCGCAATCACGAGTTGCACGGGAATAACCAGGTTTCCGTTCACGCCGTTGCTCGCGATGGTCACCGTGCCGGTGTAGGTGGCAGGCGAAAGTCCGCTGGGATTAGCGGTAACCGTAATTCCTCCGTTCACCGTAGCGGCGGTAAGCCACGTTCCGCTGTTGGCGGCCGTCGCCGTGACGGTGGAGACGGTCAGCGTGCCCTGCCCCGCGTCGGTAACGCCCACGGGCACGGTCTCGGGCTGGGCTCCTTGCGCAATATTAAAGGAGAGCGTGCTGCTGCTCGCTTGGGCGATAGGCTGCGTGGTGACATTCAACGTCACCGAGATCGGTTTGTTATCCGCGGCCAGGGACGAGCCGCTGACGGTGATGGTTCCGGTGTAATCCGTGGCGGCCATGCTGCTCCCGGCAGTAGCCGTGACGGTGGTCACAAAGTCGCCGTTAGAAGGATTCGACGCGGTGGACGTGGTCAGCCACGGAGCGCCGGAGACCGTCGCCTTGATGTTTCCATTAGTAGTGAAAGTGGCGGTTGTCGTTCCGCCGGGCGCCAGATAGAAGACCAGACTGCTCGGAACATCGCCGCCCACTTGCGCGGTGACGTTGATGAACTGCGGAGTGTCAACGGCGTTGGAGGCACCCGTAAGGGTAATGATCCCGGTGTAGGTGCCGGCGGCAAGCGCCGAGGTCTGAAACGCGATCGACACCGGATAACATCCGCCGCTGAGACCGCACACCGTCGATGCGCCGACGGTTGGAACCAACCATGAAACCGAAGAAGAGGCTGCGAGACTCAACGTGCCGCTTCCAATATTGAACGTGTCGACGGTGTATGTGGGACCGTTCGTTCCAACCGGGACAGAAACGGTGATAGAGTTTTTAAGCACACTCAGACGGGGCTGTGCGCTCAGACAAGAAACGAACAACAGCGGCATAAAAAATCGCACGCTCAGAGTAGTTTTAAGAATCACGGAAGCTCCTTAGCCTTTTGGGTGGTGTTCAAATCCGGCGGTATTCAATTCCAGGTATTAGGACGCGGGCGGCGCATCCTTTACATGCAGGCCGCATACCATTCTTGCAAAATCAGCCTGTGTTGCAAAGGAACGCCCCGCTCTCCAGGCGAGATTCGCCGCCGGATCTGTTTCGCCACAATCGATGAGGCAAAGCGAAACATGTTTCGGGCGCCTTTCATTCCTTCGGCTCGGTGATTTGGAAGTCGGCCTTCAAGAATTGCCAGTCCGGAAGTTCGTAGACGCGCATCTTGGTTGGCACTTCCACGCTGACGTCCTTCATTTCGCTTGGTCCCAGGTTGGAAACCTTCGCGGGAAAAGTGATGAGCGGTGGATCGCCGGGCTTGGCCGCGGTGGTTCCCAGGTTCACCGTCATCTTTACGTCGCCCACATCGGCTTCCGAGTGATTGACGACGCCGAACTGCACGATCAGATGCCCGGGGCTTCTTTCGGTGACGCGAAAACCAACCAGCTCAATGTACTTGGCGATGGGGTTGGACGTGTTGCTCGCCGTAAAGTGCGCCGGAACGGCCGGAGCGGCGCTCTTGGCTTGCTTATCAGACGAGGAGGAAGAACAGCCAGCGAGAAACGCTGCCAGGAAAAGCCAACCGAGCCGCATCGAACTTATCATACCAGCGCCGGTCCGCGCGCTAAGAGCGCCAGGCAACCCGTGAGCAAGTGTTCGCGTTCTGGCGACCTTTGAGGCCGGCCGCTAACAATCGACGCCGCGCCAACCGATATATTGGAATTGATGCGATCTCGAATCACTGTCCTGATCCTGCTGAGCCTGAGCGCCTGCTCTCACCGCGGCGAACGCGAGCGGGAAGCGCAACGGGAACGGGAGGAGCGTGATCGAAATTCGGCGGCGTTCAAAGTAGGTGAAGCCGCTCATGAGGTAGCCAAGCACGCCGAAAAGACCGCGGAGGCTGCCCAGCGCCAGTTGCAGGAAACCGCTCGGAAAGCGGCGGAGGGTTGGAAACAAAAGGAAAAAGAGGACCGGGAAAAAGCCCGTTCAGACCGCTAATGGTTATCTGGCGGGTTGTTCTGCTCTTCGCGTTCGCGCAATTTCTCCCGCGCACGCTCCGCATCGCGCTCTGATTGCGTCAGCGCCTGCCGCACCTGGGTGCGTGCTTTGTCCAGATCCTCGCGAGTCTGCTCATCGGCGCTTTTCAGGCCCTGGCGCAATTTCTCTTTGGCGACGTCCAGTTGCCTTTGCGCCTTTTCCTGCTCCTCGCGGTTCCTGGCTGTGTCCTGGCTGCACCCGGCCGCCAGCACGAGCGCAAGCAAGATGCTGCCAACCCCCATCCACCTCTTCATGCGCACGCCTCCTGCTTTGTGAGACGCTTCCAAAGCGATTCTGTTGCCGCCAAGTTACCTCCTGCGGACACGCAGTGGTTTAATAAAGATGAAGCTGGCACAAGCCTAAGCCTATGCGAATCCTCGTTGTCGAGGACGAAAAACGGATTCCGGACTTCCTGTCGCGCGGTTTGGAAAGCGCGGGCTACGCGGTGGATGTCGCCGGCAACGGCGCTACCGCGGTCGATCTGGTCCACGGCGCCGAGTACGACCTGATCATTCTCGATCTGATGCTGCCCGACATGGACGGCCTGACGGTGCTGCAGAAAATCCGCAACCGCAAATCCAGCCCGCCGGTCCTGATCCTGAGCGCGCGCGACGCGGTGGACGATCGCGTCAAAGGCCTGGAACTGGGCGCCGACGATTACCTGGTGAAGCCGTTCGCTTTCGTCGAGCTGCTGGCCCGCGTGCGGGCGCTGCTGCGTCGCGGCCAGCCCACGCCCGAGCGGCTGCAGGTGGGCGACCTGCTGCTCGATTGCATCCGCCGCAAAGTGACGCGCTCCAACGAAAATATCGAGCTGGCGCCCAAGGAATTCAGCATTCTGGAATACCTGATGCGCAACCGCGGCCGCCCGCTCAGCCGCACCATGATCGTCGAGCACGTCTGGGACATGGACTACGACGGGCTCACCAACATCGTCGACGTCTACATCCGCCATCTGCGCAGCAAGATCGACGACCAATTTCCGGTGAAGATGATCCAGACCGTGCGCGGCATCGGCTACATGCTGGACGCGCCCGAAAAGGCCGTGGAGACGCAGTTGGAACAGGTCACATGAACCGGCTCCCTCACGGTCGCGGCTCGGTGAGCACCTCGAAGCGCGCGGTCCCGATTCTGAACCGCGCGCGTAAGCAAGCGGTCTCGCGTGAGCAAGCGGTCTTATGATCACACCTGGCAAAGCTTTCGGCTGGACTCGCGGGCTCCGCTTCCGCCTGGCTTTGAGCTACGTCGTCTTCTTCAGCGTGCTGCTGGTTCTGCTCGGCATGTTGTTCCGCCAAATCTTGAGCGGGACTTTTCAAAACCAGATGGAAAGCGTCCTGGACGAGGAATGGGGAGCGGCCAAGGGTTACTTGCGCACCGGCCCGGAAGGACCGGATTGGGTTTTCGATGAAAAGGATCCGGACGAGAGTTTCACCGTCCGCCGCGTGCAACGCGTCTACATGCTGGCCGATACGCAAGGCCAGCCGCTGCAGTACTCGGAAATTTACCATTCGCTCGGCAACGATCCTCCGTCTGAAATCCGCGCCATCCTTCAATCCGGCAAGCCTTCCATCCGCGTCCGCAAGGATCCCAGCGGCGTTCCCTACATGGTCCGTTCCGGCCTCTGGGTGGATCACGACGGTCATAAATATTATCTGGCCATTGGCCGCGCCCTGGATTACAACGACAAGGTAATTCGAAATTTCACCTGGGATTATTTCGCCTGGGTGCCGCTGGTGATCCTGATGAGCGCCTTTCTGGGATGGTTCCTGGCCGGGCGCGCGCTGGACCCGGTGAATTCGGTGGCCGAGGCCGCGCAGCGCATCACGCACTCCAATCTCGACGTACAGATTCCGGCGCGCAACGCCCATGACGAACTGGACCGGCTGATCGAAGCGTTCAATCATATGATGACTCGCTTGAACCATTCCTTCGAGCAGATTCGCCAGTTCTCTACCGACGTGTCGCATGAGTTGCGCACTCCCTTGACCGTGGTCCGCGGACAGTTGGAAGTGGCTCTGTTTACGGCCGAGACCGTCGAGCAATATCGCGACGCCATGGCCGACGCACTGGAAGGCGTGGAACGTCTGTCCAACATTGTCCGCGCGCTTTTGATGCTTTCGCAAGCCGAATCCGGAAAACTGGCGCTGCAAAAGACCGAGATCGATCTGGCCGACCTGGTTCGCGATTTAGTGGATCAGCATCAGATCCCGGCCGAAGCGGAAGGCGTCCGGCTGGCCGCGACGCTGCCTCCCAATTGCGCCGTGCTCGCCGACCGCATTCAGATTGAGCGGCTGGTTTCGAATCTGTTGGGTAATGCGATTAAATACACGCCGGCCGGCGGCAATGTGAACGTGAGCCTGGTTCCCGGTTTCGAGCAGGTGAAGCTGATTGTGGAAGATACCGGAGTGGGAATCTCGCCCAGCCATTTGCCCCACATTTTCGATCGCTTCTATCGCGTGCCCTCGGCGGATGCGGAAAAGGGCCTCGGACTCGGACTCAGCTTCGTGGCCTGGATCGCCAAAGCCCACGGCGGAACGGTGACGGTGGAAAGCACGGTCCAGCAAGGTACGCGCTTTACGGTGCAGTTGCCGGTGGGCCGCTGGACAGCGATACCGCCCGCCAACGCAGCCACCGAGACCGCGGCCGGGTCCGTCCCCGAGCGGGTACACTAGGTAGAGCGCGCAGGACGCACGTTTCCGTTGCGCGCGGTATAACAGGAAGACGCATGGCTCACCTCGAAATTCAGTCCCGCGAGCGGGAAGGGGTCAAGATCCTCGACCTCAGTGGAAAGCTGACGGTCGGCGGAGCGTCCGACCTTCGCGAAAGGGTCAGTGCGGAAACCGCCGCCGGCAGTTTGCAGCAGCTCTTGAATCTGAAAGACGTTGAGTACATCGATAGTACCGGCCTGGGCACTATGGTGATTTGCTACATGGCGGTGCAGAAAGCCGGTGGCTCGCTGAAACTGGTGAACCTCAATCGAAGGAACCTGGAGCTGGTGCTGCTGACCAAGCTGTCCACTGTGTTTCAGATCTTCAATGAAGAGCAGGAAGCCATAAACAGCTTCTTCCCCGATCGCGAGATTAAACACTTCGATATCCTCAGCTTCGTCCAGCAACAAAAGGAAAACGCGTAAGCGGCCCCATGTTCGGCCGTCGGAAGAAAGTGGCTGTGGCGGCGGGCGCAAAAGCTCCGCCCTTCCAGCTCACTGGTCTCGACGGACCCCCGCGAACGTTGGAAGATATCCTGGCCGGCGGCCCGGCGCTACTGGCTTTTTTCAAGATCAGTTGCCCGGTCTGCCAGCTCACCGCGCCTTACTTGGAACGGCTGGGGGGAAACAACGCTCTGCAAGTGGTCGGGATTTCGCAAGACGATGCGAATGCCACGCGCGATTTCCTAAAGCGCTTCGGTGTGACGTTCCCCACCCTGCTGGATTTATCGAGCGAAGACTACCCGGCGAGCAACGCTTACGGCATCACGTCTGTTCCATCGCTGTTTCTACTGGAGCGCGACGGCACCATCGCGCGGTCTTTCAACGGATTCTCCAAGCGCGATTTTGAGGAGATCGGCGCGCGCGCCGGCGTTACGCCCTTCGGTCCCGACGATCACGTCCCGGAATGGAAAGCCGGTTGAGGCTCCAAGAACTAAGTCCCGGTCGGGACCTGCGATAATGGGTCTTTCACATGGCCAAAATCTCTGACGTTTTCGGATCCGCCGCAGCCATCGCCAAGGGCATGTCCATCACCCTGGGCGAGATGATGAACCCCACCATCACCGAGGATTATCCCGATACGCCGCCCAAGTTCCAGGAACGCTATCGCGGCTCGCACGTGCTGCAGCGCGATGAAAACGGACTCGAGAAATGCGTGGCGTGCTTCCTGTGCGCGGCGGCCTGCCCGGCCGACTGCATCTATATCGAAGCCGCGGAGAACACCGAAACCCTGCGCATCAGCGGCGGCGAGCGTTATGCCAAGGTCTACAATATCGACTATTCGCGCTGCATCTTTTGCGGCTACTGCGTGGAAGCCTGCCCCACCGACGCCATCACGCACGGGCACGGTTTTGAAATCGCCAGCTACAACGTGTCTACGCTGATCTACCGCAAAGAGAACATGCTCGCGCCCATCCCGCAAGGCGCGCATTTCCCGCTCAAGGCAGAGACCGAAGAAGCGCCGGCCGCTCACTAGTTTTTCAGGATCTCCATCAATCGCGTCCGGTCCGCCGCGGACATGCCGGAATTCTTCGCGATGTCGGCGCGCGTCCCAAGCTTTCTCCGGTAGCGCCCGAAGTACTCTTCGATGTCGCCGCCGAATTGAAAGCTGTACATGATGTCGTCGAATACCCGGGTGTGCGAGAGCCCCAACGCGTGTCCGGATTCATGCAGGCAGGTCAGGTACACGATCGCGTCGCGCAGCAGGCGGTCGCCATTCACCGGCAGCGGAGACGGCCGCACATAAACCTCCGCGCCCAGGTGTCCTTCGAAATCCATCGGGCGCGTCTCGCCGTACATGCCTTGCTCGGCCGATGCCCAATACAGGCGAATGCGGGCGTGATCGCGATCCTTTACGCGCGTGAATGCGAGCTCTCCCCCGGATGCCTTCTGCCATGCTTCAAACGCCCATTGGGCTAATTGCGGATCGTCGGGCTGGCATAGCGACGCCGGGTCCGTGCAGGGCTGCACCCAGTACGTGTACTTTTGGGGAGCGCCAGCGACCAGCAAAGAGCCCGCGCAGCAGAGCGCCAGCGCGCCCAGCACCTTCATCGTCGTTCTGCCAGCCGATCTTCGGCCAGCAGCTTGATCTGCGCCTCCAGGTGCTCGATGCGCTTGGTAAGATCGTCGATCAATTGACCCTCGGGATCGGGCAACGTGCCGTGTTCCAGATAATCGCCATCGCCGGTGTCCACGCGCGTCCGCACCACGCGCCCCGGAACGCCGACCACGGTGGAATGATCCGGCACGGAACGGATCACAACCGACCCGGCGCCGATCTTGGTATGATCGCCGATCGTAATATTGCCCAGGATTTTCGCGCCGGTGCCGATGACCACGTTGTTCCCAATGGTCGGATGCCGCTTGCCCTTCTCCTTGCCGGTTCCGCCCAGCGTCACGCCTTGATAGAGCAGCACGTCATCGCCGATCTCCGTGGTCTCGCCGATCACCACGCCCATGCCGTGATCGATGAAGCAGCGGCGGCCGATGTTCGCGCCGGGATGGATTTCGATTCCCGTGACGGTTCGATTGAACTGCGAAATAATGCGCGCCGCGAGCGTGAATCCGGAAGTGTGCAGCCGGTGCGCCGCCCGATGCAGCAGGATGGAATGAAAGCCGGGATAGCAGAAGAAAATCTCCAGCGCGCTCTTGGCTGCCGGATCGCCGTGGAAAACGGTATCGATCTGTTCCCGTATGGCCTGAAACATACTGCCTTGCTTTGATTATCTCACTGGGGCGAGCGATGCAAGCATTTTGTCGAAAGCCGCCTGGTTGGCAGCCATTGTCTTGGCCGGGCCGGTAAACTTAAAGAAAATCGATCCTTGCGGCCCTTCTACAATGGCTCCTAGCAATCGATAGCCGGGCATGGCGGGCCCCGGTTGGGCGGTTGGACCGGCCATTCCGGCATAGGCGCCCGAGACGTCCACCGTCGTCACCGGCATGCCGTGGATGGTTCGCTTCACCACCTTGGCCGCTGCTTTCGACGGTTTCCCGTCCGCCTGGAGAAACTGGCCGATCCAGCGATCCAGGTTCGCTTCCACGCTTCCGCCTTGGCCGGTGCCGAAGAAGTACACGCCGCACTCGGCTCCTGGCGCAGCGGTATAGGTGGCCAAACGCATGGGCCGCTGCGCTTCCGCTTTCCAAGCCGGGGGCTTGGTCCACTGGACTCCTCCGCCGGAATCCGCAAGCAGCCCCAAGGCTGCCAGCAAGAAAACGAAAACAGTCCTGCGCATATGGCATCAGTATGGCATGCGAAACGGGCGTAGTGGCTACTTTGGCGGTCTGCGTTTGGCGTCGAGAAAAAAACAGATTGCTCCCATGCCAAATCCGACGAACATTCCGGCATAAGCTAAGGCTGCAAAAACGATGGAGACGCCGTGATGACTTCCCGTTAGGACGCTCTTATCCGCACTTATCTGCCACAAATGCCACCCGTAAAAACTAGCGTGGATTATCGCCGGAAGGATAAGAGCGCCGGCGCACAAAATACCACCACGCGCAATCTTGACCGCGTATGGCACGATCCTAGGCGCTTCCCAGTAGAGCAGCGCCAACAGCGGTAGTGGCCAGAGTGGTCTTAGGCTCATACGCCCGCTCATTCTAACTCACGCTCCGAGGCGTCCGGCAGTGCACCAAATCTCTCGCCCGGAAAGCGAGGCCAGATCGCGCGCACGGGCCGTGGATCGCGAAGGCGGCAAGCTTGCCAAAGCGCAGAGCCGAGCGCCCGGACGACGCCGGCGCGCGGCCTCCCTACAACAACGCGCTGGGCCGCCGCGTCCAGGCCTTGCCCTTCTCCTTCGAAACGGCTTCGACATCTTTGACGTAAGCGCCGGCCTGCGTGAGGATATGATGCAGATCGTTTCCAACGCTGATGAACGGAAAGCCTTTCTCGAGAAATTCACCCACCCGCGAAGTTCCGAACAGGAAGAGGCCCAGGATCACGTTGTTCTTCTTGGCGGCGGCGCGCAGTTTGTCGGTGGCGGCATGCAGTTCCGGCGAAGTGTACATGTCCGGGAATTTGTATTTTTCAAACAAGCCCATGGACATGCAGAGGTCATTTTGACCGAGGAACAGCATGTCGACGCCGGGGACGGCCGCGATCTCGTCGATATTCTTGATACAGTCCGCCGTTTCCACTTGCAGGGCCAGGATAATATTCTCGTTGGCCGCGCCCGCGTAGCCCAGCAGTCCGGCTTTATTCATGCTGCGCTGCGGAAAATAAACTGACCGGGTGCCGACCGTGGGATAACGCGCGCAACTGACGGCCTGGCGCGCTTCTTCGGCAGTATTGATGTAAGGAACCAATACGCCATCCGCGCCCATATCGAGCGACTGCTGGATTCCGCCGCGATCGTGGTAACCGGCCACCCGCACCATCGACTTCGCGCCGCCGCTCGAAATTCCCGCCAGCATGGCCGACAGCTCGAGAAAACCCATGGGTCCGTGCTGGGTGTCAACCAATAGCCAGTCATAGCCGCTGTGGGCCAACTGCTCGGCCACCGTCGGACTGGCCGAATTGAGGAACAGGCCGAGCTTGGGCCGCCCCTCGCGCAGTTGGTTCTTAAACTCAGCTCCACTGAGTGCTTCACTCATTCGTTTATGTCTCCTGCTTTCCTGTAACGTGGGTTCGCGGCGGCCTGGAAGCCAGCCGGAAGCGCATAGTCTCCGGAGCGCGATAGCCTCGGTTCAGATAGAGGAGCGTCCGGTCTCCATGAAGTATACACCGGAGCGCGCGCCGGTTCGCGATTGTAGGCCGGTCCTGGCCTCAGGTGATACCGGCGCTTAGCTGATAGAACTCCGCCCCTCAACGTTTTCTTAGCGGCTTCGAATTGAATTGCCGGCCGGGCGGCAGAAATCCCGGACTAGCAACCGTCACAAAATGAGTATCTTAGAGCCATCAGGTGCAAAATAATCCTGCGGTTATCCTAAAAAATCTAGGGTTTCTTACCGATAGAAAAGGGATGCTATCCGCACTGGCAATCGCAGCGCTGTGTCTGGCGATTGCCGCGTGCTCGCTGGCCTACGTGCAAACCCGGCGTCTTCGGGAAAGCCAACAGGAACAGGAAAAATTGGAGCGCTCCTCCCGTGTAATCGAGGAAGAGCGACGCGTTCTTGAAATGATCGCCAGGGGTTGCTCGCTCAAGCAGGTCTTAAACGCCCTCACCGCCGCGATTGAGCGCATGGCCCCGGATTGCTACTGCACGGTGCTGTTGCTGGACGAGGAGAGAAAGCGCCTGTGGGAAGGCTCCGGCGGAGGATTGCCGCCGGCCTATATGCAGGCCGTTAATGGGCTCGAAATCGGCCCAGACGTCGGAGCTTGCGGCTCCGCGGCCTTCCGCAATGAGACCACCATTATCGAAGATATCGCCAACGATCATCGCTTTGGTGCCGCCAAAGACTTCGTGATGAGCTTCGGCTTGCGGGCTTGCTGGAGCGTGCCCATTCGCGACTCGTCGCAGAAAGTGTTGGGAACGTTTGCGATGTACCACAAGCACCCCGCCAAACCGCGCGATCGGGATTTACGCGTGGTGGAAGCCGGGGCCCACCTGGCCGGAAACGCTATCGAGCGGCTGCGAGCGGAGGAGAAGCTCCGGGAGAACGCCGAGCGCATCGCCATGGCCGAAAAAACCGCCGCCTTCGGAATATGGCAAACCGACATCCCGACGGAAATGTTGTCCTTCTCGGAGGGCTTCGCCAGGTTGGTCGGCCTCTCCGGGGAGAACTTGCGAATGAGCCTGGCCGAGTGGCGCGAGATGATCCATCCCGACGATCGCGAGGCGCTGAACGACATGGCAAGAAAAGCCATGTCCGAGATGGGAACGTTGAATGCCGAATTCCGTGTCGTAACTACCGAGGGATTGGTTCGCTGGATGCGCTGCCAGTCTCGCGTAGACAGCGAGGGCGGCCAGCCCAAGCTGCTCAGCGGCGCGATGATCGATATCACGCAAGAGAAGGAAATGCTGCTGCGGCTGGAGCAGGCGCGTGTGGCCGCCGACACCGCCAACCGGGCGAAATCGGAATTCCTGGCAAATATGAGTCATGAGATCCGTACGCCCATGAATGGCATCCTGGGGATGACGGAGCTGACGCTCGAAACCGAGTTGGATCTGACGCAACGCGAGTATCTGAACGCCGTAAAATACTCGGCCGATTCCCTGCTGAGCGTCATCAACGAAATTCTGGACTTCTCGAAGATCGAAGTCGGCAGGCTGGCGCTGGACCCCATCGAGTTCAATCTGCGCGAGCACCTGGGCCACGCCATGAAATCCCTCGCGGTTGGGGCGCACCAGAAGGACTTGGAGCTGGCCTGTTTCGTTCCGCCCGAACTCCCGGACTTCGTCATTGGCGATCCGGTGCGTTTGCGTCAAGTTGTGCTGAACCTGGCGGGCAATGCCATCAAGTTCACCGATCAAGGCGAGGTGGTTTTGCGCGTAGAGGCCGAACCAAGCGACCCGGACAGCCTGAACCTGCACTTTACGGTGACTGATACCGGCATCGGCATCCCGAAAGAAAAACAGAGTCTTATCTTCGAGCCGTTCACTCAGGCCGACACCTCCACTACACGGCGTTTTGGCGGCACCGGACTGGGTCTTTCCATTTCGATGCGCCTGATTGACATGATGGGCGGCCGCATTTGGCTCGAAAGCGAGGTGGGCCAAGGGTCCACCTTCCACTTCACGGCTCACTTCGGAATGGTGAAGAATGCCATGCCGCGGCCCGTCCTGAAGGAACCCGCGGTTCTCGACAACGTGCGCGTACTGGTGGTGGACGACAACGCGACGAATCGCCAGATCCTGGAAAGAACGCTCAGCTACTGGCGCATGCGCCCCACGGCGGTATCCAACGCCACGGCCGCACTCAACGCGCTGCGCGATGCCCAAGCCGCCGGAATGCCTTTCAGCCTGCTGGTTGCGGACTGTCACATGCCCGACGTGGACGGTTTCATGCTAGTGGAACAGGTTCAGCGCTCGCCGGATTTGTCGAACCTGGTCACTATTATGCTGACTTCGGGCGGCCAGCGCGGCGACGGTGTCCGCTGTAAGCAACTCGGCATCGCGGCGTACCTGATCAAGCCCGTGCTCCAGGCGGACTTGTTCGACGCGCTACTGCAGGTGCTGGCCCTCCACGACGGCCTCCGCCCGCCGATGGAAGTGATCACGCGCCACACCCTGCGGGAGGGACGGCTTCCGCTGCGCATCCTGCTGGCCGAAGACAACCTGGTGAATCAAAAATTGGCCTCGCGCTTACTTGAAAATCAAGGTCACCTGGTAGTAGTTGCGCCCGACGGCGCTCAGGCGCTGCAGATGTTGGAAAAGCAAAGCTTCGACCTGGTTCTAATGGACGCCCAGATGCCCGTGATGGACGGGTTCGAATGTACCGCCGCGATCCGCCGCTTGGAGCAGAACACGGGCGCGCATATTCCGATCATTGCCATGACGGCCCACGCCATGGTGGGCGACCGGCAGCGCTGTCTCGAGTCCGGAATGGACGGCTATATAGCGAAGCCAATTCACGCGCACGAGTTGTTCGAAACCATCGAAACGGTCCTCATGCATCTGGAAAACGCCGCCGCGCCCGAACCAGTCTCGCAGCCTATCCACAGCTAAACTGAAGTACGAATGGCTCGCACGCCCGTCGAGTCCCAGCTGTCGGTGAATGGCGTCCAGATCGCTCTGTGGGAGTGGCCAGGCGTTGGACCACCCGTTTTCTTTTGCCACGCCACCGGATTTCATGCGCGCATCTGGGACCAGGTGATCGCGCATTTGCCGGATCGCCGCTGCCTGGCTTTCGACGCGCGCGGGCATGGGCGCAGCAGTAAGCCTGCGGGGCCGTATGCCTGGCGCAGCTTCGGCGTGGATGTAGCCGCGTTAGCCGAATCCTTGCAACTGTCCGCGGCAATCGGCGTGGGACATTCCATGGGCGGCCATTCCGTCACGCTGGGCGCGGCGCTGAAGCCCACCGCCTTCTCGGCAATGTTGCTGTTCGATCCCGTGATCCGCGCCGAAGATCAATATATCGGACCTTGGAAGAAAACCGATTTCGTAGCCAAGCGGCGCAATCAATGGGCATCGTCGCAGGAGATGTTCGATCGCTTCGAAAATCGTCCGCCCTTCGATTCCTGGGACCGGCAAGTGCTCCGCGATTACTGCGAATACGGATTGACGCTGGACGGCGACCGCTACGTTCTGGCCTGCCCACCGGCCATCGAAGCATCCATTTACGACGGCAGCACAGCCGTGGAATCGAATATATACCCTGAGATCGCCACCATTCAGATTCCCGTGCACGTGGTCCGAGCCGGACTCTATCGCCCCCGAGCAGGCTTTATGGGATCGTCGCCCACCACCCCCGATTTAGCGGCCAGCTTCACGCGTGGAACCGATACGTGCCTCTCTGAATATTCGCACTTCATCCCGATGGAATCGCCCGATCTCGCAGCCAAATTGATCGCCGATGCACTCGGCCTGCTTAAATAGAGATGGTGTCACTTTTGCAAGAGTCCATCGACGAACAGCTGACGTACTTGAAGAAGGGTCTGGCCGACCTGATCCGCGAAGAGGACCTGCGTGAGCGCCTGCTGCAGTCTGAAAAGACCGGCCGTCCGTTGCGCGTGAAAGCGGGCTTCGACCCCACGGCGCCCGACCTGCACTTGGGTCATACGGTGCTCCTCCGCAAGATGAAACATTTTCAGGATCTGGGACACCGTGTGATTTTTCTGATCGGCGATAATACCGGCCTGATCGGCGATCCCACCGGCCGCAACACCACGCGCCCGCCCCTGACGCGCGAGGAGATCGACAAGAACGCCGAGACATATAAAGCACAGGTGTTCAAGATACTCGATCCGGCGAAGACCGAGGTCCGCTTCAATAGCGAATGGCTGGAGCCGTTGCGCTTCGCCGACATCATCCGGATATGCTCGAAATACACGGTGGCGCGCATCATGGAGCGAGACGACTTTTCCAAGCGATTCAAGGACGGCATTCCGATCTCAGTCCACGAGCTGCTGTATCCGCTGGCCCAAGGCTACGATTCGGTGATGCTGGAGTGCGACGTCGAGATGGGCGGCACGGACCAGCGCTTCAATTTGCTGGTGGGGCGCGAGCTGCAGCGCGATTACGGACAACCGCCGCAAATTGTCGCGACGGTGCCGTTGCTCGAAGGAACGGACGGCGTGGAGAAGATGTCGAAATCCAAGGGCAACTACATCGGCATCACGGAGCCGCCCAAAGTGATTTTCCGCAAAGCAATGGGGATCAGCGACACGCTGATGTGGCGTTATTGGGAGCTGCTCACCGACCTGAGCATGGCGGAGATCGCGGCGATGAAAAGCGAAGAACCGATGCAGGTGAAGATGCGGTTGGCGCGGCAAATCGTGGCCGATTTTCATTCCAGGGAAGCAGCGGATCAGGCGCAGGCGGATTTCCAGCACGAGGTACGCGAGGGGCAGCAGCCTGCCGATATCGAGACCATTACGCTCGATGCCGGGATTGGAACCAGCTTGCCAAAAATCTTGCTCGCGGCAGGACTGGCCGACTCGCGGACCGACGCTGAACGTAAGATCAAAGCCGGCGCGGTCGAGATCGATGGCCAAAGGCACACTGGCCTTACGGTGCAGATTCCACCCGGGGGCGCAGTCTTGCGCGTCGGCAAAAAGTGGAAGCGAGTGCTGCCTTAAATGAGAAAAGCCCGAACGCCGCTTACTCACCTGCGCGGTTCAGAAATCTCCGCCCGCTACCGAGCTGCGCTCGTGAGCAAGCGGTTGTAAAATCATGGAACGACGTCATTTTGTATGGAAACTCTCCGGCCGCGAACTGCTGCTCGGCGAGCGCACGCTGCTGATGGGCGTGTTGAACGTGACGCCCGATTCATTTTCCGACGGCGGCAAGTATCTGGACCCCGACCGCGCTTTCGCCCGCGCCCTGGAACTGGAAGAGCAAGGAGCCGACATCATCGACATCGGCGCGGAATCCACCAAGCCCGGCTCCGAGCGGATCTCGGAAGCCGAAGAGCTGCGCCGCCTGGTTCCGGTGCTGAAACGCCTGAACGGCAAGCTCACCATTCCGATTTCCGTCGATACCTACAAATCGGCCGTGGCCGAGAAAGCGCTGGAGCACGGCGCCGCGCTGATCAACGATCCTTCCGGCCTGACGTTCGATGCGCAGTTGGCGCGTGTGGCGGCGCAGCATGACGCGGGATTGATCGTCACGCATATGCGCGGCACGCCGGAAACCTGGGCCAAGCTCGCGCCCATCAAAGACGTGATTGGGACCATCCGGCAGGATCTGGACGCATCCACGCATCGCGCCGTTCGATCGGGTGTGGATCGGGCGCGAATCGCCATCGATCCCGGCCTCGGCTTCGGCAAGCGCAAAGAGCAGAATGCCGAGATCCTGGCGCATCTGGCCGCTTTCGCGGCGCTGGAATTTCCCCTGGTGGTGGGGCCGTCGCGAAAATCCTTTTTGCCGCAACTGGAGAAACCTTCGGCCGGCTTCCTGCAATGCGCGACAGCGGCCGCCGTGACAGCGGCGATCCTCGGCGGCGCGCACCTGGTCCGCATCCACGATGTTCTCGAGATGAAAGCCGCGGCCCTGGTGGCCGATCAGATATTCAGCTTCGCTGGCACTTCGGACAATAGTGCGTCCCACGCTGTCCCACCACGATCCGGCGGATCGGCGTTCCGCAAATAGGACACGGATCGCCGGCGCGTCCATAAACCTGGTGCTGTTGTTGAAAACTGCCGCGCTGGCCGTCGGCATCCACGTAATCGGAAATGGATGAGCCCTTCAACCGGATCGCAGTGGCCAGAATATCGATCATGGCGCCGTGCAGCCTCGCGGCGCGCTCTTTGCTCAAGCTGGCGGCCAGGGCCTTAGGATGAATGCGTGCTTCAAACAGCGCTTCATCGGTGTAGATGTTGCCCATGCCGCGCAGGAATCGCTGGTTGAGCAGCAACGGCTTGATACCCGAGCGGCGCGTTTTGAGCAGCCGACGAAAATCTTCGAGCGAAATGTCGAGCGCGTCGGGACCGAGCGCGGCCGCGCGCTCCGGCAATTGCTCGCTCCACTCGATGCGGCCGAAATGGCGGATGTCGTCATAAACCAGCAGGCCCCGATCCAGCTTGAAAATGGCGCGCGCGTAAGGGCCGGGCTCGGAATCGAGCAGCAGCTTCCCGGTCATGCCTAAGTGAATCACCAGCACGCCGCGGTCGAGCGTCAGGACGATGAATTTGCCGTGCCGCTCCACGGATTTCACCTGCTGATCGCGCACGCGCTTGCGCAGCGCCGGGAATTTCTGGCGCACCACGTGATGCGAGAAAAACTGCGCGTCCAGGATGCGGCGTCCGGTGAGCTTGGGCGCGAGCGTCCGCACCACGGTTTCAACTTCGGGCAGTTCAGGCACGGAAACTCAACTGCGAACTTCCGGGTCCATCAGGATATCGTCGCCGTCGGCTTTCACCGCGAAGCGATCCAGCTTCACCGATGGATCGAAATCGTTTTCTCCGGTGCGGCAATCATAGGCCCATTCATGCCAGGGACAGATCACCAGATTGTCCTGCACGTTGCCTTGCCCGATGGGCCCACCGGCGTGCGGGCAGGTTCCGTCCAGCGCGTGCAACTCGCCGTTGATGTTGCAGATTGCGTAGGGTTGTTCTCCGAGGGTCACTTCCGTCACCGAACCGGGCGGCACGGAAGAGAGCGAGCCGACTTTTACGAATGCCATTACAAATGTTCTACCACGTCCGGCGCCGGGCACACGCGCGCCCGTTGGGAGGTGACAAAACTGAGCCAGGCATCCATGCCGCCGCCGGTTTTGGCCGACACACGCAGAATCTCGATGCCAGGGCGCACGGCCTGCAGGTTTTTCGACGCCGCCGGCCAGTCGAATTCCACGGCATCCGCGAGATCGGTCTTGGTGATCACCGCCACGTCGGCGCTGTTCACGATGGTCGGATATTTCAGCGGCTTGTCTTCGCCTTCTGTGACCGACATCAACACCACGCGCAGATTTTCGCCCAGATCGTAGGACGACGGGCACACCAGATTGCCGACATTTTCTATGAAGAGAAAATCCAGCTCATCCAGTTTCCAGTCTTCGAGGTTTCGCTCGATCATGGCTGCTTCTAAATGACAGACCGTGCCAGTGATGATTTGGCGCACCGGGACTTGGCTGCGAGCTAAACGGATGGCATCGTTCTCGGTCGCCAGATCGCCCACCAGCGCCGCCACGCGAAATTCGGAGCGCATTTTGGTCAGCGTGGCTTCCAGGAACGCAGTTTTTCCCGACCCGGGGCTAGAGACCAGGTTCACGACGAAGACGCCGGCCTGCTCGAAGCGATTTCGCAACGCGTGCGCGATTTCGTCGTTCTGCTTCAGGATGTTCTTTCGGACTTCCAGAATTCTAGGACTGGAATTCATGCACGCAGCTCCAGCGCCACCACTTGCAATTCGCGGCCTTGCAGGATTTCGGCGGACGGGGTTTCGCACTCGCTGCAAGATAATTCCTGGATGGAAGGAACGCTGCGCGGCGCCTGACAGCGAGGACAGTAAATCATCACCGGCACTTCTTCAATCACCAACTGCGCCGTTTCAAGCGTAGTTTCGGTGCGAGCAAGATCGTAGGCCGAGAGCAGTGCTTCTTTTGCCACGCCCGAGAGCGCTCCCAGTTTCACGTGGATAACATCCACCTCGGCCCTGCGGCGGCCCGCTTCTTCTTCGGCCATATCCAGGATGCTCATCGCAATGGAAAGCTCATGCATAGCCCACCACGCATCCCCTGCCCTGCCAGCCGACCTGGACCACCTTGCCGTCTTCGAGCAGAACGGGAACCGTGCGCTGTCCCGTGGCTTCGCGCATGCGAGCCAAGGCCGCAGCGTCGGCATCCACGTCGAATTCGACAAATTCGCGGCGCGAAAATTCCAGCCACTCGCGCATCTCCGCGGTGTAAGGGCAGCCGGCGGATCCAAACAGTTCAAGCACGGCCCGTTTCCTCCTGCGCCGCGCGCAGCGAATGATAAATCGAAGCCTGCACTTCCTGAATGCGCGGAATATAATCGCAGCGAACGATTAGCGGAAAATCGGCCAGGCCTCGGCGCAGAATTTCGCCGCCATCATAGCCGAGCAACGCGATGGTAAGCATTCCCCGTTTGCGAACCTCTTCCAGCGCGACGATGACGTTGCGCGAACCGCCGCTGGTAGAGATCCCAACGGCCACATCCTCAGGCCGGGCGTGCGCAATCAGCTGGCGCAGGAACACAACCTCGGTACCGACATCGTTGGAGATGGCGCTGATGTTGGCGGGCTCCATAGAAAGTGAAATGGCCGGGATCGGACGCCAGCCGCTCGGCGGAGCGACGCAATCCAGCGCCCAGTCGTTGGCATCCGTCGCCGAGCCGCCATTTCCAAACAGAATGAGTTTGCCGCCGCGCCGCACGCGATCGTCAATGGCCAGCGCTGCCGCCGCAATCTGCTCGGATTGCTCTTCGGCAACTTGAGTGCGGAGCCGGGCGTCGTCGCGCACCTTCATGCGGATTGATTCAGCCACTTCTTTCAGCAGCGAGGCGGCATCGTGTTTGTTCTGCCCCAGGAAAGGATAAAGAAATCCGGCCGGCCCCGTGTCCTGGCCCAGCTCGCGGTGTTCTAAGAACACGTGGACCGTTTCCCACAGCGCGTGATAAGGAATCTCGATCGCTTCCTGATGGATGAAGGCGTCGCTCGTGACGGCGGGGAAACTGACGGTCATGGCTCCCCGCGCACGCGCCGTATCCAGCGCGGCCCGCACTTCGATGTCGCCTTCGGGCGGAGCGAATCCCATCACGATGTCTTCGGGCCGCGCCAGAGCATCCAGCCAAAGCGCGAATTCGGCGGAAAGATCCAGCGCCGGAAGAGCGCGCTTGCCGACAATCACGGGATGCACGAATTCCACCGACACGTGCTGGGCATCAGTGGCGCACGCGCCGCGCCCGAAAGCCAGCAATCGGCCGCCGCGCAGGAACCGCTCCGCCATTTCTTGAGACACCAACGCCAGCCGCGGAGCTTCCTGCGCGAAGAAGTCCTCGAAGATGCGATTGCGCGCGACCAGCCTTTCGGCGATTTGCTGCGCGAGCGTGGATTGCGTCGGCGTCATGTCAACAGATGCGCGGAAGCGGATCGCCCACCAGCATGTCGATCACTCGGGTTCCGCCATAGGGCGCGATCCCGAGTACGGTAGCCGCAGGAGCGTCACGCACTTCACCGATAACGGCCGCATCCTCGCCGCCGCGAGTCCTTTGCAAAGCGTCCAGCGCGAGTTCGGCGAACTCGGGTGCCAGCACCGCGACGAACTGACCTTCGTTCGCGATGTGCAGCGGGTCCAGGCCAAGCAGCTCGCAAGCTCCGCGCACGGCGTCGCGCACCGGAATCCAGTCTTCATGCAGCACGATGCCGAGTCCGCAATCGCGCGCCAGTTCGTTCAGCGAAGTGGCTAAGCCACCGCGCGTGGGATCGCGCATCCAGCGTAGCCCCGGCGCCGCAACATCGGCCATAGCTTCCACGAACGGCAGCACCGGCCGGGTATCGGAGCGAAGGTCGGATTCCAGGTCCAGATCGCCGCGCGCTAACAGAATTGTGATGCCGTGATCGCCGATGGGCCCGCTCAGGATCACCTGGTCGCCCGGCCGCACCGAACGCGGCGACATCCGCAAGCCGGCAATCGCGCGACCGATACCGGCAGTAGTGATGTACATGCCGTCGGCCTTGCCATGTTCCACAACTTTCGTGTCGCCGCTCACAATCATGACGCCCGCATTCCGGGCCGCTTCACCCATGGCGCGAACTTCGGCTTCCAGAACCGGAGTCGGCAAACCCGCTTCCAGCACGTAGCTGACCACCAGCGCTTCAGCGCGTGCGCCGGAGACGGCGAGATCATTCACGGTACCATTCACCGCCAGCTCGCCAATGGAGCCGCCGGGAAAACGCAGCGGGCGCACCACAAAACTATCGGTGGTGATTCCGATGCGTGTGCCGTCGAAATCCAGATGGGCTGCGTCGCCCAGCGGCTCGGCAGCGTCGGAACCAAACAAGAGCGGAGCGAACAATCCTTCCACCAGGCGCCGGCTGGCCTTCCCACCCGCGCCATGGGCCATTTCCACTTGCGCATCGCGGAAACGAACTTTTGTAGGCGCCGCAATGGTTGCCATGGTTATGCCCCGATGCCGACCAGTTCCGCGTTCTTGCGGTACTCGTAATTAAAATACGCCGCGCAGGAGCCCTCCGACGAGACCATGAGCGCGCCGATGGGATGTTCCGGCGTACACTCTTTTCCAAACAGCTTGCATTGTGACGGCTTCAGTACACCCTTGAGAACTTCGCCGCACTGCGCGGCCTTGGGATCGGTAACGCGCACGCCGGGAACAGCGAAACGGTGTTCGGCGTCCCACTCGGAAAATTCGTCTTTGATGCGCAGCGCGGATTGCGAAATGAATCCCAGGCCCCGCCATTCGAAATAGGGGCGCAACTCGAACACCTGGGCCATGGCGCGCAGCGCAGCCCGATTGCCGTCCCACGGAACCACGCGCTGGTATTGATTCTCCACTTCGGCGCGGCCCGCGTTGAGCTGGCGCAGGGCCATGACGATGGATTGCAAAAGATCGAGGGGCTCGAAACCGGACACGGCGATAGGTTTGTGGTCGTTCTCCGCGATCCAGGTATAAGGCCGGCACCCGATCACGGTGGAAACATGGCCCGGTCCAAGGAACGCATCGATCCGCATGTCCGGCGAATCCAGAATCGCTCGGATAGCGGGAATGATGGTGACGTGATTGCAAAAGATCGAAAAATTATGCACGCCTTTATCGCGCGCGCGCAGCAGCGTCAGGGCCGTAGAGGGGGCCGTAGTTTCAAATCCGATGGCGAAGAACATCACCTGCTTGCCGGGATTGTTCTCGGCCAACTTCAACGCATCGGCCGGTGAATAAACAATGCGAACATCCATGCCACGGGCCTTGTGCTCCAGCGGACTCCCGTTCGCCCCGGGTACTCGCATCATGTCGCCGAACGCGGTAAAGATAACATCGGCCTGCGCCGCGATGGCGAGTCCGTCGTCAATCCGCCCCATCGGAAGCACGCACACCGGACACCCCGGGCCATGCACCAGCTCGACGTTATCGGGAAGCAAATCCTTTAGGCCGAAGCGATAGATGGCGTGCGTGTGCCCGCCGCACACCTCCATCAAGCGGTAATGGCGATGCGGATTCGCAATGCGCCGGATCTCCTCCGCGGTCCGCGCAATGGCGGTGGGATCGCGAAACTCGTCCACAAATTTCATGGCGATTCCAATTCTCCTTGGCCATAGCCACTCACTTCCTGCATGGCCGCCTCGTCTTCGCCCAGCATGCGCAGCATCTGCATCTGCTCGTGCGCGCCCTGCTCGCTGATCTTGCTCATCGCAAATCCGACGTGGATCAGCACCCAATCGCCGGGCACTGGATTCTCGTCTTCGAGCAGCCCAAGATCCACCTTGCGGCGGACGCCGGTGACATCCACCACGGCCAGCAGCGGCGGACCGGGAATCAGTTCCAGAATCTGTCCGGGGATGGCGAGGCACATACTTTAAGAACTCCTTCTCCGCGCGACAAGATCGAACGCAATCTTTACGTCGTCTTTCACTTTCAACGTTCCACCCGCCACCGACACCAGTTTGATCCCGAAACTGGACTGACGCACGGTCAACTCACCGCTGGCGCGAAGCTCCGCATCGTTCACCGAAACTTGAGCGGTGATCTGCTGCGATTGCGTTACGCCATGAATCGTCATTTTCCCCGTAATGTTGGCCGAATAAAACCCCTCGCCGCCTTTCGACATGCCGGGATTCGACGCTTCGAACACGATTTCGGGAAATCTGGATGTCTGGAGCACCTCATCGCGCATGGTGCGTTCGATCTCGCGGCGATCTTTGTCGCTCACCTGATCCAGCAATTCGAGAGATCCCGCTTGTACCACGATTCGCACCGAAGCTTGTTCGGGCGCGTCGGGCGCAAACGTCGCCTCGCCGGCGAACTTTCGGACCGCGAACGAAGGGTTATGGCCCAACGAAGCGAGCAGACCGGTGGCAACCGCCCGGGCAGTGAATCGGCTTACGCCCGGATCAAGGACATAAACCGCCGTGGCGGAGGTAGCTGCGGTAGGATTCGGGGTGGTCACATCGCCTTCAGCTTCAAGTAGCGCTGGAGATCGGGCGCCGCGGCTTGCAGGAGATTTCCGAAGCCGACGCCGCCCAATAATTTGCGGACAACCGGGGTGCTTAGGATCAATCCCGCGCCAAAGATGACGAGCGCCGTCCCGCTGAGTAACATCAGCGTGTCGCGGGTGTCGTCTTGATTTTCTAAACTGTGGCTCAATTGCATTCGGTCATCTCCTTGATCTTTTCTCCGCTGGAAATTCTTATTGCTAGCGATTCCACTATCGACACCGCCCGATCCACGGCGGCATTCACCGTTTCACTCAGTCCAAGCCGGCCTTCTTCGCCGCCCAATGTTTCCGGCTCGCACGCCACCACCAGCAACTGGCCGGGGAGCTGGCCGAAGACTCGCGCCATACGCAGAACTGTGTCGGGATTCATAGCGTGAGCATTGGCTGGAGCAGGCGCCGAGGATTGATCCTGTTCCTGGGTTAATAGCGGCGACAAAACGTAGATGTCGCCCGCCGCGCCTCCACGGCTGGTAGCATCCACCAGGATCGCGGCGTCGTACCGCCCGCTGGTGAGTGCATAAGCCAGATCATAACTACGAATCCCGAAGTCGATCACTTGAATACCGGCGGGAAGCTGTCGGCTGTTGAGGCGACCAGCAACCTCCACGCCGAAGCCATCGTCGCCGAAAAACACGTTGCCGATTCCGGCCACTAAAATTCGCGCTGCCGCGGGACCACTTCCCGCGCCGGCGAGCGCCTCCACTTCTTCGATTCGAAAGAAGAACCGGTGCCCGGGTTGCCGCATGTGGCCGATATCGGAACCCGGATCGTCATCCAGCACCACGCCCAAGTGAACAGAGCCCTCGTAGTCCTGCTCAATGGATTCAATCGCCGCGATCTTGCCGTCGAGCGCGAGGTCCATCACGTCGCCGCCGGGCCGGGGACGCAAGCGAACGCGATCGCCTGTGCGTAACTGGGTTTCATCCGATAGACGAATGGAATCCAAGGCCGCCTTGTCTTCGAGCAACTGCCACTCTAGTTCATTCATCGGCCCTTCTCCAGGCCACGCGGATCGCGCATGACGCCGTGCAATTGCAGCCATTGTTCCGGATCCAGCGCCTCAGTACGTTCCAAAAGACGGCGAGCCTGCGGATCGGTTTCGCGCATCTCGCGCTTCTCGTCCTCGGTGAGGGTCAGAATGCGCAGCGAGAGAATTTCGTCAATCTCGGTGCCATCGAAAAGAGCGCCGGCGCTCTCGGGCGCGATTTGCGGATAGTCGTAGAGAATGATCGGAGAAGCGAGCATCGTGTCGCGCCGCGTGGTATCGCCGGCCAAAACCGGCCATAATCCGGTGTTCGAACACTCGGCCGACAACTGCCGCACTTCCTCCGGCGGATCGAGCAAGGAAGCGAATTCCCCACCCGGAACGCGCAAAATCGCGTGGGTGGAAACCAAAGACCGGCGCAGCGCCACCTCTCTCGCGGACCATGCGGCGGCATCAGTCTGAGGTACATCAACGGTTCCCGAATTGGAGATGCGCACCGAAATGCGCGACCATCCGTCTTGCGCTTCCCGCACGCCGACATCGATGGTTCCCTCCACCTGTTCCTGCCCTCGGATCACTCCGCTGTCGTCTCGATCCTCGCGCGCCGGAAAAAGGAACGAGTGCGTGCCCGGCGCATCCGCTTTCACCTCGCGCGCCACGGCTTCCTGCCAGTTGTCGCGCGTCACAAGCTGCAGGAATCGAATCGTAACGCTGAGATTCTCGCCCAAACGCCCTAGGCATTCGCACTGCATGCTGGATGCATCCGAGCCTCGCTGCACGGCCGCATATGCCGGCGGATAAAGCACGCCGAAGTTCCAGCGCTGGCCGTTTTTGAGCGCGGAGGCGCGATACGGATAGAGGATGTAGCCCTCGTACATAATGGCGTCCGCGATCTGTTCCACCGTGGTCATGCGTTTACCGGCTCCAGCAAGCTCTCCAGCGCTTCTTCCCAGGTCGCAAGGCCAGATTGCATCTTGTATTGATGCAATCGGTCGAACACATCCTGGCGCACCCGCAGCCACGCCGAATTGGGATAGTAGCTGGCCATCGTTTCGTGCCACACCTCAGCCGGGAGCCGGAAGCGTGCTTCCTTGCTCCACGGAATGCGCGCCACTTCCAGATTGCCCGCCGCGCCGGCACAAAAGCAGCTTCCGCTGAACAAGAAAATCAACGGAATGTCGCCGCCGGACAGGCCGTAAAAATATTTCGTCGCAGCCAGGTTGAAATCGAACGAGCAAGGAACAGGCAGATCGACGGCGATCGAATCCGAAAACGCGGGCACGGTGACGTCGGCGTGCGTCCAGAGCATGGGGCGTAGTGTCTGGCCCCAGCGGCCAGGCTCGCCAAAAAGATCGAGCAGGCGCTCCTGCTCAGCCGCCGAATAGCGGCGCTTGGGCCTCTCAATCTGAATTTGCGCATGCAAGGCGATGGAGTGAATCATCTCTGCCGGTGCGCTGTTTTCCACGCGCAGCCGAAACGCAATCATCGGTACGGCCGCAAAAGGGACGCTTTCGGCGGATTCGATTTTGAATTGAAGATCAGGCACGATTCTTCATTTCGTCAAAAAATAGCTGAATCCTCTTCCACACTTCAGCGCCGCCCGACAGGCCTTTCCAATGCGCCCGCATCAGTCCCACCAGCCGATAGCATTCATCAATCGGGAGCACGAAGGACTCATGGGCCGCACGATTCACCAACAAGGCTTCCGTGTCGGTTTCCAAGCGATCAAAGGCAGGATGCCCGACATCCAGCGACAACAACGATTCCACCGGGCCGGCCGGACTGGGATAATAGGCGGTAATTTGGTTGCCCTCGCCTTCCTTCACAAAAAAAGCGATGCCGATGGGAATCATCATCGCGTCCCACTCAGCATCGCTAAAGTTGCAGTCCGGCAGAAACCGGACTCGCTTCGGAACTCGTTTGTATTGGGCGGCGGGATTGTTAAAAAGAATCGCGCAAGCCTGACAGGAGCACACCAGGCGGCGCGTGCGCGGGTCGATTAAATGATCATGCTGGAGTGACAACGCCTGATGGCAGAGCCCGCAATGCTCCGCCTGATCCGCCTGAGGAACCAGACGTCGCAGCGTCTGAAAGGCCGCGACTGAATTCATGCACGAGCCCCGCTGAGCGCCTCAAGCGGAACGAAGCCATGTTGAGCGGTGCCTTCGATGGTCAGATCCGCCAAATCCGGTGCGGCGGTATAGACTGCTTGCCTTATCACGGGTTCCGAGCGCGCGTGCGGCTCCATACGTAATACAACGCGACCCTCATCGATAGAGACCAGCTTCACGCCCTCCAAATTTTTAACGGCGCCCCGCACGCGAGTCTCGAAATCCTGCGGATGCAGGTCGTACAGGATCAGGAGACTCGATACCGCTTCGTCGCGGATCAGGCCCTCCATCAGTCGCGATCCGGCATCGCCGTAGCGCGCGGCCACTTCCACCACCCGCTCGAAACCGGCCGCGTTCAGGTCCATCACGGATGCGATTAGCTCTTTCACCGCCGCTTTCACCGCCGGATCGGACACCGCCTCCAATTGCTGGACCAGCGTTTCGATGCGCCCGATCCGCTCTTGAAACGATCGATCTTGCATTAGGAGTGCGCCCCAAACAGGGGGGAATGATGCGTCTCCAGAAGCTTACCGTTGCCAAGATACATGTGAACTCCACACGGCAGACAAGGATCGAAGCTGCGCACCGCGCGCATGATATCGATGCCCTTGAAATTCTCCGGGCCGTTCTCTTCGAAGATCGGTGTATTCTGCACCGCGTCTTCATAAGGACCCGGCGTGCCGTAGATGTCGCGCGGATTGGCGTTCCACGGAGTAGGCGGATACGGATGATAATTCGCAATCTTGCCATCGCGAATCACTACGTGATGCGAGAGCACGCCGCGCACAGCTTCATGGAACCCGCAGCTGATCGCATCCTCGGGCACCTTGAAGTCGGTCCACGTTTTGGTCCTGCCGGCGTGCAGCTCCTTCATGGCTTTTTCGACGAAATGCAGCGCCGCGGCGGCGGCGTAGGCCTGGAAATAAGTGCGCGCGCGATCCCGTTCAATCGCGTTGCTCCACTTCGGAATCTTCCATTCGAATTCCACTTCCGGAAGCGACGCGGTCTTCGGCAGATAAATCTTCACGCTGTGCCCCGTGGCTTTCACGTATCCGAAGTCCACCATTCCGGCCAGCGCGGTCGACCAGAAGCGAGCGATGGGTCCACCCCCGGTATCCAGAGCGAGATGATCGCCGGTGCGCTTGTCATACCAGCGCGGCGACATCACCCAGGTGTAGTTATGCTTGAAATCGCGCCGCTGCGGACGTGGGATCGTGGTTTGATTCCAGGGGTGGTGCTGATCCACGGGATTGCCTAGCGGATCCTGTTTCACGAACGTCTCGGCGTGCTCCCAGTCGTCATAATACGAACTGCCGAGCAAAATGCGCATGTTCAGATTGATGTCCACCAAGTCGTGCGTAACGGCCTTGCCGTCCACCACCACGCCTGGGGTGACGAACATTTTCTTGCCCCATTGCGACATGTTTTTGTAGGTGTAGTCGCACGAGCTGGGATCGTTGAACGAGCCCCAGCAGCCCAGCAGAATGCGGCGCTGGCCCACTTTTTCGTAGCCGGGCAGGGCGTCATAGAAGAAGTCGAAGAGGTCGTCGTGGAGCGGAACCACCTTCTTCATGAACTCCACGTACTTCATCAGGCGAACCAGATAATCGGTGAACAACTGCACGGTGGGAACAGTTCCCACGCCGCCCGGATAAAGCGTCGAAGGATGCACGTGCCGGCCTTCCATCAGGCAAAACATTTCGCGCGTCATCCGGCTCATCTGCAGCGCTTCCCGATAGAACGATCCACTAAACGGATTCAGCGCCGTCATGATATCGGAAACATTCCGGTACCCATGCAAGTTGGAATGGTTCGCGGCGGTTTTCTGCGCTTTGGCCCAAACGCCGGGATTGGTTTCCTTCACCATCTGCTCGCAGAAGTCGACACCTACCAGGTTGTCTTGGAAAATGTTGTGATCGAACATGTAATCGGCGGCCTCGCCCAGGTTGACGATCCACTCCGCGATCTCGGGCGGCCGGATTCCAAACGCCATATTCTGCGCGTAGGTGGCGCAGGTGGCGTGATTGTCGCCGCAGATGCCGCAAATACGGCTAGTGATGAAGTGGGCATCCCGCGGATCTTTGCCCTTCATGAAGATGCTATAGCCGCGGAAGATGGATGACGTGCTATGGCACTCGGCCACCTGGCGATTGTCGAAATCGATCTTGGTGAAGATCCCTAGACTCCCGACGATGCGGGTGATGGGATCCCAGTTCATCTCGACCAGGTTTTTCCTCGGGACGGCAGTTTGGGAAGATTGATCGGTTATGGTTGCCATGAAGATTTCCTCAGTAAGATCTCGGATGATACCCGGTGGTCAGTTCTGTTCCTGGATGCCGCCACTTGGGTTCCTTGTTGACGGTGTGATTGGTGAATGAACGCAACGCCGTGATGGCGCGCCCATAGACGGTGATGGAATTCGAGGATACTTTTGCGCCCGGCGGCTCATCCATGAAGGGCATGAATTTGTCGGGAAAGCCCGGCATAGTGCAGCCGATACAGATTCCGCCAACATTAGGACAGCCGCCGATTCCCGCCATCCATCCGCGCTTGGGCACGTTGCAATTGACCACCGGTCCCCAGCAGCCGAGCCGCACAATGCACTTCGGCGAGCCGTATTCCTCGGCGAAGTCGCCTTGCTCGTAATAGCCGGCGCGATCGCAACCTTCGTGCACCGTTTTGCCGAACAGCCAGGTGGGCCGCAGTTGATCGTCAAGCGGGATCATCGGCGCGAGCCCCGCAACCTGATAAAGAAGATACAGCAGGGTCTCCATGAAGTTGTCGGGCTGCACCGGGCAGCCGGGAACGTTCACGATAGGAAGACCGGCCTTCGATTTCCAGTCCCAGCCCAGGTAGTCGGCCAGGCCCATGCAGCCCGTGGGATTCCCAGCCATCGCATGGATTCCGCCATACGTGGCGCAGGTTCCAGCTCCCACCACTGCGATCGCCTTGGGCGCTAAACGGTCGATCCATTCATTGGTCGTGATGGGCTGGCCCGTTTTTGCATCGGTGCCCAACGCGGCCCAGTAACCTTCACTCTTGATTTTTTCGTTCGGGATGGATCCTTCCACCACCAGCACGAAGGGTTCCAGTTTTCCTTCCGCCGCCATGTGCCAGTACTTCAAAAAGTCCGAGCCGGTTTCGTATGCCAGCACAGGATTGTGGACGTGAACCTTCGGCAGGCCAGGAATGGCCGACATGACCACGTCTTCAATACTGGGTTGAGTAGCCGCCGTGATGGAAACCGAGTCTCCGTCGCAGCCCAGGCCCGAAGTCATCCAAAGGATGTGAATTTCTGGAACCGGCGAGGGTCTTTGCGTAACACGCCCGTAGGGTGTTGCTTCCGCCATGATAAGGTGCTCCTTTCCCGGATCTTCGTGGGGGCCGGCGGTTTGCGCCTCTATGCGAGAGGCCCAGCCGTCGCACCGTCCTTATTAAGCCAGAGGGAGCACAGCCTTACAATCGGAGGTCGTCCGATTTCATGGGTCGGGGATTCTCCGATAGCGGAGCAGGAGGCCGCAAGAGCAGGAGGCCGCAAGAGCAGGAGGCCCCAAGAGCAGGAGGCCAAAGACACGCCGCGAGCGCGCGCCTGGCGGGAGTCAGTTCTCGATTTCGCTGGTAGCGGTAGTCGTAGTGAGGAAGATGTCCAGGAAAATGCTGACGACGTAGCCGAGGAACGCTCCACCGGCAGCGCCGCCGATCATGGACTGAACAGTCCCGTATCCAAAGTGGTCTCCGAGCGGGATCGCCACCGCAAGACCCGCGATGGCAAAAACCGAAGCTACTAACAGTCGTTTTCTCATTTGTTATGCACCGTTCCTAATAAGGCTAGTATGCAGCCAACAGGGGATTGAAGCCACAGGGACTTACGGTAAGGGGGCCGCGCATCTTACCTTAGCCGGCGTAGTGTTTTTCTCTAGTACACTCCGGGCCCTCGTTCTAACTCGGGTCTAATCGAAATCGAACGGATTCTTGGGCTTGGGAGCATCGGGGTTCTCCTTAGCCTGCCTTAGAAGTTCGTCGAATTTCCGTTCCAGCACCTTCTGGTGGCCCTTGTGCTGCTCGAACGACTTTTGGAACACCTCATCGCGCCGCGCCTCTTCGCCCTTCATTTTTTGAACGGCCGCGCCAATGTCCTCGATGCTGGGCGGTTTCTTGTGTTCCTCGAAACTGATTACCGCTTTGAGCTCGGGGTCCACTTGCAGCGTCGCCTGACAGCAGGGGCAGCGCACTTCCACCAACTGGCGTTTACCTTTGGCCATATCACCGATACTAACGTAACCGGCATCAACGCGGAGGGTCTGGATAAGGAATCTCGCGCGTACCTTCGTCCAGTCCCTCGATACGAATGACCGAGGGTTTAGCGGGAGCCGGTGCGGGCCGCGGCGTTGAATTTGCAACGGGCGCCGGATTTGCGGCCAACTGCGTGGACGCCTTTTGACCCGCGGCAAAAGCCTCTACGCTTGCCTCCAGTTCCTGCTCAGTGAGGCGCAATGCAATCTTGGTGGCCGATCCATCCAAAGTGAACTTCAGCTTCTTCGCGATACCCTGCATTTGCGCGCCGGCGCTCATGTGTGTCAGTCCGGCGGTCACGCGCTTGGCCGCTTCGTCCGAAGAGAAGCGAATGGTAATATCCGCGGCAAGGCCGCTGCGCAGGTTGGCCCCCACCTCGAAGGTCTGCGCCTCCGACGCCCAATCGTCTCCCCGGAAAAGGGTCGCAACCTCGTCGTTCGACGCGATCTCCATTGCGTCCATAAAGACCCACAGATCGTAGCCAGGGTCCATGGCAGCCGCGCGCGCTAGCAGGGAACCGGGCGCGGGAGACTGCGGCGCAGCCGACGCAAATTCGTTGCGGTTGAGCGCGGCGAAGACCGATGGTGCGTCTCCATAGAGAATAGTTTCGGCATCGAATAAAACCCACGCCGAGTCCTTGGCGTCGTTACCCTGCCGATTTCGGCTCTGCGGCCGATAAACCTGGAAGGAATTATACGATTGCGGCTTCGCGCCAGAGCGAGCGAAGACCCGTCGCACCTGGGCCGCGTCGAACTTGCCGTGGATTGCGATCAGGATAGGCGACTCGGCCGAATCGTCGGACGAATTCTTGCCCGGCGACGAAATCAAAATGCGATCGACATCGTCCAGCAGTTCCACGGCCGGATTGCCCGGCATGGCCTCCGCAGAGAGCCATTTATCACGGATCATGGCGCCCGCCGGCGACTGCCGGATGCGCCCCCAATCAATGCCGATCACAGCCTTGGCGTCGGGATGAACGAAGCGCCATAGCGCGGGGTCGGACTGGCAATTCGCGACCACCGGCGCGAGGAGAACGGCGAAACTGAGCGCCGCGCGAACACGTAGCATAGCTACTGTACCTATCGGCCGGATTGGGCGTCGGGTGCAGGCTCGTCTTTTTCGTGCTGCTGCTTACGGCTTTGAAAATCCGTGAAATCCCGCCGTGGCGGCGCGCCCTTCGCGTAAACGCTCAACTCAGCGTCAACGGACGGAGGATGGATTCGGTAATTGTAGAAGGCCGCGACAGCCGGCGTGATGCGCAGGCCCGAGGCTGTGGATCGACGCATATTTTATTTTCGCATTTCGGAGGTTCATTAAAATAAGAGGCGTGAAGACAGCTATCTCGATCGATGACGGAATACTGCGAGAGGCGGACGAGACGGCACGTCGCCTGGGATTAAGCCGCAGCCGCTTTTCGCTTTAGCCCTCCGGGATTTCCTACGGCGGCGGCGACTCGACTCCAAACATGTTCGCTGTATCGTGGCGCATATTGGCCATGGAGGTACTCGAGGGCGTCCGTTAGGCAATCGAACCGGAGCTTGTCCAACTGAAACACGACTTCGTACGCATGATATCACTCGTTCATGCTATAAAACAATCAGACACTGAATTGTTCTCCTGTGGAAAACCTGTGCCATCCCTCGGATATCCCCTCCAACGCAGTGCTAGGGAACCACTTGCATGGACTAAGCAAGCACGAACTTTTCCACCGGATGATCCACAGCCTATCTCGCTCAGCACACGGCGCAAATAAATGGCTTTCGCCTGGCGCGGCACGCCGCTAATGTAGAACGGTTGGCTCATGGCAGCATCTTCCCCTGACATCGCACTCGAACGTGGACTCCCCGCAAATCTCGACGCCGAACGCTTCGTCCTGGGCGCCATCCTCATGGACGACGCCCTCTACATCCAGGTAGCCGGCGCGCTCGAAGCCGACGACTTCAGCCTGGAGAAGCACCGCCGCATCTTCCTCCGCATGGGCGAGCTCTACGCGCGCGGCGACCGCATCGATCGCGTCACCGTCGCCAACGAGCTGATGAAGCAGAACCAGCTCGAATCGGTGGATGGCATCACCTACCTGGTCTCGCTCGACGAAGGCCTGCCCACGCTCGCGAATCTGGAGAGCTACGTCGGCATCGTCAAAGACAAAGCCATCCTGCGCCGCATCATCTTCACCTCGCGCAACCTGATCGACCGCTGCATTATCGGCGAAGAAGAACCCGACCAGATCCTGGCCAGCGCCGAAGAGAGTCTGCTCAAGCTGGGCGACTCGCGCGCCGCCGACGCGCTGGTGAATCCCCGGCAAATTCTGGATGAGTTCGACGGCGGCATCAACGCCTTTCTCGATCCCAGCAAGCGCATCAAGGGACTGAGCACCGGCTTCCTGAAACTGGATGAAATGACCGGCGGATTGCATGAAGGCGAGCTGGTAATACTGGCCGCGCGGCCATCCATGGGCAAGACGGCGCTCGCGTTAAACATCGCGCAGCACGTGGCGATGTTCCCGGAAAAGAAACAGACCGTCGCGGTCTTTTCGCTCGAAATGTCGCGCGAATCGCTGCTCACTCGTATGATTTGCGCGGGCGCTCGCGTGGATCAGCAGAAGTTCCGCGCCGGCTACCTGAATCAAGACGAGCGCCGGCGTCTGGCGCGCACTGCGTCCGATCTGGTGCAGGCCCCGCTATTCATCGACGACACATCCGGCACGCATCTCATGGACATCCACGCGAAACTCCGCCGCTTGAAGAGCGAGCACGGCCTGGCGCTGGTAGTCGTCGACTATCTGCAATTGATGAGCGGCCGCGGCCGCTTCGAAAATCGCAACCAGGAAATCAGCACCATTTCGCGCGGGCTGAAGCTGCTCGCGAAAGAACTGAAAGTCCCGATGCTGGTGCTCTCGCAATTGAGCCGCGCACCGGAAACGCGCCCCGGCGATCATCGCCCGCAATTGAGCGATCTTCGCGAATCCGGCTCCATCGAGCAGGATGCCGATCTGGTTTCCTTCATCTTCCGCGAAGAGGTTTACAAGCCCGATCGCGAGGACCTGCGCGGCATGGCCGAGTTGCTCCTCGCCAAACAACGCAACGGTCCCACGGGCCGCGTGAACCTAGTATTCCTCAAGGAATTCACCAAATTCGAAAACCGCACCAACGATCTGGGCGACGATTCCTTACCGGAGTAGCTACGCTATGGTGGAGACATGGCGACCTTCACCACCCAAGACGGCACCGAACTTTACTACAAGGATTGGGGCCAAGGACAGCCCGTAGTCTTCAGCCACGGCTGGCCGCTATCGTCCGACGCATTCGAAGATCAGATGCTGTTTCTCGCCTCGCGTGGATTCCGCTCGATCGCTCACTATCGCCGCGGCCACGGCCGATCCAGCCAGCCTTGGAGCGGCAACGATATGGACACTTACGCCGACGATCTGGCGGCCCTCACCGAAAAGCTGGATCTGACGAAAGCAATCCATGTCGGACACTCCATGGGCGGCGGCGAAGTAGCGCGCTATATCGGACGCCACGGCACCAAACGCGTCGCCAAGGCAGTGCTGATCGGCGCCGTGCCTCCGCTGATGGTGAAGACAGACGCAAATCCCGGTGGCCTGCCCATGGAGGCTTTCGACGGCATCCGCGCCGGTGTCCTGGCGGACCGGTCGCAGTTCTTCAAAGACCTCAGCGCGCCGTTTTATGGCGCGAACCGGGAAGGCGCGAAGGTCTCCGAAGGGCTGCGCGATTCCTTCTGGCGACAGGGCATGCAGTGCGGTTTCAACGCCGCCTTTGACTGCATCAAAGCTTTCTCAGAGACCGATCTCACCGAGGATCTCAGGAAATTCGACGTCCCGACGCTCATCATCCACGGCGACGACGACCAAATGGTGCCCATCCGCGATTCAGCCATTCGCGCCTCCACAATTGTGAAAGGCTCCGTGCTAAAGGTGTATCCAGGCGCCCCGCACGGTTTGTGCTCCACTCACAAAGACCAGGTCAACGCCGATCTTCTCGCATTCTTCAATTCATAAAAAGCATCGGCATAAAAAATATCGGCGTTCAACGGAGGCTAACATCTGGCCCCCGCTGAACGCCGAGTTTAAGTCGTCGTTCTCTCTTACTGTCTTACTGCTGCACCGAGATATAGAGCTGCTGCGTTCCCGCTGTTTTGCCCAAGTTAAAGGTCAGGGGCACCAGGTCGCTGGTCGGCACGCTCGGAACCACCATGTTGAACTGATACAGGCCCACCATGTTCGGCGCCAGGCCGTAGTAGGTCAGGTTCGCCGCCGTCTGTCCGAACGAGAACTGCACAGGCAGCGTGAGCTGATTTTGCTGGGTTGCGATCTGCCCCGCCTGGACAGCCGGGGTGACCGAACCAAAACCGATACCATACAGGGTGACCGTTTCGCCGACCTGGGCCGGACGAGAATTCACTCCCGCTACCGCTCCGGTGGGCATCGCATAAGTCCCATCCGGCAGCACGGCTACCACGTACTGATTGCCTCCCACTTGGAAAGTCGCCGGAGCCAGCAGGCCCGGTTGCGTGGCGTTCACGGTTACGTTCACCGGGGCGCTGTTCAGGCTGCCATTGCTGACCACCAGTTGCAGCGGACCACCGATAGAAATATTAGACGGCAACAGCACATTCACCTGGCCGGGGTTCGACGAAACGTAATCGACGAAAGCGTTTTGCCCTCCGATAGTCACCTGGACGCCATCCAGCGTGGTTGGCGCGGTGTTTCCAGTGAAATCGGCTTCACTCCACGCGCGGGTATCCGGAGCCAGATTCGATCCGTAGATCTCCACCCAGGTGCCAGGCGCGACGGCCGAGAATCCGCCGAAGGCCGAGGCGCTCATTACTGTGCTGATGGACGGCGAGGCAGCTACGGTCTGCACCACGCCAGTTCCGCTCAGCGGAATCAGCAGCGGAGAACCAGGCGCGTTCGCCATAACCAGAATGGCGGCAGTGCGGTTGCCCGCCGCCGTGGCGGCGAAGGCCACCGTAAGTGTGCAAGTGGCGGCCGGAGCCACCGTAGCGTTGGAACAGGATCCCGAAATTCCGTAGTCGCCCGAGTTCGCACCCACCACCGCGATGCTGCCGATTCTCAATGGCCCAACTCCTCCATTGGTGATCGTGATGGTCTGCTGCGAATCGGATGTGAAGCTGAGGCTGGCCGGGCTCACCACCATGGTGGGAACGCTGCCGGCCAACGCTGCCAGGCTGTGATAAGAACCCGCCGAAATCGCAACGGCGCCGGTCACATCGGTAACGCCCACCGGCACGTTGCTGGGGATCTGGGTGCCATTGCCGAGCTGGCCATATTGGTTGTCGCCCCAAGCCGAAACCGCTCCGCTGGCGCTCAATGCCATGCTGGTCGTTCCGTTGGCGGCGATCGCGACGATGCCCGTCAGACCGCTCACCTGCACCGGAACGTTGCTGCTTACATTGCTGCCGTTGCCGAGTTCACCGGTGGAATTGTTACCCCAGGCCCACACGGTGCCATTGCTGGTGAGCGCCAAACTATGATAGAAGCCGCCGGCAATTGCCACCACGCCGGTTAATCCGCTTACCTGCACCGGCACGTTGCTGTTGGTATTGCTGCCGTTGCCGAGTTCGCCGTATTGATTGTCGCCCCAGGCCCAAACGGTTCCATCGCTCATGAGAGCCAGGCTATGATAAGCGCCGGACGCAAGCGCTACCGCGCCCGCCACTCCGCTCACTTGCACCGGGACGTTGCTGTTGCTATTGCTGCCGTTGCCGAGTTGGCCATATTGGTTGTCGCCCCAAGCCCACACCGTTCCATCGCTCTTGAGCGCCAGGCTACTGTCGCCGGCTCCCAGCGGGTAACCGCCTCCCGCTATCGCGACAACGCTGGACAAGCCGCTCACCTTCACCGGCACGTTAATACTGCCGTTGGTCCCGTTGCCGAGCTCACCGAATGTATTGGCGCCCCAGGCCCACACGCTTCCGTCGCTGGTCAATGCCAGGCTGTGATTCCCGCCGCTGGCCACCGCGACGGCGCCTTGAAAGCCGCTCACCAACACCGGAATCCCGCTGTTGATATTGGTTCCATTTCCGAGTTCGCCGTACGTATTATCGCCCCACGCCCACACCGTTCCGGCGCTCGCGAGCGCCAGGGTGTGATCGAAGCCGCCGGCCATCGTCACGATGCCAGCCAGCCCGCTCACCGTGACCGGCAGGGTGCTGGCGGAGTTTGTATTGTTTCCGAGTTCGCCGGCGGAGTTATCTCCCCAGGCGCGCAGGTTTGCCGCGTTGGCCACGGTGTCCACCACCATGACATCGTCCAAGTAGTAGAACGCCGGTGCGCTCTGCCCACCGAACTGAAGGTCGGTGTTATTGGAGGTTGCGGTCAATATGAAAGAGTACAACTGGTATCCGCTGCCATGCTGGCCGAACACCGACAAGACGTTGGTTCCGTTCCAATTCATTAGAAATTGGCCGCCTTGATTCAAACGGCTCGCGTCCATATAGAAGCTCACCTTGTAGGAGTGCCCCGGGATGGTGGGCAAGAACTGATCGATATAGTCGTTCTCGCTGCCCAGAGCCCCAAACCTGGCGGCAAATGTCCCGGAATTGACGTCGTATTTGATGATGCCGATGTCGGTTCCCTGGGCCGCCACGGTGACCACCCAGTCCGAAAAGTCGCCAGTTTCAAATCCACAATTTGCCACCAGATTGCCCAGGGTGGCGTCACATACGCTGGGGATTGTGTCCGAGACGTCGGCCATCGCCGGCAGGGCGCACATCAGGCCCAGGAGGCCCGCCATCACACTAAAGTTCGATAATTTCATCCTGCTCCTCGATTCAAGCCGCATTAAGACGGCAACGGATTTTGTCGGCTAGCTGCATAGTGCGCCAGCCCTTTCAGGTTGCAGTAAGGGGGTGATGGGTGGAATGGGCTTGGTGATACGAAACGAACTATTACTTAAGTTTGTCGGGGCGGCGCAAGGGATCTGTTACAGATGCTTGTGGATCGGAATCAAGGACTTGCAAGCTTTTGTCCAGCCGCGCGCATAAGGCGGCCGGGCGTTGGCCTTTTTCAATAATTTACTAAAGGAATCTTAGTCAGCACCGATCTTAATAATGAAGGCATTTATGGGATCAGTTGCCTCTACCAACAACGGTCTTTCAGACCTGCTCCAGACTCTGACGAACGAGAACTCGCCTCTGCTCTCGACTCTGTCATCGCCGGCTTTGCAAACGGCGCTGGAAAACGCCCCCGCCAGCGACATTGCCGAGATCTCCGATCAGGCCCTACAACTACAAGCCACCGACGCCCTCTTCGGAATCTCCAACACGTCCAGTTCGTCCACCGATTCGCTCTTTTCGGCTTTGGCGTCCGTCGGCTCCAGCGCTACCTCATCCGCCTCCGGATCTTCGCTCGACCCCGGTTCCTCGCTCGCCGATCAATTGGCAGCCTACCAAGGCAATATGCAAACCCAGGAAGTGACGTCGCTCTTCGCCGCCACCCCTTCCACAACCACGCCGAATTCGCTGTACGACGTGTTCGCCTAAACTTCCCTTTTTAGTCTACTTGGCCGGCGGGTTGTCCAAGTGCGGGATGTCGTTCGATGCCACGCGCTTCTTGAACTTCCAGTGTCCGTCCTCACGCACGACGATGTCGTCGTAGTGCCCGCCGTACAAAATCGAGGGCGTGTTCTCCTTGGTGGTCACCACAAAGGCCCACCGCGACCATACCGTCCCCGTATCGCCATGCACGTCAATCGCAAAATTGGTCAGCATATGATAGGTCGAGTTCGGGCGCGGCGCCGGAGTTGACCCGATCTCCTTGTCCATCATGGCTTTGATCGCCGCCGGTCCCTTCGCCGTTCCAAAACCGCCCGACCATTCCCCGTCCTTGGCGAACAGGCTGGCATACTTGACGAAATCCCGCGCATCGAGCGACCGCCCATAATCTACTAGCAGCATCCGAATCTCTTCTTCGTCTTCCAGCCGCTGTACGCGCGCGGCGAGCGACTTGTTTGCGGGGTGCTCCCCCGCGTATGTCATTGCTGGCCCAAGCATGACCGCCACTAATAAACCAAACCCGAAAATTCGTGAAATGTTCATCTTCCGCCTCCCCGAGAGTTTATCATCAGGGCGAAGGAGGAAACTCGGATGAGCGACGCTCCTATCGGACTCTGCATTGGTTTGATTGGCGGGCTCGGCGTCGGCGCCTCGGTCTACTATTACCAGGAATTGGCGAAAGCACACGCCGCTCGGGGGCGCGTCTTGAATCTGGCAATGGTTCACGGGGATATGGATCGTGTGCGTTCCGCGGTTGCGGCCGGCGACAAACCAAGCCTTGCTTCCTATCTCGCGGGCTTGATCGCGCACTTGAAGGCTGCGGGCGCTGACTTCGCCGTCGTTCCCGCCGTGGCGCCGCATATCGCAATCGCCGAGCTGATCGAACTATCGCCATTGCCGATCGTCAACCTAATTGCCGAGCTTCGGCTTGAGGTCAAGGAGCGCGGCTCACCTCGCGTAGCTTTGTTTGGAACGCGTTACGCGATTGAATCCCAACTCTTTGGACAATTGACCGATATCGAAGTGGTCACGCCACAGCCGCCCGAAATCGATTACATTCACACCACCTACTTCCAAGTGGTGGACGCGGGCGCCGGATCGGCCGCGCAGCGCGAGGGACTCACCCGCCTGGCGCACACGTTGATCGCCCGCGATGGTGTCGAATCGATAATCCTGGCCGGAACGGACCTTGCGCTGCTGTTCGACGAGAGCAACACCGATTTCCCGCACATCGATGCCGCGCGGCTGCACTTGAACGCAATTGTGCGACGGGCAATCGGCTAGCTGTTGCCCAGAAACTCCACGTGAACGTAGGTTCCGAGGCGAACGTTGTAGCCAAGTACGCTGAAGTAGAAGCCGCCAAACCAGAACCGGCTGGGAGCGCCGCCGGCCAGTCTCCATACGTGGCCTTTCCCGATGCCCCAGTGAAATGCCCGTGCTCAAAAGGATGATCCAGGTGATAGCGCGGGTCGTTGTGGCCGCTTTCGTGCCCAACCCATTGGTCGCCTTTGGGATGCACGTGCGGAGCTTCGGGATGGCCAGGTTTGTCGACGAATGTTTGATGTCCGGCAGGCGCGGGACCCTTCGCGGGGAATGTGTTCCACCGCCGACACCCTTCACGCTTCCCCCCTATTCGCCACTCTTTTCCTACGCCGTAACGGACAGCCATAATCAGTAGCCTAAGATAGTCTGTTGGGACGACGACTTGGGCAGCATTTCTTGGTGCGGCAGTCGATTCTGGAGCGAATCGCCGTGGCCGCTTGTCCGGACAAGGGCGGCACTGTCATCGAGATCGGGCCGGGGCGCGGATCGCTAACCTCGCATCTACTGGCCCGGGCGGATCGCGTGATCGCGATTGAGATCGATCCGGTGTTGGTGCAGTATCTGCGCGCCGAATTCCGCGATGAGCCGCGCCTCACGCTGGTCGAGGCGGACGTTCTGAAGGCTGACCTTACTCAGTGGGGGGCGGCGACAGTGGCAGGTAATCTGCCGTATTACATTACATCGCCCATCCTCCAGAAAACCCTGGGGCTTGGAGCGCAATTGAAAAGCGCGGTGTTTCTGGTGCAAAAGGAAGTGGCCGAGCGGCTGACGGCGCGCCCGGGATCGCGCGATTACGGTTACCTTACCGTACAGACGCAGCTTCTAAGCGCACCCGAACTGCTGTTCACCGTACCCGCCGGAGCCTTTCGCCCACCGCCAAAAGTAGACTCCGCAGTAGTGCGTTTGACCCCCGCCCCCCCAGACTTCCCTGCCCTGGACCCGAAAGCGTTTCTACACTTTGCAGGGCTCTGCTTCCGCCACAAGCGCAAAACAATTCGCAACAATTTGTCGGGTAGCTACGATCGCGCGCTTCTCGTTGCGATCCCTGAAACTGCGCGGCGCGCCGAACAGCTCTCGATTCCGCAATTCGTCGAACTCTACCAGCGAGTGGTGGGTGGGAGCACCGCTCCTGTATCCTGAAATTTCATGCTGCGTGTCCGTTTCGCCCCGTCGCCGACGGGCTATCTGCACATTGGAAGCGCCAGGACGTTCATTTTCAACTGGCTGTATGCCCGCCGTAACCACGGGACGATGATCCTGCGCATCGACGACACCGACGTCGACCGCAACACGCAGGCGTCGCTCGACTCCATTTTCGACGGCCTGAAGTGGCTGGATCTGAATTGGGACGAGCAATACGCGCAATCCGAGCGCGGCGAACTGCATCGCCAACTGGCCTGGGCGATTTTCGAGAAGGGGCTCGCCTATCGAGATTTTGTTCCCGCCTCCGCCGCCGATGAGAGAGAGCACTCGGGCGAAGCTTGGCTCTTTAATCCCGGAATGCGAGAGTTAACGACGGAAGAGAGCCAGCGCCGCGCCGATGCGGGCGAGCCGTTTGTGCTGCGGTTTCGCGTGCCTCGCGATGGTTCGCACGCGGTGGAGTTTCAGGATGCCGTGTATGGCGACCAATCCAAGCTCGCGGCCGACATCGAGGATTTCGCGCTGCTGCGCAGCAACGGCGTCCCCACCTACCACATGGCGTCCTGTGCCGACGATGTGGACTTACGCATCAGCCACATTATTCGCGGACAGGATCATCTGACCAACACCTTCAAGCACGTGCTGATTTTCGAGGCACTGGGCGCCAAGCCTCCGCAGTTCGCGCATCTGCCGCTGCTGATTGCGCCGGACGGTTCCAAGCTATCCAAGCGCAAACACGGGCCGGTGGTGAGCGTGCTCACCTATCGCGACGCGGGCTTTCTCCCGCATGCCTACATCAATTTCCTGTGCCTGCTCGGATGGTCGCCCAAAGACAATCGCGAGCAACTGACACGTCAGGAACTGATGGACGCGTTTTCGTTCGAAGGGATTCATCGCCACAACGCGGTGGTGAATTTCACCGAGGAAGATCCAATCGACCCGAAAGCGATGTGGCTGAACGCCGAGCTGATCCGCACGCTGTCCATCGAAGAGCTTGCGGCCAAGATGCTGCCGTTCGCGTGCGCCGCCGGATTGCGGGCCGACCCGGCCAAGATGCTGCGCATCGCTCCGCTGCTACAAGAGCGCATCAAAACCCTGCGTGATGTGGCCAGCATGGCGGACTTCTTCTTCCTGGACGAACTGCCGCCCTACGATCCCGCCGAGCTGATCCCGCAAAAGGGCGACAAGACTTTGGCGCTCACGGTATTACTCCAGGCGCGCGAAATTCTCGCCGAAGCGATATTCACCCATGCGGGCCTGGAAGCGGCCCTCAGAGCCGGAGCCGAGCGCCTGAAGATCAAGGCGGGGCAAATGTTCCAGCCCATCCGCGTGGCGGTATGCGGGCGCAAGAATGCGCCTCCTTTATTTGAAACACTGGAAGTGCTGGGGCGCGAAACCTCGCTGCATCGAATCGGCCGCGCGATCGAGTTTCTGAATTAATGCTTCTGAATCAATGAAAGACACCATGAATCCACTGAATGAGGCTGAGACCGGCGCGGAAACTCCGGCCGAGACCGGCCCTTCGAATTTCATCCGGGAGATCATCCTGGACGACTTGAAGACCAATAAATACGGGGGCCGCGTGCACACGCGCTTCCCTCCAGAGCCGAACGGCTACCTGCATATAGGACACGCGAAATCCATCAGCATCAACTTCGGGCTGGCCCAGGAATTCGGCGGCAAATGCAATCTGCGTTTTGATGACACGAATCCCTCGAAGGAAGAGACCGAGTATGTCGATTCGATCATTGAAGACGTCCATTGGCTGGGTGGCGATTGGGAAGGCCGGTTGTTTTACGCTTCCGATTATTTCGGACAGCTCTACGATTGGGCGGTGCAGCTGATCAAGGCGGGCAAAGCCTACGTGTGCGATTTGTCGCCGGAGGAAGTTCGCAAGCAGCGCGGCACGCTCACCGAGCCGGGCCAGCAGAGCCCGTATCGCGGGCGAACGGTGGAGGAAAATCTGGACCTGTTCGCTCGCATGAAGGCCGGCGAATTTCCCGATGGCGCCCGCACGCTGCGCGCCAAAATCGACATGGCGGCCGCGAACCTCAACCTGCGCGATCCCATCATGTATCGCATCCTGCACGCCGAGCATCATCGCACCGGCAGCCAATGGTGCATTTACCCGATGTACGATTTCGCGCACGGCCAATCGGACTCCATCGAAGGGATCACGCATTCCATTTGCACCCTGGAGTTTGAGGATCACCGGCCTCTCTACGATTGGTACGTGGAACAGCTCGGGATCTATCATCCGCAACAGATCGAATTCGACCGGCTGAACATTACTTACACGCTGTTGAGCAAGCGCAAACTGCTAGCTCTGGTGCAGAACAAGCTGGTGCGCGGCTGGGACGATCCGCGCATGCCCACTATTTCCGGTTTGCGGCGGCGCGGCTACACGCCAGAAGCGATCCGGAACTTCTGCAAACGCGTGGGAGTGTCGAAAACCAACGGCACAACCGAGCTCGGACTGCTCGAGTATTACGTCCGTGAAGACCTGAACAAGCGCGCCGCGCGCGTGATGGCGGTGCTGCGGCCCCTGCGGCTGGTGATCGACAATTATCCGGAAGGCCAGGTGGAACTGATGGAGGCTGTCAACAATCCGGAAGACGCCCGGATGGGCAGCCGCACCGTGCCGTTTTCGCGCGTTTTGTACATCGAGCAGGAGGATTTCCGTGAGGATCCGCCCAAGCAGTATTTCCGCCTCGCGCCGGGACGCGAAGTACGGCTGCGTTATGGCTACTTCGTCACCTGTACCAGTGTGGTGAAAGACTCAACCGGCCAGGTGACGGAGATTCACTGCACCTACGATCCCGCCACGCGCGGTGGCAATGCTCCCGACGGGCGAAAAGTGAAATCCACTATCCATTGGGTCTCGGCCGCTCATGCGGTGGACGCCGAAGTTCGCCTGTACGACACGCTGTTCACGCGTGAAGATCCGAATCAAGTGGAAGAAGGTCAGGACTTCACGGCGAATCTGAATCCGAAGTCGCTCGAAGTGCTGAGTGGGGCGAAGCTGGAGCCTAGCTTGCGGGAAGCGAAGCCCGGCGATCGGTATCAATTCGAACGCCTCGGTTATTTCTCGGTTGATCCGGACACCACGCCCGACAAGCTGGTGTTCAACCGCACGGTGGCCCTGCGCGATACCTGGGCCAAAATAGAGAAAAAATCCAAATGACCATCCTCGGACTGGGCGGTCTCAATAAGGACGCTGCGTGCGCGGTGCTGAAAGATGGCGAGCTGATCGCGGCCGTCGAAGAACGGAAGGTTTCCCGCCAGCCGACGGCCGGGGCTTTGCCGCAAGCCGCCATCACGAGCGCGCTCGAAGTGGCCCGGCTCACGCCCGCCGACGTGAACTGCGTCGCGCTGGTGCGCCCCTTCGCCCAGGAGATGCATCTCACCTTGCGCGCCCAGTTTCCCAATGCCCAGACTCTGATGGTGGAGCATCATGCGGCGCATGCGGCATCGGCGTTCTATCCATCGCCCTTCGACGCTGCCACTGTGCTGACGCTCGATCGAGACGGCGATTTCCGTTCCGCCGCGCGCTGGCACGCGGAGGGAAACCATCTGCACCTGGAAAAGGATTTGTATTATCCCGATTCTCTCGGCGATCTGTACAGCCGCGTCACCGAATTACTCGGCTTCAACGCGGGCGCGGACGAACACAAAGTCCAGTGGCTGTCCACCGCCGATTCCGGCGAACGGTTTCTCCCGCTGTTCGACGAAATTCTGGGATCGAGTGACTGGCCCTGTATCAACCGGGGCTTCTTCGACGCCGATCGTTTGAGCCAGGGTGGATTCAGCGAGAAGTTCTACGCCCGCCTTGGCATCGACGACGGCGCCGAGATTCCCGAAGCGCTTCGCGCGCCTTTAGCCGCCAGCCTGCAACACGCCATCGAAAACGTGGCGCTGCGCATGGCTGGTCCTTCCGAGAACCTCTGCGTGGCAGGCGGCCTGGCCATGAACGCGCTGCTCATCAGTTCACTTGAGGAATCCAAGCGCGTATTCGTACAGCCCGCGGCGGGCAATGCGGGAACGGCATTAGGTGCGGTGTTTTACGCCTGGAACGGCGTTTTCGGCCACAAGAAACGCGCCTCGCTGAACGATCTTTGCCTGGGGCCCAGCTACAGCGCCGAAGAAGTGAAGAAGGTGCTGGAAAACTGTAAACTGCGGTTCCACTATCTCATGACGACGGAAGAACTGCTCGATCGCGCGGTTCGCGATTTGAACGGCGAAAAAATCATCGCCTGGATGCAGGGCCGCATGGAGTTCGGGCCGCGCGCTCTCGGCAACCGCAGTATCCTGGCATCGCCGCTCAACCCTTACTCCACAGAGAACCTGAACATCTATATCAAGCATCGGGAGTCCTTCCGCAAGTTCGCGGCTTCGGTACCGGAAGAGATGGCAGCGGAATATTTCGAGGCAGGTCTCAACGCGCGCTACCTGGCAACCGTGGGACGCGTGCGGCCGCCCTATCGGCAAACGTTTGAAGCCGCGGTGTTGGATGAAGACGCCGTGCGCGTTCACCTGGTGCGGGAACAGGACAATCCGCTGTTTCACAAGCTGCTCCACGCCGCGGGCAAGGCTACCGGCCTTCCGGTGCTCTACAACACCAGCTTCAATCTTTTCGGCGATCCGCTGGTGTGTACGCCGCGCGATGCGGTGCGCAGCTTCTATTCTTCGGGCGTGGACGCGCTGTACGTGGGAAATTTCGTCGTCGAAAAGTAACGCGCGGTTCCGACAGCTTTTCCGAACCGCGACCTTCAGGGAGCGACGGACGCGAACTACGTTACTGATTCTTCCTGTTCCATCGATTCCGTCAGCCGTAGCAGCGCCGGGAATGAGCCCGCCTCTTCCATCACCGCCAACTTGGAAATTCTGGAGGCATGCATTCTTTTTTCCGCTTCGGCAACCAGCTCCTCCGCGGTATCACCCTCCCAGGAGCAGGCGACTGCGCCCGCGCTGAGCGACAAAAGGTCCGCGCCCCACAGTTTCAGACCCGCATCGCGAACCAAATGCTTCAAGGCGCCGATCCGCGCCTCAGCGGCGTCCAGAGATAAACCCGGAAGCACAAACACAAAATCCTCTCCTCCCGGACGCGCCAGGTAGTCGACGTCCCGGCAGCTCTGGCGGAAACTCTGGGCGACAAAGTCCAGCGCTCTTTCCGCCGTAATCCGTCCAAACGATTCGTGAACGTCGCCGATTCCCTCCAAACCGCAAAACAGGACCGTGAGCGGGGATGCGGCGCCTTGTCGCTTCGCGATTTCCGCCTCCAGATTTGAGAACAGCGCCCGGGCGTTTGGCAAACCTGTCACTGCGTCCACGTTTCCAAATGTGGTGGTCTGCTTTTGTTCCAGCGAGGTCTCGATGGCCAGTGAGATTTTATCGCTCACCAGGAGCAAGTCGTCCAGAGTATCGCGGGAGAAGGCATCCTTCTCGGTACGGTACAGCGCCAGCACGCCGAGGCTTCCAGAACCGGTGTGCAAAGGAACGGCGAGCACGGAGTGAAGCATGGGCGACGAGTTGGCCCCGGTGGAAAATCCCGGTTCCACCATCGGGTTCCCATTAAGGATAGGTTTATGGTTCTCGGCTACCCAGCCGGCTACTCCTTCGCCCAAGCCGATGCGCAACGACGATAGCAGTTTGAAGTTTTCACCATGCACGTAACGGGGCACCAGCGTGTCGCCCTCCATCAGGTACAAAGCGATGGCGTCGTTGCGGATCAGGGCGCTGACACGCGAGCACAAGACACCCAGGGTTTCCGTCAAACTAAGCGACATCCCGAGCAAACTGGTGCATTCATGGAACACATGGTGTGCCTCGTTTGCACTTGGACGAGTCAAGCCATTGGCTTCTTTCCCCTGAGCGGCAGCCTCAAAACCCGCATCCGGTGAAACGCCTCGCTCCACTTTTACATCCATGGATAGCTTCGCTTGCTGGCGCGACGGCTTGGCTTGAGCCAGTTCCTCAAGTTCCATATAACGCCGGCCGAGCAATTCCACGATTTCGGGATCGAAGCTCTTTCCCGTTTCACTCGCCACCACTGCCATGGCTTGTTCCAGGGGCAGCGCTCTGCGGTACTGACGATCCGATGCCAGTGCGTCGAAGCAGTCCACCACGGCCAGGATCCTGGCTCCCACCGGAATCTGATCGCCCTGTAAACCTAACGGATATCCCGATCCATCCCATTTTTCATGGTGCGCGCGCACGATGGGCGCCACCGGATAAGGAAATTCGATCCGCTCCACGATTTCAGCCCCGACAATGGGATGGATCTTCATCTTGTCGAATTCGTCCGGCGTCAGGCGCCCCGGTTTCGAAACAATATAGTCAGGCACCGCGATTTTTCCAACGTCATGCAGAATGGACGCCGCCTCCAGCGCCCGCTTCTCGTCTTCCGGCAAACCGAGATCCTTGGAAAGCTCCTGGGAGTAGATTTGCACTCTCTTCAGATGATCGCTGGTGGTTTGATCTTTGGCTTCGATCGCCAGTGCGAGCGTCTCAATGGTGCGCACGTGCAGCTCCGCCATGGCCTCGGCGTGCCGCCGTTGCTCCTCCGACTGCCGCAAATGCAGCTGGTACGAACGAAAAATGATGAACAACATCGGCAGCACGGCCAGGGCGATTTCCCAATTGAACTTCGTCACAAAGCTCAGCGAAGCCGCCATGGGAGCGCCCAGCAGATAATAGGGAAACGACCAGAGATAGACGTTCTTCCAGGTTGTAACCAGCGGCTTATGCTCGGTGGCGGCAATCACGCCCGCAACCGAAATGGTGTTTACCAGGAAATACGCACAAGTGGCCGAGGTGATGGAAAATACCAGGCTCACCCGCCGATCCCAGATATGGTAAATCTCGTAGGCCGCCACTGTACTCAGCACCATCAAGCTGATGTTGAAGGCCAGGTGAATGAGGCGGGGCCGCTCTTTCGCATTCCATAAAACTTGGACCAAGGCCGAGATCACCGCGATATAAACCACCTCTCCCAACGAGAACTGGATCACGGAAGCCAGGACCAGAATGAAATTCACCGACATGGTGCCGGTGACGCCGGGCAGCCTTACCTTCATTCCGGACGCTAACGCTGTCAGAAGAAAGTAGGCGAGAAATCGAAGGTGGTCCGCGGAACTCCAGTGCAGCGTGGCGGCAATCCACAGGCCGAAGCCGCTGCAGATGACACCCCCAATATACACTCTGGCTGAGGTGGACAAGCCCACGGCTAACTATCGACAAAGTGGGGGCGATTGTGTATTCGCCCCCGCTCGACTTACCCACTTAGTAGCGGCGTTATTGATCTAAGGTGTTTGTCCGAGAAAAAGACTTTAACCAATAGCGGTAGTAAAAGGTGATCAATAGAAGTGACGGGCAGACCATCCCCACCACCCACATCGAGAGTTGATTTTGCACGCTCAGCGTGGCGCCGGCAATCAACGCACCGAAAATATAGTACGGTAACGATCCTAAACACCAGTGCCGCCAAACGTCGCTCAAAGGCTTGCTGTCTACCAGTGTGACAACAACGGCCACCAGTCCGGTGTTCACCACGTAGTACACCGAAGCTCCCAGAATGAGCAGAATCAGAAGCGGCTGGTTCATCAGGCCAGGCACATCGCGATGGATGAAGGCGAAAGCGGATGCCGTGCCAATCATCATGTTGGCCACATTGAAAGCAACCTGAATCCCAGACGGACGGCGTTGCACGAAGAACATGCATTGCACCACTCCTGCTAGTCCGGCGGCAAATGCGACCTCGGAAAAAGAAAGCACACCGCAACCGAGCAGTACAAAGAAAAATACCGGCGAGTAAGTGCCGGTGACTCCCGGAATCCGTCCTTTGAGCAAGGCCGCTCCGGCAAAAAGAGCCAGGAACACGGCGAACCGGATGATGCTTTGCGGATTCCAATGGAGCAGCGCGTAACATGCAATACCCAAACCTGCCGCGATTACTCCGTCAATGTATATTCTCGCGTTAGTAGGCATCTTAGTTGCTATCCCCCATAATCGCGACGGTCGTGGACTCGCTGTCGTCCTGGCCGGTTGCAGTGCCCCAAATGGCGGAGGTCCCCCAGATCGCTGAAGTGCCCCAAATTGCGGACGTGCCCCAGATGGCGGAGGTGCCGCTGACAAATGCGGATGTACCCCAGATCGCCGAAGTACCCCAAATTGCGGACGTGCCCCAGATGGCCGAGGTGCCCGAGAGCGATGAATTACCCGTTGGCCCAATGGTGACGGTATTCGTGGCGGCATTGTAAGTCGCCGTGGGTGAGAGCGCGGGCCCTATCAATAACTCCGTGTTAGCCAGAGCGGCGGGAATATTCAGGTAACCCGCGCCAACAGTGAAAATGTCGTATTCGTCGGTGTAAGTGATGCCGGTTACTGGGTCGCTGGCAGTGCTGAAGCCGGGTGCGAACTTAGTTGCAGACACCATCAGGCGCGCTTTCACTTGATCCGGCGTCAGGCTCGGATTCTGCTGGATCATCAGAGCCGCGGCGGCGCTCACCATGGGAGTGGCCATGCTGGTGCCGCTCAGCACAAAGTAACTGCTGCCGGTCGTAATGTTGGTATTGGTGTACACCTCTTTCGCCACTTGGTTGCCGGGGTAATTTTGGTCGAACCAGGAACCGGGCTGATTCAGGGATAGGATCTGATTTCCAGGCGCCACCACATCCGGCTTCACGATCTGATCGATCACCGTGGGGCCTTTTGAGGAATAGCTGGCGATAATATCGTCAGAGGGCGCGGGCGTGCCCATGGTGTTCATCGCACCCACCGTAATTACGTAGGGACTGTTGCCCGGCGCGGTGATGGTTCCGTAACCCTGGGTGCCCTGTGAATTGTCGCGTCCGTCGTTTCCGGCGGCAACCACCACCACCAGGCCTGCCTGCCAGGCTTGCTGGACGGCCTGGCACAACGGGTCGTTCACGTACGAAACAGCCACTGGCCGGCCCAGCGACATATTGATCACACGGATGTTGTATCGCCTTTGGAGCTCGATCGCCATCTGAATGCCGGCGATTACCGTTGAATCCGTCCCGCTGCCCGTGTCGTCCAGGACTTTCAAGCTGATCAGATTGGCGTTTAACGCGATTCCTCTTACCCAATAACTTGTATTATTCCCAATCGACATGTACCCGTTCCCGGCGAGAATGCCCGAGACATGCGTCCCGTGTCCGTAGTGATCGTACGGATCGGTACCGGGAACCAGAGTGCTCTGGTACACGATTCGGCTCTGGCCCTGGAGGCTGGTCAGATCCAGATTATAATTGGTGCCGCTGTCAAGCAGCGCGATTCCGATGCCGCTGCCATTTAACGTGAATATATTATCGGCCAAGTCCGGACCAACAGTTTGCCATCCGTAATCGGGAGGGCCGGTATACTCGGCAACCGCCGGCGTGGAGGAGTTTCCGGTGGCCTTCACCTTGCGATCCGGTGAAATGAACTGGACATCCGGGTCCTCGGAAAGCGCTTGAAGTTGATTGGCCGGCACCGAATAGTGAGCAGCCCGGATAATATCGAGGGTCTGTTTCAGTTGTCCCCCGCGAGCAAATACCAGGCGATGTTGGGCTTCGGTGACGGGACTCTTAAATTGAACGATGACGTCGACGGCTCCACTGGAACTGAGATCTTTCAGCTCCGGATCAAGCTTGCCGGCGCCTAGAGCCGCATGGAAGCTACAAACAAACAATAGAATAATTGTTGAGTAGCGCATACCCCCGAATAAGCACTTGGGCCACCAAGGGGAGACCCAGGCTAACTCCTTGGATCTACGACATTTGTGCTATTTCAAAGGCCCGCCTGGTACTTGGTCCGAGGACAGGATGGCGCGATTCATTGACAACTTGTCCCAATGCGTGAAGCGACCTGTCCACTTAGTACTCAGGCGGCCGATCACAGGTGATTACTAGGGTATTTTCTTGGGTTACAGAGATGTGAGCGAGGGGCATTCTCTGCCAAGCGCTTGAACTATTGAAGAAAATGGCGGCCATGGCCGATCTATTCCCTAAGGCAATAAGTGTAGACGTTTTGGGGATTACAGGAGGACCGACGTTCGCGCTAACCTCACGAAAGGATTTGAGGTGCGCGGCCGGCGTGGCGGGGAGCATGAAGAATTCAAAGGCCGCACGAAAGGGCCGGCGCTCCGAGAAGCTTTGGCTGCCTAGCCTGCTTCTGCTGCTCGGCCAGTTTCTGACCATCACTCCCGCTCTTTTGATCGTCTTCGCGGACGAACAGCAGAGAAGGGCCTCCGATGGATACGTCACCCTCCTAGACGGGCTGGACCAGTTGTCGTTCGCTATCGCGGAACTGCCGAACACTGGGGCTGGGGCCGGTGCGTCGTGGCGGCAGCAATATTCCGACTATCGCGCCCAGTTGGATCGCACGCTCGCAAGCTCAGGGCCGGCGCCGCAAGTTCGCGAAACTCTCTCGCAAGTGGATTCCATCGTCGAGCGGATGTCCAAGACCGAGTCCGCCCTGGCGGCTTTGACCCAGACGGGCCGGCCGATGAAGCAGCAGCAACAAGGAGAGGCGCTCGTGGCCGCATTCCAACTGGACGGCCGAACAGCGCGTTCCGAGCTATCCAACGCAGAACGCTCCCTGCGCATCCGGCTATCCACAACCGGCCGAAGCATCAACCAGTTGAACACCTATCTGAAGGCTTTGGTCGGGGGTGCCTGCCTGCTGGCGTTCGGAGTGGTCTTTCTGGTGCGCAAGTTTCGCATCGATGCCGCAATACAAAGAGAGCTGCAGGCCGAACTGGAGACCATCAACCAGGAGGTCATCACAGCGCTTGACGCCGCACGGTCTGAATCGGAGACAAAGAACCAATTCCTTGCGTACGTTGGCAATCTGATGCGGACTCCGTTGAATGCGATTGCAGCCGGGACTCAGGAGCTGCTCGAAACGGACTTGACGAGCCGGCAGCTTGAGTGCGCCCAAAACACCCTGGAGCTGGCGGAAACTCTCAAGCGGGTAGCCGGCCAGGTGGACGACTATTCCAGGATGCAGTCCGGCGGGATCGTGCTCGAATCCATCCAATTCGACCCCGGCAAAATGATCGCCGATGTTTGCCAGCTTTTCGTTCTGCCGGCAGAAAGCAAGGGCCTGAAACTCAAGATCGACGTCGGCAAAGGTTTGCCCGCGCTACTGAAAGGCGATCCGGAGCGGCTGCGCCAGGTCTTGCTCAACTTAATGAGCAACGCCGTTCGCTTTACCGAAAAAGGCGAGATCTCCTTCCGCGCGGAGGAAGTGAGCGGTACCGAAGGAAGGACCAGCCTGCGATTTGAAGTGAAGGATAGCGGTATCGGACTCAGCCAACAGGATCGAGAAAGGGTATTTCAGCCCTTCAGCCAGATAGCTCCGGCCGTCGCGGGCACAAGCCGGGGAACGGGTCTGGGCCTGGCGATTTCAAAGAAGCTGGTGGAATTGATGGGCGGCAAAATCGACGTCTCGAGCAATCCAGGCCGGGGCTCGACTTTCCATTTCACAGCGGTATTTGAAAACGTTCGCGCCGCCTCCGAACGCCTGCCCGAACCCAGCGCGACCGCGGGGCCCGCCAGCCCGACGGTTAGCTCAACGCCACAGAACGGAAAGAAACCAGGACGCGAGAGAAGAAGCGAGCCTCGTCAAGGGGTGAATTACCCCACGCTGCTTAGATCCGAACAGGCAGGCATCGCCATCATCCGGATACTGGATGTGTCTCACTCCGGCTTGCGCGTTTCCGTTCCTTTCCGCCTGACAGTCCTGAGCGAAGTGGAGATCCGCATCGAGGGTGCGTCCGTGGTGGGCACCGTTCGGAATTGCACTTGCATTTCACCGAATGAATTTCACGTGGGCATCGAGCTTCGTCCCGCTTCCTCATCGGACGAACGCTTCCTGCATCATCTGCGTTTGTTGCGCACCGAGCGGGTCTAGTATAGGGGCCGGGCGCTACGTCGCAGCCGCACGGGCCGCCTTCAGTGCGTTTTCCAGCGCCACGCCGTTTACGCTGCCCAAACCGGTGCACGCATTCCATCCAGCGCCGGCCGGATATCCAGTAACGCCATTGCAGGAATTATTAGCCGGGCCGGGTGGTCCGCTGACGGGCCGGAAGGTGCCGCTGCCGATGCTGTACAGCGTCGGATTAATAAAGCCGACCGGTCCTCCCAGATCTGCGTTAATCAGTGCGATTAATCCCGCATAGAGCGGCGCAACTGCGCTGGTACCGCCGACGGCCTGCTCTTGTCCATTGATGTACTGGGGGTAGCCGCTATTTTCGCTCGCATTCGCAGAAATGTCCGGAATGCCGCGGCCAGGTTGGCCTGTTCCCATGCGCGTGGGCAGGCCGGCCTTGGCTTGATAGCTGGGAACCGGGAATTTCGCGCTGATCCCACCCCCGGTTGCGCCTGGACCTCCAGCGCCGGTATCGTTCCATACGTATTCCACGTAATTTGTCCCACTCACGTCGCCGACGGTTGTCCCGCCGCAGGCGATCACCCATGGTTCGGTAGCCGGATAGCTGGTCTGGGCCTGGGTCTTGCTGGAAATAAAAGCTCCGGAATCGCCGGACGATACCAGCACTGTGATGGATAGATTGGCGGCGTCCTGGAATAGTTGATCGATCTGCGTATAATCCTCATCGGAGAAGCTATCCGCCGTCGGATCGTCGGGCCCCCACCCATAGCTGATCGATAGGACGGAAGGCTGGGGATCGCCCGCTTCCGGGTGGATCATGGTCTGAAGCGCATGGATAATGCTTTGGGTGTCGCCGCCGGTGAAGTAGACCGCGATCTCGGCGCCCTGAGCGATGGCGCTGGCCACGGTGATATCCAGACCGGTTTCGCCGTCGGAAACACCCGAGTTCTTCACTCCGTCAATCGACACGTCGATCGGAGTGGGTACCTTCAAATTGCCCCCGAATGCCTTCATGGTGTTGGCAAGATCCGCGGTAGTATATCCGGCGCTCCCGTCCTGAGTCTGCATTTCGTAAATCCCGATAGTTTGGCCGGCGCCGTTGCCCGTTGTTGGAAAACTATAAAGCTGCGCCACTTCTTGCGGCGTAAGGGGCTTGGTATTCGCAGGATCTTGCGGGTTGCGGCGCTTGGCCGTTGAATAATGCTGCGCCGGAACCGGCCGATTGTCTAAACCGATTACCGTTTCAACCACGTTAGCCAGGGCGCCGGGGACGTTAACCTTTCCGGTATGACCGCGATATTTCCCGCGAGGCGAGTCGTAATCGTAAAGCTGGATGGCGAACGCTTTATTGATTTCAGAAGCCGTGCCTTGCACCACCACCGACCTGCGTCCCGGGTGGGTTCCCACCACTTTGAGGCCGTGCGACTTTGCAAAGGAAGCCACTTCCTCCAGCTCCTTGGGGTCTGCGCCGTGTTCGGCGGCGAACTGTTCGCGAGTAGGCCGCGGACGGGCGGGTCGCGAGCCCTTCGAGAAATCCGCCATACCCTTCAATTGCTTGCCGTCCGGACGGCGCCGAACGATGACCGTGGCCGTGATCGGGGCGCCGGTGTCGCTGGTTGGATTCAGAAACCTATGGTCTTCCGGATGAATGTGCTCGGTGCCCTTCAAGGGCTTGTAATCATGCGGTACTTCCACGTGGAACCTCCTTTTTTCGATGTAAAGCGACGGGTCCTTTTTCACCGGCTCCGCTAAGTGGCATAGTGAATCTCACCTATGTCGGCTTTGACATCATGCTCGAATCGATGCGCCTCAGTATAGATCAGAAACGTGAATTGCGGATCACATTTAATGATTATTTTCGATATGTCCGGCATATAACATCCGTGTATCGTGGACGAATAAAACGCAAAAGGGCCTTCACTTGATGAGGTTCGAGTGTATAATAGCCCATCAAAGAAGCCATGCCGAAAGCATTAAAAACGACCAATCCATTGCAGTAGCAACACCAGCATGCCATACAAGCAGCAAAACACCGGTTCGTGGAGCGGCTGGATAAAATATAGCGACGGCGCTCCCAGTGGCTTGGGATATTGGGGCTATTACCGGCTGGTGGGAATCGGGAGCGCTAAGGTGCTGCTGTTCAAGTCCAATACACACTATGCGGCCAGCCAGGGAGAGCAGGATCTGGAAACACTTACAATCTTTTCACGCAAGACGTAAGACCTGCGCTCATCCTCTCCATCGGGACGACCGGAGGAGCGCGGTCCACGGATCCGATTGGAACAGTGAACGTGGTTCACTCCGACGTTCTTTACGAAAGCAACCAGCCGCAGAGCGCTTCCCGGATTGGGCGCTTGTGGGTGCGCAAACATTCGGCAGCTTGCTTTTTCCGATACCGACCACCGCTGCCGATCTAAACTCCATCTGCTCGCAGTTTAATACGTTCTATAATTCAAAGTATTCCTTGAATGTATTAAAGCCCAACAATCTCAATATGGGTGCGTCCTCGCCGGTTATTAATAACCTTACAAAGGCAGGCACTGCGTTGGTGACCGCGAAGTCTTTCGTTGTGGCGAACACTTTCGGCAATCTTGCCAAGTTTGCGTGCGTGGAGATGGATGATGCCATCATCGCCATGGCAGCGGCCGGCAAGACTCCGTTTGGTTCCGTCCGGAATATCTCCGATCCGATTCAGAATGCCGCGCTTACAGAGGCTTTTCAAGGCCATTGGGGAGAGGCCATTTACACCGCTTATGGTTTGTACACCAGCAACGGCACACTCGCCGCATGGGCGATATTGAGCGGTCAATTTGCCTAGTTATTCATAGCGCAGCGCGACGCTCGGATCCACGCGCATCGCTCGCCGGGCCGGTGGATAGGCGGCCGCGAGCGCGATCGCAAGAAACAGCAGTGACACGCCCAGGAAAGAAAGCGCATCCACGGCATTGAGCCCGTAGAGTACGCCCCGCAGCAGATTGGAAGCTCCCACCGCGAGAACCATTCCGGCCAGCAATCCCGCGATCACGGGCCGTGTGCTTTCGCCCAGGATCAGCCCCAGGATATCGCGCTTTTGGGCTCCGATAGCTATCCGGATGCCGACTTCGCGCGTGCGCAGCAGCACGATATAGCTGACCGTCCCGTAAACACCCATGGAAGCGAGCAGCAGTCCGAATAGCCCAAGCGTGGACGCAACCGCCGCAGCCAGGCTCGCGGTAATGAATGGCGGGGAGCGGCGAAGGATCGCATCGAGAGTGAAAGTGGTTGCCACCAGGTCGGGATCGAGCGAGGAGATCAGCGGGTCAATCGCCCGCAGGACCTCCGCTGGATCGGACCGGGTTCGGATCAGGATGGGGCGACCCGCGAGCCGGTCGTCCGCCAGCGGCAAGTACACCCGCCTGGAATCGCTGCCGTCGAACTCCGTTCCCCGCGTGTCGCGCGCCACTCCGATCACCCGATACGCGGGACCATCGGCCGCCGTGTCGGGGAAAAAACGTTCGCCGGTGGCGCCCAAACGCAGAGTTTTTCCAATGGGATTTTGCCCGGCGAAAAGCATTTGAGCGGCCGATTCGCTCAGAATAACGTCGTGCTCTGGTTCACCGCCGGTCGCCTGAAACCCGCGGCCCAGCAATAACGGAATGCCCAGAGTGTCAAAATAATTTGCCTGTATATAGGTGTAGCGGACGACCGCGCGTGCATTTTCGCGCGAGACCGCTGCTGTTCGAAGCGGATTATACGGCGGCTGAGCGCTGGTGATTTGAGCCACGCCCGGCAACGCGGCCAGTCGCGTACGTAGCTCTCGGACGAACGCAAGCTTGCGAGCCGCTGCGTACTTCGGTCCCTCGGGAAATAGCAAATCGAGATCCACGACGCGTTTGCTGTCGTAACCCGGGTCCACTTGAAGCGAGTGAATGGCGCTGTGAATCAGCATGCTCCCGGCGATCATGAGCACCAGCGAGAGCGCAACCTGGGCGGCGATGAGGAAGTCCTGGATCCTGCGGCTTCGAACGGGCGAAGTGCTGGATCGCTCGCCGAGCGAGAGCGCCGAGCGCGAGCTTTCGAGCGCCGGAGCAAGCCCGAACAGGACGCCGGCCGTCAAAGAAATCGCAAATACATAAGAAAAGATTGCAAGATTCGGGGCCACGTGGAAAATGAGCGAGCCATCTTCGGCGGGCAGCCCTTCGGCGAGCAAGGTGGCGCCCACTTGCAAAAGCCCCCACGTGAACCCCAAAGCGACAAGGCCCGCGATGATTCCCAACAGAGCGCTCTCGGTCAGCAATTGCCGGATCACGCGCCTCCGGCTAGCTCCTAGCGACAGGCGCGTTCGCAGTTCGTTCTGGCGGGATCTGGCGCGAGCCAGTTGCAGGCTGCCCACATTGGCGCAAGCCACGGCCAGCAGGATGGCGGCAGCCAGCATAACGAGCAGAATCGCCAGCTTCAACGGGCCATAAAACTTGAGCGGAAGAGGAAACGGAGAGCCCGGCCAGACCATGGCTGTCGCGCGTTTCGCAGCATCGGAGCGCGGATCGTGCAGTTTGCGGACGCGATCGGCCTCGAGCGTCATCTCCGCCTGCGCCTGTCTTATGGTGACGCCGGGAGCGAGACGTCCGAAAAGGCGGTAGCGCTCGGCTTCCCGGTCCCGTAGCCGATTGTCGTCGGCGTGCACCAGCGGCTCCAGGCTGAGCGGAAGCCAGAAATCGGGCGTGGCGATGTTGGTGCCGACAAAGTCGCGCGGCGTAATTCCGGCGATGGTCAGCGCCGTCCCGTTCAGGCGGATGATTCTTCCGAGCACCGCGGGATCGCCCGCATATCGCGCCTGCCAATAATTTTCGCTGATCAGAACCGCGGGCGATGCCAGAAGTTCCCGAGCGCCGATGGAATCGAAAGTCCGGCCGCGCAGCGCTCCGACGCCCAGAACCTGAAAATAGTTTTCCGAAACAACAAAGACGCTGGCGAACTCCGCCTGGCTTGGGCGGGAAGGAATCAGCGCGAGTCTTCCGAGCAGCGAACCAGCCGCGGAATCGCGCCTGTTAACGACGCCGCCGGCGTCCGTGAGAGTCATGTGATCGGGACTATAAGCGATCAGGCCGCTGAAGGAATGGACCGAATCACGATACGCTTCATAGTCGGGATAGCTGAAGGTAGGATCGGCGGCGCCCGAGTTGCGCATCAGCGCGATATTGACCATCTCGCCGGGGTCGCGCGCATCCAGCGGCCGGGCGACCATCGCTTGGTAAGCGGTGAAAACCGCGGTGTTGACTCCGATACCGAGCGCCAAGGCAAGCACCGCAACCGAAGTAAACCCGCGATTGCGGCCGAGCATGCGGGCAGCGTAGCGCAAGTCCTGAAATACGGTTCCCGGAAGTAACATGAAATCGACCTTATCGCAATTCCATCGCCACACAACTATGTTGATATGACAAGGCTTGGCTCTCTCACGGCGTTCGCCTATGGGAAATGGTTGTCCGCACGAGCGCAGCCCCGGTGTATAGTGAAATGGCTCCGGGAAAACCTCTATGCCTGACCTAACTCTCCTGATTCCCGTTCTGATCGTCGTCATCTATTTACTGTCGTCGATCAAGATTCTGGCGGAGTACGAACGGGGCGTGATCTTCCGCCTGGGCCGCGTGCTGCCGCAACCCAAGGGCCCCGGCGTCATTCTGGTATTCGCTCCCATCGATCGCATCGTGCGGATCTCTCTGCGGATCGAGGCCATGGAAGTGCCCGCCCAGGACGTGATCACGCGCGATAACGTGACGGTGAAGGTAAATGCCGTGGTCTATTTCCGTGTCCTGGACCCCACCAAGGCCGTTCTGGAAGTGTCCAATTTTCTCTACGCCACGTCGCAGGTGTCGCAAACCACGCTACGCAGTTCGCTGGGCGAGGTGGAACTGGACGAGTTGCTCAGCCAACGCGAAAAACTGAATTTGCGGCTTCAATCCGTGCTGGACGCCCACACCGGACCCTGGGGCGTGAAGGTGACCGTGGTGGAAGTAAAGCAGGTGGATCTGCCGGAGCAAATGATCCGTGCCATCGGACGCCAGGCCGAAGCCGAACGCGACCGGCGGGCCAAGATCATCCATGCCGAGGGCGAGTACATGGCGGCGGAGAAATTGGCCATGGCAGCCGAGTTGATCCAGCGCCAGCCCGCCGCTCTCACGCTCCGCTACCTGCAGACGCTGGTGGAGATCGGCGCCGACAAGAACACTACGGTTGTCTTCCCTCTGCCCATCGATATATTCTCAACAATAGGAAGGGCGATCGAAAAGTTCGCGGGGAAGAAAGAGGAAGGCTAGATCATCTTGCCGAAGAACGACGACGGAGAGTTTGAGTTAGTACTCGGAAACCGCCAGTTGATCAGCGTGTTTCTGATTGTCGTGATCTTGCTGGGCGTGTTCTTCTCCATGGGCTACATCGTGGGACGGAACTCTTCGCCCGCTGTTGAGACAGCCCGCAATGAGAAGCCCAAGCCGGATCAGGACACCGGCTCTCCCGATGGTTCCAGCACGGACGTTCCAACCGAGGCCGTCCCGCCGGCGCCCGATACAAACGCTACTAGCCCTACCGAGTCCACTCCTCCGCAGGCGACCAAACCGGCGCAACCAGCCCCGCTGCCCTCCAAGCCTGAGCCGGTCCGCCCCAAGGAAACCAAATCGAAGCCGTCGCCCTCGCCAGCCTCGGTGCCGCCGCCCGTGCGAGCCGCCGCGGCGGGAGAGCCATCCAGCGGCCAGTATTGGCAAGTAGTGGCCACCTCGCGGCCCGACGCCGAGATCATCGCCGAAGCCCTGGGTAAGAAAGGATTCCACGTGGTGCTCGCGCCGGCGCCGAAAGAAGGCATCTTCCGCGTTTTGGTGGGGCCGCTCCCCGATGCCCCGACGCAGGCTTCCACGCGTACCGGGCTGGAATCGGCGGGTTTCAAGAATCCGATCATGCGGAAATATTGAGGACCGTCCGCAACTTTACGCTGGCATTGCTTTCGGCAATGCTGCTCGTTCTGCTCTATCCTAATTTGATCTTTCCCGCCGCCGGGTTGCGGTGGCTCGCTCCCATCGCGCTGACGCCCTTGCTGATCGCTCTCGCCTTTGAGCCGCGTCCTCTATGGCGCTTTTTGCTCGGCGAATTCGCGGGCATTGTCTACTGGTTCGCCATCTGTTATTGGATCCAGTTCGTACTCGAAGTTCACGGCGGCATGGGGCACTGGGGAAGCTGGGGAACATTCGCGCTATTTTGTGTCTTAAAGGCGCTCCACCTGGCGTTGTTCAGCCTGCTGGCCGCGGTTCTGCTCGGCACCCGTTATGCGATTCCCGCGATCGCCGCGTTATGGACCGGACTGGAGCGCACGCACGGAACATTCGGCTTCGCGTGGCTGACGCTCGGCAACGCGGGCATCGATATGCCCTTGCCGCTGCGCCTCGCGCCGTGGGTGGGCGTCTACGGCATTTCGTTTCTCTTTGCGCTGACATCGGCCGTGGTCGCCATTTTGATTTTGCGGCGCGGCCGCAGAAATCTTTACTGGCTGGCCATCGTCCCTGCTCTGCTGCTGCTGCCCGATTTGCCGCGGCGCGAAACGCCGGCTGAGACCGCGCTGGTGGTTCAGCCCAATATACCCGCGGAAGAGGAATGGACCTATGAGTCCTTCGGCGCCGAGCGCGAACACCTGATCATGGAGTCGCTTGAATCGTCACTCCAAGGTTCCGAGCAGCTTATCGTTTGGCCGGAGAGCCCCGGGCCGTTTTATTTCTATCGCGATCCCCGCTTTCACCAGGAGGCGATGCAACTGGCGCAGCAGGCGCACGCCTATTTTCTCTTCGGCACGGTGGCGCAGACTCCGGAAGGCGCGCCGCTGAATTCGGCCGTCCTGCTGCGGCCCGATGGCGCTCTAGTCGACCGCTACGACAAGATCAACCTGGTGCCCTTCGGCGAATTCGTCCCGAAAATCTTCGGCTTCGTCAACCGTGTGACGCAGGAGGCGGGCGATTTTGCGGCCGGCAATCGCATCGTGGTTTTCCCCATGGGCCAACACCGGCTGGGAGTATTCATTTGCTACGAGTCCGTTTTTCCGGATGAAGTGCGGCAATTCGTTAAAGGCGGCGCAAATCTGCTGGTGAATATTTCTAACGACGGTTACTTCGGCCATAGCGCGGCGCGCGAGCAACATCTGGAGATCGCCCGCATGCGCGCGGTGGAAAATAGCCGCTGGCTGATCCGCTCCACCAATGACGGCATCACCGCGACTATCGACCCGGACGGCCACGTGGATGAACGCCTGCCGCCGTACAAGGAACTGGTGGAACACATGCATTTCGCCTTTCGCAGCGGCGCAACGTTTTATACCAATTACGGCGATTGGTTTGCCTGGGGTTGTCTGATCGCCGCGCTGGGCGCGCTGGTTTGGTCCCAACGCCCGCACTTTGAACCGAAGCCTAGCCGTGCCGGATCACAAGCACGTCCCCGTCCTTGACGATGTACTCTTTGCCTTCCAGCCGCAGCAGGCCTTTCTCGCGCACGCCCGGATAGCCGCCGTGATCGATGAGCGCCTGCCAGTTCACCACTTCGGCGCGAATAAACTTTTTCTCGAAATCGCTGTGGATGGCGCCGGCCGCCTTTTGAGCCGTACTGTTCATCGGAATGGTCCAGGCCCGCACTTCGGTTTCACCCGCCGTCAGAAACGACATTAAACCGAGCAGGGCATACGTCGCCGAAATCAGCCGATCGAGCGCGGAATCCTTGAGTCCATAACTGGTGAGATATTCGCGCGCTTCTTCGGGCGAGAGTTCGGCCAGCTCGGCCTCGATCTTGCCGCAGATGGCGGTGACGGCGGTGTGGGTGCGGCCCGCCAGCGGACCCGTGCGATACTCCTCTTCGATTTCGTGCAGCCGCCCGGCGTCTTCTTCGCCGATATTCAACACGAAAAGCATGGGCTTTTGCGAAAGAAATTGGAATCCGCGAATCAGCTTTTCTTCGTCCGGCGCGAGTTCCAAGGTACGCAGCGCGACGTCTTGCTCGAGCGTCGTCTTGCAGCGCTCCAGCAGCGCGAACTCGCGATCCAACTCGGCGCTCTTGATCTTCTTGCGATCTTTGTCCAGGCGCTCCATTCTTTTTTCGACCACCACCAGGTCGCTCAGGATCAGCTCTGTTTCCACGTCTTCGAGGTCGCGAACCGGGTCCACCGATCCTTTTTCGTGCGGCACGGTATCGCTGGGAAAGAGCCGCAGAACATGCGCCAGGGCGTCGGCGACGCGCATGCTGGCGAGATAACTCGGGTCCCGCAGCGCTTCCTTGGAGACCGCGGGAAAATCGAGATATTCCACCGTGGCATGCGTGATTTTGGGCGGCTCGAATATTTTCGCCAGCGCATCCAGCCGGGCATCCGGAACCTTCGTGATGCCGACGCGCGCCTCCATCAACCCCACGCGGGTGGCTTCGTGCACGCCGGTGAGGATCGTAAACAGCGATGTCTTGCCTACCATGGGCAGCCCGATAATTGCAGTTTTCATGAATTTTTATTGTCCGCTTACTGACGTGCGCGGTTCAGAACTTATCGTACGCTTACTGACGTGCGCGGTTCAGAACCTATTGCCCGGTTCAGAACCACGACCGTGAGGGAGTGGCTGGCTTACAACGGGACCTCGACCAGCGTCAGTATCTCCTGCAGTGTCCGTTCGCTCAGCTCCGTGCTGCGCTGTGAGAGCGACGTGCGCGCATTGATCGAGACGCGATGCGCAAATACCGGGACCACCAGGCGCTTGATGTCGTCCGGGATCACGTACTCGCGGCCTTCCACCAGCGCCAGCGCCTGAGCCGCGCGATACAGGGCTTGCGATCCGCGCGGGCTCACGCCCAACGACAGCGATTCGTGCGAGCGGGTTTTCTCGACAATAGCCAGCATATAGTCCACCAGGCTGTCGTCGACGGTCACCTGGCCCACCTGCTCCTGCAGGCGCAACAGCTCGGCGGAGGACAGTACCGGCCCCAGGCTTTCGGCATGAGTGCCATCGGGCGCCCTCACGATTTCGCGTTCCGCGTCCCGCTCCGGGTAGCCGATGCGGATGCGCATCAGAAAACGATCCAGCTGGCTCTCCGGCAGCGGATAGGTTCCGTGGTGCTCCACAGGATTTTGCGTAGCCACCACCATGAACGGCTGCTCCAGAGCGTGCGAACGGCCTTCAATGGTGACCTGCACTTCATTCATCGCTTCCAGCAGCGCCGATTGCGTTTTCGGCGTGGCGCGGTTGATCTCGTCGGCCAGAAGAAAATTCGTAAAAACGGGGCCGGGCTTGAACTGAAACTCCTGGGTCTGCGCGTTATAGATGGTGACACCCAGGACGTCGCTCGGCAACATGTCGCTGGTGAACTGCAACCGGTGAAAGCCGCAATGCACCGACCGCGCCAAGGCCTGGGCCAGCGTAGTTTTTCCTACTCCGGGAACGTCCTCAATCAGCAGGTGGCCGCGAGCGAGCAGGCACACCATAGAAAGCCGGACCACTTCCGGTTTTCCGCGGATGGTCGAATTGAGCGACGCCTCCAATTCGTTGAGCTTGGAGAGCGTCACCGGGGCCGCAACCATTAATGTCATTGTACCGTGCCGTTCGGTACAGCCACGGAATAAGAAATTTCGCCAGATTGCGTCAGAGACCGTGATGTTCCGAACTGGATGGGGCCGTAAGCAGACGATCCGCGCGCAGGCGCTCAGCCGCTTCTTCCTGTTCGGCCCAGTCGACGCCTTTGGCGGTTACCGCAAAACGACCGTTATCCATGCGCGTTACCAGGCCGTTTTCCTTGAGATACCACAGGCTGAACTCCAGATGCTCCCGCGGGCAGCCCAGAAGATCTTCCAATTCGTGCAGATTCATGGTGGGCTTTTCAGGCTCGTTGCAGCGCTTGGTGTAGAGCAGGTCAATGATGCCTTTCCGTTTGGATTTCTCCGCCACCTTGCCGACGGCAGCTTGACGCTGATCGAAGATCCGCCAACGAACCTGCCGGTAAGAATGCAGGCTGACGTCGTAGCCCGCACGCTTTTCAGGGTCGCTCAAGATCTTATAGGCATCGGTGATGGCGCGGAATGTCTTCTCGTCGCCGCTGGTGCCATTGTCGGGGTGATACCGCTGTGCCATCAATCGATAAACGCGGTGGATCATGTCCGGATCGGCGTTCGGGCTGATCTGCAGCAGCTCGTAATAGTCCGGAAGCGCTTCTCCCGTTGCGGCGGAAGCTCCGTTCCCGTTCCCGTTTTCGAAAGTAAGACCGGCCCGAAAGACACCCTGGTGGGCAGTACAGTTCACCACTCGCGCGCGCAGCTTATTCCCGTTCTGGCCGTTGGACCCGATTTGCCCGTCGATTGTGAGCACCGAGTGAAGTTCCAGCCGGCAATCCGTCTCAACCCCTAATCCGAGATCGCTGGTGTCTAACACTTTGGCACGCACCGCGGTATTGGATCCCGGAACGTTATATAACGACACCCAGACAGACTCGCCAGGGCGACCGGGCTGATGACGAGGTTTTCTGCGACGTTCAGACACTTCCGACATAAGGCATTCGCCGGTATAAATATCGGCAACATGAGGGCCAAAGGTTAGCCAACGCCTGAGGTGGATTCTATCGAAAGGTCAACCGGCTCCCGGCTTCTAGCTAAACCTTTCATTTTCAATGGGACGGCGGCTTTTCCACAGCCCCGTTCGATGAGTGATATCCCCATCCAGACGGCCAATGGGACTGTTCAACGCAATCGTGTAGCGTCCTTAATCCAGTGCGTCTTATACTCGGGGTCACGAATCGCGCTATGCACAAGCCAATCAAATATGTCGAAAAAGCCGTGACTATGGCGGCGGGCGCCGCCTGGGTTGTGTTTGACAAGCTCAACCAAATCAACCAGAACCCCTCCTTTACCCCGGCCTGGTCCGACAAGCCGCTGCTGAAGAGCTACGAAAAGCAGAAACCGCCACTCGGCTGGCCGCGCGAGACCGATTCGCTGTGCCCGCGCTGCGTCCCCGAGATCCGGCAGCAGATCGTGGACGGCAAACTGCCGCACGAGATCCTGCTCAACGAAAAAGTGGGCGAAATCAAAGCCACCATCATCGAGCGCGACGGCCAGATCCTGATGGTGAAGGAATGCCCCAAGCACGGCCGATTCGAAGATCTGATGTCCATGGATCCGGCGTTCTTCAAGCACCTGGAAGACGTTTTCCCCGGCCGCGATATCCGCGCGCACGCCGATGAAAAGCTGCACAATCACGGAACCAGCACCATCAAGCACGGTCGCGGTTCGGTGCTGACCATCGATCTTACCAACCGCTGCAACATGATGTGCGATCCGTGCTTCATGGATGCGAACCAGGTGGGCTTCGTGCATGAGCTGACCTGGGAAGATATCCAGACGCTGCTCGACAACGCCATCTCTATTAAGCCGCGCCGCCAGATGTCGGTGCAGTTCTCGGGCGGCGAGCCGACGCTGTCGCCCTACTTCCTGGACGCCGTGCGGTACTGCGCGCAAAGTGGGCTATAACAGCGTGCAGGCGGCCACTAACGGCATCGAATTCGCCAAGGATCCCGAGTTTTGCAAGCAGGCCGCCGAAGCGGGTCTGCGCTACGCCTATTTGCAGTTCGACGGGATCGGCAATGAGGCCAATTCGCATCGCGCGGTGGGCAATCTGTTCGATGTAAAGCTGCGGGCCATCGAGAACCTGTGGAAAGCGGGCGTCGACATCGTGCCCGTGATCACTATCATTAACGGCATCAATAACGAGCAGGTGGGCGCGGTGGTGCGCTTTGCGCTGGATAATCCCAAGAAGATCCCGTTCTTGAGCTTCCAGCCCGTTTCCTTCACCGGCCGCGACGAGGCAGTGACCGACGAGCGCCGGCAGGCCCAGCGCTACACGCTATCGCATCTGGCTCACGACGTGAAGAACCAAACCGGTTTGGGCGAACCGGTGCGCGACTGGTTCCCCATTTCCTTCATGAGCACCTTCTCCGATTTCGCCGACCTGGTTCACGGGCCGTCGGCCGATTGGGGACAACTGAGCTGCGGATGCCATCCCAACTGCGGCATCGGCATGGCGGTGATGTGCGACAAGGAAACCAAAGAAGCGGTGCCTGTGACTGCGTTCCTCAATGCCGACCGCCTGGCCAAGGATATCGCGCGCATCAACGACGCCGCGCGCAGCAGCCGGTGGATGAATGTGATGGGCGTCAGCCTGGCGCTGCTGCACAACTATAATCCGTTCAAATCGCCGACGCATTTCAAACTGACCGACCTGATCGCCAAGTTCGACAAGTGCTTCGGCATGACGCCCAAGGCGCAGAGCGGCGGCTATGGCAAGGTGACGGGCGACCGTACCATCGAAGACATCACCAAGCGCCGTAACGACCGCTGGAATTTCCTGTTCGTCGCCGGCATGTGGTTCCAGGATCTGTTCAACTACGATTTCCGCCGCACCGAGCAGTGCATCATTCCCTACGCCACGCAGGAAGGCGAAATTTCCTTCTGCGCGTACAACACCGGCGTGGGCTGGCGGAACATTATCGAGAAGATGCACATGACCGCGACGCTCACCAAGTGGTATGAGGAGCACGGGCGGCACGAGATTATCGCGGGCGGCAAGGCCGTCAAGCTCGAGAGCAAGGATCACTCGCTGGTGTTGCGCGCCGAAGACGTGCAGCACGGCAAACAACACGATCTGGACGATCTCGGCATCGCCAAAACCGCGCGCGAGGAAAAGAAGCGCGCCCGCGACGAGAAACTGAAGCAGGCCGAGAACGAGCGCATGGCGAAGTTGTATCGCGAACATGTTTTGAAGGAAAAGCCGGCGCCGGCGGATCTGGTGCAGTTGTCGGCAATCACGCCGGCACAACCGAAACCGGAGCCGATGGCCGATAAAGAAGAAGCGGTGGGATCGTTCGGGGATTAAATAAGACAGCAAAAATCAGAGGAGAAAGCCGCCCGGGCAGTTGGGGCGGCTTTTTATTTGGCATATACTTCCCTCATGGCTGGGAATTTCGCGATTCCGAATCCGTGCGCAAAAAAATGGTCGGATTTAGCGGGCGATGGCCGGGCGCGTTTCTGCGAGACTTGTCAAACGCACGTCCACGCGATTGCCGATTACTCGACCGAGGAATGGAATCGGCTTTAGCAAGAGTCGAACGGGCGCGTATGTGGATTCCTTTGCGGCGAATCGCCGTCGCCGCCGCGCAGCCGTCGGGCGATTCTGATCGGGGCGTTGCTGACCGCTGTCTCTCCGCTTTTCGCGGCGTCTGGGCGTGTGAGGTTCCGCGTAATTGATCCAGCAGGTGATCCCGTCTCCAAGGCGAGCATTACGGTGCTCGACAGCGAAGACAAGACCGTTCAATGTGTCGAAAGCGATGAGTCCGGCGAGGCCATACTGACAGGCCTTCCGTTGGGCGACTCGCTATTCGCCGTTACGAGCCCCGGGTTCGCAAAGCGCCGGCTAACGCTGACGTTTCGCAACGGGAAGGAAGTGAAGGTGGAGGTGCACATCTCGGTGCCAATCGTCCGCACCATCATCGACCTCCAAGAAAAGCCGCAGAAGCGCCACGGCTGGCTGCAATATTAGCGAGGTGCGCGTTTGAGCAAGACGTATCCATCCAGCGCCTGTGCCCCGCTCGGCCGGTAATTTGCCGCGATCCAGTTCTCCAGTTGCGGATCATGCGAATTAAATCCCTTGGCGGATGGAAATACGCGATCGAACTCGGCCTGGCTCAGGTTTAGGTAAAGCACCCACTCCGGCGGGCGCGCTTCGAGCTCCGAGAGCGCGATCCGAAAGTCTTGCTTCGTCATCAGGCCCATCTGCAGATAAGAATAGCGGGTGGGATTGTCCCCCTGTGTGAGGAAATAGAGCAGCGGTTTGTACGGATACACGAATAGAGACTGACGTGGCTGGACGCGGGAAAGCAAGTCCGCCACCGCCGGAGCTTCCGCTGGAGTGGCGCGAACGTCGCCCACCGGAGTACGCAGCGGCACAAGTCGGCCGGGAATCTGCGCCTGCATCGCAAGTACAGTGGCCCACAGGATGCCCGAAATGGCGATCCATGCGCGCGGCCGAGCCGGAACAAACCGGTAGACGACGATGCCCGCCAGTGCGTACGGCAGCGCCGCGATGTATGCGAGATGCGCAACGTCGGAGCGCGGGTGCGTAGAGACAACCAGCGCAATGACGCATAGAAGCAGATACGGAGAAACACGCACCCTCACTCCAGCGAGGAGACCCACAACCGGCAAGATGGCGGGCAGCGCAAGCCAGAAGACCACGCCAAACCGGATCGGCAGTTCCCATCCGCGGGCGTCTTCAAACAGCTCCCGATATCCGCCGATGACGGTCCCATAATGCATCACGTTCAGAGACGAATAATTTCGCGAGAGCCAAGCCAACTGTTGGAGCAACCCAGCCAGCGCTCCGTTGGCCCAAAGCGCAACCCCGGCGGCCATGGCGGCAATCGATAACCCGAGCAAATACCAGGCCGCGCCGGAACGCTGACCTTTGGGCCATGCCAGCCAGCCCAGAGTTACGATCGCAACCAGAGCGACCGAAGGCGTAGCCAGCGCCGCGAAAGCTGCCAGGACGCCCGCACCCACCAGCCACGGCCGCCGCGATTCCGATTGCGCGGCCACGCAAAGCGCGATGGAGGCCAGCGCGAACGCACTGCTGTCCCAGCGATGTTGCGCGGTGAGCATGTTCGGGTCGGCTGACTGGAAGACCAGAAACAACAGCGTTGTGACGGCGGCCGTGGCGCGCGAGGCATAACGCTCCACCAGCCAGTAAATCAGCGCGCACTCGAGCGCCAGATAGAAGATCACGGGCGCGCGGCCAGCGGCCAGCGTCACACCGAGCAATCGAAACGCGAGGGCCTGCATCCAGAAGCTGCCGGGAGTCATGTAGCCGAAAAAATCGACATAGGGCTTTTGCCCGTGGGCGATGCGTTCACCGGCGTCCAGGTAAATGCCTTCGTCGCAAGTTCCCAGGATCAAGCGATGGCCGAACATCCACGCCAGCAGGCATGCCGCGCCAAAGAAGACGATCAGCGGAGCGGCCTTTGCGAGCCGCGCGCTCTTAGACCGCTTCAGCCCGGAGCCGAGGGATGGATAAGTTGTCACGGGGAAACACTCGCTCCAGGCGATCGAGATAATGTGGAGTGTCGCGCAAGGGAAGAAAAGTGAGGTTGGCGCGGGCGCTCAGGATGGAGAAGGCGAGCAGAAACGATCCAATCACCGCCTGCGCCAGAATGACCAGCAAAACCGCTCCGACGTAGGCAGCCCAGGCGGGAACGTGGAAATGAGCGCCCCAACTCAACGCCACGATGACGGCGGTGGAAGAAGCCAGCAGCGCGGTAAGCGCCGACGCCACCAGTAGCAACCGCGTGCTGACAATGTCGCTAAAAACGGCGATGGCGCTGAAGCCGTGAACCAGCAGCGACGCGAAATTCATCTGCGACTCGCCGGTCATGCGCGGGCCGCGATCCATCGGAATCGTAATGTAAGGCAGGCGCGCGCGAAAAATCGCCGCCGCATAATGATTCCAGATTTCAGAAACGATTACCAGCCGTTCCACCGCCTGCCACGGCACGATGCTGAAGTTACCGACGCGCACCCTCACGCCCGTCAGCAGCCAGTGCGTGGTGCGGTACAACCAATAGCTGAAGCGAAATCCGATTTTCTCCAGCCGCTTGGCACGTTCGGCGAAGATGATGATCTTTTGTCCATGCCGGCGAAATTCTTCGATCAACCGGACAACGTCGCGCGGACGGTCTTCGCCGTCGCCATCCATCACCACCACGCCCACGCACGGCCAATCGGTGTAGATATGAACCAGCCCCACCGCGATGGCGCGCTGATGGCCGAGGTTCCGGCGCAAGTGAAGGATCTGTACGGAGCGAAGATGCTCGAATTCCTGCGCCAGCAGCCCCGGCTCCGGCAGTTGCGTGGACCCGTCGTTCACCAGCAACACATCGATCGGCAGCCGGGAGGTTTCGAGCGCGTGATCCAAGGCCGGAAGCAGCAGCGCCACGGCATGCCAGTCATTAAAAACTGGAATGAGAATCACCAGCCGATTCTTGTGGTCCTGCTCCATTCTCCCCTGGGGACAGATCGGCAGTTTCCAGTGGTTTCTTTATCTTGCGGAGGCGGATGCTAAACTCGAAGAATCCGTCCGGCCGCCCCCAAGATCAGCATCCACAACCTGAACTTCCATTACGGAAAATTTCAAGCTCTGCACGGCGTCTCGATGCGGGTTTGCGCGAAGCGTGTCACCGCGCTCATTGGCCCGTCCGGGTGCGGCAAATCCACTCTGCTGCGGACTCTGAACCGCATGAACGAGACCGTCCCGCAGAGCCGGGTGGAAGGCGAGATCCTGATGGATTCGGAGAATATTTTCCGCATGGATTTGTCCGCGCTGCGCCGCCGGGTGGGTATGCTGTTTCAGAACTCGCGGCCCTTCGCAAAATCGATTTTCGAGAACGTCGCCTTCGGGCTGCGGATCGACGGGTGCCGGAAGCGCGCGGCCTTGCACGACGCCGTGGAGGGGAGCCTGCGACGGGCTGCGCTCTGGGATGAGGTAAAGGACAAACTGCACCACTCTGCCAACGAGCTCTCCGGCGGGCAGATGCAGCGCCTGTGCATGGCGCGCTCGCTGGCCCTCAATCCTGAAGTGCTGTTGCTCGACGAGCCGTGTTCGGGCCTGGATCCAATCGCCTCGGCGAAGATCGAAGAATTGATTTTCACCCTGAGAGATAGTTGCACCATCGTGGTTGTGACCCATAACATGGAGCAGGCCCGGCGCGTGGCCGACTATACCGGCTTCTTCCTTCCGGGACGGCTGATTGAATTCGATACCACTCGCGCGATCTTCGACAACCCGGCCAGGAAAGAGACGCAGGATTATCTCTACAATCCGTTTCAGGTCACAGCCCGAACGCCGCAGGATACCTGACGGCTCCCTCGATTCCCGCCAGCGCGCCTTCGGAAAGTTCCAGCGCCATGAAGGCTTCGGGTGGGAACGGGCTGGCCAGCGAGCGAGCCTTCGTGGAAGAGAAGCCGAATCGAGGATAGTAATGCTCGTGCCCGAGCACGATGACGATGCGTTCGCCTTGCTCGGTGAGCTGAGCCAAGCCATGGCGAACCAGTTGGCTGCCGATCTGGCGGCGTTGATGGTCCGGCAGAACGGCCAAGGGCGCCAATGAAACCGCGGCTACGGGGCCTTGTGCCGTCTCCACTGTCATTCGACTAAACAGAATGTGGCCGACGATTTGGCCGTAAAGCTCCGCGACCAGCGATAGCAGGACGACGCCCTCTGCTCGCAAACTGTCGATCAGGTCGGCCTCGTCGGCGCGGCCGAACGCAGCTTGGTTCGCTTTCCGGATCTGGTCCCGGTCGGGAGGTTGCTCGTTTCTGATGATTAAGGGCGATGCCGTGCCCATCGCCGGCATTGTTCCATTTTGGTAAGCCGGCGCGCAACTGAAGAGGGCGATAGTAAATCGGAACGGAGGACACCCAGACGTACAATAAAGCCATGCCAGACGACAGCTCCGGCGAAAACGTAACAAAAACCGGCATGGAGAGCATCCCTGAACCTGAGACAGTCTCTTCGCCAACCCCTCCAAACAAGCCGTCGACCGCAGCGCCACAATCCATAACGGACCAGCGCGTAGAGACCGCAGTACAGGCTATCGAGGATCGAACAAAACGTGCCGAATGGTTGATGATCGGACTTACGGCTGGCATTGTTCTCTTGACGCTCGGACTCGTGATTGTAGGCGTGCTTCAATGGCGCGTCATGAGCGGGCAATTGAGCGAGATGCGCACCGGGGGAACTGACACTCACGATCTTGCTGTCGCTGCTGGAAAACAAGCCGACCGGACAGAAGACCTTGCGAATCGGATGAAAGAGCAAGCCGATCGGACGAGAGACTTGGCGGATCGAATGAAAGACAGCGTCCAACAGGCTACCAGGCTGGCCAGCGCTACCGAAAAAGCCAATGCCAATGTGATCGAAAACGACAGGCCTTGGGTGGGGGCGGCCATGCGTATCGATGAACCGGAGTTAGGTAAGGTTCCCACGGTGGATGTTTCCATGATTAATACCGGGAAGAGGCCCGCTAAAATCACTTTGTTGGAAGCCCAGGGGAACATGTTCACCGCCTTCCCAAAGGAGCCGCCCTATAGCGCTAAGGGGATACCCAGTGCAACTATCCTGATGCCCGGGTTCCCAGTGTCGAATAAATACAACGTCACGGAGGAACCCATCACCCAACACACGATGGATATTCTGTCTGGAGACACTCCTATTTTCTACGAATACGTCAAAGTCGAGTACCTGGACTTGCGGACGGGGACGCCCCATTATACGCATGCCTGTTGGGAACATCTTCACAAGACCAAAGTTCTCCCGAGCGGCTTTTACAGCTGTGCCGAGTACCAGGATGCCAACTGAGCGAGCTAACCGACCAAGACACTATCGAATTTCGGGCGCAGTTGCACCCGGTTAAGCTTAAAACAAGCCGGAATACGACGATGGATCGCACCAGTTGCAATACGGCCTCATCGCCGAAGAAGTGGCTAAGGTTTATCCTGAGATGGTAGCGTACGACAAAGACGGTCAGATCCTCACCGTGAAGTACCAGCTGCTCACGCCGATGCTGCTGAACCAGATCCAAAAGCAAGCGGCGCAGATTCGGTCGCTGGAAGAACGGCTGGCGGCCCTGGAATCCTTGCTAAGTAAGGCCCCGGCTGCGGCTGTAACCGGACAGTAAGGCGATTTGCACCCGACCCCTGAGTCTGTCACACTCATAGTTTGATGCCCGGACGTCTTCCCCCGCGTCTGATCGGCGTGTGTCTAGCCCTGTCGCTGATGCCCGTCGACTCACACCCGCAATCGGTGTTGCTGGCCGATGGCATCTCCTCCAAGGCCTTCGAGGGTGCCTTGGCGCCGTTTCCCTCCGCCGAAAACCTGTCCTACGACATCGAATGGCGTTTGATTTACGCGGGTAGCGCGCATTTGACCCTGGCCCCCAAGCCGGGCGATCCGCGCAAGTGGGATTCGCAACTGCACGTGGAATCGGGCGGGCTGGTCTCCAAGTTGTACACGCTCGAAGACACCTATAAGATCGGCATGGACGACGGCTTTTGCACCACGGCGACGCAACTGGATAACGTGGAGGGTAAGCGCCACCGCAATATCAAAGTGGTCTATGATCGCGCGCACGGCAAGGCCAGCTCGGTGGAGCGGGATCTCGTTAAGAACGCGGTGATCAAGAGCTCGGAAGTGGAAATCCCCGCTTGCGCCATCGATGTGGTGGCGGGCCTCTACAAGCTGCGCATGGACAAGCTGGAGCCGGGTCAAAACATGCAGGTGCCGATGAGCAACGGAAGCAAGACCGCTTACGTGCGGGTGGAAGCCCAAGGCCGCGAACAGGTGAAGCTGAAAACCGGAACCTTCGACACCATTCGATACCAGGTGTACCTGTTCAACGGAGCGCTGTATTCGCGCAAAGCCGATCTGTTCGTATGGCTGACAGACGACGCGCATCGCCTGCCGGTACAGATACGGGCGCGCATGAGTTTTCCGATCGGGACCATCACCTTTGAGTTGGTGAAGGACGAACATCCTTAAGGACGTTTGAGGGAGCCCCGTTTGAGGGCAAGATTCGGATATTTCCCGGAACGCTTCTCGCCTAGTATGGGTCCATGCTCACTATGCTGAAAGCCGATTACTGGGACGCGGTGGCGGCGCGCGATCGCGCTCTGGATGGCGTCTTCTTTTATGCGGTGACGTCCACCGGCATCTACTGCCGCCCCTCGTGCCCCTCCAAGCGTCCGCGCCGCGAGAACGTGGTCTTCTTTCGAGCGCGCGAAGCGGCCGAACGCGCGGGATTCCGGCCCTGCAAGCGCTGCAAGCCGGACTCCGCCGATGGACGCGATCCCAACACGCAACTGGTGGAGAAAGCCTGCCGCTACATCGATACGCATCCGGACGATCCGGTTACGCTGGAAGCGCTGGGCCGCGCGCTGGGCATGAGTCCTTTCTATCTGCAGCGCACGTTCAAAGCACTGACCGGAATCACGCCGCGCGCTTACGCCGATTCCCGCCGCTTGCACTCGCTCAAGGCCGGATTGAAGGAGGGTCACTCGGTGACGCGTTCGCTGTACGATGCCGGCTATGGGTCCAGCAGCAGGCTGTATGAGCGGGCGTCGGCGCACTTGGGAATGACGCCCTCGCGCTATCGCAAGCAAGGCTCCGGCGTGACCATTCAGTACACCATCGCGCCTACGCCGATCGGCAAAATGTTGCTCGCGGCCACGGCACAGGGCGTCTGCTCCATCCGTTTTGGAGACGCGGCGGCAGCGCTTGAGCGCGAGCTGCACAGCGAGTATCCGAAGGCGGAAATCGTTCGATCGGATGGCAAGCTGGGCGCGCAGGTGAAAGCTCTGCGTGCGAGCATCCAGGGTGAATCGACGGCCTCGCTTCCACTCGACATTCAAGCCACGGCATTCCAGCGGCGCGTCTGGCAAGCGTTGCAGACCATTCCGCGCGGAGCGACAAAATCGTACAGCGCGATCGCGGCGGACATCGGGAGTCCCAAAGCCGTTCGCGCCGTGGCGCGCGCCTGTGCCGCGAATCCAGTGGCCGTCGCCATTCCGTGCCATCGCGTAGTGCGCGAAGACGGATCGCCCGGTGGTTACCGATGGGGCGCTGAACGGAAAGAAAAGCTGCTGGCGCTGGAGGCGGAAAAGGTTGCCGGCAGGGGCTTGCGGGACACCTAAGGCGAACCGCTGGTTCACCTTCAAAATTACCCGCAAACATTAGAAACTAAAGTACTAATTAGCCTACAACCAGGGCGTAGTGCTTTACTTTTTCCACTTTACCTTGCGATACTGGGTCCAGAGAGCCGCGAGAGAAAATGAACCAGTTAAGCGAGGCCGTCACTCGCTATCACAAGATCCTGGAAAGCGACCAGTACAGAAATCTGTCCTGGGCACACGATCTCCAGGAACGCATGAAGGCGCACAATTTGGTCGCCGGTGGAAAGCCGGTGTCTCCGGTGCTGCGTCCGCATTTTATCACGCACCGACAGTACGCGGGGCTGGTGAAGGCGGTGGAGTGTTTCTCGAGCTCGCTGCAACGCGTGCAGGCCAAGGCGCTCAGCAGTCCGGCATTGCTGGCGCGCATGGAATTGTTGCCCGCAGAGAAGATGCTGGCGGCGGTGGATCCGGGATATTCTTTCCCGGCGGTCACTTCGCTGCTGGATACCAACATCAATAATGGAACGCTGCGCTTCTCGCGCTACATTCCCGACACTCCGACGGGTGTCGCGTATGGCGAGACGCTGGCGGATATTTTCTACGATGCGGCGCCGGTGAAGGAATTTCGCAAACGCTATCGCTTGGAAAAATTGCCGGGCGCCAAGTTTCTGCTGCAGGCCATTCTGAAGGCTTACAAGGAGTGGGGCGGAAAGAGCAAGAAACCGAACATCGCAATCCTCGAATTCCGCCAGCCTTTCCAAGCCGGCGAATCGGGCGAGAGCGCCATCATCGCGGAAATGTTCCGGCGCGAAGGTTTGACCGTGGAAGTGGTTACTCCGGAGCAGCTGGAGTATCGCGATAATGTTTTACGCCGCGGCGATTTCGCCATCGACTTGATTTTCCGTCGCGTGAAAGTCCAGGAATTCCTGGTGCGGTTCGATCTGTCGCATCCGTTGTTGCGCGCCTATCGCGATCACGCGGTGTGCATGGTGAACAGCTTCCGTTCCGAACTGGCACAGAAGAAGGCCATCTTCCATCTGCTCACCGATGAAGATATCACCGCCGACTTTCCGGCCGCCGAGCGCAAAGCCATCAAGGAATTTATCCCCTGGACGCGCGTGGTGCAAGAGACCAAGACGAAATACCGCAACCGCACGGTGGATCTTCCCGACTTTATTTTGCATAACCGCAATAAGCTGGTTCTGCGGCCGAACGACGACGGGGCCGATCAACAATCCTTTCGCGGTTCGGAAGTGGACGATGCCGTTTGGGAGAAAGCGATACGCTCGGCGTTGCGCAACCCCTATGTGGTGCAAGAAGCTCTGGATCCAGTGGTGGATACCTTCCCCGTTCTGCAATACGGCCATCTGGAGATGCAGAAGATGCGCGTGGACGTGCATCCGCACTCCTATCTGGGAAAGGTGCAGGGCTGTTCCAGCTGGCTGACCGCAGTGGGGCCGTCCGGTTTCTCGACGCTGTCCGGCATCGCGCCGACGTTTATTCTGGAACAAAAGTAACAGCCACAGATAAACGCAGATGAACAAAGAATCGCTTGGTGTTTCTTATCTGTGTTCATCTGCGTTTATCTGTGGCTAAATGATTTTTTTCTCGATCTTGATCTGAGCCCGCAGATTCGCCACGCCCGCTGTGTAGCGCGAATCCACTACCGCGAACGCCACCGCATCGTCCACCCAATCGTGCGCCGTACCATCGGCGTCATGCGAAGCCGCGGTGATGGTGTATTCGCCGGGGCACAAATCGCAACGGAGGGCGAATTCGATTTGCATTCGCGTCCCAGCCGCGCAGCTTCCCGTGCTTATTTTTTCCAGCTCCGTGTTGGTGCCGTACACTTCCAAACCGATGCGGGTGCGAAGCATGATCCCGATCACCGGCTCATCCACGGCGTCGTGATAGCGCACCGTCACGCGCACCGTCGCGTTTTCCCCGCCCCGCCAGACGGCGGTGGGATGGCCATCGGCGCCCAGTGTTTCGAGCGACAGAATCTCGGCCCGGCCGTCGCCTCGTCGCATTGCCGGCCGCAGGGGACTCTTGAGCGTCGCGCCCCACGCCCGGACCTTTTCGGCGATGCTGGCGCGATAGGCGTCCAGCACCTCGCGCGGATCGCCCTGGCGTTCCAGCAGACCGGCGTCCAGCCACCAGACTTCGTCGCACACCGATTCGAGCAAATCCAGCTCGTGCGAAACCAGCAGCACGGTGCAGCCGCCGCTTCTGAGCCGCCCGATTCCCGCCAGTGCGCGAGCCCGCACCAAGGCGTCGTGCACCGCGAGCGAATGCTCCATCGACAATACATCCACCGGCGAAAGTTGCAGCGCGTCCAGCGGCCCCAGATAGCGGCGTTCGGCTGGCGCGATCACCTCTCCCGCTTCGGGCGTCACAGATCCCGATGCCAGGCGCAGCAGCGCTCCCTTGCCGGCGCCCTTTTCTCCTATAATGCCGATCACCGCGCCATTCGGAGCCGATACCGTCAGATCGCGCAACGGCGCAAAGCGCACGCCGCGAAACTCAATTGCCATGTTGTTAGCATGCCAGATAAAGACAGTAGAATAAACGCTTGATCCTCGCACTCCTGATTGCGCTGCCGCTCACCGGTACGTTTCATCTACCCGCGGGCGTGACTGAGGTGACTTCCGAACTAAAGCTCCCGGCGGGCGCTCATGACCTCACGATTACCGGAGCCGATCACAGCACGCTGCGCGCTGCGGCCAATTTTCACGGGCGGGCCGTCTTCAGTTGCCAGGGATGCCGGCGTGTCCGTTTTACGAATTTTTCAATCGACGGCAATCGCGCGGCGCTCGAAAGGCCACTGCCCTTGCCGCCTACCGACAAAAGTTTTTCGAGCGTGTTTCCGGACAACGGCATTCTGATCGAAGACGCCGATGGCCTTACTATCGATCATGTGGATTTCGGGAACATCGCGAATTTCGCGGCGATCGTCAGCCATTCGCAGAACGTCGGGATCGATCATGTCTCGATAAAAGACAGCGGCTCCCTCAACGCCAAAGGGCGGAACAACACGTCCGGCGGCATTCTGCTGGAAGAAGGTAGCGCGCAGTTTTCGGTGACCGATTGCACTTTCCGCAACATTCGCGGCAACGGCGTTTGGACGCATTCCCGTTACATGGCGCCGCGCAATCGCGACGGAAAAATCCTGCGCAACGAGTTCGCCGATATCGGCCGCGACGCAATTCAAGTGGGCCACGCGTTCGCGATCGAAGTGGCCGCGAATCACGGCAAGCGCATCGGGTTTCCCGCCGAAATTGTGGATCTGGAAAACCTGGGAACGCCGGTGGGCATCGATACGGCGGGCAATGTCGAGCGATCGGTTTACGAGCGCAATCGATTCGAGGAAATCGACGGAAAATGCATCGATCTGGACGGCTTCCATGACGGCGCGGTGCGCGGCAACACTTGTATCAACGGCCGGGCGCCGGAAGATTATCCCTATGGCAACTTTGGCATCTCCATCAATAACGCCAGCATCGAGATGCAATCGAAGAACATCGTGATCGAAAACAATCGGCTCTCCGGAATGAAATTCGGAGGCATTTTCGCGCTGGGCGAGGGCCACATCATTCGCAACAACCGCATGACGAATCTCAACACCGCGCACTGCAATGAAACTCACGCCAAGTTCGGATGCCTGGCAATTCTGGGCGAGCCCGGGTTTCTGGAAAGCGGCATCTATCTGGCCAAGGGCGGAGCGCGCCCCGCGCCCGCGCGCAATATCACCATTGAGAACAACGTCGTCAGCGGCTATAAGATGGCCGCGCACTGCATCGAAGCGGCGCCCGGCGTGAAGCTTTCCGACAATGTTATTCGGAATAACACCTGCACGAATGAGTAAGAGCTTTTTGCTGATCGTGTGGCTCACGCTGCTGGTTTTCGCAATGGTGCGCAGCACTCTGGGACTGCCTTATCTCTCCGACGATTTCGAACATGCCCAGCTCGTCGCGCAAATTCGCGCTGGACTCACACCGGGTCGCGAGTTATTGACAAGGCCATTTCACGGGCAGCTGCCGATATTGCTCCGCCTGCTGTTCTGGTTTGGAACGCTGGTCTGGGTGCGGATCGGCATCTGCCTCGCGCACATCGCGGGCGCGGTGGGATGCGCGATCCTGTGCGCGCGCTGGACCGGATCGAAGTGGGCGGGTTGGCTCGCGGGCACGCTCTACGCGGGTGCGCTCGGATTCATCGGCGAACAAATCTGGTGGCCATCCAGCGGGATCTTTTGTTTGGGCGTGACGTTCTTCATTTTCGCTCTCGCCGCGCTCGATGCCGGCCGGATCTGGCTATGCGTGTCGATGCTGGCGCTGGCTGCCCTGGGACTGAATGGCATCCTGGCAGCGGCGCTCGGATTGCCTATTTGTTATTGGCTATTGCGGGGAAAACGTCCGCCGCTGGCGCTGCCGCTCGCGATGGCGGCGCTCCTCGCGATCGGTCTTTGGCAGGTAGGACTTTCGGTGCGCGGGCTCGGGCTTGCAGCGTGGCTCATCTTCACCGCTCCGTTGCGCTTTTTCAGCGCCTGGACCACCTTCGCGCTTCCCGGCTTTCGAACCATTTGGAAGCTTGCGCCGCTGGCCTGGTTGCCTGTGCTGGCATCGGCGTGGTTCATGAACGCGCGCTATCGCCGCATCTTGATCGCGGTGTGGACACCGGCCGTTTTGCTCGCGCTGCTGGTGGGCATGGCGCGCGCCGATTATCCATTTCGTTTTGGACCGGGCTCGCTTTACACAGCCGATCGTTATTACTATTTCTTCCTCTTCCCTCTTGTGATGCAGTGCGGGTTGATCGCGAGCATGGCCAGGCGTTGGGCGGGTGTCGGGATCGCGATCTTAACGGCGGCGGCCCTTTTCGGCAGCCGCGCGCATTACCTGGCGAATGTCCCGCGCGCGAGTTTCGCGGCGAGCGGCCAGGCACTGGCTGAAGGGCGCAGGCTGGTTGGGACCATCCGGTCCTATCCTGCACGCCCTCTGCTTCTGACTGATGCACACGCACGCGACAACTCGCTCACCCTCGCCTTCCTCATTTATTCGGAACACCCGCGCGGGATTCCCGGCGTTCGGCTGGTCCAGCAGCCTCTCAGCCCTCCGCAGGCCGCCATTGAAAATTCGCTATTGAATGGGTGGGCAGCGAGCCCGACATCGCGCATCGAGTTTAAGAATGCCTCGTACGAAGAAAATCTCGACTCCGGATTCTCCTGGTGGGAGCCGCCTTTCCGCTGGATGGGCGCGCGCGCCTCACTCCATTTGATTGCCGCTCCCGGCGATTTGGTCATGACCGCCTATGCGCCGTTGAATCGGTTCCGCCGGCCCATTCACGTAGCCGTCACGATCAACGGCCAACCGGCTGGCGCCTTCACCATCAACACGCCCAAGGTGCAGGATTATCGTTTACAGGTGCATCCGCTTCCACCCGGCGCGACGGCCAATATCACGCTCACCAGCGACGTGGTCTGGCATGCTCGGGATTTTTATCCCGATAGCCTGGACGACCGAGACCTCAGCATCGCGATTTCCGCCATCGGCTTCGGCGTGCGACCTTAAATTAGATGTCCGATTCTGAAAACTCCGTCAGCGAACGCATGCGCGCCGACTGGAACCAACGCGCTCGCGAAGATGCGCACTACTACGTTGCGTTCGGCGGACGCGATCAGGAGGAGGCCGATTTCCTGGCCACCGCCGCCGACGTGCTCCGCTCCATCGAAACCCAGCTCCGTCGTCTGCCCGCTCATGCCAACCGCCGCGCTTGGCGAGCGCTTGAAATCGGCTGCGGGCCGGGGCGTCTGGTGAAACCGCTCAGCCGGCACTTCGGCGAAATCCACGGCGTGGATGTGTCGGACGAAATGATCCGCCTGGCACGAGAACGCCTGGCCGATATTCCCCACGCCCATTTCCACGCTACCAATGGCGCGAACCTGGCGCAGTTCGCCGACGATTCGTTCGATTTCATTTATTCCTACGCCGTCTTCCAGCACATCCCCAGCCGCGACGTGGTGCTCGAATATATGCGTGAGATCGCCCGGGTGCTCAAACCCGGCGGCGTTTTCCACGGCCAGTTCAGCGGCTTGGCGCATTCGGGCGACATTAACACTTGGACCGGCGTGGTCTTCTCAGCCGCCGACATCCGCGCCTTCACGCGCGAAAACGGCCTGCAGCTCCTGCATCTGGATGGCGAACACACGCAGTATATGTGGACTACCTGGAAAAAGGGGCGTCCGGCGGCATCCGCTTCCGATCTGCCCTGCGCCATTCACCGGATCGCCAACTACTACACCAGTGAAGCGCTCATCCCGCAACGTGGACGCCTCGCCGCGCTATCGATGTTGATTGAGCATCTGCCCGCCGATTGCGATCTGAACAATCTGGATGTGCTGATGGAAGGTGAATTGGCGCTGCCGATCTACGTCGGCCCGGTGGACTCCTCGGGTCTGCAACAGGTGAACGCCTGGCTTCCCGATAGCATCCGCACCGGCCTGGTTACGGTGGAGGTTTCATCCAACGGCCGGCCGCTTTGTCCGCCTGCCATCGCGCGGATTGTGCCTTCCGGTCCGCTGGTGCCGCGCATTGTTTCTGTTACCGACGGCGTCAACTTAGTCCAGGAGAACGCCACCAGCACCGGTCTATTGAAGATTCAGCTGGAAGAAGTCAGTTCACCCGATTCCGTCAGCGCCGCCGTGGACGATCAGCCGGTGGCGCGTCTCGCGATTCTCCGTACCGATCCGCGCCCGCCGCGTTACGAGCTAAATGTAGAACTGCCGAAAGGGCTAGCGCCCGGCCAGCATACGCTGCAGGTGCGCGTGGGTCGACGGCGGGTTCTGCAGGCAAATATCGTAGTCCGTTCGTAACGTACTGCACGGTATATAGATAAAATCCTTGACGGGCTACTATATATTGGGGCATCATTGCAGACGTGCCGCGTATACATAACGTATACCCTAGCGGTAAGGTTTGGAGGAAAATAGAAATGGGACTACTCGCAGTCGATCTCACGAACAGGATTTCTGAATTGCAACCGACAGCCAAGAAAGCTCTTCCGGCCAACCAGCGCAAGGGCGTCAGCTTTCCTAAATACTTCACCCAAAAGCTGGAACCCGGCAAGACCCCGTACGACGAGATCGCCTGGGAGCTTCGCACCGCCGCTATCGCGCAACGATAAAGGCGCCATCATATTCGAGCAGGACGAGGTGGAGGTGCCGGCCGACTGGTCCCAGACGGCTACCAACATCGTGGTCAGCAAATATTTCTACGGCAAGGTGGGCTCGCCCGAGCGGGAGCGCAGCGTTCGCCAGTTGGTGCATCGCGTGGTGGACACCATCGCCGATTGGGGCGCTTACGGGCGATACTTCAAGACGCGCGACGACGCCGAGAACTTCCGCAACGAGCTGGCGCACCTGATGCTGACGCAGAAGGCTTGTTTCAATTCGCCGGTGTGGTTCAACGTGGGCGTCACGGAGCCGCGCGGTTACGGCTATTATTACGACGAAGCCAGCGACAATATCGTGAAGCTGAAGAAGGGCGAATCGCGCCCGCAGTGCTCGGCCTGCTTCATCAATTCGGTGAAGGATTCGCTCGAATCGATTCTCGATCTCGCCAAAACCGAAGGCATGCTGTTCAAGTGGGGGTCGGGAACGGGCACCAATCTTTCGCCCCTGCGCGAAGAAGGCGGCAATCTGGCCGGCGGCGGCACGGCTTCCGGACCGCTCAGCTTCATGAAGGGCTTCGATGCGTTCGCGGGCGTGATCAAGTCCGGCGGCAAGACGCGGCGCGCGGCGAAGATGGTGATCCTGAACGTGGATCATCCGGACATCGACTCCTTCATCTGGTGCAAGGCGAAAGAAGAGAAGAAGGCGCACACGCTGATCGACGCGGGCTACGACGCCGCTATCGATGGCGACGCTTACGGCTCCATCTTCTTCCAGAACGCCAACAATTCGGTGCGCGTGACCGACGAGTTCATGGAAGCGGCGGCGTCCGATGGCGATTGGTGGACGCGCTCAGTGGCCAACGGCCAACCGAAGAAGCGCTACAGCGCCAAGGAACTGCTGCGGGAGATTTCGCGAGGCCACGCATCAGTGCGGCGATCCGGGCATGCAGTTCGACACCACCATCAATCGCTGGCACACTTCGAAGATCGACCGCGCGCATCAACGCGTCGAATCCGTGCTCCGAATACATGTTCCTGGACGATTCGGCTTGCAACCTGGCTTCGTTGAACCTGATGAAGTTCGTCGGACCGGGCGGCGAATTCGATGTCGAAGCATTCCGTCACGCCTGCGATACGATTACGCTCGCGCAGGAGATCATCGTCGATAGCGCCAGCTACCCGACCGAAAGGATCGCCAAGAATTCGCATGATTTCCGCCCGCTCGGATTGGGTTACGCGAACCTGGGCGCGTTGCTGATGTCGATGGGCATTCCTTACGACAGTCCCGCCGGGTCGCGATTGGGCCGCCGCCATTACCGCCGTCATGTGCGGCCAGGCGTATCTCACCAGCGCACGCATCGCCGAAGCCGTCGGCCCGTGCCCCGGCTATGCAGTCAACGAAGATTCGTTCCTGGATGTGATCCTGATGCACGGCAAGGCGGTGAGCGGCATCGATAGCAAGCGCGTTCCGGACAGTCTCTTTAAGGCGGCTGTGGATTGCTGGAACGATGCGTATGCGCTGGGCGAGCGCGTCGGCTTCCGCAACGCGCAGACCACGGTGATCGCGCCCACCGGCACCATCGGCTTCATGATGGATTGCGACACTACCGGCATCGAGCCGGATCTGGCGCTGGTGAAATACAAGAAGCTGGTGGGCGGCGGAATCATCAAGATCGTCAACAACACCGTGCCGCAGGCGCTGATCAAGCTGGGCTACACGCCCGAGCAGGTGGAGATGATTGTCACCCATATCGACTCCACCGGCACCATCGAAGGCGCGCCCGGGCTGAAGGACGAGCATCTGCCGGTGTTCGATTGCAGCTTCCGGCCGCAGAACGGCAAGCGATCCATCCACTACATGGGCCATGTGCGGATGATGGCCGCGACGCAGCCGTTTATTTCGGGCGCGATTTCGAAGACCATCAACATGCCCGAAGAATCCACGCGTGGAAGACGTGATGGACGCTTACATGGAGAGCTGGCGGCTGGGTCTGAAGGCCGTGGCGATTTATCGCGACAATTCCAAGCGGGCGCAGCCGCTGAGTTCGGGAACCGGCAAGGGCGAGAAGAAAGCGACGTCGACCGCCGTGGTCGCCGACCGTGACCGAGAAAATCGTGTACCGGCCCATCCGGCGCAAGCTGCCCGACGAGCGGCAATCCATCACGCACAAGTTTTCGATCGGCGGCCACGAAGGCTACATCACGGTGGGGATGTACGAAGACGGAACGCCGGGCGAAGTTTTCATCTCGATGGCCAAGGAAGGCTCGACCATCAGCGGCCTGATGGACAGCTTCGCCACCAGCATCAGCTACGCGCTGCAATACGGCGTGCCGCTGAAGTTTTTCGTCGACAAATTCAGCCACGTGCGATTTGAGCCGAGCGGCTGGACGGGCAATCCGACAGGTGCCGTACGCGAAGTCGATCATGGATTACATTTTCCGCTGGCTGGGCGCGAAGTTCCTGGGCCCGGAGTACGCGGTCAACGAAGCCGGCGATGCGCCCGATTCTGCGCGCCGACCGAGCCCGAGCCGCAACAGGCGCTGCCGTTCGCTCCAGTGGTGAGCGACGCGCCGATGTGCTCGGAATGCGGCGGCTTCATGACCCGCAACGGCAGTTGCTACAAGTGCGAGAACTGCGGCGGGACGAGCGGCTGCAGCTAATCCAAAACCGATTTATCACGATTTTGGTGGGAGGTGCCACTCCTCCGCTTCCTTGGGGCAGCTTGTTTAAGCCGCTTTTTTCACTTATGCGTCGGTTAGGCTGGAGTTTAGCAACTACCTGCCGTAGCCGGTAAAGTTGAGCCATGGCCACGCGAACGTTAGTGACATTTGAGCAATTCGAGAAATACCCGGACGACGGCCACAAGCACGAGCTTCTGCAGGGAGAGCACATCATCTTGCCTCCGCCGAAATCGTACCATTCCGACGTACAACATCTGCTGCTACGCGTTTTGCAGCCCTACGTTGATCAACATGGGCTCGGGGATGTGCGTATTGACGCGGGCTTTAAGTTGTCCGAGGACACTTGGGTGCAACCGGATGTCAGCTTCCTGAGAACATCGCAGCTGCGCAGTACGCGGCCGGGCGGCTACTTCGAGGGCGCTCCGGCGCTGGCCATTGAAGTGGCGTCGGAATCCAATACCGCCGCCCAGCTCGATCTGAAAATGGAGCTGTACTTCGCCCACGGGGCCGAGGAGGTCTGGACCGTGTATCCGCAAACGCGACACGTGCGCGCGCATTTCCCCGACGGCCATAGCGTCACACTCTCCCCGGACCTTCAATCCGCTCTGTTTCCGGGATGGTCGGCTCCGCTGTCGGCGATTTTTGCCAATTGATGCCAATCCCCAACCACTCGAGCGCCCGACGCATCCTGGTCACCGGCGGCGCGGGCTTCATCGGCAGCCATCTGGTCGATTATCTGGTATCGAACAACGCCGGGCGCGTCGTCGTTCTCGACAATCTGAAGCGCGGGCGCGCGGGCAATCTCGCGCCAAGCATCGACCGCATTGAATTCATCGAGGGAGACATTCGCGACCGCGCGGTGGTCCGGCGGGCGGCCGAGGGCGCGGACCTGATTTTTCATCTGGCGGCGCAGTCCAACGTGCTGGGCGCGGTGGAGGATATTGATTATTCGTTCACCACCAACGTCGGCGGCACCCTGGAGGTACTGCGCGCGGCCAAGGAGTGCGGAGCGCGCCGCCTGGTGTTCACGTCCTCGCGCGAGGTTTATGGCGAAGTGGAGTCGCTACCGGTGCCCGAGACGGCTCCCCTGTCGCCCAAGAACGCCTACGGCGCGAGCAAGGCCGCGGGCGAAATGTATTGCCGCATTTTTTCGGGCGATCGACTCTCGGTCCGGGTCCTCCGGCTGGCCAACGTTTACGGCGCCCGCGATTTCGATCGCGTGATCCCCATCTTCCTCGGCCAGGCGCTGGAGAATGAGCCGCTGACCCTTTTCGGCGGGAAACAGATTCTCGATTTCATTTGGATCGACGCCGTGATCGAAGCCTTGCTCAAGGCGTCGGAAGCCCTCGATTGGACCGGTCCAGTCAACGTGGGCAGCGGCAAAGGAACAACCATCCTGGATCTCGCCAGGCACGTGGTATCGAAAGTCGGCTCGGCTTCCCAGGTGCGCATCGAACCCCAGCGGAATGTCGAGGTTTCCCAATTCACCGCCTCCACCGAGCGGATGCGCGAAAAGCTTGGTATCGTTCCGCCCGCCGATCCGTTAGCGGGGTTGCCGGGCCTGATCGAATGGATGCGTAAAGCGCGCCGGCGACGGCCCGAGACAATGCGCACCTAGCGCCGGCCGCTAAAGTGCAGCCCCTTCTCTTCCGAACATCTGGATAGCCGGACCGATATGGGAATCTCGCAGCAAGTCTCTAAACTGAATGACTTACAGACAGAAACGCCGAGCCGGCACGCTACAATGGTCCATGGCCGGGCCCTAGGACGCGGCTGGAGGGTCTCAAGAGTGGCGCAATGCGTGTAATCCACGTTGTGGCCGGGAAACTGTTTGGGGGCGTGGAGACGCACCTGGTGACGCTCGCCCGGTTCCGGCAGCTTTGCCCGGAGATGGAGCCCCACTACGGCCTCTGCTACGAAGGACGTTTGAGCGAGGAATTGCGGGCCACGGGAGCCCAGGTGCACGTACTGGGCAGCGCCCGGTTCAGCCGTCCCTGGACGGTCTCGCGCGCCCGAAAGACCCTGCGCGACGTGCTGATCCGAGAGCAGATCGATGTTTCGATCTGTCATATGCCGTGGACGCAGGCCGTCTTTGGGCCGGCGGCGGGAGCGGCGAAGCGTCCTTCGGTGATCTTCCTCCAAAATCCCGTAGAGGCCGAGACCTGGCTCGAGAAATGGGCGCGCCGCGCGAAACCGGACTTCGTTCTCGGCGTCAGCCAGGACACTGCACGCAGCAGCGTGCGGTTGTATCCGAACGTGCCGTGCCAGGCCATCTATAGCCCCATGCCGGAGTTTCAATCCCATGCGAAGACGGAGGTCAGATCCGCAGTTCGGCGCGAACTGGACACCCCGGAAAGCGCCACCGTGTTCCTGCAAGCCAGCCGCATGGATGTCTGGAAGGGACATCCTTTTCTGATGGATGCGCTGGGGCGTCTGCGGGACCGGGCCGGCTGGACCCTGTGGATGGCCGGCGGGCCGCAAACCGAGCGCGAGAAGCAATATTTCACCGGCTTGCAGTCGCAGGTGGAGCGCTTGGGGATTGCCGATCGCGTGCGTTTTCTCGGCCAGCGTTCCGATGTCCCGCGCCTAATGGCGGCCGCCGATGTTTTCTGCCAGGCCAACACGGGCTCTGAGGGATTCAGCTGGGCGTTTATGGAAGCCAGCGCGGCATCGCTTCCGATCGTGACCAGCGCCATCGGTGGGGCACCGGAGATCGTGGAGGATTCCAACGGCCGGCTGGTGCCGCCCAGGGATCCAGAAGCGCTGGCGGCCGCTCTCTCTATTTTCATCGGACAGCCCGAGTTGTGCCGCAGCATGGGCGCGGCGGGCTGCCGCAAGGTGCATCAGATGTGCGACCGGGCGACGCAAATCCGCAAGCTGCACGACCTGCTGCTGCCGTTGACCCATAAGACAGCTGCACCTGCCTCGGTTGGGCCATGAGCATGGTCGACGTAGAGGCACGTGCGCGCGCCACCCGGGGCACCAGCCGCGACGCGGTGTATTCGATGGTGGCACGGACGCTTGAGCGCCGCGGCATTTCCGGAAAACGGATCGTCGACGTGGGTTGCGGAACCGGGCGGCTTTATCCGTTTGTGCGCTCCCGTTTCGAGGAGTACATAGGCGTGGATGTCGTGCGCTACGAAGACTTCCCGGCCGAAGCGGAATTCGTTCAACTCGATCTCGACAACAACGCTATCCCCCTGCCGGAAGGCGGCGCCGACGTCGTAGCGGCGGTGGAAACCATCGAGCATCTGGAAAATCCCCGGCAGTTCGTGCGGCAACTGGTTCGCTTGGCGAAGCCGGATGGCTGGGTAATCGTGACCACGCCCAATCAACTTGCGCTGCTCAATTTTCTGACTCTCCTGTTCCGGCAACGCTTTGCCGCCTTTCAAGACGTGGATTACCCGGCGCACCTGACGGCGCTGCTCGAGATCGACCTTGAGCGCATCTACGGCGAATGCGCGCTGCGCGGGGCCGAATTCGAATACAGCCTTTCCGGTCGTGTTCCCAGCACCGAACTCCGCTTTCCCGGAATTCTTTCGCGCATTTTTCCGCGAGCGCTTTCCGACAACGTGCTGGTGATTGGCAGGAAAACGGGTGGGCCGCTATGATCCATCGAGCCCGGCCAGGCACATCGAGATCCAATGCGCGCCGGAGGCGAGCACAGCCGGAGTTGTGCCGCGGGAAGGGGCGGGCCTGAAAATGCGTCTGCCGCGTTGGATAAAGGATACGGCTCGGCGGGTGCTTCCCGCGCATGTTTATGGTTCCATTCAAGCGCATGCCGGGAGGCGCCTGGCAAATCGCTGGCTGCGGAGAAATGGCGTCTTTGATCTGGCTCTGAAGGTGGCCGAGCGCTTTGGCTACGAAGTCCAGTCGGGGCCATTCCAGGGAATGAAGTACACGCGGGCAGCCGTGCTAAGCCGCCAAGCGACGCCGAGCCTGCTGGGACAATACGAGCGCCAGATTTACCCACCGCTGGTGGCTGCCGCCGGCCAAGCCGATATCGTGATCGACATCGGGCACGCGGAAGGATACTATGCCGTGGGTTTCGCACGGCTGGGCAAGCGCGTCATTGCATTTGACGCGGATCCGCACGAGCGGCGCGTCTGCCAGCAGATGGCCCAGGTGAACGGCGTGGCCGATCGAATCGAACTGCGGCCGTGGTGCACCGGGGCCACGCTCCGTGAATTGACCCGGGGAAAGCGGGCGATGATCCTCAGCGATATCGACGGCGGCGAGGTGTTCCTGTTCACCGCGGACGTAATCTCAAGCCTGGGGCACTGCGACCTGATCGTCGAGGTTCACGGCGCGAACCAGGAGGCGAACGCGCCTTTCGTGAATCTGTTCAGAGCCACGCATGATGTCGAGATGATTGAGGATCCGAAGACGCCGGGCGGCGTGGAGATGCTTTCGTTCCTCGGCCAAGACGGGCCCCGCATGGCGACCGAATTCCGGCCGTTTCAACAATGGATGGTGGCCCGCGCGAGAATCCGTCCCGCGGGGCTTGAGGCCGCCAACCCCGATACGGCGTCGGCCAATGCATCCCATTGATGGGTCAGCAGGCATCGAAATCCGTATATATTTGCAAAGACGGCCAGATTGGCTCAACTTCCCACCGTGGGCGGCGATACGTAGGGTGTGGAGAATGATTGATCATGTCTATTTCGGCTCTGTCCTCCAGCTTGATTAGCGACTTGTCGCAGCAGCAGAATCCATTCCAGCAAGTCAAGCAGGACTTCGAGCAGCTTGCCAGTGCGCTTCAGTCTGGCAACCTGACGGGCGCGCAGTCGGCCTATTCGAACATCCAGCAGATCCTGGGAGCCAATCAAGGCTCCTCGACTTCGAGCGCGAACTCGAACGGTTCCAACACGCTACAAAACGATTTCGCCGCGCTGGGCCAGGCGCTGCAGTCCGGCGACCTGGGTACGGCGCAGAGTGCGTTTTCACAACTGCAGAGCGACTTCCAGGCCGGCCAATCGGGAGCGGCTGGCGCATTCCAGGCGCCCGTCCAGGCGCAGGACCAATATGTTTCCAGCGCCTCACAAGGGCAAAATGCCGAGCAACTGGCTCAGCAGGACTACACGCAACTAGGGACCGACCTCCAAGCCGGCAACTTGACGGGCGCGCAGTCCGATTACGCCAATCTGGAGCAATTGGTGCAGGCCGCTTCCACTTCCAGCACGAGTTCCAACACGCCAACCACCGTTCAGAGCGATTTCGCCACCCTCGGCCAGGATCTCCAGGCGGGCAACCTCACACAATCCCAGACCGAGTTTTCGCAATTGCAGAGCGACATCCAGACCGCCACAGAAAGTCCCGCACAGCAGGTTCAGCAAGACTATACACAGCTTGCCAGCGCACTGCAAAACGGCAATCTGACGGGCGCGCAATCGGCGTTCGCGGCTCTGACCCAGGCGCTCCAAACCCAGTCCGGCACGAATGCCGCTTCCAGTACAAATAACAACAACCCCATCGCGAACGACCTGAATGCGCTCGGCCAGGCGCTCTCGTCCGGTAATTTGACTCAGGCGCAGAGCGCGTTTACCCAGCTCAACAACGACATCCAGAGCGCCCAGCAGGCCCCAAATTCCACGGCGCCGCAGAAGTTCCAAGTGGAAGGCCACGACGACCATCACCACCATCATCACGGAGGGGGCGCCCCTCCCGCCGCTCCCAGCACCCAGAGCTCCAGTTCGTCAACGTCCACTAACAGCTACACATCCAGCAATAGCAGCTCAAGCGTGAACGTTTACGCCTAAAGGCTGACGCTTGCCCGCTTTGCGCATCGAAATCCAGTAAGTCGCCGACGCCACCAGGAATCCGACAAACCAGGCGTAATCGTAGAGCCAGCGCAGCGGGGGAACCAGCAGGCCGATCAGGGCAACCACAATTCCGACTGCGAGCGCGATAATGGCACGATAATTAACGCCGCTTCCATAGCGATATATGCCCGTCGGATTGTAAAGCTCGCCGACATCCAGATAAGTCCGCCGCAGCAGAAAATAATCCGTAATCATAATTCCGGCTACTGGCCCGAGCAATCCCGAATATCCCACCAGCCAGCCAAAAATGTAGCTTTGAAAATCCGTCAGCAGCTTCCACGGCATCATCAACACGCCCACAATACCCGTGATCAGTCCGCCGGTGCGGAAGGAGATAAGGCGTGGATTCAGGTTCGAAAAATCGTTCGATGGCGAGACCACGTTGGCTGCGACATTGGTGTTCAACGTGGCCACCAGCAGCGCCACCAGGGCGATGGACGCGATCACCGGCTCATGAAAGCGCGCCAGCAGCGCCACCGGATCCCAGATGGCTTGCCCAAACAGGATCACCGACGCCGACGTCACAGCTACGCCGATGAACGAATAGAGGGTCATGGCGGGCGGAAGTCCGAGCGCCTGGCCGATCATCTGCGCTTTTTGGGACCGCGCGTAGCGAGTGAAATCGGGAATGTTGAGCGCAACGGTGGCCCAGAAGCCCACCATGCCCGTCAACGACGGAATGAAGAAGCGCATGAACTCGGCCGTTGTCTGGAATTTGCTCGGGCTATGCAGCACGGGCCCCAGTCCGCCGGCTTTGCGCGCGATCCACCACAGCAAAAGCAACCCTACCGCCAGCATGAACGGCGCACCGATGCCTTCCAGGTACTTGATGGTTTCGATGCCGCGCCAGATCACCGCCATGGTCAGCAGCCAAAATAGATAAAAACAGATCCAGGGCGTCCACGCGCCCGCCGCCGCCCGCGGCCACAGCACTTGGAGCATCGAATAGATGGCTTGGCCGCCGATCCAGGATTGAATGCCGAACCATCCGCATGCCACCAATGCGCGCAGGACGGCGGGGACGTTCGCGCCGCGCACTCCGAACGAAGCCCGCACCAGGACCGGAAACGGAATGCCGTACTTGGCGCCCGCATGCGCGTTCAAAATCATCGGAATCAGCACGATGACATTACCGAGCAAAATTGTTCCAATGGCCTGCTTCCAGCTCATCCCGCCGGCGATCAGGCCCGAGGCCAGCATGTAGGTGGGAATGCAGACGCTCATGGCCACCCACAGCGAGGCGTAATTGTAAATGCCCCAGGTGCGCTTTTCCTTGGGGACTGGAGCAAGGTCTTTGTTATACAGGCTTGATTCGTGGTGCGCTACGTCCATGCCCCTCCTCTCGCCATTCGTCGCAAGTATAGGCCGCGGCCCGTGCGCCCGATGTATTGTCCCTTGTCGACAATCAGCTCACCGCGCGAGAACACCTGCCGGGCATTGCCTTGTACCTTGAAGCCTTCAAACATCGAGTAATCGACGCGCATGTGGTGCGTCTTGGCGCTGATGAGGTGCTCCGCTTTGGGGTCCCAAACCACGATGTCGGCGTCGCTGCCCGGGGCGATTGCGCCTTTCCTGGGGTACATGCCGAAGATGCGCGCAGGCGCGGTGGAAACGATTTCGACAAAACGGTTCAGGCTGATCTTGTCCGCATTCACTCCATGATGATGCAAAAGCTGCAGACGATTCTCGATGCCTGGGCCGCCATTGGGAATCTTAGTGAAATCGTCTTTGCCGAGCGCCTTCTGATCTTCGAAGCAAAACGGGCAATGGTCAGTGGAAACCACTTGCAGGTTGTCGGTTTTCAGGCCATCCCACAATTTCGGAAGATTCTCTTTCTCGCGCAGCGGCGGCGTGAAAACGTACTTCGCGGCTTCGAAGCCGGGGACGCTGCATGTTGTCGATGGAGAGCAAAAGATACTGCGGGCAGGTTTCGGCAAACGCGGGCAGGCCGCGGTCGCGCGCTTCGCGCACCTGATTCAAAGCGTCCTCCGACGACAAGTGCACGATGTAGATGGGAACGCCCGCCATCTCAGCCAAAGCGATGGCGCGATGCACGGCTTCGGCTTCGGCCAGCGTGGGACGCGTGAGCGCGTGATGGATGGGCGCGGTCTTGCCTTCGGCCAGCGCCTGGCGCACGATGACGTCGATGACGCTGCCGTTCTCGGCGTGCATGCAGATGAGCGCGCCATTCTTCGCAGTCTGCTGCAGCGCGCGAAAAATAGTGGCGTCGTCCACCATCAGCACGTTGGGATACGCCATGAACAACTTGAAGCTGGCCACGCCTTCGCGCACCATGTCGTCCATGTCTTCCAGGCCCGCTTCGGGCAGATCGGTGACGATCATATGCAGACCGTAATCGATGCAGGCCTTGGATTCGGCCTTCTTCCACCACGTATCCAGCGCGTCGCGCATCTTAGTGCCGCGCGCTTGGATGGCGAAGTCGACGATGGTGGTGGTGCCGCCGATGGCCGCCGCGCGCGTTCCGGTTTCGAAATCGTCGCTCGAGGTTGTGCCGCCGAAGGGCATGTCGAGATGCGTGTGGGCGTCGATTCCGCCAGGCAGCAGCAGCATGCCGGTAGCGTCCAGTACTTCATGTGCCGCCTCGACCGGAATGCCTGGACGAACCTCTTTGATCGTCCCGGAATCTATCAATACATCCGCGGCGAAAGTTTTATCCGCAGAGACCACTGTCCCGTTCTTAATGAGGATTCCCATTGACCAAATCTTCCCAAGTTTGACGCGGCAAATGATTTTCTACGCGCTCCATCGTGATGCAGTTCTCCACCGGGCAAACCAGCGCACAGAGATTGCAGCCGACGCACTCCTCTTCATCGACGCGCGGGATGCGCGTCGAAACGGCCTGTGGCGCGATAGCGCGGTCCAATTTGGGAATGGGCGTCACGGCGATTCGGGCGCGGCTGGCTGCTTCCACCTCAGGTGGCGCGGAGTGCACACCATTCAGATGAATACATTGATGCGCGCCATCCCAGCATGCGATGTAGCAAAGCTCGCAGCCGATGCACTTCTCTTCATGAATGCGCGCCACGATTTTGAAATTCAGATTCAGATGATTCCAGTCGGTGACCTTGGGCGCACTCAGCCCGCGCAAATCCTCGATAGAAGAGAAGCCTTTTTCGCGCATCCAGTTTTGAAGGCCGTCGATCAGGTCTTCGACGATGCGATAACCATAATGCATCGCAGCGGTACACACTTGGACGGTCCCGCAGCCCAGCAGAATGAATTCGGCCGCGTCGCGCCAAGTGCCGATGCCGCCAATGCCCGAGATCGGCAGCCGCGAAGTCTCATCCTCTGAAGCTGGTGCACCATGTTTAGAGCGATCGGCTTCACCGCCGGCCCGCAGTAGCCGCCGTGCGAGGAAAGCCCGTCCACATTCGGCCTGCGGCTCCAAAGTATCCAGATCGATGCCGGTGATGGAGTTGAGGGTATTGATAGCCGAGAGCCCATCGGCGCCGGCTCGCTTGGCCGCGCGCGCGATCATGCGGATGTCGGTGATGTTGGGCGTCAGTTTCACCAACACCGGCGTGCGCGCCTTTTCCTTCACCCAGCCCGTGATCATTTCGGTGTATTCGGGCACTTGCCCGACCGCGCTTCCCATGCCGCGCTCGCTCATGCCATGCGGGCAACCGAAATTCAGCTCCAGACCGTCGGCGCCCGCATCTTCGGAACGCTGCACAATATCGTGCCAGGCTTCGCGCGTGGACTCCACCATCAACGAAGCGATCACCGCGTGCTGCGGATAACGCTTCTTCACTTCCGCGATTTCGCGCAAATTCGTTTCGATGGGCCGGTCTGAAATCAGCTCGATATTATTCAGACCCATCATGCGTTGGCCGTTCCAATCGACGGACGAATAGCGCGAGGATACGTTGGTGATGGGCTCGCCGATGGTCTTCCACACTGCCCCGCCCCATCCGGCGTCGAACGCGCGCATGATCTGTTCGCCGCAATTGGTGGGCGGCGCCGACGCAAGCCAGAATGGGTTGGGCGATCGAATGCCCGCGAAGTTGACGGAAAGATCAGACATGAGGAGCCTCGAAGGAATTCGCAATAGCGACGCCCGCGCGCTTGCCATCCGCCACGGCGTCCACCACTTCGCGGCCTCCGTTGACGCAATCGCCACCTGAGTAATATTTCGATTCGCGGCCACGGTCCAACAAGGACCCGAACGCTTCCTGTCCGATGGCCGGGATCACCATGTCGCACAGCAAATGAAAATTCGAACCGGGAATCGGAGCCGGCAGCGGACCAGCTTCGTCGTCCATGCGAACGCATTCCAGCGTAGCAATTGGGCCGGCCGGATAGGTGTGGATGGCCACCGGTTGAGCCAGCCATTCGAAGCTGACGCCCTCGATCTTGGCGTGTTCGTACTCGAAGCCGAAGGCCGGCAGATCGCGCTCAGTCCTGCGGTAAACGATGGTTACGTGAGCAGCTCCCAGCCGGCGCGCCGCGTTGGCAGCGTCAATGGCCGTGTTGCCCGCGCCCACTACAACGACACGATTGCCGACTCTGAGATCGCCTGCGGTCTTGTATTTCGCGATGAACTCCAACGCGTCGACAACATCGGGATGATCTGCGCCCGGAATGCGCAGCTCACGCATGACGCCCAGTCCAATGCCCAGGAAGATCGCGTCATATTCCTTCTCCAGCGCCGCCAAGTCGCTTTCGTTTTCGATGGAAACGCCGAAGCGGAATTCGACGCCCAGTTCACCGATCATGGCGATCTCGCGCAGGCTATCGGGGGCGCGCAGCTTGTACTCCGCCACTCCATAGGTGTTCAAACCGCCGGGCAGCGCGCGCTGCTCAAGAACGGTGACGCAAAATCCACGCTGCGCCAGCTCGGCCGCGCAAGCCAGCGACGCCGGGCCCGCGCCGATGCACACAATCTTCTGATCGCGCCTCCGGCTCGATTTCCTCGGCAGGCCCCCGCCGCGCTCCAGAAAATGATCCATCGCGTGCCGTTGCAGCCGTCCGATGGCGATGGGCTGCTTGTTGAAGCGCAACATCACACACGCGCCTTCACACAACACTTCCACCGGACAGACGCGGGAACAACTTGCGCCCAGAACGTTCGCATCCAGGATGGTGAGCGCCGACCCCAGCAGGTTTTGGGTGGTGATTTTCTTGATGAAACGCGGGACGTCGATGTGGGTGGGACAGGCTGCCGCGCAGGGCGCATCGAAGCAATTCAAACAGCGATTGGCCTCAACCAGTGCCTCCTGAGGGGTGAAGGCGGGATGCAGATCCGGAAAACGGCGGGCGATCTCCGCGTTGTCCTGAAATGCAAAAGGAACTGGCGCACCCATCTTATAGGTCTACCAGACGGATGGCCACTTCGTCCAATTGCCAGCTACAATGCTTTGGTGAACCCGAAGCGAACCATTGCCGAGCTCAAGGAGTTGCGCGAACTGACGAGCGACGAGAACGGCGCGCAGCGCGTCGCGTGGACGGATACATGGCTCAAGGCGCGCGAGTGGTTTCAGTCCAAGATCAAGCGGCTTCCGGTGGAGCATCATTACGATGCCGCGGGAAATAGCTGGACGACGCTCGCGGGCGGGTCGGAGAAGACGCTGATCATCGGCGGCCATCTGGATTCGGTTCCCAATGGAGGATGGCTGGACGGATGTCTCGATTTCCTCGCCGGGCTCGAGGTGCTGCGCCGCTTCGCGGAACAATACGCCGGGCGTCCGCCGGTTACGGTGCGTTTGGTCGATTGGGCGGATGAAGAGGGCGCGCGCTTTGGCCGCAGTCTGCTGGGATCGTCGGCATTCGCAGGCACTTCGAGCATCCAAGCCGACCGCGGACGCATTGATAAAGACAGCATTCGCCTGGAAGATGCGGTGGCGCGCTGCGGCTTTCCGATCGACGGTTTTCCCGATGCAACACGCGAGCAGAAGAGCGCCGCGGCCTACATCGAATTGCACATCGAACAAGGACCGGTCCTGGAGCGCATGGAATTGCCGCTGGGCGTGGTGCTGGGAACGAAAGGCGTGGAACGCCACGCCATCACGTTTTTCGGGCAGGAAGCGCATTCGGGATCGACACCCATGGATGCGCGCCACGACGCGCTGGCGGCCGCGGCGAAGCTGGCGCTCGAAATCCGCTCCATCGCCCGAAAACACAAAGACGCCGTGTGCACCATGGGCAGCGTCAAAACATTTCCGGGCATTGTGACGGCGGTGGTGGGACGCTGCGAGACTACGCTCGATCAGCGCGATCTGGATGCCGAGATCCTGGCCGCCATGTACCGCGAAGCGCAAGAAGCAAGCCGGCGTTTTGCAAGCGAGGAAAAGTGCACGGTGGAATGGGCGCGCATCTGGAGTATCGAGCCAATCGCGTTTCACCCCGCACTGCTGGGATTTTGCGAAGAGGCCGTGCGCGAGGTTACGGGCACAGCGCATCGATTGCCTTCCGGACCGCTGCACGATGCCGCGGAGGTGGCCCGCGCCGGTATTCCCACGGTAATGATGTTTGTGCAATCCCTGCGCGGGATCAGCCACAACAAGATCGAAGACACCAAGGAAGAGCACCTGGAGATGGCGGTCGAGGCTCTGGATCATTTGGCGTCGAAAACGGCGCGCTGGATTCTAGCAGGCTGATGAATTAGTTATTCGGCGAAGCTTTTTGCCTCTCGCCAACGGTCTTGTCATGAGCATTTACGTGGAGATTGTGTGCCTGAATTGGCGACTTTCCGTCGTCCAGACACACTTCTCCCCGAACTTACGCGGAGAGAACCACCGTAAGGTTCCGCATCCGCACCAGATTGTAGGCGGCGGCCGCGAAGGTGAATACCCAACCAACTTTGAAGACGCCGCGATGTCGGGTCTTGCGCAGCATTCCTACCGTCTTTAACCACCCAAATACTTCTTCGATCCGTTTTCGCTTGCGCTGGCTCACCTGGTATCCAGCGTGCCGTGTCGTGCGCCCGTCAATGGCACTGCCGCCTTGCCGATTGATATTCTGCGACACGTGCGGCGTCACGTTCCGGCCACGCATCTCTTGCACGAAGCCTCGCGTGTCATAGCCTTTGTCGGCTCCCACCGTCACGCGCTGGTCGCCCTCGATCCGCCCCGCCATTTCCAGCGCTGCGTCGCGCTCGGCCTTTCCGCTGCACAGCACCAGTTCGGTATCCACCACCAGTCCGTTGCGGTTCTCGATCAGCACGTTGCCGCAGTAGGCCAGCTTCGACTCGTGACCGCCGCTTTTTCTTGCCAGCCTGGCTTCCGGGTCGGTCGTCGATTGATGCGTGTCGTTGCGGCGCTCCTCGCCATGAAAATCAATAGTCGGATTACCCGGGTCCTCCGGTGGTAGCGTGGGGCCTTGATCTTTGCGTTGAAAACTCTTCTGACTCGCCCAGGCTTCTATCAGCGTGCCGTCCACGCTGAAATGCTCATCCGACAACAGGTCGTTGGCACGCGCCTGTTTCAATACCTGCGCGAAGAACTTCTCGGCGATGTCACCATTCAGCAGCCGGTCGCGATTCTTGCTGAACACGCTGGGCACCCACACTGGCTCGTCCATGTTCAGACCCACGAACCAGCGGAACAGCAGATTGTATTCCAGTTGTTCCATGAGCATCCGCTCGCTGCGAATCGTATACAACACTTGCAGTAGCAGTGCGCGCAAGAGCTTTTCCGGCGCGATCGAGGGACGACCCCAATCGATGTATAGTTGCCCGAACGATCGGGACAGTCCTTTCAAGACCGCATCCACCATGCTTCGGATCGGCCGCAAGGGATGATTCGCGGGAATACGCTCCTCCGGCGACACGTAACTGAACATCGCGCTTTGCTGGGTGTCTTTTCCTCGCATAGGCTAAAACATAATGACGTTGTTTTGTCTTCCTTGGTCACACCCCATCCCAATTACTTTTTCACCATCCTGCTAGAGTGAATAGGCCCAGTCGAGCCACGGAAGCAGCGCCTGAATGTCGGAAGTCTCGACCGTCGCCCCGCCCCACACGCGCAGGCCCACGGGCGCATCGCGATAAGCTCCGATATCGTAGGCCGCGCGCTCCTTCTCCAGCGCCGACACGATCGACTTCACACGCGCGTTTTGATCGTCGATCGAAAGCGCGGTGAAGGCGGGATCTTTGATCTTGAAGCAAATGGAAGTGCTGGAGCGGCTGCATTTATCCTCGGCCAAAAATGCCGCCCAGCCCGATCGAGCAACCCAGTCCTCGATGCATTGGAGGTTCGCGTTGGATCGCGCAATGAGCGCCGGTAATCCGCCGATGGATTCGGCCCACTTTAAGCCATCCAAAGCATCCTCCACGCACAGCATCGATGGCGTATTGATGGTCTCACCCTGGAAAATCCCGGCGATCAGTTTGCCGCCTTTGGTCATCTGAAAAATCTTGGGCAGCGGGCGAGGCGGTGTGAAGGTTTCCAGCCGCGCGACTGCTCTGGGACTGAGCGCGATCATTCCATGCGCACCTTCCCCGCCCAGCACCTTTTGCCAGGACCAGGTGACCACATCCAACTTGTCCCAGGGAATGTCCATGGCGAAGACCGCCGATGTAGCGTCGCAGATAGACAGACCGGCGCGATCGGCGGCGATCCAATCGCCGTCGGGAACCCGCACGCCGGAGGTTGTTCCGTTCCAGGCGAAGACGACGTCACGGGCCCAGTCTGTTTGCTTCAGATCGGGGAGCCGGCCATAATCGGCCTTGAAGACGCGCAGGTCTTTCAACTGAAGCTGGTTCTTGCAATCGGCTGCCCAGCCGCTGCTGAAGCTTTCCCACGCGAGAACGTCGACACCGCGTTCTCCGAGCATGGACCATAGCGCCATTTCTACTGCGCCGGTGTCGGACGCGGGAACGATGCCGAGCACGTAGGTGTCCGGAATGCCGAGCACTTTTTTGCTGCGGTCGATGACTTCGGCGAGTTTATTCTTGCCGAGTTTTGGCGCGATGCGAGCGCCCGAGCGCGGCGTCTTTGAGCGCGTCAAGGCTCCAGCCGGGCCGTTTTGCACAGGGTCCGGAGGAGAAACAGGGATTTCTTGGGATTTGATTTGGCTTCATGGTTATCAGTAAGTCCGCTCCCTCACGGTCGCGGTTCAGTAAGTCGCGGTCAGTTACTTGTGCAGCTCCGATGGCGGCGGTAGTCCAAATGGCGGAGGCGGCGCGGCCGGCTTGGGCATCGGCGTCTTTCCGTCCAACTCGAAAACGAACAGCAAAGGCGGAGTGTCAATCTTGGCATCCGTCGGCACCGCTGTCATCACCGAGCCACCCAGGCCGCCCATCAAAGCGACGTATTGCTTCCCGTCCACCATGTACGTTATCGGCGGACCCATGCCGGTGCGGCCGGTCTGAACTTCAAACAGCTTCTCGCCCTTATCGGCGCTGTAGGCGAGCAGCCGGCCATCGTTGATCACCTGCAAAACCAGATTGCCCGCGGTGGTGACCACGCCTCCGCCAATGCCCCCGCCTCCAGGAGTGCGCCAAACCAGTTTCTGGTGCACGGGATCCCATGCGTGCAACGCTCCCCGCTCTTTATCGAGAGGCTTTGGACCCAGCAAGGGCATTGAATTCGGCCGCTCGGTTGGAAAACCTTCCGCGAGGCCGGTGTCACCGTAAGGATGGGGAACCACCTTGTCGCCGGCGGCGTAAGTCCAACTTCCGTAGCTGGTCGGAATGTAGACCAGACCGGTAGTGGGATTGAAAGCCATCGGCGACCAGTTGTGGCCGCCGCCCGCCGTCGGAAAGATGGTGATGGGGTCCTTGTCGTACACAGCTTCTTTGTTGACCATGGGGCGACCCGATTCGTCGAAGCCGCGCATCCAGTTCACCTGCGTGTAGGCCTGTCCGGAAATGAACTCGCCTGTGATGCGGTCCAGCACATAAAAGATGCCGTCCTTAGCCGCCTGCATCAGCACCTTGCGCTGGCGCCCATTGATGGTAAGGTCGGCAAGAATCATGTGCTGAACGTTGTCGTAATCCCAGTTGTCGTTGGGCACGGCCTGATAATGCCACTTGAGTTCGCCGGTGGAAACCTTCACTGCCAAAATGGAGGCGGTGTAGAGATTGTCCACGTTCTGCGCGCCGCGAAACTTCTGTGTCCAGGGCTCGGCGTTTCCGGTGCCGACGTAAATCAGGTCGGCGTCCGGATCATAGGCCATGCCGTCCCAAACCGATCCACCGCCGCCCATTTTGTAGAAATCGCCGCCCCAGGTCTTCGCGGCCTTGCGCATGGCTTCGTTTTCGTAGGGATCGGCGGGGTTGCCGGGGATGGTGTAGAAGCGCCAGGCGCGATGGCCGGTGGCCGCGTCATAGGCATCGAAGAAGCCGCGAATGGGATGGTCGCCACCTGAGACTCCGATCAAAACCTTACCGTTTGCGATGCGTGGAGCCATCGTGATGGAGTAATAATTTTGCGTAAAAGCCACGCGCGATTCCCAGATCACTTTGCCCGTGAGCGCGTTCAAAGCTTCCAGCCGGCCGTCGATGACGGGAGCGAAGATCATGCCGTTATAGAGGGCCAGGCCGCGATTGACAATGCCGCAGCAGATCTTGGGCCGCACCGCCGTCTGATTCACCTCCGGATCCCAGCGCCAGATTTGTTTGCCGGTGCGGGCATCCAAGGCGAAAACGACGCTCCAGTTGGTGATGCCGTAGATGGTGTTGTTCCAGACCAGCGGAGTAGCTTCCTGATTGCCTCCGCCCGCGCCGAGCGTATACGTCCACGCCAGGCCGAGTCGGTTGACGTTGGACGTATCGATCTGTTTCAGGGTGCTGTAGCGGGTTTCGCCCTGGGATCGGCCGTAGCTCAACCAGTTTCCGGGGAGTGCGTCGCGCGACGTGCCGGCGTTGTCCAATACCTTCGCGTCCACCACAGCGCCGGACTGCTGCGCACGTGCCGACGCTACAAGGCCGAGCACCGCAATTGCGACGACAAAAATCCCGTGATGTTTCAAGCCCATGAACGATCTCCTTGCAGCAGAGTGACCCTGCGGAGGCGGAAGCCGGATGTCTTTAGACTATCAAATATGAACTTATGGAAGCAGCGGCTTGGCCGTGTGCCTGAATGGGTGTGGGAGCGAACGGAGCTTGAGACCCTGGTGCTTGCCGACAACCAGCTGTTGGAATTGTCCGATCGCATTGGGCGGCTGAAAAAGCTTCGCATGCTGGATTTGGGACACAATGCGTTGACTCAAGTGCCGGATACCGTGGGCGACCTGGACGGATTGACTGATTTTCTCTATCTCCACGACAACCAATTAACCTCGCTGCCGCAGTCGTTCGCGCGGCTCACTCAACTGCGATACCTGAATATCAGTGAAAACGCCTTCGAGGTATGGCCTGAATCAATTTGCGCCATGACGGGCCTGATGGAGCTGAGAGCATCCGATAATCGGCTGACGTCGCTTCCGGATTCTATCGGCCGATTGACGCGCTTGCGGGAACTGCATTTGCGAAACAATCAACTGACCACGCTCCCGGACTCCGTCAGATCAATGCAAGAACTGCGGCAAATCGATTTCCGGGGCAATCCCTTGACGCATCTACCGGATGAAATCGCACGACTGCCGCGGTTGGACAAACTCGATTTGCGATGGACGGACACACTCGCGCCGCCTGTGTGGCTCGCGGCGCTCGAAGCGCGTGGCTGCCTGGTCTATCGTTAATTAAAACGCCAGCTTCAAACCGAACTGAACCAAACGCGGATTATTCACCGTGTAATTGATCACGTTGAACGTGGACAGCGCGGCGAAATCGGCCCCGTAATTGTTGCCGCCGGGCGCGCCGAACTGTGCGTGATTGAAGAGATTGAAGAACTCGGCGCGGAAATCGAGCCGCATTCCTTCGCGCGGCATCGCGAAGTGCTTGATGACGGAGAAATCGGTATTCACGAAGTCAGGCCCGTTCAGGGGGGTTCGAGGCGCGTTGCCCAGTTCGCCGGGCGCGGGCTGCGAGAAACAGCTTGCGTTAAAAAAGTTGGACAGCGTGGGGTGGCTGAGGACCGGGTTGCAGGTCATATTGGGGCGGATCAAGCTGTAATCGTTCGTATCCAATAAACCCGCTCCCGAGGTGTTGTCGCTGTCGACGACGAAGATCGGGAAGCCGGAAGTGGCATGTTCAATCAGAGTGGTTTCCCACCCTCCGACCAGCGAGTTCGTGACGGGGCCCCAGTTGCTGCCCCATTTCCGGCCTCTGCCGAACGGAAGCTGGTAGATGATGCTGGCGGTGAAATTCTGATTCAAATTGATCTGCGAAAGTCCCCAGTCGAGGTTTTGCCAGTTGGGCAGGGGGAAATACGTCGCGCCGATGATGCTTCCCAGTCCGTCCGAGAAGCCGGTATCGTAGGAACGCGAATAAGTGTATCCGACGAGCGCATAGATTCCATAACGCGCACTTTTCGTTTCCGCTTTGATCTGCAACGAATTGTAATGGGCCCTCCCGGCATCGAAAATCTCTGTGATATCGGAATAGGCGAATGCGGGATACGGTACCCCGAAAGCGGCGCCGTTGGGACCGCAGCCGAGCGTGTATCCAGGGACCGTTCCGCAGGCGGTGGGCGACGATACGTTGATATTGTTCCCGTATTCCAGAATATGAGAGGCGCGCGAACCTGCGTACCCGGCAGTGAGCACGATCTGTCCCGGAATTTCCTGCTCTACGTTGACGTTGAACTGCTGGATTCGGCCCTGCTTGAAATCGCGATCCTGCGACAGAATCGTACCTTCGAAATCGGCCGGTGCCGGAGGAGTGTTGAAAGTTACGAAGCCCTGCGACATGTTGCCGCCCTCCTCAAACGATTCTCCGTAGAACGGCGGATTCTGCCATAGCCCCTGAGCGCCCTGATTCCAGGACGAATCGTGGAAGATGGCATAACCGCCGCGCACCACGGTGGTGCTGCCGAAGGGTTTCCACGCCGCGCCCACGCGAGGCTCGAGCGCGGTCCAATCCATCTTGATCCCGGCGCTGGCGCCGATGCCGTTCACACCAGGGATGAGGAATTGTCCCGTGGCCGGATCGAAGTCCGACTGGCGATTGCCCACTTCGGTTTCGGGCGTCATCATGGCCCACGCCAAACCGAGGTTCAACGTCAAGCTCTTGCTGACGCGCCAATTGTCCTCGGCGAACGGACGATACAGTTTCCAGCGCCGTCCGGTGTTCCCGCCTCCGAACTCCTGGTCATGCAGACCGATGGCGGTCTCACCCGTCAACAAGTCCGCGGCGGCATCCCCGGTGAATTGGCCCGACACAACCCAGAAACCATTCGGGAACCCCACCGCGACGGTGTTCAATTGATTTGCGCGCATGTTGAAACCGAAACGGAAATCATGGCTGCCACGAACCAAGTCGAGCGAGTCGGAAAATGTCCAGACGTTGGTGCCGCCCACGAACGGCGTGTAGCCTCGATCGCCCAGGGACCAATACGGAGCCGATAGCTCCACCGAAGTCAGTCCCGTACTTAGACGGCCGCCGAGATTTGCGTTGGGGATACCCAGCGCATTCGATTCGAAGCTGTCTTGCCCCTGAGACAGGATGTAGTCGAAAATGCGGTTGAAACCGAAGCTGATCTGATTGACGGCATTCGGCGAAAACAGGTGCGTTTCGGAGATAACGGCGTTGCGGGCGTGATTGCCGATGCTCTGATTGCTGGCGAAGGCGCCCTGTTCGGCAAAGCCCGGAGCTCCGCCCGGCACGTAGGACTGCGCCTGATCGTAGCTGAAGCGCGCGAACAAGGTATCCGCCGCGGAAATGTTTTGGTCGAGCCGAATGTCGAACTTGCCTTCGTCGAGTTTCCGGACCGGCTCGCTGACGTAGTTGTAGCCCAGCGCGGGATTATTGGCGTTGGGCAGCGGATAGAGGTTGATCAGTTTCTGGCCGATCGGGATTGATCAGGCTGGCTGGGATCTTGTTGCAGGGCGTGCCCGCGGTCTGGCTTCCGTCGGAAGCGGTAGGCAACGGATTGCCGGAGGCATCGCACATCAAGGGCGTCGGCGTACTCTGGGTGGGATTGTTCAGTTGGATGGTGTTCGGCTGCCCGAACGCATTGTCGGTAAAATCGCCGTTGCGCATCGCTTCCGTCGGCATGACGCCGGTGAACGGAATCCCGTGCCGCTGGTACTTCTCCTCGTAATCGGCGAAAAAGAATGTTTTGTCTTTCTTGATGGGTCCGCCGAACGACGCGCCGAATTGATTGAGATTGAATTTTTCGGTATTGGTAGCGAAGAAGCTGCGCGCGTCCAGATCGGTGTTGCGGAGAAACTCGAAGAGACTTCCGTGGAACTGATTGCTTCCGGATTTCGTGGTCACGAGCACGGTGGGTCCGCCGCGCGTTCCCCATTCGGCCGAGTAATTATAGGTGAGAACCTTGAACTCCTGAATAGAGTCGATGGAAGAAAGAATCGCAATCGCACCGGCTGTCAGTTCGTTATTGTCGTTGCCGTCCAGCAGCCAGTCCGTAGCTGTTGGCGCGCGATCCGCCCACTGAAAGGGAGTAGGACCCGCGGGCCGACGCTTCGCTGCTCGGGCCGCCGTTAAAAAAGCTGTTGGGATTGGTTTCCTGAGCGGTACCCGGCGTGAGCGTGGCAAGCTGCACGAAGTCCCGGCCGTTTAACGGAAGATCGGCCACCTGTTGGGTATTGATCACCTGACCGAGCGTGGCGTCGGCGGTTTGGATGGCTACAGCCGTGGCGCTCACTTCGACGCTGGTTTGGACCGAGGCCGGCGTCAGCTTGAAATCCAACTCGCGGTGTTCGTCCACTTGCAGCACGATGTTACTGGCCGTGGCAGTCTGGAAACCTTGCAGTTCCACCTGCACGTTGTAGTTGGCCACGCCGAGCAAAGGAACGAGGTACTCGCCACTTTCATTCGTTGTGGTAGACCGGGTGAGTCCGGTGGCCGGTACGGTAACCGTCACCTTCGCGCCTGGCACAGCCGACCCACTGGCATCGGTAATCGTTCCTGCGATGCTTCCGGTGGCTTGTCCATAAACGAATGGACTCGCTAAAAACGTGAGCACACAGACAGCGAGCACACGTGGAGTAAATCTAATGCGCATTTAATCCCCCGATTCGCGACCGCTTCGAAATCACGATCGACTCCTCACCTTTGCTGTTACCGAGAGCGGCTTCTATTTGCAGCTGAACGAACCAGGTTCAGTCTTCATATCCAGCCAGCGACAGACCTAGCAGATTAAGCAAGTTTTGCCCTTTTTCATCAGTTTGTCAAGGGGAAACCATTTTGTCACAAGGGGATTGCGAGCCGAGCCCGCATGTGGACCGGCTAAGCGGGAATGCGGGGAACGATCAGGTGGAACAGCTTGACGGGCGATCCGGCGCTGGCTTGAATGGTGGCGCTTTCCGAAGGCCCGAGATAAACACCGGCGCCGCGGGAAACATCGTAGTCCTTATTGTCCAGGCGGATGCTTCCCTGCCCTTCCATCAAGTAGATGAGCTGATGTTTTTCCTCGCGGCCGGCTTCGAATTTTTCACCCGGCGAAAGCCAGCGCAGCGTTCCCAAAACGTTCCTGGCGCCGGCCAACTGCTGATTCAGGATTTCGGTGACTTCGCCCTGCGGAGTCTTCACGCGAGGCAGTTGGTTGGTATCGATGAACGTGAGTGACGTGGTCATGACAGATCCCCCGGATTATGTTTGTACCCAGACGCGGCCGTCCACGCGGTTCCAGCGCAAATCGTCCGGGGTGCCGTCCAGGATGTGAGTCTTGAATCGATTGGGCGCCTGAAATTCGAAATAAAAAAGGCCGGTCTCGCTGGCGCGCAGGCGATGCCTGGCTTCCGCCGGAATAAAGATCATTTCGCCCGGACCCACCGGGCGCACGCCTTCTTCGGTTTCCACCGTGCCACGGCCTTCCATGATGAAGTAAAAGTGCTCGCAGATTTCGTGGTAATGGTATGGCGAAGAGCCGTGGGCTTTGTACACCATCACCCCGGCCAGCATGTCGTCGATGTGGGTGAGCTCCTTGTTGACGAAGAAGGTGCGCTCGCGGCCTGGAACCACCGCCACCAGCTTGGGCAGGTCGTCTTGGTGGAATATGTACGCCATGGTAGTTATCCTATGTTAATCGCTTCGTGTGCCCCTCAGTGCGGACGATAAGCCACGCGCGCCACTTCGGCATACGGGACGGCGGCCACCGTGGCGCGGATCTCAGCCTGTGCGTGGCGCTCCACCGTCGGCTTGGTGGACCCGCGTCCTTCTTCGCCCCACACCACCGTCACCTGGACGCCCGGCTGGCTGTGCGCCACGTCGATCACGCCGAGCGAGAGCATCGCGCGTTCGTTGTAAGTGTAGCCGGTGTAAGTGGACATCCCGACGATCTTACGGTCTACGAGCACTTTGTCGAAAGGCAGTGTCGCATAGTTAGCCAAGGGTAAGTCGATGTACTTGGCTATGTCGCCGGCATGAAATAAGGAGCCAAAGACACGTGCAATATCCTCGCCGTTCCAAACCAGAGTTACTTTCCTGCGGCGTTGATTATCGGCCATCTTCTCAAGGGCCGCGCGTCCAACAAAATCATGATCGAATTTCACGAACGGCCCGTAACCGAGATCGTAAGGGGTCAGGTAATAATCGGTAATGTCATCGGAGTAATAACTGCCGCCGAGCGAGGCTGTGGCTTCGTAACTCCTGGCGCTCAACCAGCGCCGGTATCCCTCCAATTCATCGCCAAGGTAAATGGCCGGAAGGGGAGATGGAATCCAGCCGGATTCAAGACAGGTGGTGGGGTACGCTCGCGATCCCACCTGCCGGATCCCGTATTCTTGACCGGCTTCGACAATGGCGTCGCGTACCGTGCCGCCATCCTCCCAAGGACCGAACAATTCCCAGCCAGGCTGTCCCACCATGCCGTGACGCAAGGCTCGAACACTGCGGCCTGCAATGGCGAAAACGTCCATGTTGAAAAAGCGGATGTCCGGCGCCGGCTTCCCCGTTACTTTCTCCATCGTACGGAGAGCGTGAGGGCCCTGAATCTGGTAACGGAAGGTCTTGCGGCGGCCTTGATTCACCGCGGACCGCTCGTCCCGTTCGGCGATGGCCCGATAGCGGCCCGTCTCCACGTGGTATTGCACCCAATTCAGAGCGGGAGGGCGGCCCACTAGATTGAATCTATTTTCATCCAGATAAAAAAGAATTGCATCGCCAATCACGTAACCGTTTTGGTTACAGGCCACAAATTGCTTGGCCTGATTCACCTTGAAATTCTTGAAGCTATTGATGCCCAGATCGGAGAGCGCCTGGAGCGCGTCGGGACCCTCGACATACAGATCGGTCATGTGATGGGACTGGTCGAAGAGAGCGCAGGTCTCCTTCCAGGCACGCTGCTCGTCTCTCCAGTTGGTAAACTCGGGACGCACCACGGGGAAGGCATAGGGTCCGATCTGCGAATTGCGCAGGCGCTGGACCGGATTCCCGGCGGCTTGTAGCACGTCCTCTAGGCTTTGCTGACTCATGGTTGCTGCTGATGGCTCCTTGCTGAATGGATAAAGGCTTTTACGCGGCCGGCACGGACGCCAGTGGGGGCGTGCCGAACTGCATTATATCGAAACACTCTATTCAGCCGCCGCGTGCGGTAGAAAGAGCGGCATAACTTCGGGCAGAAGATATAATGGCCCTACGGAAAGGAAGGGCTGTTTCATGAAGCTCCTTACGCTATTCCTTGCGATTGTCTGTCAGTGTTTTAACTTTGTCCCTCAGGCATCATGCCAAGACAACAAGGCACAATTGGACCGGCTTTATATAACGCGAGCCATCCCTGAAAGCGGTGGGGGGCGCGTCGAGATGGCAGCCTCGGAGGTTCAGCGGGACCTATCCAATAAGGCCAGCGAATCAATCATCCAACTGAAAGGAGATGTTGAACTCAGGATGGTCACTTGCACTCCAACGGGGCGACGCGAAGGAAAAGTTTGTGAGGGCGCCATGGTCCTGCGTGCTGACGCAGTCGAGTTCAACGAAAAGACGGGTGCGATTGCTGCCAGCGGCCATGTGCGTATCACGCCTCACCGAGCGGGCGCATCAAAGTAGCCCACTCTGGCGTTGAGCCCGATGTCTACTCCCAGCGCAGCGCCTTCATCGGATCGATTCGGGAGGCGCGGCGGGCGGGAACATAGGCTGCCAATATCGTGATCGCAAGAAGCGCTGGGATGACCAACAGATAAACGGCGATATCGGTTTGGCTGTGTGTTGGAAACACCACTTTGAGCAGTCTCTCGGCGAAAATGCTGGCCACCAGGCCCGCGGCGAGTCCGTAAAGCGCCGGCGTCACCCCCCGGCGCAACGTCATCTTCAACACCGCTGGCCGGCTTGCGCCGATGGCCATGCGAATCCCGATCTCGCGCGTCCGCCGGCTCACCGCGTAAGCACCCAGTCCATACAGGCCGACCATGGCGAGCACCAGCCCCATCAGCCCCATGCCCGTTACGATTTCCATAATCGTGTTTCCAGTGCTTACCACACGCATGTCGTAGAAGTCTTCCATGGTGCGGACATTGAACACAGGCTGGTTCGCATCCAGATCGTGAACCACTCCCCGCAAGGGCGCGGCGAGGCTGGCCGAATCGCCCACCGACTGGGACACTAATATCATCCGCGATCTCGGATCCTGCCGGTACGGAAGATAGAGGAACTCCGTAGGCGGCTCGGCGATCCAAATATATTTTCCCGTCTTCGCGATGCCGACGATCTCCACCCAGGGGCTGTTCGGGTTCTTGGGATCTTGCACCCGAATCCGTTTTCCGAGCGCGTCTTTGCCAGGCCAGTAATGTTGCGCGAATTGTTCGTTCACCACGGCTACGCGCGGAGCATCGGTGGAGTCGGTTTCGCGAAAGCCGCGGCCCCGGACCAGGCTCACTCCCATGGTTTCGAAGAAGTTCTCGTCCACCCTGCTGGCGAAGATCGTGGCATTGTCCTTGCCGGGCGGGAACTGATAACCTTCCGGCACAATCGCGACCCCGTCCTGTTCCGGCGACATCGGGATCGAAGAAGCCAGGGTAACCGCCTTCACGCCGGGCGTCGAGCGCGCGCGCAGCACCAGTTGCTTATAGAACTGCTGCGTCTGCGCCTCGCTGTAATGCACCAGGCTGGGATCGAAGCTCATCATCAGCAGGTGGTCCTTGCGGAAGCCCTGATTGCTCGCCAGCTCGCGATGAAAACCGTGGTACATAAATGCGGAAACCGTGAGCAATACCAGCGATACGGCTACCTGGCACCCTACCAGGAAGCCGCGGCCCCACAGACGCTTGTGGCCGGAAGCCGCCGTATCGCCGGTCTTCATGGCGCTGGCCAGATCTACGCGCGTGGTTTGCAGGGCCGGAATCAATCCGAAGAAGAGAACGCTAAATACAGCCACCGCCAGGCTAAAGAACAGCACTCGCGGATTCAGCTGGAAAGAGAGTGTAATGGGAAGATCGCTCGGAATCTGAATCTGGCGGAAGACCAAGACACCGAGATAGCCGACTCCTATTCCAAGCAGCCCTCCGGCCAGTGCCACCAGCAAGCTTTCGGTGATCAATTGGCGGATCAAACGGCTGCGCCCGGCGCCCACTGCCAGACGTAAAGCCATCTCTTTGGCGCGCGCGGGGGCGCGGCTGGTGAGCAGACTTGCTACGTTGATGCATGCTACCACCAGCACGGCAGCCGATAACAGCAGCAGCATCGCCGATAGGGCGGCGTCGATCGGGTCCTGATCGATTCGGGTTTCAAGCTCGGTTCTGACCACCATCTCCTGGTTCTTATTGGTGTCCGGATAGGCCCGCTCCAGGTTGTGCGCGAACGTGGTCAGCTCGGCCTGCGCCTGCGCCATGGAAACCCCGGGCTTCAAGAAACCTTTGACAGCGAGACTGCGATTGCTGCGGGAATCGAGCGCTTTTGGATCCGCCGCCAAGCGCGGGTACATCATCAGCGGCGCATAAAACGCCGGACGAATCAGCTCACTCATTCCGGTGAAGCGGTCCGGCGTCACGCCGATCACCGTAAATTCGATTCCGTTCAGGCGCACTCTCCGGCCCAAGATGGAGCGATCGGCGGCGAACAGCTGCTCCCAGAGGGAATGATCCAACACCACCACGGCGTCCCGCCCGGGAACCTGATCCTCATCGGCGCGGAAGGAACGTCCCAGTTCCGGCTCCACTCCCATTACTGAGAACAGGTTGCTGGTTACCAGCATGCCGAATTTCATTTGCGGCGTAGCATCCGCCTTAGTTGCAAATCCCACCGTGGCGCTGGTGTAAGCCGTTAGATTGTCGAAGCTGCGGGTGCGGTCGCGCAGGTCGCGAAAATCGGGATAGGAGTTAACCAGGTTGGTGAATCCCGCGAGGGAAACCTTGGTGCCTACCGTGATCACGTCGCCGGGACGGGCGACCGGAAGCGGCCGCAGCAACAGCGCGTCCGCCCAACTGTACATGGCGCAATTGGCGCCGATGCCGATGGCGAGTGAGATCACCGCCACTACGGTGAATGCCGGATTCTTGGCAAGCATCCGGCTGCCGTGATAGAGGTCCTGCCACAATCGCTCCAGAAAGAGTTTCATGGTTTAAACTCCAGTCTCACTATACGAGGCTTGATGGCCAGATGTTCCGGCTATTATAGGCTCACGGCGGCGGTCTTGACGCACTCCGCCGCGAATAAGTACATCCCGGCGGACCAGGCCTGATGCTCCACACCCATCGGCTCCGCCGTCATTCCGGAATGCCATTCATTAAAACAACCAACTTGATTGAGAGCGCCCAGCCGCGCCAAAGCCTCTTGGGCCTCGCTCAACCGGCCCGAATGCACCAGCGCCGCCACGTAAAATCCGCCGATGAACGGCCATATCCCGCCGTTGTGATAATGATGCGGAAGGTTGAGCATGCCGTAATAATCGCGCCAGTCCGGATCGCCGGGTTCGACGGCCGGAAACAGAGCCGGCAAGGGATGGGTATCCAGCGCGTGGCGCGAGATGAAATCCAGGATTTGATGAGTCCGCTCCTGGTCCGCAACGCCGCTGAGGATCGCGAGCAAATTCCCCAGGCAATCGAACCATTCGCCGACGGCACGAAAGCCCAGATACGGAAGATAATAAGACTCGTCCACCAGGTATCGTTTCGACGGCAGCCAGCGCTTGCGCCCCAGCGAGTCATACTGCTCTTTGCTTTCCGTACTGAAGGTGTGCGAGATGTGCCGCAGCATATCGCCATCGCCGCGATACCAGAAAAACTCATTGATTCGATCCGCTACCAGTTGCGCCTCCACCGTCCGCGCCGCCGCGCGCAAGGCGAGCACGTAGAGGCAATTCAAATACAGACCCTTGCCGCGGGTGCAAAATAGATCCTGCCAATCGGCGCTCTCCTGCATACTTAGCAGTCCGCTCTGGTCCACATCCTGGGATTGGTACCAGCGCAGAATGGCGCGCGTGGCCTCGGTATCGGGCGCCATCAGCGAACTGCCGACAATCCACCACAGGCCCGCATCGGCATAGGCGCGGAAATTGGGCCGGCCGCTGGCGACGTCCACGTTGTTCGGAATCTCGCCGGTAGCGGACTGCGCTTGCCGCAGTGTCTCGATGCTCGCCTGGAGGGACCGCTGGATGGCATCGTCAGGGGCCAGCCGCGCGCCGAGCAGCGCGATCATGCTGTCGCGGGCCCAGACCTGGTTGTGACCGACGCGCCCGCCCGACGCCTTCAGCCCCGCGACAGTCGAGCAGAGGCGCAGCGACTCGATTGCCGCTTCCCGGATATGGTCCAAACGTTCATGCTAACCGACCGCCCTCGGTTCATGCTCGAAATACACCACCGCGAGCGGAGGCAATGTCACCGTTAGCGAATGCATTCGCCCGTGCAGAGGAACCGGAACCGAGGGAACGCCGCCGAAATTGCCCTGCCCGCTTCCGCCGAATTGCTTGGCATCGGAATTGAGCAGCTCCTTCCAGAAACCGGAAGCGGGTACGCCAATGCGATAGTTCGGCCGCGGAACCGGGCTGAAGTTGCACACGATCACGATCAGTTCGCCCCGCCGCCCCTTGCGCAAAAAGCTGAGTACGTTTTTCTCGGAATCGTGAGTGTCCAGCCATTCGAAGCTGGTGGAACTAAACTCGCAATCGTGCAGCGCCGCGCAGGTGCGATACAGGTAGTTCAAGCTGCCCACCAGCAGCCGCAGCCCGGAATGAAAGGGGACGGCGAGCAATTCCCAATCGAGCGATTTATCGTGGCCCCACTCGGACCATTGCCCGAACTCTCCGCCCATGAACAGCAGCTTCTTGGCCGGCTGCGCGTACATGTAGCTGAAAAGGGCCCGCAGGTTGGCGAACTTCCGCCAGTCATCGCCCGGCATCTTGGCCAGAAGCGAACCTTTTCCGTACACCACCTCGTCATGCGAAAGCGGCAGGATGAAATTTTCTGAAAACGCGTAAACCATGCGGAACGTGAGCTCATGATGATGATACTTGCGGAACAACGGATCCTGCGACATGTACTGCAGCGTGTCGTGCATCCAGCCCATGTCCCACTTCAGCCCGAAGCCGAGCCCGCCCAGGTACACCGGCCGCGACACCATGGGCCACGCGGTGGACTCCTCAGCAATGGTCTGGACGTCGGGATGCCGGCCGAACACCTGGTGGTTCATCTGCCGCAGGAAACCGATGGCCTCCAGGTTCTCGCGGCCGCCGTACTTATTCGGAACCCACTCGCCCTCTTTGCGCGAATAGTCCAGATACAACATGGACGCCACGGCATCTACTCTCAGGCCGTCCGCATGATAGCGTTCCAGCCAGAAAAGCGCGCTGCTCAGGAGGAAGCTGCGCACTTCGTTCCGCCCATAATTAAAGACGTACGTGTTCCAATCGCGCTGCAGTCCCTGGCGCGGATCGGCATGCTCATACTCGTGCGCGCCGTCGAAGAAGGCGAGGCCGTGTTCGTCCTGCGGAAAATGCGACGGCACCCAGTCCAGAATCACTCCGATGCCGTTCTGGTGAAACTGATCGATGAGCCACATCAGATCCTGCGGCGTGCCGTAGCGGCTGGTGGGCGCAAAGTATCCGGTTACCTGGTAGCCCCACGATCCGTAAAACGGGTGCTCCATGACGGGCATGAACTCCACGTGGGTGAAGCCCATCTCTTTCACGTAAGGAACTAACTGCTCGCCCAGTTCGCGATAGGTGAGAAAGCGGTGTGGGTCGGCTGCATCGCGTCGCCAGGAACCAATGTGGACTTCGTAGATCGAAATGGGCGCGTCCAGGCTGTTGGGATCCTTGCGTGACGACATCCAGTCGGCGTCATTCCATTCGTAGGCCAGATCCCAGACCACCGACGCGGTCCCTGGCGGAGTCTCGTGGCGGAAACCCACCGGATCGGCCTTGTCCACTTGAAAGCCATTCAGGCGCGAACGGATGTGATATTTGTAGCGCGTTCCGTTCGCCAGATTAGGAATGGAACCGGCCCATATGCCGGAGTCGCCCTGCCATTCCAGCCGATTCGCGCCGGGTTTCCAATTGTTGAAATCTCCGATGACGGAAACTTCCTGGGCATTCGGCGCCCATACGGCAAAACGAACCGACTGTTGGCCGGCTTCATTCTGGGCGTGAGCGCCCAGTATCGACGCAAGGTCGCCATGCGTGCCTTCTCGGATGAAGTAAAAATCTTGGGCGGTGAGGAACGTGGTAGCAGTGGCCATTTTTATTCCATGAGAGCGACGATGCCGCGCAGGGGAATCCCCACCCAGTCTGGTCGATTATTCAGCTCGTACGCAACTTCATACAGCGCCTTCTCCAGCAGAAATACGTCGAGCAGGAGTTTGCGTTCGGCGGGGTCAGGGGAAAGAAACGGATGGCCGTCGGCTATCCGGAAATAAGCGTCCACGAAGGTCTGGCTCACCGACTCTGTCCAGAACGCCGCGCGTTTCTCGGCTTCCCGCTTGCGCAAGGCCGAATAGGCGGCGTACTGGAAGGAGCGAACCATCCCCGCCACATCGCGCATGGCCGAGCGTTTCATCCGGCGTTCCTCCAAAGGTCGCGCCGGTTCACCTTCGAAATCGATGATGACGAAATCGTCGCCGGTGTAAAGCACCTGGCCGAGATGATAATCGCCGTGGTGCCGAATGCGGACGGCGTGAATGGGATTTTCACAGATCTGACGGAATTTTTCGCGGATCTGCGGTTCCAGTTCGAGCAAACGGGTTGCGTCTTCGTTGTCTAGTTTTTCGCGGATGAGCCCGATAGCGGTGTCGGCCTGCGCCTCCAGTTGCTGGTACAGTTGATCGCGAAATTCCCGGGTGAATGGTTCCGGTTCAAAATCGGGACCGCCTCCGCTTGCGAATGCGATGTGCATCTCGGCGGTCCGCTCACCCAGCAAGCGCGCGGATTCCAGATAGTCGCCGATCGTCGCCGCTTCACTATCGAAAAAATCCCCCGCGGCTTCCAGCGTGTACTCCCACGCGTCGCCCCGGTTCGGAACGAACTGCTGCAGAATACCCACCGACATCGGCTCCGCATTTGAGGCGCGGTATTCGATATGTCCCGCCAGAGCCGGCGTGTGCTGGAAGCCGTGTTCGGTGAGAAACCTTCCGATTTCGAAATCCGGATTCACACCCGGTTCGATTTTGCGAAAGAGCTTCAGGATGAAACGGTCGCCATAAAGCACGGAGCTGTTGCTTTGTTCGGCTTTGGAGACCTTGGCCGGCAGGTCAACATGGTTCGTTCCCAGAATGCGCTGAAACGCCGGCGTGTGACAGGCAGTGATGCGGCCGTGCTCGCCTTCGAAGCTTTTTTCCTCGGCGACGGCCCCCAGCAGTGCTGCAGTGAATTTCGGGTTCCCCACAACATCCAATTCGTTGTTCTGAACAGTCAGCAAATAGGTGTCCGTGTCGCCTTGTTCGAATTCGACATTCAGGAGAACGATGCTCGAGTCCGTACCAGGCATCGCAATCGTATCGCGAATGCGGCCTCCCCGCACCTTGCGCGCTTTGCTGCGAAACCAACGCCGCTGAAGCAAAAAGTCAAGAAGAACATCGGCCAGCGGCGGCGTGCCTGTTAGGTTTGTCGACGGCATAACTGCTTTCTACAGGAAGTACTCAAAATCATGCTCGGAGCGGACCCTGCGCCGGATGCGGAAAATCTGCGCGGGCATGCTGGAGGGGTCCAGTTCCACATAGTTTCGCGCACCGCTCCAAAGATAGCGCGCTTCGGTGAGAAGTTCGTGCGCTTGGAACGGCCGGTCCGGTTCCAGTGCGAAGCGCGCGAGTGGCAGCTCCAGGTACCCGGACTGAGGACGATGCGGGTCCAGATTCACAACCACCACAATCAGGTCCGCACCGTCGTCGGATCGCTTGCTGTAACAAATGATCTGATCGTTGTCCACCGCATGAAACTCGAGCGACCAATCGCTTTGGAGCGCCGGGTTCTCGCGCCGGATTCGATTCACCAGCGTAATCAATTCGCGCAGGCCGTCCGGGCGTTCCAGATCCCAATGTCGAATTTGATACTTCTCGGAATCCAGATATTCCTCGCTGCCCGGCCGCAATGGACGGTCTTCGAGCAACTCAAACGCCGGTCCGTAAATTCCGTAATTCGCCCCCAGCGTGGCCGCCAGCAGAAGACGGACAACGAATCCCGGCCGGCCGCTGGTTTGCAGGAATTCGGTAAGAATGTCGGGCGTATTCGGCCAGTGAGTGGGGCGGAAAAACTCGCGTACCTCCGTCTTGGTCAGCTCGTCGAGATAGCTGACGATCTCCTGCTTCGCGTTTCTCCAGGGGAAATACGTATAGCTTTGGCTGAACCCGGCCTTGGCCAAGCGGTACATGATTTTCGGACGCGTGAACGCTTCGGACAGAAAAATCGTCTCCGGATGTTTTTGTTTTATGTCGCCAATCACCCACTCCCAAAACGGCAGCGGTTTGGTGTGCGGATTGTCTACCCGAAAAATGCGCACGCCCTGTTCGATCCAAAAGAAAAATATGCTCCGCAGCTCTTCCCACAGCTCGCGCCAGTGCTCGCTTTCGAAATCGAACGGATAGATGTCCTGATATTTCTTGGGTGGATTCTCGGCGTACTGGATGCTGCCATCGGGCCGCTTACGGTACCAGTCTTCGTGCTGGGTGACATAAGGATGATCGGGCGCGGTCTGAAACGCGATATCCAAGGCGACTTCCAGCCCTAGCTTGGACGCGCGCGCCAGCAAGGCGCGGAAATCATCGAGAGTGCCGAGCTGGGGATGCACGCTTTTGTGGCCGCCTTCCGGACCGCCAATGGCCCAAGGGCTGCCCCGATCGTCCGGCGTAGGATTGGTACTGTTATTCGCTCCCTTGCGAAATTGCCGCCCGATGGGATGGATCGGCGGCAGATAGACAATGTCGAAACCCATGCTCGCGATGTAAGGCAGACGCGCGGCGCAATCCGCCAATGTCCCAGCCGACCTCGGGAACATTTCATACCAGGCGCTGAAGCGGGCGCGCACCGGATCCACTACGATGGCGTACTCGCGATCGGCTGCCGAGGCGAAGCGCCGGTCCGGATAACGGGCCATGAAATCGTTGAGCGCCTGGTCGATTGCCAGCCGCCGCAGTTCGGTGACCGGCGCCCCGGAACGAAGCGCTTCGGCCCGTTTCATCAACCATTGGGCATCCGCTTTGTTCGCCGCGCTCGCCAAGTCCGCTGCCTGCGCGATCAGATCGGCGCCAATGCGGTAATCCACTTCGGAATCGTTGTTCGCTTGAATGCGCTTCAACAAATCGCGACGCCAGGTTTCGTAGTGATCCACCCATCCCTGGATGGTGAATACGTAGCGGCCGAGTTCGCTGACCACGAAATCGCCTGACCAGCGGTCGTTCACGCCGGGTTGCATGCGCTGTTCGGTCCAGCCATCGGCCGATTCGTGCTTCGACAAAACCACTGCCGCCAAACTGTCGTGACCATCCGCAAAAAGGTCCGCCTCCACGCGCACCACGTCGCCCAGCGTGCGTTTGGCGGGAAAACGCCCATGGTCGACGCTGGGGCTCACGCGTTCAATGACAACCCTGTTCCGCCCTTCGGAAGGCAACACTCGGAAGTGGGACACCCGCCACGCGAAAACGTTGCAGGCGTGTTCACCCGCGCCCGCACCCCAGCGCTTCGGCCACCTTGTGGACCAACTTGTGGCTGCGAATCCCCTCCGCGTCCACGGGCAGCGCCAAAGACCAATCCGGCCATTGATCGTTCGTCGTCGCCGGCATGTTGGGGCGCTCCTCCACCGCCAGCGCATCGTCCAGGGATGCGGTCAAGATGCGGCACGGCGCCGTTGCAAGGGACTTATAGGCTAGCTCAATCACCTCCGGGATGCCGGCCTTTTGCCTGGATTTCAGGTTTTTCTTGAGCTTTTCGCGCCATTGGTTCTCGCCTTCCTCATTGGGTTTCAGACCGAGCTTCTTCTGAACCTCGATATCGCTTCCAGTCCAAACCCCGGCGATGGTCGGCAGGTCGTGCGTGCTCACAGCCGCGAGCGCATCCACGGGAAATTCGGACGGCGGTTCCTCTTCAAACCACATCAGCCGGTACGAAAGCACGGCATTTTCGGCCAGCTTCTCGCGCACGCCCTCCTCCACGGTTCCCAAATCTTCGCCGATGACGAACGCCTTCGCGCGCTGGCTTTCGAGCGCCACAATGGCGAGCAGTTCATCGGCGCGATAGCGAACGTAGGCCCCGTCGATGGGCTCCGCGCCCTGTGGAATCCAATAAAGACGAAACAAACCCATCACATGATCGATTCGCAGTCCGCCCGCGTGGCGCATGGTGGAACGGATGGTCTGGATGAACGGCTCATAAGCGGCCGCGCGCAACCGATGCGGAATGAAAGGCGGCAGCCCCCAGTTCTGTCCCTGCGTATTGAACAGGTCCGGCGGCGCGCCCACGCCCACGCCGGACGCCATCGAATCCTGCCAAAGCCACGCATCCGCGCCGTCGGGATCCACGCCGATGGGCAGGTCCTGCATCATCGCCAGGGATTCGGAGGCACGGGCCAATTGGCCGTCCAGCAGCCACTGCAGCCACATGTAGAAGCGAACCCGATGGCGCGACTCGGCCACGATTCGATCCACCGCTTGGCCGGACGGATGCCGGAACTCAGCGGGCCAGTGGCGCCATCCCCGGCCGTACTGTTCGCACAGCACACAGAATGCGGCAAAGCGCTCCAGGTCCGTCCCTTCGCTTCGGCAGTATTCATCGAACTCGGGATCGCTCTCGAAGCGCCCCCACACGATCTCGAGCGCATCCATCTTCAGGCGGTAGATGGGGTCGCGATCGATGATGCGGGTTTCGTTCAGAGCGCGGCCGGCGGATTGCAGCCGCTCCAGATCCTCGCCCAGCGTTTCGGCGCCGGGAATCTTTTCAATCCTCAAATACAGCGGATTGCGAAAACGCCGGCTGCTCGGAAAGTACGGGCTCGCGTTCTGGGGAAGCCCCGGCGTGGCGGTGTGCAGCGGATTCACCATGATCACGCCGGCTCCCAGTTTCCGGCGGGACCAGTCGGCGAAGGCTCGCAGGTCCTCCAGATCGCCCATCCCCCAGCTTTCGCGCGAACGCAATGCGTAAAGCTGCAGCGCCCAGCCCCAGATGTGCAGATCGCGCGGCAGCCAGCAGCGGGCCGGCGCGGCGATCAATGGAACTGTGCGGCCGCCTTTGAATCGAAGCTCGTGATAGCCCGCGGGCAGATTGGGCGGAAGCGTCCGGGCCGCTTTCAACGTCTCGCCAGACTCCAGCGCCAGCTCTGCGACGCCCTCCAAGCGCATGGATGTGCCCGTACGCACCACCATGACGGGGTCCGGTTTGTCGCTCAAACCATCCGAACCGGCGCCCATGGCCTTCACCAAAGCGTCCCGCGTAGCCTTGCTTACGTCATGCCACTCGCCTTGCGCATCCTGAAACCTTCCATCGATGCCCCAGGCATCGGTCTGCAGGTGGTTCTTAATGATCAAAATGTTCCCTTCGTCCATGAAGACTCAAGGATTGCCGCCAGGGTTTCCATGGCGTTGGCGATTGCGGGCGGTACGCGCCTAACCGTGAGAGTTGTTAATTAAGGCGAAACGGCGTCTAACTGCTTATGCACTTGTTTCGAGTGTGGGCTCCCCTAGCCTCGCGCCTGGATGTGAGAATCGACAGTAAATCCTACCCGATGAAAGCCGTCGGTGAAGGTTGCTGGGAGGCATGGGTGGAAGCAGCGCACCCGGGCGTGGACTACGTCTTCTCGGTGGATGGCGGCGAGCCTGTTCCCGATCCGAGATCCTGCTGGCAGCCCCTGGGGGTTCACGGCCCATCGCGGCTGCTGGATTCCGCCTTCCCCTGGACCGATCTGCAGTGGAACCCGCCGCCGCTGGCTTCGTCCGTCATTTATGAACTGCATATCGGGACGTTCACCCCAGCCGGCACTTTTCGCGCGGCGATCGACAAGCTGGATCACCTGACGGACCTCGGGGTCACGCACGTCGAACTGATGCCCGTGGCCGAGTTCCCGGGCCGCTGGGGGTGGGGCTACGACACGGTCGATCTATTCGCTCCCAATCATAACTACGGAACGCCCGACGATCTGAAAAGACTGGTCAATGCTTGTCACCAGCGCGGATTGGCGGTTCTTCTGGATGTGGTCTACAACCACTTTGGTCCAGACGGGAATTATCTTGGGCAGTTTGGACCATACACCAATGACAGGTACCACACGCCTTGGGGAAAGTCGGTGAACCTGGATGGCCCGCAGTCGGACGCCGTGCGTTCTTTCTTTCTCGCCAACGCGGTGATGTGGCTTCGCGACTACCATTTTGACGGTCTGCGGGTGGATGCGGTGCATGCGCTAATCGACAATGGGGCGTACCATTTCCTGGAACAGCTTGCAGATCGCGTGAAAACGCTGGAAGCCGAGCTGGGACGCCACCTCGCACTGATTGCAGAGAGCGATCTGAACGATCCCCGTATCGTCCGGCCGCGCGAGATCGGCGGCTACGGCTTGGACGCGCAATGGGCCGATGACTTTCACCACGCACTGCACACAGTCCTCACGGGCGAGAGGTCAGGATATTATTCCGACTTCGGGTCCGAGCGACAACTGGCGAAAGCATTGCGGCAAGGGTTTGTTTACGACGGCTGCTTCTCGCTTTATCGGCGACGCCGGCATGGACGGCCTCCGGTGGGCGTGCCCGCGCATCGCTTCGTGGCGTGCGTACAGAACCACGACCAGATCGGCAATCGCGCCCGCGGCGAGCGCATCAACCAGCTGGTCAGCCCGGCGAAAGTGAAGATAGCGGTAGCCCTGTTGATGACATCGCCATTCGTTCCGCTGATCTTTCAAGGTGAGGAATGGGCCGCTTCCACGCCGTTTCTGTACTTCACGCAACACGATGATCCGCAGCTCGGCCGCGCTGTTTCCGAAGGCCGGCGCAGCGAGTTCTCGGCATTCGGGTGGGCGCCCGTAGAAGTGCCCGATCCCCAGGATCCCGCCACTTTCGAACGCTCGCGGCTGAACTGGCAGGAGCTGGAGCAGGAAGGTCACGCGGAAATGCTCGCCTGGTATCGCTCGTTGATTCGCCTTCGCCGCTCGACACCGGATCTGGGGACGGGCAATTTCCAATCGATGGAGGTGCAGTTCAGCGATCGCGAGGGATGGCTGCACATGAAGCGCGGCGCCATCACGGTGGCGTGTAATTTCGGCAGCGGAACCTGGCGCGCACCGGCGGAACGAAACGATCGGATGCTGCTTGCGAGCGGCCCCAAACCGATTCGAACCGATGGCAACGGTGTGCTGCTGCCGCCCGAGTCCGTGGCGATCCTGACGGCGAAGCCCGGCGCCGGACGCACGGTTCTCGAACCGGAGTGGACGTTGGCCGCTTCCGGACGTTCCAGCCCTGAGTTCTGACCGCTCGCTTGGAACAAAGATCAAGCGCGCGGGGTCTAAACCGGGATAGAGGCTACCAGTGGAACTCAAGACTACGCAACAAGCCGAAACTCATCGTGAAGCCAAGGGATCGCGATTGCTCTGGAACATTCTCGCGGGGACGCTCACCATTTTTCTGCTGGTCGTATTCACCTTCGCTGGCGGTGTCAAACTGGTCAACAATCCGGGCATGGTGCAGGAGTTTGCTCAAATCGGGATAGGTCAATGGTTCCGGTATTTCACCGGCATTGTCGAAGTGAGCGGCGCAATCGGACTGCTGATCCCGAGGGTCCGTTTTTGGGCCGCCCTTCAAATTGCGACGGTCATGGTAGGAGCCACCTTTGTCAATATCGCCGTGCTGCATTTGCCGGCACTGGCGGGCCTTACATCCGTCCTGTTGGCGCTGGCCCTTGCGCTCGCCTGGCTCCGGCGTCCACAATCCGTGCGCGAGCACCAGTTCGCAACCTAGCAGGCTCGGCTTGCTAACGCGCGCGGTTCAGAACCGCGACCGTGAGGAAGTGTAGGGCCTCAGACCGCTCGTTCCACGCTGCGCCACTCGTCGTCGCTTAAGTGCAGATTCGCCGACGCGATGTTTTCTTCCAGGTGCGCGACCGACGAGGTGCCCGGAATCGGCAGCATCAGCGGCGACCGGTGCAAAAGCCAGGCGATAGATAGCTGCGCGACAGTTGCGCCGTGGCGGCGCGCCACTTCATCCAGCGGACCGCCGGCCTTGGTCAGTTTTCCCGCCGCAACCGGAAACCAGGGGATGAAACCGAGCTGATGTTGGTCGCAATATTGGAGCGTGCGCTCATGCTCGCGATCGGAAATGTTATAGCGGTTCTGCACGGTCACGATCGGCACCACCTTTTGCGACTGAGCGATCTCATCGGGGGAAACCTCCGATAATCCGATGTGCCGGATCTTACCCTGTGCCTGCAGATCTTTGAGCGCCCCCAAACTCTCCTCCACCGGGACCTTGGGATCGATGCGGTGAAGCTGGTAAAGATCGATGCGTTCCAATTTGAGCCGCCGCAGACTCATTTCCAGTTGCTGCCGCAGATACTCGGGACGGCCCACCGGAAGCCATTGGTTGGGGCCTTGGCGTGTTAGGCCAGCCTTGGTGGCGATGACCAAACCATCGGGATACGGGTACAGCGCCTCGGCGATGATTTCCTCGCTCACTTCCGGTCCGTATGAATCGGCCGTATCGATAAAATTCACGCCGAGTTCAATGGCACGTCGGAGAACGCGCATTGCCTCCTTGCGATCGCGCGGCTCGCCCCAAATTCCCGGTCCGGTAATGCGCATGGCGCCAAACCCTAGACGGTGAATAGTGAGGTCTCCGCCGATAGTGAATGTGCCGCTAGCGGCGGCACTGATGGTTGCTGTGCTCATAAGTTCATGATGTCCTGGATCGCCACTTAGCTTCAATCCATTGGACTCATGGAACCGCACAGGGAAACACGCGGATATGAGAATATATGAGAATAAGCGGTTACCACCGGGGGAGTTGGGTTCGCTGGCTAACAGCAACCGAATAAAATCCCGCTGCATCTAACAGTTGAAAGCCAACCAGCCTGCGCGGCCTCGCCTGGAAGTAGAATCTTTAACGGTTCCTCGAAGGCTGCGCTAGTAAGACTATGAAAGATGAGGGCTTGTGCTCCAGACATCGATAAACGACGAAGAGAAGACGGATGCCATCGAACCGCAGGAATCCATTGGCTTGCGCTTGGACGAACTCGGCTTCGGCGAATCGGACACCGAATTCGTGGAGACCGATCGCGAAGAACTGGAGGAAACTGCCGCTCCCGAGGAAGAATCCGCTTATACCGACGATCCAGTCCGAACATATCTAAGGGAAATGGGAGCCATCTCGCTGCTCACGCGCCAGGGCGAAGTGGATTTGGCGCGGCGCATGGAACAAGGCAAGCTGCGGGTACGTAAGGTGCTCTCCCGGTCGCCGCAGGTCCAGCGAAAAGTGCTGGATATCTGCGCCGGCGTGCGGCGCGGCGATGTGGACATTCAGGACCTGATCGACGTTGGCGGCGCCGATCAAGAGCAGAAGGCGCGGAGGCGCGCGCAGGCCAAACGCCGGCTTGCCAAGGCCGAGCGAGTGAATCGGGATCTTCAAATGCTGGAGAACAAGCTGGCTGCTACGCCGCGGCGCAACGTCCATGTGCGGGCTCGGTTGGATGGTAAGCTGCTCCGCCTTGGCGTGAAGCTTTCGCAGGCCATCCGCGAGATTCCCTTCTCGGCGGCAATGTGGACCGCCTTGGAAAACAGCTTTAGGCAAGCTGCCACCAATGGCAGCCTGCGCCGTTGCCTGTGGACCATCGAAAGCGCCCAGAACGAAGCGGCACAAGCCAAGCGGGCGCTGGTGGAAGCGAATCTCCGCCTGGTGGTTTCTATCGCCAAGAAACACATAAACCGGGGGCTGCACCTACTGGATTTAATCCAGGAAGGGAACATCGGCCTCATGCGCGCCGCCGACAAGTTCAATTACCATCTCGGCTATAAATTTTCGACCTATGCCACATGGTGGATTCGGCAATCGATTAGCCGCGCCATTGACGACCAGTCGCGGACTATTCGAATCCCGGTCCACATGAATGAAAACATCTCCAAATTCCTGAAAGCCTCGCGCGAACTGGAGAGGGAATTGGGCCGCACGCCCAACAACGAGGAAATCGGCCAGCGCCTGACGACTAGCAGCCAGAAAGTTCAGGAGTTCAGGGCCATGCTGAAGGATCCCGTTTCGCTCGACCTCCCGGTTGGCCGGGATGGGGAATCCGCTCTGCGCGACTTGATTGAGGACCGCCTGGTTCTGCCAGCGGCGGACACGATGTTTGAGCGCGACGTCCGCGAGGAAACCGCGAACGTGCTGGAGACTTTGAAACCGGACGAAGAGAAGGTGATCCGTATGCGGTTCGGGATTGGCTACGATCGCGAGCACAAGCTGGAAGAGATCGCGCGCCAGTTTAACCTGAGCCGTGAGCGGATTCGGCAAATCGAGGCGCGCGCCATGCAGCGGCTGCGGAGTGAAAGTTCGCACCGGCTGCGGCTGTTGACCAGTTTTCAATAGACCACCGTTAGCGCGCTTGCGGTTTCAGCAGAGCGGGAAGCTGTTCTGTAGCGTGACCCAACTCGCGCGCCAGGCTCAATTTGGCCAAGTTGTGGGCGAAAACGCTGTTGATGAGGTCCAGCTGCGCGCTTGAGACGGTCTGCTGCGCCTGCACCACTTCCACGGTGTTGATTACGCCGGCTTCCATCCGCGCGCGGGCCATCTCCAGAGTCTCCCGCGCAACTTGCAGGCTCTTGCGGGCTACTTCGATCTGGCCGCCCGCCGCTTCCAGATCGAGATACACCTCGCGGATTTCGGCTTCGATCTGCGCGCGCGTGTCGTCCAGCTCCGCCTGGCGCTGCGCCAGCACCGCTTGGGCTTGCGCGATATCAGCTTCGATCTTGCCACCTTGCCAGATCGGGATACTGAGCGTGCCCGTGACGCTGAAAGCTCCATGCGACTCGGCCGGGGTGGCGCCGATCGCCTCGAAGTATCCACTGACGGAAGCCGATGGCAAGTGTTCCGCGCGCGCCGCCGCCAGGGCTCTGGTGGCCGCCTCCACTTGCAACTGGGCGGCTTTCAAATCGGCGCGCTGTAGTTCGGCGCGTCTGAGTGCGTCGTTCACGCTTTGCACCGGTACCGGGCTAAACGGGAATTCATCGCTGAGCTGATAGTCGGCATTGGGCGGTAGACCGGTGAGACGCGCCAGGTTGATCTTCTGCTTGGCGAGATCGTTGCGCAACGTGATAATCTGCTGCTGCTGCACCAGGGTCTGCAACTGGCTCTGATCGACATTGAGCCGTCCCAACACTCCCTCTTGATGCTGTTCGCTGGATTGATGAAAGACCGCGTTGGCGGTGTCGAGCAACGTTTGGGCGGAATCCAGGCGGGCTTGCGCGGCCAACGCTTGCAGGTAAGCGCCGCCCACCGCCAGAGTAACCAGGTCGCGCGAATCCTGCAGGCTGAATTGGCTGGCGCGGGCCGTGGCCTTCGCGGCGCGGTAGTTATCGAGCGCGGTCAGGTTCACCAAAGCTTGGCTGAGAGTGGCCTGGAGCGCGATATAGTTGTACGGACCCACCACGGTGGCCATGTGGTAGCCGGGCACGCTGAAGCGCAGCCCGAACGCGGCAAGGTCGGTTTGATCCACCGTTTCGCTCAGATTACCATTGATGTTCGGCAGCAGAGCGCTGCGCGCCACCCTTACCTGAGCGCTGTTTTGGCGCGCGCTTTGCGTGAGTCCCACCGAGCCCAGATTGTAGGCGAGCCCGCGCTTCAGCGCATCGTCGAACGACAGGCGGCCTGAGAACGGAAGGGCCGTGGTGCTGCGCACGCTTCCGCTGTAAGGTCCGGAAATGGCGACAGTCGGGTTCAAGGTATTGACGCTGGTGGTGGTCCCAGGCACCGGTTGTTCGGTGGCGCCCACCGAACCGCCCAGATTGCCGCGCCCGGACGCGGGCAGAATGGTGGCCGCCGTTCCGCCGCCGGACGACGCCGATCCGGCTCCAGCAGAGGGTGCTTGCGCCCAGCAGCCGCCAACGAAAGTCAAGATTATAACGATGCCGAATGGTCTCATGGTATCTACAAAGTCCGCCGGAACAGCAGGGTTGCGCCCGACAGCACTATGATCGAAGTCAACGTCAGCGCGAAAACATCGGTAGTTACCGCCGAGACTCCAACGTCTTTGAGCAGCAGCGAGCGGAACGCGTGGACCGCGTAGGTGAACGGATCGCACTGCGCGATTCCGCGCAGCCACTTGGGGAAGCCGGCAATGGGATAAACCGCTCCGCTGGGGAAAAACAGCAGCGTATTGAGCACACCGAAAATGGCACGCGGCACTAACGGATCGCTGATGCGCGCCATGATGAAAAACATCATGCCGATGAGCGCTATGGAAGTGAGGATCACCATTACGGTCAGCTCAATCAGGCGCACCGGCTCGAAAAAGTTGGGAACGCCCGCAATCACCGCCCCTAACACCAGGACGGTTTCGCCCGCCAGCACCGCCTTGATCACCCCCGATAAATTGAAGCCCAGAATAAGCTCCCATTTCGTGATCGGCGTGACCATGTAACCTTCGTGCAGGCCGCGCGATTTGTCGTCGATGAACAGCATGCCCCCGCCGATCATGGCCGTCACGAAGATAGCCAGCGTGACGGAGCCGGGCAGCAAATACTTGATGTAGTCGATGTACGGGTAAACCTCCACCACGTCGAGCAGGGCCTGCTGCGGCTCACGCGGCGCCACCTGGGGCGCGTTGATGGAACTCACGAGCGTGGACATCTGATCGCCGAGCGCGCCTGCCACCGAGCGATCCGTGTTATCGGTAATCAACGCCAGGTGAGGCTGATGCTGCTCCAGCAAGTCCCGGGAGTAATGCTGTGGAATGATCAGCACTCCGTCCAGCCGCCCCTTGCGCAAGTCGCCGATAGCCGCGCCCTCGTCGGCATAATCGGTGGGCAGGAAAGTTCGGGCGTTGGCGCCCACCGCGCGGACGCGCTCCAGCACATCCACCGATTCGGGTCCGCGATCGAGGTTGACCACGCCCAGAATAGTGTTCTTGATATTGCCCCCGAACGCGTTGCCCAGGATCACCAACTGCACCAGCGGGAGTATCAGCGAGGCGAAAATCAGCGCCGGGCTGCGGCGGAACTTGCGCATATCGCGCTCTACCAAAGCTAACGCGCGCTTCATGAATGTCCTCCTTGGCCGCTCGCGACCGGAGCGGCCGTCTCCGGCATTTCCGTCAAGCCATGGCCGGTGTAATGCAGGAACACGTCGTCCAAAGTGGTGGATTGCACCGAAAGAGCCTTCAACTCCAGTTTGAGACCGTGCGCCAACTCGATAAGCTCCTGCGCCGAAGCCGGACCGCGGTCGCTTGAGACGCGATAGGTGGCCGAGCCCAGGGCGCGCACTGAGTTCACCGCCGGCAAGCGCTCCAGGTCGGCCGCGCCATGCGGAAGATCGGGCTCAAATTGCAGTTCGATGCGGCTTGCTCCCGGCACCGAGGACTTGAGCGACACCGGCGTGTCCATGGCCACCACCTTGCCCTTGTCGACAATCGCCAACCGGTCGCACAGGCGGTCCGCCTCATCCATGTAATGCGTGGTGAGAAAAAGCGTGCGGCCCTCTTGCGCCCGGAGATGCGTGATCATTTCCCATACCGATATGCGCGACACGGGGTCGAGGCCCGTGGTGGGTTCGTCCAGGAACAGAAGTTGCGGATTGTGCACCAGCCCGCGCGCGATTTCAAGCCGCCTTCGCATCCCGCCCGAGAGAGTGGCGGCCATCGCGTCGGCGCGATCCGCCAGCCCCACGGCTTCGAGAAGTTCCTGCGTGCGGGCGCGTCGAGCCGCTCCGGTAATGCCGAACAGCCGCGCATGAATCCCGATATTTTCGGCGCAGGTGAGCTCAGGGTCGCTGGTCATGTTCTGCGGAATCACGCCGATGTTGCTGCGCACCGCGTTGGGATCGCGGATGATATCGTGCCCTGCCACGATGGCCGTGCCGCTGGTGGGCGGCACCAATGTAGTGAGCATGCGAATCAGCGTGCTCTTGCCCGCACCGTTCGGCCCAAGCAAGCCGAAGATCTCGCCGCTTTCAACAGTGAAACTTACGTTGTCGACCGCCACCAGCGCGCCGAAGCGCTTGCTGAGGCTTTTCACATCGATGGCGACGCGGTTGGAGGGCTGGCCCATCGCGCTACTCCTTCGCCGAAGTCGCCTCGGGACGCGGGGGCAAAGCCGGCACCGGCAGCATCACCCAGGCCGTCATGCCCAGCGGGAGTTTGCCATCCGGATTGGCCACGCGTACCCGGATGGCAACCGTTTTGATGTCGCGCTTGGTGCGGCTGACATCGCGCTGCGTGGCAAAATCGGCTTCCACCGCTTTGTAGATCACGGGACCCGTAACCTCCGCTCCGGAGGGCAGGCGCACTCGCAAAATCTGTCCCATCGAGATCAGATCGGCGTAGGTCTCCTCCACGTCGGCATCCACCCATGTAGAGCTCAAGTCGAACAGCGTGACGATGGGATTGCCGGGGTTCACCACCTCTCCTTGCCGCGCCGCGCGCAGCGTCACGATTCCACTGGCAGGAGCGAAGATCCGGGTCTGTCCGAAGCGCGCCTCGGCCGCCGCGGCGTTCGATACGGCCTGAGCTTCGGCCGCGCGCATGGCCTCGGTTTGCCGCTGCTGCACGGTAACCTGGCGCTCCTCCTCGCGGGCATCCGACAGAGCGGCCTTCGCGCCAGCCACCGCCCGTTGGGTTGCCTCCACACCAGCTTGCGCCGACGCCACTGCGCGACGCGATGCCTCCGCTCCCGCTTCCGCCGCCTGTACGTTAGCCTTGGCGGAGTCCAGATCGCTCCGCGCCGAGACCAGATCCTGGGGCGGATTGATGTCGCGCTCCACCAGCGGGCGGATGCGATTGAAATTGTCCTGTGCCTTGGCGAGCGCGGCCTGCGTTTGAGCAACCTGCGCTTGCGACTGCTGGAACTGCGCCTGTGCCTGTGCCACTTGCGCCTGGTTCTGCTGCAGCTGAGCTTCGATTTGCTCTACCTGAGCGCTGGCCTGTTGAACCTTGGTAGGCAGCGTGCTTTCGAGCAGCTCGGTCTGGGCCGCAGCTTGTTGCGCATTGGCCCGGGCCTGCGCGATGGCGTGGCCGGCGGCGCCCTGGTCGGCGCGTAATTCGTCCTGATCGAGCACGGCAATCAGGTCGCCCGCCTTCACTCGCTGACCATCGTCCACCGCCAGACTCACGATGCGGCCCGTGATCTTGCTGCCCACCACCACTTCATTGCCATCCACGGTGCCGGTGAGAACGATAGTCTGGGGGCGCGGGCGCTCCGCCCACCAGATAGCGAAGCCAACGGCAACCAGCAGAATGAAAAGGATCACCAGTCGTTTCATGCGAGAGCTCTCAATGCGCGTATGTTTTCAGCCAAGCGCCCATGATCACATATCGCGCCCCGCGGTTGCCGCTTTAAACCCGAGGCTACTGCTGTCATATCCTTTCAGCCAATTCATCGGGAGCCATGCCGGCTCGGCCACAACGGTTGCGCATACCCTCTCTGAACCTTTCGCGCTCTTCGGGCGTCATCCGTGCCCACCGGTCTCGCATTCGATGTCTCCAATGCCCGCCTCCCGGCCGGCCGCGAAATCCGCCGAACAGAATTTTGCTCAGTATCAGAATTCCGAGCGCCTGCCAATAAGTGATAGTTCGCGCTCCAAATACCGCCGGCGCCAGCCAATTCCACAAATTCATCAAGATGAATCCGAAAACAGCCACCGCCACGATCGCGATGGCCGCGATTTTCAGGCCTCTCATTATCCATCGTGCTCTCATGTTTCTAACCTCATCCTCTTATGAACTCTTCGTAAATCGCTTTCAGACGCCGCCGCAAATGCAGAATCGCATAGCGCTTGCGAGACAGCAGGGTGTTGATGTTCAGCCCCGTTTCCTCGGCGATCTCCTTGAAACTGCGGCCCTCCAGTTCGTGCGCCACGAATACGCTGCGCTGTTCTTCGGGCAGCTCGTCGATTGCCGCCTCCAGTTCTTCCATCAACACCGCCCGCGCATACACAGCTTCCGGCCCAGCGTCGGGCGAGGGCAGCAGGTCTTCCATCAGCAGCGACTCTTCCGCTCTGACCCCGGCACGACTCTCGTTCCACCTTTGCTTGCGGAAACGATCGATGATGCGGTTTCTCGCTACACGGTAGAGCCAGGCGCCAGCCTGCTCGATGGGTTGCATCAATCGATACGCCTCAATCAATTCGTAAAAGACATCCTGCAGGATGTCTTCCGCCTCGCCCTGGTCGCCGACATGTTTCCGGATGAATTGGAATAGACGCCGGTACTCGTCTTGAATGACATCCGAGAGGCGCCGATTCTGCACGCCCGCTTGCTCCAAGGGCTCCTCCGCGCAATCGGTCGCGACGCTCAGCACATCCTCCATCCACTGTGGTAGACGAATGAACGGCGTCGATATTGTATAGGCGTGATCAAGAGCTTGGCTTATATCTAAAGAATACGGACACCATCGGAGAATAGTTCCGAGCCCGGGCGACCTCAGCGCGTCCGAGTGATCGTACGATACAGCTGCAGTGTGCGCTGCAGCATCTTGTCCAGGCTGAATTCCTGCCGGGCCCGCTCGCGGCCTGCCTGGCCCAGATCCCGGCGCAAACTTGGATTGTCGAGAAGCCGGTTGATCGCCGCGGCAAGGGCTTGCGGATCTCGCGGCGGGACGGTCAACCCGGTTTCTTCGTGTCGAGAAACGAAAGGCACGCCCGTATCCAAGCTGGTATTTACCACCGGCAGACCGGCCGCCATAGCCTCAAGCTGGACGATTCCAAAAGCTTCGCTGCGCGCTACCGAAGCCAGGACGAAAACAGCGGCGGCGTGATAATACGCCAGCGCTTCGGCGTTCTTGAGCACTCCGGTGAATATCACTTTTTCGGCGACGCCCAGCCGAATCGCCAGCCTCTCCAATTTTCCGCGTAATGGACCGTCCCCGATAATTACCAGTTGGCCGTTGACCTCTGCCATGGCTTGGATCAAGTACTCGAGGCCCTTATAGTAGACCAGGCGACCCACACTGATGAGCAACCGCTCGCCGAATCGCGCCCGGATCACCGCGCGGGCGTCCGGATCGCAGTGCTCGAACTGCGAGGTGTCGATGCCAAAGGGGATAACGTGGCAACGGTCGCGAAACGACTGGAGCACCGGCGAAGTGGCGAGATAATTCGGCGATGTCGCGACGATTGCAGCGCTTTTTCGCAGCACCGCATAAAGAAGAGGTTCGAACATTCGCCCTAGCACCTTTTGCTTGACGATGTCGCTGTGGTAGGTAACCACCAGGCGGCCGCGATAGCCGCTGGCCAGGTAGGCCAGGACAGCAGCTGGATTGGGAAGATGCAAGTGGACCACATCGGCGCCGGAATGGCGAATGCGAGAAACCATGCCCGGCGAAATAGAGGTGGAGAAGGCGGCCAGCAAGGTGGAAAGGCGCGCGACGGGCACGGAGTCGACCATTTCTTCGAAAGTGTTACGACCCTCACTGGACACAATTACCCGGACATCCGCGTGGTTCCGCAATCCTCCACACAGCGCATGCAGATAGGTTTCCATCCCGCCGATGTGGGGAGCATAAAACTTTCCTACGTGCAAAATGCGGAGTTTGCCCCGAATCACACTGGGGATGGTGGGCGATTGGGCGGCGATACGATCGTCAAAGGTGGCGGACCGTTCGTCGGGCAAATTGAACCTTAAGTTAGTATCCTACGCCGGCTCGAAGGGCCCGCTTAACGGCCGTTCTATCCGCGCCCGTTATAGAAGCTGGGTCGTCCCCTCAACTGCAGCACCAGATGTGCCGCCAGTTCGAGGCCTATGAAGGCGACCCCCGCCAGCCACCAGGCGGACCAATGCGCCGGCCGGAATCGAGTTAGCGCCATCGCGGTGAGACCCATGCCAATGGCGAGCACGATGCCACCGGTGAACCATACGCTCACGCGGGCCGTCACCTGCACACCACGCGCCGTGGAGAGACGAGGACGCAGCCGGTTGAGAAACCATACCTCTACCCAGTGGCCTCCGAACGAAGGCCAGAGCACCAACAAGATTGCTATCCACCAGCGTGCCAGCCCTAATCGAGCAAGCACGACGCCGACGACAATGGCAATCGCGCCCGTGCGTAGGATGGTGATGGGAAAAGGCTCCCGAAAAGGCTGCCATTGTGGTGTCATCGAGCACTCCCTCAGGACGGTTGTACCGGGAGTATGATTGCCGAGGCATGCTCCGGCCCATGCAGGACCTCTTGATGTGCCACTACCATGGTGCACGCGTCGCCTAATGATTCACCGCTTCCGGGATTGCGTGCATAGCGCGGGTGGGCTCCGCTGGCGACGATAACGCGGATGCGATGTCCGCGGCGAAATCGATAGGCAGTTGGCCAAAACTCGACGTGCACTTTGCGTGTACCTCGCTCATCTGCGGATGGCATTCGCGGGCGCAGCCGTACATAACCGTCGCAGATATTGCTGGAACGAGAGCCCGCCATCACATCGCACAAGCACAGGTAGAGATCCGTATGCTCGGTATTTGAGCGCAGAAATATTTCGGCGGAAATGGGTCCAATTACGTCCAAATCCGCGCTCAGCGGTTCGCTGCTGAACCTCAGTACGTCGGATCGGCGCTCCAGTTCGGCCATATTGCCCGAACCACTTCGGCCTTCTATGGTTGCCCCGTAAAAGGACGGCGTAGGATGAGCGGGATCGTAATCGAATGCGCTTGTATTGTCCGAGGCCGGCGGAATGGAGGCGAGAACGCCGCCCGGATGCAAGAAGTAAGTGATGGCGGCGCTGTTCGGAATGGGCCAGGAAGGGTATTCGCGCCATTCATCGGCGCCCATCAGAAAGAGCCGAACGGGCGGCTCCGATGCGGCGGGGCCCGATCTTTGCGACGCTATGCCGAATCGCTCCTGAAACAAGCGAATGCTCTGGCGAAGGGATTCAGCCACCCCGGCGGGCGCCGCGTGCATCCAAGGACCGATGACGATGCGAACCTGCCGGCCGGCGCGCTGTGCAGTCATGAAATCTTTTAGCTGCCAAGGCAGGAAGATGTCATGCCAGCCCGCGACCATCAGAGTGGGAGGAACCACCGCCGCCTTGCCATAATCCACCGCATCCCACCAGGGATCATTCGGTTCGGCGTGATCCATCCAATCCTGCCACCAGGAGACGCCTTCAGACGCAAGGATCCGGTCGGCCTTTCGCAACGGAATGGTGTCATTCGCTTGCTCGGTGAGCGCTCTGGTCTTTCGGGCGCTGAAGAGAGCGGTCACTGGATTCATGCCGCTGTTCCGAATCACGCCCAGCATTGTGGCCGTCCAGCCGATGCAGGTCATTAACGTGAATCCGCCGAAAGCGTAGGTACGGTCCCGGAAGTTTGTGAGCGTCACGTGCAGCCCGATGGCCTTTACTCGATCCCTGACGCTCGAATTCGCCACAGCCCAAGCCGTATTGCCGAGGTAGCTGATGCCCCAAAGAGCGAGATCGCCGGTAAACCAGGGCTGGCGCTCCATCCATTTCACGGTATCCTCGCCATCGTTCAGCTCGTCGAAGAATGGCCGGAAGGTCCCCTGCGATCCATGTGTGCCACGGCAGCTTTGAATAACCACCTGCATTCCGCGCTCCGCGAACAGCAGCGCGAGCTGCTTGAGAAATGTCCCTCGTCCGTAACAACTGCGGATAAGAAGGGTTGGCTGTGTAGAGTGGCGAGGAGAATAGTAACGGTCCGCCAATAACTCCAGCCCGTCGCGCATAGGAATTCGGAGCGGCTCGGTCGCAAGGTTGCGAGTAACAGGGGCGGGCAGCCGCGAGAGGTGCCCAAGCAGGCGGCTAACGAAACTCATCTTAAGTCTCATCATGTTAGAACATTTGTCACCAGGCCGCGCTAAAATGCCCTAGCGGGGAAGCTTGCGTTCCCGCTCCAGGAGACCAAGACATGGCGAGAATCTTTGTCCTAGCGGTATTCACACTCTCGACGAAATTTGCTCAATCGACCCCGGATGGGGCTCTGAGCAAAGCCCCCTGCGATCGCGCCTGCCTCACCGGTTTCGTCGACTCTTATTTCAAGGCGCTTCTCGCTCACGACGCCCGCGCGCTGCCCCAAGCCGCTGGCGCGCGAATCACCGAAAACGGCGCGGAGAAAAGCCTGGCCGGCACGTTTTGGGATGGTGCCGCCCAGACCGTTTTCCGCATGGACGTGGTCAACACCCGCCGCGGCGATACGGGAACAGAGGCTGTTATTCGCAACGCCGACGGCACCAAGACCATGTACATGCTGCGCCTTAAAGTGCAAAACGGCGCCATTACGGAAATCGAAACCATCAAGACGAATAAAGGCCAAGCCGACCGGCTCTGGGATCCGGATCGCCTGAAAGAGGTTTCACCCGCGTTCCAGCTATCGATTCGCGATTCCCTGCGCGACTCCTACTATGACTTGATCGCCGCCGCCGATAGCTATTGGCGCGCCTTCCAAACGAACGGAACTCCGGCGTACCACCGCGCTCGCCTGCTGCCCGATTCCGCTCGCTTCGAAAACGGAGTGCAAACCACGGGCCTGGTGCGCAACGGCGTCTTCAACGACACTGCGCGCGGCTTTGACGAGGGTCGGTTCATCGGCCGTAATATTTGGGATCGGCGATACCCAGTGGTGGACGAAGAGCGCGGCGTCGTGCTCTCCATTGTGCGCTTCGGCCTGAAGGCCGGCGCCAAGAGCCAATCCACCGCCACGGCCAACGACCGCCTGGTGGCCGAGTTCTTCGCTATAAAGAACGGCTTTATTCAGGAAATCCAGGCCGTATTGTTTAATTTGCCCGATGCGAAACCGACGGGCTGGCCCGCTGACTATGGACCCGGTCCGGCGGCGACGGAATAGGAACGCGCTCATGCGGATGTTTTTGATCGCGGCGGCTCTTGCCTTTCCAATCGCGTCTTTCGCGCAGCTTCAGGTCCTGATGTCGAAGGGGTTCTCAGCCGCTTATGAAAAAGCGCTGCCGGAATTCGAAAAGACTACCGGTATTACAGTCACCACCACGCTAGGGCAGTCGCAGGGAAGCACTCCAACTACAATCGCAGCTCAGCTTCGCCGGGGCGTGCCTGCCGATATCGTGATTATGTCGAGGGAAGGGCTGAACGATCTGATCGCGCAAGGCAGAATTATCGCGGGTAGCGATGTTGATTTAGCCAAGACGCCTTTGGGCCTTTCGCAACGCGCCGGACTGCCGAAACCAGACATCGCTACGGTGGAGGCTTTTAAGCAAATGTTAGTACACGCAAAATCCGTTACATTTCCAAGCAGTACAACCGGAATTTACCTGGTCACCAAACTATTCCCGCAGTTAGGGATTGCAGACGAAATGGCGGGCAAGAGCACGAACTCCGGCGTGGCTGATGTCGCCGCGGGCAAGGCGCAGTACGCCATTCAGCCGGTCAGCGAGCTTCTTCACGTCCCCGGAACCGATTTTGTGGGCACGCTCCCGGCACAGGTCCAATACGTCTCTGTTTTTAGCATTGCCATCGTGGACTCGAAGCAACTGGAGATATCCAAACGGCTCATCGATTTCCTTCGATCGCCAACCGCAGCAAAGGCGATCCGGTACAGCGGCATGGAACCTCTGCCATCGAAATAGTTAAGCTGGTTAGACAAGTTCCCTATGCACATACACCATCTCGCCACGATTGCATCGCTCGCCCTGACAAGCGCTCTCATCGCGGCCCCGCTGTCCCTGCCGCGCACAACCGACGGTAAGCCGAACTTCGAGGGCATCTGGCAGGCGTACAGCACCGCGGCTGACGATCTCGAGGATCACGCCGCGGGATACAACATGCTGGCTGGGCGTTCGGTGGTCGAGGGCGGCGAAATCCCATATCAATCGTGGGCCGCCGCGAAGAAGGCCGAGAACTTTCGAAACCGGCAAAAGGCCGATCCTCTCGGCCAGTGCTATATACCCGGCGTTCCCCGGATCATGTATCTTGATTTCCCGTTCCAGATCTTTCAGACGCCGCAGACCGTCGCCATGGCCTTCGAGTGGTCGCTGGACTATCGTCTGATCTATACCGACGGCAGTTCGCACCCGGACGCCGACATCACAGCCTGGATGGGCGATTCGCGCGGCCGATGGGACGGTGACACGCTGGTGGTGGACGTCGCCAACAACAACGACAAGACCTGGTTCGATCTCGCCGGGGATTTTCATAGCGACGCGCTGCATGTGGTGGAGCGATACCGCATGACCGATCCCGACACAATTCAGTACGAAGCAACCGTCGAGGATTCGAAGGTTTTCACCAAGCCCTGGACCATTCGCCTCGCTTTGCATCGAAGAACCGATCGGGACCGGCTGTTCGAGTACGTCTGCCAGGCTGAAGTGGAAGAAGCCAACGGCGCGTTCACGCGCGAAGAACGCACGTGGTATCCGGGCGCCGGAACTCCATCCGCGAACGCAGCGCAGGTTCCCACCCTGTACACCAATGCCGGAGTGACCGTCGCCAACATTCGTCGCAAGCCGGACGGCAAGCCAGATTTTCAGGGATATTATGTCCCCGACGCCGGCGGCTCGAATTTCGGACTGGAAAAGCACGCCAACGTTGGCCTCACTACCGGCGGGCGCGGGGTGATTATCGATCCGCCGGACGGGCTGCTCCCGATGCAACCCTGGGCCGTGAAGGAAAAGGCAGATCGCAACCGCTCCGAACGCGGCTATGACGATCCGACGGCTCACTGCTTTCCGGCCGGTGTTCCGCGAGCGATGTACGTTCCGACGTCGTTCCACTTCGTTCAAACTTCCGACTATTTCGTGATTCTGCACGAACGCGTTGCGTGGCGCATCATTTCGCTGCGTCCGCGAGCGCATCTTCCCGATTCCATGCGACTGTGGCAGGGCGATTCGATTGGCCATTGGGAGGGCGACACGCTGGTGGTGGATACGACGAACCTGAACGGCAAAACCTGGCTGAACGAAGTGGGCGAGATCGTCAGCTACGCTGAGCACGTTGTGGAGCGATTCACGCCGGCCGGTCCCGATACCATCAACTATCAGGCCACGGTCACCGATCCCGTGGTGTACACGCGGCCATGGACAATCGCATTTCCCATCCGCCGTCAAAAAGGGATGATGTACGAGGCCGCCTGTCACGAGGAAGATCGCGACCTCCCGCACTTGAAGGCAATCAAAGACGCGGCTGCCAGCAAGAAATAGATTTAATGCACACCGGCAAGAAAAGACCGCATCTCCCGCAGCACGTCCGCCTCATTCGAGAGGAATACATAATGTTGCGCACCCGAAAGCGTGACTACATGCGCCATGGGCATGCCATTCTTAACTGCCTGCTCTTGCTTTTCAGTTAAAGCGGTTAGCGCGGCGGAATATGCCTTGGCGGCGGTCCCCACCGAAGGATCGCCGCTCTCGTCAACCCACCTTCCCAGGCCGTGGGGATTCGCAAAAATGACAAGTGCAGGCACCGGAATATCAGTGTACTTCTGGCTGCCCATCATTACCGAGAACAGCACGACGCCGCCGGGAAAGTCACGTTGTTTTCCGACCCCTCCGTCGGGATTCGATTCCCGTTGCTGGCGAAGTTCCGCTTCGGGGAATTGGAATCCATTCACGCGCTCATAATATTTCTGTAGTGCACTGAAGCTCGCCAAATCCGCTCCGCCGGGTGGCGGGGGTTGAGGCGACTGGAGTCCCTGCATTTCCTTGACGTCTGCTCCCTTGCCGTTATCGAAAGCGTAAGAGTACGCGGCATCCAGGTAGATTAAACCGGCGATCCGGTCCGGGCGCCGGCTTGCAACCGAACTCAATTCCGCTCCTGCGATGGAGTGTCCCGCCAGGATTGGTCTGTTCAGCTTGAGCGAGTCAATCACCGCCAGCACGTCCTCACCCAGGCGGTCAGATCCGCCCTCGATGGCTGAATAGGTGGACGCTCCGTACCCGCGCCGCGTCACGCCGTAGACATGGTGCTGGGCGGTGAGCTTAGGCGCGAAATTATCAAATACGTGGGCCGTGTTTCCGCCGCCCGCAAGAAGGACAATCGGCCGGCCCGAACCGCCCCAATCGAGCACCTCCAACTGGACATTGCTATCCACGCTCACAAATCGCGTGATGTGGGGCGATGGATCCTTCCACGCGAGAGACTTTTGTGAATGAAGAGGAGCTACGAGTAAAACGAGCAGAATGGGAGCGGCAAATTGACTGCGGTGTGGCATGGACTCTTCTCCTGAGTCCGGTTACGCCGCACAGGCCCGCAATGTTCCTGCTTCTTTCAACTGTACGGCTGGCCCGGCCTGTTCCGAGTTGGAATCAATCAGAGGCGATTGCCTTCAATTGTCTTAGCACTGTCCCGATCCTTGCCTGGCTCGCAGCATCGGGCAGCAAGTAGCCGGGTACGGCATCAATGAATCCCGGTGCCCCCAGCAAGCCCGTGATTTCTGTGTGGAGGTACTCGCGAAGCACAGCTGTCTCGGTTTGCACTTCCTCAACAACCGTAGAGCGACCGTCAATGACGAAGATCAAATCTTCCAGGTCATGGCTTGCTAAGAAGTCGCCTCGGCCACGACCTTTGAACGCCTCGATCTTGGTCGCAAGGAAGTACGGCGCGGTCACAACCTGGATTTCCAAATCCCGAAGCAACCGGTGCGTAGTCGAGGCTTCCATTGCGGCGCGATACCAGCGGCTAGAGAAGCCCAGAATCTTCTCATCCAGGGGCATGACGTCCAGGATCGTTCCCGAATGAACCCACCGGCACAGAGGCGCTCCTTCACTGGTGTCCTCAGAGAATGCGAGCGCGCGGAGACGTTCGCCAAATACTGTGTACTCGGCATAAGAGCTGATTTCAGCTATCGCGTCTACATCTAATGTGGGGCGCGGCAGCCCGGCACCCTCGTCCGTAACGAGCAGGCTCGTGACCGCTCCTCCTAGAAACACGAGGTCTCCCAGCATTGGACGCAGCAGCGCCGCAGTCCGGATGAGTTGCTCAAGGTTTGGATTCGGCATGGTCCGCTCGCAATCGGCGGTGTAACTCAGTCTCGGCAATTCTGCGCTCTCGAATACGTCCATCGCGGAGTGCATCGGCGAGCGCTAATAGCTCATAGAACGACTCATCGTGCAGCGCGGCCTTGGGGGCGGTCTTGTATAAGGGCGCGAACGAGACACCCCGTTGCTTGCCTTCAGCATACGGCCAGACGGGAATTGGGTCATCATCGGGAGCGATCAGCGCCCGCAATGGCGGCGCCCCATACGAGGTTGCAACTCCCCGCGTAAGCTCCCCTCGTTCCGCTGGAAACACATACTTCAGTCCATGCGTAAGGAACTCTTCCAGCGCCCCTATGTTCGGACGATTTTCCAAATCAGGACCATGAAGTAAACCACTGGCCCGCGCACGTCTTACGCTCCCGTGCACCTCGGACGGGCTCATTATCAGCTCAAGCGCGAGGTGAGAATAGGGAGGGCGACGCCATCCACTAACGACGATCTTGAGCACCACGTAGACGTCCTGCCGCTTCAGCACCATGGCTCTATTCTATATTCGCGATTCGCGAATAACGAATGAGTCGAAACCAGTGCATCTTCTCCTTCCCGGATTTCAGGGAGCAATGCCTTTAGAATTAATGGCTTGCCGTAATAGGCGGCACTACAGCCCAGGGTTGGGAGCGACCCAAGGCTTAATCCTTGGGCGCAACGTCGCGCGTCTTGATCAGCCACTGCCCGTTTAAGCGAACCAGTTCATCCACCTCGCGCCCGGCGGCAGCCACGCGCGCCGATTCCTTCGGGCCGGCGGCCGCGAACACCGTCATCCAGTAAGCCTCCAAACGCGCATGATCCTTGTCGGGAAATTCCAGGTAGCTGTTTGCGATCACGTGGTACATGGCCGGCCGCTTCTCTCCGCTCTTGGATTCATTTTCCGCGGCCCGCTGCCGAAAATCGCCGATCATCTTCTTGAGCGCCTCCCGTCCCTTCACGGCATTGGCGCCGCTACCGAACTGTCCATCCGGCGTGAATACGGCGGCATACGCATCGACATTTTCTGTGTCGAGCGCGCGAACGTACTGCCACATCAACTTTTCGATTTGAGCGCGATCACGAGCTTCCCGTTCTGTTTCGTTCTCCGCCGCGACAGCCGCCGAGCCAACGAGCGCCACCACCAACAATGCGGCAACGCGAAACACGATCTTCATATCCGTCTCCTCCCATATACAAGACCACAAATCGATGCTTGCCCGCTCTACTGCCGGTGTATACTGGCGGGGACGGAGTGTCCCAGACGTCTCATATGTCGCCTCGAATATCCCTTCTCGCATTCGCCCTATTCGCATCTGCCGCGCTTTCTCCGGCCCAGTGGCCACGCGTCGCCTCTAAGAAACTGCCGCGCACCGCCGACGGTAAAGTCGACTTGAACGCTCCCGCCCCGCGCACCAAGGAAGGTACGCCCGATCTCTCCGGAGTTTGGGAAATGTACGCCGAAGGGGACCCCGGCCCTCCCAAGCTGCTGATCAACCTTGCCGCCGATCTGAAACCGGGCGAAGTCCAAATGCTTCCTTGGGCCGAAGCTCTCTATAAGGAGCGCATGGCCAACAACGCAAAGGATCACCCGGGCGCGCAGTGCCTGCCATCGGGCATGCCGGAAAAGGATGTGGTTCCCGCGCCCTACAAAATTGTGCAGACGCCCGATTTGATCGTGTTCCTTTACGAATCCCGCACCATCTATCGCCAGATCTTCATGGACGGCCGGCCGCTGCCGGTGGATCCCGAACCCACCTGGCAGGGTTACTCGGTGGGGCACTGGGATGGCGACACGCTGGTGGTGGAAACCACGGGCTTCAACGGCAAGGAGTGGCTCGACATGGCCGGCCATCCCGAGACCGAGGCGATGCATCTGACCGAGCGCTTCACGCGCCGCGACCTGGGGCACATGGACGTTCAGTTCGTGATCAACGATCCGAAAGCATACGCGAAACCGTGGACCGTCTCGGCCAAAATTCACCTGCTGCCGGTAGACGATGTCCAGGAGTACATCTGCGAAGAGAACAACAAAGCGCCGGGCCACATGGTGGGCAAGTAACGGATCGGTTGACCGCGTGGCAATGCTGGGTTCGGAAGCCACAGCAGCTCTGGTTACGAAGAGCGATTTTTCAGGTCCATCTATGGAGTGGTATTGGCGTCGGGCTTTACATCTTCGCCATTAGCGTCACCGGCAGCGTGCTGGTGTATTGGAACGAGCTGTATTCGGGCAGCCACTCCCCACCCAATCGTCTCGACAGGTTCCGGACCCCGCTTGACCGACGATCAGCTTGCGGCCGCCGTCCAGCAGTTGTATCCAGGCTATCGAGTGGTCAAAATCAGCCGCAGCCGGAATCTCGATCAGGCGGTATCTGTCAGCCTGCAGCGCCGCGATCGGCTGAAGCACCGGCTGTTCGATCCGCGGAGTGCCGCCGATCTGGGCCCTTCGGTGACAACCGGCATGCGGTTGGTGTCGTTCATACTCGATTTGCACGACAATTTGCTGGCGGGACCAACCGGCCGCATCGTCAACGGCATTGGCGCATTCGCCGTACTCGCCGTCGCCTTCTCGGGGATCTCGATCTGGTGGCCGGGCAGCAAGACATGGCGTCGCTCCCTGACACTGCATCGCGGGGTGGGATGGAAGCGCCTGACCTGGCACCTGCACAGCATGCTCGGATTCTGGAGCTTTGGATTCGTCTTGATTTTCGGGCTAAGCGGAATTTATTTGTGCTTTGCCGAGCAGATTCAGGAAATAGCAGACCGGATTCAGCCCGTCACAGCGGCAACCGGCCGAATACCCATGGTGGACCAGGTTATTTATTGGCTCGCCTACTTGCATTTCGGCCGTATCGGCGGCATAGGCATTCCTTGCAGCGGCCCCGGACTCTGCGACCAGGCGACGAAGGCCACTTGGGCGCTCTTCGGACTGGCCCCCGCAGCGATGTTTGTGACCGGCGCCATTATGTGGTGGAACCGCGTGCTGCGCCCTGCTTTCTTACGACATGGTTTCTTACGTCTGAAGTCTCCCATCGTGAAAACCAGCTAAAGTATAGTGCGTCGCAATGGAGAAATCGATGCCGGCGGAGGCCCGGGTCTCAAATGTGTACCCGCCGAACGCCAGTTGCTATATACTCAACCAGAGATTTCAGCGATGAAAAAAACAGCGGGGCTCTTACTTTTATTTGGTTTCGGTCTGGCGGCGGCCGAGTTCTGGCAAAAGCCTTACACGCAATGGAGCGATAAGGACGTCATGAAGATGATCAGCTCTTCACCATGGGCGAAGTCGGCCAGTCTTTCGATGAGCTTCCCCGGCGGCGGTGGCGGTCCCGCGCTGCCCCCCGGTGGAGGATTCGGTGGCGGCCCCCCCCGCGGCCCGCAGGGCGGGTCCGAAAACGGACCTGGCGCACAGGCCCCCTCAGTCGAGATTGTGGCGCGATGGCAATCCGCCCTTCCGATCCGGCAGGCATTGGTGCGTCTCAAGTTCGGCGCCGAAGCGGACAAATCGGCCGAAGCCGCCAAGGTCCTTGAACAACAGGAGAGGCCGTATGAAATCGTTCTTTCCGGGCCGATGGGAATGTTCCTGGGCGCCAAACCAGAGGAGGCACAGAAAGCTCTCAGTGAAGTGACCTCTCTGTCATCGCCCAGGACGGGTGCGATTAATCCCACCCAGATAGAAGTGGGTAATCCCGGAAAAACGATGGATGTGATTTTCGTGTTCCCGCGCACGATGCCTTTCACGGTTGAGGACAAAGAGGTGGAGTTAACCACGAAGCTGGGAACTTCCACTCTGAAGTACAAGTTCAAACTGAAGGACATGATGGTGAACGGCAAGCTCGAGATGTAGACATGGACCCGGCAACAGCTACCGCCCCGCTAGCTTTTGGCGGCGTCACTCCCGTTCTTCCCGTGCGTGACCTTGCCGCCAGCCGCGACTATTACGTTCAAGCGCTCGGGTTCAAGATCAACTTTGAGACTGAGGAGATGGTCTCGGTCTCGCGCGGCCACTGTGTCCTCTTCCTCTGTCAAGGCGACCAGGGTCACCCCGGCTGCTGGGTTTGGATCGACGGTAAGGACGTGGACGCTCTTTATGAGGAATATAAATCCTCAGGCGCAAAGATCCGCCATCCTCCTACGAACTATGTCTGGGCATTAGAAATGCAAGTCGAGGATCTGGATGGCAATGTTCTCCGCCTCGGCTCCGAGCCCCGTACCAACGAACCAGACGGAGAATGGCTGGATATGTATGGCCGTCGATGGCTAAACGGCAAACTGATCGAGTGATCGCTCGCACGTGCCGCTAGGGAACTCCGCGCGTGATAATGTTTATTCGGATGATCTTAGGTAAGCGCGCGGCCCTCGCGGTCGGAATTCTGACTTTGGCCGCGGGAACGCGCCTGACGGCGCAAAAGACCGCGAAGCCCGTGAACGTCGACGGCAAGGTGCTGCGCGACGCCGGCAGCGTGCCCGACGATCCCCTGCCCGGTTCGTGGCTGAGCTACGGACGCAACCAAAGCGAGACGCGCTACAGCACGCTGAAGCAGATTAACGACACCAATGCAAAGCGCCTGGGCCTGGCGTGGACCTACGCGGTGGGCGCGGGCGGCGGCAATCAGGAAGGCACGCCGCTGGTGTGGAACAACACCCTGTACGGCATCACGACGTGGAGCGTGGTCTACGCGCTCGACGCCCGCACCGGCAAGGAACTGTGGCGCTGGGATCCGGAAGTAAACCAAACCGCGGTGCGTCCCAAGATCTGCTGCGGCACCGTGAATCGCGGCCTCGCCATTTACAACGGCACCATCATCGCGCCCTCCATCGATGGACGCCTGACATCCCTCGACGCCCTCACGGGCAAGCCGATCTGGGAAACACGCGTGGCCTATCCGCAGGATTGGTACACGCTTACCATGGCTCCGCGCATCGCCGGCGACAAAGTGATCATTGGCGCTTCCGGCGGCGACAAATGGACGCGCGGATTCTTCGCCGCCTTCGACGCCAAGACCGGGCATTCGGCCTGGAAGTTCTACACCGTTCCTGGAAATCCCGAGCTGCCGCCGGAGAACGACGCCATGAAGGCCGCGCTCAAGACCTGGGGCGGCGACTTTTGGACCAAAGGCGGCGGCGGCGCGGTTTGGGACGGCTTCGCCTATGATCCCGACGCGAACCTGGTCTACGTCGGCACCGGCAACGCCGAGCCCTGGCACCAGAAATTTCGCGGCAAACAGGGCGTGGACAATCTCTACACTTGCTCCATCCTTGCGGTGGACCTGAAATCCGGCCAACTGAAGTGGTACTTCCAAACCACGCCCAATGACAACTGGGACTACGACAGCGTGCAACAGTTGATGCTGCTGGATCTGACCATCCAGGGCAAGCGGCGAAAAGTGATCACGCAAGCGTCAAAGAACGGGTTCTTCTGGGTGCTGGATCGCATCACAGGCGAGTTCATCTCGGGCGCGCCGTATGTGAAGACCACGTGGGCGCTCGGCCTGGATGCCAAGGGCCGTCCGATTGTAAATCCAGCCGCCTACTACGACGCCGAGCCAATCTCGCTTTTCCCCACCGGCGGCGGCGCACACAATTGGTCGCCTATGTCCTACAATCCCGCTACTGGCTTCGTTTATATTCCGGTCTTCCTGCAGCCGTTCACTTACGCCTCTACCGCGGAGCTCAAGCCGGGTACCAACGGCTACAGCCGCGGCAACGGTAACCCCAAGCTGATCGATAGCCCGTCCATCGGACCTCCCACGGTCGAAGGCATGCGAGGGGCGCTGCAAGCGTGGGATCCCGTGAACCAGAAACTGGTCTGGCGAATCGAAGGTGGCGGTGGAATCGGCGGCGGAACGGTGACCACAGCCGGCAATCTGATATTCCAGGTGATCAACGACGGGCGTTTCCGTGCTGTGACGGCCGACAAGGGCGAAATCCTGTACGAGATCAAGACCGGACGCACCGGCATGGCGCCTCCCATCACTTATGAGGTTGATGGAAAGCAATATGTGGCGTTCCAGGGCGGCCTGGGACGCCTTGCAACCACGGTGGCGCCAAACGACGAGAAGATTGAAAACCCACCTGTTATGTTCGTGTTTGCCCTGGACGGGACGGCCGAATTGCCGAAAGCGGCCCCGCCTCCGCCGCCTCCAAACAACAACCCGCCGCCCCCGGCACCGGAGAAGGAACCTTAGGCGGGGATGTTAGAACAGATTCTGGGAATAGTTTCTTGGGCCATCCAGCTTTTGTTGGCGTCCGTTGCTCCACTGATTGCGCTGATGATTCTGGAAAGCGCGCTGAATTCCCAGGATACCCTGGCATCCCAGCTCCTCGGGTACGTGTTCCTCGCGATTGTTGGCGCAGGCTTGGGGCTTATTGTGTCGGCATTAAATCGTGCCTCGGTGGGAGTGGGCGTCTGGGTATGGATATTGCCTATCATCATTGAGATCTGGGTAATTATTTCCGAGGGTTCACTGGGGGGACTCGCACCGGTGGGGGACCTATTCCTCTTCCCAGGACAGGGACATGGAGAAGAAGGCATCGGGCAGCTTTTTTTCACTTATCCAACTTGGAGCAGCTGTTGGTATTCGGCAGCCATGTGGTGGCGTCTTCGCCGGAGGCGGCAAAGCGCCGCATGATCCATTAGCTTTTAGCAGCCCACCTGTGTAACCAAACGCTTGCGGAAGTATACTTTATGTGGAGGAACTGTGTCGTCTCCAACCCGTAGGACGTTCGTCAAGGCTGCCATGGTAGGTCTGGCCGCTCCCTACGTCTTCGCGCAAGCTCCCAAAATCACGACAACGCAGTTAGGCGACAATATTTTCCTCCTCACCGGAGCGGGCGAGAACGTGATCGCCCATACGGGCCCCGATGGCGTGATCCTGGTGGACGGCGGGCTGGCGGAAAATGCCGATGCACTGGCGCAAGCAGTCGCCGCGCTACCGAATGGCGGCCCGGTGCGAACGCTCTTCAACACACACTGGCATCCCGAGCAGACCGGATCAAACCTGAAACTCGGCACGGCCGGCGCTACGATCATTGCCCACGAAAACACGCGGCTCTGGCTGACGCAAAACATCACGTGGCCCTGGAACGGGCGGAAGTTCGCGAAGTTTCCCAAGATCGCCCAGCCCAACAAGACCTTCTACGACAAAGGCGAGCTCGATTCCGGCATTCGCTATGGATACATTTCCGACGCGGCGCATACCGATGGCGACCTTTACGTCTACTTCCCGCAGCAGAACATTCTTGCCGTGGGCGGCGCAGTCTACGGACAAGGCTGGCCCCTGATGGATTGGTGGACCGGAGGCTGGATTGGCGGCATTGTCGGCGGATTGCAACGCCTCCAGACCGTCGCGAATAAGGATACGAAGATCGTTCCCGCCGTCGGTCCCGTGTTGAGCTTTAGTGACATCGCCGCGCAGCTCGATATGTACGGCAACATTTACGATCGTCTGAATAAAATGTTGAACAAAGGGCACAGCCCGTCGGAAGGCGTCGCGGCCAAGCCGGCCGCCGAATACGAAGCCAAAATGGGCAACCCCGATGAATTCATTCGCCGCTCTTTCGAAAGCCTGTGGGCCTATCTTTCTCCGGACGCTTAAGGACTCATGACCATCACGCGATACATCGACAGGCGCTACCGACTCCCTCACGGTCGCGGCTCGGCAGCGCTACTGAGCCGCGCGCGTAAGCAAGCGGTTTTGAGCCTCCTGATCTCTGTTGGCGTCCTTGCCGGCGCGCCCACCACCCCGTCGCCGGATTCAGGCGACGCGCGCCTGGCCCTCATGAAGCAATACTGCGTCGGATGCCACAACGACAAAGCTAAAATTGGCGGCGTTAGCTTCCAGGGGGCAACGGCAGACAGCGTGGCCAAGGATCCGGAACTTTTCGAAAAGGCCGTGCGCAAGCTGCGTGGCCGCGTGATGCCGCCTCCGGGCGCGCGTCAGCCGGATGGCAAGGCGGTCGACTCGCTGGTTTCATATCTCGAAGATTCGCTCGATAAGCTTCCCACGCCCCAGCACGTCACCGATCAGGGATTGCTGCATCGCTTGAATCGCAAGGAGTACGAAAACGCGGTCCATGACCTGCTTTTGGTCGACGTCAAAGGCGCCGATTTGCTGCCGCCGGATGACACCGCGCAGGGCTTCGACAACATCGCTTCCGCCCTGCAGGTTTCGCCCTCCTTCATCGAGCAATACGTACTGGCCGCCCATAACGTCGCGGTTACGGCGCTCGGCAGGCGCGACACCCGCCCACAAGGCTGGACGTTTCGCGCGGCTTCCGGCAGCCAGCTCACACACGTTCCCGGATTGCCACTGGGCACGCGTGGCGGCATTCTCGCGAACGTGGACCTTCCCGCCGACGGCCAATACAAAATCAACATCGCCGACATGGCCACTCATATCTGGGGCAACGGCATGGAGTATGAGAATCCGCTGGTGGTGACGGTGGACAACAAAATCGTCTATCAAACCGTCATCGGCGGCGAAGAAGACATGAAGCTGTACGATCAGGTGCAGAGCGGCGCGATGGATCGCGTGAATGCCCGCCTGAAGAACATCAAGTTCGACGCGACCGCCGGGCCGCACAAGATCGGTGTCACGTTCCGGCGGCAGAGTTTCGCCGAATCCGACGATCAGTTGCAGATGTTTGCGCCCGGTGGCGGGCAGGATCGGTCCTATCGCGTGAGTTCGTTCCAACTTCTGGGCCCCTTCGATGTCACAGGACTCAGCTCCACGCCCAGCCGCGACCGCATATTCACCTGCAATCCGGAAAAGGACAAGAACAAAACTCCCGAAGCCTGCGCCAAACAGATTTTCTCCACGCTGGCCAAGCGGGCCTATCGTCGTCCGGTGACCAGCGACGACATCGCGGAGCTAATGCAGTATTACGCCGACGGCGCGAAGGATGGCGGGTTTGAATCTGGCATTCGCTCCGGAATCACTGGAATGCTCGCCAGCCCGTTCTTCCTCTATCGAGGCGAGCACGTTCCCCCGGGCCTCAAGCCGGGCGAGAAGTATCAAATCTCCGATCTCGAACTGGCTTCGAAGCTTTCGTTCTTCCTGTGGAACTCGATTCCCGACGACCAACTGCTCGATCTCGCGAGCAAGAACAAACTCAGCGATCCGGCGACGCTCAATCATGCAAGTCCGGCGCATGCTGGCCGATCCGCGATCGAAAACGCTGGCAAGCGATTTCGTGTTCCAGTGGCTGCAAATGAACAAGCTCGACGAGATCGTTCCCGATCGAGACGTGTTCCCGTATGCTTCCGGCCTGCATGGATCCGCGTCAGGACTTCCGCACCGAGCTCACGCTGTTTTCCGACAGCATCTTCCGGGAAGACCATAGCGTGGTGGATTTGCTGCGCGCGAGCCACACCTACGTGAATGAACGCCTCGCGCTGCAATACGGCATTAAAGACGTGAAAGGCGATGAGTTCCGCCGCGTGGAACTGAAGGACTCCGCGCGCTGGGGCTTGCTCGGCAAGGGCGCCATCCTGATGGCAGCCGCCTATCCCAACCGAACGTCCCCGGTGCTGCGCGGAAAGTTCATCTTGAGCTACATAGAAGGCGTGCCGCCGCCCAACCCGCCGCCCAACGTTCCAACCCTGAACGATAAAGACATCGGCACCACCAAAGCGCTCACCGTTCGCGAGTTGATGGCGAAACATCGCGCGAGCCCCACTTGCTCGGCATGCCACTCCATCATGGACCCGCTTGGCTTCGCGCTCGAAAACTTCGACGCAACCGGGATGTGGAGAGACAAGGACCGCTTTGCCGGCACGGTGATCGATTCGGCAGGTGAACTGCCCGACGGCACCAAGATCAACGGACCCGACGATCTCCGCAACGCTCTGCTGCGCCGTCCCGAACAATTCGTGCAAACGTTTGTGGAAGCCCTGCTGACCTATTCGATGGGCCGAACGCGCGAATATTACGACATGCCGACCGTCCGCAAAATCGTGCGTGATACGCAGGCGTCGGATTACAAATTTTCAGCCATCGTTCAAGCGGTCGTCAATACCGATCAATTTAAGATGCGCCGCGTGCCGGCAGCGGAACCGGTTCAAAGTGCGAGAAGATAAAGGAAATTAGGAGACCCGACATGTTCATATCCAAGAATCACATTCCACGCCGCGCAGTCTTGAAGGGAGCCGGAGCCACCCTCGCATTGCCGCTCTTGGATGCTATGTTCCCCGCCGCAACCAGGGCGGCGACCACGGCCGCCGGGAAAACCCCGAAGCGGTTCGCCTTTGTGGGCTTCCCGCACGGCGCGATCATGGATCGCTGGTCGCCCAAGGAAACCGGCACCAGCTACACCATGTCGCCGATCCTGCAGCCGCTCGAGCCGTTCCGCCAGCATATGACCATCGTCTCCGGCTTGCGCAACAAGCCCGCGGAAACGCCCGAGCCCCATGCCTACATCGAGCAAGGCTGGTTGACTGCCGTCAAACCCTGGGATTTTGGCAAGGGCGGTCCGGACTCAGGCGTCAGCGCCGACCAGATCGCGGTCCGCTACGTGGGACAAGACACGCGTCTCCCGTCGCTTGAAATGAGCGTCGGCCAGGGCAGCGCCCGCATCGCCTGGCGCACGCCCACCCAGCCTTTGCCGCAGGAAAGCAACCCGCGCGCGGTCTTTCAGAAGCTCTTCGGACAGGGCGATACCGATCAGGAACGCGCCCAGATTCTGGCCGAAACCGGCAGTATTCTCGATCATGTGCAAGGCCAAGCCAAGCGCCTGCAGGCCAGCCTCGGCGTGGAGGACCGCAACGTGGTCGGTGATTATCTGGACTCGGTTCGCGAGATTGAACGCCGTGTGCAAATGGCTGAGAAAGCGCACAACACCGAGTTGGTTATCCCGGACGCGCCCATCGGCACGCCCAACGATATCACCGAGTATTTCAAGTTGATGTTCGACCTGATGGCCCTTGCGTTCCAGGCCGACATCACGCGCGTGATCACGCTCTCCATGGATCACGAAGCCAGCATGCGCACCTACACCAACCTGAGCATCTCCGAGGGGTTCCATCCGCTGTCCCATCACGGCAACAACCCGGAGAAGATGGACAAGCTGGTGAAGATTCAGAAATACCATACGCAAGTGTTTGCAGGATTCATCAAGAAGCTCGAGGCCTCGAAGGAAGCCGACGGCACCGTGCTCGATCATTCCACGATTCTGTTTGGCAGCGACATGAGCAACAGCGACAAACACAACAACGATCCGCTGCCTTCCGCGATCCTGGGACACGCCAACGGAAAGATCAAGGGCGGCCAGCACCTGAAGTATCCCCAGGATTCCCGCCACGGCGAACTGCTCCTGACGCTGCTGCAGCGCAATGAGATCCCGGTGAAGTCCATCGGCGACGGCGTCGACGGTCTCTCGGAGGTATAAACATGCGCAGGTTCGGTGGCTGCTGTTGCAGTCCTCGCGGCCGGCACGTCGATGATGCTGGCCGGCGGAACGCTGCTGGACACGGCCGAATCGGGCGAACACGTCGCGGCCATGCAGTCTGCTTGGCGTGAAGGGCACGAACGTCAACGCCATGGCCGCCGATGGCACCACCGCCATCATGTACGCTGCGGCGAACGGCGATCTGGAACTAGTCCGGGCGCTGATCAAAGCCGGCGCGAACGTCAAACTGTCGAACCAGTTCGGCACGTCGGCCATCACCGAAGCGGCGATCATCGGTTCCACGCCGATCATCGAAGCGCTGCTCAAGGCCGGCGCCGATCCCAATTTCAAGACCCCCAATGGCGAAACTCCGCTGATGGCTGCAGCGCGCACCGGCAAGATTGACGCAGCCAAGGCTCTCCTCGACGCGGGAGCCGACATTAACGCCAAGGAAACCTGGGGCGAACAATCCGCGCTCATGTGGGCCGTCCGCGCAAAGCCAGGCCGAGATGGTGAAGTTCCTGGCTTCCAGGGGCGCGAATCTCAACGATCACGGCAAGGTGAATCAGTGGGAGCGCAAGGTCATCCAGGAACCGCGCCCCAAGGATATGAACAAGGGCGGCTTTACGCCGCTGCACTATGCCGCGCGGGAAGGTTGCGCAGCCTGTGTTCAGAACCTGCTCGCCGCGGGCGCCGATCCCGATTCCGAAGATCCGGATCGCGAAACGCCGCTGCTTCTGGCGCTCGAGAACCTGCATTTCGACACGGCGGCCGTGCTGGTGAAAGGCGGGGCAGATCTCGACAAATGGGATCTGTTCGGCCGCTCTCCGGTCTACATGGCGGCCGACGTCAGCACGCTGCCGATGAAAGGGAACGGCGCGATGGCCGTTCTCCCCAGTCCGGACAAGTTGAGTGCCGTCGATGTGGGCCGCATGATGCTCGAAAAAGGCGCAAATCCGAACATCCAGTTGAAGCGGCGTCCGCCGTATCGCGACGTCCCGCAGGATCGCGGCGGCGATACCATGCTCGCCCAGGGCGCTACGCCTCTATTGCGTGCGGCGCGTGGCGGCGATAACAAGTTTGTCGCGCTGTTGCTTGAGTACAAAGCGCTGGTCGATTTGCCGAGCAAGGAAGGCATCACGCCGTTGATGGCCGCGGCCGGAGTGGACTACGGCGCACGCGTCACGCGCGGTCGAAACCGTACCGACGAAGGCGTGCTCGCCACTATGGATCTGCTGATCAAAGCCGGTGCGAACGTGAACGCCCGATCGGTTCTCGATCCCACTCTGGGCTTCGGCCGCCCCGGAGCCGGCTTCGGGGCCGGGGTGAGCGTGGGCGAACGCATCGCACAGCAGAACGCCCGTCGCGGCAGCCAGATGCCGGGCCCGAATGCCGTCCCGAACCAAACCGCTCTGCACGGCGCCGCCGAACACGGCTTCAACAAGTTCATCGAATTCCTGGTGGCCCATGGCGCCGACCTGACGGTCAAAGATGCCAGCGGCCGCACGCCCCTGGATGTCGCACGCGGCGCCGGCGGTGCGCGCGGCGGCGCCGATGCGTTCCCGAAAACGGTGGCGCTGCTGGAATCCCTCATGAAGGCGAAGGGCATCCCGGTCGCAGAAGTCGCGGCGGCAGGAAAGTAGTCCCCTCACCGCAATGGGATGCGGAACAGATTGGCGTGCACGGACGGTTTGATGTAGGCGTAGGTGGAAGGATCCGGTCCGGGCGCGATATTGATCCGCTCAATGATCTTGACTCCGGGAACATTCGCCCATTGGGTGGGGTCACGGACTGCTTCCGGAAGCAAGCGAGGCAAGGTCTCGCCCGGCGGGATCGGAATAGCCGCCGTTCTCGCATTTACGCTGGAACGTGAGTTGTCGGGAATTTGAAGATACAAGTACCGCCCGTCCGGCGACCAAGCGGGAGAACATAGATTGGTGCAGATCGGTATCGCCGGCCGGCCATCCAGTGGAAGAATGAGGCCCGGCGGCAGGGTGACGTTGGGCACCACTGCAGTGACGGAGACCAATCCCCCGCTGGGCGAGACGTGGTAAAAATCGAGGATTCGGATGGGAAGCGCTTTGCGTCGGCCCGTTCCGTCGCGTGCCATCGCCCCGACATAGTTGGCCTGCCCATCCGTCAAACGAAAGACAATCTCATTGTGCGAGCCGAAATGTGGAAGGCTTTCGCCGTTGGCCGAAACCCTGCGCGGGGCGGCGCCGCGGTCTAATGGGGCGATCCAGACTTGGGACGGCTGGCCGGGGGGGTGGGTCGAAAAAACGACATCGTTTTCGTCGTAAGAAATGTCGTAGTCGTCGATCGAAACGCCAGGCAGGACGATTTCACTTCTCCCGGAAGCAAGATCGGCGCGCCAAAGCTCGGCGGGGGATTCGAGCGAGTCGCGGCGCAACAAATAGTAAAGCCGCTCTCCATCCCGCGAGAACACTGGCGGTGTTGCTTCCGCGTAGCCTTCGGTGGAAAGAGCGCGGTCGCCCTGGGAGTCGTGAATCCAGACCGCATTCTGCCGGGTGAGTATCGAGGTAATCAGCGAGCGGCCGTCGGGAGCCATCGCGACGCCGGATTCTTCCGTGGAACCGAATGTGATCTGCTCCGGTTTTCCATCGGGAAAACGCTGGCGCCACAAGTGGGTCCGGCCCCCTATCAGCACTGTCATGTAGATCCATTTCCCGTCGGGGGACCACGCCGCGGACAGGCAAGCGCCGTCGGGTCCCACTTGCTTCCCCGGCGAGCCTCCGGCAAATGGCACCACGCGGCAGGGACGGAATATGTCAATCATCTCCACTAACAAAACCCACTTCTTGTCGGGCGAAAGATAGGAGTAATGCACCATGCCGCGTTCGTGCGCCGGGAAATAAATCTCGCGAAGGTCCGATCGGTCGGGTTTCGAGGTCACCAGTCCCATGTGGATTCCGCTCTTGATTTGAGAGAACATCAGATTTCCATCGTCCAGCCATCTCACCCCCGCCGAATTCGGCAGAAACAGTTCGGAGTTGCCACCCAGCGTGGGGACGATGTAGGTCTCAAAAAGGCGGGAGCCATTCGGGAAGATCGTATACACAATGCGAGCACCGTCGGGAGAGAACGAGATGTCATACTTCGCGCGCGAATCGTGGGTGATTTGTACAGGTTCACCGTTGGGAAGCAGCTTGAGCCAGATGTCGCTCGTGGTTCCGAAGGCGGAGCTAGTTCGATAAAAAGCCAGCATGCGGCCATCGGGCGAAAGAACAGGGAGGGTAGCCGCATCGGTGAAGCTGGTAAGTTGAGTGTAGGTGGCGGGATTGGGGATTAGGGGTTGGCTACCCGGCGCCTTGGAGCGTAGGTAGAGCGCAATAGCGATCCCAATACTAAGAAGTAAGGCCGCGGGGATGGCGTAGACGGGACGCAGCCTGGAGCGCGGAGGAGGGGCGGAGAGGCGGTCGGCTAGCGCGGATAATTCGCGAGCTACGTCTGAAGCCGATCGCGGCCGCTTGGCTGGATCCTTCTCTAGAAGCCTTGCCACCACAGGATCCAAGCTGGCCGGAACGCCCACACGCTCCCGCGACGGCGGGGGCACTGCCGTCTGCGCACCGCTCGAAAGCATTTGTCCGAGCGATGCACCGGGAAAGGGCAGCTTTCCGACCGCCATCTCGTACAGCACTAATCCGAGCGAGAACAGGTCCGCCGCGCTGCCCGGTTCGCGGCCTTCCACTTGTTCTGGCGCCATGTAGGCGGGCGTGCCCATGACGGCATTGGTTTCCGTGATAACGGTGGTCGACAGCAGTTTCGCCAGTCCGAAATCCAGGACCTTGACGCCGTGGCGGGTGAGCATGACGTTGGACGGCTTCAAGTCGCGATGCACGATTCCAAGCGAGTGCGCCTCCCCCAGCGCGCTGGCGATTTGTGCGCCGTAGCGCGCCGCGGTCTCAGGAGCCAAGGGCCCTTTCTTGATCTCGGCCGCTAGCGTGGAACCGTCGATAAACTCCATCACCAGGTAGTTCGGTCCCACATCGTAGAGCGTGCAAACGTTCGGGTGGTTCAGCGTGGAGATGGCGCGAGCTTCCAGCTGAAATCGCTCGCTATAGCGTTCGGCCGCGATTTTGATGGCCACCACGCGTCCCAATCGTGTGTCGACGGCGCGATACACGGTACCCATCCCGCCGGCGCCAATCTGACCTTCGATTCTATAAGGGCCGAGATGGGTTCCTTTGGCGATCACGGTTTTTGTGGGATCGGCCAGTAAGCCGTCACCCGGCTGGTCCAGAATCTGGCTGCCGGATTCCACGGCGAGCATGCGCTCCACGCGCGATCGGATTTCTGGATCGGTGGCCTCCAGCAAAGCCGCGCGCTGGTCGGGAGGACACTTTTGGGCCGCGTGATAAAGATCCTCGATCTGGCGCCAGCGGTCGGGTGTCATCTTGCCCGCATCCCCAATGATTCTCTATATATTACGCCAGCTGCCCGCATTGTCGCGAAAGGGTTTGTTCTATACTTCTCTAAAGAACTTCGCAAAATACATGGCGGATTCATCCAGCGCCGATACCACGCAGCTTCTCCGAGCGTGGGCCGAAGGCGATTCTGAAGCGCTTCAACAACTGACTCCCCGCGTATATCGTGAATTGCGGCGCGTGGCCGCGCGCTTATTGCAGAACGAACGCCCAGGCCATAGCCTGCAGAGCGTAGACCTGGTTCACGAGGTCTATCTGCGTCTGGTGAACGCCCGCGATCTGGAGTGGCAGCATCGGGCGCATTTCTTCGCCGTCTCGGCTACTTTGATGCGCCGTATCCTGCTGGACCGGGCACGCCGGAGGGCAGCCGGCAAGCGCGGCGGCAAGGCCCAGGCTTTGGATCTCACCAAAACGGTGGACCTAGCGCAGGTCAAAGCGCGGGAACTGGTAGCTCTGGATGACGCGCTCAGCGCCTTGGCCGAAGTGGACCCGCGCAAATCCCGGATCGTGGAGTTGCGCTTTTTCGGCGGACTGAGCGTAAAAGAGACGGCCGAGGTGGTGAAAGTCTCCTCCGACACCGTAATGCGGGATTGGAAAATGGCGCGCGCGTGGCTTTTGACCGAGCTCAGCAGCCGGCCCTAGTCAAGAAGGGCGCTGAAAACAAACTCAAGTCTTATTGTTTTATCCGCGTTGATCTGCGTTCATCCGTGGCCAACTAGGTTTTGGACTTAGTCCTCGGGGCGCAACGCCAATCACTTTTTTTCCTCCGAGTGCAAGTTTTTCATTCTGTTTTGCGCTTTGGAGAGTGCACGCGGACAAGCCGCGGCAGAAAGAGGAACTTCATGCAAGCAATTTCTCGAGCAATTACCATGACTGTCGGCGCGGGAATCTTGTCAGCGATGTTCGTTTCCAACGCGATCGCGAGTTGTGGAGACGTGTCCAACTTGCAGGGGCCGTTCCAAATGGCCGACCCCGACGTGGTAGCCCGGGCGACAGCACCTCGCCTGGAAAACGCCAATCCGCAACAGCGGGGCGGCGAGCAGAGCGCGAGCATCGTGGGGATGTGGCAGGTTCAATTGATATCCAAGGGCAACACGGGCCACAATCCTTCCATCCCGGACGGTGCACTGATCGACTTCGGGTTTACCCAATGGCACAGCGATGGAACAGAAATACAAAATTCCGCAGGCGTTCCGGGCGGCGGCTTCTGTCTGGGCGTATGGGGGGAGACTGGGTATCTCGCTTTCGAGCTCAACCATTTTCCGATCGCGTTCAGCCCCACTACCGGAGCAGTCGCCAATTACATCAATATCCGTGAGCAGAACACGCTATCTCCCAGCGGAGACAGCTACACTGGCACTTTTACCGAGGACATCTACGATCCGAAGGGAAACCAGGTCGATCATCTGGCGGGAACGGTGGCAGCGACCCGTATAACTGTGGATTCGAGCTTCCCGACCGCAGTGCCGAGTAACTGATCGGGACCGGGCGCGCGGAGGAGGAGGCCGCGCGCCCTCTTTTGTGCTGGATTCACGAGGACACTCCAGGCCCGCGGAGAGCCTGAGTCGATATAGAATACTCAAGACGGGTGCGTTCTACCTCGCAATCCGGCTCATAAGGAGATCCCGTGTTCAAGAAATTTGCGTTAGTCCAAATCTGCCTCGCGTTCCTGGGTGGGATCGCTCTGGCGCAGGATGCGAAGACCGTGATCGCGAATGCGCAAAAGGAGTTGGGCGATCTGAAATCCATCACGTATTCGGGAACGGCCAAGGACGTGGCATTCCAGCAATGCGGAGCCAATGCCGCCGATATGACCTGCCGTGGGACGCACGATCCGATGCGGCCGATCGATAACTACGTCCGCGTGATCGACCTCACCACACCGGCTTCGCGCCAGACCGGAATCACCCACAACATCGGGCCGGGCGGCTCAACGACAGTAACGCAGGGCGTCTTCTTCCAGGGGATCACCGCCCAGCAGGCGGACGTCTCGCAACCCTGGGCCGGCTCGCTCGAGTTTTACATCACGCCCTGGGGTTTTCTCGAAGGCGCAGCGGCGAATAACGCCACGCTGAGCCATCGCAAGATGGACGGCAAGAAATACGCCGTCTTGAGCTGGAGTCCGACGGTAAAGGCGCCTTCCGGCAAAAGCTACGTCATTAATGGTTATGTGAACGACCGCGGCAGGGTGGATCAGGTGGAGACCTGGCTCGGTGAAAACATCATGGGCGACATGCACATCGTCGCCTCTTACACCGGATGGAGAGACTTCGGCGGCGTCATGGCTCCTTCGAAGATTGTGGAGACGCGCGGCGGTTGGCCGTTCTTTGAAGTGGAGCTGACGGGGGCGAAGGCTAATCCTCCCGATGTCGCTACACTGGTTCCGGCGCCGGCGGGTCGTGGTCCGGGTGGGGGCCCGCCGCCTCAGGCTGCACTGACGGTCACTCCGGAGAAGCTGGGTGACGGCCTGTACCGGCTCACTACCGGAGCCGGCAGTTACGATTCGGTGATCGTCGAGTTTAAGGACTACGTCATGATGCTGGAGGCCGGCCAATCCGAGGCGCGCGCCCTGGCTTACGTTGCCGAAACCAAGAAGCTGATTCCGAACAAGCCGATCCGCTACGTCATGAACACGCATCCCCATGCCGATCACACGGGAGGGCTGCCGGTGCTGGTGGCCGAAGGCGCAACCATCATCACGCAGAAGAACAATGAGGAGTTCCTCGACAAAGCGCTCAACACTCCGAGAACGCTACTCAACGACACCCTGGCAAAGAATCCGAAGAAAGCGAAATTTGAAACCGTCCAGGAGAAGAGAGTCTACTCCGATGGAACCCGAATCGTTGAGATGTACCACATATTTCCGGCTCCTCACTCCAACGGGTTGATTATCGCGTATATTCCTAAGGAAAAAGTTCTGTTCCAGGGCGATTTCTCGGTGAATCCCGGCGAACCAGCTAACGATCACGTCAAGGCTCTGTTCCCGGTTTTGGAAAGGCTCAATCTGGACTTTGACCGGTACATCAACGTGCATGCCTCCGCCGCTCCACAGACCAAGGCCGATGTGTGGAAAGCCATGGGAAAAACGTAATCGGGGGCCACTTTTCGTATACAGTTAAAACGAAGATGAAAGTTTCTAAGATCCCAGCTTTACTGTTCGCCCTCATCAGCAGCGCGACAGCGATGTTCGCGCAGTGGCCCAGCTATCCCACACCCGGCCCGAGGACCGCGGACGGGAAAATTGATTTTGCGGCGGCGCCGCCCCGGACGTCCTATGGCAAGCCCGATTTCTCCGGGTTATGGGAGCCCGCGCACACGGCCAAGACCGGCCTTGCCGCGGGCTTAAACGGCACGGCTCCCCTACCTTTCGCGATTCCTACTTCGCCGGGCGATCCTCCCGTCGCGCAGTTCTTCAACATCGGCGCAGGCATCAAGGAAGGTCTCCCGATGACTCCTTGGGCGGCACAGTTGCGCGCCCAAAGAAAAGGGGATGCCAACAAGGACAACCCCGACGCGTTATGCCTGCCGCTCGGCTTGACCCAGCTTCACATGCACCCGCAGCCACGAGATATCGTGCAGACTCAGCGCGAAATCGTGGTGCTGTATGAGGCGAACGGCAATGTGCGCCGGATTCTCACAGATGGCCGGCCATTGCCGAACAACGATCCTACGCCCTGGTTTTACGGTTATTCTGTCGGACACTGGGACGGCGACACATTGGTTGTGGAGACCACCGGGTTTCGCGACGATGTGTGGCTGGACGTGGAGGGCAGCCCTCTCACCAGTTCCGGCAAAATGACGGAACGCTGGCGCCGCGTGAAGTACGGCTTAATGCAGATCGACATCACAATCGAAGATCCCAAGGCCTACACTAAGCCATTCACGGTCCGAGTGAACCATCAACTCATGCCGGATACCGAACTGATGGAGTTCGTCTGCCAGGAGAGAGACGCCACCCACTACGTCGGCGGCAGTGCAAAGAAATAACGCCAGGAATCTCCTACTTCGTCTGGCTCCTTGCCGGCGGCGGACCTGAGCGTTCGAACAATTCAATGTTCATGCCATTCGGATCTTCGACGAAGATGTTGTGAGTGCCGTTGCCGAAGTCCACAATCTGGCCGTTGGCGGAAATCAGGTTGGTGCCCTCAGCCTTCATTTGCGCCACCATGCCAGTGAGGTTGATCACCTGGATCGCCATCGCCGGCGCACCGGGATCGCGGACGCGCGGGTGAAACTTGCTACGCGGCACGCCGCGGAACTCAGTGAACTCGACATAGGCGGGAGGACCAGGAAGAACGCCCGTAAGTTTTCGAAATTCTGTCCCCTTAGGCGCGCCTACCAGACGTAGAATTGCCGGATCTTTCGAGAACTCCGAAGGCCCGGTTAGTTCGACGCCCAGCATGCCGTTGTAGAACCTGGCGGTGGCTTCGGCGCTCTCCATGGTATAGGCGAGCGAAACGCGATGCACATTTCCCTCCGGCGCACCGGGTGCTGGCGCTTCCTGGATCAGCTGGACGAAAAAGCCATCGGGGTCGCGCAGGACGATCGAGCGGGCCTTGCCTTTTGCGGTCGGGATCTCGACAGGCGCCCCGCCGGTGGTGACGATGGGCGCATTCGCCCTTTTCGCGTTGGCCACTACTGCGTCCAGATCGCGCACGTAGAACACGATGCTGGCAGCGCCGGGATCTGTATATGCGGCTCGTGCGGGCTTTCGTTCGAGACCCTTGAAATGAGTAAGCTCGAAAAGCATCGCACCGGGAAGCCGCATCATCGAAAGGCGTAGCGTAACGCCGGGAGCGTTGGTGAGTTGCGGCACGGCCGGGTTTGGAAAATCCTGGGGCGTGCCGTTGAGGCCGAACACTTCGCGGTAGAATGCGAGCGTCGTATCCAGATCTTCGACCGCATGGATGGCGTGCGAAAGGCTCCGAATCTGAGGCTTGGTTTGATCGCTAGACTCAGTTTGGGCCCAGGCGACGCAGACCACCGCAATCGCAGCCGATACGAAAACAAAGGCAAGCGCGATCTTCATAGCTCCTCCTAGTTGCAGGATGACCTGGCCGTTTTTCGCCAGCTTACAGAGTATATCGCGACATGTGCGTTCCCGACGTCTCGTTAAAACTTCCGAGCTGCGCCATCCTGGCAATTCAGGTTGTCCTCGGCAAGCCCAGTTGAGCGGCGGCTCCGCGTGGTCCGCCGACAACCCAATTGGTCTCCCGAAGTGTTGCCGTGATGTGCCCCCGCTGGGCATCCGCCAGCGTCTTGATCGGAACCCCCTTTAGTAGGATGTTTTCCTACCGCGAGTCGGGTCGAAATCAATGCGCTTCCTCCCGAACAGGCGAGCATCGATGGACCATGCGCCGGGGCCGAGCATCGCCACACCAGCGGTGAGCACCGCCAAGAAGATGTGAATCCAGCGGTCGTCCGGCTGCGAGGAATAGACCGAGAACGCGATCCATAACTCATCCAGAGCGACGAGCGCTCCCATTACGGGCGCCCACAATCCAACCAGCAGAAAGACGCCGCCGGCCACTGCGATCAAATCGCGCGCGATGCCGATTGGTTCTCCCTGCGCCCTGAAGGTACCGTTGATGCCAAGAGACACTAAAGCGATACCGACGCCAAGCCGCAGCAGCAAGAGGCCGAGGCCGGGCCGGCCGTCAGGAAAGGTCGAATATAGACGTTGCAGAGTACATCCCTTCTTAATGGTAAGGAATTCGTTGCAAGCTTCGACACCCTAAAAAGCCCTTATTTGGCACACATCTTTCGAGGGATGCGGCGACTATAAATCGAAACTTCCGCGCTTTAGCTATATCCTTGTTCTGGGATGCGGCGTATTGGCAGCTTTGGGCCGCTCTGGGTGGCCGGGGAAACGGCACATCCCGCACCTCCGATAGCCGGCCGGACGTAAAGCTGACCGTACCGGGCACTCCCGGTGATGGTACGAACCCCGAACAATTGTTCGCCGCCGGTTGGTCGGCCTGCTTCCTGTCGGCACTCAAGCTCGTCGCCGCTAGAAAGACGTCGCGCTTCCACTTGACGCAACCATCGACGCCGAAATCGCCCTCGGTGTGAGGCACGGTGTTTATGGCCTGGCAGCGCGTCTCAATATCAGCCTGCCGGGCGTGGACCACGATGTCACCCAGGCGTTCGTGGAAGCAGCGCACCAGACGTGTTCATATTCTCTGGCAACTAAAAGCAACATCGAAGTAACGGCAAACCTGGTCACGTTGCAATCTCTCAACCAAACAGAGACTGTTCAAAATAGGAGCGGCCGACAAGTCGATACGTCGCCTGTCATGCTTTAGGAAAGACAGCGGATAGACACTTCGTCACCACGGTTCGTGTCGATCAGCGCTGACTCGCTGATACTGCAAGCGCGCTTGGTTGGCACCTCGTTTGCTGCTCGAGGGGTATGAGTAAGCCAGCGACCATGATCGTGACGGGTGCGTCTCAAGGAATCGGCGCCGGTGTTACAAAAGCGTTCGTCGAGCGTGGTTACAATGTCGTCGCTAATTCGCGGAGCTTCACAAACTCCGCCCTGGCGCCCACCCAAAAGGTTGCTTTGATCGAGGGAGATATCGGGAAGGCTTCAACCGCAGCGAAGATCGCCGACACAGCGATCAGCAATTTTGGCTCGATAGATGGAGTGGTTAACAACGCGGGCATCTTTTTCACAAAGCCGTTCACCGATTACACCTGCCGCGATTTTGAGATGCTCTCAGAAACGAATCTGCAAGGGTACATCTACATCACGCAACTTGCTGTGAAGCAGATGCTGGCGCAAAAGACCGGTGGGAGCGTCACTTGCATTACCTCGGCGATGGTGGAACATCCCATCGCCGGGGTAAGAGCTTCCCTACCGATGATCACCAAGGGCGGTCTGGAGGCGATAACGCGCAGCCTGGCCATGGAGTATGCACAAGAAGGCATCCGCTTTAACGCGGTGGCTCCGGGGGTGGTGGACACGCCGCTGCACGCGCAGAATTCGCGGGACTCCTTGAAAAGCCAATCGCCGATGGGAACGATTCCGGATATCGATGACATTGTGCAAGCGGTGCTTTATCTGACGGATGCTCGCAATGTCACGGGCGAAGTGCTGCACGTGGACGCAGGTATGCATAACGGCAAATGGTAAGCGAAAAAGGAGATAAAGATGACTGCACGGAATGGAAGCTCCGATTGGCGCGGTGATATCAAGAGTGGTTCGGGGACCGTCACCGTGGGCGACGGTATTTTCCACGGCGCCTTCTCGTACGGGACCCGGTTCGGTGAGGCGCCGGGAACGAACCCGGAGCAACTGATTGCGGCCGCGCAGGCCGCCTGTTTCACTATGGCGCTGGCGGCCATGCTGGGCGCCGCGGGACACGTGCCGGAGTCCTTGCGCACGAATGCCGTCGTCCAGTTGCGCAACATCAACGGCGCGCCGACCCTCACGCGTCTGGACATAGATACCGAAGGGCACGTGCCGGGCGTCGATCAAGAGCAGTTCCGACACTTCGCCGAGCAGGCCAAAGTAAATTGCCCTGTCGCGCGTGCCTTGGCAGGGATCCCGGAGATTACCTTAACGGCCAAGCTGGCGGTAGCGGCGTAGTGAACTTCGACGTCGTTGTTCTCGGGGGCGGGCCAGGTGGTTATACCGCGGCGGTTCGTGCAGCCCAACTGGGCGCCAAAGTGGCGTGCATCGAGCGCGAGTCCGAGTTGGGCGGCACCTGTCTCCGGGTCGGGTGCATCCCCACCAAGGCGTGGGTGCAGACGGCGTTTGCGCTCAAGTCCGCCGAGGAGACGTTCGCCAAGCTCGGCGTCAGCCTGGACGGCACGCATCTGGACTTTTCAAAATCGAACGAGTGGAAGGCTGGAGTGGTGAAGCGGATGACGAGCGGCGTGGCGTTCCTCTTCAAGGCCAATGGCGTGGAGTGGGTGAAGGGAACGGGAACTTTTAAGGACCAGCACACCCTCGCCGTCGACGATCGCGAGGACACCACCTTCCAGTCTGCGATCATCGCGACCGGCTCGTTTCCAGTGCGACCTCCGATCCAGGGATTGGAATCGCCTCGCTGCGTCGACTCCGAAGGGCTGCTGTCGCAGACCGAGGTGCCAAAGCGCCTGGTTGTCTTGGGCGGTGGCGTAGTCGGGTGTGAGTTCGCCTCCATCTTCCAGCGCTTCGGGAGCCAAGTAACCATCATCGAGATGCTTCCTTCGCTACTTCCTCAGGAGGACGCTGACGCATCGAAGGAACTCGCTAAGCAATTCAGCAAGCGCGGCATTACCTTGCATTTCGAGAAGCAGTGCAGCAAGGTGGAAGACTCCGGATCGGAGCTGAGGGTGCACTTCGGCGCTGGCGAGACCGTGCAGGCTGACTTGATGCTGGTCTCGGTTGGGCGCGCGCCGGTAGTAAAAGGATTCGGCCTGGAGCGAACCGGCGTCCACTTCGATTCGCGTAAAGGTATCACTACAGACGACCGGCGGCGCACCACTGTTCCCCACATCTATGCTGTGGGCGACTGCGCTGGTTACTGGCAGCTTGCCCACACCGCTTTTCGTGAGGGCGAGGTGGCTGCCGAGAACGCGTGCGGTCACGACACGCCGTTCGGCAGGCGCGCGGTTCCGCGCCCGATATACACCGATCCGGAAATTGCCAGCGTCGGCCTCACCGAAGCGCAGGCACGGGAGCAATTCGGCGACAACATCGCGATCGGAACATTTCCGTGGATTGCCAACGCCCGTGCTGTGATGCAGAACGAGACTGCCGGCTGGGTGAAGTCGATCCACGAAACGAGCACGGGTGAGCTGCTCGGCTTGGTAATGGTGGGGCCGCATGTGACCGACATGGTGGAGGCCGGCGTCATCGCCCTGGATGCGGAGGCAACCATCGAGACCGTGGCGGACGGAATGGCGCCACACCCCACGCTTTCCGAGGCCATCAAGGAAGCCGGCCTGGCTGCACTTGGCCGATCGATCCATCTTCCCAATCGAAAGCACGAGCCGGCCGCCGCCGGGAGACACGCATGAGCGCCGAGCGGCGTTTGAAGGAACTTGCCGTCGCGCTCCCTGCGCCGCCCGAGCCGTTTGGTATTTACGCGGAGGCGGTGAAAACGGGCAATCTGCTTTTCTTGACCGGGATGCTTCCCACCGAGGGCCGCAGCGCGAAAATTGTTGGGCGCGTGGGTGCGGAACTGAATGTCGAGGCGGGGCGCAAGGCGGCTTATCTCGGCGCTCAACGCCCTGGCTGTTGCTCGACAGCATTTGGGATCGCTCGACAAAGTGATCCGGATTGTCCGGCTGGGCGTGTCGGTGGCAACTTTGGGCGATGTTCGCGATCAGCCGAAAGTGGCCGACGGCGCGTCCGAGTTGATCGAAAACGTCTTCGGGAAAGACAAGAACCCGAGCCGCCTGGTATATGGCGTTGCAAGTCTTCCGCTCGGCACTCCCGTGGAGCTGGAACTCATTTTCGAGGTGGAGGAGTAACAAAGAAGGAGGAAACATGGCAACTACGAGAACCGCAATCGCGCCGATGAAAGCGGCGCAAATTTCTAAACCGGGAGGAGATTTCGAGATCGTCGGGCGCGAGATTCCGAAGCCGGGCACGGGAGAAGTTTGCATCAAGGTACAGGCCTGCGGCATTTGCCATAGCGATGTGCTCACCAAGGACGGCCTGTGGCCCGGCATTCAATTTCCGCGGGTTCCAGGACACGAAGTCGCCGGCATCATCGACGAACTGGGGCCAGGCGTGTCCGCGTGGAAGACCGGACAGCGCGTGGGCGTGGGATGGCACGGCGGCCAGGACAACACGTGCGTCGCGTGCCGGCGCGGAGATTTTCGCAACTGCCGGAACCTGAAAATTCCGGGCATCAGCTATGACGGCGGATACCAGCAATACATGCTGGCTCCCATCGAGGCGCTGGTGGCGATACCGGACAGCTTGTCCGCGGCTGATGCAGCACCGCTGCTCTGCGCCGGAATTACCACGTTCAACGCGCTGCGGCACAGCGGTGCAATGCCGGGCGATCTTGTGGCGGTGCAGGGTGTCGGCGGCCTGGGACACCTGGGAATTCAATTCGCGAGCAAGTTTGGCTACAAAGTGGCGGCTATCGGACGCGGCGCAGAAAATGCGGCTCTGGCACAGAAGCTCGGAGCCAACGTCTACATCGATAGCAAAGCGACCAGCGCAGCACAGGCGTTACAGAAGCTGGGAGGCGCGCAGGTGATTCTCGGCACCGCCCCAAGTTCCAAAGCAATGTCGGAACTGTTCGACGGCCTGGGGCCGAACGGCAAACTGATTGTGATCGGTGCCACCTTCGACCCCATCGAGGTCACACCAATACAGCTCATTTCCGGGAGCCGATCCATTCAAGGTTGGGCCGCGGGAACAGCAGCCGATTCCGAGGACACGTTGCGCTTCTCCGAATTGACCGGCGTGCGTCCGATGATCGAGACCTATCCGCTCGAAAAAGCAGCGGAGGGTTACGCACGCATGCTGAGCGGCAATGCGACATTCCGCGTTGTATTGACGATGTGAAGTCCGCGGAACATTTTGTGGAACCCCCGAACTTTTATCGCAAGAGCGGCTACGAATAAGTGTTGATTTTGTCGCGAGCCAAAGGTTTCCTGCCACGCCACCGAGAACTGGCGCCGTTCAAAATCACGGGAGGCCAGCTGTCTTTGGAGAGCCCAATAGCAGTGCGGACGCTGCTCCGAGGAGTTGCTCATGGGCGCTATCTTTACCATAAGCTCTCTGGAAAAAATCAGAAGATACGGCCCCGCGATTCTGAGGTGGCTAGAACTCTGTCCTTGAGAGTAAGGGTCCACTCGGACAAACTATCCATGTTCGTCAGTTCGCGTTCGCCATAAGGTCTGCCCGGAGAACCGTTCGAGAGCGGATACCCGGCTGCCGCCAGCTTGCCGAATGACAGGAAGAGAGGAGCGGCACCGTCAGGAAAATTCCGAAACTCAGCCCCCGCGTCTGGCACGGCTCGCCTCTTGTCAATTCATTCACCAGGATCCAGCTGCTGCCGCATTCATCGTTCGGAAATCAGCTCGCGGTCCCGATGCCTTGTGAGAAATCCCTAGTCGCTGCATCCTGGCAATTAAGGTTGTCCGCGCCAGCCCCAGCTGGGCGGCTGCCCCACGCGGGCCGCCGACAATCCCGTGCGTTTCACGAAGCGTCGCCGTAATGTGCGCCCGTTCGGCGTCGGCCAGCGTTTTGACGGGCCCCGATTCCGCATTGGCTGGGGTCCTCAGTGTCGTGGCTCCGCCATCCCACCTCATGTGCATTATCGTTTGCCTGCTCAGCACGGGGCCCATCGTCATGATCACGCCGCGCTCGATCACATTCTGCAGTTCTCGGATGTTGCCGGGCCAATCATGACATTTCAGAACGTCCATCACCTCGTCGGGGATGCTATCGATGGACTTGCCCTGCCGCTCGGCAAACCTTCGGACGAAGTGCTCTATCAACAGGGGAATATCGTCTCGACGTTCTCGCAAAGGGGGCAGAGTGATCGGGAAGACGTTCAACCGATAGTAAAGATCGGCGCGAAACGTCCGCCCCTCTACCATCCGCCCGAGGTCCTGGTTGGTGGCCGCAATCACGCGCACATCGACCGGAAGGGTACGGCCTCCGCCCAGGCGTTCGAACTGTTTTTCCTGGAGCGCGCGGAGCAGCTTCGGCTGCAATTCCAGGGGAAGATCTCCGATTTCATCCAGAAACAGCGTTCCACGGTCCGCGGATTGAAAGCGTCCCATGGTCTGAGCCACGGCGCCTGTAAATGCGCCTCTCTCGTGGCCGAACAGCTCGCTCTCCAGTAATGCGCTGGGAATCGCCGCACAGTTGATGGCTACGAAACGGTTATGGCGGCGAGGGCTGGCTTCATGAATCGCCCGTGCGACCATCTCCTTGCCGGTACCTGTTTCGCCCTGAATCAGGACGGAGGAGTCCACCGGTGCAACCATCTCCAAGTCCTCGAGCAAAGCCCGGAATTTCGCACTCGATCCGATCAAATCTGAAATAGCCATAGCGTTACTCCTTTATGAAATGAATGTTTGTCTCGTGATCCACGCAGCATCAAGCGGCGCGACCGAGCAGCTGGCCGGCTGGCGGTTGAATATCTCCGAGATTGCAGTCGACGGCTTGCTGGCACTGTATACAATACGGAGCCCACGGCACCGCGGCAAGTCGTTTCGGATGGATGTCTTGATCACACTGCTGGCATATCCCGAAGCTGCCGTCCTCGACACGGCGTAGGGCCGCCCGGGCGTTTCGAAGTTGGTTAAACTCACGATCAAGGTTACAAACGGCGAGTGTGCGTTGCGAAGCCGCCTGGATCTCATCCAGTTGATCAGCGCTTCGCTCTACTGTGATCCCGTCGCGGCGGAGGCTGGCGCGCTCCAGCTCCGCGACCTTTGCTGTCAGAACGGCTCGAAATCGGTTCATTTCAGTCTCGGTCATTGGTTGCCTTTCGTTCTCACGCACTTATTGTGGGCCCTTACCGGTCTCGCGCCAACCCTGGATAGTAGGACCAGTCCCTGGTTCTATAGTCGGGTAGCAGGCTACCGACGAGGAGAGATCCGACGCTACTACTTTAGAGGGAGAAACAAACTCGACTAGGGTTCTGGAAAATCAATGTGCTTCCTGCCGAAGAGTCGGGCGTCGATGGACCAGGCGCCAGGTCCGACCATCGCCAAAACGGCGCCGAGGATGGACTGTACAATGGGGATCCATGGATCACCCGAATGTGAGAAATGCCGCGAGAAAGCGATCCAGACCTTCACGATGGCTGCCAGTCCTCCAGCCGCTGGAGTCCACAGACCTAGCAGAAGAAGTATCCCAGCACCGGCTCCGATGATCTGCAGAATGATAATCGTCAACGGTGGTGGCGCCTCAAGCAGGTCGGCGATCCCAAAATGGATGAGCGCGACGCCGGTAAGCAGGCGCAAGAGCAGAAGGCCGACGCCGGGCCAACCACTCGCGAATGTCGAGAATAGCCGTTGCAAAACACTCCCTATTTGAGCGTATGAAATTCGCAACGCAAATCGAAACGTCTAATCCTGGGTTCGGGGTAGCCCACTTTTGGGGGATCTTCTTCTAACCCGCGTAGCTGGGGAGCCGGCGCCCCACTCCTGTGGCACCGTAGTTTGAAAGCGCACAACGGAGCCCTGTGCGCTATAGTTCGATGATTCCGCGCTTTATGCCTATCGTGACGGCGTGAGTGCGGTCGTTCGCCCCGAGCTTCATGAGGATATGACTGATGTGGCCCTTGACCGTTTCCTCTGCAATGGAGAGCTGGGCGGCGATCTCTTTGTTCGCGTTCCCGCACGCGATCAGCCGAAGCACATCGATCTCCCGTGAGCTCAAGGCGTCCTCCGCGGCATGCTCAGCCAGCTCGGCGGCGACCTCGGGCGGGATTCTCTTCTGACCGGCATGGACCGCACGTATGGTATCCAGCAGTTCTCTGTGCACGTGTCCCTTCAAGATGTAAGCCCGCGCGCCGGCTTTCAGTGCCCGCACAACCTGAACGTCCCCTCCGTATGTGGTTAATACAATGATGCGGGCATTGGGAAATTCACTTCGAATCCCGATGATGGTATCGATGCCACTCATGGTTGGCATCTGAAGATCCATCAAGGTCACTTCCGGCCGATACAATCGGAATTTCTCCAACGCTTCCTGGCCGGTGGATGCTTCCGCGACGATCTCCATATCAGATTCAGCGTTGACCAATGCTGCGATTCCTTCACGGAGCAGGGCATGGTCGTCAACGGTAAGAATCCGAATCGAGCTGTTCCGGGTGCCGGGATCCATGCTCATTGAGTCTCTTTCTTCCTGCGGAATTGCTTTAGTACAGATTATTCCGGCCAGATCCAGTGGCGCACGGGATGGAGGCCGGAACAATCAGCTGAACGTATATCGGGCATCCCCCCAATGTCCTGCGCGCCCACCCTCTTTCAGGGCTTTCAGATCAATGCAAAACGATCCGAGCAGCGGCCCAACAACATGGATGCCCCCGCTTGGGCTCGGAACGAATGGTTTAACGCTGGATCGCTGCCCCTATAAGTTTCACCAAGCCGGCAGACGGCGTCAATTCCAGTGGAAGCGCCGGTAAACCAGCCGGAGGATTCTTGTCAATTGATTCGCCAGGAACCAGCAGCCGCATTCATCGTTCGGAAATCAGCTCGCGGTCCCGATGCCTTGTGAGAAATCCCTAGTCGCTGCATCCTGGCAATTAAGGTTGTCCGCGCCAGCCCCAGCTGGGCAGCTGCCCCACGCGGGCCGCCGACAATCCCATTCGTTTCACGAAGCGTCGCCGTAATGTGCGCCCGTTCGGCGTCGGCCAGCGTTTTGACGGGCCCCGATTCCGTATTGGCTGGGGTCCTCAGTGTCGTGGCTCCGCCATTCCACTTCATATGCAGTATCGTTTGCCTGCTCAGCACGGGGCCTACCGTCCTGATCACGCCGCGCTCGATCACATTTTGCAGCTCTCGGATGTTGCCGGGCCAGTCATGACACTTCAGAACGTCCATCACCTCGTCGGGGATGCTATCGATGAACTTGCCTTGCCGCTCGGCAAACTTTCGGACGAAGTGCTCTATCAACAGGGGAATATCGTCTCGACGTTCTCGCAAAGGGGGCAGAGTGATCGGGAAGACGTTCAGCCGGTAGTAAAGATCGGCGCGAAACGTCCGCCCCTCCACCATCCGCCCGAGGTCCTGGTTGGTGGCCGCGATCACGCGCACGTCGACCGGAAGGGTACGGCCTCCGCCCAGGCGTTCGAACTGTCTTTCCTGGAGCGCGCGGAGCAGCTTCGGCTGCAATTCCAGGGGAAGATCTCCGATTTCATCCAGAAACAGGGTTCCGCGGTCCGCGCATTGAAAGCGTCCCACAGTCTGAGCTACGGCGCCTGTAAATGCGCCTCTCTCGTGGCCGAACAGCTCGCTCTCCAGTAATGCGCTGGGAATCGCCGCACAGTTGATGGCTACGAAACGGTTATGGCGGCGAGGGCCGGCTTCATGAATCGCCCGTGCGACCATCTCCTTGCCGGTACCTGTTTCGCCCTGAATCAGGACGGCGGAGTCCACCGGTGCAACCATCTCTAAGTCCTCGAGCAAAGCCCGGAAATTCGCAGTGGATCCGATCAAATCTGAAATAGCCATAGCGTTACTCCTTATGCGTTAATTGTTGTGCGTTAGTCCTGCGACGAAATATCATGCGCTACCTACAACAAGGGAGGACGCTGTTTGGGCTTGGAAAAAATCGGCTCAACGCTGGATCGCCGGCCTCACCAGCTTCACCAGGTCGTCCCCCGGAATGGTTTGGAAAGAAAACCAACTGCGCCGTGCGTTATCGCTTTGTCACGATTCGCCTGAGGTGCTTGCGCACTGACGAACACGATCGGCACACGATTAATGCCTGGCAATTGTATGTCGAGAATCAAGCAAGTGGTAGGATCGGCCACGTTCCACCGCCACAGTGTCAGCGGATGTTAGATGGCTTGGGTATGCCCCAGGTTTCAACGACTGTCGCCTTTCGCCAGCGTCTTCTATTGGGGACGAAGAATGGGTAGCGCGGACGACACTTCGAGAGTCAGGCCGACTGTTGGTGACCGAGCTTCGACAGATGGTCCGGCAAGACCGTTCCCGTGGAGCTCGACAAACGGATGCGGATGCGGGTTGAGTCCGCTTTATTCACTGTGGGAAATAGCATCCGGTTTCTACTTAAGGGCGTTGTCTCATTTATGCTGCCAGCAACCAGCCCAAGCGCCGTGGTTATCAAAGGACCGCTCCAGGGAACAGGATACCTGCGCAAGCAAACCCGGCAGCTATAATAACCATGGATCGGCCACATCAACTGGTTGTGGACCGCCTTGCACCAGGCATTTTCGATTCTGGACCAGAGAGCTTTCATAACCGCATCAACCTCGTCATCGTATATGCAATTGAGGTTCCACGGCCCGCTGTGATCCGTTTCTACGTTCGAGCGTACAGAGCGACCACAGAGTGTGGCCCAGCTCGATAGGTAGGACTCGCAACTTCCGGCGCAACCTGCCACTCCACAATCTCACACGGCGAATCCAGGCTTGTGTCGATCCATCGGCGCCATGGAGTGCCGGCCTTGCCCGTCGGCGGCAGTTCGAACTCGAGGGGTTCCCAATAAGCGTTCAATATGACATAGAAGTGCAGACTGTCGTTTCGACATGCCGCGCTGTACGCCACGCTATGCGAATGGAAGCTCCAATCGGGCTCTCCGAGTTTCACACCATGCCAGACTCGATGCGATTCCCGCAAGAGTTGATTCAGACTGAGGTTCTGAGGCTCCGGCTGGCAGTCTGGCATCAGGCGGTGGGCGTTAAGAAGTTTTACGAAACGATGCAAATCGGTATGCTTTGCGACCAGCGTCCAATCAAACCAACTCGTCTCTTTGTCCTGACAGTAGGCGTTGTTGTTGCCGAACTGAGTCCGCCGCACCTCGTCGCCCATTAAAATCATGGGCAGGCCGAGGGAAAGCATGGTCACTGTGACGAAATTCTTCACCTGGCGATTTCGCAAGGCCTCCACTGTCGGGTCATCGGTTGGGCCCTCGGCACCCCAGTTGTGGCTTCGGTTGTCGTTCGTGCCATCGCGGTTATCTTCACTGTTGGCTTCGTTGTGCTTCTGGCTGTAAGACACGAGATCATTCAGTGTAAAGCCATCGTGACACGTCACGAAATTCACGCTGGCTTCGGCCTCACGGCTCTTATGACCGTACATTTGAGGGCTGCCGAGCAGGCGGTCCGCAACGGTCCCAACCAAACCTTCGTCCCCGCGGAAGAAGCTGCGGATATCGTCGCGGAATCGCCCATTCCACTCCCTCCAACTATCGCCGAGGAAACTGCCCACCTGGTACAGGCCGGCGGCATCCCACGCTTCGGCGATGAGCTTCGTCCCCGCCAGCACAGGATCGGAATCGATATCCCACAAGACCGGCGGGTCCGGCATCAAATTGCCCGACTCGTCCCGCTCCAGGATCGACGCCAGATCGAACCGAAAGCCATCGACATGCATCTCTTCCACCCAATAGTGGAGACTGTCGAGGATCATGCGGCGGACGATCGGATGGTTTCCGTTCAGTGTATTTCCCGTGCCGCTGTAGTTCGCATAGCGCGCGCGGTCGTTTTCAAGAATGTAGTAGGCGCTATTCTCCAGGCCACGGAAGCTCAGCGTCGGCCCGATGTGATCGCCTTCCGCGGTGTGATTAAACACGACGTCGAGAATGACCTCTATGCCAGCCCGATGCAGCGCCTTCACCATGTCGCGAAATTCGCTAACGGGGCCGAGCGGGTCCTGGCTGGAACTGTAGGCCTGGTGCGGTGCGAAAAACGAGACAGGAGCATAGCCCCAATAATTAACCAGACCGGCAGGAGCATCTTGCGAGTCGAATTGGAACACCGGCAAAAGTTCGACCGCCGTGACGCCGAGTTGCTGAAGATAGGGAATCTTCTCGACTAAGCCGGCAAAAGTGCCACGCATTTTCTCGGCGAGGCCGGAGGAGGAATGACGCGTGAAGCCACGCACGTGCATTTCGTAAATGATCGTTCGAGAGGCTGGATGGCGGAGCGGCGCGTCGCCTTCCCAATCGTAGGCGCGGGAATCCACGACGACGCTCTTCATCGCGCTCGCGGTGTTATCGCCACTATGGCGCGCCGACTCGCGGCTGTAGTTTTTGGGAACGACGACGCCGCGCCCGTAGGGGTCCAGCAAGGCCTTGGAGGCATCAAATCGCATCCCGTGCGCCGGATCGAAGGGGCCCTGGACTCGATAACCGTAAAGCTGCCCCGGCTTCACATCCGGCACGAATACATGCCAGTAAGGACCGGTGCGGTTGATCGCCGGATCGATCGGAATTAAGCGCGAAGGCTGGGCGTCATCATCCCCGTCGAAGAAAACCAATTCCATGCCGGACGCGCTTCGAGAATAGATGCTGAAATTTACACCGCCGGGCAGAACCGTGGCGCCGAGTGGCGAGCTTTGTTCAGTAGTCGCCACCTCCTTCACGACTGGCCCAGCAGCGGAAAATCCACCATGATCGGTGGCAATTCCCACGCGCATAGTTATCCTGCTGCTTTATGTTCAGCGGTCAATGCGCTCGCGGCTGCGCGATCTGCGATCAGAAGCGCTTGCTCCTGCCGGATGCGGCCGGCGGGAATGGACTGATCGCCTGCAACAAGACGACGAAGCATATCCGTTTTCTCGCTGCCGGTTACAACCCAAAGCACGCGGCGGGCGCGATTCAGCGCGGGATACGTCAACGTCATCCGGCGATGGCCCTGATAGACGCCAGTGACCCCGACGTCGGCGTTGGTTATGTTGAGCACTGGATCTCCCGGCACCAGCGAGGCGGTGTGGCCATCCGGGCCGAGACCGAGGTGGACCAGATCCAGCACCGGCGGCGATCCGACGACCTTCTGGAGAGCGGCAGCATATTGGGCGGCTGCCGATTCCAGATCGGGCGATCCCACCGGCATCGCATGGACTTGTTCCGGAGGCACTCGGACATACTGCAGGAAACTTTCTTCGAGATGTGTGAGATTTCGATCCGCGTTCCCTTGAGGCGCGACGCGTTCGTCAACCTGAAAGATGTGCACGGCCGCCCACGGGAGATCTTCGTTTGCCAGCGCGCGCAGCATAATCCAGGGCGTGTGGCCACCGCTGACAGCGAGAGCGAAACGTCCTCGTGCGGCGATTGCGGAACGGGCGTCGGAAGCGATGGCCGCCGCAGCCTGACGAGCCACCGAATCGACGTCGTCAAACACTTCGAGCTTCATGGACCTCCTCTGTCTGAGACTCGCTTTCGCCATCGACGCGGAAGTCTTCTGCCTCTGCGGCCAACGGATTGTGCCAGCCCCCTGGCGGGGAAAGTTTTCGTCCGACATCACCAGGACCCCACTCGCCCTTTTGGTATTCAGAGACTGGAGTTGCGGCCTTCAGGACCGAGTCCACAATTCTCCACGCCTCTTCGACGTAGTCTTCGCGGGCGAACAACATGGTGTCACCGGCCATGGCATCGCCCAGGACGCGCTCATAGGCATCCATCTCCTTGGGCCCGGGATGACGGCTGGCGATGATCTCGACCGGTTCATTCGGCTTCTGCTCGTCAGGACCCATCACGGTGGCTCCGACGGCGATCGTCATCTCGGGGCTGATCCGGAACCGCAGATGATTTCTGGCGACATGACCGCCACTTACAACCGTCGTAGCCTCTTTGAACTGCGCGAAAACTTCCGTGCATGTCACCGGCATGTTCTTTCCGGCGCGGAGATAGAAGGGCACTCCCTTCCAGCGCCAAGAATCAATTTGGAGCTTCAAAGCGGCAAACGTCTCGACATTTGAATCGGGCGCGACGCCTTTCTCCTGTCGATAGCCCCGGAATTGTCCTCTGACCAGATTCGTTGCTTCGATTGGTGGAATCGCTTTCAGGACCTTCACCTTCTCATCACGAATCGACTCACTGTCGGTCCGGACGGGAGGCTCCATCGTGAGATTGGATAAGATCTGGAACAGATGGTTCTGGATCACGTCGCGAATGGCGCCGGTCTCATCGTAAAAACCGCCGCGTCCCTCGACGCCGAAATTCTCCGCCATCGTGATTTGGACGCTCTCGATGTAGTTCCGACTCCAGAACGGCTCCATGAGTGCGTTTGCAAAACGGAACACCACCACGTTCTCGACCGGACGCTTGCCAAGGTAGTGGTCGATGCGGAAGATCGCCGATTCGGGAAACACCTGATGCAAAGTGGCGTTCAGCTCGCGCGCCGAAGCGAGATCATGGCCAAAGGGCTTCTCCACAATGATGCGAGCGCCTTTGGCGCAACCGAACTTCGCCAGTTGTTCCACAACTTTTTCAAACAAGAGCGGCGGGATGGCCAAGTAAAACGCCGGCCTCTGGGCGCCGCTGAGTTCCTTCCCCAGCGCTTGAAAGGTTGCTGCATCGGCGTAGTCGCCGTCTACGTAACGCAGAAGGCCCATCAGCTTTTGGAAAGCAGACGGGTCCAAGCCGCCGTTTTTCTCAACGCTGTCGCGCGCCCGCGCCCGAAGCTGATCGAGATTCCAACCGCTTTTGGCGACGCCGATTACAGGCACGTTGAGATGCCCGCGTTTCACCATGGCCTGCAGCGCGGGGAAAATCTTCTTGTAGGCAAGATCGCCCGTTGCGCCAAAAAACACCAATGCATCGGAATGGGAATCGTTCATAGTGATCTCTTTCTGTGCTACATGCCGGCGGCCTTCTCCAAATGACCGCCGAAGGCGAAGCGCATCGCCGACAATAATTTGTCCTGATAGTCCGCTTCGCCGCGAGATGTGAAACGCGCGTATAAAGCGGTGGAAAGGACGGGCGCTGGAACGGCCTCGTCGATGGCGGCCTTGATGGTCCACCGGCCTTCGCCGGAATCCGAGACACGCCCGGCGAACTGCGCAAGAGCGGGATCCTTCACCAGGCTGGCCGCCGTCAGGTCCAATAACCACGAAGCAATGACACTTCCGCGCCGCCACACCTCCGCAATATCCCGCAAGTTGAGATCGAATTGATAGTGTTCGGGGTCGCGCAGCGGCGTTGTCTCCGCGTCAACGGCGCCTTTCTGCTTCCCTACATTGGCTCCGCGCAAGATCCCCAGGCCTTCGGCGTAGGCCGCCATCAGTCCGTATTCAATCCCGTTATGGACCATCTTGACGAAGTGGCCGGCTCCGTTTTCACCGCAACGCAGATAGCCCTGCTCGGCGGTGCCGTTCAATTTTTCGCGCCCCGGAGTGCGCGATATGTCACCCGGGCCCGGGGCAAGGGTCGCGAAGATCGGGTCGAGATGCTTTACGGTAGCAGCCTCGCCCCCGATCATCATGCAATAGCCCCGCTCCAGACCCCAGACGCCGCCGCTGGTTCCAACGTCAACGTAGTGAATTCCCTTCCCCGCGAGTTCTTTGGCCCGCCGGATATCGTCGATGTAGTACGAATTGCCACCGTCTATCAGAATGTCCCCAGAATCGAGATGAGGGACCAGTTCGGAAATGGTCTGGTCCACGGCAGCGGCGGGCACCATCAGCCAGATTGCCCGGGGCTTATCGAGCTTCGCGATGAGGTCCTCAAGCGAGGAACTCCCTGTCGCTTTCTTTTGAACCAGTTCGTTTACTGCCTTTTGCGACCTGTCGAAGACAACGGATTTGTGCCCTGCCTTCAGGAGGCGCAGCACCATGTTGGCGCCCATCCTTCCCAGACCGATCATTCCAAGTTGCATGAATTACTCCTTGTTTTTGCGATACCTGCGAATTAAGTTGTTCGTTGAACTGTCGTGCGCCAGCGGCGGCTCGGTTTGACTCTCGAGCTCCGGTATGATGCGCTGCGCCAGCGCCTTGCCGAGTTCGACGCCCCACTGATCGAATGAATTGATGTTCCAGATAGTGCCCTGCGTGAACACAATGTGCTCATACAGCGCCACCAGCTTGCCTAGAGTTTCGGGCGTAAGCCGATCGGCGAGAATCGTATTCGACGGGCGGTTGCCTTCGAAGACGCGATGGGGCGCCAGCCAATCCGGCGTGCCCTCGGCCTTGACCTGCTCGACGGTCTTGCCGAACGCCAGCGCTTCGGTCTGGGCGAACACGTTCGCCAGAAGCATGTCGTGTTGGCGGCCGAGCGGGTTGAGCGTTTTTGCGAACGCAATGAAGTCGCAAGGGCTCAAGCGCGTCCCTTGATGGATCAATTGATAAAAGGAATGCTGGCCGTTGGTCCCCGGCTCGCCCCAATAAATAGGTCCGGTTGCGTAGTTCACCTGGTTTCCGTCCAGCGTGACATGCTTTCCGTTGCTCTCCATCGTCAACTGCTGTAGATAGGCCGGAAATCGCTTCAAATATTGCTCATACGGCAACACCGCTACGGTTTCGGCGCCGAAGAAATCGTTGTACCAGATACCCAGCAGACCCATGAGCACCGGCAGGTTGCGCTCGAACGGAGCAGTGCGGAAGTGCTCGTCGATTTGGTGAAAACCTGCGAGCATCGCCTGGAAATTATCCGGACCAATGGCCAGCATGGTCGAAAGGCCGATTGCCGAATCCATGGAATAACGCCCGCCGACCCAATCCCAGAAACCGAACATATTGGCCGTGTCGATCCCGAACTTCGAAACTTCCTTTGCATTGGTCGAGACGGCTACGAAATGTTTGGCAACCGACTTCTCATCGCCGCTTAAGCCTTTCAACGACCAGTCTCGAGCGGCGTGAGCGTTCGTCATCGTCTCAAGCGTGGTGAACGTCTTCGAAGAGATGATAAACAAGGTCTCGGCGGCATCCAGATCGCGGACCGCTTCAGCGAAATCGGTGCCATCGACGTTCGAGACGAATCGAAATGTAAGATTGCGCTGGCTGTAATGTTTCAACGCTTCGTACGCCATTACGGGCCCGAGGTCCGAGCCGCCGATGCCAATGTTGATAATGTTCCGAATGGCTTTCCCGGTGTGGCCTTTCCACGCTCCGGTGCGAATGCGGTTGCTGAAGTCTGTCATTCTGTCCAGCACCGCGTGAACATCCGGCACGACGTTGTGGCCGTCGACAAGAATCGAGGCCCCGCGCGGGGCGCGCAGCGCAACATGCAGCACCGCGCGATTCTCCGTGATGTTGATCATGTCGCCTCGAAACATGGCGTCGATCCGCTGCCGCAGACCGGATTCCTCGGCGAGTTGAAGCAGCAGCTGGATGGTCTCATCGGTGACGCGGTTTTTCGAATAGTCGAGAAAAATTCCCTCCGCCTCCAGCGTCATCCGCTTACCACGCTCTGTTTCGGAAGCGAATAGCTGCCGGAGATGGAGCTGGCGGACCTTCTGGAAATGATCCTGGAGACTCTTCCATGCAGGGCGCGTGGTGAGCGGGCGATCGGCGCCTGTGACTTCTACTGTTTCCATTGCGGTACTCCTTTTTGTCCGGTTGCGGAATTCACTGGAACGCGTTGCGCGCGAGGAACGCTTTTCTCAGCATGCTCCCAAAGGCGAAATCCTCCGAGGAATGCATTGGTGTTCTCACCGGCTCGGCAGCCTGCGGGCAATTTGTCCAGCAGCTTTACGTTCCCACCGCCCAGGACCACGTCTTCTGGTTCCAGAGCAGCAATCAAGCGCGCGACGACGTCCTCGACATGCTGGCGCCATTTGCGCTTGCCCCGGCGATCCAGCCCTCGCTCGCCAACATAATCCTCGTAAGTGGACTTTTTATACGGCAAGTGGCCGAGTTCCATCGGCTCGATGACGCCATTCACGATCATCGTAGATCCAAGACCCGTTCCCAAGCCCAGGAAAAGCATTTTGCCGCCCTTGTAGCTTCCCAATGCTTGCATGGCCGCGTCATTGATCAGCTTGACGGGATGCCTGAAAGCGGTTTCAAAATGGAAGCCGACCCAACCGCAACCCAAGTTGTGCGGCTCGGCCACTGGCCGATTGTGGAGCACGGGTCCGGGATAGCCGATTGATACGGCGTCGTAGTCCCAGTCGCGTGTGATCTTCTTAACCTCTCGCACCATGCTTCTCGGGACCAGATCTGGCCCCGAGTCAAACTTGCGCGGCTCGCTTTGCCCGGTGGCAAGCACCTTGACGTGAGTGCCCCCCACATCCACGATCAGGATCTTCATCAACTTGCTTTCTTCAGGGCCGCGCTCTTGGAGTCGATTACTCCCATGAGCTCGTTCCAGGACGTTACGAAGGACTTCGCCCCTTCTTCCTGCAGCTGGGCGGCGAGAGCATCGACGTCAATTCCGTTCTTGGTGAACTGCGCCAAGACTTGCTCACAGTCGCCACCGTCGGCTGGCAGTGTGGCACCAATGTCGCCGTGGTCGGCGAGTGCCTTCAAGGTGCCATCCGGCATCGTATTCACTGTAAATGGGGCGGCCAGAGCCTTCACATAAAGCACGTCGGACGCTTTGGGATCCTTAGTTCCAGTGCTGGCCATCAGCAGCCGCTGCGGCTGGGCGCCAAAGTTGAGAGCGCGCTGCCAGCGCGGCGATGCGAGCATTTCGCGATAGGCCTTGTAGGTTCGCGTGGCAATGGCGATGCCGAGTTTTTCGCGCAGGGAGTCCGGCGCTTTGCCCGTCACTGCCACGTCCCACCGGCTGACAAACAGAGAAGCCACCGATCCGATGGCGGGATTTAGACCCGCTGCGATGCGCCGCTCAACGCCACGCAGGTAAGCCTCGGCGGCAGCCAGATAATGCTCGCGCGAGAACAACAAAGTGACGTTAATCGGAATCCCGGCGAAAATCGCCTCCTCGATGGCGGGCAGGCCTTCCTTGGTGCCAGGAATCTTGATGAAAAGGTTTGGTTGCGCCGCACGGGCATGGAGACTCTTGGCCGCCGCGAGACTGCTCTTCGTGTCATAAGCGAGCAGCGGAGAAACTTCCAAGGAGACCCAGCCGTCGACGCCGTTCGTTTGGTCGTGGACCGGCCGAAATAGCATAGCCGCCCGCGTGATATCGTCGAGGGCCAATTCGAAGAAAAGCGCCTCGCCTGATTTGCCTTGGCTCAGTTTCTCGCGGATTGCGGAGTCGTAGGAAGCGCTGTTTTTGATTGCGTGGTCGAAGATGGTCGGATTGGACGTCAGGCCCGTCACCGACCATTCATCGATATAGCGTTTCAGCGTGCCGCCTTCCAGCAAATCGCGCGTGATGTTGTCGAGCCAAATGCTTTGGCCCAGATTGTGTAGCGTCTGCGTAGCTTTGTTCATGCAATAACCTCCACCGTCTTAAGGTATACCTCAGAAGCCCATCGCGCGAACCCCGTTTGGGAAGGCTTTCATAGCATCCGCATGCCGCGGACTCAGCCAGGACGGCCGGATGCCCTGGCTGAGAAGTACATCCGTGGCACGGCGTGGACTTCCGAAATCCGTCCATCCGGCCACGGCGTCTCGTAGAACCACGAGCCGCCCCGGCATCCGCGTTAGCACCGCTCTGGAGAAGTCAACAGGCTTGATCTGGCCATAGAGTTCCTCGATCTGTCCCTTGTTGAAACTGTGTTCCAACCATCGCGTTAGTTTCGGCACGGTGGCGTGAAGCAGCTCCAGGAACGCTCCAACCATACCAATCGTGATGAAGGTGTTCCAAAGACAGCCTCGCCTTTGCAGCACTTGAGCACGTTTTAGCGTCGGTTTTTCCCAAAAGCGAGACACGCGCAAAAGGGGGTTCACCAATGAGTCCACCAGCGTGCGGCCTGGTTGGATCCAGCCGTACTCTACTTCGGGATAGCGTGCCTCAGCGCCCACGATCAGGATGCTGTCCGGGTATTCCTGTATTAGACGCATTCCCGATTCGATGATTTCGCGGAATGCAGAAGAATTCGAATAGTAGTGGTCGGAAGGGAAGAACGACACCAAGGCGTCTTCGTCCTGCTGAGCGACGATGTGCAAGCACAGCGCCAAGGCCGCGGCTGTCCCTCGGTTTGCGGGCTGGATGACCGTGTTTCGAGCGGGAACGCCGGCAAGTTCCTGACCGAAGTAGGCCTCGTGGGCGCGTGCCAGAACATAGAGTGTTCGCTCGCCCTGAAATAATGGACCAAGCCGTTCTCTAGTGTGGCCGAGCAGACTTTTTCCTCCGAAGAAGTGACAGAACTGTTTCGGCCGCGTGTCACCGGCGACCCTTTGGGTTAGTTCTTGCAATCGAGTGCCGTCGCCCCCTGCGAGCACGACGGCCCATCTATGCTCTGTGTTCAAAGTTAAGGACATCACCGCTTAGATATCGTTTGTGCAGTTCAACGGCCACGCGAAACCCGTGTGAAACCATTGCATTGGCGCAAGCTCTGCCGTCGGCTTTCGACAAATGTCGACGTTTCGACTCGACTTGGGCAGTTGGGCCTCTTCCCACTGAAAGATTAGACCAGGCACTTGCGAAATAGCCCCACCTGCTGTCGCTTTTACGCGTCGCTTGAAATGATTCATGACCTGTCCCTGTTGACAGCTGGATATCTCTGAATGCACTATGGAAGCTAAGTAAAACGATTGTAGCGAAGCGGGGCGAGATATAAGGACGGTATAGAGGTGGGAAGGCGATCTGCGTCGAGCCTTTGGAAACACGCCTTCTTTCCACTCTGCTGTTCCGCGATTGCGTGGGGTCAACTGTATACTGCCTCACTGACCGGTATCGTTGAGGATCCTTCGAAAGCATCTATTCCCGCCGCCGAAGCCACTCTCACCAGCATCGATCGCGGCACCAACAGCACAACCAAAACTGACGAAGCGGGCCGTTACCTTTTCCGATCCCTGGCGCCCGGAAGGTATTCTTTGCATGTGACTGCCCCCGGATTCGGTCCTTACGATATCTCGAGCGTTGTCCTGGATGTTAACGACACCGTCACACTCGACGTACCTCTGCAGATCGGAGCAAATTCCGTCACCGTGGAGGCGAATGCGGTTCTATCGTCCGGCGACGCTACGGTTCGCGAGACCTTAACCCGGGAATTGATTAACGATCTGCCGCTGGTGGATCGCAACCCGTTCGATCTTGCGTTCCTGGCCCCCGGTGTTTCCCAGACTCCCGGCAGCACGTACGGAAACGGCGTCAGCACTCCCGGATTTGTAACCAATTTTGTTTCCGACGGAAGCCGCAACGCGCAGGCAGACATGCTGCTGGATGGCGTAAGCATCATGAACAGCGACAACAATCCCGGCGTACAAAAGGCCCTTTACGTCCCGCCCGTGGAGGCGATTGAAGAGTACACCATTCAGCAAGCCAATTTCAGCGCCGAATTCGGAAACAGCGGCGGCACCATCGTCAACGTAGTGACGCGATCGGGGACCAACGATTACCATGGCGAACTGTTCGAATTTTTTCGCAACAACGATCTCAACGCGAATAATTTCTTCGCCAATTCGGCCGGTCTCCCTCAGGCGCACTCCACTCGCAACGACTTCGGTGTCACTGCGGGAGGCCCAATCTTCAAGAACAAGACATTCTTCTTTTTCGATTTCAACGGCATCCGCGCCCTTACCGGCGCGACGTCGAATATTGCGGGAGTTCCGGACGCGGCCGAGCGCGCCGGCAACTTCGGCGAGTTATGTGCCCGCGCGGGCGGCGCGTTTAGTTCGCAGGGCATCTGCTCCAACCCCGCCGGGCAAATTTACGATCCCTATACCAGCCAACCGAACGCGCAAAATCAGGCCACCAACCGTGCGCCCATTCCGTTCGACAATCTGGCGACTTACATCAGTCCGGGGAATCCGAACATTCCCTTCGGGCTGGGAGATTTGCCGTCCACGCCCGGCAATCTGATCGATCCGGTGGGAGCCAAGCTGATTCAGGCGTTTCCGCTCCCCAATCTGAACGTCGGAACTCCAGCCTACGACCCGTATCACAATTGGGTTACGACGGCCTCCAGTCCCTACAACCAGCAATCGCTCGACATCAAACTCGATCAGCACTTCAGCAACAAGAACACTGCCAGCATACGCTTCTCGCACGAGTGGGACGCCGGTGAGAACCCCAACTTCTTCGGAACCGTTTACGACACCAACACCCAGGGGCCCACCAAACATGCCGCCCTGGTGGGCGACTTGAATTATGTGCACGCCTTCAGCGCGGCGACGCTCGGGAGCCTTTCTCTGGGATATGCGCACAACTGGTATCCCACTCAAGGCGTGGCTGCGTCCTTTGGCGGTTATGACCCGGTGAAGGAGCTGGGCATGCCCGCCTACATGGATACTTCCGGTTTTTTGACGCCGCCGTCCATCTGGTTGTTCAGCGCCTACGGCTGCAACGGATTCAATGGCTGCCTGGGCGGCCAATATTATTCCATTCTCAAGTTCGCGAGTGAAACCGCGCACCTGGTGGGTTCCATCGATCATGTCATGGGACGCCACGAGATCAAGTTTGGCGGAGAAGTCCGTCACCACCGTATAAATTTCCTGCAAGCGGGAGCGCCCAATGGCCTGTTCGCATTTACGAGCAACGGCACGGCATCGGGGATCGGTGGGGTGGGCGGCGATGCGCTGGCTGGGTTAATGATCGGCTATGTGGACAACGCTTTTAGCGAATACGAGATCCCCCCATACACCGACACGCGGAATTATCAGATCGGCGGATTCATCCAGGATAACTGGCGTGTGAATGGGCGCCTGACACTCAACATAGGCTTTCGCTACGACGTGAACACCCCGCGCACGGAGCGCTATAACCAGTTGAGTTACTTCGACTCTTCGGCGCCGGCGCCGATCTCCGTTCCTGGATTGAATCTGCACGGCGCGGTGGAGTACGTCGGAGTGGACGGCAATCCGAGGAGCGAGTTCAACACCTACTGGGGCGAACTCGGGCCACGGTTCGGTTTTGCTTATCAGATTTTTGATCGCACCATCCTGCGCGGCGGCTACGGCATTTACTACGATCCGTCAGACGTGGGTGTCGTGGGCAATGCCGTCAGCGGCGGTTTTCTTGGATATGATGCCGTAACCAACGGAGTGAATAACGTGCCGGCGGAGCCGTGGCTTCCGCTCGAATTCCTACGTAATCCTTTTCCGTTCGGAATCCAAACCGCAGTGGGAAACAGCGACGGATCGTCCACCTTACTCGGCCAGGCGCTCACCAACATCCCCATTCGAAGTCTGAATCAAACGCCGCAGGAGCAGTCCTGGAGTTTCGGCATCCAGCGCCAGCTTCCGTGGTCGATGTTGTTGGACGTCGAGTATATCGGCCGGAAAGGAACCCACCTATACGCGATGGGCTACGCCGACCAGATCGACGCGCTGCCACCGAATGTCGCTGCGGCGTTTCGTGCCGATCCTTCTTATTACCTGGCGCAGGTGCCTAATCCATTCGAGGGCATAATTAGCGGAAGTGCTGATTTATCGGGACCGACTATTCCACGTTGGAAACTGTATGTGCCTTATCCGCAATACAGTTCGGGAACGGCCTCCGGCATCAGCAGCAGCTTCGTTCCCTGGGCTAATTCGATCTATAGCGCCGGGCAGCTCCGCATCGAGAAGCGCTTCTCGGGCGGGGTTCAATTCCTCTTCACCTATGTGTTCCAGAAAAGTATCGACGATTCGTCGCTCGCATCCAGCGGCTATTCGTTCCTGACCGGCGGCTCAACCACCAGCGAATCGGCCGCCCGCGATCCGAACAACCTGCGGCTGGACCGGTCGCTTTCGGTGTTCAGCATCCCGCAGATCGCTCAATTCAGCTTCATCTATCAACTGCCCTTTGGAAAACACTTGGGTGGATGGACCGGGGCGCTGGCGCGCGGCTGGCAGGTGAATGGCATCTATCGGATCGACGATGGGCTTCCCGTTCAGCTTTTCCTGTGCGGTGGCTGCAGCATCAATCTTCCGACGTACGGCAACCAATATCCGAATCTGTTGGCGCCCCTGCAGGTGGCCGGAACCGGCAACTTGAATCAATACTTCGCCAATCCAGAGGTTGCTGTAAAGCCAGCGCCCTACTCGGACGGCGATGCGCCGCGCGTTCTGTCAAATGCCCGAATTCCGGGTACTGACAATCTCACGGCGTCGGTGTTCAAGGAAATCCCGTTGGAGTTCCGCGAGGGCGTGCGGCTGGAAATCCGTTTGGAGGCTTTTAACGTTCTGAATCGTGTTCAGTTTGGCGAGCCCGATACCAACGTAGGAGACGCCACTTTCGGCCAGATCACCAGCCAAGCCAACCAGCCGAGGCAAGTGCAGATCGGGCTCAAGCTTTATTATTAGCTGGGTTACCATAGAGGTCAACGTCGCCTCCCATGTTAAGGACCGAGGGTTCCGTTTGGTGAATCCACAACGCAGCTCAGATCCCCCCCGATGGAAATCCGCTGCACTCGTGCTCCTGATCGCCCTGTTCTATGGATGCGGTCCTGCTCGGCCGAGCCCGGCCCCTTCTATCGAATTCAGCCGCCTTCCGCGATCCGACGGCGGGGGAACGGAAAGCCGGGCCATCATCGAGGGGCATGTAGAGGGAGCTCGCGCCGGCCAGCAAATCGTTCTCTTCGCCAAAAGCGCCGGCGTATGGTGGGTCCAGCCGTTTGCCGATCAACCGTATACGGGTATCCGCTCCGACAAGCACTGGGAGAATTCCACCCACCTTGGAACGGAGTACGCAGCCCTGCTGGTAGAACCTGGTTATCAGCCGCCGGAAACTACCGCCCGTTTGCCCCGGAAGGGCGGACCCGTAATCGCCGTGGTCACCGCCAACGGGGAACCTCAACATTTGATCACCTCCAGGACCTTGCACTTCAGCGGCTACGAGTGGGAAATCCGCGGAGTGCCCGTCGGGGAGAACAACTACGACCCCGCCAATGCCTGGACCGACACCGGCGGGCGGCTGCACCTACGGATCGCTCGCGGCACAGGCGAGTGGACGTGCGCTGAAGTCACGCTTACGCGGAGCCTGGGATATGGATCGTATTCGTTCGATGTTCAAGACGTCTCTGCATTGGAACCGGCCGCCGTTCTGGGCCTTTTCACCTGGGACGATTCCCTCACGGATGTCAATCATCGGGAGATGGACACCGAGATCAGCCGGTGGGGCGAACCCAGCGGGAAGAATGCCCAGTACGTCGTGCAGCCCTATTACATTCCGGCCAATGTGGTTCGATTTTCAGCGCCACCCGGAAGACTCACGTATTCGTTTAATTGGCAACCCGGTCGAGTGGCCTTCAAAACCGCGCGCCACCCGGATGGCGGGATTATCGCCGAACATACATTTACGTCGGGTGTTCCCTCGCCAGGGGGCGAGGCCGTCCACATAAACTTGTACCCTTACGCCAACAAAAGCAGCTCGCTCGAGCACCAGGTCGAGGTGGTCATTGAAAAATTTGAGTACCTTCCTTGACCCTAGCCGCAGGCTCCACGCTTGGTTGCTGGCAATGGGCGCCGTCTGCTGCATTCACCCGGCGCGCGCCATGGATCCAAGCCGCGCCATGTCGCAGTACATCCACGACCATTGGGGTCCCGAGCAAGGCTTCCCTCGCGGTCCGGTTTACGCCATCACCCAGACGCCGGACGGTTATCTTTGGATCGGCACCCAAGCCGGCTTGGTTCGCTTCGACGGCTGGAGTTTCGTTCCCATCAATGACAGCTCACAAAACTATCAAATTACAAATGTTCTAGGCTTAGCTCCGGCGTCCGACGGAAGCTTATGGCTGCGCTTACAAGGCGCAACTCTTTTGCGATACCACAACGGAGTGTTTGAGCGGGCTCCTGGCACGCAATCGGAGGCCAGTATTACGGCCATGGCGCGAACCGCTCAGGGTGAACTTCTCATTGCGAAGAGCGGAGGTCAAGTGCTCGGAGAACGCAACGGCCAATTCGCTGTCCTCGAATCCGGATCTTCTTTTGCTCGTTCGCCAGTGCTGTCGTTAGCCCAGACCGCGGACGGAAACCTGTGGATGGGAACGCGCGATGCTGGTCTGTTCCGCGCCTCCAGCGGAGCAACCTCCTTGACTCGAACACGATTGTCCGACTTGAAGATCAATTGCCTGCTTCCGGACGGGAACAAGGGGCTATGGATCGGAACGGACAACGGCATCGTACTTTGGAGGGGAAGCGAACTCACGTCGGACGGGCTGCCGCCGAACCTGAATGGCTTCCAGGCCCTCGCCATGATCCGCGACCGGGATCGAAACCTCTGGGTGGGTACCGATTCGCGAGGATTGTTGCGCGTGACTGGAAACGCGGTATCGCTCGATGCACCAGGCCAACGGCTGACACAAGCCGTAACCGCGGTATTCGAAGACCGCGAGGGAAATCTCTGGACCGGGAGCTCAAGCGGGCTGGATCGCCTCCGTGATAGCCCATTCGTTTCGTATTCCGCGCCCGAGGGCTTGCCGACGGATGGCAGTAATCCGGTGTACGTGGACGAGGAGAACCGAATGTGGTTCCCTCCGGTGTCCGGCGGCCTTTGGTGGGTGAAGAACGGAGAGCACAAGGCGATCCACCAAGCCGGCCTGGACCACGATGTCGTGTATTCGATCGCGGGCAGAGCTGGCGAGCTTTGGCTCGGCAGGCAGCGCGGTGGATTAACCCAACTCCGATGGCAGCACGATTCAAACGGTTCCTTCACGACGAAAACGTATACGCACGCGAACGGGCTGGCGCAAGACAGCGTGTACTCCGTTTATGAAGCCCCTGACGGAACGGTCTGGGCTGGAACTCTGAGCGGGGGAGCGAGCAGATTGAAGGATGGCAGATTCACAAATTACACGATCGACCAAGGTCTGGCGTCGAATACCGTCGCATCCATCCTCGAGACCTCGGACGGAACCGTCTGGTTTGCCACTCCAAACGGATTGAGCGCCTTGGTGAACGATCGCTGGATTTCCTATGCCACCCGCGACGGCTTGCCCTCCGACAACGTCAATTGTCTCTTCCAGGATTCGGCCGGCATCCTGTGGGTGGGAACATCCGCTGGGCTGGCCTTCCGCAGCCCCCGGCAGTTTGAAGGCATCGCCGCGGTTCCGGAACGATTGCGCGCACAAATCCTGGGAATCGCCGAGGACCGATATGGAGCGCTGTGGATTGCCACATCCGATCGTGTGTTGCGCATCGATCGCGTCAAGCTGATGCACGGCTTCCTGGCGGACGGGGACATCCGGGAATTCACCGTGGCCGACGGTTTGCGCGGCATGGAAGGCGTAAAGCGCCAACGATCGGTTGTAGCGGACGGGCTGGGGCGCATCTGGTTTTCGTTGAATCGCGGAATTTCCGTCGTGGACCCGGCCCGGCTGAATCGAAGCGAGGCTCCGGTGATCACCCACATCCAATCCATATCGGCGGATAATGTGGCAATGGCCATGGGATCCTCCATTCGGGTTCCGCCCGGCCGCCAGCGAGTAGGCTTCAATTTTGTGGGCTTGGATCTGTCCGTTCCCGAGCGCGTTCTATACCGGTTCAAGCTGGATGGCTTCGATCGAGGCTGGAATGGCCCTCTAAGCCGTCGCGAGGCCGTCTACACCAATCTCAGTCCCGGCCTTTATCGGTTCCACGTGATGGCCAGTGGTACGGGCCGGGTGTGGAATGGGGAGGCGACAGTCGATTTTGAAATCGCGCCTGAGTTTTGGCAAACCCAGTGGTTTCGCGCCTCGGTGGTGCTGGCCGTCGCTCTCATTTTCCTGGCTCTTTACCGGCTGCGACTGCGTCAACTCACCAGGCAGCTGAACGTCCGCTTCGAAGAACGGCTCGGCGAACGGACGCGCATCGCGCAAGAGCTGCATGACACGCTGCTGCAAGGCTTTTTGAGCGCTTCGATGCAATTGCATGTAGCCGTCGATCGGTTACCCCCCGAATCGCCCTCGAAATTGACGCTCAGCCGGGTGCTGCAACTCATGAACCAGGTGATCGAAGAAGGACGTAACGCCGTGCGCGGCTTACGCTCCTCAGAGGACGAGTCGACCAGCCTGGAGCAGGCTTTCGCCCGAATTCAGCAAGAACTTTCGACCGGCGGCGTTTTCGAACCTCGCGTGATCGTGCAGGGCCAGCCCAGGCCGCTGCACCCCATGCTGCGCGATGAGGTCTACCGCATTGGCCGGGAAGCTTTGGTCAACGCGTTCCGTCATTCCGGGGCACGCCGTATCGAAGTGGAAGTAGAATACGCATCCAATCAATTGCGCATGCTGGTTCGCGACGACGGCCGAGGTATCGATCCTCAAACGCTGGAGTCAGGAAAGGATGGACATTGGGGGCTGGTCGGGATGAGGGAGCGCGCCGAGAAAATCGGAGCCAAACTCCACCTTTGGAGCCGGCCCACCGCTGGAACCGAAGTAGAACTTGCGGTCCCCAGCCATCTGGCCTATCTGTCCCATTCGCCGAATCGGGCATTCCGGTGGATCTCGCGGCTCTATTTCAGTGAAGCCGCGGCCGCGCGCGCTGCATCAAAACTCACCGGGAGCCCGGAAGACAAAAAACACACATGACCGATCCAGTGCAAATCCGCGTTTTAAGCGTTGATGACCATCCCCTGCTGCGCGAGGGCATTGCCGCCCTTATTAACAATCAGCCGGATATGTCGCTGGTAGCCGAAGCGTCCAACTGCAGCGAGGCTGTACAACAATTCCGCGAGCATCGTCCGGACGTAACCTTAATGGACCTGCGGCTGCCGGACGCCAGCGGCATCGATGCCATGATCGCAATTCGCGCCGAGTTCGCCGACGCACGCATCATCATGCTGACCACCTTTGAGGGCGACGTGGAGATCCAGCGTGCTCTCGAAGCGGGCGCCCGGGGTTACATGCTGAAGAGCATGGCTTCCCGCGATCTGGTGGATGTCATCCGGCAGGTCCACGCCGGCAAAAAGCGGGTGCCGGCCGAGGTTGCCAACCAGCTTGCCGAGCATCTCAGCGACGAAGCTCTAACGGCCCGGGAAATTGACGTCCTGCGCCAGCTGGCCGGCGGCAACCGCAATCGGGACATCGCCGTACGCCTTTATATCTCTGAAGAGACGGTGAAAGTGCACGTCAAACACATCATGGAGAAACTGGGCGCCACCGATCGTACACAGGCCGTCGCTATTGCGGTCCGGCGGGGAATTATTCAGCTCTAGCGCTCATCCCTTTGCGCTTATACCTCGATAGTGGTATGCAAAAATTCCAACCTATCGGGATTCCTTTTGTCGCTGCCTCTCGTAGGCTTGATCTGGGTGCGTGTCTAGAAGTGCCAAGAAAGTGGAGGAGAGCCCACCTGCAACGTCTATTTTCCGCGTTTCCGGGTGGGTGGCCCGGGGTAGGCCTCCTGCTTCTGCGCCTGGCCATCGGGATTGTCGTCTTGGTTCAAGGCGAATTCTATATTGGCGGCAAAATCGACTCCGTGGCGCAAACCTGGATCGCTACGGTGGGTTTCGCCGCCGGCGGTGCTTTGCTGGTTGGGCTGTTAACCCCGGTCGCAGCATTGGTAGCAGGCTTAGGGGCGATCAGCATTGGATTCTCTCTTCTGCCCGCGCCCCCAGCTTCGAACCTGCTCGATTCCAAGCTTACCGTTACCCTGATCGCCATCGTCACCGCCGCCATCCTGTCGCTGGGGCCCGGTGCGTTCTCGGTGGATGCCCATCTTTTTGGGCGCCGCGAAATCATCATTCCGCCGCGCCGCGGAGAATAGCGTCCGGATCAGTGCTAACTACCACCATCGAGTTATGGTTCTCCAAGCTGGGAGTGGTACCAGAAAAGACTTCGATCTTGGGATGTTTCTTGAGCCTGATTGCTGCAAATTGGATTATCGAAGCTGAATGCGCCTCGTATCGCGCATCAGCAGGAGCGATTTTGAATTATGGCTACCTTGGTGACAACTATTCCTTTTTCCGGCACTCAGATCTCGAGATGCGAAACCGAGTGTATCGGCGTCAGTCCCGCAATGCAGCGAGCGTTGAGCGCCGTTCGTATGGTGGCTTCCACGGACTCGGCGGTTATGATTCAGGGCGAAACCGGTACCGGCAAAGAACTGATCGCTAGGGCTGTGCATGAAGAAAGCCAGCGCAAGCGCGAACCATTCGTGACGATGAACTGCGCAGCCATACCGAGCGGCCTGATTGAGAGCGAGTTGTTCGGGCACGAGCGCGGCGCATACACCGGCGCACTAAACTCGACGATCGGGCGGTTCCAACTGGCCCATCGGGGAACGTTGTTCCTGGATGAAATCGGCGACATGCCACTGGAGCTTCAGCCTAAGCTTTTGCGCGTACTCCAGGAGCAGGAATTCGAAAAGCTGGGCAGTACGCACACCATTCGGGTGGACGTTCGGATCGTAGCTGCCACCAACCAGAATCTTCTCAAGCTGGTTGAAGAACGCAAGTTCCGGGCGGACCTGTATTACCGGCTGCACGTTTTCCCGATCACGCTGGCGCCGCTCCGCGAGCGCATCGAGGATATACCGCTTCTGGTGCGCCACTTCGTCCGTCAGTTTTCCGAACGAATGAACAAGGAGATCGACATCATTCCTGAACCGGTGATGGAGGCTCTGGCACGCCACCCCTGGCCGGGCAACATTCGCGAACTGCAGAATTTCGTCGAGCGGGCGGTAATCCTGTCTGACGGACGCGTTTTGCGCGCGCCGTTAGGCGATCTCCGGGTTTCTACCGACGCGCCAGCCAGGCCCGGGAAACTGACGCTCGCCGAGGCCGAGCGTGCGCATATTCTTGAAGTGCTCCGCGACGTGGATTGGGTGGTCGGCGGCCGGCGTGGCGCCGCGGTTCGGCTCGGATTGCCGCGCACTACTCTGCTGCATCGTATGCACAAGCTGGGCATTGTTCCCGAAGGGGCGCGCCAAGCCGCATGCTGAACCGAGCGATGGGGAGCGTCCATGGGGCGCTCCTGGTGATGGCGTCGGAGCCGGCCGCTAAAAATCGAATCTGCCGGCCAATTGCAGGAATCTGGACTGATTCGCTGCCGTAATCACTCCGTAGGTGGGAGAGTTCCAGATGGGCTGACCCGCCGAGTTGGTAGTCAGAGTCAGGCTGGAAGCAGGCGGCTCGAAATTCGTATGGTTGAGTGCGTTGAAAGCCTCCAGCCGAAGCGTGAGCCGGAGCCGCTCGCGCAAGTAAAAAGAGCGCCCGAGGGATACATCGAGATCCAGTTGTCCGGGAGCGCGAACCACATTTCTCCCCAAACTGCCGATACCGACCGGAAGCACTTCGGTCCGTGACGAGCCCGATCCAACGAATAAAGGTCCGGACGGCTCTAGTGGGAAATTCGTGGCGCTGGCAGGCAACAGATATTGAATCCCCGTTCCATCGGGAACTTCCGCGGTGTAAAGACTAACGCCCGGATTGGTATCGTAAGGGCGCTGCTGACTGGTTCCGGTCTGTGCCGAATTCTCGTTTGTTTGGCCGATGTATAGCGGCAGGCCGTTGTGCGCGGTCAGCATCCCCCCGATTTCAAAGTTGCGCACCCAAGGGTTGCCGGCGGTTCGATAAAGAACAGCGGCGGTAAAATCGTTGGGGCGGTCAAATTCCCTCAAACCCTTATTTAAGCCGAGGAACTGCTGGGGGAACTCGCCCAGGTTGAGACCGGAAGGTTGCGAGAAATTATAAATGCCGCTGCCGTCGTCGAGCGACTTCGATCGCGTGTAGTTGGCGACAAGAGTGAGGCGTGCGCCGTATTGACGCCGAATGCTCACCTGCAACGCCTCATAGGACGAGGTGCCTTCCATATTCAGAGAGTTGAAGCTGCTGATGGCGGGGTACGGCCGCGCTTGCTGAGTGGCGAGCGTGGTGTTGGCGAGCGCGACCGCCGCGTCGATCATGGGATCGTACGGTACCGTGTTGGTCGGCAGTTCGACAGGGAGATGCACAGCGTGGGTTCCGACGTAGTTCACTTCGGCGATAGTTCCTTTTACGATCTCGCGCTGGATGCCGAAGTTCCATTGCTCCGTATAAGGCAGCGGGCTGGCCTGGGTGAACCCATTGTAATCGGTGAGCGTCAGAGGATTCGCCGCGGAGCCGAATTGGGCGATATTCGCCCGCGGGTTCTGCACGTTGTTTGTAGCCACCGCAGGCAAACCCTGAGACAGCTTGAAAGGCTGCGCAATACCGGTGCCCAAATTATTAAACGCTTGCTCTACGGTGTAGCCCGGAAAAAGAACCTGGCCTCCGAGGTCGGAAAAGATTCCCGCGTAAAAAATCCCGAATGCCGAGCGAATCACCGTCTTCGGCGTCAGGCTGTAGGCAAACCCGGCGCGTGGAGCGAAGTTGAGCTTAGAACTCTTCAGGTTCAAGGTGTCAGAAGCGTTCTCGCCCGCAAACAGCACTTCGCCCGTGGTTGGATCGACGCGCGAATACTCATTATTGGCCGTCGTTAGCGGCGACTCGTATTCCCATCGAAGCCCCAAATTCAGCGTCAATTTGGGAGCCAGTTTCCAATCGTCCTGGATATATAAGCCGATATTGTAATTACGCCTTCCAATCAAGGGTTGTGCCAAAGAATAAGACCCGGTTTTGATATCGCCCAGCAGAAAGTCCGCCAGCGCGTTGATCGGATCGCCCGAGCTGTTCTTGCCGTTGGTGATGGAACCGTCGAACGTAAAAGCCCCATTCACGTCGCCCGTCGGGATTGAGGTCGTCGAACTGATCCTTCCGAAGTTGAAAGCCGAACTGGACCAAGTGGTTCGCCAGCGCTCTACTGCTGCTGATATCGGTCTGATAATTGTTATCGATCTGAGAACGCTCCGTGTTGCTGTTGGCGCCAAGCTGCGAGAACCCGCTGATGTTGATTTCCGGCGCGGCCTCTCCATAAGAGGTCCCGATACCGAGAACGCTCTGGACGTTGAGACCGGCGCTGGGCGGCGCGATCTCGGCGTTGTTGCGGAAGAAGCCGAAACGGACTTCCGTAATAAACGTGGGACTCCAGGTTTTGGTCAGGCCGGCGGTGGATTCGTAACCCGTTGTTTCACTGCTGCCCACCGCGTTTTCCAGTGGGCTTCCCGGGTAAGTGGGCTGGATCGGCGAATAGTTGTTGTAATGAACAAATGTTCCGAACAGGCGAAGGCTGTTCGTTACGTTTTCGTCAAGCCGCGCTACACCCGTGTTGGTGGTCGGGTGGCTGGAGCCGATGGATACATAATTGTTGGTTCGAATGTTGTCGGTCTTGTTGATGGTGCCGGGCGAGTTGGGAGCGGGCACCAGCGTGAGTATTTTCAGCGCCGCCGGATCCAGCAGATTGGGCGGTATCACGTTTCCTGGAAACGGAGCTTTCGTTGAGGGATCGTAAACCAGCGTCGGGGATGCCGAGAAGTTCCCCGCCGCATACGGACCATAAGGAACCGTCGACGTCAGGTTATACGGTTGACGCCTGGATGAGACCTTCGTAGTTCACGAAGAAAAAGGTTTTGTTTGCTCCGTTATATGTTCTGGGGATAGTGAGCGGGCCCCCGAGTTTTGCGCCGAACAGATTGTAGCGATCTTCCGAGCGGGGCTTTCCGAGCAAGTTGCTGAAATAGTTGTTGGCATCCAGGTCCTCGTTGCGAAAGTAGCCATATGCCGCGCCGTGGAGCAGGTTGGCGCCTGAATTTGTGATCAACGCGATCATCGCGCCGGCGGTTCGTCCATACTCCGCCGAATACGACGCTCGGAGCACATTGAATTCGCGAATTGAATCGGCTGGGGGCAAGGTCTGCGGCGCTCCGGTGGAACCGGAGACAACGGAAACGCCGTCGATCAAGAACTCGCTGTTCAGCGTGCGGCTGCCGTTTATGGAAAGCTGCGAGGTACTCAAGCCTGACTGGCTGGTAATGTCGCCACCGGATGAAACGCCGGGGGTCAGCGCGAGGAGGTTGAGAGTGTTGCGGCTGGGCAGAGGCAAATCCCGGAGCTCGGCCGGCGTGATCGTGTTAGCCAGTGCCGAACTGTCGGTGGCCAATTGGCCCTCCGTCCGCCCCTCCACGGTGATGGTGTTTTCCGCTCCGCCCGCTTCGAGCACCACGAAAATGTCCGCGCGTTGGTCGGCTGCCAGTTCAATGCCGGAGACGCGCTGGCGCTTGAATCCTGCGGCGGTCACATCGATGTTGTAGCGGCCGGCCGGCAGATCGGGAGCCCGGTAGAGACCGTCGAAATTGGTCTTGCCGGTCCAGGCGATCACGCCGGTGTCGGCATTCATGATGGTAACGGAGGCGCCATTAGCGGCCTTCGGCGGGGTGATAATGCCCGAGATCACGCCGGTGACGCCCTGGCTCCAGGCGAGAGAACCAAAAAACAGGGCGCCAAGCAAAAACGCCGCGGATGAATGCCGATAAACGCAGATGCGAAGGCGATCCATCATGCGGGTTCATCAGCGTTCATCGGCGGCCAGGAACTCCTTCTCGTGGCTCACAGCCGCGTTTGGCCGACGCTTGCGGAGCCATCCCAACATACCGGCGGGTTGATCCTGGAAAGCAATGCGACCAGGAACCGTCAGTTCCACTTCCGTGCCACCCGAAATCCGGCTGAAAACGTGCAGCCGGGCCCCCACGCGATCCGCCCTTTCCCGCATCCCCGAGAGGCCGCAATGTCCATTCCGCCCTCCCTTCAAAATGTCCGGTTCGATACCGCAGCCATCATCGCGAACCTGGAGCCGGAATTGTTTCGAGCCGTACCTCAATTCGACATCAATATGATTCGCGTGAGCATGACGAAATGCATTGATCAGCGCCTCGCGGCCGATCCGATAGACCTCGTCGCGAAGCAAAGGATGAAACCGCCTGCGCTGGCCTTCCGAGATTACGCGGAAAGCAACTTCCCCTCCGTTCTTGCTTCGAAGGTCGAGCTCCCGCTCCATTCTTGCGAAAGCCTGCTCCAGGTCCAGGGAAATGGAGTCTGACAAACGCAGGCCACGTAGGGCATTTCTGCCTTCTTCGATCACCTGGCCCATGAGCTCCAGCGCCCTCGTCAACATCGGCTTCACTTGGGAATCCGCGGGCAAGCGGTCGGTTGCGACATGCACCTGCATGGAAGCGCTGAGAAAGCCCTGCAAAAGCGTGTCGTGCAACTCCTGGGCGATACGGGTGCGCTCGGCCAGACGCTCGTCGAAGCGCGCGTTAATGTGCGCCGCAATCTGTTCCACTCGGAGCCGGTAGATGGCGGCGACCAGGAAAGCGCCGCAGGCCACGCAAAACAGCAGAAACCAACTCGTTTGGAACCAGGCCGGAGCAACATTGAGACCCAGTGTTGCGCCTGCTTCGTTCCAAACGCCGTCGTTGTTGCAGGCCGTTACGTGGAACTTGTACGGACCCGGCCGAAGCTTGGTGTAGTACGCCTCACGGCGTGTCCCGGCATTTTGCCATTCGCGATCGACGCCATCCAGCTTATAGCGGAAGAGCACGCGCTCGGGGATGGCAAGACTGAGGGCGGTATAGTCGATCTCCAGATTCTCGGTGCGCGCGGGAAGAGCTACGGTGCTTGAGCCCGCGTACGTCTTTCCGTTCGAAACGACCGCGGAGATGATTACTGGCGGCGGCACGCGGTTCCGATTTTTATCGAAGACCGCGGGATCCAGCCACGCAATACCCTTGGTTGTAGCAAACCATAATTTTCCGTCGGGAGCTTCCACCAGCGATGGCTCCGGCAGCGTTTCTCCGGAAAGCCCGGGCAGACCATCCAATTCATCAAGGCGCTCTCCGGAAACTTCCAAACTTGGATCGCGCAGCCACTTTTTCAGCTCGGGCGCAGGAACACGGGTGATGCCTGAGAATCCGTTCATCCAAAGATCGCCCGTCTCCGTTTCCACGATGCCGGAGATTCTGCCCGGCTGATTTTGATCTTTCCATCGCATCAAATAAAACCGGCCCTCGGTGAAAAGTTGCACCCCGCGCGCTCCCGCCAACCAGACGTGGCCGCCCCGGACCGACATCGTATTCTCCGAGACGCCTCTCTGGCCATCGGGGAAGGAAAATCTATGGTAGTTCGACCCATCCCACTGGACCACCTTGTTGGAAAAGGCAAACCACATGTTTCCCGCCGTGTCATCCACCATCGCTCCGAGCACTCCTGGTTTCTTGCCGAGGGTTTGGGTCTCGTCGCTCCACGCTCCGCCGGATAGACGATAAGCTCGGCCGCTCAAAACGGTAATCCAGGGGTCGTTATTCCGATCCGTCGCGACGAACACCACGGGGTCCAGGTTTTCTTGCGGGTAATCGAGCGGCGAGAATCCGTTGCCGGAGGACCGCCAAAGGTGGAACTTGCCCGCGCCGGCCGACCAGATCGTTCCATTGTGATCGCGCCGAACGCTGATGGTCTGCCGGGTTTCGGGGAAGCTCGTCGGGGAGCCATCGGCAGCGACATGCGTGAGCGGCAGGCTGCTATTGCCAGTCCACACCGAACCCCGATCTCCCGCGGCGACGCTAAACTCGTGCTCTTGCGCCGGTGGAAGCGGCACCACAGTGAGAGCAGTCCGCCGCAGCGCGTCTAGACCGGAATTCGTCGCTAGCCACACGCCTTCTCGATCGATCAGTATTTTCCAAACGGCGTCAGAACTGAGTCCTTGCTCAGGGGTGATGCTCTCGCCCGGAGCTGCGGTCCATGCTACCGGCGACGGCCATCGCTCCACATGGTCGAACCTTTGCACCCCTTTGTCTGTTACCGCCCACAGCGAACCATCGGGAGCGAAGGCGAAGTCACCGAATTGGGGGTTCTCTTTGTGATCCGTTGGTGGCGGCGAGAATGCGGGAAGGCTCAACCTGCTCGCCACCCGGCGCAGACCTTGATCGTCCGAAAGCCAGATCCCGCCATCGGGCCCCTCATGGAGATAGGCATAATTCGTCGATAATCCGGCCCCATATTTGTTCACTCGGAATTTGGATTGGCCGTGCGGTAGAAACAAAAGAGGGCCGGTCCGGGTCTTCACCCACAAAGTTCCATCGCTGTCCAGCAAGATACCTGCCGGGAAACCGCCGGGATATCCATTTTCGACGCCGGCCTGCTGGCACACTTGTCCGCGCAGATGGAACAAACCGGCGGTTGCCTGCACCCATATCGAGCCGTCGCGGTCCTCAATCAGCTTTCCCTGTTTCCGGGCGGGAGTACACCGCCGATCCGGAAATGTAGTCAGCCGTCCGTCTCTCCAAAAAAGTAGTCCCGCTCCCTCGGTCGTAAGCCAGAGGCCTCCGTTAGACGATAGGAAGACGGAATCGATTTCGCTATCGTGTACGGCCCCGCGAGTGACTTCCTCCACGGACTGGAACCGAACTCCGTCGAAGCGTAGCACGCCCTTCGATGTGGTCAGCCACAGATATCCTTCCGAGGACTGCTTAATATCGAAGACTGCGCCTAGTCCATTCCACTCCGTGTGATGGAAGTCTCTTACTCCGTGGACAGCGGGCCATGCATCCGCGGCCCGGACCTGTGGAATTAGAGCCGCGATAAGGGTTACGCGGGCAACCCATCCGAAGTTGCAACCCCTTACGCGAAACATTTATTCCTTTACCTGTGCCAAGGAATGGATTGTACACACCACAACCTGCAACCCATGTTAACCAAATCGAAAGCATGCCGAATCCCCCTCTGGCGCAGTCTTTCCCTACTTCTTTGGAGGTATGCTTGCTCCCGTTTCTGGCATCCGGCTCCTTGAACCTCTTGCTGTCTTTCAGCACGAGGTCGAGGTTATGCTGAATACTTGGCACCGTCGCCGCTGGGAAGTTGCCGTTGCCGGAAACGCCGGCTAAGCAAGCCCTGATCTGAGGAAATGCAAAACGGGATCGCATGAGGAAGGCAAGTTAGTGCGCTATTGGTAGTGCCGCAGCGGGAGCCTTCGTAGAGCCGAACAAGGTCCCGGGCACTTTCGATAGGGCGACTGTCTATTTCTGAGCGATATGTATCGTCCTTCGGTCACGGCGCGCCCGGCGTGGTTGAACTTCTCGATAGCACTCTGTACTCGCTCGTCCGTGCCATCGCCTGTCGTTTCCGGCCTCAGGTTTTCACCATGACACGGAAACCCGTATCGGGATGACCCTGGTTCAGCCTGATGTGGGATTTTGCAGTCTGTGTCAATTCCGGTTGAAAATCCCCCATTACCCGGACGGTGCTGGAAACTGGCCTGGCAGTCCCGCGTACTAGTCTCATCTGGAAGATGAAGAAGCCCGGAATACCGCATCCCCGCTCCGCGCGCCTGAGTGGAGCTGGCCAAGCTTCTCTGCGTGTTTCACAAGGTCAGCCAGAGATGCAGCGCACATCTTTCGCATGACTTGCCCGCGGTGTAGCTTAACGGTTCGCTCGCTGATCCCGAGCTCATGGGCGATTTGCTTGTTGAGCCATCCAGAAACTACGAGCTGCATCACTTGGCGCTCACGGGCGCCAACGCATCGAAGCACGCACGAAGTTTTCGGATTTCCGCGCGTTCAGAACGTCTTTTTCGATCGTTTTCCAAAGCCTGCCGGATTGCGTTCATCAACTCGTCTTCTTTTACCGGCTTGGTAAGGAAATGAACCGCCCCGGCCTTCAGGGCATGCACGGTCATGGGAATGTCGCCGTGGGCGGTAAGAAAAATGACCGGCAGAGAAATGCCAGCGCCATTCATCTCGCGCTGCAAATCCAATCCGTTCATTTCGGGCATCTCCACATCCAGCACCAAGCAGCCCTCCGCCTCTATCGGCTTCAGGGCAAGAAATTCCCTCGCAGACCCGAATGCCCGCACGGGCAAGCCGAGCGATTCGATCAGGCCAGCCAGCCCTTCCCGGACCGATATGTCGTCGTCGATTAGGAAAATGGTCTCGTTCGTAAGTACTCCGTGTGTCGCCCGGGCGTCACGCCGTCGCTATTTCGACGTTCTCCGGCGCCTCTGCATACGCAGGCAGCGTAAATTCGAAGGTAGCGCCATGGTCTTCATTATTTGCGCCCGCATTATTTGCGTACGATAAGCGCCCACCGTGTGCCGAAATAATGGTCCGGCAAATCGATAGGCCCATGCCCATTCCCTCCGGCTTGGTCGAAAAGAATGCATCGAACAGGCGCTCCGACGTTGTGGAATCAAGTCCGACGCCAGTATCTCGCACGACGATTGCGGCGGTTTGCGGGGTTTCCCGCCGTTCGGATCGAATGGTCAGAACGCGGCCCCGGCCGGCGATTGGGCCCATGGCTTCAACCGCGTTGAGAATCAGATTCAAGAGCACTTGTTGCAACTGCACCCGGTCGCCCAGCACATCCGGCAAGTCGAGAGCTAACTCGGTTTGCACCTCTACTTGAGACTGTGTCAGTTCCCAGTTCGCAAGTGTCAGCGTCCGATAAATCAGCTCATTCAGGGGGATCGGCTCGTGGCGGGGCGGCGCTTTCTTCACCAGCGTGCGGAGATTATGAATCACTTCACTCGCTCGATTGCTGTCGCGAACGATACGCTCCACTGAAGCCCGCGCTTTCTCGATATTCGGTGGGGTGCTCGCAAGCCAATGCAAACAGGTATTCCCATTCGTTACGATGCCGGTCAGGGGCTGCGTGACTTCGTGGGCGATCGAGGCCGCCAATTGACCCATCCCTGTCACACGTGTAACCCGGGCCAGTTCGGCCTGCGCGGTTCGGAGCGCATCCTCAGCGCGCTCCCGCTCACTCATTTGCTTACGGAGTTCCTCATTGGCAGCTGTCAACTGTCTGGTCCGCTCAAAGACGCGGCGTTCCAAATCATTGTTGAGCCTTAGGATTTCGGCTTTGGCCTGCTTGAGTTCGGAAGTCTCCACGACTTCCCATCCTTTATTCCGGCGTGCGATGGCGAACTGATGCGTGCGCGCTACATCCAGAATCTCCGCCGCGGCGCTTCCAGGAAGCGGGTACGTGCATAGGGCCAGCATTGGTGTGTCGAGGATGGAGTCGTTCACCTCTTTCTCGTATTCACAGAAGTCCTTCCAATCCCGCTTGTCCAGCCACGCGGTATCGGCACTGAGCCTCAACCCGGCGTAGCCGCTGTTCAGAGCATGCTCCCTCTTTTGTTTCCAACCTCTGGTAACTCTTTCCAGGTCCAGCTCGTCGCCCGCCATATACCATTCGCGGCCCCGTAGGATTTCGATGCTTCGGCTCTCAAAGTAGCCGTCGAAGCCTGGAATCGCATCTCTCAAGCAATAGCGAACTTCTTCTTCGGTAAGTGGATCGTGGATTACCCAGAGGCACGATTCCCCGCTCTCAAGGCCTGCTCGAAAATACGGAATACAGGCATCGATCAGGTCTTCTTTCGTTTCATGGAAAAGGAAAAAGTGGGTTCCCCACGGAACGTCACCAACAATGCCGATTCCGGTCGATCGTAACTGTTCATTTACCACAGCCACCTCCAGACGATGCTAACTCGAACCACACCTCCCTGCAATCCGTATGCCGCGATCGATTCCGAGGTAATGGGGCATGCTAATGCGCGAAGACTGGCCGACTCTGGCGCGGAAGCTTGACTGGCAGTCAAATGGAAAATGGAGACATCCTTATAGATGTGGCGGGGTTGGGGGTCAAAGGTCAATCCGCCAGGTCTGAAGATACATGTGTCTCGCACAACGGACCGCCCTTCCCGAAACGTCGCCGGACCGGGCACTGAAGCCTTTACTTTAAACTGGGGTCAATCAGGGTCAGATCTGTTGCTGGATCAAATCGCTTCTTCATGGTTATTGGATCCACGGTCACCATTACTTCCAGCGTCGGGGATACGTAGGCATCCAGAACGTGCCCGGCAAGCGTTGTTCCATCCGGACTGCCCACCACCATATGTGTATGAACTACGGGCTTCCTTCGTAAAGCGCAATATCACCGCTCATCCCAATCACTTCGTGCTGGCCGTTGACGGGAATTTTCTTGTACATTTTGCGCTGGGGATCGAACCATCCCAGCGTCGCTTTATTCAGTGCTCCAATAGCGGTGAAATGCGCACTCGGGATGTGATATTTTTCCGCAAACTCTAGTAGCCCGGAGAAAGCCTCGTCTCCCTGATAGAAAATAACCGCATATTGTTTGGTCGCTTCTCCCGGATCGAGCAACTCCACTTGCATCTTGGGGCTTTGCCCCTTGGAACGGCTTCCGACGGCGCGACATATTCACTTGCCGGCTCCCGCGGATTTCCGAGCGCAGCGGCGATCCCGATTAAAGACAATATATATACCAACGGTCTTGCCTTCATGATTTTTCCTCTACACCGGAAGTTCCGCGCTCGATGGAAAGCCGTGCATCTCGCGCCCCAGGTCTCCGTCGTATATCTTGGTTGTCTTAAACAGTTCCATGTGACCGTCCGCGGCGCCAGCTCGGGACGCGTCGCGGATGGTTTGCATTTCGGCGGCAGTGAAAGGTTGAAAGCCGCGCGCGACCTCGAGATTCTGGTGGAGCACGCTTAGAGAATCGATGCCGCTGATGGTCACCGCAACCGGCAGGCTCATGGCATAGCGCAGCCCCATCGTCACGATTACGGCGCCCTCGCGCACCAGTTCGCCGCTGCCGCCCAGGCTTTTCATGCCCAAAGCCGCGATGCCGCGCCGGTTCACCTCTGGCAGCACATTGGTCTCGAAGCTACGAAAAGTCGCGGCCAGGCAATTGAGCGGCATCTGCACGGTGTCGAACGGGAAGTTGTGGGAAAGCATCTTCAGTTGTGGGAAAGCATCTTCAAATGAATGGAAGGATCTTTATGTCCTGTGAATCCGACAAACCGCACCTTGCCTTGCCGCTTGGCCTCTAGCAGCGCGTGGTGAAACGCCGTTGCCTGTGTGACCTTGGACGTAGTTTGATCGTCTTCCAAACATGGCGATGGGACGACGAAAGAAGCGCGTTCGGCAAGAGAGGTTGTGGACACCGACTGCGGCGCTGCCGATAGGGGCAAGCCATCCGTTTTACCAACGGCTGAATCAGATTCTGGATGAGAAGAAGTTCGACGAGTACGTCGAAACGATTTGCGAGGATTTCTACGCCGGTGAGGTGGGCCGGCCGGGCTTGTCGCCGGGAATCTATTTCCGGCTGTTGATGGTGGGCTATTTTGAAGGGATCGATTCGGAGCGCGGAATCGCATGGCGGGCCAGCGATAGTCTGTCGATTCGATCGTTCGTGAGGATCGCGCTGGACGAAAGCGTGCCGGATCATTCGACGATCTCGCGCACCCGGCGGCTGATGGATGTGGACACGCATCAGGCGGTGTTCCAGTGGGTGCTGCAGGTGTTGGCCGAAAAGAAGCTGCTGAAGGGGACGACGATCGGGGTAGACGCGACGACTCTGGAAGCCAATGCGGCGCTACGGTCGATTGTGCGGCGCGACACCGGAGAGCGCTACGAGGAGTTTCTGGTGCGGCTGGCCAAAGAAAGCGGCATCGAAACTCCCACGCGTGAGCAGTTGGCGAAGTTGGATCGCAAGCGGCCCAAGAAGGGTTCCAACGATGACTGGACGCATCCGCACGATCCCGATGCGCGCATCACCAAGATGAAGGATGGACGCACGCATCTGGCTCACAAGGCCGAGCACGCGGTAGACATGGAGACCGGGGCGATTGTCGCCGTAACGCTGCACGGGGCAGACGTTGGAGACACGGCAACGATTCCCGAAACGGTAGCCGAAGCAGGCGAGCGCATCACGAGTGTGGTGGCGGATGCCAACGGCGATGATGTTGTGAAGCAGGTCAGCACGGACGGGCCGCGCGAAGTGGTCACCGACAAGGGTTATCACAGTCGCGCGCTGGTAAACGAACTCACCGAGTGGGGCTTGCGCACGTACTGCTCGGAACCCAATCGCGGACCGCAACAGTGGGGAGGGCAACAGCGGGAACAACAAGCGGTGTATGCGAATCGACGGCGCATTCGTGGAGAGCGAGGCCTCCGGCTGTTACGCCAGCGCGGCGAGAAGCTGGAGCGATGGAATCAACACTTGTATGATCGGGGCGGGATGCGTCGCCTACATTTGCGCGGCCGGGAAAACATTCTCAAGCGCTTGGTGGTGCACTCGGGCGCGGCCAATCTTGGATTGTTAATGCGACAACTGTTCGGAAAAGGCACGCCGCGTGGCCTGGCGAGTACACGGGCTGCCATTTTTTCGGCCGTGCTCGCCTCTATCCGCGGCTGGTCTACGCCAGCGACACTCGTCACAAGGTTCGGCGACTTAATGACTCTTGCCGACCCGGCTCAGATGATTACCGTCGCGCAGTGAAAACAGCCAGTTTCACCTCACGCTGCTAGCAGAGCCTCCGCCGCGCCATTGGGAGCAAAAATCAAATCCGGATCGGTCTCGTAGATCACTTCGTGGATCTGCCATACATCCAGATGATCGGTCTGCAAGCGGGTGAGCGATTCTTCCAGCTGGCGCATGGCGACATTCTTGTCACGTCCATGTGTGCAGACCTTCGTCATCACGACGGCCCTGTCCCGCTTACCCTTGAGCGCTCGACCCAGCCGCTCCTCGCTCAGGCCTTGATGGTATTCCCAAGCGTTGTCGAAGAAATTCATGCCGGCGTCTAAAGCCTCATTTACAATTTGGGTGGCTTCGGCGTCGCTGTTCGCGGAGCCCAGGTGGTATCCGCCGATACCCAGCGCGGAGACTTGCAAACCGGTGCGGCCGAGCGGGCGCTTGGGTATTTCGGCGCTGGATTGGCCCTGGGCCGCGAGGGCCGCGGCCCCGAGCATAAAGGTCTCGACAAAGGTTCTTCTCGTTACATCAAATATAGGCGGCATATTATTTAGTCGGAGGGAACGGATGGCCGCTGTTGTCTGCCATGTTGATCATTTCGCGCACCTCCACCTGCTGCGTATCGAGAGGAAAGCCGTGAGCGAGGCGCACTTCGGGGTTGTCGAACCGAAGGGACAGTTTGTACAGCTCGAATCGGCCATCACCCGCGTACATGCGGCAACGGTCGCGCAGAGACTGCATCGCCGCAGGATCGAGGGGCTGGAAACCTCGAGCTACTTTAAGCGCCTGCTGCAGCGCTTCGGACTTATCAATCCCGGTAATGGTGGTAGTCACCGGCAGGCTCATCGCGTATCTCAGGGCTTCCTCGCCAGTGAGCACGCCTTTTTGTACCGGCTCGCCATGGCCGCAAATGGGCTTCATCCCGAGGGCGGCGATTCCCCGGCGATTCAATTCTGGCAGTACTTGTTGTTCGAAGCTATGGTAGTTTGCGTCAAACGCGTTGAGTGGCATCTGCACGGAGTCAAATGGAAAGCCCGTGGCCAGCATCTTCAGGTGAATGGATGGGTCCTTGTGTCCAGTGAATCCGACAAACCGTACCTTCCCTTCTCTTTTGGCCTGCTCTAACGCCTCTGCGGCGCCATTTTTCCGGATGAACAACTCCGGATCGTTGTCAAAGCACACGCCGTGGATCTGCCAAAGATCCAGATGATCGGTTCGGAACCGATGCAACGATTCCTCGAGCATCCGCAGCGCAAGGGCCTTGTCGCGTCCATGCGTACAGACCTTGGTCATCAGGAACACGCGATCGCGCAGGCCCGCTAAACCGTCGCCCATCCAGACTTCGGTTTTGCCCCGATGATATTCCCAGCAATTGTCGAAGAATGTGATGCCGCCATCCACAGCCTGCCGAACCAGGCGCATCGCAGTGTTGACGTCCGGTGCATCGCCCAAATGATGGCCGCCGAACCCTATCGCTGAGATCTTGACGTCGTGGCGACCAAATTGTCGCAAAGGAATCGCATCACTAGCGATCGGCATCGTGCGCCCCCGTCATGGACCCACACGGTGCAAGTGAGCCGCCAATGGTCTCGACTCTGATCTAAAAAGACTTGTTTCGCGGTCCCTCGAAGTGCGTCGAAATAGCGCCACTCCGCGACGCCTAGGCGGCTTTTTGGATTTTAAAGCGAAGGGCGCACAGTGTTGCCATATATTCAGATGAACTCCGCTTTTAGCTCACGCCGCGCGGGCGAGAGCAACCTGATTGTGACCGAGGCTGCAGGAGCCAAATAGGCAAACGTCACCCAAACCCACATCAACGCACCCGCAAACTCCTGGTCTCCGAGCGGTGAAATATCGAACAACCGGGGGCTGGACAAATAGTGCGGGTAGACAACGCGGCCGCAGAACGTAAGAAACGCTGAAAGTGCGTCACACGGTAGCGTCGCCAGAAAAAGGTAGACCGGAATGCCCCACTGCGGAAACCCTTTCGGCTGGATTACAGGCCACCAAAAGAGAAGGCCGGCGATGAGAAAGGTGGCATGTTCGAATGCATGCCCTGCCGCCGAATGCATGCCCATTTCGAACAGCGCCGGAACATGCCAAGCGATTACGGCTGTGGTGCCGGCGAGCCAGGAAATCACTGGATGAACAAATCCAACTGGCAGGGCGCGGGCGGGCAATCCCATCAAAATCAGCGGCGCTGCGACCGTCATCAATAACAGGTGCTGCGCCATGTGGGCTGTGAGCAGTTGATGATCCCAAGCGGCCAGTGGCGATCCGACCGCGACCCACGTTGCAATCAGCCCGGTGATCAAAAATGTGAGCCGCCACATACCTGCTCTACGGGCGTGCTTCAGTTCGGGAAGCGTCATGCGCGCGCGCCAGTCCGGCCGGGTGTAGCGTGTCGAGAAAGGCAACCAAGGCAGTGGTCTCCGCGGGATTCAGGTTCTTTCCGTAAGCGGGCATGTTGCCGCCACCCTGAATCACCTGGCGGATTAACTGATCCTCGGTAAGCTCCACCGCCACGCGATCCAGTTCGGGCCCGCGCTTTCCCCCCGACCCGCCCAGGGCGTGGCAATTGCGGCACTGCTTGGCTTGAAAAACTAGCGCCCCTTGACGCTCCAGGGCCGTGCGCCCTTTCAGGTATGGAGTGGGAATCGGTTCGCCGCTCCACGCATCCATCACCGGACTCCACGGCGTATAGCCGGCCAGATGCGTAAAAGTGCCAAGCCCGACCGCAACCAGCAGAATCGTGAGAACAGCGATAGGGCGGCGTTTCCAGCTTTTCTCCCCTTCCCCTGAGAAGAACGGGAGCGCCACCAGAATGCCCAGCGCGATCACCGGTCCGATCAGTAACGCCGGGGTCTCCATCGACGGCGGAAGCAATGACAGCACTGCATAGAGCCACAGGAAGAAGTAATCCGGCCTGGGAACGGTTTGAATAATTGTAGGATCGGGCTGGCCGCTCGGTCCGAATGGGCCAAAATACAAGGCGCAGGCAGCGACCGCGAGAAGGACAAATCCCGTGAAGAACATGTCCTTGGCTATCGCGCCGGGCACAAACGGAACGCCATCTTTGCGGAGCAGTTCGTGATACTCCTTTATGTAAGTCGCGCGCCGGACTATGCGCCCCGGCATGGGCCATTCGTTGATTCCAAGTTTCAACACCAGAAGCAAATGGAGGCCAACGAAAGCGAGCAACGATCCCGGAATCACGAACACGTGCAAGGCGAAGAAGCGTGAAAGCGTAGCGCCGGCTATGATGGGACCGCCCAACAACAGCTTCACAATCCACGGCCCGAGAACAGGTACACGGCTCGAAATGGACGCCCCGATTCCGAGGCCCCAGTAGGCGTCCTGATCGAATCGGAGTACCTGGCCGGTGAAGGCCATTCCGAGTGTCAACAAGAGCAAAAGAACGCCCACAATCCAGGTCAGCTCTCGCGGGAATTTGTAGGCTCCGAAGAGGAACACTTGAACCATGTGGATGAGGACCAGCGCGAGCATGAAATTGGAGCCCCAACCGTGCAAAGCCCGAATGAACCAACCCAGCGTGACCTGGTGATTGAGAGTCTGCAGACTGTTCCATGCTTCTGCGCCGGAGGGTACATAAAGAAGGGCGAGGAGAATGCCAGTGACAAGCTGAAGGATGAACACAGTGAGCGCGGCGCTGCCGAAGACGTAAAACCAGCTCGCTGATTCTCGCGGCACCGGGTGCTGCATGGTCTCGCGGATCGGCGGAGCGAGCTGAAGCCGCTGTTCGAACCAGTTGCCAATTGTCTTGATCAAGCGCATGGCGGTTTTCCGAGGGAGATGTTGATCAGGCGCGCGTTGGGAGCGCCGGTGGTCGGCATGTCGCCCGCCTGGATGTGCAGACTGCCCTGCTCCACTTTGTAGCGATATTGGAACAGGCCACGCTCGGGAGGTCCGGAGGCGCGCGAACCGTCCTCATAATAGACCCCACCGTGGCAGGGACACATGAACAAACCGGATTGCGGAAACCAACGGACGGGGCAGCCTAGATGCGCGCAATTGATCGCGAAAACCTGGAACGTTTCGCCAGCCACGTGGCGCACCCAGCAGGGAATGTCCGCGGTCTGGCCATCCGATGGCTCGGAGATCGGGTTTCGGTAAGTTGCCAGGCGTGTTTCGCCCTCTGGAAACTGAGCGAGCGGACCGAGCACGAGCCAGGAATCGTCGCCTGTCTTCCGGGCTCGAGTCACGGGCCCAAGAATATAACCCACTATTGGCAGCGCGAGGAGCACGCCCACGGCTCCATTAAAGAGAAGTCCAAGCTTAACCAACATTCCGCGTCTTGAGACTTCATTCGTTGGCGTCATCGAATTCCTCCTCGCAATTGCAAGGCATTTGAAAAAGGCTGTGGACGCTGCGCGGCCAGCCAAGCCACTACATCAGAGACATCGTCCGGCGACATGGGCTTGCCGGGTACGTCGCCGCGCCAATCGGGATCGCCCAACTCGGGACGTCCGGCGATTACGATTGTGCGCAGGTATTGATCGCTCACCAATGCGAGAAACGAGCCATCCACGATGGAGCTCCCCCGCTTGCCTCCATGGCCGTCTGCTCCGTGACACGACGAACAGTAAACGCCATACGCGGACGCTCCGCGCTTGGGATCACCGGGACTCGGTGCCGCATAGGGCGGAGCAACGGACCCGCCCAACGCATCGGGTTTAGACCACCGGGTTCGAATTCCGTGTAGGATAACGTTGATTTGGTCGTCAGTCAGCATTCCGCCGGAATGTTGCGCAAATGCCGGCATAGAGGTTCCCTTGACTCCGTCAGCCGTTACTCGACGAATCGTCGAATCGTCAGCAATGGCGAGGTAAACCGGATCGCCAAGTGCGATCGCCGCGCCGCCCCTTCCGTCCGATCCATGACATCCGGCACAATTGCGTGCGTATAGAACACTGAAGTCCGTTATCTTGTTCGGCGCGATCACTTCCGGATCTACCGGTTTGCGATCCTTACAAGCGGTTGTGACCGCGAGCGCTGCCGCTAGAAATATCGCCCTCCGTTTCATCATTCCTCGTCTTTCATACCGGACGCCTCCATGCCCGAGCGGACTGAGAGCGGCAGCTGCTGTAGTGTGCGTATGCGTGCCTGCCAGGAAACGACGACGCCCGCGACAATCCCAAACGCGAACTGCGACGCCACAAACCAGCCCCAATCGATGCGCTGGTTCATCACCGGATTCACGACGCCGAGAATGCTGTGGATCAGTCCGGACCATAGAACAGGAGCGATGAATCCTCCCAGCAGAACCGGCCGCCGCGGGAGCATCGGCAGCATCGCGCCGTACAGCAACCCCACCAGCAGCGAGGTGATCAGGTGAATCGGAATGGCTATGAGGAACACTTGCAAATGAAACGCGGCGAGTTCAGCTGTGGTGCTGGTTGCGGCGGAACGGAAGAAGCCGGCAGCCAACAGATTGATCGGATACCAGATGCTGGTGTGGCTCAGAAGGCCAAAGAGCATCGCCACGATAGCCATGGCCACGCTTCCCGCCAGACCGCCTTTGATCCCGGCCGAAATCGGATAGATCTCGAGCGGCAGGTAGGCGCGCCGCAATTCGCGTGTGATTCCTACGTGGGCAACTTCACGTCTTGTGGTCCTGATCTCCACCGCTTGCGACACCACTGGCACCAATTCACGTGCTTCATGCGGCAGAACATCGCGAAACCAGCCAACGGCGCCTGCGATGGCGATGATCGCTCCCAGAATGCTGACGGCCTCGCTGGTGACTAATCCCGCGAACAGCAATGTGATTCCAAACGCAAATGCAATCGGCCACGCGGTTGGCGCCGGCATCTCGATCGTGTCCGAAGTTTTTTCGCTTGTCTGGTTCACCAATTCGACAGCCATTCTCTTTCCTTCCTCAGCGTCCGACAATGTACACGACGGTGAAGACCACCACCCAAACGGCATCCACGAAGTGCCAATACAGCGACAAGACTTCGACGCGCTCAGCATGCTCCTGTCTTAAATATCCAAAAAGTGTGAAAAGCGATACCGTGGCAAGTGCAAGCAAGCCGACCGTTACGTGAAAGGCGTGCAGACCGACTAATGAGTAGTAGGTTGTGCCGAACAAGTTGGTTTGGATGGTCAAGCCTTCGTCATAGATTAAGTGGTACCACTCGCGAGCCGTGCCGTACAGGAAGAGAGCTCCGAGAACAAACGTCGAAAGCCACCAGAGGCCAAAAGAACGTACTTTTCCGCCTTTGAGCGACTTCGAGGCAAAGTGTATCGTCAGGCTGCTTGAAAGCAGACAGATGGTGAAGAATATCGGAACTCGGAGTACATCTTGCGGCTGCGGCCCGGTAACACTCTTGCCAATGTAAAAGATGTAAGCGACAACGAAGATGGTGAAAATCGCGGTCTCGGCCGCAATCAGGCAGTACATCGCAACGGGGCCCCGCGCCGGAGGATTCCACTGGATGGATGGTTCGAGGATGGATGCGGACGGAGTACTCATAGAGATCTCCCCCTACTCGTAATGCCAATCAGGATCTTCCGGATGCTTCAGGTCCCACAGCGGGCGGCGGCTTCTGACCTCGGGAATGGCTGCAAAGTTGTACGCCGGCGGGGGTGAAGGAATGGACCATTCCAGCGTCCATGCATCCCAGGGATCGTTCCCGGCAAGTTCACCGCGGAAATAGGACCAAAGCAGGTTCGCGACAAACACCAAAACACCGGCCGCCTGGAAGAATACGCCGATCGTCACGATGAGATTCCAGATGTCCCAGCCGCGCCCCGGCTCGTAGGTATAGATTCTGCGAGGCATTCCGAGAATTCCGGGAATGTGCATGAAATCGAATGTCAGATGGAAGCCGATGAGGAAGAGCCAAAAGTGCAGTTTCCCGAACTTCTCGTTATACATTCTTCCAGACATCTTCGGGAACCAATAATAGAAGGCTCCAAAGAGCGCAAAGAGGATGCCGCCCACGATCACGTAGTGGAAATGCGCGATGACGAAGTACGATCCGGTGAGCTGCCAATTGAAGGGGGCGGCAGCTAGCATGACGCCGGTCAAGCCGGCGATGAGAAACTGAAACAGGAACGCGACGCAAAACAGCATCGGCGTTCTGAAGTGGATTTGGCCACCCCACATGGTGGCAAGCCAGTTGAAAATCTTGATTCCTGTTGGAACGGCAATGGCCATGGTGGACAGCACAAAAAATGTGTTTCCGGCGGCGCTCATGCCTATCGTGAACATGTGGTGGGCCCAAACGCTCATCGAGATAAATCCGATGCAGACCGTCGCCGCCACCATGATCGGGTAGCCAAAGATCGCCTTGCGGGAGAAGACGGGAATGATTTCGGACACGAATGAAAAAGCGGGAATGACAAGGACGTAGACTTCCGGGTGGCCAAAAACCCAAAAGAAGTGCATCCACATGGCGGCCGAGCCACCGGCTTGGGTGTCGAAGAAATGTCCCCCGAGATACCGGTCGATCAGCAACATGACTTGCGCTGCCGTCAGCGGACTGACAGCGAGAATTACCAGGCCCGCCATCGTTATATTCAGCCACGCAAACAGTGGCATCTTGCCTAGCACCATTCCCGGGCAGCGCATGCAAAGAATTGTCGCAATGATGTTTATCGCGGTTCCTACGCTGCCGATGCCTGAAATCAGCAGCGAAAGGGTCCAGAAGTCCGTGCTATGTCCGGGCGAAAACGTCTTCGCGGTCAAGGGCGCGTAGGCGAACCATCCCACGTCCGGCGCGTTGCCGGCGCCGTAGAGTCCGTCGCCGCCGACAAAGCTGAAGTAGAGAAGCAATCCACCGAAAGCTGTCATCCAGAAGCTAAAGGCGTTCAGACGGGGAAACGCCATGTCGCGAGCACCAATCATCAGGGGGATCAGATAATTCGCGAATCCGAAGACGATCGGCATGGCCACGAAGAAAATCATGGTGGTGCCATGCATGGTGAACATTCGGTTGAATACCTGAGGCGAGACAAAATCGTTTAACGGGCGGATGAGTTGGATCCGCATGATAGTTGCCTCTAGGCCCCCGACTACGAGAAACACCAATGCATAAACTATGTACAGGATGCCCAGCCGTTTGTGATCGACGGTGGTGACCCATTCATGAAGTTGCTCTACAAAAGGGCGCCGCGCCGATGTTTCGGAGATGGGCCAAGCGATCGATTCAGTCGACATTGGTTTCCTAGTGAAGCGTTGTCAAATACGCCGCTACTGCGGCCGATTGCTCGACGCTCAAACCCATCGACGGCATTTTGCAACCGGGTTTGAAGGCATCGGGCTTGTCGATCCACGCGATGAGGTTTCCGATTGTGTTGTTCGCGGCTCCCGAAGCTATGGTTTGCCGGCTCATGAGATGTGTGAGATCCGGCCCGAAAGTGCCATGGGCCGGCGTCCCAGAAATTGTGTGGCAGTTCACGCAAGCAGTTGTTTCGAAGATCTTCTGCCCTTCGGATGGGGTTGCGGTGACTTGCGCCGGCCGTCTCTGTTCTTGAATCCAGCGGTCGAAGTCCTCGCGCGAATCCACGTACACGCGCAGAAGCATCAGGGCATGTTGCGTTCCACAGTATTGTGCGCACTGTCCCAGGTACAACCCAGTCTCGTGCGGGTCCACCCATGTGTGATTGGGGTGGTTCGGTATTAGGTCCGTTTTGCCGGCCAGGCGGGGCACCCAGAAGCTATGGTCGGTGTCCGCGGAGAGCAAGGTAAGAAACGTCGGAGTCGGATTCGCCGGATCGCTCACCGGAATGTGGAGTTCATTCGCGGTTACCACGTTCAGCGACGGATAGCGATACTCCCACCAGAACTGGTGCCCAATGACCGTCACTTCAACAGCATTACTGGGTTGCGCGGCGTTCTGAATGGTTACGATTACCCGCGCTGCCGCCAGGAACAGGATCACAACAATGAGGACCGGAATAACGGTCCACGCAAGTTCCAGTTGAGTGCTTCCGTAAACTTGCGCGGGTTCTCTCCCCTCGTGCTCTCTCCTCTTTCTGAACTTGATGACCGCATAAACAAGCAAAAGGCCGACGACAGTGAAGATCGCTGCAGTAACCGCAAGGACCAACATAGACAAATCAAGGATCGACTGGGCCGGCGTGGATGCTGGAGCGAAAATATTCGTTGGACTGAGAAATGGACGGGCAGGCTCCGCCAACGCGACGACTGCCAACGCGCTAACGATCATAGCGGCGATTGCTGGGCGTGTATACATAAATCCGCAGCGGTACACCTGCTGAGACCCGGAGCACCCTGCACATTCTATTCCAAAGCAGCCCGCCGATGTCAAGACTAAGCATCGAAGCCGCTTGTACGATGCATCGAAATGTTCACCAATGGATATCAAGCGGCCGAGGATCGACTCTAGTGTCGACCCACCGTCAGCTCAGAGGTACCTACATCGCGCTGACCCCGATCTGATGGCTCAGGGCAAACCCGAATGGAGTCAGCTCGCAGATTGCCTTGACGCGGAACGAAGTGTCGCGGGTTTGAATCGGTCCTACTCGAGGGCGATGGCAAACCTGCGACAAGTGTACGACGGCGCGATCCCGAATCTATCTCGTCCGTCCGACTTCGAACAGGAACCAGATGCGCCGCTCCGTCTGGTCGATCCATACCTCCAACAGGCTCGCCGTAGCGACATCATTCTCCTCATCGCACAGGTCATGAACTTCGCGCATGTTGGCAAGCATCGCCCGGTTGTCTTCGCGCAATTCGGCGAGCATGTCGGGCGCATCGACATAGTCCGCCTCGTTATCGCTGATGCGTTGCAAGCGCGCCACGTGACCGATCGATCGCAGTGTGCCGCCGCCGATCTTGCGCACGCGTTCGGCAATGTCATCGGTCATCGCAAAGATCTGGTCGGCTTGCTCATCGAGCAAGAGATGGTAGTCGCGAAAGTGCGGTCCGCTCATGTGCCAATGGAAGTTCTTGGTCTTTAGATAAAGAGCGAACACATCGGCTAGCAGCACATTCAGGGCGCCGCTGATGTTTTTGACGGCTTCTGAGCCGAGATCGCTGGGAGCCGCATTGCTGGCCTGGCGGCGCGCCGCAAGTTTGTCTTCAGTAGTTGGCATTTTAAAGCTCCTTTACTGCAAATCGCAGGCCGAGGGACGCTGCGAGTGAGAATAGACCGATAAGCCCGATTAGTGGCACAGGGCTGGCAGTGGTCGGCAGGGTTGCCGGAAGTTGCGCTGGATCTGCTGCAACAAACACCTCTGCAATCTCAACTTCCTCTTCATTTGGCTTTTGCGCTTTCAGCGGAGCCTGGCTCATGGCCACCACCTGAGGCGCTTTCATGCTGGCGGCGGGTTCCGTGGTGTTCGCGGCGAACTCGGCGGGCATGGATGGTACGGGAGTGTTATTAGCCTTCGCCAACTCTGCTGCCTTCGGCTTCGGATACACAAATTGATGCCCGTAGTTGTCGCCCGGATAGAACCACGCCCTCACAGCCTCTGGAGAGCCGGCGGGGGTTTCGTCGAACGTGATGATCGGCCTTCCGGCGGGTGCCAGGCGATGGTCTGGGATGGCGAGGAAGGTTCCGAAGAGATGTTTTTCGTCCTGGCTGAACACCTGGACGATGTTGCGGTTGGACGAAGAATCCGCCAGCTTGAATACATAAGTTCCTCCTGGCAGAACCTGGCCCGGAATTTCAACCGGGCCGCTGAAGGTGAAGATGGTCTTCTGATTCCACTCGTCGGCCATGGCGCGTTGGGCCATCGCACCCAGAAATGCAAGACCAACGAGGAGAATTACTTTCGTGCTTGCTCTGTTCATTTGTCGTCGTCTCCTTCTGACCAAAGCGAATAGGGCAATACGAACGCCATCCAGCGACCTTGTTAAATCAAGTAAATCGGCCGAGCGGTAGCATCCGAAGCGCCGTTATGTCGACAGCGCTGTCGCCTGTGGGTCACTTCTGCGGTCCCAGCATTCCCCTGACAACATGGAAGCGCCCGGTCTATACATTTCAGAGCTGTACTCGACGCGATAAACATGGTTGCGCCGGCCGATTGCAAACCCCAAGCGGCCCCCCATCGCGCGACCCAGAACAGTAAGAAGCCGCCGCGACCTGTCGCAACCAAGGGCCCGGGCAGACGATTGCGGCGACGAGCGTTTGGTTAAGTGGTAATCTATCTCCGCAGCGATCGATGTACTGCGACGCAACGGGTGGTTGTCGTGGATATCGCCAGCCAGTCGAATCCAAGACACAGATGGCTCCCTGCTCCCGCGCATTGCCAGAACCGACATCACGCGCGCGGAAGGTGGCGGGCTCTTGCGTGGACTCAGTCTCCTGGTGGACGAGCCGCCTCCCGGCATTGGTGGACCCAGTGGCCCGCTGCTTACCACTCTCACCGCCAGTCCGACACCGGCCCCGGTGGTGAACTCGAATTTTTCAGATGTCGCGCTGATCACCGAACAGCAGAATGATTTGTCGGTGACAGGCGCGCTCCCGCTGTCCACCGGCTCGGCAATTCCTCAATTCGATCCCACCATTTCGGGACTGGTGAACTGGGAGCATCAAACCAGTACGGAATTCAATCCTCTGATCACCGGCGCTTCCAACTGGCTGGTTGAAAATAACCTCAATGGAAGCGTGGGGTACACCCAAGGTTTTTCGCCGGGAACGCAGCTGGGCGTCACGTTCGACAACACACGCATAGACTCCAACGGGCAACGCTACACCTACAATCCGATTCTGGACTCGAGTCTGGGCTTCACCATAACCCAGCCGCTGCTGCGCGGCTTCGGAATCGAATTGAATCGCCGATTCATCCGCATCGCCAAGAATGACCAAAGGATCGCCGACCTCGTGTTTCGACAGCAAGTGATCGACACGGTGGCCGGCATCGCCAGGCTCTATACAGACCTGGTGAGTCTGAATGAAGACGTCAAGGTGAAGCGCGAAGCATTGCGGCTGGCCCAGCGGCTGTATGAGGATAACAGGCATAAGGTTGAACAGGGCGAGCAGGCGCCCATTGAAGTGACGCGGGCGCAGGCTCAAGTTGCCTCTAGCCAGCAGGCCCTGATCTCGGCGGAGGGTCTTGTTCAGCAGCAGGAGCTGATCGTAAAAACGGCCATCACTCGCGGCGGCCTTGCGAATCCTGCCATCCGCGCGGCCCAGATTATCCCGACCGACGGCGTTACGGTTCCTGAAACCGAATCGGTACGGCCCGTCGACGACTTGATTACAGAGGCCCTGCACGACCGGCCCGATCTGGCTCAGGCCGGCATCCAAGTGGAAAATTCTCAGATCAGCCTGAAAGGGTCGCTCAACGCTCTGCGGCCGGAACTGGATGTGGTTGGGACGGTGCAGAATGGCGGCCTCTCCGGAGACATAAATCCGGTGGGCGCGGCCCTCACACCCGGCGCGGCGCTTTATCCCGGCGGCTACGGAACGGCACTGGGACAGATTTTCAAGAACAATTTTCCATCTTATAGCGTCGGCGTCCAGTTGATGCTGCCGTTGCGAAATCGTGTGGCGCAGGCCGATGCCGTTCGCGATGAACTGCAGGTCCGGCAGACTCAGGTGCGGCGCCAGCAATTCGAGGATCAGGTTCGTCTGGAAGTGGCCGATGCTTATGTCGCCATGCAGCAAGCCCAGGCCGCTTATGAAGCCGCCATCCAGAGCCGTGTCCTGCAGCAGCAGTCCGTAAAAGTGGAACAAGAGACCTTTGACGTCGGCCTTGCGACCAATTATCTGGTGATCCAATATCAAACCTATCTGGCACAGGCACAATCCACCGAAGTTGCCGCCAAAGGGGCGTACGCCAAGGCCATGATCGCTCTCGATCGGGCCACCGCGAGCACCCTCGATGTAAATCAGGTATCCATACAGGAAGCGCGGAACGGCCGTGTATCCCGGCCCCCGGCGCAAATTCCTAACCCCTAAGGATTCGTCCCCCTACGACGCGATAGCGACACGTGTACGCGTTTGGCTGACGTGCGTTCGACAGAAAGTTTCACTAAAAACCTTATTGTGAGTAATTTATCCTGCCCCCCGTTCTGGTTCGCCAATTGCATTTCGATGGGTGGATTGGAGCAATATGATAATCGAAAAAAAGGTCACAACCCGCAGCCGGTTGGGATTCATCGGACTCGGATACCTCGGGTCTCGCATCGCGCGGCGCTTGGTTGCCGCCGGATTTCCCATGGTGGTCCATGATCGCGATCACGAAAAGACCAAAGAACTTGCGGCCCTCGGCGCCGCAGTTGCACCGATCCCCGAAACGCTGGGTGAGGAATCGGATGTGGTGCTGTCGTGCCTTCCGAGCGACGCTACGGTAGAAGCTATTTACCTGGGCGCGGGCAAAGTTTTCGAAAGCGCAAGACCCGGTACGCGAATTGTCGAGCTGAGTACCATCGCTCCGGAGACTTCCCGGCGGGTACACGATGCGGCCAGGAAGTTTGATGTATCGATGCTCGATGTAGCGGTCTCGGGGAGCACAACCGCTGCCGAAGCCGGCGCCCTGACGCTGTTCGGCGGTGGCGAGCGAAAAGTCTTCGAAGCCGTCCAGCCAATTTTTGCCCCCATCGCGAGCCAGTGGTTTTACATGGGACCAAGCGGCTCCGGTGTGGCGATGAAATTGGTCGTGAACACGCTTTTGGGATTGGGCATGCAGTCCATTGCTGAGGCGGTGGCGCTAGGCTCGGGACTTGGCCTGCCGCGCGATCTGCTGCTGGACACGCTGGCCAAGACCGCTGTCGTTGCGCCAGCCCACGCCGGCAAACTGGCCACTGCAAAACGGAACGACTACGCGCCGCAATTTCCGATTCGCCTGATGGACAAGGATTTCGGACTGGTTTTGACAGCCGCGGCGCAGTGCGGACTCTCGATGCCTGCTACAGAAGCGGCTGCGGCAGTGAACTCCGCCGAAGCTGCGTCTGGCGGCGAAGAGGACTTTTCGGCCGTAATCCGACGAATGGAAGACCAGGTGGCGATCGAGCACGTTCTGCCACCGGTCGCGTAGGGATGAGAGGCTTATGCTGCTCGATCTATTGTCGACCAATCCGGACTGGATACAGACCATCGTTCGTCTGATTTTGGGCGTCGTCTTCTTCGCTCATGGAGCACAGAAAGTTCTAGGTTGGTTTGGCGGTCCCGGTCTGAAGGAGACAATGCGTACGATGCACGAAACTCTCGGACTTCCCGCGTCGATGGCCTTGGTGGCGGCCCTCGCCGAATTCCTGGGAGGCTTGGGACTCATCGTCGGCTTGCTCGGCCGTGTTGCGGCCGTCGGCATCGCCTTGGTTATGTTAACAGCCATTGTGATGGTAAACGGCCGTTACGGGCTGTTCCTCAATTGGCTTGGAGACAGGAAAGGCCACGGCTATGAATATCACCTGCTGGCCATCGCTCTGGCAGCGGTGATCATCGTGAGGGGCTCCGGCGCGATGTCGCTGGATCGGCTGTTGTACCTTTCTATGGGCGCCTAAGAATTCATTATTAGAAGGAGATCTCAGAATGACATCACGAACATTGGGACAAAGTGACTTGAAGATTACGCCGATTGGCATCGGAGCCTGGGCCATCGGCGGAGGACAGTGGGAGTTTGCGTGGGGCGCACAGGATGACAATGAGTCCATCGCTGCAATCCATGCGGGACTCGATCGCGGAATCAATTGGATCGATACGGCGCCCGCCTACGGGTTGGGTCATTCCGAGACTATCGTCGGCCGTGCGATCAAAGGGCTGGTCAAGCGCCCCTACGTCTTCACCAAGTGCAGCTTGGTCTGGGATGAATCCAGAAAAATATCGCACAACCTGCAGGCTGCCTCCATTCGCCGGGAAGCCGAGGCCAGTCTCAAAAGGCTTGGAGTGGATAGCATCGATCTCTATCAAATCCATTGGCCGGCCTGGGCCGGGAATCCTGAAAGCGCTTCGCCCGGTTCAATCGAAGAAGCTGTCGCCGAGATGGCGAAACTCAAGGCGGCAGGGAAAATCCGCAACATCGGGGTCTCCAACTTCAACGCGTCGCAGATGCAGCGCGCGCAAAATGTGGCTCCCATCACTTCACTTCAGCCGCCCTACTCGCTGTTATTCAGAGATGTCGAAACCTCAGAGCTTCCGTTCGCCTTGAGTCACGATATCGGCGTCATTGTCTATTCCCCCATGGCTTCCGGATTGTTGAGCGGAGCGATGACGCGGAAACGGATCGCGGGACTTCCCGAAGACGACTGGCGAAAGCAGAGCCCCAACTTCCAGGAGCCGCTGCTCTCGCGGAATCTGCGGCTGGTAGAAATACTGCGCTCTATTGGACAGCACCAAAACGCGACGCCCGGCGAGGTGGCCATCGCGTGGACCTTGCGGAATGCCGCTGTTACTGGCGCCATCGTCGGAGTCCGCAGTGCGCAACAGGTGAACGGTATCGCCGGCGCGGCTGATCTTCGGCTCAACGCGGACGACGTGCGGGAAATTGAGCAGGGGCTGACATTGCAGCCCGCTTGAACATTCAGTTGCTCTACTTGCCTGGCGGCGTGTACCCATCCGTCAAAGTTTTCAGGAAAGCCACGATCTGGCTTTCCTGCTTTGCGGTGAGCCGCAGATTTCCCAACTGCTTCCGGTTCATCGTCTCCGGATGCTCCGGCGCCGGCCAGCAAGTTACCTTCTCGCCGGGGTCTCCAACCTTGCATCTTGGAAGTGCGTCGCGCGTGTTGTAGAAATGTACTACTTCTTGCAGCGATTTCAAGTAGCCGTTGTGCATGTAGGCCTTGATGAAATCGGGCCGCGGCCTCTTGTCTACGTTACGCAGCGTGGGAGTTTTGTATTTTCCGATGAACGATGTGGCATACTGCCCCCACCTGCGGTCCGGATCCAGAGGGCCCTGTAGAAATCCGCCGACGCCCGGGTCGAGAAATTTAGGGCCGATCGGGTTTGACGCATACCCGAACCTGTCGGGTATATTCTCCTCGTAAAACGGGATCGCCGGGTTCGGCGGTAAGCCCAGGTTTGAGGCGGTGAAGTCGGTGAATAGCGGTTCTTCGCCAGGCCCGCCATCACGGTGGCACTCGTTGCAGTGCGTCGCCTTGCTGCGAAAGAACATATAACCCATCTTTTCGTCTGGGGTGAACTGGGCCTTGCCGGCCATCACGTAGTCGTACTTCGAAGAAAAAGAATTTACCTCGGTCGATCCTTCGTACGCGGCAATGCTTTGAGCGATCCGGTCAAACGTGCCCTGCGCGACACCCCGATCGATTGAGGCGAGATGCACGGGCAGGGGATCGGAATCCGGTGCCGGCCCGGGGCGGTCGCAAACCGCTTTAACGTCGCCGGGCCATCGAATAACGAATGCCTGGGCGCCCCACAATTGCTCAGCCAAGTGCCGGTAGGGACGCTGGGATAGGCGGTACACAACACAAGCCGCGTCGATCATTCCCATCTCATCCGGATCGAGCGGAGGTCCCTCGGCTTGCTCGGCGAGAGGACTGTTGAGACCAAGTCCTGTGGCGCGCATGTCCCAAAAGGCTCCGCCCACCAGATCGCCCTGGAGCGCGTTGTAGTGCAGTACGGGCGCGAAGCTGGCGTAGCTGTGAGTTTGCGGATTCCGGTCGCCGAAGCGCGTACGTATAGAGCCAGGATAAGAGACCGTGGTCTGGTTCAGCGCGCTCACCGGGCCCGAGAATCCGGTCTCGGGCATATGACAGAAGGCGCATGCTTCATTCCGTCGGACCGATAACTGTTGATCATAAAAGATGAGCTTGCCGAGCAGAATAATCTTTTGGGAGGGATCGAGAGAACCGCGCTGAACGTCCGCCAGCGTCTGGCCCTCAATACTATTGATTTCCGCCTCCACGGAGGCGATCTCCTTTTGCGCCGGGGCGAGAAGAGGAATGGTCCGCTCAGTCGCTTGTTTCCCTGGTTCGGAGGGCAATCCGGCAGCGGCTGCGTATATCGCGATAACAGCGGCGCCATACCATGCGAAGTGGGGTTTCATCAGGCCTCCTCGCCGAGTAGATTGCACATGGGCTGCCACGGCTTCCACCCTCTTACTTTCAGCTTCCGGGGAGGGCCGAGACCACTTCGAAGGAATCTCCGCGCCAGTTGCCGCGCCGTCTGGACGTCACCAAGAGACCACTCTTCGCCTAGTTGCGCGAGAAACCCGACGAGACCGCACCTTGATACACGACCTCCATCTTTTCGTCCAGCGGCTGCACCGATTCCTGCTCGTCCGCCAAGATCAACAGACCAATTGTGTCCCCTTCCATGAACCCGTAAAGCGGTAATGGCGTGAGTGCTCTTTTCGTGTAAGGCGCCGGCAGCCGCGCGAGCGCCAAGTGATGCACTTGAAAGTCGGGACGCCTCAACAAGCGAATCGCTCGTGAATCGGGCATCAGCGAGCGAACCATCAAGCTATATCAGGGACAGGTGATGCGCAAGATGGGTGCAGACCCACTGGCTGATCCTGGGCTACAGGTTCACAAGCTCCCTCCGAGTTACTGACCCGGGCTAAGCGGCGGTGCGAGATCCCAAGTCTCTTCATCCTCGATATGAGGCTGGTGCGCGGAAGCCCCAGATACCGTGCGGCGCCGCTGGGCCCTCCGATTAGCCATCCGGTTTTATCCAGCACGTGCACAATGTAGTCGCGTTCCATTTCTTTGAGCGTAGTTCCGCCGGTAGGTGTGGTCTGGATGTCTCGCTTTGGCTCGAAAAAGGGAACGCGCAAAACTCCGTCATTCGCCAGGATAACGGCGCGCTCAATCACATTATGCAATTCCCGCACGTTGCCCGGCCAGGAATGTTGCTCCAGCGTCTGGAAAGTCTCGGGCGGAATGCTTCGAATTGGCCGCCGCATCCTCGCGGCCGCTCCGCTCGCAAAGTGCCGGACGAGACTCGGGATATCTTCGCGTCTGTCGCGAAGTGGAGGCAGGGTCAGGGGAAACACGTTCAGGCGATAAAAGAGATCCATTCGAAATGTCTTCTCCTCTACCAGTGTCGTAAGGTCCCGGTTCGTTGCGGCGATCACACGGACATCCACGCTGACCGTGCGGGAACTGCCCAGCCTCTCAAATTCCCGCTCTTGTAAAACGCGCAGAAGCTTTGGCTGCAAGCTGGGCGGAATCTCGCCGATCTCATCTAGAAATAACGTTCCGCCATGAGCGGCCTCAAAGCGGCCGGCGCGTTGTGCCACTGCGCTGGTAAAGGCGCCTTTTTCATGGCCGAAGAGCTCGCTCTCAAGCAGGCCCTCGGGAATGGCGGCGCAACTCAAGCGGATGAAAGGGCCCGCGCAGCGGAGGCTCTGCTCGTGGATCAGTTGCGCGCACAGTTCTTTCCCCGTGCCGGTCTCACCATAGATGAGCACCGTGGAATCGGTGGGGGCGACCATGCGTGCCAGACCTAATGCATGTTGAAGAGCCTCGCTGGTTCCCACGATCCCGGGCGCGTCTTCCAGGCGATCGGAGGCGGAGTCCGCCACCAGCTTCGGTCTCGGTGTCACCTGGCTCGGGGGGAGCTCGGAATGAATGGGCACGATAACGGCAGTAGACATTTGTGTAACTCCCATTAGGTTGGATTTGTAAATCTACGCGATTGTGTGATCGCGATCCGCACCGATTCCAGCAGAACTTCCGGCTGAAATGGTTTGTACAGCACCGTCAGTACTCCCGGCTGCATAGCCAGCACCGGATCCGCGTGCGCTGTGATGAGTATTGTGGGAACGAACCACCCCGCCGTGGTTAGTCGGGTGTGTAAGTCAACGCCCGACATGCCTGGCAGACGCACATCCAGAATCAAGCAATCCAGATCGTTCCGATGGGGGGCTAATCTTAAGAATTCCTCGGCAGAGTCGAACAGCGCCGCTTCATATCCAACCGACTCAGCGAGGCCGGCCAGCGATTCCCGGACTGATTCATCGTCGTCGACCACCGCAATCACCGGAACCGCTGGCGATTCGCTCATGAATAATTCCTCGGAAGTCTCCGCGCAGTTTTCCGTTGCTTCGCACGCCATTTCTGCTCGCGGCATCGTTCGTCCCTTTTTCCGATCGACGCTTGACTTTCTCTCTCTGTGGACAGAATAAAGCGGTTTCGCGATTGGCGGAATCTGTACCTTGGGGCAAAAGTGGTTGATGGCCGGATATCGTACCGGAACAGGTTCCCTGGAGAAGAGCCCCCAAGGATGCGGGTGGAGGCGACGGCGAGACTACCATATGTCGACACCGGGACACTCGACGGCCTATTTCCTTGGTTCCTTATCGAACTCGAGTTCGTCCAACCCGTTCATCCTGAAGGCTGCTTGCCCGGAATTCGCCATCGGCATTACGCATGCAGTTCCCAAGTCGACTTGCGTGGTATGACGATCGCTTGGAATGCCTCTAGCAGCAGTTTTCAACTGGGTGGCCCAGATGTCGTGTAGGTACCCTGAACCATTGCTGTTGCGGAATTGGAGCGCCATGAGCACTAACTTTATGAAGTCGTTGCGTTTTACTGAGTTTGGGCCGCCGTCGGTCTTAAGAATCGAGGAAGTCGCGATTCCGAAGCCTGGCGTTGGGGAAGCACTCGTTCAAGTGAAAGCAGCAGCCATTAATCCAAGCGATATTGGGGACGTCGCGGGTCGCTTCAAGAGGACAACTCTGCCACGCACACCCGGCCGGGACTTTGCAGGCATTGTTGTAAAAGGCAAGCATCCCGAAGGTGCTGAGGTCTGGGGCAGTTCTCCGGACCTCGGTATCGTCCGGGACGGATCTCACGCGGAATATGTCGTTGTTCCGGCGGAGACGCTGTCGCTCAAACCGAAGTCGTTGAGTATGGCGCAAGCCGCGGCGATCGGGATTCCTTATATTACGGCCTGGGCATCGATAGTGAATGCAGCTCAAATCCAGCCCGGCGAAACAATCCTGATTGTTGGCGCCGCGGGCGCAGCGGGACAAGCAGCCACACAGATTGCGAATTGGAAACAGGCGCGCGTTATTGGCGCGGACATGAGGTCCGATCCGATTCCCGGCACTGAGTGGGTAGTCAACACCAAGACCGAAGATCTTCGTGAAAGGGTCTTAGAACTGACGGAGGGAAAAGGGGTGGATGCTGTCTTTGACACGGTGGGTGGCACACTGTTCGAGCCGGCCTTGCGATCGCTCCGTCGCGGGGGGCGGCAGGTTGCCATTTCAAGTGCAGGAGAGCCGCGCGTCAGCTTCAACGTGAGTTTTCGGCAACGCTGCGTAGTGGAGGCGGAAACTGGGCCCAAGGCGGGTTATTTCGGGTTCTTACTGGCGGGCTTGACTCTGAGGAACAGCTTGTCCCATTTGTGATGCTTGCCGGATGGCGACGGACGTCCTCCTGGGAAGGTCTGATCGAGTAGCTGAGCGTCGGAGATGAGGGCTGTCTCCATCCATCGCCAGTTGGGGAGCGAGCTGGCGCTGGAACCGGCGATCTGCCAGGTCAACAGCTTGATGACGCCGTTGTGCTCTCCGTAGTCGTGCGGTTCCACGATTCGTTCTCTGTTGCGGTAACGGAGCCGAAGCAGTCTGGTTTGCTCGATGGCGGTTCGCAGCAGTTGATCGAGCTTCGGATCGGGTGTTGGCAAGGCAGAAGCCCCTCAAACCAGTGTGCACCGCTCAGGACAGAGGTATTTCTGCCGGCTATAGGTCAGGCCAGAATGCGGCGCACAGATGTCCGTCCGATGTTCAACCGCCGGGCGATTTCGGCTTTGGGGACACCGGCGCGGTGCAGTTTCCGGATCTCGGAGGCATGCAGTCCTGCCGTCATCGGTCGGCCCAACCGCCGACCGCTCTGCCGTGCGTGAGCTAATCCGGCGCGCACCCGCTCGCGCAGAATCTCACGTTCGAACTCGGCGAAGACCGCCAGTAATGCGGCCATGGCTCGCCCGGAAGGCGTCGTCAGATCCAGCGCTTCCGTCAGCGAGACGAAACCCACTCCGAGATGCTCCAGTTCCTGGAGTGTAGCGAGCAGATCCGCCACCGACCGCCCCCACCGATCCAATCGCCACACCAGCACGACATCGATCTCGCGGCGGCGAGCAGCGTCCAGCAACTTTTCCCGCAGTTGTCGTTGCGTAGCGCCGGAACCGACCTCCTTCACTTGCAGAGCAATGGTCCAGCCCCGCCGGGCGGCGTACTCGCGCAGGGCGCGGATCTGCAAGGGGATGGTGTGTTGGTCGAAAGTGGAAACGCGGGCGTAGAGGCCAACGCGAAACATTTTCGAATGTTTCCGTCGCTGGCCAAAAACCCTGGGCGAGGGTGCCTTCTCAGAGGCCTGTTTGGCGGCCATTTCCGAGTGTCTCTCCCGCATGGCCGTATACTATCCTTTCCGGCCATCCAGGATTTATGATAAACCAACCCCCGCCAGTGTGGCAGCGTAATTCCACGGCATCCAAGCCGATGGGTTGGATGTCAGTTCCGCGGGATGTTTCTGCAACTCAGCAAGGTAGTGGAATGGATTGGCGTCGGCCAGTTCACAGGTGTGGATCAGACTCATGAACAAGTCTCCGGCTTCGGCGCCGTGCAGCGTGCGATAGAACAGCGCATTCTTGCGATGCAGCACCGCACGTTTCAGCGCACGTTCGCAAACGTTGTTATCGAGAGGCGCGCCGGCTTCGCGCAGAAACGCCGTCAGCCCTTTCCAGTGGCGCAGCAGATACGTGATGGCTTTGCCCAGGCCTGAGTTTGGTTCCACTTGCTTCAGTGCAAACTGCGCTGTCAGCCACTGGTGCAGTTGCTGCATCACCGGTCCACATGCTGCTGATGAAACCGTAGACGCTCCGCTGGCGAAAGCTTTCCCGCGCGCGCCTCCGCATCATATCTATATACGTCGCCCAGCGTCTCCAGAACATAGCGGCACTGTTCCGGAAAGTTCGCGGCCACTTCGACGAACTGGCGACGCCCATGCGCCAGGCAGTTGGCCAGCAGGATCTCGGCGCCATCGCTTAGTTTCGGCGTGTTGCGCGACAACGCATCACACATCTGAATGGGCGCGCCAAGCTCGCTCGCGCGATGCCGCAACACATCGCGCAGATTTTCCCCAGCATGCTGACGCCCGGTAAAGTACAGCGCGATCTTTTGCCCTTGCTGGGTGGACACGATGCCGGACGTAAACACACCGGTGCGATCATCGGACGGCTCGCGCGCCAGACGCAGCACGCGCATGCTGGTGTCGTCGTTGTGCAGCACTTCGCCTTGCGCCGCTTGCCGGATGAGTTCGTCACGCGCGGCTTTGATCAGCTCCGCCGCTTCTTCCACGATCTCCCACTGCGTGGAAGCCGGCAACGGGATCCCCAGTAAATGTTCCAGTTTTTCCAAACGATAAAACGGCATTCCGCTGCCGTACTTCAGCAGTGCGATCATGGCCGCCGTGGTCTCGTCGTACTTTTCAGGTCCCACGCCTTCCGGCTCTTCGGCCGTGAACACTTCGCCGCACAGGTTGCAGCGCAGCCGGTCGAGTTCATACACGGTTGCGGCCAGCGGCGCTTGTCCCACGATTCTCACCAGAGTCCGAGGTTCTTTCTGTGCGTAAACTTTGCCTTTTTCACAGCCCGGACAGGCGTCGCCGGCGTGTAGCTCCGGATGCGGCACGGCAACTTTCTGCGCGCCAGTGTAGGACGAAGCTCCGTTGCGCCCGTGGCCTGGCGTTTTGTCAGATGGCGGCTCCGAATCATTTTCTGGCGTCGACGTTTCTGGCTGTTGCAAAACGGTCTTGGTCTTTTCTGTCGTGCGTGGCTTGGCAAGCATCCCGGCCAGCGCATGCAGCGCGCTCTTGAGCTTTTCGCTTTCCAACTCGCTCAGCGGCACCTGCGTGCCGCGCTCGATGATCTGGTCCAGCTCTTCCAGATTTACATCCACCCGCGCCCGTTTCATCCTTGAAGAATCTCCCGGAACTTGCGATGAAGGGGCAATCCTAGCATCTGTTTCGCCGGCCGTGTCTGCTCGACGGTCGGCGCGCGATGTCCGCGCCCCGCCGTCGTGCCGATTATCTGCCAGTTGGCCGCGCGATAACACGTCCCACGAAAACGCGAGGTGTCCACGAAGGTTTCCAACCAATAAATAGGATGCGCGTAGAGCCGTTGCCAGTCGTTCGGAACAAGCTTTGCCATGCGGCCCAGAAGGTGCGAAGCCAGATGGTTCACTCTCACCCACGGCAGAATCAGAAAGCGCGTGTTGTATGCCAGCAAGTGCACGTTGCGCTCGCGTGCTTGGTCGCTCCAGCCCAAGAAACGATCGCGCAGCTTGAGATGCCGCGGTGAGCTTTGCCAGGCCAGGCACGCGATGGCCTGCCCGCGTGCTTTCACCAGATACTTCAAGTGTTCGCCCACCGGCTGTTCATAGCCGAGGTAGTGATACTGCTCCATCAGGCTGTTGAACAACGGCTCTTCCGGCGAGCGGCGCACTTGCACAAACTCCAGTGGGGTGATCCTGCCCAGAGGTCCGCAAACCGCACGCTTGTCGGGGATCACAGGCTCGGGGCGTTGCCGCTCTGCTAATCGATTCCGCACGGTGCGCCGCACCGGCGGCAACTGGATCTCTCCGGTGCGATCAAGCATCAATAATAGTCCCCGGCACACCATGTCGCGCAACGCGCCGTTGGCTTGCTTCCACTGCCAGGCTTCGCAGAGTTGCCGCGACAGTTTCCAGCGGCTTAGCTCGGGATGATCTTGAATCAGTTTCCGGATGAAGAGGATCTCTTCGCTGCTGATGTCCCGGCTCCGGTAGCGATGGGTGGCCATCTCATCGGTAGTGTGCCAGAAAGCGTTTCAGAACGCAAGTAGAAAATGACCGGCTTACACTTTACGCCACACCGGAGCGGCATCCACGTCGGGGTTGCCCGCCGCGAACAGCACCTGCGCTTGATGCACGCGCAGCGCCTTGGTAGGTTCCTGGACTCCTTGTTCTGCCACCTGTGGCCACCAGCAAAAGCGTCCTTTCGACAGACGCTTGGTCGCCAGCCAGAATCCCTGCCCGTCATAGACCAATACCTTGATCGAGGTCGCCCGGCGGCTGCGGAACACAAACAGGCAACCCGAGAACGGATCGGCATTCAGTTTGGCGCGGCACAACTCGGCCAGCGAGTCGATGCCCTTGCGGAAGTCGACAGCTTCCACCGCCACCAGAATCCGCATCTGCGGCGTAATCTGCAGCATGCCTAGGCGGCCGCAAAGGCGCGAATCAGCTCCGCCAATTCGCTGGCCTGAATGCCTTTCAACTCCAGCCGCAGCTTCGCCCCTCGCGGCGATTCCACTTCCACCAGGCAACTCGTCGCCGTGCCGGAGCCGGATGCGAGCAACTCCACGAAGGCCGGCAACGCATTCGCTCTTTGCTTCGCCTGGGACTTTCGCCGGGCTGGTTGCAATGGGGTTGGATTGAGACGCCCAGACCATTTCCGCAAGCTCGGTTTATCTACATCCAATGCCCGCGCCGTGGCATCGATCCCATCGCGCTGGACCAACTCTACCGCTGCCGCCCACAGCTCTTCCGGCAGTCGCGATCGTACCGCGTGCGTGCTTCTCCATTCGGCCCATCGCCGTCGCACCTGCTCTACATCGTCCCGATAAAGCGCCGTTTCCTGTGCCATGCTGCCGAGCCTCCCGCCCTTGGCACACCCTATCAGCTAACGGAAACTGGAGTCATGCATGCTCACCGGAAACTCACGCTTCAACCTCGTCGAGTTCTATCACAATTCCTCCAGACTCTTTGGAGTAGACAGTTATGGATTGACTGCGCCGCAGATAGCGGAAATCGAAGACGAACTCCGCCGGGGTTTTGAAACCGGGGCTTTAAAACCGCCGCCGATCGAGATCGTTCCGTTTGATAAAGCCGTCGACGCATATAGCCGGGTAGCTGCCAGACAGGTGAGAACGAAGCAGGTGCTCAGTTTCGATGGGCGCGAGGGTCCGAAAGGGCGGTAATCTCCGCGCAGCAGCTGAGCGCGAGCACCCGCGCCTTGTCTCAAATATGTGCGTGCATCTTAACATCGCACGTGCACCGCAGGTAGAAAGGGGACGAGATCATGATAACGGCAGACAACTGGGAAGTAATCCAAGGCGACGAGGGATGCAGAGACGGGCACTATCGCGCCAAGCAGGATCTGCGCCCGGGCAAGGTGACCGGCTGGGGCGCGGATCTCGCGCTGGAATTGGATCCGAACGACCGCACTTCCCTGCAAGCGCAAAACCCAACCGATTTGGGCGAGCTCAGGGTCGGAGTTGCTTCTGACGAAGCTGCCGGCGTTCCTGCCATCTGGAACACCGTGCTCTACGGCATTGGTGAAATGGGTCCGATTCGATCGTCCGAAGCTTTTTTGAAAATCAACCAGGTAACCGGGTTCGACTGTCAGAGTTGCGCGTGGCCGAGTCCCGACAAGAACCGGAAGGTGTTTGAGTTTTGCGAGAACGGCGCCAAGGCTGTTTCCGACGAGTCTACAAAGAAGCGCGTCGGGCCGGACTTCTTCGCTCAGTATTCAATAGCGGATCTGGCCTCAAAATCCGATTACTGGCTCAATCGGCAAGGGCGTCTGACGTCGCCCATGGTACGGCACGCGAACGCGACGCACTATCAGCCGATCACCTGGCCAGAGGCCTTTAAGATGATCGCGGACGAGTTGAATGGTCTGGATTCGCCCAACCAGGCCTGCTTCTACACCTCAGGCAAGACGACCAATGAGCCTGCCTTTCTTCTGCAGTTATTCGCGCGGCAGTTTGGAACGAACAATCTCCCGGATTGCTCGAACATGTGCCACGAGTCGTCGGGAGTTTCGATGGTAGAGACACTCGGCGTCGGCAAGGGTGCAGCGACGCTGGAAGATATGGAGAGCTCCGATCTCATCTTCATTTTTGGAAACAACCCTGGCACAAACCATCCTCGAATGTTGACCACGCTGCAGAAGGCCAAGGACCAGGGCGCCAAGATCATCGTGGTCAACCCTCTGCCGGAAGTCAGCATGATGAGGGTAACTAATCCGAACCCCCAGGATTACAAGAGTCCTTTGGAACTGCCCATCGCGTTGCTTGGTAAAGGGCAGGCCCTTGCCGATCTGTATCTCCCGGTGCGCGTGAATGGAGATGTGGCGGCCATCAAAGGCATTCTGAAGGACCTGTTCGAGCGCGAGCGGGACGGACAGATCTCGGCGATTGACCGCGAGTTTATTCGAACCTTCACCGAAGGTATCGATGCACTGCAGGCCGACTTAGAAGCGACGAGCTGGGAAGACATTGAGGAAAACAGCGGGCTCACTCGAAATGAGCTGCGCGTCGCCGCCGATATGTACGCAGCCTCCAAGAAGACAATATGCGCGTGGTGCCTGGGCGTTACACAGCACCGCAACGGCGTCGACAATGTTGCGATGATCGTGAATCTTCTGCTGGTTGGTGGAAATATAGGGCGTCCCGGGGCAGGCACCGTATGTGTGCGTGGACACTCCAATGTCCAGGGTGACCGTACTATGGGGATCTGGGAGCGCCCGCCCAAAGCCTTCCTGGATGCCCTGGGGAAAGAGTTCAACTTTGAACCACCCCGGAAGTCGGGGTATGACACCGTCGAGAGTCTGCACGCGATGTTCGATGGAGACGTTAAGGTATTTTTTGCGATCAGCGGCAATTTCCTTTCCAACGTCCCTGACACGGTGTATAGCGCGCATGCCATGGAGCGCTGCAAGCTCACCGTTCACGTCTCGACTAAGCTCAATCGTTCGCATCTGGTCACCGGAGAGCGAGCATTAATCCTGCCTTGTCTGGGGCGGACGGAGGAGGACATCCAGGCCACCGGGAAGCAGTTCCTCACGATCGAAGATTCCATGGGAATTATCACTCCTTCGCAAGGCTTCTTTCCACCCGCTTCACCAGACCTGCTGAGCGATGTAGCGATCATTGGGAATCTGGCGCATGCTACTTTAGGCCCTCGATCGACCACAGATTGGCTTGGCTTGGTAGCGGATTACAACCTGATTCGCGATTCGATTTCCAGGGTGATTCCGGGCTTTGAGAACTTCAACGCGCGACTCGCCGAGGAGAAATTCTTCTACCTGCCGAATGCAGCGAAGCACCGCGTGTTCAAAACGAGCTCCGGTAAGGCGAAGCTAAGCGTTTGCCCAATCCCGAAGCATAACCTGAAGCCTGATGAGTTCCTTTTGACAACGATTCGCAGCCACGATCAGTTCAATTCCACGATCTATGGACTGAATTACCGCTATCGGGGTGTCTTTGATGGTCGCCGGGTGCTCTTCCTGAACCCGCTGGATATGGAGGCAAGGAATCTCCAAGCCGGCCAGATCGTCGATATATACAGTCACTTTGAAGGCGAGGTGCGCAAGGCTCCCCGCTTTGCGATCGTCCCCTATGCGATTGCCCGCCGCAGCGCCGCCGCGTACTATCCGGAGACCAATGTGTTGATCCCGATCCGTAGTGTTGCCGCCAAGAGCAATCAGCCAGCAGCTAAATCGATTCGCATTACTTTGTGTCCAGTAGAACCCGCCGAGGCCCTGCGCTTTCCAGAGACAGTCGTTGCTCGGAACCTGGATCGCGCTGTGCCGCGTGTTCCCTGACGTACCAGGAATGCCGGTTCAAATATGCGGCTTATGTTGATGGCTCTTGTCATCGCGCTCTCGCCGTTGGCTGCGAAGGCGCAGACGCCAGATCCTCAGCCGCCGGGTCCGGCTCCAGATCCTGATCGTCCGGCCTTGAATCCATTTCCGGCCGAGCAAAATTGGAGTTTTCTCTCGGACTCTTCCAAGCGCACGGACTTCTTCGACCCGGCGAAGTATATTCTCTTTGGCGAGAACCCGTACCTGTATGTCTCTGTGGGATTTGAATACCGGATCGAATACGAGAATGACGACAACTGGATGTTTGGCGCCGGGCCTCAAGACCAACATGGATACGTCATGAACCGGGTGATGCCCCATTTCGATTTCCACGCGGGCGATTACTTCCACCTGTTTTCCGAGTTCGAATTTGACTACGAAGACTGGAGGAACGGTGGCCCACGGCCCGACATCGACGAAGATCGCGGCGATATTCATCAGGCGTTCCTCGAGATCGGTCCTCACGCCAGCCGTTCGCACGGCTTGAGTCTGCGGGCCGGGCGCCAAGAAATCGTGTTTGGTACGGGCCGCTTATTCGACAACAACGAAGGTCCCAACGTGAAGCTGAGTTTCGACGGAGTTCGCATGATCGCCGAAAGTGTGCATATGAGGCTGGATCTGTTCGCCGTGAAACCGGTGGAGAATAATCTCGGTTGGTTCGACGATCTACCAAATCATGCGCAAAGCGTGTGGGGAAGCTATCTGACCGTTCCGGCCCCGATCGTGAGCCGCGGGCAGGCCGACTTTTACTACATCGGACTGGACACCAAGTCACTCACCGCCTTCCACTTCAGCCGGTAAGAACAAAATTGACAGGGTCAGCAGTAAGCCTTCCGACAAATTGCCTCTCACCATCGACGACCTCGAAGATCGTTCTGCAATGCTCGAAGACGTACGAGCGAAGATCTCGTTTCTCAAACGTGACCTTGCGGCCCTGCTCCTATCTTTGCCTAACAAGTGAACCGATCGAATGGGCCTCTATAACTAAGTTAACAACATGGGTTGTTGTAGCATCGACAACGTCCTGTCGACCGGAGAACACCATGCGGGCAGCCGCAGGTAGTCACGCTCAGCGAAGTGATTGAAGCAGACAGACTTCTTTGAAATCTCGGCTCTGAGCGGACTGGCGCAGAAGTTGCTCTCATTGGGGCTGCACTGGTCCGGTTGTAAGGCGGAAATGATATGTGGATAGTCAAGGTCGCTATCGAACGTCCGTATACCTTCATCGTTCTTGCCCTGCTCATTCTCATTCTCAGTCCGGTAGTTATTCTAAACACTCCAACCGATATCTTCCCCAATATCAACATTCCGGTTGTGGCTGTCTCCTGGACTTATACGGGGATGAATCCCGAAGAGTTAGAAGGGCGCCTCACAACAGTTTATGAAAAGATCCTAACCGCGCTGGTAGACAATATCCAACATATCGAATCAACCACTGTAAACGGAACGGTGGTCGTTAAAATCTTTCTACAACCCACGGCGAGTGTCGACCGCGCCAATGCACAGATTACCGCCGCCTCGCAGACCATTTTGCGTCAGTTGCCGCCGGGAACATTGCCGCCGTTGATCGTGAACTACACTGCCTCCAGCGTGCCGGTCCTGCAGCTAGCACTTTCCGGTCCGGGTCTCAGCGAATCGGACCTGAATGACCTCGCACTGAACTTCCTGCGGGTGCAACTGGTGACGATTCCTGGCGCGGTGGTGCCATATCCTTACGGCGGAAAGCAGCGCGAAGTAATGGTCAACCTGGATAGCGGGCTGCTTCAATCCAAGGGACTATCGCCGGCAGCCATCGTGACCGCGGTCAACGCGCAAAATGTCATAGCGCCTTCTGGAACCGCCAAGATCGATCAATTCGAGTACGACATCGCCACCAACTCCGCGCCAAAAACAGTTGAGGAAATGAACAGCCTGCCGGTCAAAGTTGTAGGCAACTCGACCATCTACCTGCGAGACGTCTCGCACGTAAGCGACGGCTGGATTCCGCAGACTAATATCGTTCGCCAGGATGGCCGGCGAGGCGTGCTCGAGACCGTCATCAAGGCGGGCGACTCGTCCACGCTCAGCGTGGTTCAAGGCATTCGCGACCTGCTTCCCCGCGTCGAACAGACGCTGCCTCCGCAACTCAAGATTCAACTGTTGTCGGATCAATCCGTTTTCGTTCGCGCCGCCGTCGTGGGCGTCATCCGCGAAGCCGGCATCGCCGCTCTCCTCACCGCGCTGATGATCCTGATGTTCCTGGGAAGCTGGCGCAGCACAGTGATCATCGGCATTTCGATTCCGCTGGCCATCTTGAGCTCGGTGATTGTCCTAGGCCTTCTGCATGAAACCATCAACCTGATGACGCTGGGCGGCCTGGCGCTGGCCGTTGGCATTCTGGTGGACGACGCAACGGTAACCATCGAAAATATTTCCCGTCATCTGGAGGAGGGCCAGCCGCTGCACCAGGGAATTCTCGAAGGCGCGGCGCAAATCGCGGTGCCCGCGCTAGTTTCCACGCTCTCCATCTGCATTGTCTTTTTCCCCATGTTCGCTTTGGGGGGCGTGGCGCACTATCTGTTTCAGCCGCTCGCCGAAGCCGTCATCTTCGCTATGCTCGCGTCGTACCTCCTGTCGCGAACGTTGGTTCCTACCCTTGCGACGTACTTGCTTAAGTCTCGAGAAGAAAATCCCGCTCCCTCACGCAATCCCTTGATCCGGGCGCAGAAGGCATTCGACCGCGGGTTTGAAGCTTTTCGTCATGCCTACCAGCGGTTGTTGACAACATTAGTTGGGAAGCGATTCCTCTTTGTCCCCGCTTTTCTTCTGGTCTGTCTCTCGGCGGGCGCGCTTATACCGTGGCTTGGTCAGGACTTCTTCCCGAACACCGATAGCGGTCAATTCATCCTTCACATGCGCGCCAAAACGGGAACGCGGATCGAAGATACCGCGATGCTGTGCGACCTGATCGAACGCTCCATTCGCCGCCAGATTCCCAGTAAGGAGGTGGAGAGCATTACCGACAATATCGGCCTGCCGTACAGCCAGCTCAATTATATGTACAACACATCCGGAACCATAGGCGCGGCTGATGCCGACATACTGGTTTCGCTCAGCGAGAAACACCTCCCTACGCCCGATTACGTCCGCAATTTGCGAAAAACCTTGCCTGGTGAGTTCCCCAGCACTACTTTCTACTTCTTGCCCGCGGACATGACCACTCAAGTCCTCAACTTTGGACTCCCGGCTCCCGTGGATGTCCAGATCGAAGGCCAGGACCTGCAAGACAATCGCAACGTGGCAGACACCGTATTGAGCCAGCTTCGGCACGTCCCAGGTCTGACGGATCTGCGCATTCAGCAGGAGTTCGACTATCCCAGGTTTAACGTCGCTGTGGATCGAACCAAGGCAGCTGAGGGCGGGTATAGGGACAGCGACATTACAAGCAGCATTCTGACCGCATTGAGCGGAAGTTTTCAGGTGGCGCCGACCTTTTTCCTGAACTGGCAAAACGGTGTGCAATACGAAATGATCGCCCAGAATCAGCAATACCGCATCCAGTCCCTGCAAGATGTCGGCAACATACCCATCAGTTCGCCGACCATGATTCGTCCGGAAATTCTCTCCGAGGTGGCGTCCATTAAACGCGGGAGTGAGATGGAAGTGCTGTCGCATTACAACATTCGGAGGGTGGTGGACATTTTTGGCTCCGTTCAGGATCGCGATCTCGGCGCCGTGGGGCGCGATGTTACTCGCATCGTCAATCAGAACCAGAAGCTGCTGCCACGGGGCAGTTTCTTCCGCATTCGCGGGCAGCTCGATACCATGCGCACGTCTTACGAAGGCTTGCTGGCCGGACTCGGGTTTGCGATCGTCCTGGTTTACTTCCTGATCGTCGTCAATTTCCAGTCCTGGCTGGACCCGTTCATCATCATCACCGCGTTACCGGCCGCGTTAGCCGGCATTATCGTCTTCCTGTTTGCCACGCACACCACTCTCAGCGTGCCCGCGCTCATGGGCGCAATCATGTGTATGGGCGTCGCTACCGCCAACAGTATTCTCGTGGTGGCATTTGCCACCGAGCGCCTGGCAGGCCTCGGGGACCCGGTACAGGCCGCAATCGAGGCCGGCTTCACCCGTTTTCGGCCAGTTCTGATGACCGCTCTCGCCATGATCATCGGCATGATCCCGATGGCCCTCGGTTTGGGTGATGGAGGCGAGGAGAACGCCCCGCTAGGTCGCGCGGTTATCGGCGGCTTACTTTGCGCCACGGTGGCCACGCTCGTCTTTGTTCCCACGGTGTTTGCAATGCTGCATGGAAAAAGCGGGAATCCGCGAAGCCCGGAAACGGAGGTTCCTAATGCCAGAAACTAAACACGAGCCAAAAGCTGCCGGCAGATTGGCTCTTTTGCTAGGGCTGGTGGCGGCTGTTGCTTTCGGATTTTTCATCTATTCCGGCATCCACGGGCGCGTTGAAGCGGCATCCACCCTCCAACATGAGACGGAACAGGCCGCCGTCGAGGACGTCATCGTAGTATCTCCGAAAGCCGCCGCGCCCATCGACGAAGTGCTTCTTCCCGGAGCCACCCAGCCTTACGTCGACTCTCCAATATACGCACGAACGAACGGATACCTGGTGAAGTGGTTCTACGACATCGGCGCGAAAGTAAAGCAAGGCGATTTATTAGCCATCATTGATACACCCGAGCTGGACCAGCAGCTGGAACAGGCGCGGGCAGACCTGGAGACCGCGAAGTCGAACCTGGCGTTATCGAAGACGACGGCCGAGCGGTGGCAGGGTTTGGTAAAGACGCGTTCCGTTTCGCAACAGTCCACCGACCAGGCGGTCGACAACCTTAGCGCCACCCAAGCATCGGTGGATTCGTACGCCGCCAATGTCCGCCGGCTGGAGGCCCTGGTCTCGTTCGAGAAGGTCTACGCTCCGTTCGATGGGGTGATCACAGTTCGCAATACCGATACCGGATGGCTGATCAATGCAGGCGCCGGTTCGCCCACCGCGACACCGTTTCAACTGGCGCAGAGCGCCGGTACGCCCACCGCGGAACTGTTTCGACTGGCGCAGACCAGCGTTCTTCGCGTCTTTGTCGCCGTTCCGGAGGTCTACTCCCGCGCGGCACGCGTTGGCTCCACGGCGACTCTGACGCTGGATGAGTTTCCGAGTGAAACCTTCCACGGCAGAGTTACCCGGACCTCTAACTCCATCGACATGGCATCGCGCACCCTGAATACGGAAATAGACGTCGATAATCCCACCGGGCAGTTGCTTCCGGGAGCCTATGTGCATGCTCATCTCAAGTTGCCCGGCCAGGCGCGCTCCGTAATTCTCCCTTCCAATACCCTGCTGTTTCGTTCCGAAGGTCTTCGGGTTGGTGTTGTTCGCAATGGCCACGCACAGTTGACTCCCGTGACAATCGGCGTGGACTATGGCGCGACCGTACAGGTGACTTCCGGTCTGACCTCGGCGGACCAAGTGATCATTAGTCCGTCGGATTCTTTAATTAGCGGGACGCCGGTTCGGATCACCAAAACTGCGGCGGGCACAACGCAATGAGGTCTCTTCGCCTATGTCCGGCCCTTGTCCTGCTAGGGCTGCTCGCTGGTTGCGTGGTTGGCCCCAAGTACCGGAAGCCACCGGTTCCCGTGACTCCCGCGTTTAAGGAGCCGCCGCCCGATTCATACAAAGAGACCGATGAATGGAAGAGGTCCCACCCCAATGCGGAGGCCCTGCGCGGGAATTGGTGGGAGATCTTCGGCGATTCTCAGTTGAATGCACTAGAGGAACAGGTCACGGTATCCAACCAGGATTTGAAGATAGCCGAAGCGCGCTTCCGTCAGGCGCGCACCATGGTTCGCTATAACCGGGCGGCGGAATTTCCAACCATTGGAGTGGCGCCGAACATTGAGTCCTTGCGCTATTCACCAAATGAACCCTATTTTCCTTCCAGCGCCGGCAGCAGCGCCAGAGGTCTCTTCACGCTGCCGTTCGACGTTTCCTACGAAGTTGACTTGTGGGGCCGGATACGGCGGACTGTCACCGCTGCCGGCGAGGAGGCGCAAGCTACCGCCGCCGATCTTGAGACCGCCGCTCTCAGTCTGCATGCCGAACTAGCAGTGGACTATTTCGAATTGCGCAGCGCCGACGCGCAGCAAAGGCTGCTGAACGCGACTGTGGATCAGTACGCCGATATGGTGAAACTCACCACGGATCTGCTGAATGGTGGCGCCGCGCCGGAGTCCGACGTGATACAGGCGAAAACGCAATTGGATACCGCGCGCGTGCAGGACACCGATATCGGCGTGATGCGGGCCCAATATGAACACGCCATCGCGATTTTGATTGGCAAACCACCGGCGGAGTTTGCTCTCGCGCCCGCGCCTTTAACCCTGGAGCCGCCTGTCATCCCGGTCGGTGTCCCCTCTCAACTCCTGGAGCGGCGTCCCGACATCGCCGCCAGCGAGCGCCGTGTAGGAGAGGCGAACGAAGGCATCGGTATCGCGCGCGCGGCCTATTTCCCGAGCTTGGTCTTAGGTGCCACGGGCGGACTGGAAGGAAGCTCAATCGCCAATTGGTTCGCCTGGCCCAGCCGATTCTGGGCGGTCGGACCCACCATGTTAGAGACCATCTTTGACGGCGGCAGACGCCGGGCCACATCCGAAGGCGCGCTGGCCAACTACGACGCCACCGTCGCTAACTACCGCCAGGCCACCCTCGTCGCTTTTCAAGAAGTGGAAGACAATCTCGCCGCGCTACGGATACTGGAGCATGAAGCTGGGCAGCAGAAGGAGGCGACCGCCGAGGCCCTGCGGGGAGTTGAGATCTTCACCAATCGATACCAGGGCGGCGTGGATCCTTACCTTGAGGTGATCACGGCGGAGACCATTGCGCTCGCGAACGAGCGGAACGACATCGACATTTTGCGGAGGCGGATGGACGCCAGCGTTCTCCTGATCAAGGGGCTGGGCGGCGGTTGGGACGTGTCCAAGCTGCCCCAGGTCAGTTCCATGCGCTGATTCTAGCGCTGCGATCTCCCATTCCCATCGGCCCGTCTTCTGCCGTTTCAACTTGCCCTGCAACCTGCCTGTGATCAAGATTGGCCACTCGCAACGCTTCCAGCTTTTTTCCGTTCATCGTATTCGCTGGTGCGAAGCGCCGATAAAGCCTAGAGACACGCCCAGATTTTACGCGAGTTCGTCCCCACTTGCCATTCCTGCCGTTGCGCATGTCGGCGCAAAGTGATAATGTCCTATTTGCGCAAAGTAGAAATGTCCTATTGACGACCTCCAGGCTGGGGAGGTGGCAGAAGGACAACTATTGATGACGCAGGCCGAGCGGGACCGGCTGGTGGCCTTGAAAAAGGCCAAGAAGAAACTGATTACCCAGAAGCAGGCGGCCGAGGAGCTGGGGATTACGGAAAGGCACGTGAGGCGTCTCCTGCGAGCTCTAAAACGCCGTGGGGATAAAGCTGTGGTGCATGCGTTACGAGGGCTGCCATCCAATCGCAAGATGGATGCCGACCTGGAGCGGGAGGCAGTGACAATCCTGTCGCGTGCGGTGTACCGGGGATTTGGCCCGACGCTGGCGTCGGAATACTTGGCTAAGAAACACAACATCGCGGTGAGCCGGGAGACGGTACGGCAGTGGATGATTCAAGCCAAGCTGTGGCGAGCGCGCAAGCAGCGGATCGAGAAGATCCATGCATGGCGTCCGCGACGCAGCCGCTGGGGCGAGTTGGTGCAGTGGGACACCAGCGACCACGACTGGTTGGAAGGGCGCGGAGCACAGATCTTGCTGATCAACATGATTGACGATGCGACCGGGCGGTGGTTCGCTCGCTTTGTGGGCAGCGACTCAACGGCGGAAAACATGAGCCTGCTGGAGAGCTACCTGAAAAAGCACGGGCGGCCGCTCGCATTTTACACCGACAAGGCGAGCCTCTTTCAGACGGCGGAGAAACGCAGGCGGGATGAGCCCGGAGTGGAGCAGGATAGGGTGGAAATGCCGCCGACGCAGATCGGTCGGGCGTTGCGGGAGTTGGCAATCACCTGGATAGCAGCGCACAGCCCGCAGGCCAAAGGGAGGGTAGAGCGCGGGTTTGCTACCGCTCAGGACCGGCTGGTGAAGGGGATGCGCGTCGCGGGAGTGACGACTTTGGAACAAGCCAACCACTACCTGGAAACCGAGTTTCTGCCCTGGGTCAACGCCACTCTGGCGGTGACGCCGGCCAGTGCCGACGATGCTCACCGGCCGCTGGAAAAGCAGCCTGATTTGGCGGCGATTCTCAGCCACGTGGAAAGCCGGCGGGTGAACAATGATTACACCATTCAGTTGGATGCGAAGATTTACCAGATCGCCCGCCAGGACATCCGCACTGGACTGCGAGGCGCAGTGCTGCGGGTCGAGAAGCGCCGAGACGGTTCTGTGGCGGTTCGATTCGGCGATCGCTACTTGCGTGTTTCTATCTGCGAGCAGCGTCCCAAGCTTCCAGCACCGAAGGCGCCCAGCCCAGCGCGGCGTACGGGGAAACCTCGCCCAGCCAGTGCATGGTGTAAGAACTTCGATCTGAAAAAGTCACCCAAGATCTGGCAGGCCTCGGAAGGTTCCGCCAAGCCGGAGTCGCTCTGAAAACCCGCCACAACGCAAAAGGAAAGCCGGGCAAGCCCAGCCCGGCAGCTTCGCGCTTTCTCTATTCAAGGCCTCCGCTCCGAGACTCCACCCAAGTAATGAGAATGTCAAAGTCAAAAGCAAAACCCTCGGAGGGTACCCCGCAGGGCCCGGTTGACCGAGGGTTTGCCGCCGATTACTTCGGAGCCAGCCCCGTCGCATCGGCCTTGAATCTTCCCCAGGAGCGCGACTCCCCGGAGAATCGAAGTCAGACTATCACGCACCCTCCGCCAACACGGTCAAAACCGGACATTTCTACTTTGCAGGGAATAGGACATTTCTACTTTGCGTTGACATTCCTGCCGTTGCGCATTGCACGCTGTTACACGCCAGCCCATCGCTCGAGGGCCGCCCAAAACAGCCCGTCGTCATCCTGCGCACTGATACCAAGCGAAACTTTATTACCCTCGCGTATCTCCAAAGCTCGGGCTCCACAGCGGCATAGTTAGGGATATGATGAACAGGATTCGATGACGAGGCCCATATTTCCCCACGCCGTGAAGCAGATGATGAAACCTGGCCGCCGAGGATTTCTGAAATGCAGCTTGGGCGCCCGCTCCGCAACCCCGTTGATCCAGCGCGTGGCGACTGCACGCGAAATACGAACGGTGGCAATTTGTGGGGATATCACGAGCCTATACGTTGACGATCTTGATCTGCGGTGGAAACAAGGGCCCGTTTGGCTGACAGGTTTGACTACGCCGGCCTCACTCTTCTACCTGGATCTGCTTGCGCGCGACCGGAGCACGTCCGATCTAGTCTTCTGGATTATTGCACCACGTGCCCGCGCCGCAGAACAGGAGAGAGCGAATGCCTAGTCTTCCGCCCGGTGTAAACCGCAAAGACTTTCAGGATGCGATTGCCCAGTTTCAAATCGCTGTCGGCAAGGAATGGGTCTTCACCAGCGACGAAGACGTGGCCCTGTACCGGGACTCGTATTCGCCGTTCTGGCACGAGCCGGAAGATCCAGTGCCTTCGGCGGCGGTGGCGCCGGATGGCGTCGAACAGATCCAGCAGATCGTTCGAATTGCGAACAAGTACAAGGTTCCGCTGTGGACGGTTTCCACCGGCAAGAATCTGGCGTACGGCGGTTCAGCACCGCGGCTTTCGGGCTCGGTGGTGCTCGACTTGAAGCGCATGAACCGCATTCTGGAAGTGAATGACCGCAATCATTACGCGCTCGTTGAACCCGGCGTGAGTTACTTCGACCTCTACCGGTACACGCAGGAAAAAGGGCTCAATGTCTTCATCGACGCACCCGATCCGGGCTGGGGAAGTCCCGTGGGGAATACCCTGGATCGCGGCGGCGGGCACACGCCGCTGCGCGATCACTTTGCCACGCTCTGCGGTTTGGAGGTGGTGCTGGCCTCGGGCGAGGTGGTGCGCACCGGAATGGGCGCGCTTCCCAATTCGCACACCTGGCAGCAGTACAAGTACGGGTTCGGACCGTATGTGGATGGAATTTTCACGCAGTCCAACTATGGAATCGTCACAAAAATGGGCGTGTGGCTTTACCCCATGCCGGAAATGCGCATCAGCGGCATCGTCAGCGTGCCCAGGCATGACGATCTGATACCCATGGTGGATACGCTCTCGTACCTGATGAATTCAAATATCGTGCAAGGTACGACCAGGGTGGCGAGTTCGCTGACGGCCCAAGCGCGCGACGCGGAACTGATCGCGCTCCGTTCCAAGCCCGGTGGGGCGGCCGTGCGGGAGTTGGAAGATTACCTCCAGCGCAAGCAACTTCCCTATTGGAGCATCGAGCTGCCATTTTACGGCCCTACCGAAGTGGTGGCAGCGCAGTGGGCTTTCGCCAAGAGGAAATTTTCCGCCATTCCCGGCGCACAATTTCGCGATGGCGCGTCAAACCGGCTGCCGCCGAGTCCCGAAGACCTGGCGAAGGTGGCGAACCCGGTTCCTCTGGGCGTGCCCAGTCTGGCTATCTTTTCAGCCGTCGGGGCGAATCACTACGGCCATATCGATTTGTCGCCGATCACACCGATGACCGGCCAAGCCGTGTTCGAAGTGATGGAGGTCTTCGACAAGGTCTTGCAGGAGATGGGCATTGACAACGTCAACGTGGTTCCCGCCGGCACCTATTATCCCCGCTCCTTCTTTTTCCTGTTCACGTTTCCGATCGAGCACGATGTGGAAAAGAACCGGAAGACCCGGGAGGCGTTCCGGCGCCTGGTGCAGGTGGGGGCCGAGCACGGCTGGGGGGAATATCGCACCCACATCGCCTTCATGGACGACGTGGCCAATACCTACTCATTCAATAATCACGCGCTGCTGCGGCTGCACGAAACCCTCAAGGACGCGCTGGATCCCAACGGCATTCTGGCGCCGGGTAAGAGCGGCATCTGGCCGAAGCACATGAGAAAGGCGCGTGTATGACCAAAATGTGCTTAGCGCTGGCTGTGCTGCTGCCGATAGCCGGTCCTGTATTTGCCGGGGACCAGGCGGATCGGGGCCGCGAGGTCTATCAGAAGTGGTGTACGCCGTGCCATGGAACAGGGCTGGGAAAGCCGGGGACGAGCGCCGCGGCCGCACATGGAGTGAAGCCCGCGGTGTTGGAGCAGCGCACCGACCTGGCCCCCAAGATGATTGAAACGGCCGTTCGCAACGGCTTCTACTTCATGCCGCGATTCCGTAAGACTGAAATCTCGGATGCAGATCTCGCGGCTATCACGGCCTACCTCTTGCACAAGTAAGTCCGGGCTTTCGAACGTCGCGCGATACACTCAACAAGGAGAACCCATGGAGATTCAATTTCCGGACATCCCGCTCTATAAAGGCTGGGGCCATCCGAATCGTGTCGAGGCCACTGTACGCGGACTAGAACTGGTGGAGGGCCATCTGCCTCCGGAAATCGAAGGAACCCTGCTGCGCTGCGGGCCCGATCGCCAGTATCCGCCGCTCGACGGTTCCGACGTTTTCATCGATGGCGAAGGGATGGTGCACACCTTTCGTTTCTCAGGCGGGCAGGTGGATTATATGAGCCGATGGGTCCGCACCGAGCGGTTCGTGCTCCAGGAGAAGGCCCGGCGCGCGCTGTTTGGAAGATATCGGAATCGCTTCACGAATGATCCCGCGGCCGGCGGCGCTCGCATGGGCACTGCCAATACCAACCTGGTGTTCCATGCGGGCAAGCTGCTCGCTCTCAAGGAAGACGACTTGCCATACGAGCTCGATCCGGAGACGCTGGAGACCCGTGGACATTTCGATTTCGGCGGAGGGATCACCAGCGTGAGCTTGAGCGCCCACCCCAAACTCGATCTGGTTCACGACGAAATGCTTACCTTCTCGTATCAGGCAAAAGGCGATGGTACGAAAGACATCGTCTTCTATGCGCTCAATCGCGACGGCCGGGTCGTCGACGAGATATGGTTCGAAATGCCGTGGCCTGGCATGGTCCACGATTTTGCCGTGACGCCGAATTACGCGGTATTTCCGTTCTTCCCGTTCATCACCGATATGGAAGCGGTGAAGCGCGGCGGCCCATTCTATCAGTGGCATCCGGACGAGGAAACCCGGGTGGCCATTGTCCCACGCCACGGTACCGCGCGCGACATCCGCTGGTTCCGCGGCCCGACCATGAGCGCGGGCCACATGATGAATGCCTATGAGGATGGATCGAAGCTTCATCTCGACGTCTGCTTGTATGACGGACCGTGCTTCGACTTTTTCCCAACACCTTCGGGCCAGTCCTTTCCCGTGCCGCCGCCGATCCTGACGCAGTTCACCTTCGACCTGGCGAACGGCAACGACGGATACACCCTGCGACCGTTGGCGCGCATCCCCGGCGAACTGCCGCGCACGGACGACCGCTACCAGGGACACGGCTATCAACACGGCTACATGGTGGCAGGGCGGGGTGCCGACGGCAGCTCTTCGATAGGCCACGTGGATCACAGTGCCGGAAAGATGTCCTGCTGGAGCCCTGGCCCGGCGAGCGCGGTTCAGGAATCGCAATTTGTTCCCCGTCGGCCGGATTCTCCCGAAGGCGACGGCTACCTGTTGACCGTCGTCAACCGTCTCGCCGAGAATCATAGCGACCTCGCCGTGCTGGATGCGCGCAACGTGGCCGCCGGGCCGGTCGCACTGTTCCGGTTGCCAGTGCGTGTGCGCATGGCGTTCCACGGCACTTGGGTTCCCGCAGAAACGTTTCGCACCCGCCGGTATGGGATGGAGATCGCGTAGTGAGCGCCCCGGCAACGACTGATTTGTGGGAACAGCTTCGAAGCCTCGGTTCCGAGTTAACGCCTTCTCAAATCCAGGCCACAAGAGAGCTGTTCGCGCCGCACGCGCCCCGGCCAGGTCCCGACGTCGAAGTGCATCGCGATGTTGCCTACGGACCGGATGCACGGCATCGCCTGGACGTATTCGTGCCGGCCGCCCGCACCATCATCGACACGTCCCGAATGGATGTCGCCGGGAACAACCGCTCACAAGCGCAGGAAAGGTGGGCCGGCGCCACCATCGACACGTCCCGAATGGATGTCGCCGGGAACAACCGCTCACAAGCGGAGGAAAGGCGGACCGGCGCCACCCGCGCTCCGGTGCTCGTCTTTGTTCACGGGGGTGGATTCGTAAGCGGCGATAAGGGGACTCCGGACGCACCCTTTTACAACAATGTAGGGCTGTGGGCGGCACGCTCGGGCTGTATCGGAGTGACGATGACGTACCGCTTGGCCCCCGGCGCGCCTTGGCCGGCCGGCTCTGAAGATGTCGGCGCCGCTGTTCGGTTTCTTCATGCCGCTAGTGAGCGGTGGGGCGGCGACCCGAAAGGCATCTTTCTGATGGGCCAGTCCGCGGGCGCGGTCCACGTGGCGGGATATATTGCGGAGCCTAGGTCGCACGTGGTCCCCAACGGCGATGTCGCGGGAGCCATTCTGATCTCGGGGCTTTACGATGTAGCACGCGCCGATCGCAACCCGTTTCAGGACGCGTATTATGGCCAAGACCCAATGCGCTGGCCCGAGCAGTCCACGCTGAGAAAGCTGGTAGAGACCTCGCTTCCCTGCTTCTATAGTGTTTCCGAATTTGATCCGCCGGACTTCCAACGGCAGGCCGCGTGGCTAGTGGAAGCACATGCTGCCCGCTGGGGACGATGGCCGCGCCTGATGCAGTTAACCGGCCATAACCATCTTTCGAGCGTGCTACAAATCGGGAGCGCGATGGACACGCTCGGGCCCGAACTGCTGCGCTTCATCCACAGAGCTTGAGATGCAGTGGAACGCTGTGCAAGGGATTGGCGCATCCCGCTCGGCGTCCACCGGGGCACCCCCGGCAAAGGATGAAGACGGATTGCTGTTCGTTCGCAGGTCGAACGCGCAAGACACTTCAAGGAATCCAACAACGGCGAGGAGGACATTATGGATGTGCTCTATCCACGCTGTGGCTCGATGTCCACAAGATCGATCATGGCGGCCAGTTTGCGCGCCGACACCGCGTCCTCCCGCGATGCTCATCTGCAGCGTGCCCCAGATCGACTGCATCATGAGCTTCCGCCTTCGCCGAAGAGGCCCCGATTAGTGAGATCCTCAAGCGGAGGCAACCAGTCGCTGTTCCCGGCAGGGTCCAGAGGAAACGTGACAACGGGCTTCGGGCGCCAATGTTCATTGGCCTTTGCCTGCGGCGGTCTCTTCCACACCAACCCTTTTCATGGCCGCTGAGCCGCACGCGGCATCAAAAACTTGACAGGCACAACCTTTATGCGGAATCGACGCGATCGATCGTTGGAGCATTACTCCCTTACGCCTTACCTGGCGGTCCTCGTTGCTCCGCCGCTCGTTAACGGCGGCGTGTGGACCGCGAAGTCCTACGCTCAAAATCGCACGCCACGACCGAGTCTTTAGTTGGATGCACAGGCACCATCCTGACGCGTGAGCAGGCGGCTTCCTCCAAGCAGGCCCGGATGCAATCCAATCTCAGAACACCACTTTCATGGCGAACTGAACCACCCTGCCGCCATCGCCGCTCGGCGATGTCGAGCCAGTAGTGGATTGATCGCTCACAATGGTGCCGAATGTCCCGCCCAAGGTCTGGTTAGGAATTCCCAGGCGCACAGAGTTGGTTACATTGAACGCTTCGGCGCGAAACTCCAGGTGGGTTCGTTCGGTCAGCGGGAATGCTCTGGAAATAGTCTGGTCCCATTCCCAAAAACCGGGGGCCCGCAGAGCGGCAATGCCCATGTTGCCATAAGTTCCGGCGGCGGGAACTGCGAATGCGGCTGGATTCAGATAGCTGACGCATGGCGCCGGTGAGCACGACTGACCTTTGTTGCTCGCGTAGACATTCTGGAGGACCTGATCCGGCCGCTGCGGAACGTAATTGTTGCCGGAGGGGTCGAAGCCGTTCAACGCATTATCGGTGCCCAATTCCGCATCGAAGGGGACGCCCGTGCGCACGGTATAAATGGTCGATAACGTCCAGCCTGTTCCCAGACGCCGGGCCCAATTGTTTTCAAATCTTGGCGTGTTCACTACCAGAGTGACGTTGACGATGTGGCGGATATCAATGGACCCAGATTCGCAGGGCCCCATATCCAAGTGCCGATCCACCGGGCCGTTGTTCTGATACGGCGTGTTCAGATAGGTGGCCTCGAAGTTGGAGATCGTCGTCACCGGAAGGCCGATGCAATGGGACCAGGTCCAATTGGCTCCGAGATTGACCTTATCGCCGACGCGCCAGCGGGCATTGACCAGGAGCCCGTCGTAATGTTGGGTACCGCTCGAATCCAGACTCGTTAACGACCCATATACGTCCCCGGCCGAGGGGTTCGTCAGCTCCAGCAGACGTCGCTGATTTTCGTTCGAAGTGCAATTCGCCTGTAGGCTCGCGCACATCGCGATCTGAGCCGGGGTGAATGCCTGTAAGAAATTGGGCACTCCTGGGAGCAGTTGCGGCGGATTCAGATCCACGCCCGTCCACAAATGCGCGATTTCCGAGCCTACGTAGGTAGCCGATAAAAAGACGTTCTTGGTGATCTGCCGCTGAATGCCGGAGTTCCAGGAATACTGCACCGGCGTTTGAATATTGGCCGGGATCGGCAGGAACGATTGATACGCCAGGTTCGGGAAGACGGGATTCTTGGGGTTATAGTAATAGGGAAACGGATTGCCTCCTGGATAGGTCGCGTAGGGATTGTCCAGGCTTACTGGAAAGCTCTCAATAACACTGGCGCGGAACGGCAGCACGGAAGAGGTATTTTCGTTGATGTCCTCGCGCAGGAAATCGTAAGCGATACCGGCGCCCGCGCGAATCGCCGTCTTCCCGTCGCCGAATGGATCCCAAGCCAATCCGGCTCGCGGCTCAAAGTGATTCCAGGCATTGTCCATCCCAGCTCGGCTGTTGAAGCCCGGATCACCGGGATAAAGAAATCCGGGCGGCGCGGTCGGGATGACGGTGCTGCGAATACCGTGATAAAAATCGCTCAGGCTGAATGTATAGTTATCGGACTGCTTGAACTGCATTGGAATGAAGGGATTCCAGCGCAGTCCATAATTCAGCGTGAAGTTGTGCGAGATCTTCCAGGTATCGGCCGCGTACAGCCCAACGAAATTCTGCGTGAGATTCTCCGGATTCGGATTGGCCTGGTGAAACTGAGCCGCATTGCCGGTCAGGAAATCCACCATGGGCGAGCCGAAGATCCCGGCGAACAGGAAGAAGCCCTCGGACCAGGCATAAGAGTGGGCGTTCAGCAGGGCTCGCATCGTATTCACCCCGAAGCTGAGCTGGTGCGACCCGCGAATCACGCTGAGATCGTCGTTCAGACCGAAGTTGGTGGTTGTGTCGCTGCCAATGGAAAAGTTGGAGATGAAGTTCGTCGAGAATCCGTTGGAAACCAGAAAGATCGGAATGAAGTTCCCGTAATAGTCGTAGAAATTGTTGATTCCAACCTGCTGCGGCCCGAAGGTCTGCGCACCTGGGGTACTCGCTCCAACGCGGTTCCCGAATACCCGGAAGGAGTTGACTACGCTGGAGCTGAATAAATAGGTGTCTCCCAAAGCCAGTGAGTTCGATTCGTCATTGGCCCCTTGCCCGTCGGTGGAGAGCACATTCTTGCTGATGTTGTAGGGCTGCGCGATATCGATTTTAGTGACAATATAGCGCGCGAAGAACATGTTCTTGGGACTGATGTTGTAATCCAGCCGCACAGGCGCTTGCGACTCGTTCTGGTGCAAGGGAATTCCGCTGAAGACCTGCCCGCACACGTTGTTGGATTGCGGAAGATACGAGGAAATCTTCAGCGCGGCGGGGCTCAACGGCACCACGATCTGGCCGTTGTGCACGATCGGAGAAGCCGCAATACCAGCCGCGCCCGGACATCCCGCGGCGATATACGGCCCGAAGTTCCCCGTAAGTTCCGCCGCCGTGGGAACATATTGGATCGTAGACTGCGTGTACTGGCGGATGATCGTACCCTCGTAACCCAGGAAGAAGAAGAACTTGTCTTTCTTGATGGGGCCACCGATGACCCCGCCGAATTGGTTGCGCTTGAGTCCATCCGCAACCGGAGAGAAAAAGTCCCGTCCATTGAGATTGTAATTCCGGAAGAACTCGAAAACATCGCCATGGAAACTGTTTGAACCGGACTTGGTGACAGCATCCACCGTAGCTCCGGAGTGACCGCCGCCTTGCGTGGCGTCTTGCGCACTGGTCGCCAATTTGAATTCCTGAAGCGCCTCCGGGAACGGAAGCGGCATGTTGGTGCCCACATAAGTGTCCAAATGCGATGCACCGTCCAGGTTGTATTGAACGCTATAACTGGTGCCGCCTGCCACGCTGATGTTGACGCCGGTGGCCATGGTGTAGGTAGGAGACGAACCTGTCTGGACGGCCAAGCCGCTGAGCGTGATGAGATCCGTCGGCTGCCGTCCATTCAACGGCAAATCCACAATCCGCTGCGTTTCAACCACACTGCCGACGCCCAGGTTTCGTGTCTCCACCTCCGACGTGGTGGCCTCCACCTGTATCCGTTCGTCGACGTTCCCGACCTTCAGCGTCACCGGTATCGTGGGGCTGCTGCCTACTTGCAAAACGATTCCGGTCTGGACGTAGACCTCGAATCCCATTTTCATCGCCTGCACGCGATAGGGGCCGAGCGGCAGGTTGGAGAGAATATACGAACCTGTAGCGTCCGTGGTCGCGGTACGGCTGACGCCGGTATTGGTCTGCGTCACAGTCACTTCAACGCCTTGGATCGACGCACCGGATGAGTCGGATACCATGCCGGAGATGGTCGCTGTGTCCTGCGCGAGCAGCACACCGGCGACTAACCAAGCCATCACACTCCACGTGGTGAAGCTAAAAAGAACCCGCGACATAGCACTCCCCTGTAGTAGAATCGCGTTCGACTATACACCCGATTTGGCGGGTTTAGAAATTGTTTCTTGGGATTGCACCTATCGTCTGAGTCGATACTGAAAGATTTGCTTTCAGCGAGCGTGGGGGATATCTATCGATGGCACAGATCCAACAAATTGCTACCTTCCATTGGATGACCCGCTGGGGACACTGTATAATCCACACAGTTCATGTTCATCGAAAATCCCCTGAGCACTTCGCCAAACGCATTTGCGGTGCTCGAATGTTTTCACATCGCCGGATTCGCGCTTGCAATCGGCATGACTGCGCTGGTCGATTTCCGTCTTCTCGGCTTTGGCCTGCTGAAGCAATCTCCGGCGCAGATCGCGCGCGCTTTTGAATGGTGGTTAGTCGGCGGCCTCATCGTCGCCGTTTTTTCCGGATTGCTGATCTTCTCAACAGATCCAGACATGTATTATCTGAATTGGTCATTTCTTTTGAAAATGGCGGCTCTGATCATAGCCATCATTTTCAACTACACGATTCATAGGAAAGCGCTATCCATGGAGTTCTCGGCCATGTCCGCTCGCCTCATCGCTTGCGTTTCCCTGCTACTTTGGACCGGCGTGATCTTTGGCGGTATTTTCATCGCCGTCGTTCCCAGCGGTCTGAGTTAGAGCGCGTGTTTGTTTCGTTCCTGATCTGGCTCGAAAACCTGACGCCGTTCTCAGGCCTTCGGAGTTCCGCTTATGTGTACCCCGTAGTGCTGGCGCTCCATCTCACCGCGATCTCTTTGTTCGGAGCCACGATCGTGGCCACCGATCTTCGCCTGCTGGGCTGGGCTTTGTCCGACAGCACAGTGGCGGACGTAATCCAACATCTACGAATGGCAAAACGAATTGGGTTTATCCTCGCCGCCGCTTGCGGTTTTCTGCTCTTCGCGGCCAAGGCCGAGGAGTACTATTACAACGCATTTTTTCGAACCAAAGTGCTGCTCTTCGCTCTGATCGCGATTCATGCGCTGGTCTTTCGGAAGAGCGTGTATGCTAGATCCGCCGGGTTGGCTGACGCCATTGAGCCCCGTCGGCCCGCCAAGTTGGCGGCGTCGCTTTCACTGGTGTTCTGGCTCGGAGTGCTTTGCGCCGGACGCGCGATCGGCTACGTCGCCGGCAGGCCCGGAATGCACTACAAATAGCAGCCGATTCGAGGTTTTCATTTGCGCGGGGCCGCGATCGATCAATGTCCGTTGCGGCCACTCCGCAGGCTGGCAGCCTGCCTTGCGGGCCTGGCTTTTGCAGGTTCTTGGGCGGACGCCGGCGGCAGCACGCTCTTCAGCAACGAACGAAGCCAAGCATTCCCCGGATCGCGGTCTCGCGACTTATGCCATTGCATGGATTCCTGAAGCGTGGCGATCTCGAAAGGCGGCTGGATGATCTTCAACGGCAAATAGCGTTGATAGAAAAGCGCCAGGCGGCGATGCAGCGTGGCGATTCTCGATGTCCCCACCAACAGTTGAGGAACCAGATTGAACGCGGTAGTGATCACCTCCACTCTGCGTTCATAGCCGAAGCGTTCCAGGAACCACTCATCGAAGGTAGTCAGTTCCCGATGCTTGCCGAATCGGACGACAACATGGCCCATCGACAAATACTCGCTGAGGCTGATCGCCGATTTCACCTGCGTGTTGCCGGACCACACGACACAAATGAATTCGTCCTCGAATAGCGGCTCGGACGGATGCACTGAGGAAAGCCGGATGGCGGGGGCAATGGAGAGGTCGATTTCTCCCCGATCCAGAGCGTCAAATCCGCCCTCCACGTTGGAAACGAATTCGAACCTAATCCCTGGAGCGACTTGCTCGATGCGCGGCATGGCTTCAGCCATCAGCACGGTCTCTACGTAGTCCGACATCAGAAGCCGGAACTTGCGCAGAGACGACCCAGGGTTGAAGGCCGGATTGATATTGAGGATGGACTCGGCGTGAAGGAGAAAGTCTCTGACCGGCTCGACCAGCGCTTCGGCTGCCGGTGTAAGCACCATCTTCCGGCCCACCGGTACCAGAAGCGGGTCATGGAAAACCTCGCGTAGGCGAGCAAGCGCGCCGCTGGTGGCCGACTGGCTGAGGTGCAGTCGCTCGCCCGCTCGCGATACACTTCTTTCGGCGAACAAAGCATCCAGGGCGACCAGCAGATTTAGGTCAAGTCCAGCGAGGTCCATGTTCGTGTGTCGGCGGAGCTACTTGCCGCCGGCCAGACTGGGCGCATTCTTCAAAGTGGTGTAGACGGCTTCCACGAACATGGCGGTTGTCCAGGGACCGGATGTCGCTCCGAACCGGCCGTCATAATCGGCTGTGACGCGCGCGTTCCGCACGCGATCGAGCGTGGCGCCGCTTCGAATCAGATCTTGGACCCGGTCACGGATGATCACCAGCATATCGCGATACTCGGCGATTTCCCATTCATCGCAGAGACGGCCCTGGCCGGGCACGATTAAGGTCCCGTCCTCCTCGTCGTGTTTGTAAACGGTCCGATCCAGGATAAAGTTCAGCGCCGCGATCTCGCCTTGGATGCTGCCGCCGTCCTTTACATCGATGTGCGGATAAGAAACTGTACTGAAAATGCCTCCGGTTACGATCACGTCCGAACGCCGGAAATGAACGATGCTGTCAGCGTCGGTAACCGCATTCGGCAGGTGAAAGATTTCGATTGCCTCGCCGTTGTGGAACTTGCGGCGGCGGCCTTCGAGAAACGTATCGCTGGGCCATCCTTCCGCGTTGGTTTTGAGCAACTCCAAATGGTTCTGTACATTCTGATGGCCGATGATGGTGGCGCCCTTACCTGCGTCGACAAATTGCCCGGAAAAGAAGGAACCTACCACGCTAGGATCGTAGCCGGACGCCCGCAGCTTGGCATTGCCGCCCGTAAAATCGTTTTGGAATCCAGTGTTGACGATAAATTGAATCGGCTTTTCGCTGAGCTTTCTTACGGCGGCGATCGCCCTATCTGCGATCTTGCCGGCGCCCGAATTCACTAGCATTGGCCCTTGCTCGCCTACCTGCACGGCGATGTTCCCGCCGTCGCCGACCAGCATGGAGATGTTCCCCTGTACAGGCAAGACGTGGATTTCGCCGTCCTCGGGCACCTGGTCGAAGGTGCGGTGGGCTGGTTCCGGCGCCAACGAAGGAACCAACTCGGACTCCGCCGCGGAATCCGCCACCTTCGGATCGCTCAACTTGTCCAGCAACTCCGGATACATTGTCACAGGGCCTCCAAGCGTGCCCAGGAAAGAAATCTTATTGCGATTGGCGAACTCGCGAGCGAATGGATGCCGGCCCCAGTAGTAGCTCTCCACCTGGTCCTCGCGCCGGCCGATGATCTGCTCTCCATCGTCGCACGCATAGAGCCAGTCATCGGGTTCTTTGATGTTTCGCCCGAGGGTGTAAGTCCGGCTGAATGGCTCATCCAGATACACGGGATCGTTCACCACCGAAAGATACGTGATCCGGTCGCCGTGCCGGATGAAGTGCTCCACTACAGTGGCTTCGTCGCTCTGCGGGACACCGTTGGCGCGAATCCATCCGCGCTTCAGGTGTGTCGTGTAGACGGTCAGAGCATTGCCTTCGTACTTGCCGGTAGAGAATCCAGCCCAAGTGTGTTGCGCGTAGGCCGGAGGATGAGGGCGATCGTCCATCCAGATCGTGCGTGTGCCTTCGCTAATTTGCCAGTAATGCTTGATCGCCAAAAGCCGTTGCGTGACTGGATCGCGTTCCTCCCAGAAGCGCAGGTTTCCGGGCTGATCATAGGTATAGGGGGGCACGTATCCCATGCACTGATGCTGGCGCCCCTGGATGCGCGAAGGATTCCAGGCAAGCGCATACAGCCGGCCTGCTTCATTGAGCGGAATTCCTCCGTATTCCAGCAGCGCGCCGGACGCGGTAATCAACCCGGAGTCTTGTCCCGGCTGCGGGTACCAGGTTCCGGAAATATCGATGCCTGCCGGCTGTCCAGTATGTCCGGCGAAGTCCAATCCCTGTGCGAAGGCCAAGGCGGCCCAGGCGCAGGCAACCGAGACGATGAACGCGGCCAGTATCCCTGTTTTTTTCATGCCGTCCACCTAGTTCACCGTGCAAGGCCGCGGCTTCCATCCGGCACTATCCGGTTGTCTTCGATAGTGCGAGGAAGTCAGATAGGGTTGAAAAAGATACATCGGATCCTCCACCGTGGTTGTGACTACGAGATAGGCGTTGCCATCGGGTTCGTTCACGCGGTCCAGATATTCAGTGAGCGTAGTGTTCGCGCTGTAGGGCACACCGTTCTTGCGCAGGTAGCCGGGGCGCAGTCGAGTGGTCACCACCTTTAACGATCCGACCGGCGCGCTGCCCCGTCCGGCCGGAACCAATTCCCACGATGCTTTCGAATATCCCTGCCAGTCGCCGCCCGGGGTCTCAGCCGAATCGAAGCGCAGTATTCGGGTCTGCTGGCCGTTGTCGGCTTCGATTCGCAGAGTATTGTCGTCCTGCCAGGCGATGCGCAGACGCCCGGGAACTCGCATGATGGAGGGCGCGCCGTAGCTCTTGCATTGCTCGCCGGCGGCTTCATCCTTGGCGGGATCCCATGCGTCGGCGATCTTCCGGCCGGCCGGGTTGAGCAGGATGCCGCTATAGTCGCCCTTCAGGGGTGTGACGATGCGATATCGCCAGTCTTCTGTCACCACCGACACCCAGTAGCCGGCGATGTCGTACAACGCGCCCGCTTTGCCCGTGCGCGGCTGCGATGGACCCGGGCCAAATTGCGCGTTGACGCTCAAAGTGAGCAGCAAAGCGGAGGCAGCCAGACGCATCCGCATCAGATTCCTTTCCGCCTTGCGATGTTGACTTCCGTACAGGCGCCCATCACTTGAAGGAATTTCTGATAGTCGTTCCGGCCGGTCACAAAGGGATTTGGTTCGCCCGGGTTGCGCGTTTTCAGTCTGTCCAGCTTCGGCTGAATGGGATCCATCAGCGGATGATTCTGCAACTCCACTTCGACCTTCGCCTTTTTGGTTTCCTCCTCGAAATGGGTCACCGACTTTGCGTAGGTCTGCAAGCCTTCGTCAGAAACGAAGCCGGGCGTCAGAACGGTACCGGCATACATCGCAGCAATATAATTCTTTCCGTTGTCCTTCACGGGGAAAATAAAGCCCATCGAGCCTGGCGTATGTCCTGGAACGGCCACCGGAGTCAACTTGAAGTCGCCCAGCACGACCGGTTGCCCCTCTACGAGCGCCTGATCATGCTTCGGCAAGGGCGCTGGAGTGCCCTTGCCCGCCGGAGCGTGTTCCATCAGTTGCCAGTCGGCTTCCGAGATATAAATTTTGGAGCCGAAATGCTCTTGAAAATAGGCGCTGCCTCCGAAATGATCCGCGTGCCCGTGCCCGACGACGATGATTTTCACCATCGCGGGATCGAGACCGAGTTTCTGAAAGCCAGGGAGGAGTTGCGTCTCCGTCTGGTCCGGGGATAGCGAATCGATCATCAAAAGTCCGGCGGATGTCTTAATCACGTACACCACGGTGCCCTGATTGCCTATGGCGTACACATCGTCGAAGATTCTGGTTGGTTCAATGGGCGGATCGGAAGGGCTGTTTGGACGCGGAGCCTCGCAGAAGAAGTGCGCTTCCTCTGCCCACCTTGAGCCTCCCACCTTCTTCGCCTTGGCGATGAGCGCCTTCACCGCGTCTGAGTCCGGCTTTGCGGGGGCCGACGCTGGTGGCGCCTGACAATACAGCAGGCCGGTCGAGAATAGCGCGACGATGGTTCGATTCTTCATGGGTCCTCGTTAATGAATTACTCCGCCCGCAGGATCGCGAATCCGCTTGTTAAATAAATCTACTTCATCCGCGGGAGCGCAGACGTCTTGGAGCAGACCCGTCCATCCATCCACGGTTTTGATCGCATCCTTATTCAGCCGGCGAAACTTTTTCAGTTCGCTTTTCCAGGGCTCAGCGTATACCTTCGGGTCGTTGATCGTCATCGTCAACTCGAGCACGTCGTAAGCGGTCCGCCGGTAACGCTCTTCGAGCACCATGTCAGCACTGTGAGGGTAACCGTACTGATCCACCCAGGTTCTCTCGTCAACGCCGGTGGTTGTGACGACGAACGTGTCTCCATCCCAATGCGCCGTCGAATAGCCCCACCAAACAGGGAGATCAGGGTCCATCAGAGGCTTGCGCCCGTCAGTCCAAAGCACTCGCGTACCCCAACCCCATTCGAATTGTTGCAGGACGCGATCGGGCAGGACGCTCATTTCCATTGGATCCACATAAATGAGGGCTCGCGTCGGTCCCATCGGATTGCAGTGCTGGTAAGGATCGCTGTCGCTGGCCGGGGGGACGGCGCGCCGGCGTCCGATGGGTTCCTCCGGATGCGCCGCGGCATCCGGGCTACCCAACAACCGGCCATAGGATGGTTTGTTCGCATCGAACATTTTTTGCCCCAGTGGGGTGAGCGGTGGGACAGTCAGGCTGTAACCACGGTCGCCACAGTCGCGGCAGGTTCCGCCTCCGCCGTATCCGCCCGGAGATCCGTTGCGCGACCAGATGCCGGAAATATCGTGCTTGTCGTAGGGCTGGTTGTCGTTGGCGGGATTGTGCGCCCGGATGCCGCGGGGACCCTGCGCGAATGCGGCCACCGATAACAGGAGCGCCACGCCGATGAGTCTCGTCAGGTTCGACACCGTTACTCCTTCTTCTGATCGGAGCCGGGCTTCTGCTCCGTACCAGGAGTGGGTGATGGGCCGCCTTGGGGTACTTCCCCTGGACCGCCACCGGCCACGCCCAGCAGCACTTCGCCTTTGTCGTTGAGCAGCTTTAAGATTGCGCCAACCTTGGTGCCCGCACGCGCCGGGGCCAGCGTAATGGTGATCTTTGTCCCGGGCTCCAACGCCGCCTCCGAACGCCTGCGACCCCAACCGCCCTGGATCAACTGTGCCGGATTCGGATAGAACTCGCCGCCCCAGTGCGTCACCTCGCCCTTGTCGTCGGTGACGTCGAAGAACAACTGAGGGTGGGGGTTCGCGTAATGGAACTCGGTCACCGTTGCTTGCAGTGTGACCGGATGAGACAGATCGTACGATGCACCCGTGCCGTGATGTGCCGGCATCGGAAGGGCTGCCGCAAGCACTGTGACTAGGATGAGACTCAATTTCGTGGTCATAATATCCTCGCTATTGCGCCGGATGCGCAGGCGCCAGCACCGCGGGAGCCGGTTTGGAGAACCTGGTATCGGCAATGGCCAAGTCGGATTCAATTTGTTGCACTCGCCAGATAGATTGACCGTTGGTCCAAGTTATGGTCCATTGATACGGCAGCTTTACACCGTTCACGGCACGATAGTCGGCGTAATCGAGCTGATACGGATTGGTGCCGACGATGGTGCCCGAGTACCGCAATTGCCGAGCGAGCAGGCCGGTCTTCAAATCGAAGAAAAGCTTCACTCTGGTTCCGGCGGGAGCGGTGCCCGAAATGACCTGCACGTCTTTGTCGCCGACGCTAGTTTGTGGATATCCTGAGCGCCATGTACCTAACGCCTGCTGTATCTGTCCCGGAAAGTACAATTCAGCATCCAGGCTCGCCCCATCCGTTTCCGCTCCCGCCGCCAGTGGAAGCAGCAGCACGGGATTGTTCGGTGAAGCGATCCATCCCTCGCGGCCATCGTATACTGTCGTGCTATCTCCATTCTGCGTGTGAACGATAGTGGCCATCTTGGCCGGAGCCTTCACCCACAACTCGAACGGGACCTTCTGATGATAGGTCTCATAGCCCTCATATGTCCCCTGAATGTGAAAGCTGGTGTGATTGGCGTTCGGAGCGCCCGACGCCGCGATGAACTTGTCCAATATCTGCCCGGCCGATGGACCGGGAACCGCTTCCGGGGGAACTTCGATTTCGTTGGGATCTTCCTCGGGAGTGCCGTACTGCTGCGCAAGGCTCGGAATCGCCTTGGGACGCTCATTGCCGTGATGACAGGAGTAGCAGGTGAGCACCGGACGTCCGCCGAAATTGTTCTTGTTGATGGTATTGACCATCGTGATCATACTTCTCGCGATTCGTTTGCGCGGAACGTCCACGGCGAACTTTTTCCAGTCCTGCAGGCTTTCCGGCACGTGGCAGAACACGCAGTTCAACCCGATCGACGCCGCGAAGAAACCCATGGTGCCCATAAATTCGCTCACCGGGATCCCCTTCAAAACCTGAACATTGGTGAACACGTCCTCGGCCCTAGGCTGTTTCTCGACAGCCGGCGGCTGAGCCGCAAGGACTCCGGAGTACGCGACGGCCACAAGGATCAGCCGCACGTTTGGAACGGTCATGGCCTCCTCAGTGACGACGAAGAAGACAGTATAGACTCTGGAATTGATTCGGCGCAATGGATTGTTTCGATCATTCGTATCGGTGGCGCCGATACCTGGATCGGATCTCAGTGACTTCCCACGGCGCTCGCGCTGTAAGCCCGAACTCGGTTTTTGGCCGCGAGCAGCGCATCGCAGCTAAGCGCACCGCCACCACGGACGGCGAAGTACAAAAAGACGACCAGATACATCAGCGTCTCGTTACCTCCGTTATGTATGGGCCAAACTCCGCGCGGTACGGCGGCGATGACATAAGCCGCAGCCAGTTCAACGCAAATGACCGCGGCCGAGACGCGAGTGAACAAACCTACCAGGAGCATGAGCCCGCCCACGATTTCCAACCATCCGACGAATGCCGGGAGCCTGTCAATCGCCAAGGGGATAACGGCGGCTCGTCCCGCGGATTTGCTGAGCCAGCCGAAAACATGACGGTATCCGTGAAGAGAGAACGTGAACGCGAGGATCACACGCGCGCTAGCCTTTCCCAATGGCTCCCATCCGTCCAACATGCGCGCCAGCTTTTTTTCCCAGACGATCCATCGATCGATGGCCCAGGTCCCGGGACCGGCGGTGACCAGCCACAAGTAAGTGAAGCAGAAAATGACGGCCTCTTCGCCCCCGTTGCTGATCGGAAAGAATCCGCGACCGGCCCACTGATCGAAATACGCCACAGCCATCTGGCCACACAGAATAAAGGCCGCGAGACGTGTGAATAGACCGAACGTGATCAACGTTCCGCCAATCACTTCCAGAGGTCCAGCAAACCCATGGAGCGTCAGAAAATGATGATCGATCTGGCCGCCGGCGAATCCCCACAGCTTTTCGGCTCCGTGTTGGAGAAAAAGCAAGCCCGTCGCGATGCGAATTACGCTTAAAAGGCGCGAGTTCACGAGTGCACTTCCGCGGGCCTACTCAGGATCTGCGACGGATCGGCGCCGACGCGCCCGGAAAACGCGTTGTGCGCAGGGGCCATCGAAAAATCAAAATGGATGCTGGGCAGGGCGCCGAAGGGTGAATCGGGATCATTGGGCTTTGGATCGGTGATGAGCGCCTCGGTAGCGCCAAATACTGTGTCTGAATCAATGTGTTCGTCGCCTGCCATGTAAAGTGCGGTGATCACTTCTCGGTATCCTGGCGCACCGACGAGAAAGTGGATGTGAGCGGGGCGCCAGCCGTGCCGTCCCTGCGCCCGGACCAGATCTCCGACGGGCCCGTCCATGGGAATTTTATATCCGCGCGGCTTGATCGTGCGAAAGTCATATCGGCCATCCTGGTCGCTGAAGAAGCGCCCGCGAAGTTCCATTTCGTTTGGGTCTTGCTTCTGCAGATCGTAAAAGCCATCTTCGTCCGGTTGCCAGACTTCAATGGATGCATGGGCGATGGGGGACCCGTTCGCGTCAATCACGCGACCATACACGCCGATCTCCTCTCCAGGGCAGTTCTCGGCGATGGACCGGCCGAGCTCAAACGTCGGCGAATCCTGCCGGTAGAAAGGTCCCAGCAGGCTCGATTTGGTGCTTTCCTGGATCGTCCGCCGGTCGTGCAGCGAGTTCACCAGGCTGCTAAGGCCGAGGGTGTCGGAAAGTAAAATGAATTCCTGCCGGTACTCAGTGCAGGCCTGTCCGGTTGCGGTCAGAAACTTGATGCCCTCAATCCATTCGTCGGGTGTTAAGTTAACCTCGCGGGCGAAGGCGTGGAGATGACGCACGGCGGCATTCATGAGTTCCTTCAGCCGTTCACTCTTGGTGCTGGCCATCTGCTCGATCACCGCGTCCGTGATTGTGAGTTCGTCGATCGCTCGAATCATGCCTTGCCCTCTCTCTAAAAATTTGCAAACATCATACACCACTCGCCCGACAGCACATCGATAGCGATCATCGGCAAAACCGATAGGAAGGCGTTTGTTCTGTCGGGGGGCTCAGAACTTGACTAGGCGCTTTATGGCGGTGACAGAACTGGCGCGTCAGGTGATCGTCCACTACTACGGTCAACAATGGAAAAAATCCTACTTCATGGGCTGTTCCAACGGCGGTCGCCAAGCCTGCTCGCAGCACAATGTTTTCGGCTCGAGCAACAGTGTGCAGGGGCGTTTGGGCGAAACACTCTGGGCCTGGCAAAGCATGGCCGAGAACAGCAGAACAACTGCTATCACCTGACTACCCGGGTTTTGAATTCATTGCGCTCAGCATGCTCGTCGAGCGGTGGCAGCCTCTACCGTGCGCAGATGTATGATCCGGCATCGCTAGCTCGATCACCTACGTATCTCGGATAAAGCGGATAGTTACACAGTGGCAGGCTGCGGCTTGCCCCCGTTACCGTCAATTGCTTTGGCGGCGCCATCTTCTTCTCTACCCAATCCATCAGTAATGGCAGCCGATCATATGTATTTGGAATGGGAGCAGCTTCGATCGTTTTTCCGTCGCCGTCCATGGTAAAGTTCATGCCGCTCAAACCGTGGTTGGTCTGTGGAATGACGAAGAAGCGGGCGAACTGGTCGACTTTTTCCCGCCCCACCCGTTCGATGACCGATTGAAAGTAGTCCAGCTGGGCTCCCGGGGACGCCAAGGTGTCGTTCGTCCCGATGGTCACGATCATCTTGCCGCCTCTTGCAGCGAATTTGCCGAGGTCCGGGTTGGCCGCATCCAACCACTCCGACAACTCGATCCGGCGCGAGTTCCAGCGGCCGCCCTCGACGTAGTCGAGTGGGTTGGCGGCGGGATCCTGCATGAGGAAACCAGTGACGCCGATCACTCCCAGATGACGGTGCATCTGCGCATCGGGCGCGGCGCCTTCCTGGCCGCGAAAGCGCGCCGGCAAAATCAGTCCCGATCCGCTGGGATCGGTATTCGGAACCCACATTCCAAACTGTTTCACGCCATTGGCCAGGGGCGTCGCGAACCGATAGGGACTGTAAACCATCTCTAGGGTCGAGATTTGGCCGTCGGTCAAACATGCCTTCGCGCTGGTATCCGCGGGATCAGGATCGCGGTTGCCAGGGCAGCGCTTCGCAGCCCAAGGGTCGTGTCCTTTTTTACCTTGTTTAACATCGAAAAGCGCGCGGCAGGCTGGGTAGTTATTGATTATGCCGTCTGCGAGACCATCCAGTTTGTCGCACTGCCGCATGAATTCTCCGCGGATGGCGTTTACTTTGGAGGGAGTAACCCAGTTGGCCAGCGGTTTTTCCTGAATTCGAATCAGTTCGGGGGCCAGCATGAGCGAAAAGAAGTTCACGATAGGCACGTTCGCGATGATGCCATCGTAATCGGCGGGATAGCGCTGAGCTACCGTGAGGGCCTCGCGACCGCCTTGCGAGGTTCCGAAGAAATAATTGAACCGAGGCTTCTGTCCGTAAGCGCGCTGCATCAGCGCCATCGCGGCATCATGCGTCTTCTTCAGTTGCATGTATCCAAGGTTTTTGATGGATTCGTCGCTGAGCGCCCAGTCGATGCCCGCCATGGTGTGGCCGGAGTCGCTTCCGTAAGTGGCAAAACCGCGCTCCACTAGCCCGGACCCGGTGGTCACACCGAACGTCATCGTGAGGTTAGGAATCATGCCGTTCATCCCACCGCCACCGAGCTGAGCAGCTCGCTCGCTCCACTCCGCCGGCAACAATACTCGGAAGAGAATCGGCTTTGCTTTGCCGCTAGTTTCAACTGGGGCCATCGAGCCCTCGATGCTGCAATACGCGGGCAGCGGCGCCGCTGCGGGTTTCCAGGCCGGCGCGCTCAGAGTAACCGCCGCAACTGGCTCGCCGATCAGTTCAACTGGAATGGAACTGCCCAATCTTTGCGCTGTGCAATCGGCCTCGTCCAGCTTCTTGACGCCCGTCTGTGCGCATAATATTCCGGTGGCAGCCCAAAACGCCCATATCAGCCGCAGGTTCATGGTTTCTCCTAACCTCGCTTTCCGAGGTGGCGATCAAAGAACTTTACGATCACGTTGTAGCAGTCGCGCGATTCCGGCACATCGGGATTATAGAAGAATCCGTGAAACAGCGCTTCCCAGACGTGCAACTCCGCGTCGACTCCCAGCTTCACCAACTGAGTGTGGGTGTAAAGAGCGCCACTCATTTCGAAGCCGCGAGTCGCCGTGATGATCAATGTTGGCGGGAACTTCGCCAGAATTTCCGGGGAATTGATGGGGGCCACCATGGGATCCTTCGGATCGGTGCCGTCGAGGTAGCCTAGTTCACGCGGCGCTTGGTTTGCGGGAGCGTTCTGTTTTGGCGGCGCGGCCATGATACGCGCCTCACCCAGAGGTCCGGCTGTGTAGGACGCGTCGCCCCCGAATCCAGCGCCGGTGGGAGAACCCGCTCCAGCGCAGAAGATGCCAACGGCACCAGGCCTGGGTAGATTGTGTTTCTCAAACCAAGCCACCGACATCGCCGTCAGCATGCCTCCCGCGGAGCAACCGTAGATGCCGATATTTTGTGGCGTGTGATCTTTCAGGAGATCTTTATAGACAGCGGCTACATCTTCGCTCGCGGCGGGAAACTTGTACTTGGGTCCTTCGCGATAATCCAGGCTGATTACGCGAATCTTGCCCAGGGCGGCGATCGGGATGGACTCCAGTTCAGCGCAGGCAGGCCAGCATCCGGAAAAGCCTCCGCCGTGGAGATCGATCAGTATGCGGTCGCGGTTCGCCGTTGCCACACCCGCCTTGGGCGTGTAAACGTATGCGTGCACCCCCGCAATCTTGGTGTCCTCCCGATCCACGGGATAGAGAACCTTCTGCCGCTCGAGATATCCTTTCATAAAACGCGGCACGCCGTTGTCCTGCGCCAACATGTGCGGGTTCTGCATGTCTTTCAGGTGCTCGGTGACGTAGGCCTTGGCTTCCGGACTGAGGAAGCCGGACATCGGTACGACTTGAGCAGGGACGTGAACTGTCCCATCGTCATCGACGACAACCTTATTATTCGCGTCAGGCGCTTGGGTCTGACAATACAACGTACGGGTGGCTGCGCCAATGAAAATGATGGAGCCGAGTAAAATTCGCAGTTTCATCGTTATGCCTTGGTGTTTCACAGGCTCATCGAGTAGAACCTGAGCTTTGAGAAATTAACTTCGCTCTCCTGAGCAATGAAGCCAATTCGCCCCGTCGCCTTGAAATAGAAGAACGATTGCATGAGCAGGTCATCGATATACAAGTCCATCTGGCCCGATCGCAGCCACAGCCGGAAGGTGCGATCTCCGTCGTCGCAGAAGCGGGCTCCTATTTGAGAAAAGTGGACAGATTGATCACGTTCGCCATGGCCTGATTTCCGCCATCGTTCGGATGCACGTGGTCGCCAGAATCGAATTTCGAGCGCAGCCTCCTGGGATTTGCTGGATCGCGCGTCAGGGCGTCAAAATCGATGATTGCGTCAAACGCCCCGCCGGTCCGGATCCATTGGTTCACGGCTTGACGGACGCTCTCTCCATTCTCGGTGTAGGTCGGCACGCCTTCGACCGGCATGATAGTCGCACCTGCCACTTTGATACCGTGCAGGTGCGCTCTCTCGATGATTTGCCGGTATCCCCAGATCAGGTCTTCGGCGGTCACGGCTTGGCCAGGCGAAATTCCCGGTATCGCCGAAAAAGTAATGTCGTTAATTCCCTCCAGCAGAATCATCCAGTGCACGCTGGGGCGCGCGAGCACGTCACGGTCGAAGCGCGCCAGAGCATTCGTGCCGGCCACGTCATGCAGTACCCGATTTCCCGAAATTCCTAAGTTCAGTACGCCCAGCATCGCGGTGGACTTGCTGGACGCCAGTCTGCCGGCCAGCAGGGTCGGCCACGCCTGATCTTTGTTGGCCGTGGTCGCAAAGCCGTCCGTAATGGAGTCCCCGAAAGCCACGATCGCCGAAGCGCTCGAAGGCGCCAGGACGTCGACGCCCGAGATCCAGAAATAGGCGCTTGTCGTTGTAGAAGGATTCAATGTCGCATCTGCGCTGGCGTCCCCGCTCACAATATAGGTCGTGTGGAGGCCCAAGGGGTGCACCGTGGGAGGGCCGGTATCTTCGGGAAGATAGATTGAAATGGCCAAGTCCGTGAACTTGGGAACGTCCAGATCCACCGGATCGCTCACAACCATCGCACCCGGCGGAATGATGAACGACGCTCTTCCAGCAAACGTGAGGACGCGATCAGATGCGGGAACGATTGCAGCCTCTTCCTGGCGGAGGGCGATGTGGGCAGCTCCGATGGTAAGAGCTGGATTGCCGAGCGCATTCGAAAGTTGCACTCGAACCCGCCGGCCACCGATGCTGGTCCGAACAACCATCCGCACCGTTTGATTTTTGAATGTCTCTGGAATTTGTCCGATCGGCGAGGGCCGAGCCGGCGCTGCCTGGGGACGCGGAGGAGGAGCGCCAAGCGGTGCAACGGGAGCCAGAGCCTGAGCCGTCGCCCAGGTGGCGACCCAGTGTTCGCCCGAGTTCAGAACCGATTTCTTGTCAGCGGCAGAAGCGCATAAGCAAAGACTCAACAGCCATACGGTCGTGTATTTCATGGTCTCATTTGCCGAAGTGCCGGTCGAAGAAGCGCGCTATCACATCGTAGACCTCGCGAGATTCGGGCAGGTCGGAGTTGTACCAAAATGCGTGCGGCAGTCCGTCCCACACATGCAGTTCGGCGTCCACTCCAGCCCGCACCAATGCGTTGTGTGAATTGATCGCGGAACTGTACTCCATTCCGCGGGTACTCGTTATGAGCAGCGTGGGTGGAAATTGCGCGACCAGCGCGGGCGAGTTGATGGGATAGGCCAGCGGGTCCTTGGGATCGACGTTGCTCAAGTATGCCGGACGGAACTGCACCGGGCCATTAGAGCCTGCGCGTCCGGCCGGAATCGTGAACCCATTCTGTGGCCCTGTAATGAAGCTTGCATCGCCGCCGGTTAGTTGGCCGATCGACGCGCAGAGAACGCCGATCGCCGACGGATTCGGGAGGTGGTTTTTCTGGAACCACGCGATCGACATGGCCGCCAGCATTCCGCCCGCCGAGCAACCGTACAAGCCGATGTGCTGAGGCGAGTACTCCTTGAGCACCTCTTTATAAACCGCCGCGACGTCCTCGCTGGCTGCGGGAAACTTGTATTCCGGCCCCATCCGGTAATCGATCGTGATGACCTTGATTTTCTCCACCGAGACGATGGGGATGGAATTCCACCAGCGCAGCGGTGCGTGCGCCAGATATGAAGCCGCCGCCGTGCACATTTAGCAGCACTCGATTCCTGTTCTTCGGCGCCACACCACCTTTGGGCGTGACGATATCCGTATAAATTTCAGCGATCGTCTTGTGCTCGACATTCACGGGGTATCGCTCACGAATCGGCTTTAGGAACCAATTCATGATCTCGTCCTGTCGCGCGCGGTAGCCTTTGATATCCTGGGCTGCGCTCGGGCCCCCGGAAAAGGGCTGGTCTCGCAGCAAATGGAGCATGTAAGAACGGGCTTCCGGACTCAGGAAGCTCGAAAGAGGGACTGCGAGGTCTTTGGTGTGCAAAGTTCCGTCTGGATCGACCTCCTGGTCCGATGCCCATGAAACTAGGGCGACGCAGGCGGCCAGGATCCCGAGTGTTGCGCGGCGCCCCAGGCTGAGCATTACTGGAACGCTTTCTCGATGGCTGCGGCAGCGATCGGGGCCATCAGCTTGTACCCATCAGCGTTGGGGTGCAAGCCATCGGCGGAGTCGGGATCTTTGAGCCAACCCTTTTCGTCCACCAACGCCGTGAAATAATCCCCGTAAGCGGCATTCACTCGGTTGGCGCACTCCTGTATCCACGCGTTCAACTTGAGGATGTCGCTTGGAGGGTGTGTCTCGGTCATCTTCATCCGAGGGAAGGGGCCAAGACCTGGGAAGGGACCTCGGGGTGGCGCGGGTAGACTCTCTCCCTTCTGCTGCCTCAGGAAAGGGTAGTCGCTTACTGGCAGCAGCGAACATAAGATAACCTTAATTCCGTGATGTTGCGCCAGTTCCGTCATGACCATGATGTTCTGCTGGATCATCTCGGCAGTTGACGGGCCCGTGTTGCTCGCAACGTCGTTGATTCCGGCCATACCGCGATTCACATAAGGCTTTTCGGGAAAGTATTCGTCAAGCTTCCAAAAATCGGTGATCGAGTCACCCAGGAAGACAACGCGCCTGGGGTTGCCTTGTTGTTTCTTCAATTCCTGATTGGCCTGATGATAGCAGCCTACTTGATTCCAGTCCTGGAGTTGATCCGCAAGGCTCTTAGCGGCGTTGAGCAAACAGCAATTGGATCGTGGCGGGGTAAAGTCAGCGGCAAGCTGGGCGTTTACGCCGTCGCTGCTGAGGAAGGCGGCAATCACCAGTGGAAATAGACATCGCGTCATCGTCTAGGTTGACTTGTCTTGACAGATATCCGAACTTTATGAGTTCAACTGAACAGCAGATGGAAATATATCTCCGCCCATCAACACCTGTCAAGGGTATTTTACATTTGCGTTCCTCCGCCTGTATTATCAGGTGGTGAAGGCTCTATCTTCCCGATCGAAGCACGAAATCATTCGGCAAACGCTCGCGGATGCAATCGCATCCGGTCAGTACGAAGCGGGCCAGCGCCTGCCCAGCGAGTCAGAACTGGTAAAAACCTTCGGGGCGTCGAGGCCCACCGTGAATCGTGCGCTGCGTGAGCTTCAATTAGCCGGCATTATCGAGCGACGCGCCGGATCAGGCAGCTATGTTGGCGCAGACACCGCCTCGCGCGGCTACACGTTCGGCCTATTGATCCCCGAATTGGGCCGGACAGAAATCTTCGAGCCGATATGCCGGGGAATGGCCGAGGCTCAGCATGGCAGCCATCACGTCCTGCTATGGGGAAGTTCGTTGGGGGACCAAGCGAACCTGGAGCAGCAGGCTTCACAGGCCTGCCGGCAACTGGTCGCTAAGAAAGTATCTGGCGTATTCTTTGCACCCTTGGAACTGACTCCGCAAAGGGACACCATCAACCGGACCATCGCGCAAGTGTTCGACCAGGCCGGAATCCCGATCGTGCTTCTGGATCGCGACTTGGTGTCCTATCCGGCCAGAAGCCGGTATGACCTGGTTGGCATCGATAATCGAAGAGCAGGATACACGATCACCGCTCATCTGCTCCGGTGCGGGTGCCGCCGCGTCATGTTTCTTGGGCGTCCCGGATCGGCTCCCACCGTCGATGCGCGAATCGCAGGTTACCGCGAAGCACTGGAACAAGCCTCGGGAGATCGGGAACCAATCGTTTGCCGCATAAATCCGGAAGATAGGGAAAAAGTGAAGGCGGCGCTAGCGAAAGCGCATCCGGACGGTATTGTCTGCGCCAATGATTTCACGGCAGCTCACTTGCTGAAAACGCTTACCGAACTGGGAGTGGCTGTACCGGCTAAGATGCGGCTGGCCGGAATCGACGACGTCAAGTACGCGAGCCTTATATCGGTTCCGCTCACGACACTCCATCAGCCCTGCGCCGACATGGGAGCGATCGCGGTGAGCACAATGCTGGAACGGCTGCGTAATCCGAAATTGCCGGCGAGAGATATTCTGCTCGATTTCCGCCTGGTGATTCGCGACTCTTGCGGCGCTCGAAAAAGAAGTTGACAGCTATTTCGCGGCCAACCATACTAGCTGGAGCGCAATGAATGACCTGACACATTGCCTTGATCTGTCTTTACAAGATGCGCGCCAATCGCATTCGATTCTTGTGGTCGGCGAGGTGTTATGGGATATGTTCGAGCACTCCACGGCGCTGGGAGGCGCCCCGCTCAACTTCGCGGCTCATGCCAGGCGGTTAGGATACAACCCGCTGCTGATCAGCGCTGTCGGCGCCGACTCTCGAGGGGATGCAGCACGGCGGGAGATTGCCGCTCTCGGCCTTGACGCTTCCTTTTTGCAGACCACGGGCCGATTTCCAACCGGCACCGCACGCGTAGAACTAGGACCGGAGGACCGAACGCGCTTCGTCATCGAACGTCCAGCGGCGTATGACGCGGTGCGTCTTCGCGATGAGCAAATCGCGCAGATCATCCTGCGCGGCCCTGCGTGCTTCTACTATGGAACCCTGTTTGCATCAGCGCCTGAAGGCCGGGTGGTGCTCGATAGGCTCATAGATGCTCTGCCGGCGGCGACTCGCTTCTACGACCTCAACCTCCGTCCAGGCAATTATTCGGTACAACTTGTAATCGAGCTGTTGGAACTGGCCGGCGTAGTCAAGCTCAATGAAGAAGAACTCTGCATTGTACGCAAGTTTACCCGGCTGCCATCAGAAATCGAGGCGTTCTGCCGCGAAGGATCGAAACGGTTTGGCTGGAAAGCAGTGTGCGTGACCTTGGGTGCGCGCGGGTGCGCGATGTTGTGCGGCGATGAATACATCGAGGCTGCCGGGCACACGATCCACGTCGCCGATCCTGTAGGTGCGGGGGATGCGTTCGCCGCGGCGTTCCTGCACGGCCTCATCTTCGATTGGCCCGTAAACAAAATCGCCGCATTCGCCAATCGCGTAGGGGCGCTCGTCGCCAGCCGGCACGGCGCTATCCCGGATTGGACTGTGGAAGAGGCCGTTGAGTCGTGAGAACGAGCACCACTGCGGCCGGAAGAACGACTACTCCGTCAGTCAATGGGTACCTGCTCCGCAGTTCCCTGGTTGCGGCGTTAGGGGGACTGCTCTTCGGATTCGACACGGCCGTCATCTCCGGGGCGACGAAAGCGCTGAGCGAAACGTTTGCACTATCGCCGCTGACGCTGGGCATTACCGTCTCTAGCGCGCTGTGGGGGACCGTTCTCGGTTCTTTAGGCGCGGCGGCGCCCAGCGATCGATACGGACGGCGCCGCTGCCTTCTGGTGCTAGGCGCCTTATATCTGGTTTCTTCCGTCGGTTGTGCCTTCGCTTGGAGTTGGGCCGCCCTGATTGTGTTTCGCGCAATTGGGGGATTGGCCATTGGCGCATCATCCGTGATTGGGCCCATGTACATCGCAGAGATCTCACCGGCTGCCAGGCGTGGACGTCTGGTCGGACTCTTTCAGATGAACGTGGTGGTAGGGATTCTGCTGGCTTATCTATCGAACTCTCTCGTTGCATCCGCCGGATTCGCCGAATCCGAGTGGCGCTGGAAATTCGGGATGGTCGCGATTCCGGCGGCCGCATTTCTGTTGGCCGTTTTCGGAATCCCGGAAAGCCCTCGATGGTTGATCGCGGCGGGCCGGATGGAGGAAGCCCGCGACGTATTGCAGCGCGTTGGAGAACAGAACCCGGAGCGCAACCTGCACGAAATCGAAGAGACCTTGAAGATGCAGAGCGGCATCCGAAGGGAGCCGCTATTCCAATCTCGTTACCGCAAGCCAATCTTGCTTGCCATCTCGATCGGCATGTTCAACCAGCTCTCGGGAATCAACGCGATTTTGTACTATCTCAACGACATTTTCGAGCGTGCTGGATTCAACAAGGTTTCAAGCGACATGCAAGCGGTTGTCATCGGCTTCACCAACCTGGTGTTCACGCTCATCGCGATGAGCATGATCGATCGATTGGGGCGCAAAAAGTTATTGCTGGCGGGAGCGGTGGGAACGGCGGCCTGCCTGGCCGGGGTCGCCATGATTTTCGCGACCGGCAAGCAAACGAAACTGCTGCTCTGGTTGCTGGTCGGATTCATCGCCTCTTTCGCATTCTCCCAAGGCGCCGTCATTTGGGTTTACCTCAGCGAAGTGTTCCCGAATTTGGTTCGCGCCAAAGGTCAGAGCCTCGGGAGCTTCACCCATTGGTTCATGAATGCTCTCATTTCCGCTGTATTCCCCGTGATGGCTGCTCGTTCCGGGGCTGTCCCGTTTGTCCTGTTTGCGGCGATGATGGTTGTGCAATTCTTCGTTGTGCTGACCCTCTACCCGGAAACCAAAGGAGTCAGCCTGGAGAAAATGGAGCAGCATCTGTGAAGTCTCCTGCCCGGCGGCCATGAAGAACCAGGTCCAACTCATCGCTTACGTCGATCGTTTTTCGGGCGGCGGCTTTGGCGAGCTTCAGTCACTGCTCAATGACGGGCCGTTGGCTGGACTGTTCGGCGGCGTTCATCTGCTGCCATTCTTTTGGCCGATTGATGGCGCCGACGCGGGCTTCGATCCAATCGATCACACTCAGGTTCATCCACAGTTGGGCTCCTGGGACGACGTGCGCGCGTTGGCCGAGTGCACCAATCTTATGGCCGATCTGATCGTGAATCATATTTCGATCCGGTCACCGCAGTTCACCGACTTTCGGAAGCGTGGCGACGCGTCGTCCTACGCATTCATGTTCCTTACCTACGGGCGTGTTTTCGGGGATGGCGCAACCGAAGCGGAGCTATTGCAGATTTATCGCCCGCGGCCGGGGCTTCCCTTCACGAAAGTGCGCCTGGACGATGGAACCGAGCGGCTCTTATGGACCACGTTCACCTCAGAACAAGTGGATATCGACGTCCGTTCCCCGCAGGGCCGAAAGTATCTGGATGAAATCCTGAATCGATTTCAGAAGGCAGGCATTCGGTCAATCCGTCTGGATGCTGCCGGATACGCCATCAAGAAACGTGGCACCAGTTGTTTCATGATTCCGGAGACCTTCGAATTCATCGGCGAACTCACGCGGCGAACGCACGATCGTGGAATGGAGGTGCTAGTCGAAATCCATAGCCACTATCTCGAACAGATCCAAATCGCCAAGCAGGTGGATTGGGTATATGATTTCGCGCTCCCGCCTCTTGTCTTACATGCTCTCTATACAAAAGATGCAGGTCGTCTGAAAGAATGGCTTCGAATCAGCCCACGCAACGCGATCACTGTACTCGATACACACGACGGAATCGGAGTGATCGATGTCGGGCCGGATCGAAGGTGTCCGGACGGGCCGCCCGGCTTGCTTACTCCGGAGGAAGTCGACAGCTTGGTCGAAACGATTCACCAGCAGAGCAATGGCGAGAGCCGCCAAGCCACTGGAGCAGCCGCAAGCAACTTGGATCTTTATCAGGTCAACTGTACCTTCTACGATGCCCTCGGCCGCCGGGACGATGATTACTTGATCGCCCGTGCCATTCAATTCTTCGCTCCGGGAGTGCCCCAGGTCTATTACGTTGGGCTTTTGGCCGGGGCGAATGACTTGGATCTGCTTGGACGGACCGGCGTGGGCCGCGATATCAATCGTCATTACTATACGTACGCCGAATTGCAAGAGCGGCTCGAAGCTCCCATGGCGCGCTCTCTCCTGGATCTGATCCGCTTCCGCAATGCACATCCCGCATTCTCGGGCTCGTTTGACGTCCACAACTCTGACCACAGGACGCTTGTAATGGAATGGCGCAAGCGTCGCGATTGGGCGCGGCTTGACGTAGATCTTGTCGCTCGACGCGCGGTGATTTCGCATTCGGATCCCGCGGGCGATCAGACGAAGGCGCTAGTTACATGACCGGTCTCAAGGCGCTTACCTTCCTCATGTTCATGGTGTTTGCCATGACAACGGATTCAGTTGGAATCATAATCCCCGAGATCATCAAGACGTTCCGGCTAAGCCTGACGGCAGCAGGTACGTTTCAGTACGCGAGCATGGCGGGAATCGCGGTCGCTGGATTGTTTCTGGGTCACCTGGCTGACTCAGTGGGCCGTAAGCCCACCATCATGGTAGGCCTCGCACTGTTCGGGATTGCGTCGTTCCTGTTTGCAGCCGGAAATTCGTTCGTGTACTTTTCAATTCTGCTGGCCGTATCCGGAATTGGTATTGGCGTTTTCAAGACTGGCGCCCTCGCGCTCATCGGAGACTTGGCGAAATCAACAACCGAGCATACCTCGCTGATGAACACCGTCGAGGGATTCTTCGGAGTAGGGTCCATCATTGGGCCAGCGATTCTCGCCCGCCTATTGGCGACAGGTGCCTCGTGGAAGGGCCTTTACATTCTCGCTGGCACGATTTGCGTAGTTCTGATCTTGATCGCGCTACGAGCCCAATATCCGCAGAGTACGAAGGCTAGCCAGGAAAGCATGGACCTCAGGAATACGATCGCGGCCATGAAGAACCGATGTGCACTGGCGTTTTCACTCGGCGCCTTCCTTTATGTCGCAACCGAAGCGGCAGTGTATGTCTGGATGCCGACCTTGCTGATCGGCTACAAAGGCTCGGCGGCCGCCTTCGTGGCCTACAGCATCTCGATTTTCTTTATCCTGCGCGCGGCTGGGCGCTTCATTGGCGCCTGGCTGTTGGAACGCTTCTACTGGACGAAGGTCCTGGCGCTTTTCAGCGGCGTCATCATGATCTGCTTTATCGGCGCTGTGATCGGCGGCCCCGGCGCGGCGCTTTACCTGTTGCCCGGTTCCGGGCTTTTCATGTCCGTCATTTATCCCAGCATCAATTCCAAGGGAATTAGCTGTTTCCCGAAATCGGAGCATGGCGCCGTCGCTGGAGTGATTCTCTTCTTCACGTGTCTTTCCGCTGTTGTCGGGCCAATGGCAATGGGTGCGGTCAGCGATGTGATGGGCGATGCGAAGTACGGATTTATTCTCGCCACAGGATTCGCAGGGTTACTCTTCGCAGGATTGCTGATCAACTGGATCCGCGATCCAACTCGTGCGCTGTTGAAGAGCCTGGATGAGACGGAGTACCGCTAGCGAAAGGCCGAGATGGCGCACTGCTACTGTTACGATGCCTCGAAGCGAATCTGCTGGAGCGCGTCCGTCTGGGCAGGCAATTCACCGCTGCCGGCCGGGTAGGTATCGAACTTCAAAATGTAGGAGATTCGTCCATACGGTGGTTTGATCAGAGCGAGACCATTCGCCGGCTTTCCCGGTGGATTGGAAACAATGGCGCACATACCCAAGAGTCCGCTCAGCACGAAGAAGGAGAAGTTTAATAACGATTCATCGGTGCCAAATTCAGGCCGCTCAGATTACTTTTTCGGAGCGTACGGGCCGACTTCTGGTTTAGCCTGGGTGTCCTTCAGAGGGCCCAGTTCCGCTGCCACTCCGCGGGCGATGGCTGCCGTCTCACTGCCGGCCTGGAAACACGTGAAGTCCGGGCGATCGCGCCATGCTAATGGCCCGCAGAGCCGCTTCCCGGCCGCGAGCGCGGCATCGTGCACGACGTTGATCAGGCGCTCATAATCGGGATCGCCCTGTTTGTAGCCCGAGAAATTGCCGAGGTCTCCGCTGGCTGCGAAGACTGCGTCCACGCCCGGAATCGCCGCGATCTCGCGGGCTTGCGCGGCGCCGCCCAGGGTTTCGATCATCTCGATCAGCACCACGTTGTCGTTAATCGTATTCCGATAGCCGCCCGGAACAGTTCCCCAGAAGTCAGGCGAGAATGCCTGCCCGCCGCCCAGGCTGCGTTTCCCCAGCGGCGGGAAATAGGTCCAATCTCTTCCCGCCTTCCCTTCCTCAACTGTCCTCACGGTGGGTATGACGATCACCAATGCGCCCGCATCCAAAGCATGCTGAATCTCGCGTTCATCCGCGTAGGCCACCCGGACGCCGGGAACCGCCTTGGCGTGCGGGCAAGCCTGCCACATTTTGGCTACATCCGCCCAGTTGCGAGTATTATGCTGCATCTCCGTCCAGATGAAGTCGTAACCGGCGTTAGCGAAGGCGCAGTAAGTGGAGGGATCGGATGAGGCGAAGAATGTTCCGCCCGTTACTTTCTCACCTCGCATCATCTTGAGTTTTACCGGATTCCAGATTTTGCCGTTGGCGGGCGCATCGAAAGCGTGACCGTACTTCCAGGACTTTTCATCAACGGCGCCCTGATTGACTGCGTTAGGAAGCGCTGTTGTGATTGCGCCAGAATCCTTGCCGGCAGGAGCCGCCAGCGGGAACTTCAGGGTGCCTGCAGCGGCGTTGTTGGCGTAGGGATCGGCTGTGGGGGGCGGCTGGCCGGCCGGCGTCTGGCCTCCGGCCTGCTGACCCTGTAACCGCATCATTCCGAATCCGAGTGTTACCGAGAGCGCTAAAAGTGTAAAGCGGCGATTCATTTCCATTCCCTTTCTCGAGGCTCAATTTGACTGGCACGGCCACGCAGCTTGTGATTTACGCTCTCCGCTGCTCACCGACCAACTCGATGGTGAATCCATTGGGGTCGCGGAAGCGCAGTGCGTGGCCGCCTTGGGCCGCAGTTGTTCCCACCTGCAGCTTCTCGAGTCTCGAGGCAACCACCTTCTTGTCGAAGCCTGCTACGCGGAAGCAGAGTCGTTCGATGGCGGGCTTACCACCGGATGGGACCGGTTCCAACCCCAGGCGTGTGCGCGCAACCTGGAACCAGACCCGATCGGATTTGTGAACACTGGGAGGGCCAAAAAACCGGGAGTAGTACGCGGAAGAGCGTTCCAGATCGGACACCGCGAGAACAATGTGATCCAGACCTACGGCCGCTACAGCGGCATCGTCCGTCGTGATGCGCGTGGAAGGAACAATGGTTTTTGCCAATCCTGCCGGCACACCGAGCAACTGAAGGCGGATTCCATCGTCATCGGTCGGCATGCCAAAGCGGCCAGCCCCCATCTTGATCCCGGCTTTCTCGATGGCGGCTCGCATTTCGTCCGGCTTGTAATCCTTCACCAGCGCGCAGAAGTGATCGATTTTCGGCGTTGCGTCTGTAGGCGGTGTGCCGCCGAAGGCGATATAAGCGCTCCCCATGCGCACGTAATAGCGCGGCGGCGGATCGCGTTCCTGGAACAACTGAGGATCGAAGATCCGCCCGTACCATTCCGCCGAAGCTTTCTGATCGGGCACCGTCATGCCGATATGTTCCAATCCAGTGGTCTGGAGCGGTAAAGGCCCCGGCTCTGGCTGGTCTGCCCGGCTAGGCACGGCCCACAGACACGCCAGCGTCGTCGCTGCCGCCAGCGCTTCTCGCCGGCTCCATTCGCCCGAATCGTTGGTTTGAAATCTCATTGTCAAATCTCGAGTTTACCCGTACTGTCTCCAAACGAACTTTGCTCCACTCCCAATTTGTCAAGGATAGCCAGCAAAAGATTTGACATTGGCGTGTGCGGCGGCGCCACGATGTGACGGTCCCCGCGCAGCTGGCCGGACGCGCCACCGGCAACCACTACGGGCAAAGGATCGTGATCGTGTTGGTTTCCATTGCTCATGCTGCTGCCGTAGAGAACCAGCGAATGATCCAGCAACGTGCCATCGCCGTCCGGGGTGGAACGGAGTTTCTGGAGGAAATAGGCCAGGAGCGTAGTGTGGTAGCGGTTGATTAGCGCAAACCGGTCCATGTTGGCGCGAACGTTGGAATGGTGGGAGGCCACATGGAAACCTTCCCGGACTCCGCTCTGCGGATAAAGGGCTCCGCTGGTATCGCGCGCATACATCATGGTTGCGACGCGCGTGATGTTGGCCCGGAACGCCAGTGTCTGAAGATCGAACATGATCTTGAAGTGATCGTCGAAGGCTTCCGGAATCCCCACCGGTGCGGCGGGCACCTGCAAGTCTTTGGGCGTCTGCTCCTCGGCTTTCTGGATGCGGCGCTCGATTTCGCGAACATCGTCCAGGTAGTCGGCCATCCGCGCTCGATCGGAAGCCGGCAGCTCCAGGTTCAGGGACGCGATCTCCTTCGTTACCGAATCCAGCAGGCTGCGGGACTGCTGTTTGCGCGCCAGCCTTTCCTCCGGCGTGCTGCCTTCGCCGAACAACCGCTCAAACAAGACTTGCGGATTATGCTCCATGGGCAGGGGCAAGGTGGGCGTTTTCCACGAAATTGTGTTGGTGTACGCGCATCCGTAACCGGCCCCGCAGTTCAGGCCATTTTCTTCGATGGCAACTTCCAGCGACGGTAGCGGCGTATCCTGCCCGAGCTTCTCCGCCACAATCTGATCGATGGTAGTTCCAACATGGACGGTCTCTTTTTCGGGATGAGCGCCGCTCAGGAAAACGGCGGCGGAACGCGCATGATCGGCGCCCGCATCGCTGCCGATTCCCGCAGCCTGAGGGTGCGCCAGGTTGCTCACCACCACCAGACGGTCCCGGTGTTTTTCCAGCGGTTGCAGAATCTCCGTGAACTCGAAGCCGCTGCCTTCTTTCGCCGGAGTCCACTTGTCCATGGTTGCGCCGTGCGGCACGTAGATGCATGCCAGGCGGTTGCGAGGACTGGCGGCCGTTCCGGCCAGAGCCGACTGCGCCGGGATCATGGAATCCAGCAGCGGCAGTGCAACCGCAACGCCCGCTCCGCGCAGGAACGTGCGGCGTGGAAGATGTTTTTTCGTGATGAAGTTCATGGCTATTCTCTCCTGTTCGCCATTGTCGCGATCACCGCAACACGGCCGTCTGCACTTCGGTCCGGCTATTATCCATCGGTTTCATTTTCATCTGAAAAGGCGCGCTCTTTACGATGCCAAGCACGATGGATGAGAAACGATCGTCATCGCGCCTGGCCTGGCGCGTGATGGCGCGCACCGCCGGCATGTCGTAATATTTCAGACCCCGTCCCAGGGCGTAGGTCATCAGCTTCTCGGTGAGTGTGGAGACGAAAACGTCGGAGCGGCTCAACAGCGCTTCGCGCAGGCTGGCGGGTCCCGAGAGTTTCGTCCCATCCACCATCTGGCTGGATGCGTCAACCGGTGCGCCTCCGTCGGTGGTGCGCCACTTACCCGTCAGATCGAAATTCTCGAGCGAGAATCCGATTGGATCCATGATCTTGTGACAGGCCGCGCAGACCGGATTCTTTCGATGCGCCTCCATCTTCTCTCGCACCGACACGAGTTTCGCCGCAGACGCATTTTCCGGCAACGCCGGCACATTCGGCGGGGGAAGAGGCGGTGAGGAGCCCAGGATATTTTCCAGAACCCACTTGCCTCGGGCCACCGGAGAGGTTCTGGTGGCGACCGAAGTGACCAGTAGGATGCTGCCCTGCCCCAGCAATCCGCGACGTGAATCGTCGGACAATTTCACCCGGCGAAACCGGCTGCCGTAGACGTCGGGAATGCCATAGTGCTTAGCCAGGCGTTCGTCCACGAAGGTGTAGTCGGCGTTCAGCAGATCCACCACGCTGCGGTCTTCCCGAACTATGCTGTCGAAGAACAGTTCCGTTTCCCGCTGGAAGGATTGCCGGAGATTGTCGTTGAAATCGCGGGCTTCGGGACGCGCGTTTTTCAGTTCTCGAAGGTAGAGCCACTGGCCGGCAAAGTTGGCGGCCAGCGCGGAGGCTTTGGGGTCGGCCAGCATCCGGCGAGTCTGATGCGCCAGAATCTGCGGATCGTGCAGCTTGTTCTGTTCCGCCATCCGCAGCAGTTCCTCATCGGGGATGCTGCTCCACAGGAAGAACGAAAGCCGGGATGCCAGTTCGATATCGCTAATAGCATAGATGCCGCCCGGCGCGGTGCCCGGCGGTTCTTTCTCGAAGCGGAAGATGAACCGCGGATCCACCAGAATGCGCGCCAGCGCGGCTTCTATTCCGTGCTCAAAGCCGCCGGAGTTCCTGCCTTCCTGATAAAACCCAAGCAATGTCTCGAGATCGGCGTCGCGAACTGGACGCCGGAACGCCTTGGCCGCGAGCGACGTCAGGATTCGTTTGGCGCAGGCGATTTCATCCTCGCCCGAAGAAGGATGGCACACGAAAATCTTCCGGCGGCTGGGCGTGTCACCCGGCCCGGTGGGATTGGTCGGTCCGGTAATGGCCACGCTTGTCACTCCGGCGTTGTCGGGATACACGGAGTAAACATCGTCCACACCCGCTGGGTTGTGTTCCGGCATCGCGACGCCAACGGTGTGAGGTCCCGCTGTCACCTTGAGGCGAAAATCGGTAGGAGTCTTGCCGGGGTCGACGCGGGCGCCATCGAGAGTGATCTCGAGCGGCAGGGGCTCTCCCCCCGCGCCTACGCCGAAACCGGCGCTCCGGGCTCGAATCTTGAACGCATACTCGGCATCCAGGGGAAACGTGTAGGCGAACAGAATTCCGCCGCGCGTACCGATCGGCAGACCTTCGATATGCGTGGTCTGCGAAAAATCGCCAGGAACGCGCCAGGTGTTCGTTGTGGGAGTGATCCCTGGATCGCCGGCAGCCAGGCGGCTGATCTTGGTAGCCGCGCCGACGTAGCTTTCGAGCAGAGCCGGCGACACGCCGAGCGCGTCGGCAATATTATCGAATCCTTCGCTCGAATCGTCGGAGGGAAGGAGCGTGGAAACGTCCAGGTCGAGAGCGAGAAGATCCCGCACCGCGTTTGCATACTCGGCGCGATTGAGGCGGTGCAATCCTACAGTGCCTGGATTGGGATGCTGGGCGGCATTTTTGTCCAGCGAGGTTTCCAGGCTGCCGACGAATTCATCGATTGCTGCACGGTCCGGACGAGGCGCGCCGCTGGGCGGCATCATGCCGGCGCGGAGCTTCCGCACCACCTTCTCCCAAGTTTCAGGACTCCGCGAGACTTTCGAAGGATCCGCTTGTTGCAGAGAGAGGCCGCCGGTCTTCAGCCGGTCGTTATGGCAGCCTTGACAGTACTTCGTAACAAACTGCGGGTCAGGCGCCCCGGATTCTGCGCGGCCGCCGGCAGGCACGCGCTCAGCACAAGGGCCGCGGTGAGGGTCAAAAGCGCAAAGGGTGCGGCGCGCATCACCAAGCCAGTCGGGAACTGTTTCGCGCCGCGCTCCGTTTTGCGCGAGTACCTCAGACGTGGCACGGTCATCGGGCGCTGGCCACCGGCGCTGCCGCGGAAGCATCCTTCTTCATTAGCTTTTCAATGAGCGCTATGGTGGAGGGCTTGCGTTCTGGCGCATTGGTCGCCAGAAAGACACCTTCGGCCCAAACCATCGGGGTCCTTCCCTGTTTGTCTTTGACATCGAGACGTGCGCCGCGTTCCACCAGAAACGCGAGGATATCGTTAGCGCCGCGATTCGCCGCGCCGAATACCGCCGTCAGCCCCATAGCGTTCGCGGCATTCACGTCCGCACCCTTTTCCAGACACAATTTCACTGCTTCGAGCTGCGTTGCCAGATCCTCGGTGAAGGTTTGCGCCACCACCCAATTGACGCCGGAAGCGGCCATCAGCGCCGTGGTGTCCGACGCCGTGGGAATGTTGGGGTCGGCTCCTTTTTCCAGCAACAGCTTCATCACGGACAGATCGCCCGAAAGCGCGGCACGCAAAAACGGCGTCTGTCCAGTGAAGTCCACCCAGGAGAGATCTCCCAGACCCAGGAGAAAACGCCTGGTCGGAGGAACTTCCGCGGTGCGCGCGTTTGGATTGGCTCCGCGATCGAGCAGCGTACGAATCAGTTGCAGCAGGCGCTCCCGATCCACGTTATGCTCCCCGGCGCGGCTGTATTCGATATCGCGCATCTCAACGGCGGCCCACAGCGGCGTTCTGCCCCAGAAATCGGACGTATTGATCTCAGCGCCGTTCTGAATCACAAGATCCGCCGTATCTGGCTGGTTATTGGTGATCGCCATCAGCAGCGGACTGATTTTGTTGGCGTCCGCCAAATTCACCTTGGCGCCCGCGGCAATCAGCATCCGCGCAATTTCGGTATGGCCATGTCTTGCCGCGTAAAGCAGAGGCGTCATGCCTCCCGGGGTTGCTTCCTGGTATCCCCGATCGGGCCAGCCGCTGCGTACAATGCCAAGACCATGCGAGCCTCCCCCCGCGCCCGGAGGACGTCGCGGAGGCGTCTTACCAATCCGCGTAGCGGCATTCACGTCCGCGCCATGATCCAGAAGAAGCCGGACGGCAGCGGCGTTGTTCTCCCGCACGGCGATCATGAGCGCGGTTTGCTGAGCTTGATTGTCGCGTGCGTCCACCCTGGCGCCGGCATCCAGCAGCAGTCGAACGCTCTCGGCTTGCGGGCGGCCGACCGCTGCCATTAGCGGCGTCGTACCGGCATTATCGGCCAGATCGGGATTGGCCCCGGCGCCGATCAGTGCGCGCACAATCGCAACGTTGGCATTCGCGCACGCTAAAGCGAGAGGAGTGATGCCGTGAGGATCGGCGGCGTTCACGTCGGCCTTCGCGTGGACCAAAAGCGAAACCAATTCGAGATCTTCGGATCGAACGGCCCAGTGCAGGGCGGAGGTGCCATCCGGCAGCTTGGCGTTCGCGTTTTCCGGCTCCGTGCGCACCAGAGCGATGGCCTCGGCTCGTTCGCCGTCGCGCACGGCGACGGCAATCCTGGCCTCCGATCCGGCGGCGGGCGTCAACACCGGGAAAACTAAGCAGGCAAGCAGGAATCCGGCGGGTAGGTGCTTCATGGATCGTTTTTCCAAACGGGCCGAGCAGTGTTAACTGCTCTGGAATCATACCAGCCGACAGGTATGAAGGCAACCCCCCCCCGCGGGTTTGTCGGCGCAAAGTGATAATGTCCTATTTGCGCAAAGTAGAAATGTCCTATTGACGACCTCCAGGCTGGGGAGGTGGCAGAAGGACAACTATTGATGACGCAGGCCGAGCGGGACCGGCTGGTGGCCTTGAAAAAGGCCAAGAAGAAACTGATTACCCAGAAGCAGGCGGCCGAGGAGCTGGGGATTACGGAAAGGCACGTGAGGCGTCTCCTGCGAGCTCTAAAACGCCGTGGGGATAAAGCTGTGGTGCATGCGTTACGAGGGCTGCCATCCAATCGCAAGATGGATGCCGACCTGGAGCGGGAGGCAGTGACAATCCTGTCGCGTGCGGTGTACCGGGGATTTGGCCCGACGCTGGCGTCGGAATACTTGGCTAAGAAACACAACATCGCGGTGAGCCGGGAGACGGTACGGCAGTGGATGATTCAAGCCAAGCTGTGGCGAGCGCGCAAGCAGCGGATCGAGAAGATCCATGCATGGCGTCCGCGACGCAGCCGCTGGGGCGAGTTGGTGCAGTGGGACACCAGCGACCACGACTGGTTGGAAGGGCGCGGAGCACAGATCTTGCTGATCAACATGATTGACGATGCGACCGGGCGGTGGTTCGCTCGCTTTGTGGGCAGCGACTCAACGGCGGAAAACATGAGCCTGCTGGAGAGCTACCTGAAAAAGCACGGGCGGCCGCTCGCATTTTACACCGACAAGGCGAGCCTCTTTCAGACGGCGGAGAAACGCAGGCGGGATGAGCCCGGAGTGGAGCAGGATAGGGTGGAAATGCCGCCGACGCAGATCGGTCGGGCGTTGCGGGAGTTGGCAATCACCTGGATAGCAGCGCACAGCCCGCAGGCCAAAGGGAGGGTAGAGCGCGGGTTTGCTACCGCTCAGGACCGGCTGGTGAAGGGGATGCGCGTCGCGGGAGTGACGACTTTGGAACAAGCCAACCACTACCTGGAAACCGAGTTTCTGCCCTGGGTCAACGCCACTCTGGCGGTGACGCCGGCCAGTGCCGACGATGCTCACCGGCCGCTGGAAAAGCAGCCTGATTTGGCGGCGATTCTCAGCCACGTGGAAAGCCGGCGGGTGAACAATGATTACACCATTCAGTTGGATGCGAAGATTTACCAGATCGCCCGCCAGGACATCCGCACTGGACTGCGAGGCGCAGTGCTGCGGGTCGAGAAGCGCCGAGACGGTTCTGTGGCGGTTCGATTCGGCGATCGCTACTTGCGTGTTTCTATCTGCGAGCAGCGTCCCAAGCTTCCAGCACCGAAGGCGCCCAGCCCAGCGCGGCGTACGGGGAAACCTCGCCCAGCCAGTGCATGGTGTAAGAACTTCGATCTGAAAAAGTCACCCAAGATCTGGCAGGCCTCGGAAGGTTCCGCCAAGCCGGAGTCGCTCTGAAAACCCGCCACAACGCAAAAGGAAAGCCGGGCAAGCCCAGCCCGGCAGCTTCGCGCTTTCTCTATTCAAGGCCTCCGCTCCGAGACTCCACCCAAGTAATGAGAATGTCAAAGTCAAAAGCAAAACCCTCGGAGGGTACCCCGCAGGGCCCGGTTGACCGAGGGTTTGCCGCCGATTACTTCGGAGCCAGCCCCGTCGCATCGGCCTTGAATCTTCCCCAGGAGCGCGACTCCCCGGAGAATCGAAGTCAGACTATCACGCACCCTCCGCCAACACGGTCAAAACCGGACATTTCTACTTTGCAGGGAATAGGACATTTCTACTTTGCGTTGACACCCCCCCCCGCGGGTTTTGACAGAACGCATTGGGAGTGGATAGAATCGCGGTTCGGGTTACGCATCTCAGAACTTCGGATTAGGATGGACTTTCCATGAGAATACATCGCACTTTTGTGAATGCCGTAATCGGTGCGGCCCTGTTCGCGGCCAATGCCGCGGCGCAGTCGCACCTGGGGATCAAGGTGCACACCGGGCATGGCGTTAATGGGTATGACGTCAACTCCACCATGATTTCCGGCGATCACGATATGATTGTGATCGATCCGCAGTTCACCCTCAGCGAAGCGCATCGTCTGGCGGCCGAAATTCTGGAGTCAAAAAAGAATCTGACCACGATCTACGTCACGCACCCGCACCCGGACCATTTATTCGGACTGGCGGTTCTCAAACAGGCATTTCCAAACGCGCGGGCTGTTGCCTTGCCTGCCGCTGCGAAGGCGGCGATGACGGCCTGGCCGGCGCGCCAGAAGTTCTGGTTCCCGACCTACGGCAACAATATTCCCGGGCCCGAGCCGGTTGTGCTGGAGGAGTTGACCACGCCGGTCCTGACATTGGAGGGTGAACAGTTTCCCATCACAGGGCCGGTGCAGGGAGACGATGGCCCCGGTAACAGCTTCGTCTTTATTCCTTCGCTGAAGGCCGTAGTCACCGGGGACGTCGTGTTCGATCACGTTTACTTTGGAGTGCCGCGCGGCAAGGCCCGTGAGGACTGGAGCAAGACCATCGATCAGATCACCGCTCTCGAGCCTGCCATCATCGTGCCCGGACATGAGGGCCCGGGAGCGACGCGGGATATGCGCTCCATTCAATTCATGAAGAAATACATCGCGGACTGGGATGCGAACGTCGCCTCCTCAAAGGATGCGGCGGAAATGAAGGCCAAGGTTCTGGCTCAGTATCCCGGGTTGGGAATGGAGTTCACCCTGAACGACCGGATCAAAACGTATTTCCCCGACCCGAAACCGCAGTGACTACGTTCAAATGCCTGGTCGTCCAAGCGTGAATTCACGCCGCGCGCAGACGCTGGTTGCGGTACGCGAGATGATTCTGCGTGGCGAGTTCGCTTCTCGGAAGACCATCGAGGAAGTTGAGCTTTCCAGGAAGCTCGGCGCCTCTCGGCCGATCATTCGCATGACGCTCGAAAAGCTGCATGAGGATGGGCTGCTGGAAGAACTGCCCAAGGGTGGATACGCGGCTCGTGTCTTCACCAGGCAGGATATTGCCGACGCGATCGAAGCGCGCGGTGCGCTGGAGGGTCTGGCCGCCGGTCTGGCAGCACGGCGAGTAAAAGAGCCCGCGGAGCTAGACCGCGCCCGCCGCATCCAGGCTGAACTCGTAGCAGCGACCGCTTCGTTCTGCGTAACAGAATCACCGACTGCCGAGCAGATGGCGCGCTTCGGTGAATTGAACTTGGCTTTTCACCAAGCCCTAATCGCACTTGCAAAAAGCCCGATGCTCCAGCTCGCGGTCGATCGCGTTCAATCCATCGCCTTCGCGTCTCCCGCCGCGGTTGTCACTCCAGCGGAGCCAGGCGGTTATTCCAGGGCGATTCGCGAGCATGAAGAGATTCTGCGCGCCATTGAGACGGGCAATGCTATGCGAGCGGAGAAACTCGTTCGCGAGCACGCACGGTTCGCACTGCGTGGCGTGAGGAACGCCCTTGACAGAACCATCCCTTTGTCTCCGAAGCCGAAAGTGGACTCAGCGGATCGCAGCGCCGCCGCAAAGAGTACCCCGCGTCAACCCGACTTGGCCGGCCCAACGTCGGAACTGGTGCTAGATGCCGCGGCAGCCCTGTTCGGCGACCAAGGTTTCAGCGAAACCACTACACGCGCGATCGCCGCCCGATTGAATATTCATCAGGCGTCGCTCTACTACCACATCTCAACCAAAGAGGAACTGTTGTATCGCATCAACAGGCTTACGCTGGAGACGGTTGAGCAGCACGTCCGCCGTGCGATCAAGGACCACGAACATCCGCGAGATCGGCTGTGCGCGTTGATCCAGGCCCATCTTCAAGGGTTGTTTGAAAACCCGAATCGCGCGCTTGCCGCAATCAGTGAATACCGCTCCTTGTCCCGCTCCCACCGCAGAGAACTGACCGGGCTGCGCAGGAACTATTCTGACCTGCTCGACAAGGAGCTCGCATCGGCCGCGAAAGTCGGCATCGTGCGCAAGGACATTCCCGTCTCAGTCCTTCGGCTCGCCCTCCTGAACTATCTGAACTGGACGCCACGCTGGTATCATTTTTCCGGTCCGCTGCCTCTCGACGAGCTCGCCGGAATCTACGAACGCGTGTTTTTCGAGGGGATTGCTGCCTTGGGCCGACCCAGGCCTTCCCTGCCCCAACTGCAGAATCCGCGGCGGACACGGGCTGGACCGGCACACAACGGAACCCTGGGCAAGTTCGTTCGAACCGCGGCTGAATTGTTTTCGAAACAAGGTTACGCCTCCACTAGCACGCGATCCATCTCGACATTCATCGGCATGGAGAAGGCCACACTCTACTATCACGTCAAAAGTAAGGAGGACCTTCTGTACCTGATCACGAAGTCCTCCGTCGAAGCTCTTCAAGAGGATGTGCAAAAAGCTATCGAAGGAATCGCTTGTCCCTTTGACCAGCTTGCGGCGCTCATTCAAGCGCACTGCATGAGCCTGCTGCGCGATCAGACGCAGCACGCGACTGCGCTGGCCGAGGTTCGAGCGCTCTCGTCCGGACGCCTGGCTGAGATTGTCAGCATGCGCAAGTCGTACCAGCAAAGAATCCGGCGGATCATCGAGGGGGCGCAGAAAACGGGCCACCTTCGCACGGATGCGCAGCCGCGCTATCTCGCTTCCATGCTCCAGGGCCTGCTCGACCGGGCTGTGGAGTGGTACCAGAAGGGCGGGATGCTCAGACCCGCCGAGCTGTCCGGCCACTTCTGCGACATTTATCTGTTCGGAGCTCAGAAGGCTCCCCCGACAAGCCACAAAACGTTAAGACGCGGGCTGAAAGGATGAATCATCAAATGACACTCACCGCTTGGCGGTATCAACGAAAGTCGCCGATTGTTCCGATCGCGCTGTTGATCTTGTGTTGGCAAGGCGCGGCTCAAAATCCCGTCGGATCTCAGCCGCCCGGGGCCACGTCAGGATCTGGCCCTTATCAAGCCGTCATGGAAATGGACGCGGGCTTGCCCGATCACACCATCTACCGACCCGGAAACCTGTCGGAGTTGAATGGCGGGAGTTTACCGATTGTCGTTTGGGGCAATGGCGCCTGCGTCAATGCCGGTAACTCTTTCAGCAACTTTCTGACGGACATTTCGTCCTACGGCTATCTCGTGATCGCGCTCGGCCCAATTGTCCAACGCGACGCGGCTCCTCCCCAGCCTCCGGCGGCGCCACTCCGGCCTCAAAGCGGTGACCTTACCGAACCGCCTCGCGATCTACCGCCGGCGGCGACTCATCCATCCCAGATGATCGATGCAATCCAATGGGCCACGGCAGAGAACGATCGTGCCGCCAGCAAGTATTACAGACGCCTCAATAGCGGCAAAATCGCGGTGATGGGCCAATCTTGCGGCGGGGTTCAGGCGATTGAAGTTGCCGCGGATAGTCGCGTCAGCACTGCCGTGATTTGGAACAGCGGTCTCTTCGACAAGCCTACCAACCTGGGTGGCGGAAAAACTCTGAGCAAGCGAGACCTGGAATCGATTCACGTTCCCGTTGCTTACATCAGTGGGGATCCGCAGGATATCGCGTTCAAAAATGCGGAGGCCGATTTCAATTACCTGACAAAAATCCCGGCGTTTCGCGCCCACGAACGAGGAGTGGGGCACGGCGGCACCTACCGGCAGCCGAACGGCGGAGAATTTAGCGGCATCGGGGTGGCCTGGCTCAACTGGCAGCTCAAGGGCGATCAGCGTGCAGCTCTAATGTTCCGGGGGCCCGATTGCGGCCTGTGCCTCAACCCGAAATGGGTGGTCCGCGCCAAAAACCTAAACTAGGGAACACGGTTCGAGGCTCCCGAGCGCCAGTGTTTTATACCTGTCAACTGGTATGAATCGGCATTGACGAGGGTCTCCCGCCACGATAGACTGTCTTCCAGCCCAGAGCATGAGATTCTGCCTGCTTCTAATTTCGATCGCAGCGTTTGGACAGTCTACGAAATTTGAGCCACCGCGGCTCGCAGACGGCCATCCGGACTTGCAGGGAGTTTGGCGCAACGCCTCCATCGTCGCCGCATTCAACGTAGAAGGGCAGAAGGCATACTATAACGAGCCCGGCGGAGCATCCGTAATCGTCGACCCGCCCGATGGCAAACTGCCCTATCTGGCGGGCGCCCTTCAGCAGGCCAATGACAATCATGTCCATCGCGAGCGCGATCCCACCGGTCATTGCCACATGCATGGAGTGCCGCGTTCGCTGGTGCCTCCTTTTCCGACCGAGATCGTGCAGGACAGCAACTACGTAGTCCTGCTTTCAGAGACCGAACACAGTGTCCGCATCATTCCGCTGGACGGGCGTCCGCACCTAAAGAACTATCACGTTTGGGCCGGCGACTCGCGGGGCCGCTGGGAGGGCGACACGCTGGTGGTGGATGTGACCGGCTTTAACGGCAAAACCTGGCTGGATCAATCCGGAAATTTTGTAGACGAAAACGAACATGTGGTGGAGCGGTTCACCATGACGGCGCCCGACACCATCGTCTATGAGGCGCGAGTGGACGATCCTACGGTATTTTCCCGGCCTTGGACACTGCGCGTTCCCCTGCGGCGTCAGCCCAAAGGCACGGAGTTGATCGAATACGACTGTATCGAGGGAGAGCGTGACGAGATTCATTTTCCCGGCGCCGCGAATCAGAAACATTAGGCCCTCTTTTGTTTTGGCGCTTTTGTTGACTGCCGGGAGCGGCCGCGGCTGGCCCCAAAGCGCGGGAGCCGACCTCCGTGGCATCTGGATGGCTGAGAACAATGCGGACGCGAACCTGGAGAGCGCCCATGTGATTGTCGATCCGCTGGACGGTAAGATCCCGTATCGGCCCGAGGCGGCTGCCCAACAGAAGCAGAATTTCGCCAATCGCGCCACGGCCGATCCGGAAAAAAGATGCTTCCAACCCGGAGTGCCGCGCGCCATATATCTGCCATCGCCTTTTCAGATTTTCCAGAATGACCGCGCCGTGTATATCGTTTATCAGGACGTACACGCCTATCGCATCATCTACTTGAACGGAAGCCCTCACAATGAGGGGCTGGGATACGCGATGGGCGATTCGCGCGGCCACTGGGACGGCAATACGCTGGTGGCTGACGTCTCGAGTTTCAGCGATGCCACTTGGCTGGACGCCGCCGGGGACCACCATAGCGACGGATTGCATGTCGTGGAGCGCTACACGCGGCTGCATCCCGACACCCTAATGTACGAGGCTACCATCGAAGATCCGAAAGTGTTTACACGGCCATGGAAAATTCGGATGCCCCTTCGCCTGCAAAAGGGAATTCAGATCCTGGAGGATGAATGCGAAGAAGGCGAGAATGGCCGGCGGCATCATGTGACCCTGTTTAAAGAAGCCCGGTAGGAGCAACGGATGAAATCACGAATATTAGCCAGCCTGTCCGCATTCAGTATCTTTGCGATTGGCGGACTCGCGCAGGCCCAGACGCCCCCGTCGACGGTGGATGGTTACATCACCGCAGCGAAGGTTGCCGCGGGCACCGATTGGGCCGGAACGTTGGTCCGCATGTGCATTCCGCCGCCCCCCGGTACCGGCGGCCCTCCTCCTCCCAGCCGAACCATCCCCGCGCGCGAAACATGGTACGCGGAACCGGCCAAGGTCGCTGATAACTTCTATTTCCTGGGTACCAAAATCCACAGCTCGTGGGCTCTGGTGGGAACCCAAGGCATCATCGTTATCGAGGCATTATTCGACTACGCCGCAAAGGATGAGATCCTGGGTGGACTGAAGAAGCTCGGTTTGGATGCCAACAAGGTGAAGTACGTGATCCTTTCGCATGCTCACGGCGATCACGACGGCGGCGCCAAAATGTTGCAGGATACGATTCCAGGGGTGCATCTCGTCTACGGCGCCGAGGATTGGGACGCGATCGATAAGGCAGCCACCCACATGGGCGGAAAGCCCAAACGCGACGTTACAGGCGATGATGGGATAACAATCTCGGTTGGCGATGCTTCCCTGCGCATTGTCACCATGCCCGGCCACACGCCCGGAACGCTTTCTTACTTGTTTGAAATTCGGGATAACGGCAAGCCGCTCCGAGTTGCCTACGTGGGCGGCACGGCGATCCCCTTTAATGCGGACCCGGAATACTATGACCGCTACCTGGCCTCTTCGAAGAAAATGGCGAAAGCGGCTGCCGATTATGGCGCCACCGCGCTGATCACCAATCACACGGAGTTCGATAATGCTTTCTTCAAGGCCCACACCGCCGCGGACCGCAAGGACGGCGAAGCGAATCCGTTCGATGTAGGCGTCGATGGCGTGGCCCGCTATTTTGCGGTTGTCCAGGACTGTACGTCTGCCGCCAAGTTGCGGGCGACGGGCAAATAGGAGTAAATATGAACCTCAAAAATGTTGTAGTGACCGCTTTTGCGGCGGTGTGCGCATTTCTGTTCCTGCTCTCGGAAAGTAGAGCTCAGAGCGGAGTCGAAACGACGAAGGGTTCGTGGGAGAAGATCAAAGTCCACGGCAAGTCCCTCGAAGGGAATCTGGAGGGTGACTCCGCGGATCGCGACGTTTTCGTATATGTTCCTCCCAGTTACGCTTCCAGCCCAAACCGGCGCTACCCGGTGGTTTACTTCCTCCACGGCTACGCCGCCCACGCCGAGAACTACTGGAACATGTTATCGGTTCCCGCCGCCGCTGACGCTGCGATCGCGAACGGATCGTCCCGTGAAATGATCTTAGTGCTTCCAGATGCGTATACGGTCTATAACGGGGGCATGTTTTCGAATTCGCCCACCACGGGCGATTGGGAGGCATACGTCGCCCAGGACCTGGTTGCTTATATCGACGGTCACTATCGCACGATCGCGGATCGCAGCGCGCGAGGGCTCGCCGGACATTCGATGGGCGGATATGGAACGATACGGATCGGAATGAAACATCCGGAGGCCTTCTCGGCGCTCTATGCGATGAGTTCTTGCTGTCTGATGAACGATCCCCAACGGCTGCTTCCGGGGGCGGGAGCGAATCAGCCCCCGAGCGGCGTACTGGCCAAGGCGCTCTCCGCCCAAGCCGCCGCATGGGCCCCGAACCCAATGAACCCGCCGCAGTTCTTCGATCTTCCGACCAAGGATGGAGAGATCCAGCCTCTGATCGCGGCCAAATGGGTCACGAACTCGCCGTTGGTGATGGTCGATCAGTACGTGCCTAGCCTGAAAAGGTACCACGCCATCGCGATTGACGTCGGCACCAAGGATCCTTTCCTGAGCACAAACACGCAGCTGGACCAGTCCCTTACGCGTCTAGGAGTCGCTCACCAATTCGAGACCTATGAAGGCGACCATGGGAACCGCATCACGGCCCGTTTCGCAGCGAAGGTGCTGCCCTTCTTTTCCGAAAATCTAGCCGCGGCGAAGTGAGAAACTCAGGCATGAAGCCCGCCGTTTTGCTCGTTATTTTCTCTAGCGCGCTGGCAGCCCAGCAGACTGGACCCATCCCATTCGGTTCGGCTCTGGATGCCGATCGGCAGATCGCCGAATCGCAGCAGCTTGCAAAAGAGAGTACGGCACCCCAGCAGCGCGCCAAGGGAGATCAACACCGAACCTATCACTTTGCGGCGGCGAAAACTGACATGCCGTATCGATTGTACGTTCCGCTGACTTGGGATGGTCAGTCCAAGTTACCTCTGATCGTGATGCTCCACGGTGCTGGAGCCGATGAGAATCGGTATCTGGAGATGAATGATCATCAGATGCTTCGCTTAGCCGAACAGCACGGATACGTTTTAGTCTCACCGCTCGGCTATGGCCGGCTGGGCGCTTATGGCACGCCTCTCAGGCTGCCCGCAGTCTTTGGACAGTCGGAGATCGCCGCGCAGCAGAGAGCGGCGCTAACTCCGGAAGGGGAGCACACGCTTGAGCTCAGCGAAAAGGATGTGATCAACGTCCTTGAAATCGTGATGCATGAATATCCCATCAACCGGTCTTCGGTCTTCCTGGCGGGCCATTCCATGGGCGCCGGTGGAACGTGGTACCTGGGCGCGAAGTACTCAAAATATTGGCGCGCCATCGCCCCAATGTCAGGGCCTTTCGTCGACCAGGCGAATTATCCCTGGGACCGAATTCGTTCCATGCCGGTGATGATGAGTGAAGGTACTCTGGCTCTTCCATCAATCCAAGGCAGCCGCCTGATGCGTGACTGGATGTTTCAGCAGGACTTTCATTTCGAATACTACGAGGTGAAAGCCGATCACCCCGGCATGGTGCCCTTGGTGCTGCCCGCCGTTTTCGACTTCTTTGATCGATATCGGGATAAGTAATCGTTTTGGCACGATTCGGACGGTTTGCAACTCCCTTCGCAATCCTGATCACCGTTCTTGAATAGGGCAATATCGTCCGGACGTTGGATCGGCAGAAGTATCAGCTGGCCACCTTACGCTTTGGCCGTATTCTCGCAGTTCATTTCACGCTGCCGGATCATGCCCTCGCAGCTTTCGCGGATCTGCAACCATGTTCGATCTCGGTTGAGCAATCGCTCTCGATCATGATCGTGCCGCCTTCCCAAGACCAACGCTGGGCACAATTCACTTGGCAGGCCCTTACGATCTTTTGGCTTCTGCTGTCATGATGGCCTGTGTTGGAGCGTGTAGTTTATACTGCTCACCAATCGTCTGCGTCCGATTAGAAGTCCAGGCCGCTGTAAGATGCTCGTTGAAAGTCAGACGTTACGAGGGGTAGTCCTAAGACGAGCGCGCATTGGCCAAGCGTCCCGAGTCAAAATCCGCAAGGCGTGGCCTAAGTCACGTCATGCTTCTACCAACCATCTATGGACCAAGCGTTCAATGCGCTGGAATTTGTCGTAGAAGTGGAACAGGGGGCGTTTGACGGTAGCGTTAATGAGGTATTGCTAAAGCTGCGCAGGAACAACTGCAAAAGCGTCGCGCTGCTTCCAGCCCAGCGCGTGAATGGCACGATCTCACGCGGCTATAGGGCTTTCGCTGCTTTCTTCGGCTTCTTCTTTACCTTGAGTCTTCTGCCATTCGTGCTCTCTTCGGTCGATCTCGGCCTTGGCCCTAAGCTCATTCTTCGCGGTTAACTTGAGATCTGCCCTCGCAGAGGTCGCGTCTAATCCCAATTCAAAGACCTATGCCGCCGGACGCAGCCGGCTGAGAGAGCCCGACCGCGCCGCGGGTTGAGATTTGCGCGCTTACCGAAGTTTCAGCCCACGGCACCAGGTACCGCCGCCGGCAGGTCCCGCATCGATAATGTCCATGAATGGGCCACGTCGGAGCGTCATGCATCGGGCGGCACCACAGCGTCCCGATGGTCTCGGTCATCTTGAATGCTCCATTGTTCAAAGGGGTCACTTTTAGGCATCTCGTATGGCACATTCTGCCGGAACTAATCCTTCCACTCGTGCCGGGTTCGATTGCACTGCGCCTCGAGTCTGTTCGAGCGATAGCTGAAGGGAATCTCTGGAGACGCGCCGAACAATTGGACTGACAATCCATCGAAGCGCGGTCGGAATGTTCCGGCAAACAGAATTCGAAGAACGCCTTCACCATGCTCATGTTCTTTGCCGCAGTCTGATGAACGGAACTCGCGGACATCAAGGGGTCCCCACTGGTGGACATCACGTGGTTTGCGTGTTCAGGGCGGCGTACTCGGCGAAATCGCTACTGAATGCCTGCACCGCTCGCTGAATCGTCATGGAACTGGCTCAACGATCGCTCACTGAATCGGCGATGAAAAGCGGCTCAACATCGATGTCGATGTCGCGACCGGCTGCCTGTCTGCTTCCGTTTGGAATCTGCCAGCGAGCGTAGCCTCACAGTGTGTCCGGTGACGGCGATAGAGAATGAGCGGCATATTTTGAAGCCCATTCTAAAGCAAGTCTACACGCTATTGCATGCCAGAGCGAGGTGTTTACTATAACTTATTTCTCAATGGCGGAGAGAGAGGGATT
>CAVTJS010000001.1:0-1070724 GCA_963735145.1 Bryobacterales bacterium | reverse complement strand
CAGCGTGTGGTGAAACGCGGTTCCGAGTGTGACCTCGGGAATGTTCTGATCGTCTTAAGATCATGGCGATGGGACGACGAAAGAAGCGGGTCCGGCAAGCGGGATTATGGACGCCGACCGCCGCGCTGCCAGTGAGCGCGAGTCATCCTTTTTACCAGCGGTTGAATCAGATTCTGGACGAGAAGAAGTTCGATGAATACGTGGAAGCGATCTGCGAGGATTTCTATGCCGGCGAAGTGGGGCGGCCGGGCTTGTCGCCGGGGATTTATTTCCGGCTGCTGATGGTGGGCTATTTCGAAGGGATCGATTCGGAACGCGGAATCGCATGGCGCGCCAGCGATAGTCTGTCGATCCGGTCGTTCGTGCGGATCGCGCTGGATGAAAGCGTGCCGGACCATTCGACCATCTCGCGAACCAGGCGTTTGATGGATGTGGAAACGCATCAGGCTGTGTTTCAGTGGGTGCTGCAGAGTGCTGGCCGAAAAGAAGCTACTGAAGGGGACGACCATCGGCGTAGACGCGACGACGCTGGAAGCCAACGCGGCGCTGCGGTCGATTGTGCGGCGCGACACCGGCGAAAAGTACGAAGAGTTCCTCACCCGGCTGGCCAAGGAAAGCGGCATCGAAACGCCCACGCGGGAGCAGTTGGCCAAGCTCGATCGCAAGCGGCCCAAGAAGGGGTCCAACGATGACTGGACGCATCCGCACGATCCGGACGCGCGCATCACCAAGATGAAGGATGGCCGCACGCATCTGGCTCACAAGGCCGAACACGCGGTGGATATGGAGACCGGAGCGATTGTCGCGGTCACGCTGCACGGAGCGGATGAGGGCGACACGCGACCATTCAGGAGACGGTAGCCGAAGCCGGCGAGCGCATCACATCGGTGGTTGCGGATATCGACAACGACGAAGTTGCAAAGCAGGTCAGCGCGGAGGGGCCGCGCGAAGTGGTCACCGACAAGGGCTATCACAGCCGCGCAGTGGTGAGTGAACTGACCGAGTGGGGCGTGCGCACGTATTGTTCGGAGCCGAATCGCGGGCGGCAGCGGTGGAGCGAGCAAGAGCGGGAGCAGGCAGCGGTGTATGCGAATCGGCGGCGCATTCGCGGAGAGCGAGGCCTCCGGCTGTTACGGCAACGCGGCGAGAAGCTGGAACGATGGAATCAACACCTGTATGATCGTGGCGGGATGCGCCGCCTACATTTGCGCGGCCGGGAAAATATCCTCAAGCGGTTGGTGGTGCACTCGGGCGCGGCGAATCTGGGGCTGTTGATGCGCAAACTCTTCGGCAAAGGCACGCCGCGCGGCCTGGCGAGTACACGTCATTTTTTCGGCTGCCGAAGCTTCCACACGCCTCTGGTCTCCGACAGCAACCCTGATCCGAAACCTCGGCGACTCAGTGGTTCGGCCGACCCGCTCATGATTTTCGTCGCGCGTAAAACAGCCCGTTTCACCTCGCGCTGCTAGGCCTAAGCGCCTGGTATTGCGCTTAACCTTGTTGAGTCTCTGGCCAGCAATCGAGCATCAAGTTGCTTTAAGAAGTTTAAGCTTAATTGCATCATTCAGATACCGTTTGTGGCGGAGGACGAAATGAAGATTCAAGTCAATAGCGACAAAACGATCGCCCGGATGTGGCCACCATGTCCTTCCACATATTTACCTTCACCCTAACTGCGTTCTCATCGGAGTCGGGTCTCGGTAACGTCAGATGGCTGGATTCGAATTAGGGGAGTTAAGCACCTATTTTTGCGTCACTCTTACCGAGACTCGCCTATTTTCGGCGCGAGCTTCCTCGGTCCAATTATCCGCCACAGGAAATTGTTCACCATAACCCTGTGCTTCAGACGATCCGGTGAAATACCCAGCGCGATGACTCGTCCTTGACCCCATTTGCCCGATCTTCGGAGAGGGTCAGATTGTGTTGGGCATCACCACTGTTATCGGTGTAGCCCCCAATCTTAATGTGCACATTCGGATAAGCTTTGAGGATGGCAGCGATGTTTCCCAATTGCTCTTGGGATTCGGGCCGCAGAGTAGCTGAATCGGTATCGAACACGAGCCGGTCAAAGTCGAACCAGGTCGCCGGCTCGACAGCTTTGGTAGGGTCTTGAATGAAGGCGAGCAACCTCGCCTCAATTCCGTTCGGAGGAATGTTTAAGGAGACGTTGCCTGGAAGCATTCGAACCACAAAGCCCTTCAGTGTCGAGGGGACTGCAATATGGCGCGCACGGGTTGCCCAGTAAAAGAACAGAGGAATGAGAAGGAGCGCCGGAATAATCCACCACCAGACCCGTGAAGGTCGCGTCCCCTCCTGAACTGTTCCGAGAGCGACCGGGGGTGTGCTTGGAGTTACCGTAGGCACCGACGGGGCATTGAGCAGGGTTGAGACACCGGCTGGCAGAAGATCGCGTACGCCTTCGGCTTCATTAGCCAAGAGCCGACCGAGCCCCGACGGGTTCATGTGGTCGTCACGGACCAATCGTCCTAGCGCACTCATTATCAGCGGCGCAGCCATGCTCATTAAGCTGGATACAACACCGGATCGTAAACCAGTGGATTTTCCCACGGCATCGAAGATTGACGACTGATTGCCCCCGAAAGCTAAGGAGAGGAATTTCTTTCCCGATTCCAAAAGATACCCGGTGGCGTACGTTGCGTGGCTCGGGTCAGCGACCGCGCTCGTCAAATCAGACACGCTTACATTCAAGGGTGCCTGCGATACGAGTTTGAATAACTGGCTCATCCATGTCGAATCGCTCGCTTTGCTGGCCAGTCCCCCTAGCAGCGCGTGGTGAAACGCCGTTGCCTGTTGACCTTGGACGTAGTTTGATCGTCTTCCAAACATGGCGATGGGACGACGAAAGAAGCGCGTTCGGCAAGAGAGGTTGTGGACACCGACTGCGGCGCTGCCGATAGGGGCAAGCCATCCGTTTTACCAACGGCTGAATCAGATTCTGGATGAGAAGAAGTTCACGAGTACGTCGAAACGATTTGCGAGGATTTCTACGCCGGTGAGGTGGGCCGGCCGGGCTTGTCGCCGGGAATCTATTTCCGGCTGTTGATGGTGGGCTATTTTGAAGGGATCGATTCGGAGCGCGGAATCGCATGGCGGGCCAGCGATAGTCTGTCGATTCGATCGTTCGTGAGGATCGCGCTGGACGAAAGCGTGCCGGATCATTCGACGATCTCGCGCACCCGGCGGCTGATGGATGTGGACACGCATCAGGCGGTGTTCCAGTGGGTGCTGCAGGTGTTGGCCGAAAAGAAGCTGCTGAAGGGGACGACGATCGGGGTAGACGCGACGACTCTGGAAGCCAATGCGGCGCTACGGTCGATTGTGCGGCGCGACACCGGAGAGCGCTACGAGGAGTTTCTGGTGCGGCTGGCCAAAGAAAGCGGCATCGAAACTCCCACGCGTGAGCAGTTGGCGAAGTTCGATCGCAAGCGGCCCAAGAAGGGTTCCAACGATGACTGGACGCATCCGCACGATCCCGATGCGCGCATCACCAAGATGAAGGATGGACGCACGCATCTGGCTCACAAGGCCGAGCACGCGGTAGACATGGAGACCGGGGCGATTGTCGCCGTAACGCTGCACGGGGCAGACGTTGGAGACACGGCAACGATTCCCGAAACGGTAGCCGAAGCAGGCGAGCGCATCACGAGTGTGGTGGCGGATGCCAACGGCGATGATGTTGTGAAGCAGGTCAGCACGGACGGGCCGCGCGAAGTGGTCACCGACAAGGGTTATCACAGTCGCGCGCTGGTAAACGAACTCACCGAGTGGGGCTTGCGCACGTACTGCTCGGAACCCAATCGCGGACCGCAACAGTGGGGAGGGCAACAGCGGGAACAACAAGCGGTGTATGCGAATCGACGGCGCATTCGTGGAGAGCGAGGCCTCCGGCTGTTACGCCAGCGCGGCGAGAAGCTGGAGCGATGGAATCAACACTTGTATGATCGGGGCGGGATGCGTCGCCTACATTTGCGCGGCCGGGAAAACATTCTCAAGCGCTTGGTGGTGCACTCGGGCGCGGCCAATCTTGGATTGTTAATGCGACAACTGTTCGGAAAAGGCACGCCGCGTGGCCTGGCGAGTACACGGGCTGCCATTTTTTCGGCCGTGCTCGCCTCTATCCGCGGCTGGTCTACGCCAGCGACACTCGTCACAAGGTTCGGCGACTTAATGACTCTTGCCGACCCGGCTCAGATGATTACCGTCGCGCAGTGAAAACAGCCAGTTTCACCTCACGCTGCTAGGAGACAAGCAGTTGACGACTCTAGGCCTTGGGATACGGCCTCCTTTGGTTGTCCAAAACGCGATGCGATTTCGCCTATCGCGCGACTGTCGAAAGTACTGAACAGGGAGCTGACGGTGGAGTTGGACATAACAAATAGCCTCTCTTTCTTTGTGGCGCCTCCCAAGCGCCCTCGCTGTTGGAGACAGCACACGAAACCTATTACTGCTATTGCTAAAGATTCCCTCTCTCGGGAAACGGCTCAACTCTCAGGGTTATCTGATTCATAGTCAGCGTCCGCCGCAAACGCCAGCGGCTTCCTTCTAGTCTCCGGACAAGCACCTGCGGCATTCGCGGTTTGTCGGATTGAGGAAGGACACGGAACACCAGTAGTTTGGGGTGCGTGCGCCGATTCGAACCGGAAATTTCGTAAATCCAACCGACCCGGAGGGGCATCTACAGGCGAATAACGCGGATTGTCGTCCATGGGGAGTGAAGAGGGCGACCGGTCGGTGGTGTCTCCGTCGCGCTCACTCTCGGTTGACCGGCTCCAGTGGCAACAGGTGATCCGGGGAGGACTTGATGCTCAAATCTTTATTGCTCTTCGGTATCGCAGTTGCGCTATGCGCGGCGGCGTTCGCACAATCAACCTTTCGATGGGAGCAGGGAAACACTTACACCTACACCAGCTACAGATACAAATCGATTGGGTTCCAGAACATTGTGGTGCAGGTGGCGGACGCACCTCCGGTGCGTTACGGAGTGCGGCAGTTCGGTGCCTTCCGTATAATCGTGCTGAATGAGGACAAGGAGCGGCGCGTCGAATTGGATTCGGATCGGATTTCCTGTGACTGTGGCCGAAGAAAAAGGCTTTCAGCTGTGCCTTTCAGGAAGGTCATCCTTCCGAGCCGCCAAATGTTCGCGGGAAACATTATTTTTCCATGGACTAGCTACAAAGGGATCGTGCTTTTCGATGGAACCTGTGGAGCCAGAGACACGCGCTTGGTTACGATTCGCCTCGGCAACGTGACCTTCCACTATCTGTTCTAGGTCACTCGCGGCAGGCGCGTCTCGACCGCTCAAGCGTGTGATCCATTCATTCGGCCGGTCATGCAGGATTGCCTGCGCTGTCGCAAAAGGTAAAGAGTTGGTCGAGTTATCCAAAGGCACGACAAAGCAGCGAAGGGATAGCGGCGGCCTTCGCTACCGCCTCGGCGGCAAGGACGCGTCATTTTGCTCCGACCTTATGATGTTGCTGTTCGGCGTTACGCGGCGCAGATCACCACAGGCGACTATACGTCCATCCGGATTTGCTCCCTGTTTAGCCACACCTCCTGCACAAGAACAGAACTTCCATTTTCAGCGGCGACGCGCTTGGGGCTGAAGCGGTCCGCCGGTTGCTAAACGTAACGCCTAGGCTGCAACCCAATTCACACGGAATCCATCCACTCAAGTGGGTGCCCCTCTGTTGCCGCTGGTGTCTCATAGGAAATGAAGGTGCTGCTTTGCCAGCCGCCCACGAAAGGCGACCAGAGGGGCGTCGAGCTTGCCATCACTTTTTGAACGATCGCTACTTTGCGATGAAACAATGGACAACGCATGTTACTCGACGACACGAAGTTAAATGAGATTCAGAAATCTTTGACACTCATCGATGCTTCTCTCCGGCGTATCGCCCTTGCGCTTGAAGCAATAGCGCACAAGACTGACGAACGGTTTAGGACACCGGCTGAAGTACAGAGGGAACAAGCTCGACAGCATGTCGCCTCGCGCGCAAAGTCCAAGAACGATGAAATACGTGAATCGCGCGCGTAGGATATTCCAAGCTGTGCCTCCTCTGCGTCATGGGAATCGGAAACAAAGATTTTGAGACGCCCGCTCCAGACTGCCGCCCTAAATTGATCAGTACCTCCCAAGTGTGCGTCGCGGCTTCCTCGAAATCCAGGACGTTGAGAGCACGCGATCGAAAATGTTTTCCTCGTTGCCATGCCGGAGGGAAACGTTTACGCATGAGTGTCCGGCCGCTGGGCCAGATTCCGCTTTCTCTCTGCGGCCTGCAACGCGATGCTGGCAGTCAACGCTACATATCGAAACCTGGCCCATAGACACCTTGATTCCATATGCGCGCAACGCTCGCGTACCGGGGCGATGAGCGTGTGCCGGTGCCTTCGTGATAAGTTGGATGAGATCAAAAGCCATGCAACAAAATGCTCGTGGATCTCCGCGAGCTAGGCGGGATCAGCGCCTTCGCGCAGCCCTCCAAATCTCGCGCCGCCGGCCCGTCGAAATGAATCGCCGGTAAAAGATTCCTGTGTAGCTGCGCCTCACCTTGTCTTTAGCACACGGAATGCCAGACCGGCGCACAGTCCAAAATCTTGTGGCGCGCATATAGCCTTGTAGGCCTCCACAACGTCGTTACAAGAAATGTCGTGTTTTCCCGCGTGTACACAGGCGTGCAGTACGATGTCATCCATCGACAGAACGCCCACCAAGCCACCTTCGTGGTCGATGACTGGGATACGGCGAATCCTAGCTGTACGCAGGGTTTTTAGCACACAGTGAATATCATTATCGGGAGTGCAAGTGAAAAGCTTCGGAAAGGTATACTGCTTCGGAAGCATCACGTCCCTGACGAGCACCTCAACCGCCGTCTTGTCTCGAGTGCCGAGGGCGATACACATGTCGCGATCGGTGATTGCACCGATGACGTTTCCACCTTCACCGACTACAGGAAGGAACCCGCAACCGTTCTTAAACATTAGTTCGGCTGCATCGGCCAAGGTGGTATCCAGACCGCAGAACACTGCCTGCTTCCTCATAACATCTCGAACCTTCACCCAGAGCCTCCTTTCGCAAACTGCTGGAAAGGTTCTACTGCTCCTCAGACGCAGCCCGACCTGAGGATCGTTTTCTCGCCAGTACCAGCGATTTCTCGTCCGAGGCACTGGTCAAAGGTTGGCCATCCAAAGCGAACTCGGTCGCCTTTACATAGAACTGCCCGCGCTTGACCGTGCATACAAAGCCCGCCTCATCGTCAGTGAGTCGGATGTAGACTTCCCCTTCGAAGAGTGTATTCATGGTCGCTCGTAAGTCCTTTCTCTATTTTGATGAGCGATTATTGAAAAGGTAATAGCAGCCCTCACACCGTTGGCAATCGTAACCACTCAGTACCTAAGATGCAGTTTATTTAATTGCAGTTTATTTCATTGGAAGCTCCTCTTAGCCGTTGCTCAGGCTTGATTTCGGGGTTTGGGGTCGATCTCGAGACCAGCTTCGACGGATGCCCGCTTGCGATTGGGATTCGGGATGCAAATACAAAGCGTTTCCGGCTGGCTTGTACCTGTGGACCGCGCGTCTTCGTGTGGCACAACCATTGAACCGAACTTGACCCGCCCCTGTTTTTGAGGCATGGTGAAAGTTGAGAACCCGGCCTGGGATGTGATCCGCAGCCCCGTGTTTTCGGCCTGCTGTGGGCTTCTTGCCTTTCGCGGCGGCATAGTAGCGCCAACCGGTGATTCGCGGAGCCGGATGGGTTCGTGTGATTTCTTTGGGAATGATGCTCCTGGGAACTATCGCCTCTAATCCCATCGGATCAGTGTGCTTCAGGAAGGCCGCAGCAGCTTCGGAAGCAGTCATTTGCAGTTTTTCGCCGTTGTACTTACCGGCTAAAACGTACTCGCCGTCCGGAATTCTAAACTGCACGCACCGTAATGACCTGATACCTCTCCTCTTCAACTCGCGGGCCCATTGATGAGTGGTCAGGTGACTAATGATGACCGGAACGGCATATACTCCACGTACACCTGTCTTGTGCTTAGGAGACCTAATTCCATTCTTGACGATGGACTCCTCGTCGTTCCTGTTCGCGATATGGATGAATGAAACCATGGCTGGACTCGGGGCGCTTTTAGTCCTACAGCTTACCCGGTTCGATTGGAGCCGATCTCGGCCGCAAAAGTTCGAAATGCGTCCACTGTGGCGAGGCAAACTCGGTTTTGAGTGGTCCCTCGCCGATCTCCGTGCCTTTGCTTCGGCTTAGCTGGCTCGAACGCCTCAAATTCTCAAACGGCTCCTCGAAGTGGGTCTGCAACTCGCCGTGCCCCCGACTTGAGAATCAACCTGGGGAATGCCTGCTTCTCGTGCGGCGGCTCCGTTTTCTCCACCAGGATCGTTTGGCACTTGCCACGGTTCTTCTTCAAAAACGCGAGCATCTGGCCGAACCCAGTCCGTCCGCTGGCGCTAGCCGATTCGACATCGACGAACTCTCGGGCCGCCTTCATGCCCTGCTTCCTGGCGTAATCGGGGCGCGTCAGCTATGTGTACGGAATCGACCTTGGTAGCGATTGCGCCGACGTCAAAAAAGACAGTCTCCACCCTTCGGATTGCGATCTTCAATAGCTGAGTGCAAGGAGCTTCCTCAAACCGAAGAAGGAACTCGCATGTATAGATTCCTATTCACAAATCTGATCTTGCGGACGCAAGCATGGGTTCTGGTACTCTCGTTGTCCTGTAGTCTCACATCGGGCGGAACGGCAAAAAGACGGCGGCCGTCGGCTCACTCGTCGGCCCCCCGCGTAACGTCGTTGTTGCCGGGTATAGTTCGAGGCGGTCCGTGGACGGAACCGACTTACGCGGACTCCACCGACGGCGATAGCGTCGCTGGTGAGGAACTCAGCATTCGTCGCATCGCTGTACAGGCACTCGGACGCTACAACGGATCAGTGGTTGCGGTCGACCCCTCGACCGGGCGCATTCTATCGATTGTGAATCAGAGGTTAGCGTTGGGCTTGGGTTTCCAGCCGTGCTCCACCATCAAGGTTTCGGTCGCTTTAGCTGCTCTGAGTGAGAGAGTAATCGAACCGAGTACAACGATCCGGTTAAATGGCAGGAGAATGGATCTGACCTATGCATTGGCGCATTCCAACAATTATTTTTTTGCCAACCTCGGCCGCGAACTCGGATTCGAAAAGATCAGCTACTACGCACATCAGTTCGGATATGGTGAAAAAGCCGGCCTGAATATTCCCGGCGAGAAAGCGGGGCATTTTCCCGTCACACCACCGCACAACGGAGGTGTCAGCATGCTGGCCAGCTTCGGCGAAGAGATATCCCAAACTCCCTTGCAGTTTGCGGCACTGATGACCGCGATCGCCAACGGAGGCACACTATACTGCCTTCAGTACCCTCGCAATGCCCAGGAAGTCGCCTCCTTCACCCCCAAGGTGAAGCGACAGCTGAGCATTGAGGGGCCCATTTCCGGCATCATCCACGGTCTCCGGGGTGCAGTGGAAGGAGGTACTGCGCGTCGTGCTCGTCAGGAAGAGCCGCTAGCCGGAAAGACCGGTACCTGCAGCGAAAACCACACTCATCTTGGGTGGTTCGGAGCCTTCAACAATGTAGGATGGAGAGTGGTGGTGGTGGTGTTATTGAGAGGCGGTCGGCAGGCAACCGGGCCTCGAGCGGCGGCTATTGCGGGGGATATCTACCGTCAACTAGATGAGAAAAACTACTTCGCTAGTCTGTCTGGTGATCGGCCAAGCAGCGCTCCGCCAAGCCCGCAGGCAGTCAAAAGCCACCACACTCTTGCCGCAGCGCTACTTCTGTTATGTTCTTCAGTAATCCTGACGCTAATCTCGCGATGGTTGTGGACGAATCGCCATTTTTGAATCTAGTTCGTCGACTGTCGATCACTCACGTCGTTGGTTTGCCGTGAGCCAATTCTCTGAGCCAGCAGTAGCGTCGCCGCATCAATGGATTCGAGGAACATCCGCGTGAAGCGAACGGCCGAATTAACCTCCACCGATGTTGCTGGGAAGAAGCGACATCTGGGACTCCGGCTAGTTGTGCTCCTGCTTCTTCTTTCAGCTGCCTTGATTGCCGGTTACACATGGGTCGCGCTGCATTATGCCTATTCATCCGGCGAGCGCACGGGCTACGTTCAGAAGATTTCGAAAAAGGGCTGGCTCTGCAAGACCTGGGAGGGCGAGCTAGCCATGACCACTGTGCCGGGCACGGCCCCGCAAATCTTCCAGTTCAGCGTTCGAGATGACGCAATGGCTCGCAAAATCATGGAAGCCGCGGGGCAGCGCGTTGCGCTGGTCTATGAGCAGCACAAGGGAGTCCCCAGTTCCTGCTTTGGCGAAGCGGAGTATTTCATCACCGGTGCTCGGCCGATCGGCCAGTAGCTCACAAGCCGTGCACCTGCACACCTATACTTAATGCGCACCGACGGGGCCATACTCGCAATGTTCGCTGCATTTCCTGCTTGCGCCGCAACCGCCGGAACTTCGCTGGACCGAGCATCGCTCGACGGCACATCGCTCGCCCAGAACTACGCACAGGAAGTCCGCGCCCGCCTCACTGTCCCCGATGCCGAACAGAACGCTTGGGCACTCCTTCGTTCATCGCTCCTCGCCGACAAAGATCTCGCGGACTTAACAGGATGGTGAAAAAGTAATTGGGATGGGGTGTGACCAAGGAAGACAAAACAACGTCATTATGTTTTAGCCTATGCGAGGAAAAGACACCCAGCAAAGCGCGATGTTCAGTTACGTGTCGCCGGAGGAGCGTATTCCCGCGAATCATCCCTTGCGGCCGATCCGAAGCATGGTGGATGCGGTCTTGAAAGGACTGTCCCGATCGTTCGGGCAACTATACATCGATTGGGGTCGTCCCTCGATCGCGCCGGAAAAGCTCTTGCGCGCACTGCTACTGCAAGTGTTGTATACGATTCGCAGCGAGCGGATGCTCATGGAACAACTGGAATACAATCTGCTGTTCCGCTGGTTCGTGGGTCTGAACATGGACGAGCCAGTGTGGGTGCCCAGCGTGTTCAGCAAGAATCGCGACCGGCTGCTGAATGGTTGACATCGCCGAGAAGTTCTTCGCGCAGGTATTGAAACAGGCGCGTGCCAACGACCTGTTGTCGGATGAGCATTTCAGCGTGGACGGCACGCTGATAGAAGCCTGGGCGAGTCAGAAGAGTTTTCAACGCAAAGATCAAGGCCCCACGCTACCACCGGAGGACCCGGGTAATCCGACTATTGATTTTCATGGCGAGGAGCGCCGCAACGACACGCATCAATCGACGACCGACCCGGAAGCCAGGCTGGCAAGAAAAAGCGGCGGTCACGAGTCGAAGCTGGCCTACTGCGGCAACGTGCTGATCGAGAACCGCAACGGACTGGTGGTGGATACCGAACTGGTGCTGTGCAGCGGAAAGGCCGAGCGCGACGCAGCGCTGGAAATGGCGGGGCGGATCGAGGGCGACCAGCGCGTGACGGTGGGAGCCGACAAAGGCTATGACACGCGAGGCTTCGTGCAAGAGATGCGTGGCCGGAACGTGACGCCGCACGTGTCGCAGAATATCAATCGGCAAGGCGGCAGTGCCATTGACGGGCGCACGACACGGCACGCTGGATACCAGGTGAGCCAGCGCAAGCGAAAACGGATCGAAGAAGTATTTGGGTGGTTAAAGACGGTAGGAATGCTGCGCAAGACCCGACATCGCGGCGTCTTCAAAGTTGGTTGGGTATTCACCTTCGCGGCCGCCGCCTACAATCTGGTGCGGATGCGGAACCTTACGGTGGTTCTCTCCGCGTAAGTTCGGGGAGAAGTGTGTCTGGACGACGGAAAGTCGCCAATTCAGGCACACAATCTCCACGTAAATGCTCATGACAAGACCGTTGGCGAGAGGCAAAAAGCTTCGCCGAATAACTAATTCATCAGCCTGTTAAAGAGTTCGGCCGCTGGAGAGAACGGAATTAGCAGACGCAATCATCGCGACAGACTGCCGATTCTTTAGAACGCAAGCGGTTGGAGCAACATCGTTCTTATAGCCTGACTTTGTTACTTCAGCTCATATCGACGGAAATCAGCATCAGAAGGCTTTCATCCAGCGGTACGGGAGGAGCGTTCAGCGCGCGCAAAGATTGCAGCCACGGCCGCGGCGAAGAAGCGGACGGCGGAGCGTCTGGAACGCGAACGTCAAGCCAAGAAGCGCAAGTGATTGCGCCGGGCGATAGGCGCTAAGAGCGTCTTCCATTGTTCAGCGGGCACCCCACCGGGTCCGCTGGTGCGCGCTGGTTCTGTGGGCCGATTCGATAGGGCGCGGGAAACTCAAGTTGTAATTCGAGACGAGGCAAGACCGCCCAAGAAAATCGCGGAACGGTTGGTTATGTTTCGCAACGTGCCGACAGTCGCGGCCCGGACTTGGCAACGCCGGAACAAACCATGGTCCCGTTATAGATGACAAAGAGGGATTTGGGACCTCTGGTAGCTTGCAACCTGCTCCGACTAAGAAGTTCGAGCCTCCCTTGGCGTGCCAGAAGAGCTCTCAGCTGCGTCAAGCTTAAACCGGAACGTGACCTATGTACTTTTGTAGCTGATCAATAGCGAACGCTTGCCCAGAGATTACCTCCTTTACCAGATCGCCCATCGAGACAACCCCTTTCAGCTTGCCGTCTTCTAGAACCGGGAGGTGCCGAATATCATGTTGGGTCATGAGCGTCATAGCTTCAAGTACGGTCGTTTCCGGAGTCACGGTGACCAAATGAGTAGTCATGATCTCCTGAACTCGCACGGCCTCCGACGATTTCCCTTTGAGAATGACTTTCCTCCCATAGTCGCGTGCAGAGATGATGCCAACCAAGGCGCCCTGAGAAATGACCAGGACTGCTGCCACGTTGTTTGCTGCCATGAGCGCGATGGCATCGTGCACCGTTGCACCCGGTGCAACCGAGCAGATCTCGTGCCCTTTGCTTCGCAGAACAGAACCGATTGATTCGATGATCATAGTCTCTTTTCTCCCGCCGAAACATGAGTAACGTAAACCGTGAACTCGCAGGTATGGAGATGCGGCCTGACGTTGCGCGATGTATATTCTTGCCTTGTTCCAATAGCCCTGGAACAAGGTTCCTAACTTCGCGGGTGGATCGCGCGATAGGGCTATGGGTACCGATGGTGGTGTACAACTTACCAGTGAAGTCGATCCCGGAACACTGGTTGGATTCAACCCCGGACTGGCGCTCTTAGTCCTGCTGGAATCGCGCTCAAATTCAGGCGATCTCCAACCGTCCCGAGCACCCGGTAGGCGCAGTCGGTGCGAACCGGATGGAAACTGTTCTAGACTTAACCACACTGGAGAGTAAGCATGCTGAGAAGATCCTTTTTCACCCTTTTCGCGATACTGGCGGCGGCTGGAGTCGGCTTCCACTTCGGACGAACAACTATCGCCCACGCGGCTGCAAACCACGTTTTCGAAGTACGCACCTATACGGCGGAGCCCGGTAAGCTGGAGGCTCTACATACGCGTTTTCGCGATCACACGGTGCAAATCTTCAACAAACACGGAATGACCAGCGTAGGTTACTTTGCGCCTACCGACGAGCCGCTCTCGAAGAACACACTGATCTACATCCTGGAGTTTCCAAGCCGGGAAACCGCCAAGAAATCCTGGGACGAATTCAGGAACGATCCCGAGTGGCAGAAGGTGCAGAAGGAATCTGAGGCGAACGGGAAGCTTGTTACCAAGGTGGACTCAGTTTTCACCGAGCCAACTGACTATTCGCCGATGAAATAGTCACTGATTCGAGCGCCTCGCTTGATCGTTAAGACCATTACGCCCTATCGGTACGTCCGGGAGGTTGTCCACCGCCGCCGCCCCGTGCCACCGTGCTGCGGCCAGAACGTTTACCTGCGAGTGTGAGCCGCCACGGCCTTTTCTATGCCGGTTCATCTATCGAGAGCGGCAAATTGCGGAACCAGCGGAACCACTGAATTCTTAACAACAACTTAGAGTGGAACTTCCCAACGGAACCGCACCGGAACCGGGCGGAACTGATCTCGAACGATCCTGGCCGCTAGTTCCGTTCGGTTCCACTCTGGTTCCGCTGGTTCCGCTGGTTCCGCTCACCGCGACAGCCGACCACGGACTAGGAGCGTCACTGCTGTAGTGTCGCGCCCGCCGGCTTTGTCGAAACTGACGATTGAAGCTCTGACTTCTTGTACTTCGGTTCGCTCAAATATCCCTCAATGTGATCCTTGGTGATCTTGTTCACTACCAGTTCGATCGGTTGCGGCCGGTCCGAGAGACTGATCCATACCGTCTCGTACAAATTCACACTCTTCTTCTGGAACTCGTTGTCGTCTACCAGCATCATCATGTCGAACCGCTTGTGCTTGGCATCGGCCTTGCGCAGTTCAACACTCAGGGGACCGACGCGCGAATACTGCTTGGACTTGTCGAGGGCGAACTCGTAGTAGTTGCGCTCGCCGCGCTTTTGCAGTACGACCACTTCATCATGCGTTCGCGCGATGGAGCCATTCAGCTCGTCCTTGGTCGTGTTGATTTTACCCTGAAGATCATCACGGGTCTGACTGAGTTGCGAACCACTCTGAAATCGGCCGTCGTGCGCACGCGAGGCCTGCTCTGGACACGTGAGGGTGTGGGTACAGGCGCCAGTGGCGTCGTTCGCGCCAGCAGGTCGCTCATCCGCTCGCCCACCGATTGAAGCTGGTTCTGAACCTGTGCGAGCGAGGTCGCCAAGCTTTGGTTTGCCGCTGCCAGGTCGCGTCTCTGTTGCCGCTCGCCGGAAGCGTAGATGTAGCGGTGACGGCTGCCACCAGTGCAACAGTTAGCAGATACACCGGCCAGTTCGAGCGGCGCATCGTCGGTTCCCGCCATTCGAAATCGTGCCGTCTACTGCTGTAGTTAGGGTCGTGCCCTTGTGGGCTCGTCTCATCCATAGAACACACCTCCAGTTGTGTTCTACTCACAAGCAACTGAGGCTCCAACAGGTAATCGCTTGATCCTGTGCGGCAGACAGTCAAATGCCATCAGAAGAAATTACCCGGTAGATGAGTAAGAAACGTTCCAAACCCTGACTTCAGCGATGCTCGCGGCACGATTCGACGAGGCGAAAATCGAGAGCACGCGGACCCAAGAAAGTTCCAGAGTGAGAACCCGGTCGAAAAGCCCCAGTGTTATCGAAGCCGGAGTAGAGCAGCGCTCGGGATGGTCCTCCGGTGCTCCAGCGGTCCATCTCGACCCCCGCGTCGTTACTCGCTGCCATGGCCTTCCATATAGAATACTGGCTATGGCCCGACTGCCGAGGCACATCGAGCGCGTCTTGCAGTCACCAGACCTGCGAATCCTGAGCGTGATGGTGGCCGGCATTGCAGTCTTCGGCATTGTGGACGGATCGCTTTGGAGAGGGCTGCTTACCCCGACTCTCGCATACCGTCCTGCCATTCTGTTCGGGCTCATGCTGGTGTTCGGATGGCGGGGGTTCGTTTGGAGTCAACTCCTGTTTTTTATATCGTTCGTGGCTTTCCTTGGCTGGAGAGGCGGCGTTTTTGTCACACCTCTCTATCTGATCTCTAACGCCTGCGCATTGGTTGTTGCCCGGCGACTCGCGAGGAGCGAACCTTGGCTTTTGCGGGAGAGATCTACCCTGGCATTTCTGGCCGGCGCCGTTCTGGCGCCTGCCGTGCCGGCGTTAATGAACAGCACGATCTTGCGTGTTATTGGAATTCCACTGCGCGCCGGCGTTCTAAGCATGGTAGATAGTTGGCTGCGCGGTGGCGCAGGAATTTTGGCCCTGGCGCCAGCAGTGTTGGTATACCTTTCCGGGCCGTTAAAGGACTGGACCGCTTCCGACGCAGAGCGTGCATGGCAGCCAACAATCGCTACCGGAGATATTCTGGGGTTGGCTGTCGAAGTGGTGGTGTGGACAGCTACTTTTTGGATGAGTGTGCAATTCAAGGTGCAGTACGGTCTCAACGTCAGCTACCTGACCTTCCTCCCGCCGCTTGCGTTCACGCTCTTCCGCGGCATGCGTGTCGCCGTCTTGGCACTGGCCGTAAACGCAGTGATCGCGACCACTCTGTGGTATCAACTGCATTGGGAGCAAGCTCTTTCGGCAGGCGATCTCCGGCTGCTCATTGCCATTTACTCGCTGACAATTCTCGTTTTGGCGGCAGTGGTCGATGAACGACAACGCGATAGGGGGCAAGTCGAAAAGCTGCGCACCGTGGAGGCCGGGTTGCGCGAGAGCGAAGGGTATCTAAAGAATGCAACGCGCCTCGCGCGTGTTGGCTATTGGCAGTGGGACATTCAGGCCAACCACGTATCCGGTTCCGAGCAGATGTTTCGAATCTTCGGCAAGCCTCCGGATTTTACACCGAGTTTCGCTGATTTTTTGCAAACGGTCATACCACAAGATAGGGAGCGAGTAGCCCGGTGGGTAAGCGACTGTCTTGCGGAGCAGAAGGGCAACGAAATCGAGTATCAGATTGTTTGGCCCAACGGTGATCTGAGGACGGTCTTGTGCGTTTCCGAAATATCACTCGGTGAGGAAGGCCTGCCGACGCGTATGTTTGGCGCCTGCCAGGACATCACTGATGTTAAGAACAATGAGGCAAAGATTGTTCAAGCCCAAGAGGACCTCCGGGCTTTGACGGCTCGACTCGTTGAAGTCCAGGAATTGGGCACGAAGGAACTGGCACGCGAACTGCACGACGATTTAAGTCAAAACCTGGCCGCCTTGGGTCGGGAGATCGAAACCTTACTTCCTCCGTCAGCCCAGCCGTCCCGGTCGCTCTCCATCTGGCGGAGGATCATGAAACTGGCGCGTGACGTTCACTCTATGTCACAGCGGCTCCATCCGGCAATCCTGGATGATCTCGGTCTGAAAGAGGCTCTCAAAGAGCAATGCTGGGCCTTCTCAGAACGGACAGGCATCCCAGTACAATTCGAGTCTGCGGGCGAATCGACGCGGCCCGCAGCGGACGTGTCTTTGTGCTTGTATCGTGTAGCTCAGGAGGGTCTCCATAACATCGCCAAACACGCTGGCGCGACGAGTGTTCACCTGACGCTTTCCTGCAGTGAAGAAAAGTGCACGCTGCGGATCGAGGACAATGGCCAAGGATTTGACCCGAGCGAAGCTAAGGGCAAGAATGCGTTGGGACTGATTAGTATGCGAGAGCGCGCACGGATGGTGAACGGCAACTTCACAATCAGATCAGAATACGGCAGGGGGACCATGTTACAGGTCTCCGTGGCTCTGAAGACAAATTGAAGCGTCGACAAGATTGACTTGTGTCGGGCTTTCGAAAAAAGGGAAGAGTATGGGGCCTCCTGGTTTGAAACTTTGATCCAGGCAGCGTTTGGTGTCGCACATCATGGCGCAAGGCACGCCCACAGCCTATCCGGGTGATGCTGAACTGGCAAGCGGCCTGACGTAATGAGCCAAGGTTCCCAAATGCTGGTTAGTCGCCAGCCTTCATACTGAATGGCAGAAATACGGTTTTCCAGAAAGCGCCGGTGAGTCAACTTTTGCCATCATGTAAGCCTCGGTGCCTCGCTCCAAGACCAAATCGAAATTCATTCAAACGATGCTTCTCGTCCGCTCGGACACCTTGCGGAAGGGCCGAACTGGGCTTACGAGCTGAAGGTCGACGGCTACCGGGCGTTCGCCATCAAATCGTACGGCGTAGGCACCTGCGGTCGCGCAACAACAAGAGCTTCGATGGCAAGTATCCGACCATCGTCCAGGCCCTCGCCCGCCTGCCGGACGAAACGGTTATCGACGGCGAAGTGGTCGCGCTCGACGAATCCGGCAGGCCGTCTTTCTCCGCGCTCCAGAACGCCTCCGCGACGGCGCCACTCTGCTACTACGTCTTTGACGTGCTCGTAATGGCGGGTCGCGATATACAGTGAGATTACTTGAATCGCTCGTCAATCAAAAATGAGGAGTTTCTATGCGCATATTGGCTCTGATCTGTTTGCTCGGAACAGCCGCCGATACGGCGCGAGAGGCCAACACAGTAAACGGAGGCAAACAACCTTGCTCTCCGTTTAGGCGAGCGTTCTGATCGAAGACAAACGAACGAAGCTATCCGCCGACTGCGTCTAGAATGTGTGTCGCAAGTCTCCACTCTCCGGTTAGTGGACTCGGCACGCAGGCCGTTCCGCTAGCAGCGCGTGGTGAAACGCCGTTGCCTGTGTGACCTTGGACGTAGTTTGATCGTCTTCCAAACATGGCGATGGGACGACGAAAGAAGCGCGTTCGGCAAGAGAGGTTGTGGACACCGACTGCGGCGCTGCCGATAGGGGCAAGCCATCCGTTTTACCAACGGCTGAATCAGATTCTGGATGAGAAGAAGTTCGACGAGTACGTCGAAACGATTTGCGAGGATTTCTACGCCGGTGAGGTGGGCCGGCCGGGCTTGTCGCCGGGAATCTATTTCCGGCTGTTGATGGTGGGCTATTTTGAAGGGATCGATTCGGAGCGCGGAATCGCATGGCGGGCCAGCGATAGTCTGTCGATTCGATCGTTCGTGAGGATCGCGCTGGACGAAAGCGTGCCGGATCATTCGACGATCTCGCGCACCCGGCGGCTGATGGATGTGGACACGCATCAGGCGGTGTTCCAGTGGGTGCTGCAGGTGTTGGCCGAAAAGAAGCTGCTGAAGGGGACGACGATCGGGGTAGACGCGACGACTCTGGAAGCCAATGCGGCGCTACGGTCGATTGTGCGGCGCGACACCGGAGAGCGCTACGAGGAGTTTCTGGTGCGGCTGGCCAAAGAAAGCGGCATCGAAACTCCCACGCGTGAGCAGTTGGCGAAGTTGGATCGCAAGCGGCCCAAGAAGGGTTCCAACGATGACTGGACGCATCCGCACGATCCCGATGCGCGCATCACCAAGATGAAGGATGGACGCACGCATCTGGCTCACAAGGCCGAGCACGCGGTAGACATGGAGACCGGGGCGATTGTCGCCGTAACGCTGCACGGGGCAGACGTTGGAGACACGGCAACGATTCCCGAAACGGTAGCCGAAGCAGGCGAGCGCATCACGAGTGTGGTGGCGGATGCCAACGGCGATGATGTTGTGAAGCAGGTCAGCACGGACGGGCCGCGCGAAGTGGTCACCGACAAGGGTTATCACAGTCGCGCGCTGGTAAACGAACTCACCGAGTGGGGCTTGCGCACGTACTGCTCGGAACCCAATCGCGGACCGCAACAGTGGGGAGGGCAACAGCGGGAACAACAAGCGGTGTATGCGAATCGACGGCGCATTCGTGGAGAGCGAGGCCTCCGGCTGTTACGCCAGCGCGGCGAGAAGCTGGAGCGATGGAATCAACACTTGTATGATCGGGGCGGGATGCGTCGCCTACATTTGCGCGGCCGGGAAAACATTCTCAAGCGCTTGGTGGTGCACTCGGGCGCGGCCAATCTTGGATTGTTAATGCGACAACTGTTCGGAAAAGGCACGCCGCGTGGCCTGGCGAGTACACGGGCTGCCATTTTTTCGGCCGTGCTCGCCTCTATCCGCGGCTGGTCTACGCCAGCGACACTCGTCACAAGGTTCGGCGACTTAATGACTCTTGCCGACCCGGCTCAGATGATTACCGTCGCGCAGTGAAAACAGCCAGTTTCACCTCACGCTGCTAGGTTGAGCAGCAAGGCCGAATTTGCCTTTCGAAATCATCGCGGCGACGCTCACTAGCTACCCATCTTCACCGGGGGCGGTAACCACGATGGATTGGTCGGCGGCAGGATGGAAGGTGGGGTTTTTCTCGGCCAATACAGGCGCATGCAGAGGACGAAATCGTCCGCCGGCGCTGGCAGCCAGTTCGCCTCCGCAACGTCGGCCGGCTGCACATGAGAGAAGTAGAGATCGAGTGAACCGTCGGCGTTGTATTTGAGTTTATTGCGCGCGCTCACTGTCAATTTATCGAGCGGATTCGAGTAGAAGTAATATTGTTTGTCATACATCGTGATCGACCAGAAGCCACGTGCCGGCGGGGCTTCTCCCTTGTTGAAATGGATTACGTACGTATGCGCGCCGGTCAGCGGACTGCCGCTGGCGTCTACCTTCGCCATAGGATAGACTGCGTCTTCCTGAAGATTGCACCCCCATCCGAAGTCAGAGATGATGGCGCGGGCGCTATAATCCGTGCCATATTCGCCGCAGACTGCCGGTATCTGCCAGCCGTTGACCATCTTGCCGATGCCTTGCGCTTCCAAGTTATTGAACTGGGCGGTCACTGTCTGCGGGACGGTATCGAGGGCCCTCTGAATTTCGGAACTGAGAGTGTCAATATCGAACGGTTTGCCCGGAACGAGTCCGATCTTGGCCATCCTGGCGACGATGGGAGCGTCCTTTGGCAGCACGGGTGGATTTTCCTTCATCGCTTCTGCCATGAAATTGAAATACTCGGCCGTGCTCATCTTCGCAATGACGTCGCGAACGACCTCTTTGGGCGTGTACGGTCCCCCCGTCTGACCCACAGGCGGCCTATAAGGCTTTCCGTATGCCCTCAGCGGCACCAAGTTGATGTGCCTCTGCAGCGCGTGCACTTGCGCGAGGTCTGAAGGTGTGCCGTCCGAGTATACTCGACCGATGATGAATCCCGTGTTCGTCGGCAATTTCACAAGGGTCATTCCAGCCGGCACGAAGCCACGCCACGAAGGCCCAGCGATCAAGATTTTCTGTGATGCCTCCCCTGTAGTGCGCGTGCCGGCAGAGTGGATCACGGTCGTCCACGCATCGTAAATCGGGAACAGAAAATATCGTTTCCCCATATTGGTGTATGAGAGCACGATCGGTCCTCGGGAAAGGTCCAGGAATCCGGCGGAATACAGCGTGTCGGCATTGGGGGCCGTCACACCACGGTAGCTAGCCGGCGGATATTCGGACTGACTCACAAGCTGATTCACGGGTGCCTGAAAGGTCTTCGGATTCGGCTTGACCGCATTGGTAAAGGCGAGCCCCGTGATTTTGGTAGTAACTAGCGGATACCCGTAGATATAGGCGTCCGTAGCGATGCTAACCGCCTCCTGCTCCGTTGCCGAGGTGATACGGTTCACTGACCGGGCGGCCAAGGCCATCACGATAATCAGGAGCATCGGGACGATTGCCAGCAATCCCCATCTCTTGTTTTGGCTGTTACGAATCATAGTTTGTTCCCTCAGAACTTTCGTGTTCGAGAGTGCCTCGTAAGAGTGCCTTCGTAGTGGGAAGATGCGCGCAGCTTTGGGAAGGCTTAGAAAGGGGTTTAAGAAGATAGAGGCAGAACGCCCTGCCTAGATGGCCGCTTCAATCCCGCTGGAGACGTAAACGGCTCTTTGGCTCACGAACCCGAGACCAACGACTTGCAGAAGAGTTCAATAGCATGTAGAGTGCTCTGACACGGCAAAGGCAACGTACGCGTTATGCTTGTCCTTGTAGAACGCCTCCAGCCTGTGCGCGGCATCGCTTAAAGTTTTACGCGGAGTGCTTCGAGATAGCACTGGTTCAAATTCTTCGTGACGCGCCTAACCGTTCGCGACTTCCGTCTATGTCGGCTGGGCGATGAGTCGGCGGTGCCCTCGCAAGCGGAATGCCAGGGCCAACAGAAAGACTCCGAAGACTAGCGCGTAGGCTCCGATCCACAATACAATCGCCAATGCCCCGGTACCTGGAGCAAACAGAATCAGCAAACCGAATAGGAGGGAGAGAACACCCATCAGGAGCAATAGCCATTCGTTTGCAATCGCCTTGCGGAGACGAATGCCAGCGACGATCTCAAAGATGCCCGTAAGGATCGCCCAGAACGCGATCACATAGAGCAAAGCGATCGCGGTGATAGCAGGCCACGCGAAGGTTAGCACACCCGCAATAATCCCGACCACGCCCTCGATGAGCAGCGCCCACTGGTGCGACGCCATGAACGCGATGATGTTGATCAAGCCGTCAACCAGGGCATAGGCTCCAAACAACAGGACTAGGATTACAAGCGTTATGCCTGGAAGAAAGAAAGTCAGCAATCCAAACAGCACGGCCACGAGCCCACGAAGAGCCAACGCCCACCAGTTCGCTGTCAACGTGTGAAGCATGGGGAACCCCCGTGAGGTTAGATACCGCCGGCCAGCACTATGCGCTAAGAAATCTTCCGGCTTACCCCGCTGGCGGATTGTAGGCGCACCGTCGTCCGCCTTATCTTCGCCTATGCGGGCCTGGAACACGCGGTCGAAGTCGTCGCGGCGTCTGTGTGCGAACCGGCCGTGTTTGCCCTGGCCGAGTTCGGTCGTTGCGGATTCACAGAGGCGACATTCGGCCAGGCAAAGTGCCATCCGGGTTTCCCGGAGCCGCGAGATCAACCAAAATCTAAACCTTTGACGCTTCCGCATCATCGCTGGTTTAGGGGGAAGTCTCCCCTAGCAGCGTGAGGTGAAACTGGCTGTTTTCACTGCGCGACGGTAATCATCTGAGCCGGGTCGGCAAGAGTCATTAAGTCGCCGAACCTTGTGACGAGTGTCGCTGGCGTAGACCAGCCGCGGATAGAGGCGAGCGCGGCCGAAAAAATGGCAGCCCGTGTACTCGCCAGGCCACGCGGCGTGCCTTTTCCGAACAGTTGTCGCATTAACAATCCAAGATTGGCCGCGCCCGAGTGCACCACCAAGCGCTTGAGAATGCTTTCCCGGCCGCGCAAATGTAGGCGACGCATCCCGCCCCGATCATACAAGTGTTGATTCCATCGCTCCAGCTTCTCGCCGCGCTGGCGTAACAGCCGGAGGCCTCGCTCTCCACGAATGCGCCGTCGATTCGCATACACCGCTTGTTGTTCCCGCTGTTGCCCTCCCCACTGTTGCGGTCCGCGATTGGGTTCCGAGCAGTACGTGCGCAAGCCCCACTCGGTGAGTTCGTTTACCAGCGCGCGACTGTGATAACCCTTGTCGGTGACCACTTCGCGCGGCCCGTCCGTGCTGACCTGCTTCACAACATCATCGCCGTTGGCATCCGCCACCACACTCGTGATGCGCTCGCCTGCTTCGGCTACCGTTTCGGGAATCGTTGCCGTGTCTCCAACGTCTGCCCCGTGCAGCGTTACGGCGACAATCGCCCCGGTCTCCATGTCTACCGCGTGCTCGGCCTTGTGAGCCAGATGCGTGCGTCCATCCTTCATCTTGGTGATGCGCGCATCGGGATCGTGCGGATGCGTCCAGTCATCGTTGGAACCCTTCTTGGGCCGCTTGCGATCCAACTTCGCCAACTGCTCACGCGTGGGAGTTTCGATGCCGCTTTCTTTGGCCAGCCGCACCAGAAACTCCTCGTAGCGCTCTCCGGTGTCGCGCCGCACAATCGACCGTAGCGCCGCATTGGCTTCCAGAGTCGTCGCGTCTACCCCGATCGTCGTCCCTTCAGCAGCTTCTTTTCGGCCAACACCTGCAGCACCCACTGGAACACCGCCTGATGCGTGTCCACATCCATCAGCCGCCGGGTGCGCGAGATCGTCGAATGATCCGGCACGCTTTCGTCCAGCGCGATCCTCACGAACGATCGAATCGACAGACTATCGCTGGCCCGCCATGCGATTCCGCGCTCCGAATCGATCCCTTCAAAATAGCCCACCATCAACAGCCGGAAATAGATTCCCGGCGACAAGCCCGGCCGGCCCACCTCACCGGCGTAGAAATCCTCGCAAATCGTTTCGACGTACTCGTCGAACTTCTTCTCATCCAGAATCTGATTCAGCCGTTGGTAAAACGGATGGCTTGCCCCTATCGGCAGCGCCGCAGTCGGTGTCCACAACCTCTCTTGCCGAACGCGCTTCTTTCGTCGTCCCATCGCCATGTTTGGAAGACGATCAAACTACGTCCAAGGTCACACAGGCAACGGCGTTTCACCACGCGCTGCTAGGGCACCCGCATGGGACGGATCAGACGATTCCAAAGTACTCACTGCCACTTAGTCGAAAAACGACCTACTTGCCGAAGCCCATCGGCGCTCCTGCGGCCGCACTTGCCTTCTCGCCCTGTGAAACTAGCTCCTCCTCCGCAACGCCCTCCACGCCCGCACAAGTTGCTGAATCAGCCGTGGCGATTCGTCGACGCAGTTTCCGGGCGAGATTCCCCCAATCCGCCAGTTGATTAATGGCGGGCTGGTAACCTGATGCGCGTAGTCGCTGGAGAGTCCTTCGTAGGACAGCAAAGCCTCACTGTAGCGCAAGCCAGAGGCTTGAAATCCGAGTGACCAAGTCCCTTTGGCCGAAAGTCAAAAGATTGTGAACCAGTTATGCAAGAAGTGCATCCAGCGAAGTATGGGAGTCCTACGCAGTGTGGAAGGAAAAACCATGATTCTAGGAAAACTCACCTTGGCGATGTTGTTTTTGACTGCTCCTGCAGTGTGGGCGCAGTTTAGTAGAGCGGACATGATGAAGGTAGCGACTGATCGATTCGATACGGCCGCTACGACCTTGAACTTGAGTCCGGATCAAGTAGCGGCGATCAAACCGCTTGTCCAATCGAAATATGTCGATATGGGCCAGGTGAAAGACGTCTACAGGGCCAGCGACAAGAGCGATGCCGCAAAGAAGGACGCGAAGGAGTCGCTAAAGGCAATTCGCGACAAATACAACAACCGGATCAACACAATTCTCACTCCGGAACAAGCGAAGGCATGGAAGCGCATGCAGAAGGACTGTAAGGACGACCTCATCCTGCCGAAGTCCTAGCCCACGTTCGCCCGGCCCAAGGCAGCTTAAACTTCAAGAGTCATTACTGTAGTGCTGCTCGGCTAACCATCCAGTTCAAGCAGCCCGAGACCGAGCACCCGTCAGCGTCGGCAAGCTCCAGAGCTGGTTCGATGGCGGCGGCAAGAGTCCGAATGAGCAGGTGCTGAAGAGCCGGTTCGGGATTTCCTTTGGAAGGATGTTCTGAATGAGGAGGGTCCTTGCAGAGCCGCGCTAATCTGTGGATGAATGAACTTCACGAGAAAGGGTTGCGGCGAGTGCTCAGAAAGTAAGAAGCACTCGCCCCGCAGGAGTGTCCTACGCTAGCTTCATTGTCCGGTCGACCCAGTTTGGGTGCAATGAATCCGAGCTACCGTTTTTGAGAATCTTTCGTACCTTCCAAGCCCGCATTTGGTACGTCTCGTTGACAGTGAAATTTAATGAATCTGGAAGTCCAATTCACAATCCAGATAAGTGCGTCGTGGAACCCAATTTCTAGGAGATCCTGAGATATTCTATGCCCACCGCTACAGACCAACAGCTTGAACGACTGAAGCAGAAATACCAATCTGTGTTCAATATGATCCAGCAGCAACAGATCCGACTGACCCATGTAAATATGCAGGACAATAAACTCTTCGTTCAGGGCGATGCGCCCTCCGAAGACGCTAAGAACCGAGTCTGGGACCAGATCAAACTTGTCAACCCAAACTGGCAAAGCGAATTGACTGCGGACATCCGTGTTGCAAGCCAGCAACAGGCAAGCAGCGGGGTCCGGTCGAGCAGTGCGGAGCGGACATACACTGTCAAACCCGGCGACACTCTCTCGAAAATTGCCAAGGAGATGTACGGCAACCCCAACGAGTACCAGAAGATCTTCGACGCGAATCGTGATCAGCTGCGTGATCCAAATCAGATCCGTCCCGGTCAACAGCTCAAAATACCCGCTTAACGAGGAGTTATCAGCGGACGGCAGAAGCTGTTACCTTGTAGGTCGCAAAAAGACGGCCGGAGAGGTCTCAGCGGCGTACCATCCAGTCTTGTTATAAGAACGGATTCATGCTAGGGCTGATCTGCGGTGTGTTCATGTGGCTGGGAAGCTTTATTCGGTCTCGTAATAACTTGGGACTTGAAATCTTCGCCTTGAGGCGTGCTGTTGAAGCTGGGGTTCGAGATTTCCGAGCGAACCGTCTCGCGATACCTTGCGCGGTTGCATCGCCGTCGACGGGGCTGCTCAACCTTGGCGAGCCTTTCTGAAGAAGCACCGGGAGCTGATCGTCGGGATGGATTTTTTCACTGTGATCACAGCAAACTTCCGAATCCTGTATTGCCTGTTCCTGATTCGGCATGATCGCCGAGAGATCATCCACTGGAATGTCACCCCAGCACCCCACCGGTGATTGGGTGGTGCAACAGTTTCGCGAAGCATTCCCCGAAAGCACGGACGACCAATATCGCAGGATAGGCAGCTAGGAAACGGACCCATGACGGAGAAGGGATCGAACTTTTCCCATGATCTGAGACGTCACATTGGACGGGTGCTGCGATCATCGTGCAATGTTCGCGGACGAAGACTTGCATCGTCACGCGGTCGAGAACCTCGACCAGGCCGATGCCCTCCTCTTTGGCCGGGTGACTTACGAAATGATGGAGGCAGCGTGGCGGCCGCCGGCGCGGACGGGAGCGAGGCCTGATTGGATGGAACCCTTCGCCCGGACGATCGACGCGGCAAAGAAGTACGTCGTGTCGAGCACCCTGGACCGGGTCGATTGGAACGCGGAGCTCGTGCGCGGGGATCTGGGGAAGGCCGTTCAGCAGCTCAAGCGGGAGTCGGGTAAGGGACTGTTCGTGGGAGGCGTGAAGCTCCCGCTGGCGTTGGCGGAGCTGGGATTGATCGATGAGTACGAGTTCGTGGTGCAGCCCAGGCTAGCGGGCCACGGGCCGACGTTGTTCGCGGGGCTATCGAAGCGTGTCGACTTGAGGCTCGTGAGCCGGCTGGAGTTCGGCTCGGGGGCGGTGGCGATGCGGTATGAGCCGAGAAGGTAGCCAAAGTGCGATCTTTGACGTGAACCGTGCTGCCGGGAGGCTCTGACACTGCCTACGTCCAGTCTAGGTGGTGCTGCGTCGGAACCGGCCTAAGCCCTTATCCCACAGCTTAGAGGCTTCATGGGATTTTTTGGCTCGCGCGGCAGCACGAAGCTGCGCGGTCGCTGATTCGTATTGCTGCCCCAGCGATGCATACCGGTTTAGATGAGTAAGCATGTCAGGAGAATGGGGCGGCTGTTTTATCCCATTTACTTGGGCGCGGGGATTTGGCTTGTGCCCCCAGTTTTTGTAGAGTGATCCGGATCGGTTCTAAATGTACTGCGCGATGCGCCCGGCTGGGAGGACGCGGCAGCGACCAGCTCTTTTTGCTTAAGGCTCTCGCCGATCAGTCGTTTCGTGCGTTCCGCAAACGCAAGTTTGTCTGCCAGGCAACTCTCGAGAAGTATGGCGACGGCAGGATGTTCCATCGCATCGGCAGCCGCCATCAGAGCGACGTATTCTCCTATCCGAAGGTGCATCAGTCGGCTTACCTTGGCGAGAATAAACATCCGCCGCGCCAGCGGTGACTGGATTTCACTGATTTCTTTCCGGAAGTCTTCGAGAAAAACGTCGTACAGCCGTCCATTCCCTTTCCCTCGCTTCTCGCCCATCAATCGGAAGCACTCGTCAAGTCTGCTCATGATTTGGGTGGAGATGAACTCACGCGCGTCAAGTGCCTCTTTGATCTCACGGTCTTGGGCAGCCTGGCCCAATTCCTCGTATATCTTCTGGCTTCGTTCTGCGCCTTGCCGCAAATCGCTGAGCAAGGCGACAAAGACTTCCTTCGCGGTTTTAATTGGCATGGTTTAGGTTGACTCCTTTGGGTTGCGCCGCTATTCGAGTCCGTTCAGCAGTCGCTCACGCTCGGACATGATTCTAGTGGCCACTATTCAGACTCATTATTTTTGGAGCGCTAAGTAGACATTGCGAGCTTATACGGCCCCGCGCCTTGAGCCCTGGTCAGGACCTGACAATGCCCAGTTATCGAAGGGTAGCGTCTTAAAATCCGCGCGGCCATCCACCTGGAGCTCGACTGTGAGGCGGTGATCGATGGGGAGGTCGTATGCCTGGACACCAGTGGCCGCCCCCAGTTCTACGACCTCCCGCGCCGCGAGCGCAAGCAAGCCTGCTGGGCTTCGGATAGACGCAGCGCATCCTATTGTAAAAGCTTGTAAAAAGCCGCGCACCCTCACGCTAGAGAGGATGCGCGGACAACGAGAGAAAGAGACACGCGGGATTGAAGATGCCATCAATGGCCGGAGAGATTCAAGACATTTGTGGCATCAACAGAAAGGTGATCCAGAACCACGAGGCGGAGGAGAAGATCGCGAAAAACCCGCATTCCTCACCTGAAACCAAGCAGAAGAGACTAGACGCGGCTGTTGGAAAGAAGCGCGTGGAGGCGGCAATGAAGCAAGCCATCAAGGAGTTGGAACCGCGTGCCAGAGGTCAAGCGCGGGGTGACGATTCTGCTGCTCTCACGTGGCGCTCCCATGTTCGTTGCCGGCGACGAGGTCCGGCGAAACGCAGAACGGCAACAACAACCCCTACGGCCGGGACAACGCGACCAGTTGGTTCGATTGGACGCTCCTCGAAAAGAACCGCGATCTCTACTGCTTCTCGAAGCGCATGATCGAATTCCGCAAAAGGCATCTGGCGCTGCATCGGGGGGAATCTTTTATGGGCGAGGTGAATGAGCGCGGCTTGACGGACGTCAGCTGGCATGGAACGAAACTCAACAACCCTGGATGGAACGATCCCAACGGGCGCATCCTGGCCCTAACGTTGGGCGGTTCCGGCGGCGATGCGGATATCTACATCATGCTGAATATGCACTGGGAGAGTCTGGATTTCGAGCTACCTAAAGTGTCAGGCAGAATTTGGTTGAAAGCAGTGGACACATTTCAGGTTCCACCGCTCGATATAGCGGACTTTGGCGGCGAACCTCTCTAGCCGGGAATGCGTACAAGGCGCAGGGCCGAAGCGTGGTGGTGTTCGTCCACCGCGAGGGATACAGCCAGTCTTCGGACCAAGCCTTATCTCAGGCGGGTGACGCGTAGTCGTGCCTTTTGCATGAAGCGGAAAGAGTGCTCGTTCACAAACTGCGAGGTTCCGCAACCGGTACATGAGTGTGGACGATCCGCGTTCTCTGGAAAAGCGACAGGCCGGCACACACGGCCGCACGAAGTGTTCTGGGTGCAGTTGGAATAATGCCGCAAGGAGCTGGTGGCGAATGCATCCACCGGAACTATGGGGTCCGGTCATAAGCATGCCGCCACTGCAAATTCGCTTGAAACCACCTGCTTAAGTTTGGATCTAACATCGAGACGTTGTGTGTAGGAGGTTTTTCATGCTCCACGTTCAAGAAGGTCAATGCGGCTTGTGCACCCATTTCGGTGAAGGATATGGGGACGGCCTCGTGGTAAAAATTCGGTCCACCCATGAAGCGAAGGAAGATCTGGTCGAGGATTGCGGGCACCCAAGGCTTGCTCCCCTACACCTTAAGGTCACAGCGGTCAGCACGTGCGACGGATTTGAACGCGCCAAAGCTTAGCCTAGATTCGTTCAGATCGACTCGGCGATAACATACTCATCGCCTCCGGGACCGCGCGGCCGGCAAGTTGACCGGCCGGACAACCACTCGGCCGACGCGCGAGGTGTTCTACATCCAGCTTCAGGAGTGCCAAAGAGGAGTGGCGGCGGAGCCATCCACCGGCATGCAAAGCATGCTGAACTACGAAGCCCCCTCCTGACAGTAAAGCGCACAAGCCTACGGTGTCCCGTCGAACTGTCCCCCAAATTCACTCGCGTCCAGGCCGGCCGCGCCTCTTTAGCGCTGTCATCCAGGCCGGCGGGCGGCCCCGGCGCCTTCCGCGTCCGGCGGCCAGGAGCTCCAAGACGAGGATCACCTCCGCAAATTGGTCCCGTTCCGCCCGCAGTTCAGCGAGCATCTTGTTGATGTCCATTCTTGGGGGATAGCTGTTTGCAAGTTGCCTAATCAGCACCGTGTTGCCGAGGGAAACACAGACTCGCGATAGCTTAGTCGCGGGTGTGACACGGCGATCCTGAGGCACTTGGCCAGGGATGTCCAGGCGCTTTACTTCCCCCCGGGTTGAAAGATTTTGCGCCACGCACCTTATGGTCGCTCTCAAACAGTTTTGCGAGGGCTCCCATCCCGCAATTCAAGGCCATGGTGAAGCTGGGCGCTTTTTTCGGAGGCCTATGAGGAGGTTAGTTTGCTACGCAATGGAAAGACTGTATGTAACGTCTGTAATCTGCTTATCGACACGCTCAACCAGAAGTATGTCCGTATTCAGCGGCCAGAAACTGCTGGCAACAATCCCAATGACTTTGTACACATCCACAACCGGGACGCCAACGACTGCTGGTCAAGACTCCGTAAGACGGCGCAGATACACGCGTCCAAAAAGCTGACTCAGACCGACTTTACTGCCTATGAGAAATGGCAAGCCCAACAGGAAGCCAAACGGGCGATGGGACGTTCGTAATGCACCCGAAATGCCCACACTGCAAGGACTGGGTTGACCTCTCCAAGCCGCACGCCGTATGGAATGGCAAGGTCTACCACTGCCCGTGCGTCATCGAGGTCATCGCGACAACCAGCCGGGAAGTCGACGTGATCCATAATCTTCCCTCTAACCCTTAACTGGGTTTGCCCGAGTCCCACGCTTAGACGGGATAGGGTACGGCTTCCCTGCATAGCCTGTGCATAACCTGGGGATGCGGCCACCCGAATCTCCACGTCTAGCAGCCGTGCTCTTCCCGGTGCCGGTTCAGATTCGCCAAAGTAACATCACAGGCGGCACGCGTATCCTTCGTTGCTTCCCGCCACGCTTCGCTCTTGGTGTTCAGGATGTGTGCGCCAGCCACTGCATTTTTACGCACGGCATCAAGATACCGCTTTTCGAGCCGTTTCCGTTCTTCGCATACCACGGGTCTTGAGTATACGAGATTGGGCCAATCTGCTCTTCTCTCTATCGCTAGGCGACTTGTCCTCGGCCCGCACCACCAAAATGGCAAACTTCGTCACTAGGGCGGAAATCGCGCCGACCGCAGCCAAAACCGGGGCATCGGCCATTCCCGACGTTTTAGGGCGACCGAGGTCCGGGCCCCCCTGGATTTGCGTAACACCCAACAGATCGTGGGATCGCAATGGCGAGCTGTGTTATATCCCGCACCTCCGAAATGCTTCACGAGTCCCTTAATCAGTTATCCAGCCCTGATCGAAAATCCGCATCCGATTGGAACCAAATGGACCTTAGAACCTTATCGCCAAGTTTACTCGGCTTGTTCAATCAGGCCGCATTTCCGGCTTTTTGATTGCGTAACGACCTGTAGAAATGACCAACGTCCAGATTGCCATCAGCGATCCAGATTACGCCGAGGCGCTACGCGATCTGCTCATGGCAGATGGGCAACACCAGGTCCACATCGTAAATTACCCGAATCCGGCCATCGACGGCGTTGTCGTGGTTGACGACACCATCGTCAGCCGCATGACTTCATCTCCGGGGCTTGATTTTGATCGGTGCGTGATTTTCACACAGAAAGTAGCCCTCGAAGCGAACCGGCTCTGGGAGGCTGGAGTGCGTCACGTGATCCATGCCGACCAACCTCCACACGTGGGCCGCTTAGTGGTTCTAGCGGCGGAGAAGCGACTGAGCGGTAGCGCGGTTTTTGACCCAGAACTCTCGATGTTTGACCAAACCGACAAATTGTTCCTTCAGTCGATGAGGATTAGCGATTGAAGACCACGCTTATCAAACCGGTAGTGGGGGTGCAACTCGACACTCGAATAGCGGAAACTCTTCCTTCTGGATCGGAAATCGAGGTTTCTCCAAGTTCCCCGAGAGGCTGGGTTGAAATTTCCTGCAATGGTTCGCAGTATTCAGTTTTCCCCGATGACCTTCTCGATGCTTGCTCAGTGGATGACGTAGGGAACATCACTGGAGTGGACTGAAACGTAACCAGTTTCCAGGCGCTGCGTCAGTTCCCGCAGGGCGAATGATCGTCAGCTTGAAAACAAAGCGTCCGTAGCGGCCTCATTCTATCTATCGAGCTATTCCTCGTGTACGTGTTGCGCGCCAGTGGCTGCCATGGACGGCTGACTGCCGGCAGAGTGGAGCGGATCGGACCGAAAAGCATGAACCTCTGATGCGAGGAGCATGACACGTGGCTCGAATATTTCTCGGGCGGCCCCTGGAAATCGATGTGAACTTCCACTCCATCTGGTTTGTGATGGAACTCGCCCAGCTTGGCGCGGGCCTACCAGAGGAAGCGGTTGCGAGCACAAAACGAGGCCTGGAACTGGCGCCTTGGGATCCCATAGGCCGGTGCCAACTGGCCGCGGCCCACTATCAGGCTGGCGATCGCGAGCGTAGCCAGGAATGGGTGCTCGGCAGCTCGCACAATCCTATCGCCGGGGCAATGTATTACGCGCCACCGGCGAGGTGGATGCGATGTTCGACGCGCTCGAAAAGGGGCTACCAGCACGTGGCGCATGTGTTCGGCGTTCCACGCGATCCGCTTTGAAATACTTGGGTGATTGGCAACAGATGGTCGGGATCCGGAAGGGGCCACTTTCCATATCATGCGTTATACGGGACCTGAGCACGCCTGCGGGTTAGAATTCTTCAAACACGCATGGCCCTTACCGCCGGGACTCGTCTGGGAGAGCTTCGCGTACTCCGCCTTGGCTTCTTTCAGGATGGGGATGTCGGGGTCGGCGTCTTTCCAGAGGGTGAGGAAATCTTTGTAAGCGGCGAGCGCCCGGACGCGAGCGGCATCGGCATCCGCTCCCTGCGAGGTTCTCGACTGCAAGGCATTGGCACGAGCCACTCCCAGATGCGCCAACGCTCCCGTCCAGCAGTTCCAGACGATGCCGCTGTGGTCGAGAATCTTCTGAAACTCGGCGGCGGCGGCGCTGCCCTGTCCAGCTGCCAGGTATGCCTCTCCGCGTACATATACGTGATAGAGGCAGGAAACATTCATGACGAACGGAATTGCGCCCAACTCGATGGGTGAAGCGGCTTGCAGGGCATTCAAGGCGAGAGCCGGATTCTTTCTGTCCAGCGCCAATTGTGCCTGAATCGCAGGCAGCCAAAGCGACTGCATCTGCGTGTCCAGCGGGAAGCGTTTCCCTAAGTCTTGTGCCAAGGACTCGGCTCGCGTCATATCGCCCGCCATGGCAAACGCAAGCGCCGGCTTCGACTCTCGACACCCTGACTCGTCGGAGCGAGCTTCAAAGCCTCTGCCGCTGTCTGCCGGGCTTCTGCGGCATTGCCGTAAGCCGGCTTCCCGCTGAGCAGCAATCGCCTGCCATATTGCCCCATTTTCCTTGCTGTCCGCTCGAACTGCGGAGTCCACAGCCCGCTTGGTCAGTTCCCGCGCCTTGCCCAGATGACCGCCATACGCCTCGGTGTCAGATGCGAGCGCAAGTCCAAAGTTCTCATACTCGGGCTTACCCGCAAACCACTGTTGCTGTTCCGCCATCGCCGCGGAGTCCGACGCGAGAAAGGCAAGAGCGTAGAGAGCATTGTGGAGCACATGTAATCATCCAGCTTTTCGCGCCTGCGCCTCGTGGATGATCTGCCGCGTCTCATCGAAACGTTGCAAGGCAAGAGCGTAGTTGGCGAGATTCTCGTACTACCTAACCGCATCCGGTGCAAGGCGCAAGGCTTGCCGCGTGATCTCCGCGGCTTTCTCATACTGCCCCTGTAAGGCAGAAGACCATGCCCAAATTAACGTACGCCCGATCTTCTCGTGGGTAGCTCTCAATCTCCTCCTGAAATGTCTGGGCCGCCTTATCCAGTTCCCCTGTTACGATCGCATGAATAGTAGTCGGCAGTGATCGCCAGCTTTTCCCGTTCGCTGGCATGTTCCCGCAGCTGGAATGCCTTGGTGAAGTACTCGCTGGCCCGTCCTACCTCGCCGAGACTGGCGTAGTCGATGCCCACTGCTCGAAGTAGCCCATAGCAAAATTCGGATCAAGCTCGATGGCACGTTGATTGTAAGGCAGGCCTGCGGCGCGCCTTTCTCGTCGAAAGGTCTTGCTGCCAAGGCTAAACGCTTTCAAAGCTTCGAGCGAAGACGTGGTGGCCTGTTCGAGCGGAACATCAAACTTCTGCACTGTAGCGAGGGATTCGCCCAGTTCGCCGCGCAGCTTGGATGCCGCCTCGCCGCAGCGCGCCCAGCACCTTCTCCTTGGACGCCGCCGTCACCTGCTCCTGCGCCAGCGTGTCTCCGTTCTGGCAATTTACCGCCTTTAACCCCAGCACATATTGCTGCCCAGGCTGCCAATCGACTCCGGCAAGGTAGGCTTTGCTGCCCGCCCGCTGGCAAAGCTCGCGGGCTATCTCTGGCGTGAGTTTCGTGCCCGCCGGAAGGGTCATCTGATGCAAGATCTTCGCTACTTCGCCGTCTGAAAGTACATTCAAGAAAGGCGATTGCCGCAGAGAAACGCTGAGTGCCGTCTTCAGCGTATCGTCGAAGATTGCATCGCCCGTGCTGTTGGCAAAATCGGCGAGAACGATGGTGTCTTCGGAAGTGATTTGGGAGCCTGGACGGCGAAGATGCCAGTACCCTCCAAGAGCTGCTGCCTGCCACGATCAGAGCGGCGGCGAGCCAAAGATACGAGTGTCGACGGACGGGGGACGTGGATGGGGCTACGTCTTGCGGTTCGGGCGGCCAAGCCACCGGAGCAACAAAACGGTAGCCCCGGCGGGGAACGGTTTCCAGAAACCTGGGATTGTCGGCCGAATCGTTCAAGGCCTCCCGCAGCTTCCGCACCGCCGTGTTCAACGCGTCGTCAAACCCCACAAACGTATCGTGGGACCACAGGTTCTGACGGATTTCCTCCCGTGTGACGATTTGACCGGAACGCTCTAGCAACAGCACAAGAATCCGAAACGGCTGCTCCTGGAGACGAACACGGCTCCCCATCTTGGTGAGCGTGCCTTCTTGGAGATCAGCCTCGAAGGATCCAAAACGAACAAACCGGCCAGTTGGTCTGTTCTGCTGCATGTGAACCCCTTTGCCGGAATGCGTTTTAGCATAGCAGGTCAGAAATCTAAGTAACTGCCTTTTCACTCCGTGTCTTAGCTGGTTAGCCCAGATTCAGGAACAGTTTTGTTGCAGCTGGCTCAGGGCTCCAGTTAGGATGGTTCTGCTCTACCATGAATCGCAGCGCTTACTCGGTCACCAATGGGAACCGAATGGGCGATCCGGTTGGCTCGAAGGTTTAGAAACAGGAAGTTTGTTTCCAAGTATACAGAACGTGCAGTTTGCCTGGAGATAGGTGAAGGTCCGCCTGTGAGGCATTTTCGCGTTCTCGTAGTAGATGATTACGAACCGTTTCGGCGATTCATCTGTTCGACGCTGGGAAAAAGACCGGAATTGCAGATCGTCGGCGAGGCCTCAGACGGACTAGAAGCGGTTCAGAAAGCCGAAGAACTGCAACCGGACTTGATTGTGCTCGACATCGGGCTTCCAACCCTGAATGGAATCGAAGCCGCTCGACGAATCCGCAAGCTCTCCCCCGAATCCAAAATAGTCTTCCTGAGTCAAGAATCCTCTGCCGATGTGGTGCAAGAAGCTCTCAGCTTGGGGGCACTGGGCTACGTGGTTAAGGCACATGCCGGAAGCGAACTGTTAGCCGCTGTGGAAGCGGTTCTTCAGGGCAAGCAGTTTGTCAGCAGCGGATTGTCAGGTCACAATTTCACCGACGCGACGGACTCGCAAGCCCCCCAATCTGTTACACAAGCAGGCTCTCCCATCGCTTGGACCGAGAAAAGCGGAGATCGCTCGCAACCACGAGGTTCAATTCTATTCTGATGATGCCTCCTTTCTTGTTGGCTTGACTCGCTTTATCGAAGCCGCTCTTAAGGGCGGGAGCGCGGTTATCGTGGTCGCAACCGAGGCACACCGAAAGAGTCTTCTTCAGAAATTGCAGGCACATGGCGTGGAAATAGGAGTTGCCGTTGAACAGGGGCGCTATCTCGCTTTGGATGTTACCGAGACACTCTCGACCTTCATCGTGAATGATCTGCCTGACCCGGTTCGATTTCTTAAGGTCGCAGGCGATTTAGTCGCAGCAGCGGCTAAGGCGGCGGAGGGGGGAAATCCCCGAGTTGCAGTTTGTGGCGAATGTGCGCACATGTTGTGGGCGCAAGGCAAGGCAGATGCTTCGATTCAACTCGAACACCTTTGGGACGAGATAGCCAAGACATATGACGTGGACATTCTTTGCGGGTATGTGTTGGAAGGTTTTCAGCGCGAACAGGAAAGCCATATCTACGAGAGAATCTGTGCAGAACACTCAGCCGTTTGGTCCCGGTGAGGACGATCAAAGCAGCCTTAAACACTACGCCGCAGAACTTTTTCCTAGTAGGCCGCTGAAATCAGTGTCCAGCGCGGCGTCGAGTGCTTCCGCTCTTGCTCCGCTCCCAGTTTCAAGAAACCAAGTGATACGTGCAGTTCCCCGGTAAGGATCAGTGGTCTCAGATCTGGCTTATCGTGGCCGCCGTGTTGACGCTCATTCTCTTGGTCGTGGGAATCGTCGCGTCACTTCGCCCCTAGAATGAACGGTTCATGTGCCGCAGCCGAACGGTAGACGACGACCATTCCGTGCAAGGGAAGCCGCGGGGGTCTTCGTGGAATCTCAGTTCGCCAAAGGATCACCCACAATTCTCTCCCGACGGCGAATGGGTGCAGGCAATGACTCCGGCCGCGACGAAATCTACGTCGTGCCCTTTCCAGGTCCCGGCGGTAAAACGCAGGTTTCCGCTGACGGCGGCACCGCCCCGCGCTGTTCTCGGAGCGGGCGAGAGCTGTTTTATCGGAACGGCGACAAGATGATGGCCGTCGAGGTGAAGCCGACCCGTTATTCCGCGCTTGCAATGCCAAACAGCTCTTTGAAAAGGCTGGCGCTAGCTACGACGTGAGTCCCGACGGGAACGCTTCCTGCTAATCAAGTACGACAGCTGGCAATTGGGCTAATCTAACGAGCTGCGCGTGGTGCTCAACTGGTTCGAAGAATTGCGCCGCCGCGCGCCATCGAATTACCGAAGGCTCACACATGTGTGCATGAGTGTTTCCATGGATCTGCCAATCCATCCAGAGTGACGAAAACGCACGGCGTCCACCTGCGTCTTCGACGGCGCGCCCGAGCGTTAAGGCCATGGATTGATTCTCAAGTCCTGGATTGTCCAAACAGGCCACTGAGAATTTTCAGCCGATGGATTCTCAGTGCCTGGGCCCTGTGTGCACAACCGCTTTCGAAATCCGACACGCTCCTGCCGCAACAGCAGGTGCGCTCCCGCCACCGTCCTTCGCTGGATCAACGAATTCGAAGTGACGAACCCGTTGCAGGGCAACACCTTTCTGTTAGCCTGACTTTCAAAATAAAATTGAACCTTCCAGATGCGCCGGCTCGTATGCGCTTTCCGTCTCCTGAGACGTTGATGCCTCTAGTCAATCAATCACCTATAAAAATAAAGCGATCGGTTTGCAAGCGCATCTGTGGATCGTGCGGAACAAAAAGACGGATCTTCTGAATTATTCTCGACTTCAAAAGAGATGACGGACATGTTGAAAACCATTACCATCACAATCGCGTTAATAGGGCTATCGTGTGCTGTTCCAGCTTTAGCGCAAAGCCAGAACGAAGAGGGCAAGCTCAACTTCAGTATGGGCGGAGGCTTCACAATACCAATGAACCCCATCGCCAGGTTCGCTGGCGTCGGTGGCAGCTTTCTGGCTAGCGGCGGAGTTAATCTCAACCAGCACAACTCCATCGTGGGCCAATTCATGTGGAATGGGCTTCCTCCTACGGTCGGAGCCATTGCGCAATTGAATGGTATCTCGAAAAGCGTGAATCTCGACAGCCTGACTGCGGACTACAAATATAGGACCCGGTTTGGCAAAACGTTTGGTGCCTACGTGATCATGGGCGGTGGATGGTATTATCGGAACGCGAATATCTCCAGGAGCGTATTCGTAAATACGCCTACCGTGTGCCAACCCGTCTACGGATATTATGGATACACCTGTAGCGATGGATACGTTAACACTGTAGGCGTGAGCGCTGGAACGAGTTCGTTCGGCGCCAACGGAGGAATCGGTCTGGAATTCAAAATCTCGAAAGAATGGAAGTTCTTTATGGAGTCACGCTACGTCTACGCGGCGAGCCGACTTATCGCGACGCAAGTGACGCCAGTTGTCTTTGGCTTTGAGTTCCAATGAGTGGCTTGCTAGACGCCACTTTGGTCGCCTTAGTCCGAAGAAGACCTTTGACTTCACTGTTGAGCAAGGCTTGCTCGCAACTCCGCGTCACGGTCTTCGATGGAGCTAAGCCTAGCGAATGACAACAGCCGCTGAGATGCTCGCACGCGACTAAGTGTTCTTTCCCAAGGGCCAACCAGGATGTAAGCCGGGATCGTGCAGTGGCTCACCGGCAACCTCTGGTCGGATTCAGTGACCTGAGCCGAGCCATCCGTTGCACCAGTTACGCAAGTGCAACGGCTGCTGCCCTCTAAACCCCATCATTGATAACCCACTTTCAACGAGTGTCCCCAAAACAGCTATTCGCGCTGCCGCAGAATGTTGGCGATCGGGACATGACCGCGGACGGCAAGCGATTCCTGGTCTTTATGCCTCGCCAGCAAGAGAACGCGAATTCGCCCATCATCACCTATAAAAGCATCGCACCCGCAAACAATGCGAAACTCTTGTCCCTCGCCTGCTGCGTGCCATCTATCAATTACGCCAGGCTGGATTCGCTCCTCTGGTCGCGCTCGGTCAGACTCTGGCCTCCTGGTCCAGCGAGATCGCCGCCATGTGGAGATTCACTCGGAACAATGCAATCACAGAAGGTTTTCACACCAAGATGGAAGTCCTGCAGCGCCAAGCTTACGGCTTTCGCAACTTCCAAAACTACAGATTGCGCGTTAGGGTAATGTGTTCTTAAGGGCAGTCAAGAATTGGTCGGGGCGAGTGGATTCGAACCACCGACCTCCTGGTCCCGAACCAGGCGCTCTAGCCAGGCTGAGCCACGCCCCGACGAGGCGAATAGGTACACACGTAGTGTAGCATCAGTTAGCCTTGGGACGCTTTTTCTTGGGGATTTCAAACACCGCGGGCGTCCGCATTTGGACCACGGGTATCAAGGACCGCTTGGATTCGGCCGGCGACTGGCGGGCCTGGTGCGCGAACTCCTGGTTCAGCGTAGCCACGAATTCTTCGATCTGATCCTGCATCGCGGCCATTTTCTCGCGCATGTTCAGGATGATTTCGACGCCCGCCAGATTCACTCCCAGGTCGCGCGTCAGCTTGAGGATTACTTCCAGGCGCTCCAGATCGTCATCGGTATAAAGACGCGTGTTGCCTTCGCTGCGCGAAGGTGCGAGCAACCCTTCGCGTTCGTAGAGACGCAGGGTCTGCGGATGGATTTGATACTGCTCGGCGACGGCCGAGATCATGTAGGCGGCTTTGGATCTTGCTTTAGCCATGGCTTACACCTTGCTCCAGATATCGCGGCGTGGATCTTCGGTATTCACTTGCGACAACTCGCGCAGCAGTTCCCTGGTGCGCTCATCCTGGGCTTTGGGCGCCTGGATCACCACTTCGACAATCTCGTCGCCGCGTTGATTCTTGCGGGTGTTCAAGACGCCCTTTTTCGCGCAGGCGGAACTTCTGCGAATTTTGGGTTCCTTGCGGCACTTTGAGCAAAGCCCGCCCATCGATGGTGGGCACCTCGATCTTGGCGCCCAGCCCCGCTTCCGACACCGTCACTGGAACCTGGATATGGATGTCGTCGCCGTCCCGGCGGAAGAACGCATGAGGCTCGACGCGGACGGTGATGTAAAGATCGCCGGCGCCGCCGCCCATTCGTCCGGCGTTGCCTTTGCCCGCCACGCGCAGGCGCGATCCGGATTGAGCGCCGGGCGGGATGCGAACTTCGACGATTTCCGACTTCGACAAGCGCCCATCGCCATGACAAGTCGGGCAGACATTGCGCAAGCGTCCCTTGCCGTCGCAGCGCGGACAGGTGAGGCTGAATTTCATGGCGCCCGCCATTTGCGTGACGTTGCCGGTGCCATCGCACTCCGGACACACCGTGGATGTGCCGCCCACCGCCCCGCTGCCGTTGCAGGTTTCGCAGATTTCCTGGCGCGCGACGTTGAGCTTCACCTGCGTGCCGCGGATGGCCTGCCAAAAATCGATATCCAGCCCATATTCCAGGTCCGAGCCTTTTTCCGGGCCCCCAGCTGCCGCGGCTTCACCCCGCCGTCCACCGAAGAACTGGCTGAAGATGTCGCGGAAAGCGCCGCCACCCGGTTGGGCCTCACCGCCGTGATTGGCGTATTCGGAAAAATCGAAGCCTCCGAAACCCATGCCCGGTTGTCCAGCGCCCGCGCCGGCGCCACCACCCCCGCCGCCCGGTCCCCCCGGAGGAATGTTGTCGGAGTAAAAACCATACTGATCGTAAACCTGCCGCTTCTTGGGATCGCTCAGAATGTCATAAGCTTCCTGAACTTTCTTGAAGCGCTCCTCGGCCGCTTTATCGCCCGGGTTCAGATCCGGATGATACTTGCGCGCCAACTTACGGTACGTCTTGCGGATCTCGTCTTCCTTAGCGGCGCGAGATACCCCGAGAGTCTCGTAATAGTCTTTGCTTGCGGCAGGCATAAATAGTTACTGGCTGGCTTACTGGTGACTGGTTGCGAATGGCCGGCAGTTACCAGCCACGAGCCACCAGCCACCAGTCACTTACTTTTTGTCTTCAACGTCCACGAATTCGGCGTCGACGACATCGTCCTTGGGCTTCGTTTCGCCCGCTCCGTTGCCGCCTGCGCCCGCGCCGCCTTGCGGTGGAGTGCCGCCCGGCTGGCTGGAAGCCTTGTACATGGCCTCGGCCAGTTTGTGACTGGCCGTCTCCAGCTTCGAGGTGGCTTGATTGATGCGATCGATCCCGCCTTCCGACATCGCTTTCTTGGTATCGTCGAGCGCTTCCTCCACCGCCTTGGCGTCGGCCGCGCTGACCTTGTCGCGATGCTCCTTCAACATCTTCTCGATGTTGTAAACCATCGCGTCGGCCCGGTTGCGGGACTCGATTTCTTCCTTCTTCTTGCGATCGTCGGACGCATGCGAGTCGGCGTCCCGCGCCATCTTCTCCACCTCGTCCTTGCTCAGGCCGGACGAAGAAGTAATGGTGATCTTCTGCTCGTTGTTGGTGGCCTTATCCTTGGCCGTCACGTTCAGGATGCCGTTGGCGTCGATGTCGAACGTCACTTCCACTTGCGGAATCCCGCGCGGAGCCGGCGGAATTCCCACCAGCTGGAACACGCCCAGCATCTTGTTGTCGGCCGCCATGGCGCGTTCGCCCTGGTAGACCTTGATCTCAACCGAAGTCTGGCTATCCGAAGCGGTGGAAAACACCTCGCTCTTGCGCGTCGGAATGGTGGTGTTGCGCTCGATCAGCCGGGTAAACACGCCGCCCAGCGTTTCGATTCCGAGCGACAGCGGAGTAACGTCCAGCAGCAGGACGTCCTTCACTTCGCCGCCCAGTACGCCGCCCTGAACCGCCGCGCCCACCGCCACCACTTCATCGGGATTCACGCTCTTGTTCGGTTCCTTGCCGAACAGATCGCGTACTTGCTGTTGCACCTTGGGCATGCGAGTGGAACCGCCCACCAGCACCACTTCGTCGATCTGCGCGGGCGTCACGTTGGCGTCCGCGATGGCCTGCTTGCACGGCCCGCTGGCGCGATCCAGAATATCGGCCACCATTTGCTCCAGCCGCGCGCGCGTCAGCTTCACGTTCATGTGCTTGGGACCAGAAGCGTCGGCTGTCAGGAACGGCAGATTGATTTCGGTTTCCAGCACGTTCGACAGCTCGATCTTGGCCTTTTCGGCAGCTTCTTTCAGCCGCTGCAGCGCCATCTGATCTTTCGAAACGTCGACCCCGGTTTCCTTCTTGAACTCCTGGACCAGCCAGTCGATAATCCGCTGGTCGATGTTGTCGCCGCCCAGGTGGGTATCGCCGTTGGTGGACTTCACTTCCACTACGCCGTCGCCCACTTCGAGAATGGAAATGTCGAACGTGCCGCCGCCGAAGTCATACACCGCGATGGTCTCGTTCTTCTTCTTGTCCAGCCCGTACGCCAAGGCAGCGGCCGTTGGCTCGTTGATGATGCGCATCACTTCCAGGCCGGCGATTTGTCCGGCGTCCTTGGTGGCCTGGCGCTGCGAATCGTTGAAGTAGGCCGGAACTGTTATGACCGCCTTGGTCACCTTTTCGCCCAGATAGGCCTCGGCGGCTTCTTTCAATTTGGTGAGAATCATCGCGGAAATCTCGGGCGGAGAGTAGCGCTTGCCGTTGATCTCGACGCGGGCGTCGCCGTTTTCGCCGCGCCACCACCTTATAGGGAACCAGCTTCATCTCTTCGCTCACTTCGCTGAAGCGGCGGCCCATGAAGCGCTTGATCGAATAGATGGTATTTTCCGGGTTGGTGACGGATTGACGCTTAGCCACCGTGCCAACCAGCCGCTCACCGCTCTTGGTGAATGCCACGACGGACGGCGTGGTCCGGCCGCCCTCCTGATTCGGTATAACGACGGCTTGGCCGCCTTCCATGACGGACACGACGGAATTGGTCGTTCCCAAGTCTATGCCTATGATTTTGCTCATGCTTCCCTCAATCCTCCGGCTACGAATCCGGACTCGTTTTAGCCTGCCTCCATTATTAAACTTTAGTGTGTTATTGTCAAGTAGATCTAAGTGTCCTGCGAATTAAGGCTATCTCAGACTTGACAACTTGACGATAAGATGTCTTACCTTTTCAAGGATCAACGGTTCGCGCGGATCAATGAGGTTCTATAATTGGGCGAGTCTAAGCTTGGCTCCGGCCACAATACTTTCGATCGGGCTTCTCGCGGTGATGGCCAACGCCGATACCGCCGGAAGATCATCTTCTCCGCATAACGATGGTACCGCTGCCCCTTCACCGAAGCGTTCGCTGAATTATTCCTCCTGGATATACGCACGGCCAATCAGAAATGGCGTCGTGTCATTTGAGGGAAGGGATTTCTATGACACCTATTTTCAATATCGATGGAAATCGGACTGGGTTGTGAATCACAACGTCTGCACTGTGGAGATCCGGCCGACGGACGATGCTGAAGTCAGCCGTATCGTGCCTGAAATCACGGTTGAGTATCTCAACTCCCGCAGCATCGAGCCTCATGTCCAGATGTTCAAGGTGCAGAATGTCTCGATTGGCAGCAACGCCTCCCACGCCTACCTTCGTCCATCCGATTGCGAGCGGGTAGGCTTTGTGTTCTGGAAACCGGGCAAGTAGCCCCCTACAGGCCTCACGCCGACATCGGCTGCGTCCGTAGCTGTTCCAGCCAGGCGCTGATGTGCCAAAGCTGTTCCCGATGCATTTCGTAAATACCAGTGGAAGGACGTTCTTGAGCTAGCTCGCAGGCCTTTTTCCAGGCTTCCGACGCTCCGGCGACATCGCCTTGGGCGGCCCGAACCGTAGCGGCCGAGCGCCAGTAATCGGTCGATTCCAGTTGCTCGGGCGCCTGCTCGAACCAGCGCTGCGCTTCCCGGCCGTCGCGCTTATAGAAAGCCTCGATAAACGCGCGATCCAGAGCCAGCGCATGAGCCAGTTTGCTGCCGGACCGGGCTAGCAGGTGAGCCTTATCCAGCCATGAGAGTGCGCGCTGCCAATCGCCCGAGTCCAGGTAGTGCGTGTAGGCCAGGGCAAAACCTCCCGCGGGCTCGGGAAGCTGCGCGGCAAACTCGGCAGCCCGTTCTATCAGGTCCCGGGGCCATTCCCTCGGCCGGACCGGCGCCACTTGTGAGAGCCCCATATAATGATTGGCGCAATGGAAGTCGCACCAGGGGCCGCGGCGGTACATTTGCCACAGGCGCGCGCCGTCGGAATACTGGGCTTCGCTCGCCATGGGAAGCAGGTTAAAGAGAACGTCGCCGAACGCCAGCCCCGTAGCCAATGCCACCGTGCGGCCGAGTGCGGCTGGCCAGGCGGGACCCGGAATCAAGAGCAGACAGATGGTCCCGATGGCGCCCAACAGGGCCGATCCGAACGGGCCGCCCAATGTGAAGACCATGGCGCGCCCGCGAATATTTTTCGCGGACCTGGGCGCCATCGCGGTTTGGCCGCCGAAAAGCTTGTCGTAACGCATTTGGATACGCCAGCGCCCCGATGACCGATCGAAGCACAGCGGGCCGACGCCAAATCCGATGAGCCGGAAACCCACGATGTCGCCGAGAATGCAGTGCCCCAACTCATGGAACAGAATAGCGCCGTAGACCGCCGCCACGAGCGTGAGCCAGAACAGGACTTCGGAATTGATGGGATGCATTCCTCGCGCCACGGTCCAGCGATGGATGGAGCTGAGAATAAAAACTCCCCAGCAAAGCCTGCCCATGGTGAAGATGGTTCCGGACCATTTACTGGTGCCATCCCCCGCAATCGGCCGATGCTTGAGATAGAGCTGCGGATCGACGGTGGGGTTGCGAAGGAAGTAGTAGATTCCGGCGATGGCAACCAGCGTTCCAACCGGATACAGAATTAGATTGAATATGGATGCGGCCAACAGGGACCATCGGCCTAAAGCGTCGCCCCGCTCCATCCGCCAGGCCGTAACGGCAGCCAATACCGCCACCAACGTCATAAACCAGAACAGCTCCAGAATCGAGTGCCGGCCCAGATGGAAGCGCTCGGCGGCTGCCAGCGCCGTAGGCTGGCGAAGGAGGACAAATGCGAAGCTGAGGAGCCCCAGGGCCTCCAGCGCAAAGATCAGCCGCAAGATATACCGCAGCACGCGCATTCATACTGAAATCGGCGGCAAGCCAGCTTTATCCGCTAAGGTGGCTTACCGAGATCGCTCCCCATTTGACATGGGTTGTCGTAGGCTAACGCGGATACAATGAATCCATTAATAATATGTCTACGATTGAGCGGATTCGCCTGGGCGATCTAGCGGCCCGCCTGGGTTGTACACTACATGGCGACCCGGCCATCGAGATTACCGGCGTGGCGGGTGTCGAGCGCGCCGGCCCCACCGAACTCACCTTTCTGGCCAACCCGAAATATGCGCCCCGGGTGAAGTCGACGCGCGCTGGCGCGATTCTGGTGAAGCAGCCCCTGCCGCAGGCCGAACATCGCTCGCAGCCCGCCAGCCTGGTATCGGCGAATCCGTATCACGATTTTGCGCGAGCCCTGGCCTTGTTCTATCAGCCGCCGCGGCCCAAGCCGGGAATCCATCCGCAGGCTTCGGTGGCGGCCACGGCGCGCATCGGCGAAGGTGCTTCGGTGGGAGCTTTCGCCGTAGTGGGAGAGCACGTCAGCATCGGCAAGAACGCGGTATTGCATCCGCACGTGGTGATCTATGACGGTGCCCAGATCGGCGACGACTTTTGCGCGCATTCCCACGCCGTGGTGCGCGAATATTGCCGGGTGGGAGATCGAGTAATTCTCCAGAACGGCGTGGTAGTGGGCAGCGACGGCTACGGGTTCGCCAAGACGCGCGAGGGGACGCACTTCAAGATCGTGCAATCGGGTGTTACCGTGATCGAAGATGACGTCGAGATCCAATCGCTCACGTCCGTGGATCGGGCGTCGGTGGGCGAGACGCGCGTGAAGCGCGGCGCTAAGATCGACAGCCTGGTACAAGTGGGGCACGGATGCGTGGTGGGAGAAGACAATATCATTTGCGCGCAGACAGGGCTCGCCGGGGGATCCATTCTGGAGAAAAACGTCCTGCTGGCCGGGCAGGTGGGAATCTCCGGCCATCTCACTATTCACGACAACGCGGTGATCTACGCGCAGAGCGGGATCGGCGGGGACGTGGCGGCGGGCGCGGTAATGTCGGGATCGCCTGCGTTTGAAGCGCGCGAATGGCTGCGCGCCATCACCGCCTTTCCCAAGCTGCCTGACTTGCTGAAGACAGTGAGACAATTGGAAAAGCGTTTGGAACGCCTGGAAGGCGCTCCTACCTCGTCTCCATGATCGAAGACCACTCCAACAACAGTCACCGGCCGGTGGCCTATCTGAACGAGACTTTTCTCGAAAGTCCGGATGCCCGCGGATTGCGCATCCTTTCCGAATACCTGGAGCCGCTGTCGCACTTCCGCGACGAAAAGATCCAGGACACCATCGTCTTTTTTGGATCGGCGAGAATCAGCGAGGAAGGTTCGCTCGGCCGCTATTATCGCGATGCGCGCACGCTGGCGCGTTTAGTCACCGAGTGGTCGAGCAAACTGGTGTCCAACTCGCACCGCTTCGTCATCTGTTCCGGAGGCGGGCCCGGCATTATGGAAGCGGCCAATCGCGGCGCGTCGGACGCGGGCGGCAAAACCATCGGACTCAACATCGGCTTGCCCTTCGAACAGCGGCCCAATCCGTTTATCACGCCGGAGCTGTCCTTCGAATTCCACTATTTCTTCATGCGCAAATTCTGGTTTGCGTACCTGGCGAAAGCGCTGGTGATCTTCCCGGGCGGCTTCGGAACCATGGACGAGCTGTTTGAGGTTTTGACGCTGGCGCAGACGCGGAAGCTGGAAAGCAAGATCGTGATCGTGTTGTACGGGACGAAATTCTGGCAAGAGGTGCTCAATTTCGAAGCGCTGGTGGAGCACGGCACTATCGATCGGGACGACCTGAATTTGTTCCAGTACGCCGACGATCCCGAAACCGCGCTGGGCATCCTGCAGGAGCAGTTGACGCGCTACTTCCTGGAGCCGGAGAAGCCCATGCCGGAGGCGGCGCCCGAAACGCCCGAGATCGCCAAATCGCGCGTGTGAAATTTTCGATCCCAGCGCTGTGGAAACGCACCCCGAAGGTGGAGAAAACCTTCGCCGTGATGCTGGGTTTGTATCTGATCCTGCTAGCCCTGTGGCCGGACAGCGGATTTGAAACGTTCGTCGCCTTCGCCACGTTCGTCCTGGGCGTGTGGGTGGCGATTCGCCTGCTGCGGATCGCGCTGCGGAAGCTGCTGTGGCGTCTGCGCTACCGGCTGATGGTGGCGTACCTTTTCATCGCCGTGTTGCCCATTGTGCTGGTGCTGACGCTGGTGGGATTGGGCGCCTATATTCTGGCCGGGCAAGTGGCGGTGTACCTGGTGCGGTCCGAGTTGGACCGGCGTGTGGCCGCGCTTCAATCCGTGGATCGGGATCTGAGCGCCTCGCCGGCTGACATCCAGCGAATTGGCGAAGAAGATCGCGAGCGATTCCCCGGTTTAGTTTTGTGGGTGGCGCAGAATGGCGAGACCGGGAAGTGGCCGCCCGATGCGGATGTAAGTCTGCCCTCCAAGCTGCCCGTGAATGCGAGCGGATTTGCGTTGCGCGATGGGCGCTACTACGCCTGGGCGGACAGCGCCGCGAACAATGAGCAGACTCTCGTAATGACGCCTTTGTCGAGGCGGTATCTCAGCGCGATGATGCCGGCGCTGGGCGATGTGTACTTTCTGCAGCGTGATTTCGGCGAGCAGGCGCCTGCCGGCAGCGGCAAAATCGAAGTTCGCGTGGCCCCCAGCGCTGGCTCCACAAAGCTTGGCGCGGGAGATCAAGGCGACTTTCGCTTAGCGCCCGCCGGCGGCGACGCGCCGCAATCCGCGCTCCCTCCGCGCGTGAATCGCTTCGATATCCCGGTGCGCTGGGGATCGCTGCTGCGCGCCGTAGATTGGGACCATCCGGCCAGCACCGACACCGCGCTGCTGGTTGGTTACACGCGGCTGTCCTCGCTTCTTACCACCGTTCTCAGCCAAAGCAGCGACGAACTGGGAGGCGCCGTTCTGATCTTTTTTTATGCCGTGGCGGCGGCCTTCCTGATTGTCGCCATCGCCGGCCTGGCCATCGGGATCTCGATGTCGCGCAGCATCACCGGAGCGGTGCATTCGCTGTACGCGGGAACGCAGCGCGTGATGCACGGCGACTTTTCGCATTTGATTCAGGTGCGGGGGCGTGATCAGCTGGCCGAACTGAGCACCTCGTTCAACAGCATGACGCAGAATCTGGAGCGCCTGCTCGCGGTGGCCAAAGAAAAAGAGCGCATGCAAGCCGAAATCGAGATCGCGCGGGGGGTGCAGGATCAGCTTTATCCCAAAGCCCCGCCGGTGTTCGAGAGCCTGCGAGTGCTCGGCATGTGCGATCCGGCGCGCATGGTCTCGGGCGATTACTACGACTATCAGTTGGTGGACGGGAAACTCGCCATCGCCATCGGCGACGTGGCGGGGAAGGGAATTTCGGCGGCGCTCTTGATGGCCACCATTCAAGCCGCCCTCCGCATGGAGCTAAGAGCGGCGGCGGAAATGGCCGCGCCATCCATAAACGGCCTGCGGTTCTCCACCGCGCGCATGGTTTCCGAACTAAACCAGCAACTGCACGCCACAACATCTCCCGAAAAGTACGCCACTTTCTTCTTCGCCATTTACGACGGCGGCACTGGCTTGCTCACCTACACCAACGCCGGCCATTTGCAGCCGGTGCTGTTCCGCGACGGCGTGGCCACTGCTTTGGAAGTGAATGGAACCGTGGTGGGCGCTTTTCCTTTCTCCAAGTACGAAGAAAGCAGGCTGGAGCTGCGCAGCGGCGACTTGCTGTTGTGCTACACCGACGGCGTCACCGAACCCGAGAATGAATACGGCGAAATGTTCGGCGAAGAACGGCTCATTCAATTGGTGGCGAAAAATTCCGATCGCGCCGAGGCGCAGATCATCGAAAGCGTCATGGAGAGCGTGCGCCAATGGACCGGAGCTCCGGAGCTTTCCGACGACATGACGGTGCTGCTGGCGCGCAAGCCGTGAAGAACAAAACGAAGCTATTTCTCGCACTCGCTGTAGCGTTCGGTTCCGGAGTCTTGAGCGTGCTATCGATCCGGTTTCCGGAAACGATTGGCGCGGCGACGATCTTACTCTTCCCAGGCTTTGTTCTTGGCATGGCTGTGAGTGGCAACGTCCACGACTTCCGCACCTGGGTGGTGGTGCTCGGAAACTTTGCTTTCTATTTTGGAATTGTTTACCTCGTATGGGAAAGCTGGGAACGATACGAACGGTGGCCTCGCCGCCGAATGGACTCTCGCTAGAATAGCGACAGCATGCGCCGCCTCCGCAATTGGCTGATCGTCCTGGGCGGCGGAGTTGTGCTCATCGTCACCGGCGGAACGCTAGGATTCGTATGGATAGAGCACTACCCTCTCTTCGACGCCTTCTACATGACGCTGATCACCATCACCACGGTCGGCTATGGGGAACTGCACCCGCTGAGTTTTTGGGGCCGGGTTTTCAACTCGTTTCTGATATTCTTCGGCGTAACCATGATGCTGCTCGCGGTGGGCGGCATGACGCAAGTCATCATCGAGCTGGAGCTCACGCAATACTTTGGGAAGCGGCGGACCACAAAAATGATCAATAAGTTGCAGGACCATATCATCGTCTGCGGTTTCGGACGCGTGGGCCGTGGTGCGGCGCATGAGCTGCAACGCGCGGGCGTTCCTTTCCTCATCGTGGACAAAAGCGAAGACCGCGTGGAATGGGCCATCCGCGACGGCATGCTGGGCGTGCTGGCCGACGCCACCGACGACGAGACATTGAAGCACGCGGGCATCCTGCGTGCCAAGGGTCTGATTGCCACCCTGCAGAGCGACGCCGACAATCTGTTCGTGATTCTTTCAGCCAAGGCGCTGAAGCCCGGGCTGCAGGTTTCGGCGCGCATCGCATCCGAGCAGAGCGAGAAGAAGATGCGGCTGGCGGGCGCCGACTACGTTTTTGCACCGTATGACATGACCGGCAATCGCATGGCGCAAGTGATGCTGAAGCCGCACGTCTTCCAGTTCATCGATTTCACCACCAAGAATATGGGGCTGGACGTAGGAATCGAGCAGTTCAGCGTGTCGGCATCGAGCGAATTTGCGTCCAAGTCGCTGGCTGAAAGCAAGATTCGAAGTGACCTGGGCGTGATTGTGCTGGCGATTCGCAAGTCGGACGGGCAGATGCAATTCAATCCACCGGCGGAGGCCGAGATTCAGGCCGGCGACTATCTGATCGTGATGGGCGAGGCTGCGAACCTGAGGAAATTGGAGCAGGTGTTGGCGGAGGTGCGGGCATGAAGGTTTTGACGGCGGCACAAATGCGCGAGGTCGATAAGCGCACGGCCGAGCTGGGCATTCCGAATATCATCCTGATGGAAAATGCCGGGCAGCGCGTGGTGGAGTTCCTGGAGCGCCAGTATTCGCCGCTTGAGAAAGAGCGCATCGTTGTCGTGTGCGGCAAGGGCAACAACGGCGGCGACGGATTGGTGGTGGCGCGGCAGCTTCATACGCGCGTCAGGCCGCAGTGGCTGCGTGTGGTGCTGGGCGCCGAGCCGTCTGAAATGCACGGCGACGCGCTCGAAAACTACAAAATGCTGCAAGCTGTGGGCTGTTATGTGTGGCCCAACATCACCGAGGAAATGCGCATCGCGACCCTGGTGATCGACGCCGTGCTTGGAACGGGCGCCGAAGGAGCCGCGAAAGGGAAAGCGGCGGAGTTGATTGAGGCGATCAATACTCACTTTCCACTGGCGGAAGTGGTGGCCGTGGACGTCCCATCCGGCGGCGCGGTCCACGCCACACACACGGTCACGTTCACCGCGCTGAAGCCGTCGCTGGTGCTGCCTCCCGAGTGCGAACTCGCCGGGAAGGTGCACGTCGTTCAGATTGGTAGCCCGCCGGAGTTGTATGCGGGCGACCCGAACATTCTGCTTTCGCTGTCAGCCCCTTCGGATTTCGCGTCGCTGTTCCGTCCGCGCGCGAGTGAATCGAATAAGGGTTTATACGGCCACGTGCTGGTGATCGCGGGCGGGCGCGGAAAAACGGGTGCGGCGGCGATGGCTGGCATCGCGGCGTTGCGAGCCGGCGCGGGGCTTTCCACCGTTGCTTCGGCGGCATCGGCAATTTCGTCGATTGCATCCTACGCGCCCGAGATCATGACCGAGCCGCTGGCCGAGACCGACGCCGGGTCCATCGCAATGCGTGCCCCGGACGATCCCGCCCTCGCCGCCATCACCGAGAAAAAAACCGTAATCGCCATCGGCCCGGGTATGGGGCATCATCCGGAAACGGTGCAATTCATCCGGCGTTTCGTACAGGAATCGAAAACGCCGATGGTGGTGGATGCGGATGCATTGAATGCGCTCGCCGGGCAGCGCTCGCGCTTTGAAGGGCCTCGTATTTTCACGCCACACCCGGGCGAGATGTCGCGGCTGACCGGGAAAACCATCGCCGAGATTCAAGCCGACCGTATCGGTAGCGCTCGCGCGTTTGCTAAAGAGCACGGCGTGTATCTGGTGCTGAAAGGCAACCGCAGCGTGATCGCATTTCCGGATGGTCCGGTGTGGATCAATCCCACCGGATCGCCGGCCATGTCGACAGGAGGCACCGGCGATGTGCTCACGGGTATGATCGCGGGACTCGTGGCGCAGTTTCCCGATGAATTAGAGAATGCACTGCTCGCCGCAGTGTACCTGCATGGTCGAGCCGGCGAGCTGGGCGCCGAGGCATTGGGCGAAAAATCTTTCATGGCTACCGACCTGTTCGAGTTCCTGCCTGAGGCGATGCGTGAAATCGCGGATCTATCACACCGAATCTGAAGAAGAGACTATCGCGCTGGGTCAGAAGCTGGCCACGGAACTTCCGGCAAGAGCGGTGGTTCTGCTGATCGGAAAATTAGGCGCGGGAAAAACCACGCTGGCCAAGGGAATCGTCCAAGGCTTGGGCGCGGCAAAACCCGAAGACGTGTCCAGCCCGACGTTCACGCTCATTCACGAATACACCCCGCGTGGCTCGGAAACGCCCCCGCTTGCTCACGCGGTCGGCCCGGAAAGGCCCCCGCTTGCTGACGCACACGGTTCGGAAACGCCCCCGCTTGCTGACGCGCACGGTTCGGAAATGCCCCCGCTTGCTCACGCGCACGGTTCGGAAAGGCCCCCGCTTGCTCACGCGGTCGGCCCGGAAAGGCCGCTTCAGAACCGCGACCCTAAGGGAGCGCTCGTCTATCACATCGATCTCTATCGCTTGGACACCGCAGCGCAAGTGGCCACGCTTGGACTGGATGAAATCTTCGATCGCCCCGCGATCGTATTGATCGAATGGGGCGAGCGCTTTCCCGAGCTGATGCCCGAAGATCGCATCGAGATTCGGCTCCGAGCCACAGAAGAAAATTCGCGGGAGATCGATGTAAGAAGTACAATATAGGTACCCCTCCCCCTGCAAGGATCGGAATGAATTCCGCACGGCCTTTCGTTCACCTACATTGCCACACCGATTATTCGCTCCTCGACGGCGCTTGCGAGATCGGCCAGTTGATGGATCTGGTTGTCGAGCAGAAGATGCCTTCCATCGCGATGACGGACCACGGGAATCTTTTTGGCGCGGTCGAGTTTTATAACAAGGCCAAAGAGAAGGGCGTGCATCCGGTAATCGGATGCGAAGTTTACGTTTCGCAGCAGGGCTTAACCAGCCGCAGTGAAACCGATCGCTACAACCACCTGGTGCTGCTGTGCGAGAACCAGGACGGCTATCGCAACCTGCTGAAGCTGGTGTCCACGGCGTTTCTTGAAGGCTTCTACTACAAGCCGCGCATCGACAAAGATCTTCTGGCCCGGCATTCCAAAGGCCTGATCGCGATGTCCGCCTGCCTGCGCGGCGACATCAACGAAACCATCCTGGCCAATCGCTACGAGGAAGCCAAGCGGCTGGCATACGGCTACGCCGACATGTTCGGCAAAGAGAATTTCTTCCTCGAAATTCAGGATCACGGCCTGGATCAAGACAAGATCGTGATTCCGGAACTGCTGCGCCTGTCGCAAGAGACCCGCATTCCGCTCGTCGCCACCAACGACTCCCACTACATGCGCAAGGGCGATGCGCGCGCGCACGAAATCTTGCTGTGCATCCAGACCGGCAAGACCATGAGCGACCCCAATCGCATGCGCTTCACGCAGCCCGAGTTTTATCTCAAGACGCGCGACGAGATGCTCGCGCATGTTCGGCGAAGTAGAAGAAGCGCTGGACCGGACCTGGGACATCGCCGCAGCGCTGCCAGGTGAGCTCGAAAAGGTGAAGGAGCCGTTCCCGAAATTCGACGTTCCTTCGGAGCACTCTACTGACAGTTATTTTGAATATGTAGCGCGGCAAGGTTTTGAAAAGCGGCGCGGACGCTTGGAGGCGCTGCGCAAAGAAGGCGGGCTGAAGCACGATCTTCCCGAATACGCCGAGCGCTTGGATCGCGAAATCCGCATGATCCAGCAGATGAAATTCTCCGGCTACTTCCTCATCGTCTGGGATTTCATCCGCTTCGCGAAATCGCGCGGAATTCCCGTCGGCCCGGGCCGCGGATCGGCCGCCGGCAGCCTGGTGAGTTACGCGATGGAAATCACCGATATCGATCCGCTGGAGTACGGGCTGCTGTTCGAGCGCTTCCTGAATCCGGAGCGCGTCAGCATGCCCGATATCGACATCGATTTCCACACCCGCCGCCGTGGCGAAGTGATTCAATACGTCACCGAAAAATACGGGCGCGAGCAAGTGGCGCAGATCATCACCTTCGGCACGCTGGGAGCGCGCACCGCCATCAAGGATGTCGGCCGCGTTCTGGACATCGGCTTCGCCGACGTGGATCGCATCACCAAGCTCATTCCTACCACGCTCAACATCAAGCTGAAGGAAGCCATGCAGCAGGAGCCGGCCATTGAAGACGCGGCCCGCAAGGACCCGCGCCTCAAGGAAGTGCTGGAAGTGGCTTGCAAAGTAGAAGGGATGGCGCGCAACTCTGGAATGCACGCCGCGGGCGTGGTGATTTCACCGGTGCCGCTGCGGGAGCTGGTGCCGCTCTGCAAAACCAGTAAAGACGAAATTGTCACCCAGTACGACATGGTGGGCCTGGAGAAGCTGGCGCTTCTCAAGATGGATTTTCTCGGGCTGACCACGCTCGACATTATCCAGGATGCCGTCGCGCTCATCGAAAAGCATCGTGGCGTCAAGGTGGATACTGAAAATCTTCCCCTGGACGACGCGGAAACCTATCAGATTTTTTCCAAAGGTTTTACCAGCGGAGTGTTCCAGTTTGAATCGCGCGGAATGCGCGACATCCTGCGCAAGTATCAGCCCACGCGCATCGAGGATCTGTGCGCGTTGAACGCGTTGTACCGGCCGGGGCCCATTCAGGGCGGCATGGTGGACGATTTTATCGACCGCAAGCACGGCCGCAAGCAGGTGACCTACGATTTTCCGGAGCTCAAGGAGCTGCTCGAAGAAACTTACGGCGTCATTGTTTATCAAGAGCAGGTGATGCAGATTTCCAATCGCCTGGCGGGCTATTCGCTGGGCGAAGCCGATATCCTGCGCCGCGCCATGGGAAAGAAAAAGGCCGAGGAGATGGCCGCACAGCGCGCGCGTTTCATCCAAGGCGCGCTGGCCAAGGGACGTCCGCAGAAAAAGGTCGAAAAGATTTTCGATCTGATGGAGCAGTTCGCCGGCTACGGATTCAACAAATCGCACTCGGCCGCCTACGCGTATCTGGCGTATGTCACCGCCTACCTGAAGGCCCACTACGCGCTGGAGTTTTTGTCGGCGCTGCTGACGTCGGAAATGGGCACCACCGACAAGGTGGTGAAGTACATCAACGAATGCCGCGAAATGGGCATTCCGGTGCTGCCGCCGGATGTGAATTCGAGCGGACGGGATTTTTCTCCCGACGGCCAGGGCATTCGCATGGGCCTGTGCGCCATCCGCAACGTGGGCGCGGGCGCTGCCGACGCGGTGATCGAAGCGCGCGAAAGCGGCGGCCCGTTCAAATCGCTGTACGATCTGTGCGAGCGCGTGGATTTGACCAGCATGAACCGGCGCGTTCTTGAAAACTTCATCAAGGCCGGTGCGCTCGCCAGCTTAGGCGGCAACCGCGCGCAATTGACCGCCGTGATCGACACCGCGATGGAAAGCGGCCAGCGTGCCTGGAAGGATCGCGAGAGCGGCCAGGTGGGGCTATTCGGCGCCGTCGACAACGAGCCGGAGCACGTGGAACATCCGTTGCCTGCCTTGCCGGATTGGACCAGCGAGCAGAAACTTGCCGGCGAGAAAGAGGTGCTGGGCATTTTCGTCACCGGGCATCCGTTGGATGAATTTTCCGACAAGGTAGCGGAGTTAGGAACGCACGACACAGAAACGCTCGAAGGCCTGGAGCGCGGCGCCGAAGTTGCCATGTGCGGCATACTGACCGGCATTCAACGCAAGCGCAACAAAGACGGAAAGCTGTGGGCGGCCATGCGCGTGGAAGATCGCAAGGGCGGAGTGGAGGCCATGGCGTTTTCCACCCAGTACGATCGCTTGCTGACCGGCTTGGTGGAAGACCAGGCGGTGCTGGTGCGCGGGCTGGTGCTGCCGGAAGAAAACGCTCCGCCGAAAATCTCCATCCAGGATCTGATTCCGCTCAAAGTAGCGCGCGTGAACCTGCCCACTCTGATTTCCATCCGCGTAGGCGTGGGTCTCAACGGAAACGTGGATAAGGCCGAGGCGCTGAATCAACTCTTCGCGCGCAAGCGAGGCGAGACCGAGGTTCGGCTGCGGCTGGAGAAACCTCGCGACTTTTCCGTTATTCTGGATGTGGCCCCCAAGGTCCGGCCCGACAAAGAATTTTGGGCGGAAATAGAACGGATCTGCGGGCCGGAGTCGGGAGAGATCCTAGCTAGCTGAACGTCCTTCATGGCAGAGAGCGAAGCATCCCCCGAAACCATTCCGGTTACCAATCCCACCTGGGAACGCGTCCAAGTGGCGCGGCATCCCAAGAGGCCGCACGCGTCGGATTATATCAGTCGCATTTTTACGGGATTCTCCGAACTGCATGGCGATCGCTTTTATGGCGATGATGCGGCGGTGATGGGCGGATTCGCGCTCCTGGATTCAAAGCCCGTGATGGTGATCGGGCAAGAGAAGGGCCGCGACACCAAGCAGAAGCTGCATCGCAACTTCGGAATGCCCAAACCGGAGGGCTATCGCAAGGCCATGCGTCTGATGCGATTAGCCGACAAGTTTCACCGGCCCATTGTGACGTTCCTGGACACCATGGGCGCTTATCCCGGCATCGACGCCGAGGAGCGCGGCCAGGCCGAAGCCATCGCCACCAACTTGCGCGAGATGTCGCGGTTGGGCGTGCCCGTAGTGACCGTCGTGATCGGCGAAGGCGGCAGCGGAGGCGCGCTTGGGCCTGGGGATTGCGAACCGGGTGTACATGCTCGAGAACGCGTACTACAGCGTGATTTCGCCCGAAAGCTGCGCCGCCATTATCTATCGCGATTCCGGGCGAGCCGCCGAGGCTGCCAGCGCGCTGCGGCTGACGGCGGTGGATCTGGAAGGGCTGGGCTTGATCGACGGCATGGTGCGGGAGCCGGCCGAAGGCGCGCACACCGATCCCGCGAAAGCCGCGGAGTTGGTAAAGGAAACCATCCAGCAGGCGCTGGCGGAATTGGCCCCGCTTTCGCGCCAGGTGCTCATCGAACAGCGTTATAGCAAGTTCCGGCAAATGGGAAGCTTCTTCGCCGAGAGCGAAAGCGCATGAGTAAAACGGTAACCATCGGAATTGTTTTTGTAGTGGTGGTGCTGGCGTTCCTGATCTATTCCAGCATGCACATCGCCAAGTACCGCGTGGAGGTATGCATCGCGTTCCATGGCGGCAATCAATGCCGCACCGCGTCGGCCGACACCGAGGAGCATGCCTTGCGCAGCGCGCAGTCGAATGCCTGTGCCCTGTTGGTGTCCGGCGTGACGGATACCATGCAGTGCGAGCGCCAGACTCCGTTGAGCGTGAAATGGCTGGAGAAGAAGTAGCAGCGGCCGCCGCCCGGTATTTCCGCCTTCCTAGAAATAGCTTTCCGCCAGCTCCGGTTTCGCTTGCACCGCCTGTTGCCAGCAGCCCCGGGCTTCGTCTTCCTGCCCCAAGGCTTCCAGCGCATGGCCCAGGTTCAGCAGCGCTTCGGCGAACTCCGGTTTCTGCTCCGTGGCCCGGCGGTAGGAGCGGGCGGCGTCTTCCTGCAAATTCGACTGCTGCAACAGGATGCCGATGTTGTAATTCAGCTCCGGTATCCGCTCGCCCAACTGATCCAGTTTCGCTTCCGCGTCCAGGGCGAGCACGTAATCGCCCTGATCCACCGCGATAGCGGCCAGCGCGCGCAGCGCTTCTGTGGATTCCGGATGGCGCGCCACGGCTTGCGCGAAGGATGCTTTTGCCGCTTCCATCTGGCCCAGCCGCCGCTGTGCAATGCCCAGATTGATGAGCGCCTCCAGCCAGTCCGGCCGCTTGCTGACCGAGACACGGAACGGCTCGATACTGCCCGCCATGTCGTCGCGCAGCAGGCGCAAATATCCCAGCCGGTACCACGCTTCCTCGCGCTCCGGGTCTATTTCCACCAGTTTCTCGATGCACTTCTCGGTCTCCAGGGGGTTGCTCAGACGGTCGTGCACAATCGCAAGGTTCCACAACGCGGCGGGGTTCTCCGGCTCCATCTGGAGCGCTCGCTCAAAAGCTTTGCGGGCCTCCGGCTGATCACCCCGCTCCTGCAGGACAGCGCCCAGATTGGCATACGCCAGTGCGCTATCCGGCTTCAGTTTCACGGCTTCCGCGTAGGCCTGCCCGGCCTGCTCCAGCCGGTTGGTCCGTTGATACGCCACACCCAGGTTGAACCACGCCTCGAAGGAACTGGAAGCGGTCTTCACCAATTGCGCTCCCAGCTGAGCGGCGGACTTATAGTCGCCGCGCGCCATCGCGGCCGCGATCATGCCCGTCAATCCGGCTTGCGCGTTGGGGCGCAATTTGAGCAACTTTTCGGAATATTCGCGCGCCTTGTCGTGCTCTCCCCGCGCCAGGGCGAGACGGATCATATTAGTGAGCAGCTCGGCGTCGGTGGAGTTGTCCGGCAGCAGCTTTTGATAGAGCTCCTGGGCCTCCTGCGTCCGGCCGAGCAGATGCAACGCGATGGCTTTGCCGTACTGCGCCCGGCTGTGGCCGGATTGCGACTTCAGGGCTTCTTCAAAGGCCGCCAGCGCAGCTTCGGGCTTATTGCAGTGCAACTCGGAAACGCCCACGCCCACAATCGCCTCGGTCAGTTTCGGATCCAGATCGGCCGTCTTGCGGAACGCCGCGGCCGCCTCTTCGTAGCGCTTCAACTTTTCCAGGCACAGGGCCGCATTGTACGTGGCGGCCTTGTGGCTAGACTGTTTTTCCAGAACTCTCTTGTAGTCCTCCAGTGCATTCTCGAAATGGCCGAGCTGAAACTCCAGGTGCGCCTTGGTCCAGGCCAGCTCGGGCAGATCCTCGCCGCCATCGATGGCCTCCCGGATCTCTCGCAAAGCCTGCTCGGTCTTGCCGTCCATGTTGAGAGCCAGCACCTTCGCCAGCGTGGAGCTCTGTACCGGACGCTTCTCCGCCGCGGCTTCCAGAACGTCGGTGCGCGCCAGAGCCTCCACCAGCTCGTCGTCCACAAACCATAACCATTGATCGCTTGTCTTTTCCATGTCGCCTTTCTCCTACTTGGCCGCGCCGCTCAGGTAACGGATGGACACCGATTTCACTTTCCCCCGCTCTTCGCGCTCGTTCAGGAAGCCCGCCCCGCCGACTTTCAACTGATCGTCGGTCCAACTGTCCACCTGCTGTCCCTGGATATACGTGGTGAACTGGGGGCCGCGAACGTCTACCCGGATATCGAACACCATGTCGGATTGCACCGCTAGGTCGATGGGCACGCGTCCCACTTGCGTTTGTCTTCCGTTGACTACCAGAAACTTGAACAGCGCCACCTTGGGCGACAATCCGGCAGAGACCAGCGCCAGTTTCATGGCATAATAATTTTCCGGATCCGCCGCGCGGAAGACCCAACCCACGCTCTTGGCGTCGATGCTCCCCTGAAACTCCAGCCGGTAATCGGACAGCTTCAGCGATGGCCGGTAAATGGTGATTTCCCGCCCCACATGCATGCCGCTCGGATCTCCGCCCCAGTCTTCCACCCAGCCGCCTTCACCCATGATGATGCTCGGACCGGAACCATCCGCCGAGACTCCCGCGTTCGAAGTATCCGGCTTGCGCGATTTGCCGCCTCCCCAACCCAGGAAATAGACACAAGCGATCACCAGCAGCAAAATTGCGATCCCTAGTTTCACCTTGAGTGAACCGAGCCAAGAGACACCGCTGGGTTGGGCAGAGCCAAAGCTGGGCACATCGTCTTTCTTGGGTTGGCCCGCCGCTGGCTTTGGTTGACCCGCCTCTGGCTTTGGTTGACCCGCCTCTGGCTTGGCTTGACGCGCTGCCTCGGGCTTTGAGGTTCGCTCTCTTTCCTCGGGGACCTTGGGAGCGGCTTCCGGAACCCCAGGCCGTTTGGCGCCGGATTCTGGAACCTGCGCAGACTGCGACGCGACGGGTTTGGGTAGAGGCTTGCTTACGTCTGCTTTCGCGGTTACTTCTTTCGCCGGCGCCGGTATGGCCGGCTCCGGAGCCGTAGTCGTCGCCGTGGCCTTCGCGGTCGCTGCGGCCGTGGCGTTTGCTGGGGCCTTGGGGGTAGATGGAGATGGTTGCTTGGGCTGTGTCAGACGAGCGGAGGGCTTGCCACCCGTGGTGAATTTCGAGGAACCCGGCGCGGGCACCGTGGCGGCAGGCGTAGCCGGCTTAGTTTGGGTTGAGGCCGAAGCCGTCGTGGGAGGGACGTATCCCGGCGCCAGCGCAACCTTGGGCCGCAGCGGCAGCGACTTCAAATGAGGCAGCAGAGGAGCGATATGGCCGGGTATCGCGTCCCCTCCCTGGAGCGCCGCTTTGGGGGGAGGAAAGGTCTTGATGGAGAGAGCCAGCAGCTCGGTGGAGGGTACCGGTTTGACTTCGGGCGTGCTCTCCTCCTTGGCGATCTCTACCGTTCTCGGCTCCCGTGGCTGGCTCTCGGCCGGTTCGGCCTCAGGCGGCGGTGCCACCACCTCCACAGACACGGCTCTGACAACCGTTACCGCAGTCTCGTCCGGCTTGGCGGGCGCTCCGGGGATTGAAACTTCCTCGGTCCGAAGCGCTTCTTGTTCCACCAGTTTCTGGTGCAAACGGGAAAGCGCGGCAAGCGATTCCCGTGGGCTGTCGCCGGCGTGTGCTCCCTGTTCCGGCACAGAAGGGCCAGCCGGTACCATCGCGCTCGCGTCTTCGGCAGGGAAGTCGATGCTGGTGTGCGATAGCCCGAGCAGCTGAGATTCGTCGAACACCACCGTGCTCTCAAAACCAATGGCTTCAGCCAAGCTTGCGTCGGCCTTCCAGTCCGCCACGCTGGGCGCGACAGCAAGAGCCGTTGGGGCACCGGCGGCTAATCGATTTGTGTTCGCTGCCTTCTTGGCTTTCGGCGTCGATAGCGCTCGACGATCGGGCGAAGCGCTGGCGAAAGCCTGCGGCGCTGAACCTTCCGCAATGGCGGATGGATCCAGCGAGCAGGCTTGCGGCTGTAAATCGAGCGACAATAGGCTTGCCTGGGACAGGCTGAAAGTCCCCGTCTGGTGCTGCCATTCCGACATGGCCGGTCCGGGTGAAAGCTCCAGCCAAGGTTCCACGCGCGGCGTCGCTTCCGGCCCGGCGATCAGTGCCAGGCTCTCCATCAGGAAGCCCGCAGGCTCTACTGGCTCAGGCTCCGCACTTAGAGGTGTTTCCGTGTTTGCCGCCTCCCCGCTGGAGGGTTCCTCCACGGCCCCTGAATCCATGGCCGGTTCGGGCGCCGCCGCGATCAGGGCTCGCCCCAAGGCTACCTCGACCATCGGAGCGGCAGCCGGTTCAGCCGTCGCATGCTCCCCCATCGCCTCCTCAACCTCGACCTCGTCTGGCGATTCGGCCTCACCGGTCACCGGCTCCTCTAAGGTCACTAAGGAGTTGGGCGGCGGCGCTGCGCCCCCGGCGGCTGAGTTATTGCCCCCCTGCCCTTTCTTTTGCGCTTGCAGCAGCCGGCTGAGCGCCAGCCGATTGTATTCTTCCTGGTAGCTTTGCTTGTGGGCAACGGAGCAAAAGTCGCCTCCTCCCCGCAGTCTCTTCAGCAGCGCCAGCTCCTTGCCGCAGTACAGGCATCGCATGTCCAAGTAATCGGCTCTTCTAGGCGATTAGTGAATACCTCCCGAGGGTGTTTCCATACGGTAAAGCACTTATCCAGCCTTTCTCAGGCCGTCACCCTACTACCTTCGGTGAAAGCATGAGCCTTTGCTACAGGCTAGCCGGGTCCGGACGCGGTCTGGCAGTTTGGTTCCGGAAACCCACAGCCCCTTTCTCCGAAGGTGACAAAGTAATGTGTTTATCGGTCGGTCGGCTAAAGTTCGAGCCTTATTCAAGCGATATTACAATCAGCGCGGGCTGCGCCGGCCTCCCACCTCCAACGTGGGCGCTCGGCAGCAGAGAAAACCCAGGAGAGGATAAAGATGGTGAAACACGAAGCCTTGAAGAATCATCTGGAGACGCTTCGCAATTCGATTCCCGAGCTGCGGGGCGTGTTGCTGGCCTCCACCGAAGGGTTGCCCGTAGCGCACTCACTGTCGAATGGCACAGATCCGAACCGCGTAGCGGCCATGGCGGCCGCGGCGTCCAGTCTGGGCCGCCGCATCAGCGAAAGCATGGCTACGGGCGGACTTTCCGAGGTGAGCATCCGCGGCGACGACGGCGTTCTGTTCGTATACTCGGCGGGTCCCAAGGCCGTTCTGGCAGTGATTGGACCCATGGGTTCCAACGCCGGCTTGATTCACCTGGAAGCCCGCGGAATCGCCAAGGAAATCGGCGAGCTGTTCTAACCCCCGAGCGGGCAAGCCGCCTGTGATGGGTATACTTGTTGTTTGAGGCCCATCCATGCTCGCGAGCTCCGAACAACGCGGCATCTCGGAGCCCGAGGTAGGAAATGCCGGATCGCAAACCGCCGCCCACCAATCGCTCCTCGATGTTTCACAGGCCATTTTGCAGCACCGCGACCTCGCCGGGCTGTTCCGCGACCTGGCAGTCCGTCTGCGCGCCATCGTCCCCTTCGATTTCTTGAACCTGGTTCTGTACGACGCAGCCAGCAACAGCATGCGTCTGCACATCCTGGAAAGCACCGGCGAATTTGAGCCGCACGTACCCGAGATGGAATTCCCCCCCAGGATTCCCCGTCCGGGTGGGTCTACGTCTATCAGGAACCCCTGACCATCGCCGACGTGAACCAGGAAACGCGCTGGCCCAGAATCATGGACGTGCTCAAGCGCAACCGCGTGATCAGTTCCTGCTGGCTGCCGCTCACCACGGCACAGAATCGTCTAGGCGCGCTGATGTTCGGTTTCATCTCCGGCGGACCGCTCGAATCGCAAATGGATTTCATGCGCCAGGTTTCGGCGCAAGTGGCCGTAGCCGTCGACAATACGCTGAATTTCGAGAAGGCCGAGAAGTATCAGCGGCAGCTGGCGCGCGAGCGCGACCGTTTGCAGGTGCTGCTCGAAATCACCAACGCGCTGGTCTCGGAGCTGGATATTCGCGAGCTGTTCCCCAGCATCACCGCCTGCCTGCGGAGGGTGATGCCCAGCGAATACTCCAGTCTGGCGCTGCTCGACAAGGGCGGAGGCGTGCTGAAGAACCACGCGCTGGTGTTCGAGGGGAATCCGCAGATTATTCCGCAAGGCGCCACCGCGGCGCTGGATGAAACACCCGCCGGCCGGGCCGTCGAAACCAGGCGCCCGGCGGTGTTCGAGGCAAGAGAACTGGCCGGTTTCAAATCTCCCCTGGCTAAACGACTGGTGGAGGCGGGCCTGCACTCGCTGTGCTGCATTCCTTTGATTACGCGCAACCACGTGCTCGGGACCCTGAATGTCGGCAGCATGAAAGAAGACGCCTTCGCACCCTCCGACATCGACTTTCTCACCCAGGTGGCCGCTCAAGCCGCCATCGCCATCGAGAACGCGACGGCCTTTCAAGAGATCGCGCAGCTCAAAGATCAACTGGCCGAAGAGAAGTTGTATCTGGAAGACGAAATCCGCACTGAGCAGAATTTCGGCGAAATCGTCGGCGACGATCCGGCTTTCCGCAAGGTTCTGGATCAGTTGGCAACCGTCGCGCCCACCGACGCTTCGGTCATGATCCTCGGCGAAACCGGCACCGGCAAGGAGTTGATCGCCCGCGCCATTCACGATCTGAGCGGACGCCGCGAGCGCACCTTCGTCAAGCTCAACTGCGCGGCCATTCCCACCGGCCTGCTTGAAAGCGAGCTGTTCGGCCACGAGAAGGGCGCCTTCACCGGGGCCATCGCCCAAAAAGTGGGCCGCTTCGAATTGGCCAATAAAGGAACGCTGTTTCTGGACGAAGTGGGCGACATTCCGTTGGAGCTGCAGCCCAAGCTGCTGCGCGCACTGCAGGAGCATGAGTTCGAGCGCCTGGGCAGCAACAGGACCATCAAAGTGGACGTGCGGCTGGTGGCCGCCACCAATCGCGATCTGGCCCAGATGATCGCCGCCCGCGAGTTCCGCAGCGATCTTTTTTACCGCCTCAGCGTGTTCCCGCTCTCGCTGCCGCCCTTACGCGAGCGCACCGCCGACATTCCCAAGCTGGTCCGCTATTTCACCCAGAAGTACGCGCGCCGGATGAACAAGCGCGTCGAAAGCATTCCCACCGAAGCCATGGAGGCGCTGGTGGCTTACGCTTGGCCCGGTAATGTGCGGGAGCTCGAGAATCTGATCGAACGGGCGGTCATTCTGACGCGCGGCTCCAGCTTGGCCATTCCGCTGGCCGAGCTGCGCGTGCAGGCCGACACCGCAACGCCCGTCACTTTGCAGGACGCCGAGCGCGATCACATCCGCCGCGTGCTGGAGCAAGCCAACGGCGTGGTGGGCGGACCGAATGGAGCCGCGGCCCGCCTGGGCATGAAGCGCACCACGCTGCAATCCAAGATGAAGAAGCTAGGAATATCGCATTAAGCCTCAGGGGCTCTTGTGCGACAACCGGCTGCACGCTGTATCGGCCCCGGTCGGATCGATGGCGACGTTCCCTTCCTCAATGCTCGCAATCTTTCCGTCCTTATCCACCACAAACGTCGCGCGGTTGGATACGCCGAGCGCCGTGATCAGAATCCCGTACTGCTCTGAAACTTTCCGCATGTGATCGCTCAGGACGGGATAGGTGACGTTGAGTTCCTTTTTCCAGTGCGCCAAGGTCGGCGTGAAATCGGTGCTGATCGCCAAAACCTGCGCATTATTCGCATCAAACTTTGCGATACCAGACTGGTACGCGTTCAGTTCCTTGGTTCAACCACCAGTGAACGCGGCCACGAAGAACGCCAGCACGACGGTCTTCTTGCCGCGAAAATCGGACAACTTCACCGGCTTGTTGTCCGTATCGGGAAGGGTGAAGTCGGGAGCCATGTCGCCGACTTTGAGAGTGGTCTTGGGCGGGTTAAAACCCGGGGGCTGGGCCGAAAGTGCCGCCGCCAGGGTCATGCACGCCAGTAATGTTGAGGTCGATTTCATATTTCCTCCAACTGGAAATTGGGACTCTGCGTGAAGCTTAACATGCTTGCCTGCGGCGCATCCCGTCGATAGAGTGGAGTTGTGACCGCAGTGGAAGCGTACGAATTGACAACTCAGGGAGGCGCCACCGACTTTGCGCCGCTGATCGCAGCGTGCGAATCGTTCGGACCCTATTGTCTGATCGGCGGTTTGGCGGTCAACTGTTACGTCGAGCCGGTGTACACGCTGGATGCCGACGTAGTCGTACCGGCGGACATAAATAAGCATTGGTTAAAAGCATCGGCGCCCGGTAGCCAACTTCGAATCCGGTTCACCACCGACGAACGATACCAGGCATATCCAGCCCGATCGGTGGATGCCGACGTCCTGGGGATCCGAGTGAAGGTAGCTTGCCGAGAGGACGTGACACAGGGCAAGCTCTGGGCGTACTCTGATCCCCAACGCCGCCTGAGCAAACGCAAAAAGGACGAACTTGACCTGATCCGCCGAGTCCTATCCCGCGCTGAAATCTCTCTATCCCAGCGAACTCCGCGAACAACTGGACCGAGGGTAGAGACCCAAGCGCGACGAAGCTTCTGTTCCGTGCCAAAACGCTAAGATGAAACGAGGGCAATCGACTATGGCAAGCCTCGATTGGTCGCAGTGTTCAGCAGTGGAGAGCATTCCCGGAAAGGTCAGCGGCGCCTGGGTTTTTCGCGGCACGCGTGTCCCAGTGGCGGCGGTCTTCGAAAATTTGAAGACTTCGCCTCTGGAAGAAGTTCTTGAAAACTTCCACGTCACTCGTGAGCAGGTTCAGACAGTGCTGGACTTCGCGGCAAAGAGCGCCCAGCCTCCCCTTGAGACCTCGCGCGTTGGATGAAAATTCTTCTCGACGAGAGCGTCCCGCAAAAGCTTCGGTTACTGATCGCGGGAAGTCATACGGTCTTGACGGCGTGGTTTCAGGGCTGGTCCGGCTTGAAGAACGGAGCATTGCTGGACGCTGCTGAGGAAGCGTGCTTTGAGCTATTCATCACGGCAGATCGCCCTCGTCGTGTTGAGCACGAATAACTGGAGCTTCATTAGGGCGCAGGTCGCCGGGATCTTGGCCGCGATCAACGTGGCGACTCCTGGCAGCTACGCTGAGTCGAGATACGGGAACGGGAGTAAGAAAACGCTGCGAGAACCCCTCCCGCCCATTCCGGGTTGATCTAGCGAGCGAAGCGGGCGGGCACTTCCTCGCCACCCCACCAGCCACCAGCCACCAGCAACCAGTCACCCACCCCCACAGCCTAAATCCCGCCCCCCTCCAACAATCTCCACAAATGCCGCCTCCCGGTGGCCCCGTCCGCATGCTACCCCAATACCGAGGCCTCAAATGACAAATCCAATCCCCAATCCCCAACCCCCAACCCCCACCTCCCGCAACCGCGCCAACGCGCAACACTCCACCGGCCCGCGCACCCCAGCCGGCAAGCAGCGTTCCTCCCTCAACGCCCTGCGCCATGGCCTAACCGCCGCCTCCCCCGTCCTTCCCTCCGAAGACCCCGCCGCCTACGACGCCCATCGCCGCCGCTTCTTCGACGAATACAAACCCGCCACTCCCACCGAATCGCAGCTCGTCGCAGAAATCGCCGACACCGCCTGGCGTCTCAACCGCATCCCGCTCCTCGAAGCCGACGTCCTCGCCCGCGCCGCCGCTCCCGTCCCGCTCGATCGCGAAATTGTCTTCGATATCGTCGACGCCCATCGCCTCATCGCCAACCTCGGCCTCCTGGGCCATCGCCTTTCCCGGCAATTCCAAAAGAGTCTCGACAAGCTCCGCGAGATCCAGGCCGACCGAGCCGATCGCGAGCGCCGCGATCTCAAGGACGCCGCCGCCCTCCTCGCACTCCACAAACACCGCGGCATTCCCTGGCAGCCTTCCGATCATGGCTTCGTTTTTTCAAAGGACCATGTCGAACGTTTCGCCCATCGCCTCATGCATATCAACCAGGCGCGCCACATCGAACACGTGCTTTTCCACTCGCCGCGGACGCCCCACGCAGCCATCCAGAACTTTTTTGTTGCGGCACCCGCTCCGCCTGCGCCATAGTAGAACTGAAAGACCATGTAGGGCGCAGCCGAACCTCACACCGCAGCATCCGAGAACCTCGCGCGCTCCACGGGTCAAAATGATATGGGCTCAGGCGATTCTCGATGGCGGACAACTTTCTCTTTCTCACCGAACTGCTGGGCCTCAAGGTCTACGACCTCAAGGGCCGCCGCCTGGGCCTGGTCAAAGACGCCGCCATCGTTCCCCTGATTCATCCCTCCCGTGTGGACCGCTTCCTGGTGGGCGGCGGTTGGGCCTGGCTCACCGTTCGCTACGATCAAGTCCGTTCCATCTCGCTCGACGGCATCTACCTGAAGGACGAACAGCTCACGCCCTATCATTCCGACGAGTACATGCTGCGGCTGGTGCGCGACCTGCTCGATCAGCAGATCATCGACGGCCAGGGGCGCAAAGTGGTCCGCGTAACCGATGTCACGTTCGACATCCAGCACGAAGCCGACGGCGAGTCCATCCACATCGTCGATGTCGACATCGGACTGCGCAGCGTATTGCGGCGTCTGGCCCAGGGCGTAGTCCCGCCCAAGCTGATTCGCCGGGTGCAGGTTCTCATCCCGCCGCATTCCATTCTCTGGGAGCAGTGCAGCATTATCGAAGCCGATCCGCAGCGCCGCTTGCGCCTCAACATCAGTAATAAGTTGCTCGAGAAAATGCATCCGGCGGATCTGGCCGACATCGTGGAGGACTTGAGCCCGGACGATCGCGAAGCCATCTTCGAGACCATCGATAGCGAAGTGGCCGCCGACACGCTCTCCGAAATGGAGCCGGATGTGCAGGCCAGCATCCTGGAATCGCTCGAGACCGAAAAAGCCGCCGACATTGTGGAAGAGATGTCGCCGCACGAAGCCGCCGACGTGCTGGCGGAACTGGAGGAACAAACGTCGGAAGACATTCTCGAAGAGATGGAAGTGGAGCCCAAGGCCGAGGTGGAGGAGCTGCTCGAATACCACGAAAGTTCAGCCGGCGGCCTGATGAATACCGAGTATGTGGCGCTTCCGGAGGATACGACGGTGGCCGGCGCCATGGAAGCCCTGAAGGCGCACGAAGAGATCCTGGAAAGTTTGAACACGCTGTTCCTGGTGGACGCGGCCGACCATTTGAAAGCCGCCATTCCGCTGGCGCGGCTGTTTACCGCAGCCGGCGCCACGCCGCTCAAGGATCTGGCTCCCGAAACCTTGATTCAAGTGGACGTGGAAGAGCGCCAGGATCGCATCACCGAGCTATTCGATAAGTACAATCTGCTGACGCTCCCGGTGATCGACGCCGAAGGCAAACTGGCGGGCGTCATCACCGCCGACGAAATTATTTCACTATTGCGTGAAAAATGATCAAACGGTTTCGCTATCAAATTGCCATATTTCTGTCGGTCATCGGTCCTGGATTAATCACCGCCAACGTCGATAACGATTCCGGCGGCATTCTCACTTATTCGCAGGCGGGCGCCAAATACGGCTACCTGCCGCTGTGGACGCTCATTCCCATCACCCTGCTACTGATCGTGACGCAGGAGATGTCCTCGCGCATGGGCGCGGTCACGGGCAAAGGTCTTTCGGATCTAATCCGCGAGGAGTTTGGTTTGCGGACCACGTTTTTCCTGATGATTGCGCTGGTATTAACGAATTTCACCAATGTGATCGCGGAATTCGCCGGTATTGCCAGCTCGCTTGAGCTGTTTCACATCAGCCGCTATATTTCGGTTCCCATTTGCGCGGTCGCAGTCTGGTATGTTGTGGTGCGCGGTAATTACCGCAGCGTCGAAAAGATTTTTCTGGTTGCCTGCTGCCTTTATGTGACGTATATCATCTCCGCGTTTCTGCTCAAGCCGGATTGGAAGGAAGCCGCCATTTACAGCGTGAAGCCCATTTTGATGTTCGATACCGACTACATCACTATGCTGATCGCCATGGTGGGCACCTCCATCGCGCCCTGGATGCAGTTCTATCTGCAATCGGCCATCGTGGAAAAAGGTATCACGGCCAAAGAATATGTGCAGTCGCGCATCGAGGTGGTGGTAGGCTGCATTTTGACGGACGTCGTAGCGTTTTTTATCATTGTTTCCTGCGCCACGGCCATCTGGGCGCACGGCCCCAAGGACATTAACGATGCCGCCGACGCCGCCGTGGCGCTGAAACCGTTCGGCCAATACGCTTATCTCTTATTCAGTGCAGGCTTGTTTAACGCGTCGTTTTTCGCGGCTTGTATTTTGCCGCTCTCTACCGTGTTTACGGTGTGCGAAGGCCTGGGTTTTGAATCGGGCGTCGACAAACGTTTTCATGAAGCGCCGGAGTTTTATTGGCTATACACGTTGCTGGTGGTGCTGGGCGCGGGCGTCATTCTGTGGCCGAATTTTCCGCTGATCAAGATGATTCTGGCGTCGCAGGTGCTCAACGGCGTGCTGCTGCCGTTCGTGCTCATCTACATGGTGCTGCTCATCAACAAGAAGGGGCTGATGAAGGAATGGACGAATTCGGCGGCTTATAACGCGGTAGCTTGGGTTTCGGTGGCCATCATGATTGGGCTCACCTTAGCGCTGGCATCCATCACGGTGAAGCAGATGATGCAAGCGAGTGTGGCCCCAGCCGCATCAACTCCGGTCGCCCAGGTGCAGCGCTACGATTCCGGCCGTCATGCGTTCAAAGCGGACGTTCACCAATCCCGCATCGCGCATCTGATTCGCCAGGCCATCGGCATCGGGAAATTTGCGGACTGATTCCGGCAAGTAAGTATAAGCGTCCCGGGAGCCGGATAGCACTCCTCCAACAGCGGGCAAAATGGTTCGCGAATAGAAGCCGTACAACTCGGCCAGCAGCGGGTTCGGCGGGGTGGAGAATTCAAGAATCGCGAGCGTGCCGCCGGGTTTCAGGACGCGCCGCAGTTCAAGAAGGCCGGAGTGATAATTTGTCAGATTGCGAAACCCAAATGCGATGGTTGCCAGATCGAGCGCGGCATCGGCGATGGGCAGCCGCAGCGCGTCGGCTTCAAACCAAAGGCCATTGGCGTTTTTGCCATTGGCCTTTTCGAGCATCGGATGAGAGAAGTCGCTTCCGAAAACATGAGCGGATGGGGATCCCGAATTCAGGGCGAGCGTCAAATCGCCGGTTCCGCAGCACACGTCCAACACTTGCGCCCCCGGCGTTGCGAGAATTTCCGCCACGCGCCGGACCGTACGCGTTCGCCAATAGCGGTCGATGTTCATCGACAGCAAGTGATTCAGCAAGTCGTAGCGCGGGGCGATGCGGCCAAACATGCCACGCACCCATGCCGAAGCTTGCTGCTCGGTTTCCACGCCGGCCGGTGCGGCGCCTGGTGGTGTGTGGGTCAGCAAGCGAGCGCTTCCTGGATAGCCGCCGCGACGAATTTTTCCTGGACATCGGCCGTGATTTTCACCGCGCCGATGCGCTCCGGCAGCACAAAATGAATCTTGCCTTGCACCGTCTTCTTGTCGCTCTTCAGGCGGGCGGCCAGCCGCGCCGGATCGATACCCGCGAGCGGAGGCAGCGGCCCGTAGGAATTCACGCAGCGCAAAATCTCCTGCTTATCCTCGGCCGAGAGCAGACGTTCCATCTCGCCCAGCAGCGTAGCGGCCTTCATTCCCCACGCCACCGCTTCGCCATGCAGAAATTGCGAATAGCCGGTCTCGGCTTCCAGCGCGTGCCCGAAAGTATGACCAAAATTAAGAATGCGCCGCCGATCCTGTTCCTTTTCGTCGCCCGATACCACTTCGGCTTTGATGCGCACCGAGTCACAAATCATGCGGTCCACCACATCGGGCGCATGCGCCAGCACGCGCTGGGGCTCGCGCCGCATCAGCCAGAACAGATCGGCGTCGGCGATGACGCCATGCTTGACAATCTCGAACAGCCCCGCGCGGTATTCGCGCTCGGGCAACGTATCCAGCACCGCCGGATCGATGATGACGGCCAGCGGCTGATGAAAGCTGCCGATCAAGTTCTTGCCGCACGTCAGGTTCACGCCGGTCTTGCCGCCCACTCCCGCGTCCACTTGCGCCAGCAGCGTGGTGGGAACCTGAATCACCGGGACGCCACGCATGAAAATGGCGGCCAGGAATCCCGCGACGTCGGTGAGAATGCCGCCGCCGAACGCGACGATCACGCTCGATCGGTCGCCGCCGCGCGCCACCATCTGCTCGGCCAGAGTCTCCACTTCCGCCAGTCGTTTGCGAGGCTCGCCGCCTGGAAAGAACAAAATCTCGGGATTGCCAAGGGATTGCCCGAGCGCCTCGCCATGCAATTTCCACACGTCTTCGGTTGAGATCAGAAAAACCTTGCCGGCTCGTTCGGGAATGTACTCGCCCACCTTCGCCAAGCCGCCGCGCTCCACCAGCACGGGGTAGCGGCAGTTGGTCGTCTCAACAAAATAACACGGCATACCATCGTTGTACCACGTGATCTCAAAGATCTAAAACGTACCGGTACTAATTGGAATTAACGTAGTACGTTTCGGCGTCCAAGCCATTGATCCAGGCTTGATGAGCGAATAGTCTTGCTTAATAAGGATAATTAGATGGCAATCATCCGGAAATTACTTGTGCTCTGCGCCGCCGCTGTGCCGCTCCTGGCCGCGACATCCACGCCGGAAGAGAGCTTGCGCCAAGCCTTTACCCGCGCCATATATTCGTTCGAATCTTCTGAGAATGGAATTTACTACGGTGAAAATCCGGCGCAGCAGTTGAGCCTCGGGTTCGACAACCGGGATGTCCGGCTTAGCCATCCCGGCGGCAGCATTCGTCTCCATCTGACGGGGTATGGTTATGGCGACCAGCTTGTGAAGCCGGCGCCGGGGACGCTTTCGGCCACTGGCGACCGTCTGGAGTACCAGCGCGGAGATCTCACCGAGTGGTACATGAACGGATCGGAAGGTCTGGAGCAGGGTTTCACTCTGGCCCGTCGTCCCGCGACAATTGACCGCAGGGGCCAGCCGCTGGTAATCGCCATAGCCGTTAGCGGAGAGCTGACGCCCATTCAAAGAGCGAATGAGGGGCCGGTGCTGTTCAGCTCGAGCCTCCGCGTGGTGCTGCGTTATGCGGGACTGAAAGCCTGGGACGCGCGCGGCCGCCATCTGACTTCGCGCCTGGAAGTACACGGCCGCGAGTTACGTCTGATTGTCGACGATCGCCATGCCAAATACCCGGTGACGATCGACCCGACGTGGACCCAGCAGCAAGAGCTGACCGTCAGTGATGGCGCAACGGGTGACTCGTTCGGCATCTCAGTCGCGCTGAGCGGCGATACGGCCGTGATCGGGGCCTACGAGAAGACGATTGGGCCGAACCGAGCTCAGGGCGCAGCCTACGTGTTTGTGCGAAGTGGCAGTGTCTGGACGCAGCAGCAGGAGTTAACCGCTTCCGATGGCGCGGAGTCGGACGAATTCGGAATCTCGGTCGCGGTGAGCGGGAAGACCGCGATGATTGGGTCCAATGCCGTACTTGACAACGGTCGTCCAGGAGCCGCGTATGTCTTCGTGAACAATAACGGAGTGTGGACTCAACAACAGAAATTGGTCGCATCCGACTCCGCCATCGTGGGCGGTTTCGGCAGGTCGATCGCAATCAGCGGCGATACGGCCGTAATCGGAGATCCTTACCAAGAGATCGGATCGCACGTGGCACAGGGTGCGGCATACGTTTTCGTGCGCAGCGGCGGCGTCTGGACGCAGCAACAGGAGATCACCGAGAACGGCGCGACCTTAGATTATTTCGGTTATTCGGTAGCGGTGGACGGAAACACGGCGGTCATTGGGGCTTATGGCAAAAGCAATCTGGAAGTTTTCCAGGGCGCCGCATATGTGTTCGTACGCAGCGGAGACGTGTGGACTCGCCAGGAGGAGTTACTTGCTTCCAATGGCGCGCGGCACGATTGGTTCGGCTCTTCCGTTTCGCTGAGCGGGAACACGGCGCTGATTGGGGCGCCGAACAAGACGGTCGGATTGAACCCCCGGCAGGGTGCCGCTTACGTGTTCGTCCGTAGCGGAGACGTGTGGACCCAGCAGCAGGATCTGACGGCCGCGAGTGGCACCAAGCTCGACCAATTTGGCAACGCGGTCTCAATCAGCGGAGACACGGCAGTGATTGGCGCTTGCGATAGAAACCTACAAACTCATTTTGGCGCGGCGTACGTGTTTGTGCGCGACGGTACCGTGTGGAGCGGGCGGCAGCAGTTGAGCGCTCCGAAAAGTGCTCTTTTTGGCATCTCGGTCGCGCTGGATGGAGATACGACCGTGATCGGGGATAGTTACAACACGAATTCCCAGGGTGCTGCGTACGTGTTCGTCAACTAAAGTACGATGGAAGTATCGCAAGCCTCCCCCAATCGACAGAACCCGATTTCTTGGTGATCGGCGCCGGTGTCGCCGGACTGCGCGCGGCTATCGAACTCGCCGCGGCCGGCCGAGTGCTGGTGGTGGCGAAGGAGAGTCTCAAGGAATCGTCATCCGAATACGCGCAAGGCGGAATTGCGGTCGCACTCAGCGACGACGATGAAGTTTCGCTGCACGAACAGGACACCATTCGCGCGGGCGACGGGCTTTCGAGCCCCGAAGCAGTGCGGGTGCTGGTGGAAGAAGGCCCCGCGCGGATTGAAGAACTGATCGCGTGGGGCGCGGAGTTCGATCGAGAAGGATCCAAGCTTTTGTTTGCGCGGGAGGGTGCGCACAGCCGCAGCCGGGTTTTGCACGCGCACGGCGATTCCACCGGGCAGGAGATCGCACGGACGTTGTACCGCAAGGCGGCGTCGCTTCCGAACGTGGAATTTCGCAGCTTCGCCGCGATGACGGATCTGCTAGTGAATGAAGCCGACGCGGGCCGGGTCGCCGGAGCCCTGGTGCTCGAAGAATCGTCCGGGCAACTGCTCAAGATACCGGCCCGCGCCGTGCTGCTCGCTACCGGAGGCCTGGGCCGCGTTTTTCGCGAGACCACCAATCCGCACGTAGCCACGGGCGACGGAGTGGCGGCGGCTTATCGGGCGGGTGCGGAAATCAGCGATCTGGAGTTCATGCAGTTTCATCCCACGGCGCTGCACGTGGAAGGTGCGCCGCGTTTTCTGTTATCGGAAGCGTTGCGCGGAGAAGGCGCCATCTTGCGGAACTCGGCCGGCGAACGGTTCATGGAGCGCTACAATCCCATGAAGGAACTGGCGGCGCGCGATGTGGTATCGCGCGCGATTATCAGCGAAATCGAGCGCACCGGCGCCGAGCACGTCTTCCTGGATTTGACCGCGCTCGGAGGCGAACACATCCGCGCGCGCTTCCCGCGCATCTACGAAACCTGTTTGCAGTATGGAGTGGATCTGGCGCGCCAGCCCGCGCCCGTACATCCAGCCGCGCACTATGCGATGGGCGGTGTGCGGACGGATCTGAATGGCCGTACCAATCTTGAACATCTCTATGCGGCGGGCGAAGCGGCCTGCACCGGCGTCCATGGCGCGAATCGTCTGGCCAGCAATTCGTTACTGGAAGGCGTGGTGTTCGGCATGCGAGCGGGACGCGCCATGCGCGAAATGGCGGGGGAATTTTCGAAAGCCGCGCAGGCATGCGATGCCCGGCGCCCGAACACGGACGAATGCACTCTACGGACGCTGACCTGGCGCGATTGCGGTATTGTACGAACGGGCGCGGGTCTGACGGAAGCGTTGGAGCAACTGGACGGTGATCCCTGCGTCCTGCCATGCGCGACAGTGGCGGACTACGAGCTCCGAAACATGCACGCCGTAGCGCGTTTAATCGCTCAGAGTGCGCTGGCACGACGGGAAAGCCGCGGCGGCCACTATCGGCTGGACTATCCGCTGAGAGACGAGGCCTTCCAGAAGCACTCCGTTATTGTTCGTGGGACCGCCGTGCGTTTTGAGTAGCGTGCGGTAAAATGAAATCTCCACTGCTGAGCGGCGCTGTCCTAAGGAATTGAGAATCAATCTAAGATGAAAGAAAGAGTACGTTCCACAACCATCCTGTGCGTGCGCCGGGACGGGAAAGTGGTGATGGCCGGCGACGGGCAGGTGACGCTGGGCTAGGAGGTGCTGAAGGCTTCCGCGCAAGAAGCTGCGGCGCCTCTACAACGACAAGATCGTGGCCGGATTCGCCGGCTCCACCGCCGATGCATTCGCGCTGTTCGCGCGCTTCGAATCGAAGCTGGAACAGTTCAACGGCAACCTGCCGCGCTCCGTCGTGGAACTGGCCAAGGAATGGCGCACCGACCGCGTGCTGCGGCATCTGGAAGCGCTGCTGCTGGTGGCCGACGCGACAGAACACCTACATCGTGAGCGGCAACGGCGACGTGATCGAGCCCGACGAGCGAGATCGCCGCCATCGGCTCCGGCGGCCCGTTCGCCATGGCCGCGGCCACCGCGCTGATCGAAAATACCAAACTTTCGGCGCGCCAGAAATCGCCGAAAAGTCCATGAAGATCGCCGGGCAAGATCTGCATCTACACCAACGAGAACGTGACCTTCGAGGAGCTGGGCTGATGGTGATCTATCTTCCCGGCCAATCCGCTCGACGAAACGCCGCTGCTCGATGAGCTGACGCCGCGCGAAATCGTTCGCGAGCTCGATAAATACGTCATCGGGCAGGCCGACGCCAAGCGCGCCGTCGCCATCGCGCTGCGCAACCGCATCCGCCGCCAGAAGCTGGAGCCGGAAATGGCCGAAGAGGTGATGCCCAAGAACATCCTCATGATCGGCCCCACCGGCGTGGGCAAAACCGAGCTGGCGCGGCGCCTGGCGCAAGCTGGCCAATTCGCCGTTCCTGAAAGTGGAGGCCAGCAAGTTCACCGAAGTCGGCTATGTCGGCCGCGACGTGGAGTCCATGATTCGCGATCTGGTGGATATCGCCATCGACATGGTGCGCGAGGAGCGGCTGGACGAAGTGGCCGACCGCGCCGAGAAGAACGCCGAGGAGCGGCTGCTCGATCTGCTGATGCCGCCGCAGCCGGAAGCCGTCGCGAAAGCGCCGAGCGCACGCGCGAGAAACTGCGCGAGAGGCTGCGCGACGGCAAGCTCGACGAGCGCATGGTGGAGATCGACGTCAAGGACCGCGGGCCCAACGTTCGAGATCACCACCAACGCCGGCATGGAAGAGATGGGCATCAATCTGAAGGACATGCTGCCCGGTCTGTTCGGCCAGCGTACGCGCAAACGCAAGATGCGCGTGGCCGAAGCGCTCGATTACCTGGTGCAGGAAGAAGAGCAGAAGCTGATCGACATGGACCAGGTGACGCGCGTGGCGCTGGAGCGCGTGGAGCGCAGCGGCATCATCTTCCTGGACGAGATCGACAAGATCGCCGGGCGCGAAGGCGGGCCACGGCCCCGACGTCAGCCGCGAAGGCGTGCAGCGCGACATTCTGCCCATCGTGGAAGGCACCACGGTCAACACGCGCCACGGCTTCGTGCGCACCGATCACATCCTGTTCATCGCGGCGGGCGCGTTTCACGTCTCCAAGCCGAGCGACCTGATCCCCGAACTGCAGGGCCGCTTCCCCATCCGCGTGGAGCTGAAATCGCTCACCGTGGAGCCGACTTCATCCGCATCCTGAAGGAGCCCAAGAACGCGCTGGTCGAAGCAGTACATCGCGCTGCTCGAAACCGAAGGCATCAAGCTCACCTTCACCGACGACGCGCATCGAAGAGATTGCCGCGTTTGCCGCGCAGGTCAATCAGATCTCGGAAAACATCGGCGCGCGGCGCCTGCACACCATCATGGAAAAGCTGCTGGAAGAAATCTCCTTCGCCGGGCCGGACCTGAAAAAGAAGAACGTGCGGATCGACGCCGCCTATGTGCGCAAGCAGCTGGCCGACATCGTGAAGGACCAGGACCTGAGCCGGTACATCCTGTAGCCGATGCGCGCGCTGGCCGTCATCCTTTGTGCCGTTGCGTCGTTGCTCGTGGCCGGATGCGGCTCCATCGGCGAACCGCTCTATCCCGCATTGAAAATTCCCATGCGCACTCCCGACCTCGCGGTGGCCGAGCGCGGAGACAATCTCGACATCACGTTCACCATTCCGCCGCTGACCGTGGAGGGACTGCCGCTGAAAGAGGTTGGCCCCATCGACCTGCGCGTGGGCCCCGGTCCCAGCAATGGCTGGAACGTGGACGAATGGGCGGCCAGCGCCACCAGCGTCGCGGTGCCCACTCCAGCGGGACCGGGCCCGGTGGAGGCCATGCTTCCAGTGAACAAGTTAATCGGCAAGCAGGTAATCGCCGCCGTGAAAGTAGCCAGTCCGAAGGGACGAGACGCCGGATGGTCGGACTTCAAAACTTTCGATGTGCAAACTCCCCTCGCCGATCCCACCGACTTCAAAGTCATGGCGGATCCAAAGGGCGTCGCCCTCACCTGGAGCGCGTCCGCTGTCAGTCAATTCCGGATCTTTCGCAAAACGGAGCAGCAACCGAAGCCCGTGTTGCTCGCCACCGTCACCGCGCCCAACTATATCGACATCAGCGCGGAATTTGGCAAGACCTATCAGTATTCCATCCAGGCTGCGCGCGGCACTGTCGAGAGCAATATCGCGGGGCCGGTAAGCATCACGCCCATCGACATCTTTCCGCCGGCTGTTCCTTCGGGCCTCACTGCTTCCATCGGAATCGGCGCCATCGAACTGGCGTGGACCCGCAACACCGAATCCGATTTCAACGAATATCGCGTGCTGCGATCCGTAGAAGGCGGACCGTTCGTTGAGATCGCCCGCGGATTGGACGCACCCGTTTACTCCGATCATGCCCTTCAAACCGGGAAGCATTACCGCTATGAAATCGTGGCCGTGGATCAGGACGGCCATGTGAGCGCGCCGAGCGTGCCCGTGGAGATTATCGCGCCGTGAAAATCGTTCGCTACAGCCTTAACCCGAACATCGAACCGTGGGCGACGGACGCTCATCCTGACGTCCTGGACGGCGACTTCGACCAACTCCCGGCGGGCGCGCGCCTGCTGCCCCCGTGTTCTCCCACCAAAATAGTCTGCGTCGGCCGCAATTACGCGGAGCATGCCAAGGAAATGGGCGTCGATGTTCCGGCGGAGCCGACTATCTTTTTGAAACCGCCGTCATCGCTGATTGCCTCAGGCGAAGCGATCGTTTATCCCCGGCTCACACAACGTCTGGACTATGAAGGCGAGTTAGGCGTAGTGATGGGACGCCGCGCCCGGAACGTGAAGAGCGCCGATGCAGCCGCATACATCCTTGGATACACGCCGGTAAACGATGTTACCGCGCGCGATCTGCAACGCAAAGACGGGCAGTGGACGCGCGGCAAGGGATTCGATACTTTTTGCCCCGTCGGTCCTTATATCGTTCCGCGCGAAGAAGTAAATCTGAATCAACTGCGCGTGCGCACGTTCGTCGATGGCGGGAAGAAACAAGACGCGGCGATTGCGGAAATGATCTTCAGCGTCAATGATATAATCACGTACGTAAGCGCTTTTATGACGCTGGAGCCAGGGGATTTAATCGCAACGGGCACTCCCTCTGGCGTTGGTCCGCTTCAACCGGGGTCGAAAGTTCGCGTTGAAATCGAAGGCGTCGGGGCGCTGGAGAATACCGTCATCGCAGAGGATTAACCGTAGATAAAGAACGTGTTTCAAAGCGGCCAGGCGTTTCCACTCACGCAGACACTTGTCATCGGCGCCGTGTCCCTGCCTGTAATAGCGGCTGGAATTTTCGTTGTGCTCCGCATTCGAAGAAAGCCCAAAGATAAGGAAAAACTCCGCCGCCTGGAAGTGAACGCGAACGGCCGGCTGGGCGACGCCACTATCACCGACATCACTGACGATGCCATCGTGTACGAATACTCGGTGGGCGGTCTGACCTACACTGCCACCCAGGACATCTCGCAATTGCGGGAAATGATTCCGGCCGAATCGCATCGCCTGATCGGGCGTCCGGCGTCGCTCAAGTATTCAACGAACAATCCCGCCAACTCGATTCTGTTGTGCGAAGAATGGTCCGGGCTGCGTGCCTGGCCTGCGAACCAGCCATCCGGCCTGGCGTCGTAGCACCTCGTTCGCGATCAGGAACTTTTCATTTACATCCAGTGTCCAAATTTGCGTGGCGATGCAAATGGGTTCCGGCAAAACGGCGGCGGTAATCAACATGACGCCGATGATCGACATCCTGCTGGTTCTGCTCATCACCTTTATGCTCCTGCCCAGCCGCACCAAGGGACTGCCGTCGGAGGTTCCTGACCCCGCGCCGGACAGTCAGCCTTCGGTCGCGAATCCGCTGGACAGTGTTCTGCGCATTCGCAAGGATCGCTCCATCGATATCAATTCGCAGCCGGTCGAGACGCTTGACCTCGAAGGCCGCCTCAAGACGCTGTTCGCAACACGGCCGGGCGGCGCCCTGTTCATCGACGGCCCACCCGAGTTGGAGTATGCCGACGTCGCCTCCGTCATCGATATCGCGCGCGGAGCGGGCTGGAATCACGTAGGCCTGCTGACCGAAAGGCAGGGGCCGTGAATGGTATAGTTGGCAACATGAACGGCAAATACTATCGAGAAAATGAGTGGTGGGTGAGCCCTTACAATTTTGTTCCGGAAGTGACGTCGAAATTCCAGCTTCCCGCGCGCGTGAGCATTCACGACGCCACGCTACGCGACGGCGAACAGACGCCGGGCGTGGTGTTCAGCATCGCCGACAAAGTGGCCATTGCCGAGAAGCTGGCGGAAATCGGCGTGGATCGTATCGAGGCCGGCATGCCCGCCGTCTCCGAGCAGGATTTCCAGGCCATCAAGGAGATTTCCAAGCTGGGCCTGAAGTCGAAAATCTACACCTTCGCCCGCGCCATGAACGCCGATATCGACAAAGCGCTGGAATGCGGTTGCCACGGCGTGATTGTCGAGATCCCGATCGGTTACCCCAAGCTCAAATACCAGTTCAAATGGACCTGGGAAGATGTTTTGAAAAAGAGCATCGGCGTGGTGAACTATGCCAAATCGCGCGGTATGCACGTGGTTTATTTCCCTTACGACACCACGCGCGCCCGCGAGGAAGATCTCACCAATCTGCTCACTCGCCTGATGCAGGAAGCGCCGCCGGATTCGGTGGGCGTGGTGGATACCATGGGCTGCGTGCTGCCGGAAGCCATGAAGTACCTGGTGCGCCTGGTGAAATCGATCACTAATCTTCCCGTGGAAGTTCACACCCACAACGATTTCGGCATGGCGGTGGCCACCGAACTGGCGGGCGTGGAAGCCGGCGCCGAAGTGGTGCATAGCTGCGCGAATGGCTTGGGCGAACGGACCGGCAATGCCGCGCTCGAAGAACTGATCGTCGCGCTGCACGTCCTGTACGGCTACGAAACGCACTACGATTTGGGCAAGCTGCCCGAGCTGGGCGAGCTGGTCAGCCGCATCAGCAAGTTCGATATCGCGTTGAACAAGCCCATTTTGGGCGAGCGGAATTTCACGCGTGAATCGGGCATCGGCGTCGATCTGGTGGTGAAAGAGCCGCTGGCGATGTTCGGTACGCATCCCGCGCTCACGGGCCGCCGCGGCGAGGTGGTGCTGGGAAAGAAGAGCGGCAAGGCGTCCATCACTTATAACCTCGAACAGATGGGCATCACCGATGCCGACGACGAAGCCGTTTCCGAAATGCTGCGGCGCGTGAAAGACAAGGGGATCGAGAAGCGCGGATTGCTGAGCCCGGCCGAGTTCAAGGAAATCGTCGAAGACGTACTCGTTGCCAAGCGCTAGGCGGAAAGTCACCCTCACCTTCGACAACGGGCCCGAACCGCTGGTTACGCCGGGCGTGCTGGATTCTCTGGCTCGGCATCGCGTGAAATCCACGTTCTTCGTGATGGGGCGCAAGGCGATTGCGCCCGAAGGCACCGCTTTGATCCGTCGCGCCAGCCAGGAAGGCCACTGGATCGGCAATCATACATTCAGTCACTCGGCGCCGCTCGGACGCCTGGATGGCGCGGCCGCGCTCGCCGAGTTCGAACAAGCCGAGCGGGCCCTGGCCTGGCTGCGACAATCGCAAAAATTGTTTCGTCCACCGGGGTCGGGACAAATCGGCAAGCACCTGCTGCATCCTGCGGTAATTGAAAAGCTGATAGCCGGCGGATACACTTGCGTCCTCTGGAATTCGGCGCCCGGCGATTGGCGCGACCCGGATGGCTGGCTGGATCGGGCGCTCTCCGATTGCCAGTCACGCGATTGGACGCTGCTAGTTTTGCACGACATCCCCAACGGCGCGATGGCGCACCTGGAAGAATTGCTTGCGCGCCTGGAAGCGGAGAGCTTCGAATTTTGTCAGGATTTTCCGCCCGACTGCGTGCCCATCCTCGAAGGCCAGGTAGTCCTGCCGCTCGATCCATACGTAAACGGCTGAAAACCACCGGCTGGCGGTGCCGCGCGGCCAGGCATGTTTTCATCTTTCCGGTATTTCAAGCACTTAACATTGGCAACTAGCGTGCCTTTATGGAGTGCGTAAGGAGGACAAGAAAATGAAAAAGAAAATTTTAGCGGGTTTGCTTCTGGCGGGTGGCACGATGTTCGCCGCGCCGCGCGTTTCGTTCGATATCGGCATCGGAGTACCGGCGCCGGTAGTGGTTGCGCCTCCAGTTGTTGCGGCCGTTCCTCCCAGCCCAGGCCCCGGCTACGTGTTCGTTGACGGATATTGGGATTTCGTGGGCGGCCATCGCGTGTGGCACGCGGGCTATTGGCGCGCACCGGAGCATTTCGCGCATTTTGACCGGCACGCCGACCATTTTCGCCGCTAGCCGGAGGAGCGGCGAACGCCCGGCCGATACGAGGAGCATTCCGGTAACGCTCCGTATCGGCCGCCGGGCGGCGGGATCTTCGTCCGCCCCTTACCGCTTCGGGCCCGCCTTGGTGGTACAATTCTTGACACAGCAATCCACACTGCGCCAGTAGGCCGCCCCGCCCTGGGCCATCCGTCGGACTCGCCCGAATTCCCTCACAGCCTGCGGCACGGCGCCAAGCAAGAAGGGGGGATGGCTCTTGAATTCCAAGAAGATTCTATTAATCGAAGATAATCCGAGCGATATCGCTCTCGCCAAGCGAGCTCTCGACAGGGCCCGGATCGTGAACCAACTGGTAGTCGCCCAGGATGGCCAGGAAGCCTTGGACTACCTGTTCGGCACCGGCCTCTTCGCTGGCCGCGACCCAACCGACATACCGACGCTCACATTGATGGATATGAAGCTGCCCAAGGTGTCCGCCTTGGACGTGCTGCGAAGAATTCGCTCGGACCCCAGAACACGGCGGATTCCGGTGGTGATCCTGACGACATCGAACGAGGAACAGGATATCGCCGCCGGCTACGATCTAGGGGTCAACAGCTACCTTCGCAAGCCTGTGGACTTCCAGCAGTTCACGCACGTGGTGGAACAAGCGGCTCTGTATTGGCTGCTCTTGAATGAGCCGCCCCCCACCGGGGCCAAACGAGCCAGCGGCCATGAGTGAACGGTTGCGGGTGCTGGAGGTGGAAGATTCGCTCGGCGACGCGGCGCTCATTGAGCGCGCTTTGTCTAAAGCCGGCTATGAGGTCTGTTCCGAACGAGTGATGAACGCCCTCGCAATGCAAGCGGCGCTCGCCGATCGGCCCTGGGACGTGATTGTCGCGGACTACCGCCTGCCCAATTTCGACGCTCCTTCCGCGTTAGCTCTCCTGCAGAAGAGCGGCCATGACATTCCCTTCATCGTGGTGTCTGGAGCCATTGGCGAGGAACTCGCCGTAGCCCTCATGAGATCCGGAGCGCAGGATTATTTACTCAAGGACGACTTGGCGCGTCTGGCTCCGGCGGTGGAGCGGGAAATCGGGGAGGCCCGCTCACGCCGCGCGCGCCAAATGGCGGAGCAGGCGCTGGAGGCGAGCGAGAAACGCTTCACCGTACAAGAAGCGGCATTGGATCGCCAAACAGAGCTGCTGCAGCAGCGCGAAACCCTGCTGCGCGAACTACACCATCGCGTCAAAAACAACATGCAGGTAATGTCCAGCCTGTTGAGCTTGCAAGCGCGGACCGCTTCCCATCCGGAGACCGCCAGAATGCTGCAGGAGAATCAGCACCGGATTCAATCCATGGCCTTACTCCACGAGATTCTGTATCAATCCGAGGATCTGGCGTCGCTGGATTTTTCGAAATATCTCGGGCGCATGATGGATCACTTGTTCCTTTCCTACGGAGTGAATAACCGGCAGATACGGCTCTACACCGAACTGGACGCGGTCCGCTTTGAACTGGACGATGCGCTTCCTTTGGGGCTGCTGATCAGCGAGGTAATCTCCAATTCCTTGAAACATGGTTTTCCGGAGGGCCGGGACGGCGAGGTACGCGTTCTGTTGCACTCCCCGCCCTCGACAACCGTCTCGCTGGAGCTATCGGATAACGGAGTGGGGCTGCCCGGCGATCTAGACTGGACCACGTCGCCTTCGCTTGGTCTGCGCCTGGTACGGGCCCTGGCTCAACAGTTGGGCGCCAGCCTGGACATTCGTTCCGAAGGCGGCACCCAGGTGAAGCTGGTCTTCACGCCCAAGCGCAAGAACAAAAGGGACGAAGCCCGCTATCGCACCAGCGGCGCACACTGATATGCACGCTCCAGCGGCGACGCAACAACTCAGCGCGAAGGCGCACGCCATCCGTGAGCGGGTTTCCCTTGGAACCCATCGCTACGTTCTGGCAGGCTTGTCGGTGCTGGCGGGTATTGGCGTCGAAGTGGCTTTGAACCCAAGTCCCCCCCTGACTCTTCCTCTCTTGGTCTCATTATTCACTGTCACTGTCACGGCTTACCTGGCCGGTTGTGGGCCGGCTCTTTTCGCAACGGCCGCCAATCTCCTGGTCAATTGCTATCTCTTCGCCGAGCCGCGATTCAGTCTGGCTGTAGCGGACCCGCGGGATCGGTGGCGTCTGATTGTCTTTGCTGGCGCGGCCATCGGCGTCAGTCTGCTGAGCCGGAGGCTTTCCGGCACGCGTCACTTCCCGCGCGTGGCGCTATTGCTTGCTTCGTCGCTGCTCCTGACTATTGTGGCGATGCTGGTGTGGAACGACTTTGCGATTACGCGCGCCGCCGAAGGGTGGGTGGATCAGACCTATCAAGTACTCAATGCGTCCGAACTGCTTTTTTCCACCATCCAGGACGCCGATAGCAGGCAGCGGGGTTACTTGCTGACAGGCGAGCCGCAGTACTTGGAGCGCTATCGCGAATTGATTCGAGCCGAGCAAACCGGGATGCAACAGCTCCGCAATCTCACCACTGACAACGACGTGCAACAGAAACATTTGGCGGAATTGGGCCGCATCGTGAACGCCCGGCTGGTCCAGCTGCAGCAAGGGATCTCCGCGCGTCGCGACCATGGCCTCCAGGCCGCCATTGCAGTGGTGCACGCGGGGGAGAGTGCGCACCTGATGAGGGATATTCGCACTGTACTGGGCGCTCTAGAAGCGGAAGAACATCGACTGCTGAATCGGCGCACCCAAGCCGCGGTGGTGCAAGCGGACCGCACCCGCTGGGCTCTTGCCATCGGCACGGTCCTGTTGGTCGCTTTGCTGATTTTCGCCGGGATGATCATCGAGGGCGACGTCAGGAAGCTGCAGGCCTCCCACAAGACTCTGCGCCGCCAGGCGGATCTCTTAGACCAAGCTCCGGGGCCCATCATCGCTTGGCAGTTGGACGGCGCAATCGAGTACTGGAATCGGGGCGCCGAGGAGCTGTTCGGTTTCAGCGCTCAGCAGGCCGTGGGACGCATACATAACGATTTGCTGCATCCCATGCATCCCCTGGGAATGCCGGCCATCCAAGAATGCTTAACGCGGGACGGCCAATGGAGCGGCGAACTGACTCACGCGATCGATGGACGGGAGACCGTGGTCGCGAGCCGCATGAGGCTGGTGACGGAGCCGGATGGCCGCAGAACCGTGCTCAAAGCGAATCGAGATATCACGGAGGAGAAACGCGCGCACGAGGAAATCCGGAAGCTCAATCGGGAGTTGGAACAGCGCGTGAAGGACCGCACCGTGCAACTGGAAGCTTCCAACAAAGAGCTGGAAGCTTTCGCTTATTCGGTATCGCACGATTTGCGCGCTCCCTTGCGCGGGATCGACGGCTGGAGTCTGGCGCTGCTGGAAGACTACGGGCCGGCGCTGGACCAGAACGCGCACCAGTATCTGGAGCGGGTGCGCGCGGAAACACAGCGCATGGGCCATCTTATCGACGATCTGCTGACGCTCTCACGTTTGACGCGTCTGGAACTGCGGCACGAAACCGTGGGCTTGAGTTCCTTGGCGCATGCCATCGCCTGCCGTATGCGGGAAGCCGAACCAAACCGGAGCATGGATTTCATCATTCAGGAAGGCCTTACAACCAACGGCGATCCCGATCTATTGGACGTTGCATTATCCAATTTGATCGCCAACGCTGTGAAGTTCACCGGGCGGCGCGCTCAAGCCCGGATTGAATTCGGCCAAACCAGATGTGAGGACGAACTCGCGTTCTACGTTCGCGACAACGGAGTGGGCTTCGACATGGCCTACACCGGCATGTTGTTTGGACCGTTTCAGCGTCTGCACCATTACGACGAGTTTCCCGGAACCGGCATCGGCCTTGCGACGGTGCAGCGGGTATTGCAGCGGCATGGCGGAAGGATATGGGCCGATGCCCGCCCCGATGAGGGCGCGACATTCTACTTTACGATCGGAACCGCATCCCCTATCTCAGCAAATTCAACCCATGGATCGCGGGCGCGGGCGCTTCCTCATACTTGAGGCGAACTTCTGTCCAGCTTTGCCGGCGCGTCCGATGGATTCGCCACCAGGCTGCGAGCAGCAAGCCGGTGAGCGTTGCGAACAAGGCCGCGTTATACAGGGCCGCGAGCAGCAAGCTATGCAGCATGGACAACACGCCGAACAAACCAATCAGAGCCAGAATCGTCCAGAGCGGTGTTTTGCCAGGCAGGTGCGAGCAGGTGAAGGGCAGCTTGTCGCCGGATCCCAGTGAAGGCGAGAAAACCCATTCGTAGGCGACCAATCCCAGCAGCAGGAACATCGCGGCGTCGGCTATTCCGCGCGGGCCGAGCAGCCGCACTTCGACTGGCAAAGGAACTAGCAGCAAGGGCGCTCCAGCGGTCCACAGAACGAACCGGTCCACGGCGCGCAACCATTCCAGCCGTCCTTCGCCCTCCGTGATCTGAAAAATCCAGTTCGCCTTTAGCTCGGTTGGCAGAGAGAAAAGATGCCGCGCGCCGACTAGCAGGAACAGGAGCGCGACGATGTGGTAATAAACAAAATCCGCGGCCGCGTCGTGCATGACTGTGATTCCCGTTAGGAAAACAGCGAAGGCCACGCCCGCGTATCCCATCAAAATGATTCGGTGACGATTGCTGCGTCCCAGCGTCTGCAGAAGGAAGGCCAGGATGGCCTGTTGCCGAGGATGGCATGAGAGACAACCAGTGAGGAAGCTGCCGAAGCGCCGCTCCCGCGTTCTTTTTCCTTCCATCCCTTCAACCATCAATTTGCGATGCCGTTGATAGCTGATCAGGTAGCTCAAGAACCCCAGTGCCATGGCAATCGCCAACGCCACCATAGCTTGATGGGCGAGCGCGCGCATGATCGGATCGGGATCGCCAGAAAGGTTTTGATATAGCCCAAGAAACCACACCGGCGGCAACCATCGCGCCCATTCCGGCTGCAGCACCGCGTTTGCGATCTGCGGCTGAATGGAAAAGCTCATGACGATCAGCGCCAGCATCAGGCCCACCAGAGCGCCCTGCAGGGACCCCGTCACGCGTCCAAAAGCTCGTGGCCGCAAGAGATTTAGAAGGACGCCCTGCAGCGCTACCAGTCCAAAGAAAAAGAAAGAGGAGGCCGCCAGAGATGCAATGGCGTGTGCCATGATGCGCGCGCTGAGCGATTGTTGGAGCGCCCAGCGGCTGGTGGAAACCGCCGGAAAAGCCACGCTCGGCAAGGAATTGATCGCCACCAGCGCGGCCGTGGCCACGATGAGCAGAGCAGTCAACTTGGCTGCGAAGATCTGCGACGGGCGCAGCGGCAATGCTGCCAGCGCGCGGTAATCGCGCAGGTCCGGAAATAAGGATTGCCATTTGATAGCAGTCAGCAGGCCGATGGTCGACATGATCAAAGTGATCAGCCACAGTTCATCGGCGCGTACCGCTTCGCGATACGGCCCAGGCGTCGCTAGTCCCGAAAGAGAAACGTATTTGCGCCCCATTGGTTCAAAAAGCAGGAGGAACCATTCAAAGACGAACGGGACTGTGGCGATCAAGACGCCCGTCATCTGACCGGGAGTGGTGATAATGTCGCTATCGAAGAACCGCCGCAGAAAATGGCGCAGAAGTTCGAAGCCGGGCCCGTGCGTTTCTCGCATTATTCCTGACGCAACATCACTGCCGGATCGAAGGACATCGATCGGCGCGCGGGAAGATAACAGGCGATGGCGGCGAGTGCCGCCAGCAATAGAGGCGCACCCATCAACACCAACGGGTTTGAGGTGCTGGTGCTGGTGACGGTGCCGACACTCGAGTTCATGGCCGAGAGCAATCGCGCTCCCGCCCATGCGCCGACCATTCCGATGATGGTTCCGGCCGCTACCAGCAGCAAGGCGTCTTTCATCACTAACGAAAGTACATCGCGATTCTTCGCGCCAAGGGCGATCCGTACGCCGATTTCATGGGCCCGCTGAGCCACCGAATACGCCGTCACGCCAGCCAGTCCGATGGAGGCGAGGACTAAGCCAAACACGCCGATCAGTCCATATACCCAAGCCGCCACTCGCAGCAGCGACATGAACTGATCGATCTGATCCGTCATGCTGCGCGCATTGAACGGAGTAACGCGGTTGTCGAGTGCCGCAATCTCACGCCGCACTTCCGCCAGCGCGTCCGCACCAGGGGCCGCGCGCACCATGAGCGTGATTCCTTCGAGCGATGGATGGCTATAGCTGGAGGGCCGCAAGGGGAAATAGATGGCCGGCCGCGGTTTCCCAACCAACAGGCCCTCGGCAACGTCGGCTGCTACTCCTACCACTTCCGCCGTCTCGACGCCATCAGCGGTTACCGCCGGACGATGATCGAAAGAGCCGGGCAGAATCATGGGTGGCACGATTTCGCCATTTCGAATTTCAAGCGATCGGCCCACCGCGTCGCCGCCCTGCCACAACTGGCGCGCTAAAGCTCCGCTGACGATCGCGGCCGTCGAATGTTCGGCCTCGTCTTGCCGGCGGAACGGGCGGCCCGCCACGATGGGAATGCCGGTGGTTTCGAAATAATCTTTGCCGACCACATGCTGGATGGCAGGGAGCGTGAAAACCGTCACGCCCGTACCCGGCATCGAGACCGGTACGGTTTCGGTGAGAGTGGCCGCCGTCACCGATGGAAGAGTTTTCATGCGCTCCAGCAGCTTTTCGCAGAAGGCCTCCGCTTGCGCTCCCGAATATCCATCACGAACCGGATCGAGCGCGATGGAGGACAGGTTCTTGGGATTGAATCCGGCTTGGATGCCCAGCGTGGTTTGGATTCCGAGCGACAGAAAACCGAGAACAACCAGTAGCGTGAGCGAAGCCGCCACTTGTCCCACGATCAGTAAATTGCGAAACATAAAGCGGCGATGAGATCGCAACATGAGATCGCCGCCCTGTTTCAAAGCGGGCGCGAGATCGGCGCGCGTGGCCTGCAAAGCGGGCGCAAGGCCGAAGAGAAGTCCGGTAAATAAAGAAAGGGCGAGCGTCATCATCAGAACGTGCGCGTCAGTTCGGAAGTCAAACGTAACCGGCATGGGAAAGGGCAAGGCTACGCGGGAGCTCACCGACATCAGCCACGTAGAGGCAAGAAATCCGGCCACGCCCGCAGCTAACGCCAGCAGCATGCTTTCCGTCAGCAGTTGGCGAATCAACCGGGCGCGGCTGGCACCGAGCGCGAGCCGAACGGCGATCTCCCTGCGGCGGCCCGCGGCGCGCGCCAGCAACATGTTCGCGACGTTGGCGCAGGCGATCAGCATGATCAAGCCGGCCATGACGCTGAGGAACGAAGTGAAGAACGGCACATCCTGTTTGCGGAGAGGAAACAATTTGCCTCCTTCCACCAGGAGTAGTCGCCGATGTTTCCGGGTGCTGTCCAGCTGCTGGGCCACGGTATCCAGTTCCGCTTCGGCGCGCGCCAACGCGACGCCGGGCTTCGAACGTCCCACCATGAAAAACATCGCGAGGTCCGGCCGTTCCAGTGCATTGCCGGCTAATTCCGGTGCAACGCCCGAGGCCGCCTCGACAGGCATCCACAGATCCGCCGCAAACAGAAAAGGAGATGCGCCCAAAAAATCATTGGCGGCCACGCCGATCACGGTAGCGGGCCGGTTGTTGATGCGCAGAGTTCTGCCGGTCACCTGCGGATCTGCCGCCAGGCGATCGCGCCAGAATCGATAACTCACCACGATTACGGGCGACTGCCCCGGCACGTCCTGGCGCCCATCAAAGAACCGGCCGAGCGCCGGCTGCGCTCCGAGGGTGGAGAAGTACGAAGCGCTGACCAGGTGCCCCCAAATCCGATCCGTTTTATTGCCCAACGAAACGGCAAACGGCACCGGAGCAGCGTACGCCATGGTGGAAGCGAACAGGTCGCTTTGTTCGCGATAGCGCCGGTAGTTGGGGTAGGAAGTGGGGCGTTGCAGCGCCACCAATTCACTGGGATTCTGAACGCCGGGAATAGTTCGCAGCGCCATTCCATTCATCTCGCTGAACGCGCAGGTGGCGATGCAGATACCAGGCTCAGGGATAGCAACGCTACCGCGGTGAAACCGGGCGAGGCGGCCAGTGCGCGCAACCCGTATCGCACATCTTGCCGAAACTCCGCGAAATGCTCGGCCGGTGCGCGAATCGCGATATCGAGGAGCAAACGCGCTAATCCGAGCGGACCGTGACGCCGCCAGATGGGCTCGATCGCGGTATCGGTTACCTGCTGCAAGTCTTCGCCGAATTCGGTTCGAAATTCGTGAGGGAACGCGCGGGCCGCGGTTCGGTAAAGGCTTCGATACAGGCGCAACTTGGGTGCGGGCGAATCGGGCGGAGGTTCTCCTGCAATCGTCGCTTCTAGAAGTTGTCCAGCCAGCGCTTCGGTGTTTTCTACCTGGGTAAGTTGGGCGAACACGCCTTCCAGGTCGGGCTGGCTCATCAGCTCTTGCAGATGATCGATGGAGTCATAGGCCACCACCTCGCCTTTGCGAAGGATCAAGACCTTGGTGCAGACTTTCTCCACCACTTCGAGCACATGGGAGCTGAATAGAATGGTCTTGCCTTGATCCGCGAGCATGCGCAGCAGGCTGCGCAGCGCTAGCGCGGACGTCACGTCGAGACCGGAGAACGGTTCGTCCAGAATGAGAACGTCGGGATTGTGGAGCAGCGCGGCCGAGAGCAGCACCTTCTGGCGCATGCCCTTGGAATACGAGGACAGCGGCGCGTGACGGTCGTCCCAGAGCGAGAACAGCTGCAGGAACTGGTCCATTTTGGGTTCGAGGATACAGCGCGGCATCCCACGTAATCGCCCGATCAACTGCAGGTACTCACGGCCGGTGAGATGCGGATAGAGGTGCGCTTCCTCAGGCACGTAGCCGATGCGGCGCTGGAAGGCGGTGAAATCGTCATGCACGCTGCGGCCCTGGTAAAAGATTTGGCCGGAGGAAGGCTCGAGCATGCCGGTGAGCATCTTCACTGTAGTGCTTTTTCCGGCTCCATTCGATCCGAGATATCCCAGGATTTCGCCGGGCTGGATAGTGAAGCTGACGTTCCGGACCGCGACGGTGTGGTTGTAATATTTCGTGAGAGCGCGCGCTTCGAGCATTCAAGCCCTCCTTTCGCGAACTCCGCCGCGGGCATGCACGGCCCGGATGAGATCCTCCAAGCGCGCGCATTCGGCCGCGAGAACCCGGCGTCCCAAGCTGGTCAGACGGTAATAACGGCGGCGCGAATCGTCCAATTCCGCGGCCGGCCTGGAGCCCGATGGCTCGATGAGGTCCTCATCCATTAGCCGTTTGATGGTTCCATAGAGGGTAGGTGGCCAGAGCCGGACTTTACCGCCGGTTCGCTCCAGCACGTCCTGCATGATGGCGTAGCCATGCTGGTCCTGATCGGAAAGAGACAAGAGAACGTGAAACCAGTGCGGCTTCAGTGGGAGAAAACGCTCCGGGGACAGTGGCTTCTTCATGCGATTCTTGACAGAATATATACTAATGAGAACCGAGCGTCAATGGGGGGCCGCGGATGACTGAGGCTGAGCGCGCTTACTATGACCGGCGAGCCGGGGAGTACGACGATTGGTATCTCGGCCAGGGGAAGTTCCAGGGGCGAGTGCGTCCTGGATGGACGGAAGAAATCGCGAATGTGAAATCCATGCTGGCCTCGCTCGCTTTCGGTTCGTTCCTGGATGTTGCGTGCGGCACCGGCTTCTTCACCGCAAGCTTGCCCGGGAGTGTTATCGCACTGGACCAGAGCCCGTCCATGCTGGCGATCGCACGCCAAAGAGCGCCACGCGCGGCGTTCGTTCGCGGCGATGCACTCGAACTTCCATTCCGGCGGAAGCAATTCGACTGTTTGATAATCGGCCACTTTTACGGTCATCTGGATGTGCCCGCTCGCCGCGCATTCTTAGCTGAGGCGCGCCGGGTTTCGAAATCGATGTTGATTTTCGATGCGGCTCAACGCGAGGATGTGCCGGCGGAAGAATATCAGGAGCGCGTGCTCAATGACGGATCGCGCCACGTGGTTTACAAGCGGTACTTCACGCCGGAAGGCCTTACGGCCGAGATCGGAACGGGCCGGACGCTGCATGCGGGCCGATGGTTTGTCGCTGTGCTGGCCTAGTAATTCATGAATCCGGCGCGCTGGAGGCCGCGCTGCGCCTCGGGATTCTTCATGAACGTCTCCCACACGAATCCGGTGCGCAGATTCTCGGCCATCAGCATGGTTATGCCGGTATCGATTCCAATTACATCGGTGTCATACCAACTGTTCAGCGGATTAAACGCATTGATGAATCCATAGCGGCTCCAGGCGTGCGCCCCGTAGCGCGTTCGGATGTTCTTCAGTACTCGCAGCGTGGCTTGCGGAAGAAACGGCAGGGACCCTGCAGCGGCGCTGGGCACGACGGTGCCGTCGATCGGGCCGATCTCTGGCGGGCCGCCCCATACCACATAACCGTTCTTGGAATCCGACGCCGTGATGCCCCACAAATCGTCGCTGTAGTCCGGAAACTGTTTGCTCAATTCCAGGCAGAACAGGCGATGCGCCTCGGTGGCGATCGCAGAGTTCTTGAAATAATCCGCGTAACGATCCCGCTTGTTTCTAAAATCGAACCAGGCCTGGGAGTATTGATGCACGAAAAGGGGCGCATAAGAGCCGATATATTTCAGGCCATCGTATTCAAACGTGGTGCGCTTCCAGGCATTCCAGGCATCGGGGGGCAGGGGATGAGATGTGGATCCCAGGCCTAGCAGGTAAATCATCATCAATTCGCTGTAATAATCCCAGCGATAAGGCAAGAATCCGAACTCCGGCGTCCAGCCATGCGGCAGCAAAATCGTATCTTCCGATAGCCAGGTCCAATCCACGCGTGCGAAAATTTCGTAGGCCAGACGCATGATTTCCGGATATCGGAAATGCTGCCGGGCGGTAAGGACACCGCACAGAAGAAGCGCGGTATCGACCGAGGACGCTTCGGCGTCCCAGATTCTTTCGCCCGTGGTAATGTTGGCCCAATGAAAAAAGAAACCGCGGTGGGTGGGCATCTTGCGTGCCAGGAAGTTGAGAGTTGCGACCACACGGTCGCGTGCCTGGTCGTAGGATACCCAGCCGCGTTTCTCGCCGATGGAAAGCGCCGTCAGCCCGAAGCCCGTGGCTGCGATGCTGGCCACGATGCCGCTGTCGGAGCTGTTGGCTTTGGAGCGGTCCTTCACCAAACCGGTGTCGGGATGGCCCTGCTCCCAGAAATAGAGAAAGCAGGCTTTCTCGATCTCATCGAGAAGTCCGTCGTCTGGCGGTGAAAGAGCCGCGCCAGGGGCGGCGATCGGGGCTGCCGCCAACGATGGTGTAGACGCAATCGCGGCGGCCATTCCTTGGAGAACCGTGCGGCGCGTGATCATCACTATTTTCAATGTAAAGCGTTTCGCCGGTATCCTGAAGTCGACGGATGCGAATGAAAGGGCGCACAGTCGGGATGTGGGCCGCGCTAGCGGTAGCGCTGGGCGTCGTCGCCGTGGTGCCCATTGTGAAACTGCGGCGGGCCAGTATCACTTTAAGCGGAGTAGTTCTCCGGCAAGATCCGGACCCAAAGAAACAACTGCCGATCCCAAATGTGAAGATAACGGCAACTGAAGGCGAACGGACGGCGACGGGCGAATCCGATTCGTCCGGGCTATTCCATATCGAACTGTCTCACGGCGGTTGGGGCGAACAATACGTATCGATTGCGTTGCGGCATCCCGGCTATCTGCCGATGAAGATCACAGCCGTCATGGGTGGCGAATTGTACGTGCTGCGCATGAGCTCTGTTGCAACGCAGGCAGCGGCTCCCGCGGGCACGCATGAAGTTGTCATCAAGGACGTACGCGTCAGGTATGCGGAAAAAACTTCGCTCCCCGTCAATGTGGGCAGCGCCGCCAAAACCTTTACCGTGCCGAATATCGGCAACGTGCCGTGCGGAGCCTCACCTCCGTGTTCGCCCGACGGCAAATGGAAAGCATCTCTGGGCGGCATCACGATGGACGCCGGCGCGGGGCAACAGTTCGATAACGCGCGCGTATCCTGCATCGCGGGGCCGTGCCCTTTCACCAAAATCGAAACCGGTGCGATTCCCCGGCCGGGCCGCACGATCACGGTCCGGGTGCGCAATTGGTCCGACACCGTGACGTTCCTGGTGGAAGCGGAAGTCACTCGCAGCCTGCCGAGCGACGCCATTCGCGATGCTTACCCCGCCATCTATGGGCGATCCATGAGTTTCACGCTGCCCTCCACCGCGGAGGGACCGAGTATTGAAGCCGACCTCAATGGCGCCGAAATTGTGTTTCCCTTGGGCCCCGCGCTTCATTTGGAGTGGGCCGAGTGCACTCTGCAGACGGGGGCGGATGGAACAAAACTTTATCGCTGTGAACTGAAGCCGGGATACGAATTCCAATCGTGAAAGCCGGATATGTTTGGGGTGATGAGAGGGTTCGATTTCTCCTTCGTTTCGGGTATACTTACGAAAACGCGGACGGGCCGTCAGAAAAACAGAAGCTGAGACAGGGAGGCCAAGGCCATGTCGTATATTGCGTGGATCGTCTTGGGATTGGTGGCGGGTTTTGTCGGCAGCAAACTCGTCAATCAGAGAGGCGACGGGATGGTCTTCGACATTATTCTCGGGATTGTCGGCGCCATCGTCGGCGGGTGGTTATACAAAACATTTGGCGGCGTCGGGGTTAGCGGACTCAATTTGCAGACCCTCCTGTTAGCGGTGGCGGGCGCGGTTGTGGTCTTGCTGGTGTATCACGCGCTGCGGCGCATTGCTTAACATTTTCTCCGAAAGTGCGAAGACCGCTTGCTTACGCGCACGGTTCAGAAGTGCGCGTTTGCAGATTTGGGAGCCGGTAGCCAAACCCCTTTTTGCGCTGCCCCTAATCGCGATCGGGCCTGACGCCATGCAGCAGAGCCACGGTGCGGCCGGTAAAATAGCCGACCACGATCGCGAGCAGGAAGGAGAGAACCAAAGTGGAGGGATCGCTCACGGTTCTCTATCGGCGAATCGCACCGCCGACTGCAGAGCGCGGCTACTTAGACGCGGGCCTAGCGAATCTGGCGGCATCCACGGAAACGTTCGCCTGGATCTCGCTGAACTGCGTGGTGGATCTGCCATCCAACCACGTCACCATTACGCGGTAAGGCAACTTCACGCCGGCGACTTCGCGATAGTCGGCGAAATCGATCTGAGTTGGGTTCAAACCCACAGGCGACTCGTCGTAGCGAACCACCCGCGCCAGCAATCCCGACTTGCTGTCGAAGTACAGGTTCACCGGATAGCGGCCGTCGGCGCTTCCTTGAATCATTTGCGTATCGTGCCCGTCGATTGTCGCGGAAGAGGCCGGACGCCATTGCTGGAGCGCTGGCCTGATTTGAGTGGGAAACCACAGCGCGGCGTCCAGCTTTGCCCCCGCGAGGTCGCCTCCCGTCAGTTCGAGCAGGGCAACCGGGCGCTCGGTGGCCGGGCCCGCAATCCAACCGCTGCTGCCGTCGAATGTGGTGGTGCTATCGCCGGCCGAAGTGTGAACGACGGTGCTGATCCGGTTCGGAGCCTGGGCGAACACATCCACCGGATACTTCTCGTCCTGATAGCCCTGGTACGTTCCCTTGGCCGCGAAACTGGTGAGCTTGGCTAAGCGATCGACGCCGCCAAGAGCTTGGATGTATTTGTCGAGAATCTGATCCGCGGAAGAAGCTTTGCCGAGGGGTTGGCGCAGTTCGTCGGGTTCTTTCAGCGCGGGCGGCCCGTACAAATCCGCCAGATTCGGAGTGACGTCCGGGCGCTCCACGCCGCGATGGCAGGAGTAACAAGTGATCTCGCGTCTTCCGCCGAAATATGTTTTGTTGATGGCGTTCATCATGCCGATCATGGCGCGCGCCGTGTTTTTGCGCGGATTGTCGTCGGCGTACCTGGCCCAGTTGCCGCCGCTCTCCGCGCTATGGCAGTCTGTGCAGGTTTCGCCTAGAGAGGCGGAGAAGAAACCCATGGTGGCCATGAACTGATCCACTGGAATGCCCTTCAATACCCGGACATTCTGGAAGGCCTGCTCGGCCAGCGCGGGCTTTGGTTGGGTCTGAGCCTGCGCGATGAGTAGCGCAAGCGTGAACACGCCCGCGCCTATGATTACGATTTTCATTTTGCCTCCATCCCCGCGAGAAAGCGGAGAACCGAAACTACGGCGGCGGTATCTTGCAGCCCCATGCCCTGTGCTGAGACGGCGGTGAACAGCGGGACGCTGGCGCCGAACAATGGCACGGGACATTTGGATTGTTTGGCGAAATTCGCGATGATGTCCAGGTCCTTTTGGAACACATCCACCTTCATCATCGGCGTCGCGTAATTGGCGGCGGCCATGCTTGGGCCGCGTACTTCCAGCATGCGCGAAGTAGCGGCGCTATCGGAGAGCACTTCTACCAGCAGGGAAGGATCCAGACCGGCCTTTTCTCCGAGCACGATGGCTTCGGCCGCGCCCGCGATGTGGATGGCGACCAGCAGGTTCGCGATGTATTTCATTTTCGATCCCGCGCCGAAGGGACCAACATATCGAACCGAACGCGCGAAGTGGGAGAGCACGTGGCGCGCGCTCTCGAAGTCGGCCGGGTCGCCGCTGGCGAAAATCGCGATATCTTTGGTTTGCGCTTGCGGGCCAGTGCCACTGATGGGCGCATCCAGCATCCGGATGTCCGCATCGGCAAGCCGAGAGCGCACGCGAAGTTTGTCTTCGAGGGCGAGCGTGCTGGTTTCGACAACCAAAAGGCCGGTTCGTCCGGCGGCCACCAGTCCGTCTGCTCCGAACAGCGCGTCACCGAGTGCGGCGGAGTGGGGCAGCGACGTGATCACGATATCGGCTTCGGCCCCTAACTGGCAGGCCGATGAACAGGCATGACCACCGTGTGCGCTGAAGGCATCCAGGGCTGATGAGAGCACGTCATAGCCCGAGGTGCGCACACCCGCCGCGGCAAGATGCCGGGCGAAGGCGCCGCCCATAATCCCCAGACCAATGACGCCGGCCGGGAGCGATTGCGCACTTTCATTCGTGCTCATGGTCTAGAATCTTCTCATGCCACGTCGATATAGCAAAGCGTTTTTGATGCTGGGTTGGGGACTTTTTTCGATAGGGGCGCGAGCGGCGCAAGCGCCCGATCCTTTGGCTGCAGATCCGGCGCACACGCATTTGGAACTGGAGAACCAGTGGGTCCGAGTTTTTCAGGAACACCTGGGACCGCACGAAACGATGCCCATGCACCAGCATCCCGCTCCGGGCGCGGTGATCGTTTTTCTGACGGATCGCAATAACAAGCTCACGTATATCGACGGGAGCGTCAAGACTTTTCAAAACCACGCGGGCGAGGTCATCTGGTCGGCGCCTACCATTCACAAATCGGAGAATCTCACTGGAGGGCAATTCGCGGCCCTGCAAATTGAACCGAAGCCTGCTCGGAATCCGAAACCGTTTCCACAAGAGAGCACTGACGCTGTCATCATAGATCCGGAGCATTATCGGGTGCTGGTGGAAAACGAATGGGTCAGGGCGATTGCCTTGACCGTGGGGCCGCACGAGAAGTTGAAAATGCACAAGCATCCCGCGACTTGGTCGGTGGTGGTGCATTTGTCGGATCAGGACATGCGGCAATACCATGCCGGCGGCAAAACGACCGAGAGCCATTACAAGGCCGGCACGGTCCGATGGGTTGGGCCGGACGCCGCGCATCAGGACGAAAATCTCAGTGATAAACCTTTCCGATTAGTGCGGATTGAACTGAAGCAGGCCCAGAATTAGCCCTTTTGAGTTGTTGACAGAGCCACGCGGTCTTTGATGAACTAGGCTCTCTAACTGGAGGATATCTTTGGCAAACGTCGGTGCGGTGGGGTTGGATTGGCAGGAGCGCATCAATTGGGACCGGCTGCGGAAATACCGGCTGGAACGCGCTCGCGAGCGGATGAAGGCGCATGGGCTGGGCGCGCTGCTGCTGATGTACGACGAGAACGTTCGCTATGTCACGAGCACACTGACTCCCGGATGGAATCGGCTGAAACCGGGCTTGCGCTACGCGCTGCTATGCGGCGATGATGCGCCGGTGCTGTTCGAACAGGGCGATATCGGAATGCACATCGAGAAGCATTCGCCGTGGATTCCCAAGGACAATATCCGCTACTCGTATGCCTGGATCAAGGGCGCGGCCGGATCGGCGTCCACGCAGCAGGTGGGAAAATTCACCAAAGCCATCCAGCAGGAGATGAAGAAGCGCGGCGTGGACGGCATGAAGCTGGGTGTCGATTTCATCGACATCAACATGATCAAGATTTTTCAGGATTCCAAGATCGAGTGGGCCGATGGCATGACGCCCATGATGGAAGCGCGCGCCGTGAAGAACCAGGACGAACACGAATGCATGCGGATCGTGGGCGCTATCGGCGACGCGGCGCATTGGGAATTTATGAAATTCCTGAAGCCTGGGTTGACGGAGAACCAGCTTACCGCGCATATCATGGAGTTTCTCTACAACATTCCGGGGATGGAAGATGTGGAGGACGTGATTGTATCGTCCGGCCTGAATACCTGGCCGAACTGGCGCAATTTTTCGGATCGCATTATCAAGCCCGGCGATATGGTGTTCATGGATCTGGCCGCGCTTACATGGAACGGCTACAAATCGTGTTACTACCGGACATACATGGTGGGGCGCGAGCCGAATCAAGAACAGAAAGATTATTACGCCACGGCGCTGAAGTGGCTGTATGACTCGATCAAGGCCGTGAAGGTGGGGGCGACCACGCGGGATATCGCGTCGAAGTGGCCTTCGGCGAAAGAGGCGTGGGGTTACGAAGAGGAAGATCAAGCGGCGGCGAATTTGTGGGGGCATGGGCTGGGACTGGCGCAGTACGATCAGCCGGTGATTTCGCGGATCTGGTCGCTGGATCATCCCATTGAGATTAAGGAAGGCATGGTGTTTGCGCTGGAGACGCAGCACGGCAAGCCGTATCAGTGGGGCGTGCGCATTGAGGAAATGCTCATTGTGCACAAAGACAGCGTGGAGATTGTTTCGAATTTTCCCGTGGAGCAGATCACGGTGGTGGATCCGATGCCGGGGTACTCCGATTACGGGAAGCGTCCGGGTACATAATCATGATCGTTCCAGTCACATCGCGCGAAGCCACCGATGGGCGCCGTTTCGGACCCAAGGCGGCGAATTTGGCGCGCTTGGCCCAGGCGGGCTTGCCCACTCCCGGCGGCTTTTGCGTGGATGCGGAAGCTTATCGCTCGCAAGTCCGGGCGCTCGGCCTGGAGGCGGACGCGCGCGGGGTTTTCGCGGCGCTAGATGGCGCGCAGGCGCGGCGGCATGCCTTGATGATGAAGCTGGGTTTGCTGGATCAGCCGATCGCGCCTGAGGTGCTTGATCCGCTGCTTACGGCGTGGCGCACGCTGAAAGCTCCCATCGTTGTCAGATCGTCGGCGCTGGTGGAAGATCGATTTGGATCCAGCTTTGCCGGCCAGTTCGAAAGTTTCCTGGGGATCGAGAGCGAGGCGGATTTTGTCACCGCGATTCGCGCTTGCTGGGGGGCTTTGTGGGCTACGCGCGCGCTGCGCTACATGGCGACGCACGATATCGATCCGGCCGATACCGGGATGGGAATTTTGGTACAACCGCTGGTTGCGGCGCGAGCGTCGGGCGGCGGGTTGAGCGAATCCGCCGAACAGACCATGATCCTGAGTGCGACTTGGGGGCTGGGATCGGCGATCGCGCAAGGCGAGGTGACGCCGGATCGTTATGAGCTGACGCGTGACGGCGCTCTGGTTAGCATTACGCCCGGCCGCAAGGATCATGAAGTTGGTTGCATCCACACGCGCGCGGTTCCTGTGGAAATGGTTTCCGAGCCGTGCCTGACGGAATCGCGGGCTGTCGAACTAGCGGGCTTGCTACGGCGCGTTGAAGAAGTGATGGGCATGCCGGTGGAAATCGAATGGGCCTTGGACGATTCGGGATTTCAATTACTGCAGGCCCGTCCGCTGCACACGCAGGCGGCTACTACGCCCGATGCAGTGTGGCTGCATCGTCCACGATTGAATGGGCATGCCGCGGGCGTGGGCTGGGGCGAAGGCCGCGCGTGTGTGATTCAGTGCGAGTGCGAACTTTCGCGCGTGGCGCCCGGGGATGTTCTGGTGACGAGAGTGGCGGGACCCGCGCTGAGCCATATCCTTACTCGCGTGGCCGGCGTGGTGGCCGAGCGCGGCGGCAGCACTTCGCACATGGCTTCACTGGCACGCGAGCGCGGGATTCCGATGGTGCTGGGAGTGCTGGACGCGACGCAACGGATTCCGGATGGTTCCACCGTGGCGGTGGATGGAGTGGCTGGCGTGGTGAGGTGGATGAACTGATGCCCGCCAAACTTGTTGCCGTCACCGACTCCGTGTTTCCGAATCTCGATCCGGCCGCCGCCGTACTGGCGAAAATCGGAGCGGAAATCCGGCTGGCGAAAGAACCCACGAGGGAAGGGATTTTAGAAGTGGCTCGCGACGCCGATGCGGTGCTTGCCACCTATGCCAAGGTGACCGCCGAAATGATTCCGCAAATGACGCGCTGCCGCGTGATCGCACGCTTCGGTATTGGCGTAGACAACGTCGATATACCAACGGCAACGCAGGCGGGCATCGTGGTCACCAGGGTTCCCGACTATTGCCTGGACGAAGTTTCCGATCACACCATGGCATTGCTGCTAGCGCTGGTTCGCAAGATTCCGGCGTCGAATGCGCGCACGCATGCGGGACGCTGGGAAATGCGCGCGGTGGTTCCGATTCATCGGCTGCGTGGAACGGTTCTGGGGTTGGTCGCATTCGGGCAGATCCCGCAGCTGGTGGCGCCCAAAGCGCAAGCGTTTGGCATTCGGGTGTTGACTTACGATCCTTACGTTTCGAAAGAAGTGGCCGGGCGTGCCGGCGTGGAGCAGGTGGAATTTGAAGAATTGCTGAAAGTCTCCGATTACATTTCCATTCACGCGCCGCTCCTGCCCGCCACGCGCCACTTGTTCAACGCCGATGTTTTCCCGCGAATGAAGCCGACGGCTTACCTGATCAACACTGCGCGCGGACCTATCATCGATGAAGCGGCGCTCGCGAGCGCTTTGGATCAAGGCCACCTGGCGGGAGCTGCTTTGGATGTGATGGAACAGGAACCGCCGTCTGGATCGCCCTTGTTCGGCCGCGAGAACGTGATCGTGACTCCGCATACCAGTTTCTATTCCGAGGAATCATTAGTCGATTTGCAGACCAAAGCCGCCGAAGAGGTGGTCCGCGTCCTGAGTGGGCAGGCGCCTCGAAATCCGGTGAATCCTGACGTGTTGAAGACCGCGCAGGCCATGTAGATAAAATCTGGAGGAATTCATTATGTCGCAAGAACCGTGGAAGACAGATCAATGGTTCGTTAGTCCGTGGAACTTTGAGAGCGCGGTGCGCGATCAGCTCCATTTCCCAAAGCAGATCAAGTTTCACGACATCACGCTGCGCGATGGCGAGCAGCAGACCGGTGTCATTTTCACCAAGGACGATAAAATCCGCATTGCCGAGGCTCTGGCCGAAGCGGGCGTTCATCGCATTGAAGCGGGGATGCCGGTGGTGTCGCCGAGCGACACTTCCGCGATTAAGGAAATCGTCAAGCGCAATCTGGGTCCGCAGATTTTTGCTTTTTCGCGCTGCATGGTGGACGATGTCAAGCGCGCCGTGGATTGCGGAGTGTCGGGCATCGTGATGGAAGTGCCGTCCAGCACGCACATCATCGAATACGCCTATAAATGGCCGCTGGAGAAAGCGATCGATCTTTCGATCGAATCGACGGCCTATGCGCATTCGCAAGGGTTGGAAATTGTTTTCTTCCCGATCGACTTCAGCCGCGCCGACATGAAATGGGTGTTGGATCTGATTCTGCGCGTGGGCAATGAAGGACACATGGATGCGCTGGCGCTGGTAGATACTTTCGGGGTGGTGTCGCCGCACGCCATGCAGTATCTGGTGCGTGAAGTGAAGAAGCGCGTGAACAAACGGCTGGAAGCGCACTTCCACATGGATTTCGGAATGGGAATCGCGAACACGATCATGGCGCTGGCAGAAGGCGTGGAAGTGGTGCACTCTACCGTGCTCGGCTTGGGCGAACGCGCGGGCAACGTGCCGATGGAAGAGACGGCCATGGCGCTGCTCACGCTGTATGGAATCGATACGGGATTGAGATACGGCAAACTTTACGGGCTGGCGCGGCTGGTGGAACAGCTTTCGGGGCATCGCGTGGCGAGCAACCGGCCGGTGGTGGGCGAACAACTGTTCCAGATCGAATCCGGCATCATCGCGAGCTGGTGGCAGAACTGCGGGCAGGATCGTCCTACTCAGCTTTTTCCGTTCCACTGGGACCTGGTCGGACAGCCGCCCGCGAAGGTGGTGCTCGGCAAAGGCAGCGGGATCGATTCTATCAAAGCCGCGCTCAAGGACCTCGGCATTCAGGTGAACGACGAGGAAGCGATGCAGGTTGTGGCGGGCGTCAAGGAATTTTCTCTGGAGCACAAGCGCCTGTTGACCGACGCTGAATTTCGTTCGGTGGTGGCGAAGGTGCTTCCTAACAAAATCGGCGTACAAGCAGTCCCGGCGTAAGGAGGCGTTCCATGTCGAAATATCTGGCGCTGGCGGTTCTGGCCACGGCGTTCACGTTGAGCGCACAGACAAGTCGCCCCGATTGGGCCTTCCTCACGCCCGATAAGCAACAGCCGCCGGCGACCGAAGAGAGCGGACCGATTCACGTGCCGGGCAGCGCCAAGGAATACACGGCGGCGCAGATCGACGATCTGTTGAATCCGCCGGTTTGGTTTCCCGACGAGCATGGAGCAGCGCCATCCATCGTTCAGCATGGCAAGGGCGCGGCGCTGGCCTGCGGCGCTTGCCACTTGATGTCGGGACACGGGCATCAGGAATCGGCCGATCTGGCGGGGCTTTCGGTGGATTACATCGTGCGCACCATGGCCGATTTCAAGAACGGCACGCGCATCGATCCGGCGCGCATGAATGCGATTGCCAAGGGAATGTCGGATGAAGATGTGCGGCAAGCCGCGGAATGGTTCGCGGCACTCAAGCCGGGTGGTTGGATTAAAGTTGTCGAAACCGACACCGTGCCGAAGAGCTACGTCAGCGTACATGGCCGCCAGCGTTTGCCGCTGCCAGGAGGCGGCACGGAGGCGCTGGGCAATCGCATCATTGAACTTCCCCAGGATGTAGCGCGAGCCACCAGCCGCGATCCGCACTCCGGCTTCATCGCGTATGTTCCGGTGGGCAGCGTGGCGAAAGGCGCGGCGTTAGTGAAGACCGGAGCGAACAAAACCATTTCTTGCGCGATTTGTCATGGCGATTCGCTGGAGGGCTTGGGCGACGTGCCCCGCATCGCGGGACTGCATCCGGCGTACGTGGCGCGCCAGCTCTATGCATTTCAGACCGGCACCAACCACGGCGTGTCAGCGGCGCTGATGAAGAAGGTGGTTGCGAATCTGACGGCCGATGACATCCTCGCGATTGCAGCTTACACGGCAGCGCAGTAGTTCAAATAGAAAAAGGAGAAGATCATGAGGCAAATGAGAATCTTTGCGGCGGCGCTGGTAGTGTTGGCCGGAGCTGCTTCGGCCCAGAATATCGACAAGTTTGTGGTCTCGGGCGAGGCAGCCAAGAAGGCTAAGACCAAAAGCGAGATCTCAGCCGACACGGCTGAAAAGATCACACAGGCTTGCGTGGCCTTTGCCAAGGAACATAACATCGCGGTCAGCGTGTTCGTGCTGAGCCCTACCGGACAGATTGTGCACGCGCATCGGATGGACGGCCAAGTTCCGATCAACGTTGAGACTGCGTTGCTGAAAGCCAAGAGCGTGCTCTACACCAGGGATTCCACGCACGCCCGCGCCAATATGGTGGCGAACAACCTGCCGCTGCAGTTGCGCTGGTCGAACATTGGCGTGTTTCCCACGTCGGGCGGACTTCCCATCATGGTGGACGACCAGATGATCGGCTCCATCGGGGTGGGCGGATCGAACCAGGACGAAGAGTGCGCCTATGCCGCGTTGACGAGTGTAGTGGGCCCGCAACCTCCGCTGGCGGAGAAGTTGCCGCCGCCGCCCGCTCGCCCGTAGGAGGCGATCATGTCTGAAACACTAACGCGGCGATCTCTGTTGGGTGCGGCCGCCGCAGGTTTGGCCGGATCGCTCGCCGCCAAAGCGCAGGTGACCGGGCTGACGCCCGACGGTGGCACGCCGCCATTTCCGCTGGCTCTGGGTGCGCTCAATTTTCTGGACCGGAAATCGTACATCCACAACATGGAGATGCACGCGATGTTGCCGGGATCCACCATCAGCGGCGGCGAGCCCTTGATGGCGATGTGGGCCAAAGGCAAGCAGCGGCTGCTTCCCGCGAATGGAGGATTCGTCGATGTCAGCGAACCGACCAGGCCCGTGGTGCTCAATAAAGGCGTCGTCAAGGGCAACGGCGCGGTGGTGTTCAAGACGGATCTGAAGAAGTGGATCATGATGTGTACCGCCGCCGCTCCACTGACTTCGGCCACGCCTGAGTTTCCGCACGGTGCGTATGACAAAGAACTGCGCGATCGCTCCGTGAATTTCAAAGGACTGCGCGGGATACGTAATTACGACATCACCGATCCCAACAAGCCCGAGCTGCTGGAAGAGTTCAACACTGGCGAGAAGGGCAACGGCACGCACCACAATTTTTACGACGGTGGCAAGTACGCGTATCTGGATTGCGGCTGGGACGATCAACTGCGGTTGGAAAATCACCAGCGGCCATTCAGCAACGCGATCATGATTGTCGACATGTCGGATCCAGGAAAGGTGAAGGAAGTCTCGCGCTGGTGGGTTCCGGGCCAGCGCCTTGGTGAAGAAGCGGAGTACAAGAAATACATTTTCGCTGGAGACCATACTTCATGGACCGGCAATCATGGCGCGCTCAGCGTTCCCAAACGCGTGGAGGAGGGCGGCAAGCTTGGTTATGGCGGATTCGGTGCATTCGGAATGTACGTGATGGACCTGAGCGACATCACCAGGCCTACGCCGCTCGGCAAGGTGCAGTACGAATTCAACGCACTGGGCACTATTCCGTTCCACACTTGCTATCCGGTAATCTCCGACGCAGCCCACCCGCGTTTGCAGAATTTGATCGTGGCGACGCATGAGGCTCTGGAAGCGGATTGCCGCGAGGTGTATCACACGCCTTACGTCGTGGATGTGAAGGATCCGCGAAATCCGAAGATTATCGGGTTCTTTCCCCGGCCGGCGGCGCCACCCGACGCTCCGTATTCCGATTTCTGCTTTGCGCGCGGCCGCTTTGGCTCGCACAATACGCAGTGCTGGATCGCACCCGGGGCTTCGCGTCCTGAGATTATGGCGATCACCTGGTTTAACGCCGGCATCCGCGTCTTCGATCTGTCCAATCCGACGGCGCCCAAGGAGGTTGGATATTTCGTTCCGCCGCACGAAGGCGAAATCGACAATTACGAAAGCTGGTGGCGCGGATCGACGGAAAACGTTTTCGTGGAGTGGGACCGTAACCTCATCTGGGTGGGAACGCACGCCGCCACCTACTGTCTTTCGTGCCCCGCGCTGGGCAAGCCGGTGCTGGAGCCGCGCAAGGTGGAGCGCTGGTCGGTGGCTCATTGCAACGCTGGATGGGACGGCCAGACATCGCGGAGCTTTTACTTCGGGCGGCCGGCGAGCCGCGTAGGTTAGCGATCAAGATGACGCGCCGCGATTCGTTCCTGGCCGCCATGGCCGCGGCGTCCGTGTTGCGCGCCCGTCTGGGCTTTGCGAAAGCGGCACAGCCCGCTACGCCGGTGAATTTCGATGTGCCCGCGGGGGCTTGCGATTGCCACACGCACATTTTCGGCGATCGGCAGAGATTTCCTCTGTGGTCCGGGCGCACTTACACTCCCGAGTCCGCTTCGCCCGACGAAATGTCGGAACTGCATCGCGCGCTTCACATCCAGCGCGTGGTGATTGTGAACCCGAGTATTTATGCGACGGACAATTCCGCGACACTTTTCGGAATCAAGGCGCGCGGCACCAATGCCCGCGGCGTGGCGGTGATTGACGAGGGAACGCCGGACAGCGATCTGGATGCGATGGCGCGCGGCGGAATTCGCGCTATCCGGATCAATCTCACCACTGCAGGCCAGATCAATCCCGCGATTGCGCGCCAGCGTTTTCAGGCGGCGGTGAAGCGGGTGCAGCATCGCGATTGGCACATCGAAATGTACACCACGCCGGCGGTGATCTCCGCCATCCAGGACCTGGTTCGCGCTTCAGCCGTGCCGGTGGTGTTCGATCATTTCGGAGGCGCTCAAGCCGCCCTGGGCGTGGATCAGCCGGGCTTCGCCGATCTGGTGGGGCTGATCAAATCCGGCAAGGCATACGTCAAAATCTCCGGAGCTTATCGTTCGTCCACGCAGCCCGACTTTGCAGACGTGAAGCCGCTGGCCGAGATGCTGATCGCAGCCAATGCGGATCGCGTCATTTGGGGCAGCGATTGGCCGCATCCCAGTCCGGCCCCGCTGGCCGGCCATCCCGTGACAGAGATCACGCCGCTGTTTCAGGTGGATGATGCACGTCTGCTCAATCTTCTTCCGATTTGGACGCCGGACGCGATGGTGCGCAAAAAGATTTTAGTGGAGAACCCCGCGCGGCTATACGGGTTCTAGGCGCCGGCGCGATTTCGGCACCGACGGCTGCGCGGCGGGCGCATCGTCCATCGGCAAACTGAAGCGGCGAATTCCGTCGTAGGAGTACAGCGCGCCCGCGACAGCTCCGGCGGTTGGCACCAATCCGATTTCTCCTGCGCCCTTGGCTCCGTAGCCGCCCACTTCATCGGGAACTTCGATCAGGATGACATCGATGGGCGGCGTATCCTTGGCCTTCAGGATGCCGCAATCGCGGAGCAGCAGCGAATCGGGCTGGGCGTTTGTGCTGGTGAAATTTTCAGACAGCGCGTAGCCCAATCCCATGTGAACGCCGCCTTCTACCTGGCCGGCGCAGCCCTTGGGATTGATGGCGCGGCCCACGTCATGCGCAGCCACTACGCGCTCGATGCGGCCGGCATCGTTCAGGATCACTACCTGCGTGGCGTAGCTGAACGTCATGTGCGTGGTGGGATTCGTGAGCGCTTCGGGCGTGCCCGGCTTGGTGGTGAAATTGCAAACGTAGTCGCCCGTGTATTCGCGGCCGACGAGTTGATCGAGCGTTGAATTTTTTAGATCCTGGGCTAGCTGGACCGCTGCCCGCTGTGCGGCGGCGCAACTGAGCGTAGTGGCGCGCGAGGCCCAGGTTTCCCCGCACTTGGCGCCCAGCGCTTTGTCCCACCGGACTTCCATGATCTCCGGAGGCAGACCGGTCTCTTCGCACACCGCCTGGCGGATGGTGGTGAACAGGCCCTGGCCCATTTCCGTATAGCCGGTTTGGACATCCAGACGTCCGCCTTCAAGTACGCGAATGGCCGCGTGTCCGCTATCGATGGTGCCGTTTCCGATGCCGGTGCTCTTGATGCCGCAGCCGATGCCGGCGTATTTGGCGCTCTTGTAAATGTCTCTTGACCGCTTCCAGACTGTGCCGCAGCCCCGCGACGCTTTCGCCGCATGATCTGACCGGTGGCGAAAGCATCGCCCGGATTCGAGGATATTGCGCTCGCGAATGTCCTAGCCATCCATGCCCACTCGCTCGGCGAGTATATCCATGATGCCTTCCATGGCGAAATGCGCCTGGTTGGTGCCGAAGCCGCGCATGGCGCCGCTGGTGGGATTGTTGGTGAAGACGGCCTTGGCTTCGGCATCCACGTTGGGCACGCGATAGGGGCCGCAGGAGTGACAGGCGGCGCGCAGCAGGCATTTTGCGCTGGTGCCGGCGTAGCCTCCCACGTCGCCCACGATGCGAACGCGCACCGCCAGCAGATGGCCTTCGGCGTCGGCGCCCACCGTGTAGCTGCAGCGTCATGGGATGGCGCTTGGGATGAAGCTGCGTGGATTGCTTGCGCGTGAGAACGGTCTTCACGGGCCGCCCGAGCAGATGCGCCGCCAGCGCCGTTTGCGCCTGGATGGAAAGTTCTTCCTTCGCGCCAAACGCGCCGCCGCTGGACGCCAGCGCGATCTCCACTTCTTCGGCGGGGATGTTCAACGTGCGGGCGATCTGGTTTTGATCGAACGTCGAGCCCTGGCTCTGCGAAAAAACTTTCACGCCTTTTCCCTGCGGGATCGCCAGGCAGGCTTCGGGTTCGAGAAAAGCCGGCTCCACGGGCTGCGTGCTGGAATGTCTGCTCGATGACGTGCGCCGAACGAGCGAGCGCGGCATCCACATCGCCGCGCGAAAACGCGGTGGTGTCCAGCAGATTCGGATGCACGTGCAGATTGCCGGGCGCGTGTACTTGCGGCGCGTCGGGTTCGCATGGCCGCGAAACGGGTCGGTCACCGGCTGAAGCACTTCGTAATCGACTTTGATTTTGTCCGCGGCCTGGCGAGCGTGGAACAGCGTGTCCGCCACGACGAGAGCGAGAATGTCGCCGACGCAGCAAGTGGTTTCGCCGACGGCGACGAAGATCGGCAAGTCGGGAATCGCGAGACCCGTGCCGCGCTGCCCAGGAACGTCGCACGCGGTGAAAATCCGTTCCACGCCCGGCATGGCCTGCGCTGGCCGAAGTATCGATCGCCAGAACCTTCGCGCGCGGGTGCGGACTCAGCAACGGCGCGGCGTGCAGCATTCCCGGCACGCGCATGTCGTCGACGAAAGGTTTTTCGCCCAGCGCCTGTTCGAGGCCCAGATATCGCGAGGGCGATTGGCCGATTCCGTTGCCCTTGTGACCGTTCTTTGTGGTTCGGGTGAGGCCGAATTCTTCGCCAAAGTAAGAATGCCGCCGCGGCTCGTTCGCTTGGGAGCTGCTCTGCCCTGCGCACCAGGCCTCGCCCGCGGTCTGGATGGCGTCCACGATGCGCGCGTAGCCCGTGCAGCGGCAAAGATGCGCGTCCAAGGATTTTGCCACCGCTTCGCGATCCTGCGCGCGGCCGTGCTGCAGCAATCCCGAAGCGCGAATCACGATGCCCGGGATGCAGAAGCCGCACTGGACCGCGCCCTCGAGCAAAAATGCCTCGCCCAAAACACGACGCATGTCTTCCGGCACGCCTTCGAGCGTCACTACGTCATGGCCGGCCATGTGTTCCGGTTTACGCAGGCAGGCGAGCACTGGTTGGCCGTCAACTAGAACGGCGCAACATCCGCAGGCGCCTTCCGGAGCGCAGCCATTTTTCGGGGAAACGATTTTGCACTCTTCGCGCAGGACTTCGAGAAAGTCCATGCCCGGCTCGTAGGACACCGTAGTCGGATGGCCGTTTAATGTGAAAGTGGTTTCCGGCATGCGGCTCCTTCCAGGCTAGCAGAATTACTCAATAATTCAATGGGTTGCGAGTACTGGGGGATGGCTATTTGGAGCTATTGGGGCAGAATGTCGACTTTCAGATTGAGATGATCGCCGGCGTCAACGTGGACCGGCTTGGCGGCCTTTGCCAACTGCGCCGCTACCTTGGCATCGCGATATGCAACATCGGCGCCATCGCTGAGAGCGATCAGGAAGTAATCGCCCGCCGGAATGGTTGCGAGATGAAATGACCCGTCACTATCGGTTTGATCGAAGCGATAGGCCCATCGCTGGGACGGATTTTTGGGCATTAAGAGAACGAAGGCTCCCACTTGCGGCATTGCGGCTTTTTCCACCGTGCCTTCGATCACGGACACGGCTTTGGTCAGCATGAGATCGCGATGAATCGTTTCTCCGGATGCGATTTCGAGCGAGAGCGGCAAATGCTCGCCACTGGGTCCAGCAAAATAAGAGGCGACGTATTCGGCTGAGGCCGCCGACACTTCATAGCGGCCGGGCAAAATGCGACTCAATGAAAAATTGCCCTCCGGATCTACCTGGATTCGGGCCGAATTTCCTTTGTCGTTGCGGACCATGATAAACAGGCCGGTTGTCGAGGGAGCAGGTTCGCCCTCGAACAGGACATGGCCCGCCATCGCGCCCATGGATCGCGGCCGCAATGTAACTTCGAGGTCGGAGGCGCCGACCTCCGCGTCCTGGCTGACGTTCCAACTGGATGCGCCGGACCCTGAGTCGGAGGTTGCCATGATCTGGTAAGAGCCTGCCGGCACGTTCTTGAATTCGAATGTTCCTTCTTTCGAGACCGGCGCTTGGAGGAACGAAACGTATTGATCGTAGATTTTCTTCAGCAAATTGGCGCGGCCCGTGCTCATTTCTCCGGAAGAGGCGACCGTGCCCTTCACGGTGACGGCTTTGATGAGCGGCAGCGTGATGGAAGCCTGCGCTTCGCCGCCCGTATCAAGCCGGACCAGCCCGGCCTCTTCAATGGTCTGAGCGCGTGGATAAAACGTTGTCACGAAAGCGGTGCCGCGGAGAGCGGGATCGGGCGAAAATTGCGGAGACTTCGCCACCTCTTCACGCTGGATCAGCGAATCGGCAAACCAGGGACGCCCCATGGCGCAAATGTAGTAGTTTCCGCGCAGCAACCCGGCCAATCGGAACTCTCCGGCGGCGTTGGCGCGTGCCTGCCCGCGCGGCAGGATCCTACGCTCGCCATCCACAATCAGCGACTGAAAAATGGTGACAAGCGCGTTGTCAACCGGCTCGGAATCTTCGTCCTTGATTACCCCGTAGAGGACGCCGCCGCGGCTGGCCTGGAACACGATGTGGCTGGTGTCCTGGTCGTCACGCACGGCAATGGCGCTCGAAACGCCCGCGAAACTGGCCTGCTGGTAAGACTGCAGCGGGTACCCGGGTTTTGCGATCTGAAGCGTGTATTTGCCGGCCACACTCGCCATGAACGAGAATCGGCCATCTTGTTTCGTGACCTGCTCCAGCTTCTGAACTCGCATGGTGGTGGACGCCAATAGAACGCGAACGTTGGCGAGGGGTTTCTGGGATTGCGAATCGACGACAACTCCGCTGACGTTATAGTCGGCCGCGGCACAAAGCGAGGACGCGCCGGCGAAGGCCAGTAGCAACAAGAATCGCCCGCGGGCGGTCATTTTTGCTCCGGTTGCGCGGCTTCGAGCGACAGGGTGCGTTGCTCGCTCGGCTGCAGCGTCAGTGTTTCGCCGGCTCCTGATAGGATTTCCTTGATGGCCGGCACAGCTGTCCAGGCCTGTATCCGATAATCTCCCGGCGTTACGCCCCTGATCCAGTAATGTCCATGCGGGTCGCCAGAGCCCATTTTGAGACCGGTTCCGTCGCCCGACGCGGGAACCAGAAAGATCTGCGCTCCTGGCGCAGGCTGCCCCTGGAAAGTCACTTGGCCTTCGACGGTGGCGCTGTCGCCGCGGACCGTGATGTGAAGTTCTCCCCCCGCGCTCCCAACTGCGAATTCGCCGTGCAGAACGTCTACATCTCCGAGTTTTGCGGATGCCACATATCCGCTGCCGCCGTTGGTCAGCACCTGCAATTTGTACTTGTCCGGTATCACGTTCGTAAGCGCCTTCGGACCCGAGGGTTGGGCATCGGGTTGGGGAATCGCGAACTTACCGATGGACACCTGGCGCACGTTCTCACGCGAGTGTTGCGGCAGCAGCAGCAGTGTCAGCGCTCCCTCCTCCTCGGCCCCCGCTTCATAAGATACGGAAACGGGAATGTCCGCCGCGCCGGATAATTGGACCACCAGATTCCGAATGGGCTCGGCGCTTACCGTGACCGGCGCCTCCGCCGCAAGCGAGAGCGGTGGATCGGGCTGGTATTGCTGCACGCGCAGCGTATAGCTTCCGCGCGCAACGTCGGTAACGCGGAACTGCCCGGTGGTCAGGTTCACGAAAGCCCGGCCCAAGGGGATGCGATCGCCATCGCGGAACAGTTGTAACTGAGTCCAGGTCTGCGGGAGGAAGCCGGTGAGCCTGCCGTTGATGTCGAATGCCGGTTCGGTGGCTTGCCGAAAATCTGCATTCGTTTGTGCCGCGGGAGCGAGGTGCAATACCTGGGCGGCGGACAGCGAATCCACGTTTGAATAGTAGACCGGCTGCATTCCCCGATGGTCGTTGTTCGGGTTTAGATCAGTGCCCTGGAAAAACTGTGTGGAGGAGGTTTCCCCCGCCAACCGCACGATGTAATCGCCGGGCGTGAGTCCCAGCAGCTCGTAGTGGCCGCGATCGTCGGTGTGAGCCGTGCGGGTAGGAACGTAATCGATGCCCGATAATGATGACTTCACCGCTATGCCCTGCACCACCACGCCAAAGATCGGTTCGCTGTTTTCGTCCAGAATTGTTCCGGAGATAGAGGCAAGCGGTACAAGTGAAATCCGTGTGGCCGGCGAGTCCGGCGCGAGTTTTAAGTTGATATTTGCCGGCTTCGGCGGAGCGCCAGGCTCCTCCGACTGTTCCTCCATCGCCTCTCTCAGAAAGGGATTCGATAGCTCGAGAGGTTCGGTAGGGTCTTCCTGCCCGGAAGTAAAACCGGGCTTGGAAACCGTCAGGAAATATTGGCCGCAGGGCACATTCGGCACCTGAATATTGCCGCCGGCATCGGTGAAACGAAAGCCCTGGGCAGCGCCGGCATAGGTGACTAATGCGTGGGGGATGCCTGCGCTGGTAGTTGAGTTCACCACTGTAGCGGCGAGCGTGCAGGTTTGAGGCGGCGTTTGGGCGAAAGCCGAACCGGACAGCAAGATCGCCGCGAGTGTGCATCCGAGGCGAACAGGCATGCCTCACATTATATTTCGTTACTTGCCTACCAAATGCGTCTGGTCTTTTTCGTTCTCCTGGCAAAAATATTCCAGCAGTTCCGTATTCAGGACGATGAATTGGTGCAGCGTTACAGTCCAGGGCGCGGTGTAGGCCTTGGGATCGTCCAGCGTGACTTCGATCTCCAGGTTGCCGTAGTTCACGCGCCGGAATCGCTCGGTCAATTTGGCGGCGTCGGTCATCGGACTGCCGCTGCGATCCAGCCACATTCCATCGTGGAAGCCGATGGTCTCGACAACTAACGTGTCTCCGTCCCAATGACCCGACGAATAACCGGTGAAGGATGGCTGCGGATCCTTCGGCAAGGCACGCCCGTCCGTAAAAAGTTGACGGAAGCTGACGTCGCGTTCCGAGAGAATCACCACCAAGCCCGGCACCTGAACGATCTTGCGATAGGGCGGGAAGGTGAGCAAGCGGAGAGCCCCGGCAGGTCGGCAGTTCGACACCGGGTCGTCTTTTCCGTTGTCGGCCATCCGCTTTTTGACCAGGTCCGCTGCCCACGGTTGATAGGGCAGGCCACCGGGGAGCCTGGCGCCGATGTTGACGAATTCCCGAGAGGTGGGCATGTCGGGGCATCCATAGGACGGACAGGGGTTGGTGTTATCGGCTTCCCAAATTCCCGAAAGATCCGGCTTGCCGTCGGCGGTTCGGGGCGTGGGCGCACCCAAGTTCGGCAAACCGCTCGGCGTTTTGGGCACACCCGTAGTTGGATATTTCAGCCATTGGCCGAATAAGAGGGCCGGGACCGAGAATAGGATGGCAGCTCTTGCTAGCACGTATGATCCAGGATAATCTTCAGACGCCGCTCGGCGCCGTCTTCCACCATGTCGAGCGCTGCTCCCAATTCTTCGAGCGCCATGCGGTGCGTCACCAGCGGCTCCAGGCGTACCGCGCCGCGATCCACTAAATCGATCATCACCGGAAAATCCTGCGCCGTGGCGGCGCGATTGTTGATGAGCGTCAGTTCCTTGAAATAAAGATCGTAGAACGGCAAGGCGCCGCTGGTTGCGTTGGTGATGCCGAACATGACCACACGGCCTCCGAAACGCGCCATGCGAATGGCGTCCGCGATGGACGTCATGACGCCGGTGCATTCAATCACCAGGCCCGCGCCGCGGCCGTCGGTTGCATCCAAAACCTGTTGCACCGCGGAAGGACCGGATTCGATCACGACGTCCGCGCCCATTTGCTTCGCAAGGTCGTTCTTGAAGCGGCTGCGGCTGATTCCGATTACATTACCCGCACCGTGCGCCTTGGCGAGTTGCACGTGCAGTTGGCCGGAGACGCCAAGGCCTATTACCGTCACTGATTCCCCTAGCGACAGATGCGCCAGACGCTGCGCGTGCAAACACGTGGTGGCCACCTGGATGAGCGGCGCAATTCGGATATCGATAGAGTCGGGGAGACGAAAGACATGGCTGGCTGGGACCGCTGCGTACTCGGCAAATCCGCCATCGCTCTCGCGTCCGATCAATCCGCCGGCGGGACATAGATTGGTTTGTCCGATGCGGCAGTGAAAGCAGCTTCCGCAGTAGAGAACAGGATCGACGATCACGCGTTCGCCTGTTGCCGTTTCGCCCACCATTTCGTGGCCCATGATGAGCGGATACTGCGCGCGGATGGCGCCTTTGTAGATTTTCAGATCCGTACCGCACAGCCCGCTGTGTGTGATGCGCACCAGGACGTGACCCGCGGGAACTTGTGGAGGCGCGACGTCCGAGAGCGCGAGGTCGCTGGGCGCGCGCAGGACCATTGCTCTCATAAAGGTGACTTCATGCCGGAAGCGTCTTCCCGCGAGTCTCGGCTCCAAAGGGCAGCAGGAAGAGTCCAACTACGAAGGCGATGGCCGTGAGCGCAACCGGCGTTCCCAGCGTTCCATAATGCCGGATCAACGCGCCTACCAGGAACGTAAGCCCCGCGCCCGCGAAGCGGCCCACATTGGTGGTGAACGCGAACGCGCTGACGCGGCATTCGGTGGCATATTGTTCGGGCAGCCAGAATGAATAGACGACAAAGTTCGCGCCACCGATGCCGAGGAAGAACGTGCATACCAGGAACCATGTGATGGCATGGGACGGCATATAGAAGACGTAGCCGAACGCGAGCCACAGGAAGATCAGCATCAGCGTGAAAAAGATTCCGAGGACCACTCGCCGGTCCAGCCGCTTCGCGAGTAGGGGAGTGAACAAAGCTCCAATCACCGTTCCGATTCCGAGGATGCCGGTGGAATAAGACGCCAGGCGAGCTCCCGTAAGTGTCGATTGACCGGCCCGCTCCGATAAGTACGTAATGGCCGAGGGCACGTAGACAGAGCCGGCCCATAAACCGACAATGGATGCCACCAGGTAAAGAGAATTGAGGATGGTCCGCGTGCGATATTGCGCGGTGAAGAGCTTGAGAAAAGCGTGGTGCATGGCGACGATACCGCCTTCTTCGCGCCGGTTCTTCCAGCGGGCCGGTTCATGCAGGCGGTTATAGAAGAAAGCCACGAGAATGGCCGGGGCGCCACCCACCACAAACATCCATCTCCAGCCATACTGGCTTCCGATGAAGTAATTCGCGAAGGCCGCGATCACAAAGCCGATGTAGTAGCCGGTGTGCATCAGACATACGCCCCAGGTGCGGCGGCGCTCCGGCCATTCTTCCGACACCAGCGATGCACCGATGGACCATTCTCCGCCGATGCCGACGCCCGCCATGAATCTGACGATCGCGAGCGACCAGACGTTATGGCACAGCGCCGCGAGCAGCGTGAAGAAAGAAAACCACAGGATGGAAAACATTAATGTGCGAGCGCGGCCGAAGCGGTCGGCGATGGGCCCCCATACCAAAGCCACGCCCCAGCCCACCATGAAGAGGGCGAATAGCAGACCGCTGTAGTAGCCCACGTTGGCCGTTGTAGCGGCGATGCCGGAACTGGGCAAGACGTCGCGCAAAGCGGGCACCAGCACCAGAGAAAAGATGAACGAGTCCATGCCGTCCATGGTCCATCCGCCCCAAGCCGCCCAGAACGCGCGCTTCTGGCTGGAGGTCAGCGGGATGCTAGCCGCGGGAGTTTCAACCACCGGTTTGTTCACTGGTAAGAAATTAGATCATCGGCGGCCGAAGAAATCAAGATAAACCTGCGGCGGGCCCAAAGCCCAGGATAGCTCTTAAGAAGCCTGTCAATGCCAAATAGAAATGTCCTAATCGGTGCCAAGTAGAAATGTCCGGTTTTGCGGGATGGGTCTGAGGGGTGGGTTTAAAGTAGATACGATGTTCCGGGGAAGTCGCGCTCCCTGGGACAGATCCGAAGACCGCTGCGACGGGGCTGGCTCCGAAGCAGATGGCGCCAAGCCCCCAGTCAAACCGGGCCATAAGATGCCCGTTCTGGGGGTTTTGGTTTTTCCGAACCGATCTGCTTGGGTGAAGTTTCTGAGCAGCGGTCTTCGGATAGATTAAGCGCGAAGATCGCCGGGTTGGTTTTACCCGGCGTACCGCATGAATCAGCCGCCCGCTTCGATAGCTTGCCAGAGCGGGATGTCTTTCATCCGATCGTAGGTCCGTCCCCAGTTGGAGGTGCGTGAGTTCTGGGTTGCGCGGCGCGGTTTGGGCGTTTGCGGCTTGGCCGGTAACGGCGATGCTGGGCATGCATCCACTTTCAAGTCGTGGCCTTGGAAGACGACCCGCAGCCCTCCGTCCAAACGTTGTTCGATCCGCACTGCCTGCTGGCGCAATCCGGCACGAATGCTGCCACGGGCAATCTGATACTGGTGGCCCTGAAAGCGAAACGTGTAATCGTTGGCCACCTGCCGTGTATGCACCTGGCACAGCACCCCCGCCAAGTCGTGTTCGGCGCCCAGCGGGCGATGGGCGTCGCAGGCGTTGGCCGGCAACACCATCAGATGCTGATTCCACCACGGCACGAACTCCTGTTCCAGATACCGATTGGCTTGCTCCAGGGTGCGCGCTCGAGCCACGCGCAGTCCCTTCACCAGACGATCTTGCGCGGTGCCGAAGCTGCGCTCGATCCGGCCTTTGGCTTGCGGTGAGTGCGCGGCAATCCACACGATCCCCAACTCGCGCAGCGCCCGGCCAATCTGAGTTGGCGGCGCCGGCTGCCGCTCGTCGCGCGAAACATCGGTGGATTTGCGGAACACCTGGGGCGTGGTATGGAACAGGGCGGCTTTGTCGGTGTAGAACGACACCGGCCGTCCGTGCCGCTCCAGATAGCTCCACAACAGGCGCATGTTCTCTTCGGTGGAGTCGTGCTCCACAAACCGCGCCGTCAACTCGCTGGTGGCATCGTCGATCATGTGGATCAGATACAGCTTGGGGCCGCGGGCCTCTAGCCAGTCGTGCTCGCTGGTGTCCCACTGCACCATCTCCCCGCGCGAGGCTTTGCGCGGCCGCCATTGGTGGACCGACTCGATCTTCTGTTTGCGCCCCCGCCACAGCCCGGCCTGGATCATCCACTGGCGCAATGCTTCCCGGCCGATCTGGAGCTTGTGTTTGCGGGCCAGGTATTCGCTGGCCAGCGTAGGGCCGAAGCCGTGATAGACCTCTTGCGAGAGAATCCGAATGGCCCGCTCGCGCAGCTCCGGGTTGAACTTGCGGTTCGATGGCCGGCCGCGAAGCCCATGCACGATCGAGCGGTCGCCTGCCTTTTTCAGCTTCACCAGCATACGCCGCACGTGCCGCTCGGTGACACCGAGCTCGTCGGCCGCCTGGCGCTGCGTAATCAGCTTCTTCTGTGCCTTCTTCAACACGACCAATCGGTCGCGGTCCTTTTGGGTCATCAGCAGGGCTCCGGTTTCCACCCTGCCAGCATCCTCCTGTCAATAGGACTTTTCTAAATGGCACTAATAGGACATTCTCACGTGGCAGCGACATAGCTCTTAAGAAGCATTGACACTTTCGAGATGGCAGTGATATAGTCACCCCCAAATGCGTTCTAACATGGCGCGGAATGCGGCAAAATTATTCGCGGTGGTCGCGGGGATGCTTCTGGTTTCCGTTTCTCTTTTGGCGCACCACGGCCAGGCGGGATATAACACCACCGAAACAGTGACTGTCAGTGGAGCGCTTACCGATTTTCAGTTCGTCAATCCGCACTCTATCGTCAGCCTCAGCGTCAAAGACGACAAAGGCGAAATGCAAATGTGGCAAGGCGAACTCACCAGCCCCAATCATTTGATCCGGGCCGGCTGGACCGCCACTACTCTCAAGCCGGGAGACCAGGTGACCATGGCCGGTTATCGGGCCAAGAGCGGCGCCAATTCCATGTGGATTACCAAAATCTCCGTCAACGGAGAAGAACTCAAGATGGGCGCGGGGAACTAAATGCGAAAGTGTCTCATTGCGTGGTTCCCTGTATTTGTGGCGGTGCCGGTCTTTTCGTCTCTCATTTTCGCGCAGGCTCCCACGGCGGCGACAACGCCGGACCTTTCGGGCGTTTGGAACATAAAGGGATCTCCCGCCACGCGCTACTTGTCCTGGGGATTCAGCAAAGACGAACCGCCGATGACGCCGTGGGCGGAAGAGCGGTTCAAGCTTACGAAACCGTCCTTCGGTCCCCGCGCGGTGGAAGATTCGAACGATCCCGTGAACCCCACCACGCTCAGCGCAGTCGGTTGTTTTCCTCCTGGAATGCCGCGGCTTTATCTGCAGCCGTTTCCGATGGAAATCATTCAAGTGCCGGGACGCGTCATCATGCTGTTTGAGTTCTCGCACTTTATCCGGCAAATCTATACCGATGGACGCAAGCACAATACGGATCTGGGCCCCACTTGGTTGGGCGATGCGATAGGACATTGGGACGGCGACACGCTGGTGGTGGATACCATCGGGTTCAATGATAAGACCTGGCTGGACCGCGCCGGCCATCCGCACAGCACTGAGCTGCACCTGGTGGAGCGCATTCGCCGAGTGGATCAAAAGACCCTACAGGACGACCTCACTATCGAGGACCCGAAGGCGTACACCAAGCCTTGGGGCGGACAGCTCACGTTCCAGTTGAGACCTACTTGGAACATCACGGAAATGGTCTGCGAAGATAACGTCAACTTCGATCAATTCTTGAAGAACGAAGCCAAGCCGAACAAATAGGCGGATGCCCCATCGCAGAGATTTTGTGAACGCCGCGGTGGGCGCCAGCGGAATAGTGGCGGCCGGCTGCAGTCTTTTGGACGCAGCGCAGCCCGGTGCTGGACGCCGTCGCAAAGTAACCCTGGGCGGACGGCGAGTGAAAACCGTGGACGTTCACGCTCACTGCGCCGTTCCCGAGGCGCTGGCGTTAATGCGGCTGCCCGCTGGATCTTCAGCCCGCTGGGACAATCCGCAATTAATGATCGCAACCAGCGGGGGCCCGGACCGCCTGCGCGTCATGGACCAGCAGGGTATCGACATTGAGGCGCTCAGCATCAATCCGTTCTGGTACGCGGCGGATCGCGATCTGGCTGCCCGTATCGTCCAGCTTCAAAATGAAAAGCTCGCGGCTTTGTGCGGAACCTATCCCGATCGTTTTGTAGCGTTCGCGACCGTGGCTTTGCAGCATCCGGATTTGGCAGCCCGACAGTTGGAGGAAGGCAAGAAGCTGGGCCTGCGCGGTGCGGCCATCGGCGGCAACGTCAACGGAGAGGAGATATCTTCGCCGCGTTTCGATCCGTTTTGGGCCAAGGCCGAAGAGCTGAATGCCCTGATTTTCATTCATCCGCAGGGAATCCCGGAGCTCCAGAACCGTTTGAAAGGCAACGGCTATTTAAGCAATGTAATCGGTAATCCGCTGGAGACAACCATTGCTCTGTCGCACCTGATTTTTGACGGCACGCTTGATCGGTTCCCTGGTCTGAAGATCTGCGCGGCGCACGGTGGCGGATATCTGCCGTCCTACTCGGCGCGGTCCGATCACGGTTGTGCGACGTCGCCCCCCGACTGCTCTCCCACCCCGCTGAAAAAACATCCCAGCGAATATTTGCGCCAGCTTTATTTCGATTCCCTGGTCTTTACGCCGGAAGCTTTGCGTCATCTGGTGGCAGAGTGCGGCGCCGGTCAGATTGTAATGGGAACGGACTGGCCGTTTCCTTGGACCACCACCGCCGTCGACCACATCCTCAATACGCCCGGTCTCAGCGCCGGCGAAAAGCGCGCAATGCTGGGGGGTACCGCGTCGAAATTGCTCGGCATCCGTGCGGATGAAGCGTAGACCTCGGCCGCTCTTACTAGCTCCATTGAGCTATCAGTTTTCCCTTGCACGCGTTACAGGCCGGTGATATTGTTGTTTCCCAAGTGCGCATCAGATGACGGCTCCGCGATTGAGGACGTCTCTATTTCGTGAGTTCGTAGCGACACGCCGGAACCTTGCGCCTCATTCCAGCTATCATCCTGCAAATCTGTTGGGAGAAAATCTGTGCGTAGACATCTAGCGTTGTGGCTGGGGGCGGTTGTCATTTTCGCCGCGGGTTTCGTGGCGGGCAACCGGCTATTGCCAGTGCAGGCGAAAGACAAGCCCGGCACGGGTTTCGCCGCGGCGCCGGGCGAAATGGGCGTCCAGGATATCTTCGGTCCGTACGAGGTGGCCAAGGATTGGCCGAAGAACATCAGCACCATTCCCGGGAACGAGAAGTGGACCTGGGGCGCGGGCCAGAGTGTGTACGCTGAGAGCCCGAACCGGATCTTCCTGCTGTTTCGCGGAGAGCTGCCGAATATTCCCCGGCCGCAGACGAAATTGATCCCCGAGTTCGGCCCCAGCCTTTCGTTCCCAATCGGCCGTCTGCCATGGCGCGACGCAACGGTGGCCGCGCTTCCGGGCGCGGGTGGTAGCGGCCAGGATCCCGACGATGGGCCGAAACTGTGGAAGGGGACGGTGGGTGTGGACGCGAAGTGGGAACATTGCCTTACCGTCGTGGATGCCAACGGCAACATCGTCGAACAGTGGACTCAGTGGGACAAAATATTCAAGCGTCCGCACTACATCGCCATCAATCCCTACGATCCCGAGAAACACGTGTGGGTGGTGGACGATCATATGCACGCCATTTACAAATTCAGCCACGATGGCAAGACGCTGGTGCAAACCATTGGCACGCCCACGGTGAAGGGCGCGGATGGCACGCACTTCAATCGCCCGACGTTCTTGAACTGGCTTCCGGATAGTACGCTGTTTGTCTCCGATGGCTACAACGGTACGCGGGTTGCGAAGTTCGACAAGGACGGAAAGTTTCTGCTCGATTGGGGCATGAAGGGCACGCCTCCGAATGAAACGCGGCCCTATTACATGAACAACGTCCACGGCATGGCGCTGGACCCGCAGACGCGGCACGTCTTTGTGAACGATCGCGCCAATCATCGAATTCAGGTGTTCGACGAGAACGGAAAGTTCCTGTATGCCTTCAGCATGGGCCGGGAGCCGTCGGACATCCATTTGATTTATATCGGAGCCGATCGAACATTGTGGGCTTTCGATCGGGGAACATCCAAGATGCTCAAGTACGACTTGGATGGACATTTTCTTTATTCCTTCGGAACATGGGGCGATTTCCCTGGTGGCTTTTGGGGAGTTCACGGGTTCAGCGTGGATCAGGACGGCAACTTTTACGTCGCGGAAGTGGACAACGGACGGGTACAAAAATTCATCCCGAGGCAGGGTGTGAACCCGGCGTTTTTGGTAAGCAAGCCAGTCTATTCGGCCTGGAAATAGGGTGATTGGAGTCGTGCAGGGTTAGAGGGTCGTCGCACGGCGCCGGCAGTCCACAAGGGTAGCTGTTCGTGTCTGCGGATCGATAATCTGAGGATTTCCTGAAAAAGTTTTGTATTTTAGGCAATACCTTGACATTTTACGCGGCCAGTGGTATATCCGCTTAGATCTATTTTGGGGTGAGCTGTTTCAAAAACAGTAGTTGAGGGAGGCCTCCATGTTGAGTTGGCGATTCCGAATTGCGCCGCAATCCCTGGGCGTTGGACTATTGCTGCTGCTCTCGTCCGCTTCACTCTTTGCACAAGGCAGCGAAGGGCGAATCTCGGGGACGGTCACGGACGAAAGCGGCGCCGCCATCCCGATGGCGAAGGTGACCATCACGGATGAGCAACGAAATGTTTCGCGTGTCGTGACGACGGATTCGGCCGGAGCATATGCCGCCCCCAATCTGATCCCCAGTACCTACGACGTTCATGTCGAGTTTCAGGGTTTCAAGGGCGCCGACCGGAAAGATCTGACGCTGGACGTTGCCCAGGACCTGCGCGTGGACGTGGCCCTTCAAACCGGAGAGCAGACGGAAACGGTAGTCGTTACGGCCGAAGCAGCGGCTCTGAATACGACGAACGCCGAACTGGGCGGATCGCTGAGCAACCAGGTGATCAACGATCTCCCGTTGAATGGACGAAACTTCGAGAATCTGCTGGATCTGCGGCCGGGGGTTGTCAAGTATCCCGGCAACGCGGGCTGGACGCAGGCTACCAACGGGCTGCGCCCGCACGACAATTTTTTCATGGTGGACGGGATCGACGCCAACGATCCGTGGATGGCCCAGAGCATGATGAATGCGGTGATGGCGGCCGGTGACGCCGGCACCATGTTGCCCATCGATTCGATTAACGAATTTCAGACGCAACAAAATCCGCGCGCCGAATACGGCTGGAAACCAGGCGCGGTAGTGAACGTGGGGGTGAAGTCCGGCAGCAACTCGTTCCACGGAACGGCCTACGCCTATGGCCGCACGTCTTCGTGGGACGCCAACAATTTCTTCAGCAATGAAGTAGGGCAGCCCCTTCCGCCTCTGTCGCTGGAACAGTATGGCGCCAGCGTGGGCGGGCCCATTATCAGGGACAAGCTTTTCTTTTTTGGCAATTTCGAATCGCAGCAGTATACGGTGGGCAGTCCGTTCGTACATACGGTTCCATCCAACAGCGATTTGATTTCGTCTTGTAAGAACGCGCTCGCGGGAGGCAACCTGAGCGCGCTGAGCGCGCAACTGGCCGGTTTGAGCAGTACCTGTACCCCAATGTCGAACTTTCCTGGACTGTTCCCGAACAGCGCCAGCGGCAACTATGCCACGGCGCTCGCCAGCACAAACTCGATTTTCTCTGGTGTCGGCAGGCTCGACTACCGCATTAATGACAAGAACTCAATCAACGGGCTGTTTTTCATGAGCCCCGGCAGCGGCACCTTCGTCGACGACGCCATTCACGAACTGGCCCCGCAGTGGCTGACCACGCAATATGCAAGGTCGCAAGTTATTTCGGGAAACTGGATTTATGTCGCCACTCCTACCGTTGTCAACTCGCTGCGCATCGGCGTATCCCGTTACCACCAGATCTTCGGAACGCCCGATGTAGGGGAAAATCCCGCCGACTATTCCTTTAATGGCTCGACCTATCATTTTTATACCGGACAGACCGATCCCACGTTCGGAGGGTTTCCGCGAATCCAAATCAACGGGTATCCGAGCTTCCAATTAGGCGGCCCCGTCAGCTGGCCCAAGTCGGTTGGACCGGATAGCGTTTACCAATTCAACGATTCCGTTTCCATGCAGCGGGGCAAGCACGCCATCAAGTTCGGCGGCGAAATTCTCTTGAACCGGAGCGACGATAACGTCACCAGCAATAACAAGGGCCCGGTGGCATTTCGAAGCCTGGATGACTTCTTCACCGGGACCCTCAAGACCGCGCGAATTACCAGCGGCGACACGGCCCGAAGCTTGAACGACGAGGGGTATGCCTTGTTTGTCCAAGACGACTGGCGCCTGACTCCGAGGATCACGGTGAACCTGGGACTGCGGTATGAATTAACCACCGTAGTGCAGGCAAACAACGACTTACTGGGTAACTTCCTTCCGGGGCAGGGCATTTTCCAGGATGGATCCTCCGCGCTGCCTAACGTAATGAACGGGGACCATAAGGACTTCGCGCCTCGAGTTGGCTTTGCCTGGGACATGTTCGGAAACGGCAGGACTGTTCTGCGCGGCGGCGCCGGAGTGTATTATTCGCAAGCCAGCTTCGACGCCTTCATGGGCGTGGCTAATCTTTACGGCCTGCGCACCATTCCCACTGGCGTACCGCTGTATGCCAACGGCAATTCCACGCCCACCACCGCGGGCGGAAAAATCAACGTTGCCACTATCACTTACTCCGGTTCATCGCTCGGCTCGCCCACCAGTCCTGGGAGCATCGAGTATGGATGGCTCAACAATAGTTCGTCGACTCCTCTTTACTCTCTAAGCTCGGCTTGCGGCGACGGCACCGTCACGCTCTCCACCGGATTTACTCCGCAGCCGTGTTCGATTCTCGGTGTGAATCCGAATCTCAAGACCCCCTATGTCGCCACCTTCAACCTGGGTATCCAACAAGCGCTCACCAGGAACCTGTCGCTCGAAGCCACCTATGTCGGCAATGACGCCCAGCGGCTGTTCGGAGTAACTGACTTAAACCAGCCTCAACAGGTGGGCGGGTTCAGCGCAGGTTGGGGAAATCCAGCCGATCCCAATAGCGCCGCTGGACAATGTCTGGCGAGTGCTTCCATGGGCTACAACAATTGCGCTCCGAACGGCGCGGCTGAAGTGGCGGCGCAGCCTTACAACAGCAAGTTCCCGTACCTGAACTTTATCGATTACCTGCAGAATAGCAACGTGTCCAATTACAATGCGCTTCAGGTTTCGCTCACCCAGCGCCAGTCGCATGGTCTGTCGTTTGTTCTGGGTTACACGTACGCTCACGCCTTGGCTGAGAACTACGACAACTGGAGTTACGTTGTTCCCATTAACAGCGCCAGTCAAAAATCCATCTATGGCGACAGTATGTTCGACATACGGCACCATTTCACCGCGTCGGTGACTTACCTGCTTCCCGGGAAACAGACCAAGAGCCAACTCCTGGAAGGCTGGTCCATTAATTCGATCATGCTATTCCAAAGCGCCGCACCGTGGGCCATCAACGACCTTACAACCGACTTCAGCGGAACCAATGAAATCAATAATCCGATTGGCTCCAATGGCGAGCAGTGGGATTTCTTCGGCAACCCGAACGACTTCCAGGACCGGAAATCGTTCAACGACACCAATATCCCACCGGGCAGCAACGTTCCAAACACCGGTATTCCATATTTCGCGGGCACCAGCAATCCGGCTTGTCTGGCACAATCCACGGCGTTGGGACCCTTGGCCGTGGCATCACTTACTAACCTTGGTTGCTACGCCAATGGTAAGTCGGTTTTGATACCGCCGCCTTATGGCAGCTATGGAACCACGGGTAACAACATATTTCGCGGGATACCTTACTACAACGTGGATATGTCAATCACCAAAGCGTTTCATTTCAGGGAGCGAGTGACAGCTCAGTTCCGCGCCGAATTCTTCAATATCTTCAACCATGCAAATATCGCGAATCCGGAAGGAGGACCCGGCGGATTCGAAGCCGGATTTACCGATCCCAGCGGTACTGGCGGCGCGGGTTTCGGGTTCTTTCCATCCACTCCTGACGTGGTCAGCTCGAACGCGGTGCTGGGATCGGGTGGCCCTCGGGCTATCCAACTGGGGCTGAAACTGATATTCTGATCGCTCCTATTCATGGCGCCCGCTACACCCGATACGACTCTGCAGTCCGGCCTGAAATCGCCCAAACGGCCGATCTACAAAAGTCTTTCGGCGCAGGTGCTGTTCGCGATCCTGGTGGCGATCGTTCTGGGCTATATCAGCCCGGCGAAAGCGATCGCCATGAAGCCGCTCGGCGACGGGTTCATTCGCCTGATCACCATGATCATCGCGCTGGTGATCTTCTGCACCGTGGTTTCGGGCATCGCTGGAATGCAGGACATGAAGAAGGTGGGGCGCGTGGGCGGCAAGGCGCTGCTCTACTTTGAAGTGGTCTCCACGCTGGCGCTGGTCATCGGCCTGATTGTTGGGAATGTGGTGAAGCCGGGCAGCGGATTCAATATCAATCCGGCGACGCTCGATCCGAAAGCGGTGGCGGAATATGCCGGGCAAGCCAAAGCGCAAAGCGTCACCGACTTTCTGATGCACATCATTCCGAACACCGTGATGGACGCCTTCGCCAAGGGCGACATTCTGCAAGTGCTGCTGCTGGCCATCCTGTTCGGCTTCGCGTTATCCATCGTGGGTCGGCGCTCCAAGCTGATCGTGGATGTGTTCGGAGCTTTGACCCACGCGGTGTTCGGCGTCATCAATATCCTGATGCGGCTCGCGCCCATCGGAGCTTTCGGCGCCATGGCGTTTACCATCGGCCGCTACGGCCTGGCATCTCTCGGACCATTGGTGCGGTTGATCGCGACGTTCTATGTCACGTGCATTTTGTTCGTGTTCATTGTGCTGGGGGCGGTGGCGTGGTTCGCTGGATTCAACATCGTAAAATTCCTTTTGTATATCAAGGAAGAGATTTTGCTGGTGCTGGCCGTCAGCTCATCCGAGCCGGCGCTTCCCACGCTGATGGAAAAGATGGAGCGGCTGGGCTGCTCGCGTGCGCTGGTGGGGCTGGTGGTTCCGACGGGCTATACGTTCAACACCGACGGCACCAGCATGTACATGACGCTGGCCGCGCTATTTGTGGCGCAAGCCACCAACACGCATCTGACGTTGACGCAGCAATTGACCATCCTGGCGGTAGCGGTGCTTACGTCGAAGGGCGCGAGCGGCGTGCAGGGCGCGGCGTTCATCGCGCTGGTGGGGACGATGATGGTGATTCCGACCATTCCAGTGGCGGGGATGGCGATCATCCTGGGAATCGATCGCTTCATGAGCATGTTCCGGGCGCTGATTAATATGGTGGGGAACGGCGTGGCGACGGTGGTGGTGGCGCGCTGGGAAAAAGAATTGGATCGGAAGAGCTTGCAACAGCAACTCGGTTGACGGCCAAGTGAAAGACCGCGACCCGCATCACGGTCTGCCCCACTCAAGCCACCGAACCCGGATGCCGTTCGCAGTGTTTGCCAGGACCACTGTGACGGCCTCTGTAAACGACTCCCCTGTCAACGCGACGTACACCCAACCGACATCGCCCGGCAACTTGTCCGGCCAGGAATCCAGTTTGCCTGTGACCTCAACTTCCTGGATTGGCCCTTCGGCGTAAGCCGTCATGTTCTTTACGGCCTGTTCCATTGCCGCGGGCGAATATGTTTTCTGCGCCTGTTCGGTGAGAAATTCGTGGGCCTGGGCAAAATCACCCTTAGCGACGGCATTACCAAACTGCTCCGCAACTCGGGTATCGATGCCCATCCAGAGGCGTTCCTACGCCAGTTGATTGTTGCTACGCTTCACCCACCAAATGCTTCGCGGCCCAATCCGCCAACGCCGGTGGACGCATTGCTCTCGGACCTCCGGCGTTCGACGCTTGGGCATGGCCCGTGCCTTCCACCATTTCGCGCTTCGAGTTCACCGCTGCCTGATACAGCCGGAACGCGCCCTGCGGGTCCATGATTCGGTCGTCCTGGCTATAGCCGATCAACATCGGGCATTCGATCCGATTGGCTCGGCCCTCCACCGTATATTCCGCCAGCTTCTTGCGCGCGTCCGCCAGATCGCGCGCCCCGATGATCCAGCGCACCCGCTCCTGAATCGGTGGGTAGTAATCGAACAGATCGCGACCCAAATCGGACGACCCACTGCTCATCAGCGCCGCCGCGATTCGCGATTCACCCGATGCCGCGCGAGGCACGCCGTAGCCGCCCATGCTGATACCCTGCATCCCGATGCGACTCGAGTCCACATCCGGCCGCGTGACCAGATAATCGATCATCGCCTTCGCGATTCGTTCCGTATCCGGCGGCAGATGCAAATCCTTCAGGCGCAGCGCGCCGCCTTGCCCGGGGAAATCCAGAGCCAGATAGGCCATGCCGCGCGTGACGTATGCCGCGGCGTTCAAAATGGTGGCCTCAGCCATGGTATCCGCGCCTTGAAATGCAATCAGGGTGGGGAACTTCTTGCCAGCCGGACCATTCGGCTTTCTGAAATATCCATCCAGCATCTGCCCTTCGTAATTCACTTGCACGCGTTCGAACGGCGGACGCGTCTGCAGCCAGGCTTTGTCGAACGTCTCCCGCATTTTCTTATAGAGGGGGAGCATGCGGGGCTCGGTCACCGGCGCCGGCCAGCAGGCTTCACGATAAAAGTTGGAAGCCCGCGAATAATATTCGTTCGCCGTCACCTTCAAGCCCTGGCCCGCGAACTTCTCCGCGAGCTGTTCGTTGCGCTCGGCCACTCGCGTCCACTCTTGGATCCAGGAAGCCAGGTTGAACGGTTTCAGCCGCTGCGCCACCTCGAGTTGGTCCGGATCGCTGGTGTAGATGGTCGCCGACAGCCGGATTTCCAACTGGCCGCCGCCAGGCAGACCTTTTCCGGCATACAACTGCTCCTCCGCCCGTCCGCCGACCACTCCCAGGCGCCCTGACTCGGCGCCCGCGTCCTGCGCGCGAGCGCGTGAAAGCGGAACAATCGCTGCTGACATTGCGCCCAATTGCATCAAACCTCTCCGGCTTAGTTTCGACAGTTGCTGCATGGCCTGCCTCCTTTGCTGCAAGTTTGGATCGAGTATACATCCAGCGCCCCCGCGACGAACGTAGCCCGTTAGAGCTATTCGGACCCACTGTTTCGCGGGATCGCGTGCGATACTGGCCCATATCGGAGGGTGAATGATGAAGTTGACGGGGCTAGCTGTTTTTGCCGCTATTGCAGCGCTTCCGGCGGCGGCGCAATGGCTCAACTATCCGACGCCGGGCATTCCACGTACAGCCGATGGCAAGCCGAACCTTTCCGCACCGGCCCCTCGCACCGCGGACGGCAAGCCCGGCCTGTCCGGGTTGTGGCGAACCAAGGAGGCGACATCGGGCCAGACTGACAAAGCGATGCACAGCGTGAAGGCCCAGGCCTGGGCCGAAGAGCTATTCAAGAAACGCAAGGAAAACTTGGGGCGTGAGGATATGAGCGTGTTGTGCCTGCCATTCGGTCCAAGGGCCGACATGGAGGTGGGCAAGATCATTCAGACCCCGGCCATGCTCATCATGCTTTTCGACGACCTTACATACCGGCAGGTGTTCCTGGATGGTCGGCCGCTCCCCAATGATCCAAACGCCGCCTGGATGGGCTATTCAGTCGGCCATTGGGATGGAGACTCGTTGGTTATTGAGAGTGCCGGCTATAACGACCGGACGTGGCTGGATGGCGATGGTCATCCCCATACCGAAGCCTTGCGTGTCACCGAACGGTTGCGGCGCCCCGATTTCGGTCATCTGGAGCTCCAGAGAACACTGGAAGATCCAAAGGCTCTGGCGCAGCCCTGGGTGATACCCATCAAGTTTGAATTTTATGCCGACACAGAGATGCTGGAATATGTTTGCGCCGAGAATGAGCGCGATAGCAAGCATTTGGTGGGGACGGCTGCCGATGACAAGCAGAAGGAAGTGAAGGTTGCCCCGGAGATCTTGAAGCAATACGTGGGCGTATATGAGTACAAGCCGCCAGCCCATCCGGAAGATCCCTTGCTCATCGACGTTAGTACGGAGGGCGAGCACCTGATGGTTGCTCTCAGCGGCGGTTCCAAGATTACCGTGACGGCCCTATCTGAAACGAAGTTCTTCTTCGAAGGAGCGCACATCGAGTTCTTCAAAGACGAACATGGCGCGGTGACGTACTTGATCGCCCAGACGGTGGAAGGAGATTTGAAGGCGCCGCGTAAATAAACCAGCGATTTACGGGCCTTTTCAGACCGTAGTACTCTTCGATTAACTCACCTCAAGGCAGTACGCGCAGCTAGGGCATTTTTCTTTACCAGCGGTGCCCCCGCAGCCCGTACCCCGACTGCGGATAGTTCTATCAGAAATCTGATATCTCCTTTTAAATCAATCATCGAAAGGTTTATACGACAGGCATATCACCGTAGTACTGCGGTACCTATTCCGGATTGACGGTTCGGGAATCCTCGGGTAATAGTAATACTGGTACCTTGAAGGAGGACTGGTTAATGAAGAAAACACTTCTTTTGATTTTAAGCACGTTCGGCTTGAGTTACTCGGCTTTTGCCACGCCTTGCGACACCGATACTCTGGCCGACTATATGTCCGACGGCTCCTGCACCATTGGCGACCTGACGTTTAGCGATTTCCTGTACACGTCGTCGGATCTCGGAGGCGGCCTGGCGCCAACGCCAGTAGGTATTACCGTGAGTCCGGCTACCATGGGAACCGGATTGGATTTCAACAGTCTCTGGGTGGCGGGCACTGGCCAACTGGTAGATTCGTCGATTACGTTTACCGTCTCCACCAGCAATCCGGGCGGAATTACAGACCTGGATCTGATCGTCGCCGGAGGCGCAACTGGATCGGGCGTCGCGAGCGCGACTGAATCCTCAGTTTCGCCGGTCCTGAGCCTTGCCGCCGGTTATGGTCCCGGAACTGACATGCCTGAAGATTCCACCACCATCTTTCCGCCGGTGGACTCTATAACGGTGACCAAGGACATCGGTGTGAGCGGAGGAAGCACCGGAGGATTCGCGCACCTCAGCGATGTTTACAACCTGTTCTCGGAAGGCACATCCACTGTGCCCGAGCCATCCTCTCTGTTTCTCTGCGCTGGCCTGTTGGCGTTCATTCCGATCGCCCGGCGCAAGCTCGGTTATTGATATCCACTCCCTCACGGTCGCGGCTCGGTTTACTGAGCCGCGCGCGTGAGGGAGGGGTCTTTTAGCAATCCAAGAAAATCACTCGGAGATCAGACATGACAAGAGTAGTGTGCCTGGGCGTATTGGTTGTCTCACTGGTCGCGCTGTCTGGATGCCGCGCCACCAAGGAATCCTATGTGGCGAAGGGGAATAGACTATTTGCGGCGGGCAAATATCAGGAAGCCGAGCTGAATTATCGCGCCGCCATTCAGAAGGACCGAAGCTACGGCGAGGCATACTATCGGCTGGGGCTGGCAGCCATCCAGTTGGAGCAGGCACGGGAGGCGTACGAGGCATTGTTTCACGCTGTCCAACTGCTGCCTGCCAACGCTCCCGCGAGCGACGAAGTGAAGCGAAAGTTCGCGGACGTCTGCCTGAGTTTGTACCTGGCGGACCCGGGCCATTCGCAACTGCTCTACACGCAGATCGCCAATTTAGCCGCTGGATTTCTCGCCAGGCATCGCAATTCCTACGAAGGGCTGAAGCTGAAAGGCTATCTGGCATCCACCGATCGAAAGCCGAAAGAGGCTATCGAATACTTCCGTCGGGCGCTGAGAGTGAATACCTCGGACGCGGGCATCGTGACGGAACTGGCGCATCTGCTGATTGAGGATGGCGAGGTTCAGGAAGGCCAGCAACTGGCGACGAACCTCATCGTTAGTAAGAAGACTTCCTATGGCCCGGCTTACGACCTAATGTACAACTTCTACCTCAAGGCCCAGCAGCCGGCCGAGGCGGAGAACATTCTCCAGGCGAAAGTAAACAACAACCCGAAAAATGCGGACTATATTCTGCAATTGGCCCGGCATTATCATCGCGAAAACAATACTGCCGGAATGACGAGCGCCTTCAACCGGCTTCTGAACGCCCCCCAAGACTTCCCGCAAGCCCGCCTTTGGATCGGCGATTTCTATTCGGGACTGCGGGACTACCCTCGCGCCATCGGCTATTACCAGCAAGGCGCGAACTCGAGCCAACAAGCCGGGACAAAAGCGGTTTACGAAATCAGGAACGTCCTGGCTCTGCTGAGCGAGGGGAAGAGGGATGACGCGCTGCGCCTGGCCGAGCAGTTCCAGCACGACAATCCGACGGACGGCGCCCTGCTGCGTGTGCATGCCGATCTTCTGCTGGCTAGCGGCAAAGCCGAACAGGCCGGCGTCGTGGTGCGTGAATTCCAGACGCTGGTGAGCCGGAATCCAGGCGACGTTTCTCTGCGGATGCAACTGGGCCGCGCTTACCGTTTGAACGGAGATTTGGCGGGCGCGCGCGGCCAGTTCCTGGAAGTGGTCCACCAGCATCGCGATCTTCTCGCCCCGCGCTATCAACTGGCCGAGATCGCTCTCGTTCAGCAGCGGCCGCACGAGGCGGTGCAGCAGGCTGGTGAGATTCTGAGCACGCAGCCAAACGATCGTCAGGCCCGGCTTCTTTACGCCGGCGGCCTGATCGCAACCGGCGATACCCAAACTGCGCGGGGCGTATTGAAGCGCCTGATCGAGGATTTCCCGCAGGACGCCGAGCCACAAGTGCAAATGGGATTGTTAACGCTGGCCGAAAAGAATTTCCCGCAAGCCATCGAGATTCTGAACAAGTATCGCGACGGCGGAGATGCGCGCGTGTTTGCCGCGCTGGGCAACGCCTATTTGAACGAGAAGCAGTTTGATCAGGCCCGCCTCACTCTGAATGAGGGTTTGGCCAAGTGGCCGAAGTCTTCCGTTCTCTTGGAACAGCTGGCGGGCACGGATGCTCTATCGGGACGTTACGATCTGGCGCTGGCCGAATATCAGAAGCTGCTGGCTTCAGATCCAAAATCAATTCTCTTCCGGAGGCGCCTGGCGGAAGTGTACGATCTGGCTGGCTATCCGAGCCGCGCGCTGGTCTATTATGAACAGGCGCACGAGCTGGCGCCCGACGACCCGCGGGTGACTGTCAGTCTGGCCAGCGCCTTGGAGCGCACGGGCCGCGTGCAACAAGCTCAGGCGTTGTATCAAGCCGTGGTGAAAGCTCATCCGGAGAACGCCGCGGCTCTGAACAATGCGGCTTTCTTTCTTGCGGACAACGGCGGCGATCTGGATGAAGCGCTGCGGTTGGCGAAAACCGCATTGGCGAGAAGCCCGGGACAGCCCAGCTTCTCCGATACCATCGGCTATATTTACCTGAAGAAGGGGATGCTGGACAGCGCGATTCAATCGTTCAGCGCTCTGGCGCATCGCTATCCCTCCTCCGCCAGCTTCAGGTACCACTTGGGTCTGGCATTGTTTCAAAAGGGCGAGAAATCCGTGGCGCGGAAGGAACTGCAAGCCGCGCTGGCGAATCATCCATCGACCCAGGACACTTTGCGAATCCGCGAGCTGCTCAATGAGATCGGCTAGCAAGGACAATCTATGTTCCTGATACTTACATTGGGCGTACTTTCCGTGCTGCTGGCCTTCTTCCTGACGCCGCTCATCCGGGATCATGTCGGCAAGTTCGGTTTTCTGGATCATCCCGATGGCATTCGCAAGAAACACGCGGTGGCGGTGCCGCGGGTGGGTGGAATCGCGATCGTTCTGGCTTACGTTGCAACGTTCGCCATCGCGCTGGCTTTGCCGTTCAGCTACACCTACGTGCTGCACCGCGCGCTGCCGCACATCCTACATCTCGTACTGGCGGGTTCGGTGGTGTTTGCCACGGGCGTCTTGGACGACCGGCTGCGTTTGAGCGCCTGGCAGAAGCTGATCGGAATCGCGGGCGCCGCCGTGCTGGCTTACGCGGCCGGCATTCGCGTGGATATCCACATTCTCCACAGCCTGCCGGCGTGGCCCGGCTTGGGATTTGCGCTGACCGTGGTTTGGCTCATCGGCTGCACCAATGCGTTCAATCTCATCGACGGCATGGACGGTCTGGCGGCGGGCGTGGGCCTGGTGGCCACTGTCACCATGCTGATCGCGGCGCTGACTCAAGGCAACTTGCCGCTCGCGTTGGCCACCATGCCGCTGGCGGGCTGTCTGCTCGGATTTCTGCGTTACAACTTTAATGGCGCGTCGGTATTTCTGGGCGACAGCGGCAGCCTGCTGATCGGCTTTCTGCTGGGTTGCTACGGCGCATTGTGGAGTGAGAAATCGGTCACCTTGGTGGCGCTGACGGTGCCGCTGCTGGCGGTGTCCATTCCGCTTCTGGAGGTGATGCTTTCCATCCTCCGTCGTTATCTGCGAAACCGTCCCATCTTCGAAGCCGATCGCGGGCACATTCACCACAAGTTGCTGGAGCGCGGCTTCAGTCCCAAAGGCGCGGTGCTGACCATTTATGCGTTTTGCGGGGTGGTGGCGCTGCTATCGTTAGTGGCCAGTTCACTGCGCAATCAATTTAGCGGTTTAATTGTCGTCGTGTTTTGCGCGGCCGCCTGGATGGGCATTCAACATCTGGGCTATACCGAATTCGCGATGGCGGGCCGTCTGTTTCTGCAAGGCGGATTCCGGCGCATCATCGATTTTGAGACTCGTTTGGTGGAGTTCGAGAAGACGCTGGCGCGCGCCAGCGGGGTGGAAGAGTGCTGGATACGGATCCGCTCCGGAAGCCGCGAGTTTGGATTTCGCGGAGTCAGGATGAATTTTGAAGGTTTGGTTTTCGAGGACTTCCAGCGCGGCGAATCCAAGCATCTGTGGGAATTGCGAATACCGCTCGCGGATGCGCGAACCGTGAACTTTTTTCATGACGTGGGGATCGAGACCAGTTCCCTGGTGCTGAGCGCTTTCGCTACCGCGGTGGAGCACGGCGTGCGGACCTGCATCGAACGGCATTCCCAAGAGGCCCTGACGCCCAGTAGCACGGCCGAAATTGTCAAAATGCCGGTGATCGTGAAACGCTATTACGCCGCGAGCGCCGCCGGAACTCCCACCGGGTCCTAAATGCCGGCAAGCACGCTTCGGGATGCCTCAAAGGCCAGGCGCGCGGCATCGCGGGGTGTCCGATCCGCGAGACCGCCGAAAATTTCAACGGCGATCGCCCCCGAATATTTTTTCTCGTCGAGCAATTGAAAGAACGTACGAAAATCGATGACTCCTTGTGCGGGCAACAGGCGCTCGGAATCGCGAATGTCTTCCGGCGCAAGGGACGGGCTATCGGAAAGATGCACGTCGAGTATCCGATCGGCGGGAACGCCGCGAATCGATTCTGGATCGGCGCCGTCGTGATGCCAGTGCCAGGCATCGATGATGAGCCCGATATTCGGCGAAAAGGAAAAGCCGAAATCCAGCATCTCCGCGTTGTGCCAGATGAACTCGTAGGGATGGGTGCGCCGCATATGCAGCGGTGTGATGCACTCGAGCGCGAGCCGAATGGAATGTTCGTCAAGAATCGCACAGCATTCTTTCAAGCGTTCGCGGTACAGACTGGCCTGCACGTCGCGGGGTTGTTCCGAGGACGGTGGGATGCCCAGGAGAGCCACTTTACATCCCGCTTGGGCGGCAAGTCTTGATGCATCTTTCAATCCGGGGAGCGTGCTTCGGAAAGTGGCTTCGTCTTGGCGAACCTCGACGGGAAGTTGCATGGCTGTGGCGGGAACGGGAAGGTGGTCTAGCGCGTCTTGCCGCGCCGGTGGATCCCTGGGCATAACCGCTCCTTGGTATCCGGTTTCAGCAGCCAGCGTGGCAAGCCCCGGCCAGGGAACGCGCCAACCGACCGTACTGGGATGCAGGGATAGGCAGCGCATGGGCGCGCTCAATCTCCAGTATACTTACCGGAACTGGAACATTATTATGATGCGCACCGCCGCCCGATTCGCCTTGGCCGCCTCTTTCTTATTTGGCGCCGCTACTTTCTTGTTTGCTGACGACAGCGCGCGCCTTTTGCGCGTGGATCATTATGTCCGGGTGCATTCGACAGTGCCCGCGATCGCCGGCCAAATGTCGCAGATCTACGTGCGCGAAGTGGTGCAGGCCGGTGCTGCGCTGCGGGAACCAGCGACGGATCGCGTGGTGCTGTTTGTGCATGGCGCGGGCACGCCCGCCGAAGTGGCATTCGATGTTCCGTTTCAGGACTACAGTTGGATGCAGTATCTGGCGCGCGCAGGCTTCGACGCATTTTCCATGGATATGACGGGCTACGGCCGTTCCACGCGGCCCGCTCCGATGAACGACCCATGCAATGTCTCGCGCGAGCAGCAGGCCGGATTCGTCCCCGTGCTCATTCCCGCGGTCTGCCCGCCCAGCTATCCGCACCCGTTGACCACCATCGCGTCGGACTGGAACGATCTGGGCGCGGTGATCGATTACTTACGCGCGCTGCGGCATGTCGAGAAAGTGAGCATGGTGGCATGGTCCCTCGGGGGTCCGCGAGCCGCGGGCTATACCGCGCGCCATCCCGACCAAGTCAGCCAGTTGGTGTTGCTTGCTCCGGCTTATAATCGCGCCGCCGCAGCCGATCCGCCCGCGCAGTTGCCGGCCGATGGAACCACCATGACCACGCAATCCCGCGAAGAGTTCGACACCAATTGGGCGCGTCAAACGGAGTGCCGCGATCAAGTGGACCCGGCGGCGAGCGATGCGGTGTGGCAGCAAATGATGGCTTCTGATCCGGTGGGCGCCACGTGGGGAACGGGCGTGCGGCGCGCCCCGCAAGTCACCACCTGGGGCTGGAATTCCGCGATCGTGTCCAAAACCAAGACGCCGACGCTGATGGTAACCGGCCAGTACGACAGGCAGGTGCCGTCCGATCGGGTGCGCGATTTGTATGCCGATCTGGGCGCCGAACGGAAGGTCTTCATTGATCTGGCTTGCTCCTCGCACAACGCCATGTGGGAGAAGAACCACTTGCTCTTATTTAGAGCGTCGGCCGACTGGTTGACCAAGGGGTCCGTGAACGGCACGCAAGCAGGGATGCTGAAGCTGGGATACTAATGATTTCAGGCCCATGCACCGAATTCTCACCACCTCCGTTTGCGTCCTTCTTATTGCGGCGCCGGTAATTCCCGCCGATGCGCCTACGTTGGCGGGCTTCACCGCCGAGTCCGCGCGCGCCGAGCGAGACACGGAGAATAAGTTCGACGCCATTCCCGATCGTGCGAATCTCCGCCAATATATGGAGCGCCTCTCCGCGCGTCCTCATCATGTGGGATCGCCCTACGACAAAGACAATGCCGAATGGATGCTCGGTAAGTTCAAGGACTGGGGCTGGGACGCAAAAATCGAGAACTATTACGTCTTGTTTCCGACTCCCAAGGAGCGGACGCTGGAGCTGACGGAGCCCGGTCATTTTACGGCCAAACTGCGGGAGCCGCCGGTGAGCGGCGATCCCACCTCTTCCCAGCAGGACGAACAGCTTCCTTCCTATAACGCGTATTCGATCGATGGCGATGTCACCGCGCCCTTGGTATACGTCAATTACGGCGCTCCGGACGACTACCAGGAACTGGAACGTCTGGGAGTTTCGGTGAAGGGCGCTGTCGTCATCGCCCGCTATGGACAAACCTGGCGCGGCATCAAGCCGAAGTTGGCCTCCGAGCATGGGGCGCTCGGTTGCATCATTTATTCGGACCCGCGCGACGACGGTTATTATCAAGGTCAAACTTATCCCGCTGGTCCGTTTCGTCCTCCCGACGGCGTGCAGCGCGGAAGCGTGATGGACATGCCGGTTTACCCCGGCGATCCGTTAACACCTGGTGTTGGCGCGACTAAGGACGCCAAGCGCCTGAAGCTGAGCGAAGTGACGACGCTCACCAAGATTCCTACCCTGCCGATTTCCTATGGCGACGCCCAACCTCTGCTGGCCGCGCTCACCGGGCCTGTGGCGCCTGACAACTGGCGGGGCGCTCTACCCATTACGTATCGCGTGGGTCCGGGCGCGGCCAAGGTGCATCTGAAGGTTAGCTTCAATTGGGACACCAAGACGCTCTACGATGTGGTCGGGAGGATTCCAGGCTCAACGTATCCGGACGAATGGATCATCCGCGGCAATCATCATGACGCTTGGGTGAATGGCGCTGAAGATCCGCTGGCCGGCACAGTTGCGCTGCTGGAGGAGGCGCGCGGCCTGGGCACGTTGGTGCGTCAAGGCTGGCGGCCCAAGCGCACCATTATCTATTGCGTGTGGGACGGCGAGGAGGAAGGTCTGCTGGGTTCGACAGAGTGGGCCGAAGATCATGCCGAGGAATTGGAACGCAAGGCCGCCGTGTACCTGAATACCGATGGAAACGGACGAGGGTTCCTGAACGTGTCGGGCTCGCACACGCTTGAGAAATTCATCAACGGAGTGGCTCGCGACGTGAAGGACCCGGAGACCGGCCTCACGGTTTGGAAGCGGCTGCAGATGCGCCGGATTGAAGGGCCGCGAGCAGCGGCAGCCGCCACAGCGTCCCAACAGCAGGATCGCCAGGACGCGCGCCAGCGTTCCGATCTCCGCATCGCTGCGCTCGGCTCCGGATCGGATTATTCGGCTTTCATCGATCATCTCGGAGTAGCCTCTTTGAATTTGGGCTTTGGCGGCGAGGATGAGGGCGGCATCTATCATTCGGTCTACGACGATTTCTACTGGTTTACGCATTTTGCCGACACCGATTTCAGCTACGGGCGCGCGCTGTCGGAGACCGTAGGACTAGCGGTCTTGCGTTTGGCCGACGCCGAAATCATTCCTTTCGATTACGCCGATTTCACCGATACCATCCGGCGCTACGTGGAGGAAATCGAACGTCTGGCCCAAACCCAGCGGGCTGACATCCTGGAACGCAATCGCGAAATCGACGACGGCGTGTTCACGGCCACCAACGATCCGCGCCGTCCCTTGGTCCCGCCGACCAAAGATCCCGTGCCGCCATTTTTGAATCTCGCGCCGCTACGCAATGGGCTGGCCGTGTTGGAACGCTCCAGCGAGCAATATGAAAAGACGCTGAGCCGGGCCATGGAGGGCGACCGGCTGGCGCGCGCGTCGCTGCCCATGATCAACGCCCAGTTGATCGCCGTTGAACGCTCGCTTACACTGCCCGATGGTTTGCCGGGCCGACCGTGGTATCGAAACCAGATCTACGCGCCCGGGCTGTATACCGGTTACGGCGTGAAGACGTTGCCCGGTGTTCGCGAGAGCATCGAACAGAAGCAGTGGACGCTAGCCGATCAGCAGGCCGTCCGCGTGGGCAAGGTGCTCGAAAACGCGGGCGAGAGAATTCAATCGGCCGCCGCCGCGCTGGGACAGGCCACACCGTAGGACCCAGCCCCCTTGCCCGCAGGAACCGTTTGATATAAAGCTCATCCCCGGCGGCATGATCATGTATCACCTGGTGCGTTCGGAGATCGATGCCGCCATCGACTGGTATCAACGGGACATTTGAGCTGCGCCAGCCATTCGCGGCGTTGCTTGCCTCCGCTGGATTCTTCAAACCCCTGCGCGCCCATCCGCGCTGGCCCAAGCTGGCGAAAATGATGAATTTGCCCGGCAATTGACGGGCAGTTGACGCTATCGACCCTGTCGCTCTTCCTTATCCGCTTGCGCGCTCTCTTCCTTTGTCATGCCGAAATCGCACCTCGGCCCGTCGGCGCACTCACAGCGATGTTTCTTGCATGCCATGGTGCACATCGGCCCCATGCCGGAATGCATATCGTAGTCGCCGTCCTCGCGGCTGGTGGCCGAGGCCTCGGTGTCCCATTTGGTGAATCTTTCGGCCATATCGCAGTGCGGGATCATCTCCCGGTGCAGGCATTCGTCGCGCTCTTTGGCCGTCTTCGCTTCCCCTTCGCAGTACCCAATGATTTTGTTATGAATGGCATCCGTCCTTTCGAGGCAATGACATTCATGCTTCGATCCGAGACCGCAGCGCTCAATTTTAGGAGCGCTTTGCTGTCCGATCGCCGCGATCACAATCAAGGGGAAGAGAAGTAGCCGCTTCATTCATTGTTCCTTTAAGACTTATCGGCGCGCCGGAGCGGTATGCGAGTTTTCCGCGCCAGCGTGGAAGATAATCGATGAACCGCCCGGTAATAGCGCGCCTTTGCGGCCGGTACCGAGATGGAAAGCCGCCGAGCCGTATCGGCCATGCTCAGGCCATCCACTGCCCGCAGGCGGATCATCTCCTTGTAACTGGGGTGCAGCGATACGATCGCGTTTTTCACCATGTGGCCGGCCTCGTTCTCTTGACACCGGCGGTAGGGTGAATCGTGCGACGTGGCTCCCGGCAGCCGCTCCAGCTGATCGAAATCGAAGTACGAAATACGGGAACGGAATTCCGTTCTGCGCCTGCTGCGAACTTCGTTGACGGCGATGCTCATCAGCCAAGTCTTGAACTTCGACTCAGCGCGGAAGTCGGCAAAGTGAATAAATGCTTTTACCACCGTCTCCTGTACGATGTCTTCGGCGTCAAAATGATTGCCTACGATTCCGAAGACGAAGCGGTTCAGCGGAAGTAAGTTGGGTTGTAACAGTTCCGTGAATTCTTGTTGATTCGGCATGTCGCTCCTGTTCGATGAGCATCATGCATGTTTGTTACCAGGCGTAACGGTTTGATAATTCAGGGGCACTCGGCCGCAGATGTGTCGAGTGATCGACTTACGCGTGCCGGGCTTCGTCTCGCACCTGAAGAACGATCTTGCCTCGCGTGTGGCCTTGGGCCGCCTGCTCGAAGGCGTCGCGCGCCTGAGCGAGCGGGAAAACACCGGCCACGATCGCCTTCATCGATCCGGCGTCGATCAGCTTCGCCATCTCTTCCAGTTGACCGCGATCCGGCTCGACGATAAAGAACAAGCCTCGGACGCCGCGTCGGCGAGCCTCGCTCTCGGGAATCGGCTTGGCCACCGACACGATGATCCCGCCGGGGCGCAAAACAGACCAGGACCGTTGCACCATGTCCCCGCCCACTGCATCCAGGACAATATCGATGTCGCGCAGCGCGTCTTCAAAGCGCGTTTGGGTGTAATCGATCGTCTCGGTGGCGCCCAGGCCGCGCAAAAATTCCAGATTGGCTCCCGAACTGGTTGTGATCACGTGAGCGCCCGCCCAATGCGCCAACTGCACCGCAAATGTTCCCACGCCGCCTGCTCCGCCGTGGATCAGGACCTTCTGCCCCGCCTCGAGACCGCCATGCGTGAACAATGCCTGCCAAGCCGTCAGACCCGATAAAGTGACGGCGGCGCTGTGGGCGTGATCGATGGTACGCGGCTTCAACGCGAGATTGGTGGCGCGCACCGCGATGAACTCGGCGGCGGCGCCATCGCGGGGAAAGTCGGTGAGGGCGTAGACTGCATCCCCCGGTCCCAGATCCTTCATCCCGAGCGGTACGCTCTCAATCACTCCGGAAAGTTCATGGCCGGGGATGGTGGGAATCCGTGGCGAGCCGTCGGGATTCTGATAGGTCTGGTCCCATGTCAGCTCGGTCCGGGTAATGGCAGTGGCATAAACTCGCACCAGTGCGTCACCGGGCCCGGGCTTGGGCTGCGGCGCATCTTCATAGACCAGTTGCTCGGGACCTCCTCGCGCGTGCAATCGAATAGCCTTCATGGATGGCCTTTCCCAAAGCCGGCCGCGGTGAGACCGCTGAGGATGAATTGGACCGCGATGGCCATCAGCAGCAGTCCCATGAATCGCGTCAGAATGTGGATCCCCGTGTCGCCCATTCGCCGCCCCAGGCGGTCCGCGGCGGCCAGGGTCCAATAGGAAATGAAAGCCGTAAGGGCCACGGCCACCAGAATCAAAATGCTGTGCTGCCAGTTGCTGGATTGAGCCATCAGCGCGATCACGGTGGAAATCGATCCCGGCCCGGCGAGCATGGGAACGCCCAGCGGGACGATTCCGACGTCCTCCTTTTCCATCGCCTGCTGGGTCTCGGCGGGCGTTTCCTTGGTTTGGGAGCGGCGCGCCTGCACCATATCGAGGCCGATCAGGATCATAATCAATCCTCCGGCGATGCGAAAGGCCGGTAGTGTGATGCCGAACATCTTGAAAATCAGCGTGCCGGCCATGGCAAAGCCGGCCAGCACCAGGAAACAGGTCCAGGCGGCGCGTTTCGCCATATGACGGCGTTCCTTTATTGCGGCATCGGACGTCAAAACGAGGAAGGTGGGTATGGTGGCGATGGGGTCGACTATAAAAATCAGCGAGCTGAACGCCAGAAGGAGGAACTGGAGATGTTCTTGGAAGAAACCAAGCATGCAAAGGCCGCCGACGCGCGAGCGTCTCAATATAGTGTCGCATTCCCGGTTCGTGGAACTGGCGTAATACTGGTTAGCAGACGCCGGAGCCGTATTTGAAAGCAAAGGTTAGGAGGCAAATGTCCGACAATTCCCAATACGATGCGCTGAAGGAGCTGGCTCTGAACTTGCGCTGGAGCTGGCATCATTCGAGTGACGAGCTGTGGGGTAAGTTGAATCCCGAGCTCTGGGAGCTGACCCAGAGTCCCTGGGCAGTTCTTCAAACCGTATCCCAGAAGAGGTTGGCTGAGATCTGCGCCGACCCGGCGTTCGCTCATCGGATCGACCAGCTTTTGCAGCAAAAGCGCGAGGCGGTGCAGCATCCCACCTGGTTTCAAAGCGCGCATCCCGGCTCGCCGTTGGGGCTGGTGGCTTACTTCAGCATGGAGTACATGCTGAGCGAATCGTTGCCTATCTATTCGGGCGGCTTGGGAAACGTGGCGGGCGATCAACTGAAAGCGGCCAGCGATCTGGGCGTGCCGGTGGCTGCTATCGGATTGCTGTATCAGCAAGGCTATTTCCGGCAGGAGATCGATACGAACGGAAACCAGCACGCGCTTTATCCTTACAACGATCCCAGCCAGTTGCCCATCACCCCGCTGCGCCAACCGAACGGCGAATGGCTGCGGATTCCAATACATATGCCGGGTTTCGAACTCTGGCTGCGCTGCTGGAAAGTAGAGGTCGGCCGACTGAACCTCTACCTGCTGGACTCCAACGATCTCGCCAATACTCCGGCATTCCGCGGCGTCACCAGCGAACTGTATGGCGGCGATTCGGACCTTCGGCTGAAGCAGGAGTTGATCCTGGGCCTGGGCGGATGGCGCATGCTGCGAGCACTGGGGCTGCGTCCCGAGATCTGCCATCTCAACGAAGGACACGCCGCCTTCGCCACCCTGGAGCGGGCGCGCAGTTTTATGGCGGACAATAAGGTGCCGTTCGACGTGGCGCTGGAGGCGACCCGCGCCGGCAATTTGTTCACCACCCACACGGCGGTGGAGGCTGGGTTCGACCGCTTCGCGCCCGGCCTGGCGGCGAAGTATCTCAAAGTGCTCGCCGAGGAGCTGGGCATCAGCCTGGATGCGCTGCTGGCCCTGGGCCGCCAGGATCCGAACAATGCATCCGAGCCGTTCAATATGGCCTACCTGGCGCTGCGCGGAAGCGGCGCCGTGAATGGCGTCAGCCGTTTGCATGGCGCGGTGAGCCGCCGGTTATTCGGCAGTCTTTTCCCGCGCTGGCCGGAAAAGGAAGTCCCGGTGGCGCACGTCACCAATGGAATACACGTCGGCACGTGGGAATCTCCGGAAACGGATGCGCTTTGGGAACGCGTCTCCGGAAAGGACCGCTGGTACAAAGATACCAGCCAGCTGGAGCAACAGTTCCGGGCGGTTCCCGATAATGACCTTTGGCAACTGCGCACCGCCGCATCGAAGGCATTGATCGAGTACACGCGCCGGCGCCTGGCGAGAGAACGCGCAACCCGCGGAGCTCCGCAGCAGGATATCGACGCGGCCGAGCGGATCTTCAACTTCGACACTCTGACGCTAGGGTTTGCGCGGCGCTTTGCCACTTACAAGCGTCCCAATCTGCTGTTGCGCGATCCGGACCGTCTGGTGCGCATCCTGACCAATCGGGAGCGTCCCGTCCAGCTTGTTTTGGCGGGCAAGGCGCACCCGGCGGACCTGGCCGGCCAAGCCATGATCCAGGAGTGGTGCCAGTTCCTGCACCGCCCTGACGTGCAATCGCATGTCGCTTTCCTGGAGGATTACGATATGCGACTCAGCCAGCAGCTGGTGCAAGGCGTGGATCTCTGGGTCAATACGCCGCGCCGTCCGTGGGAGGCCAGCGGAACCAGCGGGATGAAAATCCTTGTCAATGGCGGGATGAATTTGTCGGAGCTGGATGGCTGGTGGGTGGAAGCTTATTCGCCCCAAGTGGGATGGGCCATTGGCGACGGCCAAGAGCATGGCGACGATCCGAATGTAGACGCTGCCGAGGCGGAGGCTATGTACACAATTTTGGAGCGCGAGATCGTCCCCAAGTTTTATCAGCGCGATCAGCAGGGCATCCCCAGGCAGTGGCTCGCGATGATGCGCGAGAGCATGGCGCGGCTCACGCCGGTGTTTTCGGCCAACCGCGTGGTGCGCGAATATACGGAGAAGCACTATCTGCCCGCAGCCGCGGCCTATTGCGCGCGAGCAGCGGAGCGGGGCAAGGCGGCCCTGGAACTGCTCGAATGGCGGCGCGCGTTAGCTGAAAGTTGGCCGCACATTCGATTCGGACAGCAGTACGTGAAGACGGACGCCGGCCAGCATGTTTTTGATGTGCAGGTCTATCTGGATGACGTAAATCCCGAGGCCGTGCGCGTCGAATTGTACGCCGATGCAACCGGCGGCGATCCACCGTTCCGGCAAGCGATGCAGCGCGGGCCGGAACTGGTCGGTTCTCACGGCGGGTACGTCTACACAGCATCGGTGAGCGCAACCCGCCCTGCCAGCGATTACACCACTCGCCTGGTCCCTTTCAAAGACGGCGCCTTCGTGCCGCTGGAAGCGAACCAGATCCTGTGGCAGCGATGAAATACAGCTTTCTCAGCGATTCTTACGCCACCGAACGCATCAAGGTAATCAGCGTATGGAGCATGTTTCGCGACGAAGAATTGCCGGTGCGCCCGAAAGCATCTGACCCGCGCGGGCGAAGCGTTCATGAGCACATGGTGCATCAGTGCGTCAGCGAGAACTTCTGGTTCGATAAGATCCTGGGAATCGACGTCGGCGCGCCTCCGCTGCCAGTGCGTGAGGTGCGCTGGGAATTCATGGCGCGATATGCGGAGGACAGCGGAAAACGATTGGCAATCTTGCGCGCTCAAGCCGAGCCCTGGTGGGAAGAAACGGTATCTTTCTTCGATGTTCCTCGCTCGCGCGCCTGGGTGATGACGCGCCGCATGACGCATACCTCGCAACATCGGGGACAATTGCTGGCAATGTTGCGCATGCTGGGGCACGACCTGCACAGCACCTATGGACCCACCGCCGATACCGGCGGCTTGATGCAGAATCACGCACCGACCATTTATGCGTACGCGTCAGTAGAGGCTCTGCTACAGGCGGAAGCGGGAGGCGGCAGTAAGTCGGCTCTGCCGCCACGCACCGAGAAGCCAGTAACAGAGCGCCCCGTCGACTAGCAGGCCGATGAAAAGTCCAAAACGAGCTGGCCACGGATGAACGCAGATCAACGCAGATTGAAACAAAAAACTTATCCGTGTTGATCGGCGTTTATCTGCGGCCAGGTTGCTTTTTTCAGCACGCTGCTAACCTAGTGGGTCGAAATCTGGCGCACGCACTCGTGAACTACCGGGCGTTCCGAGGAGTCTGAACGCGGCACCGGGGAGTGCGTGCGCCATGCGTCCCGCTAAGCGTGCACTAGATTAGAATCGGGCGAATATTCCCGATCCGCGTCGGCGGTTCGGCCCAACACGCGCAAGGCCGCAGAGGTTACGTGCTCAGCCGTGAAGCCCAGATGCTGGAGCACCTCTTCGCCTGGAGCGGACGCCCCAAAGCGCTCCAGCCCAATGATTGCGCCTTCATCGCCCGCCCAGCGCTGCCAGCCGAGCGGCGATCCCGCCTCCACAGTGACGCGCGCCTTGATCCGCTTGGGCAGGACGCTTTCGCGATAAGCATCGTCCTGGGCCGCGAACAGTTCCCAACTCGGCATGCTGACCACGCGCGCCTTCACTCCGTACTTTTGCAGGTTGGTCCGCGCTTGGACACACAACTGCACTTCCGATCCAGTTCCGATCAGAATCGCATCCGGAGCGCCGCCGTCCGCTTCCGCGAGAATGTAGGCGCCGCGCGCGACGCCCGGCTCCTTGGCATTGGCGCGATCCAGATGAGGCACCGCCTGCCGCGTCAGCACCATCACCGTGGGACCGTCATGCTGGATCGCGAAGGCCCAGGCTTCGGCGGTCTCGTTCGGATCGGCCGGCCGGATCAACGTCAATTCGGGCACCGCGCGCAGCGCCGCCAGATGCTCCACGGGCTGATGCGTGGGACCGTCCTCTCCTAAACCGATGCTGTCGTGCGTGAAGACGTACACAACTTTCAGGCCGCTCAAGGCCCCCAGGCGAATGGCGGGCTTCATGTAATCGGAAAAGCAGAAGAACGTGGCGCTAAACGGAATCACGCCGCCGTGGGCCGCCATTCCATTCACCGCCGCGCCCATGGTGTGCTCCCGAACTCCAAACGCGATATTACGTCCGGCGTAGCTCCACACGCCGCCCACCGCGCCCAGCGTTCCCGGGCCATACGCCTCGGGATTCTGGAAGTCGCCCCAATTTTTCAATGCCGTGTCGGTGGACGGATTCAAGTCCGCCGATCCTCCGATGATGTTGGGGATGTGCTTAGACAGCGCGTTGAGTACGGCGCCGCCGGCCGCGCGCGTGGCGATCGGTTTATCGCCCGGCTTCCACTGCGGCAGGTCAGCGGCCCAGTCGGCGGGTAGCGCGCCCTTCGCGAGCATTTCGAGCTCGGCGGCTTCCTGCGGAAAATCCTTCCGATACGCGTCGAACTTCTTCTTCCACTCGTCTTCCATTCGCGCGCCCTCCCCGATCGCCTGGCGATAATAATCGACGGCGTCCTGCGGAAGGTAGAACTTTTCCATGCTCGGCCAACCCAGCGCGACCTTGGACGCCTTCAGTTCCTCTTCTCCGAGCGGACTGCCGTGGGAAGAGAAATTGTCCTGCTTGTGCGGGCTGCCGTAGCCGATGTGGGTATGGACCAAAATCAGCGATGGCCGTTTTTCCTCGGCCTGCGCCTCGGCGATAGCTTGCGCGACGTCCGCGGTGTCGTTGCCGTCTGGAACCTTTCGTATGTGCCAGCCATCGGCCTCAAACCGCCTGGCAACATCTTCGGTGAAGTCGATGTCGGTAGCGCCGGCGAGCGAGATGTGATTCTGATCGTAGAGGTAGATCAGCTTGCCCAACTGCAGATGTCCGGCCAGCGACGCCGCCTCCTGCGTGACGCCTTCCATCAGATCGCCATCGCCGCAAAGCGCATAGGTGTAATGATCGACGATCTTGTGCCCCGCCCGGTTGTAGCGCGCGGCCAGCCACGCTTCGGCGATGGCGAAGCCCACACCATTGGCGAAGCCCTGACCCAGCGGTCCAGTGGTCACTTCCACGCCCGGTGCATCACGGCGCTCCGGGTGGCCTGGCGTCTTGCTGCCCCACTGGCGGAAGCGCTTGATCTCGTCCAGCGAGAGATCGTAACCGGTCAGAAACAACAGGCTGTACAGGAGCATCGAACCGTGTCCGGCCGAGAGGATGAAACGATCGCGATCGAACCACTGCGGGTTCCGCGGGTTGTGTTTCAGAAATCGAGTCCACAGGGTGTACGCCATGGCCGCTGCGCCCATCGGCAGGCCCGGGTGTCCCGAATTCGCGTTTTGCACGGCATCGGCCGACAAGATACGGATGGTGTTGATGCACAGGTTCTCGAGTTTGGTGTTCGGTTTTTGAATCACAAGTCCCCCAATTTAGTATGACGCTCCGCGGGGCCAGAGTTTGCTCGGAGATTGTTCAGAAATTCCGGTTACAAAGTGCCGGAAAACTGACAGTTAACGGGCCGCGCGTCGCGCCCAGAGCGATTTCTCGAATGGACAGACGCATAAAACCACCATACACCGGCGCTTGCACCGGGTGCGAACAATAGTCTTATTTGCTCTCTGGCGTGTCCCAGCCGGAGGGCGTGCCCAATGGCATATTCTTCATGAACGCCTCCACGGCATGGATCTGGCCGTTATAAACTTTGAAGGCTTCCCAAACAATCAGTGAATCGCCGGCAACGCGCGTGGAGCCGGGGCCGAAATCCATGCGAAGAAGCACAATGCCGAGGTCTTCGTCGACGGCCGCCACGCGATAAGTGATGCCGGAGAGCGTGGGAATCTTCTGCGCTTTGATGTCAACGCAATCCGGACGGAACTTGCAACCCGGGCCGGCCATCAGTTGGCCGTTCTCGAAACGGTAAGCGGTGGGGGCAAAAGGCGCATCCACGGTGACGAAGCTGCCCGCTTTCAGACCGGCCGGGTAAAGCTCGGCGATCCTAATGGCTTCGTCGCGCGAGTTGCGTTGCGAGGGGTCGAGAAACAGCATCATGGCCCCGCTCATCGTCTTCAGGGCATCGGGATTGAAGATGGATCCTTCCACTTTACTTCTGGTTACCTGGGTCTCCACTTCAGCGATCTTCGCGCCGGCCAGCTTCAGCCGCAGCACCAGCATCACCGGTGCGCCTGCTTCCTCAACCACGGCCTCGGTTGCCGCCACTCCTTGCCGGACATCCAAAATGTCGAGCCGGTAAGGGCGAAGCCGCGACGCCTTTTGCCATAACGGACTCGCGCCCATCTTCATCTCTACCGTGTCTTCGGTGAACCGGACGTGATCGGCGAGTGGAAGCGAACTCGGACTGTGAGCCAGCATCGCGTTCAGGTAGTCGGTTACCAGACCGCGCAGACAATCGCGATCGCAGGTAGCGCTCTTGGAATCGTCGGCTCCGGCGAACGGCGCGAACACTAGCAGAGCCGCAACGAGCAGCGCGGCAACGAGATGGATTCGCCGTGTCACCGGGCAGGAGCGGGCGTGGCCGTAGGAGGCCGGTCCGTCAGTTTTTCTCCGTTGGCCAATGTTACAGAAACGAACAGGGCGCCGGGCTCGCCGCTCTTTTGCGGATGGCCAACCACGGTGACTTTGTCGCCCGGCTTCAGAGATGTCGCCCTCCAACCAGCGCGGATCAATACAAAAGGAGCCGTCATTTCGATATTCCAGGTCTCCACCGCGCCCTTATCGTTGGGCACTTCCAACTCGATCCAGGAATGCGGATTGGCCCATTTGAATTGCTTCACCGTGCCCACCAGCGTCACGTTCTTGTCGCGATCGAAACCTTCCATGGAGTGGTGCGCGTAGGCCGAACCGGCAATCCAAAACGCCATCGCAAAGGTGCATCCCAGCAGTAACCGTCTCATAAAATCCCTTTCTTCATCAAGCCAATAGCATTTGAACTTTACCGGATGTTCACCGACTTCGAGGTCACGCTCGGCATGTGCGCGTTGAGGTCCGGCAAGCAGGAAGCTTCGGTGATATCGGTATCGTCCACGCGTTTCCAGCGCTTGGTCCAGGTCCACTCGCCGACCCAATCCTTGGGGTCGGAAATCGTGTATTGGATCTCGAGCGTGGCTCCGTCATTCAGCAGGCGCATGCGTTCCACCATGTGCGTTTTATCGCTGAGTGGGATGCCGTTGTCGAGCCAATGATGGTCGTCCACGAAGCCGACGGTATCCACCACCAGCGAGTCGCCTTCCCATTGGCCGATGGATTCCCCGTTAAAGCTGGGGATGATCAAATCCGGATCGGTGTGCTTGCGGCCGTCCAGATAAATGATACGCACGCTATTCATGAACCCGCTAATCATATAGATCGCGGTGGGTTTCTGGATCATGGCGATGGGCCAGACGCGCGTCATGATTACCGGTAAGCCGGCCGGCCAGCATGCGCCGATGTCGTCGTGATAGGCCTTTCCTTCGGCCCGAGCTTTCTTGGCTGCGTCATATTGCACCTGCGCCTCCGGCGTAAGCTTGAAACCGGGCGGAGGCGAAAACGTGAACGGATTGTCGCGGCTAAAAGCGTGCAGCCAGGTTCCCGTGATGTCGAAGGCAGGTTTGGGTCGGGGCTTGGCGATATTGGAAGGAGCCAGCGCGCCCAACTGGGGCGGAGGCGGCGTCGGCACCGGCGGCGCCGATGACTGGGCATAAAGGCTGAAGGCAGACACCACGAACACGCTCGCCGTCCGAATCGCCTGGGCCGCTCGAAATGGATGTTGCACTGGTAGATCCTCTCTTATTGGTTGTGAAGCTTGAGGCGCACCACGCCTTTGTCGTCGACATATTCGCGATTGTTGTCGCACACAAACTCCACCATCTCGTAGTCGCTCGGCATGCGCTTAAAGGCTAAGGTGTAAGTAACCGGCTTTTCGAGCACCACGGGATCTTCGATGGTCACCTGGTCGTGCAGGATCTCGGGCGAGACCATCCTGATTCGCTCGGTAACGCGCATCTGGGGACTGTGCGGCATGCCGCGATAACCCGCCACCGTCGGTTTAATGCCCATCGTGTCCACTACCAGCGTATCGCCTTCCCAATGGCCGACCGAACGTCCGTAATAGCCCGGCGCAACGTCGTCGATCTTGGCCTGCGGCCGATCCAGATAAACTCGCCGCACTTCGCTGAACGCTTCGGAAATAATCGTCACCTGCTTGGGAGTTTGAATAAACTCCACCGGATAAATCGCCACCGACATCATGGTGGGAACGCCGTAAGGGATGCATTCGGCGCTTGAATTCGCAAGCTGCTCGCCGCGTTTGGCCGCCGCGGACTCCTCGGCTCGCCGGGCTTGATACGGCTTGTCATATTCCGGCTTCAGCGTGAGCGGCGTGGGCGGGGGTGGCGCGAGTTTTGGATCGGCGTTCTTTCCACCGCGGTAAACACCCCACACGCCGGTAAAGTCCGGTGGATTGGCCGGTGACTGGGCCATTGCCGGAACGGAACCCAATGCCGCCACGGTCCCGAGCGCCAGAATGACAAAATGCCGCATTTTCATTATGGTTAATCGCAACGCTATTTTTGATCGCCGCGCTGTGGCCCGTTACTCAGCACGCGCCCGTCCGGCAATGTTGCGGTGGACAAAAATCCACCCGCTTGCCCGCTCTTCATGGGATTGATGATGAGCGTCACTTTTTCGCCCGCCTTGATGCTGTTGAACTTCCACCCGCTCTGCATCAGGATGCTAGGACTGCCCATTTCGATACTCCAATGTTTCACTTCGCCCTTTTCGTCCGGAACGTCGATCTCGATGTAGGAATGCGGATTGGTCCATTCAAAAGAGGTGACCGTGCCGATGAGCGTCAATCGCTTCGTCATGTCGAACATGGTGAAGGAATGGTGCGCCAGAACGGGACTGGCTACGCCGAAAATCCCCGCAACCAGCAGGCCCCATTGAAGTGCAAAGGAAGGGCAGCACACTTTGGCGCGCATGGGGTGCAATATCTTCATTAAAGGTCCCTCTCTATCGAGTCCATACTATTCCCATCCTCTAGCATTTTGCAACTTTCGAAAATGCCAAAACCCCGCTCTATTGCGGTGGGGAAGCCTTCTCGATCTCGACCGCTTCCATGGACGACATTTGATGCAACATCACTTTGTAGATGGCTTCCACGGCCGAGGGCGTCAGTGGCGCGCGAGCTTGGCCGGCCGCGCGGCGCACAACCTGCTCTTCACGGCCGGGCGCGCTGGCGGGGGCGTGGAACCGCTTCTTGATGAGTCCCACTTCGCGCACCACTTGCGCCCGTTGGTTGAGCAGTTGCACGATTTGGTCGTCAATGGAGTCGATGCGCTGCCGCGACGAAGCCAGCGCCTGCGACAGGTCGGCGCTGGGTTGGGCAAAAAGGCACAAGGCCGCACAGAACAGCAACAAGGATCGCAGGGTTGGCCGCATGGCCAAGAATTGTATCCTAATCGAGATTCATGGCAAGCACCACCACGTTGCGATTGCTGGGAAGCGCAATGGATTTGACGGTCTTGCTGCTGGTTAAATTGAAGGTGTAACCGTATAGCGTTATCGGCCGGACGTCCTGCGCGCCATTGCTGCTGTCGCGATAGGTCATCAGGATCGCATTGGCTTCGCCCGTATAACCCTGAGGCGCGCACCAATCGCTCAGGCTTTGAGTGAACGTCGACGTGCTGCCGTCGGTATAGGTCACCGTGAACTTCTGAGAGACCTGATTGCCGTTCACGCCAGTGGCCAGCAGCTTCAGCGTGGAAAACTTGCCCGCCGGCAAAGCGATGGTCGCGCTGCTCACGGCGCCTGGCTGGTTGGGCGCCCCAAGGTTGAAGGACACGCCGTTGGCGGACTGCACCGTACCCAGCAGATTCGCCGAATACGCCCGGCCGCCTCCGTCCAGACCGCTGCCGCTCAAGAAAGCGGCGCCGTCGGTGACAAGCCCCATGACGTTATAGACGGTTGCCATATTCACCGATCCACCACCAGCCGCGCTCGTCGCGGTGATGGTGAGGCTGATGGTGACAGTCTTGCTCAGGCTGCCGGATTTTCCAGTGATGGTCACCGTCGACGCTGCCGCCTTAGCCGAAACGGCCGCAGTCAGCGTCAGGATGGCATTGGTGGGCGTCGTGCCGCCGCTGAACGAGCCGGTAACTCCCGCCGGTAGCCCGGAAAGGGTCACGGCGACCGTGCTCGCGAAGCCGTTTTGGGGAGTCAAGGTGAGGGTAGTGGTTCCGGAAGCGCCCTGTGCGATGCTGAGCGCGGTAGGCGAGGCCGACAATGTGAACGTCGGCGCCGGGGTGACGGTAAGCGTGATCGTGGTCTTACTCGTCAGCGTACCGGAAGTGCCGGTAACCGTTACGGTGGAGACCGCGGCCGTTGCACTGCTTGCGGCGGTGAAAGTAATGCTGCGTCCCACGGCGCTCGCGGCGCCGAAGGTTACGGTAACGCCCGCAGGCAATCCGGAAGCCGCCATCGTGACGGTCCCGGTGAAACCGTTCACAGCACTAATGGCGATGCTGCTCTGGCCGGTGGAACCTGCAGTCACACTCAGGCTGGCGGGATTTGCGGAAATTGTGAAGCTGGCCGGAAGCGCCACGGTAAGGTTGATGGCGGCCTGGCTGGTGATTTTGCCCGAGGTGCCGGTGATGGTGACTGTGGAGGCACCGGTCGCCGCGGTCGCAGCGGCTTTGAGCGTGAGCGTGGTGGTGTGCGCCGCCGTCGACGCCGGGCTAAATCCCGCCGTGACGCCGCTGGGCAAGCCGGCGATCGAAAATGCGACTGTGCCGGTGAATCCGCCCTGAGGAGCCACGGTAATCGTGCTCGTCCCGCTACCACCTTGCGCCACCGTCAGGCTGGCAGGCGCTGGTGTGATCGTAAAGCTGGTTGGGCTAACGGCGAGATTAATGATCGCTGTTCTGGTCAGCGCGCCGGATGTGCCGGTGACCGTCACGGTGGAAGCGGCTGATAACGCGCTGCTGCTGGCAGTCAGCGTCAATGTGCTCTTTGTGGTTGTGCTCGCCGGACTAAACGATGCGGTTACTCCCGCAGGCAAGCCGGACGCGGCAAAAGCGACGGTGCTCTTAAAGCCATTCTCAGGATTAATGGCGATTGCGCTGGTGCTGCTGGAGCCCCCTTGCGCCAGGTTCACGCTGGAAGGCGTAGCCGAAAGGGTGAATGCCGGAGCCGCGGTGATTGTCAGCGCCAGCGTGGCCGTGCTGGTTTGGCTGCCGGATGTGCCGGTGATGGTAACCGTGGCTGTGGTTGCTGCCGCGGAACTGCTCGCGATCAGCGTGAGCGTGCTGGTGGTTACGGCGCTTGCGGGGCTGAACGACGCTGTCACGCCCGCGGGCAATCCCGATGCTGCCAGATTTACCGCGCCGCTAAAGCCCTGCTGATCGCTGACCGTGATCTTGCTGGTTCCACTTGCCCCCGGCGCGACGGAAAGCGTGGATGCGGACGAAGCCAGGCTGAATCCCGGCGCACTCAATGTTGCGGTCAGGCTGTTGATCAGCGGTTGGCCCGCGGGACTGCCCCATCCGGTGGCCAGATCGTAGCCCGGCAGCGCACTGAAACCGCCATTATTGCCGGTGATGATGTCGTGAACGTCGGTATTGTAATTCGCTCCAGCGCCAATGCTGTAAATCAACGGATTGAGAAACCCCACCCGCGCCTTCTTGTTGGCCGCGGCCTGCTGATTCGCCAGAGCCAGGAAACCGGCCCACAAAGGAGTGGCGGCGCTGGTGCCGCCCACTTCCACCGCCTGTCCGTTATTGCATATCAGAAATATTTGGACATCGGCGAGCAGCGCCACGTCGGGGATGTTGCGCATGGTGGCCGATCCGTGCGCCGCGGTCATTGTGGCCGGCGGCTGATAACTCGGAATCGGCCACGTGGTGCTGACGCCGCCGCCGGAGCCGGACCAGGTGGTCTCCGATTGCCAAGCCCCACCTGCACCCGCCGTCGTCAGACTGGTGCCGCCCACAACGGTGAGGTGCGGGTCGTCAGCCGGGGGCATCACTCCGCCTTCGTAGGCTCCGTCGTCGCCCGATGCCTGGAATAGCGACTGCCCCTGCGCAACCATCTGCTGGAAGATCTGGTCCGTCGACGCGCTGATCGGGCTCCAGCCCCAGGAGGAGCTCAACTGGCTGGCCAGATTGTCGGTGGCCATGCGGTTCAGCACGTCGTTCGGGTTCTCGCCTTCGTAAACAATGATGCTGCTGGCGCCCGGCGCCATATAGGACGCCATCATAATGTCCAGCGTCACCTCGATGTTCGCGCTTCCGGGCGCTCCGTTGAAGCCATCCAGCAGGACGGTGTCGGTCGGCACCGGCGTCAAACCAGCCTGAGTGAAATTAGCCTTCACATCGCTGGCATAAAAACCGTCCAACTCGAAAAGCCCTACCGACTGTCCCGCGCCATTCAGAGTAACGGCGGGCGCGTAGGCGGCTCTGAAATTGCCGCCGATGAAAAGACCGCCGGGTCCCGATCCGGTGGTCAGCGGAATGCCGGCCGCCAGTGGTCGCGATTTAAGATCCATGGGATGCGGAACCACGAAATTGTCCAGACCCGTGATGTCCAGAATGGTCACGCCCGCGTCGAGAGAAGGGTCGCGATCGGGCGCGAAGAAAGTCCCGCGCGTGGGGTGGCTCCAGTAAATCATGTTCACGTGGAGTGTACTTTCGATGTCCGCCACAGTTCCGCTCACATCCAGAATCGTGCGGTTGGGATGCGTGGCTGTCACCGAGAGTCCGTTCGCTCCGAAGAAGCGGGCCAGTGCCTGGTAGTCTTCTTCGGTGGGGCCGAAGCGTTCGGCAAATTGCGCCGGCGTCAGGTATTGCCGGAAATTCGGGCTGGCGGGATCGCCAAGCTGCTTGAGAAGCTCGTCCAGTTTTCCCTGGTTTCGCAGCGGCAGACCGATGGCAAGCCGCATCGTGGTGGAGGGCGCCATTGGGCCCAGAGTCTTGGATTCTGCCACGGCTTGCGGCACATGACCATCGAGAACTTGTGTGCCTGCGGCCTGCATGGAGGCCACCGACAAAAATAGTACGGCTGCCCAGCGCGTCCTGGCGGCAAGATACATAATAGGATTCCTCTATCTGAAAGCTCCCGGCGCAAATCGCCGCCAGGACCAAATGGATAATGTTCTTATGTCTTGCTTATCGGTTCAGAGGGAACTGCTGCGGTGAATCGACGCCTAGCGATAGCGGGAAAAACGCTCTAGCCGGCTGTGGCTGAAGGTACCGTGCGTTAGTACGCTCAGCCTACTGTGCTTTTCGACAAATCTGTGGGAAAGGAGAGTTGTGGCGTTGTTCGGGGTGCTTTCCACGTGAATCATCCGGCTCGGCGCGCCGGGGAGGCCGGCTATGGCGACCGCGCACTCCCCAGGCGACCTTGGGCGGCCAAAAATAGGTGGGCCGACCCGCAGACACGTCCACGTCAGCAACTCAACGGAGAGCGGTACAAAAGTATCGCGGATTCACCTTAGGCCCGTCTGGTCAAAATTGCTCACTCGGACTGGATGATTGAGCGGCGGATTGTTCCAGAAGTAAATCCTCTCTCCCTTGCATGCAACTCGACATACAATAGTCCAAGGCCCGAACGCTCTGCTACTAGCCTGGGCCCTGGAGACTCTATGCTGCGTTTTCTCGCCGCCGGCTTGCTGTTGGCCGCGTCCGCCGTCACTGCCTTCGCCGGCACCACCACCGGCTCATCCATCGTCACCTTCAATAAAGACGTCCTACCCATCCTGCAGAAGAACTGCCAGACTTGTCACCGCCCCGGCGAAATCGGTCCGATGGCGTTTCTGAATTACGAAGGCACGCGACCCTGGGCCAAGGCCATCAAGCAGGCCGTTCTCACCAAGCAGATGCCGCCCTGGTTCGCCGATCCGCGCTATGGGCATTTCGCTAACGAGCGCAAGCTGAGCGACGCCGACATCAAGACCGTGGTCGCATGGGTGGACGCGGGCGCGCCCGAAGGCAACGCCAAAGACATGCCGCCGCCCCTGGTGTGGACCGAAGGCTGGAACATCAAACCGGACCTGACCTACCAACTTCCGAAGCCGTACACGGTTCCGAAAACCGGCACCATCCAGTACACCTATTTCATCGTGCCGAGCGGCCTCACCAAGGACACCTGGGTATCGGACGCCGAAGTTCGCGCCGGCAACCGCAGCGTGGTGCATCACGCCAGCGTGTACATCCGTCCGCCCGGTTCCGCGTGGCTCAAGGACGCGCCTATCGGAGTAGCTTACGTTCCGCCCGCGCGCGGTCCGCTGGGTACGCATCCGCCGGAGGAAATCGCGAGCCGGCAAGTGAAAATGGACAATGAGTGGTTCGTCGGCTACGTGCCGGGCATCCAGCCGCAGCGCTACTTCGCGCCGGAAACCGGCGCCGCGAAGCTGATCCCGGCCGGGTCCGACATCGTGTTCGAAATGCATTACACGGCCAACGGAAAAGAGGAGGGCGTGGATCAGACCAAGGTGGGATTCGTGCTTGCCAAGGAACCTCCCAAGTACCGTCTGCTTACCATTGGCGTCGCCAATGCCGACTTTGCCATTCCGCCCGGCGACCCGAACTACGAAGGGCACGCCAGCGCGACCTTCAACGAGCCCGTCACCGTTATTTACCTGCAGCCCCATATGCACACGCGCGGCAAGGACATGGAAATTCGTTTCCAATATCCGACCGGCGAAATGCAGACCATGCTGAACGTGCCGCACTATAGTTACCTTTGGCAGACTATTTACTATGAGCGGCAGCCGCTCCAGGTGCCCAAGGGAACCAAGGTGGATGTGATCGCGCATTGGGATAACTCGGCGAATAATCCGCTGAATCCCGACCCGACCAAAACCGTCCGTTGGGGCGATCAGAGTTGGGACGAAATGTTAGTGCCGTTTGTGGGGGTGCTGGTTCCGCCGGATGCCGATCCCGCGACGGTGACTTCGCATCCGCGGCCAGGACCCGTCGCCGCGCCATAATCGATGAACAAAGCGTGGAAGTTCTTACTGGCGGCGTGCTCCACGCTGCCCGGACTGCTGGCGCAATCTGGCGATTGGCCCATGTTTGCGCACGATCCTGCGGGCACGCGCTATTCGCCGCTTGCGCAGATCAATCCATCGAACGTCGCGAATCTCAAACTCGCCTGGAAGTATCGATTCCGATCTGAGAAGGAGATGACTGAGCCGCTGGTCGGCTTCGCGTTTTCGCAAGTCACGCCCATTGTGGTGAACGGCGTGATGTATCTGCCTAGCGGCAAGCGCGTAGTTGCGCTGGAGCCCGAGACCGGCAAGGAAATCTGGAGCTACGAGATGGCTGACGGAAAACCGTCCGCTCGCGGCGTTTCGTATTGGCCTGGCGATCGCACCAATCCGCCGCGCGTTATCTTTACCGCGGGCAAAAGAATGCTCGCGCTGAACGCGAAGACCGGCAAAGTGGATCCCGGTTTCGGCAAAGAGGGCGAAGTGGATCTGGTGGTGCCCTACAATTCGCCGCCCACCATTTTTAAGAACCTGGTCTTCGTCGGCGCGAATGTTCCGGAGCAGCCGGCCACGGGCCAGCCCGGCGACACGCGTGCCTACGATGCCCGCACCGGGGCGGCAGTGTGGGATTTTCATTCCGTCCCCAGGCCCGGCGAGGCGGGTCACGATACCTGGCCCGAAGATGGTTGGAAGGATCGCACCGGCGTCAATAATTGGGGCTTCTTTATGACCGTGGATGCGGAGCGCGGGCTGCTCTACACCACTTTCGGAAGTCCGGCTAGCGATTATTACGGCTTCGATCGTAAGGGCAACGATCTGTACGGCAATTCCGTGGTCGCGCTGGACGCAAACAGCGGCAAGGTGAAATGGTTTTTCCAGGCCGTGCATCACGACATCTGGGATTTCGATCTCCCGCCCGCGCCCGTGTTAGTGGATCTGACGGTGAACGGCAAGAAAATTCCCGCGCTGGTGCAGACCGGCAAGGTGGGCTACCTGTACATCCTGAATCGCGAGACCGGCAAGCCGATTTTCGGCATCAAGGAAACGTCGGTGGCGCAAAGCACGGTGCCGGGTGAATTCACGTCGCCGACGCAGCCAATTCCCGTGAAGCCTCCCGCCATTGGACGCCATAGTTATTATGCAGACGACTTAGTAACTGCCGAAGACACCAACGAAGAGCATGCTAAAGCCTGCCGGGAACTGGTGGAAAAAAGCGGGGGCAAGCTTTACAACGCGGGACCATTCACGCCCTGGGTGTATCGAGCGCCCGGCGCGCCGCCGGTGTCGAGCGTCATGTTCCCCGGGCCCATCGGCGGCACCGATTGGGGCGGCCTGTCCAGCGATCCTAAGCTTGGCTATGTGTTTTTGAACTCGTCCGAATACGGCGCAATTGGATGGATCGAGAAGATGCCTCCCAATTCCAAAGTTCCCTACGACCAGCGCAGCGTCTGGGGCAGCCCCGTGAATTCGAAATTCTGGGATCGGAAAGTAAACGCGGACGGGAAATTGATGGGCGAATCGAGTTGGCCGTGCCAGAAACCGCCCTGGGGTTTGCTCACCGCCGTAAACGCGAGCACCGGCGATATCGCCTGGCAGGTGAGGTTGGGCATCACGGACGAATTGCCAGAAGGCAAGCAGAATACGGGCCGCGTCAATCTGGGTGGTTCCATTGCGACCGCCGGCGGCTTGATCTTTATCGGCGCGTCCAACGATCGTCGATTCCGCGCGTTCGATTCCAGGAATGGTAATGAGCTGTGGGTGACGAAGCTCGACTACAGCGCGCTTTCGGTGCCCATCACTTACCAGGGCAAAGACGGCAAGCAGTATGTCGCGGTAAGTGCGTCGGGCGGCGGAGCGATTACCGATCCGAATCCGAGTAACACCGAATCGCTGTACGTGTTCGCATTGCCATAACTCATGTCTGAAACGAAAGCATTGGCTTCCTGGGTGGTCAAAAGCCGTCTGGAAGATATTCCCGACGATGTGCGCCGCGAAGCCCTGAGAGCCATCCTGAATTACACTGGATGCGCGCTGGGCGGAAGTCCCGACCCGGCGGTGAACATCGCGATGTGTGCGTTCGCTCCATTTTTCGGGCCGCCCACGGCAAGAATTCTCGGGCGCGCGGAGCGTGTCGACCCGCTGCATGCTGCATTGATGAACGGCATCAGCTCGCACGTTTACGATTACGACGACACCACGCCGAAGAATTACATTCACCCTAGTTCGCCGGTCGCGTCGGCTCTGTTTGCGTACGCCAGCGCCAACAAAGTAAGTGGCCGCGATTTTGTGCACGCGTTCATATTGGGATTTGAAGCCGAGTCGCGAATCGGGAATTCGGTCTATCCGGCGCATTACGACGTCGGCTGGCACATTACCGGGACAGCGGGAGTGTTTGGCGCGGCCGTCGCGATTGGCAAATTAATCGGATTGTCCGAGCAGCAGATGATTTGGGCCATCGGACTCGCGGCTACTCAAGCGGCGGGATTACGTGAGATGTTCGGATCGATGGCAAAATCGTTGCATCCGGGCCGGGCCGCGCAGAATGGCTATGCGTCGGCGTTGCTCGCTCAAGCCGGTTTTACGTCCGGCGTGCATGGCCTGGAAGGTCCCCGAGGATTCGCGGCGGTCCAGGCGGCGAAATACGATTTATCCAAAATCACGGCCGGACTGGGCGTGGACTTCGACCTGCGCGCCAATACGTATAAACCATTTCCTTGCGGAATTGTAAATCACCCCACCATCGACGGCGCGATCCAGATTCATTACGAACACCGTCTGGCGCCCGAATCGATTCGTGCCGTGCGCCTGCGTGTGGCCCCGCTGGTGCTCGATCTCTGCAACCAGCAAAACATCACGCGCGGACTGCAAGGCAAGTTTTCCGTTTATCACGGCGCGGCCATCGGCCTGGTTCGTGGCAAAGCCGGGATTCGCGAGTATACCGACGAAGCCGTCAACGATCCGGCCATCAAACGCGTTCGCGAGAACGCGACGGCCGTCGGCGATCCGTCTCTCACCGAGGATCAGGCGAATGTCGAAGTGGAGTTGGCGACGGGCGAAAAGATCAGCCGGTTCGTCGAGAAATCGCTGGGCAATATAAGCCGGCCATTGACTAACCAGCAGTTGGACGAAAAGTTCCGCGATCAAGCCGTGATGGCGCTGCCCGCGGATCAGGTAGAGCGGGTGATCGAACTCTGCTGGCGCATCGAGCAACTCGCCGATGTAAACGAATTGGTCCAGCTCGCATGCGCAAACTGACACTCATCGCCTGCCTCGCGACGTTGCTCTCTGCCAACATTCAAGCCGAGGTGAGCGAAGTGCGGTTTCCCATCGGAGCCGGCGGTGTCGGATTCCTGCCATTGCTCGTGATGCAAAAGTATGGGCTGATCGAGCAGTACGCGAAAGCAGCCGGCATCGCTAACCTGCATGTGCGCTGGATCAATATCGGCGGGCCATCGGTGATGAACGACGCGCTGCTCTCGGGTTCGGCGGATTTCATCGCAGCCGGTCCGCCCGCCTTTCTCACCTTGTGGGACCGCACTATCGCGTCCGCCAAGGTAAAAGGCGTGGCAGCCATGACCTCGCTTCCGATGTACCTCAACACCCGATCGAAGGCTCTGAAGAAGCTGGATGACATCACGGATCGCGATCGTATCGCCGTCACCTCCATCAAAGTCTCCATTCCTTCGCTCGTGATGCAAATGTACGCGCGCCAAAAGTACGGCGCCTCCCAAGTTTATCGTTTCGACAAATACACCGTGACGATGACGCATCCTGACGGCGTTATCGCGCTGCTCTCCGGCTCCGGCGCGATTGATGCACATTTCACCTCGCCTCCGTTCGCCCAGCGCGAGTTAAAGGATCCGCGCATTCACACCGTCTTGACGAGTGACGACATCATGGGCGGATCGACGACCTTCACCATGGTTTCCACCACCACCAAGTTTCGCGAGCAGAACCCGAGGGTCTTCGGAGTGGTGCTAAAAGCTTTGGAAGAGGCGAATCGCAGAATCGTCGCCGACAAGAAGACCGCGGCCGAGATCCTGCTCGCGTCCACCGGCGGCGAGAAGGGCTTCTCCGTCGGGGAGATTGTGGAAGTGCTCAACGATCCGCACGTCAGGTTCACCACCACGCCCGAAAACGTCATGAAGTATGCCACCTTCATGCATGCTGTGGGATCTATCAAGAATCAGCCGGGTTCGTGGAAGGATCTCTTCTTCCCTGAAATTCAAGGAACTCCCGGAAGCTGATGCTCGCGGTTCGGGGAGTAACTCTTCAATACCGCAGTAAAGATCATTTAGTAACTGCCACATATCGTGTAAGCTTCAACGTAGCCGAATCCGATCGATTCGTGGTGCTGGGTCCATCCGGCTGCGGTAAGTCGACGTTGCTCAAAGCGGTGGGCGGTTACATCCGTCCGGTGGAGGGCGACATCCTGCTCGACAACGTGCCGGTGAAAGCTCCCGCGCCCGATCGCGTATTCGTCTTCCAGGAGTTCGATCAGCTTCTTCCCTGGAAAACAGTAAAGGAAAACATTGTTTTCGCATTAACCGCGAGCGGGAAAGCGCCGAGGCGCCAAGCCGAAGAGCGCGCGATGCACAATATTCAGAAGGTGAAGCTCACCGAGTTTGCCAACAGCTATCCGCATACTCTATCGGGCGGGATGAAGCAACGCGCCGCCATTGCACGAGCACTGGCGATGGAACCCCGCGTTCTCTTGATGGATGAGCCGTTCGCGGCGCTGGACGCTCTGACGCGCACACAGATGCAGGAAGAACTGCTGCAACTCTGGCAGGAGACGAAGTTTACAGTGCTGTTTGTCACCCATTCGATTTCCGAAGCCATCCGGATTGGCACGCGCATCCTAGTGTTGAGCGCCCATCCCGGCCAGGTAAAAGCGGAATTGAACAACGGCTGCGATGAAGCCAAACTTCAGGAGCTGCTCTTCGATGCCTGACCGGATCGGCGCATGGAGCCGGGTTTGGAATATCGGCGCGGTGCGGAAAACTTTCCTGCTGATCGTTCTCGCGCTCGTCTGGGAAGGTTACGCGCGCTGGCTGAATAACCCGCTGCTGTTTCCCACGTTTGTGGATACAGTAAAAGCGTTCTTTGCGGCCATCGCTTCGGGAGAGTTGCCGAAGGCCGCCTCCTACACCATTCAGATGTTGCTGAAAGGCTACGTGGCCGGACTCTTGATTGCGGCCCTGCTTACCGCCCTAGCCAGCATGACGCGCATCGGAGCCGATCTGCTCGAAATGCTCACCTCCATGTTCAATCCGCTGCCTTCCATCGCGCTGCTCCCGCTCGCACTCATCTGGTTCGGATTGGGCAACGGCAGCATCATCTTCGTTCTGATTCAGGCCGTATTGTGGACCGTTTCCCTCAACACTTACTCGGGTTTTCGCGCCGTGAGCCCCACACTGCGAATGGTGGGGCAAAATTATGGCCTGTCGAAAATTGGATACGTCACGCGCATCCTGATTCCGGGCGCCTTCCCCAGTATCCTCACCGGTCTCAAGGTGGGCTGGGCGTTTGCATGGCGCACGCTAATCGCGGCCGAACTGGTGTTCGGCGTCAGCTCCGGCTCCGGCGGCCTGGGCTGGTACATCTTCGAACAAAAGAACCAGCTTCTGATTCCGAACGTATTCGCCGGGCTGCTCACGGTCATCCTGTTTGGGCTGATTGTGGAGAATCTGATTTTCCGGACCATAGAGAACCGCACCGTCCGGCGCTGGGGCATGCAGGTCTGAGATAGACTAATAGCCAATGAAAACCACCCTGTTTGCACTTTCCTTCGCGGTGCTCGCCACCACCGTTTATGCGCAGGCCCCGCAACCCGATTTCAGCAAAGTGGAGATCAAGACCACCAAGATCAGCGACAACTTCTACACGCTCGAAGGGCAGGGCGGGACCATCGGCGTGCTGGTGGGGCCGGAGGGAGTCTTCATGGTGGACTCGCAGTTCGCGCCGCTGTCGCAGAAGATCGCCGCGGCCATCCATCAGATTTCCGACAAGCCCATTCGCTTTATGGTGAACACCCACGTGCACGGCGATCACACGGGCGGTAACGCGAATTTCGCGAAAATGGGCGTCACCATCTTCGCGCGCGACGAGTTGCGGTACCGCCTGGCCCATCCGTCGCCTGGAGCGAATGGCGCGCCCGGCGTGCCCGCGCCCGCGGAAGCGCTGCCCGTGGTGACCTACGAAGGTCCCGTCACCATCCACATGGATGGCGAGGATGTACATTTGATTCCGATTCGCCGCGCCCACACCGACGGCGACACGTTGGTGTACTTCCCCAACAACGACGTGCTGATGACCGGCGATTATTTCCGCTCGCTCGGTTTCCCGAATATCGACCGTACGAATGGCGGTTCGCTCAATGGGATGCTGGAAGGTCTCGGCATCACCATCGGCATGGCGGGTCCTCACACCAAGATCATTCCTGGCCACGGGGCCACGGTGGATCGCGCCGGGCTAGTGGCGCATCGCGACATGATTCTCGCCGTTCGCGACAAGGTGTCGGCGATGGTGCGTGAAGGCAAAACCGTGGACGAAGTTCTGGCGGCCAAGCCCACTTCCGATTACGATGCGATTCCCAGCGCGTCTACCACGTCCGAACGCTTTGTGCGGCAATTGTACGCGGAGCTGAAAACCAACTAAACTGGAGGAATCATGCTCCGAGTTGTGCTGGCCGGCGCGATGGTCTGCGCCACGGCTTTTGGCGCCCAGCGGCATTTCCAGTTTGACTTGCGCGACACGCGCAACGTGATTCACACTTCTGAAGAATGGAACGGAAAGAAGGCCATCGTCGTATTCTTTACGACAACGGATTGCCCTTTGAGTAACAATGAAGTTCCGGAAATGAACCGCACACGGCAGGCTTACGAATCGCGCGGCGTGGCGTTCTACGCGGTGCAAGCCGATACCACCATTGCGGACGCCGACGTGGCGCAGCATGCCAAGGACTATCAGTTTTCCTTTCCAGTGCTGTTCGACCCCCATCAGGTTCTGGCGAAAATGACCGGCGCCACCACCATTCCGTCGGCGGCCGTTCTCTCGTCCGACGGGACGCTGCTCTATCTGGGACGCATCGATAATCTCGTCGAGGATTTCAATATACGGCGGCAAGTGCCCACCCAGTTCGATCTGCGTGAAGCGTTGGACCAGGTGCTCGGGGGCAAGCCGGTGGCGCGTCCGCGAACCAAAGCCTTCGGGTGTGCCATTAATACCGCGAACTAGAGGTAAAGCATCGTGAAACAATCTGCCCTGATCCTGTTGTGCCCCTTGGCCATGCTGGGAGCCACCGTCCCTACCTTCAATAAAGACGTTGCGCCCATCCTTTACGCCAACTGCGCCACCTGTCATCGCCCCGGCGAAGTGGCTCCGTTTCCTTTGCTGACGTACCAGGACGCGGCCAAGCGAGCATCCTTGATCGCGGGCGCGGTGGGCGCGCGTTTCATGCCGCCGTGGAAGGCAGAACCCGGCTACGGTGATTTCCTGGGCGAGCGGCGTCTGACGGACGATCAAATCGCGCTGATCAAAGATTGGGCCAAAGCCGGCGCGCCAGAAGGAGATGCCAGCGCGAAGCCGGCGCCGCCGAAGTTTACCGATGGGTGGCAAGGCGGGCAGCCGGATCAAGTGCTGACCATGCCGGTGAAATATTCGCTGCCTGCCGATGGGCCCGATCAGTATCGATGTTTCGTGCTTCCCACCGGCTTGGATCACGATGTATATGTCGCCGGAACCGAATTCCGTCCCGGCAACCGCAAGATCGTGCATCATGCGCTGGTGTTCCTGGACGCGAGCGGCAAAGCGCGGCAGATGGCCGCCGCGAGCCCCGATGGAAGCTATCCCTGTTTCGGCGGGCCCGGATTTCCCGCGGCTGGATTGCTCGGCGGATGGGCTCCCGGATTTACGCCGCCCCCTCACGACCCCGAGCTTTCCCTCCCGCTGCGCCAAGGCATGGACGTGGTGATTCAGATTCACTACCATCTTTCCGGAAAGCCGGAAGAGGATCAATCCTCATTCGGCCTCAGTTTCTCGGGGCCGCCGGCCAAGGGTCGCACGTCGATTCTGCTGTTCGATCATCACCTCGACATCGCGCCGGGCGATGCGCATTACGTCGCGAAATCGTCGCTCATTCTGCCGCGCGATGTGCAACTGGCGGGCGTAACGCCGCATGCGCACTATCTCTGCAAGGACATGAAGGTGACGGCGACGCTTCCGGATGGGTCCACCAAACCGCTGATCTGGATCAAGGATTGGGATTTCAACTGGCAGAACGCTTATCGCTACAAGAAGCCGATTGATCTTCCCAAAGGGACGCGAGTCGATCTGGAGTACACGTACGATAATTCGGAGAACAATCCGCACAACCCGTCGCATCCGCCGGTGCGAATTCATTGGGGCGAAGAGACCAAGGACGAAATGGCGCTCGTGTTTCTGACGGTGGTGGTGCCCACGCGCGACGATCTTCGGGAGCTGCAGCGCAACGTGAGCCAGCAGTACGTCGAGCAGTTCTTGAGCCAGGTCCACACGCTGCAGGATCTGCCTTACGAGATGCTATCGCCGAACGCGGTCGAAAAACTGACCGCAGTATTCAAGATGTTCGATAAGAACGGCGATGGGCAACTCGACAACGACGAGCGCGCCGCGATGCTGACGTTCGTGCATAATGTCCAGGAACGCCAGCAGCAAAAGACGCAGTAATTGTTTTAGCGGCTCGGGAGCGGATAGGGCGGATCTTATCCTGAACTCGCTGTGAAGCGCATTGAGGTGCGTACTACCGTGATTCTGCAACTCGGGCTTGTGGTCGCGATCGCAGGGCCCATGTTTGCTGCGCCGGACGATGTAAAAGTAAGCAGCGCTTCCGATACCATGCAACAAGTTTGGGCGATTCGAGTTGTCCAACTTGTGAAAGAGTCAGCTGCACCGGTAGGAAATGAGCGCTACGAGACTGAGGGCCTTTCTTTTTCCCCAGACGGCAAAAGGCTTGCGGTAGTGGTGAACCACTCTCGGCTCCTAATAGTGGATTCCCAATCTCCAGAAACCAACGTTCGCCAGTTTGATCTCGGGGGGACTTGTGGCATCGACGTGACTTGGAACGAACGTGGCGACGCGTTACTCGTTTGCGGCACGCTCCTTCGAGTTGCCGACGGTGCAAGCTGCGACGCAACTGGTCTTATGCCGATCGTTCGGGAATACAGCTCGATCAAGGCTTTTTGGCTAGACTCTGAACACGTCGTTCGTTCGACTGGGGAAATCCTCGACTTAGCCTGCAAGCTGGTCGGTATGTGGCAATTGTCGCCGACTTGGCAGATTAGCGCGGTTGCTGCCTCAAGGAGCTGGGTCCTCCTTTGGCACACTGAGGGACCACGCCAGAAAATCATTTATCAGTACTCGCTTGTGGACCGTGCCTCGCATCAGTCCCTGAGCGGCTGGCCCATGCGAAAGGTGCCGGGGCCATCGGGCGGCGCGACGCTGGCCGTCGGAGCCGAAGCGTTCTGCTTCAACCTCCACGCCCAGAATGATCTTCGGCACGGAAAGCTACATTGCCGAGAAATAAATAGCGATACGGAGATTTCTGTACCAAAGCAGGTACGGGCCTACCAGTTGACCGCAGCGGCTGCCTCTTCAGCGCGAGTTATCGCTGAGAGATGGGAACAAGATCACCTCCCGTGGTGGGAATGGTGGGTTCCGTTTCCCGGCTGGCCCGCACTTCCGGTACGGCGCGTGGTCTTCGATCTTCGTTCTGGAAACGTGATCGCGTCCTGGAAACCGCGCATACAAGACTCGAGGAGCCCGTACATAGCGGACCATCCATATCATTGCGCGCTTTCGGCTAGCGGTGAATATCTAGCCGAGAGCGGCGACGGCAGCATCGAGCTCTACCGGTTCGCTCTGTAAAAGGCGCGCGCGAAAGCGGTTCTCTGCGAATTGTGCACCGGTCGTGCTCCAGTTGTAGCCGGGGAGTCCCGAGTCGAGCATGTGGCTGGTCGCTGGTGAAAGGCGGGCGAGTTAATTTGCGGAAGGCTTCTCGGCGTGATCGATCAGCAGGATCTCGATGGGCGCCTTTTGCGGCTCAAGTTTTAGACCAAGCTGCTCCTGAAGCGCTTTGAAGATGTCCACGCCGTTGGAATCGGGCGGGGGTGGGCCGCCGTTGTCGGGAGTCCAGCTCAGTGTGAAGTCGTAGAAGCCTTGGAGTCCGGTTTTGTCCAACACGGGCCGCTCCACTGCATACGAAAGATGTTTCGCGAATTGTTCCATACTCGCTTTTGCGAAGGTCTCGAGAGCGGTCCGATTGCCGCCCGCGCTTTGTGAATACTGGTCGGCGGTGCTCGCCTTCAACTTCGGTCCATTCTTGCCGGCTACCAGCGCGTACACGGGGCGCTCTTTCGTCTCCATGTGTACCTTCAACTGAAATCGATCCGCCAGCAATGCCTGGAACATGAGCCTGACATTGTCTTCGCTGGGAACGATCTCGCGCGGTACATTGGCGAGGATATCGTAGCGGTCCGCTGCCATCCAATGTTGCGGTCCCGAAATCTGGTAGTTTTCGCGATGATAGGCGACAGCGACGAGATCGGTCAAGCTCATGGCCACCAGCCTGATTCGGGGGCCCGAAAGCGAGCCGCCCAGCATGAGTACGTCTCCCTGGTGCGGCCTGATGGACGCCACTTCGAAGGCGATTCGTGTGGGGGCTTGCGACTGCGCGAGAGCGGCGGCAACGGGCACAACGGCGACGGCCAGCAGGCGTTTTCCCGGAGGAACGAGCTTGCGTCCGATCCGATCCATGCATGCGATTCTAGCGCTACCGGATGCGCGTGTACAACGCGTGCGCTGCTATAATAAACCAAATTTTTCATGAAGCTTCTCGGTTTCCTGTTGTTGCTGGGCGGATGGATTATTGTCCTGGCCGCCGTCGCGCTGTTGCCGTCCGGGCCATCGCAGGCTAGTTTTGTTGTGGTGGCACTCGGCGTCGTGATACTGGGCCTGACACTGGTGTTTCGAGCGCATCTGATTCCAAGCAGGGAACGCAGGTGACGCCGGTCCGCGCTCCCGCGCTCAGCGAAACCACCGCGGCGCTCTGCTTCCTGTTCGTGCTGCTGATTCCTTGCGCGGCTGCTGGATTGGCGCTCATCAACGCCGGCCTCGGACGCTTCCGCAATGCGGCTCATTCCATGCTGAGCGCGCTTTGCGTTATCGCCGTCGCGGCTGTCGTTTACTTCTTGATTGGAGCGGCGTGGCAGGGCGCCGCGGGGCAACCGGCTTTCGCGCTCCATGCGGCCGGACAGGACTGGAACTGGATCGGCGCGGACCGCTTCTTCCTGCGCGGGCTGGAACTGGGAGGATGGTCGTCGCTGGCGGCGTTGTTCGGTTTGATGACCGTCGGAGTGGCCGCGATTATCCCGCTGGGCGGCGGAGCGGATCGATGGCGCCTGGGCTCCGCTTGCGCCTCCACTGCATTGCTCGCTGGCTGGACCTACCCGCTGTTCGCGCACTGGGCGTGGGGCGGCGGATGGCTCGCGCACTTGGGCTTCATCGATAGCGGCGGCGCGGGCGTAATTCAAGTGGTGGGCGGATTGACGGCGCTTTCCATCACCTGGATACTCGGTCCCCGGCGCGGCAAGTTCAGCTCCGATGGTATGCCGTCGGCGATGCCCGGCCATAACATCGTTCTGGCTTTGCTGGGCTGTTTTCTGGCCTGGCTGGGATGGCTGGGGTTGAACGGCGCGGGAGCAATGCTCTTCACCGGAGTGGAGGCGAGCCGCGTGGTTTTGATCGCCGTGAATACCACCTTAGCCGCTGGATCGGCGGCGCTGTCGGTGGCGGGGATCACGCGCGCGCGCTTCGGCAAGACCGACGCTTCTTTGTGCGCCAACGGCTGGGTGGCGGGCCTGGTGGCGGTAAGCGCCGGCTGCGCGGTGGTGCGTCCGGCGGCTGCGGTCATTATGGGATTGGTGGCTGGCGCGCTGGTGATTTACTCTGTGGAGTGGTTGGAACTGCGTCTCGCTGTTGACGATCCGGGCGGCTCTGTTTCGGTACATGCCGTCGCGGGCTTGTGGGGATTGCTGGCAACAGGACTTTTGGCCGCGGTCGCTCCCGGAAATGCCCCGGGGGTGTGGCTTGTACAATTGGTTGGAATCGCCACGCTGCTGGGATTTATTTTGCCGCTGACTTATGGATTGAACTGGCTGCTGAACCGGTTGTCCCCGCAGCGCGTCGCAGTGGAAGGCGAACGCCAGGGCCTGGATTTATACGAACTCGGCGCGGGCGCGTATCCGGACTTCCTGACGCACAACGAAGATTTTTGGCAGCGATAGTTTTATCCGTGTTTATCTGCGTTTATCTGTGGCTAACTATCAGTGTTTCGCGATGAGCAGCAGTAATCCGAAGATCACCACGGGGATCAGGGCCATTGCTACATAGAACAGAATTTGTCTCGCTAGCGGTGTTTTGCGAATTTTCCAGTCGCGCAGCTCCGGCCGATCGGCCACGCCCACCTGATCCAGATGCTCCAGGTCCCAGGCGAATTCGTTGGCTGTCGAATAGCGGTTCTGCGGCTCGCGCTCCAGCGCGCGATAGATCACTTCCTGCACCTCGGGCGAAATCTCGGGATTCACTTCGCGCGGCGGAATGGGATTGTTCATCAGCCGGTCGTTCATGATGGCGAACGGATTTGGCCCCTGGAACGGCGTCTTGCCGGTGAGCATTTCATACAGCATCACGCCCAGCGCATAGATGTCGCTGCGGCCATCGCCGCGCTTGCCCTTCACCTGCTCGGGCGAGATGTAGTCCGGCGTGCCCATCACTTGCGACAGCTTGGCGAAGGTCAGCCGGCGCGCGCCTTCCTTGCCCGCGATGCCGAAATCGATCAGCTTGATGTCATCGTTCGCGCCAATCATGATGTTCTCGGGCTTCAGATCGCGGTGCACCACGCCGTTGCGATGGATGTAATCCAGCGCATCGCGATGTTGATGGCGATCTTGGTGGCGCGCTCCAGAGGCAGCTTGCCGCTGTCGTGCAGAACCTGCCGGAGCAGGCGCCCCTCCACCCACTCCATCACCATGTAGACCTGGCTGCGGTCTTTATCGGCCAGCACCTTCATGACGCCGGGATGGTCCAGCTTCTCGCCGATCTCGCCCTCGCGCTTGAAACGGTCGAACAGCACCGGGTCGGCCTCCATCTCCGGATGCGGAATCTTGATCGCCACCTGGCGGCCGTTGCGCATATCGGTGGCGCGGAAAATGGATGCCATGCCGCTGCGAGCGACCAGTCCTTCGATGCGGTAGTGGTCGAGCTGCTCGCCGGGATGGAGTGTCATGTGTGCGCGGGAACGCGCTGCCGGGGCAGGCCGCGAATTATCGCAGCTTGTAAGGCCGTCCTCGGTACATTCCCACGCGTTCCACGCTTCGAACTCGGATTAGTTGGACGCTTATATTATCACTGCCATCCCGATCGTTCGCAATATCCACCAGCCGCTGCGCCGCTACGTTCAGGTCGCCGCCATGTCCGGCGACGGCCGCCATCTCCGTGGATCCGACGGAGTGATAGAGCCCGTCGCAACACAGCAGCACGACGTCGCCGGGAAAAACCTGGACGTCGCTGGTTTCGATATTAACGAACAAATCCGTGCCCAGCGAGCGGCTCAACACATGGCGCGTGGAGGATTCGGAAGCTTCTTTCGCGGTGAGCAGCCCAATGCGGGCTTGTTCCTGGGCCACGGTATGATCGCGCGTGAGCAACCTTGTTTGGCCCTGGCGGATCAGATAGCAGCGTGAATCGCCCGCGTGGGCGACCACCATGCGATCGTAACGGAAGGCGCACGCAACGAGTGTGGTGGCCATGGATGTTCCGCCCGGACTGTGGGAGCGGCCGGTCTCGTAAATGCGTACATTCGCCTCTTGAGCCAAACGCATCAAGAGTGCGCTGAGTGCTTCCGCCGGGGAAGCTTCGCGGAAGCCGGCGGTCACATGCTCCACTGCGGCCCGCGACGCAACCTCCCCCTTTTGGGTGCCGCCTACTCCGTCGGCCAACACGAAAAGCCATCCATGGGTGCGAGCATGGGCGGGCGAGCTTGGAGCCACGTGGCCGAGATAATCTTCGTTATGCTCCCGCTGCTTGCCCACGTCGGAAAGTTGGGCGAACTCCACATCCAGGGCAAGACCGGAGGGCTGTCCGCGGGATGGGGACTCGTTATCGCCCGGCAAAGCGTTCAGATTGTTCATGGCCTTGGTTCATGACCGATTCGGTAAAAGCCCTCGGGATCGAAAAAAAGACGGGCGGACTTGGTAGCCCGCCCGGACCTCAGGATGCTGCGGCCTCCTCCGAAATGCAGCTATTGCGCGGCCATGAAGCGCTTGTTGACAAGTGTGGTTCGCCCCTTGGCCTTACTGGAACGAATAAAGTAAATGCTGCCGTAAACGGCCCAAACAGCCGCGATTCCCAGCGCCAGCAGCGGTTCCATCTTGGTGCCGTAACCCATGAAGGGTCCGATCAGATAGAACGCCATGCAGGCCAGGTTGGCAAGCAACCCGAACACCGGGATGGCCATATGCTTCACGAAATTGAACTTTGGATGATTGTGATAGGCCACCATGCAAACAATGCAGCTCAACATGTAAAGCAGGAAGGTGCCGAAGTTGGAAGCGAGCGTCATGGTAGTCCAACTGTTGGGTAGCGCGGCCATGGCATCGTGACCGATATAGCCGAAGCTGGACCAGAATCCATGCGGTAAAGCCTGGATGGCCGCGTCGGTGGGAGCGCCGGCGTCGCCGAAGTACATGATATCGGCAATGGCGCCAATAATGGCCGAAATGATCGCCAGCGACCAGATGGCCTTGTGCGGTGTCAGGTTCTCCGGATGCAGAGTGCCCAGGCCGGCGGACAATTCCTCGTCCTTGCCCATGGCGTAGGTCACGCGAGCACCTGTGTTCATGCAGGAGAGCGTGGTGCCGATGAGCGCTAGAACCACGGTGAACGCCTCAAACAGCATGAAGGTTCGTCCATTTCCGGGACCCAGGATGGCATCGCCCACCACCACCATCATGTCTCCGATGGGCGCGGCGGAACCGGCGGCATTCTGTATGGAGTAGCCGCTATTCAGAAAATAGTTCGCGGCGAAATACTCGAACAGATAGCAGAAGCAGCCTTGCACCAGCAGCGAGACGATGACCGCGATCGGCACGTCCCGTTTGGCGTTCTTGGCTTCGCCTCCCATGGAGGTTACCGACTCAAAACCCACCAGGATCAGAATCGCGACCGTTGCTTGTACGAACATCCAGCCAAAGTTGTGAAGGCCAATCACCGATCCGGCCGTCGGATGACTCACGAAGTTTCCTTTGTCGTCCTTTTCGGGATAGGCGATGGTAAAGGGAACCGGCTTGCCGGCCGCATCCAGCATCGGCTTGGGTACGCCATTGGCATCGCGCACGATAACGTCGGTAGACTGTCCATTTACGGTTTGCTTCTGGGTGAGGAACTGATAGGTGTAAGCCTCGCTGGTGGAGGAATCGAATTGCCAGGCCACGCTCCCTGGAGGATGGCTGGTCCGGTACCCGATTGCCATTACCGAAAAGACGATCAGCGCGCTGATCTGAATCACGTTGATCGCGATGTTGACTGAGGTGGAACCATTGACGCCGCGATGCGCGATATACGCCACGGCGAAGGAGAACACCACCGCGATGGCGATCATGAACATCGGCCCGGGATTGGTTGCGTTCATGAAATTGGGCCACAGGATGCCGGCCAGGTAGCCGCACACAATTCCCATGGTCGCCGTCATCACGCCGGGATAGATCCAGTAATACAGGTGCGAACCCCATCCGACGATGAACTTGGAAACCCGAGCGTACTTCCAGGCTTTCTCATGGTTGAGAAAGGACTGTTCCGCGAAGTAATAAGAACTACCCGTGCCAGGGTAAAGCTTCGCCATCTCGGCGTAGCAAACCGCGGTTGCCAGACAGAGCAACGTGGCAAATACAATGCCAATCCACATTGAGGGCGCCGTGGCGCCTTCGCCCGCCTGACTTAGAAAAGTGAGCCATAGGAAGGCGCCGGGAGCAATCAGCGCCATAGCGTTCATTGTCAGCCCGGTTAAGCCTAACGTGGCTTGCATTTGAGGTGCGTCGTTTTCGGCCATTATTATCTATCCCTTCCAGATTTTTTGGTATGGCTCGACTTGGAGCTGATTTTGCTTTTTAACTGACCTTACACTCTCCGAGTGCTCCCGTCCAATCGAAATAACTTATCCCTGTCGATAGAAGAAACTTAGTCAGCGCCAGGCTTCCATGGCCCGGCAGGCGCAATTGTGATCTAGCTCGCGACAGGAAGTCGCCCCACGCCGATCTCAATCACGCTGCCCGGCAATGTTCAACGCCACGGCTCCGCTGCCGCGAATTCAAACATCGCGAATAAGGGTTATTCTATTGACTCCTTCCTCAATTTGCTAATAGATATTTTGGATCTGACTCATAATGTGCTGCCGCCGGCGGCCCTCCGGGACGACAATAAAGGCCTGTCAGACTTGGTCGTCACCCGACACACCAGCCCAATGCATACGAATACGGGGTTGCGAATGCACCCCCGGGAGCCAGCAAGTAAGCTTGCTGTAGATCGGATCGATCCAAAATTTCTATTGGCAAAGTGTTTCATTTGCCTTTACCATTCCCAAAAGAATAGAAGAGCGTTGTGCTTTTGAGCAGCGGTGGCAGGCATTGTCCGCTGTCCGTCCTTGCGAGTGTGGTCTCGGTCCAGTTGAGGGTTTGGCGGTAACGAGTCTGCGCAACACCAGAGACAGCGCGGACGGCCGAAGGACTGCCTGTACGTCCAGAGCCATAACGAACTTGCAATCCTCTGTGCACCCCGCCGTGTACCGAGTTCCGGCGATTGCAGCCGGTGGAAAGAACATAAATCTACTTTCAGGAGAGGTTATGAAATCCCAGTATCTGAAGAATCTCGGCGCAATGGCTCTTTGTTTTGGGTTGATCTCGGTCTGCGCCGCACAGGACGCGCCAGCACCGCCGACGCAGGTGGCTCAGGCAGCCCCACCCACGGCTCAGTCTGTCGCACCCGCCGACCAGTCAACTGCTCCGGCCGCGGCGGCTGCGCCGGCAGCTCCGGCCGCGCTGAGCACCCCCGCCATAACAGGCCCCGTGTCGAATCTTCCTCCAGCGGTCTTCGATGCCGGCCCCCTTGGCAAGCTGGATGTGAACGGCATCATTACCGGGTTCGGCATGTGGCAGGGGAATCACGTTCCAGGCGACAGCAATACGCAGGCGGCTCTCAGCAACGGGCAAGTGTTCCTGCAAAAGACCGACGGCTGGTTTCAGTTCTACGTACAGGCGGGCGCCTATACGGTTCCGGCCCTGGGGACGCCGTTCCTCTCCACTGGCAGAACTATATCCGACCTGTATGGCCCGGTGCCCGTGGCCTTCGCCAAATTTCAGGTGGCGAAGAACACCTCCATTCAGATCGGCGAGCTGCCCACCTTGATCGGCGCTGAATATACCTTCAGCTTCGAAAACATGAACATCGACCGTGGATTGGTGTGGAACCAGGAAAACGCCGTCAACCGCGGAATCCAGTTGAATCAGACCATGGGTAAATTCACCGCGTCGGCCAGTTGGAACGACGGCTTTTACTCAGACCGCTTTACATGGGTGTCTGGTTCATTAGCCTACGCCAATGGCCCGCATGCCATTTCGTTTGTGGCGGGTGGAAATCTGGGACAAACGAAGTTTCAGACCTACGCCACACCGGTGCAAAACAACGGCGCCATTTATAACGTTATTTACACCTACACCAAAGGCTCATGGATCATTCAGCCGTACTACCAATACACCAACGTGCCCACCAACGCCAGCATCGGCGTGCTGAAAGGCGCGAACACCAATGGCGGCGCGATACTGCTGAGCTACGCCTTCAAGCACGGCTTCTCACTCCCCGTGCGGTATGAATATATTTCGAGCTCGGGCAGCGCGGCTGAGGATTCCGTCAATTTGATGTACGGCCCAGGCAGCGCCGGCACATCCGTTACAGTGACGCCGACTTTTCAATACGGAGGCTTCTTCTTCCGCGGAGACCTTTCGTGGGTGCATGCCAGCAACGTCACACCGGGCGACGTGTTCGGCCCGACCGGCGTGAACAAGGACCAGCCCCGAGCCGTGGCTGAAATTGGATTCATGTTCGGCAACAATATCGTTGAGAAAAAGCAGTAACTGAACCTGTACAGGGGCGGGCACAGGCTCGCCCCGCTTTCCCCCTCTCATTACTCCCCTCTTAAGAACCTCCCTCGTTTCCATCAAATTTGTTGCGACCAATGCCCGGTTGGCCACTATGATTGAACTACGGGGCGATACACGGAAATCCACTCATGAGAAAGAAGCCGCATGGCGTCGCGGCGCCAATGATCGCTATCGATCGGAAAGGGGAGAAGCCGCTCCACCGCCAGATTTACGACGCGTTCCGCGCCATGATCCTGGACCGCAGATTGCCGCCCGGCCAACAGATTCCGTCCACGCGAGCTCTCGCCGACGAGCTCGGCATTTCGCGGATTCCGGTGCTCGGCGCCTACGCTCAGCTCCTGGCCGAAGGATATATCGAAAGCCGTTCCGGCGCGGGCACGTTTGTCACAAATTCCCTTTCCGATCAGTTCCTCGGCGCGCGTCCCGCGGTGGCCAGCGTTGTCGACGTTGCGGCGCAGGACGCCATTTCGCAAGTGGCCAGGCTGCTCCCGGTGGAACGGACGCCATGGTTCCCGAGTTCGGGCGCATTTAGCGTAGGGCAGATCGCCTACGATCATTTTCCATTTCGCGTCTGGTCGGACCTGGTCACGCGCCATGCCCGAAAAGTGCGCGCGAGCTCCATGAACTATGCGGACCCGATGGGATCGCAGGAATTTCGCGAGGTGATCGCGGCCTATCTTAGAACCGCGCGGGCCGTGCGTTGCGAGGCCTCCCAGATCATGGTGGTCAACGGGTCACAGCATGCGCTGGATCTTTCGGCCCGCGTTCTGCTCGATTCGGAAACTCCGGTTTGGATTGAGGAGCCGGGCTACGAGTTAATGCGACACAGTCTGACGCTGTCCGGTTGCCGCCTGGTGCCGGTCCCGGTGGATGGCGAGGGCTTAGAGGTAGCCGCCGGAGTGAAGCTTTGCCGGCATGCGCGCGCGGCTTTCGTCACGCCTTCCCATCAGTATCCGCTGGGCGCCACCATGAGCGCGGCTCGCCGCCTGCAACTGCTCGAGTGGGCGCACACTTCCAATGCCTGGATCGTGGAAGACGACTACGATAGCGAGTACCGCTACGAGAGCATGCCGGTGGCGTCCATGCAGGGACTGGATCCCGGCGCCCGCGTTATTTACATCGGCACCTTCAGTAAGACGCTTTTTCCAGCGCTTCGTCTCGGATACATCGTGATTCCGCCCGCACTCGTGGACCGCTTCCTTGCTGTACGTCGCGCCAACGACCTGTTTCCCGCGAATCTGTATCAGGCGGCGCTGGCCGATTTCATCGGCGCAGGCCATTTCACGCGGCATATCAGGAAGACCAGGCAGTTATACGCGGAGCGCCGCAACGCGCTGGCGCAAGCGCTGCGCAATGAATTCGCTTCCGAAATGGAGCGTTCCGAGATGGAGATTCTGGGCGCCGAAGCCGGCATGCACCTGGTAGTCACGCTTCCGCCCGGATTGTCCGACCGCAGGATTTCGGCCCGCGCCGCGCAGGAAGGTCTTTGGCTGTGGCCCCTTTCCTCCGCTTACGTGGGCGCCAATGTGCGGCAAGGCTTCATTCTCGGGTTTGGCGGCACAAAAGCGGAAGATATGCTGCATCAAGTGCGACGCCTGCGCAAGGCCATGCGGGATGAAAGTGGCTATCGCGGGCGGACCGAGAGTGGTCATTGAGTCCGTCTACCCTTCGCCTTACCATTAGTAAAATTACAAATTCAGGCCGGTTCCTGATTTCGCTCTCCTAGATTGATGAGCGACGATTCGCAGGGCGATTTTAAGTCCCCACCAGCTACGTTAGCTCGTCAGATGCTTGCCGGCCCGCTTCATTTACTCGCAAAGTCTGCGAATTCCGGACGTCACGATCAATCGATCGAGGAGAACGATTATGGACTATCGACAGACACGTGTGCTTTCGATGCAGTGCGCGTTTTATTGCGTACCTGCTGCTGCCGGTGATCGGTTACGCGCAATCCACCTTCGCCGACATCCGGGGAACCACTCGCGATCCATCCGGCCTGGCTCTTCCCCAGGCATCAGTCACGCTCCACAATCTGGACGAAAATACCTCCCGATCCGTGCTCAGCGACGACAATGCGAATTTTCTGTTCGAAAACCTGAAGCCGGGTAACTACACCGTCGTCGGCGTCCAAGGAAGGATTCTCGGTGTCTCCGACCACGTCGCGTGGAGTTGGTGGCCCGCCAAAGCGCGCGCGTCGATCTTTCGTTGTCGCTGGCCCAGGTGCAGCAAACCGTCAAGGTGGAGGCGGCCGCGGATCAGATCAATACCGAGAACGCTACGGTCGGCGACACCCGGGGCAACGGACCAACTGGTCGAGATGCCGCTCAATTTCAGGGCGCAAACCACCAGTCCGCTGGCTGCGTTGGCGCTTTCTCCGAGCATCGTCACCGATAGCCAGGGCAACATACAAGTGGGTGGCGCCAGTTATTCGATGACTGGTTATTCCGTCGACGGAATTTCCACGGCCAACGTCACCGCCAACGGCTCTCTGCAGAACGCCTATCCGTCCTCGGAAGGGCTTTCCGAGCTCAAAGTCACCGCATTTAACAACAGCGCCGAATTCTCGCAGGTGGCCGACGTGACATTCATCACCAAGAGCGGGACCAACCAGTTTCACGGCAGCCTGTTCGAATATCTGCAAAACGACGTGCTGGACGCCACCATTCTGAACTTCACCAGTCAAGGCGCCCAAGCGATTCAATACGTTTGGCGGCAGTTTCGGCGGACCCGTCACCATTCCGCATCTTTATAGCGGCCGGGACAAGACCTTTTTCTTCGTCGATTACGAGGGCAATCGCCGCAGAACGGCCAGTCCGGAACAGGATCTTGTGCCGACGCTGGCGGAGCGCAACGGCGACTTGAGCGGCCTTCCCATCATCAGTCCCACCACCGGCCTGCCGACGGCCGTCGCCATCAATCCCTACAACGGCACGCCATTTCCTAATAACACCATTCCGAAATCGATGCTGAATCCGGTTTCTCTGAATTTGCTCAATGGATATTACCCGCTGCCCAACGTCACCGGCGGCAGCGGCTATAACTATGAAATCCTCCAGCCCATACCTTCCAATACCAACGGATTTGACGCCAGGCTCGATCATTACATCACCTCCAACCAGCAGATTTATGCGCGGTTTCAGTTGGAAGAACCTACTCACCGACAGCGGACAATCCGGGCCTGTGAATCCTCTGTTGCCGGACGACGTGGATACGGAGCACGATCGCAGCATGATCGTCTCCTACAACTACACCATCAGTCCGAAGATGGTGAACGAGTTTCGCTTCGGTTTTACCAATAGTTTGATTTATCAGCAGTTTCCTATTCAGGGTGCGGAAGCCGACGATCAGCCTGGGCCTGACCGGCATCAGCTTCGCCAATCACCCCACACGCGGGCGCGTTTCCGACCTTCAACTTCTCCGACGGCACTGGCTTTACGCCGATCGGCCGCGACAAGGATGGGCCGGGCCAGTCAAAGACCACGCAGTTCACCGACAACCTCAGCCGCACCATGGGAAAGCACACCCTCCGTATCGGTCTGGATGTTCGCCGCGTGTTCTACGAGACCGTGGTCCGCTGGGGTCAATCGGACGATTTCGGCGCATTCACGTTCAACCAGGGCGTCTTCACCGGCAGTTCGTTTGGCGATTTCCTGCTCGGCGCGCCCAACACGGATTTTATTGTGGAAAGCAGTCCCAACACGCATGAGCCGAGCATTCAATGGGGCATTTACGCTCAGGACCAATGGCAGGTAAACGATCGCCTTACCGTGAATCTCGGTTTGCGATGGGAACTGCTTCCGGAATTCACGGAAAACCAAGGCGATATTGCCAACTTCGACTGCCAATCAATGGCGGCGAAGTGGTGGTCCCGGATATTTTATTGAATAAAACCGTCCCTTCCAGCCCATTGCTTCAGGCCAATTACAACGCCTTTTTGGTGTCATTCAATGCCTGTAGCCTCCCCACCAGAGACATGGCGCTTCCTTGCACCAAGGTGGTAACCGCGAGCCAGGCTCACCTCTCTCAGAGCCTGCGAAACACCTATTGGGGCGATTACGATCCACGCATCGGCATCGCTTTCCGGCCGTTTCGAGATAACAAGACTGTTTTTCGCGCCGGGTTTGGCATCTTCACTCAAACCCCGTTGGGCCAGTTGGCCTACGATTTTATCGGCATCCCGCTCGGAGCGCCCTACACGTATTCAAACAACAATAACGGCGTGCCACTGTTCACATTTCCGCAAACCTCTCCCGCATCCACCACCGCGCAGTACGGAGGAACGGGATTCTACGATGGGATGAGTCCGAATTTCAGGGATCCGCAAACGGCGCAATGGAACGTCACCATCGAACGCCAGTTGACGTCGGCACTGGCCGCGCGCATCACTTATTCCGGAATGAATTCCTACCGGATGAGCGTGAAGGAGGATTACAACGCGATCCCGCCGAGCACCCAGCCCTACGTGCCCAGTCCCTACGTCGATCCGCGCGCTCCATATCAGAACTGGGATGAGATCAACTACAGCGCGAACGCAGGTTTTCAGAATTACCAGGGGCTGACGCTGGAAGCTACCCAAAGGTTGTCGCATGGGTTGTCCTTTCAGGCCAATTACACCTGGGCGCATAACATCAGCGACGCTCAGGGCGACGCTCCGAACGGTTTTTCGTCCGAAAACCTCTTGTTTACCCCTTCCTACGATCAATTCGACCTCCGGGCGGCGCGCGGGAATGTCGCTGGGATGCCGCGGCAACGCTTCCTTCTCACCGGCACCTACGAGCTACCCTATGGCCCGGGCCGCGAATGGTCCAGCAAGAACAGGTTCGTCAACGGAGCGCTCGGCGGCTGGAACATAAACACGGTCACGCTGATTCAGACCGGGCCTTGGCTTACTCCCACCATCAGCCCCACGCTCGATCAATCGAACACCGGCATTGTGGGCAGGGGCGGCATTACCGCTCGTCCCGACGCAGTCGGTAATCGGAACGTCGCCTCGGGCGATGACCTGTGGAACCTGAACGCATTTGCACCCACGCCAGCCGGCGCGGGACGAATCGGGAATGCGGGCGTCGGAATCCTGCAGGGTCCGGGAACTATCGCCGTCTCGGCGGGGCTGTCCAAAATCTTTCCAGTCCGTGAACGCGTTCGATTCCGCTTCGAAGCCACGTTCACCAACGCTTTGAACCACACCAACTTCGCGCCGCCCGCCAGCGACATCAGCAGCCCTTCGACGTTTGGAGTTCTGCAGTCGGCGCAGACGGCTGGGCAGGGCGGCAATCGAACCGGACAGTTGGCGCTCCGCATGGATTTTTGAGAATTCGTCCACATTTCACTTCAGAGGAGGAGATTGCATGGCCATTTATCAAAGTATGCAGCGAGTGCGGTTCTCAAGCCCGGACGGCTACGAGAAATTCAAGTTGCTGTTCGGAGAAACGCGCAACCAATTAAAGACCTTGCCGGGGTTCTTGCACCTCACCTGGTGGGTCCATCCCAAGGACCCCTCCTGGTACAACGAGATCAGCATCTGGACCAGCTTTGAAGCCCTCAAAGATTGGCACATGAATACTTACCACAAGGCAGCCAAGGAGTGGGCGGTTCGCAGCGGCGCCATCATGGAAGACATCATCACCAACTTCGAGCTGAAGAATACGCGCCTGATCCGGGTGTGTCCCTGCTGCGCCTTGATTACGGACAAGGCTTACGATCTTCACCACGAGCAGCAGGCGCTGGCGGAGCGTTGTCCCAAGTGCGGTTTTCAGTTTCCGGTGATGCAGGAAACCTCCGATAGCACGGCGGTTTTCAAGGACGTTGAGGTGCCTGAGAGGGTTCCTTTAGAGACTCTGGGCGATTAGTCGTCCGCATTAGGAAGGGCTGGCAGCTATTTGTCTATCGTGCGGGGCCCGCTACTCTCTTGCAACTTGCTGACCTCTCAATAGGGTGCCCAAAACAGAGTACGTACCCGCTGTTATCGGTGATCTCGAAGGCCCTCAATCCGTCATTGGTATTTGTCAGTTCCCGATGCATGGGAACGTTTCGGGCAACGAACTCGGTGTAAATTGAGTCGGGGTCGCTCGTGTAGATGTAAGCGTCCCAGGCAGCCCATTCGTGGCGCGAACGGTTCGGCAGAGGATGGACTTCAGGTGTGATGTGTTTGAACATGAGCATAACCTGGTCGCGCCCGACGATGGCCCAGAAGTTATTGCCGTGTCCGTCTCCGCCTGTATGCAGGACGTTAAACCCCAGCCGGGACTGGTAGAAGTCCAGGGTAGCGCCCAAATCATCAACAATGAAAAACGGCGTAACGCTGTTCAACACAGCAAGTCCCCCTGGAATCGATTATATGGAATTCCCCTGCCTGCGCCCGATTCGGGCTGTTCTTGATCTCGACAGGATCCCGCGGGATGGTCGACTCTCCTTTTTTTCGTCGATTTGGTCGATTCTCCGAGCCAACTTCCGGATCGCCGACACCCTGCCGCGTTTGAATCAATCGAAGCGATACCGAATAGCCTCCGCTACGGCGCGGTACCCAATCCGCCGGTAGATGGAATTCGATGTGGGGTTGCCCAGGTCGGTGTAGAGAATGCACCGATACCCAGAGCCGCGAAGATGTTTCGACAAAGCATGAACGCAGGCTGCCGCGTAGCCGTGCTTTCGCTTCTCGGGCGGCGTATAGACTCCGGACAGACGAACCACGCCATATGCCGGTCCGCGGCTCAGGGCCATCGAGGTGGTCTCTCCGTTTTGATCCCAAACCCAAAGCCCTCCGGCCGCCAACGCTTGGTCTACGTGACGTTCAAGGTCTAGGGGAGGCTCACCAACCTCCTCTTGATACGCACGAGTCCAGAGAATTGCCAAACTGCGATCGCCGGGATCCGCCTGCCGTAAACGGCCCTCGGCCGGTGGAGTTTCTCCCAGCTCCAAGAGTTCGTGGAGACGCATTCCTTGATAGGGGGTGGCTGCCGACTTCGATCGTTCGCTCCATTGGCCGGCGAAGCGCGCTGCTGTTGCCGCGTCCCCATTCACACCGCATAGCCTCACACCGCTTTCCGCGATCGCATCCACCATCGCCGCCACGGCATATGTTTCCATGGGTGTCAGGGTCGCCGGATATTCCACAGGCGACTGGAGCACCAGACCGACGGTTTTCCCGGCGCGAGATGCGATCCAATACCGGCCTGGATCGCGATGGGCAACCCGGGAATCGAGAATCGTCTGAATCAGATTGTGAAGCACTGGCTCCGATGAAAGGAACTCGCGAGTGCTCCCTAAGACGAACTCAGCATCTTCGCTGAACAGCACCTTCAATTCCATGGGGGAGATCTTACCTCAGCTTGAGAAGTAATGCTTTTATGACTTTTATGCCTTTTTTATCCTTGCCGCCTTAGACTCGATCATGATTCTCCGGGCAGCGTTGCGATTTTCTGGCGTTGCGATCCTTTTACTGGTAGCTTGGGCTGAATTAAAGGGCCAGAACCCGGCCATGCCCGCGGCCTTTCGCGCCAACTCCCAAATGGTGCTGATTCCTGTTTCGGTTACAGATCACAGCGGGAGGACGATAGAGGGCCTTCGGGCGGAGAATTTCAAGATTGAAGAGGATGAGGTAGTCCAGCAGATCGTATCTTTTACCTCCGAGGATGCTCCTTGTTCGGTGGGTCTGGTGCTGGACGTCAGCGGCAGCATGCGAAATACGCTGCCGGTTGCCAAGGGCGTGGCCCACGCGTTCCTTGATACCGCGAATCCCCAGGATGAATTTCAGTTGCTCACCGTTTCCACGCAGCCGGAGACTATTTCCAGATTCACAACGGACACGGCGGACCTCGGACAAAGCATCGATAATGCTAGTCCAGGCGGAATGACGGCGCTTATCGACACCGTCTATTTGGGCTTGAACCGCATGCGGAAAGCCAGCCAGCCGCGACGAGCGCTGCTGGTACTCTCCGACGGCATGGATAACTACAGCCGCTATTCCAAGGGCGAGCTGATGCGTGTGGCGCTCGAAGCCGACGTTCAAATCTACACCATCACCATTGGCGGAGGCTCGGGGGGCGGATCCATCGGCATCCCATTCCGTCCCAGCATGGTCGGCAAACCCATCGACCAGGCGCGCGAGCGAGAAGCGCCGCTTTTGCTGGAAGAGCTTTCAGAGAAAACCGGCGGGCTCCACTTCCGGGCTCAAAACGACGCCCAGGCTAGGGAGGCGGCCCTGAAAGTGGGTCGGGCTCTCCGCAATGAATATGTGATCGGGTACCAGCCTGCCGGTTCGGGACCCACGGGAAAGTACCATCGGGTGCATGTCAAGGCGAATGTGCCGAAGGTGAACGTTTACGCGCGCAACGGGTACTACGCGCCCTAGGAGGGCCGCCTATTGCATCAAGGCCCGTCTAATCGTCGTCAATAGATAATTTGGATTGATCCCATAACACGCCTTTCCCCGCCCGGCTCCCTGCGTGATACTGATTCTTGAGCACTCCGATGGAACGCATGGCGGACGCGGCTGGGCGAAGCCTGCCGAAATTACACTTGAGCGGCGCCTGGCGTCACGCGGAAGAAGAATTTTTCAAAACCGGACGCGCCTCCGATGTACAGACCGCTTTGGTGCGCATGACCGACGCCATTGCCGTGGATGCGTACCGCACCACTATCGAGCCGGTGCTTCCGCAGGGAGCGGCGATGCTGGCCGCCGGCGGCTACGGCAAGCGGGAATTGTTTCCTTACTCTACCGTGGACATCCTGGTGCTGCTGGAAGGCGAGTCGCCGTGGGTGTCGCTGCGTGAACCCTTGGCCGAATGCGTACGTTTGCTGTGGGACGCAGGATTGCGGCTCAACCACACCGTCCGCACCGTCTCGGAATGTCTGGAGTTTCGCGAACAAAACATCGATCTGGATATCAATCTTCTGGACCTGCGCTATCTGGCCGGCGACCAGGCGCTGCACACTCGCTTCGAGAATAAATGGCCGGCCTTCCTGGAGAAGAACGGCGCTAAGCTAAGCCAGCATCTGGCGCAGCACACCCGCGTGCGGCACGCCAAGTTTCAAAAGACCGTGCAGCATCGCGAGCCCGATATCAAGGAGGCTCCAGGCGGATTGCGCGACTGGAATTTGATCGGATGGCTGTCGCGCTTGAGCCCGGAAGGCGTTCATTCCAGCGAAGAACTCAATCAGGCCGGCGAGTTCCTCTCCGCCGTTCGGTGCTTTCTGCATTACCAATCCCAGAGCGACCGCAATCTGCTGGATGCCGAAGCCCAGGAGCGCATCGTCGCCCAACCGTTCAGCCGCGCCAAAGCGATTCCCGAGTGGATGCGCGAATACTTCCGTCACGCCTGGGCCATCTACAACGAAGCGCGACGGGCCCTGGGCGCCCTGGAGAAGACCGAGAGTACGCTGGCAGGGAATTTTCGAGACTGGCGGTCGCGCCTTTCCAACAGCGAGTTCACCGTTTCGCGCGAACGAATCTTTCTGCGCAGCCCGGCGCAGCTGGAAACTGATCCGGCGGTGGTGCTGCGGCTGCTCGAGTTCATTGGGCGGCACGGCATTTCGCCGGCGCCCGAAACTGAGCGCCGTTTGGAAGCCGGCCGGTCCGCGTTCGCGGCTTATTGCGCGCAGCCTCGTCCTCTATGGGCCACGCTCGAAAGTATTCTTTCTTTGCCTCGCGCAGCGATGGCCATGCGAACGCTGCAGCGGGTGGGTCTGCTGGCCGCGCTATTTCCCGAGTGGGCCCCTATGGTGGGTCTGGTGGACGCCGAACCCGAGCAGCGCTACACCGTGGACGAGCACACGTTGATGACCATGGAGCGCGCCACCGAACTCGGATCCAATACCGATCCCACCCGGCAGCGCTTCGCGCAGCTTCTTTCAGAGCTTGAAAATCCGGCCGTGCTGGCGTTCGCCTTGCTCTTTCACAGCGCCGGGAAAGGCAGTGGAGATGGTGATGCTGTAACTGCTTCGCTGGCGCTGGCCCGCCAGGCCATGGAGCGCATCCGCGTGCCGGCCGAAGAGCAGCGCGAGGTGAGTTTTTTGATCGAGCATCAGCTGGATCTCGCCGACGTTATGAGCGGCCGCGACGTGGACGATCCCGCGACGGCCCGCCAGCTCGCCGAACGCGTGGGCACTATCGAGCGCCTGAAGCTACTCACCGTGATGACCTACGGCGATCTGGCGGCCGTCAGTTCCGATGCCATGAATCCCTGGCGCATGGAGCGCCTGTGGCGCGCCTACGAAGTCACGCAACACGAGTTGACACGGGAACTAGAGACCGAGCGCATTCAAGACGTTCCCGACGGCGTGCCGGGCCGTCCGGCGTTTCTGAAGGGTTTTCCGGTGCGCTACCTGCGCGCGCATTCGGCCACCGAAATCGAAGAGCACATGCGGCTGTATGAAGAGAGCCGTCCCACGGGCGTAGCGGTCCAACTAGATCGTATCGAAGGCGCTTACCGGCTCACCGTGATCGCGCGCGATATGCCTGCGCTGTTTGCTTCCTTCGCGGGAGCGATTTCGAGCTTCGGTCTGGATATCCTCAAGGCGGAGGCGTTCTCCAACACGCGCGGCACCGTCCTGGATACCTTCGTTTTCGCCGACCCGCAGCGGACGCTCGAACTGAACCCGCCCGAATCCGAGCGGCTGCTGGATCTGATCCGGCGGGTGGCGCTCGGCAAGACCGACGGCCAGCGTTTGCTGCGCAGCCGGGCTCAGGCCGATCCCAAGAAGCGCTCCGCGCCGCCGCAGGTGCAGTTCGATTCCGACGCCTGCGACACCGCGACACTGGTGGAAATTATCGCCGAGGACCGGCCGGGGTTGTTGTACAACCTGGCCACCGTATTCTCCTCCACCGCCTGCAATATCGACGTGGTGCTGATCGACACCAAGGGACATCGCGCCATCGACGTTTTTTATGTCGCGCACGACGGACAAAAGTTATCCCCGGAATTGCAAGCGACACTGAAGGAAAAACTACTGGCGGTTTGTTAAACGGCGCGCTCCAGATGCCCGGCCTGCTTGGCCCGGTACATTGCGGCATCGGCAGCGGCCACTAACGTGGCAAGGGTGTCGGCGTCGCCTGGCAAGGTAGCCGAGCCGATGCTGAGGCTGATCGTCAGGGCGCAATCTGCCGTCGAAACCACAGTTCGCGCCATGCTCTGATGAATGCGCCTTTCGACCACCGCCGCGGCGCTGGAATCGGAATGGGGAAGAATGACGGCAAATTCGTCGCCGCCCAGGCGGGCGCACGTGTCGGTGGAACGGCATGAGGAGTGCAACGCCTGCGCCACAGCCTTCAGGGCGTCATCGCCGGCCTGATGCCCATAACGGTCGTTAACCGCCTTGAACTGATCCAGGTCGATGATGAGCAGCGAGACCGGAGCGTAGCGCAGCGCGCGGCCGACCTCTTGTTGCAGGGCTTCCTCAAACCTGCGCCGGTTGTAGAGGCCGGTGAGCGGATCGGTGACAGCCAGGTCCAGCAGCTTGACGTTGGCCTCTTCCAGGCGGTCCTTATACGATCTCAGGATTTCGGTGCGCTGCCGGACCAGCAGTTCGAAGGCGCTGTCAAGCGAGTCTCCATCGCCGCGGGCGTTAGCGGCGAACACGACGGTGGAGGGGATTTGCACGCTGGCGACAGGAACCGCAGCGTCGCGCTTGAGAACCGCTTCGTACGCCTTTTGGACCGCGAAATATCCCAACTGATAGCGGTTCTCATCGATCACCGCGGAAATGACGCCGCGCTCGAGCAAAGGCCGTATTTGCTCGGTATTGCTGAAGCCAATACAGGGAACCTGGATGCCCAGCTGCTCGATCATGGCGGCAATTCCGATCAAGTCCTGATTGCCGACGTAGTATCCGTCCATCCGCCCGCCCGCCAGCAGCATCCTGGGCGTCATCTCCGACGGCGAGCCGGCTTCCCGGCGCCAGGACGCCTCTTCGATGCGGCCCGCGTAGTGTGTGAGAGCGTCCCGAAATCCCTGGTAGCGCTGCGCCAGATGGAACTCGTCGAGCGAGCCGGGGAACGATAAAACGCGGCCGCGGCCGTGGATCATCTTGGCCAGCACCTCGCCGGCCAGTGCGCCTGCCTGGTGCAGATCGGGGCGGACAAAGGCCACACGTTTGCTATCCGGCGCGTCACCGTGAAATGTGATTACCGGCGTGCCGCGCAGGCTGTGCCGGTCGATGAGATCGTTCAAAGAACTGCTATGAACCGGCAACAGACCGATCGCGTCGGGAGGGTTGTCGAGCAGCATTTCCAGGATCTTGCGCTGTTCGCGAACGTCGCCGTCGTCGGTAGTGAGGTTCTGAACCTCGGCGCCAAACGACGACAGATCGAACGTGGCTTCCCAGACACCTTGCCACAGCAGATCGAAAAAATCCTCCGGCTTGAGCGGGGCAATGATCGCAATCGTGACGTTGTCCCGCATGCCGAACCTTCTCTTTGGTTATCGAACCGCGGGGCGAATTCTTTAATGGCACAGCGCTTACTCCCGCGCGCGGTTCGGCTATTGTGGCCCCTGCGTTGTAATCGCTGTGCCGTCCTCATTCACCGCTACACGGTGGCGAGGAGTGGAGGGCGTGCTGGAATCGGCCGCCGATGAGGCTGGAGCTGAGGAACCGCTATCGATGGGCGCGCGCGTGAGAGTTGGTCGGGAGTCGCGGTTGTCAGTCGGCGAAGTAAAGGCGCGGCGGTAGAGGACTTGGGCGTCGGCGAAACGCCGGCGAGTTTCGGGGGCGAGTTCCACTTCGATGTTGCGTTCCTGTCCGGGCTGCACGCCTTCGGGAAGACTGAAATACAACGTGTAGCGCCGGCGAAGCCGCTCCAGGGTGTCGTCGAGCGCCGAGGCGTCGTTGACGGACATACTATCGCCGCCCGAATCGCGCGCGATCTCGGCGGTCTCCGCGGGTCTATCCGCACCACCGCCGCCACCACCACCTCCTCCCGGATATCCGCCGCCCCCACCGCCGCGCGGACCAAAGATGATGCCGCCTAACGGCCCGCCCAACCCTGGACTACCACCGCCCCAGCCTCCCTGCCTGCGTCCACCCCGGTTGCCGTACTGCATGGCGGCCGGCGCGATAATGGCGCACATCACCGTGTCGGCGCGCGCCAAAGCTCGGCCGACGCCTTCCCGGTCAACATCGAATTGGGCATTCGTCTCATCGTCGGTAAGGATGACAATGGCGCGGCGCGCCTCGCGGCGGCCGTGGGAGCTGATGTAATCGGCGGCATCCAGCATGGCGCGTGTGATATCGGTTCCGCCATTGAAGCGCTCGTCGCGCAGCAGCCGGTCGAATTCGCGCTGCACGTCTTGCCGGTTGCTATTGAAGGCCAGCCGCACCCGCGTGTATTGGTCGAAGACCATGATGCCCATGCGGTCGTTAGCGCCCAGCTCGGCGAGCGCCTGGCCGGACGCGTCGGCGATGCGCTGCACGTGCGGACGCATGCTGCCGCTCACGTCCAGCAAGAAGAGCACGTCGATGGGGATGTTGTCGCTGGCGAAATTGCGGATGGGCACTACCCGGCCGTCTTCGCGCAGCACGAAGTCCGTTTCATGCAAATGGATGATGGCTCGATTGCTCGAGTCCACCACTTGCGCGTCCACACGGACCAGAGACACGTCGCTACGGAATACCACCGGATCGTCGGCAGCCAGTGGAGCGCCGAGCGCGGCGCAAAATAACGGCAGGAGATAAGCAGCTCGGAGCATGCTGGGCTTCCTTTGTGGGCCTCTGAGCGTCTACTTGAATAGTAACGCATGCCAGAGCGACCGCGTTTCAGGATCTTAAACTCCAGCAAGATGCTGAAAAAGGCGAAAACCGGCTTGCTCACGCGCCACCCGTCCGGTATCCTTCGAGTCGATGTTCTCCAGTGCCACCCCTGCGCGGGTCTTCGACCGATGTTCCAGGGTGCACGACCTCCTGTCTTCTTCGAATCTGCTGCTGGCCTTCCGGTCGTCTCCGAGTGTGCTGCTGGCGCGCGGTTCCGAAGCGCTCTTACTGAACCGGCGACCGTAAGGGGGCCGGAGCCATCTACAGGCCCGCGCAGCAGCGGTTCCAGTCCGCATCTTCGTAATCGAGCCGAATTCCAATTAAATAGTTGATTCCCTTAGCGCGGCAGTGTCGAACGTTCCAGCCAGCTCTTTCGATCTGCCCCGGACCCGCACCTTAGTCCCGATCGGGATGGGGTTCGGCACCGAGATACCCAGGCCGCAAAGGGACCGGTCTTCCACCAGTCCGTACTGCATGCTCGGAACACCATCCTCATCTTTCCAACAGATGGAGATCCGGCAAATCAAGGTTTTCCTGGGCTGGGTCCGCCTCAGGGACATACCAACGATATCGGCGACGTTTTCCAGGATTTTAGCGGGCGCGTTACGCCAGATCGCGTTACACCAGATCGAGCGTGAGGGGCTCGGGTTGTTTCCCATCCAGGTCGGTCACACGCAGTTCGGAGGCGACGGCTGCGACCACCAGCGCCTGGCCCGAACGATCGAGCAGCGCCGGATCGTTCCACAAAGCCGCGACAACGCGTCCGATAAATTCCGGGCTCTCGCTGTTGGCAAGATCGAACCAGCCGGCTTCGGCCGCGCGCACTCCGGCATCCAGCATGCTGGTCCAGCGATGCAGAGGCTGTTCCCAAAACGGCAACGTCCAGGTGTATTGGCCATTCTCCAGCATGCGCTCGTAGCCGCCCCAGGCCGAATTCACCAGAACATCCAGGCCGTGGCCGTGCGCTCGAAGCCGCTCGAAGGCGGCGCGGGTTTGCGCGTCATCTAAATGATCGCAGGCGATTCGGTTGATTGCGGGCGGAAGATCGGCGGAAGCGATGCTGCGTCCGGTGGCGAAAACCTCGAATCCCGCTTGAGCGAGTGCGATGGCGGCGCCGCGGCCCACGCCACGGCTCGCTCCGGTGATCAGGGCGACTGGCACCTGTCCAGTTTATTTCAAGTTTTGCGGTAAAGTGCGACACTGGAACCAGATGCTCGCTCTAGCACTGGTAAGCTTTCTCTTGATGGCTCAGCAGAAGCCCAAGTTCGAGATCACCGAAATGCGAGCCACCGGCTGCGTCCGCCGCGCCACCGCGAGCCAATGCCTGTTGCTTCAGACGCTCGACGGGAGCACCACTTACAGTTTTATGGCCGCGCCCAAGCCGGAGCTCAATACGGTGATCACCATCCAAGGGAAAGCGCATGAAGGCCGCGACGCCTGTAAGCAAGGAATTCCGATCGATGTCGTCGATTGGGAGCCGACCGACCAAATGTGCGCCGAGCAGCAGAAAAAGTAACGGAACCGCGACCGGTGAGGGAGCGACGCTTGCTAACGCGCCACCCGTCCGGTATGCTTCGAGTCGATGTTCTCCAGTGCCCCCCCTGCGGGAGTCTGTGAGTCGATGTCCTCCGGTGCACGACTACCCTGGCGTCTTCGAACGTCCTGCCGGCCACAGCCACCCCTGCGTCGGTCTTCGACCGGATGTTCCAGGGTGCACGACTTCCTGTCTTCTTCGAATCTGCTGCAGGACTTCCGGTCGTCTCCGGGGGTGTGCTGCTGGCGCGCGGTTCAGAGAAGGCGGAAATTGACTTCGATTTGGGCTTGCACCGGGACGGGCTTGCCGTCCTTCTTGCCCGGGGTGAACTTCCACTTTTCAACCGCCTCGACGGCCTTTTGATCCAGGCCTAAGCCGAGCGGACGAAGGATCTTGATGTCGCGCGGGTTGCCCTTCTCATCCACGACGACAAAAAGAAGAACCGTGCCCTGGAACTTGGCTTTGCGCGCTTCTTCGGAATATTCCGGTTCAACCTTGTAAAGGATGCTGGGTGGCGATACGCCGCCGCCGATCCGGTAAGCGCCGCCGCCCATCCCGCCGCCCGACCCTGGACCAAATCCCGGCCCCGAGCCAGGCCCTATACCGCCGCCGCGTCCGCTGCCCATGCCGCCGCCCGATCCAAAGCCATTGGAGGCCAGCCCGGATTTCGCCAGCGGATCGCCCAAATTGGGTGAATCCACTTTGGGGATGTTGGTATCTGGCGGCATGATGAGCGTCGGATCCATGACCAGCTTGGGGTTTTCCACATGGCTAATCATGGGAGGCACGAATTGCCGGTTGGCGAGCTTCGGCAGTTTTCCTTTGCTCACCGGCGTGGGAGACCGGTCCCCACCACCGCCTCCGCCGTGCATGGCGTCTTTCTTGATGGTCGGCTTGTAAGGAGCGATATCGGGAGCGATCAAATCGATCTGCTGCTTCACCACCTGCTGCACCGCTTTGTTGGTACCCAGTAAAAACAACAGCGCGATGACGGCCACGTGAACCAGGAACGACGTCATGCCCGCGCGTTTGCCTTGGCCGCCGTAGAATCCCCAAATTTCTTTGACCGCGACAGGTTTTGAAGTTACCTCCAAAGGAGGCAACTTGGGCGGATGAATAAATTCTTTGATGTTGCGGAGCAGAGAACGAAAGAAGGGCTCCTCTACTTCGGTGGGCAACAAGAAGTTGACTTCGGGTTCGGGGTTGACCGCGGGATTGACTGGAGGTCGTGCCCCCGGGTAGGTCATAGGGTTCTCATGAGCAGACATAGTCTTCTACTGCGCCTCAATCACGCTCAGATGGTAGACGTTTCCACGCTACACAAAAGTTGCACTGACACTCATCGTCAATTCTAGCACTTCCGTCTTCTTAATACAGTATCTATGAAAAATGGAATGTGCTGGATTGGAGTAGCCCGTAATTGCTCCTACACTGGATAGGGTAGGAAATGGCCGAAAATCCTCTCGTAAGCCTTCCCGTCGTAATTTATGACGGATGTTGCGGCTTTTGCCGGATCTTGATCGAGTACTGGCAAGCGCTTACCGGCGGGCGAGTGGCTTACGCGCCGTCGCAGGAAGCGGCCATCCTCTATCCCCAGATTCCCGCCAAGAACTTCAGCGAATCCGTGCAGTTAGTGATGCCGGGCGGAGAAGTGATCTGCGGCGCACGGGCCGTATTTCGAACCCTGACCTACGCGCCCGGGACGGCGTGGCTGCTGTGGGTCTACGATCGCGTTCCGGGCTTTGGCCCGCTCACCGAGGCGGCGTACCGGCTGATCGCCGCTCATCGCACCTTTTTTTACCACTTGACGCGGCTGACGTTCGGCAAGCGTGTCCTGCCGTTGAAGTTCGCAAAGGTGGAATGGCTCTTCCTGCGATTATTGGCGGCCATATACCTGATCGGTTTTTCATCCCTGGCAGTACAGATCACAGGCTTGATCGGCGAGCGCGGCATTTTGCCGCTGGGCGGATATCTGGGGGCTGTTTCGAAGGCCCTCGGCGTCCGCGGCTATTGGAACATGCCCACCATCTTTTGGTTTGGCCACGGCGATGGGTTTCTCAAAGCCGCGTGCTTCGCGGGCGTGGGGCTGGCGGCCGTGTTGTTGCTGGGAATACTGAAAGCCTCCTGGGAGCGGCTCGCGCTGGTTTGCTTGTACATCTTGTATTTGTCGTTCTCGACCGCGGGCCAGGATTTCCTGTCGTTCCAATGGGACTCGCTGCTGCTCGAAACCGGGTTTCTGGCCATTTTCCTTGGCAACTCGAAATTCGTGGTGATGCTGTTCCGGTGGTTGCTGTTCCGTCTGATGTTTCTCTCAGGCGTGGTGAAGCTGACCAGCCACGATCCGGTGTGGCGCAACTGGACCGCTCTTGCCTTTCATTACATGACGCAGCCGCTGCCGACGCCGATCGCCTGGTATATGTACCAGCTGCCATTGGCGTTCCAACGCTTCTCTACCGCCGCCACGTTGTTTATTGAACTCGCGCTGCCGTTCCTGTTTTTCGCGCCCCGCCGCTGGCGATTCTTCGGAGCAGGCGCGGCGCTGTGTTTGCAGGTGATGATTTTCCTTACCGGCAACTATACGTTTTTCAATCTGCTCACGATGTCGCTGTGCGTGTTTCTGTTTGACGATCGGGCTCTCGAGAATTTTCGGCTTCCGGCGCGCAGCGCTCGAACTAGCGCGATTGCCGTGTGGGCCGTGGCGATCGTTATTCTGGTGCTGAGTTTCTCCGAGCTCGATGAGATGTTTTTTGAGAACGCGCCTGAACCGGAGAATGCGATGGTGCGAATGGCGGGCCCGTTTCAGATCGCCAACACCTATGGACTCTTCGCGTCCATGACCACGACGCGGCCCGAGATTATCGTGCAGGGATCGAACGACGGTGTCACTTGGATGGATTACGAATTTCGCTATAAACCGGGCGATCTGCGGCAGCCCCCGCATTGGGTTGCGCCCTATCAGCCCAGGCTTGACTGGCAGATGTGGTTCGCGGCGCTGTCCGATTACCGGGGCTCGCCCTGGTTCACCAATTTCATGGTGCGATTGCTCCAAGGCTCGCCGGAGGTTTTGGGATTGCTCAAGACCAATCCATTTCCAGGCGCGCCGCCGAAATACGTGCGAGCGGAGCTATTCGATTATTCGTTTACCAATTTCACCCAGCGGCGGGCGACAGGGGATTGGTGGATGCGCCAGCCGCGCGGGTTGTATTTCCCGCAGATTTCGTTAGAAGACGTGAGGCCGCGCCAAGCCGCCATCTATTGAATGACCAGGAACCCGGTTTCAACGCGATCGTCGGCGATGCGGTTCCACATCACGCGCGCTTTGCCCCCCGCGATGGCATGCTGGAAGGCGACCACTTGACCGGTGTGCAACGCGGCGTAAGCGTGCACGGCGCGGAATCCGCTTTTGCTGTAATCCAGCAGGCGGCCGACGATTTCCTGCGGCGAGGGATCGTCGAACGAAAGTTTGAGTGGACCCTGGCCGCGGTAGCGGCGCTCGGTCCGGCGATCGGCGGCTGACATTGAATCAGGCGTGCAGATCCGCTAAGAAGCGTAGGACTGCCGCACGGCCTCCCTTCCGTAGAGTTTCAGCTTGCGGCTCAGCGTGCGACGGGAGATGCCGAGCAACTCGGCCGCTTTCTGCTGATGGCCGTTGGTCTGAGCCAGCACCCGCAGGATGGTGGTCTTTTCCATGCCGTCCAGATTCTCCGAAGGAACAGCGGGCACTGCCGCGGGGGTTGCGTAAGGAACGGTGATTACGGACGTGTTGGTCGACGTTGGCCCACGAGGGGGCGTAATCAGCAGATCGCCCGCGCCGATTTCGGCTTCCCGCGACAGCACGGCCGCTTTGGTGACCACGTTGCGGAGCTCGCGCACGTTCCCCGGCCAGCGGTGCCGTTCGAGCACCTGGAGCGCTTCCCGCGAGAAGTTCAGGCGTGAGTTGGTTTGCTTCAGAAAATGCTCGGCCAGCGGCACGATGTCTTCGGGACGCTCCCTGAGCGGCGGCACGCGCAGGCAGATCTGGCCCAGCCGATGGTACAAATCACCCCGGAAGCTTCCGGTCTCAACCATCTGCTCGAGATCCTGGTTAGTGGCTGCCACGATGCGCACGTCCACGGTTACTTTCCGCGTTCCCCCCAGCCGGTAGTATGCCACGCCATCCAAGACGCGCAGCAGCTTCACCTGCATGCGAGGCTCCAATTCCCCGATCTCGTCCAGGAACAGCGTCCCGTGGTGCGCGAGTTCGAACAGGCCCGGCTTGGGGGAATCGGCTCCGCTGAAAGCGCCCTTTTCGTACCCAAACAGCTCGCTTTCCACCAGATGCTCGGGTAGCGCGGCGCAACTGACGTCCACCCAAGGCTTGGCGCAGCGCAGGGAGTAATGATGCACGGCGCGCGCAATCAACTCTTTGCCCGAGCCGCTTTCACCGGTTATCAGAACGGCTGCATTGCTTTGCGCGATTCGTTGGGCCAGTTCGATGAGCTGGCGCATCCCCGGGCTGGAAACAATGGCCGGCATGCCCAAATAATTGGTGGCCTGGGGAAGTAGAGGCACTATCTTGCATTTCGACCATTTCGCGTGGCTCCAGCATGGTACTTCGGTTCCGCTCCCCTCGGACAAACCCTTAGTAAGAAGCCACAAAACAACTAGGGTGGCGCAGACAGAATGTCTCACCCCGGCCAAATTCGTGGCGACAATTTGGCCGTCCCTCCTAACGATCACCTTTGTTCTCGCCGATGTATCAACTGAATAGCGGTGTCGGCTTTTGGCAGGGAATCTGCACTTGGGCTGGCACGCATGCCGGTGCACACCAAGGTGTTGACGAACACGCTGACCAACAGAAACCGAATGTCGCTCGTAGCGAAGATCTACATCTCGTCGATCGTATTCATCGGCGCCATGGTGACGGTGGTGGAATTGGCGCGCTGGCAATCGCAGGATATCTTCCGCTTCGTCTGCTATCTGGTGTTAGCCATCCTGGCCTCACGGTTGAAAGTGTCGCTGCCGGGCATCAGCGGCGCGCTGTCGGTGCTGTTTATCTTCATCCTGTTTGCGATCGTGGAATTGTCGCTGCCGGAGGCGTTGTTCATCGGATGCTCGGCCATCCTGATGCAATGTTTGTGGAACTACAAGCAACGGCCCAAGTGGCATCAAGTGCTTTTCAATCTCGGAAGCATCGCCATCACGGTAATGATGGCGGGCACGGTTTATCATTCCGGACTGCTGATGCGGGGCCGTCTGGAACCCGCGCTGCTTTTGGTGTCGACCGCCACCGTGTTCTTCCTCATGAACACCTTTCCGGTGGCGGGCGCCATCGCGCTCACCGAGCGGCGGTCTTTGCGCAGCGTCTGGCGCGAGTGCTACATCTGGTCGTTTCCCTACTATCTGCTGGGAGCAGTGGTGGCGGGCGCGGCCAGCGCCGTCAATCGCCATTTCGGCTGGCAGACGGCGTTGCTGGCCATTCCCATCGTATATCTGATCTACCGTTCCTATTACCTCTATTTAGGCCGCATGGAGGATGAGAAGAAGCACGCCGAAGAGATGGCCGCGCTGCATTTGCGCACCATCGAAGCTCTCGCGCTGGCCATCGAGGCCAAGGATCATACCACGCACGATCATCTGCAGCGGGTGCAGATCTACGCGGTGGAAGTGGGCAGGGAACTGTGTCTGGACGAGTCGCAACTGGAGGCCCTGCGGGCGGCCGCGGTGCTGCATGACATCGGAAAGCTGGCGGTGCCCGAGCACATCATCTCGAAGCCTGGAAAGCTGACGCGGGAAGAGTTCGAGAAGATGAAGATTCACCCGGTGGTGGGTGCTGAAATCCTGGAGCGCGTGCGTTTTCCCCACCCGGTGACTCCCATTGTGCGTTCCCATCATGAGCGCTGGGACGGCACCGGTTATCCCGATGGACTGCGGGGGCAGAGCATTCCGATCGGCGCACGGATTCTCGCGGCGGTGGATTGTCTGGACGCGCTCGCCTCGCACCGGCAATATCGCCGGGCGCTTCCGCTGGACGAAGCCATGAGCAAGGTGGTGGCGGACTCGGGCAAAGCATTCGATCCACAGGTGGTGGAGGTGCTGCAGCGCCGTTATATCGAACTCGAAGCCTTGGCGAAGTCGCGCGAAGTGGAAACGGCCAAGCTTTCCACCGAAGTGAAGGTGGAGCGCGGCCTCGAGCCCGCGGCTGGATTCGAAAGCACCCGGAAGGTCGCTACACTGGAACCGGCGGAAAATTTCCTCAACTCCATCGCCGCCGCGCGCCAGGAAGTACAGAACCTCTTCGAACTGGCGCAGGATCTGGGCAATTCGCTCAGTTTGAATGAAACGCTGTCGCTGCTGGCGCTGCGATTGAAGCGCATGATCCCCTACGATTCGCTCGCCATTTATGTTTTGCGCGACGACCGGCTGCGGGCCGAATATGTGAGCGGCGAGAATTTCCGTCTTTTCTCTTCGCTTGAGATCCCCCTGGGCCAAGGCTTGTCGGGATGGGTAGCGGAAAAGCGCAAGCCGATCATCAACGGCAATCCCTCGGTGGAACCCGGGTATCTGGACGACGAGACCAAGTTCACCACCATGCGCAGCGCGCTGGCGGTGCCGCTCATCGGTTTGAACGGAACCGTGAGTGTGCTGACGCTGTATCAAACCGAGCGCGATGCTTTCACCAACGATCATTTGCGTATTTTGCTGGCCATCGTTCCCAAGCTCGCGCTGTCCATTGAGAACGCCCTGCGGTTCCAGCAGGCGGAAAGCTCGGCGTCCACCGATTACATGACCGGGCTGCCCAATGCACGATCGCTGTTCCTGCACCTGGACGGGGAGCTGGCGCGCTGCCGGCGCCTGAATTCGCCGCTGGTGGTGCTGGTGTGCGACATGAACGGCTTCAAGAAGGTCAACGATAAGTACGGGCATCTGGAAGGCAACCGCCTGCTGCACTCGGTGGCCAAGAAACTCAAGGAGAGCTGCCGTGAGTACGATTACGTGGCGCGCATGGGCGGCGACGAATTCGTGCTGGTGCTGCCGGGCCTGCAGCCGGATCAGCTGCAGCAAAAAATAGAGCGTTTGAGAGCCATCACCGAGGAAGCTGGACGGGAAATCTTCGCCCAGGAGACGCTCTCGCTGAGCATCGGCCATTCCATGTTCCCGGAAGACGGCGTGGATGCCGACCGGCTGCTCAGTGAGGCCGATCGCCGCATGTATATCGCCAAGCAGAAAGAAAAGCTGAGCGTGGTGGGTCCACGCGGGTTCGAATTTGAGCCCACCGGCACGTGGTAGGCGTGGATGGTCGGCTCTCCGCTATTAACCCAAGTGGCGCGCCATGCACGGCGCATGCTGCTGACGGTTCTTCTGGGCGGATTGCTGGGCGCGACGCTGGTGCGCCTGGGCCCCGGCTTCGGGGTGGACGAGAGGGAACTGGATAGCCGGTTGAGCGCCGACAGCCAGCAGTTCATTCGCGCCGAACGAGGTCGCGACAACAATATCGCGGTCTTTTACCTGCGCTATCTGGCGGGCCTGGTGCACGGCGATCTGGGCTTTTCGCGATCGCTCAATCGTCCGGTATCCGAGCTGCTGAAGGAGCGCTTGCCGTTGACTCTGGCTTCGCTCGGTTACGGCGTGTCCGGTGGCCTTTCCTTGGGTCTTGCGCTGGCTCTGCTCACGGTTTGGTGGCGCGCTCCAGGCGTCGACGCCGTGCCGGCCGTGCTCAGCGGATTGTGCCTGGCGGCGCCGGCGGCGGTGATCGCGCTGGTATTTTTATGGATCGGCCCCTGGGTGGGCCAAGGCGTCCGCTGGGCTATCGCGCTGGTGGTGTTTCCGCACGTCTATCGCTATGCCAAGAATCAACTCGCGGCTAGTTCGCAGTCGCCTCACGTGGTGGCGGCACAGGCCAGGGGATTGAGCAGTTGGCGGGTGCTGTGGGCGCACGTTTTCACTCCCGCGGCGCCGCAACTCGCCGCATTGGCCGGCATCTCGGTGAGTCTGGCTTTTGGCGCGTCCATCCCGATCGAAGTGATTTGCGATTCGCCGGGGGTTGGACAATTGGCGTGGCGCGCAGCGCTGGATCGCGACCTGCCGCTGCTGGTCACCATCACGGTTCTAGTCGCGCTGATGACCCTGGTGGTGAACAGCGTGGCCGATATCGCGCTCGCGGCCTGGAAACCGGTTACCGCCGAATGAGCCTGAAGCAACAAATTGCGCTGGCCGTTTTGGCTGCGGCCGTCGTGGCCTCGCTGGGGGCGGGCTGGCTCGCGCCGCATTCCTACGCCGAGCAATCGCGCGACTTCATCAGCGCTCCTCCCTCCGCGCAATTTTGGCTTGGCACCGACGAACTGGGTCGCGATCGCTTCGCCCGCCTGCTCTATGGCACGCGGGTTTCGCTATTGCTTGCGCCGGCTGCAGCGCTGCTATCCACTCTGATCGCCGGACTAATCGGAGGCGCGGCGGGATACCTGGGCGGGCGCTGGGAGAGTATCGTAACCTCCGGCGTCGACCTGTTTCTTTCGCTGCCGTGGCTCTTTCTCCTGCTGGCGGTGCGGGCCGTGCTGCCTTTGAACACTTCGCCCGTGACGTCGGTGGCGATCACCTTTTTTCTGCTGGGGTGTTTGGGTTGGGCCGCGCCCGCGCGCATCATCCGCGCCGGAACTCGAACTCTGGTGAATTCGGACTATCTGGTGCAAGCGGCGGCCAGCGGCATTCCGCGCTGGCGTTTGTTCTGGCGCCACTTGCTACCCAATCTGCGGCCCATTCTGCTGGCCCAGTTCTGGATCTCGGTGCCACTGTTCATCTTGAGCGAGGCGAATCTCGGGCTGTTGGGGCTGGGGGTGTCGGAGCCTCTGCCGTCCTGGGGCGCCCTGTTACGGGAACTGGAGAACTATTCGGCCGTGCTCGCAAATCCCTGGATGCTGGCGCCCGTGGTTTTGCTGGTGGTGGTGGTCAGTTGCCTGCAAATGTTGCTTCGAACCGAGGAAGGCGCGCCATGTTGATACGTCCCGCGGTCCTGCTATTGTTCGCCGGCGCTTTGGTAGCGAGCGCGGCCAACGAGTTGCGCTTCTGCCTGCGGTTCGATCCCAAAACTTTCAATCCGCTGCTGGTGGAGGATGAATCTTCGGTTGCCGTCCGCTATCTGACGGGCGGCGTGCTGATCCGGTTGAACCGCTACACGCAGGAGCTGGAAGGCGAGCTGGCCACCCGCTGGAAGGTGTCGGAAAACGGGCGGCGCATCGATTTTGAGCTGCGCCCCGGAGTGCGCTTCTCCGATGGCACGCCGTTCACCTGCCAGGACGTGGCCTACACCATGCACCAGTTGATGGATCCAGCGGTGCATTCGCCCACCGGCGACGCATTTCGCTCCGCGCCCGGCGATGTGGAAACCAAGTGCGCGGGAGCGTCGGCGGCGACGGTTCGATTCCCCGGCCCCGTGGCGGCCCTGGCGGCGCAGTTCGATCAAGTGGCCATATTGTCGGCGAGATCGCCGCATAAAGAAGCAGCAGTGCTGGGTCCTTTTCAAACGGGTGAGTACAAGCCCGGCGCCTACGTCCTGCTGAAGCGCAATCCGAACTATTGGAAGCGCGATGCGAACGGACATGCACTGCCGTACTTGGATTCCATCCGGATGGAGATCCAGCAGAATCGCGAACTGGAACTGCTCAGGTTCCGGCGCGGCGAACTCGACATCATCAATAAACTCGATCCCGATATGTACGACCGGCTGTCGTCGGAAATGCCGCACGCGGTGGTGGACGCGGGGCCTTCGCTCGATTGGGAAGTCGTCTTCTTCAACCAGGTTCAAAACGCGCCGATGCCTGAGTACAAGCGGCGTTGGTTCCGGTCTGCCGATTTCCGGCGCGCGATTTCCGAGGGGATTCGCCGCGACGATATCGTTCGCATCGTTTATCACGGCCATGCGCGCCCGGCTGCCGGTCCGGTTTCGGTGGCCAATCGTTTCTGGTTGAATCCAGCCGTCAAGCCAGGGTCCGGATCGGAAGCCGCAGCCATGGCTCTGCTCGAAAAAGCGGGTTTTCGACGCATCGGAAGCACGCTCCTGGATAGCGCCGGCAACAAGGTGGAGTTCTCCCTGATCTCGAACTCCGGCAACAAACTGCACGAGCGCATGCTGGCCTTGATCCAGCAGGATCTGGCGCGCCTGGGCATCCAGCTCAACGTCGTGGTTCTGGATTTCCCCTCGGTGATCGAACGGATCAGCCGCACCTTCAACTATGAGGCCGTGCTGATGGCGTTCACCAACGTCGATCTCGATCCCAGCATCGGGCAGATGAACATCTGGATGAGTTCGGCGGCCAATCATCAATGGAATCCCAACGAGAAGGCACCGGAAACCGCCTGGGAAGCCGAGGTCGACAAATTGATGGAGGCGCAGAACGCTTCGCAAGATCCGAAAAAGCGCAAAGCGTACTTCGATCAAGTGCAGCAGATCGTTTCGGAGCAAGCCCCGATGCTGTTTCTCGTGAATCCGAACGCCCTGTCGGCCGTTTCCCCGAACGTGAAAAACGTGACGCCCGCCGTGCTGAGCCCACAGATCTACTGGAATGCGGAGCGCTTGCAAGTGGGCGGAACGCTGGTCAGTCAGCGATGAGCCCGCTGCTTCAAGTAGGTTTGTCGGTGGATTATCCCAACAAGCCGGGCGCGCTGCGGGACGTCGAATTCGAGATCGGCGAAGGCGAGATTCTGGGCCTGGTGGGCGAGAGCGGATCGGGCAAGAGCACCATCGCTCTGGCCCTGCTTCGGCTGCTGGAACACAAGGGCGCGTCGATTACTGGCCAGGTTCTTTTCGACGGGCGCGATTTACTTCAATTGCGCGCGAGCGAGATGCGTCAGATTCGCGGGCGCGACATTGCCCTGGTGCTACAAAGCCCGCTCGCGTCGCTGAATCCCGCGCTGCGCATCGGGACGCAAATGGCGGAGGCCTGGAAGGCGCATCGCCCGGAGGCTAAGCTATGGAAGCCGCGTGCGTTGGAGTTGTTCGAAAAGGTCAGCCTGCCAGCCGAAGAATCGTTTTTCGATCGCTATCCGCGGCAGTTGAGCGTGGGCCAGGCGCAGCGCGTGCTGATCGCCATGGCGGCACTGCACGGCCCGCGTTTGTTGATCGCCGACGAGCCTACCAGCGCGCTGGACGCGATCACGCAAAGCGAAATCCTGGATCTGTTCCGCAGCCTGAATCGCGAGCTGAACATGGCGATGCTTTTCGTCTCGCACGATGTGCTGGCAGTGGCGGCGCTGTGCTCGCGGATCGCTATTTTGCAGCGCGGCAGGATTGTCGAAAGCGGCCCCACCGAACAGATGTTTCGCGATCCCCGTACCGCGGACACGCGCGCTCTGCTCGAAGCCGTGCTGCGCAATTCCAGCGCGGCTGCCGAATTCGCGGGGAAAACGCCGCTTCCTGACGGCCGCGGTTCAGTAACGGCTGGCGTTAGCCGCTGAGCTTCACCGGACGCGCCACCTTGACGGCTGAATTCTTCAACAGATCGCTCACCACGTTCTCGCCCACCGGCTGATCGGTCTGGATCACCGAGACGGCCTCGGTCCCGGCTTCCTTGCGGCCGAGCGAGAATGTCGCGATGTTCACTCCGTTCTTGCCGAAAACGTGGCCAATGTATCCGATGACGCCCGGCACATCTTCGCTCAGCACGAACGTCAGATTGCCTTCGAGCGTGGCTTCGCAGTGCGTGCCGTCGATCTGGATCAGCCGCGGCTCTTCCATCACCACTGCTCCTTCCACAGTGGTAACGCCGGTGTCGGTCTCCAGATCCAGGCGGACTGAATCGATATGCACGACGCGCTTCTCGTGGCGCTCGGCAACGGTGAGGCCGCGGTCGCCCGCGATCTGCATGGCGTTGATCGAATTCGCATTCCGCGCAAGCGATCGCTGCAGCACGCCGGCCAATCCCGCGTTGCGTACCAAGTGGGTGTTAAACTCGGCGATTTTGCCGAAGTACACCAGCCGCACCGCTTTGGGGTTTCCCGTGGAGATATAGGAAGCAAAACGGCCCAGACGCTCGGCCAGCTTGCCGTAGGGTCCCAGGGTCTTATATTGCTCGGGCGTCAGGGCGGGCAGATTCACGGCGTGCAGCGCAGCGCCGTTTTGCAGATACTCGACAATCTGCTGCGCGATTCGGATGCCCACGGTCTCCTGCGCTTCTTCGGTGGACCCGCCGATGTGCGGCGTAGCCACCAGAGTCTCGATCGCGAACAGAGGATCGTTGGGCGCGGGTGGTTCATTTTCGAAAACGTCCAACGCGGCGCCGCCCAGGTGGCCGGAAGCCAGCGCCTCGCGCAACGCTTCCTGATCGATCAATTCGCCGCGGGCGCAATTCACGATGCGCGCGCCCTTCTTCATCTTGGCGAAGGCGTCGCGCGAGAGCAGGCGAACCGATTCGGGCGTGAGCGCGGTGTGCAGCGTGATGTAGTCGCTCTCGGCGAAAAGGGTGGGCAAGTCCACCAGAGCCACGCCGACGTCTTTGGCGGTTTGCGAGTGGACATACGGATCGTGAGCGATGATGTGCATCTCAAAAGCCGCCGCGCGTTTCACCACCTCGCGTCCGATGCTTCCGAGGCCAATCACGCCCAGCGTTTTGGCGCGCAGCTCATTGCCCATGAACTTGCGCTTCTCCCACTTGCCCGATTTCACCGACGCGCTGGCATTAGGGATGGAACGGGCCAGCGATAGCATCAGCGCCACGGTGTGCTCGGCCACCGAAACAGCGTTACCGCCGGGCGTGTTCATCACCAGCACGCCGGCCGCGGTGGCTGAAGGCAGATCGACGTTGTCGACACCCACGCCCGCGCGCCCGATCACGCGCAGATTCGGAGCCGCGGCTAGCACCGCTTTATCCACTGTAACGGCGCTGCGCACGATCAGCGCGTCGGCGCCGGCCAGGTGCTGCGTATACTCTTTCGGATTGGAAACAATGACTTCCCATCCCGGCTGTTGCTGCAGCAACTTCACTGCTGCGGGAGCCAACGACTCGGCAATCAGGATTCGCATGTGGTGTGTGTAAGTATTAAGCTGTAACGATTAAGCTCCAGGATAACAAACGATGGCTCTACTCGACCGTATTCAGACTGACATGGTGGCGGCGATGCGCGCCAAAGAAGAGATGAAGCTGAACGCGATCCGCATGATCAAAGCGGCGCTGAAGAAGCACGAGGTGGATTCCATGAAGCCGCTGGACGAAGCCACCGAGTTGCAGGTGCTGAGTACGCTGATCAAGCAGCGCAGGGAAGCGGCGGAGATGTTTCGCAAGGGCGATCGCGCGGAGTTGGCGGATAAAGAGGAAGCCGAGTTGAAGCTGATCGAGTCCTACATGCCCGCCGCGCCCAGCGATAAAGAGATTGACGATGCGATTGCGGCTGCGATTTCAGAGACCGGCGTCACCTCGGCCAAGCAGATGGGCGTGGTGATGAAGGCGGTGCAGGTCAAGCTGGCTGGCAAACGGGTGGACGGCAAGGCGCTGAGCGAAAAAGTAAGGGCCCGGCTATCGTAAGTTGAAGCCGAGCCCAGGCGTGCTTGCGCGAATCGTTTAGAAAATCACCTTACCTGCGATTTGGAGATTGAATGGTTCGCCGGGTCCCAGTCCGGGAGCGCCGTTGAAATCGCCGATGGTGTCGGACACGTAGCCGTTGGAGCCCACCGCGCCGGCGCCCGATGCGAGATTGATGCGGTTAAACACGTTGAACATTTCCGCCCGGAGTTGTAAGTGGACACGTTCCTTGATGGCGAAGTTCTTGAACACCGAAAGGTCCACGTCCGCGAAGCCAGGTCCATAGAGCGCGTTGCGTCCCAGGTTGCCGGGGCCGCTGGTTAACGGGACGAACGCCGCCGGGTTCACCCACTCTTCGCCGACGCCCGCTACGAAGGTGTGGCTTACGCCCGCATAAGGGTTCCCGATCAGATCCACGCCCGGCCGCTGTGCGCCCGATGCGTCCCAGCCCGGAAAGTTGAAGGGTTGTCCGGAGTGGATGGAGATAAACCCGTTGGCCTGCCAGCCGCTGGTGAGGAGCTTCCAGCGGTGCGCGCCCGGAATGTCGTACGCCAGGAAGGCGGTGAAGTTGAGGCGGGTATCGTAATCGCTGCTGCCGTATTCCTGCGCCAGATTGAAGCTATCGAGCGGGATCTCTCCACGGTACTCGGTGACGTCGTCCAGCGCGTGCGCCCAGGTGAAAGAGAACTGGGACGTAAATCCGTGATAGGCTCTCACCCGCAACGTGGTTTGGAGCGAGTTGTAGTTGGAATTGCCGATGCTGTTGAGCTGGATAATGGACCCGAAATTGGGATACTCGGCGCTGAAGGCTCCGTTTTGGTTGATGTTTTGCATTATGGTCAACCTGCGGGCTACGCCTCCCACATACCCAACTTCCAAAACCGCGGCTTGTCCCAGGCTTTTTTGGATGTTCAAGTTGTAGTTCTGGTTGTAGGAGGGCCGGAGATTGTGGTTGACGGAAAAAACGTTGTAAGTCTCGCCGGGAAGGCAATTGGAATCCGTGGCTGCGTTTCCCATGCAAGTAGTGACGCCCGGGAAAATTGAGGCTCCGCCGGCTTGTGCGGTCTGCCAGTTGTAATTGTTCCGGCTGTAATTATCCACCGCATCCGGTCCGATAGGATTGTCCTCCAAGCCATCCGCCGCGCTGATGGGAGGCCGGAAATCCAAAAACGGATTCATGTTGATCTGATCGAAGTAAATTCCGTATCCGCCGCGCACCACGAAACCGGCGCCGGCATTGTAGGCAAAGCCGAAGCGCGGAGAAAAATTATGATAGTCCGGCTTGAAAATCGAGTTGAGGTCGGCTCCTTGAATCTCCAGTCCCTGGCCTTCCTCAAAAACGCCGAGGTTGTTCCCGTCGCTGCTATGCAGGGGGCCGAAGTATTCCCAGCGCAGTCCGTAATTGATATTGAGCTTGGGATTGATCTGCCAGTTGTCCTGCGCGAAGAAATCGAATGCATTCACGATCACCTTGCGCTCGGCGTCGCCGACGGCGATGGAAGATGTACTGACGTCGCCCGCCAGAAAATCGGCCAGCGCACAAACCGGCCCCGGCCCACTGGTGGGGCAGGTAGCGCTGCCGTACCACGGGCCCTGCGTTCCATCGAAATTGAACTCGCCGGTGGAGCGGCGGTAGTAGAACTCGTCTACGTGTCCCTGCCGGACTTCGCCGCCGAATTTCATCTCGTGCCGTCCCTGGATAAAAGAAACGGTATCGGTCAGATGGCCGGTGGCGTCGGTGCGGCCTTCGGGCGGCGTGATGCCCACTTGATCGAAGCCGCTGATTACGATGTTGGACGCGCCCATTACCGGCTGGCCGTTTACCAGCGCGCCCGGGCTTAGGTTGAGCCCTAGATCCGCCATGTTGAAGCTGTTGTTGGCGTCATGGAAAATCTGGTGGAAGTAGCTTACGCCGAAGAGCAGCTGATTGGTCAGCTTATTGGTGAACACCGAACTCAACACAGTGGAATAGTTCTGCACGTGGATGGGCGCCACTTCGAAGTAATATCCCAGGTTGGAACTCGCGGTGGCCAGCGCCAAACTCGCGCCGGGCGGCTGCGTCTGGTCGCCCTCGCCTCCAAACCAGTGGACCGACAGGCGCTCTTTATCGCTGAAGTTAATGTCTACCTTCGCGACCCCGTTGTAGCTGTAACCGGTGCCGGGCACGGTGGCGAAATAGTTACTGGTGGTAGCGGGAAGATTCAAGATCGAACTGGGATAGAGGGTGGAAAGCAGCCTGGCGGATAACGTGCTCTCGGGAACTCCGAACTGGTTGAGCACGCCCAGCGCCTCGTTCACCCAAGCGGTGGAAGGTTCGGTGGACAAGCCCGTCAATCCGAAAATGTAGTTCTGCTTTTCAAATCCCATAAAGAAGAAGACTTTGTTCTTGACGATGGGGCCGCCGACCGTCCCGCCCCAATTCTGGTTGCGGAGCTCCGGCGCTTTTGGAAAGTCGGGCGTCGGCACGAAGAAGGGCGAACTCGCTGCATAAAATTCATTCCGGTTGTAGTAGTAGCCGCTGCCATGCACGCTGTTGCTGCCGGTCTTGATGGTGAGGTTCACCGTGCCGCCGGAATTGCGCCCGGTCTCGGCGTTGGATTGCGTCTGCGCGGAGAATTCATCAATGGCGTCGATCGGCATCACCACGCCCGCGATGCCCGACACCCCACCCTGATTGACAGCCGGGATATTGTGCCACATGTCGTTGTTATCCGTGCCGTCAATCTGCCAATTCATCTGATTGGGGCGCGTTCCGTTCAGCGATCCGAAGCCGCCCACCGAGTAGCCTCCATAACCGGGCTTGACGGCGATCAATTGCGTAAAATCGCGGCCATTCAGAGGAATATTTTGCAACGCCACGGTGGGAATGGTATCGCTTTCGATGGAAGTGGTGGTGTCGATGGAGACCGCGGAGGCCGAAACCTCCACGGCCGTCGCCTGCTGCCCAACCGCCAGTTGCACCGGCACGGTAAAAACGTTGCCGGCCGATACGACGATGTTCGAAACGGTGGTTTTTTGGAATCCGCTGGCGGTGACCGTCACCGTATAGGTGCCGAGCGGCAGATCCTGGAATGAAAACTGGCCGTCGCTGGTTGCGACGCTATTATGAGCGATGTTGGTTGCGGTATCCGTGGCTGTGACCATAGCCCCGGCCACAGCCGCACCCGACGGGTCGGTAACTGTGCCGTTGATGGCTCCGCGGAACGTTTGTCCATAAACTACGCCAGCTACCAGGACAAACAAAAAGAAAAACAGGCTGGAAATGCGTCGCATACTTCCTCCCCGATGACGATTGACTGACGGCAAGAATGATTGACAGAGCCGTGCTTACAGGGCGGGCCAGTTCGACCGATGAGCAGCGTGGATCGGCAGATGAATGAAAAATCGGCTGAGACTTAAACTGGGCTTATTATGACCCTGTTACAGAGGCATGTCAAGATGTAGCTGTTGCAATAGAATCATCGGAAGCGGGAGGTATTTGCTTTAGGATGGGAGCGTAGTCGAGAGTGAGAACCTGGGCGCAGATCTAGCCTTTCACCCAAATCAGTACTGCTGTCAAGGCTAACGCGATCACGATGATTGCGATCATCCAGAACGACGCCCGGATGCGTTGTGGATTGGAGTTCGCCTTATTTCGCGGATCGCTTTGTACGGCGCTGCGTTCTTCTTCCGTTCTCATGCCGTTGACTTGAGCACGTGAACGACCACACGAAAAAATCAGGCGTTTCGGTAGAATATCGATGTCCTCCTGCCACAGGTAATGTAACTTCGACCGGCACCATGTAAATGAACTAGCGGCCTTCGAAGTGCCGTACTGTGGTTAGAGCACCAATCGAAAATCATGAGCCTTTTTGGAAAAAAACAAACGGACACCGCGATGGTGACCTATATCTCGTACGCCGGCGATACTCGTCAGGTGGCTGTACCGGTCGGCGACTCGGTGATGGAAGGCGCCATCAAGAATGGAGTGGACGGCATCGTCGCCGAGTGTGGCGGAGCATGCCAGTGCGCCACCTGCCACGTCTACGTGGACGAGGCTTTTCTCGGCCTGCTGAATCCGATCCAGGAAGACGAGGACGAGATGCTCAACACGACGGCTTCCGAGCGGCGGTTCAACAGCCGTTTGGGCTGCCAGATACGGGTCACCAAAGAACTCGACGGGCTGATCGTGCGGACGCCAGAGAAGCAGCAATGATGGCCGGGGCCTAAGCCATGCAATCGGACGGCGTGGTCATCGTCGGCGCCGGGCAAGCCGGTTTTCAGGTTGCCGCATCGCTGCGCATGGAAGGCTATGAAGGAGCGATTGCGCTGGTTGGCGACGAGCCCAATCTTCCCTACCAGCGTCCGCCGCTTTCCAAAGGGTTCATGGCCGGCAAGCAGGACATTGCAGGGACCGCCTTACGGCCGCTCGCCTTCTACGAGAACCATCGAATCGAGCTGATGACGGGCGCGAAAGTAATCGGGATCGACCGGTTGGATCGCTCGGTCCGCCTGGCATCCGGCCGTGCTCTTCGCCGCAGTCTGCATTACGACGCGCTGGTGCTCGCGGTGGGAGCGCGCAATCGGAAGTTGCCGGTCAAGGGCGCCGAACTGGACGGCATCTGCTATTTGCGCACCGATGCCGAGGCGGTCGAAATCCAGCAGCGCCTGGCGCAGGCACGCGATGTCGTCGTGATCGGCGGAGGATTTATCGGACTGGAACTGGCGGCCGCCGCCCGCACGCTGGGAAAGGCGGTGCGCGTGCTTGAGGTGCAATCCAGGCTGATGTCCCGGGTGGTCTCGCCCATTCTCTCCGATTTCTATCGCGACGTTCACACCGGCCAGGGCGTAGAGATCAGCCTGGGCGTCGGGCTATCGGAGTTCGTCGGACATCAAGGCAAGGTCAGCGAAGCAATCCTGAGCGATGGCTCCGTTTGCCCGGCCGATCTGGTGCTGGTGGGTATCGGCGTTGTTCCGAATAGCGAATTGGCCGGCGAATCGGGGCTCACTGTCTCGAACGGAATCGTCGTTGACCAGCATTTGCGAACCCAGGACGAGAGCATCTATGCCATCGGCGACTGCGCCAATCACCCTAATCCGTTCGCTAATCCATTCGCCCATCCTTTGGACGCCAGCCGGGTGCGGATCGAATCGGTGCAGAACGCCGTGGACCAAGCCAAGTGCATTGCGGCAAGCATAGCGGGCCGCTCGAAACACTACCGCGCCGTGCCTTGGTTTTGGACGGATCAGTTTGACATCAACCTTCAGATGGCTGGATTGTCGGGCGGGTACAGCCAGATGGTCACGCGAGGCGAAATCGAGAGCCGCAAATTTTCCATTTTCTATTTCAGGGAGGATCGATTAGCCGCGGTCGACTCGGTGAACCGTCCCGGCGACCATTTGGCCGGGCGAAAGCTGATCGGAGCCGGGACCGAGATAACGCCGGAACAGGCTGCCGATCCCAGTGTCGATCTGAAGGCGCTGCGGTGAGTTGCCGCGCATTTACTGGTCGTCGTCGGGGTCCGCGGCCGGCCGCTTATCGTTAAGGAAAAAGCTGGCGTCCTTCGGTGCGTTGACGGTCTTGTATTCGTGTACTTCGCGTTGGGAGAAGAACTCGCTAAGATCGTCTTTCCCGCGCGCGTCGGCAAAGTTCAGCGCTCCCTGCGCAATTCCAAAATTCGATTCGATGAACCGGAGAATACTGCCGAAATCGTGCCGCTCGTTGCTGATAAAGCCAACCGGCGTATGCGGGGAGACGACGATCATGGGAACGCGGAAGCCAAACTGATAATCGCCTTCGGGCTGGGCCAGGATGGTGGGCGGTTCGTGATCGTACCAACCGCCCCAATCGTCCCAGACGATGAAGATGGCGGTGTTTTGCCAATATCCGGTGTTACCGTCGCAGGAGCTGGCGCCGATGGCGTTCACAATGGATGCCACCCAGGAAGGTCCGCCGCCGTCGTTGACGCCGGCGTGATCGGAGTTCGCGGCGGTGGGAGTTACCCAACTCAATGAACGAAGATTGCAACTTGTAATGTCTTTGAGGATGTTGACCGCGTTGAGCTCGACATTGTCGGTCCACTCGGCCCCGGTACACTTCCCGCCCGGTCCGGTGGAGTTGCAGATGTGCCGAATCGAGTTGGGCGCAGTCCAGATACCGGTGGGACTGGAGGCGTAATACCTCCAAGTGAAGGTGGACGGGAGCACATCCACCATCGTTAAATGCTCGAAGCACGGATAGATCTTATCTTTCTCGCTTCCATTCGGATCGATGAGTTGGACGGTGCTGCCGGCCGGAGCGGCGCAGCCGGCATTGTTGCTAACTGTTTCGCCGTTCGGATTCTCGGCTACGAAGATACCCGCCGCGTCGTCCGCCGCACTAGGTGCGGATGTGCCTCCGAACAGGAATTGATGGGCCGGAAAACTAGGTCCCTGATTGGTCTGGAACATGTAATTCGCAAAGCCGTATTGGGTGGCGAGGGTTAGATATGGATTCAAGATCCCATCGGAATTTTCGACATAACTAAATCCGGCATTCTTGGGACACAAAGCAATGGGCGCGCAGGGGACGCCTGCAGTTCCGTCCATTCTGCACTTCCCCGTTTTCACATCCACGTCACACATGGAGACGAATGCCGAATGAGTATGGCTCATATCGATTTTGGTGGCCAGTATCGCGGGGCTCGGCTGAGTGACGCCGGTGGATGAACTCTTGTTTACCCAGTTGCTGGTTTGAATATCGTACTGGGATGCGTTCGGCATGACGCTGCAGGCGGCCGCGCTGCCATAAGGAGGCGCGCAAAGACCCTGGAAAAGATTGTCGGGGGTTCGATTTTCCTGGACGATGACGATAACATGCTGAAAAGTCGGCGTCTCTGCGCGCGCTAAGACGATCCCTAAAGAAACAGGCAGAAAGATCTTGATAATAGATTTCATCTTAATTTTATTCAATAACCAAGACGGTAAGAGCAGTATTTCCGCATTAGATCTGAGAGCAGAAACCGTAGTATACACGCAACCACGCCGGTCTGGCCGCATGATTCTAATAGGTTTCGAGGGAGATTGTACTAGTACGCTTATGGCTTTTTGTGCTATTTCTTAGGATAAAAGCCGGGTCGCCTTACAGGTGAATGATTAGAAAAGCAAAGCGATTCCGCAAATGACCCCTCCCACAACAGCCCATGTCGACAAAAGCGCATGATCGATCAAAAAGCCGGCCAGCGCCGGCGCAGCAATCGCGGAGATAGAGTTGAGCGATTGCGTGAGCCCCAATATCACGCCTTGTTCGGACCGGCCCGCCTTCTGTGTGATCATGCTGGTGACGGTAGGACGAATAATTCCCGTGCCGGACGAGGCCACTGCCACGGCGACCAGCAGCAGCGGAATGGAGTGCGTGAACCCCAGCGCCACCAGCCCGGCAAGGCCACAGAAAAATCCGGCTCGCGCGAGATTTGTCTCTCCAAACGCCTTCACCAGGCGTCCAATCAAACCTCCTTGCAGGATCACCCCGAGCAGTCCCAGGAACGCATAAACGTAACCCACCTGTTGCGGCCCGAAGGCCTGGCCGTGCCAGGTGTACCGCCGTTCGGCGAACAGCGGAAAGCCGGTCATGAACAGGGAGAAGGCCATGGTGAACGCGAAAAATTGCCACAACAACGGCGCCAGGCCAGGCTCGCGAAAGTAGCGAACATAATTTCCCCAATCCAATAACGTGAATTTACGAGGCGTCGCATCGTCGGCCATGGCAGGGGTGACAGTCGGCAGTAGAAAATAGGTACACACAATGCTCGTGGCCGAAAGCCCGGCGGCCACCAGAATGGGGTACTGATAGCCGTACTTCGAGAGAAAGCCCGACAGTCCGGGGCCAATCAGGAATCCCATGCCAAAAGCGATACCGATCAACGCGAATGATTTCGCGCGGTCTTCCGGCTTTGTCACGTCGGAGATGTAGGCCTGCGCCAGCGACAGATTACCCGCCGTGAGTCCATCGATCGCGCGCGAGAGAAAAATCAGCCAGAGCGCGTGCGCATAGGCCAGGATCAAAAAGCCGATGAAGGTACCCACCTGGCTCACCAGCAGCAACGGACGGCGGCCCATGTGGTCCGACAAGCGGCCGAGCATCGGCCCCGCGACGAGCTGGCACAGCGCATACAACGAAACCAGCAATCCCACTACGGCCGGCGAAGCGCCATAGCGCTCTGCATAGAACGGCAGCAGCGGCAGGATGATGGTGAGGCCCAGTACGTCGACGGAAACGATCAGGAATATCGGAAGAAGCGGAGATTTGCGCAAGAGAAGACAGTACGATGGTAACAGATGGGGTGCGAGGCTAATGGCGGATCAACTTTTTCTTTCTTATTGGCTGCGGAATTACAGCGACGCGACGATGCTGCGGAACTACGAAAAATTACTGAGGCTGTTTCCCTTCTCGCGCCTCGGCCAGCAGCCCAGCACGTTCAAAATTATGGCAGTGGACCAGAGCGAGCCGGTGGTGGCCGAGATCCCCTATCCTCCGCCTGTTCCCATAGACGCCGTGTTGGCGGTGGCCAAGGATTTCCAGAATCCGGATGCCTGCTATCGATTGGAAACCTGGTGGGATTTGTGGCTGTTCACTTCAGAACAGACCAGTGGTGAATGGAAGCTCGCTCCGGCGCGCGTCGCGCTATGCTGCTTTGGTCCCGAGTTCAACCAGATCCCCAGCGCCGAACCTGGCGCCCTTGATGCGCCGCGAACGCCGGTGATCGCCTTTCCCAACCCGAACGAAGACGCTGCCATCGGTTGTGCGCTCGAGATCGAATTTGGCATCGACGCCAACTTTCTTCCGCAGCCGGACTTGCCCGATAGTCCGCGCATGATTGAATCCAACATCAAGAGTCTGCTGAAACTGGTGCATGATCTGGACGACGCCTTGCCGGTGGAAACGCGCCGGCTATGGTCGGAATCGGGCGAAAACTTCGCGGAAAAGCTGCATCAGGCGCTCACTGCGGTATCGGGCTAAGATTTTACCGGCTGGCCGCCTGGCGGTTCGCTCGGACGTTCCTTCAACAAGTTCTGCACCGCTTCCGACAGCATTTTCGGCACAAACGGTTTCTGCAGAAACGCCACTTGCTGTTGCAAAGACTTGGGAAGGTTTTCGATAAAGAACGGCGATCCGCTACACACCAGGATCCGAAGGTCCGGCCGGATTTCGAGCATGCGCGTCAGCAGCGTGTCACCGGGCATATCGGGCATGCCGAGATCGGCGATCACCATACCATAGCGGCCGGGCGCGGCTTCAAAGCTGCGCAGCGCATCGAATGATTTCAAATGCGTTTCCACTTCGAATCCCAGCCGTTTGAGATATTTCTCGATCAACTGCAAGAGTGGTGGCTCATCCTCCACGAGCAAGATCTTGATGGGCGGGCCGCTCACCATGCCACCGGCGAGGCTTCACCCAAACTGAACGCGACGCCCAGGCTCACGCGGTTGGAATCGTCTTCCAAGATTGCATCTCCAGTTGTAGTGTAGTGGCGATAGTCATAGCGTACATCCAGGTAGGCGTCGCCCGTCAACTTATACAGCACTTGAATCCCACCCTGCAGGTTGGAGTATTTTCCCAAGGCTTGTCCCAGTGCCGAGAGTTGATTGTAACCGGCCTTCACGCGCGCTTCAAGGAATCGCGTGGCGATGAAGGAATAAGCAATCGCGCCGGAAGTCTGCCGCGACGTCAGATATAAGCCATTTCCCGGTGTGACGCTGTTGGCGTAGTCGAAGGTGAGCGACCCCGCTTTGAGCCGGCGAATTAAGCGGACCTCGGCTATCGGAACGTAGCGCACGTTGCTGAACGTCACCAGCGCGAAGTTTTCACCCGTGAGTGCCGCGATGGTTGGGCCAAGCGGAACCTCCATCAGGCCGAGCGTATCCACGCGGACGCCGCCGGCCAGCGTGCTGAGATCCCATTCCCGCGTCAATCCGATGGAATAGCCCAAGGCCGCGGTTTCCAGTCGCGAGTTGCCATAAGTGCCCTGAAAATCGAAGTAGGTATTTTGGTAGCTGGCCGAGAGCGTTTGCCGCGGAGTGAGCCGGTAGGCCACGCTCGCGCGCCCGTTGTAGCCGTTCAATCCCGCCAGCAACGGGGAGGCCCGTCGAACCACGAATCCGTCGCCGCCGAAATCGATCGACAGCCGCGCGGTCAGATGCCACGTCAGATCCACTCGCGACTGCATATAGTTCGTGCGGCTATCGAACAGTTCGTCGGTGGGCAAACCAATGCGGTCCAGGCTTGCGATCGGAAAGTCGGAGAAGGCTCCGTTGGCGAGCGTGGTGGTCCCCAGTGTGCTCTTCAGATCCAATGTGAGATGCCGAAGCAGCGCTTCCCGGTAGGTGAGTTGGAGGAACTGATTCAGGCCGTCGAACGCGGGCGCATTGGCGTAGTGCCAAAAGGAACCCCGATACTCGACGTCCAGTTTGCCGCGGCGCCAGCGGTGGGAAACGTTCGCGCCGAAATCGGTTTCCTCTCCATAACTCGCGACGGCGGCCCCTGGCTTGCCTTCCACCACGGCCGGCGCGATGAGCCCCGAATCATACACGCCGATAATCTGCGCATAAAGGCCGAACGCGTTCATGGCTCCTTTGGTCTCTTCGGACAAGCCACCGTTTCGGCTCAGTATGGATGGACCATCATAGGTGGAATCCGTGCTATCGGTTGGGGCAGGCGCCCCCAGTGTCTCCGAAGAAGGGGAGGGGCCGCCGAAATCGTAGGCGCCCGAAGCTCGCGCATAGGCGCCGAAAGCGTTCTGGCCGCTCAGCACCGAAGGCGCTTCGTAAGTTGGTTCCTGCTGTTCCCGCGCGCCAGGATCAGGCTGGTCCTGCGCCGGAGCAAGGCCGGCCGCCAGCAATGCCAGGAAGAGGATTCTGGGTCCCAGCCTGCTTGTTCCTTAATGTAGATTCAAGTCTGACGCCGCTGGTTGCGATGTGTCAAGCACACCGACCCTCGCTGACCCTAGTTATCATCGGCGTATGCGATTCCACACCGAATATCTGAAGTTCCAAACCAAACAGCACCGGCAGTACATCAACATCACCTCCGAAGTGGATGCCGCGCTCAAAAAAAGCGGGATTCGCGAAGGCATGATCCTGGTTTCGGCCATGCACATCACGGCGGGCGTCTGGGTGAACGACGCCGAAGATGGCCTGCTGGCCGACATCGACGAATGGCTGGAGAAGCTGGCGCCTTTCCGCGAGAACTATCGCCATCACCGCACCGGCGAGAGCAATGGCGATTCGCACTTGAAGAGCCTGCTGGTCCATCATCAGGTGATTGTCCCAGTGACGGACGGCAAACTCGATTTTGGTCCCTGGCAGCAGGTTTATTATGCCGAATTCGACGGACAGCGCCCGAAACGCGTCATTATTAAAGTAATGGGCGAGTGAAGCGTGAAGTATGAGGAGCCGCTGAAAGGATCGTCAACCAGCGGGCATTCCTCCCATAGGAGCTATATGCGACGAACCCTTCCTCTGCTGGCTGCCTTCGCGTTTTCCGCGTTAGCCGCCGACATTCCCATCCGCGAAGTAATTCTTTACAAGAGCGGAGTCGGTTATTTTGAACGCGGCGGCGTGCTGCGCCCGGGCGAATCCGCGCGCCTGGATTTCAAGGCTTCGGACATGAACGATGTTCTGAAGTCGCTGACCATCTCCGGCCAGAATGGCGGCAAGATCACCGGCTTGCGGTACGATTCGAGCGAGCCGCTGGATCAGAAGCTCGCGGCGTTTCCTTTTAAGATCGATGGCCAAGCGTCGCTGGCGCTGTTCCTCGATCAGATGAAGGGTGCCAGGGTGGAGTTGAAGTACGGCCCCGAGACCATCGCCGGAACGGTTGTCAGTGGACGCGTGGTCAAAGCTGACGACAAGCAGCCGGAGCGCGAGCAACTGGTGGCGTTGCTCGATTCGGGCGAGTTGCGAACGTTGGATCTTGCGGCTTCCAGCTCCATTCGCTTTGCCGATCCCAAGCTGCAGACCCAGCTTCGCGATTACTTGACCGTGGTCAACCAATCGCGCTCCACCGACAAGCGCAGCATCTACATCGATTCGTCCGACGCCAAGGAGCGCCAAATCGACGCCAGTTACATGATCCCGTCGCCGGTCTGGAAATCCAGCTACCGGCTTATCTTCGCCGACAAGGGCGAGCCGACACTCGAAGGCTGGGCCATCATCGACAACACCACCGGCGAAGACTGGACCAACGTGCGGCTGGCCGTGGTGTCGGGCCGTCCCGTTTCGTTCATCAGCAACCTGTATGAGCCGAAATATGTGACTCGGCAGACGGTGGAACTGCCCGAGGATCTCGCTGCGAACCCGGTGGTCTATGGAGGTGCCCTTCAGGAGTCTGTTAGCGTTAACGGCGCACCTTTTCCGGGGCCAGCGCTTAAGGCGCGTGCGCCGAACTTCATGGCGTCCGCTGGCGCGGCCACCCTCGGCTCGGGCAATGCCCCTCTCAACGGCCGGACTACGGAGAGCCTCATCGCTTTGAATGTCGCATCCGGCGACCTGGGCGAGCTCTTCGAATACCGCTTCTCCACGCCGGTCACGGTGAAAAAGGACGAGTCCACCATGCTCCCCTTCTTGCAGCAGCCTATCGGCGCGCGCAAGCTGCTGATCTATTCGGAGAGCTACGGCGAACATCCCATGAACGCCGCCGAGCTGAACAATTCCACGGCGAAGACGCTGGATGGAGGACCGATCACAGTCTTCGATGCCGGCAGCTATGCGGGCGAAGCACTGATGACGACGCTGAAGGCCGGCGACAAGCGGCTGATCAGCTACTCGGTGGATCTTGGCACGCGCGTCACCACGCAGTTTGACTCCAGCCGCGAGATCACGCGCGAGATTCATATCAATCGGGGCGTGCTGACTGCTCGGCTGGCCATGGACGAGACCAGGACCTTCACCATTCGCAACGTGGATCAAAAAGCGAAGACGCTCATCATCGAGCATCCCCAGCGCTCAGGCTACAAGCTGCTCTCGTTGAAGCCCGTCGAAACCACCACGAACGCGTACCGCTTTGAAGTGAAACTGGGTCCCGATGCCACTGAAAAGTTCCCCGTGGCGGAAGAGCGCGTTTACGAAACCACGACATCTGTTTCCAGCGTGACTCCAGACGTGTTGCTCGCTTACGTTCAGAACAAGGCGCTATCCGACGCAACTCGCGGCCAGCTGCAGAAAATTTTGGACGCCAAGTGGCACATCAACGATCTCGACAGCGAGATCCGGCAACTGGATAGCGAGATCAGCGGCATTGTGAGCGATCAAGACCGCGTTCGGAAAAACATTCAAAGCCTGAACCAGGTGAGCGGACAGCAGGATCAGGTGCAAAAATATGCGCGCCAGCTAGCCACTCAGGAAGCGACGTTGGCCACATCCCGCGACAAGCTGAGCGATCTCAAGAAACAGAAAGCCGCGGCAGAATCCGCGCTAAATACGTTGATCGAGAAAATGGACTTCTGATTCTTACCACAGGTGATAATAGCCATCGCGCCGCGCCAGCTCCACTGGCAGGCCGAACAGCCCGCTGAGGCGCTCGGTGGTCAGTAGTTCACTCTTGGCGCCGTCGGCGAAGATGCGGCCCTGGCGCAGCAGAATCACGCGATCGATTTCAGGAAGGATGTCTGGCAGATGATGCGTCACCATCAAAATACCCGTGCCGGCTTGCGCTAGTTTGCGCAGAATATCCCGGAGTTCGAGCGCGGCGCGAAAGTCCAGACTGTTGCTCGGTTCATCCAGCAGCAGCGCCAGCGGATCGTGCACCAGGGCGCGGCCGATCAGCAGGCGGTGCGCTTCGCCCGACGACATCTCGGTCATCTCGCGTTCGGCCAGATGCGGGACCTCTAGAAGCTCCAGCACCTGGCGAGTTTTTTCCATCATAGCGGGAGTGACTTCGTGATAAGGCTGGATGCCGACGCTGCTGAAAAAACCCGACAGCACCATTTCGCGTCCAGTGATCTCTCGCGTGCAGCGGCGCATCCAATCGTTCGAGACAATTCCCAGCAGCGGGCGCAGCTCGAAAACGTTCCAGGTATCGCGTCCCAGAATTGTCAGCGAAGAATCGGGCAGCGCCAGCGGATAACACTCGCGCGTGATGGTGCGGATCAGGGTGGATTTGCCGCAACCGTTCGGCCCCAGGATCGCCACGTGCTCCCTGGCCCCAATGCGGAGCGTAATATCGTGAAGCACTCGTTTATCGCCCAGCATGACCGAAATATGCTGGAAGGCCAGCAGGGCGGGTAATTCGCTATTCGTCATTTCAATTCACTTCGGAGAGTATACTTCAAGGATGCAGAAAAGCGGTCTGGTTTTCGTCCTGCTATCATTTTGTCCACTCGCCTTCGGGCAATTGGGCTCCGATGCGATCACTGTCGCCGCTTCCAATAACCCGAGCCTGCAGCCGGACGAGGCCACTTTCTCAATCGGCGTGCAATCCAGCCTCACCACCAGTCTCAACGATGTGCTCACCGCGCTCCAGGGAACCGGAGTCACCGCCGCGAACTTATCGAGTGTGTCCACGGCGCAGCAGTACGTGAACGGAAGCTCCCCGCCCACCCTGGTGCTGGAATGGACCTTCACCCTCCCCGTTCCTCTCACCACGATGACCACCACGGTTGCCAGCCTGACCATGCTGCAGCAGACCATCGGCGCGATGAACAGCGGTCTGACGCTTTCCTTCAACATCGTTGGAACACAGGTCTCGCCGCAGTTGGCGCAATCACAGACCTGCTCGCTCTCGGGCCTCATCGCGAGCGCCACCACGCAAGCACAAAGCCTGGCCGCGGCCGGAGGCGTGACGCTCGGGTCAATCACCGCCCTGTCGAGCTCAACTTCGAACGTGACTGCAAATCCCTATGGAACCGCTCCGCCTTGCGCCATCACAGCGACGTTCAGCGTGGCGAGGCATTAGAGCATGTGGAAGTTTTCGCTCCCCCTCCTGTTCCTGGTGGCGGCCCCGGTATTCGGCCAGCTCGCCCCGCACACCATCACCATCTCCGCCACGCACTCTACTTATCTGCAACCCGATAATGTGATTTTCGGCTTGTCGGTTACCGCGAGCCCCACCACCACGCTGGATCAGGTGGTCGCCTCACTCTCCAGTCTGGGCGTTACGTCTTCCAGCCTCACCAGCATCAACAATACATCCTCCCCTCCCAACCTGCAGTGGAATTTCAATCTGGCTGTTCCATTGGCCAGCCTGACAGCCACCATCGGAACGCTCACGAAACTCGAACAAACCATCACGCAAAATAATAGCGGCCTGACGTTGTCGTTTAGCGTGGAAGGGACCGAGGTATCGCAGCAACTGCAGCAATCGCAAACCTGCTCCAACGCCGACCTGATGGCCGACGCAACCGCTCAGGCGCAGAAGCTGGCAACCGCGGCTGGCTTAACGCTCGGGCCTGTTCTCCAGTTGTCCAATGCCGGCCTCACCGTTGCCCCGGTCCTCGAAGTTGCCTCGCTCGTGGGCTACGTTGTTCCCAGCAGCGCCATCCTGCTGGACTATGCTTCGCCGGTGAACTGCTCGCTGGCAGTCCAATTTCAATTGCGGCCTTAAATCATGCTGAACGAAGATTTACTCGAAACATTAGCGATTCGAACCGTCGTGGACAACTGGGTGCTCTGGCGCGACGCCGGCGATTGGGAGCGTTTTCGCACCGTGTGGCACGACGACGGCTACATGATGGCCACCTGGTTCCAGGGAACGGCCGACGAATTTATTCAAGTGAGCCGGGAAGGCTTCAACCGCGGCGTCAACATTCTCCATTTTCAGGGCGCATTCACGGTAGATGTCGCAGGCACGCGGGCCATCTCGCAGACCAAGATGACCATCAACCAGCGCGCTCTGGTTCACGACGTCTTATGCGACGTGGTTTGCACCGGCCGCTTCTACGATTTTTTCGAGAAGCGGAACAATCGCTGGGGCATCGTGCTGCGGCAGCCCATTTACGAGAAGGATCGCATGGACCCGGTGGACCCTGGAAAGCTGCTGCCTCTCGATCAGGAATTGCTGCAGCGCTTTCCGGAGGGTTATCGTCACCTGGCGTACCTGCAGAGCAACATCGGTTACAAGGTGAAGACCGACATGCCCGGGCTGAAGGGCCCCGAGGTGGAAGCCCTCTACGCGCGCGGAAAGAAATGGCTGGCGGGCGGCCCTGTCGAGCGCTGACCCCAAGTTACGGCAGAGCAAACGAGATCAGCGCCTGGTCGTTGCCCTTGCCCGGTCCCGCATCGATAATCGCGACGTACTGCTTGCCGCTCTTGCCTTGATAGGTCAACGGATTCGCCGTGGCGCTGTATGCCAGTTTCGTGGTCCAAACCTCCTTGCCGGTCTTCGCATCAAAAGCGCGGAAGCGTGCGTCGCTGGTTGCACCGATGAACACCAATCCTCCGGCCGTCACGATGGGACCGGCAAACGCTCCGGACCGTCCCGTGTTGCGCTTCCCGGCGGGCAGAAAATCGGTGACGCCGAGCGGGACCTGCCAGGCGATCTCGCCGGTGTTCGCGTTCACCGCGAACAATCGTTCCCACGGTGGTTTGATGCACGGCAGGTTGCCGAGGCTTTTGCCGTCCGCGTCTTTGTAGGGTGCTGAGAAACTGAAAAAGCCCGGACGCATCACGTAGGGAAGCGCGCCTTCTTCCTTGGCTTTCGGATTGTCCATCATCCAGCCGGTGCCGGGGCTGTCCTGTGAATTCACGAAAACATATCCGGTTTCGGGATCGGCCGCGGCGCCGCCCCAATTGGTGCCGCCGGTGGGCCCGGGCATACTAATGGTCTCGTGTTTGGGTGTCCCTTGGCCCTGATACGCCCAGGGCGCGAACGGCCCGGAATCTTCGAATCCGTGCTTATCCCAGATTTCCTGGCAAGCTTTGGCGTGGTCGGCCGACGTGTCCTCGGCGGTCACCAGATCCGCGCGCGAGATGCCGATCCGCGCGAGCGGCGGGGGCTTCAAAGGAAACGGCTGCGTCGCCGCGTACCATTCGCCGGGCACATTGCCTTGGGCCACGGGACGCTCCTCCACGCCGAACACCGGTTTGCCCGTGAGGCGATCCAGTATGAACATGTAGCCGGACTTGCCGGTCTGCACCAGCGCGGGAATTTTCTTGCCGTCTTTGACGATGTCGATCAGCACGGGATCGGGCGGAAGGTCATAATCCCAAAGCTCGTGATGCACGGTTTGGAAATACCATTTCAGTTTGCCCGTCTGATAATCCACCGCGACCACGGAGTTCGCGAACAAGTTATTGCCCTTGCGATCGCCCCCATAGTAATTCGCGGCCGGCCCGCCCATGGGCATGTAGACGACGCCGCGCTTCTCATCCACGGTGATGGCGTAGGACCACATATTATTACCGGAGCGCTTCCAATTGCCCTCCTTCCAATCGTCGTGGCCAACTTCGCCGGGCAGCGGAACGGCGTGAAAATCCCACAGCTTTTTGCCGGTGCGTACATCGTAGGCGCGCGAATCGCCGGGCATACCACCGGGGAGTTCGTCCTGCTGATGAAGATGCTCTTCGCCGGGACCGAACATGTTCATGCCCACCAGGATCACGTTCTTATAGATGGTTGGGACGCCCGCGAAAGGCACATCCATGGTCAATTCGCCTTCATTGCCGAAGCCAGGATCGATTTTGCCGGTCTTGGCGTTGAGCGCCACCATCTTGTGGCCGGTCAGGAAGAGAATGCGCGGGGGATTTTGCTTGTCGCCCGGCCAATAAGAAACGCCGCGCTGCGAGGCGGCGCCGGATTTGAGATCATAGCGCCAAATCTCCGCGCCGGTCTCAGGATCCAGCGCCACCACGCGATTGCCAGCCGGAAGATACATCACGCCGTCCACCACGATGGGCGTCACTTCGTTCATCGTTCCGGCCGCCGGACTGTTCGCGTCGGGCCGCAGCTTGTAGCTCCAGGCCTGCGCCAGCTTCGATACATTTCCGGTGTTGATCTGCTTCAACGCCGAATAGCGCGTGGACCCGAGATCCCGATTGTAGCTGGGCCAATCGGCCGCCGTCTGCGCGCCGGCGCTCTGAACAAAAACGGCTGCGATTGCTATCCACTGGTAGTTCATTTCCGTCCGCTGAGTATAGCAACGTTTTCTCGCTCCTGGCAGTTTCTCGATAAACTTGAGCTTGATGCTTTCTTTGAAGTCGGTAATCGCCGGCCTGGGTGCGTTCGCCTGCGCCGGTGCTTGTTTTGGACAACCCGCGAAGGTTCGGGACTCAAAGCTGGTCAGCCCCTCCGCTATCGTTACGAATGCCGGTGTCAGCTACTGCTTCACCCGGGTGCGAGGCCTTGATCCCGAACGACTGCCGCCCGCATATTTGGTGCTTCGGCTGCACGCCAGCATTTCCTATCGCAACGCCGGAACGCGCCCCTTGATTCTTCCCCTGGAGCATAAACGAACCATCTACACTTCGCTCAAGCCCGGAAAGATGAACGTGTTTCACGAAGGCCTGGGCCTCTTCGATCCCGTCTACAAGACAATGACCGAGCTTCCTCCCGACGTTAGCTCCGACAGCCCGATCAGCCCGAAAAACGATGTTTTTGCCGTGATTCCGGCCGGCGGTGAGATGGCGACGCCGCTATTGGAGGTGATCACTTTGCCCGTAGATCGCAAGGCTCTCTTCCGTACTTATCCCGATCTGCGAGGCCATCGCGTATATCTGAAGTTGCGGTTTGTGCACCGGGAATTATCCGCCGCCCTCCAAGCGCATTTGTCCGATCAGTGGTCGCGCTTTGGCGTACCTTGGACCGGTACCCTCACCACGAACACAATCTTGATCGATGTTCCAGCCGCTCCGGAAGCGGCTCCCTGCAAAGACGACAACACACCAGCCCACCCGGCCGTGGGCGAAAACGACCAAAAATAATCATGAAACAACTCATCTACGCTGCGCTCGCTCTCACCTTCACTGCCGTCGCATTCGCCGCCGACCACCCGGATTTCACCGGCACCTGGAGAACCGATGTCTCCAAAATGGACGATTCCAAGGGTCCCCCGCCGCGCATGGTCCGCCGGATCGAAAGTGAGGGCAACGTCCTCACGATGACCGAGGTGCAGGTCCGCGAAGGCAAAGAACTGGCCATCACCCGCAAGTTCTCCACCGACGGCTCCATGGTAACCACCATGCTAAACGGGCAGCGGGTGAGGACCCACGGGATGTGGGACGGCGACAAGCTGGTGAGCGACACCACGATCGGCGAGCAGATCACCATGCACGACGTGTGGACCTTGTCCGGCGACGGCCAAATCTGGACCGACGACATGCTGTTCAACGGCCACCCGTCGAAATTCGTTTTCGTTCGGGCGTATCTTCCGTCTGTGCCCTGATGCGTATTGGGATTTTGCATCCCGGACAGATGGGAATGGTGGTGGCCGTTTCCGCGCGCAATAGCGGAAACGAAGTGTTCTGGGCATCGGAGCACCGGAGCGCAGCCACGCGAGCGCGAGCATCGGAAGCCTTACTGCAAGATGCCGGCACGCTCGCGAAGCTATGCGAACTTTGCCCGCTCATCGTGAGCGTCTGTCCGCCGGAATTCGCCGAGGATCAAGCCGAGCAAGTGGCCGAGCGTTCGTATTCAGGCACGTATGTGGATGCCAATGCGATTTCTCCCGATCGTGCACAGCGCATCGCACGGCGCCTGGAAGCGTGCGGCGCCCGCTTCGTGGATGGCGGCATCATCGGACCACCCACAACCGCGCGAAATCGGACGTGGCTGTATCTTTCCGGAGAACACGCTACCAATGTCGCAACGCATTTTTCCTCTGGGCCGATCGAAGTGGAAGCGCTCGCGGGAGGCATCGGCCGCGCCTCCGCTTTGAAAATGTCTTTTGCGGCCTATTCGAAAGGCTCCATCGCCCTGGCAATCGCGGTGCTGGCGACGGCCGAGGGTCTCAATGTCCTGGACGCTCTGAAACGGCAGTGGGCCAGAAGCGGTCCGTCGCTTCCGGACTTGGAGCGTGAAATCGCTCGCGCCGCTCCCAAAGCTTGGCGATTCACGGGCGAAATGCACGAGATCGCGGCCACTTTTCAGAGCGCCGGCATGCCACCCGAATTTCATGCAGCGGCGGCCGATATTTTTCGCCGCCTCGAAAACTTTAAGGGCCATGCGGAGCCCAGCGTAAAGGAAGTACTCGCTACACTACTAAAATGAGCAATCGTACAAGTATCGAAGTGCCCGGCTTGGAGCACATTAATCCTATCCCGAATGCCAGCCGGTTGGGTCCTTTTCTCGTCAGTGGTGGAATCTTCGGAAAGGATCCGGGCACCGGCAAGGTCCCCGACGGAGTGGAAGCGCAGTGCGAGCAGATGTTCGCCAATGTGAGAAAAGTTTTGGAAGCAGGCGGCGGCGCGCCGGAAGACGTCATCAAGTTGAATGTGTGGCTGAAGGACATGGCGAACCGCCCCATCGTCAATAAATACTGGCTGCAGATGTTTCCGGATCCGCATTCGCGCCCGGCCCGCCATACTTTTCCGACTCCGGATCTGCGCGATCCTTTGCTGGTGGAGTGCGAGATCATGGCGGTAATTTCGGATAAGAAATGAAGCTGGCAAGCTTCCATGCGCGTGGGCAGGACCGCATTGGAATTGCCATGGACGGTACTGCCTTAATGGAGATACCGGGTCCCCATAGTGTGCTCGATCTCATCGAGGCAGGCTCTTACGCTTTTACGAGCGGGGAAAGGCATTCGGTGAACGATGTCGACTGGTACCCGCCTGTGCGCCGTCCGTCCAAAATCTGCTGTCTGGCGTTGAACAACAGCGCCAACAGCGATCGTATCCTGCAAGGCCCGAAACATCCCGCCATGTTCATCAAGCCCGCCAGCGCGCTAGTGGGCCACGGCGGCGACATCGAATGCAAGCCGCACTATGGCCGCGTCCATCCGGAGCCCGAACTGGCTGTGGTCATCGGCAAAACCGCCAAGAACATCGCCGCCCGCGATGCTTACGATTACGTCTTCGGCTATACCATCCACAACGACATCACGTCTCCAACCATGCGGGCCGAGGATACGTTTCACTATCGCGCCATTCATCCCAAGGCCGGCGATCCCAAGGCGATTGAATACGTCGACACCTGGGTCAGCTATCCGGGCCGCTATAAATGCTGCGACACGTTCGCATGCATGGGCCCGTGGCTGGTGACAAAAGATGAAATCGCCGATCCGCACAACCTGGCCGTTTCCTGCAGCCACAAAGGTCAGCTCGTCACTGAGGACAACACCGAAAATCTGTTTTACAAGATTCCGGAAGTTCTTGAGTTCTTATCCAGCCACCTGACGCTGCTTCCAGGCGACATTGTTTCCATGGGTACGGCGCTCAAGAAATCCGCGCAAGGCGGAGCGGTGCAGAACGTCGATCTGAACAAGCTGGGCGGTCCTGTGTCGGTCACTATCGAAAAGATCGGCACGCTGACGAACGACGTGGTCCACGTCTAGCTGAAGCCCGGTTACTTTTTGTGGCGCCGCCTTCGCCTTCGGTGTAGTGCTTGAGATCGCGCTCGCCCTCCACGCAGGCCAGCTCCATGATTTCGTAGCCCGGGCGCGTAATTCGCGTAATGGGGGAAGCGATCTTCCAGGGCCGCGCGAAGGTCTTGGGGTCTGCGATGGTCGCTTCGTAGCCGATGGTGTTGGCGTCCACCGGCGTGTAGCGTTCGACAACATGCAGCGCGTCGCTATGGAAATTGCCCGCCATATCGAACCACGTTTTGTCGTTTTGATTGGTCACGTCCACTACCAGGGTGTCGCCTTCCCAACGGCCGCGCGAGTCGCCCTCGAATTGTTTGATATCGGCGGGCAGATGCGGGCGGCCATCGGTAGGAATCACGCGGTAAGCGTGGAAATTCTCGAACAGGAACAGGACGTAGTTAGCGGGCTGCAAAATTTGGAATCCGAACGGCGCGTACACCTGGCGCGGAATGCCGGAAAGAAAGCAGTGCGCTTCCGGATCGTCGTACATGTGGTGCGCCACCAGATCCTGCTTGCGCTGCGCCGCAGCGGGCAGATAAGGAATCTTGCCGTCCTTCGGATCCACAATCACGCCTTTGCCGGGCGGAATTCCGTAGACCTGCTTGAGATGATCCTCCACGTCGTAAGCCGCATTTCCTCCCGGACTCCGAACCTCCCAAACGCCTTGGAAATCAGGCTTCCCATCGGCTCCGCGGGGCATCGGACCGGCTTTGACGGCCGGCTTGTCGATGGGCCTTTCCTGCGGCCCAGGTGTCTGGGGTAGCGCTGTTAACAAGAAGATCAAGCCGAGGAGAATCGGTTTCATTTGCTTGGTTCCTCGTACGCGTAACAATCGTACTCCATCAGTTGTAAGTTCTTTTCCGGAAGGCGGTAACACGACAGGCTGATCTTCCAAGGCCTGGTGAACACCTTGGGATCTTCGATCATGGCCTCATAGCTGATGGTATTGGGACCGGTGCGCGTATAGCGCTCCACCACGTGCAAGGCCCCGCTATGGAAATTGCCGGAAGCGTCGAACCAGGTCTGGTCGTTGTTATCGCTCACATCCACGACTAATGTGTCGCCCTCCCAGTGTCCGCGCGAATCGCCCATCCAGAAATCCACATCGTCGGGATGCTTGCTGCCGTCCAGCGGGATCAAGCGATAGGCGTGAACGTATTCATACAAAATCGCCACGTCCTTGGCCGTCTGAAAAATCTGAAAAGGAAACGGCATGTAGTTGGCGCGCGGAACGCCGGGCAGAAAACACTTGTTGTTGGGATCGGCGCTGGCGCGATTCTGGAAATTCTGCCGCCTCTTCGCGGCCGCTTCCGGCGTGTAGGGAATTTCTCCGCCCTCCACCACCCCCAGTCCGGCGGGCATCCCCAATCGCGCGGCGTGCGGCTCAATGTTGTAGGACGCGGTGGTCTGCGCCTGCCAGATGCCCTGCAAATCGGGCTGGCCATCGGCGCTGCGCGGCGCGTGATAGGTCTGCGCCAGCGCGGGCATTGTCGCTAACACAAAAAGAAGAGGGCGATTATTGAACATAGCAGCCGATTCATGGTCTCCTAGAAGAGGAGCAACTCCCTTGAAGATCCAGTCTATACTTCTCAGCGCCGTATTAGCGCTTCCGGCCATGAGCCAAAGTTTTTCATCCACTCCGTTGGTGAATCCATCCGGGGCCGGCAGCCAGCAGCCCAATTGGTCCGTTGCGCCGGACGGAGCCGCGGTGTTCAGTTGGATCGAGCCATCCAAAGGCGGGTCTTTTGAGCTGCGCTACGCCGTCCGCCATGGCGACACATGGTCGCCCGCCATCACCATTGCCCAAAATCGCCACTTTTTTCATCATCCCGCCGAGATGCCGGAAGTGCTCGCATTGCCGGGCGGCCATTGGTTCGCCCATTGGGTGGAGGCGCCGGGCGGCGACAGCGACGCCGAATACGTCTACGTCTCTTCGTCCACCGATGGCACGCATTGGACTATGCCGCTAGAGGCCCATCACGACCACAGCGCCGTCCAGCACGGCCTGGCTTCGATGATCGCCAACCCGGATGGCGGAGCGTCCATCTTCTGGCTGGAAGCGCTGAAAGGCGAGGACAATCCGGTGTCCCTGAAGCGCACCATCGTGGACGCCACGGGCAAGGAAGTTCGCGAAGAGGTGATCCAAGGAGACGTGTGCGGCTGCTGCCCCACCGCCGTCACCAAGACTTCCAAAGGATTGCTGGTGGCATTCCGCGCCCACAGCAAGGAAGATATTCGCGACATCGCGGTCACCCGGCTGGAGAACGGCCACTGGTCCACCCCCAAGATCGTGAACGCCGATAACTGGATGATCAACGCCTGCCCCACCAATGCCGCGGCAGTGAAGGCGAATGACGATCACGTGGCGGTGGCTTGGTTCACGGAGGCGGATGACAAACCCCGCGACCTGATGGCGTTTTCAAACGACAGCGGTTCCAGCTTCACCAAGCCTGTTTTGCTCAGCGCCGGCCACGCGTTCGGCTACACGTCGCTCGCTTTGGATGAAGATGGCGGGGCCATCGTTTCCTGGCTGGAGCAGAACCCGGCGGGCGCCAGCGTGATGGTTCGTCGCGTCAGCTCTGCTGGCCTGGCCGGTCCGACGCTGGAAGTGGCTAAAGGCGGGAAGATGGCTCTCGGATATCCAAAGCTCTTTCACCACGGAAGTGAAACGTTCATCGCGTGGGGCGATGCCAAGCACGTCCAGACCGCGAGTCTGGCGAAGAAGAACTGAGTCCGCGCTACCTCGCCGCAGTGGAGACCACGTGTCCTTTTTGCTGAGGCGGCTCGTAGTAGCCGATCAGGCGTCCCGCGCACACCATGCCGGTCCATAAAACCAGCGATAGCGCCGCGGCGGCCTTGGCGCGCGTGGGAATCACGGGAGAGGCATCCAGCTTCTCCGGTTGATTATAGACGCCAGGCCGAAAGATCAGCGCGTGGATGCCGATCAGCGCCAGAATCGACATCTTGGTCCAGAAGTAGGGGTTCGGATAGTAATCGGAGGCCTTCGATCCGAAAAGCAGGAATCCCATGGTCACCATGATGACGAAGCCCAGGCGCTTCCACCAACGCAATCCGTTCACCACGTCGGCAATGGGCCGGTTCGTTAAAATGGCGCCCAGCATCCGGAGATCGGTGATTACGATCATTCCTCCGAACACCGCGATGCAGGTCAGGTGGGTGCTCATGATCACCGGATAGGTGAGCCCGGACTCGCGGATGAAGGTCATGAAATCGAGGCTTTGAAGCCACTGGAAGAGAGAAAGCATAGATACCTGAGCCTCCCGAGTTTACTAGGCGAACGCGATAAACAGGCCGCCGAACACCACGCTAATCCACAAAGCCAGTGAAACCACCCCCACCACCACTCGAACCCCCGCCGACGAGCTGTCCGACAAAGCGACCTTGCGATGAATGGTGTAGTTAAAAATGATGGCGAGCACGAGCGCGCCAATCTTGAAGCGGAACGAAGGGTTGTACAGATACATGCGCGGATCGGAAAGGAACAGCACGGGGCCTGAGAGCAGCACCACGGCCAGCCCCAGCAGCGTCCACGGCGCCGTCGCTTTGGCGATCTGCGCGCTGGTTTCCCGCTTCATGCCGACGCCGAGCAGGCGAAAATCGACCAGGGCGATCAGGCCGATCGACCACGCGAACGCCGCGATGTGAAAACATTCGGCGATGGGAAAAACCCACTCGGAGCTATTGAGCGCGTCGGCGATGGCGTTGGTTTGGATGAGTAACATCAGCGATATCTCCCTTCCGGCCCGCGCGGTGGATCGAGAGCAGTCAGCGCGGCTTCGTTCAGAAAGTGCAATTGAGCGTGAATCTTGTTGAGCGGCGGTTCAATGTATCCAATGCCGCGTCCGCAGCAGGCGATGGAGGTCCACAGAACCAGCGATAGCGCCGCCGCCAGCTTGGCGCTTCCGGGCACCTTGGGCGCGCGATCCAGCGCGGCCGGGTCGGCATAGACGCTGCGGCGAAACACCAGCTCATACACAATCACCGTCCCGAGCAGAATCAGCTTGGCCCGAAAGAACGAATTGTAGTAATATTCTTCCGCCTTGGAGCCCGCCAGCAGGACGCCGCAGGTAACAATCAGCAGAAGTCCCCAGCGCTTCGGCACGCGCAGTTGCTCGATCACGTCCGCTATCGAGCGCTTTCGCATGGCCACGCCCAGCAGCCGCATGTCCGTCATCAGCACCATTCCTCCGAAAAAAGCCAGGCCCACCATGTGGAGGGACATGACGATCGGATAGACGTAGGCCGATCCGCGCAAAGCGGTGAAGAACGCCGTCGCCTGAATCCATTGTGCGAATGAAAGAAGCATGCAATCGCTACCCTAAGCTCAGCCCCGGATAAACGAAGCCGATGAAGATTCCGCCGAAAACAACGCCCGCCCACAATGCCAGCGACACGCAGGCCACCATCTTTCCGTTAGGCGGCGGCGAGTCGGTGGCCACTGCTTTCCGATGGACCGTGTAATGGAAAACCACGGCCGCGACGAAAAAGACCATTTTGATCAGGAAGGGCCAGTTGAGATAGTACATGTCCGGATCGGACGAAAACAACAGCAGGCCGGAAAAAAACATGAGCACCAGGCCGCACAGGGTCCAAAGCCAGGTGTCCTTGGCGAGCTGCGCCGGAGTCTGGCGGCGCATCCCGATACCCAGCAATGAAAAATCGACGATGGCGATGGTTCCTATCGACAGCGCGAACCCGACGATATGGAAGCACTCGAGAGTAGGAAAGACCAGCTCAGAAGAATTTAAGGGATTGGTGATCAGCACTTGGATCCATACACACTGTTCGGCTCGGTCATAAGTATATCAAAGCCCTGGGAAAATCCAGCCCGCCGGGGTCACTTGGCGGTCACTGACCGGTGAGTGACCGCCAGGCTGACGTTGTAGCGGATCAGGATGGCGAGAGATAAGCCGGCGCCAAAAGTAAGCGCTCCCGTCATAACGTGCAGCACGCTGGTGACTACTACCGCGAGGCTGGTCTCCGGGAACAGGATCAGCATCATGAACGTGGTGAACCCAAGCAGAACCTGAATGGACGTGATCACCGCCAGGGTGACAGCCGCCGGCTTGAGCGTGGGATGCTGGGGGAACTGCCTGATCAGGAAAACAGCCACGATCAGAATGAGCAGCAGGACGATCATGGCGTTCAGGATGTGCCAGATCACGCCGAGCGCGTGATAGCGGTAGGACGCGCCGAGAGTGGTTTGGAGCAGGATGATCGCCGGAACGGCAATAGCGAGCGACCGCATGGACGGACGCCACGAGTCTTCGATCGGGTCCGGTCCCTTCTTCCAGCTTTCGGATGTCACGACAGCGATGGCCACTACGCAGCCGAACAAGATCTGCGCGAGCAGAGCGTGAAGAATGCCGGAGAGCTGTGGCAGCGCATTGGTAATCGCCCTGGCGCCCAAGACGCCGTCGAGAATCCCTGCGCCCAGCCCGATCCACCCCAGCTGGGATGAAAGTCCGATCGCCAAGCCGAGCATGAGAACCACCGCCACCCCGCCTGCCAGGTGGTGCCAGAACTCGAAGGCCGGGTTGATGGAGGCCGAAGGTGTAGCGGCAATGGGGCGCTCCAGGCTGGTGACGATGGCGCCGCCGGCAATCGCGATCAGCGCAACGAGCGCCACGAAAATGGCATAACGATATAGCCACGGACTCTCAATTTTCATTTCGAACTTCCCTTATCCAGCGGGCCATGCCAATCCCGATCACCATCAGGCCCGCCACGGACACCATCCATACGGAGGCCGCACCCCACAGCGTCAGCATCACTCCGGCGGCCAGGACGATGGGCGCGTAGCTGGTGGGTCTCGTCATGCGGTACGTTCGGCTCCATACCATCGAATCACCGTCGCCAGAATGCCCGAGAGATAGACGAAGCAGCCGGGCACCCACATCAAAAGGCCACCGAGTTGTTGGTCGCTTTTCGCATCGAGTCCCATATAGCCGATGTAGGCCGGGTAGAGGCCGATGGGACCGAAAGTCAAGAACGCTCCGAGCAGGCTGCAACAGGCGCAGGCGCTGAACAAATAGGATACGCTCGCGAGCGCCGGAAGATGGCGACCTTGCAGTGGTCCGACGATCGGCCACCAGAAAATTGTGCCGGTGACCAGGAAACTGAGGTGCTGGAAGATGTGCAGGCCGTCGTTCGCGAGCGCGGCATTGAAGAGCGCGGGAATGTGCCACACGAGCATCGTGCCCACGCCCGCGAGCCATGACACCGGCGGCTGGCCGATGGCGCGTTCCAATTTCCCGAGAGCGCCAAGTTCAAACGACGGCGTACCGAGCAGCAACAACGGCGGGATCACCAGCGCGAGCAGGAAGTGCTGGACGATGTGCGCGCTGAAGAGATAGTGATCGGCGAGGCTATCGATGGGCGAAACCAGATCGAGAAGGAGCAGGAGCACGCCTGCCAGGAAATAAGGTGCGCGGCGGAATCCGTGCTTGCGCACAATTGCAATGTATCCGATGGCAAGCGCGCCGCAGCCGATGACTACCGAAGGCTCCCAATCCCAGGTGATCATGCTCGGCTCGCGACCATAAAAATGACCAGCCAGACGGCGGTGCAGAAATACCAATAGAGCGCCGTGGTTCGAAGAGCGCGGACCGGCACGATAGCCATCGCGAGCACTCCCGCGAGAACAAATATCCCGAGAACCGAGGTCAACATGGAAAACACCGTTCCGAACAGGCCGATCGCGAATGCGGCGCCAAGCGCAACCGCGCCCCAGCGCCATCCCCACCACACGCCAAGGCAGCTGGCAAGGAGCAGAGCCGTCAGAAACCATCCAGTGCGGGCGCCCAAGGTGGGCAGAGCTCGCAGATATGCGCAGGCCAGAATCAGCAGAAAAAAGAATATAGCTTCCGCGATGAGTAACATCGCCATACCCAAATGTGCGCGCTTGGTCATGCTTCCATCCAATCCGGCGCTTCGGGATGCTTCAGATCCCACAGCGGCCGGCGGCTGCGCACTTGAGGAATCTCAGGGAAATTTTGAAGCTCAGGCGGCGACGGGACGGCCCATTCGAGCGTCCATGCATTCCAGGGATCGTCTATGGCTTGCTCGCCGAAAACCAGGCTCATCGCAATGTTTGCGCAGAACAGCAGAATCCCGAATACGAGAATGGCCGCTCCCACCGTGGAAATGAGGTTCAACGCGCCAAACCAGGGAAGATTCGGATAGGTGTAGACACGGCGCGGCATCCCGAGCAAGCCGAGGAAATGCTGTACGAAGAACGCCGTATTGAAGCCGAGAACGATCAGCCAGAAGCTCCAGCGCCCCAGCTTCTCGTCCATCATTCGTCCGCTGAATTTGGGAAACCAATAGTGAAAGCCGGCCAGAACCGCGAATACCGTGCCGCCGAAGAGCACGTAATGAATATGCGCGACGACGAAATAGGTGTCCGTCACCTGCCAGTCCACGGGTACGGCGGCGAACGCCACGCCGCTCAACCCGCCGACGGTAAATTCCAAAAGGAACGCGATGGCGAACATCATGGCCGTGGTAAATCGGATAGCGCCGCCCCACATAGTGGCAATCCAACTGAAAATTTTCATGCCCGTCGGCACCGCGATCAGCATGCTGGCGGCGGCAAATACCGCCAGAAAATTGCGGCCCAGAGCTACTGCGAACATGTGATGCACCCACACGCCATAGCTCAGAAACGCAATCGCTACCGTGGACGTGGCGACAAACGGATAACCGAAGATCGGCTTGCGCGAAAACACCGGGATGATTTCCGAGATCATCCCGAACGCCGGAAGCACCACGATATAGACCTCGGGATGTCCGAAGATCCAAAAGTAGTGCTGCCACAGCAGAGGCGCCCCGCCTTGTGATGGATCGAAGAAACGGGCGTGCAACAGCCGGTCGCTCAGCAGCATCGTCAAGGCCGCGGCGAGCGCGGGCAGCGCAAAAACGATCATTATCGACGCCACCAGCGTCATCCAAACGAACAGCGGAACCAGCCGCATGGTCATGCCCGGCGCGCGCTCGGTTGCGATCGTCACGATGAGATTGATGGCCGATCCGATGGAGCCCGCTGCGATCATCAGCAAAGCCAGCGCCCAGTAATCCACGCCGGCGCCCGGCGAAAAGGCTTTCTCGCTCAGCGGTGCGTAGCTGAACCATCCCGCCGATGGCGCGGCGCCGGTGGCGAAGCTGAAATACAGCAGCACGCCGCCGAAAAACTGCAGCCAGAAGCTGAGCGCGCCCAGCCGGGGCAGCGCCGTTTCATTGGCGCCGATCATCAACGGCACCAGATATATTCCGAAGCCGGTCAGCACCGCCATCGCCACCAGAAAGATCATCGTGGTGCCGTGCATGGTGAACATCTGGTTATAGGTTTCGGGCGTGATCAGCTTCAAGTTCGGCGCCGCCAGTTGCGCGCGCATCACCATGGCTTCCATTCCGCCGGCGAGAAAAAACACCAGCGCGGAAAGCATGTAGAGAATGCCCACACGCTTGTGATCGATGGCACAAAGCCAGCTTGTCATCGCAGGCTCTCCAGGAATGTCAGGATCATTCGGCGCTCCTCCGGCGTCAGCTTTGGAGTGGGCATGCGATTGCCAGGCTTCGCAGTCTGTGGATCGGTCATCCAGAGCATTAAGTTGTCCGGGCTGTTCCGCATGATGCCGCCGCCGAGGAATTCGCGGCGAGCAATATGTGCCAGACTCGGTCCTTTCCCGGAGCCTGGGACCCGCGCAACGGTGGTGTGGCAATCCCCGCACTTGGCTCGGAAGAGCCGCTCGTCGCTGGCCGGAACGTCGTTCGCTTCGGCTCGGGCCTCGGCTTCGAGCCAAGTCTTATAGTTTGACTCCGCCTCGGCGATCACACGAAACCGCATCCACGCATGTTGCGCGCCGCAAAATTCCGAACAAGTGCCCGCATACTCTCCAGGCGTGTTCGCCTCCAGCCAGATATAACCCCACCGCCCGGGGACCGCGTCCATTTTACGCGCCAGCTCTGGGACCCAAAAATCGTGAATCACATCCGCCGATTCAATGCGCGCGCGCAGCCGCCGCCCTACGGGAATGTGGATGTCCCACGGCACGACAACGCCGTTGGGATAACGCGCCTCCCACCACCACTGATGACCGGTGACGACGATGTCGGGCGACCGGCCGGACTCCTGCGGTGCGTCAATCGCCACCATCGCGCGCACCGTGACGATGAACAGCCCCGTCACGATCGCGAGCGGCACCACCGTCCAGAGCGTTTCGAGTTTGCGCGATCCGAAGATTTGCCTGGGCTCCGTCGTCAAGGCGCCGCGTGATCGGGATCGCACTACGCTGTAGACCACCCCCACCGCCACCACCAGAAAAACCACCGCGGCGATCGCCAGCACGATCGAAAATACCGTTGCGATGGATTGCGTCTGCGGAGAATGTGGATTAAAAGGAGGGCCCACTCTTGAGATTGCCCTTAAGGGATGGCCTCAGTCTACTATCGCGCCTCGCGACGGTCAAGACATGCTTAGTCTGCGCGGGATATCGCCAGTGTCACAGACCGGTCAGTGACCGCGCCATAAGAATGTGCATGGTTTGCACGACGAAGCTAGTACTTCAGAGCAACAGACATGGTACCCTGTCGGTACGGACCTTGCGGTTAGGGCCTTACGGCAGGTTAGGGCGATTTTGGTGGCACTCCTCTCATAATCATTGACCTTACACTCGCCGATAAGAAGTGTATGTTCGACAGGCGCATAGAGCCCCGGATGTTATGTGCGGATATGGTGGACGTCCAGTGGAAGGATAAGTCCGGGCGCATTCGCAAGGGAGTCGCCAATCTGGAAGACATCTCGCTGTCGGGGGCCTGTCTTCAATTCGATCAGCCCATCCCTCTGCAGACCGATCTTCGCATCACTTACCCCAAAGGCGAACTTTCCGGCAAGGTTCGGTACTGTGTGTACCGAGAGATTGGCTACTTCCTGGGCATCGAATTCGAGCCCGGCTGCAAGTGGTCGGCCAGGCACTTTAAGCCGCAGCACCTGCTCGATCCCCGCCGCCTGGTGGTTCGCAGCATCAATCGCGCTTCCAAGCTCGCCAACTAACCGGACGCGGCTCCGCTTTGCTACCCTGCTATAAGGTCCCTGGCTCTCCCGCATGGCAGTTTCCGGCATCAAAGATTCGCTGAAACAACAGGGCGTCCGCCTCACGCGCCAGCGGAAAATTCTGCTCGACCTCATCGATCAGTCCGGCCAGCATCTGGATGCCGAACGTCTGTTCACCCTGGCGCGCGAAAAAGATCCCAAGCTCAACCGCGTCACCGTCTACCGCACGTTAAAGCTGCTCAAGGCCGGCGGTCTGGTGGATGAGCTGGATCTGATGCACCACGATGGCGACCAGCACTATTACGAGACCCGCCTCAAACAGGAACATGCCCACGTGATTTGCTTGCGCTGCGGCAAAATTGAAGAGTTTTTTGGCGACCTGCTAAAAACAATGCGCGAACAAATCGAGACCCATTTCGGTTTTGAGATCGTCCTGACACGGACGGAGGTGGGAGGGTATTGTTCCCACTGCCAGGCGTTGCGAGCGAAGGAATTGACCGAAGCGGCCGAGCTTGAGGCGGGCTCCTCCACCCATCCAGCGCAGCACCGGAGCCGCTGATGTCCCTGCCGGGTGCGTCACCCGCCATCGCGGACCGGCCGCCAGCCTTGGCCGTCACCAATCCATCCGGAAATCGCAGCCGCGTCCCAATCGATCCGGTACCGTTCCTGATCGGCCGGCAAGGGGAAAATAATCTGGTGCTGCGAGACAACCGCATCTCGCGCAGCCACGCCCGCATCTTGATGGAACGCGGCGACTACGCCATCGAAGATCTGGACAGCCGCCACGGCGTTTTTGTGAACGGCAAACGGGTGAAACGCCATCTGCTGAAAGAAGGCGATCGTATCGACTTCGGTTTCCCCGATTCTTACCGCCTGGCCTTCACGCGGGAAGAAGACGAGCTGAACCAGGTGCTGGGCAAGATGTCGGCCCCGGCCGGAGCGGGTGCGAATAATCTGTCCAAGCTCCGGTCGCTGGTGGAAGTGGCCCGCGCGTTGCAAAGCTCGTTATCCACCAATGACGTGCTGGTAGCCGTGGTGGATGCAGCGCTTTCCGTTACCGGCGCCGAGCGCGGCTTCCTGCTTCTGGGAGAGGGCGACCAACTGGAAGTGAGCGTCGCGCGCGACCGTCGGGGCACGCCACTCGACACGTCGGACCTGGGCGTTCCCCGGTCGCTGATCAACCGCGCGCTGCGCACCCGGCGCGATCTGCTTTCCATGACCTTCGATCCGGCTGGCGCCGATGGCGTGCGCCCGGACATGTCCGTGGCGGACCTGGAGCTGCGCAGCGTGGTCTGTGTGCCGCTGATTCAAGTGCGTACCGGGAATATGCAGGATACCGTGGCCACATCGCTCAACAACACCGTGGGCGTCCTCTACATGGATTCGCGCCAGGCGGCCGCCGATCTTTCCTCCGGCAATCGCGAAATTCTGCAAACTCTCGCGCTCGAAGCCTCCACCATTCTGGAAAACGCGCGGCTGCTCGAGGAAGAGCGCGCCAAACAGCACCTGGAAGAAGAGCTGAACATCGCCCGGACCATCCAGACCGGATTGCAGCCGAGCGAGCTTCCCACCGAAGGCTGGTTTCGCGCCATCGGATCGAGCATCGCCTCGCGCCAGGTGGGCGGCGATTATTTTGACGTGCGCCAGATCACTCCCGATATGTTCGCCTGCGTCATCGTGGATGTATCGGGCAAGGGCGTGAGCGCTGCGCTGCTGGCCGCGCTGCTGCAGGGCGCGTTCGTTTTCGCATCCGAGGGTGCGGTGCGAATCGACGATGTCATGTCGCGCGTAAACCGCTTCTTGATCGAGCGCGCGCACGGCGAAAAATATGCCACCGTGGTTTACTGCACGGTAAGTAAAAACGGCGAGCTGCGCTGGTCCAACGCCGGCCATCCCAAACCGGTCCTGCTGCGCGCCAGTGGGGAATTAGAGCTGCTGGATAGCACCGGCATGCCCATCGGGATGCTGGATGTCGCCAGCTACGAAGTGAAGACCACGCAGCTTGAACCCGGCGACAAGTTGGTTTTATTCAGCGACGGGCTTTCTGAAGCGGCCAACGCGGACGGCGAGTTCTTCGAAAAGAAAGCGCTGAGGGAATTTCTTTGCGCCCATGCCGGAATCGGATGCGCCGAACTGCACGCCAAACTGGTGGAGGCGGTGGAAGACTTCAGCGAAGGTTCCGAACAGGAAGACGACATAACGATGCTGGTGCTGGAGTATCAGCCATAATCCGCCGGCTGCTATAATTTCGGTGCCTGGGACCATGCCAAGGTTCTTCACTCTACAACAAGCCGAGCAACTGCTGCCCGATGTGGCCGCGGCCATTCGCGAGGCTATTTCCCTGAAGGCGGAGTACGAGAAAAACGAATTGGAGTGGCACACCTTTTCCCGGCGCATCGCCGTGCAGGGAGGCGTGCGGGTGGATCGCGCCTATTTGCTGGAGCAAAAGAATCGGCGGCAGGAGGTCGCGGCTGCGCTACAGCAAGCCATCGAAAAGGTTCATGAGTTCGGCTGTCTGGTAAAGGATCTGGATATCGGGCTCATCGACTTTCCCACGCTGTTCCAGGGCGAAGAAGTTTACCTGTGCTGGAAGCTGGGCGAACCCGGCATCCAATTTTGGCACGGCGTAGACGAGGGATTCCGGGGCCGCAAGCCGATTGACGCCGGATTTCTGGAACACCATCGGGGCGAGTTGCCCAACTGAATGTGCGAGAATTGGGGAATTATAACGGGGCGGCAGAATCGCTCGCGCCTCTTGAAATCCCATGCTTCTGAGTAGAGAATTCATTAGCTATCTGTCGCGGCAACTGGTGAAACGAATGACGCCGCAGATTATCGAGACCAGCAGCAACGAGTCGGCTGGCGAGATGATCGGCAATCTGATTGAAGAAGAATTGCAGGTGGAGGATCGCCTTAACGACGAGGTGCGCGATCTGCTAAGCCAGTATAGCGAGTATATGCGGCGCGAGGGCGTCAGCTATCAGGAGATGTTCCGCCGGATCAAAAACACGCTGATTTCGCAGCGTAAGGTGATTCGGGCGTCGGGCCGCGACACCGGCGATAACATGAAACTGTCGCGCGATAAAATTAACGACATCTCGCACAAGATGGTAGCCGCGATCCGCAAATCTCGCGACTTTCGCCTCAAGAAGGATCCCAACGACGTGCGGCTGGCCATCGTGCAGGCGATGACCGAGTTGCTCGGGGTGGAAGAGAAGGTGGACCGGGCCGCGCGCACCAAGATCCGCTCGCAGAAGAAAGAGATCCCCGAAGGCACCGAGGAGTGGGATCTGCTGCACCGGCGCTACTACGCCGAAGAGTTGAAGAAATTCGGCATCGACCTTACCCGCTGAGAACGCGCCGCTACGGTAGTTTAATACGGCGGATCCCCGATATGTCATCGAATGCGGAATCGAACGTGGCAATCCATTCCACATCGTTGTTCAGCATCACTGCCGCATGCACCGCATCGCGAGCCGATGTCCGGATTTTTCCGCAAACCAGGTCGCTCGCGCGATCGGTGTCCGCCAGGGTCACGCCCAGCACCACCGGACAAAGTTCGACGAACAAGTCGTAAACCTCGCGCGCAAGATCCAATCGGTTGAGCGAAGCGTAGCGATAGAGAATCTCCTGCAGCACTTCGGTACTGGTGCAGGCATCCACCTTACCTTCCCGGACGCGGCGCAGGAACCGTCGCGAGGGTTCCCGATGTGGGTGTTCACGTCCGGCGACATACATCGGGATGTTCGAGTCGATGAACACCTTCATCGACGGCCGGCGTCAATTTCGGAAAGCATTCCCTCGATATCGGCGGTCGGCGCGCCTAATGATTCCAATCGAGCTAACGGATCGGACATCGCACGGCCCGTTGCGGTCTTGCGGACGGATTCCTGAAGGACGCGTCGCACCCACTCCCCTTTGGACACGCGGCTGCGCTGCGCCGCCTTGCGAAGCTGAGCATCCAGCTCCGGAGGTATCAGCACTTGCAGGCGATGACTCACATGCTCATGCTAACATGCTCAGGAGGCTGTTTCAGTACGCTAAACCAGCAGTGAAGTGACAAGAAGGAATGCAGAAAAATCAATCGCCAGCCTCATAAGTAGTTATGCTCGCCCGGTGCGAAGCGCACCCATTTAGCGCACCCCCAGAAACTTCAGTCCCCATGAGGCGCATCCGCAGGTGGTGGCGCCGCGGGCGTAGCCGTAGTTTCGCTCGCTGGCTCAGGCGGAGGCGCGGTGGAATCGCGCAGGCTTCGGATCCGATTGTGCGCCGCCTGCACTTCCTCAAACTGTCTCTGAATGATGGCCGCGATTTCGGGCGGCAGCGTCCTTCCAAGAGCCGTCCGGTAAGTCTTGAGAGTCCAGTCCTCGCCCCGCTCGGCTTCCACCAAAATCCCGTGAACGTCGTGGCCGGTGAGGAGGCCTTTCAGGTTAATCCAGCTGCCATACAGGACCCCGGTGAGTCCCTGCGGATTGGTGCTGTCGAAGCCCAGCGCCTTCACCGCACCCTGCAATTCGGTGGCGAATTGGGCGCGCTGCGCGGAGTATTGCTCGAACATCTCCTTAATAGTGGGCGCCTTTACTGCCTGGGCTGCCCCGCGAAACCCTTGTTCGCCGTCGCGGCAGACACTAATTACGTCGTGAACCGCCTGAGCATAGTCCTGTAATGTTCCGGGCATCGCCTATTCTCCCGATGGTTGGACTCATGAGAGCCGCGATGGTTTCCGCCGCCAGTCCTAAAAATATTCCCGCAGCTCCTCAAACCCCGCGATCCGCAACAATCTTCCCGGACCCTCCCTCAGTTCCGCCCGCTCCAGCGTCCAGGTCCGCTCGTGCGGCACGAACACCGCGTGGATGCCCGCCTCGAGCGCCGGATTCACGTCGGATTTGGGCGAATTTCCGATCATCCAGGTATCCGCCGGATCGAGCGCCCGCTCGCGGATCAGCGCGGCGTAGGATGGTGCGTCCTTCTCTTTCACGATGGCGGTGTGGCCGAAATAAATCGCCAGGCCCGAGCGATCCAGCTTCAGCTTCTGCTCTTCCGGATCGCCTTTGGTGAACAGCGTCAGGCTGTGACGCCCGGAAAGATACTCCAGCGTCTCTTCCACTCCCGGAATGATCTCGATGGGATGGTGCAGAATCTGCTCGGTGAAGCTCATGATGCGCGGCAAATCCTCGGCGTGCACGTCGCGTTCCACCAGTTTGTGATAACACTCGGTCAGGTTGCGCGCGAAGTTGGCCGTCCCGTAGCCGTGCGTTTTGTTGTTGACGATTTCGATTTCGTCCAGCACCGCTCGCACTTCGTCCGGCGAGAACGCCGAGTGCGCCAGAAATTCGCAGAAGTCCTCGAACGCCCGTTCGAAATAAATATTGTTTTCCCAAAGCGTGTCGTCGGCGTCCACGATCAGGTTTTGGCGATCGCTGACTCTCACACCCCCAGCGACCCCTTGACATGTCCGTTGGTGGGCGCCACCGCGCGCGCATGCTGGATCTGCCGCTGGCGGAAATTGTAGCTGGGAAAAAACTCGGCCAGCCGCCGCATGCGATCCGCTTCCGATCGCGTGGCCAGCAAAATCTGGCGAAAATCCAGGTCCGGCACCACTTGCGCCAGTTGGAAGCTGAGCTGCGGATCGCTGAGCTCCGGCTCGTGTATGGGATCGGACTCATCCAGCGCGCGCAGATCGTTGTAGGACTCGATCACGCGTTTGCGCACTTCCGGCGGAATCGGATCGGTGGCCTCATCGTCGAAATACTCCACCGCTCCCCTCAGGTACGGCTTCTCGTCGTTCAGCAGGATGATTTCAAAACGCCTGCGCCCCAGAGTAATCAGATCCAGGCGTCCGTCTGGATATTCCTTGAGGACTTTCTCCACGGTAGCGGTGCAGCCCGTATTCACGATGCCCTTTTCGCCCGCCAGCACCACGCCGAATTCGGTGTGGCCGCGCTGCACGTCCGCGATCATCTGTTTGTAGCGCTCCTCGAAGATATGCAAGGGCAGCGCGGTCCGGGGGAAGAGAACCACTTGGAGCGGAAAAAGCGGCAATAACTCTTCCTGCATGTGTACCATTATGCCTGCTTGCTCGCGCGAGTTGCACGCGCAAGCAAGGCTGTGGGACCATTCGTTACGCGGATGTTAGTTTATCCATGCTACTGAAGTTAAAACGCACGCCTGGCCTTTATCTCGTCGGATTTATGGGATCCGGGAAATCGGCGGTTGGACGCCTGCTGGCCGACGAGTTGGGTTGGTCCTTTGCCGATATTGACGAAGACATCGAGAAGGAACAGGGCGTTTCCATCGCCCAAATCTTCGACGTCCGCGGCGAGGAGGAGTTCCGCAACATCGAGCGGGAGGCGCTGCGGAAACGCGTGCGGGACGTGGAGTGCGGTAGACCCATGGTGCTGGCGTTGGGCGGCGGAGCGTTCGTGGATCCCGCCAATCGCAAGATGCTCGAAGAGCGCGGCGTTACCATCTGGCTGGATTGTCCGTTCCATCGCATCAGCGCCCGGATAAAGGGACAAACGCACCGGCCGCTGGCGCGCGATCCGGAGAAGTTCCGGCAGCTCTTCGACGATCGCCTGGACTTGTACAGCAAAGCCGAACACCGCGTCGAAGCCGACACCGACGATCCAGCCACCATCGTGGCGCAGATTCTAAAGCTGCCGATCTTCTAGCGTGCGACGCCAGGCGCTTAGCATCTTCCGAGCCGCGTTGCGTGCGGCGGAGCCGGCCCGGGCCGTGTTCAGCCACGTGCGTCTCGAAAAAAATATCTTGATCGCGGGCGGCCAGCGTTATCGCCTGAGCGAATTCGCAAACATCTACGTGATCGGCGCGGGAAAGGCCGGCGCCGGAATGGCGATGGCGATGGAACGGTTGCTCGGCGGGCGCATTACAGCGGGGTTCGTGAATGCGCCCAACGCCGTCCAACTGCGCCGCATCGAGATCAATGCGGCTGGGCACCCCATCCCGGACCGGCGCGGTGTGGCCGGCGCGCGGCGAATCGCGCAAATAGCGAGGCAAGCAGCCGCGGACGACCTGGTGATCTGTCTGATTTCCGGCGGAGCCTCGGCGCTGCTGCCGCTACCCGCGCCCCCCATTACGCTCGCCCAAAAACAAAAGATCACCCGATTGTTGCTGCTTTCGGGCGCCAACATTCACGAAATCAACTGCGTGCGGAAACACATCTCAGGACTCAAGGGCGGGCAGCTCGCGCGTCTGGCTTATCCGGCGACGCTCCTCACGCTGATTCTCTCCGATGTCGTCGGCGACGACCTGGATGTGATCGGCTCCGGCCCCACGGGTCCCGATTGTTCTACGTTAGCCGATGCGCGCGCGATCTTCGAGAAGTATCGCATCCCGAACCAGCTACCCCCGGAAGCCGTGGAAACCCCCAAGCCGGGCGACAAAATCTTCGAGAAGACTCGCAACGTCATTGTCGGCAGCAACGCTTTAGCGGTGGATGCGGCGGCGCTCGAAGCCCGCAGATTGGGATTCAATACGCTGGTGCTGTCGACGCGTTTGGAAGGCGAGGCGCGCGAGGCCGCACGTGTTTGCGCTGCCGTCGCCAAGGAGATCAGAGCCGCCGGCCGGCCGCTGAAAACCCCGGCTTGCGTAATCTCGGGCGGCGAAACAACCGTGACCATTCGTGGCGCGGGTCTGGGAGGACGCAATCAGGAATTCGCGCTGGCCGCTGCGTTAGCGATCCAGGGTTTACGCAAGGTAGTAATCCTCAGCGCGGGCACTGATGGCGCCGACGGACCCACCGATGCCGCCGGTGCCATCGCGGATGGATCCACTGTCGCGCGCGCGCAAGCCCTTGGCCTGAACGCGGCAGCGTCTCTTCAAAACAACGATTCGTACCATTTTTTTGAAGCCACCGGCGACCTGATCAAGACCGGCCCCACCGGCACCAACGTCGCCGATATCCAACTGATTCTGGTTTCTTAGTTACTCGTGCTCCACCTTCAGCGGAGGCTTTGGCGGCTTGGGTGGGGTTGCTGGAGTCGCTGGCGTCGGCGGAGTTGGTGCATTCGGAATATCCGGGAACGTGGTGGTCTCGTCAGCGCTCGCCCTGCGCACTGTGATGGACCCGCGTCCGGTCTCCAGCCGCAATTCGGGTCCCGCCCCCGTGTTTCCCGCGATGGTTGCGCCCCTCCCGGAAGTGTCTTCATGCAGCGGATCGCCATATTCGTTGTCCGCTTCGCCATGGTCGGTGGAGGCCCGCAGATCGAACTTGGCGCCGGCGGGCAACGCCAGGTCGATGTCGCCCGATCGCGTGTGGACTTCCATCTTCGGTACATTCTTGCCGGGCTTCAGATCGATATCGCCGCGGTCCATCGTGAGATCCAGCGCCTGCGTGAAATTCGAAAGTTGAATATCGGCTGAGTGACCCCTCAAACGAATTGGCCCCACGATATTGTTGCCGCTCACGTCACCTCGCGCTATGCGAACTTGCCCCGGAAGCTTTTCCAAGTCCAACGAACCCAGCGGATCTTGCCAACGGAGCGCCTGCGCCAGGTTACTCAACTGGATGTCGCCGACGTGAACCCCATTCACCGTCACCAGTCCGCCGATATTCTGCAGTTCCACGTCGTCGCCCCGCCCCTTCAGCTCCACACTGCCCTTCACGTCCACGGCGCGGATGGTATCGCTGGCCTGTGTATCGATCTGCACGTTGCCGCCGATATTCTCCAGCCGCACGCCGGCGTTATCGCTGGTAATGTTCACATTTCCATTGATACCCTGGACGTCGAAATCGCCATAGCGCCCGTGGGCCTCAATCGACGACCCCGCGGGAACCGAAATATCCAGCTCGGCATTGGGCTGCACGCGGTCGCTCACTTTGTCTTGATTGGTCCGCACGATGATCTGATCGTCTTGCTGGATCAACTCCAGCGGCGTCTGTTTGTTGGCGCTGTCGGCGTCGGCCTGTTGGAACGATCGCACCGTTTCCTGCCCGCTGGCCTTCACCGTCATGTCCGTGGTTCCCGTGATTTTGGCATTGCCGCGAAAGCTTTCGATAACGACGCGGCAATTCTTGGCGCAGGGCTTTTCCACCGGCGCGAACGTATAGTCGTAACTTTCGCCCATGTTCACCACCACGCGCCGCCACGCACGGCCCGTAGGGAACCAGGACGGGGCGTTGTGCGCGGTGTACATCGTGGCGCCGACGATGCAGATCACGAAAATCAGCGCCCATTCTCCGCCCGAAACGCCGTTGCGCGGCAGCGGCTTGCCGGTCATGAACCAGAACAAAACTTCGATCAGCCGGATGGCGCCCCAGCCGATCAGCAGGAACGGCCAATAACGCGAGATTAGCTCCACCATTGGAATCTCGGGCCATAGGTTTCGAAATAGGAACAGAACGCCGAGCCCGATCAGGATCAACGGTCCGATTACTGAGCCGCGTCTCATATCGCGTTGCCTCCGGGCGGCCTGGCGCCGGGATATTGACCGCTGCCGGGGTATTGACCGGGTTGGCCGGGATACGGCGGCGCCGGTTTAGCTCCCGCTCGCTCCAACAATTTCAGAACGCCGAACACGATGATCAGAATCGGCCAGGTGCGCCAAAATCCATAGATGCCCGCGTAATCGATCGCCACTAGCGCGCCCAGCGTGATCAGCATAATGGGCCCGCGGATCGCTTGTACGAAGCTGCTAGCGTCGTTCATCGACAGCCTCCCGGGCGGCGGGTGGTGCGTGGCGATCGGATGTCTCCGGATGGCCAGACAGGCGCTCGTAAAGCATGTACACGCCCAGACAAATCAAAGCCACCGGCCAATAACGCAGGAGGTCACCAATGCGGATGATGTTCAAATTATGCAGCAAGAAAAGAAGTCCGACCGCGATCAGAACGGTCGGCGCAATCGGAAACCGGGCCGGGTGGCCGGCGCGCGGCACGATGCTGGAGAACTCGTCCACCGGCTGGCCAAGCTGCCGCCGCTTGGCGGTGTGATAAGCCTCAAAAGCCATATAAAACACCCAGACTGCGATCATCATCCCGAACAGAGGCTGTAGGTTGCCGCTCATGTCCGGGTCGTTCGTAATGGCGATCAAAACTCCGAAAATAACCACATGGAGAAAGCCCTTCACATATTGGCCGTTGTAGATAGCGCCGACGCCGGGAATGAAGCCTAGCAGGAATGCAAGTCCCGGCGATGCACCCGGGTCCATGATCTGTGGATGGGGATATGGAGGCTGCGGCGCTGTGTAGGGCGTGGATTCGGGAGCCGTGTAGGGCGAGGGCGGGGGCCCAGGAGCTGGCGGCGGTGGAGGCGCTTGCCATGTGGCCCCAGTGGATCCCACAGGAGCAGCATGCTCGTCGCAATAGACCGTTCCATCGGCTTGGCGGCGGCACGCTTCACACAGCGGCTTTCCGCACTCCCGGCAATAAGCAGTGGCCGGAGCCTCTGGATGATTTGCGCAATTCATTGTTGACTACCTTCTTTCGCTCCTGTTGCGGGCGCTCCCCGCTGCGGCGCCGCCTGATCCTGATCGGTCCATTCTTGTAGACGCGATTGAATCTCGATCACCAGCCGCAGATTGTCGTAATACTTCACCGCCCGGTCATAGACGCGGTGCGAGTGGTCGTCGATACCTTGCCAGACTTTCACTGGATCCAAATCCGACGCCCGCAGCTGCCTCGGCTGGATGTGGGCGAAGCGCGCCAGCATGGAGAACGACAGAATGGTCATCGCCATACCCATCACGTAGCGGGGCTGCAGCCAGGATTGGAATAATCCGCCAAAAACTCGCTTGGCCCAGGAGGGACGCGGATCGCTCGCGAGGGGCTCCGTTACTGCTCCGCGCCCGATCGGCGCATGGTGCAGAATGCGCGTCAGCAGCTCGGCCGGCGGCTCGGCTTCGGGAACGCGCTCAAAAAAAGCCGTTACGCCCGCGACATCCTCAGACAGTTGCGCGCAAGTCGCGCAGCCGGACAAGTGCTTCTCGAGCGCAGTCTTCTCCTCGGCGCGGAGTGTTCCATCCACGTAGTCGCACAGCAGGATTTCAAGCTCTGCGCACGTCATGTCTTATCACAGCCTCAAATGCGAATCTTCTGTCTGCGAAGCACTTTAGCCAGCTCAGCGCGGCCGCGATTCAATCGCGACTTTACCGTTCCTTCCGGAACGTTCAGGATTTGCGCGATCTCCCGATATTCTAATTCTTCCAGGTCCCGCAGAATCACCGTTTCACGCAACTCCGGCGATAGCTTCTGCAACGCGGCCTGCAACAGTTCGCTGGCTTCGCGGCCGGCGAGCATTCCTTCCGTCCTCGAAATCGCCGCGCTGGTCTCTTCGAGCGCCGCCGCCTGATCTTCCATCGACTCCGTGGCCCGATCCATGCGCGTCCGCCGGTAATGATCGATCAGCAGATTCCTGGTCAGCCTGGTCAGCCAAACCACGAACAATCCCTCGCCCGCGCGGAAGCTCCGCAGATTCTTGAACACCCGCAGAAAAACGTCCTGCGTCAGATCCTGGGCTTCGGAATCGCTATTGGTGAAACGATAGCAAATCGAGTACACACGCCGGGTGTGCACCCTGACCAGGTCTTCCCAAGCGGCTTCCTGGCCCCCCAGGCAGCGCTCCACGAGTTGAGCATCCGCATCCAAGCTATTGCTCGTCCGGACTTGCGGGTAGGGCGGCTCCCAGCTCCATTTTGCCGCCGGTATCGCCGCCGTTGCCATGATGCTTCCTATCTCCTGCTTCCAGTAATGAAAACGAGGATCTATGATAAGAAGTTCACTTGAATCCAAGCTTTACATTCTACAGAGGAGCCAGGCTCTCCACCGGGGAGCCGCGCACCACTGATTAACTTGCCCCCGGAACCCGCAACAATTCGTCCCCGTCCTTCCCGAACGTTCGTTCTGGTTGTTTTGGCTAGCTTGCTTGTCCTTGTGCTTCTAGCTTACCGGACCCGGGGTACCTCTTTCCGCTGGAATTTGTTCCTCGCCACGCTCGATCAGGTGGACTGGCGCTGGCTGGCCGTCTCTATTTGCCTGATATTGCTGAGTATTGTCGGTCGCGCGATGCGCTGGCAAGTGATGCTGCGGCCGCTCGTCATCCGCAAGCTGAAGGGCGGGGAAGCCCGGCCCATCGGAGTCTGGCGATTGACCTCTGATACTGCCATTGGGCTTGCAGCCGGGGTGCTGCTCGGGCGCGTGGGCGAAGTGGTCCGGCCTTATCTGATCGCGGTTCAGACCGGACTGCCGTTCTCATCGCAAGCCGCGGCCTGGCTGCTGGAACGGATGCTCGATCTGCTGGCCGTTTTACTGCTTTGTGGCTATGCCTTCATAAGCATTCCATCGTACGCCTGGCGTTTGGGCCCCAAGGTTCAGGATGCTCTGGTGGCTGGCGGCTACTCACTGGCCTTCGTAGGGGCGCTTTGTCTGGTCCTGCTGCTCGCCTTTCGCGACCCCCACCGCCGGGCGCAAAACCGGATCTTGAGCGCCCTCGCTTTCCTGCCGGAACACCAGCAGCGTCGGGCTTCCGAGATGCTCGCAGCCTTCTCACAAGGCGTGGAATGCACCCGCGATTCCCGGTTGCTTGCGTTATTGCTCAGTTACACTCTGTTCGAGTGGGTACTCATCGTCGCCAGCAGTTTCGCGCTCTTGCAGGGCTTTTCAGCCACGCGTGGTTTGCGTATCCTGGATGTGCTGGTAATTCTGGCCTTTGGCACCATCGGTAGCCTGGTGCAGATCCCGGGGCTCGGCGGCGGAGTACAAGTGGCGGTGATTGTTGTTCTTACCAGGATTTATCGTATTCCCCTCGAAGCCGCCTCCGGCATCGCCATTTGGACTTGGATCGTCGGCACCATCGCCATCGTGCCCATTGGACTGGCCTGCGCCTTCCACGAAGGCATCAATTGGGGTAAACTTAAGCTGTTGTCAGCAAAGCAGATATTGGAAGATCCCCCAGCATGAACTGCCCCTTTTGCGGCCACAAAGAGGACAAAGTCATCGACTCGCGCGAGAGCAAAGAAGGCGACGTGGTGCGACGCCGCCGCCAATGCCTGGGCTGCGAGCGCCGTTTTACGACCTATGAGCGCAGTGACGAAATCCCCTACATGGTCGTCAAAAAGGATGGGAGGCGGGAAAAGTTCGACCGCCAGAAGGTCCTCAATGGCCTGCTGAAAGCTTGCGAGAAACGGCCTGTCGCCATGGCCAAGCTGGCCGAGGTGGTGGACGCGGTGGAAGCCAGAGCTGGCCGACAATTCCGATCGGGAGATTTCCACAACTGAGATCGGAGAGATGCTCATGGAACACCTCAAGAACCTCGATAAGATAGCGTATGTACGATTTGCGTCGGTCTATCGCGATTTTCAGGACGTGGAGGCGTTCCTTAATGAATTGAAGCACTTGGTATTGCACAAGACGATCATAGTCCCCGGCGTCCTGGAGTACCACGTGGTGCGGCCAAAGTTGGTGTAACCAATCTGGAATCAGAACATCTTCTATTTAGGGCTTAACTTCGCGATCGATTCGATGCTATAATCGATTGCTAATATTCAAGGTCGGCACCGTGGCTGAGCGCGCGCCTAAGCTAGTGGTTTGTATACAGGTTAACATACCCCGCCAGGTGGATATTATCGCCCACGCGATTCGTCCGAAGTATTGTGCCCGGTTGGGGAGGTGAGCATCCAAGTGGATCAATTCGAAGATCAGTTTTTGGCAGAGGGTCACGAACCCCTCGGACTTCCATTCGATGAAGAAGCCAATTTCTTCCATCCTGAGGAAGTACAGGAAGAGGAGTTTCCAGCCCAACAGGCCGAAGAGTCGATTTACACCGACGATCCGGTACGCGTGTATCTGCGCGAAATGGGCGCCGTTCCGCTGCTGACCCGCGAGGGCGAAGTCAATCTGGCCCGCCGCATGGAGCGCGGGAAGCTGCGGATGCAGAAGTCCATCAGCCGGTCCGCTCTGGTGCAGTTGCGGGTGGCCGAAATCGCCGAACTGCTGAAGCGTGGCGACGACGAGCTCGACAACTTTGTGGATTTCGGAGACGTCGAAGAAGGCAGTCCCGCCGATACCAAGAAGCAGGCCGAGGTACGCGGCCAATTTGGCGATCTGATCGCGCTGCACAAAAAGCAGCTCCAGTTGATCGAAAAACTGGACACTGTGCCGCTCAGCAACAAAAAGCTCCGCCGCAAAGCGCAGGGCAAAGTGAACCGCGCCAAGGTGGAGATGTCGCAAGCCATTCGACGGCTACCCTGGCTGCCTTCGCGCTGGAAGCAGTTCGCCAAGGAAATCGAGCACGCCGTCGAGCAACTGGCGCATCTGGAAGCCGAACTGCGCAAGCTGGAAGGACGCTCCGGGCTGACCGCTCAGGCTCGCACGCGCGAGTTGCGCCGCGAAGTTCGCAAGCTGGAAAACGCGGCCGGCGCATCGCTCACCGATCTTAAGCACAGCATGTCCGTCATCCGCCATGGCGAAATCGAAGCCGAGCGGGCCAAGAAGGATCTGGTGGAAGCCAACCTCCGCCTGGTGGTTTCGGTCGCCAAGAAATACGTCAACCGCGGGCTGCACCTGCTGGATCTGATCCAGGAAGGCAACATCGGCCTGATGCGCGCCGCCGACAAGTTCGAATACCGGCGCGGCTACAAATTTTCGACCTACGCCACCTGGTGGATTCGCCAGGCCATCACGCGCGCCATCGCCGACCAGTCGCGCACCATCCGCATCCCGGTGCACATGAACGAGAGCATGAACAAGTTCCTGCGCGCCACCCGCGAGCTGGAAAAGGAACTCGGCCGCGCGCCGACCAACGACGAAATCAGCCGCCGGATGGATATTCCGGTCGAAAAAGTCCAGAAGCTGAAGACCATTTCGCGCGATCCGGTGTCGCTCGAAACGCCGGTGGGCCGCGATGGCGAATCGGCGCTGGGCGACCTGATTGAAGATCGCTGGGTGGGTTCCCCGGTGGACGCCGTCATCGATTCCAACGTTCGCGACGAGACCGCCAACATTCTGAAGACCCTTTCTCCCAAAGAAGAGAAGGTGATCCGCCTGCGCTTCGGCATCGGCTGCGAGCGCGAGCACACGCTCGAAGAGATCGGGCAAGAGTTCGACGTCACCCGAGAGCGCATCCGCCAGATCGAAGCCAAGGCGTTGCGCCAGCTTCGCTCCCCGGAACGGGCGCGCCACCTGAGAGCTCTACTGGCCGCCCGCTAAAGCCGGTAAAGCTAAGCCATTCCTCCTCCTGTGAAAGGCCGGACTAATCCCCCGGCCTTTTTTATGTTCCCGTCGGGATTGGGGATTAGGGGTTGGCATTACAGGCACAGCCCATGTTGACGTACGCTCGTTTGGTAACCGAACCGTCCTAAACGCAGAGCGTGCCGGGAGCCCCAATCCCTAATCCCCAATCCCGCAAGGCGTCCTTGACTTTCGCCCGCTAAGTATTTTACTGTGAACATTCATCTTCGCCGCGTGGTTGCCCGAAGAAGACGGCTCCACGCTGAAACTATGGCAGAACGCAAAATACTGCTCGATTCAACCCTGGACAGCGTGGAAGTGGCGGAGACGGCGGTTCTGGGTGCTGCGCGAGAGATCGGCTTCCATGAAGACGATCTGCACCAACTGGGCATGGCCGTTCGGGAAAGCATGGTAAATGCGGTGGTTCACGGGAACCGCTACAACGCGCGCAAGAAGGTCCACCTTTCGGTGACCAAAGCGCCGGACCGGTTGACCATCGTAATAGCCGACGAAGGCGATGGCTTCGATCCGGATTCGGTGCCCGATCCGCTGGCCGAAGGGAATCTGCTGCGGCAATCCGGTCGCGGACTGCTCCTGATCCGCGCTTTCGTGGATGAATTCCAGGTGCTACCCGGGCAGCCGCGCGGGACCGAAGTGCGCATGGTGAAGTACCTGGCCAAGGCCAGTTAACAAGATCCAAAAAGATCGCGAGGAGGGTCCAAATTCGTGAGTGTTAAAATGTCACACCGCCAAGTTGGCGACGTCACCGTGGTGGATGCGGCGGGGCGAATCACCCTGGGAGAGGGCGCTAGCGTCTTCCGGGATATGATCCGCGACTTAGCCGCGAAAGGCAACAAGAAGATCCTGATCAACCTGAACGAGGTTTCCTACATCGATAGCTCCGGCATCGGCGAAATGGTGTCGAGCTTTACCACGGTAACTAATCACGGGGGCCAGTTGAAACTGCTGGGCTTGACCAAACGCGTCAAGGACCTGCTCCAGATCACCAAGCTCTACACGGTGTTCGAGGTGTTCGAAGACGAATCGTCGGCGGTTCGCAGCTTCGCCTGATCGCTATTACCGGCCGGACCGATAGATCGCCCTCCGCTCCAAGGGACGGCATGCATCGTTTGTGTGCATGGCTTGCGCCCGCTCGTGTCACCATATGCTAGACTGAAGTTTCCCGCAGTTGTATGAGGTTTCCGTGGATAAGCTTACCCGTAAGGAACTAAAGAGCGACAAGTTCGCTGAGGAAGTCCAGCACAGCGTCGAATTCGTCGCCCACCATCGCCGCCAGATGATCCAATGGGGTATCCCCGCGGCTGCGGTGGTGCTGATTGTCGTTGGCGTTCTGTGGTACCGCAACTACCAGCACACCGCGCGGCAGGAGGCGTTTCATGCCGCTATGCTCATTCAAAACAGCCAGGTTGGTCCTTCGCAATCGGAATATGTAGTGTCATTCCCCACCGCGCAAGCCCGCGAAACCGCCGTCGTCAAAACGTGGCGCGACTTTGCGGCGAAATACTCGGGAACCGAAGAGGGCGACATCGCGGAATTCTACCTTGGCACCAACGCCGCCGACACCGGTGATTTAGACGACGCAGTGAAGCATTTCAAGGCGGCCATCGATTCCGGCAGCGGCCCCTACGCGTCGGAGGCCAAGCTGGCGCTGGCTCAAGTCTACGCCGCCCAGGGAAAACTGAACGACGGCGTCCAGCTTATCCAGTCCGTGATTGACCATCCTACCGTTATGGTTTCCAAAGACGCGGCTATTCTCGCGCTGGCGGATCTGATTAAGACCAGCGACCCCCAGCGCGCTCGCAAACTGGTGGATCCGCTGCGCACCAGCACTCGCGCCGCCGTGAGCAAAGCCGCCATCACGTTGGACAGCTCCCTGTCCCAGCAGTGAACCGGCCAGCGGTTGACAGCCTGAGCCGCCTGCGTTTCCCCGTCGAGCGAAGCCGGGGCCGCCGGTATCCCGAACTCGCGCATTCCTACCGGGGCGAATTCCAGCGCGATCGCGACCGTATCATCCACTCGCGGGCTTTTCGAAGGCTGGAGAATAAAACGCAAGTCTTCCCCCCGGGTATTTCGGATCATTTCCATAACCGGCTCACCCATACCATCGAAGTGGCGCAGATCGCCCGCACCGTGGCTGTGGCGCTGGATCTGAACGAAGAACTGACCGAGGCCCTGGCGCTCGGCCACGACATCGGCCATCCTCCTTTCGCCCATGCCGGTGAAAATGAGCTGGACCGCCAGATGCGCCGCTTTGGCGATCGTTTCGATCATAATCTTCACGCCCTCCGTATCGTCGAATCGTTCGAGCGCCGCTACGCTCGCTTCCCCGGCTTGAACCTGACCTTCGAAGTGCGCGAGGGCATCGTCAAGCATTCGCGCGATTTCGAGAGGGGCGAGAATCCGACGCTCGACGAATATCTGCCCGGCCTTCGCCCGCCGCTGGAAGCCCAGTTGATCGACCTGGCCGATGAGGTCGCCTACAACACGGCCGACCTGGACGACGGCTTCTCCGCGGGACTTTTCAAAAGCGAAGACGTGAGCCAATGGGTTCCCGAGTTCGGCCGCCGTTGGGAGCAGGTGGAATCGCAATTCCCCGGCGCCACCGAGGGCGAGAAATTTCAGGAAGTCCGCCGCGGACTTCTCGACTGGCTGGTTTCAGGCCTGGTGCAAGGGACCATCGAAGCCGTGGACGCGGCCAAAGTTTTGAGCGTGGACGATGTACGCGCCCATCCCAAGCGCCTGGCTATGTTCACCGTTCCCACTCACACCGCGAATCGCGCAGTGAAACAATTTCTTCACCACACGCTTTATTATTCCGAGCCCATGGCGGGTGAGCGCCGGCGCTCCGCCCAGCAAATCGCCGAGCTGTTCGAGTTCTGGATCGCGCACCCTGATAAGCTCCCGGCGAATTACGTCGAGTCGCTTGCCAACGCGCCCATCCATCGCGTGGTGTGCGACTACATCGCTGGAATGACGGATGGATATTTCCTGCGATGCTATCAGCAAACTATGGGCGCGGCCTCTGTCTGACGGAGCGCAGCTTCTCTCACAGCTCCGACGGATCCTCATCCAGTTCGCCCAAATCGGGTTCGCGGCGTTCCTCCTCGCGATCGTCCTTCGACCATTCGGACGGAAGATCTTCAATCGGCTTGGGCACCTTGCCCTTTTTAAAATCCTTGTCTATTTTTTTGTCGAGTGGTTTCATACGCCTCTCCCCTCTTTGAGTCTCCCACTATTTAGCTCCCACTCTTTATCTTGGGCGAAATCCAGCCTCGGTAAGGATGATGCCAAGCTGCCGGCTGTCTCCCGGCGCCGAAAAGGTTTTGTCGGTCGTGATGGTGAGGCTCACGCTGTCGCCCGCGGGCTTCAGCGGCGGGCTTGAGAGCGCGTACGCGCCGGGACCGGAGTACGTTCCGGATGCAACGTTATGATCGTTCACTGCCATCGTCACCTGGCGCGCGGGCGAAGCGTCCGGGATGGTGAAGCGGACCGTGAGCGGCGTGAGTTGATCCGGCGGCTTCAAGAGAATCGTCGCGGTCTGGCTCATCCATCGCCATTGTTCGCCTTCCAGTTGATAGACGCCGCTGACGATCTGCTGCTCGGCTTGGGGTGCGTTCATCGGCAGATCGGTGAGCGTGGGTTTGCGCTCGATCATCAATTCGGCGCTGAGCTGGTCGATCGGCGCGAGCGAAATATCGAAGGGGCGCAGCCCGAGCATGGTGGTGGAATAAGCCGCGCGGCCCTGGAGCGCGGCAATCCGCAGCGGGATGGGTGACGTGATGCTGCGCTGGGCCATGGGAACCAGCACTCCGCGGCCGCTGGTGAATGGGATGGGATAGCTCAGCTTGCTCGATACCACGATTTCGCCGGGATGGATCGCCTGGCCCTGGTGCAGTGGAAGCCCGCCCTCGGATTCGAAGTAATAGCGGAGACCCCATTCGCCATTGATCCAAAGCCGTTTCGATTGCGCTTCGCTTTCGAGCATGCGGGCGAACTGACGATAGCCGTCCCAGTGCTGATAGTTGACGGTGGCGAGCGCCAGGCTCAACGCCAATCCGCAGGCCAGGCTGATGGAAAGCAGGCGCGGGCCTGCGCGCTGGGTGGCGAGAATGGCGATGGGTAGCGCAATCGGTAGCAGATAGCGCGCGGAGCCGGCGAAGAAAATGACCAGCGCTCCGGCGAAGAAGATCAGCACCCATTGCGCCAGGAAATCGCGCCAGTGGCGAGCGCACCAGATCAAGATGCCGGCGCCGATTGCGATGGATCCCCAGAAGAGCGGGTTGGGATCGTAGAAAGCCGCGCCAACGGCGAAGGGCAGCGCGTATAGGGACGGAATCCAGAGAGTTGGGAACACCAGCCACGCCAGATGACCCGTGAGCGCGACGGCGTTCTTCATTTTTTGCGCCAATACTTGCAGCCCGTAGGCGCTCATGTAATTCGCGAGAACACCAGCGGGCAGCGCGCCGGTGGAGAGGCGTTCGAAAATCTGCCAGGCCAAAAACGCGGCGATGGGGGTGAAGGCTGCGATGCGCGCAAACCGCCATTTGCGGCCGTAAAGAAAAAGAATCGGAACCAGAAGAAGGGATTGGTAGGCCGTGAGAGCGGCCAGGGCCATCGCGATCGAAGCAGCGATTAAGAGCGGAATCGAATGGCCATCGACGGCGAAAACGTACAGCGCGGTCGCCAGCAGCCACAACGCCACGAAAGGCAGGTCCGCTTCGAGCGATGTTCCATTGATGACGAAAGCAGGCGTGGCGCAAAAGAGCAGAGTGGCAACGAGCGGCTGTGGACTGAAGCGGCGGGCCAGCGCAAGAGCGCTCAATGCTGCGATCAGCGAAAAGAAAATGTACGCGGCATGGAACGGAATTTCCGAAACGCCTTGGCCCATCGCAACCAGCAGCGCGAGAAACCACGCGTTGAGCGGAGGATGCGATTGTCCGCGCATATCGATATCGCGCCCCATGAAAACGTAGGTGGTGTGCTTGGGATGAAGCGGCTCAATCTGGGCGTGCGCGGCCTCGGTGAGATAAAGCACGTCGTCGCCCTGGAAAGCCTGATTCAGGAAGGGCAGCCGCAGGGCCAGGACAGTCAGTACGACGAGGATAAGCTGGCGGCGCAAATGTCAGTTGCCGATATTTCAGTTGCCGATATTAAGGACCACCCGGAAGCGCGCCTTGCCGCTCAGCATGTGGTCGTAGGCTTCAGCCACGCGGTCGAGCGGAAAGACTTCGTTCATGGGTCGGACGCCGGCGAGCACGCTGAAGGCAAGCGTGTCCTGGGAATCGATGGAAGTGCCGGAATACCAGCCGGTGACGGATTGATTGCCTCTGAGTAGTTGCAGCGTATTTACTTCGAGTGAGGGAACGGCGCCGATGACCATGAGCCTTCCGTGTACGCCTAGTCCGCCCAGCACGGCCTTCATCGCGTCGGCGCTGGTGACGGTAGCGAGGATCACTTTTGCGCCGCCCAGCTTTTGCAGTTCAGCCGCGGGGTCTTGCGTCTTATTATCGATGTGATAATGCGCGCCGAGCTGCCGGGCCAGCGGCTCCTCATCTTTTCCGCGCGCGATGGCGACGGTTTTGCAGCCCATTCTGGCGGCGAATTGCACTGCGAGATGGCCGAGACCGCCGATGCCGATCACAGCGACCACATCGCCTGGGCGCGCTCCGCTGTTGCGCAGACAGTTGTAGGTGGTCACGCCCGCGCACATCAGTGGCGCCGCATCCACGGACGAAAGATCGTCGGGCATCAATGCCAACGCGCTGATGGGCGCCAGCATATACTCGGCGTAGCCACCGTCGCGCGTGACGCCCGTGATATCCGTCGAGGTCTGGCAGGTAAAGAAATCGCCGCGGCGGCAGTTATCGCAATAGCCGCAGAATCCGCCGTTCCAGCCTATTCCCACGCGTTGCCCGGGCTTCCAGCGGGGCACGTTGGGTCCAACGGCGTCGATCACGCCGACCACTTCGTGTCCGGGAACGCGCGGATATTGAATGCCGGGATAGAGGCCGTCTTTGGTGTACACATCGCTGTGGCAGATGCCGCAAGCCTGCACCTTAATTCGTACCCAACCGGCGCCGGGCTCCGGAATATCGCGTTCGACGATTTCCAACGGACCACCGGGACGGGTGACTTGAACGGCGCGCATTCTTGACATACGTTAAAGCGAAATGACGATTTTGCCGAGGTGTTGTGCGCTTTCCATGTAGCGCAGTGCGTCGAGCGATTGCTCGAAGGAGAAAACACGATCGATCGCGGGATGCAGTTGATTGGCCGTGATGGCGCGGTTCATATCTTCAAACATCGCCACCGATCCTACAAAAATGCCGCGTACGCTGAGAGTCTGCAGACCGATGAGCCCGACTGGTATGGCGCCCATCACGCCGCTGAGGACGCCGATGACAGCAATCTGTCCGGATGCCCGGACGGAGTTCATGGAACGCGGGAAGGTTTCGCCTCCGCCCACTTCGAGAACGATGTCCACGCCTTTGCCGCCGGTGAGTCGCAGCACTTCCTTGTCCCACTCCGGCGTCGTCTTGTAATTGATGGTCTCGTCGGCCCCCAGCGCTCGGGCTCGCGCCAGCTTTTCGTCGCTGCTGGAGGTGATGATGGCGCGTGCGCCGTGCATTTTGGCGAACTGGAGACCGAACATGGACACGCCGCCGGTGCCGAGCAGCAGGACTGTATCGCAGGCTTGCACATGCGCCGTCGGAACCAGAGCGTTCCAGGCGGTGAGGCCGGCGCACGGTAGCGTGGCGCCTTCCTGATAGCTGAAATGTTCTGGTATTCGCACCAGCCCTTCCTGAGGGAACACGCGAAACTGGGTGAGCACGCCATCAATGGCGCCGCCCAGCGCCGATGCGCCGTATTCGCGGTCGAACGGTCCAGTGATCCACTTCTGAAAAAACGATCCAGCCACGCGGTCGCCCGTTTTGAAGGCCGTTACGGCGTCGCCTGTCGCGATCACTTCGCCCGATCCATCGGAGGCGATGATGGTGGGTTGCGAGACGTTGCGCGGATAGCGGCCGGTGACCACCGCGAGATCGCGAAAGTTCAGCGAAACGGCTTGGATGGCCACCAGCACTTCACCGGGACCAGGCTCTGGAACGGGTACTTCGTCGACTACCAGCGCATCGATGGATGCGCCCCCTATGGTGCGAACGGCTTGGGCCTTGCGCGCCGTCTTGTAGTTGGCCAAATGTGGAGCACTCATAACGAATAAAAGTGTATCGCATGCGGTTCGAGCTGGGGAGCCTGTTATATTTAGAAATAGGATCCCAGCATGCCAACAGCAACCACCGTTATCACCCCCACCCGATACACACAGGGGCTCAGTTACCCCGATTTCCTGGCCCAAGCGGCAGTGAATGTCGATAAGTTCGAGCAGAACTACAAGACCGCGCCACTATCCCCGGAAGATTTGGCGTTCTTCAAAAGGGCCGCCGCGCAGCCCGGCGGGCCGGCCAAGATTTTGGCGATTGCGGAGGCTTGGTGCGGCGACGTTTATCGCGAGTTGCCCACTGTGGCGAAGATTGCCGAGGCCACCGGGATGGAACTGCGGGTGTTTCTGCGGGACGAGAACGCGGACATCATGGACGAGTTCCTGAGCAACGATGGAAAGTCGCGAGCCATACCGGTATTCGTGTTTTACACGGCTGACATGCAGTACATCACGCATTTCACCGAGCGTTCGGCCATGGCGCATCGCGAGCTGGCCGAGATCCTGGATCAGGTGAAAACGAAAATGGGGCTCCCTAAGGAGACGACGTTTGCCACCGCGCCCGAAGATCGCCGCCAGGAGCTGCTGCGGGAAGTGATCGCGAAGCTTCAGCCGCGCTCCGACGATTGGCGGAAGGAAGCCATCAAGGAGATGCGGCAGTTGCTCTCGGCGGCGCTGCACCTGCCCGATCGCGCATCCTGATGCAGACGCCGGTGGTCTACACCATTCGCGGCTGCGATGCCTGCGTCAAGCTGCTGAAGAAGTGGGAATCCGAGGGTGTGCAGTACGACGAGCGGCGTGTGGAATTGAGCCAAGCCACGCTCGATGAAGCGCGCAAATATGGCGACATGGTTCCTATCGTGGTGTGGCCGGACGGGCGCGTGGAGCAGGGGTTCGAGGGCAGCCTGGGCTGCTTCATTTAATCGGCGAGCGGTTTCCACCGCAGAATCGGCCTTCTTGCCGCGGCCACTTCATCCACCCGGCTGGTGCGCGTGTCGTGCGGCGCGGTGAGCACCAGTTCGGGAGTTTCCTCGATCTCTTTTGCGATCGAGACCAGTGCATCGACGAAGAGATCCAGCTCGGCCTTGCCCTCGGTCTCGGTGGGTTCGATCATCATGGCGCCAGGAACGATCAGCGGAAAACTGACGGTATAGGGATGAAATCCGTAGTCGATCAGGCGCTTGGCGATATCGCCGGTGCGCACGCCGCGTTTGGCCTGGCGTGCATCGCTGAAGACGCATTCGTGCAGCGTCGGCGCCTGGTGCGGAAGATCGTAATACGGTTCCAGCAGGACGCGCAGGTAATTGGAATTCAGAACGGCATCCCGCGTGGCGTTGCGCAGGCCGTCGCCGCCGTGGGCCAGGATGTAGGCCAGCGCGCGAATATGCATGCCGACGTTGCCATAGAAGGCGCGCACGCGTCCGATGGATTGCGGCAAATCGTAGTTCCAGGACCAGGAATCGTTCCGCTGCTCGATGCGAGGCTTGGGTAAGAACGGGATCAGGTGCCGCTTCACAGCTACCGGGCCGGAGCCCGGACCGCCCCCGCCATGCGGAGTGGAAAATGTTTTATGCAGGTTCAGGTGCATCACGTCGGCGCCGAAATCGCCCGGCCTTGCGATGCCGACCAGCGCATTCATGTTCGCGCCGTCCATGTAGAGCTGGGCGCCCTTGGCGTGCAGGATTTCCGCGATGCGTGTGATGTGCTCTTCGAAAACGCCGAGCGTGTTGGGATTGGTGAGCATCAGCGCGGCGACGTCTTCGTCGACGGCGCGCGCGAGCTCGTCGACGTCCACCATGCCCAACGCGTTGGATTTGATGTTTTCCACCGCGTATCCGGCCATTGTGGCGGTAGCCGGATTGGTGCCGTGCGCGGAATCGGGAATCAAAAGCTTCTTGCGGGGATAGCCCTGCGCCTGGAGCAGCGCGCGGACTAACAGGATGCCTGTGAATTCGCCCTGTGCGCCGGCCGCCGGCTGGAGCGTCACCGCGTCCATGCCGGTGATCTCGGCAAGCATCTGTTCAAGCGTCGCCATCACTTCCAGAATTCCCTGCGAGAGCGCTTCCGGTTGATAAGGATGCGCCCAGGCCAGGCCTTCGATGCGCGCCACGTGCTCGTTAACGCGCGGGTTGTATTTCATGGTGCAGGAGCCCAGCGGGTAGAGGCCAAGATCGATGGCGTAGTTGTGCGTGGACAGGCGCGTGAAGTGGCGGATGGCCTCTACTTCGCTGACTTCGGGGAAATCGCCGATTTCAGCGCGCGTGTTTTGCCGGCCGAGCACGGTAGCGGGATCGATGGCCGGAACATCGAGCGGAGGAAGCTGGTAACCGCGCTTTCCGGGTGAGCTCCGTTCAAACAAGAGCGGCTCGTTTTGGTTTACGTGGGGGCGGACTTTGCGAATCATCGGAAGGCCTCCGCGACTATGTCCATGTGTTCGCGCCGGGACATTTCGGTGGCGCACAGCAGCATGGTGTTTGCGAGCTCGGGGAAATAGCGCTGCAAGGGCAGACCGCCAATAATTCTTTTTTCGAGCAGTGATTGATTGATCGCTTCAGGGGACGGCGCGGAAAGCACGAATTCGTTGAAAAACGGCCCGCTGAATCGGAGCGGCAGTTTTCCGGCCAGATAGTGAGCCTTGGCCAGGTTCTGCAGCGCCAGCTCGCGCAAGCCTTGTTTGCCATAAACCGTCATGAAGACCGTGGCCATCAGAGCGACGAGAGCTTGATTGGTGCAGATGTTGGACGTGGCTTTCTCGCGGCGGATGTGCTGTTCGCGGGCCGCCAGGGTCAGACAAAATGCCCGATTGCCGCGCGTATCTTTCGTCTTGCCGACGATGCGGCCCGGCATCTGGCGCATGAATTTTTCCTTCGTGGCGATGATCCCGGCAAATGGGCCGCCGTAGCTGGGCGAAATGGCGAACGATTGCAATTCTCCCGCGACAATGTCGGCGTCGCGCGGAGGCTGAAGCAGACCGAGGGAAACGGCTTCGGTGAAAACGAAGATCAGCAGCGCGCCTTGATGGTGCGCGATCTCGGCCAGGCGAGGCACGTCTTCCAGGATGCCGAAGAAATTGGGCGATTGAATGATGACGGCGGCGGTTTGGTTATCGATTTTCCTTTCGAGATCGCCCGCGTCCAGGCTTCCACTGTCGCGCGCATAGTCCACTTCAACCACCGGCATCCCGCGATGTTGGGCGTAAGTGGCGAGCACCTCGCGATACTCGGGATGCACGGTGCGCGCTACAAGCACACGATCGCGGCCCGTCAGCCGCATGGCCATCATGGCAGCTTCCGGCACGGCGGAAGATCCGTCGTACATGGACGCGTTGCCAACTTCCATGCCGGTAAGCTGGCAAATCATGGTTTGAAATTCGAAGATGGTGGTGAGCGTGCCTTGCGAAATTTCGGCCTGGTAGGGAGTGTAGGAAGTCAGGAATTCGGAGCGGGAGACGACGGTGTCCACCAGCACGGGCCGGTAATGGCAGTAAACGCCCGCGCCAAGAAACGATGCGTAACCGTGCGCGCATTCATCGCCGCGTGCGCGAAAGTAGTCGACGATTTCGTATTCGGATTGGCCGGCGGGAATGTTGAGCGGCCGGTTGAGGCGCACCTCCGCGGGAAGGTGCGCGAATAAATCGTCAAGCGCATCGACGCCCAACACCTGGAGCATCTCGCGGCGCTCGAGATCGGACTTGGGTAGATAGCGCACGAACGGGCGGGTAGTTTAGTGCCCGGATTCCTCGGCAACGTATTTCTCGTAGTCCGCCGCGGAAAGCAGCCCTTGCATTTCAGCGGGGTTGGACAGCCGGATCTTCACCATCCAGCCGTCGCCATGGGGGCTTTCATTGAGTTTTTCGGGCGTTGTGGCCAGGGCGTCGTTGATTTCGGTCACCTCACCGGTGAGCGGCGAGTAGATATCGGAAACCGCTTTTACCGATTCCACCGATCCCATTGCCTTGCCCTGCTCGACCTTGGCGCCCACGCGCGGAAGGTCGACATACACGATATCCCCGAGTTCTTGTTGCGCGTAATCGGTAATTCCCACCACGCCGACGTCGTCGGACAGGCGAACCCATTCGTGCTGCTTGGTGTAGTGCAGATCCTCTGGATACATTAGTTGGCCCGCTTATAGAATGGCATTGGAACAGTGACGGCGTCGACCGCCTGGTTGCGGATCATGATCTGGATCCGCTGGCCCACATGGGCCCGATCGAAGGGAAGGTAGCACATTCCGATGTTCTTGTTCAAAGTTGGTGAGGGACCGCCGCTCGAGACCCAGCCCACGGCCGAGACTTCGTAATCGTCGCGCCCGATGCCGCGGCCGGTCATTTCGAAGCCCATCAGCTTGCGAGTGATGCCTTTTTGCTTTTGGCTGGCGAGGGCAGCGCGGCCGATGAACTCGCCCTTATCCAGCTTGACGATCCACCCCAGGCCCGCTTCGAACGGCGTGATGGACGCATGAATCTCGTGGCCGTAGAGCGCCATGCCTGCCTCCAGACGCAATGTGTTGCGCGCGCCCAAGCCGCATGGTTTGATGCCGAATTCCTGGCCGGCGTCGAGAATGTCGTTCCACACGCGCTCGGAATGTTCCGGCGCGAAGTAAATCTCAAAGCCATCTTCGCCGGTGTAACCGGTGCGTGCGATGCGGGTCCCGATGCCCGACAGCAAGCCGTCAATGAAGTGGTAATAACGGATGGTGGCGAGATCCGTGGCGGTCAGCTTTTGGAGAGTGGCGAGCGCTTGCGGGCCCTGGACGGCGAGTTGCGTGTAGAGATCGCTCGAGAGTTCAACGGACGCCCGGAATTTATTTACGCCGGAGATGTGGCTGTAGTCCTTTTCCTGATTCGACGCGTTGACGCACAGAAAGTAGTGGTCATGCGCGATTTTGTGTACCAGGATATCGTCGACGAAGCCTCCGTGCCCGTAGAGCAGTGCCGAATACTGCGCCTGGCCGGGCTGAAGGCTGGCGACGGCGTTGGTGGTGACGTAATCGGCAAGCGCCGCCGCATCCACGCCATGGATTTCTATTTCGCCCATGTGGCTCACGTCGAACAGGCCGACGGCCGATCTAACCGCGCGGTGCTCCTCAATGATGCTGGAGTATTGCAGGGGCATGGACCAGCCGCCGAAATCCACCATCTTCGCGGCTAAGCGGGTGTGCACGCCATGCAGAGCAGTGGTTTTGAGAGCGGTCTGTGTCATCAGGTGGCGAAGCTGCGCACAGCGGAGTCCTCATCCGGGAAGACATCGATCACTTGATAAAGCTTGGTGAGTTGCATCACGTCTTGCACGCGCGGCGCCAGCTTCATCAATTTTAGTTTGGCGCCGTTGCGCTGGGCGGAAGTGCAACCGGCCACCAGTTCGCCGAGGCCGCTGCTGTCGATGTAGTACACCTCGGCCATGTTGAGCAAAATCTTCGTTCTTCCGGAGGCCACCGTGTCGTGGATCAACTGCCGTAGGGTTTGAGTGGCCTGGCCCAACGTGATGGGGCCTTGCAGATGGAGGACGAAGACGTCGCCGACCTCCCAGTCGAAGTATTCCAAGGCCATGCAGCGACGGTATCGCGACTGGGGTCAAGAGTCAAACTGACTATTACACGTGTAGAGCACCAAACCTGACCGATAGCGCCGGCAACGCGACTTTTGCCGAAACTGTCGGATGAGCGAGCAGAGTTTCCGCCAGCGCCGCTGCCTGCTCCCGAATCTCAGGGACGGCCGTGGTTTCGAGCAACCCTCCGATTTTCATCGGCCCGATGGCGTAGAGCCACGGCGTGGCTGCGCCGTTTCGATCCACCACCGCACCACTTTCGGCAGCCCGTACTCCCAGGCCCAGCGGACCAGCTTCCAGCCAGCCTTTGCCAAACAAAGAGCGCAGCAACGGGCTATCGACGCGGCGATAGTCCTGCTCCGAGCCGGTACAATTAACGATGCGCCGCGCACAAAGGGTAGCGGATTCCTGAGAGCGGAGCCGTACGTCCAGCTTCAGCCAGTCCCCGTCTTGGGTCACGCTCTGAACCCGGCCGGCATGCACGCGCAGAATTCCGTTGCACCGCGCATCGTCGATCACCGTGGCCACTTCGGGCGCCATGCGGTGCCGGACCACGTCCCAATACGGCTTGGCGTGACGATAAAAACGCTCGCGCTCGCGCGGCGTCAGGTTGCGCCATAATTCGTTGGTCACGCCACGCAAGCCCGCGAGCACGTCGCGCCAATCGGAACCTTCCCGCTCAGCCGAGCGGACTCGCGATCGTACCTCGCGCACTAATTCTCGAAGCGATTCGGATTTCCAGGGAAGAACGGCGGGGCATTTTTTGTCTTGAGAAGGAGCGAGCGGAGCGTGCGCTCGCGGGAGCAGGCCGCGCCGGGAAATCATGTGTACCATTCCCTTGTGCCCGTTGGCTCTGAGCCCGATGAACGCGTCCACCGCCGTCAGGCCGGATCCGATCAGCGCAACGGGAGTGAATGGATCGGCGATATCGAGCGCTCCAGGATGCCAGGCCGATTCGTAGAACATCGGATTTTCCGCTCGCGGCGCAAAGAAAGGCGGACGACGAGGATGTGCGTTGCCGAGCGCCAGCACCACCGAGTCCGCTTCCAGCCGTGCTCCGTCATTCAGCTTCAGAACGGCGCGCTCGCCTTCGCGGCTGACATCCAGCACTTCGGCGTAATGCCGGCGCAAGCCGCTATTCGGGCCCGCTTCGAATCGCGCCGCTTCCAGGCGCTCCCCAACATATCGTCCAAAAGTTGCGCGGGAAGCGTACGCGCCGGGATCTACCGGAGCGCCGGTGTGGTTTTCCAGCCACTCGACGAAGTCCTGCGGCTGGGCGGGCAAAACACTCATGCAGCGTGCTGGCACGTTGAGAAGATGGTGTGGGCAATCGGTGGAATAGGCCAATCCCAGGCCCGCGACGCGGCGGGGTTCCAGCAGGTGAATGCGGACTGGGCGCCGGCCTCGCAACAGGTGTAAAGCGGCCAGCGCCCCGCTACAGCCTCCTCCGATGATGGCAACGCTCGTTGTTTCCGGCATGACTCGTCCTCTCAGGAGTAACTCAGGGCGCGGCGTTGACGAATGTACGTTCCGGGGCCTGTGGGCAAGAAGATGTTGCACGCCGGCATCTCACCGCCGTAGATATTCAGCGATATTGCAACTTCCTGGGACACGTTGCGCGTGATGTGGTGTTCGAAGGGCGGCATCAGGTAGGTGGTGGAGCCGGTGGCGACGCGCTCCGACGGCCGCTGGTGAAAGTAATACTGTCCGTTCTGCTGCGCGATCAAATTGAACGGCACATTTTCAATTTCTCCAGTCAGCACCGCCTCAATGCCCCACAGTCCGGAATGATCGTGCAGCGGCGTGGCTTGACCCGGCGCCCAGACCATCGCCAGAACGCAAACTCCGCTGGCGGGATCGTCATAGAGCAAGCGCCGGGCATAGCCTGCTTCCCGCACGGCGCAGAAGCGCTCCGGCAGCACGATCAGCCCCCGGGCGACGGCCCGCTCCAGCCTCTGACAAAGCTGTTGGAGGCCCATCGAGAGATGCGGCGCTCGGATGGCGTCACCAATCCAGGCGCCGAGGTTCGATTTGAGACTTGCGAATTCGGGGTCGATTTCCGCAACCACCGGCCGCGATGTAATAGATGTAATAAATGACCGCGATGTCTGTTCCACTTTTCACCTCGTATTAGTCCACTGAATAAGTGAACAGTGTAAAGTGGAAATTTGTGGGATACAATACGAGAAAGTACCAGAAGCGACAGAACTTGCGGCTGCCTGGCAAACTGAAGGTGTGGCTTGCTGGTGATGCTATGTCACCAGTTTAAATAGGGAAGATCAATCCAGGATTTGCTACACCCTGGCTCGCATAGAGAATAGCGACAGCCGCGTATGTGATGGAAAGATTGGTGGGATGATCAGTGCTCTTAAATGTCCAATACCATAGTCTAGTAAGAGGCCAGCGAGTGGACCGGTCTTCCCCAAGTTGGACAACGTCCATCAGGTAGACCCCCGGCTGGCTCTCTAGTACGAATCGATCCTACAATCCTCAGGTAGTACGAAACCTTGTTACGTACTATAAGTCCTATAGCTGGCGCTTTAAGTCGTAGGAGGTCGATGTTGCATGGAACCCGATCCCGCACTCGACAAGTTCCGGCTGCGTCAAATTGAGCAGGAATTGGCCGCCGAACTTCAGGCAGCGAACGAACGATTGCGCAGGGCCTCCAGCGAGGCGGACAGGCGCGTGGCCATCGACGCACATATCCGTGCTTTACAGCGTTTCACGGACTTTGCGGCCAAGGGCATTGTGCCGTCGGACCTTGCACCGCCCGATAATTCATCCGGAGTTTGACGAACGGGGGGCTTTCGCGATCTTATAGAGCAATGGCCACAGCCGCTTCTCCCTATCACTCCCACGCGCTCGCACTGTTTCGCATTGTCGCCGGCTTCACCTTCACACTCCACGGAGCGCAGAAGTTCGGGGCGCTGGGCGGATTAGGCGGCCATGCGGCGACGATGTATTCGATGCTTTGGTTCGCGGGGATTCTGGAAATTATCGGCGGTCCGCTGATCATACTCGGGCTGTTCACCCGAGTGGTGGCGTTCATTCTGTGCGGCGAGATGGCGGTGGCGTACTTCACCGTGCATGTCCACATGGGGCCCCCGCTTTTTCCCCTCCTGAATGGCGGCGAGATCACGGTGCTGTATTGCTTCTTGTTCTTGTACTTAGTAGCGAGGGGCCCGGGAGCCTGGAGTCTGGATGGCGCGATTCGGGGGAAAACTTAAGCCGCGTTACCCACGCAGCATCCGCATTGCATCCGCGATGACATTGCCGCCCGGTGCGCCGGCCGCGCGGACAGCTCCATCGGCTGCAGCTTGATCGTCGCCTTCTCCGGGCGCAAGAAACAGGTTCGCTTCGATGCCGTGTTGCTTCGTATACAGATCGTAGTAACGGCCGTGCGCGGCGTAAAGTTCGGCGTGCGTGCCGCGCTCCACAATGCGGCCGGCTTCCACCACCAGAATCTGGTCGGCACGGCGGATGGTGGAGAGACGGTGCGCGATCACAAACGTAGTTCGGCCTTGCATCAGGACTCGCAAACCTTCCTGGATCATGCCCTCGGATTCTGAATCCAGGTTGGATGTAGCCTCGTCCAGGATCAAGATGCGGGGATCGGCCAGGAGCGCACGCGCAATAGAAACCCGCTGGCGCTGGCCGCCGGAGAGCTTCACGCCGCGCTCGCCGACGATGGTTTCATATTGCTTTTCGAAACTCTCGGCAAACTCGTCGACGCGCGCGATGCGGCAAGCTTCCAGGATTTGTTCCTTACTAGCATGCGGCCGGGCGAACGCCACGTTTTCCCAAATGGTTCCATCAAACAGGAACGTTTCCTGCAACACCACGCCGAGCTGCGTGCGATAGGAATCCAAGCGGACGGTGGAAAGATCCACGCCATCCACCAGCACCGTTCCCGATTGGGGACCGTGAAAGGCGGCGATCAGGCCGATAATGGTCGATTTGCCGGAACCCGACGGGCCCACCAGCGCGGTCACGGTTCCCGGCTCCGATTGGAACGAAATCTCGTGCAGGACCTCTTTTCCGGTGTCGTAGGAAAAGTCCACGCGATCGAAAATCACCTGGCCGTTGATGGGCGGCAAACTCTCGGTGCGGCGCGGGTCCTGGTCCTCCGGCCGCTCGCGCAGCACCTCGCGCGTGCGTTCCAATCCAGCCAGCGCTTCGGTGAGCTGCGTTCCGATATTGACCAGTTGGAACATGGGGGCGATCAGGAACGCGAGCAGCGCGGTGAAGGTGACGAAATCGCCCAGCGTCATCACGTGGGCCGTGATCTGGCGCGCGCCCACGTACATGATCACAGCGCCCACCGCTCCCATCAGAACCGTGGCGGAAAGACTCATGAACGAGGTTGCAGTCAGGCTCTTCAGGATATTGTTGAGCAACCGCTGCACGCCCGCTTCAAACACCTCTTCCTCACGCGCTTCGGCATGATAGCCCTTCACCACGCGCACCCCGCCGAGGGACTCGGTGAGGCGTCCCGTAACATCCGCGTTGATCTTGCCGCGTTCGCGGAAAATGGGACGGATGGTGCCGAAAGCTTTGCGCAGAACCGCGGCGAATCCGACGATGATCACGAGCGCAATTCCCGTTAGCAGCCAGCTCAGGTGCAGAAGATAACCGAGCACCAGCACCGCGGTGAGCAGTCCGCCGGCGAACTCGATCAGGCCGGTGCCCAATAGATTGCGAATGCCGTCCACGTCGGTCATGATGCGAGCCACCAACGTTCCGGTTTTGTTCGCGTCGTAATAGGCCACTGGCAGCCGGCCGATATGCGCCTGCACTTTCGCGCGCAGTTCAGCGATTAAGCGCTGCCCGGCTTTCGACACCAGTTGCGTGATGGCGAACCCCGTGACGCCTTGAATGACCGTAGCGGCCAGAACCGCCAGCACCAGCGGCAGCAGCAGCGACATTTGATGCTTGCCGATTACGTTATCGATCAGGTATTTGGACGAAGCGGGCAAAACCAGGCCGCACACGCGGCTGATGGCCATCAGGACGAAGCCGACGATCAGCACTTTGCGGCGCGGCCGCATCATCTCGCGAATGTCGGGCCACAACTCGCGAAGGCGCTCGGACGAGCTTTTCTTGGGAGCCTTTTGCGGAATCACTGGTGTTTAAACTATTGTATGGGATGCGGCGCGCTCGCTACGGGATGCCAGAATTCTGATGCCAAGCCTTTATTCAGGAACTTCCGGATTCGCTTATCCCAGCTGGAAGCCCGAGTTCTATCCCGAGAAGCTGGCGGCCAAGAAATTCTTGAATTACTACGCGACGCGACTCAACGCCGTGGAGGTCAACTACACGTTCCGGCGGCTGCCCTCGGCATCGACGCTTGAGAACTGGGTGAACGATACGCGCCCGGGCTTCGTGTTCCCGTTGAAGGCGCATATGCGGATCACGCATATTTTGAGGCTGAAGCCATCGGACTTTACTGAAGTTTTCTTTCGTGCCATCGATCCGCTGCGGACCGCGCGGCGGTTGGGACCGGTGCTGTTTCAGCTTCCTCCGGCGCTGAAGTGCGACGAGGCGTTGCTGGCCGATTTTCTCGCCACGCTGCCGCGCGATATTCGCTGCGCGTTCGAGTTCCGCCACGCGTCATGGCTGACGGACGCAGTTTACGGCTTGCTCGAAAAGCACGGTGTGGCGCTGTGCCTGGCAGAATCGGAAAAATTGGCGATCCCGAAAGTGATCACGTCGAACTTTGTCTATTCGCGATTGCGGATGCCCGAATATTCCGCCGAAGATCGCAAAGAAATCGCCGATCACGTTCGCCAGTTGCTCGAATCGGGCCGCGATGTTTACGTATTCTTCAAACACGAAGAGACGCCGGCGGGAGCGCTGTACGCCGAAGAACTGCTGCGTGCGTTTCCCGCGCAGACGGCGGCCGGAAGCTAGACACTCATTCCGTACTCGTCGCCGTACTTTTCACGCAGAACGCGCAAATTCTCGCGAGCTTCGCGCTCCTGGTTGGAAAGGACGCGCGCCCGTTCAAACTGGTGGTTGGCAATGGCGTGGACCATGGCGGCCACGTTCGCGTCCACGCGCTGTTGTGCGTCGGCCAGGTCTTGGGGCAGCCAGCCGCACGCCGTGGTGTGGGCCGGAGCGGGAGTTGCGTGCCCTTGATCCAGCCAGGCTTGCGCCGCGCCCGCGATCAGACCGGCCACCTCCTTAAACGCGAAGCGAACATACCAGCCCCGCCCCTGCTCTTGGTGCTCGGCGGATGCTTCTTCGAAGACGTTCAGCATCTCTTCGGCGAATCGATCGCGGTGGCTGCGCGGGTACAAAAGCAAACAAAATCGAAAAGCGCGTTTCATATTGCCTCCGCTGCCTTCAGGCGCGCGAATCCGGCGCGAGTCAACTCTTGCATCCGCTGAAGCTCCACCTGCAGTTGCCGGCGGCCGGCCGCGGTCAGCCGATAGGCCTGCTTCTGGCGCGAGGTGTCTTCCTGCTCGAAGCGCTCAATCCAGCCATCTTCGAGCAATCGCCGCAAGGCGCCGAACAGCGTGCCGGTGCTCATCCGCACGCGGCCGCCGCTCAAGAGCTGAATATCCTTGATCAACGCGTATCCGTGGCGGGGATGAGCCGCGAGGCTGGTCAAGATGAGCAGCACGGGCTCAGTGAGGGGCTTTGTTTCGGGATCATCCTGCGTTACGACATGTCGCATATCGACATATTAAACCGGGCACTGGGCACTTGTCAATCCCCTTCCTCCGCACCGTGGTGTCCTAATTTGGCCGGCGAGGGCTCACGTAGGCTTTTTACCAATCAAAACGTGTATCGTTTTGGGAGTCTTGGCTCGTGCCGGGTTGCGGGAATCTACGGCGGAGTCTATACCTTCCGCCTTTAATGCCCGCGCAAGCGCATCTGCGGCAGATCGCACGGGGCCGCTGGATTCGGGCGCGATCTGGATTTGCACACCTGATATCGGTGTGGTGCCCAGTCGTCCAATCACAATGTCCGACTCTGGAGTCTCTAACTTCCAGGACGCGCCCAGCAGAATTCTCCCCACGGCATTGGCCAAATCCATAGACTCTTGGTCTTGGAACGTGTATGCGGCGAACTCCTGCCCGGAAAAGACCCCCAGTTCAGCACTCAACACTGCTTCCTTGCCTCGGGGTATCGTTCGGGGTGTTCGAATCCTTGCCAGTTCCAGATTGGCTTTCGCTGCTTCAGCAGTTGCATCAGCTACCTGTGCCTGTGCTTGCGCCGCTGACTCGTTTGCTTTGGCTATGTCGAGACGGAAGCCTTCGGCCTTTGTGTTGGCATCCGCAGCGTCACGCTGAGCCTCTGCTATTTTCACGTCTTTGTCACGGAGGTCTTTATCGAACTGCTTGAGTTGTTTCGATTGTCGTTCGTTAATGATGTTTCCGGTGATCAGCACTCCTGCGCCAGCCGCAAATGTCAGAAACAGGAGAATGACAGTAATCCAATCGAATGCGGTTTTCAGTCCCTCTACAGTCATTTCCGAAGTCCTCGAGGCCCCTTTTTAATGCCCACCTTTGCTTCTGGGAGCCCTCGCGGTGTCCTGTGCCCCTGACGCTCCAATGGCCTATCGAAGATATTGTAACACAAAAACGATTGGCTAGCTATAGTTTCTGTAATACACTAATTGAATGGCAAAGCAAACTAAGCCAAAGATCGGACGCCCCAAGCTTCCAAAGGGTGAGGCGAAGGGCCAGATTGTGCCAATCCGTTTCAACGCTCAAGACGTGAGGCGGATAGAATCGGCAGCCAGGGCGAGTCAGAAAACCGTCTCTGAATGGATTCGCGGCATTATCACAACTGCGATGGAGACACAATTGGGTGTCGATTTCAAGTTAGGACACTACCCTCCAAATTGCTATAAACTCTCCGATATGACTCGACTCCGTTACGCTCTTACGCTCGCTCTGTTCGCGACTCCCGTTTTCGCCGCTCTTCCGGTTGTTCCGGCCCCCGACCAGGCGGCGCTGTTGAAGAGCAAAGATCCCAAGCTCGCCGCTAACAAAAAGCTGTGCTACGACTTTTTCCGCGTGGTGCTCCGCGCGCGACATTTGGATGAAGCCGAGAAATACATGAAGGATGACTACATCCAGCACAATCCCAATGCCGATACCGGAATCGCAGGCTTCAAGGCATATTTCACCAAGCTGGGCGGACCGCAACCGATCGCGGACACGGTTCCTGGCTTGGTGGCGATTCAGGCGGAAGGTAACTTCGTCACGTTGTCCTTTGTGCGCGAGATGCCCGACCCCGCGAATAAGGGGCAAAAGTACACCACCACCTGGTTCGATATGTTCCGCATCGACAACGGCAAGATCGCCGAGCATTGGGACGTCGCAACCAAATAGGGTACGGTGATATAGCAGACTTGCCTTCCAGTCAAGGAATGCGGGAAGATCGCAGGGTGATGGATCGCATTCTTGCTTCGTTCGCAACCGCGGCCGTGGTCGCTGCATTTTCGCTCGTTCCGGCGTTCGGCCAGGCGCCGGGCCGAGGGTTTGGAAATCCCTGTCAGGCCGGCGGCGGTCCCAACGCGTTTCGCGGGCGTCCGGCGGGGCCGCCTCCCGGGCCAGCGCCCAGGCTGCCCGACAATCCCTATTACGGCGTCAACGCAGGCAAGCCGGACTTCGGCGGCTTGGCGAAAGGCATGTGGCGAGTGCCCTACATCATCGACATGCAGAAGCAGGGTTGCGGAGGCGATGGCAAGCCCGTGGTGGTGCCGTTCAACGCGCTCGGCCAAAAGGTTTTCGACGAACGCACCGCCACTCACTCCAAGGACGATCCGGAAGGTTTCTGCCTTCCGCCCGGTGTTCCTCGCATGATGTACACGCCCTATCCGACCGAGATTTTCCAACTGCCCGACCGCATTCTTTTCATCTATGAAGGCGGCGCGCACGTGTGGCGCATCATCTGGATGGACGGACGGAAACAGCCGGTGGATCCAAATCCGAATTACCTGGGGTATTCAGTGGGTCATTGGGAGGGCGACACGCTGGTGGTGGACAGCATCGGTTTTAACGATCGAACGTGGCTGGACGCGGCCGGCCATCCGCACGGCGAGAAGCTGCACGTCACCGAGAAGTTCACGCGTCCCGATGCGAACACGCTGCGCTTAGAAGCCACCATCGACGATCCCGATTACTACACCAAGCCGTGGACCGTCGTGACCACAGCCACCTGGGAACCCAATCAGGAACTGATGGAGTACATCTGCCAGGAGAACAACAAGGACCTGCAGCATTTGGTGGGCAAGTAGCTACTGCACAGCAATCGTCAAGCCTTGCGGGCTGGCGTATTTGCCAATATTCAAGACGATGGGAACATTGCCGGGCGTGAGCCCCGCGGGCAATTGAGCATCGATTTGCAAAAGCCCGTCCACTTCGCCCGGCGCAACTCCCGCATAGGTGATGTTGGGCGACGGGGTTGTACCGAAAGTCACGGTCACGGGAAGAGCCGGAACTGGGATGCTGGCAACGGGTCCATTCTCGATGCGGCCGTCCTGCCCGGCGGGCGTGAGAACACCTTCTCCGGTGGCGAAAATCTGCACGATGGATCCAGCGGCCGCCGGGTTGGACGCGGAGTTATACGATCCATCCTGGTTCAGGACCGCTGCTTGCCCCTGTCCGGTTTGCGTGGCCGAGAAAATGGCGGGATCGGCCGCCGCCACCGAGAATTCGATGACATTGCCCGGCATGCCATTGCACATCATCTGGGCGTAGTTTTCCAAATTGCCGCCAATCTGCGGCGTGAGCTCATAAGGCAGAATTGCGGACACTTGATCGGCCTGCACGTAGACCAATGGCGCGGGCGTTCCGTTTACCAGGAACTGGCAACCGGCCAAAGTGGTGGCCAAATGTCCCGTCGCGTCCAGTTCCGCGCCGGCCAGCATTTTCGGGCCTAAGCTGGATCCGAACAAAGTCACGATTTCGCCGGGAGCGAAGTTGTGGTTCGCCTTGGCGAAGCTGGCGGCGTTCACCATGCTGGCCACCACGGGCCCGGATTGCGCAAGGTAGAACGTCGCAATAAAGGCATCGCCGTATGTCGAGCTCAGCTTCGGCTGGTAGGCGCTTGCGGTGACGAACAGATCCGGTGAAGTGGCGCTTCCCACCATGGTTGCGACGGTGCCGGTGGGGTCCAGCGCCATGGCCATTGCGTCCTCGCTATAAGAGCCGCCGTAAAGCGTGGAATAGAGCAAGCCGTTCATGCCCGCGACGGTGGGATCGATGATGGACAAAAACGCCTTGCTGGACGGAATGCCATCGATGACAAAACCCGCGTAGTCCGGCTGGAAAGCGTCCGAGGTAGTAGGGAAAACGAAGGACTGCGTGAAGCCGGCGACGACGATTTGCCCGTTTTGGCCCAGTTGGATCGCGTTCACCTGATCGAGATAACCGCCGGTCAGAAACGTTGAGTACTCCAGTTGCGCGGCGGCCTGCTCGGCGGGATTGAGCTCGGCGACGATGGCGCCGGTGCCCGAGATCCCCAAGGCGCTCAGCGCGGCGGCAGTCTGTACGGCGTTGGCGGTTACCGGAAACGTGGCGGACGCGGTCCGTCCTCCAACGAAAATGTCGCCTTTGCTATCCACCGCAATCGCGTTGAGCAGCCCGCCGTCCACGGTGCCGCCCAGAAAGGTGGAATAGATCAAAGAGGGCGAGACATTCGCATTGATCTTGGCCACAACTCCGGCCCGGACACTGTTGGGGAGTGCGGCCTGGTAGGCATTCACCACCGGAAAACTGGTGGACGAGCTCCATCCGGCAACATAGGCATTATCCGCGCTGTCCACCGTGATAGCGGCAAGATAGTCGACATTGTTGCCGCCCAGGTAGGTGGAGTACACCAGTTGCGAACCATCCGGGCTCACCTTGCTCACAAACCCGGCTTGTTGCCCGTGAAGACCGGTTTGGATATAGTTCCGGGCGAGCGGAAAATCGATGGATTGCGTGTAGCCGGTAATCCACGCGCTGCCGGTGTTGTCCACCGCGATGCTGATGCCTTGATCCTCGCCGGTGGTTCCGCCCAGATAAGTGGAGTACAGAAGCTGATCGCCGCCGGACGAGAATTTCGTCGCGAACACCTTCACGCACGACGCCTTTACTGTATTAGAAAGCGTACAAATGGGATCGGTATTGATGGTGGTCTGAAACGCATTCAGCAGTGGAAAATTGGTGGCTCGCGTGTCGCCCGTGACGTAGACGCTACCCTGCGAATCCACCGCCACACCGTCCGCTTGGGTGGTTATGTTTCCTCCCAGGTAGGTGGACCAGACGATGGAAGAGCCGATCGAGCCGGCCGGGTTCAGCTTGGTGATAAACGCGTTGTCGATTGAGGCTTGGTCCTGGTACAGCCCGTTCTTAGTCGGAAAGTTGGTCGAAAATGTGGTGCCCACCACCAGGACGTTCCCCTGCTTGTCCACGGCGACGGCCGCGGCATAATCGCCCAGTTGGTTCAGTGTATTTCCCGAGCCGCCTAAATGCGTCGCGTAGGTGAGAACGGGGTCGATGGTCAGGGTGCGTGACCGGTCGTAATCGGCAATTTCGAACCCAATGGTGCGTCCACGGCGGACAAATCGACCGTCGATTTCTTTGCGGTCTTGGGGGCTGTCCTGAAAGATGCGGGGGCGCTTCTCGCGCACCTCGACGTCTGAAATCCGCAGCACCAGATCGCCCGATTTTTCGATGTGAATTTCGCTCGCTCCCTGAAACGACATTTTGATTCGGCGCGGATCGGCGCCGGGCGCGACAATCCAGTCGTATTCGATGGTCTGCGCCGTAGCACGGAACACCAGATCGGCGCCGGGATACACGTCCCGATATCGGACGGCTCCAAACTCCGCGATATCGTTATTCCACTTCGCGGGCTCGTTCCCGACGAAGTAGTTGGCCTTCCCCGGCAGCGCCTCGGTGCCTTCGATGGGCGGATGCGGCCGCGCACCTTCCAGTTTCATCCGCAGCACGGCACGGCTGTTCTTCCGCTCGATGCTCAAAACCGCGCCCGAATCCACCAGCCACAACGCCGCACGCTGCATCCTTCCGAAATAGCGGACCTGGGCGTCCACCTGCCCGGCGTTTTGCTCGAAAACGAATGGGATGGAGACCGTGGGGCCGGCCGAAACGAGCGGAGCGAGGAGGAGGAACAGCGTGGGATACCAGGCGTATCGCGGATAACGTGTCATATCGAAAAAGGCGTGAGAGAGGTTCCAACACCCTCATGCAGCCCCGGCCTTTCTAAGACGATAATGTGCTTTATGCCGGAGGTCAATCCGGAGACCGATATCACGACGCTGCTGCGCCGCTGGCAGGCCGGAGACGCGCACGCATACGATCTGGTGATCGCGTGGGCGCATCAGCGGATGCTCGCGATTGCTGCGGGGTTCGCCGCACAGGAGCGTGTAGCCACAGAGCCGGCCGCGCTGGTGAATGAGGCGTACCTGAGGCTGCGCAAGCTGGAGCGCATCGAATGGCGGGACCGCAACCATTTTTTCTCGGTGGTGGCGACGGAACTGCGCCGCATTCTGATTGACCAGGCTCGTCTGCGCCTGGCGCAAAAACGCGAGGGCAGCCAGCGCCGCGTGCCGATGTCCGACGATCTGAGCTGGATCGACGTTCGCGGCCAGGACATGCTGGATCTGGATCGCGCACTGGATGAGCTGGAACAGTTGGACGGCGACAAAGTCCGGCTGGTGGAACTGCGCTACCTGATGGGCTGCACGATACCGGAAATCTGCGAGTTGCGCGGGGTGTCGGACGCCACCATCGAAAGGCATTTGCGCTTCGCCCGCGCCTGGCTTTACGATAGGCTTCATTCCGAAAGTGCATGACTGACGATTGGGTGCGGCTGGAAGAGATCTTCGACGAACTTTGTCCGCTGGACGAAGAGAGTCGCCGGCGGGTGCTGGAAGATAGATGCGGCGGCAACGGCTGGCTGCGGAGTGAAGCGGAACGAATGGTTCGCGCCTCCGATGACGAGCGCGCCGCGAACGCCGAAGCCCGCGCCGCCTCAGCCGGCAGACGCTTTGGAGCCTGGCAAACCATCCGCCTGCTGGCGCGCGGAGGAATGGGCGAGGTTTGGCTGGCTCGCCGGGCCGACGGCCAGCATGAGCAGCAGGCCGCTCTGAAGATACTGTCTCCCTATCTGGCCGCGCCGGATTCGGTGCATCGCTTTCGGCGTGAGCGCGAGTTGCTGGCCCGTCTGGAGCATCCCAACATCGCCCGATTAATGGATGGTGGGATGAGTTCGCAAGGCGAGCCGTTCCTGGTGATGGAGTACGTGGAAGGCGTTCGCCTGGACCGCTATTGCGACGAGCGCCGCCTGTCCGTTCCTGAACGATTGAGATTGTTTCTCAAGGTGTGCGCCGCCGTCACCGCAGCCCATCAATATTTCGTGGTGCATCGCGATTTGAAGCCCGCTAACATTCTGGTGACGGCGGACGGCGAGCCGAAACTCCTGGATTTCGGCATTGCCAAACTGATCGACGCCGAAGCGGGACTGGAGCAGACCGCGACGGCGAATCTTTTTCTGACGCCGATGTACGCCAGTCCCGAAATTCTGTGCGGGCAGCCGGCCACGGTGGCGAGCGACATCTATTCGTTGGGCGTGGTGCTGTACGAACTGCTGGCTGGCCGGCGTCCGTTCGATGATTCCAAGTTCAGCCCGGCGGCGTTGATAGAGGCTGTGACTCAAAAAGATGTTCCGCCTCCGAGCGTGGCCGCCGCGTCGATACGAGGGGAAGCGCTGGACGCCGACCTGGACGGGATCACGCTGAAGGCGCTCGCCAAGAATCCCGAAGAGCGTTACGCTTCGGCCGCGCAACTGGCCGACGACATCGGGCGCTATTTGAATGGCCAGCCAGTTATCGCGGTGCAAGCCACTTGGTGGTATGTCGCGAGAAAGTTTGTGCGGCGCAATCGCCTGGCGGTTTCCGCTGCGGCCGTGTTGCTGCTGTCGCTCGCGGCGGGCGTCGCGGGTACGCTTTGGCAGGCGCACGTCGCGCGCGAGGAACGGGCGAACGCCGAACAGCGTTTTAACGACGCGCGCCGGTTGGCCAATTACTTACTGTTCGATCTTTACGATTCGGTGGGCAAGGTTCCCGGCGCAATGCCGGTGCAGGCCGACATGGCCCGGCGGTCGCTCGAATATCTAGACCGGCTGGCCGCGATCAGGAGCGGCGATCCGGCGTTGCGGCTGGAGCTGGGCAATGGCTATCTTCGGCTGGGCACGATTCTTGGGGGCAAGTTCGGGGTGGGCGACACGCTGGGCAACAATGCCAAAGCCATTGAGAGCGATCGCAAGGCGCTCGGGATCGTGGAGCCACTGGTGCGTGAACATCCCGAGAACATCGCCGCGTTACGGACGCTCGGGTCCATCGAAGAGCATCTCGGAGGAGCGCTATCGGCAACCGGACAATACCGGGAAGCGTTCGGCTGGCTGCAAAAATCGGCGGAGACGTTCGATCGCATCGCCGCCGCCAATCCACGCGACCTTCGCAGCCTGCAGGACGCAGGACGCGGCTGGCAAACCTATGGCAAGCTGCTGAGCGAAAAAAGCGGATACATCACTTTCGACGCAGCCGCGCCGCTCGGCTACCTGAACAAATCGGTGAGCCTACTGGATGCCGCGCTGCGCATTGACTCCGCCAGTCCGCAAACCATCCAAACGCTCGCCGAGTCCTACGAATATATCGGAAGGATCGAAACCACGCCTGATCCTCAAAAAGGAATCCAGGCCTATTCGGCCGCGTTGGGACTTTTGGCGCGTCTGCCGGATCGCGAGCGCGAAAGCGTGGAAGCGCAACAGCATCGCGCGCGGTTGCTGGTGTTGCTCGGATGGGGCCAGGGCCAGTTGGGCGACTTCAAACATTCTCTGGCGAATCTGGAAGAGGCGCGGCCCATCCTGGACGCGCAGGCCGCGGCCGATCCGCAGAACGTGGGGGCCGAATACCGGCGGGTGGATCTGTATCGGTCCATTGGCCTGGTGAACGGGTATGCAGGGAATGCCCCGGAGGCGCTGAAGAATCTGCAGACCGCGGTCGGCATTCTGGATGTCATCGTGAAGCGCGATACCGCGAACGCAATTTATCCGCTGCTCCGGGCTGAGTTGCAGGGGCGAGTGGCGAATTTGTTATGGCAGGCTGGGCGAAAAGCGGAGGCCGCGCCCTACGCGCAATTGAGCGTGGCGTATTTCCGCAAGATCGGCGACAGCCCGGGTGCGACGCCGCAGCAATTGATCGAAGCGGTTCGCAGTGTCGCCGAAACCGGAGTACCGTCGTTGCGCGATTATCCGGCGGCGCTCCGCTTTGCGGTGCGGGCAGATCAACTCGCCTCGGGCAAAAATCCCGGCGCGCTGGGGTATTTAGCGGAAGCTTACGCGTTAAACGAAAACTACCCCAAGGCGGTGGATGCCGCGCAGCGAGGGTTAGCCGTCACGCCGCCCACCAAGCCGGGCGATCCCCCATCGCGGCTGCGCCAGTGGCTGCAGGATGAGTTGAAGGAGTATCAGGCCAAGGCTGTGCGAACCGCCCTGCCCTAACCGCGCGCGCTTCTTTTCTTCCCGCCGGCTTTCTTCTCCGGTTCGGCGTTCAATGTTTCCACCGATGCGGGCGGCTTCTTGGCAGCCGCCAGGCTCTGCTTCAGCGCCTCCATGATGTCGATCACCTTGGCTGGCTCGGCGCTGGGCGGAGTCACCACTTCCTGGCCCTTGATCTTGGCGTCGATCAGCTTCTGTAAATTGTCCAGATAGGTGTCGTGATATTTCTGCGGCTCAAACGGCGCCGCCAGCGATTCCACCAGCATCTCGGCCAGTTTTAACTCCTGGTCCTTCACCAGGCCGGTATCGGTGCGAAATTCTTCCACGCGCCGCACCTCGTTGGCGTAATACATGGTGTGCATCAGCAGGCCGTGAGGGCCGGGCCGGAAAATGACGATGTGCTCGCGATTGTGCATGGCGATCTTCGCCACGCCGACGTAACCGGTGCGCTTCAGCGTGTCGTACAGCAGCGCGTAGGGTTTCTGCCCGGCTTCATCCGGCGCCATGTAGTAGGAGCTTTCGAAATAGATGGGGTCCACCTCGGCGGATTTTACGAATTCGAGGATCTCCATCACCTTGGCGGTGGATGGCGCCATCTTCTTGATATCCTCGTCTTCGATTACGACGTAGCGGTCCTTCTCGTACTCGTAGCCCTTGACGATCTCGCTGCGCGGAATGGGTTTATCTTCCGACTGGCAGTAGATCACCTGTTTGATCCGCGAGTTGTCGGACTTGTGCAATTGGTTAAAGCTGATGCCTTCGCTGCGAGCGGCGGTAAACAGCTTCACGGGAAACGAAACGAGGCCGAAAGTGAGATGCCCTTTCCAGACCGTTGTAGCCATGGCGACAACCTCCCACAGTATGTAGACATAGCATGGTTGTCAAACATTTTCAAGTTGCAACGTTTGAGCGTGCGGGTGGGGCCGGGGACGGCAGTATGATAAGACAAGTGCTGGCAAGATCGCAGATCGGCGTGGAAGAATACCTCGACCTGGTGTTCGAAGACCGCCCCGAACCGGATTACGTGGACGGGGAGGTCGTCGGAAGAGCTTTGCCAACACCACTTCACGGTCAAATTCAAGCGCTGCTAGCAGTTCTGTTCGCGGCGCTTTCAAAGCGTACCCCTCTGGCTATAATTACCGAAGTAAGGGCTCAAATTGAGCCGCGGCTCTTTCGAGTAATCGATTTTGCTGTCTTCCGCGGCGCGCGGCCCGAAGGCCGTTACGCAACCAGCCCGGCGCTTGTGGTGGTTGAGATCATCTCGCCGGACGACCGGTACGGCAAATTGACGCATCGCCTGGAAGACTACCGCCGCTGGGGTGTTCCGCACGTCTGGCTCGTCGATCCTGAGTTGAAGCGCCTGTACGAGTACTCCGAAGCCGGCCTGCTCCAATATCCGAGCTTACGGCTGCCTGAATTCGATTTCGAAATATCGGCGCAAGAGTTGTTCAAAGACGTCTAATCCCAAGTTCGCCGCAATCACCGATTTATTTCCCTTTCCGTTTCCAGCAGTTGAAGAGCTGCGCGATCGAAGACGGCATCTTCCGGGCATACGCTTGGCTTGGGTGATGGCGGAAGCGCACGGGCTGCGGTTTTTCAAAAACCTTGGCGGCCCGTGCGACTTCGTTTTGACATCGCGCACAACGCAGCGGGCCGCCAGCTTTCGTTTCGGCTATGTGAGAGCGCCCCGCGCTGTGCGCTCCTAGCTGACATCGCGCACAACGCAGCGAGGCCCCGAGTTTTTGTTGTCCCATCGGACCGCGGACCGCGCTGTGCGCTCCGAACCTCATAAGGACTAGATTTGCGTGGAGAACGGCGTGAAGCGGGTCTTGTAGTCGAAGGTATCGATGCCCTCGGTGCGTTTCAGGAATCCAACGATGGCATACGTAGCGGGCGTCGCGATCACTTCATACGCCACTTTGAACAGATATGCCGACAGAATCAGCCGCCAAATGCCACCGCTGGTCACTTCGCCGGTGAACGCAATGAGCACCAGAATGACAGTGTCGACAGCCTGTCCCACCACAGTGGAGCCGACGGTACGCGTCCACAGATAACGCCCCTTGGTGATCAGTTTCATTTTGGCCAGCGTGAAAGAATTGGCGAACTCGCCGCACCAGTACGCGATCAAGCTGGCAAGCACCAGCCTGGGCACCTGATGAAACACGATGGCGAACGCCTCCTGATTCTTCCATTCGGGCGCGGCGGGCAAGGCGACAATCAGATTGCCCAAGCCAGCCATCAGCGCATTCGCCAGGAACCCGATCCAGATGATGCGCCGCGAACCGCCATAGCCATACACCTCCGTAAATATGTCGCCGAAGATGTAGGTGATGGGAAACAGCAGTTGCGCGCCGCTGACCCGGAACGGACCAAACGCACAGATCTTCTGCCCCACCAGATTGGAAATCACCAGCACCACGATGAAGATGCTGGCCAGTAGATCGTAGTATTTGAAAACCCGGGTCTTTTCGGTCAAGACCCAATTATAGAGGAGGGCGGCTAGAAACTGACCACCGCCATCGCGCCGTCGGTCTTGAGCGCGTCGCCCGTCGCATTGAACATTTCTTGCGGCAAAGCGCTTCGCTCCACCAGCGCGAGCCCTCGCACCAGATCGGTCAGCAGCAGATCGTTGACCACCTTGGCGCGCTCCAGATCGATTTGCGGATCGATCTTATGGATGAACGTGCGGCTGGCGTCGGAAAAGCTGATACCGGTATCATGCGTCGCCGAACACACCCAGATCTGTTTGCCATTGAAGAGGCCGGGGCGCTGCCAGATTCGCAAGTGATGCCGCGCCGCAAACGTGTCGTTGATTTTTTCAAAAACCAAGTCGGGAACCCGGCCATCCAACAGCAACACGGAAACGGGGGCTTCCCGATAACCGCGCATCTCCGCCATGGCCCGGAAGGTTTCCAGCTTCGATTGATCGTTGAGCTGCGCGGCCTGGGACCAGCCGGCCTTCTGAAAGGCGTCTTCGATCTGCTGGCGGCTGGCCAAGAACATGAGGTTCGTGATATCGGAAGCAGTTTGATCTTTCTCCGTGGCAGTCCGAAATGGCTCGCTGTTCGCCAGGCGAAACAGTTGGTCCTGGGGTTCAATAGAAGCGATGTCGGGACCTTTGACGACGCCGGTCCATTCGAGCGGCTTGGTCAGCGCGATGGTCATTTCCACGCCGGGTTTGTAATCGATATTGGCATCCACGCCCTTCAGCACAGCCTGTTTTACTGTTCCCAGGAGTTCCGCGAAGGAGGGGTACTTCTCAGAGACCTTGTTGATGCCCTGATCCAACCGTCCGGAACCCGTCTTAGAAGCGATGATGCCCTGAATGCGGCCGTCGGCGTCCAGCGTCTCGCGCGCATTGTCGAGGGCGGTGGGCTTGGCGGCGATGCTGGCCTTTTTTCCGCTGGCATCGTGAATCTCATCGAAGGCCAGCGCCAGCACCGCCTGATCGTCCGGATTCACGGCGGCGGTCACTTCCTTGACGTGCCCCGTCACGGTGACGCCCGCTGCCATGGCCACCGCGCCATTTGCGACCACCGGCGCGATCACCAGCGCTTGAAACGGATCGCCGACCTTGGCTGTGGAGGTGTTCACTTCCTTGGTCAGCCGGATCTGGATTGGAGTACCGGAAGGAATTCGCGCCGCCGTCGCCCAGCCCGCCATGGGGAGCAAAAAAATAGCCACATTCAGGCCCAATTTCACACTCACATGCTAGCGCGCCGCCGAGGTGGCTGCCACGCACGAAATCCAGCTAAGGCCCGCCAAGCGCGCCCCCCGTTCCCAGTGCTAGAGTAGTTAGCCAAGAGCGGGACGGGAAAGGAACACACCCTCCATGAAAGCCTCCGTAACGGCATTCATTTCTCTGTTTGGTATTGGTTCTCTTTTTTGCACTGGCATTGGGGCGGCCGAGGACTTTGCAGGCCGCGCCTGGCAGCTGGAAAGCAAAGGCGAGGCGACCGAAGCTCGCGATTACCTGCAGCATGCGGCGCAAACGGGCGGAGCGGACGCCAAGCTGGCCTACGCCCAGTTTCTGGATCGCCATCGCGAGCCCGAGGCCGTTCAGGCCTACGAAAAAGTTTGGGAGACGGCACGCGGCGAGCAACGTCAGATGGCCGCGCGCCGCATGGTGGTTCTGGCCCTGATCGCGGGCGATCGGGATGGCGCCGAACGGCATCTGGAACAATACCGGAGCGCCGGGGGCCGCGACTTCCAACTCCCGCCGATTTCGGCGATTCCCGCCTTGAAAACGCAAACCATCGCCATCCCTGGCCCGCTGCGTTCCTTCTCGCGCATGGCCGCTCTGGCCCCCGAAATCAGCCCCGACGACGTGCTACCCGCCTTGGCGCGCAATGTGGTCACCAACGGCTATCAAGCCGCCGGCAGTAACGACGTGCTGGAGCAGACGGAGTATTTGAAGCTGGTGGTGCGCTATCTTTCGCAAGCTCGGGAACTGGAAAAACTGGCGGATTCGAGCGGGGTAATCAAGGTGGAGACTTGCGATTCCACGCAAACCGGCGAACTGCTGCGCGTGCTCGGATATCGCATGCGCGGCGGCTGCGGCAGCGAAGTGGTCCTGGAAACGCTCAATGCCTCCCGCGCTTTCCTGACCATCGATTCCGGCTTTCCGCTGGCCGAACTGGAACAGCGTCTCCGCACCAACCGGCCCTTCGAGTACGATTTCAAGCCGACTCAAGTTCCGATTCTGTACGCTCAGGACTATTGGGTTTCCACCAAGGACCGCCAAGGCGCCGATTTCATCGACACTTTTCTCGGCGATCCTTCCCTTTGCCGGTTGTATCTGGCGTTATCGAAGCTGGACCCCACCGCGTCTGAAGAGCTGCGCAAGGGCGCCACGGTGCAAAAAATACGCGCTTATGCGCACGTTCTGGACTTTTACGGCGGCATGTTCCAGGTGCGAAATGGCAGAGCGGTGACGCCGGGCGGCGCGCGCTCCGAGAGAGCCTGGGCGGAGCTAGTGGGAGCCGCGCCGGACAAGCCGGGTGCGTTCTTCGAACGCTTGATTACGCGGGACGACGGCTGGATGGCTAGCTATTTCGACGCGCTCTCTCGAATCTCTAACAATCCAACGAACGGCCCGGTTCAGAATTATCTCACCGAGCCGGAGCGCTTGAAACGCTTTTATGGGGCCATTCGCGGAAAAGTGACCAGTCCCGGTCCCGCTCGCCCGGTGTTCCGTTCCAACACCGACATGATGCTGCTGACAGCGCGGCTGCGTTTGGATCCAAATGGCAAGCCACACATCCCGGGAAGCCTGGACGTGTGGCGCACTTTGTTCATCGAACATCCTTCCGGCAGCGGTAAATACGACGCCAAGCTGAGCCGCGACGCGGCCAGCTGGAAGGACCCCGACGATGTCATCGAGGCGCTGTTCGGGTTGTGCCGCAAGGCGGCCGAGAATGAGCCGTTAAAGATTTTCATGGCGCTCAGCGACGTGGATCGCCACCGCGCGACGCCGCTCGATGCCAAGACCGCGGATCGCATGGCGCGGGAGTTCCGTTCCTTCGGAGCGCAATATCCCATTTTTGCCGAAGCATCCGATGTGTCGAACGCAACCATCAACCAATTCCTCGACACCGCCACCGCGGTGAATCAGATTCACGATCTGGGGCTGCGCTCGGACGCCGCCGGCACCCTGCAATCGCTGGTTGGGCTGTGGCAAATATTCGGCAGGCAAGGCTCCATCGCATCCACCGATCAGGATCGCCAGCTGGCGGCAATTCTCACGCCTTTCGCCAAAGTGAAGAACGACGGCGATGTGTTCGATGGAGGCCGGCAGGGCGTCCAGACCCTGCTGCGGGCCACCAACTCGCCGTCGGACGCCTCCGCGCAGGATCGCATGTTCGACCTGCTGGCGGGAACTTCGTTGCCCGATACCTCCGACATCCACAACCAATTGATCGAGGACATGATTCGGATCTTCGAGGCGCAGCGGCTGATCTCGCTGTCCTCGATTTTCGATCTGGTGGATCAACTGGAGAGCCTGGCCAAAGGCGAAAAGGCGAACAACGCGCTCATCACCAAGACCGCAGCGCGGATCTCAGAGATCCAGCTTCCACGCAACTCGCTAAGCGGCGCCGAAAGAAACGCGCTCAGTTTCGGCTTCTGGCCGGAGAAGCACATCGAAGCGGAAAGAAAGCTCACCTTGCGCGCGTTCATCGAGCGAGCGGGTACCGACCCCAAGAAGCTGGATGAGATTCGGGCGCTGATGGCTCCTTTTCTGCGCGACACTTTAATGGGCCTGAATTACATTCACTACGCGCCGCCTGGTGCGCAAGTGCTATACGCCAATCGGCTCTTCGTCCGCAGCCACGATTTCGTCGGCGCGGAGGGGAACAACGGCGCGTGGAAAGACACCGCAGTGCTGGGAAGCGGCTGGCCATCGAGCGCCGGCGGAAAGCTGGTGGGTTCGCTAGTCAGCCTTCCTTATGCCCTGGCGGACGCCGAACAAAACTTCCTGATTCCCTCGCGCGAGCAGGCGCTCATATGGGGCGACCTGGTTCCGCAGCTGCTTCTCAGCGCTACCGTCCCGCGCTGGTGGAACGTCACGCCCCCTCAATTGCACTGGGTGGCGCTGCACATGGATTACTCAGAAACCATGCTGGCCGAAGCCGCGCTCAATCCGGAGCGCAGCCAGATGGTTTTGGATGCGCTGGGCCAATACGCTATGCCTGCCCGCGTGGCCCACGTACGCGAGTTGCTGGAACAAGGGCGCGTGAAAGCCGCGCTCGATAATGTGATGCCTTCGGAACTGTTCGCCGTCGCCAGAGATATTTTGTCCGCGGATAAATCCGATGCTCCGCTGGCGGTTGAGATTCGCCGGGAAGCCGCCGAGTCGCCGCGGCAGTTGAATTACGAAACCATTTCGCGATCTTTCGGCACGCCGAAGCCGACGTTGGCTAATTCGTACTCACCCGAATTGCTCGGCCTGCGAACGTTTCCGACCTTGATGGGTTATTCCAGCCGGATACTGGCCGAGAGCTGGGAGTCCAATCTGCTGTATTACGCCGCCCTGGCGGACCAGTTGTATCTATCGCCCGCCGAGTTGAATGTTTTGGTTCCCGATTGGACCCGCCAGACCGTGGAGCGAATTTTCGCCACCAATCTGGAAGACTGGCCGGCGCTGCTGCGTTCGCTCCGGCTGGTGGGCGATGAAGCGCGCGAGAAATCGCGCAAGCGGGTGACGGCGTCGAGTGGGTTTTAGTATTTCGGAGGGCAGGCTTGATCAATCGTCGAATACTCATAGGGGCTTCCGTCGCCAGTGGCGCGGTGGCGATGCTGGCGGGATCGCTGGCTTTGTTTTCTTCAAATCTGCGGGCTCAGGAACAGCGGCCTACTTTCCGAGTGAAGGTGGACATGGTGGTCCTGAGTTTCACCGTCACCGATAGCAAGGGTCACTACATCAACGGGCTGAAGCCCAGCGATTTTCGTTTGACCGAAGACAACATCGCGCAAAAAATTAATACTTTCGGCGAAGGCAACAAGCCGCCGGTACAGGTGCTGGAAAACGGGAGCACGCGGCCGCTCGCGGTATCGGCGGAGGTGGGCACGCAGTTGGATGGCGCGGGTTCCGAAGTGCGTCCGGACTCATTCGTCGGCACCAACGTTTTCGTGCTCTTCGATACCAGCAATTATATGTATCGCGGATTCGTCTACGCTTCGGACGCCATCGCGGATTTCGTGCGCGGTCTGGACAAATCGGATTCGGTGGCGGTCTATACATTCAGCCGCAATCTGTCGCGGCCCGCGCCGCTGACGCACGACCGCAACGATGCCATCTTTGGCCTGCGCAAAGCCGTGGCCGGCGACGATGCCGCGCTCTACAACGGCCTGCTGCTCACCTTGCGCGATGCCGCCAAAGTGCCCGGTCGCAAAGTGATCATCGTGTTTTCGAACGGCCCGGATAACGCCAGCCTCATCGCTCCCGACGATGTCCGCGCGGTGGCTGAAGACGACGGTATCCCGATTTACGTGATCTCCACCAACGACGTGACCAAGGACCCGATGTCGAGCAATGTCTTCAAACGCATTTCCACGCGCACCGGCGGCAAAGCCTATTTCGCCAAGACCTGGCAGAAGCAGGTGGAGGCTTTCGAATCCATTCGCGAGGATTTGGGCAACAGCTACACCATTACGTATTATCCGCAGCCCAACCCGAACGAAGGCTTCCGCAAGATTAATGTCGAAATCGTCACCGACATCGGCAAGAAGTATCGCGTCCGCGCGCGCCCGGGCTATCGCCCGCAGGGTGGATTTTAAGCCAAATGACGAAAATCGAATCGTCCGATGAACAAACCACACGCCGCATCACAGGTGCCGGGCAACACTGATGCCGAGCGCATGAGCAACGTGCTCAGCGTGTCGAAAGAGGATCTGCTGAAGAAGGAAGCGCGACTCAAGCGCGCAAGCGAAAAGAAGCGGGCGAAGAAGCCGTCCTGAACAACTCACCGTGGCGCGTGACATTGACCAGATAATTGAGCGGCTGAAGGCGGAGATTCACGGTGTTCGCGTTGAGCAACTGCGTGCCAAGAGTCCGGGCGCTGACGACGATGGCCTTTGGTTCGTACAGATTCCCGAAAGGGAAGAAGAAGTTCAGATAGAGTCATCAAATGGCCTTTGCCCATTCTTGATTGAATCGAACTTCAACTCCGAACGATTGTCGGGGCGCAGCGTCGAAGAAGTCGTCGCAATCATCAAGCATCTTTACTTTTCTGGCGGCCATTGAGTTGTCAACTATATTGGTACCCAAATTAGGGCAATAAATTACTTGACTCACACAGCCTCCAGCGGTATACTTGACTCATGGAAACGGTTAACTTCAATGATAAGAGTGGTTTGTTGGATGCCATACGATATTTTTCCAACCCATTGACGTGCCTCGAAGCTGTTTCAAAAGCTAAGTGGCCGAATGGTCCTGAGTGCCCGCGCTGCCAGGGTAAAAAGCTGTCGTTTCTTAAGACGCGCCTGATGTGGACGTGCCTTGCCTGCCGGAAACAATTCTCCGTAAAGGTCGGCACTATTTTTGAAGATAGCGCCATTGGCCTTGATAAATGGCTGTGCGCGATGTGGATGCTTGCCAATTGCAAGAACGGCGTATCGTCTTACGAGATCGCCCGCGCTCTTGGCGTAACGCAGAAGACCGCATGGTTTATGCTCCATCGTATTCGGTACGCGCAGCATCACGGATCGATCAACAAAATGACTGGCACGATTGAGGCCGACGAAACTTTTATCGGCGGCAAAGCGCGGAATATGCACAAGGCGGAGCGCGCCCGCAAGATTACCGGCACGGGCGGAATGGGCAAGGCTGTTGTGTTCGGTCTCTTGGAGCGCGAGACGGGCAGGGTCCGCTTGTCCGTGGTGAAGAACACCCGTCGGCATCACCTGCACAAAGAGATCCGCGAGAACGTTGCGCCCGGTGCGGAACTGCACACCGATGCTTTGCAATCCTACAACGCGCTTGAATCCGAGTACGCACATAAAGTCATCGACCATGCTGAAGCCTACGTTGACGGCAACGTTCACACGAACCGTCTTGAGAATTTCTGGAGCCTACTAAAACGCGCGATTCGCGGCACGTATGTGAGCGTCGAACCGTTCCACTTGTATCGTTATCTCGACGAACAAAGCTTCCGCTATAACGAGCGCCACGATACGGACGCTCAAAGATTCCAGAAGGTCCTGAACTCCATCGCTGGAAAGCGATTGCCGTGGAGCGTGTTGACCTGCCAGGAGGCGGGGTGATGTCGGAGCAAAACGACAAGAACGCGGTCGAAGAAAAAAAGCCGCCGCCTAAGAAACCACTGGGGTATCGAAAGTTCGAGAAGTTGCTTAAGCAGGTTGTCAAAGCGCCTCCGATGCGAAGGAAATCTACGGAAGATGCCAGATGAGGCGACCAAGCCGATTCTTTACGGTCCAAACGGTGAGCCATTATTAGATGCCAAGCCGGTTGGTGAGAATAAGACCGCTCCACACGCTGGCGCAGAAACCAAGGTAGACGCAAGGGACGGCGATCCACTCATCCCGCGCGCTGGTGGCGCTCCTCCCACGCCACCAGCCGTATGCCAACACCAGATTACTTGCAAGCCAGAGAAGGATTGGCGTGACAAGGTTAAGTTTTGGTTTGAAATGGGCGGTATTCTGTTGTTGGCTGTTTATACGCTCTATACCATCAAGATGTACTGCGCCAACAGAGACGCTGCGAATGCGGCGACCGATGCTGCCAAAACCGCGTCCAATACGCTCAGGCAATCGGTCGAACAATTCCGAATCGATGAGCGTGCATGGATCGAAATTGAACCACCAAAACCAGTACTTAAAGTTCCCGCCTCTCCGGTCTACGGCGGTGCTTTGTTCACGTACGATTTCTTTCTTAAAAATGTCGGCAAGACAGCAGCTTTTGATATTGCAGTAAGAGCTCCACGCGGCGCTATGGATGCCGCTTTGTCGTTCGGGGATGACAGTTCCCAGATAGACCGTGCTATGGAGGCGGTGCGAGCAGGACGTATATTCTCGACGGCCAGTCCAAGCGACAAGGTAATTCTCCTGTCCGAGCGTAATTCTAAGACGCTTGGTCCCGGCGTTAGAGCATTCTCGGCTTTCCAAATGTACGGCCAAGAGCCTAGGTTCGAAAGATACAGGTTTCTCATTGGCCGTATCGATTACAATGATGCATTCTCGGTGAGCCACTGGCACACATTTTGTTTCTATGTTGATACCGGTGGCGCTCTTCGCTATTGCCTCGAAGGAAATAACGAGGACCGTAATCCAGAAAGTTCTCCAGCATCTAAGTAACGCCAGCCTGTCACGCCATACACATCTTGAAACACACTCCTGATGTGAGTCAAGTAAGTTGTTACCCAAATTAGCGTGATCGGGAACGGCCGGGACCGGCCTGCTCCATGACGCTGCGAAGAATCGAATTGATTCGCGTCTGATATCCGTCTCCCTGTTCCTTCAGCCAATGGAGCACGTCCGCGTCTAACCTGATCGTGACGGGCTTTTTGATCGGCCGATAGAAGCGGCCGACAACCGCCTTACTCCAATCGGCCGTCGGCGGAATGTCTGTCGTGTCGATCTCGCGCTCTCTCATCCTCTTGAGAGCGCGAATCTCGCTAGATTGAGTTCTCTTGGTTTTCCGCATACACCCGCCGCTCTCGCGCTGTTGCTTTCCGCGCGGAAATCAACCGTATCACCTGTCCGCTATGTTCCTCCCAGGTGTGGGCCACAATAACTACAACGCCTGAGACCATTCCGAGCGTTTGCCACCTCTCCTCTCCGTCTACGATACGATCCTGAACGCTGACTTGCCCGGGATCGTCGAATACCAACTTGGCGGTCTCAAAGCTGACCTTGTGTTTTGCCAGATTGCTTCGGTTCTTTGCCTCGTCCCACTCGAAGCGCATCGCCCGCCATTACGATAATGTATTTACATTTTAGTATGCGAGAAGACCCTAAGGCAACGCGTACGCCACAACCGAATCGCCCGCGTCGACCACCACATACTGTTTGCCGTTCTTGCCCAGGTAAGTGATGGGATTGGCCTCCGCGTTCGCGGCCAGCTTCGCCACCCACAGCAGATTCCTGGTCTTCGATTCGAAAGCATGGAAGCGCTGGTCGTAACTGGTGCCGATGATGAACAGCAGGCCGCCCGCCGTGGCCACCGATCCGCCCTTGTTAAAAGAGCCGGTTCATGACGCCCTTGGCTTCCAGCGCGTCCACTCGTCCGAACGGAATGCGCCACGCAATGTCGCCCGTATTGTAGTTTGCGGCCGCCAGCTCGCCCAAGGCCTGAGTCAGCTTTGTAATGTTTTGTATGTTGATTTGATCCAGCGCGTGTTGCCTAAGTCGCCGCCATAAGCTGGCCAATCGCTTTGTCCATATAATGCGGGTAACGCGATTAAGGCAGGAATAAATAGGCTCGCAAATGCGCATTCAGTCGGCTCCTCCGTTACACACTAGCAGTAACTGAAACCTGTAATTAACAGGTACCGTCTACAGGGCATATGTCGACAGTTACATGGAGTCTCGCCGGGACAGCCCTTTTATTGTTTGGAGCATCGTTAGTCAATGCCCAAACGTCGTTTGATTTGAATGTCGGATTTGGGAGCGCGTGGGACAGCGCCAATAGCGGCGGCATCGATAACGCAAATTCGCTGAACGCATTCGGCGGATGCACGCCGGGCTCGGGCGATGCCGACTGCGAATCGTTGCCGCGGCTGGACGGCTTTTTTCTCGGATTTGGCGGCGACCTGATGCTGTTCAAGCACTTTGGCGTTGGTTTCCAGGCTAGTTTGCAGCCCTCGCGCGAGACGTATGGTCCGCTATCGTCCCGCCAAACGTTCTACGACTTCAACGGCATTTACGCGCCGGTCAGCACTAAACGGGCGGTGCTGCAACTGGAAGGCGGCGTCGGAGGCGCTCGCACCAGCTTCGCTTACACCGAGAGCGGCTGCGTTGGCACGGCGGTTTGTACTACTTCCACCGAACCGGTGGGAAGTGCGAATCATTTTGATGTGCATGTTGGTGCGGGAGTTCAGATCTTTCTGACGGACCATATTTTCTTGAAGCCGGAGTTCGATTTTCACTACGTGCCCAATCTTACGAATCAGTTCGGCAGCGATGCGGTGCCCGAAGCCCTGGTGTGGGTCGGCTACAATTTCGGAGAACGCTAAGTCACATTTCGTGAAATTGGATCTGCACGCTTACACGAACGGCGATTGATTTGCCGTTCTTCTGCGCGGGCGCAAAACGCCATTCCTTCACCGCTTCGACCGCGCTTGCGTCCAGATCCTTATCCATCCCCTTCACCACGTGCGGGTCCTTCGGAAGGCCCTTCGAACTCACCACCAGGCCAATGATTACGGAGCCCACGGCTCGCACGCCGCGGTTGATTGGGTAGGTCGGATTCACCTGCTTAACCACTCTGGGAGGAGTGACGCCGGGCCCCAGGTCGTAGACTGTCTCCTCGTCATTTTGCGCCGGCAAGATCGATGCCACGCAGCAACCAATGATCAGAACTCGCCACCACGTCAAAAGTGCGCCTCGCTCCCCGGCTGTCTCGCGTCTCGAGAAAAGATTGGTGGAAAGACGCGGCCGAAATCGATATGGTTTCATTGCTTTCTTTGGAACTTTTGAAGCTCCCCTGGGTGAATCAACAGTGAAGGAGTCAGAAACAAACTGCAATGAAAATCTGTTTTATCGCCGTACTGGGTCTCAGCGCCGTGGCGCTGGCGCAACGGCCGGCCTGGAATTTCCACGGCGGGTTTGGAGGCCTGTTTCAGGGCAAAGTAGTAACCAATGAACCGTATTCCGGCATTGGTGTAACAACCGTGAAGCGAACGCTCAGCGACGGCAACACGATCAACGAATCGAATTGTGTTGCGCTGTATCGTGATACTTCCGGCCGTACACGGCGCGAAGAAACCCGCAATTCCGCAACCTGCACCAACCCGCAAACCATTCTTATCAGCGATCCCGTGGCTGGCGTGCGCTATATCATCAACGAGAACGCGAAGACATATCGGCAGTTCACCGTCACAGCGCCGCCCGCCGGGACAACCACGCCGCCGGCTCGTCCGGCTAATCCGAATCAGGTTGAAACCGCTTGCGCGTCACAGCCGATCGCGGGCACTTCTCTGACCGCGCAATGCACCCAAACCGTCACCACCATTCCGGCGGGTAAATTCGGGAACGCGCAGCCCCTCACCATCACATCCACGCGGTTATATTCGCCCGATTTGCAGATCGTCATCCAGAGCTCGCGCACCGATCCGCGCAGCGGCGCCACCACTTACCAATTGAGCAACATTTCAACCAATGAGCCCGCCGAGACCCTCTTCCAGCTTCCTTCTGGGTTAACATTACAGCAAAGCCCGTCCGGAAGAGGCAGGCGCGCACCCTAGCATGGTGAAGCTGGTTCGGGGCGCTGTCTTACCGGCTCGCCCTGAACCAGACAATGGGGACTACGGAGTACGATGCGAAGATAGCCCAGCAGATTGCACAATATGCTACGGCCGATATTCACGACAACCCACCCATTCACGACTATTGGACTAATAAACATCTCCGGCCAAAACTGAATTTCGTCCTGGGCGTCGATACCGTCACCGGGTTTTACGTTGAGCACATCTTGCAGAGAGCCGCGAGCGTGGCGCAACCTGAAACCCGCCTCCTCAGCCTGGGCGCGGGAGACGCGGCGATGGAGGTTCAGATAGCCCGTGAACTGGTCGCGAAGGGGCTCGGGAACTTTCGGCTGGAATGCCTGGAACTGTCGCCCATCCTGATCGAGCGGGCGAATCGCAGCATCCAGGATGCCGGTTTACACGCGCACGTGCAGGTTGTTCAATCCGATCTCAATTCGTGGTCGCCCTCGGGCTCATCCGGCAACCCGTACACCGCGGTTCTCGCGCATCATGTGCTGCATCACCTGGTGGAACTGGAAACCGTGTTTGCGAATATTGCCCGGGCCATCGGAGATACGGGCGTGTTTCTGACCTCCGACATGATCGGGAGAAACGGCCATATGCGCTGGCCGGAGGCGCTTGTGATTGTGAACGCGCTGTGGGAAACGCTGCCGGATTCACTGAAGTACAACCACGCGCTCCAGCAGCTGGACGAGACCTTCCAGAACTGGGACTGCACCACGGACGACTCCTTTGAAGGCGTCCGCGCGCAAGATATCCTGCCGCTCCTGGTGCAGCGCTTTCAGTTCGAGAAATTCCTGGCGTTCGGCAACCTCCCGGAGGTGTTTCTCAACAGGGCATACGGTTTCAATTTCGATCCCAACCTGCTGGCGCATACACATTTTGTGGACAACGTGGAGCAAATGAATGCCTTGCTGCTGGAGCTGGGGGTGATCAAACCAACCATGATGTTCGCCGTAATGTCGAATTCCGGCGCGCCGAAAATGCGGATCTGGAAAAATCTGAGTCCGCGGTTTTGCGTGAGAGATCCAAGCAACCTGGATCTCGGGCCCGCTCGCCAGAAATCGCAATCCCTGACGGCGGCCCTGGAATTCGTTACCTTCGGTTTTCGCAGCGGCCAGGGCAACGAAGGCTTGCTCCGTTCGGGATGGTCTTACCCGGAGGATTGGGGAACCTGGATGGACGGCACCGAGGCGGTCCTGGAAATCGTTCTCCCCGCCGTTCTCAAAAGCCGGCCGACGTTGGAAGTGACGCTGCGCACCAGGGTTTTTGTGCCGCGCAGGCTGTACTGCCGATCGTTCACCTTCCTGGCCGGCGATCAGGTGATCGGCAAGGCCACGTTTTCAAGGAACGACGATTTAATCCAGACCGTGAGCTTCACGCTGAATGCTCCTGGCAACGACTCGTTGCTGCTGCGCGTCATTGCTCACGAAGAGGTTTTCCCGACCGAAGATGGATCGGCTGATCAACGTCGGCTGGGTCTGGGGCTGATTGACTTGACCCTTCGATAGGCGTGTAATTGTGATAGAAGAATGTTAAAGCTGTTTCGGGTTCTTTTACCGGTAATCGTGTTACCTGCGCTCCTGCCTGCGCAATATTATCCCCGTGTGCCTCGTAGCGTTATACCCGGCACGCCGAAACCTGGAGCGTACAAAGGCGTAGCGGGTTCCTTTCGCGGCAAGCTCAAGGATCTGAGCAGCAAAGAGATTACGATTCAAACGGACGACGATCAAATTGTTTCCATCCACCGTTCGCGCAAGACCAAGTTTCTGAAAGGCACGCAGTCCATCAAACCATCCGACATCGACATTGAGACGCCGGTCATCGTGGATGCGGCCGAAGATGTGGACCTCAGCCTCACCGCGGTGAGCGTCACCGTGGACACGCCCAAGAAGAGCGCTGAAAACAAGTAGCGTTCCAGGCGTGGTTGGCCTGATACCTCATGCGCCTTTCCCATCGATGCTTCGCTGTCACCGGTCTCGGTTATCTGCCGCCCTGGACCGTGAACGCCGGCTTCATAACCGGCGATGAGACCACGCTGATTGTCGATACCGGCGCTAACGCGGCGGCCGCCGCCACCATTCATGGCTATGCCTCCATCGCCCGGCCATCCAACCGGCTGCTGGTGCTCAACACCGAACGCCACTTCGATCATATAGGCGGCAACGGCTATTTCCGCGAGTGCGGCATCGATGTCTGGGGACACGCCAGCATCCAACGCAGCGATGAGGAATTTCGCGCCGAAATCGCGGAGTTCAACGGTGAAATTTCGAATCCAGCGCGCCGGCATCGCCAGGAAGCGGAAATCTTCTATCACGGAACGCGGCTGGCGAACCCGAATCACCCGGTCGCCCAAGACTTGCGCCTGGATCTGGGCGCGTGCGAAATCGAAATTTTGCTCACCCCCGGCCACACGTCCAGCAACCTGTCGGTGTATGTTCCTTCGGACCGAGTTTTGTTTTCGGGCGACTGCCTGGTGAACGGTTATTTGCCGAATCTGGATGCCGGTTCGGTCGCCGACTGGCAGATCTGGCTCCAGTCTCTGGATCGCATTAGCGCGCTGGCGCCGAGGTTCATCGTCCCCGGACATGGTCCGGTGGCGATGGGCGACGACATTCCCCGCCTCATCGAGAGCGTTCGCGAAGTTTTGGGCCAATCCATCGAAGCAGGCCGGTCCCCCACCAGCTAAGATTGCCCTGGTTCTCACCGATAAGGCAATTGGATATGGAATCGACCAATATCGCGAACGGTATTCCTATCGGCGAAATACTGCGAGCGCACGCCCAATGGATGCAACGCCAATCGGGGATGGGCCGCTGCATCTTAGATGGCGCCACCCTGAATGGAATGAACCTCAACAGCGCGGAGCTGCAGGGCGCCATCCTGCGCGGCACGACGCTGCTGGATGCCGAGCTTTCCGACGCCAAACTAGGGAAAGCAATCATTGAAGCCGCCGACTTCCAGCGCGCCTTACTGGGGGGAGCGGATTTCATGGAGGCACGCATTTCCGAGAGCGATTTCGGGTTTAGCTGGATGGCGGAGGCGGCTTTGTCCGACACCGAAATCCGCAACACCGGCTTTCGCAAGTCGAACCTGCGGGGCGCGCGATTCCAAGGAGCGCTGGTGGAGAGCTGTAAGTTCTCCGGAGCGACCCTGAGCGCCGCGTGCTTCAATCATGCTCGCGTCAAGCTGTGCGATTTCTCCGAAAGCGACTTCAGCGACGCGCAATTCGTTCGCGCCCAAATGGAAGGCTGCCGGTTTCTCGCGGCCAGTGGGCCCGACGCGAATTTCACCAGCTGCCGCATCAAAGGCTGCGATTTCGCCAGAGCCGACCTGGCGCGCGCGCAGTTCCTGCGGGCGGACCTCACCGGATCGCAGTTCGATCGGACGCGGCTGCGGGAGGCCGATCTGCGCGAAGCCCAATTGGGCAGTGTGATTCTGGGCCGCGCCGATCTCACGGGAGCGCGCTTCGGGGGAGCCATGCTCTTAGCCGCGGACCTGCGAGGCGCCGATCTGAGCGGCGCCCGTGAACTTACTTCGCAGCAGTTGTCCCAGACGCGCACCGACGAAAATACAATTCTGCCCACCGGCTCGCGCGGACCATACCGCAAGAACTCCGGAGCGGAGCGCGCGCCAAACCGTTCCACGCATCAAACGCCTTCTCCGAACACGTGACCTTTGCGTTCCTTGCCGGCCCCCGCCACGATCGCGGCCAGTGCGAAAACTGTGACCGCCGTGAGCGCCATCGCGCTGCCGTAGCTCATCGTTCTCGCAAACACCGCTTCGATATACACCACCGAGCTGGCTACCAAAACTCCGCATTGATACGAAAAGCCAGGCAGGAATCCGCGCACCGAATTGGGCGAAAGCTCGGATAAATGCGCCGGGATGATGCCCCACGAACCCTGCACCATGAACTGAATCAGAAACGCTCCCAAAATGAGCAGCGCCGTGGATGGCGCATAAACCCACAAGGGAACCATGAGGATTCCACCTAGCAACGCACCCACCATCACGCGGCGCCGGCCATAGCGATCCGACAGCAGCCCCATCACAATTCCGCCCAGAATGGCGCCGATCATCGAAATGCCAGTGATCACGGACCGCTGCGAGGGTCCGAAGTGCCACTGGCGTTCGAGGAACGTGGGATACATGTCCTGGGTGCCGTGCGACACGAAATTCATCATCGTCATCAGAAGCGTCAGGTACAGGAACAGCTTCCAGTGCGACGCGATGGCGCGGCCCAGCCCGCTCCAGCTTTCCTCGCGGCTTTTTTTCCACACTTCGGATTCCTTCACGCGGAAACGCACGAACAACGCCAGCAGCGCGGGCAATCCGCCCAGGAAGAACAGCGGCCGCCAGCCCCAACGCTGGAACAGGAAGAAGTAGGAAATAGCTGCCAGAAGATTGCCGGCCGCGTAACCCTCTTGCAGCAATCCGGAGAGCATGCCGCGCAGCCGGGGCGGAACTTTCTCCATGGCGAGCGATGCACCCACGCCCCATTCGCCGCCCATACCGATGCCGAACAGCGCGCGCAGCACCAGGAAGGTAGTGTAGTTGGGCGCGAGCCCTGTCAGCACTTCCACCACGGAGTAGAACACCAGGTCGATCATCAGCGGAAGCCGGCGGCCATAGCGATCGGCCATCAGTCCGAAGAGAAATGCACCTACCGGCCGGAAGGCGAGAGTGGCGGTGATGGACAGCGCGATGGCCGAATCGGATTTGTGAAACTCCTTCCCGATGGCGGTGAGGCACAGCGTGACCAGAAAGAAATCGAAGGCGTCCAGCGTCCACCCGAGAAAACCGGCGGTGAGTGCGGATCGATGATCGGAGGGAGTTTCGTTCACGGGCGGAACACGCCAGTATAGCAATCGATGGCCCGCGTGAATGGTATTCTCGGGATGGGTGCCATCGATGAGTGGACGAAGGACAGCCTGTTTGATGGGATGCGGCTTCGTTTTTCTAGGCGCTCTCTACGCGTTTCAAAAACCTTTCCGCCAGTTTCCAGGCGTCGAGTATTTCAACTTTGAACTGACGCCGGACTGGCAAACACCAGGCGAGTGGACCTTTGCGCGCCTGATGTTCCCGCCCGGTCCAAACGACGGCTATGCGGGCCGCTTCGACGGCGATTTCCGGCAGGGCTTGTCGCTCTGGACCCAGGATTATCCGCGTGCCGATCGGCATTTCTCACAGGCCGTGCGGCGTTTGACGCGCATCCAGACCAGGTCGGTGGAGCAGCCCGTGATGATGGAAGACGGCAATGAGGCTTTCAACTGGCCCTGGATTTATGCGGTGCAAGTGGGCGAATGGGGCTTTACCGAGCAGGAGGCCAAGGTGATGCGCGAATATCTGCTGCGCGGCGGCTTCTTCATGGCGGACGATTTTCACGGCGACTACGAATGGGAAATGTTCCTCAAGCGGATTCGCTTCGTGTTTCCCGATCGTCCCATCGTGGACATTCCCAATAACGATGCGATCTTTCACACCGTGTTCGACCTGGACGATCGGTTTCAGATTCCGGGCGCGGCGCACCTGTATGAAGGCTGCAAGAATTGCCGCGAAGGCGGACAGGGCGCGCACTGGCGGGGTATCTACGACGACAAGGGTCGCATCATGGTGGCGATCTCCTACAATTCCGACGTCGGCGATGCGTGGGAATTCGCGGACGATCCGCAGTATCCGGAGAAGTTTTCAGGCTTGGCGATTCGGGTGGGCGTGAACTATGTGGTTTATGCGATGACGCATTGAGGTGGGGCAGGGCCGGTGACCCCGAGCCAAAGTAGGCGTCGGTCGCGCTCACCGCCAGCGCGCCGGCATGGAGCTTAATCTCCTTATCCGAAGCGTGCGAGGCACAGGTACGGGATGCCGACTTCTCGCTCATGTGGATTCGCAAAACCGGGCATTGACGGTCGAAGCGAAGCCCGCCCTTTCGAGGCAACCGTAGCTTTGGCTTCTTGCGGAACTCGCCGGTAGGCTAATCTTGTTCGGGGCAAGGGAAGAAAAGGAGCGACCGTGATGGACGAAGGACAGCAGGGAGTTGTTATCCCGGAAGACGTTCTCGTCGCAATGCAGCTTGAGCGTATCTTTATGCCCTATGCCACACAGCACAGAAAAAAACTGTATGAGAAGGACAAGAACAATGCGAGATTTGTTCACTACACCTCAGCCGAGGCGGCTCTGGGCATCATCGGAAGCAAACGCCTTTGGATGCGCAACACAACTTGCATGTCGGACTATCGCGAAGTGCATCACGGGCTTGATATTCTTAGGCATTTCTTTTTTGTCGAGACCAACCGGAGGGCATTTTGTGAGGCTCTTGATGCATCTGTGCCTGGGGCTGCAGCGAAGGGGCTCGATCTTTTTTTCGACCAATGGGGGACTGCCGGTCCCTCCGGAATGCCTCTGAACACTTACATCGCCTCGATTTCCGAACACGACGATAAAGAAGATCGGCATGGTCGGCTCTCGATGTGGCGCGGTTTCGGCTCCGGCAACGTCGCGCGTGTCGCCATTGTCCTAAAAATCCCCTGGTACACAGGAGGAGCACAGGCGTTGCATGTGCTGTTTAGCCCCGTGGCGTATTTGAAGGAGGCCGAAGTCCACGCCTCGCTGAACAGTGTCGTTGAGAATGTCCGCACCAGCGGCGATTTTCTCCGCTCTCATGATCGATCACATGTTGTCGAGATCGTGTTCTTCATGCTGCTGGCTGGCGCCGCGTGTCTCAAGCACGAAGGTTTTCATGAGGAACGGGAATGGCGGGCGATCTACAACCCGAAGCTTTTACCCTCGCCACACATGCCGCCTTCGACTGAGGTTGTGGCGGGAATTCCACAAACGGTTTACAAGTTCCCGATCGACGAGACAGTCTGTGATGCGCTTCGCGGGTTGGACATCTCGCGGATCTTTGACCGCCTGATTATCGGTCCCTCGCCGTATCCTTGGGTGATGTATGAAGCGTTCGTCGCGGCGCTTTTGCAAGCAGGGATTAAAGACGCCGATCAGAGAGTATTCGCCTCTGACCTTCCCATCCGCGCGTGAGCCCACCATGCAAGCGGCGCACGAATGCCGGCGTGCGGGCCTCAGCTCTTCGCCAGTTCGTCTTGCCGGGCGCGCATCTCTGCCTGCGCCTCCCGCTGAATGTCGCCCATCTTGGTGCCGGAGGCCACCAGCGCGATAAATCCGACAATCATCAAAGGCAGCGTCACCACCGCCCACAGGATGAGGGTGAAGCGCCGCGCCATGGCGCGCGGAACGCCGAACAGTGTGAGACCAAGCGTGGACAAGACTTGAAACAGGCCGACGTTGCCGGGCGCCTGCGGCACTACTGAGCCAAGCCGCAGCAAGACCATGAGCGCGCCGGCCTGCGCCCACGTAACGCCGCCGAATCCATAGGCCTGCATGACGGCATAGATCGGCACGATCTGAATCAGCAAATAGGGAATGCTGACCGCGGCGGAAAAATACAGGAAGCGCGAGTGGCCGATGCGATGCAGATCTTCGATAAACACGTGCGCCCAGGAAAACAGGCGCGCGTCGAGAAGCGCATCCAGCGTCTGCTCCCGCCAGAACATGGCGACGGCCAGCAGCGCGGCGCAGACCAGCAGGAGGATCGCGAGAGTTACGCTTCCGGTGGTGATGATATCGATGCTCCGGATCTGACCCTTGCTGAGCGGGAAATTCCGCATGTACCGCAGCGAAAAGAACAGACCGGCGATGAGGAAGACGCCGTCGAAAATGCGCTCGATCAACGCCGAAGCCAGCGTCACCGAAATCGGAATCTTACTCCAGCGCGCCATCAGGAAACAGCGAATGAGTTCGCCGGCACGCAGCGGCAGCACTTCGTTGGCAAACAGGCCCACATAGATGGCGCCCACCGAGGCCCACTGAGATACCGGAGCAACCGGGAGCAGCATAAGGCTCCAGCGCGAGCCTTGAACCACATAGACCAAAATGTCGGCGATAACGCCCACCGAGACCCAGCGCCAGTCCAGTTCGCGGATCTCTTCCCAAAGCTCGGTCCAACTTACGCCGTGCAGCGCCCATGCCAGGCACGCCACGGAGACCACCAGCGTTATCGCCGTGAAGATATGCGAGGCGCGCTTGGATTGCTGGGGAGGAGGGGCCATGTCGCCTCGGAACGTTACCTAACCATGATAACCACGAGCGCATGACGACCGCGTGAAGAAGCTCATCGCAGATAGAACAGGCTGAGCCGCGGCAACCCGGCCGACTCCAGCAATTGCCGCTCCAGATATTGCTTTTCAAGCATGGCAAGCTGCGGCGCGGTCATTTTTCCACGATAGGGGCGAAGCTGGAGATCGAGCTCGCGGCGGGCGCGGAGCAAATCTTCTTCGGTTTGGCGCGAGCGCGCCAGGGCGATCATCTTGTCTTCGAGGGCGGTGAGGCGCTGTTCGAGGTCTTCCAGATTGTGAAAAAGCGTGGGGACGTCGGAGGCCAGGCGATCCACTGCGCCCGCGATGTCATCGAAGCCCGGTTGCTTGCGGATTTGGTCCACGTTATCGCGAAGGTACTTTTCGAGATGTTCCACGCTGAACGGAGCGGCGGATTCTTTAGAACCGCGGGCGGGCGACACTCCCGCCATGGCCTGAGCCTCAGCCAGCACGGCCTGTGAGCAGTACGCGACAGAATTGACGTTTTGTCCGCGCTTCTTCTTGGCGCGCCATTTTTCAAACGCGGCGTCGATGCCCCGCAGCGCCGCTTCCAAAGGCACGCCCGCGTTTTTCCAGGTTTCCACCAGCGCCCAATCGAGCGGCGACATCAAGAATAGTCCCGTGCCGCGCGCCTTTTGAAAGCGCTCTTCCACCTCGGTGAAATAGTTGAAGTAATTGGAGGGCCAGGCTATTTCTTCCGATGTCATTTCTTACGGTTTTTGCGCCATATGATTTCCAAACCTTCCAGCGTCAGATCTTCGTTGATCTCTTGCACCGAGCGCGCCGCCCGCGCCATCAACTGCGCCTGGCCGCCGGTTGCGATCACCTTGGTGTTCGTTCCCAGTTCGGCGACCACGCGTCCGACGATTCCATCGATCAAGCCGGCGAATCCGTAGTACAGCCCGGATTGAATGCTGTTCACCGTGTTCTTGCCGATCAGACGTTCGGGCTCGCGCAGGTCCACCATGGGAAGGCGCGCGGTCTTTGCGAAGAGGCCGCTGATGGACATGCCAATGCCGGGGCAAATCATGCCGCCCAGGTACTCGGCGTTGGCGGAAACAATATCGAAGTTAATTGTTGTGCCAAGATCCACCACCACCGCGGGGCCGCCGTAGCGATGGAACGCGGCCACGCCGTTCACCACGCGATCGGCCCCCACCTCGCGCGGGTTGTCATAGAGCACTTTCAGGCCGGTGTCCATGTCCGGCGTGACGAAGAGCGGCGTGGTATGAAAATAGCGCTGCGACATGGCGTGCAGCGGCGCATCGAGCGTTGGTACTACGCTCGCGATGATGATGCCGTCCACGCGCGCCAGATCGAGCGAGGCCAGCGCGAATAGATTGCGCATCAATACGCCCCATTCGTCGGCGGTCTGTTCGTGGATGGTGCGGAGGCGCCAGCGGCCAATCAGTTGGGTCTCTTCGAAAGCGCCGATGGTGATGTTGCTGTTGCCCGCGTCCAGAGCTAAGAGCATGGGCGCACTCCTCCCGCGACAATCACGCTGTTCGTTCCGTCGTCGTTGCGCAGCATCAGGAAGCCGGAATCGTTCAAGCCGGCGGTGGTGCCGCGCAGCGTCGATCCATTTTGATCCACACACACGCGGCGGCCTGAAACGTAGCTGGATGCGCGCGCGAACATTTCGATGACTGGCGCGCGGCCGTGGTTTTCGAGCAGATCGCAATACCCGTCGACGCTCGCAAGCAGTTCCACCAGCAGCCGCTCGCGCGATTGAACACGGCCGCCGGCGATGCGCAAAGACGTCGCGATGCCCGCCAGCTCCGCCGGGAACGAGGAATGATTCACGTTGATGCCGATGCCTGCAATGATAGCCGAGCCGTCGAGCACTGTGAGAATCCCCGCGCACTTCTTGGACTGGATCAGCACATCGTTGGGCCAGCGCAGGTCGCAGGCGATATTGGTGGATTTGAGAATCGCTTCCTCGGCCGCAAGCCCGAGCGCGAGCGTGACCACGGGCAACGTCGCCGGAGTGAATTGGCGTCGCAAAATGACCGAGACATAGAGGCCGGCGCCAGGTTCGGAATGCCATGATCGTCCGTGCCGCCCTTGTCCGGCGGTTTGCTCCTCCGCGCCGACCACGGTGCCAGAGGGTGCGCCCGCCGCCGCCAATCGGCCGGCTTCGGTCATGGTAGATCCGATGACGTTGTGCCACTCGAGGCGGCGGCCGGGCAGTTGCGATTGCAGCCACGCCACATCGAACGGCATTGCTATTCCAGCTCCAAACGAAAATGGATGTCCACCGCCGGCGCGGAGTGCGTGATCGCGCCCACCGAGATGAAATCGGCGCCGGTTTCAGCATAGGCACGGACAGTTTCGAGCGTGATTCCGCCGGAGAGTTCGACAACGGCTCGACGGTTAATATGACGGATCCAATCGCAGGCTTCCGCCGGAGTGAGATTGTCGAGGAGCAGATGCGTGGCGCCGCCCGCCAGCGCTTCGTCGAGCTCGGCGCGGGTACGGACTTCGATCTCCACCGGAAGCTTGGCGTTCTTCACCGCATCCAAGGCAGCGCGCACGCCGCCCGCGGCCGTGATGTGGTTGTTCTTGATCAGGATCGCGTCGAAGAGTCCCATGCGGTGATTGGTGACGCCGCCCGCGCGCGCCGCCATCTTCTCCAACTGGCGCAGGCCGGGTGTGGTTTTGCGCGTATCGAGAATGCGGCAGCCGGTGCCTTCCACGGCGTCCACATATTTGCGCGCCATGGTCGAGATGCCGCTTAGGTGCTGCAGAAAATTGAGCGCCACTCGTTCGCGTGTGAGCAGCGTGCGAGCGCTGCCGCGAACTCGTGCGACGTCCTGGCCGGGATCAAGCACCGTACCGTCGGCCACCTGGAAATCGATGTGTTGATAGAGCAGCGGGAGCAGTTCAATGCCCGCCACTACCACGCGTTCCCTCACGCGGAAAGCGCCGCTGGCTTGCCGGTCGGCGGGTACGCAAAGTTCCGTGGTAACGTCACCCGCGCCGACGTCTTCAGCCAGCGCGCGTTCGACGATTTCAGCCGGCGTCATCAGAGCTGATCGAGCATGTCGCGGTTCTTCTTGATCTGAGCCACGTATTCGGCTCGTTTGGTCCGCAGGGATTCTACCACCTGCGCCGGGGCACCGTTCAAAAACTTGTCATTGGAAAGCTGGCGGTCGCTGCTCACGACCAGTTTCTCCAGTACGCCGATCTCCTTCGACAGACGTTGACGCAGCGCATCGGTGTCCACTTCCGGAAGCTGCAGCGAGAGATCGAACTGCGCGGTGGAGCGTACCGCGCCGGTAAGAGCGGGCGGCGCGTCGGTGCGCACTTCGAGCTTCACTTTGGCTAGGAATTCGACCAGGGGAAATTCGATGTTTCTGGAGCCATTGCGGCAATAGAGAACACCCGCCAGCTCCATTCTGTCGTCAACTCCATTATCGGCTTTCAGCTTTCGCGCGGCAGTAACCATGTCCTGCAGCAATCCCATCTCGCGTTCCGCCGCTTCATCCACCACGCCCGCCTGCGGATAATGCGCCAGCGCGATGGAGGTGTTCTGTCCGAAGCGATGCCAAAGCTCTTCGGTGATAAACGGGAGAATAGGATGCTGCAATCGCAAATAAGCGCTGAACACCGCCAGCAAATTACGCCAGTCGTTTGTGAGCCCGGAGCCGGGTGATAAACGCAGCTTCTTGATTTCGAGATACCAGTCGCAAAAATCGTGCCAGAAGAATTGCCACAGCTCTTCGGCCACTTCGTGATAACGATGCTGTTCCAGGTCGCGGTTGACCTTTTCGGCGGCGCGGCTCAGACGGCTGAAGATCCAGCGATCTTCCAGCGTCTCCAGCTGACCCGGTTCCGCCAACGACGGCTCAATGCCCGCGCTTTCCATGTTCATCAACAACAGCCGCGCCGCGTTCCAAAGTTTGTTCGCGAACTGGCGCGCTGACGCGAGCTTGTCTTCGTTGTACGTGATGTCGGTGCCAGGCGCGGCGGCCATCAACAGCCACAAGCGGCAGGCGTCGGTACCGTACTTATCGTTGATATCGAGCGGGTCCACAACGTTGCCCTTGGTCTTCGACATCTTCTTGCGATACGGATCGCGCACCAGCCCGTGCATGTGCACCTGGCGGAACGGCACGTCGCCCGTCAGCTCGATGCCCATCATCATCATGCGCGCCACCCAGAAGAACAGGATGTCGAAGCCGGTGATCATCAAGGTGGTGGGATAGTAAGCGCGCAGATCTTCGGTATCCGCCGGCCAGCCGAGCGTGGAAAACGGCCACAGACTGGAACTGAACCAGGTGTCGAGCACGTCGGGGTCTTGTGTCAGCTCAGCCGACTGGCAGTTGGGACAAGCCTTGGGCGCTTCGCGGGCCACGGTGATCGTTTTGCAGTTGCCGCAATGCCACGCGGGAATGCGATGGCCCCACCAGAGCTGGCGAGAGATGCACCAGTCGCGGATGTTCTCCATCCAATTGAAGAACGTCTTGTTCCAGTTCTCGGGCACGAACTGGATGCGGCCTTCGTTCACCGCGGCCATGGCCTTCTCGGCCAGAGGCTTGGTTTTTGCAAACCACTGGGTGGAAATTAACGGTTCCACGGTGGTTCCGCAACGATCGCACTTGCTCAGCGCGAGCGCATAGGGCTCCACTTTTTCGAGCAGGCCCTGTTTTTCAAGATCGGCTACGATGCGCTTGCGCGCTTCAAATCGATCGAGACCCGCGTAAGCGCCGGCCTCGGCGGTCATGCGCGCGTCTTCGCCGATCACCTTAATCTGCGGCAGATTGTGACGCTTGCCCGCTTCCAGATCGTTCGGATCGTGCGCGGGCGTGACTTTCACCACGCCGGTACCGAACTGCGGATCCGCAATTTCATCGAAGATGATCGGGATCGGGCGATTCATCAGCGGCAGCGTTACCGTTTGCCCGGCCAAATCCTGGTAACGCGGGTCGTTCGGATTGACAGCCACGGCGGTATCGCCCAGCATCGTTTCCGGCCGCGTGGTGGCCACGATCAAATAGCGCGCGCTATCGTTCACCGGATAGCGAATGAGCCACAGGTGGCCCTGCGTGTCCTCGTGCTTCACTTCCAGATCGGAAAGCGCGGTGGCGCAGCGCGGGCACCAGTTCACCATATAGGTGCCGCGATAGATGAGGCCGCGCTCGTACAGGCGCACGAAAGCTTCCAGCACGGCGCGCGAAAGATCGGGATTCAGGGTGAATCGCTCGCGGCTCCAATCGCAACTGTCGCCGATGCGCTTCATCTGCGAGGTGATGCGGTTGCCGTACTTTTCTTTCCACTCCCAAACGCGGCGCACGAACTCTTCGCGGCCGAGCGCGAGGCGCGTGGTTCCTTCTTCGGCGAGACTGCGCTCCACTACCATCTGGGTGGCGATTCCGGCGTGGTCGGTACCGGGAAGGAATAGCGTATTGTCGCCGCGCATGCGATGCCAGCGCGTGGCGGTGTCGATCACGGTGTGGTCCAGCATGTGGCCGATGTGCAACGATCCGGTGACATTGGGCGGCGGCACAGCGAGAGAAAATCGCGGTCCGGGCGCGTGGGGATCGGCATGAAAGATTCCGGTTTGCACCCAACATTCGGCCCAATGCGGCTCGAAGCGCTGCGGCTCGTATGTTTTTTCCAAATCCATGGGAACTTTCAGTTTACCAAGCTAGTCGTAAGGTTCTCTCCACTTCTTACTTAGCGTCAAAGATGACGCCAGCTCAGTGGAATCCAATGCTTGGTTGATTGAGCCGGTAGATACGGCCATCTTCGTTAAGTCATCGTTTTCGATGGCCTGCAGGGTCGCAGCGGTCGTATCCGAGCACGTCTGAACCTGATCCAATCAGCCCTGCCGAACGCGAGAGCCGTGGAAAGTACGTCTCGAGTATTGGCTTCGCTGCCTGGCGGTAGAAGGCCTGGCTGAGGTTGAGCCCGGGGATGAAGTCAGGCACGCTCTAGCCTATCAGACGGGCAACGATCCGGCGACGGCAATTTTCTGTGAGGTGTCGGCTAGCGGGAATTTGACAGCGTTGGAAGCGGGGTGTTGTAATGAATGGGAAGTAACCTGCCCGCCTTGCTCCTCAGTAGCTCAATGGTAGAGCATTCGGCTGTTAACCGAAGGGTTGTAGGTTCGAGTCCTACCTGAGGAGCCAAATTATTCAAACACTTCCGAACCCTCACTCCGCTAGGAAACACTCCTCGCGGTGCGAGTGTGGGGACTTTTGTGGGGATGCTCATTCACAGCAGTGAGCAACGTTTCCACATTGGCTTTTGCGGCGCTGTTCAAATGAAATCATCGGGAGGCACGAAGTTCGAGAGGAATCGGCACCCGTCTGGTGTTGCGACCGTAGGCACTGTGAACTAAACTGCGCTCAGGATCGAGGTGATGATGTCCTTCACGCGCCCGCCCACTATTCTGTTCGCCCTCGCCACGCTGGGAACGGCCATAACCACAGCGGTCTTGCATGGACAAGCTGAGCTGCGGATAAGGCAGATCCTGGGTTTTGGCTGAATATGCAATCCGGCGGTGGCTATTGGTCAACAGACACGGGGGTTTCATTTGCAATCTTGTCTATGCCGAACTTGTTGCTTGAAGGCTGCCACGTGACAACGAGGGTATAGACGCACGGCCTTAATAGAGAAGGCAATTTGCGTTGCGGAGAAGGAGCAATCTCTGCGCAGAAGTCCAACGAAAGCAACCATCGGTGGACAGAAGAATGGTCGTTCTCCGGCCACTTCAGAGGATGACCCTGATCATTGCCGACGAGCAAATCAGATTCCCCAATTGATTTTCTTACGATCCAAAGTGGTTTGCCGTTACATTTCGCCTCGACAGCGTTTGGATCAACGTTCGAGTATGCGCGAAATGATCGCCCATCGCGGTAATCCTCAAAGTCGGAATCATAACTCCTCGCCGATAGAATCCTAACCCTGAACTTCTGAACTGCATTCAGGCTGTGATTGACGGGTGTGGCGAGAAGGCCGGAGGAATCATCATTGCTGTGCCATGCGATCTTAAGGCCGACCTTATCGGGGGAAACGATCTCTATCTGTTGCTCGCCATCGGGCTTGATTGCATCGGCGTGGGGTATGCTCTCCAAGCGGTTTTGTGGTTGGCCGGGTCTCACCGCCGGAAGGTCGATTATTTTGAGACTTGCCGGATCGATGGTTTTGACGACGCTTGGTGGTGCAACGACCTGTTTCCTGGCCCAGAGCACCAGGGCGAATACGATTCCTGCAACTCCGAGGACGACAAATCCGATTAGCCATAGGGGGACGGGAATCGCTAGCGACAGAAAATCGAGGCGCATTGGATGCACCGGATCGCTCGGCCTCAAGTAGGCCAAGATGGCGAGCCCAAGCATGGGGATGCTGAAAATCCATGCCGTAATTACTCCCCGCTTGGTCCAATCCGGATTCTTTCTCACCGGTTAACATTTTATCGGAAACGGCCATGCGTCCTCTGACGCGCGACGACTTTGTCGCGGCCACATGAGAAGTTCCTCGAAGTTGTTGAAGCCTTCCTCCAACTCGCGTCTGCGCCTCTCCTCCGCGCCACGAGCAATGACTTTTGAAGTGGACTTGGTCGATTCTTGGATACGCCGGCCGGCGAATCACCGCGAGCGGAATCGACTCACTCCGTCAGGGATGGCTCACCTTCGCGCCGGCACTGAATTACGCCTCAACTTTCTGATCGGCTCCGTCGGCTTTCACTTTGATTTTTGGAACGCAAGTGGAGCATGAGTACATGCCGTTCACCAGTTCCCATTTGTCTGGCTTTGGGGAGAAGTCCACTTTCTGCAGATCCACGCGCCAAGTTCCATCGAACGGTGTCTGCCGCTCGTGTCGAGCGGCGCCCTGGATACGGCCGGCGGGGTGATCTTCTCCGATGGAAGGACTATGCTCACGGCGGCAAACAGCGCGCGATGACGCTGCTGGGAACGGAGTTCTTGCGCCGTTTCTTCCTACACGTACTGCCGAAGGGGTTCGTCAGAATCCGGTATTTTAGTTTCCTTGCGAACCGATTCCGCGCCCGCTGCCTCCCGCTCTGCCAGCAACTGCTGGCGAGCGATCGCCCGCCGCCCGCCACCTCCTCGGAGACCACCTCCAACTGGCACTGCCCCAACTGCGGCGCCACGATGCTTGTCATCCACAGACTCACCGCCGTAGAACTCTCGCGGTGCTCTTACTTCGATACCTCCTGATACGGCGAACAACAGCGGATCATCGACGTGCTCACCGCACGCCATCGCGTTCGTGTGCCTGTCGTTTACCGAACCACCTTCCAGCAGTTTTCAGCGACTCCACTTTCGGACAACTTCTCCGTAATCGCGACAGTTTTCGGCGATCCCTACCCCGGCATTCCGGTTCGTCCGGCTTTGTGTTTCTTGGGTGTCTATCGCACTGATCGTACGCGCCTTCATGCGTCCGACAATTCGCTCTCTCTGTCTGGCACTCGTCGGACGCTCACGTTTTCGACAAAAATAATGCCGTCCCGCACCCCCTCCGCCATTTCCTTTATAGGGTGGAGGAACCAATGCCAAAACGATCGATCCGACTGACCGACGCAATCGATCAGCGAATTCAGTCCGCCACCAAGCAGCGAGGCTACTCGACCCCGAGTGCCTTCCTTCGAGCGGCGATCAAGAAAGAGCTGAACGAGCCTGGAGAGGGCACGGCAGCCAATGAAAAGATTCTGGGCTACATCAGGGAAGTGCATCAGGACGTGCGCCGCGTTGAACGAGCCCAACAGGCCTTATTTGCTTTGGTGGATATGTGACTCTCGGAAACTCCAATCATTCTGGGATCATTAGGTTTACCGACGTCCGAGAAGTGACTGGTTAAGTCGATGTTGAGCGTCCTTTCTCCGTTCCTTTTCACACTGTGTTCAGTCTTCCGTTCTCGCGCCGCCCTGGAGGTGGAAATCCTTGCGTTGCGGCATCAGATCGGTGTGCTCCGACGCTCCGCCAAGAAGCGGCCAAAGTTGACCGCGGTGGATCGTGTGTTTTGGGCGTGCTTGTCCGGAGTCTGGGCCGATTGGCGATCAACGCTGGTTATCGTCAAACCGGAGACCGTTATCGGCTGGCACCGCAAAGGCTTCCGCTTGTTTTGGACTTGGAAGGTTAGGCACGGAAGAACCGGAAGGCCCACGGTCTCGCCGGAGGTCCGGGATCTGATCCGTACCATGAGTCGTGCCAACCCGCTTTGGGGTGCGCCGCGCATCCATGGAGAACTACTTAAACTGGGCATTGACATCGGCGAGACTAGTGTTGGCAAATACATGGTCCGTCATCGGAAACCACCGACCCAAACGTGGCGCGCCTTTCTGGAGAACCACATCCGCCAACTAGTCTCCGTCGATTTCTTCACTGTGCCAACAATTCGCTTCCAGGTGCTGTACGTATTCCTGGTGCTGGCCCATGAACGGCGGCGCATTCTGCACTTCAACGTGACGGCTCATCCGACTGCGGAATGGACGGCCCAGCAACTTCGCAATGCGTTCCCCTGGGACTCGGCGCCTCGCTATCTGTTGCGAGACCGGGATCGAATCTTTGGCGACAACTTCATCAGACAGGTTCAGGACATGGGCATCGAACAGGTGCTTAGTGCACCACGATCCCCCTGGCAAAGGGCTTACGTTGAGCGCATCATCGGCACGATTCGCCGGGAGTGCCTCGATCATGTGATCATCTTCAATGAAGCGGCTCTGTACCGGCAGGTGAAATCATTCGCGGAATATTATCACCGGTCCAGAACGCATCTCTCGCTATCTAAGGACTCGCCGGAGTCGCGGGCTGTGCAGTCGCCCAAACTCGGACGAATCGCGTCTATTCCGCAAGTCGGCGGCCTCCATCACCGCTACGAGCGGCGAGCGGCCTGAAACGGAGGACCAATGATTGTCCGCGAACGAGGTACGCCGTCACTGGCGCTTTCCTGATGTTTGAGACCGCCGATTGACCACTGACGGGCGGCGTTGAATGCCCGTATCCTGCGCTGCGACCAACCCCTCTTGTGGGGAGTTTGTGCCTTCACTTCCTTTACGTTCGACGGCATTTCGCTCCGAAGGGAGTTTTCGACAGGCACAGTGCCGATTATTGTTCACATCAGGCACTCGTATCGGAAGTGCCCGAGCGCCGCCGGCTTCGTGTTGTCAAGGGTAAACAACCGGATGCAAGGTCCTGTTTGCCCTGAGGGTAATCCAGGAATCTTTCGCGTGCCGTCGAGCGCTGGATATTGTGTTATATAAGGGTACTGTAATCACACGATAGGTCGTCGGCTCCGGAGGAAGGTGTGGTGGACCCCCATTTCGCCAGAAACCGGTCCACATCAATAGATCGACCAGAGGCCGGGTGTCGCAATCTCGATCAGATGCCGGTCTGGATCGCTGAAATAAGTGGCTTGGCCGCCTAGGTCCCACGTGGATTTCTCTTCCGCAATTCCGTTTTCGGTGGCCAGTTTTCGCAGGAGTCCAATCGCAAAATATTCTTGATGGTGATATACTTCAGGGCCTGCCAGCAATGGCTATCACATCTACTGGAGAAGACCAACATGTCCAAAGTAGTCGTCACCGCTCAAGTTCAAGACCCCGTAAAGTGGGAAGCCGGGTTCCGTACGCACGGCGATTTGTTTCGCAGCATGAGGGTTCGCGACGCCATGCACTACGCGATTACAGGGAACGAGATCTCCGTGTTTGCAGACACGGAGAACCTGGACGCGTTTATGCGAGTCATGGATTCGCAGGCGACCGCGGACGCCATGGCGGTTGACGGCGTCAAGCGCGAAACCGTGAAAATTGTTGTCTTCGATAAGGAGTTTAAACTCGCGACTGGAGCTGCATCGGGCGCCTAACGCCACCAGCAAAGCGTTGGATTGACGGTTCGTTTTAGGCTCGGAAAAGGTCGTGTCGACATCCAGTTGGTTACTCCTATGTCGGGCGCCACGGCGGATTTTTCCGATTCTTGCCATGAAGCAGGCTGACTGAAGAGCGCCACTTGATGATTCAATGACAGGGCCAGCCTTTCCAATATCGTCAAGCGTGGATTATCGGACACTATTCTGGTCGGAATCCGAGGTCAGTTGAGGTCACATCAGAGGTTAGGCGTTTATAACCGGCCGCTCCGCGGAAGACGGCGTTCGAGGAAGCTCAGGTGAGTCAACCTATTTCGTTCTGTAAACCTCCGTGCCTCGTCAGAAGACGAAAGCGGGATTCATCCAGCCCATGTTGCTCCTGCGCGCCGAGCGGCTTCCCGAGGGAGCAAACTGGCTCTATGAGCTGAAGCTCGACGGCTACCGTGCGTTGGCGTTAAAGAGTGGAGGGAGAGTCCAACTCCGCTCGCGCAACGACAAGGACTTCAACGCCCGGTATCCGGGCCTCGTGGAAGCTCTGGAACCAATGCCAAACGGCACGGTCCTCGACGGCGAAGTGGTGGCGATCGATGCCGAGGGGCGGCCGTGGTTCAACGCGCTCCAGAACGGCTCCGCAACGGCGCAGCTCTGTTACTACGTCTTCGACGTGCTGGTGGTCGCGGGCCGCAACGTCATGTCCGAGCCGTTGTCCGCCCGACGCGAGCTACTGCGCAGCATACTTTCTTCCGCCCCTGTCTGGGCGGAGCCCAGTACGTTGCTATACGGAAAGTGAGAATCTTTGGCCGGGCCGGGAGTCTCAATGGAAGTATCGCGCGTTTCCCAGGACGTGAGCCTTTCGCTGAGATAGAATCATTCAAACGCCATGCCTCTTTCGGACGGGACTCGTTTGGGACCTATGAGATCCTCGCACCCATCGGCAGCGCAAGCCACACCTAGCAGGCTGATGAATTAGTTATTCGGCGAAGCTTTTTGCCTCTCGCCAACGGTCTTGTCATGAGCATTTACGTGGAGATTGTGTGCCTGAATTGGCGACTTTCCGTCGTCCAGACACACTTCTCCCCGAACTTACGCGGAGAGAACCACCGTAAGGTTCCGCATCCGCACCAGATTGTAGGCGGCGGCCGCGAAGGTGAATACCCAACCAACTTTGAAGACGCCGCGATGTCGGGTCTTGCGCAGCATTCCTACCGTCTTTAACCACCCAAATACTTCTTCGATCCGTTTTCGCTTGCGCTGGCTCACCTGGTATCCAGCGTGCCGTGTCGTGCGCCCGTCAATGGCACTGCCGCCTTGCCGATTGATATTCTGCGACACGTGCGGCGTCACGTTCCGGCCACGCATCTCTTGCACGAAGCCTCGCGTGTCATAGCCTTTGTCGGCTCCCACCGTCACGCGCTGGTCGCCCTCGATCCGCCCCGCCATTTCCAGCGCTGCGTCGCGCTCGGCCTTTCCGCTGCACAGCACCAGTTCGGTATCCACCACCAGTCCGTTGCGGTTCTCGATCAGCACGTTGCCGCAGTAGGCCAGCTTCGACTCGTGACCGCCGCTTTTTCTTGCCAGCCTGGCTTCCGGGTCGGTCGTCGATTGATGCGTGTCGTTGCGGCGCTCCTCGCCATGAAAATCAATAGTCGGATTACCCGGGTCCTCCGGTGGTAGCGTGGGGCCTTGATCTTTGCGTTGAAAACTCTTCTGACTCGCCCAGGCTTCTATCAGCGTGCCGTCCACGCTGAAATGCTCATCCGACAACAGGTCGTTGGCACGCGCCTGTTTCAATACCTGCGCGAAGAACTTCTCGGCGATGTCACCATTCAGCAGCCGGTCGCGATTCTTGCTGAACACGCTGGGCACCCACACTGGCTCGTCCATGTTCAGACCCACGAACCAGCGGAACAGCAGATTGTATTCCAGTTGTTCCATGAGCATCCGCTCGCTGCGAATCGTATACAACACTTGCAGTAGCAGTGCGCGCAAGAGCTTTTCCGGCGCGATCGAGGGACGACCCCAATCGATGTATAGTTGCCCGAACGATCGGGACAGTCCTTTCAAGACCGCATCCACCATGCTTCGGATCGGCCGCAAGGGATGATTCGCGGGAATACGCTCCTCCGGCGACACGTAACTGAACATCGCGCTTTGCTGGGTGTCTTTTCCTCGCATAGGCTAAAACATAATGACGTTGTTTTGTCTTCCTTGGTCACACCCCATCCCAATTACTTTTTCACCATCCTGCTAGAAGATCATCGGAAAGCATGTGCCGGATGGCACCCACGGTTTGAAACGGGCCGCTCTCAATAAGCGGTACTGCGCCATAATCTGCCAATGCCGACAGACGAGGTGCTCGCCCTCTTAATTGCGGCGCGAGACAAGCTGAATCGAGCCATCGAAGCCCTTCAGCGCGCAGCCAAGCCCGCTCGAGCCGGGCTGGAAGGAACCACGGAGACCCTCGCGCCATCAACCGAGGTCGCCAGCAGCACACTGAGGGAACAAGAGCGCAAATTGATCAGCCGAGCGCTCGAAACTGCGGGCGGTAATCAGTCTGAGGCAGCACGTATTTTGGGCATCAGCCGCGATGCGCTCCGATACAAGGTCAAGAAGCACAACCTCGGAACACCCACACCCTCATAGGCGAGCCAAGCGCATCGCAATAGACGACGTTGATGATGCTATGAAAGCGCTGCAGCGGGGTTTTGGTAAACTGCGAGCAAACCCCTGTACAGTTTCGATAGGCGAGACAGTTTCGGTATTCTTGCCAAACGCGACAGGATGCTCGACGAGTCCATCCCGCTTCGCGACGCCCTTCCGTCTCTGTCCGTCTCTCTTTTTCGACTAGTCTGCTGCGTGGTTCGTTTCAGGGTTGGGATTAAGGGATGCCTCCCTTTGAGCCACAAATTACGCGGCTCACCCGTGGGCTGTAATACTGATCTATCGTGGCGGCGGCGTTGCTGTAGTTTTCTTGCTCGCCGGTACCTCTGGGTTTCGATCCTCATCATTTCCGTACATGCAATTCTCAATGATTCCTTGCACGTTGCTGACATAAAAACAGAACTTGATCCAATGTTCAACGTCGAAAGCATCGGAGTAATCAATACGACCGATGAGGAAGGTATAAAGTCGGGGAGGTTGCCCAATGGGGGCTTGCCCATACATATCAAAAGGAACGGCCGAAACAATGCCGGGGCCGAGGGTCTTCGGTATCCGTCTAAACAAGATGCTTTCTGGAGGCCCGTTCTTAAATTTTCCCAACAAAAACCGATCCTGATAATTCCCAATCTGCTCAGGATTGTCGCCCAGCGTAAGTGCCGACAGTGGTGGCTGCCGTGGACCACTAACGCTAATTCCGTATGCCACCGTTTTACCGGTATTCTTCGGATAAATACTGTAGCGGAACAAGGCAGGGAATTTATCAGATGCCGGGCTTTTCAAGACTCCCTTGAATGGCTCCAGTTCTATTCTCGCGCGTTCATCGGTGCGGAACTGCTCAACACTAGCAGTGAGAGTTCTTGCCGCCGTATCGCTGGCACCTTTAGCGGCATCGGCGCTCTCAGCAATTTTAGGAGTTTGCTTGTGGATTTCCCAAAACGTGAGCGCGGTGAGAAGAGCAAGAACGAAAGCCGCGATCACTCCGATTCCTTCCAGCCAAGGTCTAAACCTTCGCCAGTGGGAATTGCGCTCTCTATTCTCGGCTGTGTAATATTCCTGCCTTGCTGGGTCAACCTCAGGAGCATGAACAACTTCGATACGGACTGGTTGAATCGCCTCGTTATTGTTGGCATCATTGGCGGCGTGTTGCTTTTGACATATGGCGTGTATCTCGTCGCTGAGCAATCGCAGATCATTTACGAGAGCACGGAACAACTGTAATTCACGTTCGTTCATGTGTCTGGCACAGTAGGCTCTGCTACTTGCCCTTACGCGCCGTTTGCGCCTTCGACTTTGCCTTTTTCGGCACTTTCGGCTTCGGCTCTGGCTTGACCTTCAGGATGTCGGTGACTACTTCGTCGAAAGGCCAACAGATGCGGCGATAGACGTTTCGTTGATTGCTCTGGCTTCGTTAGCTTCATTTAGGCACATTCTCGCATAGCCGGCATGCTGGCCAAACGCGTGGGAGAGAAACTCGCGCTTACCGTTGGACTGTTGGGCCTTGCCCCTCGGGCTCTTGCTGCCCAGCCAGGTACGAATGGGCTCTCGGCGCTCGCGTGGTTTGGCTGCTCGGATATCGAGTGGCGTTCGTTTGCGTGATGACGTCCATCGCACTGATAGTGGACGATTGCGGTAAGAAACTGGCTGCGCGAAATGCCGGGTTTGTGGAAAATGGGAGTCGTCCCTCACCATTGCGGAGCCGACCCCACGGATCGTTTGGCCGATGGTAGAGTTCGAGGCGGACGATGCGCTGGCGGCTGGGTGTATGTCGCCAGCGCAAGGCCTATTATGCTGCGCTCGAAGCCGCGAACAAAAACAATGAAGTGAGTGACCGTCTGGCCGTCATGGTTCTCCGGATGCTACCCGCTGGGCTGCGCGAGTACGGCTGCGACAAATACGATCCGGCGCACGCCGCAGGAGGTTCCAGATGAATGGGCCGCCAATGCAGAAGCCCAGCACCATGAACTTCTCGATGCCCAGGTGATCCATCAGACCGAGATGGTCATCGGTATATGCATCCCACGGCCGGCCGATCTCGAGCGGGCCGGTGGACTGGCCGCCATTGATGGCGACATAAGAGTGGAAACTGCTCAACCCCGCCCAATGAACAAGCACACAACGAGGACTGCGATCAGGATCAAGGTGGCGATTAGTCGCCAAAGCCAGACTCGTTCCTGTGCCATCGGCACGGTCCTTGGGCAACCGCACGCCCCGCATCGCCCCGCATCGTCCGGCACTGGCGTGCCGCACTCGGAACATACACTTGCCATTTGAGCTGATTATGTCGTCGGTTCCGACACATTGCAAGATCGCCAGCACTTGGGCCGCCGAAACGGTGAACCGGGTCACGTCAATCACTTTGCCATCGCGCTTGTCTGACTCCTCGAAGGTGTTGGCATCGATTCGCTTTAACGAAACGCTGTCCACGTTGGGATCACCTTTTGCGGGGGTGTCCTTGATTGTCAACGTAAGTCCGTTATCCGATGCATTCACGGTGTTCACCTTCCACGCGCCGGACATCGAATGGGAACCAAGCAGGGTAACTCATACGGATTGGCGATTCGATTCTCTTTTCCAACCCGGCTACGATCCTTCGAGCACGGCCACAACGTCCGACAGCTACGCCTGCTTGTGCCTTCTACCGTCGCGTCGCCAGGATCACACCCGCAACCACCGGAGCGACCGTCAACACAATGGCCACGACAAGCCAGATCCTCGACCACTCGTCCTTGTTTGGGAAACGCACGTACAACCACACACCCTTGGCTGGGAAATACTGGGAGCGGAGCGAAGGCGGGAGCACTCGACGACGCGGTGCTCGACACTGATTTTCAGCGGCCTCCCAGCAAGGACGATTATACGACTGTGATGAAAAGCGTGTAGCCGCATGACAGTTGATACTGCTGGCGGCCCTCCTGTCAAATCGCTTCGAGACACGTAGCGCGTCCATCGACAAAAAGCGGGCACTCAGACCGGAGCAAGTTCGAAACTTCGGTCCCGTGGTCTCGGCAGTTGCACGCGATTTCGTCGTGGATGGAGCACACGGTACAGAGGAGAGCTTGACGCTCGGCAGTCGGCAGTGTTCGGAAAAGGGGAATGGTTTCAACAGCCGCGTGCCCGGCCAGGATGAAATCTAGAACAGCCTCAGGTGTGGACGTGCAGTTCAAGGTAGAGTCATATATCGTCGGTTTCGTGACTATACCGAACGTCTGGAACCAGCGCTCGCCATCGGGCTAAGGACATGGTCTCTGGTTCTCGGCTCCAGGTGTTAGTCAATCAAGGCCACTCTTGGTATCCCCCGGCCCACCCCCCAAAGAGGGCGTCTCGGCCCGCAACCTCCGACATGTCGCATCATGCGTTAGAAGCTCAGGTAAAAGTGCACGCTCACTTCGGTCACGACCTCCACAGGAACGCCATTCAAGTAGGTCGGCTTGTACACCCACTGTTTAACCGCGTCCATAGCGCCCTGCACAAGCAGCGGTTGGCCGCTGAGCAGACAAGGCTCTGAACAGTTCCATCTCGGCCTATGATCGCCCTCAGCTGCACTACTCCGCCTATGCGAGCCTGTCTGGCCAGCACTGGATATTCCGGCTCTACCTCGTGAATCAGGAGCGCCGCTTGAACGTTTCCGCCAATCCGGATCCGTTCCGGCGGCTTGGGTACCTCCGCCTTCTGGGGTGCAGGTGGCGGTGGTGGTGGCGCGGCGATTAGAAGGCCGCCGATAAAGCCGCCCACCACTCCGCCGGGCACTCCACCTGGAACTCCACCCGGAACTCCGCCGATCACTCCGCTGGCCGACGGGGGTGCAATTTCGAGATCCTTGATTGTCGCCACTTGCTTCGGGATTGTCCTCGGTGCGATCAACTGGCTAGCGTCGAACTTCCGCGCTGTATGCGTCTCCTTGGGAGCACGGGCTTGCGCGGGTGCCGGAGGAGGTGGTGGTGGGGGCGGAGGCGGGGGAGCCAGCCACATAGCTGTCAGTTGCGTCACCGGAGGTGCCTCGATGAAGAAAAGCGGACTCGCCAACAAAACGCCGAGGGCGAATAGTTGGCCGGCAAACGCCACCAGAACGGTCCACGTCCGGCGCGTCTTGCCATTCGATAAGACACCTTGTTCAAACATGAGTCCTCCTTCCTGTCTCTCAGCAAATCGTAGTGAAGGGACCGGAATCACCCCCTCGCCCGGACCAGCGGATGGAATTGGCTTCGTTCCAAGTACGGTTGCTCTATCATGGTTCGCACGTTCTCGGCCTTTTGCAAACTAAGCCGCAATCAGGCTGCCGTTCATATTCGGGCTAAATCCCCAATTCTACTGGAATTGCGCCGCAGGGCCCAGTCGAACTGCGGAATTTCAGCCAGGCTTTGGATGCGGAGCTCTTTGAAAGAATCTATTGGCAAGGGCTGGAACTACCATCGAGTTTTACCAGGAGGTTTCTGGCGATCGATCGGCCGCGTCCGCGCGTGAACGCTGCCATAGCGGCAATCTACGTTACGATGGCCCAAACCGATGGAACCCAAGTGCCAGAACGCCACTAGCGCACACCAGGCGGAACTCGCATTTCCCTTTAACGCCCTTGGAGACTCGGCTCACTAAACACTAGCTAAAGCGCCGATCTCGAAGCTGACGCTTCGAAAAATGTGGGCGAAAGATCCTTTCTTAGCGCTGACACAATCATGTAATGTCAAGACCTGCTGCACTCTGAAATACAGGGCTGCGGATTCAGTTGTCAGACTGCTTGTAATCGACGATCGCCCGTATAGTCGTCAAATTGTCCTGCTCTTGACGCGCTCACTGAAATCGCGGCAGAGTGCCGTGGCAGACCATTTCGTTTGGCCTCATCCGTCCGGTACGCCAGCCGTTGCGTTGGGCACAACAGGCGTGGCCGTGAGCGATGTGAAGCCGGGCGGTCCCGATGGGAGAGCCGAATGGGTGAAATAACGCAGCCCGGACCTGCTTTCGAAGTAGCTATGACGGCAAGCTGTTTCAGGGTCAATAGCTTGCAACCCTAGTCCTTTGGCGAGATGAATGCCAATTAAAGGGCTGAGAATTCTGAGAGGACGATATGCGAAAGATTGCAAAGCTTGCTTCGCTGGTGTTCGCATGCTCGCTGTTTACTTGGGCTCATACTGGATCTCCAGTGGGCATACCCGTACAGATGATAGTGACGGTTGGCCACCACTATGGCCAGGTACCGCCGACGCTCACGCCAGATGACCTGATCGTTACGAAGCACTACGAGCCGCTGCTAATCACTAATCTGGCCCCGCTACGCGGCGACCATGCTGGACTCGAAATCTTTGTGCTCGTAGATAACTACTCGAATTGCGAGCCAGGGTCAAAGTTCGAGGAGTTGCGGCGCTTCATCAGTTCTCAACCATCGACGACCACTGTCGGGGTGGCGTACATCCAAGACGGGCGCTTGCAGGTGGCCGAGAATCCAACGCTGGATCATGAACGCGCGGTCCGGGCTCTCAACCCTCCCGCAGGCAGCAAACCCGCAAGTCCGTTTCTCGCACTTACAGATCTGATCGGGGGCTGGCCGCAGGGTTCGTCACGACGTGTGGTGCTGATGATCTCCAACGGAGTCAATCCAGCGGCAACGGACGCGCTTCGAGACCCGTCCGCGGATGCAGCGCTTGAGGCAGCTCAGCGCGCGGGTGTCATCGTTTATGTGATCTATCATCCAAGCGCCGATTATCTCGCGAGCGATTTTTCTAAGCTCCATTCAGGGCAAATTCAGCTCGCACACGTTGCGGATGAAACCGGCGGCGAGGCTTATTTCTTGTACTATGGACCACTGCCTTCTCTAGCGCCGTTCCTTGCCGATCTAGCGGACCATCTTGCCAATCAGTATTTATTGGAGTTCCTCGCCAACCCTGGTGAGACCGGCTCGCTTCAGCAAGTAACGGTCAAAAGCAAGATCACCGATATCGAAGTGATGGTGCCGGACAAAATCTGGGTTCCGGGAAGCCACTAGAGCCTAACTTATAGAATAAGGAATACCGCGTGCCCGGCGTCAAAAAAATCCTATTTCCAGTGGATTTCTCAAAGCGCGGTATTGGCTCTACACGATACGTGAGAGCTTTCGCCAGTCAGTTCGGAGCCGAGATCATGCTGCTTCACGTCGTCGAAACTGGCAACCATTATTATCCAGAGGTAGCTCAGCCACATCTTGAGAGGGACTTAACTGCATTCCTCATCGATGAGTTTCACGATTTCCAGACGGTCAGCAACTGCATCATAGGCGAGACGGAGACCAAAATTGTAGAGACGGCGAGTTCATGGCGCTCCGACCTGATCATGATGCCGACTTCCGGGCTTGGTCGTTACCGTCGATTTCTTCTGGGATCCATTACAGCGAAGGTGCTACATGACGCAGAGTGTCCCGTTTGGACCGACATTCACTCGCAAGAGACGCCAACCTCTGCGAGGATCGCCTGCAAGAAGGTGCTCTGCGCAATCGACCTCGGGGACCGGAGCCGAGCCGTTCTAGAATGGGCCGGCTGGCTGGCGCGCGAACACCAGGCTGACCTAAGAATTGTGCACGCAGCGGCGGAGGTGGAAGCGGGCCCTTTAGAAAAATATCTTGATCGAGAGTTCGTCGCTTCGGGTGCTGCGGAGGCAAGAACCCGGATCGCCGAACTCCAGGGCGCGGCTGGAACCAGTGCCAACTTTGATACGCCGCGAGGCAAAGTATCCGAAGTCGTTACCTGTGCGGCCAAAGAGTGGCCTGCCGATCTATTGGTCATCGGTCGGCACAACGGCTCAGGACTTGCCGGGCACCTACACCAGAACGCTTACTCTATCATTGGCGAGTCGCCCTGCCCGGTCCTCAGTGTATGAACGGTGGTGGGATCGGCTTGCATTTCGGACTAGCGTGGACCGAATCGCGCTTCCAACCCATCAATATGACGTTTCGGATAGCGAGCAGTGCCGACCATGAACTCGTTCCTTTGCAAGGTGGACTCTGATAAGGAGCTTTTGACGATGACACAAAATCTGAAACCAGTGGAGCCGGAAAGGTTAGACGGACAGCGGCGCGGAGTTCGTGATGGGAGCGTAGGAAGGCGTCCATAAGAGGAAATGTGTGGAAAAGGAGATGGCATTCTCCCCAGAACGCGACAGGCTCGAAGTCAGTTCGTGCCTAAATGACCAGCTACTCCTTCATGCCCGCGGCGTTTTCGTCGGCATTAGCCGCCCGCTTTATCCGCTCCTCGTTCGGATAGACTGAGTTGAGTTATTTCCAGGAGGATGCGAACATGCATGATCCGACCAGACGCGACATACTAGCCGCGGGCGCCATGGCAACGGCGTTGGCCACAACACCAGCGCTATTCGCTCAGCAGACTGAGCAAGGAGGAACAGGCGGGCGCTTCTACGAAAAAGGCCCCGTTCGCATCCACTATGAAGAGGCCGGTTCCGGCTTCCCGTTGTTACTTATCGCCGGCGGGGGATTGAATTCGACTATCTCTGGCTTGACCAGCGGCAGTCCTTTTAACCCGATCGAGGAGTTCAAGGGAGAGTACCGTTGCATCTTTGCGGACCTGCGCAACGCCAATGGCGGCCAGTCCTCCGGCCCGCTCGAGATCGACCGGTCGTGGGATGCACATACCGATGACCAGCTCGGTCTGATGGATCACCTGAGCATCGAGAAGTTCATGGTGCTGGGCTTTTGCATCGGCGGCCCCTTTATCTGGAACCTCTTGCGGCGGGCACCTGATCGTATTGTCGCAGCGGTGCTGGCGCAGCCCAGCGGATCGCGTCCGGAGATGCGCGACCTTTTCTACGAAACCAATATGAAGGGCTGGGGTCCGGAATTGGTCAAGCGCAGGCCCGACATCACGATGGAGATGGTCGACAAATTTCTGACTAAGATGTACCGCACCGACCCCGACTTCGTCTTCACCGTAACACGCGATTTCGTTCGCAATTGCCAGACGCCCGTACTGATCCTGCCGGATGATATCCCGGCGCATCCGTACGCCGTCGCCATGGAGGCCGCGATGCTCGCGCCAAAGTCCGAAGTGAGCATGTTCCCGTGGAAAGAGCCTAAGGAGCGGATTCCCCTGGCGGTGCGCCAAATACATTCCTTCCTCCGGGCGCATCACCCTGCTTAGAGACGGCGGTCAGCCGAAGGCCCGTGAATCAGAAATCGCGGTTGCCCGAAAACATCAACTTAAAGGGAGAAGAGCAATGAGGACTCTATTAGCGCGAGCGGTCTTTTTAGCGATGGCAGTTTTGTTAATCGAAACTGCGGTCTCACTCGGTAGCGGTGTACCCGCGGCGGTTCACTACATCGGCCACGACAAAGTCACGCAAGTGATGTCGAAAGGTGGGCCCATCGTGAGCGATCCGGGCCTGGTTGTTTTGGCACAGCGCCGGGAAGCTGGTCCGGTTGAATACCACGACCATACCAACCACGTGTTCGTCATCGTTGAAGGTGAGGCGACGCTGGTAGTGGGAGGGACCATGACTGACCCCAAGCGGACCGCGCCTGATCAAATGCGTGCCCCATCGCTCGACGGCGGAACGATCTACCATCTGAGCAAAGGCGACGTGATTACCATTCCGGCGAAGACGCCCCACTGGTTCAAGGAAGTCCCCACGAAGACGGTCGCCTACTACGCGGTGAACATCGAGAGCGAATAGCAAATCGAAATAATGAAGTTCAAGCCAGGCAAAAAGGGACGAAGGGTCTGTGCCGTTGTGTCCCACGTGACCTTTCGGCTGAACCCTCTCTGGATACTCTATTCCAAGCTAGGATAGACCCATGCGATTGCTTCCTTTTTCAACAATCATGGTCGCTATGACCTTCACGCTAGCTGCTCAAGCGCCCACGCAACCGGCCATGACTTTGACTATTCCGGGATTCCCGGACGGCGGCCAGATTCCCGTTAAGTTCAGTCAGGCCGCTCCGGGCGTTGCCGTCGGCGAGGGTACATCGCCGGCAATGAGCTGGGCCAATGTGCCCGCCGCCACCCAGAGTTTCTTCCTACACATGCACGATATGGATCTCGCCCGCAACAAGACGACGGACGATCAGGCGCACTGGGTTCTTTGGAATATTCCGGCGACCGCGATCGGCTTGCCCGAAGGCGTACCCAAGGGATCGCCATTGCCCGACGGGAGTTATCAGATCAGCGCCACGGGACCAATGTACCGTGGTCCAGGAGCCGGCGCGAACGGTCCGTTCCACCACTACGTGTTTGAGCTCTACGCCCTGGACACGAAGCTGGACGTTAAGCCATCGGCTGACGCGTTCGAGACGCGCGCCAACGTGATGAAGGCCATTCAGGGTCACATCCTGGCGAAAGCGGTCTACGGGGGCCTGTTCCGGCGGCCGCAATAGTTCACCAGGAAATCCAAAATCGATTCGGCGATACTTTGCGATTATCGACGTTGCGCCCGATGGCAAACAAGTGACAGCCGACACGCCGGAAGGGCAGCCGTCGAAGGCTCACTCGGAGATGTTCGATGAGCTGTGACGGGAAGGTAGCTGTAGGCTAATATCTTCACTCAGCCGCGAAGCCAAAAGTCAAAACAAGAGATCCAAAGTCAGTGCCTTCCGGTCTTGTCGGCGACTAGTGCTCTTTACACCATCATCGGCTTCGGGCGTGGGCGAGCTTGATCTTTAATCACGTACGCAACTTGTGCACCTGCATTCGGACCCTCTTGCAGTTCGGGCACCGCCATTTTCGCTTCTTGTGGTAGATGTGCCCTTTGACTTCCCTCATAGCGACTTTGCAGCTTTTGCAGGTCACGGGCCTCTCTTCATTTTGATTGATGATCGCACTGCCCTGATGTCGGACGTGAAGCAGATTCTTGCACCAACGCTCAACCCTCGGCGATCCGCAAGGAGGCCGACTGGAGTTCGTAGTTCACCTCTTCTTCCGCTGCGCTTTTGGGATCGTCAGTCGCAGGGCTTTGCGCGTCTGGAGCAATTTGATGAGATTGGTGTGAGGTCGCAACATGCGCGATGCACTCACGCCTCCTTCGGCTTGTTCTTGCTCCCCGGCGGCCGACCGCGCCGCTTCACCGCCGCCATCCATTTGGGCGGACGGCCCCGACGCTTACCGCGTCCCACAGCGAGTCGTTCGAAGATGAGGATCGCTTCGGCGAGTTGATCCTGTTCGGTCCGCAGTTCGGCGAGCATTCTGTTGATGTCCATTCTCGCAGGATAACCGTTAGCGAACTGCTTTGAGCAGCACGGCGTTGCGATGGAAACCGGAGCTCCCAGCTTCGCGTCTGCGGGCAGCGTGAGCCTGATCTCCTCACCATCGCGAAGCCGTATCAGAGTGAACGAGGTGAAATACGGCGCCAGATGCGCGCCATTCGTGTTCGAATCGATCCGGATGCCCGCGGGCCGCAGCATCGGCTGCGCCACTTCCGCGATCGGAGGGTAGCGAACGGGCTGCATGAATATGGCGAATTGGTGCTGAGGGCTCACCGAAACGGCGGGCGTCGGCAGTGCACGCGGGGCGCCGCGGACAGCGTCCGGCGGCTCGCGGTAACTCGAGTCGGTGGCCAGGAGCAATGCTGCTAGAAACAGCAAGGGAACGATGAGCCATTGCGCGCGCCATAATGTATATAACTTTAACGCGTTAGTAGGGAGGACCGCTCATGAAACATATTGCGATCGCGGCCGCCATTTGTTTTCTTCCCTTATCTTTGTGCGGCCAATGGTTCCACCAGCCCACTTCGGGGATTCCCCGCACCGAGGACGGCCAGCCGAACCTCACGGCTCCGGCACCTCGAACTCCGGATGGTAAACCAGATCTTTCCGGACTGTGGCGTCCGGAATTCAACCCTTACAATCTCGACGTCATACAAAACGTGAAAGACGAGGCGATTTTCCGGCCGGAAGCCGAGGCCCTCTTCCGGCAGCATCTCGCGGACTTTCATGCCACCGATCCCATTACGCATTGCCTGCCGGGCGGTCCTCTGGATGTTCTCGCTGCCGGTGGGATCGCGCTCTATCGGATCATCCAGTCCTCCAACATGGTGGTGCTGCTCTACGAGCGCGGCGTGATGTACCGGCAGATTTTCATGGACGGGCGTAAGCTGCCGAAAGATCCAAATCCAACTTGGATGGGCTATTCGGTTGGGCGCTGGGAGGGCGATACGCTGGTGGTCGAAAGCGCGGGCTTCAATGACCGGAGTTGGCTCGACAGGCTCGGTCACCCGCATTCTGAGGACCTCCGCGTCACGGAGCGGTTCCGGCGGGTTAACTTTGGTCACATCCAATTCGAGATTACTTACGACGATCCCAAAACCCTGACCAGGCCCTTGACGTTTTCTCTCGCAGTCAACTATGCGCCCGATACCGAAATGCTCGAAACGGTCTGTGAAAACGAACGCTCCACGGCGCATCTGGTGGGCAAGGCGAACGCGGGCTTGAAAGTTGACGAAACCGTTCTCGCCAAATATGTCGGTAAATATCAGGTGCAGGCGGGATCACCGGGTACCATGGCGGGTTTCTTTGGCAAGTCACAAACCATTTCCCTGATCGACGGCCAATTGTGGATGAATGCCATTCCGCTCATTCCCCAATCGGAGACCAGGTTCGATTCGGCGGCCGCACCCATCGAGTTCTTCACGGACGCGCACGGCGCCGTCACGCATCTCATCCTTCATGCAAACGAAGGGGAAGGCCGTTACAATCGCCAACCATGATCAGGCGGGCGCCCCTTTGGGGGCGGTCTCCGTACTCGATACGCGCGTCCATCTTTGGGAAGACGTCATCCAAGGTATCGACTACGTAGTGTGCGCCCACATCCTGCAGCTTGTGATGCGCATCCTTCGAGCGCGCTGCCTGTTCCGCGCTCTGATAATGCCCGCCAGTGTTCTTCCGGCGAGCCCAGGCATGCGCCGCCGGATGGGGCACCGACCAAACGGAATGGGATAGCCGGTCGGTCGTTCCCGCCGCTCGCGACTTCTCGTTTTCTGTCCGGCTCCGAACTCGGTGGCAATGTAGGCCCGCGAAGCGGGCCACAGCACCAGCTCGTTGCGCATCCGGCGATTTTAGCGTGGTGGCGATGGGCTGCGGCTAATTCCGCGCGGTGGCAACCTCGTCGCCTCTCTAGAAAATCACGGCTCTCTTTGGCGCGCAACAGCGCGCGAAGACCTTGGCTTCATTCCGTCCTTTGCCGATTGGGTCAAGGCGATCCGCCCGGAGCCGTGGATGGGACGCCCCCTTAAGCTTGAGGGCGGAATAGCGCAACCGGTGTCCTGCGGCCTTCCTGATCCAAATACCGATTTAGAACCGCGCATCCTTCCGCCACGAGGCACGCTATGACGAACCGGTCGAACCCAAACCGGAGTTCCGCCTTATGCGGTTCTCCGTATACTCCGCCCGCTCTTTGTATCCCGGGAAGAGACCGCCGTGCGGTGCCGCGCGCCCGCAACCTTTCTCCTCTTTTTTGCATCAATCGCAGTGGGTTCACGGTGGCGAGTTCCAGAGGTGCTCGGCGCCGGGTTCCCAGAATTCTCACAAAGGAGCGACGTTATGTTCCGAATTCGGAAAGCATCGTTGATTGCCGTAATTGCGTTGGCAAGCTTGTTTATTTCAGCGCCGGCGGCTTCAGCCATGGTGGCGGGGCCGCACGTCGTAATTCGAGGGGGGTTCTACGGTCCAGGTTGGGGATGGGGTTGGTATGGCCCCGCTTGGTACGGTCCTGGTTGGTATGCCTGGTGGGGACCTGGCTACTATTATTCCGGCCCCGCCGCCGGCAAAGTGAAGATCGTCGCGAATGACAAGGACGCCTCGGTCTACGTCGATGGAGGCTATGTGGGTCCCGTTGCGAAAGCTAAGAATCTCCCGCTTCAACCCGGTATCCACGACGTGGAATTGCGCGATCCAAGCGGCAATACGTTCTACCATGAAAGTGTGCAAGTGATTCCCGGTAGGACCATCGAAATTCACCCCTATCAAGCCGGTTGATCCGTTTGACTGGCGTCACGGCGGGCTGCGGCTCTACGCGGGTCCGCAGCCCGGACCGCCTCCCAAAATAGGATTATTTTGCTAACCGGGCCGCCCGTCGTCGGCCTGCCCAAACCCACGTACCGCTCGCCGAGAATGCCCGTAGTCGCAGGCGCTCCAAGATCCCGACCCGGCAAGTCCCATCGCCCCGCGCTTGATTCAAGAAGTCCGACCGGGCCGTCCAAAGACAGGAATATTTTCCTAACCAGGTCGTCCGTCGTCGGCCCACGCAGACCCGAATTGCGCCCGCTCGCTGAAGATGCTGCCGTGGCGCCCCATTGAGGCCGTTTGTGATGTGGAAACACCGGCATCCCAGGCGGTTCTCGCCAAGGACATCACAGTCTTGGGAGAAATTCACAGCAGCGAGCCTCTCACCATCGAGGGTGAAGTAGAGGGCTCTATTGACGTAACCGGCCAGCTTCTCACGATTGCGCCCAACGGTAACGTGCTCGCAAGCGTCAAGGCCAGGGAAATCGACGTAATTGGCTCCCTGCAAGGCAACGTCGAGAGCGCCGACAAGATCTACATCCGCAATGGCGCTCAATGCGTGGGCGACATTCACGCGCTTGGCATTGTTATCGAGGACGGCGGATTCGTCCTCGGGAGGGTGGATCTGTCGCGCCATTATATCTTTCCATTCAGCGCGTAAAAAGTGACCATCAGTTGTCGAAGAGGGCGTACCAGATCTTGCCCATCCGATTTCTCATTTACAACCGCGCACCTGCGGACCCTTCGTGCGCCATGACCGGAACCGTCGAACCCAAACGTTAGCTCGTTACTGTTTCAGCCGCATCGGTGCCAGAGGCATTCCGCTTACGCCCCGGCCGAGAGAACTAAAGGAGTCCGCGTACACCGATGACCGCCTCAACAACCGGCATAAGGACGTTCGTACCAGCCGAGCGGGGGAGTTTTCTGGATCAAAAATGCCATGACCACCTCGCTATTGCAGAACACGAGGGCGGCCACTAGTCTGGTGACTATGACAGTGCCCAAACAACGCGAGAGGAGGCGCCGGGAACGGCGCGGCGAGAACAGACGGAGAGTGAACGATGCAGCGATTATTCGAAGTATGACTTTTGGCATGGCTGTCGCCGAGGTTGTGGAAACCTCGCCTTCGGGTCTCCGGGTGACAGCTCCCTATCCATTCCTCGTCGGCGCGGAAGTAGAAATTGTGCGCGACGACGAAAGGATGTTAGGTTCGGTGCGCAGCTGCGTGCGTGCGCGGTCGACTCAATTCCACGTTGGAATCGGGAATCTCAGACGAGCCTGTACCGAATCAGCAGAACCTTCCGAAATATGGTCGCAGTTGGATCATTTGACCGACGTATTGCGATAAGCAGCTGGTCAAGCGACACGCGCGCCTCAGGGTCAAATGAAAACTTCGCTTCGACTTCTTCTAGAAGTTCCTGCACACATGTGTCGCAAAGAGGAGATTGTGAAACTTGTTTATATGTTGGTTTGGTGCCAATGCAAACGAGCCTAAGGGACACGAGGAAACGGCTTGACGGGCAACTTGCGCTACAATTGCACCCTAAAGGAGACGCTTGGCAGCGTTACTCCTCCTCAACCTGGAGCGGGACTCCGCTTGATGTCTGGCGTGATCGTCACTCACACCGGCCGATCTGCGACCAGGCCAAAATAACCGGCCAGCCTCTCATCGGGGTGGTCTGTGAACGACGCGCTCGAGATCCGATGGATAGCTAACATTTGTTCGTTTCGTCCGAGCTGTCTTAGCAGAAAAAGTCCCCAGTTTATGGTTCCAAAGGCTCGAACAGCAGCTCGGTCGTCATCGCGATGGCTGGTTTCAGCGTGCGATACACCGGACAGTGGTCGGCAAAGAAGCCGTGGACGCGGCTTGCAACTTCTCTGTGCGATTCCTCGGCTTTCAGTTTCAGAGTGACGTGAATGCGGCGGATCACCAGCACATTGTCTTCTAACTCAACTTCGCCGACTGCTTCCGACACCAATCGCTCATTCGAGGCGTTCACGTGACGCGCCTCCAGCGCGCCTCCGAAGGTTCCGGTGAGTCAACCGGCGGTAGCGGCGACAATGTAATCGAGCGTAGTAGCGTGTGGCTCCAGGATCGCCGGAGGGACCCGGTAGTGTTCCGCCACGGCGCCGTGCACGCCGAATATTACCGGCTCCTTTTCCTCCGGGAGATACGCTCTGCGTACCGGGCCCTTCACCCGCTCAATGCGTACATGAGATCGGTAAACCACGTCCGACATAATGGTCGCATAGTAACACGCAAGCGCCTTCCAATCTCCGCCCGGTAAGAGGGAGGGGGAAAATCGAAAGTGCCGTAACTAAACAGTAAAGGACAAATTCCGTGGATCCGCGAGGCGAGGCAGTCGCGACATCTGCCGTCAGAAGTAGCGATCTGGCGGACGACAGGAAATTGGTGTCTGCGATTCTCGAAAAGGATCGCAAGGCCACCGCGGATTTCGTCGCGAAGTACGCCGACCAGCTTTATCTTTACGTCCGCTCTCGTCTGATTCCTCGCCTGGATCTGGTGGATGATCTAGTCCAGGACGTATTCCTTGCGGCCTGGGAAAACCTGACCACCTACCGCGGCGATTCTCCATTAGGATCGTGGCTGCTGGGCATCGCCCGTCACAAAGTGGAAAATTACTACCGCGCCAGTCTGCGCGCGGCTTTGCCACTTGAGGAGGCAGGTGCAGAAGCGGCCGAGGTAGTGATGGACGTGGATCTGGAGGAATTCCTGGATCGCGAGCGTCTGCAGCGAAAAACGCAGTCAATTCTGTCAACCTTGCCCGAAGCGTACAGTCTGGTTCTGATCTGGCGCTATTGGGAACAGTGTTCGGCGCAGCAAATGGCAATCCGAACCGGCAAGTCGGAGAAGGCTATCGAGAGGCTCCTGGCGCGGGCGAGAGAAATGTTCCGAGAGAAGTGGAAACGGATGGCAAGATCATGATGCAAATTCCGGGCGAGGAATTCTTCGAGCGCGTCGCGGACGAGGTGCGGCTGTCCTCTGAAGCCGTTGGTGCGCCCTCGAAACTCAAGGCGCAGATTTACTCTGCGCTCATGCTCCGGGAAGCTGCTACCGGACCGCTTGCCAGTTTCACGCGCACCAAGGCGGCCGGCGGCCACTTATGCGTCTTCGAAGAGCTGGTGCGAATTGCGCCCGTGGGCGAACAGGTGAAATCGTTGAACATCTGCCGCGTGTGCCACGCGCGCGTACTAGCCGAGAATCTGGACAAGGCGCCCATCTACTGGCCGAATTGCCCCTACGTAAAATTCCAAGGGCGTTGATAAGATCGATCAGAAGTTTTTCACAAACCCAAACAGATTTTGGAAATTCTTGAGCGGCCTCTGCCCAGGCGGTGAGATCTGATGGCTGATGGGATTGGACGAAATGGTCTCGCTGAAGCTGTACCGAAGCGCAAAGCCGTGGCCGAGCCTGACATCGATACCGACGGCCACACGAAGCCCCGCAGTGTTTGCCGAGAAGTTGTGCGGAGGCAATACAGGCGATCCGGAGACCGCATCGATATTTTGTTGCGAACTCTCCAGATGAACCAATCCTGTGCCGGCGGACAGATAAGGACGAAGTAGGCTGGCTCGATCACGAAAAAACACGAGTACATCGCCGATAATGCTGGTCTGCGAAGAATTCCGGCTCTCCTGATAAAAGCTTGTGCCCTGGGCCAGGACGTCGGTGGAGGTGACCGTCAGGCCGTTGGAGTTCCAGATGTAGTTGCCTTGAACGCTGACGTAGTTCCCGATGTAGCGTCCGAAGAAGACGTTCACAGCAGGACCGTTGTCAGGTTTGTAGAGCGAGACTTGCGAAGCATTTGAAGAAGTGAGGGACCGTCCGTCGGCCGAAAGCGTCGCAATAGCCGCGATGCCTCCCGCGTAGTAATCATCGGCCGCCCACACGGTACAAATCGCCAAGGACCAAAACGCACAAGCACATCGAAGAAATCTCCTCATCGCCCCTCCTACGCAACGTTGGTATATGTGGACACAATTCTCAAGTGTTCGGAGGCCGCAAGAAAAATTCCGGGGGATTCGGCTTCCGGATACGACTAACCAATCGCAAGCGGGAGAACGCTATGAAGTTGTCTTTTGCCCGCCTCCGGGGATGTCTGCCAAGACCTTTATCCCGGAGGTGCAACCATCTTCCCATATCCCGGAAATCTGAACAAAATGTCGGCTTCAACCATGGAGGTTAACAGAATGCATTCACAGTACTACGAGTCCATCTCAGGAGAGGAGTTCACATGCGCTTTCACCAAGTTGTAAAATGTTTGGCCGCGTGGATGACGCCATTGCTGGCGATGGCCGCAATCGAAACTTCAGCCATGGCCGCGCCGCCGTCCGCGGACATTATCTATCTCGAAAGCAACAGCACGGCAGGGAACTCGATTTTCGCCTACAGTTTCAACTTCACCTCCAGCCCGATGCTGATCCAGACGGCCTCGGCGGGTGGTGTCGGAGTTTTCGATGGGACCTTCGCCCTTGGCCCGTTCGACTCTGATCAAAACCTGATCGAAAACCGCGCCGGAACCATGCTCTTTGCCGTGAACTCCGGATCGAACACAATCGCAGTATTTAACATCCAGCAGGACGGCGGTCTCGTGCCGGTCATCGGATCTCCGTTTCCTTCCGGCGGATCGGACCCGGTGAGCGTTGGCCTGAATGGCGACACACTCGTGGTGGTCAACAAGGATCAAGATCCGGCGCAAGCGGGCACGGCTACCGGCGCGATCCTGCCAAACTACACCACGTTCACAGTCTTTCCGGGCGGCCAACTTCTTCCGGTGCCAAATTCGACAGTGTCAGTGGAGTACGGCAGTTCGCCCTCGCAGGCGTTGATCGGAAATTTTTTCAACGTCGCGTTCGGCGCGGATTTTCTCGGCGGCCTGCTGCAATCTTTTTCGATTAACCCCTTTGGACAGTTGCAGCAGAATCTGCCGCAGGCGCTGCCGAACTCGGTCTTCACAGGATTGACTGCCGGCCATCAGCCACTCGGTATGCGAACTCACCCGACGCTCCCTATTCTGTATGTCGATATCACGCTGGTGAGCAAGGTCGCGGTGTACACCTATGACCTTAAGGGCCAGCTGACCTTCGTTCGCGCGGTGGCGGACGCGGGCGCGGCTCCGTGTTGGGCGGTGGTAAGTCACGATGGAAGTCACCTCTATTGTGACCAACACCGGCGACAACTCGATCGAGGTTTACAGCCTGGCCGATCCTCTGAATCCCGCTCCGATCCAGCACTTCGTGATGGCCGCCACTAGCGGCGGAGCCGTATTTTCCACGGTGGTCGATCAGTCGGACAACTGGCTTTATGTTTCAAGCGAGCAGTCCTCCGCAACCGCGACGGTGGCGGCGAATGCTTTTCATACATTGAAGATCGCTGAAGACGGGACGCTGACCGAGCCATTCGCTCCGACGGTGCTCCCGGTGACCAGCACTCCACCGGTCCGGGTACAGGGAATTACGGTGCATTAGAAGTTCGATTCAATTCAGCGTGCCATCCCCTGTAGCTCAATTTGGGACCCAAGAGTGTTTCGACTACCCCGTGACGTTTGCGGCTACGCCAGCCACGTTAGGGACACGCAGCAAGACCGGCACCGTCAATGCATCGGTTCGCGGAAAACGCCGGTCAAGTTCACCGCAACTTACGCGCGTTGCCCCCGCTGAACGATGCGCTGGACAGTCATCGCGGAGGTGTGTACCTTGGTCGCGATAGCGCGCAAGCTCAAGCCCTCTTTGTGGAGTCGCCGTACGGTTTCCAATTTCGCGCCCAAGACTTTCCGTTTCCTTCCGAGATGATCCGTCTTGCCTTGGCGCCGAAGCCTCGCGATCGCTGCGGAGGCTCGCTCACTTCGGCGGACGCGCTCTTGCTTGGCGATCGTGGCCAGGATGGATAGCACTGCATCGCGAAACAGACCGCAAGAGTCTAGGTATTGCTCTGTAAATGATCGCCATTCGACGCCGGCAGCCGTCTGCCGTTCGAGATGGTTCAGCGTGGCCGAGACGCCTTCGCGCGAAAGTCTGTCCAGCGACCAGAACAGGACCAAGTCAAACTTGCGTTGCTGCGCATCGGCAAACATGCGCTGGAAATGTGGTCGCTTTGATGTTCCCGTATGGTCAAGAAATCCAAATCGCTGATGATGCAAGGTATCATTGACGCTCGGCATGAAAGACAACAAGTGGTTGCGGCTGCTGACGTATGTGACCGGTCTGGTCAACCAGGAATTGCTCCTTCAGAACGAGTATCTAGCGGCAGAAAACCGGATTCTCCGCGCTCACCTGCCGGCGCGACTGCGCTTGTCCAATCCCGAGCGGTCCACACTCGCCAAGATTGGTAGACGTCTTGGGCGAAACGCTCTGGCGCAGGTGGCTCAAGTCGCCAAGCCAGAAACCATCCTGGCCTGGTACCGAAGGCTGATCGCCAACAAATTCGACGGCTCGAAGTACCGCAGCTATCCCGGTCGCCCTAGAATCGCGCCGGAACTTGAGGCTTTGATTCTGAAAATGGCAAAGGAAAACTCAGGCTGGGGATACGATCGGATTGTGGGAGCCCTGACCAACCTGGGCCATCGAGTGTCGGATCAGACCGTCGGCAACCTCTTGCGGCGACACGGGATTGCCCCGGCGCCGAAACGAAGCCAGAACACGACTTGGAAGGAGTTCATCGAGTCGCATCTGGCAGTATTGGCCGGGATCGACTTCTTCACCGTCGAAGTGCTCACTTGGCGCGGACTGATGACCTATTATGTGTTGTTCTTCATTCACCTGGAGAGCCGACGCATCAGCCTGGCGGGGATCACGCGGCATCCGGACGAGGCTTGGATGCGGCAGATGGCGCGCAATGCGACGGATGAAAGTTGGGGACACTTGGAGCGCCGGCGAACGCACTGCATGACCGGGACTCGAAGTTCTGTGCCTCGTTCCGGGCGACGCTGGTAGCCGGCGGGATCAGGCCCATTCAGCTGCCGCCGCGCAGTCCCAATCTGAATGCCTTCGCGGAAAGATGGGTTCGCTCGGCAAAACAGGAGTGCCTTTCGAAGCTGATCTTGTTCGGTGAAGGCTCGTTGCGACGTGCGCTGCAAGAGTTTGTCGAGCACTACCACGAAGAACGAAATCACCAAGGCAAGGGGAATGTTTTACTGTTCCCTGCCGAAAACGACGGGAGTCGGCGGCAGGGCGCAATCCGGTGCCGAGAACGCTTGGGTGGACTGCTCAAATACTACAGCCGAGCCGCATGAGTATTTTGACCATACGGGGTCGATCCAGAACGGGATTCCGGATACGCAGGCGGGGACGGTAGCGGGGGGTCTCAAAAAAAATAAAAATTAGTCCTCGTGTGGACGAAACGCCGAAGGGGCGGCAGCCCTTGTCCCCGCTCGTTGCTGGAGAAACGTGGCGGTGACCCAGGTGGGACCCATCCGGAGCATCAACCGAACTCAGAACACTGCGCGGACGGTGTTCGGCAATCCGTTGCCAGCCACTGTCTGAATTATTCCAGTACGTGCATCCACTCGTCGGATTCGGTGGTTCCCAAAATCCGCAATGTATAAGTTCCCATCCGAATCCATCGCGATGGAAGAGGGGTCGTCGAACCGAGCCCGAGTTGCCGGGCCACCATCGCCACCGAACCCCTGCGTAGATCCGGCGATGGTGTTGATGCTTTGCGTCTTGGCGTCGATAAGACGTACTCGATTATTCACTGGATCGACGACGTAAAGGTTCCCCCTCCGATCGAACAACAGATCCGAGGGACACCGGAGACCTGCCGAAAGTACCGGGCCGCCGTCGCCAGTCAAACCCGCTTTCGCCAAACCCACTACTGTCGTAATGATTCCGGTGTTCGTGTCTACACGCCGAATCCGATGACTGTCCTGCCCATTTCCACATTGCGAAATAAACAGATTGCCATCACGGTCCAAAGCAACGCTGTTTGGACCCTCAAGACCCGCTTCGAGTGCAGGCCCGCCATCGCCGCTGGAATCCCGTTTACCGCTCCCCGCGACTGTCGTAATATTCCCCGTCTTTGCGTCTACGCGCCTGATCCGATTGTTTCCCATGTCGACGAAGTAGACGTTGTTCGCCGCGTCTGTAATAACAAAGTGTGGACCACTTAACCCCGCTTCGATCGCCGGGCCTCCGTCACCACTGAACGCAAGCCTCTTACCCCCGGCGATCGTTGTTACGGAGCCACTCACCGGATCAATCCTGCGCACGCGATCAACCGCGAACTCAGTTGCGATCAGATTCCCGAAGCTGTCAACCGCAAGGCCGCCGAAGGCGTCCAGAGGTGTCTTGGTCCGGACCGTAGTGATAATCCCACTCTTGAGATCAACCCTTCTGATAGCCCCATCATCCTGCAAAATGTAAAGTGTCTTGAATACGCGATCTTGGGAGGCGGCTGTTGCACGCCGTCATCGTAAACGTCGCCGACCACGCCCACGATCTCGCGCCACGGATTCGCCGCGTTTTCCCGGATGCGCTTGCCGAGCGCCGCCGCGGGCGAGCCCCACATCTCCCGCGCCATGTTCTTCGAAACCATCGCGACGCGCCGCCTGCCGTAAACATCGGTCCAGGTGAAGTCCCGGCCGGCGATCAGGGGCGTCCCGGCACTCCGCAAATAACCGGGCGAAACGACGTGGAATCGGCGGACGGGAGGAATCTGTCCGGGCGTATACTTCTTGTCCTCCGCATACAGAACATCGTTCGAGTTGAAGCCCTCCATGGGGGCGGAACTGGCGAACGCTACCGACGTGACGCCCGGAATCGCCGCCAGCTTGTCGACCATTTCGTTCTGCATGCGGACCACGCGCTCGGGGTCCTTCACTTCGGTATCCGGAATCGAAATGTGCAGCAACTCCAACTGCTCGGGATGCGTGAAGCCCGGTTGTACGCTGCGCAATGCCTGAAAGGTCCGGATCATCAGGCCCGAGCTGATCAGCAGTACCAGCGCCAAGGCCACTTGTACAATCACCAGTGTGTTGCGGGCCCGATGCCGTTCGCGGCCGTGGGTAATGCTGCGCCCCGAACCGCGCAGCGCCGCCGACACATGCGGAGTCGCATATTTGAATGCAGGGATCAGGCCGAAGAACAATCCGGCCAGGAGCGAAATCGCGAGCGTAAATGCTAGCACCAGCGGATCGACGCCGATTTCGCCCAGCCGCGGCAGCGACTGCGGACCCTTCGCCACCAGCCAGCGCAGCGCACCATACGCCAGCGCCAGGCCCAGGACGCCGCCGAGCACGCCGAGCGTCAGGCTTTCGAAAAGCATCTCGCGAGCGATACGCCCCCATCCCGCGCCGAGCGCCGCGCGAATCGCCAACTCCTGCTGCCGGCTTTCCGCCCGGACCAACAGCAGATTCGCGACATTCGCGCAGGCGATCAGCAGCACCAGTCCGATCGTCCCCATGATCACCCACAGCGTCGCGCCGATATCGCCCACCACCTCTTGCTTCAGCGGCTGCACATGCGGCCCGAGATGGGCATTCTCAAACAGACCACGGGTGAACCCTGGCGGCGCTGGCCACGACCGGAGCCAGATCGGCAGCATCCGGGCAACATCGGCGTTGGCCTGCGCGATCGTCACTCCGGGCTTCAGGCGTGCGATTCCCTGGTAGCTAAAATTGCCCAGGAATAGCTTGCTTCGTTCGAAGCGCTGCGGCAGCAACACATCCGCCTGCGCGTTCAGGAAGCGGAAATCCTGCGGCATCACGCCGATGATGATGCGAGGCTTAGCATCGAGCACAAGCGTCCGCCCGATCACCGACGGGCTTCCGCCGAAGCGCCGCTGCCAGTATCCGTAATTCAGGATCACGGTTTCCGGTGTCCCCGGCGTGTCGTCGGACTGAGAAAACCAGCGCCCCAGCTTCGGCGGCACATCCAGAGCGTCGAGCGTCCCGTAGGTCACGTTGACCGAACGGAGCGCTTCCGGTTCGCCGATCCCCGTTGCCGTGGCACCACTGTTGGACCACAGCCCGAACTTCGCAAAGGTGCGACTTTCCTCGCTGTAGGTAAAGTACATGGTCGGCGTGCACTGGATGTTTCCGCTCAGTCCGACGATGCCCGGCGCCAGGTGCCATACCCCGGCCAGTTGCTGCGCCCCGGGATAAGGCAGCGGCTTGAGGAGCACGCCATTAATCACGCTGAAAATCGCTGTGTTGGCGCCGATCCCCAGCGCCAGCGTGAGGAGCGCGACCGAGGTGAACATCGGAGCCCGGCCCATTCGCCGGAAGACTTGCCGGACAGGTCCCATGGACATAAATACGCAGCCCGATAAATTCGGTTCGCAAAGATTGCATGTTTTTTGCGCCGGGTGAGTGACATCGCCGCTTAAAATCAGGCGACGCCCATGAACATCCTTTCGCTCGTTCCGGATATTACGCCGAGATGTTTGTAGGGCATCGTGCGGCGCCCTCTTATCCACCTCTCCCCTATCCGGCTCTCGTCTACTGCATTAGCTCGTCGTCGGCACCTTTCTCGGGGCTCTCTTCTTCTCTTGGATTGCTGAGTTTACGTGGTTGGGGTTGGGGCCCAGGTTGGTTGACGTTTTACGAATCGACTTGTGAACCGCGGGTGAATCCATAGCCGGACAGGAGCGACCCAACCCCTCTGTGAAACGAAGTTCGAATCGGTGCCGGGGAGCCAACTCTTAGATTCAATCATTTACAAGACAATCGCCCAACCATTGTACCGATTTTGTACCGAGTCTTACGCGCGGTTCGGCCGAACTCATTGACGTTGTTACGAAAGCGCGCTGAGCATGGATTCGAGATTTGGAATTAGAGGCATCGCGAAAAGTCCGAAAGACAAGGTGCTGAAAGACCGGCTGAAGGAATTGCTCTCCGTATTACCCTAACCGAAGAAATCATACAGAAATTCGTCCAGAATGACGATTTCAAGGTAATGGAGTAACCGAATGAAAAACACCGCGATCTTCGTGCTGGTCATCTGTGTGGCGGCGTTAGGATACTTGTTCCATTCCCAGAACACCACGTTGGCGGCACAACAACATCAAATTAAGGAGTTGAACGCGAAGGTCGAGACGCGAGCAAACAGCACGAGCATGGAATTGCAGGAACGGTGCTCAAAGCAGGCTCGGGAGCAATACAACGCCGAAGGCTGGCGTGAGGAGCCGATGGCATCGTACACAAATCATTACAACGACAAGCTCAACAAGTGCTTCCTGCTGATTCAGAACACCGCCCTCCCTAAGACCAAAAACGAACTCGTCGTCAGAATGAGAGTGCTGGTTGACGCGTTCGAGGGCAAGACTTATGCGGAGTTTCCTAGTGTCGGATCAAGAGCGATGCCCGACATCTGTAACGGAACGTCGCCGACAGGCGAAGAAAAACGGTGTCACTCAGATAGTGAGTTTGATGATCTTGTGAAGCTCTACATGCAGTAGCGGAGGAACAATGAACTTATGCAGGACGCCAAAGAAATGTTGCGGAGCGCGATCTTATCCAAACAGCGCGGGAGGGATATCGATGTCGAGCATCTTGTCACAGTTCTACTGCCGTGTGTAAAAACCACGAATGTTGGCGAACGCACATTTGTTGAGGAAATATTCCCGCCACCTTCACTGGTTGAACAAATCGAGCGATTGAATACGAACGAGAAGGAAGTCGGTCTAGAATGCCTGCACTACCTGATGGGCGAACTGAGGGATTCGATTTCCAAGCACATGAATTAAGCACTAGGGCTAAGATTCAGTGGACCCGATTTCGTCACGAACTTCCTGTCTCGTGTTCAACTGATCGAATCTTTGCCGGAACATCTGGACGCCTTGGGCCTGCATTTGTACCGCAATGGTGGGCGCTTCGTGACGATGTCAGGGCCGGAATCTTTCTGGCGCGACGGGTCTTGTGACACTCTTTTCTAAAGTTGTGTCTCTATGGAAACTGACGATGGAAACACGTCCGGCCACGGCGAGAGGGTAAGCACAAGTGGGGATGGTTTGTGGTGTGCTAGAGAGAATTGAGCGTTAATGTCGGGCACGTGTAAGGTGTTGAACTTTGTGAGTCGGGCATTGCCAGATTTCTCCACGGTGGATATCGTAAACCGGTCCCCCCAGACGCACGGGCTTTCGGTCAACGTCCCAACAAGTGGGGCAGTAGGGATATTTGTCTCGCCAATACAATCCTTCGCCGATAATAAAGTCCTTGCCAAAGTCAGCCATTCTCTTTGATCCTCAAGCTGCCGTCTGAGATCCCGATTCTCCTGCTCAGCGTCCCCAAGAGCACGTTGAGCACTGAAAATGAGATCCTGCATCTCAATTAGTTTATTTCTAACTTCCTCCCCGTCAATCTTGGGTCGCCGTAGAAGGTCTAGTGCCAGCTTACTTACGTCTAGAGTACCCTTAGTGGCAGCAATTCCTTCAGCTATCGGCATGTTATTTCTCTTTAGCTTTCTTGTTGATTAGTTTCTTCCGGTCTTCATCCACAATCATCTCCGTATTCTGTCTTGCGGGAATCGACACATTTGTAGTCGCCAGAGTGTGCCCCCATAACGATGTCCCTAATCACGTGGTTATGACGGCATTCATCTTTCCTGAGCATGCCCTCAGTCTATCAAGAAACAAAAGTTCCGCAGTTTTCCCAGCGGGGTCTCGTCGGCCATCCGATACGAAGAGTTTTACGGGGCAGAACATGAGAGCAGAAAGTCATGTGATACGATCACCTCGTATGCCCACCGACCACATACTACAGTTACTCATCGCCGAACGTGACCGGCTCAACGCCGCAATTGAAGTCCTAAACGGCGGAAGTACCACCAAACGCCGGGGTCGTCCTCCGAAAAACGCGCTCGTGCCAAATGGGGCCACTGCACCAGAGCCTGCCAAGAAACACACCCGGACCTTCACCGCCGCTCAACGGAAGAAGCAGGCTGCGAGCATGAAGGCATATTGGGCCAAGAAGAGGAAGGAAACTCGGAAGAAGGGCTGAGCCGTTTTGCCCTTGGGAACCAGGATACCTCGGCAGCCACAAGATCCCGAGCGCTAACAAACCGAGCAACAGACTTGGCCGACAAGCTGCTTGAGCTAGCAAGGACAATGTTGTAGTGGACCCCTGGCCTTGATATTCAATTCGCGGAAACGCACAGCCGCAGGATTCCGTGAAATCACCGTTTAATTTCCAACGGAAGCTGAACGCCGAAGGAGTCTTGAAACATGATCAGTGCCTCCTGCGGATTGAGCCCCAACTGGCGAGCTTCGGATATTACGTAGATCGCCGTTAGCAGGATCGTGTCGGCCACGAGTGTATCATCAAATGGCGTCGCATCCAGATGAGAGCCCCCATGGGACAACTTGTTTCGACGCTTATAAATCCTATCGATAAATTCTTCCACGTTGAACTTGGCCAGTACATGTGCGTGTTCGAAAAGTTTTGGCAGTTCTCTTTTCAGAAGGGGTCTTGGCGATTCGCCGTTGTTGCTTCGGATTTTACGGATTATTGCGTCAAGCTTGGGATGGTCGGGAAGCGCGCTGCGCATGGCCGCCTCGACCTTAGCGAGATCGTCGTCTAAAAGAAAGGCACCGCCAGATGGCTTCACGATTCCCTCAAGCGCCTGAAAGATGCACAGAAACCTGTCCGTCGAAAAGATGTTCGGCTCTTCTATCGAATGTCGATAGAGGTATCTACTTCGCAAGAGTTTGTCGTTACTCCCGTACCAGTTTCGTAATGCTTCGCAGAACTTCACGGAGTTCTCATCTGGGAGTGCAAGAGTATGCCTGACCCAACCGAAGTATGCGCTAACAATTGTTGCGGGGTTCCCAATTGCGACATCGAACAGCGTCTCTTGGAGTATCCCGCCATCGGAATCGGACCGCGAGACCATCAGCTTCAATTTGCGCTTCCCGGCACCCCGAAACCACGGAGGCTGCTTTGGGAGAGGCTTTTAAGCTATGCGCGTTTCTCTCATTCGTTTCGCACCAATGTGTATACCCCTCCAACTTTCACGTGCTCGTTGCTGGAGAAGAAGCACCCTTCGAACTTCATATTAGGCAGGCGCAGCGTGGAACACAAAGGGAGGGTACTCAAAGTAGGCGATGTGCGCCGAGGCAAAAGCTTTTCGATCCTGCGGGCAGGCTGGGGCGAACTTGATATCCGAGATGTCCTTACTTGGGTCGATGAACTGATAAGCACGTTGGGCGTGTAGGTCCTTGTTCGGCTGCGGTGTAAATGCTATTTGGGTGATGAGTTCAGTCAGCGGGTCCCTGATATGTTGCTCGCCTATGAACAGGTACCTGAGGGCGCTTCGTGATGAGAACGTGCGCTCTGTCTGATCGTTCACGTTTCGATATACCGTATCGGAGGGGCGGAACGGCAACGCCAGAGCCGTACACCTACGCAGGCGATCTGTGAGTCCCCAGAGAATGCTAGTTTGTGGGGGGATTTCGTTCAGCGCAGGGAGCATTGGCAATTCCAGTCGGAAGTCGCTATCAAGCGTGATTGTCCCAAAGTGTTCCTTGTCGGAATCGAGAGAGGTTTTCCACTTTGCTGTGATCAATACTGGTGCCGTGCTGTCCGATTTCGCCATTGTATTTTCCCGCTCACTCTATTTTCGCTGGTTCGCAGTTGCGGGGCGCAGCGCCCATTCATCCCGCGATACCATTCGTGGTCCCCTTCCTGAAGCCCCCCGACGCAATTTGGGATTCAGTGATTCAAGTCCACAGCAGGCATTGAAATCCTCTCTCGGACCTTCGATGTCTTCGCCGGTGCCATCGTTGCCCTGCTGTTGTGGACGGTGGTCGTGGCGGTGAGGCAAGTGCTTTCTTCCGAAGCAGTCCAGCAATGAGCACGTCTCACTCCAGAGAATACGGCATTAGAGGGAGCTTTAAAATAGCTGATAGAATGTCGGTGAAATAAGTCAAATCTGATGACCGATGAAGAAAAAGAGCTCGCTAAGGTCGGTGCGGAAGCTGCGTTCGCACCATTTGCCAAGCTCGTCGAACGTTTGTTTGGAGGCGCAGTTGATCAAATTGGCGGGTCGTGGGAGGATCGACTGAAAGTGCGGCGAGCCATTCGGCGCATGGGGCTATTCAAAAGGCTTGCGGCCGCCATTGACGATGCCGGGTTCGAGCCCCGACTTATTGAAGATTCGATTTGGATTCCAGCGCTTCAAGAGGCCTTGCTTCAGGATGATGAGATTCTTCAGACGACTTGGGCTAACCTGCTCGCGAACGCCGCCGATCCACGCGGACAACGTCGCATCTCTGGTTCATTCGTCAACATGCTCAAGGACTTTGACCGACGTGATGCGGTGTTCTTAAATGCCTTATATGCCGAGGATTGCAAAAGAGCCGAGGGACTCGGTGTCGATGATTTAGAACTCAAAGATGTGGCACCTTACGAACGAAATGACCTGTTACGAATCTACGCGGTCGCTGGATTAGCACAATATCCTGATCTTGCAGAATTGATTACCGGCAATAAGGCGTTATCCAAAGACATCCTCATTGACGAACGTACGCTAGGCTTCACTTTGGACATTCTTCAAAAGCATTGCATCATCGATAAGGAGCTAAGGCCGCTTCCTTTACATGTTGACGAGATGCAAGTCCGGGTACCGCCAGCACAAGACGTGATGGGAATACGAACTGCTGAATTATTCTACTTGACACAATTAGGCCGGTTTTTTGTCGAGGCGTGCCAGTGCCCACTGAGAAGTAAGTAGACCGGCAATTCAGATCCGAGTAGGCGGATCAGGTCCGATGCGAAAGCTCTTGTCGCTCATCAGCTCTTCTTGTGCTTCTGGGCTATCGGGGGGGATTTTGGCTGCGTGGGATGTTCCCTGCGCTGGAACCGCTGGTGTCGTGTCAGCTTGCCCCGGCTCCATTTCCGGGTCTTCGTTTAAGAACTCCAAGGCCTCATCGGCCAACTCCTTAAGGTCGTGCGCGCGTTTCTTTGGGTCGTCAGACATGGCTGGTAGTTTGACAGCGCGTCGCCCTCCGAAGTTACGGCCTTGGGGGCGTTCCCGCCTGCCCGTCTTTCCGCTTCGAGCACCACCATCGTCACTCGCGTTACATTAACAGCCCCTTTACATTCTGATCAGGCCGGAGGCGCTGGGGATCGATCCTGCTGGATCATTCTCCTGAAGTATCCAGGAATTGCCTTCACCTTGCATCGGATTCCTCAGTGGTTGGGCGGAAGAGACACGCGATATGCGCCCTGTTTGCAAGTGCGGCAGTCAGGAAATCACCATCAGAGACTCTATATGGTTTGCTAGTCCAGTGGGAATCCAGTATCGCCGTATCGACTTGCGGAGAGAGACGGCAGGGCAAGCGGCAGCAACATCCCGCGCGGTAGCGTCCACTGGCATCTCGCCACTTCTTTTTCTGCACTTCAGTCTAAACCGGCGACTACTTAACTGTCTTATACACTACACTCGGCTTTTTGGGTATAGTCTTTCATCTCACTATTCATCCGAAATGACGGTCGAAATAGGATCTCGTATTACGTGCATATCTTGACAACGGAACAATTCTCGATTAGACTTCTCGAACCAATGCGAACCAGTATTTCAGGACGTTTTTCACTTATCCGTGGTCAATCGCAGATTGTCGCTGTGCTTGGTGGGATGCTCTACGTATTCTTTGCAAGCGGGTGCCATCATCCTTCACCCCTTGAGAGAGAGGTACAAAAGCACTGGCCAGCCCAAAGCCCCTCAAACAAACAGATGGCCGCTGTACAAGCCGCTTTAAATAACGTGAATCTTCTTGAAAAACCAAATCTTTACTTCGGGGTGAGTGCGGCTGACTTCCAGCGGCTGGGTCCCGGAGCGCTTAAGTCTTCCGTATTGGAAGAGGAGGGACCGCGTCGTGGAAAAGCAACCCTCGACAAAATCACTGTTGCTCTTGGGGACCAAGAAGCTGTAACCACGGCATCCTTCGACCATTATTTTAGGGAAATTAACGGACGCGTTCGAGGTGATGCCTCTCTACATACCGCATTCGCGATAGAAGCAAAGAACATCGTGATGAAACCCTCATTTTCGACCGTGAACATAAAGCAAATAACGATTCAACAAAAGAAAGATCTGAATGTGATCGTGCCAATCATCAGTGGCGCATTAAGACACTTCCTAGACAATCTAAATGGTCAGCTAGGCAGCGTGGTGATTCCCATTAACATTGGGCTTTTCCATATTTTTAAACCCAAGGAGCTTTTGTCGTCCGTCCCCAATGTGACGTCTGTCCAGGCTCCTGACATCGTCATAAACTCCGCGCTGGCGTCGTCAGCACTCCTTATCGACGAAAGCGGAATCCATGTTTTGGGTCAGATCGTAAGCATAAGCCCACAAGATTTCGAGCGAATTCTTGGTGAGCTGAAAAACTATCCGCCGCTTCCGCCTACCCTGACAGCGGAACAAGATGCCCTCCTGAGCCAGTGCGTCATGCCGTTCGGAATCCAGAAGCCAGAAACACCTAGCTTTGTTCACTACCGCACTTTGTGCTCCGCATATCTAGGTCCTCGCAGCACAGTTCGGGCCTCTGTCAATTCTGGTAAAGAGATCCCTGTGTCCGGAGATTTGTCGAAGTCCTTTGCGGCGTTTACGAAAGCGTTTCACGCGAAGGCTAGTGACATCGAAATCGAAGAGGATCTCCCTTGGAAACAAACCGCAGTCGCAGTATCGAAGACTTTCGTTGCCCGTTCAATAATGAAGTTCGCAAGCGAGCCCCATTTGGTTGCCACGTTTGCGCTCCCACCTTTTCACCAGCATTTCAATCAGGAGATTCGCACCGACAAAGCTCCAAATTTAGAGTGCGAGAAAAACAGTGGGTCTTGCGACATTAACTACTCCTGTGACCAGTCCACCGATTGCTCGGCCGTAATGGGCTGTCCTTCCGATTGTGCCTGGTATGATGCACCCTGCCACGCGTGGAAGCCAGTTTGCGAGAGTATCAAAGCGACTAAGAAAGGTGCGTGCGAAGCAGCCAAATCGGCAGCCCGGGCCTCCTGTGAAGCCAAGAAGGCTATTGACAAAGGATCATGTGAGGCCGCGAAATCGGCGAGACGGCTGGGCTGCGAGACGAATCAAGGATGGCTCAATACATTTCAGGAGATCAACATAGGAAGAATTGAGGGTGATGTCGACCTCCGAGATGGAAATGTCTCAGCCGGGGTTGATTCGCTCTCGGTTGCGCCTGACTTAAGCACTATGACCCTCCATGGAAGTGTGTCGGCGGAAGGAAGCACAGCGGCGGACACGACGTTTACACCATGGGAGGCTGGACATTTGCTTTGCAGCGCTCAATGGACCGGGCATGTCGTCGCCAAGGCTGTTGTGCAGAAGATTGATCTCAATTTGAGTGGGAGTTTGACTCCGTCGACAGATCCCGATAAATCACTTAATCTGACCCTACAAACAAGGCAGCAGCAGTTCACATTAAGAATGATCCCGGCTCCTTTAGCAGCTTTGCTTTCACAAAACCCCCAACTGATGTTCATATGCAGCGGAGCTATAGCCGGACTCTCAATCTCCGCGCACCTTCGCGATCAGGCAATGAAAGATTCATTTGATTTTGCTCTTCCAGCACAAGTTGTGCATTTCAAGATAGCGCCTCAAGACGTAATGGTTGGTGGTAATTCTATTGTCGTCTACCCGGAGTGGAAATCCAAGTCGATTCAGGCGCTGGCTCGTGTCAAGTGAATCCGCTTGAACCGCCGTCACAAAGTAGCCGGAACAAGACTTAGGCTCTTAAGTCCGTATTCAGTTCGAGTGTTTGATCGTCCATAACTGCTAGCGACAAGATGTATGATGACATGACGACAGTTGATAACGAGAGCGGGCTTAACAACCTCACTTAACATGGCGGTGGATATCGCACAAAGCGAGCCGAGCCCGGCAATATTCTACGACAACGATGGTCTAATTGTCCACAAAGGTATGGATGGTGGTGATACGGCTCAGCGCGAGGGCTGGTATTGGCTAGGTGTCTGGATACGTCAGCAAGTGCTGAGGGCCCCTTGGCCTATCGCGCGGAAGTTGTCGTTTGAACAAGTAATCCAATTACTTGAACCTAAGCGAGACGGTGTGTTTTACAGGCATCCCAAGTTGAAACCTTGGAACAATCCTTACGATAAGGAGTACGGTTTCTCTCGCGATCAAATGATCCCTTTGGTTGCCGCACTGGGTGTTTGGAAGATGACGAATGCACTAAGACGTTTGTGGAACTCTCTACCTCAAGACGTGTTGGGAGGAACTAAGCACTCGTTTAATGGTGAGTGGAAACAGATTTTCGGACACAAGACCGTCTTTACCGGGGACATAGTCGGCCCAGCAGTGATCAATCTCTTTCGTCGCGCCTGGGGTGAAGACCCAATGGCAGCGTCTGATCACAACGGTCCCGGGGGAGAGAAGGAGTTGTTTGCGAACGTCGACATTCGCCTCGCATCAACGTTAAACGACCGCGATAACACCGGTGATGATCTTAACTTAATCGTGATGCTGTTGATGGCAATCTTGCGATTCCCGAGTTCCCTCAGCGGACGGGCCGTCAACCTTTACTGTAAAAACCGCCCGGTTAGTTACGGGTCGTTTCTAGGCGCTTACCGCGACAAATACGGTGTGGACTTTAGCGCATCGCCAACAGAAGTTAAGCGACGCTTCAATGAAGGTATAAAGAACGGGTGGATAACAGACGCATCACGAGTTTATGGAGCTGTTCGTTGGTATCATCGTCCCGAGGTCGGCGCAAATCCTCAGCTTGCAGAATTGTATCGACCAATAATACGGCAGTATCTTGAATGACATCCAGGTTCGGCTGACTCCGCAAACGTTAAAGCAAATCTAGTTACATAGAGGCAGATACGAGAACTTACCAAGAGGGCAGTTTCCCGGTCAGAGGGCAGTTTTGCGGCCCTCTATACGGGCCGGAGGGCAGTTTCACACTCCTCTCTATCTCCTAATCCCGCTCTCCGGTGCGAATATGAAGACTTGAACCTCCACTCTCCACCCAGGATTCGTCTCGTCTTTCCGGGTGTTCCTTCTGAATCGTCACCTTCGTCACTATCGTCACCTCCATGCGTTCAGCGTGGTTTACGAAATTGGTTTTTCAAAAACTTTTTGACCTCGCTCCCAACACCCCGTGCAAACGCACGGAAACGCCATACGCCGGGGCCTGCTTACCTCCAGGGGGCGCTTGGGACCGGCCCGGTCGTCCCAGGAACCTTCTTTTCAAAAACGTCGCGGTGTGGGTCGGCGTCTGGGCGAAAAGTTGGCGCGCGCGAAATGTTCCGCGGATGTGCGCTCGCCGAAGAGTGCCGATAATTGTTCCAATATCAGCCCGGAGCGCTTCGTGGCATAAATTCCTACCGAATCCTAACCGATTGCAGCCACTCGTCGAACAGCACCTGCTCGGCCGCCAGATCCTCCGCCGTCGTTCTAAGCGGCATGGTTCATTTCCAATGTGTCCCGGCGTTTTCGTCTGCATAGACGGCAATGGGGCCTCCATCATTGACCACAACCTTTTCAACTACGTAATCCGCGTGATTCGCCCATCGAATAGTTACCTCGGTCGAGACATCGACTGTCCTTTCGAGATCGGCGCTAATGTACCCCCCGACATGCACTTCTTTGTCCTCGCTATCCCAGTAAGTTTGGTTCGGGTCATCGTAGCTGACGCTGGCGGTCAAGTCCACGGTCGCGGAGCATCGCAGAACCATCGTATTGCCCTCGCTCTTAACCACATCATCGACATCGAGCGATATGATCTCGTTGACGTCTGCTTCGCCGTCTCCATTCTCATCCACGAGGTAAACGTACCGATCCTCGATGGCCTCTTTCACGGCGCCTTGGATGGGGCCTGTGTGCTCCTGCAGGTATTCGACCGCCCTCTCGACATATTCGTCACGCCGGAGGGCAAGATCCACAAAGTCCGCAAGCTCTTTCAGGGGATGCAGGTTGTCCGACGCCTCACAGGCCTCGACGACAGTTCCATCCTTCGTGATAACGTGCATCTCCTCGCCGTTTTCGTCACACCACGTTTGAAGGGCAGCGATCACGAAAGCGTCGGGGAACTCCTTCCGCTTCTCTCCCACTCCGAACGGCGCCTTCTGAGCGAAGTAGGATTCGAAGATCGCTCCGGCGGCCATGCCAGAGGCCGAGATGATCTCAACTTTTGCTTGCTTGACTTCGTTCTCGACCCGCTGCCACAGTTCCCGTGCCAGGGAATCCGTATTCTGAACGTCGAATTTCCCTATCAACTCACTGTATCCGTCGAAGTTGCGCAGGACCCCGCTCTTACCAGCTTTCGCCTGCAAAGACCTCGTCGCTTCTGCGATCTTTTCCGCTATCTGCAGCTCGATTTCTCTGAGCGTTATGTCCGTGGTTTTGAGGTTCACAGCCCCGATCGTCGCGAGGCGCAGAAGCGTCTGGTATGCGGTCGAACTGTAGTTCTCCGCGACGAAGATGCACGTATCGAGGAACACATTCTCCGTTACCAGATCCGAGGGCTTTTCGGCCATCCCTATATTCTAGGGCTGATCACACGGCCGGGAAGAAGATTCGCGCAACTAGTGGTCCGTCCCAGTGATTCGCTTAGTGATGATCCGGCGTTTTAGATCGGTATAGGTCCAGCGGATCGGTCGGGCGCGCTTTTGGTAAGCGCGGATATATCTCATTAACTTCCGCCTGAGGTCAGTGACGGAGGTGAAGACGCCGCGTGCGATCACGTCACGCTCGATTTTGGCAAACCACAGCTCCACCTGATTCAGCCACGATGAGTAGGTCGGGGTAAAGTGGAAGCGCACCTTGGGATGCTTGGCGAGGAACTGCTCGACGGCCTCGGTCTTGTGCGCCGACAAATTATCGAGCACGATGTGAATCTCGCGGGCCCATTTCGCCTTGGCGATCAACTCGGTGAGAAACGCGACAAACTCCGCGCTGGTGTGACGGCGCGCGGTTTTGCCTTCGACCACACCGGTCTTCACATTCAATGCCGCGTACAGCGAGAGCGTGCCGTGGCGATAATATTCGAAGCCGTGACGCTCGGCCCGGCCCGGCGACAGCGGCAGAACAGGATCGAGCCGATCCAACGCTTGAATGGCGGTCTTCTCATCGACGCAAAACACTGCGGCGTGCTGCGGCGGATTCACATACAGCCCGATGATATCGGCGGCCTTTTCCTCGAACTGGGGATCGTTCGAGGCCATATAGCGCTCCAGCCGGTGCGGCTGCAGTTTGGCCTGCGCCAGGATGCGGTGCACTGTGGACTTGCTGACGCCCAACTCCTCAGCCAGCTTGCGCACCGACCAGTGCGTCGAGCCATCGGAGGGCTTCTGCTGCGCCCGTCGGATTACGCGGCCCTGCACCGCGGGCGTGGCGCGCCGCGGCTTGCTGCCTTGGTGCTGGCCCTGCAGTCCTTCCATGCCCAGTTGCTCGAACCGGGCCTTCCACTTCGACACGGTCGGCGCACTGGCACCGAGCGAATGCTCGATCTCGCGATAGGTCCTGCCTTCCCCCAGCGCTAATATCAGTCGCGCCCGAGACACGTATCCGGCTGGCAAACTGCGCGACTGCGCCCAACTCTGCAACTCCTCGCGCTGCTCGGCAGTGATCGCAAACAATCCTTGATTATCGGCCACATCATAAAGACGCTCCGTTCGTACTGTAGGTATCACTGGGACGAGCCACTAGTGCCCCCGGATGAATCCAGTGAAGTCCTTTCGGTTGAAGTCCTTCGGGAGTGCGGCGGCGCCGGTACGGCTGGGGAACAAGGTAAACCTGATCGCCGGCGCATTCCCGATACGACGACTTGTACTAAGCCGCTACGGAATGCCTATGGGGATTGGTTTCTAATTTGCTGACTGGGGCGCGAGCATTCTCGCTGCTTAAGGATTCGGCGTTGACTGTTGAATCAAGCGCTGCTGGCGCTGGTGAATAGAAGGAACCGCAGACGACGCTGTTTTCGCGCATCGGACTGTGACGAGACGACACACTTCGGCTGTGCCCAGAACAGAGCAATCCATGCGGGACACCAGTTTGAACGATGAACAGCATGGGGCTATGAAGAGTCCCAGGTGGGGACTTGGCTGTGCGCTGGCGCGGCTAGCGCAGTGGCTGCCTCGCGTTGCCATTCGATCGTGAGGAGATGGCCAACTTTGCAAACCGGGCAGAGTGGAAGATGAGGCTCCATCACGTAGACCTCCGCCGAGGATGGCGGCAGAAGCTCCCGGCAGTGCTGGATCATCTTCTTGCGACTGCGGTTGGAGAGGAATCCAAAATGTCGGATCTTGACGAAGCCGCTGGGAAGCACATGAAGGAGGAAGCGACGGATAAACTCGATCGCTTCCAGGGACATCTCTTTGATCTGATTGCGGTCTTGCGAGTCTCGCCAACGGAAACGGACCTGGCCATTTTCCAGGCTCAGTAAGCGACCGTTGGAAATCGCTACCCGGTGCGTGTATCGCGCCAGATACTGCAAGACGTACTGTGGACCTCCAAAAGGAGGCTTGGCGTATACGACCCAGTCTTTGTCGTGGAGCGCGGAGACGAGCTCCGCGAAACGGACCGGGTGTGCGAGTTCTCGAATGCGTCCATAGAACGCAAGAGTGCGCGCCGCGAAAGCTTCCTCCAGAAAAGCGAGAAACTTTCCACGAAATAGATGGCTGAGGGGCTTCACCGGCAAGAAGAATCGTTTCTTGCGGGGTGAGATCCACCTTTGCCCGTCTGGAGATAATCCGCCGGCGGGCACTACGCAATGGACGTGCGGGTGGTGTTCGAGACGTTGAGTCCAGGTGTGTAGGACGGCGAGAAAGCCAATCCGGGCCCCCAGTCGCTTCGGATCGGCCGCCATTTCAATAAGGGCTTCGGCGACAGCGCGAAACAAAATTCCGTACACAACCCGCGGGTTCTGAAGCGCGAGCGGAGCCAGTTCATGAGGCAGCGTGAAAACAACGTGGCAATAAGGTATCGGCAGGACCTCCGCGGCCCGATCACGCAACCACTCATCTCGCGTTCGGCTGTGGCACTTGGGGCAATGACGGTTACGGCACGACCGGTAGGCGATCTCTTGATGCCCGCAATGATCGCACTGCTGTACTTGCGTGCCGAGTGCGGCGGTGCGGCACGCGCCGATGTCTCGGAATGCCTTCCGCTGTTGGGTCGACAGTACATCTCCCCAGCGATGGAGGAACTCCTGACCGTGCTGGCGGAAAACATCGGCGACTTCCAGCCGATGTTCTGTCACCGCCGGCGGCCGTCACCATCCGTAGTCAGGATCTCCCGAATCGGCAGGTTGTCGAGCGGACTTACCGTGGCCCGAAACCTGGCTTCGGACACATGGAGGTAGCGAGCCGTGGTATCGAGGTCGGCATGGCCCAGCAGCAACTGAATCACGCGTAGGTCCGTGCCTGCATCCAAAAGGTGAGTTGCGAACGAATGCCTCAGCACATGCGGGTGCACGCGCTTTTTGATACCGGCCTTTTTGCCGAGCTTGCGACAGATCTGGCGCATGCCGGAAGGGTCCATCGGCCGACCCGGTTTCTGGCCCGGAAACAGCCAGTCTTTCGGTTTACGCCAGCGCCAATAGATTCGCAGCAACTCCAAAAGCTTAGGTGAGAGCATCACCTGCCTGGGAAGTTTTCCCTTGCCTTCGCGCACCAGAACCAGCATCCGCTGGCCGTCTATATCGCTGACCTTCAGTTGCTGGGCTTCTTCACAACGCAATCCGGTGCCGTAAAGAGTTGCCAGTAGTGCCCGATGCTTCAGGTTCGCCGCCGCATCCAGGAGCGCTGTAACTTCCTCTCGACTCAGGACGGTCGGCAGCGGCCGTCGTACCTTGGGCTTGGCGACCTCTTGCGTAAACCACGGCAGCTTGAGCGTGCGTGTGTAGAAAAACTTCAATGCTCCAGTCCGCTGAACAAACGTTGACCAGGCGAGCTTTCTCACGTTCAGCAGGTAGAGTTGATACTGCCGGATCTCCTCTGCGCCCAGCTTATCCGGTGACCTGTGAAAGTAGCGGGCGAAATCGGCAACTGTGTTGGTGTAAATCAGAATCGTGTTGTCGGAGTAATTCCGCAGCCGGAGATCCTCCGTCATTCGTTTGCGTAGTTCGGTCATGAACGACCTCCTTTCGGTCGTTCAATGCTTTCAAACTACGAACCAATGCCCGGGGGCGTGCTGCCGCGCAGCGGCTTAGTACAAGTCGCCACCACAGAAGTTGCCGATAATGCGCGTTAACAGGCGAAGGAGCGCGGGACCGTCCTCAAATTTCTCGAATAGTTCGTGCGGGCCTTCGTACTACGAATATCCTTGGCTGAAGATTCATCTGATCGCGTTCCAGGCCGCGGCGGCATCTTTAAACCAACTTTGCCCCAATTCGCGAACTAGCGTGTCTCCATCCATTCGTATCGGCTGGTTTGGTGCCTCGTTTTGCACCCACATGTCAGCATATTTTTCCGATGCGTCGATGAATGGATGAAGTAGGATGTAAACCGCTTCAAAGGTGCCCGCGTAGTGCTCCAATATGCTGACGTCCGCTGGAGGCGCTGTAGCGAAAGAGTCGGGTTGCGGCAGTATACGTTCGGCCATATCGTCGAGGGTTTCAGAAGATCACGATAGCGCTTCTGCCGAGCGCACAACAGCGTAACCTAAACCGACTAAGCTCGGTCATCAGCGGTTTGCGCAAAACACGCACCGACTTGGCCTACGTTCAGGCTCACAACATGGATTCGAAGGGCGAATCCATGCCCAACGCGTTCGCCAAATACTGTCAATCGGTTCAGCCGAACGACGCGGCGGGGTCGGTACAAAATTCGTACAAGGACGAGGCGGTTGTCTTGTAAACTATTGATTCCAAGAGGTGGCTCCCCAGGACGAATTCGAACCACGGTTCATGGCTCGGTTTTGCGTTTAATCGGTCTGGGCCCCAGAATTAATTCGAACCGCGGTTAACGGCGTTTCGAACCGAGGCTCATAGCTCACCGATACTGCATCGTTACAGTTGGAGGATCGAAGGAAGAGACGCCGCCATTGCGCGGGGGCACGGCGGCGTAAGAGGGGATCTACTTGGCCGGGAGGTAGTAGGCGCGCTCGCCCTTATCGCGCTTGGTCTTCTTGATGCGGAGACCCATCTTTTTCTTTACCACTCCGCTGAGGAAGCCACGCACCGAATGGGCTTCTCAGTCGGTGGCTTTGCGAAGTTCCGGAAGCGACGCTCCACCGGGCCGCTGAAGCAGGCTGAGGATCTTGGCCGTTTTGCTGCCCGCCCGCGCTCCTGGGGCTTTGTTTGGGCTCCGAGCGCGAGTCTTGGTAGGCCTCGTCGATCGGGGGGGAGTGTGAGAGGCGGGCTTCGCACCTGTAAGTTTGCTGCGTGTTTTGGGTGCGACCGCATTTTCTGGCCGCTCTGGAATTGGGTTCATACGAAACATTTCTCCTTACGCGACAGGTTGTCGCGGCTGGCACATTGATCACTCGACCCGCCCGAAAATGCAAGCAAATTCGTGTTGAAATAAAAGCACGGCGAAGGAAGGGCGATGCCCGCACGAACGTCCAAAGCCAGGAACTGGGGTCCGCCCAGCCTCCGGCGTGAGTTCTGGCAGTTCGTACGCCCGAGAATTCACGCAGCACCAGCCGATGGGCGAAACACCAAGCGAGTCGCTCTTGTGCGCGCGAGCCGAACACACGCGATATGCATTCCGGGCGACGGACTATTGCGGGCTAGGAGCGCGCGGCGCGGGTGCGCCGCCTGGGCGACTGGAAATGGTCGGCACGCATCAGCCATGCTGTGCGTATGTCAATAACCTCCAAAGTTGTGCCCATTGCCGAAAAGGCGAATAGGTTGGTTGCTCGCGATATGAAAGCGCATCGCATCATTATCGGTCTAGCAGCCCGTCTCTAAACCGTCGGTTTTTGACGCACGAAGAATTTCTCGGTGGGCGCACCGCCTTCGACGTGGTATCGGCGCGGGAGCAACCTGCAGGGCCCTCTCAGAATGGCAGAACCCAATTAAAGTCGAATACAGCCGCAAAATCGTAAACCTGAGCCGGCCCCAACGATCATGCGCCGCTCGCGGCTTGCCCGCTCCATACAGAGACCGCATCAGCAGCGCCAGATTGCAGGCCGCCGCCTGAATTAGTAGCTTCTTGTGAACGTTGTGAAGACCTCGAACATACAGTCGATCCATACCTCCGGTATCGAACTGATGCGCGAAATTCCGCTCCACTCGTTCGCCTCGACCCGCCTGCAAACGCTTGCCTCGCGCTCCGGAAATCCGCCGTCGATTCGCATACACCGCCGCTTGTTCGGCCGCCTTACCTTTCCACTTCCGCGCGCCACGTTCCGGCTCGGCAACATAGCTGCGCAGTTTCCACTCGGCCAGTGTCCGCATCACTTCATTACTGTGATATCCCTTGTCGGCCACCACCTCTTCGATCCCAGCTTGGTTCACCGTTCTCTGCACCGCCTGCTCGGCGACTGCTATGCCGGCCTCCGCCACCGTCTCGCCGATCGAGTCGGTGTCGCCCACCGCGCCACCGTGCGTCGTGAGTGCCAGGATTGCTCCGGTCTCCATATCCACCGCCTGTTCGGCCTTATACGCCAGAGCAGTGCGCCCATCTTTCAGCCGCGTGATCTCGGCTTCTACATCCGCCGGATTGACCCATTCCTCGTTCCGCATTCTCTTGGGCCGCTTGCGGTCCATGCGCCGCAGCGCCGCTGCATCGCTCGCTTCGCCCCCCTCAGCCTGGGCCAATCGTTTCAGATACTCGTCATAACCTTGCTGCGTGTCTCGCCGTACAATCGACTTCATCGCCGCGTTGGCTTCCAGCGTGGTCGAATCGATCCCGATAGTTTTGCCTTTCAGCAGTCCGCCACGCGCCAACCGCCTCAACACCCAGCCGAACACCTGCTGATGCGCTTCGGCGCCGATCAACCGCCGCGTACGCGAAATCGTCACGTGATCCGGCGTTCGCTCGTCCAGCCCGATCCGCAGAAACTGGCGCAGCGTGAGGGAATCGGCTACGCGCCAGGCGATGCCCCGTTCACTGTCGAGCCCCTCAAAGAAACCGATCATCATCAGCCGGAAATAAATCCCCGGAGCCAGCGACGGACGCCCCAGCTTCTCGTGATAAAACCCCCGGCAGCGGCCTTCACAGAAACGGTCGAAACCCTCCTCATCCAGGACCCGGTTCAGCCACTGATAAAAAGGATGCCCAGGCGCTTCAGGCAGCTCACTTTGATACCACAGCGGCTCCTGCCGCTCAAGCCGTTTGCGTGTGCCCATCGCCATAGCTGATTTTAAGCCGAAACATGTCCATTAGGAAATGGTTTTTAGACACAGGCTGCTAGGGGGCGAGCGCCTTGCCCTGGATGTTTTCTGCCGCCTCACGAAACTGCCGCCGCACACCGGTGACGAGCCGGGGACGGTGCTGCCGATAAACTCGCCGCAGATGAACCAACGGACAGGCAGACCGCCGAGAAGGAGCAGGACCACACCACCGGCCGTTTAAGGGCTGACAGCGCGCTCGGCGCCTCTTAATGGCTCGTGGCGCCCACCATCGCGTTATACGCGGGCAGGAGGCCTCACGAGCCTTTCGTCGCCGAGCTTGCCCACAGGCTTCTGTTTCTGGCAGCTCAGCACAACTGCCTCGCGCAGTTACTGCACTCGACGCAATTCCGTAGCAGCGGGCCATGCCCGAATGGTCTAGCGTGGAGGCGATCCTCGCATCTCTCCATACGGTCCGTAGAGCCCGAATTCTTTACCGACCAAATAAGAAAGTGCATCGCTCAGGTGCGTCCGCTGCTGCTCGGATTTATCCAGCTCGCCGATCGGGTTTCCGGCAGAGTCGCGTTTCCAATGGACCTGACGAAGATCCTTGATCAACTCGCGGCACTTCGGATCGATGAACACCCGGCGTCCTTTCGAGGCGCTGCATAAGGCGTTATTCATCGTATTCACCCGATCGCGCACGATGGGGTTTCCGCTGTTCGGCCGAAGGTTGATACTAAAATCCGAATGGTGCCGAAAGCATTCTCGGATGAGTTCGTAATCAGTGCGCCCGGATTTAGAGCTACGGCTGTTGCCACTGGCATCGCCGTAGATGTTAATGATAGTCCCATAGCGATTTTCAACTAAATCGTGGGCGCGGCGAATGAACTCCTCGGTTGCTTCGACTGTGTTGCTGTTGCTCAGAATAATTTCATCCAGTACATGCAATATCTTGGTGCGCTCGTGGGGCATGGCAGCCCATGGTACGCGCTTCCAGTCCTCGATCTGACAAATCACCGAGCACATCGGGTCCACGTTGAAATCGAGTGACCAATAGAGTGGCAGATCCGGATTGTAGGTCGCCGGCTCGATGTTTTCGTTGGAAAAAGCATAGTAGGCATTACCACCATAGATGTCTAGGTATTCGCCCAAGACCTCCTGCCTGTAGAAGAGCTCGGCGTAGGAATCCTTCAGGCGCTCATAGAAGTCCGCGGGCAGGTGAACATTCTCTTTCGGAGTAGCTTGCACCAGGCGGTAGTCTGGGCTTTGCTGCTCAACGAAACGGTGATAGACCCAATCGTAACCCTTCGGTGTCCATACGGCGCACCCGCACAGCCGGCGAGCTTGTGGATGCCGAAGGCGGCCGAGTAAGCGCGTCCAAGCGTCTTCGCGTGTATACGTGAGTTCGTCGAGCGCAAACCAAGCCAGGTTTGGCCCGCGTAGTCGATCGGGATTTTCCATGGTGCGGAAAATGATTTCCGACCCGTTCGCCGCAAAGCGCAGACGATTGTCCTGCTTGGCGAAATCGTAAGCAACACCTTCGGAGTCGAGAATCTCGAAAAATGTCCGCTGGGTGGAGTCCTGCAGCATCCGGTAGGTCGGCGCACCGATAAGCCCCAGTAGCCCTGGATTGAGCCGGCTGAGCAACAGGGCCTCGTAGGTCAGCGCATGCGACTTTCCAGACCCAATGGGCCCGCTATAACCCTTGAAAGGTGTGGCGAGGTCTGCATGGAATTCGCGTTGCGCGGGCAGGGCTTGGTATTTCCAGTTGTCAGAGCCGACGTCCGCAGATTCGTTCGCCCAGCCAAGTCGGTGCATCTCCGGGTCCAGCCACTCAGGGAAAATTCGGGTGAGGGATCGGCGCGCGACATTTCTACGATTGCCCTCCAGTATTTCTAATCGAGCTTGCAGACCGCGTAGGTTCATTGGTTCGACTCCAATGCGCTGATTCGTTGCGCGAACTCCTCGGTCTCGATCATCTTGCGCCGCTTCTCAAGAAGGTCGGTCAAGCCATTAGCCTGCCCAATGGTGATCTCGCCAGCTGCAGTTTTGTTCAACACTCGTTCGGAAGCTTTCGCAATGTCGCTGAGCGTCCTGGTTGGCATTGCGCCGATAGCGACAGGCATTTCGCGACGCACCGGCGCAATACGGTCGAGGACAGCGCGCAGCATTATGGGGTCACCCTGCATCCCCATCACTAGAGCTTTGCGAGTAACCGGCACAGCGTGACTATTGAGTAATTCCTGCACAGCTTGGGTGCTTTTGTTCCGGCTGCCGCGCGGCCTTCCTCGCCCGAACTTATTGCCGGGCTGGAAGGGCCTACCTCTATTCGCCATCGCCCTCTCCTCCCGACGTCGCTTCGCAGACAATAGGAGCCGTGGGTCGCGGCCTATCTCCTAAACGCTCGGCTGCCAATTGCGCGAAGGTTTTCCCGGCAGTGCTGTGAATCGCTTCCCGATTTGTAAATTCCTCCCACCGTTTGATGATGACGTCGCAATAGCGTGCTTCCAGTTCAATGAGCCTTGCGACGCGCCCCGTCTTCTCGCACGCGATGAGCGTGGAACCGGAGCCGCCAAACGGATCGAGTACCGATTCTCCTCGCCGCGAACTATTCAACACCGCCCGCTCAATCAGCGCTACCGGCTTCATCGTGGGGTGCAGATCATTCACCTGCGGCTTGTCGATTAGCCACAGATCACCCTGGTCACGCGCTCCACACCAGTAGTGAGGATTTCCTTCGCGCCAACCATATAGAATTGGTTCGAACTGACGCTGGTAATCCGCCCTACCCAACGTAAACGTGCTTTTTCCCCAAATCACGAACGTGGACCAATGCCCGCCGGCCTTAGTGAATGCGCTGTATAGGGTGTGGAGCTCGGACGAAGACATACACAGGTAGTGGGCCCCGCGGGTGTTCTCCAACATGTGCGTGCAGGCGTTGTGGAGGAATACGCCGAAGTCACTTCCAAGGTCATCATTTGTGATGCCCACGCCCAAGCCCGGCGCGCGATAGGCGACATTGTAGGGCGGATCGCTGAATACCATGTCGGCCAACGCACCGCCGAGAACCGCTGCGTAACTGGCTGCATCCGTCGCATCGCCGCAGATGAGTCTGTGATCGCCGAGATTCCATGCGTCTCCGATCCGGCTCACTGGAGTGCTGGGCGATTCCGGCGCAGAATCCTCCTCAGGCGTGGACACCGAGCTGAGCTTATCGAGAAGTTCATTGAACTCGGTCTCGCTGAAGCCGAGAATCTCCGGTGCCACACCTTCGCCCTTGAGATCCTCAAGCTCGGCTCGCAGCAGTTCATCGTCCCAACCAGCGTTCAGCGCAATTTTGTTATCGGCGATTGCGTACGCTCGTTTCTCCGACGCCGTAAGGTGCTGGATGACGACAACGGGCACACGCTCAAGGTTAACCTTGCGTGCAGCTAGCACTCGGGCGTGACCCGCGATGATTACGCCCTCTGGGTCTACTAAAACGGGCACCATAAACCCGAACGCCTTCAGGCTGCCGGCCAGTTCGGCAACCTGTTCTGGAGAATGGGTGCGCGTATTCCGGGCGCTGGGAATCAGGCGCTCCATGTCCCAGATATCGATTCGATTGGATATATTTCGTAATTGCATATGCGAATCATCGAGCCCCCCGCGCGGCGGGGAGCAAGACGGGGAAATGCGGGGAATACGGGGGAAGTTTACTTTAGTGGCTTAAGATGTGGTTTGTGCGTCAGAATCCGCTCGAATGCTTGGCATGCTGCCCGGGTAGTATTAGGATCGTTACGTTGCCAGCGCTCAAATTCGGTTGCGTCGCTGTATTTGGCCGTAGCCCAGAATTCTTTCCGCGTAATGACCCGCCCGGTCTTGTCGCGGACTTCCTCGATGTATGCATCCACGGCAGCTCGGCGCTGTTTAGCTATCAGCGTTTTCTCCGCCAAGGCATCCAGGCGAGCCACAGTTGGGTCTGTAACTCCCTCGGCATCTAAAGGAGTACTGTTTGAGCCGCGAGGCCTCGGATCGTCTTTTGCGGCTGGGCGCAAGTGCTGCACGTGCACCGCGATCTTGGCAATGTGCGGTTCTTCCCTTCGCGGTTTCGCTCGCGGAGTCGGACGCTGACCAAATGTCACACGATTATCGCAGTTCGCGAGCGCAAGCGCGTCGAGAACTAGCACTGTAAGGAGAACAGGATTGCAGCCCGAGTCTGTCCAAGAACCGTCATCCTGCTGGACGGACCAGAGCCACTTTTGTGCGCGCGTCGCCTCGGTTTGCCAGTCTGATGGTTGGGCGACAGCCAGGGCATGCACGGCCATTGCGGACGACTCAACGGACAAGTTTCGATCTTGAGGGGTGTTTTTCCAACCACCTTCGGGTTGTTGCTGGGTACCCATCGTCTCTAATGCCCGCTGCACTAGTTCGGAGTCGGAATCGTCTTTAAGACGATGATGAGCAAAAACCATTGCCGCTGCATGGAGAACACCTGAAAGACGTTCATTCGAGGCGCCACTACTGAGCGCGTCTAAATATTCAGTTAACGTTTCGGCCATCAACTCAACCGCATAGTCGGACCGCACCATTCCGAACAGCCAGTAAAGGGCGTGTTCTGGTTTTTCGATGCCGCTTCCGAGTAACTTTTCTTTCCGCCTCTGGGCCAGCAGACGCCACCATTGCTCGAAGCCGCTGATTTTACACCAATCGACTGTTCGTAACATGATAGCTTCCGTGGAAAAGGTTTCAAATGACTCAACAATATTAGTGGCTTCGTCGCCTACCCCTTTTCTCTCAAACGCACGACTTGTTTGTTCGGCAGCCTTCCATGAGTCAATGACGGCACTGATTTGGTCATGACAATCCCTCCCCCGGCTCCTTAGATAAACGAGGGCTTCCTGGTCTGCGAGACCTTTCAATTCGGCAGCAGTCTTCGCAATCCAGTTTTCGGCTTTTGCGAGCCCGTTGGCGTTTTCTCGGGAAACAACTAAGTGAGATTCGTCGCTCATGCAATGTCCGTTTTTCTCAATTAGGCACGTACTCTACCATCGGCAAGAAGCATCGCGGAGTTCACGATCACGCCCGACTTTAACAGGGCCGGACGGCCAATGTAATTAAGCGCTTCGGGTATTCATGGCCTGAACGGGACGAGGTGCCAGGTGGCCCTAATGACGCTGCGGTCTCGCTCCTCTTTCGCTTTTTTGATCTACCGCTCCCATGCCCTGACTTCCCGTGGCGGCCCCCTTCACATCTTCAAAGTGTTTCTTCTGCCGTTCCCAACTCACCTCACGGACGACCCGCCGCAACGCTTTCTCGGTGATGCGATCCGGCCCAGCTATGGTTTTCGGCAGAAACAACAGCTCTTCCTGAATGGCGGGCGCTAGATCGGTTAAGCGCATGATCTGCGACAAGCGCGCCCGGCTGATGTGACCCGCCTCGGCAATGTCGCGATGATTCTGAATGACTCCTTCCCGAATCTGCTGCTCAAACTTAAGCGCCAAGGCCATTAAGCGACTGACCCGTGGTACTCGTCCCCCGTCTGGTTCTCGGACGCCTCCATTGGCTCCCCGTCGGTTCGGCAGGTGCATTTTGTAGTCCAAGCGGGTTCCGTCCTTCATGCCGATCGTGACACCGTGCGACGTCCACTCGTACTGGATGCAGTCAACGGATTCCCGGATGGCGGCCCAGTTCAACTTTGACCCTAGCACTGGCTCCAGGTTTTGGAGTATGGACGCCTCCAGATCCGTTGCCGCGACAGGTCCTTGTGAACAGGCTTTGGCCCCTTTAATCGTAGGCGACTGGCATCGATAGTAGCGATACCTGCACCCCTTTTTCCTGGTGTAGAACAGCAACAGGGCTGATCCACACGCAGCACAGGAGAGGCAACCTTTCAACGGCGCCTCCTGCTTTCGGTGTGCTCGCCCCCGCTGATGAACGCTGCGAAACGACAGTTTCTCGTTCACTTGTTCCCACAACTCCTGCTCGACCATTCGTTCTTGTTCACCTGGATAGATCGTCCCTTTGTGATTCACCGCGCCGGTATAGAGCACATTGGAAAGCAGCAGCCGCAGCGTCATCCGGCTGAAGGGACGCGCCACATGCCGTTTGCCAGCTCGCGTGGTCCAAGACTTCGTCAAGAGCCCACGAGCTTGAATCACCCGCAAAGCCGCCTCCAGTGTTTCCGCCTGTGCCGCGATTTGGAATATCTCTCGCACTTGCGTGGCTTCTTTACCGTTCACCACCAGTCGGCCACCCTTAGAATCCACGTTGTAGCCGAGCACCGGCCAGCCGCCGATCCATTTGCCCTTGCGGCGCGCCGCCGATAGCTTGTCGCGCGTACGCTCCGATATAATCTCTCGCTCGAATTGTGCAAACGAGAGCAGGATGTTCAGGGTCAACCGGCCCAGCGAACTGGTTGTGTTGAATTCCTGGGTCACGGATACAAAGCTCACACCCCGGCGGTCGAAGCGCTCCATCAGACGTGCGAAATCCAGCAAGGACCGGCTGAGGCGATCTACTTTGTACACCACCACGCAATCGATGCTACCCGTATCAATGGCCGCCATAAGGCGTTGTAGGGCCGGTCGTTCCAAGCTCGCTCCGCTGAACCCGCCGTCGTCATACTGCTCGGCCACGGCTACCCAACCGGCCTGTCGCTGGCTTTGGATATAGGACTCCGCTGCCTCACGCTGGGCTTGCAGCGTATTGAAAGCCTGTTCCAATCCCTCTTCGGTCGACTTGCGCGTGTAGATGGCGCAGCGTACATCCCGCACCGCATCTTTCCCCTGTTCAGTCATGTGAGGACTCCTTCTTCAAACCGAAAAAGGAATACCCGTTCCAGCGCGTTCCCGTCACCGACGAAGCAATGGAACTCAGTGACTCGTACTGCTTGCCATCGTATTCGAAGCCGTCCTGGAGAACCTTCACGCAAATCGTCTTGCCTTGAAACTGCCTCCGCAGTGTGCATCCCACTTCGGGAAGACGAGGATCGCGCCGCGGCCGACGCGCCTCTTCGGCGGCGTCCGCGTCGGCTAGCGCCCGCCAAAACTTTCGCGGTGGGCGAAGCCGCAGATCCACGTCGGCCGCTAGTTCTACGGCCCGATCGCGAGCTCGCTGACTCAACTCGCCTTCGGCCAGTGCTTGCAGGCGCCAGGCGATCCGCCGGAACAGGTGGGCATGATTGGAGGACCGCGACTCTTCGCCAAACAGCTCCCGGTAGCGTGCTTTCAACGCCTTGGTCTTCTGCTTACGCAACGCTTCAATTTCTTGATGAACTTGCAGATTCATGTCACTCTCCGCCTTTCTCCTAAAATGGACCCTCTCTGAAGTCATTCACCTCACTGTCCATGAACGCTCGGTAGCCGGGCATGTAGCAAGTCGGAGAACGGGCGCTGAAGGCGGCTGTCATCGTAAACACCAGAGTGACGCGGGGAAAACGCCCGTTGGACGCAAAAATAACGCGAGAATTAACGCGGGACTACTCGGCTGGATAGGCCAGGTCGGCGGTCTCGACCTGGACACTGAGGCTAGCTACTTTCCGTCGCAAAATAGAGCGCGCTGAGCCGCATCTGGTGGTATCTGGCGCGGCGAATTCGAGCCAGAACATTCACTATTGAACTTGTTTCGATCTGCCCGCAGAATGGGACATGACTCGACGCAAACAAGGAGAACGGACGCTGTGGGAAGGCGTGGTGGACGAAGATGTCCGCGCGTTGTGGGAGCCCTGGATGGTGGAAGCGGATCGGTTGTTGGAGGACGAGGAACTGGTCGACCTGGTCTACCAAGCGCAAGGCGAGCGGCACGAGCACAGCGCGACGCGCGGCCGTTCGCAAACGCCAGCCGAGACGGCGTTGCGGCTGCTGCTGTTGAAGCATGTACGGAACTGGAGTTTTGACACGCTGGAGCGCGAAGTGAAGATGAACCTGGCCTATCGGGACTTCACACGGATTGGGCTGGGGAAAGTGCCGGACGCGAAAACTCTGGCCCGGATCGCGCAGGCATTGGGCGGCGAAGTGATCGCCAAGCTGCATGATCGTCTGGTCGGCATGGCACAGGCAGAGGGCGTGGTGCGTGGCCGGAAAATGCGCGTGGACACCACTGTGGTGGAGACCAATATTCATTACCCCACCGATTCGAGCTTGCTCGGCGACGGCGCACGCGTGCTGACGCGGACGATGAAGAAGATCGAGCAGAAGGCTGGTGGAAAACTGAAGCGTAAGGTGCGAGACCGGATGCGAAGCGTAAATAGGCGCACGATCGCGATCGCGACAGCGAGCCGACACAGGGGACCGGAAGGCGAGGAAAAGCGGAAGAAAGAGTACCGCGAGTTGCTGCGCCTTTCGCGGCAGATCCTCAACGACACCAAGCGGGTGATGGCGGAGATAGAGCAGATGCCCGCTCGGCGGAAGAAAGGACTGCGGGGGCTGAGCGATGGTTTATCGGCGGTCTCAACGCGGATGCGGCAAGTGCTGAAACAGACTAAGGCGCGAATCTTCGAAGGACTGACCCAGTTGCCAGGCAAGATCGTCAGTATCTTTGAGGCGCACACCGAGATCATTCGCAAGGGCAAGGCGAGCAAGCCAACTGAGTTCGGCAAGCTGGTGCAATTACAGGAAGCGGAGAATCAGATCATCACGCACTACGACGTTTTCGACCAAAGGCCGAGTGACCGCGAGCTAGTGCAGGGCGCAGTGGCAACGCACCAGAGAATACTTGGACGCATTCCCCGGCTGGTGACGGCCGACGCAGGATATTATTCGCAAGCGCAGGAGCGCGCAGTCGAAGCAATGGGTGTGAAGTGGGTGGCGGTGCCGAATCGCAACACGCACAGCCCGGAGCGCAAGAAGTTGGAGAAGAGTCGGTGGTTCAAGAAGGCACAAGCTTGGCGGACCGGTTGTGAAGGGCGAATCAGCGTGGTCAAGCGACGGCACGGTTTGCGGCGGTGTCTGTATCGCGGAGTAGAAGGCATGAAGCGATGGGTCGGGCTGGGGGTACTCGCCGACAATCTGATCAACATCGGCAAGGCGCTGGTGGTGGCTCGCGCCTAATGCGCAGCGTGGCGCTCGGCTCGCCCCGGCGCAGCAGTTCCGACAAACCTCCAACTTCCGCATTGCCCTTTCGCCATCCAGCAAGGCCAGGGCCCGTCAAAAGTGCGCATTTTGCGACGGAAAGTAGCTAACCTCTTGGCCCACAAGCCAATACTCAATGGAGACGTAACTACAACGCGGAGAGGCGTTACTTACAGCCCCTTAGCGTTCGCGTTATTTTGCGTTATTTTAACGCGCGGTCAACATTAATAATGAGCAACCGCTCTCTGAGACGGAGACCGCTCTGTCACTTGGGGAGCCAATTAAGTCACGAACTTGCAGAAGCAACCCTGGCCTGATTCGGCTTCACCTTAGTGGATTCCTTAACAGCCTTGCTTGAAGTTTTGACCGCTGGCTTCACCACAAGTGCGGCTACCGCTCGTTTCTTGGCCTCCATCCGAATGTGGCTGTAATGCTTCAGCATTTGCTTGGAGACGTGCCCTGCTAGCTCCTGAATTGTCTCGTCAGACGCCTCAGCACTCTCAGCCAAGTCGGTGATGAACGTATGCCGATTGTCTTACCAGCGGCCTTTGATATCGCTGGCATGGGAACCACTCACCCAGCGTTCGGTAGCTGAAACGGTTCGTCCGAGCTTCTTGGCAGCCTGTTCGATCGTTAACAACAACGGTTCATCCATATTGCGTCCAATCGATGCTGCACCTTGAAGCTTGACGGAGAGGCGGTCGGCCACGGCATCAACAATTGCTGTGAGGTCGATCCCCGGCAGAGCCAAAGGTGCACTGAGTGGCTGTGCTTTTTTTCCTTGCATCGTAAGACTTCGTCCTGAACTTGCCGGCTATTTGCCTGCCTTTGATCTGCCCTGCGATGGTTCCCATTTTAGGCGCCGTCGATCCAGCGACGCTAACCCGCGACGCATGGCATCATCTCCGTACTGTCTGCGTTGTTCCTCGATCAGCTCCCAGCCGGGCGCTGAGGCTCGAACGACAACGCCAGGACGCAATCGCAAATAGCGCCTCGGGCCGTTTCGAAAACTCGTGCCATCACCCGAAGAGATAATTCTTTCGGCAAAGGCTTCTGAGACCCGGCCCGCGGTCTCACTGTCGGCCTGGCGCACTAAGATCCCGATCGGTTGGGCTCGGTGTTCGGACGGCGCCGTTTGGGACGGCCTCGCGGCCGGAGGTCCGGTCCTGTGAGCTCCGCCGAAGGTTTATTGCACCAAGAGCCGAAGGGCCACATCGGAGTAATCGACCACTTTGAGGAAAATCAACCGATAGGACCTCGGCGCGAACGGCCAAGCTCCGCACCAAGGCTGTGACGGCGGTGTCAACGCAAAGTAGAAATGTCCTATTCCCTGCAAAGTAGAAATGTCCGGTTTTGACCGTGTTGGCGGAGGGTGCGTGATAGTCTGACTTCGATTCTCCGGGGAGTCGCGCTCCTGGGGAAGATTCAAGGCCGATGCGACGGGGCTGGCTCCGAAGTAATCGGCGGCAAACCCTCGGTCAACCGGGCCCTGCGGGGTACCCTCCGAGGGTTTTGCTTTTGACTTTGACATTCTCATTACTTGGGTGGAGTCTCGGAGCGGAGGCCTTGAATAGAGAAAGCGCGAAGCTGCCGGGCTGGGCTTGCCCGGCTTTCCTTTTGCGTTGTGGCGGGTTTTCAGAGCGACTCCGGCTTGGCGGAACCTTCCGAGGCCTGCCAGATCTTGGGTGACTTTTTCAGATCGAAGTTCTTACACCATGCACTGGCTGGGCGAGGTTTCCCCGTACGCCGCGCTGGGCTGGGCGCCTTCGGTGCTGGAAGCTTGGGACGCTGCTCGCAGATAGAAACACGCAAGTAGCGATCGCCGAATCGAACCGCCACAGAACCGTCTCGGCGCTTCTCGACCCGCAGCACTGCGCCTCGCAGTCCAGTGCGGATGTCCTGGCGGGCGATCTGGTAAATCTTCGCATCCAACTGAATGGTGTAATCATTGTTCACCCGCCGGCTTTCCACGTGGCTGAGAATCGCCGCCAAATCAGGCTGCTTTTCCAGCGGCCGGTGAGCATCGTCGGCACTGGCCGGCGTCACCGCCAGAGTGGCGTTGACCCAGGGCAGAAACTCGGTTTCCAGGTAGTGGTTGGCTTGTTCCAAAGTCGTCACTCCCGCGACGCGCATCCCCTTCACCAGCCGGTCCTGAGCGGTAGCAAACCCGCGCTCTACCCTCCCTTTGGCCTGCGGGCTGTGCGCTGCTATCCAGGTGATTGCCAACTCCCGCAACGCCCGACCGATCTGCGTCGGCGGCATTTCCACCCTATCCTGCTCCACTCCGGGCTCATCCCGCCTGCGTTTCTCCGCCGTCTGAAAGAGGCTCGCCTTGTCGGTGTAAAATGCGAGCGGCCGCCCGTGCTTTTTCAGGTAGCTCTCCAGCAGGCTCATGTTTTCCGCCGTTGAGTCGCTGCCCACAAAGCGAGCGAACCACCGCCCGGTCGCATCGTCAATCATGTTGATCAGCAAGATCTGTGCTCCGCGCCCTTCCAACCAGTCGTGGTCGCTGGTGTCCCACTGCACCAACTCGCCCCAGCGGCTGCGTCGCGGACGCCATGCATGGATCTTCTCGATCCGCTGCTTGCGCGCTCGCCACAGCTTGGCTTGAATCATCCACTGCCGTACCGTCTCCCGGCTCACCGCGATGTTGTGTTTCTTAGCCAAGTATTCCGACGCCAGCGTCGGGCCAAATCCCCGGTACACCGCACGCGACAGGATTGTCACTGCCTCCCGCTCCAGGTCGGCATCCATCTTGCGATTGGATGGCAGCCCTCGTAACGCATGCACCACAGCTTTATCCCCACGGCGTTTTAGAGCTCGCAGGAGACGCCTCACGTGCCTTTCCGTAATCCCCAGCTCCTCGGCCGCCTGCTTCTGGGTAATCAGTTTCTTCTTGGCCTTTTTCAAGGCCACCAGCCGGTCCCGCTCGGCCTGCGTCATCAATAGTTGTCCTTCTGCCACCTCCCCAGCCTGGAGGTCGTCAATAGGACATTTCTACTTTGCGCAAATAGGACATTATCACTTTGCGCCGACAAGGCTGTGACGGCGGTCGTCGTCGGGAGGATTCAGTAGTACAATTTGGCAGCGGTCAGCTACGGAGGGAAGAACCGTGACATCCACAAATCCTCAAGACAGACGCCGAGTGGCGCTCTCTGCAGCCTTGCGCGGAGTAATCGCGGCACTGATCATCATTGAATCGCCCGCAAAGCTGCATGCTCAGGCGCCTGCGGGTCAGGGGGGCGAGGCGGTTCCGCCGAGCGAGGCGCTGTTCACCTCGGCACAAGCGGTCGCGGGGAAAGCGGCATACGGTGCGGCAGATTGCGTTGCTGACTTCATAACCATACACCTTCGTCCTGGCCCGCCGACTCAGTCAATCGGAAACTGCAACGGCGCGATTAATGACCACAATACCTGTGCCAGATTCTCCATCTCCTTGCCCCCTGGCAACACCGCGGAAGGATCTTTTCTAAGGTTACATCGATGGATGGGTTACGCGTCAGGGTCACCTTCTGTTGGTCTCCGGCATCGCCACAGCGTTCAATCCAGCTCAACGCAAGCTCGATTCCGAGATGTAACGACCGCAAGGCGCTCGAATGTCGAAATCAAGCAACTGTCCTCGAACGCCGGATTGAGAATATACGTGCTGGCGCACCGGCCCCAGTCCAAGGCGCTATCGACTTGCTGGAGGTAACCAATCGACACAGCGAGAGTTGCAGACTCAGTGCGAGATTTGGCTCCCCAACAATGCGGTTTTGCAACTTTTTCTCTCAAGATTCATTCATGTTCCTGGGGGCCCGTCGCTGCTACGATCTCCGCCAGCGTCGCGCCCTGGCGCGCCTCATTGACGCGATCTCCTCGGCCTTCTTGTTGGCGCGGTCTGTTTTGGGTTGCTCAGCGGCTTCTTTGCGTGCGGCGCCTTCTTCGAGAACGTGTTTGCTATGGCCTCAGCGTAAGGTCCGCGAACATAGGCAAATGGTCCGAGGCCACCAAAGTTCGCCGGTTACGATGGAATCCCGCATTGTTTACTCTCAAGTGGTGGTCCACGTACATGTGGTCCAGGTGTAGAAGCGGCAGAATGGCCGGATAGGTTCGCGTTCGTGCGAGATGGGCGCGCAGATCGGTCAGGTGAAACTCGGCCGACAGCGTCCTGGTGACCAGGCCGTGGGTCCACTCGTTGAAGTCGCCCAGCACGATACGCGGGCCGGATATGTCGATCGCTCGCAGCAGATCTTCATCCATCAACCGAACAGCTTGCTTCTTGCGCTCGCGATGCGACGTGCCAAGGTGAACGTTGAAGATATGTACCAGATGTTGACCAATGCGAATGTCGGTGCGCAAGACCCCGCGTTCTTCGCGGCCCGAGACGGTCAGGTCAATCTGGCGGACCAATCGAAAATCGAATCGGCTGAGCGTCGCATTGCCATAGATCCCGCCACGATGTTTGCGCGTTTCGCCGATGGCGTGAACATATCCGAGATTGGCCGCCAGATAGCCGGCCTGATGATCCTCAACCGATTTACCCTCGTGGTTCACTACTTCCTGGAGAGCAACGATGTCAGCGTCCAACTCAGCCAGGACACGCGCAATGCGCTCGATGCGCGTGCGGCCATCGAGCCCCCGAGCTTTGTGAATGTTGTAGGTTGCGATGCGGAATTCGGCCACGAGCACTGGCTACACCTGGTCTTGGATGAGTGAAGCGAGCCACTCCTTGCTTCTCTGCCACAAACCGCGCTTGCCCCAATCCGCGAGATCCACCTTTTGGCAATGCTCGAGGTCCGCCAAAAAGACGGATCGCAGGTGATTCACCAAGGCGCGGTCATGAAAACAGATATTGGTTTCCTCGCTCAGCGCAAAAGAACGGCTGTCGAAATTCGCAGTGCCGATCGTGGCCCAAACACCATCGACGACCATGATCTTCTGATGCAGCATGGTGGGCTGATACTCGTAGATCTCAACACCGGCGCGCAACAAATCCCCATATACCCGAAGGCTATTCTGCCTCGCCCACCAGGTGTCATTGTGCCTGCCCGCTACCATCACTCTTACGTCGACGCCACGTCCGCGGGCCCGCGCGAGCATGTCGATGAAACGGGAGTCGGGGATGAAGTAGGAGTTGGCGATATAGAGGTTGCGCCTGGCGCACTCGATGGCGATCATATGCATGGTGGCAGCCGCACAAGCGCCCGAGGCCGGAGAGCTGAGGATAGTCTGAATCTCCACGTCGCCTGACGAGTGAGGTTCCGGAAAGAACGCCTGCCCGCTGAGGAGTTCTCCGGTCGAATGCAGCCAGTTTTGTGCGAAGCCGGTTTGTTGAACCGCCACCGCGGGGCCCTCCACCCGAACCTGAATGTCGCGCCATTCGGATTCGTTCGCGGCGGCGCCCAGCCATTGGTCAGCCAATCCCGCGCCTCCCGTGAAGGCAACGCGTCCATCGATGATGATTGATTTGCGGTGTGTGCGCAGATTTACGCGGTCCAAAGCAAACCAGCTAACCGGGTGAAACCGAGCCAACTGGCAGCCGGCAGCTTCGAGAATTCGGACGATCTCCTCGCCGAGCGGCGAGCCGATAGCGTCCACGAGAAGCTTCACAGCCACTCCCTCCCGCGCTTTCTCCGCGAAGGCTTCCGCGAAACGCCGGCCGACTTGGCCATCCCAAAAAATGAACAGCTCGATCGTAACCGAGTACTGCGCGGATTCGATTGCTTCCATCATGGCTGGATAGAATTCGTCGCCGTTGTTATAGATCTCGACACGGTTTCCGCCTATTGGCGGCATTCCAGTTGTGCCAGCCAGGGTGGTTCGGAATTCCAGCGAATCCGAATCGAAGTCTGGCTCAAGTGCGTACAGGGCAGGGTGTGGACGAGGGAAAATATGATAAAAAGCAAACGATAGCATGCCAGACAAGATCGCCCCAAACCAAGATCCCGCCCGGCCACAAAGGAGTGCTGCAGCCAGCCAGACCCACCACGACAGGATCAGTGAACGTGCAATATCCCAAAGATTGTTCACGCCGAGTCGCCTCAGCTTCGGGCGTGCTGGAGCCAGCAGATTGAGACGTTCCTTAGGCGCGCGTGGTCTCAGCCAGCGTCGCGACTCTACCAGTTCTTGATCAAGTGACGAAGCCGAGCAGGGATTGCGAGTGTTCAAGACTGGCATCTGGGAATTTGATTGCAAGCCGCAGTCCGATTGTCTGATTTACGCTAACGTCCTTTGCCGGCAAAAGTGTTGCATGTCGAAATCTCACCATTTTCAAGTCCACGCTCGAACCATTCCACCCGTTGCGCCGACGAACCGTGAGTGAAGGAGTCCGGGCTTACATAACCGCGGGTCATGCGCTGGAGGCGATCGTCACCCACCGCGGCAGCCGCTTGGATTCCTGATTGCACGTCGCTCCGTTCGATGAGATTCCGTTGTGCCGTCATATGTGCCCAGATCCCCGCGAAACAATCGGCTTGCAATTCTAAATCGACGGAGAGCGGATTTGCCTGAGCGGGGTTGCTTTGTTGCAGGCCGCGTACTTGATCCGAAATGCCCAGGAGTTTCTGGACATGATGTCCGATCTCATGCGCCAGTACGTACGCCTGTGCAAACTCGCCGGGAGCGCCGAACTTGGCTTTCAGTTCGTCATAGAAGCCCAGGTCGATATACACTTTTTCATCGGCTGGGCAATAGAAAGGTCCGGTCGCGGACTGTGCAAGACCGCAGGAAGAGGAGGTCTCATCCCGGAACAGCACCAGCTTAGCGTGGCGATAAGGTGTTCCGTACTCGGGCAACAGGCGCTCCCATGTCTTTTGTGTATCGTCGAGAACGAAGGATACGAATTGCACCAGGCTCTCTTCGCCCGGCGCTTGGACAAGAGCAGGTGCCGATTGATTCACTGTCGGACTAACACCGGAAGGCCCCAAGAATGGCGAAACGAAATCGTGTCTGAAGATTATGCTGAGTAGCAGCAACAAAAGCACACTACCCACCCCGAGGTGACTCCTTCGAAAGCCGCCACTCCCCTCTGTGCGGCGATCCTCAATATCGCGACTCATTCCTCCTGGCGTCCACCTCATAATCTCTTCTCCGTTGTCATCCAAATAGCGAGGTTTTATAAGATACGCCGTAGATCATCAGACAATTGCAATCGTCCGCGCTGATTGAAGACAACTCAGCATCTGTCGCGCCGGTAGCCTACCTAGTCCGGCGAATGGCGTGGTATGTGAATAGAACGACTACAGCGCCGACTACAGCCACGAGCAAACTGTACAAATTCAAACCATTCGCACCGCGTGCGCCTAAGAGGCCAAAGAGCCACCCTCCGACAACCGCGCCAACGACACCCAGCACGGTGTCGAGAAGCATTCCCTCCCCTTGCTTATTCACAATCTTGCTGGCAATGAAACCTGCCACCAGGCCTAACACGATCCACACTAGAAATGACATAGCACTACCTCCTACGTTGTTGGCGAGTCGAGTCGATTCACCAACATCCAGACGAGTTTCAACGCGTCCTCACAACAAGTGATGTACAGCGCGAGAATCAGACGCAAAAGTACGACAATCTTCAGCTTGGCGGCAGGGACCTTTCCCACAACCCAGAGATATGAACCCCTGGTTAAGATGGCGGATCTTAAAAGTAGAAGTCATAACGTTAGTGCGGTGTCATAGCGTTGTGAGCGCCTTCCGAGAAGCCTCAAGAAAGGAAGGAGTTCAAACTTAGGAAGGACGGTCGGTCGAACCGTCAGGGCGTGCCAGGTTCGGCAACATCGCTCATCCTGTCCTTGTCAACCACTAACTCGACCTTCAGCGCCCACAAAGAAATAGAGGTATTTGTGTATGCCAAGCTCCATCTTCAGTTCGCTGTTCAGTACTTTCGATTCTCGCACTATCGGTGAAATCGCATCTCGTTTCAGTCAACCCAAAGAGGCCGTATCCCAGGGACTAGCAGCGTGAGGTGAAACTGGCTGTTTTCACTGCGCGACGGTAATCATCTGAGCCGGGTCGGCAAGAGTCATTAAGTCGCCGAACCTTGTGACGAGTGTCGCTGGCGTAGACCAGCCGCGGATAGAGGCGAGCACGGCCGAAAAAATGGCAGCCCGTGTACTCGCCAGGCCACGCGGCGTGCCTTTTCCGAACAGTTGTCGCATTAACAATCCAAGATTGGCCGCGCCCGAGTGCACCACCAAGCGCTTGAGAATGTTTTCCCGGCCGCGCAAATGTAGGCGACGCATCCCGCCCCGATCATACAAGTGTTGATTCCATCGCTCCAGCTTCTCGCCGCGCTGGCGTAACAGCCGGAGGCCTCGCTCTCCACGAATGCGCCGTCGATTCGCATACACCGCTTGTTGTTCCCGCTGTTGCCCTCCCCACTGTTGCGGTCCGCGATTGGGTTCCGAGCAGTACGTGCGCAAGCCCCACTCGGTGAGTTCGTTTACCAGCGCGCGACTGTGATAACCCTTGTCGGTGACCACTTCGCGCGGCCCGTCCGTGCTGACCTGCTTCACAACATCATCGCCGTTGGCATCCGCCACCACACTCGTGATGCGCTCGCCTGCTTCGGCTACCGTTTCGGGAATCGTTGCCGTGTCTCCAACGTCTGCCCCGTGCAGCGTTACGGCGACAATCGCCCCGGTCTCCATGTCTACCGCGTGCTCGGCCTTGTGAGCCAGATGCGTGCGTCCATCCTTCATCTTGGTGATGCGCGCATCGGGATCGTGCGGATGCGTCCAGTCATCGTTGGAACCCTTCTTGGGCCGCTTGCGATCCAACTTCGCCAACTGCTCACGCGTGGGAGTTTCGATGCCGCTTTCTTTGGCCAGCCGCACCAGAAACTCCTCGTAGCGCTCTCCGGTGTCGCGCCGCACAATCGACCGTAGCGCCGCATTGGCTTCCAGAGTCGTCGCGTCTACCCCGATCGTCGTCCCCTTCAGCAGCTTCTTTTCGGCCAACACCTGCAGCACCCACTGGAACACCGCCTGATGCGTGTCCACATCCATCAGCCGCCGGGTGCGCGAGATCGTCGAATGATCCGGCACGCTTTCGTCCAGCGCGATCCTCACGAACGATCGAATCGACAGACTATCGCTGGCCCGCCATGCGATTCCGCGCTCCGAATCGATCCCTTCAAAATAGCCCACCATCAACAGCCGGAAATAGATTCCCGGCGACAAGCCCGGCCGGCCCACCTCACCGGCGTAGAAATCCTCGCAAATCGTTTCGACGTACTCGTCGAACTTCTTCTCATCCAGAATCTGATTCAGCCGTTGGTAAAACGGATGGCTTGCCCCTATCGGCAGCGCCGCAGTCGGTGTCCACAACCTCTCTTGCCGAACGCGCTTCTTTCGTCGTCCCATCGCCATGTTTGGAAGACGATCAAACTACGTCCAAGGTCACACAGGCAACGGCGTTTCACCACGCGCTGCTAGAGTCATCCGCTGCGTGTCTGCTGTCAGGGCTGGCCAACAAAGCAGGTGATTCGACCTGGATGAGTCAGTTATTCAAATTGGTCTCGAACGCTCCCTCGAGCGCGAGCGTATCGGATTTGACGAGTGCTGTCGCTGATCCCGGACGGGCCTCCTCTGCAACATCATCTCTCCTGGATTCGGGAAAGAAATTCCTTTCTCTCGCTTTCGGAGGCAATCAGTCGTCAATCTTCGATGTCGTGGGAAAATCCACTGGTTTACGGTCCGGTGTTGTGTCCAGCTTAATGAGCATGGCTGCGCCGTTGATGATGAGTGCGCTAGGACGATTGGTCCGTGACGATCGCATGAACCCAGCGGGGCTCGGTCGGCTCCTGGTGAATGAAGCCGAAGGCGTACGCGACCATCTGCCAGCCGGAGTCTCAACCTTGCTCAATGCCCCGCCGGTGCCTACGGTAACTCCAAGCATACGCCCGGTCGCTCTCGGAACAGTTCAGGAGGGGACGCGACCTTCACGAGCGTGGTGGTGGCTTCTTGCGGCGCTCCTTCTCATTCCTCTGTCCTTTTACTGGGCAAATCGTGCTCGTCATGTTGTGGCCCCCTCGACCCTGAAGGGCTTTGTCGTTCGAATGCTTCCAGGAAACGTCTCCTTAAACGTTCCTCCGAACGGAATTGAGGCGAGGTTGCTCGCGTTCATTCAAGACCCTACTAGAGCTGTCGAGCCGCCGACCTGGTTCGACTTTGACAGGCTGGTGTTCGATACCGATTCAGCTACTCTGCGGCCCGAATCCCAAGAACAATTGGGAAACATCGCCGCCATCCTCAAAGCCTATCCGAATGTGCATATTAAGATTGGCGGCTACACCGATAACAGTGGTGATGCTCAACACAATCTGACGCTCTCCCAAGATCGGGCCAATGGGGTCAAGGATCAGCTCGTTGCGCTGGGTATTTCACCGGACCGTCTGGAAGCGCAGGGTTATGGTGAACAATTTCCCGTGGCGGATAATTCCACCGAGGAAGGTCGCGCCGCAAATCGGCGAGTCTCGGTGAGAGTGACGCAAAAGTAGGGGCTTAGCTCCCCTAATTTGGCTTCAGCCATCTGAGGTTGCCGAGATTCGCGGACGCCCTCCGATGAGAACGCAGTTAGGAGTGGAGGTAAATATGTTATACGAGAAAGTTGTTGCAGTGTACGAAACGGAAGCCAGCGCGAACGCGGCCATGAAAAGCCTGAAATCAGCTGGCTACCTAACGGAAGAAATCAGTGTAATCCGTAACGAAGGTGAAGCGGAGAAAGCCGGACTGTACGAGCCCGGCATATGGCAACGTCTTTTCGGACGCGACCTCGAACACCACGAAGCGGCTGTGCTTGGCCGGTCGTTGAAGGAAGGATCCGTCATAGTCTCGGTTCGCGTGCCCGAAACAGAAGCTTCTAAGGTCTTAAGACTTTTGGATACCCATCAGCCAGTCGATATCGTGGACCGGGCAAAAGCTTACGACTTCAAAGGGGCGACAACCGGGATAGCCACGATCGCGGCTGCCTCCAAGCTGTCAGGCGAGGAACTGTTACGAGTGGCCGAAGAACAAATAGACGTTGGGAAACGGATCGTCGAGGCCGGGCATACACGTGTCCGGCGCTTTGTCGTCGACAAGCCCGTAGAAGCCAAGATCACCCTTCACGAAGAGCACGCGGAGGTGATACGCCGCGCGATTTCCGATCCAGCTTACCTGAAGGACATAGACTGGTCGGAGAAGACAATCGACGTCACCGAAACGGCCGAGGAGCCTGTGGTGAACAAAACCGTCCGCTTTACCGAGGAGATCGTGATCCGAACGCAGGGTTCGGATAGCACGCGGACGGTCCACGACACGGTTCGGAGCCAGCAGGTTGAGGTGGACCATCTCTCGGTCGGCGCGGGAACGAAAAAGTAATAGCCGCATTTCAATCCAAGGAGCGATTTATGGCGTTCAAGATTGCATGTTTCCACTGCATCATGGAGCATGGCTTGTCCGGAGCGACATCGGCTGGCGCGTGAATACCGCAAGAGTGTTGACGACTTTCGAGACGCTGTATTCGCGACGAAGGCCCTAAGAGGTCCGGAGTATGAAAGAGCCTATCGGACTAGCGAGAAGTTGCGAATCGCAGCAGAGCAAGCCAGGATTTCACCTTGAGCGCCACCGTTCCGAGCACAGGTGTTAAGAATAACCTGTAGCGCCCCCTGCGGCCTTATTGCTCGATGAGCGCGCGGGAGGCCGCGGCTGCTCCATCGAACCCTTGAGGTTTCTGCTCTGGGATTGAGCCACGGTTCGAGAATTGGTCCGAAGCCTCATCCGAAGTCAACCTAACAATCGTGCTCTGTTCCAGTTGCGATTTAAATAAAATACGTCCAGAGCGGTCGCGCGAGAATCATGTGCGTGTCGGATCAATCAGCATGACCCGGCGGCGCGCCGTCGTCCCTGTTCTCCCTGAAGCCTGACTTCGGCGCGCCTCCAAATCGTTACAATCGAACCGGGGCGGAATTCTCGCGCCCTAGCAGCGTGAGGTGAAACTGGCTGTTTTCACTGCGCGACGGTAATCATCTGAGCCGGGTCGGCAAGAGCCTTTAGAAGTCGCCGAACCTTGTGACGAGTGTCGCTGGCGTAGACCAGCCGCGGATAGAGGCGAGCACGGCCGAAAAAATGGCAGCCCGTGTACTCGCCAGGCCACGCGGCGTGCCTTTTCCGAACAGTTGTCGCATTAACAATCCAAGATTGGCCGCGCCCGAGTGCACCACCAAGCGCTTGAGAATGTTTTCCCGGCCGCGCAAATGTAGGCGACGCATCCCGCCCCGATCATACAAGTGTTGATTCCATCGCTCCAGCTTCTCGCCGCGCTGGCGTAACAGCCGGAGGCCTCGCTCTCCACGAATGCGCCGTCGATTCGCATACACCGCTTGTTGTTCCCGCTGTTGCCCTCCCCACTGTTGCGGTCCGCGATTGGGTTCCGAGCAGTACGTGCGCAAGCCCCACTCGGTGAGTTCGTTTACCAGCGCGCGACTGTGATAACCCTTGTCGGTGACCACTTCGCGCGGCCCGTCCGTGCTGACCTGCTTCACAACATCATCGCCGTTGGCATCCGCCACCACACTCGTGATGCGCTCGCCTGCTTCGGCTACCGTTTCGGGAATCGTTGCCGTGTCTCCAACGTCTGCCCCGTGCAGCGTTACGGCGACAATCGCCCCGGTCTCCATGTCTACCGCGTGCTCGGCCTTGTGAGCCAGATGCGTGCGTCCATCCTTCATCTTGGTGATGCGCGCATCGGGATCGTGCGGATGCGTCCAGTCATCGTTGGAACCCTTCTTGGGCCGCTTGCGATCCAACTTCGCCAACTGCTCACGCGTGGGAGTTTCGATGCCGCTTTCTTTGGCCAGCCGCACCAGAAACTCCTCGTAGCGCTCTCCGGTGTCGCGCCGCACAATCGACCGTAGCGCCGCATTGGCTTCCAGAGTCGTCGCGTCTACCCCGATCGTCGTCCCCTTCAGCAGCTTCTTTTCGGCCAACACCTGCAGCACCCACTGGAACACCGCCTGATGCGTGTCCACATCCATCAGCCGCCGGGTGCGCGAGATCGTCGAATGATCCGGCACGCTTTCGTCCAGCGCGATCCTCACGAACGATCGAATCGACAGACTATCGCTGGCCCGCCATGCGATTCCGCGCTCCGAATCGATCCCTTCAAAATAGCCCACCATCAACAGCCGGAAATAGATTCCCGGCGACAAGCCCGGCCGGCCCACCTCACCGGCGTAGAAATCCTCGCAAATCGTTTCGACGTACTCGTCGAACTTCTTCTCATCCAGAATCTGATTCAGCCGTTGGTAAAACGGATGGCTTGCCCCTATCGGCAGCGCCGCAGTCGGTGTCCACAACCTCTCTTGCCGAACGCGCTTCTTTCGTCGTCCCATCGCCATGTTTGGAAGACGATCAAACTACGTCCAAGGTCACACAGGCAACGGCGTTTCACCACGCGCTGCTAGCAGCCTGTGTCTAAAAACCATTTCCTAATGGACATGTTTCGGCTTAAAATCAGCTATGGCGATGGGCACACGCAAACGGCTTGAGCGGCAGGAGCCGCTGTGGTATCAAAGTGAGCTGCCTGAAGCGCCTGGGCATCCTTTTTATCAGTGGCTGAACCGGGTCCTGGATGAGGAGGGTTTCGACCGTTTCTGTGAAGGCCGCTGCCGGGGGTTTTATCACGAGAAGCTGGGGCGTCCGTCGCTGGCTCCGGGGATTTATTTCCGGCTGATGATGATCGGTTTCTTTGAGGGGCTCGACAGTGAACGGGGCATCGCCTGGCGCGTAGCCGATTCCCTCACGCTGCGCCAGTTTCTGCGGATCGGGCTGGACGAGCGAACGCCGGATCACGTGACGATTTCGCGTACGCGGCGGTTGATCGGCGCCGAAGCGCATCAGCAGGTGTTCGGCTGGGTGTTGAGGCGGTTGGCGCGTGGCGGACTGCTGAAAGGCAAAACTATCGGGATCGATTCGACCACGCTGGAAGCCAACGCGGCGATGAAGTCGATTGTACGGCGAGACACGCAGCAAGGTTATGACGAGTATCTGAAACGATTGGCCCAGGCTGAGGGGGGCGAAGCGAGCGATGCAGCGGCGCTGCGGCGCATGGACCGCAAGCGGCCCAAGAGAATGCGGAACGAGGAATGGGTCAATCCGGCGGATGTAGAAGCCGAGATCACGCGGCTGAAAGATGGGCGCACTGCTCTGGCGTATAAGGCCGAACAGGCGGTGGATATGGAGACCGGAGCAATCCTGGCACTCACGACGCACGGTGGCGCGGTGGGCGACACCGACTCGATCGGCGAGACGGTGGCGGAGGCCGGCATAGCAGTCGCCGAGCAGGCGGTGCAGAGAACGGTGAACCAAGCTGGGATCGAAGAGGTGGTGGCCGACAAGGGATATCACAGTAATGAAGTGATGCGGACACTGGCCGAGTGGAAACTGCGCAGCTATGTTGCCGAGCCGGAACGTGGCGCGCGGAAGTGGAAAGGTAAGGCGGCCGAACAAGCGGCGGTGTATGCGAATCGACGGCGGATTTCCGGAGCGCGAGGCAAGCGTTTGCAGGCGGGTCGAGGCGAACGAGTGGAGCGGAATTTCGCGCATCAGTTCGATACCGGAGGTATGGATCGACTGTATGTTCGAGGTCTTCACAACGTTCACAAGAAGCTACTAATTCAGGCGGCGGCCTGCAATCTGGCGCTGCTGATGCGGTCTCTGTATGGAGCGGGCAAGCCGCGAGCGGCGCATGATCGTTGGGGCCGGCTCAGGTTTACGATTTTGCGGCTGTATTCGACTTTAATTGGGTTCTGCCATTCTGAGAGGGCCCTGCAGGTTGCTCCCGCGCCGATACCACGTCGAAGGCGGTGCGCCCACCGAGAAATTCTTCGTGCGTCAAAAACCGACGGTTTAGAGACGGGCTGCTAGGCCCTGCCGTCGCGCGTGGGCCGGTGGCGGAGCCTGCTAACGCTCCGCCGCTCTGCCCGCCAACGTGTCTACGAGAGTAGAAACGCTGAACCCGCCCTTCCGATTTGGACCCCCGCGTGATATGTTCATCGCCGGAGGTGATCCTATGACCGCAACCACAGCAGGAGAGGTCCCAATCGAGACGCTTCCTCTCGAACAACGCATTCGCCATCGCGCTTACGAACTCTATGTCGAACGCGGCAATGAGTCTGGCTCCGAACTCGATGATTGGCTTCAGGCCGAAGAAGAAATTCTGCGCGCTGCCGAACAGCTATCGGCGCGTTGAGGCCGGGAACGCTGACCCTGCAACGACGGGACTACTAAGCTAACTCGCCCACCGTGGCACTCAACAATCGAGGCCGCGTGCCCATTATTCCCTGACTGATTTGCACCCCCCTGGCTCGGTGGTTCTACTGCTGTACGTGGTCGATGGCGGGGCCTGTACAAAGCTCCGCAGCGGGCCCGCCACCGGATCCACGGACGACGCAAGAGCCTTCAGGTCATGGAGCGGAACCTGCACGTTACCGTCCTAGACCGGCAGCGCGTGAATGCTCGACTGCCATCAAACAAACCTTAAAAAGAGCGGCTTGTTCTTCCTTGCTGAGCTTCGGCAATTCACTGACTAACTTGAAGTTCTCCCGCGTGAAAATACCGCATAGAGCAAGGCGCTTAAGAGCATCTTTCTTCAAATGAATTCTTACCACTGTGACAAGGCGGCGCGTGCTAGGACATAAGTTACTGTGACTTCCGATTTGTAGCTGTCATCTGCCAGGAAACTAAAACAATATGCCGCGCGGGTTCACTTTTGACCAGCGAGTCAGGGGCAAAGAGGGAACCTACCAGCTAATTGAGTGCGTATGCGCCTTCATGAGCGACTCAGGTAAATGGCCCCGTCCTGGTCCGTTCAGTGAGTACGCGCAGAGGATCGGGATCGAATACTCGTCGATGGCCTCATTCCCCAACTCTTCCAAACGCTCGGCAGCCGCACCGTTGCCTGGCCATAGAAGGTTTACCATTTCGTCAAAGAGCCGCACCTCTCGGTTCCGGCCTGTATGTTCATCGCGGCGAGCGCGCTCAATGGTCGTTCCAATCCCAGTCTTGACGAGTTCGGGATCTGGACTTCCATCTACCATGAAAAAGGTCATCATTTCGGCGGCATCGAGGAACGAAAGCTGCCCAGTTGCTTCAAGGGCCTGGACGTCGAAATCAGCTTTAAGGTATCGCCTGATTGCGTCGCGATGTGCCTCTGTGACGATTAGAATGACCGCAGCATCCCTGGCAAGACCACTCTTCGTGTAGAACCCGACGGCATCTACTAAATACCGGTCGTCCGTGTACGGATACACGATGTGGCTCTGGTGAGGCTCAGCGAGAATAGCTGCGGTTTGTGGGTCCATGCTAAATGAACTGCGGCCACTCATCCGGGGTTGCGGTGTAAGATCTGTCTTTTTCTGAGCCAATCGAGCTTCTAGGTCTGCGGCGAACTGTTCCTTCAATTCATCCGTTCGCCGTTGGACCTGCTTTGGAGATAGCACTCCAAGATCCTGTAACAACGTCTGGAGCGCAAAGACGCGAGCCAAAACGTCGTCGTGGAGTCGGATCAACTCCGCCATCGCCTGAGTGACCTCTTTGTTATCGTTCAAGATTTGCTATCCGGTGAGTATAACGCACGACATGTCTGCCTGGGCTGGCAAACCCAGTTAAGGGTTAGAGGGAAGATCATGGATCACGTCGACTTTCCGGCTGGTTGTCGCGATGACCTCGATGACGCACGGGCAGTGGTAGACCTTGCCGTTCCATACGACGTGCGGCTTGGAGAGGTCAATCCAGTCCTTGCAGTGCGGGCATTTCGGGTGCATTACGCACGTCCCATCGCTCGTTTGGCTTGCTGTTGGGCTTGCCATTTCTCATAGCCAGTAAAGTCGGCCTGAGGCAGCTTCTTGGACGCCGCGTGTGCCTGCGCCGTCTTAAGGACTCTTGACCAGCAGTCGTTGGCATCCCGGTTGTGGAAGTGGACAAAGTCATTGGGATCGCCAGCAGTTTCCGGCCGCTGAATACGGACATACTGCTGGTAGGGCGTGTCGATAACCAGATTACAGGCGTTGCATACACTCTTTCCTTTGCGCAGCATACTCGCCCATCTTGACGCGCAACGAGTTGACGAAGAGAATTGATTTGCTGCATCAGCTCCCGGTTTTGCTGCTCCAATTTGCGATTCTGCTCGATCAACTGATCGATCGCACGCAAAACGTCAGGAGCCTTCTCTGTTTTTGTTTGCGCAGCCGCGTCAGCGGTTTGAGCGTTGACAAATTCCGAGGCCGGGGCCACCCCGAACAGAGCGATAACGGTACGCAGAATCGCCTTCAAGGCCGGCTTGTTCAAGGTGTCTCCAATACAAAACCGTTCGAATATCGCGCCTGGATTACTACGGTCTGATGCTCTACCCCGATCTCAACAGCACCTACAAGCTAAGTAAGGCTGCCGAGAATCGCCCCGCAAGGGAGGCCATCGACGCGCTAGTTACCGACTAACCAACCTCCGTACCACGGAGATTCGCAACCTTCAGTTTGACGCCGATGCGCAGGCGCTCTATGAAAGCTGGCTAGTGCCGTTGGTCAATCGTCAGCGATTCTCCGATGAGAATCCCACGCTGGTTGGGCACTTCACGAAATATCAATCCGTGATGCCGCAGTTGGCCCTGTTGTTTGAGATCGCACGGAATCCTTCGGCCAACCAGGTGACTGTCGAGTCTACTGAACTGGCCCTGCGCTGGGTGACTGAATACCTGGACCGGCACGCGAAGCGGATCTACAACCTCGCTCGGACTGTTGGTAAGAGCGTCTATCAATTAGCTGTCGCGATCCAGGAAGGCAGGCTCGATTCTCCTTTCACGGGGCGCGACGTGCGTAAGAAACACTGGCGGGGACTAAGTGCGGACTGGGAGATCAACGAGGCAATCGAAGCGCTGATCGAATGGGGCTGGTTGCGAGTGCTTCAAGACTCCGGGATCGGACGGCCCACCACCAAGTTTGAGATCAATCCCACGGTTATTGTCTAGCAGCCCGTCTCTAAACCGTCGGTTTTTGACGCACGAAGAATTTCTCGGTGGGCGCACCGCCTTCGACGTGGTATCGGCGCGGGAGCAACCTGCAGGGCCCTCTCAGAATGGCAGAACCCAATTAAAGTCGAATACAGCCGCAAAATCGTAAACCTGAGCCGGCCCCAACGATCATGCGCCGCTCGCGGCTTGCCCGCTCCATACAGAGACCGCATCAGCAGCGCCAGATTGCAGGCCGCCGCCTGAATTAGTAGCTTCTTGTGAACGTTGTGAAGACCTCGAACATACAGTCGATCCATACCTCCGGTATCGAACTGATGCGCGAAATTCCGCTCCACTCGTTCGCCTCGACCCGCCTGCAAACGCTTGCCTCGCGCTCCGGAAATCCGCCGTCGATTCGCATACACCGCCGCTTGTTCGGCCGCCTTACCTTTCCACTTCCGCGCGCCACGTTCCGGCTCGGCAACATAGCTGCGCAGTTTCCACTCGGCCAGTGTCCGCATCACTTCATTACTGTGATATCCCTTGTCGGCCACCACCTCTTCGATCCCAGCTTGGTTCACCGTTCTCTGCACCGCCTGCTCGGCGACTGCTATGCCGGCCTCCGCCACCGTCTCGCCGATCGAGTCGGTGTCGCCCACCGCGCCACCGTGCGTCGTGAGTGCCAGGATTGCTCCGGTCTCCATATCCACCGCCTGTTCGGCCTTATACGCCAGAGCAGTGCGCCCATCTTTCAGCCGCGTGATCTCGGCTTCTACATCCGCCGGATTGACCCATTCCTCGTTCCGCATTCTCTTGGGCCGCTTGCGGTCCATGCGCCGCAGCGCCGCTGCATCGCTCGCTTCGCCCCCCTCAGCCTGGGCCAATCGTTTCAGATACTCGTCATAACCTTGCTGCGTGTCTCGCCGTACAATCGACTTCATCGCCGCGTTGGCTTCCAGCGTGGTCGAATCGATCCCGATAGTTTTGCCTTTCAGCAGTCCGCCACGCGCCAACCGCCTCAACACCCAGCCGAACACCTGCTGATGCGCTTCGGCGCCGATCAACCGCCGCGTACGCGAAATCGTCACGTGATCCGGCGTTCGCTCGTCCAGCCCGATCCGCAGAAACTGGCGCAGCGTGAGGGAATCGGCTACGCGCCAGGCGATGCCCCGTTCACTGTCGAGCCCCTCAAAGAAACCGATCATCATCAGCCGGAAATAAATCCCCGGAGCCAGCGACGGACGCCCCAGCTTCTCGTGATAAAACCCCCGGCAGCGGCCTTCACAGAAACGGTCGAAACCCTCCTCATCCAGGACCCGGTTCAGCCACTGATAAAAAGGATGCCCAGGCGCTTCAGGCAGCTCACTTTGATACCACAGCGGCTCCTGCCGCTCAAGCCGTTTGCGTGTGCCCATCGCCATAGCTGATTTTAAGCCGAAACATGTCCATTAGGAAATGGTTTTTAGACACAGGCTGCTAGAAGAAAGCCCCGAAAGCTCGAAACCCAGCTCGAATTTCGGGTTTCGGGGCCTCTCTCTAAGACAACTTCTTGCCGCGCCATTCTGACCCCGGAATGTCTTACCATGCCCATGCAACGCTGGGGCTAATTTGTAGCAATCGTGCGATCTAGCAGGATGGTGAAAAAGTAATTGGGATGGGGTGTGACCAAGGAAGACAAAACAACGTCATTATGTTTTAGCCTATGCGAGGAAAAGACACCCAGCAAAGCGCGATGTTCAGTTACGTGTCGCCGGAGGAGCGTATTCCCGCGAATCATCCCTTGCGGCCGATCCGAAGCATGGTGGATGCGGTCTTGAAAGGACTGTCCCGATCGTTCGGGCAACTATACATCGATTGGGGTCGTCCCTCGATCGCGCCGGAAAAGCTCTTGCGCGCACTGCTACTGCAAGTGTTGTATACGATTCGCAGCGAGCGGATGCTCATGGAACAACTGGAATACAATCTGCTGTTCCGCTGGTTCGTGGGTCTGAACATGGACGAGCCAGTGTGGGTGCCCAGCGTGTTCAGCAAGAATCGCGACCGGCTGCTGAATGGTGACATCGCCGAGAAGTTCTTCGCGCAGGTATTGAAACAGGCGCGTGCCAACGACCTGTTGTCGGATGAGCATTTCAGCGTGGACGGCACGCTGATAGAAGCCTGGGCGAGTCAGAAGAGTTTTCAACGCAAAGATCAAGGCCCCACGCTACCACCGGAGGACCCGGGTAATCCGACTATTGATTTTCATGGCGAGGAGCGCCGCAACGACACGCATCAATCGACGACCGACCCGGAAGCCAGGCTGGCAAGAAAAAGCGGCGGTCACGAGTCGAAGCTGGCCTACTGCGGCAACGTGCTGATCGAGAACCGCAACGGACTGGTGGTGGATACCGAACTGGTGCTGTGCAGCGGAAAGGCCGAGCGCGACGCAGCGCTGGAAATGGCGGGGCGGATCGAGGGCGACCAGCGCGTGACGGTGGGAGCCGACAAAGGCTATGACACGCGAGGCTTCGTGCAAGAGATGCGTGGCCGGAACGTGACGCCGCACGTGTCGCAGAATATCAATCGGCAAGGCGGCAGTGCCATTGACGGGCGCACGACACGGCACGCTGGATACCAGGTGAGCCAGCGCAAGCGAAAACGGATCGAAGAAGTATTTGGGTGGTTAAAGACGGTAGGAATGCTGCGCAAGACCCGACATCGCGGCGTCTTCAAAGTTGGTTGGGTATTCACCTTCGCGGCCGCCGCCTACAATCTGGTGCGGATGCGGAACCTTACGGTGGTTCTCTCCGCGTAAGTTCGGGGAGAAGTGTGTCTGGACGACGGAAAGTCGCCAATTCAGGCACACAATCTCCACGTAAATGCTCATGACAAGACCGTTGGCGAGAGGCAAAAAGCTTCGCCGAATAACTAATTCATCAGCCTGCTAGTAGCCCAAGCCCTCGTCACCGGCACTATCTCACAGTTCGATGATCTTTATCAGTTATATTCCAGCCAAGAGAAGGCCATCATCTTAGAGATTGATCAGAATGGCCTATTGCCGGAGTTCTACGCCCATGCCAGACAGTTCATCAATTTTATCCAGATCAACAATCTTGACGAGGCCAAGGTACACGGGGAAATTGCGTTGAGAGACGCGAAGACGTTCCTTGAGGGCTAAAGCCGTCTACTTCGCCGCCTTCTTCCGCTTGGCCCACATGGCCTTCGCCCGCTTCCGTGCCTCTTCCCGCTGTGCCCGTGTCCATTTCTTCTTGACTGTTTTTGCAGGTGGGGTCATCGGCTCCGCAACTGCGTCCACGTGCTTCACGCCCGATCCCGGCGGACGACCCCGGCGTTTGACGGTGGGGCCTCCTTGTAAGACATCGATAGCGGCGTTGAGTCGGTCCCGCTCCGCAATGAGTAAGGTAACGATATGGTCGGTGAGCATACGAGGTGATCGTATCATGACCGCTACCTAACGACAATTGATAAGTTGGAAAGGTTTATTTACACAGAATCATCAACGCTAATTTAGGCAATAAATCACTTGGCTCACATGGAGGTGGTAAACTTCCGATATGTCTGAGTTGCAGGCTGGGATTTCTTATTGGCTTTCCGTGTCGATCCGGACGGTGCAAACCTTTCCGTCGTTCATTGGAAACAATTGGGTCGGAGTGCTTCTATCGTTCGCACTACTGCTACCGGCCACGCGACAGCGGGTCAAGGAACACCTCGCTGAAATCAGGGCCATGGCATGGTCTGGAAAATTCTTCTACACGGGTCGGACGCTAATGCAGACAAATTGGCGAACCGTCATAATAATCATTGGTGCATTTCTGTTTGGTAATTTCCTAACGGTTGGCTTCCGCGACTACGCTAGCGCCACAAATCAAACCAAGAGCGTCGGAGAACAACTGAGCACTGTCAAGTCTCAACTCGCAGCAAGTGCTGTCAATTGCCAACTACAAACCAACGATATCCGGACGGCGCGTGATGTCGAACAAGGAAAAAACCAAATCCTACAAGACCAAAATCGAGCCGAGCAGGTTCTAGTTGCTGATTGTCAGAATCAAGCTATTAAACGTTTGACGCCTGAGCCGTTAACGATAACGCCGCTCACGCTGGATGTTAACGATAGCGAGATGGGGCGTGAGGTTAAGTGGCTCGTCTTGACAAACAAAACTCTCACCCCGGTAACCCTTAGGGTCACTTGCACGGAAGAGATGCAAGACCTAACGATCTATGTCATGGGGGCTGCTGCGATAGAAGGGGGCGCCGATAAGCTGAGCGCGACTGAATGGCGATACAGGATTGTATCGCCAGCGTGGAGCCCTACATCACCGGTCGTTGCTGTAGTGTCGACACGTACCAGCGCCAACAACGTTCTATGTTCTTTCAGTCCGAGATAGACTAACCTTTTTCTGCTGCATCGGAGGCGCATTGAAAACCTGCTTCAGCAACTTCTCGAACCTTCGGTACCCCGGTGGTGGCTATAGATCGAATCAAGAGTACCTATTCTCCTCACAAAGCATCCCCACCTTTGCTACCTCCCTCGGTGGTTGTGGCGGTGTCGAATGACACGACTGCTGCTTTCATGTTCTTTGCTCTGGGCTACTGCTTGTCGAACACCTCCACGCGGTCGATACGCTTGCCCGCACGTTTGGGATTAACACTCGTGCCCTTAACTTCGGTGGTCACCGTCTTGCCATCCTCACTGAGGACCGCATGTTCCGTCCGCAACGCTTTTCCATCTTGCATAGTGACGATCTCGGTGGTACGGTCGTTGACTCGTTTCAACACCTGAGTCTGGCCAGCCGGAGCGGTGGAACCCTTGATGACGGTAAATGTTCCGCCTTGAGCGGAAACTTTGGAAACACGGAGCAAGACTTTGCCGTCATTCGATAGCTCCCGGTCAGTAAAAACAAGCTCCCCTCCCCGCTCTTCCACGGTTAAACTCGCCTCCTTCGGCCAGGGATTCGACTCGTCATCCGGTAGATGTTTCGATTGTGCCAGGTTGAGTTTCCAGGTACCAACGAACGGATCAGCGGCCCACAGTGCGGATGTGACAGCCAAAGCAGAGAAAAGCCAAGGTCCCAGACGCATATAATGCTCCTTAAACTTTCGATTGGATTAGTATAGCGTCTCAGCAGGGTGGGAAAAAGTTTTGTCCGGTTCTTCGCCGATCCCTACTGGCGCGGACCCAAAACCGGACGCGGATGTGATCTTCACCGTGGCGCTGCTCCCTTCCAGCAAAAAGCAGATTGCGGACGAACCGGTCTCAGCAGAGTTAGCGCAGTACCATAAAACATGTTGTACCCAGCAAGCCGGACCGATCTCCAAAACATCGTCCAATGGCTTCGTGGCGAGGATGATTCCCAGTGGGAACACCATTCCAGATTGCTTGCCGCCACTATAGCCGTCTTGAAAGAGATATCTCGCCCGGTAACTCGCCTGGACGAAGCGGGAAGCCGAGAGCCTGATTTGCTCCCACCCCGAGCGGCTGAGATCAACGCCGCAATGCCCTACTTGCGAGGGATGTTGGCTTCGATGAACAGGCACGGTCGAGAATACGCACTCGAATACGGCGAGGCAGCTTTGGAGTTGCTTCCCGAGGATTGAGAACAAAAAACAGCGCCGGGCTACGAAACCAAAGAAACTCGGCGCTGTGCAGGATGATTTCGCTTCAAACCTGTTGTCGTCCGCTCCCAGTGGAGCACGGCGAATCGAAGGTGTCAAAGGGTAGTGGGTTCCCACAGTATACTGGACCAAGTCCATGTTGACTGGCAAGCGTTTTCGCCTGAGAGAGACAACTCTCGCAATAGATTCCAGCGGTGGAAAGAAAATCGCCGTGACGATCCATGCCGGAGAAATCATTGAAGTCATATGGGACCCCCTCCCAACTGATGCTCGAATGGTAGGCGTCCGGTGGAATGGCAAAAGGCTAATAATATTCGCCAAAGATATCGAGGGGCACGGAGAAGAGATTCCGGGTCCGACGGCTGGCGCTTGAGTTTACACAATTCCCGCCGGGGTTCCGACAATTGCAACGCGCACAGACGAACCAAGCGTCACGGTGACGTTGAGGTGTTTACCGCTTGACAACCCACTCCAGTCAGCCCATAGTGGTGGGTGCCTGAGCAATTCTGCCCACCCGCAGACAACCTGAACTAAGTCAGTTCGTCTGCTACCTGCCCTCTTAGTCCCACCCAACCATAGGAGGTTGCCATGTTTGCTCGTAGTGTCTCCATTCGTTTGAAATCCAATAGCGTTGCGGAGCTTAACAGGCTAATCGAAACCGAAGCTCTACCGTTGCTTCGAAAACAGAAAGGTTTCCAGGACGAAATTACGCTCGTCGCTCCCGGAGGGGCGGAGGCCGTTGCAATTAGTCTGTGGGAGAAGAAAGAGAACGCGGACGCTTATGGCCGTGATGCCTATCCAGTATTGCTGAAGAGTCTCGGCAAGGTTGTTGAGGGAACACCTCAGGTTCACACCTATGAGGTCGCCAATTCCACGTTCCACAAAGTCGCGGCTCACGTAACCGCTTAAGCCTTTGAGTTTTGGGGGGCGAATGTTAGCGCCGGAATAAAATGCCCGCATTTCCGCTGGTTTTGTAGTCAGAAAGTGCGCTGGTTTTGTTGTTGGCGCGCACGTCGGCAACGACGCCTGCGGCGGAGCAAAGGCGTCGCGTGCTTGGTGCAGATTTTCCCAACGGCAGCGGCTTAGGGTAGAGGCAACCCTCCCGCGCCGTCAGCAGGAACAGGAGTGCTGGAAAGCCACTCGTGCTTGGTGTCCGGCTTGACCGATTCGATCACCAGGTAGAGTGTACCGGCACTGTTGACCTTGCCTGCCACGCAATAAGGCCGATTGGGCGCAAGGCGGAGGCGTTTGGTGAAGTCGAACAGGCGATACACGCGCCGAGTGTCGTGGTCCAGCAGGGCGAACACTGCACACGAGCGATATTCCGTCCGCGAGAGCAGGAAGAGGTGATTGGCGCTGAAGTTGAACATGGAGGTGGCACAAGGTAGGAGGAGCGGGAGCGGAAAGCCCCCGCCCGCCTCGGCAGCGCCGTTGAGGGGTTACCCGACGGACTCCTCCGGCTCGGGATATCACCACAGTGCGGCGCCTGGTCGTGGCCGGAAAATGATTACTCTTCCGGCGAACTGGAGTTCTTGTTGGCCTTGCGAAGACTGTCGCCTCCGAGCAGGAAGATCTCGGAGTTTTCCACCAATCGGTCGGCAATGGCAGTGGCAATCGTTGTGTTGTAGAGAATGTTCCCCCAGTCAGAGAACGGCGTGTTGGTCGTAATCACCGTTGATTTCTTCTGGCTGTGTCGGGTGGAGATCACCTGATAAAAGAGATTGGACGTCTGCTGATCGAGGGCCAGGTAACCTAGCTCGTCACAAATTAAAAGTGATGGTTCGGTATACCCTCTGAGCTTGCGTACCAGCGAGTGATCCACCTGCGAAGCCGACAGCTGATTGAGCATGTCCATGGCAGTTGTGAACAAGACACGCTGATTGGCCTGGCAAGCTTTCCATCCGATCACCTTGGCGAGATGCCAACACCGGGATTGCCGATCAGAACCAGATTAGTGCCCTCGCGCAGGAAGTTGAGATCGAGAAGGCGCAGGATGCGGTTTTTGGCTTGCACCCGACTCTTGTGATGGTGGAACTGAAAGCCATCAATAGTGGGGCGCGATTGCAAGCGGGAGGACTTAAAACGGCGATCAATGGCGCGCCCGGTCCGGGCTTCTAGCTCCATATCGGCGAGCCACTCCAGGGTGGCGCCGACACTCATGTTTTTAGCGGCAGCTTCAGCAATCGTCTGTTCGATCTGCTGGCTCATCGCTGCCAGGTTCAGCTGCTGCAGTTTCTGTTCGAGGGCGGTCATGGTTTTCCTTTCCAGAGTCAAGAATGAAAGCGTCATAGGCCAGCAGCGAAAGGGGATCGGTAACCAGATCCCGTAACTGCGGATCTCGCAGCGGTACAGGTGGCTGCGGCCGCCGCGGCGACTGCTGCTGGCGAACGATATTGGCGACGTAGTCGGCACCCAGCGCACGTGCCGCCGATGCCTTTTCAATCGCACTCGCCACGATGTCGGGCCCGTATTGGCGAATGAGTTCGAGTAACTCAGAGATCTGACGGGCCAGGGAGCGGTCCATGTCAGCCAGGTCGCGCAGATAAGCTTCCAACAGTTGGCGCGAACAAAGACCGTCGAGTGAGTCGATCAACCGCTGCTGCGCTTGTGAGCGTCGGGCTGCGGGGCGCTGTTCGGCGAGCAGCTTTTCAAAACGCTCCGCTCCGAAGGTTTGTCCCCGTCTCCAGGAACGCGGATAACTCACCACCTCAGTGACACGCTCGTAAATGGTGACGGCGCCGGCATCCGCTTTCACCGTCAGCCGCTGTCCAACGTAGCGGTGCGGCACACAGTATTTATTGCCATCGAACTGGAGGCGCAGGTCTTTATGGACCAGTGCTTCGGCTGTGTCGCGGTAGTCGTAAGGAATGATGGGCAACGGCCGGAGAGCCTCTGGCTTAAAGCGCTCTGCCGGCCGCTCCCTGGTCTCACGGTGCAATCGCTGGTTAGCAACTTCGGCCAGCCATTGACGCACTTGCCGGTTCACATCCGGCAGATCTTTGAACTCCCGCAGGGGCCAGAAGCTTTGCCGGAGATAGCTGATGGAGCGTTCCACCTTGCCTTTCTCCCAGCCGCTGGCTGGATTGCAGGCACGCGGGAAGAAGTTGTAGTCGCGAGCGAAGCCCAGGAACCGAGGCAGGAAACGAACCAGGCGGCCATCATGTTCTGCGACAGCAGTCGCCAGGTTGTCATAGACGATTTCGCGTGCCACACCTTGCAAGGCATGAAACGCATGAACATGACAGCGTGCAAATGTTTCGAAGCTCTGGCTGTGTGTGAACTCGACGTAGAGCATGCGGCTGTGCGCGTCAATCAGCGCGAACGCGTAGAGTTTGCGAATGTCGCCTGAGTAGTTCAGAACGTCGAAGTGCGCCCAGTCCACTTCAAAGCGTTCTCCGGCGAAGGGTTCCATGCGCACAAAGGCGCGCTTGGATGCGGGCTGCGGACGGACCTTGCGCACGTACTCCTGCAGGATGGCGTGGCCGCCGCTGTATCCGAGATCTTTGATCCGCTGAAGAATCAGTGCGGCGGTGACACGAGGATCTTTCTCCAGGCACTCCGCGATGAGGGTCTTGAAGGGGTCCAGTTTGCTCTGCCGCTGGCGTGGAGCGGCTCCTTGCGCTGGCGCATCCAGATACTTTCTGATGGTTCTCCAGCCCATGTTGAGATGGCGCTCAATCTTACGAATGGGCCATTTCTCGGACACGTAGAGAAGGTGTAGTTCATTGATCTGATCGCTGGTCAGCATCGCCGGATTCCTTTATCCGGCAAAAGCGGAAAAGGTGCCAGCAGGTTGTTGTTTGCAAGCTTCGCTCCCCGGTCCCTTACGGCTCGGAAGCGCTTCTATGACCCAGACTTGCGCGGAAACTGAGTTGTTGTTTGCAAGATCGGCGGCCTGGCCGTTCAAGAGCCAAACCGCTGCAGCCGAATGCTTTAGGTCCAAAGCTGAGGTGTTGTTTGCAAGATCGCGCAGGTGCTGTCGTGTATCCCGGGCTTTCTGCTTTTCCCGGTTTTGAGTGACCGCAGCGGGGTGTTCTGCACGGTACTGCTTCCAGTAATCCGCGTTGCGGCTGCGCCATTTCCGCGAACTGTCCCGGCACACCTGGCGGTACTCTTCGTCTGTCTTTAGCTTTTGCCGTCGGTATTCAATCCGCCGCCGCTTTTGACAATCCACCTCACTGCAGACCGTCTGCTGAGGCTGGTACTTGGAGGGCTGAAAAGTCTCCTCACAATAGCGGCAACGCCGTTCTCCCATACGAGGCGTTATCGCATCGGGGAAAGGCGAAGAATTTAGAATCTGATGTAGAGTACTTACCGCGTCCCCGCCGATGGGCGGGAAACCTAACTACAAAACCGGGCAAATTGCAGTCGTTTTATACCGGGGCCAACAGGCGAATACTATCCCCTCAAAATAATTCTGTAAGGCTTCCGCGCCTACTCGCTTGGCGGTCGATCATTTGGGAAGACTGCGGTTCATCGGTTGCATCTCGCCATCCGGCATAGGATCGGCACCATCCTCTGAAACGGTCGACCACCAGAGTGCGAGGTGCATATCATGCGTGGCGATCCGTGCGACCGGAGCCATACGTGTTGGATAAAGTGCGTCGGCAACGAAGCCCGTGTAGAACCGATATAACTCTCCGGCGAGGGTTTCCATTGCTGCGCTTGATAGCATCTCCTTCCCGGAGGAGTTCCATACCCCGTATCGCGAAACCGTTATCGGGACCGCAAGGTGCCAATAAAAGTTCTGAGCCGTTTTGTTCCCATCGTTCCGGCAGAACACTATAACCTGTCCAGGTGGTTCGGGTTTCGCGTACATCCGCAACCGAACCCTGCGAGACAATACTTCGCGGTTGAGTTCATCCTGCCGGACTAAAATTTGCATCTGCCGTTGCGTCACAAAAAGCTGCCGTAACGCTACGATTAGCGTGAGGGCAAGCAGCAACGCGGTCGAATCCAAGAGCCACAAACCGATGTACTCGGACGGATGACCGAGGAAGTACAGGAGTCGGCCCAAGGCTTCAGGCATTCTTTTCCGCAACGGTATGGTTGTAGTGCTTGGCCACCGCTTTTGATCTTAGGCCGGGTGTCTGGAGTGCGATTCTTCGTTGGGACTTCCCCGATGAACCGCCGCTTCACTTCAGAGACGCCGGTACCAATCAGGTTGTGACATGGGCGAAGACGGTAACTGCCCCGAGTAGTGAGAAAGTTCAAGAGCCGAGGCAGGGAACAACTGAACCGAGCGCCCCGGCGGTACGACCCAGTACCCTGGATCTCTCACCTTTACTCGGCCTGCGCGATACCGTTAATGCACTAGTTCCACAGCGTCGGAAATATGAAAACTCCAGGTATACTTCACATAACCCGACAGGACATCGTTCGGGTGGTGGACGAATCCAAAGACAGGTTCCTCCTTGCCGACGCAGCCCTGAAGTCCTTCCGGTTTTCATGCCCGGCGAAGTCGGAGGAGTTTGAAGAATGGAAGCGGCTGAGAGATGTTTGGGATCAGCGGGACGAGGAGCTACAAGCGGCGCGTGAGGACTTGAGAGATTTCGACCACGGTAAGTTGACCGCACCCATTGAGTAGGAAGGCATGGTTCGGTGGCCCGCGTGACCTACCGAACGTGCTAACATCCCCGCATGGTAATCGAATGTCCCGAGTGCCGGACGCTTGCAAACCAGGGCACGAACTACGCGAAACTCCTCGACTTGGCGGATGGTCGCAAGCTAACGTGCCAATGCCCCAGGTGTGATTACCACTGGCGACCGAGCGATACGGAGCAAGCGGTCATCGCAGCAAATCTCCGCAGGATGATGCAACCGCAATAGCGTCCCCTTTCGATTTCAGAAACAGCATTTCATGCGGAGAAAGAGGCGCTCGCGATTGTAGTCTTCCCGCCTATGCGCTGAAACGTTCCGACTGGTCTCATTCTCAGCAAGCTCACGGCGAATCGGATTTTCATTTTTTATTTTTTTTGGACACCCCCGGCTATCGCCCACGCCTGCGTATCCGGAATCCCGCACTGATTCACCCCGCCCCCCCCGGCAAAGATTTAAAGGTACCTGCCCACGAAATCTTCTCCTAACGACGTTTCTTCTCTCGTGCTTCCCTCGCCAGACGTTCGGCTGTTCGTTTCTTCGCGGCTGCTGTAGCTGCCTTCTTCGCTCGTGCGGATCGCTCCTCGGGTGTCATCGTCTCCAGGCTACGCTTGCCGCCTTTGGAACCCATCTCGGCCATTGCCTGTCGGATCAGATCTCGCGATAACTTGGCCATACACTCAATCATAGCTCAGCGCTTAGGTGTGTCCGAAAATATTGCACGTTTGGCCTATTGACGCACTAAGCGCTTAGGTGTAATCTGTGTGGGTTCTGATGTTCGATTAGTAAAACGAATCGAACACCAGGATTAAACAGGACCGCAACGGACGCCAATCCGCTACGGTCCCTAACAGGCTGATGAATTAGTTATTCGGCGAAGCTTTTTGCCTCTCGCCAACGGTCTTGTCATGAGCATTTACGTGGAGATTGTGTGCCTGAATTGGCGACTTTCCGTCGTCCAGACACACTTCTCCCCGAACTTACGCGGAGAGAACCACCGTAAGGTTCCGCATCCGCACCAGATTGTAGGCGGCGGCCGCGAAGGTGAATACCCAACCAACTTTGAAGACGCCGCGATGTCGGGTCTTGCGCAGCATTCCTACCGTCTTTAACCACCCAAATACTTCTTCGATCCGTTTTCGCTTGCGCTGGCTCACCTGGTATCCAGCGTGCCGTGTCGTGCGCCCGTCAATGGCACTGCCGCCTTGCCGATTGATATTCTGCGACACGTGCGGCGTCACGTTCCGGCCACGCATCTCTTGCACGAAGCCTCGCGTGTCATAGCCTTTGTCGGCTCCCACCGTCACGCGCTGGTCGCCCTCGATCCGCCCCGCCATTTCCAGCGCTGCGTCGCGCTCGGCCTTTCCGCTGCACAGCACCAGTTCGGTATCCACCACCAGTCCGTTGCGGTTCTCGATCAGCACGTTGCCGCAGTAGGCCAGCTTCGACTCGTGACCGCCGCTTTTTCTTGCCAGCCTGGCTTCCGGGTCGGTCGTCGATTGATGCGTGTCGTTGCGGCGCTCCTCGCCATGAAAATCAATAGTCGGATTACCCGGGTCCTCCGGTGGTAGCGTGGGGCCTTGATCTTTGCGTTGAAAACTCTTCTGACTCGCCCAGGCTTCTATCAGCGTGCCGTCCACGCTGAAATGCTCATCCGACAACAGGTCGTTGGCACGCGCCTGTTTCAATACCTGCGCGAAGAACTTCTCGGCGATGTCACCATTCAGCAGCCGGTCGCGATTCTTGCTGAACACGCTGGGCACCCACACTGGCTCGTCCATGTTCAGACCCACGAACCAGCGGAACAGCAGATTGTATTCCAGTTGTTCCATGAGCATCCGCTCGCTGCGAATCGTATACAACACTTGCAGTAGCAGTGCGCGCAAGAGCTTTTCCGGCGCGATCGAGGGACGACCCCAATCGATGTATAGTTGCCCGAACGATCGGGACAGTCCTTTCAAGACCGCATCCACCATGCTTCGGATCGGCCGCAAGGGATGATTCGCGGGAATACGCTCCTCCGGCGACACGTAACTGAACATCGCGCTTTGCTGGGTGTCTTTTCCTCGCATAGGCTAAAACATAATGACGTTGTTTTGTCTTCCTTGGTCACACCCCATCCCAATTACTTTTTCACCATCCTGCTAAACACCAAAAGCTGGATTGGAGCTTCGATGTCTACCTCTGAAGTTACCGCAACCGACAAACGGGACGTATACGCACGCGTGACGGCCCAAATCATCAACGCAATTGAACAAGGCGTAAGAACGTGGCGCATGCCGTGGCATACCTCGGGACGTTTTGCCTTCTCGCCGATCAACGCTTTGAGCAAAAAAGCATATCGGGGAATCAACACGGTCTGTTTATGGGCTACGGCGCAAGCTAAGGGTTATGAGCGTGGTGAGTGGGCCACCTATCAGCAATGGCAGGACAAAGGCGCACAAGTACGGAAGGGTGAAAAGGCCACGCTGGTGGTTTTCTGGAAGTTTGCCCACGGCGCCGCCGAAACGGATGACGGTGAATCGACGAAGTCAGGATCGCGTCTGCTGTTCACTCGTGGCTATTCCGTTTTCAATGCTGCACAAGTGGACGGGTACACGCCAACGGTCGATGCGGACATTCCCATGCCGGAACGAATCGACCATGCTGAGACGTTCTTTCAGTCAATCCAAGCTGAGGTACGCCACGGCGGAAACCAAGCGTTCTATGCTCCCGCATCCGATCACATCCAGATGCCCCCGTTTCAGGCATTCGCGGAAAACGTGAGCTACTACTCGACTTTGGCCCATGAGCACACACATTGGACGGCTAAAGAGTCCCGGTGTGATCGGCAGTTGGGGAAACGGTTCGGTGATTCTGCTTATGCAGCGGAGGAACTAATCGCGGAACTCGGGGCCGCTTTCACTTGTGCGCACCTTGGACTCAGCACGGAACCTCGGGAAGATCATGCCCAGTATTTGGCGTCATGGCTTAAAGTACTCAAGTCTGACTCGCGGGCGATCTTTACGGCGGCATCGAAGGCACAGCAAGCAAGGGATTGGATGATCGCACGGGCCGGAGAATCCGCCCGTACTGCGGAGGTGGCGGCATGAATAGCGGAAGGGCAGTCATCCTAAACCCCACGCGAACCGATAGCGTCAAGCGCCGTGAGTTTCTTCTCGATTCGTTGCGGAAATCGGGCTTGGAATATTCCGAGGAAATCGAGGATTCCCGGATCACGATCACCTGGCGGGGCGTACCAAAACCATCCCGCACCTCACACGTTGCCCGCAAGGTTGCCTTACCGCCACCCGTCACACTTGAGAAGGTTCTCAAGTCCCGATTCAACTGTGGGCCGGACGAAATCGAATACTGGGATGAAATGATCCGGCTGACGGCGGAGCGGGAATCCGCCACGGTTCAGAAAATCCAAATTCGCACAAAGTGGGAATCGGAGCAATGGGTCGAAGTGTGGGCCGTTCTGGTGTCGGAACACCTCGCGGTCAATCGTGCCGATGGATATTGGGTCATCACCCATGTTCGGACTGGCCTGGTTGCTGGTTCGGCATCGACCATGAAGGACGCGATCCGTTCCGCTCGCGAAGTCGCCCATTGGCCGGAATGGACTTCCCTCCGAGATAAAGAGGACATCACACCGGAGTTTCGCCAGAAGGCTAACGCAGCATTCAAGGCGGTGGCGGCATGATCGACATATACCGCATCCAATTTGCCGCTCTACGGGCTTCGGAAACGAACGCCGTCCGGGAATCACCAACACCAACCTGTGCAGCTTGTGCGACAGGCCACCACGAGCAACCAATGCTTGCTCACGAGTCCTGCGATTGTCCGTGTCACGGCGCTCCGCTGGATTTCGCTGAATATAAGGTGGCGGCATGACGGACATCATTGGTCCAATCAAAGAAGCGGGGGCGGACGTAGTTCCGTCCCCCTCGCTCCAGCAGGTCCGCGATTTCATCCGGGCATCGAAGGCGGAATCCACCATCCGGGGTTACCGGGCGGATTGGGGTCATTTCTGCAGGTGGTGTGAGTCGCATGGGGTGAATCCTCTTCCCTCGTTGCCTGAGACGGTGGCGTCCTACATCGCCGATTGTGCCGGACGGCTGAAGGTGGGTAGCATTCAACGTCGATTAAACGCCATCGCGGAAGCTCACAAAGCTGCCGGAGTGGATTCGCCAACCCATCACGCGATGGTTACCAACACAATGAAGGGAATCCGGCGGACGAAGGGTACGGCATCCGCACAAAAGGCGCCGGCACTGACGGATGAAATCCGGGCTATGATCGACGCCACGGACACGGGCATCATTGGCGCTAGGGATCGGGCGTTGGTCTTGCTGGGTTTTGCCGGAGCATTCCGCCGTTCGGAGTTGGTGGCCTTGAATATTCAGGATTGCGCCTTCGGCAAGGATGGTCTGACAGTGACGTTGCGACGGAGCAAGACCGATCAGGACGGGCAGAGCCGGAAGGTTGGTATTCCATACGGTGGAAATCCTGAGACGTGTCCCGTCCGTACGGTTCAATCGTGGATCGAGCAATTGGGCCTTGATGCCGGACCCTTGTTTCGTTCGCTTAATCGTCACGGCCAAATACAACCGGGCCGGTTGTCCGGTATCGATGTGGCCCGCGTCGTGAAGAAGCTGGCCAAGCGTGCCGGTCTAGATCCAGCGAAGTATGGGGGGCACTCACTCCGGGCCGGACACGCCACCAGTGCCGCGATTGCGGGGGCATCGGAGCGGTCGATCATGAACCAAACGGGACATCGGAGCGTGCAGATGGTGCGGCGATACATTCGGGATGGGAGTTTGTTTCGGGAGAACAGCGCGAGGAAATTGGGCCTGTAGGTTGCCCTCGCGAGCTCCACGCGTGCCGTTTCAAAAACGGTACTCAAACTCGGCGTTTGCGGTGTTGATTCTACGAGCTTTTCGCGTTCGAGAATGTCGTGCCGAAAAACGACCCTTTATGAGACTGTCAACGCAAAGTAGAAATGTCCTATTCCCTGCAAAGTAGAAATGTCCGGTTTTGACCGTGTTGGCGGAGGGTGCGTGATAGTCTGACTTCGATTCTCCGGGGAGTCGCGCTCCTGGGGAAGATTCAAGGCCGATGCGACGGGGCTGGCTCCGAAGTAATCGGCGGCAAACCCTCGGTCAACCGGGCCCTGCGGGGTACCCTCCGAGGGTTTTGCTTTTGACTTTGACATTCTCATTACTTGGGTGGAGTCTCGGAGCGGAGGCCTTGAATAGAGAAAGCGCGAAGCTGCCGGGCTGGGCTTGCCCGGCTTTCCTTTTGCGTTGTGGCGGGTTTTCAGAGCGACTCCGGCTTGGCGGAACCTTCCGAGGCCTGCCAGATCTTGGGTGACTTTTTCAGATCGAAGTTCTTACACCATGCACTGGCTGGGCGAGGTTTCCCCGTACGCCGCGCTGGGCTGGGCGCCTTCGGTGCTGGAAGCTTGGGACGCTGCTCGCAGATAGAAACACGCAAGTAGCGATCGCCGAATCGAACCGCCACAGAACCGTCTCGGCGCTTCTCGACCCGCAGCACTGCGCCTCGCAGTCCAGTGCGGATGTCCTGGCGGGCGATCTGGTAAATCTTCGCATCCAACTGAATGGTGTAATCATTGTTCACCCGCCGGCTTTCCACGTGGCTGAGAATCGCCGCCAAATCAGGCTGCTTTTCCAGCGGCCGGTGAGCATCGTCGGCACTGGCCGGCGTCACCGCCAGAGTGGCGTTGACCCAGGGCAGAAACTCGGTTTCCAGGTAGTGGTTGGCTTGTTCCAAAGTCGTCACTCCCGCGACGCGCATCCCCTTCACCAGCCGGTCCTGAGCGGTAGCAAACCCGCGCTCTACCCTCCCTTTGGCCTGCGGGCTGTGCGCTGCTATCCAGGTGATTGCCAACTCCCGCAACGCCCGACCGATCTGCGTCGGCGGCATTTCCACCCTATCCTGCTCCACTCCGGGCTCATCCCGCCTGCGTTTCTCCGCCGTCTGAAAGAGGCTCGCCTTGTCGGTGTAAAATGCGAGCGGCCGCCCGTGCTTTTTCAGGTAGCTCTCCAGCAGGCTCATGTTTTCCGCCGTTGAGTCGCTGCCCACAAAGCGAGCGAACCACCGCCCGGTCGCATCGTCAATCATGTTGATCAGCAAGATCTGTGCTCCGCGCCCTTCCAACCAGTCGTGGTCGCTGGTGTCCCACTGCACCAACTCGCCCCAGCGGCTGCGTCGCGGACGCCATGCATGGATCTTCTCGATCCGCTGCTTGCGCGCTCGCCACAGCTTGGCTTGAATCATCCACTGCCGTACCGTCTCCCGGCTCACCGCGATGTTGTGTTTCTTAGCCAAGTATTCCGACGCCAGCGTCGGGCCAAATCCCCGGTACACCGCACGCGACAGGATTGTCACTGCCTCCCGCTCCAGGTCGGCATCCATCTTGCGATTGGATGGCAGCCCTCGTAACGCATGCACCACAGCTTTATCCCCACGGCGTTTTAGAGCTCGCAGGAGACGCCTCACGTGCCTTTCCGTAATCCCCAGCTCCTCGGCCGCCTGCTTCTGGGTAATCAGTTTCTTCTTGGCCTTTTTCAAGGCCACCAGCCGGTCCCGCTCGGCCTGCGTCATCAATAGTTGTCCTTCTGCCACCTCCCCAGCCTGGAGGTCGTCAATAGGACATTTCTACTTTGCGCAAATAGGACATTATCACTTTGCGCCGACATAGACGTTGCCGCCAATCGACAAACCGTCTGGACCTGTATACAATCATGGGAACGCCCTTAATAACGCTCGGCCCAACCGCTGGGTCTCTAACGAAACTAGGAAGGTCCAATGCAAAGAACTCTCCGAATGGCCAGCTCGGTCTGGCTGTTCCCCGTGCTATTAACGCTCGGCCCCGCATCCGCCGACGCCCAGGTGAACCTCGCCGGCGTCTGGAATAATCTGCAAATTCTTCACGAAGACGAGCCCGAACGCCTCCCCGGTCCGGAGCTAGGCGATTATTTGGGCGTCCCCATCAATGCCGCCGCCCGCTATCGCGCCGACGCCTGGGACGCATCGCTCATCACGCTGCCCGAGTATCAATGCCGTGTTCACCCGTCCGATTACGTCCCCAGTTTCGCCGGCCTGCGCATGTGGGAGGAGTTTGACAAGGACACCCAGCAGCTTATCGCCATCCACACGCATCACTTCGCCTGGGGCACCGAGCGCACCATCTGGATGGACGGCCGTCCGCATCCGCCCGAGTACGCGTTGCATACATCGCAGGGTTTCTCCACCGGCAAATGGGAGGGCGATGTCCTGGCCGTCACCACCACGCACTTAAAAGAAGGATGGATTCGGCGCAACGGCCTACCGCGTAGCGATCGCGCGGTTGTCACCGAGCACTTCATCCGGCACGGCGACAATCTCACCATCATGACCGTCATTCGCGATCCCGCGTATCTTACCGAGCCGTTCATTCGCACGCGCGACTATCTTTACGAAATCGGCGGCCAGATCGCGCCCTATCCGTGCGAAAGCGTGGAAGAGGTGATCCGGCCCAAAGGTGTGATCCCGCATCATCTGCCCGGCACCAACAAGTTCCTGGACGAATTCCCGGCCGCTCATGGCATCCCTCCGCAAGCCGCGCGCGGTGGAGCCGACACCATGTACCCCGAATATCAAGACACCATCCGCGGCGCTGCTCCGGCCAAAAAGGCGGACGCAAAATGAAAACCTTTTTCCGCACTTACTAGCCGCCACCGCGGGACTTGCCTGCGCGCAGAATCAAGACTCCGAAGTCCACGTCTGGCCGGTGCAAGGCAACATCTACATGATTGTCGGCGCGGGCGGCAACATTACCGTTCAAACCGGCAAAGACGGCGTGCTGGTGGTGGATACCGGCCTGGCGCCGATGGCCGACAAAACGCTGGCCGCGATCAGGTCCATTTCCACCGGTCCCATCCGCTACATCATCAACACGCATTATCATGCCGACCACACCGGCGGCAATGAGAAAATTCGCCTGGCCGGCAGCACCATTGTCGGCGCCAACGTCACGGGTGACATCAAGGACGCGGGCGTGGGCGCTGCGGTCCTTTCGCACATCAACGTCCTCAATCGCATGAGCGCGCCCACCGGGGCGCAGCCCCCGTCGCCCGAGGGCGGATGGCCCACCGACACGTTCTTGAGCGATCAAAAGAAGCTCTACTTCAATGGCGAAGGCATCGACATCCTGCATCAGCCCGCCGCTCATACCGATGGCGATAGCATCGTCTTCTTCCGCCGCGACGATGTGATCAGCACCGGCGACATCTTCACCACCACCAACTACCCCATCATCGATCTCGCAGCCGGCGGCAGCATCCAGGGCACCATCGACGCGCTGCAGAAGATCGTCGACCTGATAATTCCCGTGTACGGCCAGGAAGGCGGCACCATGGTCGTTCCCGGCCATGGGCGCTTATGCGATTTCGGCGACGTGCTGAACTTCCGCGAAATGACCATCATTATTCGCGATCGCATTCAAGACATGATCAAGAAGGGCATGACTCTGGAACAGGTGAAGGCCGCGCGGCCCACGCAGGATTACGACCCTCTCTATGGTTCCACCACCGGCTTCTGGACGACGGACAAATTCGTCGAAGCCGTTTACAAAAGTCTGAAGGGTGAGAAATGAGAAACCTATTTTCGATTTTGATCTTCGCGCCGGCACTCTTCGCGCAATTTCCCGGACCGCCGCCCGGTCCGCCCAAGCCAGCCAGGCAGGTCGCGCCCATCGATCTGACCGGCTACTGGGTCTCCGTCGTCACCGAGGACTGGCGCTTCCGCATGATCGCGGCTCCGAAAGGCGATTGGGCCGGAGTGCCGTTGAATCCCGCGGGCCAGAAGATCGCCAAAGAATGGGACCCGGCCAAGGATGAAGCCGCCGGCAATCAATGTAAAGCTTACGGCGCAGCCGGTCTGATGCGCATCCCCACGCGCCTGCACATTACCTGGCAGGACGACAACACGCTCAAGATCGAAACCGATGCCGGGACGCAAACGCGCTTGTTGCACTTTGGCCCGGCGCAAACACCCAGCGGCCCTCCCACCTTGCAGGGTTATTCGGCCGCTCAATGGCAGGGACCGGCCGGCGGTATCGGCTATTTCGGAGCGGCTTTCGATCCCACCAAGGGCGGCTCGCTCGAAGTGAACACCAGCCACTTGGCGCCCGGATATCTTCGCCGCAACGGCGTGCCATACAGCGACAAGACCACGGTCCAGGAATTCTACGACGTGATCAAAGAGCCGGAAGCCAACTGGATCGTAGTGAAGACCATCGTCAACGATCCGGTGTATCTGTTCCGCACCATGATCACCAGCACGCATTTCCGCAAACAGCCGGACGCCACGGGCTGGAAGCCATCGGCCTGCTACGATCGGTAAGCAGCCCTTTCCAACCGATCGCGAATGGCGGACCATTCTTCCCCGCGTGGCGGCTTTTCGATAGCGATCCAGTCCCAGCCCTGAGCGTCTGCTTCGTGCAGACGTTCATACAACACCGCTCCGTAAGCGCTCGGATCGGTAGGCATCTGAAGGCAGATTCCCCGGCCACTGGCAGGAAGCTGGCCGCCTTCAATCAATATCAGAGGAGTCTTCGGGCTGTAGTGGCGGGCGTGCAGACCGGGCGAGGCATGCGCTTCGTCGGTCACCGCTGCTAGCGCCTGCACCGGTCCAATCACCGCTTCGATTTCCTGCCGCGTGATCATTCCCGGTCTCAACAATACCGCTTCCGAACCGGCTAGCGAGAGAACGGTGGATTCTATTCCCACCGTTGTCCGGCCCCCGTCCAGCACCATGGCCACGCGATCTCCCAACGCATCGCGAACATGTTGCGCTGTGGTGGGTGAAAGTTCCGTAAATCGATTCGCGCTCGGAGCCGCAATTGGAACGCCCGCTTCGCCAATCAGCTCCAGTGCGATGGCATTGGCGGGCATTCGAACACCAACCGTATCCAGTCCCGCGGTCAAACGATCCGGCACGTGCGGCTGTTTCGGCAATACCAGGGTCAGAGGCCCGGGCCAAAATTTCCGGGCCAGTTTTTCGGCGCGTTCCGGCCATTCGCGCACCAGCCCGCGCGCCATTTCGATGGAACTCACGTGAACGATCAGCGGGCTATTCGCCGGCCGGCCCTTCGCGGCATAAATCTTCTCGATGGCTGCCGGATCAAGCGCGCTTGCGCCCAGCCCGTACACCGTCTCGGTAGGAAATGCCACCAACTCGCCGGCACGAATGAGCGCCGCGGCGCGGGCTATTTCACTCCGGGAGATCTTCTTTTCCATCGCCCGCGATTTTGCCCGTGTGCTTGTAAACCAGGAACGCGTGCATCAGGCGATCCAGGTCGCCATCCAAAACGCGATCCACGTCGCCGATGGAAAGTTTCGTCCGATGATCCTTCACCATGCGATAGGGAGCCAGCACATAGCTGCGGATCTGGCTTCCGAAATTGATATCGAGCTTGGAGTCTTCCAGCTTCTTATCGGCGGCCCGCTTCTTCTCCATCTCGTATTCATACAGCCGGGCGCGCATTTGTTTCATGGCGCTGGCGCGATTCTTATGCTGCGAGCGCTCATTCTGGCACTGCACCACCAAGCCAGTCGGAATGTGCGTCATGCGCACCGCCGATTCGGTCCGGTTGACGTGCTGGCCCCCGGCGCCCGAGGCGCGAAAAACATCCACCCGCAGATCCTCCGGCTTCAGGTCGATATTAATGTCGTCCTCAATCTGCGGAAATACGAACACTGACGCGAACGAGGTATGACGCCGCGCGTTGGCGTCGAACGGCGAGATCCGAACCAGACGATGCACGCCGATCTCCGATTGCAGCAGGCCATACGCGTTTTCGCCATTGATTTCGAGCGTGGCCGATTTGATGCCCGCGCCCTCGCCTTCCAGCCGGTCCGTGATGACGGCTTGCATGTTGTGGCGCTCAACCCAGCGCAGATACATGCGCAGCAGCATCTCGGCCCAGTCCTGGCTTTCGGTCCCCCCCGCACCTGGATGAATCGCCATGATGGCGCTCTTGGCGTCGTTGGGGCCGTTGAGCAGCATCCCGGTTTCTAGCACTTCCAGACGCTCGGAAAAGCGCTGGATTTCGCGGTCCAGATCGGCCGTTACGTCTTCCCCCTCGCGTCCCAGCTCAAACAATGTATCCAGATCGGACGTCAGGCGCGAAACCTCGGCTTCGTCGGCAATGGCCTGCTCCAGGCGCTTGCGCTCCTGCATAATTTTCTGGGCTTTTTCCGGCTGTTGATTCCAGAAATCGGAATCGGAGATCTGCTGTTCGATCTTGGCTAGCTGCAGCTTCTTGTTGGAGGAGTCAAAGATAGCTCCGCACAGCGTCAGCCTGCTGGCGGAGCGAAGCGTACTCTCTTTCGTGTTCTTCGAGGGTCATTTTTAGTTTCCGCTGGAATTTTCATTTTACCAGGGGCGTCAACTCGAGCACATGCCCGCGCTTTCCGACGTTCCATCCCTCGGTGCGCCCAATCATAGCGTTCTGCCCCGCGGCCTCGTGAATGTGCCCGCAGAAAAAATATCTCGGCTGCTCGCGCTGGATGAATTCGCGGATCGCATCGCTGCCGAAGTGTTTCCCTTCGCTCGCACGGTCCAGCGGCGTATTCTTAGGCGGCGTATGACAGATGAGCACTAATGGATCCAGGCCCGTGAATCGATTCAGGCGTTCCTTCAATTCCTGTTCACTGTACTCGCCCGGCGTGTCGAAGGGCGTAGGATTCGAATAGCCCAATCCCGCGACGTGATATCCGGCAATCTCCATCCTCCGCCCGTGAAAATCGTGCAAGCCGAACTCGCGGCAAAAGCGTGCGATGTCGGCCTCCGATTCATGATTTCCCGGAAGCACGTACATTCGTTCCGCGCGCTCTTGAAGAATGGGCCCCGTGGCGTCCAGACCGCGCCCAAAATTCGCCAGGTCCCCGGCGGCGAAGTAGTAATCCGCTTCGATAGCCATGAGTTTTTCAAGCGCGCCCCGGTCGCCGTGAATATCGGAGAAGATGAGAAGCTTCACCTAAACGAGATTAGCAGGCTAGACCACCACTTCCCGACGGTCACGGGCTCCAGCGCAGCAGCGCCTGTTCCACGGCGTCCAGCGAGACGGGCTTGGCAACATAGTCGTCCATTCCCGACGCCAGGCACTCCTCCCGCGTGCCGGCGATAGCGTGGGCCGTTAAGGCGACGATGGGAATTCGCGAGCCATTGCCCTCACTGGCCCGGATGGCGCGCGTGGCCTCGTATCCGTCCATTTCCGGCATGCCGCAATCCATGAAAATCAGATCGTAGTGAAAACGGCCTGCCATCTCCACCGCTTCCCTGCCGTTAGCCGCCAGATCCACGCGGCAACTGCATTTCTCGAGCAACCGCACTCCTATTCTCTGATTGACGGAATTGTCTTCAGCCAGCAACACCCGGCGGGTCCTGGGGAACGCCGCGACGCGGGGCGGCGGTTGCGATGCCGGTGGCGCGGGAATCGCATCGTCCAGCTTCAGCGGAACGGTGAGCAGGAAGGTTGTGCCCTTACCCAATTCACTGCTGACGGTGAGAGTGGCATTCATGAGCTCGGCGAGGCGCTGCGAGATTGCCAGGCCCAGCCCGGCGCCCTCATGCCTTCTGCTCATCGATGAATCCACCTGGCTGAAGTTGTGGAACAACAGCGGGATGTCCAGCGCGGCGATCCCCACTCCGCTGTCGGCCACCGAGATGGCGAAACTACTCTCGGTGGATTCCGAACTCACCTCCACAATGCGCAGGGTCACCTGACCCCGCTCGGTGAACTTAATAGCGTTGCCAAGCAAATTGAGTACGATTTGCCGAATGCGGCCGGCGTCTCCGCTCACCCAACGATGTTCCACGTCCGCCTCAAACGCGTAGTCCAGGCCCTTGGCGCAAATCTGCGCCGTGAGAAGATCGCCGATTTCAGCCAGACTCGTGACGATATCGAAGCGCACCGGCTCTATCTTCATCCGGCCGGCCTCTATTTTGGAGAGATCCAGAATATCGTTGACGATGGCGAGCAGCGCGTGGGCGGATCCGCGGATTGTTTCGGCGCACTCCCGCTGTTCCCCCGACAGAGGCGTATCGAGCAGAATTCCGCTCATTCCCAGGATGCCGTTCATGGGCGTTCGGATCTCGTGACTCATATTGGCCAGGAATTGACTTTTGGCGCGGCTGGCGTTCTCGGCGGTGTTCTTGGCGTGCTCCAGGTCGGCGGCGTGCTTACAGGCTACGGCCTCCAAACGCTTCCGCTCCCGGATATCGCGGCCCACGCACAGGATAGCTGGATTTCCGCGATATTCAAACAGGCAGCAACTGATTTCCACCGGCAGTTCTGCCCCGCTCTTGGAAATGTGGACCGACTCATACAGGGACTCTCCGCCTTGGATCAGCCGCTCAAGGCGCGCCGTTTGTTCGGAGGCAAAAGCAGGCGAATCGACATCCGCCACATGCATGCCCAGAAGTTGGTTGCGGGTGTAACCCAGGCGATCGCACGCCACTTGATTGACCTCGAGTAGCCGTCCATCGCGATCGGAGATGAACATGGCGTCATTGGCGGTATCGAACAGCGTCCGGAATTCGAGCGCCGATTGAAGCAGAGCCTCCTCCGTGCGGGCCTGGCTTAGCCGGCGGCGATGGGCCGCGATGCCATAGGAAAGGTCGCCTGCCAGTTCTTTGAGCAAGCCCACTTCTTCACTACCGAACGCATCCGGCTCGCTGGAATAAATGCTAAGAGCGCCGAGTGTAGCGATATCGTCCTGGAGCGGAAGCGAGATCATGGACCGGTATCCGTACTGAATGGCTTTGTCCCTCCAAGGTTCGAAATCGGCGCTGGCGTGAAGGTTTTTGAACGTGACAATACGGCCGGTCCGGATCGAGGTTCCTACCGGTCCGCGTCCATTCGGCTCATCCGCCCACGTGATGCAGTGAGAGTCCAGATAGTCCACGTCGCGGCCGGAGGCGGCGGCAACCCGAACGGACCTTTCCGCGTCGTCTTCGGCGAACCCGATCCAAGCCAGGGGATATCCGCCACTGGCGGTGGCGGCGCCGCAGATGGCGCGGTACAGCCCAGTCTCGTCGGTGGAACGCACCAAGGCCTGATTGCTGGCCGATAGCACGCGCATGGCCCGGACGGCGCAGCGCAGTTCTTCTTCAGCCCGCTTGCGTTCGGTGATATCGCGATAGACACTTTGGCGCAGCTTTCGTCCCTCATTTTCGATCGCTCGCGAGCTCACCTCCACCACAAAGGACGAACCGTCTTTCCGCCGGTGGATGCTTTCAAAGACCGCCGAGCCCTGCGCGTGCACTTCCTGAACGCGCTCGGAATAGAAAAGCAATTGAGACGGTTCCAGCAAATCCTGAATCGACAGACCCAGCAATTCTTCGCTGCTATAGCCATAAGCGGACGCCGCGCGATCGTTGGCTTCGAGGATTCTCCCGTCCTCATCCAGCAGCAAAACGATATCGTTCACATAGCGGCTCAAATGAGCGTAACGGCCGGCCAGGGCCTGGCGGGCCAGATCAGCCTGGTGTTCGCGCCGGTAGAACCGGGTTTTCTGCAGATGCCAGGCGATTCCAACGGTGGCAAAGCAGGCCGACAACAGCAGTCCCACCACCAGCCGAATGGCAAGCGTGCGCTGATCGAGCAGCGAGTAGATCTCCCCGGCGTCTACCTTTGCCACCAGCGCCCAGGGTGAGTCTGGAATCCGGCGCACGGCCGCCACTACCTCGAAATTCCGATAATCCCGGCCTTCATGCACGCCTTCTTTCCCCAGCACGGCCATGCCAGCCGGGAGATCGCTTCCGACCGGCAGGGTCATTTCAAAAGCCGCTTTTATCGCGTGACGCGGTTCGTTCAGATAGCGGATGCGACCTCCCTCCTGGCGGACCAGCAGGCACTCCGCCGTGGGGCTCGGCGCAGGCCAAGCTTCCACCAGCGCGTAGAGAAACGGGGAGGTCTCAACTCGCAGGAAAACGAAACGAGGCGCTCCGCTGGCGCGGAGAATGGGAGCGGCCATGTCCATATACACCGATCCATCCGGGAATTGCTCGAGGTCGGACATCGCCACACCGTGGCTTTGGAGCGCCGCCTCGATCAACGGACGCACCCCGCTGCCCAAGGCGCCTCCGTCCCGGCGCGCGGACACGCCAACATTTCCGCGGCGGTCCAAAATATCTACTTCTGTGTAGGCGCGGCACCGGCGGAAAGCTTCCAGCCAGCCCTGAATCTGGCGTTTACCCTGACCCGTGACGAGTAAAGGATCTTCGGCCAGAAGCGCTGCGTCGGCCGTCCGCTCGCTGCGCCACGCGACAATTTGCTGAACCTTCAGGTCTGCAATGGCGGAAAGCTGACTCACGACGCCGGCCTTCATATCTCGCTGCTGGCTGTGGTCGTAACGGAATCCAGCCGTCAGGATGCCCGCGCACAGCACCGCTACCGGCAATGCCAACGTGGCGCCGGCGAAGGACCGTTCCGAGGCAGGCTTCTTGGTTCGGTTCTGGAGAGACCTCACAGCATGCTTATCGGTCCGGACAGCCGCTGTCTGAGGCTCTTAACCTCACAACAGGAAACGGTTTCCAAGCGGCCGGGTCTAGTAATCGAGGCTTCCCCCGTGATTGTCGACGAAAAAGGCAACACCATCACCGACGCACCGGCCATGCCGCCGCTCACCGAGCGTCAGGAACAGGAAGCCGAAGACCGCACTTCCGTCAGCGCGCTGGTGGTTCACGAAGCCATTCGAAAAGACGGCGATGAAGAGCTGCGCCGGTCGATATCGGCATTAGGCTGGTCCGGCCTGGCCGCCGGGCTTTCGATGGGGTTCTCCTTTGTCGCCGAAGCTTTATTCCGCACTTACACCCCGCGGCTCCCTGGCGTCCGTTGATCACCAATCTCGGTTATCCGCTGGGCTTTCTAATCGTCATCGTGGGACGCCAGCAGTTATTCACCGAAAATACGCTTACCGCCATCATCCCGCTGCTGGCGCGGCGCAACATGACCACGTTCTGGCAGGTGCTACGCTTGTGGGCCGTGGTCCTCACTGCGAACATGGCAGGCGCGCATATTTTCGCCTGGGTAATTGGCAACACTCCGGTGCTGCATCCCAAGTTTCACCTGGCGCTGGGACAACTGGCGGCGGAAGCGGCGGACGTTTCTTTCGGTACCGCCATCCTGCGTGGCATATTCGCCGGATGGCTGATAGCGATGGTGGTTTGGATGCTCGCCGCTACCGATTCCAACCGGATTCCGATCATCATCCTGATGACTTACATCGTCGGCCTGGCCGGGCTCACGCACATCGTGGCCGGATCGGTGGAAGTGCTGTTTCTAGTGATGACCGGCGCGAAATCCTGGCTTTCGGCCGTGGGCGGCTACATGCTTCCGACGCTCATTGGCAACGTGCTGGGCGGCGTCGCGCTGGTCTCCGCGCTGAATCATGCGCAGGTCATAGCGGGAACGCCGCCGGGTAAAAGAGCGTAGCGCGCGCTTGCTGACGCGCGCGGTTCCGTAGACAAGTTGCGGAACCGCGACCGTGAGGGAGCGCGCCTCGGCTAGAACGTCAAATGCAGCGAAAACTGCAGGAAGCGCGAGCTTCCGAGCGTGTGCTGAATGATTCCCAAATCCCCTGCCGGCGGGTAGACCGGCGGGGGCGCGAACCCGGGGAAGAACTCGACGTCGTTGTTGGGCGCATCGAAATCCGGGTGATTGAAGACGTTAAAGGCGTCGAAGTTGAAGCGCAGACGCACCCGTTCGGTTAAGGCGAACGTCTTGCCAAGCGACATATCAAAACGCACTTCGAACGGAGCGCGGAATAGATTGCGCCCGGTGGCTCCGAAATTCGACTCGTAGATATCGCAGCCGGATGCGTCGCAAGGGGGCACGCCATTGGTTCCTGGCGCGACGAACTGGGGCGCGAAATCGTTCACATTCAATACCGGCTTCCCGGCATTCACGCCGGTTGTTCCCTGCAGCGTAGCCTGTTGAGAGGACACGCCGGGTAGCAGCGGCACAATCGGATTCGAGATCTCGATATCGGTTCCGAAATACAAACTTCCCACCGAGCCCGAATAGTCATAGACGCTATAAGGCTCGCCGCTCTGCGCCACCGTCTGGCCGCCGATGGTCCATCCGTTAACCAGAGCGCCCATTGCCTTGCCCTTTGCAAAGGCGGGCGTGGTGTAGCTGTAGTTGATCAGGAACACGTTCGGGCGGTCGAAATCGGAAGACGCATAGCTGGACCGCGGCGTATCGGGATTGTTGCCCGTCAAGAAGATCCCGAGCGCGCTTTGCTCGTCCAGTGCGTGCGATCTGGTATAAGACGCGGTGAACTGCAGGCCGTTCGAGAGGCGCTTGCGGGCCTGAAGAGTGAGCGCATCGTAGTTGGAAACTCCTTCGGCCTCATACAGCACCGAGTTCATGTCATAGCCGATGTAAGGTACGCGGATGGGCGCGTTGCCCGAGTATTCCCCAGTCGAGATTGGCTCCAGATCCAGGTTGGTGGTGTTGGTGCCGCCGTAGGAATAGATCTGGCCGTTTACGGGGTGCTGCGGCGTCGCGAGCTGCGGCTCGTTGAATGGAATAGGCAGAATCTCATGCTGGCCATGGTTGCCGATGTAACCGGCGCTGAACAGCCAGTTGTTCGCGGCCTGGTATTGAAGATCGAAAGTCCAGTTTTCCGTATAAGGCAATTTGTTGTTGATGTCGTAGCCGCCGAACAGGAATGGACCGAAGCGGTTTCCGCCCGGATAATCGCCGGAGATGGTCTCGGAAATATTCGGAAGCTGCGCCTGAAACGCGGCCGCGCTGCCCACCGGCGGAGCTGGCGGCGTGGTGCCGAAGGGCGCGGCTAAAGTGGCGCCTTTGGACGCGAAAATGGGATCGACAAACGGAGGCGCCAGCGTGACACCGAACGGTCCGTTGAAGCCGGCGCCGGCAGGCGGAGAAAATTCGCTAAAGAATTCGCCGCGATCGTAATACATGCCGAAGCCCGTGCGGATGGTCAACTTCGGTATCGGCGACCAGGCGATCCCCACGCGGGGAGCAAAGCCACACTGGCAGTTGTTCAGTAGCGTGTTGCTCGCGCCGGGCGTGCCGAAGGTGGGGTTATTGCCCGCGATCTCGAGACCGGAATTGACGATCGTATCGGTGGCTGCGTCGTACGAGTACAGGCTCGGATTAAAGGCTGTGAGCCGGCCGTATTTCTCCGATAGCCCGCCGTCCTTGTCCCAGCGCACGCCCAGCGTCACCGTCAGATTGCTGCGCAATTTGTAATTGTCGTTGGCAAACGCGCCCACCGTGTCGGCTCGATAGTAGCGGCTGGCGTTCCCGTTGAGCGCCTCCGAATCATCCCCGGTACGCACCACACCTTCCACGAAGTTGGTGAAATTACTGAACTCGATACTGTCGCTGCTGGTATTGTTGTTGAGGATATTCAATTGCGTGTGATCCCACGACGCTCCGAAGCTGAGCGTATGGCGGCCTTTTACCCAGCTCAGGGAGCTTCCATACTCCCACTGGTTCTGGAACATGCCGACGTTGCCGAAACTTACGCTCGGGCCGAATTCCAAGGCGGAGCCGGTGGCGGGATTCGCGTCGAACACTTCCAATTGCGGAAATTGATTGGAGCCCAGCAGATTGATTCCGGCGTCGCTCGGACTGAAAGCCTGGCTGGTAGATGAGTAAGCCCGCATCCGCGTGAAGCCCACGCGCTGCTCCCACGTCACGGAGGGCGTAAGGATCACTGTATTGTTGAGCGAAACCGCCTGGGCCCCGGCGCTCAGGGTTTGCGGAAATCCAAGCAAGTTTCCGACTGCGCCGAACGGCGTCGAGGTGGGATTGTCTTGCGCATAATACCGGCCCGTCAAACGATCCTTGTCGCTGATGGCGTAATCGATATTGGCGATGCCCTGATTGACGTTGGAGGTTGCATTGGGGCCCTGCACGATGGCGTCATAACCAAGTTGCTCCACCGTGGCGACATTCGTGATTTGCGGGCTGGGAATCAGATATTGGCCGTTGGGGAGTTTCAGATTCAGCAAGGCCGCGGCCTGCGGGCTGATCTGGCTGGCCGAGATTGTTTTTCCAAAGGTGGCCTGCTCCACGTTGATGATGCCTTGCGCGCTGCGATCATTGGTGAGCGAGAGCGGCACGTTGGCATCGGCTAAGGCGTCGGATGCATCGGCTATGCGGATGCCCTGGTAAGAGACGAAATAGAACAGTTTGTCCTTTTTGATGGGGCCACCGAGCGTGGCGCCGAACTGATTGCGGTTGAGGAAAGGGTCTTTTTGCGTGATGGCCGGCGAAGCGTTGTAAAAGAACGGGGCGGCGTTAAAAACGCTGTTTTGGAACTTCCAGTAGAGTTCTCCGTGCAGATCGTTGCCGCCGGATTTCGTCAGGACGCTGATGTGCGCGCCGCTGTTGGCGCCCTGCGTGGCGTCATACATCGCGGAATTGACGGCAATCTCCTGAATGGCCTCCGGAGGTGGCGTGGGAAGCGCCTGGCCGATGGCGGCAAAAACAGACGTGTCGGTTTGAATTTCGCCACCGGGGCCAAACCGCTCGCCGAGATTCAAGACGTAGCGATTCTCGCCCACTCCGCTGGTGGTGTTCCCGCTGAAGAGATTGTTGGCGCTGATGCCGTTCAGCGAAAAGCTGTTGCTGGTATCCCGGTTGCCGTCGGCAAAGATAGCCTGATTACCCAGGCCGGCGTTGGTTCCGGCACCTTCCAGGAAATCGGCGTGAACACCGGGGCTCATGATCGCCAGTTGCGTGAAGCTGCCGGTGCCGAGCGGTGTAGACTCGATGGTGGCTTGATCGACGACGTAGCCCGTGGTGGCGTCGGTCTGGTTCATCAACGGAGTGCCCACCACGTCCACTTTCGTGGCCACCGAACCAACCGTGAGATTGCCGTCCACGGTGGTAGTGCGGTCGCCATTGACCAGCACCTCGGTATGACGTTCCGCTTCAAAGCCTTCTTTGGTAAATGTTACTTCGTAAGTGCCCGTCACCACGTTCGAAATGGTATAAGAACCGCTGGACCCCGTGCGTGTGGTGAGGCTCAGGTTAGTGGCGGTATTGCGCGCCGTAACGGTTACGTCCTGCACGGCGGCTCCCGATGCGTCGGTTACGGTTCCGCTAAGAGCGCCAAAAATCTGCTGGGCATGGGCAGGCACACGGATAGCAACGGTTAACGCCAGTACAGCGGCGGTAATGAAAACGGATCGTAGAAAACGGTGGTTGCTTGTCATAAGAATCCTCCTCTTGAACTCGAACCGCGCAGACATCTGCCTGGCAGTTCAGTTATGCCAAACGAAAACGAACCTCAAGGAGTCGTGTCTCCGAACTTCAAAACTATTTTTTTTAAAACCGCCCGAAACGCGGACGAAGCGTTGGGTCTAGGACACCCTCAGCATGATTGAGTTATGTCCCTTGATACCACTTACGAGTTGCAGACTGATGACGCCCGAACTGATTTATAAAGCATAACCCAAAGCGGTGTAATTGGAGCTTTTTTCTTCGCTGTCCAGCGGGGGTGCGGTATCGTGGGCAGTAGGGTTCCGAAGCAATGATAAAACTCTTGGGGATATTAGTTTTGGGTGTAAGTTATTTAACGCTATCAACCGCCGCGCATGCACAGTTTGGACCGCCCAATGGCCGCTACCGGCCGGAGGCGGTTTCCGCGCTGATCGACCGCGTGCATGGGGATCTCAACCGCGGCTATGACGCATGGCATCTCAAGCACGGTGATCGCGACCGGCTGACGCGCGCCGAACACCAGCTTCGGGACTTCGCCAAGCACTGGCGGAACGGAAAATTCGATGAAGGCAATTTGAGCGGGGCGATAGGCGCCATCCAGCACGTGCTGGACGACAACCATTTGCAGGGCAGGGAGCGGGACGCGCTGTGGAACGACGTCGAGGAGTTGCGGCGAATGCGGGAAGCCTACAACCGGCACGAAATCGGATACCGCTAGGGTTCAGAAACTCCGGAAGCGGATAAGTTCGGTTCCCAAAGCACTTCCAGGACACCGAGCGTGTGATTCACCCAGCGGCTCCAAACGAAGAAGGCATCGCTCAGCCGGTTCAAGTACTGAATGGCTTCCGCCGGGATTGGTTCTTCGCGCCCCAGGCTGACGGCCAGCCGTTCGGCGCGCCGGCAAATGGTCCGGCAAACGTGCAGTTCCGTGTTCAAGCGCGTGCCGCCGGGCAGCACGAAGGAGCGCAGGGGAGTGAGGTCTGCGTTCATGCGGTCGATCTCGATTTCAAGCTGGCGGACCTCCGCTTCGGTTACGCGCGCCTGTTTGGGATGCACGTCTTCCGGCTTGGTGGCCAGGATGGAGCCAAGGTTGAATAGTTCGTGCTGCACTCGCCTCAGGATCGGTGTGAGCGCCGGCACGGACTCGCTGGCGCTGATGACGGCCATCCCGACGAACGCGTTCAACTCGTCCACAGTCCCGTAGCACTCGATGCGCGGAGCGTCTTTAGAGACGCGTTGCCCCCCGGCGAGATGGGTTTCGCCCTGATCGCCCGTTTTGGTATAGATGCGGTTCAGCGCCAGGCGCGGTTGTTCGAATTTTCCGGGATCGGGCACAGATGGTTCTCCGGTTCCCATTGTCAAACACCATGATCAAACCCCGGGAACTATTTGTTCAAGTTTCTAAGGCGGTATGCCGATAAGATACTGAAGATAAGATATGCTCGTGGAGACCCTCGATAGCGAAGCCCGGCTAAACCGGTTCAACCGCCTGATGCAAGAGCTGATTCGTGGCAATATGAACCGTAATACGTTCCAGCCGTGGGAGATAGAGATTCTGCTGGATATCGAGGAGTGCCAGCTCCGCGAGCCCGTCAAGCGCGAGACGCTGCGCCGCTATCAGAAGGCAGTCCAACGCGCCATGGAAAAAGGCGCCTCCACACCCCTGCGTCTCTCCGAATACCTTAGCGGCAAAAAGGGCGCGACTATCGCGGCCGAACCCGCTCCCTCCACCAAAGAAGGCTAGTCTTCGCCCGGTCCTCTGGTATTCTAAGGTCAATGAGCGCCAGCGGCACCACGGACCGGATGGTTTTTTGCGTCAAGTTCCAGAAGGAAATGCCGGGACTCGCCGAACCCCCTTTCGACAATCATCCTCTTGGCCAGCGTATCTATGAGAACGTGTCCAAAGAAGCCTGGAAGATGTGGCTGGAGCAGATGAAGATGATCATGAACGAGTACCGGCTCAACCTGGGGACCCAGGAAGCGCAGGAGTTTCTGCTCAAGCAAATGGAAGATTATTTCTTCGGGGCCGGCGCCGCGCTGCCGCCCGGTTACGTGCCTCCGCAAACCAAGAACTGACTGGTTATATCACCGGCAAGGCAGTGGCGATTTCAAAATGCAATTGCTGGTGCGCACTTCGTAACGCGTGCTCCACGGCAGCGGGAGTTTCCCCGCGCGCGAACATGAAACCCAGATAGCTTGCGCCTTCCGGCAACGGCAGCAGCTTCTGCCCCTGCTTCGCGGTGACGACGACGTCTTCGATGCCGGGCTCCGAATGCGCACGGTCCAGGCCCTCGACATCGATGTAAATTCCCTCGCGCGGGATCGGGATCATCATTACTCCGGAGGCGGGTGTTGGCATGCTCAGACTGCCAGGATTTTCACCAGCGGCATGGCGCAGGATCAGCTCTTCCAATCCGGGCAGCACCCGCGCGCAAAGCCCCCCGATGGGCCGTGCGGCCACTTCCAGCATCCAGACGCCCTGCCGGTTCACGCGCATTTCCGCGTGGATCGGTCCCTGCGTCAGTCCGAGAGCGCTTACCGCCGCATGCGTGGTACGAAGGATCGCGTCCTGCGTGGACTCATCTTCGCGCGATGGTGTGACGTAGATGGTCTCTTCGAAAAACGGACCATTCAGCGGATCCGGCTTGTCGAAGAGCGCAAGCACGCGGAGTTCGCCGTTCGTGAGAATGCCTTCGAGCGCGAACTCACGGCCTTCGATGAAGGATTCCACCTGTAGAAAACCGTCCTCCTGTTCGTGCAGCCGCGCGATGTCGGGGTCGGCCAGCAGCCGCTCGATGCGGTGGAACGCAGCGACAAACTCCGGGATACTATTGGCGCGAATCACTCCGCGGCTGGCGGAGAGTCCGAGAGGCTTGAGCACGCAAGGATAGAGCGCGTCCTGCGCCGGACGCTGGGGCCCTTCCGCAATGGAGACTCGATGAAATTCGGGAACCAGTAGGCCAGAGGCGCGAAATCGCTTGCGCGCGAGAAACTTGTTGCGGCTGGCGCCTACCGAGCTGGGCGAGTTGAACCGGATGCCCAGACGCTCGGCCGCGAGCGCCGCTATGTACGCCGGACGGTCGCCCAGCGCAACGATTCCGTCCACTCGGGATTCAGCGGCCAACGTTGCCGCGGCCCCCGGTGGATCTTCGAAACGCAGCGCGATGGCATGATCGCCCCATGGATCGTCCAGCACATAACAGCGATCGGTGGCTAACGCCAGTTCGTAGCCCAGGCGCTCGGCCGCCTCGGCGAACGCGCGCGTCTGATAGCTGGTGGTGGCGCCGATCAGCAGCAGGCGTTTATTCATTGAACGCAGATACCCGCGCCATCGAAAGAAAAGATCGACCCGATGCTCACCGTCAGATTCGAGAAGACGCCCGTCGCGACGTCGGATGTTACGCCGGAGTAGGCGCAGGGCTGCAATCCGGTGGGCGGCGGAGGCACGATGAAATTGATTTGATAGAGCCCGACAAAGCCTTGAGTCGCTCCCGCAAACAACGCCGCCGAAGCGCTAGGCAGAGGCTGGGTGGCAAGCGCGTTGGGCCGATAGTTGAAATCCAAATTGAACGTGGTCACGGTTGGATTGCTCGCGGCCGCAGGCTGTCCCGTAGTGAGCGCTGGATTGGTTTGTCCCAGACCGAGAGCGTACGCCACCAGTTCCTCGCCCGCCACGGCCGGACTGTTAATCGATACCGGCGTTCCATTCGAGTGCGTGATCATCGGGGTGCAGGGCGGCGGAGGCGCCGTCGGAACGCTAGCCGGCGAGACGATGGCGTCGCACACGGTCAGAATATGAATGTGGTCCGCCAAGGCTTGTACGCCGATAGCGGGAACGGCCACACCGTTGACGGAGATCGCAATGCTGCTCGGGGCCACCAAAATATTCGTGAGGGACCCAGGAACCGGGCTGACGGGCATGTCGAACGGAATTTGAACCGTCACCGCCAACAGGTCCAGACAGGAGGGGCAACTGTTGCTCGCTGGGTCGACTTCGATGATGGGCACGGACTCAGTCGATCCAGCCGTAGCGAGTGTCGCGGTGATTATCGGCGGCGGCGCCGACGGATTGTCGCCCGCGCCCGGCTGCACGAACAGAGTGAGCAACTGGCCGGGAGCAACGGTGATCGGGAACGGATTGGAAAAGCCGGCAGCCACCACCGCCGAGTTCGAAGACGTAACTTGCGCGAAACAAATAGAAGCACCAAGACAGACCAGAATGAGACTTCGCATCGCATACCTCCAGATTGAGCAGGAATCGACGCGGCAGTCCTATTTTATAACTGTTCTTATTTGTCCTTGCGCTCTTCCGGCTTAGGCGCGGGGCGAGGCGGAGACGCAGGACGCGCCTGTGGGTGAGCTTCGGGCGCCGGACGCGGTTGTGCTTCGGGCCGAGCTTGCGGTGCTGGGCGCGGCTGCGCTTCAGGCCGGGGTTCCGGACGAGGTTGCGGCGCTGGACGCGCTTGCGGGCGAGCCTCCGGTGCGGCACGCGGCTGAGGTTGGGGCCGGACCTCAGGCCGAGCTTGCGGCGCTGGACGCGCTTGCGGGCGAGCCTCCGGTGCCGGACGCGGCTGAGGTTGGGGCCGGACCTCAGGCCGAGCTTGCGGCGCTGGCCGAGTTTGCGGTTCTTGCGCTGGCGTCTGACGGCGCGCCACCGTCCCGGGCTCAGGAGCCGCTGGGCGATTCGGGGGAGCGGGCCGGGCTTCCTGGCGCGTAGCTTGCACCGGTTCCCGCTCGGGCGCTACGGTCGTGGGCCGTTCCGCTGTACGCGCCGGTGGCGCAGGCGGTCGAGCGGCTGGAGCCTTGTAGGTGGTAGGGAGCGGGCGAGAGGCGACGAGTGACGCTGGGTGGCCACCGCCGGTCTTGGCAAATTGCGCGCGATCGGTTGAAGCCTGACGTTCCTGCTGGATCTGAGCCCCCACTGCCGGGGTCCGCGCCTCGTGCACTACCGCCAATTCCTGAGCCGTGGGCCGCGCATCGACTCCGCCACGCCCGCCGTTGTAACTAACGCGATTCGCCCGGTTGTTCGGCACGGAATGGTCGTAAACATTGTGAACGACAGCAGTGTTTACGTTCGTCACGGCGCGATTATAGTTCAGGCTGCCGTTATTCCAATAAGCGCCGTAATAACCGCGGCCCGTATATCCAAATCCGTAATCGATGCCGCCATAGTAGCCGATATGCGGCGCCCAATAACCCGCGTGCCACCTGTAGGCGCCGTTGTCGTAGCCCCACCAGGACGGCGTCCAGAGTGCACCCACGTAAGGAGCCAGCACCCAGGCGCCAGGAACCCAGTAATACCCTGCATCTGCATAAGACCAATAGCCCGGTGTCCAAATGTAATTGTCGCCGGGACAGGGCGGCTGGCTGTAATCGGGAAGAGGAGGGGGAGGGTCTGAGGCTTGCACCGTCTGGCCGTAGGAGACGTCCTGATCGTATTCGGGGGGCGGCGCGTAACTTTGCCCCGAAGCCGCTACGGGCGGCGTACCCGAGTCCGCCGGCGCGAGATTGCCGTCGGAGGGATTTCCACTGGTAACATTTGCAGGCTGATTTTGCGCGGTTTGGTTCTGCCCGTTGTTGCAAGCAGTCAGTCCCACAGCAAAAACAAGGCTAGTAACAAATAAGAAACGTCGCACGGCAACCTCCAACCCCTGATGAGCACGTGGAGCGCCAGTCTTGACACTCGTTTACGTGGCCGCTCGCTGACGCGCGCGGTTCAGAAGGAAACTTTCGGAACGGTGCGCGCGCCAGGTTCGGTCTTAAAATAGGCGTCGTTGCGCTGGAAGCCGAACATGGATGCTGCGATGTTGTTGGGGAACAGTGCGATATCGGTGTTGTAGCGCTGCACGGTCTCGTTATACTTGCGGCGCTCCACCGCGATGCGGTTTTCCGTGCCGGCCAGCTCGTCTTGCAGGCGCAGGAAATTTTCGTTCGATTTGAGCTGTGGATAGTTCTCTACAACGACCAAAAGCCTACTGAGTGCCCCGTCCAATTGCGAATTGGCCTGGATCTTTTCGGAGGGCGTGCGTGCGCCACCCAATGCCGCGCGGGCGTCGGTCACTTCCTTGATCACGGCCTGCTCTTGTTTGGCGAAACCCTTCACGGTCTCGACAAGATTCGGAATCAGATCGGCGCGGCGCTGCAGCGCGACATCCACCTGAGCCCAGGCCGCATTCACCGCTTCGCGTTCGGTTACCAGTGTGTTTTTCGCACCCATGGCCCAGCCGAAGACCGCGAGTACGGCCAAAACGATAACCCCAATCACTACCAATGCAATCTTCATCGAGTCCCCCTCATTTCGTCAGGCTCTTGTCGAGACGATCCACATGGCCGACCAGCAGCTCAATCTGTTTCAGATAGCTCGCAAACAGCGCTTCCGCATCCACGTCCCTGGCCAGCTTGCTTTGGTCCCGCAGATCGAGCAATGTATCGAAAGACGTCCCGTCCACGCCGATATCCGGCAAGTGGCGCACGATTTCGCGCTTCCGAAATCCGCAAGGCAGCTCCGAGACAAGCAGGGCATGCCGCGCCAGCACCAGGAAATTGGGAACCGAATCGATCATCAATCGCAGAAGCGCAGGTTGGTTTGAAAGAACGTCGGCCGACTTCTGCCGCAAGCGCAGCAGTTTCGAACGCAGCTCCATTTCCACCTGCGCGCGATAAAAAGTCTTCTCAATCTCCAGATCCTGGATCAGATCCTTGCCGAACAGTACACGCCGCCGCTCGCGCATATCGTGAAACTCGATGGGGAAGCAGTCTGTGGATGTGCGCAGCTCTTCTTCGCTCAACAACAGCGGCGATGGATTGCCGAGAGCGCGCCACCATTCGAAGATGGGCCCTGAGGCGACCAGCTCGGCGGGAGTGATCCGCTTGAGCACGCACAGAACGTTCAAATCCGAGAAGTGCTCATTATGTTCGCCGGCGGCCGCGGAGCCGTACAGAATCACCGACAGCAGCCGGTCGCCCTGGGCTTGCTTCAGACGATCCACCAGTTCCTGGAGTTTGTCTTCCATTTAGTTACCAGCCGCCGGACGCTCCGCCTCCGCCCGAATCCCCTCCGCCAAAGCCGCCGAACCCTCCGCCTCCACCGCCGCCGGAACCGAAGCCGCCTCCGCCCCAGCCGGAATCTCTTCCGCCGCGTCCTAATAGATTACCGAGAATCAGGCCTGTTAACAGACCGCCGCCACTGCCCCCGCCGCGGAACAGCAAAAGCAATACGATGATGCCGATCACGATCAGCGGCCACGGCAGCCCTCGGCTCTCGGGAGCTTCGCGGACGCGCGGGTGCGGGGCGTTTTCAGGGGTTATTCCCTTCGCCCGATAGATTACAGCGCTCATTTGCGCGGCGGCCGAGATCATCGCTTGCGAGTATTCGCCCTGGCGCAGCATGGGTTGAATGTTCCGCAAAACGCTGCCGTCGAATCCGTCGGGAAGGATCGGCTCCAGCCCGTAGCCCACTTCGATGCGATCGCGGTGGTCCTGCACGGCGAGGAGCAGCATGATGCCTTCGTCCTTGCCCTTCTTGCCGACGCCCCACTGGCGGAATAAATCGTTCGATACGTCTTCGATGGGATTGCCGTCCAGCGACGGGAGTGTCACCAGCGCCATTTGCACGCCGGTGGCCCGCTCCAGCTGGCCGCAGTAGATTTCCAGTTCCTGGCGCGATTGGGTATCGATAACGTGCGCGAAATCGCTGACGTAGCCCTGCGGCTTGAGCGATTTGAGGTCCAGGCCGAGGGCAGACGCAGCCAGGACGCAGAGAACCAGTACGGCCCGCGTCATTTTGCCCAAGGCGGCGTTTAGCAGTCGAGTTCCTCGCGTTTGATCCGGAACTCGCCTAAGTTGCCCAGGACGGCGAGCGTGATGTTCTTGGGATTGAAGAATTCCCGCGCAATGGCCTGTATTTGTTCGGCGGTCACGGCTTCGATGCTCTCCAGCATTTCATCCAGCGTGAAGAAGCGCTGGAAATAAAGGTCCTGCCGGGCCAGGTTGCCCATGCGGCTGGACGTGGATTCCAGGCCCAGCATGAAAGAGCCTTTCAGATTATCCTTGGCGCGGCGCAGCTCTTCGGCCGGGACCAGGTTTTCCTTCAGCTCACGGAACTCCTTCACGATGGAATCCACCACTTTACCGCAGGTTTCCACCGCCGTACCGGCATAGATCGCCAGGCAGCCGGTGTCGCGATACATGGAAAGCTCCGAGTACACGGCGTAGGCCAAGCCTTGCTTTTCACGGATGTTCTGGAACAGGCGCGAACTCATCCCGCCGCCCAGGATGGTATTCAGCGTATAGCAGGCGAAGCGCTGCTCGTGCGGAAAAGGATAGGCCGGCACGCCCATATATAGATGAGTCTGTTCGAGCGATGTTTTGTTGCGGAACACCAGGCGCGCGTGCGGCACCGGCGCCACCTCAGGAGCAAGCTGGCCGGTGATCTTCAGATCTTCAAAATGCTGGCGCGCCAGATCCACCAACTGCGCGTGATTCAAATTGCCTGCGGCGGTGATCAAAATGTTAGAAGGCGAGTAATAGCGCTGGAAATATGAGTCGATCATCCCGCGATCGAAGCCGCGAATGGTGTCCTTGCTGCCGATGATGGGCTTCCCGAGCGGATGGTCCTTCCAGAAATTGCTGGAGAAGATATCGTGCAGAAGGTACTCGGGATTGTCCACTTCCATCTTCAGCTCTTCCAGGATGACGCCCTTCTCCTTCTCGATGTCTTCCTCGCGGAACAGAGGATTGCGGACCATGTCGGCCAGGACGTCGAAGGCGATCGGCAGGTGTTCGTCCAAGACCTTGGTGTTGTAACTCACCATCTCCTTGGCGGTGAAAGCGTCCAGACCGCCGCCGATGGAATCCACCGAGCGGGCGATCTCCTCGGCCGACCGGTTCTTGGTGCCCTTGAAGAGCATGTGCTCGATGAAGTGCGAGATGCCGTTCTCTTCCGAAGTTTCGCGCCGCGAGCCGGTGCGAATCCAGACGCCGAGCGAAACGGAACGGACGTGGCCCATCTCCTCGCTGATCACCCGGACTCCGTTCTTCAGGGTTGCAATCTCGATGTCGCGGAGGATTTGAACTGCGTTAGCCATTTTGTCTTTCTTTATTTTATCGCGGATTTGTCCGAGGGCAGGTTCCCGGCAAGTGCCGCGGCGCTCCATGGAATATACTGAAGGCATGGCGCAAACTATTGTAGGCCTTGAACTTCCGGATCTACAAGCCGCCTTGGGACCAGAACTACCCGCATTTCGGGCCCGCCAGTTATACGACGCCGTGTATCGGCAAAGGGTAGTGGATCTGAATCAGATCACGAATCTTCCTGTAACTCTAAGAAAAGACTTGGCTGGTAGGCTGGCGGTGGGTCTGCCGACACGGGCAGCCGAATACAAAAGTACCGATGGTACCCGGCGCTATTTGTTGGAATTGGAGGACGGCCGGACGGTGGAAACGGTCCTGATGCCGGAAGAAGGCCCGAATTCCAGCAGAGACACCATTTGCATTTCGAGCCAGGTAGGATGCCCGGTGAATTGCCAGTTCTGCCTCACCGCGCTGATGGGGCTGGAGCGAAATCTGACGGCGGGAGAGATCGTCGGGCAAGTGCTGTTTGTAATGCGCGCGCACCGGATTTCGACCGACACCGACCGTCTGAACATCGTCATGATGGGGATGGGCGAGCCACTGTTGAATCTGCCCAACGTGATCAAAGCCACGCGGATCTTGACCGATCCTGCCGGCATCGGCCTTTCGCCGAAACGGATCACGCTTTCCACGGCCGGCATCGTTCCGAAGATCGCCGAGTTGGGGCGCGAACCGGTGCGGCCGAAGCTGGCGATTTCGCTCAACGCCTCCAACGAAGAGCAGCGGCGCGAACTGATGCCGATCACGCGCAAGTATTCGCTGAAGGATCTTCTCGCGGCGTGCAAAGCGTATCCGCTGCGTCCGTGGGAAAAGCTGACGTTCGAATATGTGCTGCTCAAGGGCGTGAACGATACCGACGCGGACGCGCGGCGAGTGGTGAAGCTGCTGGCGCATTTGAATGCGAAGGTGAATCTGATCGCGCTGAATCCGGGGCCGGGGATTGCGTTCGAGACGCCAGATGCGGAGCGCGTGGAGGCGTTTCAAACAATCGTGAAGCGAGCCATGCCTTGTTTTGTGCGGAAGCCAAGAGGCAGAGATATTTTTGCTGCCTGCGGACAGTTGAAACGAGAAGTCCCTGGGGGCAATGGCACATTTATATTGGCCACAGATGAACACAGATGAACACGAGTGCTCGGCGCTGTGTTTGAGGTGTCCAATACTCTCGGTGCTGGATTTCTGGAAAAAGTCTACGAGCGTGCGCTCCTGCTCGAATTGCGTAGTCCCCGACGTTCTGGTCGAAGATGTTCTTGTAAGCGAGCTGAAGTGCGTGGAGCGGTTGGCGAACGAACATCTTGCTCAATGCTTGAATTATCTGAAAGCGTCCGGCAAACCAATCTGCCTTCTCATCAATTTCCAAAAGCCGAAGGTCGAGTGGAAGCGCGTTATTTCGGATCTGTGTTCATCTGTGGCTAAGAATTTACTTTCTGCAATCGCCGCAATGTATAAATCTCGGGATGAATGTTCTCCGATCTCAGCTTTTTCCAATCATCGGTCACGTGAATTAATTTCCCGCTAATGTGATTGGATTGCTCCGACGCCAGAAACAGAGCTAGTTGAATCTGTTTTTCGGGCGCGACTCCGCCGGTTTCCCGGATTTGCAGCGCCTCTTCGGTTTCCTTCCAACCGGCGCGTTCGCCGGCGCGGAGGATCTCGTCGGTCATGTGAGTGTACGTGCCGCCCGGTCCCATGCAGTTGATTTGGACGTTGTGCTCGCGAACCTCTTCGGCGATGGTTTCCACCAGCCGGACCACCGCCGCTTTGCACGCCGCGTAAGCCGACAGATTGGGCCTCGCCATGGTGGCGCCCGGTCCGCTCAGCACGATTATCTTGCCTTCGCGTCGCGCAATCATGTGCGGGAGGACGGCCTTGCAGGCGTTCATGACGCCCAGCAGGTTGGTATGGATGGTGTCCACCCACGCCTTGGGCGATTGTTCCACAAAGGGTCCGATGGGACCGGGAATCGCCGCGGCGCAAATCAGAACGTTCACTTCGCCATAGTGGACGCGGGCACGATCGACGGCCGCGCTCAGCTGCTCGAAATCGGTGACGTCGGCGCGAATGCGGAGCGCGTTGCCGCCCGCGTGTTCGATCTCCAGGTGCGCCAAGTCCAACTCGGCCTTGCTGCGCGCCAGCAGCGCGACACGATTTCCGGCCGTCGCAAACCCGATCGCCAGCCGTTTGCCGATGCCTCGTCCAGCTCCCGTGACGAGCACACCGGCATTGGTCAGAGTTTCCACCGTGCTGATACCTTCCAATCCACGTTAGTACAACGCGGGCTACCTTGCGGTCCGTGGTCCTTCCAGGCTTGCTAATAAATGGGTGTGCTGGTATTTGCGCGCCAGGTCGAGAGCCGTTAAGCCTTCCTTGGTGCGCGCGCCGGCCTGAGCTCCGGACTTGAGCAGCAGGTCGATCATGGCCGAATCGCCGAAGTCGATAGAAGCCGCATAGAGCAGGGGCGTCATGCCTTTCTTATCGACATGATTCACATCGGCGCCGCGCTGGATCAACAGGCGGGCGATTTCGAGGCGGTTACCGATGGCCGCCCAGGAAAGTACGGTGATACCGTCGCCGTCGGCTTCATCAACGTGCGCGCCGGCATCCAGCAGCGCGCGTACCGCATCCGTGCGATGCGTGGTAGCCAGCATCAGGAGGGGCGTCTCGGGGAACATGCCGAGCACATTCATTTTGTCGTCCACGCGATCGCCCGCTTTATGCAGGCGGTCCAGGATGCCGGCGTTGCCGGCGAACGCGGCCAGGAATATCGGGTGAGCGTTGAAGAGCGGCGCGCCTTGGCCCTTCGGGAGGCGAACAGTGGCGCCGTGGTCGAGCAAAAGGTTCATGGCGGCGCTGGATCCGGGGTAATTGGCCGCGACCAACAACGCGGAGTATCGGTTCTTGGCCCGCGCATCGGCATTCGCGCCGCGATCGAGCAGCAATTTCATCTTGTCGACATCGGGCGCCGCGAGCATCAGCGCCGTGGTTTCACCGGATCCTGTCGCCGAATTGGGATCGAATCCGCCGTCGAGCAGGTGCTTCACATCGGCCGTGCCGCCAAACAACACGGTTTCCGCCCACGGCTCGATGCCTTGGGGTTCTGCTTCTTTGAGCGACGGAAGATTCGATTTCACCGGCGGAAGCGCCTGCGCCAAGGCGATGACGGCCCAACTCTCGCCCAAAGTGGAGATGAATTGATCGTGGCCATAAGGATGACCGGTCTCGAAATACGGAGGACTTACCGGTGCAGGAGGATGCAAGCGCGATGCCACGTGCCAGGAGCCATCCTGCGCCTGGGTCTTCAGCAGGTAATCGACGCCCCGCTGCCAGGCTGCGTCGGAAGTGGGAACCGCAGCCACATCGTGCAGCGCCCACAGCGCCTCGCCCGTGGAATAGGCATCGCTCGGACGGCCGTCGAGGGATGCCCATCCGCCATCGGATTGCTGAGTAGCCTTTAGTTCCCCGGCCAGTTTGCCTAGTATGGCCTGGTCCCTGCCTGCCAGGGACACTCCGAACATCTGATACACGCGCTCTTCGGTGTTCCGCGCCTTATGGGACAGCAGCCACGCTCTTGCGTGTCCGATGCGCGCCTGGGTATCAGCGCTTTGGCTCGGGTGGCTGTAGAGCTGGATGGCCGCAGCTGAAACCGCTGTTGCGGTGAACGGGCTGTAGGATTGCGGCGGCCGTTCGTCAGCGGCTTCCCAATGGCCATCCGGCTCCTGGCGAGCCGCGATAGAGCGCGCGTAAACGGCGGTAACCAGGCTTGGCCGCAAGCCGGCCGCGTGCGCCGCTACCAGGCCGAAAGCGTCGTCCATGGCGGGATCGATGATGTGCGTATATTGGACGGCCCGATCGAAATTGGCGTTGAAGGCGAAGGCGCTGGCCGCGTCGGCGTGGGCGGCCGCCTCATCCAGCGGGATGCCATGCTCGCGCGCGGCGCCGAAGGCCAGCGCCGGCATCAATTGTTGATGGCAGGAAAAGCAGCTCTGCTTGGAATACCAACTTTTCTGACTCTTCTGTATCAACGCGACGGTCTTGGCGGCGGCATCGCGAATGGCTGCGGTAGGGACGTCGCCCGCCCAGAGGGTGGAGATGGAGCACAGAATTCCCAGGTAGAGTTTCATGGTCGCCTCCGACTGCCGATGATATAGTATCGCGCGGACCAGCGTTAGCCGTTAGGAGGTGACAGGTGCTTCTGGCGGTACATGGATTCGTCGACGCGGCGGAACAGCTGCTCGGGCGATTCGCCTGCGCAATACTGGGCCCGTCCAACGGTAACCGTGACGTCGACGCGAATATCGCGGCCAAATCCCAGGATGTGGTAAGGGCCATTCAGGCGCTCGGCGATCTGGCGGGCGCGGGTCTCGGCAACTGAGAGATCACAGGCCAGAATTGCGACAAACTCATCGCCGCCCCAACGGCATACGTAATCCCGGGCGCGCACCTGGCTGCTCAGGCGGGCACCGAGCTGCTTCAAAACCTGGTCTCCGTAAAGATGTCCGAAACGATCGTTGATCTCCTTGAAGCCGTTGAGATCGAAGAGCAGAATGCAGAATTCCTGCCGGGCTTCCATGCGTGCCGCGAGCTCGCGGTCCAGGTCCCGGCGGTTGGCTACGCCAGTTAAAGGATCGAGTGTGGCGAGCAACTCCACTTCGTGCAAACGGCGCTGGATCTCGGTCATCTTCTGGCGCAGGCGGGCGAAGTCTTCCCGGCTGTTGAGCTCCATGGATTGCGCGAAGTCCCGCAATTCGGAGGCATGGACAGCGAGCAGCGGCAGATCGCCGGATTGGACGGCGGATTCCAGGCGGTCCACGAAATCCACCAGCCGCCCGGCATGCTGGACGTTACGGCCGGTGCTGGTGTCTTCGGTGCGCGTCACCATGCTGAGCGTTTGGTTGAGATCGCGGGCTAGAGCCTGATTTTGGAGGCGGGCCTTCTCGCAAAAAGCTTGCAGGATTTCGTGCAGCGCTACGCGGCTGGCCTGGAGTTGCTCGGGCGTGGGATCCACAGGCAAGCGCGACCGCAAGGACAGGAGGCGCTCCCGGACGGCGGTGCCGATGTCGGGCGAAATGGCTTCCAGGGTCTCGGCAATCTCAAGGATGGAATAAAGATAGCACTCCAGTTCGGCATTCATTTCAGTGCGGCGCCGCTGACTCCGGATGCGGTTGCGCGCGATATCGGTTCAAAACTCTCCTGGTACGCCTCCACACCCTGCGAGGGAACGGCCACCTTGATCAGCTTACGATGGTCGTCCACCCAGAAGTCGAGACTGATGGCCTGCCCCTGCGGCGTAGTACCGGTGACGTTCAGGTGGTTCAACTCGGCCGATTTTCCGGCGAATTCCACTCGTTCGCGCCCTTTGAAAACGACGGTCGCGTTCACCTCGGCTTGCGTCAGCACGTAAACGGGAAACTGCTGGGGCTCGCGGGTGTCTAAGCGGGCGCGCAGAGCGAGCGCGGTCCAGGCATAGAGGGGCAGATTGGCGTTTACCACGATGGTATCGGGATGCACGGCGATGCTCTTGGTCTCGGGACCTTGCCCCGAATCGATTTCATTCTTGGCTTGGCCATCGGCGAACGTCGCGTTGACGTTCATCTGCACCTGGCCGAGCTTGGCCTTCGCGATGGCCTGCGCCGGCCGATGTTCCGTGCCATAGAACACCTGAAATTTCTCGATATCGATCTTCATCGGCCCGAGGGTGGCAGAACCCGAGCCATCAATGTCGATGCCGCCAACCGATGTCGTGACCGTGTAGTTTTCCGTCGCAACGGGATTACCCGCCATGTAGATGGCGAGTTGGCCACGATCGGGCGGAAGCACTTCGGCGGCCGCCGGCTTGTTCAATAGGGCCTTTACTTCAGCGGGCAGATCGAAGCGATCCTTGGGAAGATCGGGATTCACTTCCACGCTATCGATTTGAACCACCAGTTCCTGCTGCGCGGCGCGCTCCACGCTGCGATGGGACGAAAGGACATTGTCGCTGTCCTTGCGGTAGTCGTCGTATAGGATCTCGGCGTTCACGTCGCCCATCTGCGAGCTCACCGTCGCCATGGTTTTGATCAGCAAGCCCGACTTCTTGTCGTAAAACTCGGTCATCGGCTTGCCTTCTTTGGGCGTCAGCACAATCTTGTAGCAGTCGTGACCCTCGACGGTTTCCGAGCCCGCGGTTTCGGCTTTCACGTACAACTCGTGCCAATGAAGCGGGGCGTTGAAGGCGCCATCCCGGAGCGCGTCGGCTCTTTCGGCGCCTTGCTTGATGCGCGGACCCTGCAGAACCGTGTTCTCCCAGGCAACATCGCCATTACTGCCGGCGGCCATTTTCCCGATACCCGGCAATTCTGTGAGACCGAGGTATTTGTCGGGTGCGGCCTCGTAAATGGTCAGCGTGCCCTTCAGCCCTTGCTTTGCAAAATCGATGGTGGCGTGTTCGATCAGGCTGTGGCGAGCTTCATAGGCGGCCCTTCCGCCGGTGGCGGCGATGAAGTGGTTGTAAACGGTCTCTACGCTGGGGAGTGGCTCGTCGGCGCCGAACAGCGGAAAAGCCGCCAAAAGTACGAGTGCCAGTTTCGTCATGCTCACCTCCAGCCGTATTCACTTTACCGCAGCGGGGAGCGCTAGTATCGATGTAATGAGCTTGGGACGCATGCTGATTGCACTGGGGCTTGTGGTAGCGGGCCTGGGTGTGTTGGTCTCGCTCGGGGAAAAGCTTCCCATCCGGCTAGGGCGCCTGCCTGGCGACATCGTGATCCGGGGCAAGCACTCGGTGTTCTACTTTCCGTTGGTTACCTGCCTGCTGATCAGCGTGGTGCTCTCGCTGGTTTTGTGGCTCGTCAATCGCCGCTAACGGCAAGCACTCCCTGACGGTCGTGGTTCTGAACCGCGCGCGTGAGCAAGCGATCTTTTTTACTACCTCGTTAGAGTCCGGCCATCGATCCGATAAATCGCAGGCCCATCACCAGGGCGCTCCGTACCGGCGAGAGGCGCGGCGCTGGGGGTTCGCAGAACATCGTGGTACGGCTGTTGGGAGTTTCCACCGTGACGGGCAGCTCCGGCTCCAGTCCGCGATCGCCCTGCAATACCGGGATCAAGCGGTGCTGAATCTGCGCCACTCCGTAGCCCATCACCATGTATTGCCAGCCGAGTTGCGGAATGATCATGAATCCCGATTTCCAACCTTCGCCGGGAGTATACGGCCGGTTGAAGGCGGCGATGGGAATCAGCGGAATTTTGGGCAGGCCGAGAACCGGCAGAAACGAATGGACGAACGCGAACATCGTGAGAGACACCGTGTAAGTGGATGCTTCCAGAACGCCCGATCCCCAGGCCGGCAGCCGCGTCCGGATGGAGGCCTCGAGCGGTCCGGCAAGGCTGGCCGGACCAACAGGTCCCGACAGATTCCAGGAACCGCGCTTGCGCTCCGTTACTCGAACGTCGATATCGACGATGCCCGTCCTCGGATCTGTATGGAGGATGGTGGTGCGTTCGTTGACGGGCATGAAGAAATTCGCCTCGTTCAGGCGCGCCATGCTCTTGCGCAGCAGGTGCTCGTCCAGCAGGTCGCCTTCGTCCAGCAGGAAATTGCTGCGAACGGCGGCTTCGGTGAAATGGCGATTACCGGTAAAGTCGATACGGCCGACGTGAAACGGCTTGCCCCGATCGACGGTCGCGGCTACGTTCGCTTCGGGAGCCGCCGCTGTGCTGGCCTGGGTGGGTTGTACCTGCATGTTCACGGCGAAGTCCAGAATGCCCTCGTGCTCGGCCTGACGTCGAGCGACAAACAAGGTGGAGCAGAAGTTCTGGTAGCGCATCAAGGCGTTCGTTGGATGCACCACTTTGGGCAGCACTCCATTGCCTGAAACCTGCCAGGTGGGCACGTGATACATTTGGCCGGCGTCCACCCGGATGCTGACTTTCGCCGTCTTCCGCGCTACTTGCACGTCGCCCAGCTTCACTGTGGCGTCAAAATAGCCCCTGGATATGTAATAGGAGCGAAGCAAAGCCAGGTCGCCCTCCACGCCTTCCGGATTGTATCCCGGATAAAGGCGCCAGCCCTGCCAGATACCCGGGATGGGCGGCGTAACCCGGCGAATTTTGAGCGACCGGAGAGTGCCGTTCAGATCTTTCGGATCGAAGGCCGTGTCGCCAACGAAATCCACCTTCTTGACGCGAATGCGCTCGCCGGCGTCGATGTTGAGGTGCAGGTCCACTTGGTTGCCGATGTAAGGCACCAAATTATAATCCACCGTGGCGGTGCGGAAGCCATCCGAGCGGAGGTCCTGCTGGGCCTGGTAGGCGATCTGATGCGCGCGCAGCCGGCTCATGGGTGTGCCTTCCGGCAGGTTCATCTGCAGGCCAAAAGTGGAAGGCTCCACTTTGAAGGTGTGGAGAACCAGTTGGGGCAGCTCCACCACGTTGAAAGTCACCGCCGTGCCTTGGTCTTCCGGTGTTGTCTCCACGCGAATATCGTCGAAACGGCCGGTGGCCCACAGCCTGCGGACATCGGACTGGATGGTGGACGCGTCGAAGTTCTGGCCCACCTGTGTCTTTAATTCCACGGCCGACTTGGTGCCCAAGACGTGAACCTCTTTGACCACCAACGAGTCGGAAGTGACGGGCGCCACAGGGCCTTCGGCGAACGCCCCGGACGCGAGCAAGAGTGCAGACAAAAAAATACTGCGCATGTTGAAGGGACCGGTTTGCAAGTGGCGGTCCAACGGATGATTATAGCCCAGGCGAGCGCAAATGTATCTGGCTCTGTTTTGTTAAGGGGATAACGGTTTACGACTGGCGGACGATGGGGTGTTCCATGCGAGCCAGGCGTTCATCCAGGCGCTTGATCTCGGATTTCAGCAGGTCGTGTAAGTCGTCGAAGCGCTTGTTCATGGTCTCGCGGAGATCGTCGAACCGCCTGTTCACCGAGTCCCGAAGGTCGTCGATGCGTCGGTTCTGAAAGTAAATCCCGAGCAGGTACCCGCCGACGATGACAGCAACGGGGCCCCATTGATTGATGATTGGGTTCATTGTCTCGGAATACCGGTGTTATTCTACCGTGAACTTTCTCGCGGTTGCCAGCACTGTATCCTGTGTGTCGGCGCAAAGTGATAATGTCCTATTTGCGCAAAGTAGAAATGTCCTATTGACGACCTCCAGGCTGGGGAGGTGGCAGAAGGACAACTATTGATGACGCAGGCCGAGCGGGACCGGCTGGTGGCCTTGAAAAAGGCCAAGAAGAAACTGATTACCCAGAAGCAGGCGGCCGAGGAGCTGGGGATTACGGAAAGGCACGTGAGGCGTCTCCTGCGAGCTCTAAAACGCCGTGGGGATAAAGCTGTGGTGCATGCGTTACGAGGGCTGCCATCCAATCGCAAGATGGATGCCGACCTGGAGCGGGAGGCAGTGACAATCCTGTCGCGTGCGGTGTACCGGGGATTTGGCCCGACGCTGGCGTCGGAATACTTGGCTAAGAAACACAACATCGCGGTGAGCCGGGAGACGGTACGGCAGTGGATGATTCAAGCCAAGCTGTGGCGAGCGCGCAAGCAGCGGATCGAGAAGATCCATGCATGGCGTCCGCGACGCAGCCGCTGGGGCGAGTTGGTGCAGTGGGACACCAGCGACCACGACTGGTTGGAAGGGCGCGGAGCACAGATCTTGCTGATCAACATGATTGACGATGCGACCGGGCGGTGGTTCGCTCGCTTTGTGGGCAGCGACTCAACGGCGGAAAACATGAGCCTGCTGGAGAGCTACCTGAAAAAGCACGGGCGGCCGCTCGCATTTTACACCGACAAGGCGAGCCTCTTTCAGACGGCGGAGAAACGCAGGCGGGATGAGCCCGGAGTGGAGCAGGATAGGGTGGAAATGCCGCCGACGCAGATCGGTCGGGCGTTGCGGGAGTTGGCAATCACCTGGATAGCAGCGCACAGCCCGCAGGCCAAAGGGAGGGTAGAGCGCGGGTTTGCTACCGCTCAGGACCGGCTGGTGAAGGGGATGCGCGTCGCGGGAGTGACGACTTTGGAACAAGCCAACCACTACCTGGAAACCGAGTTTCTGCCCTGGGTCAACGCCACTCTGGCGGTGACGCCGGCCAGTGCCGACGATGCTCACCGGCCGCTGGAAAAGCAGCCTGATTTGGCGGCGATTCTCAGCCACGTGGAAAGCCGGCGGGTGAACAATGATTACACCATTCAGTTGGATGCGAAGATTTACCAGATCGCCCGCCAGGACATCCGCACTGGACTGCGAGGCGCAGTGCTGCGGGTCGAGAAGCGCCGAGACGGTTCTGTGGCGGTTCGATTCGGCGATCGCTACTTGCGTGTTTCTATCTGCGAGCAGCGTCCCAAGCTTCCAGCACCGAAGGCGCCCAGCCCAGCGCGGCGTACGGGGAAACCTCGCCCAGCCAGTGCATGGTGTAAGAACTTCGATCTGAAAAAGTCACCCAAGATCTGGCAGGCCTCGGAAGGTTCCGCCAAGCCGGAGTCGCTCTGAAAACCCGCCACAACGCAAAAGGAAAGCCGGGCAAGCCCAGCCCGGCAGCTTCGCGCTTTCTCTATTCAAGGCCTCCGCTCCGAGACTCCACCCAAGTAATGAGAATGTCAAAGTCAAAAGCAAAACCCTCGGAGGGTACCCCGCAGGGCCCGGTTGACCGAGGGTTTGCCGCCGATTACTTCGGAGCCAGCCCCGTCGCATCGGCCTTGAATCTTCCCCAGGAGCGCGACTCCCCGGAGAATCGAAGTCAGACTATCACGCACCCTCCGCCAACACGGTCAAAACCGGACATTTCTACTTTGCAGGGAATAGGACATTTCTACTTTGCGTTGACAGCACTGTATCCTGTGCTTAGTGATCCCGATTCATATTCTCGGCGGTGGCCTGGCGGGTTGCGAGGCGGCTTGGCAGATTGCGCGCGCCGGCTATGATTGCGTGCTGTTCGAAATGCGCCCGGTGCGGCCGACGCCCGCTCACAAAACGGACCGGCTGGCCGAGCTGGTTTGCAGCAACTCGCTCAAGAGTGAATCGGAAAACACCGCGCCGTGGCTGCTAAAGGAAGAGCTTCGTAAGCTGGACTCGGTGCTATTGCGCGCCGCTCAACAGGCTCGCGTACCGGGCGGTCATGCGCTGACGGTGGATCGCGAAGTGTTCGCTCAAGAGGTTTCGCGAGCCATCGAAGAGAATCCTCGCATCGAATTGCGGCGTGAGGAGGCGACCTCAATTTCGGCCGACGCCATTACGATCGTTGCAAGCGGCCCGCTCACCAGCGGCCCGCTGGCCGAAGAGATCGGGCGGCTGACCGGCGCCGAGCGGCTGTTTTTTTACGATTCGATCAGTCCCATCGTCGAAGCGGATTCGATCGATCTGTCCATCGCGTTCCGCGCTTCGCGCTACGGCAAGTCACTCGACGGCACCGACGACTATATTAATTGTCCGTTCGATCGCGAGCAATACGAGCGCTTCGTCGATGCGCTTCTCGCCGCGGAAGCGGTTCCCTCGCATATTCCGGAAGATAACGCTCGCTTCTTTGAAGCCTGCCTGCCGATTGAAGAGCTGGCGCGGCGCGGGCGCGAGACGCTGCGCTTCGGCCCGATGAAGCCCATGGGGTTGATCGATCCCCGCACCGGACGCCGTCCTTATGCCGTGGTGCAGTTACGTCAGGAAAATCTGCGCGCGGACAGCTATAACCTGGTCGGCTTCCAAAATCACATGCGTTTTCCCGAACAGGCGCGGGTTTTCCGTTTAATTCCCGGACTGGAGCGCGCGGAATTTCTGCGTTACGGGCAAATTCACCGCAACACGTATATCAACGGACCTGCACTGCTCACTTCGACGCTCCAGCTTCGGACACAATCCCGAGCGTTCTTCGCCGGGCAAATTTCAGGAGTGGAAGGCTACGTGGAATCAATCGCCACCGGCTTGGTTGCCGGCCGGCATGCCGCCGAATTAGCGTCGAACGTGGAGATTCGCCCTTTTCCGCGTGAAACCGCGATCGGATCGCTGTGCGCTTACGTCTCCGGCGCCGATGCGCGCAATTACCAGCCCGCGAACATCACGTTCGATCTGCTGCCCGCGCTGGATGAAGCCACGCGGCTTCAGTTCCGCCACGACAAAAAGGCTCGCCACGCCGAAATCTGCCGCCGCGCGCTCGAGAAATTGGAGGAATATCGTTCCGTCTATGCCTGATTTGTCCGGCCATATCCAGCTTTTCCTCGACGAACTGCTTCGCCAGAACGCCTCAGAGCATACGGTGCGAAACTACGCCTCGGATCTGGAGCAATTCGTCGCTTACTTCGCGATACCCGGCGAGCCAGGAATAACCCTGGAGAAGATCGACGCGTTGGCCATTCGGGAATGGTTAGGGCATTTGTATGAGCAACGGCTTACGGCTGTGAGTATGCGCCGGAAGCTGGCCGCCGTTCGATCGTTATTCAAATTCCTTTTGCGTGAAGGACTGGTGGAGAAAAATGTGGCCCGCATGGTGCGCACGCCGAAGGCGCCCAAAACGCTGCCGGCTGTGATGACGGCGGAGCAAACCAACGTGCTGGTGGACGGCGTAACGCCGGCCGCGGACCAATTCGAACGGCCCTATCCGGCGCGCGACCTGGCGATTTTCGAACTCCTCTACGGTTGCGGGCTGCGCATCAGCGAACTGGTTGGCCTGAACCTGGACGACTTCGACTTCAACGAGCGCTGGATTCGCGTGCGCGGCAAGGGCAAGAAGGAGAGGCAGGTTCCTTACGCGGGCAAAGCATCGGAGGCGCTGGAGCGTTACCTCACGCTACGAAAGCCCGGCACCGGCAGCGGGCGAGCTTTGTTCCTGAACCATCGCGGCGCCCGGCTGACCGATCGCGGGGCGCGCGGCATCGTGAAGTTTTACGCGCGCATGATTACGGGCGATTCGTCCATCCATCCCCACAGCCTGCGCCACGCCTACGCTACCCACCTGTTGAGCGATGGCGCGGACCTGCGGGCGATCCAGGAGCTGCTCGGCCATGCGCGGCTTTCCACTACGCAAAAGTACACCCAGGTCTCGTTAGCGGACTTGATGGCGGTGTACGACAAAGCGCATCCCAAAGCCTAAAATTAGCAATAGAATCGCGGTTGCGAGCGAGATCGCGAGTGAGATGGTGAGAATCATCGGGCGGAACTCCATGCGAACCTGATGCTCACCGGCTGGGACAACAACGCCCCGCAACGCGATGTCGGTGGAATAGATGGTCGTGGCCTGATCGTCCAGCCAGGCTTTCCATCCCGGATAATAGGTCTCTGAAAGCACCAGGAGCGCGGCGCTTGAAGTTCGCGTCGAAAGCTCGATTTCGTTGGGTTCGTAGCGCAGCGTATTCACTTTGTCCGGGCCGCCATTCGGCGCAAGGGCAATCGCTTGATCCACCAATGCAGTCCGCCGAAGATCCACTTGGTTCCGCGAAATCAGATCCGTTGCTTCCTGGAGCGATCCTACTGTTCGCGCCTGATGCACCAGGAAAAATCGCGGCAGCACTTCGGTGTTCTCGAACAGTTCACTGCCCGGCGGACTGGCGATGTGGCGAAACTTGGGAAAAGCCGCGAACCGCGAAATATCCTCCGCGCGCGTGACAATGTATCGCACGTTCAGCAAATCGACGATCGGCGAATCCAATTTCTCGAGTGGATAATTCCAGCCCCAGCGATATCCGTCATGCAGAAATAGCCGAAGCTGGATCGCATTTTCGGGCGCCATCGGACTGATCCCGGCAGCCGAGGTGATTTGCAGAATGGGAGCGCTCGTCGTCCATTCCATGCTCGAATCGACCGTGTCGAACCGCCATTGAGGGACGTTTTGATTCAGATCGCGCCGCAGGTCGAGGCTGTAGACAGGGTCGTCCGTGATGCCGGCGGCGGATGGCGTGCGCGCCGTATTCATTGGGCGCCCAGATCCAACCAGGAACAGATCCACGGCGATCACAACTCCGATGGCCCAGCGAACGCCGTCGCCGATCCGCACGGCATTCAGCCCGATCGCCGCCAACCCCGCGATCGCCAGGCTGAAAATGCAGTACGTGTACTCGGGATGAATCCCAATCCGCACCGTTTCAGGCAATAACGGAAACAGCGCTCGCCAGACGACGGTCTTGTCGCCCAGCATCCAAAACATTCCGAACAACAGCATCAGGCCGAACAACGCGGTGTTTCGATGGCGGCACGCTACCAGCGCGAAAATCGCGAGCAGCAACCCGCCGATGCTGCTGTACAGATAGAGGAACGTCGGATCCCATGGGCCATTGAAATGGTCCAGGTCGAATATGTGGTAGTGATTGGGCGCCACCAGCGACACCAGGCTTTGCCAATAAAGGCCGCCGCCGGCGCCGAGGTAATCCCCGCGATACTTCGCCACGCTCAGTTCCGTGAGCTGTGTAGTGGGAATAAACGGAACGGCCGCGAGCAGGATTCCAAGCGCGCATCCCGAAACTGCCCACAGCATCGCCTTGGCGCGCCCCATTCGCAGCGCGGCCAGAAGCGCGGCGAACATCACCGTGGATCCAAACACCGCCACCGTCGCCTGCGGGAATCCGCCCCAGATGGACAAGCCCAGCGCGGCAGCGAGCGCCGCTAGCCAATCCGCCCGAAGTTTCTCTCGCAACTTCCAGACCGCGAGCCAAGCCAGCGGCATCCAGGCCGCGGCCATCATGGAATCGATGTGTTCGGCGCGCGATGCGAAGTAGCTCCCGGTTTCAAACATCACCGCGCCAGTCCATGCCGGCGCGGAGCCAAGCCCAATGGTCCGGAATAAATGATAGGCCGCGATGCCGCCCATCCAAACCTGCAGCGCGACGGCCCACTCCAGCAGCATAGGCAAGCTGAGCCCCGGGAAGCGGCTGCTAAGGAACGCGCTGGCGAGCACCAGAGGATGGAAGAAGCACGCCTGTATGTTCGCGTAAACTGGATATCCGCCATAGTTGTACGGATTCCAAAGCGCGAAGCGATTCTCGCGCAACTCATCGCGCAGGAAAGTGATCAGAGGAAGCTGGACGGCATGAAAATCCCACGGAAATGTGTACGCGGGCCCGAACAACAGCGGCTTGTTATAAAACAGAACCACGATCGCCAGCAGCGACAGGTAGACAGCCCCCAATCCCCACCTTTGTTCCCGGTCCCGTATCATATTTGTTTGGACTTGAAGCGCACGTCTATCCTAGCCGTTCTTGTCGCCGCATGTCTCATTCCGGCCTCCGCGCAGCGCGAATTGTCCGGATCGGCCCAGGCCCGCCAGTCGCTCGAGCGTCTCAACGTGGTGGGCAGCGTGCTCATGATCGCCGCGCATCCCGACGACGAGAACACCGCGTTGCTCGCTTACCTGGCGCGCGGCCGCAAAGTGCGCACTGGCTATCTCTCGCTGACCCGCGGCGAAGGCGGGCAAAACCTGATCGGCGCCGAACAGGGCGACGAGCTCGGCATCATTCGCACTCAGGAATTGCTCGCGGCGCGCCGCATCGATGGCGCGGAGCAGTTCTTCACGCGCGCCATCGATTTCGGTTTCACCAAAACGCCACAGGAATGTTTCGAGAAGTGGGGCCACGATAAAATCCTCAGCGATGTGGTCTGGGTGGTCCGCCGTTTCCGTCCCGACGTGATCATCCTGCGCTTTAGCGGCACTCCGCGGGATGGCCATGGCCAGCACCAGGCATCGGCGATTCTGGGCCGGGAGGCGTTCACCGCCGCCGCCGACCCCAAGCGATTTCCGGAGCAGTTGCAATGGGTCCAGCCTTGGCAAGCCAAGCGCCTGATGTGGAATCCAGGAGCTTTTACCAAGGAGCAGCGCGAGGAAGTGGAGAAGATGCCCAACCGCATCAGCGTGGATCCGGGCGACTACGATCCCGTGTTGGGTCATTCCTATGCCGAAATCGCGGGCATGTCTCGCAGCATGCATCGCAGCCAGGGCATGGGCGCCGCCGAGCGCAAGGGATCGGCCAAGGATTTTCTGATCACCCAGTCCGGCCCCGTTGCAACGCACGATATTTTCGACGGCATCGACCTCTCCTGGAATCGATTTCCGGGCGGCGCGCCGTTGGGACAAATGGTCGGCGAAGCGGGGAAAACGTTCGACCCGGAAAATCCCGACCGAATCGTTCCCCTGCTCCTAAAGGCGGAGAAACTGATGGCCACTCTGCATGATCCGCTTGTCGCGCTCAAGCAGCATGAGTTGAGCGAGGCGATCGTGCTTTGCACGGGCCTGTGGCTCGACGCCGTCTCCGACAAGTACGCCATCACGCCCGGCGGATCGCTGAAGTTCGATGCCACCGCTCTCAATCGTGATCACATGGCTGTCGAAGTGAAGTCGGTGTCTATCGAAGGCATCTCGCCAGCTACCACGAAGGATAAGTTCGGCGGCGTTCTTCCGTTCAATGAGCCGCAGATCTACGCGCTAAATGCCACCATCCCGGAGCACGAGGCGCTCTCGCAGCCCTATTGGCTGGTTCAGCCGAAGCAAGGAGATACATATACAGTTCCGAACCAGCTGGATGTCGGCCTGCCTGAAAATCCGCCGCTGTTTGAGGCGCACTTTCACCTGCGGATCGAATCCCAAGATGTCGAGGTGGTGCGGCCCGTGGCTTACCGCTACATCGAGCGCGCGCAGGGCGAGTTAACCCGCCCGGTTGTCGTGGAACCTCCAGTCGCGCTGCAGTGGTCTCAATCCGCCATCTTGTTTCCCAATCGTTCGGCGAAGAACGTTGAACTGCAGGTGAAGGCCAACATCGCAAAGACGGCGGGCAAACTACAGATCCGCGCGCCTCTGGGCTGGCGGATTTCAAGTGAATCGGGCGATTTTAATCTCACTACGCCGGGCGAGCAGAGTGAAGTATCGTTCGAACTTACGCCGCCTTCGAACGACGCCCAACAAACCCTGACGGCCAGCGCGCAGGTGGGCGATCAGACCGTCGCCACGTCCATGGAGACCATCAGTTATCCGCACATTCCACCGCAGGTGTTGTTTCCACCGGCTACCGCCAAGCTGGTGCGCGCCGAAGTACGGCTGCTGGCCAAGACCATCGGGTATGTCATGGGCGCTGGCGACGAAGTGCCGCAAGCGCTTCAGCAGTTGGGCGCCGAAGTGGTGCTGCTCAGCGCGGACGATCTCGCGAGCGGCAATCTCAGCCGCTTCGACGCCATCGTCACCGGCGTACGCGCCTACAACGTACGTGCGGATTTGCGCGCCAACCAGGGCCGTCTGCTCGATTACGTGAAGAACGGTGGAACGTTAGTGGTGCAGTACAACGTTGCCGAAGGAGGCAATCCTTTCGGCGGCGATACCAACTTGCTGGCGAATATCGGCCCCTATCCGCTGACGGTTGGCCGCGAACGCGTCACGGTGGAAGAAGCGCCGGTCCAGTTCCTCAATCCTGGCAGCCCTCTGCTGCACCAGCCCAACGAAATTACCGCGCGTGATTTCGAAGGCTGGATTCAGGAACGCGGACTCTATTTCGCGTCGAAATGGGACGAACATTACCAGCCGCTGTTTGAAACGCACGATCCGATGGAGAAGCCCCAGACCGGCGTCACGCTCTACACACGCTACGGCAAGGGCGCGTATGTATTTACCGCGTTCTCCTGGTTTCGCGAACTGCCCGCCGGAGTCCCAGGCGCGTTCCGTATTTTCGCGAATCTGTTGAGCGCTGGAAAGAACTGAGTGAGCGGCGCGCCGCACAAAATACCGCACCCCGTCGAAGACGAACCTCCGCCGATCCTCGGCTCCTGGCGACGAATATATATCATCGTCCTCTTTTATCTTGCGTTGCTCATCGCCGGGTTCTACGTCTTCACTCGAGTCTTCGCTTCATGAGGCCACTCGATTGGGTGGTGATGTTCTCATGGCTGGCCTTCATCGTCAGCTATGGACTCTATCGCGGCCGCGGCAGCAGCACCATGAACAAGTATCTTCTGGCGGGGAAGTCAATGCCGTGGTACGCCATGGGGCTCTCTATCATGGCGACGCAAGCCAGCGCCATCACCTTCATCTCCACCACTGGCCAGAGCTACACCGATGGCATGCGCTTCGTCCAGTTTTATTTCGGACTGCCAATCGCCATGGTGATCCTGTGCGCGACGGCCGTTCCCATTTTTCATCGTGCCAATGTTTACACCGCGTACGAATATCTGGAACACCGCTTCGATTCCAAGACCCGCTCCCTGGTGAGCCTGATTTTTCTCATCCAGCGCGGCCTGGCTTCCGGGCTTTCGCTCTATGCGCCCGCCGTGGTGCTCTCCGTGATCCTGGGATGGCCGGACCGGGCCACCACCATCCTGATGGGCGTCCTCATCATGACCTACATTTCGTTCGGCGGCATCAAAGCGGTGACGTGGGCCGATGTCCAGCAAATGTCGCTGATCCTTTGCGGCCTGGTGCTGGCGCTGGTGCTCGCGATTCACCTTTTGCCGCACAATGTTTCTTTCCGCGATGCTGTCTCGCTGGCTGGCGCGGCCGGAAGGCTGAACGCCGTTACGCTCAACTTCGATTGGAACGACCGCTATAACGTCTGGAGCGGTGTGATCGGCGGAATGTTCTTGGCGCTCGCGTATTTCGGCTGCGACCAATCGCAAGTGCAGCGCTATCTCACCGGCAAATCGGTGGCGCACAGCCGCCTCAGCCTGCTGCTTAACGCCATGGCCAAAATCCCGATGCAGTTCTTCATCCTCTTCATCGGAGCAATGGTGTTTGTGTTCTTCAATTTTGAAAGACCGCCGATGCTGTTTCAGCCGGTGGAGCTAAAGCATATCCGGCAGGATTCGCGCTTTCCAGCGGCCGAGCGCCGCTATCAGGAAGCCTATGCCAATCGACGCGATGCGGCGGATCAATTCTTACAGGCCAACCGGTCCGCAAATCCCGCCGCGCGGACGGCTAGCATCCAGCGTTATCGCGCCGCGCAGCAGGAATTGAACGATGCGCACGCCGCCGGCGAGCGCCTGGTGGGAAAAGAATTCGACGACACCAATTACATCTTCCTCTCGTTCGTAACGAAGTATCTGCCCGCAGGCGTGGTCGGTCTCATTGTCGCGGTGATCTTTTCGGCGGCCATGTCGTCCACTTCGGGTGAGATCAATTCGCTTTCCGCTGTCACCGTGATCGACATCTACCGGCGTCATGTGAAGCGCGACGCATCCGACCGTCATTACCTGATCGCCTCCCGCATCGCTACGGTATTTTGGGGCTGCTTCGCGATGGGCTTCGCGCAATACGGGAAAAATTTTGGCGCTTTGATCCAGGCGGTGAATGTGATCGGATCGTTATTCTACGGCGGGCTGCTGGGCGTGTTCGTGCTGGCGTTCTTCTTCCGCAGCGTCGGGGCGAACGGCGCGTTCTTCGGCGTGATCGCCGGTGAAGCAGCTATCTTCGCGGCCAACCTGTTCACCAATATTTCGTTCCTGTGGTATAACGTGATCGGCAGCGTGGTAGTGGTTGTGGTGGGCGTCGCCGTATCGAAGATATTCGACCCCGGACAAACCCACGAAGCACCTGCGCCTCTTAGGGCGAGTAACTAGTGGGTTGGGCTTGGCGCCGGCTTTGCCGCCTTACAGTAGCTCCGCCATGCTGAAAAAGAATGGAATCTCCACCGCCGCGGTTTCCGGCGCGTCCGACCCATGCACCGCGTTGCGCTCGATATTCTTCGCGAAGTGCTTCCGCACCGTGCCCTCCGCCGCCTTCTCCGGATTGGTGGCGCCCATCACCTCGCGCCAATGTTTGATCGCGTTTTCGCGCTCCAGCACCAGCACCACCACGGGACCCTCCGTCATGAACGCCACCAGTCCACTGAAAAACGGCCGCTCGCGATGGATGTCGTAAAAGCCCTCGGCCTGCTGTTTCGAGAGCCGCGTCATTCGCATGCCGCGAATACGGAACCCGGCCTTCTCGATCATCGCGAGAATCTGCCCCGCGTGGCCCGCCGCAACTGCGTCGGGCTTTATGATTGCAAACGTCTGTTCGATTGCCATGTTGAATATCGCCGTTCTGCTTCTCTTACGAGCTATAGCCGGCTCTTCACCTTTTCTCCGATTTCGGCGGGAGTGGCGCACACCGTGATCCCCCCCTCTTTCATCGCCTTCATTTTGTCTTCTGCTTTTCCCGATCCACCCGAGATGATAGCTCCCGCATGACCCATGCGGCGTCCCGGCGGCGCCGTCTGTCCCGCAATAAAACCCACCACCGGCTTCTTGACGTGCGCCTTGATATATTCGGCGGCCGTCTCCTCGGCGTTTCCGCCAATCTCGCCGATCATCACGATGGCGTGTGTGTCCGGGTCCTCGTTGAAGAGCTGGATCGCATCCAGAAACGTAGTGCCGATAATCGGATCGCCGCCGATTCCGATGCACGTCGATTGTCCGATCCCCAGCTTCGTCAGTTGCCCCACCGCTTCATACGTCAACGTTCCGGAGCGCGAGACCACGCCCACGTGGCCCTGCTTGTGAATGGGAGCGGGCATGATCCCGATCTTGCATTTGCCGGGTGAGATGATGCCCGGACAATTCGGGCCGATCAAACGCGACGCTCGGCCCTTCATGAATTCGCGCGCTTGCACCATGTCCGCGGTGGGAATTCCTTCGGTGATGCACACCACCAGCGGCACGCCCGCGTCCACCGCCTCCATAATCGCGTCGGCCGCATACGGCGGCGGAACGAAAATCACAGAAGCATTCGCGCCCGTCTGCTTCACCGCATCGGCCACGGTGTTGAACACCGGCAGGCTCAGATGCATCAGTCCGCCCTTGCCCGGCGTCACGCCGCCCACCACTTTGGTTCCGTAATCGATGGACGCCTGCGCGTGAAAGCTGGCCTCGCGTCCCGTGAAGCCCTGAAACAAAACCCGCGTGTCTTGATCTACCAGGACGCTCATGCCTTCACTCCCTTGGCCGCGCGAACCACCTTCTCCGCGGCATCGCGCATCCCATCCGCGACGGTGAAGTTGAAGCCCGATGTTTTCAAAATCTCCTGCCCTTTTTCAACGTTGGTGCCTTCCATGCGAACCACGATGGGCGCCGTCACCTTCAACTCCCGCGCCGCGTTCACCACGCCCGTGGCCAGCACGTCGCAGCGCAGAATGCCGCCGAAAATATTGATCAGCACCGCCTTCACGCCCGCGTCCGACAGCAGAATGCGAAACGCGTTCTTGATCTGCTCGGCGTTCGCGCCGCCGCCCACGTCCAGGAAATTCGCCGGACTGCCCCCGGCATATTTCACGATATCCATGGTCGCCATCGCCAGACCCGCGCCATTCACCATGCACGCGATATCGCCATCCAGCTTGATGTAGTTCAAGCTGAACCGCGACGCCTCCACTTCCAGCGGATCTTCTTCGTTCAAGTCGCGCAGATCGAGCAAATCCTTGTGCCGGTACAGCGCGTTATCGTCCAGGTTGAACTTGGCGTCCAGTGCGTACACCTTGCCGTCATCGCAAACAATAAACGGATTGATCTCAGCCAGGGAAGCGTCCAACGCGTCGTATGCTTTCGCCAGTCCGATCATGGCCGACACCGCGCCGCTGGCGCTTTCCGATTCCACGCCCATCCCGAACGCCATGCTGCGTGCCTGGAACGGCGCAAGCCCGTAGCCTGGCTCCAGCGCCTCCTTCAAAATCAGTTCGGGCGATTTCTCCGCCACCTCTTCGATCTCCATGCCGCCCGCTGCCGACGCCATGAACACCGGCTTGCCCTGCGCGCGATCCAGCACAATTCCGAGATACAGCTCCCTCGCGATGGGCAGCGTCTCTTCCACCAGCAAGCGCTGCACGATGCGTCCCTCAGGCCCGGTCTGATGCGTCACCAGCCGCATACCCAGCATCTTTTTCGCGATCTCAACCGCTTCCGCCGCATCCTTCGCGACTTTTACGCCACCACCCTTGCCGCGCCCGCCGGCATGAATCTGCGCTTTGACAACCACGCTGCCGCCGATTTTCTTCGCCGCCGCCTCCGCCTCATCCACCGTAAACGCAACTTCGCCCCGAGGCACAGGGACTCCGTATTTGGCCAAGATCGCCTTGGCCTGATACTCGTGAATTTTCATGGGATCAAAACGTTAGTTTACCTTATTGTGACGCGTCGCTATTCGTTGGATATCATGGAAACAATGAAATGGGATCGAACTTGGCGCCTGGCCGAGGCGTTTGCGTTTTCTTTCCTGGTCATCGCGTACATCTGGCTGCGGCCGCTGTGGTGGTCCTGGAGCCTGCTCATCCCGTTGGCGCTGGTGTCCGTCTCCTTCGTCTGGCATTCGGAGAGTTTCGAATCGCTCGGCCTGAGTTTGCGTACGTTCTTGAACGCGGTCGCCGCGTGGCGATGGTGGCTCCTCAGCTGCGCGGTTTCGCTCGGCATATTGTTGTGGATCGAAACCACCACTTCGCTGCATGCTATCTATCGCTGGTGCGGCTACGCCCTCTGGTGCGTCCTGCAGCAGCTTCTGTTTCAAAATATGGCGTACCGCAGGCTGCGCGACGGCCTGGGCGCGTCTTGGAAAACCTCCAGCATTGCGGGCGCGATGTTCGCGGCGGCGCACATTCCCAATCCGATTCTGGTGCCCGCCACATTTCTTTGGGGAACCGTTTCCACGCGATTGTTTGAACGGCGCCCTAGCGTTCCGGTGCTGGGAGTGACGCAGGCCCTGCTGTCCGCCATGTTGTACGTGGTCACTCCGGTGGCATTAAACGGTCAATTCCGCGTAGGTCCCGGCTATTGGGCCGTACTGCACCCGTCACACCTCTCAGCGATTTTCTTCTGACCGCTTTTCAGAAGCTTAAACCAATCGCGCTCCTGGATGTTCGCGGCGACATCATAGCATCGGGGCATCCAAGAGTTCCTCAGAAGCGCAAAGGGTGCGGCGCGCACCACCAAACGAAACGGCAACTTGCCGGCGCCGCGCTCCGTTTTGCGCGAAGGTACGTGAAAGCAAATGCCGCAACGACTCGTCCTCGCCTATAAGAATTTCGCCGCCCACCTGCACATCAGCCACATCGGACTTGGCGTCTCGGCCCTGAACACCTGTAAGGTGCTGCGCCGCGGCGGCATCGTCGCCGACGTCTGGCCCATCGTCAACGCGAAAGATCTGAGCGCCAGGCTGCAGCGCGATCCCGCCACGCACGTCGTCATCTCCGCGCCGTGGATTCCTTCCGTGGACATTCACGGCCTGGTAATGGACAACTCCTCTACCCGCTTCGCCGTGAATTGCCATTCCAACGTCGGCTTTCTGCAAGCCGATTCCAACGGAGTCCGGCTGGTCCGCGAGGCCATGGAGGTGGAAGCGGCCTCCCACAATTTCCATCTCGCGGGCAACAGCATCAAATTTTGCAAGTGGATTCGCTCCGCGTACACGCGCCCGTGCACCTACCTGCCCAACCTTTACTATCTCGATAACGACACCCTTCCCTGGCGGCCTCTTTATACCGGCGGCACGCTGCGCATTGGCGCTTTCGGCGCCACGCGGCCCCTGAAGAACTTCATGAGCGCGGCCGGCGCGGCGCTCGAAATCACCCACCGCTACAAAGCGAATCTGGAATTGTGGCTTTCGGCGGGACGCACCGAAGGCGGCGGCGACACCATTCTCCGCTCTGCCCGCGCGATGCTGGATGGCCTTCCCAATGTGAAGCTGGTCGAAAACGGATGGCAGTCCTGGCCGAAGTTTCGCCAGAGCGTTGCCCACATGCACCTCTTGCTCCAGCCCAGCTACACCGAATCGTTCAACATGGTGACGGCCGATGGCGTCGCTGAAGGAGTGCCTTCCGTGGTTTCGCACTGCCATCGATTGGGCGCCTGAGCATTGGAAGGCCATGATGGACGACGTGCTCGATATCGCGCGCGTCGGCCGGTACCTGCTTACCGATCCGTATGCGCCGCAGGACGGCTTGGAAGCCCTCAAAGCGCACAACACCGAAGGTCTGAAGTCCTGGCAGGGCTTCCTGAATTATTGTTAGACAATCAACATGCAATCGCCATACGAATAAAACCGGTATCCCGCCTCTACCGCGTGCTCATACGCCCCCAACACGAACTCCCGACCCGCGAACGCGCAGACCAGCATCAATAAGCTGGACTCCGGAAGATGAAAATTGGTGAGCATCGCATCCGTACGTTGAAACTGAAATCCCGGCCGGATGAAAAGATCGGTTTCGCCACTTTTGCCCAAGAACAAACTCTCTACCGCGCGCACGCTCGTGGTTCCAGCGCAAATTACGCGCCGCGCCGATCGAATCTTTGCCGCGCTCTCTTCGGCAACATGAAATCGCTCCGCGTGCAGGGACTCGCCGCGCACGGGCTGGAACGTTCCGAGTCCAACGTGCAGCGTTACGTAAGCAATCTCCGCCCCGGCTTTTCGGCACGCATCCAAAATCTCTCCGGTGAAATGCAAGCCCGCCGTAGGCGCCGCCACCGATCCGGTCTCGCGCGCAAACACAGTTTGATATCGCTCCCTATCCTGGGCCGTATCGCTCCGCTTGATGTACGGCGGCAAGGGCACGTGTCCGAACCCTTGCAGCCATTCGTAGAAATCGCCGTCGTAGTGAAATCGCAGCGTCCGCTCACCATACGCGCCGCGCCCGATCACCTCTGCTTCGACACCATCAAATACAACTCGCTCGCGCGTGCGCATCTTGCGTCCTGGATGCACCAAGGCGGTCCACGTCTTCGCGTCATCGCTCAGGGGCTGCACCAGCAACACTTCTACCATGCCCGAAAAGCCAACCCGCTTTCCGTACAATCGCGATGGAAACACTTTCGAATCGTTCAGCGCCAGGCAATCGCCCGCGCGAAGGAATTGCGGGAAGTCGCGGAACACTCGATCCTCCCAGCGCTGCTTGGCGCGATCGAGCACCAGCATTCGCGAGGCCGCGCGATCCTCCAGCGGCTGCTGCGCGATCGACGACTCGGGCAAGTGATAATGAAATGGCGAGAGGTCCAAAACACACCTTAGCAGTGCGAATACTAGGAATAGAAACATCGTGCGATGAAACCGCGGCGGCGGTTGTGGAAGATGGAATCACGATTCTGTCTTCCGTGGTCGCATCCCAACTCGCGCACGGAAAATATGGCGGCGTTGTTCCCGAGTTGGCTTCGCGCGAACACCTGCGCGCCATCGTGCCCGTTGTGCGCCTCGCTCTCGAACAAGCCAACGCGAGTTTCGATGACTTGGCCGCCATCGCTGTCACCGAAGGCCCAGGTCTGGTAGGCTCGCTGCTGGTTGGCATCACCTACGCCAAGGCGCTGTCCTTCGCACGCAAGCTGCCGCTTATCGCTGTCAACCATATCGAAGGCCATATTCACGCCGTGATTCTCGAAGCCGGATCAGGCATCGAGTACCCCGCGCTCGCGCTGGTCGTCAGCGGCGGCCACACGCACCTGTTCGAGGTTCGTGAAGGCTTCGTTTATCGCCTGCTCGGCAAAACGCGCGACGATGCCGCCGGTGAAGCTTACGATAAAGTGGCGAAACTTCTGGGCTTCGGTTATCCCGGCGGACCCATCCTCGATCAACTCGCGCCCCACGGCGATCCGCATGCCGTTCGATTCACGCTCGCCCGCATGAAAGGCAACACGCTCGACTTCAGCTTCAGCGGATTGAAAACCGCGGTGCTTCGCTGGGTGGAGAATCACGATCTGACTTCGGAAATCGAAACCCGCCGCCGCTCGCAGGGCGCGTCTATCCAGGATGTGCTCGCGCTCACGCCCCAACCCACGCTTGACCTGCTGGCCTCTTTTCAATACACCGTCATCGAAGAGCTGCTACGCCGCGCCGCCGCGTGCATCGACGAAATCGGCGCCCGATCGCTCATCGTCTCCGGTGGCGTGGCCTCGAATGCCGGATTGCGCGCGGCCGCCCACGCCGCCGGACTTTCCTGCCCAGTCTTCTTCCCCACTCCCGCCCTCTCCACCGACAACGCCGCCATGATCGCCGCCGCCGCGTTTCCCAAACTCCGCGCTCGCGATTTCGCCGATTTTACCCTCCGCGCTCAAGCAAATCTCGTTCTTGCCTAGCTATAGCTAATCCCCAATCCCACGCGAGCACATGCGAGCGCCCCTGCTACCATCTCATTGATGGGTCCCCACACTGCGCAAGCCGAACAGCCGAAAGTGCCGATTGCCGGCGTCCAGAATTTGATCGCCGTAGGATCGGGCAAAGGCGGCGTCGGAAAAACCACCGTGTCCGTGAATCTCGCCGTCGCGCTGTCGCGCCTGGGCCACCAGGTGGGGCTCCTGGACGCGGACGTCTATGGGCCCAACGTGCCGCTCATGATGGGCGTTCGCGCGCAGCCGCATTCCATCGGCGAACGCATCCAGCCGCTGGAGAAAGACGGCGTACGCATCATGTCGATGGGTTTTCTGAATCCCGGCGATAAACCGCTGGTGTGGCGCGGACCCATGCTGCACAGCGTGATCCAGCAATTCCTGCGCGGCGTGGATTGGGGCCAGCTCGATTATTTGATCGTCGATCTTCCGCCTGGCACTGGCGACGTGCAGCTTTCGCTGATTCAAACCGCTCCGCTCACCGGCGCAGTGGTAGTCACCACGCCATCGGAAGTTTCGCTCGAAGACGCGCGCAAAGCGATCCATATGTTCGAGCAGGTGCGCGTGCCCATCCTCGGCCTGGTTGAGAACATGAGCTACCTGCAATGCCCGCACTGCAGCGAGCGCATCGACGTTTTCAGCCACGGCGGCGGCAAGAAAACCGCGCTGGCGATGGGAGTTCCATTCCTGGGCGAACTGCCGCTCGATCCCGCGGTGCGCATCGGTGGCGATTCCGGCCTGCCCATCACGCTGGGCGATGCGGGCGCGCCGTTCGTCGCCATCGCGCGTGAAGTGCAGCGCCGGGCGGCCGAAGAGAGCGGAAAAAAAGGCCCCTCGATTCGGATCGAAGAGTAGTTATCTTCGTTCACAACTAGCCGCGATAAAGTCGCGATTCATCCGCGCGATCACTTCGAGCGAAATTTCTTTCGGACATACCGCTTCGCATTCACCGATGTTGGTGCAGCTCCCGAAACCCTCGGCGTTCCACTGCCGCACCATACGGAGCGCTCGTTGATGCCGCTCCGGCTGGCCCTGCGGCAACAATCCCAAGTGCGCGATCTTCGCGCCCGTGAACAGCGCCGCCGACGCATTCGGACAAGCCGCCACGCAGGCCCCGCAACCGATGCAAGCCGCCGCGTCCATGGCGCGATCCGCATTTTCCTTCGGGACCAGAATCGTGTTTCCATCCGGTGCACTGCCCGTCGGCACGCTGATGTATCCCGCGGCCGCGATAATACGATCGAATGCACCGCGGTCCACCACCAGATCCTTAATCACCGGAAACGCCTTCGCGCGCCACGGCTCCAGGTGAAGCTCCTGGCCGTCTTTGAAATGCCGCATGCTGAGCTGGCACACCGTGGTGGCGGGCAAAGGCCCGTGCGCGATGCCGTTGATCATGAAGCCGCACGATCCGCAAATACCCTCCCGGCAATCGTGCTCGAATGCGATCGGCTCTTCGCCTTTCAGGATGAGCCCTTCGTTCACCACGTCCAGCAGCTCCAGCATCGACATGTCCGGATTCACGTCGTTGGCTTCGTAGCGCGTCATTTTGCCCGGCGCTGTCGCGCTTTTCTGGCGCCACACGTGCAGAATCAGCCGCATTACTTGTAACTCCGCTGGCTGGGATGGACGTACTCAAACGTGAGCGGCTCCTTGTGTAGTTCCCACGCGTCGGTCCCCTTGTATTCCCATGCCGCCACATACGCGCACCCATCGTCATTGCGCTGCGCCTCGCCGTCCGGCGTCTGGAACTCCTCGCGAAAATGGCCGCCGCAGCTTTCCTCGCGCTCCCGCGCATCCATGCACATCAGCTCGGCCAGCTCGAAGAAATCGGCCACGCGCCCGGCCTTCTCGAGCGATTGATTCAGATCGTCCCCGCTCCCCGGAACGTTCACGTCTCGCCAAAACTCGCCGCGCAATTCGCGAATCATCCCGATGGCTTCCTCCAATCCCGCGCCCGTACGCGACATCCCGCAATAATCCCAAACGATCTTGCCTAATTTCCGATGAAACGAATCCACGGTGTGATGCCCGCGAATTCCCAGCAGCTTCTTCGTCAGCTCCGCGACGCAGGCTTCGGCGCTGCGAAACTCCGCCGCGCCGGTGTCGACCTTTTCCAGCTTGGTCTTCGCGACGTAATCGCCCACCGTATACGGCAGGATGAAATAACCGTCCGACAGCCCCTGCATGAGGGCGCTCGCGCCCAAGCGATTCGCGCCATGATCGGAAAAATTCGCTTCGCCGATCACGAACAAGCCGGGGATGGTGCTCATCAGGTAGTAATCCACCCACAGCCCGCCCATGGTGTAGTGGATCGCGGGATAAATTCGCATCGGAACCTGATACGGATCTTCGTCGGTGATCCGCTGGTACATCTCGAACAAATTTCCGTAGCGTTCCCGAATCACGTCCACGCCCAGCCGCTGGATGGCATCTGAGAAATCCAGATACACGCCCAATCCCGTCTCGCCGACGCCGCGCCCTTCATCGCATACGGCTTTGGCATTTCGCGACGCCACGTCGCGCGGCACCAGATTTCCAAAACTCGGATATCGCCGCTCCAGATAATAATCGCGCTCCGCTTCCGGAATTTGGTTCGGCGCGCGCTTGTCGCCCGCTTTCAACGGCACCCAGATGCGCCCGTCGTTGCGCAGCGATTCGCTCATCAGAGTCAGCTTCGATTGGTAATCACCCGACACCGGAATGCAGGTAGGATGAATCTGCGTGAAGCACGGATTCGCAAACAACGCGCCGCGTTTATGCGCCCGCCAGATAGCCGTGCAGTTCGATCCTTTGGCGTTGGTGGAAAGGTAATAAACATTTCCGTACCCGCCCGTTCCTAGCACTACCGCATCGCCTAGGTGCGATTCGATTTGCCCGGTGACCAGATTGCGCGTCACGATCCCGCGCGCGCGCCCATCGATCACCACCAGGTCCAGCATCTCCGTGCGCGGGAACATCGTCACGCGCCCCTCGTGCGCCTGCCACTCCAGCGCCTGATAGGCGCCCAGCAGCAACTGCTGCCCGGTCTGACCGCGCGCATAAAATGTCCGCGACACCTGCGCGCCGCCGAAACTGCGGTTGGCCAGCGTCCCTCCATACTCGCGCGCGAACGGCACGCCCTGCGCCACGCATTGATCGATGATGTTCACGCTGATCTGCGCCAGCCGATATACGTTGGCCTCACGCGAGCGGAAATCGCCGCCCTTCACCGTGTCGTAAAACAGCCGGAACACGCTGTCGCCGTCGCTGTGATAATTCTTCGCGGCGTTGATGCCGCCCTGCGCCGCGATGCTGTGCGCGCGCCGGGGCGAATCCTGAAAGCAGAAGCACTTCACGTTGTAGCCCAGCTCGCCCAGCGTGGCCGCCGCCGACGCTCCCGCGAGGCCGGAGCCGACCACCAAAATCGTGTGTTTGCGCTTATTCGCCGGATTTACCAGCTTCATCTCGAAGCGCGCCTGATCCCACAGCTTCTCGATAGGCCCCAAAGGTACGCGTGCGTGTAGTTCCATCCCTATCTGATTAACCCCGCTAGAACCGCCACTGGAATGGAAATGTTCCCCACCGCGATCAGCGTCGCCACCACCGCCGCGCAGCGGCGCAATATCGGCGTATAGCGCGGATGCGCGATGCCGAGCGATTGAAACATGCTCCACAGCCCGTGATACAAATGCATGCACAGCAGCAGCATCGCGATGATGTAAAACGCCGCCACCGGAATCGTCTGGAAGCTGGCCACCATGTTGCCGTATACGTTACCCGCCTGGAAGTGCGGATTCACTTTGCCGAACGTGAAGTCCAGCAAATGATAAATCACGAACGCCAGGATGATGGGGCCGCTCCAGTACATGGTCCGCGACGCGTAGGACGATCCGGTGGCTTTCTTTACTTGATATCCCACCGGCCGCGCGGTAATGTTGCGCGCCGCAAGCTGTATGGACGTCCAGATGTGCAGCAGCACCATCGCGAGGAGAACCGTTCGGACGGTCCACAGCAGCGCGGGCATGGAACGCAGCAATACCGCGTACCGGTTCAGTTTCTCCGGGCCTTCATAAATCTGAAGATTGCCGATCAGATGTCCCACGACGAACAGAAACAGGATGCAACCGCTGACCGCCATCCCTGCTTTCTTACCTGTCGTCGAGCTGTAGAAATGTTCTGAAACTACCGCCGAACCCATCCGTTTATAGGTTAGCGCCTCCGCCGCAAGAACACATAAACGGCGTACGCCAGAATCAGCACGCCCGCGATGGCCGATACCTCCTTGAGATTGTGTTCCACCAGGCCGAGTATCTCCTCCCAGCGCGATCCAAAATGATAACCGAGAAAAAGAAATGTGCTCACCCACAACAGCGCGCCGGTGTAAGCAAACGCCGCGAACCCGTGGTATTCCAGCTTCGACGTGCCCGCCACAATGGCCGTAAAGTGCCGCACGCCAGGCACGAAATATCCGATCAAAAGCGCCCAATGCCCGATGCGGTTGAACCAATCGTGCACCCAGCGAATCTGCTCCTCGCGAATATGCAACAAGCGGCCCGCGCGCGAGTGTAGAAACTTCCATCCGAGCGTCCGCCCGAGGATATAGCTCAGCGTGATGCCGCACATGCTGCCGGCGAGCGCGCTGGCAAAGGCGGGAATTGGATGCAGGTTCCCTCGATAGATGAGGAAGCCGCAGCTGGTGAGCAGCGTTTCATCGGGCACCGGCAGACCCACGATGCCCAGCATGAGGAGCCCGAAGATGGCGAAATAGCCGTAGGTTGCTACCCAATGAAGAACGGCGCTTTCCAACCAGCGATGATAGCGAAGTTGTCGCGGCGGACGCTTCCGGCAAGTAAACTGTATTGAAGGTCAAGCATGGAGCGGGCGGCGATCGGCATTGCTTTCACGATGTTTGTCGGAGCAGTGTTGAGTGGGACGATGGCCAAATCGCAGCCGCCGTCTTTTGAAGTCGCATCCATCAAGGCGAACCACTCTGGTGAGCGGATACAGAGATTTCAACCCTCCGCCGGCGGGAGGTTCACCACCGTTAATTGTTCCCCAAGCATGCTCATTGAGTACGCCTTCCAAATCAAGCGCTATGAGATCTCCGACGCACCGGACTGGGTTCGATCGGATAAGTACGACATCGTGGCGAAGTCGGAGGGCAATCCGGAGATCCGCTACATCCCCGGCATGGTGCAGCGGTTGCTCGAGGATCGGTTTCAACTCAAATACCACTGGCAGACGAAAGAAGGAGCGGGTTATGACCTGGTCGTCAGCAAGCCTGGCAAGCTGCACCAATCCGAGCCCGGAGACTGCCCGTCAATCCTTTCCGCAAAAATTCCCTGCGGGTACTTGCCGAATACACCTGGCCACACCAGCGGCCATAAACTGACTACCGCGAATCTGGCGGACGCGCTCGCTTTTTTCACCCAGGCATTCGTCGTCGACAAGACGAACCTGGCCGGCAAGTACGATATCGACCTCGAGTGGACGCCCGAGCCGGCTCTCATGCAGTCGACGCCGCCTGAACTGGTTGGCCCCTCCATCTTCACCGCGCTTCAGGAGCAGTTAGGCTTAAAACTGGAATCGGCGAAAGGCCCGGTCAAGACCCTGGTTATCGATCAAATCAAAAGACCTTCGGACAATTAGCATGCAGTGCGCAGCCATCGGCATCCGCCCGCACTCCGGTTGGGCTGCGCTGGTGGTGGTGTCCGGCGGTCCCGGCGCTGTCGATGTCATCGATCGAAGAAAGATCGTAATTACCGCTCCTAAGATGAAGGGAGCGAGCCAGCCGTATCATTTCGCCAAGGAGCTATGTGAGAAAGGGCACGGCCTTCCCGATGCGGGACGTTACCTTGCCGAGTGCGCCGCCGCTTCCGAACGGCTGGCCTTCGACGCTCTTCGCGAAGTCATCGAGGAAGCGCGCCGTCGCGAAACGATTGTGGCGAGCTGTGCGATCTTGCTGGCCGCCGGCCGCAGCCTCCCCGATCTTGAAAAGATCCTCGCCTCGCATCCTCTGATTCATACCGCCGAGGGCGAGTTCTTTCGTCAATCTTTCCGCGGGGCCGGCGAGCGGTTGAAGTTACACGTGAGCGGAGTTCGAGAAAGGGATCTCGTGGGAAGCGCCCAGAGGGCATTCGGCGCGAAAGCCAACACATTGAAGCTTGAAATTGCAGACCTGGCAAGAACGCTCGGTCCGCCTTGGACGAACGACCAGAAGAACGCGTGTCTCGCCGCGTTGCTGGCGCTGGCCGATATCGGCTGATAAAGGCTTTATCCCGCGGTCTTGCGAGCCGTCGTCATGGCCTTGCCCGGCACCACCGAGAAGAACTCGATGAACCGCTTCTTCGGCTCCGGTGCGGGTACGGTCTTGGACTCCAGCATGCACTGCGCTAGCGACGTAAATTGGCGCCCGAGTTCGCTGGTGCTATCCACCCACCGGCCCGCCGTCATGGCGCGTTGCACGCCCTGATAGTCGTTGGGGAAGGTCATGTAGATCGGAACTCCGAGCAGTTGCTCGATCTGCTGCGGCGAGATGAGCGACCGTTTTGGGCAGCGGTTCAGCAACACGCTGACGCGCTCGCCCAGGTCCAGCTGTTTCAGGTAAAGATACTTCTCGCGCGCCAGGTGCAGCGACGGGATCTCCGGCGTGCATACCAGAAAGATGCGCTTGGATTCGTGCATGATCTCGAGCGAATAGCGCTCCAGATTGCCCGACATGTCAAAACAGAGCGCGGTGTAGTTGCGCCGCATGAACTCCATCAGATGCCGGATCTGCGTCGGTTCGATACGGAAATCGGGATTCAGCTTGCCCGCGTGCAGCACGTCCAGCTTGTCCATGCTGGTCACCATGGTGGGCCACAGACTCTCGTCCATCTCAAGCGCGTGCTCGGCCGCATCGGTGACGCAATATCCGCTTTCCAGCTTCAGCAGGAAACGAACCATGCCCGAATTCAGGTCGAAATCGGAAAGCAATACCGAGGAATCCTGTACCCGCGCCATCGCCATTGCGGTGTTCATCGCGATGGTGGAGGTGCCCACGCCCGCTTTGGAAGGCAGGAAACTGTAAACCTGATTGGTGGCCTCAATGGCCGGCGGCCGCGCTTGCACTGCGTCCTTGATCCGCACTAAGGCGTCCACTAAGGTCTGGCGATCGAACGGCAGCGACGCAAACTCGCGAATACCAGCCCTCATCACTTCCAGCAAAATTTGCGGATCCACGAACCGGCTCACCGCGACAATCTGAACACCCGGTGTATTCTTATCCACCTCGCGCGCGATCTCCATCGCCTTGGCTGTGGATTCCGTGCTGACAAACACTACCTGCGGCGCGTGCGCTCGTAGAAAGCGCAGCAGCTCCAATCCGTTCGGATATCGGTCCAGCGTCCGCGTGATGCTCACGATCCCGATTTCCGTCAATATCGCCTCTAGACGTTCATTTAGGTCAACGTCGGGACAGATTATTATGCCTCTAAGCATCTCTGGTGACACTCCTAAACCTAGCCTAAGGCTCAAGCACGGTATCAACAATTGGTTCTTGGTACTAGTTATTGGCGGGTATCGCCTTAGAGCAAGGCCGTTTTGAGGGCCAAATCTAAGGCGAACGACGTATATTGTTGCCGCTTAGTATCCTTGAAGATCACGTACCGCGAGATCCAATGCCCAAACGAATTTGCATCTTTTGTGGGTCCAGTCCTGGTGTCCGTCCGTCTTACGCCGCGGCCGCAATTTCGCTTGCGCGATACCTGGCTGCCACCAACATCGGCATCGTCTATGGTGGAGGCAATCTGGGACTCATGGGTCTGGTGGCGGATGCCGCCCTGGAGGCCGGCGGCGAGGTGATTGGCGTCATTCCGCAAGCCATGGTGGAGAAGGAACGCTCGCACACCCGGCTCTCCGACCTGCGCGTGGTGGGTTCCATGCACGGACGCAAAGCCCTCATGGCCGAGCTCTCCGACGCCTTCATCGCGCTCCCCGGCGGTTACGGCACCTTCGAAGAGTTCTGCGAGGTTCTCACCTGGACGCAGCTTGGATTGCATCGCAAGCCCTGCGGCATTCTGAACGTGGAAGGCTACTACGATCATCTGCTCAGCCTTTTCGATCACGCCGTCGCGGAACAGTTTGTGAAGCCGGCGCACCGTCACATGGTGATCGCCGACACCAGCCACGAAGCGCTGGTCGAAAATCTTTTGCAGTACAAACTGCCTTTGGTCGATAAATGGCTAGATTCGAGCCAGACTTGAAAATAGATAGATCGGAACCAGACTTGAAGCCCCCGGTTACGCATGCCGCCTCCGTCTATTATGTAGCTATGAGGTTTTTGCTCGCCTTGTTGGCGGCCTGCGTCGCGTTATCGGCGCAGATCATTCCGTTTGAATCCAACGGGCTGCTTTACAAAACGCTCACCAAGGGCGGCGTCACCGTCATGTTCGCCTATTTGCCGGCGCACTTGAAGGAATATTCCACAATGCAGGTCTCCATCTCCAACGGGTCGCCCATCTCCTGGACCGTCAAACCGGACGATTTCAGCTATCGGCAGCAGGACGGTACGGTGTGGCAAGCTGCTACCGCGCTGTCGGTGGTGAATACCCTCCTCAACAAGGCCGGACGGCACGATGTGATCAAGCTGGTGACCACCTACGAGCGCGGCGTCTACGGCAACGAACACATGCAGACCACGAATGGCTATGAATCCCGCCGCCAAGCCGCTCTGGCGGAGGGTGTCTCGGCGCGCCTGAAAGCGGGCGCCGCAGCATCCGCGCTGGCGCTCGTGCCCACCAAGCTCGCGTCGGGCGAATCCACCGATGGCGCCATCTTCTTTCCTAGCAACGGACGGCTTCTGGGCGCCGGAACGCTGCTGGTTCACACCGGCGGCGAGGTGTTTGAATTCCCCTCCGACGGGGAACCGGCGAAGTAGTTAGGCTAATGCCTGTTGCGAAAAACAGAAGCCGTTCCCGTGCAACCAGCACGTCTCTTCCGCTTCGTGCGAATCGCGCCGTAGTGACTGCACCGAGAACACCTTCGGCGAGCTGATTTGTTTTATCAGCGCCGCGTTCATCTCTGCGTCGCGCATGCTGGTGGACGAATAGATCATCACCAGCGTCAGAAAACCGCGCGGCGAAGCCATCGCCCTCGCGCCGGATCAGCATCATGACGCCTTTTCCCCCGCTGCCGACGCCGAAGGTCAGCGGAAGCACCAATCGCCCACCGTCCCTCAGCCGGTCCATCCGTAACGTGTGCGGGTGCGTAACGCCCGCATCGATGAAGATCGCATCCACAGGGCCTGTGCCCGCATTTCAACATTCGGCCCAAGCCTACTGCAGTGCGACTATTTCGGGGTGGGGCTTTTCGTCGGATGCCTCCGAGCCGGCATCGAAAATCGCCTCAACCGGGCGACCAAAGAGCTTGCCGATGCGAAAGGCGAGCGGCAGGCTGGGGTCGTATTTGCCGGTTTCAATCGCATTCACGGTTTGACGCGACACATTGAGCCGCGTGGCCAAGTCCGCCTGGGACCATTCATGTTCGGCGCGAAGAACACGCAGCCGGTTCTTCACGGTGCGCCCGCCGCCGCAGCCGGCGCCATGGCTTGCGCCCGGCCAATCCACTCGGCCAATTGCTCCGTGGTGGCGTTTCCTACCAGGCGCTCGCTTCCTACCTCCACGACGGGAACCGACTGAATTCCTTTGCTCGCCGATAGCAGGGGTTTGAGAGTAAGGTCGATCCTGGCGAGCGTGAAATCCATCTCTTTTTGCAACGCCTTCAGACGCCCTTCGACGATGGGGCAAAAAGGACAGCCCAGAAGAAAGTAATAAGTGACCGTGAGACTGGTCTTCTCCACTCTCGTGGGCAGCTTATCTCCAACCGCTCCATAGCCGCGCCATTTCGATGCGCGGGGAAAAAATCGCAGGTACGCCCATTTCAGTACAGGGAGCAGAACCAACCACAACAACAGCGCAGCCCAATTGGCTTCGCTTGCCAGGAAAGCTAAGCCGGCGAGGTATCCGATGACGGCGACTACGCCCGAAACATAGAGGCTCCGAACCGTACATTGCTGTTCCCTGGGCTGTTCCCTGGCCCGGGCCAATTTGCTCACCGGTATCTCCAGGCGGAGAAGAGGGAGGAGATCATCAGAAGAAAGAGAAGAGAACTCCAAACGCCGTTGAAGTTTGCCTGGTAGATCCCGGCACGATGCAATTCAGATAAAACCAAGCTGAAAACGATTGCCAGAACAGAGGCGATGAATGCTGCCTGCATGTGGATCCGCTGCTGGAGTTCATCTGACTTCAGAACGGCCTGGACAAACGCGGCAACCACCAAGATCCACAGGAGCGCCGGCAATAAACCAATAAAGGGCCGGCCCGGGAAAGACAGCGCGGTGTACTTTGGAAGCGCATCCGCGGTCAATTGAACTGCAATGGCTGCTAACCACAAGAGGAACAAAGGTCTTTTCAAGCGCGAGCTCCAGCTGCATGCTTTCGGCATCGGTTCGAACCTCACAGTCCGAATGATAAAGGGTTATTGTCGTCGTGTCAAGTATACTTGTCATTTAGTCCAGCAAGTTTTACATCGCCAGAGGTGTGGGATTCGTAGGCTATAATGGAGCAAGAGCACAGTCGCTTCGGCTAAAAAGCGCACCGCGAGGCCGCTCTAAAACATCAAGAAAAGCGTCGCGCCACGCAAATAATCGCGCGATGTGCCTTCCGACCTTGTCAACTAGTCAAAAAGGGCCAGTAACAAGGCTTCTATGAACCGTCGCCTAGTCTTGAGGAGCTCCCTGTAAAGTGTGGATCGTTAGAGTCGCCATAACGCGCCCGTATACGTTTATCGTGCTGGCGCTTTTGCTGCTGATCATCAGCCCGCTGGTGATCATGCGCACCCCCACCGACATTTTCCCGAACGTCGACATCCCCGTGATCGCCGCGCTGTGGAATTACCAAGGTCTGAGCGCCGAAGAGATGGAAGAGCGGGTGGCTTCTCCTTACGAGCGATCCATGACCACCGTCGTCACCGACATCGATCACCTGGAATCGCAAACCGTCAACGGCCGCAGCATCACCAAGGTCTACTTCCATCCGGGCACGCGCGTGGACCTGGCCATGGCCGAGATGACCGCCGTCGCGCAAAACGCCATTCACCAGATGCCGCCCGGTTCGCAATCGCCTTATATGCTGGTCTACAGCGCCTCCAGCGTTCCTATTCTGCAGCTCGCGCTTTCCGGCAGCGGGCTTTCCGAGCAACAACTGTTCGATTACGCCGCCAACTTCATCCGTACCCAGCTCGCCACCGTAAAAGGCGCGGCCATACCCTGGCCGTACGGCGGCAAGCAACGCCAGGTGATGGTGGATCTCCAGCCGGCTCTGCTCCAGTCCAAAGGCCTGTCGCCCGCCGACGTCGTCAACGCCATCAATACGCAGAATCTGATCCTGCCCACCGGCACCTCCAAAATCGGCCAGTTCGAGTACGACGTCGCGCTGAACGCCAGCCCGGATACCATCCAGGAATTAAACGATCTTCCGATCAAAGCCGCCAATAACACCACCATCTACGTCCACGACGTGGCTCACGTGCGCGACGGCTTTTCGCCCCAAACCAACATCGTCCGCCGCAATGGCCAGCGCAGCGCCCTGCTCAGCATCCTGAAAATCGGCGACACGTCCACGCTCGACATCGTGAAAGAAGTGCGCGAGCTGCTTCCCAAGATCGCTGCTACCCTTCCGCCGCAGCTCAAGATCGAGCCGATCGCCGATCAATCGTTGTTCGTGCGAGCCGCCATCAAAGGAGTGGTTCGGGAAGCCATCATCGCCGCCTGCCTCACCGCGGTCATGATCCTGCTTTTCATCGGAAGCTGGCGCAGCACGGTGATCATCGCGATCTCGATTCCGCTTTCGATCCTGTGTTCCATTTGCGTGCTGAGCGCGCTGGGGGAAACCATCAACATCATGACGCTGGGCGGATTGGCGCTCGCGGTCGGCATCCTGGTGGACGACGCAACGGTCGAAATTGAGAATACGCAGCGCAACCTCGCGATGGACAAGCCCATCAAGCAAGCGGTACTCGATGGCGCGCAGCAGATCGCGGTCCCGGCGCTGGTTTCCACGCTCTGCATCTGCATCGTCTTCATCCCCATGTTCTTCCTCACCGGCGTGGCGCGCTATCTTTTCATCCCGCTGGCCGAAGCGGTGGTGTTCGCGATGCTCGCCTCCTACCTTCTCTCGCGTACTCTGGTGCCCACGCTCGCGATGTACCTGCTAAGGCCCCACCAGATTCATACCTCCGAGCCGAAACCCTGGAACATCGCGGCCCGTTTCCAGCGGGCCTTTGAGCGCGGTTTTGAAAGCATGCGCATGGGCTATCTTCGGATGCTGGAAACCTGCATTCGCCGCCGCGTAGTGTTTATTCCGGCGTTTCTCGCCGTTTGCGCCGCGGCGTTTCTGCTGATCCCCTGGCTCGGCCGCGACTTCTTTCCCGTTACCGACGCCGGCCAATTTAATCTGCATTTCCGCGCCAAAACCGGCACTCGCATCGAAGAGACCGCGCGCCTAGGCGACCTGATTGAAACCTCCATGCGCGAAGCCATCCCGGCCTCTGAAATATCCAGCATCATCGACAACATCGGCCTTCCCTATAGCTCCATCAATACCGCTTACAGCAATTCGGCTCCCATCGGAACCATGGACGCCGACATCATGGTGACGCTCACACCGGGCCATCGGCCCTCCGATTTCTACGTCCACGAGCTGCGCCGTAAACTGCCGCGCGAGTTTCCCGGCGTTACGTTCTACTTCTTGCCGGCCGATATTATTAGCCAGACGCTTAATTTCGGTTTGCCCGCGCCCATCGATATTCAAGTTTCCGGTCCCAACCTGAACGCCAACCATGCCTTCGCCACCAACCTTCTGGGCCAACTCCGCACCGTTCCCGGCGCCGTGGATCTGCGCGTCCACCAGCTCTTCGACCTGCCGCGAATTCAGGTGAATGTCGATCGCACCAAGGCTCTGGAGAGCGGTTATTCGCAGCTCGACGTCGCCAATAGCCTGCTGATTTCGCTCAGCGGTAGTTTTCAAACCCAGCCTTCTTACTGGCTGGATCCGAAGAACGGCGTTACCTACAGCCTGGTGGCGCAGACGCCGCAGTACGATGTCTCTTCGCTGAACGACTTGGATAACGTGCCTATCACCAGCGAAGGCCAGCGCCGTCCCGAAATTTTGGGCGACGTGGTGAGCACCAGCCGCCGCGCCGAAATGGCCGTCGTTTCGCACTACAACATCCAGCGCGCTATCGACATTTTCGGCAACGTGCAGGATCGCGATCTGGGCGGAGTCGCCACCGACATCGATCGCATCGTTCAAAAGGCGCGCGCCAAACTGCCGCGGGGATCGCAGTTGATTGTTCGCGGCCAGATCGACACCATGCAGTCTTCGTTCCGCGGCCTGCTGGCCGGTCTGGTTCTATCCATTATTCTGGTCTACTTTCTCATCGTGATTAACTTTCAATCCTGGCTCGACCCGTTCATCATCATCACCGCGCTTCCGGCCGCCATGGCCGGAATCGTCATCTTTCTCTTTGTCTCGCGCACCACGTTGAGCGTCCCAGCCTTGATGGGCGCCATCATGAGCGTCGGCGTCGCGACAGCCAACAGCATCCTGGTCATCAGCTTCGCCAAGGATCATCTGGAAACCGTAGGCGATCCGACGCGCGCCGCTCTGGAAGCTGGCTTCACGCGCTTCCGGCCGGTTCTGATGACCGCGCTCGCCATGATCATCGGCATGGTCCCCATGGCCATGGGCCTGGGTGAAGGCGGTGAACAGAATGCCCCGCTCGGCCGCGCCGTCATCGGTGGACTGATTTGCGCCACCATCGCCACCCTGTTCTTTGTACCTACTGTGTTCAGCATGTTGCACCGGAGGCGCGCGACCGCACATGCTAGATAACAGAGAGATGCTAGATAGCGATCCCATCGTTTTGCCGCCCGAATTGTCGCGTCCGCGTTCGAGCAAGCTGCGCGTCGCGGTGCTCTTTATTTTGGCCGTCGTAGTGGTTGCCGGCCTCGTTTTCTGGGGCATCAACGCTCGCATCCAGACCGCCGCGGCGGTAAAGGAAACCACGCGGGAGCTTGCAATTCCGGACGTTTCGGTGATTCATCCCAAGCCGGGCGCCGTGAAGAACGAAGTGGTCCTTCCCGGCAATGTGCAAGCGTTCACGGATTCTCCCATCTATGCGCGGTCCAGCGGATATCTGAAGCAGTGGTTCGTCGACATCGGCGGGCATGTGAAAGCCGGAGAGCAGCTCGCCATCATCGAGGCTCCCGAGCTGGATCAACAGGTCACCCAAGCCAAGGCCACCATCCAACAGGCGCAGGCCGCTTTAGACCAGGCCATCGCCAACGAGGCGCAAGGCAAGGCTAATGAGGAGCTGGCTCGCGTCAACGCGGACCGCTGGAAAAATCTTGTAGCCAAGGGCGCTGTTTCACGCCAGGAAAACGATCAGTATCAAGCGCAATATCAGGCGCAAGCGGCCAATCTCAACGCTCTCGAGCAGGCCATCGCGGCCGCGCGCAGCAACATCGCCGCGGACCAGGCGAACCTGGGCCGCCTGCAAGAGATGCAGAGATACGAAATTGTGCGAGCTCCCTTTGACGGGATTGTCACGGCCCGCAATATCGACGTCGGCGCGCTCATCAATGCCGGCAATGGCGGACCGGCGCAGGAGCTGTTCCACATGGCCGCCACCGCCAAGCTGCGCGTCTACGTCAGCGTGCCGCAAGCCGATTCGCGCGCCGCTGTTGCCGGCCTGAAATGCTATCTGACGCTGACCGAATTTCCTGGCCGCAAATTCCCCGGCGAACTGGTCCGCACCTCTGGCGCCATCGATCAGGCTACCCGGACGCTGCTCACCGAGGTGGATGTCGATAACTCTTCCGGCGAGCTGCGCCCCGGCGCTTACGCCGAGGTGCACCTGATGATTCCCGAAGGATCGCGTTCGCTTATCTTGCCGGTGAGCGTGCTGATATTCCGCAGCGAAGGCTTGCGCGTGGGCGTGGTCCGCGACGGCAACCGAGCCGAGTTAGTGCCGATCATCCTGGGTAAGGACTACGGCAACGAGGTGGAAGTGGTCTCCGGCATCGCCGAAGACGATTTGGTCATCGCCAATCCGCCCGATTCGCTCGCAAGCGGCGCTACCGTTCAGATTGTGAACTCGTCCGACGTACGCTAATTCTTGGTCGCGGGAGACATTTTGATGTCGGGCATGTTGACCGTCTCACCCGGACGCACCGTCACCACCGGAATCTTGTAGTCACGATACCCGCTCTCTTTGACCAAGATCGAATAGTGCCCTGGCGAAACTTCGACAAACTGGTAGATGCCCTGCCTATCCGCACCCGTTGTCCGGCGGTGCGATTCCGGTTCAACGGCATCGATGTTGGTTGCAGTAACAGCCGCGTAGGGAATGGGGGCTTCGTGCTGATTCTTCACCGTACCGCGTATGTACCCGACCAGCGGCTGCTGGCTGTTGACGGAAAATGCACAACCCAGCAGTGAAAAGGCAATGAGTGGGACATAGGTTCTCATGGGTGATCTCTCCCTCCGTCCGCCGGTGAACTCGCTGCATTATTTGCAAACCAATTGCGGCGTGTTGCGTATTACGTCGGTAGGAGGTTTCCATGCTCCACTTGGTTGCCATTTCACCGTTACACCCAGGGACGCAAACTCATGCCGGCTGACTTACAGGAGGCGCTACGGCAGCTACGCAAAGAGCCGGGAGTCACCGCGACGGCGTTGATCACTCTGGCACTGGGAATTGGAGCGACCACGGCCATCTTTACGCTCGTTCACCAGGTAATGCTGAAGTCGCTGCCGGTTGCGAAGCCGGAGGAGTTGTGGAGGATCGGAGATAAAGTTCGATGTTGCAACTGGGGAGGATACACCCAGGGTGAGGACGGAAATTTTTCGCTGTTCTCATGGGAGGCATACAAGAACTTTCGCGCGCAAACGCCCGAGTTTACCGACCTGGCGGCGCTCCAGGCCGGTAATGCACCGCTGGGCGTTCGTAGAGCAGGGTCGCGCGCGTCTGCCGATACGCGCAATGGCGAGTACGTGTCCGGTAATTTCTTCAGGACGCTTGGTGTGCAGCCCTGGTTGGGCCGGCTGATGACCGACGCGGACGACCAGGAGGGCGCGCCGTCCGTCGCGGTGATGAGCTACCGCATCTGGCAAGAGAAGTACGGCTCCGACGCATCCGTGGTCGGCGCTACTTACCAGATTAATGGGCATCCGTTCACGCTAATCGGGGTGGGGCCGCCGGGCTTTTACGGGGCGAAGCTGGCGGGCTGGGGCATGCCGGATTTCTGGCTGCCGCTGACGTCGGAATTGTTGATCGATGGAGATACGGCGCGGTTGAAAAGGCCGAACGGCAACTTCCTGGATCTCATCGGAAGAGTGCGCCAGGGGACGAACCCGAAGTCGCTCGAAGCCAAATTGAAGGTGGAATTCCATAACTGGCTAGCCAGCCACGTTCCCGATATGGAGCCGGGCGAGAAGCAACTCTGGGGCCAGCAGACTCTGCGCCTGATTCCCGGCGGCGCGGGCGTGGCGGCCATGCGGGATCAATATGAAGATGGGCTGAAGTTGCTGCTCATCGCGGCCGGATGCGTGCTGCTGGTGGCTTGCGCGAATCTGGCGAATCTGATGCTCGCGCGCGGGTTCAAGGATCGCGCTCAAATATCCCTGCGCGTCGCCCTGGGCGCTTCGCGCTGGCGCCTGGTGCGCAAGGTGCTGCTCGAATCCATACTGCTGGCGATCATTGGCGGAGTTTTGGGCGTCGCCGTCGCCTATGCCGGGACAAGGCTGATTCTGTTCCTGGCCTTCCGGATCGGTGGCCCTGCGAATTACGTCCCCATCCAGGCGGCGCCCTCCTGGCCTGTTCTGCTGTTCACGCTAGGGGTTTCGGTGCTTACTGGAGTAATCTTTGGGATCGTTCCGGCGTGGATGACTTCGCATGCCGATCCGGCGGACGCGCTGAGGGCAGCCAGCCGTTCTGTGGGCGCCGGACGATCCTGGGTACAAAAGTTGCTGGTGATCTCGCAGGTCGCAGTGTCGCTGGTGTTGCTGTCCGCGGCGGCTCTGTTGGGCCGGAGTCTCCTAAACCTGGAGCACCAGAATTTCGGATTCGAGACCCAGGGCCGCTATATCGCTTGGATAAATCCCATGCTCGGCAACTACAAGCCGGAGCAAATGGAACCGATGTTCCGGCAAATCGACGATCGCTTGCTCCAGATTCCCGGTACGCGGATGGTGGCGCCCGCGCTCTATGCGCCCATGACGGGCGATAGTTGGAATGACGGCATTCGTATCGAGGGTCGGCCGGAGCCCTCCGCGAGAGAAGACACCACCGCCGGGTGGTCGCGAGTGACGCCAGGTTTCTTCGAGGCCATCGGCGCGAAGATCGTGCTGGGCCGGCCCATCACGGATGCGGACACAGGGGCGACACGCAAGGTGGCGGTGGTCAATCAAGCTTTTGTGAGGAGATTCTTCAAGGACCAGAATCCCATTGGGCAGCACTTCGGGCCCGACAAAATCAAGTATTCCGGGACGTTCGAAATCGTCGGCGTCACGAACGACATTCGGTATATGACCGACGAATACAAAAAACCGGTGGGCCCCATGTTTTGGGTGCCGGAAGCACAAACCGTGAAGTGGGACGATCCGGCTTACCAGAGCGGTGAAATCTGGTCGCACTATCTGTACAACATCGTGATTTGGGCGCCGGGCAGCCAGCCGCGTATGGAAGAGCGTGTGCGGAAGGCATTGGCCGGCGTGGATCCTAATTTGGTGCTCTACACGGTTGATCCTTACCCGAACGTCTTGAGCGCGGATTTCCAACAAGAGAACATGATTGCCACCCTGACCATGCTTTTCGGCGTGCTGGGGCTGGTGCTGGCAGCCGTGGGGCTGTACGGCGTTCTGGCGTACATGGTAGAACGGCGGACCAGTGAAATCGGTGTGCGGATGGCGCTGGGCGCGGATCGCGGGCGTGTCATCGGAATGGTGCTCGGCGGCGCGTTCTGGCAGGTGGGCGTCGGGCTAGTGCTGGGCATCCCGGCCGCCATCGGGGCCGGCAAGCTGATGACCACTCAGCTATTCGGCGTCGAGCCCTGGGATCCTGTCATGCTCACGCTCGCCACATTGTTGCTTGGCCTGGCAGCGCTCGCGGCATCGCTGATTCCGGCCTGGCGCGCGGCGGGTATAGAACCCATGACGGCGCTACGGACCGAGTGAGTTGTTAGAATCGAGTCTTGGATTATCAAACGATCTCTTTGCGGCTCCTCGTTGGAGCTGTCCTCCTGCCGATTGCCGCGCACGCGCAATGGCTAAACTACACGCCGAAGGGCACGCCTCGCCTGGATGACGGAAATGCGAATCTCACTGCGCCAGCGCCGCGCGGTGCGGATGGCAAGCCGGATCTGACGGGCGTCTGGGAGCACGAACGAACTTCGGCGGCCGAATTCAAACGCCTTCTCGGCCCTGCGTATGAGACCGAGTCGCGGTCTGCATTGCTCGGGATGGAACTCGAAGTGGTGCACAAGTACGGGCTCAACATCCTGTCGGATTTGAAGCCCGGAGAGTCCATTCTGACGCCCGCGGGAGAGGCCGCGATGAAGCGGCGTGCCGCCGAGCAGCGTGTGGACAATGTCTGCCATGGCGAGTACGGCTGGCCCGTGGCCGGGCTGCTGGCCGAGCCGTTCAAAATCGTTCAGGCCCCCAGCGAGACCGTCATTCTATACGAAGTGGACGGTCTCCACCGCCAGATTTTCGCCGACGGACGCGAATTCCCCGCCACTTGGGAGTTTCCGGCCTATCTTGGATATTCGATCGGACGCTGGGAGGGCGACACCTTCGTCGTCGAGACGCGCGGATTCAACGACCGCACACCGGTGGATGGCATGGGGCATCCGCGCAGTGAAGCCATGCATGTGACGGAGCGATTTGTCCGGCGCGATTTCGGACATCTGGACACCGAGCTGACCTTCGACGATCCTGTGTTGTACACGCGGAAATTCACGGTCAAGATCGGCTACCACCTGATTCCGAACTTCGATATCTTTGAGATGTTCTGCACTCAAAATGAGAAGGATCGCGCCCACATGGTGAAGTAAGTTAATTCGCCGATGCTCCGCCGACCGTCGACGAGCCGGTCCCGCTGCATCCAATGGCGCCAAACCGGAGAAACTTCTGGATCCGTTTGCCGCTGTCCACTTCCCCTGTATAAATGTTGCCCTTGCTGTCCACGCTCACCTGATGCAGATAGTGGAATTCTCCCGCCGCTCGCCCGTGCCGTCCGAGTTGGCCGAGCTCCTCGAGATTGCTTCGGTTCAGAATGTAGATGGTCATATTTGCGTTGTCGCCCACATACAGGCAACTTTGGGCCTTGTCGGTGGAGAAATTCATGGAAACGGCCGTTCCAATTATGTTGGTGTGATCGCTGACAAATTGTTCGGTGATGAAACCGCACGAACCGGCCTTGCCAGTGGGATTGCTGCACGGCTTGCCTAGCGTGGGATCGTTCTTATCGAAGACCTGGATGCGATCATTTCCCCGATCGCAAACATAAATCTTGCCGTCATTGGCTATTTTTACGCAATGCACGGGGTTTCTGAAGAAAGCCGGCTTTTTGTTGCCTTGGGTATAGTCGACGATCCATGCGCCCGCCGCCGCAGCGGCCTTATCGTCCACTGGATTGTTGCCGTAGGCGCCGAAGTGGCCGATATATTTTCCCGTGTTGGAATCAACGATCAGAACACGGCGGTTTCCGTAGCCGTCGGCGATATACAGCCGATTGGTCGCGGGATCCACCACCATGTCCGCGGCTTGATAAACCAGCGGCGTGCCGTTAATGCCGCCATTCATGTCGTTACTGTTTGGCCCTCCTGGAGTTCCTCCGATCCTCATCTTGAAGTTGCCGTTCATATCGAACTTCAGGACAAAGCCGTCGCCCCCTTCCGTATGTGTTGTCCACGGAATCAAGTCGCGTCCTCTCACCACTCCGCCGCTTGGCGACGCGGAGTTTCCTGAAATCCAGACGTTGTCACTTTGGTCGACGTAAATACCATGTTCGTTGTTCGGCCAGATGCAGCCGGCCTCGGCCTTACATTTGCCGCCGATGAAACCGGGATCGGACGGCCCGCCCCAGGCTCGCAACATCTTGCCGTCCGAATCAAACTCCAGCACCGAGGGAGCGGCCTTGCAGCAATCGGACACCGGGCCGTATGCGCGCTCCTGGCCGAGGCCGTCGACTTTAGCGCCTGGCACCGGCCCTTCCAGTCCCGCTTCATCCGTCGATAGGGTCCGCGGCCGGTTGTAGACCCAGATGTGATCATGCCCGTCGACGTAGAGCCCGCCGATCTGGCCGAGAAGCCAGCGGTTGGGCAGCGGTTGCGGCCATGCGGGGTCCACCACGAAACTCGGAGTCTTTCCAGTGCGGGATAGATTGTATACGCCGGTTTGCTTGAACAGGCGGTCGAAAGATCCGTTGTTCTTCAGTACGTCAACGGGATCGGCGGCGCCCAGCAGACCGGCGAGGGTCAAAATCGTTGCAAGAAGTTTCATCATAGTTGTCGAAACCTTGACACATATAATAGAACGGTGAATCTTCGAACCGTGAATCCTGCCTTCGCAATTGCCGCGGTGCTGACTTTTCCCCTGGCAACTTTCGCGGCCAGCGATTGCAGTGATTCCCGCGATCTGCGCCTGGTGAACGGCAAGATCGTGACGATGGATCCGCGCAATTCGGTGCTTTCATCGGTCACCATCCAGAATGGCCGCTTCGACTTTTCAGGTGGAAAACCAAGCCCCTGCACCAAGACCATTAATCTCCACGGCCGGACCGCCGTGCCCGGCCTGATCGACAATCACAATCACATCGTGTTTGCTCGGCCTCCGCCCCGGCTACGATACGCGGCTCGAAACGGCGGCTTCGATCAAGGACGTTCAAGCCCTCATCGCGGAACGCGCGAAATCGGTTCCGGCCGGAAAATTCATCACGGCCATGGGCGGCTGGAATCCGGCGCAGTTCCAAGAAAAGCGCCTGCCCACTCTGGCGGAACTGGATGCTGCCGCGCCACATCATCCGGTGCTCTTGTTCCTTTCGTTCACCGGTCCCGCGGCGACGAACAGTTTGGGCAAGGCGTTCTTTGCAGGGAAGGGAATCGAGGTGAGCGCGACGGGCGTAATCGCCGCGAACGCGCCCTCGCTGGCGGCATTAAATGCACTGCGCTCCGTCCAGACCTTCGAGGATCAGAAACGCGGGGCCGCCGATGCGCTCGCCTATTCCGCCAGCGTCGGCGTCACCACTGATGTGGACATGGGAGCGTTCGTCAAACCTGGCGGCGACGACATTCAGGATTCCTTTACGTTCGACGGCCTGGCCACCGCAGATCCCTTCGGCATGTACGATGCGTCGCTGGCGCTGCATCGCGAGAAGAAGTTGGCGGCGCGGCTGCGAATTTTCTTCCTCAGCATGGACACTCAACCCGCTGTTCCCTTGTTGCGTGAACGTCTGCTGAATGCCTTTGATGGATTGGGCGACGACATGCTTCGGATCTCCGGGATCGGTGAATTTGCAACGGCTTGGCCGCTGTTCGGAAAAGTGACTCCTCCGGCGAACTACGAAGCCGCGTTGCAACTGGTTGCAAAACAGGGCTGGCCTTTTCAGCAGCACAGCCTTTCGCTCGCCGAGGATCAACTGACCGCGACAACGTTTGAGAAGGTCAACGCCGTTACGCCCATCGCGAACCTACGATGGTCCATCGCGCACGTGCCGCACATCGACCAGGAAACCGTGAATCGCTTCAAAGCTCTCGGCGCGGGCATCGCGGTGCATCCTTTTGAATATCTGGCGGGAACTCCGGGCGCGGGTCCGCCCTTGCGCATGATTGTCGACAGCGGAATTCATGTGGGAGCGGGGTCGGACGCTGCGCAGATCTCAACGCTCGATCCCTGGTTGATGATTTACTACATGGTGACCGGAAGGAATGCGGCGGGAGCACTGATCAACCCAGGGCAGACACTCACGCGCATGGAGGCGCTGCGTCTGTACACGGCGAACAACGGATGGTTCTTCCGCGAAGAGGATCACTTGGGCTCTATCGAGCCGAGGAAGCTGGGCGACATCATAGTCCTGAGCGACGATTTCCTCGATCCCGCCAAAGTGCCCGATGAGGCGATCAAGCGCGTAAAGTCCGCACTCACCGTGGTCGGGGGACAAGTGGTTTACGACGCACTCAAGTGAACCTTAGCTACTTTCCGTCGCAAAATGCGCACTTTTGACGGGCCCTGGCCTTGCTGGATGGCGAAAGGGCAATGCGGAAGTTGGAGGTTTGTCGGAACTGCTGCGCCGGGGCGAGCCGAGCGCCACGCTGCGCATTAGGCGCGAGCCACCACCAGCGCCTTGCCGATGTTGATCAGATTGTCGGCGAGTACCCCCAGCCCGACCCATCGCTTCATGCCTTCTACTCCGCGATACAGACACCGCCGCAAACCGTGCCGTCGCTTGACCACGCTGATTCGCCCTTCACAACCGGTCCGCCAAGCTTGTGCCTTCTTGAACCACCGACTCTTCTCCAACTTCTTGCGCTCCGGGCTGTGCGTGTTGCGATTCGGCACCGCCACCCACTTCACACCCATTGCTTCGACTGCGCGCTCCTGCGCTTGCGAATAATATCCTGCGTCGGCCGTCACCAGCCGGGGAATGCGTCCAAGTATTCTCTGGTGCGTTGCCACTGCGCCCTGCAGTAGCTCGCGGTCACTCGGCCTTTGGTCGAAAACGTCGTAGTGCGTGATGATCTGATTCTCCGCTTCCTGTAATTGCACCAGCTTGCCGAACTCAGTTGGCTTGCTCGCCTTGCCCTTGCGAATGATCTCGGTGTGCGCCTCAAAGATACTGACGATCTTGCCTGGCAACTGGGTCAGTCCTTCGAAGATTCGCGCCTTAGTCTGTTTCAGCACTTGCCGCATCCGCGTTGAGACCGCCGATAAACCATCGCTCAGCCCCCGCAGTCCTTTCTTCCGCCGAGCGGGCATCTGCTCTATCTCCGCCATCACCCGCTTGGTGTCGTTGAGGATCTGCCGCGAAAGGCGCAGCAACTCGCGGTACTCTTTCTTCCGCTTTTCCTCGCCTTCCGGTCCCCTGTGTCGGCTCGCTGTCGCGATCGCGATCGTGCGCCTATTTACGCTTCGCATCCGGTCTCGCACCTTACGCTTCAGTTTTCCACCAGCCTTCTGCTCGATCTTCTTCATCGTCCGCGTCAGCACGCGTGCGCCGTCGCCGAGCAAGCTCGAATCGGTGGGGTAATGAATATTGGTCTCCACCACAGTGGTGTCCACGCGCATTTTCCGGCCACGCACCACGCCCTCTGCCTGTGCCATGCCGACCAGACGATCATGCAGCTTGGCGATCACTTCGCCGCCCAATGCCTGCGCGATCCGGGCCAGAGTTTTCGCGTCCGGCACTTTCCCCAGCCCAATCCGTGTGAAGTCCCGATAGGCCAGGTTCATCTTCACTTCGCGCTCCAGCGTGTCAAAACTCCAGTTCCGTACATGCTTCAACAGCAGCAGCCGCAACGCCGTCTCGGCTGGCGTTTGCGAACGGCCGCGCGTCGCGCTGTGCTCGTGCCGCTCGCCTTGCGCTTGGTAGACCAGGTCGACCAGTTCCTCGTCCTCCAACAACCGATCCGCTTCCACCATCCAGGGCTCCCACAACGCGCGGACATCTTCGTCCACCACGCCTTCCCACAGCGTCCGTTCTCCTTGTTTGCGTCGAGTCATGTCCCATTCTGCGGGCAGATCGAAACAAGTTCAATAGTGAATGTTCTGGCTCGAATTCGCCGCGCCAGATACCACCAGATGCGGCTCAGCGCGCTCTATTTTGCGACGGAAAGTAGCTAAATCGCCCCAAAACTTCCTTCCCTAGTACTCCTGGAACTAAATGCGGTTGTGTGAGTGGAATATTGTAGGTATACTACCTGAACCAATGCCCAAATATGGGATGAACCTATGTAATTGCTTGTAATTCGTGATAAAAGTTCCACGTATCAGCTTATTCTGCAACTGACATATTATCGAGAGGCCTTTTGTGTCCTGCCGGTCCATTATCAAGGGAAGTTCAACGCTGTGTGCCCTCCTGCTGGTGTGTGTGTCTGCCCTGATGTCAACGCAAAGTAGAAATGTCCTATTCCCTGCAAAGTAGAAATGTCCGGTTTTGACCGTGTTGGCGGAGGGTGCGTGATAGTCTGACTTCGATTCTCCGGGGAGTCGCGCTCCTGGGGAAGATTCAAGGCCGATGCGACGGGGCTGGCTCCGAAGTAATCGGCGGCAAACCCTCGGTCAACCGGGCCCTGCGGGGTACCCTCCGAGGGTTTTGCTTTTGACTTTGACATTCTCATTACTTGGGTGGAGTCTCGGAGCGGAGGCCTTGAATAGAGAAAGCGCGAAGCTGCCGGGCTGGGCTTGCCCGGCTTTCCTTTTGCGTTGTGGCGGGTTTTCAGAGCGACTCCGGCTTGGCGGAACCTTCCGAGGCCTGCCAGATCTTGGGTGACTTTTTCAGATCGAAGTTCTTACACCATGCACTGGCTGGGCGAGGTTTCCCCGTACGCCGCGCTGGGCTGGGCGCCTTCGGTGCTGGAAGCTTGGGACGCTGCTCGCAGATAGAAACACGCAAGTAGCGATCGCCGAATCGAACCGCCACAGAACCGTCTCGGCGCTTCTCGACCCGCAGCACTGCGCCTCGCAGTCCAGTGCGGATGTCCTGGCGGGCGATCTGGTAAATCTTCGCATCCAACTGAATGGTGTAATCATTGTTCACCCGCCGGCTTTCCACGTGGCTGAGAATCGCCGCCAAATCAGGCTGCTTTTCCAGCGGCCGGTGAGCATCGTCGGCACTGGCCGGCGTCACCGCCAGAGTGGCGTTGACCCAGGGCAGAAACTCGGTTTCCAGGTAGTGGTTGGCTTGTTCCAAAGTCGTCACTCCCGCGACGCGCATCCCCTTCACCAGCCGGTCCTGAGCGGTAGCAAACCCGCGCTCTACCCTCCCTTTGGCCTGCGGGCTGTGCGCTGCTATCCAGGTGATTGCCAACTCCCGCAACGCCCGACCGATCTGCGTCGGCGGCATTTCCACCCTATCCTGCTCCACTCCGGGCTCATCCCGCCTGCGTTTCTCCGCCGTCTGAAAGAGGCTCGCCTTGTCGGTGTAAAATGCGAGCGGCCGCCCGTGCTTTTTCAGGTAGCTCTCCAGCAGGCTCATGTTTTCCGCCGTTGAGTCGCTGCCCACAAAGCGAGCGAACCACCGCCCGGTCGCATCGTCAATCATGTTGATCAGCAAGATCTGTGCTCCGCGCCCTTCCAACCAGTCGTGGTCGCTGGTGTCCCACTGCACCAACTCGCCCCAGCGGCTGCGTCGCGGACGCCATGCATGGATCTTCTCGATCCGCTGCTTGCGCGCTCGCCACAGCTTGGCTTGAATCATCCACTGCCGTACCGTCTCCCGGCTCACCGCGATGTTGTGTTTCTTAGCCAAGTATTCCGACGCCAGCGTCGGGCCAAATCCCCGGTACACCGCACGCGACAGGATTGTCACTGCCTCCCGCTCCAGGTCGGCATCCATCTTGCGATTGGATGGCAGCCCTCGTAACGCATGCACCACAGCTTTATCCCCACGGCGTTTTAGAGCTCGCAGGAGACGCCTCACGTGCCTTTCCGTAATCCCCAGCTCCTCGGCCGCCTGCTTCTGGGTAATCAGTTTCTTCTTGGCCTTTTTCAAGGCCACCAGCCGGTCCCGCTCGGCCTGCGTCATCAATAGTTGTCCTTCTGCCACCTCCCCAGCCTGGAGGTCGTCAATAGGACATTTCTACTTTGCGCAAATAGGACATTATCACTTTGCGCCGACAGTGTGTCTGCCCTGATCGCACAAACGCGGACGTTGCCGTATAATCCCGTAACAGCGGAATACAGTAACGCTCTGGACCGCATCATTTTCATCGCAGCCAACCCCAACCAGCTTCACATTTTCGATCCCGTCAATAATAGTGATACCGCAGTTAATCTTCCGAAAGCCCCGCTCAGCCTCTCGATCAGTCTGGATGGGATGCACGCCGCGGTTGGGCATGACGCACTTATTTCATACGTGAACCTGCAAACCGCTTCATTGGAGAAGACGCTTGCATCCACCAGCACCGTAACTAGCCTGGTGCTTGGAAACGACTACGTATACGTTCTGACCTATAGCAGCGGGACACAGTGGGTCCAGATCTCAACCGGCGCGAGCGGCTCTTACGGAATCTATACCGGATCCGCAGGGCGGCTTCATCCGAGCGGAACGGCTATTTATACTACCGACGACGGCATAACGCCCGAAACCCTCAGGGATCTCAATGTCTCCACTGGACCTGTCACAGCAATGAACGGAGGACCGTATACGGGAGATTACCCGGTGTGTGGAGGGGTCTGGTTCTCACCGGACGGTAGCCGGGTGTACGTGGGTTGTGCGATGGCATATCAGGCGAACCCGCAAGACGCTACCCTTGGTATTAACTTCCTCGGATCGGCCACCCTGGATAGGAAGGCGGACGGTTTGTATTGGACGCCGTTTGCGGGCACATCACAGATTCGCAGCTTGACCGAATCGGCAACGCTGGGCCGCATCGCAATTATCCCGCCCAACCAGGGGTACATTTCGCCGCCGGTGAAGGACAATCAGGTTCTCCTTTATGACAGCGCTTATCTCGAGCCCGCCGGCCTCTTCCAGTTGCCCGACTTCGAGATTAACGGCAAAAGCTACCCGGCGCATGGGCAGCAAGCGTTCTATAACCAAGCCTCTGCCGCTCTGTTTGTCGTCGTGCAGGCCGAACCCGCTTCCCCACTGCCGAATCCTTTCGCCGTGGAAATTTTTCCTGTGGGTGATCCCCCTCCCTGTGCCCCGACGTTCAGCGCGGCCCGTAGTACGCTTGCGGCAGCCGGCACTATCGCGACAGTCGATATCAAAGCTCCAGCGACTTGTATTTATCAAGCGTCCAGCACCGTCGATTGGATTCAGCTCATCTCCGGCGCTTACGGTTCGGGGAACGGCACTCTCACGTTCGTAGTGCGCCCAAATTCAGGCGCCGAGAGAACGGGAGATATCAAACTGGGCGGTCAAACTTATGCGGTAACTCAGCCGGCCGCGCCCGCGCCTTCGAACGCGTTTATGCGATTGGGTTATTCGGTCGCAGGAGCAGGTTACAGTAAGTCCCTCGACAAAGTAATCGCAATAGTCTCGGATCCGAAAGAACTCCATATTCTCGATCCGATCAGCGCTTCGGACCGGGTGGTGCCATTGCCGAAGCCTCCCTTTTTTCTCTCCGTAAGCCCGGATGGACTTTCCGCTGCGGTCGGGTTCGCCGGATGGGTTTCGATCGTGGATCTCTCCACCGCGACCATTACATCCACCGTCCAGGTATTCACAGATGCGCACACCCTTGTTATGGCCGGTAATGGCTACCTATATGCGTATCCACAGAACGCCGTGGGGAATCAGTTCTCCACCCAGATTGCGACCGGGAACATCAATCTTGCAAATGCGACCTACGATGGCCGCTATCCGCAACTCTATATAGATGGGACCGCCTTTTACACGGAGGGGTCGAAGTGGGATATCAGCGAGGGTCCTGCGAGCCTGATCAACGAAAATTTCTCGGCTTGCGCCCCCTTCTGGCTCACCGAAGACGGCAACCGGATGATCACGTCGTGCGGCAAGGCTTACACCACTTCGCCCGTGCCTGCGCTCGACGTGCAATACAATGGATCGTTCTCCAATGCTACTTCCATTCAATGGGCGGCAGAGTCTGTAAAGTGGCACTCCACCGCCGTGATTCCGTCGGCGATGTCCGGCACCGACAATAGTGGCGATGAATTCCTTCAAATGTATGGCGATGTCTATTTGGGCTACGCCGGCGATCTTTCTTTGCACACGTTCACGGTTGGGTCAACCGCATACGCTGGTCATGGGCGGTATGTATTCTGGAATGGCTCGGAAGACAACTTGATCGTTCTCGAACAGGCCGATTCCACCGCAGACCTGACGGCCGATTACGCGGTGGCGGTCTACCATCTGACTACACTAAAGGCGGACTGCAGTTACTCCTTGGGAGCCGATTCCGGAAGTTTTGACAATAATGGAGGACTGAACACGGTCAGCGTTTCTACTGGCGCAGCATGTACTTGGGACGCGGTACCGGACGTTTCGTGGATAACCGTAGATTCCGGCGCCATTGGTTTTGGATCGAACTCGGTCGAATATTCCGTTGCGCCGAATAGCGGCTCGATGAGCCGTATCGGCTCAGTAGTTATCGGTGGACAACATTTTATTGTCGTTCAGGGCGGCTCCGCCTCTTCTGGCAAGTTCATTAATGCCGTGGAACCAAGTTCCGGATCGGGATCCAAAAAGACTTTTACCGTTGTATATTCCGACACGGCAGGCGCTGCAAGCCTAAAATCGGTGTCCGCGTCGTTCAGCATACCGGACGCGACAACGAACTCCTGCGCGCTGTCTTATAGCGTTGCCGCCAACCAGATCAGCTTGCTGGACGATGCGTCCACGGCGTCTACGACTGCAACGCCCGGAATGGCGGCGACCTTGCAGAACAGCCAGTGCGCGCTGGACGTGGCTGGCGTTACCGCTACTTCGAACGGTCATACCCTGATTCTGACTCTGCCGATGACGTTTGAACCAGCGTATGCGGGGGCCAAGAACATCTACCTGTCGGCCACTGATATCTCGGGAGCTCAAAGCGGATCCCAGAAACAAGGCACCTGGACAATTCCATAAGTTGACCTGAAGTCGCTCTTACGCTCCCAGCTGCGACGCCAAATCTATGATGTCGGCGGACACCACATCGAAATCCCCCGGCTTGGCGTCGTCCGCCTTACGCGTTGGTCCGTATTCATTGGGCCGGTGAATGAATCCGGTCCGCAGACCGAAACTGCGCGCGGCCCCAAGATCGCCGCGGTGCGCCGCGCACATCATCACTTCTTCGGGCTTCAGCTCTAACAGACTCACCGCCGTCAGGTACGCTTCGCGATCGGGCTTGTAATGCCTGGCTAGCTCGGCCGAAAGAATGAGATCCCACGGAAGGCCAGCGTGCTTGGCCATGTCGGAAAGAAGCGCGACGTTTCCGTTCGATAGCGGCGCAATGGTGTACTTCGTCTTGAGGCGCGTGAGACCCGCGACGGAATCAGGCCACGGCTTCAGGCGATGCCACACTCGGTTCCAGTGGTCCTTCTCCGCTTCCGACAGCCCTTCGATGTGAAACTCCTGGAGCAGGTCTTCGAGCAGCGCGCGATGCAAGTGGTCCAGATTGGTCCAGGGCATTTCCCCTTTGCGCACCTTCTCCATGGAAGGCGCATAACCGGCCCTCCATCGATCGGCAAAACGGCCCCAATCGACGGTGATGCCTTTGGTCTTCTCCCACGCCTTGCCTTCCTCGATAATCGATCCACGCCAGTCGACAACGGTGCCAAAAGTGTCGAAGACCAGCGCCTTCACCGAAGGAATCGTGCGAGCAGCATCCTGGCCGCTTGCGGCGCAGGCCATCCCGGCAGCACCGATGCTCGCGTTTTTCAAAAGTTGCCTCCGCGTCATCTCTGAAGGTCCTGGCAACATACTATATCTAACCTCAGTTCTCACGGGAAGACATTTACCAAACTGCCAACGAACAGTCACGGATTTGCGATCTCTGGATGCTACGTTGACTGTCGCAGTATGTGTCGAGCACACGTTTCAGCTCCATCCCAAAACTCCGAGGAGAGACGATCAATGAAAGCGAATATCGCAACGTTACTAGCCGCCGCTTCGGTCTTTAGTTTAATGGGCGTCCAGACCGCCCGTGCGGACGACGACGACGGATTATTCTCACTTCCGTTCTTCTTGCCTTTCAACCTGGCGGTCACCCGCAGCGTATACGTGGACACGGGCAGCATCGTAGCCGGGACCACCGTTCTGCCACCGAACTGCTCGGCCGCCAATTGTCCGCCGCCGGCTGTAACCGCGGTAACGAGCAGCGCCTATCCGTATGTATTTAACAACGACACCGTGGATGGCAGCTTCGGCGTCACTTCCAAGATTTTTGTCGACCAGATGACCACGTTCGGCTTGGTTTTCTCGTCCTTCGAAGTGCCCAACAGCTCCGAGCATGGTGTTGGACCCAACAGCGATCAAATGGTCACCAGTTTCTCCTCCAAATCGGAATTGGCGGTGAACCTTTCGACCGACGGCCAAGCCCTGACCTTCATGGGATATTTCGCGCCGATCGGCGCAATTGACGTCTCGAATTCCAACACGCCCGGAGAAATCGATCCGACCGTTCTGCCCGGAGACGCCTATTACCGCTCCGTGGCTGAAGTGGATCAGTTCGGTCAATTTCATTTCACGAAAACCAACTCTTTTTCCGGTGACAACGGCCGCGCGGCGATCCTGAACGACTCCCTGGGCGAGAACCTGGTCTACATGGCCGGCAACGCGGGCAATGGCAGCCAAGTTCCGCAGCCGGTCGGCGTCATTATCAGCACCGGCGCGCAGATGCTCACGCCTACGACGGCACCGGAATCGACCCAAAATCCTGGAACTCCCACAGCCGTGGGAAGCTTCAACATTGCGGAGTTGGGCGATAAGACCGATAAGATCGGGAAAGACACTAATTTCCGCGGCCTGACGATTTTCAACAACGTGGTCTATTACACCAAGGGAAGCGGCGGTAACGGCGTCAACACCGTTTACTTTGTCGACACCACTGGTACGGCCTGCCCCAACGGCGTAGGCCTTCCCGTCGCCGGCGCCAAGCTGCCAACGTCGCCGTTGGCTTATAACACCAGCGCGAGCGTCATTCAAACCGAAGGCATGGTGCCTTACAACATGTGCATCCTGAAGGGGCTCCCCACAGTCCTTGCCAAAGCGAAAGCCCCCGCCGTCATCGACTATCCCTTCGGCATGTGGTTTGCCAACGCTACTACGCTCTACCTCGCGGATGAAGGCAGTGGCAATGTGGGCACAACCGTCGCGGATTTCTACACCCCCGCCACGCCGGCGCAAAACCCCACAGCCGGCCTCCAAAAGTGGATATTTAACTCCAGCGCGGGCGAATGGCAGCTCGCTTATACTTTAACGAACGGCTTAAACCTGGGTGTACCGTACGACGTTCCTGGTTATCCAACCGGAAATAATTCCGGAGCCGGAGGATCGACTTTTCCGTGGGCGCCGGCCACCGACGGCCTTCGCAATATCACTGGCAACGTAGGTTTCGACGGGACCGCGACCATCTACGCGATCACCTCCACCATCAGCGGAAGCGGCGACCAGGGCGCCGATCCGAACAAGCTGGTTGCAATCACAGATAAACTGAGCGCCACCACTCTTCCGGCTTCGGAGAGCTTTTTCACACTGAGAACGGCAGGCGACGGCGAGGTACTACGGGGCGTCTCCTGGACGCCGGGCACAGTCTGGTAGTAGAGGCGAGAGCCAAAAGTGAGGGGCGGGGGAGCCCGCCTCTCCCGATCCAACGGTTGCGTAGCGGTCAGTGGCCATATAGAATTCGGAAGGATAAGGAGAGTGGCCGTGTCGCTAACAAGACTCGTACAAAACGTTCCCCGGAATGTCACCAAGTTTGGTCTTTTCGGCCTCGCAATCGCCTGCGCCGGCACGGCCGCGGCCGCCGAGCAACCTCTATATACGGTTCTGAATCCAACCGGCAATCCACCGCCCATCGAGCGCCGCGCCATGGCGCCGCGTCCCGCGAGTCTTTCGGGCAAGACAGTCTACCTGGTGGATGAAACCTTCGATGGCGGCGACAAGTTTCTGCAGCAGATGCAGGCCTGGATGGCCGTTCACATGCCCGACGTCAAGACCGTCTTCCGGGAGAAGAAGGGATCGTATGCCGCCGACGACCCCGATTTGTGGAAGGAAATCAAATCCGTCAACGGCCTGATGGTCATGGCCATAGGCCATTGAAGCACCTGCGCGCCGGCGGTCGTCGGCCATGTTGCGGAAGTGGAAGCGAATTATCGGATCCCCGCGGTAGGCGTTATCATCGATGCTTTAGTCGATCTGGTTCACGACAAGGCCTATGAAGAAGGAATGCCGGCGCTCCGGCTCGCCTTCACGCATACGCCCGTGGGAGGAAAGACGCGCAAGGAGCTGGACGCATACATAGCCGGTGACGATCCCGTCACCAAACAGCCTTTCATGGCGGAAATCGTAAGCGATTTGACTCGCCCGCTGAATGAAGAGGAGCAAAAGACCGGCCTTGTCCAGCGCGAGAAAAAGCGATTTATCGGACCCGATACATCCGACAATATCCAGAAATACTTCGATGAGCGTTTCTGGACAGACCAGCTTCCCATCATCATGCCTACCGAAGAGCGGGTCCAGGCGATGCTCAAAGCCACCCATCACAAGCCGGACGAAATCGTCGGAAAGATGCGGGTAACGGGGGAAAGGGAGGCGTGGCAATACACCGTGGAGACGGTCGCCATCAACGCTGTGATGGCGGGTGCGAAACCCGAAATGTTCCCGGCCATCCTGGCGCTGGCCGCCTCACAAACCGACGCGCACTCCAGCTCCACTTCGTCGATGGCGGCGATGGCGGTTTTCAACGGCAAGATCGTGAACGAACTGGACCTAAATTCCAGCACCGGCGCACTGGGACTCTACAACAACGCGGGCGCCCTCATCGGTCGCGCGTGGAGCCTGTTGTCGATGAACGCCACCGGAGGATCGGTCCCGGGCCACACCTACGAGGGCGTGCAAGGGAATCCGATGTCAGACGTTCCGGCCGTATTCGCGGAAAACGTCGCCGGCCTGCCCGCGGGTTGGAAACCGCTCAGCGTGCAGAAGGGGTTCCAGCCGGACGACAACGTAGTCAGCACCTTCAGCGGTTGCCAAAGTCAAAACACAATGATGGTGCTGCAGGACGAGGATTGGCAATACACGTTGAAGAGGTTCATCGGCGGCCTCGGCTCTCCCCAGCGCGGCGGCAAGCTGCTGCTGATCGATCCCTCGGTGACGCCGCCCTTGCTTCGGTTCGGCTTCGACACCAAGGAAAAGCTGATCCAGTGGGTGAAAGACAACGTGACCATTCCCAAGGACCATTACTGGCTCGATCAGGAGGTCATCAACTACAAGCTGGGGCCGGCCCGCGCTGGACAGGAACCATACGCCACCTGGTTGAAACTTCCCGGTGACGCGCCCATTCCATATCTGAATAACGTCAGCGTGGTTGTGGTCGGCGGAAGCGGCAATATCCGGTGGAGCGTGAATGAATGCGCTTACACTAAGAGCGTCAAGGTCGACGATTGGAGATGAGAACGGCGGCAGGTATCGCGATCGCGTTGGCCTTGTGGTGCGGCCCTGCACTGCAGGGAGCCTGCGGGGCCGATGCGAAAGTCGCGAATCTCAACTTCACGTTCAAGGACATCCATGGAAAGTCCGTCACCTTGTCCGATTACAAGGGCAAGGTAGTTTTGCTCGACTTTTGGGCCACTTGGTGCCCGCCTTGCCGCAAGGAGATTCCGGGGTTCATCGAGTTGTATAACGCTTATAAATCGCGAGGTCTGGTGGTGATCGGCGTTTCTATGGATGATGCTGATGACCTCGCTGACGTGAAACGGTACGTCGCGCAAATCGGGATGAACTATCCGATTCTGCTCGGGGCCGGGCGGGAGGAAGACCTCAAGCCGGCCTTTGGAGAGCTCCCGCTTCCGACGTCTTTCGTCATCGCGCGCGACGGCCGGATCTGCGCGAGGCATGACGGTCTCACGGCCAGGGAGCAAGTGGAGCGTGAAATCGCCGCCCTGCTTCAATAGTTGTTCTAATAGATACAGGAGGTTCCATGAGACTGAACTCATCCTACGCGTTGCTCGCCCCGGTGTTGTTGCTCGGTCTCCTCGCGCCGGCATCCGCTTTGGCCCAGGATTGCAAAGGAACTTTCGTCGATGGCGAATGCGTGGAGGGCTATGTCTACGTCCCCGATTTCATCTCGCCGCAGGACTTGAAGAAGGCTATCGACGAACATTCCAAGGACATCGTGATAGTCGACACGGCCGCTCCGCCCATCTTTGAAGAGGAGCACATTCCTGGCGCCGTGAACCTGCCTTACTCCAAAAACATTACTCCGCCCGCGGACCTGTCTCGCGAAAAAACGCTGGTGGTCTATTGCGCCTGCAAAGATGATGACGACTCCAAGGAAGTGGCGCGCCAGCTCAGCCTGCTTGGTTATCGCAAGGTGAAGGTTCTCAAAGACGGTTGGTTTAAGTGGCTTGAGTTGAAGTACAAAACGGAAAGCAAGGAAGACGAGAAAGGTTCCAAGGGATGAAAAGCCAGCTCCTGTTCATTCCGCTTCTCCTCGCCGCGCTCGCGCCTGCGGCTGATGTTGTCTCCGGCCCTGCGATCGGCGCTACCACGATGTCGATTCCTGTCTCCGACGTCACCGGACCTTATAAAGGGCAACTCATCTGTTACGTCTGCGATTACGACAAGGCGCCGGATGTCCTGGCGTTTTTCCGCGATACCTCGGACGACACCGCAAAAGAGATCATTGAATTGAATGACCTGTATCTGAAGAACAAATCCCGTGGCTTTAAGGCGGTTGCGATGGTCATCGCCGGTGAAAGCTCCAAGCAGTGGCTGGAAGACCTGAGCCGCAGCGCCCATCTCGAAATTCCTTTGACGTACTTCAGGAAAGGACCGAAGGATGCCGCGGTGCGCGTTTACAACCTGAATCCGGCCGTCGCCAATACGTTCCTGGTCAGCGTGGACCGGTCTGTGGTCGCCAATATCTCAGATATCGGGCCCGACCAGTTCAGCCGCGTTGCCGACGCCACGTCGGAAATGCTCGCCAAAATCCACTAGTCCTAATTCGATGAAGAACGCTTACACAACCTCGATAGCCTTATCCTCCCTGCTGCTGCTTGCGAGCGCCGCGCTGGCCCAAGTGACGCTGAACTCGGTGCGAATTGGCGCGAAGGACTCCGTCGCGTTGGCGAAGTTTTATCAAAGCGCGTTCGGCATGCAGGAGGTCAACCGGATCAATGCGCCCGGGGGGCCGGAAGTCTTTGTGAACTTCGGTGCTACGGCCGACGCCGCCAAAGCTAACAAGAGCGAACCGATCGTGATCATGCATCGCGATTCGGACGACATCAAGGACCCGATCGCCCATGTGATCCTCAACGTGAAGGACATGACTGCGACTGTGGCCGCCATTAAGGCCGCCGGAGGCTCGATGGCCGGCGATCCGCGTCCGTTCGGAAAAACCGGCATCGTCATCGGCATCGCGATCGATCCGGCCGGCAATCGCATCGAGATGATTCAACGGCCATAGCGGCGGTGCGAGCGCTTTTTGTCGCACTGGTTCTCGCGGCGGCGATCCGCGCACAGGATCAAGTCTCCTTTCGGACCCTGGACGGATGGACCATCCACGCGGACCTGTACGGAACCGCCGATCGTGCAGTGGTTCTGGTTCACGGAGGCCAGTTCGACAAGAGCAGCTGGGAGAAGCAGGCCGCTGCTTTGGTGAAGGCTGGATTTCGCGTTTTAGCCATCGACCTTCGTGCCGACTACGGGTCGCCGCTCGACGTCCTGGCCGCCGTCCGTTACCTGCATGCGAATGGAGCGCGGGTGGTGTCGGTGGTGGGCGCCAGCATGGGCGGCGATGCCGCGGCGGGGGCTTTGTCCCAGGCCACGCCGGGCGAGATCGATCGCGTTGTGCTGCTGGCCCGCGGCGCGTACGGGCCGCCAGAAACGCTCCAGGGCCGCAAGCTGTTCATCGTGAGTCGCGATGATATCGGCCCGGGCGGCAAGCCGCGACTGGACCGGATTCGCGCGCAGTTCCAAAAGGCCCCCGCTCCCAAAGAGCTGGTGGTTCTTCCCGGTTCGGCGCACGCCCAGTTTATTTTCGAGACCGATCAGGGCGACCGGCTGATGCAAGAGATTCTCAAATTCCTCACGGTGCCATAGGCCGGTGTGTTGGTGTATGCTTTACCCGGATGGCGTATCTATTAATCTCTCGACACAAAGCGCTCCTGACCGCCGCTCTCGTTACGAGTCATTTGTCCGCTCAATGGCTGAACTATCCCACTGCGGGAGTGCCACGCAAGGCCGACGGCAAAGTGGACATGCAGGCCCCTGCGCCACGGATGCCCGATGGCAAACCCGACTTTTCCGGAATCTGGACTACGGGAGAGCCTTATGATCGCCGCGCGCACGGCTTGTCGAGCCCCAAGGATCTGCCCCCTCCAAGGGATCCCAAAAGTTCGCCCGACATCGAGACTCCTGGCGACCCCAAGGCCATCGTTGGATCGCGCCAAATGTCCAATATCGGTATCGATATTCCCGGAGGGTTGCCTTATCAGCCTTGGCTTCGGGCAATCGCCAAAGAGCGCACCGACAATCTGGCGAAAGACGATCCCCACATCCGGTGCTGGCCGGATAATTTTATTCGCGCCTACGGGATGCCGCATTTGCTGAAGTTCGTCCACAAGCCGGGTCTTTTGGTGATGCTCAATGAACTGAATGCCGGCTACCGCCAGGTCTTCACGGACGCACGGCCGCTGCCAGTGGATCCCAACCCCTCGCTGCAAGGATATTCGTCGGGGAAATGGTCCGGCGACACTCTGGTAATCGACACCATCGGACTGCGCGACGATACCTGGATCGATTGGAACGGCAGCGTGGTGACGGAAGCCGCGAAAGTTCGGGAGCAAATCCGGCGTCCGGACTTTGGGCACCTCGACATCGAGGTCACGGTGGACGATCCCAAAGCCTATACGAAGCCGTGGACCGTCCAGTTAAAGCAGCGCATCGTGGTGGACACGGAGCTGCTCGACGAACTTTGCGTGGAAAATGAGCAGTCCCTCAAGCACCTGAAGTGAAGAAGTTCGAGCATGAGTGGATTTTCGAGCCTTTTGCCGAGCACCCCACCTTCTTCACTAAGAGCATGTTCGGCGGGCTTGCCGCGTACCTCTTCGAGCGTCAGATGCTGTTGCTGGTTGAGCCAACGAAATCCGGCCGCTGGAAGTGGCATGGGGTTTTGGTCTGTACCCGCTTCGAGCATCACGCTTCCATTCAAGCCGAATTCCCAGCATTGACCCCGCACGGGTTTCTGCGAAAGTGGCTTTTCATCGAGTCGATCCATGAAGATTTCGAATCCACCATGGAACGAGTGGCGCGACGCATAGCAAGCAATGATCCGCGCTTCGGCATCTTGCCACTGAGTCCGAGGGATCATTCACGAACACAGGTGTAGCTCGCCGCGGAGTTCTCCGTACCCGCCGCGCCAGTGAACTTGGGCCACGCCGGCCATTCGCACAAAGGCCGGGTGCGATTGGCGCCCTTGTTGCCGTCCATGACGACCAAGCCGCTCGGTGCCTGCCCTTTTTCGACCCAATTCTCGAGTGCCACCAGGCTGTCGAACTTCGCGTTGAACCGGCCAAAGCCGTGGCCGAAACCGGGGATTTCGTAAAAGCGCAGGAAGCTATCCAGGCGCGCTTGGCCAAAATGGGCAAGTTGCCGCTGGTAATATTCGATGGAGTTATGCGGCGTGATGAAATCATCCGCCGTGCCGTGGGTCATGATGATTTTCCCGCCCTTGGCCCGGAATTTGTCCAGGCTCACGTCGGTCACATCCATGATGGCGGCCACCGTCGCGATACGCTGCCGCCACTGCTTCGGATCGAATTTCATCGGATCGTACTTCGGGTCTCGCGTGATAATGAACTTCACGGTCTGATCGCCGGCGGAATAGAGCAGAGGCTCCTTACCGGAGAGCGGGTTCGATGGCTGTGGCGCCTGGCCGAAGTTCGATGGTCCCTGGAATGTCGCGCCTTCGAGCAGGGCCCATTTCGGAAAGGCGTCCATCCCTGCGATGGCGAAGCCAGGCTTGTAGCTGGAATTGATGGTTTGAACCGCCTTGATCTGCGGGTCCGAAAGACACGTGTCGCCCGAGTCCGCTCCGTTCGGGCAGCGCAGCGCCGACACGTCAAACGCGGCGTTACATCCGGCGACGTTACTGATGATTCCATCTTTCGCACCGTCCAGAGCATCGCATTTGGCGTAGACGGCGTCTCCGATCAGCTTCACCTTCTGCGGATTGATCCACGCGGCGCCTCCGCCGGCGTAGAGCGCCTTGCCGACATTCAGCGACCCCAGGTGCAGCATCGTGACGTTGTACGCCGGGTAATGCGCCACCACGCCGTCATAGTCCCGCGGATAGCGTGCGGCGGCATCCAGCGCTTCATGTCCGCCCTGCGAGCCGCCGATAAAGTAGAACCGCACCGGCCGCTGTCCGTAGGCCTTTACGATGACGGCCATCGCGGCATCATGCGTTTTCTTCACCGACTGTTTTCCGAAATTCAGCAGCGCTTCATCGTCCATCCCGAAGCTGCCGTCGAACCCGGCCTTCCCCTTATGCCCGCCATCGCTGCCTAGCGTAACGTAGCCCTGCTTGAGAGGCGTGTCGCTGGCGGGTGATTGATTTGAATATGGGCTCAGACCGGTGACGAGCGAGCCGTCGTAACCGCCGCCGCCCATCTGCAACGCGCGGCGGTTCCACTGCTGCGGGAGGTTTACCTCGAATTCGAGATTCGGCGAACTGGGGTTGTGGGGTTTGACAATACCGGTTACTTTACAAAACTCGCCGTTGGTGTCCGACGCGTGAATCATCTCCGCAGTCTCGACGACGGCGCCCGAGGTCGGCAGGCCGATGGCCGACGCGGGTATCGAGAGTTTCTGGAGGCTGTTGCAAGTCTCGAGAGATAAGCGGATTGGTTCTTGGTTCCCGGAATCTCCGGCCATGGCCAGCCCGATACCGCACGCAATGAGGAGCGCGCGGCCAACCAACTGCAAACCGTTTGGCAAAGTGTGCATAGCGACTTCCAAGGTTATCGGCTGCGTTCCCGCAACGCAACCTCCCGGGTACGACGCTTTCACCCTTCTCGACAGCGGGCCAAAAAGACCCTCGCGCCAGTGGGCGGTCAGCCCGCCCATCCGGGGTTTATCGGCGGCCAAAATTGCCTTTTGGGGTCGTGTGGCTGCCCAGGGTCGCTCTTGCGGCGGTCCCTGGGCTGGTCGAGTTGGCCTAGTAATCCATGCCGGAACCACCGTGTCCGTTCGGATTCATTAACTGGCCTGAATTGCGCTCTGGAATCTCGCTGATCATCGCTTCCGTTGTCAACATCAGCGACGCAATGGATGCCGCGTTCTGGAGTGCGGTGCGGGTCACCTTGGTAGGATCGATGACTCCGGCGGCGATCAGGTCTTCGTACTTATCTGTCGCGGCGTTATAGCCGAAGTGCGGGTCTTTGTTCTCGCGCACGTGCTCGACGACAACCGCGCCTTCCAGGCCAGCGTTGAGCACAATCTGGCGTAGGGGCTCTTCACAAGCGCGAGCGATGATGTTCAGACCAATTTGCTCGTCGCCGTCCAGTTTGTGATCCGCCAGCGCTTTAGCCGCCCGCAGGAGCGCCACCCCGCCGCCAGCCACAATGCCTTCATCCACCGCGGCGCGCGTGGCGTGCATCGCGTCCTCGACGCGAGCCTTCTTCTCCTTCATTTCGGTCTCGGTGGCGGCGCCGACCTTGATGATCGCAACGCCGCCGGCCAGCTTCGCCAGACGCTCCTGCAATTTCTCCTTGTCGTAATCGGAGGTGGTCTCCTCAATCTGCGAGCGCAATTGCTTGATGCGGCCTTGGATGGCCTTGGATTCTCCGGCGCCGTCGATGATGGTGGTGATTTCCTTGTCGATGGTGACGCGCTTGGCCTGGCCCAGATCTTCCAGCTTTACGCTTTCCAGCTTCACGCCGGTCTCTTCCACCAGCGACTTGCCCGCCGTAAGGATGGCGATATCTTCCAGCAGCGATTTGCGGCGATCTCCGAAGCCCGGAGCCTTCACCGCGCAAACGGCCAGAGTCCCTCGCAACTTATTCACTACCAAAGTTGCCAGCGCTTCGCCTTCCACATCTTCGGCGACGATCAATAGCGGGTGGCCCGAGCGGGCAATCTGTTCGAGCAACGGAAGGATGTCCTTCATGCTGGAGATCTTCTTCTCGTGAATCAGAATATAAGGATCGTCGAGCACCACTTCCATCCGCTCGGAATCGGTGACGAAGTACGGAGAGAGGTAGCCGCGATCGAACTGCATGCCTTCCACGGTGACCAGTTCCGTCACCATGGTCTTCGCCTCTTCGACGGTGATAACGCCGTCTTTGCCCACCTTCTTCATCGCTTCGGCAATAATGTTTCCGATGGTCTCATCGCTGTTGGCTGAAATGCTGCCCACCTGGGCGATCATCTCACCGGAGACCGGCTTGGACATTTTCTGAACCTCTTCTACGGCGATCTTCACAGCTTTGTCGATGCCGCGCTTCATGGCCATCGGATTCACGCCGGAAGTTACGGCCTTGACGCCCTCTCGATAAATAACTTGCGCCAGCACCGTCGCAGTGGTAGTGCCGTCGCCGGCCACATCCGACGTTTTCGAAGCTACCTCGCGCACCATTTGCGCTCCCATGTTTTCGAGCGGGTCGGAGAGCTCAACCTCCTTGGCTACGGTCACGCCGTCTTTGGTGATGGTGGGTCCGCCAAACTTTTTCTCCAGCACGACATTGCGGCCCTTGGGGCCCAAGGTGACCTTCACCGCGTCAGCCAGTTGATTCACCCCGCGCAGGATGGCCTGCCGCGAATGGTCCGCGTAGATAATTTGTTTTGCCATTTGCTAGCTCGCTTTCTTTGCAGCCACCGGCTGCTGGTCCAATTTCGTCGCAGCTGTCGGCTGCTGGTCCAGAACAGCGAGGATTTCGTCCTCGCGCATGATCATGCATTCGGTGCCTTCGATCGTGATATCGCTGCCGGAATACTTTCCGAACAGGATACGGTCGCCCACCTGAACGTCCAGGGCCACCACTGTGCCATCTTCCAGGCGCTTGCCTTTCCCAATGGCAAGCACTTCGCCTTCCTGGGGCTTTTCTTTCGCGGAATCGGGGATATACAGGCCGCCACGCAAGGCGTCTCCTTTTTCTTCGACTCGCTTGATTACAACGCGGTCATATAACGGACGAATTTTCATAAGTTCAGGCCTCCCGGCCCTGATTGATTTCAAACTGCTCGGATCTCGCGATATTCCGGCTCCCACATCGCGTCTCCCACTTGCTGGACAATGTCCTTGAATGTTACGCGCGCCAAACCGTCCTCGACGGCTGCTTCGGCAACAGCAACGGCAACGGTGAGTGAAACAATGCGCAAATCGTCGACATGCGGCAGCAGTGACGCTCCAGGCAAGCGCACGGCAACCAGGCTGGATACCGCGTTCGCTGCGGCGGCAAACATGTTGTCGCTGATGCGGCGGGCACGAGAGACGATAGCGCCCAGACACAGGCCGGGATACAACATCGCGTTGTTGACCTGGCCGATAACATACGTCACTCCCCGGTAAGTCACCGGTTGGAACGCGCTGCCAGTGGCTATCAGCGCCCGGCCCTCCGTCCAGGCAATCAGATCGGCCGGCGTGGCTTCAACCATCGGGGCTGGGTTAGAAAGCGGAAAGACAATGGGCCTTTCGCAATGCTTGGCCATTTCCCGGACGATGGCTTCGGTAAACGCGCCGGCGGCCGTGGAAGCGCCGATGAGCATGGTGGGGCGCACTTGATGCACCACTGCGGCCAAGTCGATGGTTCCATCAGAGCCGTTGCGTTTCCAGCGCTTCACTTCCTCATTGGGACGCGTGTAGGCCCCCTGATAGTCATGGACGCGATCGCCCATGTCATCGACCAACAGGCCGGCCTCGTCCACCAGCCAGAAGCGCGCGACGGCCTCTTCCTTCGACAGCCCTTCGCGGGCCATGGCATTGCAGATCTTGTCGGCAATTCCCAAGCCCGCCGTTCCTGCGCCAAGGATCACCACGCGTTGGTTCCGCATGGGCGATCCGCAGACGCGCAGGGCTGAAACCGCCGCCGCCAGCGTGATCGTGCCGGTGCCCTGCATATCGTCGTTGAAGGTGCTGATCCGATCGCGATATTTCTCCAGGATGCGGCGTCCGTTCCCGGGCGCGAAGTCTTCCCACTGTAGTAGAGCATTCGGGAATAACTTGGTCACGGTCTCGACGTAGGCGTCGATGAAAGCGTCGTAGCGCTCTCCTCGGACGCGCGCATGCCGGTTCCCGACGTACATCGGATCTTTGAGCAAGCTCTCCCGATTGGTGCCGACATCCAGCATCACGGGGATGACACGCGTGGGATCGATGCCGCCCGCCGCGGTATAAATCGCCAGCTTGCCGATCGAGATTTCGATGCCGCCCACGCCCCAATCGCCCAGTCCCAGAATTTGTTCGGCGTCGGTGGCGAGGATTAAGTCGATATCTTCGGGTCCGGCGCCAAGGTTCGCAAACGCAGCTTCGATCCCGCCAATATGGTCGATGGAGAGGTACACACCGCGTGGACGGCGGCACTCGTGGTGATACTGCTGCATCGCCATGCCCACCGTTAGATCGTTGACGATCGGGATCATCTCGCGCAGGTGCCCCGAAAGCAAGCGGTAGAACAACACCTCGTTGCGGTCATGCAGAGCAGTCAGGTAGATGTTCTTATTGAGCGCATCTGGAAGGCGCTGGTACTGAGCATAGGCTGCCTTCACTTGCGCCATCAAGGTGCTGATCACCGGCGGGAGCAGGCCGGTGAGGCCTAACTCTTCCCGCTCCTCCGAGGTGAAAGCTGTGCCCTTATTCAGCAGCGGTGTAGTGAGCACTGCCATGCCCCGCGCCTTGGTCTGATAGCAGTCCTCCCCCTCCAGGTGGGAACCACGCATTCGAGCCTCCAATATCGGGGTAATTCTTCGTCGCATATTAGCTACTTCTCTCAGCACGCCCCGGCCCATTCATAATCTGGCGCGCCGGGGAGGCAGGACCTTGATCCGTCGTTATAATGCTCGGGCGCGGACGAGTTTCAGGCTGAAAGCTGCGCCTAGAGCCAGCAAGCCCAACAACCCGATCAGCGGCATCGGACTTGCGGTTTTCGGAAGCTCAGCCGCCGGAGCTTCATTCGCTACCAGCGCTTCGGCCGGCGGCGGAGTCACTACCTGGGCTATCTCAACGTCTTCGCCGCTCGGCTGCACTGCCAGGACCGGCGCCTGTTTTAACGTCAAAACCAACGGCTCCTCGGGAGACGTGATCGGCGCTACGACCTCCACTGGAATCTCGGCCGGTGTGTAGAGAACCGGCGAATTGGTTACTTTGGCCAGCGCTAAAGCTCTTTGCTTCGGATATACAAACTCCTCACCAAAGTTTTTGCCGGGATAGAACCAGGCCCGCAGCACGTCCGGCTCGCCGGGCGGCGTCTCTCTGAAGGTCAGCACGGTCTTGCTGGTAGCCTTGAGACGATAGTTGGGGACTGCCAGGACGGTGGCATAGACCACCGTCTCGTCCTGGTTGAAGATCTGGACGATGTGGCGGTCGGACGGAGAGCCCAATAGCTTGAAAACATAGGTGCCGGCAGGCAATACGGCCCATCCCTTCATGTGAACGCCTGGGGTCTCCACCGGCTGGTTGAACGTGATCACGGTCTTCTGGTTCCAGTCGTCGGCCTTGACGCTGGGAGAGAATGCCGCAGCGATGACCGCCGCACAAAGTACGCCGGGTGCTGCTTTTGATAAATTCATTTCGTATTCCTTCTTCCGATTCAGAATTTGTGAGCGGTTCCCACGGGTACTAGAGGAGCAAGGCGCCATCCGTTCGGGACGGATCCCGTTTCAGGCGGCAATCACAGCATGGGAACGCTTCAGGGAAGGATGTTTCGGCGCGAGCGGCTGACCGCATTGTGTCAGATGACCAAATGAGGTCGGAAAGCTTACTCCAAGCGGAGCGATGATTGGCCGGAACGCTGCATGGTACGGAATTCGTGCCGCTCAAATGCGGCGGCGAATCGTGATGGCCCCCGCCGCAGGATCCGGCCCAGCACTATGAGCTGCAGAGGAATCCTTCCATCCAGCAGCGAGGGCCATTCAATCCTCATCTCCACCAGCTCTCCCACCAGCGGTTGGTCGCCGGAAGCGATGAGGGCTCCGCCACTGCTCATGTTGACGATCGTTCCCTCGCCAGACAAACTGGAACCCGCGCCAGAAGAGCCAAAGCGAACGCTCAGGTTCAGACGATAGCGAAACTTTTCCCGGCGTTCCGCTGGAACGTTCCGGCCGCCTGCGATAACGCTCAGAGGTTCCCGGAACGGGAGGACGTTGGAGAATGTATGCGTGGAAGCCGGCATCGCCTAAGCGCTAGCCCTGGCCGCCATCGCAGCTCGTCCGGGCGCGATTGGCCTAGAATCCCCGATTGGGACAGCCCAGGGGCCCAACAAGTCGACTTTGAAGATGTTATAACGTTGGTTCTGCCACTGGACTTCCAAACATTTGTCCAAGCGGGACGATCCCAGCACGCACAGCTCCGTTCCGTGGGGCAAGAAGACAATTCGTCCTTTCGCTCCCGCGTCGAACTGAACAACGGCGAAGCATTTTCTTAAGCGGTAAACTCGTGGGCAGCGGTGCTCGTTCTGGTTGGGAGCCGCTTGCACGGCCGTTGTTAAAGCTTTGGCGGTAGTTTTCATTCTGATCAACCTTTCCCGAGGGCACGGGTTAATGGACGTGGTGGACAACCGTATTCTGTGCGTTCGCAGACAGCACTCGGTTCACTGTTTCGATCAGTTCGGTGGGCCGAAATGGTTTCGCCAGGTATTCCAAGCTCTGGTAATTGTACGAGGAGTTACCGGACATCAAGACAACTGAGACTTGAGAATCCATCTTTAGAACACGCTCGGCCAACTCGAAACCACCTATGTTTGGCATCACGACGTCGGTGAGCAGGAGCACGATACAAGACTTATGCCTTTCATAGCATTGGAGCGCTTCTGCGCCATCGGCGGCCGTGATTACGGCGTATCCGGCAATCTCCAAGATCCTTTTAGCCAGACCGCGGATGTCCGCATTGTCGTCCACCACCAGAATTGTTCCACGGTGTCTGTTGTCGGCCATGGCCTGCGGCCTCCTTGCGGCTCAGTCATAAGCTACAAACGGGGAGCAACTAGAGTATCGGGGATTCGCCTTAGCTCAGTCTGTTCAGAATTGCTCACGCTTGTAACGTGACGCCGGATAGCGGCAACGGCTGGCCCGCGGTTCGCTAGTCCATGGACGGCTAGGTCCGAGGGCCGGACAGGTGGAACTTTTTGATTTTGTAACGCAGGACGTCGCGACTCACGCACAACAAGCGTGCCGCACGGGACTGGTTGCCCCTGGCTTCCTCCAGCGCTTGAATAACCAAATTACGCTCCTGCTCACGCAGGACTGACTTGCAGCTGATCGAGGACGGGCCCGGGCGGGCGGGTACGAGAGGTGTCAGGCCGGAATCGTCGGTGGTCATCGCGATCTGCAAACTGCCAGGCTGGATCGAGGACGTTTCTTCGAATATCATCGCGCGCTCAATGGCGTTCCGCAGCTCGCGCACGTTGCCCGGCCAATGGTAGGCCAGCATGAGACGCTCTGCTTCCGGTGAGATTCCGCCGATGCGCCTCTTGAACTTAGCGCTGTAGCGCTCTACGAAAAAGCGCGCCAACGGAAGAATGTCGTCGCGCCTGTCACGTAACGCTCGGACCACCAGCTGAACGACGTTCAAACGATAGTACAGGTCCTCCCGAAACTGTCCCTCTTGCACCGCTACGCTGAGGTCGGTATTGGTGGCGGCGATGATGCGGATGTTCACGTGGATGTCTTTCAGGCCCCCGAGCCGCCGGAAGGTCTGGTCTTCCACTGCCCGCAACAGCTTGGCTTGCAGCGAAAAGGGCAACTCGCCGATTTCGTCCAGGAACAAGGTTCCCTGATCGGCCAGCTCCAACAACCCGTGCTTCTGTGTCCGTGCGTCGGTGAAGGCGCCTTTCTCGTAGCCAAAAAGCTCGCTTTCCAGCAGATTTTCGGGAATCGCGGCGCAATTGACAGCCAAGAATGGCTGGGATTGCCTGGAGCTCTGACCGTGCAGCGCCTCCGCGATGAGATCCTTGCCGGTGCCATTCTCGCCCTGCAGAAGAACGCAAGTCACCTCGCTGGCTGCTACCTTGCTGACAAGGCCAAGCAAGTCGAGCATAGCCTGCGATGCGGCTATGATGCGGCGCTCGGCGGGCCGCGCTTCCTCCGAGAGCTCCTGGATGGTTGTGACCGTGCCCTGGATAGCATTGGCATCGTCACAGATTGGAGTAGTTCGGATCACCACCGTGCGATTTCGCCCGTTCCTGGAGCGCAGTGTGAAGGTGCCGCTTGGCAATCCAGGATCCCCGGATCGCCGTTGATCCAGATCATATTGAGGCAGATCGCTCTGGAGAATAGCCGGGAGGTTCTCGCCGATGATATCCTGCGACGCCATGCCGAGGATGCGTTCGGCGGCGCGATTGACAGCGAGAATTTGCTGGTTCCGATCGCACAATACCTTGGCGTCGGGAAGCTGTTCGAACATCCACTCCAAAATGGAGGAACGCTCAGCGCGAGCAAGCTGCTCCACCAAGCTGGTCTCAATCAAGCTAGTACGTGCGGAAGCCATCGGGGACAAGTCCCTTTCTAGGGAGAGCGCCGTAGCTATCGATTGTCAACGATTGTCGGGACCGAATCTGGTCAAAATTGCTCATCAGCCCGGAGCCGCTAGTCATGTAGGATGACGTTGAGCAGGGAGCTGTGAACTTCCAGGCCGCTATCGTATTTACCGTTGTATTGGATGAATCCCAGTTTACGGAACCGATTCATGAAGAAGCTGACTCTGGAGCGAGTGGTGCCGACGATCTCCGCCAGTGTCTCCTGGCTTACCTTGGGAATGACTAGCTCGGGTTTGCCTTCCTTCCCGAAATTGGCCAGCAGGAGCAGGACCCGCGCCAGCCGCTTTTCGCTGGAGTTGAACAGCTGGTCCACCAGGTCCTCTTCAATTCGGATGTTGCGGGAGAGAAGATGATGCAGCAATAGCTCGGAGAACACCGGCTGTTCATGGAGCAGGTGAACGACGCCCGTTTTTTCCAGCCGCAGGATCGAACAGTCCGACATGGTGGTGGCGCTGGCCATGCGCAAAGGCTGGCCAGCCAGGCATCCCTCGCCAAAAAAGTCACTAGCCCCTAAAATGGCGACCACGGCTTCCTTGCCCTGCTTGGACACCACGGTAAGCTTGATCTTGCCTTTCTGGATATAGAAGACGGCATCCGCGGGGTCGCCTTGCAGGAAGATCTTGTGGTTCTTGGCGTGGTCGCCCAGGGTTCTTCCTTTGCCGGGTCCGGCCAGGAAGGCTTTGAGATCGAAGCTCGGGTCGTCTTTTTTCTTCATAAAACGGATCGATACAACCCCTCAGTGCCCGATTCGGAAGCTCGTTACGTCGCCCCAAAGTCCGGCGGACTTCAAGACAAAAACTCCAACCGCAACCACCACGACGACATTCAGAATGGTCTTGATGCTGGAGGCCATCGGTATGTAGCGGTTCACCAGCCATAGCGCCATCCCGACCACGATCAGCGCAAACACCAGATTGATCAAAGGCATTTGTATTACTCCTCAACACCGAAAGAAGGCAATTCGCTGCCCAAGCGATCACTAAGGCAATTTCTCTAATTCCCATGCAAGTTGCTGAGACTACGGAAACACGCACTGACCGCAGAAGGTCGAGTGACCAAATGCGATCAATCAGTTGCTGCAATTTCGGAGATTGGTGTTAAGATAAGGCCGACCGCCAATCTCGGCTCTCCGCTGTTTTCGAGACCTTCAGCGCTCACCGCCTGTCTCTTAGACCACACGGTTTCCTGGATCGACGGGGCGAAGGAGAAGCAATGTACTCCGCAGCCTCGGAGCAAGAAACCAGTAGCTGGCTGGTGAAAGATGGACTGAAAGATCTGGAGCTACTGCTCTGGGCAGTTCTCTCACACCAGTCCGACCCCATTCTGATCGCGGACAACGGTGGCCTATGCGTGGAGGCTAGCGCCGGCGCGAGCAAGCTGCTCGGAATTTCCACGAGGAAGATGATCGGTCAATCCATCGAACATCTGCTTCAGCCCAACAAGCTTCAACACGGGGCCGCGAAGGAAGTGCTGCCGGGGCGCAATCTCCTGGTGCTCAACGACGATTCCGGACAGAAGCACGCGACGGCCGACGTCCAGGACTATGCGTTCCTGTCACTGGATTCCGACAGCAGGATTGTTGCCTGGCACGCGGGAGCCGAACGCATTTACGGCTACACCAGAGATGAAATCGTCGGTCAACATGCCAACTGTCTTTATTTAGAAGACGCCGCGCCCCGCCTCGATAATCCTGCCGAGACGCACCTGGCAAGTGAGGCCTGGCATAAGAAAAAGGATGGATCCAGGTTCTGGGCCAATTCGTTAACTACGGCTCATAGGAACCTGAATATGGAGCTGGAAGGTTTCGCTAAAGTGGTGCGCGATTGTAGCGTGCGCCACCGAATCGCGGAAGTGGAGCCGGCGATTGCCGGAATCGTGTCTGGCGAGTTCGATCGCATCGATGAGGCGAACGACGCATTTCTCGATATGCTCGGATACAGCCGCGAAGAGTTCGCCCGAAGCCCGCTGCGGTGGGCGGATATCGTGGCGCCCGAATGTTTGCCTCTGCAGGAACACGCTCAGGAAGAAGGCATGCTGCACGGCGCCTGCGCGCCTTTTGAACTGGACTACGTACGCAAGGACGACACCCGGGTGCGCGTTCAGGCGGCGAGCGCGCTACTGCCTTCGTCCCCTTTTCGATGGATTGCTTTCGTTCAGAACCTCACCGAGCGGGATCGTGCCGAGATGATCGCGGGCGAACCCGGCGCTGCGCGTGAATTCGAAGAAATTGTCGGCACCAGTGCAGCGCTCAAGCGCGTCATGGGGCAGGTGGAAATCGTGGCGCCCACCGATGCTACGGTGCTGGTGCTGGGCGAAACCGGTACCGGAAAAGAGCTGATAGCGCGCGCCATCCACAAAACCAGCGGCCGGCGCAATCGTCCTTTTATCACACTGAACTGCGCTGCCATCCCCACCGGGCTTTTAGAAAGCGAGCTGTTCGGTTATGAGCGGGGTGCATTCACCGGTGCGTTGTCGCAGAAGATCGGCCGCTTTGAGAGAGCTCATCAGGGAACTCTGTTCCTGGACGAGGTGGGAGACATTCCTCTGGAGCTTCAGCCAAAGTTGCTGCGCGCTTTACAGGAGAAGGAATTCGAACGCCTGGGCGGCACGCGCACCATCCCTATCGATGTCCGGTTGCTGGCGGCCACCAACCGCAATCTCACGCAGATGATGGGCGACAAGCTGTTCCGTAGCGATCTTTACTACCGCTTGAAGGTCTTTCCGATCACCATACCGCCCTTGCGCGAGCATCGCGAAGACATCCCCGTGCTGGTCAGGCATTTCACGCAAACCTACGCGGCGAAGATGAGTAAGCAGATCGATAAGATTCCCTCCGAGACGATGCAGGCGCTGGTGGCCTGGACTTGGCCTGGGAATGTCCGGGAGCTGGAGAATTTCATCGAAAGGTCGGTCATTCTCTCGCCTGGATCCACGCTCAGAGCGCCTTTGGCTGAGATCCGGGCCGATGCTCCCGAAGCGCCTTCCGGGGCCTCGCTCGCCGAAGTGGAGCGGGATCACATCATTCGAGTTCTCAAGGAAGCGAATGGAGTGGTCAGCGCGGCAGCCGCCCGCCTGGGATTGCCCCGTACCACGTTGAACGCCATGATGCGGAAGCTCGAGATCTCGCGCAAAGACCTCTAGCACCTCGGCACGCCGCCTCCCTTACGGTTGCGGTTCCGTAGCCTCCTTCTGAGCCGCGCGCGTCAGCGAGCGGCCAATCCCCGGAGGGCCAGCAACATGCTCTCACGCACCGTTGAGGAGCTACGAGCATGAATTGGAATCGAATCCAGGGCAAGTGGAAACAACTTGCTGGATCGGCACGGGAGCGCTGGGGCAGGCTTACCGACAACGAGTGCCAAACCATCGCCGGCAAGAAGGACCAGTTAATCGGGCGCATCCAAGAACTGTACGGAATCGCCAAGTCAGAAGCCGAGGAACGGGCCGATGATCGGTCTCCCGCCGCAAAGCAATCGACACCAGACGGCAATCTTGCACTTCGACTCTAGTTCCGGGGTGAAGAGAGGAAAAGAGGAAACAAATGAAATTCAATAAGGTAATCGGCCTCACCGCGCTGTCCTTGCTGCTTGGAACGGGCGCCAGTGTTTACGCCCAACATGAGGAACAGGGCAATTCTGGAAAGCCGGGGGGCAAGGCAGAGCCACAACAACACGCACAGCCTCAGCAACGCGCCCCGCAGCCCAAGCAACAGGCCCAGCAGGCGAAGCGTCTGGCCCAGCAGCCCAAGGAAAAGTCACAACCCCGCGACCAGCCGGCACAGCGTGCGCAGCAGCCCAAGCAGCAGGCCACGCAGCACGCCACACAACCCCAGCAGAAGCCACAACAGCAACAACACGCTCAATCCAAGGCGGCTGCACCGCGTCCCCAGACGGCGCAGCATCAGCAACCGGCCCAGCAAGCCAAGCCCTCTCCATTGAAGGCCAATTACGCCCCACCTCAGCGCACCCGGCAGCAGGCCACCACCTGGCAACAGAAGGACGGTTGGCGACAGGACGGGGCCTGGCAGGGACAAGCTTCCTGGCAGCAGGATCGCTCATCGAATTGGCAATCCGATCACCGCACTTGGGCGCAACGCGGCGGCTACGGCGGATACTACATTCCGCAAGCTGGTCTCCATTTCGGCATAGGAAATTGGTTTCGCATTCAGAGCCAGCCGGTCATCGTCGGAGGGTATCCACGCTTCCAATACGGCGGCTATTCGTTCCTGATGGTGGATCCGTGGCCCTCCAATTGGGCGGACAACTGGTATGCCGCGGACGATGTTTATGTGGGCTTTGACAACGGATATTACCTATATAATCGTCAATATCCCGGTGAAGCAATTGCGATTACCGTAGTGCTCTAACAGGCCGATGAAAAAGTCCAAAACGTAGGTGGCCACGGATGAACGCAGATCAACGCAGATTAAAAACAAAACACTTATCCGTGTTCATCGGCGTTTATCTGCGGCCAGATTGCTTTTTCAGCACCCTGCTGTTTGGCGGAGGCGGAGGGTAGTGCGGACATCGCCGGTGGGGTCACGCAACGCGGGTTGGGCCACCATCTGGCCCACCAGCCCGCGGTACATCTACGCGATCCTGCGTCCTTGAAATAAGCGGATCACCAAAACAACCAGTGCCAGCAAGAGCAAAAGGTGAATCATCCCACCCATCGTATAGGCTGTCACCATTCCGAGCGCCCACATGACCAACAGGATGATGAATATTGTCCAAAGCATGTTTTTTGTGCTCCTTCGAAGACTACGCAATGCAGGAATGGGTCCAAACCAGACGCATCCCAATCGGGCCGGCGAGAAGTCGGCAGCGGGCATGCCTAAGTCAGCGGCGAGGTTGTTGGCCATGCTGAACAAATATTCAAGACACGAGCACGTGGAAACGACATCCAGCCGTTAGAACTGCTTCGCAACGATATCTCTACGGCGCTTGTTTTGACCTGACCATACTCGGTCAACTGACCAAATACGGTTAGCGAAACGCCTCCCGGAAGCGAACAGACTCAACAGATCCCGCAGAAGGCCTGCGGCTCGTCCCGTGCAGATCTCCCAACGTCGCAAAAAGGATCGAGGTTACAGAAAGATGAAATTCACAAGCTTATTCCTGACCATGTGCGGATTCGCGCTCGGCCCGGCAGCTCTGGCGCAGGCGCCGCAAGCGCCGAATCCGACGCAACAACCCATTGAAAACGTCGGCGCTACTCCGATCTATCGCGTCACCGTGGTGGCCAGAACCACCAAAGCCATCAACTACAACCACCGCAGCGGATCGACCAGGATTGGCTTCCGCGGGACGGCGTTGATGCCAGAAGCTCGCGGTGAAGCGAAGGTACAGAGCGAGCAAGGCGTTATCAAGATCGATGCGGAAATGGAGAAGCTGGGGCCGGCCACGCAATTCGGCCACGAGTATCTCACATACGTCATGTGGGCCATCACGCCGGAAGGGCGCGCGACGAACATCGGCGAAGTACTCCTCAATAACAGCGGCAAAACTAAATTGGACGCGACCACCGAACTGCAATCCTTCGGGTTGATCGTCACCGCCGAGCCGTATTTCGCCGTCACGCAACCAAGCGACGTAGTGGTGATGGAGAATTTCGTTAGGAATGACACCACCGGGACCATCGAAGAAGTGGATGCGAAATACGAGCTGTTGCAGAGAGGGCAATATGTCCTGAATGTGAAGCCGGGCGATATTCATCCGAGAGAGCTGAACTCGAAAGTGCCGTTAGAGCTTTACGAGGCGCGTAACGCGGTCGAGATCGCGCGCTGGACCGGCGCGGAGCAGTATGCCAACGACACGTTTCAAAAAGCGGTTGTCGGTCTTGAGAATGCCGAAGGCTATCTGATCGGGAAGGCCGGCAAGAAACCGATCGGCACGGTGGCGCGTGAAGCTGTTCAAATGGCGGAGGACGCCCGGATCATCACTGTAAAGAAGATCGAAGAAGAGCAGCTCGCGACCGAGCGCCGCGTGGGCGCCGAACGCGAAGCCGCCGCGCTGTCGGAGGCGGATCGTGTGACGCGAGAAGCGGAACAAGCGCGACTGACGGCCACGGAGAGCGCCGAGCGTGTGAAGCGCGAAACCGATGCGGAAGCCGCCGCCGCTCGCACTGAAGCAGATCGCCTGAGGCGCGAAAACGACGCCCGGAATCTGGCCTCGCAAACCGAAGCGGATCGGCTGAAACAAGAAAACGACGCGAAGCTCGTCGCGGCCAACACCGAAGCCGATCGGCTGAAACAAGAAAACGACGCGAAGCTGGTGGCGGCCAACACCGAAACGGATCGCCTGAAACAGGAGAACGAGGCTCAGAGAATCGCCGCGCAAGCCGACCTGGAGCGAGCTGCTAAAGAAAAGGCCCAAGCCGACGCCGAGCGGACGCAACTTCGCGCCGATTTGCTGCTGCAATTCAACGCAATTCTCGAGACTCGGGATACCGCGCGTGGTCTGATCGTCAATATGTCGGACGTGCTGTTCGACACAGCGAAGCACACACTGCGGCCGGCTGCTCGCGAAAAGCTCGCCAAAGTCGCGGGAATCATCTCGGGCCATCCGGGTTTGAGACTCGCCGTGGAAGGTTATACCGACAGCGTCGGCAGCGACGACTACAATCAGAAGCTCTCCGAAGATCGCGGCATGGCAGTGCGCGACTACCTGACGAAGGAGGGCGTGGTGGGCACGTCGGTGACTTCGCAAGGCTTTGGAAAAAGCCAGCCGGTTGCTTCGAATGATACGGCTGCGGGCCGCCAACAGAATCGGCGCGTGGAACTGGTTGTTTCGGGCGAAATCATCGGTGTCGAAATCGGTCAGCCGGTGGCAGTTCGATGATTGCTCCCAAGCTTGCGGTAGCTCAATCGGGGCCGCCAGGGAAAGGCGCTAGTGATTTGGTTGCAGGGCATTTGCAAAAGCAGGTTGCGAATGCCTTCATCCTTTACGCCAACTACAAGCACTATCACTGGCAGACTTATGGGCCGTTATTCGGCGACATGCATTTGTTCTTCGGTGATCTCGCTAATAGTGTGCTGGCGACCATCGACGAGTTGGCGGAGCGTTTGAGGATCATCGGCGAGAATCCGGTCTCCGACTATCGCGTGTTGCTCGATATGTCGAGAATCAGGCCCGCCCGCTCCGGCCAAACGATGAAGGCGATGGTCTCCGAAGCTCGTGACAATCTGCTGCCCGTGATTTCGGATATGCGCGACGCTGCGCGGGTAGCCGGCGAATGCAACGATCCCGGCACGGTGGACCTGTTCTCAAAAACCGTCCGTCTGCATGAAAAGCACGAATGGTTTCTGCGCCAGATCCTGACCGAGAAAGATGGTTTGATTACGTAAAGGAAGGAACGCGATGAAAATGAAAATGACGGCTCTCTGTCAAGTGATGCCGATCGACTGGCTGGAGGCAATCTCCCAGCTGCGCTACAGGCAGGCCTGTTCATTGTTGGGGCTTCTGATGACGCCAATGGCTGTCACGGCAGGCGCCGTTGCCGCCTGGCGGTTCGGCGTGGATGCCGGTTGGACCAGCGCCTTCTTTATTGCGGGCGGCTTCCTGTCGCACTGGCAGGTCTGGTGCGCATTCGCCATCAGCGCGGAAGTCTGCGCATGGAGTCTGCGGCGAAGTGTGGCGATCCGAGTGCGGGTTGCTTTATGAAAGCCGAGCCCCGGCGGTTGCTGTGGCGCTTCATCGGCTCCGCGGCGGCCATTGCGGTCGTTATCAGCATGGCCGTCGTGGTGGCTCGTTGGACAGGGCCGCTCGGTTGAGGAAGGTAAACCGCATGCTGATTCAGGTCGGCTATGAATTAGTGTTCAACTGCCCGCAGGAGACGCCGATGATCCTGATGCTCAACGTGCATTATTCGCGCGCCTCGGATATTGTCACGCCCGATCTATTGACCACCGATCCGGCGACCCACGTTACCGCGTATCGCGACGGTTTTGGTAATTGGTGCAGCCGCATCGTGGCGCCCAGCGGTAGAATTCGGCTGAAAGGAAGGGGAGTAGTCAGAGACTCCGCGCAACCGGATCGATTGTCGCCTTTTGCCCGACAGCACGCCTTGCAGGATTTGCCGGAAGACACGCTCGTGTTTCTGTTGGGCAGCCGGTATTGCGAAACCGACCTGCTGACGGAGGCGGCGTGGGCGCGGTTTGGCCAGTCGCTGCCAGGGTGGCCGCGCGTACAGGCGATCTGCGATTTTGTCCACAACCATATCGCCTTCAACTATCAGAACGCGCGCCCCACTCGAACCGCTTGGCAGGCGTACAACGAGCGGACGGGAGTCTGCCGGGACTATGCGCACCTCGGGATCGCGCTCTGCCGTTGTATGAACATTCCCGCGCGCTATTGCACCGGATACCTGGGGGACATCGGCATGCCGCCGCCCTATGGCGTGATGGATTTCGCGGCGTGGTTCGAAGTGTATCTGGAGGGCGCCTGGCACACCTTCGATGCGCGGAACAACGTGCCAAGGATAGGGCGCGTGCTCATCGCGCGAGGCCGCGACGCGGCGGATGTCGCCATCGCCACTACGTTCGGCCCCAATACTCTGGAGAGCTTTCAAGTTTGGACAGACGAGATCGCGGAAAGCGTGGCACAGGTTCGTTAACCCGCGAAGCCTAGCTTCCCGGGAACCTAACTTTAGAAGATGCGCCTTCTCACCGTTCGACATATCACGACGTATCGCTACTCGGAACCAGTGGTGCTGGGGGAGCACCGCATGATGTTTCGTCCAAGAGAAAGTCACGACCTGAGGCTTCTCAAGGCGCGCCTGGAGATCACGCCGCTGCCGGCTCATCTTCGCTTCCTTCACGACGTGTTCGATAACTCGGTGGGCGTGGCTACCTTTGCCGGATCCACTCACGAGTTGCGTTTTGAAAGCGTCGTTACGCTGGAGCACTACGAAACCTCGCTGCCCGATTATCCGCTGGAGGAATTTGCGGAGCGTTATCCGTTTAGCTACTCCGAGGAAGAGCTTCCTAACCTAAACCGCGCGTTGGTCGAGCACTATCCGAGCGAAGAGGTGAAGCATTGGGTCCGCACGTTCCTCAATCCCTCCGGGACCACCGGCACCCTGGATCTACTACGGCGGATGACTCTCGCCATCAAGCAGGACTTCGTTTACAAGAGGCGAACTCAGAAGGGCGTCCAGAACCCCACTGAGACGCTCGAAACTCGGCACGGCAGTTGCCGGGACTTCGCTGTGCTTATGATGGAAGCAGCGCGTTCCCTCGGTTTGGCCGCTCGCTTCGTCAGCGGGTACATCTTCATTCCCGGCGCGGATGACGCCGGGACCGTCGGCGGGGGCGCCACGCACGCCTGGATGCAGGTTTACCTGCCAGGCGCCGGCTGGATCGACTTCGATCCAACCAATAGCATTGTCGGCAATCGCAATCTGATCCGCGTCGCCGTGGCTTGGGATCACACGCACGTGCTGCCGCTGTGGGGAACCTTCATCGGAAAGGCTTCGTCCTTCCTGGGCATGGATGTTTCGGTCAGCGTCACCGAGGAAGCCGTGGGTAAAGGAAAATCTGATGCAACAAACCTCTAAAGTTCGTAAAATCGCGTTCGTCGGCGACCATTTGCCGCGCAAGTGCGGCATCGCCACCTTCACCACCGACCTGCTGGCCGCGGTCCAGACCGCGCATCCGCAAAGCGACTGTTTCGCGGTATCCGTGAATGACATCAAAGGCGGCTACGAGTATCCGGAAGTAGTTCACTTTGAGATTGAGGAGCAGGACTTGTCGTCCTATATCCGAGCAGCGGATTTCCTCAACATCAGCAACGTTGACATCGTCTGCTTACAGCACGAATTCGGCATTTTCGGAGGACCCGCGGGCAGTCATATTCTTGCCTTTCTGCGCGAATTGAGAATGCCGGTTGTCACAACGCTTCACACCGTTTTGCGAGAACCGAGAACGGATCAACGGCGCGTCATGCAGGAGTTAATTTCGCTCTCCACGCGCCTGGTAGTCATGACCGAGCGCGGCCGGCAAATGCTGCAAGACGTTTACCATGCACCGACGGCCAAGATCGATCTGATCGCACATGGTATTCCCGACGTGGGGTTCGTGGACCCAACCTATTTCAAGGACCAGTTCGGGGTGGAAGGCAAGGTGGTACTGCTCACCTTCGGATTGCTTTCGCCGAACAAGGGCATCGAGTACGTGCTGAACGCTCTGCCGGAAATCGTAGCCGAGTTTCCCGAGGTGGTTTATATCGTTCTGGGCGCCACCCATCCCAACGAACTGCGGGAGCATGGCGAAGCGTATCGCGTCAGCCTGGAAATGCTCGCCAAGAAGAACAAGGTGGAGAAGAACGTCATTTTCTATAACGACTTCGTCGAGTTGGAGAATCTCAAGGAGTTTATCGGCGCCGCCGACCTCTACATCACCCCCTACCTGAACGAAGCGCAGATCACATCCGGCACGCTGGCCTACACGTTTGGGGCGGGCAAAGCGGTGGTTTCGACGCCCTATTGGCACGCCGCGGAATTGTTAGCCGACGACCGCGGCGTACTGGTTCCGTTCGCCAATGCTCCGGCCATCGCCCGGGAAGTGATCAGCCTGCTCCGGGACGACACACGCCGGCATGCCATGCGCAAGAACGCGTACCGGATGGGGCGCGAAATGATCTGGAGTAACGTCGCGCAGCATTACATGCATTCCTTTGAGTTGTCGCGGCTGCAAGGAGCGGCGCTCTCTCGAAAGTCGCTCGTCTCGAAGACGCTGGATCAACGGCCGCGCGAGCTGCCGGAGTTGAAGCTGGATCATCTGTCCCGCATGACCGATTCCACAGGCGTCTTCCAGCACGCGGTCTTCGGAGTCCCGAATTTTTCCGAGGGCTATTGCACCGACGATAATGCGCGCGCATTTATTCTTGCCGTGCTGCTGGACGAACTGGGAGAGGAGGCCGAATGGCTGCGCGGCATGGCCACTACTTGCGCCGCATTTCTTCATCACGCCTTCGACACCAAAACCAGGCGCTTCCACAACCACATGAGTTTTGACCGGCATTGGCTGGATGAGCAGGGATCGGAGGACTGCCAAGGGCGTGCGTTGTGGGCCCTCGGCGTAGCGGTGGGACGTTCGCCGTTGCGATGCTTCCAGATGGTAGCCGGGCAACTGTTCGCACAGGCGTTGCCTGCTTTGACGGAGTTCACATCGCCGCGGGCCTGGGCTTTCGGCTTGATCGGTATCCATGAATACCTGGGGCGATTGAGCGGTGACAGCTTCGTCAATCAGACGCGCGACAAGCTCACTTGCCGGCTCATGGAGCTGCTCGCAGCGAACGCCAAGCCTGACTGGTGCTGGTTTGAAGAAGAGCTGTCGTATGACAATGCAAAACTCGCCCACGCTTTGATTGTGAGCGGCCGAGCCACCGGTAATGCGCTGGTCTTTGAGCGAGGTCTGCACACATTGCGCTGGCTGAACGATCTACAAATTTCCGAGAAAGGCCACTTCCGTCCGATCGGCAGCAACGGTTTCTACCGCCGTGGCGGCACGCGCGCCAACTTCGATCAACAGCCGATTGAGGCGCAAGCCATGGTCTCGGCTTGTCTAGAGGCTTATCGCGCCACGTCGGACGTCTGGTGGTATGAACAGGCGCAACGCGCATTCGACTGGTTTCTGGGCTGGAACGACCTGGGACTCGAACTCTATTTGCCGGAGAGTGGCGGCTGCGGCGACGGATTGCATGTAGATCGTGTCAACGGGAACCAGGGGGCGGAATCCACGCTGGCGTTCCTGCTGTCGTTGGCCGAGATGCGCCTGGCGCAAAACATGGTGACCAGCTTTAAGGAACCAATTGCGGTGGAAGCGTGATAGGAGTGGATAGCATTCACGTTCGTCGCTCGAGCGTAATTATCGAGCCGGACCTGAAGCGCGTGCTGTTGCGGCCCTTCACGCCGGGAAATTCGCAGCGCGTCACAAGGATCGTCGGACGGATCCTGTCGCTGACCGAAGACCAGGTGGACGCCCTTCTCGATGAGGTCTCCGCCGAGTTCTCCGAGCGGCACCAGCATATCCAAACTCTCTTCCTGGAACGCTTTGTACAAGTCCGCGAGATGTTGCCGATGGATGAGGGACTCTCCGATCCAAGACGCCTCTTGATCGGCGCCTATTTCCTGGCTGAGTACTCTTTGGAGGCCGCGGCGCTCTTCAACCCCTCCATCGTGCCGCATCCCGATCAAACCGGCCTGCCAACCGGCGCTCTCAGGTTCGTTCTCAGCCTGCGTGCTACCGGCGAAGGACATATTTCGTCCATCACGTTTCGCACCGGGATCATCCATCCCGATCGTCGGATCGAGGTTTGTACGCCCTCCGGCTTCCTCACTGAGCCGCGTCAAATCCCCAATTCCGTTTATGAGAAGGGACTCTTCGAGCGGAAGCTTACGGAACTGGGTTTGACGGGCGAGATCACCGACCGGGTCATGAACAAGCTAGGCGAAACATTCACGCTGGAAGAGCTGCGCGTGAGTCTCCAGACCGAACAGTTCCGCCTGCCGGATGGAATGGGGCGCGAAGACCAAAACGCTGCCCAGGGAATTTGGATGCTGGCCCGATCCAACTACGAAGTTCAATTCCAACCGGAGCAGGAATTGTCCGAGCGCATTCTATTTCCTGCCACGCCGTCGCAACGGAATGGCATCGAGGATGCCAGATTCGTGCGTTTCCAGAACGACGACGGCACTCATCGCTACTTCGCGACATTTACGGCTTACGACGGCCGGGTGGTGGTGCCGGAGCTGGTGGAGACCTCGAACTTCCTGCTGTTTCGATTCATCACGCTCAACGGGCCAGCCGCCCAAAACAAGGGCATGGCGCTGTTTCCGCGCAAGATCAACGGGCTTTACGCCATGCTTTCGCGACAGGACAACGAAAACATCTATCTGATGTTTTCCGATAATGTGCACTTCTGGAACAAACGGCAAGTGCTCCTGAAGCCTGAGTTTCCATGGGAGCTGGTGCAACTTGGGAACTGCGGATCGCCCATTGAAACCGACGCCGGATGGCTGGTGCTGAGCCACGGCGTCGGCCCGATGCGGAAGTACTGCATCGGGGCGTTTTTGTTGGATCGCGATGATCCGAGCAAGGTGATCGGCCGCCTTCACGAGCCTTTGCTGAGGCCGAACGAGAACGAACGGGAAGGCTACGTCCCGAACGTCGTTTATACGTGTGGCGCTCTTGTTCACCAGGGCGAATTGATCATTCCGTATGGCCTGGCTGACCACGCTACGGGTTTCGCAACTGTTCCCCTTGCTGAGGTTCTGGCCGCCATGGACTCCGAATGAGCACCCGGCGTGTTGCAATCCTGTCGCCCGTTGCTTGGCGAACTCCGCCGCGGCAATATGGCGCATGGGAGACGGTTGCCGGCAACATCACAGAAGGACTGGCCGCCCGCGGGTGGGACGTCACGTTGTTCGCCACCAAGGATTCCCTCACCGCGGGCCGCTTGCACGCCGTCATCGATCAGGGCTATGAAGAGGATCGCAGCGTCGATCCCAAGGTCGCGGAATATCTTCATATCTCAGAAGCTTTCGAACACGCCGGGGAGTTCGATCTCATCCACAGCCATTACGATTTCATGGCGCTCACCTACAGCCGCCTCGTGAAGACGCCGGTCCTCACGACCATCCACGGATTCTCGTCACCTAAAATCATGCCGGTGTATCAGAAGTATCGCGACGGGTACTTCGTCTCCATCAGCAATTCCGATCGTGCGCCAGGATTGAACTACCTGGCCACCGTCTACAACGGGATCGACGTGTCGCTTTATCCCTATCAGGAATCGCCCGGCGAGGAACTGGTCTTCCTGGGGCGAATTCATCCCGACAAAGGTGTCCATCTGGCCATCGCGGTTGCCCGGCTGAGCGGCCTGCCACTGCTCATCGCGGGAATCATTCAGGACAAGGAATATTTCGAGAAGCAGGTGGAGCCTTATCTCGACTGCGAGATCCGCTATATCGGGCCCGTAGACGTGGCGGGCAAGAACGAATTGTTCGCGCGAGCCAAGGCGCTGCTCCACCTGAACACGATCCCGGAGCGATTTGGCCTTGTTTTGGCGGAAGCCAATGCTGCCGGTGTACCGGTGATCGCGATGGATCTGGGTTCCTGCCGCGAAGTAATCGAAGACGGCAAGACAGGATTTCTAGTCGGGGGTGTGAACGAAGCCATAGAGGCGTTGAAGAGCGTTCAAACCATCGATCGCGCCGCTTGTCGCGAGCGCGTTCAACAATATTTTTCTATCGAAACGATGGTGCAGGGCTACGAACGAATCTACTGCAACATCTTCGATCTGGAAGCGAAGGGGCGGCTATGAGAGAAATTGTCAGGCGATGCGGTATGAACCCGATCCTCACCAAGGCGCAGATCCCGTATCCCGTGGAAACGGTCCACAACGCGGCGGTGGTGAAGCTTCACGACAAATACATCATGCTGTTCCGCTCCCATCTCCGGACCGGGCGCTCGATCCTTGGATTGGCGCGCAGTCACGACGGGCTTCGCTTTACGGCCGATCCTGCGCCCTTCGTGGTGCCAGAGAGAGACGGTGCGTTTGCAGAGTACGAGGAATTTGGCGTCGAAGACCCGCGCATCACTCAGATAGACGGCGAATTCCTCATCACCTACAGCGCATACTCTCGCAACGGGGTCCGCATCGCGCTGGCCAAAACGACGGACTTCAGCCACCTGGAAAAGGTCTGCCTGATCACGGAAGCGGACTATCGGAACGTGGTGATCTTTCCGGAGAAGTTCGATGGGCTCTATGCCCGGTTGGATCGGCCGCATTCGGAGATCGCGCCGTGGTCGATTTGGATTTCCTATTCTCCCGACTTACGTTTTTGGGGCGAATCCCAGCTCATCATGAGGCCAGTACCGTATCACTGGGACGAAATGAAGATCGGCCCGGGCGCGCCGCCGATCAAGACCGAACAGGGATGGCTCTCTATCTATCACGGTGTCTTTAGGACCATGGACGGATCGGTCTATCGTTTAGGTGTTGCCCTTCACGATCTGCAGACCCCCGCAAAGATTATCGGCGTCGGCGACTCCTGGATTCTGCAACCAGAGGAACCGTGGGAAGTCACCGGATACGTCCACAACGTGGTCTTCACCTGTGGCGCGGTTGCGGAACCGGATGGAACCGTGAAGATTTATTGGGGCGGCGCGGACACGGTTATGTGCGTAGGCGAAGCAACCATCTCGGATCTGGTTACATTATGCCTGGACCATGGGAGACCGCCGAAATAAGATGTTCTTCCCGCGCTGAAAAAGCGGAGACATCTCGCGTGCGTTATTCATCCATCTTTAACTCGCGAGAAGCATTCCTGTTATGACCCCGCAACATGCGGGACTTATGATTCCCACATGTTTAGACCCATGCTGCTTTCGGTACTAACCTTTTCCCTGTGTGCCTTAGCGAGTGCGGACTCGCTCACAATCACGGCTGACGGAACCTTTTCCGCAACGGACACCGCGGATGCGCTCGTGGTGCCGGGCGATCCGTTCACTCTGAGTTTCGAAGTGCAAACGAATCCGGTGATTCCCAGCAGCGATTACACGACTGTCAGCTTTGACGTTCCCATAACAGACTTTCAATACACCGTGGGTGGCAATCCCGTGAGTGCGACACCCACCGACATCACTTTCTACACGGAGCCTGACGGAGGCGGATTCGAAGTCGATTTTTCCGGCGCCGAGTTCCTCTTCGGCGGCGACCAGTTGTTTACCGGACCAACGTCGAGTCCCGTCTTCACGGAGGGAACGCTTAACAGTACCAGCTGGCTTTTTTTGGACAACAGCAATGTCGACAGCGGGAGCACTACCCGCTTCACCATCACGCCTGAGCCATCCTTCCTGCCCATCCTGCTTTGCGGCGGCCTTGCGATCGCGGCCGTTCGCTTCAAGAAACCAGCCGGAACGCGGCAATAGAGCCATCGCTTTTTCAAAACGAAGTAAAGGAGGAATCATGAAAGGCAAATCCATTATTGTGCCCATTTGCGTTGTTGCGAGTTTCATTTCCCTGCGGGCGCAGGTGCCTATCACGCAGTCCATTAACGTGCCGAACACGGGAGCGGTGATCACGCCACTGGCGCCGCGCGGCTCACGATTTACTTACCTGAATCCCGGATTGGCAAACTATCCAAACGATGTGGTGGAGTTCGCGGTCAGCTCCGCCCTAAGCCCCGACAACAAGACGCTTGCGTTGATTACCAGCGGCGACTACGGCATCTACACGCCCACTGGCTCAAAGGACACCGCGGCATCCACGGAATGGCTTTTTATTTTTGACGTCAGCCACGGCCTGCCGGTTCAGAAGCAGGCGATCCAGGTCACGAACACGTATCAGGGCATTGTTTTCGATCCTTCCGGCACCTCGCTTTATGTGGCCGGCGGCCGGAACGATTCGGTTCACATCTTCACCTTAACGGGCGGAGTTTGGGCGGAAAGCGCATCCTCTCCGGTGGCGCTCGGCCACACCGCCGGCCTGGGTAGCGGCACTCCGCCGGAAGCGGCCGGCATCGCAATCAGCAGCGACGGCACCAAGTTGGTGGTCGCGAATTATGAAAACGATACGGTCTCGATCCTGACCGATAGCGGCGGCGTCTGGTCCGTGACCAGCGAACTGGACCTGCGTCCCGCCACGGTTACGCTGAACCCGAACGGCACGTTCGGCGGTGAGTATCCGTTTTGGGTCAGCATCGCGCACAATAACACGGCGTTCGTTTCCTCCATGCGCGACCGCCAGGTGGTTGCCGTGGATATCACCACGCCCTCGGCGCCGGCAGTGCTTGCGCGGATCACTACCACCGGCCAGCCGTTGAAATCGACGCTGGATGCCGCGCAGAACAACCTCTATGTGGCGGAAGACCAGTCGGACATGGTGGGCGTTATCAGCACCAGCAGCCTTACGCTCACCGCGGAACAAAAAGTGGTGGGGCCATCCAATATTTATCCCGCGGCCCTAGCCAATCTTTCCGGCAACAACACCAATAGCGTGACGCTGAGCCCGGATGGCACAACGCTGTACGTCACCAATGGAACCACCAACAATGTGGCGGTGGTCAACGTCGCGATTCTGCTGGAGAACACCACGAATCCGGTGGAAGGCCTGATTCCGACCGGCCAGTATCCCTCGCAGGTGCTGGTGACGGGAACAGGAGCCGGGCAGTACATGTATGTGCTGAACGCGAAGGGGCCGGCCGGCCCGAACGTGAACCACTGTCACGGCAGCCTGGAGTACTCCGCCGGCCCAACCACAGCGGCCTGCAATGCATCCAACCAATACAGTCTGCAGCTGACGAAAGCCGGCCTGCAGTTTCTGCTGGTTCCGGCCGCGACCTCGCTGGGGGCGCTGAGCGCGCAGGTTGCGGCGAATAACAACTGGAATTTCGCCGAAAGCGCTTCGACAGCCAGCACCATGAATTTCCTGGCGCAGAAGATCCGGCACGTGATTTACATCATCCGCGAAAATCGCACCTACGACCAAATTCTGGGAGACTTGGGCGAGGGCAATGCCGATCCGTCGCTGGTGGAATTCGGGGCTACCTACACTCCGAACATTCACGCGATTGCGAGCAATTTTGTCGACCTGGATAATTTCTACGATACGGCCGAGGTCAGCTATGACGGCTGGGCGTGGTCTACAGGCGCCCTGGCGCCGGATATCGTCATTCGGCAGACGGCGGTCAACTATTGTTTCCGCGCGGGCGTTGCTTATGAGTCCGAAGGCGACCTCCGGGGAATCAATCTCAACTATCGTCCGGGAACTCTGGCTGCCAACGTGCTTCCCGGCGTGATCGACACGGACGCTCCGGACGGTCCCGGCAATGCGCTGAATGGCGGGTACCTCTGGAACACGGCTTTGCGATCGGGCTTGTCCTTTCGCGAATATGGCGCCGACGGCGACGCCATTGGTTCTGCGATTGCTTGGCCGGCGAGCATCGGCGTGCAGCAGACGAACCCTTCCTTCGCGCTTCTGAACAACAGCGCGAATTACGACGTCGACTTCCGCGCTTATGACCTGGTGGAAAACGATACCTATCGTTATGAGGAGTGGAATTACGATGTTTTCACGCGCCTGGGCGGCAATCTTCCAGCGCTCAGCATCGTGCGCTTCCCGAAAGATCACACGGGTTCATATAGCAGCAACCCGAATACGGTGAATTACGCGCCTGAATCCGAAGTGGCCGACAACGACTTTGCCGTGGGCAGCGTGATTCAGACCATCGCCAACAGCCAGTACAAGAGTAATACGCTGATTTTCGTCGTCGAGGACGATGCGCAGAACGGCGGCGATCACGTGGATGCTCACCGCAGCGTGGCGTTTATCGTGGGACCGTACGTCAAACGGGGCGCGGTGGTTTCCACTCAATACAACACCATCAATTTCGTTCGCACCATCGAAAGGGTGTTGGGCCTGCAGCCGAACCACATCACCGACGCGCTGGCGGAGCCGATGGCGGACGTGTTTGACACCACGCTGAACCCGACCAACTGGTCGTTCACGGCGACGGCCGCCCCGATCCTGTATTCAACGGAGCTGCTGCCGCTGCTACCTACGGCGCCGGCTGCCATGGTGATCCCGAAGCCGACTCATGGCGGGGCGTATTGGGCGCGCGTGACAAAGGGGATGGACTTTACTAAGGCTGACAACGTCGATCCGGTCGCCTACAACCGGATACTGTGGCGCGGCCTGAAGGGCGATGTCATCTATCCCGGCGATGCAAATATTAGCGAGACGCGCCGGCGCTATAAGGAGGCGCTGAAGAAGAGCGGCCCGAGCTCAGACGACGCGAGGGAATAAGACTCATCGCAGGACTTACATCAAGGGCTGGCTTTCGGTGAAAAGCCAGCCTTTTTTCGATCCCCAGCTCCCTCACCTCGTGTTGTCGGCGGAAAGCCACGCGTCATCGAATTGATACAAAGAGCAGCTAAGCTGGAACGGGACCGCGAGGGCCCAAAGATGCCGCGAGTTCACGTTTATCATGTTACTCCGCGCTTGCCGGCTCGGCTGCAGTGCTTGGATAACTTGTCCCTAAACCTGCGGTGGTCGTGGCACCACCCGACTATCGAACTGTTTCGCACTCTCGATGCCGACCTATGGGAAGAGACGCGGCACAATCCCCGCCTGATTCTCGGCCGCATCGACCAAAGGCGCTTAACCGAACTCTGTGGCGATGAAGCTTTCCTCGCGCAGATGGACCGAGCGTCCGCCGACCTGGACGAGTACCTTGCGGGAACCGGGTGGTTTGCCTCAGCGCATCCAGAAGCGTCCGGAATCCGAATCGCCTACTTTTCGGCTGAGTTCGGATTGACCGAATGCATTCCGAATTACGCCGGGGGCCTCGGCATTCTGGCCGGGGATCACCTCAAGTCAGCCAGCGATCTTGGCTTGCCGCTGGTCGGCGTCGGCCTGCTCTACCAAGCCGGTTATTTCCATCAGTACCTCAATGCCGACGGATGGCAACAGGAAACTTATCCCATCAACGACTTCCGGACCCTGCCCATACAACCCGTGGAAGATGGCCCGGGGAAAGCCGTTATAGTTCACATCGACTTCCCCGGACGACGCCTCGCGGCGCAGATCTGGAAAGCTCAGGTGGGCAGAGTGCCGCTGTATCTGCTCGATACCAACATCGAAGAGAACAGCGTGGACGACCGGCAAGTGACCGGAGCGCTGTATGGAGGCGACCGCGAGCTTCGCATCCAGCAGGAGATCGTGCTGGGAGTCGGTGGCATGCGGGCGCTTCACGTATTGGGTATACGGCCAACCGTGTGCCACATGAACGAAGGACACTCGGCGTTTCTTGGGCCGGAACGAACCCGGATGATCATGGAGGATCTTGGCTTCTCCTACCACGCGGCGCGTCAGGTGGCTGCCGCGGGCAGTATTTTCACCACCCATACGCCCGTGCCGGCCGGGTTCGACCGCTTCGATGCGGGGTTGGTGGACAAATACTTCGGCGAGTACGCCCGCAGCCTCGGCCTCACTGCCCAGCAGTTTTTGGCTTTCGGGAGACAAGTTCCTTCGGACATGGGCGAGCCGTTCAACATGGCATACTTGGCCTCGCGTCACAGCTCATACACGAATGGAGTCGCCAAACTGCACGGAGTGGTGACGCGCAAGATGGCACAATCCATGTGGGCCGGCTATCCGCTGGAGGAAGTGCCGGTCGGCTCGGTGACTAATGGGATTCACACGCGCTCCTGGATCTCGATGGAGATGAGCGCATTGCTCAATCGGTACCTTGGCCCGCAATGGGGCGAGAAACCCGTCGATGCCGCTCTCTGGCAACGCATAGATCGCATTCCGGATCAAGAACTGTGGCGAGTCCACGAGATTCGCCGGGAGCGCCTGGTCCACTATGCGCGCGCACGGCTGGCATCCCAGATCAAGCAGAGAGGCGGTACCGACGCGGAGATCACCGTTGCCGGCAGCGTCCTGGCCCACGATGCCCTGACCATCGGGTTCGCGCGCCGCTTCGCTACTTACAAGCGGGCCACTCTGTTGCTCCGCGATGTAGATCGGCTGAAACGCATCCTCACGCACTCGAAAAAGCCCGTGCAGATCCTTTTCGCGGGAAAGGCCCACCCTCACGACAATGAAGGCAAGGAGCTGATCCGGGAAGTAATCCGATTCGCACGGGACCCGCTGGTCAGGCGCAATGTCGTGTTCCTGGAAGACTATGACATCTCGGTGGCGCGGTACTTGGTACAGGGCGTGGACGTGTGGTTGAATACGCCCCGGCGGCCCAATGAAGCCAGCGGCACCAGCGGTATGAAATTGCTGGCGAACGGCGGACTGAACCTCTCGATTCTGGATGGATGGTGGGATGAGGCTTACGACCGGGAAGTCGGCTGGGCGATCGGCAGCGGCGAGGAATTTGCCGACCCGGCGTATCAGGACCAGGTAGAGTCAGAGGCGCTCTACAATATCTTGGAAAACGATGTTGTGCCGCTGTTCTATGATCGCGACTCTATGGGAATCCCACGGGGCTGGCTGGCCAAAGTGAAGGCATCCATGAAGAAGCTTTCGCCCATCTTCAGTACCAACCGGATGGTCGCCGAATATGCCGAGCGTTTCTATCTCCCGGCCGCCGACCGCTTCATCCGCCTCTCTGCCGAAAAGGACCGGGTAGAGTCACTGTTGGACTGGCGGAAACGTCTGCATGTTCATGGATCCGAGGTTAATGTTACTCAAGTCGACGTGGACGGAGGAAGTCGCGAGTTCGTGGTGGGGTCGAAGGTGAAGGTCACCACTCGAGTCTCGTTGGGCGGCCTCTCTCCCTGCGATGTACGGGTGCAGGCCTACTACGGCGTTCTGACTCCCGATTCTCAGATCAGTGCTGGCTCGCACGTGGATCTGGCACTCCGCGAATCTAAGGGCGCCAATCACCTCTACGAGGGAGAGGTTGAGTGTGGGCAGAGTGGAAGCTGCGCTTTTGCGGTCCGCGTAGTGCCCTTCCATCAAGACGCTGTTCTGCCGCATGAAATGCCCTGGATCCGGTGGGAGCAGTAAGGTCGTACGTGAGTAAGTTGGAAGGGTCGTCCAAACGAATGCACAAGTTCGCCAATGCAACGCTTTCAATCGCACTAGCCGCTCTTTCTGCTGCGTTAGCGGCCGGACAATCGCAGCCAGATCAATTGATCGGCCGATGGCGCTCCACTCAAGTCTCAACTACTGGTGTGAGCGCCATCTTCGAATTCCATGGCGATGGCCAACTGGATTCTTACGCGGCGGCAATATCCGACGACACATACCGTTTAATTGGGACAGATACCATCGTTCTTCAATCCAAGACCGCTGAGGAGAAGCTGGGATTGGAATGGGATAGCCCGGACCGAGCTCGAATTGAGGACGAAGCGGCAGGCAAATTCACCAGCCTTGCTCGTATCGGCAAGATACCCGATAGCAAGAACCAATTGGTCGGCGATTGGAGCACAATGCGCGAGTGGAACGGCAAAAGCTATCCCGCTCGCGCTCTGTTTTTTCCGGACGGGAGAGCTGTCTGGATCACTACTCTGCGGTCAGACCATGGACGCTATGCAGTTCAGAACAAGAATATTCGGATAGAAATCCCCGGCCGCCCCGTCGTGGATGGCAGCATTACCGTCACGGCAGATCGCTTGACGCTTCCCAATCCGAAGGGCGGCGAATCGATATTCGAGCGCTTCTAAGACTATTCATCAAAGTGTCAGCGTTTTGAAACGTTACACTGATAGGCTTTGACCACCGCTCGTTACCTTCCGTTACACGCGGCGGCCTTAGGAGAACATATGGCACGTCACAGACTGCAAGTGCTTCCCATTGGGATTTCACTGCTGATGATCCTGCAGCCATTTCTTTCAGCGCAGGAAAGACCTACTACTGGTGTCAAGAGTTCCGTCCGCGCGCAATTCCTGAAGGCGCACGAGCGCGCGGTGAGTGAGGCCCGCTTACGCGCCCATCAGCTCGAACCAGAACCGCCGCTGAGCCCGGACGAACTGATCAGTTTGCTTCAACAGAAAATCAAGTACGTATTCGTCCTTTACCAGGAGAACCGGTCGTTCGATTCGTATTTCGGCACCTTCCCCGGCGCGAACGGGTTGTTCAGCCAGGCTGCTTCCGCGACTCCAGGCTTTGTGCAAACGCTGGTGAATACGGATGGCTCCAAGGGAACGATCTCGCCTTTCCTGATCGGCCCCGCGCAGTATGCCGCCGACACCGACGACATGGACCATTCGCACCCCCGGACGGTGGCAAAGATGGACGTCGTAAATGGCACGGCTCAGATGGACATGTTTGCCGTTACCGAGGAGTTGAAATACAGCCCCACCGGCAACCCGTCGCTGGAGGCCAAGCAAATGGGCGAATTGTCGATGGCTTACGAAGACTGCGACACAGTTCCCTTGTTGTGGGCCTATGCCGATCGTTTCGTGCTCTTCGATAACGTGTTCGAAGCCATGACGGGGCCGTCCACGCCGGGCAATCTCAGCATCATGGGAGCGCAGTCGGGCCAAACGCAGTATGCTCTGCACCCGAGCGTAGCTGCCTCTCTGCCGGCGCTCACTATCCCGCTGATGCAGGATGACGATCCGTTCTGGGGATCGCCTTCGGACAGATCGGCCAGTCCGCTTCCAGTGAACCCCACCGACTATCCCGGCGGATCCGGCAATTACACCATAGCGCCGAATCTGACGTATGCCACGCTTCCGCTGTCCATGCTGCTCAGCACCGCGAGCACTGTTACCGCGACGGACCCGAGCGCTGCCACCGATCTGGTGGATGTTCCCGATGATGTGGACTTTCTCGGCAAGTTGACGCAGCCAGCCGTTACCTTCGGTTGGTATCAGGAAGGATTCGACAAGGAGTCCACCGATACCGCCGGGCCGATGACCTCCAGCGGATCCCACGCTTCCTATGTCACGCACCACAACGGCCCGCAGTACTTCGGCTATGTGGCGAATACTCCTGCTCTTCGAGCGCAACTGCATGGCTTGGGCGATTTCTACTCGGCCCTCCAGAACGCCACCCTGCCCAAATCCGGCGGCCTGTTCTACGTGAAGGGCGGTTATGAGAATACGCTGGGCCTTTTGCCGGCCGATCCCAATTCAACGGTTCAGACCAACTTCATCGGCGACGATGACCATCCCGCCTATTCCGACGCGCAAATCAGCGAGGCGATGGTGGCTACCAGCGTCAACGCGATCGCAGCAAGCCCCTATTGGTCGCAGAGCGCGATCATTATCACCTGGGATGATTCCGAGGGCGATTACGATCATGTGCCTCCCCCGATCGTCAACTATGGGCCCGACAAAACCGCACTGAGTTTCGGGCCGCGCGTGCCGCTCATTGTGATTTCTCCCTATGCCAAGCTCGGTTATGTTTCCCATGAGCAGGGCAGCCATTCATCGGTGGTGAAGTTCGTCGACACGGTGTTCGGTCTGCCGCCGCTGGCAACGCTGCCCGATGAATTGCTGGCCCGCTATTTGGGCCTGTCGGAATTTGGACAGGAGGATTTGGGACCGCAGGACGCCCTCACCCCTGGGATTACCGACCTTCTGGACGCATTCAGCACTTCGCGTTTGATGGGACTGGCCGATGCGTTGACACCGGACTACGTCCAGGTGGACCCGAGCGTCATAACCAAGATTCCGCAAACCACCGGCCTCGGCTGCTCCGACCTCGGAATCCTGACCACGGACCGGCAGTTGGGCATCCAGAACACCATTCCGTCGGATTTCAATCCGCGTCCCAAAACGAACCCGTCGCCGACTTCTTCCGCGGTTGCGACTCACTAGTCATCGAAAGACGGCTGGTAGTTCATCACAATGCAACCGATGACCGCTAGCCTCGAAGGATGCAAAAGGTTTTGTCAATGCGCTCGATTTTTGCGGTTGTTGCCCTGTTCATGTCGCTAAGCGAGATGGCTTGGGCACAGGTGGAAAGTTCGTCGCTCACCGGGACGGTGACCGATCAGCAGGGTAAGCGGATTCCGGACGCGAAGGTACGGGCCACACAAGCGGCGACCGGACTTCAGCGGGAAACGGAAACCACCTCGCAAGGCGATTACGCATTGGTCGATTTACCGGCCGGGACTTACTCGGTTCTGATTTCGAGGGACGGGTTCTCGATCTTTCAGGCCGTGCGCGTCGAGCAATTCGTGGGACAGACCCGGACATTGAACGCCACCCTGGAGGTGACGGGAGGAGTTCAACAAGCCAGTATCACAGAACCCCTTGTAGAACTCGATCGAGTGGATGCAACCATCGCCGCGCCAATCGAACAAGAGCAGGTCGACGAGCTTCCGTTCAATGGGCGCAATTGGGCGACTATGACCGCGCTTGTTCCCGGCGCTATCGACAATGGAGCCGGGGATCAGCGAACCATCCGGTTTGCCGGCCACGGTTTGGATGACAACAATCTGACGTTGGACGGAGTGGATGCCACCGCGGTTTTCAACCAGGAACAAAGAGAGTACATGCGGCTAAATATACCGCTCGACTCCATCGACGAGTTTCAGGTGCAAGCGCAAAACTTTGGAGCCGATGTGGAAGGGGGCACGGCGGGCGGACAAGTGGCGGTGGTTTCACCTTCGGGAACCAACACTTTTCATGGGGATTTGTTTGATTACTTCAGAAATGATTTTCTGGAAGCACGGACGCCCTTCAACGGGCCATCTGCGAACCCCTTTCTGTTGAACCAATTTGGTGCCGGGGTGGGTGGCCCCATCGTGCGCAATAAGACGTTCTTTTATGCCAACTACGAGGGTCTGCGGCAGCGGCTGGACGGAACACAAATCGGATTGGTGCCTAGCCCGAGTTTTCTCGCCCAGGCAGCGGTGACATCGCCGGCCCTGCTTCCGATATTGAGCGCGTATCCTCTCGGGACATCGCCGGGGTCGAATCCGAACGTCTGGAATTATGTGGCGCCCGGTAGACAGATCGATAACGAAGACTCCGGAATGATCCGCGTAGACGAACACTTCAGTGACCGGACCACAGCCTATGTTCGCTTTAATTCAGACCAAGCGGTGGAACGCACTCCCACCGGAAATCTCACAATTCTGACCGGCTATGACACCAAATTCAACAATGGCGTGGTTGACCTCACGCACGTTTTCACGCCGACCCTGGTGAACGACGTGAAGTTCGGCGTGAATCAAACCAACTATGCGACGGGCAATATCTCCCCGCTTCCCTATACGGCGAGCGTGTCCGGATTTAGTTCTCTTGGCGGCGCGACCCAAAGTCTTGACCCCTCCAAGACGTTCGACCTGGTCGACGACCTGGCGTGGTCGAAAGGCAAACACACGATTAAGGTCGGATTTGAAATCAGATGGATACAGATGAACCAGGGTACGGCACAGAGTGGGACGTTGACTTATACTTCGATTGCAAACTTTCTGAACAACGATATGGGCACGGCTTCTTACACTGCCGTACTTCCGCTGGTAAGACAGCGAAAAGCCCAATACTGGGGTTATGCTCAGGACGAGTGGAAGGTCACCCGCAATCTGACCGTCACGGCCGGGCTTCGCTACAACTTCTTCAATGACTTTCACGCCATCAACAATGACGATGTGCCGTTCGATTTTGGGACCTGCGGCGGTTATTGCCCACGCAACTATTCCTTCTACCATCCAAGCTATGACGACTTCGATCCGCGGCTGGGAATTGCATGGTCCCACGGCGACACCGTGCTGCGCGTCGGCGCCGGCATCTACCACACCGACGGACAGGAAGACGACCAGGATCTGCCTATCTCGAACACCGTGGATCGTTACTCATTCACCAATACGTCATTCCCGGGCCTATCCTACCCGTTGACGCCGTATCTCATCTACGCGGAAAACGGTGGTTTGGGAGTGGTCACGCCACGAGACTTGGATCGCAACCGGAAGGATGATTACGTTGCGGCCTGGACTGCTTCCGTTCAGCAGAAGCTGCCCTTCAACATTGTCGGAACCGCGTCTTATCTGGGTAATAAAGGCACGGATGTTCTGACCACCACCTATACGAACTTGGTAAATCCAGCGACGGGTGTCGCGCCTTATCCGGCCTTTGGTCCTATTACATGGCGCGGAGACGTGGGCAACAGCACTTTCGAAGGTTTGCAATTGAATGTGCGCCGGGCGTTTCAGAGTGGATTTTTGCTCTCATCCAATTTCATGTGGTCGCATTCGATCAATGACGACAGTATCGGCGGCGGCGAGTCGGATACGCCTCAGGATTCCTTCTGCAGATCCTGCGACAAGGCCAGCAGTGATGACGACGTGCGGCTGATGTTCAATCTTTCCGCCGTCTACCAGTTGCCCTTCGGAGCCGGGAAGCCCTATCTGGGTAACCCGGGCGTGGCACGGGACATCTTCGGAAGCTGGGAGCTCAGCGCGATCGGAACCGCGCAAACCGGCCTGCCGGTGAACATCACCATCGATCGTTCGAACGCATCCGTTCCGGGTCTATTCGCTATCAGCGGAGAAGAGCGGCCCAACTACGTTTACGGCGTCTCTCTGACGCCTCCCGGCGGATCCACTCCTAACGATTGGATCAATGCCGCCGCGTTCTCTACGCCGGCGCCGGGGACGTTCGGCAATCTGGGGCGCAACGCGTTCCGCGCGCCTGGAATTTCGCAGCTGGATCTGGGTTTATCGAAATACATATCTCTCACCGAGCGCATCAACCTGCGCCTGCGCGCCGATGCATTCAACGTGTTCAACCGGGCGCAGTTTGGACCGCCCAACGCGGATCTGTCCGACAGCAACTTCGGGGTGATTACAACGACGATCAGCAACTATGCTACAGGCCGGGGTACGCCGCGCGAGTTCCAGTTGTCGGCGAAACTCATCTTTTAGAGAACCAGCTCAAGCCAGAACCTTCTGAGCGTTTGGCGACATCCGGAAGGTTCCTAATACCGTAGTTGTATGGTCGCGGTCGTTGGAAATGCGGTCTCGGCGGCGGTACAGAACGTGGAGCGCAGATCGAACAACTCTTTTCGAATATTTAAACGCCCGCCCACCCTGCGCCCCAGTTATCATGGTGAGTTGTTCAACATCGCTCACGATTGATCCGTTTTGGCGCTCCCAAACAGAAGAAGTTGTGCCACTGGCCGGTGAGAACATCTGGGCTGAGTACCTCGAAAGCGGGCTACGATCTGCGAAGTGTAGACTGACTGGGCGTTTCCGGTATGTTATGCTTCGATCGGTCAAAGAATCGTTAACGGTCCGTTGGTGAAGACTGTTCTCTGAAGGGCGACGAGATCGTTCGGGCGACATTCTTTCTGGCAATCACTAAAAAGTGACTGAGAGGAGTGGTCATGAAAGCGAATAAGGCTCTGAAGCGACTAACAAAGATTGAGGCGTTGATATCGGATGTGACGGAGCGGTACTCAGCAGGTGCCCACCACATCCGAGAGGCGCTTCATGAAGCGAAGGCTGCTGTCGCTCGAGTTAAGGCGGCTGTCAAATCACAACCATCCTCTGGGATGGCTGAGATGGCGAAGACTTCCAAGGAACCAACCAAACAGAAACAAAGACTCAGTGCGGCTGGCAGAAAGGCAATCCAAGAAGCTGCACGGCGGCGTTGGGCGCAAAAGAGAGCGATGACTGCGAATGCGGAACGACCGGCAAAGAAAACCGCACCCACACGCAAGAAGCCGGTTGTTAAAAAGGCTGCGGTAAAAACCCCATCAGCAAAGACGGCGAAGAAAAGTGCGCCGATCAAGAAAGCTGCGAAGAAGGCAGCGGCTAAGAAGACTGCCCCGGCTATTGTGCAGAAGGCCACGGCTCCAGTGCCAGCCCCGGCTCCTGTCCGGGCGCCGACGAAAACCGCGGCCCAAGTATCCGGCACTTAAGTCAGTCTAAGTCAGTGAGCAAGCCCAGGAGAACGTTGAAGGCAGCTTAGCAGGTTTGCAGGTAAAGAGCCGCTCACGGTAACGAAATAGCAGGTTAGGAGATCGTTGGAGCATCGGAGTGGTCGATCATGAAGCAGACTGGGCATCGGAGTGAGCAGATGGTGCGACCAGGCGGGGCCGGACGGCTAATGCCCACCTGCCCGGCCTCCACTCATCCTTGGTAAGACCTTCTGGCTTCTCCTTGCTGGTTGGGCGCAATCATAGCCATCGTCACATTATCCCGAATGGCAAGGCCTTCAGTTTCGTTATCGAACCAGAATTCCTTAATCAATTTGCGGCGGAATGCGACTACTGCTGCGGGTCGGGTCCCGTGATAGCTGTGCCGTCTTCATTCACCGCCGCGCGGCGGTGATGTGTAGCCGGAGTATCATCACTCGATGTAGCTGCTGAAGTCGAGTAGCTGCTGTCGCTCGGGGCGCGTGTGACCTTTAGCGGGGCACTCTCGCGATCATAATCCGAGGACATATGTGTGCGGCGGTATTGGACTTCGGCGTCGGAAAAGCGCAGCCGCGCTTCGGGCGCCAGGTCCACCTCGATATTGCGCTCCTGCCCCGGCTGCACGCCTTCGGGAAGATTGAAATATAACGTATAGCGCTGGCGCAGCCGCTCCAGCGTATCCTCCAGCGCCGAAGCGTCGTTGACGGACATACTGTCGCCGCCCGAATCGCGGGCGATCTCCGATGTGTGAGCGGACTTATCCGATTCACCGCCTCCGCCAGCTGGATAGCCATTGCCTCCTCCGCGCCCGAAGATGATGCCGCCCAGCGGTCCGCCAAGGCCGGGTCCGCCGAGGCCGGGTCCGCCACCCCAGGGGCCGCCTTGTCCGTAACCACCCTGGCGGCCCGGATAGGGCATGGCGTCGGGCGCGAGGATTGCGCACATCACGGCATCGGCGCGCGCCAGGGCTCGGCTGACACCCTCTTCGTCAACCTCGAATTGTCCATTGGTCTGATCGTCCGTCAGGATGACAATGGCGCGGCGCGCATCGCTGCGGCCGTGCTGGCGAATGTACTCGGCGGCGTCGAACATGGCGCGCGTAATATCGGTTCCGCCGTTGAAGTGCTCTTCGCGGAGCAGCCGGTCGAAGGCGTGCTGCACGTCATCTTTGCTGCTGTTAAAAGGCAGACGAACACGGGTATAGCGGTCGAAGACCATGACGGCCATACGGTCGTCCTTGTTAAGCCGCTTGAGCGCTTCGTCGGACGCATCCGCGATGCGCTGCACGTGCGGTCGCATGCTGCCGCTGACGTCCAGCAAGAAGAGCACATCGATGGGCTTCTTGTCGGCGACGAAATTGCGAATCGGCGCCACTTTGCCACCCACGCGCACCACGAAGTCGCCCGCGTGCAGATGAATGATGGGCCGATTACTGGAATCCACCACCTGCGCGTCGACGCGGACCAGGGACACGTCGCTGTGAAACGTTATCGTGTCATCGCCCGCAGTTTGTGCTGAGGCCAGCGTACCAGCGAAAAGGAGGAGGTAAGCAGCTCGGGGCATCGGCACACCTAATGGAAATAGTAACGCGCGCCGGGCGAACCGCGTTTCACGACGTTTAACGAGCTAATGGACATCGGGAAAATGCTCGCCGAGCTGCGGACGGAGCGAGAGAATCTTGAACAGGCCATCGGCCCCTGGCAGCGACTGGCAGCGGGCCGTGGCAGACGCCGGAGCCGTCCACCTGCCGTGACGGAAGTTAAGCGGCTCGGCAGGCCACCGAGGAGCAAGAACGAGCCGAAGGAGGCGATCCCCAAAAGGCGCCGTTCGACCCGTTCATAATGAAAAAATGCCACTGGTCGAGATACATGTCGGTGATCAGACTATCCGATATGATCGCCACGCAACCGCCCGAATATATGCGAGCATCAGTACCGGCTGGACCGAGCGGTGCCGCTGCGTTGGGTGTCGGAACTACTTAGCTCAACGAGACGCCGTCTACCCGCTTGCGTTCAGGGAGTTGCTCGATCGACTGGACATCGACTCGAAGAAGGATGCCGAGGTGGTGGCGGACGGGCCACTTCCAAGTGGACTTCATCATTACGGCGGTTGGTTCTTTTTCGTCGGAGAGATGCTCACGGCAGGCGAAAACGTCTCGGAACTTTGCAATTCCCCGTACTTCGCATTTTGGTTTACGCGCGTTGGTCCGTGCCCCAAAGAATTTCGGAGCGAACCGGTTCTTGCAATCGAGTTTGTGGCTCACTTCAGGTGGATCCTATCGGAAAGCTGGCATTCTGACCTCCGCCCTGCTCTTCCTCGCTCGGACCGGCCCGAGTAGGATCGTAAGTCCCCTGGGCTGTCGAAGTCGCCATCGCCCGGACTGTATTCGGAGTGACCTACGAGCAAAGGCCCTTCCGTGCTCACTTGGCATGAAGCGCCGTCTCACAAACAGCGCGGTGGTCGCAGCCCTCGCGTACTCCATCGCCGCCTCGGGAAATCATATGCTCACATCGGGTCCGAACAGCTTCGTGGGCAGGCTTCGTGAACATCACCCTTGAGGCGAGCTGGGTTTCGGACTGCTGGCAGCGTAGCGAGAAAAGTATACTAGTCGAATCGGAGGAGCGATGAGCACCGAAACTATCCCCTCTCCCATGCACCGTGAACCGGAGCTCCTTGGGCAGACCGTTGTTGTGATCGGCGGTAGTGCTGGCATCGGATTCGAAACGGCACGTCGCGCACGTGCAGAAGGGGCCAATGTGATCCTCACGGGCCGGAATGCCGAGCGCCTGCAGCAGGCTGCCAATGAGGTTGATGCCCTGAGTACGGCAGCCTTCGACGCCGCGGATCCTGTTGCTCTCGAGCGGTTCTTCCGGGACCTCCCGACCATCGACCACGTGATGGTGACAGCCGGTCGGCCTTACTACGGACGCCTCGCCGATATGGACTTCTCGAAGATTCGTGATCTTATCGGCGGGCACCTCGTGCTGGCACTTTACGTCGCGCGCCATGCGGCCGACAAAGTGCGACCGGGAGGAACGCTGATCTTCATGGGGGGCACTGGTGGTCGACGCCCAGCGATCGGCATGAGTATCGCTGGCGCAGTCACTGCCGCACTTCCCGCCCTCACCGCTAACCTGGCGCTTGAAATCGCGCCCGTGCGAGTCAACCTCATCGCCCCGGGATTCGTGGACACGTCTTTGTCCGCGGAACTTCTGGGCGATCAGCTCGAAAAACGCCGCAACCAGCTTCGCGCCTCGCTTCCCATCGGACGCGTGGTCGGACCGACGGACGTGGCCGCGCTCGCCGTACACATTATGACTAACACCGCCCTCACGGGCGCAACCTATGACATCGACGGCGGGCAGCAGTTCGTCGGCGCCTAGCTAAGCTAAGCTAAGCTAGATTAGCAGGCGGCTGAAAACCGGCTCCCTTACGGTCGCGGCTCGGTAAACACCTGCAAACACGTGTGCGCAATTCTGAAGCGCGCGCCAGCAGCACACCCGGAGACCACCGGAAGTCGTGCACTGGAGAACATCGACTCGAAGAACACCGGACGGGTGGCGCGTGAGCAAGCGTTTTTCGACCTTTTCAGCAGCCTGTTAGTTTAGAGCCGAATGAGTCGGCCCTTGGTTTGGAAGTTCGACGAGGGCGAGAGAGGCTCCACAGCGACGCACTAGAACGTTGACTACGGTTACGTTCGCCCGAGGCCCCCTGAACGAGCCAACGACTGCCTTTTGCGGCTCCCTTGAGACTTCAACCCGCAAGCGAGTTGACACCCGCTTGTCCACCCACTAAAGTTGGGGCGTGGAACAATCACCGTTCGGCAGCCGATCTTTCGGCGCTCAGTCCTTGGGCAATCGGATCTTCGAACCGGCTTCAATCGCAGCCGAGAACGCCAGATTCATGAGCCGTGTGTACGGCTGGATGACGGGTGGACTTTGCCTCACTGGCGTCGTCGCGTGGAATGTATCAGGTAATCCGCACTTGGTACAAACGATTTTCGGCAACCCGCCGCTGTTGTGGGCCTTGATCATCGCTCAGCTGGGAGCGGTCATCGCTCTGTCGTGGCTCATCAACCGCATCAACGGCGCGACCGCAACGCTCATCTACTTCCTATACGCGGGATTAACGGGACTCACGCTATCCAGCATCTTTCTGGTCTACACCGGCTCCAGCATCGCGGAAGTCTTTGGCGTAACCGCGTTCGGATTTGCGGGCCTCAGCGGCTTCGGATTCGTGACGAAGCGGGACCTCGGCCCAGTTGGCTCCTTCTGCATGATGGGCTTATTCGGATTGGTCGGCTTCGGCCTGCTTTCCATGATCTTCCCAAGGCTAATGACCGCAGGCGCCAGTTTCGTGTTCTCGATCGTTGGCATCATCGTGTTCGCGGGACTCACCGCCTACGACACTCAGAAGATCAAGGGGATGAACACTCCCGGAAACGAGGGAACCGACGCCGGACGCAAGCAAGCGATCTTCGGGGCCCTGATGCTCTATCTTGACTTCATCAATCTGTTTCTCAGTCTACTGCGGCTAATGGGACGTAGACGGTAGACGGTCTAGCTGTGCCAGAACCCATCGTTCCCGGAGTCGAACGCGGTTCGCCCGGACGACCGTTAGTCGCGTCCCTTTCGAGGTCCAGGTTGCGACATACAGCTTGCCAATTCTGCTGCAAAGGAAGACTCAGATCTCGACCCGGGGCAGGAGTTCCGCCTGATGTCCACCATGTCGGAACGTGACCTGACCGCAGGCGGCGCGAGGTGAATGCCTAGACTTTGCAACAGATCAACTAAGCGCAGATCGTGTCCGCGCACCTACTTAGCGCAACCCTTCCTGGCTTCCTCGAACCCATCGAACAAGCGGCCAGCATGGGTGCCCGCCAGTGTTTCCATCCGATGCGGCTGGCCCTTCTCGACGGTATAGCGTGCGAGAGTCCCTTTAGCGGTTAGCCATTCGGCTTCATGTTTCATTTCGTCGTGCCACATGTATTCGTCATTTTCGCCCACATACATGAATACGCACATCTTGGAAATCGCCTGAAGCTTGGACGGGCTGGGCTCCCACATATATCCGGGGAATGCGGTAACGGACAAGAAGTAGTCAGGATTCAGCGCAGCGACGTGGAACGCTGCGATGCCCCCGTTCGACGGCCCCGCGATATGGAACTTATTGTCTTGGATCTTGTAATTCGACAGGACTATTTTCAAGAATTCAGGGAAGATGCGAGCGCCTACCTCGAAAAACAACTCGTCGTCGGGCGCGGCCGGAGCGACAACGATGTAGCCACGTTTCTCAGCTTCCGCACGAAAGTTGCGGTCGAGAACGCTATCGACGGTCTTCATCGTCTGGGGACCTCCGCCGAAAGCCAGGATGGCTGGATAGGCCTTCGCCGGATCATAGCCGTTAGGAAGCACGAGCTTGTAGTGAACGCTTGTGTTACCCACCTTTGCGGTCTTCTCCAGTAGCTCGCCCGCAACGGGCTGGGTTGCAAGAATCGCGATGGTTATGGCGGTAGAAAGTGGCAGCCATCTAAATCTTGGTTTCATGGACGAAGCCCCCCAAAGGACATAAACGATTCTACAATCCTTCGTCCCATCCCGCGATAACACTTTCGCGCGAACGCTGGTTGCCTCAATCCACACCCACAGTGGGTCTGTCTCGATTGGGGCTAGGTATACCAGCATTCTGCTGCGAACCGGACTGCGGGATCTTCCCTTTGCCGGCCCTTCCCATCTCATCTAGCCTTGATTGGCCGTCGTCCCGCAGCCCAAGGCCACCCGTCTGGTTCCGTCATTGCACTCCGAACGCGAGGAGAACATTGCCTGGTGTGCCACGTAGCGTGCCTGGGTATCCGGACGCGACAAAGAGCATGCCGCCAACAATCACGGGGCCCGCGCAACCGAACGATCCGCCCCGGGCTGGCACACCGTTTACCGTGGGGAAATCCTGGACCGCATTAAACGACCAGATCACTTTTCCATTCGCACCCACCGCGCGCAAGATCCCGTCCCATCCGCCCGTGAAGATTACTCCGGGGATCGCACTGGCAGGGCCTGCCTGCCCACGCCGGTCCGCCTCGATCGCAGCATTCCATTCCACCTTGCCGGTTTTGATGTCCAAAGCCTTCAATCCACCGCCGGGCTGCTGCAGCGGATAATATAAGCGGGTTCCATCTGCCGCTCCACCCCAGACCACCAGGCCGGAGGCCGACGGCGCCTGATTCTCCCACAACTGCGTCCGCCACAGCAGCTTGCCTGCATTGTCCGGATCGAGCGCGATCGCCACACCGCCTTTCCCCGCGGCAAGCAAAATGTCCTTGCCGTTGACGGTTTCGAGAATGGCGGACGATCCGCCGAAGTCATAGTCGGGTCCCAGTTTCTCCGCGCAGTTGGAGTCCGCTGGATTGGTGGCCTGGCAGCGGGCCATGAAGGCATCGCCCTCAAACTCCTGGTGATGCCACATCATCCCGCCATCCGTCATGCGAAGGGCCAGGATGGAATCACTGGTCGCGGCTGCAATCCGCCCGAAGCTGTTGCCCGTACCGACGTAGATCAGTCCACGCTTGGCATCCACGGTGGGAGTGTTCCACACTGAAGCGCCGGCGGGCCCCCATCTTTGCTTACCCTTGGCGTTTTCGCCAAGCTCGCGCAGTGGCTCCTGAACGGTCTCGGTGAGCCACAAAACCTTGCCTACGTTGGCGTCCAGCGCGGCTACGGCGCCGCGCGATTTGCAGCACTCATAGTTGAGATCCGCCCCGACCAGAGTCTCGGTGCCGGACATCGGCACGTAAAGCCGTCCGTCATGAAAAGCCGCGGTCGCACTCAGATTGTTGAGTCCAGTCCTGATCTGCGTTTTCCATAGCAACTTGCCGTCCTGCGCGTCCAAAGCGTAGGCGGTGGTGGAGCGAGTGACGAACAGGATTGCGTAGCGGGTCCCGGGGTGGCCGGAAATCGGTGCGGCGATGGGCGCGAATCGCCCAAACATATCTGCTTGGTAGCTCCAGTAAAGACAGCCACTCTTGGCGTCCAGCGAATAGACGACACCCTTGTCGCTCCCCAGAAAGACCCTCCCGAATGCAACAGCGGGCTGTGAATACATGCTGGTCGCGCCAGGAAGTCCAAAGCTCCATTTGAGCTTCAGCTGGGGTACCTCCGTGGATACAAGCCCAGCGTTGGCTGTCGTTTGAAAGCGGGCATTGTTCTCTCCGCCCCAACCCGACCAGACGGGCGACGCCTCCAGGCGGGCCAATTTAGGGTTTGCCGGGCATGTGTTCGGCTGTTCCTTAAGGATGCCTTCGGTTACTCCGGCCGGTGGTTGCGCGAGTTGCGCCTGCGCATCGCCGGAGAGAAAAATAAAAACAATGGTGAACGGGATCGGATGTCTCATTTCTTCGCTTGTTCCTGGAACCGTAATTGTATTGCAGCACAAGAATCGCGTTCTCGTCGCCATCTAGCGGATACGTCTCACCGGAAAACATGCTTTTCCCGCTCTGCGTCGGGGACACGTGTGTTTGAACGATGTTCTCCTCGGTCCGTGCCTTCCCTCCCCGACCTCGGCCGAAGGTTTTCCTTCCATGTTCGGCTGGCTCAGCGGTACTACGGCACAGTCCGACTTCACGGGTCGTAATCCTAAACACTGCGGCGTTAGAACGAAGCCGCTCGCACGGCAGACGCTACGCGTGTTTGTTGGTCAAGGCTTTCCCTTCGGCCGTTTGCGTTCGCGATCTAGAAGGGGTAACCTCCTTGGACGATGCTCCACATTTGGATGCTCACAATAGAGCCCAGTAGTTGGTTACGTCCAGTGGAATATCGATTCAAATTCCAATAATGGGCCGCGTTCGCCCTAAACGCGAGCGCCTTCCTCCAAACGTCTCTATCCGAAGTGATTCGGCCGTCCCGATTCGCCGCTCCTCGGCACTCGCGCCGAATCACTCCAGATGAGTCGTAGCGTGAGGAAGGAGCGATCGGGGTGACAGAGAATTTGGAGGCCCGTGAAGCTTCAACCCCAAGAAACGTCAAGTTTGGGAAGTACATCGGGGCTGGTCAAGATGTATTCATGACGGTCAAGCTTCGCGCCGTCGAGGCACCGTATTGCCGCTTGACGGGCGACGCGAAGCTTTTGGAATCCCAGTTTCTCCACGACACGGCCGCTAGCGTCGTTACCGTCGAAGTGCCCGATGCTGATCGCTTTCGCGCCAAGGTGGCCGAACGCGTAACGAATAGCGGCGTTTGCCGCCTCCGTCGCCATGCCCTGTTCGGCGTATTTCCGCGCCACCCAATAACCGGTCTCATAGACGTCTGCCTCATCGGTGAGATCCAATGCGGTGCGGACGACGAAATCCCCGTTGATCCTATGAAATCCAGCCAATGCGATACCTGCGTGACTCTGGAAGTTCATCGTCCGTCGAATGGAATGTTCCAGCGCTTGCCGCGGTCGTTGGTTGTCGAACGCCCAAGCCATCCAAAGCTGCAAATCATCCCAGGCATCTTCCTTGGCGGCCTGGATAGCATCCAAGTCGTCAAGAATGGGGGGACGCAAGACTAGACGCGGCGTCAGGATAGGCATTAAGTGGCGCATAGAGCGGCTCAACCACAATGGTAGCCGTCTGGGCGTGGCCGCTGCGCGGGCACAGGTGACGGAGTTCGCAAGTAGCCAAAAGTCGTTAGCGCCCTGTCGAAACTGCCTTGGCCCGCGCGGCGCACGGCACAGGACCGGCGATCAACGGCTCGTTGTTGCGAAATTGTGTACTCTAGTCCGTGGTGCGCACACACGCCGCTACAATCCCAGGAGGACCTCCGATGAATCGGTTCACTTTAATAGGGGCGGCGTTCGCAGCCGCTCTGCTCGCCCCAGGTCTCAGTTACTCCCAAGTCTCTTGTACGCGCGAAGGACTCCAGGCTGCTGCCGATCTCTATATAGCCGCTCAAGCCAAGGGCGACACTGACGGCTTGCCACTCGCGAAGGGGCTAGCGTACATCGAGAACTTTAAGACGACGAACATCAACGACGGCCTGATCAAGAAGGCGATGAAGATCGACCACCATCGCAGTCTAGTGGACACTTCGACCTGTCAGACTTTCACGGAGGTGATCGTGACCGACAAGGCCAACCCCTATGTGCTCGGCACGCGGCTGCGCGTGAATCACGCGCTGATTGCCGAAATCGAAATGCTGTGGACTACGACTGGTTACTGGCTGTTTAACGCCGATAACTATCTCAAGTACTCGTCCACCGAGGATTGGGGCGTCATTCCGGCTGCCAAGCGCGACACGCGCGACACTCTGGTGTCCGCGGCGAACGCTTACCTGGACGCGTTTCTCGAAGGGAAAAAGGACCTGGTGCCATGGGGTTTCCCCTGCAACCGCACCGAGGGCGGCATGCGCACCGGCAAGGGAACTCAGGAGGATTCCTGCGACGTTGGCGTACCGAGCGGCGTCAACATTGTGAACCGCCACTTCGTGGTGGACGAGACGATGGGAGCCGTAGTGGCCTTCTGTACTTTCGGCGCCGGCTCAGCCCCAGGCGGCAGTGGAGCACCCGATACCCACCTCTTTCGTCTCGAGAACGGCAAGCTGCACTACGTCCACACGCTGACGCATCTATTGCAGGCGAATTTCCAGGGCCGCGGCGCACCGCCCAATCAGAGCAACGGCGGCGCACCGCGCAACCAGCAGTAATTTGCGTTTACTAAGCTGGATTGGACGAGCGAGCGGCAGTCGGATCGTTGGGGACATGCGACTGTTCACTACTGTCGCTCACATTGCGGGCCAAGGCTCTCACCTTGATCCGATTAAATTCTGTTCGTTCCGGGGCAAAGCATCGATGACAGAGATTGTTTGGCAAGCGTCAGTCGGGCCAGAAATCCCTTGTGTCAGATAACTCCTGATAAACGAGCTCGACCGGCTATGGTTCCACACAGACACGGTTGGAACGACAATCTCTCCGATTCCACTCGCGGTTCGCTATGCTACATGATTCTGGCCTTGCTCATCGTCTGGAGGACCCGAACCACAGTTCCAACACCGATCTTCATCTGGTCGGCTTCTCGATCAAGTGCCCTGTTCCTCGCAGCGGTTCACTAGATGTCGCTAGCTGTCAAACAGGAAAGTCTTCTTTCCGTACAAGCTTTCGTAACGCCCCCGAAAAGACGAAGCGATGGGTGGTACATCACCTTGATTCTATTGGTCGGGGCGGGGCGATTTGAACGCCCGACCCCCTGCGCCCAAGGCAGGTGCGCTACCAGGCTGCGCTACGCCCCGACATGTGGTGCTCTCTTGATTCTAAACCACTTCTCAATCGAAAATCCGTTCCAATTCTCGCTTCCAGCCTCAAAACGTATCAAAACTGTATCAAAACCGTCCCTCACTGCATCTTGATCGTATCAAAACCCCGCTGCTCGTTAGCTTGCCGATTGATCTTCTCCAGCGCCTCTCGCTTCATCTGTAGCTTCATCTGCGAGTACTTCTTGAAGACCTTCGCGTCTCCTTGCCGAAGCATCTGGGTTACCCACTCGTCGGCGACGCCACCGGCACTGAGCCGGGTGGCATACGTCGATCTCAGATCGTAAATCCGAAAATACGGAATCGTCGCGCGCTTCAGAGTCTTGTGCCAGACAGTTTTCAGCGTTCTCTGGTGCCCTGATTGGTTTTTGTCGCTCGGAAACAAGTAGAGACCGGGACCAGCGATGCGAACCTGGTCATGAAACGCCTGCGCTGCCAGCGGAGTCAGCGGAACTTCCGCCACGCCGTTGGGCGTCTTCGAGTCAGGAATCCAAACTACCGCATTCCCCAGGTCCACTTGATCTTTTTTCATCACCATGAGTTCTTTGTATACGCGCAAGCCAGTCTCAGTAATGATCCGAACGATATTCCGCAAGTAGCCGGGCGCATGGAATTCAATCATCTGCTGCTCCGACCAAGTAACATAGTGAGGCCGAAACAACCCACGAAGCGAAACCGGGAACTCCACTCCCGCGCACGGATTAGAAGGCAGGAATTTCTTCCTTACAGCCACGTTCAAGCATCTGCGCAATACGCGGAATTCCTGATGCACGGTTGTAGCCTTCAATAAGCCAAGCTCTCGATAGCCCTCCCGTGTCTTAACGAGGGCGCGTTTCTTGAGCCGGCTCCTAAGGTACTGCTCGATATCGTCGGCCGTCATGTCGACCAACCGCCACGAGCCAAACGCTTTTTGAAGATGTGTCATCGCCCTCCCGTTGGCTTCATGGGTCTTTGCCGCGCGAATTGGAGGCTTGGAGTAACTCTCCATGAAAAACGCCACCCAATCTTTGAAGAAGAGCTGTTCACCCCTGCGCACGACCTCCAGCGTGCGATTGTCACGGGCCTGGAGACGTTCACGCAGTCGGCGTTGCGCTTCATCCCAGTCTTCTGTGCCTGTCGATTCCAAGTGGCGTCCTCCGGATGTATCCCGGTAGCGCATCCACCAAATCTTGCTGTCACCTCGTTGATAAACAACACCATCATGTCTACTAGGTCTTGCCATTCCCAATCTCCTGTTTGAACTGAGCGCGGAAGGGCTCCAACTCCGATTTCAAGAACCGGATGTTGCGGCCCATCACGCGGAGATGGGGAATCTGCTTTCGCTCAACCCAAAGATACACCGTTTGCGGGCTGACGCCAAGAAAAATGGCGGCTTCACGGACGCGGAGCGGAAGCTCTTCCCGAGCGAAAGAAGTATTGACGAGAGGAGGTGGTTGGGAGTTCGGCATTACGGCCTCACGCGAATGGCGTTTGCGCCAATTGTTCGAACAGTTCGCGGCGGACGCGATTGAGCCGCCATTTTTCCACGATGTTGAAATCGAGATCTACACTGATCGCTTCGTCAAAGGTAAGCTTCCGCTCCCGCATGTGCCGAATGTCGGAGCCGTATAAGTCCGGTGACCTCTGAGGAATGCCGATAGATGTGAGAACTTTCTCTCGGTTGTCCAAAAAAACCTGCATCTGGTCGAACGTTTTCCCATCGCGCTCGATTTCGCCAAAGTGTTCGTTGATCCAGACCACCAGGCTCTTCTCAGCAGCAGTCTCGGCTAATGTCTGGAACCCGAGAAGCGTATCATTCAGCATGTCTCCACCGCTGATGGGAATGTGAATGTAGACGCGGCGTCCGGCGGCCCGCAAGGTCGAGATCACGTCCGATTCGACGATAAATGTCCAGAAGGGCAGGAACGCGGTTGCTCCGTTGTCGACCAGGAACACCGCCTGCTCGGTCAGGAAACGGTTGATCAGGGCGTCGTAGCGGCTTCGCATGACGACCCCTTCGTCGTTCAATAGATCCAGCTTCTCGACATTCAGCGCCTTGATCTGCCCCAGCGATCGATTGACCGGATCGCCATCAAAGCATCGCACCGGTTGGCCACGTCCAATGAGAAACTCAGCTAGCCAACTGGCGACGATGCTCTTGCCGACGCCGCCCTTGCCTTGCAGGATCAGATGGATGGTTGGAGTAAACGTTGGAGCTGCGAGCGCAGCACCGGTTTCAGCTCCGTTTGTGTTGTTCTTTGCCATAAACGTTTTCCTTTCAAATCAGATTTCTACCTTCGGGATCACCGTCGTTGTGGAGCTTGCGAATGTCGAGTTTCGGATGCGAGAGAACGCGTTTGGCTTGAGCGAGCGGATCGTGTTCGGGCGCGGCGGCCGCGGTCAGCTGATTCGTAACCTGCGACCGTGTGTTCGGCCCCGGTGGCGCTTGAGGCTGTATGATTTGCCCGTTTGCAACCTCTGCGGATCGTTTTGTTTTCAAGCCTCGGCGGATACGGCTGATGTACGAAGTGAGGCTGGTGATGCTGAGGGTAACCCCGGCGTCTTCTTCCAACCATTTGCGAATGCTTTTCATGCTTTGTCCTCCTTCGATTGCGGCTTCGATGTCGGGCCAGAGTGCCCGGATCTGACCGGCTTTGGTCGCCGGCTTTTCCGTGCGGTGGCGAGCAAACCGGGCGCGGGCAAGAGAAAACCAGTCGGACGATGTCTGCCAGTCAGGTGATCCGGGCACAAAAACTTCTTCTCTCCTTTAAAGGCAATGGCAGAGACTTTTCGGGACAAAAATCTCTTAGCTCTTCCATGTTCGGCCCGGACCTCGCCCTTCTCGATACCCAACGATCCTGTCTCCTATAAAGGAAATGGCGACGGGGGTGCGGGACGGTAAAATTTTTGGATCGCCTGTCAAGGCGCCTCATTTGGATGCAAACTGCCACTCAACATATAAGGGAATGGCGGCGGGGTTTTCCGGACAAGAATTTTGCCGTCCTATCCATTTTGGGCCCAGCGCTTCTCGATACCGTCGATCTGGGAAAGCTCCCCACACTTTGCAAGGGAATGGCGGAGCACCTTCGGGACAAGAACTTTTCCGTCGCAATCTCTCATTCGCGCAAAGACCCCTCTAATAAATATGGAAACGGCGACACGGCTTCGGGACGGCAAAGAGCAAGTATTTTTTTCGTCTTGTGCCGCAGACGTCCGATCACTATGATTTGCGACAGAATACGACAACTTGCGACGTTACGATGATTTGCGGCAAAAGACGGCGGATCACGGTGTTCCACGACAACGAGCGCGGTCCCCGACCCCACAAATGAGACAGTTGCGATGGGTAGTGGAACATAAAGGAAACGTTTGACGTCTGATTTGTTTTTCCGCCGCAAGCGGTGGTCGATCATGATGTTGGGTCGTCGAACGAAATCGCGTCCGTGTTCGACAGATGTTTGACGGCAGAATTTCCGGTTGAGATTTGAGTTTTTGAAAGCCTCTTAGTAATTGAGGGAGCAATTTATGCGACAGAACACGGGAACGGCGCGCGGAGCCAGAATCGCCGTGAGACTGAGTCGGGAAGATCGGGTTCGCATTGACGAAGTCGTAAAAGCGCGAGGCTATACCAGTCCGAGTGCATTCATCCGGGCGGCGATCCAGAACGAGTTGAACGGTCGACCCGAGGTGACCAAAACCGAAGCCTTGATTACGGGAGGGTTTGAAGGCATGTCCCGTGACAATGTCCGGAGCCAGCAGGCGCTCCACGCTTTGCTGGATACTTTTGTCAAAACCGTTCTTACGTGCCTGCCGGAGCCATCGATCGACGCGCAGCCCCAGGCCGTCGCCCGAGCCAAGGACCGATACCACCTACTGATCAAGGCTGCCGGTCGCAGCATGTCCGGCGATGCCCTCGCTGGCCTTAAGGATCTGGTAACACATGGCACGAACTGACGACGAGCGGAAGACTAGGCTGCGGCCACCAAAGCCTCGGCGTCCGACGGACGAACGCATTGCATGGTCTAGCGGATTCAAGCTGCTCATGTACTACGCCCGCAGCTCGCGAAAAGTCCGCAACCGCGGCACCTCCGGCGGAAAAGGGCGAAGCACGCGTCCGTACCTGCAGCGTTGTGCCGTCCGGGTCACCTATCTGAACAACAAAACGCGCGGGCAATGGAAGGCGCATGGGCGGTACCTGGCACGCGAGAGCGCCACACACGAAAACCCGGTAGAGGGCGTAGGGTTCGATCATGATGGACAGGGGATTGACGTTGCGGCGCGGCTTGAAGACTGGCAGAAAGCCGGCGACGAACGACTGTGGAAACTGATCGTCTCCCCAGAATTTGGTGATCTCACGGATTTGCGCCGTCTAAACGCCGAACTAATGGAGCGCATGGAAAAAGACCTCGGTACCGACCTCGAATGGGTTGCGGTTGAGCATCACAATACTGAGCATCCACATGCTCATGTCGTCGTGCGCGGCATACGAAGCGATGGCACCGGCTTGCGCATGAGCCGCGAGTACATCCAGCAAGGAATTCGGAATGCCGCCGAACACCTATGCACTCGCCAGATTGGATTTCGCACTGAGCTCGATGCAGCGGAGGCGGAGCGGCGGGAAATTTCGGAGTCCAGATTTACGTCGCTCGACCGCAGGATCATGCGGGAAGCGTCGAATCCGAACGCGGATTTCGGACCAGAGTACTTCGAGGTTGTGCGCAATCCTACCGAGCCCGGTTTGAGCGAGACGGCGCGCGTTCGCACCCAGCATGAGGCTTCCCGCCTCGCTGTTCTTCACCGAATGGGCCTGGCCGAATCGACCGGTGGAGCAAGCTGGCTGGTGCGGCGCGATTGCGAGCAGGTGCTTCGAGCGATGCAACGGGGCGCGGATCGGCAAAAGACTCTGGCAGTACATGGAGTATTGTTGTCCGATGACCGGCTTCCGATGACGACGCTTGATGTTCGCGATCTCACGTCCATTGAAGGCAGGATCTTGGTGCACGGTGAGGAGGAAGCTTCCGGGCGCAGCTACCTGATGCTGGAGGGTACGGACGGGCAGGTTTATCACATCTACCGGACGCCAGAGATGGAGGAGCTGCGGAGTCAGCGAGGGCTGCAAACCAATTCGTTCATTCGGCTCCGCAAGTTATCCACGGTGCGCGGCCCGGTGCTGGAGATCAAGGACATCGGCGATTCGGAAGCCATCCTAACCAACAAGGCGCACCTTCGCGAGACGGCGCGCGAAATGATACGACGAGGTGTTTACCCTCAGGATGGCGGCTGGAATGGATGGCTCGGCCGCTATCAGAATGCCCTGGTTGACACCGTGTTCGAACTCGAACAGGAGAAGGCGAAAGAACGGGAACGACGCAGGAGTCGAGACTTAGGCCGATAGACCTTGAAATATTTAGCCGTAAGAACGCGGTTTCAGGATCAACAAGGCCCATTTGTTTCGACTCTGGATCGCGCGCGTCGTTTGTTGGGAGTAAGAACGGCCTGCGGGCGGAAGTGAACTACCCCACTGGGTTGGCCCGACCTTTCCAAGCGCGGATCTGGTCGCAGCGTGGTGCCGCTTGTCGCCTCCGCGGCTCGCATGCGAGGTACCCTCGATCTGTGCCTTCGCTTCCCGCCGTGCGACTGCGGGCAGCTTGCGCAAGCGTTTTCGGTTGCGTATTCCCACCTCTCAGGTCGTCTCAGGGACCTTTTGGGACCAGCTCGTTGAACAGCGATGCTAACGGAAAGTCGATTCAAACCCCATACACTGATGCACGCTCAGTTCAATGAATGCTGTCGGCAGTGCTCACGCCGACCGATCCTGCGCTTTGGGAAACTTCCCACGTGAGCACTCCCGATAGAATGCTCTTCACTATCGGAAGCTTCCAAACGCCGTTTCCTGCCATTGTCCGTAGAGGGACAACCCAGGACCTGAAAACGGTGTACTAGGTTCAAGCGTTCACTTCTTAAACCGCGCCTGCCAGTTCAGCACCGATGTCAAGTGTGGCGAAGTCCCGATTCGGTCCCAGGGATACTGCTGTTGATCAGGAAGCGCTGGCCGTCGGTGGTGACGTCAAATTCGTTGCTGTTGCCGTTATAGGAGACCTGGGAACAAGACTTTGGGGAATGCCAAACTCGTGGCGGGGCGCTTGGCGGCGCTCTACCGCTCAATCCACCCAGGTGAGCCAATTCGCGCGTCGCGCATTAGCGTATCCAGCTTGCGTAGAGAATATCAGTCAGTATTCTGGCTGCGTCCCTCATCTTCTGTCCCTTCGCCAGCGAGTACCGGGTGTAGTGGATTGTCACCGGCGCCTCTTCGAAATGCAGGCCGAGTTGGCGAATTTGTGTCAAGACCTCAGAAGCGTGCGCCATGCGAGGTTGCGCGATCCGGATACTCAGAGCGGCTTCGCGCGTGAACAACCTCAGGCCGTTGTGAGTATCTGTGAGCCGCAGCCGGGAGTGGATCCAAGTAAACTTCACCGCGGCTTTCAACAGGAACCTGCGCGTGCGCGGAATCCCTTCGGCCTTTCCGAGAGTACGCGAACCCAGCACTACGTCCGCACCTGTCTCTTCTTGCACGTCCGCCATCACCGCCAGCGACTCGGCCGGATGCTGCCCGTCGGCATCGAAGGTAAACAGGAACTGTGCGCCTTGAGCCAAAGCATAATCCATGCCGGTCTGCAGGGCCGCACCTTGTCCGAGGTTCACTGCGTGCCGCAATACGGTTGCTCCGGCGGCCAGCGCTTCCTGCGCGGTCGCATCGGCCGATCCGTCGTCCACTACCACCACTCGGGGCGCCACCCGGCGAACGCCCATCACGACGCGTCGGAGCACCTTAGCCTCTTGATAAGCGGGGATCACGACCCATGCCCTTTTCAGGATCGCTGACATCCCTTGTCCTCGGTTGGCCGCAAAGGCGTGAGCAACGCCAATTGCCGAACAATTACGATCACCACTTGCTCATTCTGCTTAAATCGGAAATAAAAGTTCGCCGCCACCAGCACGCCGCAAAGCACCGCAAAGTACAGGAGCAGATCGGCGCCACGTCCCACGTGGAGGCTTGCGGCGCAGTGGTTCGCCAACTCTGGCCATAGCACCATCGCCGCCCCCGCAGCGAAGAATGCGGCCACGAACAGAAGCTGGGATCTCGAAAGATTGCGATGGCTGCCGATATAGGCCAGTATCAGCGCCAGCCCGAGCAAGAGGACGGGGACAATCATCTTAATGCCTTTCCGACTTCGCTATTTGTTGCCCGGCACGGAGGGCTTTCTGGGTGCGTTCGTACGTGAGATTATTTCGGGCGAGCTCGAAATCCGGCTTCAGACGGACGGCTTCTTGGGCCGCCTCGATAGCCTCATCCCAGCGGCCCATCGATTGGTATGCCGCGGCGATATTGTTGTACGCCTCGGCGTAATTGGGCCGAAGTACTAACGCTTGTTTGGCGGCTTGGGCGCAATAATCGAAACGTCCGGTTTGACAATACAAGAGCGACAAGGTCAGGTATCTCTCCGGGGTGTTTTGCGAGGCCGGGGGGGTGATTTGCCAGACGGCCGGTTGATAGCTGGCCGCACCCCGCGGCGGCGCGGTCTGTGCCACAACGGCGTAACGCCGAGCCTGCGAATCCCCCGGCGCGATCCTCAGCACCTCGTCCGTGACGCGTTTAAGGCCGGCCCAATCGGCCTGCTGGAAATAAATCGTCATCAGCTCATAGCGCGGATCAAGGTCCATCGGATTGAGATCGTTGGACCGGCTCAACATTGCAATCGCTTCCGGTATTCTGGATTGGCCGCGCAGCCACCGCCCGAAGAATGAATAGGATTGTGAATCTTGAGGAGCCAGTGCGAGCGCGCGCCGGAAGTGCTCTTCGGCTTCCACATCCCGGTGAAGCGCTCCAGCGGCGACGCCCAGATTGATCTCGAGCGTGGAATAGTTCGGCGTAAACGCCATGGCACGCTGGAAGTAGTCGTACGCCACCTTGATATTGCCTTTCGCCATCTGAGTCAGGCCATAATTCATCAACCCCCGGCCATTGTGCGGGCTTTTCTCGGTCACATCCCGCCATAGCGACTCTTCGGAGCGCCACACTTCGTTTCGCTCATGTGTTCCGTAAGCATACGCCGCTAGCAAGCAAAGCGAGCAGGCCATCACCGCTACACGCCCCTCCCGGCTCAAGGGCCACAGGTTCCTCTTCTCCAAAACCACTTGGATGGTCCAACCGGCCGCGATCGCCAGTCCTACGAAAGGAAAGAACATGCGGTGATCGTTCTCGGGCTCGGCCAGCGGAATGAGCGAGGTCGGAAGCAGTGCGATGAGAAACCACAACAGACCGAAGGCAACCGGACGCAGCTTACGAGTTCGAACCGCATATCGAACTGCGAGTAATACCGCACAGAGGAAGGCGAGTCCGATCACCGCTGTTTCGCTGAACAGGTTAGCAGCCAATGGCCGGTCAGTGTCCGCGGTCAGCTCCGTCGGCAAGAAGAACGATTTGAAATAGTGCAGGGCGACGATCGGTTGCGTGAGCCAGTACTGATTTCGAGAAGCAGCTCCGGCGACGAACGTCTTGGGCGTCAGGGCAGAATCTAAAACTGCGAGCGCGAGACAGACCACTGCGGCCGGAAGACACACAAACGCTGCGCGGCGCTGCTCAAGCCAATTGAAGTGGCTAGTCGCGGTCGCCTGGCCTTGCTCCTCAAACAGCAGCGAGTAGATGAACAGAAGCGCTGGAAACACCAATGCGGTTGGCTTCGCGAGCGCGCCCAAAGCCACCGGCAGCAGGTAGATTCCGCATTTCCGCCAGTGCGGCCAGTAACAATAGATGACTAATCCGGCAACCACTCCTAGAGTGGAATAAAGATCGCCGCGCTGGATGATGTAGTTGACGGTCTCCGCATTCGCTGGATGCAGCCCGTACCACGCAGCCGCGAACATCGCAAAGTAAAAGTTTTGCGGCACGGGGCCGCTGTGGTTCATGATCCGGATGTACAGCAGGTACATCAGCCCTAGTTGGACGACGTACCAGAAGAAAGTGGAAATGTGAAACCAAATCGGGTCCAGGCCTTTGCCCAACCAATAATCCAGAGCGAGAGACGCCGAGATGAGCGGACGGTAGGAATAGTGCGTGGGCAGAACGCTGAACGTACGGCCATCGATAAAGAAACGCGGCACGTTGGACAGGCTCCGGATTGTTGGATTCTGCGTGATGGTGTGGAAATCATCGAAGTGGAAGACGTTATGGAAATGATTCGCGTAGGTTGCCAGTAATGCAAGCACTAACCCGGCCATTAGCCCCCCAGCTAGAAAACGGAACGGGCCGGCTCCGGGAGTAGATTTCGGCATCATCTATCGTCTTATCGGGGAGCCACGCCATAGACTTTATACCTTAGAAGGGTGTTTTTTTGGCATAAGGCAGTTGGCCTATGGCATTAGGGCTGACCGTGATACTGGCGGCACTGGTATCCATCAGGACACACCAATCCGGGCGCAGACAGCGCGGACGGCAGGGGGTAACGGACTTTGGGAACGAGGGGCGGCGCTGACCTCCCGCTTTCAAAGGTTTGAGACGGGGATTCTGGCCGGGAGGGAGATCTTCGGCAGCCTGGCGGGTACTCGAAGGTTGGTAAGACTGCAGCTTCGCGGGACCGAGCGGCAACAGAAGCCGGGCAAGGAAGTCGTGTTCCGGGCCGACGCGTCCTTCGCCGAACCGAGGAATTGCCAAGCTTTCTCGTGGAAGCGCACTACCGGCCAAACGTTATATGGGACCTCTGAAACGGATGCGGTAGAAATGCGACGATCGCGGTAACGTAGATCGCGGCGCTCGACGTCGTGAAGGATGAAGAGAACGTGCCAATCGCCCCGGGCCGGTAGTAGGCTGATAACATCTGAGGACTTGCGGACTCGCTCATGGCAACGAAGCCGTTCGTTGGTCCGGACGAATAATTCTCAGTAGCCCGGTCAGCGAAAATGATGAGATCGTTCCGGTTGGTGGTGGTCACGCTGGCGCTGGTTTGGGTAGCCGACGACGTACCGCTGCTGCATCCGGTTTGACTGTTATCGATCACGGTCCCCGACGATGGCAGCCAGGACCACTCGCTAACGTTGAACCACCAATCGTCGATGCTGTTCAGAGTTACAGTCACCGAAGTCGTTCCGGTGGGGACATTGAGTGCATAATAAACTTCCACAACACGTGTTTGGGTGCAGGAGATGGCCTGGACCCAGGTGCAGCCTGTGCAGGAGACGCTGGATATCGTCTGGCTACTGCTCGATCCGCCTCCGTACGTCATTATAAGGGCGCTTCCCGGTTCAGTCGCCGTTATTGGAATCGTAACCGTCGAAGAGCTGAGGTTGCAGGGAGAATTGGAAGAGTAGTCGCAAACCACCTGCTGGATTGGACCTCCGAAAGTCACGAACGGTGAAGCGGTGTAGAAGGTGGAGGGACTGGATTGGTTATTATACTCGGCCAGAATCCAGGATGCGGAACGCACGACATTGGAGATCCTGAACTCGTCCATGTTTCCGTTTTGATAGGGCGGTCCATACTGTGAGGCCCAGGGGTACGCCCCCACGATCAAGTCTCCCGTCACCGTGGAAGACGCACTGCTCGAGGCCGATACGTTGACGGTGCCGTTGAGATAAATCGCCTGATAGGTGTTGGCGGAACCTGTGGACACCAGCGTCACATAGGTCCAGGCGCCCAGGTAAGGCGTGTAAGTGGCGGCGACGCGGCCCGTACCGGTTGTATTATTGCCGTAGTCCCAGAAAAGTTGCCCGTTACCCCAGGGGACGGATGCGGAAAACCGGTGGGGATCGGTGGCGGCGCTGTTGCCGACCGTGAACGCAAACGAGTTTTGTTCTTCGGCCGAGGTCACATAGTTCCAGAAGGAGACGGTGACGGCGCTGGTTCCGGTCCACGAAAACGAAGAGCATTCGACGTCCTGATTCGATCCGTTGAAGCCTATGCCTCCGCCAATCTCTCCGGTGACAGCGGTGGGTGAGTTGGCCGGGGTTGCGTTGCATGCGCCCGAAGACGAATCGTTGGTGCTGAGCGTGGTTCCGTTGGGAAAATGGTAAACCACTTTAGTGTTGGAATCGAAGGCTGAGCCTTGGGAGCCCCCCTGAAAAGTGGTAATGGCGGGGTTACCGACGCAGGCATAAATCAGGGTATTGGTGGTGACGGAGAGAGTGGGGACGAGGACCCACGCGATGATCTGGCCCGTGCTGGCGGTGTATGATTCAAACTCCCAGCCGCCCAAAGGACTGGAACACCCGGAGTCGCTGGTAAAGACCAGATCGGCCGGGCAGGTGATAGAGTTGACGCCGCAGGAAACCGTGTTCTGCACTTGGCCGCCGTTGACCGTGGTGGCGAACTCGGCATAGGTTCCGGAGATCAGAACCGTAAAGTTCGTTGAGTTGGCAGTTCCCGTTAGTGTGTGGTTGATCGTGAAAAGGCGGAATCCAGTGTAGCCGCCGAAAGCAGGTACGGAACAGCAGAGAAGCGCCAGGCACGCTCGGAAGTTCATTCAGTCTTTACCTCCAATCACTGATTCGCAAACCAGCGGTAAGGTAAGTTGGGTGGAAGCACCGCCACCAGAGATGGTTGCCAACTCCAGTAGGGAGAATCGCCATTTCATCAGTCGCACTCCACAACAAGGGAAGCATAAGTGGCCGTGGCCACAGTCTTGAGATTGACCGCGATAATATCGTTGGCCGACACCGACGTTGTCCAGCCGGTCAGTGTAGTGCTGTGAATTGCCGTTCCCGTCGAGATCGCGGGTTGAGCCGACGCCGTAATCGAGTTAGACGAAGTTGGTATTGCGGTGCCAGTCGCGACCTTCCAAATATCGAATGTTGCTGTTCCCGCGTTTACAGTGATGTTCCACGCCGCGATAGTGCAGGCGTGTGGCACAGTGAAGTACGCTGTGTCGGCGACAAGAGCGGGGGATCCGGAGGCTACGCTGCCAAACGAAGCGCCGAATCCCTGGTTGTAGCCGGTTGAGCCGGTGGGTCCGGTGGCCCCGGTCGCACCTGTGGCGCCCGCCGATCCGTTTGTTCCGTTGGTTCCCGCGGTACCTGCGGCGCCCGTCGCGCCAGTGGCTCCTGTGGCTCCCGCCGCGCCCGGCCGAATCTCTACCCCGAACAGGAATATGCTGTAAGTTCCCCCGGACGCATTGGTGGATAGAACGAGCCCCAGCACCTGATTGCTGGTTGGATACGTCGAGCCTGCATCGTGGCAGTTTCCTGCCGTGGTGGTGCTGGCCTGCACATAGTCCCCGGCCGTGGTGGCTCCGTCAAACACGCACGACGCCGTGCCGTATACATTCACCAGAACGGTGTTGCCCGCTGAAACCGTGCTGCTGGCAATGCCGATCAGTCTGGTAGTATCCGATGTGGTCGCATTCACGGCCTGGGAGGCATTAGAGACCGTGGTCAGTGTCTGCAGCAAATTGATGGTGCTTCCATTCGAGGTGTAGGTGACCGTGGATGGTCCTGTAGCTCCGGTCGCCCCATTGCTTCCGTTTGTCCCGTTCGTCCCGGCTGTTCCCGTCGCTCCTGTCGCACCCGTTGCGCCCGTCGCACCAGCGGCTCCCGCCGTGCCGGTGGCTCCCGTGGGGCCGGTGGCTCCGATCTGCGACAACAGAGTCCAGTACGCTGCGCTAGTGTCAGGCTCATGATTGGTCCCTGCCTGAATGCTGATGTAGCTCGATCCGTTGTAGGCCACTGCGTCGTTGACGTTGTACGCCGTGCTGGCGCTCCAGGCGCCTTGCCAGTTCAATCCCTGCGCTCCGGTAGGTCCGGTGGGGCCGGTCGCTCCGGTGGCGCCCGCCGCGCCATTTGTTCCGTTGGTTCCCGCGGTACCTGTGGCGCCCGTCGCACCAGCGGTTCCTGCCGTGCCCGTGGCTCCCGTGGGGCCGGTAGCTCCAATCTGCGACAACAGAGTCCAGTACGCTGCGCTAGTGTCAGGCTCATGATTGGTCCCTGCCTGAATGCTGATGTAGCTCGATCCGTTGTAGGCCACTGCGTCGTTGACGTTGTACGCCGTGCTGGCGCTCCAACTGCCTTGCCAGTTCAATCCCTGCGCTCCGGTGGGTCCCGTGGGACCGGTTGCTCCGGTGGCGCCCGCCGCACCATTTGTTCCGTTGGTTCCCGCTGAACCCGTTGCTCCCGTCGCACCAGCGGCTCCCGTGGGGCCGGTAGCTCCAATCTGCGACAACAGAGTCCAGTACGCCGCGCTAGTGTCGGGCTCATGATTGGTCCCTGTCTGAATGCTGATGTAGCTCGATCCGTTGTAGGCCACTGCGTCGTTGACGTTGTAGGCCGTGCTGGCGCTCCAACTGCCTTGCCAGTTCAATCCCTGCGCTCCGGTGGGTCCCGTGGGGCCCGTTACTCCGGTGGCACCCGCCGCACCATTTGTTCCGTTGGTTCCTGCGGAGCCCGTAGCACCCGTTGCACCAGAGGTTCCCGCCGTGCCGGTGGCTCCCGTGGGGCCGGTGGCCCCAATCTGCGACAACAGAGTCCAGTACGCCGCGCTAGTGTCGGGCTCATGATTGGTCCCTGCCTGAATGCTGATGTAGCTCGATCCGTTGTAGGCCACTGCGTCGCTGACGTTGTACGCGGTGCTGGCGCTCCAACTGCCTTGCCAGTTCAATCCCTGCGCTCCGGTGGGTCCCGTGGGGCCCGTTACTCCGGTGGCGCCCGCCGCACCATTTGTTCCGTTGGTTCCCGCTGAACCCGTTGCTCCCGTCGCACCAGCGGCTCCCGTGGGGCCGGTGGCTCCAATCTGCGACAACAGAGTCCAGTACGCCGCGCTAGTGTCGGGCTCATGATTGGTCCCTGCCTGAATGCTGATGTAGCTCGATCCGTTGTAGGCCACTGCGTCGCTGACGTTGTACGCCGTGCTGGCGCTCCAACTGCCTTGCCAGTTCAATCCCTGCGCTCCGGTGGGTCCCGTGGGGCCCGTTACTCCGGTGGCGCCCGCCGCACCATTTGTTCCGTTGGTTCCTGCGGAGCCCGTAGCACCCGTGGCTCCCGTGGGGCCGGTAGCTCCGATCTGCGACAACAGAGTCCAGTACGCTGGGCTAGTGTCAGGCTCATGATTGGTCCCTGTCTGAATGCTGATGTAGCTCGATCCGTTGTAGGCCACTGCGTCGCTGACGTTGTACGCCGTGCTGGCGCTCCAACTGCCTTGCCAGTTCAATCCCTGCGCTCCGGTGGGTCCCGTGGGGCCCGTTACTCCGGTGGCGCCCGCCGCACCATTTGTTCCGTTGGTTCCCGCTGCGCCCGTAGCACCCGTCGCACCAGCGGCTCCCGCCGTGCCAGTGGCTCCCGTAGGGCCGGTGGCCCCGATCTGCGACAACAGAGTCCAGTACGCCGCGCTAGTGTCGGGCTCATGATTGGTCCCTGCCTGAATGCTGATGTAGCTCGATCCGTTGTAAGCCACTGCGTCGTTGACGTTGTACGCCGTGCTGGCGCTCCAGCTGCCTTGCCAGTTCAATCCCTGCGCTCCGGTGGGTCCCGTAGGGCCCGTTACTCCGGTGGCGCCCGCCGCACCATTTGTTCCGTTGGTTCCCGCTGAACCCGTTGCGCCCGTCGCACCAGCGGTTCCCGCCGTGCCAGTGGCTCCCGTGGGGCCGGTGGCTCCGATCTGCGACAACAGAGTCCAGTACGCTGCGCTAGTGTCAGGCTCATGATTGGTCCCTGCCTGAATGCTGATGTAGCTCGATCCGTTGTAGGCCACTGCGTCGTTGACGTTGTACGCGGTGCTGGCGCTCCAGCTGCCTTGCCAGTTCAATCCCTGCGCTCCGGTGGGTCCCGTGGGGCCGGTTGCTCCGGTGACGCCCGCCGCACCATTTGTTCCGTTGGTTCCCGCTGAACCCGTTGCTCCCGTCGCACCAGTGGCTCCTGTGGGGCCGGTGGCTCCAATCTGCGACAACAAAGTCCAGTACGCTGCGCTAGTGTCAGGCTCATGATTGGTCCCTGCCTGAATGCTGATGTAGCTCGATCCGTTGTAGGCCACTGCGTCGTTGACGTTGTACGCCGTGCTGGCGCTCCAGCTGCCTTGCCAGTTCAATCCCTGCGCTCCGGTGGTTCCCGTGGGACCGGTTGCTCCGGTGACGCCCGCCGCACCATTTGTTCCGTTGGTTCCCGCTGAACCCGTTGCTCCCGTCGCACCAGTGGCTCCCGCCGTGCCAGTGGCTCCCGTAGGGCCGGTAGCTCCAATCTGCGACAACAGAGTCCAGTAGGCTGCGCTAGTGTCGGGCTCATGATTGGTCCCTGCCTGAATGCTGATGTAGCTCGATCCGTTGTAGGCCACTGCGTCGTTGACGTTGTACGCCGTGCTGGGGCTCCAGGCACCTTGCCAGTTCAATCCCTGCGCTCCGGTGGGTCCCGTGGGTCCCGTTGCTCCTGCTCCTCCCGAAACTCCACTTCCAGATCCCGAAGGCCCTGTAGCGCCCGTCGGTCCGGTTGCGCCCGCCGCCCCATTCTGCGCAAGCAAACCCCAAAACGCCGGGCTGGTATCAGGCTCACGATTGGTCCCTGCCTGAATGCTGATGTAGCTCGATCCGTTGTACCCCACCGCGTCGCCCATGTTGTAGGCAGTTGTACTATTCCATGTATTTCGCCAGGTCAATCCCCGAGGACCCGTCGGACCTGTCGGACCGGCCGGCCCCGGCACCCCTCCTCCGCCGCCATATCCCGCAGGACCGGCTGGACCGGCTGGTCCCACGGGTCCTTGCGGGCCGGTTGCTCCCGTGGGCCCATTAGGACCTGCTGCACCAGTTCCTCCCAGCGGACCAGCAGGGCCGGGAGGTCCGGTCACTGATGGAATGATTCCGGGCTGAACTTGCACCTCCGTGGTGGGACCGGTCACGTTGGCGGGAGCGGTGGCATTAATCAAGTAGATCAATAGCCCTGGAGCCAGAGTTGCGGAGACGATTTGGGCTGCTTGCCCCCCGACGGTCACAACCGGGGGAATGGCTACGGTTGTCGTAGAGTCGGCAGGCCCTGCTTGCCCTGAGGGAACTGGCGGAAGCACCACGCCCAATCCGGTGGCGTATATCGTGATCGGGTCGCCGGCAAAGATCGGATTCGAGGGGCCGACAGCCACGCCCGATTTAAGTACAACGAAGACGCCGGGATCCTGCGCCAGCAAAAGCACTGGCAAAGCTGTACTAGATACGTCGCCGTTCTTAATGACCAGATCCATCGTGCTGACGTCGGGAATCTCAAAGGGGACCTGGACATTGATCTGGTCCGGGGCCACGTACAGCAAAGGTGCCGCGATCCCAGCAAAGAATACCTGCGTGCCGCTGAGCTCGGTGGGAAGCGGAAGAGAGGTAGCTGTCATCGGCGCGTTTCCCAGATTGGTCCCATAGATCGACATGATCTCGCCTCGTGCGGCCACCGGAACGTCCGAAGAGGCGGCATTGGTCGCCGCGTTCACCAAACCGTTCGGCCTGATACTGGGCACTAGCTCCTGGGCGGAAAGTGAGGTTGCCGACAAGAACACGGATAGGCATAGCATTCGCAAGGTCGTTCCCTGGCGAATTTTCGCCGGCGGGCCAAGACCTCGCTCTGCAAGATGTGGTTCACGCGTCATGATTTAGCAACAACAGCAACTCGCCTGAACAGCTGGCTGAATCTTGAAAGGCATAGCTGGGCGCCTAAGTCGGGGGGCATTATAGATACAGCCGCGACCGCACTTCTGCGCCAAGCTACTCGACCATAGAACCCGGCCGTGACGAATTTCCAAGGTTCAACCATCGGGCCCCCCAACTCCCCTGGACCCAGCCAACAGATATCCGAAAACTTGATTGGTACCCTCCCCTATATCGGCCTAAGAGGGGAACGGGATTAGGCTAGGCCGTCCTATAATCAGCAGCATAGACGCGGGCTAGGCGTACATTAAAGAGCCTACAACCCTAGAGGAAGGTTGCCGCCGCCACAGGGGGGCTGAGAAACATAAATCCGATCCTTAAGGCGGAAATCAAGCAGCTTTGCGCCAGAAGTCGCGCGAGACCTAAAGCGCTTGAACAACCGCAGTCAAAAGCAAGCGGAGCGTGCACCGTCAATCCGCCCGAAACCAGTAATGGGTGTAAAACTCGAAGAATCTTTAAACAAATTCAAAAATCATCCGATAAACAGATTCCACCATGTATGAAAATAGTTCTACGACTCTTCCGCCCGCACTAGAAAAAGTGCAACCATTCCCCGCTGTGGCTGCTAAGCTGTTTGGAATGTTCGCGAAATCTGACATTGACCTCGTCGAAGTTGCAACCCTGATTAAGAGTGATCCAACTTTGACAGCTGTTGTGCTCAAGGCCGTGAACTCCTACAAATATGGCGTGCGATCGAATGTCAGCAGCATCCGGCAAGCCATTGGGCTGATTGGTCTCGAGAAGACCAAGCAGATCACCACTACAATCGCAGCCTCCAGCTACGTCAAACGGCTCGCGACAGCCGATTTGCTGCGGTGCTGGCACCATTCTGTCGCCACGGCCGTGCTTTCTGAGGCCATTGCCAAATCGGGCGGTGCTTTCGAGAACGTAGCGTTCGTCGCGGGCATCATGCACGATATCGGGCGGCTCGGGCTGCTCGCTGCGTATCCTGACGAATACGCGAATCTTATTCGCAACGCCGAGAAGACCTCTTTGGACCTGCTCGACGCAGAAGAAGAAAAGTTCGGGCTGAACCACGCCGAGGCCGGCCGGCTTTTGGGGGAAGCATGGGGCTTGCCAGAGGAGTTCCGCGTCATCAATGGCCGACATCATGATTCATGCGATGGCAACGAATTCGATTTGCTTCGCATTATCCATGTAGCCTGCCGCTTGGCCGATGCCTTAGGTTTTGGTGTCTTGCAGAAGGAGCCGGTACCGGCATCAACGATCTTGAGTGAATTACCGACCCGGGTAGCAGCTCGCATTGAAAAGACCCCAGAAGAACTAATCGCGCTCATCGATGAGCGCATCTCCACAGCTACGTAATAGTCGGTGGGGATCACCTAGGGATTTACTTAGAACACTGACCGCGTTCCCTTCGGAATCGGCGCTTGATCGTTCTAAGTGCCGCTCCCAACTCGTTGTTGCGGCTTGAGCGGGCGCGGAAAGATTGAGGGCGCTCCGGCCCAGAACCAAATTGCGATGAGGCTGTCGAAAATCAGACAGCCGAGGGAGGAGGTCGGCATAAACGGCCAGATAGGGTTGCCCCACAAGTAATGGGGCAGATCCCACGCAGCGTGCATCAACCATGCCAGACCGATGAAGCGGTAAGACCGAAGACCGCGATAGACGAGCGGAGTCGCAACCACCGGGTAGAGCAGTTCCCACAAGCCGAATCCGCCGCTTAAATACACTCCACAGGAACCAGCGACAAGAACGGCATTCAAGGTCCTCCGGATTGGCTCTTTCACCAACGACATTCCGAGCACGAACAAGAGTGCTCCGATAACACGTCCGAAGTAGTCAATCGCTTGGAGGGGCGGCGAGTGCATCGTCTTTTTCCTTTGACTCGATCCTAGTGAATCAAAGACAATAGGGCTAGTGGCTGAAAAGACATCGTTCGCAGGATTTAGGCCACACTCGCCACGGGTGGCGGCGACGCGGCATCTCGTCGTGGTCGTCGCGTTCGATGGCGTGGTACTCGGCGATTTGGCTGCGCCCTCCGAGGTGTTCGGGCGCCTCCGCGACACTACGGGGAAGCCATTGTACGAACTGCGCGTTTGCAGCGCCGAACCGGAGGTCGTATCCGAACACCTGACGCTCAAAATCCCGTGGCGGATCTCATCGTTGAAGCAAGCTCATACGGTGATCGTTCCCGGCATCGATGACCTTGACCGACCGCTCCCCGAGAAACTCATTCGGGCGCTTCGCGCCGCGGTTTATCGCGGAGTGCGGGTTGCCTCGATTTGCTCTGGAGCTTTCGTGCTCGCCCAAACCGGCGCGCTCGACGGTCTCAAGGCAACAACGCACTGGCTCGCGGCCGCGGAACTGGCCCGCCGATTCCCGCGGATTGACGTGAACCCAGACGTGCTCTACCTAGACAACGGCAACGTATTGACTTCGGCAGGAGCGGCAGCTGGGTTGAATCTATGCCTTTATCTGGTGCGCCGAGACTTCGGCGCCGAGGTCGCGATCCAAGCGGCTCGCGCCGCGGTAATGCCGCTGGAAAGAGCCGGGGGGCAAGCGCAGTTCATCGTCCATCGGCCGCCCGTACCCGTTGGTCACGATTCAATGGGCTCCCTTCTGTCGTGGATCGAGGAAAATCTTCACTTGGAACTCTCCCTGCCGTTGCTGGCGAAGCGAGCGGCCATGAGCACACGGACCCTCAGCAGACAATTCCGGCGGCAAGTGGGCTGGTCCGCAGCGCAGCGGATTTCACGAGCACGAGTCCGGCGCGCTCAGCTCCTTCTCGAAACAACACACCTGTCGGTTGAGGAGATCGCTCAGAATTCGGGATTTGGCTCTTCAACAGTTATGCGCGAGTGCTTTAGGCGGATTGTTGGAACCAGCCCTTGGGCCTATCGAGGCACTTTCAGTGCCAGCAACTCCTCTCGATAGAACCTGCTTTGTCGCGTAGTGTTTACCGGGTCCCGCGCCCAAATGGTTTACCTAGGGTTAACGGCTCGCTCTCCCGCGATTCTTACGCATGGAATCTCCGCCCATCTCAATACGATGGGCGTTGTGGACGAGCCGATCCAAAATGCCGTCGGCTTACGTGGGATCGCCAATCTGCTCGTGCCAGCGTGAAACTGGCAGTTGCGAAGTCAGGATCGTTGAGCGCGCCTGATCGCGATCTTCGCAGATCTCCCAAAAATCACGTCGCTCGGGTTCCCAAAGTGGAGCCATTGCCCAGTCGTCGATCACCAGAACATCAATGCGAGCGAGTCGTATCTGATTCCTCCCTTACAGGTTCGCTTGCCGGGTTGTTATCCAGCGCCGCTCGCCCTTGAGGCTGTGGAAATCATTCCGGGATCAAGCCGATCACGAATCCGGGGTCGGCCAATCAGTGATAGCAATCGAGCTGGTGGAGATCAAGTGGCGGGGATCGGAACTGCGCTCCTTAGAACAAGAACTTCACCCCAAACTGAATCTGCCGCGACGTGGTGGAGGTTGAAGTCAATTGGCTGAACGTCGGGTTGACGGTCGACGTACCGTTGGGATTCAGAATGAAAACTCCCAGATTCGGCGGCGGGTTGAAGTTGGCATGGTTGAAGATGTTGAAGAATTCCGCGCGGAACTGAACGCGTAACGCTTCCGTGATCCTGGTGTCCTTCATCACGGCGGTATCGAAACTCCACATTCCGGGTCCAATCACCGTATCGCGGCCGAGATTTCCCAGGGTACCTACCGGCTCCAGCAAATACGCGTTCGGGTTCACCCATTGATTTACGTCGCCGATTACCTGATTACCGTGGAAAGCTGGGTTAACGTCCGGACGGTCATTGGTCTCGCCGGACATGGTTGGTCCGTCCAGGATGTCCATGGGAGCCCCGGCGACCGCGGTGAATATCCCGCTCCATTGCCATCCATTTAGCAAAATATGGTTGGGGGACGGAAGCGCGTAAACGAAGCTCGCCCGAAAACTGCTCTTGTGATCGAATAACGACGGGCCGACATCGTTCGCGGCGTTGTATGGATTCGAGAGGTCCTGTTGCGCCCCTTCCAAGCCGTAGGTGGTGGATCCGTTATCGATCGATTTCGAGTAAGTATACGAAGCCTGCGCCTGAAGACCGTGGCTGAAGCGGCGATTGAAGTTGGCCTGGAGCGAGTTGTAGTGAGAGTGGCCGATGGCGTTTTTCTCGCTCAGGGCTCCCACCAGAGGGTTGGGATTTTCACGGCCCCCGTTCGGGATCTGGACGCTGCCGGATGATGTAAGCTCCGCATCGAAGACCGGTTTGTAGATTGTGCCGCTGACGATCGTCGGGGGGTTCTCATCGACGCTTTGTATCAAGTGAACTCCCTCAGACCCCACATATCCCACGGTGAGAATGTTTCCGGCCCCCAACTCACGCTGAATATTGAAGTTATACTGAACGACGTAAGGCGTGTTGTCTAAATAGTAGTTCATTCCCTCCACCTGAGAGGCCTGCGGAGGCAGAATGCCGTTTCCGGCAAATGGTGTCGGGTAATTCGGTTGCAACTGCACGCCGATCGCGTAGGGCGGATTGAGCCAGTAACCCGGATCGTAAAGGCGCGGCAGCAAGAGATCGTGGAACAGTCCGAACCCTGCGCGAATGGAGGTCTTGTGGTCGTTGAACGGATCGTAGGCTAATCCGACTCGCGGGTTGTAATTTTTCGTCGACGGGTTCTTGTAAAAGGCGTGTGTCACTGGCTGGAAGCCTCCAAACGGAGGATCCAGGAACGCGGTCATTCCGTGCGTGACCTCTAACGGGTTGGTCTCGTATTCGTAACGGAGTCCAAGATTGATGGTGAACTTCGAAGTCACCTTCCAGTCATCCTGGAAGTACGGCGTCAGGAACAGCTCGCGGAAATCCTTATAGGCGTCAGTTTGTCCGGGCAATGCCGAGACAATGCTAGCCGCTGTGCCCTGCAGAAACGCTTGCAGGCTGGGGAACGTCCACTGGCCGCCAAATAGGAACGGTGCGTAGGTGTTGCTATCCACGCGTTCCACTTCCATCCCAAACTTAATGCTATGGGCGCCTTTCGTCCACAAAACGTCGTCCCCATAGAAAAACTTGTTCTCGGGAAGCCCGAAGGGGAGCAGTTGATTGTCTCCAAGGGAGCTAATGCCCCCGCTCTCGATGGTTACTTCGCCGTTCTCGCGGCCCGGGAAGTACTCCAGCGGCGCGAGGACCGACGTCGCTGCCGCGGAATCGTCGGGCCTGATATAACTGACGCGGGCGATATTGACGAGCGCGGGTGAAATGATGTGTCTTTCTTCGATGGTGGAGTAATAATTCGCCGTGATATCCTGCTCCGGCCAGAGCGGGACGTTGGATCCCGAGAAAGGCTCCACCAGGTTCGCCGTGTCTCGCACGAAACGGACGAACAACGAGTCGCTTCCTGAAATCGAGTAATCGAAGCGCGCCAGGAGATAATTCTCATGGCCGACTTGGCTCGCAACCTCATGGACGCTGCCAACGCCTCCGCCAATATCCGCGGTTGGCAGCGGATATAGAGCTAGGGTGGAAGCAACGCTGGGAGCGACGCCGACATTGGCAAGTCCATTGGAGCCGCAAGGCGAACCGGGCGCGGAAGCGCAAGGCAATAAACCAAGGTGCGCGTTTGCATCCGGGACGAAAGCCACTTGCGTCTCGCCCAGCAACTGCCGCAAGCCTTCGTAGTTCACGAAGAAGAACATCTTATCCTTCTTGATGGGGCCGCCAAAGGTACCGCCAAACTGGTTGCGGCGAAAGGGCGCGATATTCTGCGGATCGAAGAAGTTGCGGGCGTCCAAAGCGCTGTTGCGCAGGAACTCGTAGGCCGAGCCGTGAAAACTGTTGGTGCCGGAGCGCGTGACCGCGTTAATCACCGATCCGCTACCGCCGAACTGAGCGCTATAGGTGTTGGTCAGGGTCTGAAACTCGGAGATCGCGTCCAAGCCCAATTGCGTACCGAGGGCGCCCGATCCGGTTCCATGGTTCCAAAACCCCGAGACGTTGACATCGTCCAGCAGAAACGCCTGTCCTTCGGGCCGCGAACCCGCGATCGAATAGTTATCGGTTTTTCCGTAAAAGGAGGTGCCTGGCGCGACGGCCTGTACGCCCGGCGCGAGCAAGATCAACTCCCCGAAGTTACGGCCGTTCAGCGGCAGTTCGCGCATCTGAGTCTGTTCCACCAAGTTGGAAACAGCAGAGGAGGTGGTTTCCACTTCCGAGACCGCGCCCTCGACGGTCACCGTTTGCTGCTGTTGTCCCAGTGTCAGTGAAAAATCGATGACGGTTTGGCTGCCGACGGTAAGCGTCACGCCGGTTCGGACTGCCGTAGAGAACCCTTGCTTCGAGGCGTGGATATCGTAGTCGCCCAGCCCGAGCTCCGGAATTTGATAGCGGCCCTGAGCGTCCGTCACCGTCTCTTCGGTTCGACTCGTCCCCGTGTTCCGCACCTGAACGTTGGCTCCGGGGATCGCCGACCCGGATGGATCGGTTACGGTTCCAAGGATGGTGGCGGTCGTGGCCTGCCCGTAAACATGCGGCAGGGATAAACCGAAAATCGACAAGCAGACGATGAGTTCCCGGAGAAGCGAACCGGTGAACGGCCTGAATTGTATAGACATAGATATTCACCCCAAGTGATCAGCGCCAAGGCTGCTTTACTTATCGCTAACGGTATTCGAGTACAGGTGCAGTAATCTTGCAAGATCTTTACTGCCTCGAGCAGAAGACGCTACCTGTCGATAAAGATCTGCTCTCGATTTCAGCGGCCTCGGCCTTAGATCCAACAGCCGTTGATTATGTCGGTTCTTAAAAAAACAACTGGCCCCACATTTAAGAAAACAGGGAGTGATTCGCCCGAGACTCATCTGTTATCACCTCTTGGATTTGACTCGTTCCCGTGTTCCTGAACTCGACGGTTGCGCCTGGAATCGCCGCTCCAGATAGCGTGCCGAGGCTCGGGTCCGTTGTGGCTTGGCTGTTCAGAACGGAAGTGGCGAGGAGTAAAAGAGCGAACGCTGTGAAAATGTGGGCACCACAAGTGGCACAGTCGAACACAAGAACTCCATCCGGAGAATTACACCGAGAACTCCAGCTTAGAGGCAAGTATAAACAGGTTCACCCAACAGGCAAGACTCTGCTAGTGAATTTAGGTGAATTTGACGTTAAGCGACATGTTTTATCAATGACTTGCGAACATTGGGTGGCTCCGTCCGTTTCTAAGCTTCTGCAGCCAGGATCGGGTGTCGCGCGAATACAGCCAAGCGTGATTATCGTATTTCGCAAGCAGTCCGTGTGACGGTCGTTTGCGGCACATGGATCCTTCTTTGACGTGCGTGAAGCCACCAACTGATACCTGCTGGTCTTCAAGATTCCCACGGCACTGATGTATTCAGACGCAGACCGCCCACGGATCGCCGTGTGATCGGGAAAGAGTATTCTCCCGGTCCCTTTGTCGGGAAACAGACGAATGCACGTCAGGTCCCCGGTGCAACTCTTGGCGAATAAGTCTTGCTGAAATTATTCCGGCTATTGCTGACCGTGTACTTGCCGTTGGATTGCACCTTCACTTGAAGCCAATAGCCCTTGCATTCGCCGGTCGGCTCCATGTTGGCAATCATCTTCTCGTCGCTTTGGATTGCCTTATCGGCGTTCAAGGAGAAGTGTCCCTGCCAAAGATCTTCAAAGCCCGGGGATTTCCGAAGCGTTTCAAAGGTGAACTGCGCGCCACCCTTGCGAGAACCATTATTCATTACCGCCACGCGTGGCTTAAGCGCCCAAACAAGCTGCGGCGATCCCGAGCGATCGAGCCCGTGATGGGTGGTCTGATAGACGTCGACCGGGCCGATCATGTTTACCGGGCAGGCCAGTTGCTGCTCCTGCAGCCACGGCAGGTCTCCCAGATCAACGAACCGGAATGGACCGTAGCTCAGTACAATTCCAACACTGGAACCATTTTCGGGGTCCATGTCGGTGGGCTTCTGTTGCGCATCCTGACACAAGGCCTGGTTCGGCCCACCGCCTTTAAGTGGTTTCGTGATGGCTTTCCCCGCGGCTGAAACCACGCTAATGTTCACGCCCTTGAGCGGAATCTTGTCTCCGGGTTGCAGAATCGTCCGATTGTCGCCAGCCACCGCTTTATAGTTATTCCAGAGCTGTATCATGGCAGGCTTTTCGGTCTCCAGGGTTAATTCCCCGTGGTCCAGATACCTTCCGACCGGCATGAGTTTCGACAACTCCGGTGCGCCGCCAATATGATCTCCGTGGTAGTGCGTGATGAGCAGATAGTCAATTTTCTTCAAATGCGCAACGTTCACCGCCAGATCGTGTATCCGTTTGGGATCCCGTCCTTCCGCTCCCGGAATACCGGTGTCGATCAGCAGGGACTCGCCGGTGGGTCCCACGATCAGAGTACCGCCGCCGCCTTCGACGTCAACTAAGTAAATGTTCAGTTCCTTCGGTGCAGCCGAGACGCGGCAGCAGAACAGCGTGACTGCGAGCATAAAGATCTTCGTCATCCTTGACCTCCAGAACGAATTAGAAGTCTATCTTATCGGATCGACTCCAAGCGTCAAGCGTCGATGGAACAAAATGTCGCTGGCATGTCCGTTGCCCGCTGGAATCATTGTAAGCGGTCCGTTCCAGCCGGGCGTGAGGAAGGGGACCGTCGGACGTGACAATTCGGCCTAAAGAACCGCACCCACGCCCCAAAAGAATATACAATGATCCTCGCGCCACCTACGACGCGGCGAAAAGGAACTCTATGCGGGGAATCTGGGCTTTATTAGGAATAATCATTTTGACGTGTGTGTCGGCGTTTGCGCAGCGTGGCGACGCGCCTACGGGCTTCAGCTTGGTGGGCCTGTGGTCCGGTATGTATCACGAGGACGAACTGGAGCGCACCGACCCCGGACCGCCTCCCGGCGATTACACAGGCTTCCCGATCAACGACGCCGCCCGATATCACGCCGATTCCTGGGACGCCGATCTTGTCTCCGTGATGGAGCACCAGTGCATCCCGCACAACGCGATCTACAGCATGCGCGGGCCTGCCAATTTGAACATTCACGCGGAGATAGATTCCTCGACCGGCCGACTACTCGCTTACGTTATCGACGGCACTTTTGGCGGCGCGACCCGGACCATATGGATGGACGGGCGCCCGCATCCTTCGAAATTCGCAGCGCACACCTGGGGCGGATTTTCGACCGGCACTTGGGAAGGCGACACGCTGAAGGTAGTGACGACACACATCAAGGCGGGGTATCTGCGGCGCAATGGCATCACCTTCAACGACACGGCGACATTGACCGAGTTTTTCGATCTGCACGACAAGTACCTAACTGTCACGACTCTGGCGTACGATCCGATCTACTTAACCGAACCGCTGCTGAGAACCGAAAGTTTCGTTTGGAATCCATATCAGCCGCTTGCGTCTCCGCACGCCTACGGCGCAGCCTGCCAGCCGGCGCCGGAACTTCCTCGGCCCTATGGATGGGTGCCTCATCATCTGCCGGGCACCAACACGGTGGTAACCGAATTCTCGAAAGAATACGGCATCCCCTTCGAAGCGACCCGCGGCGGCGCAGAGACCATGTATCCCGAGTACCGCGAGAAACTGAAGATCATGACGATTCCTCCGCCGCGGATCTTCCTCACAAAATTCGAGCAGGAGCATGAGGACACCTCGGCACAGAAAGCGCCCGCCAAGGGGCCCGCGAAATGAGACCGCTCCTTTACATGCTGCTAGCTTCTGTTGCTTTCGCCCAGCAGCAATCCAGCATCGAGGTTCTCCATATTCGCGGCAACGTTTATATGTTTGCAAGCGACCAGGGGAACATTACGGTGCAGGTAGGGGAGCATCGCGACAACGATGGCGTGCTCATGGTAGATACAGGTCTAGCATCCATGACGGATACTGTTGTCGCGGAGCTAAGCAAGCTCACAAATAAACCGGTGCGTTATCTGGTGAACACCAGCGCTGATGCCGACCATGTCGGCGGCAACGCCGTTCTCAGTAAGGGTCACGGATCGCGTGGAGAGGGAGGCAATGCACCGGGCGCGGCGGAAGTGAATGTCTATGCGCAAGACAGCGTTCTAGCTCGGCTCAGCGCCCCCGAGGCGCACATGCCCGTAATCGCGCTTCCCACGATGACTTTCGAACGGCTGAAGGACTTCACCTTCAATGGTGAAGGGGTGCAAATCTTTTCGGAAGCCCCCGCGCACACCGACGGCGACGCCATCGTCTTTTTTCGCGGCTCCAATGTAATCAGCACGGGTGAGATTTTTAGCACGGTAGGATATCCGGTGATCGACCTGGCACGTGGCGGCAGCATTCAGGGCGAAATCAGGGCGCTCAATCACCTCCTCGAACTTACCGTTCCCGAAATCGCTCAGGAAGGCGGCACAATGGTAATTCCCGGACATGGCAGGCTGTGCGATGAAGCCGACGTGACCGAATATCGCGACATGGTCACAATCATTCGCGACCGCATCGTCGACCTGATTAAGAAAGGGAAATCGCTCAGCGAGGTCCAGGCCGCGCGAGTCACCCGGGATTATGACGGCCGCTTCAGCCAGCCTGCCTGGACCGGCGAGATGTTCGTAGAGTCCATTTATAACAGCCTCAAGCCAACTGGGAGCCAATAACAATGAAATTTGGATTGATTTTTACCGCCGGGACGGCTGTAGGACTGTGTGTGCAGGCTGCGATTTTCGCCCAAGCGCCCCCGGGGACGGTCCTGAGTGCCGAGGCCGCCGCGCCTATCGATTTGACCGGCTATTGGGTTTCCATAGTGACCGAGGACTGGCGCTACCGTATGCTGACCGCGCCCAAGGGCGACTACTACAGTATCCCTTTAACGCCAGCAGCGCGAAAAGTGGCTGATACGTGGGACGCCGCCAAAGACGTTGCCGAAGGCAAACAATGCATGGCTTATGGCGCACCCGCCGTCATGCGTCAGCCGAGCCGCGTGCACATCACCTGGGACAACGACAATACGCTGCACGTCGAAATTGACGCTGGAAGACAGACGCGGCTGTTCTCGTTCGGACCGCCGCGCCAGCCAGCCGAAGCCGAGGCAACATGGCAGGGCAGTTCGTTGGCCCAGTGGCAATCTCCGCAGATCACACGATTTTACACATCAAAGATCAGCGCTCAGGATCCAAACACTCCCGGATTCCGTGGACAAACTCCGGTGGGATCGGCTCCGCCCGACACACGCAAGCTTGGCGGCACGTTAAAAGTCGTCACGACGCATCTGAAGCCCGGCTACCTCCGCAACAACGGTGTGCCGTTCAGCGCGAATGCGGTGCTGACGGAATATTATGATATTCACGCGGACGCCGGCCAGGAATACATGGTGATTACATCCATCGTGGAGGACCCACAATATCTCTACGTCCCGTGGGTGGTCAGCAACCAGTTCCGCCACGAGGCCGACGGTTCCAAATGGAACCCACAGCCTTGCGAATTGATTCTGTCCTCGAAATAAGGACGAGTCGTTTACGACAAAGATATGGTTCTTGCACGCTTCACTTCCGGTCCTCCTGGTCCTGCTGAGAATACCCGCATTCGGCGACGAGGATTTCGCGGGGACAATGGGCGCCGCTGTTCCATGAGGATAATCCGGAGCGACTGCCCGGCCCGGAACTCGGCGAGTATCAGTGCCGGCCGCACGGAGGCGACTACTCCATGCGCGGCTTGTCGAATATGCGCATCGACTCCATTATCGATCCCGTCACCTAACAGCTTGTCGCAATCCACACGAGGATGAACTTTCAGGAGATGGAACGGACCATGTGGCTGGACGGACGGCCGCATCCGTCCGACATGGCGTCTCACAGCTTTCAGGGTTTCTCGACCGCCACTTGGGACGGCAACATGCTGAACGTCTAAACCACCCATCTAAAAGAGAGCTACCTGCGACGCAATGGCCTTCCTCGCAGTAGCAAAGCGACGTTCCGCGAGCATTGGGTGAGGCATGGAAACTATCTCACAGCGATAGAGGTTCGTCATCATAACGGTTCCGGAAAACGCCGGAGCTGCGCCAATTACGATTGTACTGAACTTAGCAGGCAGGGCTGAAAGAGGTGAATGCTCAAATTAGAAACCAATCCCCAATAGCATTCTCTAGCAGCCTGTGTCTAAAAACCATTTCCTAATGGACATGTTTCGGCTTAAAATCAGCTATGGCGATGGGCACACGCAAACGGCTTGAGCGGCAGGAGCCGCTGTGGTATCAAAGTGAGCTGCCTGAAGCGCCTGGGCATCCTTTTTATCAGTGGCTGAACCGGGTCCTGGATGAGGAGGGTTTCGACCGTTTCTGTGAAGGCCGCTGCCGGGGGTTTTATCACGAGAAGCTGGGGCGTCCGTCGCTGGCTCCGGGGATTTATTTCCGGCTGATGATGATCGGTTTCTTTGAGGGGCTCGACAGTGAACGGGGCATCGCCTGGCGCGTAGCCGATTCCCTCACGCTGCGCCAGTTTCTGCGGATCGGGCTGGACGAGCGAACGCCGGATCACGTGACGATTTCGCGTACGCGGCGGTTGATCGGCGCCGAAGCGCATCAGCAGGTGTTCGGCTGGGTGTTGAGGCGGTTGGCGCGTGGCGGACTGCTGAAAGGCAAAACTATCGGGATCGATTCGACCACGCTGGAAGCCAACGCGGCGATGAAGTCGATTGTACGGCGAGACACGCAGCAAGGTTATGACGAGTATCTGAAACGATTGGCCCAGGCTGAGGGGGGCGAAGCGAGCGATGCAGCGGCGCTGCGGCGCATGGACCGCAAGCGGCCCAAGAGAATGCGGAACGAGGAATGGGTCAATCCGGCGGATGTAGAAGCCGAGATCACGCGGCTGAAAGATGGGCGCACTGCTCTGGCGTATAAGGCCGAACAGGCGGTGGATATGGAGACCGGAGCAATCCTGGCACTCACGACGCACGGTGGCGCGGTGGGCGACACCGACTCGATCGGCGAGACGGTGGCGGAGGCCGGCATAGCAGTCGCCGAGCAGGCGGTGCAGAGAACGGTGAACCAAGCTGGGATCGAAGAGGTGGTGGCCGACAAGGGATATCACAGTAATGAAGTGATGCGGACACTGGCCGAGTGGAAACTGCGCAGCTATGTTGCCGAGCCGGAACGTGGCGCGCGGAAGTGGAAAGGTAAGGCGGCCGAACAAGCGGCGGTGTATGCGAATCGACGGCGGATTTCCGGAGCGCGAGGCAAGCGTTTGCAGGCGGGTCGAGGCGAACGAGTGGAGCGGAATTTCGCGCATCAGTTCGATACCGGAGGTATGGATCGACTGTATGTTCGAGGTCTTCACAACGTTCACAAGAAGCTACTAATTCAGGCGGCGGCCTGCAATCTGGCGCTGCTGATGCGGTCTCTGTATGGAGCGGGCAAGCCGCGAGCGGCGCATGATCGTTGGGGCCGGCTCAGGTTTACGATTTTGCGGCTGTATTCGACTTTAATTGGGTTCTGCCATTCTGAGAGGGCCCTGCAGGTTGCTCCCGCGCCGATACCACGTCGAAGGCGGTGCGCCCACCGAGAAATTCTTCGTGCGTCAAAAACCGACGGTTTAGAGACGGGCTGCTAGCGGCTTAGTACAAGTCGTCGTATCGGGAATGCGCCGGCGATCAGGATTACCTTGTTCCCTAGCCGCACCGGCGCCGCCGCACCCCCGACACAACCGAAATAAGGGGCTAAAGTCGCTATGCCAAGTAGCTACCCGCCGAAAGGAGTTTCCGCCCTCGGTCGCTTCCACGGGTAGGCCGGCCAAATGAGATCGGTCTAGGCGCCGTACCGTTGACGCCATCACCGCGTGGCGATACAAATGGAGTTCAATGAATGAGTTTGAGATCCACGCTAGCCATTCGAGATGAGATTGGCCTACCTTTGGCCGAGACGGGTGAGGCGAATCTCGTCGGCGGCTATGATGCGCGGAGGCGGGCCAAATGGGATTCGCCCGTCTTTGGCGGCTTTACGCCCACGACAGGGGCGGAGGGCGTCGCGTGAACGTAAGCCGTCCCCTCCGCTTGCACGGCCCGATCCAATTGCCGCAAGTCCCCAGACGCACGGCCATGGCGGTCTTCTATAAGCGCGCGCTCGGCGGCCGCCAATAAATCTACGACGGAGGCGCCCGGCGCTGCTAGGGCGACTCCAATCGACGCCTGCAGCCCGTCCGATCCGAACTGCTGACCCGCGGCGGCGAGGCCGGATCGCAGGGCGCATAAGCTCTGATCCAACTCGCCTTCAGGCCCTATTGAGGCCACTACTGCAAACTCGGTTAACGCTATCTGGGTGAGGGTAACATCGCCCAGGAATGATTTCCGGATCGCATCGCAACAAGTCTGAATGAGCCGACCAGTTGGGTCGATTCCGATGATTTCCGACCGGGAAGGAATTCCGTCGAGATCAATACGAACCAGGGCAAGAGGCCTAACTTGCAAGGCCGCGTCGAGGAAGGCGCAGTCCAGCCGCTCGAAGAACTGATGCCCACAGCCGGTACCCTCGACATTTTGGAGCACCGGCTCGGGCTCGCAGAGCGGCTCATGCAGCCGCAGGGTCGATTGTTCCAAGATCTGCAACTCGCTCTGGCTAAAGCTGTCTCTCTGCCGACGATAGAGGCACAACACGCCTCCCACTGCGCCATTCGGAGCGGCGAGCGGCGCGGCCATCGTGGCTCCGAGCGCGCTCTGGACCGGCCAGCGTTCGGCACCCGATTCCACGGCGGGGTCGCCGTTTAACAGAGCCTTGGAATTGTCCGCAACCCAACCGGCCAAGCCTTTTCCCACGGGAGTTTCGAGAGTCGCCAGCAAAGCACTGTCCAACCCGAAAACGCCTTGCACCCGGAGAACCCCACCGGACCGAACAAACAAGGCCAGCGCGTCGTGCGGGATCAGACTTTGCACCAGCGTGGAAAGCGGTTCGGCAAGGTAGTAGCCCCGGCTGGCTTTTGGAATCCGCTGTGAGTTTTCGGCCAACGCGTTGATCGCCGACCGGGTTGTCACGAGAGCTTTCAGCCGATCGCCACTTACTTCGGCCGGTTGATTCGGCGCATGCGACACCTCGATCCCCGCGTCCGGGCCGGACCCGCGGAGCACCTGGAAGTCTCCGCTAATCCTCATCGACGGGATGAGAGTGCTGCGCGCAAGCGCCTCCAGTTCCACGTAGCGTTTCTTAAATACCGCGACCACGTCCGGATCGAAGGCTTTGCCGGAGTCCCGGACCAAAATTTCTATCGCCTTTTCCGGCGCCATCGCCCGCCGATAGGGCCGTTCGCTGACCAGGGCGTCGAAACAGTCCACCACGGAAATGATTCGCGAGCCCAACGGGATTTGGTCTCCAGCCAGGCCGTCCGGATATCCGGACCCGTCCCATTTCTCGTGATGCCCGCGGACCAGTGGGGCAACCACGAAAGGGAAACCCATCTGTTCTATGATTTCCCCGCCCACTACCGTATGAAGCTTCATTCTTTCAAATTCGGCGGCGGTAAGCTTGCCGGGTTTGGAGAGGATATGCGCTGGAACCGCCAGTTTGCCCACATCGTGAAGAATGGCGGCGGACTGAAGCGCCCGCAAGTCATCGTCGGACAGCTTGAAATGCCTTCCAATTTCTGTGGCGTAGGTCCGCACGCGGTGCAAGTGGGAATGGGTGGTTTGGTCCTGGGCTTCCACGGCCAGGGCCAAGATGTGAATGCTGCGAAATTGCAGAGCGGCTAGGGCCTCGGCGTGGGATTGGCTGTCTTTGAGCCTTCCTAGAAATACCTGGTAGGTCCAGCCAAAGGTATAGAACATCGGAAGAATCAGAAACACCACCCGCCAGCCGTAGAGCATCGCGAGATGGTCGAGGATTCCCACCAGGCAAGTTCCCGCAACGTAGAAGGGAGTGAGCCACGAATATGGCTTTAACCAGTTGGCGAGGACGTCTTTGCCATCCGTCAAGGAGGTAATAATTCCAACGGGCAACGTGTTCAATATGAAATAGCACAATCCTGTCAGCGCGAGGATGAGCGGCGCTCCGAGATTCGGTATGCCGGTTTTCATGTAGCCGTAGGCTGTGGCGGTACCTGCGATTGCGATGATCAACACTGCGAGGTTGAAAATAAATTGGACCGGGGACGGCCTGTGTTTAGGTTTCCAATAGGTTTGGACCGCTGTCGATAACAGCGCGACAATCGATGTCTCACCAGGACTTAGCTCCAGGATGCAAATCAAAACCACCAGAAGTCCCGCGGTTACGGTTCCGGAAAAGCCCGGCACGCGAAACTTGACTTGTGATGCCGCCATTCCAAACAGGAGAAGGGTGACAAATCGGGGGTAGTCGGCGCAGTGCCAGTGTACGAAGCTCAGCACGCAAAGTATCCATCCCAAGACGGTCGTCGAACAGAAAAAAATCTTTGCGTCTCGCGACATACCTACTCCTCATCATATCGGCCCGAAAGTAATTAAACTCGAGAGTCTTATAAAGTTATTAGCCTCCGCCCGACGAAATGGCACGTTTCCTGACTCCGCGCGTCCCAATGGGACAAACTGTCCCCGTCGCGGATCCCATGAACCCAGCTAAGCAACTGAAATCACTGCCGTAGCGCGTCTTCGCCCTTGGCGGGTCGCGTGCATTTGGTGAAGGCGTGATAAGAAGCGTGAATCGAGGAGAGGTAGACGGATTTAGGAGTAAATTAATATGAAACTCAATCGAGGTCTGACGTTCTGTTTGAGCGCGATTTGCGCCCTTCCGGTGTTCCCCCAACAGCCGGGCCACTCTGCGGCATCTGCCGTCCAGTCAGCCTCAGAGCAGCCTCGGATTCACCCCAGTCTTCTACGGACGAACGCGACCGAAACCCGCACTGTGATCGTGATGTACACCGACGAATCCGACAATCATGCCAGCGACCGCGTACAGGAGCGGCAGGGAGTGCGCTTCAGGCATAACTTCTCGCACATTCCCTCTTCAGTGGCCGAGCTTACGCGCGCGGAGATCGAGCAAGTCGCCCAGGATCCGGAAGTGAAAATGATTGCCCCGGACGGACAAGTGAAAGCGTTTAGTCTCGATTATGGAAACCAATCCGTCGGCGCCTACGCGGCCAATAGCGACGGCTACACGGGAGCGGGCATAGGCGTCGCCTTTATCGATTCCGGGATCAGCTACGAGGATTGCGATTTCAAAGGCTGTAACATCGCCACCCGGTATGGACGGGAGCTTAGCTTCATAAACAACCTCAACGGGAGTACAACGGCTCCCGACGATGGCCAGGACTACTACGGCCACGGCACACACGTTGCCAGCATCGCCGGTGGATCCGGAACGTTTTCGACCAGCTACGTGGATCAATGGAATATCTATCCCTGGTATTGGATTCATGGCGTGGCCACCGGCATCACGATTCACTCCCTGCGAGTGCTGAATAGCAGCGGAATCGGAACGGACAGTTCTACCATTGCCGCCATCGACTATGCGATCGAAAACAAGTCAGCCATGAACCTGCGCGTGATCAACATGTCGATCGGCCGATCGTTCACAACCAGCTATAAGGTCGACCCGCTGTGCCAGGCTGTGGAGCAGGCCTGGAAAGCCGGCATTGTGGTAGTGGTCGCCGCGGGGAACGAGGGCCGGACCAACACCGAGGGCAATTACGGATACGGCACGATCACGGCGCCGGGGAACGACCCGTATGTCATTACGGTCGGCGCCGTCAACACCTTTGGGTCCCTGGATGTGAGCCTGCACAAGGTGACGAGCTACAGTTCCAAGGGGCCCACGGCCATCGACCACATCATGAAGCCCGACCTGGTGGCTCCCGGCGACAACATCTATGGGACGCAGTGCCTCGTGAACAATAACCAGCCTTGCCCTATCGCGGCGGACAATCCCGGCAACATGGTTCTGGATACTGACTACGCCGACGTCGACGGTCCAGTGGGCGACAACTGGTATCTGCGTCTGAGTGGGACGAGCATGGCCACGCCCGTTATTTCCGGCACGGCCGCGCTGATGATCGGAAAACAGCCGTCGCTGACTCCCGATCAGGTCAAAACCAGGCTGATGGAAACCGCCTGGCGCACCACCTTCGTCCCGTCTTATGTCGTCACGCCGGTGGCCGGCGGCCCAAGCTACACGGTGTATCACGATCTCTTCACGATCGGCGCCGGAGAGGTGAACGTGATGGCGGCGCTCAGTTCAACCATCACGCCCGCCACGAACCTCAACGCGCAATCGCCTGGGGTCACCTACAACGCGTCCCTCAAGACGTTGACGATCGTGCCCGCGGCCAACTCTGTTTGGACCAGTTCGGACTGGACGGGCGGGAGTTCGATTTGGGGCCAAGTCAACAGATCCACGGTAAACCCAGTGACCGGCACGAACGTGATGTGGGGCTCCAACGTGATGTGGGGCACGAACGTAATGTGGGGCTCGAACGTGATGTGGGGCTCCACTACCGACACCACCCCCGATGCGACGGCTCTGTCAGTAATGATCAACGGCGACAAATAAACAGCCTCCAGAAACGGATCGGCTGTTCTCCCCAAGAAACAATGATCCTTGACCAAGCGGCGTCCTCTTTCAGGCGTTAATCGCAATCGGGCCGCCGAGAATCGGTCAAAACTAGTGCTGCCGAACATAAGCGCGGATGACGTCGGCGCCAAGGTCTACGAAGGGCACCGTGCGCGGCGAGCCGCCAGTCATAAGGGCCATTAAACCGGGAAACGAGTCGGATGGCCTGGAAGTGCATGCATAAAGATAATTGACGCGCGTCGGTTTGAGCGCAGCGAGGTTGGGCAATAAGGCTTTCCTCGATTGGCCCCGCTAATTCCATTCGCGCAATTGATGGAATACAGCGCATGCATCCCGTCAATGCTGATCAGCAATACATGCCGGATACCCTGATTAGTTCCGAAGCACTGGGCGGATATCTTGCCATGCGGCGTGCCGCCGGCTCCACTCATAGCACACGGAGTATCGGTTACGCAGCTTTTCAGCCTTAGCGGCCGACAGGGGACTGATCTCTTTTTGAAACCAGTTGGGCCCTCCCGTCTTAACAGTCATTCGGTAGAACGGACCGAGCCGTTAAGACCGGGCTGGTTTTGCGCGGCGCAGCAGAGCCTTGACGGCGAGGATGTCGAGTTGGGCGCCTGTCGGAAATGTCACCATTACGGCGCCATTGCCCTGGCGCGAATCTTGGTCAGTGTGCCGCAGCTCATTCGACATTCCGAAAGGCGAAGACAAACTTTAGGGCCATGAGCGTCGAACAATTCTATCCCCTCAGGCAATTCCGGAGAGCCCGACCAACCATTTTTGAGAAGAAAACTGCTCTGGTACTGCTTCCACTTGGACTGAATGTCCCGGCCCTTCTGGCCAAGGTGCATCTGATTGATTCTTTGAGCCTGCGGCACTCGACGCCTCCAGGAAAGGGACAGATTGTCCCTTCGCGCCACGCATCCACACCCGGTCAAGTGACTTTTAATCAAGGCGTTATCACGGATTTTGCATTCGGCCCTCCGCGTGCAGCGTAGCAGGTGACAAACCAATCTAGGAACGAATTGCCAAGCAGCCGGGGCACCGAGACTCCGCAGGCAGAAGCGAAAATCGCGTTTGCCATCACTGGCGAAAACTAGACCCATAAGAATCTGTCTATTAGGAAATTAATATGAGAACCAATTCTTTGTTGAATCGAGTGGCTGCAGTTATTAGCATCGCTTTGATGAGCGGGCTCGCGGCCCTGGGAGCCACCGCGGACGGAATCAAGCGTCCGAAGGCCGGCGAAACCGTGGAAGTGCTGGTGAAATATGCGGCGCTACCGGGGGAAGAGCAGCACAAAAGGGTGACCGATCACAACGGTCGCATCCTGGAAACATTCGAAAATGTTCCGGTGGGCCACTACGCAGTGACGCCGGAAGCGCTGGCGGATCTCGAATCGAATCCAGCGGTAGTGTCGATCAGCCCGAACCGGCCGGTGGAGGCGTTTGTCGACCGCGTCACGGCTTCGTCGGACTATTGGCCTCTCAACAGCTACTACATCTCATTGGGTCGCGGCAAAGCGCCCGGCATTGGCGTAGCAATTCTCGACAGCGGCATCAGCTCGACCAATCCGAATTTCAACCTTTGGCACACGGGCCATTCGCGCATCGTTTACAGCCAGACCTTTGTCGGCGGCGACACCAACGACGAATACGGCCACGGCACGCACGTGGCCGGCATCGCAGTGGGAACCGATAACGTGACGACCGTGCTCAGCGACCCCCTCCGAGGTTTTGGAGGCGTAGCCCCCGATGCGAATATTATCAACCTCAAGGTTCTGAATCAGAACGGCGACGGTACGGACGCGTCGGTAATCGCCGGCATCGACGCCGCGATCTCCCTGAAGAGCACTTACAACATTCGCGTGATGAACCTGTCGCTGGGGCGGCCGATCACGCAGTCCTACAAAACCGACCCGCTTTGCCAGGCTGTGGAAGCGGCGTGGAAGGCGGGCATCGTAGTGGTGGTGGCCGCGGGCAACGACGGGCGAGACGACTCCATAGGCACCCGGGGCTATGGAACCATCACCGCGCCGGGCAACGACCCTATCGTGATTACGGTGGGCGCCAGCAACGACAACGGAGACTACGAGCGCTCCGACGATATCATGACCACGTATAGCTCCAAAGGACCGACCGTGATCGATCACATCGTGAAGCCGGACCTGGTGGCGCCGGGCAATATGGTGGTGTCGGCCCAATCGGTGGGATCCATGTTGGTCACGGAATTTTCGGCGAACCAGATCCCGACCGATAACTACAATCCCGCCGGCTCATCGGCTTATTCTCCCTACTTCTTCACGTTGTCCGGCACCAGCATGGCGACGCCGGTGGTAAGCGGCGGTGCGGCGATGCTGATTGACGGAAATCCGTCCCTTACGCCGGACCAGATCAAGGCGAAGTTGATGCGGACCGCGTGGCGCGGCTTTCCGCAAGTCATGACCATCGCTGTTACCACTCCCACTGTTGCTACGTACACAGAGTACGCCGACATATTCACGATCGGCGCCGGACAGGTGGATCTCTGGGCGGCCTATAACGATACGACGATGCCTTCCGGGTCGGCTCCATCGCCCGCCCTGTCATACAATCCGGCCACCGGGGCCCTCGAGTTGCAGCTCAACTCTATCTCGGCCTCCAACGTCATCTGGGGTACGGGTTCGACGTACGCCACCAACGTGATCTGGGGAACCAACGTTTCGGGAACCAACGTCATCTGGGGCACCAACGTAATTTGGGGCACCAGCGTAGTCTTGGCGGAGAACGTGATCTGGGGAACTAATTCTCCCTGGGCGCAATCGACACCGGGTGCTGAACTTCTTACGATCTCGATCAACGGGGACAACTAGAGCCGGGCGTTCTTAAGGCAGTTTGGAAGGGGCGGCCACCTCGGGGCTTTCCCCTAATACTTCAACAAGGGTGGGACGGTCCAGGGGACCACACCCACGCAATTTTTCGTCCCCTCGTGGACAGGTCTCCTTTATTTCATAAAACTTTTCGATCGGCGAGCCGATCTGATAAGGGGATAAGGGAATCCGCGGCGTTCCCATGGGATCGTGATAGGCGGCGAAAACGAGCGGCGGGATTGGAACGAATAGGATACCGGTCAGGGAACGCTCGAATGTCAAAATGGGCAAAAGCGTATTGGCTCGCGGTCGTGCTGGCCGGCTTTTGCCTGTCGGCGTTTATCTTTGCCGGATGGCGCCCGCACCTCACCGATCTGCCCAAGTTGGCCCTCTACCTGGCTGCTGCGTCAGTGGCTTCCGTTTTCAAGGTGCGGCTGCCCGGAATCGTTTCGACCCTGTCGATGAATTATGTTTTCGTCATCGCGGGATTGTTGGATGTTGGTCTGGCCGGGGGGATAGTAATATCCATCGCTGGATTGATCGGTCAAACCTACTACAAAATGTACGTCGCGCCCCCTGTTGCGACAAGTACTCTTCAACTTCGCCACGGTATCGCTATCGGTGGCGGCGGCCGCGTGTTGCAAAGACCTTGCCTTTATCGTGGCAATCGACCGCTTTGGCGTTTCCTCCATCGTCAGCGCGTCTTTGGCTTACTTTGCGGTCAATACTCTGGTGGTTTCGGGAATCATCGGGCTGACAACCGCCCAGCCGGTTCTGGGAGTGTGGCGCGAATCCTATTTGTGGACATTTCCGCAATACCTGGTCGGCGGGATCGTCGCAACCTGTTTCCATCTGATGATCGTGTCCATCGGATGGGCGGGCATGTTATTTGCCTTTCCCGCGATCTATCTGGTTTATCGTTCCTATGATATTTATCTGACCAGGGTGGATGAGCAACAGAAGCATATTGGGGAAATGGCGCAGCTTCACTTGCGCACTATCGAAGCTCTGGCCCTGGCCATCGACGCCACAGACGACACCACGGCGGCTCACCTGCGACGCGTTCAGGTATATGTATCCGAAGTGGGCAAGGAACTGGGGCTTTCGAAGCTGGACATGCAGGCGCTCGAGGCGGCGGCTTTGCTGCACGATATCGGCAAATTGGCAGTGCCGGAATATATTATTTCCAAGCCCGGGCGGCTAACGCCGGACGAATTCGAAAAGATGAAGATTCACCCCATCGTCGGGGCGGAGATTCTGGAGCGGGTAAACTTCCCGTATCCGGTGGTTCCAATCGTCCGGGCCCACCACGAGAAGTTCAATGGCGCCGGTTACCCGGACGGCTTGCGAGGAGAACAGATTCCCATCGGCGCGCGAATCCTGTCGGCGGTAGATTGTCTGGACGCGCTGGTTTCCGACCGGCAGTATCGTAAGGCGATACCGATCGACGACGCCATCCGCGTCCTCGTTGAGGAGTCGGGCAAGAGCTACGACCCGCAGGTGGTGAAGATTATTCACGCGCGCTACCGCGAGTTGGAGGCGAAGGCCAAAGCCCAAGTCGTTCAGACGACGAAGGTGTCGTCGATTATTAAGGTGGAACGCGGCGCCAATCCCGCCGGCGGTTTGGCTTCCGTGGGAGCGTCCCCGGCCGCAAGCCCGGCCTCGGACGGGAATTTCAGCATGCAAATCTCGGACGCCCGCCGCGAGTTTCAAATGCTGGTAGAGGTGGCCAACGATCTGGGAAGTTCGCTCAGTCTGGATGAAACACTGGCGCTGCTGGCCGTTCGCCTCGCCAAGAGCATCCCGCACGACGCCGTGGTCTTTTTTATTCGCCAGCAAGACGTACTGGTCCCTCGCCATGTAAAGGGTGAAAATTTCCGTCTGTTCTCGTCGCTGCGAATTCCCATCGGCCAGGGGTTGTCGGGGTGGGTGGCGGAGAACCATGTGCCGATCGTCAACGGCAATCCGGCGGTGGAAAGCGGCTATCTGGACGACCCGACCAAGGTCACCGCGCTACGTTCGGCGATCGCGGTACCCCTGCATGGCCGCGATTCGGTGGTTGGAGTGCTGACGCTCTACCAACTGCAAGCCGATGCCTTCACGCTCGATCACCGCAGAATTCTCCTCAATATCAGCGCCAAAGCCGGCGTTGTGATCGAAAATGCTCTAAAGTTCGAACAGGTGCAGGACGAGGCGCGATTGGATGAACTGACCGGCCTGCTGAATTCCCGCTCGCTGTTCGATCAACTGGAACTACAGATGAGATCCTGCGTGGCACACAACGGTACTCTGGCGGTGGTTGTGCTGGACCTGGACGGCTTCAAGAAAGCTAACGACGAACATGGACACCTGGCCGGAAACAGGGTGCTGCAAATGGTGGCGACCGGTCTCAAGAAGTGTTGCCGCGCGCACGATCTAGTTGCCAGGCTGGGTGGAGACGAGTTCGTGCTGGTCCTGTCGGAACCGGGGGACTATCCTAAAACGCTGATGAACAGGATTTCCGAAGTGGCGGCGCAGGCTGGCGCCGAAATAGGCTGCAAGACGCCGATATCCATCAGCTCGGGCTATGCCGTGTATCCGCTCGACGCCCAGGACGCGGAAAGCTTGCTCGAAAAAGCCGACGAACGCATGTATGAGAATAAGCGCCAGCGCAAGGCCAATCCCGCCCCGGCAACTATAGTTATCTTTCCCTTGGGCGCCGCTAAAGACAGCGATACCCAGTGCTCGAAGAACCAGGTACTAGCGTAGCGAAATCGATTCAAGCTGCCGAACCGTATCGGGTCGAAGTCGCTGCTTGCAATAGTACGCGTCGCGGCAAGAGTGAACAGAGGGCTGTGGGTTTGAGGTGCGCGTGGCCGAATGGTCAAAAAACTAAAACGACCGGTGGCCAGAGTTAAGATAGGCAGTCGGCATGAGGAACAAGAAGTGGTTGCGACTGCTAGCGTTCGTGACGGGATCGGTGAACCAGGAGCTTCTCCTGCAGAATGAATATCTGGCCGCGGAGAACCGTATTCTGAGGGCGAAGCTGCCATCGAGATTGCGGTTGAGTGATCCCGAACGTGCCACCCTCGCCGAGATCGGGAGGCGTGTGGGACGCAAAGCGCTCCAAGAGGTCGCCGGCGTGGCCAAGCCCGACACCATCCTGGCCTGGTATCGAAGGCTCGTCGCCAAGAAGTTCGATGGTTCCAAACACCGACAGTATCCAGGCCGCCCCACCGTTCAATCGGACGTGGAAGCTTTGGTGGTGCGAATGGCGCGTGAGAATACTGGCTGGGGATATAACGGCATCGTCGGAGCACTGGCCAATTTGGGTCACCGCTTGTCCGATCAGACGGTGGGAAACATTCTGCGACGCCACGGCATTGCTCCGGCTCCGAAGCTAAGCCAGACGACTTCGTGGAAGGATTTTATCGCCGCTCACGTGAACGTCCTGGCCGGCGCTGACTTCTTCACCGTGGAGGTGCTGAGTTGGCGGGGCTTGGTGACTTGCTATGTGTTGTTTTTCATTCATCTGGAAAGCCGCCGCGTCACCGTGGCTGGCATCACCAGACATCCGGATCAAGAGTGGATGGAGCAGATCGCCCGCAGCGCCACCCAGGAGACTTGGGGCTATCTTCATCCATGCCGCTATGTTCTGCATGATCGCGACACCAAGTTCTGCGCATCGTTTCGGTCGGTACTGGCGGCGGGCGGCGTGAAAGCCATTCCGCTTCCGGTCAGAAGTCCGAATCTGAATGCCTTTGCGGAACGTTGGGTTCGGTCCGCCAAGGAGGAGTGTTTGTTAAAGTTGATTCTGTTCGGCGAAGGCCCGCTGTCGCGGACCCTAGCTGAGTTCAGCGCCATTATCATAGCGAACGCAATCATCAAGGCAAAGGCAACAAGCTCCTTTTCCCAGATGTTGCTGATAAAACCCGACAGCGCGGCCGCGCGGTTCAGTGTCGAAACCGGCTCGGAGGCCTGCTCAAGTTCTATGCCCGTGCCGCATGAATTCTTTGACCATACGGGGAAGGGCTGTTCGCAACAGTTATCGTCCGGGTCCGCGTGCGCACCGGCCAACTTTCGATGGCGCGTTCTCAGATCGGCCACTCTAGCGATACTTGATTCCACATTCCGATATAGCCGTTCTTCGGGCGCAAAAGTAAACGCTCCGCGACTGTCCGCGATCAGGTCCCTACAGGTACACGAACGGTGCAAGAATCGAAGGATTGCGGCGATGAGTTGGAATCACAATGTTCACTATCACGGCTTCGTAATGAGCGAACTTCCAGCGGGTTGCCGGAGAACGCTTGACGTGGGCTGTGGTCGAGGTGCGCTTGCCCGGAAGTTAGCTCGTTCTTGTCAGGAGGTCGTCGCCATTGATACAGATCAAGGATGCGTGGACCATGCCAGGATGTCCACGACTGGCCAATCAAACATCACTTTCCTCAACGGCGACGTACTAACGCAGGCGTTTCGACCGAGCAGTTTTGATTCTGTGGTTGCCGTCGCGACGCTGCATCACCTACCGCTCCGCAAAGCTCTGGAGCGATTTCGCGATCTGCTTCGGCCAGGAGGTGTCCTGGTTATCGTCGGGCTCTACCGAATCGCCACTCCCGTGGATTACCTTTTCTCCGCAGCAGCACTTCCGATAAGTTGGGCGATTCGATTTTCCAGGGGCGAAGAGCAAGTCGGAGCGCCCCTTCAGGACCCAACAGAAACGTTGAGGGCCATCCGCAAGGAATGTAACTCCGTGCTGCCTGGAGCTGTCCTTCGTCGCCGGCTTTTCTTTCGCTACACCGTTGTATGGCGAAAGAACTGAAGACTGCAGACGTGTTCAGTTCGCCATTGACGCCGTAGGTTCACGAAAATACGCGTCCGCGCGGCTACTTCCCCGAAAGTCCTTAGGGTTGATCGGCAGTCGAAAGATAGCGGAGGCGTGGTGGTCGGGTGACGTTCAAGCACGGTTCTGAGAGAGCGTCGGGGTGAGATTCCCCGGCGCTACTCACCTCGTCGTTGGCTTCGAAAGTCGGACGGAAGCAGAGCAGTTCCTGAAGGCGTTTCGGGAACGGCTGGCCAGGTTCGGACTGGAATTAAATATGGAGAAGACACGGTTGATCGAGTTTGGGCGGTCTGCCGCTCAGGACCGGAAACGGCGTGGGGAAGGAAAACCAGAGACGTTCACGTTCTTAGGCTTTACTCACTATTGTGGGCAGCGCCGGAATGGTGCTTTCATCGTCTGGCGTGTCACGGCGAAGAAGCGGATGGTGGCGAAGTTGCGTCAAATTAAAGCGGAACTTCGTCGCCGGATGCATGACCCTGTGGCGTCGGTGGGCGAATGGCTGAAGAGAGTGACGCTCGGGTATTACAACTACTACGCTGTGCCTGGTAACATCGATCGATTAAACATCTTCGCCCAACGGCTTCGGCGTTTGTGGCGGCTGATCCTGAGCCGTCGCAGTCAGCGAGGCCGCACACTGTGGGATCGGTTGACTCCGATCTTTCAGCACTGGATTCCAGCACCCCGCGTTCTGCATCCTTATCCTTTCGAACGCTTCCTCGCCACCCATCCAAGGTGGGAGCCGTATGCGTAAACGCGCTCGTACGGTTCTGTGCGGGGGGCGATCAGTGATGGTCGTCCCTACCGCGTCAAATGGGAAAGTGAGGTAGGGCAACGATTCAGCATGAGAACGGGCCACACCTGGAGCCGGCTATTACCGATTCCGGGTTGCGCCGCTAGTTGTAGGTCGCCACAACTCGGGCGGAGAGATCTCAGCGGCGTACCCTGCAGTCTTGTTATAAGAACGGATTCAATGCTTGGGTTATCTGCGGTGCGTTCATATGGCTGGCGAGCTTTATTCGGTCTCGTCGTGACCTGGGGCTTGAAATAGTCGCCCTGTGACAGCAGTTGGTGGTCTTGAAGCGGCGGACTAAACGGTCGCACCTGCGCGGTTCCGACCGACTGTTCTGGGTTCTGCTGCGCCGAGTGTGGCCGAAGTGGGCGAATCCCCTTCTGATCGTGAAGCCGGACACCGTCGTTCGATGGCACCGGAGAGGCTTCCGTCTTTACTGGCGCTTTCGCTCCCGAAGGAAACCGGTTGGCAGACCGGTCACCGGGCCCGAGGTTCGGACTGCCCTCCACACCATGGCGAACGAGAACCCGACCTGGGGAGCTCCCCGCATCCACGGCGAGCTCTTGAAGCTGGGGTTCGAGATTTCCGAGCGAACCGTCTCGCGATACCTTGCGCGGTTGCATCGCCGCGACGGGGCTGCTCAACCTTGGCGAGCCTTTCTGAAGAATCACCGGGAGCTGATCGTCGGGATGGATTTCTTCACCGTGATCACAGCAAACTTCCGGATTCTATACTGCTTATTCCTGATTCGGCATGATCGCCGAGAGATCATCCATTTGGATGCCACCCAGCACCCTACCGGTGAATGGGTGGTGCAACAGCTCCGCGAGGCATTCTCTGAAAGCACGGACGACCAATACCTGATCTTCGATCGGGACGCAAAGTTCAGCGCCGAGGTGCATCAGTTTCTAGACTCAGCCGGCATTTCTGCCGTCCGCACCAGCTACCGCAGCCCTTGGCAGAACGGAGTTGCCGAGAGGTGGGTCCGAAGCTTTCGCAACGATTTGCTCGACCACGTGATTGTCCTGAATGAGGCCCATCTCAGGCGCCTAGCACGGGATGATCTCAGCTATTATCACGCGGATCGCACCAACGATGGATTAGACAAAGACACGCCGCGAGGGAGGCCGCCATCCATCAGGAATTCTGGTGAGCAGCTGGCGTCACATCCTCGTCTGGGAGGTTTCCACCATCGCTATTCCTTGGCAAAAGTTGCTTGAGCGGTGCGAATGGAATTATGGCGACGAACAATTGCTTGCTTATCAATCTCCTCAGTTCCTCGTCGGAGGGTTCACTGTGGCACTATAAGCCGGTATTTCTGATAATCTCTTGGTCCGAAAGGTAGAGGTTAGCTACTTTCCGCCGCAAAATGCGCACTTTTGACGGGCCCTGGCCTTGCTGGATGGCGAAAGGGCAATGCGGAAGTTGGAGGTTTGTCGGAACTGCTGCGCCGGGGCGAGCCGAGCGCCACGCTGCGCATTAGGCGCGAGCCACCACCAGCGCCTTGCCGATGTTGATCAGATTGTCGGCGAGTACCCCCAGCCCGACCCATCGCTTCATGCCTTCTACTCCGCGATACAGACACCGCCGCAAACCGTGCCGTCGCTTGACCACGCTGATTCGCCCTTCACAACCGGTCCGCCAAGCTTGTGCCTTCTTGAACCACCGACTCTTCTCCAACTTCTTGCGCTCCGGGCTGTGCGTGTTGCGATTCGGCACCGCCACCCACTTCACACCCATTGCTTCGACTGCGCGCTCCTGCGCTTGCGAATAATATCCTGCGTCGGCCGTCACCAGCCGGGGAATGCGTCCAAGTATTCTCTGGTGCGTTGCCACTGCGCCCTGCAGTAGCTCGCGGTCACTCGGCCTTTGGTCGAAAACGTCGTAGTGCGTGATGATCTGATTCTCCGCTTCCTGTAATTGCACCAGCTTGCCGAACTCAGTTGGCTTGCTCGCCTTGCCCTTGCGAATGATCTCGGTGTGCGCCTCAAAGATACTGACGATCTTGCCTGGCAACTGGGTCAGTCCTTCGAAGATTCGCGCCTTAGTCTGTTTCAGCACTTGCCGCATCCGCGTTGAGACCGCCGATAAACCATCGCTCAGCCCCCGCAGTCCTTTCTTCCGCCGAGCGGGCATCTGCTCTATCTCCGCCATCACCCGCTTGGTGTCGTTGAGGATCTGCCGCGAAAGGCGCAGCAACTCGCGGTACTCTTTCTTCCGCTTTTCCTCGCCTTCCGGTCCCCTGTGTCGGCTCGCTGTCGCGATCGCGATCGTGCGCCTATTTACGCTTCGCATCCGGTCTCGCACCTTACGCTTCAGTTTTCCACCAGCCTTCTGCTCGATCTTCTTCATCGTCCGCGTCAGCACGCGTGCGCCGTCGCCGAGCAAGCTCGAATCGGTGGGGTAATGAATATTGGTCTCCACCACAGTGGTGTCCACGCGCATTTTCCGGCCACGCACCACGCCCTCTGCCTGTGCCATGCCGACCAGACGATCATGCAGCTTGGCGATCACTTCGCCGCCCAATGCCTGCGCGATCCGGGCCAGAGTTTTCGCGTCCGGCACTTTCCCCAGCCCAATCCGTGTGAAGTCCCGATAGGCCAGGTTCATCTTCACTTCGCGCTCCAGCGTGTCAAAACTCCAGTTCCGTACATGCTTCAACAGCAGCAGCCGCAACGCCGTCTCGGCTGGCGTTTGCGAACGGCCGCGCGTCGCGCTGTGCTCGTGCCGCTCGCCTTGCGCTTGGTAGACCAGGTCGACCAGTTCCTCGTCCTCCAACAACCGATCCGCTTCCACCATCCAGGGCTCCCACAACGCGCGGACATCTTCGTCCACCACGCCTTCCCACAGCGTCCGTTCTCCTTGTTTGCGTCGAGTCATGTCCCATTCTGCGGGCAGATCGAAACAAGTTCAATAGTGAATGTTCTGGCTCGAATTCGCCGCGCCAGATACCACCAGATGCGGCTCAGCGCGCTCTATTTTGCGACGGAAAGTAGCTAGCTCTACGGATTGATCACTGCCATTCCGCTTGCGGCGTTCGAAGCTATGATCGCAGCCACTGCATCGTCGGGTCGCCGCAATGATTCCGCCAACGAATATCTCGAAACGCGGCGCACAAAGGGGTAAACGAGAAACCGTAGCGCCATAGGGCACTTCGCGGCTCGTCAACCATCATCTGAATTCGTCGTTCTCTGGCTTGGGCCGAGCCAACAACGCCATCAGCATCGAAGGCGCGGTCTGCCGTCTGATCATCAATAAGGTTTGCGGGGAGAAGTATCTTGTAATTTAATATTTAACCAACCGGACTAAGCCCCACAGGCCGAAAAATCCAACGACCGCATAGATCAGAATAATAGTCAGCAGAGCGCCGCAGCCGGTAGCGCTCTCTCTGGTCTCATCCTCGTAGTTCATGTTGTGCGGTATGCTGCAAGCAAGCTCTTCGCCCTAGCGTGCACGGAAACGGAGACTGCGGAATTTGGCCTGGATCGAGGATAACCGGCGCACCGTCGATCAAATGACCGGAGGCCGTGTCGCTTTTATCCATATGCCGGATACGGCCTTTGAGGCTTCGCTAGTTTCCTCCGGTACTTCTTCGCGGAAGTGGGCAAGGAAGCCGCGATCATCGATGGACGATTTAATCACGGAGGCGAGCTGGCGACCGACATCGTCGAATATCTGCAGCGCAACGTGATGAGCCTCGTAAGTTGACCGACCTGTTCCCGGGCACAACCAACGGTTGGCGCGCCGACAAGCCGACCCCATCCAACGTAGTTTGGAAAGCTGGGGCAGTATGCGGCTAAACGGCCGAGTCAGGTTGACCATCGAGGCCCCGGAACATCCCCAACGTGCATGCCAAGCGGAACTACCTATGGGCATGGCCTGTGTCGCGCGAAGATGCGACAATGCTCGCTTTCAGGAATTGCGACGCCTCCTAAAGGCGTTCCAGCCGCGTCTGGGCGTCGCCAAACTGTTCGAGCTTCACCCCGAAGCGGTCCATGATCGATAAGTACAGGCTGCACATCTTGCGGCTGGCATCGCCGGCGTCCAGATAATTCAACGCGCGACCGGTTTCGAGTGTCCCACCCAGCCCTCCGGCGAGCACTACGGGTAATCTGCCGTTGTCGTGCTTTCGGCCGATCCACATGTTGGAAAGGTACATCAGGCAAGAATTGTCCAGCACAGTGCCGTTGCCCTCCGGCATGCTGTCCAGCTTCCCGGCGAGGTAAGCAAACTGGCTCAAATGGAATCGGGAGATGCGTTCGTAGGCCGCCGAGTTGTTTTCGTGAGACGCGAGGTGGTGTCCTTCCTTGACGTCTAGAAACGGGTAATAGAGCGCGGAAAGATCGCGCGCGAGAAGGAGCGATGCAACACGAGTCTTGTCCGTCTGAAAAGCGATGGCGATGATGTCGCACATCAGGCGCGTGTGTTCGCGCAGGTCCTCCGGCAAGCCATTGGCGGGACGCTCCATAGTGAACGCCGGGCGATTCCGAAGTTTCGCCTGGTCGTCGGCCGCCTCCTTGCTCTTCCGCATGCCATCGACGCGTTTCTCCACTTCCCGGACGCTGGCTAGGTACTCATCCAGTTTCACCTTGTCGGTGGAACTGATTTTTCGGCCGAGGGCGTCGGCGCGATCCATCACGCGGTCAAGAATGCTTGTGTTAACCAGGCTGCCGCGATTCTCGAACAGGTTATCGAAAGCCAACGAAGGGTACAGTTCCACTGGGACCGGGGAGTCCGGGGTCTGCCAGGAAATGTGTGAACTGTAGGCCAGCGAGAAATTGGTCTCGTGGTAACCGGTCTCCGGCTGCTCACAAGCCAGAACGATGCTGGACTGCTGTTCGTCCTGGCCAATTCTGCTGGCGATCATCTGATCGATGCTGATGCCCGAGTGAATGATGGCGCCTTTGGAAATGTGCGCGCCCGAGAGAAGGCTTCCTGTCTGCGCCGGGTGGATTCCCTGACCGGTGAGCGCCTCCACGAAAAGACCATCGATGACATTGATCTTCTTCTTGAACGGATCGAGCGGCTCCAGGGTCTTGCTGAGCTTCATCGCCGCGCCAGAGCCTTGGGCGCTCCAATGATCCTCATTGATGCCGTTCCCCATAAAGAGCACCGCGAACCGCTTGGGAAATGCGGCTGCCGAAGGTGCATCGGCGAAAGCGTGGAGAGACTCAAGCCAGGGCAGGGCCATGCTGACCCCGGCGCCGCGAAGCACGGTGCGGCGGGAAATACGGTGCGCCGAGTTTTCGGCCGTATCGGACATCTTAATCGCCTTTCTTTGATTGAAGCTTGGGTCTTTCGCGCCAATCGGGAATCCGTTTGTTCAGGAATTGCGGACTTGTGACAATAGTCTCCACCAACGAACTGAAGCGATAATGCTTCGCGGCGAGTCTGGTCTTCATGCGCTCGACCAGGAATTCGTCGGAGAGCTGCAGCGATCTGTTCAGCGCGTACACCAGCAATTTACGGCTGAGGCCATCCACGAATTCCTGCTGCCGGCGGTCGTGAATGTAGGTTTGCAGGCCTTTGAGTCCAGCCGCCTCGACGCCCCCGGGAAGAATTGTGCTCGTATCGACGGGCCTTCCAGCAAGGTCTTTGGTTCGCGCCTCGCCCACTGGTCCGTAGCCTTCCAACGGCAGGCCAAAAACATCAAAACGCGCATGGCAGGAAGCGCACACCGGATTCTGCCTGTGCTTAGCGAGCATCTCGCGCATAGGCAGGTCCGACTTCGCTTCATCGGCCGGCAATTCAGGCACTACCGGCGGCGGCGGGGGGATAGTCTCGCCGAGCACGCGATGCACCAACCAATAGCCGCGTTTTACCGGACTGGTTCTGAGGCCGGGCGAGCTCTTTGTCAAAAAAACGGCCATCGGCAACAGGCCGCCGCGCTGGTATCGACTAGCATCGTCCACCCGAACCCAAGTGCCGGCGTCGCCTTTCACCGCGGGCATACCGTAAAACTTCGCCAGTACGGGGTTCACAAACGTGTAATCGCCATAGAGCATATCCAATACCGAGCGGTCGTCGTGGATCAGGTTTTCGATGAACTGAATCGGCTCTTGGAACATCGCCTCGCGCAGTTGATTGTCGAAGCTTGGGAAGCGCTCTCTGTCAACGGCATTGTGTGTTTCAAAGCTGCGAAAATCAAGCCAGTTGCCCCCGAACTCCGTGGCCATTCCGCGCGCCCGCTGGTCCCTTAACATACGATGAACTTGTGCGAGCAATATGTTTGGCTTATGCAAATCGTCCAGCGCCGCGTGCCGTAACAATTCCCGATCGGGCATGCTGGACCAAAGGAAGTAACTCAGCCTGCTTGCGAGAGCATAGCCGGAAAGGGGATGGGCCGGCGTGGTGGAGGAAGAATTCAAGGCGACCTTCCGCACCTTGGCGCGGCCTGCAAGCGCGTCCGAGTCGAGCAGGTCCACGCGATAAAGGAAATCGGGCGAAATGAGTACGCTCGCGATGCATGCCCGTACGGCATCCTCATGCGACAGCTCGTTCTTTTCCCGCAGCGTGCGATAGTAGGCGAGCAGATCCTCGCGCTCGGCTTTGGAAAGCGGCCTGCGATAGGCCTGTTGTGCGAACCTGAGAAGCGCATCCAAGTGTTTGGGCTCCGCTTCGACACGCATTCGCTCCACGGCTCGGATGGTGGCATTCACCCGTTGAAAATGATCCCGGGCTGACTGAAGGGCCAACGGATTCCCGTTTGCCCCAATCTTTGCGAGGTACGCGTCGCGAACGGCGAAAATGACTCGCTCGTCCCCGATTCCTCCAGCGGAAGGCCCTACGATGTCGGATTCGTGCCCAACCCCCAGCACTTCGTAGCTTTGATTGAGGACGTACTGAATCCAGGTCCGCTTGGTGTAATCGGCGATGAAGTCGAACTCATCCCACAGCCGATCTAATTCCTTCTTCCCCTTTTCCTCCAAGATCAGTTCGACGAGCGGAGCATCGTCGCGGAAGTAACCCATCACATTGTGGAAGCCCGCACTGAGCAGCCGTCCCTTGTCCTCGGAATCGTCCGGGTAATAACGGCCGCGCTCGCTGATATAGAATGCGTCGGGAAATACTGAACTGAATTTTGCGAACGCAGCCTCATAGCGCGCGCGCTCGCCACGCGGGACCGTGAGATCGAGATCGCCGGCTCGGGCGCGGAGTGCGAAAGCGGCTGCGCGAGGCGCCGCTTCTTCGTCGAGTTTGGGAAAACCGGGAACGGGCGGCACAACCGGAGGCGGGTCGTCCTCATTTCGCAAAGCGGACCGGTCAAAATCCCGGCGATGCGATGCAAACGCCCGCAGCTTCCAGTTCATCAGGGGTTGTGATGTGGCGAGTATTCCCGGCACCACCGGACTCGCGAATTGCATGGCCGTATGCTTCCGGATACGAACTACGAAATCGCGCATTTCCAAACATTTTGCGCGGACGAGATCAGGGTCGTGCGCACTCGGCGGCGGCAGGGCGCGCCACATCGCCCGCAGCTTCGCGATCGGCCCCACCGCGTCCTGGGATTCTTGCAGGATGCGCCACACCATTGGCAAATACTTCGCGCTCACCTTGGCGTCCGCCGCAATGCTCTCCAGCGTGGCGCCGGGTTTTCCTAGAGCGGTGCGGTGGCGGAAGCGCCAAGCCGCTTGAAAATAGTCGGCATAGTCGGTGGGTTGGCGAAAGTAGAAGTTCACGATGCGCTGAATAGCATAGCGCTCGCGGTCCGTCTCAACGAGCATCGGATGGGGCGCAAAATCGATGTTATCGGGAGTGAGGACCATATGATCCGCCACCTCGTGCGCCGCTTGCAGGTACTTTTTAAGCAACGCCGGAGACATCGATAGAGATTCGCCCGAGTTGTCGAAACCCGCTGGATTGGCGGGATCGACGGGGAATTCTCGCGTGGGCCGCATATCCACGCCAGTGAGGTCCCGGATCGTATAGTTATATTCGGCGTTACTCAACCGGCGCAGCAGGACCACGCCCGGATCGTCGGCATTCTTGCGCGCCTCCTCTGCACGCACCGCTTCAATCCAGTCGATCACTTGCCGGCGGACCTGAGCGGGCGGCTGCGGCATCTGCTGCGGCGGCATCTCCCGCGCTGTCAGTTTGTCGTGCACCAGCGTCCAGCGCGGATAATCCTGTACGACAGTCTCCACGCTGGGATATGCAGTGAGGTCGAACTGCGCGGCCGGTGTCTGGCCGCTATGGCACGCGCTGCAATACTTGGTCACGAAAGGGCGCACAATTTGCCTGAACTGGCTGTCCAACGTCGTTTTCGACGCCATCGCGGCCGGTACCGTGGAGATTGCCGCAGTTCCCAAAACCAGCGCCCGGATGAAATGGAGGCTCTGACGGCGCATAGGCAATCACTCGTGGTTAGCTGGTAGACGCCCTTTTAGCGAGCGCTTACTTTTCGAGGGGGCTATGGGCCGTCTTAGGCCACAGAATGCCCTCGTCCTGGGTTGTCACAGGAGCCAGACCCTTATAGACGAATCTCTGGACGCGCCGTCCACCATAGGTCTCCGTGGTGAATATATCCCCTTTAGAATCCACGTCGATACTATGTACGGCGTAGAATTCTCCCGGCTGGCGGCCGCCGTCGCCAAAAGCAGTCAGTATCTCCATCGATTTGCGGTCCAGAATTCGAATCTTCTCATTGGCGCCATCCACCATGTATAAGAATCTTTGCTCCGGATCTTTCGAAAAGGCTAAATCCCAGACCGAACCGTCGCCCAGGGTGTTGGTGTAGTAATAATGTTCGGAAACGAAGGTTCCATCCGGCTTGAAAATCTGAAGGCGGTCATTTACTCGGTCGCACACATACACCAGGCGGTCCTTGGAGAGGATCGCGCAGTGGACTGGGGTACGGAACTGGGGCTCATTCTTACTGCCCGCCACATAAGGTCCGGGATCGACGTCATTCGGTTTCTTGCCGTACGCTCCCCAATGCCGCTTGTATTTGCCGGTCAGATAGTCGAATACAATGACCCGGCGATTTCCGTACCCATCGGCGACGTACATTTCCTTGGTGGGCGCATCGAACCAAATCTTGGCCGGTCCCCTCAAATTTGCAACGTCATTGCTGCCCTTACTTTGGCCAGCCTTGCCGATCTGCATCAGGAACTTGCCTTGGGGCGTGAACTTCAGGATCATGCAGTCGTGATAAGGCCCCAATGAGCCGCTGGCTGTCGAGTTGGCATCGCCTGCGGCCGTATTAGCCGGTGCGTCGCCGCGGCCGTTGCCGCCAATCCACACGTTTCCGTCCGGGTCTATTGCGATACCGTGCATGGAGATCGGCCAGTCGTATCCTGGGCCTGGACCGCCCCAGTGGTTGATTAGGTTACCCTGTTGATCAAACTCCAGAACGGGAGGCGCGGCAATGCAGCACTCGGCCGAGGGCGGGTTCGTCTCCGCGTAGCTCTCCATCTTCTCCAGCGAGCCAGGCCGATGCACGATCCAAATATGATCCTGGGCGTCGATGGCTACACCGACAGCGTGCCCTAAAATCCAATGATTCGGCAGTGGCTTCGGCCATAGAGGATCAACTTCAAATCGAGGCGCCAAGGTCTGGGGACCCGCGGCGCGTGCTTCTTGGACCGATCCAAGTTCGCAGAAGATCCCGCCGATTCCGATGGCGATCAGCAACCTCGCAGCGACAGCTGGTGAAAAACAATTCATTCCTCGATCTCCTGTAATTTGCGCTACCAGATCCTCGGCCGCGGGCTTTCGGGTTGATCGCTCAACTGCAAGTTCGGCATTCGACGGCGCGATTAATTCGCTACTCTAACATGGTGCGTTCTGCCCGGGCGGATCCGCAAGGCTTCCGGGGGTGAAGAGGAGTCGAATTCACGTGAGTTGAAGCTCACTGGCGCACTGCAAGTCAAACAGCCGACAAGGCTTTCGCGATCAGCATGCTAAAGTCGGATGGCATCGGTTCGGACCGTCCCATCGGTCAGCTAAGACGACAAAGCGTCCCGGAGATATGTGATCCAGCAGACAACAAGGAGAACGCGCGGTCGCTTTTGGACACTGAGGCGCCATCGCTCAGGACTCACGCCATACGTCTGGGACGCTCCGCCCAGGAGCAACCTGTGACCACAGCATTGCCGGAACCGTGGAGCAGGCTCCGACATCGTGTTCGGGCCATGGCCGTAGCGCGCGTAGATGCCGGTCCGGGGATTCGCGTTCCACCCTTGCGCACAGATACACGCTTTCGCCATCTCGTCTAGCAGGCCGCTGAAAAGGCCTCTTGTCGCTCCTTCACAGTCGCGGTTCAGAAAGGCGGGCGCTGATTCCCAAGCTGCTACTGAACCGCGCGCGTCAGCAAGCGGCTGCGAATGGCCCTTTTCAGCATCCTGCTAGCGCAGGCCAACCATATTCTAGTTTTCACGTTAAACTTCACTCCCATTCACGCCTTGCGTATTGCCATTGCAGAAACGTTAACAAATAATCCAGAGCGGCGCATACGCGCCTCACATACTCCAAGCCTTCAAACGATGGGGATTTTCGGAAGGCCAGGAGGAAATTCGTTTTCTGGGGGATGGCAATGGAGAAGTCAAAACCGCGTTGTTTGAGGCTGATGGCATTGTTATCGGCCTCGGTGCTAGGGTGCGCATCGATATTGATTGCCCAGACCGCTGGGACTGGTGCTCTCACTGGAACCGTCACGGATTCTACGGGCGCGGTGGTGCCGGACGTGATGGTGACGGTGGCCAACAGCGACACCGGCCAAGTGCGCACGGCTACGACGAGCAGCGATGGAGTTTACACTGTGACCTTATTGCCTCCGGGCACGTATCGGGTGACTTTTTCGGCCAACGGCTTCAAGACCGCCCAGGTGGCCGCAGTTCGGATCAACGTTACCGAAACACCGGTATTGGACCGTACGCTGGAAATCGGCTCGCAAACCGAACAGGTGACGGTGCAGGCCAACGCCGAGCCGCTTCAGACCGCCAGCTCCGCGCTTGGAACCGTGGTGGGAACGCGGGCGGTGTCTGAATTACCTCTCTCCACCCGCAACTATACACAGATCATTGGCTTGGTGGCGGGAGTGAACGCGCCGGTGAACAATGCTTCGGCGGCGGGAAACGGGTCGCAGGACGTATTTGTAAATGGCTTGGATGCCGCCCACAACAACTATCAGATGGACGGCGTGTCCATCACGCCCATCGCCGGAGGCAGCCCCATCCAGTCCTTCTACGGCGGGATCGGCATTCCCAGTCCCGACGCGATCGCCGAGTTCAAGATTCAAACCTCGCTCTACGATGCGGGCTACGGCCGAAATCCGGGCGCGAACGTGAACGTCATTACCAAATCCGGCACGAATTTGTGGCATGGAACGGCCTTCGAGTTTTTCCGCAATACGGACCTGAACGCCAACGATTTCTTCGCCAATCGATCGGGCGTCGGAAAACAGCCCTTGGATCAGAATCAGTTCGGCGGCGTGCTTGGGGGGCCCCTCAAAAAAGACAAGCTTTTTATATTCGGTTCCTTTCAATACACTACCAGCAAGAACGCCGTCGATCCCACGGGCTTCTCCAGCGGCGCCACGCTGCCACCCATTCCCTTGGGCGACCGCGACGCGCCAGGCTTCCAGGCGGCGCTCGGCGCGGCGTTCTGCAATCAACCCACTTATAGCGAGAAGATCGGCCTCGGCGGCGTGCAGGTAGCCTGCAACGGATCCAACATCAATCCTGTGGCTCTCGCCATCCTCAGATTGAAACTTCCGAACGGGAACTATTTCATACCGAGTTCGACCAATGGCCAATACCAGACCCAGACGTTTATCGACCCTACCACTTACAGCGAGCCGCAATACCTGGTCAATGGCGATTACCTGGTCAATTCCAAGAACACCATAGCCACGCGGTTTTTTTATTCCAACGAGCATCAGGTGCAAGGCTTCAATTGCGCGATTGTGCCCAGCACTTGCCTGCCCGGCGCCGGCGAGAATAATCATTTCAGGGACGTCAACGCGGTGTTGAGGCTGACCTCCATTCTCACCAACTCGCTGGTCAACGAGGCGCACATGTCGTTCGAGCGCAGTATCTCCGACATCGGGACCAATTGGAAATTCACGGACTCGGAGGTGGGCATCACGCCGGTCAATCCCACCCTCAATGTCATGGCCCCCATCACCGTTCTCGGGTTGTTCGATTCGGGCGGGCAGGGCGAGCCCAGCTACGACTTCAACAATACCCTGCAATGGGGCGATCAGATCTCCTGGACGCACGGCAAGCATAGCATTCGCGCCGGAGGAGAGTTCGAGCACAATCAATGGCCGTGGACCTTCCAAGGGATCGCCAAAGGCTGGCTCCTGTTTGAAACCTTCCCGGACTTCCTGCTGGGCTTGGCCGGCTGTCCGGCAGGCACTTATCCCACCACCTGTAATACCGCCAATCCGGGGAACACCAACGGTACACCTTTGAGCAACATCATCTCCACCGTTCTGGCGACGCGAACTCCTCCCGATGGCATCGTTCATCAATATCTGATCAACGATGCCAATGCGTTCATCCAGGACGACTACAAGCTGACCTCCCGGCTGACGCTCAACGTCGGCGTGCGCTGGGAGTACGACGGTTTTCCCAGCGACAAGTATGGGAACTTGACGAACATCTGGCTGAGCCAGATACAAACCGTTCCGGTCCCGGGCAGTTCGCCCGCCACGGGCACCTACGCGGGTTTCGTTGTGCCGGCAAATTATCAGGGCATCACTCTGCCAAATGGCGTTCTCACTAATTCCAACAACGGACCCACGCCAAACGGCGCCCCGTGGGATAACTTCGCTCCGCGTTTCGGCTTCGCGTGGCAGCCGACCAAGAGCGGTAAGCTGGTGGTGCGGGGCGGTTATGGTTGGTTCTATGATCGCGTGAACGGCAACGCGCTGATCCACGCCTATGAACAGAGCCCACCCTATTCGCTGACACTCGACAATTCCGGCCCCGACATTGCCTATGCCACGGAAGCCAACCCCTATCCCTCCACCCCTTTGGGTTGGGGAAGCAGCCGTTGGGTGAACTTCGCGACCGGCGCATCTTCGAATCTATCCTATGCGTTCATGCCCCAGAATTTCACTACTCCCCTGGTGCAGAGCTACAGCTTGAACATTCAGTATCAACTGGCCCCGAGCTGGGTTCTGGAAGTAGGTTACGCCGGATCGCACGGGATCCATTTGGTCGATTCCGGACGCCAGGTCAATACCGCGCTGTTGGCCAGTCCCAGCGATCCGATCAACGGCATCACAACCAACACAGTGGAAAATGAATCGTTGCGGGTGCCTTATCTCGGATTTGCTCCGAACGGCTTGCAACAGAATGGCTCCGACGGAGACATGAAGTACAACAGCCTGCAAATCACGCTGCGCAAACAGTTCTCCCGGGGATTCCAGATGCAGGCGGCCTACAGTTGGTCCCGGGTGTTCACCAATCTTCAGGCCAACATCGCCCAATCTGGTAACAACATGAACAGTAACGATCCGAACGACTCGTTGCAGCAATATGGCCTTTCCCCGAATTATCGGCCCCAGCGCCTCGTCGTGAATTACGTGTGGGATATTCCCTACGGCGGTCTCCGGGGCGTTCTCGGCAAGGTGGTTGGTGGCTGGTCCCTCTCCGGTGTAACCGTAATCCAAAGCGGACAGCCTCTGACGATTACGGACGGACGGGGTGGAACCATCTTTTGCGGCGGCTGCGGCGCGGCTTTCTCCAACGTCGTTTCCAGGGCGGAGATGGCCCCTGGAATGACTTACGCGAATGTCGCGACCCCTGGCGGCATCGAAGCGCGATTGGGTGGTCTCAGCGGCGGACCAGGTTATCTTAACGCCGCAGCCTTCGGTATGGTGCCTACCATTGGCGATGGAACCGGTTTCGGCAATTCCGGGATTGGGATCATCGAAGGTCCGGGACAGTTCAATTTCGATGCCGCGCTCGTTAAGACCACCCGAGTGGGCGGCCTCCGGGAGGATGCCACGCTGCAATTCCGGGCGGAATTCTTCAACATCTTCAATCATCCGCAGTTCGCGAATCCGGAAACTCTCGACGTCTCGCAGCCACAGAGCTTCGGTTTGATCACGGGGACATCGGTGAATCCGCGTTTGATCCAGTTGGCCTTGAAGTACATATTCTAGGCGGGGTGGTTCGCCCCTTCACGTTAAACTTCACGCCTATTCACGTCTCTGGCGTTGTCGATCGTGGCTCGGGGGTGGATCATCAACATGTAGCCAACACTATGCGACTTGTCTGCTTCACCTTATGTATCCTGGCCCTAACGTGCCTGGGGTTGTGCGGTGAGGAACGTTCCGTCGATCAAGTGGATACGGTCGACGAAAATAATGGAATTGAAGTCCTGAAGCTTCGGCCGAATTTCTTCATGATTGCGGGAGCCGGGGCGAATATTGCAGTACAGGTGGGGAACCTCGGCGCGGTGGTCGTCGATACCGGGTCCGGCCAGGCTACCGATCGCGTGCTGCAGGAAATTCGCAAGCTGACGCCGCTTCCCATCCGCTACATCATCGACACGAGTGCGGATCCCGATCACGTGGGAGGCAACGAGAAGCTTTCGCTGGCCGGGCAATCGCTGATCCCGGCGACTGGACAGACGGGCGGAATCGCAATCACCGATGCGCTATCGAACGGCGGAGCGGCAGCGATTCTCGCCACGGATAATGCTGCGGCGCGAATGAGCGCTCCTAGCGGAAAGCAGCCGGCCTATCCAGTTGCCGCCCAGCCCTCCGATACGTTTTCCGACAACGAGAAGGACACATTTCTCAATGGCGAAGCCATTCAGATCTTCGCCCAACCAGACGCTCATACCGATGGAGACAGCATGGCCCTCTTCCGCCGCTCGGATGTGGTGGTCGCTGGAGACATCCTCGATACGACGCGCTTTCCAGTGATCGACCTTGCCCGGGGCGGTAGCATTCAGGGCGAGATCGACGCATTGAATCACATCATCGAACTCACCGTGACCGAACTTCCTCTGGTGTGGCAGGAGGGCGGCACGCTGGTGATTCCCGGGCACGGCCGGATCTGCGACGAAGCCGACGTGGTGGAATATCGCGACATGGTTACGATCATCCGTGACGTGATTCAGGATGAGATCGCGAAGGGCAAGACGCTCGAACAGATCAAAATGTCGGATCCGGCGGGGGATTATCGGCTGCGTTACGGCTCCGATACCGGCGCCTGGACCACCGACATGTTTGTCGAGGCCGTCTACCGCAGCCTCACACAAAAAAAGAAATAGACAGAGCACATGAATCGAGTTTCAAAAAGCCGGATGCTGTTTGCCGCGGGGGTAATATCGATCGACTGGATGGGAGCCGTCTATGCCCAAACGCCGAAGACAGCGGCTCCTATCGATCTCACGGGGTACTGGGTCTCGGTTGTAACGGAAGACTGGCGTTGGAGGATGGTCACTCCCGCCAAGGGAGATTATGCCAGCGTTCCGATCAATCTGGCGGCCGAGAAGTTTGCCGACGCCTGGGACCCGTCCAAAGATGAAGCTGCGGGTGAGCAGTGCCGCGCTTATGGCGCGCCAGCCATCATGCGGGTGCCGGGGCGCATCCATATTACCTGGCAGGATGATCGCACTTTAAAGGTCGAAACCGACGCGGGGGAACAAACGCGTCTATTTCATTTCGGGGACTGGAAGGCGCCGGGGGGACCGCCGACCTGGCAAGGGAACTCGGTGGCGCAATGGGAGATCCCTCGCGCCGTGACAGCAGCCACTGGTTCTGAGGCCGGGCCTAAATTCGGCGATCTGAAAGTCGTCACCACTCACCTCCGCCCAGGTTATCTGCGCAAAAATGGCGTGCCGTACAGCGGACAAACAACGATGACCGAGTACTGGGATCTATCCACCGAACGTTATCTCACGGGAGCGCATAAAGGCGAGCAATGGGTGGTCATCACGACGGTGGTACATGATCCCATGTACCTGCAACAGGACTGGATCACCAGTCTTAACTTCAAAAGGCAGCCCGACGGCTCGAAATGGGATCCTCAGCCGTGCTCGTCGCGTTGGTGATTCCGGTATTCAATCATGAGCAATGAGAGCGTACGATTTCCGCTTGCAGGCCTTCTTTTCGTTGCCTTTGGACTTTCTCTCAGTGCGCCGCTTCTGGCCCAAGTGGATCTCTCCGGCGAATGGGCGGACAGATATCATGAGGATTGGCCCGAGAGACTTCCTGGTCCCGACATTGGGGACTATATAGGGCTCCCATTAAACAATTCGGCTCGCATGAAGGCCGACAGTTGGGAAGCTTCGGTGCAGACGCTGCCGGAACGCCAGTGTATTCCCCACCCTAATCCTTACTCGCTCCGGGGGCCGGCGGACCTTCACATATGGCCCGTGCCCGATCCGGTATCCGGCCGGCCTTTGGCGTGGAAGATGTTCGGCACCTTCGGGCGCGCTACGCACACCGTCTGGATGGACGGGCGTCCGCATCCTTCCAAATACGCACCGCATACCTTTGAAGGCTTCACAACGGGAGTGTGGGAGGGCGACATGCTCACCACTTACACCACTCACATCAAGATGGGCTACTTACGGCGCAACGGTGTTCCCACCAGCGATGAGGCTACCGTGACGGAACACTGGGTGCGGCATGAGGACATATTAACGGTGGCCGTGATCGTCGAAGATCCTGTGTATTTGACGGAGCCGTTGTTTCGGTCCGAAAGCTGGCAGCTCGATCCTCAGGTGCAGAGGTTCGCGACACCCTGCGAGCCGGTGGTGGAAGTGGCCCGAAAGCCCGGCGCCGTGCCTCATTACCTGCCCGGCGCCAATCCGTTTCTCGATGAAGTAACCAAAATGTACAACATTCCAATGGAAGCGGTGCGTGGCGGCGCTGAGACGATGTACCCGGAGTATCGCAACAAGCTCAAGGATCAGTATGTCGCGCCCGCAAAATGCAAGCGCTATTGCTGTGGATGGACCAGCGGACTGGGCCAGAATTCAATTACCGGAAAGCTCGACTGTGACGGGAGTGAAGCGAAAGCGCCCTGAAAGATGCGCGGGCCTAAGTCGGAGACATAACCGTGAAACTGCTAATTTCGTTTTCCACTCTCATCTATTTTGCCGCTCTGGTTGTATGGCCGAGCGAAAAAGCGGGCGCACAAACATCCGCCACCGGCATTCCCCACCTACAGAGCAATGGTGCAGTTACCCAGCTGATTGTTGACGGTAAGCCCTTCCTGGCGTTGGCTGGAGAACTCGACAACGATGCTTCTACGGATCTCGATAACTTGCAGCCTATCTGGCCCATGCTGTTTCGGATGAATCTGAACACCGTGCTCGCTCCCACTTACTGGGAACTGATCGAACCCGAGGAGGGTAAGTTCGATTTCGCCCTGGTGGACGGAATGATCAAGGAGGCCAGGCGCAATAATCTGCGGCTGGTTTTCCTTTGGTTTGCGAGTTGGAAAAACGGCGTGTCCAACTACGCTCCCCTTTGGGTGAAGAAGGACTTCAAGCGCTTCCCCCGCGTTCAGACCAAGGGCGGTACGGATCTGGAGATGTTCTCCTCCATTGACGGCTACGGCGATGCGACCCGGGACGCGGATGCACGGGCGCTTGCCGCCCTGATGAATCACATCAAGGCAATGGACGGCCAACAACATACTGTGCTCATGATCCAGGTGGAGAACGAAATGGGCGTGCTCGGGGACTCCCGCGATCGTTCGCCCGCGGCCAACAAAGCCTTCGAGGGGCCGGTGCCGCAGCAGTTGATCGATTACCTGCAGAAGCACAAAGATACTCTCATTCCGGAGTTTCGCCAGGTATGGGAGGCGGCAGGCTTCAAATCGTCTGGTACCTGGGAACAGCTGTTCGGCAAGGGGCCTGCGACGGACGAAATCTTCATGGCCTGGAATTATGCCCGCTACGTTGGCAAGGTGGCTGCGGCCGGGAAGTCCGAATACCCACTGCCGGCGTTCGTGAACGCATGGCTATACGGAGGGAGGGTGAATGAACCCGGGAAAACGCCGAGCGGTGGTCCGTTGGCGCATGTGATGGATGTGTGGAGAGCTGGCGCTCCCGCGATAGATATGCTGTCGCCGGACGCTTACAACAACTTCGTCGAGTTTTGCGCAAAGTATGATCGATCCGGGAACCCGGTATTCATTCCCGAGACCAGCGGCGGGCCGGAAGGCGCCGCCAGAGCGCTCTATGCTTTCGGACGGCACGGCGCAATCGGGTATACCCCGTTCTTGATTGAGAGCAACCCCCAACGGGATCCGGCCAATGAGCTGGGGCGCGTCTATAAGGCCATTTCGCAACTCATGCCTCTGATCGCTGCCCATCAGGGCAGCAAATCGATCACGGGTGTGATGCTGGAGGAGGGCCAAATGGAGAAGACGACGTTGGGCGATTATACGATGACCGCTGCGTTCGGCGCCCCGGCTCTGCGCACCTGGAGTTCGCCACCGCTCGAGCCGCCGGCTGCGATGCCACCCGCGGGAGCGATTTTCGTTATGACTGCGCCCGATGAGTTCTATGTCATCGCCAGCGGCGCGATGACCATTACTTTCGCTCCCAACACGCCTGGCCCCCCGATTGTGGGCGTGGGCACTCTCGACCAGGGAAATGTCGTAGATGGCCGTTGGGTGCCGGGGCGGCGGCTGACTAACTATGGCATGAAGGGCGCCACCGGTGGGTCGGGGATTCGGCCAGCTCCGGGCCCCGCCCTGGTGCTGACGCCGGTGGTCTACTCCCGCAACGCAAACACCTTGGGTTTTGCCGGGCAAGATGACGGGACGGGTATTTTGCGCGTCAGGCTATATCGTTACTGAGGAGGCTAAGCGCCGAATCGCCTTCCACGGAGATGTGCTGTATATGTCTACAAGCAAGCTGTTTTTTGGGCTCGCCCATTCACGTCAAATTCACTCCGATTCACGCCCGGAGCCTTGCCCCAGGCGCGTGCCGTGGAAGATGATGGCCATTGCGTGCGAATTACGCGTATCCGCCAGCGCTAGAGGATGAGGAGATTCGGATGTTGAACCGACGAGGATTCATCGGAGCCGGTCTTGGAGCATTGGCCCTTGCGGCTCGAGGTTCGGACAACTCCCAAATGATGTTCGCTTATAGCGGCACGGCGCTTTTCGGCGCCGGTGTCAACCCTTTGGGCGACAAATTTGTAAAGACCGACAAACAGATGGAGGAGGCGCTCAAACTTTGCGCCAGCTTCGGCTACCAAGGAATTGAGCCGTTTCGCGGCCAGGGCACCTTGCCCGACGATTTGCCAAAGCTCAGGGCCTTCCTAACAGAGGCCGGACTGAGGTTGTGCACGGTTTCGGGCGGGGGCGATCTGATCTCGAACCAGGCCCAAGCGATCATCGAGAGCAACTTCCGTTACACGCGCGATGTTTTGAAACCGATGGGCTGCCAACATCTCAAAATCAATATCGGCGGACCCGGAGGCGGGCCCGGCTCGCTCCAACGGCCGCCGGGCGGGACCCCGCTCGATCAATTGAAGGCAGCGGCGCGCAATACTAATGAATTGGGCAAGCGGGTGAACGAAGAGTTAGGCATGAAGATGGGGTTTCATCCCCACATCTGGTCACCCATTCAAAATGAACACGAGATGACGACGATCCTGGAACTTACTGATCCTCGCTATGTCGGTCTGGTTCCCGATACTGCGCACTTTGTGCTGGCCGGGATGGACCCCGTCAAAATGGTGCAGAAGTATTATACCCGCGTTGTTGCCATCCACCTTAAAGATACGGATCAAAAATACAGGCACTGGACCGGTCCGACGCCTACCCAGGCCGAGCACAAGGAGCATAATCTGTATCGACCGATGGGTTCGGGAGGCGTGGATTTTGTGGGCCTCTTCCGGGTGCTCCGCGAGCATAACTACTCGTATTGGGTCACTCTGGATTACGACGCGCCGCGCAAAAGCGAAGGGACGCTGGAACAGCAAATGGCTGCGAATACCGCGTATCTTCGGGATAAGTTGAAAGTGAGCCTCACGGCTGCTTGAGGTCTGCGCGAAAAGCGACCGGTGTCGGGCATGAGGTGCAACTCGGAGTCATGAGTGATTTCAAAACGGAACTTTGAGTTTCTCTGCCTCTGCGGCGGACTGGCGCTTTGGGTCTGGCCTGCATTTGCGGGATCGCAGAACGAATGGTTGACCTGGGGATATGACCAGGAGCGCACCGGCTGGAACCGAGCTGAGGCCGTACTCAACAAAGAGAACGTCTCGCAACTCCAGCTGGAGTGGAAAACTCAGCTTTCCACAGCGCCGAAGGAAGCAGTCCTTTCCACGATGACATCGCCTCTAGTGGCGGTGGCGAGAGGGCCACAGGGATCGCGCACCTTTGTTTTCGTGGTGGGAAGCGACAATACCGTTTATGCAATCGACTCCGAAACCGGTAAAGTCGCATGGCAAAAGACATTTCCCAACACTCTGAGACCGATCTCGGGAGCCACCTGGCTTTGTTCCAACACCCAAAATGCCACTCCTGCGATCGACGAAGAGGCAGGCATCATCTACGTTTCCACCAGCGATGGCAAGCTCCGTGGCTTGAGTCTGTGGGACGGCGAGGAGCGCCTGCCACCCACTGAGTTCACGACGCCATTCGCACGCAACTGGAGTCTAAATCTAATCGATGGGGTGGTCTATTCGTCCACGGCCCGAGGTTGCAATGGAGCCCTTGCCCATTTCACCGCTTTGGATTTAGACGATCCGGGCAAGCGCAGGGTCGAATTTTACACCAGCACCGGAAGACCCGCGGGCGCCTGGGGGCGTGGCGGCCTGGTGCGGGGGCCCAAGGGCGTTTACGCCCAGACGGCCGACGGTGCTTACGACCCAGCTGGGGGCACCTTTGGCAACACAGTAATGGCCTTGAGTTTGGGAAACTTGCGTCTCCTCGATAGCTACACGCCGGCCAATTGGGAATATCTCAACGATAAGGATCTCGACCTTGGTGCGGCTAGTCCAGTGGTCTTCTCCTTCGAGAAGTGGACTTTGGTGGCATCGGCGGCCAAGGAGTCGGTCATCTCTCTATTGGACGCCAATCGTCTGGGAGGGGCCGACCATCACACCCCGCTCTATGAATCGCCTCGCTGGGGTAATGACGAAGTTCTCCTGGCTGGCCGGGGCGTATGGGGCGCCATGGCCACTTGGCAGGACCAGCAAGGGAAACGCTGGCTTTTGGCGCCCCTGTGGGGTCCGCCATCCAAAGACGCGCCGAAGTTCAAATACAGCTACGGGACCCCGGACCAGGGCAGCGTGATGGCGTTCGAAGTTCGTCTGGACTCCGGCCAGAACAAGCCGACTCTGGTTCCCATCTGGATTTCTCGCGATATGCATGTGCCAGACCCTCCGGTGGTGGCGAATGGCGTGGTCTACGCGCTTCAGACTGGAGAAAACACCGAGCAGGGCGCGCGGGCTACTGCAAAGTTCCGGAGTACTCCGATCACCAATGCCGTTTTGTATGCTCTGGACGCCGAGACGGGCCGACAGCTTTATTCGAGCGAAAAGCTGATCGATAGCTGGACCCATTTCAGCGAGCCGGTCGTTGCTGGCGGGAAAATCTACGTCTCGACTTGGGACGGTCGACTCTATGCCTTCGGCCTGAAGAAGTAAGGCTGTTTGTATGTCGGGAAGTTAGTTTGAGGAGATAAACGTATGTCTACTTTCAATGCGCTGCGGTGCTTAGTGCCGGCAGCTGCCATCGCGATGCTTACGGCTGGCCCGGCGGAAAATGCAACTGCTCCCGATCCCAGCGTGATGTCTTATATATTGCCGGACCAAATGCATTGGGTGAAGAGCCCGGACGGCAAAGGCCCGGAAACTGTGGTTCTGTATGGTAACCCCGACAAACCGGGATTCTACGTGCTACTGACCAAATGGCCCCCCCATACAATGAGCCACCCTCATTTTCATCCCAATGACCGATTCATCACCGTGATCAAGGGAACGTGGTGGGTGGGATGGGGTACGAAATTCGATCCGGACAGCACTTTCCCGATGCCCACAGGAAGCTTTGTACGCCATTTCGGGAAGAAGATTCATTATGACGGCTCCAAGGAGGGCGAGGTCATATTGGAAATGGCAGGCGAGGGGCCGGCGACGGCGACGCCAGCGGAAGTAAAGTGACTTGGCGAGGGAGAGACAGATGAAATTACTGATAACTCTTATCGGAGCGGCGACGGTGCTGTTGGCTCAAGAGCCGGCCGCGAAAACATTCACTAGCGCGGAGGATGTCGCCGCGATGATCGCGAAAGCCAAGAAGGAACGAAAGCCCGATCAGGCAAACTTTATTCAGCCGCTGTTACAGGCGGCTCCTTATAATGTGAACCTGGAATACCGCGTTCAAGGCGTCGATAGCAATCCGAATGTGCATGAGAAGGAGGCGGAGATCTTCTACGTCGTGCAGGGGGCGGGAACACTCACCACCGGCGGTAAGCTTCGCGACGAGAAGCGATTGAACGCGACAAATCTGACCGGCACCGCCGTCGACGGCGGTACTTCGCGCCATATCTCGAAGGGCGATTTCTTTCTAGTGCCGGAAAATACTCCGCACTGGTTCACTAAAACCGAGGGCGCCTTGGTTTTGATGTCTGTTCACGTACCGAGGGGCGGCGCGACAAAGTGAACCCGGCGCAACGGCGAGGATGGCCTCCCCCTGCCCGCTGGATGGCTAAACCGATGCCCACCAAACTGGTAGCTGTTACCGACTCGGTGTTTCCGGATCTCTACCCGGCCCGGGAGGTGCTGGCGTCTATCGGCGCCGACATCCGCTTTGCGAATGAGCCTGAGCCCGATGCCATTTTGGAAGTAGCGTCTCAAGCCGATGCGATATTAACTACCTATGCGAAAATAAGCGCCGGCATGATCTCGCAACTGAAGTGCTGCCGGGTGATCGCGCGCTTTGGAATCGGGGTCGACAATGTCGATATTGGGGCGCGACGAAGTCCGGTATCGTTGTCACCAGAGTTCCCGATTGCTGTCTGGACGAAGTTTCCGACCACGCCATGGCTTTGCTCCTGGCCCTGGTGCGCAAGATTCCAGAGTCCAATTCGCGCACCAAGGCCGGGCGTTGGGATATGCGCGCGGTGATTCCGATTCATCGGCAGCGAGGCACGGTCCTGGGATTAGTGGCCTTTGGACAGATCGCACAGTCAGTTGCGCTCAAGGCCCAGGCGTTCGGCATGCGGGTTGTGACGTACGATCCCTACGTGCCGAAGGAAGTTGCAGTGCGCGCGGGCCCATTGTGGATGAGGCGGCGCTGGCGAACTCGTTGGACCGTGGGGAGCTGGCGGGAGCGGCTCTGGACGTGATGGAAGAAGAACCCCCATCCCGATCGCCGCTATTTGGTTGCAAGAATGCGATCTTCACTCCGCATACCAGTTTCTATTCCGAGGAAGCTCTGGTTGAGTTGCAGACCAAGGCTGCCGAAGAGGTAGTGCACGTCCTGAGCGAACAGGCGCCGCGAAATCCCGTAAATCCCGAAGCCCTGAAGACCGCTCAGGCCATTTAATTCTTATCTGGAGGAGTCATCATGTCGCAAGAACCCTGGAAGACAGAGCAGTGGTTTGTCAGCCCCTGGAACTTCGAAAGCGCAGTGCGCGATCAGCTTCATTTTCCAAAGCGGATCAAGTTTCACGACATCACGCTGCGTGACGGCGAACAGCAGACCGGCGTTATTTTCACCAAGGACGACAAGATCCGGATCGCCGAAGCTCTGGCCGAGGCAGGCGTCCATCGTATCGAGGCCGGCATGCCGGTGGTGTCGCCGAGCGATGCTTCTGCCATCAAAGAAATCGTCAAGCGCAACCTGGGCCCGCAAATCTTTGCATTCTCCCGCTGCATGGTGGATGACGTCCGGCGCGCGGTCGATTGCGGGGTTTCCGGCATCGTGATGGAGGTGCCGTCCAGCACGCACATTATCGAATATGCGTACAAGTGGCCGCTCGAAAAAGCGATCGATCTCTCCATCGAATCGACCGCCTATGCTCATGAGCAAGGGCTGGAGGTCGTGTTCTTCCCGATCGATTTCAGCCGTGCCGAAATGAATTGGGTGCTCGATCTGATTCTGCGAGTCGCTAACGAAGGACACATGGATGCGTTGGCGCTGGTGGATACTTTCGGCGTCGTGTCGCCGCATGCTATGCAATATCTGGTGCGGCAAGTGAAGGCGCGCGTCAACAAGCGGCTGGAAGCTCACTTTCACATGGATTTCGGAATGGGGATCACAAACACGATCATGGCGCTGGCCGAGGGTGTCGGGGTGGTACACTCCACCGTTCTTGGTTTGGGCGAACGCGCCGGCAATGTGCCAATGGAAGAGACCGCCCTGGCGCTGTTGACAGTCTATGGAATCGATACCGGGTTGAAGTACGACAAGCTATATGGACTGGCGCGGCTGGTCGAAGAGCTTTCCGGACACCGGGTTGCTTCGAACCGGCCGGTAGTCGGCGAGCAATTGTTCCAAATCGAGTCCGGCATTATCGCAAGCTGGTGGCAAAACTGCGGACAGGAGCGTCCCACGCAGCTTTTTCCATTCCATTGGGACTTGGTCGGCCAGCCGCCCGCGAAAGTTGTGCTCGGCAAGGGCAGCGGAATCGATTCCTTCAAAGCAGCGCTCAAGGAGATCGGCGTACAGGCGACCGACGAAGAAGCGATGCAGGTGGTCGCGGGCGTCAAAGAGTTTTCCCTCGGGTACAAACGCCTTCTGACCGATGAGGAATTCCAATCGGTTGTCGCGAAGGTGCTTCCTCACAAGGTCGGCGCGCGAGCCGTGCAAACGGCGGTTTAACGGTTCTTCAGGGACAAGCGATGGTGTCGGGAAAAGAATTCGCCTGGTGGGTGGTAGTAGGGGCTTTGTGCGGTGCGGCGAGCCTCTATGCGCAGCGATCGGGGCTTGCCGGCGCTTTCACCGCCGAACAAGCGGCGGCCGGCCAGGCCAGCTATCAATCCCATTGCGCCAGTTGTCATCGGCCGGACCTGGTTGGCGGCGGCGAGGCCCCTCCTTTAGCCGGTTCCAATTTCATGAACGCCTGGAGCGCGCGGCCAGTGCGCGAACTGATTGACTACATGCAGTCGTCTATGCCGCCTTCCAACCGTGGCGGCCTCGGCGCCAAAGCTTACGTCGAGCTGGCTGCCTTCATCCTGGAAGCAAATGGAGCGGTTTCCGGATCGCAGGCGCTGGAGGCGGCAAACGCGTCTGAGGTCGGAACCCTGGCGAGCGGTCGCGTGCAGATTCCAGCGTCCGCGGAAACCCCGGCCGACGCGCTGAAACAGCAAACCACGCCGGGGCGCGGTCTAACGGTCAGCGGGCGGATCGACAACTACGTCCCTGTGACCGACGCCATGTTGACGAATCCGAATCCCGGCGATTGGCTCATGATCCGACGTAATTACCAGGCTTGGAGCTACAGTCCGCTCCATCGGATCGACACCGGCAATGTGAAGAACCTGCGGCTGGTCTGGGAGTGGGCCATGAACGAGGGCGGCGGAGCCAATGAGCCTACTCCGATCGTCCACGATGGGATCATTTTTCTCGCCAACACCGGCAATGTCGTCCAGGCGATCGACGGCCGAACGGGCGACCTAATTTGGGAGAATCGCATTGGCCCGGACTCTACCGGGGCAATCGGCGCGATGCGGAGTTTGGCTCTGTATCAAGACAAAGTATTCATGGCCACCACCGATGCGCGGCTTCTGGCGTTGGACGCTCGCAGCGGTAAGATCGTCTGGCAAATCGCGCTCGCGGATCCTTCGAAAGGCTACACCAACACCAGCGGTCCCATCGTGATCCGGGGAAAAGTCGTGCAGGGGTTGAGCGGCTGCGATCAATACAAGAAAGACGGCTGCTTCATCAGCGCTTACGACCCGGAAATTGGCCAGCGGCTCTGGAAATTCGATACCGTTGCTCGGGCGGGTGAGCCAGGTGGCGACACTTGGGGGAAACTTTCCGATCTCTTGCGTGCCGGTGGCGACACCTGGATTACCGGGAGTTACGACCCCGATCTGAATCTGACCTATTGGGGAGTCGCTCAAGCCAAGCCGTGGATGCGCGCTACCCGCGGATCCGGCTCGGGCAGAGCGCTCTACACCAGCTCAACGCTTGCGCTCTCGCCGGATACGGGCAAATTGGCCTGGTATTTCCAGCACGCCGGCGGGGAAACGCTGGATCTGGATGAAGTCTTCGAGCGTGTGTTGGTGGATTCCGATGGGCGGAAGTTAGTCTTCACCATTGGAAAGCCGGGAATCTTGTGGAAGCTGGATAGAACTACCGGCCAATATCTGGGCCGCAAGCAAACCATTTTCCAAAACGTCTTTGATCGTTTCGACGAAAATACAGGCGAACCCGGATATCGGGCTGACATCCTCGAGCAGCGAACAGGCCAATGGATACAGGCCTGTCCCAGCACCGAAGGTGGCCATAACTGGCAGGCTATGAGCTACCATCCCGAGACCGCCCAATTGATTATCCCGCTGAGCCAGAGCTGCATGGAGATGAAAGGGCGCGTGGTTGACTTCAAGGAAGGATCGGGCGGTACGGCCGCGGAACGGCGCTTCTTCGAGATGCCGGGAACCAACGGCAATATCGGCAAGTTGGCCGCGTACGACGTGAAAACGATGCGGGAGAACTGGTCCATCCAGCAGCGGGCGCCGTTTCTGACCGCGGTCCTGTCGACGGCGGGCGGAGTCGCCTTTGTCGGAGATCTGGATAGGAACTTTCACGCACTCGACGTGAAGACCGGCAAGGAGCTGTGGCGAACGCGCCTGGGTACCGCCGTGCAAGGGTTTCCCGTTTCGTTCAGCATCGATGGCAAGCAATATATCGCCGTCACCACCGGGATGGGCGGCGGTAGCCCGCGTCAGGTTCCGCTCACCATCGCACCCGATATTCATCATCCGTTAAGCGGCAATGCGCTGTACGTTTTTGCATTGCCCGACACGCAGTAGCAAAAGGAGGAAATTCATGGCAACTACAGTAAGCTCGCCGTCCGATCAAGTCACCGTTTCGGCGACCAAACTTCTTATCGACAACCGGTGGGTGAACAGCCGCTCCGGCAAGACGTTCGCGACCATCAATCCGGCCACTGGCGATGAGATCTGCCAAGTGGCGGAAGCCGATGCCGCGGATGTCGACTTAGCGGTGAGGGCAGGGCGCGCGGCTTATGAGCAAGGGCCGTGGCGAAAAACGTCCGGTCCCGAGAGAGCCCGTCTCCTGAACCGGCTAGCCGATCTCATCGAGAAAAACGCCGATGAGCTGGCGCGCCTGGAATCCCTCGATAATGGCAAACCGCTGGCGGCGGCAAAATCTTTTGATGTCGCGGCCACCATTGGCTGCTACCGTTATTTCGCCGGATGGGCGGATAAAGTGATGGGCAAGACCATTCCGGTCGAAGGCCCGTTCTTTTGCTACACTCGGCACGAACCCATCGGCGTGTGCGGACAGATCATCCCTTGGAACTTTCCAATGGTCATGCAAGCCTGGAAGCTCGCGCCGGCCCTGGCCACTGGCAACACAGCCGTCTTGAAACCCGCCGAACAGACCCCGCTATCGGCGCTCCGAATCGGTGAATTGATTCTCGAAGCCGGCTTCCCAGAAGGTGTGGTGAACATTCTGCCCGGTTTTGGCCCGACTGCCGGCGCTGCCATCGATCAACACATGGATATCGATAAAGTAGTGTTCACCGGTTCTACTGAAGTAGGTCATCTCATCCTGCAAGCGGCGGGACAGTCCAACTTGAAACGGGTCTCGTTGGAATTGGGCGGAAAGAGCCCCAACATCGTCTTCGCGGACGCCGACATGGATCAAGCGATAGAAGGCTCGCACATGGCGCTGTTTTTCAACCAGGGCCAGGTGTGCTGCGCCGGATCGCGTGTGTTTGTCGAAGAAAAAATATACGACGAATTTGTAGAGCAGAGTACGGTGAGGGCTCGAAAAACGACTCTTGGCGACCCGTTCGATCCCAGTACCGACCAGGGCCCGCAAGTGGATCAAACCCAGCTGCAGCGAGTGTTGGGCTACATCGAGTCCGGAAAACGGGACGGCGCGAAACTCAACTGCGGCGGAGGACGGGTGGGAGACCGGGGCTACTTCGTCGAGCCAACCGTATTTTCCGACGTTCAGGACCAGATGAAGATCGCCCGGGAGGAAATCTTCGGGCCAGTGATGAGTATCATCCGCTTCAGGGATCTCGACGAGGTCATCGATCGCGCGAATCGAACCACTTATGGACTGGCGGCTGGTGTGTGGACGCGCGATGTCGGCAAAGCTCTAGCCATCGCGAACAATGTCCGTGCCGGCACGGTATGGGTGAACTGCTACAACGTAGTGGACACAGCCGCGCCGTTTGGCGGATTCAAACAGTCCGGCATTGGAAGAGAGCTCGGTGAGTACGGCTTGCAGCAATATACGGAAGTGAAAACCGTAACCGTGAAGCTCTGAACTATGAAAGGGCAGGCGTACGTTTTGCGTCAGCCCGTTGCGCGATCAGAATACAAGTGGGGCTTGCCAGGGGAACTGAATCGCCGGTGGGAGTGAGCGCGCCAGTGGAGCGGTCGATCCTGAAGACGGCAATATTGTTCGTTCCGGAATTTCCGGCATAGAGAAACCGGCCATCGGAGGACAAGGTGAACTGCCGCGGCGTTTCACCTTCAGTCCATGTCCAAGTTGGCTTCGCTCCCGGCGCGATCGTGCCGCTGGGAGCAAGTAGAAAACAGACGATGCTGTCAAAGCCGCGATTGGACGCGTAGAGAAACTTGCCATCCGGGGAAACCGCGATTTCGGACCCTTTGTTCAGTCCGCGATAGCCCGCCGGCAGCGTCGACACGGTTGCGTCCAGAATCAGCGAGCCCTTGCTAGGCGTCCAATGGTACACATCGATACTCGATCCCACTTCGTTGATCGAATACATTATGCCGCCATTCGGATGGAAGGCGAAATGGCGCGGGCCCGAGCCGGCTCGCGCTTGCACAAAGGGAGTCGGGCCAGCGCTTAGCTTGCCGGTTTCCAAATCCAGAACGAAGATGTAGGTGCGGTCCTGCCCCAGGTCCTGCAGCAGAACGAACTTCCCGGACGGATCGGCTTCGAACATATGCGGGTGAGCTTGCTTCTGGTTTGGTCCCAAATTGCCTGTGTGGATGATGGATTCCACCGGATCGCCCACGCCCCCGTTGCCAAGTAGGGGAAGCACCGAGAACGAAGCGCCGCCCCAAGATGCTGTGAGCAAATACTTGCCACTGGGATGAACGCTAATGTGCGCTGGCCCAAATCCGGGAGGGATCGAATTGGGAGCTGAATCGATGAACGTCAGCGATCCGTCCGAATTAGCCCGATAAGCGGTGACCGCTCCGTTTGCGTTGAACGCCTCATTCCCGGCGTACAGGAACCTTCCGCTTCGATCCAGGGCCAGGAAGGATGGATTATTGGGAGCTGCGGTGGCGTGGACCGGGCTGAGCGAACCGGTAGAGCCATCCCGCGCAAAGGTGGCGATCCCATTCATGGCCGGGTCCGAGTTATAGGCTCCTCCGACATAGACGTAGTCCCGGGAGCCCGCATGGGAATCCTGTGCCTGTAATGCTGGCGTGGCCAGCCAGATGAGCGGCATCGCCGCCGATTGTTTCAACAAACGTCGGCGCGACAATGGGGCGTCACTCAGGTTCAGTGTTCGCGTTGGCAAAGGTCGTTAGTGCTTCGTTATGGCCCGCTGGTGGCGGGCCCTGTCAACGCAAAGTAGAAATGTCCTATTCCCTGCAAAGTAGAAATGTCCGGTTTTGACCGTGTTGGCGGAGGGTGCGTGATAGTCTGACTTCGATTCTCCGGGGAGTCGCGCTCCTGGGGAAGATTCAAGGCCGATGCGACGGGGCTGGCTCCGAAGTAATCGGCGGCAAACCCTCGGTCAACCGGGCCCTGCGGGGTACCCTCCGAGGGTTTTGCTTTTGACTTTGACATTCTCATTACTTGGGTGGAGTCTCGGAGCGGAGGCCTTGAATAGAGAAAGCGCGAAGCTGCCGGGCTGGGCTTGCCCGGCTTTCCTTTTGCGTTGTGGCGGGTTTTCAGAGCGACTCCGGCTTGGCGGAACCTTCCGAGGCCTGCCAGATCTTGGGTGACTTTTTCAGATCGAAGTTCTTACACCATGCACTGGCTGGGCGAGGTTTCCCCGTACGCCGCGCTGGGCTGGGCGCCTTCGGTGCTGGAAGCTTGGGACGCTGCTCGCAGATAGAAACACGCAAGTAGCGATCGCCGAATCGAACCGCCACAGAACCGTCTCGGCGCTTCTCGACCCGCAGCACTGCGCCTCGCAGTCCAGTGCGGATGTCCTGGCGGGCGATCTGGTAAATCTTCGCATCCAACTGAATGGTGTAATCATTGTTCACCCGCCGGCTTTCCACGTGGCTGAGAATCGCCGCCAAATCAGGCTGCTTTTCCAGCGGCCGGTGAGCATCGTCGGCACTGGCCGGCGTCACCGCCAGAGTGGCGTTGACCCAGGGCAGAAACTCGGTTTCCAGGTAGTGGTTGGCTTGTTCCAAAGTCGTCACTCCCGCGACGCGCATCCCCTTCACCAGCCGGTCCTGAGCGGTAGCAAACCCGCGCTCTACCCTCCCTTTGGCCTGCGGGCTGTGCGCTGCTATCCAGGTGATTGCCAACTCCCGCAACGCCCGACCGATCTGCGTCGGCGGCATTTCCACCCTATCCTGCTCCACTCCGGGCTCATCCCGCCTGCGTTTCTCCGCCGTCTGAAAGAGGCTCGCCTTGTCGGTGTAAAATGCGAGCGGCCGCCCGTGCTTTTTCAGGTAGCTCTCCAGCAGGCTCATGTTTTCCGCCGTTGAGTCGCTGCCCACAAAGCGAGCGAACCACCGCCCGGTCGCATCGTCAATCATGTTGATCAGCAAGATCTGTGCTCCGCGCCCTTCCAACCAGTCGTGGTCGCTGGTGTCCCACTGCACCAACTCGCCCCAGCGGCTGCGTCGCGGACGCCATGCATGGATCTTCTCGATCCGCTGCTTGCGCGCTCGCCACAGCTTGGCTTGAATCATCCACTGCCGTACCGTCTCCCGGCTCACCGCGATGTTGTGTTTCTTAGCCAAGTATTCCGACGCCAGCGTCGGGCCAAATCCCCGGTACACCGCACGCGACAGGATTGTCACTGCCTCCCGCTCCAGGTCGGCATCCATCTTGCGATTGGATGGCAGCCCTCGTAACGCATGCACCACAGCTTTATCCCCACGGCGTTTTAGAGCTCGCAGGAGACGCCTCACGTGCCTTTCCGTAATCCCCAGCTCCTCGGCCGCCTGCTTCTGGGTAATCAGTTTCTTCTTGGCCTTTTTCAAGGCCACCAGCCGGTCCCGCTCGGCCTGCGTCATCAATAGTTGTCCTTCTGCCACCTCCCCAGCCTGGAGGTCGTCAATAGGACATTTCTACTTTGCGCAAATAGGACATTATCACTTTGCGCCGACACCGCTGGTGGCGGGCCCTAGTCCATTCAGGTCAACTTTGATATAATGCGGCTGCCTGCTGACATATGCAAGATGTCGCGCAGTGAAGAGGCGTCGAATTCACGTGAGTTCAAGCCTCATCTGAGGGGCAGCAGATAAGGGTTGGGTATGGGCGACACGCTGGAAGTTGAACAGCCAAAGAAAGAATCACGTTCTGCATCTCCGACTCCAATTAGTCCCGGCGAAGTTCGTGAGCAGTTGAACCGTATCGTTTCCGGTCAGACTTTCAGGGCGGCCGAGAGGGAGAAGGCCTTTCTACGCTACGTTGTTGAGCGGACGATTGAGGGACGTGGAGCCGAGCTCAAGGAATACACGATCGGCGTGGAGGCCTTCGAGCGCGGAGATGGATTCGACCCGCGGCGGGACACCATCGTGCGTACCGAGGCGCGGAACGTGCGTCGCAGGCTGGCCCGTTATTACGAAGAAGAAGGCCACAGCGACCCGGTTCGAATCGAACTGCCAAAGGGGGGGTATACCCCGCAGTTCGTTCGTCCCCCCCAGACGGAAAGTGAACCTGTAGTAAGCGGCCCGGCGATCATTGCGGAAGTGCAACCCGCAGTCGTGGTTGCGCCGGAGCCTCCGCCGGCTCCGGCTGTTAGTGCGAGGCCGAGGCTTAGTCGGCTCACGCGGGGGTGGGTAGTCGGTTTAGCTGGAGCGGTAACGATTCTGGCGATTGCGTGGAGGTACGCGCCCGCGTTCAGCCGGTCTGGGGCCACCATGGATGCCGCTTCGATTGCGGTGCTTCCGTTCCAGGATTTGAGCGGGGGCCGGGACAAGGAAGGCGAGATTCTCAGCGACGGACTGACCGAAGAGCTCATCGAGTCCTTAACGCGAATTCCGCATCTGCGTGTGGTGGCGCGGGCGTCGGCTTTTTCCTATCAGGGAAGAGCCGTGGATATTCGAAAAGCGGGCCGGGAGATGAGGGTTCGCAACATCCTGGAGGGGAGCATCCGAATCTCCAACGGCCGCGTGCGGATTGTGGCTCAGTTAGAAGATACGACCAATGGCTATCAGCTCTGGTCGCAGAGTTTTGACCGGAAGTTTGACGATATTCTCACGGTCCAAGATCAGATCTCAACAGCCATCATGCAGTCGCTGGGCGTGCAGCTAACAGGTGCGGCGAATCTGAGAACGGGGGCATCGCCGTCTCCGGCGGCCTACCAGGACTTTTTGCAAGGTCTTTACTTTCTGAATCAGAGCACGGCGGAAAACATCCGCACGTCGATTCATTACTTCGACCGAGCGGTGGCGTTGGATCCGGGCTTTGCGCCTGCCTATAGCGGTTTGGCGGCTGGCTACGCAGCGATAGGGGGGTTCACGTCCACTCCGGCGCAGGAAGTGGTGCCGCGGATTCGGGCGGCCGCCTCCAAGGCGTTGGAACTGGACGACACACTCGGAGAAGCCCACCTCTTTCTAGCGCGGGCAGATACCTACGAAGCGAAGTGGCCCGAAGCGGGCAAGCAATACTGGCGTGCGCTGGAACTGAGTCCCGGTAGCGCGGCCGTGCACCGCTATTATGGCGATTACCTGCTGCGAACCGGGCACCTGGAACAAGCGTTGGCGGAGGCGCGTATTGCGCTGGAACTGGATCCGCTGTCCCCGCCCGTTGCTCGTTTTGTGGGCGAGATGCTCTATTTCTTGGGGCGATTGGACGATTCCATCGCCCAGCTGCAGAAGGCGCTGCAACTCAATCCTACTTCGGGCATCCTCCATCAGGAGCTCGGGCTGGTTTACATGAGCAGGCCGGCCACGTACCAGGAAGGCATTGCAGAAAGTGAACGAGCCCGTGACCTAATGGAAGGCGATCCCTGGACTACCAGCCAGCTCGGCTACGCGTACGCGCTGGCGGGAAGAACTGCCGAAGCCCGCGATATTTTGCGGACGCTCAAAGCCAGTTCAACCGATCAGATCCGGGCCTTGGCCTTAGCGCGAGTTTACGTGGGTTTGGGAGATCGCGACCAGGCCATCGCTTGGCTGAAGAAAGCGGTCGATCAACACGACGTCAATCTCTACCTGAACTCGGATCCAGTCTACGCACCCCTGCGGACCGATCCAAGGTTCCGAAATCTGGTAATGCAAGCCGAATCTAGTGCCGCCGCACCGGTTCCTGTCCCGTAATCCGCCCTTCACGTTAACTTCACTCCGATTCACGCTTCCGGTATTGCCAATCTGGACATGGCACAAGATAATCCAGAACGGCACCTAGAGACTGAAAATACCTGCCGCTTGTGAACGTGGGGTTATTCAAGCGAACGGGATAAGGGGAGAGGTTAGGAGAGCATGAGAACAAAAACGACAACGTTTGTCTTGGTCTGTCTGCTTTTGGCCTGGTCGTCATTTATGATGGCGCAGACCGCAGCGACCGGTGCGCTTCAGGGAACGGTTACCGATGCTACGGGCGCCGTCATTCCCGGCGCGACCGTCACGTTAACCAGTACAGCCACCGGGCAGGTACGCACTGCCACCGCCGGCGCGGATGGGGTGTATCGATTTCCGCTGCTACCGCCAGGAACTTATAATCTGAAGTTCGCGGCAAACGGCTTCAAAGGAGCCGAGGCCACAGGCGTCAACGTAAACGTCACGGAGACCCCCGTCTACGACCAGAAACTGGAAGTCGGCGGCACTACCGAACAGCTCACTGTGCAAGCCAATGCGGAAATCCTCCAGACCACAAGTTCTTCATTGGGAACTGTTATCGGGTCTAATGAGGCAACCGCCATTCCGCTCACCACGCGCAACTATACGAACCTATTGGGTCTATCCGCAGGCGTGGCTGCCGACGTTGGTAATGCCAGCGCGCTGGGCCGCGGTGGTATGGAATTCTCCGTGAACGGCAGTGGTAGCGCGTTCAACACGTTCCAGATGGACGGTGTGAATGTGACCAACTATGCCGGTACTGGATTCGTCACAGAAAGTCAGAACTACGCGACGATCGGAATTCCGAATCCCGATACGCTCCAGGAGTTCAAAATCCAGACCTCGACTTACGACGCGGGATATGGCCGCAACCCCGGCGCCAACGTCAACGTCATTACCAAGTCCGGCAGCAACTCGCTGCACGGAGATGCGTTTGAGTTCCTCCGCGATACGATTCTGAATGCAAACGACTTTTTTGAGAATCGCGCCGGCGGACCAAAGCAGGTATTGAATCAGAATCAGTTCGGTGGCGTTCTGGGGGGGCCAATCAAGAAAGATAAGCTGTTCTATTTTGTCTCCTATCAGCAGACCGGGCAAAAGAACGGTGTGGCGGCCCAAGGCTTTTCGTCGGGGATCACGCTGCCTCCCATCCCAAACAGCGATCGATCGAATACTGCCTCGTTTACGCAGGCGCTGGGGGCAGCTATGTGTCCCGCAAATCACCCTGGAAACTCGCTCTTTCTAACCAACCCTGGATTTACCGGGGCCGGCGGGGGCATGCAGGTCGCTTGTGACGGATCGAACATCAATCCTATCGCCATAAAGTACCTTCAAGCCCAAAACCCGAACGGGACCTATTTCATCCCGGGTTCTGGCACGTCAAACTTCCAAAGCGGCTTCGCGTATAGCATTCCCGCTATCGACAACGAGTATCAGGGGATGTTGAACCTGGACTATATCATTAACGCGAAAAACACGTTGGCGTTCCGATTTTACAAATCGGTTGAACCGCAAACCGTCGCATTCCCCCCGGGCTCCACGCTTGCTTCTGCGGTGCCGGCGTTGCCGGGCACTACCGGAACGGACCCCATTGGCTACAACAATATGGTAACGAAGCTAACGACGATCATTACCAACACTCTCGTTAATGAACTGCATGTTTCCTATCAACGCACCGCCTCGGATTCCATGCAGCACCCGCCGACCAGCACGTTCGCTTCGAACATCTACGGCACGCCGCCAGGGACAAACCAACTGGGCGGCGGTCTTCCGTTCAGTCCGGTGCTCGAAATGCTTGGACTCTTCTCGGCCGGCGGCAGCATTTATTACGACAACGTCACCAATAACCTCCAGGCGCAAATCGGCGATCAGCTTTCCTGGAACGTTGGCAGGCACAGTATCCGCATAGGTGGAGAAATAGAACAGGTGCATTGGGTGTGGGACTTCACCGGCCTCTCCCACGGGAGCTTATGGTTCCCGTCCTTCGACGACTTCCTCATTGGCCTGCCGGGTGACTGCGGTGCGCCGGTAGTTGGTTCCTGCAACGGTACCAGCGCCAGCAATATTCTCCAGACCGTCTTAAGCGTGCGGAGCGGTCCTGGTGGCATCGTACACGGATATCTGGCTAAGAACGGATACGGCTTTGCGCAGGATGACTTCAAAGTCAGCCAGCGGTTCACGTTGAACATGGGAGTACGGTGGGAATACGACGGACTGATGTCGGACAAATACGGCAACTCCACCACGCTCTGGCTTTCCCAGCTAGCGAGCAATAATAACCCGGCCACTTTCCCCAACAGCCCTGCTACTGCGACGCCGGCCGGCTGGGTTGTAGCGCCCAACTACGACGTCGCGACCTGGGGTCCGCTCCCGGCTGGTGTACTCCAGCGGGCCAATGCTGTCCCAACCAAGAACGGCGTTCCTTTGGACGATTTCGCGCCCCGTCTGGGCTTTGCCTGGCAGCCTTTGGGCAATAAACTTGTGATTCGCAGCGGCGCTGGCTTCTTCTACAATCGTGTTCCCGGAAGCACGCTCGCCCAGTCCATCACCCAAGGCCCACCGTACTCTGAGACGCTCGACCAGGGTTCCACTACGAACCAGTTTGCCTCCTTGGCTAATCCGTTTGAACCGACTCCGGCGGGAACTTTCCCCGCGCGCTGGCTGAACTTCGCTGACAACCAGGGATCGGATTTGTCGACATCCTTTAATGTGGATCGATTGATTACGCCGCTGGTCTATGAATGGAACTTCAACCTGGAGTACCAGCTTGGGCGCAATTGGATGGTGGAAGCCGGCTATGTGGGTTCTCGCGGGATTCATCTAATGAACTCGACCCAGGACCTGAACGGAGCCTTGCTAGCTTCCCCCGAAGATCCGATTAACGGAGTCACGGTGAATACAGATGGGAACACCCGCCTGCGTGTGCCTTACCTGGGCTTCTCCCCGACGGGTCTGCAGGCTTTGACCAATCAGGGAGACTTCAAGTACAACGGCCTGCAACTCACTCTGCGCAAGCAGTTCTCTCACGGGCTGACCTTCCAGGCTGCCTACACTTGGGCCAAGTCGCTCACGACGCAGGGCAACGACCTTCAGACCGACGTTAACAACCCTCTGAATCCCGTGTACGGGCCGGATCCCGCGTACCGGCCTCAGCGGTTGGTGATCAACTACACCTACGAAATTCCTAGTAGATTGAAGGGCGCCCTCGGTGTACTCACTAGCGGATGGAGCATTGCTGGTATTACGACGATTCAAGACGGTGATCCACTCACCGTGTGGAACAGCAGTGGCGGGTTGATCTACGGCCAGCCGGGCACGGGCGGTGGAGGATTCGCCTCGACGGCGGAAATCGCTCGCTGGCATGACTTACTCTAATTTGGTGACGCCTGGTGGCGTCGAGTCCCGGCTCGGCGGAGCCAGCGGCGGGCCTGGGTATGTCAACGTGAATGCCCTCGCTCCTATGCCGATCGTCGGCGCCACCCCTGGTGTTGCCGGAACGGGCGGCACGGGTTACGGCAACATGGGCGTCGGCATCATCCTTGGCCCCGGCGAGTTTAATTTCGATACGGTATTTGCCAAGGCCACCCGAGTCGGCGGCATCCACGAAAATGGCGTGCTGCAATTTCGCGCGGAGTTCTTCAACCTGTTCAACCACCCGCAATTTGCGAATCCAAGTATGGACGCTGGATCGCCTGGCAACTTTGGCCAGATTACCGCCGCCGCAGTGAACCCGCGCCTTGTCCAGTTGGCCCTGAAGTACGTGTTCTGATAGGAGTCAGCTTTCAAGCCCCTGAGTTTGATAGCTTGAAACCAAGGCCGGCTCTGCTTTGCGAACGGCGAGCCGGCCTCTTTGTTTTACTAATGAGAATACATCTTCTTTGCTTGTTTTCCATGGCGCTGACTGCCGCCGCCCAGCAGAATGCGTCTGCCCCTGGCGAGAAGTCCTACGAAACACGCTGCGCAGTGTGCCATGGGGGTGATGGAAACGGAACAGATCGCGCCCCAAGCATCTATGGCTTCCTTTCAGCCAATCCGGATTCGCAGGTCGTCCTGCTGATCCGCAACGGGTTTAAGGGCATGCCGGCGCACCACAATATTTCTGACTCGGAAATGGCGGATCTCGTGGCTTATATTCATACCCTGCGACCGGTTCGCGGCGCTGTTCAGCGAAACTTAAGGCGAGCGACCCTCAAACTCGAGGACGGAAGCGTCCTCGAAGGGGATATTCTCAATCAAACGAACTTCGACATGCAACTCAGAACGGCGGACGGTAAGATCCATCTGCTGTTAAAACCCGCGGAAGGCATTTATCGCGAGAATCCATTGCTGCCGAAAATGGACTGGCCGCGCTATGACGGCAGCTTTACGGGCAATCGCAACAGCCCGCTCGATCAAATCGATACCACCAACGTACAGCGCCTGATGTTGAAGTGGCTGTTCCCTATCCTCGACGCGCCCCGTTTGGAGTCAACGCCCGTGGTAGTGGACGGAATCATGTATGTGACTGCCGTGAACTCCGCCTACGCTTTGGACGCAACCTCAGGACGGCAGCTCTGGGCCTACCAGCGCCCCGTCACTCCTGGATTGTTGGGAGAAGCTGCGGGCGGAGCCAATCGCGGGGTTGCGGTGGAGGGCGGCCGGGTATTGATGTTAACCGACAATGCTCATCTGCTCGCACTGAACAAGAATGATGGCAAGCTTCTCTGGGACACCGCCATGACCGATTGGCCGAAGTCGCAGTACGGTGCAACTGGTGCTCCACTCGTCATTGGGGATTTGGTGATCGCCGGCGTAGCGGGCGGCGAGGAGGGCGCCAGGGGGTTCATCGCGGGATATCGGGCCTCCACGGGTGAGCAGGCGTGGCGATTCTGGACCATTCCCAAACCTGGCGAGAAGCTATCGGAAACCTGGATCGGCAATGCGTTGAAAAACGGTTGCGGCGCCACCTGGTTAAGCGGCTCCTACGATCCGGGCCTTGACCTGCTTTACTGGGCCGTAGGCAATCCCTGCCCGGATCTCAACGGAGCGGACCGCAAAGGCGATAATCTTTACACCGACAGCGTGCTCGCCTTGAAACCTGAGACGGGAGAATTGAAGTGGCACTTCCAGTTCACTCCGCACGACACGCACGATTGGGATGCCACGGAGCCGTTATTGCTCGTGGATGAATTGTTCGGCGGGCGTCCTCGCAAGCTGCTGGTTCAGGCCAATCGAAACGGGTTCTTCTTTGTTCTGGATCGAACCAACGGCGAGCTGCTGCTGGCAAAACCCTTCATCACCAAATCAACTTGGGCAAGCGGGTTTACCAAAGAAGGCAAGCCCATCCTGCTGCCCAACTCGGAACCGTCGGCTGAAGGCAATATCGCCTGCCCGGATTCCGCGACCAATTGGATGTCGGCATCCTACAATCCGTTCTTGAAACTCTTCTACTTTTCCGCTAGCGACACGTGCGGAATATTTCGCGCGATACCCGCCCCCTTTGAAATGGGCTTCCGATTCTTCAATGGCACGATTAGCGGAATTCCCGGGGGCGCCGCTCAATTCGCGCTCTGGACATTCAGACCGGCAGTACGGTTTGGGAATACGCCCAGACGCCGGGAGGACAAGGCGCGGCCGGAACACTTTCGACCAACGGCGGACTCGTGTTCATCGGCGAGGACAGCGGCTTGTTGACCGCGTTGGACGGCAAAACCGGGAAGCCTCTGTGGCATTTCCCCGCCAACCAATTCTTTCGAGCATCGCCGATGACTTATATGGTTGGAGGCAAGCAGTACGTCTGCATTGCCGGACCGGCGGGCTTCATGGCGTTTGGACTGCCGAATTGATGCCGATGAAAAAGTTCCTCTTCCTAGTGACATTTGCGGCCACGTTGGCTGCTCAAAATTACTCGGCTCAGAGAACGTCTGTGCAAGGCGTGCCGGTAATCAGGCTCGCAGACGCCGCGCATGGTGTGGAAGTTGCGGTTGTGCCCTCAATTGGCAACCGCGTCAGCGAAATGAAAGTGCATGGCAAAAATATCCTGTACTTTCCTTCAGCCAATCTTGCCGAACTTCGAAAGAGCCCAGACCTGAACGGAGTACCATTCCTTGCCCCGTGGGCCAATCGCTTGGATGACGAGGGTTTCTGGGCGAATGGGAAGAAATATACGTTCAACATGACGCTCGGCAATGTCCGCGGTCCCATTCCCATCCATGGCCTGTTGGCGAATTCGGATTTATGGGAAGTGGTGGAAGTGGCTGCCGACCGTCGTTCAGCTCGCGTGACAAGCAGACTGATGTTCTGGAAGCATCCCGAGTTAATGGCTCAATGGCCCTTCGCCCATGAATACGAGATTACCTACCGGCTCTCCGATGGAATGCTGGAAACAAGGTTAACGGTGACGAATCTGAGCGCCGAACCGATGCCCATAGTGGTTGGATTTCACCCTTTCTACCGTATCCCCGATGTTCCGCGCGACCAGTGGTTGGCAAACATCCCCGCGCGCAAGATTGTGATTGCCGACAGCCGTTTGCTACCCACCGGCGAATTCAAACCATACGACTTGCCCCGGCCGCTGCCCCTCAAGGATCACCCGCTGGATACCGGCTTCACGGATCTCGAACGCGATGCCAACGGACGCGCGCACTTCTCCATTGAAGTGAATGGAAAGAAAGTAGAAACTCTGTTCGGCCCCAAGTACCCGGTGGCCGTTATTTGGGCGCCGCCGGCGCCCCCGGTGAGACCCGGGACTTCATCTGCTTCGAGCCGATGGCGGGAATCACCGATGCGGTCAATCTGAATCATGCGGGCAAGTACGGCGGTCTGCAATCGGTGGCTCCCGGCGGGAAATGGACGGAAAGCTTCTGGATTCGAACGAGCGGTATTTGATTGCGTGACTTAGGCTCTTGTTCACGTCAAACTTCACCCCTATTCACGCTCCAGGCATTGCCGTTCTTGCCTATGCAAATCTAAGATAATAGTGGGATATTTGCCTGAGGTCCTCGAAGGCCAAAGAAAAGAATTGTTAGCTAGATTGATTCATCCCGGCAGTCCATTTTTCTTCGCAATCTTAGTTCTGCTCATCGCCACGTCTGGGAGTGCGCAACCGAGCCTGCCGGCCGATTCGTTTCAAGCTCAGATGAAGCAGTTTTGCGTGCCGTGTCATAACAATCGCCTGCGAACCGCCGGAGTCACCTTCGAAGGCTTGGACTTGCACGACATCGGCGACAATGCCGCGCTGTTGGAACGCGTGCTGCGCAAAGTGAGGCGAGGCCAAATGCCCCCCGCCGGGATGCCGCGTCCCAGTGTGGCTCGCACGGCCGGATTCAGCGATTGGCTCGAGGCGGCGCTCGACGCGGAAGCCGCGGCTCATCCCAACCCCGGCCGACTCGGCGTCCACCGCCTCAACCGCACCGAATACAGCAATGCGATACGCGACATCTTGGCTCTGGATGTGAACGCAGGTTCGTAGCTCCCGGTGGATGATTCGGGCTATGGATTCGACAACATTGGGGACGTGCTTTCGGTTTCCTCCGCCTTGCTTGATCGCTATTTGTCGGTCGGGCGCAAAATAGCGCGGCTCGCGGTTGGCGATCTGACAATCAAGCCCACGGAGGAAACCTTTGAGCCTCGCCGTGAGCTGGCACGCGGTGTCGCCGCGTCGGTCCCCCCGCGAGCGGAGTGGATGAGTGACGCTCTTCCCTTCAACTCCGCTGGCGGACTTTCCGTGCGCTACTATTGCCCGCTCGATGCCGAATACGCGATTCGAATACGATTGGGCGTTCCGAACTCTCCAACCAACCCCGCACCATTGGAAGTGCGCTTAACTCTGAAGGCCGGTCCGCATACTGTGGGTGTAACTTTCCCGAGAGAATCCCTGAAATCGGAAGAGGCAACGCCTGCTGCGATGCATCAGGTGGCTTTTGTATCCAGCATGCGGCCGGAAGCGTCGTCGGCGGGCATGGACTTGCGCCTGGACGGCGTGAGGATAAAGCGTTTCCCGCCGAATGCGAAAGGGGTTTCACCGCCGATATTAGATGTCGGTATTGCCGGGCCTTACAATGCCACCGGCCGCGGGGAAACCCCCAGCCGCGAGAAGATCTTCCTATGCCATCCGGAGAACAAGTCTGACGAGGCTGGCTGCGCCCGAAAGATTCTCGCATCCCTGAGCCGCAATGCTTATCGCCGCCCGGTGACGGATGCGGATATACAGTCGCTGTTCGCCTTTTACCAAAACGCCCGCGGGGAAGGCGATTTCGACTATGGAATCGAGAAGGCCATCCAGGCGATGCTGGTTTCACCCGATTTCCTGTTCCGCGTCGAAACTGACCCTCCCGTCAACCCACGCGCAGGCGCAAGGCCCACCCTCAACCATCGCATCAGCGACGTGGAACTGGCGTCGCGGCTCTCGTTCTTCTTGTGGAGCAGCGTGCCGGACGACACCCTGCTCGATTTGGCCGAAAAATCTCAATTGTCCAATCCGGCGGTGTTCGCTCAGCAAGTGGAGCGCATGCTCGACGATCCCAAGTCTTCCGCCTTGGTGAGCAACTTCGTGGGCCAGTGGCTGCAAATCCGCAATTTGGCGACTGTGCGGCCCGACCCGGTTGTATTCGCCGGCTTCGACGAGAGTCTCCGCTCGAGCATGCAGCAAGAGACGGAACTTTTTTTCGAGAGTATTCTGCGAGAGAACCGCAGCATAATGGACCTGCTCACGGCGAATTACACTTTCTTGAACGAACGCCTGGCGCTGCACTACGGAATCCCCAATGTCTATGGCTCCCAGTTTCGGCGGGTGGAACTTACAGATCCTCATCGCGGCGGCCTGCTCGGACAAGCGGGCATATTGACGGTCACTTCTCCGCCCAACCGCACTTCTGTCGTGCAGCGCGGAAAGTGGATTCTCGACAATTTGCTGGGCGAGCCGCCGTCCCCGCCGCCGCCAAATGTACCGCCCCTCGACACGGGCACCGAGGGGGCCCGAAAGCTCACGCTGCGTGAAGCCATGGAGTTGCACCGTGCCAACCCGGCTTGCGCCACCTGCCACAGAAATATGGATCCCCTGGGGTTTGCGCTGGAAAACTACGACGGAATCGGAGAGTGGCGGACAAAAGATGGCGGCTCCGAAATCGACGCATCCGCCAAGCTTCCGGACGGAACGCAATTTGACGGGCCGTCCGGATTGCGCGAAGTGCTGGCCACTTCACGGCAGGAGGAGTTCGTTTCAACCGTCATCGGCAAGCTCCTCACTTACGGCCTGGGGCGCGGCCTCGAGTACTATGACATGCCTACCGTCCGGGCGATCATGCGCCAAACGCAGGCTAATCGGTACCGGCTACGCGACCTGATTATGGCGGTCGCGACGAGTATGCCATTTCAGATGAGGAGGTCCGCGGATTAATGTTCGTTACAAACAAATACCTCGATCGCCGCACGGTTCTTCGGGGCATGGGCGCGGCGTTGGCTCTGCCCTTTCTGGACGCCATGGCGCCCGCATTTGCCCAGCGTCCTTTGGACGCCGCGAAACCGGCTGTCCGGCTCGGTTTTGTGTACGTGCCGAATGGGATTATTGCGTCCGCTTGGGCTCCCGATGGCGAAGGCACTGGGTTCGGCTTCAATACCACGATGAAAGCGCTCGAACCATTTCGCGAAAACACTCTCGTGTTAAGCGGATTAGCACAGAAGAACGGCCGCTCCTTGGGCGACGGCGGCGGGGACCATGCTCGTGCGGGCGCCACTTGGCTGACTGGCGTCCATCCCAAGAAAACCGAGGGGGCCGACATCCATGCGGGCATATCCGCCGATCAGGTAGCAGCTCGTCGACTGGGCAATCAAACCCAGTTCGCCTCGCTGGAAATTGGCGTGGAAGCCCCCAGCTTGGCCGGTGGTTGCGACTCCGGCTATAGTTGCGCTTACACCAACACCGTTTCCTGGCGCAGTCCAAGCACTCCAAACCCCATGGAAGTGAACCCTCGCGTTGTCTTTGAACGTCTTTTCGGGGACGGCGACAGCACGGATGCCGCGTCGCGCCTGGCCGGATTTCAAGAGCAGCGGAGCATTTTGGATTTCGTAACCGGCGCCGTAAACCGCCTGGAAACTAAGCTCGGACCGGGCGACCGAGGAAAACTCGCCGAATATCTGGATGCAATTCGCGACGTCGAGCGGCGCATTCAAAAAGCCGAGGAGCAGAACGCTTCGCTGACCATGCCGGCGATGGAACGGCCGTCGTCCGCCCCGGAGGACTTCGTCAGCCACGCTCGGCTGATGATAGATCTCATGGCGATCGCCTACCAAGCCGACCTGACGCGAGTGGCCACCCTCATGCTGGCGCGCGAAAGCAGCAATCGCAGCTACCGGGAAATCGGCATCGCGGATGGTCATCACAACTGCACGCACCATCAAGGCGATCCGGAGAAAATTGCGAAAACCATCCGAATCAATACTCATCACGCGGACCAAATGGCGTACCTGGTGAATAAATTGAAGTCGACTCGCGATGGCGACGGCACGCTGCTGGACCATTCCATGCTCCTTTACGGAAGCAGCCTTTCCGATGGAAATACGCACACGCACGTCGATCTTCCCGTGGCCCTGGTCGGCGGTGGATGCGGAAAGCTCAAGGGTGGGCGGCATATCCGCTATCCCGCCGAGACGCCGCTGAACAACCTGCTCCTTACAATGCTGGACAAAGCGGGAGTTCCCGCTGAAACGCTGGGGGATAGTACGGGCGAGCTGGAGCATTTGTCGGATATCTAACCGGAGCATTCATGCGGTGGAGGGTTTCGAGCGTCGTGGCTTCTCTGACCGCCGTGTCCTGTTGGGCGGCTACGGATCTTCGTTTGATCGAGGCGGTCAAGCGCCGCGATTTCCAGGCGGCCGATGCACTTCTGGCGCAGCACGCCGATGTCAACGCGGCACTCCCGGATGGAGCCACGGCGCTCGCCTGGGCTGCGTTTCTCGATCTTCCGGGCATCGCGGCAAAGCTGATGGAAGCGGGTGCGAACGTGAATATGGCGGGCGAGTATGGAGAAACACCTCTCACGCTGGCTTTAGCCAATGGCGATGTTGCGTTGGCGAGCAAGCTGCTGAAAGCGGGCGCCGACGCCAAGGCAACTCGTTGGAATGGCGAGACCACGTTGATGATCGCGGCTGGGGTGGGGAGCGTGGACGAAGTCAAGTTACTCATCGACGCGGGCGTCGACGTCAACGGATCGGAGCCTCGCCGCGGTCAGAATGCACTCATGTGGGCTGCAGCGGAGGGACACCCAGAGGTAGTCAACGCTTTAATTCAGAGAGGCGCAAAGGTAAATGCCGCCACCAAGAGCGGGTTCACGCCGCTAGCGTTCGCCATCATGAAAAACGATGCTGCCTCCGTTCAGTGCCTGCTCAAGGCCGGCGCGGATCCCAACTACGCGTTGCCGGACAAGGACGGCGCCAAGATGTTGACGCTGGCGGGCTCTTATAAGAGCTCAGCGGCTGCCATCGCCTTATTGGACGGCGGGGCAGACCCTAACATCACGGATCGCAAGGGTATCACCCCGCTGCACGTCGCCGCCGAGGACGGCGCAGTGGACTTGGTCGCGAAACTGCTATCCAAAGGTGCCGTTCTGAATGCGCGCACCTACCCTGCAAAGAAGGTGACCTCCGATCCCATCGAGAAAAACTTACTGGTATTCTCGTTCTCCGGCGAACAGACCCCGCTGCTTCTCGCCGCCAAGTTCAACCGTGTAGACGTAATGCGCACATTGATTCAGGCGGGGGCCGATACTAAGGCGAAGTCGCAAGATGGAACCACGCTGTTTCTCGCGGCCGCCGGGAGCGGTCACCTGGAAGCCGCCCGTTACGCGTATCGGTTCGACCAGGACGTGAGAGCTACGGACGACGAGGGCAGCACCGCCATGCACGAGGCGGTTAGCGGTACCTGGCAAGTGGCTACCAGCCGGAAGTGACCGAGTTGGTTCAGTATCTCGCCGACATCGGAGTTCCTGTGGATGAACTGGATCGGAAGGGAAGAACCCCTATCGATATCGGCGACAACGCTCCGCTGGATCAACCCGTCCAGCGGATCGCCGACATCATTGCCAGCCGCGGTGGTACGCCGCGACGTTTCCCGAAAGAATACGTAAGGCCCCAATTCAAGAAGTGAGACATGAAATCGCTATTACCATTCGTGATTGCGGGAGCTTGGGCCGTCGTCTGCGCGTTTGGACAACCCATTGAGCCTCCGCAAGCTCCGCCTCCCATCCCTAACGCCGACGCCTACTACCAGCTTGGCCCGGATTCGCTTACGCAGGATGGCGTGCCTAAGGGCGAATTGCGAGGCCCGTTCACCATTCCCAGCCAAGCCTACCCCGGCACGCAACACACCTATTGGCTATACGTTCCGGCGCAGTACAATCCAGCGAAAGCGGTGGATCTGATCGTCTTTAACGACGGGCACGCATATATGAATCCGGATGGAGATGCCCGAGCTCAAAACGTACTCGACAACCTCATCTACCGGCGCGAGATTCCAGTCATGGTTGGCGTTTTTATCAACCCCGGTCGGCGGCCGGATCAACCCGAAGCGACGCAGGCCGAATGGGGCGACAGGACGACAAACCGGCCAACCGAATACAACACGCTGGACGATAAGTACGCTCGTGTGATCGTGGACGAGCTGCTTCCGGCGCTCTACAAGGAGTACAACATCTCGAAGGACCCGGACCGGCACGGAATCGGCGGGTGCAGTTCCGGGGGTATTGCCGCGTTCACTGTGGCTTGGCAACGCCCGGCGAGTTTCCGCAAGGTCTTTACGATGGTGGGCACTTTCACCAATTTGCGCGGCGGCAATCAGTACGCCAACATCGTGAGGAAGAGCGAAAAGAAGCCCATCCGCATCTTTCTTGAGGACGGGCGCAATGATCATCGGTCGCTCGCTCTGGACGGCACTTACGCCGACCAGCACGATATTTTTTTTCAAAATGTCCGGCTCACCCAGGCGCTTACTGAAAAGGGCTACGACGTGAACTACACCTGGAGCATTGGGAATCATGGCTTGAAGCAGGGCGGAAGACTGCTTCCAGAAATCCTGCGCTGGTTATGGCGCGATCAGCCGGTGTCCACCGATCCCCGCGACAGGGAGGAGCGCTCTTTCGCCGAAACGGCTTCTAAGGTGGCGACCCAGGATCTCAGAGATGCGGGCAATTCTCATGTACATTAGGCTGTCCCGGCGTGGGGCGTCGCAACTTCTCTTCATGGCTAAGGATTTAGCGATAGCCCGCCGGGCGAGAGCAAGACGTTGTCCTGACCGCGGTGGGAAGTTGGTGACGCGGTTCATGGTTATTCTACGCCACCGCCTGCCTGGTCGCTGTCTGCGATCCATCGAGGATCGCTTTGAGGGCCTGCAACCAAGTCGTCGCGGCTTACCCAGCTGGGCGACCGCAACGGGGCCTATTGGGGCATTCGCGCGAACATCTATCTAATGGTTTGGCACTAATCCCAACGCGCCTAAAGGCTCTCTCTGATTCTGATCAGATGCGGCTGATTAATTGGGGTTATCCCGTGTGTGAAGCTGCAATCCGCAAACGTGTCGATTTACAGATTAAGCCTCCGATCGGATTCCCATATCCAGTGGGTGTGGGTAGCTGCCAACGGAAACGTTATCGGGCATTAGTCGCCAACGCACCTTCCTCGACTAACTGTGGTTTTGCCTATCCTTGCCACCCTGCTTAAAATCCTCCGCTTAATCCTCTGAATTTATCGTGGAACGACCGATCCCGTGGCGATTGTGCCAGCCTTTCCACGGAAGGGCTACTTGACAAAATTTACGTGGCTTCTCTGAAATGTACGCGGGCGAAATGCGACGATGGCAGTGAGGTACGCGGCGGCGCTCACTGTCGTGAACGATGAAGAGTACGTACCAGTCACGCTCGGCACGTAGTAGGCTGAAAGCATCTGCTCAACGCCGGACTGTGTCATCTTCACGAAGCTGTTAGTCGGTCCGGAAGCATAGTTTTCAGTAGCCCGGTCGGCGAAAATAATGAGATCGTCGGAGCGCGTGGTCGTCACGCTGGCGCTGGTCTGCGTAGCCGACGATTCACCGCTGCTGCAACCGGTTTGACCGTTGTCGATGACGGTCCCCGACATCGGCAGTAATGACCACTCGCTGACGTTGAACCACCATTCGGAGATGCTGTTCAGAACCACAGTCACCGCAGTTGTTCCAGCCGGGACGTCGAGGGCGTAATAAACTTCCGCGACAGTGCAGACGATTGCCTGGACCCAGGTGCAGCCGGAGCAGGAAACGCTGGATATCGTCTGGCTAGTGGTCGGGCCTCCTCCATACGTCATAATCAGGGCGCTCCCGGCTTGAGTGGCGGCCACTGGAATGGTCACCGTGGAAGAGTTGAGGGTGCAGAGAGCCACACTGCTGTAGTCGCATGCCACCTGTTGGATCGGGCTGCTGCCGAACGGCACGAAGGATGACACGGTGTAGAAGGTTGACGGGCTGGATTGGTTGTTATACTCGGCCAGAATCCAGGAAGCGGAACGCACGACATTGGAGATCCTAAACTCGTCCATGCTCCCGTTTTGATAGGGCGGTCCATATTGCGAGGCCCATGGATACGCACCCACGATCAAGTCTCCCGTCACTGAGGAAGACGCACTGCTGGAGGCCGATACGTTGACGGTGCCGTTGAGATAAATCGCCTGATAGGCGTTGGCGGAACCTGTGGACACCAGCGTCACATAGGTCCAGGCGCCCAGGTAAGGCGTGTAAGTGGCGGCGACGCGGCCCGTACCGGTTCCATTAATGCCGTAGTCCCAGAAAAGTTGCCCGTTACCCCAGGGAACGGATGCGGCAAACCGGTGGGGATCGGTGGCGGCGCTGTTGCCGACCGTGAACGCAAACGAGTTTTGTTCTTCGGCCGAGGTCACATAGTTCCAGAAGGAGACGGTGACGGCGCTGGTTCCGGTCCACGAAAACGAAGAGCATTCGACGTCCTGATTGACTCCGTCGAAATGCACGGCTCCGTCAATCTGCCCAGCCACCGCGGTGGGAGAGTTGGCTGGCGTTGCGTTGCATCCGCCCGAGGACGAATCGTTGGCGCTCAACGTCGTGCCGTTCGCAAAATGGTAAACCACTTGTGTATTGGAATCGAAGGCTGAGCCCGCGGCGCCGCCCTGAAACGTGGTGATGGCGGGGTTTCCGGCGCAGGCATAAATCAACGTATTGGTGGTGACGGAGAGAGTGGGGACGATGACCCACGCGATGATGTGGCCGGTTGAGGCGGTGTACGATTCAAACTCCCACCCGGCCAGCGGATTGGAGCACCCGGAGTCGCTGGTAAAGACCAGGTCGGTGGGGCAAGCGATCGAGTTTACGCCGCAGGAAACCGTGTTCTGCACTTGGCCGCCGTTGACCGTGGTGGCGAACTCGGCATAGGTTCCGGAGATCAGAACCGTAAAGTTCGTTGAGTTGGCAGTTCCCGTTAGTGTGTGGTTGATCGTGAAAAGGCGGAATCCAGTGTAGCCGCCGAAAGCAGGTACGGAACAGCAGAGAAACGCCAGGCAGGCGCCGAACTTCATTTAGGCTTGACCTCCCATCAGTCGCACTCCACGACAATAGAAGCAAAAGTTGCAGTGGACACCGTCTTGAGATCGATGGCGACGATATCGTTCGCAGACACCGCGGTTGTCCAGCCGGTTAGCGTCGTGCTGTGAATCGCCGTTCCTGTCGAGATCGCAGGTTGAGCGGAAGCCGTAATCGAGTTGGACGACGTTGGTATTGCGGTGCCCGTCACCACCTTCCAGATGTCGAATGTCGCCGTTCCCGCGTTCACGGTGATGTTCCACGCCGCGATCGTGCAGGCGTGTGGCACGGTGAAGTACGCGGTGTCGCTTATAAGCGCGGGCGATCCGGAGGCGACGCTGCCGAATGAGGCGCCGAATCCCTGGTTAGTGCCAGTGGCTCCGGTTGGTCCAGTTGCACCGGTTGCTCCGGTTGCCCCGGTTTGTCCCTGAGCACCCGTTGCGCCTGTCGTCCCCGCAGAACCTGTTGCCCCGATTTGGCCCACATTTCCAGCGACGTTGATATTCCAGTTTGCGAAGCTCCCGCTGCCCGCAACAGTGTCGACATTGATGACAATGGTGGTGCCCGAATACGAAGTGACCAGACCTTCCATGTAGTCCGCGGTGTTGGAGGCGTAGCTGGCCCGCGCCCGCGCGCCGGCGGAGTACGCCAGCCCGCTCTGAGTAGTGAACGTGGCCGATCCAGTGGCGATGGTCAGTGAAGTAGTGGATGTAGCTGCATAGCCGGTTCCGTTTTCACCATTCGTTCCGTTCGTGCCTGCCGTTCCCGTAGCTCCGGCGCTCCCGGTGGCTCCAGTTGACCCTGTCGCTCCCGTTGCCCCGGTGGTTCCCACCTGAGCTAACACACTCCAGTACGACGAGCTGATATCGGGCTCGTGATTAGTCCCCGCCTGAATGGCGATGTAGCTGGAGCCGTTGTAAGCTACCGCATTGTTTAGGACGTAAGTAGTGACGGAGCTCCACGTTCCCTGCCAGGTCAGACCCGCCGGGCCGGTGGGGCCGCTGGGTCCGGTTGTTCCCTGTGGTCCGGTGGGTCCGGCTGAGCCTGTGGCGCCCGTAGCTCCTGCCGAACCGGTGGCTCCCGTCGCTCCCGTCGCACCTAATGATCCCACCTCGGCTAGGAGACTCCAGTATGATGAGCTGATATCGGGCTCGTGATTGGTCCCTGCCTGAATGGCGATGTAGCTGGAGCCGTTGTAGGCAACCGCATTGTTCACAGCATAGGCAGTAGAGGAGCCCCAGGTGCCCTGCCAGGTCAGGCCCGCGGGGCCGGTTGGGCCGGTGGGTCCGGTTGTTCCCTGCGGCCCGGTAGGCCCGGCTGCACCCGTGGCACCCGCGGCTCCCGCCGAGCCGGTGGCACCCGTGGCTCCCGTTGCACCCAGGGTTCCGACCTGCGCTAGCAGATTCCAGTACGAAGAGCTGATATCGGGCTCGTGATTGCTCCCTGCTTGAATGGCGATGTAGCTGGAGCCGTTGTAGGCAACCGCATTGGTCACCGCATAGGCGGTGGTGGAGCTCCACGTTCCCTGCCAAGTCAGCCCAACCGGACCTGTAGCGCCTGTCGCACCCGTTGCTCCCTGGGCACCAGCGGCGCCCGTGGTTCCGGTAGACACGGTAGATCCGGCCGGCCCGGCGGCGCCCATTGCTCCGGTTGCGCCTGCCGCACCGACCAGCGCTAACAAAGTCCAGAACGAGCTGCTGATATCGGGTTCGTTATTGGTCCCTGCCTGAATGGCGATGTAGCTGGAGCCGTTGTAGGCAACCGCGTTGTTCACAGCATAAGCAGTGGAGGAGCTCCAGGTGCCCTGCCAGTTCAAGCCCGCTGGGCCCGTTGCACCGGTCGCACCAGTTGCGCCCTGTGGTCCGGTGGATCCCGCGGCGCCGGAGGGTCCCGTGGGACCGGCAGCGCCAGTACTTCCCGTAGCGCCCGTAGACCCCACCTGCGCCAGGAGAGTCCAGAACGAGGGGCTGCTATTTGGCGCCTGATTGGTGCCAGCCTGAATAGCGATATAACTGGAGCCGTTGTAAGCAACGGCGTTGTTCACGGCATAGGCAGTGGCGGAACTCCAGGTTCCCTGCCAGTTTAGACCCGCCGGGCCGGTTGCGCCGGTGGGGCCGGTTGCTCCCTCCGAGCCGGTGGGTCCCGTTGCTCCCGATGCGCCCGTGGGTCCGGCCGATCCAGTGGCGCCGGTTGCTCCCGTCGCACCGGTGGCTCCGACCTGTGCTAACAGACTCCAGTACGAGGAACTGATATCGGGCTCGCGATTGCTGCCCGCCTGGATAGCGATGTAACTGGAACCGTTATAGGCAACTCCATTGTTCAGGGCATAGGCCGTGCTGGAACTCCAGGTTCCCTGCCAGTTCAGACCCGCCGGACCGGTAGCGCCATTGGCGCCGGTGGCTCCCTGGGTTCCGGCGGATCCTGTGGCTCCAGTGGCCCCGGTAGGTCCTGCCGACCCGGTGGCGCCCGTTGCTCCGGTTGCGCCTGTAGATCCAACCCGCGCTAACAAAGTCCAGAACGATGGGCTGATATCGGGCTCCTGATTACTGCCGGCCTGAATGGCGATGTAGCTTGATCCGTTGTAAGCAACCGCGTCGTTCAGCGCATAAGCGGTGCTGGAACTCCAGGTTCCCTGCCAGTTCAGACCTGCCGGACCTGTGGCGCCGGTTGCGCCTGCTGTTCCTTGGGGGCCGGTGGCTCCCGTCGCCCCAGTGGGTCCAGTGGCGCCCGTGGCACCCGTTGCGCCTGTGGGTCCTGCGGGTCCGGTAGCCCCGGTGGCTCCCGTCGCGCCCGCAGAGCCGACCTGCGCTAACAAGGTCCAATAAGTGGGGCTGCTATCGGGCTCCTGATTGCTCCGGGCTTGAATGCAGACATAGCTGGAACCGCTGAAGGTGACCTCATCGTTCACCACATATGCAGTGGCGGAGTTCCAGGCTCCCTGAAAGTTCAGCCCCGCGGGACCCGTGGCGCCGGTCGCGCCAGTTGCTCCTTGAGGTCCTGTAGCTCCGGTAGGCCCCGTGGGTCCAGCCGGACCGGCGGCTCCGGTCGCCCCGGCTGGACCGGCCGAGCCGTTAGTGCCCGTGGTTCCCGTGGCACCTGTGCTTCCTTGCTGGGCTAACAGAGCCCAGAACGAGGGGCTAATATCGGGCTCCTGATTCGAGCCGGCTTGAATAGCGATGTAGCTGGAGCCGTTGTAAGCAACCGCATTGTTCAGCACGTAGCCGGTGCTAGAACTCCAGGTGCCCTGCCAGTTCAGACCTGACGCACCCGTCGCACCGGTGACGCCAGTCACGCCCTGTGGTCCCGCGGCTCCCGTCGCCCCAGTGGGTCCAGCGGGCCCGGTCGCGCCCGTTACTCCAGTTGCGCCTATGGAACCAACTTGAGCTAGCACAATCCAGAACGAGGGGTTAATATCGGGCTCCTGATTCGCGCCAGCTTGAATAGCGATGTAACTGGAACCGTTGTAAGCAACCGCATCGTTCACGTTATAGGACGTAGCGGAACTCCAGGTTCCCTGCCAGTTCAAGCCTGCCGGGCCCGTCGCACCGGTGGCACCTGTTGCTCCCGGCGACCCGGCGCTTCCCGTTGCTCCCGTCGTCCCAGTGGATCCTGCTGCACCGGTTGCTCCAGTGGGTCCACTTGGTCCGGTTGCCCCTCTGCTTCCGGCCTGCGCCAAGAGAGTCCAGAATAGCGGGCTGGTATCGGGCTCCTGATTCGTGCCAGCCTGAATGCTGATGTAGCTGGAACCGCTGTAAGCAACCCCGTCGTTCACTGCATAGGCGGTGCTGGAACTCCAGGTTCCCTGCCAGCTTAGCCCTGCCGGACCCGTAGCGCCGGTGGCGCCGGTCGCTCCCTGGGGCCCGGCTGGTCCGGTTGCTCCCGTGGCGCCCGTGGGACCGGCCGAGCCGGTGGCGCCGGTCGCGCCGGTGGCGCCTCCGCTTCCAACCTGTGCTAAAACGATCCAGAACGAGGGGCTGATGTCGGGCTCGTGATTAGTGCCCGCTTGGGTGCTGAGATAACTGGAACCGTTGTACGCGACCGCCTCGTTTATCGCGTAGGCAGTGGCGCCACTCCAAATCCCTTGCCAGGTCAACCCCGTTGGGCCTGTAGCTCCGGTTGGGCCTTGCACTCCGGTGGCTCCCATCGCGCCCGTCGCCCCCGTCGCCCCCGTTGGTCCGGCTGGCCCGGTGGCGCCTGTGGCTCCCGTTGCACCCGGCGATCCCACTCCCGCTAAGAGCGTCCAGTACGCAGGACTGGTGTCGGGCTCCTGACCGATACTCGCCTGAATGCTGAAGTAGATGGAACCGTTGTAGGCTACCGCATTGTTTGCTACATAGCCAGTGGTTACATTCCAGATTCCCTGCCAGCTTATGCCCGCCTCACCGGGTGCGCCGGTTGGTCCCTGGGGCCCGGTGGCTCCCGTAGCGCCAGTTGTCCCAGGAACTCCTTGGGGACCTTGTGGTCCAGAAGCGCCAGCGGCTCCGGCTGGTCCCGTTGCCCCTGGAGCGCCCACGCCGGCCAAGATCGTCCAGTACGCGGGACTGGTATCGGGCTCCTGGCCCATGCTAGCCTGAATGCTGAAATAAATTGAACCGTCGTAGGCAACCGCATTGTTCGCGATGTAGCTGGCAGTGGGGCTCCAGATACCCTGCCAGCTTATGCCGGCAGCACCCGTTGCGCCGATCGGCCCCGGTGGCCCGGTGGCTCCGGTTGCGCCGACTGCCCCCGGAATGCCCTGAATGCCCTGGGGGCCGGGAGAGCCATTCACGCCCGGGGGTCCCGTGGCTCCTGGAGCGCCCACTCCTGCCAACAGCGTCCAGAAAAAGGGGCTGGTATCGGGTTCTTGGCCCATGCTGGCCTGGATGCTGAAGTAAATCGAACCGTTATAGGCCACCGCGTTGTTCGCCACGTAGCTGGCGGCGGCGCTCCAGATTCCCTGCCAGCTTATCCCTGCCGCACCGGTTGCACCAATCGGTCCCTGTGGCCCGGCGGCTCCCGTAGGGCCTGCGGGGCCTGTCGCACCGGCCGCTCCCGCTGGACCCGCGCTGCCGGCCTGCGATAAAAGAGTCCAGGACGAAGGGCTGGTATTTGGGGCTTGATTGTTGGACGCCTGAATGGCGATGTAGCTGGAGCCGTTGTAGGCAACGCCATCGTTCACCGCATAGGCAACGCCGACATTCCAGGCTCCCCGCCAGGATAGTCCCGCCGCGCCGGTTGCACCCACCGTTCCCGGCGGACCCGGGGCTCCGTTGGCGCCTACTGGTCCAGGGGCGCCCGTTGCACCCGCTATTCCTGCCGGACCCGGCACCCCGTTGGGCCCGGTCCGCCCGGGTGCGCCCGCTGGTCCGGTTACGCCCGCTGGTCCCACTGGACCCGGAGCCCCTGGAGGCCCAGTTGGGCCGGGCGGCCCGACCACCGCGGGGATTACCCCGCTTTCCACTGTGACCACGGTGGTGGGAGTGGCCAGTTCCAACGGCGCGGTCGCATTGATCTGATAAATCACTTCCCCCGGCGCTATGCCCGCAAAATCCACATTCGCGGCCTGACCACCGAACCTTACTATAGGAGGGATTCCAGCAATGCTCAGTGGGCTATCCGGACCGGGCTGTCCGGAAGCCAGGGTGGGGAAGACTGCCCCCAAACCGGAGGCATAAATCGTGATTACGTCTCCGGCGTTGACGGGATTCGAGGCGCTAACGAGCGCCCCACGGTTCAATACATCAAAAATGGCCGGGTCCTGCGCGAGCAGAATTACCTGCAAAGTAGCGTTCCCTCCAGTAGTACTTACCACCATGTCGACGGAACTGACGTCGGGAATTTCGAAAGGAACTTGCGCCTCGATCTGGGTGGGAGAAACAGACAGTAGCGGTGCGGGAATATCTCCGAATAATACCTGTGTACCTGTTAGTTGGATCGGGAGCGGAAATCCAGTAGACGATGCGGATCCGATCGCCAGATTGCTCCCGATAATCGAGACCAGAGACCCACGGGCCGTGGCCGGGACACTGGAGGAGCTTTTGTTGGTGGCGGCGTTTACAAGAGCGGTTATGATCGGCCCGGGGGGCTGCGCCGGCGACGATGCCACTGTGAAAAACCAGAAAAGCAAGACCACGATGGCCGACCACCTGGTCCTTGTGCCCCGGATTGTTCCAGCTAAAGACGCGGGCGCGAGGAGCGTCTCTCCATTTACGTCCTTCATTATCATAAACTCAGGCGTCCTCCCTGCCTCCCTTTACGGCTTGGCCCATCCCCGGTAAATTTGTAACTGTGAGCCACCCCCGGGTATGGGGCGGCCCCTGATGGTGCCATTTGAAGAGTCGAAGTCCCTCGAACTATCTCCTGGCGATCAACGTCGTGGGAAAAACTGATGCGCAAGTCCGCAAAGATGCAGACAGGGGAGTACTCCATCTATAGCTGATTAGTGTAGGTGTGAGACCGTAGCTCTCATCACTTTCCCGAATACCCGGAGGAATACAATCGGTGGGTTTGCGGCGGCGGACCCATACGGAGCAGCCCTGGCCTTTTTTTACGCCCTTGAACCTATTCTCCCGATACTTGGCGCACCGGACAGGTTCGTGGCCGCCTTGTACGCGCCACACCGAGTTCCGCACCTCATCTCCCGCCCGGGGGAACATGATGCGCCCAAGGCTGTTCGCTTCGCTGAGACCGAGAAAGACACTCAGACGCAAGTGGAAGCGCTCGCCCTGCTTGTCGACCTCTTGCTCTTGCAGAACAAAAGGCCGGAGGCTACTAAAGAAGCGAAGCGTGCCGATCGACTCAGTCCTGACAACATCCAGGCACGCCTCGCGCGGGCTCAGGTTCAGTTTGCGAACGATCAGATTAGCAAAGGCATAGCGAGTCTGGAACTTGCTTTTGCAGTTGAGCCGCGGGCTGATGTCGCGTTTCAACTACGGCAGTGCTCTCTTCACCCGTGCGAAGGGGGCGATCTGGAGATCGCTGTCGAGGTTCTGACCGGTATTGATCTGACTGACGTGATTCCTGCGATGCGCCCAGCCATCGCTGCTCGGATAGTTAGAGCGGAGCGTTGTTTGTTCCGATGGAGTAGCCGAGTTAGAGCGCAGGCTCCGGTCACGAGATCGGGCATGGTAATGACGAGGCCGAGCGAGACTCATCTCATGAGCCATGCTGGCGAGGATCTGTCGGGCCGTGCCTTCAGCCCCTAAGAGCTGCTAGCCGCTGAGGATTCCGAGTAATCCCAGTCACGCAGGCTCCGATGGTGAGGAAGCGTTCCGCGACACGCTGACCGATGTACCCGCAGCCGAGGGTGCACTTTCTAACAAGTAGTGCGAAACGATCCATTCGGCGCCGCCGCGATAACCCCACAATTCTGCGCAAGCCATAAAGAAGATGCGCCAGCGTACGAGCCACTTCAGCGCCTCGTTCTTGCCATAAACGCCCGAAACGAATTTCAGGAATTCTTTGCGATGCTGATCCATGTTGGCGAGCCACGACTGGGCGGTTTTCTGGTAGTCTTGTCCGTTCAGCACCCGCTGATTGCGGATCTTGACGTCGTTCTGGAAATAGACCAGGAGGTCGTCGTTGCAGATCTGGCCGCCAGTAAAAAAGTGCTGCTCCATCCAATCGCTCGAGTGCCGGACCTCGAAGGGGTAGGCAAATCGGTGATTTGTAATATGTGAATTAACAATAACCCCCGGGATTCATCCACGAAGCAACTTTGCGCAGCAGGCTCTCATAGTGCCCCACGTGCTCCATCATTTCGACGCATACAGTCCGGTCGAAGCGGTGGCCCCGCTTCGAAATCCACACGATCGAAGTCAATGATGTCGGCTGTGACGATACGGAGGTTGGTAAGGGTAGGTTCCAGGGCTTAGTTCTCAATGTACTGGCGCTGGGAGTGCGAGTTTGACAGGCCCATGACGGTACTGTTTGGAAATCGTGCGGCAGCGTACAGCGAGAACGCGTCCCATCCGCCCCCGAGATCGAGGATGGAATGTCCGTCTTCGATTTGTGTGCGCTCCGCAGGGCGAGGCCGGCGTGTCCCAGGGATTGCAGTGTGCGACAAGCAGCAAGGGAAGGAAGCGAGAACGGTTCACGGCTCTGCTGCATCATCTAAACGTCGATCTGCTCGGGGAAAGCTTCTACGCTCTGAAGCGGCAAGAGGCGCCAGGAGTGGACGGCGTGACGTGGTGCGAGTATGAAACCGGGCTGGAGGATCGGCTGATCGATCTGCACAGCCGGGTGCACCGCGGAGCGTATCGGGCCCCACCCTCGCGGAGGTCTACATACCGAAGGCCAATGGCCGGCAACGTCGGTTGGGCATCGCAAGCTTGGAGGACAAGATGGTCCAACAGGCGGTGGTGACCATCCTCAACGCGATCTACGAGGTGGACTTCAAAGGATTCTCCTACGGGTTTCCTTTATCCACGCATCGCGCATCCCACCCGAGCGTTCGTTTTGACCCATGCATCCGAGGTGGAGCTGTATGCGTTAGCAGCGCACGTACGGATCTGTGCGGGGGGCGATCAGTGATGGTCGTCCCTACCGCGACCGGCGATTCATTTAGCACCACCCACGCACCGAGAAGAATCTCGACGCGGCGAACACGAGTGTTGGCGCCACGCGAGGCGCACGCGTCAACGTGCCGCATTAGCACTCATGCCAACGCCGGGTGCTTTCCAAATGACTGGGCCAATCCACTAGTAGGCCAGAAGGCTTGTAGCAGCCTGGACTGTCATTTTCTTGGAAGAGGGCACCTGCTTTTGAAACGTATCAAAACTGTATCGAAACGACATCTCAACCGGTCATTGGGGTTGTCCGACGAGCGAAGAGCAGATTCCCCAGGTTGTTGGAAAGACTGAAAAAACGCGAAACGCAATGGACGGTTTGGAAGGGAGCTTCACGCGCCCAAGGCAGGTGCGCTACCAGGCTGCGCTAGGCCCCGACATGTGGTGCTCTCTTGATTTTAAACCACTTCCTAAATTAACGATACCGTCCGCCCTGCCCAAATGGAGCAAGAACCGCTCCGACCGTGGCAAAACCGTGACAAAACCCCATCAGTTAGTTCTCTCCGTGCCAAAACCGATCAGGCCCTTGAACACCTTCGCATCCCCCCTGCCGAAGCAACTGCGTTACACACTCGTCGGCCACGCCACCTGCGCTTAAGCTTGTCGCGGAGGTCGAGCGCAGATCCTAGATCCGGAAGGAACCTTTGCCCTTCGCAGAGTTGCCTGCCAGACGGTCTTCAACGTGATCTGATGCCCGGTCGGATTCTCCTCGCTCGGAAACAGCCACGGTCCAAATCCCGAGACTCGAATTTGGTCCCGAAATGCTTCAAAAGCCATCTCAGTGCGGCTTCATGCGGGATGCGTGCCTCAAAAATGCACCTCCGTGGAGATGCGACATCAATTTCTTCGATTTTCACCATCCCGATGGGGCCTCGCCGTTTATTCAACGCGCCGATGCTCACGCCAGCGGCTTACTTGAGACGCGCCATGGCCGGTAATGCCTGGGCGCTGTTAAGATCCCGGGCTCGAAACTCCCGCGATACGGCGCTACCGGAAATTGTCTCAGGCGTGTTAGCTCTTGTGCTGCCCATGAGGAGCTTGTTCAGTCACTGCCGCGTTCCAAGAACTGGGATCTGGAGCGTATGCGGTCACAGGCCATTTGACGTTCGCATAACGGCCCTGAAAACAGAAGTCAGAACTGCTCGAGCGTGGCCACGCCGAAGATGGCGTGAAATCGCTCGCAATAGATGACGACGGTATTGTACTTACCCAGCTCGACTGACGGCTGTAGATCGTAGTTCTGATCGCCTTGATTGCCCTTGAGCGAACCAAGTTCGATGCTATCAAGTTGGCCCTTCACGATCTCTTGGCGAAGGTTCGCGTCGTCCCCTCTCGCCAACAGCACATGCACATCCGGACCGTTCGAGGTCTTGAAGTCAGTGAGTCGAAGGTACTCGGCGCCAGACGGGGTTTTATAGATGGTAGCGCGGCCGCGGGTCTCGTGCGCTTTGCCTTCCAGCGTTCCGGTATAAAGCGGCTGAGGATCGGCCGTCGAGGCGAACGGAGCCGGCTCGTCAACCTTTTGATTGATCCACAGCTTCTCGGGACGGAAGGCCCACCACAAACCGAGGAGTACCGGAACGGCGAGGCCGATCAGAATCCATTTCTTACGATTAATCCATGAGGTGCTCACAGCTATCTCCTTTTGCGTGCGAGCCGGGCAGCACCTGGCTGCCTGGCCCGATTGCAGCAACGTCAAGTGTCCTAGAATTTCGTGAGTGGCGCAGCGCCGAAATTCGCATTAAAGCGCTCGCAGTAGATTGAAACGGTCTGGAACTTCGCCAGATCGGTGCCGGCGGGAATGTCGTAGTTCTGGTCGCCCTCATTGCCCTTCAGGGCGCCCAACTCCACCCGTTCCGTGCCGTTCTTCAGGAAGTTTGCGTCGTCATCCGCGTCCTTGAGCGCGATGAGGACCACGTGAACGTCCGGCCCGTTCGAGGTCTTGAATCGGGTGAGCCGAAGAACCAGCTGCCCGTCTTTTTCCTGATAAATGGTGGCGCGTCCGGAAGTACTGTGTACTTTGCCGTGAAACGTGCCGGTTTCCAGCGTCTTAGCGCCCTCCGTTTGTGCCTGGACCGTCACAAATCCAAGCGTTAACACCAGGCTGGCAAGCTTTCCGCTCGCCTTGAACATGCGAAACATTTGATTTCTCCTTTACGCCTTGCATTCGGTTGAGCAGATTTTGCTCAAACTCTACGGGCCATAGGAGTGATCTGGGGAGCGGAAGTTACAAAATTCTTCCGTGGGGCCGGCTAGGCTTGGTCGGCTTTCAGCTTCGCCATCACCTGACCGATGATCGACTCGGAGACATTCTCGGGCAGTTCGAAGGAACCGCTATCTGTGACGATTTTAACCGTCTGACAGGTGGAATCGTACAAGACGTGACAGGCCCGGCACTGGGAGAGATGGAGTTCGAGTTCGCTGCGGACCTCAGGCGAAACTCGATCGTCGATGTAATCTCCAAACTCGGCGAAGAACTCATCGCAGGTAATCATTGATTTGCTTTCCTGAAGCCGGGCGTAAAATGAGGCGCGAGCCACTCTCTCAACATGAGCCGGCCGCGCAGCAGGCGTATTTTCACCGTCGGGACGCTGAGTCCCAGTTGTCGCGCTATGTCCTCGATGGACATGTTTTCTATGTCGCGGAGCATCACCACCGTGCGGTACTTTGCCGGAAGCGCCATGATTCCTTTCTCAATGAGCTGCTGGATCTCCTGACGAGAATACGCTTGCTCGGGATTGTCCACCCAGTCCCGCAATTCGCGAGGGCGAAAATCCTGGTCTTCGCTGAAAGGAGACTCATCCAAACTAATTTCGTTTTTTCGCTTCCGCAAATACTCAATCGCTTTATTCCTGGCGATGCTTACCAACCACGTCGAAAATTTCGAGCGTGACTGAAATCCGGCGATGTGCTCATACGCGCTCAACATAACATCTTGCATGGCATCCTGCGCGTGGTCCTGATTGCCCAAAATGGCAGCCAAGGCGCGATAAACCAACCGGCTGTGCTTTCGAATCAGTTCTTCGAATGCCTCCAAACTCCCCGCGCGCGCACGGGCCGTCAGCTCGGCGTCCGGATCTTCCACCTCAGCCACGGCCGAGAAGGCAGCCGAAGCCTCTTGGGTTGGACGATCGGAAACCCTCGTAAGATACGTTTTCTTTCTTTCATAGGCGAGCGGCGGGTCAAAATCAGGCTCGATGCCAAGGCCCGCCTGGAGAAAATTTGAGAAATTATTCAGCGCGGTCACCACTTCGCACTCCAAAATCTGTGCGTCCGTGAAACCGGCCGCCCTGAGCCGGTCGACATCATCGAGCGAGAATTCGGAAAATCTGACCCCCAACTTGATCGCAAAGTCCAAAAGAGCTTTGTCCGCCTCTGAAAGAGAAGATCGGCGGTGATCCACCGCGATTTGGTCGCCTTCCTCAGCCGGCAGGCCTAATCCCCGCAAGAGGTTGCAATGCACCGCCACGCAATAGGAGTTGAGATTCGCCGCGGACACGGCCAATAGAATGGTTTCTTTCTGCGCTCGAGACAGCGTGTCCTCGGGGAGCAAAATCGCGGCGGCAAGCTCAACTTCGGCGGCCAAAAGATCCGGCCGCAACGTTTGAGCGCGAAAGAAGTTGGGTATGAACCCATGGCTCTTCATGAGCGTGGCGAAGGGCGCGAAAGTCTGAGGACTAAGATACGGAGCGGGGACGTATGGGCCCTTTGGGGACCGCGCGAAGCGGTCCGCTTCCCGCACCGATACTTTCGGTCCCGGTGGCAGGTTCCACGTCTCGCCTTCCGGCTCTGGACGCAAGCCCACCGACAGGGTGCAACGATAGATGCCCAAGGCCGTGATGACTGCGGCTTCGATGATGGATTCATCCCCGATGCCATGTTGACGGAGCCGCTCGATGTCCGATAAATCTACGGAAGCCGCATTCGAGGCTAATTTCCTACAAAAGTCGAGCAGCGCCACATCAGACGTAGGCAGCCCGGTACTAGTGTGGTCTTGCGCCAGACCTTCGATTCGATGGTGCGGCTCTCCCTGTAAAAGCAGGGCTGAGCGGGCGAGACCGGCGCAGTAGACGTCCCGGCGGTCAGCCGCAATGCTCAGGAGAATGCACTCCTTCAGCACGCGGGGGATCGCGCCTCGATTGAGCCTCACGGCCTCCTCAAAAGCGGCCTGCGCTTCGACAATGCGCGGCAAAAGGGACTGAGCCCGAAGCAGATTGGGGAAGAATCCGAGGTCTCCGTAAAACGTGGCAAACGGGTGGAACTCGTCGCCCAACGCAACTTCTGGAAGAAAGCTCATCGGCTCCGCTCTCACTGCGTGGACCGGACTAGGCGAAGTTTAGCGCTTTCGCTTCCCTACGCGCAAGCAGGATGATGCCTCGCATTCGCGCGCTTTTTTGTATCTTCTCTCGCGCAGCGCCGTCCCATCCCTCGGACTCGATAAAGAGCTCGCCTCAGTTTGGCGAGCGAGGGTTGCGGGAGATGTCCCATGGAAGATAGTTCGCAAAAGCGGATCCTCATTCTTGGCGGAGGCTTCGTGGGTGTCACAGTCGCCATGGAGCTTGAGAAAAGACTGGCTGGCGATCGCGTCGAGATCAAGCTCGTCAATCGCGATAATTTCTGCCTCTTCACGCCGATGCTTCATGAGGTCGCGGCCAGCGACCTGGATCTGACGACCATCGTCAATCCCGTGCGGAAGCTGCTGCGCAGGGTGCAGTTCTTCGCAGGCGAAGTCGAGCGGATCGATCTTGCGCAAAAGCAAGTGGTTGTCTCGCATGGATTCGATCACCATCGACATACATTCGACTTCGATTACCTCGTGATCGGTCTCGGGTCGATGACCAACCGGTACGGAATTGCGGGGTTAGAGGATTACGCGCTCACAATGAAGACGCTAGCGGACGCGGTGCGTCTTCGAAACCACCTCATCGCGCATCTGGAAGAAGCGGATACCGAATGCTGTAAGGAAAAGGGGCCGTTGTTGACGTTTGTTGTCGCCGGAGGGGGCTTCGCCGGCGTGGAGACCGTTGCCGGAATCAACGACTTCGTGCGCGGAGCGCTCCGTTCTTACACCAATCTAAGAGAAGAGATGCTGCGCGTCGTCCTTGTCCACTCCGGAATGATGATTCTGCCCGAGTTGGGAGAAGGATTGGGCGCCTATGCACATCGAAAACTAACAGAGCGCAAAGTCGAAATCCGCCTGAACACTCGAGTCGCAGAGTTTTCGGGCCGGACCGTGCAACTCAGCGACGGCACCGCGATTCCTACCAACACGCTGGTTTGGACCGCAGGAACGTCGCCGAATCGTTTGGTTGAAGCGATCCCCTGCGCTAAGGACCACGGTCGCTTGCTGGTATCGGAATTCCTGGAATTGGACGAGTGGTCGGGAGTCTGGGCTCTGGGGGACTGTGCGGCGGTGCCAGATCCCCATACGGGTGGCTTTCATCCTCCGACGGCGCAGCACGCGCTCCGCCAGGCTAAGGTGGTGGCCCACAACCTCGTCGCGACCCTGCGAGGAACGGGGAAGATGCCGTTCCATTATTCGACCTTCGCACAACTCGCTGCGATCGGGCGGCGCACGGGCGTGGCGAGAATCCTGGGAATCAATTTCTCGGGGTTCGCTGCGTGGTGGCTTTGGCGAACCATTTATCTATGCAAACTTCCTCGGCTGGAGAAGAAGCTGCGCGTGGCTTTTGACTGGACCCTTGACTTGATTTTTTCAAAGGACCTGGTCCAGTTCCAGGAAATTCGTGCGCCCATGATTTCGCGCTCGGAAGATCCGGAGAGCCAAGGCAAATTCAGTCAGGGGCGCTCGGGCTGCTCATTTTGGCGGACACCCAACTAATCGAGGATCGCGTGAAGCAGGATCAGGAAGGCAAGCTCTTGGTCGTAACAGATGCCTCGGGTCCCGAGGTGGAAGATTCGTGGGATTCTTGGGAAAGCTGGGTTTCGGATCTCGGCGTGTGAATTTGCGGCGTCCACTGACACGGACCGGCGCGAGTTCCACTGCAAGCTCCGGTTGGCGAGCAAAACTTTGCGACACGAAAATGCCTGAGGCCGTGCGTTTATTCAGTGCCTAAACGAGTGTCGTTGGTATCACCTGGCTACGCGAAGATGGTCCAGGCAGATGAGACCGGAGTAACCGTAAAGGATGCTTAGTGGATTCTTTGCCCCAAAAAACGGTCGCGCATGTCGAGCCCGGGAACCCCGGGGCGCATGCGCGACGCAAACTTTGGCTATTGAATAAGCCGTTAGTTACTTTTGGGTTGTGGTGTCGGTGGCGGGCTTCTTCGTCTTCTTGCTCTTCTTGGCCTTCTTCGTGGTCTTGCTGCTGTCATCCGCCGGCTTATCCTGAGCGAACAGGCTGGCAGTTCCAACCAGGAAAGACAGGCCGAGCATCAAAGTCATGAGTTTCTTCATTTTGAGATCTCCTTAGGTGTCAGAAGCTATGTCGATAACTTCAGCACTATCATTTCAGCCGGACATGAACCCAACCTTAAGGGCCTATTAAAACCGCTTCATTTGCGAGGGCGGTGACAAACGCTGCAGGCTCCTGAAGTATCGGGATATCTCTTTGATATGTATAGACTTGTCTATCAGGGTCGCCCCCTTGGCCCCGTTTTCTGTCGTCGCTCGTCCTCTAGTATGTGAGGGATGAAGAAAAAAGAATTAGCGAAACGTTTGGCCCGGGAGTCGGGAATATCCACCGCCGCTGCCGCCGACCAGCTGGATACTATTTTGACCAGCATCCTGCGACGAATCCGTCAGGGGCACAGCGCTTCCCTCCCTGGACTGGGGACTTTTTTGCCCGGCCCGAAGACGGAGTTTTACTTTGAACAGAGCTTGCCAACCGGCGCCCGGCGCGTCAAAGCTCCGAAAGCGCGGAGGAGATTGCGGTGAACGTACTCCAAAAAAGGCGTTCCAGCGCGATGCTGACGCGTCGTATAGCCCGCGTGCTCCGGGAAGCACTGGAACACGGCGGCTCGGTGGAGATCGATGGGCTGGGAACGCTGTCGGCAGGGGGCGAGCACGGCTTTCGGTTCGTGGCCCAGACTAAGCCGCGCGTATTCATTGCCTATGTGGAAGAGGACCTCGCCTTCGCAAGAAAGCTTTATCGAGTTTTTGAAGAGAACGGATTTCGCCCCTGGCTGGACAAAAAGAGGCTGATGCCTGGCCAAAATTGGCCGCGGGCCATCGAGACCGCGATTCAGACCTCGGATTTCTTTGTGGCGTGTTTCTCGCGCCGTGCTACATCCAAGCGCGGCAGTTTCCACAGCGAGCTCCGCTATGCGCTGTTTTGCGCGGCCAAAGTGCCGCTGGATGAGATTTTCCTGATTCCTGTCCGCCTGGACGATTGCCTGGTGCCGAGTCGCATCTCAAAACAGACTCAGTATCTGGATCTTTTTCCCGATTGGGAAGCGGGCGTGAACCGGTTAATCGCTGTAATCAAGGCGCAGAAGGAGGGACGGAAACGCAAGCGGTTACCGCTGGCGGGCTAACTTTTTCTTCACCGCCTCGGCTTCCTTGCCGTCCGGAGACAACGCCAGATATTTTGTGTAGGCTTCGTCGGCGGCCTTTTTGTCCTTCAGCTTCTCTTCGCTTTCGCCCAGACGCAGGAAAGCTTCGGCGTAGGTGGGGTTCCACAGCGTGGCCTCCCGGAACCGGTTGGTGGACGCTTTGTAGTTGCCCTTCTTGAAATAATAAAGGCCGACCTTGAGGTCCTTCTCCGCTTCGAGCGGATTGAACGAGTATGTTTTTGGAGCCAGGCTCTCGTCTTCTTCCGGAGGCTCCTGCTCCTGCTGTTGCTGCGATTTCGGCTGATCGGACCTCTTCTTGAGCTGCGGCTCGTCTTGCGCGAAAAGGACGCCCGTCAGCAAAAATCCGATTGCGATTCTGCGTACCACAGTCTCAAGTATAGCGAGGACTAAACACGGCGCCAAAACCGGCCTCACTTCAAATGCTGCGAGTCCTGTTCGTTTTCCTGGCAAACGAATTCGATCAACTCGGTGTCCGGCATAATGTGCTGGTGCACCGCGACCGTCCAGGGCTTGGTGTAGGCTTTGGGATCGTTGATGGTGACCTCTATATCCAGGTGGCCGAAGTCGGGGCGGTGGAAGCGCTCGGTGACATGGGCGGCGTCGGTCAACGGACTGCCCTCCACATCCAGCCAGCCCAGATCGCGGAATCCGGCCGATTCAACCACCAGCGTGTCGCCTTCCCAGCGGCCCGTCGAGTAGCCATACCACCACGGATCCGGATCTTTCGGCAGCGGCCGGCCGTCGGTAAAAATCTGCCGTATGCCGGCATTGGCCTCATACAGGATCACGATCACCTGCGGAGTCTGGATCATCTTGCGAGGTTCCCCATGGTTGTGAAACTGCATAATACCCATGGGCAGGCAGTGCGCGTCCGGATTATCCTTGCTGTTGTCGGCCACGCGCTGCCGGTGCAGTTCCGCGGCCCAGGGCGTGAACGGCAAACCGTCTTTGAACTGGGAGCCCAGGTTCCAGAAGGGGCTCCGCCGGGCAATTGCTAATAAATCTTCGTTATTCGATGGAGGGTTCGCGCTCGACCGTGCGGCTACCGTGCCGCCCACCGTTCGGTTGTTTTGCCACAGACCGCTAAGATCCGGCTTGCCGTCGTTGGTTTTGGGAGCAGGAGCGCTCAGGTTCGGCTTTCCATCGGCAGTTCTGGGCACGCCGGGAGTAGGGTAGGAGGGCCACTGAGCGAAAAGTGCCGCGGGCATAGCGGCCATCAGTAGGCTCGCTGCGAAAATACAACGGCGCCAAAAGGGCTGAGTCGGCATAGGCGCCTCCCAAAATACGCCGGATGGGCAGGCGTGTCAAATGGCGCGGAAGTCCTGGCACGGATTTCTCTTGAAGAGAGTTGCGTCATACTGAGGGTAAGGTTCCTCCCATGATTCGCAGCGCTAAAGACCTCTCGGCCGACCAGAAGGCTGCTATCGAAAGCTTGTTGGGACGCCGGGTTCTGGAGGATGAGGCTATTAGCATTCGCGCTATCTCCCCCCCTGCCCTGACAGAGGAGCGGAAGCACGAACTGGCGGAACAGCTGCAAAACTATTTTGCCGAAGTGGACGCTCGCCGCAAACCAGGCGCTCCAGAGGAAGCCGAGGACATCATCGACGAGGCCTTGACGAGCGTTCGCCCCGGCTATCGTCCGCATAAGTGAAAATCGTTCTTGACACTACGATTCTCGTTCGGGCGAACGAGCACTCCAACGGCTTGGCGCGCGAATTGTTGCTCACTATTATCGACGGTGAGCACAGGCTCGTTTTATCGAACGAGATACTCCACGAACTCGCAAGGGTGCTCCGTTATCCTCGACTGCGCGCATTCTATGACCTATCGGAGACTTTGGTCTACGAGTATATTTCCGATCTGCGCAGTTCCTCCGAGATTGTCGAGTTAAATCCCCTTGTAATGGCGCCCATCCGCGACGTGAACGACCTTATCGTCATGCAGACCGCGATCATAGGTGAAGCCGATGTGCTCTGCTCGAAGGACGAAGACTTCTTCGCAATACACGCTGTTGAATACCTCAATAAAATGGGGATTGCGGTCATGGACGAAATTGAGCTGATGCAATGCTTGCGGTCTTAAAAGTGTTCGGGCTTTGCCCGAACCACCCTCATTGATGCCCCGTCGCCCTGTCCTGCGACAATAGAAACAGCCCCCTCCAAATGGAACTCCGGGAAAAAGCCGCCCAACTGCCTCTGTTGCCCGGCGTGTATCTGTACAAAGATCAGCACGGCGAAGTAATCTACGTCGGCAAGGCCAGGAACCTGCGGGCGCGTGTGCGCAGCTACTTCTCCGACGAGCGGCTGGCCGACGCCAAGACGGGAACGCTGATCTCCGACGCCCGCGATATCGAATACATTCTCGTCGACAACAACAAAGAAGCGCTGGCGCTTGAAAACAATCTCATCAAGCAGTGGAAGCCGCGCTTCAACATTTTGCTGCGGGACGACAAGACGTTTCCGTACATCAAGCTCACGAGCGAAAAGTATCCGCGAGTGTACGTGACGCGCCGCCTTATCAAAGACGGTTCCACTTATTACGGCCCGTATTTCCCCGGCAATCTGGCGCACCGGCTGGTGCATTTCATTCATCGCCACTTCAAGGTTCCATCCTGCAAGGTGGATTTCACGCGAGTGCACACGCACCCGTGCCTGGAGTATCACATCCACCGCTGCCTGGGGCCGTGCGTGGAAGGCTTGACCACCAATCAAGCTTATGCCGCGGCCGTGCGGGACGTAAGGCTGTTCCTGGAAGGACGCCACAAAGACCTGGCTCGCGATTTGCGCACCCGCATGCGGCAAGCGTCCGAGGAGACGCGCTTTGAGGAGGCGGCCGGCTTGCGCGACCTGGTTTCCACCGTGGAGGAGATGGAAGAGAAGCAGAAGATGGCCGCCGCCGAAGGTGAGAACATCGACATCCTGGCGTACCACGCCGAGCCTCCGCTGGTGGCCGCCAACCTGTTCCACTTACGCAACGGCCGGATTGTGGATCGACGCGAATACTACTGGGAAGACCTGTTTGATTTCCAGCCGGACGAATTTTTCTCCTCGCTGCTCAAGCAAATTTACCTGAACGAGCAGTACATTCCGAGCCGCATCCATGTGCCGGTGGACTTCGAGGATCGGGAGGCGCTGGAAGAGCTGCTCAGCGAAAAACGCGGGCACAAAGTGGAGATCCTGATGCCGCAACGCGGGCAGAAGAAGGCGCTGCTCGACCTGGTGGAGACCAACGCGAAGCACGCGTTCCAGCAGCGCTTCCGCATCATGCATCCGTCGTCGAAGGCCATGCAGGAAGCGCTGCAGGACGCGCTGGGACTGCCTGAGCCGCCCAAACGCATCGAATGTTTCGACATCTCGCATATCCAAGGCACGGATAAAGTGGCCAGCATGGTGGTGTGGGAAGACGGGCGGATGAAGAAATCGGACTATCGCAAGTTCATCATCCGCACGGTAGTTGGCAACGACGATTTCGCATCCATGCGCGAAGTGGTGACGCGCCGCTATTCGCAGGTTGCAGCAGGAGAACAAGGCTTTTCCAAGCCTTATTCTGATCGATGGGGGGCTAGGACAGTTACACGCGGCGGTGGAAGCGCTGGAAGCGATCGGGGTGATCAATCAGCCGGTTGCGTCGATCGCCAAACGCGAGGAAATCATTTACGTCTACGGCCAGGAGGACGACCCGATCAAGCTGGATCGTTACTCGCCCGTGCTGCACGTGATCCAGATGGTGCGCGATGAGGCCCATCGTTTTGCGGTCACATTCCATCGGACGCGCCGCGGCGCCGCTCGTCTGACGTCGGAACTGGAGCAAGTGGACGGCATCGGCTCGAAGACCATTGCGAAATTGCTGCGCGAGTTTGGAAGCCTGGAGCGCGTTCGTGAAGCGCCGGCTGAGGAGCTGGCGAAAGTAATCGGGCCGGCGGCTGCGCGCCGTCTGCGCGATTACTATAATGTGACAGGAGCAGCCGAACTGAAGGTGCTGAATTAATGCTGTAAAACGGCTCCAACCGCGGTCCTACCATGCCTTTCGTTGTATCGGCGCCGCTTGCGAGGACACCTGCTGTGTCGGTTGGATCGTCGATGTCGATCAATCCACTTACGAAAACTATCAGCGTTGCCAAGACCCGGAGCTAGGTCCGCGCCTGCGCGAGCTGGTGACCATCAACCCCGATAGCTCGAGCGGCGACAACTACGCCCGCATCGCGCTCAACGGACCCGGTTGCCCGTTTCTCGCCGAAGGTTGGTGCGCCATTCAGAAGAAAATGGGCGAAGAGGCGCTGCCCATCATGTGCTCGGCCTTTCCGCGCGTGATGAACGTGGTGGACGATGTCCTGCAGCGATCGTTGGATTTGTCGTGTCCCGAGGCCGCCCGCATCGTGCTGCTGGATCCGAACGTCATGCAGTTCGACGAGGAGGAAGGCCCGCCACGCGACACACGTCTCGCGAACCTCTCGGTATTGCGGATGGCGAACGGAAACGCCGAAAAACCCTACCAACATTTTCGAGAGATTCGCGCCTTCGTCATCTGGCTGCTGCAATACCGCGCCTATCCTCTGTGGAAGCGATTGACGATTCTCGGCTCGGTTTGCGACCAGCTCCAGGAATTGACTGCGTCGGGCCGTGGCGCCGAAACTCCGGTGGTTCTGGACGCTGCTCGCGACGGTGTGGATCGGGATCTGTTTGGGGAAGCGCTAAACACCCATTGTCCGGAACCGGCGGCGCAACTGGAACTGGTGCTGGAGCTGATCGTCGGACGCCTTAGCTCCGATTTCACGGCGCCGCCGCTGCTGGCCTGCTACCAAAAATTCATGCAGGCCATGGAGTGGACCGTGGAATCCAGCCTGACCGACATCGGGCGGCGTTACGCAACGGCCCATTCCGAATACTTCGAGCCGTTCCTGAGCGAGCACCAGCACATGCTGGAGCATTACCTGGTGAACTACGTTCACCGGACGCTGTTTCCGCTGGGTCCGCAGGAGAGCACACGCGGCCTGAGCGTCCATCACATCGCGAACACCATCGCCGAGCAATGCCTGCTCATGATGGCGCACTACGCGATCATTCAAACGCTGCTGATCGGCATGGCCGCCTGGCACAAAACCGAATTCGGCGCCGGGCATGCCATCCAAGTGATTCAATCCTTCAGCAAGGCATTTGAGCACAGCCCTTCGTTTCCCGAACGCTCGCTCCAAGTGCTGGCGCGAAAGGGGTTGAATAGCTGCGCCGCGCTGGCCATCCTAATCAGAAACTGAACCGCGCACTCCCTGACGGTCGCGGTTCTGAACCGCGCGCGTGAGCAAGCGTTAGCTTCAATGTCTGAAATGGCGCACTCCGGTGAATACCATGGCTAGTCCCAGTTGATTCGCCGCGGCGATCACTTTTTCATCTCCCACTGATCCGCCCGGCTGGATCACTGCCGTTATGCCGTGTTTGGCGGCTTCTTCCACACCGTCAGGGAACGGGAAAAACGCATCCGAAGCAAGCACCGTCCCTTGCAATGGCAGCATGGCTTTCATGGCGCCCACCTTCACTGCATCCACGCGGCTCATCTGCCCCGCGCCAACGCTGATGGTTTGACCCTCCCGCGCATACACGATGGCATTCGACTTTACGTGCTTGCACACTTTCCAGGCGAATTCGAGCGCGCGCCATTCTTCTTCTGTGGGCGCACGCTCCGTCTTCACCTGGCATTCGCCGCGCTGCAATCGATGCGTGTCCGGAGTCTGTACCAGGAAACCGCCGCTGATGGATTTCACCACCGGCTCCTCGGGCGCGCGCGAGACCGCCAGCAATCGCAAATTCTTCTTGGCCGCTAGCAACTCGCGCGCGGCCGCATCGTAACCGGGTGCGGCAATGGCTTCGATAAAGGTCTTTGAAATTTCCTCGGCGGTTTCGCGATCCACCGCGCGATTGAACGCCAGCACGCCGCCAAAGGCCGACACCGGATCGGCTTCGAAAGCCCGCCGATAGGCCTCGGCGAGCGTGGATCCCTCGGCGCAACCACAGGGATTGGTGTGCTTGATCACCGCCGCCGTCGCGGCCCGGTCGAATTCGCGAATCAATTGCCAGGCAGCGTCCAGATCCACCAGGTTGTTGTAAGACAGTTCCTTGCCTTGCAACTGTTCGGCGCCTGCAATCCCGCCTTGCCGGCTGGAATAGAGCGCGGCCTTCTGATGGGGATTCTCGCCGTACCGCAAGTCGAGCGCGCGCGGCGCTCGAATGTCCAAAAAGGCCGGCAAGCCCGAGTCGTCTTCGGCTCCTACGCGCGCCAGTCGCGCGCTAATGGCCCGATCGTAGGCCGCTGTCACCGCGAAAGCTTTTTTGGCTAGTCTCCATAGGGTGGATTCAGAGAGGCTGGCTTCGCGTTCGTGCATTTCTTCCAGGACGGCGGGATAATCGTCCGGCGAAACCACTACCGCGACGTCCTGATAGTTCTTCGCCGCCGCTCGAATCAATGTGGGACCGCCAATGTCGATATTGGAAATCAGTTCGGACAAGGGCACACCCTGTCTGGCCGCAACCTTCTCAAACTGATAGAGGTTCACCACCACCAAGTCGATGAGCGGGATGCCGTGCGCGGCGAGCGACTGCATGTGTTCGGAATTGGCGCGTACGGCAAGCACGCCTCCCGCCACGCGCGGATGGATGGTTTTGAGTCGCCCATCCAGCATTTCGGGAAAGCCGGTAAGTTCGGAAACTTCACGCACCGGGACCGCAGCGGCTTCCAGCGCGCGCGCCGTACCGCCTGTGGAAACGATCTCCACTCCCAGATCGCGCAGACCCTGGGCGAACTCCACCACGCCCGTTTTGTCGGTAACGCTGATGAGCGCGCGGTGAATACGGGGCATTCTCTACAATATAAACGTGTCTCATCCCGTAACGTTAATTCCCGGCGATGGCATTGGGCCCGAAGTGGCCGAAGCAGCCATGCGCGCGGTGAACTCTACCGGCGTATCCATTGATTGGCAGCGCGCCGATTTGAATGCCAGCATCATCTTGAAATCCGGGCAGGTGCTGCCGCCGCATGTGATCGAATCGCTCGATCGCACGCACGTGGGGCTGAAGGGCCCGGTGACGACGCCCATCGGTGGAGGATTCCAAAGCGTCAACGTCGCTCTGCGCAAGCATTTCGATCTGTACGCCAACGTGCGGCCGGTGCATTCGCTGCCCGGCCTGAAGACGCGCTTCGACGACGTCTTGATCGACATGGTGATCTTCCGCGAAAATACCGAGGACTTGTACTCGGGGCTGGAACACGAAGTGGTGAAGGATGTGGTCACCAGCCTGAAGGTGATTACGCGCACGGCATCCATTCGCATCGCCGAATATGCGTTCCGCTTCGCCAAGAAGGCCGGGCGCAAGAAGGTGACCGCCATCCACAAGGCCAACATCATGAAGCTGGCCGATGGGCTGTTCCTGCGCTGCTGCCGCGAAGTTTCGCAGAACTATCCCGACATCGTCTACCAGGAGCTGATCGTGGACAACGCGTCCATGCAGCTGGTGATGCGCCCGCAGACGTTTGACATTTTGCTGCTCCCGAACCTGTACGGCGACATTGTTTCCGATCTGGCCGCAGGCCTGGTGGGCGGACTGGGTGTAGTGCCGGGCGCGAACATGGGCGATCACGACGCAGTGTTTGAGGCCGTCCACGGCAGCGCGCCCGACATCGCCGGAAAAGGGATCGCGAATCCGACCGCCTTGATGCTGTCGAGCGCGCTGATGTTGATTCATCTGGGCGAAGCTTCCGCGGCCGCCCGGCTGCGCGGCGCCATCGAGCGGGTCTACGCCGAGCAGAAGCATTTGCCGCCGGACGTGGGCGGGAATGCGTCGACCGGCGAGTTCACCGATGCCGTGATCGCCTACCTGGACTAACGGGAAATTTCGGCATCCGGCGTGCGAGCGCTATTCACGGATGCCTTCCGTTCAAACCAAATACTTTGGTACTCTGCCCTACGTCGAAGAGTCGGCCTTCGATTTTCCTCAGGGCTTGCCTGCTTTTGAGGAGGAGAGGGGTTGTGTGCTCATCGAGGCGCCCGAACAAGCGCCACTCGTGTTCTTGCAAAGCATGCTGCGGCCCAGCTTGTGTTTTCTGGCGTTTCCGATCCTGGTGGTAGACAAACAGTATCAATTGGCCATTGCACCAGAGGATCTGGAAGAGCTGGGGCTGGATCCGCAACGCCAGCCGGCGTTGGGTTCAGAAGCCATAGTGCTGGCGCTGATCACATTGCATGACGAGTTTCCGGCCACTGCCAATTTAATGGCGCCGATCGTGCTGAATGTGAGGACCCGCCGCGGGTTGCAGGCGATTCGTCGCGATACCAGATATTCCCACGAGCATCCCCTTGCCGCGTCCTCCGCCGGCGAGAATACGGCGGGGAAAACATGTTAGTGCTACGGCGGAGGGCGGGTGAGTCCGTCCTCATCGGCGACGAAATTGAGGTGGAAGTGCTCGCGATTACTCAACAGGGCGTAAAGATCGGCATCCGCGCGCCTAGGGAAACCATGGTGCTGCGCAAAGAGTTGAAGATCACGCAGGATCAAAACACGCGAGCGGCGAGCGGCCTGCCGGCCGAGGGCTTAGCGCAGGCCATCCAGAAATTGCGGCCCTAGCAGGATGGTGAAAAAGTAATTGGGATGGGGTGTGACCAAGGAAGACAAAACAACGTCATTATGTTTTAGCCTATGCGAGGAAAAGACACCCAGCAAAGCGCGATGTTCAGTTACGTGTCGCCGGAGGAGCGTATTCCCGCGAATCATCCCTTGCGGCCGATCCGAAGCATGGTGGATGCGGTCTTGAAAGGACTGTCCCGATCGTTCGGGCAACTATACATCGATTGGGGTCGTCCCTCGATCGCGCCGGAAAAGCTCTTGCGCGCACTGCTACTGCAAGTGTTGTATACGATTCGCAGCGAGCGGATGCTCATGGAACAACTGGAATACAATCTGCTGTTCCGCTGGTTCGTGGGTCTGAACATGGACGAGCCAGTGTGGGTGCCCAGCGTGTTCAGCAAGAATCGCGACCGGCTGCTGAATGGTGACATCGCCGAGAAGTTCTTCGCGCAGGTATTGAAACAGGCGCGTGCCAACGACCTGTTGTCGGATGAGCATTTCAGCGTGGACGGCACGCTGATAGAAGCCTGGGCGAGTCAGAAGAGTTTTCAACGCAAAGATCAAGGCCCCACGCTACCACCGGAGGACCCGGGTAATCCGACTATTGATTTTCATGGCGAGGAGCGCCGCAACGACACGCATCAATCGACGACCGACCCGGAAGCCAGGCTGGCAAGAAAAAGCGGCGGTCACGAGTCGAAGCTGGCCTACTGCGGCAACGTGCTGATCGAGAACCGCAACGGACTGGTGGTGGATACCGAACTGGTGCTGTGCAGCGGAAAGGCCGAGCGCGACGCAGCGCTGGAAATGGCGGGGCGGATCGAGGGCGACCAGCGCGTGACGGTGGGAGCCGACAAAGGCTATGACACGCGAGGCTTCGTGCAAGAGATGCGTGGCCGGAACGTGACGCCGCACGTGTCGCAGAATATCAATCGGCAAGGCGGCAGTGCCATTGACGGGCGCACGACACGGCACGCTGGATACCAGGTGAGCCAGCGCAAGCGAAAACGGATCGAAGAAGTATTTGGGTGGTTAAAGACGGTAGGAATGCTGCGCAAGACCCGACATCGCGGCGTCTTCAAAGTTGGTTGGGTATTCACCTTCGCGGCCGCCGCCTACAATCTGGTGCGGATGCGGAACCTTACGGTGGTTCTCTCCGCGTAAGTTCGGGGAGAAGTGTGTCTGGACGACGGAAAGTCGCCAATTCAGGCACACAATCTCCACGTAAATGCTCATGACAAGACCGTTGGCGAGAGGCAAAAAGCTTCGCCGAATAACTAATTCATCAGCCTGCTAGATTCAAGAATCAATTCTTTTCCCCGATAAGCAACTTGAGCACTGAGAGAGGCTCCGATCGACAGGGCGGGAAGCCTGAGAGTGGATGTCATTGTCTACCGGCAATGGAATCGGTCCACTGCAATGACGGTCCGCGCCCGCGTGGATCAGCCTCTCGAGGGCGCTAAAGCGAGGCGCTAAAGCGAACGCCAAAGCGCTGCGGATCCTGAAGGTCCAGGATCTCGAGTGATCAAATCTAAGGAGAAATATCATGGGTTCGTCTTTTAGTATTCTCACCAACGTAGCTTCTTTACAGGCGCAGAATTATCTGGCTGCCAACCAAACTTTCCAAAACCAAACCATTAACGAAGTCACTTCCGGCCTGCGCATCGTCAATAGCGGAGACGACGCCGCGGGGTTAGCCATTGCCAATGGCTACCGGTCCGATGAAGCGGTACTGACGCAAGGGATTCAGAACGCTAATAATGGCATCAGCACGCTCCAGATCATGGACGGCGGTATGAGTAACATTTCGCAGCTCCTGGATCGGGCGCGCACTCTGGCCACGCAATCGGCTTCGGGAACTTTCACCGGCAGCCGAACCGTGCTGAACGACGAATATCAGAGTGTGCTGAGTGAAATTGACCGGCAGGCGCAGTCCATTGGATTAAACCAGGGCGGCTCCTTCGCTGCGAATCTTTCGGTGTTTATCGGCGGGGGCCGGGGCACCACCGCGGCGGGCGTGATCTCAAACGGAACGGTCTCGGTGGATTTGAGTAACGCCACCGTGGACACGCAGAGTTTGGGCCCCAAAGGATACGAGGCGGGAAATCAAGTGGCGGTGGGCGCGGCGGATTCGGGCTTGTATGACCTGAGTGCGGGCGGTCCCAACAGCGTGTCCTCGCTTTTGGCCGCCAACAATACCACCGGCACCACCAGCTTCATTCTTTCGGGGCCGGGGTTTGGGGCGGCGGGAGTGAACAGTGCGGTCACGGTGAACGTAAACCTGGCTAGCGTGGGCGATTCGGCATCGCTGGTCACCGCGATCAACGCCGGAATTACCAGCGCCGAATCGGGTGGAGGGGCTAACGACCTGGCATTGCAATCGGCCAATGTCACGGCCTCCGTTCACACCGGAGCGGACGGATCGCAACAACTGGTCTTCACCTCTCCCACCGCGGCATTCCAAGTGACGGCCGGAGATACAACGGCGAACGCGCTGCTGGGCAACCTGAGCGCTACCGCCGGCGGAGTGAACGCCAATACCGGCGGAGTGGGCACGGCGGATACATTTGGCTCAGCCATTAGCGGCGCTGGCGCCGTTGCGAGCTTCGTGGCTGGAGGGGACCAGGAAACCGCTCCGATAGCGTACACCACTACGGTGGGCACCGACACCCAAACGCTCGCCTTCACCGTTAACGGCGCCGGCGGCGCGGCACAAACCACCAGCGTAACTATCAGTGGCGCCAACGGCAACACCGCCGCTCAGGCGGTCCAAACCATCAACGCCGCATTGCAGGCCACCGACAACCCGGCGCTGCAGGGTATCGTCGCCACCGTGGACGCGGCGGGCGCCAATATCGCCTTCTCGAGTAATTCCGCGGGCACCTTCAACGTCAGCATCGGGCAGGACGTTCTTGGCGGCGCCGGCGGCACGGCCGATGCGCTTGGTTTCGCTAATCCGAATACCACTGCGACATCCGCGGTGGTCGGCACCGGGGCCACGTCCAGCATCCTCACCGAGGCGGGCGCGCAGGTGGCCGTCTCAGCCCTCGCCAACTCGGTGGCGACGCTCGGCAGCGCACAGGCGGCCGTAGGACGAGGCGAAAATCAATTCACTTACGCCACCAACCTGGCGCAGTCGGAATTGACCAACGAGGCTGCGGCCGAGTCGGGCATTCGCGACGCCAATCTGGCGTCCGAAGCCGCCAACCTCACCAAGGCGCAGATCCTGCTGCAAGCCGGCGTGGCGGCCCTTTCACAAGCCAATGCAGCTCCGCAGAATATTCTCGCGCTGCTGAAGACCTAACGTTTCCAGGGAACTGAGCGGTCCTCCTGCTGTTCCCGGGCGAGGATGCGTTTCGCCGCGCATCTTCGCCCCTTTTCTTTTTCTGGCCCTGCATCTCTGGGCCGGCCTCACAGGCGGTTGATCAGGCTGGCGACGTAACCCGCTCCAAATCCGTTATCGATATTGACGACGGTTACATTGCTGGCGCAACTGTTCAACATACCGAGCAGAGCTGCCAGCCCGTTGAAGCTGGCCCCATAGCCAACGCTGGTGGGCACCGCGATTACCGGGACCGAGACAATTCCGCCCACCGCGCTCGGAAGCGCTCCTTCCATTCCGGCCGCCACCACGATCACGCGCGCTTCCATCAACTGCTCACTGTGCGCGATTAGGCGATGGATCCCCGCAACGCCTACGTCATAGATGGATTCCACTTCGTTGCCCATTACCTCGGCCGTTACTTGCGCTTCTTCGGCGACGGGAATATCGCTGGTGCCGGCGCAAACCACCGCCAGCTTCCCTTTGCCGCGGATGGTGCGGTCGCGCCAAATTCGGACGGCGCCGGAAAGCGGAAAATGTTCGGCATCCGGGAAGTCGGCCTTCAGAAGCGCTGCCGCGTGCCGGTCGGCGCGCGTTACCAGCAAGTTCGGGGATTTATCCAGCAGACGCGTGGCGATGGCGCCAATCTGATCCGGCGTCTTGCCTTTGCCAAAGATTACTTCCGTCAGACCGTGCCGCAGCGCGCGGTGATGATCCAGCTTGGCGTAGCCCAGGTCCTCAAACGGTAAGTGGCGCATGCGGTCCAGTGCCGAGTCGACATCCATGGACCCTGCATGCACTTGTTCCAGCAGGCCGCGCAATTGATCGGAATCCATCTCAATTTGAGAGTAACAGGCGTTTCCGGGAACGCATCACCATCGGATCGTTTGCCCAACCCGCAAGCCGTATTTCTGCGCCATTCCAGCGGGGATCTCAAGAACGTAGGACGAGATCTCCTTCCCGCCGTAGGTGGGGCACTGGCTGGCTCGCGTCTTGCAGGGCGGGGCGTTGGCTACCATCTCCACGATGTTTCGATTCGAATTCATCCAGATGATATCGAGCGGAATCAGGGTTTGATACATCCAATGAGAATAGTGATCCGGTTGGGGATGCACGAACAGCATTCCGCGATCGGAAGCCAGCGACGTGCGAAACATCATGCCCCGGTGCAGTTGGAATTCGCCGATCATCGCCTCTACCCGGATTACTTGTCCCTCGGGAAGAGTGACCGGCTGCGTTGGAAAGTCCTCGATGCTGGTGGGTTCGGGGCCGCAGGAGATCAGGGGCAGCACCGCGGCGAGGAACAGAAGACGCATCAATTAGAATGGTAACGAAAGCAGGGGGGCGAATTCGAGAATTTCAGAAGTCAGAATTCGGGGAATGCTAAGGATGGGGTTTTGGAAACGGTTGCGGCTCACGCTCGAAATGATCAAGTTCGAGCATTCCGTCTTTGCGTTGCCCTTTGCGCTCACCGGAGCGCTGCTGGCGTTTCGGGAGAGCAATTTCGACGCTCGCGGATTTGGCTGGAAGCTGTTGTGGATCGCGATCGCCATGGTGGGAGCCCGCTCGGCCGCGATGGCGTTCAACCGCATTCTGGATGCCGATATCGATGCCCGCAATCCGCGAACTCGCCTGCGCCACATCCCGGCGGGAATCCTGAGCGTCCGTTTCGCCTGGGGTTTCGTGATTGTTTCCGCCTTGGTGTTCCTGCTGGCGGCGCGCGCCCTGAATCCTCTGTGCTTTAAGCTCGCTCCGGTGGCGCTGGCCGTAGTCTTCTTTTATTCCTTCACCAAACGCTTCACCACGTTCTCGCACTTGATTCTCGGGTTTTCGTTGGGCATCGCGCCGGCGGCGGCATGGATCGCAGTTGAGGGGTCGCTGGATCCGCGAATTCTGTGGCTGACGGCCGCCGTGATGTTTTGGACGGCGGGCTTCGACATCATTTACTCTTGCCAGGACTATGAATTTGATTCGCAGGCTGGCCTGTTCAGTCTGCCCCGCCGATTTGGCATGTCCGGCGCCCTATGGATCGCGCGGCTGTTTCACGTCGCCATGATCGCTTGCCTGCTGCTGCTGTCGGTCTCTTTCGGGCTCGGAGCCTTGAGCTGGGCGGGCATCGGGGCCATCGTCCTGCTGCTCCTTTATGAGCATAGGCTGGTGAAGGCCGACGACCTCTCGCGCGTGGACGCCGCCTTCTTCACCGTGAACGGCTACGTGAGCGTGCTATTCTTTCTCTTTTGGGCCGCCGATATCCTTTTTAACTCCGTCGGCAAAAGGGCCTGAAGCGCCATGCAGATTCACATTGAAGACAAGCGTTTGCTGCCGATCCTGGAAAAAGTTCAGGCCGATGTTCGCCTGGATTCCGCCGATGGCGTCGCGCTTTTCAAAAGCTCCGACATTCTGGCCGTCGGCTACATGGCCAACCTGGTTCGCGAGCGCAAACACGGCAACGTCACCTGGTTCAACGTGAACCGGCACATCAATCCTACCGATGTCTGCGTGGCCAGCTGTAAACTATGCGCCTTCGGGAAGCGCGCCAAGGATCCGAAAGCTTACACCTGGTCGCTGGACGAAGTCTGGCATCGCGCGGGCGAGGGCTGGAGTGAAGCGGTGACCGAGTTTCATATCGTCGGCGGCCTGCATCCCGAGCTGACGCTGGATTGGTACTGCGATATGTTTCGGGGGTTGAAAAAGCGCTTCCCGGAGGTGCACCTGAAGGCGCTCACCATGGTGGAGGTCGCCTATCTGGCTCAGCGCAGCAAGCTTTCCATCCGCGAAACGCTAACCAAGCTGATGGATTCGGGCGTGGACTCGCTGCCGGGCGGTGGCGCGGAAATCTTCAACGAGCGGGTGCGCCGCATCATCTGCGATCACAAAATCGATGGCAATCAGTGGCTGGATGTCGCGCGCAACGCGCATCAGCTGGGATTGAAATCCAACTGCACCATGCTGTACGGCCATATCGAGACCGAAGAGGATCGTGTGGATCATCTGATCAAGCTGCGCGAACTCCAGGATCGAGACCGGCGGCTTCCAGACCTTTATTCCGCTGGCGTTTCATCCGGCCAATACCGCGCTGGAACATATTCCCACCACCACCGGATTCCTGGATCTGAAAATGATCGCGGTCTCGCGCCTGATGCTGGACAACATCGGCCACATCAAAGCGTACTGGATCATGATGACGCCCAAGATCGCGCAAATCGCGCAGCGCTTCGGGGCCGACGATCTGGACGGCACCGTGGTGGAAGAGAAGATCTATCACGAAGCGGGCGCCACCACCAGCCAGGGGATGCGGCGGAGCGAACTGCTGCGGCTGATTCGCGAGGCCGGCCGCGAACCGATGGAGCGCGACACGCTGTACCGTCCGGTGACGCGCACCGAAACGGCGTTCACCGTGCTGGTTTAGCGGAAAAAGGCAATTTAGCCACCGCTAAACACAGATTTCAACCAAATGCCTATCTGCGTTCATCTGTGGCCAGTTAAGTTTTGGACTTTTTCATCGCCCGTTAGGTTAGGGAACCCAGAAACGCTCTGGCCGATCCCGGTCTCTCGTCGACTGGCGTGACGGGTGTGGTCAGCTAATTCGCCCCACCGTTTAGTACATCCCGATCAGTACCGCAAGTACCGGAGCGTTCTTACCTCACACAGCCCTGGCGGATATGGTTGAGCGATGAAGTACGCGCTCCTGGTCTCTTTATTCGCGGGGATTTGCCTGGCCGGAGCCTCCGATCAATTCCACGTCGACGCGAACGTCGTGCTGATCAACGCCACGGTGCTCGATCGCCACGATCGGCCGGTGCGCGGACTCACGCGCAACCAGTTTCGCCTTTACGACGACAAAGTGGAGCAGAGCATCGCCTATTTCTCCGAAGAGGAAGTGCCCGTATCGCTGGCCGCGATCTTCGATGTCAGCGGCAGCATGGCGGGAAAAATAGATGGCATGCGCGCGGCTTTGAAGACCGTGCTCCGAAGCTCCAACGCGCGGGACGAATTTTCGCTAGTCACCTTTGCCGGCCAGCCACAACTTGCGGTCGGCTGGAGCGCGAATCCGGACGAGATCCAGAACCGGGTTTTGCTTGAATCGGCACACGGAGAAACATCGCTTCTCGATGCGCTCGAAACCGGGCTGGCCGATATGAAAAGGGCCCGGAATCCGCGCAAAGCGATGCTGATCTTCTCCGATGGCGGGGACAACCATAGCCGCTTCACCGAACGCCGGGTTATGCGGTCCCTGGAAGAGGCCGGCGTACAAATCTACGCTATTGACAGCGCGGATTCGCTGGCCCCGCGGACGGGTTCGCCCGAAGAAATCGCCGGGCCAGGCTTGCTGGAGCGGCTGTGCGATCACGCGGGCGGGCGTTATTTTAAAGTGGATGGCCAGCGTGAATTGGCGACGGCGGCCGAGCAGATCTCGCGCGAGCTGTGTTCCGAGTATCTGATTGGATACGTGCCGTCGAGCAAATCGAGCGACGGCCGATTTCACCACGTCCGCGTTCAGGTGAAGCCAAACGACGGAGCGCCCAAGGTCACCGTCTTCTGGCGCAAGGGCTATCGCGCGAGCGCCGAATAAATACGCTCTAGAATTGAAACAGTCCAAGAGCATAGCTGGCCGCGGATGAACGCAGATAAACACCGATTGAAAAAAACGAAGTTGAGCTTGCCTTATCGGCGTTCATCTGCGTTTATCTGTGGCCGAATTGCTTTTTTAGCATCCTGCTGGTCTCTAGAACCGCTGCGCCACCGACAGGTACGGATAAATGAAAGCCTGGTCCTTCCCGGACTGCTTCAGATACTCGCCAGGAAACAAAGTACCCACTCCGAATCCAACGGTGGTGCTCTCGGTGAGTGCAGCGGTGGCCATCATTTCGACACTCTCGCCAATATGGGCGCTGGTAGCTTTCGGATTGAAGACAGTGCGGGTGCCGTAGGCGTTGTAGAGGCCGTCGTTGGTGTTCGCCAGCCAAAATTCACGGCCATTCAACTTGAACTTCAGCTTCTTGAACGGCGCGAATTCGACGCCCGCGCGGAGATCCTTGAGATTTTTCCAGTCAAACAGCCCGGTGACGCTGTTCATGGGGTAGTTGTAACCGAACATGTTGTCGAAGTTCTCGCGCGTATTGTTCTTCTGGCCGTTGTCTCCCGACGCATACTCGTAGTCGGTGCTGAAGCGGGGTTTCCAACTGGACTGCGCCATTGTCCACCCGCCGCCCGTCAACAATCCCGCGGCGTCCAGATGGTCGTTCGAATAACTGCCGAATTCATGCAATGGTTCGAAGTTGTAATCGAAGTCCCCACGCAGCTTGCCGGCCACACGCAGGCCCACAGCGAGCGTGTCCATGTTCCCTATTTCCCCTTCCTTGCTTTTCACGTTGTCGGAAGTTCTGGCGATGAAATACGGTTCCGCCGATGCGCCCGGCAGCAGATGAGGAAGCGTGTTGTAGTCGGCATAAATATGATCGCCTGGCCGGTGCTCGGTGAAGCCGCTGGGATTGATGAGCGTCACCGATCCAGCCACTAGTTGGGCCTTGAAATACTTTGTCGTGTACGTGCCGTTGGCGACGTCAAAGTCCCGGGCCGTGTAGACCCACCAATCGTCCGTCGACGCCAGCAAGTGCCCCGAGCCGATCACCATCTCCTGCCGGCCAATTTGAGCGAAAAACCCCGGGCCTTCCGGCTGCCCCAGCGTCACCCAGGCCTGATGCAGATCAAAGGGGTCCGAAAAGGCGTTGGACGGCGTGGTCTGGTAGAAGAGCACGCGGACATCCTGCGCCTGCGCGTAGAAATGCAGCCACGAGGATGGTTTGTACAGCAGGCCCAGCCTGATCTGGCTAACCAGGTAAGAGTCGGCCGGCGTCGTGCTGAAGGGCCCATCGGTGGCCTCCCAGCGCTCGCGAATAGAGCCGGAGAGTTGGAAGGTGCGCTGGAAATAATTTTCCGAATCCGCCTTTGGGGTGCGATCCGGAGTTTGATCCGGGTCGTTCTGAGCGCTCGAATTCCACGATGCTAGAACGAGGATGAGAGCTGAAAGGAAGCTGCGGTGCATGCTTCCTCTTCGGCCAGGACGCCGGCAGTAATAATCGGCGGTTGGTTACTGTTTCAAGAACCGCGCCGCGCCGTCCTTTCCCATGTAGCGCTCCAGCACGCGGCCATCGGTTTTGCGCAGATCGACGACGATCAAGCCGTCCAGCGCGTCGGCGAACCGGCGGTCCACGTGAAAGGCCACCAGTTCACCACCCAGCTTCAGATACTGCTTCAGCAGCACCGGCACGCCTTTGCGATCCGTCTCCACGTCGGCGATGAGCGCGGAAAGCTCCTCCACGTCCCAGACCGTGGCGCCGATCAGCTCGTCCGCCAGTTTGGAAGATTTGTCCCCGAGCGACGGGCGTTGCCGGAACGGATTGCGCGCGCGCACCAGCGGCGCAAGCTCGGGCGATTGCCGGTAGGCGCTCAAGAACTTCACCATCAACTGGCGCGAAGCCGCGGTATAGCCGTTGCTGATGCTCACCGGCCCGAACAGCAACTTGTATTGCGGATTCCGGAGCAGGTACTGGCCGATGCCTTTCCACAACAGCAGCAGCGGCGCGTAGGTTTTTTGATACTCGGGGCGTACGAAAGACCGGCCCAGTTCGAGCGCGGGGCTGATGCGATCCAGGAATGCCCGCTTCCATTGGAAAAGCTGGCTGGTGTAAAATCCTTTGGGGCCGAAGCGCGCGAGAATCTCGTCCGAAGGTCCCAGCCGGTACGCCCCCGCTACTTCGCTCGCCTGCCGGTCCCACACGAACAGATGCCAATAGTGGTCGTCGAAGCGATCCAGATCGATCGGTTTGCCGGTCCCTTCGCCCACCTGCCGGAAGGTGACTTCGCGCAGCCGGCCGATTTCATGCAAAACATTCGGGATCTCACTTGATTTGGCCAGCAGAACCGAAAAATCGTCCGTTTCCACCAGCGTCCTGCCGGGTGGGAGCTTGGCCACTTCGCTCGCCAGCAGTTCGCCCAGTACACCGGCCGCGGGTGGTTCGGCGCGGGCTTGGGCGATCGAAAACTGTTTCGGCGCCTCGCGATTCTCGAGCAGATAGGTGCGCCGGCGCAGATAGCGGATGAGCGCCACGTCGTCCTGATAGGCCTTGATCTTCGCCGCGGGAATCGGGCTGCCGATGCGCACTTCGATATTGCGGTTGTGCTTGTTGAAAAATTCATGCGGCAGCAGCGCGGTGCGCACTCGCGGGTGCATTAAGCCGAGCACATGAAACCAGGCGCTATTGGCGCCCATAAAGTAGACCGGCAGCACGGTTGCGCCGGTGATCCGGATTAGCCGAGCCACATTCTGGTTCCACTCCGGATCCGTGATCGAGCGCTGCTTCAGATTCAGGTGCGACACTTCGCCGGCGGGAAACACGGTCAACAACCCGCCTTGTTTCAGCCACGCGATTGCATCCTTCAGCCCTTTCCGGTTGGACCGCGCGGCTTGCTCGCCTCCGTAAGGATCCACGTAAATACAAAGCTGGTTGGTTTCGGGCATGGCGGCCAGCAGATGGTTCGCCATCACTTTCACGTCCGGACGAACGGATAGAAACAGCGACGGAAGAATGGCACCCTCGATCAATCCGAAGGGATGATTGGCCACCGCCACCACCGGGCCCTGCTTGGGAATCAGCGCGAGATCGCGTTCGGAAACTTGCGGGTGAACGTTCAGCAGCGCCAGCGGATGGTCCGCGATCAGCCGGTTATCGGCGCCGGGTACATCCTCCCAAAGGCGGTTCAGACTGTCCAGCCGCAGCAGCTTTTCGATGGCGCCTTCCACCGGAGCGGGCAGCTTCTGTCCCAGTAGCGTAGATAAAGCGTCGCGCATTCACAAACATAACACCACTGAAATGTGAAGTAGTGATTACTGCTGCGTTACGGTTTGCGCACCAGCCAGGGCTTCGCGTTCTAGTGTGTGGAGCGCCGCTTCTGGTACTACGCGCCAGTTGTTGTCGGGCTGCGCGGGTAAGGTTTTATGCTCGCTATAGTACTGAATTACTAAATCGCGGATTTCATCCGGAGAGCGCCAGACGATTTTCGCGCCTTGAAACATCGAATAGCCCGCGCTGCCGCCGGCCCGGTAGTTGTTCACCGCGATGCGCAGCGGCTGGTTATCGTCGAGCGGCTTGCCGTGCCAGCGGAGATTGCGAATGCGCCGGCCCGGCGGCTGGGTCAGATCGATTTCGTAGTCCACGCCCTGCGCCATGTCGTAGTTGTAGCCGATGACGTGCGGATTGATGAGCGGTCCGTCGGAACAATCGCCCGGGCAAGTGTTGTAATACCGCGCGGAGTTTTCCAGCGCATTGCGCACCATCTTGCCATTCCCTTCGATGACGTAAAGCTGATTTTCGTACACGTAGAGCGCGGCAATCTGCCGGATGGTCACCGGTCCCTGGGGCACGCTGACGCGCGAATTAAAGGACGAGGCGAAAGAAACGTCGGCCTTCGAATAATAAAGCTGGACTTGTTGGATGGCGTCGATGAGCGCCGAGTCTTCCACGCGAGCAAGTTTGGAATCGAGCGCTACGGGAGCTTCGGCTACCGGCGTATTCAGATAGCGCTCCGCGAGGTCGTGATACGGACGGCCGATTTCGAGAATCTTAGGATCGGCCGGAGTATCGCGTGTCACCGGAATCAGCCGGCTGGATTTAGAAACAATCTTCCAGCCGGATGTTTCGTTAGGCTGCAGGACAAAATCCATTTCCCCCAGCGACATGCCCCAATTCTTGGGCTGCATCAGCAGAACATCGCCGATTTTCAGGCTGGCCACCTGCTGGTGAGTGTGGCCGAAGACAATGGCGTCGATGCCGGGGACTTCAGTTGCGATTTCCCGCACCATGTTCTCTTTGGTGTCGCCATCCAGGCCCGAGTGAGCGGCGACAATCACAATATCCGGCTTCCGCTCCCGCGCCCACGCAACTGTCCTGCGCACCGCCTCAACGCCCGGCAGGAAGACATATCCGCGATAATGCTCCGCGGCCTCCCACATCGGAATCAGCGGAGTGGTGACGCCGATGACGGCGATCTTCACGCCCGCGACGGTCTTCATGAAAAAGGGCGGGAACGGAGCGATCTCGCCGCTGCCGTGGATATTGGCCGAAATCCAGGGAAAATGCGCATCCCGGTAATGCGCCTGCGCCAGATTCTTCAGCCCGAAGTTGAATTCATGATTGCCCACCACCATGGCGTCGTACCCGATGGCGTTCATCGCCAGCATCATCGGATCGTGCTCCAGCGGCGCGCCGGCAAATGAAAGATTTCCCGGCAACCGGCCGTTCTCCACATACTCCTGGTACACGGCCTCCATCGGTGTTCCCTGGATGGTGTCGCCGCAATCGATCAGCAGGTTGTTCGGATTCTCGGCGCGCGCGGCTTGAATCAACGTGGCGATTTTCGCCAGGCCGCGAGCGGCCGGTTGCGCGGTGTAGTAATCGTAGGGAAACAGATTCCCGTGCAGGTCGGTGGTGGCGAGCAGCGTGATTTTCACGTCCGCGGCCGAACCCAGGGATGCAAAAACGATCGCCGCTAGAAACGCGCGCAGAGTACCCATCTCGACAACAAGTTTCAGTATAATCGAGCTACATGAAGGCATTCTTTGCGAGTATTGTTTTGTGTTCTGCCCTCGTGGCGCAGACCCCTGCTTCCAAAAGCGCTACTTCCAAGGGAACGGCATCGAAGACGGGCGCGGCGCGGCCGTCGTTACTAAATCCGGCTTCGTTGAAGGCCAAGGCGCCCGACGTTTTCAAGGCGCAGTTCACCACCACCAAGGGTGATTTCGTGGTGGAAGTGCATCGCGACTGGTCCCCGCACGGCGCGGATCGTTTCTACAACCTGGTGAAGGCCGGCTTCTTCGACGACGTCGCGTTTTTCCGGGTGCATCCGGGATTCATGGTGCAATTCGGGATCAGCTCCAAGCCCGCCGTCGCCAAGGCGTGGGATAACGCCAACATTCCGGACGATCCGGTGATGACCAGCAATAAGCGCGGCACCATCACCTACGCTATGTCCTCGGCTCCGAACAGCCGTTCTACTCAGCTATTCATCAACTTTGTGGACAACAAGTTTCTGGACCCGCAGCGCTTCGCGCCGTTCGGCGAGGTGGTATCGGGCATGGATGTGGTGGACATGCTCTACAGCGGCTACGGCGAAATGCCCGCGATGGGTGGTCATGGACCCGACCCGGATAAACTCGAGGCGGGGGGGACGCGTACCTGTCGAAGAATTTCCCCATGATCGACAAGATCAAAATGGCGAAGATTCTTCCCGCCGAGCCCGCGCCGGACAAGAAGTAGCCCGCTGGCCTTACTTCGGATTCGCGAGCGGAATCTCGAAGTACAGAATCTCCTGGCCGGTGGCCGCCACTTTGATGCCGCTCAAATAAAACTTCGAACCTGGCCGGTGCGTGGTCTGAAAATAGAAAAAGCCATGGGCCGATTCATGCGGCGGCAGCAGTTTGGCGGCGAACGCCCGCCCGTCGATTTCCCACACGTCCAGCGGGTTCTTGTGCTTCCGATGGATGGGTATCGGGCTGACCACCGGAACATCCGGCCGGTCCGGCCCACCCAGCGTTTGCACTTCGTCGGCTGGCGTGGCTTCCACTTGCCGGCTGTCAATCCCCTCATACTCGGCGTCCAGGTGCTCTAGCTTGAGCGCCTGGTCCGTGTCATTCTGGATAATGACGAGAACCGGCAGAACGCCATACTGATTGGGGTTTAATTTCCCGAATGCCGTGTGAGCCAGCTCTTCGGTGTCGTAGGCAACCACTGCCAACGTCACATGGTCGTTGGTCTGTTTGGCCGGATAGGACGAAGCCGGCCCGGGCGAAAACTTGCCCGAGTCTTTACTATTGTCGGCAGCGAGCGTGGCCGTCCCCATGAACAGTAGCAGGCAAATTGAAAGCGCTCTCATTCAAATCCTTTACTGGGCGATTCGCGTCGTCGCATTTCCTCTGCTTGTATTCTATTTCGTTTACCGCCCGGCCCGCGATGCGCGCTATGGCTCTCACTTCTGGGAACGTTTCGGCGCCGAGCCTGCATCGTTTCACCCGACGCCGGCAGGCGCTATCTGGTTGCATGCTGTTTCGGTGGGTGAAGTGGTTTCCGCGGTTGGATTGTTGCGTGAAATTCGCGAGCGCAGCCCCAGCATTCCTTTGCATGTTTCCGTAACCACGGTGGCCGGCCGCGCCATCGCGGACGAGCGGTTGAATGGGCTCGTGGATGGAATTTTCTACGCTCCCATCGACTATGTGTTCGCCGTGCGGCGTGTGCTGGCGCGAATTCGTCCGTCCCTTGTGGTGATTCTCGAGACCGAGATCTGGCCGGCGCTGTACCGCGAAGCCAAGCGCGGGGGCTGTAGTCTGCTGGTGGTGAACGGGCGGATTTCCGACCGGGCATTTCCTCGCTACCGCCGCTGGCGATTCTTCTTCCAAGACGCTTTGCGGCGTCCGGACGCGATTCTGGCGCAAAGCGAGCAAGACGCCGCGCGCTTTTTGGCATTGGGCGCGCCTTCCGATATCGTGCGAACCATCGGCAACCTAAAATACGACGCGGAGCCGGCGCACACCGAGCCGCCTCGCGTTATTACGGAACTGATCGCGAAGCTGCATCCTACGGCGATTTGGATCGCGGCCAGCACCATGCCCGGCGCGGATCGCGAGGACGTCGACGAAGACGACGCTGTGTTGAGCGCGTTTCAGGACCTGGCGCGGAGCCATCCCGAACTTTTGCTGATTCTGGTTCCGCGCAGGCCGGAGCGCTTCGATGAGGCTGAGCAGAGGCTGCGGAACGCCGGCGTCCAATACATTCGCCGGTCGCAAGAGACGATCCCGCCCGATTTTCACCTGCCGGCCGTCGTGCTGCTGGACACCATCGGCGAACTGGCCGGCTTGTTTCCGATCGCCGACGTGGTCTTCATGGGCGGCACGCTGGCGCGGCGCGGCGGCCATAATGTGCTGGAGCCGGCGGCTTGCCGGAAGGCCATCGTGACGGGACCGCATCTGGAAAATTTCTCGGGCGTAGCGGCTGAGTTTCGCGAGCAGGGCGCATTTCTTGAAATTGGCCGCGCCGGCGAACTTGCGTCAGCCATCGCCAAGCTGATCGACAATCGTCCCCTGCGCGAAGATCTGGGCGCTCGCGCGGCCGCCTTGGCTGCCGGCAAACGCGGCGCAACAAAGAAAGCCGTCTCTGAAATTCTTCGCTGGCAGGATGTGGCCGTGCCGTCCTGGAGCCGGTTGAGTCCGGCAAGGTTTCTGCTATGGCCGCTCGCTCAGATCTGGGCCGCAGCCAGCGCCTGGCAGCAGCGACGCAAAGTAGCCCGGGCACGGGGGCTCGACACGCCGGTAGTCAGCGTCGGCGGCATCAGCATGGGGGGGGCGGGGAAAACTCCCATGGTGGATTACCTGGCTGAGCGGCTGCGCGAGAGCGGGCTGCATCCAGCGATTCTGACGCGCGGCTATCGACGACGTTCCATCGAAACTTCCATCCTGGTGGAGGCGGGCGAACCGGCGCCGGTGAGCTTCACCGGAGATGAGGCGCAGATCTTCGTACAGTCGGGCTTCGCGCACTCCGGCATCGGCGCCGACCGTTTTGTCACCGGCCGCTTGCTCGAAGAGCGGTACCGGCCGGACATCTTCCTGCTGGACGACGGTTTTCAGCACACCCGGCTGCGTCGCGATCTGGATCTGGTGTTGATCGACGCCTTGAATCCGTTCGGCGGCGGAGCCGTTTTTCCCTTGGGAAATTTGCGTGAACCCCTGAGCGCGCTCGCGCGGGCGGGAGCTTTTGTCATCATGCGTGCGGCGCCGGAACGGGAATATGCGGGCATTATAGGCCAATTGCGAGCTGTGAATCCTCAAGCGCCGGTCTTTCGCGCGCGCCTGGAGCAGCGCTACTGGGTGAACTATCGCACCCACCAGCCCCGCCATGCGCCGGAAACGCCCGTAGCGGCGTTCTGCGGTCTTGCCAATCCCGCCAGCTTTTGGGGAACGCTCCGATCGCTCGGCCTTCAGCCGGTTTTTCACTGGGCTTTCGGCGATCATCACCACTACGCTTGCGCGCAGGTGGAGCGCCTGGCGGCCCAAGCGAAAATGCACGGGTCGAATCTCCTGCTCACTACCGAGAAGGACGCCATGAACTTGCCTGAGAGCACGGCCGCGCTTCTGGAACGGGCCGGTGTGGAGGTGTATTGGCTCAAGATTGGCGTTCACGTCGAAAATGAAGATCAACTGCTGGAGTTGATCGCTTCCAAGATGCACAGGCGCGACGCGCCAGCCGTCAAGGCGCTTGAATCGAATAGATGGCCAGTCCGTTGACATTCGGCACCAGCAGATAGCCGGTGGTGGAGCTGACAATCGCGGCGGCAATATCGCTCATTCCGAATTGCGTGATGAAAGGGTACAGCAGCGGAGAACTCGGCGTACTGGCATTCACAATCCACAGGCTGCTCGGACCGCTGGGGTCGGTCGACGGCGGATTGTTGACGATGGCGAATACCTCCCCGGGGATGCTCAGCGGCTGCACCACAAACGTCCCTGAAGTGGGAATCTGAGTGGTCATGTTCGCAATCCCGACCGGCTTCTCCACGGTGTTGATATTCATGGTGGAAAGCGTTAAATTGCCCGTGATTTCGAAATTCGGGTTGGTGTAGCTGGTGGTGTTGCCGGCCACCAACAGCAGGCTGCCGTCGTAGCCAAAGCCGAGAAAAATGTCGATGTTCGACGTAGATGGTACTATCACCTGCTCCACGCCTTGCATGCTGGAAGGACTGCTGATGTTGACGACGTCCAGCGCCGCGCTTCCGGTGGTGCTGGTTCCCGTGGCCGTCGTGGTAGTGATATACGCAGTGTTCGGGTAACTGTTGTTGGTGCTGGCCACCAACGCCACCGAATTTGGCATCAGGTTGTCGCCGCCCGATCCAGGTCCGTTCGCGAGCACCCCCAGCAGAACCGGAAATAGGCTGCTGAAGTCGTAAGCCAGGAAATTCCCAAACTGCGAGGTGATGGCATTACCGCTGTTGGTGAACCAACTGGTGCTGAAGTATCCGGTGGTTCCCAGGAAGCTGATGTCGTTGAGGAAAGTGTAGGGACTGGTGGTTAGCTGGCTCGCTAACACCGGGTTGTCCGGATCGCTCAGGTTGAAGACGGCAAGAGTGGGCGCGTCGCCGGGGCCCACGATATCCACTAAGATCGGCACCGAGGTGTTGAGATTGACGGCGCACTTACCGCCGTCGCCCGCCAGATATTGGTTGCCAAAATAACCGACGTAAGACATGTTGCTCACGTCGCTGGTATCGACGATGTTAATTTGATTCGGTCCGCAAAGGTAAGTGGTATTGCCATATACCGCGACGCTGTTGGTGACGCCGTTGGCGAAACTCAACTCGCTCTCGAGCGTGAGGTAGGTGGGGGGAGCAGTTCCCGAACCGGAAATGGAGACCTCGGCCGAAGCGCTGACATATCCGCCCACCGTGATCACCAGGGGATAATCCGCCGTGGCCAAGCCCGTCGGTATCAAAACGTTCGCTTGCGCCAGGCCCGTGAATCCCGGCGTCAGTCCCAGAAACTGTACCGTTGCGTTGGTCCCCCCGATGGTGGCGGTGGCTGTTGCCGTCGCGCTCGCGAGCGGCGAACTCGGCGCGGCGGTTCCGTCGGCGACCGGATTGTTCACCGCGCCCTGCCCGGTGAGATACACCACCAGCACCGCTCCGGACGCTATAGGATTGCTGGATGAATTCGTGGAATAGTCGGGATTTTGAGCGATGGCATGATTGCTGGTGTCCTGGAAGATTCCCGGCGAATTCGTCACCACGGTGAAGGTAAACAGCGTGCTTTGGCCGCCATCGCGCGTGACGTACATACCGGCGGTCCCAGCGGTCCCGACCACCAGATTGCTCGGCACTTGAAAATTGATCTGCGTTTCGCTGACATAGAGCAGGGGCACCTGCGCGTTGTTGATGTAAACCGACGCGCCCCCCATGCTCTTCGGAAGCGGAAATCCGCTGGCGGATTGCGTGGAATCGGCCAGGTTCGATCCGAAAACGGTGGCCAGTTCGCCGGGAGCCACCCGTGGAGCGTAGCTGGCCGCATCCGTCACGGCGTTGATCACGGTCTGGGCGCTGCCCACAGCCTGAGTAACCCAGAGTAAAGTTATGAATCCAAGAAGCTTCATGTAACACGTCAAACAACATCTGACGTTCGTCGGGCTATATCTGTTCAGGTTCCCCAATGGCTCGGAAAAAAGTGAAAACCCGGTGTTCTTAGAGTCGATGTTCTTGAGTGCACTCCCGGTCGTCGCCGGGTGTGCTGCTGGCGCGCGGCTCGGAATTGGAAGTGTCTGTCTACAGGCGTTTACCGAGCCGCGACCGTCAGGGAGCCGGTCCCGACTAAGTTATTCACCTGCGATTAACAAACCGTAACGATTCCCTGTAAGTCCGGAAGTCGCTGTTATAATAAACCGCATGGGCGAGGTTCGTAAGGGTAGTCTCATGAAAAAGATCATTCTTCTCCGCCCGCGGGGATTTTGCGCCGGAGTGGTTCGCGCCATCGACGTGGTGAAGATTGTTCTCAATCTTTATGGCGCGCCTGTATATGTTCGTAAAGAGATTGTTCACAACCGCCACGTAGTCGATGAGCTGCGGCAGGCGGGCGCGATATTTGTGGAAGAACTAAGCGAAGTGCCTGAGGGAGCGCGTGTGATTTTCAGCGCGCATGGCGTTTCGCCGGCCGTGCGGCAGGAAGCCAAGGAACGCAAGCTGGAGGTGATCGACGCCACCTGCCCGCTGGTCACCAAGGTGCATCTGGAAGCGGTGCGATTCGCGCGCCAGGATTACACTATCGTGCTGATCGGCCACGCCGGCCACGACGAAGTGATCGGTACGCTGGGCGAAGCGCCGCAATCTACCATGCTGGTATCGTCGGTGGAAGACGTCGACAAGCTGGAAGTGAAGGATCCGTCCAAGATCTCCTTCCTGACCCAGACCACTCTCAGCCTGGATGAGACAAAAGATATCGTGGAACGGCTGAAGGAGCGCTTCCCTGCCATCAAAGGCCCCAAGACGCAGGATATTTGCTATGCAACGGAAAACCGGCAGTTAGGCGTCAAAGCTGTGGTGCCTTTGACAGACGTGTTGCTGGTGGTTGGTTCGCAGAATAGCTCGAATTCGCGGCGCTTAGTGGAAGTTTGCGAGAACGAAGGCGTGCCCGCGTATCTGGTGGACGACAGCACCGAAGTAAATCCGGCGTGGCTGGACGGCACCCAAACCGTCGCCGTTACCGCCGGTGCGTCGGCCCCCGAAAATCTGGTGCAGGAACTAATCCAATCGCTCGAAACGAAGTTCGGGTTTGACTACATGGAAGAGATGGAGCTCAAGGAAGAAGACGTGCGGTTCCATCTGCCCGCGGATTTGGAGCGATCGGCACTGAAGCTGACAACCATTGCTCGCGTATGAGCCCCAAGCTCCAAGTCGCCGGCACTTTGGTAGAAGCGGCCTCGCAAGCCGGGCGGCGCGCCACCGAGTATCTCACCGGCATCCAGTCCGAACAGGGTTATTGGTGGGCGGAGCTTACCGCCGACACCACGCTCGAGTCCGATTACATTTTGCTGCAACTGTGGTTGCATCCGCCGGTGGATGGCGTCTGGAATCCGCCGACGCGAGAACTGATCGACCAAGCCGCCGAATCCATTCTCGCGCGCCAGTTGTCCGATGGCGGGTTTAATATCTATCCGCAGGGGCCCACCGATCTGAACGCGACGGTGAAGGCCTATTTCGCCCTGAAGCTCGCGGGCCTGGATTATAACGATCTGCGCCTGACGCGGGCGCGCGAGCGTATCCTGGCGCTGGGCGGCATCCAGGCGGCCAATAGCTACGTCAAGATCAATCTCAGCCTGTTCGACCTTTTTCCACGCGATCATGCGCCGTCCATTCCACCCGAAATGGTGCTGTGCGGCAATTTTATTTACGAAATGTCGTCCTGGACGCGCGCTATCGTGATTCCGCTGTCCATCGTGCATGCCATGAATCCGCGGCGTCCGGTACCGGCCGGATTCAACTTACAGGAGCTTTTTGTCGTTGATGGACAACAACTGGAGTTTCGTCGCGATCGCACCAGCTTCACCTGGCGCAATGTTTTTCTGCGGCTGGACAAAGTTCTGAAGCTGTGGGAAAAACACGGGTCCAAAGCCATCCGCCAGCGCGCCATCCGCAAAGCCGAGGAGTGGATGCTGGAGCACACCCGTTATACCGACGGCGTGGCTGCCATTTATCCGCCCATGATGTACGTGATCATGGCGCTGGATCTTTTGGGCTATGCGCCTGACAGCCCGGAGCGCGTGGAAGCGCAGCGCCAGTTCGACAACTTAATGGTCAACGACGGCCAGCGCTTCTTCTTCCAGCCCTGCTTTTCGGTGGTGTGGGATACGGGCATTGCCGCGTTCGCTTTAGGCGAAGCCGTGGAGCCGCCGCATGACGCTCTGCGCAGGTCGGCCGACTGGCTGTTGACCAAGGAAGTCCGGCGCAAAGGCGACTGGTCCATCAAGCGTCCCAAGACCGAACCCTCCGGCTGGTATTTCGAATTCGCCAACGAGTTTTATCCCGATATCGACGACACCGCAATGGTGCTGCTGGCCCTCAACCGTTCGCACGCTTCGCGCTCGGAGGAACAGCAGGCTTGCGAGCACCGCGCCATTCAGTGGCTGTTCGACATGCAGTCCAAAGACGGCGGTTGGGCGGCGTTCGACGTGGATAACGACTGGCGTCCGCTGAGCTTTGTGCCCTTTGCCGATCACAACGCCATGCTCGATCCCACCTGCCCCGATATCACCGGGCGCGTGCTCGAAGCGTTGTGCGCCTACGGATACAACCGCTCCCATCCCGCCATCGAGAAGGGCGTGCAGTACCTGATCCGCACGCAGGAAGAAGACGGAAGCTGGTACGGGCGCTGGGGCGTCGATTACGTCTATGGCACCTTCCTGGCTCTGCGGGGGCTGGCCGCCGCCGGCGTTAACGATCGGGAAGCGTACGTACAACGTGGGTTGGAATGGGTGAGATCGATTCAAAATTTCGACGGCGGATGGGGTGAGAGCTGCGAAAGCTATCAACAGAAAAGCTTCGTCGCGGCCGCGAGCACTCCTTCCCAGACCGCTTGGGCGGTTCTGGCTCTGCTGGCCGGCGGGGATACCACCAGCAGCAGCTTGCACGATGGTATTGAATATTTAATTCGGACCCAGAAGAGCGACGGGACGTGGGACGAAGAGCTGGCCACTGGAACGGGGTTCCCCCAGGTCTTCTACCTGTGTTATCACCTGTACCGGCACTCGTTCCCGCTGCTGGCGCTGAATACGTTTCTCAAGATCAATTCCGGGCCGAACGGGCAGCGCTCATGATCTGGACGTTCGTGGTGTGAAGCCTACGCTGGTGACGGGGGCTACCGGTTTCCTGGGGTGGCACGTAGCTAATCGATTGCTTGCACGCGGGGAAAGGGTGCGGGCTCTGGTGAGAGATACGAGCAGAGTGCGGGAATTGGACGGGGAAGTGGTGGTGGGCGATCTGCGCGATCCGGAATCTCTGGAACGTGCCGTGGCCGGCTGCGCCGTGGTGTATCACGTGGCGGCGGATTATCGCCTGTGGGCGAAGGACCCCTCCGAACTTTATCGCTCCAATGTAGAAGGAACGCGCAACCTGTTGACGGCGGCGCGCGATGCGGGTGTGGAGCGCGTCGTTTACACGAGTACGGTTGGATGCATTGGAATACCCGAGGACGGGCCGGGGAATGAGGACACGCGAGTCGATTTCGAGCAGATGGCTGGGGCGTATAAGCGATCCAAGTTTGAAGCCGAGCAGGTGGCGCTGGAGTTTGCGCGGTCGGGTTTTCCGGTGGTGATCGTCAATCCGACGGCGCCCATCGGCGATCACGATTTCAAGCCCACGCCCACCGGCAAGATCCTGGTCGACTATCTGAAAGGGGACCTGCCGGCCTTTGTCGATACAGGTTTGAATTTGGTGGATGTGGACGACACCGCCGAGGGGCATTTGCTTGCGTGCGAGCGGGGCATAAGCGGCGAGCGCTACATTCTCGGTTGCGAGAACCTGACGCTACAGCAGATCCTGACGCGTCTGGCTGCCATCAGTGGTGGCGAAGCGCCGCGCTGGCGAATTCCGTACGCAGTGGCTTATACCGCGGGGTTGGCGAGCACGGGCTGGGCGAATTTGACAGGCCACGAACCGCGTGCGCCCATCGACGCGGTGAAAATGGCCCGCAAGAAGATGTTTGTTTCGCTCGACAAGGCGAAACGTGAGCTAGGATTTAATCCGCGGCCGGTGGACGGCGCGTTGCGGCGCGCGGTGGACTGGTTCCGGGCAAACGGTTACGTGTAATTGCTCGTATTCGTGGCTGCTGAGCGCCGTGAGTTGGAGGGATTGCTCGTCCATGCCGACGACGTCACAACCCCGGATTGGCCGGTAGATTTTGTAAGGCTGGGGCGCTTGAATGGGCAACAGGTGGTTATGGTGGCCAACGGGCCGGGGCGGAAATTGGCTGGTTTTGCAGTGGACAAGGTGAAAGAGCATCAGAGCATGGATGGTTTAGTCAGCATCGGGTTCTGCGGAGGCCTGCAGCCTTGGCTCGCCGCGTGCGATATTTTTGTCGCCTCAGAAGTAGTAGGGGTCGCGCCCGCGCTGCAGCCAGCGAGCCCAAAGCCGTTCAAGACCGGGAAACTACTTTCCATCGACCGCGTCGTATCGTCGGCTGTGGAAAAGCTGGAGCTGGGCCAGGCGGGCGCCGATGCCGTGGAGATGGAAGCCTCCGCCGTGGCCGAACGGGCGCAAGCATACAACGTTCCCTTTTATGCGGTCCGCGTGGTAACCGATACCTGGAACGAAAACTTGTGCTTGGATTTCAACCAAATGCGATCCAGTGATGGCCGCTTCAGCCGGGCGAAGATCCTGGCCGCGGCCTTGCGCAGTCCCGCAAAAATCTTTCCAGAATTGATGAAATTGAACAAGAGAACAAAACGCGCCGCCCAGGCGCTGGGGGATTTCATTGCCGACGCTCGATTCTGAGTTAGTCGCCGCGCCGCCCCAAGTGATGCGGGCCGCGGTTTACACCGGCGACAGCATGGTGTCGGTAGAGCAGGTGCCTACTCCGGCCATCGGGCCGGGCGAATTGCTGATTCGCGTGGAGAGCTGCGGCATCTGCCATACCGATCTCAAGAAGATCGAATACAATCTTCTCGCCCCGCCGCGCATCTTCGGACATGAGACCGCGGGCGTGGTGGCTGCCACCGGCGCCGGAGTGCGAGGATTTTCTCCTGGCGACCGGGTCATCGTCTTCCATCACATTCCGTGCGGCGAGTGTTTTTACTGCCGCCACAAACTCTACGCCCAGTGCCCGGTCTACAAGAAGGTGGGCGTCACCGCCGGCTACGAACCGGCGGGCGGAGGCTTCTCGCAATACGTCCGTGTGATGGATTGGATTGTCCAGCGCGGCGTGGAGAAGATTCCGGACGGCGTCTCCTATGACCGCGCGTGCTTTGTCGAGCCCGTGAATACGTGCGTGAAAGGTGTCGTTCAACTGGACCCCAAGGCCGAAGACGTGGTGGTCATCCTGGGCCAAGGGCCGATCGGGCTTCTGTTCACCGCGCTCGCGAAGCGCTCCGGCGCGACCATCGTGGCCACCGACAGCATGCCGTATCGCCGCGAATTGGCCGAACGTTTTGGAGCCTCTGCTGCGCTCGATCCGCGCGACCCGGGTTTGAAGGAGCGCGTCATGGACATGACTGGCGGCCGTGGAGCCGATTCGGTGATTGTCGCCGCTTCAGCGCCCGGCATTGTCGAGCAGGCGGTTTGTTATTCGCGACCCGGCAGCCGCATTCTGCTGTTCGCGCAAACTTCGCACCAGGAACGCATCGAGCTGTCGGGCGCCGACATCTGCGTGGGCGAGAGAAATATTTTTGGATCGTACAGCGCCTCGGTGGATCTACAGAAACAGTCCGCCGACCTGGTATTTAGCGGCGCTTTGCCGGTGGAGGATCTTGTATCGCACCGGTTTCCTTTGAACGAGATCCGCGTCGGGTATCGACCTGGCGTTGCATCCGGAGCCTAAATCATTGAAAATTATAGTGCAACCCCAAAGGTGGTCTTAGTGCAGACGCAAATGAAAGCCGCTGTGCTGTATGGCAAAGAGGACTTGCAGATTGAGTCCGTGGCTGTGCCCGGAATAGGCGACGGCGACGTACTAGTACGCGTTCAGGCCGCGCTCACCTGTGGCACGGACGTTAAGGTTTTTCGCCGTGGTTATCATGCCCGCATGATCGTTCCTCCCGCCTTGTTCGGCCATGAGCTGGCGGGCGATATCGTCGCGGCCGGCAGGGGCGTCCATAATTTTCATGTCGGGCAGCGCGTCGTCGCGGCCAATTCCGCGCCGTGTCTGGAGTGCTTCTATTGCAAACGCGGCAGCGAGAATCTGTGCGAGGATTTGTTGTTCAACAATGGCGCTTACGCCGAGTACATTCGCATTCCGGCGCGCATCGTGGAAGGGAATATGTACGAAATTCCGTCCCACGTTACTTATCAGGACGCCGCGTTAGTGGAACCGCTGGCTTGCGTGCTGCGAGGGCTGGATGAGACCTGCGTGCGTCCCGGCGACACCGTGGCCGTGATCGGGTTGGGTCCTATCGGCCTGATGTTTGTCCGGCTGGCGAAGGCCTACGGCGCACGTGTTCTGGCGCTGGGACGCCGCAAGACGCAGTTGGATCGCGCCGCGGCCATGGGCGCTGACGAGTTGATCATTTCGGGCGAACCGGATGAGACGGTAGAAATAGTTCGCGAGCTCACCGGCGGCCGTGGCGCCGACATCGCCATCGAAGCGGTGGGCAATCCGGAGACTTGGGAAACGGCGGCCAAATCCCTGCGCCGGGGTGGAATCGTCAACTTTTTCGGCGGTTGCCCCAACGAAAGTAAAATCCAATTGGACACCCAGTTGCTGCACTACTCGGAAATCACCTGCAAAGCCAGCTTCCATCACACTCCGGCGCACATCCGCCGGGCGCTGGATTTCGTCAGCCGAGGCGTGATCACCGCGCGCGATTTCGTCAACCGCGTGGAGCCGCTCACCAACCTGCTGGAAGTGATGCGCCACTTGATGAGCCACAACGGTCACATGAAGACCGCTATTATTCCCTAGTGACCCTGCTCGCGCCGAAAGACTACGTGAACTCGGCCGAAGCGCTGAGCGGCACTTATACCCAGGCCGAAGCCGAGCAGTACACGCGCTGGCTGGCTACCCATCACTACGAAAACTTCCATGTCGTCAGCTTTCTTTTGCCCAAGCGGCTGCATCAGGACTTCTACAACGTCTATGCCTTCTGCCGTTGGGCGGACGATTTAGGCGACGAGATCGGCGAGCCGACCGAAAGCTTGCGTCTGCTCGGATGGTGGCGCGACGAGTTGCAGGCGATGTACTCCGGCCGTGTCCAGCATCCCGTGTTTGTCGCGCTCGAAGGCACAGTGCGGAAATATAATCTGCCCCAGCAACTATTCGCGGATTTGATCAGCGCCTTCGAACAGGATCAGCGCGTCACGCGCTATGCGAACTGGGAGGAACTGTTCGGATATTGCCGCTGTTCCGCGAATCCTGTGGGCCGCCTGGTGCTACGTTTGTGCGGTTACTCCGATGCCGAGCGCGACCGCATGTCGGACGCCACCTGCACCGCGCTACAGCTCGCCAATTTCTGGCAGGATGTAACGGTGGATCTGGAAAAAGATCGCGTCTATTTGCCGCTCGATCTTCTCGCCCGGCACGGGTACAGCGTCGCGAATCTGGGCGCGGGCACGTTCAATCCTGCGTTCCAGAATGTCATGCGGGATGCCATCGACGTCGCGCGCCGGCTTTTCCTGGAAGGTTTGCCGCTGATCAAAACCGTGGACCGCCGTCTGGCCTTCGATCTGGAACTGTTCAGCCGGGGCGGGATGCGGGTGCTGGAAAAAATCGAGCAGCAGAATTACAACGTGCTGGCGCGGCGTCCGGCGATCTCCAAGTTCGAGCGCGTCCAGTTGCTGGCTGGGAGTTTGTGGAACGCGCTGTAAGCCTGGAGGCGTCTTATGCCTTCTCGCGCCGCATCGCCCGCACCCGCGCCCGCAATTTCTATTACTCCTTCCTGCTTTTATCGCGTGAACAGCGCGACGCCATGTGCGCCATCTACGCCTTCATGCGCTATTGCGACGACATCAGCGAGGGCGAAGGAGCGTCGCGCGAAGGCATTGAACGCTGGCGGTGCGATCTGGATCGCGCGCTTCAGGGCCATTACGGCGAAAATCTGCTGTGGCCGGCCTTTCACGATACCGTCCAGCGCTACCAGATCCCGCGCGAATACTTCTACGAAATGATCGAGGGTGTCAGCTCGGATTTGCAGTCCAAGCAGCTTCAAACTTTCGATGAACTGTATCGCTACTGCTATCAGGTGGCGAGCGTGGTGGGGCTCACCATCATTCATATTTTCGGCTTTGAATCCCCCGAAGCGTTGGCATTAGCGGAGAAATGCGGCATCGCGTTTCAACTCACCAACATCCTACGCGACGTGCGCGAAGACCGCGAAAACGGCCGCGATTTATATTGCCCGAAGAAGACATCCGCCAGTTCGGCGCGGACTTGGCGAAGCACGATGAACGTTTCGTGCGGCTGATGAGCTTCGAAGCCGAGCGTGCGCGCGCCTATTACGACGAATCGCGGCCCTTGATCGGGCTGGTGCACCCGCGCAGCCGTCCATCGCTGTGGGCGCTTGATCGAGATTTACCGCCGCTTGCTGGCCCGGATCGAGCGTTCCAATTTCGACGTGCTCGAAAAACGCATCCGCGTCCCCACCTGGGAAAAGCTGAGCATCCTGGCGAGCGCGGCCCTGCGCTGAGTCTACCTACAGATTAGCCGCTGGAACGCCGATATTCCGCTTGACAAACTTCGATGATCATCACCCGCACACCCCTTCGCATTTCCATCGGCGGCGGCGGCACCGATCTTCCTTCCTACTATCGCCGCTTCGGCGGTTTCGTCATTTCAGCGGCTATCAACAAGCATATCTACGTCGGCATCAACGAAACCTTCAGTGGCGGCTACTTCCTGAAATACTCGGCGCTTGAACACGCCATGACTCTGGACGACATCCGGCATCCTTTGATTCGTGAAGCGCTGCGGATGCACGATGTCCGTCCGCCCATCGAAGTGGTCAGCATGGCGGACGTTCCCGCCGGCACCGGCCTAGGATCTTCGGGCGCATTCACCGTGGGTCTGCTGCGGGCGGTGCACGCATTCAAGCGCAAATATGTGGATCCGGCGCTGGTGGCCGAAGAGGCCTGCAAGATCGAGATCGACATTCTGCAGGAGCCGGTCGGCAAACAGGATCAGTACATCGCCGCTTTCGGCGGCCTGGCTTGCTTCGAGTTCTCAGAAGACGGGCAAGTGAACGTCGCGCCGCTCAACATCGGCAACACCACGCTCTACAACCTGGAAGAACGTCTGATGATGTTTTTCACCGGCTATTCGCGCAATGCCTCAGCCGTGCTGGACGACCAAAAGGTCCGCTCCGAGCTCGGCGACCACGCGATGCTCGAAAACCTGCACTACACCAAGCAACTCGGACAATGCATCAAGCTCGCGCTCGAACAAGGCAACACCCGGCGCTTCGGCGAGTTGATGCACGAGCACTGGATGCACAAGAAAGAGCGCTCGCCCGGCACCACGAATGAAGGCATCAATCGCTGGTACGAAATCGGCCGCGAAAATGGAGCCGTCGGCGGCAAGCTGGTAGGCGCGGGCGGCGGGGGCTTTCTGCTGTTTTACGCCAACGATCGCGATGCGCTGCGCCGCGCCATGGTGAACGAAGGGCTGCGCGAGTTTCGCTTCAAATTTGATCACGAAGGTTCGAAGCTGCTGTCCCGGGATTAACATTATGCAGTGCGTGATTCTCGCGGGCGGCCTGGGAACGCGAATGCGTCCGCTCACCGAAACTTGCCCGAAAACCTTGTTGCCCGTGTACGGACGCCCTTTCGCCTGGTATCAGTTGCATTGGCTCGCCGCGCAAGGCATTACCGAAGTGGTCTACTCCATCGGTCATCAGGGCGACATGATCCGGCGCTATTGGGCCGATGAGCCGCCGCCGGTTCCCTGCATCCGCTACGTCGATGAGGGCGAGCAGCTACGCGGCACGGCGGGAGCGTTGCGCCTGGCGCGCGAGCAGGGCGCGCTCGACGAGCGATTCTTTGTCATCTATGGCGATTCGTTTCTGCCGGTAGAGTTCTCACCCGTCTGGCGTGCGTTTGAAGCCGCCGACCAGCCCGCGCTGATGACGGTTCTTCGCAACGAAGGCCGCTGGGATCGCAGCAACGTCATCTATCAGCCGGGGCGCGTCGTGCTGTACGACAAGCATGCGGCGCCGGGCATGCAATATATCGACTACGGCCTTTCCTGTTTTAGCCGCGATCTTTTCGATGATGTAACGCACTCCGATCTCGCCACGTTGTTCCACCATCTGAGTCTCGAAGGCCGGCTCGCGGGCTTTCAGGTTCATGAGCGCTTCTACGAAATCGGGTCGCCCGCCGGCCTGCGCGACTTCGAGCAATACCTCGATGCGATTCGGGCGGCTCCCTTGTTACCATGACTCGATGACCCCGGCCGAGCCGCTCGAACGAATCCAGTGCCAGTGGTGCCAGAGCATGAACGAGAAGACCGCGCTCACCTGCCGAGCCTGCGGTGCTCCACTGGATATTCGCAACCTGGTGAGTGAGTCCGGCTGGCGCGAAGCCCCGCGCCTCCGCGACATGACCGAGTTCCAATTCAGCTCCAGCACCTGCCAGGTGGAAGGCGAAATCGTCCCGGTGGCGGAGATCCATCTGGGCGCGAACGACTCGGTGTTCTTCGAGCATCACATCATGCTGTGGAAAGACGACAACGTGCCGCTCAGCGTGTTGCAATTGCCGGGCGGCCTGAAGCGCGCCTTCGCCGGCATGCCGTTCATCATCAGCGTGGCCACCGGACCGGGCCGCATCGCGTTTTCGCGCGACGCAACCGGCGAACTGGTGGTGCTCCCGCTGCATCCGGGAATGGAGATCGACGTTCGCGAGCACGCATTCCTGCTGGCCTCGCACCAGATCGATTATTCGTTCGTGCGCGTAAAGGGCCTCACCAATATTCTGTTCGGCGGCCAGGGCATGTTCATGGATCGCTTCGTGACCACCAACAGCCCGGGCCTGGTCATGCTCCACGGCTACGGCAACGTGTTCGAGCGGAAACTCAAAGCCGGCGAAAGCATCATGGTGGAACCGGGCGCGTTTCTTTACAAGGACTCGTCCGTCAGCATGGACGTGGAGTTCCAACGGCTGGGCGGCGGACTTTTTGGCGGCACGAACATGAGCCTGGCGCGCATGACCGGGCCGGGGCGCATCGGCATTCAGTCCATGTACGTCCATCACCACACGGAATAGCGAATATGTTTTGCACCAACTGCGGCAGCCCAGTTCCAGACAGCGCCAATTTCTGCACCGCGTGCGGCGGCCGGGTCCAGCGCGCCCCGGCTCCTGTGCCAACACCGGCCGAGCCCGCGGTGCCCATTCAACGCTCGCAGCCCGTGCAGCCCCCGCCTCGCACTCCCGTGCCGCCAGTATCTACGATTGCTCCCACCGCCTGCCCCTGGTGCGGCGCGGAAATTTCGGCCGCTCAATTGAGCTGCCCGCGCTGTGGCGCGACGGTGAAAGCTCCGAGCATCCGCAGCGAATCCGGCTGGGGCGAACTGCCCGGACGCAAGGACATGGCCAAGCTCCAGTTCGGCAATTCGTTCTGCCAGATCGAAGGCCTGTACGTTCCTGTCGCCGACGTCAATCTTGCCGCTTCCGACAGCATCTACTTCACGCACCATGTGCTGCTGTGGAAAGACCCGCAGTTGAACATCACCACCATGCCGCTGGCTGCGGGATGGAAGCGCATGTTCGCAGGAATGCCGCTCATCATGATGCAGGCGCAAGGTCCCGGCCACATCGCATTCTCGCGCGACGCGCCCGGCGAAATGATCGCGCTACCGTTGCAGCCGGGCGATGAGGTGGATGTGCGCGAGCACTTGTTCATGCTCGCCACCAGCAACGTGGCCTACGACTGGTTCTCCACCAACATCTGGTACACCACGCAAGCGGGCGACGAGAAGGAAACGCACTACCCGGTGGGCATGTTCATGGATCGCTTCTCCGCGCCGCAATCGCCGGGGTTGTTGCTGCTGCATGCCGCAGGCAATGTATTCGTGCGCGATCTCGCGCCCGGCCAGACCATTCTGGTCAAGCCCACCGCGCTGATTTTCAAAGATCCCTCGGTCCAGATGCAATTGCATTTCGAACATCCCCGCGCGGGGTTTAGCTTGGGATTCGGCTGGGGCGCGTCCAGTTGGAGTAATCGATATTATTGGCTGCGTTTGTGGGGGCCGGGACGGATCGCGGTTCAATCGGTTTTCGATCGCATGGAAGGCGAGAGCCGCTATTTGTCGAACTGCTCGGCTGCCACCGAACAGCATTGGTAGGAGGCGTCATGGTGGATGCGTCGAAACAGCGCGCCTGGTACGCGCACCGTCAAGGCTTGGACGGATCGCTCGCTGGAAAATCTTCCGCCGAAGTTTTACGCCGCGCCGGATGGGCCCGCTCGGTGGGCGGAGTGTCGCCATATTTGACTCTGTTTTCTCGCGCTGGAATTACTCGCGAGCAAGCCGACTTGGACGCCGCCAACCTCGAGATCTACGAACTTCCCAGCGCTCGCGCCTGCACGTACGTACTTCCCGCGTCCGATTTTGCGCTTGGACTCGCCGCCGGGCGGGGATTTGACGGTGAGATAAAAACAGCGCTGAAGCTGGGTGTCACCGAAAAGGAAATCGACAAGCTTTGCGACGCCGTCCTCACCGCCCTCGAGAAAAGCCCACTCGATCCCGACGGACTGCGCGAAGCCTGCGGAAAAGCGGTCCGCAACCTCGGTCCGGAAGGCAAGAAGAAGGGACTCACCACCACGCTCCCGGTTGCACTCGGCAAGCTGCAGGAATCGGGCGACATTCGCCGCGTTCCCACCAACGGACGCTTCGATCAGCAACGCTATCAATACGCTCTGTGGCGCCCCAACCCCCTGCGCGGTTTCAGACTGTCGCCAGAGGAGGTTCACACCGAACTCGCGCGAAAATATTTCGGCTGGATCGGCCCGGCGTCCGTTGCGGATTTCCAAACCTTCTCCGGACTCGGCGTGAAAGCAACCAAGGCTGCTCTCGAACCGCTGAAGTTGGAACTCGTCGAAATCGCCTCCGATGATCAGCGCTTTTTCCTACCCGGTGATCGCGCCGAGTTCGATGCTTTCAAACCGCCCAAAGAGCAGTGTTACTCACTTCTCGGCAGCATCGATTCGTTGTTCTTGTTGAGAAACGATTTCAAAAGCACCCTTGAAACCAAGGATCTTAAACGTAAGGTCCTGGTGAACAGCGGCATGAAAAATCTAGGCTCTCTCACCGATCTTCCCAGCCACCCCATCGTTGACCGGGGGCGTATCGTTGGCCTATGGGAATACGATCAGACAACAGAATCAATAGCTTGGGTGGCGTTCGTCAAGAAGGACGGAGCCCTCAAAGAAGCAGTGACGCGCACAGAAGATTTTATACGTCAGCAACTGGGCGATGCCCGATCTTTCAGTCTGGACAGCCCCAAGAGCCGCGCGCCACGCATCGCCGCACTCCGGCAGTCCGCAGCAAGTGCTTGACCAAATAGGCAAAGCCTTTTACAATCAAATCAGTAGGGTTGGCCGCAGCGTTTCACTCAGATGACCCATCGCGAACAGGACGTGTTGCATTCCATCGTCGAGTCTTACATTCAGACCGGCGAACCTGTAGCCTCGCGTACCATTGCTAAGCAACGCACCGACAACCTGAGCCCGGCAACCATTCGTAATGTGATGGCCGATCTTTATGAGAACGGCTATCTTTCCCAGCCCCACACGTCGGCCGGACGCATCCCCACGGAAAAGGCTTTTCGCAGCTACGTGCAGTCGCTCGCGCGCGGGCGGGTGCTTGTCACCGAGTTACAGCGCATGCGCGCGGAACTCAGCCAGGTGGCCACCATGGAAGGCCGCGTGGAACGTTCGTCTCACATGCTGACCGAAATGACGCATAGCGTGGGAATCACCGCCGCCATCCCCGCTTCCAGCCAGACGCTCCACCAGATCGAACTGATTGCACTGGCGGACCAGCGGGTGCTGATGATCGTCGTGACGCGGGACCGTATGGTTCGCAATCGCGTGGTGGCGGTGGATGAGAACGTCTCGCACGACGAACTGGCATCCATTCGCAATTACATCAACCGCAATTTCAGCGGCTGGATACTCTCTGAGATCCACGCGGAGCTGGAGCGGCGCTTGCAGCAGCAGAGCGCGGCCTACGATGCGATTTTGAAGCGGCTCAACGAACTGTACTCCAAGGGCCTGTTGGATATCGAAGTGGCGCCGGAAATTCATCTGGAAGGCGCCAGCAATCTGGTAGGCCTGGATCTGCACCTGACGCGCGAAAAGCTGCGTGAGCTGTTCCACACGCTGGAAGAGAAGAAGCGCATCCTGCAGTTGCTGGACCGCTTCCTGGAGCAGCCCGCGGGCGAGCTGGCCATTCACGTAGGGCTGGCCGATGTGCATCCCAGCATGCGGGAGTTGTCTCTCATCGGTATTTCGATTTCACTCGCGGGCGGGCTTTCGGCCAAGATCGCCGTGCTCGGTCCCATGCGGATGAACTACGGAAAGGCCATGTCCGCGGTTTATCATGTGGGCCAGGCGTTCGGAAGCCTGCCGGTTTAATTTTCACTTCGAACCGATCAACTAAACTAGAAGTATGGATATGAAGGAGCCCGTTGTCGATGCCACTGAAAGCGCAACTGCCACGGGTGCAAACGCGGTGACGGATCCACCCGCCGAGGCAGGCGCGCCCGCTTCCAGCCTGGAAGCACTGACCGCCGATCGGGATCGCTTAATCGACGAGAACCGGGAGCTCTTGGACCGCCTGCTGCGCCGGCAGGCCGAGTTCGACAATTTCCGCCGCCGGGCCGAGCGCGAGAAGTCGGAGGTGCTGGAATTCGCCCATTCCGACAGCGTACGTGCTATTCTGCCGATTCTGGACGATTTTGAACGGGCCCTGAAGACCCAGACCGCCGACAAGGTGTACGCGCGCGGCATGGAGTTGATTTACCAGCGTCTTGCGGACTCACTAAAGAAGTTGGGATTAGAGACGATTACCACGAAGGGACAGAAATTCGATCCCCACGTTCACCATGCCGTCGATATGGTGGAGACCGGCGATGTAGAAGAGCAAACTATTCTGGATGAGTACCAGCCGGGGTACAATTTTCGAGGGCGGCTTTTGCGGCCGGCCATGGTGAAGGTAGCGGTTAAAAAGAAATGAACGCCACCAAGCGCGACTACTACGAAATCCTGAGTGTGAGCCGCGACTGTGACGACGCGGGGCTGAAGGGCGCCTACCGCAAATTGGCGCTCAAGTATCACCCGGACCGTAACCCCAACGATCAGGATGCCGAGGAGCGTTTCAAGGAAGCGGCCGAGGCCTACAGCGTTCTGAGCGATCCCCAAAAGCGCGCCGCCTATGACCGTTATGGCCATGCGGGGCTCCAGGGCATGGGCGCGCAAGGTTTCGATCCTTCCACATTCACCGATTTCGGCGATATTCTGGGCGATCTGTTCGGATTTGGCGATCTTTTTGGTGGCGCCGGCCGGCGGGGTGGCGCGCGCAATCGCGCCCAGCGCGGCGAGGATCTGCGCTACGACCTGGAAATGTCGCTCGAAGACGCCATTCGCGGGCTGAGCGTCGAGATTCAGGTGCCGCGCATGGATCTTTGCTCGCGCTGCCAGGGCAGTGGCGCCGAGAAAACGGATGGATTAGTCTCCTGCCCGATGTGCCACGGGCGCGGCGAGGTAGTTTATCAGCAGAGCTTCCTCCAGATTCGCCGTACCTGTTCGCAGTGCGGCGGGCGCGGCCAGATCGTGCGGCGTCCTTGCACGCAATGCCGTGGCGAGCGCCAGGTTCGCACCGAGCGCAAGCTGAAAGTCACCATTCCCCCGGGCGTCGACTCGGGTACCCACCTGAAGCTCGCCCACGAAGGGCAGTCCGGCTTTAACGGCGGTCCGGCGGGCGACCTTTACGTCGTAATCAAGGTGAAGGAACATCCGATTTTCGAACGCCAGGGCGACGATCTGCTGTGCACTGTTCCCGTTAACGTGGCGCAGGCCGTGCTTGGAACCGAGATCAATCTGCTGACTTTCGACGGTCTGGAGCAGATCAAAATCCCCGAAGGCGTTCAGACCGGATCGCGCATCCGTCTGAAGAACCTGGGAGTGCCGCGCTTGCAGGGCAGCGGCCGGGGCGACCTGTTCGTGCAGGTGGACGTGAAGGTGCCGAGCAAGCTGACGCGCGAGCAGCGCAAGCTTTTCGAACAGCTGCGCGAGACGCTTCCCGAAGAAAATGAGCCGCACGAAAAGGGTCTGCTCGATAAAGTGAAAGACTATTTCGCCTGATTCAGCCGGCCCGTTCGTTCCAGCCAGGAACGAAACATCAGCGCGAAGTCTCGAATCTCGGCCGAAGTCCACAGTTCCTCCACCGTGCATTTCATCTTCCTGCGCCAGTTGGGATATTCGCTTGTGCTGCCCGGCAGGTTCTGTTGTTCGGTCTGTTTGAGCAGGTCTTCTTGATTTAGCACCATCAGCTTGGAAGGCGTCGATGTGAGGAATCCGACGATAGCGTTGTGCAGCTCGCCCACCAGTTCGGGCACCTGCGTTGCATCGCGTGGGAACCAGTCCGGCAGCAGTTTCAGGCCGATAAGCCGATCCAGCAGCTTCTGCTTTTCGCGCCCCCGGTCGGCTCGCATGCTCCGATACGTATTGTCATCCTTCAGTAGCCCGGCGTCGCGCCGAGCCTCGATATCTTTGCCGATCCAGAAGCCGGCTAGCGTAGGCAGATCATGTGTTGTAGCCGAGGCCAGCGCATCGCGGGGATATTCTTCCGGCGAACGGAATCCTCCGTCGCTGTCGTGTTCGAAATACAGCAAGCGATAACTCAATATTCCAAACCGGCGCAACACCGCGCGCGCCTCCTCGGGCACCGTGCCCAGGTCCTCGCCGATGACGATCACCTGGTTGCGCACGCTTTCGAGCGCCAGGATGGAAAGCAGCGCCTCATAGCGATCCCGCACATAGGTCCCGTCGGTGGCTTCCATGCCGTCTGGAATCCAGTACAGGCGAAAGAATCGCATGACATGATCGATGCGCAGCGCCCCGCCGTGGCGGCAGTTCTTGCGAATGGACTCGGCGAACAGGCAGTACCCGTCTTCGGCGTGGCGGTCCGAGTTGGGCGGCGGAAATCCCCAGTCCTGCCCTTTGGGCGAAAACCCGTCGGGCGGCGCGCCCACCCGGCACCCGGCCACGAAGAATTCCCGGTGGGCCCACAGGTCGGAGCCGAGATGGTCGGTAGCCAGGGCCAGATCGTGATAGAGACCGATGCTCAGCCCGCGATCGAGCGCGTGTTTTTGAGCGGCAGCCAGCTGCAGATCCAATTGCCACTGGACATATTTGTAAAACAGCACGCTGCGCCAGTGTTTGCGCGCAAATTCCTGCGTGGCGGCGGATGCGGGATTCTGGTACTCTTCCGGCCAGCTCTTCCAGTTCCAGACATCGGGGCACTTCTTATGAATGGCCTGGTCCAGCGCCGAGTACACGGCGAAGCGATCGAGCAGGTTGCCCTCGCCCTCGATATACTTTTTCAGCTCGCCCGCGCGGGGCGTGTTGTCGCGCCACTCGTTCAGAAAACCTTCGAACAATAGTTTCAAAAAACGAAGCTTCAAAGCGTACACTCGCTCGTACTCCACTAGTTCGGCGTCGCGCAGCGCGGCGATTTCACTCCGCACCGCCGGAGACTGGAATAATTCGGCGGCTCGCACCGAAGAGGCGAAGTCGGGAATGGCTTCGATATCCAGATAGATCGGATTGCGATAGTAAATGGAGTTGGGAAGATAGGGGCTGGTGTTGTAAGGCTGGCGATTGGAGATGGCGTGCAGCGGGTTCAGGGCGATGAAGCTGGTTCCGGTGCGCTCGGCCACCCAGTCCGTCAGAGCCTTCAGATCGGTGGTGTCGCCGCAACCCCAGTTCCGTTGGGACCGCAGTCCATACAGGCTGATGGCCAGCCCGGCGGCGTGATGGGTCTCGAGCCACGCTGGTTCATAGGCGCGGCTCGGGCATACAATCAGGCGCGAGGGAGGCGAGTTCTCCCCGGGAATCTCGATCGACAGCTCGTGATAACCCAGGGGAAGGGGGGAGGGAAGACGAACCCGCTTGCTCACCATCGGCCGCGAGTCCAATTCCACGGACTCGGCAACCGGCGCGTCGGCAAGCGCAATCTCCAGTTCAACCGCGGATCCATCCTCTTTCCGGATGCGGAGCGTTGCACGCGAGTCGGCGTGTATTGTCGGCAGCGAAACCGCCACCTCGTTCGGTCCATCGGCGGTGAGGATGATGGTGGGAGCAAGCGGCGAACGCCACTGCCGGTGTTTGCGTCGCTCGATCGCCGTATGGAGGGAGGCTTTAGAACCCAGATCCACGCCCAGCGAATGGAGAATGGCTGTCTCCAGCTCCGCGGAAGCATGGTGCTGCTTGCCCCAGATGTCCCAGTAATCGGTCTCGATGCCCCAGGCGGGGGCGGCTTGCTCGATCTCCAGCGCGTCGGGAGGATCGGTTTGAGACGCTGCGCTCTGACTGACGCCCGTGTCCTTTGGCTCTAGCATGTGATAATAGGATCGTGGATCGTGAGCCCAAGTTTCAACCGAGTCTTCCGAGCGAGCTTTTTGCGCGCATCGATAATGAGGACGCTGCTGCCGTTCCCGAGGGCATCATTACCACCACCATTGGCAAGGCGATCAATTGGGGCCGCAAGAATTCCATCTGGCCGATGTCGTTTGGCCTGGCGTGCTGCGCCATCGAAATGATGTCGATGATCGGGTCGCGGTTCGACATCTCGCGCTTTGGCGCGGAGGTGATGCGGGGCTCGCCGCGGCAATCGGATCTGATGATCATCGCGGGGCGGGTGTCCAATAAAATGGCGCCGGTGATCCGCCGCCTGTATGAACAGATGCCGGAACCGAAGTGGGTGATCTCGATGGGTGCCTGCGCCACTTCAACGGGGGTTTTCAGCAACTACGCCCTGATTCCGGTGAATCAGGTTATCCCTGTGGATGTATACGTCCCCGGGTGTCCTCCACGGCCGGAGCAGTTGATCTACGCCATCATGTTGCTACAAAAGAAGATCGAAGCCGATAAAGGGACCACGCTCAAGGTTCTCAACCTGGCGTAGCTCTTGCCTGCCGACACCCTTTTACCGTTCTCCTCAAACTTTGTTTCCTTTTGCCGATGAGCGTTAACAGATACGTTCATAGCATTTGTGAATTTTTGAGTTTGAGCATTTGGTAAGTTTGAGATGAATATCACTTCTCTCCAAGCAGCCGCGCCTTCACCTGCCGCCTATTCGCAGGGCTCGCAGGTTTCAGTCGAGGAGGCTGCCCAGCGGAGGCAGTTGCTACAAGCGGCTAATTCGGTAAACGAGAGCGGCGTGCTGGGGCAAAACCAACTGGAGTTTCTTTTGGATCGCCAGACGCATCGGGCGGTCATCCGGGTAGTGGACCGTACGACGCAAGAAGTTATCTCTCAAATACCTCCGGAATATGTTTTGCAGCTGGCGCAAGACTTGGGTACTTCGGCAAAAGTAATCCAATCGGAAGACGATACGTAGAGTAGAATGCGGAATCACGGATATCAAAACTATTTCGACGACGAAGTTCTGGCCGCCAGTCCCTTGAAGCTGATTCAACTGCTTTATGACGCCGCGCTGGATTCGATCGCTGCTGCGCGACTGCATCTTCGGCAGCGGGACATTCGCGCGCGGACCCGTGCAATTAACAAGGCATTGCGTATTGTGAGTGAACTATCCGGTTGCTTGAATCATGAAGCCGGCGGCAGTCTCAGCCGTAACCTGGCCGGCTTGTATGGGTATATCATTCGGCTGTTCATCGAGGCCAACACAAAGCAGATCGAAGCGCCCCTGGCCGAAGCGGAGGGCCTCCTGTCCGGCCTCGCAGAAGCCTGGAAAGCTTGCGCCCCCGCTCCGGTCGAGCGTAGCTTGTCGAACGGCGATATGTTCTTACCCGACGCGTCAGCGAGTGAATCCTATCCCGTGGCCCGATAAGCGGCACTATTCCGGGCGGGTAATGCGCGGTACTGGTCTCACAAAAGGCGCTTCACTACTCCTTGAGATGCGCATCGATCAGCGCATTTGCCACGCTCTGCGCCGAAACTTCGTAGCTCCCCGATTCCACTTGCAGGCGAAGCTGTTCGATTCGACTTGGATCCGCCGAAGCCAGGGATTGCGCAAGATGAGACACTTCGGCTTGGTCCTCGTTTGAGCCGGCTACCGCGTCGCTTTCGGCAGAGCGCTGCTGAGCCGATTGTCCGGACTTCTCTGTGCCTGATGTGACAGGAGTGCGATTCAGATCATCGATTCGCATTTTTCGTCAACCCCGCGATCACCATTTTAGCGATTCCCAGTCCGCCGCTGCTGGATAAGGCCTGCGCCAGTTGCTGCTCTCCTAGTTCCAGCAGGGTCGAGTTCGTCTCATCCTGTTCCTCAGCGTCGCCCGTCATGCCGCCACCCGACTCCCGCGCGGACTTGAGCATCTGAGCGATCAACAGGGCTTCAAAGTCCGTGGCGGCCTTCTGGATCTTCTCGGGTGTGTCTTTAGACCCGCGGGGGGAGCCCAGCGAGGGTGCGGCAATAGAGAGCGCCGGTGCGGGGCGAATCATCGAGAGATCCGAAGCCGAGTGTATCGACATTAGTTAGAGCACCTCCACTTCGGCCTCGAGGGCTCCCGCAGCCTTGAGATTTTGCAATATCGCGATAATATCTCGCGCTGTGGATCCGATCGCCGTCAGGGCCCGGACCAGTTCCTCGACGCTTGCCCCTTGTTGCAGAACAATATTCTTAGCCGTCGCCTCGTTGGCGGTGACGGTGACCGCCGGGGTTACGGCAGTTTGCCCGGAAGAGAGCGCAGGCGGCTGCGATACGTTCAGGTTGGTTTGAATCTGCACCGTCAGCACGCCATGCAGAATCGCCACAGGTGCGATTCTGACGTCTTTGCCCATGACAATGGTGCCGGTGCGTTCGTCGATCACGATCCGCGCGGGTCGGTCTGCTTCCACCAATACGTTCTCGAGGTCGCCTAGGAACTCGACGGTCTTGGAAGTGTAAGCTGCCGGCATATCCACGGTAACAAGCGCGGAGTTGTCGGCGTGTGCCGGATGTTCTGTCGCGCTGCCGAACTTTTCGTTAATCGCGATCATGATTCGGGACGCAGTGATGAAATCCCCGCGGCGCAATTGTAATTTGATATGCCGCTGGGGAGCAACCGAAGGTGCAAGTTTCTCGACAATCGCGCCGTTGGGGATGCGCCCGGCCGTGGGGTGATTGAGCCCCTTGGTGTTGCCGCCCTTTCCCGCGACGAAGCCGCCGGTGACCACCGAGCCCTGCCCAACCGCAAACACTTGTCCATCCGAGCTTTTCAACGGCGTCAGAACCAGGATGCCGCCTTGCAGGTTGGTGCTGTCGCCTACTGCGCCCACCGAGATATCGATCCTGGTTCCCGGTTGTGCGAAAGGCGGCAGGTCAGCAGTCACGATGGTAGCCGCCGTATTGCGCACCAAAATCAGGGTGGGCGAGACCACCACCCCCATTCGCTGCAGAAGGTTCGTCAGACTTTGGGCGGAGAATACGGTTTGCCGCGAGTCGCCCGTTCCGTTTAAGCCGACCACAATCCCGTATCCAACCAGTTGATTGTCCCGGACCCCCTCTATCGAGACGAGGTCTTTGAGCCGCGTTCGCTCGTTCGCCGCCCCGAGCGGCATCATCGCGAGAAGGCACAATAGTTTGCTGCAATTCATAGCGTTAGAACGGAAGCAGCCCCAACAGCAGCCGATACAGCACGAATGGCCGCTTGACGGCATCATTGACCACACCTTTTCCGTTGACCAGAATCTCCATCCTCGCCACGCGATCCGAAACCACTTCATTCACGGGGCTGAGGTCATCTGGACGCACGATGCCCTGGATCGTAATGACTTGTTTTTCTCCGTTGACGGCGATATCCTTCTGTCCTTTAACAACCAGGTTGCCGTTCGGCAGGACTGCTGTCACCTCAGCCGTCACGTTGGTGGAGATGGTAGTCCCACGGCTGGTGGTACCTTGCCCCTGCAGTTGCGTATTGTTGGAGCCGTTGGCGAGATTTGCCAGCGCGCCGGTCGGGCTCTTTGGGCCCGCCAAAGAAGTCACCGAAGCGGCCACACTCGACTTTCGAGCCGTATTGGTAACGCCGGTGGAAACCGCTGAGGAGTTGTCCAAGACCACAATGGTGACCAAGTCATACACTTGGCTGGCGCGCACGTCTCGAACGCTGTCAGCCAAGCGTCCAGCCGGCAAGTACAAAGAACCAGGCGTCGCGCTCGCCGACTGGCGAAAGCGTTCGTTCACTTCCTGAACGTGCTGATCCAGCGTCGGCGGCGGCGTAGGAGTCTTCTTGCCCGCGGCAAACAGTGTCGCCGCAAGCGCCATCCACAATGCGGCGAACTTCACTCCTTCAATTCTGGCGCGGTTCACAGTGTTCCTCGTACTACCACTTGTTCCCGTCCTGCGATCAAAGCCCGGAAATTTCGTCCGCTCGATGGATTGTGGACCGTAACCATTTCGCCCTTTAGGCCCGACGATTGTGCGATGCCGTCGAAACGAATACTCGCTCCGCCGTCGATTGCTTCCACGTGCACCGTCTCACCCTGGAGCACGTCCTTGGGCTCGTCCAGAGCGTCCGGGCCAATCGGCTGGCCTGCAGCGAGCGTGCGGCGCGCAATTTTTCCGACGATTACCAATGGCGCACGAGCGAGTTCTAGTACTGGGAATTGTCGTACACGGGTTGTCGCGAGCTGCTCGGCGCGAATCACAGCGCCCTTGGGGATGGTCTCCGTGGCAACGAGTATCTCAGCGTCCACCGAAATTCTGACCCTCGCCCACACCGCAAGACTGCGTTGCGCGTCGTATATCAGCTTCCCTCGCCAGATCACGGATGTCTCCGCGTTGTTTTCGGGCGGCTTGTTCAAGCCTGCGCGTTGAAATTCTAGCCGGCCTGGAGGGAACGGCTGGTTACTGAATTCCAGAACTTCGAGCCGTACGTCGGCGATAGCGAGGGCTGAGAGCAGGGCCGCCCTCACTTCCTCATTCGAAAGATGACGAACCGTGCGCTCGACACACACGCTCGGAACCGTTTCTCCAGCGGGGATGGCAAGGCCGTAGCGGCGGCCGGTGAGGACCACATCGCGCGAAGACAGCAAGCGGACGACTCCCGGAAACGGCGCGAACCCGAGGATTGTGTCCGGATCGAGCGCTTGAAACATCGGTATGGCTCTGGAGAGGTCTCGGGCCAATATATTGCCGGATGGTACGGCAACACAGGCGGCGCGAGCCAAACCACCGACAACTGCGAGGATAGCGACGCTTCTCATTGGGTGATGTTGTTGATCTGCTGGTACATTTCGTCCGCCGCTTTTACCACCTTGGAGTTCGCTTCGTAGGCACGCTGGCTGACGATCATGTTGATGAACTCTTCCACCACGCTCACGTTCGATCCCTCTACGTAGCCCTGCATTAAACTGCCCAGACCTTCCTGCCCCCCCGGATTGCCGACCGTAGGATTCCCGGATGCGTCCGTGGGCTCAAACAGGTTCTGCCCAATGCTATTCAGACCAGCTGGGTTGGGGAACAAGGCCAGTTGAATCTGTCCCGCCACCGACGAGGCGGTTTGCCCGGGCTGCGTATAAGTGACAGTACCGTCACCGGCAATCGTGATGGTTTGTGCTTGCGAGGGTATGGTGATCTGGGGCTGGACAAGATTACCGCTAGACGTGACCAGATTGCCATTGTTATCGAGTTCGAAGCCTCCGTCGCGCGTATAGGCTGTCTGGCCGGTCGGCAGCAGCACCTGAAAAAATCCATTGCCTTGAATGGTCAGGTCTAAAGGATTGTCAGTTTCCTGAAAGTTGCCCTGGGAGAATATAATCTCGTTGGAGGCCGTCTTAGTCCCCAATCCGATTTGCAGACCGCTCGGAACAATGGTCTGCGCTCCGGCGGCGGCGCCGGGTTGTACCAGGCTCTGATAGATCAAGTCTTGGAACTGCGCCCTCCTCATCTTGAATCCGTTGGTGCTAGAGTTTGCAAGATTGTTGGCTATGTTGTCGATGTTGGTTTGCTGCGCGTTCATCCCGCTAGCCGCGCTGTACAGAGCTCGAATCATTCTCTTCTCCCTTTTCTTCCGCAGGTTCGTTCCATTGCGGAGTCGCTGCAGCCGGTAAAATTCCTAGCCGTCATGAGCTGACCTTAGCGACATCTTCCACCGCACGCCGGTTCATGTCGGCCCCAATCGCCATCGCCTTCTGCAGGGCCTCAAATTGCCGCATGATGGTCACAATACTCGACGCCGCGTGCGTCGAATCGCCGTTGCCCTTCTCCACCTGCCCCTGCCGGACCTCCACTTCCGTGGCCGGACTTGGGATCTTAGATGCAGTGCTTTTGAAGTAGTTGCCTCCGCGCTTTGTCAGCGCCTTGGGGTCGTCGAAATTGACCACCGCGATTTGCGCCACTGGCTGACCGTCTTGCTGCACGGTTCCGTCTGGCATCACTTCGAATGCCTTGGAGCTATCTAGTAAGATGGGCTTCCCATCGGTTCCCTGCAGGTCGTAGCCCTCCTCGGTCTGAAGCTGGCCGGTCTGCGAAAATCGAAAGCTGCCACCTCTGGTATAGAGAGGTCCCGACGGCGTGCGCGCTACAAAGAACCCTTTGCCATTCAGCGCCAAGTCCGTCGAATTACTGGTTGGAAGTAGAGTTCCCTGCGAGAAGTCGGTCCAGCGATTTTGCACTACGGGCAGGATGGCTGGATTCGTGCCCTCCGGAGAATCGGCTGCTTCGGCGGATATATAAAGAGCATACGACTCTTGATCTGATTTGAAGCCAGCCGCCGACGAGTTGGCAAGATTATTGGCCATCATGTCCAGGCTCTCGATCCTGGCCCGAATTCCGCTAGCTGCGGCTGCTGTCAATGCGTCCATAATTGCGTTCTTTGTCGCCACAAAACAAAAGCAATTGACTGCCCGCTCGGAAATTCGCTTCATCGTCAGGAAAATCCTTACGATAAGTACGTTAAGGTCGCCATTTCGAGAGGCAAGAATGTGTCAAAACGGGATTTGTGCCAAATTCGCATCACTGCGCTCTTTTGCAAATCATTGAACCCACAAGTAGCCTAATTGGCCCGGCGGATGCATTCCGCAAAGACGTGAATGTCGCCACGATTGAGCTCCCTCACTCAGCCATCAGTCCAGCAGGGCTAAGGCGCGCCGGTGCGGCTTCTCTCCCCGGGCTGTCCGCGCAGAAGCTAGCTGGGTTCTTGTCCTTGCTGAATGGGCTTCTCGATCAAAGTGGAACGGCAACACGCGACGTGGCCCCCGCCCGGCCGTTTCAGCGGCCGGGCGCTAAATTGCTCCCCGGGGCTACCACGACCGGAAAAACGGAAAGGAGGGGAGATATAACAGACGCCGGGCTGCGGGCCGCACTGTTGCAAACCATGCCGCCAGCAACGATAGCAGAAAGCCGTGTTTTGATTCAAAGCAGTGAGATTCAGGGCGGCGGCTTGGCCGGCGAAAGCCATCCAACGCCAAGCAACGGCGAAGCTCTGGTCTCGAGCGCCAGGACGCAACCCCAACCGCTTGTACTGGGGAGCTTCGGGGCAACGAGTACGTCCCTGACTTCGAGCCAGAATGACTACCCTCCCAGTGCCGCGCACGACGTAGCGTTCGCTCTTCGGCTGACCTGGGAACCGGCGAGCACGCATGCTGACCCGATGCCTGCAGCGATGATGAATACCCCTCCACGGCCTCCGAGCCTGTCCTCTGATTCAGGCTCGAGAAATCCGACTATAAGTGCAGCAGCCACGCGAGCCAGCCCGTCGCCAGCGTTAAGCGAGATCACTCCCCGCCCGGACTCCACCGGTGCCACGAAGGCACAGATATTGCCGGAGATAGCTAAGGCGGGTTCTGCGGTCAGCGAGCTTGCGCATTCTAGTTCTTCACTACAATCGATTCCGGCGCCCTCTCCTGGCACCCCTTCCCCAGCTGCGGGAGGAGCAGGGCCCCGGTCTGAAACATCGGTGCCGATTCGCCCAGCGAACGTTCATTCAGGTACTGCGCCGTCCTTGGAAGCCAGCGCTAAAACCAGCGAAATCGATGCTCAATTAACAGGCGTTAGTACGAGCATGGCTCCGGCGGCGACCGCCGAGCCTCCCGCAATGGAGCCCGCCCCGGTTTCCTCTTCTCAAGAGGTCCGCAGACAAGAAGATCTGGACACACCAGCCGGATCCACACCCGAGACCTCTGTGCGATTGGAGGCTTCGACGCCGCCGAATCCTGGGTTGGAGGAAGCCGGCGCGGATTTAGCGGCGCCCCCGCGAGCGCGGGTGGTGGGATCAGGCAGTCTGCCTGCAACTCAGGAAACACGTCCGGAAAATCCAGGAAAAACGATGGATGACGACTCGGTAGATTCCGAATCCGACCGGAAGGGGTCAAGGATTCAACCGAACGATAAGATTCCGCAAATTCAAAATGCCGGTCAACCCGGAGATCGCGCAGTCGCGGGAGTTTGGCTGGAGCGCGGCGCATTGCCGGGTGGCGCAGCGCATACTTCAACGCAGAATCAAACAGAGTTATCAGCTGCCGCGCGGCCGTCCTCGACAGCCTCACCAGAACTGGAAACCACGAGCGCGGTCCCGCCGCAACCGCTCCGCGAGATTTCGTTCCGGCTGGCGGCAGATTCGGCCAACGTAGACGTGCAAGTGGCCGCTCGATTCGGCAGGATCCAGGTGGCGGTGCGCACTGCGGACCCGGATTTGGCGAAATCCCTGCAGAGTAACTTGGGGGAACTAACGGGCCGCTTGGAAGACAAGGGATTCAGGACCGAGTCCTGGACGCCAATTACGCCGCAGTCGGCGGCGGTCAGGGAGCTTTCCAGTTCCGCCAACAGCCAGAGTCAATCGGACGATTCGCATGGCCGGGGAGGCCAACAGGGCCAGCGGCAGGGGCAGCAGGAATCGAACCAGCGACAGCCAGGACGTTGGAAGAACGAATACGAAGAGACGGTTTCGGCGCCGAGCGCGTGGACCTATGAGGGAGAGAAATCATGACGCCCACGGCAAGCAGTGGAACGACCACGCCACCGGCGTCATCGGGCTCCCAGTCCTCATCGCAGTCGACCACTGGGGCGCTGAACTCGTTAGCAAGCGAGCAGACCTTTCTGCAGTTGTTGGTGGCGCAACTGCAGAATCAAGATCCCACGGCGCCACAAGACGGCACCCAGTTTGTATCCCAATTGGCCCAGTTCAGCTCGCTCGAACAGGAGATTCAGATGCGCACGGATCTGGACAGCATCAACAGCACCTTGACTGCCGACGCCGCAACCACACAGCAGCCCACAACAGGAACGACCAATTCATAAGGAGCAAGCATGCCTCTGTCATTTTCGACCGCACTTTCGGCGCTCTCGGCCTTTTCAACCGCCATCTCGGTAACCGGCAATAACCTGGCGAATCTCAATACCATCGGGTTCAAGGCCAGCGAGGTCTCCTTCCACGACCTGGTGACTCAGTCCATAAGCGCCGGCCTCGGAAATACGCAAGTTGGATTCGGTGTTGGCACTCCGACTACCGAGGCGCTGTTCACCCAGGGAGCCATTCAGACCACCGGAGGCACCCTCGATGCGGCCATCCAAGGAGCCGGCTTTTTCTTGGTTCAGGGACCGGATGGGTCCACCGAATACACGCGCGCAGGTAACTTTCAGACCGACGAGAACGGAAACCTCGAAACAGCGACCGGCCAGGTGGTGCAGGGCTGGACGGAAGTGAACGGGGTTTTGAACACCAACGCACCTCCCGGCAACATCACCATCCCGACCGGGACCGTGCAACCGCCGGTGGTTACCCAGAATATGTCGCTGAGTCTCAATTTGGATGCGGCCGCGACGCCTGGGAGCGCCGACGCAACTTTCGCAACCTCTGTCACCGTGTACGATTCGCTGGGCAACTCACATGTAGTGACTGCGACGTTTACAGAGGACCCCACCGTCGCCGGCCAATGGGACTACTCTCTCTCCATTCCAGCCGCCGATTACGCCAGTGGCACTTCCACGCCGCTGACCGGCAGCATCAACTTCAATTCCAGTGGCGTATTGACAACGCCGGCGGCAACTGATCCCTCGCCCCAATTAGCCATTACCGGCTTGGCGGACGGGGCGGCGGACATGACAGTGAATTGGAACCTTTATAACGGTACAACGCCCGATCTCACCCAGTTTGCCCAGCCATCCTCTGTATCGGCGGTTTCGCAGGACGGCTCACCGGCGGCCCAATTAACCACTGTCGGCATAAGCACCAACGGTGAGGTTCTGGCGCAATTTTCCAACGGACAGCAGACCGTGGTGGGCCAGTTGGCCATGGCCACCGTTAGAAATCCGGACTCCCTTCTCGCAGTAGGCAACAACAACTATGAGCTGAGTGCCCTATCGGCGCTTCCCGCGGTGGGCCTTCCAGGAACCGGAGGACGCGGAACCGTGCAAGGCGGCGCGGTGGAATCGTCCACCGTCGATGTCGCCACCGAATTCACCAACCTGATCGTCTATCAGCGAGGCTACGAAGCCAATTCCAAGGTGATCGATGCCATTGATGAACTGAGTCAGGACACCATTAATTTAATCAAGTGAGATTCAAATCGTGACCCCTCTCGAACAGATCGCCGATCTCGCCGATGTCCCCATGGACATCGAAGTGGAACTGGGCCGCCGTGTCATGACCATCGCGCAAATCCTGGAGCTAGGCTCAGAGAGCGTGATACGCATTGCACGCTCCGCTGGGGACAACATCGACATTCTGGTGGGCACGACACTAATCGGCTATGGCGAAATTGTGATCATCGAGGACACGGTGGGTGTTCGAATTACCGACTTCCGTCAGGAGGAATAGCTGCTCCGCGCCTATGGATATTGCTCAACAGTCGCTCGCACTACTCCTAGTCTTCACGCTGTTGTGGACGGCGCTATGGTTTCTGCGGAAGAGAGGCTGGACCGGGATGCGGCGAGCTAAGCCCGTGTCGGGAACGCTCGAGTCGCGCGGCAAATTGCCACTGACCGCGCAGCACTCCATTCACGTAATCCGGGTGGGTGATCGGAATCTGATATTAGCTCTCCATCCGGGGGGAATTACCTACCTCGGCGACGCGCCCGAGGACGACCGCAAGCGGAAGGAAGTATCCACATGAAGCGCTTGCTACTCTGTTCCCTTGCCGTGTTGGTTCTGGCCGGCGCACTGGCGGCCCAAAGCGCCAGCCCACTCCTGGGAGTCTCGGTCGCTCCTTCCAGGGGATCGTTGTCTTTGAGCGTTCCGATGCAAATCATCGTGCTGCTCACCCTGCTGGCCATTCTGCCGGCGGTGATTATGTCCGTAACTCCCTTTCTCCGCATAACCGTGGTGCTGCACTTCCTCCGACAAGCGTTGAGTACCCAGGGAACACCCTCCAATCAGGTTCTGATTGGCCTGGCTCTGTTTCTGACGCTGGTTATCATGCAGCCTGTGGTGACGGAAATGTACCACAAAGGGTGGGAGCCGCTCGAGTCTGGCCAGGTAACTTGGCAACAGGCCTGGAGCGATGGTTCGCAACCGTTGCAGACCTTCTTGCTCCGTTATGTCCGCGAAAAAGACGTGCGCCTCTTTCTAGACATTTCTCATACTCCCGTGCCGCGGGATCGGTCCGAGCTTGGGCTGACGGTGCTGATGCCGGCCTACGTTCTTTCCGAACTGAAAACCGGCTTCCAGATCGGGGCGGTTCTCTTCCTGCCGTTCTTGATCATCGATTTGGTGGTCGCGTCGGTGACCCTCTCCATTGGCATGGTGCAATTGCCTCCGATCATGCTCTCCGCCCCGTTCAAGATCCTTTTGTTTGTGCTGGTGGATGGATGGAATCTGGTGATCGGCTCCCTCATGCGGAGCTTTTATTCGACGTGATGCCGAGCTCTTATTCAGTGTGATGCCAATCTTTATTTGTATGCCAATCTTCATTTATATGACGCGGAGCTTCTATTCTCGATGACTCCTGAAATAGTGATCCAATTATTCCGGCATACGCTGATGGAGACTTTTTGGCTGAGCCTTCCGTTGCTTACGATTGGCTTCGTGGTGGGAATCGCAGTCAGCCTGCTGCAAGTGCTCACTTCGATTCAGGACACCAGCTTTAGCGCCGTGCCTCGGCTCACGGCCTTCCTGCTGGGTGTGCTGCTGATGCTGCCCTGGATGACCTCCCGTGTGATGGCGTACACGACGGCACTCCTAAGCGACTTTGGCCGCTATGCACGCTGAGTTCACGTTCCAACTCGCGACCATCTACGGATTCCTGTTGGCGCTGGCCCGCGTGTCCGGCGTGGTCGTCTTTGTACCGATCCCTGGGTTTTCCGCTGGACCCGACGTGAGCCGCGTGGTATTGTCACTGGCGCTGACTCTGGCTTTGTTCCCGGCGTGGCCGACCCTGGCCCCGGAAGACGGATCAACATTGTCGATAGGCCGGCTGCTCGGAGGCATCGTCGCCGAAACCGTCTTCGGACTGACGGTGGGGCTCGCGATAGCCTTTCTTTTGGAAGGGGTGCAATTGGCCGCCCAAGTGTTGGGCTTGCAAGCCGGATATTCCTACGCCTCTACGGTTGACCCGAGCACGCAAGCCGACACCACCACCCTCCAGCTCATGGCACAGCTGCTGGCCGGAACGCTGTTCTTCGCCTTGGGGTTCGATCGCCAGGTACTGGCAGTGCTGGCAAAGAGTCTGGAATCGCCGCCGGGACGCAACTTCTCGCTGGACGGACACGCCGTGGAGGCGATGGTGGGCTTGGGTGCGGCCATCTTCGTCACCGGCGTGCAACTCGCGATCCCGGTGCTCGCTCTGCTGGTCCTATTGGACATCGCTTTCGCTGTGCTCGGCCGGCTGCACGCGCAACTACAACTTCTCTCGCTTTCCTTCGCTCTCAAGATGCTGACGGCCTTGGCGTTCCTGGCCGGCATCCTATCCGTCTATCCGGCCGTCTTCGAGCGGACCGGGGCGGTCACGTTTAAGGTATTGGATCGAGTTCTGAATCCATAGAGGACCGGGCGAGAGATGGCGGACCAGGGGCAACGCACCGAAAAAGCGACCAAGCGAAAGATCGAAAAAAGCCGGCGCGAGGGGCAGTTCCCCGCCAGCCGGGAGTTGCTGGCCGCTCTTCAATTCCTGACCTTTGTGGTGCTGCTCACCGCCGGGGGCGGCGCCTTCTTCGAGCGCACGCGTGACATGGTGCGCTACTTTCTCGTTGCGGCCTTTCGTCTCACGGTGACGCCTCGCGCCATCGTGCGGATTTACAGTGAGGTCCTCCAGCACGTATTTACACCCTTGCTGTGGATGGGGGGCAGCCTCACGGCGTCGGCGCTCGCCGCGCAACTGGGGAGCACGCGGCTGGGACTCTCGCTGCAGAATCTGGCGCCCGATATAAAGCGCCTCAATGTCCTGCAAAAGCTTCGCAACGTTCCGCGCCAGAACACCGCCGCGTTTCTCGAAGCGGTACTGTTTCTGCCGTTGCTGGCGCTGGCAGTCTACAAAATCGCGGGCGGAAATCTGGCCGCCTATGCCGGCCTGGCGCGCGAGAGCCTCCCGCCGGCCTTGCGCCTGATCAGTGCGTCGTTCCTCGATTTTCTATGGAAGGCGGCGGCTCTGTTCTCGGCCATCGGCATTTTGGACTTCGTGCGCGTCTATCGCCATCACTATAAGTCGCTGCGCATGACCAAGCTGGAGATTCGCGATGAATTGAAGGAAACCGAAGGCAATCCTCAGACCAAGCAGCGGGTGCGTCGCATTCAACGGGATATGGCGCGGCGCAACATGATGAAGGAAATCCCCAAGGCCACCGCGGTGATCGTCAATCCGACTCATTTCGCCGTCGCGATCCGCTACGAGATGGAGGGCATGGCCGCGCCGCGAGTGCTTGCAAAAGGCAAGAACTATCTGGCCCTTCGCATCCGCCAGATCGCTCTCGATCACCAAGTGCCCATCGTGGAGAATCAGCCGCTAGCCCAAGCTCTCTATCAGTCCGCGGATGTCGGCCAGGAGATTCCGCCGCATCTTTATCGCGCCGTAGCCGAAGTGTTGGCTTACATCTACAAGCTGATGCATCCGGGAAAGTAGATGGCCCAGAAAGAGGAGTAGATGAAGCCGGGAAGAAGCAATCAATGACGCCGAGAAAAAGCAACCGATGACGCCCCGGGTCCGCATTCCCGCCAAGCCAGGCTCCCGCGCTGTGGCGAAGACCGCTGCCATCGGAGGCCCACCCGCTCCCAAACGTCTGGGGGCTAACTGGCGCGAGTTCGCGATCCCGATCGCCGTTTTGGGCATTGTGCTCGCGATGATCGCGCCCTTGCCGCCCTTTCTGCTCGATATCTTGATCAGCGCCAATATTACCCTCTCGGTCATTGTCCTGCTGGTCTCCCTCTACATCACCAGGCCGGTGGAGTTCAATGTCTTTCCCACCAGCCTGCTGTTGATGACCCTGTTTCGGCTGGCCTTGAACATTTCATCGTCGAGGCTGATTCTACTGAACGGCAACACCGGCACCGCGGCGGCTGGGGAAGTGATTCAAGCCTTTGGGGCGTTCGTGGTGGGCGGCAACTATGTGATTGGCGTGGTGATCTTCCTGGTGCTGATTGCCATTCAATATGTGGTCATCAACCACGGCGCCGTGCGCATTTCGGAGGTCACCGCGCGCTTCACCCTGGACGCCATGCCCGGCAAGCAGATGTCCATCGATTCGGACCTGAATTCCGGCCTCATCGACGAACACGAAGCACGCACCCGCCGAAAGATGCTGGCGAGCGAAGCCGAATTCTATGGAGCGATGGACGGTGCATCCCGGTTTACGCAGCGCGACGCGGTGGCGTCTATCATCATCACGGTCATCAATATTCTGGCCGGCTTCCTGATCGGCGTGCTGCAGCATGGTCTCGATCTGGAGCGGGCACTCGAAACCTACACGGTCCTGACCATTGGCGACGGTCTGGTGACCGTAATTCCAGCGCTGATGATTTCCATTTCGGGAGGCTTGATTGTCACCCGTGCCAGTTCGGATACCAGTCTGGGAATGGATATCCAGAAGCAGGTGTTCGGAAACCCGCAACCTCTGTTCCTGGCGGCTGGAGTTCTGGTCGCTCTGGCGGCATTTCCGGGGCTGCCCAAGATTCCATTCCTGGTCCTGGGCGGCGGCGTGGGAGCGATGGCGTGGCGATTGCGACAAAAAGCTGCCACCGCCGAAAAAGTGAAGCCTCCGGTGTCCGCACCAGCGCGCGACAATCTGGAATCGTTGCTGCGCGTTGAGCCGCTGGCCGTGGAAGTAGGGTTGGGCCTGATCCACCTGGTCGAGGGGGGCCAGAACTCGCCGCTGCTCAAGCGCATTGCCAGCATACGCCGGCAGCTTGCCACCGAACTTGGATATATTCTGCCGCCGGTACGCGTGACGGATAATTTGACGCTCAAAGCCCGCGAGTACGTGCTTTTCCTCAAGGGAGTAGAGATTTCCCGTTACGAATTAGCGCATGGTTGCGAGTTGGCCCTGCACTCGGCCGCCGATTCCGGCGATAAAGGCGAGAAAATCGATGGCATACCCACACGAGAGCCGGCGTTTGGAATTCCGGCTGTCTGGATCTCGCCGGATCGCGTTGAGGAGGCGCGGCGTGCCGGCTACACCGTGGTAGACACCATCAGTATCATGGGCACCCACTTGGGTGAAGTAGTGCGCCGCCACGCTCACGAATTATTCTCGCGTCAGGAGGCCAAAAAACTGCTCGATCGAGTGAACGAAGAAAATTCGAAAGTCGTGGAGGATTTGGTGCCAAAATTGCTTTCGCTCGCGGTAGTGCAGAAGGTTCTTCAAAACTTATTGCGAGAACGCGTTTCCATCCGCGATGCGGTGAGTATTCTTGAGGCGCTGGGTGAAGCTGCGCCGATCACCAAGAACACCGTGCTGCTCACAGAGTATGTGCGGCAGGCTATTCGACGTCAGGTAGTAAAGCCTTTGCTGGAACCCTCGGGCGATCTCTCGGCATATTTCCTCGATCCGGTTCTCGAGCAATCCATCGAAGCCTCAGTGGAGCATACGGAAACTTCCAGTCATGTGAATCTTTCGCCGCAGCGTATCCGCGACATCCAGGAACGGCTGAAGAAGTGCTGCAACCCACAGGACGCTCCGGGTCTAATCGTCACTGGTTCTGCCGCACGTTTCTTTGTGCGTCAGATCATGGAGAGTATAACCCCGAATTTGTCGGTGCTATCCCACAACGAAATACCTCCAGGGAATAGAGTGGTGTCTCTCGGAACCGTGGCTTAAGACTCGGAACAGTGGCTTAAACAAAAGAATGGTGAGTTAGGGAAATGCGACACCGGCCATGAGACTAAAATCGTTTTTCGCGAACAGCATTGAGGAGGCCATCCGTCTGGCGCGCCATGAACTGGGGCCGGATGCGATGCTGGTGAATTCCAAGCGCACCGGCGCGGAGGCGCGCCACCTTGGCTCTTATGAGGTGGTGGTCTGTGCGGAAAGCCAGCAAACCGGGCTGCAGAATCCGCAGCACAGCAACGAAGACGGCGATCCCGGGAGAAGCGGCTTCCGCGCTGTTGCGTCAACGCTGCCGGTCGATAAGCTTTCCCAGGATGTTTCCGAACTCAAGCAGCGGATGGAAAAGCTTGCTTTAACTCTGGCGCGCTCCGGAAACGGCATGGCCAGCATTGCTTTCGATCCCGAGCTTTCACGGGCTTTTACCACCCTGACCGACGCGGAATTGGACACTGAAATCGCTTATGACATAGTAGGCAGACTGCCTTCCCCTATTCCCACGGGCGCCTTGCGGGCCGAACTCGCCAAGCTGGTGCGCGTCGACTCCGAGCTCGGTTCACGCGCCGCTCCCACGCGGGTGGTGGCATTGGTCGGCCCTCCCGGCGCGGGCAAAACGTCGGCTTTGGTCAAACTGGCCGTGCAGTACGGCCTTAGCTCGCGCAAGCGCGTACAAGTTCTCACCACCGACACTTACCGTATTGCGGCTGCCGAGGAACTGCGCTCTTACGCCGCCATCCTCGGCATAGGTTGCCAGGTGCTGGAAACCCCCGAGGCGCTGGCGCACGCGCTCGCGGAATGTTGTCCCCCCGCCGAATGTTGCAAGAAGCAAGAACCCGACCAACAATTCGGAGACCGCCCACCCAAAGATGAAAACCGGCAGAAGAATTTGATCCTGGTTGATACCCCGGTTTGTGCCGTTTCGAGATGGAAGCATCCGAGGATCTGGCGAGAGTTCTGGCTTCGCATCCGGGTGTCGAAACCCATCTGGTGCTCCCGGCCTCCATGCGGGCTGCCGACCTCAGACGCGTTTCCGAGCAGTACAGCATCTTTCAACCCTCCAAACTACTGTTCACTCGTTTGGACGAAACAGAAACGTTCGGCCCCCTACTGAGCGGCAGCATCCGGATGGGCAAACCGATTTCCTTCTTTTCGCGAGGCCAGCGCATTCCCGAGGATCTGGAGCCCGCCACGCCGGATCTCATGCTGAATCTGATTCTGGGATCTCCCGCGCTGGGCGAAACGCAATTTGACGTGGTGGCGGCATGAGGCAGGGCACGGCCAAGACTCCCCTGCCCGCCATCAAGAAGTATCAGACGCCGGACGCCGCCGGAGAGCGCGCCTCCGAGGAGCGGGAACGGCTGATCCTCGAGCATCTGCCCCAAGTGCGTCTCATCGCGCGGCGCATTCACGAACGCTTACCCGAAAGCGTGAATCTGGAAGACCTGATCTCCACCGGCACCATCGGGCTGATCGCGGCGATCGATCGCTTTGACCCGCGCCACAACGTCAAGCTGAAGACCTACGCCGAATACAAGATTCGGGGCGCGATCCTGGATAGCCTGCGGGGGCTGGATTGGGCCCCCCGCCAGCAGCGCCGGCGCTCCAAGCAGATCGAAGCCGCTATCGCCGCCGCCGAACAGCGTCTGCATCGCGCGCCAACCGAAGACGAAATCGCACAGGAGCTGAAACTTTCACTCGAGGAATATCACGAGTGGCTGGTGGATATCCGGGGCGTCAATCTGGGAAGTCTGGAGACCTCGGCTCCCGAAGACGACAGCCGCAACCTCTTGAAGTACATTTCCGACGACGAGGAGAACTGGCCCTCGCGATTGCTGGAACGTTCGGAGCTGCAACGTCTGCTGGCCGAGGCGATCGAGAAAATGCCGCGCACCGAGCGGATCGTCATCAGTCTTTACTACCATGAAGAACTAACCCTGCGCGAGATCGCGAAAGTGGTGAATCTCCATGAGTCGCGAATCTCGCAACTCAAGTCCCAGGCCATCCTGCGCTTGCGATCTTACCTGGAGAAGCGCTGGCCGCTCGAGCGAGGCGCATAGTTCATGCCAGACGAGCCCGTGCCGCCGGAGCCCTTGCGTCCGGACGCCGCGCCACCGAACGCCGCACAGGCGGAGCATCAAGCTGCCCTTTGGCTGGCGGAAGAGTGGAGCCGGCAAGTGGCGCGCGCCGTGGAATCGATGACCGGCGAGTCGGTTCTGATCACCTTTGCCCCGCGCCAGCTCACACCCGCCGAAATCGATCCTTCGCAACAGGAGTTGCTGTGGTGGGAGCAGCCGCTCAGCCTGGGTCCGGATGCCCACATTTGGGTGGCCGCCGGCGGCCGCACTTGGGAGGAGATCGGCAATCGCGTACTGCGTAGCGCGGGAGTGGACGACGCTACACAGGAAGATATCCGCAGTACTTATCTGGAGATCGTCAATCAGAGCCTCTCCGGAGTGGCGAGCGCCATCTCCCTGCGGGCTCACAAAGAGGTCTCCTGTTTGGACGGCCGGTCCGCTCCTCCCCCGGCGCTGCCCCACGCCAGCGTTTATTCCTTCGAAATCACCCTTGGCGAGCAGGCCTTTCCGTTTCTGGCTGTCTTTCCTTCTTCGGTCGCGAATCTTTCCGGTGAGCCAGTAGAATCGGCCTCCAAAGCTGCCCCCGAAGAGCGCGCTCCGGCCGCTCGCCCGTCGGCCAAAGCCGGCTCCTCCGGCTCCATGGACCTGCTGCTGGACGTCGAGCTTCCGGTGATCGTCTCGTTTGGACGCGCCCAGCTCATGTTGAAGGACGTCATCAAACTGACCACCGGCTCCATCGTGGAGCTGAATCGCGCGCTCAGCGAACCGGTGGAAGTAATCGTGAACAATTGCGTGATTGCCAGGGGCGAAGTGGTGGTGGTGGAAGGCAACTACGGTATTCGCATCAAGCAGGTGATCAGCCGGCAGGAGCGGCTGCGGACCCTGTATTAAAACCCAACCATCCATGCTGGGGCGCTATCTCATTCCGCTCGCACCCTTCCTGTTGATCGGCATCAATAGCGTGCTTTGCCTCTTCTTTTTTCTCTGCCTGGAGCATGAAATGCGCATCCTGAAATTGCGCTCGGACCGGCGCCAGAACGCGCAACAATCGGCGTCCAACGAACTGAAGGCCCAGCTGGCGGAATTGACCGCCCGGGTATTGGAAACCGAAGAGCGTACCGGAGTGCTGGTGCCGCCCGTGCCGCCCAAGTCCGGTTTAAACCTGAACAAGCGCAGCCAAGTGATCCGCATGTCGCGGCGCGGGGAGCAAGCCGAGAAGATCGCTGCCTCTCTGAACTTGCCGCAGCGCGAGGTGGAGTTGCTGCTTAAAATTTATAGCCGCGTAGTCTACAGCTCGAGCGAAATCAGTTCGTGAAGCCGTTGCTCACCGATCGCCCGCGTGGGATCCCTTGTTCGGAACGGTCTTCCACGGTCACGCTCACCGTCACCGGCTTGCGGTCCCGCGTCAGCTCAATCGCGTAGGTTTTCTTGGCGCTCGCGGTCCTTACCGCGGCGGATAATTCAGCGGGCGCGGTCACTGCCATTCCATCCACTTTGGTGATCACATCTCCGGCCCTGATTCCCGCCTTCTGCGCCGGCGTATTCTCGAGTACCGCCCGCACCAGCACGCCATCCTTCACGCCAAAATACCCTGCCAACTGCGATCCGAGCGTTTCGGCTTCCACGCCCAGCAACGCGCTGCGCGTGGCGGTATAGATCTGGGGAATATCCGGCATGTGAAACTCCGGCATCTCGAAGTTGGGAGGAAAATTGAAGGTGAATCGGGATCTGCGGCTGCCGAGCATCGCCGTCAGAGTTTGCGTCTTGCCATCGCGGCTGATGGTCAGCTTCACCTCGCGTCCCGGCGGCGTCTCCCGCACCATCCTGCCGAACTGCTCCATGCCTTCCACGCGCTGTCCGTTGTATTCCTGGACCACGTCTCCCGGCTTCACTCCCGCCTTCTCGGCCGGGCTGTTCTCTTCCACGCGCGTGATCTCGACGCCGTAGTCTTCCTTGAGCTTCAGTTCCTTCGCGCGATTGGCGTCGATCTCGGCCAGATTCACGCCCAGATAAGTGCCGCCCGCAAACGGACCGTTGAAGTCGCGGACTTGCGTGACCCCGGGCGCAGGCGGCTGGGGCGGCGCCTGGAAGAAATCCGGACCTTGGGCCAACGCGGCGGCCGAAAAAACCACGACTAGACTAAGCAGCTTCTTCATGACATCATCCCTCTAGAAATTATTTCGCCCGGCGTAAGTAGATCGTGCCGCCCACCACGTTCACGCGCAGCATCGGACCGCCTCCGTTGAGCGCGCCCTCCGCTATCAGCGGACCTCCCGGCAGGCTGCCCGCGCGCGGACGAATCTGCGGGAAATCGGAATCGATGCGTCCTGACCCGCCGGACTCGTTGATCGCTTCCACCGTCAACGCAAGATTGGACGGAATGAGAACGGTTATGTCACCAGCATTGGTGCTCAATATCGAATCCGCCATGCTTGGTGACCCCAGCTCGGCCATAATGCTTCCCGAATTCGCGAAAGCATGCACCGCTCCCGCCACGTTGCGCAAGCGGATGGCGCCGCCCGCCGATTCGCACCGCACGCCCTTCGCCGAGTTTACTTGAATGGCGCCGCCAGAGCTTTCCGCCGTCACCGGACCATCCGCCTGCTGTACCTGGATCAGACCGCCCGCGGTGCGTGCCATCACTGTGCTTGCGGCGCGTTCGATGCGAATATTTCCGCCTCCCGTGGACGCTTGTATCGCGCCCGCGGCCTGATGGACGACAATCTCGCCGCCCGCCGTCTCCAGCCACGCTGCGGCGCCCGCGTTCTGCACTCGAATTCCACCGCCGCCGGAGAGACATCGCAGCGGCCCGCTGACGTTACCCACTTGAATGTCGCCGCCCGCGGTGCGCAGTTCGCCGCGGCCCCGGATGCGATCTACCGAGATCTGTCCCCCACCCGAGTGAGCTTCGAAATCGCCGTCCCAGTCCGACGCCTGTACGTTCCCGCCGCGTGTTTCAGCGAATATTTCGCGCATCGTTCGTGGTCCGGTGACCGTCAGCTCCAGCCCGGAAGAGGCCAGCCGGGGCGGAGTTACCTTGAGATAGGCCCAACCGCCCTCGGTCCCGGTCTTCACGTTAAATCGCCCCAGCAGCGCTTCGGCTTCGCGCGCATCCCCGGCTCTCACGCGAATCGTCAGGCTGTAGCTGCTCTGCGCCACGGCCGTGCCACGCAGCGTTACGTTGCCCGTCGTTTCCACACGCAGCTTGTCACCGGCATCCATCGAACCCTGAATGGTCCGCACCCAGTAGCCGCCCTCGCGCGTGATGGCCGATGCGTTCGGCGCCGCCGCCAGAGCCGCACCGAAAATCAAAAGTGACAACGTCCGCCGCATGTTCTAATACATTTCCGCCGACGCGTTCATCTCCTGCAATACTTTCTGGCAGCGCATCCGGATGTAGCCGTTGTCTTCCTTCTGCATTAGCTCCTGCAGCACGCCGACCATGGAATCGGTATGCCGCTGGACGAGAAGATCGATCACCTGGGTGCGCACGCCCGGGTTGTCGTCTTTCAGCAGCACCTGCGTCAAAGCCTTGCGCGTGTCGGGATCTTCGGCGAACTGCCTCAGCCCGTCCAGCGCCTTCAGCCGCACCCCAGCGTTGGGATCATGCTCCAGCGAATAAACCAGCGCCTTGCGGATCTCCGCCGATTGCGAATTGTTCTTGAGCAGATCCACCGATTCCACGCGCAGGCCGGCGTCGGAAGGATCCTTGGCAGCCGTCAACAGCAGCCTCTGAATGGCCTGGTCATCCACGCTGCCCGAGAGTACGCGCTGCCGCGTTTCATCCAGAACAATCTGCACCCGCCCCGGCGACACCGGCTCCACGTATCGAACGCGCGATGTAGCCGGTTCCACCATGCCTGCCGAATGCCAGTTGCCGAGGAATGAGTTGGGCGTCACGCGCGCGGTCAGAAATCCCAGCGCCAGCATCGCCGCCGCGCCGGCCACCTGCGCGATCCCCGGCGCAAAATGAAAGTGAATCGTAAATCCTTCGCGGAACTTGTCCCAGAAGCGCGGCTGGCCCGTTCGCTCCGGTGCGCCAGCCAAAGCCAGGCGGCTTCGCAATTCGGTGCGCGATTCGGCCAGCGCCTCCGGACGCGGAAGCATTTCAACCCCGTCCAGAGCGGCAAACATCGCCTTCTCGCGCGCCAGCTCCCTCCGGCATGCGGCGCACTCGTCGATGTGGACCTCCACCAGGTCCTCTTCCTCAAACGACAGTTCCCCGTACAAGAACAGCAGCCAGATTTTTTCTCGCTTCTTCGCATGTCATACAAATTCCCCCAAAGCCGCGCGCATTTTCTGCGTCGCGCGAAACAGGCAATTCTTAGCGGCTTCTTCCGACGTGCCCATCAGCTCGCCGATGGTGCGTAGCCGCATTCCCTGGTAATGCCGCATCTCAAAAACAGCGCGCTCTCGCGGCGTCAATCCGCCTAATACCTGCTCGATCTTCTCCCTCACCTGCTTACTCTCCAGGCTGCGCTCGGGATCGCTGTCGGCGCGCGGTTCTTCCACCGTGTCCATGCGATCCAGAAACCCTTCGCTGGTCTCCACCATCGAGCTTTCCTCGCGGCGCACTTTCCGCTTGCGCAGCGCGTCCAGGCACAGGTTGCTCACAATCCTGTACAGCCAGGTGTGAAAGCTGCAGTCGAAACGAAACGTGTGCAGGTTTTTGTACACCCGCAAGAACGCTTCCTGGTAGATATCGTTGGCGTCTTCGGGCGAGCGCAGCAGATTCGTCGCCAGCCGCAGAACGTTCTGGTCGTACAGACGCACCAATTGCTCAAAGGCGCGCTGATCGCCCTTTTGAGCCGCCCGAATCAGCTCGGGTTCGTCCATTTTTACGGCCGTCTGGACCACGGTAGCGCACAGGGTGCGACTCGCACCGCCATCCTCTCCAGGAACCGGTTCGCGCCGCGCTCCGTTTTGCGCGAGTTCCTTGAAAGCCTGCAACGCTATGGTAGACGGACGAAACCGGAAAACGTCACGGCTGTCCCGAACGCGCGGGCGGGGAAGCCCTTAACCAGCCAGTTCCACTTCGATTTTCTTATTCGGCTGGTCGAGCTTCAATATGCGAAATGTGCGGACCTGCCCGGCGCGTGGGGCTTCCTGCTGGGTAGCGGCGGCCGTCGGTCCTTGCTTCCATTTCGCTGATAACATTGCGGTTAGCGAACTGAGGTCGGCCTTCGCGGCGGCCGGGGCGGGTTCGTTCGATCCCGCATTAGCGCCGTTTCCGGTATCCTCCCGCATGCGGCATTCGGCGAAAACGCCATCCCCCAATTCGATCTTGGCGCGGCCCTTGGAAGCCTCCACAATCCGCCCGGTTACCGATTCGCCCACCTGGTGCTCGGCGATATATTCGTCCGCCGTGGTCGGCTCCAGTTGCTTGATCCCAAGCTTGATGCGTCGCTTTTCGCGATCCACTTCCAGCACCACCGCGCGCACTGTTTGTCCGGCGGACAGAGCCTCGCGCGGATGATTCAAACGCTTCTCGCGCGTGATGTCGGAAATATGAATCATGCCGTCGATGCCGCCGCCCAGGTCCACGAAGCAGCCGAAGTTCGTCAGGCTTGTGACCGGACCCTCGGCCACGGCGCCCACGGTGTACTTCTTCAGCGCGTCTTCCCACGGATCGCCCAGCGCCTGCTTGAGCCCCAGGGAAATCCGCCGATCGGCCACGTTCACGCCCAGCACCACGGCTTCCACCATTTCGCCGGTCTTCAGCAGGTCGCTCGGCTTCTTGACCTTTTTCGCCCACGACATCTCGGAAATGTGGATCAGCCCATCCACGCCCGGCAGCAGCTCCACGAACGCGCCGAAATCTGCCAGGCGCGAAACTTTGCCCTGCACTCGATCGCCGGTATGAAATCGCTCGGCGGCCGTGGTCCACGGATCCGGCGCGAGCTGTTTCAGTCCGAGGGAAATGCGCTTGCCCTCGGGATTAATCTTGAGAACTTTGACATCGATGGAATCGCCCGCTGTTACTACATCGGACGGCTTGGTAACGCGATGCCACGCCATATCTCCCACGTGCAGCAGTCCGTCCACGCCGCCCAAATCGACGAACGCGCCGAAGTCCGTGATGCTGCGGACGGTCCCGCGCAGCACCGCTCCTTCTTTGAGCTCGCCGAATTTCTGTTCGCGCGCCCGCGCCTCTTCCTCTTCCAGGATGCCGCGCCGATCCACCACCACGTCTTCGCTAGCCGTGTCCAGCTTGATGATCCGGCAGCGGATCTCCTGGCCCACCAGCTTTTCCATCTCCGCCTGGTCCTTGGCGCCGCTGCGCGAAGCGGGCAAGAACGCAGGTAATCCGACATCCACGCGGAATCCGCCCTTCACCAGCTCAGTGACCACGCCGCCGATGGCGCTCTTGTCGGCGAACGCGCGTTCGAGCGCGCTCCAATCCTTCGGCCGCTCCACTTTAATGGTGGAAAGGGTGTAGGAACCTTCCTCATCGCGCCCGGTGACGTTCACCACCATCCGGTCGCCCACGCGAATGGTCAGCTCCCCCTTCTCGTCGCGAAACTGTTCCACCGGCAGCACGCCATCCAGCTTGCGTCCGATGTCCACAAACACGGACTCGGGCGAGATGGAAACCACCGTGCCTTCCAGCGCTTGGCTACTACGCTGGCCGCGGTGTGTTTGCTCGAATTGGGAAAGAATATCGCCGAACGAATTGTCTTCCGCGGGCGCGGCGGCGGCGTCCCCGGACATAGCTAAAGCGTCGGGGGATACGGGGGATGTTGGATTTTCCATGAAGCTGAACAGCTGTGCTGCTAAACCATTGTGTCATAGTCACAGGATCTTCAGCACAGGCGATAAGATGACAGCGTGGAGCAGCGCCGCCGCTTCTGGCAACTTGTCCGCCCGCAGGACATCGTCTGGATCGCATTATTCGCGGTGCTGGCGATCTATCCGGACTTAACGCCGGTGTCGACCACTGCTCTCATGGGGCTCGGACTGATGCAGGTGATTGAGCCGAAAATCCCGTTTTTCGGCTCCCGCCGGGGCAGCATCATTTCGTTTCTCATCAAACTGGCGCTGTGGTACATCCTGATGGGGTGGACCGATGGCATCGAAAGTCCTTACTACTGGCTGATGCTGCTTCCCGTCATGTCGGCCGCCACGACGCTGGGATTGATCGGGCTGGTGGTGGCTTCGGTCCTGGCTTGCGGCGCGTACCTCTCGTTTCTGGTGTTCCTTCCGCGCGGGACGCCGGTGAACGATTGGCCGCTCCTGTTGCTGTACCTGACCACCTTTCCGATCGCGGGCTTTCTTACTTACGAGCTGCTGGAAGCCAATCGGGCGGCGACGCGAAGAGCGCAGATCGCGGCCGAACAGCTGGCGGAAGCGAACCGTCACTTGCAGGAAGCCGAAGCCCAAGTCCGCCGCACCGAGCGCCTGGCCGCTCTGGGGCAGCTTTCCGCCGGACTGGCGCATGAAATCCGGAATCCCTTGAGCACCATCAAAGGTTCCGCCGAGATGCTGATCAAAAACGTCGACGCCAACGGAGCTGTGGCGCACGAGCTGGCCGGATTCATTTCCACCGAAGTGGATCGCACCAATGCGTTGGTCACGCGTTTCCTCGATTTCGCGCGGCCGCTTGCCTTGCGGCTCGAAAACACCGAGATTACGCAGGTGATCGATGAAGCCGTTGCGCAGGTTGAAAAACACACGCCTCCCTTGGACGTAAGCATCTATAAAAACTACTCGCCCGATATTCCGCCTTTTATGATCGATCGGCAGCTTATCGAACGCGTGCTCTACAATTTGATTCTGAATGCCGCGCAAGCCAGTCCGCCGCAAGGAAGCATCACCGTCAAGACACGCCAGCTCGGCGATACAGTGGAAATTGACGTGATCGATCGCGGCTCGGGTATCGCACCGAAAGACCGGGAAAGCATTTTCAATCCGTTCTTCACCACCAAGTCGAGCGGTGTGGGGCTGGGCTTGGCCATCGTATCGAAGATCGTCGACGAACATGGCGGGCAAATTACGGTAGAGAGCGAACCGGGCGCGGGCAGCATCTTTCGCGTGTTCCTTCCTGTCAGGGAGAATCTTGCATGAAACCCACGGTTCTGGTGGTGGAAGACGAAGAGAAACTGCGCCGGGTGGTGGAGCTGCAGTTGAAGACCGCGGGCTATGAAGTGGAGCAGGCCGGAACAGCCGAAGACGCGCTCAAGCTGGCGGACCGCGCCGATGTCATCATCACCGATCTGCGCTTGCCTGGCCTGAGCGGACTGGAGCTGCTGCAAAATCTGCGCAGCCAGGATCTGCGCACGCCGGTGATCGTTATGACCGCATTCGGCAGTATCGAAACCGCGGTGGAAGCGATGAAAGCCGGTGCGGTGGATTTTCTTCCCAAGCCGTTCTCCCTCGATCATTTAATGACGGTGGTGAACAAGGCCATCGAGGTGCGCACTCTGCGCGATGAAAATCGCGAGCTGCGGGCCGAGCTGAGCCAGCGCTATGAATTCGACAACATTATCGGAAGAAGCGCGGCCATGCGCGAAATCTTCGCCACCATCGAGCGCGTGGCGCCCACCCGCGCCACAGTTTTGCTGTGCGGGGAAAGCGGCGTCGGCAAGGACATGATCGCGCGCGCCATTCATCACCACTCGCCGCGCGAGAACAAGCCCTTCGTCAAGATCAACTGCTCGGCGCTGCCTGAAAATTTGATGGAGAGCGAACTGTTCGGCTACGAAAAAGGCGCATTTACCGGCGCAAATCTCAGCAAGCCCGGCAAGTTCGAACAGGCCGATACCGGGACTGTCTTCATGGATGAAATTGGCGACGTACCGCCCGGCATTCAAGTGAAGCTGCTGCGCATTTTGCAAGATCGCGAATTCGAGCGGCTGGGCAGCAACAAAGTCCGGCATGTGGATGTGCGGGTGCTGGCCGCGACGAACGTCGATCTGCGCGCGGCCCTGGAGCAAGGCGAATTTCGCGAGGATTTGTATTATCGCTTGAACGTTTTGCCGCTGAATATTCCACCGCTGCGCGAGCGCAAGGAAGATATTCCATATCTGGCGCGGCACTTTGTTCGCAAGCTGGCGAAGGATATGGGCAGCCGGGTGGAATCCATTTCCGACGGCGCCATCGAACGCTTGATGGGCTACCACTGGCCCGGCAACGTCCGGGAGCTCGAGAATGCCATCGAACGCAGCCTGGTTCTTGCGAACGGCGACGTGTTGGAAGCGGCCGACATCCGGCTCGATTTAGCGCCCAAGCCCCGTCTCGGCTCCGCCGATGGCTTTCTTCCCGAAGGAATGACGCTCGACCAGTACGAGCAATCGATCATTCGCGAGGCCCTGCATCGCGCCAACAATAACAAGAGCCAGGCCGCCCGCCTGCTAGGATTAACGCGCAATGCGCTGCGCTATCGTTTGTCGCAAATGGGTATCGAATCGTGATTTACATAACGATTTCCCAGCACGCCCTATTTCGAGCCGGGGCCGTCCGGCCACCCGCATTCTTTCCATAGCTTTTCCCAATTCCAGATCCCGGACGAAACCGCGGTCGACAACGGGTATCCGAGCTGATGCGCGAGCATACACACTTGCCCGCGATGGTGAGCTTCGTGAGAAAGCATATAGCACAGCATTTCCGGGCCAACCGGCCAAGGCCGCGCCCAGCCGTCTCTGTGAAACTTTTCGATGCGGCCCCCGCGACCGCCGAGCGCTTCAGCCAACATCTCCGCGCAGCGAGCGGCGCTCTGGGCTAATCCCGCGCGGACCTGCTGCGGCGTGCAGTGCGCGCGGTTGAGCTGTGCTGGAACCTTCAGGTGCGGAGCGGTGAGCCTCACCCACTTGTTGCGCATATTGTGCATGTGCGTGAAGATGGCCGCAATGGTGCGGGCCTTGCCGGGCGGTTTGGCTCTCCAGGCGGTGGGATCAAGATGTTCGATGAGAACCTGGTTCATGCGATCGTTGACGGTAAACATCTGGATCGCGGCTTGGCCGAGCTGAGTGTGAACCTTGTGGCGACGCGTGGTCACGGCTCCCTACTCCTAGACCTTATAATACTTCCGGTTTGTTGAGCATCCGGAAACTAATTGGCGGAACGGTAGTCGCGTTTTGTACTTTCGGCGTCGGCGGATTGCCGGATACGCATCTCTTTCGAGTAGAGAAAGGCAGACTGCGTTTCGTGAATACTCTGACGCACGTGCCTGCGGGCAGACAGGTCCCCCGCCCACCCGCGCCCGCCAACCAGCAATTAAACGTAATCGGACCGCTTCACCGATGCCCGTAATCGGTGAAAACGTAGTCTCTCGTCTTCACGCTGGTGTGGCACGCGAAACCGCACTTGGCGTCGTTCCCCTGCGGCGGTTTGTCAGCCTGGGTGCCGGGCGTGAACGTATCGGATGCAGCGTTATACTCGAACACGGCGTATCCCCACCCGCCGCTGTCGGCGAACCGCTTGCTGTCCTTCACCATGAAGTCGACGTCATGCTGGGTGCCTGGCACAGTGGCTGCTGGGAAAACCTCCATCTTCTTTGGGTTCCAATGGATCTTCGCCATCTTGGCGCCGTCGGGGAAAGGCTTGCCGTTGCCAGGAACGCCGGCCAAGTAGGCCTTGATCATCACAGGATTCGCGAGGACTGCGGCAACCAGGGGCCCATCCTGACTGATGGAGACAACCTGCCAGGCCTCGTATCCTCTGAACTCAGAGAACGAGAGCCCGCCCGGCACTTTCAATGTGTACTTATCCGGGGCAGCCATGGCCAGCGCCGCGAGAACACAGAGAAAAACTACAACCAATACGATCACACCGATACTTTTGCGTTTCATGCCTAATCTCCATATTCGTTTCATTCCGGCAGCTCTTTGCCGGTCTGTTCAGCCACCATGTACGCGGCGTACCACTCAGGCCAGTTTTCATCGCGCTGCCCGGTGCGCTTCTCGTGCTCGCCGTGGGCAGCCTCTGCACGCCGGAGCGCGCTCGCCAGATCGTTCGCCGATAAGAACGAGGTCTCGCCGGAATCGATACGCCCAGGAAGCCGGATTGTGACCTCCTGCAAGAGCCACCTGTTGCCGTCCGGGTCGCTGAACGTAGCGTAGGTGCTATAGCTGGCATGATCGGGCGCGGGCCCGCTGAGTCGGCCGCTCGTGCCATTGGGCTGGAACTGCGCCCCCGGCGTTCCGGCGTGAAACACCTCGCTGATATTGACACCGCGAGCGACGAGTTCGCTGCGCGCCGCCTCCATGTCGGAGACGATGAGGTAAAGGCCCTGGGCCGAACCGGGCGCCGCTGATGTGATGTGTGTGCCGAATTGAATCGAGCAACCAGAGCCCGGCGGCGTGAACTGGACAACACGGAAGCCGTTATCGAAAGGGAAGTCGGCGTCGAGTCTCCAGCCCATGTTTGCGTAGAACTGCTTCGCCCGGTTGACATCCGAGACCGGAACGACCAGCGCCTCAAGCTTCATATCAATTCTCGCGGCTCTCGTGATAATCCTGTCGCCGGCTGCTGCTTTTTCCAGGGTCATAGCGCGGGCTCCTCTTTCAAACTTGGTTCCAGCAACGCACCTGGTCCGCCAACCTGGATTCCCGGCCTTATGCGATTGAAGGGAAACTGCTTGTGAAGCGGGGCGCCCGCGATCTCGTTTCGAAGCTGTCGAGGGGCCGTCTCAAATGGGCTGCCGAGTACTCGGAGGTGTCAGTGGGCGAACACGCCTACTTCTTCATTTCTTCGTCGTCGGTGTTGGCATCCATATGCATGTCCATGCCGGCCCACACGTCGCTGGGGGACTTTGCGTTGGGGTAGACATGCGTCATCCATCCGAAGACTACTGGAATCCAAAGTCCGTGCGCCTCTTGGCATGCCTCTTCGGTGTGGATACTCCCTTGCGGGCCAAACTGCGCATGCGGCCCATATTGCTCTTCGAGAGGCAAGCTTCGCGCCGCGCCGCAGAAGTCCACGTGACGGTGCCAGGTGGCGATGCTTAGCGGAGCGATTGAATTCAGATGTTCCGGCGTCGAATCTTGCGGGGCGGTGTACATGACGCCGACGGCCCGCATGCCGTCCGGTGTGCGTTTATACAGGATCGATCCCGGACGATCGTAGTCCACATGGCGTTGCTCCAGCCGGTTGTAGCGATAGTAGGTGTAGTGAACCTCTTCGCCCAGTTTGCCGGTGGGATGAAACGGCCGGTAGCCGTCTCTTAGCGCGGTGTTCACATCCGAGTAATGTGCAAGCACGCTACGAGCGGCAGCGACGATCCGCCTGGCACGCTGTTCATCCCCTGGTTGCGGCTTGCCCTTGAGCGACATCTGCATATGATTGCCCATCTTCATGGAGGGCACCGGCGTGTCATCGGTCTGGCCGCCGTAGTATTGAAGCAGCCGCTCCCAGAACGGAAATTGCTGCGTCGTCGCGGCTATAAGGGAACAAAGCAGACACAGCGGTAGAATCACCTTAAGACTTTTCGCCATGAAACCTCCTACGCCGCGGCCTTAGTACCATTGGTCCAGCAAGAGAAGTGAGCCCGCGGCTTCATCGCATGATCGTCATTTTCAAAACATTTCTACAGCAATAACGGATTCCCGATCCAACTTGTTCCGCGAGTGCCCCAACCCTGATACACTGCCACCTTGAGACCCAAACCCGCCACGGTTGTGGCCCTCTACCCCGGCTCCTTCGATCCAATCACTAACGGCCACCTGGATCTAATCCAGCGCGGCTCGGCGTTATTCGACCGCCTGATCGTTGCCATTCTCCGCAACGATGAAAAACGGCCGCTATTCGATCTGGACGAGCGCATCGAAATGCTGCAGGACGTGGCGCGCGATCTTCCGAACGTAGAGGTGGGCTCCTTCGGCGGCCTGCTCGTCGATTACGCCGTCGAGTGCGGCGCCAGCGTCATTCTGCGCGGCATCCGCGCGGTCTCGGACTATGAGTACGAATTGCAAATGGCGCTGATGAATCGCAGGCTGCGCCCTGAAATAGAAACTGTGTTCTTGATGGCCGGCGAAGCCCACTCTTTCATCAGCTCGCGCCTGGTGAAAGAAGTGATTCGGCTGGGAGGGAACATCGGAGGCCTCGTGCCGCCCTCAATCGAAGGTAGACTAAAGAGAAGACTCCTCGAAGAACCCAAAGAAACAGGAGAAGAGTAACTCTTTCATGACAGCAACATTGCATCTCGCCGAACGGATCTCGCGCATCAGCGAATCTTCCACAATGAAAGTTGCCGCCGATGCCGACAAGCTGCGCCGCGAAGGCGTCGACATCGTGGACTTTGGCGCCGGAGAGCCGGACTTCCCGACGCCCGACAACATCAAGAAGGCAGCCATCGCCGCCATCGACGCCAATTTCACCAAGTACACGCCCACCGGCGGTACCGTCGAGCTGAAACAGGCCATCTGCGCGCGCCATCATGACGATTACGGCACCGCTTACACGCCCGCGGAATGTTTAGTAACCGTGGGCGGCAAGCACGCGATCTTCAATTTGATGCAGGCGCTCATTGAAGACGGCGATGAAGTGGTCATCCCTGTTCCCTACTGGGTGACCTACAAAGACGTCGTGAATTATGCGGGCGGCAAGTGCGTCTTTGTCGAAAGCGACGAAGCCAATGGGTTCACTTTCACCGCCGACGATATCGCGCGCAAGATTACCAGCAAGACCAAGCTGCTCATCATCAACTCGCCTTGCAATCCCAGCGGCGGCGTATTGAGCCGTGAAGATTTCGAGAAGATCTATCATCTGGCGGTGAAACGCGGCGTTCAGTTGATGACCGACGAATGCTATTGCCGCTTCTTATATGATAGCGAGCCGTTCTCCATCGCGGCCATGCCCGGCGCCAAGGAGAACGTCGTCATCGCCGGATCGCTTTCGAAAACTTACGCCATGACCGGCTGGCGCGTCGGGTTCGCGCTGGCGCCCAAGCCGCTGATCGACGCCATGCTGAAGCTGCAAAGCCACACCACGTCCAACCCCACGTCGATTTCGCAAAAAGCCGCCATCGAAGCTTTGCGCGGGCCGCAGGATTCCATCCCGATCATGCTGGCCGAATATCGCAAGCGGCGCGATTTTGTGGTCCAGCGCCTGCGGGCCATCCCGGGCGTGAAGATCGCCGAACCGCGCGGAGCCTTTTACGCCTATCCGAATGTCTCCGTCGGCTTCCGCAACGGCATAACCTCGGCCCTGCAGTTCTCCGAGAAACTGTTGTCGGATGCGCATGTGGCCGTCGTGCCGGGCGAGGCGTTCGGAACCACCGAGCACGTCCGCATTTCGTACGCCACTTCGATGAAAGAACTGGAACGCGGGCTCGATCGGATCGACAAGTTCATATCCGGACGGGCTTGATAGGGGTGCCTGATAATCAACCAGTCCGCCTTCCCACGCAGTTCCTCGAGAAAGTGTGGGGCGCGCACGGATCTGCTCCCTTGGTATCCGGTGTCGGATAAAAAGATCGGCGAGGTGTGGTTCCAGGCCGATCTTCCCTTGCTGGTGAAGTTCGTGTTCACCTCCGCGCGCCTGTCGGTGCAGGTTCATCCCAACGATGCGTTCGCGGCGGCGAACGAAGATTCTCGCGGGAAAACCGAGATGTGGTACGTGATGCGAGCCGAGCCCGGCGCGCGCCTCGCCATCGGCTTTCGCGAATCCATCAGCAAGGAGCGACTGCGCGAGTCGGCGCTCAGCGGCGAGATCGATGGACTCCTGAATTGGATCGAAGTTCAAGCCGGCGATGCATTTTTCATCCCGGCAGGCACGGTGCATGCCATCGGCGGCGGGCTCGCGTTGTGCGAAGTCCAGCAGCATTCCGACATCACGTATCGGCTCTACGACTACGGCCGCCCGCGCGAACTCCATCTGGACAAAGCCGTTGAGGTTGCATTTACCGACGCCAGTTCACCCAAGTCCGTGATGCTGCCGATTGACTGCGAATATTTCCACACCGAGCTGGCGCGCACCACCTCGCCGCTGCTGTACAAGCCGGAGGCGCAGCGCTTTCACATCGTCATTTTCGTCAGCGGCATGGGGACCATCGCGGGCCAGCCGTTTCGCGAAGGGGAAGCCTGGCTGGTTCCTCCCGGCGGCCAGCCTTTCGAAATTGAACCGGAAAATCCAGTGAAGTTTCTGCGCACCTGGGTGCCGTAGTCCAGAATCTGCTCGCTCACGCGCCAACCGTTCGGTGTGCTTCGAGTCGATGTTCTCCAGTGCCACCCCTGCGGGAGCCTGTGAGTCGATGTTCTCCGGTGCACGACTCCCATGGCGTCTCCGAACGTCCTGCCGGCCACGGCCACCCCTGCGGGAGTTTTCGACCTGATGTTCCCAGGGTGCACGACCTCCTGTCGTCTTCGAATGTGCTGCTGGCCTTCCGGTCGTCTACGGGTGTGCTGCTGGCACGCGGTTCAGAAATACTGTTACTGAACCGCGACCGTGAGGGAGCGTTCTCTTAGCCGATCCCCAACTCATCCACTCGCTCCAGTGGCGTGCCGCAACTCCGGCAAATGATGGAGGAGCAATCGCCGCACACTAACGGATCTGTTACGGCGGCGTGACAGCGCGGGCAATAAAATTCGATTTCCGGAATTACTTCGTCGGGCATTACTGATACACTAACAACAGAATCGCTCTGGCGCTCGTGACATTGACTCGCGCTTTAATTTGCTCTTGCCTGGCCGCCCTCCTTGTTTCCTGTTCCGATCAACCGCGTCCTGTCGCTTCGTTGGGCGATGCTTACGTCGCTCCCGGCACACTAAACTTGCGGCGAGAACTAGCGCTGAAGTCGTCCATTTCCGCCACCGTCAAGCATGGTGAGAAACTTTCGATTGTCGAGTACAGACACCGTCTGGTGAAGGTTCGCACCGAGCAGGGGGCCGAAGGCTGGACCGATATGCGGCAGCTCCTCACTCCCGAACAAATGGGCGCGCTTCGCGACATGGCTCGCGATGCTTCCCACGCTCAGTCCCAAGGGCAAGCCACCGTTTTCGAGTCGCTGAACATGCACACCGAGCCCAGCCGGACTTCTCCCGGCTTCGCCCAAATTCCGGAAAACGCCAAAGTGGACGTCATCGGGCACAAGTTGATGCCGCGAGTGCAGCACGACGACGTCTTCACGCCCGCTCCGGTAAAGGCCGCTCCGATTCGCAAAAAGCCCAAGCCGAAATCCACGCAGACCAGGATCGGGCCGCCGCCGCGTCCGCCTGCGCCGCCACTGCCCGCGAATTGGTTGGCGCTTTCGGTGCCGAAATCCGAGCCTGAACCGGCGCCTCCGCCTGTTCCCGCCGCGCCTCCGGCTCCCATCCCGATGGACGACTGGAACCTGGTGCGTACGCAAGACGGAAAAGTGGGATGGGTGCTCACGCGCCCGCTAAGCATGGCGATTCCGGATGAAGTGGCGCAATATGCGGAAGGCCATCGCATTACTTCGTATTTTCCTCTGGGGCAGGTAAACGACGACGGCACGATAAAAAACAATTGGCTCTGGACCACCATCATCAAAGGCGGGCAACCCTACGAGTACGACAGCTTCCGCGTCTTCGTCTGGAGCCTGAGGCATCATCGCTACGAGACGGCGTATATCGAGCGGAACGTAGTGGGACACTATCCGGTCCAGGTGACCAATGCCGGCGCGATGCCGAGTTTCTCCGTGGTGCTGGAAGGCGAAGATGGACGTCTGTATCGCAAAACCTACGCCTTCGACAGTTATCGAATCCACATGGTGGCCAGAGAGCTTTACGATCCGGCGGCGAAAACCGACGTGAAGTTAGCGTCCAACGCACCGGCGGCCGAGCAATCCGATCAGAAGCGTAACTGGTACGCGAAGCTGAAAGACCAGTTTCACCGCGTCTTGCGATGAAGCGGCACTAATTTGATCTGGAACAGCTTGGGCCACAGTTTTCCGGTGACAAACAAGCGATCGCCCAAAACATCGTAAGCAATTCCGTTTAAAACATCCTCCTGGCCAGTGCGATCGGCGGGGCTTAAGATACCGGTCAGATCGATCCATCCGAGCACGCGGCCATCCACCGGAGAGATGCGGGCGATGCGATTCGTCTGCCATACATTCGCGTAGATCTCGCCGCGCACCCATTCCAATTCGTTTAGCATTTCGACCGGCTTGCCCTCAAAGCGCACCGTAATGCGGCGTTTTTCCTGCAGCGTAAGCGGATCCCAAATGCGAATCTCGGCCGAGCCGTCGCTCATGTAGATATTTTCGCCGTCGTTGGCGAGTCCCCAGCCTTCACCTGGATAGTTGAAAGTTCGGAGTTGCCGGAAGTTGGATTGGTCATAGACAAAGCCGGTCTGGGCCTGCCAGGTGAGTTCCATGATCTTCTGGTTTAGGACCGTAATGCCTTCGCCGAAGTACTCAGGAGCCAGCTCAATCTCCTGGATTACCTTCCCGGTTTCGAGCTGCTCCTTGCGCAACGAGGAGCGGCCCTTCAGCCCGGTGCCCTCATACAAATATCCTGCGCGATATTCCAGGCCCTGCGTAAAAGCATTGGGATCGTGCGGGTAGACGTGGATCACCTGATAGCCGTACTCGGGCGTCTGTGCGAATACCGAAAAAACAGCGGCCACCAGGCCGCATACGATTCGAAATCGCTGCTGAACCGCGCGCGTCAGCGAGCGGTCTTTTGTCTCAGTCATGAAATAGAACCTTCAACACTCCCGATTTCGCCGCTTCCTGGAATGCGCGCGGCGCACTCTTTAATGGAAGCACGTCCGATATCATCGCATCCACGCGGACTTTGCGGCTTTTGAGTAGCTTCAGCGCCGGCTCGAAACGGCCGCAGCGCGAGCCCACTAACGTGATTTCATTGACGATCACGGGCGCCGAATCAATGGACACCAATCCGTGAACGGTGGATTTCATGATCACGGTTCCGCGCGGCTGCGTCATTTGCACGGCTTGCCGCAGTCCCTCGCTCGATCCGGTCGCCTCTACTACGAATTCATACTTGGCCACCGGCAGCTTCTTCGCGATTTCGGTGCTGACGCCCGAAAGCTCTGCAATCCGCAGCTTATCTTTGTGACGGCCATACTGGTGAACCTGGGTACCGTGCGCCTGTAAAACCTGGCTGGCCAGCAACCCGAGCTTGCCGTCGCCGAGCACCGCTACGGCGGAGCCGCGCGGAATACGCACCTGGTCCAATATTTCGCAGGCCGCGGCCAGGGGTTCCACGAACACCGCTTCCTGGGACGGAATTTCGCGCGGCACTCGCCGCAGATTTCGCTCGGGCAGCGTCAGGAATTCGCGAAACGCACCGGGCTGCTTCACGATGCCGAGCACGGTGCGAGTGGGACAATGGCGGCCCAGCCCGCGGGCGCACCACGCGCACCTTCCGCAAGCCAGATTGATCTCTCCCACCACGCGCTCGCCCACCCAACGCTGGTCGTCGGCCTCCACCACTTCGCCGACAAATTCATGCCCGGGCGTTCCGCGAAAGCCGTAGTATCCGCGCTGCAGCTCGATATCGGTGTTGCAGATTCCGCCGTACAGCAGGCGGATGAGAGCGAAGCCTTCCGGACGGCGCGGGCGCGCCTGCTTACGCACCAGAACCTTGCCATTCTCAAGACAAACCGAGACCATATTGGGGATACTTTAATCATGCTAGCTGAGTTGGCGTGTTTCGAGCAGCACTGCCGCGCGCGCTTTCCGATCGACGAAGCCATCTACAATTGCCCGCATTGCGGTGGACTGCTGGAGGTGGTTTTCGCCGAAGCGCCCGTGGAAAACGAGCTGTGGAAGAAGGTGTGGCGCACCCGGCGCACATCCAACGAACCGCTCGAACAAAGCGGCGTCTGGCGCTATCGCGAACTGTTGCCCTTCGACGGCCATCATCATCAAGTGGTTTCGCTGCGCGAAGGGAACACGCCGTTGCTGGATGCGCCGCGCGCGGCCCAATACGGCGGACTGGATCATCTGACGTTCAAGCATCAGGGCTTCAACCCCACCGGTTCGTTCAAGGACAACGGCATGACGTGCGGCGTCACGCAGGCCATTCGCCTGGATCGCCAGCGCGTGGCATGCGTCTCCACCGGCAACACGTCGGCATCCATGGCCGCGTATGCCAGCGCCGCGGGCCTGGATCCCATCGTCTTCATCCCGCACGGCAATATTTCGTATGGCAAGCTGGCGCAGGCGTTGGAATATGGCGCGCGCACTTTTCAGGTGGAGGCGAACTTCGACCAGATCCTGGCGCTGGTGCGCACCCTCGCCGACCGGCTGGGCATTTACCTGCTCAATTCCATCAATCCGTTTCGCATCGAAGGGCAGAAAACGATCATCTTCGAAATGCTGGATCAGCGCGATTGGAACGCGCCCGACTGGATTGTGCTGCCGGGCGGCAATCTCGGCAACACCTCGGCGTTCGGAAAAGCGCTGCGCGAGTTGTGCCAGTTCGGCTTCATCCGCAAGATTCCGCGCTTGGCTGTGATCCAGGCGGAAGGCGCCGCGCCGTTTTATGAATTGTGGAAGACGAAAGGCGAATTTCGCAGCGTCCCGGAACCGAAGACGCTGGCCACCGCGATCCGCATCGGCGATCCGGTTTCCTGGCCCAAAGCGCTGCATGAAGTGACGGTCACCAACGGCACGGTGGAGAAAGTGAGCGAGCAGGAAATCGCCGACGCCAAGGCCGTGATCGGGCAATGCGGAATCGGCTGCGAACCGGCATCCGCTGCGACGCTGGCGGGAATTCGAAAGCTTACCGCAGCGGGAGCCATGCGGGCGGACGACGACGTGGTTGCGGTTCTTACGGGGAACGTTCTGAAGGATCCGGACTACATCTATCGCTATCACACCGGGCAACTCGAAGATCCCGATGGCCGGAGCATCGACGCAAGACTGGGCAATCGTCCGGTAGTGGTTCCTAACGACGCGGACGCTATCGCGAAAATGCTGGAAGGATGATCCGGGTTTTACCGGCCCGGACGGCCACCGCGGCGCTCGCGTCCGCCGCCACCACCACCAGGGCGTCCACCGCCGCCTTCGCGGGGAACCATGGGGCGGGCTTCATTCACCACCAGTGCGCGACCCATCAGGTCGCGTCCGTTGCAAGCCTCCACTGCGCGATTGGCAGCGGTGTCGTCGTTAATTTCAACGAAGCCAAACCCGCGAGCCTCACCGGTAAAACGATCACGCATTACGTTCACGCTATCCACGGCAACGCCCGCTTGGGAGAAGAAATCCGTTAAGTCGGCTTCAGTAGCCGCATAGGGTAGATTCCCCACAAATAGTTTCATTGACAAGACTCCTTGGCATCATTTCTTGAGAGGCATCTGAAGAGGCAGGTTCGCGACCGCGGACTCGAAACACCAGCAGGGCCGAAGCCGGGAGGAAGGGCTGACTCCCAAAACACCCTTATAGTGTCCCAAAAGTCAAGCGCCAGTGTCAAAAGCAAATGGCTCGAAATGGCTATCAGCGAGGCGTGATCAAGCCTCCGAGTTTGTCCTGCTCGGAACGGGTAGTCCGGGGAAATCGCGTGGAAAAGGCTTCCAAGTATTTCAATCCTGTTCCAGTATTGTAAAGGACAATACGCTCATCGGGTTTCAAGAAGCCGTTGGCCAAAAGATTTTTCAGTCCTGCCAGGCATGCGCCACCTTCGGGCGCGGGGAAAATGCCGGTTGCAGCGGCCAGTTCCAGGCTCGCATCCAGCAGTTCCGCATCGCTCACGGCGACGGCTGTTCCACCGCTGGCGCGGAGAGCCGCAAGCGACAGAGCGTCGCCGAGCGGTTTCGGTACGCGCAGTCCAGCGGCTACGGTATGGGCGTGTTCCCAGAAAACGCTCTTCGATTCACCGCGCTCGAAGGCGCGCACCACCGGCTGGCAACCGGCCGCTTGCACGGCGATCATCTTGGGGCGCGCGCTCGAAATCCAACCCAGCTCTTCCAATTCGTCGAAAGCTTTCCACATGCCGATCAGGCCGACTCCGCCGCCGGTGGGGTAAAAGATGGCGTCGGGTAATTTCCAGCCGAATTGCTCGGCCACTTCGTACCCCATGGTCTTCTTGCCCTCGATGCGATACGGCTCCTTCAGCGTGCTGATGTCGAACCAACCCTCGGCATCCTTGCGCTCGGCGATGATGCGCGCGCAGTCGCTGATTAGGCCGTCGATCAACGTGACGTGCGCTCCGTAGGCGCGGCACTCGGTGTAGTTGGATTGCGGAACGTCGCGCGGCATGAAGATGTGCGCTTCGATCCCCGCCGCGGCGGCGTAGGCGGAAAGCGCGCTCCCCGCGTTACCCGCCGATGCGATGGCAACTTTGGATAGCCCGAGTTCCACGCACATCGAAACCGCGCAGGAGAGCCCGCGCGCCTTGAATGAACCGGTGGGATTGATGCCTTCGTCTTTCACCCACAGATCGTTCGCTCCGATGCTGGTTCCGAGCCGCGCCGCTTTCAGTATCGGCGTCAGGCCCTCGCCAAGCGAAACGATGTGCTTGGGATCGCGAACCGGAAGCAGCGGAGCATAGCGCCACATTGTGGGCGGCGCGTTTACAAGCGACTCGCGTTCCCATGTCGCGCGGGCCTTTGCGAGATCGTAGCGCAGCAGAAGCGGCCCCCCGCATTCGCAGAGCGTTTGGATTTCGCCGGCACGGCGCCGTTTGGCGCAAACGCTGCACTCCAGGTGAGAAACATTGGACATAGCGGAAGTTCGATGATAGCAATGAGAAATGAAATCGGGGCGAAAGACAAAGACGCTGCGGAAGCTGGTCGTCGGACTGGTGTTGTTCGTCTTCGGTCTGTATGCTTTGTGCGGCCTCGGTATTGTCTTGCTGCGCTGGATCAATCCCTGGACCACGATGGTTCAGATGGAGCGCCGCGTCCAGGCGTTGCGCGCGCATCACCCGTACCACAAGCGCTACGAATTCGTTTCTCTTGCGAGCATTTCTCCGAATTTGCAGCACGCCGTAGTCGCGGCGGAAGACGGCCGGTTCCGCCAGCATCATGGATTCGATTGGGTGGAAATGCAGAAAGTCCTGGAAGACGACGTCAAGCGCCAGCGTTTAGGGCGCGGCGGTTCCACTATCACGCAACAACTGGTGAAGAACCTGTTTTTAACAACCGAACGTTCTTTTGTTCGCAAGGGCATGGAGTCTTCTTTGGTGCCTCTGACGGAGGCGTTCCTGACCAAAGACAGGATTCTGGAGCTGTACCTCAACGTGATCGAATGGGGGCCGGGAATCTACGGGGCTGAGGCTGCCGCCGAGCACTACTACCACACGAAGGCGTCGGATCTGACGCGCGAGCAAGCGGCGCGGTTGGCCGCGATTATTCCCGCGCCGCTGAAGCGGAAGCCCGCGCAGATGAACGAATATAGCGGTATCATCCTGGATCGCATGGAACAGACTGGATGGTAGGTTTAACGAGGATAACGCTGCAAGCGAGGTGGATGCGCATCCGGCTCCAGCAGCCACGCAGTCCGATCCGGATAATAGCGCAGCAGCTTTTGATCTTCGTCAGGACCGAGATCGCGCGCCCAAACGATGCGCGACGCATCAATGTCGGCAGCGTTGTGCACCCATTCTTCGAACTGATGCTGCGGCCCGTAGCGCACGAAGACCAACTGTCGGCCCGATGCGGCATCAAGTTGGCGGCCGATGGCGATGCGGCCCCGAGGGTCGCCATGATTGATGGCGTCCCAGGTTTCAAACGGCGTCATCGCGGCGTAGAGATTTTCATCGCGCGAAGCGTGCAGCCCGTACCAGAAGATGAAATGCGCCGCGCAAAGGAACAGCACAATGCGCGCGGCCGGTTCACTCCAGCAAGCCAAACGCTCCAGTCCTGCAACGCTGATGAGCACGAACAAACAAGTAAGGGCCGCGATGTAGTGGGTGTAGAAATAGGGATAGAAATTAGTTCCCAAACTGAAGAGCAAGATAACCAGTAAAACCCAAGCGAATCGGGGCTCGCGCACACGTAACAGAAATAGCGGAATCGCAAGAAACAACGGTGCGAGAAAGAAGAAACGATAGAAACGCAGCCGGCTCACCCATCGCAGCCAGTAATTACCCGCGATCTCGTGAACCTGCGACTGCTGCTCGTAATCAAGTTGCTGTTCCCGTGTCAGTGGACGGTGCGGCGTTGGGATCGACTGGAAGGTGAACGTGGTGGGAACGCCGTATTGATACTGGCTGAGCTGATAGGGAAGCGTAGTCCAGCTTCCGGTAATCGCCTTGTTCTGCGCCAGCGATAATGCAACCGCGGGGATGGCCATCGCCGCTGCCCATATGGCCGGTCTGGACATCGAACGCCATGCCGGCAGTAGATACAACACCACGCTCAGGATCAGAAAGATGGTCTCGTAAGGTCGACAGAGCCAGCTTAAACCAATCCCCAATCCCAGGAGCAACGCGTAGCGTGCGCCACCCCCGCCGCGCAGTCGTGGCAGCGAACCAAACACCAGACAACCGGCGCACGCGGTGAGCGCCCCGCCCCAATAACTGTTCATCCATTGGCTGAGCGGACCGAACTCGGCGACGGCCAGCAGTCCGCCGACGAAAGACCATCCAGGCGTCGTCCACGCCCGCAGCATCCAATAACAAAGCGCGCAGAGCGCGCCGACACTGAGCGCCACGCCAGTCCAGCCGATCATCAAAATCAATCCCTGGCCCAAGGGAAAGATCGACGCGTAGGCCGGCTGCTGCAACACGAAGTAAGTCTCGAAAAATTGATGCAGCGGGTGCACCGGATTCGCCAGGCGAAAATGCCGCAGCGTATCGGCAATCAGGAGGTAGCTGAAATCGTCTGAAACATTTGGCGATGGAATTGGATATTGTGGCAGCAGCGCCAGCCGGAGCGCGATGGGCAGCAGCGCCAGAGTGGCCATTGACCAGCCAGGCTTGGAGGCCAGCCTTCTTCCGAACGGCTCTATCCAGCGGGCGCTGGCAAGCAAGACGAACACCAGTCCGATGAAGAATTCCACCAAGTCGATCGCGGTAAATCCGATCCAGCGCATCGTTTAGTGCACCTGTTCGAAATGCAAAGGAGGTCTCTTGGCCGGCGCCGGAGGTGGAAGCGGAGGTTTCGCCGGCTCTTCGACACGATACGGCATTAGTTTGGGGGCAACGGCGTCGGGCTCCAGCAGCCACGCGGTGCGATCCGGATAATAGCGCAACAGCCTTTGATCCTCGGACGGGCCGAGGTCGCGCGCCCACACAACGCGCGCTCGATCGATATCGGCGGCGTTGTAAACCCACTCGTTCTGAAAAATGTGTTGCGGCCAATAGCGCACAAACACGAGTTGCTTGCCGGGCTGCCGCGCCAGCTGTTGATCCACCGCTACGCGGCGATTGGGTATGGGCCGGTCGAAGAAGCTCCTCCCGTACCAGGACGCGAAGTGCGCGAAGCAGAGGTAGACGACAAGACGCGCAGCTTCGGGAGGGAGCCGATCGAGCGCCGTTACGCTGACCAGCACGAAGAGGCACGTCAGCGCGCCCAAGTAGTGAACTTCGAAGAAGGGATAAAAATTAACGCCGAGCGCGAAGAGCAAAAGCGTCAGCAGTACCCAAAGAAAACGGGGATCGCGCAGCTTAAGGAAGAAAAACGGCAATGCCACATACAGGGACGGGAGAAAAAAGAATCGGTAAAATCGCACGCGATACGCCAGCCGTTTCAGGTAACTCTGGATGGTCTCCGGTCCGCTGGCGCGAAACGAGGTCTGCATCTTGTATTGGAGTTGCTGCTCGCGCGTGAGTTCCAGATGGGGCTGGGGATTGGACTGCCAGGTGAACGCGGCGGGAACGCCGTATTGATAACGGCTCAACTGGTAAGGCAGCGTGATCCAACTGCCGGTCACCTGCTCATTTTGAAGCAGCGAGAGCGTGATCGCAGGGAGCAACACCAGGGCACCGGCCAATGCGGGCTTGGCCAACGATCGCCAGCTCGGCAATAGAAAGATCAGAGCGCTTAGGATCAGGAAAAGAGTCTCATACGGACGACAAAGCCAGTGGATGCCAATCCCTAATCCCAGAAGCGCGCCGTAACGCGCGCGACCATCGCTGCGCAATCGCGGCAGAGCGCCGAACACCAAGCACCCTGCGACCGCTGCGAGCGAGCCGCCCCAATAGCTGTTCATCCACGAAGAGAGCGGTCCGAATTCGATTACTGCGAGCACTCCTCCCAGCAGCGCCCATTCCGGTGTCGTCCAGCCGCGCAACATCCAATAGCAAAGCGCGCACATCGCCGCGGTGGACAACAGAACGCCGGCCCACGGCAGGCCAAAAATGGCGCGCCCAATCGCTAGCGCGAGGCCTTGGCCGATGGGATAAATCGACGCGTACGCGGGTGTCTGCAAAACAAAGAATGTTTCAAAGAACTGGTGCAGTGGATGCGCCGGGTTCGCGAGACGAAGATGAAGCAGCGTATCCGCTACCAGTAAGTGCCCGAATTCGTCGTACACATCGGGCGACGGTACTGGATGATGCGGCAGCATGGCGAGCCGCAGCGCCACGGGAAGCAACGCCAGCAGCAGCATGCACCAACCGGTCTTGGGCGCCAGCTTCCGCGCGAAAGGCTGTATCCATGGGCGCGAAACGATCGCCATCACAACCAGCAGGGCGGCCAGTGCGAGTTCGATAAAATCGCTCACGCCAAAGCCAATCGGATTCTGGGGCGGCACGAAGGTCCATTCTCGCAGAGCCGCGTAGTGGAAGCGCGGCGGCTGATACGATAGCTAGTTCATGACAATTGTTCCTGGCAGCACAGAGGAACTGGCGCAGTGTCTGGCCGAGGCAAGCTCGCGAAAACAGCGCATCACGCTGCTTGGACATTGCACCAAGGGCCGCATGGGCGGCCCGATTGCGCCCTCCGATGTCACCATCTCCACCGCGGGGTTGAAGCAGGTTTTGGATTACGAACCGCGCGACCTTACCATCAGCGTCGGCGCCGGCATCACGTATTGCGAGCTGAGCCAGATTCTGGCCGAGCATCGGCAGATGATTCCGCTCGATCCGCCGTTTTCGGAACGCTCGACGCTGCGAGCTACCATGGCCGGCATCGTGGCGGCCAACACCAGCGGGCCGCGCCGGCGGTTGTATGGCACAGCGCGCGACATGGTTATTGGCATGACTTTTGCGACGCTCGAAGGCAAGCTGGTGAAGACCGGCGGCATGGTGGTGAAAAACGTCGCGGGACTGGACATGGGGAAGCTGATGATCGGATCGTTCGGAACGCTGGCCGCCATCGCGACGGTGAATTTCCGGCTCTATCCGATGCCGGCGGCGACGCGTTCGTTCGTCCAGGACTTCGATAAAATCGCGGACGTGATGGCGGCGCGGGATGAAGTGTTGAAGAGCAGGCTGCAACCCGCGGCGATGGATATTTTGAAATCGGCCGGCAACTATCAGCTCGCCATTCAAGCCGGAGGAAGTCCGGCGGTGCTGGATCGATACTCCCGCGAGCTGTTCCGCATGCGAATGCTGGAAGACGCCGACGAGCAAGAGTTGTGGCGTGGCATTCGCGAGATGACTCCACAATTTCTCCGGACCCACGACACAGGCGCCATCTTGCGCGTTTCCTGCGTGCTTTCCGACGTGGGACGCGTGCTGGAGTTGTTGCCCGCTCAGGCGCTGGCTCGCGCTGGGTCAGGCGTGTGTTATGGCTACTTCGAGCGGGCCGCTGATTTGCGAATACCGCCGGTTGGCACCAGCGTTGTGGATTTCGCGCCGGCCGATTTCCGTGAGAGGCACACCAACGATCTATGGCCTCGGCCGGGAAGCGATTTTGCGATGATGAAGAAGATCAAGGAAATGTTCGATCCACAAGGTCTCTTGAACCGCGGCAGACTGTACGGCCGCATCTGATGTCATCGCATTCCATAGACGCATTCGATAAGCCGCAGCAATCCGATCTCGATCGATGTGTGCATTGCGGGCTGTGCTTGAACGCGTGCCCCACCTATCGCGAGCTGCACGTCGAAATGGATTCGCCGCGCGGGCGCATTTATCAGATGGTGCAAGTTTCGGGCGGAGCGGCCATCAGCCCGTCCTATCTCGAGCACATCGAGCTTTGCCTGGCCTGCCGCGGATGTGAGACGGCTTGTCCGTCGGGCGTGCAATACGGACGATTGGTGGAAGCGGCGCGCGCTGAAATCGAGAACAAGATTAGGCGGCCCTGGCGGGAGCGAATGGTTCGCTGGCTGGTCTTCCGCAGGCTTCTTCCCTCGCGGCGAAATATCGAAATCGCAGGAGCGCTTTTGCACTTGTATCAGGCCAGCGGCTTGAGACGGATAGCGGCGCTGCCCGGATTTCTTTCGGCGCGGCTGCGCGAACTGGAGGCCTTGGCGCCGCAGATCGAAACGCCGTTCTTTTACGCTTACTACGGCAAAACGCTGCCGGCCGAAGGGGAGCGGCGGTATCGAGTGGCGTTTCTCGGCGGCTGTATCGCCAACGTCAGTTTCGCGCGTCTGAACGAAGCCACGGTGCGCGTGCTGCAGAAGAATGGATGCGAGGTGTCGATTCCCGCGAGCCAGGGCTGTTGCGGAGCGCTGCACGTCCACGCGGGCATTCGCGACGAGGCGCGCAAGCTGGCGCGCAGGAATATCGATGCGCTGCTGGAAGGCGGTTACGACGCGATTATCACCAACGCGGGCGGCTGCGGCTCCACGCTGAAGGAATATGGGGAATTGCTGGAGCATGATGCGGAGTACGACGAAAAGGCGCGGCGTTTTTCGGCCTTAGTGCGGGACGTGAACGAGTTTCTGGCATCCATTGAATTGAATCCGCCGATGCGCGTGCTTCCACTCACCGTCACCTATCAGGATTCGTGCCATCTGGCGCACGGACAGAAAATTCGCTCCGCTCCGCGAAAATTGCTGGCGGCCATTCCGGGGCTGGAGCTGCGGGAGATGCAGCTTTCGGATCTGTGCTGCGGCAGCGCCGGAGTCTACAACGTGGTTCACACCGGCATGGCGATGTCTTTGCTCAAGAAAAAAATGGACAGCGTGAATGCCACCGGCGCGCCGGTGATTGCCGCATCCAATCCAGGATGCATGCTGCAACTGAGGGCGGGCGTGCAAAAATTCGGCCAGGGCCAGCGCGTGGCGCACGTGGTGGAAATATTGGACCAGGCGTACCGCGTCGCCCAGACTAAAGAGTTAGAGTGAAGATCGCGCCGCCGCCCAGGCCGTTGGCCGCCATCACGGAGCCGCCATTCTGCTCGACGATGGATTGCACCACGTAGAGTCCCAATCCCGAAATAATTGACTTGGTGGAAACGCGAGGCTGAAAGATGCGAGGCAGCAGGTCCAGCGAGATGCCCGGCCCGTCGTCGCTCACCACAATTTCGTTACCGTGGGCGCGAATCCGAATATTTTTGGCGCCGGCTTGCGCCGAATTCAGGAAGAGATTTACGAATACCCGCTCCCATCCGGCTGCGTCGCCCTTCAAGCGAAACCCCGAATCGATCTCGGAACAGAACTCCATCTTCGGCCGGCTGGCGCATTCGAGATGATCCTGGCAAAATTGCGACGCATTTTCGATAATTGGAACAAGTTCGGTGGACGTGCGATTGGTCTCCAGAATGCTATGCGCGATTCGATATCCGCGCCCGGCGCTGCGCTGCAGCGTATGGGCCAGCTTCTCCCACTTGGGATCGTCTTCCAGCAGCTCGGCGCTTTCCGCGATGGTCTGAAACACGTTGTTCAGATCATGTACCAAACCTTCCAGTGTTAGATCTGCGACAGCCATTCCGGTTTGCTCCACGGCTTTCACTCGGCGACTCGCTGTAGTGTATCGAAAAATTCGGGGAAAGACACGGAGGCTGCGTCCGCGCCCAGAACAGTAGAGGGGCCGTCGGCGGCGAGCGCGGCAATGGAGAACGCCATCGCGATGCGATGATCGCCAAACGAGTCGATTTCGGCGGCATGAAAGCGCTGTTTGCCGGGCACTGCGAAGCCGTCTTGATGGAGCTCAATGGCGAGCCCCATGCGTTTGAAGTTTTCGGCGATGGTAGCGATGCGGTCCGTCTCCTTCACGCGCAATTCGGAGGCGTCGCGCACGATCAGGCCGCCTTCGCTCGCGGCGCCCAATACGGCCAGCACCGGAATTTCGTCGATCAGAGCGGCGGTGCGCGCTTTTTCGAGCACCCCGCCCCGCACGCCAACCGACCCAGGCAATTTGCGGATCAGCACGTCGCCGATGAGCTCGCCGCCCGATGAACTCACGTCCAGAATTTTGATCTGGGCGCCCATCTCGGCCAGAAAATCGAGCAGCGCGGAACGCGTCGGATTCAACCCCACGCCGTGAATGGTGAGGCTGGACTCGGGGACGATGAGCGCGGCCACCAGGAAAAAAGCAGCAGACGAAAGGTCGCCCGGTACGCGCAGCTTGCGGCCCTCAAGTCGCGGCCGGCCGGTGACGGTGATGGAGAGCTTGTCGACGTCCACGTCGGCGCCGAATTCGCGCAAAGCCAACTCGGTGTGATCGCGCGTGCGCAGCGGCTCATGCACGGTGGTCCGGCCATGGGCGAATAAACCGGCCAGCAGCACGCAGCTTTTTACCTGGGCGCTTGCCACTGGCAGCGTATATTCGATGGGAAGCAGCCCGCCGCCATGAATGGTGAGCGGAGGAAACCGATGCTCACGCGCGTCGATGTGCGCGCCCATCTGCGCCAACGGCGTCATGATGCGCGCCATGGGACGTCGGGACAAAGATTCGTCGCCGCCGATGGTGGTGACGAACGGTTGCGCGGCAAGAATGCCGGACAGCATTCGGATGGTGGAACCGGAGTTGCCGGCATCGAGCGCGGCAGCAGGCTCGCGCAATCCGTCCAGGCCATGGCCGTGAATGCAGATTGAACCGTCCTGCTTCTCGATTCCAGCGCCCAGCGCCCGCATGCACGCGAGCGTCGATTGGCAATCGGCGCCGCTGGAATAGTTCGAAATCTTGCTCGCACCCTCGGCGATGGCGGCGAGCATCGCGTAACGGTGTGAAATGGATTTATCGCCGGGAAGCTGGATCGCGCCACTCACGCTAGTGGCGGGAGAAATTTGCTGATGCATGGAAGTTAGAGTGTAGCGTACCGCAACAAATGCCACCGGCCCGCCTTCGTGCCTGTCAGGCTGCTGCGTTCTGAGCGGCGCTCACCGCCGCGCCGATCACTCCGTTGACATCGCTGGATGGAACCACGTCAAAAACGTAGCTCTGCAGCGGGCTCATCTTCACCATCTCGTGGACGTACTGGTGAAGCAGATTGATGTCCAGATGTTTGGCATTGAATCCGGAGATAAAGAACTTGCCGGGACCGGCCAAGTGGATGGAATTGGCCGTTGCCGCAGCCAGCGCGCGATGCCACAGCTTGACGAATTCGACACAACGCTGGTCGCGCTTGCGCGCGTTTTCGAACACCTCGTCCGGCTCCATGTCCAGGAAGCGCAGCCGCATGGCCCGCTCGCCCATGATGCCCTCCAGATGGCCGACGCCGCCGCAGCCGCAATAGCGTTCGCGCGGATCGAGCGACACCACCACATGGCCGCCCTCCCAGACGCCTTCGCGCCGCGGGTAGACTCCGAATCCGATGCCATTGCCGAGCGTCCAGACGCGAATGAAGCGATCCAGATTTCCGTGGGTTGCCGCCAGGCCGGCCGCCAGCACCTCGGCGTCGTTATAGACGTAAACCGGCGCGGTGATGCCGCATTTGCGCAAGGCCGCGGCCAGCAGGTCCTGCATGTGGACTCCCTTGAGCTGGCGCAGATTGGGCGACTCCTCGATGAAGCCGCAATTGATGATGCCGGGCAGCCCGACGCCGATCGCGTCCACCGCTTGGCCGCCCGCCACCGCCTGGATCTCCTCGGCGAAACGCTGCGCAATGCCGTCGGGAGGCAGGCTGAGCAGGGGCTCGTCTTCGGGCCCCTGCTCATAGAGACGCAGTTTGCCCACCAATTCGTGCCCTTCAACCAGCCCCGTGGCGATGTCCTCGGCGGTGGTGATTCCAATGGTCCGGGCCATGTGTATTCGCGAAGGCGAACCCGCGCTACCTCCATTTCCTTTGTTGCCGCTCCCTCACGGTCGCGGTTCTGTTACCACTTGGCCAGTTTGTTGAGCCCGTTGAATGCCGCGGCCTTGTAGCACTCGGCCAATGTCGGGTAGTTGAAAACGGTATCGACAAAATATTCCACCGTGCCGCCAAGAATCATAACTGCCTGACCGATGTGAAGCAACTCCGAAGCCCCTTCGCCGATGACGTGGACGCCGAGCACCTGCTTGGTCTCGCGATGAAAACATATTTTCAGACGGCCGGTGGTGTCGCCCCGGATCTGGCCTCGTGCGATCTCCCGATAATACGCCACGCCCACCTCGTACGGAACGTCCTCGTCGGTGAGCTGCTCCTCGGTCTTTCCGATGAACGAAATCTCGGGGATGGTGTAAATGCCGTACGGGTAACTGGCGGGGTTCGATATCAGCTTCTTGCCGAACGCTCCGGCCGCCGCGATGCGCCCTTGTTCCATCGATACCGACGCCAGGCTGGGAAATCCGATGACGTCGCCCACCGCGAAGATGTGCGGCTGCGCGGTACGGTATTCGCAATCCACTTTGATGCGCCCGCGCGAGTCCGACTCCACCCCTGCCGCCGCCAGGTTCAGTTCATCGATATTGCCTTGGCGGCCCACCGCGTACAGCAAAGCGTCGCCCGAGAGTTTTTTCTGGCTTTCCAGCCTCGCCACCACGCCGCCCTCCGCGGTCTCCTCCACGCTTTCCACTTCCTCATTCAACCGCAGCGTGACGCGATGATCGCGCAAGTTGTAGGACAGCGCCTCTACCATCTCGGCGTCGGCGAACTCCAGCAGGCGCGGCCGTTTTTCCACCAGGATCACGCGCACACCCAGGGCCGCGAACATGCACGTGTACTCGACCCCGATGACACCGCCGCCGACCACGATCATCGACTTGGGGATCTCGGGCATCTCCAGCACCTGGTCGCTATCGATGATGTTGCGGCCGTTGATAGGCACTTTTGCCGAGAAGGCCGGTTTGGTGCCGGTGGAGATAACGATGTGTTCGGCGCTGAAAGTCTGGTCCTGGCGCGAATTCGTCACCCGTACCGTGTGTGGATCGATAAAACCCGCGATCCCGGTGATGAGTTCGACGTTGTTGCGCGACAACTGGGCCTGGATGACGTCCACTTCGGTCTTGATCACATGCTGGACCCGGAAGGCCAAGTCCGCCATGGTGATCTTGTCTTTGACCCGATAGTTCACGCCATAGATGTTCTGGTAGTAATAGCCAGAAAGATGAAGCACCGCCTCGCGAAATGTCTTACTCGGAATTGTGCCTGTATTGACACAAACACCGCCGACTACTTCGCGGCGCTCGACGAGAGCCACGCGTTTTCCCATCTTGGAGCCCTGGATGGCTGCGCGCTGCCCGGCCGGCCCGGAGCCGATAACGATAAGATCGTAGGTTTCCACCGTGCAACTAATTTAACCTACGCGGACGCTTGACCGCACGAATGTGGGATCACGATCGGATGTCAATCATGTCAAAACGGGAGATTACCAGGAAAACTTTACCGGCATAGCAACAAATGGTCGTTCCTCGTGGCCCGATAAGGCCTTTAGTTCTGGAACCCATAGTTCTTCAGTACTATTAGTTTGCTTTTGGCCCCAGGCATGCTATCGTAGCGCTAGAAGGAGAGTGCCTCATGTCACTTCGCAATAGACCAGCAGTCGTGGGAGCCTTGACCGTTCTTTCGGTGATCAGTGTAGGATGCGCTACAAAGAAGCACGTCCGCGAAGCCATCGCGCCTGTGCAGAACCAAGTGAACCAGACGCAAGCTCAAGTGAACACGCTGCAAAAAGCTAACGATGACAACAAGCAAGCCATCGGTGATCTGGACCGGCAAGTAGCTACCGCCGATGAGAAGGCCACCGACGCCGGCAAGAAGGCCGCAGAAGCCGCCGCCAGCGCCGCCCAGGCTAATAGCGCTGCCGCAGCAGCCGCTCAACAGGCTCAATCCGCGAACGCTCTGGCTCAACAGACGGGAGCGAAGCTCGATACCACGATTCAGAACCTGGACAATTACAAGCTCGTCAGCACGGCTCCGATTTATTTTGGTTTCGGCAAAAGCAATCTGAGCAAAGACGAGCAGGCGAAGTTGGATGACGCCGTTCAAAAGCTCTCCTCAATGAAAGGTTATGTAGTTGAGGTAGAAGGTTTTGCGGATCGCACGGGCAACGTAGCCTATAATCGCGATCTTAGCCGCAAACGCGCGGACGCCGTGGTGCACTATCTTGCGGTAGAACACAACATCCCGCTGCGCTCCATCCGCGAACTGGGCGTAGGCAGCGATTTTCCGGATGCGACTAACAAGACACGGGAAGATCGCAAGGAGAATCGCCGGGTGGATGTAAAGATCTACCAACTGGATGTCACCGGTCAGGCGCAGTCTGCCGCCAACACCGCTCCACCCAACGTATCGGCGCAGTAATACGTCAATCTAAGCGGAAGACCGAGATTTAAGCAACCTCGGAAGCAAATTGGCGCGGCTGAACTTCTCAAAGACGTTCAGTCGCGCATTTTCGTTTTGTCAGGCTATTTTCGCTCTGGTGGTCGTGATCGTCACCACGCTGATCAAAACGCACAGAGCGCCCAGGATGGTTCGCGGACCAAGCGCTTCACCGCCCAGAAAATATCCAACCAGCACTGCCACCACCGGATTTACGTAGGCGTAGGTTCCCACCTTGGTGGGCGATTCATGATGAATCAGCCACACGTAGGCGGTAAAGCCGACGATCGATCCGGCGACGCTCAAATAAAGTAATGCGAGCCACGCTCCGCGCGAAACCCTCCAGGGATGAAAGAGGCGAAATTCTCCCAGCGTGGCCGAGGTGAGAGCCAGCAACACTCCTCCGGCCAGCATCTGCGCTCCCGAACTCATGACCTTGGAAGAGGGAAGCGGCAGCTTGCGCGTCAGCGAGGAGGATATCGCAAAACTCATGGATGCAACCAGGAGCGCCACCGCACCCGCCGGATTGATGGGCGCGCCACCCAGATTGAGCGAGTGTATGGTTAGAACCGCCACTCCGCCAATCCCGACCAGAAGCGCCACGGCCAATCGAACGGTGAGCCTTTGCGTTCCGAGGAACATGATTTCCGACAGCGCCATGAACACCGGGATGGTGGCCATCATGACGGCGGCAATGCCGGAAGGGACGCGCTGCTCGGCCCAGAACAATAGTCCATAGTCGAGGACGAAGATCAGGACCGCGAGCAAAAACGCCGATCTCCATTGACGGCCGCTCGGCGAAGGTTCGTGCCGCGCGATTGCCCAGCCATACAGAAAGAGCCCCGCGATCAGGAACCGCAGCGCCGCCAAAAGGAACGGCGGAACTTCGCGCACGCCCACGCGAATGGCGAGAAATGTGGATCCCCAGACGAAATAGATAATGGCGAAAGCCAGCCACGTCTTCCAGGTCGGGGGACGGGTGGAGGCTTCCATAGCGCTTGCCACGCCTCGATCCTAATGAAAGCTGGCCGCCAGATCGCGAGCCAGCACCTCAGCCCTTTCGGCCAAACTTTTGGCGCCGGCCGGATCGGAACTGCGAGTGCTTTGCGCCTGTTGTACAAAATTCCGAATCTCTTCCAGCTCCGCTTGCTGATCCTTGTTCAACTGACGCCCTCCGATGGAATGCAGGCTGGTCTGGGCATGGGAAAGGCTTTGATCGATCGCCGCGCTGTATTGCCGCTGTTCGTCGGCCGTAAGAACGTCTCCCAGCTTCGGTGCGGGTGTGGCTGCGGGTGCGGCGGGCGCGGGTGTGGCGGGACTTGGAGACGTCGCTGCGGCTGGAGCGGTCGTCGGACGAGCCGCCTTCTTCGCGGCCGTCTGCGGCGGTTTGTTCACCTGATAAGGACTAGATTCCTGAGACGGCGTGGCGGTTCCACTACTGGGAACAGGCGTACTAGCAGGCGCGGTGGCGGTGGCGGGCGCCGGTGATGCCGGTGGCTGGACACTGGGAGGCGGTGAGGGAACCGGTACAGCCACGCGCTTCTGTTGGCACGCTGTCTCCAACGCCAGAAACAAAACGAAGCTGGCCTCTACGCGCGAAAAACGGGGCATTGGATTACCGAGTAAACGGGTTAGGAACCAGTGGTTGCCGAAGTAAAAACTTCACCCTGGTAATCGGCCATTCTCGGAAAGCGCAGCCGGAACGTGGTGCCCTTTCCAGGTTCGCTGGTAAAGTCGATTGTACCATTGTGCAGTTGGACCACCCGGAAGGTTGTGGCCAGGCCGATCCCGGAACCGCTTTCCTTGGTGGTGAAGTAAAGCTGAAAAACCCGGTTCTGGATTTCGAGCGCGATTCCAGGACCGGCGTCGCTGACGATGAGCTGGCACTGGCCTCCGTCGCTGGAGGTTCGGGTAGTCAACGTTCCCCCGTCCCTCATAGCCTCGATCCCGTTATTGATCACGTTAATAACGGCCTGCTTCAGCAGATCCGGATCGCCATTGATCCAGAGCCGGTCCGACTGCAGGACGGTTTTTAGCGCAACGTTCCTGGCGTTGGCGTCCAGCGAAACCAGGGCCAGCACTTGTTTGACGAGATCGTTCAAATCGATAGGCCGATAGTTCAGATCCACCGGGCGGTTGAAATTCAGGAATGTCTTCACCACCGAATCCAGGCGCTTGATCTCGCGGCCAATGACTTCGATCTCCGGCTGCTCGCCGTCCAGCTTTCCCTTCAACACTTCCAAATGCAGCGCCATGGCGTTCAGCGGATTTTTTATCTCATGTGCCACGCCACCGGTGAGCCGGCTGATGGCCGCGAGCCGCGAAGAGACATCCAGCTGTTGTTCCAGCTGCCGCCGGCTTTCAACGTCGCGCAGGGTTACCAGCATCCCCAAGTGTTCCCCGCCAGACCCGTTTTGCAATGGTTGCACGCTTGCCAATAGCCGCAGCGTCCTGCCATCGCGCGAGATCTCCACCGGTTGGTCTTCCACCGGGACGCGCCCCAGAATAGTAGAACCCAACAGTTCCGACAGGGTGCTTCGATCGGCCATCTGTTCGCGCGTTTTCCCCAGCATTCTCTCGGCGGGTTCACTGGCCATGACAACGCGGCCGCGATCGTCGATCAGCAACACGCCTTCTTCCAAACGATGCAGCAGTTGCTCGATGTTGGTGCGCAGTTCACTGGCGTCTTGTTTAGCCCCTCGGTATTGTTCGTCCAGGAGGCTCAGTTTGGAATGCACGTCGGCGAACTCACGCGATTCGCGCCGCTCCGCTAGAGGCGCCGCGCCGAACTCGCCGGTACGAATCAGATCGATGCTTTGGCTGACGCGCTGCAAAGGATCCAAAATGACATTGGGCAGCACGGCTCCCAGAAAAATCGCCACGCACAGCGACAACGCGAACGCGAGCAGGAGGTTCTTGAGGGCCGGTTCGACGGAGTGCCTCAACAGAACCGAACGAATCACTACCGTGATGTTGAACAGCACGTGCCTGCCGCCCTCAAGTCCGATGGGCCGCGTCGATACGTAGTTCTCGCGCCGGGTCATCAGATCCCAGAGATTCACGGCCCACCAGCGCTGCTGGATCTGGTGGATATCCTCCGCCCGGGCGAAGGCGCTGCCGTTTGTCACGCGCGGGGACGCGGCGAGAATGTCGCCGTGCTCGTCGGTAATGAGAATCGCCAGCGCCAGATCCGACTTGGCCAGCGTCGACATTAACAGCTCGGTGATATCGGGGTCCTGCCGGATGATTCCGGTCCAGGTGTCTTCCCATTCCACCGACGAGGACGGGTGAATGCCCAGCCGGGCGGTTTCCACCTTGAGACGATTTTCAAGATAGATGTGGAACTGGTCGGCAATCAGGTCCGCGCGATCGGATGCGGCGCCGAAGGAGGCTTTGGTGAAGTCCGCCAGGTACAACAACGACATCACGACTACGACCGCCGTGACCAGTGCCACGATTGCGCCCCGCAGCCGTGCCTTCAGCGACATCTACGCGTCGGTTCCCGCCTCCATCTCGGCGGCGCCGTACTCCTTGAGTTTGTTGAACAGGGTCTTCAGGCTGATGCCCAGGATCTCGGCGGCGCGCGTCTTGTTGTTGCGAGTATGCTTTAGCGTGAGCTGGATAAGCGCCTTTTCAGCTTCGCCCACGGTGGTGCCAACGGGCAGCCGCACTGTTTCCGGCTCCGCTTCCTGCTGCATTGGACGGGCGCCCGCGGGAACGCCAAAATCGCGCGGCAGATGGTGCTTGGTGATGGTGCCTTCGCCCGCCAGGATCACCGCGCGCTCCAGCACGTTCCGCAGCTCGCGTACGTTGCCGGGCCAGGAGTATCGCCTGAGCAGTTCCCGGACCTCGGCATTGACATCCACCACGCGGGTCTCATGCTTGCGGTTCAACATTTCGACCAACGTTTCGATGAGCAGTGGAAGATCGCCCTCGCGCTGCCGCAGTGGAGGCAAGGGGACTTGGAACACGTTGAGCCGGTAATACAGGTCCTCGCGCAATTCGCCTTTGCGCAGCGCGTCTTCGAGCACTTTGTTGGTGGAAGCAATCACGCGCACATCCACGGCGATTTCGCTCTTGCCACCCAGCCGCCGCACGCAGGAATCCTCCAGCACGCGCAGCAGCTTGGCTTGCGTTCCCACCGGCATCTCGGCCAATTCGTCCAGCAGCAGCGTGCCGTGCTGCGCCAGTTCAAAGCATCCGGCGCGGCGCTCCACGGCTCCCGTGAAGGCGCCCTTTTCGTGGCCGAACAGCTCGCTTTCCATCAAAGTTTCAGGCAGGGCGGCGCAGTTGATGGCGACGAACGGACCATCGCGCCGGGGGCTCAAATGATGAACCGCCCGCGCAACTAATTCTTTGCCCGTCCCACTTTCCCCCGTCACCAGGACCGCGGCTTTGGATGGCGCCACTTGCCGGATCAGGGAAAACACCTGCTGCATGGCCGGACACGTTCCCACCAGGTCCACCAGCACGCCTTGATACGAAAGTTGCCGCTGCAGCCGTTCGGCTTCCTCCGCTAGCCGGCTTTGCGTGGCCGCGCGTTCCAGCAGCACCTTGAGCGCGCTAGGCTGGATGGGCTTTTCCAAAAACCAGAACGCGCCCAGATCGTGCATGGTCTGCACTGCGGTCTCGATGTTCCCGAAGGCTGTGAGCACGATGGTGGGCGGCATGGTGTTCTGCGATCCCAGCCGCTTCAAAAGCTCGAAGCCGTCCATGCGCGGCATCATCAGATCGGTGACTAAAACGTGAGTGGGTGTCTGGGCCAGCTTTTCAAAGGCGTCCTGGCCGTCGAAAGCGGTATCCACGGTGAATCCCCAAGACTGGATCATCTTGGCAAGACCAGCACGCTGATTCTCTTCGTCGTCCGCCACGAGCACGCGAACATGGGGTGTTGAGGGGCTATTTCCCATTCTCTTCAATTGTATCCGGCTGGCGTTAGCTGTGTATATAGAACGGTAGTATAGCCAACGTTTCACGGACCACCTCGGGGCAGCAACCCCGGCGCACGTGATAAAATGAAAAGCAAATCGAACAAAACATTCGATAGTAACGTCTAAACCTGCTGGGGAGACCTGTCCCACGTGAAGGCAAATTCTAAGATTCTATTGACGATTGGTTTGGTTGTACTGGTGACCGGCGGCGTCTTTGCCAGTATCAAGTACAACCAGCGCGGCATTGTAGATGTCCAGACTGGCCGCGTTGTACGGCAGGACCTGGTGGCTACCGTCACCGCTTCCGGCGAGATCAAGCCCAAGAATTACATCAACCTGGGCGCGAACACCCTGGGTCCGGCGCCTATTACCGAAATCATGGTGAAGGAAGGCGATCGCGTGCGCAAAGGCGAGGTAGTGGCGAAGATGCAGTCGGTGCAGGCGAACGCCGACGTCGTAGCGCAGAATGCCACCATCGCCACCGCCCTGGCGGATTCGGCCGCTGCCGAGGCGGGTTTGAAGTCCCAGGCGGATGGCGTCACTACCGCGCAAGCGACTTTAGAGAAGAACAGAGCGGAGCTGGACCGCACCAAGGCGAATTACGACCGATCCGTGGAACTCTACAAGGAGAAACTGCTCGCCAAACAGGACTTCGATCAGAAGAAGGCCGAGTATGACACGGCGGTTGCCGCCATGGGCGAGGCGGAGGCGCGGTTGGCGCAAGCCCGGGCGCAAGAGGCCCAGGCCCGGCAGCAGCTTACTTCGGCGCAAAAGAAGATCGCGCAAATGCAAGCGGGATTGGATCGCTACAAAGACATCCTGTCGCAGTATTACGTTACTTCGCCCATCGACGGCATCGTGACCAATCTCCCGGTTCGCGCCGGCGAAACGGTGGTGCCGGGCGTGCAAAACTCGGCCGCCAGCACCATCATGACCATTGCGGACATGTCGGTGATCACCGCCGAGGTGAAAGTGGACGAAACCGACATTGTGAATGTGAGTCTGAACCAGCTGGCTGAGGTGACCATCGACGCCATGCCCAACCGTACTTTCCACGGGCACGTGACCGAGATCGGCGACACCGCGATTTTGCGGTCCAGCGGCGTGGCGGCGTCGCAGAGCAATACCTCCGATCAGGAGGCCAAGGATTTTAAAGTGGTGGTGGCGTTGGACGATCCTCCGGACGATATTCGCCCCGGATTGTCCTGCACCGGCAAAATCACCACCGCGACCAAGAAGAATGTGCTGACCATTCCGATCCAGGCGTTGACGGTGCGCAAGCGTGGAGATCTGGACCCGGCGAAGAAGAGCGGGAGCGTGGAAGCCAATAGCGACCCAGTTTCCGAGAAAGCGAAGAAAGAAGAGCTGCAGGGTGTCTTCGTCATTAGAAACGGCAAGGCGCAATTCCTGCAGGTGACCACCGGGATCACGGGTTCCACCGATATCGAAGTGCTCGGCGGCTTAAAGGATGGCGACCAGATTATCACGGGCTCGTACAAGATCATCCGCACACTGCGTAATCTGGCTAAGGTGAAAGTGAATAACACAGTAGCCACGCAGTCGGAAAGCTAGCGGATGGCCACGGCGACACAGGAGCTGGTAGATCGCGGCGAAAGCTTAAAGCGCGAGGGTGTGGTCATCCGCACTTACGATCTGTGGAAGACGTACGTGATGGGCGACCAGGAGATCCACGCGGTTTCGGGCGTGGACATCGAGATCCGGCGCGGCGAGTATGTGGCCATCATGGGACCGTCGGGATCGGGTAAGTCGACGCTGATGAACCTGATCGGCTGCCTGGATTCGCCCACGCGCGGCCTGTATTACCTCAATGGCAACTTAGTAAGTGACATGCAGGACGACGAGCTGGCGCACATCCGGAACAAGGAAATCGGATTCGTGTTCCAGACGTTTAACCTGCTGGCGCGGGCTTCCGGGCTGCACAATGTGGAACTTCCCTTGATCTATGCGGGCGTTCCCAAGGAGCAACGCATCGAACGCGCCAAGGCGGCGCTGCGCGCGGTGGATCTGGAATCGCGAATGAATCACCGGCCCAACGAGCTGTCGGGCGGGCAGCGGCAGCGCGTGGCTGTGGCGCGGGCCTTGGTGAACAATCCGTCCATTCTGCTGGCCGATGAGCCGACGGGCGCCTTGGACACCGCCACCGGCAACGAGATCATGACCTTGTTCGAGCGGCTGTGGCAGCAGGGCAACACCATCGTGCTGGTGACACATGAGGCCGACATCGCCAATCGGGCGCGCCGGATCATTCACGTGCGCGACGGCAAAGTGGAAAAAGACGAGAAGATTAAATAGCCACAGATAAACGCAGATAAAACATTTTGTTTGAATTTGTGTTCATCTGTGTTTATCTGTGGCCATCATTCGATTACCACGGCGCCTTTCACTGGTCCTGTTTTCTTCATCAGGAACATCAAGGGGATCACGGCCAGAAATGCTACGCCTAGGATCCAGAAGACTTCGTTGAAGGAAAGCATTGCCGCTTGCTGCTGCATCGTGTTGTAAAGCATCCCCTGCGCTTGCGCCGCGGCCTGCGTGGAGTTCGCTCCGTTGCTCATGAACAATTGCGTCGTACTATGCAGCGCCGATTGATAGGCGGGGTTAAAACTCGAGAGATTCTCAACCAGCCGCTGCTGATGGAATTGTTCGCGGCGCGCAATCAGCGTGGTGCAAATCGCGATGCCGCTGCTTCCGCCGATGTTGCGCGCCAGGTTGATCAAGCCGGTGGCGTAGCCGGTTTTGGCCTTCGCGATGAAGGAAAACGCCACGGTGTTGATCGGCACGAACAGGAACGCCAGACCCAGGCTTTGCACCACGCGCGCGCTCACGGCGTGTCCGAAGTTGATCTGGGTATTCCAGTGCGACATCTCAAACAGGCCGAGCGACGAAACGATCAGGCCGGTGATAATCAGCCAGCGCGCTTGGATCTTCGATAGTAGAATGCCGACGATCGGCATCATCACCATGATCATGAGGCCGCCGGGCGATAGTGCCAGGCCGCTCTGCATCGCGGTGTAGCCGAGCAGCGTCTGCAGAAACAGCGGCAGCGCCATAGTGCTTCCGTAAAGCACAAAGCCAAGGATGAACATGCAGGCCGTGGAAATAGCGAACGTGCGGTCCTTCAACAGTCGGAAATCCACCACCGGCTCTTTCTGCCGCAACTCCCACACCACCACCCCGATCAGTCCGATGGCGGCGATGATGGCGGCGGTGACGATTCCGTGCGAAGAGAACCAATCGTTGCGCTGGCCTTCGTCGAGCATGATTTCGAGCGCGCCCAGGCCGGTGGCGAGCAGCCCCAGGCCGATATAGTCGATCTTCAGGCCGTCCCGCAGCGTTTTGCGGAACAGGTACGGCGGATCGAAGATCAGCAGCGACGTCAGCAGCAAAGAACAAATGCCGACTGGAATGTTGATCAGGAAAATCCAGCGCCAGGTGTAATTGTCGGTGATCCAACCGCCCAGCGTGGGTCCGACCACGGGCGCGAACACCACGCCCATGCCATAGACGGCCATCGCCATGCCTTGTTTTTCGCGCGGAAATGTCTCGCGCAGGATGGCCTGCGAGACAGGCTGCAGCGCACCGCCGCCCAAGCCTTGCAATACGCGGAACAGGATCAACATCGGAAGGCTCGGTGCGAGGCCGCACATCGCCGAGCTGAAGGTGAACAGCAGCACGCACGACATATAGAATCGCTTGCGCCCGAAAAGCGTCGAGAACCATCCGCTGAGCGGCAGCACAACCGCGTTGGCCACCAGGTATGCGGTGAGCACCCAGGTGGCTTCATCCACGCTCGAGGAAAGGCTGCCAGCGATGTGCGGCAACGCCACGTTGGCCACGCTGGTATCCAGCACTTCCATGAAGGTCGCCAGCATCACCGTTCCGGCGATCACCCACGGATTAATGGCGGGACGCACGGGCATGCGCACGTCCACTACCTCGGTTTGTAGAACGGCCGGCATAGCGCTACTTCTCGCGAGTTACTTTGTGAAAATGGTGGCTTCGATATTCATTCCCGGGCGCAGCACTTGATTGCCGCCAGGAATCGGATCCAGCACGATCTTCACCGGAATTCTTTGCACCACTTTGACGTAATTGCCGGTGGCGTTCTCAGGCGGCAGCAGGCTCATGCGCGTGCCGGTGGCGGCGGCGATCGAATCCACGTGGCCGGGGTAAGTTTTCCCGCTCAAATCGGCCTTCACTTCCGCCTTCTGTCCGGTTCGAACATCGGCCAGCTGCGTCTCTTTGAAGTTGGCCGTCACCCACACGTCTTGCAACGGCACCAGCATCAGCAGACCTTGTCCCTGCTGGACCACTTGCCCTACCTCGACGCTTTTCCTGGTGACCATGCCGTCCATGGGCGCCACGACCGTGGTGTAGCCGAGGTCCAGCTTAGCCGCTTCCAGATTGGCGCGGGCCTGAGCGATGCTCGCCATGGCGGAGGAAGCATCCGCCACGCGCACCGGCACCTGCCGTTCGGTGGCTTTCGCTTGCAGGATGCCGGCCTGAGCTTGCGCGATGCGGGCTTCCGCGGACAGCAAGGCGGCTTTCTTGGTTTCGGAGTCCTTGGTAACGGAAGCCAGTTTGTCCTTGGCGGCTTGCAACTGGCTGAGGGCTACGCGGACCGACGAAGCGTACGAATCGTACTCCAATCGCGAGATCTCTTCCTTGTCTACCAGAGTCTTCATGCGCGTAAGATCGGCTTGCGCGTGATCCGCGGTGGCCTGCGCGGTTTCCACATTCGCGCGCGCTACTGCGATGTCGGCGGTGGCTGCGCGTTCGGCTTCCACTTGCGCCTGGTCGTAATCCGCCCGCGCGGCGCTCAACTGCGCTTCTGCCGCGGTAACGCTGCTGCCTGTCGTATCACGGGTGAGCGGAACGCCGGCGTTCGCTCCCTGAGCCTGACTTTCCGCAACGGCCAGCGCAGCCTGCGCCTGATCCACCTTGGCCTGGTAGTCCAGCGGATCGATGCGCACCAGCACCTGACCCTGCTTCACCTGCTGGTTATCGTCCACCAAAACCTCGAGGACTTTGCCGTAGATTTTCGGAGAAATCGGGATGATGTGGCCATCCACCTGAGCATCGTCGGTGGAGACGCGATTCAAAGAATGCACCCAAAGATAGACGCCGACTCCCGCCAGCACCACTAACGCACTGAAGATGGCGAGTTTTCGCGCTGAGCCCCTGGGACGCGGAGGCTGCACCCGTGCTTCCGTAATTCGGGGCTCCGGTTTTACCACTCGCTCTTGTTCTTGATCCACAGTTTCCGATTCCATTCTCCTCTTCCTTACTTGGCGTACAAAGATTCCATTTGTCCGGTGGCGTGGGCCAGATCCGCGCGCGCCTGATTATAGCTATATAGCGCGACGATCTGATTGTCGTTGGCGCGAGCCAATTCGTCCTGCGCGGTAATCACTTCGATGTTGTTCGCCACGCCGGCCTGAAAGCGGTCCCGCGCCTGGGTTACTTCTTCGCGCGCCAGGTCTATCCCCAGGTTCGCGACGTCCACTTCGGTCTTGGCGGCGTCCAGCTGGGCCGCCGCGGTTTTCACTTCTTGGGCGATCTGATTGCGTAGGTCGGTCTGTTGCTGATCCAGCTTTTTCAGCTCCAGATCCTGGATGGCCACCTGTGCCCGAATGCGTCCGCCGGTGTACAGCGGGACGTCCAGCGAGGCTGCGAAATTGTACACGGGGACTGCGGTTCCCGGTGAAGTGCCTTGTTCGCTCCACAAACCGTTCAACGCCAGCCGCGGCACTCTTGCGTCCTCAGCCACTTTCTTCTCCAACTGAGCGGCTCGAATCTGGGAGGCGATGGCTTTCATTTCAGGCCTTTCGACGAAAGCCCGCTCCATGGTCTCATCGGCCGAAAATGTCGGGGTGTGATAGAACTCCGACAAATCGGCCAGCTCGATCGCCTGGTGCGGATCGATATTCAACAAGCGCGCCAGCCCGAAGAGGGATGTTTCGAGCGACGTGCGGGCTTCGATCAGCCGCTGCTGTTCGTTGCGGTACTGCACATTCGCGCGCAACGTGTCGATGCCGGTACCCACCCCATTCGTCTGCAGATCGGTGGCTTGATCGAAAAGCGCCTTAGCCAGTTCAACTCTGGATTCGGCGGCCACCACGTCGGCGCTGGCCCTTAAGCTTCCCAAATATTGCGATACAACCAACAGCACGTCCTGTTCGCGCACCGTCAGTTCCTGCGCGCGCTCGCCGGTGGTGTTTTCCTTGGATTGCCGCCAGCGATGCCAGGCCGCCAGATCGAACAACGGCACCGAACCGCTGGGACCGCCCTGAAATAACCAGAACGGCCCGGAGTGTTGTGGGAAACCGGCAATTTTCGCGCCTATTAACGCTTCCAGGTTCTCGCGCTGCACGGCTTCCGAGACCGCCAGATTCGCCTGGGGCAACAGCGCCGAGCGCGCCACAATCTGGTTTTCTTGGGTCACTGCCACATTTAGATTCGCAATCTGCACCTGAGGATTCTGCTTTAGCGCCATCTCCACCGCATCGTGCAAGGTGAGGCGCAGAGGCGCAGCCTGCGCGCGCATTGCCAGAGCAATCACCAAAACGATCGGCAGGAGCGCCTGGCGCAAAGCGCGCTTCGAATTTCCGGTAATTTCCGACACAATCGACTCGGTCATGGGGCAGGCCGTTCGAAAGAACGCACCTTCTCGGAACAGCTTCGATAACACGCGCCGGCCTTCTCCGTCCACAAACAAGGTTTCAGTAAGATCGACGATTGCGTGCCGGTGGTCTCTCAAGGGACCAGCGTTTTTCCACGCTTGTTCCAATTCCCCGGCCCATTGACCGACCAACTTACCTTCTACCAGGAACGTCAGAACTTCAGCGCTATCCTGGATCGTAATCCGTAGCATTTGCTGGTTACCTCTCTCCTTAGAAGCAGATGCCGGGCCATTGTTTCTCCCTTCGTTTTCAGTGGATTGCACCACGATGCCGAGTCCCGCTGCCGAAATATCGGCTCTGGCCGATAGATCGGCGAAGATTGCCCGTAGCAAGCTCGGGAACCCAGAGCGGCGCGCGGTGTCTATAGAAGCGTGTTTGAACAATCGTTACTCCTCAATCACCCGAAGAGGCCGTGGAATTTCCTGGCATCGTTCACCGCTGAGTTACTCGTTGTCAGTTTGGCGCTAATAATTCCACTGCTTTATCGCGACCACTTACCGGCTTTTGAGTGGAAGGATGTCATGGTTAGACCCGCTTTGGCGCCCGCGCCGGTGGTAGTGGCAGCCTCGCATGCTTCAAACACCGCGAGCGCAGCGCGATCGTTGGTCCCGCACAGAGAGTTCCGTTGGGACCCGCAAGCGAGTCTGTCCCCGGCGCCAGATACGTCCACTGATTTCGCCGTCGATGCGCCTCCAACGCTGGGGCCAGGCATCGGTGGTGGTGGCGCGACGAACAGCATCGGGAGCTTCATCCCCAACATCGTGGCGGCGCCTCCACCTGCCAAGCCCGCGCCCAGCGTACAGAAGCAGCCCGCGGCGCCTCTGGCAGTGGGCGGCGATGTGCAAATGGCGAAGCTGCTTCGCAAGGTGACCCCGCTATATCCGCCCTTGGCGCGATCGGCCAGGATCTCGGGCGTTGTTCGCCTGATCGGTACCATCGGAAAAGACGGGACCATCCGGGACCTCGAACTCATCAGCGGCCATCCCTTGCTGGCGCGCGCGGCAATGGAGGCCGTGGAGCAATGGGTCTACAAGCCGACGCTGCTGAACGGAAATCCAGTGGAAGTAATTGCGCCCATCGAAGTTAGGTTCACTCTGGGACAGTAAACTTTGATTTACTAACCCGTTGATCGTGGACGATTCGCACCACAAAGTAAAGCACCACAAAAAGAGCGGAGGCCAGCAGAATCAGTTCCCAAACATGGTGCCTGAGGAAGGGAATTGTGTCATCGCCCAGCCGCGACCCGAGCCAGGCCAGAAAAAAATAGCGGGGAATGCGCGCGGCCAGCAGGACCAGGGAGAAGTTCAGCGTGCTTTCCTCCAGAGCGCCCGCGGAAATAATAAAGATCTTGAGCGGCAGCGGGATAATAGGAACCAGCGCCGGCACGAAGACTGTCAACAGGCCGTATTCGTGAAACCAGGTGCGCAGCCTGTTTCCCCTCCGGCTGGAGGTGTGACGGCGATGATATTCTTCGCCTCCTTTGCGGGCGATCAGGAACAGAATTAAACTTCCAACCAGAGAGCCGAACACAGCGGTGGCGGCCGACAGATAAGCCTGCGATCGGCTGACGATGGCGATCACCACGATAAGAACGTCCACGCCGCCGATCATGGGGATGCCCGTCGAATCGGCTATCGCCAGCAGAAAGACGCCGCCCGCTCCCCACGATACCAGGGTGGGGATGAACTTGATTTGGATGAACTTGCGCAGCGGCGTCGGCTCCGTACCAAGTCTACTGCAATAAGGTGAGCAACTCGGGTTCGCCGATCACTCGAACGCCCAAGGAAGAGGCCTTGTCGAGCTTGGAGCCGGGATCTTCGCCCGCCACCACGTAGTCCGTCTTCTTGCTCACCGATCCGGTGACCTTGCCGCCCGCGGCTTCGATGCGCTCCTTGGCTTCTTCGCGGGTCAGGTTCGGAAGCGTGCCCGGTGAGCACGAATACCTTGCCTGCCAGCCCTCCGGCGGCTTTCTTTTCTTTGATGGCGTGTTCAAAGATCAGACCGGCCTGCCGCAGCCGCTCCACCAGCTCGCGATTTCGGGGCTCGTGGAAAAACTGGCGGATGCTTTCCGCTACCTTGGGCCCAACCTCTTCGGCCTGCTGCAGCTCTCCTCATCCGCTGCGGCGATGGCGTCCAGGCTGCCGAAAGTCTCGGCCAGAATCTGCGCGGTGCGCTCGCCCACGAACGGAATCCCCAGGCCGTTGAGCACGCGCGGCAGCGGCTGCCGGCGGGAAGCGTCGATATTGCGCAGGACCTTTTCGGCCGACTTCTGGCCCATGCGCTCCAGCTCCATCAGCTGCTCGACGCGTCAGATCGTAAATATCGGCCACGCTTTTGACCATGCCGCGAGTCACCAATTGATCCACCAGCACGTCGCCCATGCCGTCGATATCCATCACGCCGCGCGCGGCAAAGTGCAGGATCGATTCCTTCAGCCGCGCCGGGCAGTTGGTGTTGATGCAGCGGCTGGCGGCTTCGCCTTCTTCGCGCACGATCTCGCCGCCGCACACCGGGCAGTGCTTGGGCATGCGAAACGGCCGGCGGTCGCGCGCCTTGCGCCACCACGCGCACCACCTTCGGGATGACGTCGCCGGAGCGCTCCACCAGCACCGTGTCGCCGATCTCGACGCCCAGCCGCGCGATTTCGTCCTCGTTGTGCAGCGTGGCGCGCGACACCGTGACGCCGCCGATGCTCGACCGGCTTTCAGATGGGCCACCGGCGTGAGCGCGCCGGTGCGGCCCACCTGCACGCTCGATGTTCTCCACCACGGTTTGTTCCTGACGCGCCGGAAATTTGAACGCGATGGCCCAGCGCGGCGCTTTGGCGGTCCAGCCGAGCTGGCGCTGCTGGCGCACCGAATCCACCTTGACCACCACGCCGTCGATTTCGTAGGGCAGCGACTCGCGGTTGCGCTTCCCAATTTCGGCAAAAGTCGAGCACCTCGTCCAAGCCGGCGCATTTCTTGCGATGCGAGTTCACCTTGAACCCCATTCTGGACAGCTCATCGAGCGACTCCCAGTGGCTGTCGTAATGGAACTGGCCGTCCACCAGCAGAAAATAGGCGAAGTAATCCAGCCGCCGCGACGCCGTGAGCGTGGCTCGAGCACGCGCAGCGAACCCGCCGCGGCGTTGCGCGGATTGGCGAAGGCGGGCAAGCCCTGCTGCATCTGCCGGGCGTTCAGCCGCTCGAAGGCCTGCAGCGTCATCAGCGCTTCGCCGCGCACTTCAAAGGCGGGCGAGTTTCGGATTTCACCCGCAGCGGCAGCGAGCGGATGGTGCGGGCGTTTTCGGTGACGTCTTCGCCCACCCGTCCGTCGCCGCGCGTGATGGCCCGAACCATGCGGCCGTTCTCATAATGCACGGCCATGGAGAGCCCGTCCAGCTTCAGCTCGGCGACGTATTCGTAAGGCTCGCCCTTGAGCAGCTCGCGCACGCGCTGGTCGAACGCCCGCATCTCGTCTTCGTTCAGCGCATTGTCCAGGCTCAGCATGGGCGAGCTGTGCCGCACCTTGACGAAGCCCTCGCGCGGCTTTGCCGCCCACGCGCTGGGTGGGCGAATCGGGCGTGACCAGATCGGGATGCTCCGCTTCCAGCTCCTGGAGCCGGCGCATCATCCGGTCGTATTCGGCGTCGCTGATCTCGGGCCGATCCAGCACGTAGTACAAGTACTCGTGATGGCGCAGCTTCTCGCGAAGATCTTCGATTTCTTCCTGTAATTTCTTTTCCTCTCCTGGGTTGGCGGCCATCTACTATAATTAGGGTACTATCGAGAGCTACCGTCAAACTGTACTCATTTATAATCCTTACGCTGGCGGGCTAAGACGGCGCAGCCATGCGCTGCGACGGTCCATCGAGTTGCTGGATGCGCGCGGTATTACGGTCGATTCCATTGCCACTACCGGCCCCGGGCATGCGGGCGAGATTGCGCGCCGCGCCGTGGATCGGGGAGCGGATCTGATTCTGGTGGCCGGCGGCGACGGCACCATCAACGAAGCCGTGAACGGCATGGTGAATTCCGACGTTCCACTGGGCATTCTTCCGGCGGGAACCGCCAATGTGCTCGCCAACGAACTGGGTGTGGGCAAGAGCATGGAACGTGCCGCTGCGGTTCTGGCGGATTCGACCAGAGAGCGCGTGGCCCTGGGGCTGCTATCGAACGGCCCGGACACCGCGGGCCGGCATTTCCTCATGATGGCCGGCGCTGGATTGGATGCCGACATCGTTTATCACTTAAACGCGCGAATGAAGGAAGCCGTCGGAAAGGTGGCCTACTGGATTGGCGGATTCTCGAAGGTCGGACAGCGGATTCCGGAATTTACGGTGCGGGCCGACGGGCGCGAATACCGCGCCAGCTTTGCGCTGTTGAGCCGGGTGCGGAACTACGGCGGCGATTTGGAAATCGCACCCACGATTTCTCTGCTCGACGATGAGTTCGAGATGGTGCTGTTTGAAGGGGAAAGCTCGCTCGGCTTTCTGAAGTACATGCTGGCGGTGGTGGTTCACCAGCAGCAGGGCATGCGTGGCATCAGCATTCTGCGAACGCGCCAGGCGCTATTCTGCGCGCCCCAGGATTCCAAGATCCACCTTCAGGTGGACGGCGAGTACGCTGGTGTTGCTCCCGCGCGCGTGGAGATTGTTCCCAACGCGCTCACGCTCCTGGTTCCGCCCGGTTTTCGCGCCCGTCGGCCGGCCGGTGTCCCCACCAGCGTCGACGCCGCCGCATGGACAACCTCACCCACTCGCTGACCGGTTTGATGCTGAGCCGCGCGGGCTTGAACCGGTTTTATCCGCGCGCCACTTTATTGCTGATCATATCGGCCAACATTCCGGATATCGATTTTGTCACGATCGTGCGCGGGCCGCTGTATTATTTCGAGCAGCATCGCGGCATCACGCACTCCATCGCCGCCGCGCCCGTGATGGCGCTCTTGTCGGTGCTCGTGGTTTGCGCCATCGCGCGGAGCATGCGGGGCTGGGCGGTGGCGTGGGGGCTCGCGCTCATTGGCGTTGCCAGCCATCTGCTGCTCGATTGGACCAATGCCTACGGGATTCGCCTGCTATTTCCCTTTTCATCGCAATGGCTTCACCTGGATCTGATTAATCTTTTCGATCTGATCGTCTGGGCCGTGTTGCTGCTGGGCTGGGTGGCGCCGCTGCTGGGACGGCTGGTGAGCGGCGAGATTGGGGCGAAGCCGGGTACCGGCCGTGGTCTGGCGATCTTCGCACTGTCTTTTTTTCTCGTTTACGATTTTGGCCGCTTCCTGTGGCACCAGCGAGCGATCGAAATTTTGAACTCGCGCATTTACCAGGGTGGTCCACCGATTCGGGCGGCGGCGTTTCCGGACGCTGGGGTGAGTCCGCTGGTGTGGACGGGCTGGATTGAACGGCCGGAGTTCGTGATGCACTTTACTGTGAATGTGTTGAAGGAATTTGATCCGACAGCGGGCGCGATTATCTTTAAGCCCGCGCCGAGTCCGGCCATCGAAGCGGCGCGCCAGGCCCAGCCCTTCCAGGTATTCTTGCGGTTTGCCCAATATCCCCTGTGGTCCGTCAAGCCCGTGGACGATCCGGAAGGCGCGCGCGATGTCGAGGTGACGGACTGGCGATTCCCCTTTGCCGCCCAGGCGCTGGTGGATTCGGCCAACCGGGTGATCTCGTCGTCTTTTAGTGTAGGCGGGCAGAGAACGCGGCAGCAGCCTTAGCTCAGAAAATCGAACAGCGTAGTTTTCGGAAGTTGCGCTTCCGATTGCAGCGCGGCCTGCAGCTGCGTTGTCGCCTGGGTCATGTTGGTGATATCCGCCGCTTCGTTGGCATCCTGCACTCCGCTCAGTTGCGTTTGTAGTTGCAGAGTATAATTCTGGCCAAAGGTCTGGGCGCTGGTGACGCGATCCTGCACGGTCCCATAAAACGCCAATTGCTCGTTGAGATAGGTATCCGAGCTCTGAACATCGGCCAGAGCCGAAGTGATGGTAGGGTCGTCGTTGTTCTGAAGTCCCTGTATCAGGCTGCTGATAGAGGTGAAGACGTTGTCCTCCGCATTGGAGCTATCGAAGATCTGCTCCGCGGTGAGGGCGATGGGGAACGCGCTGCCATCGGCGCCCTGGATTTCCCGCGTGGAAGCCGAGCCCTGATAGGCGCTTACCGGGGGCGTCTGCGTTAGATCGATGGAGTAGGGCGTCGTCTGATCGGCATCGCCGGCGAAGATATAGCGTCCTTCGACGGTGGTATTGGCGATGGAAACCAATTGCTGCAGTGTTGAACCCAGGTTTTCGGCCAGTTCCGTCCGCGTGGTGGCGCTGGATGTGTCGTTGGCTCCTTGGGCGCCATAAGTTTCGGCTTGCTCGACGAGCGAAACGGCCGATTGCAAGGCGGACTGCGCCGTGTTCACTTCCGTCGCCACCTGGCCCAGGTTGGTTTCGGTCTGGTTGGTCTGATCCAGTTCCGAATTCAGTTGCCAGATGTCGGCGATCTCCGAAGGCGCATCCGAGACATTATTAATCTGCAATCCGGTGGTCAGTTCCGTTTGTGCGGTTTGCAGCGTTTGCTGAATCTGACTTATGCCGTCCAGGAAGCTCTGCGACGCGGGATCGAGAGAACTGATCATTTTGCGATGCCTTTCATAGGATATCTGCGGGCTGCTACGAGCTGCTGATCGGCGGCAGCAGGTTTACCACGTCCAGGGTCAGGCTGTTTAATACCCCTAACATCTTGGAAATAGCGTCGTAGGAACGCTCATACAACATTAAACTTTCGGCCTGCCCGTCGAGCGACACTCCCGAAATTTGTTGACGCAGGGATTGTGCCTGGCTCAACAGCGATTCATCGGTAGTGGAATTGTTTTGTGCCGTTGAAAGGTCGCTGCCCACCTGGCCTCCCAGATTGCCGTAGGCTTGGGCGAAGGTGTAGCCGTTGACAACCGGGGCATTGGCGAGCGCGGCCAAAGCCAGGGCGTTGCCGTTGCCGCCACTTGCGCCCGGTGAAGCCGCGGCGATCTGATCGGGAGTGAGCGGGCTCACCCCAAGGGTGAGCGCTGCGCCCGTGGTAGCGTCATAGGTGAACAGATTGGTGGTAGGCGCCGCTCCATTTTCATCGATGCCGTTATTCAGAGCGGCGTTCACCTGATCGGCGAGCGTTTGTGCCAGGCTGTTCAGGCCGCTCACATACGACGGAAGAACGTTGTTGTTGTCATTCAGTTGGGCGCCCAGCTGTCCACCTGTAATCTGGCCGGTAATATCGGCTCCGGAACTGCTGAGGATCGCAGTCTGGGGCGTGGAGAAATCGCCTTGGATGGCGAACGCCTGCTGGCCCATCACCAGCGGAGTCTGGCCGCCTAAGTATACCGATACTTCTCCGTCCGGCTGTTGCAGCACGGTGAAGTTGGCGTATTGCGACAGCTGATCGAGCGTCGAGGTCAGTTGGGCGTCCACACCCGCGTCAATTTCCCCGCTCGAGTCCACGACGTGTTGTGAATTGATTTGAGCGATGTTTTCCGCCAGTTGGTTGATGGTGGTGATGGTGCTGCTGGTGGCTTGCTGCAAACTGTTGGTCTGGCTGAGCAATCCGTTGGCGGCGTCGTTGAAGTCCTGGGCCAACGTGGTTGCGTCGTTCAAAACTGTCTGGCGCGCCACCGTGTCGTTGGGGGTGACGCTCAATGCGGAAAAGCTACTGAACAGAGCACTCATGTCCGGACCGATGCCCGACGTAGTGGATAGACTAAAGTAGTTTTGAGCGGCGCTGAGATCGGAGACCTGTTGTTGATCGTAGGAATAAGCGGTCTGCTCTGTCCGCACGGACTGCTCGGCAAGCTGGCTGCGGGAGCTTTGGGTCGGCCCCAAGTCCACGCCGCCGGGAGCACCGGTGGCCAGATCGAACGGCTGGGCTACCAAGGTAGCCGACTGAGTGGCATAGCCCGGGGTATTGGCGTTAGTGACATTATTCTGCACTACGTCCAGCGCGTCCGAATATACCTGCAGCGCGTTAGCGGAATTAATCAGAGCTGTTGATAGACTGCCCATTTACCCGTGTATTACCATGCTTCCTGTGCTGGCTTGCGCTTTTGGAGCGCTATTTCCTCCTGCTGTATAGTTGGCTGGAGCTTCGTCGGGCGCCATCAAGCGCGCCAAACCGGCGTAAAACTTTCCAGCGTTCTTGAGCAGTTCCTCCACCGAGCGAATCGCGTAGCGCAATGCCACCACTTCCCTCTCGAGCTTTCTCCGCACCAGCCCTTGCCAGATGGACGATTTCGGGCTTACGTCGAGGTGCTGGAGGCACTCCACGGCAAGCTTCAGATCCGCGGCACTGGAATCCAACGCCTGCAAGGAGGGTCGCAGCAGCCGTCCGCGCATTCTTTCGAGAATGCAGCGGGCCTGGCGGACTCGTTCAACCTCTTGACTGCCGTTGGACATCATCTCTTGTCTGGCCTGCGTCTCTTCTCCTTATTGATTGAACGCTCAGTAGCTGCTCCCCCCGAGCTCGATGCTGTGCTGGATGATGCTGCCGCTTACCGCGAACGCGTCCACCTGATACTGGCCGCTGGAAACCGCCGCGCTCAGTTGACTCACCTTCGCCACTTGGGCCGGAGAACCCATCAGGGCTGCGGCGAGATAACTGCTCATATTGGAAAGCTGCACCTGATCGGACGCCGCTTTTGGCGGTAACAGCTGTTTCGAAGCCGAACCGCCTGCGGCGGCGCCAACGCCCGCAGTCGGATCCGATCCGGAAAGAGCTTTGGAGTTCGGAGGGTTTATCTTCATTGCAGGAACTGTCCTCATTGCTTATAAAGTCATAGCTCAACAGCTCATGACTGGAATGGCCGTAGCGGAGCGCTTCGATCCGTGAGCCTCTCTGATTTCTTATCGGCTCGGGAAGTTTCAGTGGGAGAGAATAAGGCAAGAATTCGGGGGGAATATTACTCTAGGCGGCGCAGGGGATAGGACTAAACCGTAAAAAAGGGGGAACCGGACTCAGCAATCAACGAGGAGCTGGCGCCACGGTTCGCAACCAACGATCCAGCAGACTCCGGCTTCCGGTTTCAGTTTGCGGGCCTTTGGAAATCGGCTCGGCCGGATTCATCTTTTGGTTGTAGAACGCCACCAAAGCGTCCTCGTCGTACCCAATCGCCTCCGCATATTGGCGCAGATAGCTGGTGCTGAAGATTCCTCCCGGAAGCTGATCGAACCGCTCGGCCTCGATGGCGTCAAGAAATCGCGAGCTGATCTTGGTGCTTTGGGCAATTCCCTGCAGCGACACGCCGGACCTTTTGCGAAACCTTGCCAGATCCAGCTCTAAGGCCTGAGGCCGATGTGAAGAAACAGATGAATGCATAACGCTACCCTAGATCCCTTATCGGGTGGTAGTAAGGCTCATGATAACTGATTTGTCATCTTTTGTCTCTGACCGGAAGTTTTCTAGAACCACCCCGGTACGAATCGGCCCCCCTATATGCTACATTGGCCAGGTATGCGGATCTTGGCTATCATTGTGGTCGCGATTTTTTCGATCCTGAGTGTGGGATGCACCGAGGATGGTGTCATGCTGCAGCCGCCTCTGCAGGGCGAGTGGTCGAACTTCCACAACGACAAGAATCAGGTCAGTAAAGACGCTCGAGAGCCGGCCGCGAAACCGCCCGCGGACAAATAGTACCGTGTGTTTGTAGTGATTTCGGCTGGGTCTCGTCCAACTTTGAGGAGGGTCGCGGCCACTATGACGAGTCGAACTTGGGTCAGTTGTTCAATCGCCTGCTTCACATTGCTTGCGGTTACCTTGCCGGCGCAGGATAATCCGGCGCCCACCCCTGCGGGAACCATGGACGTTACCGGAATTCCCGGGCCCCGGGGCATCTACTACCATGCCTCCAACCAATGGGTGGCGCTCTCGCCTAATGTACTCATGCCGTTCGCGGCAGGGAGACCGCTGGCGTTAGAAATCCTCAACGTGGGGTCTGACCACACGATTACGGAAATGCCCGGATCGCGTGCCGGTGTCCAGATCGGCAACGACGCCCGCCCCACCTTCTATCTGCACGGCATTTCGCCGAGCGAACTTTACCTGGTCCGCGCCATTCGCAAGCCCGACTACCGGGAACTGCGCATGCCCATCAGCAGACAGTTTCGCGAGTGGGCGCATTTCGAGGCCAAAGACGTGACCGACTTCGAGATCCAGGCGGTGAACGGCGACATCGTTGCCATCAAGCCGAGCGCAGACCTGAAGCCGGGCGAATACGCTCTGGCCTCCGCGTTTGAATCGGGCGCTCAATGGCTACGGATCGGCTTTGATTTCGGGATTGTCGGCCCAGGCACCGGACAGTAGCTTGAGCCGCAGCCCGGCGTGAACAGAAGCGACTTCCAGGAGCTGGCTGAACTTCACCTTCAGCACGCCGAAGCGTTGTTGGATGCACAACTCTATTCAGGAGCGTACTACATGTGTGGTTACGTCGTGGAGTGCGCGTTGAAGGCTTGTATTTGCAAACGCACGAAGGAGTTTGATTTTTATCGGTCGCCCGAGGAATCCCGAGACGCTTGGTCCCACGATTTTAAGAAGCTCATCAAAGCATCAGGACTTGAGAGTCAGTTTGGTGCCGCCCGCGCTGCTGATCTGGAACTGTCAATGCCAAATAGAAATGTCCTAATCGGTGCCAAGTAGAAATGTCCGGTTTTGCGGGATGGGTCTGAGGGGTGGGTTTAAAGTAGATACGATGTTCCGGGGAAGTCGCGCTCCCTGGGACAGATCCGAAGACCGCTGCGACGGGGCTGGCTCCGAAGCAGATGGCGCCAAGCCCCCAGTCAAACCGGGCCATAAGATGCCCGTTCTGGGGGTTTTGGTTTTTCCGAACCGATCTGCTTGGGTGAAGTTTCTGAGCAGCGGTCTTCGGATAGATTAAGCGCGAAGATCGCCGGGTTGGTTTTACCCGGCGTACCGCATGAATCAGCCGCCCGCTTCGATAGCTTGCCAGAGCGGGATGTCTTTCATCCGATCGTAGGTCCGTCCCCAGTTGGAGGTGCGTGAGTTCTGGGTTGCGCGGCGCGGTTTGGGCGTTTGCGGCTTGGCCGGTAACGGCGATGCTGGGCATGCATCCACTTTCAAGTCGTGGCCTTGGAAGACGACCCGCAGCCCTCCGTCCAAACGTTGTTCGATCCGCACTGCCTGCTGGCGCAATCCGGCACGAATGCTGCCACGGGCAATCTGATACTGGTGGCCCTGAAAGCGAAACGTGTAATCGTTGGCCACCTGCCGTGTATGCACCTGGCACAGCACCCCCGCCAAGTCGTGTTCGGCGCCCAGCGGGCGATGGGCGTCGCAGGCGTTGGCCGGCAACACCATCAGATGCTGATTCCACCACGGCACGAACTCCTGTTCCAGATACCGATTGGCTTGCTCCAGGGTGCGCGCTCGAGCCACGCGCAGTCCCTTCACCAGACGATCTTGCGCGGTGCCGAAGCTGCGCTCGATCCGGCCTTTGGCTTGCGGTGAGTGCGCGGCAATCCACACGATCCCCAACTCGCGCAGCGCCCGGCCAATCTGAGTTGGCGGCGCCGGCTGCCGCTCGTCGCGCGAAACATCGGTGGATTTGCGGAACACCTGGGGCGTGGTATGGAACAGGGCGGCTTTGTCGGTGTAGAACGACACCGGCCGTCCGTGCCGCTCCAGATAGCTCCACAACAGGCGCATGTTCTCTTCGGTGGAGTCGTGCTCCACAAACCGCGCCGTCAACTCGCTGGTGGCATCGTCGATCATGTGGATCAGATACAGCTTGGGGCCGCGGGCCTCTAGCCAGTCGTGCTCGCTGGTGTCCCACTGCACCATCTCCCCGCGCGAGGCTTTGCGCGGCCGCCATTGGTGGACCGACTCGATCTTCTGTTTGCGCCCCCGCCACAGCCCGGCCTGGATCATCCACTGGCGCAATGCTTCCCGGCCGATCTGGAGCTTGTGTTTGCGGGCCAGGTATTCGCTGGCCAGCGTAGGGCCGAAGCCGTGATAGACCTCTTGCGAGAGAATCCGAATGGCCCGCTCGCGCAGCTCCGGGTTGAACTTGCGGTTCGATGGCCGGCCGCGAAGCCCATGCACGATCGAGCGGTCGCCTGCCTTTTTCAGCTTCACCAGCATACGCCGCACGTGCCGCTCGGTGACACCGAGCTCGTCGGCCGCCTGGCGCTGCGTAATCAGCTTCTTCTGTGCCTTCTTCAACACGACCAATCGGTCGCGGTCCTTTTGGGTCATCAGCAGGGCTCCGGTTTCCACCCTGCCAGCATCCTCCTGTCAATAGGACTTTTCTAAACGGCACTAATAGGACATTCTCACGTGGCAGCGACAGGGGAAATGTCCGCCTGTCAACGCAAAGTAGAAATGTCCTATTCCCTGCAAAGTAGAAATGTCCGGTTTTGACCGTGTTGGCGGAGGGTGCGTGATAGTCTGACTTCGATTCTCCGGGGAGTCGCGCTCCTGGGGAAGATTCAAGGCCGATGCGACGGGGCTGGCTCCGAAGTAATCGGCGGCAAACCCTCGGTCAACCGGGCCCTGCGGGGTACCCTCCGAGGGTTTTGCTTTTGACTTTGACATTCTCATTACTTGGGTGGAGTCTCGGAGCGGAGGCCTTGAATAGAGAAAGCGCGAAGCTGCCGGGCTGGGCTTGCCCGGCTTTCCTTTTGCGTTGTGGCGGGTTTTCAGAGCGACTCCGGCTTGGCGGAACCTTCCGAGGCCTGCCAGATCTTGGGTGACTTTTTCAGATCGAAGTTCTTACACCATGCACTGGCTGGGCGAGGTTTCCCCGTACGCCGCGCTGGGCTGGGCGCCTTCGGTGCTGGAAGCTTGGGACGCTGCTCGCAGATAGAAACACGCAAGTAGCGATCGCCGAATCGAACCGCCACAGAACCGTCTCGGCGCTTCTCGACCCGCAGCACTGCGCCTCGCAGTCCAGTGCGGATGTCCTGGCGGGCGATCTGGTAAATCTTCGCATCCAACTGAATGGTGTAATCATTGTTCACCCGCCGGCTTTCCACGTGGCTGAGAATCGCCGCCAAATCAGGCTGCTTTTCCAGCGGCCGGTGAGCATCGTCGGCACTGGCCGGCGTCACCGCCAGAGTGGCGTTGACCCAGGGCAGAAACTCGGTTTCCAGGTAGTGGTTGGCTTGTTCCAAAGTCGTCACTCCCGCGACGCGCATCCCCTTCACCAGCCGGTCCTGAGCGGTAGCAAACCCGCGCTCTACCCTCCCTTTGGCCTGCGGGCTGTGCGCTGCTATCCAGGTGATTGCCAACTCCCGCAACGCCCGACCGATCTGCGTCGGCGGCATTTCCACCCTATCCTGCTCCACTCCGGGCTCATCCCGCCTGCGTTTCTCCGCCGTCTGAAAGAGGCTCGCCTTGTCGGTGTAAAATGCGAGCGGCCGCCCGTGCTTTTTCAGGTAGCTCTCCAGCAGGCTCATGTTTTCCGCCGTTGAGTCGCTGCCCACAAAGCGAGCGAACCACCGCCCGGTCGCATCGTCAATCATGTTGATCAGCAAGATCTGTGCTCCGCGCCCTTCCAACCAGTCGTGGTCGCTGGTGTCCCACTGCACCAACTCGCCCCAGCGGCTGCGTCGCGGACGCCATGCATGGATCTTCTCGATCCGCTGCTTGCGCGCTCGCCACAGCTTGGCTTGAATCATCCACTGCCGTACCGTCTCCCGGCTCACCGCGATGTTGTGTTTCTTAGCCAAGTATTCCGACGCCAGCGTCGGGCCAAATCCCCGGTACACCGCACGCGACAGGATTGTCACTGCCTCCCGCTCCAGGTCGGCATCCATCTTGCGATTGGATGGCAGCCCTCGTAACGCATGCACCACAGCTTTATCCCCACGGCGTTTTAGAGCTCGCAGGAGACGCCTCACGTGCCTTTCCGTAATCCCCAGCTCCTCGGCCGCCTGCTTCTGGGTAATCAGTTTCTTCTTGGCCTTTTTCAAGGCCACCAGCCGGTCCCGCTCGGCCTGCGTCATCAATAGTTGTCCTTCTGCCACCTCCCCAGCCTGGAGGTCGTCAATAGGACATTTCTACTTTGCGCAAATAGGACATTATCACTTTGCGCCGACACGGCTGTGACGGCGGTCGTCGCCGGGAGGATTCAGTAGTACAATTTGGCAGCGGTCAGCTACGGAGGGAAGAACCGTGACATCCACAAATCCTCAAAACAGACGCCGAGTGGCGCTCTCTACAGCCTTGCGCGGAGTAATCGCGGCCCTGATCATCATTGAATCGCCCGCAAGGCTGCATGCTCAGGCGCCGGCGGGTCAGGGGGGCGAGGCGCTGTTCACCTCGGCACAAGCGGTCGCGGGGAAAGCGGCATACGAGCGCAACTGCGCCAGCTGCCACGGCCCGAGCGTAGATGACGGCAACTCTGCTCCTCCGCTCCGCGGCGCGGCTTTTCTGGCCAAATTCGCGGGGAAGCCTGCGGCCGATTTGTTTACTTATGTGAGCACGAAGATGCCACAGGGCAATCCTGGAAGCCTCGACGGCGCCGAGGATGCGCGGATCATCGCGTACGTGCTCCAACAGAATGGTTTTGCGACCGGATGGAAAGAGTTCGCCTCGGACGCGGCGGCGCTCGCTTCCGTGACGATCCCTGCTCCGCCGGGAGGACGCGGCCGCGGCTTGGGCGGCGGCTTATCGGCCGGCGTGAAGCTTCCCCCGGCTCCGAAGAAGGCGAACCCTCTTGATGAAATCACTCCCGTCACCGACGCGCTACTGCAGAACCCGCCAGCAGGCGACTGGCTCACGTGGCGCCGCGGCTTCGATTATCAGGGATTCAGCCCGCTGAAGCAGATTACGAAATCGAATGTGAACAACCTGCGCGTCGCGTGGACATGGACGCTTTCCCCCGGCGCCAATGAAGCCACGCCCCTGGTTCATGACGGCGTGATGTTCCTGCACAGTCCCGGCGACAAACTGGAAGCGCTCGATGCCGCCACCGGCGACCTGCTCTGGCAGTATGCGCGGCTGTTGCCTCCAGGCGTTAACGCCAGCAACAAGCGCAACATCTCGATTTACGGGAACAAAGTCTATATGGGGACTTCCGACGTCCACGTAGTGGCACTTGATGTAAAGACCGGCAGGGTGGTCTGGGACCAGCCGCTGACGGAGGAAAGGGGCTTCACCCTCACAGGCGGCCCGCTGGTCGCCAAAGGCAAGGTGATGATCGGAACAGGCGGCCATGTCGGAGGAAAGAACTACATCGTCGCGCTCGACGCCGAAACCGGCAACCTCGCCTGGCGATTCAACACCATCGCGCAGCCCGGCGAGCCGGGAGGCGATACCTGGAACGATCACACAGCCGAGGAACGAAACGGCGGCTCCGTCTGGATCGCGGGCAGTTACGACTCCGCGCTGAACCTCGCGTTCTTCGGCGTGGCACAGACCTATGACACCGCTTTGCTGGCGAAGCCCGTGAGGCCGGGAGTCAAAACCGACGGCCTTTATACGGACTGCACGCTGGCCATCGATCCCGATACGGGCAAGCTCGTCTGGTATTACCAGCACCTGCCCAACGATCAATGGGACCTGGACTGGGTTTTTGAACGTCAGGTCGTGCGCATGCCGATTAGCGGCGTGGTTCGCCCGGTGATCATGACTTCGGGGAAGCAGGCGACTTACGACATTCTCGACGCGGAAACGGGAAAGTGGATCTACTCGAAAGACCTCGGCCTGCAAAATATCGTTTCCTCAATCGATTCCGTGACTGGCAAGAAAACCATCAATCCGCAAACGCTGCCAGGCGACGGGCAGACGCATATGGTCTGCCCCCATGCGGACGGCGCCAAGAGTTGGCTTCCGAGCTCCTACAATCCCGACACGAAGATTCTGTACATCCCGCTGGTTGAAGCGTGTATGGATCTGGTGCCCGTCACCGACGGCAGCCGGACCTTGTTATCCACAGGCGTTCGCCCGACCGTGCGGCCTCGTCCGGATTCGGACGGCAAGTACGGCCGGGTGGAAGCCGTCAACATGGTGACGCGCGAGGTGCTGTGGACCGAGCGCCATCGCGCGCCTGTGTCGAGCGGCGCCCTGGATACGGCCGGCGGGGTGATCTTCAACGGCTCGATCGACCGGTTCTTTCGTGCTTACGATGACCAGACTGGCAAACTGCTATGGGAAACGCGGCTGAGTGATGTGCCGAGCGACGCGCCGATTTCGTACACGGTAAACGGCAAGGAGTACATCGCTATCGGCGTGGGCAACGGCGGTGCCCAGGCGACGGGGTTCGCGCCGCTGGTGCCGGAGATCCAGAACGTCGATCGTGGTCCCGCGGTGTGGGTATTCCAACTGCCCTGATCGGAGTTATTTCGCGGGGCGAATTCCAGCCATGAGCCATGCGCTGCAGCTGGTCTCTACTAGTACTAGACAGGCCTTGACTTAACTCGAGATTGAATGCAAAGTGGTCATTCAAGGTGAGATATCTAACGCCGACTGTAGTTGGCGATAGCGAAGCGCGTCCGAAAAATCCGAGCGTTGGATGGATGCTCATTGTAACCTCAATGCGCCTGGTGATGGGCGGCGGCGCTCTCGACTTTCACACCGGCCCGCTAGTGCAAGCGTCGGTGTGAGGCCCCGTGAGACCGTACATCATCCTGGGCAGTAAGTTCGGCTGGAACGTAACTCTGCAATTGCTCGGGTTGGGAGATTTCACTTCATGACGCCTCGCGATGCATTGAGGTCGTTGTGCCGGCGCACGGTGTTGTGACTTGCGGCTGAATGCGCGCACGGTGGACGTCCAGGACAGGCATCTCGAAGGCTGGAACGCGCGTTCTTGTCGCAGGTCCGTTTTGACATGGATAAGCCCACGCTCGAAGCGTTCTACCGCTAGCGGTTCCCGGGAGCTGATGAATTACGTCACCGCCTTTTTTTCTGGCGTGCCAATGAACCCGCGCACGGAGGGCCGCAATATGAATCCACTGAGAAGCTGCTCGCATCGTGCCGCAGCCACGGAATCGAGGTCAAACGACATCCGCTCGCCTGGAATCTTCGCGATCCCGATTGGTTGCCGGCGCATTCCGAAGCCGTGCGACAGGTAATGCGGAGATTCAGCGGCTCGATTCACTGCTATTGGGAGGCTTTCAATGAGTGCACCGCGTATGACCGCTCGCTGCGAGAGGATGCGCCGAAAGAGACCGCGGTAATCGATCGCATAGGCCAGGTTCCATATGGCCAGGCCGTTCTGCGCGCCGCCCGCACAAGGGAATTGCAAGTTTGAGCAGTACAAGACTGCCTCGTAGGCGGTTTTGGCGCACAGTAATCAGCCAACGCTGCGCGAAGGAACGAAACCACTTACTCACCGCATTTAGCAGGATGCTGAAAAAGGCAATTTGGCACAGATAAACGCAGATGAACACCGATAAGGCAGGCTCAACTTTATTGCTTTCAATCGGTGTTTATCTGCGTTCATTTGCGGCCAGCTATGTTCTTGGACTTTTTCAGCGCCCTGTTAGAGGAGAACTTTTGCAATGAAAATTAGGAACTCAGAAAAACTTTGTTCTTCCTCGTTCCTGTTTTTCCAGAACGGCACACGTGCGGTAGCGCTCGCCGCTTCACTGTTGCTGATGTCTGTGCTTTCGCCCGCTGAGGCAGCCCCGGCTCCAACAATTACGAAGATCTCACCGGCTGTGGGCACACCGACCGGCGGCACGGTAGTCACGATTACCGGCACCAATTTTGTGTCGGGCGCCACAGTTGCTTTCAAACAGAATAGCGCCACAGCCGTTACCTTTGTAAGCAGCACGAGCCTCAAGGCCACGGCGCCGGCGTCCACGAATAATGCGGAGGGACCGGTCAGCATATCCGTTACTAACCCGGATACACAGATTGCCACTCTGCCGAACGGCTTTACGTACCAATATCCCGTTCCCACCGTTACAAAGATTTCGCCCGCTATAGGCTGGCCGGCCGGCGGCACCGTAGTTACGATCACCGGGACAAACTTCCTCTCAGGCGCGACAGTGTCCTTTGGACAGAACAGCGCCACGAGCGTGACCTTCCAGAGCCAAACGAGCCTGAAGGCAACTACGCCCCCTTCCACTAATAAAGCGGACGGCGCGGTGAATGTGACGGTCACCAACCCGGATTCCCAAGCCGCCACGCTGTCAAACGGCTTCATGTATCAATATCCGGCTCCAGCCATCACCACACTCTCGCCCATAACTGGTCTCCCGACCGGCGGAACAGTAGTGACGATTACAGGCACGAATTTCCTCCTGGGTGCGACGGTGGCTTTCGGACAAAACAGCGCCACTAAAGTGACATTCGTGAGCAAAACGACGTTGACGGCCACTGCGCCCGCGTCCACTAACGCTGCCGAGGGCCCGGTGAATGTGACGGTCACTAATCCGGATTCCCAAACCGCCACGCTGTCGAACGGCTTCACTTATCAATTGCCGGCGCCCACAGTCACGAAACTCACGCCGATTTCCGGTCCGGTGACAGGCGCAACCATCGTCACCATCACCGGCGCCAACTTTGTCTCCGGCGCTACGGTGGCGTTTGGGCAAAAGAGCGCGACCAATGTGACGTTCGTGAGCAAAACCACTTTGACGGCCACCGCGCCCGCCTCCACCAACGACGCCGCGGGCACCGTGAATGTGACTGTCACCAACCCCGATTCGGAAACGGGCACGCTGTCGAACGGCTATACCTACCAATTACCGCCACCGACGATCACAAAGATCTCGCCCACCGTCGCGTCCGCGAATGGTGGAACAGTGATTACGATTACGGGCACCAACTTTCTAGCAGGTGCAACGGTAGCATTTGGATCAAGTAATGCCACTGCTGTGACATTCGTTAGCAAGACGCAGTTAAAAGCCACCGCACCCGCTTCCACCTTAAGCAACCCCGGGGCCGAGGGCAGTGTCAGCGTCTTTGTTACGAATCCCGACAATCAAGGCGCCACTTTATCGCAAGGGTTGACATACGATGACCCACCAGAAATCAGCTCTGTATCACCGGCGCATGGCACGCCAGCCGGCGGTTACACGGTCACCCTCAACGGACAAAACTTCCGATGTGATCCGTCGTGCCCGAGTGGACCTGTTGTTACCTTTGGCACAACGCCAGCCACTTCTGTCATCTATAACAGCGGTACCAGCATGACTGTGACAGTTCCCGCGGCCGCGGCGGCCGGTCCGGTGAACGTGATCGAAAAGAATACCGATGGGCTGTCGACAACGCTCAAGAACGGATTCACTTACAGTTCAGTATTGGTCACCCAAGTAAGCCCAGGCATGGGACCACTAAGTGGAGGAAATACGGTAACTATCCAGGGGAGTGGCTTCACTACCGGCACCACCGTGAAGTTCGGCGCCACAGCGGCTACTTCAGTAGATGTCACTTCCGCGACCAGCCTGACGGCGATGGTGCCAGCGCACGTCGGCGGCTTTGTGACCCTAACGGTTTCCAACTCCAATGGAACCGGCGCCTTGCCGGAAGCCTATCAGTACACTGAAGCCCCGCTTATTACCGGCGTATCGCCAGCGTCGGGACCCTCAGAGGGGGGAAGTTCGGTCAACGTCAATGGCTTTAATCTGGAAACCGTCAGCAGTGTGCTTTTCGGCGGCAACGCAGCCACCATCGTCAGCACGGCGTCTGGTACGGTTACGGTGACTGCGCCTGCGTATTCCGGAGGTACCAATCCGGTACCGGTTCAGGTGACGGCTACCAACGGCTCTAAGACGATGCCGGCCGCGTACACCTATCAATTGGAAACGACGAATGTGTCTCAGGCCAACTACTTCTTTGGGATTTCCAAGACTGTCGGCCAGGCGACCGCTAACCTCGTTATCTTGGACCCGGGAACCGACCCTGCGGGCCACATGTGTGCGGATATTTACGTTTTCAATCCCAGTGAGGAGATGGAGGCCTGCTGTAGTTGCCCGATAACACCGGATGAAATCATCACCGGCTCGGTAATCAAAGATCTGCTCTCCAACCTGCTGAACGGCAATACCCTCAATAACGGAGTCATCAAGATCATCTCGTCGGCGACGGACGACAACGGCAAGTGCGTTACGGGGGAAATTCCGATCCCAATACCGGGATTGGTCGCTTGGTTGACTCGCGTTGATTCCCCGGTCCCCTTCGGCACGGGAGGGACAACGGCCGTGACGACGACGCCGTTTGCGGATGCGCCGCTCAGCCCCGCCGAATTCAACACCCTGGCTCATACGTGCGCCGAATTCGTCGAATTCGGCAGCGGCTTCGGCAAATGCCTCTGCCCCACTAAACCGGCGGCAACTGAGCTACCGTGAGCCGACTGGGCAGGCGGGATATTTGGGGGGAGATCCATATCTCAGCGGCCGATTCCCGCCGCGTCCAGCCAAATCCACACGCTCATCGCTTGCCCGCGGAGCTTGTTCGGGCGCGGCGGGGGATCATGCGGGGTGCGGTGTCGCCGGATCACATCCATCTGCTTCTGGCGGCACCACCGATTCTGGCTCTGGCGAAGTTGGCGCAATGCATCAAGGGACGATCGTCGCGTCACATGCAGGCTGAATTTCCGAGTTGCGAAAACAGCATCACATGTTGACATGGGGATACTTCTGCGCGACGGTGGACGAGGCCACGCTCAAAGCATATATCGAGAACCAGAGGTGGGACGAAGACGACGAATCGTTTAAGATCACAGCGCCCACCAAGCCTTGAGCCGCAATGCCACTCTCATTCGCGGACGGATTCTACCGGCTTTCAGCCGGTAGTTATCAAACCAACTCGGTTTATAGGTTGGGCGACGCGTTTTTGGAGAGCGCCAGGGGGCCCATCGGTGCTTCCGCCCGAAGGACGGCTAAGCCCGATGCAAGATCGGATGCCAGCGGGATCACCGTGTTGAGCCGCGTGAGATCGAGTACATGCCGCACGTGCGGACTGGCTCCTGCCAGCACGAAACGTCCGCCCGGCTTCCGAATAACGGAAGTGTAGGTGCCCACAATGAAGGCAACTCCCATCGATCCGATGCAGGTGACATCTTGGAAATCGGCAAGTATTTTGGTGCACGCCAGTCTCTTGATGTCATCCAGTCTGGCTTGCATGTATTCCATCTCCGGCCCTGCAACGAAACGTCCTTTGCAACGCAGGATGCACACCCGATCCTGGTATTCAATTTCGATAATGGTGTCCACCATCGTCGTCATTCAACCTCACTAAAGATAGCGAGAGCCGGATGAAAACCCCGCCTACGAATCTCTCGCTGGCCTCAAGACGTCCTCAAGCGCTAGGCCGGCGATTCTGAGCCGCCTTAGTTCGTGTTTTGGTTTCGAGCTTGAAAGGACTGGCTTGGAATGGGCCGGCAGGCGGGGAATGAATTCCGCGCTCTCCCGGCCCAAGTCAGGTAAACTCCGGCGACTATTTGCTTTTAAGAGCGATAGTCGATTGGCCCGGGTTGATCCGGCGAGCAAATTCCTGCTCCTGCCGGGTTTTCGTGACCGCCCGCGCGGAGAAGCCTGGATTCGATATCTTTTCGAAGAAGTAGGTGTCGCCGTATCGGTTGAACTGCATCACCGGCTTTTCCGATACTAGGTCCGTGGCGTATGTCAGAGTTCCAACGGCCGCATGGCGACCACCGCTCTCCTGAAGCGTTAACCAGCCGTCGGAATCGTGGATGAAGTACTCCCCGGCCGGCATCAGCTTCTCGCCCACACGGAATTCAAACGGAATGTTTGCCCTCGCATGCATGGTCTGAGCGTACAGACTAAGAGAGGCGACCGTAGCAAGCAATCCGACACCAAACTGTAACGGTTTCATAATCTGCTCCTTTTGTCCTCAACTGGAATCAGGCTGTTTGAGCCTCACTGGGTAAAGCGTGTAGCCGGGGAAATGTCCGCCTTGCTTTGAGCGCCCCACAGAAGTACAATGGAGCCCCATATTGTGAGCGCCCATGCCGGAACCAAAGGGAGACATCACTCAGCTCCTCCAGGCGTGGCGCGCGGGCAATCGCGGAGCCGAAGACGAGCTGTTTGCCCTGGTGCTTCCCAACATCCGCCGCTTGGCGCACTACATTATGAAGGGCGAGCGCAAGGGGCACACATTACAACCCACTGAGCTCGTGGATCAGGTGTATTTCCGGCTCGTCGCCGCAAAAGACCGGGATTGGCGGAATAGACAACACTTTTACGCTATTGCCGCTAGAGCCATGCGCAGGTATCTCATCGATTATGCCCGCGGACGGCCAGATGTAGAGTTCGTCGCGCTCGAAAGAATGGACAACTTTATTAGGGCCGACAGCGCCAAACTGGATTTGGCTGTTACGATCGACCGGCTGCTGGATCAACTCGGGGAAACCAAGCCGGACTGGTGCATGCTTGTGGAGGTCAAGTATTTTCTCGGACTGACTGATGAAGAAGCGGCTGAGGCGCTCGGCCTGAAATTGCGCAGCATGCAGCGCATGTGGCGCGAAGCACGACAGTGGCTGTTTGAACGGCTGGAGTCCGGGAATGCCCGCCAAAGCGCAGGATGACGACCTGGTCATGAACCTCGTCGAGCTGGCCCTGGCTCGGCCATCGGAGGAGCGCGAGGACTATCTGCGAAGCGTCTGCGCCGCCGATACCGAGCTGCTAAGCCAAGTGCGGAACTACGTCCATTGGGAAGAGCGCATGAACGGATTCTTGCTCGATCCGCTTTATCCGCCCCTATCGGACGAGCGTCCTTTCGAAGCCGGGCAAGTCTTGGATCATCGTTTTCGGATCGTGCGCGAGGTGGCTGAGGGCGGCATGGGCGTGGTCTACGAAGCCGTAGACGAAAAACTGGAACGCCGCATTGCGATCAAGTGCGCCAAGGCGGGATTCCGCAAGCGCCTGCCTCCGGAGGTACGCAATGCCAGCGAGATCAGCCACCCCAACGTATGCAAGATTTTCGAGATCCACACTACTCGCACCGATGGCGGAGAGATCGATTTCATCACCATGGAGTTTCTGGAGGGAGAGACGCTCGCCGAACGGCTGCGCCGCGGATCTTTGCCGCAACCGGAAGCGCGCATAATCGCCCGGCAGCTTTCCGTGGGGCTGGCTGAAGCCCACCGTAATCGAGTGATCCATGGCGATCTCAAGAGCAACAATATAATCCTGACTACCACGGCGGATGGAATCACTCGAGCCGTGATCACCGACTTCGGCCTCGCGCGCAAGCCGGAGGCCGCACAGCGGAATGTGCAGTCCAGTGAACTTGCCGGCACACCCGACTACATGGCGCCCGAGATGTGGAAAGGCCAGAAGGCCTCCGTCGCCACGGATCTATATGCGCTGGGCGTAATTCTGTATGAGTTAGCGTCGGGACATCGGCCCTATGGGCCCGAGATCGGCTGGCAGGAACGCCTCACCCGGAAACCACCGGCCGTGCATCAAAAATGGGACCGCATTCTTGCGCGGTGTCTGGACCCGGACCCCGCGCGAAGATTTCGCGATGCGGATGAAGTGGTGCGAGCATTCGCGCCGTCGCAAACGCGGCGCCGGTTTTTGGTGGCAGCCGCCGCGCTTATTTTGGCGATTATTTCGGGCTTAGTCACGTACCAGCGCGCGACTGCGCCGAAAGAGTCTGTGCGCCTGGCGATGCTGCCGTTCGATTCAGATCAGAGCACCGGAAAGTTGGCTGAGGGCCTGTTGCGCGATACCGCCAGCCAGTTGGCTCGACTAAAAGGTAACGCTCGAACGAAGTTCACGCTGGTGCCACTCGCCGACGTCCTCCGGAAACGTGCGGGCACAACCGACCAAGCGCGGGTGCTACTTGGCGCCACAGACGTGTTTCACGCGACGTTGAACCAATCAAACGGCAACATCACGCTTCATGTTTTCTTAACCGATGCGCACTCCGGAGTTAACCGTAAGGATTGGACGGCCGAATACTCTCCCGGACAACTGCGCTATGCTCCGGTCGCCTTGGCCGGCGTGGTCACCGAGACGTTGCGCCTGCCGCCGCTCGCGAGTGCCGCCACGGTGAATGTGGCCGCAAAGCAAGACTACTGGAACGGGCTTTGGTATACCCGCCAGAATTCCACTCTGGGCACTGCTCTGCCTTTGCTGCAACGAGCGGTTGTCGCCGATCCCGATTCGCCGTTCACCCACGCTGGGCTCGCCGAAGCGCAGTGGTTCGAGTACTATCTCACGAAAGATCAAGCATGGCTGGATCGTGCGAGGGAATCGGTGCGGGAAGCGGAGGACTTGGGTCCCGATATTGCCCCGGCGCATCGTGTCGAGGGTTATCTTAATTACGCTGCCGGTCTCTACGAACGGGCCGTGGCGGAGTTCGATCGGGCTATCGAACTAGAATCCGGCAATGCCACAGCTTACATTTGGCTTGGAAAGGCGTATGAGGACAATGGCGAGATTGACCAAGCTCTGATAGCGTTCCAAAAAGCGGTTGAAGTGGAGCCGACGTATTACCGGACACACCAGAACCTTGGCGCCTTCTACGTAGACCGATCGAATTACCAAGAGGCGATCAAGCATTTTCGAAAGGCCGTGCAATTGGCGCCTAACGAAGCCAATGCACATCATGCGTTGGGTGGGGCTTACGAGAACTCTGGACGATTTGCGGAGGCCGAGGAACAGTTCCGCACCGCCATCCGTCTTCAAGAGTCCCCTGCTTCCTTGGTCGCCCTGGGAGTAACGTTGATGCACCGAGATCAGAACCGCGAGGCAATTTCGTATATCGAGCGCGCTTTGAGCTTGGACTCTCGAGTATCCCTAAGGTGGATGGATCTGGGCACCGCTTACCGCCGCGCGAATCTGATGAGCGAATCCGAACGGGCATACCGGCGAGGGCTGGAACTCGCTGAGGACGAAATAAGAAAGAATCCGCGCAGCGGATACGTGAAATCTCACCTGGCATTCCTGTGCGCCCGCCTCGGAGACAAGCAAAGGGCCGATTCTGAAATCGCCCAAGCTCTCCAGCTCTCACCCAATGATGCGGATGTCCGTTGGATGGCAACCGCAACCTATGAAGCCCTCGGCCGGCGCGACGACACACTTGCCGTCTTGAGGGCGTCTCCCCAAGAAGTGATCGCTGATGTGAGCCGCTGGCCGGACATGGCGGACTTGCACCAGGATTCTCGCTTCTTACAATTGCTGGCTTCCCGAAAAATTCGGTAAAGGAGATCACGCATGCTGATCGAGTACAAGATCAAATTTGAAAAAGATGGGCTGACGATAGCGCAGCACATCGAACCTAACTCGTCACCCTTGCTGCGCGCCGGAGTCAACACCGCTCTGGTCAATAGTTTGCCTGCGTCGCAAACGGAAGTTACGGCCCCGGCCGCCGCAAATCCTTTGATCCAGGTCGCTTCGGACCACGGGGGCGAGCCGATCGAGGGCGGAGGTGGTGGTGGAATGCCTGGTGGGCCCGGGTCGTCAGCGTCGTCGGCGCCAATCTTTATCCTCGGCCCTATCGTTTTCGGCAACGTTGCGCCCCCCGAACTTGCCAAACCCGTAGAACCAACCGTCGCGGATACTACACCCAAAGCTCTCGGCACGACAGCAGGAAAGTGAGCAACCAGTCATGTCCACCTCAGCCGTCCAACCGCAGCGAGCAAAGTCCAGTTTCACAATGCAGCAGCAGGAGGCGGACCAGTGGTGTTGGGCCGCCGTGGGTGTGAGCGTCAACAACTACATCGCCCCCCACTCTACTCTGACCCAAGGCCAGTTGGCGGGGAAGGTCCTGTCGGGATGCAACGGAGATCCCGGTTCTCCAGCCTGCAACCAGCCTGCTTCTCTGACTCAGGTGCTGAACGTTGTCCATCGGCAGGCGGCCGACCCCGTTCTTGCACCTATCAGCTTTGCGCAAATCCAGCAAACCATCGACAGCGGGTGGCCGATACCCGTAAGGATCGTGTGGGACGACAATCCCGGCAACGCGCATTTTGTGGTTATCTCCGGCTACGCGATGTCCCGCAGCGGCGTACCGCTCGTACAGGTGGATGACCCGTACTATGACAGATCCATTGTCGACTATGACACGTTTGTCTCCAACTACCTCTCGAGTGGCCAGTGGGAGCGCACATACAGGGTCGGATAGAAAGGAACAACCATGGCATTGAAACTCAAACCACCAGGTACCAATATTCTTGGGGCATTTTCGAGTGGCCTCAAAGACGGCCCGGATTTGGGCGAAGAGTACGTGCCCAATAGCGGCTACCACCTGCCCGCCTACACGGTCAGCCTTAAGGATCTGGCGAACCTTGGAGCCGGCCAAAACATCGATGGCGTCGCCAACGAAGTCGCCTGGCAGTGCGTCGCCGTATCCAATAGCGGAAGCGTGGTGATCGGCGAAGTGACTCCCCGGAGCAAAGGGCCTCGCCCGGCGGGGCACTTATTCGACGGACCTGTCAGGATGACCTGCCTGTCTCATGGCCAGATCGTCGACGGTGTCTACAAAACCGCGGCAGGCCTGGCAAAAATTGGGGGAGACCTCATTCAAAAATTCGGCCTGACCGACGATTATGAGCCGCGCATGCTCAGAATCCCCGGTCTTCTGGTTACGACGATCTGGCTGAAATCGCAAAGGGCTGGCGGGACAGATTGGGTGGTTCCGCTACATACGAAAATCAGCGATTTACAGAAAGAGGTGCTGTTTACGATGGATAAATTCCTAGAGATCACGCGTCCGCTGGCAAAGGATCGCCTCGTGTCTCCGATTTTCGATTAAGCAGTACCATCTGCGCGGGTTTCCCCCCAGGGCTGAAAGCTGCCGAGGCGGCGCGAAGGTTCTTGCGCAAAGAAACCATGAATCGAAAGCCTAAGCCCGCCGGGCTGCTCTGGGCTGGAGCTCCGGGCAGACTTTGACCAAGTTTATCGGAACGAGAGCAAAGGGATCTGGAGGCGAAGAAGCTGCCAAATGGAGGTAGAACGCGACATTCATAGAACTTGCCGGCGGCCGAAGAAAACAAAACGTCCGTGCACGGCATATTTCTGTTGAATTTCATCGATGACTGCAGCGGCTCGTGTCGACGCGAACGACCTGCGGAATTGACTCGTCAAAGTCCTGTATCGTCCCCGATACGGAAAGTGAGAATCTTGGCAGAGGCCGGATTCTCAATGTTGCGGATTCCCCGTGATGGCCGATGAGGCAATCGCATGCACTGATCCAGATCCTACCGACATGCCCATCAACAGGACGTACTCCGTACGCGGGTGCTTCCAAAAAGCTTCAGCTAGCTTCAGTGCCTCAGGCGCGGTTCGATTGGATTTGGGCTCACGGTCCCGAGCGAGATGTATTGGGCAAAAGCTAGTGGATCTGGCTTTCGTCCATCAATCGGCTCGTAGGCTTTTGGCAGGCGCGACGCGGCGCACGGCAGCGAATCTCCCTCAGCCTCGATTTCGCGGCCTGCTCGTTCGATGCGGGCCGCTGGAACTCCCAGTACAAGCTGCCCGCCGCAATAGTACGTTTTTCGCCTTCCACGTATTCCCTCTTAGCACGAACAGTGGCATGATTCCTGTCACGGAGAGAAAGAAAGTCATGGCGTTGCTGAAAGCGGTTTGTCCCCACTGTTACCGCGAGAGTGCAAACAGTTTGGTCTGCACGAGCCTCGGTTGCGGCAAGCGCATTGCGGTGCCGGTTCGGCTCTCTTCGCGAGCTCGGACAAAATCCGTTAGTCGAAAACATCGGGCCGCGCGGGTGGGGCTCTCGCCGAAGCGGAGGACGGCGCGCTAAGCGATCCCAAGAATTTATCATGGGCTGAGCGAAGTAACTACCGAACGAGGGAGCGCGCCAAACCTCCCCCGCTCTCTACGCGCCTCGCCAACGTCTAGTTTGCCCATGGCATTCTCGACCGGCTCGTTCACAACGTCCACCACATCGATATGCGGGCGACTCCATGCGTCACCGCAGGCTTCAGCTTCACCTCACTTGCCATCTGTGCTGAGGTCCCGGCCATCTCGCCACACTAACCGGCTTGGCCTCTTGAAACTGTCAGTTGGGAAGTGCAGTGGGGCAGGGCGTAGCGGAAATTGGAATCGCGGTGAAGCAATACGCGCAATCTTTGGTTGTAGGAGCCACCGCCGCGGGAGGCGTTGCAGCTTGCTCGCTGCCGGCACGGCAAGGAAGATGACAAAGGCCACGATTAGCGTGTTGAGAACTGGCCGCAGGCAATGACGGGAGCTGCGGCAGCCTTTGCAGCCGCCAGAGTCGAGTAGGCTTGCCCGTTCAGACTGATGAACAAGTACTTGAAGTCGACGTGACCGAGAAGCATCCCGATCGGCGGCATGACGATGTCATTGACCAAGGAAACGACAATTGCTCCGAACGCGACGCCGATAATCACGGCCACTGCGAGGTCCAGAACATTGCCTTTCATCACGAATGCTTTAATTTAACGGGCTGCTGAAAAAGGACTGCGGCACCGGCTCCCTTACGGTCGCGGCTCGGTAAACACCTGCAAACATGTGCGCGCAATTCTGAACCGCGCGCCAGCAGCACACCCGGAGATCACCGGAAGTCGTGCACTGGAGAACATGGACTCGAAGAACACCGAACGGGTGGCGCGTGAGCAAGCGTTTTTCGGCCTTTTTAGCAGCCTGTTAAAGTCTCTGAACATGCTCGATTCTCTTTCGTCCTGCTCCGGCAGCCAATTTCAGTCGTAGGACTCCCTATCTCCGTGCCGCTCCATGAGCTGCCAGATGGTTATTGTGGGCCTCCTGCGCGTGCGAGGCTTGCGCTGGTGTCGGGCCCTGGTGAGGCGCGCGGCTTGCCGCTACTTCGCCACGCGAGGGTTGTGCCGTGATGCCGCCCTTCCCGTTGAACGCGTGATTTGGACCCGTGACAGGCCTGACCACGGACCGGTCCTCATAAGTGTTGTGCACGTTATTGCGGTCCACGTTCGAGATAACAGTGTTATGCCGGAACACGCCGCCTTCCCAACGTCCGCCCGTGAAGCCGGAGCCGAAATAGCCGTTGCCGTAATTGATGCCGCCATAGAAGCCGACCTGGGGACCCCAATACCCTGCGTTCCACATGTACCTGCCTCCGACGAAGCCCCAATAACCGGGAGTCCAGAGGAGTCCAACAGCGGGAGGGAGGACCCATTGCCCCGGCACCCAATAGTAGCCATAGTCACCATACTGGTAGTAGCCTGGCGTCCAGATGTATCCGTCGCCGGGACAGGGAGGCTGATCGAAGACTGCGATCGGTGGTGGCGCGACATTCACCGAAAACTGAATTGCGGCGAAGGCCTGGGCTGCGAACAGGGCGGCCAGCACCAGCATCAAGAACATTGTGAGTTTGTGTTTCATTTTTGTATTCTCCTTCTCGGTCTGTTCGTGAAAACAGGCTTGAGATCAGGCCAACGATTTTCATCGAGCGCGAAGCTTCGGTCGTTCAAAACAGGGGTGGTCGAGGTTGTCCGGCAAGTCGCGCAGCTTCTGGTGGCAGTTAAGATGTGTAGCCCGTGTTACTTTGTCTATCCGCTGAATATTTCGGCCACACATGCATAAACTGCATCCTCTGGCGGTCACGGCAACTGTGGTACCAAATTGAGAGTGTTTGGCCCTTATAGAAACCTTAGCCTCTTATCAGTTGGAGTACTCGGAGGGGCTGCGTCATTTGGCACGGACTGCGTGAAATACCTCCTGAGAACTGTCATATAACTCCTCCTTCTGGTCTGGCATCTGGCTACGGAGAAATCGACGGTGCGATACTTCGGAGATGGAAGTAGGGCTCTTTCCCAACCCGCTCAGGCCCGGAATTGGCCTGCGACCGCGCCGCGAAGCCCAGCGCCCCCTCCTGCCACAGCACGCCCGCCACTGTCCCGTGCTCGAAGCCGGAAGCACTGTAGGCTTCCTTGTCCATCCTCCGCTCGCTGAAAAAGAGAGCTTTCAAATCGGGTATGAGGGGGAGGGCCGGTATCAGTTGGTTTACTCGGTGAACACCAAAGGAAGCAAGTGGGAACCGATCTTTACCGTGACGTATCTGCTGCCGATGGGCGGGATCGGCGCCACGAAACGAGAAATCAAGATGCATATCCAGGACACTCCGCAAACCCGTGAGATCGCCCACTTGATGCCTGCTATGTTCATCTCCGAGGATGACATCGGGACACCGGCAGGCGCCGTGACTCTGCGGGGAGCGTGGAACTTCCAGACCCCGCAGGGCTGGGACACGGTCTACACTCCGGTCTTCAACATGATCGAGCGGCCCTTCGCCCCGATGCTGGTGATCCGCGTCGAGACCGATTGGTATGTTCACGACTCCGAGTTCCGCTACGTCCTTCAGCCGGGCGAAACGATTTCCGCGTCACACAACATGCCGATCGGGCAGGTGATCTTTGTGCCACGAGAAGAGATCACCTTCCGCGATGGCACGGAAGAGGAGATCGTGGCGCGACACCAATCCGCTCAGGCGTTCTACGGCGAAAAGGCGAGGACGAAGGTGAAGACGCCGTACGGATTGGAATATAGCCCGCACTATCAGAGCACGAGCCGCCAGAAGAAGGTGACGACCAAACCGCGTGGCGGGGACGCAGTGGGCGATCCCACTACTTAGGCGCACTCGGAAGTTATCGCCGAGCGTTGAAGTCTTGGTCATTGCGTGAGCGGAGTTGGACTCTCCCTCCGCTCTTGAACGCCAGGGCGCGGTAGCCATCCAGCTTCAGCTCGTACAGCCAGTTCGGCCCTTCAGGGAGCCGATCGCTGCGCAGGAGCAGCATGGGCTGGATGAATTCCGCTTTGGTCTTCGAACGATGCACCGAGGTTTACATGCTGACAAAGGTTGAACCTCAGCATATTCATCCGGCTGAGATCAGCCTCGGGAATTAAGTGAACCAATTTTTCGTGGAGAACGAGTGCCTTGCCTTCCACCCAATGTTGGCGGAAAATCATATCCTGTGAAACGCATGCATAGAACAGAATTGTATTTGATTGTTGCTTCTCTGGGACTTCTCGCTCCAGCGGGATTCTCGCAGTCCGTCGAATGGCCTTCTTACAATGGGGACCTCCGGGCAACTCGGTTTTCGCCTCTTAGCAGGATGGTGAAAAAGTAATTGGGATGGGGTGTGACCAAGGAAGACAAAACAACGTCATTATGTTTTAGCCTATGCGAGGAAAAGACACCCAGCAAAGCGCGATGTTCAGTTACGTGTCGCCGGAGGAGCGTATTCCCGCGAATCATCCCTTGCGGCCGATCCGAAGCATGGTGGATGCGGTCTTGAAAGGACTGTCCCGATCGTTCGGGCAACTATACATCGATTGGGGTCGTCCCTCGATCGCGCCGGAAAAGCTCTTGCGCGCACTGCTACTGCAAGTGTTGTATACGATTCGCAGCGAGCGGATGCTCATGGAACAACTGGAATACAATCTGCTGTTCCGCTGGTTCGTGGGTCTGAACATGGACGAGCCAGTGTGGGTGCCCAGCGTGTTCAGCAAGAATCGCGACCGGCTGCTGAATGGTGACATCGCCGAGAAGTTCTTCGCGCAGGTATTGAAACAGGCGCGTGCCAACGACCTGTTGTCGGATGAGCATTTCAGCGTGGACGGCACGCTGATAGAAGCCTGGGCGAGTCAGAAGAGTTTTCAACGCAAAGATCAAGGCCCCACGCTACCACCGGAGGACCCGGGTAATCCGACTATTGATTTTCATGGCGAGGAGCGCCGCAACGACACGCATCAATCGACGACCGACCCGGAAGCCAGGCTGGCAAGAAAAAGCGGCGGTCACGAGTCGAAGCTGGCCTACTGCGGCAACGTGCTGATCGAGAACCGCAACGGACTGGTGGTGGATACCGAACTGGTGCTGTGCAGCGGAAAGGCCGAGCGCGACGCAGCGCTGGAAATGGCGGGGCGGATCGAGGGCGACCAGCGCGTGACGGTGGGAGCCGACAAAGGCTATGACACGCGAGGCTTCGTGCAAGAGATGCGTGGCCGGAACGTGACGCCGCACGTGTCGCAGAATATCAATCGGCAAGGCGGCAGTGCCATTGACGGGCGCACGACACGGCACGCTGGATACCAGGTGAGCCAGCGCAAGCGAAAACGGATCGAAGAAGTATTTGGGTGGTTAAAGACGGTAGGAATGCTGCGCAAGACCCGACATCGCGGCGTCTTCAAAGTTGGTTGGGTATTCACCTTCGCGGCCGCCGCCTACAATCTGGTGCGGATGCGGAACCTTACGGTGGTTCTCTCCGCGTAAGTTCGGGGAGAAGTGTGTCTGGACGACGGAAAGTCGCCAATTCAGGCACACAATCTCCACGTAAATGCTCATGACAAGACCGTTGGCGAGAGGCAAAAAGCTTCGCCGAATAACTAATTCATCAGCCTGTTAGCGAGATCACCCCTGGCAACGTCAAAACACTGCGCCCGGCCTGCACCTATGACACTGGCGAAACCACCAACTTCCAAAGCGGCCTTCTGATGGTGCAGGGGGTGCTCTACTTCACGACCTACGACACTACCTACGCCGTGGATGCGTCCAACTGCGCTTTGAAATGGAAGTACAGCCGGCCTGGTCCGACGGGCGGGCTCCGTGTCAGCCGCGGAGCCGCTTACCTCGACGGCAAGTTGTTTCGAGGCACGGGCGATGCGCATGTTTTTGCTCTGGATGCGGCCACGGGCCAACCTGCGTGGGAAGCGGGTCTGGGCGATCCGGCCGCCGGGGATTCCGTTCCGATGGCGCCCCTTGCGTGGAACGGAATGGTCTTTGCGGGCAACGCGGGCGGCGATAATTTTGGAGTCACTGGACGCGTCTACGCTCTCAGCGCCGCCGATGGACATCAAATCTGGCGTTTTGATGTGGTGCCCGATTCCGGGCCCGCTCGCGCCACAGGGAAGAAGGTGAGCGACCGTAACCCTCCCACCGGGGGCGCCACCTGGACCAGCTACAGCCTGGACCCCGATTCGGGTGTCCTGTGGATTTCCACTGGAAATGTGGCGCCCGATTTTCTTATCGCTCTGCATCCCGGCGACAATCTGTACACCACCTCCGTCATCGCACTGGACGCGAAAACCGGAAAAATGTTGCGCTACGTTCAGCCCGTCAAAAAGGATTTCCACGATTGGGACATGACGTCTCCGCCGGCGCTGATTCGTACCAGCGGCGGACGCCAGATCGCCGCCGCGTCCGGTAAAGACGGATTGCTCTACGGCATCGATCGCTCGGGCGTGGCCTCGGGAGGCGCGTCCTCGCAGGCGCCGCTCAAAATCCTTTACGCCACCCCGGTCACCACGCGCGCCAACGTCAAAACTCGATTAAACGCGAATACGGAAACGCATTTTTGCAAGGCGGTACCGAATGGAACGGCCCGGCCTTTCATCCCGCGTTGAATTTACTACTGGTCAACGCCGTGGATTGGTGCACTGCCGTCAAGGTTGCCGACGCTGCCACGGTTACCGGCAAGCGCGGCTCTATCTGGCCGGGCTCGGACCTTCAACATCCCTTCGGCCACAACGACCCCAAGGAAATGTGGGGCGGCTGGCTCACCGCAATCGACGCCGATACGGGACGCGCGCGCTGGAAGTACAAATCGCCCACTCCCCTGGTGGCGGCCGTCACGCCCACCGCAGGCGGCGTGGTCTTTACCGGGGATCTAAACGGCGATGTACTGGCCCTGGACGCTGCTGCCGGAACTGTGCTTTGGCGCGACGCCACCGGCGCGGCCTTGGGCGGCGGTGTGATTTCCTATCAGACCGACGGACACCAGCGTGTAGCCGTGGCTGCGGGCATGAGCCCGGCTAACTGGCCCGTTGCGAAAACCACTGCGCGGGTCATCGTGTACAGTCTGCCATAGAAAACATCTGCCGATTGGCGACGGCAGTTCGGAGCGGACACGAGAGCAACGATATGAAGGAAGTCTGCACCAAGAGTTTTTGGCAAGGTGTGAAAAAGACCTTTCATGAAGCGCTCGAAGATCCGCCACCAGCCGATAACGGGTTGCATACTTCGGCCGAGGCGCGATCCGAGCGCGTCTTCAGCTTCAGTGGGACCACCGTCCTCGATTGGCGGGGCCGCGTGGGGGCACCAATTTCCTAACGGTCTGAAGTCGGAGGAGCCCACCAGCCAGAACCTCGTGGCCGTTGACCTCTGGGGCGTGTTAGGGCGGAATCCAGGCGCTTTTCTCATGTTCAAGGGATCAGTTTATCTTCGACGCTGCGAACTTTGTCTTCCATCGTCTGTTCGCGGTCGATACGAGTTCCGAATCGTAAACTGGAAGAAATGCGTGGCACGCCGGCGGTATGTAAGGCCTCATGGCACTGCTTCACGGCGGCAAAGACTCGGTCCCAGTCACCCTCGATGTTGGTGCCGTATGCGTGCAGGTGTATTTTGAGCCCTGCATCCGCGAGGATACGCTCACAGATTGCGACTTCCTTCGAAACCGAGGTGCCAACGCCGATCGGAACGACACACAGATCTGCAATGACTTTCATGGTCCTATTGTGGGCAGCCGGCGGCCCGCCTGGCAATTTACTAGAACGCCGTTTCGGGATCACCAATGGCACAACCTAGCCACGCCGACCCCTGCGGAGTTCTGTTACGCGTGCTGGTGCGTGGCAGCGCGGAACGTATTATTCGAGTGGTGGTCGCCGGCCAGCCAGCGCTCGAGATCGGCATGGGCGGTGGCGCGACGCTGCTCGCCGCCGGCGGCGGCTTCCGGGTTATCGACGGTCAGTTCCAGGATCATACCGTTCGGGTCGGTGGCGTAGATCGAACGGCAGTAGCCGTGTTCGAGGACGTAGAAGTTCGGTTCCCTCATACCAGCTTTCGTCAAACGCTTCTCTACGAGTGCTTGTGTTTTCGCATCCACATTCACCGCGATGTGCTGGAACGGTGAGCTGGGCATAGGAGGGCCGAACAACTCTTGATCCTCGGGATTGGCGAACTGGAAGAATGCGAGCGCGCTACCGTCGGCCAAGCCGAAGAAGCAATGACAGTAGACTCGCTCCTTCCCGAATAATTCGTCGGATTCGCACCAGGTTGCCACCAGTGGCATCCCGATCAAGTCTTCGTAAAAGTGGCGCGTGGCCTCCATATCGCGCGTAACGTAGGCGTTGTGATGAAGGCGTGTGGGTAGATGGGTGGGCATAAGATGTCCTCTGGTTGCGTCTTGGAGGCATTTGGTATGCCATGGAGCGCAGGCAGAAGTGAGGCCCGCAACTCAGCAGAGCTTGGGAATCTGCGCGGCATGACGCAACCGCCTGCGCTAAGCCACACAGCGAGGCCTCAGATTGCGTGCATTTAAACGAGCACTCCACTCCCAGGGACGGTGCGAATCTTGCTTAGCAAGCGACGCGAAGGGGCTCGGCCACAGAGCTTTGAAGGTTCGGGCTGCGGAGAGAGAAAAGATGAAAGTTCGGACTCAAATGACAGCCGTTGCACTCGGCATTATCGGCCTCACATGCATGGTGACCCCTGTGTTGGTGAAGCCGGCTTCCGCACAAGGACCCCGCGCGGGATCAAGTGAACAAAAGTCGGGCGAGTTCTTTAAGAACGTGACCACGAGCACTCTCAAGGAACTTACGCCGAGCGATTTCCTGGGAGCCATGGGGGTCATGACCTCTGCATTAGGTTATGACTGCTCCGACTGCCATCCCGGCGCGGGCACCGACCTCATGAATTGGGCGACCGATAGCAACCCGCGAAAAAAGACTGCCCGCAGGATGGTCGAGATAGTAGCCGCGATTAATCGCGAGCACTTTGGCGGTACGCAAATGGTGACCTGCTGGACTTGCCATCACGGGCAGGAGGCGCCTGCCACTTCGATCGCGCTCGATAAGCTTTACGGAGCGCCGAACGAAGAAAAGCAGGACATCATCGACGCCGCTGAGGGAGAGCCACCCGCCAGCCAGATTCTCGACGAGTACATCCAGGCCATGGGGGGCGCCGGGAAACTGGCCGGCCTCAAGAGCTACGTCATTACCGGGTATAGCGAAGGCTACGGCGGTTTGGGCGGCAACGCTGCTTTCCAGATTTTTGCGCAGGCGCCGGATCGCCGCGGCATGTGGATCAACTTTCCGGAGCACCCGGACCGCGGCATCAGCGCTTGGACCTACGACGGCAAGACCGGCTGGATCAGCACGCCGCGCGGATTCTTACGGGAGTACCCTCTCAACGGAAACGATTTGAACGGCGCCCGGCTCGATTCTCTCCTCGCGTTCCCGGGCGGGATCAAGACCGCGCTCGCGAACTGGCGTGTTGGTTTTGAAGACACACTCCAAGGCAAGCACGTCTACGTAGTTCAAGGTAACGGTCCCGGCGGTCTGCTGGGCACGTTGTACTTCGACAAGCAGACGCACCTGTTGCTGCGGTACGTGCGGCAAACGCCATCGCCGGTGGGCCGCATTTCGATTCAGCAGGATTATGAGGACTATCGGGACGTGGACGGAATCAAAATTCCCTTCAAGTATTCCTTCTTATGGCTGGATGGGCGCTTCACAGCCACGATCAGCGACGTGAAAGTAAACGTCCCTGTGGATGAGGCGAAGTTCGGCAAGCCTTAAGCGCAAACGGCTCCAGAGGAGATTTAGAATTACATGGCAAGAATCATTGGCGGAGTAGGCAGTTCCCATTCACCGACGATTGGCTTTGCGCTCGACCGCCAAAAGCAAGACGATCCGTCCTGGGCGCCGATCTTTGAGGCGTACCAGCCCGTGCGGCGATGGCTGGCGGAGAAGAAACCGGACGTTCTGTTCCTGATCTACAACGATCATGTCACGTCATTTTTCTTCGATCACTATTCGCATTTTGCTCTCGGGATCGGCGAATCCTATTTGGTAGCGGACGAAGGCGGCGGCCCCCGCGCGTTGCCGGCTGTTCAGGGTCACGCGGACTTGGCGCAGCACATTGGATCGGCGCTCGCGGCCGACGAATTCGACATGTCGTTCTTCCAAGACCGTCCCTTGGATCATGGCTGTTTCTCGCCGTTGTCGATGCTGTGGCCGCACGAACAGAGCTGGCCCGGCGTAATTATTCCGTTGCAGGTGGGCGTGCTTTTGTTCCCGATACCGTCGGCGCGGCGCTGCTATCGACTGGGGCAATCGCTGCGGCGGGCGATAGAAAGCTATCCAGAGGATCTCTCAGTGGTGATTGTCGCCACAGGTGGTTTATCGCACCAGGTGCACGGAGAGCGGGCCGGATTCAACAACACTGCATGGGACATGCAGTTTCTGGAGCTCATCGAAAAAGATCCCGAGAAGCTGACCGAGATGACCCACGCCCAGTATGCAACGCTCGGCGGCTTGGAAGGCGCTGAAGTGATCATGTGGCTGATCATGCGGGGCGCTCTTTCGGCCAACATCAGGAAGATTCATCAGAGTTATTACCTGCCTACGATGACGGGCTTGGCGACCGCGATTTATGAGAATGAATGCATGGAACCGATGGCGGATACTACGCGTGATTATCGGGACCACATGCAGCACCAGCTCGACGGCATTGAAAAGCTGCCGGGCACCTATCCGTTTACGTTGAAAACCAGCGTGAAGGCCTATCGTCTGAACAAATTTCTTCACGCGCTGACGGACCCCGGTCATCGCCGGCGTTTTCTCTCCGATGCAGAAGCGGCATTCGACGAGGCGGGGCTTACAGCCGAGGAGCGCGACATGGTGCGGCGGCGGGATTGGCGAGTGATGATCCATTACGGCGTCATCTTCTTCATGCTGGAAAAACTCGGAGCGGTGCTGGGGGTTTCCAATCTTCACATCTACGCTGCGATGCGAGGGCAAACGCTGGAGCAGTTCCAGAAGACTCGCAATGCTCCCGGTGCTCTGTACTCGGTTGCCGGGAACGAAGGAAATGGACTGGCTTGGGATAAAACCCCTCCAGTTACGAAAGCAACGTAGGTGCGGGAGTACGGCCTGTGTGTTCCGAAGTCTTGTTAGTCGCCCGAGCCAGAAGTGCCGGTCGCGGCGCTTGGCCATGCACTCGAACGCCGTCCGGGACCTATGCAAATAACACATTCCTAACGAATTGCTTACAAGGAGTTCCGCTCGGGCGTTCATAGAAGGCGCGGTGGGCGCGTTAAACTCGGGACTGGTGGTGACCACGCCGGCGTCTCTCTCGGACCTACTGCCGGATGCGCCTCCGTTCGCCGCGGAGCTTGGCGAACCGCTCAGCGAACGCGAGTTGGAAGTGCTGGATCTGCCGGCGGAGGGGCAGCAACAAGCTGATCGTGCACCGTGGCAAACAGACCGAATCTTCCAAAATGTAATTGAGAAAGCCAGAACAAGGCGGAGTCCGCGAATCTGTCTCGGCGATCAATGAGATAGAGAACGTTGAATGATTGAGGAAGGGAGAGATAGATACCGGAGATTCCCCATAACAAAACCAACCGAAGGCACCAGAACCCGAGGGCGCTATGGAGATCCCAGCTAATTCTTGGGAAATGGGCGCGCCAGCTCACAGTTAGGCTGCGTCTCCAGTGCTTGATTCCGGCCACCATGTAAACGCACCAGTCAGACCTACCGCCGTCGCGCGGATTCCCCCGACTCCATTCACGATTCGGCCCATATTCCCTAGCAAGAGTCTCGCTGTGAAATCTTACGAGCCACTCAAGCGAGAACGTACGGGAAACGTCGTCGCGGAAAACGATGGCGGCCCCGGAGAGGCTCATCCCACCCAGAAGTGAACCTGGAAGACGAACTCCCGGACGCGCGGCCTCTCGGGGTGTTGCAGCCATTGCTGCCAAGCGTCCAACTTTGTTCCTCGGTTGTAGTGTATCCGCCGTTTGTTCTTGAAGCCGCCACGTGCCATCATTCGCGCACGGAAGTTCCGCGTATGACAGCATGGCAAGAGTATCCTGAAATCAGCGATGCCGAATCCCAACGGTTCTTCGCCCTGTGCCCAAACGGTGAAGAAAGACGCCGATTAGATTCGCGACAACAAGGTTTATATGCGGAAGCGCTGCGCCCAGCACGGGCCTTTCGAAGCGCTCGTGTACGGCGATGCAGGCATGTATACCACTTCGACGAAGTCAATCGCGAACACGTCCTTTTCTCAAGACGCGCGAAGCATCCGAGCCAGCTCGTCTGGCCGTTGGGATCCCACCACCAGCTTCTCACCCCCCGCGAGCGTCACGCGCACGCCCCGGCCGCCATTGGCAACGTAAGCCTTGCCGTCGCGAATGGATCGGAATCCGTAGCCGCCGTAGTCGCGCGCAATGTCGTGGGTGATCGTCTCGACCGATTGGATGCGATCCAGCGGAACACGCCGCAGGCGCCATAGCCCACGCATTCTGATGAGCAGCTCTCCTCGGCGAACCTCAGTGACCAATCGAACGGTGATGAGGCGAAAGTAGACCAGCCAAACAAATACGGTCCAGCCAATCACGTCTCCGTTGGACATGGGATGCTTGCCCCAGGGATGCCCCAAGAGTACTTGCCAGATCAAAAGGCCGAGCATAAAGCAGGGCGGACTGGCAAGCGCAACAGCGATGCGGCGCAGCGGGAAACGCTGGACCTCGCGGAAAACGGGCCGTCTATCGGAGGAGGCCAATGGTGAATTGGAGCGCTGCAAACTGAATTTGATAGTCGTACTTGGCGTTGAGGTTTTCAATCTCCGCGGAAGTCACGTTCAACTGCGCCTGGGTGAGTTCGACGATCGACGCTAAGCTTAAATCATAGCGTCCCTGGGCCAGTTGCAGTGCTAGCGAGGCTTGCCGCAGGAATTGCGCTGTGACATCGATTCTCTGATAGGCATCCGTGGCGCTGGCCCAAGCCACGCGAACATCGCGGCTGATCCGTTCCTGTTCATCACGTAGCTTCTGATCCGATTCCAAGGCATGTTGATAAGCGGCTTCTTCGCGCGCCGAAAACAAATGTCCGTTGAAAATGGGAATACTGGCATTCAGGCCGACACCCTCGTACGTCGGAGGAATCGGAGTTGAAGTTGGATTCTGAATGTAAGGAGTATAGCCTGCCACTGCCAGCGCGCTGACCGTGGGGCGTTTCAAGTCTCGTTCGGCGTGGTAGAACTTATACGAGGACTCGCGCGAGGCGCGCAACGACGCAAGTTCGGGACGATTATCGATGGCTTGGGCCACCAAGGAGGCGGCGGTGGCTGGTGGCGCCTGAGGAAGTGGTTCGTCGGTGAGCTGAAAATTGGCCGACTGATCCGACCCAATAGCGCGGCCCAGTTCGGCGAGCGCTCCAGTGACGCTGTCTTGCGCGCGCAATAACAGAAGCTTGGCCTCCGAGACGTTGACGTCGGCGAAACTGACATCCACCTGGGAACGAAGTTTGTTGCGGGCCAGCTCGGTGATCTGATCGTCCAGTGTCTGGCGCGCGCTGACGGTTTGCTCGGCCACTTTCACGGTAGCTTGCGCGCGGAGCACATCGAAATAGGCACGGTTGACATCGAGCAGCACCGTGTAACGGGTGGCCGTCGCATTTTGCAGCGCGGCCTGCGCCTGATAACGGGCACTGGCCACCAAATTCGGTGTGCGGCCAGAGTCGGTGATCAACTGCTCTACAGCTACGCCTTGGCCCTCTCGATCGAACAAGCGCGAGTCAGTGAGATCTCCGGCCCCGATTCTCGAACGATATTCAGCTTGCGATCCGGTTAGTTCGCCTGTGACCCCGGGAAAATAAGGAGCGCGATTGATCACAATCTGCTGATTGGCGAAGTTCACCTCGTTTTGCGCGGCCTGAATTTGCGGATGGTTCATGACGGCCATCGATTCAGCCTGTTGTAGCGTCAGCATGGGCGGCGCCTGCGCGAACATTGCCACTGGCAATGCCAAGGGAACCGCAATGAAGAGAGCCTTTCGGTTAAGCCTGACTTGGCGAAGGCTGAGGAACATTTCTTTGCTTCCTTCCATAGACCAGAAGATAGGCGGCCGGCACGATGAATATGGTGAGCAACACCGAAGTGGTGAGGCCGCCGATGATGGCGCGGGCCATGGGCGTGTACTGTTCGCCGCCCTCGCCGAGTTTCAAGGCCATCGGGATCATTCCGATGATGGTTGCGAGCGACGTCATCAGAATGGGCCTCAGCCGCACACGGCAGGCGGTGACTACGGCGTCCTGCACCGACAGGCCCTGCTCTTCGAGCTTGTGCGCGAAGTCGACAATCAGAATGCTGTTGGAGTCGGCGATGCCGATGAGCATGAGCACGCCCATCAGCGACATCACATTCAGTGTGGTATGCGTTAGCGGCAAGATGATGAGCACTCCTATGAATCCCATCGGAATCGCCAGCATGATAAGGAGTGGATCGATCCAGGATTTGAACTGCGCCACCAGGATGAGAAACAGAAGAATGAAGGAAATACCGAATCCCAACCCGAAGCTTTTGAAGGATTGATCCATGCTGTTGACCATTCCTCGCAGTGTGACGCGGATGTTGGACGAGAGTTTCGCATCCGCGATGGTCTTAACAATTCCGGTTCGAAGCTTGCCCAAATCTTCACCCACGGGAGAGACATACACGTCGACAACGCGCTGGATCTGATAGTGATCCACTTCGGTTGGGGACTGAAGAGGCACCAATTTCACCACCGAATCGAGAGTCGTAGGAAGCTTTATGTTGGGCGCTCTCAAAGGAATCTGCTTTAGATCGACCAGGTTGTGGATGGCGGGTTGGCCATGCTCGTAATATTGCACGCTTAGAAAATAGTCGTTGCCGGATTTATAATCCACCCAGTAATTCGGCGCGATCATGATGTTGGAGTTGAGGGCAGTGATTACGTTGTCAACCACGTCTTTCTGCGAAAGCCCGAGCTCGCCGGCATGCACACGGTCGACATCCATGCGGATGGATGGGTAGTTCATGTCCTGCGGGATGTAAATCTCGCCCACGCCGGGAAGTTGACGAATGCGGTCCGCCAGATTGAGTGCTGTACTATAAGTCAACCCGAGATCGCGCGTATTGACCTGGACATCGATGGGCGCAGGCTGGCCCTGATTCAAAATCGCGTCCTGCAACGATCCGCTCTGGAAAAAAGTGCGCACATCGGGGAACCGGGCGGCGATCTGAGCTCTCACGCGATCCATGTACTCGAAGCTGCCGACTTCGTGATCGTCATTCAAAGCCACCTGGATGAAGGCCGTGTACATGCCGGCGTTGGTTGTGTAGAGGGAGGAAATATCGTTCACCACTCCGATATTCGAGAGGATCATTTTCAGGTCTTTCGGAGCGACAGTATGCCGGATGAGATCTTCGATCTTCGACACGTAATCATTAGTGACCTCAATACGAGTTCCAGTGGGAACCTTGAGGTTCACCGTGAACTGCCCGGCGTCGGTGCGAGGGAAAAACGCCAAGCCGAGAAAAGGATAGATCAAAAGGCTAGCCAGAAAAACCCCCACTAAGAGAACGAGAGTCAGGGCGGGAGCCTTCAGAGCGAATCGTACCGCGCGTTCATAAACATTGAGCAGGCTATTGAAGTTGCGATTGAACCAGGCGTTAAAGCGGCCGCCCCACGATCGATCCTCGTGTTCGCTGCCGTGTTCGGAAGACCCGTGCTCCTCAGATCCATGTTCTGGCGAGCCGTGGCCACCGGGCATCGCCTTCAGGTACTTGGAACAGAACAAAGGAATCACCGTCATTGCGACCACGAAAGAAGCCAGCAACGCCAGGCAGAACGCGAGAGCCAGCGCAGAGAATAGAAATTTGCTGACGCCGAACAACAGCGTTACCGGGAAAAAGTCCACCACGTCGACCAGCGTCGCGGCTAACACCGCCAAGTTGACTTCGGCTCCACCTTGTTCGGCTGCAACGGCCGGAGACGATCCCATTTCCAAATGGCGGTAAATGTTTTCTAGCGAGATCACGGAGTTGTCGATTACGCGAGACAGGGCCAGCGCGAGGCCTCCGAGGATCATCGTGTTGATGTTACTACCCAGCATGTACAAAACCACGAACGTTGCCATGATGGAAATCGGAATGGACAGCAGCACGGCCACCGTGGCCCGAAGGCTTCCCAGGAACAGGAGAATCATAAGGCTGGTGAGCCCCAATCCAATCAAACCTTCATGCACCACCGTATTGAGCGCCTGCCGAACGAAAACGGATTGATCGAAGACGATATTGGTCTTCAGTTGCGCCGGAAGATCGAATAGCTTCTTCACTAGAGCGCGGACGTCGTCCACCACCTGGATGGTGTTGCTGTCGCCACCCGATTTCATGATGGGAATGTAGGCCGACTTTTGGCCATCGATTCGCACGATGTTGTATTGCAATTGGCTGGAGTCTTTGGCTTCGCCCACGTCTCCTACGGAAACCCAACTTGTGCCGACAGTCTTGAGCGGCACGCCATCCAAGTCCGAGACGTTTTTCACCAGACTATTGGAATAGACGTAGTAATCAGTGGGGCCGATCTTGACGTCACCCGCCGGCAAGATGAGATTGCTGTCGTTCACCGCGCTCACTACGTCCATCACGCTCAACTGCCGCGACATCAACTTATAGGGATCGACGTACACCATGGCCTGCCGGTACTTTCCCCCAAATACAGCCGGAATTTCCGCGCCGTTCACCACCGCGATTTGATTGCGGATCTGGAATTGGGCCAGATCGTGAAGCTGGGTTTCGTTGAGGCCTTGACCCTTCACCGTAACCAGGCACACGGGAAGGCTGGAAGCGTCGAACTTCAGGACGATCGGCGGCAACGTCCCGGGTGGCAGACGTTTGAGGTCGGCGAGAGCCAGATTCGACAACTGCGTCACGTCCGAATCGGCATTCGTTCCTGGTTGGAAGTAAACCTTGATGATGCTGACGCCGAGTAAGGAACGGGATTCCATATGATCCACACCGCTGGCCTGGGTGAAGAATCGTTCGAGCGGATTGGTGATGTCCACTTCAATGTCGCCAGGAGGCATGCCGTTGTAAAACGTCGCCACCACCACTTCCGGTAAGTTGATGGGAGGGAACAGATCCACGGGCATACGCGTAAATGCGTTGATGCCGATGACGGCCAGCGCCAGGCAAATGACCACAATGAAATAGGGGTTTCGAATGGAAAAACGGGGCATAGATTTGCTCCTGTGCGCTAATGCTGTTCTTCAGAGCCCTGATATTGCATCAGGCTGATCAACTTGGGTTGGACGGGCTGGCCGCGTTTGAGACCGCTGCGGTCGCTGACAACCACCGTCTCACCCTCCTGCAAGCCAGAAAGAACCTCGGCGTAGGCCGCGGTCTGGATTCCCAGCACGATTCGCCGAATCTCTATTTTTTTGGACGAATCGACTATGTCAACGGTGGTCTGGTTATTGTCTTGATCCACCGCTTGCAAGGGGACCGCGATGGCATCGTCTTTCTTCTCGAGCGTGATGGTGGCTTCGGCGTACAGACCGGGGAGCAGAACTCTGCTGGGATTTTCCACGTCTACCTCGGTGTGCATCGTTCGCGTTTCTTCGCGAACATCCACGGAGAACCGAGCCACTTTGCCAGGGAAGGTTCGGCTGAGTGACGGAACGTTTACGCTCACCGAATCGCCGATGTGGATGAATTTAACGTAGGACTCCGGCACCGGGATCACGAGCCGGAACAGATTGTCCTGGGAGAGTTTGACCAACGGCATAGCCTGCGTGCTGGAGCTGGTGCCCGCTTGCATCAGCGTGCCTAGATTCGCGTAACGCTGCGTTACAACGCCTGCAAATGGAGCCGTAATTTTGGAGTAGTCAAATAGGGCCTGATCATGCTCCCGCTTGGCTTCGGCCGCCGCGAGTACGCTTTCCGCGGATTGCAGGTTCGACTTGGCCGCCTCCACCTGCGCCGATGAGGCTAGAGCCTTGCCCTGGGAATCGTCCACTTCCTGCTGCGCCACCAGCCCGGGCCTCGAAGTGGAGACGCCGTTCAGCCTGTCGTACTGTAACTGCAGCACTCTTTGTTGAGCTTCCACGCGGTTCAACTCTTCCTGGGCATGTGGAATTTGGGCCTCCGCATTTTTGACCGCGGCGTCATCTTCTTTCACTTGTAATTGCAGTTCGGGAATTTCCAAAGTGGCCAGGACTTGATCTTTCTGCACGTGAGATCCGTAGTCGACGTTCAGGTCCTTGACGAAGCCCGATTCTTTGGCGAATACGTCAATCTCCTGGAATGGGACCAACTCTGACGAAACCGTGAGGGTCCGACCGACATTTCTCCTGATGACCTTGACCACGCCCACCGAGACGCCAGCTGGATTTGGATTCGCGCCCGGCTCGCCGGGATCCTTGGCCTGGACCTTTCCGGCCCCGCCGCAGGAGGCCAAAACGCCAGCCGCTACTACGCTCACGCCCAACAATACAGCTAAACGCGTTTTTGACTTCATAGACTATTTGCTGCCTCGCCACGGCAAATCGCAACTGAGATTCATGTTTTGAATCCGTTCTGCCAATTCCCGCAGCGAGAAACGAGGAGAGCGGCAAAAGTCGATAAGCTCACGCTCCTCATCTTTGATTTTGGAAGCTTCTACCGAAACTTCTGCTACCAGCGACAGTGGGATGTTAACAACTCCGTGACGATCTCCATGCAGCAAATCGCCCGATGAGATCTTCAAACTGTCGATCTCCACCGGCTCGCCAAAGTCCGCGATGTGTGCGTAGGCATGGGACACAGAGGTGTGATTGGCGTACATCTGAAAGCCCATGGCCTCGACGGCGGGCAAATCGCGAACGGCTCCGTTTGTTATACAACCAACGCAATTCAAAGCAACACCGATGGCGGCGTGTATCTCGCCCACGAATGCTCCCAGCCCCGCGTTATGATCGGCGTCCTGCAGCACCATGATCCTCGGCGCGGGCAGCGAGGCCACGTAATTCCACCAATCCATGTGGTCGTAGTAACAACGATGGCTCATGGGAGCGGAAGCGGTTCGGATTCGCGCCGTGGCTGCATAGCCGACCATCGGTGGGAGGTTCGGAAACCGGCAGCGCGCTACACCTGACAGGAAGCCTTCATTCCGCAACCGCACGTTAAGCCGCTCGATGGCGTTCGAGACCGTGCAACTATCAAGATCCTTCAGTTTTTCCAGATTCACCGACGAGGAAACGGTTTTTCGGGTCATTTCGTTGGGGCGCGATTGTAGCTCACCGGGCACAGATTTAGTCGGGAGTTTCAAGAATCCTTTACCTCCATACCATACGATGCCTGGGGTTCCAAACCATATACCAGCCGGGTGGTATTTTTCAACAAAAACACAGGTAGATTGCTCCGCCGAAGGTTGGCTTCGGTTAGGATGAAGGCAATCGCATGGCGAGAGCATCAAGAGCACGATCGTCTGATCGCGTGTTTTTTCACTCGCGCCTGGCACTGGCGGTTGGATTTGGCGGCCTCCTGTCGATCATGGCTTTGGCCGGAATCGATGCGCTGAACGTCCTCCACCAGTTTCGCCGCAGCGACGATCAAATCAGGCGCCGCTATCTTTCTCAAAACCATGTACTAAATGACATTCGGTCCGATGTTTACGTTTCGGGCACCTACGTCCGCGACTACTTGCTTGAGCCTGACAGCGTGAGAGCCGATGCCTATCGAGCCAGTCTTGAAGAGGTGCGGCGAAACATGGAATCCGCGCTTGAGGCCTACCGGCAGGACGTCGCACCGCGAGAAGCCCAACATTATTCGGCTTTGCGGGCAGAGCTCATGGATTATTGGGGCATATTGGCGCCGATCTTCCATTGGGACCCGGCGGAAAGGCGTCGTTCTGGGTACGCTTTTCTTCGCGACGAGGTTTTTCCCCGCCGGCAGAACATGCTCTCGCTAGCTGGCCGCATCGACACCCTCAACGAGCAACAGTTGGATGCTGGTAACCAACAGGTAGTCTCGCTTTTACTCAGTTTCCAGACACGGTTGCTGCTGACCCTGCTAGCGGCGCTAGCGCTCGGATTGGGTTTGGCGCTGTTTACAATGCGAAGGATTTTGAACCTCGAAGAACAGGCCCGCCTCCAGTATGTTGACGTGGCCGAAGCTCGTTCACAGCTCAAGGAACTGTCGGCTCGGTTGGTTCAGGCACAAGAAACCGAGCGGCGGTCTCTGTCGCGCGAGTTACACGACGAAGTGGGCCAGGCACTATCGGCCGTTCTCATCGAACTGCGCAACCTTTCGGCTGGGCTGGGAGTCCGGTCCGAGGAACAATTGGGCCGTCATGTGGAAACCATCAAAGGCTTGGTGGAGAGTACTGTCCGAGTAGTCCGCAATATGGCCCTTTTGCTGCGGCCATCGATGTTGGATGATCTTGGATTGGTTCCAGCCTTAAAATGGCAAGCACGGGAATCTTCCAAGAGTACGTCGATGGATGTGACCATCGCGGCGGAACTCGATTCGGACGAGTTACCAGACGAGTACAAAACTTGCATCTATCGCGTAGTCCAGGAAGCGCTCCACAACTGCGCGCGGCATTCGCGTGCGACCACCGTCCGTATCCGCGTGCGACAGGAGCCCGAACGCCTGTTGCTGACCATTCAGGATGACGGGCAGGGTTTTGACGTTCAGGAAACGAAAGGAATGGGGCTCCTCGGGATACAGGAGCGTGTCACCCGTCTCGGAGGAAAATACAAAATTCACTCGCAGCCGGAACGCGGAACAATACTGTCCGTGGAATTGCCCTTCACTGAAGAGAATACAAGCGCAAATGCCCATGAAACAAATTCGCATCCTGTTAGCTGACGATCACACTGTCATGCGTCGAGGTCTTAGGCTTCTGCTGGAGAGTCATCCCCAATTCGGCGTGGTCGCCGAGGCGTCGGACGGACGCCAGGCCGTGGAACAAGCGGAAGCAACCGAGCCGGATGTTGCGGTCCTCGATATTGCTATGCCCAACTTGAGCGGAATCGAAGCCGCCCAACGCATCAATACAGCCCTGCCCAATACCGCGATCGTGATCCTTAGCATGCACTCGGACGAAGGCTATGTACTGAGAGCGCTCAAGGCTGGAGCCAAGGGCTACCTCTTGAAGGATTCGGCGGAGGGAGATCTCATCGATGCGATCCAGTCCGTGTACGATGGCAAAACTTTCTTCAGTCCGGAAATCACCAAGATGCTGATGGAAGATTACGTGCGTGAAATCCGGACTCGCGGAGCGGATGACAGCTATGATTTGCTGACGTCCCGAGAGAAAGAAATTCTTCAGCTCCTGGTCGAGTTGAAGTCCAATAAAGAGATCGCACAAGTGCTCCACCTCAGCCTGTATACGATCGAAACCCACCGCCGGAATCTGCACGAGAAACTGAATCTGCATAGCCTTCCGGAATTGATTCTGTATGCGGTGCGAAAAGGTGTGGCCTCTTAGTGCATTAGCCTCTTAACAGGCTGCTGGAAAGGACTACGGCACCCGCTCCCGCGCAATTCTGAACCGCGCGCCAGCAGCACACCCGGAGATCACCGGAAGGCCAGCAGCACATTCGAAGACGACAGGAGGTCGTGCACCCTGGGAACATCCGGTCGAAAACTCCCGCAGGGGTGGCCGCGCACTGGAGAACATCGACTCGAAGAACATCGGACGGGTGGCGCGTGAGCAAGTGTTTTTCGGCCTTTTTCAGCAGCTTCTTACGTGTGTTAAAGCTCTCGCCCGTCGCGCCTTTGGTTTCTGGAACTGAAATGGTAGGTGACAAACTCAACAGGCTCGCCCTGGCGATCATGACGATGCCTTACCGCAAAAGTATTCCTGTTACCTTGTCCCAAGGCGCCGTCGTAAGAGTAATGGCTGACCCGGTGGATGGAACTCGCCTGGTAGACGTTGAAAGGGACAGCGATGTAGTGAAGATGTTCGCTGTGGATCTAAAGGAACGTGGAACTCCGCTAGTGTGACGAACAACTCACCATGCCGCAGACGCAGCGCATGGCGGTGTCGACGGCGCGCAGAACGCTTTCGTCGCGTAGCGGGCGGATCAAAACATCAAAGCCCCGGTGATGTAACACGTCCCACCAAAGGTAGTCGTCATTTGTTGGTGAGACGAGAAGGATACAACTGTGCGGTGAGGTGGCCGCCAGACGATCCATAACTTCTCCCCAAGGATATCCGGGCTGATTGCGGTTGCATAGTATTAGATCGAAATCGCTGCTTGATGCCAATCTGAAGGCCTCTTGCGGAGAACCCGTGAACTTTAATTCCCAGCCGTGCTGGTTTCCCAGAGATTCCAGAAGAAAGATGTCGTCCAAACAAATTGATACAGCTAGAATCCTCAAGCGCTGACCAGCAGATTCCGAAAGCACGGTATTCCGTTTTTTTAACCACGCAGATAGCCACAAGCGACACCTCCTATTGCGTGGCGGCTGCCCTTGCACTTTTCCAATAGGACAAAGCCAATTTGAGAGCCCGGGCAACATCATCGTTTCGAAACGGTTTGGCCAGAAGGTCGTATCCGCCGCAGCGTATGAGCTCCTGCCAAAGGTAGTCGTCCGCTACCCGGGAAGCCAAGATGACGCAGCATCGGCTAGGCGAGGAAGCTAAGGCCTGAACCGTTGTCCGCCATTCCCCGTTTGGCCAATCACGGTCATACAAAACCACGGGTGAATTTAATTGATTCATAGCCTCCCAAGCGTCCACATGCGATTCGGCGAAGTGTATATCCACCGGTTCATGAGTGGAGATGCAAGTCAATACCTCGCGATCGTGATCGCTGACGACCAGAGCGACGATGGAGATCCGAGGTGTTACCGCCTGGGCATCACTCTTTGTGGAAGGGTTAGAACGTTGATGGTCCCCCCAAACCTTCTTAGGAGCGTCTGTTAAGAAAGAATGTAGCGCCCGAAACATGGCGAGCATTCGCGGCCTCCATGAGTAAAGCAGCACAGGACCTTGGGGGCTTGTATCATAATCTCCAGTTCGAGCTTAGCGATGATCGACAAGTTTCGGAATACCCGGCTGACGGTATTCTGCAAGGCAAAACCCAGGTAGAGGTGACAAGTTCACCTGCCTTGATGCCGTCCGCGTTCTTCATCCAATCTTTGACGGTAGACGCGGATCCAAGCTTCAAAGCAAGACGGACTTGGGCCGCCTACTTTCGCCTTGGCGCGAAAAGGTAGCTGGTTCTTGCTATGTAGCAGAAATCTTAACCAAATGTTTAGAAGGTTCATTCTCAGCAGACTCCCGCCACCAGGTCCTGACGCCGGATTGCGCCTGGAATGTGCACCGGCTGGCGAGCGAAGATATAGCGTCCCTACTTATCCACAGAACCGGTCCGAGCGCCGCTGTCAACTACGACACTCCAAAAGTGGCTCCCGTCCGGCCCCGCAACCAATACATCGTCTCATTAGTTCCTTAAAGAATCGACTTCCGCCGGGATCGGCTGGATGGCTGCCACCCGACCCTCTTACTTATTCAGTCTGGGACGCGAATCGTTCACGCTTTGGCAAGGAGTAAAGGAAAAGCGGCGTGGTCGGAAGAAGCGGGGCCGGGCGAATCACTTTGGGGGATTGTCGAGTGACAGTGAAGTTCGCCCGGCTAACGGGGATTCTATAACAACTATAGCCGGCCGATAGCAGCATTGATATCGCACGCGCCAGGTATTTCTTGAAGCGCCAGCCCGGTAGCTTGCTGGTGCTTGTTCTTCTGGGAGGAGTTTGGCTGGCAGCGGTCCTGCGATCCGGTGGTGGTAGCGGCCAGCACCTGGAACTCCGTAACTTCTCTTAAACGCGATTGCTAAGGGCCGCCTATCGCTCCAATCCATCCTTCGGTGGTAGCGGTCTTCGCTCCGCACCTTCCTTCGGAGGAAACCGTGGCTGAGGCGGTGGCTTCCATAGCTTCGGCGGCGGTTTCCAGCGCGGGGTGGAGGTGGGTCCCATTGGGGCGGCCATCATTAGCCCATCCAGTCAGCAGAGATACCAAAGCGAAGCGGCCTAATATACCAGCCTCACAGTATGGGACTGTAAAGGGAGGCGCGGTACCTTACAGGAGACGGAGCGGTACCGCCGGTGATGGCCCCCTCCGACCATTTGCCGGTTCCCCCACCGCTCCGGGAAACTGAGGTGCATTCGATGCACAAACTCTCCCGCCCATGCGCGCGAAGGCTGTGGCGCGCGCAGTCACGCGCAATCGAGGTGGTCGCCCTGCAGTCCCTGATGATGCTAGTTGCTGCGGGTGGAAGCGCATTCGGCGACGAGGTTCCTCCGGCTCCGCGAGCTCCCGAATCCCTTCTTGAAATGAGCGGCCAAATGCGTTCCCTGTCTCAGCAGGTAGCGCCGGCCGTCGTGCAAGTCCTGGTCAGCGGCTACGGCCTGATCGATTCGGAGTCAGGACATCCGGTGAGCTTATTGGGACGAGAGAAATCTATTGGGTCGGGAGTGATCGTCGATCCGGACGGCTACATCGTTACCAACGCGCATGTGATCAAAGGCGCCGTAACTATACGGGTGGTTGTCGCACGGGCATCCCCCCCGGATGAGGGGCCGGATGATCCCAACAATCTTCGCACCGTTGACGCCAAGATTATCGGCATCGACCAGGAATCCGATCTCGCGCTGCTAAAGATCGACGAAAAAGGCTTGCCTACGCTCAAATTCATGAACTCGGATCGTTTGAGGCAGGGAGACCTGGTTCTCGCGATTGGCGCTCCGATGGGGTTGCGGAATTCAGTCTCCTTTGGAGTCGTGAGTTCGCCCGATCGCTCGGTGGGCGACGATAACCCAATGGTCTACATTCAAACCGACGCCTCGATCAACCCCGGCAACAGTGGCGGCGCTTTAGTGACCATGAACGGACTATTGGTGGGGCTCAACGCGTTTATCGTGTCACAGTCTGGGGGGAATGAGGGCTTGGGGTTTGCTATCCCGGCCAATACAGTCCGAGACGTCTACGGCCAACTCCGCAAAAATGGGTACGTGAGCCGCGGTGAGATTGGAATTTATGCACAAGACATTACTTTCGTCATGGCGAAGGGGCTGTCATTGCCGCGCGACCACGGGGTGATCGTGTCCGATGTGGTGCCGGACGGCCCGGCCGATCGCGCCGGCCTGAAGCGCAGAGACATAATCCTCTCCTTGGATGGCCAAAAACTAGTCTCCGCTGGGCAACTGAGAAGCCACATCTATCGCCGTGCGACTGGTGACAAATTGGAACTGCGAGTTCTGCGCGGGCAAGATGAGTTGAAGGTTGATCCCGTCGTTCGTGAGCGTCAGGATAAGGCCAGCCTTCTAGCAGGATGGTGAAAAAGTAATTGGGATGGGGTGTGACCAAGGAAGACAAAACAACGTCATTATGTTTTAGCCTATGCGAGGAAAAGACACCCAGCAAAGCGCGATGTTCAGTTACGTGTCGCCGGAGGAGCGTATTCCCGCGAATCATCCCTTGCGGCCGATCCGAAGCATGGTGGATGCGGTCTTGAAAGGACTGTCCCGATCGTTCGGGCAACTATACATCGATTGGGGTCGTCCCTCGATCGCGCCGGAAAAGCTCTTGCGCGCACTGCTACTGCAAGTGTTGTATACGATTCGCAGCGAGCGGATGCTCATGGAACAACTGGAATACAATCTGCTGTTCCGCTGGTTCGTGGGTCTGAACATGGACGAGCCAGTGTGGGTGCCCAGCGTGTTCAGCAAGAATCGCGACCGGCTGCTGAATGGTGACATCGCCGAGAAGTTCTTCGCGCAGGTATTGAAACAGGCGCGTGCCAACGACCTGTTGTCGGATGAGCATTTCAGCGTGGACGGCACGCTGATAGAAGCCTGGGCGAGTCAGAAGAGTTTTCAACGCAAAGATCAAGGCCCCACGCTACCACCGGAGGACCCGGGTAATCCGACTATTGATTTTCATGGCGAGGAGCGCCGCAACGACACGCATCAATCGACGACCGACCCGGAAGCCAGGCTGGCAAGAAAAAGCGGCGGTCACGAGTCGAAGCTGGCCTACTGCGGCAACGTGCTGATCGAGAACCGCAACGGACTGGTGGTGGATACCGAACTGGTGCTGTGCAGCGGAAAGGCCGAGCGCGACGCAGCGCTGGAAATGGCGGGGCGGATCGAGGGCGACCAGCGCGTGACGGTGGGAGCCGACAAAGGCTATGACACGCGAGGCTTCGTGCAAGAGATGCGTGGCCGGAACGTGACGCCGCACGTGTCGCAGAATATCAATCGGCAAGGCGGCAGTGCCATTGACGGGCGCACGACACGGCACGCTGGATACCAGGTGAGCCAGCGCAAGCGAAAACGGATCGAAGAAGTATTTGGGTGGTTAAAGACGGTAGGAATGCTGCGCAAGACCCGACATCGCGGCGTCTTCAAAGTTGGTTGGGTATTCACCTTCGCGGCCGCCGCCTACAATCTGGTGCGGATGCGGAACCTTACGGTGGTTCTCTCCGCGTAAGTTCGGGGAGAAGTGTGTCTGGACGACGGAAAGTCGCCAATTCAGGCACACAATCTCCACGTAAATGCTCATGACAAGACCGTTGGCGAGAGGCAAAAAGCTTCGCCGAATAACTAATTCATCAGCCTGCTAGAGCGTTTGATTCACCCGGAAAAGAATCTCGTCGCGCGCTTAGGCATTCTTTGCATTGAGATTGATAAGGAAGTAGCGGGGATGATTCCTGGTCTGCGGCGCGAATACGGGTTGATTGTCGCGGCCAAGACAGCCGGTGGCCAATCCCAATCCATCGATCTTCAACCGGGCGATATTATCGACGCCGTGAATAACTCGCCGGTGGCCTTGTTGGATAGCCTGCGATCTACTCTCAGCGCGATGAAGCCGGGCGACCCTGTAGTTCTCCAGATCGAGCGCGATGGCCGATTTCAGTATCTTGCTTTCGAACTTGATCGTTGAACAACGGCCTTCTCGGCGGGCGTGCCCAGCGATCAGGAAGGCCGTAACTACCGAACCTGATTGCCGCAATATACCTTGGTCGTGCGATGTTCTCGAAAGAATAGATCCTTTAAATTAACTTCAGAGGGCAGCGGACTGGAACGAAGCATTCCAACTTTTCACTCTGCGAAAAGCGACCGACTCGCTGTCCTCGCCAAGTTTTGATCCTGGTTGCGTCTCACGGCGACTCGAGGAAATTGCCCGGCAGTTCAACCTGAGCCGTGAGCGGGTGCGCCAGGGCGCTTCGACGCTTACGCAATCCGCATCGGCTGCGGCCACTCATGAGTATGCAGTAGTGTGCAGTCTGAACCCGCGCTATATGCTGATTACCGGACATCGAGATTCGCGAATGATGCGATACGCGTTGTGACGCAAGTAACCGTCATGCCTATCACCACTGTGACGGCCGATAATGAGGAGATCCGCACCAAACTCTCTGGCGGCGCATTCGACAACGCTGTGGGGTTGTCCCGCATTGACGAAAGCGGTGGCCCTCGTGCCGGCTGTCGCTTGCAGCTTGGCCAGCCGCGCTTTGGCATCAGCTACTAAAGAGTCTGTCAAGTCCCGATCCGGAGTCTGGCCCGGGGAAGCTTCCAGAATCGGAGCTGCGTGCACAATCCCCAGGTCCACTTCGCGCTGGTTCGCTAAGGAAGCTGCCCACTCCAATACGTGCGCGCTACGTGTTCCAAGGTCGACGGCACAAAGCACCTTCGAAAGTGTGATCTTTTCAAGCGGTGGTGTTTGTTCAGCGTGCACAGCGGTCCAAACCGCACAGTCAACATCGTGCAGCACTTTCGCCGTCACGGAGCCCAGCAGGGAGGGACGAAAGAAGCCCAGTCCGTGTGTAGGCATCATCAGAAGATCCGGAGCCCAAGAGCGCGCCAGCTTCACGATCTCCTTGGTCGGGTCTCCTACCCTGCAAACCCTGTGTGGGGTGAAAGACTTGAGCTCATCCACAAGAAAGCTCTCTAGCTGCTCCTCTCTCGACAACAACCAGCCTTGAGCGATCGAGTCACGCGTAGCCGCTGGGTCGGCATCGATGACATAGAGCAACATGATCTCCGAATGAAACCACGCAGCGAAAGACTCGACATATCGGGCCGCGCCGATAGAACGCTGCGAGAAATCTACCGGAAATAGGATCTTCTTTATGCTGGGCACAATCGATTCCCTCTTCAAGAATCAGATGCTCACCACAGGGCAAGGAGCATTGCAGATGATGAAATAGGCGTGCGTGCCAAGCCGCTTTGCCGAATCGCCAGCGCTACTCCGCCCGATCACCAATAGTTCGGCCCCCTTCTCTTTGGCTGCCACGGAGAGTGTCTTGGGTACGTCGCCGTCGCTTACCACGAGCACATCGGCCTGAACCCTCGAATCGAATACCAGACCATGGAGGCGCTCCTCGGCCCCCAAGTGACCTTGGTCATGCCAGAAGAACGTGTACCGGTCCGGAAGCGTCGGCGGTGTCTGGAGCACGGCATGAACTGCGGTCAGCTTAGCGCCGAATTCCGACGCAAAAGATGCTGCCCAACTAAAAACTTTGCAACTTTGTGGACCGAAATCTACCGCACACATTACGTGGCGGACCTCCGTCGGATTGAACGCTAGAGGCTCGGCACGATGCGTGCTGGTCCACACTGGACTCTCGGCATCATGCAAAACCTTGGCCGTAACTGAGCCGAGGAGAAAACGCCGGAACGAGCCGTGGCCGCGAGTGGGCATGAAGATGAGTTCGGATTTGTCTTGGCGTGCACATTCAACAATCAGTTTGGCTGGATCGCCGCAGCGCAAGAGCCGTTTCACAGACACGCATCTGAGTTCTGCCACACCGAACTCGTCCAACAGCTCTTGCTGTCTGCTCAAGTGTTCAGCTCGTTCAGCTTCCGCTGATGTGATCCCAAATCCTAAAGGGCCGTTCAACGGATGGAGAACTGAGAAGTCATTGATGTGCAGCAGAGTGACTTCTGAATGGAAGTGGCGCGCAAGTGCGCCGACATGATTGGCAGCGATAAGACCACTAGCCGAGAAGTCAATCGGTAATAGGATCCTTCCAAGGTGGAACATCGCTCTCAATTCCTGCACGCATCTAGCCGTGACGTTTAAATGCATGATTCCGAGCGCTGTCGAGCTGATTACCGGCTTGGTATCGTCGATTGCGGCGCGAGAACCGCAGCAGCACGTCCAAAGGTCGGATGGATTTCGGAGTTCCTACCAGAGATGTCATGGAAGTGGGCGCTGGCTAAAGACCCTTCTAAGGCAGTCCATGCCGCCGCCTTCAACATTGCCCCGCTTTTGGAGGATTTACAGGCGGCCCATAGAACGGTCGTAGCAATTCGGTGCGCGACCGCCTCAGGGCACGCGATTTGGTTCAGTCTGGGTAATTTCACACACCGTTGCGCGATAATCCGACAGGCCCGTCAAGAGAAGAGCCATTCTAAACGTGCTAAGCGAATCTTTCTGGGACGGGGAGGATAACGGGCACACTGTTCGCAAAGAAGGAGGTTATCCAATATGCAAGCAAAAATGCACACAGAAGCCGACACGAACCTTCGAAAATCTGGCGCTGTTACGCTCACTGGTTTCGTCCACAGCTATGCCGAGAAGTTCGCAGCTGAGGGAGCGGCGAAATCCATCTATGGGGTGATGCAGTCGCCAATGATATCCAGGTGAGACCGATAATGACACGTACGGATCCTGAGATCGCCCGCGACATCACGCAGGCAATGAAAATTGATTTGAGGATACCTGTCGATGATGGATGCGTGACACTGGATGGAACGGTGGACTGGAATGATCAACGGGAGGCTGCCGAAAGTTGTGCCAGGAAAGTACATGGCGTGCGCGGCGTTGCGAACAAGATCGCAGTGAAACCAAGGGCGTCGCCGATGGAAGTTAAGGCGAAGATCGAGGACGCCCTTCGGAGAAGCGCGGAGATTGACGCACGACGAATTACAGTTTCGGGACAGGACGGCACGATCACGCTCTCTGGAAATGTTCGTTCGTGGAATGAGAGGGACGAAGCCGAGTGCGCCGCGTGGGCAGCGCCAGGTGCGCGTCATCGACCACATCGCTATTGTTTCCTAACATTCCTGCCGGCGGGCTTTTGGAATGGTGCGTGCGTGCTGGTGCTCCGCTCGGATACTTCGACCTAGCAAGTTATGCGCTGTTGCCGGACTTCGAGAGGTAAGCAGCGATGCATCTTTCGCCAAAAAAGAACCAGCGGCGAAGTAGTTCGGATGGTGAAATCGCTTGGTTGTTCAGCTATCGTAGCAGTCCCATTGGGTGCAACTCCCTGCCACCACGCTCGCGAGAACCGGTACGTTCACCGACAAAGCCACTTCGCGGCTGCGGGTCATAACTCCCCGATGTTTGTTACGACAAACGGAAAGCGCGGATCAGCGCAAACAGACCCAGTGAGAAGATGCCAGCCAAACCAATCAACGGATACGGGCTGGCAGTTTTCGGCAGTTTCTGGGGAGCGGCGGCCGGAGCTGGTTCCGGAGCCGGTCTCTCGGGAGGTGGCGTGTTCTGCGCCACTTCCTCTTGTTGCGGTGGCGCCGTTTGCGTTACTTCGGCCTCCGGGAATTCCTGCGGTTTCGTCGCCTCGGTGGTCGGCACCGATTGATGCGTTACCGCTGCGATCTGTACGGCGGCCGACTTCGGATATGCGAATTCCTGACCGAAATTGTCGCCCGGATAGAACCACGCTCTTAGTGCTTTGGGCTGTCCGGGAGGCGTCTCCCAGAATGTGAATACGGTCTTGCCCGTCGGCTGAATCCGATAGTTCGGTATCGCCAAAATCGTCGTGTACAAGTGGTTCTCGTCGGCATTGAAGATCTGCACGATGTGCCGGTCCGAAGGCGAATCCAGCAGCTTGATTACGTACGTGCCCGGAGGCAAAACTTGGTTGGGAACTTGGATCGGTTCGTTCACGGTTAGAACTGTCTTCTTGTTCCATTCATCCGCCGGTGCATTCGGCGCAAACGCGACTCCCAGCAATCCGATGGATGCGACTGCGAGTATTAAGCGCTTCATATTGACTCCTTCTTTGCGAACTCCGCGGTCGCTTCAAGCAACCGCACGGAGCATTCAGGCTGCCCACCGCAGGGCCGCAACCTGTTCTTACCTATTGCAGCTTGCTCTCCAAACAGAGAAATATTGCAGCTCCACTAGGAGCAGTCGAATCCGTGCCGCTGGCCATTGAATTGTGAACTAAGCTTGTCCGCCTGCTTACTTAGGTCGCCCCTCGGTAGACTCCTTGAGAGTCCCCGTATAATCAGAGACTTGCGCGAAATCCCTCGATCACCTGGCTCACTACCCCCACCTTGCCTCGCGGCGCCTCTGCAGCGGACCCTGTAGACCAGGCTGCTGAAGTCATGAACCGCCACGGCGCAGCGAAAACTGAGGACGAAGCTGCTCTCCAAGACGCATTCGCATAAACGCTTAACTAGTTCTTTCGAGGTGCGTCCTTGCGCTGATCGATATCAGCGAAGAACGATCGGGCTCGCAATCCTGGGACTATAACATCTCAATGCAGGAGACCTTTGTCCCGGCTTGGATCTTACTAGCCACCCGGCGCGCGATTGTGCGTTCATCCATGGGGTCATAGCTTCGAATCTTGCGCGAGTAACGCGACTTAAGGAGGTGAAGTGGATTGCTTTGTTCGCACACTTCTGGTGACGAGCGACGGGTCTGCTGGCTCCTGATCTTCTCGCGCAATGAGCGGTTTCAGCTGAACTGTCAGGTCTTTGAAGATTTGCACGGCCAGCGCGCTGGTGAATCTATAGTCCCCCGCCTTGGAGCCGGGCACGAAGGCAAGTACGGTTCCGTAGAACCGGTCCCCGATCATGAAGACGAACGTCGCGGTTCGGTTGACCACCTTATCGCCGATCACGCGGCCATTGTCTGAGAAGCTCTCCAAGCGGTTATCGCCTGTGCCGGTCTTGCCCCCGAGCGGAATGATCCGGCCCCCCGGCATCGCAATGCCGCCATGCGCACGACGTCCCGTGCCGTTCTCAACGACCCCAATCAGTTGCTGGCGAACCAGCGCGGCGATCTCCGGCGAAATCATTCGCTCGCCCGGGCTTGTTTTGCTGGCCATAACGGTTTCTGTGGGAGTGTCCGCGCCGAAGTGCAGACGCTCAATGTTGACGCTGGGGTTGCGCACGCCATCGTTCATCAGGATGCCCAGCAAATCAGCAAGCGCGGCGGGCGTGTCGCCCGAGACGCCGATGCAGGTGGCGTAAGAGGGGACGAGAGAGTCGAACGGATAGCCCTGGCGCTTCCAGGCCTTATAGATCTCACCAAACGCGTCCTGCTCAGTGAGCGTTCGAATGCGGATGTCCTGTTGATGTTTGTAGTGACTGCGGAACAGCCACCAATAAACGTCCTGGCGCAACTGTGTGCTTGCGCCGGCGAGTTCCTTGAAGTTGGAGTAGGGATGCTGTTCGCGATAGTTCAGCATCCACAGTTCCAGCGGATGCACATGCGCCAAGTAGCCACGATCGGCCAAGTTGAACTTGTCAACGCCGTACTTCTCGTACAGCTCAGCTGGATCGTTCTTATTGATAAGGACGCCAGCAGGGAAATGCTTCTTCATGAAAGAACTGAACTCGTCGAACGAAGCTTGCGGCCGCGCAGAGCGGTAGATCACAGCGGCGCGCAAAGGAGTTAAAGCGATTCCCCGAACCAGCGTATCGAGCGCTTGATCCGAGGTCTCGCCGCGATACTTAGCGTAGAAGCGCGACAGGTAAACCTTGCCCTCCTCATCCGCGAATCGCGCCAAGTATTTTTGCCGTGCGGGATCGTCCCAATCCTCTATCACCGCGGGCGATGCGCCAGGTATGCGATAGCGATAGTAGTTCACCATATCGCGCATCAATCGGACGAAGACCAGGTTCACCGAATTCTGGAAGCCGCTGGCAACGGTGAAGCTCTGAAAGTCCTCCGACTTCTCAAAATTTGCGAACACGTGGACGCCGCCGCCAGTAAAGAAAGCCTCGCCAGGGTTACCCGAATACTTACGATCGAGCGCCGCCTGGAGCATGGCGTTCTCGCTCGGATCCTGCGCGGTAGAAAGATACTGGACGGCCCATTCGGTCAGGTGGTCGTCGGGAAGGATCGGGACAGCCTTCAACGCAGCCTCGCTCATCCCGGCGTACTGCTTGTGCAGTTGGGCGACGATTTCCAAATAGCTGATGAGCGTTCGCAGTTTGGCCGTGGAACCTAACTGCAGACGCGTGTTCTGGTTGATGTTGAGCGGCTGATTCAGATTGTCGGTCTGGACCCGCAGGACGTTCATGCCCGGCTTCCGCTCGTACAGCGTGAAGCTGTAAACGACGTTCGCTGGATTGCTCTGTTCGAGCAGTTGATATTGCGTCAAATTGGCCGCGGCTGCTTGCTTAGGATCGGCGATCTGCTCGAAGAATTTCGTCACGCCCTGCTGAGCGGATTGATCGATGGTGGTTTGAACCGTCAAATCCAAACGGTCCAGGTCGTATGTATTATTGAGGCCCAGCAGCGGAAGCAGCGCCATGCGAATGCTGTTGGGCGCCTTGTTGTCGACGTAATCCATCGCCGCTTGTGCGGGGGCACGTCTCAACGGCGCGATATTTTGCTGCAACGCGAGATCGCGCAAGCGTTGTGAAATGATTCCACGCTCGGCGAGCGCCCGAAGGTAACGATCCGTCTGCGTCTCGAGCGCCTTCGGGTCCCCGACGAGATAAACGTGAGGCGACCGCAGGGCGAGCAGCAGCGAGAGCACCTCGCGATAAGCTCGCGCCCGCATCCTCATTTGCTCTCTGCCGAGAGATGCTTCCGGCGCCTGCAGCAGCGAATTGATCTTCGAAACATCGGCGCCGTACCAAGCCCACAGCCCGTCGCCTAAACCCTGGACGTCGCCATAGCCTGGCGATGCAGCCAGCGGAATCGAATTGATGTAGCCGCGAATGATGTCCCGTTGGGCGTGAAGCGTTGTCGGACCATCGTCATAGGCCGCGAGAGTTGCCGCTGTCATCTGGCGCAGCTTATCGGCCGGAGAGGTCGTTCTGCCTTTCGGAGAATGCCGCAGCTTCTCGAGCTGCGTGGCCAGCGTGCTTCCCCCCACCACGGGATGTTTCGAATCCATCTTGTGCAAGCTGTAATCGAGCAACGCTTTGCCCAGCCGGCTCCACTCCACCGCAGGGTTGCGCGTGGGGTGCTTGGCATCCAACATGTGACGATTCTCGATGAACAACAGCGTCTGGACGACGAGCGGAGGAACGCTGGAGTAGCTGGGATAGATTCGCCCGGGGCGATTGAAGGAATACATATCGTGCCCGTCTCGATCGACGATCCGCAATCCAGCTTGATCTTTCTGCCGATAAACCGGATAGAGTCCCATGCCGGAGAATGAGGCGAGCAGTTCCGAACTCTGCGCCTGTGCGTCGATCTGATAGCCGTTGGCTTCCAAGCGCGGAAGAAACGCGGGAATGCGCGCATAGCCAAGCGTCCAATCGTAGGGGCCTGCTGCTGGGTAGTGGATGGACGTACTCTTGCCTTCGGAGAGCCGGTAAGAGAGATGGCGGTCGGCTTCGCGGACGAAGGTAGATTCAAGCCAGGAATTCTTCAGCTCAAAGGCCACGGCTGTAATAATCGTCATGCTCGCTACCAGCGTCACAGCGATCCGCTGCGCGAGTTTGCTATGTAAAACTGCGAGCCAATTCCATTTGGAACTGGTCGGAAAATCGCCCGAATCTACTCCGTGAAGTGTCCTGGGGATGAGACCTGGAGAATGGCGGCGGGCGGGTGTCATGTGGACCTCTTGAGATCACCATCGCAGTTCAAGTGCCACGAACGAGTTCCCCCAAATCGTCGTCAGATCGTTTTCAGGCATGGGATATGCGGCGATCTTCCTGGGAAGACGCATTTTGGCATGGCACGAGTCTTGCTCCACCAAGGGTATGCAACTCCCGAAATTAGCGCTTTTCATGGCTCTTTTTTCACCACTTCTACTTTCTCCGGCTTACGCCCAACGCGGTGGTGCACGTGGTGGTGGGGGCGGCCGCAGTGGCGGAGCGGTTCGGGGCGGAGGCGCTGTTCGTGGTGGCTTCCGAGGCGGGTATTACGGAGGCCGCGGTTACTTCTATGGAGGCCGTTACTGGGGGCCGGGCTTCTACTTCGGACTGGGCTGGGGCTACCCATATTATTGGGGTTACCCGAATTATGGATACCCTTACTATTGGGATTATCCGTATTATTATGGATACCCGTATTACTCCCCTGACGATCCTTACGCGTATGGCGGTCCCTATTACGCGCCGCCAGCGACCACCCCACCGCCACAGGGTCAAGGTCAACCTGCGCCTTCGCAACCTGCACCCACGCAACAGCCTCCGGATGATCCGCCACAGGTTGGCGGTCGGAGTATCGGACCGTGGGAATTCGGAGATGGGCGGCTATTAAGTGATCCCGACATCCGTCAGCAGCTCGGCATCACCGACGCGCAAGCGGCGAAGATCCACCAGCAGGAATCAGACTTCCGGAAGACAGAGATCCGCAACAGGGCCGATCTTGAGATCAAGCGGATGGGGTTGGATGACCTTCTCTCTGCCGACAAGCCAGACCGTTCTGCGATCGATAGCAAGCTGCAGGAAATCGGCGCCGCGCAGACTTCGTTGGAAAAATCCGCTATTGATAATCTCTTGACTATGCGGGACGCACTTACTCCAGTCCAGCGTCAGAAGCTTCAGCAAATAATGACAGAGCGGCGCCGGCCCGTGCCTGGCAGTAATGTTGCTCCCCGTAGTAGCCCGCAAGGAGCAGGACGTGGTGGTCGCGGAGCTGCGCCACCCCCGAAGACACCGAGCCAAGCGCCGTCGAACCAATAGGCAAACTAAACTCGCCTCTGTATTTGAATAATTGGCATTCCGCCCGCTGGTGCACGGAGGACCATATGCCCGCCAACATCGTCAGGTTCAGGACATTAGTCGATCCCGAACTACGGAAGTGTGTACGAGACGCCATAGTTGACTGTTTCAAACTCAGATCGGTCAATGGCCGGCCCATCACCCATTCCGGCAGCTCTCATGGTCTCTGGAATCTGCGCGTCAGCGAGCCAAGCGGGTATTACGGATCTTGCCGTATTGGCTGCAGTCAGGACAATCCGGCTGCGATTCGTGCCGCACTGGAAACATTCTGCTAGGTGCTTCGGGCAAGGTCGCGACCTTGGAGATCTGAGATAAAGTTCCCTGCGGTTGCCGAACTGTCCGATTGGCTCGCGAAAGCCGCTGTTTGCGCTTTAGAAACCCTTGCATCGCATTGCGCGAAGTAAGGTAATTAGCCCCATCTCTCTGAGGGATATCACTCAGATATCACTTCGATGCCGCCTTCTTCGAATTCTACGATTGATTGAACCGTTCACTTCCAGCGGTGGCACGGGGATTGCAGCTTCCCCGCAGGCAGCCATAAGTCCGAACCCACTCAGCTGGCTGAGATGAAACAATCCTGCGAGTTGAATTGTCTCTCCACACTGAATCACGTTCTCGCACGCTGCTATGACGATGGGCGGGTAATTCGTTATTTCATCAAGAACGCGAAGCGCGGATTCCAAGGGGTAACCGGGAGCATCGAATGACGGCGCGAACCACACCGGAGCAGCTTTCGAGCGTTCCTCGAATCGTGGGATCTCTAGCGATTGCGGTTTGCTTGGCGCCTAGCTTAATCGCCAACGACTTCACGACTGCTGGGCTCAGCGCGGACGAGGTAGTGGGCCGGATGCTCGAGATTGCGATCCATACTGCGATCGCAAGGCGTGGCGTTGCCGTCTTTGTGATCCCAGGGGATGTGGCCTTGCCGCGCTTGCTTTTTGCCGAGCCGAAACCGACGGTCTATCCGTCCGATGATGACCTTAGTCTACTTGCAGAAGTTCTGAATCGCTCAAAGAAGACAACGATCCTTGGGGGCGCCGGGTGCGCCGGAGCTCGCTCCGAACTGGTTCAGCTCGCGAGAAGCTACAGGCTCCGATCGTGCATGCTTTCCGCGGCAGGCAGTTCATTGAGTACGGCAACCCGTTTGATGTGGGTATGACGAGCCTGCTCGGATTCTCATCGGCCTATCACGCCATGATGAACTGCGATACGCTGCTGATGATCGGCACTGACTTTCCCTATCGGCAGTTCCTTCCTAAGGAAGCGACCGTGGTGCAGATCGATGTTCGAGGCGAGCAGCCAGGGCGTCGCAGCAAGGTTGATTTTTGCTTGGTGGGGCAAAGAATCACTCGATCATTATCGAAAAGCGCGCCAGGGTCTGGACCGGATGGCAAGCGGAGATTCCGACAGGAGACCTATTCATCCACGATATGTCGCGAGCATCATTGATCAACTCGCAGCCGACGATGCCATCTTCACTTTCGACGTCGGAACGCCGGCAAGCCGCCGGCTCGTTGGTTCACTCACCCACGGGTCGATGGCCAACGCATTACCGCAGGCCATCGGCGCGCAGGTCAGCCATCCCAGCCGCCAGGTGATCACAATGTCCGGCGATGGCGGCTTGGCGATGCTGATGCGCGAACTGCTCACGTTGCGCGCTGGAAATGAAGGCGGCGGCATTCTCGATTTTGCGACCAATCTTCACCATCCCGATTTTTCAAAGATTGCGGAGGCAGCGGGCCTCCTGGTTTAAGAGCCGAAACTCCGGACCAGGTAGAACCTGCGATCGCGCAGGCTCTCAAACACGACGGGCCAGCATTAGTCGAGGTTCTGGTGTCACGCCAGGAACTTTCGATGCCTCCCACGATCACCTACGAGCAAGCCAAGGACTTTGGCCTTTTCATGCTGACGGCCGTTCTCAACGGACGCTGCGATGAAATCATCGATCGCGCGCGAGTTAACCTGCTTCGCTAGGCTCCCGTTTAATTGGCTGTCGGGGTTTTCAGGGCGCTGTCGATCACAATAATGTCGAGCGGGGCTCTGCGCGACTCCAGCTTCAGGCCCACCTGCTGCAGGGCGTCGCTGAGCGCAGAGGCTGGAGTGGCGTCCAGCAATTTCTGGGCTTCCGGCATGATGTTCTGGCCGCGCAAAACCGCGGAACGGATCATCATGGCCATATAATCCTCCGGAGTGACATCGATCGTGAATGTGTAGGAGCCGGTTAGCCCGGTCATGTCGACGATCTGGCGGTCGGAGTATCGTTCCAGGTTCCTGCAAAACACCCACAGCGGCAGCTTCGTCACTTCAATCCGGTTATTGCCGACCGTGATTGACGCTCCGCGCGCATACTGCACGCTTACGCCGTTGCCGACAGCGGCGATGGTGGCGACATTGGCCATTCCGACAGGCTCGTCATTAACCTTATCTTCGTTCGGATCGGGCGGTAACTCTTTCAGCTTGGGCGGGCCTTTGGCAAGCACCAGCGCGAAAATCGGATACTCCTTCTTCTCTTTATGCAGTTTCACCTGGAACCTGTCGGCGAGAAGAGCCTGAAGCATTTCCGGAACCTGAGCCTTAGAGCTGCCGTCCGGAAGCGTCGCCGAAATATCATAGCGCTCCGTCGCCGTCCAATCCGGTCCGGAAATCAATGTGGCCTTGAACCTGTAGGCGGTGGCCAAATAGTCTCGGAGCGACAGTCCGACTCCCCGAACCTGCGCACCGTCGAAGTGAAGGCCGGCGGCGACCTGTCCCTGCGTGGGGGCGAAAGGCCTGACGGACGCCACGTCGAACTGCGGAGACTGGGCGAGAAGCACGCCGGTCAGCAAGATCGCGAGAATGGCTTTTCGCATCAATTTCCCGTCTAATCCTGAATTTCCACTTTTGGACAGTATAAACCAAACCGCCGTCCGTTGTTCCTGTGACCCCATTCTTCTTACAGGGAGCCGTGTTTCGTCTCTGCAAGACGTGATTCCGAAGCGGCGCAGTCTACCGATTTCGCTGTGTCATCGCCCTTCCGCTACCCAGTCGCGACTGCGATTCGTATTTTGGCGATCAAGTTACTCCCTTGAAGCCGCCTTCCCGACTATCTCGGCTCGATCCCGAACCGGCTTCTTAGACCAGTTTTCGCAAAAGGTTTTGTCGGCGTTCGCCAGCATCTGCTCTATCTGCTGATCGGTTGTTCCCTTCCCAACATTCTTCAGAAGCGAAGAGCACAGGCGAAAAGATTTTGTTGGCTCGGATGCATGAGATCAAACAATCGTACGGGTCTCGGGCTCTCTCCTAGTGAGCGCGACTCCAGGAGTGCCTTTCTGTGGCCGCTCGAGGCGAACGAGAATGTCCGATTCGAAAGAGTCTTTGCAGCAACCGCGCACGACCACGTCTTTTCTCAAGCGATGGATCGTTCCGGCGATTATTCTCCTGCTCGCGGTGGGAATCGTTCTCCTCATTACTACAAACTGGAACGCGTGGGCTGGCGGACGAGCAATACAGGAAACCGACGACGCATATCTGCATGCTGACCTGACGCCGTTGAGCACGAAAGTGGCGGGGCTTGTCGCAACAGTACCAGTCTCGGATTATCAGGCAGTGAAGGCCGGCGATCTGCTAGTCGCATTACGAGATGACGATTTCATGGCCCAAGTACAACAAGCCGAAGCGGCTGTGAGCGCTGCTGAAGCGGCCGTGGTCAACAATCAGAAGCAGAAGCTGTTGCAGGATGCTCGCATCGTGGAGGCGGAGGACGGAGTTCGGACCGCCGACGCGAACATCGCTGCGGCCCAGGCCGGCGTCGAGGCGGCAAACGCGGCCATTGCGGGAGCACGCGGGGGGATCGAGTCCATTCAAGCGAATGTTACACGAACCGCGAAGGAGCGCAAACGTCAGGAAGCATTAATCGCCACCGAATCCACGACGCCCCAGAAACTCGAGCAGGCCGTCGCGGACGACGAGAGCTATCGATCCCAGCTCGTTACCCGGAACGCGGACCTCTCCACCGCAAATGCTCAATTGTCCAGTCGCCAAGCCGACCTGGCACGCGCCCGGGCTCAGTTAACGAGCGCACAGTCTGAGGTGGAAGCGCAGAGGCGCCAGCGAGCGGTCCTCGACTCGCAGGAACTTCAGCTTCGCGCGGCGGTGGAAGTGCAAAAAGCTGGTCTGGCATTGGCGAAGACCAATCTCGGCTATACGAAAATCGTGGCGCCGGAAGACGGAATCGTGAGCGAGCGATTGGTGAGACCGGGACAACTGGTGAGCCCGGGTACCCAAGTAATCTCTCTGGTCCAGAACGATGCGTGGGTAGAAGCAAACTTTCTGGAGAACCAGATTCGCGGGATCCAGCGGGGCGACGTTGCGGAAATTCGAGTTGATGCGATTCCCGGCGTGCTTCTGCGGGGGCATGTAGAGGAAGTGGCTCCGGCCAGCGGATCGCAGTTCGCGCTCTTGCCCCCGGACAATGCGACAGGGAACTTCACAAAAATTGCGCAGCGTATACCGGTGAAGATTGTTCTGGATCGAGATCAGTCAACGGGCGCTCGTTTGCGTCCGGGGTTATCGGTGGTCGTCCGGGTCCACACGAACGGCTCGCATTCATGACTACCGCGATCCAAACGAAGGCGAGACTCGTCACGAATCCCTACGTCGGAATTGTCGGCGTATTCCTGGGTGCAATGCTGGCGACAATGAATGCGCGTCTCATCAGCGTGGGGTTGCCGGATCTTCGCGGTGCTTTGGGACTTGGTTTCGACCAGGCTTCCTGGCTTCCAACCGCGTTGAACATGGCCACGATGTTCAGCGGCATCTTTGTGGTTTTCGTGAACACCCTGTTTGGGCCGCGGCGAATCTTGATGCCTGCCTCGCTGGTGTTCTCGCTCGCCAGCGCGCTTCTTCCCCTCTCGCACGGATATGGTCAGATGCTGGCGCTGATGGTGATCGCCGGGTTGAGCTCGGGAACCTTCTACTCGCTGACCATGACCTTTGTACTCAGTGCGCTTCCCAAGAAGCTCATCATTTTTGGTGTCGCGGCCTACGCGGCCGATATTGTTTTCACGGCCAACGTCGCACCGGCGCTCGAAGCCTGGTACATCAACCACCTGTCTTGGCACTGGATCTTTTGGAACTCCGCGGTTCTGGCGCCTTTAATGACTCTATGCGTTTACTATGGAATTCCCAGAGTGGCTTTGCCCGCGCAGCGGCCGAGTTGGCGCGGGTTTATGTATTTCAGCGTGGGGTTGAGCCTGATCTACGGCGCGCTGGATCAAGGTGAGCGCCTGTATTGGCTGCATTCCGGAGTCATCGTCGGGATGCTGGGCGCTGGAATTATCCTTATTCTGGCTTCATTGGTCAGACGGCTGGTCCAGCCGCTGCCGGTTCTGGACCTCCAGTTCTTAAACACAAGAAACATCATTGTCGTCGGTTTATCGATCTTTGTTTTCAAGTTCGCTCAGCTCGCGACTCTGGTTCTGGTGCCCAGCTTTCTTGAGAATATTCATGATTACCGCCCGCTTCAGATCGGCGACGCACTCGCTTGGGTAGCGCTGCCGATGTTCGTAACAGTATGGATTATCGCAATCGTCGTCGTCTTCACGAACTCCAGACTCATACTCGCGCTCGGGCTTAGCCTCGCAGCCGTCGTCTGCTGGCACTACTCCTTCATTGACAGTTCCTGGTCAGGGAACAATTTTGAAATTTGGGAGCTGCTGTTGTCCGTCGGTTTCGCCTGCTCGCACGTCGGTTTGGTGAGCAGTCTTATCTTGGAAGCCATCCAAGGGGGAGCAATGACCAGCTTGGCGAAGGCGGCAACCGTCTCCGGGTATGCTCATTTCATTCGGCTGTTGGGCGGTGAGGTAGGCGCAACCTTCATGGGTCATTTTGTGTCGGCACGGGAAAAGTTTCACTCCAATCTGCTGGGCCTGCACGTTCAAAATGGCTCGTGGATCACGGATCAGCGTCTTCGCATGCTCGCTGGGGGTGCCTTTGGAAAGTCCACCGGAATGCAGGAGGCACAATATCGGGCGGCCGAAGCCCTGGGCCTACAAGTCCGGGCGCAGGCCTTTACTCTTGCAATCTCGGATGGATTTATTGTGATCGCATGGGCAGTAGTTCTCTACCTCATGTTGATGCTTCTGCTGCGACCCGTAATCTCCTTCCGAGACTTGAGGCGAACGGCATGATGCGCGCACTACTTTCCCGCAGCGTTACCATTTTCGTATTCTTGTCACTCGCCGCTGCGCAGTATGGAGCCGAGGTGCGGAAGTTAAGTCTAAAGGAAGCGGTCGAATTGGCAATCAGCCAAAATCATTCGCTACGCATTGCACGCCTGAAAATCGTCGAGAACGAGCAGAAAAAGGCGGGCGAACACGCCTCCTATTTTCCATTGATCGCCGACCACGCCAAAGCCGACGACAGTACGGGCATTTCGCACATCGTAATACCAACCGGTACATTCGGGCGCGTCGACTCTCAAGTAGTTCCCGGACATGACGTGACCATTCCTCAGGGCCAAGACTATCTACTACTCAACGAAGCCACGATCTCTCAGCCGCTTACGCAATTGATACGAATCCATGAGGCTAATCGCATTGCCGCCGCGGAAGTTGCCATCTCGCGGGCAGACTTGAAGAAAGCTGAGGACCAGGTAGCCGTCGATGTCCATCGCCTGTACTTTGGCATTCTGAGCGCCCAACTGCAAAAGCAGGCAGCCGAGGAACAGATTGCCTACGCCAAACAAGAGCTAAAGGAGAATACGGAAGGCGTTCGCGACGGGAGCCTGCTTCGCGTCAGCGAGATCCAGGGAGATACGGATGTGCTTCAGGGACAACAAGCTGTTCTCACGGCCGACCTTCAGGTAACCGACCTGAACACAGAGCTGGATGACTTGCTGGGGCTCCCGCTGGATACCAAGCTGGATCTGCGGCCAATAGAGGCGATTGGTTCCGATAGGCATCCGTTAGAGGAGTATGTCCAGGCCGCTTGGGCGAACAATCCTGAAATCGCGTCTGCCGAGGAATCAATCAAAAAGGCCAGAGCTGCTGTGACGAGCGCGAAATCGGCGTTCATTCCCGACGTTACGGCCTACGCCAGCGATACCTCGCAAAGCGGAGTGGCGTTTATCGTTCCCAACTTCGGCACGGTTGGAGTTCGGCTCGATTACGATGTGTTTGATTTCGGCAAGAGACGCGCCGCCGTTAGGGAGCGCGAAGCGCAGCTTGGGGAAGCCGAAGAGAACCTGAAGCGTCTCAAGGACAGTATCTCCGCGCAAGTTCAACGCAGCTACGACGCGCTAGAACGAACTAAGAATCTCGTGGCTGTGGCGGACAAAGTTCTGGCGCTGCGGCGCGAGAGCGAGCGACTGTCAAAAAACCAGGTGACTCAGGGTGTTGTGACGGTAGCCAACACACTCGAAGCCTCTTCAGCAACCTATAAATCGCAAGCGGATCTGTTGCAAGCGAACTTGAATTACATGCTCGCGTGGGCGGAACTGAAACAGACCATTGGCCAGACCCCAGGCCTTTAGGCTACCGCTGGCTTACGCGCGCGGTTCAGAATTGCGAGTGCGTGTTCAGATCCGGGTCTCTTGCGGTATCGCTTCCGTCTTTGATGGGATTTGCCGCGTGGCGGAATCATTCACGATGAGGCGGGACCCACGCTGTCCGGTATTTACCGTCCAAATCCATTGCAGGAAGACACTCACGCGCTCGCTCGATTGCGCCAGAAATTGTAGGTGTACGAGCCCCCAGGCCAGCCACGCAAGGATTCCGTTCATCCGAATCTTGCCAGTCTCCAGCACGGCGAAGCCTGCACCCACCACCGCCATATTGCCCTTATCAAAGTAGTGAAATCGCGCCGGAATGGGCCTACCGGAGATTCGACGTGCGATCAGTCGCCCGGCATACCGGCCCTGCTGGATGGCAACCTGGGCCACCCCCGGCAGCGCGTGGCCATCCTGATCGAGTGATGCCGCATCGCCGAGGACGAAGACTTCGGGAGAATCTGGAATGGAGAGATCCGGTTGCACTCGCACACGCCCGGCGCGGTCCGTCTCAGCGTTCAGCCACTTCCCCGCCGGGGAAGGAGCAACGCCCGCGGTCCAGATGACGACCTTACTGAGGATCCGCTCTCCGGCGACTGTAACCCCGTCGGCGTCGATGCCGTCGACGCCCACTCCCAGACGAACCTCCACGCCGAGGTGCTCCAGCCTCTTCCTGGCCGCCTGCGAGAGCTCCTCCGCGAACGTTCCGAGGACTCGCTTACCTCTATCAATCACGATGATTCGCGCCGACTCGGGATCGATTCGTCGAAACTCCCTTCGGAGCGTCATTCGCACCAGCTCCGCAATTGCCGCGGCCATTTCCACCCCTGTGGGTCCACCCCCCACCAGCACAAAGGTCAACAAATCGCGATGCTTCGACGGGTCTTCCTCTGCCTCGGCCTGCTCAAACGCATTCAGGATCCTGTTCCGGATGGCGACCGCATCGGCGAGACTTTTCAGACCGGGCGCAAACGGCGCAAACTCGTCGTGGCCGAAGTAGCTGTGCGTTACCCCGGTGGCCAGAATCAGATAGTCATAGGTGACTGGCACGTTCTCGCGAAGGCCGTTCGATACGTAGACCGCCTTTTTCACGCGATCGACGCTGGTCACCTCGCCGAGGATCACCGTAGTGTTGGACTGTTTGCGGAGAACGCCTCGAATCGGGGAACCGATTTGGCCTGGTGTGAGGACCGCAGTCGCAACCTGGTAGAGAAGCGGCTGGAAAAGATGATGATTGGAACGGTCGATGAGAATGATCCGCGCCGATGTTTTGCGAAGTGCTTTTGCAGCCGCCAGGCCGGCGAAACCGCCTCCAACGATGACAACACTAGGAAGACTCTCGGGCATAATCGTAACTAACCATGGAGAGCCGCTGCTGTGCTCATCTGTTTGACGCCAGAGGGCTCCCAGAAGTGCCATAAATCGTCTGACTGCATCCAACAAATCTGATTTTGAAAGGGCTCTTTGCTGGTGAGCCAAAGGCATGCTTCGCATCGAGAGGCGGTCGAAAGGAAAGTCGTCCACCAAACTAAAGCTGAGCGGCCGCATGCAAGCGGACGGCCTTTCGGAATTGCTAGCCGAAATCGAGAAGTGCAGCTCCCTGGCGAGCCTGGACTTGGAAGAGGTCACCCTCTTGGATCGCGATAGCGTTCGCTTCTTGATTCGCTGTGAATCGGAAGGCGTCCAGCTTGTTAACTGTCCCTTGTACGTCCAGGAGTGGATCGCGAGGGAAAGAGGCAAATGAACGATCCGCCAGGGGTCGTGTGAGATCACCATTCAGATGACAGCTCACGAGCTTTAACCCGGAACCCGTATTTATCGATGCGTAAGCTCTTGATCTTGTATTCCAGTGTCGTCCTCGGAACTCCCAGCCTTCTGGCAGCTCCATCCGGACCCGAAACACGGCCGCCGGTTTCCGCAAGCGCCGCTTCGATGAGTTCTCGTTCCTGGTTAATCAGAGACGGCTGCAGGCCGACCGGAGGCTCCGCTACCGGCTGCAACCACGCCGGCTCCACAAAGAACGTGTCGGAGTCGCAGAAGATCATGGCTCGTTCGATGACATTTTGAAGCTCCCGGATATTGCCAGGCCAGTGATAGCGCTCTAGCAGCTCCGCTGTGCGCTTTTCTACCCTTCGAATCCTCTTGCCCTGTTTGGCAGCGTAGCGTTCGACGAAATACTTGGCGAGCAAAAGAATATCTTCCGGGCGCTCGCGAAGCGGGGGGACATGGATTGGAAAGACGTTCAACCGATAAAACAAATCCAGACGAAACTTCCCGGAACGAAGTGCCGATGGCAGATCGCAGTTTGTAGCTGCAATCACACGCACGTCGGCTGGAATGCTTTGAGTGCCTCCAACGCGCTCGAACTCGCGTTCCTGAAGCACCCGCAACAAGGCGACCTGGGTTTCGCTCGGCATCTCACCGATCTCATCGAGAAAAATCGTCCCGTGGTTCGCGACTTCGAAGCGCCCGGCATGCCGCCGAGTGGCACCGGTAAAGGCGCCTTTCTCGTAGCCGAAGAGCTCGGCCGCGATCAGCGACGGTGGAGTGACCGCGCAATTCATCCTGGTGAAGACCGACCCGGATCTACGCGACCTTTTGTGAATCGCGCGAGCGATCAACTCCTTTCCCGTGCCACTCTCTCCGGTGATCAGAACTGTGGCGTCGCTAGGAGCAACTCTCATCACCTGCGCTGTCACGCCGCAGATCGCGTCGGAAGAACCGACGATCTCCTCGAACATGGACGTCGACAGAATCTCGTCGCGAAGATCGAGCGTTTCCTGGTCCAGCTCTCCGTTGATTCCCGTGCTCGCCCGTCTCGCAGCATCATCTGTGAAGTGGCTGACCGCGCGATCCGGCGTGGCGCGAAAACACAAGCGAGGGTTCGTATCATGCATCTTCCATATCCTCTCTTCCTTCTAGCCCTGGCTGCGATGGGCGCACATACGTTTCCGCCCTCTCTCGCATGACCCATTCACGGATATAGGGCGGACAATTCCTGAGTTCAGTTCCGTTGGCCTCGCTGAGAGCAAGGAGTTTCACGGCCTCTCTGTCGACCAGAAGAACGTTTTCGAGATCAATGGCGAATCCACCCGATTCCTGTTCCAGTACGCCTCGAAGCAGGTCCACATGTTCCCCTGTAACGCGGCCGCTTACGAACAACACCACGAGATTTTCAGAGCTATCTACTCGATCGATTCTACAGCTCATTCCCGGCTCTTAACACACGGCTCTCGGACCATTACGCGCTAAGTGGATACCGTGCGTCTGGGAGTCCGGATTGGTCAGATGAGCTTTAAGCGCGTAGCAAACCAACTGGTGCGCAGTTGAAGTCTGCTTCGGGTTCCGCGCACCGTGGCGGGCATCCGCGATGCGGGCCTTTAGCCGGCGCAGGTCCTGGCAGGTTGACCAGCCCTCTGAACTCAGCCGTAAGGCGCGCCATTTTGCAGTCGTCATTCGTTCCCCCTTCCGTGGGAGCGACCACGTCTAAATTAGGATGCAAAACTCCTGCCAATGCCAAGTTTATGAAAACAAAAGCAAGTGCGGATTCCATGGCCGTGAATCACGTGAATTCCGTGAATTCCGTGACCGGCTGGCTGGCGGAGTTCTTGAGATTCCTAAGGAAAGAACCTTTCGCCGAATTTGAACTGTTGTTTGTTGATTTTCAAGGCCTTGATCCTGTCCTCAAGCGTTGAGGGCGGCATCCTAAGCTTAGCCGCCGCCCCGGATGGTCCGGAAACCCGGCCTCTAGTCTCAGCCAGCGCCGCCTCGATAATTTCCCGCTCGCTTCGCGCCTCAACATTCAAGGCCGACGACGGAATGCTTTTCGAAAGCCATAGCTCATCAACTGAAAAAACATCAGCGGAGCTCAGAATGATGGACCTTTCAATTACGTTCTGCAACTCACGGATATTGCCAGGCCAGTCGTAGGACTGCAATAGATCCAAGGTCTTCTGGTCGATCGATCGGATGTTTCTACCAGCACGGTTGGCATAGCGTTGCACAAAATACTCGACCAGCATCAAGATGTCGTCTTTCCGCTCTCGCAAAGGGGGCACTTCGATGGGAAACACATTCAGCCGATAGAGGAGATCCTGGCGGAAGGTCCCATGCGCTAGGGTGGCGTTCAAGTCGCGATTGGTGGCAGCGATGACGCGAACGTCCACTTGGATAGGATGCCCTCCTCCCACTCGCTCGAATTCCCGTTCCTGTAGCACTCTCAATAACGCGGCTTGGTTGTCGGGTAGAAGTTCGCCCACTTCGTCCAGGAAAATCGTGCCGCCATCAGCCATTTCGAAGCGGCCCAGCCGGCGCTGGGTGGCTCCCGTGAAAGCTCCCTTTTCATGGCCAAACAATTCCGAGGCAACCAGCGTGGGCGGAAGCGCGGCACAATTCACACTAACGAAGGGACGAGCAGATCTTTGGGATCGTTTGTGAACGGCGCGGGCGATGAGTTCTTTGCCTGTGCCGGTTTCCCCGGTAATCAGCACGGTGGAGTCGGTGGGACCGACTTTGGCAATTCGGGAAAGAACGGCCTTCAGAGGCCTCGAGGTGCCGACAATTTCCTCGAACATCGAAGCCTTGTCGATCTCCTCGCGCAGGGCCACGTTTTCCTGCTGAAGTTTCTGTTCGGCCCGCTTGCGGTCTTCAATATCGGTACACGCGACGTACCAGCGCACGATCTGTCCCCTGTCGTCGCAAACAGGGTTGCAACGAGCCAGAAACCAGCGATAATTTCCATCGCTTTTTCTTAGGCGCAACTCCAACTCGAAACCAGCCTCTCTAGCGACAGCACCATCAAAATGGCCGACCGCCGCTTCCCAGTCATCAGGATGAAGTGCCTCACCAAATTTAGATCTTCGCCGCCACTCTTCGAGACTAAGACCGAGGTAATCGAGCATGATGCGGTTGGCGTAAAGGCGTTCACGATTAGGCCCGTATACCGCAACAAGCTGAGGCGCCAAGTCCAGAATCTGCTGGAACTCCCTTTCCTGCTCCCGGATCTTTTCTTCGGCGCGCTTTTGTTCGCTCAAGTCGAGCACGAACGCCACTCCCTCGTTTCCACCTTCAAACAGCGCACCTCCAACCAGCGCGGGCACGCGGCTGCCGTCTTTGCGGAAAAACTCCTTCTCGTATGGTTGAACAGCCCCGGTGGCCCTCAGGCTCGTCATGGCACGTTCGTCGCGCTCGCGCCATTCGGGCGGTGTCAGATCAGCCCAGAGCATTCGCCGCGACACCAGATCCTCACGGCTGTATTGCAGCATGCGCAGAAAAGCTTCATTGGCACCGACGACGCACGCGCTTTCGACGTCCCCGATGAAAACCCCCAGAATGTTGGCGTCCACCAGGCGCCGGATCTTGTCTTCGGTGGTCTTGCGTTCGGTGATGTCGGTCACGGCCCCGACAAACTCGCGGTCGCCGGATGCATTCGGTACCGCGTGAACTACCGCGTGGACGTGCTTGACTCGCCCGTCAGGCAGTAGCAAACGATACTCATGTTCGAAGTCGGTGCCAGTCTGGGATGCGCGATCGATGACCTGGTGTGCAGACGCCCTATCCTGGGGATGTATGCGCTGCAACGCTGAATCCACTGTTGGCTTTAGTGTGCTGTCGTACTCGAAGATGCGATAGGTTTCGTCTGACCAGACAAGCTCTCCGTCATCGGGTCTCCACCCGAAACTGCCTGTGTGGCTGAGTCTTTGGGCTTCTGCCAGATAGGCCTCGCGCCGCCGGAGTTCCTGGGTCGCCAGCTCGTGCTCCGTAACGTCTATGGCGCTGCCAACGTACTTTTTCAGGGTTTCGTTTTCGACGACAGGAACCCCCACGCAGCGAATGTAACGGACCTCACCATCGGGTCGCACGATGCGTTTGGTGGCATCGAAAGGCGAGGCTTTCGCCGAGAGACCCTGGATGAGGTTCGCCATGTACTCGCGATCCTGGGGTGGACACAATCCAAGTATTCCTGAACAGTAGGCGGTTTGGGGTCAGGGTCGAGACCGTACATCCGAAATAATTCAGGAGACCAGTAGTCGAATCCGGCAGGATCGAAGGTCCAGCTACCTAAGTGGGCAAGCCGCTGCGCTTCGGCGAGATAAAATTCGCTTCTTTGCAGCTCCAGGGTGCTCCCTCGGAGCTGCACTTCCGCTCGCTTGCGATCCTCAATATCGATACTCGATCCATACCACTTAACAATTTGGCCGCACCCGTCGCGCGCTGCTACTTTGTGGTGCAGCATCCAACGATATTCGCCGTCTGCCCGCAGAACGCGAGCTTCATGCAGGAAGGGTTCGCCGCTGGCCAGAGAGGCGCGCCACTTTTCCACGATTCCCTCGACATCCTCGGGATGGATGAACGCTGTCCACTTCCAGCCACTCAAATCATCCAGCGACCGCCCTACATACCTGAGCCATGTTTGATTGAAGAAATCGAGGTAGCCGTCTGGCCTACTCGTGTGAATCAGGCTGGGGGCCGAATCGACCAGGAGTTGAAGGTCCGACGTTTGATCCCGTCGGACAGCACCAGTTCCATTCGAGGATGAGATCGGATCCGACGGGGAAGCCATTAAGAGTCGAGCTTCGGGTCCCGAGCTCATGCGGCAAATATACACCATCTGGCGCAGACGTCATCACGACATCGAGGCGTTTTCCGTTAACCCTATCGTGGGAAAAGGCGATACCCCATAGCCCTCAGCACGCTGGGTCTTTGTCTTCGGCGGAGCCGGGAGGGGTTCGCTTTCGTGACCCACGGGTCGAATGGTCTGGGACGCGTCTATCCCATTCATTCTAGAGATCAGAGTCAGCAATCTCCCGCTCGCTGTGCGGCTTAGCCTCACAAGCGCTCCAAGTCAAGTAAGGTTGTGCGTTCAAGCCGCTTCGCGTCTGGAGATCTGGAGGGCCTTCAGATGCGGAGCCAACTTTCTCTTGGCATTGAAAACGCACCACTGGACCGTCCCGATGGGGATCTTTTTCGCAGCGGCGATCTCGTGATATTCCCACTCCTCGACAAACCGCAAGGTCAAAGCCTCGCGCTCGCGTGATTCCAGGAAAGCCATCCAATCGTGAAACTCGAATGCCAGGGTGCCCGCTTGTTTGTTGCTCGAGGCAACCACACAGCCCGCGACGTTCGCCAGGTCAACCGTTTCCACCTCACGCGACTGCTTACCGTATTGCCTGCAAAGGGCATTGCGCGCAATCTTGAATAGCCAGGCGCGAAAAAGTGATCGATCGCGAACCTGCGCGGCCTTTCGATAGACCGTCAGCATTACCTCCTGCGTGAGATCTTCGCTCAAGGCGACCTCGCATCCGCGTGAACGGAAGAAAGCGACCAGTTGGGGCGTAAAGACCCGGAACAGGTCGGCGAACGATTCCTCGTTAGACGAATCCAGAAATCCTTCAATCACTGCACTTTCACGCAGAGCGCGGTCATTTACGATTGGCAGATTCATCATGTTTGATTCAGCTCCCCCTGCAGAGAGGCAGTTGTCCATCCAAGATGAATTAGGCGCCAACCCATTGTTCTTAAAGCAACTTAGCCGTTCAGGAAAACGCTTTGCGAAGCGACAATCCTTGGCAATTGACGGATTTCCGTCATTGCGTGCGGTGCCTGCGGCCTTCGCAGAGAATCGCTCTAAGCCTTTTTGGAGCCGATAGATTACTGGATTTTGCCCCAGAATGTGGCCCGCTCCGGAGTAATTCGGATGATCGGTGCATCATCAGCGAGCATTCCATGGGCATACTGCGGGTATTTGGCTCTTAACTTGCGAATCGCCGAAGCGTGCTCGTGCGCCGACTTGGGAATCAGCTTTGCTTTCCCACGTATCAAGATGTACCAGAGTTGTGCCCAGTCCTCATCGTATTCATCGATCAGAAGCGCGACGCTGGGTATTGCCCGGATGTTTTGCAAACGTGCCAGTCGTTCTCGTGGAACACGCTTGGGTTTTCGGTCCACGGCTGTGTAGAAAAGCTTGCCGTCGTAAGCAAAACAGATCGGCACGATGTGTGGCCGGTTCTTGTCATCCAAGGTCGCAAGCCTCGCAACCCTGGCCTTCTTTAGTATTTTCTGAACCGCACCGGAAATCTTTTGCCGTTTCACGCTGCTAATGGTGCGTACTTGTCGAGCACGCCCAGAATTTCGTCGCGAGTTAAATCAGGAATCGCCAGCAGCGCGCGTTGGATGCCAACCTGCCGGTACTCGCCGAGAACCGCCTCGTCGGCCGGCGCCCCGAACACACTGATCGACAGCGTCGAGAAATCCCGCCCCGCCGCCGAGGCTGCCTGACGTAACCGCGCCACCGCTTCCTTTGGGTTGAAGCCTGGTCTGGCGATGGGTAACCAGCCATCGCAAAATTCCACGACGCGCTTTAAAGTGTGGTCGCTCGATCCGCCGAGAAGTATTGGCGGGTGGGGTCGCTGCGCCGGCTTAGGATACAACCAGACGGGATCGAAGTTCACCATTTCTCCGTGGAAGGCTGCCTCTTCCTGCGTCCATAAGGCCTGCATGGCCAGGATCCGTTCGCGCATCAGCTTGAAGCGCGTTTCATAGCGCGCTCCGTGATTCTCCATTTCATCGACATTCCAGCCACCGCCAATACCGAAGAGGAACCGGCCGTTGGACAACTGATCCAGACTGGCCACCGACTTCGCCGTCACGATGGGATCGCGCTGCGGGATCAGGCAAATGCCGGTGCCGAGCAGGATTTTCGTTGTGGCAGAGGCAGCAAACGACAGCGCAACGAACGGATCGTGAGTATGAGAATAAGCTTTGGGCAACTCTCCTCCGCCGGGATACGGGGTGCGCCGGGACACTGGAATGTGCGTGTGCTCCGGCAGCAGCAGCGACTCGAAGCCGCGCTCCTCAACCGCGCGTGACAGTTCGCGTATGTCGATTCCATAGTCTGTTGGGAAATAGAAAACACCAACACGCATTCTTGGTTCTCCTGTCCGCTATTTTGGTTGGCTTGCGATTGCAGCGCCCTGTCGAATAGTATAACGACCGGCAACCCGCTCTAGCGCGGATACCTTTGAACCGCGATGCTCAGCACCGCGCTCTTTGGCCACTGCGCGTCGCCGATGCTCATTTTGGTTGTGCGCGAATCCAGGATGCCCATCGTTGCCAAAGGAATCCGGATGTCGTAATCCCGCCCGGCGACTTCGATTAGCGGGCTCGGATTCAAATCGGCCGAAGCGGAAAGGACTTCATGATGGTTGCGCTCCAGGCGGATCATGTAGGCTGCGTAGGCGCGATGGCTGTTTGCTGCACCGCGCGCATCAAATGTCGCTTGGTCACCTACGTTGACCGCGTCATACAGCACAAACTCCCCTGCGTCTGAGGTATCGATCTTCAGGACGGGCCAACCGCCGGGCGGTTTTTCGATCGTGCTCCCTGGCGCGGGCAACTCGCCGCTGGACTCAATCCGGATATAAGAGGTACGACTCGTCGAAGACCGCCTTCATCTGCCATCCCTGGCGAGCCGCGTGGCTGGGATCCATCGCTGGCGCCACCTGATCCCACGGCGATCCTGCCCGCGCAAACGTGCCCGGGTCGGGAGGCGCCAGCGCGTAGATCGACTTCGGGTCGGGTGCGGTATCTTTCCACAGTTGGTCCTGAATCTTCCACTCGCCGCCCTCTCTCCGAAGCGTCATGGTGGCAAAAGAGTTCGGAGCGGCCTGTACCAGGAGCACAGCCTTATCGCCCTGAACGAAACTCTTCGTGACCTGATACTGGACCTCGGGACGCGCCCTCGCGTAAGGCTGCATTTTCTGGATGTCGACGGATTTCTCCCGCGTCCAAAGGCTCGCCCAGGTGTTGAAGTCGCCCGTTTGCTCGGCGCGCTCCAATTGTTTGACGACCGCCTCCACTTTGCTTTGGTCGGACTGCGCAAATCCGGCGGACACGGTGAGCAGAAGAATCGCGAAAAGGCGCATATTCGTCTATCGGCTGAGCCGCGGCGTGGCTTGAGTAAGATCCCGAGTTATGACTTGACATGGCTGCGGTTACCTGACACGATCACGAAATGCACAGCATGTGTGCTCGATCCGTCGTACGGATGGCTGGCCTGTTCTCCCTCGCGGGTCTTCTCACTGCTCAGACCAGCACACCGCGCCGGACTGTCTGGGACGGTGTGTACACGGAGGCTCAAGCCACTCGCGGAGTGACCGCATTCGGCCAAAGCTGCTCGGGTTGTCATGCGCTCGCAGCAGTAGGCAAGGCGCCGCTCGTGGGCGACGCCTTCTGGAAGAGTTTCGCGCAAAAGACGGTCGGCGATCTGCTCGAGTTCGTCAGCGCCAATATGCCGAACGGCAATCCCCGCTCGCTCAGCGAAGCCACCTACGGGGATATCGTCGCACTGATGCTGAAATCCAACGGCTTTCCTGCCGGAAAGACAGAGCTTCAGCGTGGCACCATTGCCAATGTGCAGATTGTGCAGAAGGACGGACGCACGGAGCTTCCCTCCGATGCGCTCGCTCGCGTGGTGGGATGTCTGGCTCGCAACGGAACGGACTGGGTAGTCACGAAAGCGACCAACCCTGAGCGGGCCGAGAGCGTGACTCCGGGCGTGGACGACGCCACAAGGCCCCTTGGCAGCCGTACGATTCCGCTCAAGTTCGTCGTGACGCGCCTGGATTCGTTAGCGGGTTCGCGGGTGGCGGTCAGCGGGCTCCTGATCGGCGCCGGCGGTGCCGACGGCATCAATGTGACTACGGTGAACCGCGTCGCCGGGAAGTGTCCCTAGGATCTAACTTTCCCTAGGATCTAACCTTAAAGATCGACTCTGCCCGTACTCGCCCCGAGCTTGTCGATCTCCGCGCCGCCCAAGTGCGCCATCGCCAGCAGCAGGTTCGCGGTCGGAGTATCCTGCGCGACGATGTGCCGGTTGCCCTTCAGCCGGCCGCATGCGCCGCCAACAATCACCGCAGGCGGATTGTTGCGATCGTGCTGATTGCCGTTGCTCATGCCGCTGCCCCAATACAGGACCGCGTGGTCGAGCAGGTTTCCGTCGCCCTCTTTTGTGGCCTTCAGCTTGTCGCAAAAATCGGCGAACTTTTGGATCTGGTAGGTGGCAATCTTCGCGTACTTCGCGAGCTTCTCCGGATCGTTGCCATGATGCGAGATGGTGTGGTGCTGCTCGGGAATACCGATGTGCCCGTAGGCGCGATCGCTGGCTTCATGACCGGTCATGAAGGTAAAAACGCGGCTGATGTCGCCCTGATACGCCAGGTGCATCAGGTTATACGTGATCGTCATGTGATCGTCGAACGCTTCGGGCAAGCCCACCGGCGCTTCGGGATTGCCGGTGATGGTGCCGAGACGAGTCTCCATCCGTTGGAGTTGGTTCTCAACGTCGCGGATGTTGCCGAGATACTCGTCGAGGATGGCGCGGTCGGGTGCTCCCAGCGAGCGTTTCAGTTTCGCGGTTTCTTCGGTCACCGAATCGAGCAGGCTTTGCTTTTCCTTCAGGCGGGCGAAGCGCCGCTCGGTGGAATCCGTCTCGCCGAACATGCGCTCGAAGGTGACGCGCGGGTTGATCCCGACCGGCAGTGGGCTCTCGTCGTCGCGCCACGAGAGCGTATTGAAAAACGTGCAGGCGAAACCGTCGCAGGCCCCGACCGCGGTGCCCATGTCCTCGGTACCCACTTCGATGGACCGCAGCGGTGTATCGGCTGCCACTTGATCCGCTATAAACTGATCGACGGTCTTTTTCGATTCAATCTTTCCGAAAGAGTCGCCCCTCCCGTCGCGGCGGACGGCAGGCCCTACGCCGTTCAGGAACGCGGAACTGGCGCCCAGGTGGACCGACTCGCCCCACGGCGCCTTCATCTTGCTCACAGTGACCAGCTGATTCCGGAAAGGCTCCAGCGGTTGCATCACCGGCTTGAAGACGAAATCGCTACCCGCCGCATCGGGATGCCAGGTAGTGGGAAACACGCCACAAGGGAAGTAGACAGAACCGAAGCGGAACGGCGATTTCGGCGCAGCGGACAGCGCCGGTATCATGGCGTCCAGGAACGGCAGTGCGACGGTGGCGCCCAGGGCCCCGCGTACGAAAGTACGTCGCGAAAGATGCTTCTTAGTGATGATCATGGCTGCTCCCTCTTTGAACGTGCAAGTTTGACAGCATCGGCCGCGTGGGCCGTTTCCACCGGTTCCAACTTCGTGCGCATCTGAAACGGCGCACTTTCCACTATTCCCATGATAACTGAAGAAAGCTGGTAATCGTTCTGGGCGGCCTTCCTAACGATGTGGCGAACCACCGGCATGTCGGCGGGCTCCAGCCCGCGGCCCAGAGCGTACGTCAGCATCTTTTCTGTGACGACGGTCACAAAGGCGTCAGGACGGGCTCAGAATGGCCTCCCGCAGCGCCACCGGCCCGTTGACCGGGGTACCATCCGCCAGCGTGCCCGCGACATCCAGCGGCGCGCCGTCGGCGCCCTTATCGCGCCACTGCCCCACTGAGTTGAAGTTCTCGAGCGCAAATCCCGCCGGATCGATCACCCGATGGCAGCCGGCACAAGGCTGGTTTTTGCGATGCAGTTCCAGCTGCGCGCGCACGGTCTTCGGGACTTTCGAATCCTTGTTGCTTTCGTCCAGCGAGGGGACGTTGGGCGGCGGAGGAGGCGGGGGCGTGTTTAGGAATGTGCTGAGCACATACTTGCCGCGGTAAACCGGCGAAGTTCTGGTGGCGACGGACGTCATCGCGAGGATACTTCCTTGCCCCAGCAGCCCGCGGCGATTGGGATCGGTGAGTTTCACCTTGCGGAATTGCGGGCCGTAGACGCCCTCGATGCCGTAATGCCGCGCCAGCCGCTCGTTGACGAAGGTGTAGTCGGCGCTCAGAAGCTCCAGAGCGCTGCGGTCGTCACGCAAAATGTAGCTGAAGAACATCTGGGTCTCGGTGCGGAATCCTTTGCGGATGTTGTCGTCGAAATCCGGGAACATCAGGATATCCGGAACCACCTTCGCCTCCAGATTGCGGAGTTGCAACCACTGCCCGGTGAAATTATCCACCAGGGCCTCGGAGCGGTCATCGGCGAGCATGCGGTGCACTTGTGCGTTCAGCATGTCCGGCTCCCGTAGGCGTCCGGTGGCGGCTACGTCCAGCAGCTTTTCATCCGGAATGCTGCTCCACAAGAAGAAGGACAAGCGCGAGGCAAGCTCGACGTCAGAGACCGGATGCGCGACGCCCGCACGGGCGCCAGGCGGGTCGCTCTCGATTCGATACAAAAAGTAGGGGCTGGATAGAACGCGCGCGACGCCGGCGCGAATACCATCGTCGAAATTGCCGCCGCTCTGGCGCGCCCGCTTGTAAAACGACAGAGGCGCGTCGACGTCTCCGGCGGTGACCGGACGACGATAGGCGTGGCGCGCGAGATTGGTGAGGATCTTCGTCGCGCAGGCTGTCTCATCGACGTTCGCACCACGGCTCGCGCCGGGATGGCACACAAAGAGCCGCTGCCGGCTGGGCCCTTCGCTCAGGCCGTGGACATTGTACGGGCCGTCGATCGAAACTGTCTTCAGCCTCGGCAGGCCTGCCACCATGTGGACTTCCTGGCTGTCGCGCCTGGACGGCTCCCAGACATCCTGCAACTTGGCTGGCCGCTCTCTCCACGTAAAGCCGACGTCATGAGGACCGGCAGTCACCCGCACGCGTCCCGTCATTCTTTTGTCGATAACCGGCTGCGCCGCGGCCAAATCCTTGGCCTGCATCGCGTCGTCGGCGGGACCGCCAACCGGAGCCGAATACACTTCGGCGCCATCCACTGTGATGACGAAGGTGAACGGCGTGTCATTTCCTTCTACGCCCGCGTAGCCTTCCTGAACGCCTCGCACCAGCCGGCCCGATAGCTTGTACTCGGCGTCAGCCGGAAAGACGTGGTGAACAACCGTGCCGCCGACTGTTCCGAGCGGCAGTCCATCGATGTATCCGCTCTGGCTGAATTCGCGGCTGATGGAATGCTCGGTGGTGCCGGGCTTTACCTGCGGATCGCCCACCGCCATGGCGCTGACGCGCTCGGCAGCATTCACGTAGCCCTCCAGCAGCAGCGGCGACGTTTTGAGCGCCGTCGCGATGTTGTCGAACCCGAATTCAGCGCCGTCGGTGGGCAGCAGGTCTGTCACGTCAATGTCGACTGCCAACAGGTCGCGGACCGCGTTGGCATATTCGGCGCGATTCAGACGGTGCACGACGTAACGGCCCGGTGTGCTATGGCCTTCCCAGGCACGGTCCAGGGACCCAGCCAGCCAGCTCGTAAACGCCGCGTATTCGGCCTCCGGAGGCCGAGGAACGCCCGGAGGTGGCATCGCCCGCACACTCAGCTTACGCAGGACTCTTTCCCAAGTCTCGGCGTGGCCCAAAAGATCGTCGAAGCTCGCAGCCTCCAGATTGACCGGGGCCGCCGCGGGATTCGCCGCGCGTTTGCTGTGACAGGCGATGCAATATTGATTCACGAACGCGCGGTATTTGGCGTCGGCGGTTGCTCCGGCCTTTGCGGTTGGTGCGCTAGCGGTCTGCGCCAGCAGCGAAGCGGTTAGTCCGACGCTGACCAAAACCGTTGTGATCAGGATCTTACTCATTGCGCGCTCGGGACTGCCGCTGCAGCGGTGGTCTTCTTCTCCTTGTCGTCGGTCCTCTTGTCATCCTTCTTGTCGTCCTTCTTATCCGCCGCGGCCGGCAGCGGTGGCGGCTGAGGCGCCGGATCGTTCGGGCCAAGGTGCATCAACTCGCGCAGGGCTGCGACCACCTCCTCTTTCGAATTGTGCTTCGGTTTATACACGTCCTGATCCCCCATGTCGAGGGGATCCGGTTTCTTGGGCTTTTCAGCCAGAAGCAGGGGTGTCAGATTGTCCTTATTGACGGCGTCCAGTTTTCCACCGGCGGCTGCGAGCGCACGAATCATCGGCACCTGCAGCTCTTGCACGGCCAGATGCAGCGGCGTGGAGCCGTCGGCTGCCTTGGCATTCGGATCGGCGCCGGCCGCCAGCAGCAGCTTGATTGCCTCCAGCGGATCGCGGCTGCCGGGCTCGCGGAACTCCGGCGGACCAATACGGGTGAAACCGGGTCCCCCCGCAATGGGTGCGCCCTGGCCACCTTTTATCGCGGCCATTATGGGCGTCTTGCCGATGTTCGGATTCGGGCGGCCAGGAGCAGCCGGTTTACCGTCCTTCGGTTTGATCTCGCTCGGGCTCCACTCGATCTGCGCGCCGTGGGCCAACATCAGTTTCAGGACCTCAATGTCGGCTGCTGTCGCAGCGCGGTAAAACGGAGAGCTATTGATGGACGCGCCACAGCACAGCGTCGTGGAGTGTAACGCGCCGACGAACGGTTTGTTCACGTCCGCGCCCAGGTCGAGCAGCACCTTCACCAGACCCAGAGATGTCAGATTATTGGGATGGGTAGGTTGGAGCCGCGAGCCATCGTGCGCGCGCATGTCGGTGGTGCCGTCATGCATGTCAACGGCGAAGAACAGGGAGCCGTCATTGGGATCGCCGCCCAGGTCGAGCAGTTCCTTCGCCAGATCGAACCGGTCGTTGACGATTGCCACGATGGTCGCACTCGCGCCATCGGCGTTGGTGAGCTTCGGATCGGCGCCGCCCTTGATGAGCGCCTCCACAACATCCGTATGTCCGTTGCGAGTGGCGAACATTAATGCCGTAAAGCCGCCGGAAGGATGGTCAGCGTCCTTGCGCTCGGTGATGGTGGAGACGTGCGCCTTGAGATTTGGATCTGCGCCCGCGGCCAGCAACGTCTTCACCACCTCCACATGACCTTCGGCGGACGCCCACATCAGCGCGGTTTCTTCCTGATACGGATCTGCGGCGTTGACGAACGAGCCATGCGAGAGCAGTAACTTGACGGCGTCCACACGGCCGGTGCGCGCCGCCGCCATCAGGGGTGTCTCGCCCTCCGGGTGCCAACGCGTGGGATCCGCTCCGGCATCGAGCAGCGCCTGCATCACCTCGACGTCGCCGTTGCGGCTGGCTTGAAGAAGCGGGGTCACGCCGTAATGGTTCGGTGTATCAACCCGGGCGCCCGCCGCAAGCAGCGCCTTCGTCATCTCCGCGTCCGAGTGGTATGCCGCCCACAAAAGCGCGGAAGAGCCGTCATTGGCCTCCGCATTTACGTCCGCGTGCTCCTTGATCAGCTTATGGACCGCGGACAAATCATCGGCCCTGGCCGCCTCTGCCACGACGGCAATGTTGGCCGCTGCATGCAGCAGGGCGCCGGGCGGCAACAACGCGAACCCAAGCACCAGCGGCAGACACCACCCTATGTACCGCGCGGATTTTGCACTCGCCGTTCTCGGGGAATCCATCGCTACGCCTCCGTTATGCACTTGCAACATAAGATATATCGTTGAGGCGACAAGCGCAAGGCCCCATGCTTGCTCTCGCGCTCCTGTCGATTGACAGGGGTGTGGCCGCAGAGTAATTTGAGGGTACCTTCGGATGAGCAGGACAGCCAGTTTCAGAAAGGTATTCGGCGTCGCGGCAATGCTTCTGGCGTCGGGGTCTTCAGCACTGTTTGCGCAGTGGCCAGCCTATCCGACGGCCGGGGTTCCGAAGACCGCTGACGGAAAGCCGGACCTTGCCGCGCCCGCCCCGAGGACACCGGATGGCAAGCCGGATTTTTCCGGAATCTGGAAGTTCGTCGACAGCCCCGATGCGCGGCCCGGAACCCCGCCGCCTGCAGGGGCCAGATCGCCAGGCATCGGCGTCCGCATCCCCGGACTCCTTCAGTTCTTTGATATAGGCTCAACGCTCAAGGACGGCCTGCCGTTCCAGCCGTGGGCGGCCGAACTTCGAAGCCAGCGCGTGGCGCAAAACAACAAGGATAATCCCGACGCCCGCTGTTTGCCGATTGGCCTGGGGCAACTCGACACGCATCCGGAGCCAAGAAAGATCATCCAGACTCGCGGACTGATCGTGATCTTATATGAAGCGAACGCAGGTGTCCGGCAGATCTTCACCGACGGGCGGCCTTTGCCCGGGAGCGATGCGGAGCCCTGGTGGTATGGCTACTCCATTGGAAAATGGGATGGAGACACGCTGGTGGTGCAGACTAGCGGCTTCCGCGATGATGTATGGCTGGATGTGGAGGGCAGCCCGCTCACGTCATCCGGAAAAATGACCGAGCGGTTCCGGCGGGTGAATTACGGGAACATGGAAATCGAAATCACGGTCGACGATCCGAAAGCCTATACCAAGCCCTGGACTGTCACAGTGCACCACCGCATCATGCTGGATACGGAGTTAATCGAGTTCGTGTGTCAGGAAAATGAAAAAGATGCGGTGCACCTGACCGGCCAGTAACCGGGCGGCAACCTTATTCCGTTCGCAGCGCCTGCATGACGTCCACCCGGGCTGCCCGGATCGCGGGGATTACCGAGGCCGTCACCGCGGCAAGCAGCAACACTGCAGCCGAACCAGCCACCGGCAGCACGCCCGGCATTTTCAAGCCGGCGAGAAAAGTACCCGCCAGCTGCGCCAGCCCAAATCCGCAGGCCAATCCGACCACAAGTCCGCCAATGGCCATGGCCGTGCCTTCCGCTACTACCCTCGACAGCAGATTCCACGGCTGTGAGCCAACCGCCAGCCGGATGCCGAACTCGCGAGTGCGCCCGCTGACGGAGAACGCGAGCACGCCCGCGACCCCCACCACCGCGATGAGCAGCGCCACGCCGGCGAAAACTCCGAATACGACCACATTGAGCCGATCCGATGAGAGCACCTCAGTACGGATGTCATCCAGCGTGGCCGCGTGTTCCACGGGCTGATCCGCGGACATATTGCGCATGATTCTAGTGATGGGCGTCACCAGAGCGTAAGGATTGGAGCTCACGTGAACGAACAGATTCCCTCCTCCCATGGCTGCCTCCTGGGCGAAAGGACGATAAACGGTCATGGTGGGAACCGGTACCACGTTTAAGTCGTCCATGTCGGCCACCAAACCGATAATGCGCTGCGGCGCGGCGTTGATCATGGGAACGAATTTCAATATTGGGTCGGCCCACATCAAGTGGTGGTTCAACGCATCGCCCGCGGGGAACATCCGCCGCGCAACGCTCTGGCTGATAATTGTGACGGCCTCGCTGCTGTCGCGGTCGGCGTCGTTGAAATCCCGTCCTTCGAGGATAGGCAGGCCCAGCGTTGCAAAAAATCCGGGCGAGATGATCCGAACCATCGCACGTGGACGTTCCTCGGCCGGTGCTGGGACGTGGCCGTCCACCGCAAATTGGAAGCCAAAGCGCCCGTCGGTGCGCCACGGAACGGCCGAGCCGACAGCGACGTTCTGAACGCCGGGCAGTTCACGGATTCTCCGCGTCGCTTCCCGGTAGTAACCCACTACTTGCTGGGGCGTTCTGCCCTCATGCATGACGGGCACATCCACGGCGAGCACCTGGTGTGTATCGAAAGGCGTCTGGGCAGCTTCCAGCGAAAGGAGCGTCTTTACGAATGCACCGGCCGACGCCACCAGCACGAACGAGGCTGCGATCTGAATTACGGCGAAAACCCTTAATTTCCGATTCGCGCTGCCCGTGACGCGAGTGTTGCTTCCGCTGGAAAGCGCGAATCCCTGGGCGCCTCCCGAAGACGGCAGGCGTGGAACGAATGCCAGAAGCGCCGCCGCAACCACGGCTAGTCCCATTCCCACCCAGAGCATGCTGGAGTCAACCGTGAGGTCCAGGGCGCGCACGGAAAAGCGGGAGGCGTATCGCGCGAGCACGGCTACCATTGGCCTGGCGATCAGCACGCCGATGGTTGCGCCTGCCACACACAGCAGCAGGCTCTCGGCCAATAGAGTACGACGCAAAGCAGCGCTGCTGGCCCCCAGCGCCGCGCGTATACCGAGTTCGCTTTCACGGCGCACGGTGCGCGCCAGAATCAGGTTCGCGACGTTGGAACAGGCGATGACGAAGACCAGCAGCGACGCGGCCATCAGCACCAGCAAAATGGTCCGTGCTCCCGACGTCAGCTGGTCGCGGAGCCGCACGGCGCTAATCCGGTAGTTCGATTTGGCCGGATAGGCCTCCGGATGCTCCCGCTTCATAGCCCCGTACACCGTACGCAATTCCGCACGCGCTTGCTCCAGATCCGCGCCCGGCGCCAGCCTGGCAAACAATTCGGTCATGCGGTGAATCCGGCCGGTGACCATGGTGGCTGAAAGGTGATGCGCGCTCGTCACGATGTTGGCGATGATTTCCGTGTCCTGGGGATACGGGACGCAGGGTTCCAAAACGCCCACCACAGTGGCCGGGCGCGCATCGATAAACGAATCGAGCCGGATTTTTTTACCGAGCACGGAGGGATCGCTCTTTAGCGCGGTGGACCAGAACCGATACGTCAGCACCACGGCGCCCGCCGCGTTGGGGCCGTCGTCTTGCGCATCCAGCAGCCGGCCAAGCACCGGCCGTAAACCCATCACCTGGAAATATGAGCCTCCCACCACCCCGGCCTGAACCGTGCGAGGTTCTCCCAGCCCCACCATGGTGAACCCAAGGCTGGAGAAATCGCCGAACGAGCTCAGCGTTTTCATGCGCGAGCGCAAGTCCTGGATCTCCGGCACTGAGAAGTTCGCATTGTCGCTGCCCTCGCCGGGAGCGCTCTGGCGGATGTAGATGAGGCGATCTTCGTCACGATTCACCAGTGGGCGCAACAGCACACCGCGCACCAGGCTGAACATTGCGGCATTGGCTCCGATTCCGAGGGCCAGGGTGGTGACTACGGTAACCGTGAGGCCTTTGGCGCGGGCCAAAGAACGGGCGCCAACTTTCAGATCGGTCAAGAAAGACAAAATGCTTTCGTGCATGTCCGAACCTCTCTTATCAGTCTAGAAAGTGCTGGCAACTGCATCGCCCCTGCTACCGTTCTAGAAACAAATACCATTTTCTTTTCGAGAGATCCGGGTAGTGTTCATTTCCGGAACTCCTCTGTTCGGAGGGGGACATTTACTCGCCGCTTTGTTGCAAAAGCTTAGCCACCAGAGCCGTCCAACCGGTTTGATGGCTGGCTCCAATTCCGGCGCCGTTATCGCCGTGGAAGTACTCGTAGAAAAGAATGTGATCGCGAAAATGCGGGTCGCTCTGGAATTTCTCCGCTCCACCGAACACCGGCCGGCGTCCATGCTCGTCGCGCAGAAACAGATGCGAGAGCCGCTTCGACAATTGCTGCGCCACATCAGCCAGGTTCATCTTCACTCCCGACCCGGTGGGAAATTCCACCTGCATCGCGTCCCCGAAGTAATGATGAAAGCGCTGCAGCGATTCGATCATCAGGTAATTCACCGGAAACCACACCGGCCCGCGCCAGTTGGAATTTCCGCCGAACAGGTTGGTGGTGGATTCCGCCGGCTCGTATTTGACGCTGTACTCCTGCCCATCCGCCTGCAGAACGAACGGGTGGTCCAGATGATAGCGCGAGATGCCGCGAATACCGTACGGGGAAAGGAACTCGTTCTCATCCAGCATGAGTTGCAGAACGCGCTCGAGGCGCGAAGGCTGGACCAGGGACAGGAGCTTTCGCTCTTCTTGCCCGGGCCGCGTGATGGAGGCGATGTTGCGGCACAGATCCGGCGCGATGCTTGATGAACCAGGTCATGCGCCGCTTGAAACCGGGCAACTTGTCGATGGCCTCGGCGTCCAGCGTGGCGACGGCGAACAGCGGAATCAACCCCACCAGCGATCTCAGGCGCAGCGGGATTTTGCGGCCGTCGGGCATACGCAGCCGGTCATAATAGAAGCCGTCTTCCTCGTCCCAAAGCCCGTCGCCCCCCAGCCGGTTCATGGCGCTCGCGATGTAGAGAAAATGCTCGAAGAACTTGCTCGCGATGTCTTCGTACGATTTGTCATGCAGCGTCAGCTCGATGGCGATGCGCAACATCATCAGGCAAAACATGCCCATCCAGGCCGTGCCGTCGGCTTGCTCCATAAAGCCGCCGGTGGGCAGCGGCCGGCTGCGGTCGAAAACTCCGATGTTATCCAGGCCGAGAAAACCGCCCTCGAAAATGTTGTTGCCCTGCGAGTCCTTGCGGTTCACCCACCAGGTGAAATTCATCAGCAGCTTGTGAAATGCGGATTCCAGGAACTCGGCGTCCGGCACCCCGTTCAGCTTCCAGTCGATCTGGAACACGCGCCAGCAGGCCCAGGGATGCACCGGCGGATTCACGTCGCTGAACTCCCACTCATAGGCCGGAAGCTGGCCGTTGGGCGATTGATACCACTCGCGCAAAAGCAAGCGAAAGCTGCTGCTTGGCGAAATCGGGATCCACCATGGCCAAGGGGATGGTGTGAAACGCCAGATCCCAGGCGGCGAACCAAGGATATTCCCACTTGTCGGGCATGGAGAGAACGTCGTCGTTGTAAACGTGAATCCAGGTCCGGTTGCGTCCCAAGAGCCGCTCGGGCGGCGGCGGGGGCATCGCTGGATCGCCCTTCAGCCATTCTTCCACCACGTAGTGATAGAACTGCTTGCTCCACAAGCAGACCGGCGAAGGCCTGGCGCTGCACCATCCGCGCGTCGTCGGACAAGCTGACGGGAGCAAAGCTGTAGAAATCGTCGGCCTCCTCGATGCGATCCAAAAAAACCTGGTGAAAATCGGGCGCGGGCGTGTCGCCCGAATACAAGCGGAAGTGCAGCACTTTCGATCCGCACGCTTCCAGATCGATGCGATACACGCCACAGGCCTTGCTGCCGGTTTCATCGGGATTCACCGCGTTGTCTTCGTTCTGGATCAAGTGCCGGTGGAAGGCGTCTTTGGTATAAGGTTGCGCGCCTTGCCAGCCCCACAATCGCAGCGTGTTGCTCTCGTTTTCGGTGAACAAAGCGGGGGCGCATCTTCCAGCCAGAGCTTGAAGTCGCCCAGCGACTGCTCATGGATGCCGATGGTGTGGGTGTCGTAGCGCGATAATTCCGGGCGCGGTGTGCCGTAGCCCCAGCTCCAGGTATTGCGAAACCAGACCGTGGGGAGCAAATGCAGCGTCGCGGGCGCGTCCCCGCGATTGATGACCGTCGCGCGGATCAGAATGTCGTTGACATCGTACTTGGCGTATTCGATGAAGATGTCGAAATAGCGATTGTCGTTGAAGATTCCGGTGTCGATCAGCTCGTATTCCGGTTCGGTCCGCGGCCGTTCCCGATTGGTCCTCGCCAGGTCCGAATATGGAAACGCCGACTGCGGATATTTGTACAACGCCTTCATGTAGGAGTGCGTGGGCGTGGAGTCCAGGTAATAGTAATACTCCTTGACGTCCTCGCCATGATTGCCTTCCGGGCCGGAAACTCCGAACAGCCGCTCTTTGAGGATGGGGTCCACGCCGTTCCAAAACGCAAACGCGAAACACAGCCGCTGGTGATTGTCGCAGATGCCGGCGATGCCGTCTTCGGTCCAGCGATAGGTTCGCGAGCGGGCCTGATCGTGGGTGAAGAAATCCCACGCCGATCCGTCGGCGCTATAGTCTTCGCGTGGGTTGCCCCAGGACCGTTCCGCCAGGTAAGGGCCCCAGCGCCTCCAGTGCGACGATCTGCTTCTAGCTTGGAGCAGGCGATCTCGTTCGGCGGGCATCCTTTCTATGGAACCACAGTGGCGTCCAGGTTTATGAGAGGAGATAATCGCACTGCGAGGAGCGTACGATGAAATTGAATCCCCATATTGCTTTTGGCGGTCAATGCCAGGAGGCTTTTCAATTTTACGAACGATGCTTGGGCGGCAAAATTCTAACCATGCTGGCGTATGGCGATTCGCCGATGGCGGAGCAAGTGCCTCCGGAGTGGCGAGGCAAGATCGTGCACGCCACTCTCACGGTGGGCGACAACATTTTATACGGCGCCGACGTTCTCCCGGAGCGGTATCAACCGCCGAGAGGCTTCCACCTGACGCTGGGAATCCAGGATCCGGGTGAAGCGGAGCGCATCTTTCGCGAGCTGTCGAAAAACGGGACCGTGCAGATGCCGCTTCAAAAAACCTTCTGGTCGGCCGCTTTCGGCGTGCTTACGGATGGGTTCGGCGTGTCGTGGGAGATTAATTGCGAGCAACCGCTCCCTTCAACTTAATTTCCGCTCGATCGCCATTCACTTCCACGGTTGTTCCGAAAGGACGGGACAAATCCGCGAGGCGCTCCAGGATATAGTGCGCCTGATCGCCCGTAACGGGCGACGGCAAACCGCGGGTTTGCAAGAAGAGATTATTGGTGTGCTCATCCTGCGTGTCGGGCTGGCCTTGGCCGATCTTATTCATCGCGATGGGTCGGAACTGAATGGATTCGAGATTTTTCCCCTGGAAATCGACGTAGGCGACCACGCTTTCCCAGACGATGGGTTCGTCCAGCAAGACGTCGATCGGCGGCGCCTGAAAAATGAAATTTCCCAGGTCGAAAAAGATGGGCCGGCCGTGATAAATCTCCACGCCGTGCAGCAGAGGCGCGCCATGCATCACGATGATGTCGGCACCCGCGTCTATTTCCGCGTGCGTCCACTTCTTGAGCCAATCCGGCGGGGCCAGCCGCTCGGGCAACTCTTCCAGCATGATGGTCCGGAAGGGCTTGGCGAAAACATGGTTGTGTTCATACACCACAACCAGGTCGGCATGCTTTCGCGCTTCGCGGATGCTTCCGAGGATTCGTCGCGTATCTTCTTCGTTGGGCTTTTCGCCTTCCACGCGGAGTTCATTCACGCCCGGCTGGCGTGCTGTGGCCGATCCTCCGGGCTGAATCAAACCGGACGCCATCCCAACCAGGGCCACGGTGCCCTTGGGCGTGTGCAGGTAACCAGGGGCGGCGGCTTCGGCGAGCGTCTTCCCGGTCCCGGCGTGCGCCAGGTTCAATCGGCCGGCCTCCTCGAGCGTGTTCTGAATACCGGGGACTTTCAGATCGAACGCATGGTTATTGGAGAACGACACCAGGTTGAAGCCGAACGAATGCAGCGCATCCAGCGCTTCGGGCGGCGAGAGGAACCGGCCGTCCATGTGCGACTGCCCTTTGCTTTCGTCGACAATGGTGGCTTCGAAATTCGTAAAGACGACGTCGCCTTTGAGCAGCGATTGGATGATGGGCACCGCGGCGGGCGCGTGCGCGCGGATGTCCGACCGGATCATGGATTGGCCGGTTACGGTGACGGTGAAATGAGCGGGCTGCGCCTGGAGCGTGAATGAAATAACGAGGCAGGCCATCGCCCCTACCAGCCGGCTGGCATTTAGGATTGGCATCTCAAGTTTTCCTCCAACCTTGCAACGCCATCATATATCGCTTTGGCCAGTAAGCCTGATCCGCTCCACCGCTTCGCCTTCCGAGCATGGCAACGGAGAACGCCGATAATCTTCTGGTTGGTTCTTGGGGCTACATGCGGTAATCGCGCTATTCTGGTAGAAAGACTCGCGTGCCCCTCCCAATCGCCATTGAAAAGCAACCGCAAATCAACTCAGCGGTTGCCGAGGTTACCAAAGAGATGGCAAATTCGGGCGTGGTCCTTATCAACTGGGAAATTGCGCAGGCGTGGGACGATTCCTGGGGGATCTTCTTCCGTGTTCTCCTCACGGATGCAGCGAGCAAGGGCCGAAAGCTCCGTGACGTATCCACACGCGTGGTCTGGCGTATGTCGGAGAAATTGGACCTTCCTGACATCGGTCTTTTTCCGTATTTCGACTTTCGTAGCGAATCCGAACAGGCACAGCATCCCGAGCCTGCCTGGCGATGAGATGGCGTTTGCGGACGACCTGCTAGAGCAGTCGTATCACCTGGCCAAAAGGGAACGCAGGAATCCGAGACAGGCCAGTCTTCGCCGTGGGGTGTCGACCGCGTATTACGCCCTGTTCCATCTTCTGATCGACGAAGCCGTTGGCAATTGGGCAATTGAACGCCAGCGCAGCGTTCTTGCGAGAACCTTTGATCACGGAAAGATGAAGAAGGTGTGCGAAGACTACATCAACAATTACTACAGCTCCGGGCAGCCTGCGGCGCTGCTGAAACTGAAGAACGTAGCGCACGCTTTCATCTTGTTGCAGGAGCAACGCCACAAGGCGGATTATGACAACTCGTTTGCATGGTCCCGAACAAACGCGCTGGCTGCAATCGACTTGGCAAGCTCAGCTTTCAGCGATTGGCGCTCGATTCGAAAGCAGGTTTCCGCGCAGGATTACTTGTTAGCGCTGTTCCTTCCGAAGACACGTTGAGGCGCCCGGTAAATCACGCGTTTACGTACCCGAGACGCGCGGTCGTCCCGGAGTCGGCAGTCCAATTAACCTTAATCTGTCACGCTTTTCAAATATTCTTGCGGCGAGGCGTCGTATCATAAGAGTGAAGGAAGACCCGTTTGACGGTAATGAAATCAAGTTCGGATCTTTGTGCTCTCGGGCTAGATCAGTTGATCAGGGACGATGAATTGCGCGTGACCCAAGTTGGCGGGACTGATGTATTGATCCATAGGGATCATAGATGGATTCTTCCGCTTATTCATTGCGCACAGATGAGCGGTGATCTGCCGGCTCCATGCAACATCGTCACTTTTGATTTTCACCACGATACTTTGGAGCCCATGCCCGGATGCCTACAGAAAATAGTCAATTTGCGCAGGACAGGTCTTACGACGGCCTCCCTGATTGACCTCTGCGCCAACGACCTCCGTAGATCAGATGACGACTGGGTGCGTGCGGGAATGCACCTCGGGCTGATTGGCGACGCCGTTCTCTTCGGCGTGCACGACGACGACGAATTCCCGATGAGCTTTCCGGACGGGCAGGGGCAAGAGCACTTTATTGCGGCCATGGAACTGCCGGGTTCAGAGCTTGGGTATCACGGTCGGCTGTCAGATTGGACTAGGAGGTCCTTGAACCAGCGCGCGTGGCAGACTCTGGGCTGGGAGCGGCAAGGAGCGGAGCTGTTCCGCTTCACAGATAAACCGAAGATAATCATCGACCTTGACCTGGATTGCTTCAAGATTGATTGGCGGGACGTTTCCCTATCCGGACGAGGTATTTGAAAAGGAATTCCTGACCCTATCGACGTACGATAGAACTGAGGGCATGACGGGGCGAGAGTTCGTCCAAGGGCTCGCGCGTAAGGCCGGGCTGATCACCGTAGCTACTGAGCCCGAGTGCTGTGGCGGCGACGCCAAGATGAAACAGATCCTTAGCAGTGTCGCCAAGTATGTGCTTTGATGAAAGCCCTTACGCCGTGACTTCTACCTCTGGCACAACCAGCGGCTTCTTAAATTTGCATTCGCCGTTCGGACATTGCGCCACCGGTCCGGCCTTCAGCCACTTTTCAATCAGGTAGCTGGACCCGCACTCGGGGCACTTCTCCTGGATCGGCTTGCCCCACGCCACGAAATTGCATTCCGGATAGCGATTGCATCCGTAGAACGTCTTGCCGCGCTTTGACCGCCGCTCCACCACTTCGCCTTCCGAGCAGTTGGGGCAGGGAACGCCGATGGTCTTCTGCTTGACGTATTTGCAAGTCGGATACGTGCTGCAGGCGGTGAACTCGCCGAATCGCCCGTTCTTTAATACCAGGTTGTTGCCGCATTGCGGGCACTTTTCTTCGAGCGGCACGTCGGACTTCTTCTGCTGCCCGCCGATCTGCTTGGTGGTCTTGCAGTCCGGATATCCCGAGCAGGCGTAAAATTGCCCGAAGCGGCCTTTTTTCAGCACCATCTCGCGACCGCAATTCTCGCAATATTCCTGGGCGTCCTGCTCGCTCAGCCCTTCGGCGCTGGCCGGATCGGGCGGAAGCTCGCGCGTGTTGGAGCATTCCGGGTATCCGGTGCAGGCGATAAACTTGCCAAACCGGCCCCACTTGATCACCAAAGGCTTTCCGCATTTTTCGCAGTCTTCGCCGGTGGGCTCCTCCATGCGCTTGATGTCGGTCATGTGGCGTTCGGCGTGGTCCAGATCTTTCTGGAACCGCTCGTAGAACTCCGACATGGCCTCGCGCCAGTCCATCTTGCCTTCTTCGATCTCGTCCAGCTCTTCTTCCATGCGAGCCGTGTAGGTGATGTCGAAGAGATTCTGGAAATTTTCGAGCAGCAGGTCGGTCACCACCATGCCGAGCTCGGTGGGCACGAACTTGCCGCCATCCTTTTTTACGTATTCGCGTTCCTGAATGGTGGAAAGGATGGACGCGTACGTGGACGGACGTCCTACGCCGTCCGATTCCAGCTCTTTCACCAGCGTCGCTTCGTTGAAACGCGGCGGGGGTTCGGTGAAATGCTGCTCGGGCTCGATGGACTTGAAGCGCAGCTCCTCGCCCTCGGCCACCAGCGGAAGCCGGTTCTTCAGTTCTTCGTCGTCGGAGTCCTTCTGGTCCTTGCCTTCCTCGTAGACTTCCAGGAAGCCCTTGAACTTCGGCACGCTTCCGGTGGCGCGGAACATATAAGTTGCCCCGTCCTTGCCTTTGGCGGCGACATCGATGGTGGTTTGGTCGAACACCGCGGGTGTCATCTGCGATGCCACGAAACGCATCCAGATCAGGCGATAAAGCTTCAGCTCGTCTTCTTGCAGATAGGGCGCCAGATCGTCGGGAGTGCGCTTGGGCGACGACGGCCGGATGGCTTCGTGCGCATCCTGCGCGTCTTTCTTGCTTTTGTATACGTTGGGCGAGGCCGGAACGAACGGATCGCCATAGCGGTCCTTGATCAAGCCCCGAACTTCATCCAGCGCGTCCTGGGAGATGCGAGTAGAGTCGGTTCGCATATAAGTGATGAGACCAACCGACCCTTCCGAGCCCAGTTCCACGCCTTCATACAGCCGTTGCGCCAGCATCATGGTGCGCTTGACGCTGAAGCGCAGCTTGCGCGAAGACTCCTGCTGCAACGTGGATGTAATAAACGGCGGGACCGGATTGCGCTTCTTTTCCTTGGTGGATACCGAATGAACCAGGTACTTGGCGCCATCCAACTGATCGAGCAGACTTTTTGTCGTGCCTTCGTCGGGCAGCTCGATGGCTTCGTCGTTTTTCTTGGTGAAGCGGGCGGTTAGCACCGGCGGCTTCTTGGCGTTGAGCTGGACATCGATGGTCCAATACTCGCGTTTGATGAACGCGCGGATCTCGCGCTCGCGATCCACGATCAGCCGCAGCGCCACCGTTTGAACCCGGCCCGCCGACAACCCCCGCCGCACTTTATCCCACAGCAGCGGCGATATCTTGTATCCCACCAGCCGGTCCAGAACGCGGCGCGCCTGCTGGGCATCCACCAGGTGCAGGTTCACCGACCCGGGCTTCTCGAAGGCCTTCTTGATTGCGCTAGCCGTGATCTCGTTGAACATCACCCGATAGAACTTCGGGCCTTTCTTTGAACCGTTGAGCTCCTCTTGCAGGTGAAAACAAATGGCCTCGCCTTCGCGATCCGGGTCAGCCGCCAGATAAATGGAGTCGACGCCCTTGGCCGCTTGCTTCAGTTCCGCAATGAGCTTCTTTTTGCCTTCGATCACCTCGTAGTGCGGCTCGAAGTTCTTCTCCACGTCCACCGACAGATTTTTCTTGGGTAAATCCTTGACGTGGCCAAGCGAAGCCTTCACGACAAACTGCTTACCGAGATATTTGCCGATCGTCTTCGCCTTCGTCGGCGATTCGACGATGACGAGAGATTTTGCCATGGTCTTCCTGAATCGTAAGAATGCTTACAGTTTAAGTCCCAGCTAAACTACTATGTTGAGTTCTACCACACTTTAACAAAGTTCTTGCCGGGGAGTTGTCGCGCGAGGCCTAGAAGCTCAAGTTCAAACAGCGCGGCAATTACCTCTGATGAAGTGAGGGTGTCTGAAGATTCAAGCAACTGGTCCAGCTGGATGGGCAGGTCTGCCTTTAATTTGTTCAGGATCAGGCGGCTGGCGGACCCCAGCTCCGGCGGCAGGCTGGGCTCTTCCCCGTTCATTTCCAACGACATAACGCCCAATCGGGCCTGCGCCTTGCCGATCAGGGCTCGCCGGGTATCAGCGGGCAGCTCCACCAGCACATCGTTCCACTCCTGCACCAGCTTGGCGCCTTGCTTGATCAGCAGATTTGGTCCCCAGCTCATTTTGGACGTGATGTTCCCGGGAACCGCAAATACTTCTCGTTGCTGTTCCAAAGCCATTTTGGCCGTAATAGCCGATCCGGAATATTGCGCGCCTTCCACCACCAGAATCCCCACGCTCACACCGCTAATGATGCGATTCCGTATGGGAAAGTTCTGGGGATATGCGGGCGAGCCCATGGGAAACTCGGAGAGGATTAAGCCCTTTTCGGCGATCTCCGCGGCCAGTTTGCGATTCTCCGCCGGATAAATCAGGTCGACGCCGCAGCCGAACACTGCTATGGTCTCGCCGCCTATATTGAGCGCCGCGCGATGGGCCGCGGTATCGATGCCACGTGCCATGCCGCTGACAATTGCCAATCCGGCTTGAGCCAAGTCGGAGGAAAGGCGCTCGGCCGCCGCCGTCCCATACGCGGTAGGACGCCTGGTACCCACCACTCCCAGCAAAATCGAACGCAGCAGTTCCAGCCGGCCGCGCGCGAACAGAACAATGGGCGGGTCGAAGATCTCGCGCAGCCGCGCCGGGTAAGCCGCGTCGGAAATCGGCACCAGCGCGGTTCCCATTTCCAACATCTTTTGTTGTTGCTCCACGGCATCGTCGAAGGTGCATCCGCTGGCGATGGTTTGCGCGACGCTTCCAGCCAGACCGCGCGACTCCAGTTCAGACCGCGAAGCCCGAAAAATCGCCTGCGGCGAATGATATTGCGCGATGAGCTTCCCGGCCTTGACCGTTCCCAATCCAGGGACCAAGCACAATGCCAGCCAGTGGAGTTGGTCTTCTTTGGTAATGTCCCCGGCCAGCACCATGTACTTTCTTGTGGTGGGAGCAAGCCGGGCAATTTCTCTGGGGGACTACTCGTAGCGCAGCGCCACCATGGGATCCAGATTCCGTCCGAGCGCCGGATTCACGCCCAGGGTAGGAAAAAAATTCGCCGAGACCATCATTCCTTTTACCCCCTGCGGCTCTCCAAGCCCAGTAAGGCTGAAATCGTCCGGGCGGAACGCAGCCAGCGATTGAAACGACCGGTTGTCCCGCTGCCAATCGAGAAAGTTCGGGTAGGAAATGGAGCCGTACTCAAAATGCGCCCTGTTCTCGTACAGCACAACCAGCCGGTCCGCCTGTGGAAAGCGCAGCGGCTGCAGCAGCACTCCGTTCACCAGGCAGAAGAGCGCTGTGTAGAGCCGATGCCGAGCGCCAGCGTGACGATGGCGACCAAGGTAAACCCAGGATCCTTTAGCAGCATTCGTGCGCCGTGCCGGACATCCTTCCAAAATGCTTCCATGCAGCCTCCCCGCATCTTCTAGGGCATTTTCGATGCCAGGTGGAACTCTCTTCAAACCAATGAGCAGAATTTTGGCATTGGCCGATTTTGGGATTTGGCACTCGCTGACGGTCATTTTGGAAGGTTACTAACGCGGTACCGGGCGAGGCGCTCAGAGGTATCAGCTAGCTATTGGTTGTTCCAGATCCCTGCTCAAATACTCGAAAATGTCCTGTTCGCGTTGCTGGACTTCGAGCAAGATGGGCTCCGCCATTCGAGCGTAGTTCTGTCGGGAATGCACCTTGCGCGCTTCCAAGAGAATTTTCCTCAGATTGGCAACGCATTCCTGCGCCAGAAGCATTTGAGCGTCGGTCTTGATCACTTTAACTCTAGTTCCACGATACCGCGTTTTCCAAAGCTTCTAGAAGTCTGTTAGGTTTCCAGCCAGAGATCTAGCAATTCGCGACCGATGGAAGATCGAGCCCAGAAGACGTCGGAATCAAAGAGCAATCTCGCCCGCACGGAATCGAAGACGTCCTGCGCTGGAGCGGCAATGCCATCGATTTCAAAGTCGTCGTCCATGATCAGGAGAATGTCGAGATCTTTCGGACTTGGTTTCGCGGTTACAAAGCTACCCCAAATGAAGACTCGGCGCAATTTTCCGCTTGTGCGGGCAAGCTCCAATAGAGCTCGCAGGCGGCCTGATACCCATATCCTTCTCGGAGATGATCCGCAGAATCGATCCTGGAACTCTTGCCAATCTACCAGATGCACTCCAGGCGGAAGTTCTCCCTGGTGCGTCAATTCGGGCAGCACTTGCCCTACGGTACCAGATGGAATTTTAGGCGACGCAAGGCGCGCCAGGTCATCGCCTCTTCCACCGATCGGCCAGCGCGGCCAGCTTGTCGTCCATACTGGGCTGTGGCTTGGCCGGCGGAGCGGGTTTGTTCTGAACCGGAGCGGGTTTGTTTTGCGGAGCGGGCTTCGAGCCGGGCGTCTTCATCGACAACGCAATCCGCTTGGTTTTCGCGTCTGCGCTCAGCACGTGGACTTTCACGATCTGCCCCACCTTCACCACGTCGCTTGGCTCCTTGATGTAACGGTCCGCCAGTTCGCTGATGTGCACCAGGCCATCCTGGTGAACGCCGATGTCGACGAAGGCTCCGAACTTGGTGACGTTGGTGACCACGCCTTCGAGCGTCATTCCCACTTGCAGGTCCTCGATCTCCTTTACGTTTTCCTTGAAAGTGGGTGCGACAAACGTGTCGCGCGGGATCGCGTCCCGGCTTGCGCAGCTCTTCCAGAATGTCGTTCAGGGTGTAGACGCCGGCTTCCAGGCCGCTCTTATCGAGTTTTTCGAGCAGCGCGGGTTGTTCGATCAGTTGCTCGATGGGAACGTTTAAGCTCTTGGCAATCTGCTCCACCAGCGGATAGGATTCGGGGTGAACGGCGGTGATGTCGAGCGGCTGATCTCCGTGGCGGATGCGCAGGAAGCCGGCCGCCTGCTCGAAGGTCTTGGGGCCGATGCCGGGCACGGCGGTCAATTGAACGCGCGAGCGAAAACGGCCGTGTTCATTGCGGAATTCGACGATTTTCTGCGCGGTGCGTTCGTTGATGCCCGCCACGTAGCGCAGCAGCGCCCAGGACGCGGTGTTGAGATCCACGCCGACGCGGTTGACGCAGCTCTCAATCACCGTCTCCAGCGATTTGTGCAGATGGCTCTGATCCACGTCGTGCTGATACTGGCCGACGCCGATGGACTTGGGGTCCAGCTTCACCAGCTCGGCCAGAGGGTCCTGCAGGCGTCGCGCGATGGAGATAGCGCCGCGGACGGTGAGGTCCAGGTCGGGAAACTCCTGGCGCGCGATCTCGGAGGCGGAATAGATGGAGGCGCCGGATTCGTTCACCGTCACGCGAGAACAGCGAGGCGAGGCCTTCCTTCTTAAGTAAGTCCCGGACCAGGGCATCGGTCTCGCGCGAAGCAGTGCCGTTGCCGATCGCGATGGCCCGGACGTTATATTTCTCGATCAGTGCCTTCAGCGTACGTTCCGCGCCGGCGATGTCGTTCTTGGGCTGGAACGGATAGATCACGTCGTGAGCGAGAAATTTGCCGGTGTCGTCCACCACGGCGATTTTGCAGCCGGTGCGGATGCCGGGGTCGAGGCCGAGCACGGCGAGCTGGCCCGCGGGAGGCGCCAGCAGCAGGTTCTGGAGATTCTCGCGGAAAACCTGGATGGCATCGCTGTCGGCGCGCTGCTTGAGCTCCAGCCGCACCTCCGACGTGATGGAGCTGTTGAGCAGACGCTTCCAGGCGTCTTCCGCCGCCAGGTTCAAGTGCGGCGTCCAGTCGCCGGGCTGCTTGTGGATCTTGCTCTTGATGAGATCCAGCGGGCGCTCCGGATCGAGCTCGATCAGGAAGTACAGGACGTTTTCGCTCTCGCCGCGGCGGATGGCGAGCATGCGATGCGAAGGGATTTGCTTTACCGGCTCGCGGTAGTCGTAATACATCTTGAATTTCTGCTGCTCGTCGACGGCGTCCGTCGTTTTCTTGCTGACGATGACGCCTTCGTCAAACATGGCGCGGCGCAGCAGCTTGCGGATGTCCGCGTGGTCGCTGATGGTTTCGGCCAGGATGTGGCGGGCGCCTTCCAGAGCCTCTTCCTGACTGGCGACGCCTTTTTCGGGATCGACAAAAGAGGCCGCAAATGTTTCGAGCGGCGTGCCCGTCGGCTCCTGGTTCCAAAGGTAATCCGCCAGCGGCTCCAGGCCCTTTTCGCGCGCGATCATGGCCTTGGTGCGGCGCTTGGGCTTGTAGGGCAGGTACAGGTCTTCCAACTCGCTCTTGTCGAGCGTTGCCGAGATACGTGCCTTCAGTTCGTCGGTCAGCTTGCCTTGTTCCTGAATGGAGGCGAGGATGGTCTCTTTGCGCGAAACCAGCTCGCGGAAATAAAGCAGCTGTTCTTCGATGGCGCGGATCTGGACCTCATCGAGATTGCCGGTGGACTCCTTGCGGTAGCGAGCGATAAAGGGGACGGTGGAGCCTTCGTCCAGAAGCTCGATAGTGGCCACAAGGCTCTTCAAGGGGATCTGGAGAGCACGGGCAATGTGAATCAGAAGATCGGGAGATAAAGACTGGAGTTCAGACATGGAGCGAGAAGACCCATTTTAGCGATTCTCGCTGCGATCACACCAGGCGATCACACCAGCCACCAATCACCAGCGACTAGATGCCGATGTGCTAAGCTAAAGGTGTCTTTGAAGTTCCGCCAATTTTTGCATCGTCCCTCATCGTTCGGTTTCAACCGCCCGCTGTCCGATCGTGCTGATTCGCTGCTCTGCAAATTCAGAAGGAAACGATGAAAAATATTTTTGTAGGTAATCTCAGCTTCGGAACTACCGAAGATACGCTGCGCTCCATGTTCGATACATATGGAACCGTGGATCGCGTCAATATTGTGACGGATCGCGACACCGGACAAGCCAGAGGCTTCGCCTTCGTTGAAATGAGCGTGGATGCGGAAGGAAATTCTGCTATCAGCGGACTCAACGGGAGGGAAGTAGACGGCCGGGCGCTGAACGTGAACGAAGCCCGTCCGAAAGCCGAGCGCGGGTCGGGTGGCGGTGGAAGCCGGGGTGGCCGCAGTAACAGCCGCTGGTAATTTTTGGGGCGGCGTTGCCGCCTCATAATGCAACAACTGACGGAAGGGAAACTGGAGAAATCATTTGCCAAAAGAAGACGCGATTGAAGTAATGGGAAAAGTTGTCGAAAAATTCAGGGCCGGGATGTTTACCGTGGAACTGGACGCGGGTCAGCCGGTGCTAGCGAGCATGGCCGGCAGACTTCGCCGGAACCGGATCAAGATCATGACCGGTGACCGGGTTTCCCTTGAATTGTCGCCTTATGACCTGACAAAGGGCAGAATCACTTACCGGCACAAATAAATGTTAGAGGGAACGAAAGTGACATCCAGCAAAACGATCCACAGCCGCTCCAACAAAAACATCGGCGACGTGATTGAGGGCGAGTGGGAAATCACCGCCAAAAAAGTGATTGCCGAGCCGCGCCCAGGCGATGGGAACCAGGCTCCCCGTTTCGGAATCTACGAATACGAAGTCAAGGCGATCGCCGGTCGCCCGGCCGCCAAGCCCGCTCGAGCCAAGCAGCAAACCGAGTCCAATGCCGGTGGGACGCGGCGTGAAGCGTCGTCGGTTCCGCTAACCGTGCGCAGAACGTCCTAGCCGCTTTTCCCCTTTTTGGCGGCCTTCGGCTTCAGTGACTTGACGTGCTCGTACATTCATCCCTATATGGACGGAAACGGTCGCGTGGGCAGATGCTCATGAACCTGATGAATGCGGCCGCCGGCTATTCTTGGACTGTCGAGCGTATCGCTGAAGGTATTCGTTCCAAGCGGGTGAGCCACACTCGAAAGTGCTTCGGTCATGATGGCGCGTCAGAGCCTCTTCCCGGCGCCCCAACGCCTTCTCCACGCGCGTCTCTTCCGTCTTTTGGCGGCGGCTCGCAAAGCCGCCGTCGGCTTCGGCGGGTCCAATAGATCGAGAACTCTGACGCTATCACGAGCCATGCCGCGCTACAATCTTGCTCACGAGAAGCGCGCAACTCGATGCGATCGTCGCGGGTTATGGACGGCGTAGGCAGGATAGCGTACGTACATTGTACGGGCTACCGCCGATGCGTGTTGGGGAACCTGTCCTGCCTTGTCTTGCATCTCGCCGGACAAAAAAACAGCCCGTCCCGGAGTGGACTCCGAAACGGGCCGCGGGTGTGGTAACTAAAGAACGGTTAGTGTCGAAGCTGAGTACTGATTTTGCCTGTTTCGTACACTTCGCAATTGGCGCGTTCCGCAATAACAGGATCGGCGTCGGCGTTGAGCCGCAGGATTCGCGTCGGCATCACCCAGGGCTCAATGAACGAATCCGGATCTTCGATGGTCATGTCGTAGTGGATTTCATTTCCAACACGCGTGAGTTTCTCAATGATGTGCATGTCGGCGGAATGGAAGAGGCCTCCTCGTCCCAACCACGTCGTATCGGTGAATGAAGTGGAGTCGATGACCAGGGTATCGCCTTCCCATTTACCGACGCTGTACCCATAGTACGTTGCTTCGAGCTCCTTCTCCGCCTTACGCGCGCGTCCGTCGGTGGGGATGTCGCGGAATTCCGTGTTTCCACCGCCGTAATCGGAATATTGCCCATAGAAGAAGATGATGTCTTTGTCGGTTTGGATAATCCGCCGGGGCGTGCCCTGCCGCGGGAGTCCCAGCGGCTGACATGTCATGACTGGATCGTACTTGTTCGTCCACTGATCGAGTTCCTGAATCTTGTCCCAAAACTCGGGTTTGTAAATGGGACGGCTGGGCCCAAACCGCGAGGGCGAGATCCACTCATAATCCACCCAGAAGTTGTCTTGTGGGGTTGTGCAGCCGACGTCGGGGCTGATTCCCCCACCCTTCACCTGCGTTGGACCACATCGGCGGTTCCCACTACCCGTAATTGCAAGAGGGACAAAACCCCAAACTCCAGTCATGTCCGGCTTGCCACTAGCCAGCCGCGGGGTTTCGACGGCTGCAGTCTGCGTCGCCGGTGCGGCTGGCGCGTAGGTATTTAGGGTCCAGTTAGGAGGCTGATTCGTTGGCTTGATCGCCGCCTTGACGCTTGCCGGAACCGGCATCACGACATACATCTGTCCCGTTTCCGTCAGCGTCGTTGTAATGTCGCGGACGACGGCGCCGTTTTTGCGTTCCGTCATCCTGCCCGCGTAAAACGCCTCGGCCGGATTCAGCGGATTGTTCCAGTCCTTATAGTTGCTATAGGTAAATTCGGTGGTGTTGTTTCCCTGTTTCACCACGACACGCTCGGGCATAAACTTCGCGTCGAGTGTGACGCTGGCGGTTGCATTGGGGACGCCCGGAATCGGGAACGTCACCACGGGCGTATTGCCTTCCCACGCGACGGAGGTTTTCCCGGCCATCGAGACGTCGGCAGGTACGCGTTGCGGCCTGGGCGCCATTTCCGGTGGATCGCTAATCCCCGCCATCGCGCCCTTGAACGCACCCTGCGGACTGGCCCACAGGCGAATCATCCGTTCCTCTACAGTTGCGGGCATCGGCGTCGCCTTGCCTTTACCGGGGACGAGTTCGGCGCCGGGAATGTCTTCGTTCCAGGCATACGCTCCACTGAGGACTTCGACATTGGAGCACGCCTGGCCATTAGGCCGAGTGCCCGTGTACTGAATCCGCTCGCCTGACGTCTGGTAGCTGATGCTGGTTCGATACTTCGTTACATTGCAGGGCTGTCCGTCCACTTGAATGGTGCCCTTGCCCTGGTATTCGAGCGACATGATCAGGTCTCGTTCCTCGCTGCTTCGGAGCATGCCCATATACCAGGCCCAGTTGAAAAGGACTGCTTTCAGGTCCTTCGCACCGGCTGCAGGGGTGTACAGCGGCGGCCCGCCGCGTCGACCTCCGCGGCCGCCAGCTTGTCCACCACCTCCGGCGCCCGCACCCGGGCCACCCTGAGCCGGCGCTGCAGGGGCAGAGCCTCCTGCTTGTGCAAAGGCCGAGGACGGCGCGCTGACCGTCAGCGCGACTGCGATCGCGATACTTGTCCCAAAGATCTTTCGTAGAACTGCCATGATGATTCCCCTTCTATGTTAAGTCGTTCAGGTTACCGGCGGAAATCTGGATGACGCGCCCGTCCGGCATGCTCACGGTCTTGGGGAAGCCCGGCGGACTGCCGTCCCGCGCCGGTAGAAACTTCACTTTGATCTCGTCCCCGGCATGGAGCGCATTCGGTGGGGTCTTGCCGATCCCGCGCTGGGCGAGCGCCATGGCGGATCCGAGGGGCATCACCCACTCGGTCGACGACCCGTCCTGATTCTTGACCGCAAGGGCCAGCGCGCCGTGTGGGTCCGTGAACTTCACACTGTGCACCTGGCCCGGAAAGTTCTTTTTTTCCTTTCATGTCGTACCCGCCCGCTGGGGAGTAATGGGCCTACAGCAGGCCGGCGGCCACGCAGACCGTGGCCACAAATCCCAAAGTTGGCTTGATCATTTCGATGTAAGCTCCTCGGTTGCCGATCGGATGAGGATTTTATCACGATTTGTTCATGCCTCGCTTTGAGCGTTTCCCTGAACCGGGGCACGCAAGGCGGTTACCTTCGATCATCGTCGAGTAGTGGGTTAGAAAAGAGCCGCGCTCGTCTTTCGCAGATTAGCGAGCACGCGTGGGGTGATCGGCAGAGTTTGGATGGTCTGTTTATGGGCTGGGGCAGCCGGAGTGATGCGGAAAATCGGGTTGAAGTGCGCTCGCTTGTTCGTTGTCATCGGCACCGAGGTATGCCGATATCAAGGCATTAACATGCTGTTATTGCCCAACAACAGGCAGCAAAAGGACATGAAATGAACGATTTGATTGTGGTGGAGAAAGATGCCCAGTGGCAGAGACTCAAGGCGCTCGTACTAGACAGCGTCTCATCGCCGCTCACGAAACGAGTTTACAGCATGGCTCTCGACGAGTTCCTGTCGTGGTTCCACCAGGAGCCGCGTCCGGGTGGCTTTTGCAAGGCCACCCTTAGCGCCTGGCGAGCCTCGCTTGAGACTCGCCGACTGGGCACGTCGTCGATAATCATCCGGATGTCGGCGATCCGAAAGCTGGCTGCCGAGGCGGCTGACAATGGGTTGATCGCGCCGGAACTAGCCGCCGGCATTACTCGCGTGAAGAGCGCAAAATCGGTGGGCGTGCGAATGGGCAACTGGCTCTCCGTCCGGCAGGCGTAGAGTCTCCTAAATACACCCGATACCACGACGTTGAAAAGGCTTCGCGACCGTGCCATACTCGCCGTTCTCCTCGGTTGCGGATTGCGGCGGTCTAAGATGGCGGCCCTCACGTTCGCCCCCGTTCAGCAGCTAGACGGCCGCTGGTGCAATCGTGAGTCAGACCCTCGTGCGACGCATGAAAAAGGCTGGCATTAAGGGCGCCTCGCTCCACACGTTGCGCCATACTGATGCAAGCGGGTTCCTATCCAACGGCGTTCCGCTTCCCGTCGTCAGCGCACGGTTGGGTCACGCCAACACGCACGTCACGGCCACGATTTACGCACACGCTTTACCCGCTGATGACCAGCACGCGGCCGATAAATGGGATGAACTCCTGAAGGAAAAGGTGCAGTGATGCGCGCGTGGAGCATACCTCGGGTGTCATCAGAGCAGCGGACAGATTCAGGAAGCTGTTGTGCGGAAACAAGATGATTTGGTAGCGCTAACGGGAATCGAACCCGTATTTAAGCCTTGAGAGGGCTCCGTCCTAACCGTTAGACGATAGCGCCATCGCGAACTCCATCCATTATACTCGGCGGGCAGCCCGGCCCTCTACCCTGTTAAACTGTAATTTCGCTCGCGACCCCTCTTTCAGCCGTCGCCCGAGCCTACGGAAGGTAAACGACTCAACATGATTTCCGCAACACAGCTACGTCCGGGCATGGTGATCAAGTTCAACAACGAACTGTACTCCATCTTCAAAATGGAGCACCGCACGCCGGGTAATCTTCGCGGCTTCGTTCAAGTCAAAATGCGCAGCTTGCGCAGCGGTACCATGACGGAACACCGCTTCTCTTCGGAAGACCGCGTGGATCGCGCCGCCCTCGAAGAGCACGAAATGGAATATCTGTACGACGACGGCGAATACTACTACTTCATGAACACCGAGAATTATGAGCAGATGCATCTGACTCGTGACATCCTCGGCGATGCCGTCGAGTACCTGGTCCCGCAGCTCAAGGTGAACATCGAGTTCTATGAAGGAAAGCCGATGAGCGTGGAGTTGCCGCCCACCGTCGATCTCACTGTTGTCGAGACCGAGCCCGGGCTCAAGGGCGCCTCCGTATCGAACGTCACAAAGGCGGCCAAGCTGGAGACGGGCCTTGTGGTCCAGGTCCCGCCTTTTATCAATGAAGGCGAAAAAGTTCGCATTAGCACAGCCGAAGGCACGTACCAGGAACGCGCGTAGAAACGCAAGATTATTGCAGTGCGGTCGCCGCTGGTGCCGATTTATCAAACCTGCTATCCTTGAATTTGTCCTCGTAGAGGCGCGGAGACCATCAGTAGCCGGTCGCGCAGTTCCGGGATTTTCGGAGCGCCGGCGAAAGGGGTCGGTACATTTTCCGCCGAAATCGGCTGCGGCAATTCCCGCCCGGCACGGTTGGGGGGCCAGGCTAATACCTGCCCACTGTCATCCGGATCTCTAGGATAGGAGATCGGATGGAGCGCTACCGGGAAGCACGCAAGCTGTCGGCGTGTCCTTCCTTCCTCCATCCCCTCTCCACAAGTCGATTAGGAAGCGAATGAACGTTTTCGAACTCACGCGCGCGCTGGTGGATATCGAATCCATCACCGAAAATGAAGAGCGGGTCGGCGATGCACTCTTCGCTCGTCTATCGGAATTAGCTGTCGAGTACAGCGGCCATGCCGAACTGATTCCAGTGGAGCCGCACCGCAACAACGTGCTCGCCTGGTGGGGCGAACCAACGGTTACGTTCTCCACCCACATGGACACCGTGCCGCCGTTCTTTCCTTCGCGCGAAGATGACCTGCAGATCTGGGGGCGCGGCGCTTGCGATACCAAAGGCATCATCGCGTCCATGATCTTCGCGGTCGCCGATTTGCTGGCGGCCGGCCACACGAATCTCGCGCTGCTGTTTGTGGTGGGAGAAGAGCGCAACAGCGCGGGCGCGCTGGCCGCCGCCCGGGTCCCGCGCGGCTCGAAATTTCTGATCAACGGTGAGCCTACCGAAAACAAGCTGGCGCTCGGATCGAAAGGCGCGCTTCGCATCGAGCTGGAGGCGAGCGGACGCATGGCGCATTCGGCTTACCCCGAGCTCGGCGAATCGGCCATCGAAAAGCTGCTCGACGCGCTTCAGGCCGCGCGCCGCGTGCCGCTTCCGGTGGATCGCATCCTGGGACCAAGCACGCTCAACATCGGAACCATTTCGGGCGGCCGCGCGCCCAACGTCATTCCAGACCACGCACAGGCCGAACTGTTCATCCGCCTGGTGGATAGCGGAGACGCAACCCTCGCCGCGATGAAGCAAGCGGTGAACGGCAAAGTGGCGGTGCGCGAGGCGCTCCGGATTCCGGCGCAGCTTCTGGGATCCCTGCCGGGCTTTGAAACCACCGTGGTCTCCTACACCACCGATATTCCCGCCCTCGGCGAAGCTTGGGGCAAGCCGTATTTGATCGGCCCCGGCTCCATTCACGTCGCGCACACCAGTGAAGAGCGTATTCCCAAAGCGCAGATTTTGGAAGCAGTACAAATTTACAAGCGAATGGTCCAGCAACTTTTATGAACGAGAATAGAATCCCCGTCGGAATCCTGGGCGCCACCGGCATGGTGGGCCAGCAGTTCGTCAAGTTTCTTCAAAACCATCCCTGGTTCGACATCGCCTGGATGGGCGCTAGCGATCGCTCGGCCGGCAAGCCTTATCGCGAGGCTACAGGCTGGCGATTGGATGGTGCGATGCCTGCCGCGGTGCAGCACCTCGAAGTGCAGGAGTGCAAGCCGGTGAATGCGCCGCGCCTGATCTTCTCCTCGATGGACGCTTCGGTGGCCACGGAGATCGAGCGCGAGTTCGCCAAGGCGGGTCATGTTGTGGTTTCCAATTCGCGCAACCATCGCATGGAGCCGGATGTTCCGCTGCTGATTCCCGAGGTGAATCCCGATCATCTGAAAATCATTCCGCATCAGCAGCGCCTGCGCGGCTGGAAAGGGCAAATTGCCACTAATCCGAATTGCTCCACGATCGTGCTGGCCATGGCGCTGGCGCCGCTGAAGCAGTTCGGCATCACGCGCGTTGTGGCCACCACGATGCAAGCCATTTCGGGCGCCGGTTATCCCGGCGTAGCTTCCATGGACATCAACGCCAATGTGATTCCGTTCATCGGCGGCGAAGAAGAGAAGATGCAGCAGGAGACGCAGAAAATCCTGGGCGAGTTTGCGGGCGACAGCCTCCGGCCCCTCAACGCCACAGTGAGCGCCCATTGCAACCGCGTACCTGTGGTCGACGGTCATACGGTGACTGTGAGCGTGGAGTTCGAGCGCAAGCCCAGCCAGGACGACATCATCAGGGCGCTCGGGAATTACAGCAGCGTGCCGCAAGAACGCAAGCTCCCGAGCGCGCCGCCGCAACCGGTGATCTACATGCATGAAAACGACCGGCCGCAGCCTCGCCGCGATGTCGAGCGCGAGCGCGGAATGGCTGTGTTCGTTGGCCGGCTACGCGAGTGCCCGGTGCTGGATTACAAGTTTGTTGCGATGGGACACAATACCATTCGCGGGGCCGCGGGCGCAGCTGTGTTGAATGCCGAGCTGATGTACTCGGAGGGCCTGCTCGACTAATGATCGTCATGAAGTTTGGCGGAACCTCCGTCGAGTCCGCCGAAGCCATCCAGCGCGTGCTAGGAATCGTCAAGTCGCGGCTCAACCGCAAACCGGTGGTGGTGGTTTCAGCAATGGGGAAGACCACCAATCGCTTGCTCAAGATCGCCGACCTCGCGGTCTCGGGAAACCGCGACGAAGCTTTGCGCGAGTTGATTTCGCTGCGCGATTTTCATCTACGGGAATCGGGTATGGAGCGAACGGTTGACGAGCATTTCCAGGAGCTCTCGGAGCTAGTGAAGGGCCTGGCTGTGCTAGGTGAATTGACACCCCGCTCCATCGACGCCATCTCCAGCTTTGGCGAGCGTTTGTCCAGTCTGATCGTTACCAATTATTTTCAGCATCACGGTCTCAAGGCGGTGCACTTGGATTCGCGCAAGGTGATTGTCACCGATCATCGCCACACACAGGCCGTTCCCTTGTTCGATCAAACCTATGCCAAGCTCGCGGCCGCCATTCCGCCGCTGGCGCAACAGCATGTGGTGGTGATGGGCGGTTTCATCGCATCCACCGAAAACGGAGTCACTACTACGCTCGGCCGCGGCGGGTCCGACTTTACGGCGTCTATCGTCGGCGCAGGTATCGGAGCGGACGAAATCCAGATTTGGACCGATGTCGACGGAATGCTCACGGCCGACCCAACCGTTATTCCCGGCGCCCATCGCGTGAAAGTGATCTCGTTCACCGAGGCCGCCGAGCTGGCCTATTTCGGCGCAAAGGTGCTGCATCCCGCCACGGTCATGCCCGCCATCGACCGCAATATTCCGGTTATGATTCTGAATTCGCGCCGCCCGCAAGTGGAGGGCACGCGCATCCAGTCCGCGACAGTTCCGAGCAAGAATGTGGTGAAGTCCATCGCCTGCAAAGGCAAGGTGATGGTGCTCAATATCCGATCCACGCGCATGTTCATGGCGCACGGCTTCATGCGGCGCATCTTTGAGGTGTTCGACCGCAATCAGACTTCGGTGGACATGGTGGCTACGTCCGAAGTGAGCGTCTCGCTGACCATCGATCAGCCTGAGCGCGTGGAGGCGATTGTTGACGAACTGCGCGAGTTCGCCGAAGTTTCGCGTCGATGAGAATCAGGCTATCATCTGCATTGTGGGTGAAAACATCCGCCATACGCCGGGCGTTGCGGCACGCGTGTTCAACGCGCTCGGTGGAATCAATGTCCGCATGCTGTCGCAAGGCGCGTCGGCGCTGAATATTGGGTTCGTCGTGGCCGGCGCCGATCTGCATGCCGCCGTTCAGGCTTTGCACAGGGAGTTTTTCACCGATCTCGATCCGGCGGTATTCGATGCCTAATCTGGCTATCGTGGGCTACGGCAAGATGGGGCGATTGATCGATCAGTTGGCGCCCGACTATGGATTCACGGTCACCGCGCGCGTGGATGTCGGCCGCGAGGAATCGCTCGCAAGGCGCCGATGTCGCGGTGGAGTTTTCCGTGCCGTCGGCGGTGCTGGGCAACATCCAGAAAGTTTCGGCGCTTCACATCCCAATTGTGGTTGGCACTACGGCCTGGCTGGAACATCAGGCCGCGGCCAAATCGCTCATCGAAGCGAACCAGAGCGCGCTGGTCTGGAGTCCCGAATTTTTCGGTCGGTGTCAACGTCTTCACGCGACTGGTTTCTGAAGCCGCGCGGCTGCTCGCTAACGAAAAAGAATACGGCGCGTGGGCTTGGGAGATTCATCACATCACCAAGAAAGACGCGCCTTCCGGTACGCTCGTTCAAGCTGGTGGATCGAATGAAGGCCGCCGGCTACGCGCGCAATATCGACGTCAGTTCCAACCGTGCCGGCGCCCATCCGGGCACGCACGAAATCGGCTTCGATTCGGCCGCCGACACCATCACGCTGCGCCATACCGCGCGGAGCAGGGAAGGCTTCGCCCGGGGCGCTCTGAAAGCGGCACAATGGATTATCGGGCGCAAAGGTTTTTACGAGTTCAGCGACGTTCTGTTTGGAGCTTGAGAGGTTTTTGGAGGGAAGACATGTTATTTCAAGGTTGCGGCACCGCCATGGTCACCCCGTTCCGCAAGGACGGTTCGCTCGATGAGCACACGCTACGCTCGCTGGTGAAGCGGCAGATCGAAGAAGGCATCAACTTTCTGGTGCCGTGCGGAACGTCGGGCGAAAGTCCGACGCTCACGCACCAGGAACATTTGCGCGTGGTGGAGATCACGCTCGAAGAAGCCAAGCGGCGGGTGCCGGTGCTGGCGGGCGCGGGCGGTTACAACACCGCCGAAGTGATCGAACTCGCCAAGGAAATTAAGGCCATGGGCGCGGACGGCATTCTCTCCGTCACGCCGTATTACAACAAGCCGACGCAGGAAGGCCTGTACCAGCACTACAAAGCCATCGCGGCGGCGGTGAAGCTGCCCATCATTGTATATAGCGTGCAGGGACGCACCGGCGTGAACGTCGAGCCGGCCACGCTGAAACGGCTGTCGGAAATCGACATATATCGTGGGCGTGAAGGAAGCTTCCGGCAACATCAGCCAGATGGCGCAAGTGGTGCATCAGGTGCCATCCGACTTCGCGGTGCTATGCGGACGACGATTCCATCGCCATTCCGCTGATTGCTCTGGGCGGGCACGGCGTGGTCTCCGTGGTGTCAAACGAAATTCCGCGCGAGTTCACGCAACTGACGCAGTGCGCTTTGCGAGGCGATTTCGCGGGCGCCCGCGAACTGCAGCGGCAATACCTGCCGCTGATGGAAGTGAACTTTGTGGAATCGAATCCGATTCCGGTGAAGGCCGCGATGGCGCTGATGGGATTGCTGGAGCCGGTGTGGCGGCTGCCGTTGTGTCCTCCGAATCCGGCGAACTCGGCGAGGATCGAAAAAGTTGCTCGAAGTCATTGGGTTTGCTGGCCGGCCGGAGCGTGCATGCAGGCTGAGATCGAGAAGCTGTTCGACCAGACGCCTGCAACTTATACCGACGATCATTTCCACCTCTTCCAGCGCTTCAAGCACGCGCTGAACGCAGGCCAGATTCGCGCGGCCGAGCCCGATCAGTCGACCAAAACCGGATGGCGCGTGAACGCCTGGGTGAAAAAGGGCATCCTGATCGGTTTTCGCATGGGCACGGTTGTCGACATGTCGATCAACGCCACGCGGCAGCCCTGGTTCGACAAAGCGACTTTCCCGGTGCAACACCTCACGGCCGATCGCGGCATCCGCATTGTGCCCGGCGGATCCAGCATTCGCGACGGCTGCTACATCGGCAAGAGGCGTCACGTGCATGCCGCCGATGTACATCAACACCGGGAGCTGGGTGGGCGATGGCACCATGATCGATTCGCACGCGCTGGTGGGAAGCTGCGCGCAAGTGGGATCGAATTGCCACATTTCGGCCGCGGCGCAGATCGGCGGAGTGCTGGAACCGGTGGGCGCGCTGCCCGTGATTATTGAAGACGATGTGCTGATGGGCGGCAACTGCGGGCGTCTACGAAGGCACCGTGGTGAAGCGGCGCGCGGTGCTCGGCTCGGGTGTTATCTTGAACCGCTCTACGCCGGTTTATGACGTGGCGCGCGGCCAGATCCATCGCGCCACCGATGAAGATCCGCTGATGATTCCCGAAGACGCGGTGGTGGTGGCCGGCTCGCGCGCGATTACTTCGGGGCCGGGTCTCGATTGGGGCTTGTCGTTGTACACGCCGGTGATCGTCAAGTATCGCGATTCGAAAACCGACACCAAGATTCAACTGGAACACTTACTGAGATAATCGAGAGTCGCGCGAGCCGCTCTGTGCCAGGTGAATTGCGCGGCGCGGCGATGAGCGGCGTCGGTCGAGATTTTGCCTGAAGCCAGCAATAGCAAGGCGTCCCGAATCTCGCGATCGTTCGTGGGATCGAAGAAATGGACCGTCGATCGCGCGATCTCACGCAGCGGGGGGATATCCGAGCACGCCACCGGCACTCCCGCGGCCATCGCTTCCAGGACGGGCATTCCGAAGCCCTCGAAAGTGGATGGATAGATGAACCCCAGCGCCCGCCGGTAAAGTTCGTAGAGCTGTTCGCGCGGGACCCAGCCTTTAATTTCGACGGACTCGCCCGCCAGGCTCTCGATCTCGTGGGCGGCGAAGCCGCGCACTCCTGTCAGGATTAATTTCGGCGCGTTCTTCAGTTCAGCGTGCACGCGCAATAACTGCTGAAGGTTTTTGTGCGGATGCGTGGTGGAGACGCACAGCAGGTAGTGATTGGGTTCGCGATGTTGGGCGATTTCAAGAAACTCGCGTTCCACGCCGTGATGGATCACTTCGGACGGCCGGCCGTAGTAGCGCTCGAGATCGTCGTGAGTGGCCACCGACACCGCGATAGCTCCACGCGACCTGCGCGCCGAGGCCCACACAAAAAAATCCCAGAACGGCAGATCGAACCAGCGAAAATATTCCGGATGCCGCTTGTGCTGCAGATCGTGAAATACGGTGACCATCGGGCAGCCGCACAGCAGCGGCGAGGTAAAGCCCGGATTGAACATTACATTGAGACGATGTTTGCGTGCCGCGAACGGCAGCGCCAGCTGCTCCCAGAGGATGCGCGCGGGGCGGAATGTGGCGCGGACCGGCTGCGGCGTACGAAAAAAGTTCGGCCGATCCGGCACCAGATCGGCTCCGGTCTCCCGATTGGTTAAGACGAAGTATTGGTTTTCTGAATCGATCTCGGCCAGCGCGCCGAGCAGGTTCCGGAGATAAATCTCGGTACCCCCGACGCCTCCCGGAATGAGGTAGAGAGCGTTCACTCCGATGCGGATCATTAGCCGCCCATGCGAGCAAGAGCTTCGGTCGCGGGTGCGTTGTGCGGGTCTAGCGCCAGAACGTGGCGGTAGTCTTCGATGGCTTGCGCCCGGTTGCCCTGTATGGCGTGGACGTTCCCGAGATAGTAATAGGTCATGGCGAAGCCGGGGTTCAGCCGCTGGGCTGTGCCGAGCGCATCCAAGGCCTCCGGATATTTGCCTATTTTTCCGTATTCCATGCCAATTTGCGAATACACGTGCCCGTCCGGATGCTGCGCGGCGGCCTGCTGAAGTTTCGCGATGGCCTGCTGCGGGCTCCCGGCGCAATCGTAGGCCAGCGCCCAATCCAGCAGTAAATCGTAGTTCGGGGGCTGGAGTTCGGCTGCTTTTTGGAAATTATCCACTGAGTCGGCGCAGGCCGCGGACTGAAACTCGGCGAAGGCCAGTTGGAACCGAGGCCGCAGTTTATCGGGCGATTTCGAAACGGTGTCTTTCCAAATATCGACCGCGCTGCCCCACAGCAGATTCCGTTGATAAGTCATCGCTCCTTCCACCACTAACACCAGCGCCAGCGAGCCGACCAGTACGTTCCTTGACGTTCTCCAGCGCCGTAGAAACTCCGCAGCGATGAGCAAGAGGCCGATGAACGGCAGGTACATGCGGCGCTCGGCCATCGGATCGTGGATCGGTGCGAAGGACGATGTTGGGGCAATCAAAATCAGGAACACGAACCAGCCGTAGGATGCAATCGGGAAGCGGCGACGATAAATCCAAGCCAGAATGCTGGCGGCCAATAATCCCGCCAGACCGACGATTGCGCCGTGAGAAGTCACGCTCTGGGAGATCGCAACGTCCGGATCAAGGTTCTGGCCGATCGGGAAGATGAACAAGCGAATGTAGTCCCAGATCACGCGGCATTCAGTGAAGAAGTATTGGTACCACGTCAGGCCCTGGATCTGGAAGCCCGCGCTCTGGTTCCCGCGCAGGATGCGCAAAATGTCCAGCAACGCGAGGACAGCGCCGGCCGCGATGGGAATGTATAGTTTCCAGTTCCGCCAGATGACGGAGGGAGAAAATTCGAAACGCCAATAATAATCGGTGAGAATGAACAAGGCTGGAAGAACGACGGTGTGTTCCTTGGACAGCGCGGCCGCGGCAAAAAGGGCCAACAGCGCCAGGATTCGCGGGATCGACAAGACGGCGGTTTTGCGATACAGGTAAACCACCAGAGCGGCTAGAACAAAGAACACGCTGAGTGTTTCCGAGCGGCTGGCGACGTAACTGACTGATTCGGTCTGCACCGGATGAAGCAGAAAAAGTCCCGCCGCAAAGAACGACAGGATGCGGGTCCGCGATTCCTCCACGCCCGCCCAGCTCATTACCTTGCGAACGGCCAAGAAAATGAAAATGGCGTTGAAAACGTGCAGGAGCACATTGAATGCGTGATAACCGAACGTCTCCTGCGCCCCGGATTGCTGATAGTTGAGCCAGAAGGTGGCCATGAGAAGCGGACGCGTCTGGTGCAGCCAATCACTGAAAGGAATATACGCGGCATCCGGCCGCATATACGTAAGGTACGTATCGTCCAGCAGAAACGGCCCGTGGATGGCGGGCCAATAAACTTCAAACGCGGCGAACAGCGCGATCAGTGCACTCGCCGCGTAAATCCAGAGCCAGGGATTCGTGCGCGGCTCCGCTGCCACCGCCACCGGCGTCGTATGTTTCGCTTTCTTGGCCTTGCTATTCTTCATTACGGTTTTGCAATTGAAACTCGACGATCGCGAGCCGCTGCGCCATCGCGATGTTGGCGTCCTTCAGGTCCGAGATAATCACCGATAACCGATAGATCACGATCACGAACACGCAGAACACCAGGAGCATGAGCGCCAGCGGGGGGTCCGCGAGGCCCAGTTGGCGGGAGATCCAGTTGAGCGCGAACGAAGAACGCGAGAGCGCCAGTAAAATGACGGCGGCGGCCAGCCAGCTCACCGAGTACTCCACCCGGATGTGCGAGCGGCGGACGGAGAACAGGACCAGGGCGATCAGAAGAACGCTCAGAATAGTAGTGACATTCAGCAGGCGTTCCATGCTTTAATCCTTTCTTGGCGGGGAATCCTTTCTTCGGCGGCGCTCGAATTTCAGAACGTTGATAAATACGCCCAGCAGAACGTGGAAGATGTAATATAGCGATTTTACCGCGGTGATGGTGCTGCGGCCAGTCTTACGCGGACGCATGCGGCAGGGCACTTCCTGGAACTGGAAGCGCTTGCGCTGCAGAACCACCAGCGCCTCGATTTCTGGATATTCCAACGGGAAACTTCCGGTGAAAACTTGCAATGCCTGGCGGTTCACGCCGACGAACCCCGAGGTTGGATCGTGCACCGGTTTCCCCAGAATGGGCCGAAGCACCAGACGAAAGAACCAAATACCCAGGGCTCGAACGGAGTTGGTGTAATGTCCGTTGCCGTCTTGAAAACGTGAGCCGATAACCATGTGGCATCCGGTTTCGCGCAGCGTCTGGAGCAAAGCGGGAATGTACTTAGGATCATGCTGGCCGTCGCCATCCACGCGAATCACATATTCGTAGCCCAGCTCATACGCCAGCTTGTAACCGGCCTGAAGGCCGCCGCCCAGGCCCAGATGATAAGGCAAGCGGAGGACGTCGGCGCCCGCGGATCGCGCGCTGTAGTCCGTGCCGTCGGTAGACGCGTCATCGACCACCAGAATGGGAGCTTCCGGCATCACGCTTCGGACTTCGTGGATCACCCCGGCAATTGCGCCCACCTCATTGAAGGCTGGAATCAAGATCAAAAGCCGATCGGGTCCGCCAGCCCGCCTCACAGAGCGGCCACCTGGCGCGGACCGATGGAATGACGCCGCATCAATCGGCGAAATTGTTTTGCGCTAAGCCGGCGCTTCATCCGGCGTCGCTGTCGCCAAACCTCGGGGAAGCGCGCGAGCAATTCGAGATGGCCGCGAATGACATACCAAGAGAGCCGAAAGAAGCTGCCGCCCTCCCGCTGGAACTCGGCGGCTTTGCCGCGCCCCCGCAGCCCGTAAACAAAATGCCAGAAGTAACGGGACATGGCGTAATACGGCACCAGCAGCAGATCGAGCACAGGAAAATTCTTGAAGATCACGAAAAGACGATTGCGCTCGACGTACCGGGCTTTGAGCGCGGAAGCCTTGCCCGACGAATGTGAATAGCGATGTTCCACCACGGCCTCGGGAACGTACAGGCACTCCCACCCGGCCCAACGCGCGCGAAGGCCCAGATCGGTGTCCTCGCAATACAAGAAGAAGCTCTCATCGAAGAGGCCGATCTCTTCCAGCATTTCACGTCGATACAAGGCCGCGGAGCCGCTTGGCAAGAGCGCCTCTTCTTTGCGCGCGTAGGCCGCGGGCGATTCCAAATGCCCACGCTGCTTGCTGCTTCCGTCCAGACAAAGCAGCATGCCCGCCGAATCCAGAGTGCCGTCGCTCAGGTGGCGGACTTGCGAGGCGCACATCCCGACGTCGGGCCGCGATTCAATGGCCGCAAGCAGAGCCCCCAACCATCCAGGATGCGCCGTGGCGTCGTCATTCAGAACAGCCAGGTAAGCACCCGCCGATTCACGGAAAGCTTGATTCACGGCCGTTCCGAAACCGACATTCCGATCGTTGGCAATCACTCGAACCCTGGCAGCAGGTTTCGCCGCATGCCGCGCGCTATTGTCCACCACGATCACTTCAAAATCCGAGAACGTTTGGCGCTCCAAAGAGGCAAGGCATTCATCCAGAGTTTCGTCCGCCGCGAGCGTAGGAACAACCACGGTCACCGTTGAGTGTATTTGGCCAAGCCGAGGTTCTGGTACCATCGCAGGTTGTGTGTATCCTCCCCCCGGGCCGAAACACTGGGCAATACATAAGGTAGGATAGTGGCTTGCATAGACACTTACTATACATTCTCGTTGTGGCCGCAGGTCTGGGGCAACTGCTTCTAGCGCAAACGCCCGCGCATCTGGGCGAAATCCGGCAGCTCACCAACGGGGGAGAAAACGCCGAAGCCTATTGGGCACCGGACGGGAAGCGGATCATTTTTCAATCCACGCGCGACAAGCTGGGGTGCGACCAGATCTTCATCATGAATCGAGACGGGAGCAACCCGCACATGGTTTCCACCGGCAAGGGGCGCACCACCTGTGGATATTTTCTGCCGGACAACAAGCACATTCTCTACGCCTCCACCCATGAGGCCGGCGATGCCTGTCCGCCCGCGGCCGATCGAAGCAAGGGCTACGTGTGGGCCGTGTACCCAACGTACAAAATCTACTATGCGACCGATGAGGGCAAGATCCTGAAGACGCTGGCGGCCGCACCCGGGTACAACGCGGAAGGCACGGTGAATTTCAAGACTGGACGGATTGTCTACACGTCGATGCAATCTGGCGACCTGGATTTGTGGACCATGAAACCGGATGGGTCGGACAAAAAGCAGATCACCAAGACCGATGGCTACGATGGCGGAGCGGTGTTTTCACGGGACGGCAAGCAACTGGTGTGGCGCGCGAATCATCCGCAAACGCCCGAAACCGCGCAACGCTATCACGATCTGCTGAAGGATAATCTGACGTCGCCGATGAAGATGGAGCTGTTCGTCGCGGATGGCGAAGGAAAAAATGCCAAGCAGATCACGAACTTCGGATGCGCGAGTTTTGCTCCCACCTTCACGCCGGACGGGAAAAAGATTCTGTTTGCGTCGAACAAGCACGATTGTGACGGGCGGAAGTTTGAGCTGTACCTGATCAACACCGATGGCACGGGCTTAGAACAAATTACGGAATTCGGCGGTTTCACAGCGTTTCCCGAGTTTGCACCGGACGGCAAGACCATCGTGTTCGCATCGGATAAAGGTGCGAAGTCGCCTTACGAATTCAATATTTTCACGGCGGAGTGGAAGTAGGCGGAGTTCTACTGAACTTCGTTCACCTGCTGCGCTGCTGCCTTGGATGCCACCTTCGATGCCGCCGGCAGTTCGTTGGCGTTCCAACCGCCACCCAGCGCCTGCACCAGCTCAACCGCCGCCGTCATCTCGGTCACCCGTAGAGTCACCTGGGTCAGTTGGTTGCTCAACAGCGTAAGCTGCGCCGTCATCACATTCAGGTAAGGATCAAGGCCGGTCTCGTAGCGCGCGGTGGCGATTTTCACGTATCTCCCGGCAGCGTCTACTGCTATATTTTGACGGGTGATCTGATCCGACGTTACGCGCAGTGTCGCAATGTAATCTTCCACCTGCTGGAACGCCGTGAGCACGCTCTGTTTGTAGGAAGCGACATCGGCGTTATACTGCGCCGTGTACTGCGCCACGGTGGATTTTCGCAGCCCGGCGTCGAAGATCGTTTCCGACGCCGCCGCGCCCAGCGACCAAAACAGCGACGGAACCGAAAACAGCGCCTTCAGAGGTCCTTCCAGGCCGCCGCTTCCGGTTAAGCTGACCGTGGGATAGTAGGCGGTTTTCTCAACGCCAATCAGCGCGTTCGCCGCGGCCATGGTACGCTCCGCAGCCGCAATATCGGGACGCCGTTGCAGCAGATCGGAAGGAACGCCGACCGGAATTGGCGGTACGGGCGTGGTCAGTTTCTTCACCGGCATGGAAAACTCCGACGCCGGCTTGCCGATCAGCATCGCGATGGCATGCTCATAGATAGCGCGGTTGGTGGCATTGCCGGCTCCCGCCTCTTCCGCTTCCGCCAGCGTCACTTCTGCCTCGGCAACGTCCTCCTGGCTGTCGATGCCGGTTTCATACAGCGAGCGCGTCAGGTTGAGCGATTCGCGATCGGCCTGGATGGTCCGATCCAGCACATCCTGCAAGGTGTCCTGTCCGCGCAGCTGGAAATAATACTCGGCCAGATCGGCCTGCTCGGTCAGGCGCTCGTTTTCCAGATCCGCTGCGCTCACCTGGGCGGCGTTCTGATATTCGCGAACCGTATTCCGGACGCGGCCCCACAGGTCCGGTTCCCAGGAAACGTCGATCGGCAAGGTCATAGCGGAGTAACTAACGGCCGAAGTTGTCGATGTAACGCCGGTGGTCGAGTTAGTGACCGCCGCGCCGCCGCCCGTGCCGGTCTTGGTGTAAGTGGGATTCGCCGTCACCGTGGGGAAGTACTGCGAGCGCGCCTCGCCCACCTGTGCCCGCGCCGCCATGAAGTTCTGAAAATACTGCGCGATATTCTGGTTATTGATATCCAGTTGATCTTCGAGCGCATTCAGTTCCGGCTCGTTGAACATCTCCCACCATTTGCCCTTCAGCACCGCGTCCTGTGGGCGGGCCGGCTGCCAGGTGCCGGGCAGCGAGGATTTGTAAGCTGCCGGAGCCGACTCTTTGAAAGCCGGCGGCGCGGGCGTGGCGGGCGGGTTGTACTTCGGACCGATCGTGCATCCGCCGAGCATGAGTGCCAGGCTCGCCGCGCATAATTTCAACCGTCCTGGATTTGTCATTGCGTAGCCTCTTCCGGTCTGAGCGCGGGCGCACGGTTTTCGCCTTTCAGCTTCAGGCGCATAGTGTCCATGAACAGATAAATGACGGGCGTGGTGTAGAGCGTGAGTATCTGGCTGACGATCAGGCCGCCGATAATCGAGATTCCGAGGGGCCGGCGCAGTTCCGATCCCATGCCCGTCCCAAGAGCCAGGGGTACAGCGCCAAAGAGCGCGGCCATGGTGGTCATCATGATCGGGCGGAATCGCAGCGTCGAAGCTTCGAAAATCGAGTCGCGGGTGTTTTTGCCCTCGACGCGCTCCGCGTTCAGCGCGAAGTCGATCATCATAATCGCATTCTTTTTCACGATTCCGATGAGGAGAATGATACCGATAATCGACATCACGTCCAGTTCCGATTTCGTGATCAGCAATGCGAGAATGGCGCCCACGCTAGCCGGTGGAAGCGTAGAAAGGATGGTAATCGGATGCACGAGGCTTTCATAAAGCACCCCCAGCACGATGTACACGGCGGCCAGCGCGGTCGCGATGAGGTACGGTTCGGTGGTCAACGATTGCTCGAAAGCCTGCAGCGTTCCGGCGAACTCACCGTGGATGGTGGCGGGCATGTTGAGCTTCTGCTGGATAGAGTTGATTTCTTGCGTCGCCTGGCCGAGCGAGACGCCGGGCGCGAGATTGAACGATACCGTTACCGAAGGAAAAAGCCCGGTGTGATTCACCGCTAGCGGCGACGTGGAAGGCGCGTATTTGGCCACGGCGTCGAGAGGAATGGCGCCTCCGCCTGAATTTTGGATCAGATAGGTCTGCTTCAGCCCTTCGGGCGATTGCCAGTATTTCGGCGCTACTTCCATTACCACGTAGTATTGATTCAATGGCGTAAGAATGGTGGAGACCTCGGCTTGTCCGAACGCATCGTACAGCGTGTTGTCGAGCACTTGCGGCGTCAGGCCCAGGCGCGCCGCGGTGGCTCGGTCGTACGTCAGCAAGGCCTGCAGGCCATTATTTTGCTGGTCTGTGTTCACGTCCTGGAAGCCGGGAGCATGGCGTAACTGCGCCAGAAGCAGGGGTCCATATTTCTGGAGATCCTGGGTAGTCTCGGCTTGCAGCGTGTATTGATACCCTGCGTTGGCTTGCCGTCCGCCGATGCGGATGTCCTGAACGGGTTGCAAAAAAGTAGCGGCGCCAGGGATGCGCGCCAGCTTTGGCCGCAGCCGGTTAATGATTTGCTCGGCGCTGACCTTGCGCTCGTTCAACGGCTTTAGCGCGATGAACTCATTGCCCGTGTTGGTGGCGCCTTGCCCGCCGGTGAATCCCATCACGTTCTCGACGCCGGGGTCGGCCTTGACGATGTCCACCGACTGCTTCACGGCTTTCTCCATGGCATAGAAGGAGCTGTCTTGCGGCCCCTGCATTCCGCCCTGAATGACGCCGGTATCCTCCAGCGGGAAAAATCCCTTGGGGATTTTGTCGATCAGAAAGACATTTAGCCCGAGCGTCGCTACAAAGATCAACAAGATCAGAGCGGGATGATCCAGCACCCAGTTCAAGCTGCTCTTATATCCGCTCAAAATAGTGTTGAACGCGCGCTCGCTGGTCGCGTAGAGCCTGCCATGCCGGATATCTTTGTCCGGAATCAGAACGCGCCCGCACATCATGGGAGTGGTGGTAAGCGACACCACCATCGAGACGAAAATCGCGGCGGAGAGCGTTATGGCGAACTCGCGAAACAGCCGTCCAATGATGCCGCCCATCATAAGAATAGGAATGAACACGGCAATCAACGAAATGCTGATGGAAAAAACAGTGAAGCCGATCTCCTTGGCGCCCCGCAAGGCCGCCTGGATGGGCGTCATCCCCGCTTCCAGATGCCGCGTGATATTTTCCATCACCACAATCGCGTCGTCCACCACGAAACCGCTCGCGATCGCCAGCGCCATCAGCGACAGGTTGTCGAGCGAAAAACCGGCCAGGTACATGATGGCGCAAGTTCCGATGAGCGATACCGGAACGGCCACGGCCGGAACGAAAGTGGCGCGGACATTGCGCAGAAAGATGAACACCACGGCAATCACCAGCAACACCGAGATGACGAGCGTTCGCTCGATATCGGACACGGCGGCCCGTATGGTGAGCGTGCGGTCCAGGATTGTGACCAGATGCTGTCCGCGCTTGATGGTGGCCTGCAGGGACGGAAGGGCCGCTTTGATCAGATCCACGGTGGTAATGATGTTGGCTCCCGGCTGCCGGAAGATAATCATGTTGACGGAGGGTTTGCCGTTCAGGAAGCCGGCTTGGCGCACCGATTGCTGCGAGTCGATTACGTCGGCAATGTCCTGCAGCCGGACCGCTCCTCCATTGTGATAACCCACCACCAGCGGCTTGTACTGGGCGGCCTTTGAGATCTGATCGTTCGCCACGATGTCGGTGGTCTGGTCGCCGTTGGAGAACTGGCCCTTTGCCAAATCCGAATTTTGGCCCGCCACCACCTGCTGCACCGCAGGCAGACTGATTCCGTAGCTGGCAACCTGGTTGGGATTGAGCTCAATGCGCACGGCCGGCAGCGACGCGCCCACCACCAGCACTTCGCCGACGCCAGAAATCTGCGATATGCGCTGCTCCATTACCGTGGACGCCTCGTCGTAAAGTTCGGGGACGTCGTAAATGTCCGATTGCAGGCCGAGCACCATGATCGGCGAATCGGCCGGGTTCACCTTGCGATAGGTCGGATTGGCGGGCAGGTTCGCCGGAAGATACGTGCGCGCCGCATTGATGCCGGCCTCCACATCGCGCGCCGCGCCGTTGATATCGCGGCTTAGATCGAACTGCAGCGTCACGCCGGTTGTGCCCAGCGTGCTCGAAGACGTCATTTCGGTGACGCCGGCAATGTGCGCGAACTGCCGTTCGAGCGGAGTGGCGATGGAAGACGCCATGATGTCCGGACTTGCGCCGGGAAGCGACGCTGCCACGGTGATGGTCGGAAAATCTACTTGCGGAAGCGGGGATACCGGCAGCACAACAAAGGCGATGGCTCCGGCAATCGCCACGGCCACTGTCAGCAGCGTGGTGGCGACCGGCCGTTCGATGAAAATGCGCGATGGATTCATGCCGGGTTGGTCTCCGGTTGCCGTCGCGTCGTTCTGCTGGTACGCCGATGCGCGAATCGCGCTCCGAGATTGTCGAAAAAGATATAAATGACGGGAGTGGTGTAGAGGGTCAGCACCTGGCTAAAGATAAGCCCGCCCACCATCGCAACACCCAGCGGCGCCGCAGTTCGGATCCAAGGCCGGTCCCGAAAGCCAGAGGAAGGCCGCTGAGCAGCGCCGCCATGGTAGTCATCATGATGGGGCGGAAGCGCAGCAGAGACGCCTGATAGATTGCGTCGGTGGCATTCTTGCCGCCGGTGCGCTCGGCCTCCAGCGCGAAGTCCACCATCATGATGCCGTTCTTCTTCACGATGCCGATGAGAAGGATGATTCCGATGATGGCGACGATGTCGAGGTCCAGGTGGAAGAGCTCCAGCGCAAGCAGCGCGCCCACGCCCGCCGATGGCAGCGTCGAAAGAATCGTGATCGGATGCACAAAGCTCTCGTACAACACGCCCAGAACGATGTATACGGTCACCAGAGCTGCCAGCACCAGCAAGCCCTCATTCGACAGCGACCCCTCGAAGGCGGCAGCCGTTCCCTGATAGTTGGCAATCACGCTGGCCGGCAGCTTGGACTGCGCGATGACTTTTTTCATGGCGTCCAGTGCTTGTCCTAACGAATATCCATCGCCCAGATTGAATGAAATGGTCACGGCCGGGAACTGGCCCTGGTGAGCGATGGAGAGCGCCTCGCTCTGGGTCTTTATCTCGGTGAACGTGCTCAGGGGGACCGGCGTTTGCAGGGTGCTCGCAGTAGTGCTTCCCGCCGCGCCACCGCCCGAGGCTCCTTCGGCGGCGTTGCTGGTGGACGATGAGCGCGATGTTCCCGCGAGCGATGTCGTCGCGCTCGACGATATGTTGCTGGAGATGCTGGCGCTCGACAAAACGGTTGACGTCGCGGTGGCGGTAGAGGACGGCGAAAGCGCCGACGTCGAAGCGACGCTGGATGCTGCCGTGGTAGTGCTGACATTGCCGGAGGCCAAGGCCGACGTTGTAGAGACAGGCGCTGAAACGCCGGCCGTGGAAGAAGGGCTCAACATCGCGTTGCCGGTGGCTGTGACCACGCCGGATCCGGCTCCCGACGACGAGCCGGCCGTGTTGGTGGTCGTCTCGGAAGCCGTGCCGCTCGTCAAAGAAGATTGGATGTAGATATCGTGCAGCTTTTGCGGGTTGCGCTGAAACAGCGGATCCGTTTCCAGAATGACATGATACTGATTCAATTGCGTGTACAGCGTGTTGATTTGGCGCTGCCCGAACGCGTCGTACAGCGTGTTGTCGATGGTGGAGGGCGTAATACCGAAGCGGGAGGCCGTGGCGCGATCGATTGACACCGACGTGGCCAAGCCACCCAATTGTTGATCGGTTACTACGTCGGCGAGTTGAGGAAGCTGCTTCAGGCGCGCCATCAGGTCGTGGACCACCGAATTTAGTTCCGCCTGGTTGGGATCTTCGAGCGTGTATTGATACTCGGTGCGGCTGACGGTGTCGTCGACGGTCAAATCCTGCACCGGCTGCATATACAGCTTGATCCCCTGCACCTGGGCCAGTTTCGGCCCCAGCCGCTGAATCAACTGGGTGGAGGAAATGTGGCGCTGTTCGAGCGGCTTCAGCGTGATTTGGATGCGTCCGCTGTTCAGCGTGGTGTTGGTTCCATCCGCTCCGATGAAAGATGAAATATTCAGGACCGCCGGATCGGCCAGCAGTACTTTCGCCAATTCCTGTTGCATTTGAGTCATGGCTTGGAAAGAGGTGGAAGCGGAGGCCTGCGAAATGCCCTGGATGATGCCAGTGTCCTGCGTGGGGAAAAAGCCTTTTGGAATGGTGCTATAGAGGATGACGGTCAGCACCAGAGTGGCGGCCGCTATCAGCAGGGTAATGGTCTGATAGCGAAGAACCACCTTCAGCGTGCGTCCGTAGAACGCAATGATTCTCTCGAATGCACGCTCGGAGACCCGGTAGAAGCGGCCCTGCCTTTCCGGAGGCGTGTAGCGCAGCAGACGCGCGGACATCATGGGCGTGAGCGTCAAAGAGACGAACGCGGAGAGAATGATGGTCACCGCCAGCGTCACAGCGAACTGCCGGAATAGGCGGCCTGCAATATCGCCCATGAACAGGAGCGGAATCAGAACGGCGATCAGCGAAACCGTCAAAGATAGAATCGTAAAGCCGATCTGCGCGGAGCCCTTCAAAGCCGCCCGGAGCGGATTTTCTCCCTCTTCGATAAAGCGCGAAATATTTTCGATCATGACAATGGCGTCGTCCACCACGAAGCCGGTAGAGATAGTCAGCGCCATCATCGTCAGGTTGTTCAGGCTGTAACCCACCATGTACATCACACCGAAGGTTCCCACCAGCGAGAGCGGTACTGCGACGCTTGGAATGATGGTGCCCGGTATGCTGCGCAAGAAGAGGAAGATGACCATTACGACCAGGCCGATGGTCAGAAGCAACTCAAACTCCACGTCGCTCACCGAGGCGCGAATCGACACCGTGCGGTCCGTGACCACCTGTACGTGCACGGCGCGCGGAAGCGTGCTCTCCAGTTGCGGCAGCAGCTTCTCGATGCTGTTCACCACCGTGATGGTGTTCGCTCCGGGCTGCCGTTGGATGTTCAGGATCACGGCCGGCGTTTGGTTCATCCAGGCGGCGAGCTTGCTGTTTTCCACGCCATCGATAACGTGGGCGACGTCGTTGAGCATCACGGGAGCTCCGTTGCGATAGGCCACCACCACGGATTTGTAGGCGCTGCTGGTCAGCAACTGATCATTGGCGTTGATGGTGTAATCCTGCGACGGGCCGTCGAAATTTCCCTTGGCGGAATTGAGGCTGTTTCCAGTAAGCGAGTTGCGCAGGTCTTCCAGATTGATCCCGTAGGCCGACAAGGCGGTGGGATTCGCTTGAATGCGGACCGCGGGCTTCTGGCCGCCGGAGATGCTCACCAGGCCCACTCCGGAAATCTGCGAGATCTTGGGAGACAGGCGCGTATCCGCCAAATCCTCGACTTGCGACAGAGGTATTTCGTCCGACGTCAGCGCCAGCGTCAACACCGGCGCGTCGGCCGGATTGGATTTGCTGTAGACCGGAGGCGTCGGCAAGTTGGCCGGCAAGTAGCTTTGAGCCGCGTTAATGGCCGCTTGCACCTCCTGCTCGGCCACATCGATGTCCAGGCTGAGCTGGAACTCCATCACGATTACCGACACGCCGCCTGCGCTGGTGGATGTCATTTGGCTGAGCCCCGCCACCTCGCCGAATTGCCGCTCGAGTGGAGCAGTGACGGCGGACGCCACTACATCGGGACTAGCGCCCGGGTAAAAGGTGAGCACCTGAATAGTGGGATAATCCACCTCGGGAAGTGCGGAGATCGGCAGTTGGAAAAATGCGACTCCCCCCGCCAAGAACAGCGCCACCATTAGCAGCGCAGTCGCAACGGGACGCAGAATGAATATTCGGGAAGGATTCATGGGGCTGTGTTGGTGCTACCGCCCGTGGACGAGTTGCTTCCGCCCCGCTGGCCGCGAACCGTTACCGAAACGCCGTTTTCCAGGCGGTCGAATCCGCTGGTTGCCACCTTCACGCCGGCATTCAGCCCTGTGACTGCCGTCTCTTGATCGCTGGTGGTCAATACCTTGACCTGCTGAACCCCCACCGTGTTTCCGGGTTTGACAATGTACACGAAAGCGTTCGTGCCGTTTTGCTGCACGGCGGCGTTGGGAACCAGCGTGACTTTTGTCAACGTCTTCAGCAGCAGCTGCGCGTTGACGAACTGGTTGGGATAGAGCGAAAGATTCTTGTTGGGAAACGTCGCCCGGAATTTCACGGTGCCCGTGGTGGTGTCCACTTCGTTATCGAGAGACGTGAGCTTTCCGCTATCGATCTTCTTGTTGAAGGAACGATCGAAGGCGCCCACTTCCAGCGTGCGCCCGCCCTTGAGTTGCGCCTCCACTTGGGGCAGATCGTCTTCTGAAACGTTAAATACAATCGTGATCGGCTGCAGCTGCGTGATCACCACCAGGGTGGAAGCGCTGCCCGCGAAAACGGTGTTGCCGGGGTCCACCAAACGGAGCCCTACGCGCCCGGTGATTGGGGAGACGATATGGCAGTAGGAAAGCTGCACTTTGTCATAGTCCACGGTGCCCTGGTCGGCCTTGACGGTTCCCCGGTCCTGAACTACAACCTGTTCCTGATCTTCGTACTGCTGCCTGGCAATGGCGTTGCGGTCCAGCGCTGCTTTGTAGCGGTTCAAATCCATTACCGCTTCCGCGAGCAGTCCTTGGTCGTGCTCCAGGGTTCCCTCGGCCTGTGTGAGGGTGCTTTGGTACGGACGAGGATCGATGTCGACGAGTGGATCGCCTTTGTTTACGATTTGACCCTCGTGGTAGTGCACCTCGATGACCTGGCCGGTAATCTGGCTGTAGAGCGTGACCGTGTAGATGGGCGTTACGGTGCCCAGCGCGTCGACAAAAATACTGATGTTCCCGGTTCTCGACTGGCCAATGGTGATGGCTGCGCCGGCTGCCGCCTGCTGCTTGGCCTTGGCTCCCGCGCTGGCCTTTTCGGCGGTGGCACGCAGATGGTAAACGATTAAAATCGCCAGGATCGCGAGCGCCGCCAGCGCCGCCCAGAACAGCTTGCGACGCCGTGGTTTCTTAGGCTCCTTCTCTTGGTCTGCGTGTGCGGCCTCATGGTTGGGGGGAGGCAGCAGCTTCTGTTCCGAAGGAACTGTCGGCGGCTCCAGCAGCTTCTGTTCTTCCGGCGGGTGGCCGTTATGCGGGTGATCCGAGTGGGAATCAGGTGTTTCGGTAGTACTGCCCGGCCCCGGGTCCGGTTCCACGCCTTTATCGTTTTCCTGCCCCATTCATTGCCCTTTTCATCCCCCCCGGACACACGAAGATTGGACGCGCGGCGCGCCTTACCGCCGCATCCTAAGAACTGCCCTACAAAAAAGAGACTCAGCTTGCAAACTTCTGTTACTAGTTCTAACGAGGCATGCAGTTCCGGGCGGATGTGTCAGGAATTGTAATCGGATACATGGGGAGGAGGGGTCGCCAAGAGCCGAACTTCACCAATAATATGCGCCCAGCACTTTGGGCGAACTCGGCGTTCCGGCGATCACCTTCACGTGTAAGACCAGCTGCAAATTTTTCTTTTGCCAATCCCGCGGCGCACCTCGAACCGCTTCGGCGAGTACATCGGAATTGGTCACCAGCTCCGCCGCGGCATCCGTGCCGTACTGTGTAATCCCCGCGATCTCCACCAGCATGGCGTGCGTGTCGGGATGAAAAACGCGCGTGACGATGGCGTAGTCTTCATTGGTTCTTCGATCGGCGGGGAGCGCGGCGATGGTCCAGGGTGTCGGCTTGCCGTTATCGGTGATTCCCACGCGGCTTTTGGAAACTTCGATAAAGTAGCGCAAATCGCTCGAGATCTCTTTCCAGCGAGTGTAGGAATAGCCTACCAGGATGGCGGGCGCCGACCGCAGATCGCCGAAAGAGACATCATTGCCGAGTCTCAGAGTATAAGGACGCTGCATGCGCGTCAGCATGGCCGACAGGCGCGCGGTGGCCAGCAGGTCGCCTCCGCCGACAAACTGGTCGGTCAGCAGAACAAAATCCTCGGGACGCGTGGCATCTCCCGCATCGCGATTCAGGCCGTAGACCGGAACGTATGCGGCGCAGACCGAGACCGGTGCGGTGCCGGTCAGCACGGGCGACCAAAATTCGTCGAGCGCCGTGGCGGGCGAGCGCCCGCGTGCAAGCCACCATCCGATGGCGACGATGGCAAGGATCCCGAGCGACAATGGTATCCAGGCTTGCCAATTCTTTCGTAAAGTTCGCCGCGGCTTGGCAACCGGCGCCGGGGGCGCTTCAGGCGGCGTCGCTTCCTCCGCAACATTGGTCCAGCGGAATTCAGGGACGTAGGTGCCCGGCGGTAGCTCTATGCGAACCGGATCCGTAGCGCCTTGACCGGCGTAGTAAAGACCCAGCCGTTTGCGGACTTCGCCCGCCTTTACCCGGACCGTGGCATCGTCACTCGGTTCATAGCTGGTGGAGCGGCCGAAGACGTCGATGCCGATGGTCCGCTCTTTGAGCATGTCGGCCCGCCCGGCCAGAGTATGCTCCACCACGTAGCGGATAAAATCCTGGCTGCGCTTGCTCGAATGGAATTCGTGACTGGAAAGTACCCGGTTCAATTCCTGGCGAACCGATTCTTCCAGCACTCGATTGTCATGCTGGGACGCCCCCGGAGCCGCTCCCTGGGTCATCCTGAAACCCCCTGTGAAAGCTGGAATCGATTGTAGCACGCAACGAATTCAAAACAAGCACGTTCGATCCGGTAGTGAACGGCGCATAACGCCCGGCGCAACGGTTGCGAACTGGACAGACCATCCCGACGGCCCCAGGATTTAACGGTGAGGGTGATTTGTATCGGCGCGCATCCCGACGATTGCGAGATTGAGTTCGGAGGGACAGCGGCTAAACTCGCGGCCCGGGGCGACGCGGTCAAATTCGTATCCGTGACCAACGGCGAAGCGGGACATCATTTGTATCCGGGTCCGAAGCTGGTTGCCATCCGTCAATGCGAAGCACAGGAGGCGGCGCGCCGGCTGGGAATTGCGGCAACCGAGGTTTTGCAAAATCCGGATGGGCAACTGGTACCGTCCATTGCGGCCAGGCTTGACGTGGTCCGGCAGATCCGGGCTTGGAAAGCCGATGTCGTGATCACCCATCGACCCTGGGATTACCATCCGGACCATCGCTCCACCGGCCAGTTGGTCCAGGATTCGGCGTACCTGGTGATGGTGCCGTATGTGTGCCCGGACACGCCGGCGCTCCGGCGGAATCCGGCGTTCTTTTACCTGGAGGACGTGTTTCAAACGCCGGTACCCTTCGCCGCCGATATCGCGGTGAGCATCGACGACGTGTGGGAGCGCAAGCTGGATGCGCTGGACGCACATCGATCGCAGGTCTACGAATGGCTTCCCTGGGTTGATGGCGTGGGGGTTCCCGACGATGCCGCCCAACGGCGAAAGTGGTTGGACTCCACCTGGAGCCGGGAGCCTAGCGGGTGTACGCGAGCAGCGCTGATTAAGAGATATGGGGCGGAAGCTGCGGCGGGGATCCGGCATGCGGAGGCGTTCCAGATCTCCGAATACGGCCGGAAGCCAAAGTCGAACGAGCTGGACGAAATGTTTCCACGTTGATTGACATGTCGAAAATGGTTGAGGAAATCAGGGATCAGCCCGAGGCGCTGACCCAGACGCTGCGCAGTGGAATGGCGATGGCCGAAGAGCTGCGCGGACATTTTCGCAATCGGCGGCCGCGGCTGATCGTGCTGGTGGCGCGTGGAACTTCGGACAACGCCGCGCAGTTCGGGCGCTACCTGATCGAAATTTCAACCCGGATCCCGGTTTCGCTGGCCGCGCCGTCGATCCTGACTCTTTACGGACGTCAGGTTGACCTCCACGACGTGGTGGTGATCGGGATTTCGCAATCGGGTGAATCCACCGACACCAATGCGGTGCTCGAAGATGCGCGCCGGCAGGGCGCGACAACCATCGGAATTACGAACACGGCGGCGAGCGCGATGGCGGGAATTGTCGAATTTCCCCTGCTGATCGAGGCGGGAAAAGAGATCAGCGTCGCCGCCACCAAAACATACACCTGCCAGTTGCTGGCTCTGTACTTGGTGGCCTACGCGCTGAATGGCGGCATCGAATTGGAGCAGCTGCGAAAGATTCCCGAATGGGTGCGCCGCGTTCTGGAACTGGAGGAAGACATCGAAGCGCTGGTGGAGCGGTATTTCTTCATGCAGCGCGCGGTGACCGTCGGGCGCGGGTTGAATTACGCCAATGCGCTCGAGTTCGGGCTCAAGTTGATGGAAACCTGCTACGTGGTAGCGGAGCGGTTTTCCGCGGCGGATCTGATGCACGGGCCGATCGCGCTGGTGGAACGCGCCTTTCCTGTGTTCGTGTTCGCGCCCGCGGGAGTTACCTGGGAATCGATGGCATGCGTGCTGGACCGGTTGCAGGAGCTGAAGGCCGAGACGCTGGTGATCACGGATGCGCGCAATACCGGGGCGCGCGGCAAGGCTGCGCGATTGATTCAGATTCCAGAAGCGCCGGGGCGGGGCTCGGCGGAGGAGGATTTGTATACGCCCATTCCTTATATCGTTCCGGCCCAATTGTTCGCCGGACATTTAGCGGCGCTGAAGGGATTGAATCCGGACTTGCCGCGCACATTGCACAAGATCACCCGGACCATGTAGCGCATGGCACTGACGTGGCTGGATTGGGTATGGATCGCGCTGTACTTCGTGGCCAACGCGGCCGTCGGGTTTTATTACCGGGCGCGCGCCGGCAAAAGCGTCGACGAGTTTTTTCTCTCGGGCCGCAATGTGCCGTGGTGGCTGGCTGGAACGTCGATGGTGGCCACAACTTTCGCCGCCGACACTCCGCTGGCGGTCACCGGGATGGTGGCGCGCGGGGGGATCGCCGGGAACTGGCTCTGGTGGAGCTTTGTTTCAGGTGGAATGCTCACGGTTTTTTTCTACGCGCGATTGTGGCGGCGTAGCGGCGTGATGACCGACATCGAGTTCACCGAGATCCGGTATTCGGGGCGGCCGGCGGCGTTTTTGCGCGGGTTTCGGGCCTTGTATCTGGGCGTGCCGGTGAACTGCATCGTGCTCGGCTGGGTGAACCTGGCCATGGTGAAGATTCTGATGCTGGCGCTCGGCGTGACGCGCGTGCAGGCGCTCGGCATTGTGCTGGGGCTGATCGCGATCACATCGTTTATTTCGGCGCTCTCGGGATTGTGGGGCGTGCTGGTGACGGACCTGTTGCAGTTCGTCGTCAAGATGACCATGGTGATCGTGCTGGCCGTCGCCGCCGTTCACGCAGTAGGTGGAATGGAGGCCCTCAAGACCAAGCTCGCGGCCCTCGACCAGGCGCGTGGGGCGCACGCGGGATCGGTATTGAGTTTCATTCCAGACCTCACCTCGCCGTGGATGCCGATGATGACCTTTCTGGTCTACATTTCGCTCAACTGGTGGGCCAGTTGGTATCCGGGCGCGGAGCCGGGCGGCGGCGGATACATTGCACAGCGGATGTTCTCGGCCAAGGACGAAAAGAATTCGCTGCTCGCGACATTGTGGTTCAACATCGCCAATTACGCGCTGCGGCCGTGGCCCTGGATTCTTGTGGCGCTGGTGTCGCTGGTGGTCTTTCCGGGATTGCAGGATGCGGAATCGGGGTATGTGCGAGTGATGATCGTGTACCTGCCGCCGTCGCTACGCGGAGTGATGCTGGCGGCGTTCGCGGCCGCTTACATGTCCACCATCGCGACCCAATTGAACTGGGGCGCCAGTTATGTGGTGAACGATTTCTACCGCCGATTCGTGCGAAAAAAGGCGGATGACCGGCATTACGTGTGGGTTTCCCGATGGACTACAGTGCTGCTGACGATTGTGTCGGCCGTGGTGACGTTTTATCTGGGCTCCATCGGCGGGGCGTGGAAGATGCTGCTGGCGACGGGCGCAGGCACCGGCTCCGTGCTGTTGCTCCGCTGGTACTGGTGGCGGATCAACGCCTGGAGCGAGATTTCGGCCATGATCGCGGCCGCCGTAACGTCGCTCGCGCTGCAGACGGCATGGGGGATGGATACCGACAAACCGATCGATTTCGCCTGGATCATGATCCTGACCGTTTCCATCACGACCGTGGTGTGGGTGGCGGTGACGTTCCTGACGCGGCCGGAAACCAAAGATACGCTAGTGAGTTTTTATCGGAGGGTCCGGCCCTCACGGATCGGCTGGAAACCGGTGAGCGAGATGGCGCCGGAGGTGGTAAGCACGGGCAACTGCTGGTTTGACGCGCTCGACTGGATTTGCGGCTGCGCGCTGATTTATGGAGCGCTCTTCGGCGTCGGGAAGCTGCTGCTGGGCGAGATCGGTTTAGGGTTCGGACTGTTGGCGATGGGCGCGGCTGGTGGAGCCGTCATCTGGTTCGATTTGTCGCGGCGCGGATGGGGAGTCGTCAGTCAATGAGAATTCTGGTGGGGCTTCTTGCCGTGGCCCCCGCGTTTGCCGCGTTGATGCCAATGCCTCAAACTGTTGTCCCTGGCACGGGAGTGCTCAAGATCGACTCGAGTTTTGCCGTCGAAACGCGCGGATATTCCGATGCCCGGTTGGATCGGGCCATCCGGCGATTCGTGGTGCGACTTTCACGTCAAACAGGCATCCCGATTCGGGGCGGAAAAACTGTGCTCTCGATCGAATGCCGCGGCGCCGCACCGGAATATCCGGAGCTCGGCGAGGATGAGTCATACCGGATGGATGTGTCCGCCCAAGACGCCCGGATCGCCGCCAACACCGTGAGCGGGGCGCTCAGGGGCATGGAAACATTTGCCGAATGGATTGATTTGGGTCCGGATGGGTTCGAGGCCCGCACGGTTCACATCGACGACCGCCCGCGATTTGCATGGCGCGGCTTGATGCTGGATGTTTCGCGCCACTGGATGCCGGTGGCCGTTATCTTACGCAACCTGGACGCCATGGCGGCGGTGAAGCTGAACGTTTTTCATTGGCACCTGTCCGACGATCAGGGATTTCGCGTGGAGAGCCGACGCTTCCCACGTTTGCAGGGGCTCGGTTCGGATGGTCATTTCTATACTCAAAACGAGGTGCGGCAGGTGGTGGAGTATGCGCGGGATCGGGGGATTCGCGTGATTCCGGAGTTCGACATGCCTGGACACACTACGAGTTGGTTTGTGGGTTATCCGGAACTGGCGAGCGCTCCGGGTCCTTACCAGATCGAGCGCAAGTGGGGGATTTTTCAGCCTCTGATGAACCCTTCGCGGCCACAGACCTACGAATTTCTGGACGAGTTTCTGGGCGAGATGGTGGCGCTGTTTCCGGACCCCTATTTTCACATTGGCGGGGACGAGGTGGACGCCACTCAGTGGAATCAATCGGGCGCGATTCAGTCCTGGGCCGCGAGCAAAGGGCTGAAAGACGCGCGGGCTATTCAGGGTTACTTCAACCGCCGGATCGCAAAAATTCTTGCCAAATACGGCAAGACGATGATCGGCTGGGATGAGGCGTTTGATGCCGGGTTGGCCCACGCGACGGTGATTCAATCCTGGCGCGGGCAAGCGTCGCTGGCGGATGTCGCGCGCGCGGGATTTCGCGGGATACTGTCGTTCGGATATTACCTGGATCATTTGCAGCCGGCGGGCCTTTATTACGCCGTCGATCCGCTGAGCGGAGCGGCGAGCGAATTGAACCCGGAGCAGAAGGCGCGAATACTGGGCGGCGAGGCGTGCATGTGGTCGGAATATGTGGATGCCGAAACCATCGACTCGCGAGTTTGGCCGAGCGCGGCGGCTATCGCGGAACGGTTGTGGTCCCCGCCGACGGTGACGGATGTGGACTCCATGTATGGGCGGCTCGAAGTGGTGAGCCGGATGCTGGATTGGGTCGGCCTGGAACATCGCGTGAATTACGAACCGATGCTGGAACGGCTGGCCGGAGAACAGGCGGCGGGTTCGCTGCGCATTTTAGCGGACGCTTCCGAAGCGTTGGGAATCGAGGGACGGCGCGATGCACGGCAGTATACCAGCCTGGTCCCTTTGAACCGTTTCGTGGATGCGGCCAGGCCGGAAAGCGAGAGCGTTCGGCGTATGGAGCGTGACGCCCGCAAGCTGTTGGCGACGCCGGATGGTTCAGCCAAAGAAACGGCGGAACTGCGGGCAATGCTGACCGCATGGGCCGAGAACGGCGCCCGGCTCCAGCCAGCCGGCGAACTCGCGGGCCTGTCGAAGAATCTTTCTGTTTTAGGAACAATTGGTCTACAGGCTTTGGAATATTTGCGATCGGGGCAAGCGCCGCCCAAAGGTTGGATGGAACGGCAGATGGCGGCGCTGAGCGAGAGGGAAAAACCGTCGGCCGAAGTGATCCTGGCGGCTGTGAGGCCCGTGCGGATCTTAGTGGCGGGCGCGGCGCAGCGGCCCTCCAGCAGCGGCAACAAGTGATTGAAATCACAAGCGTTCGATAAGGTAATGAACCTAGGTGTAACGCGGCTGCAACCGTTGTGAACTGGACAATATGGAATCTCGGGTTCACGATTGGCGAGAGCCGGAGACGAAAATCGAAAGGGGCTATATGAGCACAGGCGAATCGCGACGAATTATTTGCACGATCTGGATGGTGGTGACGGCGCTGTTGATCCCACCCGCCACGCGCGCGCAGCAGGCCACTGGGGGCATCACGGGAGTGGTGACTGATCCGTCGGACGCTCCGGTTGCGGGCGCCAAGGTAACGGTTACCGACGCACAGCGCGGCACCAGCTTGATTACCCAGACCAATGCGGAAGGCCTCTACAATTTCCCGCAGCTTCCCATCGGCGAGTATGAGTTGCGCGTGGAAGCCAACGGATTCCAGACTTCGTTGCGAGGGGGCGTGATGCTGGAGCTAAATCAGACGGCCAAGATCGATTTCACCATGGCCATCGGGCAGGTGTCTCAAACCCTGGAGGTGACTGCCACTGCGCCGCCGCTGCAGACGCAAACCACCGAGGTAGGCTCAGTGATGGATGCGTCGGCCATTTCCAATTTGCCCCTGGAGACTGGCAATTATAATCAGCTCACGCTGCTGACGCCGGGGGCGGTAACCATCAGCCCGGCGTCCTTCAATGCCGGGCAAAAGACGTTCAACTCGGCCCGGCCGAATTTGAACGGTAATCGCGAACAGGCGAATTACTATTTGCTGGACGGAATGGAAAACGAGGAGTTTGTCGACAACAATGTGGCCTATTCTCCGAGCACGGAAGCCATCCAGGAAATGCAGGTGATCACCAATAATCCGAGCACTGAGTTCGGACAGTTTCTGGGCGGTGTAATCAACGTGAACCTGAAATCGGGCACCAATCAATTTCACGCCTCGGCCTACGAGTATCTGCGCAACGATTTCTTCAACGCCAACGAATGGTCGAATAATTTTAACGGCCTGCCCACCCCGCGCGAGCGCTGGAATGAATACGGCGGCACCTTGGGCGGTCCCATCAAGAAAAACAAACTATTCTTTTTCGCCGATTATGACGGATCGCGCTTCGATCTTCCGGCCACCATATCGCCCAAAACTACCTTCACGGCGGCGGAAAGGACGGGCAATCTGACGGATTTGGGACTTACTTTGTATTACCCAGGCGCGGTGGATAAGAACGGCAACCGGATTCCGATGCCCTCCAATTTGAATGACGCGGCGATTTGCGGAGCGGGGCAGACCATGGGTGTGGATCCTTGCATTACGGGCATCAGCACCGTGGCGCTGAAGATCGCTAACGCCTTGCCGATGCCGAATCTTCCCGGACAGGCCAATGGGACCATCAACAATTTGAGCAATTCCGTAGACAGCTTCACGCACGGAAATCAGGGCGACATGAAAGTGGATTGGGTGCCGGACGACAAAGATCGCATTATGGCGCGATATTCGCAGCAGCATGTCGAAAATCCCACGATTAACAGCCAGCCGTTGCTTTACAGCGGCAGCGGCAGCAACATTTTTCCGCTCCAGCAGGCGGTGTTGGATTATACGCGTGTCTTTAGCTCCACTCTCGTGAACGACGCTCGCATCGGAATGAACTATTTTCCGGCCGACGCAAACATTCAGGGGCTATCCACCACCGCGGGCGCCAACTTGATTCCTGGCCAGCCGACGCAATATCTTCCCGGGCTCTCCTTCGCGAACACCGCGATCGGCGGGGCTCTCAATGGACCGTTCGCGTACGGCACCAGCGACGCGCCGGAGATTTTTCACCAAACCTCGATCCAGTACTCGGACGTTGCCACGTGGACCAAGGGCGCGCATAGCATCCGCTTCGGATTTTCGGCGAACCGCTACCGCAACAATTATGTTCCAGCCACCACCAGCGACGGCGCGGCCGGACAGATCAGCTTCAGCGGAACGTACACGGGAAATTCGATTGCCGATTTCTTCCTGGGTTTGCCGTCCTACATGGCTTACGGCAAGGGTTACTCGGGAACGGTGGGGCAGCGCAATGAGGCGCTGGGCGCGTTCATTCAGGACGACTGGCGCATCAGCAAGCATCTCACCTTCAATTACGGTCTGCGCTGGCAGCTTTTCACTCCGATTTATGAAGTGGACAATCGCATGACCAATTTCGGCGAATATACCGGACAAATCGAGCTGGCGGGAGTGGATGGGAACAGCCGGGCTTTGTACAACCAATACAACGGCATTGCGAATTTCCTTCCACGGGTCGGCCTGGCGTGGAGTCCGGACGATAAGACCGTGATTCGCGCGGCATTCGGGCGGACCAGTTTCCAGGAGGGGACGGGCGAATACAATCGCCTGGCGACCAACGCTCCATGGAACGTCGACCTGGTGGGACAGTGGGGCGCAACGAATACCGACGGTGCGATTCCGGCCAATCAGATCACGCTCGATCAAGGCTTCGGCGCGCTCGGTACGGGCGGCACATGTACCGTAGCAAACGTGACCTCGGCGCCGGCGGCCTGCTTCGCGGGAGTTCGCATTCACGCCACCGATCCCAACTATCGCCCTGCGGTTTCCAATCAGTGGAACCTGACCATCCAGCGCCAGTTGACGCATGCGCTCACGGTGCAGGCGGCCTATGTGGGACAGCATAGCGATCATCTGGCTGCAATTTATGACATGGGACAGAATGTTTTGATCCCGAATCCTCCGGCCGGTGGTCCGTATAGCGAGCCCGGTCCGTATTTGGCGGGAAATCCCACGCTGAAGTTCGACGGCACCGGACAGCAGCGGCTGAACACGTCAACGGCGGTTCAGAACTACGACGCTCTGCAGATCCTCGTCCACCAGCAGTTATCGCACGGTCTGAACTTCCAGTTCAACTATACCTGGGGAAAATGCCTTACCGATAATCAGGGTTATTACGGACGCTATGGCAACTTGGCAGTGGCGCAGACCACCGCTGATGTGGCGTTCCAGTCGTACGTATATAACGTGCGCGGCCTGGATTATGGGTATTGCGATGCCGATATTACCAATTCATTGACTGGTTATCTGGATTATGCCTTGCCCTACGGGCATGGGCAGCAATTCGGGAACAATTCGAACAAGTTCGTAAATGCCGTTCTGGGCGGTTGGCACTACGACACCATCGTGACGGTACACGGCGGATTCCCGATTTCGATGATCCAGTTCGGCTACGACCCCACCGGCGCCTATTTCCAGCCCCGTCCGGATTGCAACTCGCCCTCCATCGCGACGCCGTACAAGAATTTCGTCGGCGGCGGGTACGTCTGGTTCGATCCCACGACGATGTCGATTCCCGGGCCGGGGCAACTCGGAACTTGTGGCATTTCCACCGAGCGCGGTCCCGGGATCAAGCAAGTCGATATGAGCCTGACCAAGACGTTTATGATCACCGAGAAACATTCGCTGCAGTTCATTTTCGAGGCGATTAACACGTTCAACAGTCCAATTTTCGCGGTGAACGGATATTCGACGGATGTGTATCCGGGCGGCGGAATTAATAACGCCCTGTACGGCACCAATGCGGCATACACCGCCAGCATTCCGACCGGCGTAGTGAACACCTCGTCGGGCGCTCGGAATCTGCAATTCGGACTGAAGTATCGCTTTTGAAGTTTGACCGCGGGTCTAAGAGGCAGGGGAGGGTCTGGGCACGGCTCAACCTTCCCAACACACGGTGGGCTGCAGGGGCGTAAATCCCAGGTACGCTGCCGTCACCACCTCAAGGTTTCTACGCTTCTGCCGATCGTCACCCGAGTTCTTACTGGGAGCCCGCTTGCCACCCCGGCGGGCCGCATCGTAGCCGGCGCGCTTTTCAGGGTCGCTCAGAATCTGGTGCGCCTCCGACAGCCGCAGGAACATCTCACTATTTCCGGTTTCGGTGTTGTCGGGATGGTAACGAAAAGCGAGCAGCCGGTAGACGCGAGAAATGGTCTCCGCGTCGGCGTTGGGGCTCAATTGCATTACTTCGTAACAGTCCAGCGCGCCGGGATTTGCGCGGTCGGTCCGTTCCTCATCCAATACAAAAGTGGAACGGTGGTCCAGAAATTCCAGTCCCGCGCGGAACGTGCCGTCGCTGTTTGCGATGCACCATTTCACCCCGGCTCTGAGGTATTCCAGGGTGCGATTCTCGCCGAACTGGCCGCGTAAGACCACGGTGGACCCGGGCTTGAGCATGGTCGTCAACGCCAAGCCGCATCCTCCGCCGATGACATCCACCAGGTTCGCGATCACGCAGTTCGAATCGCCCATGCCGTCTTTCATCTCGACGTGGATCGCGGATGCGTCGGCTACTCTTCTGTGCCCGCTTCGCCGTTGTCGTTTGGCGGCTTCCATACATTATTTATCCCATTCGCCCCGCGCGATCGAAATGGCCTGTCGGTAACGATTTACGTTGCCGGAGGTACTGGAAAAGTACCAGTTCCCAGGTCCGGCCACGTTTGTGATAAAAGAGGACTTGATTATGAGAGCCGGCTGGAAATCATTGGCGCTCGCGGGTCTGATCGTCGCTTTAGCTGGTTCGGCTAAGAGTGCGCCGGCTACGGGCGGACCGGATCAGTATCACGCGATGCTCGCCACCTACTGCTTCACCTGTCACTCGACGCGTGCGAAGATCGGTGGCCTGGCGTTGGACGCCCTGGATCTCCAAGCCGCAGCGGATGATGCGCGCATTTGGGAGAAGGCTCTGCACAAACTGCGTGGACATTTGATGCCGCCGCCGGGCAACCCCCAGCCGCCCCAAAAAGATGTGGATTCGTTCACGGCCTGGATGGAGAACACGCTGGATTCTCACGCTAAGGGTCCGAAGGCCGGCCCGACGGCAGGATATGTTCCCATCCAGCGTCTGAACCGCACCGAGTACGCCGCATCGGTGAAAGCTTTGGTGGGTGTGGAGGTCAATCCGAAGGACATCCTGCCTCAGGATATCCAGGTAGACGGCTTCGATAACATTGCCGACGCTTTGAGCGTCTCCCCCGCCTTCCTCGACCAGTACGTTACCGCCGCGCGGCACGTTGCGAAACAGGCGATCGGCGATCCCGCCGGCCATGTTTCGAATGTGACGTACTCCATCGCGGCAAACCAGAACAGCGACGAGCCCCTGCCTCCGGGCACCCGCGGTGGCGTGCGTTTCAAGCACAACTTTCCCGCCGACGGTGAGTATCGCATCACTATCGCCGACCTTTCGGTGGGCCTGTACACCAGCACCATGGAGAACGAGAGCACGCTGGTGATTATGATCGACGGCCGGATCGTGTTCCGCAAACCCATCGGCGGACCTGCCGATCTCACCATCGCGGATCACAAGGGAGCTGAGGGACGCACCGCAATCATGGATCGGTTCTCGAAGATTCCCGTCGAAATGCAGGCCGGCGTGCACGACGTCGTGGTGGCATTTATCGACCGCGCGCACGTGGAATCCGACGAGAACATTGCCGGCGGTTTCAATGGCATTGGCGTCCTCGGCTTCGGGACAGGCAATGGCCGCATGGCGCGCCTTGTCAACGGTATTGAAATCGTTGGACCATTCAATTCAACTGGCGTCTCTAAGACTGCCAGCCGGGCCCTGATTTTTGTCTGCGACCCCCACAAAATCGGCGGGCCCGCCTGCGCGAAGCAGATAACCGAGCACCTGGCGCGACGCGCGTTCCGCCGGCCGGTCACCTCCGAGGATGTGGCCCGCCTCATGCCGTTTTACGAGGCCGGGCGCGAAGGTGGCGGCAGCTTCGATCAGGGAATTGAGCAGGTGGTGACGGCCGTACTGGCCAGCCCGGATTTTCTCTACCGCGCCATTCGCGCGCCCGATGGCACGCCTCCCAATTCCGAGTTTGCTCTCACCAACCTGGAACTGGCCTCCCGCCTTTCGTTCTTCCTATGGAATACGGGTCCGGATGAAGAACTGCTGTCACTCGCTGCGGCGGGTGGATTAAGCAAGCCTGGAGTGGTCGAAAAGCAGGTGAGGCGCATGTTGGCCGACCCCAAAGCCTCCAGCTTGGTTACCAGTTTTGCGATGAAATGGCTGAACCTCACCACTCTCGATGCGGTGCAGCCCGATCCGAAGTTGTTCCCAATTTTCAATGAACAAGTCCGGCATGATTTTTCGAAAGAAGCCGAAGCGTTCATCAGTAGCATCCTTTTGGAAGACCGCAGCGTGATCGATCTCCTCACCTCCAACCACACGTTTCTCAATGAGGAGCTGGCTCGCCTGTATGGCGTCCCCGGCGTAGTCGGCCCCCAGTTCCGCGAGGTCACCCTCACAGAAAATGAGCGGGCGGGCCTGCTGGGCAAGGGTGCGGTGCTGCTGCGGACTTCGTATGGCGACCGCACGTCTCCCGTTTTACGCGGGGCGTGGGTGCTGGACAAGCTGCTGGGCACGCCCCCCACGCCTCCTCCGGCAAACACCGCAACCGACCTTTCTCAAAAGGCAGGCGAGACGCCGAAGACGGTGCGGGCGCGCCTGGAGCAGCACCGCGACAAGGCGAGTTGCAGGCAGTGCCACGGTGTCATCGATCCCACCGGGCTGGCTATGGAGAATTTCGATGCGATCGGCGAGTGGCGTACCATGGACCGCGAGGCGAAGGCTCCCATCGACGCCAAGACGGTGCTGCCGAATGGCGTCCCCATCAACGGGGCTGTGGAACTCAGGGATCAGCTTGTCCAGCGACCGGCAACGTTCGCCGAGGCGTTCACCGAAAAGCTCATGATGTACGCTCTCAACAGGCCGCTCGAATACTTCGATATGCCGCAGGTTCGCGCGGTGGTTCGCGGAGCCGCGAAGGATAATTACAAGTTTTCTTCCATTGTTTTGGGAATTGTAAATATGGATGCGTTCCGCAGGCAGGGTCCGTCGCCGGCCACGAAAGAAGCGCAGGTAGCAAAACGGTATTAGCCACATATGAACACGGATGGACGGAGATCAATACAAAAGGGGTTATCAGTGTTTATCTGTGTTAATCTGCGGCCAAATAGCGTTTTTTAGGAGATTCCATGTTCATCACGAAAAAACACATTGCCCGCAGAACGGTGCTGAAAGCCGCCGGAGTAAAGCTGGCGCTGCCGTTTCTCGAAGCGATGGTCCCCGCCGCCACTGCGCTGGCCCAAACGGCAGCTGCTCCCAAGATGCGGGCCGCCTTCTTCTACATCCCTCACGGCGCCATCATGTACAACACCTCGCACGGGCCCGCGATGGACAAGTGGACGCCCAGCGGCTCTGGCGCCGATTTCAAGCTCAGCCCAATCCTCGCTTCGCTCGAACCGTACAAGAAGTACATATCGTCTTTCGGCAATTTAGAAAACGCGGCTACCGCGGGATCGGTGCATACGTTCAATCCCGCGACATGGCTCAGCGCCACGCGTCCGGATACCGGCGGTCCCAAGGCGCACATGGCCACCACGCTCGATCAGGTGATCGCCAAGTTCATCGGCCAGGACACCCCGCTGCCGTCTCTGGAACTGGCCTCCGAGACCACGGTGCAAGCGGCGGCGGGCGGCGGCGGCTCTTATACCACGCTGTCTTTCCGCGACGCGGACTCGCCGCTGCCGATGGAGTACAATCCGCGAAAAGTCTTTTTGGAGCTATTCGGGGAAGGCGACACGCCGCAGGAGCGCGCGGCAATTAACCGGCAGACGGGAAGTCTGCTGGATCTTATGATGGACCGCACCAGGAAGCTCCAGGGCGAACTGGGGAGCGGCGACCGTGCCGTGCTCGACGGCTACCTGGACAGCGTTCGCGAGATCGAGCGCCGAACCCAGAAGGCAAGCTCGAAGGATCTTTCGGGCTTTAAGATTCCCGATGCTCCGGCAGGCGAACTGGACAAATTCGACGAACAAGTAAAATTGATGTTCGACCTGCTGGCGCTCGCGTTTCAGGCCGGCCTCACCCGCGTCGCCACGTATGTCATGGTCGCTGAAGGCACCCTCCGCACCTACAACCACATCGGCGTTCCGGATTCCTTCCATCCCGTATCTCACCATGCCAACGACATTGACAGAATCAACAAGCTGGTCAAGATCCAGACCTGGCACGTGGAAAAGTTCGCGGAGTTTGTGAAGAAGATGGCGGAAACGCCGGACGGGCAGGGAAGTTTGCTTGACCACTCTATCTTCATGTATGGGTCGAACATGAGCAACAGCGACCTGCATAACAATTATCCGGAGCCGAACATCGTGGTAGGCGGCGGCGCCGGAAAGATGAAGCTGGTGGGCCAGCACATCGTGCTGCCGGAACGTACCCCGATCGCAAATCTCCATCTGACGCTGTTGCAGAAGGTGGGTTTGGAACGCGACAGGTTCGGCGACAGCACCGGCACGATTGCGGGGGTGTGATGAACAGAAGAGACGTATTGAAGCTCGGCGCAGTTGGCGTCCTGGCCGCACGCAGAATATTCGCCCGGCAGCTCCTCTCGGAAAAAATAATCGTGCTCGATGCCGGCGGAGCGAATGTGCTGGCGTTCAACTCAGGCGACGGGCTTGTTCTCGTCGACAGCGGCGCTCCAAAATCCGGCGAGCAGTTGATGGCCGCGCTCAAGGATTTCGCCGGCGCTGCCAAGGTGCGGACACTCTTCAACACTCACTATCACCTGGATCAAACGGGCAACAACGAAATGTTCGCGGCGGCGGGGGCGAAAATCGTCGCTCACGATCGCACGCGCCAGTGGATGTCGACCGACTATTGGGTTCCGGCCGAAGATCGTTACGAAAGCGCACGTCCAAAAGCCGCCCGCCCCACTGAGATTTTCGAGACCACCGGGTCGTTCAAAGCGGGAGGGGAGCAGATCGACTGCGGCTACCTGTTGTTGGGCCACACCAGCGGTGACATTTATGTCCACTTCACCACTTCGAATGTTCTGGCAGTGGGTGACGTCGCATCGCCCGTGCGCGATCCCGCGCTCGATTGGTTCACCGGCGCCTGGATCGGTGGCCGCGTGGACGCGATGGATGTTCTACTCAAGCTGGCCAATGAACAGACGAAAATCGTGCCCGCCTATGGTCCCGTAATGACCCGCGCCGAATTCAAAGCGGAACGCGACATGATGGAGGAGGTTCGCGCCCGTCTGTTCACAAAGGTGCGCGAAGCCGACGGTCCCCAGGACATGTTGCAGGAGGGCGTTCTAAACGGGCTGGCTCGTACGTGGAAAGACCCGTACAAGTTCCTGTATGACGCAGCCAAAGGTCTCTGGGCTCATCATGACAAGCTGGATCCCAATGTCGTATAACCGGCTCTCTCACGGTGGCGGCTCGGCAGGAGACGTTGGTCCCAAACTGCGCCGCGCGCGTGAGCGAGCGGATTTTCGGGTCTTCGCTATGCTTCTCTGCGCTGCCGCCGCCATTCCAGTTTGGGCGCAAGTTCCGAAGGGTTCTCTCGCCAGTCTCATTCAACAAGGAGATCGCAAAGCCGCGCTCGCTCAGATTCGCGCTGGAGCGGATGTGAATGAAGCCCAACCCGACGGTACCCGCCCCATACATTGGGCCGTTTACAAGGTAGATTATGAACTCCTGGACGCGCTGATCGCAAAGAAAGCGAAAGTGGACGTCGCTAATGAATTCGGATCCACGCCGCTCGGCGAAGCCGCCAAGCTGGCCGACGCTAGGATGGTGCGAACGCTGCTGGATGCCGGTGCGCGGCCCGATAACCCCAATCAGGATGGCGAGACCGCCTTGATGCTCGCGATTAAAACCGGGGCGCTGCCCGTCGTCGAAATTCTGATCGAGGCTGGCGCGAACGTCAACGCCCGGGAAACATTTCACAACCAGACGGCTTTGATGTGGGCTGCCGCTGCCCCGAAAAACGCCGCCGAGATTGTGAAGCTCCTGCTTTCCAAAGGCGCCGACGTAAAGCCTCGCGCGCTCTACAGCGATTGGCCCAGCCAGATCACGTCCGAGCCGCGCGCGCAGTATCGTCCGGTGGGCGGCTTGAACGCGCTGCTGTATGCGGCCCGCGACGGTTGCTATGAGTGCGTCGAAGAGCTCATCGGCGCGGGCGCCGACGCGAATATCCCTACGCCGGAAGGCGTCACGCCGCTGATGATCGCACTCGATAACGACTACAACGACGTCGCCAAACTCCTGCTGGATCGCGGCGCAAATCCCAATCTCTGGGACTGGTGGGGGCGTACCGCGCTTTACATCGCCATCGATAGAAGAGAAGCCGTGCTGGCGCCCCTCCGGACTGGCCTTGTCACAATCCGGGTCACCAGTGCTCCTGCTGAGCTGCGCGCTTCGAGTGGCCCGCCTGTTTCGAACCTCGAGATGATCAACGCCCTCTTGGCCGCCGGTGTCGATCCGAATCCGCAGCTCAATATGCATCGCCCCAGCCGGGGAGGCAACAGCGGACGTTTCGTCGAGGAGTTTTATAACACTGGATGCACGCCGTTGCTGCGCGCCACCATCGCCGGCGACGTGGAGGTGGCGCGAGCGCTCCTTGAAAAGGGCGCTGCCCCCAATATCGCGGGGATGGGTCTCACACCGTTCCTGATTGCGGCGGGCGTAGGAACCGGAGGGCGAGGAACCGGCCTGGCCTCATCCACCAGCGCGGGTGGCGAGGCAAACATAGCGCTCATGGATTTGCTGCTCGAACACGGCGCCGACATCAACGCGCAGGTCACCGGCACGAAAACTTATTCCCTGCGAATTTCCCGCGCGCCCTCTGCCACCGAAGGCATGACGGCGCTCCACGTGGCGACCCAGAAAGGCAAGGCAGATGTGGTGCGTTACCTGCTACAAAAGGGAGCCAAAACCGATCTCGTCGATAGCAACGGTCGCAAGCCGCTCGATTTGGCAGCCTCCGCAGCAGGCGCGGCCGAACTTCGCGCCCTTCTACAGAACGCCGCCTCTCAAAAGTAAGTGGAGCCCGTTGAGGGTGGTGGGCGGTCGTGGGCTCGAGTCGCCTTCGCATTCAGCGAGAGCCGGGAGGCAAACACCCCGCAGGACATTTTCCAGGAGTTCCGAGGCGTGTTAGTGTCCGATTTCTATACTGGCTACGATTCGATCACCTGCGCTCAACAGAAATGCCTCGTTCATTTGATGAGGGACGCAAACGAAGACCTGTGTAAGCAGCCATTCAACGAAGAAATCCGGGAGATCTCCCGGAAGTTCGCCGCCCTTCTACGGCTGATCGTCGAATCAGTGGATCGATTTGGGTTGAAGGCTCGACACCTCCGTAAGCATCGACCGGCTGTTGATCGATTTTTCAAGGAAATTCGCGGACGTGTCTACCAAACCGAAGTGGCGACCGGATACCAAAAACGATTCGCGACGAATCGGGATCGATTGTTCACATTTCTGGATCAGGATGGCGTGCCTTGGAATAACAACTTGGCGGTACGAGCACGATTAAGGGTATGCGGGAGTACCTCATTGTGCTGAGCATCAGCGAAACGTGCAGGAACAAGGGCGTCCGGTTTCTCGATTTTCATTGTCAGAAGAATCAGACGTGGACCAGTTCGCCGCACGAATGCCGCGTTCGCGCCGGCAATCGTAAAGAGAAAACCGTTCACATCTCTCGAAAGTGGAGAAGGGGCGGGGGAGCCTTAAGTCTTCAAGTTAATTCCAGCCACGTTTTCTGCTGATGCCTGATCGCTTATTGCGCTGTGAGGAATCCGGTCCAAAGTGAATGCGATTCCGGGATGATGGTGAACACCGATTCCACGATGAAGCCAAACAGTTTCCCAATCCGCACCGCACGCGACTCGTGCCAACAAGCCCTTTGTCCGAGTCGCGCGTGACCCGCCCCGAGTCGTCAATTGTGGCACCAGCGGATCTGCTACTCGTATCGCAACGCCACGACGGGATCGACCCGCATCGCCCGTCGCGCAGGAATATAGCAGGCAAGGAGAGCGACGCCGACGAGAAGCATGGTGACGCCCGCAAATGTCACAGGATCTGTCGGCCTCACGCTGTAGAGTAGGCCCGCGATCAACCGCGACACGATCAGCGCACCAACGAAACCCACCGCGGCGCCGCCAATCGCGAGCCCCAGTCCCTGACGCAGGACCATCCCCAGGATCGCCTCCCTTTGAGCCCCCAGCGCCAGCCGAAGGCCAATCTCCCGTGTCCGTTCACTGACCACATACGAAATCGTTCCATAGATGCCCAGTCCCGCCAGCAACAAGGCCGTCACGGCGAATAGCGCAACCATTTCCATTGAGAATCGCCTTTGGGACAGAGACACAGAAAGAGCGTCGTCCAGCGTCTGCGCCCCGTAGACAGGGAGTTCCGGGTTCACGGACTGCACCTCGACACGCACTTGCGTCGGAATCGTACTGGGATCCAGGTCACCGCGCAGAAAGACCGCCAGCTCCCTGGTCGTCGTCTGATACAGGTCCAGATAGATTTGCGGGACGCTCGCCTCCATCAGGGCTTCGGTCCGGGCATCCGCGATGATGCCGACCACCGTGGTCCAGGCAGGCTTCGCCGGGTTCAGCTTAACGCGCTTGCCCAGGGCATCCCCTTTTGGCCAGTACTCTCGCGCCATCGCCTCGTTGATCAGCGCCACCTGAGGCCCCTTCTCGTTGTCGAGGTCGTTGAATAAACGGCCGCGAAGCAGCGGGATGCCCAACAATCGAAAATACTCCGGTGAAACGGCCGACTGCTCCACCAGGGGAGGATCTTTGCTTTCGGTCTCGCGTCCTTCCAGGATCAAGGGCGACCGGTTTCGATCGTGATTCAGCGGAATGGACGCGTCGCGCTTCTTTCACTCCCGGCAACGCCCCGTCGCGGCGCAGCAATTCGCGCAGAAACGGCGCCTCCTGTGCCGCGCTCCCATAGATGTCGGTAGCGGGGTCGTTGGGCACGGGCAGCCAAGTTCGAACGGCCATGACATGCTGCGGATCGAATCCCAGCGGGACCTTATACAAATCCCAGAAACTGCGCAGCAGAAGGCCCGCGGCAATCATCAGCACCAAAGACAGAGCGAACTCGGCCACCACCAGCACGCGGCGCGTCTGCGTTTGTTCCGCGGAGCCTCTGGAGCCGCGCCCTTCCAGCTTGAGCATGTGAGTCAAATCCAGCCGACTTGTCTGCAAGGCGGGAGCAAGACCGAAAACGGCGCCGGCCAAGACGGAGGCGGCGAGGGCGAACAGCATGACGCTCCAGTTAATCGATATCTCATTGAGCCGCGGAAGGCTCTCCGGAACCATTTGCAGCAAAAACCCCTTCGTACAGAAAAGAATCGCCAAACCGGCAGTCCCGCCCAGCAGGGAAAGAATCAGGCTCTCCGTCAGCAACTGCCGCACCAGCCGCTTCCGTGCCGCTCCCAGTGCCTGGCGAACGGCCATCTCGCGTCCTCTCGCGCTGGCGCGCGCCAACAGCAGATTCGCGACATTCGCGCACCCGATCAGCAGGACCAATCCCACCGCAGCCAGCAGCAGCACCAGCGACTGGCGAACGTTGCCCACCACGCTCTCCTTCAGCGGCACCAGGCGCACCCTCCATGCGCTTTGCGCCGGATAATCGCCGGGGAATTGTTTCTGCAAAGCCGCAACCAGAGCGTCCACCTGGCTCTGTGCCGCAGCAATCGTCAGCCCGGGTTTGAGTCGTCCGATGCCTTCCACGAACCGGGTATTACGTAGCGGCTTCGGCGCGGGCGGCCCGGCAAATCCCGTTGCCGCCCACAGTTCGATGTGCTGAAACTCCGTGCTTCGCCCCGCATCGTGAAAGCCAGCCGGCATCACGCCGACGATCCGATACAAGTCATTGTCCAACCGTAGATTCCTGCCGAGAATATGGGGGTCGTACCCGAAGGCGCGCTTCCACAGCCCGTCGCTGATAACAACTTCCAGCGTAAAACCGGGCGTTTGATCCTCGGGATCGAACCAGCGGCCCAGTTCCGGCTTCACCCCCAGCATCGCCAGATAATTCGGGATCACGGGTGCAAAGACGATCCGCGCCGGTTCAGACGAGCCGGTCAGATTCACGGACCCGCCTCCCGCCAGCGAGACATACTGGAAAATGCCGGAGCGTTGAAAATCCTTTAACTCGGGCTGCGACATGCCCACATTCAGCGCGCTCACGCCGGGAAGATCGTCCTCGATGCGCACCAGTTGCTCGGGCTGCGGGTAGGACAAGGGGTGCAACAAGGTGGCATTTACAACGCTGAAAATCGCGGTCGTTGCGCCGATGCCCAGAGCCATCGTCAGGATCGCGACGGCAGCGAAACCCGGCGATTTCGCCAGTTGCCGCAGCGCGTAGCGTACGTCCTGCAGGAGATTGTCGATAAACGGCAGCCCCTGCTCGTCGTGGTAGTCTTCCCGGATCGCCTGCACGGCGCCGAACTTCAGCACTGCCTGGCGGCGAGCCTCGGCCGTCGGCATGCCGGCGCGAAGATTCTCGGCCGTGAGCAAAGCGAGATGCTCCTCCATCTCCGCCCGCAACCGTTCATCGCCGTGACGCCCAGCGGCAAAATTTGCCGCACGGGCCAGGGCCCGCCTCAGGAATCTCACGGCAAGTCCTCCGCTTTCACGTCGAAGAACCGCGCCATGATCGCCGCCGTTTGCTCCCACTCACGGGTTTCCGACGTCAGCAGCCTGCTCCCGGCCCGCGTCAGCCGGTAAAAGCGCGCCCGGCGGTTATTCTCCGATGCGCCCCACTCGGAAGCGATCGCACCTTCCTGTTCCAGCTTCAGCAGCAATGGATACAATGTTCCCTGGTTCACAGCCAGCACATCTCCACTGATCTGCTCGATGCGCCGAGCGATACCGTAACCGTGCAATGGCCCCAGCACATCGAGAGTCCTCAGAACCATCAGCGCCAGCGTGCCCTGCCGGACGTCGGTTTTCTGCTTCATCGCAACTCCATCTTGGTTTCCAACAGGAAGATTGCCACACTTTCTGTTGGAATGCAACAGGTAGTTTGATGGGTGCTCCCGGACACGACGCCGTTCCGGGCGCCGGAGACGAGGCTTCGGGCGGATTGTCAGACACTCGGAGAATCCACGGGCGGTAGAATGGTCGGTCCTGGGAAGTCGCCTCTCAGTCATCGTATGCCGGTGACGCCACCGGCGTTTCACAAGACTTAACGGTGCGCTGCAGGCAATCAGATCTCTGGTTCACAACTCACGCTCAACCTGCCGTGGACAGGGTTAGCTCACAGTTGCACCCACTCCCCTCGTCTGGAAACTCAGCCATGCGGGCCCTTATGAGATTCCATTATGTTGGCAGGCTCCGCGTAGGGTGCTCATCGAGATCGAGAGTGAGCGTCGACAAAAGAGCCTGGGCGCCCAAGCACCCAGGCCGAGGGGAGCAGCATCAATTCGTCGATCGTTACTCGCCCAACTCCAGAACCCAGATCTCGAGCAGATTCGCGTTGTCGTCTACCGCCGCGAAGGTCACCACTCCATGCCCGGAACTCTGGATACCCATTCCAAATGCGCCGCCTTGCGACGGATCCACCGGACGCTCGGCTACAAACTGGCCATCCACGGTGAACTCCACCAGCTCGCTCGGCTGATTGGGATCGGGATTGATCACATCGCTATTGCTGACGATCAGATTTCCGTTGGGAGCCAGCACCATCGCCAGCGCGCCGTGCAGATGGGTGCTGTCCTGGTAGATTCGATAACCCATTCCGCCATCGGCCGTGATGTGGCCTGCGTTGGCTACCGCATAAATCGCGTTCTCATAACTGGCCGAGACGTAAAGAATGTCGCGGCGCGCATCGTAGGCCAGTCCCGTGGGACCGACTTCGAGCGCCGCCGGGTCGCCGCGATGGCCATAGCCGGACGAAATCTGCAGGCTGTTGTCCACCGTAACATGCGTGGGCGTGACGTCCAGGTCCAGCCGCGAAATGGCGCCGCTCAAAACGTTGGAGACGAAGATTTGGACGAAGCTGCCCTGGTCGTTGACGGTGAAGTCCCAGGGGCCGTTCACTAGCGTCGAGCTGGTATAGGTCCAGACGACATTGCCGTTGTAATCGAGCCCCATCAACGACCCGGGCTGCGCGGTGGCGGATGTGCCGTCGTTGGTCGGAAAGTTCGCAACCACCACCAGGCCAATCTTTAGTGCCGCCAGGCCGGTGGACAAGCCAAGCGGCGCTTTTCCCTGAAAGAACAAGGAGGGCGTATTGCCACGAATTTGCACGATGGTCGTGCCAGTGCCTTGCATATTCTGAGAATTATTGAAATTGGATACCAGAATATCGCCGGGTTGCAGCTTGCCGCCCGCCGGAAATTCTTTCGGGACGAAGGACACGCCATATGGATTCAAGTCCCCGTTGGACGGCACTGTGGAAACTACCATCGGATTACCAAGATTTCCTAAGATTGAGCCGGTTTGGGCGTTCGCGCGAGGCGCGGCGTAGGCCATGAGCAGCGCCGCTGCAAGCACGGCGGCATTCGTCTGCATTGCGTTTTTCATTTTTCTTTCTCCTCTGAGGTTTGAATTTCTGTCGTCTGACGAAATCGAGATTAACCTGAGTGCCCTGGGCAAGTCGTCAAAACGCGGTTAGGATTTGGTTAGATCTTTGGGAGAAAGATGATGCACGGAACCGGGCGCGGCCGCGGCATCGGGCTGGATGGCATCCCGATGGATGGTTTCGCGAATGAAAGACACCAGCTCTCCGGCGGAGCGGAAGCGGGCCGAGACGCCGGAATCCATATGCTCCACGCGCCCGTGAAATGATTCGTTGTTCGAATCGGCGTCCGTCTTGACTTGAATCACAAAATCTCCGCGCATCTAAGCCTCAGAATAGAGCTGGTGGGCCGGCCGAGTCGTTAGGATCGGGTTAGGAAGCGGTTAAGACTGGCCGGTAACCGCCGCCCGATCGAGACTTTGCAGTAAAGATTGGCGCAGGGGTTCGTGGCCGGCGAGGGTGGATGCCAGCTTTTGGATGCATGCGGCTGAACGCGCCCCATAGCTCTCCGCTTCATCGCCTTGCCCAAGACGTTGCGCCAATCCCGACGCGGTAGCGAGAACGCGCCACTCGGCCAGCGGCGTTTCAGCGCCCTGGATGGCATCTAAGGCAATCGCGATTTCCCTCTGGGCCTGTACCACATCGTTTTCAGCCAGTGCGATTTCGGCCAGTTGTCTCCAGGCCAGCGCGAAATAGGTTTTCTGACCCGATTTCCCAGCCAGCTCGCACAGATGGATAGCGTCCTCGCGAGCGCGGTCATGGTCCCCACGCCGTAGCCACAATTCGCTCCGGCCCAGGTATAACGGCAAATGAAATATCCAATCCAGTCGCAAATGCCCGGTCTGGGATCGTTCCAACACTTCGTCGAAGTACTCGAGCGCCAGATCCAGTTCGCCCAGACCGAGATGCGCCTCTCCCAGCATGATCATGGTGGAAAAGCGGGGAGTTCCCTCGCGGGCGCGTATCAGCGCCTGCTGGCAGATGCGCCGGGCCGCGTCGAAATCCCGGGCTTGCGCGTGGAGTCGCGCTTGAATCACGCGCAGAAGCGTAGTGGCCGTGCCGTGGGCGTTTTTCTCCGATAGCAGGATGCTTTCATTCACCAGACTCAAGGCCTCGCCCCATTGGCCCAGATGAAGAAGAGCCCAGGACTTGAAGTACTGGCAGGAGATATACAGGAAAGAGTCCCCCGCTTCAAGCGCGATTCGCATGCCTTCGTCGGCCGCGCTGCAAGCGTCCCGCTCGTGCGAGTGAAAACTTTCGAAGAACGACAGGTGCATGACCCCAAGCCCGAGGAACTCCGCGTGATTCGCCTCGCGCGCCGCCGCGGTGGCTTGCCGGCAAGCGGCAAAATCGTCCGCATCCCAGCCGTGCAATCGGATCCTGCGGCTGGCGCAGTAGCCGCGCGCGTGCTGTTCGAGCAGCGTATCGGGAACTTCGCGACTCAATTCGACAGCGCGCTCGGCTACTTCCAGGCTGCGCGCAGAATCGATCCAGAACGTTACGGCGCTCAGCTTGAGCAGAGCCTCCACCTCCCATTCCCGTCGCCCCGCTTGGCGGGCGCACTCGGCCGCCTGCTCGAAATCGGCCGCGGCGCTTTCGTTGTCATCCATGGCGCGGCGAGCCGCACCCCGCTCCTGAAGCAGCCTGGCTTCGATTTCCGCTCGTTCGTTTAGCGGAAGGAACTCGAGCAGCGCCACCGCCTTGCCCAAGTGCTCCTGCGCCTCGCGATTGGCGTATTGGGCGAGCGCTTTCGCCGCCGACAAGCGCCGGTAGCGGATGGCCCGGGCATAATCGCGGCCTTCCTGGAAGTGCACCGCCAACTCGGCCGCGATCTCCTGAAGATGGTCCGAGTAGGCCGTCTCCTGAAACTCGCCGATGCGCCGATGTAGCAGGATGCGACGCGGCAGCGGCACTCCATGATAGAGCACATGCTGATGCATCGCGTGGATGAAGCCGTAGCGTTCGAGCAGAGAACCGTCCCGAAGCTGAATCATCTTGGCTGGGCGCAGGAACTGGCGGCGCTTGAGAAGGTTCGCGCAGATGGTCTCGATCTCGGCTAGGGTGGAGTCCATGCCGCCCGATAGCGTGCGGGTGGAAAATTCGAGGCCCGCCACGCTCGCCACCGACAACAGATGGCGCTCTTCTTCGGCCAGGCGCTCCACTTGCCGCTCGATCAACTGCTGCAGGCTCTCGGGCATCGCGGTTGCGGCCTCCTGCACAGGAACGCTCAGCTGCCAACCGCCGTCGCCCGGAACCAGGCGTTTTTGTACAACCAAATCGTCGATCACGTTCACCAGGAAGAGCGGATTCCCATCGGTCCGTTCGTGTATCAGATGCGGAAGAGAGTCCGGAAACTCGCTGCCGGGAAAACGCAAAGCGAGGTAGTTGGCCACGGCCGCTTCGCTTAGGAACTCAAGTGGCAAATGCCAGCTGCGCCGGTGAACGTGAAGCTCCCGTTCGACCTCGCGCAAAGGATGCTTCTTGACAATCAGCTCGGCCGGCCGAAACGTCCCCAGCACCAGCAGACGAGCGGGTTCGCGGCGGCGCGCCAAATGGCTGATGAAGTCGACGGTGGAGTAATCGCTCCAGTGCAGATCCTCGAGCACCAGCAGCAGAGGCGTTTCGATGGTCAGCGCCTCAATGGCGCCGGAGATCTCGCGCAACATGCGTTCTTTGGCCGCGCCCAGGGTTTCGCGCTTGAGGCGCTCGCGGCCGGGTTGCTCGCAAAGCCGCGATAAAGCCTCCAGGACGGGAAAATACGCCTCGCCTTCCGCGAAATGCTCCAGACATTGACCGGCCGCGATCCAAACGCCGGCGTCCGAGGAAACCTCTTCCATAAAGGTCTCCACCAAAGTCGTTTTGCCAATCCCCGTTTCGCCGGTGATGAAAACCACTTGCCGCTCGCCCGCAAACGCTTTTCTCCTCCGGCCTTCAAGCTGCTCCAAAGCATGTTCCCGCTCGATGGGCCGAAAGGACAGCTCAGGCAACGGCTGTTGCCCGGTTGCCAGGGCCTGCGCCGAAGTTTCGATGTCGGCGATAAAGCGATAACCGCGGCGGTGCGCGGTTTCAATGAAACGGGGCGAGTGGCTGACGTCGTTCAGCGTCTTTCGAATCTCGGCAATCGCGACTTTCAGGACGCCCTCGGTGACGTGGGTCTCGGGCCAGACTGCGTCCAGTAATTCGTCTTTGGTGACCAGCCGGCCTGCATGCGTGACGAGAAAATGCAAAACGCCGTAGGCTTTGGGAGTCAACGGCAGCGGGTCCAAGCCGATCCACAATTGTTCGTTGCCCGGATCCAGCCGGAATGGGGGAAACAAGATCTGTCGTTCTTGCGGCAAGGAAGCACTTAGTATTTTACCGTCGGCAAGCAGGCGTTTTGAATGCTTGAGTCAACGTCGGTGACATGCTGGCGAAAACATAAACGCCGCTCGCCAGCAGCGCAGTGGGGCGGTCAATTCCAGACGCAGGCAGATGAAGCAGACGCTGGTATTTGCAACACTTGGCTAAAGCTCCAGAGTCTGGGGTTCGTAGAGATTACTCCCGTTATGTCGGCGTCGCGTCATCTGACGGAAAACGACCGGAGATTAGATGTGATCAATAGCGATCCGAGAGTCGCTTATTTCCTGCCAACTAAGGCCCTTGGTGAGCAGGGGCGACGCGAGAAACACCACTGCGGATTATAGATGGGGAGGAAGACAGATCTCGCCGTTTGGTTAAGGCGAAAAATGTGACGGGTATTTTCACTTAGAACAGCCTAATTTGTAGTCCTGTACCTCTACAATGGGCGTACTGGAAATCCGCGAATAGAGATGTTCCAAAAAGAAGGACCAAAAATGCTCTTGCGTCGCCTAACACGATTTTCATTCTGCGCTCCGATTCTTCTGGCGGGCGGACTGACGGGTCAGCCCAGAGTTACACCAACTCTAGCTGCTAGCTCGCGCGTGCCCCATCGGGCAGCGATTGGGGTGTCGCCGCCCGCCGCCAGCGTGGCGCTTGGCGGAACTCAGCAGTTCACGGCGACAGTTTTATCTGGTGTCACATGGTCCGCTTCGGAGGGTACAATCAGCGCAACCGGTTTGTTCACGGCGCCCACGACTATGCCCGCCTCGCCCACGGTCATGATCAAGGCCACTGCTTCACGCCGGACTGGCATCGCAATGGTTACGCTTACTCAGCTAAAGCCGCAGACGATCACGTTCAACGCCCCAGCCACGCAGACGGTCGGCACGCCCCTGGTGCTATCGGCGACGGCGAGTTCCGGTTTGACGGTAACGTTCGCTTCGGAGACGACCGGCGTTTGCACAGTGAGCGGCACGACGGCCACCTTCGTCACACCGGGCACCTGCACGATTCAGGCCTCGCAAGCCGGCAACGACACTTGGGCTGCGGCAACACCGGTCTCACGCAGCTTCACCGTGGACGCGACGCCTTTGACGCCGCAGTTAATCACGTTCAATTTTCCGGGTACGCAGACGGTAGGTACTGCACTGACGCTATCAGCCACGGCGAGTTCCGGCTTGGCGGTCAGCTTCGCCTCGCAAACGACCAGTGTGTGCACAGTAAGCGGCACAACGGCCACATTCGCCACGGCGGGCACCTGCATAATTCAGGCCTTGCAAGCCGGCAACGGCTCCTGGGCTGCCGCAACGCCGGTATCACAGAGCTTCACAGTGAACCCGGAGCCGCAAACGATTACGTTCAACGCTCCGGGCGCCCAAACCGCAGGTGCGCTACTGACGCTCTCGGCCTCGGCAAGTTCCGGCCTGGCGGTCAGCTTCGCTTCGCAGACGACCGGTGTTTGCACAGTAAGCGGCTCGCCGGCCACTGTTTTCATTACCACTTTCATTACTGCCGGCACTTGCACGATTCAGGCTTCGCAAGCCGGTAACAGCATTTGGGCCGCCGCAGCACCGGTCTCACGGAGCTTCACGGTGCTCCCGGAACCGCAAACGATTACGTTCAACGCTCCAGTCACGCAGACGGTAGGTACGCCCCTGACGCTATCGGCCACCGCGACCTCGGGCCTGACAGTAACGTTCGCTTCGCAGACCACCGGCGTTTGCACAGTGAGCGGGGCAATGTCCACCTTCGTGGCCACGTTCCTCACGCCTGGCGCCTGCACGATTCAGGCCTCGCAAGCCGGCAACTCCACCTGGGCTGCCGCAACACCCGTCTTACGCAGTTTCACAGTGAACGCGGCAAAACCGACCATCACCTCGTTCACGGCCACGCCCGGCACAATCAATTTGGGCTCCACGAGTTCCCTGAGTTGGGTGACTACGGGAGCGGCGAGCGTTGCCATCACCCCCGGAACCTTCACCTCCGCGTTGGCGAGCGGTTCTACCAGCGTGAAACCGGCATCGACCACCACTTACACACTCACGGCGACGAACAGCGTCGGCTCAGTGACCGCAACAGTTCAAGTCACCGTAAGTGCGGGCGGACCACTAACGATCACGACGGCTTCCTGTCCGGGGGGAACGCAAGGCGCATCCTATGCCGGTTGCACGATTACGGCGAGTGGTGGGACTCCACCCTACACGTACTCGGTGAGCACGAGCGGTAATTACCCGCCTTTACCCGAAGGGATGTCTCTGAACTCAAGCACTGGTGCGGTCACTAGTTCGCAGATTGGCGGTCAGGGCACCTACACCACAGAGTTCGTGGTAACAGATTCAGCGAACACTACAGCCACCCTGCCAGTCACATTCGCGATCAATGGCAATAACGCGTTTTTGGCGAACATATTCCCCTCTACGTCCATCTTCCATCATCGAGTCGATGCTGCTACGACCGGTTTGCCGGTCGACACTTCACCCGCTGCTCCGATGTACAGCGGTTACTTGCCGGAGACGATCAGAGTGTTCTTCGGCAACACTTCGGGCGCACCGTATCCAAACGGAATACCCGCATTCCAGGTCCCGAACAACCAGCCCGACGTGGCGGTTTCCACCACTGTATATCAATCCTATTTCACGTCCGGACCCATCCCGGCGAATGCTCCGGTTGAAGGCACCAGTTACTCGAACGGCGACCGGCATGTCCTGATTTACCAAGAGGCCGGCGGCAGCAACCCTCCGGCGCTGTGGGAGATGTGGCAGGGAATCTATGAGGGGGGCCCGTGGACGGATTCCTCGAACGCGACGTGGCCGGATGTCACTTCGAATGCCCTGACGCCTCAGGGAAACGGAACAACCGACGCAGCCGGGCTACCGGTGGCTCCACTTCTCGTCAATGCGGATGAAGTGATCGGCTCCGGCACACCAAGTTCGCCGAACGGCACGATTCAACACCCCATACGATTCACGCTCAACCACATGCTGAACTACTGGGTGTGGCCCTCTACGCAAACCGCAGGCGTCGGCTCTTGCGAGAGTTCGGGAGGAAGTTCAATCCCCACGGAAAGCCAGATCTCGCAGTCCTCTCCACCGGCGAGCTGCACGATGACAGGACCTGCCGGCGAAATCTATCGGCTCAAGGCATCCGTGGCGACACCTTCTTGCGCGTCCACCAGCCCGCAAGCGGCGATCATCATCACGGCCTTCCGAAACTACGGAATCATCCTCGCCGACAACGGACTAAGCGGTGGTCTCATCGGCACACCGGATGCTCGCTGGAACGACGACGACCTCAGTTGCCTCACGAACATTATCTTGAATGACTTCGAACCCGTGAATGTATCGAGTCTCATGGTCAGCAACGACAGTGGCGCCACCGCGCGATAGCGGTAGCGCCCGTAGGAGATTGACGTTCGTGTTGGTAACAGGCCCGCCACCGACGACGCCATTCACATGGAAGCCGGAGTCCCGGGCGGATGGTCGCTAGCCTTGATCGGAAACGCCTCGGCGGACGAGAGCCTGGGCGAAGATCTGTGTCCGAGCCGGGGCGTTTTCGATAAGGAGACTAGAAGGAAGCCGCTGGCGTTTGCGGCGGACGCTGGCTATGGGAAATGAATGCCGCTTTTGAGCTACTGCACGCTGAGGTGAGTGGGCGGAGCAAGCCGAAAGTTGAGATTGGATCGCCGAAAGCTATCGATGTGGCTAAGGGATCGCTCGAAAGGCGGCCGCTGAAAGTTGCGAGAGAGCGGTTAAGCGAAGGGCAGGCACACGAACGCGAAGGCGTGCGGCAAGCACGTCGGCGGTCGGCTGCTGCCCGCAGCATCAGGAGGTATCGAAGTAAGCGCACCGCCAGAGTTCCACAGCGGTGAGTCTGTGGATGACAAGCATCGCGGCACCGCAGTTGGGGCAGTGCCAGTTGGAGGTAGCCTCCGAGGAACCGGAGGGCGCCGGGCGATCGTTCGCCAGCAGTTGCCGGCAGAGCGGGAGGCAGCGCGCGCGGAATCTGTTCGCGAGGAAACCAAAATACCGGATTCTGACGAACCCCTTCGGTAACACGTGCAGGAAGAAACGGCGCAAGAACCCCGTTCCCAGCAGCGTCATCGCGCGCTGCTTGCCGCCGTGAGCATAGTCCTTCCAGCGGAAGGTGACGCGTTCGCCATCGAATGCCAGGAGCCGATGATTGGAGATGGCGATGCGGTGCGTGTATCGACCGAGATAGCGTAGGACTTTGGTTGGACCACCGAAAGCCGGCTTGGCGTAGACCACCCAGTCTTGACGGTGCAGTTGCCGCAGAAATCGACGGAACTGTTTTGGATCAGCCAACGCGGCGGCTGGTCCGGCGCAGCGTAGTTGTTGGCGGCGATGGAAGCGTTTCAGACCAGCGAGGAACTTGCCGCGGAATACGCGGCTAAGAACCTTCACCGGCAGGAAGAAAGGATAGCGGGGTCGTATCCAGCGGCTATGGTCCGGAGACAGTCCGCCCGCCGGAATGGCGCAGTGAATATGCGGATGGAGCAGCAGGTTCTGTCCCCAGGTATGCAGAATGCTGATCACACCGATTTCCGCACCGAGGTGTTTGGGATGGCGTGCTGCTTTCAACAATGTTTGTGGGCTGGCGGTGAACAGCAGGTCGTAAAACATTCGCGGGTTGTCCAGCGCCAGCACATTGAGTTCGTGCGGCACGGAGAACCCGACGTGGAAGTAGCTGGTGGCGAGGAGCTCGCGCTCGCGAGCTGCGAGCCAGTGTTCGCGCGCCTGAGTCTGGCACTTTGGACAGTGCCGGTTCCTGCAGGTAATGGTGCGCGCACCATTACTTGCGTTATGGGGAGTAATTTCTAATGGGGAGTGGAGCGGCAAAAGGGCATGCTGCACGTGGCGTCACGCCCTTTCGACTCTCCATTAAGACTTGCCCTTCAGAAGCGTGAGCAGTTTGTCGGGAGGCCGGAACCTCCCTTTGCGAAGGCTGGGCGGCACGACGGCTTCGATGGCCTCCAGCTTTTCCGTGGGATCGGCTCGGACGTAGACTTCCGTCGTGATCAGATTACTGTGCCCCAACCACAGGGAGACTTTGCGGATGTCTTGCGTTGCTTGTAGCACGACCATTGCGCAGGTATGCCGAAGCACGTGGGGTGAGACTTGTTTACCGTTCAACGTGGAGCATTTTCGAGCAGCCGTTTCGGTATGACGTCGCAGAACGTATGCGACGCCCCATCGGCTGAAGGGTTCACCGCGGGCGTTCACAAAGAGCTCAGGTGAACTGACCGGTCCCCGAATCGCCAACCAAGCACGAAGTGCCGCAGCCGTTGTTTTCCAAAGAGGCAACGCGCGCTCACGGCGGCCCTTTCCACGCACGCGGATGCTCGCCGACTGGGGAGCGAGATCGTCGAGGCGTAAGCCCGTCAGTTCGGAGACTCGAAGCCCAGCGCACACCGCGAGATGTAGCATGGCTCGATCTCGAACCCCCTCCCGCGTAGATGGGTCCGGAGAATCAAGCAGGGCCTGCATTTCTTCCTGAACCAGATACCCCACCAGACGGGTGTCGGTTTTCTTGAATGGGATCGCCAGAATACGGCGAACTTGTTCGACTGCGGCCGGCTCACGATGCTGGAGGAATCGGAAGAAGGATCGGATCGCCGCCAAACGGATGTTTCGCGTCTCCGCTGAGTTGCCTCTGGTAGTTTCCAGATGTTCCAGGAATGTACTAATCAGGGCTGCATCCAACTGCTCCAGCGACAGTGCCGATGGCGCCACTTTCAGTTTCTGGGAGGCGAAAGCGAACAAAGACTGAAAGCTATAGGCATACGAGTCGCAGGTGTGTTGGCTAGCGCCACGGTGGCGGGCAAGATGCTCGCGGAGGAATGCTTCTATGTGCGGTGCGAGGGAAGTCAAGGCCTCTCTCCTTGCAGAAAGCTTTCGGTAACGTTTGCAATCTCGCGCAGGAGTTCGGGCGTGGTTTCCAGGTACCAGTAGGTAGCATTGATGTTGACGTGACCGAGATAGGTGGCCAAGGCCAACATATGCTGGCCGATTCGTTGCCGACCAGTTGGCGATGACTCCAGCGCTCGGACCGCAAACGTGTGGCGAAGGTCATGAATGCGTGGCCATCGACCGCTGCAGGGCTTTAGCCCCGCCGATCTCAAAAGGGTCCGGAATACCCCGTGGACTTTCCAATACACTAGCGGCTGCCCTTCGTCCGAAACAAAGACATGCTCGCCACCGCGTCGCTCTTTCTGGCGGTGCATCAAGTAGTGAGCCAGCCCCGTCACGGCGGTGTCGTGCAGCGGCACCAATCGGGTTTTCTGAAACTTGGTTCTGCGGATGAGCAAACCGTTGGGCGTGATGTCGGCAACCAGCAGATGCAAAGCTTCCGAGATTCGCAAACCGGTCGCTGCTAACAGACTGATCAGGGCCGCATATATCTTGGGCTGTAACGGGTCGGATGATGAAAGCCTCGTGGCGGCGAGGACCAGACCGTCGATCTCGCCACGCGAATAGATATGCGGAACACGACGCGTCTTCCGATAGCCGAAGTGGTTCGGAGGTAGCGCTTCGTGCCGTGGGTCTTCCACGCGAAGATACCGAGCAAAGTGGCAAATAGTCTGGTAGCGGGTGTGTCGTTGTGCGACCGATCCCGCTTGGCTGGCCCAGTCGATCGTCGTTGCGGTGCGGATATGCGTTTGCTTTTTGTCGGCCGCGAAGGCTGAAAAGCTGCGTAACAGATACTCCGTGTTGCTAAGAGTGAAGCCGGCGGCACGCCGCACGGCAAGATAGGATTCAACAGCCGTGATCATCCGTTAACCTCCGGCCACGGCTGAGCGATTTGTTTGAGCAATGCGACATCCGCCTTGGCGTAGTAGGCAGTCATGTCGATGCTGCGGTGACGGAGGACCAGACCGGCCTGGTCCAAGGGCACACCGTTCCGCAACATCTCTGTGGCCGCTGTGTGACGCAATAGGTGCGCACCCTTGGAGGGAGTTTCAATGTTGGCGCGCTTGAGCGCGTGTTTCACCACGGACGAGACACCATCCCCAGAGGCAAAGGGTCTGCAGGGAGCTTTGCTTCGAACAAACACGTGATCGGTGTGGATGTTCGCGGGGCGGCATTCCAGGTATCTGAGCAATGCGTCGCCGACATCCTGCGGGAGCGGCAGTCGAACCTGGTATCGTCCTTTCCCAATGACCTGCAGTGTGCCGTTGTTCCAGTCGATGTCACTGAGGCGCATACGCGCTACATCCCCGGAACGCAATCCCAACCGCACCAGCATTAGTAGGATCGCCCGGTCACGAAGGCGCCGATAATCGGTGCCATCACAGACGGCAATGAGCCGATCTATCTCCTTCGCTGACAGACAACGTGGCAGTCTCGCAAGCCGCCAGTGGGCCACGGCCGGTATGGCGAGGGCGAGGTCATCGCGAGTTTCTCCGAGGAAGTTGAGAAACCGCAGAAAGGCCCGGAGGGAGGTAATCAGTTTTTGGGTTGTCGAAACGCCGCATTGGTTGGCACGTTCCAGTAGAAAGTCTCGTAAGACTTGCGCCTTCCATTGGCTGACATCTTCGCCGAGTGTCTGGAGTAGGTCCGCCGCGCCGCGAGTGTAGTGGCGGAGAGTTGGCTCCTTCGCCCCGCGATGCGTTCGAAACCAGTCGCGGAAGGCGGACACAAGAACTGGAATGGCGGCCGCTTCCTGGACCGGTTCACTCGCGCAGATCCCACAGCCGACTAGGTGTAAATGGAAGAGCTTCACTCCGAAATGGGCGTGATAGCTACTTTCCGTCGCAAAATGCGCACTTTTGACGGGCCCTGGCCTTGCTGGATGGCGAAAGGGCAATGCGGAAGTTGGAGGTTTGTCGGAACTGCTGCGCCGGGGCGAGCCGAGCGCCACGCTGCGCATTAGGCGCGAGCCACCACCAGCGCCTTGCCGATGTTGATCAGATTGTCGGCGAGTACCCCCAGCCCGACCCATCGCTTCATGCCTTCTACTCCGCGATACAGACACCGCCGCAAACCGTGCCGTCGCTTGACCACGCTGATTCGCCCTTCACAACCGGTCCGCCAAGCTTGTGCCTTCTTGAACCACCGACTCTTCTCCAACTTCTTGCGCTCCGGGCTGTGCGTGTTGCGATTCGGCACCGCCACCCACTTCACACCCATTGCTTCGACTGCGCGCTCCTGCGCTTGCGAATAATATCCTGCGTCGGCCGTCACCAGCCGGGGAATGCGTCCAAGTATTCTCTGGTGCGTTGCCACTGCGCCCTGCAGTAGCTCGCGGTCACTCGGCCTTTGGTCGAAAACGTCGTAGTGCGTGATGATCTGATTCTCCGCTTCCTGTAATTGCACCAGCTTGCCGAACTCAGTTGGCTTGCTCGCCTTGCCCTTGCGAATGATCTCGGTGTGCGCCTCAAAGATACTGACGATCTTGCCTGGCAACTGGGTCAGTCCTTCGAAGATTCGCGCCTTAGTCTGTTTCAGCACTTGCCGCATCCGCGTTGAGACCGCCGATAAACCATCGCTCAGCCCCCGCAGTCCTTTCTTCCGCCGAGCGGGCATCTGCTCTATCTCCGCCATCACCCGCTTGGTGTCGTTGAGGATCTGCCGCGAAAGGCGCAGCAACTCGCGGTACTCTTTCTTCCGCTTTTCCTCGCCTTCCGGTCCCCTGTGTCGGCTCGCTGTCGCGATCGCGATCGTGCGCCTATTTACGCTTCGCATCCGGTCTCGCACCTTACGCTTCAGTTTTCCACCAGCCTTCTGCTCGATCTTCTTCATCGTCCGCGTCAGCACGCGTGCGCCGTCGCCGAGCAAGCTCGAATCGGTGGGGTAATGAATATTGGTCTCCACCACAGTGGTGTCCACGCGCATTTTCCGGCCACGCACCACGCCCTCTGCCTGTGCCATGCCGACCAGACGATCATGCAGCTTGGCGATCACTTCGCCGCCCAATGCCTGCGCGATCCGGGCCAGAGTTTTCGCGTCCGGCACTTTCCCCAGCCCAATCCGTGTGAAGTCCCGATAGGCCAGGTTCATCTTCACTTCGCGCTCCAGCGTGTCAAAACTCCAGTTCCGTACATGCTTCAACAGCAGCAGCCGCAACGCCGTCTCGGCTGGCGTTTGCGAACGGCCGCGCGTCGCGCTGTGCTCGTGCCGCTCGCCTTGCGCTTGGTAGACCAGGTCGACCAGTTCCTCGTCCTCCAACAACCGATCCGCTTCCACCATCCAGGGCTCCCACAACGCGCGGACATCTTCGTCCACCACGCCTTCCCACAGCGTCCGTTCTCCTTGTTTGCGTCGAGTCATGTCCCATTCTGCGGGCAGATCGAAACAAGTTCAATAGTGAATGTTCTGGCTCGAATTCGCCGCGCCAGATACCACCAGATGCGGCTCAGCGCGCTCTATTTTGCGACGGAAAGTAGCTAATCTTTCCTCGTTTGAAATGGGGACATCGGCAGCGATGAAGATGCTGACTGAAGGAAGCAAGCGTGTTCAGATCGATGTCCGCCAAAACGCCGCATTTCCGCTGAACGAAGCAGCCGAGGTGGGCCGCCGCTCGTATGTATCGAACAGCACTTGTTGGGGCATATCCCTCGCGTTCGAGGCGATCTGCAAAGCCGTCGATGTGTGGTCCACTGATTCCGCCGCGCAGACGCCGCAACGTCTTAGGCGCGGAGAAGTACTTGTCTAACATGGGCTCTCCTTGCGTGATCGGGGGAGGCCCGAACAAGAGTAGCAGGAGGGTCCGCTTTTATGGTGAGTTGCTGTGGCCAACCTCTGTTCAAAAGGTCCGCCACATCGTCGGTTCGCGAGTCACACTCCCCATTAGAAATTACTCTCCATAATGCAGGAGTTATAAGAGATGGCCTGGTGACCGCACTTAGGACAGGCATCGATATGGCCGCCCAGCGCAGCCGTGCGGCAGCGTTGAATGGCGCGAAAGGCCTTGAGCTGTTGAAAGTCAAAGCTCCGTCGATACCGGTCCAGGAAGCGGTCGCCCTGCGCGCGGAGGATGTCGGCCACCTCCACGGCGGGCCGGCTCACTTTTGTCTGGTGCGGTGATACAGACGGTCCGAAGCACTGGAGATGGACAAGTGTTCCAGAGGATTTGGCGCTCTCGCGTGCCAGGTATCGCCCGTGCGCCTTCCATTGCCCTCGCGTTTTGTTGTTCAGATAAGTCACCCGGACTGCACAACGCTGCAGGTACGAACGTGTGCTCGCCATTTTTCCGCCGGAGGTACCGCGGTTGCGGACTTTTCGCGAGCTGCGGGCGTAGTACATGAGCAGCTTGAATCCGCTAGCAGCGCGTGGTGAAACGCCGTTGCCTGTGTGACCTTGGACGTAGTTTGATCGTCTTCCAAACATGGCGATGGGACGACGAAAGAAGCGCGTTCGGCAAGAGAGGTTGTGGACACCGACTGCGGCGCTGCCGATAGGGGCAAGCCATCCGTTTTACCAACGGCTGAATCAGATTCTGGATGAGAAGAAGTTCGACGAGTACGTCGAAACGATTTGCGAGGATTTCTACGCCGGTGAGGTGGGCCGGCCGGGCTTGTCGCCGGGAATCTATTTCCGGCTGTTGATGGTGGGCTATTTTGAAGGGATCGATTCGGAGCGCGGAATCGCATGGCGGGCCAGCGATAGTCTGTCGATTCGATCGTTCGTGAGGATCGCGCTGGACGAAAGCGTGCCGGATCATTCGACGATCTCGCGCACCCGGCGGCTGATGGATGTGGACACGCATCAGGCGGTGTTCCAGTGGGTGCTGCAGGTGTTGGCCGAAAAGAAGCTGCTGAAGGGGACGACGATCGGGGTAGACGCGACGACTCTGGAAGCCAATGCGGCGCTACGGTCGATTGTGCGGCGCGACACCGGAGAGCGCTACGAGGAGTTTCTGGTGCGGCTGGCCAAAGAAAGCGGCATCGAAACTCCCACGCGTGAGCAGTTGGCGAAGTTGGATCGCAAGCGGCCCAAGAAGGGTTCCAACGATGACTGGACGCATCCGCACGATCCCGATGCGCGCATCACCAAGATGAAGGATGGACGCACGCATCTGGCTCACAAGGCCGAGCACGCGGTAGACATGGAGACCGGGGCGATTGTCGCCGTAACGCTGCACGGGGCAGACGTTGGAGACACGGCAACGATTCCCGAAACGGTAGCCGAAGCAGGCGAGCGCATCACGAGTGTGGTGGCGGATGCCAACGGCGATGATGTTGTGAAGCAGGTCAGCACGGACGGGCCGCGCGAAGTGGTCACCGACAAGGGTTATCACAGTCGCGCGCTGGTAAACGAACTCACCGAGTGGGGCTTGCGCACGTACTGCTCGGAACCCAATCGCGGACCGCAACAGTGGGGAGGGCAACAGCGGGAACAACAAGCGGTGTATGCGAATCGACGGCGCATTCGTGGAGAGCGAGGCCTCCGGCTGTTACGCCAGCGCGGCGAGAAGCTGGAGCGATGGAATCAACACTTGTATGATCGGGGCGGGATGCGTCGCCTACATTTGCGCGGCCGGGAAAACATTCTCAAGCGCTTGGTGGTGCACTCGGGCGCGGCCAATCTTGGATTGTTAATGCGACAACTGTTCGGAAAAGGCACGCCGCGTGGCCTGGCGAGTACACGGGCTGCCATTTTTTCGGCCGTGCTCGCCTCTATCCGCGGCTGGTCTACGCCAGCGACACTCGTCACAAGGTTCGGCGACTTAATGACTCTTGCCGACCCGGCTCAGATGATTACCGTCGCGCAGTGAAAACAGCCAGTTTCACCTCACGCTGCTAGACCACGCAATGCGTTCGTCCATCGGACGCCGAGGCTTTGGTGGACGCAGCCTAATCTTCCGCTCGTCGTCAGCGATGTCGGGCCAGAGCGCCCAAATCTGACCGGCTTTGGTCACGCAGTTGCTTCGACAAGGCGATGCGAAGGTGTTCAAGAAGTACTCGCAGATGAAATTGCAGATGAAGCGAGAAGCGCTGGCCAAGTTGAACCGTCAGGCAAACGAGGGCGGATTGAATTTTGGCACAGCGCAGCCAAACTGAGAAGGTTTTGGCACAGTTGAGGACACAGTAGAGTGAAATGGGATACGAATGCGATGGAGCAGCGGCAAACAACTCTTTTGGAATCAGGAAGTGTTGTGGTGGGCGGTCGCGGGCTCGAACCGCGGACCTCCTGCTTGTAAGGCAGGCGCTCTAACCGGCTGAGCTAACCGCCCCTAACTGATTTATAAGGCACTTGCTGCTAAAGTCCCATTTTCCGCCGGAGCGACTACGGAGCGATTCAGCCTTTCCAGGATGGTATGGACGTGCTGTTTCTCCCGTGAATCATCGGTAATCGTGTACGTCCAAGTAGTGGACGGTTGGGCATGCCCAGCGGCCTTCTGTGCCTCAAATGGTGATGCCCCGGCTTCCTGTCTCCAGGAGATGTTAAGCCGGCGGAAGACATGCATCCCGAAACCGGGATGGTAGATGCCTACAGCCGTCGCCGCCGGCCGGAATACGTGCTGCTGCAAATCCCTATCGTCGGGCGGTTCACCGTTCCGATCAGCACGGCCGAAGATGAAAGCATCGGGCCGCTTGCCCTTCACAAAGGCCAATAGCTCCGCTGCCAGCTTGTCAATCTGCCGTACGCGCTTGCTGGCCGTACTCTTAGTAGGGACTACTGCACCGCGCCGCCATCCACGGGCTATCGTGAGTGTCTGTCCCACAGGATCAATGTCGCGGGGCTGTAGGGCAAGGATCTCACTGACGCGAGCGCCGGAGGCAATCGCGGTAAGCACGATGAGCTGAGCGGCTGCCGCGGAACAGATGGCTGTCTGTGGCAACGCATCAAGAAAATCATTCACCGAATCGGCCTGGGGGATCTGCTTAACGAACCGCTCCGTCTTACGTCCTACCTTGACGTTCTCACAGGGATTGCCTCCTTCCCATAGGTTCCATTCCTTCGCACGGCTGAAGATAGAGGACAGGATGTTTCGCAATCCTTGCTTGGACCACCAGCTTAGATCCGTTTTCCCGTTGAGCCATGCCTGTATCGCATCGGTGCGAATGTCGCACATACGCGCCTCACCGAAGGCTGGCAAGATGTGATTAGTGATCTTGTTCTGATAGTCCGCTGCCGTTGCCTGCCCTAGCATCGGGAGGTGGGTATCGATGAACCGCTGCACAATCACCTGGAAGGGTAGCTGACTCTGTAGAACGAACCTGCCGGCATTGAGCGGTGCCATGATTTGTTGTTTGGCCGCCCGCGCTTTGACTATCGATGTCTCATCGCAGAAACCCAATTGAACATTCTGCCGCTTGCGTTTGATGCCGGCCACGGTAAGGACGGGCATGTAGGGCTGGATGTAGTAATACGCGCGCCTGACATCAGTGCGCGTCAGGATGATCGGATCTTGATAACGTTCGTTCGGCATAGCACCCCTGTCAAGGATGCTTTTGATGATAGCAGGGTTCATTATGGGATCTCAAAAAATAGGGACCACAGGTAACTAGCCCGTGGTCCCGAAAAAGCATGGCGGTTCTGGACGCCATGAGCCCCGAGGAGACGGAGCATTGTACCGGGTGCTTGAAGAGGGAACAAACCTCAGGCGTGCCTTACGGTTCACACCACACCAGGCAATATCGAAATCAGTAGGTTCTCTCGCAGGTACTCGGAAAGAATCCGAACTCTGTGTCATGCGTGGTGACCACCTTCAAGGCGGTAACCTCCAGGAGTTCAGCGGGCAGGGTGATTCCCAGGATGGGCAGCGTAGGGTAAGGATCAATGATGCCGGAGACGGTACATACAAAGCGCCCGGCAGTCGTCTTGATCGCGGCCGTGATGGTTAGGGACGTGGCTTCAGGGTCTGCCGGAATGACGCTGACGGCTAGCTCCTGTGGTTGGGACAGCGGGGCTAGCAGTAGCTGGACCGTGGTGCCGTTCTGTTGCAGCGGTTCGTTGAACGGCAGGAAACCTTGAGCGTTGGCGCCAAAGGCCAGCGTGAAAAATAGGCTGAGAGTAGCAAGTATGGTTCTCATGAGTTCTCCTGTGATTGTTGATTGCCTGGCTGTAAAGAGCCTTCGCAGCCGACTCGGCCGCTGGCTGTTTCGCGGTCGGTAGCGCGCCGCTCCCGCATATGCCGCGCCGCTACCAGCGGACCATCAGGCTGCTTGAAGCGCCGCAAAGCAAGCACGTACTTGCCGCACACGGCGCAGTAGATTCGGGAGCGTACACGCTTCTTCATGCCGCCTCTGCCTCCCGCGTGGCCTTACAGACGGCGCGTATCACCTGTTCTGGCTTGCCGCGGCTCATCGTGCCTCCAGTTGTGCTACGTCTGCCAGCAGATCCTGTAGGCGTTGCTGGCGAATCTTGTGGATCTGGTTGTGAATCGCAGTTTCCAGGCGCTTCATCATGAGGGTGATTTCGGCCTGGGTTAGGTCCAGGATGTCTTCCGAGACTGGCACGATAAGTTCGAGCTGGGGACGCATTGTGGGGTTGGTCATGCCTGCAATTATGCTCTAAAGCTAGCTAGCTTGCAAGCTAGAAAAGTACCTTAGCTACCACAGTACGACTGTACCTTGACGCCCCAAACAAGCTTGCTAGAATGCTTGCTATGAAGTCCCCCCAGCCGTCCGAGCGGGTTGTGTCCCTGAATGTCCGCATCCCGGAAAGCCTGCGGAAGGAAATACGCCTGTTTGCCCTTCAGCGGGATATGTCACTGGCGGATCTATTGGCGCGGGCTTTCGCGGCCTTGAAGGAGAAGGATAAGCAGAAGTCCTGAACTACTTCCGTGTCTTCTTGAGACCTTCAAAACCCTGCTGTAGAGCCTCTGTCATTGTCAACCGATGGACGGCCGCGTACACTTTCAGTTCGTAGTGGAACTCCCGTGGCACCCTCAGCACAATTCGTACGGTTGTAGGATCTTCTATCTCAGGTTCCGGGCGGCGATCTATCAGCACAGCCGGCCCCTTGATGTACCGTTTGCGCAATCGATTGGTTTTAGGTTTCATGTTGTTTTTCCTTCTTGAGAGCGTCAAGACCCTGCTGAACTGCCTCCCGCAGCGTCAAGCCCCGGCCGGCCGCGTATGCGCTGAGTTCAGCGTGGAGTTCCGGAGGTATCCTAACGGTCTTCTGCGATCGCCGGAACAGGCTCACCAGCAGGCCGCACGTGGTCATGCCGCGATCTTCCGCTGCCGTTCTGATCTCTTGCAGCGTGCTGCGCTGCATCCGCAGGCCGACGACAACGAACCTGCCCTGCTCACGCCACTTGAGCATCGTGCCTCCAGTCACTCTTGAGACAGCCACAACTGCGCGTGGGTGCCGTCTTAGATGTCAGGTTCACGCCGATCACTTCCACGACACAGCCACAGGCACACCAGCAAAGCCATACGGCTTGCCTTCGGTGATTGACGTAGGCTAGCCAGATCACACTTAGTCTGCCAACCACCAGCCCCGACAGATCCTTGACTCGCGGTCCCATCACGCAGCTTCCACCCAGTTCGCGCAAACATCACGCATCCCAGGCACAGTTAGATTCGGCTCAAAGGCCACCCGCATACCAATGTAGGGGAACTGAGCAGACGGTCGGAGCCTCTCCCGCATACAAAAGACGTTCCCGTAGGTGTCGCTGTCGATGAAAATATGTCGGCCGTGGACGGCGCTAACGGTGCCATGTTCGATTTGATTGTTGTTCATAGTTTTGATGTAGGTTTGAAAGCGCCGGGCCAGCCCCGAAGGACTGGCCGCAGGTGCGCTTTGCCTGGTGTGTAGGAATCTTCACGCAGAAGACGCGAAGGAAAGGACCACACCAGGCGATCCGGTTCTCAATAAGTCGTCTGTAGGGTACAAACCGGCGGAACACTGCCGGCCGTAGGATCAATCAGCACGCTATCGACGCGATAGGCGAGCGAGAACACGGTCTGTTGGTAATCGGCGTAGCGTTCCGTGTGCTTATTCAGGATCGGGTGAACTAAGCGGACGTGGAACCTGCTGAAGTCCCCAAAGGCCAAGGGCGTTTTAGTGACCGTGGGGGAACTGGCCGTACTCTGGAGTTGATCCATCGCATTGTTAGCCACGACGGGATGGCCCGCAATGGTGGGTGTGTCGTTCCAGAGCCCCCAGAACACAGGATGGCCTTCCTTGTCCTTCACTAGGCGTAACGCCTGCATGGTCGATGAGTGACACATGAACTTCGCCGTGGGATAGTACACCGGATCGAGGTAGCCGATGAGCTTAGCCACGTCATCCGAGCCGATAGTGTTAGCCCCGGATGTGCCGTCATTGCTGGCCGCGCCTGTCGCTGTTAAGGACGCGGTGAGTCCGGTAAGCACGCCGATGGGATTGCTCCCGCTGTTTGCGCCGTTGGTGAGTGGCTGAAGCAATCCACGCATGCAGCGCACGCCGAAACGCTTGGCCAGGTAAGCATCCAGGTCAATACCGCCTGTGTTGATGTCGTTCACCTGCTCGTTAGAAACCAGGATGGACGATAAATATTTGTAGGTCCCCAGGACGTTAGAAGTAATCGTCAATGTTTGGTTAGAGAACATCCCGTTCTCCGCCGTCAGCGCGGCAGACGTGGTTACATCGTCATCGCTCGGGATGGGCAGGGGATGGCCATTAGGCGTAATGTGCAACGTGCAGAAGCCGTCATCCCAGAAGGGGCCAACCGATTTAGCCGCGCTGACAACATCGGTCCAGAAGGACATCGGTACGAAGAAGCCAACAGTGGAGCCTGGGTAGGCCGCGCCCGTAGGCGTACCTTCGGATGCCATCGTGGCGCGATAGTTCTGCAAAATCTGCTGATGCTCGTAACGCTCTTTTCCTCTGAGCCAAAGCCGGAAGGACTCTTCCAGCAGCGGATGTTCTGCGGGCTTGTTGCGGCGGGTTAGTTCCGTGTTGATGGCGCGGAGTTCTTCAGTCTGGCTGCTGATTACGGATTGGTCGCCAGTACGCTTGGTGGTGTTGCTGAGCAGGGCGCGGGTAAGCGTTTCGCGCCGCAAATAGAGGCTGTTGTCAGACTCATTGAGGAGATTCATTTTGGAAAGACTTTCTGCCGGCGGATGCCGGCGGTTAGGTAGGAAGTGGACGATTGGAGACGTGCGCTAGCTGATCACGTCTCAGGTTGGTTGCTTATTTGCCGGCTGCCCGGCGGATCACTTCAAGAGCCTCATCGATATCGCCGATCTCGATGAGTAGGGCAACAACTCGGCGATAGGCGCGGCGCCGCGTCCGCTCCAGGTCGGTTAGTACCTTGGCGAAATGTTTGGCGTTGCGCCGTTCGTGAATGGCTGAAGTCTCCTTGCGGAGCTTCACCCTAAGGCGTGAAATACGGCCTTTGTCGGCCGTCATATGCCTGCCTTTCATTTGCGCCCTGCCTTGGCTTTCGCCTTGGCTACGGCGATTAGGTTATCCGTCGCAATGTCGGACTCGATGAGCGCCACGCGAAGGGAATGGACCGAGTATTTAACTGGCTTGGTGGCCTTCTTGGCGACAGTCTTTTTGCTGCGATCACGCTCCACGCGCATTTGCTTGGAGCGGTCGGTATTAGCATTAGCATGTTCAATCATGTGTGTTCTCCTTTCTGAGCCGGATCGGCCCTGCGGTAAGTAAAAGTGTCGGCCTGTTGCTGCTCAACACTGGCCTTATCGAGTGCTCGGCCGATGAAATAGGGCTGAGGCAGGGGGCGCAGCGGCGTGACCATTCGCGTGGGAATCCGCGGAGTTAGGCGCCGCAGCGTCTTGGAAAAATCGCCAATCATCTGGGTTACGGCCGGGAGGCGTAGGCGGGCCAGTTAGGCGCGGGGACCGAAAGCGTCCGGACGGCGCTGGTGACGGTTTCCGTTTCTGGCAGTGCGTCGATAATCTCAGCAGTCCGTTGCAGGACATGCGTAAGATTGCCGGCGTAGTAATGCGTTGTGAGCTTAGGCTGATCGCGAAAATCAACCACCGTTGAGCCCCCGTTGCGGTACGCCGCGTAATCCGCCTGCAAGGTGCGCATCTCAGTGCGCAGATCATACTGCGGGGTAAAGGTAAAGTGGTTCGCTAGTTCGTTGTGTAAGACAACTAGCTTGTAGTGGCCGTCCTTGCCGCGGCCGTCGCGGATTAGCTGCTTGATTTCTTGAAGGCGGGTCTCGCCTTGTGATTTTGTCATGGGTTTTTTCCTTTTCTTGGGGGTTGCGGTTGGTTATTGCTTCAAGCTGGTGGCAAGCTGGCCTCTGATTTCCATCACGGCTGGATTCGGCTCTATCGTCAGCGTTGTGCAATCATCGGACACGATAGCGCGCTTTGCCGACAAGATGCCGTGAGTAGCCATCAAGATGCTGACGGCCCCTTCAAAGCTGGCACCCAGGCGGGTAAGGCCGGCCTGCATGGTCTGAACCTGTTTATTAAGTGCCCTGAAAAACTCGCTCTGTTCAGGGGTAAGGGGGATTTCCATTGTGTTTGATCCTTTCGATGTCGAATTGTGGGTGTGTGAAGCATCCCAAGATGGGTGCTCAAAGAAATCTTAGGTCGCGTAATACGGGATGTTGCGGACAGTCCCGCCGATGCTCACCTGGAGGAACCCGACAGGCGCGGACGGAAGGGATGCGGACCCTGCAACGGCGGAGCCCACGGCTACCGTGCCGGGGAATGCAACGGTGCCCGCGTTCAACGTCAACTGGGCGGCCACTAGATCGCCTGTGGTAAGAACATTTCCGGCAATGGAGGTTATCTGCCCACTGGAAACAACGTTGATTGTGCCAGAGAGGACTTCGACATAATCGTTAATCGTGGCCGTCAGGTAGATGCTGCTGGCGAACAGTGAGAGGTTTGGTCCGCCGCTGTAGGCCAACACAAGGCTGCTGGAACTCAGCACAGCCGAGTAGTTACCATTGGTCAGGCTGATGTCCGTCGTAATGTCCAGGCTGGCCGAGCTGCTACTGATCGAAATCCCACTAGAAGAGTTCACACCGATGGTGTACGTCCCACCAGTAACCAGAACCTCTGTGCTTGTGATCTCAACAGAAGGTCCGGAGGAGTTCTCAAACACCACCGTGCTGGTGAACGTGGCTGTGCCGGCCAGCAGGGAACTGACCGAGCAGGACGCGATGTTAGCGTAGGCTACTGCGGCCACCCCAATCTGGGCATTCTCAATGGCGCCGTTCTGTATCTGTGCCGTACCCACAGCCAGGTTAGCAATCAAGGCGTTGGTAATGGCGCCGTAGTCTATCGCGGCCGTCCCTACAGCCAGCGCTGCAATGTTCGATGACTCCACCACGCCAGAGCCTAAGGCGGCGTTGGTAACTGAGCTATTCGCTAGGTTCGCCGATTCCACAGCCAGGCTGGCCAGCAGCGGATTAGTCACCGCCAGATTCTGAATGTTCACCGTCTCAACGGCGGCCGATCCTAGAAACTGATTGGTCACGCCAGCAGCGGCCAGCCCGAACAGGCCACTTGATACAGCCATCTCCGCGGCAAGGCTACTGAGTTCCGCTTGTGCTGCGTTGATCGTCCCCGAGCTAGTGCCCAACGATATCAGGCAGGAATACGTTATGCCCGGCACAATGTTGTTAGGTGTGAACACTCCCGCGGCACTCACTAGGCCGGCCACTGCGTACACCGTGGCCGTCGTGGGCGTCCCCGGCGTCTGTATGGCAAACGAGTTCTGAACGTCCGTCACCAGGTCCGTCTTTGCCGGGGGTACGATACCAGCCGTGGTGCAGACTCCGGTTAGCGGCGTCATGCCCGCGGTGCTTGTGGGCACGCCGCTGCCTGTGTAGAGATAGAGCATGTAGCCCCAGCCCTTCGGCAGAGGGTTGGGCACGCTGCCCATCGTGGCCAGGAAGATGGACATCTGCTTGCCCGTGGAATTGTCGGTTCCAAGAGCCTGGCAAATGATCGTGCCACAGTTCGTGGTTATGTTGGTGCCAGCCGTGGGGCTGCCGCTGGCTAGGGAAGTCAGCGTGAAGGCCGCGTTAGGTGTCGCGTTGGGTTGGCCGTCCTGTATGAGTTCGTTGGCCGAGACTACCGATATGCTAGCTAGGTACAGCCGACATGGGGTGTTCACATTCGGATTCAGGCCAAGGCTGCCGGGGAAAGGGCAGGAGAAATACCAGGGCTGTGTAGGGTCCGTCTGCAATCCCAGGTCGATGGGATTGAAGGAACCGAGAACCTGTGATGTGCCGACTACTGCGGTGCCAACTACGGCAGTGGTGCTGCCGTCCCCGTGATCGGGAATATCAAGGAAGGCGTGGACGCCCGTCCATGTGTCCCCGCTGTCAGATGGCGGAGTGAACGTGACTATTAGCGAAATTTCCAGCGAGACGGGATCTACGGCGCCGCTGACGGTGATGCCGGAGACATCACCAGGGACTGCGCCACCCCCGGCAGGGATGCCGGTGTTGTTACCACCACCGGAGATGGTCCCACCTACTTGCGAAATTGCGATTGTTTGAGCCATTTTACTTATTCCCCGATTTGGTAGGAGTCCGCCATTTTTGCTCATGCACTGCACGGATGGCCGTGGTGATGGCCGCATGGCGGTTCTCTTCCAACATCTGTTGAATTCGGTTCTCTACGCCGATCTCCGCACCAGAGGCGTCAATGTGATTGTTAATGGTGACGTGTGTGTCACCACCGCCCATCTTGTCAAGCGGTGTGACACGGGCTCCCTTCGGGAACTGTGCTACTTCTGGCCCGTTCTCACCGATCATTGCCGCGCCGCCGGAGTAGACATCGCCGCCGCCTGCCATGCCAGGTAAGGCCGTGAACGTCGAACTAACGTCAGCAGTCAGGCCTCCGCCGGCCGCCGGGGCCCCGCCAGCACTGCCGAGCATGCCCGCGATGGTTCCGAACAGTCCGCCGGCAGCCCCAGCTACTCCCCCTAATCTCCCCGCGAGTCCGCCAAGTGGATTTGGTACGGCGTTGCCTGTAGGTGGCGCTGAACCTGTGGGACTGTCTACAACCACGTGGACGGGATCTCCCGCGTTGCCTGTGGGCTTGTGGACCACCTTGCCGGCCAGCCGTTGCAGGCCGCTCTTGATGGTGTTCTGTATGAGCTGGTGCCCCAGGTTCTGGAACATCTTCCCGAACTGCTGCCCCCAGGTGCTGTGCTTCGGCTTCTGCCCGGTGAGCATGTCAGCCAGTAGCTTGCTGGTGTCGTTTAGCATCGTGTCCATGGCCTGACTTACGATGCTGGAAACGGTCTGCGCCGTGGCCGCCATCTTGTCCAAGGCCGCGCGCATGCCATTCATGATGGAATCGGTCTTTTCTAACTCCTGTGCTTCGATTTCCAGGCGCTGTTTTGCAATGTCCTTCAGTGCGTTTTGGATCTCCAGGGACATGCCCTGTGTGGCCGCGATCTGCCGCAGCGCGTCTTCCATCTGTTGCAGGTGGTCTAGCTGTTCGCTCGGCAGGGACTTCTTAGCGGACTCAAGACTGTCGTAGCCCCCCTTCTGCAAAGTCGCTTGGCGCTCGGCTTCCGCCACGTCCACGCCCTTGCCACTGTTGATAGCTTTGTCGTAGGCGTTCTGTGCTTCGGCCTGGAGTTGTGCTTTGTGGCCATAGGCAGCGGCCAGGCGTTCCATGGCAGTGGCCTGCTCCTGCAATGTCTTCAGTTCCTTCTGGGACGCTTGCAGGCGCTCTGCGGCGTCTACCTTGGTCATCTCTTCGGCGAGCTTGGCCGCGGCTGCCGCGTCCATGCCGCGTGTTGCTACGTGGATCTTCTCTGCAAGCTCGGCTTGACGTACAGCGTCCGCGCCGTTCTTCTCGGCCATGGCTAGGGCGTTGGTGAGTGTGATCTTGTCGGCTAACTGTTGAAGTTCTGTTTTGTTCTTGCCGGCCGCGTCTTGGTCAAACTCCTGCCCGAACTGCCGGGCTAGGGTTGCCACTTGTCCCGCGTGTTGCTGTCTCCAGGCGGAGTCATTGTAATGCTCGGTGCCCAAAGCGCCCATAAGGTTCGATTCCACATGAGCAGAACGCTGCTGGCTGTAGGTGCCGCCGATAGCCGCATTCAAAAGCTGTTGAGCTTTGGTCCGGTCCTGAATAGCCTTGGTGGTCTCATCGAACTTCTGCTGCCATTTGGTCTCAGCCTCAATTGCTGCGGTCTCTACATCGGTAAAGATAATCTGAAGGGCTTGCAGCGCGTTCATTTGTGCGGCTGGCCCCATCTTTTCGAGCTTCTTGTTTGTCTCCGCAATATCCACGCCAGCCTTGGCCATGCCTTGAGCCAGGGCACCAGCCGAAGCGTCCCCTACAGCCGCTAGCTTCAGGCGTGCGCCTTCCAATTCGGCCTGGAGGGTGGCCAGCTTGTCGGTGAGGGGCTTGGTGAGTTCCGCTGCCTGCTTGAGGTTGTCAAGCCCGGCCTTGGTGATGATCTGGCCGCCTTCTTGTTGCGTCCCTTTGATCTCATCAAGGAGCTGTTTGTACTGCTGAATCGTCCCCTTCAGAGCTTCGATGCGCGTGCTCATGTCCCCGACGTGAACGCCTTCGTCAAAGCCCGCCACGCCGTAGGCGCTGTCATGGTCACGGGCGTAAGTGGCTTGCTTGAGCTGCTCCTCATACTTCGCGATTTCGGTAGAGTAGGCTGATTGCAAGGGGGTGCCTTGAAGCCCTTGCGTGCTCACTGCAAACTTTTTCTGCTCGTCGATCAGGTCGTTAATGTCAGCCTTGCCCATCAAGCCCGCGCCAAGGTTATGCAGGAAACCACCAGACTGCTCCTGCATTAGCTTCGTGGATTTTTCCAAATCGTTCTGAAGTGAAACGCCGAGCTTGTCCGCCTCTTCCCTTACCTCTGCCAGTGCGACAAGCAGGTTGTTAACGGGCTTGCCTTGCAGGGCTGCGATTTCATTTGCAAGGCGGGCGTTTGTTACCGCTAGGCCATCATTGGTAACCCTGATGTTGGCATTCAAGTTAGCAAAGGCGTTGCGCGTGTTCGCTGGACCTTTCTCGACTTCCCGAAAGAAGTTTACGACCTTGCCGGTAAGGTCCCCGATCATGCCGGCGAAGGCTAGGCCGCCTACTACGGGGAAGGCCGCGCGAAGGACTGGCCCCAACTTCAAGGTCGTGACCATGAACCGCTCGACAGTGCGGATATTGTTGGTAAGGTCCCCACGCATTAAGCGGAGAGCGCCGGAGGCGCCCTGAATGTCAGAGGTGGTGCCGTGGCTCCAACTGCGGATAGCATTCTTGGACTCGGATAGGTCTGATTTGAGTTTCGCGGAATTGCCGCGTATGGATATGACGATTTCGCCAGCGCGTTTTGGCATGGTGTTAGAAATGGCCGCGATCACCAGCGGATTGCTGGGCGGGCCGGAGTTCCTTTCAGAATGTTGTGAATCGTCGTAACTGACGATGCTTAGTGTTTAAAAAATAGCGACGCTGGAAGCAGCGCGGCGTGGCAACGCGTAGTCGGTGCCATCGGTTCCACGGCGGCTCAGTGCGCTCGGGAGCAGCCCGCAGGTCTCCAGAATACAGCGGTGCCGTCTGACACAGGCTTCAGCCGTGCCAACTTCACGCGCAATATCTTGGTTTGATCTGCCAGGGTCCGCCTTTAGCGCGCTAATCACTGCAATGGCTAGTTGGACGTTCTGACGTTGTTTCATAAGTTGGTGCTTCTTCTAGGCGCGGGGTGCGCCGGGGTGGTGCCTACTGGGGCTTCACCCTTACTATGCGATGAACTTGCTTTTTTTCCCTACGCAAGGGTTCGGAATTTGTGCTTGCCGGCGGTGCGTTCGTTGGCTTCTCTTTCACGCCCTGTTATCGCCGCTCGGGGCGCATTTAGGGGATGCGCCTCCAAAATAATTTTGCAATCTTTTTTCTGCGATGGCCAGACGATCACGGACGGATGTTTGATCTATGCCCAAAAAGCCCGCGATCTGCTCCTGTGAGTAGCCGTCTGCGCTCAGGGCTAGGTCTGTTTGCATGTACACTCTGATTACGTTTCCCGATGGGCTTATGACAAAATCAGGCTAAAATATTTTCGGGGGCTCTACTGGTATTACCGAGTGCGGCGCCCGTTTTTCAACCATCAGGCCAAAATCTTTTCGGAGACTCTCACCCTCAATGTCGGAAACGCGGAGATTTTGTCCGGCTTGGCCCGGGTTGTGCCGTTGCTGTACACCCTACTATGCCCGCTCGACCGCTATTTATAACCTGGCCGATTCTGCTTTTTGGTTAAAGTTTGGCAATGAATAGGGTAACCTGTTGGATAACAAGGCAAAGAAAGATTTTGGCTCTAACGGCGTAAAGCGTCTCTCTGCCCGTAATAACGAAATAGGGGGTGTGCTTTAGGGGGTACCTCCAGAAAAGACCTTCAAGGCTTGGCTATTTAAGCCCGTGGGTTGTCCTTTGTAATGAGGGAAGTCGCGGTCGAAATCCCCCGCGACTTTTCAAGGGTTAAATGTGGCTGAAATCCACCAGTATGAATATGATATTCAGTATTAATCCCATAAATGGGATTTGGTCAGACGCGCGTCAGACCCGGGCCGGGTCACCCGTATCCTTATGAAAACAAAAGACTTACCCATATCCCTGCTCGATTTTTGCAGGCACCATATCGACTAAGTGCTTTGTTTTGTTATACTTCTGGAGTACACCTCTTGCTGGTGACAGTTTGGCGGGGGGTTTCGGAGATTGGCTTAGTCTTTAGGTGGCACATAGCGCGCCCATGGATCGCGGCCTGAACTACTTGAACGCATGGGCTCATTCCCTGCAAGATTATCCAACCATCGTTCCTCACTGATCCACTTTGAAAAGCCGGGGACGAAGCGGCCGTCTTCTTTCTCCCACTGCTTGGATACTTTCGCCTTAACCAGGGCTTGGTAAACCGCGGCGGCCGTGGCTGCCGTGATCTTGCCGGCACCTACCTTCTGCCAGAATATCTCGCGTGCGCTACTTACGGCCATGGCGTTCGGGTACTCGGCCGCGAGTTTATCGAACAGCCGCGTAAGTATGGCCTTGTCTTCGTCCGTCACATCTACAGCAGCAACAGCCGCGGCTGGTTCTGTATTTGGTACTGGCTTGGGGGTTGTGGGTGTGGTGGTGTTGTCTCTTGCTTTACGTGCCTGTCCGCCTTTGCTTGCCCGCGCTGTTACGAACTCCTGATCTTCAAGGACAGCTTGCGTCTTCGGATGCATCAGCCAGCCTTCCTTCTGTGGATGCGCCTCAAACTCGGCTAGGATGCTATCCAGGTCGGCCTTTTCCTCATCGCTGGCTAGTCCCAGCTTGCCGATCAGTAAACGCCTGTCGTTCTGTAGGCCGTTGTCCATGTGGCAGTGGCCTAGCAGTTCAATGTAGATCGCCCGTTGTTGCCAGTTCATCTTGGCACGGGCATTGGACGTTACGTAATCTCGGAACCAGAAGGGGAAATATGCCTTTGGTTTGAACTCACTCATTCGTTCATTCTCCCTTTACTCTTCTATTAATGGATAAAGCAAAGCACATCACATCAAAGCAAAGCACAGCTTCTAAGCACTGCTTGCAAGCACTGCTTGGTGGGTGGTGGGGAAGGTGGGTTAATCTGCCTTCAGGAGAAAGCAGCGGTCCCCACCACAGGCACGTAAGGCCGTCCTAAACCCCAACCAGGCAGATTAAGCCCGTCCTCCAGGCTCAACAAGCCATCCTCAAGCCATCCTCAGGTAACCGTCCCCCAGGCTCACTGAACAACAGGTGGGCCGTTTTCTATGCGCTTCTTTAGCGCCTCAATCTCCCGGCAGGCAGCAGCTAAGGCCACGGATGTTTGTTTGTATCTCAGCCAGAGCATTTTTATCTGTCCTTCGGCGCTGTCCGGGTCAACCAAGGCCCAACCGTCCTTCAGGAAGTCCACCATCTCAGGTATCGGCGGTTCAAACAGCGGTTTCAACGCATCAATAAGCGTAATTGGTTCCGACGGCAGTATGGGAATGGTCGGATTAGGTGTGTCGTTGTCTTTCATTTTTGAATTGTTCCTTTCTTAATTCCATCGCCATAAATTGGCGACCAAAAATAGGCCAAAAACAGCCCTTGTAACTTATTGATTCGATTAACCCCAAAAATGCCCGTTTTTGCTGGGAAGCCCTAGGACGAATCGGCACAAGGCAGTTGATACCTTAGTGGCGGGACGCTCTTTCCGACGCGTCCTAGAGGAGATACAGACAGGCCATCATTTGCTTGATTCAGGACACCACAAACAATAGGGGCACGTGACTTGTGACCTGTCCTCAGTCGTGGAGTGGCGCGCTTGGTGTTTCCATTCTTCAATCCTTCTGAGCAGAGAGGACACTCGCATCTTCTCCCTCCTTTGATACTTTCCCCAACCATCAGTCAGATTCCGGTCGTACACTACCATGACCATTCTGTTGTAAAACTGGTTCTTCCACCACCCAGCAGGCGGCAGGCAATACGCAAGCTCTTTGTACAACGCCGCGAGTATGATAGTCACGCAGTCCGCCCGGTCATGGACGTAGGCGGGGTGCTTCCCCACAGAGCCCCTGTACCGCTGGACAGTCCCATGGCTGTGTCCAGTTAGCTTGGCGATGCGCCTGACGCTGTAGCCTGCGCGTCCAAGCGCGTGTATGCGCCGCACGTCAGCATCGGACACATAGCGTGCGTTACCTGCGGCGCGCGCCTGTTTTATGCCTGCTTTGATCTGTCGGCTCGTAGGCATGTTTGGTACACCTTTCGCGTCATCATGCCTAGAGTAACGTACCAAACTTAGGCTGTCAAGTTTGGTACACCCACTGTCTCATCATGAACAGCACAATGTACCAAACTTTCAAAGCCCCTTCAAGGTTCCTTTTCGTCAGGGAAACGGGAATAAATCTCGTATTGCGCGCCCCTCTCAACCGCTCGGCTTTCCGGCTGATCCGCGTCCCAGGCTGTGAAGCATTCGCCTTCAGTCCAGCCGTCTGGTGGTGGGTTCTTCTGGACGGCGTATCGATCAAGCATGAACTGTACGACAGGGCTTTGAATGGGCGTGGGTTTGTGTATCCGGCCCTTAAGTTCGGCGATTGCCCATTGACGGAAGGCTGTAGCTTCAGCAGAGCCCACACGCATGCCTACAGCCAGTAGAACGTCTAGGCTGTAAAGTGGGATCGGCCGGCCGCGTGTGGGTTTGTACTTAACGCGGTTTTCCCGCGTTAACTCCCCCTCTGCAAATATGTGTTGAATGTGTTCTTGGATGGTACGCTCTTTACAGCCGAAACCTGCCGCGAACTTCGCCACGGTGAACCAATAATCCTGAGTTTTAGGATCGAGTTTGGCGCTAATAATCTCCCCGGCCGGGGCTTGATACTTCACAATTTCGTTGTTCACTTCTGAAAATTCCTTTCCTAATACCATCGGCAATTGCTGCCAAAAATAGCATGCCCGTAAGCTATTGAAAACAAAAGAACCGACAATCCCCGTAAGTTGTTGATAAATATGAAAACGAGTCTGTAGGACGAATCGCCGCCGTCTGGATGGGCTAGAGTGCCTGCCAGGCTCTAGCGAACGCTCCTAGGGGAGATTACGGTGTCTTCGGCTTCGTTCCAAGGGACTTCAGGCGAAATCGCCGGAGCGATCCGGAGCGAACTGACAATTCCGGAGCGTTTCCGGAGCGATCCAGCCTATCAGATGTGCTTTAGAATCAGTAGAGGTAACCGTAAGTAACGGCCTGTTCTTGCTTGTAAGGCAGGCGCTCTAACCGGCTGAGCTAACCGCCCGGCTACTACTCTTCTTGATTCTAGAACATTGCACTGGTGGCCCGAGACGTATTAACGACGACGTACATCCACGAAACGGATTCTTCCGGAGTAGGAATCAACGGAACAGGAAAATGTAAACCACGTGGTTTCGAATCCTCGTTTCGCACTTGCGGCGCCACTAATCCAATTATTACGTCCGGGATTATTGTCGGCTACGGTGCGCCCGAATCTGACGGATGAATATCCCTTCTGATTGAGCCGATCCGTAACGGATTCTTGGCAAGATCGAATCGCGCCCGCCACGGGAAATCCTCCCGGGCCAGGTCCGTGAGTGGGCGGTCCTGGCGACCATCCGCCTCCACCGAATCCGCCCCATTGCAGATCGAAGGCGTAATTAGCCCGGCCGCCTTGAGGGTCGCTCAGGTGAATCACCGCTCTGCCTCCGCTGCTGCGAGGGTCCTGAACCAGGCGGACCGGTCCTCTGCCGCTAATCTTGCTGAAGCGGAAATCGTAGGGATTGCGTGGCATCGGTGTGTTGCACTGAAATCGACGCCATTCGGCCGGCTGTCCCGCGGTGGTAGTCAGAAGGCCGGTGTCGCCGAAGATCTCCACTTCGGCGGTGTGGTCCACGCTCACTTCAATCGTGCACCGGCCATTTCCTCCACCGCCGGTGATCGTAGCCCGGCGGGACACAGGGTTGGCGTGGGCCGCCGGCATCAGTGCAAATAAAATCACGGTACTTATAAATGTTTTCGTTTCCATGGTAATTCCCCCTTGTTCTCGGATTAACGTACTTTCTTCTCCGGTCTTCGTGCTCACTGTGGCAATCGACGGCCCAAAGTCTGTTACCTGTCTCTTCAAGAAGTTGGCGCGGCTTGTGCGCGCTCCACAGTTGACGAGCCGAATGGACTGACGCAATCGTGCGACGTGCCGGCCGCCCAACGACACGGGAGCGAAGGTGGAGCGGCAACTGCGGACATCAGGCCACGCCGGCGAAATGTCGTGCGAGATTTGTTGCATGAGATTAAAAAAAGAGCCCCGAGCGGAGATGCCCAGGGCTCACTAATGATTGCGGCTTTTACGCCGCTCCAGACCACGCTCGGCTTTCGTGCACCGAGTTCACTTTGCTTTCACCGCAACCAGCCGAATGGCGAGCGCGGTTCCCAGCGATAACAAGCCCATGAGACCAACCAGAGGTAACAACGATGCAGTGGCGGGCAATTCGGTCGGTAGTTCGGCGCCTGGGGCGGGAGGCGCGGAAGCCTGCGCAAGCTCCACTTCCTCTCCGCTTGGCTTTTCAACCCTGAGTGGAACCACAAGCAGAGCCGTAATTTGCGGCGCATTCATGGAGAAGGCTGGCAGCGTTGGGGGCGGCGGCAACTCGCCAATCATGGAGGGCACCGGGGCGTTGTTCGCCTTGGCTAAGGCCAGAGCCTCCGTCTTCGGATAAACAAATTCGTGACCGTAGGTTTTGTGGGGGAGGAACCAGGCTTTGATGGCTTGTGGCGATCCGGCAGCCCGCTCCTCGAACCGGATGACGGTCTTGTCCGAAGGTTTGTGCCGATAACTGGGAATCGCCAGGAACGTGCCGAACACATGGTTTTCATTCTTGTTGAAGACTTGCACGATGTGCCGGCTCGCTCGTGAATCGGCGACCTTGAAAACGTAGGTCCCGGCGGGAAGTATTTGGCCCGGAATTTCAACCGGGCTACTGAACGTCATTACGGTTCTTTGGTTCCATTCATCGGCTCTGGCCGCGGGCGTGAAGGCCAGCGCTCCGAAGCCAATGAATAGCATGATTTTCGTTGGCAGATTACTCATTTCTTTTTCTCCTTTTCGAAATTCGTCAGGCGATTTGCCGTCGGATTCGCGCGCTCGCCTTACGGCTGCTGCCAACGCAACTCGCCCGCCAAATGCAACTTTAGGGAAACGCACGGCAACCCAACGGAGCCTGGAGCAAGCGAGACGAAGCTGTGCGACACCCCGGATCGCGCGGCGTCTCCATCTATGACAGCGGCTAAGCGTTCGATCGAGGTAATCTCAAGAAAGCTCACCTAAGTGGACATGCTTCAAAGTGCACGCCAGCCGGCATCCGCAATCCTCCGCTGTGGACTCGCAGTTGCACTGGTAGCAGCCGCATTGGGCCTGACGTTCCTTCTACAAAGTGTTGTTTCCATCGCCGGTTTTCTATTCTTCTACATAGCCGTGGTGGCCAGCGCCTGGTTCGGCGGGAGATGGTCCGGCGCGTTGGCGGTGATCCTCAGCGTGCTCGCGGTGGAATATTTCTTCATGGCTCCGCTTCATTCCTTTGGAGTGAATCGAGAGTCTTTGCCCATATTTGTTGAGTTCGCAGCCTCCGCCCTGGTGGTGGGCTGGTTCAGTTCGTGGCGAAAGCAAGCCGAGAGCCAGCTGCAGCATGCTCGCGATGAACTGCAAATGAGAGTGGAGGAGCGGACCGCCGAGCTCAAACAAAGGAATGAACAACTAATGGCGGAAATGGCCGAGCGCAGGCGAGCCGAAGATGCGTATTACGAAGCGCAGGCCGAGCTGGCTCGCGTAACCAGGCTCAGTACACTAGGCGCGCTGGCGGCGTCCATTTCTCATGAAGTCAATCAACCGCTCGCCGCTGTTGTTACCAACGCCGATGCCTGCATGATGTGGCTCTCCGGCGCGCCGCCGAATCTGGAAGAAGCGCGGGCTGCGGTGGATTCCATCGCGCGGGAGGGAACGCGCGCCAGCGACATCGTCCGGCGCGTTCGCGCCATGTTCACCAAGGCCACTCCGGAAAGAGCCACGGTGCCGATGAATGAGCTTATCCGCGATGCTGCCGCTCTCATGCAGCAGGAGGCATCCAGAAACCAGGTGGAGCTCCAGATCGAGTTGGCGGACGATCTGTCCTCCGTGCTGGGCGACCGGGTGCAGTTGCAACAGGTGTTAGTCAATCTTATTCAAAACGGAATCGAAGCGATGATTGCTGTCACCGATCGGCCGCGGCGGCTTGTTTTGCGGGCCCAGATGCAGTCTGCCGATCAGCTGCTCGTCGCAGTGCGCGACTCCGGTATCGGAATCGACCCCAAGAACGACCGGCGAATTTTCGATGCATTCTTCACCACCAAGGCCCAGGGGATGGGCATGGGCTTGGCCATCAGCCAGTCCATCATTGAGGCGCATGGCGGCCGTTTATGGGCCAGCGCGAACAGCGCTCACGGCGCAACGGTCCAATTCACGCTGCCGGCCGAGAGCAAAACTTAGTGAGCACGGAACCCGCCCCGATTGTTTTTGTCGTTGACGACGATGCGTCGGTACGCGACGCTGTGGGGAGGCTGATCGCATCCGTCGGTTTGCGTGTGGAGACATTTGGTTCGACGCGTGAGTTTCTGGATGGCAAGCGCCCGGAATCGCCGGCCTGCCTGGTGCTGGACGTGCGGTTGCCGGATGCAAGCGGGCTTGAGCTGCAGCGCGAGTTAGCGGAGGCCGGAGTCCAGATTCCGATCATTTTTATCACCGGCCACGCCGATGTCCCCATGAGCGTGAGGGCCATGAAGGCCGGCGCGGTGGAATTTCTGACCAAACCCTTCCGCGGCCAGGAACTGCTGGAAGCCATTCAGGAAGCGATTGCGCGGGATCGCGTTGCCTGGCACGATCGAGCCCAGATGAAGGAACTCCGCGCCCGCTATGCTACCTTGACGCCGCGAGAGAAGGAAGTGCTGGCGCTGGTTGTCAGCGGGTTACTCAATAAGCAGATCGGAGCCGAACTGGGCGCGAGCGAATTAACCATAAAGACCCATCGCGGACGAGTGATGGAAAAGATGCAGGCCGAGTCCCTGGCGGACTTAGTGAGGATTTTCGAGCGGCTAAAGCCTTTCGTGACAAATAAGTAGCCATGTGCTACCAAAGCTGGATAGACTCTGTTCGGGAAGCGCCTTAATATGGAGTTGCGATGAAGACCGATGAGAAGAATGCTGCGGGAGCGGCAACCGGAAAGACGCCGCCCCGCCGCATCTCCATCGTGGACGACGATGCGTCCATACGCGAAGCACTGAAGAGCCTCATGCGATCCGTTCAGTTCAACGTGGAAGCCTTCGCTTCCGCGGAAGAGTTCCTGAATTCGCAACGCATCCACGATACTTCGTGTCTGATCCTGGACGTCTATTTGCCCGGAATGAGCGGTTTCGAGCTGCAAAACCGTCTCAATGTCGAACAGCGCGGCATCCCGATCGTCTTCATCACCGCCCATTCCGATGAAGCCTCCCGGCAGCGAGCCTTAAAAGCCGGCGCGGTCGATTTCTTGAGTAAGCCAGTCCGCCGGGACGCTCTGTTCAAAGCGATCCAATCCGCAATCAAACAGTAACAGAACCCCGTGCGCCGTTCCGATCCACTTAGTAACTCGAAGTGTGGACGACCGGTCCTGGTCCCCTAGATCCACTAAGATCAGGCATATCCTACCAAGAGAGGATAGTAACTTGCGCCAAGACACCCTAGCATTGACTTCAGACGTTGCTCGCAAGAGCCGAATCAGAAACAGGAGCGAAACAACATGATGTGGAAGAACTTTAGCGAAAATGCCGACCAGCAAACCGCAGCCCATGGAATGATTGGAAGCAGCCGGCTTCTGAGGTCGGTCATGGAACAGATTGGGGTGGTGGCGCCCACTGATTCCACGGTTCTCATTCAGGGCGAAACGGGAACCGGCAAAGAGCTGGTGGCGCAGGCCATTCATAACCTGAGTCGCCGGAGCAATTTACCACTTGTGACATTGAACTGCGCCGCGATTCCGGGCGGTTTGCTCGAAAGCGAGCTGTTCGGCCATGAACGTGGCGCCTTTACTGGAGCGCTGACGCAGCGCATTGGCCGCTTCGAAATGGCCAATGGCGGAACGCTTTTCCTGGATGAAATCGGCGATATGGCGTTGGATCTCCAAGTAAAGCTGCTGCGCGTGCTTCAGGAACAGGAGTTCGAGCGCTTGGGCAGCACGCGTACCACGCGTGTGAACGTGCGCGTGGTGGCCGCCACGCATCGCGATTTATCGCAGATGGTCGATAAAAGGGAGTTCCGCGCCGACCTGTTCTACCGGCTGAGCGTATTTCCGATTTCCCTGCCGCCGTTGCGCGACCGCAGTGAAGACATTCCCGCTTTGGTGCGCCACTTCATCTCCAAATACTCGGAGCGCATGAACAAGTTAGTCGAAGTCGTCCCTGAGGAAACCATGGACGCCATGGTCGCTTACGATTGGCCGGGCAATGTCCGCCAGCTTCAGAATTTCATCGAGCACGGCGTAATCGTTTCCAGCGGCGCCGTATTTCAGCCGCCGCTCAGCCAACTGCGATCGGAGAAGAACGACCAGCCCCAGAACGGCAAGAGCTTTAGCGCTAAAACTCTGGAAGACGCCACTCGGGACCATGTGCTGCAAACTCTCGAAGAGACTAAGTGGGTGGTGGGTGGCAGGCACGGAGCGGCGGCGCGCTTGGGGATCGCGCGAACCACATTGCTTTCGAAAATGCGGCGGCTCGGGATCGACGCCGAGCGGGAAGATTCGGGCAGGAGTGGGAGCCGGCAGCATGCTTTCGGGGCGCTGGCATAAGAGTATGTCGCATAGTTTCGTCACCGGGACAAGTTTCATGACTTTCACCGCTTCACTTAGTAAGTCAACCTCGGTCTAACGCCATGAGAACGTTGGGCACTCATGGCGGGACGTTCTTTCGATGGTCTGGAACCAAAGTTGCCTTCCTGATAGCGTGAGCCAGTTTAGAAAAGGAACAAGACAATGAAATCGAAAAAGAAAGCGATTCAACGCCTAATATTAACCATGTCCCTCGCGGCCATGGTCGTAACTACTCTTCCGTTGCACGCGAAAGATCTTCCCAGGCCCGCCGCCGTCCCCGTAAGCATGACGGTTACCGCAAGCGTCGACAACGGCAAACGCATGCCCGACATCCAGAAGGAAGATGTCGTCGTCAAGAAAGGCAGTGAACGCCTGCAGGTGTCCGAGTGGGTGGCGGCACGGGGAGACCGAGCCGGCCTGGAATTGTTCATCCTGATTGACGACGCCTCCGACTCAAGCCTGGGAACGAAACTGGACGAATTGCGAAAGTTCGTTCAAGCGCAGCCGTCGACAACATCGATCGGTGTGGGATATATGAGGAACGCCGTCGTTCAGATCGTCCAGAATCCGACGACCGACCATGCTCTCGCCGCCAAGGCGGTACGATTGCCGCTCGGTACTGTGGGCGCATACGGCAGCCCGTACCTTTCGGTGGTCGATTTGATGAAGCGCTGGCCGGAGAGTTCGAATCGCCGCGAAGTAATCCTGGTGACCGATGGAATCGATCGCGCCCACCGGGGCCGCAACGCGCTGCTCAATCCGGACGTGGACGTAGCCGGCAACCTTGCGCAGAAAACGGGCACGATGATCCATACCATTTATACGCCCGGCGTGGGGCGCTGGCACCGCAATTTCTGGGAAGCAACCAATGGAGAGAATGCACTTGCCAAGCTCTCGGAGGCCACCGGCGGCGAGTCCTATTTTCTGGGGCTGGGAAGCCCGGTGAGTTTCGCGCCTTACCTGGATCAATTGCAAAAGGCGCTCGACAATCAGTATTTGTTGAGCTTTTACGCAAGTCCCGATAAGAAGGCGAGTCTGCAACGTGTCAAGATCAGCACGGAGATTCCTGGCGTGGATTTCGGTACCGCCGACGCCGTATGGGTGCCGGCAGCGAAATGATGCAGGGCGGAGGCAATCGGCGGACCTGGACACCGATTGCCTTCCCATTCCATTTGCCCCGGCGTTCTGCGCCCAACGCCGGAGGTGCGATCACCGGCCAAGTGAAGGGACTCTACCGGCGCTGTGATCGGTAAGGTCGCCATTCACTCTGAGCAGCAACAACGGCCCTCCCTCACCGCGCAGACACAGGACGATGGCACGTATGCTTTCCATGGAGTTGGACCCGGTGCGTATACCGCCTCCATTGCAAGCGGACCGGGTCCGGCTATTGTCGCCACGCCTTAAAGATACTTCGACGCAACTACGGCACTAGCCCTGCTCAGTTCAACTTCAACCTGCGTTTGAGCCGTACGCCGGGATTTGGAAAAACCAAGTTTTCGGGACTAAGTGGCCGCGCTCGCGCCACCAGCGGAGGAGGGGGTGGAGGCGACGAGTGCGATTGCGGGTGGTTTCGCCGCCGAGCAGACGCCTACCAACAACCGCCGGATCGATGTCCAACCGCGGTTTCGGATTTACCGCCATGGGCAGCCGCCCCCGGGTACTACGCTAAATGATTTAGCGCACTACCCGCCCCCGCCGGCTTGCTCAAATTCTGGTACGATCAGTACAATGATACGTATTCCCCAATTCGGCGGACCGGCTCCCAATACCGCCCCCGCCTTTCAATGATTCCATCCAGAAACTACCCGCCCCGCCGTCCCAGGGTCCGGGAAAATGTGAATGAGGCCATCCGCGTGCGCGAAGTGCGAGCCGTATTCCCGGACGGATCCGTCGAGATCATGCCGACGCTGGCCGCCGTGCGTAAAGCACAAGAGATGGGTCTGGACCTGATCCTGATCGCGCCCACCGCCGAGCCGCCGGTTGCCAAGGCCATGGACTATGGCCAGTGGCAATACGAAAACAAAAAGAAGCAGCATGAGGCCAAGAAAAAGCAACACGTCATCCAGGTGAAGGAGCTGAAGTTCCGCCCCAACACCGACGATCACGATTACGAGTTCAAGAAGAACCACGCCATCCGTTTCCTGGGCGAGGGCAATCGCGTGAAAGCGGTAGTGCAGTTCCGCGGCCGCGAAATCGCGCACGTCGATCTAGGCAAAAAATTGCTGCTGCGTTTCGCGCAGGATCTTTCCGGCCACGGTCAGGTAGAAGGCCAGCCCAGGTTGGAAGGCCGTAACGCGCACGTAATCATTAGCCCCGTGAAAGCCACCACGCCTTCCAAGGAAAAGCCCAAGGAACCCGGGCAAGCGCCCACCGCGCATTAACAGGCTACTGAAAAAGTCCAAGAGCATAGCTGGCCGTGGATGAAACGCAGATAAACACCGATTGAAAACAACGAAGTTGAGCTTGCCTTATCGGTGTTTATCTGTGGCCAAATTGCTTTTTCAGCATCCTGCTAAACTACTACTTCTTATTCTGATTTCTGACTTAGTCAGTAGAACAGATACTTCCGCCACTGATCGTCGCTCTTCGCCAGCAGCCGCATCAAATGCCGGCTGGTATGCAAACTGAACGGACGCGGCGCGCGAGCCAGCTTCATTCCCGCTTCTTCGGGAGTACGGCTACCCTTGCGGTTATTGCAAGGATGGCAGCACGCCACCAGATTCTCCCAAGTGGTCTCGCCGGCGCGCGATCGCGGAACCACGTGATCCAGCGTCAGTTCGCCGGATGGCATGGTGCGATGGCAGTACTGGCAAGTATAGCGGTCGCGCATCAGGATGTTCTTGCGCGAAAGAGCACGGGTCTGATGCGGTATGCGGCGATATTCGAGCAGCCGGATCACCGACGGAACGCGAATAGAATGACGCGTGGAATGCACGTGCGCCTGCGACTCCTCCTCGGCCGACGCCACGCCCTTGAGCACCAGCACCAGCGCCCGGCGAGCGGCGCAGATGTTGATGGGCTCGTAGCTGGCGTTCAGCACGAGGACCGGTCTATGCAAACGATCAAGACTGGGCATCTTCGGATCTCCCGGAGAAATTCGAGTCGAACATCGGACGTCGGTCGGCGCGCGCCAAGGTCAGCAATGTCACCTGCCGCGCGCCTCCTCGCTTCAAAGCACGCGCGCAGGACGCCGCGGTGGCGCCGGTAGTCATCACGTCGTCGATCAGCAGCACGCTACGGCCATCCAGGCCCGAGCGCGCGGCTCGAAACGCGCCTGAAACATTTTCGCGGCGCTTGGCGCTGGTCAAACCGGCTTGCGATGCGGTATTCCGCACGCGGCGCAGTACGCTCCGCACCGGAGTATGAATGCGCCGGCCGATCTCGCGCGCCAGCAGTTCCGCCTGGTTGAACCCGCGTTGCCATCGCTTGCGCCAATGCAGCGGCATCGGGACGATGACATCGAAACTTTGCTCTCGCGGCAGGGCGCGGGCCAGCAGCCGTCCCAGCGCTGTCGACAGCGTCTGAATGCGGCCGTACTTGAATAGATGAATCAGCTGGCGCAACTCGTCTTCGTAAAAACCGAACGAGTACGCCGCGTCGAATCCACGCACGCCTCGCCGGCACAGCGCGCAGCGGCCTTCCTCGTCCAAGGGAAAGCGGCTCAGGAACGGCGCGCGGCATTGCACGCAATAATATTCCGCCGCCAGCGGTTCAGGCTTGGCCAGACATGTCCGGCAAACCGGCACGCGCGAAAAATCTTTAAGCGGTTGATCGCAGAGGCGGCAATAGTCGGGGAAGAGAAGGGAAAAAAGGGCAGCGGGGATCTTTCTGGCCGGAAGGCGCGCAGGAGAGGACGCTAGCTCACGAGAGGTATTTCGTGCGAGCCATCTACTGCTGAAGACGCACCCCCTAAAACAACTAGTTTACACGATGTAGTGCCCGAGTCGGGCGGGGATTCTCCCGCAGCCCGCTCTACGCCCCAACGTGAGTACAATGGAATCGAAAGCCGAAGCATGCAGACTTTCTACATCGAGACCTTCGGGTGCCAGATGAACGCGCACGATTCCGAAAAGGTGATCGGCACGTTGCTCTCCGAAGGATACACGCAGGTGGCCAAGGCGGACCAAGCCGATTTGGTGCTCTATAACACCTGCAGCATCCGCGATAAGGCCGAGCAGAAGGTTTTTCATCGCCTGCAGGAATTCAAGCGACATGGCAAGGGGAAAGTGTTTGGAGTTCTGGGCTGTGTCGCGCAGCAGGAAGGCGAGCGCATCTTTGAGCGCGCTCCGCATGTCAGCCTGGTAGCAGGATCGGCCAGTTATGCGAAGCTGCCCGAAATGCTGGTTCAACTCGAAGCCGGAAATCGCCGCGTCACCGGCCTGAGCCTGGACAACGATCAGGCCTTCGAAACGCCGTTCACGCGCCGTGACAATCCCCACCGCGCTTACATCACCATCATCGAAGGTTGCGATAAATCCTGCGCTTATTGCGTGGTGCCGTTCACTCGCGGGCCCGAGCGCAGCCGCACCAGTGAAAGCGTGCTGAACGAAGCGCGCGAACTGGCTCGCATGGGATACGTCGAGATCCAGTTGCTGGGCCAGAACGTGAACAGCTATCGCGATCCCTCGCCCGCCGGCTGGGATTTTGCCCGTTTGCTGCGTGCCATGGGCGAAGTGGATGGCATCCGTCGCGTGCGTTTCACCACGTCCCATCCGCGCGATTTCGTTAAGGACATTATCGATGCCATCGACGACAATCCGGTGCTTTGCAATCACGTACATCTTCCGGTGCAGTCCGGGTCTTCGGAAGTGCTGGCGCGCATGCAGCGCCTCTACACGCGCGACGAATACATGCGCCGTATCCACTGGATGAAGCAGGCGCGCCGCAACATCTCCATCACCACCGACATCATCGTGGGCTTCCCCGGCGAAACCGAAGAAGAGTTCGAACAAACGCTGGCGCTGCTGGACGAAGTGGAATACGATTCGCTGTTCAGCTTCAAGTACTCGCGCCGGCCGAACACCACCGCGTTGGAATTGGCCGATCACGTCGAGGAAGAAGAAAAGACCCGCCGCCTGGCCATCCTCCAGGAAAAGCAGCGAGCCATCCAGATGCGGCGCAACTCGGAACTGGTGGGCACGGTCGAAGAGGCCTTCGTGGAAGGTTATAATCATGCAACGGGGCAGTGGATTGGACGCACCACGCAAAACCGCACGCTCAACTTCGTTCATCCCCGGCAGCAGGGGCCGAGTGAGGGCGCAACACTCGCCGGCACGTCGTGGAATGTCCGCGTCACTCGAGCGGGTCCGAATTCACTGGCGGGTGAGGTAGTGATTTGAGTGAGGTGGCGATTTGAGCTCTGAAAGGGGAGGGCCTATGGAAGTCGAAATGAAAATCCGCGGATTGATGATGGATCCCGTCACCAACATGCCTATCGTGGTGCTCAAGGATCTGAATGGGAATACCATCTTGCCAATCTGGGTCGGCATCTACGAGGCCAATGCCATCGCCCTCGAGATCGAAAAAGTTTCGACGCCACGGCCCATGACGCACGATCTCATCAAGACGCTGCTGCTCGGCCTGGGAACCGGCATCCGCAAAGTGGTGGTCAGCGAGCTGAAGGACGACACCTTCTATGCGGTGATCTGGCTCGACAAAGATGGCGACTTGATCAGCGTGGACTCGCGGCCCAGCGATGCGCTGGCGCTGGCGCTGCGCCTGGATTGCCCTATCTACGTCGACGAGTCCGTACTGAAAAGTTCCAAGCGGTCCAACGCCGCAGCAGACAAAGTGAGCGACGAGGAACAGCGGCGCTGGCTGGAAAGCCTGGACGACGAAGATCTCGGCCGCTATAAAATGTGACGCCGGATCTCGGCGATAAGCTTGAGAAGCTCGCGACGGCGGGGATTCAGATCATCCCGGCCGAAATCACTTCCCATTTCATCCTGGAGCGCGATGGGTTTGTCGCGTTTGTGGAGCGCCGGGAAGGCGCTTTCGGCAACATCGGCGCGCCCGGCCTGATGACGGAGCAGGGCTTTGGCGCACTGATCTGGCGCGGCGATCAGGCGTTCTTCGTCGGCAAAGGCTTCGAGCAGCCCGCCACCGGAGAGCAAGTCGAGAAGATCCGAGCGTTCGCAACGGATTTAGCAAACGCCCTTTTCTGAACCGCGACCGTGAGGGAGCGTTCTAATTGCGAGCCGACGTCTTCTTGCGACCCGCCCCCGGCCGGGGAGCGTTCTTGCCAGTCCAGCCATGCAGCTTATCGGGGTCTACGTTGAAAACCACCATATACGGACTGGCGGTGTAGCTGGCCGGCACTCCTTCAAACGACAACTCGGTCCCCGCTTCCACTTTCCCGGCCAACGGCATTTCGAATTTCAACGTGGCGTCCGGCGTGGTGCCGTCTTCAAGCGCCAGCACCAAGGTCTTGGGCCGAACCTCCGGCTCCAGCTTCACCACTTTTCCTTTGAGCGTGGGTAATTGCGCGTCCTTCATGCTGGAATTGAAGTAAGTGGCGCCGTCGGCTCCGGTGAGCTGCGTCTTGATGTTCTTCCAGAGAACCAGCTCGGGATGGCTGGCCGCTTCGGCCGCGTCCTTCTTCTGTTGTTCCTCTTGTTTTGCCTGTGCGATTTCCCCAGCCGTCTTGATGTGATAGTCCGCCGCGGGCATGGCCTGGGCTTTCGCTGCCGTCACAAGATCGTTGAAGCCGTCGTCGCTTCCGTGATAGCCCTTGTAGGCGCGTTGCACATAGCTCAGAGCCTGCTGGCGTCCAGCGGGTGCTAGCCCGCCAGTGCCCTCATAGCTGGCAGCCCGCGCGAAATAGAACAACGCCGCCGACATTTTCTGTGGATTCTTTTCGGACGCGACTACGGTTCCCATGAAAAAATCCACCTCGCCGTTATTGGGATCCAGTTGTAGCGACTTTTGGAATTCAGCCTCGGCCGCGTCCCAGCCCTTGCGCTGCATCGCGATCCATCCCAGCGTCAGGTGTCCGAACGCTTCCACCGGTATCCGCGCATCCTTCCATTTCTCGGCAGGCACATTCGGAGGAGGCGTATCGATGTTGCCCAGCAGCGCCGTTGTAGCTTTCTCGCCTTGGTCCAGCACCTCGGGCGTCGGATTATTTCCCGCCAGCGCCCGAGTGAAGGACATGATGTAGTACAGCGACCAAAAATCCTTCGGATCGTCCGCCAGGATCAGCTTGGCCTCCGCCACCGCTTCTTTCGGTTGGTTCAGCTTGACGTACGTATCCAGAAACAGCGCCTTGCGCTGCTTCTCGAAATCGGTGGCTGCGTATTTGGACTGCCACTCCTGCAGCTTGTCCAGCCTGGTTTTGGGATTGGTGTCTTTGAGGATCGAGTCGAAGAGCGTATATTCGGCTGGGTCCTTATATTGCGGCTGCTTGCCAGCCGCCGGTGCAGCCTGATTTTGTCCGTGCAGCCATGCCGGCGCCAGCAGCCCAACCACAGCCGCTATCCACAAATGCTTGAATCGTCGATTCCACATTGCGGGCCTCCAATCCTTCCAAACAGAATGGTTTGTTGGAATAGTATCAGAGTCCGAAAACGGCTGCCAGTCCGCGCCGGATTATTGGCTGGCCGCTGGACGGCGGTGATGCACGGGCGCGGGCTCGTTCTTCCCGGTCCAACCATGCAGTTTGTCTTTCTCTACCGTAAAGACAACCATAAATGGATTGGCTGTGTAGCTGTCGGCAACGCCTTCAAACGATAGTTCGGTGCCTTCATCCACTTTGCCGGGGAGCGGCATCTCGAGCTTAAGCGTGGCATCGGCGGTGGTGGTGTTGTTGGTATTGTCTTCCATGGCCAGCAAGATTGTCTTCGGCCTCACCGCGGGCTCCAGCTTGATCACTCGTCCTTTAAGTGTCGGCACCTCGGTACCCTTTACCATCATGAAGTAGGTTGCTCCGTCGGGCGCGGAGAGCGCCATCTTCAGGTTTTTCCAAAGCGCTTCCGAAGGATGAGTCTTGTTGTACTCTTCTTCATTGGCCACTTGCGCTTGGGCAATCTCGTTGGCGTTCTTAATGGTGAACCCAGCCGGCGGCGTTGGATTTGCTTTCGCCGCAGCCACCAGATCGTTAAACCCTTCATCGCTGCCGTGGAAATTCTTGTACTGCTTCTGGACATACGTCATGGCAGTCTTTTGGGCATCGGGCGCCAATGCGCCTTGGCCAGTGAACGTAGCCGCGCGCGCGAAATAGAACATCGCGGCCGGCAGCTTATCCAGCTTCTTCTCCGACGCGATCACCGTCCCCATCCAGTAGTCCACCTGGGCATCGTTGGGACTCAACATGAGAGTCTTCTGGAACTCCGTCTCGGCCGCATCCCAGTTCATTCGCTGCATCGCGATCCATCCCAGATTCCGATGCGCCAACAGCTCCAATTGCGGCTTCAGCTTGTCCCAATCCTCCGCCTTAACGTTGGGAGGGGGAGTGCCTAAGTTTGCCAGAACCGCCTTGGCTGCCATCTCTCCGTCACTGAGAATGTCCGGAGATTGATTCTGCGCATACAACGGGATGGTGAAATACATGATGTAGTACAGAGCGGTGAAATCCTTGGGATTGCCGGCCAGGATTTTCTTCGCCTCGGCCACGGCGCCCTTGGCGTCATTCGAGGCCGCATAAGTGGTCAGAAACAGCGTTTGCCGTTCATTAATCCACTCCGTCGTCGGATACTTGCTTTCCCACTGCTGCAGCTTTTCGAGTTTGGTTTTGGGGTTGGTATCTTGGGTGATGGACTCGAACAGATCGTACTCCGCCCGATCCTTCCAGTTCTTCTGCGGCGTCGCGGACGAGGGCGCTGCCGCCTGTCCGAACATCCGCGCGGGCACCGGCCCCAGCATTCCAGTCAATGCAAGCGCTAACAAGAATTTCGTTGATTGAACCGACACTCCCCGCCTCCCAGCGATCCGAATTTCATGGGCGATGGCCCAGTAACTACCGGCCTCCGACCCTGGCACGATCCTTCAAAATCAGAGTTCGTGCAATTGCGGAGTATACCGAATCGCAACCATGGTCGCAACCTTCGCCTAACACCCTCGCCTGAGGTTTAGATGCGTTTCAGCGCCGTCCTGTTCCGTTTTTGGTATTTTTTGAAGGAACAAGCATGAGTACTAAGCGGACAATGCCCGGTGGCTGGGCTGACCGGAACACGCTTCCCAAGGGCCCCAACGGCCGCAATCTCTGCCGATGGTGCAATTTGGAGGTTCCCAAGGGCCGCCTGACGTTTTGCTCTGCGTGGTGCGTCGAAGAATGGCGTTTGCGCAGCGACCCTGGCTATCTTCGCGAAAAGGTCCTGGGACGCGACCGTGGCATCTGCGCCCGCTGCGGGGTCGACTGCTTGCATGCAGAACGGCACTTGAAGCGCCTGCGTGGTGCGGCGCGGCTGAGAGCTCTTCTCGATTGGGGCCTGCGGGCCGGCTCCAGAAAAACCCTGTGGGACGCCGATCATATCGTTCCGGTGGTGGAAGGCGGAGGCGAATGCGATCTGGAAAATATCCGAACGCTGTGTCTCAAGTGCCATCGAGCGGCCACCGCCGAATTACGTGCACGTCGAAAGCCGGTTCTGAACCGTGACCGTGAGGGAGCGGCTCCCGAAGTCCCCCGCTAATGCAGCATCGGCTTCAGGTAGCGCATAACGGTCTGCGCCACAATCTCATTGCCCTGCGCCGTCGCGTGAATCCCATCCTGCTGCATCAGACCGGGACGGAACACCACGTCGGACAATAGAAAGGGAATTCGCACCAGCTTGTATTTCTTGGCCACATCGACGTAGATCTGCCCGAACTGTGTGACGTAATCGCCTCCGTAATTCGGCGGCAAAGTCATTCCCGCTAGAAGGACTTTCGAACCCGCCGCCTGCAGCTTCTCAATAACCTGCTCCAAGTTGGAGCGCGTGGTGGCGAGCGGAAGGCCTCGCAAACCGTCGTTGCCCCCGAATTCGACAATGGTGATGCGCGGCTTGTATGCAAGTACCTCGTCGATGCGATCCAGGCCATCCGTGGTAGTGTTGCCGCTCACTCCGGCATTCACCACTCGCCAATGCAAGCCGGCGGCGTCCAGATCCTTCTGCAGAAAGTCGGGAAAGCTCTTACCGGGCTCGGCGCCGTACCCGGCGCTTAAGCTATCGCCGAACGCCACGATGGCCGGACGCGTATCCAAATGTGGTGCCGCGCCGGCAAATTGCACTAAACCCAGCGACGCCGCAATACATCCAACGAAAAGAAGCCGATGAAACAACATGATGAATGCTACCCAATGCCATAATAAAGAATTGCAGGGAGACCCGACTCGAGCGCCCGTTCCAGCCCCCGCCATTCAAGTCTCCGCTCTCACCAAAAGCATCCCTACGGCCACTCATCGCGTGGATATCCTGCGCGGCATCGATCTGGAAATCCAGCGCGGCGAATTCGTCGCCATCATGGGACCCTCGGGCAGCGGCAAAAGCACTCTCCTGGGACTTCTGGCCGGACTTGACACCCCCACGTCGGGCCGAATCGTTCTGGATGGCCAGGACATCACCGGCCTAAATGAAGACCGCATGGCAGTGCTGCGCGGTCGCAAAGTTGGCTTCGTTTTTCAGTCTTACCACCTGCTGCCAACCTTGACCGCCGAAGAAAATGTGTTGCTGCCTTTCGAACTGACCGGCGGCAACGGCATCGACGGTCCCAAACGCGCCCGCGAATTGCTGGCGAATGTTGGCCTGCTGGATCGTCGCGACCATTACCCGATCCAGCTCTCTGGAGGCGAACAGCAGCGCGTGGCTCTGGCGCGGGCGTTCATGGTTCGTCCACCGATACTGCTGGCCGACGAGCCGACTGGCAATCTCGACACGCAGAATGGCCAACACGTTTTGGAACTGTTGATCTCGCTCAACCAGCGCGAAGGAACTACCCTGGTGCTGGTCACGCACGACTCGGTGTTGTCGGCCCGGGCGTCGCGGCGCATCACGCTGCGCGACGGCCGCATTGTGAGCGACGAGAGGGCGGCGTAAGCGCATGCGATTCTCCTGGAAAACCGCGGCCAAGATCGCCTGGCGCGAATCGCGTTCGTCTTCATTCAAATTTCTGTTCGTGATTTTCGCGGTCGCCGTCGGCGTCGGATCGCTCACTGGCGTGCGTGGATTCAGCCGCGCTTTTCACGAGATGCTGCTCACCCAGGCCCGCACTCTGATGGCGGCCGACCTTTCATTGCGCGTGTTCGAGCTGCCCACGTCTCAGCAGACCGCCGAACTGGATGCGCTCGCAAAGTCGGGTATCGACCGGACATGGATTACCGAAACCGTCACCATGGCGTCCACCGGCGTGGACAAGCCGCCCATGCTGGTGTCGGTGAAAGCCGTCGATCCCAAGAAATATCCCTTCTACGGCGAGATTCGTCTGTCGCCTCCCGCCCCGCTGGCCAAAGCGCTGACCACGGACACCGTGGCCGTTTCCGACGATGTGCTCTTGCGTTTGCACCTGAAAGTGGGCGATTCCATTCGCCTGGGTGGACAGCCGTTTCGCATCGCAGGTGAAGTGACCTATGAACCCGATCGCATGCTGGGCACCCTCAACGTCGGCCCCCGCGTGATGATCACGCGCGATGGCCTGGAACGGACAGGTCTCATGATGCCCGGCAGCCGCGCGTCCGAACGGTTCCTGTTCCGGCTCTCGCCCGCATCGCCCAATATCGAACAAACCCGCGAGCACCTGAAAGCCGCGTTCCCCGACGCTCTAATTGCCGACTATCGCGAGTCGCATCCCATCGTCACGCAAGGCCTGAACCGCGCCACCACGTTTCTTAGCCTGGTGAGTTTGATCACGCTCATCATCGGCGCCATCGGCGTGGGCACTGCCATGCGCGCGCACATCCAGCAGCGCATGGATTCCATAGCGATCATGAAATGCATCGGCGCGCGTTCCAGCCACATCATGCGGATCTATTTGCTCCAGACTATCGCGCTGGGGCTCGCGGGCGGCCTGCTCGGCGTCGCGTTCGGACTCGTGGTGCAGCGCGCCTTCCCGTCGTTTCTCGCGCGCTATTTCCAACTGGAACCCAGCGCGCACTGGGACTTCCTCACCGCCGCGCAGGGTATCGGAATTGCGATCCTGGCATCGCTGCTTTTTACGCTGCCGCCCTTGATTGGTATTCGCCACATCCGTCCCAGCCTGATTCTGCGCCGTGAAATGGAAGAGACGAAGCCCGGTTGGGGGCGCCGGTTGGCAGAGGCCCGCGCTTCTCTCGCCGCCGGCGCGGTTATCCTGATCGGATTCGCCGGTATCGCGATGTCTTTCGCCACCGGTACGCCCAAGGACATTTGGAGAACGGGTGAATACTTCGCGGGTGCGCTGGTGATCAGCTTCGCGGCGCTCTCCGCCGTCGCGTGGTTGATGCTGCGCGTATTGAAGATGGCCAGCCGCGGCGGACTGCCGGCCAGCGTGCGCCACGGCATCGCGAATTTGTATCGTCCCGGCGCTCATGCGCAATCGGTACTCGTGGCGCTGGGCGTCGGCGTGATGTTCACGCTCACGATTTACCTGGTGCAGCATGGCATGATCGCCGAAATGAATCGCACCTCTCCGCCCGGTATGCCCAACGTGTTCCTGATCGACATTGCGCCCAAGGATCGCGATGCGGTTGTCGATCTGATCAAGCACCAGCCGGGCGTGGAGGGGCCTCCGGAACTGATCGGCACCGTAGCCGCCAAACTGATCAGCATTGACGGCCAGGATGTGGCGAGCATGGCCCTGAAAGGTTTCGGACGCCGCTATCGTTCGCCCCGCTCGGTGTCGTCGGCGGGCGCCATGCCGGATTATGTAAATCTGGAGCGCGGCGATTGGTGGAATCCCGTAACGGCCATCCCTCAAGTCTGCGTGGATGAAGACGCTGCCAGAATTCTGCGCATCCAGCCGGGATCTCAAATCGTATGGAGCATCTCGGGCAAAGAACTGCAAACCCGCGTTGCCTGTGTCCAGAGCATCGATTCAGTCCATCTTTCCGCCCGCGTCGAATTCATCTTCAACTCGAGCGCGCTGGCCGGTTTTCCGATCATCTATTACAGCAGCCTGCGCGCCCAGCCCTCCGCGGTTCCGGCGCTGCAAGAGGCGTTGTACCAGCGCTTCCCCACCGTTACTGTAGTCAACGTGGCCGATGTGTTGCAGATCGTCCAGGGCGTGGTGGACCGCATTTCGGAAGTGGTGCGCTTCATTTCGATGTTCGCGATTCTCGCGGGCGCGGTGATCCTTTCTTCGAGCGTGGCCGGCACGCGTTTCCGGCGAATGCGCGAAGTCGTCATTCTCAAGACGCTAGGCGCCACGCGCTGGCGCGTCAGCCGTATTTTCTCGGTCGAGTTCCTGGTGCTCGGCGGCGTGGCCGGATTGATGGGTAGCTTGCTGGCTGGCGGGTTTGCAAATCTGCTGTTGAAGCGCATGCTAGACGCGCAGACTTCCGTCCCAGTGATTCCGATCCTGCTGTCTGTGCTCGCCACCGCTCTGATCGCCAACGCCGCGGGCTGGATGGCCAGCTTCCCGATTCTGGGTCAGAAGCCGCTCGAGATCCTGCGGGAAGAATAGCCAGCAACTTCGAGTGGCACGTTCTGCACCGTGATGAATGCGTTGGCTGGCGACGACACTCCGCCCACAGTAATCACCACCGGCTGATTCCCATCCGTTATGTTGACGGGGACTTGAATGTTCACCTGATAGAGGCCGGCGAATTGGGAAAGGCCGACGTACAAGATCTGCGATGGACTGAGCGTTACGCCGCCGAATGTGATTGAGACCGGCGCCGTCACCGTAGCCCCTCCGCTGGGCAGCACTCCCGGAGCGAATGACGGACTCGTCGCGCCGAAGCCCGTCGCAAACAAAGTGAGATAGTCGCCGGCCGCGGCTGGAGTGAACGTGGCGCCGCTGATTAATCCCGGAGCGCCGATGTAGCCCCCCGTGACTGGATCGATTGCGGCAATCGGGTTTGCGCCTTTTGAATTGTGCGTGAAATAGAAGAACTCGGGAGCGGTGGCTTGCGCCGCGACGCTCACCGGCGGACTGGCCACAGCCTCCTGTGTACCGCAACCGGTGATCACTTGAACGGGAACGTCCCCGGCCGTCACTGCCGGAACTTGCACGTTAACCTGAGTCGGATAAACGGCGAAAATCGGCGCGCGCACCGTTGCAAATTCCACGCAAACGCCGGCCACGTTGGTGGGAAGCTGCCCGTTCACCAAAGCCGCCTGTGCCGTGGTTCCAGCAGGAGCGAAATTGGTGCCGAACACGCTCACAATCGCATTCGGCGAGAGCACGTTTACCGGCGGATTGCTAAGCCCCGCGCTGACGATTCCCGCCGTGGAGATGGATGGCGAATTCGATGCAAGCGCAGTAACTGAGAACGTCACGTTCGGGAGCGCATACGACAGCGCAGTGATGGTTACCGGGCCTGGGTTGGTGCCTAGCACGACCATCGCGCTCACCGTGCCATCGTTCAGCGTCAACGCGGGCGAAGGCGTAACGGTGGCCGCGCCCGCCGGGCTGACGGTGAAAGTCACCAGCACGGCCGGAACGCCCGCGCCCGTACTATCGGCGATCTTCAGGACCAAAGGCGCAGCCAAACCTGTGCCGACAGTCCCGCTCTGATTGTTGCCGCTCACCAGGCTCATCGTGGCGGCCTTTACGGTTTGTGGCGTCAGCATTCGCACGCGGTCGTTCAAGGAATCCGTGACGTACACATTAGCGGACGCATCCACCGCGATGCTAAGAGGATCAAGCTGTGCCGCTATAGCAGGCCCGCCATCGCCCGCGCTCGGCGTCAACTCGCCGTTTCCCGCGATGGTTGTAATCAGGCCGCTCGACGTCACCCTCCGCACCGCCGCATTGCCTTCATCGGCGATGTACATATTTCCGGAACTGTCCAGCGCGATGCCCGATGGAAGCTTGAGAAGAGCTTCGGCCGCCGGCCCGCCATCTCCCGAGTAGCCCGGCACGCCGGTTCCCACAACGGTAGTAATCGTATTGTTCGGCGCGATCTTGCGGATGCGATTGTTGAGCTGATCCACCACGAGAATGTCTCCCGCGCTGTCCAGCGCCAGATCGAAGGGATCCATGCCGGCGGACGTCGCCGGCCCGTTGTCGCCGGAGAATTGAACCTTGCCGTTACCGGCAATCGTGTTGATGGTCCCCGTGGTGTCGATTTTGCGCACGCGGTGGTTACCGTAATCGGCGACATAGATATTGCCGGCCGCGTCCACAGCGACGCCCTGTGGCGTATTAAAAACGGCCAGAGTGGCGGGGCCGCCGTCCCCGGAGAATCCGTCCGGCCCATTGCCTGCGATCACCGCTGTCGTTCCATCCGGCCCAATTTTCAGAACTTGCGGCAATTCGCTCGGGAAACTTGGTTCTTCGGCGGTGAGATAAAAGTTTCCCGCCTGATCCACCGTCGCGCCAAAGGGCGCCCCTCCCTGCAATTGCCCCAAGCTGTTGATGTTGCCGCCAACCTTGAAGCGCCGCGCTTCCGCGTTCCCGGTGTCGGCCACCAGAACGTCTCCGCTGCCGTCAATCGTAATGCCCTCGGGAAAGTTGAGGAAAGCATTCGTCGCCGGTCCGTTGTCACGGATGCCCGTGCCCGCCACGGTTGTGATGATGTTGTTGTTCGAAACCATACGAACGCGCTCGTTCGCCACGTCCGCGAAATAAACCACACCGTTGCTGATTGCCAGCCCGGCGGGGCTGTTGAGTTCGGCAGCCAATGCCTGACCGCCGTCACCTGTAAATCCGATTGCACCCGACCCCGCCGCGGTGTAAATCAGCCCCGTGGCAAGGTCCACCCGGCGCACCGCGGTGGCGTTCAAGTTGTCGTCGGAAATATAAATGTTGCCGGAGCCGTCGAACGCCACGCCATAAGGAACCATCACGGCAGTGGTTGCGGGGATGCCGTTTTCTTCAATGGGGCCGTATGGCACGCCCCCGGCGAACGCCGTCAGCATGCCCGTGGTATCTATTTTTCTGATCTCGTAGTTGTAATAGTCGGCCAAATAGATGTTGCCGGCGTTGTCGACGGCTAAATCGCTGACGAAATCAATCTCCGCGCTGGTGGCTGGTCCGTTGTCGCCGGAATAGCCCTCGACTCCGTCACCCGCGATCGTTGTGATGATGCCGTTGGTGTCTATTTTGCGGATGCGATAGTTGTAGCTATCCGCGATGTACAGGTTGCCCTGGCTGTCTACCGCCACGGCCGCCGGATCAAGCTGAGCGGACGTCGCCGGGCCACCATCGCCGGCAAAGCTCGGATTTCCGTTGCCCGCGACGGTATTGATGGTGCCATCCACGGCGATGCGGCGAATTACGGCATTGCCCTCGTCGGCAACATACATGTTCCCTTTGGAGTCCAGAGCAATGCCGGTGGGAAAGCTGAGTTCCGCGCTGTTGGCCGGGCCCCGGTCTCCGCTATATCCGGGAATGCCGTTACCCGCGTAGTTGCTGATAATTCCCGCCGGGTTCACCTTTCGAATCCGATTGTCGCTCTCGTCGGCTATATAGAAATTCCCGCTCGCGTCGACGGCCACCGAGATTGGTTCCCGCAAAGGAGCTGCGGTGGCCAGGCCCCCGTCCAACAGCCGGGGAGTTCCCGCAATAGTGCTGATTACGTAAGATTGGGACCAGGCATTCGCTAAAAAGAAAGCGCAGGTCAGCAGAAGCAGAGCAGGTATTCGCATGCAAATAGAATGAATTCTATCACAAGTGGATACTTGCGACCAACAATGCCAGCGATTAATGTCGGCGCAAAGTGATAATGTCCTATTTGCGCAAAGTAGAAATGTCCTATTGACGACCTCCAGGCTGGGGAGGTGGCAGAAGGACAACTATTGATGACGCAGGCCGAGCGGGACCGGCTGGTGGCCTTGAAAAAGGCCAAGAAGAAACTGATTACCCAGAAGCAGGCGGCCGAGGAGCTGGGGATTACGGAAAGGCACGTGAGGCGTCTCCTGCGAGCTCTAAAACGCCGTGGGGATAAAGCTGTGGTGCATGCGTTACGAGGGCTGCCATCCAATCGCAAGATGGATGCCGACCTGGAGCGGGAGGCAGTGACAATCCTGTCGCGTGCGGTGTACCGGGGATTTGGCCCGACGCTGGCGTCGGAATACTTGGCTAAGAAACACAACATCGCGGTGAGCCGGGAGACGGTACGGCAGTGGATGATTCAAGCCAAGCTGTGGCGAGCGCGCAAGCAGCGGATCGAGAAGATCCATGCATGGCGTCCGCGACGCAGCCGCTGGGGCGAGTTGGTGCAGTGGGACACCAGCGACCACGACTGGTTGGAAGGGCGCGGAGCACAGATCTTGCTGATCAACATGATTGACGATGCGACCGGGCGGTGGTTCGCTCGCTTTGTGGGCAGCGACTCAACGGCGGAAAACATGAGCCTGCTGGAGAGCTACCTGAAAAAGCACGGGCGGCCGCTCGCATTTTACACCGACAAGGCGAGCCTCTTTCAGACGGCGGAGAAACGCAGGCGGGATGAGCCCGGAGTGGAGCAGGATAGGGTGGAAATGCCGCCGACGCAGATCGGTCGGGCGTTGCGGGAGTTGGCAATCACCTGGATAGCAGCGCACAGCCCGCAGGCCAAAGGGAGGGTAGAGCGCGGGTTTGCTACCGCTCAGGACCGGCTGGTGAAGGGGATGCGCGTCGCGGGAGTGACGACTTTGGAACAAGCCAACCACTACCTGGAAACCGAGTTTCTGCCCTGGGTCAACGCCACTCTGGCGGTGACGCCGGCCAGTGCCGACGATGCTCACCGGCCGCTGGAAAAGCAGCCTGATTTGGCGGCGATTCTCAGCCACGTGGAAAGCCGGCGGGTGAACAATGATTACACCATTCAGTTGGATGCGAAGATTTACCAGATCGCCCGCCAGGACATCCGCACTGGACTGCGAGGCGCAGTGCTGCGGGTCGAGAAGCGCCGAGACGGTTCTGTGGCGGTTCGATTCGGCGATCGCTACTTGCGTGTTTCTATCTGCGAGCAGCGTCCCAAGCTTCCAGCACCGAAGGCGCCCAGCCCAGCGCGGCGTGCGGGGAAACCTCGCCCAGCCAGTGCATGGTGTAAGAACTTCGATCTGAAAAAGTCACCCAAGATCTGGCAGGCCTCGGAAGGTTCCGCCAAGCCGGAGTCGCTCTGAAAACCCGCCACAACGCAAAAGGAAAGCCGGGCAAGCCCAGCCCGGCAGCTTCGCGCTTTCTCTATTCAAGGCCTCCGCTCCGAGACTCCACCCAAGTAATGAGAATGTCAAAGTCAAAAGCAAAACCCTCGGAGGGTACCCCGCAGGGCCCGGTTGACCGAGGGTTTGCCGCCGATTACTTCGGAGCCAGCCCCGTCGCATCGGCCTTGAATCTTCCCCAGGAGCGCGACTCCCCGGAGAATCGAAGTCAGACTATCACGCACCCTCCGCCAACACGGTCAAAACCGGACATTTCTACTTTGCAGGGAATAGGACATTTCTACTTTGCGTTGACACAATGCCAGCGATTAAGCGAAGATTAAGCCTTCCAAGTTCCCAGCAACCGCCGCAACAGTACCATTTGTCCCAAATGATACGAGTTGTGATCGGCGACGAGCAGCGCCTCGCGCAGAATAGTCTGGCCGGTGCCATGCGGGATGGGAGCGTATAAGTCGGTGTTCTTGTCCGCAACCAGCTTGGCCATAGCCTTCAAATCGGCGCGAAAGCTGCGCAGGCTGTTATTCCAGGACGCCGCGTTCGGAGGCGCGTCCTTCTTCGGCCAATATCCTTCCGGCCAGGGCGGCGACTTGTGCTTCGCGTCGCGGCTGAATTCCAGGATGTCCCATTGCGCGATGCGCATGTGCTCCAGCAGTTGCCACGCGCTGTACGGCGCGCCGGCTGGTTTCACACCACGCAGGCGGGCAGGGAAGTCCGCCACTACCGTGTCGAAGTCGGCGTGCGCGTTGCGCCCTCGCAATAAATCCAGAAGCTGCTGGCGGAGAGGATCGGGTTCAGCCATGACTTAGAGAAACACATGCGTCCGTCGATTTCAACAAGCCTTGCATTAGAATCAAGTTGGCATGGCAAGGTCGGCGGACGTCGTAATCATCGGTGCGGGAATCGTCGGATCCAGCATCGCGTTTCATCTCACCGAAGCGGGCTGCAGGAACGTGTTGGTGATCGAGCGCGAAACCCGCCAGGGTTTGGGTTCCACCGGCAAAAGCATGGGCGGCGTGCGGGCGCAATTCGCCACCGACGTGAACATCCGCATGTCCCTTTTCTCCATCCCCTTCCTGGCGCGATTTGAAGAGGTCACCGGCCATCCCTCCGGATACAAGCCGCACGGCTACCTGTTCATGGCCACCAACGATTGGCACATGAACTATCTGCGCAAGAACAGCGCCCGCCAGAAGGCGCTCGGCTTGAAGCACGTGGAACTGCTGGCCCCGGACGATATCCGCAAAATTTTGCCGCAGCTTCGCTCGGACGACATCATCGGCGGAAGCTTTTGTTCTACCGACGGTTTTGTGGATCCCAACAGCGTCATGACCGGCTTTATGGCGCGCGCCAGCGAGCGCGGCGCGGAACTGTGGCGCGGCACCGAGGTCACCGGTATTTACGCCGACCATGGCGCCGTATCTGGCGTGCTCACTACCAACGGCGGGGTTTCCGCGCCAGTGGTGGTGAACGCGGCGGGGCCATGGGCCGCGGGGATCGCACGCATGGCCGGCGTCGACCTGCCCGTTCAACCCCTGCGCCGCATGCTGGTTCCCACCGAGCCTTTTCCGGGCCTTCCCGAGCGGCTGCCCATGATGATCGATATGACCACCGGCTGGCACTTTCGCCAGGAAGGTGTGGGCCTGCTGATGGCTTGGGCCCATCCGGATGAGCAACCCGGATTCCGTACCGATTTCGACCCCGCATACATCGAAAAGAGTCTCACGCATGCCGCCGCCCGCGTGCCCGATTTCGTCAATCTCGCGGTGAACCCCCGCCGCTGCTGGGCCGGGCTGTACGAAATGTCCCCGGACCATCACGCCATTCTGGGCCCCGCTCCCGGCGTCCGCGGATTGTATTTCGCCAACGGTTTCAGCGGCCACGGGGTGATGCATTCTCCCGCCACGGGCCGCATTCTGGCGGACCTGATCCTCGACGGCCAGACCAGCCTGATCGACGCCGAAGACCTGAACGTCCAACGTTTTGCCGAAGGCCGGGCCATCGAGGAAACCGCCATTCTTTAGCCCCAAGATTTTTCGGAACAAATCCGGATTTCCTTCGTCTATCAGCCCATGAAACTTCTGATGCTCGGCGTGTTTGCAGTTGTATTGCTGGCCGTCGCGAGCGGCGCAGCTTGTTTTAGCAGGCTGATGAATTAGTTATTCGGCGAAGCTTTTTGCCTCTCGCCAACGGTCTTGTCATGAGCATTTACGTGGAGATTGTGTGCCTGAATTGGCGACTTTCCGTCGTCCAGACACACTTCTCCCCGAACTTACGCGGAGAGAACCACCGTAAGGTTCCGCATCCGCACCAGATTGTAGGCGGCGGCCGCGAAGGTGAATACCCAACCAACTTTGAAGACGCCGCGATGTCGGGTCTTGCGCAGCATTCCTACCGTCTTTAACCACCCAAATACTTCTTCGATCCGTTTTCGCTTGCGCTGGCTCACCTGGTATCCAGCGTGCCGTGTCGTACGCCCGTCAATGGCACTGCCGCCTTGCCGATTGATATTCTGCGACACGTGCGGCGTCACGTTCCGGCCACGCATCTCTTGCACGAAGCCTCGCGTGTCATAGCCTTTGTCGGCTCCCACCGTCACGCGCTGGTCGCCCTCGATCCGCCCCGCCATTTCCAGCGCTGCGTCGCGCTCGGCCTTTCCGCTGCACAGCACCAGTTCGGTATCCACCACCAGTCCGTTGCGGTTCTCGATCAGCACGTTGCCGCAGTAGGCCAGCTTCGACTCGTGACCGCCGCTTTTTCTTGCCAGCCTGGCTTCCGGGTCGGTCGTCGATTGATGCGTGTCGTTGCGGCGCTCCTCGCCATGAAAATCAATAGTCGGATTACCCGGGTCCTCCGGTGGTAGCGTGGGGCCTTGATCTTTGCGTTGAAAACTCTTCTGACTCGCCCAGGCTTCTATCAGCGTGCCGTCCACGCTGAAATGCTCATCCGACAACAGGTCGTTGGCACGCGCCTGTTTCAATACCTGCGCGAAGAACTTCTCGGCGATGTCACCATTCAGCAGCCGGTCGCGATTCTTGCTGAACACGCTGGGCACCCACACTGGCTCGTCCATGTTCAGACCCACGAACCAGCGGAACAGCAGATTGTATTCCAGTTGTTCCATGAGCATCCGCTCGCTGCGAATCGTATACAACACTTGCAGTAGCAGTGCGCGCAAGAGCTTTTCCGGCGCGATCGAGGGACGACCCCAATCGATGTATAGCTGCCCGAACGATCGGGACAGTCCTTTCAAGACCGCATCCACCATGCTTCGGATCGGCCGCAAGGGATGATTCGCGGGAATACGCTCCTCCGGCGACACGTAACTGAACATCGCGCTTTGCTGGGTGTCTTTTCCTCGCATAGGCTAAAACATAATGACGTTGTTTTGTCTTCCTTGGTCACACCCCATCCCAATTACTTTTTCACCATCCTGTTAGGGATTCAGACGGTTATTGGCAATGGCGGGATGAGGTGCGCGAACAAGCCCGCGACGCGGCCCGCCAGGCTCGCGAGGTTGCGCGGGAACAAGCCCGGCAGATCCGCGATGCCCAACGGGAAGCCTGGCGCGCCCAACGCGATGCCGAACGGGAGCGCCGCGACGAAATTCGCGAGCAGATGCGCGAACTCCGGCGCAACTGGGATTACGTATATTAGCGCCGCTCCCGCTGGTACATCACCTTCCCGCCCACAATCGTGTACTCCACCTTCGCTGACGGAATCTGGCTTTCCGGTATCGTCAAAATGTCAGCCGATAGCACCGTCACGTCCGCCAGCTTTCCCGCCTTCAGCGATCCCTTGATCCCCTCCTCAAACGCCGCATACGCATTGTTGATGGTGTAGCTCCGCAGCGCCTCCATCCGGCTCATTCTCTGGTCCGGGAAGAAGACCGTGCCATCCTTCAGTCGCCTGCTCACCGACGCGTAGTAGCACTGGATCGGGTCCACGTCCTCTACCGGCGTGTCGGTTCCGTTGCCTACCACCGCGCCCGACTTCATGAGCTTTTGCCACACGTAAGCGCCCGCCTCCGCGCGCTCGCGTCCTAATCGCGCGATGACGAAAGGACCGTCGGAGGTGCAATGAATCCCCTGCATCGCCGCGATCACACCCAGCGCTCCGAAGCGCGGGATATCGGCCGGGTCCAGATGCTGCGCATGCTCAATCCGCCAGCGCAGGTTCTTCTTATCGGGATGCTCCCGAAAAACTGCTTCATACAAATTCAGCACCTCGCGATTGGCGCGGTCTCCGATCGCGTGAGTACAAAGCTGAAAGCCGTTATCGATGGCCAGCTCGGCGGTCTTCCGGATGTACGGCACTTCCTCCACGTTGATCCCGCTTCGATTCGGCGCATCCGCCGGCAAATCCGAATAGGGCGCCAGCAGCCACGCTCCGCGCGAACCCAACGCGCCGTCCATATATTCCTTGATGGCTCGCACCGTGAGATGATCGCCGCCCACGCCAAGCATGTAATAGCGCCGCAGGTTCGCCGCCAGTTCCGATTGCGGCGCGCGTAGCATCACCCACATTCGCAGTCCCAGTTCGCCCTGCTCCACCATTTTCCGAAACAGATCCACGGTGGCCAGCGGCGAGCCCGCATCTTCAAACGTCGTAATTCCCTTGGACAAACATTCGCGCTCGGCCAATTTGATCTGGTGCCGGATTTCGGCCTCGGCCTCCTGTGCCGGCCGATGAGCGCGATACGATTCCAATACGCGCTCCACCAGCTCTTGCGCTCCCTCGTTCAACAACCCGGTCGGCTGGCCGTGCTCATCCCGCAGAATCTCGCCACCCGGCGGATCGGGCGTATTCCTGTCGATCCCAGCCTGTCGCAGCGCCTCGGCGTTCGCGAAACCTGCGTGCCCGCTGGCATGCATCAGCCATACTGGATTCCGGGGAGAAACGCGGCTCAAGCTATCGTGCACCGGAAAACCGCGCACGTTTGGTTGCGGCGTACGATCCCATTTCGCCTGATGAAAGCCGCTCCCAAGAATCCACGTCCCAGGTTTGGCCTCCCGCGCCGCCGCGGCCACCATCGCGACAATCTCGTCCCAATTTTTGGCCCCGCGCAGATCCAGCATCATCTTCGACGCGCCTAATTCGGTAAAATGTCCGTGACCTTCAATAAAGCCTGGAATCGCAAGACGTCCATCGAGCTCGATCACCCTGGTCGAAGGGCCCACCAGAGCATCCACGGCCTTGTTCGAGCCGACCGCAACGATTCTGCCCCCGCGCGCGGCCAGCGCCTGCGCCTCAGGCGCGCCCTGCTCCAACGTCACGATCTTTCCGCGACGTAGTACTAGATCGGCTGGTTGTGCCAGTGCTACGCCGGCGGCGAAAACGAGCGCCAGCCACCTCAATTTCGTCTCAAATGCCACTACAATCATTAAGTACGGCCTTCCCTCGAGATCGTCCGTCATCAGAGATCTCCCATCATGGCGCGTGTTCCCAGTGTCGCTCAAACGGAACCAGTGGTCCGTCCGTTTGTTAGCGCTGCTCGTAAACTGGCGGTCGCGGGGCGGACCTGCGCCTATTGCGGATCGCCGGAAATCCGGCCATCGAACCGCCGCAACGCGCTGGATATTCTGCTGGCGTGCCTGTTTCTCGCGCCCTTCCGTTGCCGGATTTGCCGCCAGCGTTTTTATCGCGTGTGGCGTCCCAGCTTGCAACGTCCATCCGAGCCTCCTACCGCGCCGCTCATGACCGTGTCTCCGCAGCGCAAGCTGCTAAATCTCGACTCGGTGGAGCCTCGCGCCATCCAGCCGGAGCCGATCCAACCGCGGAACAACGAGCTCCAAATCGATGGACTTCCCTCTGCAAAAAAAGAAATACCTGGAATTGAGCCCGAAAATGCCGCCGCGACGCCTCGCGAATTGTCCGCGCAGCCGGTTCCCGCTGCCGCTCGCGGTCCGATACTGATTCTCGAAAGCGATCTTTCCATTCGCAAACTGCTTCGCCGGCTGCTGGAGCGTCGCGGCTATTTCACGGTTGAAGTTTCGCACGCCGGCCAGCTTGCTGGAGAACTGCGTGCCCGCCCCGCCGATCTGCTGATTGTGGACGTTTCGGCCGCCGCCGAAATCGGCGTTGAAGCCGTAGTCGCGCTCGCACGCGAGCATCCCAGCCTGAAGATTCTGGCGCTGTCGGAGGAGACGGTTCAGGACAACGAAATCCCAGACCGGTTGCTAGCGCTTCTCAAGCCATTCCCTTTGGATCGCTTCGTCGATTGCGTCGACCGGCTCTTGGAGCGATCCACCCCTCCATGAGCGCATCAGCCAAAGCCGTTGCACTCCTTCGCCGCACTCTGCCCTATCTGACCGCCGCGGTGATCATTGCGGTGGCCTACGATGGCGGGATCTTCTACTCGCGTTGGAATTATCGACGCCAGGCCGAAAAAGCAGAGGCGCGCGCGATCGCCGAGGATGCGCGTCGCACGCTGGATGCGCTGGGTGGCGATCGCCTGAAAATTCTGAACTTCTACGCCACTCCACCAGCCATCCGCCGCGGCCAGCAAGCCTTAATCTGCTACGGCACGAATGCGGCGGAACGTGTGCGCATTGAGCCTGGCGTGGAACAACTCCACCCGGCCGTCAGCCACTGCTTCCAGGTTTCTCCCGTTCGAGACGCGGAGTATAAACTGATTGCCGAGGACCGCGCCGGCCACATCGTCACCCAAAGCCTTGCCATCAAGGTCGGGCCCTAGCGATCACGCGAATCCGTGCTTGATCCGATTGGACCGCTGCACCCGGCAGTTCAGGCACAGGTCGATGGTCACCGTTCCATCGGGATTCTCAACACTCGCCGCACCCAGCGCCTCCGCTTCCTCTTTCGACACCACCTGCAGCGATAATCTGGATCCCGGCGGCAGCTTCTGCCCGCAGCCATCGCAATATCTTCCATTGCTTTTGAGCACCGACTACTAAAATAGAACTTGATATCTCCCGCGCGCCAGATCGCCTTCGATGTTCTCCGCAAAGTTCACCAAGGCGGCTACGCCTCCGACCTGTTGCTTCAGCGTTCCGTGCAGCTGGACTCGCGCGATGCCGGCCTGGCGTCTGAAATCGTCTTCGGATGCCTCCGCTATCAGGCGCAGCTCGATTATCTGATCGCTCGCCGTGTTCCGCGTGCGCCGGAGCCTGAGGTCCGCATTGCTCTCCGCATGGGCATTTATCAGCTCCGCTATCTGGATCGCATCCCGCCGCACGCCGCCGTCGGCGAAAGCGTGGAGCTGGTGAAGCGCGCTCACAAAGCGTCGGCCGCTGGATTGGTCAATGCGATCTTAAGAAAAACCGACCGCCAGCCTGTGCCTTGGCCCGACCGCGCCACCGAGCTGTCCATGCCCGCCTGGCTGCTCGAAAGATGGGATCGTCAATTCGGCCCCGAAACAACCAACAAAATTGCACCCGCGTTTCTTCAGCCCTCCGACACTCACATCGCGAGCACCGGCCGCATCCAGGACATCGCCGCGCAATCCATCGTGCCGTTCCTCGATCTCCGCCCCGGCCAGACGTTTCTCGACCTGTGCGCGGCGCCCGGCAACAAGACCGCCCAAGCCATCGAGTGCGGCGTGCGGCCCGTCGGCTGCGATATACACCTGCATCGTTTGAAACAAATGCGCGACCTGAACTGTTCGTTAGTGGTGCTGGACGGCACGCGGCCGCTGCCTTTCCGCGCAGGCTTCGATCGCATCCTCGTCGACGCGCCCTGCTCCGGCACCGGAACGCTCGGGCGCAATCCCGAAATTAAGTGGCGCCTCCAACCCGGCGATTTAGCCGATCTCCACGCCAAGCAGGTTGCGCTGGTTCGCCGCGCGATGGAACATCTTTGTCCCGGCGGCCGCTTGGTGTATTCCACGTGTTCGCTCGAAAAAGAGGAAAACGAACAGGTGATCCAGGAGATTCCCGGCCCCTGGCAAGTGAGTCAGCGCCTTCCAGGAATCAGCCCCGGCGACGGTTTTTTCGTCGCGGTGTGTGCGCGCTAGGTGACCCGCACGTCAAATACCGCCAGCCAATATTGCAGCGATTGCAGCGCAAAGCCGCAGAACATGAGCGCGACGCCCACAACCCCCATGCGCCGCTGCGGCAAATGATCGGCGTAGTATTCGACGTGCGGACTAAACGCCATCCCTACTCCCGTCACCAGCCCGGTCACCACTCCCAGCCGCGTTGCGAACAGCCAGGGATGCTCCACGTGCCGCACCAGCGCGCTACAAATCAGGGCCGCCGCGATGTAGCCCACGGTTCGCAGCACGGTTGACATAAGAAATACGTGCGTGAATTTCGGCCCGCGCGAAGTTGTATATTGCAGCGACGGCCGCACTCCGCGGGCATATGCGAACACTTGTCCAGCCGTCAACAGCGCGCCGTACACTACGGCGAAGCGCAGGCCCACCTGAGGGTAGAGCGCCGCGCTGAAGGCCGCTGCGCGAATGGCGCTGAACAATGTTTCCCAGGGCAGCGAGTAATGATCTTCTCTCTTCGATGTCCGATTGAGCTCAATCGCGATGGTCACTCCGAGCGCCAAGCCGGAGGCCACGCCGAAGAGCAATCCGAGCCCGAGTCCATAGCCGAGGCCGAATAGAATCGAATAAGTTACCGCCCGCGTCAGCAACCGCAAGGGGCCATGCGGACCACCCAGCAAGTCGTACGCAAGATACAAGCTGCCGAGCACATCCAGACAACTGCCCGCAATCGCGATGGCGGCAACCGTGTGGTGGTCCATCTACTGCACCGCGATCGTGACCGCCGGACTGATTTCGCCCGCGATGCTCACCACCACCGGCACCGCACTCCCCGGAGTCACGCCGGCCGGTACGCTGGCGTCTATCTGATACAACCCTACAAATCCCGGCGAAAGCCCCGAAAAAGTTACGGCCGCGTTCTGTGCCCCGATAGTCACCGTCGGCACCGCCAATGTATTCGCTAACGGTGCACTCGGCGCAGCCGCGCCATCCGCGATGGTCTGATCCACCGCGCCCAGCCCGGTGCAAAAGATCGCGACCACGTCGCCGGCTGTCACCGGTGCGGAGGGATCGGCTACTTGGTAGGTCACCGCGTTGACGATAGCGCCTTGTTGGGGAGGATCGCCCGCTGCCGGATACGCGAACACTGCGGGATTGGTCCCGGCCACATCCACCGAAATCGGAATCGACAGCGTATTGTCGCGCTGCAGGATGATCTGTTGGCTGGTGTTAGTATTGACGCCCGCCGAAACCACCGCGTTGATTTGTCCGTTGGAGCCGAACACAAGCGGCAATTCATTCCCGGCCATCACCACCGTGGCGTCTGCCAGCGTGGTGCCGAGCGGCAGGGAGCCCGCTGACGCCGTTCCATTCCCAAGATTCTGCCCGAACAGCGAAATGATGGATCCTGGCGAAAGCGGCGAATTGGCGGTAAAGCTTGCGCCGCTCACCGCCGCGCTCAGCACCGGCGGCATGGGTGAAGTTCCCAAGCCGCCCGTCACGTCGCTCGTGCCGGTGAGAGTGCGCGTTGGATCGGTGGCCGTGATGGTCACCGTCACTGGCCCCGTGGTGTTTCCCGATTGCCAGGTGCTCTGCCATGTGCCGCCTTGAATGGCAACCAGATTCACTGCCTGATCGCCATTGGAGAACGACGCCGTGACATCGCCCGCATTCAGCGGATTGCCGCAGTCGTCGCTGACTTGCGCCTCCAGCACCACCGGCCACGCCGCCGGTACACCGAAGGATTGCCCAAGGGTCGTGATGGCGGGCACCAGTTGCGTGGGAGTGCAGCCGGTTGTATCCCGAGTGGTGTCTCGCGCTCCTGTGGACGAAGCCGCGGGCGACGACGAAGCGGACGTGACGATGGTCCGCACGCCCACCCGCCGCACGTACCCGTCCGAGAATTGCAGCGTCAGTTCCGCATCGTGTATGCCAGTCGACAAGCCGCTGGTCAGAGGCTGCACCACCACGCGCGTCGGTTGGGCCAGCGTCAGCGTCGCATTGCCGGGAATGAAGTTCAGTCCCTCGCTAGGGTCGTCCGCCGTGAAACTCGAGGTGTAAGTTTGCGGCGTGCCCGAAACGTTGTAGACGAACAGATCCTGAGCGCCCGGAGACGGATCGCCTTCTACCGCCGTGAAAACGATCTCGCTCGGCTGGATGGAAGGGCCGGGATCCTGGCCCGCGGCCAGCACTTCCAGGACAACGACCACCATGTGTGGCGTGTTCGCCGCCTGGGCCGCATCCACCCGGACCATCCCATAGTAGAAGCCAGGCGCAAGCCCCGTCTGATTCACCGTCACTGCGATGCTTTGCGGCGTCTGGCCGGCCGTGATAGCGCTCGAGGCTGGAGTTGCACTCAGCCATTGCTGTCCGCCCGAAAGCGTCTGGGTGGACACATTGAAATTCATGGTCCCGCGCCCGATATTGTTCACTGCGAAAGTGCCTGGTGGAACCACTCCGCCGCCCGCCACGGCGATGAACGAAAGGGCCGGCCGCGACAGGCGAATTGCCTGATCCAGCGTGCTTACGGTCAGGTTCACTGGAATGACAATGCTGGTGTTGGTGGTGGAACTCGCAATGCTCACCGATCCCGTGTATGTTCCGGCCGCGAGCCCGCTCGGATTGGCGATCACCGCGATGTTGGCCGGTGTCTGCGGCGTTACCGTGCTCGCCGTCACGCCCAGAGTTAGCCAGTTTCCGCCGCTCGCCGTTTGCGCGGTGGCCGAGAAAGCCAGCGAACCCGCGCCGGCGTTCGATACGCGTACAATCTGCGTTCCGGTGGTGGTGGGTTGATCGGGGAAGGTGAACGACAATGCGGTCTTGTCGGCCGCCAGTGCAGGCGGCGAGCCCGCCACAACTTGAAGCGACACTTGCACCGTGCTCGTCGTCGGGGTGGCCAGGGGGGCCGTAATCGTCAGCGTGGCTTGATAATTTCCGGGCGTCAGATTGAGCGGGTTGGCTTGCACGTTGATCAACCGCGGCGTGTATCCGCCGGCGCTCACCACTAACCAATCCGCGCCGGCACTCGCCGCGATGGAGAATGCCACTCCGCTCACCGGACCGTCGATGGTGAGCTGTTGCGGCGGAGTTTGCAATCCTCCAGCTTGCGCCGAAAAACTCAACTGGGCCGGCGAGACGGCGATGGAAGGCGGCGCGGCCAGCACTTCGCGAATGCGATTGGCGGCCACGTCGGAGATAAACAGATCGCCGTGCTGGTCAAACAGCAGGCCGCGCGGAATGGAGAAGCCCGCGTTCTGCGCCGGCCCTCCATCGCCCACCGACGTGGATGCGCCGTTGCCCGCGAATGTATTAATGATTCCGTTCGGCGCGATGATTCGCACGCGGTGATTGAAGCCATCGGCGACATACAGGTTCCCGCCGGTATCGAACGCCAGTCCGGTTCGGTTCTGCATTCCCATGCCGGCTTCGGTGGCCGGTCCTCCATCGCCGGAGAATCCGCCTTTGAGGTTGCCCGCAATGGTCTTCAACGTTCCGCCCGGCGTGATGTAACGCAGCACCAGGCCGCCCGGAAGCAATGTTTGCTCTTCCAGGAAATACAGCCCGCCCTGGCCGTCCAGCAGCAGCGACGTGGGCTCCACGATCGGCGACGTCGAAGCCACCGACCCATCCGGCGACACGCCTGCAACGCCCGTTCCGGCGATGGTATGGATGATCCCATCGGTAGTGATCTCGCGAATGCGGTTGGCCCCGGGATCGGAGAGATACAAATCGCCTGCGGCATCGCGGACCAATCCGCCTCCGCTTTGGATGGATGCCAACGTCGCCGGTCCGCCGTCCCCACTCGAATCCTGCGTGCCCGCTACATTCAGGATCACTTGAATCGTACCGGAAGGAGTTAGTTCAAGCACTCGATGCGCCAGCAGGACGTAAACGTTGCCGCTCGCATCCGATGTGATCCCGTTGAGAAGTTCATCTGTGCTCAGCGGCGGAAAATTCGCCGGGCTGAGCACCGTGTTGACGACGCCGCCCGGCGCAATCGCGCGCACCCGCGTGTTCAGCGTATCCAGAAAATAGAGCGTGCCGTTGGGCGTTTGGGTCATGGCGGCCGGACCCTGAATGATCGCGCCCAGCGCCGGGCCCCCGTCGCCGCCGTATCCGTATAAACCATTCCCCGCCAGAGTGGTCAAGACGCCATTGGTGCCGATCTTGCATAGCCGCCCGTCGCGGCTGTCGGCGACATACAAATTGCCCGCCGCGTCCAACGCGATCCCGCTGTTGTCATAATCCCGCTGGCCCACCAGGTAGGCGTTCACTGCCGGCAGATTGCTCTTGAACGCAGCTTCCAATGTGCTGGTCACGAGCGTCGTAACGCCGTTGGCGATCTTCAACAAATATCCGTTCTTCGGCGCAAAGACATACAGCTCGTTCGCCGCGTCCACCGCCAGGCCGCTGGCGTAAGACAAATTCAAACTCAGCGGCGACGCGCCGTTGGTGGGACTGTTGCTGCCTCCACCCGCGATGGTTGAGATGTTTCCGTTCACCGCAATCTCGCGAATTCTGGAGGGAAAATTCGCGACGTCCCCATCGGCGACGTAAAGATTTCCTTGCGCATCGAACGCCAGCCCCAATGGTTGCGATAGCAACGCCGCGGTAGCCGGTCCACCATCCCCTGCGTACCCGTTGGTGGCCGAACCGGCGTAAGTGCTTATCGTGCCGGTGGGCGTCATCTTGCGGACGCGGTTGCTCTCGCAGAAATACAAATTTCCGGCGGAGTCCAACGCCACTCCGTTGACAATGCCCAGCGCCGCCTGGGTGGCTGGTCCGCCATCGCCAGGGGACGCGATGCCGCCGCCCGCCACCGTGCTAATGATCCCATCGCTTCCGACGCGCCGCACAGAGTGGCCGTCGCCGAAGTAAATGTTCCCCAGCTTGTCCACCACGATGCCGCCCAGGCTGTCTTCAAAGGGCGCGCCGACGTATTGGTCCGGATTGTCCGAAGCCGCGATGGCCGCCGATGTCGCCGGTCCTCCGTCGCCCGAATAAGCGGCGATGCCGTTCCCCGCCACCACCGTCAGCGTGCCGCCCGGCGATACCTCCAACAGCAAATGTTCGATGGGATCGGTGAAGTAGACGTTGCCGGCTCCGTCGGTGGCCACGCCGTTGATGTAACCGACAGGGACATTCAGCGCGGGCTGTCCGTTGCCCGTGAACGTGGGGTCTTCGCCCGCGATGGTGGTGATCACGTTCTGCGCCGCAAGAGCCCCACAGAAAGCCAGGCCACAGAAAGCCAGAAATGACGGCGCATAGCGCAGAGTCAACCGCTTCAAGGAGTGTCGCAAGAACAATTTTACTAGAGAGTGTTGTTCGTGATTTGCCGCGACTGCGCTGGGCGCCGGCTCCCTTACGGTCGCGGCTCAGTAGACCGTGCCAACACGTGACTGAACCGCGCGCGTGAGCAAGCGGATTTTCGCCTAATTTCCCGCCGAGAACCGGACCACGGAATCGGAGCTGAAAAGCCGGTAATCGCGGAAATCCACGCGATTCAAAAAGCACGAGTAAGAATTCCGATAGCATCCGAACCAATATCCCGTGCTAGGCACCAGATACTGCTCCTTCCCGATCTGAACCATGCCGAAATCCACCGAGCGCTCCGCGCGATCCAAAGGGAACCCCTTGGGCATTTCCGTAGCTTCCAGTTCGACGTGTACCACTTCCTGCGTTTGCGGCTTCACCTTCAACGACCCCCGATACGACGGATACGCGATTTGCGACTGCGACAATACCGCCACGCAGGTGGAAGCCCGGCCGCCCGCAAATTCATAGATCGCCAGATCTCCCTGGTCGCTGTGCTCGGTGCCTGCCTTATGAAAGTCGGAATCCTCCAGCCCCTCAAAAACACAATGAGTGAGGGTCTCAAAATCGCCCGTGCTCCAGGCATTGTTAAACGAACGCATGTAATCGGCATCGCCTATCAAGGGTGCGTTCGCGGGCCGTCTGCCGTTCACTTGAATCTCGCTATAGGTTTCCTGCTCTCCTTCATAGGCCACTTCCGCCGCGATCACCCCATTGGGCACCCACTTCACTTTCTTGTCGGTGCTGTGAAACATGCTGGTGACCTGCCGCGCGCGGAAGTTCGGGAGCTGATTGAAAGCGTCGTTCACTTTGCGGCGGATGGATGGAATCAGATCGTCGCCCACGGCGCCAGCCGACGTCCGCGGCGTCTCGCTACCTTCCAAAATCGGCGCCGGTTTCGCCATCAGACTCAGTTTGCGGCCGTCGTGCTCCGGATCCACTGTGGCGTTTCCGATCACGTTATCGTCCGGTCTAAAGTTCATCTCGGGACACTGCAGAACGTCCGCTTGTTCGGCGGCCGAAGCCTTTCTCATAAATCGGACACTCCGCGCCACGAAGTAGCCTTTATTCTCCGCGGCGGCTTCCACCGAAACGACGTCGGCGATGCGAAACGCCGTCAGAGGACCGGGGCGTCCATCGGGCATAAAATGCGTGCGGACGTTCAGCTGAAAGCGCATCACGCGTCCATCCGCCAGTTCGATGGAAAGGGTGTCCCCGTCCGAACGCGCCAGCACTCCTTCGAATTTCACGATTCCGCGTGGCGATCCCACGGGTGGCGCGCTGGGTTGAGCGGTAATGCCAGGAAGGGTGATTCGCGGAGTTGCGTCGGCTGAGGAGTCCGCTACAGCTTGCGCGAACGCTTCCCCGCCGGACACCACGGCCAGGAAGATCCAAGCGAGTGTTCGTGTCATTGAGATAGTCCTCCGAGACAGGGCTGCACAACCGCTAGTCTGCGGTGAGATGCCCGTGGAGAGGCGATGGTTTCAGATAGCAGCATAGCCCTCTAGCCGCAATCCCGGATACCCTGCCCAGTTACGCTAACTTCGTAACGTTGCCGAAAACCCGTCCGGGTAACCAGTTGAGAATGAGTATACACCGGTGTCCCTTTCGGCTGCCGGTGAGGTTTCGCCTTAACCGCTTCGTCCCCTCGTGCTAACATCGTTCTAAGTCGCAGCATGATCGAAGTACTTCCCTCCATCCTTTCGGCTGATTTTGCGCACTTGGGCGATGAAATCGCACGGGTGGAACGCGCCGGAGCTTCGTTTCTGCACGTGGATGTGATGGATGGCCACTTCGTCCCCAACATCAGCATCGGAATTCCGGTGGTGGAGTCCATTCGCAAAGCGACGCGCCTCAAGTTGGACGTTCACCTCATGATTTCGGACGCCGACAAATACGCTCCCGAGTTCATCCGCGCGGGCGCCGATTACGTGCTCGTCCACCAGGAGGCGTGCACGCATCTGGATCGCACGCTCCGCAACATCCGGTCCGAAGGCGGACATCCGGGAGTGGTGCTCAATCCCGCCACGCCCATCGTCATGATCAGCGACGTGCTGGATCTGGTGGATCACGTGCTCATCATGAGCGTAAATCCCGGATTTGGAGGCCAGTCTTTTATTCCCAACGCTCTCAAAAAAATCCAGGCGTTGGCGTGGCGCCGTAAAGAGTTAGGCTTGAATTTCGCCATTGAGATCGATGGCGGCGTATCGTCGCACAATGCCGGCGAGATCACCCGCGCCGGGTGTGACTGGCTGGTAGCAGGGTCGTCGATTTTTCACACCCCGGATCCCGGTCAGGCGTTTATCGAATTGCAACGAGCGGCTCGAGAGGCTGTGCTTCAAAAGGTTTAATCTATAAGGTTGGATATGTCACGATATCTTCCGGTTGTAATCATGATGGCGGGTCTCGCTACTTCCTGCAGCTTCAAGGCTAAGAAGTACGACGACCCGATCACCAAGGACACCAAGCAGCCCGACAAGGTCCTGTTTGATCGCGCCGTCGGCGACATCGAACATGGCCGCTACGAAATCGCGCGCATCACCCTCAACACGCTCATCAATACCTACGATCAGAGCGAGTTCCTCGCCAAGGCCAAGCTCGCCATCGCCGACAGTTGGTATCGGGAAGGCGGCGCCGCCAGTCTGGCTCAGGCCGAGGCCGAGTACAAGGACTTCGAGCTATTCTATCCGACCATGCCGGAGGCCGCCGAATCCCAGCAGAAAATCTGCATGATCCATTACAAGCAGATGGACAAGTCGGATCGCGATGCAACCCAGGCCATACGAGCCGAAGACGAATGCCGCACGCTCATTACGCAATATCCCAACAGCAAGTATGTCGATGAGACCAAGCAGCTTTTGCGCAATATCCAGGAGTCCCTGGCCGAAGGCGAGTATCTGGTTGGCAGCTTCTATTTGAAGCACGGTGACAATTCCGCCGCCGCCAACCGCATGAACCACCTGGTGGAGCAGTACCCGTTGTATAGCAAGGCCGATCTTGCGCTCTATGACATGGCCCAAGCGTACGGACGGCTTGGCAGCCGCTTCCGCAAACAGGAGGGCGAGGCCTATGCGAAAATCGTTCGCGATTATCCATTGAGCCCGTATGCCGACGATGCCACCCGAAGGCTGAAAGAGCTCGAACTGCCCGTGCCGGAGCCGGACAAGGCGGCGATGGCTCACATGCAATATGAGAAGGACCACCGCGTCAAGCCGAGCATGTATGAGCGCTACACCTTGCCTATCAGGCGCAATCCGGATATGAGCGCTGCCGCGCGTTCGGGCGACCCGGCTATGACAAACATGCGGCCCACGGTTCCGCCCCTGGTTCCGCAACCGGCCGGCGCCGGCGCCGGCGGGGTTACCGATGTGACAGCGGAGCCGGTGGGTAACAATTCCGCGCTCGACACCAAGCCCGACGCTCGCACCAATCCGCCCGCCGCCTCCACCAGCGCGACCCCGGCGGCTGCATCCACTCCGGCCGCTACATCCACACCGGCAGCTGCGTCCACGGATTCTTCGTCCCAGCAGGCCACCCCCGATCCCAAAGCTAAGAAGAAAAAGAAAAACAAGCAGCAGCCAGCGGCTCCCACCACGGATCAGCCAGCTACTGCTACACCGGCCGCGGCCCAGCCCGCTTCCGCCGCGCCTGCATCGAATTGATCCGCTTCGTCCAAAAGCGATGAGCCGAATCCTTCTGGCTGACGATAGTCCCCATGCCCAGCGCATGGGGGAAAGAATTCTACGGGAAGAGGGCTTCGAAGTGGTCAGCCTCACCGACGGCAATGCCGCCATGCTCCGCTTGGCCGATGTCGATCCCGACGTGATTCTCGCCGATGTTTTTCTGCCCGGGAAATCCGGCTTCGAGCTTTGCCGCTACGTGAAAAGCGAGCCCCGTTTCAAGCATGTTCGCGTGGTGCTCACCGCCGGGCTGCTGGAACCATTCGATGAAGACGAGGCCAAGCGAGCCGGTTGCGATGCAATCCTGAAGAAGCCCTTCGAGGCTTCCCGCGTGGTGGCCGCCATCGGTCCGCTAGTGAAGGAAGCGCAATTGGCGAGGATGTCTTTAGCCGATACGCTTACCATGGCTCCGCTCATTCCTTTGCCTGTAGCCGCCGAGCCGCCCAAGCCGGCCGAGCCACACTGGTCCAAGACCGAACCCCTGCCTGCCGAACCCCTGCCTGCCGGACCGGTGCCCGCTCCCGAAATCGACGCCGAACGAGTTCGCGCCGCCGTTACGATTGCTCTCGACGCCGCCTTGCCAGCGATGATCCAGGAAATTACCGACCGAGTCTTGATAGCATTGGGTCATTAGCCAATGCCCGAAAATACATTTGACATCGTGTCCAAAATCGATCTGGCGGAAGTAAACAATGCCGTCCAGCAGGCGCTGAAGGAGATTCACCAGCGGTTCGATTTGAAGGACTCCAAATCCGACATCCAGCTCAATGAAAAAGACAATAAACTCGTGCTCGCCAGTCTGGACGACTACAAGTTGAAGGCTGTCAGCGATGTGCTGCAACAAAAACTGGTGAAGCGCAACGTGTCCTTGAAAGGATTAACTTTCGGCCCCATTACGCCCGCCGCCGGTTCCACGGTCCGTCAGGAAATCACACTGCAGCAAGGCATTGCCACTGAAAAAGCGCGCGAGATTGTGAAAGTGGTGAAGGACAGCAAGAAAAAGGTGCAGGCTTCCATCCAGGGCGACTTGGTTCGCATCTCCGGCAAAGATCGCGACTCATTGCAGGAAGTTATCGCGCTGCTGCGCGGCAAAGATTTCGGCATCGACATGCAGTTCACCAACTATCGCTCCAATTAAGCCGGTCTCCAAGAATGCCCCGTAGGATCGAGAGCCTTTTCATCGAAGGGCCGGCAGGACGATTAGAAGCGCTGCTCGAAGAACCGGAAGACCGCGACCCGAATCACGCAGTTTTGGTTTGCCATCCGCATCCGCAACACGGCGGCACCATGCATAACAAAGTGGTCTATCGCATTGCGCGCGGGCTGCGGCGCGCCGGAGCGGTGGTGCTGCGATTCAATTATCGCGGAGTGAATATGAGCCACGGCGAATACGACCAGGGCATTGGCGAAACCGAGGACGCCCGCGCCGCTCTCGCGCTGCTCCGGTCCCGCTATCCCGAACTCCCATTTTCCCTCGCCGGTTTTTCGTTCGGCTCGCGGATCGTTCTCAAGCTCGGCTGTCAGATTCCGGACGTTTCCCGCCTCCTGGCGGTCGGATTTCCCGCCAATTTGACCGACAGCCAGTCACTGGGGCAATGCCAGGTGAGTAAGGTATTCATCGTCAGCACGCACGACCAGTTCTGCGCCGTTCCAGCCATGGAGGCGTACTTCGCCGGAATCCCGGAGCCTAAGGAACTGATCTGGGTGGAGGCGCAAGACCACTTTTTCAGTGGCTCGCTGGATGAATTTGAACAGGCGGTTGCTAACTCGTAGCGTGGCGCATTTCGCGCTGTACTTTGCGAGCGGCCCGTTCGCTAATCAGGTTGGCCACTTTCGCCAGCAACCCGGGAACATCTTCTGGTTTGATCAGCATCCGGACCTGTTTTTGGGGCGTAGGGTGATTCGTCTTGGCGTTCTGGTAGGTGGTTACGATTGCCGTCGCCGGTTTGTAAGCCATCATACGAGCATGCGCCAGGACCTTTAGACCCGCTTCGGGGGATTCCATTTGCAGGTCACTCAGCACCAGCTGATATTCCTGCTCATCCAGCTTGCCCACCGCCTCTGCTGCGGAAGCTGCTGAATCTACATGATATCCACTGGCTTCGAGAACGGTTTGCAACGTTAAACGGGAGGTAGGATCGTCGTCTACCAGCAATACTCGAGCGAGTTCAAAATCCATGCACCGGTCACTTTCGCTCATTATTTTCATTCGGCGTCCCGCGCTATGCGCTCCTAGGTATTAGTTTAATGCATCCCTGCGGAAATGGAAGCACAGATTTAGGGTACTCGGGGCCTTAGGCCGGGAAGACGCGCTGAAAGATCTGGTCGATGTTCTGTAACTGCCTGGAAACAGAGAAGCTATGCTCTAGCGCAGGAGGCGTGAGATGTTTTGTAACGACGGGGTCCGATTCGATGGCGTAGCGGAAATCGCCATCCCTCTCCCAGGCCCGCATGGCATGTCCCTGGACCAATTTGTAAGCCTCCTCACGCAACATCCCCGCCGCAGCAAGGTCCAAGAGGAGCTGTCCGGAGAACACCAGGCCCCGTGTAAGATCCAGGTTGCGCTTCATCCGTTCAGCCGAGACACGAAGGCCGGAAATCAGCCAGATGGTTCGGGACAGCATATAATCCATGGCCGTAGTGCTGTCCGGAAGGATAATTCGCTCCACCGAGGAATGGGAAATGTCGCGCTCGTGCCACAGCGCGATGTTTTCGAAAGCCGGTTGCACATTGCCGCGGACTACGCGCGCCAGCCCGCAAATCTGCTCGCAGGTGACCGGGTTTCTCTTGTGGGGCATGGCCGACGAACCCTTTTGTCCGGGCGCGAACGGCTCCTCCACCTCGCGAACCTCGGTGCGCTGTAAATGCCGGATCTCGAGCGCGATCTTTTCGAGAGTGGCGGCCACCAGCGCCAGCGTGGCGATGTAATTGGCATGCCGGTCCCGCGAGATCACCTGGGATGCGATCGGCGCCGGTCGTAATCCCAGCCGCTGGCAGATGCGTTCTTCGGCTTGCGGTCCAATGTGCCCGAAGGTTCCCACGGCGCCCGAAATCTTCCCGACGCGCATGTCCTCCGCGGCGGCGGAAAAGCGCCCGAGATTACGCCGCACTTCGTCGTACCACAGAGCCAGTTTCAAGCCGAAAGTGATGGGCTCGGCGTGGATGCCGTGGGTTCTCCCGATTTGCACCGTATCTTTGAACTCGAACGCGCGCCTCTTCAAGACTCCGGCGAGTTCGCCAATCCCTTTGAGAATCACCTCCGATGCGCTGCGCACCATTAACGCCTGGGCGGTGTCCACCACATCGTTCGACGTGAGCCCATAATGCAGCCAGCGCGACGCGCCCGCCTCCCCGGCCGCGGCCAGGCTCTCTGAAACGGCGGTGGTGAATGCGATGACGTCGTGCTTGACCTCGCGCTCTATTTCCTGGATGCGTTGGAGATCGAAGCTGGCGTATTTACGGAGCGCGCGGGCCGCATCAGGCGGCACATCATTGGTTTCGGCCAACGCTTCAGAAGCAGCCAGTTCCACCTCCAGCCACTGGCGGTATTTGTTCTCTTCGCTCCAGATGCGGGCCATCTCCGGGCGCGTGTAGCGTTCGATCATCTCAATATGTGAAAACCTCAGATTGCTTTTTCGGCTCGGCCACCACCAGCCTGGTGAAGAGCGCGCGGCGTGCGCCATCCAGCGCCCGATTGGCCTGGTTCCGTACGATCTCGGGATGATTGTTGTGCTCGCTCAGATGGCCCAGCACCAGTGTGTTAATGGACGAATCGAGATCGGCGCGGATAAAATCGCAAACCACATCGTTCGAAAGATGCCCTTTGCGTCCCATCACACGCTGCTTGACGGACCACGGATACGGCCCCACCTTCAGCATTTCCAGATCGTGATTCGATTCCATCAGCAGCAAGTGCGCGCCGCGCAGGTGGAATTTGATGGAATCGGTGACATAGCCCAGGTCGGTGACCAGGCCCACCTTGATGCCCTGCGCGCGAAAACAGAAACCCACCGGATCGATGGCGTCGTGGGGAATGGTAAAGCTATCGATCTCGATATCGCCGACGCAGAATGTGGTGCCGGCCTGGAAGCAATCCAGGCGCGGCGTGTATTCGCCCCACGGGATAGCGGGCGCGGTGAGCCGGGTGATGAAAATCGGGACGTTGAGCAGGCGCGCCAAAGCAACCAGTCCGCTGACGTGATCGGAATGCTCGTGCGTGATCAGGATAGCGTCCAGCTTTTCGGCGTCTTCATTGATAAGGGCCAGCCGGGCCAGAACGTCGCGCTTGCTCAATCCGGCGTCTACTAAGACGCGCGTCTTTTCGGTGCGGATGAAAGTGGAATTGCCCGAACTGCTGCTGGCGAGAACGCAGACCTGGATTATGGCAAGCCTCCGGGCCGCTGGCTCACGCGCGCGGTTCTGAACAACCGGGGGCCTGCAGCGTGAAGCGCCAGGAGGGCTCCGGGTTGGTACTGAACCGTGACCGTGAGGGAGCGGATGCTATTCAATAGTCTCTGGATCGCGTTGGATGTTGTGCTCACCGGCGGTCTTCTTCTCCCAATACTTTCGCAGCCACGCTTCCCAACTTTTGCCGGCGGCGGTGTCGCGTCCGGTAAATGCCAGCGCCTGGATTTCGGAATAGGGAATCGAAAGCTTCGAGTCGAAGTTCTTCGGAAAAATCCGGACGTAGGAATCGGCGAGCGTCGGGCCGTTTTGCCGGTCGAAGATGTAGCCTTCCACCTGGGTGCCATTCTTGAGTGTGATGGTAACGTCGCCGCGATAATCGAAGGCCTTTTCGAGTGCGCCGCGAATCTCCTGGTCGGTGGCCAGCTGCGGAATCCAGCCTTCCAGTTGATGATGGGAGAAACCGGGAACCACTTCCAGGATTTCGGGGTTCTCAATTTTACCGATTTCTGGCTCGCTCATGCTTGCTGTGTTTCGCTGCTTGGAGTTTCGAGCTGAATATTCACAAAAGGATTGTGCGCATGAACCGGACGCACCGGCTCTTGGAGCAATCGGGCGGCGTCTTCATCGTGATAGGCGCTGAACAGGTAGCCGCGCGCCATGGCCGCGAAGCCGCGCAGCGAAGAGAAGCCGTCGTGTACGGCCGATGGCTCGTAGCCGCAATGCACCATGCAATTGGCGCATCTCGGATTGCCGGACTCGGCGCCGTATTGATCCCACGCGGTGCTTTCCATCAACTCGGCAAAGGTGTCGGCATAGCCATCCTGCAGCAGGTAGCACGGCTTCTGCCAGCCGAACAGGTTGTAAGTGGGATTGCCCCAAGGGGTGCAAGCATAGTGGCGCTTGCCCATGAGGAACTCCATATACAGCGGCGATTGATTGAAGCGCCAGCTCTTCTTGCGATTCGAAAGGATCGCTTTGAACGTGCGGCGCGTGCGGGCGCGGCCCAGGAAATGCTGCTGATCGGGCGCTTTGTCGTAGGAGTAGCCGGGAGCAACCGTGATTCCCTCGACGCCTAGAGCCATCATCTCGTCGAAGAAAGCCCGAACGCTCTGCGGATCCACGCCATCGAACAGCGTGCTGTTGGTAGTGACGCGGAAGCCGGCCTGTACGGCCTGGCGAACGGCTTCGACGGCGATCTCATATCCCCCCTCGCGGCACACCGAAAAGTCGTGATGCTCGCGCTGCCCGTCCAGGTGGACGGAGAAGGTCAGGTACTTGCTGGGCTTGAAGAGCGACAGCTTTTCCTGCAGCAGCAGCGCGTTGGTGCAAAGATAGATGTACTTCTTGCGCGCGATCAAACCTTCGACGATTTTGTCGATTTCCGGGTGCATCAGCGGTTCGCCGCCGGGGATGGAAACTACCGGGGCGCCGCATTCGTCCACGGCTTTGAAACATTCTTCAGGCGAAAGGTTCTTCTTGAGAATGTGCGCCGGATACTGAATCTTGCCGCAGCCCGCGCACGCCAGGTTACAGCGGAACAGCGGCTCGAGCATCAGGACCAGCGGGTAGCGCCGGCGACGCTTAAGACGCTGCTTGAGGACGTAAGTTGCTACGGTCCACATTTGCGAGACTGGGACGGGCATAAGTGAGCGAACCTGAAGACCATTGTAGCCATGCGGGGGTGAAAAGCGGTAGGGGTGGCTGGTGACCAGTGGTTGGTGGCTGGTGACAAGATGTAAAGGGATGGTTCAGGCGATGATTCCGCGCAAGGCTCGCAAAGCGTTGGGGGTGAAGGCGGGCGACCAGCTTCTGGTGGTGGTGCGCGGCGAGAGGGTGATCGTCCTTAAGAAACCGAAATCGCATCATGCAGCTATTCGTGGACTGGGCGCGGGCATCTACTCCTCCGGCCACCTTGCCAAGGAACGGAAAAGTTGGGATTGAGGAAAACTGCGCTTATTCCGCCAGCAGCATCACTGGAAGCCAACGCTCGCTATCTGCCACTCACTGACCCGGTGTTCGCATGGCTGGAACGTCCCGCACATGCAGCGGTTACATCCACCATCACGATGACGGAGTTGCTGGCGCCAGCCTATCGGAACGGCGGAGAGCAGATGGTCAGCGAGTTCTACAGTCTTCTCACCACTTATCCCAATCTGGACTGGATAGCGCCAAGCCTCGAAATAGCGGATATCGCGGCCAGGATTCGAGCCGTCCACCGGCTGCGCACTCCAGACGCTCTGCAAGCTGCTACGGCGATACATGCCCAGGCGACCGGTTTGATCAGGAACGATCTGGCGTTCGAACGCTGGGGAGGTTTGGAGGAGCTGATGCTGGAGCGCATTCTGATAAGTTAGCGCCGCCCTGTCAACGCAAAGTAGAAATGTCCTATTCCCTGCAAAGTAGAAATGTCCGGTTTTGACCGTGTTGGCGGAGGGTGCGTGATAGTCTGACTTCGATTCTCCGGGGAGTCGCGCTCCTGGGGAAGATTCAAGGCCGATGCGACGGGGCTGGCTCCGAAGTAATCGGCGGCAAACCCTCGGTCAACCGGGCCCTGCGGGGTACCCTCCGAGGGTTTTGCTTTTGACTTTGACATTCTCATTACTTGGGTGGAGTCTCGGAGCGGAGGCCTTGAATAGAGAAAGCGCGAAGCTGCCGGGCTGGGCTTGCCCGGCTTTCCTTTTGCGTTGTGGCGGGTTTTCAGAGCGACTCCGGCTTGGCGGAACCTTCCGAGGCCTGCCAGATCTTGGGTGACTTTTTCAGATCGAAGTTCTTACACCATGCACTGGCTGGGCGAGGTTTCCCCGCACGCCGCGCTGGGCTGGGCGCCTTCGGTGCTGGAAGCTTGGGACGCTGCTCGCAGATAGAAACACGCAAGTAGCGATCGCCGAATCGAACCGCCACAGAACCGTCTCGGCGCTTCTCGACCCGCAGCACTGCGCCTCGCAGTCCAGTGCGGATGTCCTGGCGGGCGATCTGGTAAATCTTCGCATCCAACTGAATGGTGTAATCATTGTTCACCCGCCGGCTTTCCACGTGGCTGAGAATCGCCGCCAAATCAGGCTGCTTTTCCAGCGGCCGGTGAGCATCGTCGGCACTGGCCGGCGTCACCGCCAGAGTGGCGTTGACCCAGGGCAGAAACTCGGTTTCCAGGTAGTGGTTGGCTTGTTCCAAAGTCGTCACTCCCGCGACGCGCATCCCCTTCACCAGCCGGTCCTGAGCGGTAGCAAACCCGCGCTCTACCCTCCCTTTGGCCTGCGGGCTGTGCGCTGCTATCCAGGTGATTGCCAACTCCCGCAACGCCCGACCGATCTGCGTCGGCGGCATTTCCACCCTATCCTGCTCCACTCCGGGCTCATCCCGCCTGCGTTTCTCCGCCGTCTGAAAGAGGCTCGCCTTGTCGGTGTAAAATGCGAGCGGCCGCCCGTGCTTTTTCAGGTAGCTCTCCAGCAGGCTCATGTTTTCCGCCGTTGAGTCGCTGCCCACAAAGCGAGCGAACCACCGCCCGGTCGCATCGTCAATCATGTTGATCAGCAAGATCTGTGCTCCGCGCCCTTCCAACCAGTCGTGGTCGCTGGTGTCCCACTGCACCAACTCGCCCCAGCGGCTGCGTCGCGGACGCCATGCATGGATCTTCTCGATCCGCTGCTTGCGCGCTCGCCACAGCTTGGCTTGAATCATCCACTGCCGTACCGTCTCCCGGCTCACCGCGATGTTGTGTTTCTTAGCCAAGTATTCCGACGCCAGCGTCGGGCCAAATCCCCGGTACACCGCACGCGACAGGATTGTCACTGCCTCCCGCTCCAGGTCGGCATCCATCTTGCGATTGGATGGCAGCCCTCGTAACGCGTGCACCACAGCTTTATCCCCACGGCGTTTTAGAGCTCGCAGGAGACGCCTCACGTGCCTTTCCGTAATCCCCAGCTCCTCGGCCGCCTGCTTCTGGGTAATCAGTTTCTTCTTGGCCTTTTTCAAGGCCACCAGCCGGTCCCGCTCGGCCTGCGTCATCAATAGTTGTCCTTCTGCCACCTCCCCAGCCTGGAGGTCGTCAATAGGACATTTCTACTTTGCGCAAATAGGACATTATCACTTTGCGCCGACAAAGTTAGCGCCGCCCTTGACCTGGTATAGAATCATCGCATAGCATCGATACCGAACTATGCGGAATTTTGTTCACACGACGATTGCCGCCGGCATTGCCATAGCGCTGCTTTTGCCGGCTGCCGCACAGACTTATCAACCGCCGCGAGCGCCCGACGGCCATGCTGATTTGAGCGGCATCTACGAGGCCGTCAACACCGCCAATTGGGATCTCGAAGATCATTCTCCTCAGGCCGGAACGATGTGGCAGACTGGCGCCATCGGAGCGGAGCCGGCCGGCGAGAGCGTGGTGGAGGGCGGAGCCATCCCGTACAAACCCGCCGCGCTCGAAAAGAAGAAAGCGAACTTCGCCGCGCGCCGCACCAACGATCCTGAGGCCAAGTGCTACATGCCCGGCATTCCGCGCGCCAACTATATGCCGTATCCCTTTCAGATCATCCAGACGCCGCGCGGCATCATGTTCGTCTACGAATACGCCAGCGCCAATCGCCTGGTCAACATGGGCAAGCCGGAGGAAGCGGGATCGGATACCTGGATGGGAACCAACAACGGGCATTGGGAAGGCGACACGCTAGTAGTGGACGTCACAGGTTTGAACGGATTGGCCTGGTTCGACCGCGCGGGCGATTTTGCGAGCAATCAACTGCACGTCGTGGAACGATACACCGCCATCGATCCTTATCACTTGAACTACGAAGTGACTATTGAGGATCCTTCCGTATTCACCCGACCGTGGAAGATCAGCATGCCGCTCTATCGCAAGATGGAAAAGAACGCCCAGCTTCTCGAATTCAAATGCGTTGAGTTCGCCGAGGAATTGTTGTACGGGAAGTTTAAGAAGGAGCCCCCCAAATAGTATGCGGCTCCGGCTTCTGCTTTTGACCGTCGCGCTCGCGCCCGCTCTGTTCGGCCAAGCCGCTTGGACGCCGCCTAAAACGGCCTGGGGAGATCCCGATCTGCAGGGAATGTGGCCGGGCAATATGGGCGTTCCGTTGCAAAGGCCCGAGAAACTCGGAACGCGCAGCACCTTGACCGATGAGGAGTTCGGCCAGAAGGAAGCGCAGGCGAAGAAGCAGGCCCAGGCCGATAGCCAGTCCACCGCGGCCAGCGATAGCGTCGGCATCGGTCCGCCATCCTATTGGGTGGAGCGCGGGGTGCCCACGCGCCAAACTTCGTTGATCATAGATCCGCCGAACGGAAGATTGCCGCCGTTAACGGCCGAAGAGCAGGAGCTTCGCAAGACCGCGCGCGGCGGAAAAGGATTTCCGGGCGAGTGGCGCGGCGAAGCGAATTCTTATGACGACCTGAACATCTATTATCGCTGCATCACGCGCGGCGTTCTGGGCTCGATCATTCCCGTGATTTACAACAATGGAAACGAAATTCTGCAGGCGCCCGGGCTGGTGGTGATCCGCAATGAAATGATTCACGAGACGCGCGTCATTCCACTGGGTGGCCGGCCCCACTTGAACTCCGCAATCCGCCAGTACATGGGCGATTCACGCGGCCACTGGGAAGGCAACACGCTGGTGATCGAGACCACGAATTTCACCGATAAAGACGCCATCGGTTCCAATGGCGCGGGCTATCCGGGCGATCCCGGCCATCACAGCGCCGACATGAAGCTCACCGAACGGCTGACGCTGGTGGATGCCGATACCTTGCACTATCAGGCCACCATCGACGATCCGAAGACCTGGACCCGGCCCTGGACCATCTTGATCGTGTTGAAGCGGAACGAGCATTACCAGCTTTTCGAATATGCCTGCCATGAGGGCAACATCGCCCTGGGCGACATTTTGAGTGGCGCACGCGCGGACGAGCGCAAGGAAACGAAATAAACAACGAATTAGGATAGAATCTTCATACAGGAGAAGTCCGAATGCGAGCGAGGTTGGCGATGACGGCCGCGGTTCTGCTTCTGACGATTGCGCCGGCGTGGGCGCATCATGCATTTCAGGCGGAGTTCGACAAAGGCAAGCCGGTTCATCTGGTGGGAACGGTAACCGAGATGGAATGGATCAACCCGCACGCCTGGATTCATATCGACGTGAAAAATCCGGACGGCACCGTCACCAATTGGATGGTGGAATGCGGCAGTCCCAACATCATGCTGCGCAGAGGGTTCACCAAGCGATCGCTCGAAGTGGGCACGGAGCTGGAGATTCAGGGATATCAGGCCAAGAATGGGACGAATAGAGCCAACGGCAGCAGCGTGACGTTTAAAGACGGCAAGAAATTATTCGTCGGCGGATCGAACCCGGATGTTCCGGACGACCAGAAGTAGTTAGCGAGAGGAGATTGCGCTTGAAATACCAGATTTTCGCATCGTGTCTTCTCGCGGTGGCTTTATCGACGCCTGTGATGGCTCAGTCTCCGGCCGCGAAAGTTTGGACGCCGCCCAAAACGCCGTGGGGTGATCCAGACTTGCAAGGACAGTGGCCGGCCACCGCCAACATTCCCATGCAGCGTCCCGCCAACCTGGGCGATCGCGCAGAACTCACCGATGCGGAACTGGCGCAGCGGGAAAGCCAGGCGAAAAAGCAGGCGGCAGAGGATGGCGAAGAAATCGCTAAGGGCGGCGATGTAACCATCAATCCTCCGTCTTATTGGGTGGAGCGCGGCAAGCCGGTGCGTCAAGCCTCGCTGGTTATCGATCCGCCCAACGGCAGAATTCCTCCGTTGACTCCCGAAGGCCAGGCGGCGGTTCACGCGTTGCGCGGCGGACTAGGGCCCGGCAGCCACTTCCCCGACAAAGTGGACTCCTGGGAGGATTTCGATATCTATTCGCGCTGCATCACGCGCGGCATGGTGAGCAGCATGCTTCCGACGCTTTATAATTTCGGCAATGAAATCCTCCAGGCGCCGGGTTACGTCGTGATCCGCAACGAAATGATCCACGAGACTCGCGTGATTCCTTTGGACGGCCGGCCGCATGTCGGCAAAGGCATCGTCATGTACATGGGCGACTCACGCGGCCATTGGGAGGGCAACACGCTGGTGGTGGAGACCACCAATCTGAAGGATCAGCCGGGCGTGGGCGGCGGACTTTTCTCTGATGCCGCCGTGTTGACCGAGCGTTTCACCCGGATTTCGCAGAACGATCTGAGCTACGACCTAACGGTGAACGATCCTAAAACCTGGACCCGGCCCTGGACCATTCACATGCCCTACAAGCTGGATCCCAGCTACAAGATCTACGAGTACGCCTGCCACGAAGGGAATTACATGATGCTGGACGCGCTCAGCGGGGCTCGCGATCTGGAGAAGAAGGGCCAATCGACGAAGGTGGAACGCTAGGAATTTGAAAGCGACCGTTTCAGCCGGCATCTTGTCGTTGGCGTTGGTCTCGGCGGCGCTGGCCTCGGCTTTCGCCCAACAACCTCCGCTCGCGAAAGATCCGGGACCGTTCCTTCCCGGCTTTGGAGCCGAGCAGGACAAAGCGCCCAAAGTTGTGGCTGGACCCACGCCGCATTTGCCAGATGGCCGTCCCGATTTCGGCGGAAACGGCGCGTGGTATCCAGGCTTCAATGGCAATGTGGCCGAGACGAAGTGGAAGGGCGTGAAAAGCGCCGACCAGCATGTGGACGTCCCGTTCCTTCCCTGGACGCTCAAGACCTACAACGAACGCGTGGAAAACCGGTCGAAGGACGATCCGGAAGCCAGGTGCTTGCCTGTGGGAGTGCCGCGCTTCATGTTCGACCCTTATCCGTTCCAGATGATTCAGACTCGCAACCAGGTGGTGTTCGTCTTTGAGGGCGACAATTATCTGTGGCGGATTGTCAATATCGGAAATGCACATCCGAAGAATCTCAAGCGGACATGGCTGGGCGACGCGGTGGGGCACTATGAGGGCGACACGCTGGTGGTGGACGTGATCGGCTTCAATGGGCTGGCGTGGTTGGATCAAGCCGGCCACGCGACTTCGGATCGGCTGCACTTGACCGAACGTTATACTCGCACCGATTCGCTCACGTTGAAATATGAGGTGACCATCGACGATCCGGGAGCGTATTCGAAGCCCTGGACAGCATTCAACACTGTGCGCTGGCATCCGGGGATGGAACTGATGGAATCCATCTGTCAGGAAGACGAAAAAAGCTCGATCCACATGATTGGGAAATGAACTATTGCATCTTTTTTGTCGCGCTCGGCGCCATGCTGGCGGCCGATGGCCATCCCGATCTCGGTGGCGACGGCGTCTGGATGCCTCAACATGTGGCGAATCTTGCTTCGAACGTCGATGTCCCGTTCCAGCCTTGGGCCAAAGCGAAATTTCAAGAAAACCACGGCCCGAAGCAGAACGATCTGGATGCGCGCTGCCTGCCTCCGGGCGTTCCGCGAATCATGCTGATGGCGCGTCCGTTCCAGATCATCGAAACATCCAACCGAATCTTGATCCTGTATGAAGGCGGCGCACACGTGTGGCGGCAGGTTTGGATGGATGGGCGCGATCATCCGAAAGATCCGAATCCCGATTGGCTGGGCCATTCCATCGGACGCTGGGAGGGAGATACGTTGGTGGTGGATTCGGTCGGCTTTAACGACAGGACGTGGCTGGATGACGCCGGGCATCCCCACACCGAGCAATTGCACGTGATCGAAAAATATTCGCGAATGGATCGGGCGACGATGCGGTACGAAGTCGTGATCGACGATCCAGGCGCGTATACGAAATCCTGGGGTTCGACCAGCACTTTCTCATTCCATCCCGGCGCAAGGTTGGAAGAAGACATCTGTCTGGATAAGATTGCGAAGTGAGGTTACTGCTTCTGCTCGGCCGCCATTAACTGGCGCAAAAGATTCGCAGTGCCTTCGCGCACCGTGGGCGGTCCTCCGGCATGGCCGTGCAGGCCAACACCCAACGCCATTTCCACGGGAGTGCGCCCCTGCTTGTCTTTGACATCCAGCTTTGCGCCGCTCTGGGCCAGGAACTTGACGATGTCGTCCGATGCCTGGGCGCCAAAATGCAGCGGGGTTTCTCCAGCGCCGCTGACGGCGTTCACGTCTGCGCCCGCAGCCACAAGTACCTTCACCGCTTCCAGCAACTCGCCTTCGCTGGCGTAGTCCTTGGTGAAGGCGCCCGTACCACGGCCCAGGCCTGCCGCAAACATCAGCGCTGTGCTTCCGTTTTTCTGCGCGGCATTGGGATCGGCGCCGTGCGCGAGCAACAGGCGTATTGCGGCGGAATCGCCATTCTTGGCGGCCCGCATCAAAGGCGTCGAGCCTTCATTTAATGTGGGTTCGCCCGGCGTATGCGCGCGTTGCAGGGTGGGGGTCTTCAGCCGCGCGTTGGGGTCGGCTCCGTGCGCGAGCAAAACTTGTATCAGATCGAGAGCCGTCATTTTGCTCGCGGCGGGCCGGGCAGGATGTCCGAACACTTCTCCGAGCGTGTTCATATCGACGGCGGCGTACAACGCGGCCATCCCCGAGGCGTCGGCGATGTTCGGATCGGCCCCTTTTTCGGTGAGCAGAGCGGCGGTGTCGTAATGGCCGTTGATGATGGCGATATCCAGGGCCGTGGAGCCATCGGGATCGGTCAGGTTGAGACTGGCTCCCCGCTCGATCAGCGTACGCGCCGCATCGAGCGAACCCTGACGGGCGGCATACATCAGCGGAGTCCAACTGCCATGCGGGAGAATGGTCAGCACACCCTCGAGGCCGAAACGATCCTTGGAGCGTTCCAGCAGATTGGTCCGGGCGTTCACGTCGGCGCCATGCGCGATCAGGACCTCCGCGGCTTCCGCGTGATTTTCCTCGGCCGCCCACACCAGCGCGCTTTCACCATAGGCGTCGCCCTTGGCGTTCACGTCCGCGCCATGTTCGATGAGGAGCCGCACAATTTCCGGATTGCCGGTGCGGGCCGCCCTCATCAGAATGGTCTCGCCGCCGGGAAACTTTGCGTTCGCATCGGCCCCGGCCTTCAAGAGAGCTTCGGCCATCGCGGCATTGCGATTGGTAGCGGCTAACGAGAGCGGCGTCACGCCATCGCGGTTGGCCGCATTCGCGTCGGCGCCGGCGTGCAGCAATCGCTTAGCGGCAGCAAGATCGTCGTTATAAACCGCCCATTCCAGAGGCGTGGTGCCGTCGGCGTCCGGGAGATTCACGTCGGCTTGCCGCTTCTCGGCGCTCAGAGCGGAGGCGAACGCCAGCGTGATCAGGACGGCTCTATACCAGAACATCGGTCTTTCCCGTGCTGTCGCCGAAGCGTTCCATCGGTTTGCCGAACTTCTCCGCCACATTCAGCCAGAAGTTTCCAACCGGGGTTCGCGTGGGTAATTGGATATGGCGATGTCCCGTTCCAACGCCTCCGCCGATCGCAATCAGCGGCAGAGGGTCCGAGGCGTGAACGTTTGAATCTCCCATGCCCGCGCCATACACGATCAGCGAATGATCGAGCAGGGAGCCGTCTCCATCCGGAGTGGAGCGCAATTTGTCCAGGAACTTCGCATACATACGCGCATAATACGTGTTAATTTTCACCACCTGCGCCATCTTGGCCGGATTGTTCTGGTGATGGGAAACGGAGTGATGCTGCTCGGTGACGCCGATCTGCGGATAGGTGCGCTGGCTGAGCTCGCGCGACATCATGAAAGTGAACACACGCGTGATGTCGGCCTGATAAGCCACGGCCAGCAAATCGAACAGCAACGCGACATGCTCGTCGAAGGAATCGGGCACGCCGATGGGCGCATCCGGCGCGTCTACCTGGGTGGCGCTTCGAGCTTCCTGGCGTTGAATGCGGCGCTCAATTTCGCGGAGGTTATCCAAATAATCGCCCAGCCGTACGCGATCCCGCGGGCCGAGCCCGACCTGAATCGTGCTCGCTTCCTCCACCACCGAATCGAGAATACTGCGTTCTTTCTCGGTGCGCGCGGCGCGCTGGGCCGCCGTTCCCGCCGCGCCGAAAAGCCGCTCGAACACGGCGCGCGGATTGATCTCCATGGGCAGCGGCGTGGATGGCGTGCTCCAGGAGATGGTGTTTAAATAGGCGCAACTGAAACCGGGAGAGCATCCGCCCACATAACCGGTAAAATCCTCGGTAGCCACTTCCAGGGAGGGAAGCGGCGTATCCTGCCCGATCTGCCGCGCCACAACCTGATCGATGGTGGTGTTCGCGAGCACATCCTCGGCCTCGGTACGCTTGGGCCACACTCCGGTCAAAAATCCGGCGGCGCTGACGGCGTGATCTCCGAACTGGCTGCCGGGATGGGAGCGCGTCAGATTGGTCACCACGATCAAGGAGTCGCGAAACGGCTCCAGCGGTTTCAGAATCGGCGTGAACTCAAAGCCCCTGCCTACGGTAGCCGGAGTGAGCTGCTGCATGATGGCGCCGTTCGGGGTATAAACCGCCCCAAAACGCATGCGAGGCCTGGCGTCCGCTTTCGCCAGCGGCACAAACGCCGGGAGCATGGCGTCGAGCAAAGGCAGCGTCACCGCGGCGCCGAGGCCGCGTAACACGGTCCGCCGGGGCAGGGATTTCCTCGTAAGAAACATGGGCTACTTTCCTTCTCGATTTTGCGCCGATTGCAGGGGCGCGGACTCGCCGCGTGGCGCCGTTCTCATCTGAAACGGCGTGCTATGAACCACGCCCAGGATCAGCGATGAGAAACGGTAGTTGGTCCGCGATGCATCGCCGAGGATGGCGCGCACCGTGGGCATGTCCCGATAATCCAGCCCCCGGCCGAGCGCATAGATCAGCAGCTTCTTGGTCAGCGTGCCCGCGAACAGCTCCGGGCGGCTCACCAGCGCATTCCGCAATGTCACTACGCCGTCCACTTTCGTTCCGTCGGCCAATTCGCCTGTGGCGTCGATGGGCTGGCCGGCGTCGCGGTTACGCCAGGCGCCTACGGCATCGAAATTCTCCATGGCGAAGCCGATGGAATCCATCGCTTTATGACAGCTTGCGCACACCGGATTGGCGCGATGCTCGGCCATCTGTTCGCGCATGGTGCGCGGCTTCTGGCCTTCCTGGTTGCCCTTGAGCGGCGGCACATCGGGAGGAGGCGGAGGCACCGGCGATCCCAAAATGTTTTCGAGTATCCATTTGCCGCGCACCACCGGCGAGGTGCGTTCCGCGTGGGAGGTGAGCGCGAGAATGCTCCCCTGTCCCAGCAGGCCGCGGCGGGCGTCATCGGTCACCGCGACGCGGCGGAAACGGCTTCCATAAATGTCCGGAATGCCGTAGTGACGTGCCAGGCGCTCATTCACGAAGGTGTAGTCCGCGGTGAGCAGATCCAGCACGCCGCGGTCTTCCTGCACCACGCTTTCAAACAGCAGTTCGGTTTCGCGCCGGAACGATTGGCGCAGGTTGTCGTCGAAATCGGGGAACAGGTCCGAGTTGGGCTGCACGTTGCGCAGGTTGCGAAGCTGCAGCCACTGGCCTGCGAAATTATCCACCAGCGCTTGCGCCTTCGGATCGGCCAACATGCGGCGCACCTGGCGGTCCAGCACCGCGGGGGTGCTCAACTTGTTCTCACTCGCCAATCGGAGCAACTCGTCGTCGGGAATGCTGCTCCACAAAAAGAAGGACAGACGCGAGGCCAATTCGGTGTCGCTGATGCGATAGCTGCCGCCGGGCGCCAAGCCGACAGGATCGCGCTCGACGCGGAACAAAAACTTCGGGCTGGCCAGAATACGCTCGAGAGCGAATTGGATGCCGTCCTCGAAGCCGCCATCGCGCTTTCCGGCTTGATAGAACCGCAGCAGCGTATCCAGGTCCTGACTGGCCAGCGGCTCGCGGTAAGCACGCCGGGCAAGTGTGGAGAGGATTTGCCGCGCGCAGGCGTCCTCACTGGTTCGAGCATCTGGATGACAAACGAAAATCCGGTGCCGGCTGGGCGTGTCGCTCGAGCCGGTGGGATTGAATGGACCAGCGATGGTCAACGATTGCAAATGCGGCGAGCCCGACCAATCGAAATTGTCCACGGAGCTGCGGAGGTACGGTTGCAGACGCGAAGGCTCTACGGCATCGGCGTCGTCCAGGAATGCAACGGTCACCACATGCGGGCCGGCCTTGACAGGAACGCGAACACGCAAGCGCGCATCCACGGCATCTCCGGTGTCGGTGGGTTTTTGAAATAAGGACGCCAGGTCTTCGGGGCCGCCCATCGAAGCCAGGTGAATGCGCCGGCCATCCACCGTGAATTCCACTTGATGGGCGGACTCCAAGCCACGCATGATATTCAGATTTGTGCGGTACAGCTTGGCTTGGAAGGAATACTCGCCGTCCAGCGGGAAGTTGTAGCGGACCTTCGTTCCACCGAGCGTGCCGAGCGGCAGGCCGTTGACGTGCTCGTCCTGGGAAAGATCCTGCCCGATACGCCAGGTTTCGCTGCCCGGAGCGATTTTTGAATCGCCCACCGCGAGAGCGCCGATTTTCAGCGCGGCATCCAGATAATGTTCCTGTAGCGACGGCGAAACGCCCAAGGCGTCCGAGATATTGTCGAAGCCGAACGCCGAATCGTCGGGGGGAAGCAGCGCGGCGGCGTCGACATCCAACGCCAGCAAATCGCGGACTGCATTGGCATACTCGGCGCGATTGAGGCGGTGCAGGATGGGCCGTCCGGCATAGGGCTCCGCCGATTGGTCGATTTGCCCCTCCAGCCAAGCCGCCAAATTCGCGTAAGTAGCCGCATCGGGGCGGGGCATTCCCGCCGGCGGCATGGTGTGGGAACGCAATTTGACGATGACTTTTTCCCAGGTTTCGGCCTGGGCCGGGACGTTCGCGAGGCCCAGGGTGTCCAGCGCCAGCCCGCCTGTTTTCAGGCGTTGGTTATGGCAGGTGACACAATATTTATCCAGAACCGCACGGTTCCCCGGATTGGCGAATGCGGCACTGGCGGCCGTAAGCCACAGCCCGATCGCAACGCGCCGCCTCAGCATCTCTATGAAAAGTCTACCCCAAATCGGGGGCGAGTGCCCGAAGGAAGGCCTTATGCCAGGATGCGCTTGGCGATGGTGAGCTTCTGCATGCTGCTGGTGCCTTCATAGATCCTGCCGATTTTGGCGTCGCGATACAGCTTCTCCACCGGATAGTCTTTGGTGAATCCGACGCCGCCGAAAATCTCCACCGCGCGCGAGGCGGTGTCTTCGGCAATTTGCGAGGCGAAGTACTTGGCCATGGCGGCTTCGGTGACGAAGGAACGTCCGGACTCACGCAGTCGCGCGGCGTTGTATACAAGCAGCCGCGCCGCCTCAACCTCGGTGGCCATTTGCGCCAGCTCAAACTGCACGCCCTGAAACTCGGCGATCGGCTTACCGAACTGCTGGCGCTGCTTGGCGTAGGCGATGGCATGATCCAGCGCGCCTTGCGCCAAGCCGGTCATCTGCGCTCCAATGGCGACGCGGCCTTCGTTTAATGTTTCGATCGCGATCTTGTAGCCTTGGCCCAGCTCGCCGAGCACGTTGGCGGCGGGAACCCGGCAGTCGTCCAAAATCAGCTCGCAGGTGGAAGACGCGCGGATGCCGAGCTTGTCTTCCTTCTTGCCCACTTGAAATCCGGCGAACTCGCGCTCGACCAGAAAACAGGTGATCCCTCGATAGCCCGCGTCGGGGTTGGCGTTGGCGAACACCAGGAACAGACCGGCTTCGGCGGCGTTGGTGATCCAAAGTTTGCGGCCGGTGATGAAATAGTCGTCCCCGCGCTTGGTGGCGCGAGTTGTCAAGGCGAATGCGTCCGATCCTGATCCGGCCTCCGACAGCGCGAACGAAGCCACCATCGCGCTGGCCAGCTTCGGCAGATAGCGCCGCTTTTGATCGTCGCTGCCCCAGCGGATGATCACGTTGTTGGTAATGGTGTTCTGCACATCGACGATCACGGCGGCGGAGGGATCCACGGCCCCGAGCGCCTCCACCGCCAGCACAGCTTGAAAGAAACTGCCTCCCTGTCCGCCATATTCTTCGGGGATCTCTACGCCCATCAGCCCGAGTTCGAACATCTCGGCGAGCAGATCTTTGCGGAATAAGCCGGCGGCGTCCATTTCACGAACGTACGGGCCGATGCGCTCACGCGCGAAGCGCTGGACGGTGTCCTGGAACATGCGTTCTTCTTCGCTCAGCGCAGTGAGGGGAGGGGCGGATATCGCGGAAGTTTCGGCTACGTTCGGCATCATGCTCCCAGTCTACTCGCGGAGCGGCGACGGAGGGTATATAATCGCCACCACTGGAGGGCCTATGAAAGCATGCTGGATTGTCTTATTTCTGATCTCGGCTGCGATGCTATCGGCATTTCAAGGTTACCCGAGATGCACGGCGGTGGATCCGGATACGGCCAAGACCGGGGATGCGGTGAGTATTTCTTGTGAAAACGCGGACAAAACCCACGTCGCCGACGTGTACCTCACCGACGGAACGAACGACACCAAAGTCACGATCATGGAAAGGAGCGCCGACAAGATCAAATTTCAGGTGCCGACCATAAAGCCAGGACGCTATCACATCGCATTCCTGACGGCGAATAAGGCGTCGATGATAGAGCAGCCGGTGGTGCTGACGGTCGAGTAAGAAAAGATCAGGCTTTGGCTAAAGCCAGCGACGCTACTTTTCTGGGGCGCAGCAGGAACCATGCCACTCCCGCGTAAGCCAGCAGAGAGAGAAGGTTCAGGCTGTTAATTCCCGACGCCATGGAGCAATATTCAAGAACTCCGCCCGCCATCGCGCCGAACAGATTGTAGCCCAGCGCCGGGGCGGCCTGTTCCACATCGCGATAACAGATGGCGAAAAGCACTCCGGCGAAGAAGATGGGCAACGAGAGGAGCCCGAGCACCAGCGCCAGGTTTAGACCGGCCCAGGGCAAGAGCATCACGCTGTTGAGCTTGAGGACATAATCCAGCAATATGGTGAGCCCGAGCGCCACCAAGGTCCACTGCCGATTCTGGAACCACCCTCGCATTACGGCCAAGTTGGCGAGCAGGATCATCAACAGCACCGCCGCGATCACGAACGTGTTCACGATCCAGGTGGCTCCGGCAAGCAAGGCGATCTTGGCCATTACCTTGGTCTCGAGCAGCATGAAACCAGCGCCGAGCAGGAACATGGGTGCATCGAACGCCGCCGCGCTCAACTGGGCGGCCCGAGTGATCACGATGTAGCTTGCGCCCAGAATCAGGAGCAGCATGTAAGCGTAGTTGAATGGAAAGCCACGCTCGCGGAGATAGAGGAAAGGCCAGTCGTCCGTGGTGGGTTCGACGGTTCCGTTGCCGACCAGCGCCTCGGCATTCTGCGCGCGCACGTAGGGGTGGGCCAGCAGTTCGTCCCGATTGGCTCCGGGACCGGCCAGCATCACTAGATTATTGCGTTGCTCCCCGAGCGAGTAAACCACCACCGGCTTGGCCCCGTTCGCTTTCCACAGGGCGTTAAAGACGCGTTCCAGTTGCCACGGCTTGTAGAAATAAAATGTTACGGCGAGAATCCCTTTCGGCCCCAGATGCGAAAGCGCCTCGGAGAAGCTCTCCACGGTGTACACATAGTTATCGATTCGCACGCTGGACATGGAAGAAAACACGGCGTGGCTGTCCAGCGCTCCGAATACGATCATGTCGTAGCCGCCATTGTCCTTCTGGCGAAGGAACGTCCGGGCGTCGCCGTTAACGATATGTACCTTTGACGATCGATAAGGATCCTCGGGGTGAAATCTGCGACCAACATCGATAATGCCGGGATCGATCTCCACGGCGTCTATCCGCTCGACGCCATTGCGAAGGGCGGCCGCCACGTCGTTGCCCGCTCCGGCGCCCAGCACCGCGATTTTCTTAAAGCGCGGCCCGAAAATGCGATAGCTGACGTTGTAATAATCCAGAAGCTGGGAGCGCACCTCCGGCGGCAGGCTTTGAACGTAAGCCGGGTTGAAGTTGTAGGCGCCGAGGATGGCGTCGTGATTTACTTCCACGTTGTAGCCCAGAGGGTGCGCGACGCCATCTTTGCCGCTCAGCGACAGAGGCTTCAGGTCGATGCGGTAATAGGGCGACCAGATCACATGGGCCGGCGTGAACAGGAGTGGCAGCGCGATCGCCGCGAAAGCCGGAGCTACCACAAGCAGGTTACGGGGGAAAAAGGCGAGAAGCCCGACCGCTGCAATCGTCAGCCAGACCGCCGGACCCGAGCGCGCCCAGCATAGGCCCGCATATACCAGGATCCCCAAAAGGCTGAAAGCCACATTCACCGTGTACGCAGTGAGGGGAGGAAAGGCGTCCAGACACTCGCCCAGTTTTTCGCACAAGCAAGTGAAGAGTACCACCGTGAGCAGGAAGATTCCGAGAATAAAGCCGGCGCCCTTGAGCATTTCGAGCAGCGGATTGCTGAACGCGAAGGTGCCGATCAAATATTGTTCATAGGGATCGATGAAAGTGATGTGCGTGTAGCCGCCGCGCCACGCCAGAGCAATCACGAGCGAGAGCGCCAGCAAGAGGAGCGGCGTGAACCTGAAATAGTTGCGCTTGCGCCTGGCGATCAGACATCCGGCGCCGAAACCCAGGAACGCGGCGAGAAGCGGAAAGTTTTTGAAGTACGCGAAGATGCGCACTTCCGAGGCGAGCCACCGGATGACGATGAGCTCGATAAAAAGCGAGAGAAAACTGATCAAGGACAAAGACCAGTACTTGCGAATCCAGGCCGCCACTCTGGTTTGATCGGCCTGGGCGAGGGGGAACTTTAGCGGTCGGGGGCACTCGGCAAGCGAGGGCGCGACGCTCCCTTACGGTCGCGGTTCAGTAGGGTGGCGCCTACGGAACCGCGCGGGTAAACGAGCGGGCTATTGGTAAAGATACACGGGGTGGTCCAGGCGAAAGCTCAGAACAGTCTCCGAAGGGACGTTCAACTTCGGACCGCGCGTCAACACCTGGGTTCCCGCACCGGCCGCCCCGCCAGCCAGAGCGCCTATAGCTGCGCCTCTGCCACCGCCCGCGATGGCGCCCAGCACCGTGCCGAGTAGCGCCGTGCCTCCGACAAACTTGGCGGTTCGTTTGTTGGCGCCCAGCCCATCGCGGGTTTTCACGTCGGTTATGTTTTCGCTGTTGAGAATATAGCGCTTGCCGTTGACGTTCACCGAGCGAAGGTCGATCGCGATTTCTCCATTACCGACGTCGCGCGCGATCAAGTGCGCCAGTGAGCCGCGCGGAATGGCCACGTTCCCATTGGAGTCCAAGACATCCCGGTCGATGGAAGCGAGAAAATGCTGCCGCGGATCGGGACGCCGTACATCGATCGGATCGATGGTTCGCACCAGAATCTCGGCGCTGGCTGGAATGGTGGAGGTGCGGCTCCAACCCGCCTTGGGCTGGACGTCCGCGTCCACGTACCCTCGCTCCGCGAAATTGGGTGAGGCTGGGTTGCCGGGTTCGTAACTAACGGGAGTGTACGCGGACGGAACCGCCGCCGCCGGCAACGGGCCGGTAAATACCAGGCTTTGAACTTGCGATATCGGGAACTTGTGCCGGCTGCCCTGCTGGTCAAGAAACTTGATGGTGTTGTCGTCGCCACCGACATATCTGCCCTGCACCTGCGCACCGGTGGTCAGGATAAGAACTTGTTGCGCGAAAGCCACCGATCCGGCCATCAGAAGAAGCGCCGCGGCGCGATGTATTTTGGTCATTGCGAATTTCCTCGCCGCTGGAAGGGCAGATGTGGTGCCAACGGAGAAATGCCGATTCTACTGGTGTTTGCGTACTGCTTACAGTTCCACCCTGTCGCCTGTTAGACTCACGCGCTCGATTTTTTCGACAGCCTGGCTCAACGCCCGGGCACGGAGATCATGATGTTGCGGTACTTCAATCCGCCGGTATGATCGCCCTGCAAATAGATAGGTCCGGGCGCGCCTTCCCGGCTGTCCAACGCCCCGCCCGTGATGCCTGGAATCTCGGCGTGTTCGATAATCGGCGCGCCGTCGCGGACGACGGTGACGTTGCGGCCCACCAGCATCACGTCGTAGCTTTCCCACTGGCCCGGGCGCGGAGCCACCGTGGCGGCGGGAGCAATGAACCCGTAGATGGATCCCATGGCATGGAACGCGTCGTTCTTGCCGGCCGGCTCGTATTCTACCTGTACCTCGTAACGGCCGCGCAAATAGACGCCGCTGTTGCCGCCGGGCGGACAATTGTATTCGATGTGCAGCTTGAAGTCGCCGAACTGGCGCATAGTGCGAATATTCGCGCCCGCTTCCAGGTTCTGCAGCTCTCCGTTCCTGCCGGCCGTCCAGTGATTCGCGGCGGGGTTGTCGGGCAGCCATCCGGTAAGATCGCGACCGTTAAATAGCGGCTCGGGGGCGCTCCAGCCCACGGGCGCGCTGCGGTTCAGAGCAGGCGCGGGAGTGCCGGTGAGCATGCCGTCCGGGGCTTGTCCGGTAAGTTTTCGATCCTGAATCGCCATCTGCCAGTGGGCTGAACCATTATCAAAAGCCAGGTGCGATCCGTCCACTTTCAGGTTGCCCACCGGATGAACGCTGCCGGTGCGGCCCACCATGCGGACGGCGGGCGTTCCCCCTTGATCGGTGAATTCCATCCAGGCAGGATACTCGCCATTTTTTGTAATAATGGTTAAGTCCCATCGACCAGAAAACGGCGACGGCGCGTCTGCGGTGAATAGCGGCAGCCCAGCAAATACCGCGAGCATCACCCCTCGGCTCCAGACGCGCGCCATCGCTGTTTATACTATCAACCTCGGAGTAAGATGAAGAAAAACAGGCTAAGAACCGCCTCGCGCATTTGCTTGCGACCTGCTCTTCTCGTATTCATTTTGGCTCTTTGTCTTCGGGCGCAACCGGACCGCATCACCACCTCCATCGACGGCAGCCAGACCGTCGTGTTGACTGGCCACGTTTCTCCTCGTGCGTTGCCGCAGTTTGACCAAGGTCCGGTGGCGGCGTCCTTTCCCATTCCGACCATCACGATTTACATGAAACCGTCGGCCAGGCAGCAGTCCGCCCTCGATCAGTTGCTGGCCAGCCAGCAGAATCCAGCCTCGCCGGATTACCACAAATGGCTGACCCCGGAGCAATACGCGGACCGCTTCGGTCTGAGCGTCAACGACGTGAACCGGATCACAGCTTGGCTGCAGTCACAGGGTTTCAAGGTGCTGCGCGCAGCCCGCGGCCGCACCTGGATCCAATTCAGCGGCACGGCCCAGCAAGTGGAGCATGCGTTTCACACGCAGATTCACCAATACCTGGAAAATGGCAAGCTGCATTTCGCCAACTCGACAAATCCGTCCATTCCCGCTGCGCTCTCGGGCGTCGTCAGTGGTGTGCGGGGGTTGAACGATTTCCGGCTCCAGCCTCGCAGTAAGTTGAGGAGCTTCGCCCCGCGTAACACCACCGGCAGCGGGAACCACCAGATGGCTCCCGACGACTTTGCCACCGTCTACGACGTGGCCCGTCTCTACGCCGCCGGCATCGATGGCACTGGGCAACTGCTGGCCGTGGTGGGGCAAACCGACGTCAACATCTCCGATATAAATGCGTTCCGCGCCAAGTTCAATCTGCCTGCCATTCATCTGCAGCAGGTCTTGGTTCCGGGGCAATCCGATCCTGGAATCAGCCAGGAAGATCTGCCCGAGGCCGACCTGGATCTGGAATGGTCGGGCTCGGTGGCCCGCAACGCCACCATTATTTTTGTGAACTCGAGCGATGTCTTCACCTCGCTGGAAGACGCGGTGGATGAGATGTATGCGCCCGTGATCAGCATGAGCTACGGCATATGCGAGGGCGCGAATCTGGTGGATCTGCCGAGCCAACGACTAGTGGCACAGCAAGCGAATGCGGAAGGCATCACCTGGCTGGCCGCGGCCGGCGACGCCGGAGCGGCGGATTGCGAAGACCAAAACGCCGCTATCGCCGAAGACGGCTTGGCCGTGGACGCGCCGGGCAGCATCCCGGAGGTGACTTCCATGGGAGGGTCGGAATTCAACGAAGGCAGCGGCAACTATTGGGGCAGCGCGAACACGGCCAATGGGGCTTCCGCGCTATCGTACATCCCTGAGATGGTGTGGAACGACACCGGCCTGGGCGGTGGGCTGGCGGCGGGCGGCGGCGGAGCCAGCCTGTTCTTCCCGAGACCGGTCTGGCAGACCGGGCCGGGCGTCCCAAATGACGGGTTTCGGCACGTTCCGGATCTTTCCATCGCTTCCTCGCCCGATCACGACGGCTACTATGTCTATACCGGCGGCGAGTTTCAGATTTACGGCGGAACGTCCATAGCGGCGCCCACCATGGCCGGGATTGTTACGCTGCTCAATCAGTATCTGGCGTCCAGCGGCCCTGGGCAACAAGCCGGTGTAGGCAATATCAATCCGACGCTGTACCGGATGGCGCAAAACGCGCAGAAAGCGCCTGCTTTTCACGATATAACGGTGGGCAGCAACAGCGTCCCGTGCGTGATCGGCTCGCCCGATGAAGTCACCATCGCGGCTGAGATTACCGAGTGCACCACGGGCGTCATCGGATACAATGCCGCTCCAGGGTACGACCAGGCCAGCGGCCTCGGTTCTCCGGACGCCTACAATTTGATCCATCAGTGGAACAGCACGGTGAATTTGCCCACGGCCTCCGCGGTAGTTCCTTCCATCGATCAGAATCCGGTATTTGAGACGCTCAATCGCAGCGGGTTTCACTGGTCATTCACCATCACACTGACCGAAGAAGCGGGTGTGGCAACCACTCTGACCGCATTCACCATCAACGGCGAGAATTACAACCTCGCCACTGTTTTCGGCACCGCTACTATCCCGGCGGACGGCTCTCTTTCTTCCACGGGCCTGGGGCTCAACAACCTGTCTGTGCCCAGCAACGTGGTGTTTGGATTCAGCGGCGTGGATGCGAGCGGCAAGCAATGGACCCAAACGCTCTCGGTCCCCTTCGATGGACCGCAAGCGCAGCTCGCGATTGGCGGCGTGAGCAATGCCGCATCGGGCGTCCAAGCCTACGCTCCGGGTATGCTGTTGAGCGTCTACGGCACCGCACTCGGGAATTTTGCGCAGTCGGCGGGCGCCATTCCGCTGCCTCAATATCTGGCGGGCTTCGAGGCGTCCGTCAATGGCGTGCCTACTCCGCTTTATTACGTTTCCCCGAATCAGGTGAACCTTCAGATTCCGTACGAAACCCAGCCTGGAAACGCTTCGCTAGTGGTTGGCAATCCCTACGTGAACTCCAATAATTACAACATTATAATTGTGACGTCGGCGCCGGGAATCTTTATGACCAACGGATTCGCGGCCGCTCCATTTTCGAGCGCCGCGGCCGGGCAAACGTCCACGCTGTTCATCACCGGTGACGGACAGGTTTCTCCGGCGCTTGCCACCGGAACGTCGCCCTCCAGCGGAACCCCGCTGGCGCAGCTTCCCAAGCCCCAGCTTCCCGTGACGGTCACCGTCGCGGGCCAGGCGGCGGCCATCAAATTCGTTGGCATCCCGAGCGGTCTGGTGGGAGTGACGCAGATCAATTACCAGATTCCCGCGAATACTCCGCCCGGCGTGCAGCCCGTAGTGGTGACGGTGGGCGGCGTCGCCAGCCCGCCCGCGAATTTGACGGTGACCGAGTAACAGCGGCAAAAAGCAATCCGGCCACAGATGAACGCAGATCAACACTGATAAAACAATAAGACTTGGCCACCTACGTTTGGTTTTATTAAGAGATGATGCCTTTGCGCACCGCGTACAGGATCAGCTCCGGGACGCTATGCAGATTCAGCTTTTGCAGAATATGCGTGCGGTGCGTGTCCACGGTGTACAGGCTGACATTCAGCGTATTGGCGACCTCTTTGTTGGTCTTGCCCTCGGCGACCATTTGTAGAATCTCGCGCTCGCGATCGGTGAGCAGGTCGTAGCTGTCATCAGCGTCCTTGCGGCCGAGCGCCTGAAAATAGTCCTCCTGCAGAATCCGGCTCACTTTGGGACTGAAAAACGACCGCCCGTCCACCACCGCTTCGATGGCCGAGATCAGCTCCGCCTTCAGGGCATCCTTCAGCAGGTATCCGCGCGCGCCGGCCTTGAGCGACCGGATAATGTAGCTCTCGTCGTGGTGCATGCTCAGGATCACCACGCCGATATGGGGATACTTTTCTACGATCCGCCGCGTGGCTTCGATGCCGTTCATATTGGGCATCGCGATATCCATCACCACCACGTCGGGGCGCTGATCCTGGGCCAGTTGCAACGTTTCTCGTCCGTCCGCGGCTTCGCCCACCACGACGAACCCGGGCTGCCGTTCCAGCAGCAGGCGCATTCCGTCGCGCAAGATGTTATGGTCGTCAGCCAGCAGAATGCGAATCTGCGCCATACGGCAGGCCTCCGTTCCACGCAATGTCAGGGGCGTGAGCCGGCGCTTGCGCCTCAACCACGGCCGCTGGCATTTCCGCCAGAGGCAACGTGACGCGCAGCAACGTCCCGCGCCCAGGGCTGGAATCGATGTGGAACATGCCGCCCAGGTGCCGCACCCGTTCTTCCATTCCCAGCAGCCCCAGACCGCGCACGCGATTTGGATCGAACCCGCTGCCGTCATCCTGCACGCTCACCAGAATCTGCCCGGCCTGGTGCCGGACCGATACCTGGACCGCGCTGGCCTGAGCATGTTGGGCGCAATTGTTAAGCGCCTCCTGCACCACTCGATAAATGCAGGTTTTGTGCTCCTCCGGCAGTTCGCCGGGCATCTCGCTCGCCACCTGAACGCGCAGCCCGGTGCGCTTTCCGATCTCTCGCGCCTGCCACTCCAAAGCCGGCAACAGTCCGAAATCGTCGAGCATGGAAGGCCGCAACAGCAGAGCCATGTTGCGAATCTCGTTCATGCCTTTTCCGGCCACGCCGCGGATGGACGCTAGATGCGCCCGCACTTCCGGCGCCGGGTCCAGATCCAGCAGGTTCTCGGCTTCCATCAATACCGCGGAAAAGGCCTGCGCAATTTCATCGTGCAGTTCGCGCGACAAGGCGCGCCGCTCCTCTTCCTGCGCCCGTACCAGCCGGGCTGAGAGCTCCTGCAAACTGGCCTGCGAGTGGACGCTTTCCTTGAGCCGCCGCTGGATCTCGCCTTCCAACCTCAGGATGTGAAATATCGTGAAAGCGGCCAGCGTGGCCCCGCCCAGCAGCGTCACGGCCACCATGGCAATTAGCCCCAACTGCAAGCGCCCGAACAGCTCGCCCAACTTTATGTCGCCGTGCCGCAGCGCTTCTTCGTTCAACGCCTCAATGCGATCGGCGATCTGCAGCATCGACGTTCGCCGTGGAACCAGTTCTTCATAGAAGAACGCATCGCGGAACTTCCCCCGCTCCTCGCCCGTCCAGGCCAACGTGCGATCCAGGACCTTCCAATACGCCTCAATCTGGGATCGCAAGTCCTCAAAGGGCGCCGCCTCCTCGGGCTCCAGCGCCGCGGCATAGCTGTTCAGAGCGCTTTCTGAATCGCGCCGCAGACCTTCCAGAGTAGCCACTTGCGCGCGCACTCCGGATTGTTCGGGAGCGAGCAACGAATCCCGCACGAAGGTCCCCGAAAGATAAATATTGGACCGGATGCGCTCCAGCGTGCGATTGCGCCCGAGAAAGCGCGCTTGCAGCGTGGTGTCGTTATGGCGCAGGCTGCTCAAGAAAAGCAACGCCCCGGCTTCGGCCGCCGCCATGATGAGCAGCAGCCCGCCAAATCCCGCCACTAGAACCACTCCCGGGCGCTGCCGCATTCTTCCCTCATTGTAACGGACAGGGTACGGACGTAACTCGGTGGCGGGACGGAACCACATGTTTTCTAAGGTAGAACGACACGCCGGATAGGGGAATAGCGTCCATCCTGTATTAGGGTAATGGGCTGGCGAAATACAGTGACGACGGGATTCTTTGCCGCATTACCCGCCGGTATTCTGTAGATACAAAAGCTTAGGAGGCTTTGGATGAAATCTCGATTCTTGGCTTGCGCGGCCTTGACAGCGCTCTCTCTGACTTTCTGCGGTTGTGCGAAAAAGGTTGCTGCGAAAGCTCCTCCTCCGCCCGCGGCGCCGACCAGCACTGCCGCTGCCCGGTCCAATCCGGCGCCCGCTCGAAACTATTCTCAGCCGGCACAGGCCGCTTCGAGTACTCCATCCCGTCTGCCTGACGCTGCCACGCGGGCCCGCATCCAGGAACTGCTGAACCGCATTCAGGACGCTTACTTCGACTACAACAAACACACGCTACGTCCGGACGCCGAAGCCGCTCTGAAAAAAGACGCCCAGACGCTGGCTGACATCATCAAGCAGTACCCGGACTTCAAACTCACGGTGGAAGGATTTGCCGACGAGCGCGGATCGGAAGAATATAACCTGGCGCTGGGCGATGCGCGCGCCAAACAAACCAAAGAATATTTGTCGAACCTGGGGCTGCCGGGCAACCAGCTCGCGGTTCTCAGCTACGGCAAAGATAAGCCCGTCTGCACCGAGCATGACGAGGACTGCTGGCAGAAGAATCGCCGCACCCATATTACGCAAGCCCAAGCGAATTAGTCAGGTCTATTGCTTCGAAAGGCTTGCCAGCACGCGCTCAATCGCCTGGTCATCGGGATTGGGCGCGTGTCCGCACTTCCCGCTCTGATTCCACAAGTCTTTGGCCAGCGACAGGTCCCTGTCCGCTGCATCTTCCAGCGCATCCCGTCGCGGATGACTTGCCAGTGCCTGCCGGGCCGGGGCGCTGGGGTCCGGGGAGTTGCTCCCGCCCCGGCAGTGGTCGGATCGCATGATCGCGGCCTCCAGTAGCTCCCTGCTGCGGTCGTAGCGCGCCGCGGCTCTCAATCCTCGCGCGTTCGGATCCAGCGCCAGCACTCGCTCGCTTAACTCCAGCTGCTTCTTACTCGCTTCGTCCCCTGGATTCCGCTCTACGGCCTTCTGGAAAGCATCGCGAGCGTCCTGGTAGTTGTCCATGGCAAGCTCAGCCTGGCCGAGACCTGCATAAGCTGCTCCATCCCCGTCGTCCGTTTGCACCACGTTCCGAAAAACGTCCGCTGCTTCGCGAGGCGCGCCGTAACTGAGCAGCAATGGTCCGATCTTCTTCTTGACGGCTGCATCCCGGCCCGCCGCACCGAGCGCCGCCAGCAGCTCCGCAACGGCCAGCGTCCTTTGCCCGCTTTTCTCCAGCAGCGCCGCCAGTTCGAAACGAGTTTGCATGCGATTCTGCTCTTGACCGGGCGGCCACACGCCATCAATGGCACGTCGGTAGAACTTCACCGCATCAGCTGTTTTGCGCTGCTGTGCTAGAATCCTGGCCTCGCCCAGGTTTGCCAGGGCATTCTCCGGATCGCGCTTCAGCAGGGCATTCAAATAGACCGACGCTTCGGCCAGATGATTGTCCTTGGCCAGCGCCAGTCCCAACGCCAGCCGGTACTGCGCGTTTCCGGGCGCGCTCGATAGAGCATCGCGAAACTGCTGCACAGCTTCGTCATCGCGGTCCTGCTGCAGTAACTCGTTGCCGGTTTTGTAATATTGCCCGGCGCGCTCGGTGCGGGCGGACCGGTAGTAGTAGTTAATGAATCCGATCACCAGCACCACTGCCAGACCGGCCGCGATTACCCCGGGCACCAGCCTGCGGGAGGTTCGAAGGTCTTCTTCCACCGCCTGCGTCTGGCTTTTGTCTCCCGCCACGCCGTAAGCTTGCAGGATCTCCTGGAGTGAGACCACGGCTTTCAGGTCGCGAATATCGGCGCGCCCCACCACCGGCAGTACGTTCAATTTGCTGTGGGCCATCCGGCGCAGCGCCATATCGACTGGATGATCCATGTGAAGATGGGGAAAAATTTCGGCGGTCAGCAAGGGATTCGGCACGTCGACCGGCAGCAGCTCGCCGAGTACGCGGTCGCCATGGCCGGCCGCCATTTCTTGCTCCACCTGCGCGAGCGTGATCATCCCCGCCAGGCGCCCGCCATCCATCACCGGCCAGGCGTTGCGATCCGGGTCTAGATACTTTTGCGCGTCTTCCACGCGATCGGTTCGATTCAGCACATGCAGCGGAGCCACCGCTGCGTCCCTGACAATCAAAAGTCCCTGGCGGTAGCGAAGACCGGACGGCAGATGGATTCCATCCTGATGCTGCAGCGCCTCGTAGATCGGCTCCTCTTGCAGCCGATAGGAAATGTAGAAGCTGATCAGGTTGGCGATCATGAGCGGCACGATGATGGAATAGTCGCGCGTCATCTCAAAGATCATGATCACCGACGTCAGCGGCACGCGCACAATGCCGGCAAACAGCGCACCCATGCCAACCAGAGCATACGCGCCCACGCCGCCGGTGAAGTCCGGGAGGATCTGGTGCGCCACGGTGCCCACCGTGCCGCCCAGCATGGCGCCGATAAACAAGGCGGGACCGAAGATGCCGCCCGCGTTCCCGGTTCCATAGCAGCTGGTGGTTGCCAGCACTTTCAACAACACCAGCAGCGCCATCAGCTCGAGCGTCATCTGCCCGTTCAGCGCTTCGCTCACGTGGCTGTAGCCTACGCCCAGAACATCCGGGACGAACCATCCCATCAGACCAACCGCCAGGCCTCCGGCCGCGGGCTGCATCCATTCACTCCACTTGGGCAGCGCCAGAAAATATTTGCGTATTGCGAGCAGCAGCTTGACGAACGCCACCGAGACCAATCCGCCCGCGATTCCGAGCAAAGCATAGGTGATGAATTCAATCGGGCTGACCAGCTGGTAGGAAGGGACATGAAACAGCGGCTCATCGCCGAGCAACAGGTGGAGTGTGACCCAGGAGGTTGCCGAGCCCAGCACGATGGACCCCAGCACCGGAGCATGCAGGTCGCCCATCACTTCTTCGAGCGTGAACAGCACGGCCGCCACCGGCGTGTTAAAAGCCGCAGCGAGCGCCGCAGCCGCGCCCACTGGAATCAGCTCGCGAATCCGGTTTGGCCCCAGGCCCAGCCGCCGCCCCAGCACCGACGCGATGCCTGCTCCTACCTGTACCGACGGTCCTTCGCGGCCCAGCGCGATGCCGCTGGCGAGCGATGCCGAGCAGCATGAAAACTTGCCGAACACCGTGCGCATGGTGATAAAGCCGTCACGCAGGAACAGCGCCGCCTTGGTCTGCGGGATGCCGCTGCCTCTCGCGTTGGCGAAGAAACGCGAGAGCAGATATCCGGTAACGAGCGCGCCGGCGACAGGGATCAGCACTCGACGCCAAGCCGCGCTTCCGTCCGGATACATGCGGGCGCCCAGGTTTTCGGTGACGTAGATGAAAGCCGCCACCACCAGGCCCACCACCGCGCCGATGATCAGCGTGAGCAGCAGGAGGATTTTATCTTCGTATTGGAGGAGAGCTTCGCCGTCGGTCCAATGCCCGAGACGGTTACGCCAGCTACCAGAAGGGGGAGCAACTGCGGTTGACGACGACACCCGTTTTTAAGAATATCAGGCGCGCGGTAATTGCGGCACACATTCGAAGTGTCGATCGCGGGTGATCAGCAGCAGATCATGCTCCAGCGTGAGGGCCGCAATCCAAATGTCGTTGTCCGGAATCGGTGTTCCGGCGCGCTTCAGTTGTACAAACACCCGCGCGTAGTGCTCGGCCGTTTCTCTCGCCGGACACAGAACGCCGACCGTGGGTTTGGCCAGGAAACTTCTGAGAAGCAGCTCGTTGCGGTATTGTTGCGAGCCGCCGTAAAATCCGGCCTTGATCTCGGCCAGGACGATTAAGGGGAGCCAGACCTCGTCGCATTCGCCCAGCCGGTCAGACAGTTCGGCGTCGCCCTGAAACAGATCGGTGAGCCGGTTGGTGTCCAGCGCTACCCGCACCTAGCGCACCCTCACTTCCACTTGTCCCAATCGATTTGACGCTGGGCGGCGATCACTTCATCAAACGCGGGATCGGGAGTCCACTGGCCTACCAGGCCGGAAAAATCCGCCTTCTGAGTACGCCCAATGGTGGCGCGCGTAAGTTCGTCGACAACGAGCTGATTCAGGCTCAGCTTCAGTTGAGCCGCTTTTTTTCGAAGCGCGCGGTCCACTTCCAGCGGAACGCCCCGAATGGTGTATTGGATGTGCTCTTGTTTCAGGGTTGCCTGCAAGTTCATGCCTACATGATAGCGTTAAGTGCAATCATTAGCAATGGTCTAGCAACTGGCTAATGTTTTCTAGCACTTCCAGCCCTTGAATCGCTTCGGCAAGATGATCGCGCTGGTCCACGGAAAGAAAGGCGCTGACATTGTCATCGAATTTGTCGCGCAGTTCCTGGTACGTCATCGGGTTTTCGGCCGAGCCACGATTGTATTCTTCCACCTCTTCGAAAACCCGCCCATCTTTCAATTCCACCTTGACCGCGCCCTTGAAACGGCCGGGGCCGGGATAGTCCGGGTCCACGCGATACTCTACGCGGCGTGCCAGCGCGAGAATCTCCGGATTATTGCGACTCTGGACGCTGTAGGCAGACTTGCCCAGCGCGCCGTTATAAAGCGCCTCGGCCAGGCTGTATTGCAGACTGACGCGGCCATGCGAATCGGAGGCCGGCGCGAACTTCTCGCCGGTGGGCTCGCAGACGATGCCGACGATGAAAGCCGTGACCGGACACTCGATGCGCTCCACGTCTTCCGGCCTTATCGCGTATTTCGCTTTCAGCCGCAGAATGGCACTGATGTACGGATGAATCACGTGCGCGGCTGGAAAGGGCTTGAACGATGAATTACGGCTCTCCCAGTGTTCGCCCAGCCGGTCATGAATCCGTGCGAAGTCGCGATGGGCGTTCGGATCCTGCACGTGCGAGGCGAAGAGCCCCCAGCGGCCTTCGAATACCTGCGCCGGACCCGTAACCCCCGAACGCGCCAGCAGCGCCGCCGTAATGCCGCTCTGGGCCGACCATCCCGGGTGGAGAAACTTGGTCTGGGTCCCATCTACCCAGCACTCCAGCAGTCCCGATGCGAAGCTGCCCGCGATGCCCGCCGCTCGGGCCAGTTGTTCTGCCGGCAGCCCTAGCAGCTTACCCGCCAGATAGGCCGCTCCGAACGTCGCAAACAGACCCGTGGGGTGGAAGCCTCTGCGATGCAGTTCGCCGGACGAAACGCTGCCCACGCGGCAGGAGATCTCGTTGCCGACGGCAATCGCGGTGATGAGGTCGCGCCCCGACACCAGCGTGTACTCGGAAAGCGCCAGCGCCGCCGCCACCGCCGGGCTGCTCATATGCACGATGGATTCGTTGTGCGTGTCGTCGAATTCCAATGCCTGGGAGAAAGCTCCGTTGGCGAACGCGGCCGTGGTGACGCCCACTCGATCTCCGAATCCGAGAATGCGGCAGGGGCCAGGTGTTGAAATAGCCAGAGCGGCATCATGAACGGATCGTCCAAAATCTGTTTCGGCGCCGGCCAGCGCCAATCCGATCACGTCCATCACCCGCAGTTTGGTGTCGGCGATTACATCGGCGGGCAAGTCTTCAAATGTGACGCTCGCGGCCCAGTGCGCGAGTTCGGTTGAAAGTGGAATGCTCAACTGATGGACCACCCGCCGTCGATGGGCATCGCCGCGCCGGTAATATCCCGGCTTTCCGGCCCGCACAGAAAAAGAATCATACCCGCCACGTCTTCGGCGGTGATGAACCGTCCGCCGGGCTGCTTATTGGCCAGGAATCGCCGTTGGGCTTCCTCGCGTGAGAGACCATCCGCTGTCATCATTTCCTCAATCCGCTGGGCATGCACCGGAGTCTCCACCGTACCCGGGCACACCGCGTTGCACGTAATATCCTGATCGCGCGTTTCGAGCGCTACGGCGCGCGTCAAACCGACGAGCGCCGTCTTCGTGGTGACGTAGCTGATACGGCTGGTGGTGGCCTTCAGCCCGTAGATCGAAGAGACATTGACGATCCGTCCCCAATTGCGCCGGCGCATGGCGGGCAGTGCGAGCCGGATGGTGTGAAATGCGGCCGAAAGGTTCACCGCAAGGGCAAGATCCCACTCGCCCACTGGGAACTGCTCCACGGGAGAGACGTAGCGTACCACCGCGTTGTTCACCAGAATATCGACGGCGCCGAAGGTTTCCTGCGCCACCCCAATCATCCGCTCAATCTCGATCGCATGCGCCAGGTTCGCGCCGCAATACATGGTTCGCACGCCGTGTTCCTTCTCGATGGTGGCGCGCATCGCGGAAATCTCCCGCTCGTCGCCAAAGCCGTTTATCACGATGTTGCAGCCGGCGGCGGCGAATCGTTTCGCCGTGGCCAAGCCGAGACCTTGCGTGGAACCAGTGACGAGCGCGCATTTCCCTTGGAGCACGATGATTGTTCATTATAATGATTCTCTTCACATGAATACCCCCCTGGAACCATTCGAAGTTTTTGCCATTCGCTACGGGCACTTGGGAAATCGGCATCCGGGCCAAAGCTTCATCCTGGCCGATCCGCATGAATACGGGCCGGATCTGGATTACTTCGTGTGGGTGGTGCGCCGCAGCGATTGCATGTTCGTGGTGGACACCGGCTTCGCCGAAGAAGCGGCCATCCGGCGCAAACGCGAGCATCTGCGCAGTCCTGTCGACGCGTTGCGGCTTCTCAATATCGATCCGGACAAAATCAGCGACGTCATTCTGACGCACTTGCATTACGATCATGCCGGGAATCTGGATCGATTTCCCGCCGCGCGATATCACGTGCAGGATCGCGAAGTCGCGTACGCCACGGGCCGATGCATGTGCCACCATTTTCTGCGCGAAGCGTACGATCTCGAAAATGCGCTGGAGATGGTGCAAAAAATTTATAGCGGACGCGCTGTTTTTCACGATGGCGAATCCGAAGTGGTGCCGGGGTTGACGCTGCATCGGGTGGGCGGGCATACGGCCGGTTTGCAGATCCTCCGGGTATGGACGCGCCGGGGCTGGATGGTGCTGGCCGCCGACGCCTCGCACTTGTACGCGAATTTCGAACAAAACCGCGCGTTCCCTGTGGTGTATAACGTAGCCGAAATGCTGGAAGGCTACAAGCTGCTCTATCGGCTAGCCGACTCGCCCAACCATATCGTGCCGGGACACGATCCGCTGGTGATGAAGTATTACCCGGCGCCGAGTCCGGAGCTGGATGGCATCGTGGTGCGGCTGGATGTTCCGCCGTCGCGCTGAGCACCGCATGATATCCTAACGGCTTTGGTACAGGAGAATTCGATGGCTGAGCGGAACGTCGGCTTTGTCGGCGTTGGAAGAATGGGCGGCCCGATGTGCCGCCGTTTGATCGAGGCGGGAAACAGCCTCACGATTTTTGACAAGAGCGACGACGCGATGCGTCCGCTCGAAGCATTGGGCGCCAAACGCGTGGATTCGCCAGCTGCCGTAGCATCGGCGTCCGATATTGTTTTAGCGAGCTTGCCGACGCCGCCCATCGTGCAGGCCGCGGCATTGGGTCCACACGGCATTGTCGAAGGCCTGCGGGCGAAAATCTTCATCGACGTTTCTACTACCGGTTCCATTTACGCCAGGCGCGTGGCCGAAGGCTTGAAGGCGAAAAACATCGTGGCTGTGGATGCGCCCGTGAGCGGAGGCGTGGCCGGAGCGGAGAAAGGGACGCTCGCCGTGATGGTCTCCTGCGACGACCAGACCTTCGAGACGATCAAGCCCGTGGTGGAAGTGATCGGCAAAGTTTTTCATGTCGGTAAGCAGCCGGGCCAGGGCCAGACCATGAAGCTGCTGAACAATCTTCTGTCGGCGACGGCCATGGCGATTTCCTCAGAGGCAGTGGTGATGGGGACCAAGGCGGGGCTCGATCCGAAACAGGTGATCGACGTCATTAATGCGGGCAGCGGACGCAACACCGCGACCATGGACAAAATCCCGCGCTGCGTTTTGAATCGCAAGTTTGACTTTGGTTTTGCCATCGGGCTGCTCAACAAAGATATTCGCTTGTGCATGGAAGAGGCCGAGGCGATGGGCTTGCCGATGGTGGTGGGCAGCGCGGTGCGGCAGATGCTTCAGATCGGCACGGCCAGCCAGGGCGCGGACGCCGACATGACCGAGCTGATCAAAGTGATGGAAGACTGGGCCGGCGTAGTCGTCGAATCCAAGTAATTTCAAAAGGAGAGCAAGTGGAAAAAGAGATGTTTGAGAAGGGCCTGAAGATTCGCCGCGAAGTTCTGGGCGCCGAGTATGTGGACAAGGCGATCAGCACCGCCGACGATTTCAACCGGCCGCTGCAGGAACTGGTCACCACCTATTGCTGGGGCGAATGCTGGGCCCGTCCCGGCTTGGATCGCAAGACGCGCAGCATGCTGAATCTGGCGATGATCTCGGCCTTGAACCGGCCGCACGAAGTAAAAGCGCACGTGAAAGGCGCCATCAACAACGGCCTGACGAAGAACGACATCCAGGAAGTTTTCCTGCAGGTGGCCATTTATTGCGGCGTGCCGGCGGCGGTGGACAGTTTCCGGCTGGCGCGAGAAGTGTTTCAGGAGATGGGGATATAGAGACGCACGGCCGCATCCTGATTGAGGAATACAGTCCGCTGTGGCCTGAGCTTTTCGAGCGTGAGACTGAAAGAATAAGGGCCGCTCTGGGGAGCCGCGCGCTGCGGATTGAGCACGCCGGCTCGACGGCAGTGCCGGGCTTGGCGGCCAAGCCGGTCATCGACATTCTACTGGTAGTAAGCGATTCGGCGAGTGAAGCGGCGTACGTGCCGGCTCTTGAATCCGCTGGCTATGTCCTTCGTATTCGGGAGCCCAGCTGGTACGAGCATCGCATGTTCAAAGGGCCGGGTGCGGATGTTAACCTGCATGTTTTCTCGGCCGGCTGTTGTGAAATCGATCGCATGCTTCTGTTCCGGGATTGGCTGCGGGACAATGCGGCCGATCGCGATCTTTACGCCCGCACCAAGCTGTCATTGGCCCAAAAGGAATGGGATCACGTCCAGGATTACGCCGATGCGAAGACTGTGGTTGTGAAGGAGATCCTCGCGCGAGCGAGTGGCGCCTAACAGGATGGTGAAAAAGTAATTGGGATGGGGTGTGACCAAGGAAGACAAAACAACGTCATTATGTTTTAGCCTATGCGAGGAAAAGACACCCAGCAAAGCGCGATGTTCAGTTACGTGTCGCCGGAGGAGCGTATTCCCGCGAATCATCCCTTGCGGCCGATCCGAAGCATGGTGGATGCGGTCTTGAAAGGACTGTCCCGATCGTTCGGGCAACTATACATCGATTGGGGTCGTCCCTCGATCGCGCCGGAAAAGCTCTTGCGCGCACTGCTACTGCAAGTGTTGTATACGATTCGCAGCGAGCGGATGCTCATGGAACAACTGGAATACAATCTGCTGTTCCGCTGGTTCGTGGGTCTGAACATGGACGAGCCAGTGTGGGTGCCCAGCGTGTTCAGCAAGAATCGCGACCGGCTGCTGAATGGTGACATCGCCGAGAAGTTCTTCGCGCAGGTATTGAAACAGGCGCGTGCCAACGACCTGTTGTCGGATGAGCATTTCAGCGTGGACGGCACGCTGATAGAAGCCTGGGCGAGTCAGAAGAGTTTTCAACGCAAAGATCAAGGCCCCACGCTACCACCGGAGGACCCGGGTAATCCGACTATTGATTTTCATGGCGAGGAGCGCCGCAACGACACGCATCAATCGACGACCGACCCGGAAGCCAGGCTGGCAAGAAAAAGCGGCGGTCACGAGTCGAAGCTGGCCTACTGCGGCAACGTGCTGATCGAGAACCGCAACGGACTGGTGGTGGATACCGAACTGGTGCTGTGCAGCGGAAAGGCCGAGCGCGACGCAGCGCTGGAAATGGCGGGGCGGATCGAGGGCGACCAGCGCGTGACGGTGGGAGCCGACAAAGGCTATGACACGCGAGGCTTCGTGCAAGAGATGCGTGGCCGGAACGTGACGCCGCACGTGTCGCAGAATATCAATCGGCAAGGCGGCAGTGCCATTGACGGGCGCACGACACGGCACGCTGGATACCAGGTGAGCCAGCGCAAGCGAAAACGGATCGAAGAAGTATTTGGGTGGTTAAAGACGGTAGGAATGCTGCGCAAGACCCGACATCGCGGCGTCTTCAAAGTTGGTTGGGTATTCACCTTCGCGGCCGCCGCCTACAATCTGGTGCGGATGCGGAACCTTACGGTGGTTCTCTCCGCGTAAGTTCGGGGAGAAGTGTGTCTGGACGACGGAAAGTCGCCAATTCAGGCACACAATCTCCACGTAAATGCTCATGACAAGACCGTTGGCGAGAGGCAAAAAGCTTCGCCGAATAACTAATTCATCAGCCTGCTAATCCGTTCGCTCGGCCGCTGCCTGCCATAGCGCGTCGGGGCGGCTCAACCAAAACCATAACGCCGTTCCTAACACCGGGAACAAACTAGCGGAGATGAAAACGGCCCCGTACCAGCTCAGATCGAAGCAGCGGCCCCAGACCGGCAAAATCAGAGCCAGCACGGCCGACCACGATCCCGATCCGATGCCTCCCACCATGGCGGTCTGATCGCGCGGGTATAGATGGGATCCGACGCGCAAGGAGAGCACGACGAAACCGTCGGCGATGAATGTTGCCCAGAAGAACAGCGCCAGGACCACAGGCCACGAGTGGACCCAGGTGACCAGCGCGGTAGGCAACGCGAGCACCGAGAGCATCGAAAACAGGCCGGTTGGGCGCTTGCCGCGCGTTACAAACTTGTCGGCGATCCAGCCCCAGAAAAAGTAGCCGGCTTCCCAGCCGACTAGCGGGATCCAAAGTATTTTGCCGAGCAGCGCTTGCGGCAATCCGAAGGCACGGCTCAAGTACAACGGGCTGAGATACGACACCAGGCCCAGAGCAACCGCGCCCAGGCCGAAGCTAGCCACCACGATCCACAGACGGCGCTCGAGGAAATTGGGCCACGCAATCGTGAGCGAAGAACGGCGATGCTCGGCCAGGTACGGCGGCCGTCCGATAATGGCCCACATCCCGAGCCAACATGCGCCCATCGCGCCGGTGACTAAGAAAGCCGCGCGCCAGCCGAAATGCAGAGCGATCGGCGTCACGATGAGCGGGGTGATGATAGCTCCGAGCGAAGCGCCGCTGTACCCGATGGCTGTTCCGCGCGATTGACGATTGGGCGGCAACGATTCGGCCGCCGCTTTCAGCGCCGCGGGGAAAGCCGAGCCTTCACCGAAGCCGAGCACGCTGCGCGCGACGGCGAATCCCCAAAAGCCCGACATCCAGGCGTGCGCCGTGCTGGCGATGGCGCGCAGCGAGACTGCCGCGAACATTCCTTTGCGCAGTCCGACGAAATCGAGGAACGAGCCAAACACCGGATTCCCGATCATGTAGAAGATGGAGAACGCCGCTAGCGCGTTCGCGTACGCCTGCGCGCTGAGGCCGGTGTCGCGCAGGATCATGGGCGAAAGTACGGCCAGCACCTGCCGGTCCACGTAGGACAACAAGCTGGAGAGCATCATCGCCACGGAAGGAACCCACATGGTCCAGGTTCGCGCGGGCGGCAGCGCGGCGCTGATGGTTTGTGCCGGGCTGATGCCGATTTCACTCACCACTGGAGTTTATCGTAATCGGGTATTGTAGGGTGAGATGATCCGCCAAACTCTTCTGATATGCGCCATCACTGCCGCTGCATTGCACGCCGCGGACAAATCTTCGGGCAGTGGTTGCGACCACGCGTGCTTGCAAGGCTTCGTCGATTCTTATCTGGACGCGATGGCGAAGCACGATGCATCGAAGCTGCCTGTAGCGGAAGCGGTGAGATTCACCGAAAACGGCAAGGAGCTGAAGTTGGGCGAGGGCTTCTGGAAGACGGCGGGCGAGAGCACTTATCGGCTGTACGCTTTGGATCCGGCGAGCCAAGACGCCGCGGCACAGGCGGTGGTGGCGGAGAACGGCGACCTGGACACATTTTTCGTTCGGCTGAAGCTCAAGAACAAGAAAATTACCGAAGCCGAGACGCTGGTCTGCCGCAAGGGCCAGGCCGGATTCTTCGCGCCGGAAAAGATGACTGCGGCGCCCGCCATTTATAGCGAGTTGTTGCCGGAATCGCAAAAAACCGCGCGCGCACAACTCATCAAGCAGGCCAGCGCCTATTTCACAGCGGTTCAAAGTGAAGGCACCAAGGATTACCGGGCCGCGCCGCTGGCGCCCGACATGAACCGCTTCGAGAACGGCGTGCAAACTACCAACGTTCCGGTGATGGGCAATCCCGCGATGAGTGGCGCCGAACAGCTTGATAAAGGCATTTTCAAGGGGCTGATCGTTGATCATCGGCGTTTCCCGGTGGTGGATACCGAGCGCGGCGTGGTGGTGGGGCTGGTGCTGATGCACGCGAACATGAACGGGCAGATGGGCGGGATTCTGATTTCGGAAATGTTCAAGATCGCCGGCAACATGATCGAACAGGTGCAGGCCGTGATGGTGAACGTTCCGAACGACTCCGACACCGGCTGGAAATGATGGCTCCAGCCCCGAGTCTCTCGCGCAGCATGGCGCGGGCCGCGCGCGAGTTGACCATGGATCAGCTCCCGCCGGAAGTAGTCGCGAAAGTCAAGATCGGGTTGCTCGATATGCTTTCGTGCGCATTTGAAGCGCGCGATCTGCCGTGGGGCTGCCAGGCGATTCGCATGGCGAGCGCATCGAGCGGACAAGCCACGGTGATCGGAACGCCGGTACGCTCGTCGCCCGCCGAAGCAGCATTCGCAAATGCAACGCTTGGCCACGGGCTGGTGCGTGAGGACATGCACACCGGCGCGGTGAGCCATCTGGGCGTCGTAATTTTTCCCGCGCTGCTGGCGCTCGCCGAGCGGCACAAGGCGAACGGTCGCGATTTCATTTTGGGCGCGGCGTGCGGTTACGAAATCGGAGCCGCAGTGGGCCGGGCGATCATGGATCAGGAAATGGTCCGGCGTTTTCGTCCCACCGGGATCACCGGTCCGCTGGCGGGCGCGATCGCGGGTAGCCGATTGCTCGGGTTGGATGAAGATGCCGCGGTGAGTGCGCTCGGGTTCGCTGCCAATGCCACCGGAGGACTGAACGAATGGCCATACTGCGGCGGCGACGAAATGTTTTTTCATCCGGGATTCGCGGCGCGCAACGCGGTAACGGCGGTGGAACTGGCGTCGCTGGGCGCTCGTGCATCGGAGAGCGCGTTGGACGGACGCGCGGGGCTTTTCGCTGGACTCGGTAAATCGGATTGCATCGCGCGCGTTGCGCCATTTTCCGGAAGGCCGCTCGAAATTCTGGCGGTCTATTACAAGCCCGCACCGGCCTGCAATTACGCGCAGACGGCGACCCAGGCTGCGCTCGCAGTGGCGACGCAGGATGGATTTCGGAGCGGCGACGTCGAATCGATTGTGGTGAAGGCTTCGGCCGCGGCCGTGGGTTATCCGGGCTGCGATTACGCCGGCCCGTTCGAGCGCGTTCTGCAAGCCAAGATGAGCATTCAGTACTGTGTGGCTGCGACGCTCGGGCACGGTGTCATCGCAGAGTCGAATTATCGCCGACTCGACGATCCTGAAGTTACCAGGCTTGCGAGCATTACTACGCTGGAAGTGGATCCGGCGTTTACCGCCGCCTATCCGGGCGCGCAGGGTTCGGAAGTAATCGTGAAATTGCAAGGGCGAACCGAGCGGCACCGAATGGACGATCTGATCCCGGCCACGCCGGAGCAGATTCGCGAGCGATTCCGCTCGGCCTGCGCGAACGCGCCCGCAATCGAAGAAATGATAGATAAACTCGAACAACTAGAAGACGTGAGCAAATTAACTGGAGGACTGGCAGCTTGAAGAAGCATCAGATGTTGATTGGCGGGAAGCGGGTGGATCCCGCCTCGGGCGAATGGTTCGAATCTGTGAATCCATTCACCGCGAAACCGTGGGCGCTTATTCCGCGTGGCTCAAAGGCCGATGTGGATCAAGCCATTGCGGCGGCGAAGTGCGCGTTTCATGGTGAATGGCGAAAATTGACCGCAACCGCGCGCGGGGCGCTGCTGCACAAATTCGGCGACCTGGTGGCGGCCGAAGCGCAGCGGCTGGCCGAGATCGAATCCACCGACAACGGCAAGCTGATCGCCGAGATGCGCGGCCAGCTCAATTACATCCCGCAATGGTTTTATTATTACGGCGGCTTGGCGGATAAGATCGAAGGCCGCGTGATTCCGATCGACAAACCGGGCGTGTTCAACTTCACGCGCGAAGAACCGCTGGGCGTTGTCGCCGCCATCACACCGTGGAACTCTCCGCTGCTGCTTGCCACGTGGAAACTCGCGCCCGCGCTGGCCGCGGGCAATACCGTTGTATGGAAGCCGTCGGAATTTTCTTCGGTCTCCGCGTTTGCGTTCGGCGAATTGTTCGAGAAGGCGGGCTTTCCGCCAGGCGTGGTCAACATCATTACCGGCTTCGGAAACGAAGTGGGAGAGCCGTTGATTACTCATCAGGACGTCGCCAAGGTGGCTTTCACCGGCGGCGATAAAACCGGCGAACATGTCTATGGGCTGGCCGCGCGCGGCATCAAACACGTCACGCTGGAGCTCGGCGGGAAATCGGCGAACATCGTATTCGACGATGCCGACATCGAGCAGGCCGTCAAGGGCGTGGTCTCGGGGATCTTCGCCGCCACCGGGCAAACCTGCATCGCCGGTTCGCGCGCGCTGATCCATCGGCCCATTCATGCCGAGTTCGTAGAGCGCTTGCTCGATCTGGCGAAGACCGCGCGCATGGGCAATCCGCTGGACGCTTCCACGCAGGTTGGTCCGGTCACTACGCGGCCGCAGTACGAAAAGATTCTCGATTACATCCGCATCGCAAAAGAAGAAGGCGCGGTCTGCCGTCTGGGCGGCGCTCCGGCCGAGCGCCAGGAATGCGGATCGGGTTGGTTTGTGGAACCGACCATCTTCACCGACGTGAACCCGCAGATGCGCATCGCGAACGAAGAGGTGTTTGGCCCGGTGCTGTCGGTGATCCCGTTCGACGACGAAGAGGAAGCAGTTCGCATCGCCAACAACACCGTCTACGGGCTTGCCGCCGGCGTGTGGACGCAGAGCATTCGCCGCGCGCTGATGATGTCCGAGCGATTGGAAGCCGGCACGGTGTGGGTGAACACCTATCGCGCCGTCAGCTATATGTCGCCATTCGGCGGCTACAAACGCTCCGGAATCGGGCGCGAGAGCGGCATCGACGCCATTCGCGACTACCTGCAAACCAAGAGCGTGTGGATCGATATCGCGGGCAACGCGCCAAATCCGTTCGTAATGCGATAGTCTGGTGTGCTGCTCATGCTGGACGACGCAACCGCTACATATATTCTTGAAAATCAGAGATGCTTTGAAGACCTGAAGCAGGTAGCTTCGCAGCTTGCTGGAATGCTGGTGCTGGCTGCCGCTGGATCGAAGGAAGCCATTCCGGATCATCCAGCGCTCGGGGCCGCTCACGAGCTTTTTCGCGAGGCAGACGACGCGTTGAAGCGCGCGCGGCCAACCGAGCGCGCACGGCGGCATTCGGAACATCTCTCGCGGGCGGCTGGGTTGATCGGCGTGGCTCTGAAAGAGACGGAGATGGGTCTAAACGTGGATCGCATTCTGATCCCCCTGCGCGCCGGATACACCGAGCTCGAACGTGCCGCCGACGCCCTCCCGGGTTTCGAAAAAGTTTCGTACGCAAGAGCGTGCTGCGGAGGAGGCCGCATTCCATGAGCGCGTATTCACTCTGGGTGATGGAATTCGCGGCGGTTCCCAATTATCCGCAGAGCGGCTTGATTTACGGGATGCACAATCAAGGCACGCGCAAGCTGCCGTATTGCTACATCGTGATCAAGGGCCAGGGGCAGCTCGCGATGGTGGACGTCGGCTACAACCATAAAGCGCACGGCGAGGTTCTGGCCAATACCTACGGCGTGCGCGGATGGCACCCGCCGCTCGAAGTTCTGGGCGAGATCGGCATCCGACCCCAGGATATTTCGAACATCTTCATCACGCATGCCCATTTCGATCATATGGGCAACATCGAGGATTTTCCGAACGCGAGGTTCTATCTTCAGGAACGCGAGCTTTCGAAATGGGTGTGGACCATGTCGCTCGAACGGCGCTTCCGCTGGCTGATGCTCGGCATCGATCCGGCGGACATTATGCGCGCGGTGGATCTGGCGCGGCAAGGCCGTCTGGTGGCGGTGGATGGCGATCGTGAAAACGTGCTGCCAGGTATCGATCTGCATGCGGCGTTCGACACGCACACCTGGGGATCGATGTACGTGACGGTTCGCAACGGTGAAAGTAGTTGGGTTTTTTGCGGCGACCTGGCTTACGGATACGAGAACCTGCGCGGCCACGATCCCAAAGATCCGGAATACATTCCGGTGGGTCTCGCGACGGGCAGCCAGTTCAATCTTGTGATGACCACCGAAGCCATGGTGAAGAGCGTGGGCGGCGACGTGACCCACGTTATCCCGCCGCATGAGGAGCGGCTGAAGGATCTGTTTCCATCTCGGATCACCAAAGCCGGGTTGCGCATCACGGAACTAGCTTTGGCGGACGGGGCGAAGAGCCAGGTGATATAAAATAGCATCGATAAGGAGCGAATATGTGCGATCAGGATCATTTTGAGGAAGACCGCAAGGAGTTTGAAGCTCGCGGTCTGGTGACACGAAAACAATTCGGCGCGATGTTAGGTGCAGCGGGCATCGCCATGCTGCTGCCGAAAGTCGCGAACGCGGTTGAGGTGGTCGAGGCGGATGTGAACGTAAAGACGCCGGACGGCACGGCGGACTGCTACTTCGTGCATCCGGCGAGCGGCACAGCCCCGGGCGTTCTCGTCTGGCCGGACATCTTCGGCCTGCGGCCCGCGTTTCGCATGATGGGCAAAAGGCTGGCCGAATCGGGCTACTCGGTTCTGGTGATCAACCCGTTCTACCGCGTCAAGAAGGCCCCCACCGCGGAAAACGGCGGAGCCACTCCGATCCCCAAGGTGCTCCCGCTCGCGCAAGGTCTGAACGAGACCACGCATATGACCGATGCGAAGGCGTTCATCGGATGGCTGGACCAGCAACCGTCGGTGGCCAAGAACCGCAAGATGGGCACACAGGGTTACTGCATGGGCGGGCCGATGGCGTTTCGCACCGCGGTCGCGATGCCCGATCGCGTGGGCGCAGTGGCCACCTTCCACGGCGGTGGACTGGTGACGAATATGCCGAACAGCCCGCATCTTGAGGCCGCGAAGACCCACGCGCAGTTCCTCATCGCCATTGCGGCCAGTGACGACAGTAAGTCGCCCACGGACAAGGACGTTATGAAAGAAACGTTCGCCAAGGCAGGCGTGCCGGCGGAAATCGAAGTATACATGGCCGCGCATGGCTGGTGCCCTCCGGATACGACGGTCTATAACAAAGAAGAGGCCGAGAGGGCTTGGAGCCGCTTGCTGGTGCTGTACGGAAAAGCGTTGTCCTAGCCTTGGGGAAAAACGAAATGCACTCGCTCACGCGCCACCCGCGGGGTGTCCTTCGAGTCGATGTTCTCCAGTGCACGACTTCCGGTCGTCTGCGAGTGTGCTGCTGGCTCGCGGTTCAGAAGGCGCGCTACTGAACCGCGACCGTTAGGGGGCCGGTCCCCGAACTAGCGCTTACGTCCGATTCCCAATAGCGCGCCCTCGTCGTCGCGCAGCAAACATGTGCCCACGTACTGGGCGCGCGAGCGCGATGCCGCCAGGTCGTGATAGACGAACGATCCTTTCACGAAGAAGTGGCACACCAGCGAACGCCGCGAATATTGAAGATTCCTGCGCGCCGATCCGCCATGCAGAAGATTCGCGTGCCAGATCAGCGTGTCGCCCTTTTGCGCGTGGAAATGGTGCGGCTCCAGAGCGTGTTTCGCAATCAGGTCCTGGATGTACGGCTCGTATTTTTGATGATACGGGCCGTACCCTTCGCGCTTCAGATCGAAATCACCCAGCCCGACGTCCTTGCTGAACACGTACGGCAATTTGTGGCTGCCGGGATAATACACCAGCGGTCCGCTGTCGGGATGGATGTCTTCAAACGCAATCCAGGCCGCCGACAAATAACCTAGCGGATAAGTGGTCATGTGGATTGAATCGGAATGCACGCCCTGCTGCGAGCCTTTGTGCGACATGATGGTTTGCAGCGGTTTGGGCTCGCGCTCCATCAGCAGGCGAATCCAGCGCAGCAATTCGGCGTGCTTCAACACGCGGCAGAACGCAGCCGATTTTTTGTGCGGCTGCAGGAATCGGCCGGGGTAAGGATCGCCTTCGCCGGCCGGCTCCTGTTCCAGCCGGATGCGTCCGCTCGCCACTGCCTTCTCATAGGCGCTCCAGATGGTGTCGAGCGTCTGGTCATCCACCAGTTTTTTGATGATGATGTAGCCGTTGTTGGACCAGCAACGGCATTGCTCCGCTTCTTCTTCCGTCAACTCGCCCTGCTGCAACTTTTCGTGGATACGATCCAGCGCATCGGCCCGATCCAGCCAGGGATATGGGCCCGCATAGGGGAAATGCTCGGCCCGAAAAGCCGGCACCTGGGAGAATTTCACCGCTTGATCGGCGAAGAAACGGCCTTGCATGCAAGACCATCCTAGCGCAATATGGTGATATATTCGCGTACAAATGGAGGCGCGGGGCAGCGCATGCGATATCTCTTGATCGGTTTGATGTTCGGGACGGCAGCCATGGCCGGTACCACGTATTCCAGCGTCACTTACTACAAAGACGTTCTTCCCATCATGCAGAAGAACTGCCAGAGCTGCCACCGGCCCGGCGAGATCGGCCCGTCTTCGTTTCTCACTTACCAAAGCACGCGTCCGTGGGCCAAGGCGATCAAGGAAGCGGTGCTCACGAAGAAAATGCCGCCCTGGTTCGCCGATCCGCGCTTCGGCCATTTCGCAAACGATCGCCGGCTGACCGAAGACGACATCAAGACGCTGGTCGCCTGGGTGGATGGGGGCGCGGCGGAAGGCGATCCGAACGATATGCCGCCTCCTATCGAATGGCGCGACGGATGGAACATCAAGCCGGACGTCGTCATCGAAATGCCCAAGGCGTACAACGTGCCCGCGCGCGGCACCATCGAGTACACCTATTTCGTGGTTCCGAGCGGTTTCACCAAAGACACTTGGGTGATCGACGCCGAGGTGCGCCCGGGGAATCGAGCGGTGGTACATCACGGCAGCGTGCATATTCGTCCGCCGGGATCCCAGTGGCTGAAGGATGCCAAGGTGGGCGAGCCGTATGTCATTCCGCACCGTCCGGACGGGAGCGAAGCGCTGCCCGCGCCCGTTGATCCGAGCGTGAACGTCAGCAATGAATGGCTGCTCGGCTACGTGCCCGGCATCCAGCCGCAGAATTATTTCGATCTGGATCACAAGGCCGCCAAGCTGATCCCTGCCGGGTCCGACATTGTGTTTGAAATGCATTACACCACCAACGGCAAGCCGGCGACGGATCAAACGAAAGTGGGCTTCGTGCTGGCCAAGACACCGCCCCAGTATCGCCTGCTGACCGTGCCGGTGGCCGGAGCGGACTTCGTCATTCCGCCGGGCGATCCAAACTACGCGGGCCATACCGTGGCGCAATTCGATCTGCCGGTAACGCTGATTTACTCGCAGCCTCACATGCATCTGCGCGGCAAGGACATGGACATTCGCCTGGATTATCCGAACGGCGAGCACGAGACGCTGGTCAGCGTCCCGCACTACGACTTCAGCTGGCAGACCATCTACTTCGAGAAAAAGCCGATTGAAGTGCCCACCGGAACCAAGATCGAACTGTTCGCGCACTGGGATAATTCCGCCAATAACAAGTACAATCCCGATCCCAAGGCCACCATTCGCTGGGGCGACCAAAGCTGGGACGAGATGCTGTTCGCCTGGGTGGGCGTGATTGTGCCGCGCGACACCGATCCCGAAAAAGTGATGGCGAAGCCGGCCAATATCGCCGCTGCCACCACGCGATAAATGGACGCTTGCTGACGCGCGTGGTTCAGAACCGCGACCGTGAGGGAGCGTTACAGCAGCCGGCAGGCTTCGTCGAATGCCAAGCGCGGGCTCCGTGGGAACAGTTTCGACGGATCCCCGTACCCGAGATTGCACAGGAAGTTCGACTTCACTTCAACGAAGGCTGGCGGATTGCCCGCCGACGGCGTGAAAAACTCCGCGTCCACTTTGGCGTTATCGAAGCCTGACATCGGGCCGCAGTCTAATCCCAGCGATCGCGCGGCCAGGATGAAGTAGCCGCCCTGCAGACTGCCGTTGCGAAACGCCGTGATTTCGGCATGCTGGGACGATTTCGCGAAATTCTCGCGCATGCCCGGATTGTGGGGAAACAGTCTCGGTGTATGCTCGTAAAACTTGACGTCGTAGCCGATAATCGCGGTCACCGGCGCCTGCTTGGTCTTCTCCGCATTGACAGGATTCAAAGCCGGTAACAGCCTCTGCTTGGCTTCCGGAGTCCTCACGAAGATGATGCGAGCCGGCAACGAGTTGGCGCTGGTGGGACCGTACTTCATCAACTCATAGAGTTGATACAGCATTTCGTCGCTGACCGGTTTGTCCAGCCAGACGTTATGCGTCCGAGCCTTGCGAAAGAGAACATCGAGTGCGTCGTCACTGAGTGGATGGGGCATGTTGTCGGGGGTAACTTTACTTTTTTACGGACACCACTTGGTCGCCATCGATATAACCGATGTAAGTTGTGCCTTGGAGGGCAGCGTAGCCTTTGGTCTTGGATGCCTTAAGGGTGTCAAAAGGCCGGATGGTAGGTCCATCCTGGTTCTTACCGGCCATGGCGCGCACGGTCAGCTTTCTTCCGTCCACGGCGTCAGCCTGTGCCAGGCGGAACGTCAGTTTTTTTCCGCCGATGCCGAGAAACTTCTTTTTTCCAGCTTCACCGGTCACCGCTCCCGTGACCGCGGCGCCCTTGGCGATTACCGTTTTGTCGCCTATCTGCAAAGGTTGGGTGACTGTGAACCGCAGCGCCTGTCCATCGCTGGCGTCGGCGGGAACATCCTGGTCCAGCGTCATGACGAACGGCAGCGCATCGCTCACCATCACCGGCGTGGTTATCACCGGTTTGGGCGCCGGCTTAGGCGGTGGTGCAACGGGGGCGGCGACGGGCGGAGGAGTGGGCGCGGGTGTTGGAACGGGAGCCGGTGTCGGAGGAAGAGTCTTGACAGCCTCTTCGGTTTTCGGCTTGCGCTGACGTTTGGGTGTGGCCTTGGGAGCCTCCTGGCCGGTTTCAGCCGGTGGCGGAGCCGGCGGAGTTTCAACGGGCGGCGGCGTTTCCTGAACCGGTGAGGGCTTTGGCGCCACGGCGGGTGGCGGCGTCACCACTGCCACGGACGCGGGCGCCGCGTGCTGGCTCTTCCACCAATACCAGCCGCCCACCACGGCTCCCACCACCAGAACGGCGCCGATCAGACCCAGAATCAGCAGCAACAGCTTGGGCGAGGTTCGGGAGGACGGAGTGGCCGCCTTGGCAGCAGCAGGAGGTTTTCGGGATTCGCTGGTGGGAGGCTGGGCCGCAGCAGGTTTTTCCACTAAGGTTCCGGGCGGCGGTATCGGCGGCGGTCCCGAAGCTCCCATTTTGGAAGGACCATTTTGGGGCGCGGAAACGACTGGCGGCAGCAATTCGACGGAGGGATCGGAGTCCGTGAAAACCGAGGTTGCGACCGTCGGAGGGGCCGCTTTGCCGGCCGGCGACGGCGCTAAGGGCTCTGAAACGATCGGCAACTGACCGGGAGGAATGGGCGAGGCATAGTGGCCCTCCGGGTCCAATTGGCGCTGCAGAGCCAGCAGCGCTCCTTCAATCTCCCGCATGGACTGCCAGCGCGCCGCGGGCTCTTTGGGAAGACAGCGCAGCACAATCTGTTCCAGCCCCGGTGGTACATCCGGAGCCGCTTCATAAATCGGCTTCACATCGTCACGCAGAATGGAGGAAAGGGTGGAGATGCCGGACCGTCCCTCGAAAGCGCGCTTGCCCGTCAGCATCTCGTAAAGCACGGAACCGAACGAGAAAATATCGGAGCGCGCGTCCACCCGTTTGCCCTCGGCCTGTTCGGGCGACATATAGCTCACCGTGCCGATGATAGAGCCTTCGCGGGTGAGCGCCGCTTCCACCGTGCTTTGCTCGCCGGTTTGGCCGGAGAGGCCCGAATCCACCCATTTGGCGAGACCAAAATCGAGGACTTTGATCAGCCCCGAGGTGGTGACCATGATGTTAGAGGGCTTCAGATCGCGATGGATAATGTGGGCGTCGTGGGCTACCGTGAGGGCGCTGGCGATCTGAGCGGCGTATTGCAAAGCCTGTGCCGGGCGCAACCCTCCGGCCGGAGTGAGATCGCGCAGAGTTTTGCCGCTAATGTATTCCATTACGATGCATTGCATGTCTCCTTCCGAGACGATGTCATACAACGTAATGATGTTCGGATGGTTTAGGGCGGAAGCGGCCTGCGCTTCCTGAAAGAAACGGCGCTTGCGCTCCGGATCGGTGGATAAGCCTGGAGACAGGATTTTTACAGCTACCAGACGATTGAGCCGGTCGTCTTGCGCTTTGTAGATCTCCCCCATTCCGCCGGCGCCAATCTTGTCGATTAGTTGATAGTGAAGAATTTTTTTGCCGACCATGGTGCTAGGGAGCTCGAATTAGTGCGCTCACGCGCATTATGACGCGAATCAGACAGCCAGCGCAATCAGGGCCGCGGTACTAAGGGTTTGGCAGCGTAAAGAATTGTAGGCCGGGACGCGCGACACTGGGTACGGATGCAGGTTCCCGAGCCGACCGTAATCGAGCGCGAAAATCTTGCTGCCGCCGTTCCCGAAGTGCCGAACGCGGATGCGGTTTTCGTCGTTTGGGCCGGGGATCGGTCGGCGTATCTGGCTAAGACCAGCATGCTGCGCCGGCGATTGATGCGCATCTTTAAACAGGCGGAGACCGCGGACAGCCCGCCCCGCCGGTCGTTAAATCTGCGCGAAGTGGCCACGCGCGTGGAATATTGGCCCACGGCATCGCGCTTTGAATCGATGCTGCTGCATTACGCGCTGGCGCGCCGCTATTTCCCGGATGATTACCCGCGGATGGTGAAGCTGCGGATGCCGGCCTACGTGAAGCTGATTCTGGCCAACGAATTCCCGCGCACGCAGGTGAGCACGCGCCTAAGCGCGAGCCGCGCCATCCATTACGGTCCGTTCCAATCGCGAGCGGCGGCCGAATTGTTCGAAGACCAGTTCCTGGATTTATTTCAGATCCGCCGCTGCCAGGAGAATCTGGAGCCTAGCCCGCAGCATCCGGGCTGCATCTACGGCGAGATGAACCGGTGCCTGCGCCCTTGCCAGCAGGTGGTGAGCCGCGAAGAATATTTGAGCGAAGTGGAGCGCGTGGAGGAATTCTTAAGGGGCAACGGGGCGGCTCTGATCAGCGTGGCGTCGGCGGCGCGCGATCGCCTGAGCGCCGAGATGGATTTTGAAGAGGCCGCGCGCCAGCATAAACGCTTGGAGCGCATTCAAGCGGTGCTGGCGCAGCGCGGCGACCTGGTGTGCGATATCGATCGTCTGTATGGAGTGGCCGTGGCGCCGTGCCTGGCGCCCGACAGCGTGCTCCTGTGGTTCGTTTGCCAAGGCGCCTGGCAAGCGCCTGTGCGGTTTCCGTTGACGTCGCTGGTTTCTCTCGATCAGCGATTACGGGAATTGGTGGCTTCCATTCAGCCGGTGACACCACCGCTGGCTGAGAAGCAGGAGCATCTGGCGTTGCTCGCTCGCTGGCATTATTCGACGTGGTCGGATGGCGAATGGATCGGGTTTCCGGCGCTCGATCAGGCGCCGTACCGCAAGCTGGTGCGGGCCATTTCGCGCGTCAGCCAGAAGGCGAGCTCAGCGCAGTCCGGCTAGAAAATCTTTGGCGACGTCGCGCGCCGGACGATGCTGGCCGTCCACGGCATAATTCATGGCGCGCATTTCGGTGTCGGAGATTTTGCCCGAGAGTTCCGCCAGAATCGCGCGCAGGCTGGGATATTTGACGAGCGTTTCTTGGCGAACGACGATGCAGGCCTGATAGGGCGGAAACACGTGCTTGTCATCCTTGAGGACGGTTACGTCCAGCTTGCTCAGCAACCCGTCGGTAGTGTTGCCGGCGGCCATGCTCACCTGTTTCTGTTCCAGAGCCTGGTAAAGAAGCCCGAGATCCATGCTCTCGGGAGCCGCATTCCATTTGATGGAATAGGCGCGATTCAACGCGCCATACGCATCGGGACGCGTCAGAAATTCGTAGCCCGCGCCGAGAATGAAACCCATGGGATCGGCTGCCGCGTCGCTCAACGTTGCCAGATGCCGCGCGCGTGCGTCTTCACCGCGGACGGTCATCGCGAACGAGTTGTCGAAGCCCAGCGGATTGAGCCAGTCCAGATGGAAGCCGCTCGAATATTCAGCCCGCACCTGTTCCAGAACCACCGCCGGATCGGTGACGCCGCTGCGCTTCAACACATTGGTAAACGCGGTGCCGGTGTATTCCGGATACATGTCGATGTCTCCGGCGAGCAGGGCCTGGTGGGCCAGCAGCGTTCCGCCGAGATCGAGCTTGCGTTCGACAGGTTGATGCGTGCGCGCTTCGATGTGCTGTGCGATGATCTCGCCCAGGATCAGTTGCTCGGTAAAATTCTTGGAGCCCACCACGATATGCTTGCGGTCGCCGCAGCCGTTGAGGAGTAGAGCTGTTAGGCAACAGAGAATCGTCGTTCGATCCAACTGAATCCTCCGTCCGAAAGAAGCGCGAGCAGGGCCGCGGGAATGGCGCCGGCGAGAATCTGCGTGGTATCCACCGACGCGATGCCGCGGAAAATGAAGACGCCGAGTCCGCCGCCTCCGATGGCTGCCGCGATGGTGGCTGTCCCGATGGTAGTGACCGTGGCGATGCGAACGCCCGCGATGATCGTCGGCGCGGCCAGGGGCAGCTCTACTTCCCACAGTAATTGACGGCCGGTCATCCCCATGGCGATGGCCGATTCACGAACTGCCGCGGTCCACGCTCAGGATTCCGGCCAGGGTATTGCGAAGAATGGGGAGTAGCGCGTAGAGCACCAGGGCAACAATCGCGGTCCGTTTGCCGATGCCGCCGATGAATGGAATCGGGATCAGAAAGCCGAACAAGCGCCAGGCTGGGGATGGTTTGCATTACGTTGGCGAAACCGAGCAGCGGCGTACGCAGCGACGCCCGGCGGGTGAGCAGAATGCCCAGCGGAAGACCCGCGCCGATGGCGATGGCCATGGAGCTCAGCACCAGGACGCAATGTTCGCCCGTCAACTCGGCCAGCTCCTGCAGCAGATAGGGAGCAATCATGGCTTCGATTTCATAAACACGATAAAAAGGCGCGCGCTTCCGGGCCGCTCGAACTCACGAATTTATCGGGTGTCGTCAGCACTTCCAGTCTGCCACGATGCAGGAGGGCGATTTCGGTGCCGAGCCGCAACGCCTCCCGGACGTCGTGTGTGACGAAGATGGATGTTTTGCGCAGCCGGTCGCGCAGTTCCAGGAACTGATCCTGCAACTCGACGCGCATTACCGGATCCAGCGCTCCGAAAGGTTCGTCGAAAAGCAGGAGCTTGGGTTCGGCCGCCAAAGCCCGCGCCACGCCCACACGCTGGCGCTGGCCGCCCGAAAGCTGGCGCGGATAGCGAGCGAGAAATTGCGCCGGTTCCAGGCCCACTTGATGGAGCAGTTCCGCGACTCGCGCCTTGACGCGATCGGGCGGCCAGCCGTTTAATCGCGGCACCAGACCCACGTTTTCGCCGATGGTGAAATGCGGGAAAAGGCCCACCTCCTGGATCACGTACCCGATGCTGCGCCGCAGTTGGATGAGATCCCAATCGGTGGTGGCGCGGTCTTCGACCAGAACCTGGCCACTGGAGGGAAAGAGAAGACCGTTCAGCATCTTCAATGCCGTGGTCTTCCCCGATCCGCTGCGGCCCAGCAGAACCAGCGTGCGCCCAGGCTCAAGCTGGAAGCTCAGATTGTCGAGGATGAGATTGCCGCCGATGCGATAGGAGACATCGCGAAATTCCAGGGCGGCGTTCAACTAACGACCCAAAGATTTTCCGCGAAGGGCCAATCCCGATCGATCCACTGATCTTCGAAGGCGAAGCCGGCCTGCTCCGCCATGGTCTCGAGCTCCGGCAAGTGGAACTTGTGCGAGGATTCGGTCCAGATGGTCTCGCCCGCGCGGAAGCTGACCGTGAGATCCGCCTCTGCGATGAATGCGGTTTGATTCAAGCGCGAGCGCAGGTGCATCTCGATACGGCGCTGCTCTTCGTTCCAGCGCGCCTGATGCTCGAAGTCGCGCAGTTGGAAATCGCCGCCGAGCTCGCGATTGATGCGTCCCAGCAGGTTGAGATTAAAAGCGCCCGTCACGCCGGTGGGATCGTCGTAAGCCACCAGCATGCGGTCGCGATCCTTCACCAGGTCCGCGCCGATCAGCAGCATGTCGCCTGGAAGCAGTGCGCGGCGCAGGTCACGCAGAAATTCCAAAGCACACTTGCGCTCGAAGTTGCCGATGGTGCTGCCGAGGAACATCACCAGGAACGATTCGCCGGGCTGCCGCTCAGCCGTGGCGCGCGCCATTCCATCCAGATAGGACTGGACCAGCGGATGCACTTCGGCGACATCCGACAAATCGCGCTCGCAGCGTGCCAGAGCGTCGGAGGAAACGTCGATGGGATAGTAGCGCAGCTGGCGTTCGACGGGATTCGAACCGGCAATCGCCCTCAGCAGATGGCGTGTCTTCTGCCCAACGCCGCTGCCTAATTCGATCACCGCTAAGGAAGCCGGAAGCAGTCGAGCGATTTCGCTCGCGTGCCGCCGCAGCAACCCTTCATCCGCGCGCGTCAGGCCATATTCAGGAAGATGTGTAATGGCCTCAAAGAGCGAGCTTCCCAACTCGTCGTAGAGATACTTCGAGTGCAGCTCCTTTTGAGGTTTGGCGAGGCCGGTGCGCACGTCGGACGCGAATTCGCGAACGCCGGCGTTATCCTCGCCTTTAGTCTTCGACCAGCCGAAAACTTGCGTAGACATAGGGATAGTTGGGACGGAACCAGTTGCGGAACGAACGGCGCAGCATGCAGGCAGCCGTCACGGGCGACCCGCCTTTCATCACGTAATGCTCTTCGTCAAAGAAATTCTGGGAATATCCTGGATAAAATGGCATCGGCTGAAATCCTGGAAATGGACCAAACTGAGTGGCGGTCCACTCCCAGCCGTTCCCCACTAGCTGAGATACTCCCGCAGCGCTGTCACCCGCCGGATCTGCGTCTACATCCACTGGATCCCAATGATGGAAATCGAAATTGCCTCGAACTGAATCGGGTGCAGCATTTCCCCACGGATAAGGACGCTCGGAGTTGCCGCTTGTTTCATAAGCCGCACGATGAAATTGCTCTTCGGTGAGTAATCGCTTGCCGGCCCAGCGCGCGTAGGCCGTGGCCTCGGCGTGCGTGACGTAAACCGGAGCGTTCAAGGGTAGTGGGGCCGAGGAAAACATCCCGCGATAGAACCAATGGCTGCCTTCTCGAGTCCAGAAGTGCGGGGCAGCGGTGCCTTCTCGAACAAAATCTAGATACTGGCCGTTCGTAATTTTGTACTTACTGACGCGGAAGCTGGGAACATTTACCCGGTGCTCGGCGAACTCGTTATCCCAACCAAACTCGCCCTCTGTTTGTCCCAGGGTGGTGACGCCTGGAGCGATTTCGATCATCGGGTTTGTGACGGGATCGGTGGAGTGAACCAGCGGCGCGGCGGCCGATGACTTTTGATCGTACGGCAAGTTGTGCAACAGGTAAGCCAGCGTTTCGGCGTGCATGAGCCGATGTTCTAGCGCGACGTGAATAATTTGATCGGGCGCCTGATCGAGTAAGTCGTCGATGCGGGCCCGTACGCGCTGGTTGTAGGCTTGGATCTCTTCGACGCTCGGCCAATCGGTCGGTTGATCCGTTGCCGCTTGGCCCACTGGAGGGTCAATACCGAATTCGAACAGCGTGTCGAACTGCGGACTCAATGAGTCGACCCCTAACGTCTTCCGGGCGATCAGATTCCAGTCGAACGCCTCCAGATGTCCTAAGTAAAATACGAGACGATGCCGTTCTGGAATGGGACGCGAGTACAACGCGTCGGGCCGAAGAAGGCCAAAGATTGAGTCGGTTAGTTGGCGCGCGGAATACAACCGTTCCTGAAGCGCCCCACTGATGAGGGTTGCAGTCGACATGCTAGCCTCCGGCTACGCAATATCAGACTAGCATCCGTACCGCCAAAACGGGAGTTAGGTAAATGTCAGCTTAGTTACCACTTGAAAGACGCGGCACGGGTTAGTGGCCCGTGCCGGTGCGCCCTGGGTGGGCAGATTGTTACTTTGTTTCCGCGTTAGTCGGTTACTTCGCTCCAGGCGGCAATTGGCCCGGCTGGACTTGAGCGGCGTTCTGGGCAGCGGGCGCAGCCTGTGCGTTCTTGGTAGCTTCTGCGGACTGTGCAATCTGCGCAGCCTGAGCGTCCCAAGCGGCCTGATTACGCTTCGTCTTCCAAACGCTATCGCCCCACCATACATTGGTTGCGGCAGCCGCGGCGGCGGGCGTGATGGGCGACCGCTTGGCCGCTATTGTTTGCTGCGCATCCTCGGCGCGAAAAGCCGCCAGCTCGAAATTCAGCGTTCCAGCGGCGCCTTTTGCATCGGTGTAATTGATGACCAGCGTCTGTTTGCGATGGCTTGCGATGGGCGACATGGCGGGGAAAACGTGCATCACACGTCGCACATCGGCCTTCTCGATGCTGGTGCCGGTGATCCGGTCATAGGGTAACTTGTACACCGAACCTTTATAGTTGAACTGTAATTCCTTGGCGTCATCGAAACTGAATGTGCCGGCGGAATTCACCGGAATCGATTTCACCGTTCCTCCTACATATTGAACGGTATCGGAAGCGGCGCTGAGCACGGCCGGTGACGCGGCTGCTAAGACCAGCGCGGAAATCAGGATTTGGCGGGTTCGAAACATGTAAGACCTTCCTAGCGAGTACTATCGGTTGCCGCGCTCCAGGACTTTAGGCCCGCCACTACAATGGAAACGATATGTCTGTTTACGACGAGCGTCGCGAAGAGCTGGAACAGCAAGAGTTTATGATGGGCGCCGAGCGCGGACGCTTGTCCGTCACGCTGGACCTGTTAACCGACGCGCTGGTACTGGTGGGACAGCACGGCGTCTATTGCCAGAGCGCGCGACAGCCCGGCAAACCCGCCATGGATGTACAGATGATCACGAAATGCCTGACCGACGCCAAGGAACTGGTGGCGGATGTGATGGGCGAACTGAAACGGAAGTCGGCTGCGAAAACGTAGCTCTTGAGGAATTCATATGCGATCTGACATCGTCCCAGGGGCCGTCTTCCCCGATTATGAGCTTTCCGACCATACCGCGAAACGCCGGAAGCTTTCCGAACTGCAAGGCCAACATCCAATGGTTCTCGTGCTCAGCCGGGGAGGTTTCTGCCCCAAGGATCGCCGGCAGGCGGAAGGGCTGGTTGAACTCCACCGCGAGCTCGAGGTTGCCTATTGCCGCCTGGTCACGATTAGCACCGACAATATCACCCAGACGAATGAATATCGCAGCGCAGTGGGCGCCCACTGGCCTTTTCTTTCCGACGCGGGGCGGATGGTCCAAAAAGATCTCGACATCGCCGAATACACCGATCCCGTAAACAATCCCATGATCCCCCATGTGATTGTCCTCGAGCCCGGTCTGGTGATTTACAAGATCTACAACGGCTACTGGTTCTTCGGCCGTCCCACGATGGAAGATCTCCGCCAGGACCTGCGCGCCGTTACCAGGAAATGCCGGCCGGACTGGGATATCACCACGCCCGAACTCAGAGCGGCGTGGAAGCAAGGTCGCAAGGAACTTTTCTACCCTTACGGCAAAACGTACGCCCAAACTCTTGGTGAACAGGATTAACGCGGCCGCGTGGCGAAGTAGTAATAGGTCCAGACGAAGATCAGCCCGGCGATGCACAGCCCCAGCATGAACAGCTTGCGGCCGAAGGAGGTTTGATAGCCGGGCGGTTTGTCGGGATCGGTGGTTGGTGGTTGGTGGCTGGTGGGTGGTTCGGACGCCATGATTCGATTTTAGGACAGAGGATAAAGGACGAGCTGCGTCATCGGAAAATCCTTGCGATTGTCAGTCATCAACACAAGATGATGAGCCAGTGCCGTTGCCGCGATGATCAGATCGACTACCCCTAGCGTCCGGCCCTGCTGCGCCCATTCATTCTTTAACAGACCCGCATCGCGCGCCAGACGGGAATCTAATTGGTAGTGCTCCATCGCATTCAGAAATTGCTCGGTGAGCGCCATCTCCTTGGGACGTACGCCGGCGTAGATTTCGGTGAGCGTCACTACCGAGCAGGCGAGCGTGTCGCCTGCTTCGACTAGTGATCCTAGCAATTGCCAGCGGCCTCGTTTTCCGTTCAGCGCGTCTATGATGACCGACGTGTCGAGAAGGTAAATTGCCATCAGGCGCGGTCGCGCTGCTTGTCGATTTTGTCCTGGCGATCTTCGTTTTCGGCGCGAATCTTACGCACCCAGGCAGCAGCGCCGTGCTCCAGCTCAGGATGGTCTTCGTCCTTCCAAATGGCCTCTTCGCGTTTAAACATATTCAGAAGCTGTTGGCGCTTTATTTCGCGCTCAGCCAGGTCGGCCAGGAACGCACTTCGGCCACGCGAGCCTGCGATTTTGTCGATCTCGCGTACAAGATCTTCGGAAAGAACAACGTGAGCTCTCTTTGTGGCTTGCATGGGCTTTAGATGTTAACTATCTCCTCCCACTCCAGTGTGCCATAAGTCTGGTCTGTTTGTCTACATCCCCTGCAGGAACGGGTTCCTGCGCCGCTCGCGACCGATGGTCGTATTGGCGCCGTGGCCTGGTATCACCACCACTGCATCGTCCAGCGGCAGCAGCTTATCGCGAATCGATTGCAGAATCTGGCGTGAGTCCCCGCCCGGCAAATCGGTGCGCCCGATGCTGTCCAGGAACAGCGTATCGCCCGCCACTAGTTTGTTCTCGGCTGGAATCCACACACTGATGCTGCCTTGCGTGTGGCCCGGCGTGTCGAGCACGTGAAACTCGGCTGGCCCGAGTCGGATGCTTTGGCCTTCGCGCGCGTTAACGTCGATGTCCGTTTTCGCCGGCGTCGCTACGCCCAGCCATTGCGCCTGCATATCGATGTGATCGTAGAGTTCCCGATCGTTCGAATTCATGTAAACGGGCGCGCCGGTGAGCGCCTTCAGTTTCTGCGCGCCGCCGATGTGATCGATATGGGCGTGCGTGATGATAATGGCCTTCACACGCAGACGATGCTTTTCGAGAACTTCGGTGATCCGCCCGATCTCGTCTCCCGGATCGATCACCACCGCTTCGCCGCTCGCCTCGTCACCAAAGATGGAACAATTGCACTGCAGCGCACCGACCGGCAGGATTTCATGGATCATAATCGTATACTCGAATTATGGACCCAGGCGTACGCGCGGTGCTCGCGGTGTGCATGCGATGGATTCATATCGCTTCAGTGGTCACGCTGATCGGCGGGTTCATCTATGCGCGCTTCGCGCTTGCTCCAGCGCTGGCTTCGCTTCCGGCAGCCGAGCGCGAACTGGTTGGTTCGGGGGCGGTGAATGGCTTCCGCCCGCTGCTGTTCACGGTTTTGATTACGGTGCTGGGCTCCGGAATTTATAACTACGCGACCAAGGCTAGTTACCCGCCGGGCTACAACCTCTGGATGGGCATCAAGCTCCTGTTGGTGTTGCACATTTTCGTCTCCGCGATCCTTTATTCGGTGCGGCAATCGAACGAAGCCAAACGAAAGCGCACCGAACTGAGCATTGTGATCTCCGGTTTGATCGTGATCGCCATTGCGAATTATTTGAGGTACATTTCCGTCCAATGACCGGCTACGACGCACTCCGAAACCGCGCCGCCTGGCTGGACCTCTCCGCGCGCGGCAAAATCAAACTCACCGGCGAGGATCGCGCGCGCCTGCTGCACGCCATGACCACCAATCATATCCAGCAGCTCACTCCGGGGACCGGCTGCTATGCCTTTTTCTTGAACGACAAGGGGCGCGTGCTGGCCGACGCGAACGTCTTGTGCCGCCCGGACTACTTTCTACTGGATGTCGAGCCCGAGACGCGCGAGCCGCTCTACCAGCACTTGGACCGTTTCATCATCGCCGACGATGTCATGCTCGAAGACGCGACGGCGGCCACGGCGACGATCGCTGTGGAGGGACCGCTGGCCGCCGATGTCCTGGAACGCGCCGGTGTGCCGGTACCCAATGCCGCGTATGCGAGCTCCGCGGAGGGGAACATGGTGGTGGCGCGCCTCAGTTCCACGGGCAGCCTGGGGTTCTTCTTTTTTTTCCCGGTGGCGGAAAAGGCCGCTTTTATAGCGCGCCTGGAAGCTGCGGGAGCCGAGGCCGCGGACGCCGCAGCCGCGCGGGTGGTTCGCCTGGAACACGGCAAGCCACGCTATAGCGAAGACATCAGCGACCGGTTTCTCGCCCAGGAAGCCAATCAGCCGCAGGCGCTGCATTTCAGCAAGGGCTGCTATTTGGGGCAGGAGATCGTGGAGCGGGTCCGCTCGCGCGGCCAAATCCATCGCATCTTGATGCCGTTCATTCTGGATACCGAGCAGCCGCCGGCGGCTGGCGCGAAACTCGAAATCGACACGGCCAGCGTGGCCGAAATCACGTCGGCGGCTTATTCGCCGGCGCTCGGCAAGGTTGTGGCGCTGGGTTACGTGCGGACCGAGCATGCCCGTCCGCACGAGCAGATGATGCTAGGCGATATCCACGCCGAAGTCGCCGCCATGGCGGGAGTAAAGTCCGCTTGCTGACGCGCGCGGTTCAGTTCCGGGTGTTCAGCACTTTCGGGATCGACAAATAGCCTACGATGGTGTCCTTCTTCACATCGTTCACCACCAGTTCATAAGGCTGTTTTGCCTTCGAAGTCATGAACTGCAGCGGCTCATTGACGCCGCGGTCCTTCTTCTCAACCGTCTTGTCGTCGGCGGTCAGTTCGATGGTGAAGCGATTCTTTTTCGGATCGGCCTTCTTCAAGAGGATGGCCACGTCCGCCACTCTTTGCGGCTGTTTCGCTTTTGAAATGGTGAACTGAACGTAGTTGCGCTCCCCGAGCGCTTGTAGAGCCGCCAGTTCCTTCCCGTTCGTGGCGATCAGGACGCTGTGCCCGTCGATTTCGCCGGTGGCGCGCTTCAGATCGGCCACGGTCTTCTCGAGTTGCGATTTGGTGGACGCCACGTCGGTTTTCACCGACGTTACCTCATTGCCGACTTGCGAAAACTGGGTGTCCGCCGATTCTTTCACTTTGGAAATGTCCGAAGAGAGTTGCTGCTTGGCCTGTTCCTGCGCGGCTTCCAGCGCGGCGCGCGTCTCGTCCACTTTCTTGAGCGCCTCATCCTTGGCCTCTCCGGCCGCCAGGTTCGCTTGACGGCGCGCCCGCTCCAATTGGTCGCGAAGCTGTTCCACGGTTCGCCGATTGCTCTGCGTGCTCACCGACGCAGCTTCCTCCAGCTTGTCGATTCTGGATTGCGCAGTATCGTTGGAGGCCGTGAGATCCTTTTTCACCTTGTCCAACTGCATGTACAGATAGACATTGGCGGCGATGAGCGCTACCACCACTCCGAACAGGACCCCAAATTTCCAACCCAATCCTTCGCTGACGGGCGCCGGTGGGGGCGGCGGTGGATAATACTGCGGCGGCGGTGCGTAGTAGGCGGGCGCTCCCGGCGGTGGAGCTGAGGGGGGAGCGGGGGGCGGAGGTGGAGGAGGCGAATACGGCTGTTCGGAACCTGAACCCGGGCTGGGATTGGGGAAAATGGACATGTGACCTCTAACCAAGTAGCGTACCAGTTATATAACCCCTTGGATGGATAGATCGTTTCGCTGGTTTCAGCAGCCTTCTGCCGATATCCGATTGGGAGGTCCTAAATGGTTAGTTTGACGATTGAGGTGCCGGAAGTGGTGGCGCGCCGTCTAGAAGCCCTCGGAAGCATTTCCGGTAAAAGTATGGATGAACTGGCGTTCGACGCCGTCGAATCGTTCGCGGGTTCTCACGCATCCCGGCGCGCGATTGTAAAAGCTTGGCGCAAAGCGGCGACAATCACTGGAACCAGCTACTCGCTCTCCGACCTTGGTTGGGTGCAAGGGTATGCCGGTCAGACGGTCGACGAAATACTGGCATATGAAGGCACCGAAGGTCTCCCTTTCCTGTTGTCCGCACTGGAGGAGGCAATTGAGGAAAAGATGAAGGCTACCGGCGCCGCGAAGATGACGGGTGTGGAGCGGATGGTTCTTGCGGTGATGGCTTTGTTGCGGGAGGTGAATAACGGCGGGTATGGTCAATTCTTCCGTAACTCTTCGCGACGATTCGCTCCTGCTATCGTGAGCGACTTGGTTAGAATCGGCTGCACGGAGATCGCCGATATCACGCAACTAGCGCTGGATAAGTTGGATGTTCCGAAATTGAGCGGGCCTGAAATCGAGGCCGCCATGGCGCGCCAGGACGTGGCACGGGATCGGGCGCTGAACCGCTGCGATATCGCGTTCTATGAACGGACCGAAATTTACGAGCGCCTGTTCTCCTACGTCAAGGCGCACCAGGCCGGAATACTCAGCTAACCTCTCAAGCTTTGTCGTTCTGCGCCCCGAATTCCAGCCAGGTCTGTTTCGGCATGCCGGGCTCAAAGCAACGGCGGCAGCGCGCTTCATACGTTCCGCTGGCGCCCACCACGATCAAGTCGGTGGAGTCCACCAGCCTCTGCGTATGCTTGGCCGGATTGCCGCAGCGCATGCAGCTGGCGAGCGATTTGGTGATGGATTCAGCCAGGCTGAGCAGCTCGGGCATGGGCGCAAAGGGACGGCCCATATAATCGGTGTCCAATCCGGCGACGATCACCTGCTTGCGGCTGTCGGCCAGGTGCGTTACGACATCCACCAGCCCGGGGCCCAGGAAATTCGCTTCGTCGATCCCCACCACTTCGGTCCGCGCCTCCAGATTGGGCAGAATGCCGACGGCGCTCTCAATGGCCTGCGATTTCATCCGCAGCTGGTTGTGCGAAACGATTTCCTGGTCCGAATAACGGTTGTCGATGAGGGGCTTGAAAACCTGCACGCGTTTCCGGGCGATAATGGCGCGCCGCGGCCGCCGTATCAGCTCCTCGCTCTTGCCTGAAAACATCGGACCGCAGATCGCTTCGATCCAACCTAAGACTACCGGTGACTATATCCATCCACTGACAGCCGCGTCTTATCATGAGAAAGTGCCGACGGCCGCAGGTCTTCTGAACGAACGCTCGATCGTGCCGGAGATGCTGGATCACGCGCCGCCCGATGTCACGCGCGCCAGCCTGCGGGACTTGGCGCGAATCAACCGCTATCTGGGCGGCTACTACGTTCTGGGAAGGTTGTTCAGTAGCGCCGCGAAGCCCGGCGAAAGCTTTTCGGTGCTGGATGTCGGCGCGGCTTCGGGCGACATGGGCGCGGCCATCCGGCGCCGCTTTCCGCGCGCGCAAGTTACTTCGCTCGATTACAAGATCGATCATCTGGCGCAGGCCGCCGATCCCAAGCTGGTGGCCGATGCGTTCCGATTGCCGTTCCGTCCGGGCAGCTTCGATTTCGTCTTCAGCTCGCTGTTCCTGCATCACTTCACCGACGACCAGGTGGTGGAGCTGTTCCGCGGTTTCCGCTGCCTGGCGCGCCGTGCGGTTCTCGGGATCGACCTGGAGCGCGGTCCGCTGGCCTATCATTTCCTTCCCTACACCCGCTGGCTGTTTGGATGGCACGACATCACCATTCACGACGGCCAGATTTCGGTAGCGGCGGCATTGAAGATGGACGAACTGGCGGCGCTGGCGGCACGCGCGGGTTTCAACGGCGCGCAAGTGAAAATCTATCGGCCGTGGTCGCGGCTTTCGCTGATGGCGCCGGTTTAGCGCCGGTCAGTTGGTAATCGTGATCGTCGCCGCCGGACTGGCCACTCCGTCCACCCTCACCACCACGGGCTGCGCGCCGGCCGCGATTCCGTTCGGGACTTGCACGTTGATCTGCGTCACGCCCACCAGCCCCTCGGGGATGCCGATAAAATCGATGGTCGCCTCGGCTCCGCCAATGGTGACGGTGGTGGTTTCGACCGGTTTCGGAAGGTCCGCCAGCGGCGTAGACGATGAAGGCGCCGCACCATCGGAGATGGCCGGGGAAACGGCGCCCGCCCCCGTGATGTAGAAGGCGATCTCTTGCCCGATGGCCGCACTTGCCGTGGGAACCAGCGCGCCCGCCGAGTTGGTGAAAATGGCGGGCGCCGCCGCGCCCACCTGGAACGTTTGCGTGGTCACGTGCCCGTTGTTGTTGACGCTAACCACCGCCGAACTTCCGACCGTGGTCTCATACGGGATCTGCACATTCAATTGGCTGGGCGAGACGTAATACAGCGGAGCGGCGATTCCGTTCACCAGCACCGCGACGCCTGAGGTGGAAAGAGGCAGCGGCACGCTGGACGCGCTCTGTGTCGCGGGCGAAAGCTGGGATCCAAATACACTCAGAACCCCTCCCGGCGCGAAGCTTGGCTTGAAGCTGGCTCCATTGCTGACGCTGGTGACGGCCGGCGTCCGCGCTTGAGCCCGATCCGGACGCGGTCACGCTAACCGTTACCGACGCGCTATTGGTGCTGTTGTAGGTTGCTGTGATGGTTCCACTGCCCACTGGCAACTGCAGGCCGTTCAGCGCCAGGGTAGCGGTCGCGGTGCCCGCCGATCCGGTCAGCACGGCCGATCCCAACGGGGTTGCCCCGATCGAGAACGAGACGGACCCGGTTGGCGTGGTGCCCTCCGTCGAAGCCACGGTCGCCATCAGATAAACCACGTCGTTGGTGGCCACCGTGCTCAGGTTGCTCAACAGCGTGACGTTGACATTTGGATTGGACGGCGGCGGCGTGGTGGTGGTGCTCCCGCCATTCCATCCCATCACCAGCTTGTATACGTCTACCGATCCGATCCCGGTGGTCAGGTCGTAGCCCACGCCCGCGTAGTATCCCACCGGAGTGGCCGTGCAGTCTGACGTTCTACGCGGACAAGCCACCGTGACAATGTTGTTGCCTACGGTGATGTCGTGAAAGATGCTGGCGTTCGATTGCGCCAGTGAATACAGCTTCGGGTTTACGTTACCCACTCCGCCGGAGGCGAGGTGTTGATTCAGAAGGGCCGTTATCCCGGCGAACGAAGGCGCCGAAACCGAGGTCCCACCGTAAAGCTGGAGGCTGCCGCTGGTGTAAACCAGATGCGGATCGTGATCGTCGGATGCATTCAGTGAAACGTCGGGTACGTCACGCGCATTGTCGGCTGGCACGCCGGGACCGGTTTGCCAGGAAGGCTTCGGAAACAGGATGCTCGCTCCGCCGCCGCTCGCCGACGGGCTTCCGTCTTCGGCGCTATCGTTCCATGTCATCTCCGGAATGTAAGACAACGCCGACCCTCCGTTGGCGTTGTTGGTGGCGCTCCAGTATGTGCCCGTACCCTCGTTGTATTCGGTGCCGCCTACGCTGGTCACATACGGTGTGCTGCCCGGAAGGTCGACGGCCAGCCCCGGATTTTGGGTATCGTTGCAATCCGCTGCGCCGTCGTCGCCCGAGGCGGCGAACCAGGTGATTCCCTGCGCGTTAGCTTGCTCGCCCCAAGAGACGAACGCGTTGTACTCCGAAGCCGGCGTCTCGGGCTCGCAGGAACCATAGCTCACGCTCACCACCGGCGCCAGGTTTTGGTCAATGGCGTACTGCAGCGAAGTCATCACGTCGGTGGAATAAACAAAAATGATGGTCGCATTCGGCGCCACCGCGTCGGACCATTCCAGATCCAGGTCCGATTCCGCGAGATCGCCCGATGCGGGGTCGCTCCCCGGACTTCTGGAACCCACCAGCACCATTTGGGGAACGTTGGCCGGCAGATCAAACATGCTTTGGAATTGCTGAATGTCGGAAAGTGCGACTTCGATTTGTCCGGCGATCGCGATTTTCTGGCCACTTCCGTTTATTCCAGAGCTATATAACTGGTTAACGTCGTAAATAGTGGCGAAATCGGCGGGCGCGATATAATGATCACCCTGCCCGTCGGTGTAATTGGGCTTGGTGAGATCTGGCTTAAGAGCAGACGGGCGCAGCCGCGGCTTCAACCGGAAATCGTTCAGGCCGCGAATGCTCTTCACCACCGAACCGAAGGCAGCGGGCACGGACGGCTCCGATGCGTTGGCGTAGTGGGTTTCGCCGTCCACTAAGTAACTGTGGATTTCGGTCTGAAATGCGGTCTCCACTTGCGCCGCTGTTCCGCTTACCGCAATCCAGCTTCGCCCGCGCGCCACCGAAACCAACTGCAAGCCCTGCTGCTGAACCCACTGGGTTATCGTGGCGATATCGGCATCGCCGACGCCGAACATTTGCCCATATTCTTCGGGCGTAAGCCAGTGATGATAATTCGCCGAACCGGGTGTCTGTTGTTCTACCAGCAATTTGTCCAGGCTTGCCTGCTGGCTTGCCGAGGGCGCAAGCGTCAGCGTGATATACGGCAGTTGGAGAGAAGGCGACACGCGCCCTAGGTCATTGCCGGCCAAGGCGGCGGCGAGAGCCTTGGGATGAAGATTGCCGGCCAGGATGGTGCGCTGTTGATTATTGATGGCTTGCGTGATGCGGGGCTGAACGACGCTGACGCTCTGCGCCGTGGCGCCGGCCGCAGCGCCAAAAAGCCCCGCCACAACGCAAGCGGTCCATGAATATAAGCGCTTCGTGCGCATTAGTTTGGTCTCCCATTAGCAAGAGGACGCGGGTAGGCCTTGCCGATTCTGCGCCGAAACGACGCTATCAGTGCGACGTTTCACCTTCTGCCGTCGTTTCGTCGGTTGACGTTAATTTACTGTTGCACAAAGCCGCGCCCCTGTGGAAGACGGGGCCGGGAATCGAAGCGCGATGAATGGTTACTGTCCGATTGCAAGCCGTGTATTGGAGCCGCCCAGATCGATAGCCTGGATGGTGTCCATCCCGTCCTGGCTCTTCGATTCCACCGTAGTATATTGGAACTTTTTGTCGCTGTTTTCCACCTTGACGGGCACCGTGACGGTGGACTTCGAATTCTGAGCGTCGGTGAAAACGGCCTGTGACCCTTCCACCTTGAGCTTGTACTGGCCGGCTTTCAGTTCGTTGGCTCCCGCCTTGGCGGGCGCGTCCAGCTTAATGTCGTACGTCCTGGCGTTAGCGATACCCAGGCTTGACAGAGTCAAGGCACCTGCCATGAGAAAAGTTTTTGCGGTCATATCTTTCCAACTCCTTACAGTCTGCGGACTACTTACACTCGCTTAGACGAGCCGAAAACCGGGATGTTACGTCGGGTTAGGTAAAGAATGTATGAATCTGCAAATCAGCCGCACGCTGGTTGGGGAGCGTTCGTCAGAAAGGATGTCGGCGAATAACCTTATTTATCTTCAAAGGAGAAATACAGCGGTGCAAACTATTCTTCCAGTCCAAACCGAAGTTACTGCGAACGGGGAAGGCGGTCTTGTATGTAACATGCTACGAACGATGGCTCAATCGCCTGGCGCGTTGGAGGGGTACATCCAATTCAAGCGGGCCCTCGACAGCGGCGTGCTGTCAGCTAAGATTCGAGAGCAGATTGCTCTGGCGGTTGCGCAGACAAATCTATGCGAATATTCGCTGGCGCAACATGCTCACCAGGCGGCTCAACTCGGGCTGACGATAGAACAAATTTTGGCGAGCCGCGAGGCCCGGTCGGCGGATGGCGCAATCAACGCCGTCTTGCGGTTCGCTCGCAAACTGGCGGCCCACGGGGGCGATTGCTCGCTCGTGGAATTGCGCGAAACCGGCTACAGCGACGCGGAGATTATCGAGGTGATCGCCCACGTCGCACTCAACGTTTTCGAGAATTATCTCAACGACGTTGCGCTCACCGAACTGGACTTTCCCCGGATTGCGCGGCCAGTACGAGCCGCGTGAATGCCTGTTGCGAGCCAGAGATACGACAGCGATATACTGCGGAGCATGGAGAAAGTCACCGGCATTGGGGGAGTCTTCTTCCGCTCCAAAGATCCGAAGGCGCTGCGGCAATGGTATGAACAGCATCTTGGCGTGAGCATCACGCCGAGCGATTACGACCAACTCCCGTGGCAGCAGGAGGCCGGCCCCACCGTCTTCGAGCCATTTCCCGGCGACACGACGTATTTTGGGTCTCCGGCACAGGTCTGGATGATCAACTTTCGGGTGCGCGACCTCTCAGCAATGGTGGCGCAGCTTCAGGCGGCTGGGCTGGAAGTGACCGTCGATGCGGAAAGCTATCCCAACGGGCGCTTTGCCCGGCTGCACGATCCGGAAGGCAATCCGGTGGAACTCTGGCAACCTGCGGATCACTGACGATCGCGCGGCGGCCGGTTCAGGAGCGATCACCCGAGGTTTTCGACAGCCGCTTGAAAGTCCAGAAGGAAATCGCCGCAGCCAACAGTGCGGCGACGGCCAGGAGTAGCCAGATCGATACGAACGGACCTTCCATAACCCAGCCCACCCCGCCTCCCGATGGAGATCTCATCTTCTCTACGACAAACGGAGCCGCGATCGCCAATCCAATGATCGTCGCCACCACGACGATCAGCGCGCCCAAACCAGCCAAGAAGCTCTTTATGTAAATCATGAGGTCGAGCCCCGACCGATAAAATATCACTTTCACGCCGCCGCCCTGCCATAATATGATCTTGATCCGCTTCGCCTGTCATCTGGCGTCCACGCGCGAAAGGGCGGTGCGCGCCGCACTTCTTGCGCTTCTCTGCTGCGTGCTCCTGGTGGCCGGCTGCGATCGTCCCCCGGATGTCTATCCACCGCCCGAGCAGCGCCATCCAGTGGAGGGCTACAATCCCGGACCCGACGCCATGATGGTGGAAATGAGCGATCCGGACGCGAACCTGCATATCGTCAAAGACATTTATGCCGCCAACAACCCCTCCTGGCGCTGGACATCGCAGAATCCGTCGGTTCAACTGCTGGTGCTCTCCACTGAAAACCTCCGGTTCGTCGCGGACTTTGCTATCTGGGACGACGGCTTCAAGACCACCGGCCCACTCGAGATCGCGTACCTGGTGAATGGCAGGGTGCTCGATAAGGTTCGTTACACCACTCCTGGCGTGAAACATTTTGAAGAGCCGGTTTCGCCGGACTGGGTGTCGGTGGACTCAGACACCAGCATCGGGATGTCCGTGGACAAGATCTACGTCGCGCCCAAGGACGGCGTCAAGTTCGGTGTGATCCTGGTGCGTCTGGGGTTAAAACAGTAATGGGGTTCAAGCAGTGATCCGCGTCATCCCGGTTCTCTTCGGCGCGCTATTTACGATTGGGACCGCCTGGTCGTTGGGCCTGCTGCTATTCCGCAAATTATCGCTCAAGTTTTACGCAGCCGAAGAGCGCCTTCTGGCCTTTGTCGCCGGATCGGCATGCCTGAGCGCGATCATGTTCATCCTGAGCGCCACGCGGCTGGTGCGGCGGGGAATTTTGCTGGCGCTGGGACTTGCGATCATCGGCTACGCCCTGTATTCCGGCGCTTTTCGCGTCTCCGAAAAGCGATTCCCGCCGCTCCCACAATCGTGGCGCTGGATATTCATTGTGGGACTCGCCGCCTTCACCTACGTCGGATTTTTCAATGCTCTGGCGCCGGAGCACAGCCCGGACGGCATGTCTTATCACCTGGGTGAGGTATTGAAATACTCGCGGGCCCACGGATTCCTGCGCATCACCACCGATATCTACTCCAACTTATCGCAAGGCATCGAGCTGCTCTATCTGATGGCGTTCGATTTCGGGCGGCATTCGGCGGCCAGCGTGGTTCACTTTGCATTCCTGGTAGCGCTGGCGTTTATGATCGTCTCGTACGGCCAGCGCCTCGGACGTCCCGACGTGGGTGTGGCAGCGGCCCTGTTCACCTATGCCAGCCCCATCGTGCTGCTGGATGCATCCATCGCTTATATCGACGTCGCGCTGGCGGCGGTTGTGTTCGCTCTGTTTTATCTGCTGCAAATTTGGGACGAAAACCGCGATCCGAAGATGCTGGTGCCGATCGGCCTGCTGGCCGGGTTCGCCTACGAGGTGAAATACACCGCGATTGTGGCGGTGCCTTATGCCGTGGGCTTCGTCGCCTGGAAGTTGTGGCGAGAACGGAAACCGCTGCTGCGGCCGGTGCTGGTGGTCTCGGCGATCGCGATTTCCTGCCTGCTGCCGTGGATGGTGAAGGATTGGATTGAAGTGGCTAATCCGGTCTCGCCGCTCGCCAACAGTATTTTCCCGAATCCTTACGTTCACATTTCATTTGAGGAAGGCTGGCGCACTTATCTGAGCAGCTATAACCTCGCCAGCCGCTCGCAGATTCCGCTGCAGGTCACGGTGCAAGGCGATCACGTGGAGGGTTTTCTGGGTCCCTTGTTCTTGCTTGCACCGCTGGCTTTGCTCGCGCTGCGCTTGCGCCCGGGACGTCAACTGTTGCTGGCGGCGGCCATCTTCGGAGCGGCCTACTTCAGTAACGTCGGCACGCGCTTCCTGATTCCTATTGTGCCGTTCGTGTCGCTGGCGCTCGCCCTGGCGGTGGCTGATATTCGCTGGCTGCTCCCGACCTTGGTGGTGGCGCACTGCATAACCTGCTGGCCGGCCATCTATAATCTCTACTGTTCGCCCGGCGCCTTTCGCATCGAAAAAGTTCCGGTGAAGGCGGCGCTGCGGCTGCAGCGCGAAGACGCCTACCTCAGCCAGGATCCGGATTACCAGGCCGCTCGCATGATCGGCGCCATTGTGCCCCCTACCGAGCCGATCTTCGCCATTAGCCAGGGCGGCCAATCGTATCTGCCGCGCGATCTGCTGATCGGCTACGAAAGCGCTTCCAATGAAGTGCTGCAGGATATTTTGTGGACGCCGGTGACTCGCGATTTTCAGCCCACGCGCATTTTCAAATTCGACTTTGCACCCCGCGAGTTGCGTAAATTGCGCGTGGTTGAAACTGCCAGCCTGCCCGACAATCAGTGGTCCGTCGCGGAACTGCGCGTCTTTAATGGCCCGGCTGAGTTGCCGCGCGACCCTGCCTGGCGTCTCACCGCGCATCCGAATCCGTGGGAAGTCCAATTGGCTTTCGACAATAGTCCGGTCACGCGCTGGCGAAGCTGGCAGCCGGCTGCGCCGGGAATGTATATTGAAGTCGATTTCGGGCGGCTTCAAAGCGCCAGTGCGGTAACGGTAGAGTCATCGAACGATACCGGCGCGGCCAAAATGAAGCTGGAAGGCATGAGCGCGGATGGGTCATGGGTCGCGCTATCCGATCACCCGGTGGAATCCAAGCAGCCCATACGCGCCAGCCTGCGCCTGGCTGCCACCGCGGAATTGAAGGCGCGCGGCATCCATTATCTGGCGATCAAGCCCGAAAATCCGGGCGCCAACGATTTGCGGCGCTATCCGTCCTACTGGGGACTGACGCTCGCCGGCACTTCGGGCGATGTGCGGCTGTTCCAGATCAAGTAACGATGCCCTGCTACTTTCTTGGCATCGACGGCGGCCAATCCAGCACCACCGCGATCATCGGCGACGAGACCGGGCGCGTAGCCGGTGTGGGGCGTGGCGGACCATGCAATCACGTGGGCGCGCACGAGGGCCGAGCCAGGTTCATCGAGGCCATTCAGAGGTCCGTCGAGGGAGCTTGCACACAAGCTGGATTAGATGCCGGGGGCTTACGCTTTACCGGCGCCTGCCTGGGATTGAGCGGCGGACCGGCCGAGAAAGAAGCGATCCTCCGCGAAATACTGGCAAGCGATCGGACTCTGGTAACGGACGACGCGCGGATAGCGCTGGCTGGCGCTACGGCCGGCGAACCCGGAGTGGCAGTGATTGCCGGAACGGGTTCCATCGCCTGGGGGCGCAACGGGGAAGGGCGCACCGCGCGGGCCGGCGGCTGGGGCTATCTTTTTGGAGATGAAGGGGGCGGTTTCTGGATCGCGCGCCAAGCTCTGCGCGCCGCGTTGCGATGGGAGGAGGGTTGGGGCGTGCCGACGTCCTTGCGCGCCCGGCTGCTGGACTACACGGGAACGAAAAACATAAATGACCTGCTGCATCGCTGCTACACGGCCGAATTTCCGCGCCCGCGCGTCGCGAGTCTTTCCATCCTGGTGAACCATGCCGCCGAAAACGGAGAACCCGCGGCGCTAAGAATCTTAGACGATGCCGCCCGCGAGCTGGCTTTGCTAGCGGTGGCGGTACGCGGGCAATTGTTCCCAGCCCCAGAGTCGGCACTGGTCACTTACTCCGGTGGCGTATTCGATAGCCGGATACTGCTGGCGCGTTTTCGCGATTGGATGGCTTCCGAGGCCGGCGTCCGCGTCACTGGCCCCCTCTACGGTCCGGCCGTCGGAGCGCTGCTCGAAGCTTACTCGGCGGCCGGGCGGGAGGGCGTGATCGAGGGGTTGCGTTCTTCATTACAGCCAAAACATTTTCCTTAATCGGCGAATCAGCGATTTTCCTATGCGGCGGCTAGGGTAAGATTCCTTGAATCGAGCATTTGAGTCATCGATAAGGAGCCTGAGGGTGAACTGTATCAATGACTTGGGTGTGGCAGGACGGAAAGCGAACTGAAAATGGCGATGCGCCCAGTTCCACACTTTCCGGAACCCCGGTCGATGAGATTCTTATGTCGAACCGCGCTGCCGAACTGACCGAACTACGCGGCGACGAAGCTATTCGCGCGCATTGCCTGCGTGTGGCCACCTGGTCGAGCGAACTGGCGGGCGCGATCGGCCTTTCTGAATCCGATCGAAATCTGGTGGAGCAGGCCGCCCTGGCCCATCACGTCCCCGAACTTTTAGTGGACGATCGGTCGCGCCGTCGCCTGCTGGCCGAGATGCATCTGGAAGCGCGCGGCGAGCGGCCCTTCATTTGCGACGAGGTGCGAGTGGTGCTGGAGACCTTGTGGGGACGGCGTCCCATCGCCGATGCGGACATGGGCAAGATAGTGGCCGTGCTCGAAATCAGCGACGATTTCGATCAGTTCTTCGAATCCGAGCCGCTGTTCGATGCCGACTCGCTGGATCAGTGCACCAACTCGTCGGTGGAGGCCATGATGACCTATTTGCAGGTCACCAGCCGGGCCGATGTCAGCCGCGTGATCGATCGGCTGCCCGTGTTTCCCCGCGCCGCCCGCGAGGTGGTGCGGCAGATTACCAACGCCGAGGTGGGAGCTCGCGAAATGGAGGCGGTGGCCTCGCTCGATCCGGTACTCGCTGGACGCCTTATTCAAACCGCCAACTCGGCTTATTACAGTCCGCAACAGCCCATTGGAAGCGTTCTTCAAGCCGTGTCGTTTATCGGCACCGAGACCGCGCGCCGGGTGCTGCTGGCCGCTGTCATCCGCGGAAATTTTTCCTCCCCGCAGGCGCATCAACTGTGGAACCATAGCCTGGATGTGGCGCAGACCGCCGAACTGGTTGCCATGCACGCAGCGGTCAAAATAGATCCTTCGCAGGCGTTTCTTGCCGGCTTGATTCACGATGTCGGCCGCCTGGCCTTCGCCATGATGCCGCTCGCGTTCCACGAGCGCTTCCAGCGCCTCAGCGACGGAGGTTGTCCGCCCGTGGAAGTTGAAATGTGCCTTTCCGGCCGCTGTCACGGCGAAGTGGGCGCCGAGACTTTGACGCAATGGAAGTTTCCGCCCGAAATTGTCGAGGCCGTGCGCTGGCACCATCGCCCGGAGCGTTCCGCGCTCCCGCTGAGCTCGCTGCTTTACCTGGCCGAGTTCATTACCGAGTCGCAAGAGGATCTTCCCTCCTACGTCCGCATGAATACGGCCACCACCATCGCAGGTGTTTCGATGGGCCTGCTGTACGAAATTCGACAGAAGAATGCGGGCTCGCTCGAAAGCTTGCGCTTCGCTGCTTAGAGCCGCGCGCCAAGCCGCCATTCCTCTATGGCCGCATCTGGTCTTGCTTGGTGTTCTGTGATTGTCCCTTCCGGTCTGTAATAATTGTTAAGTGGGTGACGAGCATAGCGCATTGCACAACCTGATCCGGCGCGGCCGTCGCCGCCAAGCCGCACACCTGCTGATCCACGCTGCATCGTTTGCGGCCGTCGTCGCCATGGCCGGCGCGATTGTGCTCCTGGTGGTGGGCGCGCAAATCCTCAACTGGTATTGGCTGGTCTTGCTCTTTGCCGCGAGCCTTGCAGCCGGCGCGTACCGCTCGCGCGATAAGCTTCTTTCCGCGTACCAGGTGGCGCAATTCATCGATCGCCAGCTTGGCCTGAACGACGCGCTGTCTACCGCCCATTATTTCAGCCATCATCCCGATCGCGCCAATTCGCGCGAGTTTGTCGAGCAGCAGCGGCAGGTTGCCGAGGACGTGGCGCAATCGGTTGACGTCCAGCAGGGCGTGCCGTTCCGGATGCCGCGAACCGCTTACGTTAATTTGGCCTTGGTGGCGGTTGCGTTCGGAATGTTCGGATTGCGTTACGGCGTGCATCGCAGTCTGGACCTCGGGTCGCCTTTGGTTCACATCAACTTCGACGGTCTATTCGGAACTTCACCGCAAGTGGCCAACGCACGGCCCGGCCAACGTCTCCCCGACGGCCGTCGCGATCCAGGCGCATCCAAGGATCCTTGGCAAGCGCAGACTGACGATCGAGATCCTGCCAGCGACGCCGCACTGCAGTCCGTGCAGGATCCCGATCCGAACAACGCCAGCACATCGCCGGATGGCGCGGCCAAAGCCGACGCCAAGAACAGCGAGGAGTTGCCGCCGGGAAGCAATCCGTTGGACTCCGGCGAAAAGGGGGAATCTTCGCTTCCGAGCGACGCGAACGCCAATGCATCGGCCGGGGCTGATTCGAAATCGGGCCAGCAAAATGGTTCCAAGGATGCGAAAGAAGCTAAAGACGCAAAGGATGCAAGCCAATCGGGCAACTCCAGCCTGTCCAGCAAACTGCGCGATGCATTATCGAATCTGCTGGCCAAGATGAAACCGCAGTCCAAACAAAGTGGCGGACAACCCAGGGATTCTTCGCAATCGTCGAGCGCGCGCTCTTCCCAGCAAGGCGAGAAGCAGGAAGGCGCGCCGAAATCGCCGGGCCAGGAGCAGGCCGATGCCAGCGCCGATTCGCAAGCCGAAGGCGAGCAGCAGCAGGGCGGGACCGAGCAAGCTTCGCAAGGCAAGAGCGAAGGACGCAGCAACAATCAACCCAATTCGCCGGACGGCAAGAGCGGCATCGGCAAGCAGGATGGTGACAAAGCCGCGCGCGAGGCCGCCGAACTGGCTGCGATGGGTAAGCTCAGCGAGATTATCGGCAAGCGCGCCGCCAACATCTCGGGCGAGGTGATGGTGGAGGTTTCGCCCGGCAAGCAGCAGTTGAAGACGCAATATTCGCAGCGCAACGCCACGCACGTGGAAGCGGGCGGGGAAATCAACCGCGACGAAGTTCCGCTGGCGTATCAGCAGTACGTGCAGCAGTATTTCGCTCAGATCCGCAAGCAGCCGGCGGGGAAGAGCAAAGCGTCGCCGGATTCGAAACCGGCAGCAGCGCCCTCGAGCCTTCCGTAACTACCGCGCGGGCGCGGGCTCGGGATGGACCGGCAGCAGCATCCCCGTCAGTCTGACCTGCCTGCGTCCACTGGCCAGTTCCAGCACGAGGTGGCCGTCGGGCTGGCTGGCGCCCTGGCCCACCAGCGTTTCGGCGCCTTGCAAAACCTGGACGTTCGACAGCAGCAGCCGGGGCATGCCCGACGATCCGCTCAGCCGATAGGAAGCGGAGACCTCGCGCATCTCCGCGTCGGGCGACAGCATGATTCCGCGTCCGTCCAGCGTCCCCTTGGAGCGAAGATTCATCAGCAAATCCGCCCCAATACCCCGGGTTTCGAGTTCGCCGTCAATATCCAACTGGCCGTTGCGATAATCGAAATTCTCGACGCTGCCGTTCAAGTCGTACGACGGCGCAGCCTTGGCAAGATTCACGGACATTTTCCCGGTAGCGTGCATGCTATCCAAATGCCAGTCCAGGTTGGATACGGTTATGGCCGGGCCGCGCCATACCGCGTGCGCGGTCAAATCTCCGAGCGGCGCCTCCCCATTCATCAGATTCGCCACTTGCAGGCTGACATCCGCATCGCGCTCCAGCAGCCACTTTGGAAGAGGATGATCGCGCCGGAATGCGCGCGCCAGGAAGCCTTCATCGCGGTTCAGGGCGGGCAGCATCAAGGGCTCTATTTCGGACAGCTGCAGCTCTGGAATGGTAAGGCGCAGCCGATGCGGACGCGTGGCCGAAGCATCGTACCGGTAATCGCCCTCGAACTTCACCGTGCCGGCGCGCCCACGCATGCGAGTGAGCTGATACCCACTGTCGTTCATCTGCACGGTCGCCGAGGCCAGCCGAACGGGCGAGGCCAGACCGGGAATTTCAAGAACCGCATTTTGCAGATCGTACTGGCCGGACCAGATGCCGAGATTTTCGGCGATCTTTTCGTATGAAATCCAGCCCTTCCAGGACCCTTGATGAAGCTGCTCGAGCAGCGGGACGGCGGCGGCATCCAGCAAATGGCCGGCGCCCACCGCCAGCTGTCGCGTGCTGATGCGGAACGCGGCGTGGCTATTGTCCAACGCATACTCGCCTTCGATCTGGGCGGACTGGCCGTCTTCCATCTCCACATCCGAAGGCGCGAGCACCACGGTGCCGTTCGAAATTTGAACTTGCGCGGAGTCGAACTGCACCGAGCTTACCTGCGATGACTCGCCTTGCGGAAATTTCACCGCCACGCTGGCCAGCGCCAACTGTCCTTCAAGGCCCGATTGGCTGGAGTAGCCGATGCCGCCTTCGACTTTGCCTTCCACCTGGACGCCGGGCGGAAATGGCGCGCCGAAATGCCGCGCGGTTTCCACCAGCGAAGCGGCGGGCAGATCGCGGAATTGCAGATTGCCGGACCATTTCGGAGCGGTGAGATAGTCGTCTAAGCGGAATTCGACCGAGACTGGATCGGGCTGCGCGGGCGTCGCCGAAACGGTGGCAAGTTCCAGATGATGGCCGGTCAAATTCAGGAGGCCGCGATAGTTGAGCGTCCAGCCTTCGCCGGGCGCCGGCATCAGATCCCAGCGATGGACGTCGCTGATGTTCAGATTGCCCGTGATGTCTAGCTTGGAAAGCGGCCCATCCAGCTTGGCGTCGGCGAAGGCGTAACCATGCACGCCCAGGTCGCTGCCATGGAACAGGCGGGTGAGTTCGGAAATCGCGGTTCGATCCAGGTGCACGCCCATGCTGAGCTCGCTCTCGCCGTTTGGGCCGGAGTGCAGCAGGCCGCGCGCGGTGAGTTCGCCGAAGTTTTGCGAAGCCTGGTCGGTTCGGGCCGGCGCACCGGAAAAACGGATCACCACTTCGCCGTTTTCGTTGGGATAGACATCCATGTCGGCATCGCTAATGTAGAAGACGGATTTGGTGTCGCCAAACTTGAAATTGATGCGGCCGCCGCGGATCTGGATATCGGGCACGCCGCCCGGATGGGGTGCGCCAGCCCGGAGTGTGCCGGTCGAGCAGTGGCTGAATGTTCCAGGGCCCCGAAGCCATCTTCACCACGTTGACGCTGGGAGCGTCGCCCCGCTCTCCGGTGGAAAGCCGCAGGCTGGAGAACGCGAGATGGCCGGTGAAAAAGCTGGTCCAGCGGATGCGCGCCTGCAAGGACTCGACGTGGGCGAAAGGCTCGATGCCTGCTGCGGGATCGTCGTCGATCAGGACGTCGTCCACGGTAAAACCAGGGCCGGTGAATAGATTCAAGTGAACGGCGCCCAGATGGACGGGGCGGTTGAGCGCGGCTTCAAGCGCGGCCTGGATGCGAGGGCGAAAACGATTCGCGCGCTGACCCGTGGCGCCGCTAAACCAACCGACGATTACCAATAGCAAAGCCAGGAGGGTCCAGCGCCACAGCCATCTCATAGGCGTCGCGCCAATAACTCCGCATACGCGGCCGGATCGTCGACGTCGGTGACCACTGCGCGGTCCAAAACCTCGACGTAGCGGGTTTGCGCAACGTGGCGATGAATCACGTCGCTAGCCTTGGCTTCGGGCGGAAGCGCGAGCAGTTCAGAGATCACGGGTTGTGCGATGCAGACCGGATGGCCATGCTCGCCCTCGTAAGTGGGTACGGTGACCGGAGCATGCTCGGCGCGAAACCTTGCGGCCAGCGTTTCGATGGTGGAAATTTCGATGTGCGGGTGATCCACCGGCAGGAACATCGCTGCCTCCGCTGCCGGCGGAACCAGAGCCAGGCCGCACTGCAGCGAACTGAGCATGCCGCGCTCCGGATCGGGATTCACGGTGAACAGAACATCGCGGCCGCGTTGGATGCCGGATCGAATGTGGATCCGCGTGCTTGCCGACCACGACAATGATCGGATGGCAGACCGCGGAGATCACGCGGATCAACCGGTCGAGAAACGTTTCGTTCTCGAAATGGAAGCAGAGCTTTGGGAGTGCCCATGCGGCGGGAAGCGCCACCGGAAAGAATGATGCCCGCGATGGACGGCGGGGGCGTCACTTCAAGACGGCTCGCGACGCTTCACTAGCGAAAATGGATTTAGCGGCGGTGCGCCATTCCGAATCCGGCGCACGGCGGACGGCGATCATCTCCGCCACCACGGACACGGCGATTTCTTCGGGCGTGATAGCGCCGATTTCGAGTCCCATGGGCGCGAAAACGCGCGCAAAGGCGGCCCGGGCGATGCCTTCCTTCTCCAGTTCCTTGACTACGCCGATCACTTTGCGCTTGCTGCCGATCATGGCGATGTACTTGGCGTTGGTTTCCACCGCCCAGCGCAGCACGCGCATGTCGTCGCGATGGCCGCGCGTAACGATAACCAGATAACTGGTGTCGCGAATGGGGAGCTTGGGGAAAACTTCCTCGTATTCTTCGGCGTAAACTTCGTCGGCTTCCGGGAAGCGCTCACGATTGGCGAAAGCTTCGCGATTATCCACCACCACCGAAGAGAATCCGGCCAGCACTGCAACTTTGGAAATGCTCTTCGAAATATGACCGGCGCCGAAGATGAAGACGCGGGGCTGAGGAACCACGGGCTCGACAAACACGCTGAGTTGTCCTCCGCAGATGAGGCCGTTGTCGTAGGCGGCGTCCTGGCCAAGGCTGAAGTTCATCTGGCGCGGGCCGCTCGGTTTCCATCACTTCGCGCGCGGCGTTCCAGACCTCGGCTTCCACGCAGCCACCGCCGACGGTGCCGATCATGGAGCCGTCCTCACGCACCAGCAGCTTAGCGCTTTCGTAGCTGGGAATGGAGCCGTTCACCTGGACGATAGTGGCGAGGGCGCACTTCTGGCCGAGGCGGCGCAGGCGAACAACCTCCTCGTAGATATCCATTCCATTGAATTATAGCGTGAGGCAGGGTCGGGGGCTGCTGCAGCCCGTTTGTTAAACACAGTTTGGCCTGCGAGGAGGCATTGTAGACGAGGTATTATGGACAATGTAGTTGTTAAACCCGAGCGCGGGAGTAATTCAGTGGTAGAATGCCAGCTTCCCAAGCTGGACGTCGCGGGTTCGAGTCCCGTCTCCCGCTCCAAAATCAACAACTTACAGACAGCTTAAAAACACACCCTCCATAGCCCTCCATTAAGAATCACGCGGACCTCTTTCGCGCCCGAACAGCCTTGGTGAGAACCGAGTCCTCAAGCTGCTTCGCGGCGGTCGCCCGATCCTCCATACTCGACTTAGTGTAGACATCGAGAGCTACTCCAATGCCATGCCCGCGCTGGTCTGCCGACACCTTCGGATCCACTTTGGCGTGATGCCCGAGGCTGGCATGCGTCCGCCGCATCACCTGGAAGTTTACCCAACCCAAGCCGATCGGTTCCAACTTGGCTCTTATGTGATCCTCGAGCAAGGAAGACCGCCAGAGCGGTTGGCCAGTCTCACCCGCAAACACGTACGTTTCGGGATTCTGGTCCACCGCCTTCTCCATCCAATCGCGAAGCAGCGCCGCAGTCGAGGGAGGGATCGCGATTGTACGGACCAAACCGTTCTTTGGAGCCGCGAACTTCCCTCTATAGACGCGCCGGCGGATCTCGATCACCGAGGCGTCCGGTTTGACATGTTCCCGCTGAACGGCCAGGAGCTCGCCAGGGCGCATCCCAGCGAAAACAGCAAGCCGGAGTATTACCTTCTCCCGGCATTCGACTGCGCCCAGTGCCAGTTCGACTTGCTGAGCGGACATCGTCTTGCTGTCGCTGCGCTTGGCTGTCTTTGGTGTATAAAGCGCCGCAGTTGGGTTTACCGAGATCACCTTTTCGGAAACCGCCATCTCGAACATGGAAGAAATGTCCCATCGAAGGTGATCCACGACGCTGAATGACAGCCCGGATGCCGCCTTCCGCTCCAGGAATTGCTGAAGCGGCGCCAACGTTAGGTCTTCCAAGCGCTGGGGGCCGAGTTCCTTTACGATGTGATGCCGGAGGCGGTTCTCCGACGTTCCGGCGGTCGATTCCTTCCACTTGCCGAGGTAGAACGGCAAGTAAACCTGTTCGAGGAACTCTGTTACTGTGGGCGGGCGGGTCGCTCCGGTCGTGCGAGCGCCGCCATTGATCTCGCGCATGAACTCCTGGCGCTTCTCGTCAGCCGTACCCTTGTTCATTTCTGAGGCCCAGCCGAGTGTGTGATAGCGCCGTTCGCTTTTTTCGTCGTAGTAAAGAACCACCCATACTCTCCTATCTGCATGCTTGCGAAGTTGCAAGCTGCCTTTCTGAAATCTCCTGCGTCTCATAGATTCTCCTTGTGAGGCGCAGGCGTTGATTCGGGGTGATTAGATCGTATCACTGGGCCATGCTCGATGCGACGCCGTGCTCCTGCTCCAACAACCACTGGTCAATCACGACCCGGCGGATTAGCGCGCGGCGGCCGGCGCGAACATGCGGAATGGCTGGAACGCCGGCGACCTTTCCGGCGAGAATATGCGACAGGTGCGACCGCGAAACGCCAAGGTAATTGGCGGCGGCCTTGATGTCCATGATTTCTCTATTGGCGAATGCCTGATTTCCAGCGCTCACCGTACCATCCTCCACTTCAAAGTCCTCGTATCCTCGTCGAGCGTCAGCACGTCGCCAGGGCCAACCTCGGTCCTCAGGTGGCGAATGATTATGTGTACAACGACTGCCAAATCTTTTCAAACGAAGCTGGCCCTCATCCGAGGATTCTTAGAGATCGGAGCCTCGATGAATGCGATGGTCCTCTTCAGTTCGTGGCCTGCTTCCTCTTCGATTGCTCCTCCGTTTGACCAGCGACGCAAGTTCGGCGATAACTGGCCATGGGCAGATCAGCGGAGGTTTCTGTCATTGAGAAGACGCTACGTCAACGACAACTGCCTTCTGGCGGTTGGAGCTTCCTCAGCTCAAAACAAGCAAGTGTGGAAGCGACCTGTCTAGCTGGTCTTGCGCTCGGATCCGCCAGCCGTGGCAACGCGGTTTTGACGCTTCGCTTCTTGAGGAAGTCGCAGCTTTCGGACGGCGGGTGGCCGGCTTTTCAAGGAGACTCAGAAGGGGCATGGACGACGGCTCTCGCCCTCTGCGCTCTGACGATGTTGAATGAGATATCCGACGCCAGCATTAGAGCGTTGAGATGGTTGCTGGAAGCGCGAGGCAAAGAGGGGCATTGGTTCTGGCGATGGAAATTCAAAACATCCGATCGTAACGTTCAATTCGATCCCGATAAGTATGGTTGGCCCTGGATTTCGGGCTCCGCAAGTTGGGTCATCCCCACCGCGTTCAGCGTCATCGCAATCAAGCAATTCACGGTCTGCAATCGATCCGAGGCGTCCGAAAAACGAATCCATCTGGGTGTCGATATGCTTCTGGATCGTGCGTGCATCGACGGAGGTTGGAACTCTGGAAACAGCGTCGTGTACGGGGTACCGCTACGCGCTCATGTTGAGGCGACGGCAATCGCGCTGTTGGCGCTGCAGGACGAGCCACGAAGTGAGCTGACTCAAAGAAGCCTGGTGTGGCTAAAGAAAGAGGCGGACAGCATCGATTCTGTTTCCAGCCTTGCGTGGTGCATTCTCAGCTTGTTCGTGTACCAGGAGTCCGTTGAGGCGCTGAAGAATAGGCTGGCGACGATCATGGGAGACGGCCGCGACATCCGGAACAATGCCACACTCGCCACCGGGCTCCTCGCGCTGAAGTGCGGCGAGATGATTCATCCGTTCGTGGTGCTGCGATGAAGCTCGATCGGCGACGATTCCTTGGCTCTTCAGTGGGTGTGGCCGCGACAGTTGGGATAACGGCCGAATGGGTTTGGCCGAAGCACTCTGTCTCGTATCGGAGACCCCGTTCGGCAGTTGCGGTGCTGAATGCGGACGAGTACTCAGAGAAGATCGAGGCGCTGCTTCTGGATGGATTGCGGTTGTTCCGGCTAAAAGTGCTGGGCCGGTCGATTCTTCTCAAACCAAATCTGGTGGAAGATTTGCCGGGACCCGTAAATACGAGCGCAACCCTTGTCGGCGCGGCGGCACGATCGTTCCTTCGTCTCGGCGCCGCCCGTGTTGTGATCGGCGAAGGCCCGGGACATCAACGGGACACTGAACTCGTGGTGCAGTCCGCGGGTCTGAAGCCGCATCTCAGCGAACGGCAGATCGAGTTCGTGGATCTGAACCGCGACGAGCTCAGGAAAGTGAAGCTGAAAGCCAATTACAGCGGCCTCGGAGAGCTGTGGCTGCCGCGCTCGGTTCTCGATGCCGACTTCGTTGTCTCAATGCCCAAGGTGAAGACGCATCACTGGGCAGGGGTCACCCTCAGCCTAAAGAATATGTTCGGTATCGTGCCGGGAATGAAGTATGGCTGGCCGAAGAACTTACTGCACTGGAGTGGAATTCACGAAAGCATCCTCGACATCTGCGCGACGGTTCCGATTCACTTCGTGATCGCAGATGGTATTACTGCAATGGAAGGCAATGGACCTCTTCAAGGAAGCGCTCGCCAACTGGGAAAGATCGTGCTTGCCGATGATCCTGTCGCGGCGGACGCGACCTGCGCACGGCTGATGGGGTTTAATCCGCTAAGAGTTCGGCATCTCTCTGAGGGGTGCCATTTCTTAGGCAACCTTCGCGAGGACCGTATCAGGATGTTGGCGGAAGGAGTCGGAGCACCGACGCGCCCGTTTTCCGTACTGCCAGAATTCCGCTATCTCTTTGCGGCGAAGAGCTAGAGGAAGAACTGCTGGAGAAAGTCTGGTGCGGCCAACGGCGTCCGTGAAACAAAGGGAATGAGGAAAAGTGGTTCCCTTGAAAAAAAGTGCAGTGCATCCCGGCGAGCCCGATCTCTTGGCTTCCAGGGCTGCGGTCCCAGCCAGAAGGAATGAGGAAAAGTGGTTCCCTTGAAAAAAAGTGCGGTGCATCCCGGCGAGCCCGATCTCTTGGCTTCCAGGGCTGCGGTCCCAGCCGGAAGGAATGAGGAAAACTGGTTCCCTCGAAAAAAAAGTGCAGTGCATCCCGGCGAGCCTGATCTCCTGGCTCCCTGGGCGCCGGTCTCGCCGGGAAGGAATGAGGAAAAGTGGTTCCGTCGAGAAAGAGTACGGCGACTCTCCGGCGGCCCTGACCTCCTGGTTTCCTGGACGCGGGTCTGAACCGAGAGGAATGAGTAAAAGTGGTTCCTGCAAAGAAAATGTGCTGGGCTCATTCTTCGTCGCTGAATTGGAAGGCTCCCGAAGAGCCCGGCACAGGGGTGGGTTTCGCGAGAGACCGAAAAGTTGAGGAGCCCGCAGAATGATTCTGCCTTAGTATGAGGCTTCAAGGAGCCCCGACGAGTGTTCTCCTCGATCCAAGAGTTGTCCGAGAAGCTAGAGGCCGCCAAGTACGTCACCGATCCCGTGACGCTGAAGGTGATCTATCTAGCGGCGCAAATGCAAAAGCCGGTCCTCGCGGAAGGGCCGCCCGGCTCTGGGAAAACAGAGCTCGCCAAAGTAGTTGCTCTCGCAGCAGACACCACTATCGAACGTCTTCAGTGCTACGAGGGTATCAATGAAGATAAGGCAATTGGCAAGTTCGATGAATCGCTGCAGCGTCTCTACCTGAATACACAGGGCGCCGCTTCAGGTACGGAATGGGCGTCCCTGCGCCGCGACCTCCATACGCTCGAGTTCTTCCAGGAAGGACCACTGCTGCGGGCGCTTCTGTGCGAGAAACCGTGTGTCCTGCTGATCGATGAAATCGACAAAGTGGGCGAGGAATTCGAGGCGGAGCTCCTTGAAATCCTGAGTGACTGGCAAATCTCCATCCCCAAGATCGGCACGATCAAAGCGAGGAGCCGGCCTTTTGTTGTGCTGACATCGAACGAGGTTCGCCGGATTGGAGATCCACTGCGGCGCCGCAGCCTGTACCTTCGGTTCGAGCATCCCTCGATCGAGCGGGAGACCCGAATCCTGGAAAAGCGGACGGCCGGAACCCACATGGATTTGCATGGACAGCTTGCTGGGTTCGCTCACGCGCTTCGGGGCTACACGCTCGAGAAGCCTCCCTCGATCGCGGAGATGTTGGATCTTGCAGAAGCACTGAAAATCCTAGGTGTTCACGAAATTAGCGCCGAGTTGCGAGATGTGTTGCTACCCCTCATTGCGAAGACACAGAATGATCGCAAGCGGCTGCTGCTGAGGGATGGGTTCGAGAGTCTCGTCTACGACACACAGCACTACAGCAGAGATTTCGACCAGTCAGAGCGTGGAGAAGAACCGGTATGCGCAGAGCGGCGGCGCTTCTAGGCATTGTCATCACATGGAGCTCCGCATTTGCGGGCGAGCCACTCAGCGTGCGCGAGTACGAGGAGCGGTGCGTGAGCTACTACGCACGCATGTACGGTGTTTCACCGGCCCTCGTTCGAGCGATCATTCAAATCGAATCCGCCTGGCAACCAGGAGTCGTGTCATCGAAGGGCGCGATGGGCCTGATGCAACTGATGCCTGCGACTGCGCAGCACTTCGGCGTCGCCCATCCGTTCTATATTCACGAAAACGTTCGTGGTGGGGTCGCATACCTGGCGGAGCTTCAAGAGTTGTTCCATGGCGACCTTCGTCTGGTCATAGCAGCCTATGCTGCCGGCGAGCAGCCAGTTCTCGCGCGGGGGCTCGACTATTCGTCGGAAGAGGTTTACACCTACGTTCAACGGATTGGACAACAGTATCGCGCCGAATTGAGGCGCACAGGAGGGAAATAGTATGCGCCATCTAACGGCCTGCATCTGCATGTTGATCTTGCTGGGAAGCGCTTCGGGACAAACGAAGCAGAGTCCGACGAGGCCAACACCAGCGGTAGTCATCGCGCCCGTAGGCAGCGGGGCAAAGCTTGATCCGGTAACCCTAACGCGCGCCAGCCTTGATGAGAAGGTGATCACGCTTCGGCTGAGTCCGCGAGTAGCTACCTCGATTCGGATGCCAGAGCCCGTTAATTCGGTTGTCATTGGGGATCCAGAACGCTTCCAGGCTGAGCATTCGGAACATGAGCCGGAACTCGTGACCGTAAAGCCAGTTTCCGCCGCACCGGCGCAGACGAACCTGTTGATCACGACGACTCTGGGGCACCAACTGAATCTCTTGCTGATCAGCTCCGGTCAGCAGAGCGGCGGAACGCAGACGGTAGATGTGTTGTTGAAGTACGGCAAGCCCACGGGAGGAAGCTTCCTCGTCGAGGAGAGTCCTCTTTCTGCATCACTGGTCGCTGAAACGCAGAAGCTTGATGTCTCAGGCAAGCCGCCCGAGTTGGCGTCGATTGGTCCACAGGCGACGTCACTAGCCGGGCTGATAAAGGCAGCGTCTGTCGATACTTCGAGCGCTGTCGACGAGAAATCAGGCGCGGTATTGGACAAATTACTCGACCGCCAGAAACGGGCGTCGCTTCCGGTCTTGTATGCGCAGCATCCAGGCCAGATCGATGCCGGACCGCGAATCAAAGCGGGCGTCAGCGAGGTGCTCGACCAGGGACAGGATGTCGTTGTTCTGTTTTCCGTAGTGAACCCGGCGAACCATGCGATCGAGATTCTGCCGCCACAAGTTCAGCTTGGAGGCAAGGTCAAGAAAAAATGGACAACGGCGGAGCAGTTGCGCGTAATCGATTTCCGATTGAGCACGAGGCGTTTGGGCGCCGGACAGCGGGCGGATGGAGTTGTGGTTTTTGAAAGGCCAAGTTTCAAGGAATCGAACGAGACGCTCTTCTTGCAAGTCGCCGATTCGGGCGCGGTTGATCTTCCGGCGCTCGCGCCGATCGGTTTCGGAATCAGCAGTTTTCGAGGAGGTTCAGCGCATGAAGTCCGATGACACAACCAGGCGAATCGAACCGGCAGAGGACCGCGACGAAAATATCCACGTCGAGCACGAGGTTGAAACTGAGGCGGCAGAGGTGCATGAGCCGCAGCCAACCGGATGGGCGGCGCAGCTTCGGCAAATCATGCAGCGGTCTATGCAGGGGGAGGCCAAGACTAACGTCAAACGGCAACAGCTCAAAGAAGACCGAACGAAAAGCTTTCTATTGCTGGCCGGGCTGACGGTCGTGCTTTCACTCGCGTTCTTTGCAATGTTCTCGACACCGAACAGCCGAAAGGACATCGGCAGGGCGGACCATCCCAATCTCGGCCGCGGGCGAGGCGCAGAGAACCCGGATACAAGCCACTCGGTGACGCCTCTACTGAGCGCCGACACTCGGCGCCCGGACGACAACGCCGGTAGCCTGAGTCCGGAGGACATCCGCAATACGGCGAAGCAGCGCATGTTAGCGCAGGCAAGTCCTTCTTTTGGAACTCTTCCGGAGCCGCCGCCCGAGGTTCCCCGTCCGGAGCCGAAAGATTACGCTTTGAACAGGATTCAGTTTCCTTCGGAGACTCCAGAACAGACACCACCTCCACCAGTTCCGAATACCGAGAAGCTCACAAAGGCGTCGCTGGTGTTCGTCAGCGCGACGTCGGGGACGCGCGGATCTGCTCCCGCGGTGAGCAATGTCCAACCAGCAGTGCTTGAACGGAACTCGGAGTTTATGGCACTTCCGGCTGGGACTCGGCTTGTCGCTCGGTTGCAGACGCCAGTGAGTTCCGCGGTCAAGACACCCGTCGTTGCCGCCATCGAATACAACTATGAGCGCGACGGCGAGACTGTGATTCCGGCGGGATCAAAGGCATTTGGAGAGCTTAGCCAGGTTAACGAGCAAGGCTACGTCGGAATCCAGTTCCATTCGATCCAGTTGCCAGATGAGACCACGCAGAAAATTGAGGGGCACGCTGTCGGATTGCAGTATCAGCCGCTCCGGGGCGAGGTTACCGGCCGTAATACGGGCAAGAAATTTCTGGTTCGAAGCCTGACTGGCGTGGGCACAATTCTGGCCGCAACGGTTGGCGTTCAAACCGGCACCGGGATCACTGACACGTTCTCGAATAACGTTCTGCTGCGGGGGCAGGTCGCAAACAATGTAGCGAACGCGGGACAACAGCAACTGAACGAACTGGCCTATCGCCAGAACATCGTCGTGACGGTACCAGGCAACACACGCTTCTTTATCGTACTGGCCAAGCCCGCCAGCAGCGGGAGCGCTGGCGCGTCGCCAGGCGGTCAGGTTCCCTCCAGTAATCCGAGCTACGCTAACGCCTCTACCCCGAGTGCGCAGGAACTGCGGGAGCTGCTGGAACTGAAGCAAGAGCTAACGCAGATGTATCAGCAGCAGCAGAAGACCCAAATCGCGCAGACCCCACCTGACCAGCAGTAGGTTCACGTTGGAGGCGGAACGGCGCCACCGAGTCATTTGGCGGGTCCTCCGGATCGGGTTAAAGTAGTGCTGAGGAGAGCTGTATGTCTTCTTGGCCTGCGCTGTTCGCTGCTGCGGTTGCGATGTGGCTCATCCTGAAGGGGCCGGCAGCGAAGAAACCATCCTGGGTTCAAAAAACCTGCCGCCTCGCGATGGCGTTTTTCCTCTACTCCGGCTTCTTATACCTCTTGAAATGGAATCCATTCTGGAAGTGGATGCCGTCCGTGGACTTCGAGACCCGAAACAAGGCGGAAGGTTTTCTGATCCTGATCTCGACCCTCTTCTGGGTCATTGCGACGCTGAGAATCTTTCTTCCGAGGTTCCCGGATCCCCGACGCACGTTCCGCTGGGTTTAAGAATCCCAGCCCGCGACGAGAAAAGACTCGGCGAGGCCTCACGTTGACGGACCTGATTCTCTGGTACCATTCCTTCCACCGCAAGTAATGGGTCTCGATAGCGCGCTCCAGGAGAATTGCCGGCGGCAGTATTTTTCGGGTCCGCTTGCCCTACTCCCTCCACATCCAGCGAGATTCCACAGCGTAAGATTCGTTTGCGCGTGATTTCCAATCAGGTTATTTTTTCCTCATCCCCAAGCGGGGAAGAAAGGAGCAAGTAATCCCGATGACGCAAAATTCTCGGCGGAAACAAGTTATGGTCGCCGTCGTTCTTTCGATGTTCGTTCTGGTGATGCAGGTGGGTTTGATGGCCCAGAATCTGGGAACGGCCCCTCAGGTCAACGTGGCCGTCCAGGGTCAACAAGGTACGCAACCCGAAGGTACCTTCCTGAACCTGATCAACTGGATCGGCAATGTAATCGCCCCCGTCGGCGCCGGTGGAGCTGCGCTCATGGCGATCGGTTCGTTCGCCATGGGCCGCGGATTCGGCAAATGGGTGTTCACGGCAATCGGACTCCTGATGGTCTCAGGCGTGACCCGACTGCTCGAATACTGGATTGCCCAAGGCACCGCCGGAGTCACTTAACCCTACGCTCAGGCAGGCGCGGCTGAGGAGACCCAGCGGCGTCTGCCTATTTCTGTTTGAAAGGTAACGACTATGGCCCCTCCACAACTGATTACGGATTTCATGAGATTGATGCTACTGCTTGCGCCCTCGGCTGCCATCATCTGCCTGGTGCTAGCGGGTCTCGGCCTGCGGCAGGGCTCCGTCCCTGACGCCTTGGTTGGGGGGAACTTTGCGAAGTGGATGTTTTGGGCGATCGTGTTTCTCACTCTGCCACAGCTCATCAGTTGGTTCCCTTCGTTCGGAGTACCTGCGTCTTTGCCCAGCGGAGGCATCGGTACCGGCTGGATGGCGAACCTCCAAAGCGGCCTCGCCAACTTTGTGCAGAATTTCTTGCTGACCAGGCTCGCTACCTCCTTCGCGGCATTCTTCGTCCTGCGAGCCATACTCGACACCGTTCAGGGCGGGCATCCGCTTCCTTCGATTCTCGGCGCAATGTTCCTTCTCGCGATTCAAACAACGCTAAACCTGATTAACCGATACAACAGTGGCGCGTCAACCGCCACCGCGGATGTGCTCGATAGCTTATGGAATTATCTCGCAGGGACGCTCTGCCCCATCGCCGCTGGGCTAGCCGTGATCGGAGCGATCTGGAACTTCGTGTCACACAGGCCGGTACTGCCAATGGTCGGCGCAACTCTGGGACTGCTGACAGTCTCGTCCATCTGGAAGCTGATCACGACAATGATGTAACGGGCAAGAAATATGTCTTTCTACAACGGACTCCTGAACCTGACCAACTGGGCCGGCAACGTGATCATGCCGACGCTGGGAGCGCTTTTCATCGCGTTCGCGGTAATCCAGTTCGCACGAGGTTATCACCATCTGTACTCGGCTTGGGCCTACGGAGGTCTAATGTGCCTGATGGTCTCCGGCCTCTTACGCATGTTCGAGAAGTTTACGGGTCAGCTCGGATGGAATAACCCGGATCTCTACTGGAACTCGCTATTGAACCTTGTGGATTGGTTCGCGAATGTCATTCTGCCGGTCTACGCCGGAATGCACGTGGCCGTGGGGGCACTAAAGTTTGGAGGGCTGTTCGAGCAGCAGGTCCACCACCAGTTCAGCCACACGCGGCACTTCCTGGGAGCCATCCTGTGTCTCATGGTCTCGGGCCTGCTCCGGCTCGGCGAATTCTTCGTGACAAGAGGCACGGCAGGCGTTAGGTGAAAGGAATTACCTCGATGCGAGTTGTCGAAACAACAAGGGGGAAGGATTCATGGCAGTTACGGTGACACCAGTCCCAAGAAACCTCGCGACGAAAGTGACTTTTCTGTACATGGAGTTCGAGGATTTGTTCGTGATCCTCGGCCTGGCAGTCGTGATGAACATGTTCGGCCGATTCTTGCAGCGGGAGATGTTCGGTATCCCCATGAATATTTTCCTGCAATACGTGGTTCCGGTGTTGAGCATTCCGGCGCTCATCGTATTCAAGTATGGGAAACCGCGCGGATACCTGCAGGACTGGCTGATGTTTCATATGAAGCCGCATGTGTATTGCGCCCTGGAACGGGACTCAGAACAACGGGTGGAATACCTGACGGCGGAGGAGTCCTAAATGCCTGTGACCCTTCGCCAATGGGAAGATTCTCTGCGCCAGCCGGCACTTTGCGAGCTCCTGCCGGTTCGAGACTATCTGGACGGCTGCATCATCCGCACAAACGGTTGCTTCGTAGCCGGCTATGAAGCAAGTGGACTGAACACATTCTTTCATGCGGATGAGACGCGTAATCGAACCAAAGAAGTGCTGGAGGCGCTGGTGCGCTCTTTGCCCGAAAGATCGATGCGGATGCAGGTTCGATATGAAGTAACGGACGGCCATGGTGACCTGACCGAGCGCTACGTGAAGGAACAGCGAGTCGAGAACGCCGTTCTTCAGGCCCTCGATCGGGAGCGCCTCCGATTGTGGAACCTGCGCGAGCAGGAGGGACACTACCTGCAGCGACGATTTCACGTGTACTTCATCTGGAACCCTGACGTCCACCACGACAGCTCGGATTTTGAGTGGCGAAAGACACGCAAGAAAGCGAACAAGTGGAGCCTCTCGGCGAACAAATGCATCCAGCGAACGCTGCGCGAACATGAGGACTTCTTATCGGAGTTTGAGAGCTTGATGGCGGGTGCACAAGCCACGCTCGAGGCTACGGGAATGCAACCGCGGCGCATGACCGATCAGGAGATGTTCCTCGAAGTCAAGCGGGCACTGAATCCGCTCGCCAAGGATACGCGGCCCTATAAGCAGGGCCTGGCCTACGAGAGCGCGCGGGCGCAAATCGCGAATGTCAACATCGAGGACGAACAGGACGACCACTTGAAGGTCGGCGGTCTTCTGTACTCCTGGGTCAGCGTCAAGGAAATGCCGGATGCAACATTTCCAGGCATCACGCGCGAGCTAGTCGCGCAGGAGTTTCCGCTCGTGATCAGCGCGGAGATCGCGATTCCGGATCAAAGCAAGATCATGCGGTCATACAAGCGACGTCTTCTCCGTATGCAGGCGGCACAGAGAGACATCCATGGTGGTTTCAAGATCAATGTCGAGGCACAGATCGCCCAGGAACAACTGATCCAGACTCTGCAGGATGTCGTGTCCAGTTCGTTGAAGGTGTGTCAACTCAGTTTGCTTGTTGGCTTGCGAACGTCCAACCCGATCCGCAACGCAATGGAGCGGAGAGAGGCCGAGCGTATTCTTGCAGACCGGCGCCAGCGCATCCTCCACGCGGTGGCTCGAATGAATGGCGCACGCGGTATACCGGAGACGCTCGCCCAAAAGCGGATTTATGTCGGGACGCTTCCGGGGATGGCAGAAGAGACCAAGCGGGAGCAGGAGTGCCTTACTCTGCACGCGGCCGACTTGTTGCCGGCTGAAGTCCCCTGGCAGGGATTGACCTCAGCGGCGATCTTGCTCGAAACCCCATCCCGCCAGATGGTGCCCTTCTCGCCGTTCGATGCAAGCTTGGGCGATGCCAACATGCTGATCATGGCGAAAAGCGGTGGAGGTAAGACTTTCATGGCTCAGCTGCTGCTGCTCATGCTGGGCCGGACGGGCGCGCAGATCTCTATCCTGGAGCGCGGCGACTCCTACCGGCCCCTTGTGGAGCTCATGGGTGGCCGAGTGATCGAAGTAAATCTCGACGGTAACGAAACTCTGAATCCCTGGGATCTTCCCCAAGGGGAAAAGACGCCATCGAAGGAGAAGGTCGCGTTCTTGAAGAACCTCACTCGG